>NZ_CP100437.1:0-5972859 GCF_024499525.1 Flavobacterium panici | reverse complement strand
AGATTCAAATAAATTTTTTTATTATTGATAAAGATTCTCCTGTAAAATAGGAGCAAAATTTTTCCGTTTTTCAGGATAACAAATATGTGAACAAATTTCTGTAAAAAAAAATATTTTGGTATCTAATTTTATAAAAAAATGTTGTAAGAGAACTTCAGTAAGTTTAAATTTTTTAATGTATAAATAATGAAAAATCATCAAACGCAAGTGCGTGTTCGTTACTCCGAAACTGACCAAATGGGGGTTGTTTATCACGGAAATTATGTGCCTTATTTTGAAATTGGACGCGTTGAATGGCTTAGAAATAAAGGGATTTCGTATGCAAGTATGGAAGAAAGCGGAATTGGGCTTCCAATTGTTTCGATGCAGATCAACTATAAAAAATCAGCACGTTATGATGAGCTTTTAACAATTCATACAACGTTCAAAAGTCAGTCATCTGTTAAGATCGAATTCGACTGCGAAATCTATAATGAAGCAAATGAGTTATTAACAACCGCAGTGTTTATTTTAGTATTTATTTCGTTAAAAACAGGTCGTCCAACTGCCCCTCCGGATTATATTTTGGAATTGTTTAAAACGCTAACGTAATTGTTAAAACGAACTACGTTTTTATACTAAATTACACAATTTTAATATCGATTTCAAACATTAAATCAAAAATGTCGAATATAGATTCGGCATTTTTTTTTCGTGTTTTAGTAATTATCTTACCAATTGGCAGTCCGGAATCTTCATCCATTTCCATTTCCTGAGAAATTATGTCCAGCTTTTTTTCCTTTATAACACGCATTACCTTGTTCATGTTTTTATAATCAAAAGAAATTAAAAACTGAACATCAATTGTTTTTTCAACAATTTCGCAAACTTCTAATGTCATTTGTGCCGTTATTCGATAAGCTGCGATTAAACCGCCAACTCCTAATTTTGTACCGCCAAAAATACGAACCACAACTATAAGGATATTGGTTACTCCAAAAGATTGTATTTGTCCATATATAGGTGCGCCGGCTGTATTACTTGGTTCGCCATCATCGTTTGCACGATACGAAATTTTTGGAGCCGTCCCCAATTGATAAGCGTAACAATAATGTACAGCATGCGGATGGAGTTTTCTTAAGTCCTCAATAATAGGTTTGACTTCATCCTCATTTTCTATAGGAAATGCATAACCAAAGAATTTACTCCCTTTTTCCTTAAAAAGAATTTCTTCAGATGCACTGGCAATGGTTTGATACGTATCGTTATATTCCAAATTTAATATTCTAAATGGTTTTTTTAGCCACAGATTAAAAGGATTCACACAGATTTTACCTCAAACAAAGAAATCCTTTTAATCTTTTTAATCTGTGGCAAAATATTTTATAGGACTCCTAAAAATATTATAGTATGTTTTTATCAAACAAATCAACAACATCTTCCTTGCCAACTTGTAAATTCCAAACATGAAGACCTAAAGCAGCGGCAGCATCCGTATTTTCTTTTTTATCATCAACAAATAACGTTTGCTCAGGAATTAAATTATGTTCATCAATTAAATGTTGAAACGACTCCGCATTTGGTTTTCGTTTTCTGATTTCAAAAGAAAAATGAACTTTCTCAAAACAATTATAAAAATCAGTATAAAAAGAAATCCCAACCGTTTTTTCAAAAGTAGCAATATGAATAGCATCAGTATTACTCAACAAAAACAAACGGTATTTTTTTGAAAGCTCTTTTAAGAAATCCAATCGATAAGAAGGAAAATCAGCTAAAACGGCATTCCAGGCTTTTAGAATTTCTTCAATAGAAGCATTAGGAAGCTGTTTCTGAAATCCGCCCAAAAAATCATCATAGGAAACATCTCCGGTTTCATACAATAAATTCAAACGGTCAAGTTCAGCGTTCCATTCGGTTAAACCTAAATTTTGCAAACCTGAAATTGTTCCTTGTTTATCTAAATTGATAAAAATATCCCCAAAGTCAAAAATTATCGTATCAATCATGGTTTCTTACGTATATTAATTCGTCGTTTTGAATATAAGTTTTAATGGCATTTTTCTTTTGAAGTTCTGGTGCTTTTGTGCCTTTTTCAAAAGTATTTTTTCCAACAAAAATTCTCGCTTCGTCCCAAATATTCTGATCTATAAAAGACTGGAGGGTTTTTCTTCCGCCTTCAATAATTATAGATTGAATTTGATGCTCATATAAAACAGATAAAATATTCTCAATCAGGTTTTCATTGAAATCAATCTTCTCAAAAATTGTATTTTCAGTCGAAACATTCTCCTCCGATTTCGAAAACACAATCGTTTTTACACTATCATCAAAAACAAAACTATCTTTTGAAATTCGGTTGTTTTGATCTAAAATCACCCGAACCGGATTGTTTCCTGACCAATCACGAACATTTAATTTCGGATTATCATCAACAACCGTCTGTGTACCGGCTAAAATAGCCTGTTCTTCACTTCGCCATTTATGAACTAATTGTCTGGAATATTTGTTAGTAATCCAAACTGGTTTGCGTTTCTGATCGTCTGCTTTTTCGGGAGCTAAAAATCCGTCCTGACTTTCTGCCCACTTTAATATAATATAAGGTCTCTTTTTTTTGTGAAAAGTAAAAAAGCGTTTATTGAGTTCGTTACATTCGTCTTCTAAAATCCCTACGGTTACATTTGCTCCCGCTTCAACAAGTTTCTTGATTCCTCTTCCTGCCACTTTTTCGTTGGGATCAACTGTTCCAACAACCACATTCGGGATTTCGTTTGCAATAATTAAATCACAACAAGGCGGCGTTTTCCCAAAATGAGAGCAAGGTTCTAAACTAACATAAATTGTTGCTTTTTTTAATAGCGATTTATCTTTTACAGAGCGAACCGCATTTACTTCGGCGTGTGGTTCGCCGGCTTTTTTGTGCCAGCCTTCGCCAATAATTTTATCTTCATAAACAATTACACTGCCTACCATGGGGTTTGGATACGTTGTTCCAAAACCATTTTTAGCAAGTTCAATGCATCGTTTGATATATTTCTCATGTATATTCACCCTGCAAAAGTAATTATTTTTGAGTTTTGAGTCTAATATTGCAATTATTGTTGTGAAACAAAACAAAATGTTATGAAACTATCGGAAAAGTATTTTTATTTTTGTAGATACAAGTGAAAAAATAAAATGAGAAATTGGGTTATCAGAAAAATTAAAAAAGAAGACAATCAGGCAGTTGCAAAATTAATACGATCTGTTTTTGATGAAATGGAGATTCCAAAAGTGGGAACTGCTTATGAAGATCCATATTTAGATTTAATGTTTGAAGAATACAATAAACCACAGTCAATCTATTTTGTAGTTGAAAGTGAAGGCGAAATTTTAGGCTGTGCCGGAATTGCTCCGTTAGAAAATGAAGATCCTAAAATTTGTGAATTGCAAAAAATGTATTTTTTACCAGAAGTCCGCGGATTAGGTATTGGAAGTAAAATGATGGATGAATGTTTAAATGAAGCAAAGAATTTTGGTTTTGAAAAATGTTACATAGAAACAATGCCGTTTATGCACGCGGCACAAAAATTATATAAAAAATCAGGTTTTGAATATTTAGATGCGCCAATGGGTTGTACCGGGCACAATTCTTGCCCTGTCTGGATGTTGAAAGATTTGCAGAACTAATTAATAAATTGATTTTGTAAAATACTTATATGAAGAATAATTAGCTTTGGCTGAAAAATAATACGCAATAAACGCAATGAAAATCAAACAATATCGTACTCAGTTTATTAAAGAGTTATCTCCTTTGTACGATGCGTACGAAGCAGAAAGTTTTTTCTATTTAATTCTAGAAGATAAACATAAACTGCGTCAAATAGATTTAGCTTTAAATCACGAATTATTTTTTTCTGAGTCTGATTTTGCTGTTTGGGATTTATTATTAGCACAGCTGAAAAGAGAAGTTCCAATTCAGTATTTATTAGGTAAAACCAGCTTTTATGGTTTAGAATTTGAAGTAAACGAAAATGTTTTGATTCCGAGACCGGAAACCGAAGAATTGGTCGAATGGATTATCAACGAAAATAAACCATTCGATAAAACTAAAAAACTGAAAATTCTTGATATAGGAACCGGAAGCGGATGCATTGCTATTTCACTGGCTAAAAATCTGCCAAATGCAGATGTATATGCTATTGATGTTTCAAAAAAAGCAATAGAAACGGCAAAACGAAATGCAAACAGAAATAAAGTAGATGTGACTTTTATGTTTCAGGATATTTTAGAAACACAAGAATTGAAATGTCAGTTTGACGTAATTGTTTCAAATCCGCCTTATGTGCGAAATCTTGAAAAAGAAGAAATAAAGAAAAATGTTCTCGATTACGAACCACATCTGGCATTATTTGTAGATGATAATGATGCGTTGGTTTTTTATAGAAAAATAGCTTCTCTGGCTCATAACAATCTTTTAGAAAACGGACAATTATACTTTGAAATCAATCAGTATTTAGGAAAAGAAATGATCGATTTATTAGGTAAAATGGATTTTATAAACATCGATCTTCGTAAAGATATTTATGATAATGACCGCATGATTTCCTGCAAGGTTTCCAAAACCTTGTAGGTATTTTATTCAATAGAAAAAAAATGAAATTACAAATTAGGAATTTTAATGCACATCAAATATCTGAAAGATTTGATATCGAAATTCCTTCTGATGATTCTTCAGATTTAAAGATTGCCTATGTTGATTTTGAGTTTGAAGAAAAACCAGAGTATAACATTACTGCAAAATTTTTTCTCAATGAAAATAATGATGAATTAATTGAATTGAATTTTTTTCATTTCAAAAATATTGACCTAATTTTCTTCAGATTTATTTATCAATGGGGAATAATTGATTTGGAAAACAAAAGGTTGAAAAGAAATGTAATTGATTACTCCTTAGATTTTCCTTTTTTTTATTTACACGAAAATTGTATTTTAATTGTAGATGATCTATTTGCTGAAACTACAACATTTGATGGTGAGACAGTAGATAGAATTCTAAATGAGCAGCCTCATGAAATAATTGAGTTCGAGGATTATTTTGAATTTGATATAATAGGAGTTGAGAAAAGAAAACTTATGAAAACTATTTCAGATTCCTGCAAGGTTTCCAAAACCTTGTAGGTTTAAATTATATAGACGATGAAAATAATACCTACAAGGTTTTGGAAACCTTGCAGGAAACGTGAAGATTATTCGTAACGCAAAGCCTCAATTGGATCTAATTTCGAAGCTTTAATTGCAGGATATAAACCGGAAACAATAGCAACAATAAAACTGGTTGCAAAAGCAGCAAATATCGCTTTCCATGGAATTACAAAAGCAAAATCCATTATTCCGGCAAATGCACCGCCAACAACAATTCCTAATATAATCCCAATCAAACCTCCGATTTGACCAATCAATAAAGTTTCAATAAAAAACTGAACTGAAATTGTAACCTTTGTTGCGCCCAATGCTTTACGAACGCCAATTTCTCGCGTGCGTTCAGTAACCGAAACAATCATAATATTCATTAAAGCAATTGACGAACCTAGAATAGTGATAACAGAAATAATCCAGGCAGCCCAGCCTAAATATTGTGTAATTCCTAAAATTCTGTTGATCAAGTCATCGCTTCGGCCAATACCAAAATTATTATCACGAACCGGGCTAAGTTTTCGAACTCTTCGCATTGTACTAGTTGCATTATCAACAGCTTGGTCTAAAAGTTCTTTTTTAGAAACCATAATACTTATCGTGTAATTAATGTTTGGAGCCGTAAATAAAGAACGCGCCACCTGAATAGGAATTAAAACACGTAAATCCTGACTGTTTCCAAATGTTGAGCCTTTTTCTTTCAAAACGCCAATGACTTTAAAACGGGCACCGCGAATTGAAATTATTTTATCAATTGGGTTCACATCTTTCAATAAACCTTTTTCAAAATCAGAACCCACAACGCAGGAATACGTATTGTTGTCAATATCAAACTGATTAAAAGAGCGTCCTAAAGTAGTTTCTAAACCGGAGTTTGAAATAAAATGTTCATCAACGCCTACAACTGTAATTTCAGGATCTGTTTTGGTGTCTAAATATTTTACTTCTGCTTTTGAAGTTGCTGTAAATGAAAGAGAAGTTTCGGTAAAAGGATATTTGTATTTGTTTTTAAAAGCAACCGCTTCAGGATAAGAAATAATTGGATTTATGATTTCACGTTCGTTTCCGCCGCGGTTACGAACTGTATTTTCATATTGATTGATGTTAAAAGTATTCGCTCCCATCGAAGCAAAATTGGTCGAAACCGTGTTTTCAAGTGCCGTTACAACAGTTAAAATTCCAACCAAAGCGGTAATTCCGATAGCAATAATTAAAACGGTAAGAATGGTTCGCAGTAATTGAGTTTTGATAGAACCAAAAGCAATTCGGATATTTTCTTTAAATAATTTTAGCATCATGACCAATTTGTCACGAAAATACGGTTTTTGTTACAAGTTTGTTTTCGAACCGCTATTATTTATTTTAAAAAGTAAGATATTTGCAGTCGATTTTAAATTAAATCGAAAGTTGGAAAGCCATAAAGTCGAAAGTGTAAAACCAACAATCAAAAAATCTAAAAATAAAATAATTTTAAAGGTTTAGGTTTTAGATCTCAAAGAAATCTAAAATCTAAAATCAACAATCTAAAATAAAAAAAGATGGCTTCAAAACCAAGCATTCCACAAGGGACAAGAGATTTTTCGCCTGCCGAGGTGTCAAAACGTCAATATATTATTCAAACGATAAAAACTAATTTTGAAAAATTTGGTTTTCAGCCGATAGAAACTCCCTCGTTTGAAAACTCAGATACTTTGATGGGGAAATATGGAGAAGAAGGAGATCGTTTGATTTTTAAAATCCTGAATTCAGGAAACTTTTTCTTCAATAAAAATAAAATTGAATTACCGGAATCTATAGAATCACTGCAAGTTAATTCTGCCGAAACTATTGATTTAAGCCAAAGAATTGAACTGAATAAATTTACAGGAAGAATTTCAGAAAAAGCATTGCGTTACGACTTAACAGTTCCGTTTGCAAGATACGTTGTACAACACCAAAACGAAATTGAATTTCCTTTTAAAAGATACCAGATTCAACCAGTTTGGAGAGCTGACAGACCACAAAGAGGACGCTACAGAGAATTCTATCAATGTGATGCCGATGTTGTGGGGTCAACTTCACTTTGGCAGGAAGTAGAATTGGTTCAGTTGTATGATACCGTATTTACTTCTTTAGGTTTAGAAGGGGTAACGATTAAAATCAATAACAGAAAAATATTGTCTGGAATCGCTGAAGTTATTGGTGCTTCAGATAAATTGATCGATTTTACGGTTGCTCTTGATAAATTAGATAAAATTGGAGAAGACGGCGTAAAGAAAGAAATGATCGAAAAAGGTATTTCTGAAACAGCGTTGGTAAAAGTGCAGCCACTTTTTAGATTTAGCGGAACTTTCGCAGATAAAATCAAGCAGCTTTCAGAATTATTAGCTTCATCAGAAGAAGGAATGAAAGGAGTTGAAGAATTGAAATTTATTTGTGACAATGTTGCAGTTTTAGGATTGTCAAGCGCAATTTTAGATCTTGATGTAACTTTGGCACGTGGATTAAACTATTATACGGGTGCTATTTTTGAAGTTGCGGCTCCAAAAACGGTTTCAATGGGTTCTATTGGCGGCGGTGGAAGATACGACGATTTGACTGGTATTTTTGGTTTGAAAAATATGAGCGGTGTCGGAATCTCTTTTGGATTAGATCGAATTTATTTAGTTTTAGAAGAATTACAATTGTTTCCTGAAACTGTTGCAGCGACTTCAAAAGCAATATTTATCAATTACGGAGATAAAGAAGCTTTGTACGCTTCAAAAGCTATTCAGAAATTAAGACAGGAAAATATAAAAGTAGAATTGTATCCAGATAATGTAAAAGTTGGGAAACAGTTTCAATATGCAGATAAACGATTGATTCCGTTTGCAGTAATTGCAGGCGATCAGGAAATTGCATCAAACTCTTACGCGCTTAAAAATTTAGTGACAGGCGAGCAGATTTCAGTTGATTTCGAAGGATTGAAAAATGCTTTGTTAATTTAAACTGTCTTAGGGCGGAGTTTTTTTGCCACAGATTATATAGATTAAAAGGATTTTTTTCACGCAGATTAGGCAGATTTTAGCAGATTTAATTTGATTTTTATATTAAATAAATCTCTTTTAATCTGCCTAAGTCTTTTTTAAAATCTGCGTGAAATAAAAAATTTTAGTGACAAGCGAATAGATTTCGACTAATTGAAAAAAACTTTGTTAGTTAACTATTTGGAAGGGAGGTTTTTGTCTCAGATTGTACAGATTTAAAGGATTTTCTTTTTAAATCTCTGTGTGAAATAGTTGCTGGTAAAGAAAAAAAACTTTTAATTTGCCGACCTTAAGTTACAAGTTACGGGCGTAGTTCAAGGGTAGAATAGCGGTCTCCAAAACCGTTGATGGGGGTTCGAATCCCTCCGCCCGTGCAATATTTTTTACCGCAAAGAGCACAAAGCTTTTCACAAAGAATACTTAAAAACATAAAGTTCGCAAAGCTAAATCAATACAAAGCTTTGCGAACTTTTGCCTTTTTTAAAAAGCTTAAGAGTAAAAAAAACTTAGCGTTCTTTGCGCTGTTTTTTCAAGATAAAAAAGCATAAAAAAAAAGCTTCGTCTCTGTAAGGCGAAGCTTTTTTTAATATAAGGTAAACTTGAATTAATAATTATTTAGAGGCCGAAGCCAACCCTTAAATTCAATTTTGATAGGTAATAAATTTTTGTTCCCAATTTGGATACCAAAGATACGACAAACTAAATCGTAATAGTCTTAAAATTATAATAAATTTTTATTGTCTATTTTCGCTTTTTAAAACACTCATATTTAATAAAGTGACAATTTGACATTTTAGAAGATTTGGCAGTACTTTTGCAATCCAACAGAAAGAAATAAAAATGAAGTTTAAGAATATTTTTAAAAATAAAAGTAATATGACTACTGAAAATACAGAATTCGATCAGGAATTAGACGATTTAACGTTAGAGAACAATGCCAACGGGGAGCAGTTAATTGTTGAAGAATTAAGTGTTGAAGAGCAATTAGCTCAAGACTTGGCAAAGGAAAAAGATAAGTTTTTGAGATTATTTGCCGAATTTGAAAATTACAAAAAAAGAACTTCAAAAGAGCGTATCGATTTGTTTAAAACAGCAAATCAAGAAGTTTTGTTAGCAATGCTTCCTGTTTTAGATGATTTTGACAGAGCAATGGTAGAAATCAACAAATCTGAGGATGAAAATTTAACTAAAGGTGTTGAATTGATTCATGAAAAACTAAAAAGCACTTTAGTAACTAAAGGTTTAGAACAAGTTGACGTAAAAGCAGGAGATGCCTTTAATGCTGATTTTGCTGAGGCAATTACCCAAATTCCGGCACCGTCTGAAAAATTAAAAGGGAAAATTGTTGATGTTATTGAAAAAGGATACAAATTAGGAGACAAAATTATTCGTTTCCCTAAAGTAGTAATCGGAAACTAAAAAATGCAAGTAAAATTCTAAAGCCCAATTTTTAATATTGGAATTTGGAATTTGTGATTTGGAATTTAAACCTAACTATGAAAAAAGATTTTTACGAAATACTAGGCATTTCAAAAAATGCTGACGCTGCCGAAATAAAAAAAGCATATAGAAAAAGTGCGCTTAAATACCACCCTGATAAAAATCCAGGCGACAAAGAGGCAGAAGAAAACTTTAAATTAGCTGCTGAAGCTTATGAAGTTTTAAGCGATCCACAGAAAAAAGCTAAATATGATCAGTACGGACATCAGGCATTTGATGGTTCTGGCGGATTTGGCGGTGGTCACGGCGGTATGAATATGGATGACATTTTCAGCCAGTTTGGTGACATTTTTGGAGGAGGATTTGGCGGTTTCGGAGGCGGTGGTGGAGGTCCTCGCCGTGCTAAAGGAAGCAATCTTCGAATTAAAGTAAAACTTACTTTAGAAGAAATTGCAAATGGTGTTGAGAAAAAAGTAAAAGTAAAACGTAAAGTTCAGGCAAAAGGAGTAACGTATAAAACTTGTACAACTTGTAACGGTCAAGGTCAGGTAATGCGTGTAACTAATACCATTTTAGGAAGAATGCAGTCAGCATCAACTTGTCCTACTTGTGGTGGTTCTGGTCAAATTTTAGATAAAAGACCTTCTGAGGCAGATGCTCAAGGAATGGTTCAGGAAGATGAAACAGTATCAATCAAAATCCCGGCAGGTGTTACTGACGGAATGCAGTTGAAAGTTTCAAACAAAGGAAACGATGCTCCGGGAAATAGTATTCCGGGAGATTTAATTGTTGCCATTGAAGAAGTAGAACACGAATTCTTAAAACGTGAAGGTGAAAATATTCATTTTGATTTATACATCAGTTTCCCGGAAGCAGTTTTAGGAGTTTCAAAAGATATTGAAGCTATCAACGGAAAAGTTCGTATTAAACTGGAAGAAGGAATTCAATCTGGAAAAATCTTAAGATTAAAAGGAAAAGGAATTCCAAGTTTAAACGGTTACGGAAGCGGAGATTTATTGGTTCACGTAAATGTTTGGACACCAAAAACATTAAACAAAGAACAAAAACAATTCTTTGAAAATGCTTTAAACGACGAGCATTTTGCGCCAAGTCCAGAGAAATCAGAAAAATCATTTTTTGAAAAAGTAAAAGATATGTTCTCATAATCTAAACTTTTCTAAAATGTTTAAATAAATTCAAAACCCATTCTAAACATAAATAGAATGGGTTTTTTGCGTATTATTATGCAGATTCGCTAGTAATTATTTACTTTTACAGACTGTTGGTAAAAATAACAAAAGCCAGCGCAAGAAAATCCAAAAAAACAAAATGAGCAACTTACTCGAAGTACATAAAGTCGTAAAACAATATGGCGATTATGTAGCGCTTAACGAAGTTTCATTAAATGTGCCAAAAGGCAGTATATATGGACTTTTAGGTCCTAATGGAGCTGGAAAAACTTCCCTAATCAGAATCATCAATCAAATTACAATGCCAGACAGCGGCGAAATAATTCTTGATGGAGAAAAACTGCATCCAAAACACGTGCAGACAATTGGTTATCTTCCCGAAGAAAGAGGATTATACAGCTCGATGAAAGTGGGAGAACAATGTTTGTATCTCGCACAAATGAAAGGACTTTCTAAAGCCGAAGCCAAAAAACAATTGGATTATTGGTTTGACCGTTTAGGGATTCAGGGGTGGTGGAATAAAAAAATTCAAGAACTTTCTAAAGGAATGGCGCAGAAAATTCAGTTTGTAGTTTGTATATTACATAAACCAAAATTGTTAATTTTTGATGAACCTTTCTCAGGTTTTGATCCCGTAAATGCCAATGTTATAAAAGATGAAATTTTGGCATTAAAAGAGCAGGGAGCAACTATTATTTTCTCGACACACAGAATGGAAAGTGTTGAAGAACTGTGCGATCATATTGCTTTAATTCATAAATCAAATAAACTGATTGAAGGAAAAGTGGGCGATGTAAAACGTCAGTTTAAAACCAACAGTTTTGAAGTGGGAATCCTGACAAACAATGTTGAAGGTTTGATGTACGATATTACACAAAAGTTTACCGTTTCGCCTGCGAATTTTAAATCCTTAAACGATGATTTAAAATTAAATATTCAAATAGGTAATGCAACGCCAAATGAATTATTACATATCCTGACACAACGCGGACAAGTAACACATTTCGTAGAAAAAATTCCAAGCGTACACGATATTTTTATTCAAACAGTTACAGAGAATAAAGTTTAGATTTTAGATTTTAGAGTGAAAAACTAAAATCTAAATCGGCAATCTAAAATCAACAATCTAAAATCTAAAATTATAAATGAGCATCATTTCGTTGATTATAAAAAGAGAATTTATTGCCAAAGTCCGCAATAAATCTTTTGTTGTCATGACTTTTTTGAGTCCGCTTTTGTTTGTTGCGATAGCCGTTTTTATAGGTTATTTGAGCACAATGAAAGCCGAAACAAAACGTATTGCAATTCATGACGAAACCGGACTTTTTGCTTCCGATTTTTTAAAAGAAAATAAAAAAGGTGCCGAATTCAAATATCTGAATTTATCTGAAATTGATGTAAAAGCTTTAAAAGACAGCATTACAAAAGAAAATTTCAGCGGATTAATTGTTATTCCAAAAACAAATAAAACAAAAGATTTAGAAACTAAAATTGAATTTATTTCAAACAATAGTCCGAGTATTTCTTTTATAGAAAGCACACAGAAAATCATCGGAACAAAAATTACCAAACTAAATCTCGAAAGCGCCAAACTAGATACACTGGCCATTCAAAAAGCACAATCAGAAGTTAATATTCATTTGGTTAAAGCTTCAGGAGAAGAAAGTTTAAAAGGATTAAATGAAATAAAAATAGCAATAGGCGGCGCATTCGGTTATTTGATTATGATGTTCATTATCATTTATGGAAATATGGTAATGCGAAGTGTAATCGAAGAAAAAACAAACCGTATTATCGAAATCATTATTTCATCTGTAAAACCATTTCAGTTAATGATTGGTAAAATTGTTGGAACTTCTCTTGCAGGAATTTTACAATTTATAATTTGGGCTTTTATTGGTTTAGGATTAATGTTTGCTGCATCAACATTTTTTGGTGTAAACGTTGGGCCAACAGCCAGAATTTCGCCAGAATTAATGCAATCTGCACAGCATGAATTTTCAGGAACAGCACAAATGTATATTACTGAATTATGGAATCTGCCAATTGCAAGTATCATAATTGGTTTCGTAGTTTATTTTATTGGAGGTTATTTTCTATACAGTTCATTTTACGCAGCAATTGGAGCAGCTGTTGACAATCAAACCGATTCGCAGCAATTTTTACTGCCAATATTAATGCCATTAATTCTAAGTGTATACATTGGATTTTTTACGGTTGTAAACGATCCACACGGAACCGTTGCCGTTGTATTCTCCATGATTCCGCTTACATCGCCAATAGTTATGCTAATGCGTATTCCGTTTGGCGTGCCGTGGTGGCAAATCGCAATTTCGGTATCATTATTGTTTGCTACCTTTTTCCTTGTCGTTTGGTTCGCAGCAAAAATTTACCGCGTAGGTATTTTAATGTACGGTAAAAAACCAACGTGGAAGGAATTGTATAAATGGTTAAAGTATTAAATTCCAATTCAAAAAGAATGGGAATAAATCCCAAATTCCAATAATTGGATTTTGGAATTTTTAAAATTGAAAATTACGAAGAATGAGTAGGATACTAATTATCGAAGACGAAGCAGCGATTAGAAGAGTTTTGGTAAAAATATTATCAGAAGAAAACGATACCTATCAGGTTGATGAAGCTGAAGATGGAGCTGCTGGTCTTGAAAAAATAAAAAACAACGATTACGATTTGGTTTTGTGCGATATCAAAATGCCAAAACTAGACGGTGTTGAGGTTTTAGAAGAAGTTAAAAAGATAAAACCGGAGATTCCGATGGTTATGATTTCAGGTCATGGCGATATGGAAACCGCAATTCATACCATGCGTTTGGGCGCTTTTGATTATATCTCAAAACCACCAGATTTAAACCGTTTGTTGAATACGGTTCGTAATGCTTTAGACAAAAAACAATTAGTTGTTGAGAATAAAATCTTAAAGAAAAAAGTCAGCAAAAATTACGAAATGATTGGCGACAGCGAATCTATTAATCATATTAAAGTGATGATTGATAAAGTTGCTCAAACCGAAGCCAGAGTTTTGATTACGGGACCAAACGGAACTGGAAAAGAATTGGTAGCACATCAATTACACGAAAAAAGCGAACGTGCTAATTTTCCTTTAATTGAAGTAAACTGTGCGGCGATTCCGAGTGAATTGATAGAAAGCGAATTATTCGGACACGTAAAAGGTGCTTTTACATCGGCAGTTAAGGATCGCGCTGGAAAGTTTGAAGCAGCAGATAAAGGAACTATTTTCTTAGATGAAATTGGAGACATGAGTCTTTCGGCGCAAGCCAAAGTTTTACGTGCGCTTCAGGAAAGTATGATTACAAGAGTTGGTGCCGATAAAGACATTAAAGTTGATGTTCGTGTGGTTGCCGCAACAAACAAAGATTTAAAAACAGAAATTGCCGAAGGCCGTTTCCGTGAAGATTTATACCATCGTTTGGCTGTAATTTTAATTAAAGTTCCGCCATTAAATGAAAGACGTGACGATATTCCGGCTTTGATAAGGCATTTTGCAGAGAAAATTGCATCAGAGCAAGGAAATGTGGTTAAGGTATTTTCGGCGCAAGCTATACAATTATTACAGGAATACGATTGGACTGGAAATATTCGTGAACTTCGAAATGTTGTCGAAAGATTAATCATTTTAGGAGGAAACGAAATCTCCGAAGGCGACGTGAAAATGTTCGCAAGCAAATAATGATTTAGAATCTAAATTCTAAAATCATAAATCTAAAATTAAGCATGAAACTAAAAAAAATAAACGAGAAATTACAAGACGCTTTAATTGAAAATGGTTTAACAGAAGCAAATGTTTTGCAGCTGGAAACTTTTTCGACCATAAAAAGTGGTGCGGATTGTATTGTTATTTCTCCGGAGAAAAGCGGAAAAACAACTACAATTGTTTTAAATGTGATTCAGCAATTGGCTGGAAAAAATGAGGAATCGCCTCGTGCTTTGATTATTGTTGAAGACAAAGCAAAAGTGCTTGAAATGGAAGAGCTTTTTGAGAAATACGGAAAATATACCAATCTCGAAGTGTATGGTGTTCATGACAAAGGCGATATGGATTATGACAAAAATTACATTTCTACGGGAATTGATGTTTTAATTGGAACGCCAAATAAATTGAGCGATATGTTTTCGACAGCAGGTTACAATGTAAACCGTTTGAAAATGTTTATCCTTGATGATGCAGATCCTATTTTGAAATTGCGTCATGAAACTAAAATCATGCGCATTTCTAACAGTATTGCCAAAACACAGCGTTTAATTTTTGCTGAAACTTTGACAGAACGCATCGAAATTTTGGCAGATAAAATGTTACTTGAACCCTATTTATTTGATATGGATGAAGAAGGTGAAAACGAACTTGACGAAGAAGAAGACGATATTGAGGAGGAATAAAAAGTCGCAATTTTCAGTCTCAGTCGCAGTTTTCAGTCACAGTTACAAGCTTCGCTGAGAACTGAGACTGAGACTGAAAACTAAATAATAAATATGGAAATATTAAAAACGCTTAAATTCTTGTCAATCGTACTATTGTGCTTTTTTCTGATTATTTATGTTTTGATAATTTCGTATGTTTATTTTAATCAGGTTGAATTGGTTTTTCATAGTTCGAGATTACCAAAAGATTACAAGTTTGATTATCAGCAAAAGTTCGAAGAGATAAATATTAAATCATTTGACGGAACTATTCTTAACGGATTATTATTTAAGGCTGAAAATTCTAAAGGACTCATTTTTTATCTTCATGGAAATGCCGGAACACTTGAAACCTGGGGTAAAATTGCAAAAGTTTATACTTCATTAGGATACGATATCTTTATTTTAGATTACAGAAGTTTCGGGAAAAGCGAAGGTGAAATCGAAAATGAAGAACAATTGTCAAAAGATATTTCAATTGTGTATCAGTCAATGACTAAAAGATATCCTGAGGATAAAATCATAATTGCCGGATATTCGATAGGTTCCGGATTTGCGGCTAAATTAGCTTTGGAAAATAAACCAAAAGCTTTACTACTGCAGGCGCCGTATTATAATTTTTTAGAATTGTCAAGTAAACGAGTGCCAATGTTTCCGGACTTTATGAAAAAGTTTAGTTTAGAAACCAATGTATATCTCCCGCAGATAAAAGCTCCAATTTATATTTTTCATGGAACAGCAGACCAGTTAATTCCGTTTGAGAATTCAGTTCGCTTAAAAAAGCTTTTGAAATCAAATGCTGCTTTTTATCCATTAAAAAATCAGGAACATATAGGAGTAAATGAAAATGAAGATTTTCAAAATCAATTAAAAACAATACTAGAATAGATTAATAATTAATAAAATAAAATGTCATGGGATTAATGAAGGTGTTTTCAGGAAGTGAAGTATTAGCAATTGCTTTGCAGGAAAGATTAGAAGAAGCCGGTGTAGAAACTGTAAAAAAAGATAATATTCAATCCGCTCGTTTAGGAGGTTTTGGCGGTACAGATTTAGCCGTTGAGGTTTTCATTCAGGAAACAGATTTTGCAAAAGCAAATCCGGTTATTGAAGAGTTTAGAATGAGTATTTAAAAAAGTTTTCAGTATTCAGTCGCAGTCTCAGTTTACAGTGCAAAACTGCTTACTGAGACTGAAAACTGAGACTGAATACTGCGACTGCAAACTGAAAACTAAAAAAAATGCAATACAAAATGTTAGTTCTGGACATGGATGATACCTTGTTGACAGACGACCACAAAATTTCAGATTTAAATAAAAAAGTTTTATTAGAAGCACAGGCAAAAGGGGTTTATGTTGTTTTGGCTTCAGGAAGGCCAACATCGGCAATGACTGCTTATGCTAAAGAGCTGGAACTGGATTTGAATGATTCTTATATGATTTCTTTTAACGGCGCTATTATCAGCCAGGTAAAAGATGATCTTGTTTTATTTGAACAAAAACTTACTGTAGAACAAATCCACGCTTTATACGATTATAGTGTGAAAATGAAAACGCACATTATAACGTATTTAGATGACGAAATTATAAGTGAAACCGATTCTGAATATATCGAAATCGAAAAAGATATTACCGGAATGGCACACCGTAAAGTTTCGAGTTTTAAAGATTATGTTGACAGACCTGCTGTAAAATGTATTTTACTTGAAAATCCTGCTTATTTAAAAGAAGTCGAAAAAGATTTATTAGCAGCAATGCCGCATTTAAGCGTTTCAATGTCTAAACCTTTTTTCCTTGAAGCAGCGCAAAACGGAATTGATAAAGCAGCAAGTTTAAAGAAATTAGCAGATAAACTCGGAATTCATCAAAGTGAAATAATCGCCGTTGGAAACGCCGGAAATGACTTAACGATGATCGAATATGCCGGTTTAGGTGTTTGGGTTGATAATGTAACGCCAGAATTGCGCGATAAAGCAAATTTAATTGTATCTTCAAATAACAATGACGGCGTTGCCGAAGTAGTACAGAAATATATTTTAAATTAATTTGAGATGAAAAATCCAATCGAAACAGAACGTTTGATATTACGGGAATTAGAAATTTCTGATGCAGAAGGAATGTTCGAATTGGATTCGAATCCGAATGTGCATTTGTTTTTAGGGAATAATCCCGTAAAGCATATTGAAGAAAGTATTGATTATATCAAATTTGTTCAAAAGCAATACAAAGATTTTGGAACAGGCCGCTGGGCTGTTGTTTTAAAAGAAACCAATGAATTTATTGGCTGGTCAGGAATAAAGTATATTACGGACGAAATCAATAAGCATAAAAACTTTTACGAGTTAGGATATCGTTTTATCGAAAAACATTGGGGAAAAGGATACGCCTCAGAAGCTGGAAAAGCTTTTGTTGATTATGCTTTTAACCAAATGAAAGTAGAAAAACTTTACGCTTTTGCGGATGCGGGAAATGAAAATTCCAGAAAGATTTTAGAAAAACTAGGTTTTCATTTTGTAAATTCTTTCGAGTATCAAGGAGAAATAGAAGTTTGGTACGAACTCAAAAATCCAAACTTATAAGGAATTGTTTTAAGAAATGCGTTCCTCCAAATCTTTGAAAACTGTAAAAGTCTGCAAAGATTTGGAAAACGTAATTTCTTGGAATTATTTTTTAGCTACAGAAACAAAATATTTATTTCCGTCACCCATTGTAAGTTTTACACGCTCGTCGCAAAGATCAATTGCATAAACCGCACTTTCGTAACAGCTGCAAGTTGTATTTTTGTCTTTAGACATTTCAGTTTTACAATTGTTATTTTTGAATGTTGCTAATTGTGGAGTATATAAACTTACTAAATCTGTAGAAGCAGTAACTAAAGAGATAATACTTGCAGAATTATTATTAGTAATTCTGTAAACAATTCTATCAGTATAGTTTACTTCATTTACAGTTACTTTACGAATATAAGTGTAAGCTGTAGATTCTGTACTTGGCTCCTTTACTTCAAATTTAAATCCAACCGCACGAATTGCAATATCAAATTGTGATTGAGAGTTTAAACTCGCCCAATTTGTTAAAGTACTAATAGATGGAAATGGGTTTGCATTTGCAGCTGGGGCATTAGTTTGCGCTTGCGAACTAAAAATGGTCAAGAACATCAAGCAGATCGTGGGTAAAAATGCTTTCATAGTGGAGTTTTTAATTTTTAATTTTTGCCTACTCTTTATGGTTTTCGGCGTTCCCATTCGTTTTTTAATAACAAAACAACAACATAACGATTGAAAATCAAAATTGTTTTACATGAATTGTTATTATATTAATATTAAAGTTTAAAATCTATAAAAACTCAATATAACACTGAAATTTTCTAAGCAAAGTTAAATGTAAGAAAATTTTAATTTAAAAGACAAAAAAATGTATTTAATCGATAAAATTTGCACTTAATCGATAATTTTGTCATTTTATTCTTATTGAATCCAAAATTATCATCTCCTAAAATACAAAATTTAAGAAATAATTGATTTATTATTTGGTTTTTTAATGCGTTTTAAAATTGATGCTTTATGCAAAATATTGATATATAGTATATTATTGATTTTATTTTCAAGAATATTGTATGTAAATTTGCAAACTCTTTAATAGAGATGTAAATATAATATCTTACTACTATAAATGTAGTGCATTCCTATGGAAAATAGAAAAAAAGTTGCTTTTTATACGCTTGGCTGCAAATTGAATTTCTCAGAAACCTCTACGATTGCCCGAAACTTTAATGACGAAGGTTTTGATCGTGTCGATTTTGAAGAAATTGCAGATATATATGTTATCAATACCTGTTCTGTAACAGAAAATGCAGATAAGCAGTTTAAGCAGGTTGTAAAAAAGGCAATGAAACTTAATGATAAAGCTTTTGTTGCAGCAGTTGGATGTTACGCACAATTAAAACCAGAAGAATTAGCAGCCGTTGACGGTGTTGATTTAGTTCTTGGAGCTACCGAGAAATTTAAAATCACAGACTATATTCACGATTTGAGCAAAAACGATATGGGTGAGGTTCATTCCTGCGAAATTGCCGAAGCTGATTTTTATGTGGGAAGTTACTCTATTGGCGACCGTACCCGTGCATTTTTGAAAGTTCAGGACGGCTGCGATTATAAATGTACGTATTGCACCATTCCGTTAGCGCGTGGAATTTCAAGAAGTGACGCTTTAGAAAATGTCTTAAAAAATGCCAAAGAAATTTCGGCTCAGAATATCAGAGAAATTGTTTTAACCGGAGTTAATATTGGAGATTACGGAAAAGGCGAATTCGGGAATAAAAAACACGAGCATACTTTTCTTGATTTAGTGAAAGCTTTAGATGAAGTTGAAGGAATTGAACGTCTTCGTATTTCATCTATCGAACCAAATTTATTGAAAAACGAAACTATAGATTTCGTTTCAAAAAGCCGAACTTTTGTACCGCATTTCCATATTCCGTTACAATCAGGAAGCAACGATATTTTAAAACTAATGAAACGTCGTTATTTACGTGAAGTTTATACGGACCGTGTAAATAAAATTCGTGAAGTTATGCCGCACGCTTGTATTGGTGTCGATGTAATTGTTGGTTTCCCTGGAGAAACAGACGAACATTTCTTAGAAACGTATCATTTCTTAAACGAAATGGATATTTCTTATCTGCACGTTTTCACGTATTCTGAAAGAGATAATACAGAAGCTGCAGATATGCCGGGAGTTGTTCCTGCGAATGTAAGAGCAAAACGAAGCAAAATGTTACGCGGATTATCGGTTAAAAAACGTCGTGCTTTCTACGAAAGCCAAATAGGAACAAACAGAACAGTTTTATTCGAAAGTGAAAATAAAGAAGGTTACATTCACGGTTTTACAGAAAACTACGTAAAAGTAAAAACGCCATGGAACCCGGAACTGATTAATACTTTGCACGAAATCAATTTAACTAAAATTGATGAAGACGGAAGTGTTCGTTTGGAGTTTGTAAATAAATTGGCGGAAGCTTAAAAATACATGTGATTTAACTTTGTCAAAGTTTAAAACTTTGACAAAGTTATCGCGACATCCATATATCCAAAGTATTGTCATTTCGACCGAAGGGAGAAATCGCACTAGTTTGTCGACAAAGATTGGAGATTTTCTTTGCGGAATTACTAGTGCGATTTCTCCCTTCGGTCGAAATGACAAATAAAAAAGCCTCATAAAAAGAGGCTTTTTTATTTTATAACTACTTCTGATTCTCAGGAATCACCAATTTCAAAGAATTAATATAATCCGTATCAAATTCAATTACCCTGATTTTTTCAGGATTAAAAGCTAATTCACCGCCAAATTTACCTTTTGTTTCAAGGAAATCAATTAATAGTTCATCTGGTGTAAGCGAAATCAGTTTACCCAAATAGACCGCTTTTGAAGATTTTTTAGCAATCTGAAAAATAGTATATTTTCTATCAAGAAAATTTACAATAGCATTCAAATCCTGAATTGGAATAATATCTTCGGTATTAATATTTATTCCTTTTAGACGAATAACTTTTTCGGTAAAAACGAGGTCTTCATCCCGGTGAATTGCTTCGATATTTTTATTCTTTAAAATAACAAAGCCATCCAAAATATAATCAACCGGATTGTTTCGAAGTAAAATCCAGTCATCAGAATAATCAATAAGAAATCCGGTAAAAATTTCTTTTTTATCCTGAAATTCTATCGCAATTAATTGTCTTAAATATTGTTCCATCATTTTAGTTTTGAAAAACTCCAATTTTTTTAAATTCCAAATTCCAATTACACTAAGAGTTGGAATTTGGAATTTAAAATTTGGAGTTTATTTTTTTAAGGATTAGTAGACCAAATACTGCTGTTTTTAATAAAAACCCTGCGGTTTAGTTTAAGCTGTGCAATAATCAATTCAGCAACATCTTCAGACTGCATTACTTTTTCAGGATTTCCATCCGTTAATTTTAAATCAATTGCTAAATCTGTTGCAACTGTGCTTGGCGTTAAGGCAGTAACACGGATATTGTGTTTTCTCATTTCCTGCATTAGAGAATCGGTTAAACCCATAACAGCAAATTTTGAGGCACTGTAAGCACTTGTAACAGCATTTCCGTTTAATCCTGCGGTTGACGAAATATTGATGATATCTCCCGTTTGTCTTTCGATCATTTGCGGAATAACAGCGCGGGTTGTATAATACGTTCCCATTAAATTTACCTGAATAATTCTTTCCCAGTCTGCAGGTTCTAATTCCAGAAATTTTCCAAAAGCACCAATTCCGGCATTATTAATCAGGATATCAATAGTTTTAAATTCGGCTAAAGCTTTTTCAACGGCAGCATTTACAGAATTGATATCAGAAACATCTGCAGATAATGCTAAAGATTTTACACCAAACTGATTTACTTCTGCCGCTAATTGATCCACATCGGCTTGCGTTCTGGCAAGAAGA
This sequence comes from Flavobacterium panici, assembly GCF_024499525.1. Taxonomy (NCBI): domain Bacteria; kingdom Pseudomonadati; phylum Bacteroidota; class Flavobacteriia; order Flavobacteriales; family Flavobacteriaceae; genus Flavobacterium; species Flavobacterium panici. The sequence continues at coordinate 5,951,175 of NZ_CP100437.1, read as the reverse complement.
ATTACGTTTACACCTTCTTTTGCCAATGCAATGGCGATTGCTTTACCAATTCCTTTACCAGCGCCTGTAATAAGCGCATTTTTATTTTTTAAGTCTGTCATGATTTATGTTTAGAAATGCAAAAAGCATCATTTTAAGTCTAACAAAAATAAAACTTTTGCCAACTAAAATGATGCTTTTAGGTGTTTTCTTAATCTAAGTTTAACAACTTTGTTATTCTTTCAAAACCATGTCGATACACATAACGGCAGCAAGAATTAATTGTCTAATCGGACTATCAGATGGTACAGTTTCTTCAATTTGAAGTACATAATTATCTGCACTTGTAAAAAACTCTTTTCCTAATCCGGCCCATTTTTTGCTTACTTGTGCAAGTTGTTTATTTTCGTGAGAAAATTTAAAATCCCATCCTGTCCATTTCCCTTGTAATGTTGCAGCAGGTTTGTCATTTTTATCTAAGATTTCAAATCTTCCTCCAAATGAGAAAAATTTCTGTTTGAAGGTTCCAATTAACCTGTCTTTTTCGTCAAAAACTTCAACTGTCGAACGAAAGATTGCAATTCCTCTTTTTACCGAAATTAATTTTTCGCCCGAAGCAGTTGTGATTTCAACATTAAAAGGCGTTGCTCTTTTATAATCTGTAAAACGAAATACTTTAGTAAAGAAACCAAGATTATTTTCTCGGCAGTTCATAATTATTTGATTCGTTTCCGGGTCGTAAATGTCGTAGTTGTTAGCAGCTTTAAACATTCCGATATGTTCTTTAACTAAAAATAGATTTTGGCTTAAAATAGGATTCATACGTTTTTTAAAATTAATGATTCGATTAAAAACCAAATGTAAAGAAATATTTATTAATTATATTCTTCAGAAGTTTCAATAAGACGAATAAATTCAGCTTTGTAACCTCCTTTATCAAATGACATTCCTTGTTGTGCCAATTCCGCAATAGCTTCAGATGATTTATCAGAAATTAATTTTGAATCTCTTAGTTTTAATCCAAACCAAGCTACGGCTGTACTAAATTTAAAATCATCACTAGCTCTGTCTAAACTAACCGATTTGTTGTTGATTACCTGAACCATTTCAATACTTTTATCGCCGTCGGGTTTTTTGTAACGAAATTTTATTGTCGCCAGTTCACCGCTGTAATTGTTTGAACTTGTTTCGGTTTGAGTGTATTTTAAATCATCTGGCTGAACATTTAAATAATCGCTTTTTACACCAGCCGGAATAATTTCATATAAAGCCGTAACGGTATGGTTACTTCCTAATTCTCCTGCATCAATTGCGTCATTTTTAAAATCTTCCGGACGAAGTTTTCTGTTTTCATAACCAATCAATCGATATGCCTGAACTTGTTTTGGGTTAAACTCAATCTGGATTTTTACATCTTTTGCAATCGCAAACATCGAACCTTTAAATTCTTTTCCAAGAAAACGATTTGCTTCCTGAATATTATCGATATAGGCATAATTTCCGTTTCCTTTATCAGCAAGGATTTCCATTTTGCTGTCTTTGTAATTTCCCATTCCGTAACCCAGACACGTTAAGAAAACGCCTGTTTTTCTTTTTTCTTCGATTAATGTTTCCATATCAGAATTTGAAGAACTTCCCACATTAAAATCGCCATCAGTAGCCAGAATTACACGATTGTTGCCGCTTTTAATGAAATTTTCTGTTGCAATTTTATACGCCAGTTCAATTCCTGCGCCTCCGGCCGTACTTCCTCCGGCTTCTAATTTATCCAGCGCTTTAATTATTGTTTTTTTCTCGTTTCCAGAAGTTGGGGGCAAAACCATTCCGGCTGCTCCTGCATAAACCACAATGGCTACTTTGTCATTTGGGCGTAATTCGTTTACTAATATTTTTAGAGATTGTTTTAATAAAGGCAGTTTATTCATTTCGCTCATTGAACCCGAAACATCAATTAAGAAAACAAGATTTGAAGCCGGTAAATCTTCAATTGGAATGTTTTTTCCCTGTAAACCAATTTTCAGAACTTTATTTTGTGAGTTCCATGGCGAATCGCTTACTTCTGTATTGATAGAAAATGGATGTTCGTTTTTTGGCTGTGGATAATTGTATTTAAAAAAATTGACCATTTCTTCTACACGCACCGCATCTTTTGGAACTTGTTGTCCGCTATTCAAAAAACGTCTGATATTGGTATAAGAAGCATTATCAACATCAATAGAAAAAGTAGAAAGCGGAGCCGTTTTTGGACTTTCAAAAGCATTTTCTGTAAAAGCATCATAATCTTCCTGCGTTGGTTCAACAGGACGAATAGGAGTGATCTGATTTAGTTTTTTATCTAATTCTTTTTCAGAAAGATTTTTGTAAAGTTCATTTTTGGTCGAAATTACAACGACACCATTTGAAGCTTTACTGCCATAAACAGAAGTTGCCGCCACATCTTTTAAAACAGATACATTGTCAATATCATTCGGATTAATTTTTGCCATTTGATCGGCTTTTATTGCTACTCCGTCAACAATATACATTGGTTCATTTTTTGGAGAAACAGAGACTGCTCCGCGTATGGCAATACTTGGACTTGGACTAGCCGTATATCCTACATTGCTTTGGACCTGAACCCCGGCAACTTTTCCTTTAAGTGCCTGAGAAATATCTTTTTTCTCTTTTCTTTTTTCGGCACGTGCATAACTTCGACTTTCATATTCAGAATCATTTGAGCCATAACCCACAACTACAACTTCACTTAAGGTTTGAGTATCCGAAAAAAGCTGTATATTAATTGTATTTAAATTTTCAACTCTTTGTCTTTGCGTTTTATATCCAATGAAGCTAAAAATAAGCATATCTCCTTTTTTTGCCTGAATACTGTATTTTCCATCAAAACTGGTTATGTAATTTGCTTTTGAATTTTGGTTGATAATAGTAGCACCCGGAACTGGCATAGAAGTTTCATCTGTAACAATTCCTGTAATCGTTCTTTCCTGCGCCATTGACACGAAACATATAAGCATAGCAATGGCTGATGAAATAAGTTTTAGACTTTTCATGATAGTAAGTTTTAAATTAATGTTCGGATTTTTTTCTTAGTCAAAGTTTAAAACTTTGACTAAGATTTTGTGAGTTTTGGCTATTTCTTTAAAGCCGGTTTTCCTGTTTTTGTAGTTATGATAACAACTCCTTTTTTTCCTTTTTCGCCATATTTTGATGTGGCTTCAAGATCTTGTAAAATGGTTATTGTTTTAATGTCTTGTTTGTCTAAAGGAGCATAAGGACTAGTCGGATTATTTCCAAATAAATCATTTTCAGAATAGTAGATTCCGTCAATAATGTACAAAGGCTCATCTAAAATAACAAGGGATTCTACGTTTTCAGGCTCTAGATTTGTAATTTCGGCCTGCATCATTTTATCTTTTTTCACCTCGTCGCTATGAGCCATTGCATTTCCGTTTAGGATAACTAAAGGCGCACTTTTTTTAGCTCTTTGAGATTGCATTTCTGCAGAAGAGGCTTTAAAAGTTTCTTTTTCTGATTTTCGTGAATATCCAGAACCTACATCTATTTTGTCTTTAGCTTTTGAGACTTCAGTTTCTTCTTCTGAGTATGCGGATTCTGTAACGGCAGGAGCAGGCGCACTAAGTGCAGGCATCGCATCATAATTTGGTGCTGCAGCTACATTAGCAGCACTTGGAACTTCATGTATTGCAACTGGTTCTTGGTGTTTTATTTGTTTCTCCAGAATTTTAAGAGCTTCTTCTTTTGGAACTAATTGTGAATCTGCAGCGACTACAGCTTTGTTTTTCTCTATATTAAAATTTCCAATTGTTTCTTTTTCAGTTTCATTAACCACAACCTTATCTGGTGTTTGAATAATAGCCGTTTTTTCCGTTTTTAAAAACTGATATCCTAAAGAGATTACTAATAAAAGTGAAGCAGCAACGGCGATTTTTTTCCAGAGTGCAATGCTTTTTTTATCTTCTTTTCGGTCTAGTTTGTCTTCAAGGCGTGACCAGACTTTTTCCATTCCCGGAAAATCTTTTGGTTCTGCATTATCTGCAGCTTCCTTAAATCTGTTGAATATTTTATCTTGATTGTCCATGACTATTTTGCTTTTTGATAATACAATTTATTTACTAATTCCTTTAGCTTGGTTTTCGCGGCATTCAATTGTGATTTTGAAGTGCCTTCAGAAATGTTAAGCATTGCTGCAATTTCTTTATGTCCGAAACCTTCTATAACAAAAAGGTTAAAAACAGTTTTACAGCCATCCGGAATATGGTTTAATAAATTAAGTAAGTCTTCTTCTTCTAATGAGTTCATTTCTTCTGTAAATGGCTGTGCAAGCATTTTTACATCATCAAGATACATGTTGAAATTGGTGTTTTTCTTGATGGAAGCCAAACAGTAATTAACGGCAATTTTTCTGGCCCAGGCTTCAAAGGCTTTTTCTTCCTTAAGCTGATCTAGTTTTGTAAATATGGTATAGAAAGCGTCGGCCAAGGCTTCTTCGATTTCTTCTTCCTTCTTGAGGTATCGTTTGCAAACGCGATACAATTTTGGAGCCATATGCTCATAAACCTGACGCTGGGCATCGCGGTTCATTTTTTTGCAGTTAGAAATTAGCGTTTCGTTTATCACAATATTGGTCTTTAATTATAAAGAGAGCGAAAAAGATAAAAAGGTTGGGACGAGGTTGAAAAAAAAGTTTTTTTTCAGGTTCAAAGGTTCATAGTTTCAAAGTTACAAAGGTTTTATGTAGAGACGCACAGTATCGTCTAACGTTTTGTAAATTCGAAATTAAAATAAATTCGAATTTTATTTTTTTGTATTTCGATACCAATCTTCAATTTTCTTAATTGATTCCTTGTCAATTTTTGGATTACTGTTTAAACCTAAATTAATTTTTGTATTAGAAATATAGGAGTTTAGAAAAATTATTGCAAAACCTCCAACTTCAGCATCTTCAGTTAAAAGAGTTGAAGAAAAAACATTCATATATCCGCAGCATTTTTCTTTAGAATTCATAACCGAAATTAAATATTCGACATCTTTTGGCTGTACCCAGTTATCAGGAAAATCCCCAAGCATTGATACAAAATTTAGCGCAGACTTTTTATTGTATTTTTCTTTGAAAAGAAGAATAAATGATTTTGGATCTAAATCTTTTGGAGATAAAGTCTTGTGATTTTTTTTCACATTTGAAGTTAACTCTTCAATACTTAAAGTGCTTAAGTTTTTCTTTTCTTTATTATTTATTTTAAAGGTATAAAATAAATAAGCGCCTGCCGAAAGAGTAAGAATTATTATCAATGAAAGAATTCCTTTTTTCATAAAATTGAAATTATTTTATAAACCTATATTTCTCAACGAAGGTATTTGTAGAGACGCACAGCAGTGCGTCTAACGTATCGTAAATCCGTAATTTTTATCATTCAGCATTTTTATATTCTTTGCGGAGACGCACTGCTGTGCGCCTCTACGTTATTATTGTAATCGAAATTCTTTGTGTGTCTTTGTTTTATGATTTTGTTTTAAAGGATGTGAATATTTTAAGAATGGTTTTATTGTAGAGACGCACAGCAGTGCGTCTAACGTATCGTAAATCCGTAATTTTTATCATTCAGCATTTTTATATTCTTTGCGGAGACGCACTGCTGTGCGCCTCTACGTTATTATTGTAATCGAAATTCTTTGTGTGTCTTTGTTTTATGATTTTGTTTTAAAGGATGTGAATATTTTAAGAATGGTTTTATTGTAGAGACGCACAGCAGTGCGTCTAACGTCTCGTAAATCGCAATCTTGTCATCAATCATTTTTACATTCTTTGCGGAGACGCACTGCTGTGCGCCTCTACGTTATTATTGTAATCAAAATACTTTGTGTCTCTTTGCGTAATTTTCTTTGCGAATCTTTGCGGTAAAATTATAACACAAAGCTTCACAAAGATTTTCACAGAGTTTCGCAAAGCTTATTTTATCGGCAAAGTCAATTTAAAAACCTTAGTCTCTAAAAGATCGGTATCATTATCCTCGCAAAGTAAAAACTCGATTTTGTTATTTTCTTTTTTATAGAAAGTCAAACCTTCAAATTTATTAGTTGAAGTTATTTTTTGAGTAAAATCAATTTTCATGGTTTTAAGGTCAATTCTTCCAATAAAACTTCCAAGGATTTCCCCGTCATCGTAAGTTGATTTTGTGTCTTCGGCAGTAGAAAGAAAATAGATTTTATCTTCCACTAAAATAGCATCGGTAAAACTAGAGCGAACGCCTTTTATTTTTGGCAGTTTATAATTGGTCGCAACCAAAGCAAATTCATCTCCAAGGCTTTTGGCATGAATCGTAAAAATGGTGTTTTTGTTTGAAATTCCGTTTCCGCGATTGAATAAGTACCAGTTTTCGCCATCAAAAACGGCTCCTTCAAGATTGAAATCTTCTGGTTTTATAGAACCGAAATTCTGCATTACGGTATATAAATCGACTAAATTATTTTTTTGTAAAACGGTTTTCGATTTAATATCAAACTCAATCATTTTGTTTCGATTTTCGGTAGAACCGGAACCAAAAACATAAAGAGTATCGTTATGATGCGTTAAAGATTCAAAATCAGGTTTTAGGTTTTTCGGAATATTTTGCGTTGGATTATCAATTAAAGGATGTTGGTTTAACTGCTGGTTCTGCATATTGTATTCGTATAAGAATCCGCTGTTGTCGCCAATAATATAAAGCGCATCATTGTTATAAAATAATCCTGATGCCGAACCGATTCCGATGATTTGAAATAATATTTCTAATGTGAATTTTTCCATGAATGTTGTTTTGAAAATAATTGCCCAGCCCTGATAGCAATGGAAATACTTTGAAAAGAAATTGAATTTTTTCCTGACAGAACAAAGCGACCAGCGGAAGCTCTTGTTATGGCTTTGGAAAAAAGCAATTTATTGAAAAAGTATTGCAATGAATAGCAGGAATATGCTTCGTAAAATTACTATATTTATGATACAAAATTTGAAAATATGAAATCGCTGTTTTGAAAAAGCCATTTAATAATGAATAAATGAAAAGCGATAACATATTTTACCTCTTAAAAATGAAAATCAAAAAATATGAAATCAATAGACCCGAAAGATTTTAAAGTCACAGATAAAATTAAATTAAGTAAACTTCCAACTTTATTAAATATTGATGCAAGCGATGATGAAAAAGAAGAGAAACTGGATAAAGTTCAGGCAAAATTAAGCGATTTTCAGGATGTGATGTATGCGCACAATAAATATGGTGTTTTGATTTGCCTTCAAGGAATGGACACTTCGGGAAAAGACAGTTTGATTAGAGAAGTTTTTAAAGAATTTAATCCGCGTGGGGTTGTGGTTCATAGTTTTAAAACACCAAATTCGACTGAACTGGAACACGATTATTTATGGCGTCATTATATTGCTTTGCCTGAAAAAGGAAAGTTTTCGATTTTTAACAGAACGCATTACGAAAATGTTTTGGTAACGAGAGTGCATCCTGAATTTATTTTGGCAGAGAATTTACCGGGAATTAATTCGGTTGACGATATTAAACCTAAATTCTGGAAAAACCGAATCGAGCAGATCAATAATTTCGAAAAACACGTCACTCAAAACGGAACTGTGATTATGAAGTTCTTTCTGCATTTGAGTAAAGATGAACAAAAGAATCGTTTATTACGCCGTTTAGAAGAAGGAAAGCACAACTGGAAATTTTCTCCAGGCGATTTAAAAGAACGTGAACATTGGGACGAATATCAGCAATATTATGAAGAAGCGATAAACGAGACCTCGACAGAAAATGCGCCTTGGTACGTAATTCCTGCAGATGATAAAGATATGGCACGTTATATTGTAGCAAAGATTATTTGGGAAGAAATGAAACAATACACCGATATTCAGGTTCCGGAATTGCCTAAAGAGATTAAAGACAATTTTGAAACGTATAAGAAGACTTTGGAGAAAAGTTAGGAATTAGATAATGTGTCAATTTGATAATTAGATAATTTTTCAACATTCTATGCAAACCCGACAGATTTTAAACCTGTCGGGTTTGTTTTTTGGGAGTCATAAAGTAAGACTCTTTTTTCGGTTTTATGTTACTGAAAGTTTAAGTGTATTTTGTATTACTAAATTAATGTTAATTTTTTTGCTCTCGTAAGGTGTTTTTGCCAAAAGCCTTATTTTTTTGATAATGTCTAAGTCATTTTTAGTTAAAGAGTAGGGATTTACTTTGTAAAAAAATAAAAACCAATATTTAGCTAAATGAAACGAATTATTTTACCTCTACTTATTTTAGGTTCGGTGTTTACATCTTGTAATGACAACGACTCTAAAGATGAAACAGAAACAACAAGTGTTGTGTTAAAAGATCAATCTGTAACGCCAAGTTTATTAAAGGCACAGGCAGGTTTTGAAAACCTGAAGATTTATTCTCTTTTTAGTTCAGATGACGTTTTTCCGGATAGTCCAAAATATATTTTTGGAGGTTCTGCAGATGGTTCTGGTTTATTGAAAAATACAGATGGAACTTTTACTTTTTTGGTAAATAACGAAGACAACTTTTCAGTTTCAAGAATTACACTTGACAAAACATTCAAACCTACTAAAGGAGAATATTTATTAAATTCTAGCGGAGGAACCTGGAGATTGTGCGGTGCAACTATGGCTACACAAGCAGAACATGGTTTTGGACCTGTTTATTTAACTTGTGGAGAATCTGGAGAAGAATCTCGTACACATGCATTAGATCCTTACGGAAGCGCAGGTTCTGCATCAGTTTCTAAAGAGTTAGCAAGTTTTGGTCGTTTAAGTGCAGAGAATGCTTTGCCATTACGTTCTTCTGCTTATAGAGGTAAAACGGTTGTTGTAATTGGCGATGACGATTCTGGTACTTACGGAGGTCAGGTTTTTATGTACGTAGCAAATACTGTGGGTGATTTAACCAATGGTTCTTTGTATATGCTAAAAAGAAACGACGATAACCAGAGAGAAAAAGATATGGAGACTGGTAAAACTTACCCAGTTTCTTTTGTAAAAATTGACGATCACAAAACGCTTACAGGTGCACAGATTAATGCGGCTGTAAATACTTTAAAAGCGGTTAAATTTGGTCGTGTAGAAGATTTAGATTACCGTAAAGGCGGTGATAATGCAGATCGTGAATTGTATTTTAACGTAACTGGACAAGATATTAATAAAACTAATGCTGATGGTTCAAGAACTAAATACGGTAGAGTTTACAGATTAAATCTTGATGCAGCTGACCCGTTAAAAGGAACTCTTGAAGTGATTCTTGACGGTGATAACCGCAGCGGAATTGCTGGTAAATTCCAAAATCCGGATAACATTTGTGTGACTAAAAACTACGTTTACATTGAAGAAGATGCTAACGGATACGGAGATGAAACGCATGATGCTTATATCTATCAATATAATATTGCAACTAAAGGTTTGAAAGTTGTAGTAGAATTAGACCACCGTCGTACGGCAGCAGATGCAGCTAAATATAATGTACAGACAAAAGATCTTGATCCAAGCAAAAAAGGAGTTTGGGAATATGGAGCATTAATTGATGTTTCTGAACAATTAGGTATTCCAGATACTTTTATGTTAAGTATTCAGCCTCACTCATGGACTGGTACAAAATATTTAAAACCTGATGGCGGAGCAAACCGTCCTGAAGAAAACCAGGCAAGTCAAATTGTAGTTATACAAGGTTTGGCAAGATAAATTGTTAAGTTATCGAAAAACAGTTATCCACTATTTCAATTTGAGGTAGTGGTTTCTGTTTTTTCTACCTATTCCTCTTTTAATTGTCATTACACTATGAAAAAAATATATTGTTTGTTCTTCCTGCTTGTGTTTGCTGCTTGTCAGAAAAAAGACAAACATCAGGAAATAAATACATTGTTTCAAAAAGACATTACTTTATTAATCGAAAAAGTTAATGAACTAAAATATTCAGTAACATCTGATGCTGCAGAAGCACAAATTCAGAAACAATTTCTCGAAGCACATAAAAGTTATAAAAAAGTCGAATTATTAAGTGAGTATTATTCGCCAGCAGTCTCTAAATCAATCAATGGGCCGGCAATACCTGAGTTTGAAGACAATGATAATATAACCGTTCCGCCCGAAGGATTTCAGGTTATTGAAGAATTCGTTTTTCCGAAATACGATAAAAACAACAAAAAAGAACTGCTTCAGGAATTAGGCGTTTTATCAGCAAATTTAATTCGGTTAGAAAAAGTTTCAAATTCAAATGAATTGACTGATGCCCATGTTTTTGATGCCATGCGATTAGAAGTTTATAGAATTATTACTTTAGGAATTACAGGATTTGATTCGCCGGTTGTGCTAAATTCACTTCCGGAAGCTTCAACAGCTTTGGAAACAATCGAAAAATACTACCGCGTTTATCTTGAAAATAAAGAGGTTTCAAATTCCAATCAAGTACTTAAAGTTTTAGAAAAAGGAAAAAAATATTTGCACGCGAACAACAATTTTGATGCATTTGATCGTGCTTATTTTATCAAAGAAATTTTAAATCCGTTAAGTAAAGGACTTTATAAAACACAGACAGAATTAGGAATTCCGTTAATGAAAGAACAAAGAGGTTTAAAAGCAACAGCCCAAACGCTATTTGATAAAGATGCTTTTGATCCCGAAGCCTTTTCAGGTTTTCCCGATTATCAAACAACGCCTGAAAAAATTGCCCTTGGTAAAAAATTATTTAATGACCCAATTTTATCCGGAAACAATACACGTTCCTGCGCTTCATGCCATCATGCTGAGAAAGCTTTTACAGACGGATTAGAAAGGGCCGTTACATTAGACGGAAAATCAATGATTCAGCGTAATACACCTACGCTTACTAATATTGCATTTCAGCGTGTGTTTTTTACAGATTCGAGAGTAAGTTATCTCGAAGATCAGGCGGTTGCAGTAATTAAAAATGAAAACGAAATGCATGGATCTCTGGAGAAATCAGCTTTAGCAATTCAAAAAAATGCGGACTACGTAAAAGAGTTCAAAAAAGCTTTTCCAAAAGGGGAAATAAACGAATTTGCGATCAAAAATGCTTTGGCATCTTATATTCGTTCTTTGAGTCATTATGATTCAAAATTTGATGATTATATGCAGAATAAAACAACTTTTACGGCAGATGAAAAAGCAGGTTTTAATTTATTTGCCGGAAAAGGGAAATGCGCAACCTGTCATTTTATTCCGTTAACAAACGGAACTGTTCCGCCAAATTTTGACAGATCTGAAAGTGAAATTCTTGGTGTTCCTGATAAAAGTAAAAAACTAGATGGTGATTTAGGGAAGTTTGTAATTACTCAGGCTGCTATTCACAAAAATTCGTTTAAAACACCAACGATACGAAATATCGAACTTACAGCTCCTTATATGCATAATGGTGTTTATAAAACGCTGGAAGAAGTTATAGATTTTTATGATCAGGGTGGAGGAGTAGGTTTAGGATTTGATGTACCAAATCAAACACTGCCCGAAGACAAATTGAATTTATCTGATAAAGAAAAAAAGCAGCTGATTGCTTTTATGAAAACGTTGACGGATAAAAAGTTTTTGAATGAGAATTAGATAATGTGTCAATTTGATAATTAGATAATTGGTTTAACTTTAAAATTTATACGCACCTATCTTTGTCAAAGTTTAAAACTTTGACAAAGATTTCTCAATCAAAATCTTACCACGATCAACAACAAACCCGACAGGTTTTTAAAACCTGTCGGGTTTGTTGTAGGAAAGCAGAAACCTGTATTGTGTTATTTTTGCCACAGATTAAAGGATTTTCACTGATTGTTTTTTTAGAATAGCCTTTGCAAAAAATCTTTTTAATCTTTTTAATCTGTGGCAGAAAAATAAACGGAACAGTAATAAACTATTTGGTCTATGATAATTGAATGGAGATTTTTATAAAGTATTTTTTTCGATACTTTAATAAAATACAAAACCCGGAAGACTATGAAAACTTCCGGGTTTGTTACCAAAAACAAAAAAATAAAATAAACCTTTCTTTTTATAGATCAAAACCATACGCTAAACGAAGCGCAATTTGATTGGTATTGAACTTGTCGTAGTCCTCATAACGGACACTCACGTCAATGTATTTGTTGGCATACCCAATTCCTGGAGCCCATAAAAATGTGGTGTCATTGTACCCGTTTGTTACTGCAAAACCGGCACCTACTTCACCCAGAACATAAAATTGGTCTTCCCAGAAAAAAGCTTTAAAACCAGCTTTTGCAGGAATAAATCCTAGATCTTTTATGTTATTTCCTAATTCATCTTTACCCCCCACAAACAAGTTTGTAAAACCTGTAGTTAATGTCAAAGATGTTCTTTTAGATAAGTCATATTGTAAACGAACGTCTCCACCAAGTGAAAAATCATAATCGTCAGTATCAGTTGGGATACCTCCGTTTAAACCAATTCCTAACCTAAAACCCTGATCGTAATTTGTTGCTGCATTATCTTGAGCAAAACTGGCATTTGAATAAAAAAATGCGAATGCAGCGAGGCATATAAACTGTAATTTTTTCATGGCATATATCTTTGAATTATTAATAATGTAAAAGTAAAATAGAGGTCTTTTGGAGTTGTTATATAATTTTTAGAAATCGTTATATAATATTACGATATGCTAATTTTAGCCTTAAAATTGGCTTATCTTTTTATTAATAGGATAGAATTCGAAGCTTCTCATTATCTTTGCCCACTAAAAAAGCAGTAAAGTGAGTTTAAAGCAGTACACCAAAGAGTTTTCGTATAATTTCAGACTAGCATATCCTATTATATTAGGCATGGTTGGGCATACCTTAATAGGTATTGTCGACAATATAATGGTAGGGAAATTAGGAAGTACAGAATTGGCGGCAGTTTCACTTGGAAACAGTATGATTTTTATTGCGATGTCATTAGGAATTGGTTTTTCGACTGCTATTACACCTATTGTAGCCGAAGGCGATGCCGAAAAAAACGATGGCAAAATTCGTTCTGCATTTCATCACGGTTTGTTTTTATGCGCCATTATCGGGTTATTACTTTTTACTTTAATTGTATTGGCAAAACCATTAATGGAATTGTTAGAACAGCCTAAAGAAGTAATTGTACTCGCAAAACCATACTTAGACTGGGTTGCTTTCTCACTGATTCCGTTAGTAATGTATCAGGGTTATAAACAGTTTGCCGACGGAAAATCGATGACTAAATATTCGATGTACGCCATGATTATGGCAAACGTACTTCACGTAGGAATCAATTATGTGTTGATTTACGGTATTTGGATTTTTCCTAAAATGGGAATTATAGGTGCGGCACTTGGTACTGTTATTTCGAGAATATTTCTGGTTATGTTCATGCATATTATGCTGTCAAGAAGAAATGACTTAAAACATTTTTTCAAGAATTTCAGCTTCAGCGAAATTAAAAGCGCAACGCTTAAAAAAATAATAAACTTAGGATTTCCGTCTGCTATGCAAATGCTTTTTGAAGTCGTATTGTTTACCGCTTCCATCTGGCTTTGCGGAAATATTGGTAAAACCAGTCAGGCGGCCAATCAAATTGCGTTGAGTTTATCTTCGCTTACTTTTATGTTTGCGATGGGATTAAGTGTAACGTCGATGATTAGAGTAAGTAACCAAAGAGGATTGCAGGATTATAAAAACCTCGTTGTTGTGGCGCGTTCTATATTTTTGCTTGCCATTGTAATCGAAACATTTTTTGCATTTCTGTTTGTCGTTTTCCATGATTTTTTCCCACACATCTTTTTAAATATGGAAAACAGCGGACAAATTTTAGACAATACCGAAGTAATCGAAATCGCTTCAAAATTATTATTGATCGCTGCTATTTTCCAAATTTCAGATGGAGTTCAGGTTGTAGTTCTGGGCGCATTACGTGGTTTGCAGGATGTCAAAATTCCCATGTATATTACTTTTGTAGCCTATTGGGTTGTTGGTTTTCCTATTTCGTATTATTTAGGAGAATATACAGACTGGAAGGCGCAGGGCGTTTGGATAGGGCTTTTAGCAGGATTAACCACAGCGGCAATTTTCCTGTACATGCGCTTTCATTACCTCACAAAGAAATTAATCTCAAATTCATTTGCAAATAACTAAATTTGAGGTTTAAAATATAGGCCACAGATTTCACAGATTAAACAGATTTACACTGTGCATTATTTGAATAAAATCTGTTTAACCTGCACAATCTGTTTAATCTGTGGGCCAAAAATAAACATTATAAATTAAAAAAATAAACATATATAAAATGGACTTACCTAAATTTTTACTTGGCGATAATACTGATTTTCCAGATGATATTTTCATCATTCACCTTGATTATCCAAGATTTATAATCAACTTAAAAGATGATGAGGTTGAATTTATGGAAGAAGCCGAAGATCTTGATGAAGCAGAATTAAATGCCGAAATGGAAGGTCTTATTGTTAAAGCCAATGAATTTTACGACAGAGAAATAAACCGTTACGAAGAGTAAAAACGCATATGTAGAAACGTACATGTAGAGGCGCACCTGTAGAGACGCACTGCAGTGCGTCTCCTATGTTTCCAAGTTTTTTTAAAGTCTTTTATTCAGCAACGAAAATTGCTCGCAAAGTCGCAGAGACGCAAAGTTTTATTTGAAGACTTAAAAAACAAAAACTTCGCGACTCTGCGACTTTGCGAGATTAAAAAATAACAGAATAAAACAAAAACTTAGCGAGTTAACATCTTCTCATATTCTCACCAAAAACTAATATAAATCATCTAATGAAAAAATTAAGTTATTTAAAACCTATTTTCAATTTTATATTAATCGGATTACTGATTACAACCTTAAGCCGAATATTTTTATTTTTCCTTTTTAAAGAAAGGGTAGAGCAGACACCAGATTTCTGGTATATTTTTCCAATTGGTTTGCGAATGGATTTAATTTTACTGTGTTATTTGTCCTTTCTGCCGGCTGTTTTAATTACTTTTCTGCCAAATAAATGGTTGAAATTCACCAATAAGTTTTTAGTAATTTATAGTTTCTTATTCCTGTTTCTGATTCTTTTTGTAGAATTAGCTTCGCCTGATTTCGTAAAACAATACGACACACGTCCCAATAAGATTTTCTTAGATTATCTGATTTATCCTAAAGAAGTAGTTGGAATGCTTTTAAAAAGTTACCTGACTTCCATCATTGTGACTTTCATGATTTTGGGAGTTGTGATTTATTTCGCCTTCAAAAAAGGAAAAAAATATTTTTATACAACGAGTACCGAATATAAATTCAAACTAATCGCTTTTCCATTAGTAGCATTTTTATTGTTTTTTGGAGCACGTTCAAGTCTTACTTCAAAACGTCCTATTAATGCCAGTAACGCTGTTTTCTCGACAGATCAATTGACAAATACTTTAGGGTTAAATTCATTTTACACGGTTGCTTTTGCTGCTTATTCAATTAAGAATGAAGGAAACACAAAAATGTATGGTAAAATGGATGAAGCCGAAGCCATTGCTCGTGTAAAAAAATACATGATCGCCGGCCCAACAGATTTTACAGATGCCGAAATTCCGTTTCTGCATGTACAGCAGCCGGACTCGGTTAAGAAAAAACCATACAATTTGGTGATTTTTCTACAGGAAAGTTTAGGCGCAGAATATGTTGGAATTTTAGGCGGAAAACCTTTAACGCCGGAATTTGATAAATTATCAAAAGAAGGTTTATTGTTTACCAATTTATACTGCACCGGAACCAGAAGTGTTCGCGGAATCGAAGCTGTTGTAACCGGATTTTTACCATCGCCGTCTGAAAGTGTGGTAAAACTTGGAAACTCGCAACAAGGGTTTTTTACGCTTGCCGATGCTTTAAAACAAAAAGGATACGATACGAGTTTCATTTATGGCGGAATGGCAAACTTTGATAATATGGCTTCGTTTTTCAACGGAAACGGTTTCAGCGATATTGTAGATCAGGAAGATTTTGAATCAGATGGAAATAAATATGCTTTTAAGGGAACCTGGGGTTATTCTGATGAAGATTTGGTTACGAAAGCCAATAATTATTTCAAATCAAAAGGAGATAAACCATTTTTCTCTTTAATGTTTTCGACTTCAAATCACGAACCATTTGAATATCCGGCGGGAAGAATAAAACAATTTGATAAAAAAGCAGCAACGGTAAACAACGCCATGAAATATGCCGATTTCTCGATTGGGAAATTCTTCGAAATGGCTAAAAAAGAGCCGTATTTCAAAAACACAATTTTCATCGTAATCGCAGATCATAACACGAGAACCTACGGAAAGAATTTAGTACCAATAAATAAATTCCATATTCCGGCCTTTATTATGGGGCCCGGAGTTCCAAAAGGCGCAGTTTATGACAGACTGGCAAGTCAAATCGATATTCCGCCAACGTTATTAAGTTATTTAGGACTTCCGTTTGAAACACCAATGGTGGGAAGAAACCTGAGTAAATTAGATCCGAAAGTGCAGGGGAGATCGATTATGCAATTCAACGATATCAACGCTTTTAGAGTAGAGAATCAAGTTGTGATTATGCAGCCAAATTTAAAACCGCTTCAATTCGAAATCAAAAACGATACGACTTTAATTCCCGTTAAATTAAACGAGGAATTAGCAAAAGATGCCTTAGCGCACGTTATAACCGCAGGTAATTTATACAAGGAAAATAAATATAAGCTTAGAGGAAAAGGTTCTAAGTAGCTAAGATTCTAAGTTGATGAGTTTAAATAACAACATGTAGAAAACCTTAGCAACTTAGAACCTCAGTAACTTAGTAACTTTAAAAAAAGCTGTTAGGTATGTAATTTCATACTTAGCAGCTTTTTTTTGTGTTAAAATTCAAACAAAAAGGGTAACAAAAAATAAATTTAATTGATCTATACTAAACCAAAAGGCGTAACCTGAAAAGCCAATAATAGAGTAGGGATCAATTAAATTAATTTATTATGAAAAGTTTACAACAAAAAAAAATTAAAAAATCTAAAGTATTAAAAGTGATGTTAGTTTTTGTGTTTGCAGTTTTTTTTATAAGCTGTAACAACGATTCAAGTGAAGATCAAAATGCTGAATCATCAAAAACAGAACAGCAAAATCAACCAAATACTCATAGATATTTACCGCACTATGAAGGTGTTATTGTGCATGCTTGGGGAGCACATAATATTGACTGCAGTCAGCCGGAAGGGTTTTGTAATTTTGTTTTTTACGATTGGAAGACCTATGGTTTTTCTAAGCCAAACACTGATGGAACACCAGTGCGTGTTACAAATGAAGCCGAGAAATTTGTCATGACAATTCAAAAAAGTGCTTTAACAGAAGAACATAAAAAAGGATTATTACGTAATGGTGAAGTTTATTTAATACCGGAAGGACAAACTATAGCTCCGGAATTAGTTAAACCTTTAAAATTCAATTCAGATATTTTAGTTCCTGGTAAATATCCTATTCAGGAAAGTGAAGAGACTTATACAATTTCAATTAATGTAAAATAAATGAAATAGTAAAAAAAGCTTTAAGAAATTAGAAGCTCTTTTTATATTGATTTAATAAAAGCTGAGCGGCTGCAAAAGGTGATATTTCATTGTTTTGCACCGCTTTTTTATTTTGTTCCAATAATGAAATAATTTCGGGCTGATTGTAGAAATTTTGTTTCAATTGTTCGTTGATCGTTTCCATCATCCAAAACTGGTTTTGTTCGTTTCTTTTTTCCTGAAAGAAACCCGTTTCTTTCGTCAGTTCAAAATAATCAGAAATGGTATTCCAGATTTCAGAAATTCCCTCTTTGGTAATAGCACTGCAAGTCGTAACTTTTGGCTGCCAGTTTGATTTTTTTGGCGGAAATAAATGCAAAGCCCTGTTAAATTCCAGTTTTGCCTGATTCGCTTTTTTTATATTATCCCCGTCGGCTTTATTGATGACAATTGCGTCTGCCATTTCCATAATACCGCGTTTAATACCTTGAAGTTCATCGCCCGCACCAGAAATTTTTAATAATAGAAAAAAGTCTACCATACTGTGAACAGCAGTTTCACTTTGTCCCACGCCAACGGTTTCAATAATTATCGTGTCAAAACCTGCAGCTTCGCATAAAATAATCGTTTCACGGGTTTTACGGGCAACGCCGCCCAGATTTTCTCCAGAAGCACTCGGACGGATAAAAGCATTTTCATCTTTTACCAGTTCCTCCATTCGGGTTTTATCACCCAGAATACTTCCGTGGGAAATCGAACTGCTGGGATCAACAGCCAAAACAGCGACTTTTTTTCCCGCCTGAGTCAAATAAGTTCCAAAAGCCTCAATAAAAGTACTTTTTCCAACACCGGGAACACCCGTAATTCCTATGCGGATTGATTTATTAGCATGCAGAAGACAGCCTTTTATAATTTCATCTGCTTTTGCGGCATGTTCGGGATTTGTGCTTTCAACAAGTGTAATGGCACGGCTCAGTGCGGTTATATTTCCGGAAAGAATTCCAGAGATTAATTCAGAAGCAGAAGGCTGCTGTCTGCGTTTGTTTTTAATTTGATTGATAGCCGAAACATTGGTGATTTCAGGAGATGAAATCCCAGCTTTTTCAGTTAAACTGCTTGATTGTTTTTTTAAACTTGACAAAATACTTTTTTAGTAATGTAAAAGTACTGAAAACAAAAACAGTTTCAAAAAAAGGATTTCTTTGAAATTGTGAGTTGTTAGGTTTGCCACAACCCGAGCGATAGCGAACAGGCGAAGCAATTGCACGAATTTGCACGAATTTTTATGTCATTGCGCACGTACGGATCTTTGTCAAAGTTTTAAACTTTGACAAAGATTACTTAACGACAACGTTTGTCATCCTGAGCGAAGTCGAAGGACACGCAAGAAGCTCTACAAAGATTGGCGATTTAGTTTGTGGAGTTACTTGTGCAGATCCCTCGTTCCTCGGGATGACAAGATTGGGTAGAGAGAATTTCTGCATCTTTTGTGTCATTTCGACCGAAGGGAGAAATCTGCGCAAGAAGCTCGACAAAGATTGGCGATTTAGTTTACGGAGTTACTTGCGCAGATCCCTCGTTCCTCGGGATGACAAGATTGTGGAGAGACGAGAGTTTGTCATTTCGACCGAAGGGAGAAATCTGCGCAAGTAGCTCGATAAAGATTGAAGACATACTTTACGGAGTTACTTGCGCAGATCCCTCGTTCCTCGGGATGACAAGATTGTGGGCAAAGATTAACTTAACGACAACGTTTGTCATCCTGAGCGAAGTCGAAGGACACGCAAGTAGCTCGACAAAGATTGTATAACCGCACCGTTTTAACACAAAGAGACCCGACAGGTTTTTAAAACCTGTCGGGTCTGAGTTATATTGCGGAGTTACTTTGCGCCCTTCGACTTCGCTCAGGGTGACACTAATAGTATTAATCACGCCGTTTGTCATTTCGACCGAAGGGAGAAATCGCACTAGTAACTCGACAAAGTGATTAACCAATCTTTGTCGAATCCCGCGTGCGATTTCTCCCTTCGGTCGAAATGACAAAAAGATTCACAATCAACAATCAACAACTCACAATTAATTAAGTATTCCCGTATCAATTAACCTCGCATATTTCCCTGTGATTATACCTTTTTCATCTATGGTGAAAAAAGTTGGGGTTCCTATTATGGCGTAGGTTTGGAAGTTTGGGCCTGCGAAACCTTTGTAATCGCATAATTGTGCTGCCCACGGAAAGGCGTGATCGTGTCCGTCTCCGGTATTTTTGGTCATGTCTGCGGCTATGCTTATTACTTCGTAGCCTTTGTCTTTTACGATTTGGTAATTGCCCAGTAACTGGTGAATTTCATTCTCGCAGTTGTTGCAGCCCGATTCGTAAAAAAATAACAAGGTTTTTTTATTGACTGTTTTTTTGCCCGACGGAGTTTCTAATACTGGTGCTTTTGCACCAACTACCGGAGCATTAATAGTATTTGTTAATTTCTTGCTCGGTTTTTCTAATTTTCCTGATTTTGCGGCATATTCGCTTATTGCTGTTACCAGATCATCTTTTCCTTCTTTAGTAAACACGGTCACGATTTTTTCTGTAAAGGCAGTATAAATTTCTTTGCTTTTTATACGTGACAGGATTTGTTTGGTATCTGCCAGTAAAATGGCATCATCTTTAATTACCTTTTGCTGTAAATCTGCCCAGCCTTCTATGGTTTCGTTCCAGAAACCACTGTTATAAAGTGCCTGCATATCGAGTTTTTCTTTTACAAAAAGATTTAACTCTTTTGCTTTTTCTTCTTCTGTCTGGTTAAAACTGCTGCCTATGCCCATTAAAAAACGGTATATTTCTATAAAACGCGCTGCATATAAAGTACTTTTTGCAGTTTCGTTTCTAAGTGCGGTAAACTGCTGCTGCAGGTTTTCGTTTTCTTTTTGGAAAGCAGCATGGATAGGTTCTTCTTTTTTATATAAATTAAGACCGTACTGCACAAAACCAACTTTGTCCAGAATTGCTTTTTGCTGCTTTATTTTTTGATTTAAAAAATCATTTTCAGGGGAACCTGTATATTTTGTATTTTCAAAATTAGGCTGTTCTTCAAGGCAGGAAATAGTAAAATTCTCGTTGTTTACAATAAAATCCATTCCTCCACCGTCTGTAAGGGCAAAATGCGAAATTCCTGCATAGCCTTTTTTGGCTGCCGGGATAGTGAGTACTGTTTTACCTTCTGTATCTAATTTTCCTGTGGCGATGGTATCTTTTTTGCTGCCTTTTTCCAGCATGTATATATATTGTTTTCCTGCATAATGCGAAAAATGCACGTTTATGGTTTGTGCCTGCAAGGCTGCTGAAAGCAAACCTAACAAGACAACCATTGCTCTTGTTTTTTTCATAGTTCTCTTTTTATAAATGTTTGCTATTATTTTAAAACTTTTGTAAAATAAGGATACGTTTTTCTTTCCTGCCTGAGAGCAGGAAATGAAAAACGTAAATCCTTTCTATTTTAAAAGCTGTTTAATTTTTGTTGTTTATTACAGCCTGAAAAAATATTTATATTAGGAAGAAAAAACTTCTCTCCCTCTTTATTACAACTCCTTATATGTATTAAAAGGAGATGAACCCCCGTTAGTTGTTTGAGGTTGACATACAGCGCACACCCATTTTGGCATTAAGAGTTCCTGGCCCAGAGGTAGTAAGACCGCTTATAGATGTTGTAGAAGTCCTAAGTATTACACCATAATTTATATCATACCCCGTATTCAGTGTAGAAGTCCAATAACCTAAATAATAACCAGAAGGCGCATTATTTGGAAGCATTAAAGCATTCCCAATCATTGCACCTCCCATTCCTTTAGTGGTTATTGTTCCCACATATGCCACAGAAGCATTATTATTAGTGTCCAGTACTTGTCTCCATTCTGATTCAGTTGGTAGTCGGTAACCTGCCGGACAGGGATCATTCGCTGTTGTCCAGACAACCCCTGGAGCATGTGTAGTAGCTGCAGGATTTTTATCTCCCAATATATAAGTATTTCCAACTAATGCTAAGCTTGGTTTAAGAGGATCTGCAGACGTATCAGCACCTAGGTTATGGCACATAAATTCTTTCCATACCCTACCATTTATATAAGCTCCACAACACATACAGTCTTTTATCTGAGCTGTTATCTTTACAGATTTTTGTGCACCTGTTCCATCCTTAAAAACAGCATATATACTTACAGAAAATGCATTTGCAGTATTCAGACCTTTTGCCGTACCTTGCGGCCCGCTTAATGTCGTTTTGTATTTTACTGTTACAGTATTATTACCATTATCAGTAAATGTTTCAACAATTTTACCTGCACCCACATTTTCTATATATTCAAAACGAAGATTTGTTACCGTACCGCTTGGTGTAAAAGTATAAGTAAATGTATTGGTAAAATCTACTTTTTGTGATGCACGGGATGCCAATGTACCACAATCAGCTCCTCCTTCTGTTTCTACAATATCAAAACAAGTTTTTCCGCTTAAGGTTCCGCTTCCTGGCTGCATATCTTCCGGGCTATCATTTACGGTAACCATTGTTGTTGCTGATGTTGCTGACGGAGTCCCTTCACAACCATTTGTAACAATACAGTAAAAATAATATTTCCCTGTTGTAAGTTGATTTGTACTAAACGAAACCCCGGTTCCTACCGGAGTACCCCCTATAGTGCTGTCAGTTGTATTTTGAAACCACTGATAGGTTGGTGTATTTGTTTTGTCTGTCGAAATGGTTATTGTAACATTTGTTTTTGCTATTATAGTCTGCGCACCCGATATTGAATTAATAACAGGAGTAGGGCACGCACTATTCATTGTTATTTCATGGGTTAATGTTTTTTCGCCACATTCATTTTTTGCCGTTACTGCAATTTTTGCTATTTGATTGGCAGTTCCACTTGTTGGAAGAGGTATTGTTGCCGTTTTTCCGGTATAAGAAAGTTTAACCCCATCCAAAGTCCAGCTATAAGTAGAATCGTATGTATTGTCAACCGTAAGAGTTATCGACGAACCAAAAGTTGCCGTATCAGGAGGAATTGTTTTAGAATTCCAGTCAATATTAGGTCCGCTTGAGTTTCCTGAAATTTTTACCTCTGTCATTGGGCTTATACAGCCGGTTGCATTTTTTATAGCAGCTCCATAAGTACCTTCAGAATCTATCTTAAGCTCATTACTTGTTTCTCCTGTTAATACAGCACCATTTTTATACCAGATGTAAGTATATTCTTTTTCCTGATTTGTTAAAAGCCCTTTGCCATCACAAAGTGTACTGGCTGCAATAACTTCTGGTTTACCAGGAGTACTTCCTTGTATTACAGCTGCTTCTAATTTGTTCTGTTCAGCAGGACATTTTGCCCCGCTGTTATCTGTTGCCACTACACGAAGTGACATGGTAGTTTGAGATGTTGGAACAATATAAGGATTTGTAGTTATTACATCATTTCCGTTATACCACGTATAGATAACATTGCTTATTTTATTGGTAATGTTTAAATCTAAACTTCCTCCCGCACAAAATGCTGTAAAAGTACTTAACTGAACACCATTTACCAGTACATCAGTAGCAGGAAGAGATAACTGTGTTGATGCGGTTTCACTTTTTGTTACCTGAATACTGTTTGAAGGTTTAGAATAACAATTACCATCTTTAGTTGCTGCAAACCATTCTCCCACGCTGCTGTCACCGCTAATATCTACAGAGTCTCCTGTTTTTTCTTCTTTACCATTATGAAACCAAACAACAGAAGCAGTACCGTTTCCTGATACCGAAAGTGTTACTTTGCCTGTACCGCAAATTACCCCATTATTAGAGGCTAATGCCGAAAGTGTAACCGGTGTTACAGAACCAGATTCTGTAATGGTGCGTTTGTTTGAATCACTTGTGTTACATCCAACAGCTCCCATAGAAATATTATATTCTCCTTTTTGTGTGGCGAAAATATAATTTCGACCTCGTGCTCCGTCTATTGGCTGGCCATTACGGGTCCATATTAATTTATCAAGGTTTGGTGTATTGGCAGGAACCGATAAATATACCGCACCGCCTACACATAAATCTAAAGCTGTACTTGAAGGTGATATACTTGGTGCTGTATACGGCATAGAAGTACAGTCTACCCCATTTTGAGAGAATAAAAATTCTTTATACAAACTGGTACAAGTACTTGTTACGCGTACTAATACGGTATGGATATTTACTGTTTCGTTTTGGAAAAAGTTAATTTTAAATTTTCCGTTTGTATTGTCTATATCGCTTAGTGATGCATACTCACCGCCTGCGACAATAGCAATATTAAAAGGTCCGTTAGGGCAGTCAACGTCATCAACAGTAAATGTCTGGTCGCATCCTGTACCGTCTGCAGCTACATTTACACATGGCTGAGGGCTTATTACAGTTTGTGATGTTCCCTCACATAAACTTACCCAGCGTGTTTTGTTCCAATACTCCACACAATCTGTTGTTTTATTGTAAATAGTAAGTCCGTTACCTTTATCATTATTTTTTACAGCAAAAGCGTTACGCTCTGCTGTTGTCATTTGAGGCAGTCTTAATCCGCCTTTGTTAAGAAGCTCCAGAACCGAGAAAGCCTCTGGCTCTTTTTTACCCCCAATGGTCATCTGGGCTTCCGTGTTTACCGTAAATAATATGGCCAAGAATGCCAGCCACATACAAAATAGATTTTTCTTCATTTTTTAAATTGTTTTAATTATTTAAAGTGGCATACTTTTAACTATCGTTTCTTGAAACAACTAATTAAAAGGCATGCCTAGTCGATACCCTTTTGGGATATGCATATATATTTTTGTGGTATTCGTGGTATTTTGTAAAAAAAAATAGGCGCTATTGATGGTATTCAATACGGCTTATAGTGATGAAAGTCTGTCTGTTTATTAATAAAAGACATATATAGTATAATCTGCTTATAAAACTTGGGGCTTTAAGGCTGATAAGGGAGTGTAATAACTTTTTGGGTTTTCTGATATATTGATTTGATTATTTAAGTGTTGTCTGAATAAGATTCATAATAACATCTTTATGGGCTTTTTCCATAGTTTCATAGTCTTTTTTGATACAATCCGGCGTTATTCCATGTACGGTTCCGTTTACGCATTGACGTATGTAATATTTTGATAATCCGTACTTTACAAATAAGGCTTCCAAAATATTTGCATCATAGGAGTGGTAAACTTTTGTCTTACTTTTATCCATTGTCGTGCTTATTTCATTGTTAATGATTTTAATTTACTCTGGCGGCAGTACTTGAAAAATTAGTCTATATCGCCTTATTTGTTCTGTTTTGAAATTCTTTAATTAAAGCCTCTCGGTTTGCAATGATTTTAAGCAGGGCTTTTTTTGCAATTTCATCTCCTCTAAAGAACCTCATTTTTGCCGCAGGGGCATTTATACCCATAACCTGACCAAGCAAAGTGTAATCACCGTATAGGGTTTTTTCCTTAATTTGTTCGATTGTCATAACAAAAGGTTTATCTTTGAATCCTAAATAATGTGCAAATATACACAAAATTTTGTGTAAAAACTTACAAAAACACAAAAAACTGTAATTTTTCTATAATGAACGATGTAACTTCCAGATTTCTAGCTACTTATGAATATCTTAAAGAAGCGAAAGTTGTGTCAAATATTAAAAATTTCGCTACGGAGCTCAATATCAGCACTTCGCTTATTACAGAAATCTGTAAAAAAAGAAGTAATGCAGGAATGGTTCCTATATCAAATTTATTAATGAAGTATAAAGATATTGATGCAAACTGGCTTTTAACCGGCGAAGGATCTATGATAAAAAACCGCAATACGAGTGTGAATATCAATTATAAAGAATTGGCAGAAGCAAGGCATGAAATTAATGAACTTAAAGATGAACTTATTAAGCTTAAAGATGAAAAAATTGAATGGCTTAATAAGGAACTAAAAGAATTGAAAGGAGAGTAGTTTTATGTGCTTTGCTGAGGATTACAAAGATTGCGTAACTGTACCGTTTTAACGAAAAGAGACCCGAGAGTCCTGATGTATCGGGACTCTCGGGTCTGAGTTTTATTGTGGAATTACTTTGCGCCCTTCGACTTCGCTCAGGGTGACAGGATTGGGTAACCGTACAGTTTGTCATCCTGAGGAACGAAGGATCACACTCGCTGATCGGCAAAGATTGGCGACATGCGTTGTGGAATTACTTTGCGGAGTTTCTTGTGTGATCCTTCGTTCCTCAGGATGACAAAGAATGCGTGGAATTACTTTGTGGAGTTACTTTGCGCCCTTCGACTTCGCTCAGGGTGACAAGACTAAAGAAAAGTAACCGTACAGTTTGTCATCCTGAGGAACGAAGGATCACACTCGCTGATCGGCAAAGATTGGCGACATGCGTTGTGGAATTACTTTGTAGAGTTTCTTGTGTGATCCTTCCTCCGTCAGGATGACAAAGAATGCGTGGAATTACTTTGCAGAGTTTCTTGTGTGATCCTTCGTTCCTCAGGATGACAAAAAGATTCACAATCAACAATTCACCATTAATTAAGAATCCCCGTATCAATTAACCTCGCATATTTTCCTGTGATTATTCCTTTTTCATCTATCGTGAAAAAAGTTGGGGTTCCTATTATGGCGTAGGTTTGGAAGTTTGGGCCTGTGAAACCTTTGTAATCGCATAATTGTGCTGCCCACGGAAAGGCGTGATCGTGGCCGTCTCCGGTATTTTTGGTCATGTCTGCGGCTACGCTTATTACTTCGTAGCCTTTGTCTTTTACGATTTGGTAATTGCCCAGTAACTGGTGGATTTCGTTTTCGCAGTTGTTGCAGCCCGATTCGTAAAAGAATAACAAGGTTTTTTTATTGATTGTTTTTTTGCCCGACGGAGTTTCTAATACTGGCGCTTTTGCACCAACAACCGGAGCATTAATAGCGTTTGCTAATTTCTTGCTCGGTTTTTCTAATTTTCCTGATTTTGCGGCATATTCGCTTATTGCCGTTACCAAATCATCTTTTCCGGCTTTGGTAAACACGGTCACGATTTTTTCTGTAAAGGCAGTATAAATTTCTTTGCTTTTTATTCGTGACAGGATTTGTTTGGTATCTGCCAGTAAAACAGCATCATCTTTAATTACCCTTTGCTGTAAATCTGACCAGCCTTCTATGGTTTGGTTCCAGAAACCACTGTTGTAAAGAGCCTGCATATCGAGTTTTTCTTTTACAAAAAGGTTTAACCCTTTTGCTTTTTCTTCCTCAGTCTGGTTAAAACTGCTACCTATACCCATTAAAAAATTATATATTTCTATAAAACGCGCTGCATATAAAGTACTTTTTGCTGTTTCGTTTCTAAGTGTGGTAAATTGCTGCTGCAGGTTTTCGTTTTCTTTTTGAAAAGCAGCATGCATAGGTTCTTCTTCTTTATATAAATTAAGACCGTATTGTGTAAAACCAACTTTGTCCAGAATTAATTTTTGCTGCTTTATTTTTTGATTTAAAAATTCATTTTCTGCCGAACCTGTATATTTTGTGTTTTCAAAATTAGGCTGTTCTTCAAGGCAGGAAACAGAGAAATTTTCATTGTTTACAATAAAATCCATTCCTCCGCCTTCTGTAAGGACAAAATGTGAAATTCCTGCGTAGCCTTTTTTGGCTGTAGGGATAATGAGTACTGCTTTTCCTTCTGTATCTAGTTTGCCTGTGGCGATGGTATCTTTTTTACTGCCTTTTTCCAGCATATATACATATTGTTTTCCAGCATAATGCGAAAAATGCACGTTTATGGTTTGTGCCTGTACAGAAGTAAGTATACCAAAAACAGCAAGGCTTTTTAAAAGTATATTTTTCATATTTTTATTTTATTTATTTATCATTTATTTCATTTCGTAAAACACCGAAACGCCTTTCATTTCTGCCTACGACAGGAAATGAAAAGCGCTGCGGGCTTTTTGATAATTTTATGGTACTTGCTTATTGCTAAACAAGTACCAGTAAACTATTTACCTTAATCCTGAAAGTAAACTGTCTTTAGGATTTAAGCTTTATTTTAAAACTATTAAGGTTGTCCCCCTTCACCTGGTGCTTTCTCAATACAACGTACAGGCATAGCGTTGGATCTACCAGCATAAGAAGCTGCATACATACTTGTAGAAGATGTGGCACTAAAATAGTTTGAATTACCAGGGTTGTATACTGTCGAAGATTGGTAGTAAGCCTGTGATTGCGTAGCACTAGACGATCCTGACGTGACAATTCCTGCAACAGGTAGCGGTAATGAAGGACCAACAACTATTGTTCCTTTGTTAAGCGCAAAAGAACCATATAGTTTTGTAATAACATTATTACTAACTACTCCCTGCCATTCTGTTCTAGTTGGTACTCTATAGCCCGCTGGACAAGGATCATTTGTATTTTTAACGTTATCTGTCCAAAGACCAAGAGTTAGACCGCCGCTAGCGTTATAAGGATTTTTATTACCAAAAATATAATAATTTCCTGATAATCTTGCGTCAGCACTAAAAGGGTTAAGAGATTCATCAACACCTATGTTATGACACTTAAATGCTCTCCATTCTGTAGCGCTAATTTTTGCGCCGCAGCACATACAATCTTTTATTTCTGCTTTTAGTTTTACGGCTACTTCTGCACCCGTTCCGTCATTAAATATGGCATAAATAGTTACATAAAGCGGGTCTGTACTTGTTTTACCTACAGCCGTGCCCTGCGGACCGCTTAAAGCGCTATTGTACGTTACCGTTACTGTGTTGCCATTAGGTTCAAATTTGCTGACAATTTGATTAGCATATCCTGATTTTTCTACATATTGAAAATGAAGATTACTTATGGTGCCCTGCTGTGTAAATGTATATACTTGTGTATTTACAGCTGTAGTAGTAAAATCTGCTTTTTGCGGTAAGCGGGATGCCAATGGTCCACAAGTATCACCACCTTCTGTTTGTGCTATATCAAAACAAGTTCTTCCGCTTAAACTTCCGCTTCCCGGATTAATAGAATCTGGGTTTTTACTTACCGTCACTGTAAATGCTGGCGAATTTCCTGTTGGATTCCCTGTACAGCCATTTGTTACTTGGCAATAAAAATAATAAGTACCTGCTGCTGAAGGCGTGTATGTATATGATGCTGTAGTTGCACCAGGGATCTCAGTACCTCCTGCATTACTGTTAGTAGTATTGCTATACCATTTATATGTAGCCTGAACTGCTGTTGCTGCAGTTACTGATGCTGATAGTGTTACAGCAGAACCTGTTATGGTAGTTTGAACTGTATTAGATGCCGTAACTTCAGGAGTAGGACATACATTGTTTACTGTGATTTCATTAGTCTTTGAAGCTTCTCCACAGTCGTTTTTAGCTGTTACTGTAACTTTTACTTTTAGTCCATCTAGTCCGTTGGCAGGAAGCTGTACAGATACACTTGCTCCAGAACCCGTAATTACTGCACCATTGTCAGCGGTCCATGAGTAAGATGTCGCGGCAGGTGTGCTGGATGCTTCCATATATACTTTCCCGCCAAAATTAGCGGTCGCAGGATTAGAAAGCCATGAAATTACCGGTGTACTTGAAACAGTTGATGATACATTTTTTACCGCCATTGTACTGGTACAGCCTGTTGTATTTGTAACAGTTGCATTGTATGTTCCTCCTTCTGAAACCGTGATGGTTTGGGCTTCACTAATTTTTACATTATCCTTATACCATGTATATGTATAAGTACCTGCTGTTTCCGGTACAATTGTTAAATCTGTGCTCCCGTCGCAAAGTACAGTTTTACCTGTTATGCTTGGCTGTCCGGGAGTGTTTCCACTGGTAATACTTTTCTCTAATACATGTGTTTCCGCTGGACATTTTGCATCGCTGTTGTCTGTAGCAATCATACGAAGCGACATTGTAGTTTGACTACTTGGTACTATAAATGGGTTAGTCGCTATAGGATCATTACCATTATACCAAGTGTACGTAATTCCTGCTTGTTTATTAGCAATGCTCAAATACAATGAACCGCCAGAACAGAAAGATGTAAAAGTATTTAGCGGTTTTCCGTTTACCAGTATATCAGCATCATCAATAGTTATCTGTCCGCCAGCATTACTTTTCTTAACCTGAACGATGTTAGATTGTTTAGAATAACAGCTTCCGTCTTTTACTGCTGCAAACCATTCGCCCACGCTGCTGTCACTGCCTATTTCTATTGATGAGCCAGATTGTTCTTGTACTCCGTTATGAAACCATACAATTGTACCACTGCTGTTTCCTGATGCAGTAAGTGTTACTTTGTTTGTACCGCAGATTTCCCCATTATTTGAGGCTAATACAGAAAGAGTAACCGGTGTTGCAGTGCCAGATTCTGTAATGGTACGCTTGTTTGAATCATTTGTGTTACATCCAACAGCTCCCATAGAGATATTGTATTCTCCTTTTTGTGTAGCGATATAGTAATTTACACCACGGGCTACTTCAACACCATTACGGGTCCAGATTAATTTATCAAGGTTTGTTGTACTGGCAGGAACCGATAAATACACAGCACCCCCGGCACATATAGTCGTTGCAGATGCCGTTATTGTTGGCACAGCATACGGCATAGAAGTACAGTCTACCCCGTTTTGAGAAAATAAAAATTCTTTAAACAAACTGGTACAAGTACTGGTTACACGTACTAATACGGTATGGATATTTACTGTTTCATTTGGGAAAAAGTTAATATTAAATTTTCCGTTTTCATTTTCTACATCACTTAATGATGCATATTCAGACCCTGCCACAATAGTAATATTAAAAGGCCCGTTAGGACAGTCAACATCATCAACAGTAAATGTCTGGTCGCATCCTGTACCGTCTGCAGCTACATTTACACAAGGCTGCGGGCTTATTTTAGTTTGAGATGTTCCCTCACATAAACTTACCCAGCGTGTGGCGTTCCAATATTCCACACATTTAGTATCAATATTATAAATTGTAAGTCCTTCACCTGTAACTTTACCCTGCACAGCAAATGCGTTACGTTGTGCCGTTGTCATTTGAGGCAGTCGAAGCCCGCCCTTATTCAGAAGTTCCAAAACGGAAAAGGCTTCTGGCTCTTTTTTGCCCCCTATGGTCATCTGGGCTTCCGTGTTTACCGTAAATAATATGGCTAATAATGCCAGCCACATACAAAATAGATTTTTTTTCATTTTTTAAATTGTTTAATTATTTTAAATAATATACCCCTGCCTGACATTAAAAAATGACAAGATTAAAAGGTATAGTGAATGAGTACCCTGTCGAGTATTCCTATAATAGATGTGGTATTTGTGGTATTCTTGCGGTTTGTATTAAAAGTTGGTATTAACTTTTAATAGGGCGTATAATGATGAAGGTGATTTCTGATTTAATCAGATTCTCACAAGAGGTTTAGGTTGGCAGGTCTTTTAGTTCAAACCTTTTTTAATAATATTATTTTTCTAAATATTATTGTTTGCTTACAGTGTCTTCATAAGAAGATTCATGACGGTTTCTTTGTTTGCTTTCTCCATGGTTGCATAATCTTTTTTAATTCTGTCCGGCGTTAATCCATGTACGGATCCATTTATACTTTGACGGATGTAATATTTTGAAACATTGTATTTTAAAAACAAGGCTTCTAAAATATTAGAATCGTAGGATTTGTAAACTTTTGATTTACTATTTTCCATAACTAATGTTGTTTTAAAATTCGCAACAAAGGTAGATTATAATCTTCAATAAACAAAACAATTTTAGTGTATTTTCTTACTTGTTAAGCTTTTTAACAGAATATATTGTTTGTAATTAATTGATTATCATGTATTTATGTTTTTATTTGTGATAATTTTTGGTAGTTTTAAAACGTCATTTTTGATTGTAAAATGTTGATTTTTAACTGTATATGAAGAAAATATGAGTGATATTTTGAATTAAATTGTCTTCATTTTCTGTAAAAAAGCTTCATATATAAAATAACAGGTTACAGGTGAATTATTTTTTTTTAAAAGTATGTTTGGGTTTTTAGCTAAAATGCCATTTTTCAAGCGTAGGAAATTGTAGGAATTGTAGTTTTTTGTTTTACTTTTGCCTATTGATTAATTTGTTTCAAAATTTAAAACATCAAATCCTTAACTAAATGTAAATCATTAGTTTAAAAGGTAACTTCCTGTAAAATGAATATTATAATACAAAACATTAAGCGAATTGCTAACAATGAAGGAATTACTATAAGCAGGCTGGAACATATTATTGGTGCCAGTAAAGGTGTCCTGTCGCGTGCAGTAGGAAACAACAGCGATATACAATCTAAATGGATACTAAAAGTGATTGAAATTTATCCTCAATACAGCTGTGAGTGGCTGCTAAAAAATGAAGGGTCAATGATAAAAACTCAAAAATCAAATAATTACCAACCTTCAATAAAAAAAACGGAAGACGAGTTGAGCTACAAAAAACTCGCAGAAGCGCAAAAAGATACTATTGATAGTCTGAAAAAAGTAGTTTTTCATTTAGAAAAAGAGATTTCACATTACGAAAAACAGGAAAGTAAGATAGAATCTTGACTGTAGGGTTTGAGTTTTATTGCGCCCTTCGACTTCGCTCAGGGTGACAAGATTGGGTAAAGATTACGTAACCGTACAGTTTGTCATCCTGAGCGAAGTCGAAGGACACGCAAGTAACTCTACAAAGATTGGCGATTCAGTTTGCGCCCTTCGACTTCGCTCAGGGTGACACTACTAAAGAGAATTAACCGCACAGTTTGTCATCCTGAGCGAAGTCGAAGGACACGCAAGAAGCTCTACAAAGATTGGCGATTCAGTTTGCGGAGCTACTTGCGGAGATCCCTCGTTCCTCGGGATGACAAGATTGTGGGTAAAGATTGTATAACCACACCATTTTAACACAAATAGACCCGACAGTCCCGATGCATCGGGACTGTCGGGTTTGAGTTTTATTGTGGAATTACTTTGCGCCCTTCGACTTCGCTCAGGGTGACAAAAAAACGGACTATGCGTGCCGATATTTGTTAAAGTTTAAAAATTAATACGCCGCAGTAAATCGAACCTGATGGTGTTTTGGGGTTTCGGTTTCATCAGCAATAACGACTGCTAAATCTTCTACAGATAAAATGCTTCTTTGTTCGTCGTTAAAAACCGGATTTTCTAATCCTAAACGGTATTTTCCTGTTCTTCCGGTTGTAATGCCCTGGTGCATTTCGAAAGCGGGACTAAAAAATGCCCAGTCTAATTCTTTTTCGTCTTTTAAAATATTTAAATAATCTCTTGCAGCTGTAGCTCCGGCATAAAATTCTTTTGGAAAATCTGGTGTATCAACGGCTTGTAAACCCGGAGCGACAAATAAACTTCCAGCACCACCAATGGTGATATAACGTTTTACCCCCGATTTTTTTACGGCTTCCTGAATGGCTTTTGATCCTGCAATAAAATCATCGTAAATATTAGGGTTTGTCCATCCTGAATTATACGCATTTATAACAGCGTCGTTTCCTTTTAAAATTGCTGCCAACTCGTCTACATTAAAAATATCAGCACTTTTCCAGTTAATGCCAGCGGTGTCTTTTGGGTTTCTTGCAATAGCAGTAATATCGTGGTTTCTGCCTGCTAATTCGTTTAAAATTGCTGAGCCTACAAATCCTGTTGCTCCAATGATTGCGATTTTCATAATATATAAATTTATTTAGTAATAAAAAATGTTACAGTTTTGTGTAAAAAAATAGCTTTAAAACTGATTCGAAAAATCTTCTAAAGAAATTCCCTGTAATTGGGCGCTTACTTTTTGATTCATATCGGCATATAAAGCATCCAGATTCTGGTTGATTTTTTTTCCAACAGGGCAATCCGGATTGGGCTGATTTTTAGCATAACCGAGATTGATGGTTTCAAAAGTCATTTCAAAAATTTCTTTTAATGTCAGTTTTGATGAATCTACGGCGAGTTTTGTACCGCCGTTTTTTCCTTCTTTACTTTCTACAATATGATGTGCTTTGAGGTTTGCAATTTCTTTTCGAACCAAAACAGGATTCAGGTTAATGCTTCCTGCAATATATTCTGATGATAAATAATCATTGGGGAATTTATTGAGCAAAGTAAGAATGTGAATCGTTATGGCAAATTTACCTGAAAGCATACTGTAATAAAATATGTTACAAATATAGTGAGTTTTTATAACATAAAAATTAATTTTAACGATTTTTTTATTTGAGCAACTAATTGTCAGTAATTCAATATGTACCGTTAGGTACATAATATCGGTAGGAAAGGATAAGTTGAAAATTAATTAAGCGTGCCGTAGGTACGCAATATTATCGCGTACCTACGGCACGCCAACGGTTTTAAATACATTGACTACCGATATTATGTGCCTAACGGCACGATTTTAAATTGACAAACTTTTTTTATATTATTTACTAAATGATTAATCGCTTCTCGCTAAAATATAAATTCCTATTTTTGTCACTAACCCTTGATATGAACAACTTTATTATAATATTCTTCTTTTTATTTTTAGGATTGCTTTTGCAGCATGTAAAGCGGTTTCCAACTCCTATTTATAAAACGATTAATAAAATTGTTATTTATGTCTGTCTTCCGGCGATAACTTTATATCATATTCCGAAGATAAAATGGAGCAACGAATTATTGTTCCCAATAGGAGCGGGGTGGATTAGTTTTTTCCTGGCTTTTGTATTTTTTCATTTTTTAGGACGACGACTGGGCTGGTCAAATAAATTAATTGGCTGTTTGATCCTGACTGCGGGATTGAGTAATTCATCTTTTTTAGGATATCCTATTGTTGAGGCTTTGTTTGGAAAAAAAGGTTTAGAAACGGCTGTATTGGTAGATCAGCCGGGAACTTTTGTGGTGGTTTCGACTTTGGGTGTTTTTGTGGCGGCTTTTTATTCTAAAGGAAGCCCGGATTTTAAAAGTATTGCAAAGAAGATTTTTTTGTTTCCGCCATTTATTACCTTCGTCGCGGCGTGTTTGCTCAATGTTTTTGATTACGATTTAGATTCGAATATTCAGCCTTTTTTATTAAAACTGGGAAGTTTGGTTACGCCTTTGGCTTTATTTTCGGTTGGGTTACAATTGACTTTTGATCGAAACAGCAAACACTGGAAATTTCTTCGTCTGGGACTTTTCTTCCGTCTTATTGTAACACCGCTTATTATTTTTATTCTTTATGTTTTTGTTTTTAACCAGCATTCTGAAGCTATAAAAATTACGATTATTGAAATCGCCATGGCGCCCATGATTACAGGCGCAATTCTGGCTTCGACTTATGGGTTAAAACCAAAATTAAGCAGTATGATGATCGGTTTTGGGATTCCTGTTTCGTTTGTAACGCTTGCTATTTGGTATTTTGTTGTGGGGTTTATTTAAATGCTTATTTTTTTAATCTCGCAATCCCGATAGCTATCGGGAGCGAAGACGCTAAGATTTAATTTTTTTTAATCTCGCAAAGTCGCGAAGCCGCAAAGCTTTTTCTTTTTTTGAGTTTTACTTTTTTAAGTTTTCTTTATAAAACTTTGCGTCTTTGCGACTTTGCGAGCAATTCCTGCAGTTTGAAGAAAGAGACTTAAAAATAATTCCGTAAACATTACAAAAAGCTATGTTTCTATGTGTTAAAATTAATCTTCAAATGAATTTAAAATACTAACTAGATAGAGAATGTAGAATTTTAACTTTTTTTTAATTCTTACGTGTTTTCTAAATGTATTTTTTAGTTAATTTTAGAGGAACTAAAAAATATAAATTATGTCAACATTAAGATTAGGCGATATAGCTCCGGATTTTCATGCAGAAACCACACAAGGACCAATCAATTTTCATGAATGGTTAGGAGATTCTTGGGGCGTTTTATTTTCGCATCCAGCAGATTTTACTCCGGTTTGTACTACTGAATTGGGAACTGTAGCGAACTATGTTCCGGAATTTACCAAAAGAAATACTAAGGTAATTGCTTTGAGTGTAGACGGTTTAGAGTCGCACAAAGAGTGGATTAAAGATATCAACGAAACTCAAAATACAGAGGTTAATTTTCCAATTATTGCCGATGAGGATAAAAAAATAGCGAATCTATATGATATGCTTCACCCAAATGCGAGCGATAAATTTACAGTGCGTTCTGTTTTTGTTATTGGGCCTGATAAAAAAATTAAATTAACATTGACTTATCCGGCTTCAACGGGAAGAAATTTTGACGAATTGCTTCGTGTTATTGACAGTTTGCAATTAACGGCAAATTACAGCGTAGCTACTCCGGCAAACTGGAAAGACGGTGAAGATGTAGTAATTACGCCAGCTGTTCCTGACAGTGATATTCCGGCAAAATTCCCAAAAGGACATACGCCTATTAAACCTTATCTGCGTTTAACTCCGCAGCCGAATAAATAATTTTCTAAGTTGCTAAGATTTTTTTAAAGATACTAAGGTGCTAAGTTTCTAAGTTTTTTGAGAGGTTAAACTCTTAGTAGCTTAGAAATTTAGCACCTTTTTTAAGATATATTCGTAAAGAAAAAAACTTAGCATCTCAGAATCTTAGATTCTTTTTTTAAGATATATTCGTAAAGAAAAAAACTTAGTATCTCAGAATCTCAGAAACTTAGCCTCTCAGAAGTTTAGCCTCTCAGAAGCTCACTCATCTTTCTTCTGTCTCCTACAACCCATATAATGTCATTTGGCTGTAAAAGTAAACTTGATTCAGGATTTAAAATACGATTTCCGTTTCGTTCAATTCCTACGACCATTGCTCCGGTTTTTCCTCTAAATTGACCAATGCTTTTTTGCGTAAATTCTTCCTGGGAAACTTCTAACTGACGTAAAACAATTTCAGTTTCTTCAACTGCTTTTGGGGCTTCATTTTCATTTTGTGTCAGGTATTTCGTGAACTCGGTAATTTGAGCATCGGTACCAATTACAGAAATTTCATCACCGGGAAACAGGCGTTCATTTTTTGAAGGAATTGGGATTGTAACTTCACCGCGTCGTATATACGCAATATTAATTCCCATGAGTTCTCTAATTCTTAGTTCTTCTAAAGTTTTTCCGACAATGTTCGATTCTTTCCCAATCTCAAAAATAGACATGTGACCGTCCCACGGCATTAAATTGGCATATCTTCTGTCTATTTTTTTGTTTTCACGATCGTTTAGGTTTTTCAAAAAGTGATTTTCTATCCTGTGATACTGCTCATTTAATTTTTTAGGGAATATTTGATAAACTCCAATAGCAATTACCAATGCTACGAATGCGACCAAAGGAGAAAAGAATATATTTAATAAGAAACCAACAAAAAATAAACCAAGACTCATGCGTATTAAAATCATCATTAACAGCGCACCTCGGTATTTACGTTCTTCCCATAATAATTCGACTTCTTCGGCAGCTATACGACGAAGTGAAAGTGCCCATAAAAATGGTGCAATAACTACCAGCGTAATAAGCGCGGCCAAAGTGTTTCCAAATCTGGTATCGGCCACTAAAGGAGCTACAAATTTTGATGATAACAAAATAATTGCCGTAATGATAGCGGTATGAAGTATAATTTGAATTACATAGGCATTTAATACTTTCTGCCAAATACTGACTGATTTTATTGCCTGCGCGTTCATACTGTATCGGTTGATATTTTTAACCCATTTTTTAGGCAGTTTTTGTTCTAAGAAATGAGAAAAAGGCACGGCATATTTTACCATAAACGGAGTTGTAAAAGTGGTTATTGCCGAAACAGCTACAACAACAGGATATAAAAAGGAACTGGTAACATTTAATGTCATTCCTAATGTTGCAATAATAAACGAGAATTCACCAATTTGAGACAAACTCATTCCCGTCTGCACCGATTGTTTAAGGGGCTGTCCTGCCAGCAATGCGCCTATTGTTGAACTTACAGATTGTCCTAAAATAGTCACGACAGTTAATATAGCTACCGGAACAGCATGCGTATACAACATTTTAGGGTCAATTAACATTCCCACAGATACAAAAAATATTGCGCCAAATAAATCCTTAACCGGTTTTATTAAATGTTCAATATGTTCAGCTTGTGTTGTTTCGGCAATTATCGATCCCATTATAAAAGCACCTAAAGCTGGAGAAAATCCAACATTTGAAGCAAAAATTACCATAGTAAGACATAATGCGATAGAAATAATAAGCAGCATTTCATCTGTCAGTAAATGTTTTGCTTTTTTAAGAAGTGTGGGAATAAAAAAGATACCGCCCAAAAACCAAACAGTAAGGAAAAATATAAGTTTTAAAACCGACATTAATAACTGGCTTCCTGAAAATTGCTGGCTTACTGCAATTGTAGAAAGCAATACCATCATTAAAATGGCTACAATATCCTGTACAATTAAAGAGCCAATAACGATTCCGGCAAATTTTTGCGCTTTAACGCCCAGTTCATCAAAGGTTTTTAAAATGATTGTTGTGGATGAAATCGATAAAATTACGCCTAAAAAAATGCTGTCCATTTGTGACCAATCCATCCATCGTCCTACCAGATATCCCAGTAAAACCATGGTTATAATTTGCGTACTGGCTGTAATGGAGGCCGTTCCTCCAACTTTCATTAATTTCTTAAAACTAAATTCGAGTCCTAAACTAAAAAGAAGAATGATTACACCAATTTCTGCCCAAACCTCTACACTTTTCATTTCTGTAATTGATGGGAAAAAATCAAAGTGGTTTCCGGCCAGGAATCCTGCAATCAGGTATCCTAAAACCAGCGGTTGTTTCATTTTTTTAAATAATAGTACGGCAATTCCCGCAGTCATCAGGATTAATCCCAGATCACTGATTAAAGGTTGTAAATGATGTGTAGTTTCTGCAGCGGCATTTAAGGCAATCATAAAGTGGTATTTTTTCAGGAGCTTAATCCAGCTTTCCATTTCAAGCTTTTACTCAAAACGCCTATTTTTTAAGCAGTTTCAGGAGCTTCCGTTGGTCGCTCTTCAACTACAAAAAAATATGGCTTTTTTCGCAAAAGGCTTTTCATTGCAAATATATTCACTGAACTCCTATAAAAAATAAAAGTTAGGTGAAGTAGTCTGGGCTAAAAACTTCCCGAGTTAAAATAAAAAAAGCTATCTCGATAAAGATAGCTTTTTTTGACAAAATATTTTAGGTTTTCTTTAAATTCCTGTGTAATTACTAGGTGTTATCTGCATTAATTCGGCTCTAACAGCATCAGAAACTTCTAAAGTCGCAATAAAATTATGAATTGCGTTTTTATCAATAGCTTCGTTAGTTCTTGTTAAACCTTTTAAGGCTTCATACGGATTTGGATACGCTTCGCGACGTAAAATAGTTTGAATAGCCTCGGCAACAACTGCCCAGTTTTTCTCTAAATCTTCAGCAAATTTGCTTTCGTTTAGTAATAATTTGTTCAAACCTTTCAGTGTAGCTTCAAAAGCAATAATTGTATGCCCAATTGGCACACCAACATTACGTAAAACTGTACTATCTGTTAAATCACGCTGTAATCTTGAAATTGGAAGTTTAGCAGATAAATGTTCAAAAATAGCATTAGCGATTCCTAAGTTTCCTTCTGAGTTTTCAAAATCAATAGGATTTACTTTATGCGGCATTGCCGATGAACCAATTTCGCCTGCTTTGATTTTTTGTTTAAAATAATCCATTGAAACATACGTCCAGATATCACGATCTAAATCGATAATGATATTGTTGATTCTTTTTAAACCATCAAAAAATGCAGCAAAATGATCGTAATGTTCGATTTGAGTTGTTGGGAATGAATGTTGTAAACCTAATTCATTTTCAACAAAATTAGTTCCAAATTTTTTCCAGTCAATTTGCGGATATGCCACATGATGTGCATTAAAGTTTCCTGTTGCACCGCCAAATTTAGCTGCAAAAGGGATATTGAATAACAAACGCATCTGCTCTTCTAAACGCTCTACAAAAACCAAAATTTCTTTTCCTAAACGGGTAGGAGAAGCCGGCTGTCCGTGCGTGCGTGCCAGCATTGGAATATCTTTCCATTCAACGCTTAATTCTTTTAATTTAGAAATTAC
The DNA here is from genome assembly GCF_024499525.1 of Flavobacterium panici. Taxonomy (NCBI): domain Bacteria; kingdom Pseudomonadati; phylum Bacteroidota; class Flavobacteriia; order Flavobacteriales; family Flavobacteriaceae; genus Flavobacterium; species Flavobacterium panici. The sequence continues at coordinate 5,911,622 of NZ_CP100437.1, read as the reverse complement.
AGCAATTAATGATGGAGTATAAACCTGCTCAAAAGCTTCTTTTGTAGAAAGCGGAATAGCAGTATTGTTGATATCCTGAGATGTTAATCCGAAGTGAATGAACTCTTTGTATTGCGATAAACCTAATTTTTCAAAAGCATCTTTAATAAAATATTCAACCGCTTTTACGTCGTGGTTGGTTACTTTTTCTGTTTCTTTAATCCAAAGCGCATCTTCGGTAGAGAAATTTTTGTAGATATTTCTTAAACTGTCAAATAAGTCTGCATTTACGCCAGAAAGCTGAGGTAAAGGAATTTCGCATAAAGCGATGAAATATTCAATTTCAACCAGTACGCGGTATTTTATTAAAGCTTCTTCAGAAAAGAAAGGTGCTAAATTTTGAGTTTTATTTCTATATCTTCCGTCAATTGGCGATATAGCATTCAATTCGTTTAGAGTAGTCATTGTTATGTTGTTTTTCGAAAGGTGCAAATATAAACAGAATTTGCGGATTTAAAGTAATCACAAAGTCAATTGAAGACAATTTAAAAAGGGCAAAACACGAATTTCACGAATTAGCACGAATTTTTTAATTTATGGATAAGTAAATAAATTCAAAAGAAATAATATTCGTGCTAATTCGTGTTCAATAATTGTGTTCTTAAATCGATTTTAATTTTTCTCTTAATTCTGCAACGCCTTCAGATGCAACTTTTGCAATAACTTCCACTTTATTTCGAATATTGGGAATTGAAATAGGTTTTGGATCAATATAAAAAACAGGCGTTGTGCTGGGAGCATAAGAAATCAAACCTGCCGCAGGATAAACCTGTAATGAAGTTCCAATTACGGCAAAATAATCTGCTGTTTCGGTTATATCAATAGCTTCTTCCAGTGCCGGAACTTCTTCTCCAAACCACACAATATGCGGTCGTAACTGATGTCCGTTTTCATCTAAATCACCCGTCAGTAAATCGGCTGTCCAGTCTAAAATTAAATTTTGATTGCTGACACTTCTCACTTTTAATAATTCGCCATGCAAATGCAAAACTTTGGTACTTCCGGCACGTTCGTGTAAATCGTCAACATTTTGAGTAATGATATAAACGTCGAAATCTTTTTCTAATTCGGCTAAAATTTGATGTCCTAAATTGGGTTGTACCTCCTTAAGCTGCTGGCGTCTTTTATTGTAAAAATCGAGAACCAATTCCTGATTTTTGTTCCAGCCTTCGGGAGTTGCTACTTCCATAACGTCGTGACCTTCCCATAAACCATCGCTGTCACGAAAGGTTTTAATACCGCTTTCGGCACTAATTCCGGCGCCGGTTAAAACAACAAGTTTCTTTTTCATGCTTATTTTATTAAAAGATAAAAATAGCAATTTATGCCAATATTGAGTGTGCCGTCAAGGACTAAATATCGGTAGAAAATTAGGGATGGAAAATAATTTAGCGTGCCGTAGGTACGCAATAGTTATTGTTATGTTGCGTACCTACGGCACGCGAACGAACACCGAATTCTAAATATCTACCGATATTATGTGCCTAACGGCACGTTTCTTTTAGTACTTGAAAATAATGATTTTTGTGAGCCACTTAAAAATGTATGCTTTGTGCCGTCAGGCACTGAATATCGGTAGAAAATTAGGGATGGAAAATAATTTAGCGTGCAGTAGGTACGCAATAGTCATTCTGTTGCGTACCTACGGCACGCCAAAATCAATTTAAACTTTTGTTTCTACCGATATTTAGTGCCTATCGGCACATTTGTGCGATTATTTTTTTTAATATTTTTGAGAGACAATAAAACCGTAATTATACTTATTGTTTTGACCTTGCAGATTATTTAGTTTTAATGCCTCATAAAAAACAAAAGAAATTCTAAATGATTTTAATTCAGTTTACAGGATTATCGGGTTCAGGAAAAACGACATTGGCTCAAAATGTTCGGCATTTATTAATCGAAAACGGTTATAAAGCTGAAATTGTTGACGGCGATGTGTACCGAAAAACGATTTGTAAAGATTTAGGATTTTCTAAAGAAGACCGCTGTGAGAATGTAAGACGCCTTTTTGATGTGGGACGAAATTTTGTTGCTGAAGATACCATTACTTTAATGTCAGTAATAAATCCATACGAAAGTCTGCGAAATGAATTAAGAACACACGAATTTGTGCGAACTGTTTTTTTAGATTGTTCGATAAATAATTTGATTAAAAGAGATCCGAAAGGTTTGTATAAAAAAGCTTTACTGCCGGAAGATGACCTTAACAGAATTAAAAATTTCACCGGAATAAGTGATGTTTTTGAAACTCCCGAAAAAGCAGATTTAGTCTTAAAAACCGATTTAGAAACGGTGTCTTTTTCAACAAATAAACTTTATGACTTCATTATTGATAATTTAAAGAAAGAACTTTAATCTTAAAAAACGGATTCCTGAATTTGTAAAATTTTGCTTATCTATTTGATAATTGGGTTGGTGTATTTTATATATTTACAGGACCAAAACAAAAATCTCAAATTTAACCCTAAGCTTATGAATCCTTCGTCAAGCAGACTTCCTATTACCTTTTCGATTGAAAAACTGCAGCAAGAACTTACAATTTGCGAAAATGATTTATGGACCCCGCATTTTAACACCAACCGGTATGAGGGAAATTGGACAAGTGTTTCTTTACGATCACAATCGGGTTTGGTAAACGATATTACCTCTTTCTCAAATAAGGAATACCAAAATACGCCGCTGTTGGATCGCTGTCATTATTTTAAAGAAATTATGGATTGGTTTCAATGCGAAAAAGAAGCTGTGCGATTACTTCGGTTAGGGCAAAACAGCGAAATCAAAGAACATGTGGATAATGATACTTCTTATGAAGATGGATTTTTTAGAATTCATGTTCCTATCATTACAAACTCTGAAGTCTTTTTTTATGTGGATAAAAAACTCGTTCCTATGAAAATGGGAGAGTGCTGGTATGCTAATTTCCAGCTCCCGCACAGTGTTGAAAATAAGAGCGCCGAACCGCGAATTCATCTTACACTGGACTGCATTCGGAATGATTGGTCGGATAAATTATTTGCCGAAATGGGTTTTGATATTCATGCTTCTTCCAATAAAAATGAATATTCTGATGAGGTAAAACAACAGATTATTGCTGAGCTTTCGCGGAATCCATCAGAAATGACAGCAAAAATTATCGCAGATCTTCAGTCAAAATAAAATAAATCACCAATGGAAAACATACTTCATCCTCTTTCTAACTGGATTCCTTATAAATTGCTTGAAAAAAATAATGAAATCTATTTTGAATGGATTTATGTGGGAGATTTAAAATATGCCGAACCTTTTTTTGAGGAAACAATTTTAAAATGCAGAAAACACGAATACAATTCAAAGTCGTTTAAAGTAATAAGTACTCCTGAAAATCTTGTAGAATGGTCTGAAGAAATAGTTTCGGTCGATTTAAAATCTTTGGTATTTCACGTTTCAAGATGCGGTTCTACCATGCTGAGTCAGTCTTTAGCCACTTCAGCAGAAAATATTATGGTTTCTGAAGCGCCAATCGTGGATGAAATTTTGCGAAGTAATTTGTTTGGTTTAGACAAAAAGTCGGCACTTTTAAAAGCGGTTATTAAATTATTAGGTCAGAAAAGATTTCCGGAACAAAACAATTTAATTTTAAAACTGGATGCCTGGCATATTTTTAATGCGGGTTATTTAAGAAGCATTTTTGCTGAAACACCTTTTGCGCTGCTTTACAGAAACCCAACAGAAGTTTTGAAATCGCATCAAAAAAAGATGGGAATGCATATGGTTCCCAATTTACTGCCGCCGAGTGTTTTTGGAATTACGGCTCAGGAAATAAATAGAATAAGTTTTCAGCAATATGGGGCTTTGGTTTTAGAGAAATATTTTGAAGGTTTTCTGAGTTTTTACGAAACAGATCAGAATGTTACGGCTCTTTATTATAATGACGGAATGAAACAGGTTGTAGAAAAATTTATTTCGTTTATCAAAGTCAATTATGACTACGCCGAACTTGATAAAATGTATGAGCGTTTAAATGCCCATTCTAAAAACGAAAATGAGGCTTTTAACGGAGATTCTTTTAAAGAAGAAGAATTAGAAATTAATTTTACAAAGCTTAATCTGCTGCACGAAAAATTAAACAACACGTTTCTGGAACATCAGGAAAACTAAAATACACATGAATTTACTTTTTATTGATTTATATGTATTTTTGCGCCAAATACAAACAAAATGATTGATTTAGATTACCTGGCATTTCTCGAAAATATATTGACAGACAACCGAAAAGAGAAGTTTTTAAAAGTATTAGAAAACCGAACCAAACATTTTACTATTGCGGTCGAAGATGTTTTTCAAATGCATAACACGAGTGCCGTAATGCGCAGTTGTGAGGTTTTTGGAATTCAGGAACTTAATATTATCGAACAGCGTTTTGGTAAAAGAATAGATAAAGAAATTGCTTTAGGTGCACAAAAATGGGTTGATATTAACCGTTTTGATAGTGTCGAAGGCTGTGTTTCCTCTTTAAGAAATAAAGGATATCAAATTATTGCGACAACACCGCATGAAAACGACTGTATGATTCAGGATTTTGATATTACAAAACCAAGTGCTTTGTTTTTTGGAACTGAAAAAGACGGTCTTTCGCCGGAAATTTTAGAAAAAGCTGATGGATTTTTAAAAATTCCGATGGTAGGTTTTACAGAGAGTTTGAATATTTCTGTTTCTGCTGCTATCATCATTCAAAACCTTACCAACAGACTACGAAATTCAGATATTGACTGGCATTTATCTGATGAAGAAATATTAGAAAAACGTCTGTTGTGGGCTAAAAATTCAATTAAAGATATTAAGCGAATCGAAGCACGTTATTACGAAGAAAACCCGAGATAGCGATTTCCTGCAAGGTTTCCAAAACCTTGTAGGTATTTAAGAAAAGTTTTCCGCCACGAATCCACTTATACAAATACATTCGTGAATTCGTGGCGAAAAAAAAACTTAAGTCTTAAAATGTTATACCTACAAGGTTTTGGAAACCTTGCAGGAGAGTCGTTGAGAAAAACTTAGAATCTCAGCAACTTAGAATCTTAGCACCTTATAAACTACCTTCCAAAAGAATCATAATTATCTTCGGCGTATTTTTCAAAACGTTTTAATAATACAATATTTTCTTTTTCTACAGAAGTTAATTGATCGTCAACATTAGTCGAAACCGGAATATACCATTCAACGTCATCAAAAAACTGGCGTACCGTTTTCGTTTTAAAAGAAAATCCGTGTCTGGCAAAAATGGTATTTCTAAGAATTTCCAGATCGATTTTCTTTAAGTTTTTAACATCCGATTCTTTTAACTTTTGTGTAGAAGAATTGATTTTTAAAATATTTTCAGATGCCATTCTGTATACATTCTCAAAATATGTTTCAGTTTTTGTAGAGTCTTTTGTTTCTTCGCCTTCATTCTCCTCTTCATAAGTTACTTCCTCTTCTTTTGGATTTTCATAATCAACATACATATCGTTATCCGGAAGCATTACTGTAGGATCATATTTAAACTGTTTTTTAGTTAGTTCAAATTTTCTTTTTTGAACTTCTTTTTTCGGATTATTTGCTGTCCATGTTCCTTTTAAAAGAGTATCATTTTGTATTTCGAAAGTAAAAACACCATCGTTTTTATCATCGCCCGGTTCTTTTAGTGTAAAAGAAATTGTATTTCCGGTTCTTTTCATTGTACCTGTAAGCGGTCTGTTATTACCTGCAACAATACTTTGTCCTGTAACTTCTGTTTCGGTAATTTTTTTGATAACGATATTAATCTTATTACTATATCTTTCTTTTTCCGGCTGGGTTGTGTCACGTTCTGCAACAACAAAATCGCCAACCCATGAGCCGTATAAATCAGTTCGAATTTCTTCGGGCATTTTGTTATCACTGATTTTTGGTTGTTTTTCTTTAGAATTACAAGAAAAAAGGGAAACGGCTAAAAATAAATAAAGAAGGTTTTTCATTTTTTTGATTGATGATAAAGATAATATTCGATGATTAATAAATTCGGAATCCAGCCTAACCAGGCAATAATTTGATATAAATCCATTGGCGCAGGATGAAACAAATATACAAGAATCACCTTCCAAAAACGTAAGGTAACGGCAGAAAATGTTAAAGCAAAACTTCGGAACATAAAGGCCTTGTGCTGCTTGATATTTTTGTTTTTAATGAACAGAAAACCTTTTAAAGTAAAGTAAAACCATAAAACGGATAAAGAGATAAAAGATATTTTAGAATAAAATCCGCCATTAGCAAAAAAGCCAATAAATAACCCCGAAGGCGCACTTAAAAACAGAATTACAAAAATATATAGTTTTCCGAGATTCCGATGCAGAACGGGATATTTCTTTAAAAGAGTATTATTAAACTGGAAAAATCCCGAAAACAAAACAAAAATCGCCGAATATACATGAATGTAAAAAAAGGTAATGTAATAGGGGATTTCAGAAACTTCGGTTTGTTTGATTTGAAGAAAAGCAGCGTCGTTTTTTAGCGGAATGTACTGCAAAGTCAGCTTCAGCATTAAGATAAAGAAATAACTAAAAAGGATTGCCCAAATTAGTAATAACGAAAACTGAATCTTTTTTCTCAACTCTTTATTGTAAAAGGTTTATTAGTCATCAAATATAAAAAATCCCCAGCCACTTTTGGTAGTTGGGGAGAGTTTTCTGCCACGAATTACACGAATTAGAAATCACGATATCCTGCAAGGTTTTCAAAACCTTGTAGGTATTTTGGTGTAACATTACACACAAACAGGATAAAGTTTTCGCCACGAATTCATGAATTTTTATACAAATACATTCGTGAATTCGTGGCGAAAAAAGACTAGATATTAAAAACTTAAAACCTACAAGGTTTTGAAAACCTTGCAGGTTGTTGTGGAGTTGTTTACTTTTTTAAGAATAAAATAAAACCTAAAATGCTGACAATTAAAATGCTCAATGCAGCTAAAACTGTGGCTAAATCACGAATGTTTTTTCCTGCCCAATCCATGAATAAAAATTTATGCAATATCGCAAAAGAATAACCTTCTACTTTATCTGCATTTTTAACTACAGCCGCCAGTCTCGAAGTTGAAGTTTCAATAAAATACGTTGTTTTTTCCGGAGTATCGTATGCTAGTTTTACAACAGGCAGACGTTTATTTACAAAACCATATTCCCTGCTTTCAAAGTCAGTCAACACTTTTGATTCTAATAATTTTACATTTTCTAATGATTCTTCAGGTTCATCAGAAGTTTCGATCATTTCGCAGCAAGCCGCTTGCGGAGCTCCGCCAGTAAAATAGTAAGCCAAATATTCGGCATAATGAAGATCAACATTTGGGACAACTTTATTGGTTGTAGCATTAATGTAAATCACTTCCGATTTTTGATCTTTCTTTTTATTCCATTTTGAATTAGAATCTACTTTTGAAGTCTTGAATTTACTTTTTTCAAGTAATTGACAACGAAAATAAGTGGTATCGTTTAAAGTAATAATACTGGCATTTTGAAAACGAGTCCAGTCTAAATCCAGCGTATTATTAGCTAACGGAATTTCTTTAGTCACAAATGTAGGTTCATAAACCATTTGCGATAAAGTATAAGGTGCCCATTTTGTTGTGGCATGATATCCTCCGCTAAAAGCAAAAGTCAAAGTGAAAAGTGAAACCCAAATCCCAATTTGGCGATGGTATTTTCTAAGCCCTTTTTTAGGAGCCGCATTATCTGTTTTTTTGAATTGTTTCCACAATAAACCGTAAATCAATATGCCGCTTAAAGCAGAAAATCCAATAATTGACAATAAAAAAATCATGGTAATAATCCTGATACTATTGTTGGATATAGCATCTATAAAAGACCAATTATGAAAAGTATCAAAAAACCAGATAAAAGCCTGTCTTGAAGTTGGATTGTAAGTGGCCAGTTTACTGGAAGATGTTTCTACATAAACTTCCATAGCATCAGGACGCTCAAAAGTTAGTTTGTAAACCGGTAAATAACGATTTACATATTTGTATTGTGATGTAAATTCGGTTACAACTTCACTCTTTTTTATGGTGCTTTTTTGATCATCCAGAAAATAACGAGAAAGCCATTCTGCATATTTTTGATCTCCGTCTTCCAGTTTTTTTCCGTTTGAAGCATCATAATACCACAATTCACCAAAAATTGTTTTTACCTGATAATAATTAATATTATTAAAAGTGACGATTCGGAAATTCTTGAATTGAGTGATTTCGTTTTTTTGTAATACTTCCTGAATAGATAATTTCAGCTGGATTTTGTCGATTATTTGCTGCTCCAATTTTTCGTGAGCAATTTCAGGTTTGAAAAAATGCGCCATAAAAGGGTGCATTAAACCAGACAGCGTCCAGAAAATAACAGGAACAATGGTAATTAAGCCAATAACACGATGCCATTTGTACATGTGCTGCTTGATTTTTTTTACGATTTTAGAATCTTTCTTTTTAGAAGATTTTTTCTTGATTTCTTTACTCATAATTGAGTTGTTTTTGTTTTTATTTTTTTTGCCACAGATTACACGGATTAAAATGATTTTTTTATTTAAACTCTGTGATTAATCCTTTTAATCCGTGTAATCTGTGGCAAATAATTTTATTTTTTTAATGAAAAATTGTACTGAATTCCAAATACAAATGTTCTTGGAGCTGCCGCCGTATATGTTGGCTGTGCGTTTGTGGTATTGGCTCTCGAAACATTGTAGGCGTATAATTTATCAGTTAAGTTCATTACGTTTCCATATACTTCAATGCCTTTCCACTGATAACCCACTCTTGCATTGAAAATGTTGTAACCGTCGTATTTTACCGTATTGATCTGATCTTGGTAATAACTTCCCACAAGCTGCCATTCAAGAGAAGTTCTTAAATTAGGAAGCCAGTTTGGATAATAACTTACCTCTGAATTTCCCGACCATTTTGGTGCTGCCGGCATTTCTTTTCCGTTTAAATCCTGAACAGGATCGCTTGGTTTGTCCGAAAGTTTAAAATCGATATACGTATGCTGTGCGTAAGTTCCGCCCAAGCGAATATTAAATTGCTGTGAAGGACGATATGAAGCTCCAAATTCAACTCCTTTATGACGCGTTTCTCCTGCCGAACGATAATCTGTTGAGTTATCCGGAAGTTTAATATTTAACAGCTCGTTTTTACCTTCCATATAATAAAAGGCATAATCAAAATTTAATTTGTTTTCAAGCAAAGAAAACCATCCTCCAAATTCAACATTATCAAAAGTGGCAGGTTCTAGGTTATAATAAAAATCAGCCGGAACACCTGTTGTGCCTCCAGTTCCGGGTTTGGTTCTAAAAATAGAGGTAATTCCCGGAGGAGCAAAACCTTGAGAATAATTAGCATAAATGCCAGCAAACTCAAAAGGATTGAAATTTATACCCGTTTTATAAGTTGTTTTATCATACACTTTGCTTCCGGTAGATTTGTCTAAAGCATTATTATAATTTACTTTCATGTTATCATATCGAGCGCCAGTTGTAATAACTAATTTTTCGATAGGGCTAAAACTAAATTGAGCATATTGAGCATAATTATAAATATCTGCAGTATAATCAGCTAATTTTGAATCTGGATGTTCTGCAATAATTTCATAAGAATCAACGGTTTGTTTACCCGCTTCTCCCGGATTTAGGTTCGCTTTTAAGTCAATTACATAGGACCAATAGGTTACGGGAGAATAATCGTATAAAGCTCCGGCAACAAGTTTCATATTAAGTAAATTAAATTTTTGAACGTGTTGGGCAATTGCTCCGTAGCTTTTAAAGTTATTTGAATTTACTTCGCCTTTAGCAGTTGTAGGATTTACAGTTGGGCTCCATTTAATTCCATAAGAAGGATTTTGTCCTAATTTATTGTCGCGCAAATAAGCTGTAATATAACTGTTTGAATTACTGTTCCAGTTGTGTTCCAGCGTTAAGCGGGTTCTTAAAGCATCAGATTTTCTATAAGTAAAATTTGAAGTGCTTTTGTATGTTCTGTTGTTGAAAGCGTCTTCGTTAACCGTTCCGCTCATATCCGAATAATATTTTCCATACATCGTATTGTTTATTAATCGGGTAGAAGGAGAGATGTTATAATCGATTCTCGCATTCAGATTATCTTTGTTATAATCAGAATAAGTCATCCATCCGTTTTCCTGTAAACTTGAAATTCCGGCAATATGAAAACCAACTTTTCCTACGGTTGCACCGCCGGCAGCCTGAAATCTTCTGTAACCATAATTATCTGCCTGAACTCCAAATTTAAATTCTGGATCAACAGGTGGTTTTATTGAAATTAAATTGATTGTTCCGCCCACAGCTTCAGGGCCGTATAAAGAAGAAACCGGACCTTTAACTACTTCAATACTTTGTAAATTATATTGATTGATTTCTAATAAAGCATTGTGATTAAAAATTCCCATTGGACGAATTGGCAAACCATCTTCTAAATACAAATAATAAGCATTTGTTGTCATTGGCTGACGAATAGACATCATGTGCTGTTCGTTTCCTAAATTAACCATTAAAACTCCCGGCGTTTTGTTTATAATTTCATAAACGGCAGTAGCTTTTGCTTCGTTAATGGTTTTGGCTGTTATTTTGCTAATTGCAACAGGAGTTTCCTTGCGTTTAGTGGCAGTTCTGTTGGCAGTTATAAAAACGTTTTCAAGCTCTTGAGATTTTGTTGTGTCTTTTTCTACCTTGTTCTGCGCAAAGACAAATTGTCCTATAAGTAATAGGATAATGTATATTTTTTTCATTTTAAATTTATATAAATTTTAAAGTAACGTGTGCTTTTCCTGACTTTATGACAAGAAAAAAATCTTTTCAAAAACTATTGAAAAGCGGTTATCAGAAATTTATATAAAATAGGATGGAGGTCGAAACGTAGTGTTTGAAACCGAGATTGGTTTTGTATCAAAAGAAGCAAAGATTTTTGCTCTTGATTCGATTGGTGTAACTAATTTAAAATTAGTTGTGGTAGTATTTTGAATGTAAACAACTTCTGCTTTTTCTTTCAGGTTGTTTTGCATTCTTTTTTCGTTATCAGCGTATTTTTTTAAACTTTTTTGAAGTTCACATCGACCGTTACAGGAATTAAAAACCATTTTTCGCTGTACGCAAATCGTTTTTGAAATTTCTTCCTGATTAAGTTTGAAAGAAGTGTAAACAAAGAAACTGCCAAAAGAGGGCAGTAAAAGTGTACATGAAAGCAATATGATCAAAAATCGTTTCAAAACGCTGTTTCTATGTTTCGAATGCAAAAATACATTTAATTCGCATTTATTACCAAGAGTTTGTGGAAAAAGTTTTTTTGAAAAAGTTTTCAGTCTCAGTCGCAGTTTTCAGTCACAGTCTGTAAACTGAATACTGAAAACTGCGACTGAATACTGTAAACTAAAAACCCGACAGGTTTTTAAAACCTGTCGGGTTTGATATGTAATTCGTCTAGTCTGTAAACTGAAAACTGCGACTGAATACTGAAAACTTATTCTTTAACAATAACCCAAGCTCCAGAAGCTAAAAGAATTTCTGCTTTTTTAAATTTCATTGTTTCTGTTTTACCAGTTGCAACTTCCTGAACTGTTACAGTATCATTACGATTGATTTTTGGCATATCTCTTACAATCGTTTCTGTCACCTGACGCTGTTGTGTTTCTCCAGCTTCGCGGTTGATGCTTTCACTGTTAGGAATTTCGTCTTTGCTTAATTGTAAATTTTCTTTTTGACGAACTTCTCTTGCTTCGTGAATTTCAGAAGTAACGTTTTGAGCTGGTAAATCACCTTTAAACAAGAATGAAATAACTTCTTTATTAACGTTGTCAAGCATTCCTCTAAACAAATTGAAAGCTTCTAATTTGTAAATAAGCAATGGATCTTTTTGTTCGTGAACGGCTAATTGAACAGATTGTTTCAATTCGTCCATTTTACGCAAGTGTTTTTTCCAGGCCTCATCAACAATCGAAAGTGTGATGTTTTTCTCGAAATCAGCAATTAATTGCGCTCCTTCGCTTTCGTAAGCTTTTTTCAAGTCTGTAACAACATTCAAAGTTTTGATTCCGTCTGTAAAAGGAACTACAATTCTTTCGAAATGATTGTTTGGCTCTTCATAAACTCCTCTAATAATAGGGAAAGCTTCTCTTGCGCTTCTTTCTGTTTTTTCAGTGTAAAAAGCCAAAGCTTCTTTGTATACTTTTCCAGTGATTTCAATGTCTGATAATTTTTGGAAATCAGCTTCTGAAATTGGAGAAGTAATTCCAAAATAACGAATTAAGTCAAAATCAAAACTTTTGAAATCATTTGCCACTTTATTGTTACTTACGATTAATTCGCAAGTATCATAAAGCATATTCGCGATATCCAGTTTTAAACGCTCGCCAAACAATGCGTGACGACGACGTTTGTAAACTACTTCACGCTGAGAGTTCATAACGTCATCATATTCTAATAAACGTTTACGAACACCAAAGTTGTTTTCTTCTACTTTTTTCTGAGCACGTTCGATAGATTTAGTCATCATAGAATGCTGAATAACTTCACCTTCTTTCAATCCCATTCTGTCCATCACTTTTGCAACTCTTTCAGAACCAAATAAACGCATTAGGTTATCTTCAAGAGAAACATAAAATTGAGAACTTCCCGGATCTCCCTGACGACCAGAACGACCACGTAACTGTCTGTCAACACGACGTGAATCATGACGTTCTGTACCCACGATTGCTAAACCTCCTGCAGCTTTTACTTCTGGAGATAATTTAATATCGGTACCACGACCAGCCATGTTAGTTGCAATAGTTACAACTCCGGCTTTACCAGCTTCTTCAACGATTTGTGCCTCTTGCTTGTGCATTTTAGCATTCAATACGTTATGCGTGATTCCTCTCATTTTAAGCATACGGCTTAATAATTCTGAAATCTCTACAGAAGTTGTTCCAATCAATACTGGTCTTCCAGCGTTTGATAATTCGGTAACGTCTTCAATTACAGCGTTGAATTTTTCACGTGTAGTTTTATAGATATAATCTTCTTTATCTTGTCTTAAAATTGGTCGGTTGGTTGGAATTTCAACAACGTCCAGTTTGTAAATCTGCCATAACTCGCCAGCTTCTGTAACCGCTGTACCCGTCATACCGCCTAATTTGCTGTACATTCTGAAATAATTCTGTAATGTAACGGTTGCAAAAGTTTGGGTTGCAGCTTCAATTTTTACATTTTCTTTAGCTTCGATCGCTTGGTGTAAACCGTCAGAGTAACGACGACCATCCATAATACGACCTGTTTGCTCATCGACAATCATAATTTTGTTGTCCATGATAACGTATTCTACATCTTTTTCAAAAAGAGCGTACGCTTTTAAAAGCTGAGTTAAAGTGTGAATACGCTCGCTTTTTACTCCAAAATCCTGGAATAATCTTTCTTTAGCTTCTGCTTCAGCATCTTTATCCAGTTTTTGTTTTTCGATAGCAGCGATTTCAGTTCCAATATCTGGAAGTACGAAAAAGTCAGCATCTGTATCTCCAGAAAGGTATTGAATACCGTTATCTGTTAATTCAACCTGATTGTTTTTTTCTTCAATCACAAAGTATAAAGCTTCATCCACTTTATGCATTTCGCGATTGTTATCCTGCATGTATTGATTTTCAGTTTTTTGAAGTAATTGTTTAATTCCTTCTTCACTTAAAAATTTAATTAATGCTTTATTTTTAGGTAAACTTCTGTAAGCTCTTAATAATAAGAAACCACCTTCTTTAGTATTTCCTTCTTTGATTAATTTTTTAGCTTCTGCCAAGAAACCATTCGCCAACTGACGCTGTTGTGCAACTAAGTTCTCGATTTTTGGTTTTAATTCGTTAAATTCATGACGATCTCCCTGCGGAACTGGTCCTGAAATAATAAGCGGTGTTCTTGCATCATCAATTAAAACAGAATCGACCTCGTCGACAATAGCATAATTGTGTTTTCTCTGCACTAAATCACTAGGCGAGTGTGCCATGTTATCTCTTAAGTAGTCAAAACCAAATTCGTTGTTGGTTCCGTAAGTGATATCAGCATCATAAGCCTTTTTTCTAGCTTCTGTACTTGGCTGGTGATTATCGATACAATCTACAGATAAACCGTGGAATTCGAATAAAGGCGCTTTCCACGTGCTGTCACGTTTTGCTAAGTAGTCATTCACCGTTACTAAGTGAACTCCGTTTCCTGTCAAAGCGTTTAAATATAATGGAAGTGTAGCTACTAAAGTTTTACCTTCACCCGTTTGCATTTCGGCAACTTTACCTTCGTGCAAAACCATTCCACCAATCAACTGAACATCATAGTGAATCATATCCCAAGTGATGTCTTTTCCGGCAGCATTCCATTTGTTAGCCCAGATAGATTTTTCGCCGTCAATAACAATATATGGTTTTGTTGCAGAGAATTCGCGGTCTTTTGCAGTTGCAGTAACCTCGATATGAGAGTTTTCTTTAAAACGACGTGCCGTTTCTTTTACTACAGAAAACGCTTCCGGAAGAATTTCCAATAAAGTTTTTTCAGAGATTTCATAAGCTTCTTTTTCAAGAGCGTCTATTGCATCATAAATATCTTCTCTTTTGTCGATATCCTCAATATTTTCAACTTCAGCTTTTAGAGAAGCGATTTTAGCATCTTTATCTGCCCTTGCTTCTTTAATTTTTTCTTTAAAATAAGCGGTTCTCGCTCTTAGTTCGTCATGAGATAAACTCATTAAACTAGTTTCGAAAGTCTTAATTTTGTTTAAATAAGGTTGTAAAGCTTTGACATCTTTTTGAGATTTATCACCTACAAAGACCTTAATGATGCTATTTATGAAACTCATAATTTATTTGTATTTCTTTATTATATAATATGTATTTGAACCAAAAAAAAAGCCTCTGTGATGAGACTTTTTCCTTTGGTTTATTTTTTAATATTCATCCTCATTCCAAAGATAATCTTCGTCTGTTGGATAATCAGGCCAAATTTCTTCCATTGATTCATATATCTCGCCTTCGTCTTCTATTGACTGAAGGTTTTCTACTACTTCTAATGGAGCACCAGCTCTAATAGCGTAGTCTATAAGTTCGTCTTTGTTAGCAGGCCATGGCGCA
Source organism: Flavobacterium panici (assembly GCF_024499525.1). Classification (NCBI taxonomy): domain Bacteria; kingdom Pseudomonadati; phylum Bacteroidota; class Flavobacteriia; order Flavobacteriales; family Flavobacteriaceae; genus Flavobacterium; species Flavobacterium panici. Next base: position 5,896,458 of record NZ_CP100437.1, on the reverse strand, counting down.
TCACTTAAATAAGATGCTAATTCTAATGTCCAATACATCTGTTATCTGTTTAGTTTGTGCAAAAATAAATTTTTTACTGAAAAAGACAAGTAAAATTTGATTTATTTTAATAAAATTTAAGAACGTCTCTTGTTAAATTCCAATTTTTAAATTTCAAATCTCAAAAAAGACACTTGAAATCTCAATATTTAAATTCAAAATTCCAATTTTTGGAACTTTATTTCGCTTTAAAAATTCGAAAGAATTTAATTTTTTCTTTGGAATTTGGGATTTCAAAAATTTGGAATTTGCAGAAAATTTATTTTCTAGGTATCCATTTCACTTCCTCCGCTTTTAAGTCAAACGACAACTTCCGTGCCAAGACAAAAAGGTAGTCAGAAAGTCGGTTTAAGTACATAATTGCGATTTCAGGAACGTGTTCATTATGACTTAAATGTACTGCCAAACGCTCTGCACGGCGGCATATACAGCGGGCAATATGACAATGTGACACGGTTGGATGACCGCCCGGCAAAACAAAATGAGTCATTTGTGGAAGACTTTCTTCCATTTTATCTATTTCGTTTTCGAGTAATTCGATATCCGAATCAATTATTCCGAGATTTTTTAAGCGGAGTTCTCCGTTTTTTAAAACTTCTTTTTCCTGTGGAGTTGCCAAAATGGCGCCTACAGTAAAAAGACGATCCTGAATTTCTATTAAAATAATCTTATAATGTGAATCAATTTCCTGATCGCGAATTAATCCTATATAGGAGTTTAATTCATCAACAGTTCCATAACTGTCAATCCTGATATGATCTTTAGGTACACGCGTGCCTCCAAAAAGAGCTGTTGTTCCTTTATCGCCTGTTTTGGTGTATACTTTCATGGTTATTTGAGATTGTAGATTTATGATTTTAGATTAAATGTTAGAGTCGTAAATTTTAGATTTAGAAAACAATCTAAAATCTAAAATCAGAAATCTAAACTGAAAGGCAATCTAAAATCAGAAATTTAAAATTATTTAGTGGTGTCGCTTTCAATCAATCCGTCTCTTAAACGAATTACGCGGTGTGCGTAGGCAGCGATATCTTCTTCGTGCGTTACTAGAATTACAGTATTTCCTTGTGCATGAATATCTCCAAAAAGTTTCATGATTTCTACAGAAGTTTTACTGTCTAAGTTTCCTGTTGGTTCATCGGCTAAAATAATCGAAGGTTTATTGACTAAAGCGCGGGCAATGGCAACACGCTGGCGTTGTCCTCCAGAAAGCTGATTTGGCTGGTGATCCATTCTATCGGCTAGATTTACTTGTGCTAAAACCTCTGTTGCTCTCGCATTTCTGTCAGATTTTGAATATCCAGCGTAAATCATTGGTAAAGCTACATTGTCTAAAGCCGTGGTTCTTGGTAAAAGATTAAAAGTTTGAAAAACAAATCCGATTTCTGTATTACGAATTCCGGCTAATTCGTCATCACGCATTTGGCTCACATCTTTTCCATTTAAAACATAACGTCCGGAAGTTGGCGTGTCCAAACAACCTAATAAATTCATTAAAGTTGATTTTCCAGATCCCGAAGGTCCCATTAAAGCAACATATTCGCCTTTGTTGATTTCTAAATTAATTCCTTTTAAAACATACACGATTTCATTACCAAGTACAAAATTTCGTCTTATGTCAGTTATTTTAATTAATGGATTTGCCATTTCGTTTTACAATTTTGGATTTAAAAGTACAAAACACTTTTCATAAAAATGATAAGTAGGTTAGAATTGAATTTTGTTACAAAAGCTTTTTAATAGATATGTATTAAAATAAATATGGTTTTTAAAGCAGAAATAGTTATATCATTTTTGATTGATTTTGCATAATTGTCATTATTTTATGAATTTTATAGTATTAAAATGTTTTTAAATTTTCAAACATGACAATAATGTAATTTGTTTGATTGGCTATTTGGTAAATTTGATTATAATTAATTAAAACAATCAGTATTATGAAAAATATTCAAATGGTATTAGGAATCGCATTAATTGCATTAAGCTTTACATCGTGTAAAGATGAAAAACAAGAACAAGCTCAGAAAAAAGTTGACGCTTATGTAGCATACGTCGATTCAGTTAAAAATGTTTCAGCAGAAAATTTAAAAGCAGACTGGAAAGCAGTTGATGCTGAATATGACAGAAGATCTCAGGAAGCTCAGGCAGCACTGGCAGACTTAAAAGATAATTCGGCTGCTACTGAAAAAATAAATGCCAGCAAAGTTAAATACGAAGAGTTTAAAAATGAGATGTCCACCGTTTTTGCCCCTCCAGCTCCGGCTCCAAGTCCAAAACAACAATTAAGAGATGCTTTGTTTGGTGCAGGAAAAATTGGTGATGATATGAATTTTAGCTGGGTAAATGCCCAAAATATTCACAGCGTTTACCAACAATTCGTTCACACTGTTGAAGATAATAAAGATAAATATTCAAGAGAAGACTGGGATGAAGTTAAATTAATGTATGAAGCACTTGACAGCCGTAAAAATACAGTTGAAAAAGAAGGACTTACATCTGAAGATAACAGAAAAATTGCCGGTTTAAAAATTAAATTTGCACCAATGTATACTGTTAACAGAATGGGTGCAAAATCTGAAGAAAATAAAGACGCTAAAAAATAATTGTAGATATTTTGAATTAGTAAAAAATGACAATCAGAAATGGTTGTCATTTTTTTTATGTTTTAATGTAAACTATTTTAATGTAAACTTATACTTGCCATTTTTTATACAGTTTCATTCCATTAGGAATGTTTCGTAGGTAGAAAGAATAGAGGTTAGACACGATTACGTTCCGTAGGAACGTTTGATATGCCAGATTTTAAATAGCGATGTTAAAATGAAACGTTCCTATGGAACGTAACGATGGTGAAAATATAATTTTCTACCAATGAGATGTTCCTACGGAACAAGAAATATGTAAAATAAAACGATGCTACTCTGACTTTTGAGATGCCTTTTTTTATTTTTAATGGGAGATAATATATCTCAATTTTGAAGATCCTAATTCTCGAATTTCCTTAAATCCTCTAAAAACACGTTCCAAATACTGTCTTTAAATTTATTTTTAAAGAAGCCAAAATGGCCAATGTCTTTTACTCCAAAGTCTTCGGCTTTTAAATGCGTTCTGGTAACATCAGCGTTTTTAAATTGTGATGCAATCCAGTTTACTGCCGGAACAGTTGCATAAAAATCATTGTCGATACTATAAGAAATAATTTTGCATTTAATTTTATCATAATGCTCTTTTACATTGTCAATACAATCAAAATGATAATTTGGTTTTTTGCACCATTTTGCCCATTCCAGAGCCATTTCTTTTGGTAAATCTTCCATACGGGTAAAATGACTGGAAGGTAAATAATTGAAAATTCTGCAAAATAAAGGTATAGTAACATACCACAAAAATTGCATTTTTAGTCTCTCAAATCCTTTCCAGTGAATCCAGCTTCCAGATTGTGAAACAGCCATGATTACGCCGTCAAATAAATTATTTGAAGGAACTAAACCAATAAGCTGGCCACCAATACTGTGCGTTATAATGAATATTTTGCTGTCGGGCTTTTTGCTTTTAACATATTGAACCACACTTTCAAAATCATTTTGTGCCCAATTTGTTGCGGTTGTAGAAAATTTCTTTAGAGATTCTGGTTTTGAATCGCCAATTCCGCCATAATCAAAGGTGAAAACAGAATAATTGTTATGAGATAAAAACTTTGAAAAATTGTGATAATAATTTTGCTTAACTCCTGTGGCAGAAGCAATAATAACACAATTAGCATTTGGATTGTCTGAAAGAAATTCAGTTACAGCTATTGAATATTGTAGAGGTGTATCAATTTTTATTGCATTCATATAAACTTCGTATAGTAACAAATGTAATAAAAATTGTATACTGAAATTTGTTAGGCGCGAATCACAAAATGTTCTTTTTCCTGTTCGTATCTAAAAAATACAAAACCCCATTGAAAAGTATCAATCGTAACTTTTACTTTTGGGTGATTTTTTATAATCTCCCAAGCTTCTTCCATTTCCGGAGACCAATGAATGTCATCAAAAATCCAAACAGAATCGTTGTTTATCGTTTGTAGTAAAATTTCAAAATAAGTTAAAGTCGCTTTTTTTGAATGATTTCCGTCGAAATATATTAGATCGTAATTCTTAGAATCCAGATTTTCTGAAATTAAAAAAGATTCAAATTCTGAGATTATATTTTCGACATTTTTGCAGTCAAATTTATCTAATTGATTTTGTGCCGTATTTGCCGTATTTGGACAGCCTTCAATTGTAATGACTTTTGCATCAGTATTTCCAAGGGCAAGAGCGGCAGTTGCTAAACCTAAAGAAGTCCCAATTTCAAGAATGTTTTTTGGTTGAAAATAATTAGTGACGCGAAATAATAATTCAGCCCGTTTTGGAGAAATTCCGGCTGTAGATGCGATTTTAGAAATCTGTCTTCTGTTTGATTTAAAAACTTTAGAGCCAGCACCAAAATCAGTTACTTCAATGAAATTTTTATTTTCAAGAAGTGATTTTCTATAGTTTTTTAGAATTAAATATTCACGTTTCGGCTTCTTATCATAAAAGCATTTGGTCAATAAACTAAAAACAAAAGGCGAATGAACACCGTGCTCGTTTTTAGAATTCCAAAGAAATTTTAGATAAGATTTGATTTGAAAAAGCATGCCGAAATTTTGAAAAATATCTTAATTAATTGATTTTAAAGTTATATCAAATACCAAAACAGATCCGCCTGGAATTCCGTTGTAATCTCTGCTTCCGTAACCTAAATGCGCGGGAACTAAAAGAACGCCTTTTCCTCCTGGTTTAAAAAATCGGATTCCTTCTTTCCAACCTTGAATTACCTGACTTAAACCAAATGCAACTCCTTTTTTGTCAGCTTCATCTACATTTTTGTCGCTTTCATCAAATACATTTCCGTTTGTGAAATAACCTTTATAAACAACCGTTACATTTGCGTTAGGTTCAGGAAAATCTTCACCTTCGCCCGGTTCATTAATAATATAATACAACCCAGAATCTGTTCTTGTTGCAGTTAAGTTATTTTTAGCCAGATAATCTTTAATTTCCTGTTCATTCTGAGCCGTATAATCTTTAACTTCATCTTTATCTTTAGAACAAGAAACGAAAAGGGTCAATGCAAGTAACGCTGTTAAAAGTTGTTTCATTTTTTATTTTTTAAAATGCTAATTTAATAAAAGTTTTCAGTCGCAGTCTCAGTTTTCAGTCTGTGTGTTTAACTGCAGCCAAATCTATTTGGATTGTTAATCATATAATTAATTAGTTTTCCAATTTCAATGCTCTTAATATTCAATTGATCAAACGATTCTTGATTTATGTATTTGCATTTAAGAGAAAATTCCAGCCAAGTACTAGTTTCTGAGTTTTCAGCGTCACTATCTGTTAATTTACTTATAAAATGATTTACGTACCTTCTTTTTCTATATGATTCTGCAATGTTTGCGGTCACACTTCTTGATGAGCGACGTATTTGATCAGTTAAGGAATAAGTTTCTTCTTTTGGAAAAGTTTTTGAAATCTCAAAAATTTCCATCGCAAGCTCAAATGATTTTTTATAAGCCAGTAATTCTTTAAAATCCATTTTTTATTTTTCTACAAGAATAATAAAAAAAGAAGGAAAAAGTTTACTTTTAAGCAAAAAAAACTGAAAACTGAGACTGCGACTGAAAACTAATCTATCCTTCGATTTTAGCAGAAAGTTCAAACCAACGTTCTTCTTTCGCTTCAATTTTATTTATAATACTTTGAAGTTCATTTGCCTTTTTCTCGATATCCGCATCAGCGACTTTTCCGTCAGCAAATAATGTTTCGATTTTAGTTTTTTCGATTTCTAAATCTTTGATTTCTCTTTCGATTTTTTGATATTCTTTTTGCTCATTAAAGCTTAAATTTCCGGTTGGATTATTTTGTTTCCAGTCTTTCTTTTCCGCTTTGTTTTCTTCTTTTTGAGCCACATCGGCACTGTCTTCATAAGCACGGAAATCAGAATAGTTTCCTGGGAAATTTTCGATTTCGCCTTGTCCTCTAAAAATAAATAAATGATCGACAATTTTATCCATAAAGTAACGGTCGTGCGAAACCACCAATAAACATCCCGGATAATCTAAAAGAAAGCTTTCCAAAACGTTAAGCGTTACAATATCCAAATCGTTTGTTGGCTCATCGAGAATCAAAAAGTTCGGGTTTTGAATTAAAACTGTACATAAATACAAACGTTTTAATTCTCCTCCGCTTAATTTTTCAACATAATCGTATTGTTTTTTCGCATCAAAAAGAAAACGCTCTAACAATTGCGAAGCCGAAATAATTTTTCCTTTTGCAAGCGGAATATATTCGCCGTATTCCTTAATAATATCTATAACACGCTGACCCGGTTTTGGATTAATTCCAGATTGTGTATAATAACCAATTTTAATGGTATCTCCTTTTACAACGCGGCCGCTGTCTGGCGGAATTGTCCCTGTAAGCAGATTTAAAAATGTAGATTTTCCGGTTCCGTTTTTACCAATAATCCCGATTCTTTCGCCACGTTGAAAATCAAAACTAAAGTTATCCAGAATCACACGGTCTTTGAATTTTTTAGAAAGTTTATGAAGCTCAATAATTTTGCTTCCCATTCTTTCCATATTAATTTCAAGCTCGACTTTATTTTCTTTACGTCGGCTTTGCGCTTTTTCTTTAATTACATAAAAGTCATCCTGACGCGATTTAGATTTAGTTGTTCTCGCTTTTGGCTGGCGGCGCATCCATTCTAATTCTTTAACAAATAAGTTTTTAGCTTTGTCAATACTCGAATTTTCAGAAGTAATTCTTTCTTCTTTTTTCTCTAAATAATAAGAGTAATTTCCTTTGTATTGATATAATTTTCCGTTGTCTAATTCGATAATTTCGTTACAAACGCGCTCTAAAAAGAAACGGTCGTGCGTTACCATAAACAACGTAATATTTTCTTTGGCAAAATAACTTTCTAGCCATTCGATCATTTCTAAATCTAAATGGTTGGTTGGCTCATCAAGAATCAATAAATCAGGACGATTGATTAATATGATTGCCAATGAAAGACGTTTTTTTTGTCCTCCCGAAAGATTTTTTACTTTTAGTTTAAAATCTTCCAGTTTTAATTTGAATAAAATTTGTTTGTACTGCGTTTCAAAATCCCACGCATTATGCTGATCCATTCCGTCAAAAGCCTTTTGATACGCTTCTTCGTCATTTGGATTTTCTAATGCTTTCTCGTAAGCTTCAATTATTTTAAGCGTTTCATTATCAGATGCAAAAATGCTTTCTTCAATTGTAAGTTCATCCTGCAGATTATTGTCTTGGGAAAGAAAAGCCATTCTAATTCCTTTTCTCAAAACAACTTGTCCCGTATCTGGTTCGTCTAAGCCATTAATAATGCTCATAATGGTGGTTTTTCCAGAACCATTTTTGGCAATAAAAGCGATTTTTTGGTCTTTGTTGATTCCAAATGAAATGTTGTCAAAAAGGACTCTTTCGCCAAATGACTTCGATATATTTTCTACAGATAAGTAATTCACTTTGTAAATTGTAAGTTATAAATTATGAGTTATGAGTATTTTGGAAAACATAACTTTTTGCAAAAGTAAACTTTTATCTTACGATTTGCGAATTGTTAATCTTATTTAAGCTTTAGAATAGGAAAATTAGAAGAACCAGTCTCAAAAGTTGAGACAGCCTCTTTGTTATTTTACCTATTTGTTCCGTAGGAACATTTCATTGGTAGAAAACATTTCATTGGTAGAAAATTATATTGTTATAATGGATTACGTTCCGTAGGAACGTTTGATTTATATTGCTTTTAATAATCTGATCTATCAAACGTTCCTACGGAACGCAAATGCGGCTGATTTTTTTTTCTACCTACGAAACATTCCTATGGAATGATAAATTGGATATCAAAAAGCGATCAATTAAGTCACTAAAAAAACAAACAAAATAGTTATGGTATAACGGGTGCCTCGACTTTTGAGACAGCCTCTTATCTTTTAGAAAAAAAACAAATTGTAACATTTTAGAACTATCTCCGACATATTTAAAAACTTAATTCCTTAAATATGAGTGAGAAAGAAATAAACACCAATGGTTTTGAAGATTTTAAAATAAACACAAAAATTAAACTTGCAGCATTGTGGACTTCCGTAATGTTTTGTTATATGTATGGAGATTATTTCTCGCTCTATGTTCCAAAAAAAGTCGAAGATTTTATAAGCGGAGATACATTGCTGGATTCTCCCATGAAATTATTTCTCGCGACACTTTTAATGACAATTCCGGCCTTAATGATTTTTGCATCTGTTATTTTAAAACCAAAAATAAACCGCTGGCTTAATCTCATTTTCGGAATTATTTATACTGTCATAATGCTGCTAATAGCCTTTACAACAACTGGAGCCTGGTGGAGTTTCTACATTTTTCTGGCGTTAATAGAAAGTATTTTGACTTCAATAATATTTTGGACTGCACTTAAATGGCCAAAGCAAGTTTAATTTAAAGATAAAAGTATGAATCAAGAATCAAAACTATCGTTTAGAAATACAGGCAGAATCGCAGGTTTACTATATTTAGTAGTCGTAGTAACCGGGATTTTTAGTTTAGGATATGTTCCTTCTTTACTAATTGTCTGGAATCATCCTGATATAACTTTTAGTAATATTGTAAACCATGAATTTCTTTTTAGACTTGGTATTATAAGCGGATTAATCTGTTACACTTTCTTTTTGTTTCTGCCTTTGGTTTTGTACAAATTATTAAAACCCGTTCATAAAACGTACGCCATATATATGGTTATTTTAGCGATTGTAAGCGTGCCAATTTCTTTTATAAACATGCAGAATAAATTTGCAGTACTTTCTATAATTAATTCAGGCGGAGAGGAAAAAGATCTGGTAATGTTTTATCTGAATCAATATGATTACGGAAATTTAATCGTTCAGGTTTTTTTGGGACTTTGGCTGTTTCCGTTGGGATATTTAATTTTTAAATCAGCAATAATCCCGAAATTTTTAGGAATATTATTAATGCTTGGCTGTGTGAGTTATTTAATAAATTTTTTCGGAAATGCATTGTTTTCAAATTATGCTGACCTCGGAATATCCTCTTTTGTAAGACTTCCGGCAACTCTTGGCGAAATCGGAACGTGTTTATGGCTTTTAATAATGGGAGCGAAAAACAACATTATTGCTGCCGATTAACATATTGATTTAAAACGGAACTCAAATCTAAATAATGAATTTGCTGCGGATTATTTAAAATGGGTTTTCGAACCAAAGATTCATTGGTAATAAAATAATGAAGACCATCTTTTGTCGCAATTCCTTCTATTTGATGAAATGGAAGCTTAAGATCGATTTTTCGTTTATTTCCCGATAAAAAATCATTGTCTTTAAAATCATATAAAAGATAAAGAAATGTTTTTCCCGTTTTAGAATAACCGCAAAGAACTACGATTTTCTTTTCTTCAAAATACGTCGCGCCCGTAACTAAACCTTTAGTATCTAACGTATTTTTAAATTGTGCAATATGATTTCCGGATTGATTAGGTAATACGTAAATACTTGTTTTAGATGATTTCCATTGTTTGGTAAACAAATAAATACTGTCTTTAGAAACTACAAAAGCTTCACAGTCAAAATCGGTCGAATTTGGTTTTTGTGCTGAAATATCAGTTTGGTCAGCATATTGAAATAAGATTTTTTCGATAATGGGATTTCCTTCTAAAAACGATTTTTTTTCAATTTTCAGGATATTTAAATCCGTTCGATTTCCGCTATAATTATTTCCGAAATCTCCAATATATAAATACGAGCTGTCTTGCGAAATCTCTTCCCAGTCATGATTTACAACCTGATCCAGAATAATTTTCTTTTTGATTGTTCCTAAAGAATCTAATCCGTAAATCGTTTTATCGTGATCATCATTATGAGTCCACAATAAACCACCAAAAGCAATTAAACCCGAAGTTTCTTTAATAGAATCGCTAAGTCTAATCGAATATTCAGGTCTCAGTTTTAAACTTTCATAAATACAGCTTCCGTCATTTTGCACAGCATTTGGATTGTAATTTTTTGAAAGCACATCTTTACAGCCTGAAGTTTGGGCTTTAACTGAAAAAACAGACAGAATAAAAAATAGTAGGATCCGTAGCATCTTTTATGCTTTAAATTGGAAAAAAATTAGAATCTAAAAAACTGATTATTGGCAATAACTTCCTTTAAGTTTTCAACTGAATCAATTTTTATTTTTTGATGTAAAGATTCGATATGATTGCTGTGATGCACATCGGTTCCCGAAAAATCATACATTCCTTTCTTTAATAAAAGCGCAGCAGTTTTAGTGATTTCGCTGCCATAATAACCCATAACAGCCAATAAATTCAGCTGAAATAAACATCCCGCTTTCTTTAGTTTTTCATACTCTACAAAGTTATTATGAAAATATAAATACCGTTCCGGATGTGCCAAAACCGGAATATATCCTGCAAGTTGTATCTCAAAAATAATCTTATATAAGTTTAAAGGCGCACTTAAATACGATATTTCAACTAATACATAATTCTCTTTTAAGGTTAAAAGTTTTTCTGTTTTTACATGATTTTCAAACCAGTCGTCCATAAAATACTCAGATGCTGCCTTAAACGGAATATTGATGTTTTGTTCTTTCAGTAAAACTTCAGTTTCTTTTTGTCTGTCTAAAATATCCTGTTCAGCATTATCCCAGACAAAATGATTAATGTGCGGCGTAGTAACAAACTGAGAAATTCCCAATTCCTGAAATGCCTTTACAAGTTTGATTGTTTTTTTGATAGATGATGCGCCATCATCAATTCCCGGAAGCAAATGGGAGTGAATATCGACATAATCGCCCGCCAGAAGGTCTTTTAAAAAAGGTTTTGATTTAAAGAATGATAGCATAACTGCAAAAGTAAAGAATTGATGTTGTTTTTATTTCTCTTTAAGAAAATATTGCAAAAGAAAATTTATGTAACAATGTAACCGACATTTTAGAATTATATTATATTTGATAAAAAAGTAATATTTTATGAAAATTAAAGAGAATTTGTATAATCAAAGGATTATTTCGATTGACGCTTTACGCGGAATTACCATTTTTGTAATGATATTTGTAAATGAACTCGCAAGTGTCAAAAATGTGCCGCAATGGATGAAACACATGCCCGCAGATGCCGATGCAATGACCTTTGTCGATTTAGTTTTTCCTGCTTTTTTATTTATAGTCGGAATGTCAGTTCCGTTTGCCTTTAATGCCAGATTAATAAAAGGTGACACGCCAAAAGTAATCTGGACACATACTTTAAAACGTGCTGTAGCTTTAATCATAATTGGTGTTTATATGGTAAATGCCGAATATGGTTACGACGCTTCAAAAATGATAATCGCGCCCGCTTTCTGGGGACTTTTGGCTTATGCAATGCCAATTCCGATTTGGAATAAATACCCAAAAGATTTTTCAGTTTGGTTAAAATACATTCTGCAATATGGCGGAATACTGGTTTTAATTGCACTTTACTTTTTATACGTTCAGGAAGAAACCGGAAAAACCGGAATCACGCCAAAATGGTGGGGAATTCTGGGTTTAATTGGCTGGGCTTATCTTATTTCGGTAATTTATTATTGGCTGGTTTCAGGCAGATTATGGACAATGATTGCTTTTCTTGTAGTTTGTGTTGCCGCAAATTCGGCTAATTTGACAAAAGGTTTAGTTATGCCGGAATGGCTGCATTTTATTGCCGGACATTTAACTCATGTAACTTTAGTAATCGCCGGAATAATAATTTCATTACTCTTTTTTGACAAGAAAATTGAAAATAAAATCAATTGGCCCGTAATAGGATTTATTGTTTTGTTTTTCGCCGTTGGATTTTTCCTTCGACCACATTACGGAATCTCAAAAATACAAGGAACGCCTTCATGGACATTGATTTCTGCCGGAATTTGCACCGTTTTATTTTACTTTTTGTATTGGTTAATGGAAGTTAAAAAACAAACCAAATGGAGCGATTTTTTCATGCCTGCAGCAGCAAATCCGTTATTGATTTATATTTTGCCGGGTGTTATTTATTATTTTAATCTCGCATTCAAAATTCACATTATACCAGAATATTTTAGAGAAGGAGTTCCGGGAATTATTTGGTCGCTGGTTTTCTCAACAATAATGTTATTCGTAATGAAAATCTTCAATAGGTTTAAAATTCAGCTTCATTTGTAGTTTTGAAAAAAGTTTCAGGTTTCAAGTTTCAGGTTCTCTCTGAATGAATTATTTTTAACGCAAAGCTCGCAAAGTTTTTTCGCAAAGTGCACAAGGTTTTTTCTAAGTGAGTTTTTCAAACTGCAAAGTTCTCAAAGCTTTGTATTGATAAAGCTTTGAGAACTTCAGCTAATTTTTAGCTGCAACTTAAAAATCTTTGCATTCTTTGCGAAAAAAACTTAGCGCGCTTTGCGTTAAAATATCCTCATTTCAATTTAGAATAACTGATTTTATTTCTAATGTCGCACCTGAAACTGGATTGTAATTCACAAAATTGAACTTGCAGAGATTATGAATATCTAAAGACTTTCCGTTTGGATCGCCGTCTTGTTTGAAATCCGTCCACGGAATTTTTATAGTTGTGAACTTTTTAGCAGAAACAGGTAAATCTATTCTTGGATGCGAGCCGCCGTGCACACATCCCGTTCGTTCTGCATTTCCTTCACGTGCCTGCAATTTTATAAGATGTGATGATTTATACGTAATACTTAGATATTTTGAACTTTCAGACAAATTTGTTGGTTTGCCATCGTTTGAATCAGATTCTGTAAGCATCACATTCAGCTCAATTTCTCCAACCGGATTATCTTTTGCTGTAACTTTAATTATCCCTTTTTCTTTCTATTAATTGTTTCCTGATTTTCTTTGGCAGAACCAGCAATAAACCAAGTTGAGGTCTTTACCAAATCTGTATTGGAATTCGAAACTTCTTCCGCGGAAGCGAAACTTAAAATTGCAAACACAAAAAGGAGAGAACCAATTAAAACAACTGCTTTGATTTTCATTGAAAAAGAGATTTTGATTTACTTCAAAAATAGAATTTTCTTTTTATTTATTTTGAAAGAAGCGTATATTCTGAATAAAATTTTAAATTTGTAAGAAGTTGTATCTGAAAAACTTACGTCATGAAAAATGCAAAACTTCTATTAGGTTTCTTTTTCTTTTTTCAAATGCATTTCAGCTATTGCCAAAACGATACTATTTCACATAATAATAAAGATATACTGGATGTTTTGTACAAGCTTTTTAATAAAAACGATTCTTTAAGAAAGAATCAGGATAAAAAAATAGCTTTTTCTTTACTTCCGGTTCCAATTGATGCTAATAAAAATACCGGTTTAGTAGTTTCTTTTTTGACCACTTTTTATCTCGGCGACAGCAACACGACCAAAATGTCTCAGGTTTCGTTTTCACCTTATTTTAGTTTTACCAAACAATATGTTTTTCCCATTCAAACCTATATTTATACGAAAGATAATTACTGGAATTTTATAGGTGATTATCGCTATATGATTTATCCTCAAGATACGTACGGTCTGGGCGGACATAATACAGATAAAAAAATGTCAACTCTGGATTATCAACAATGGCGTTTTTATCAATTTGCCACCCGAAAAATAATCGGGAATTATCGATTAGGATTAGGTTTATTGTTTGATAATTATCAGAATATTTCTGAAGAATCGTATATCGATGAAGAAACAGATTATTCTAAATATATGAATGGGGATTTTTCAGATGAAACTTCCTTCGGAATTGCCATTCAGGGACTTTATGATTCCAGAGAAAATAATGTAAATCCCGAACAAGGTTTGTATGTCGAAGCAGATTACCGAATCAACACGAGCGGAGTGGAAGGCAAAAAATGGAATTCAATTTATTTTGATGCCCGAAAATACCATTCTTTCCATAAATATAAACATCGGGTTTTGGCTTACAGAGCTTTTTATTGGTCAACTTTTGGTGGAAAACCGCATTATTTAGACCTGCCAAGTATTGGCTGGGATCGAGACGGAAGAACAGGACGTGGTTTTACCCGAAACAGATTTCGCAGTAATGCGCTGATTTATTTTGAAACCGAATATAGAACTGATATCTCAAAAAACGGTTTTTGGGGCGCTGTGTTTTTTACTAATGTTTCCTCTGTTTCAAAGTTAGATACGTATCAATTTAAAAAATGGAATCCAGCCGTTGGAACCGGATTACGCATTAAATGGAACAAGAAAAACAACAGTAATTTAGTCCTTGACTACGGAATTAGTAAAAACGATTGGTCATTGCGATTAGGTTTGGCCGAAAATTTCTAACTTTCCCCAAAATCAATTACAAAAATTTCAATGCAATTATCGGTTATCATTCTTAATTATAATGTGCGTTACTTTCTGGAACAATGTGTTTTAAGTGTTCAGGAAGCAATTGTCAATCTTGATGCCGAAATTATTGTTATTGATAATAATTCGTCTGATGACAGCTGTTTGATGATGAAAACCCAATTTCCAAAAGTAAAACTGATTCAAAACCAGGGAAATTTTGGTTTTCCAAAAGGAAATAATATTGGAGTTGAACAAGCCAGCGGAAAATACATCTGCATTTTAAATCCTGACACCGTTGTTGCCGAAGATACTTTTACCAAGATTTTGGCTTTCGCCGAAGAAAAACAAGATTTAGGAATTATTGGCTGTAAATTAATCGACGGAACCGGAAGCTTTCTGCCTGAAAGTAAACGCGGTATTCCGTCGCCATGGGTTGCTTTTACCAAAATTTTTGGTTTGTATAAAATATTTCCAAAATGGAATCTTTTTAATCAATATTATGCACAGCATTTAAATGAAAATCAAACCGGAAAAGTTGAGATTCTTGTAGGTGCTTTTATGTTTTTGGAAAAAGATTTATACCAAAAATTAAATGGCTTTGATGAAAACTGCTTTATGTATGCAGATGATATTGATTTGTCTTACAGGGCACTTTTACTAAAAAAATCTAATTATTATTATCACGAAACAACCGTTTTACACTATAAAGGAGAAAGTACCGTTAAAGATGAATTGTATATGAAACGTTTTCAGGATGCAATGAATTTTTTCTACCAAAAGCATTTTAAAAAATCATGGTTTTTTAGTTTTTTTATTCAGGTTGGAACCTGGTTTTTTTCATTTATAAAAATGTTTCAGGGAAAACCTAAAATAAAACTGCTGCCAGAAAGTTATATTTTATACTCTGAAAATGAGAATTTGTCTGAAAAGTTGGCTTCGATTTTAGAAAATAAAGTTAGTTTTTTAGATTTCAAAAAAGAAAAAATGGTAAATTCGTCGCTGATTTTAAAGGGAAAAAAGGCAGAGATCATTTTGGATAATCACTATGTTTCATTCAAAAAATGTATCAAAATCATAGAAACTCTTAAAGATAAGAACATTACTTTTAAGATTTTCCCCAAAAACACCAATTTTATTATTGGAAGTAATTCAAGAAACGATAGAGGGGAAATTAGAAAAATTCAGTAAAAATTATATTAAGTGTAATTTATATTTAAATTTTTCAGTAATTTCGCAATCAGAAAATCAAAATCACCCTTTAGAATAATAATATGGCAAGATTTGAATTAAAGCTTCCTAAAATGGGAGAGAGCGTCGCTGAAGCAACCATTACTAACTGGTTGAAAGAAGTGGGAGACAAAATTGAAGCTGATGAAGCTGTACTGGAAATTGCAACTGATAAAGTTGACAGCGAAGTACCAAGTGAAGTATCTGGAATTTTAGTTGAACAATTATTTGGCAAAGATGATTTAGTTCAGGTAGGGCAGACTATTGCAATTATCGAAACTGAAGGTGGTGATGCGCCGGCTGCAACTCCAGCTGTTGAAGCTGCTGCTCCTGCAGAAGCTGTAGAAATCGAAAAAACAATTGAAGCAGTAAAAGAAGAAGTTGCTGCTCCACAGGATTTTTCCGGATCAGAAAAATTCCTTTCTCCTTTAGTAAAAAATATTGCAAAAGAAGAAGGTATTTCTCTTGCTGAATTGGATAATATTCAAGGTTCAGGAAAAGATGCCCGCGTAACCAAAGATGATATTTTAAAATATATAGAAGACCGCAAAGCAGGAATTGTTCAAGCTCCAAAAGTAGTTGAGCAAGCACCAAAAGCAGCGGTTGAAACTCCAAAACCAGCTGTTGAAACTGCGAAAGCGCCAGAACCATTAGTTCAAAAAAGCCAGCAGGCAGTTCCGGTTTCTGTAAATGGTGGTGACGAAATCATTGAAATGGACAGAATGCGTAAACTGATTTCTGGTTACATGGTAGCTTCTGTACAGACTTCGGCACACGTTCAATCATTTATTGAAGTTGACGTAACGAACATTGTAAAATGGAGAGATAAAGTTAAAACGGCTTTTGAAAAGAGAGAAGGCGAGAAGCTGACTTTTACTCCAATTATGATGGAAGCGGTTGCAAAAGCGTTAAAAGATTTCCCTGGAATGAATATTTCTGTTGATGGCGAATATATCATCAAAAAGAAAAATATCAATTTAGGAATGGCGGCTGCGTTACCAAACGGAAATTTAATTGTTCCTGTAATTAAAAACGCTGACCAGTTAAACCTTGTTGGAATGGCAAAAGCGGTTAACGATTTAGGAAACCGTGCAAAAGCAGGAAAACTAAAACCAGACGATACACAAGGCGGAACTTATACGGTAACAAATGTTGGAACTTTTGGAAGTGTTTTTGGAACGCCAATTATCAATCAGCCGCAAGTTGGAATTCTAGCTCTTGGAGCAATTCGTAAAGTTCCTGCGGTTATCGAAACTCCAGAAGGAGATTTTATCGGAATTCGCCAAAAAATGTTCTTATCGCACTCTTACGATCACAGAGTTGTTGACGGAGCATTAGGAGGAAGTTTTGTAAAAAGAGTAGCAGAATATTTAGAAGCTTTTGATATAGACAGAGATTTCTAATTGATTCATAAATAAAATTTAAAACCCGAAAAATTGAAAAGTTTTTCGGGTTTTTTCGTTTGTACGAAAAACAGAAAACCGACTTGTTTTGTTTTAATTTTAAACGTAAAATCAACAAAAAAAGCCAATTTTGGTCAAAAAAATAGAAATTTGGGCGGGAACTTTGGCTTTAAAAATTTACATTTGTAATCTTATAAAAATTAAAAATGGAATTAAAACTTAACAAACCAATCTGCTTTTTTGATCTTGAAACAACTGGAATTGACATCGGTAAAGATCGAATAGTAGAAATTTCAATATTTAAAGTTTTTCCAAACGGAAATAAAGAAAGTAAAACCTGGCTGGTTAATCCAACAATTCCAATTCCTCCACAAACAACAGCCGTTCACGGAATTACGGATGAAAAAGTAGCCAATGAACCTACTTTTGCAGAACTGGCACCGCTGGTTCATAATATGATAAAAGACAGTGATTTGGGAGGTTTTAATTCAGATCGTTTTGATATTCCGTTATTAGCAGAAGAATTACTTCGCGCCGGAGTTGATTTTGATATGAAAAATAAAGTTTCGGTAGATGTTCAGACTATTTTCCATAAAATGGAAGAACGTACTTTAAGTGCTGCTTTGAAGTTTTACTGCGGAAAAAGTCTTGAAAATGCCCACTCTGCAGAAGCAGATACGATGGCAACCTACGAGATTTTGAAAGCGCAGTTAGATCGTTATCCTGAACTGGAAAATGACATGAAATCATTATCTGAATTTACAACCCGTAAAAAAATCGCCGATTTTGCCGGAATGATTGCTTTTGATAAAGACGACGAAGAAATTTTTACTTTCGGAAAACATAAAGGTGCAAAAGTTTTAAAAGTACTGGAAACAGAACCAGGCTATTTCAGCTGGATTCAAAACGCCGATTTTCCTTTGTACACCAAAAAAGTTTTGACAGGAATTAAATTGAGAAAATTAAACACAAAATAAAGTATTCAGTGTTCAGTTTTTAGTGTTCAGTTTTTTTTGAGTGCTAAGTTTTCCTGAACACTAAAAACTGAAAACTGAACACTTAAAATAATGAAGATCATTTGTATCGGTAGAAATTATACCAATCATATTGAAGAATTAAAAAATGAACGTCCGGATGAGCCTGTGGTTTTTATGAAACCAGATTCAGCGGTTTTGTTGAAGCAGCATCCGTTTGTAATTCCGGAATTTTCTCAGGAAGTTCATCACGAATTAGAAATAATTGTGAAAATTAATAAGGTTGGAAAATATATTGAGCCTAAGTTTGCGCACAAATATTATGACGATATTAGTGTAGGTATTGATTTTACTGCCAGAGATTTACAAGATAAATTAAAAGCAAAAGGACTGCCTTGGGAAAAAGCAAAAGCATTTGACGGTTCAGCAGTAATTGGAGATTTTTTACCAAAAAGTGATTTTGTTTCGCTAGAAAATCTTACGTTTGAGCTCAAAAATAATTCTGAAACAGTTCAAAAAGGAAATACGAGTTTTATGCTTTGGAAAATTGATGAATTGGTTTCTTATGTTTCTCAGTTTTTTACCTTAAAAATTGGAGATATTATTTTTACAGGAACGCCAGCAGGTGTTGCGCCGGTAAAACCAAATGATGTTTTGGAAGGCTTTTTAGAAGATAAAAAATTATTCAGAATACAAGTAAAATAATGGCTTTAAAGTATAATCTTTCGAAAGTGTATGCGCTTTCAGACAATGACCCCGAATTTGTAAACGAAATTCTAAAATTATTTGTTACAGAGGTTCCCGAGGATTTGAAACAAATCAAAGAAGGAATCAAGAAAAAGGATCATAAATACGCTTATTCGTATGCGCATAAAATTAAACCTACATTAGACTTAATGGGGTTGAATGTTGCATTTGAAGAAATCCTGCAAGTCGAAGCGTGGACAAAAGCAGAAGGAAAGAAAAAAGATATTATCGAGACTTTTAAAAGTATAAAAGTGCAGGTAAAAGATGCAATTAAAGAAATCAAAAAAGATTTTGACGTCTAAAATTCATATAATTCCGCTTTTTAACTGAAAAGCGGAATCATTTTTCTTGTTTTATTTCAATCCATTTTTCAAGGTTTTAACTTCTCGTTAAAAGATAAAAGAAATTATCTTTTAAATTTTTTCTGCCTCAAATCATTTCCGCAATCCTACTTCATAAATAAACTTATACCTTTATAAGTAAAACTTTTAATACTATGAAAGCAACAATAGTTACCATTGGAGATGAGATTTTAATTGGTCAAATTGTAGATACAAATTCAAATTTTATAGCCAAAGAACTGGATCGAATAGGTGTCGAAACTTATGAAATGATTTCTATAAGTGATGATAAACAGCATATTTTAAACACTTTTGCACAACTGCAAAACAAGGTTGATATTGTAATTATTACCGGAGGTTTAGGTCCGACAAAAGACGATATCACCAAAAAGACTTTCTGTGATTATTTTGATGATCAGCTGGTTGTAAATCCCGAAGTTCTGGCTCACGTAACAGAACTTATTGAAGGTTTTTATAAAAGACCCATTTCGCAGTTAAATAAAGATCAGGCTCTTGTTCCTTCAAAATGCACCGTTCTTCATAATAAAATGGGAACAGCACCGGGAATGTGGATGAAAAAAGAAAATACCGTGTTTGTTTCGCTTCCGGGTGTTCCGTATGAAATGAAATATCTGGTAGAAAATGAGATAATTCCAAAAATTGTAAAAGAATATAAACGTCCTTATATTATTCATAAAACCATTTTAACGTACGGTCAAGGAGAAAGTTTAGTCGCAGAACGTATTGAAAACTGGGAAAATAATCTGCCTGATTTTATCAAACTGGCTTATCTGCCAAATCCCGGACGAGTTCGTCTGCGTATGACTGCCCGCGGAGCAGATAAAGAAGAATTAGAAAAAGCAATCGAAGAAAATGTTCAGTCGCTAGATGCTATAATTCATGATATTATAGTGGGTTATGAAGAAAATGAAACGATTGAAACCGTAGTGGGTAAATTGCTGGCTAAAAATAATAAAACGATTTCTACAGCTGAAAGCTGCACTGGAGGAAAAATTGCTTCGCTTTTGTCATCTGTGCAAGGAGCGTCAAGATATTTTAAAGGAAGTGTTGTTTCGTATGCAACAGAAGCAAAGGTCAATGTTTTGGGCGTATCGCAGGATTTAATAGATCAGTTTTCGGTAGTAAGTGCTGAGGTTGCAGCGGCTATGGCTTTGAATGTGAAAGATATACTCAAAACCGACTATGCAATCGCGACAACCGGGAACGCTGGTCCGTCAAAAGGAGACTCAAATGCTGAAATTGGTGCTGTTTTTATCGCCTTGGCTACACCAGAGGGAGTAATCACAGAAGAATTTAACTTTGGCCAACCACGTGAAAAAGTGATAGATAGAGCAACTATTAAGAGTTTAGAAATATTACAAAAAGAAATTTTAAAAATTGTGCAATAATTTTTTGCTACAATGGTTTATTTTTCTTTTCTTTGCACCCTGATTTTGAATAACGATAAAAGATAAGTATAATGTCAAGAGTTTGTGACCTTACAGGTAAAAGAGCGATGGTAGGAAATAACGTTTCTCACGCTATGAACAAAACTAAGAGAAAGTTTTCTGTAAACTTAGTTAAAAAGCGTTTTTATCTTCCAGAAGAAGATAGATGGATTACTCTTAGAGTAGCAGCATCTACGATAAAAACAATTAATAAAAATGGAATCACTGCTGTTTTGAAAAAAGCACAGTCAGAAGGATTTATCAAATAATCTTTTCCTAAATAAATATATAGCAAGATGGCAAAGAAAGGTAATAGAATCCAGGTAATTTTAGAATGTACTGAGCACAAGACTTCTGGTGTTCCGGGAACTTCTAGATATATTACAACTAAGAACAAAAAAAATACTCCAGACAGATTAGAGATTAAAAAATTTAATCCAATCTTGAAACGTGTAACTGTTCACAAAGAAATTAAGTAATAATTAGAGATTTTTGTAAATCTCAAATGGTTTTGCCATTTAGAGTTTTATAAAAAACTTCAAATAACATTTGAATCATGGCAAAGAAAACCGTAGCATCGTTACAAACATCTTCTAAGAGATTATCAAAAGCCATCAAAATGGTAAAATCTCCTAAAACTGGCGCATATACATTCGTAGAATCTATTATGGCTCCTGAAGAAGTTGATGAATTCTTGAAAAAGAAATAATTACAATTACAATATATAGAAAAGCTACTTTCATTCGGAAGTAGCTTTTTTATTTTTTATATTTGTTTAAAATTTTATAGAAACCAATCAATTTGTGTTTTTTTTAAACATTTGTTCCCATCAGACTCTTTATCTTTACTTGTTTAAAAAAGACAAATAGAAGGATATCGTGTAATTGGGGTTAAATTAAAACAAAAGGCATTCTATAAACATTAAGATTGTTTCAAAACTCTTAGAAACAATCTAAAACTAACAATAAATTAAAAAATGAGTTTTTTTAAAAAATTATTCTCTACCGAAAAAAAAGAGACTTTAGATAAAGGTCTTGAAAAAACAAAAACTACTTTTTTCTCTAAGTTAAGCAAAGCTGTTGCAGGAAAATCTAAAGTCGATGATGATGTTTTGGATAATCTTGAAGAAGTTTTGGTAGCTTCAGATGTTGGTGTAAATACAACATTGAAAATCATCGAAAGAATCGAAAAACGGGTATCTGAAGATAAATATTTAGGAACAGAGGAATTAAATCAAATTCTTCGTGACGAAATTGGCGGCTTATTATCTGAAACCAATAGAGGTGAAGCAACCGAATTTGATATTCCAAAAGATAAAAAACCTTACGTTTTAATGGTTGTGGGAGTTAATGGTGTTGGAAAAACTACAACAATTGGTAAACTGGCTTATCAGTTTAAAAAAGCCGGTTATAAAGTGGTTTTAGGTGCTGCTGATACTTTCCGTGCCGCTGCTATCGATCAGTTACAAGTTTGGGCGGATCGTGTAGGCGTTCCAATCGTAAAACAAAATATGGGAAGCGATCCAGCTTCTGTGGCTTTTGATACTTTGCAGTCTGCTGTGGCTCAAAATGCCGATGTTGTTATTATTGATACTGCCGGTCGTTTGCATAATAAAATCAATTTGATGAACGAACTTACGAAAGTAAAACGTGTTATGCAGAAAGTGGTTGCTGATGCGCCGCACGACGTGCTTTTAGTTTTAGACGGTTCAACAGGTCAAAATGCTTTTGAACAAGCGAAACAATTTACAGCTGCGACAGAAGTAACTTCATTAGCAGTAACAAAATTAGACGGAACAGCAAAAGGCGGTGTAGTAATTGGTATTTCAGATCAGTTTCAAATTCCGGTAAAATATATTGGTGTTGGCGAAGGAATTGAAGATTTACAAGTCTTTAATAAATATGAGTTCGTAGACAGTTTCTTTAAATAATTTATAATGAGTTTTTCTTCTTTTAAAAATATATCGGCTGTTGCTTTTTATTTTGCAAGCGTTATATGTTTTGTTTTTGCAAATATTTTGAGAGATAATAGTCTTTCTTTTTATTACGTTTTATTAGTTCTGGGAATAGGTTTCTTCTTTATGGGAGTTCTTAAAAGACTGCGAACTAAACAGTAATTTATTAATACATTTTTGATGATGAAATATTGCTTTTTCGTTTTTCTTTTTATTGCACTTTCTTGTACAAACAGAAAAAACGAAAGTAATAAAAATCAAAAAGTAATTGTTATTCAGCCCTTAGGTAGTTTTAAAACCCAACAGGCTAAAAAGGTTTTTGAAGAAATTAAAGCTATAAATCCAAAAGTAGTTTTAAGATCAAATATTTCGTTTCCTGAAAACTCCTATTATAAACCAAGGAATAGATACCGTGCTGATAGTATAATTAAAAGTCTTAAAGATAATATTGGCAAAGATTCTGTGATAGTTGGATTATCAAATTCGGATATTAGTACAACTAAAAACGGAATTAAAGATTGGGGTGTAATGGGATTAGGTTATAGACCCGGAAAAGCCTGTGTAGTCTCGGATTTTAGATTATCTGCAAAAAATAAAAATCAACAATTTTATAAATTAGTTTTACATGAATTAGGTCATACAGCGGGTTTACCACATTGCGCAGTAAAAACCTGTTTAATGCGTGATGCTGAAGGAGGGAACCCACTGGATGAAGAAAAAGCTTTTTGTAATGATTGCAAAAGCTTTTTAAAATCTAAAGACTGGCAGTTGATTTAAACTTTGTACTGTCTTTTTATTGATACAATGCACTAATTTTTTCCCATAAAACTTTATCGAAATCAGATAAGGCAAGATTTTCATTATCTGCAGCCTCTCCCATTCTGATAACTACCATATTTTTACTTGGTACAACATATATTTTTTGGTCATTTTTTCCTAAAGCCATAAACATATCGCTTGGCCCGGTTGGAATTATGCTTCCCTGAAAAGTAAGCTGCGATTGCGGTAAATGATAGGAACTTTTACCATTTAGCCACCATAAATATCCGTACCCTAAATTAATGTTTTGTGAAGTTGTTGTTGCTTCATTGAAATAGGCTTCATTTAAAATGATATTATTTTCCCATTTCCCTTTATTCAGCATTAATAGCCCAAAACGTGCCATGCTTCGTGAAGTACTTGCATAAACGCTGTTTACATCAATTTTTAGCCATGTACCATTCATCCCGATTTTGTCTCTTAATTTGGCATTGAAATAATTTTCCCAGGTTTGTCCGCTTGCACTTGCAATAACATCTTGCAGTTTTACATAAACATTATGATAAGCCCATCTTGTCCCTGCATCGGCTTTGTAGATTAGATCTGCAGGATCTACATCATCGGTTGAATCATCAAGCCCGGATGTCATAGTTAGTAAATGTTTGCAGGTAATTTTGTTTTCTTGTGCTAACGTTTCGCTTGTCCAGCCAGTGCCTAAATATTGAGAAACTTTATTATTGATGTTTAGTAAGTTTTCCTGTTGTGCAATTCCGGTAACGGTTGAAGTTAACGTTTTTCCGGCGCTTGCCCAATACCAATTTGTTGAAGCGTTATGTCCGTTGAAGTAGTTTTCTAAAACAATTCGGCCATTTACTAAAATGATGAATGATTTAGAATGTTTTAATTCTAAGTAATCTAGAAGCGGCTGTACAGCACTTTGATTCCATTTTAAATCGGCTATGGATTTTGTTTCCCATGTTGTTCCGGTTAATGGAGGGAAATACATACTTTCTGATGGAGTTGGAACAGGATCTGGTTCTGCTGAATCTTTGCTGCAGCTTATCAATAATAAGGCTGTCAGGATTGTGAAAATAGTTTTGGTCATGGCTTTTATTTTTGGTTTGGGGTTTGACCAAAAATATGTAAAATAGTTTAATGGAGAAGAAAACTTATTTCACATGTTTAACCATGAAGTGTTTTATTTAAGTTCCCACTTTGTACCATCTGTAAAAACCACATAATAAGCTCTTACTTTAACAATACGGTTTGCATCTGTAGAAAAGTCTTCCCAGGTTTTTGATTCGATCTTGCCAGGCTTTAGCAAATTTGAGATCTCTCCGGTAGATCTTCCTTTTCCGTAGAAATATCGGCCATTTGCGGGTTCGTCAAATGAATTTTCGCAATACCATTCCAGTTTAATTGCCTGAATACTCTTTTTACTTGAATTTTTAAAAACGATTTTAATGTCTTTATGATCAGAGTACTGCGCTCTCGATAGGCTGGAAGCTACAATTGTAACTGGTGAATTTTTTGAATTTTTGTTTTGTAAAAAATCATCTTTTAGGGAAGGTGAACTATTTTCTTTTTCTTCAGGCTGATGATAATTATTTATTTGAACATACACAGGTTTTGTGAGTGCAATGGTTTTGGGTTTTGCTTTACTACATCCAAAAATTAAGAGCAGGGTGCTTAATGCTATTATGAAATATTTTTTCATTCTATTTTTAATAAAAGGATTTATGTATAAAAATTTAATTGGAATTATCTTCTTTAAAGGAAAATGTAACTGAAATAATTTTGCTGCAAAAGTCTGACAGATTTGCATTAAAATCTACCATGATATGACATAAGATTGTTAGAATAGGCTTTTTTATAGTCTGTAAAGATTTAGGAAATAAAGTCTTAGAAAAATGAGATAATTATTGATTAAAATATTTCTTTTGAAATTTATAAAGTTACCTTTGTAATTCTCTAAATTTTCTTTTGAAAACGGGAGCCCCTAGCCCTGATGGAAGCGACATCCTTTTATGGCCTCGTCTTTTTAACGAGGCCATAAAAGATATAGCGGACAGCAGGAAACAGCTCCTTATTAATATTATATTTTACTATGAAAAATGCTTTTATGATTTTGGTTTTGTCGCTTTTGTTTGTAAGCTGTAAACAGGAAATAAAACCAGCAGATATTGAAAAACTAAATGGTTACTGGGAAATTGAAAAAGTGGTTTTTGATAAAGGGGAGGAAAAGGCTTATGGCATGAATGAAAACTTTGATTTTTTTAAAATTAAAGGAACAAAAGGGACTCGTACTAAAGTAATGGCGCAGCTTGACGGAACTTTTTTAACTACTGATACTTTTGAAAATGTATCGGTAAGATTTACGGATAAGGGAACTTTTCTGGATTATAATACGGATTATGCTAAATGGAGTGAGGAATTAATCTCGATTTCGGATGAAGAGTTTGTGGTGAAAAATGATCAGAAAAAAGAATATTATTATAAAAAAACGGGACCAATAAATATTTTAAACGATGGCAAAAAGACTAAATAACCAAAGTACGATTGGGGCTGTTTTACAACAAATTATTCAGGTTAATAAATTACAGCCCGGAATGGATCAGATTGATGTAAAAGATGCGTGGGGAAACCTAATGGGAAATGGCGTGAAAACGTATACGAGAAATGTTGTTTTGAAAGGAAGCACACTTTATGTAGAACTTGGCTCAGCAGTTTTAAGAGAGGAATTAAGTCACGGAAAATCTAAAATTATTAAAATGATTAATGAAGAACTAGGTCGTGAAGTTGTTAAAGACGTGGTTTTACGCTGATTTTAAATTGTTATTTGAAACTTAAAAATAAATTTTACACTTCCATAATGGAAGTGTTTTTTTTATGATATATTTGAGCATTAAGTGGTTTTTAATAAATGCCTGATTAATAATAAACAAATAAAAAACAAAACCAAAACATGAAAAAAGTATTACTTATTTTAACCGTATTATTTGCCTTAAACAGTTATTCTCAAAAGAAAAAAGTTGCCGTTGTATCTTTTTATACAGATAAAACAATAGATCTTTCTGAGTTGGGTTTAAATGGATTGGCTGCAATAGCTGATTTAGGAAACAACCCAAATTTTAACCTTTCTCCAATTTTAGAGAAATATCACAATGCATTTTTTAATGATTATGCTAAAAAATTTCCGTTTGATTTACTTCCTGAAACTGAAGTGACTCAGAAGCCGGAATACATTGCTTTTACTCCTAAATTTGCAAGAGAAGGCGGAGAAAGCGGTACTATTATTAATTACCCTGGATATAAATATATTTATGAAGGAATGAATGGTTCTGCCAATGAAGTAGCGTCTGCTCAAATGTTTAAAGAAACAGCTGATGGTGTTTTATTTACAGAAATTCATTTTGCTGTAGTAAAAGGATTCGCTGTTGGCGGAACTGGAACAATAAAAATGAAAGCTTATGCCAGAATCGCTTTATACGATAAAACAGGAAAAAAAGTATTTGCTTTTTCTGAAGGGGCAAACTCTAAGAAAACTGGAACAATCGTAGGTGGAGTTCCTGTTTTAAGTCTTGATAAAGTATTGCCTATGTGCGAAAGTGCATTAGAAGAACTTTTAAAAGATCTTGATGAAAAAGTTGAGAAATTGGTTAAAAAAGCAGATAAGCTTTAATCAGTATTCGATATAAAAAAATCCCGTTTCATTTGAAACGGGATTTTTTTTGTTTATTGAGTTCAGCAATCTAAAATCTAAACTCTGAAATCATAAATTAAAACTGCTCTCTACCAGCAAAGTGGAATGCACCTTCGATTGCAGCATTTTCGTCGCTGTCAGAACCGTGAACTGCATTTTCTCCAATAGAAGTTGCGTATGCTTTACGAATAGTTCCTTCAGCAGCTTCAGCTGGATTTGTAGCTCCAATTAAAGTTCTGAAATCTTCTACTGCGTTGTCTTTTTCTAAAATTGCAGCAACAATTGGTCCACGTGACATGAATTCAACTAATTCTCCGTAGAAAGGTCTTTCTGCGTGAACTGCGTAAAATGCTTTTGCATCAGCTACAGTTAATTGAGTTAATTTTAATGAAACGATTTTGAAACCACCATTAGTGATCATTGCTAAGATATTCCCGATGTGTCCGTTTGCAACAGCATCTGGTTTAATCATTGTAAAAGTTCTATTTGTTGCCATTTTATATTTTATTAAATTTTGTGCAAAAGTAGACTTTTTTTGTGAATTGATTTTAATTAATTCGTAATTAAAACATGATAGAATGATGTTTTAACCAAGAAAAGCTTTTTTTAAAACCATATAAGTTATATAAATTCATTTAAATCGTTGCGTTCAGAAATATCCGCAATAAATAGCATCGTAATTCTAAAATGAACTTATATAACTTATATGGTTTAAAAATTATACTTTGAATATTAATTTGTTTCTGTAGAATATCCATAAAATAAAAGTCCAGATGCAAACGTAAACTAATGCACCGGCTAATGAAGCTGTCATAGGATTGCTGAAAAATGGTGCAATCCAAAAGCTGTACAGGTAATTTAATAAATTAATTTTCTCTTCGGTTTTATGTGGATTTTGAAACTCAATCATTACTAATGCCTGCGGAATTATCTGCGAAGTAAAGAAAACGATCATTGGGTTTACACCCCAAATTAAGAAAGGTTTGAATCCTTTTTTATAATCGGCGATATCAATTATGTAATATAAAATTGCTAAAAATGTTGTGGCTAATCCTGTAGTGTATAAAACATAACTGCTTGTCCAAAGTGATTTGTTTATTGGGAAAACAATATTCCAAAGTAAACCAGCAATGATTAAAGCAACTCCTGCAATTGCCATTTTTTGTGCTTTCTTAGTTTTAGGAGAATTTTGCTGTAATAATTGACCAATTAATAAACCAATAATTCCGTTTACGATTGACGGAAGTGTGCTTAAAATTCCTTCCGGATCCCACGTTACGGTTCCACGATACATATGTCCTTTTAGTAAAACGCTGTCCAGCCATGAAGCAAGATTTGTTCCTTTATCCAGATTTGCGTCGCCAATTCCGGGAACAGGGATTAAAGTCATGATTGCCCAATATCCTAATAACAAAACGATTCCGGTTATGATCTGCGTTTTTTGAGAAGTTTTTAAATACAAAAGAGAAACTACAAAATAAACAATTGCAATTCGTTGTAAAACCCCCGGAAGTCTTACATCACTGTAGGCTTGGATACCGCTGTAAGCGAGAAACAGATAAATTATCAGAATTGAAAATGCCAGAATGTTTTTGATTTTTGAACTGAAATTTCCCATTAAAGCATAACCAACTCCAATAGTAATGGCAAGTCGGCCAATTAAAAGCGGAATTCCTTCCAGTCCGAATAATTGGATTTTCCCGAAAAAGTTGAAGAAAATCCCCAAACAAAGCATTCGCAAAGAACGAATTAAAATTTTGTTGAAAGTGGTGCCGTCATAAAATTTATCAGGCATTGCAAGCGGAACGGCAACTCCCATTATAAAAACGAAAAACGGAAATACTAAATCGGTTGGTGTGCAGCCGTGCCATTCGGCGTGTAATAATGGCGGGAAAACATGGCCCCAGTCTCCGGGGTTGTTTACAATGGTCATTAATAAAATTGTTAGTCCACGAAAGACATCTAGCGAAATTAAGCGTTCTTTTACCATTGGTTTTGGGTAAATTGGTTAGTTAATATTTTTAAAAATCGCTATTTGGTTTGAAATAATAATTTTGAGAAGATAGGTGGTTATTTGGTTCTCAAGAATTATTATATTTTATTATTTTTTCTGCCACGAATTTCACGAATTTACACTAATTTCTATCCTTACAAGAAAATAATTTGTGTAAATTCGTGAAATAGTGGCAAACTATTTTAAATTGTTATGATGTTAAAATTCATTTCTAAAGGTTTCAATTTTTGCAGTAAAAGCGGAACTAACTGTTCGCCTTTTTCCAGATAAAATTCTGAAAAATTACTTTGACGTTCTTGTAAACTATTATTTGGGAATAGTTCACATTGTAAGTCTATTACCCGCTGCAATTGATCGCTTAGTTTTCTTTTTTGTGCTTTTAATAAACGTTTTTCTAAATTTTCAAGACCTTTTGTCTGTTTTACTTCCTGAGCTTTTACAGCTCCAGAAAAAGATTTATCAGTTTGATTTGCTAATTCATAAAGATATTGAAATTGGGTTTTCAATATTTCTTTTTGAGGTGTTAAATCAATTGGAAATGCAGAAATTTTATGTGTAATCGCGTTTACTAAATTTTCTTGTTTGGTAAAAAGATCGCTCCAGCTTAAGTTTAATTGATCTGCTTTTTTTCCTTGTTTTTCGGTTGCCAAAAGAACAGAGTTACGAACCAAAATCATTGGAAAAGTAATTTTTACGGCATCAAAAAAAGATTTTAATTCCAGCCAATACGCAATCTCTCCGCCTCCGCCAATATAACATAGATTTGGAAGAATAATTTCCTCATAAAGCGGACGCATGATAACATTTGGGCTGAATTTTTCAGGATGATTTTCTAATTCAGAAAGAATTTGTTCTTTAGAAAAGGAGATTTTTGTGTTGTTTACAATGTATTTATCTTCTTCAAAAATGATTCTTTCGCGCAGATTATCTTCAATATAAAATAAATTAATCTCACGAGGATTTACCTGAACCGTATAGTCTTTCAATTGTTCAATTGTTTCCTGAACCGCTTTGTATGAAGTCTGTTTTTCTAATTCTTCTTTTGCATACGGAATAAAAGCACGTTTTAAATCGGCATCGTCAGCATCTATAATTACTAAACCGTAATTAGCAAATAAACTGTTCGCTAAAAAACGGGTTGCATCGGCCAGATTATCGTGTTTTAAATAAGCATCTTGAAAAAGCTTTTTTAAAGTATTGGCATTTGTGCTTGAACCTAATTCTAATGAATAAATTTCAAAGAATTCATCTAAACCTTCAGTTGAAAGTCGGCCAACGGGACCGTTACTTTCTTTGTTCCATCTGAATTTTTTTCCTTTAAAATTAAAATAGTTTATTTCTTCAAAATCATGATCTTCTGTCGCCATCCAATAAATGGGAACAAAATTGTACGACGGATATTTCGATTTTAATTCTTTGGTAAGATTAATGGTCGAAATGATTTTATATAAGAAATACAAAGGCCCACTAAATAAATTTAACTGATGTCCGGTTGTAATTGTGAAAGTATTTTCGAGTGCTAAAAGCTCAATATTTTGTTTTGTCGAATCAGAAATTTCGATGCTTTGATATTGCTTTTTTAAAGTGGTAACCAAAGGAATTCGGTTGCTGTTATCAAAGTTACCTGCTTTTTCGGCAATTTGTTTTTCGAAATTCTCCAATGTTGGGAAATTGTTGTACAGCGGTTTCAATTCTGATTTCTGATCTAAATAATCTTGTATCAATTTAGAGAAATATCCAGAAGTTTGATAGCTGATACAGTCGGTAGGCATAATTTTAAATTTATTTTTGACAGCTGTAAATTTAATGAAAATATACAGTTAAAATCGGTTTTAACTATTGCTTAAGATTGATTTTTATTTTTTATTTTAAAGTTCCTATAATCAGGTTTTTAATTTTAAGTAAATTAAACATTGTTTAAAATGTTAAATACATGAAATTTGTTAAAAATACAGAAGTGTTTCGAAACTAATTGTCTTAAATGTGAAATATTAATAACGAAACTATATTTTTGTAAACAAAAAAAGATATACCTGATTTTGCATGGAAACAAACCCTAAAAAAAAGAACTCACTAAAACATGTTCTTTTTGGAAGCCTAATTGGCACCACAATTGAATTTTTTGATTTTTATATTTATGCCAATGCTGCAGTATTGGTTTTTCCTCAATTATTTTTTCCCGGTTCAGATTCGACAATGGCGACTCTGGAATCTTTAGCCACTTTTTCAATTGCGTTTTTATCACGCCCGCTTGGTTCAGCTTTTTTTGGACATTATGGAGATAAAATAGGACGTAAATTTACCTTAGTTGCGGCTTTATTGACGATGGGTATTTCGACTGTTACAATAGGATTTTTGCCAAGTTATGCCAGTATTGGTGTTGCTGCTCCGTTATTATTAATGTTATGCCGATTTGGGCAGGGCGTTGGTTTAGGAGGCGAATGGGGAGGAGCTGTTTTATTAGCTATAGAAAATGCACCACCAAATAAACGTGCCTGGTACGGAATGTTTCCGCAATTGGGAGCTCCAATAGGATTGCTGCTTTCTGGTGGAACTTTTCTATTATTAACCGATTCCATGAGTAATGAAGATTTTATGGATTATGGCTGGAGAATTCCATTTATTGCCAGTTCATTACTAGTTGTTGTTGGTTTTTATATCCGAACAAAAATTACAGAAACTCCATCTTTCGAAAATTCTAAAAAAGAACAGGAAGAAGTTAAAATACCTTTTTTAACAATTGTAAAATCGTATAAAAATCAATTGATTTTTGGAACGTTTGCAGCTATTACAACGTTTTTAGTTTTTTATTTGATGACTGTTTTTACATTAAGCTGGGCTACTTCAGACTTAGGAATTGTAAAAAGAAATGGATTATTAATTCAGTTATTTTCAGTATTGTTTTTTGCCATTTTCATTCCGGTTTCGGCTGTAGTTGCAGATAAAATTGGCCGACGTAAAATGCTTATTATAGCTACAGCGGCTATTGCAATTTTCGGATTTTTCTTTTCTTATTTTTTAAGTTCCGGAAACATTGTTTTAGTTACTACTTTCGCTTGTATCGGAATGGCTTTAATGGGATTCACTTATGGGCCTTTAGGAACTTTTCTGTCGGAGTTGTTTCCAACAAATGTTCGTTATTCTGGAGCATCATTAACGTTTAATTTAGCAGGAATTCTGGGAGCAGCTTTTGCGCCTATGATTGCAATTTGGTTAGCCAAAACTTATGATGTAAGTTATGTTGGTTTGTACTTAACGATTGCTGCAGTTATTTCTTTAGTTTCATTTTTGGTAATTAGCAAGGAGGAACATAAATTTTAAATAATAAAATTCTAAATTTCTTGACATAAAAAAAGGCGCAGGTTTTTAATCTGTGCCTTTTTATTTGAAATTATCTTTTTAAACTAAAATGTCCTCTAAATTCTGTTCCGTTTAATCTTGTAACAGTAAACCAATAATCGGATGCTGGTTCTTGGTGACCCAGATAATTTCCATCCCAAGAAGTATTTGGAGCTAATTCTTTTATTAATTTTCCATAGCGGTCAAATATTCTAATTGCTGTGTTTGGAGCTAAATAAGCAGAATCAATTGTCCAGTGATCATTAAAGTTGTCATTATTTGGTGTAAAGAATTTTGGAAAAGGCAGTTCATCAACAAAATTTATACAATCTGCGGTTGTGGCTCCCAAAATATTTATCACAACAGGAATTCTGTCACTTTCACAATTGCTGATTGTTTGCGAAGCATAATAAATATGTCCGTTTTCAAGTAATGTTGATTCGGATAAAGTACTATTTGAAGAAATACTTTCAAACCATTTTATATTTTGTCCTGTAATATCAATGTCATTAATAGATGCATTTTTTTGGATGCAAAATGTTTGTGGTGAATCTGCAATTGGAATTTGAGTATCCTGAATTTTTACAGTAACGGCAAATCTTTCACTTTCACAATTATTTAGAGTTTGTGTTACATAATAAATGCCGTTTTGCAGTAAAGTTGTTTCTGATAAACTGTTTCCATTTGTTGCTGCATCATACCATTTAAGAGATGTTCCTGTTATAGCAATATTTTCAATTGTAGCAATTTCATCAATACAAAATTGTTTATTATTGTCTCCGGCTGGCAGCGGAGTATCATAAACCCGAACTAAAACAGGAGTTCTATCACCTTCACATCCAATTGTTTGTGAAGCATAGTATGTTCTATTATCTTCTAATAAAGTGGTATTTGGTAAACTGGCAGCAGAGAAATTAGTATCGTACCATTTTATATTTTGCCCAGACATTTGGATGTCGGATAATTTTGCATTTTCTTTCTTGCAGAATTCTGTATTTCCATTTAAGACTGGTGCAGAAGGTGTATTTACTATTGAAACAGTAACTGCAAGTCTCTGGCTTTCACAACTGTTTTCTGTTTGTGATGCATAATAAGTTTGTCCGTTGACAAGATTTGTAGTTTCTGCTAATAAAGAACCGTTACTTACTGCATCATACCATTTTATGGTAGTTCCTGTAACCTGAATATCTGCAATTGTTGGATTTTGTCCGGAACAAAATGGTTGATTTGCATTTCCTGTTGGAGGAAATGTAACCTGAATATTAATTGTAACAGGTACCCTTTCACTTTCGCAGCCATTTATAGTTTGTGAAGCATAATATGTTGCTTTATCCTGAGCTACAGTTGTTGTAGGCACAAGTGTTCCTCCTGTTAGATTACTGTACCATTTTATATTTTGTCCTGTAATTTGGATATCGTTTACTGTAGCATTTTTGTCAACACAGAAAGTTTGTGGAGAATTTGCAATTGGCAATGGCTGGCTTGTAATTGTAACAGTTTGATTTTGAATTGATGTATTTCCGTTTCCGTCGCTGTAATTCCATACAATTGTATAAGTTCCAGGTAAGCTATAAGATAATGGACTTGTAGTTGTTCCTGTAATTTGTCCTGCACAAGCGTCTGTGGCAGTTGGGATTGTTGTAACTGTAGTATGGCAATCTCCAGTTATTATTGGCAGATTGGTAATATCAGGAACTGGTGCCAGAATATCTCCAATTATTACTTCAATATCATAATTCTTTTGACAACCACAGTCATCACTTGCAACTAATTTGTAAGTCCCTTTATTTGCATTTGATACATTATTGATCGTTGGGTTTTGTAAATTACTTGTAAAACCATTAGGTCCTGTCCATGCATAATTATATCCTGAATCAGCATTAAGATTTAATGTACCGCCTATACAAACAGGAGAATTACTGCTTGGGTTCGCATTAATATTACAATTGTTTTCTTCTGAAAACTTCATTAGAAAGAAATTTTTACGACCTAAAATTTCAGGCTGATATGAATTTAAGTCAGCTATTCCATCATTCATTGATGATGTTCCACCAACTACTATTTCTTTATTTTTAACAGTTATTTCTGTTTGAGAATATTGGTCAAATCCTCCAGTGTAGCTTCCCCATATTAAGCTTCCTAATTTAGAGAATTTTCCAATGTATCCACCAGCCATACCAGTTCGTTTATATGCACATAAAGTTGTTATTGAATTATCAATTCCTCCATTACCACCAACATAGATTGAATTATTTGTAAAAGCAAGAGAGTAGATTATTGTATCATAGCCTAAATAGGTTCCCCATAATCTTTGCCCGTTTTGATCCAATTTTGCAAGAAAACCTGTCCAAGAATATGAATTATAATCATCAAAAGAACTTGGTGAGGCAATATTATTAGAACTAGTAGTTTCTCCACCTACATATATATTGTTTTCGTCATCAATTTCGATTGCATGAATTTTTTCTCCAGATTCCCCTCCATAATAGGTACTCCATATTCGATCTCCATTTAAATTTAATTTAAATACTATGCCATCGTCAGATAGATTATTTGTGTAATAAAGATTTTCTTGAAATACTCCCGGTGTAGAAATATTATCTGTACTGTATGAAAGTCCACCAACTGCAATAAAGTTTTCTCCAACTTTAACCGATCTAAATTCATCTGTACCTTTGCCTCCATATAATTTATTCCAAACTATAGTTCCATTAGGGTTAAATTTGGTTATGAAACCATCTCCTATTGGGGTATCAAAAATATTTGTTGAGTGATTTATTGAAAAATATCCCACCATAAAAATATTACCATTTTTATCAATATCAACGCCATAAGCTCCGTCCTCATCTCTTCCTCCATAATATGTACCCCAAAGTCTAACACCTGAAGAGTTAAATTTTACCAAAAAAGCATCATCATATCCACTAAATGAACTTTGGTATGAACCTAATGTGCTAATTTTGGTTGTACTATTTGTTTGGCCTACAATGACCACATTATTTTGAGAATCTGTTCTTACAGCTTTTATTCGATCATATCCTTCTCCTCCATAATAAGAACTCCATAGCCTAAGTCCACTAGAAGAAAATTTTACAATTATTCCGTCTGGAGCCATGCTTTGAGGGTTTCCAATTGTAGTTTGGTGTGCACCCGATGTAGCATATGAAGAATTAGGAACAGAAGTTGATCCTACTAAGTAATTATTACCTAATAAATCAGTCGTACTTCCTCCAAATTCATTACTTCCATAATTTTCGTCATCCCCATAAAATGTTCCCCAAAGTCTTGTTGGTATCGGATCAATCACAATAGTTTTTCCACTTACGTTATCAGAAGAAGAAAACCCATAAACATCCTTCTTAATTTTAGTATATCCAACCTCAATTTCCTTTTTACTCCCTCCATCTTCAATCCAACTCGCAGGAAGTGTTTCCTCCATTTTTCCAAAACGGACATTCATCTGGATTTTATTATCAACCAAATCAGTTTCTGCGCCATTAAATTTTAATTGAATGTCAGAAATTTTTCCATGAGGGTGAATTACAAAATTATATTCAACTGTTTTTTTAGGGTCGTTTGGAATTATAAAAACTACATCAATATTTGGGTAAATATTTTTATAGGTAATTTGTTTAAATTGATAAACACCAATAATGCCTTCTGGTTTATTTGGAATATTGTAATAGTTGTCAAAATCAACAGATTTTTGCTCTGGAATTAATTCAACTTTTGAGTTTGAATTTACAAAGTCAATGTCGATGCGATGGAAAGTATATTCTAATTTGAACTCCTCTTTATCTTTTTCCTGATTATCATGAAAATGGGATTGTTCTTCTCTAGGATTGCGTGGATGATGTTGTATTGGCGTTTTTTTTACTTCATAAACGTCATATGAAAATCCATTTTTTCTTAATTGAACATTAAGTCCGTTAGTATTCAGCAAATATTTAACAGCAGTATTTGGTTTTCCTTTTTGGTCAATAATCTGGCCTTTGTTCTCTTTAAAACCAATTGATTGGTTTTTATTTTGAGAAAATAAATGAATAGTTATTATAAAGAAAACGAAAAGTAATTTATGCTTCATCTGATTAATTTGACTGTCGCAAATGTAATTAAATATCTACAAAACAAAATCAAAAGATCAAAACATAAACCAATAAAATCTTTTCCTAAAAAGTCTCCAAATATCCCGTATTTTTGCAAAAAAATAAATTCTTTTGAAAACGAAACTTTTTGTAATTACACCGCCATTTACCCAACTGAATACTCCGTATCCGGCGACGGCGTATATAAAAGGTTTTCTGAATACAAAAAATATAGAATCGGTTCAGGCAGACTTGGGAATTGATGTGATTTTAGAATTGTTTTCGAAGAAAGGACTTTCTGATTTGTTTCAGATTTCAAGTTCAAAGTTTCAAGTTTTAGGTTCTGAGATCTCAGACAACTCCAAGCGTATTTTTGCTTTGCAGGATGAATATATCAAAACAATTGACCCTGTAATTCAGTTTTTGCAAGGAAAAAATCCAACATTAGCGTTGCAGATTTGTCAGGAAGATTTTCTGCCTGAGGCTTCTCGTTTTGCACAATTAGAAGAACTCGACTGGGCTTTCGGAACAATGGGAACTCAGGATAAAGCAAAACATTTGGCTACTTTGTATCTGGAAGATATTTCGGATTATATTGTAGAATGTGTAGATGAAAATTTTGGCTTTAGCCGATATGCCGAACGTTTAGGCCGAAGTGCTAATTCTTTTGATGAATTATACAATGCTCTGCAGCAAGAACCAACATATATTGATTCGATTTTAATTTCACTTTTAAAAGAAAAGATAGAAGCTGTAAAACCTACATTGTTTTTAATTTCTGTTCCATTTCCTGGAAATTTATACAGCGCATTTAGATCTGCACAATGGGTAAAACAAAATCATCCCGAAATTAAAATTTCAATGGGTGGTGGTTTTCCAAATACTGAATTACGTTCACTTTCGGATAAACGAGTTTTTAAGTTTTTTGATTTTATCACTTTAGATGATGGAGAAGTTCCAATCGAAGAATTAATTTTCAATTTAGAAAACGCAGATTCTGTCACTTCGAGCGAAGCCGAGAAGCGTTTCAAAAGAACCTTTTTATTAGAAAATGGAGAAGTTGTCTACAAAAACAATTCCTTAAAACACGACTACAAACAAGCCTATGTAGGAACGCCGGATTATTCAGATCTTCCTTTGGATAAATACATTTCGGTTATCGAAATTGTAAATCCGATGCATAGAATGTGGAGCGACGGACGTTGGAATAAGCTTACAATGGCTCATGGCTGTTATTGGGGAAAATGTACATTTTGTGACATTTCACTTGATTATATTAAAGTTTACGAGCCCGTTGCGGCAAGTTTACTTTGCAACCGAATGGAAGAATTGATTCTGCAAACGGGTCAAAACGGATTTCATTTTGTTGATGAAGCTGCACCGCCGGCTTTAATGCGTGCATTGGCACTCGAAATCTTAAAACGAAAACTGGCAGTAACCTGGTGGACAAATATTCGATTTGAAAAAAGCTTTTCTAAAGATTTATGTTTATTACTAAAAGCTTCCGGCTGTATTGCCGTTTCCGGTGGTTTAGAAGTGGCTTCAGATAGATTATTGAAATTAATCGACAAAGGTGTAACGGTAGAACAAGTTGCAAAAGTAACCCGAAATTTTACTGAAGCCGGAATTATGGTTCATGCATATTTAATGTACGGATATCCTACGCAAACCATTCAGGAAACGATTGACAGTCTTGAAATGGTTCGCCAATTATTTGAAGCCGGAGTTTTGCAATCAGGATTTTGGCATCAGTTTGCCTTAACTGCTCATAGTCCGGTTGGATTATATCCGGAGCAATTTGGTGTTACTAAAAAAACAGAGGTTATTGGAACTTTTGCCAATAACGATATTGAATATACCGATTCAACAGGAATCAATCACGATAAATTCAGCTTCGGCTTAAAGAAATCTCTTTTCAATTTTATGCATGGAATTTGTTTTGATTACGAACTGCAAGATTGGTTCGATTTCAAGATTCCGAAAACAAAAATTCATCCCGATTTTATTTTTAATGCA
Source organism: Flavobacterium panici (assembly GCF_024499525.1). Lineage (NCBI taxonomy): Bacteria > Pseudomonadati > Bacteroidota > Flavobacteriia > Flavobacteriales > Flavobacteriaceae > Flavobacterium > Flavobacterium panici. Next base: position 5,858,008 of record NZ_CP100437.1, on the reverse strand, counting down.
CTCGAAGAACAAAATGATTTCAATACAAAACCAAATGCGAAAGTTGTTTGGCTTGGCGGAAAACCTTCGGCAGAAATCTTTACAAAATCAAAAAAAGGAAGAAGCTGGGAAATGATGTCGCTGACTTTTCATGGTAAAAAAGAAAGTTTTACCATTCAAACCAGTAAAGAAGAAGGCGATTGGTTAATTGATATTTTGACAAGAATTTCAATTTCGAATACTAAAAATTATACTTTTCAGGAAGTCAAAAATGATTTCGAAATTTCATTAGAAGATTTCGAATTATTTTGGTATTCAAAACCAATCAATACTTTGCGAGAGTTTGGATTGTTAGTTTTATAATAAAAAAATTGAACTAGTTTTTTGTTACCCAATAGTGAAAATCTCTTTCTAAATCATAAGCCATTCTATTTACACTTCTTCTAATTATAAAGTAAGGAATGCCTAACATAATTGACATATGTATAAATAGAAAAGGTAAAAAAATAAAAGTAACATTATCACCTACTGATATCATTCCTGCAATAGATATGAGATAGAAAAAAATTATAAATCCAAAAAAGATAATCATTCTTTTTCTGAAGCCTATAATTTCAACATCAATAGTCAATTTATCATTTTCCTGAATTAAATTTCCGTTTACTTTGGCAAAAGAATGATTCATGTCAAATATTTTTTTTCTCTTTTTCAGCTCAAATGAATTATTTTCAATATTTCCTTTGTATTCATTTTTACTGGATTGAAAAACTTCAAAAGGCACATAACCTAAATCAGATTCATCAACATTGTTTCTAAATTTTTGAATAAAATCTAGTTTTGAAACGGGTAATTGTATTGTAATATCTTTAATTAAGTTTATTTTTCTTAAAAAATTATTCATCTGTTTTTGGTTGGATTAAGAGCCAAATATAGTATAATACTGAAATAGAAAATAGCAAAACAAAACTATTTTTCAGTAAAAACAGAATGTATTTAAGATCAATAATCTATACTAGTTCCGTCACTCGGAATAGCAACTTTATACAAAAGATTGTTCTCAGTCAATGCTTTTCTTAATTCTTCGCGAGTTGTTGGGCAGTGGTTTAAAGCTTCAAGGTGATTGGCAAAAACTTTTCCTGGTGCAAGAGCGGTAAACTTCAAAATATCATTCATTCGCATTAACAAAGGCTGTCCAATATCTAGTCTTGCAGTTCCGCAGGCAACCGTTGCAATATCAGGTTTGAGTTCGATTAATGCTTTTTGAACATCATCTGTAAAAATAGTGTCAGAACTTATATAAACCGATTTTTCGTTTGCAAGTTCAATGTAAAATCCCATTACATTTCCCATCAATTTTGCAATCCAACCGTAACCATGAAGAGCGGGAATTCCAATAATTCTTCCATCTAAAAAAGGCTGAGGTTCCCAATAATTTAAAGTCTGCACAATATTAAGGCCTCTTTGCAAAAGAGTTTTTTCATCTTTAGCGCTGCAGATTACAGGAATGCTTTTTCTTCTTAAAAATACTTCTCCGGCCTTATCAATATGATCCGGATGTAAATGCGTAATTAAACAATGCGTAACATTGCTCAAAATTTCCCTGCTGTTTTTAGGCAGAGCCACTAGAGGATTGCGTTTTGGATTGTAACGAAAAATAGTGAAAGGAGCAATTGTTTTTCTCTTTCCTAACATCGGATCTACAAGAATAACATGCTTTTCTGTCTCAATAACCAATGTGGCATTTCGCAAATGATGTATTTTCATATCTGGAAAATTAGAACTTAAAAATACAAAGATTTTTCAAAATCTATTTACAGATTATTCTTTATTTTTAACAGAATTGTGATTATTTGAAAGAATACACTTTACAATTACGCTATAGAAAATCTAAAACCAATTCCGTGCAGGTTTTCTATCGAAATGCCTTTTTCGTTTGATAAAATTTTACGCAGGCGCGAAATAAAAACATCAAGACTTCTTCCCATAAAATAATCATCAGTTCCCCAAAGTGCAGTTAAAATCTGCTCTCTTTTTAAAACTAAATTTTTATTGTCAAGAAACAGTTTAAGTAATTCGGCTTCACGCTGTGTAAGACCGACTTTTTCTTCTTCATTAAAAAGAATAAAATTTTTGGTATCAAATTGATATTTCCCAATCTCATAAACCGATTTTTCGACTTTATTATTTTTCTGAGAACGTTTCAGGAAAACCTCAATTTTCAAAATTAATTCTTCAATGCTGAAAGGCTTTACCAAATAATCATCGGCACCAAGGCGAAGTCCTTTTATACGATCTTCTTTCAAAGTTTTAGCCGAAAGAAAAATAATCGGAACATCAGTATCAATTTTCCGGACTTCTTCAGCCAGTTCAAAACCGTCCATTTTCGGCATCATAATATCAAAAATACAAATATCAAAATCTTCATTTTTGAAAGTTTCCAAACCAGATTTTCCATTCGTACAATGAACCACTTCATAATTATTTTGTTCCAAATTATCTTTGGTCAAAAACGCCAGCGTTTCGTCATCTTCGGTATAAAGTATCTTGAAATTTTTCATTTCTTATAAGGAATAGACAAAGTTATAGTAACTCCGTTTTCAGTATTATTTTCAGCTTTTATTTTCCAGTTTTGCAAACTGCATATTTCTTTTACGTAATATAAACCAAGTCCAAAACCATTTACTTCATTACTCTTTTCGTTTTGAATTCGGTAAAACTTATCAAATATATAAGATAATTTTTTAGTAGAAATTCCAATCCCGTTATCGACAAACTCCAATTTTAAAATGGAATTCTCCTCATAAATTCTAATCGTAATTTCAGGCTTTTTATTGCAGTATTTTACCGCATTATCTAAAAGGTTGTAAATTAGATTGCCAAAATGAAAAACATCTGTTTCTAATAAATATTCCTGAGAAGGACTTTCAATAGTAATAATCGCTTCAGGATATTTTAACTGAATATTTTCAATCGCCTCTTCAATAATCGGAATAATTAAAACAGGTTCTTTTTTTAATTCCCAAGGCGCATAATCTGATTTGGCAATATTTAAAATCTTCTCAATATGATGATTCAGTTTATTGCTTTGATTAATAATAATCTCCGTATAAGTATGCAGTTTTTTATCGTCCTTAATAGGATTTTGTTCGCTTAAGTATTTCGAAGCAATTAAAATAGAAGACAAAGGTGTTTTAAATTCATGCGTCATATTATTGATAAAATCACGCTGCAATTCAGAATATTTTTTTTGCTGCAAAAGCGTAAAAATCGAATAAACGTAAATCAATAAAATCAAAATCAGCATAATCGAAAGCACAAACCAAAAGCGCATCGAACTAAATAAATAAGTCGTTTCATTCGGGAAACGAACCGCAAAATAGTAGACTAAATTTTTATGCTTCGGGAAATAAACCGTCTTTTTACATTCCGATTTTTTTTTCGATAAAGAAATATAATCGCCATAAATCATTTCATCACTCTGGCAATTATACATCGCATATTCAAAATCAGTCGTAATATTCATTTTTTTGAATTCTGTTTTTAGATAAAATTCTAAAATATCAGGTTCAAAGTCATTGTCGACATTTACAATATAATAATCATTTGAAATTTTCTGCACAGGACTTTGAGCCGGAAGTTCGTGACTGGTCCCTTCATATAGTTTTTTAGCAACCTCAAGAAGAGCGATATGCGCTTTTTGACTCAGCTTTTTCTGCTCTATCGTAAAAGCCTCTTTTGTCCAAAGCAATTGCGCCACCAAAATACTAATAATGGCGACCAATCCCAGAACAATAATACTATTGAGTTTATTAATTTTCAAGAAAACAGACTTTTGAGAGTGTAATATTAATCAAAAATATAGTTAAAAACAGCGATTAACAAGTCATTAACAAACATTTGAAACCGCTTAACAGCGATTTCTTTTTGTCTGAAATATCTTTGTAATGTAAAAATCGAACTATAAACCATTAATATATTTAACTATGAAAATCATCAAAATTTCTATGCTGGTTTTGGCTTTAAGCCTAATGTCTTTTTCAGCAATTGCTCCGGTAAAATCTTTAACAGCTGAAACAAAAATTACAGAAACAGCTTCGACAATTGTTTGGAAAACAGAAACAATCGATGTTGGAGAAATTCCACAAGGAACTCCAAAAGCAATTGTTTATGAATTTAAAAACACAGGGAAAACTGCCGTTGTAATTACACAAGTTCAGGGTTCATGCGGTTGTACAGCAACAGACTACACAAAAGAGCCAATTTTACCTGGTAAATCTGCAAAAGTAACAGCAACTTACAATGCAGCAAACAAAGGCGCTTTTACAAAAACAGTTACCGTAACAACAAGTGCAGAAACTGCTCCAAAAATACTTACGTTAAAAGGAACGGTTATTTAAAAATAAAGGTTAGTTATAAAGTGGAAGCTCCAAATATGTCATGTATTTGGAGTTTTTTTATTTAGAAATTACATCAATACATTTATAAAAACGATTGGTGTAATGTTCAGTAGCAAGTGAAGTGATTGTAACCTGCTGCGCTTTTCCGGAAGAAGCATGAATAAATTTAGACTGCATTCCGTCTGCCTCGCAAATTATGCCAAGATGACCAATTACCGTTTTGTCTTTATACCCATAAAAAACCAAAATATCCCCAACTTTAAAATCTTCAGGCTTTAGCGCCGTTCCTAAATTTTTATAACCGCTTGAACTTCTTGGTAAAGTTATACCAAAATTGCCAAAAACATAACTCACAAAACCAGAACAGTCAAATCCTTTTTCAGGATTACTGCTCGCATATAAATAAGGTGTCCCTAAATATTTTTTGGCAAAAACTATTATAGAATCCCGATCGATTGCTGATTGCTCTTTTTGAATAATATTTTTATTTTTCTCTTTTGCAGTACAAAAAGAAAATAAGATGACGGAAAATATGATGGTGAAAAAGTTGAGTTTCATTTTTTTTAAATAAGAAAAGGTTTAATTGCTAAAGATAGAACGTTATTTTTCAAAATGCAGTATAGATTGTAAGAATTAGCAATTAAATGATGTGTTTACGTGGTGTTTTTTTATTACTTTTTGATGTTTTAGTATCTTTATGTTTATTAAGTTTCAAATATATTTGTGAATCGTATTTATATTTTAACAAATAAATTATGTTTCCAAAAAAAAACGCACTTTTAATTCTGTTTTTGCTGATTTCAATTGTTTCGACATCACAAAACCAGAATACTTTTCTTTATGCCGGAAGAGTTGATAAACTTCAAAATAATCAAGTAATCTTAATAGGAACTGCATCTTCTGTATCTTTTAATTTTGCAGGAAATGAATGTTCAATTTCACTTCAAAGTGTAGATTCTTATGGACATCATAATTATGTTCAGCTGGTTTTAGATGGAAAATATATTGGAAAAATCAGAATCGAAAAAGGAGCTGTTCAGTCATTTCCAATAAAAATAACTTCCAATAAAAAAGAACATCATTTAGAAATCTATAAAAATACCGAAGCTCAAAGTGGCAACATTCTGTTTGCGGGAACAACCGCAAAACTGACTTCAATTTCATCTAAAAAGAAAAAGAAAATCGAATTTATAGGCGATTCAATTACTTGCGGAGCGGCGAGTGACCCGTCAGATATTCCGTGTGATAAAGGCGAATATATGGATCATCATAACGGTTATTATGCTTACGGGCCAAGAATTTCGAGAGAAATAGATGTTGATTATTTAATGAGCTGTGTTTCGGGAATTGGAATTTACAGAAACTGGAACGACGAAAACAAAGACGAATCCATAATGCCAGATGTTTATCCTAATTTATATTTGACAAAAGATCCTTCAAAACCTAAATATGATTTTGCTTTTCAGCCGGATATTATAAGTATTGCTTTAGGAACAAATGATTTTTCTGGTGGAGATGGAAAAAAAGAACGGCTGCCTTTTAATCCCGAAAAATATGTTTCGAATTACATCAATTTTATAAAAATGCTTTACGAACACAATCCAAATGTGCAGATTGTAATTACAAACAGCCCGATGGTAGGTGGAGAAAGAGCCGTTGTTTTTGAAGATTGTCTGAATAAAGTAAAAAACGCTTTCGCGGAAGACAAAACACATAAGCCAATTCAGATTTTCAAATTTAAACCAATGACTCCAAAAGGCTGTTCAGGACATCCTGATGTGGCTGATCATAAAGTTTTGGCAGACGAATATGCTCCATTTTTAAAAAAGCTGTTAAATGAAAAATAATATAATTAAGCTTATTTTCTTTTTTATGATTGCAAATAGCATAACAGCAAATGTTACGCTCCCGAATATTTTTGGAGATAATATGGTTTTACAGCGAAATTCAGAAGTGAAAATTTGGGGTTGGGCAAATCCAAAAGAAGAAATTAAATTAGTTTCGAGCTGGAACAATCAGGAATATAAAGCAGTTACAAATAATCAGGCAAAATGGGAACTTATAATCAAAACCCCTGAAGCCGGCGGACCTTACACGATTTCTATAAAAGGATATACCGAAGTTGTTTTAAAAAATATTTTAATTGGCGAAGTATGGATATGTTCCGGGCAATCAAACATGGAAATGTCGGCAAGTTGGGGAATCGATAACGGCGATGAAGAAGTTAAAAATGCCGCAAATCCGAATATTCGATTTTTTACCGTTTCAAAATCCACGGCAATAACTCCGCAGAATAATGTATTAGGAAATTGGGTTGAATCGACTCCTGAAACAATGAAATATTTCAGTGCCGTTGGTTACTTTTTTGCTAAACGCTTACGCGAAGATTTAAAAAATGTTCCCATCGGATTAATTTCTTCCAACTGGGGTGGAACTCCGGCTGAAATCTGGATGCCGGAAGAAGTGATTCAAAACGATCCGGTTTTATTAGAAAATGCCAAAAAATTATACGAACAAGAATATGGCCCACACCAACCCGGACGTGCCTATAACGCCATGATTGCTCCAATTGTTGGATTTAAAATTGCAGGAACAATTTGGTATCAGGGAGAATCAAATGTTGGTTCTTTGGTTTACGATAAAACGCTTTCGGCTTTGATTACTTCGTGGAGAAAAAACTGGAACGACGAGTTTCCTTTTTATTTCGTTCAGATAGCACCTTACAAAACAGGAACAAATAATTTCTCGAATGTTACGGTTAGAAATTCTCAAAGAAAAATTTTAAAAGAAGTCCCGAAAACAGGAATGGTTATAACTTCAGACATTTCAGATACAATTGATATTCATCCAAAGAATAAAAAATCAGTTGGAATTCGTTTAGCAAATCTGGCTTTAGCCGAAGTTTATAAAGTCAATTCAAATTTGGTAAATGGTCCGCTTTTCAAGGAAATTAAAATCGATAAAAACAAAGTCACAGTTTCTTTTGATTATGCTGAAGTGTTGTATTTTAAAAACAAAATTTCAAATCAATTTGAAGTGGCTGGAACTGATGGAGTTTTCTATCCAGCCGAAGCTTCAATTAAAAATAATCAGGTGATTTTGACAAGCAAAAAAGTAGCTTCTCCAGCAAAAGTGAGATTTGCATGGGGAAATACAATTCAGTCAGATTTGTTTAATAAAGCAAATTTGCCGGCTTCTTGTTTTATTACAGAACTTTAGAGTTTAGATTGTAGATTTTAGATTTTTTTGCCCACGGATTTTACTGATTCAACTGACTTGCGCAGATGTTTTTGCTCGCTTTTGTCAGGCTGAGCGAAGTCGAAGCCACACAATGTATAATTTGAATCTCGCAAAGACGCAAAGGCGCAAAGTTTTAGAAAAAAAGCTTAGAATCTTAGCATCTCAGTCCCGATAGCTATCGGGATAGCACCTTGAAAAAAAACTAAACCACATATGAAAAATAAAAAAATAATAATTATTGGGGTTTTGTCCCTGTTTACTGTTGGAAATATGAATGCACAAAAAAAGCTGTATCTGGATAAAAATAAAACTATTGAGCAAAGAATTGACTTGCTTTTGCCCTTGATGACATTGGAGGAAAAAGTGGGGCAGATGAACCAATACAATGGTTTTTGGGATGTTACGGGACCAGCTCCAAAAGGCGGAACGGCTGAATTAAAATACGAACATTTAAGAAAAGGATTAGTGGGTTCGATGCTTACGGTTCGTGGTGTAAAAGAAGTTCGTGCCGTACAGAAAATTGCAGTTGAAGAAACAAGATTAGGGATTCCGTTAATTATTGGTTTTGACGTAATACATGGCTATAAAACGTTAAGTCCGATTCCGCTGGCAGAAGCGGCGAGTTGGGATTTAGAAGCCATTAAGAAATCGGCGGCAATTGCGGCAGATGAAGCTTCGGCATCTGGAATCAACTGGACGTTTGGACCAAATGTAGATGTGGCAAATGATGCACGTTGGGGACGTGTGATGGAAGGCGCGGGAGAAGATTCATATTTAGGAAGTAAAGTGGGTTACGCCAGAGTAAAAGGTTTTCAAGGGGAAACCATTGCCGATTTAGCCAAAGTAAATACGATTGCAGCTTGTGCAAAACACTTTGCGGCTTACGGTTATGTTGAAGCAGGATTAGAATATAACATTGTGGACATTAGTAATTCTAAATTGTATAATTCAGTTTTGCCTCCTTTTAAAGCGACCGTTGATGCGGGAGTTAGAACATTTATGAATTCGTTTAATACTTTAAATGGTGTTCCCGCAACCGGAAATGCCTTTTTACAAAGAGATATTTTAAAAGGAAAATGGAAGTTCGATGGATTTGTAATTTCAGATTATGCTTCGATTCGTGAAATGATTGCGCACGGATATGCAAAAGATGAAGCCGATGCAACTGCAAAAGCCGTAATTGCCGGTTCTGATATGGATATGGAATCGTATTTGTATGTCGCAAAATTAGTTGATTTAGTAAAATCAGGAAAAGTAAAAGAATCTTTGGTTGACGATGCGGTTCGACGAATTCTTCGTGTAAAATTTGAATTAGGATTATTTGATGATCCGTACAGATATTGCGATGAAAAACGTGAAAAAGCAGTAGTTGGAAGCAAAGCCAATAATGATGGCGTTTTAGATATGGCAAAAAAATCTATCGTATTATTAAAGAACGAAAAGAATTTATTGCCGCTAAAAAAAGCAGGAAAAAAAATTGCTTTGATTGGAGCTTTGGCAAACGATAAAAACAGTCCGCTGGGAAGTTGGAGAATTGCTGCTGATGATAATACAGCGGTTTCGGTTTTAGAAGGAATGCAGCAATATAAAGACAATCAATTGGTTTTTGAAAAAGGAGTTGATTTATTGAAGCAAAAAGCAACTTTCTTAACGGAGACTGTTTTCAATACAACTGACAAAAGCGGATTTGAAGCTGCAAAAATAGCGGCAAAAAATGCTGATGTTGTAGTAATGGTTTTAGGTGAATACGGTTTTCAAAGCGGAGAGGGAAGAAGTAGAACTGATTTGAATTTGCCAGGTTTACAGCAAGAATTATTAGAAGAAATTTATAAAGTAAATCCAAATATAGTTTTGGTTTTAAATAACGGACGTCCGTTGAGTATTCCGTGGGCGGCAGAAAATGTTCCGGCAATTGTAGAAGCGTGGCAATTAGGAACGCAAACCGGAAATGCTGTTGCGCAGGTTTTATACGGAGATTATAACCCAAGTGGAAAACTGCCAATGTCGTTTCCAAGAAATGTAGGTCAGGTTCCAATTTATTATAATAAATACAGTACAGGAAGACCAACAGACAGTGACAAAAATGTTTTCTGGTCGCATTATATGGATGTAGAGAAAACGCCTCAATTTCCGTTTGGTTTTGGTTTGAGTTATACGAAATTCGAATATAAAAACCTGAAATTGAATAAAACTGCTTTTGCAAAAGGAGAAAATGTAGAACTAAGCGTTGAGGTTACAAACACTGGGAATTATGATGGAAAAGAAGTAGTTCAGTTATATATTCATGATGAATATGCGAGTATCGTTCGCCCGATAAAAGAATTAAAAGGATTTGAATTGGTAAGCCTGAAAAGAGGTGAAACTAAAACGGTAACTTTTACTTTAACAGAGAAAGAGCTTGGTTTTTATGATAATGAAGGAAATTATTTAGTTGAACCTGGAACTTTTAAAATTATGGTTGGAGGAAGTTCTGATCAAGGTTTGCAAGACGGTTTTGAGATAAAAGAATAAAAGTTTTTGCCACAAAGGCGCTAAGGCGTGAAGTTTTTTTTCGCCACGAATTCACGAATTAATTGTTTAAAAATTCGTGAATTCGTGGCGAATTATTTTTAACTAATAAATTTCTAAAATCATTAATTCATCATTTAAAATAAATGATATAATAATTTCCTTTTTTGAAATTAAAAGTTCAGCTATTTGTTTTGTATTTTTATTGAAAGTCTTTAATATAATGACTTTTGGAGGAGCACCTTTTAGAAGTAATAATTTTTCAAAATCATCATCATGTGTTAGAATAATAAAATTGTTTTTTCTGGCATACTCCCAAATTTCTAAATCTTTTGCAGGTTGATTTACAGGAATATCTTTAGAGTGAAAACAATCAGGAAAATCATTCTCGATAAGTTTGATTATTCTCCAGGAAATATTGGCATCCAAAAGTAATTTCATTATGCTGCAATTATTTTTGTAATATTTTCTCTATTAGCTGCAAAAGCTAAAGCGGCGAGAATATGTTCTTTATTTAATTCAGGAAAATCTTCAATAATTTCTTCGAAAGACATTCCTGTAGAAAGCCAAGAAAGAATATCTGAAACACAAATTCTGGTTCCTGTAATTACAGGCTTGCCAAATCTTATATCAGGATTTATTGAAATCAAATTTTGCCAGTTATTATTCATAATTTTATAATTTAAACAAATTTACAAAATTAAAGTCAATTATTATTTCAGCTTATTTGGCCAAAGCCCTTTTGATTGTGTTAATATTTTCATCCAGCTAAAGCTGGACGCAACTCACCTTATATTAAAATTAAACTTTGCGACTCTGCGACTTTGCGAGATTAATTCATAATATAAAATTTTCTCTCGCAGATTTAGCAAATTAGGCAGATTTTTTATCTCCCAAATCAGCAAAATCTGCGGGAGTTTTTTTGTATTTTTAAATTCTATTAAAACTCCAACCTTTAAACTAAAACAATGAAATATAACAGATGCGGAAGAAGCGGTTTATTACTTCCAGAAATTTCCTTAGGATTATGGCATAACTTCGGTTCAGTAGATAATTTTGAAAATGCTGAAAGTATCGCTGTAGAAGCTTTTGATAAAGGAATTACCCATTTTGATTTAGCTAATAATTACGGTCCGGTTCCGGGTTCTGCCGAGGAAAATTTCGGTAAAATATTATGGCATAATTTTCAGGGAAATCTGCGTGATGAGATCGTGATTTCTACAAAAGCAGGTTATACGATGTGGAATGGACCTTACGGAGACTGGGGTTCCAGAAAGTATTTATTGTCAAGTTTAGATCAGAGTTTGAAAAGAATGAACGTTGATTATGTAGATATTTTTTATTCGCACCGTCCCGATCCTGAAACACCGATTGAAGAAACCATGATGGCGCTTGATCATGCTGTTAGAAGTGGAAAAGCCTTGTATGTTGGAATCAGTAATTATTCGGCAGAGCAGACTCGTGTTGCGGTTGATGTTTTAAAACAACTGGGAACGCCTTGCTTAATTCATCAGGCTAAATATTCAATGCTGGAACGCTGGGTAGAAAATGGTTTATTAGATGTTTTAGAAGAAAAAGGAGTGGGCTGTATTGCATTTTCGCCTTTGGCACAAGGACTTTTAACAGATAAATATTTAAACGGAATTCCGGAAAATTCAAGAGCGCATAATCCAAACGGGCATTTGAAAGAAAATGAAGTTACACAAGAAAGAATTCAGAAATTAATTCAGCTGAATGAAATTGCTCAAAACAGAAACCAATCTTTAGCACAATTGGCTTTGGCCTGGCTTCAAAAAGACAAACGAATTACTTCTGTTTTAATTGGTGCGAGTTCTGTAAAACAATTGTGTAATAATATTGATTGTTTGCAAAATACAGTGTTTGCAGAAGATGAATTGAATGCAATTGAAAAGATTTTAGCATAGCAATAATTCTAGACAAAGATAATCGTAGAGACGCACAGCAGTGCGTCTAACGTCCGGTTTACGTCGCTTATATTCGTTGCGCATAAGACGCACTGCTGTGCGTCTCTACGGAAGATAGGGATGAATAATATTTTTATTTTTTCAATTGTAAACGTCGCGTATATTCGTTGCGCATAAGACGCACTGCTGTGCGTCTCTACGTAAAATAGGGGATGAATAATATGTTGTTTATATTTTACAATAATATTGACACAGGCTTTTATATGTTCTTAAATTACTTATATGGTTTAAGATTCCTTTATTTTTTCAATTTTAAATTATAATCTTTTACAATTTTCAATGTCGATTTGTCCGAAGAAAAAACAGAATTCAAACCTTGTGGTTCTTGCGGTGGATCTGTAGTTAACGGATCGCCGGGATTCCATTTTCCGTCTTTATTAATTGCTTTTCCTTTACCGCCAAATCCCCAGAAATTTGCGGCTTGCAGCGGACCATTATTTTTTACACTTTCGGCAACTCGACTAAAAATATAATTGTAGAAAATATCCCGATTTGCAACAGAAGATGCTGCACTTAAATTCTCATTTTCTCTCGGCAGACCAAATTCTTCAATAATTATCGGGCGTTTTAGATTATTAGCCACTTTTATGTGGTCATCAATATATTTTCCGGCATTTTCTAAAGTTGTCGGAAGTGTTTTTTCGGCATTATCTGCTTTAAACCAATTCCAGTTTTTTGGCCAAATATGCATCGTCAAATAATCGATATTCGGATTCTGATGCGTACGTTCAAAAATTTCCATGCTGTCATTTGAACTGTTTTTACCTTCAGAACCAGTCGAGATTAAGTGGTTTTTGTCTAAGCTGTCAATTAAATCGACAATGTTATTTAGCCAAACTGTGAATTTTGTTTCGTTTTCTGGCGTAAAAGTTCGCGGTTCATTTCCAACCTGCCACGCCATAATGGTATTATCTTCGATATATTTCTTTTTAGAATAGGAATTTGTTCTTCCAATAATAAATTTCACATGATTTTCTAAACCTTTCATACAAGGTTCGCAGCTATGAAATTGTTCTGTATACGACATAAATTGCGTCCACGTATTAGGCGGAATAGCCGGAACCGGAATTGGACCTTTTCCATTCCATTCTAAATACTGTGACATTCCGCCAGACCATTCCCAGTTGTTTGTCAAATACAAAACGGCATAAATTTTACGTTTGCTCATTTCACTGATTAAGAAATCAAGTCCGTCGAGTAAATCTTCATCATATTTTCCCTGCTCGTATTGTAATGCCGGACGAACAGTAAAATCGTATTTCCCTCCATCACCGCCGACTAAAATTCTTAGATTATCGATTCCGTTTTTTTGCAGTAAATCAAGTTCGCGAAGTAACCTTTTTCGGTCACCCACTTTTTTTGAAGCCAATAAACTTCCGTACCAATAATTGGTTCCAATATAAGCATATGGTTTATCACCTTTATAAAATTGGTTTCCTTTTACCGTAATTCGTTCCTGCGCCTGACAAGCGATTGCGGAGAAAATTAAAGCAAAGCTGAGGTGTTTTAGAAATCTGTTTTTCATTGTTTATTTTTTAGTTGTGTGTTAGATGGTACACTGATTTTACTGATTTGAACAGGTGAAAGCAGATTTTTTATTATTTACATTGTTTATAAAATAACCGTGAAAATCCGTTTCATATGTGTAATCCGTGTGCCATCTAAACAAAAGTATTATTTCGGCATTTCATACATTTTTGGCAGGGAATTCAATAACGCCGATTTTGTTTTGGTACTAAAAGTTTTAAAATCTGCAGCATTTGAAACTGAACCATTCGGAACATAATATCCATCGCTGTTATTGTTCCAAAACATTACATAACTTACCTGAATATCATTTGCTGTTAAAGCATCATATAAATAAGTTGAAAACCAGTTTGTAACTGGCGGAATTGAACTCGTCACTCTGTAACCCGTTTCGGTTAAAGCAGCGATTTTTACTTTCGTTTTAGCAATGTCAGAGATCATTTTCAGTTTTGCATTGGCTTTACTGGAACCTGTTGCACCTTGATTATTGAAATCTCCGTAATTGTCCATTCCTAGAATATCTACATATTTATCGCCGGGATATCGGCTTAAATAACTGGTTTCTGTTGTATATGAATTGTCTGGAGAAAAAGCATATAAAATGTTATGAACGCCTTTTGTGTTTTTTAAATAATCAACTGTAAATTGATACGCTTGTTTGTATTCGTCGGCAGTGCAATAATTTGCGCCCCACCAAAACCAGCTTCCGTCAAATTCATGAAAAGGTCTGAAAATTATCGGAATCAATTCGCCGTTTGAGCCTTTTAAGTTTAAAACTACGCTGGCTACTTTATCTAGTTTTTTCTTGTACCATTCGTTATTGGTTCCGCCCGGTAAAATACTTTTAAAAGCGGTTGCTTTTTCCTGTGCAGACATATCGGCGGCATAGAAAGATTCGTCTTTAAAAGGTTCTCTAATATGCCAGCTGAAGGTATTGATTATGCCTTTCGCGTAAGCGGCTATAACATCGTTTGTAATTTTTATTTCTTGCTGATAAAACCAGTTATCTGCCTGATTATTATTGTTTTTATCGGTAATAAACATAAAATCTGAACCTAAAATAGCAGGATCAAAACCTGTATTTTTTTTGATATCAGAATCTCCGACTGCATCTTGATAAAAGCCATTAAAAGCATCTTGCTGACCAATGGCCACTTTAGTTTGTGCCAGTCTTTTTAAGTTGTAAAATAAAGCTGTGGTTTCTTTAGTTGCATTTGCATCAACCATATAAGTTGGTGCGTTTTGTGTTGTTAAAGGATCGCTTTGCGTTGGAGGATCTACTATAATTATCGTTTCGTCCTCTGTTTCGTTATCTGAAGAACAGCTTGCAAATGCTAAAATCGATAAGCTTATGCAGGCTATTTTTAATATTGTTTTTTTCATCTTTTATTTTTCGGGAGTTACTGAGTTTTGTTTTAAATACTCTTCTTCTAAAAGAGTGGTAACTTTTACATCATCAAAATAAATGGTGCCGTTGGTTTGTGCGAGCGCAAGCATAATGCGGACTTTTTTTGCGTCGGCTGGAATTTTTACCGTTTTTTTATAATTCGTCCATTCGGTTGTTCCTTTTACCTGGGCAAAAGTTTCGGATGTAATTTTTTTATCGCTTAAGGTTGTAAACTCAGCAATTGCTGCACCAGCTTTGTAGGCTTCTTTTTGCTCTTCGATACTTTCAGATTTAATCCAAACGCTGAATTCCAGTGCATAAATATTTTTTGGGATGTTTATCGTTTGGTCAACGGCTTTCCATTCGGCACCAACAAACTGATTGATTGCGGCGCAGCTTTTTCCTGATTTTTTATCATAAGGAGTAATATAGGCCGCGTCGCTGCCGTTCCAGTTGACAAACTCATATTCGAAACCGGGATTTTTGACAAGGCTGCCTTGTGCATTTGTTATTGTAGTTAGAAATAATAAACTAAAAAGAAAAAGTGTTTTCATAAGCAATATTTTTAATGCAATTAGTTGATTATTAGTCTAATTTGTAAAATAAGTTTTAACATATAGGAACATAGATTTATACTTAACTTAAAAAAGATTAAAGAAAGAAACAAGTTTCTCACACATAGCCTATATGTATTAATGCAAGTGAAACGTCTTTGAAGACAAAGAGAAGCTATGTTTCTATGTGTTCAAATTAATTTCACTCAACGATTTTAAAGTTTTTAATCTTTAATTCTCTGAATCAATTCCATACAAGCGCGGCTGTTATGATAAGGGCATTTCCAGAATCCGGCTTTGTCTTTTTCTATTAAAGAATAATCTCTGTAAACTCCCCAAAACCATTCGCCATTTTTCAGGTCAAGAATGTATTTTTTTATGAATTTCCAGTTTTTAAAAACGATTTCCAGATAATTTTCATTTCCGGTTAATTGATAAGCGTTGTAAAAACCAATTAAAGCTTCGGCCTGAACCCACCAATGTTTTTCGGCAATTAATTCGTCTTTTTCAGGATCAAATTCATACCATAAACCTCCGTCAGCATCTAATCCTTCTTTGGTAACTTCGGCAATTTGAACGGCGTGTTTTCTATAATTGGCAACTAAATTTTCTTTTTCTAAAATCTCGGCACATTGTAATAAAAGCCAAGCCGCTTCGATATCGTGTCCGTATGAAATTACGTCTGGTTTTTCGATCCAGTTTTCATCAAAAAATAAACGAAGATGCCCGGTTTCGGTATTTATAAAATGCTTTTCTATTGTTTCTAATAATTCGATGCTGTTTTTTCGAAGCGTTTCATCTTTCCATACTTTATACAAATTGGCATACGCTTCAATAATATGTAAATGCGTGTTCATTGTCTTTTTTTCGTTGGCATCTTTATCGCTCAAACGCAAATCTTCAATAGGCTGCCAATTTCTTGTAAAAGCTTCGAGATACCCTTTATTTACAGGATCATAACTATGTTCCTGAATTTTGAAATATAAATTTTTGGCTATTTCTAAAGCTTTTTCATCTTTAGAAATAGCATAATATTCGGTTAAACCATAAATCGCAAATGCTAGGGCATAGATTTGATTTTTGGTATCTTTCGGTGTTTTATCAACATTAATACTCCAAAATAAACCTCCAAATTCAGCGTCATAAAAATATTTTGAAAGAAAATCAAAAGCTCTTTCGGCAATCTTTTTATGACTTTCTTTTTTGGTAACTTGGTAACTTGACGAAAAAGTCCAAAGAATTCTCGAATTTAAAACAGCGCCTTTTTCTGCATTGGCAATTAGGTGATCGTTAAAATCAATCTGACCAATAAAACCTTCGTTTTGAGTATCAAGTGTATATTTTATCCAATAATTTAAAATAGAATCGAGTTCTGTTGTTAGTTCTGTTTTTAGCTGTTTTACAGTTGTACACACGATACTTAAATTGCGTTATTTTTTTCAATTTGATTGATGATAGTTTCTACTGAACCTGCAGAAATAAATGTGTCTGCGGGAGTATTGATCACATAATCAACTAATTTTTCTACAGAAGAAACGGCAACGTGCATTCTTGTATCTGATGATGCATAATAAACGTAAACGGTTCCGTCGGTATCTTCGATCCATCCATTTGAAAATAAAACATTCGATACATCGCCAACTCTTTCAATTCCTTCCGGGCCCATAAAATGTCCGGCCGGAACGTGTGTTACTTTCGAAATATCATTCAAATCGGTCATGAACATATACAAGGTGTAGCGCAATCCTGCAGCGGTATTACGAACGCCGTGAGCCAGATGCAACCATCCTTTTTCTGTTTTGATTGGGGCAGGGCCAAGACCATTTTTTAATTCGTAAATGGTGTGGTATTGTTTTCCGAAGATAATTCTTTCTTCCTTTACAGCCGGATTTGTCATATCGTCAACATATCCTAAACCAATTCCGCCTCCGCTTCCAACGTCAATAAATCCGTCTTGCGGACGTGTGTATAAGGCGTATTTTCCGTTTACGAATTCCGGATGCAAAACAACATTTCGCTGTTGTCCGGTATTTGAAATTAAGTCCGGTAATCTTTCCCAATTTACTAAATCTTTTGAACGTACAATTCCTGCATTGGCTACAGCCGAACTTGTATCGCTTTTTGGTGCTTTTGGATCTTTTCTTTCGGTACAAAAAATACCGTAAACCCAGCCGTCTTCATGGTTGATTAAACGCATGTCGTAGACGTTTGTGTCTGGTTCTTCGGTTTGCGGAATTACGCAGGGTTTGTCCCAAAATTTGAAATTATCTACTCCGTTTGGACTTTCGGCAATGGCAAAAAATGATTTTCTGTCAATTCCTTCTACACGAACTGCCAAAAGATATTTTCCGTTCCATTTCATTGCTCCGGCATTGAAAGCGGCGTTTACGCCAATTCGTTCCTGTAAAAACGGATTTGTTTTTTCGTTTAAATCAAAACGCCAGTTCAACGGAACGTGAGATGCGGTAACAACAGGGTTTTTATAGCGTTGATAAATCCCGTTTCCAGCATTTTCTTCCGGAGTATTTTTTCGTTCGATTAGTGCTTTATGTTCTTTTTCTAATGCTGCTTTTCGATCCAGAAAAGTAGTCGAAGAGGTTATTGTTGTCATTTTTGATTCGGTATCTGATTTATTTTTATTTTGTTTGGTCTCTTTTTTCGTTTAAATCTTGTTCTATCGTTTGCAGTTTTTCTTCAGATAAAGGATAGAATAATATAAAAGCGACTGATATTGCGGCTGCGATTGCAGGGAGTATACTTAACATTAATTGAATTCCGTTTTGGGTTACGGCAGTTTGTTCCACATTGGCCTGAAAACCATAATAACCTAAAAGCCATCCGGTTCCGGCTCCGCCAATGGTCCACCCAAATTTTTGTGACATGGATGAGGCTGAGAAAACCAATCCGGTTGCTCTGCGGCCTTGTTTCCATTCTGAATAATCGGCACTGTCTGCATACATTGACCAGATTAATGGGAAAATGCAGCCTGCACAAATACTGATTAAAACCTGAAAACTCATAATTAGAAGAACGTCTTCTTTTCCGAAGAAATAGAAGGCTAAACTTAAAATGGAAGCGATTGCCATTGCACCAAAAAAGGTGTTCTTTTTACCCATTTTATTGGCGATAGGAGTAGCGATAATTACACCGATGATATTCGCCGCTTGTCCCAAAACCAAATAAATGGAAGTTGGCGTCATGTGGAAATCTGTTCCAAAAAGCGAAAAGTCGAAATTTACAGAACTGCTTACATAATATTTAAAATAATAAACTGCAGCGCCGTCTCTGATCGAGTTAAAAACTAAAGTTCCAATTCCGGCTCCTAGTAGAATCCACCACGGTTTATTTTTTAATAGATCTTTTAAATCTTCTTTTAAGTTAGATTGTTCGTTTTCGATAGGTTTTACTCTTTCTTTTGTAAAGAAAAAACAAGCCCAGAAAAATGCTGTTGTAATTACTCCAAATACAATAATTGTTGCCAGCCAGCCTGTTTTAGAATTTAGGCTTCCGCCGAAATAATTTACAAGTGGTTCAATTAACCAAAGCGCCAAAAGACTTCCGCCAAAAGCGAAAACCATTCTGTAGGATGATAATGTGTTTCTGTCTTTTCGGTCAGATGACATTACGCCTAAAAGTGAGGCGTACGGAACGTTGATTAAGGAATAAATCATCATCATTAAGGAATAGGTTACGTAGGCGTAAATTATTTTTCCTTTTTCGTCAAAATCCGGTGTGTAAAAAGTTAAAACTCCAATTACAGCAAAAGGAATTGCAACCCATAAAAGATAAGGTCTGAATTTTCCCCATTTAGTTTTTGTTCTGTCGGCAATGATTCCAACAATTGGATCAAAGCAAGAATCCCATATTCTGGTAATCAAGAACATGGTTCCTACAACGGCAGGTGCCAATCCGAAAACGTCGGTATAGAAAAACAGAAGATACATGCTAAAGATTTTCCAGAACATTGATGACGCAGCGTCTCCAAGTCCGTAACCGATTTTTTCTTTTAAACTAATTTTGTCGTGCATTGGTTATTTTTTAAAGGTTGTAAAGTTTAATTTGGGGCAATTATTTTAATGTTTCGTTGTGTTGTTTTTTGACGCGGATAAAACGGATTTACTTCGTAAAAACGCGGATAAAAACAGATTTTATTTTTGAATTCTTTGGCACGCAGATGACGCGGATTTTTAATTTTTAATTCTCAATTTTTAATTTTTTTTAAGTCTTTTTCAAATAAGGTTTTGTCGAGATTGTAATATTCTATAAAATCTTTTTCGCTTGTCTGACCTTTGAATGGTGCGTAATAATGCATTTTTTGTTCTTTTTCCTGCCAGCCGTGATTTCTCCATAATAAAACATAGGATATTTTATAATCACCAATGGCTTTTGAAAAAGTTTCTGTCCACCATTTTGGGTCTGGAATTGCTTCGTAACCCGCTTCGGCAACGGCAATTAATTTGTGTTTTTCTAAACCAATTTCATTTAAAATTTTAAGCTGATTTTGAACTTCTTGTATAAATTTTGTTCCTTCTTTGTCATTGTTGTTTTGATACGAATCGAAGCTTAAAATATCGGCAAAATCATCTCCGGGATAATTGGTTAAAAAATCTTCTTTTGAGCTGAAACTTCCTGTGTTGTAAACATAAATTAAATTATGTACACCTTTTTTCTGCAGGTATTCAAATGTAAATTTCCATGCGTTTTTGAATTCTTCAGGAGTGCAATTTCCTTTTCCCCACCAAAACCAGCCTCCGGAAAGTTCGTGATATGGTCTAAACAGAATTGGAATATTTTTTCCTTTTTTATCTTTTAAGGATAGAAGAAAATTTGCCGCTTTGTCTAACCATGCAATAAATTTTTGATGATTTTCTCCGCCTGGTAGAATCGTTTTTAAGGAGTTTGGCGTATTATCCCACGCACTTTTTCCGGTTGCAGGATTATCAAAATGCCAGCTTATAGTTGAGATTCCGCCTCTTTCGTTGGCCTCAATAATATATTGTTTCATTTTAGCGAAAGGAATTCCGTCTATATTATTGGCATCGTCTTTTTCTAAACCTGCAATGTCCCAGCCGTAAAGAGCTGGATAATCTCCCACAACATCTTTTATGTCGCTTCTTCCGTTTTCATATTTCCAGTTTACGCCGTATGCTAAATCATCCTGATGTCCAAAAAGATAACCGCTTTGTGTAAGCTGATTCAGTTTTTTATACAGAGAAATGGTTTCAGGTGTTGCTTTTTTATCTGAAAGTGACAAATTCGTATTACTATTAATAGACTGTGCAGAACAAGAAGTTCCTAGTAATGCAGTGGCTAAAAGATTAAAAAAGTATTTTTTCATTTTTGAAAATATTGTTTTTCAGTGCGTTCTCAATTTCTGATTTGAAATTGTCAACTTGTTTCTGAAACTGAATTTGTCTATTTGTAATTCGATATTGTTTTACTTATAAAATTATTAAAACTATAAAAAGTTTGAGTATTAAAAATGATTAATGTTTATTATTAATACTGATTTTGTAAAGTTGATAATTCTATTTTTCAAAGATAAATGTATGTTTATAGCGTAATTAATATTATTTTATCAATTATATATCATATTATTGCAGGAAAAAATCAACTGATATCATTTAAAAACAGTTTTAAGAGATGAGTACTGCTAAAAATTTTTATAGAGAAATCGCTCCGCTTTCTGCCGGAGATAGTTTTTTGGTGTTTGACAGAGTTAAAGATAGTTTTGATTTTCCGGTTCATTATCATCCTGAATTTGAGATCAATTTTATTTTAAACGGAAAAGGGGTAAGGCGTGTTGTAGGTGATAATATTGAAGAAATTGATAATGTTGAATTGGTTTTGATTGGACCAAATTTATACCACGGCTGGGAATTAAATAAATGTACCAATAAAAAAATACACGAAATTACGATTCAGTTTCATAATGATTTATTTCATGAATCTTTGCTGGCCAGACGTATTATGAATCCAATTCGGGATATGTTTAACAGATCTATTCACGGAATTTTATTTTCTAAAAAAACTGCCGAAGAATTAACTCCAAGATTGGTAAGGCTTTCTAAATTAGACGGTATGGACTATTTCCTGGAAATTACTTCCTTATTATATGATCTTGCCAATTCGAGAAACCAGCGTTTACTTTCTACTTATACTGTTGATTATGATAAGTTTGATGATTATGATAAAATGAAATTGGTTTACGAATATGTGCAAAAACATTTTGCTGATAAAATTACTTTAGATGATGTGGCAAGTGTTGCGAGTATGTCAATAATTTCTTTTAATCGTTTTATTAAAAAGCGTACGGGGAAAACTTTTGTCAATTATATTAATGATATCCGGATAGGATATGCTGCCCGCTGGCTTGTTGAAAAAGATATGAGCGTTTCTGAAGTGGCTTTTAAATCTGGCTTTAATAATATTGCGAACTTCAATCGTAGCTTTAAGGCTATTAAAAACTGCACACCTAGTCAATATCGTGAGGATTTTTCTGGATTAAAACGTATTTTGTAGTGATACTTTTTTTGCACAAATAAATATTATTTTTAACGAAAACGTTTGATTTTTACGATTTCGTTAACTTTTCTTTATAGATTATGGTTGTTAAGGGTAGCTTCATTGCGAATAATTCAATATTTATATGGTTTTATTTTATTATGTGTTTTTTTAAGGAGATATAGTAAAAATATTATCATTAAATGATGTAATACTATCGATTTGATAATCTCATCTGTTATAGATTTGTTAAATAATTTCGAAGTAAAAGATACCCTTACTGCTGAATTATGAATTGAACAAATTTAAACTAACCAAACACTTATTATGAAAAAACTAATGACTAACTTTATTCATTGGAACGCTAACCACAGAGCGGTTCCTCTGATTTTATTTTTGTTACTGACAAGTAATTATATTGCTGCTCAGGTTAAAGTATCGGGAACGGTATCTGATGAAAAAGGTTTATCGATTCCTGGTGCCAATATTTCGATAGCAGGATCAAAGACAACTACTTCAACTGATTTTGACGGAAAATATTCTATTGATGTTCCTGCAAATGGAACTTTAGTATATTCCTTTATCGGATTTAATACGCAAAGAGTTGCAGTTGATGGTAAAAAAACAATCAATGTAATTTTAAAATCAAGTGCTGAAGACTTAAAAGATGTAGTTGTAATTGGTTACGGTACACAAAAGAGAAAAGATGTAAACAGTGCTATTTCCAGTATTAGTTCAAAAGATATTGAAAACCTAAAAGTTGCTTCGTTTGATCAAATGATGCAGGGTAAAGCAGCGGGGGTTGTTGTAAATAGTAACTCTGGTGAGCCTGGAAGTAACGTTTCGGTAAGAATTAGAGGGGTTTCGTCTTTAACAGGAACAAACGAACCTTTGTATGTAATTGATGGTGTGCCAATTTCGGGAGATGCAAGAAACTCATCTACTTCTGGAAGAAATGCTCAGGGAAATTCTAACTTTTCTAATAATGGTAATATCACGCAAAGCCCTTTAGCGCTAATTAATCCAAGTGATATTGAATCTATTGATATTTTAAAAGATGCTTCGGCAACAGCTATTTACGGTTCTCGTGGTGCAAATGGTGTTGTAATTGTAACTACAAAATCTGGTAAAAAAGGTACTGGTAAATTATCTTTCGAGAATTCTTATACTATAAGTAACCTTCCAAAGAAACTTCATTCAATGAATTTGCAGCAATATGCGGCGCATCAAAATGCTTTATCTTCAGTTTATGATCCAACTTCTTACAGACCAGAATTTGCTCATCCTGAACTTTTAGGAAAAGGTACTGACTGGCAGGATGCTATTTATGAAACAGGATTTATGAGTTCAAATCAGCTTTCTTTTTCAGGTGGTAAAGAAGGAGTGAATTATTATATCTCAGGAGGAGTTTTAAATCAGGAAGGAATTGTTATTGAATCTGGATTTAAAAGATACAATTTTAGAGCAAACATTGATGCTAAAGTAAATTCATTTATAAAAGTTGGAGTTAATGTTAGCGGTGCAATTACAGATGAAAAATTAACGCTAAACGGACAGTTTAACGGAGTTGTGGCAACTTCATTATTAGCAACTCCGGATGTTGCGGTTAGAGAACTTTCGGGAGCTTTTGCCGGACCGCCTGCTGGTGGAGCAACATCATTTGTTAACCCGGTTGCGACTTCTTTATTAGGATCAAATACTTTGGTTAGAAAAAACTACTCAGGAAATTTCTATACTCAGGTTGATATCGTAAAAGGTTTGGATTATCGTTTTGAAGCAGGTGGTTATATATATGACAATTTAGGAGAAAGATTTGATCCAATGTATTCTTTGGGGAATGCAGTAAAAAGTTTTGCTAATTTATATCACAATCCTTCTACGGGTAATTCATGGAACTTAAAAAACATGCTTACGTATAGAAACACTATTGGCAGACATAATTTTACGATTCTTGCGGTTCAGGAGTCAAACAGAGCGCACTGGGAAGGATATACAATAACAGGTTATGGTTATAAAGATAATAATGATAAATCATTAGCGGCTTCTGATTTATCAAAAGCGGTTACAAGTGGAGTTTATTCAGGAACTCAGACTTTGGCTTCTTATTTAGGAAGGGTGGTTTATGACTTTGGTGATAAATACAGTGTTACCGGAGCAGTTAGAACAGATGGATCTTCAAAATTTTTCGTAGGAAATAAATGGGGTGTTTTTAGTTCTGCGAGCGGTTCATGGAAACTTTCTCATGAGGATTTTATGGAAAGTACCAGAAAATATGTTGACAATATTAAATTGAGAGTAGGCTGGGGACAAACTGGTAATAACCAGATTGGTAATAATCTATACGATTCTAACCTGCATTTAATTAATAGTACAATGGGAACGTCTTACCTGCCATCAAATACAGCTAATAAAGATTTGAAATGGGAAACTCAGGAGCAGACGAATTTAGGATTAGATTTTACAATGTTTGACTCTAAACTTTCTGCAACGATCGATGTGTATCAAAAAGTTTCTAAAGATTTCTTGTATCAGGTTCCTTTGCCAAACTTCCTTTCTGGAGGTGGTGATTATGAAGGTGGTGTAAATCCTCCATCTTTTAACCTTGGAAGTATGAAAAACAGAGGTATTGAGGTTACACTTAATTATACACAGCAATTCACGCCAAACTTTTCATGGAATGCAAGTGCAAACTTTACAAAATATGAAAATGAGGTTACGAATATGGCGGGCTTAAACATTGTAAAAACAATGGGAACATTAGCTTATAATACAGTAACAGTATCAAGAACTCAGGAAGGTTTGCCAATAGGTTCATTTATAGGTTATCAAGCAACAGGAATTTACAGAACAGACGAAGATTTATTGACTTATGGTCACGAAACTGCAGGTGGAACAAGAGTGGTGCTGAAAAACGGAACCAATTCATTATTGCCAAACTTTGTAAAAGGAGATGTTATTTATAAAGATCAAAACAATGATGGTATTATTGACACTAAAGATTTAGTTACGATTGGAAATCCAAATCCAAAATTCACTTACGGATTTACAAACAACTTTAAATACAAAAATGTTGATTTGTCTATTTTCCTTCAGGGAACTGCCGGAAACAAACTGATGAATTTAACTCGTATGTCTGGTACTTTGAATAGTAATTTAGGGACTAATTATTTAACTGATGCTGCTGATTTTTATTCTGCAGATAATTTAGATGCTTCACTGCCTAGACCTTCTGCTTACAATGATATCAACAATGCAGTTTCGTCAAGAATTATCGAAGACGGTTCTTACTTAAGAATTCAGAATGTAACTTTAGGGTATTCACTTCCTTCTGACATCATCTCAAAAATAAAATTAACAAGATTGAGAGTTTACGCTTCTGGACAAAACTTATACACTTTTACCAAATATAAAGGATACGATCCTGAAGTTGGTTCTTATAATCAGGATGCATTATTATCTGGTGTTGATAATGGTCGTTATCCTGTGCCTAGACAAATATCTTTTGGTTTTAATGTTGAATTTTAATACGAAATTAATATGAAAAATATAATAAAAAGAGGTGGTGCCGTAGCTTTGACACTACTGATGTTAATATCTTCTTCTTGCTCTCAGGACTTTTTAGATGTGCCTGCAGAAGGAGTGCCAACAATAGGAAACTATTACGATTCTGATGTAAAACTGGACAATGCAAGTAACGGACTTTACGGCATTGTTTGGTTTAATATGAACAAGGAAGGCTTTTATGGTATTACAGATGTTATATCTGGTAATATGTATGCAGGACCTTATAACGAGTTTGGTAAATTCACAGATTTAAGTTTTACAAATTCACAGTCTTTTATTGGAGATTCATGGAGATCTTGTTTTGGGGCTGTTGCAAATTGTAACACCTATATAGGTTTACTGCCTCAAAGTGTTGGGCCGGATGTAAGCAGTGAAGCGTTAAACAATGCTTTAGGTGAAATGCACTTTATCAGAGCTTTTTCATATTTCTTTTTGGTAAGATTATGGGGAAATGTACCTATTATTGAAAACAATGCCGATTATTCTAAGAATTTTGTGATTCCAAGTAATCCTGTAGCAGATGTTTATACGTTTATAGAGAACGATTTAAAATTTGCCATTGCTAATTTAAGATCTAAAAACAGAGGATCTGACTATGCCTCAAATGCACACGTTTCAAGCGGTTCTGCAAAAGCACTATTGGCAAAAGTATATTTATATCAAAAGAAATATGAATTGGCAAGAGCTTTGGCTCAGGAAGTAATCAACAGCGGAGAATTTAAATTATTAGGCGGAGATGAACTTCCAACTAAATCTTTTGCTGACTTATGGCTTCAAAAAAATAATAATAATGAAGAGTCTATCTTTTCATGGCAATGGACTGGTGCAGGAACGTACTTTGAAGGAAACTTTTCAAACACATTATTTGCTCCGGAGAACAGATTGGTTGAAACTTCCTATTCAGGACAAATTGCACCGTCTCAGGATTTAATTCATAATGTTTATGAGCCGGGCGATAAAAGAAGAGCAGAAACATTCATGCTTCCTGGAGATTATTATCCAAACTTAACATATGCACAAACACTTGCAGTAGATTCTCCAAAACTTTTAGGATATACTTTTGAAGAAGAAAACGAAGCTCAGAATTCTGGAGCTGGTTTGAAAAAATATGTAATCGGAAAAGAAAATTTACCAATAACAGGACCATTCAACGCACCATTTAACGGAGAAAGCAGTATGAATAGTTATATGATGCGTTATGCTGAATTATTATTGATTCATGCCGAGGCTATTTTAGGTTCGCAAACCGGAAGCACTTCAGATCCTGCAGCCTTAAAATCATTTAATGCAGTTCGTAAAAGAGCGGGTCTGCCAATAAAAGCGTCTATTTCATTTGATGATATCTTTAAAGAAAGACGTGCAGAATTAGCTTGCGAAGGAGATTATTATTTTGATTTAGGACGTTTGCCATTTGCAAAAGCAAAAGCAATTTTAGAAGCTCAAAACAGAGGAGATAAAGAAACGCCAAAACACATTACAATTTCGGCAACAAATCTTTTACTGCCTTATCCGGCAGATGATTTAATTAAAAATCCAAAATTAACAGAAGTAGCACCGTATACTTTTAAATAATTTTTAAAAATAAAAATATGAAAAATATAAAAATTGTTTCGTTAGCAGCATGCATGGCATGGATGTTATCTTTAATGCTTTTTACTTCATGCTCAAGTGATGACAGCAGTGCTGAGGCTTCTACTGGTGCGCCTGTAATAGAATCTGTTATGCCTTCAGGTTATAATGCAGATGGAACCCTTAAACCTTTAACTCCGGTAACATTAGTAGATCCAAAAAACTATTATGTAATTCACGGAAAAGGATTGCTTACCACAAAAAAAGTATACTTTAATGACTTCGATACTTATTTCAGACCAACGTTTGTAACCGATACAGATATCATTATATTGGTAGATGAAGATACGCCTTATGCGAATGCTTCTAATCAGTTAAAAGTGGTTACAGATAGAGGAACTGTTGTTTATAATTTGACAGTTGCGCCTCCGGTACCTACATTTAGTGGTTTTAATTCTATCAATTGTGCAGAGGGTGATCAGGTAATAATAAAAGGTAAATATTTCTTAAATCCTGTAGTTACTTTGGCAGAAACAGCAACACAGCCTGCAGTTCCTGTTACCGTAGTATCTTCAACTTTAGAGCAAATCGTAGTTAAAATCCCGGCAAATGCAAATCACAGATATCTTTCTGTAGCCAATATATCTGGAGCAGCCGTATCAAAAGAAGCGATAGGAACAGCCTTGTATGATGATATGTTATATGGTATGCAATGGGGAGGCCCGTGGGCAGGCAAAGGAGTTAATTTTGCTTATGACAAAGATTCTTATCAGGGCGAAAAATCATGGCAGTGGGAATTTGGTCAATGGGATGGAGGAAACTGGGGCTTCAATGTCGATTTAACTCCATACAAAGCATTGCGTATCGCTATAAAAGGAACAAAAACCGGACGCGTTAATTTTAGTGTAAACGGCGGTGTAAATTATGTTTTACCTGTTACAAGCACATGGGTTTATCTGGAAATTCCTTTTAGCGATTTAGGAAACCCGACAAGTCTTACAATGCTTACATTCCAGGAATCAAATAATGATGGAGGTAATACGGTATTATTTGATGATATAGGATTCGTATTAAAATAAATAAAATTGCTTTTTTGAGTTAGTTTAAGATATTCCCTAATTGAAAAGTTAGGGAATATCTTTTTATAATGTCTTTTTAAATTTTATAAAATGAAGAAAATTATTTTAGGATTAGCTTTATGTGCTTCAATTTTCGGCTTCAGCCAAGGGAATACACATACACAGGCAGCAGGAAAATTTGAAGGTTTAGCCATGACGCCGCCAATGGGATGGAATTCGTGGAATACTTTTGCAACCAATATTGATGAAAAGTTAGTAAAAGAAACAGCAGATATAATGGTTTCATCAGGATTAGCGGCAGCGGGTTACAATTATATTGTATTAGACGACGGCTGGATGACCAGAGAACGCGATGCAAATGGAGATTTAGTTCCTGATCCCGTTAAATTTCCAAGCGGAATGAAAGCGCTGATTGATTACGTACACAGCAAAGGCTTAAAATTTGGCTTGTACAATTGTGCGGGAACGCAAACCTGCGCAGGATATCCGGGAACGCGCGGCTACGAATATCAGGATGCCCGTTTTTATGCTAAATTAGGAATCGACTTTTTAAAATACGATTGGTGTAACACGAAAGGAATAACTGCTCCAGAAGCATATACAACAATGAGCAGCGCATTAAAAACTGCCGGAAGACCAATTGTTTTCAGTCTTTGCGAATGGGGAGACAATCAGCCGTGGGAGTGGGGAAAACCTGTTGGAAATCTTTGGAGAATTTCCGGAGATATTTATCCTTGTTTTGACTGCGAATTTAAACATCCTGAAAATTGGTCGTCTTGGGGATTTATGAAAATAGCCGAAATGCGAAAAGACATTCGTAAATATTCCGGTCCAGATCATTGGAATGATTTTGATATGATGGAAGTTGGAAACGAAATGAACGATACCGAAGATAAATCGCATTTTGCTATGTGGTGTATGTTATCATCGCCATTATTTACTGGAAATGATTATAGAAAAATGTCTAAAGAAACATTGGCTATTTTAACCAATAAAGAATTAATCGCTGTAAATCAGGATAAATTAGGAATTCAGGGTTTCAAACATTCTGCAGAAGATGGTTTAGAAGTTTGGGTTAAACCTCTTTCAGATGGAAATTGGGCCGTTACTTTTTTAAACAGAAGTGAGGCTACTAAAAAAATTAATTTCGATTGGAAAAAGAATGCAATAAAAGATGTAGATTTCGGCTATGAAGCTGATTTTAATAAAACTACATTCAAATTAAAGAATCTTTGGACAAATAAAGATTCAGGAAATACGAAAAAGAATTTTACAGCAGAATTAGCTTCACATGATTGCATAACATTAAAATTGTCTCTTTAAAATTGTCTCTTTAAAATTTAAATTTATGATGAGGTTTAAAAAATCAACTACGATTTTATTCTTATTAGTATGCTGCTTAGCACAAGCGCAATTTGTGAAAAAACATGGTCAATTAAGTCTTCAGGGAACTCAGTTAGTAGATAAAAACAATGAACCCATTGTTTTGCGAGGATTAAGTTTCGGGTGGCATAGTATGTGGCCGAGATTTTATAACGAAAAAGCTGTAAGC
Source organism: Flavobacterium panici (assembly GCF_024499525.1). Classification (NCBI taxonomy): domain Bacteria; kingdom Pseudomonadati; phylum Bacteroidota; class Flavobacteriia; order Flavobacteriales; family Flavobacteriaceae; genus Flavobacterium; species Flavobacterium panici. The sequence goes on along the minus strand of NZ_CP100437.1, from coordinate 5,828,163 downwards.
TGGCTTAAAAAGGATTTCAACTGCAATGTCGTACGTGCCGCAATGGGAATCGAACTCGGAGATTACTCCTATACTAATGATCCTCAGTTTTCAAAAGAAAAAATAGAAGCCGTAATTAATGGTGCTATAAAATCTGATATCTATGTAATTATCGATTGGCACAGTCATAATGTTAATTTAAAACAAGCAAAAGCATTTTTTGCAGAAATGTCCCAAAAGTACTCCAAGTACCCTAACATTATATATGAGATATTTAACGAACCCGATTATGAAACCTGGTGGGAAGTAAAAACCTATGCTGAAGAAGTAATACAGGTAATTAGAGAAAATGACCCAAACAATATTATATTAGTAGGATCGCCGCATTGGGATCAGGATGTTGACCTTCCGGCAGAAGATCCAATTTTAGGATACAATAATATAATGTATACCATGCATTTTTATGCCGCAACGCACGGCAAGGAATTAAGAGACCGAACAGATCAGGCATTAAAAAGAGGTACTCCTATTTTTATCTCTGAATCTGCCGGGATGGAGGCTTCTGGCGACGGACCTTTAAATGTAAAAGCATGGCAGGAATATATTGACTGGATGGAATCAAAAAAGTTAAGCTGGATAACATGGTCAGTTTCAGATAAAGATGAAACTTGTTCCATTTTACAAAAAACAGCAAAATCTGATGGAAAGTGGAAAGATGAAGATTTAAAAGAATCCGGAATTAAGGTTCGGGAATTTTTAAGAAAATATAATACGCAAGAATAAAAAAACTCTTTTATATAATAAGGAAGCCTGTTCAAATTTGAACAGGCTTTTTTATTTTATGAACCATTTTTTGAGCCTTGAATTACATCTTCAATAGTTGTTTTTAGCGATTTGTTTTTGTAGGAATTTTTCATTAAGCTTTGATGTTGTTGGTTTTTGGAAGATTAATGTCTTTATTTTTAGTTTTATGTTTTGTTTTTAAACATACCCCTAAAAAAATATGGGGTAATACTTTTTAAAAGTATTTTTAAGATGATTTTAAGTCTTTTTTTGGTGTGTTAATTTAGTTTAACCCTTGTTTTTTGGTTTAAAACATCAAAAATGTGTTGTTGAATTTTCAAAAACAAAACGCTATAAATGTCAAATAACGATTATTGGCAGTTTAATTTTTGTAATCCATAATTCTTCGCTATAAAAGCCAAAAAAGTACTTTCCAATTATTCTACTCATACAAAAGTTAATAAATTCGCTAATGAAAATGAAGAGGTTTTAGGGGGAGATTCAAGGTTTTAAAAAATGACTTATACTATTAAATAGATATATAAACGATTAACTAACCAAAATCAAATTAATAACTAAAAACCAATTAACACATGAAAAAAGTATTTTACATTTTAACTGCCACTTTAACGAGTTCTTTTGCTTTTGCACAAGAGGATGAAAAAGCAACTTCACCAGCAACTACATGGGGAGGGTCTGCGGACGCTTACTATAAATATGATTTTTCTAAACAAATGAACGGATTAACGAGCTTTACCAACTCTCAGGATTCGTTTGAATTAGGAATGGCTTCGATTGAAGCTAGTCATACTTTCGGAAAAGCTTCTGTTTTTGTAGACTTAGGTTTCGGAAAAAGAGCAGGAGAGTTCTCATACAATGAAACAACAGATAAAGATATAAACGCTAAATTTTTAATTAAACAATTATATTTCACTTACCAAATTACTGAAGAATTTAAAGTTGTTGCCGGTAGCTTTGGTACACATATAGGTTATGAAGTATTAGATGCCGTAGACAATAAAAACTACAGTATGTCTTATGCTTTCTCTTATGGACCATTTTTTAATACTGGGGTTAAAGCACAATATACAGCTGGTAAATTCACTGCTATGTTTGGTATAACTAACCCAACAGATTTTAAATCGGCAATGGATGCTGGTTCTACTCAAAAAACGTATATCGGACAAGTAGGTTTTGTGGGTGATACAGGAAGTGCTTATTTAAACTTTACATCTGGAAGTACAAATCCAATTCCTGGAAGTACAATACCAGTATCAAACGAAAATAAAACTCAGTTCGATTTGACTGCTTCTAAAACAATAAGCGACAGTTTCGGACTTGGATTTAATGCAACTTACGCTAAAACGAAACATGATTTCGATAGTACTTTAGATGGTGAGTGGTTCTCATTAGTAGGATATGCAAATTATTCATTCAGCCCATCTTTGCTTTTAGCATACAGAGTTGAATATTTTGATGCAAAAGATGCTGCTCCAAGTTTAGGAACATTAACTGGATCTAATGTATTTGCAAACACAGTTTCATTAAACTATAAAGTTGGAAAACTAACAATAATTCCTGAGTTAAGATACGATGCTGCTTCTGAAGATATTTTCTTAGACAGCGATGCTGCTCCAACTGGAGGATCATTCTTCGCTTTGCTTGCTACAACATACTCTTTCTAGAGATAAAGATTGATATTTTTTTTTTTTTTGGAGCTGTCGAAACATACTAATGTTTTGGCAGCTTTTTTATTTGTTTTTTTGCCACAGATTAAAAGGATTAAAAGGATTTTTTTCTGCCACGAATTTCACTAATTTTCACGAATTAAATTTTGCTTAACTTTTAGATCATTACACAAAGTATCGTTAATGAAATTTCTTAACAGAAACCTTGAAATTCATTTCTTGCAAACAGTTTACACCACAAATAATTAGTGAAAATTCGTGAAATTCGTGGCAAAAAAAACATCAACCCAAAGAGTAAAAAATCTTTTTAATCTTTTTAATCTGTGGCAAAACTTAAATTACCAGCATAAAAAAAGCGCATTTCTAAACCTTTAGAAATGCACTTTTTATGTCTTTTAAAAAACTATTTATTGCAGTTGTTTTTTGTATATAGAATATATCGTGTCAATTGTTTTGCGGTCAAGCGTTGCAGTTGCATCTGTTTGGATATAGTGCAATTTAAAAGCCTGAATGGCTGCAGAAAGATTCTTAGTGTTATAACCAATAATTCTCAAGGCAGGTTCGATTTTAAAGTCGAACGGCGCTTCTTCTAGAACTTCATCCGGCCAGATTCCAAAACCTTTTTCTGCTAATGTTTTCCACGGAAATAAAGCACTAGGATCTTGTTTTCTTCCCGGAGCAATATCAGCATGACCTAAAAAGTTTTGAGTCGGAATATTGTAATCCTTTTTAAGTTTTGTCAATAATGCCACTAAACTGTTGATTTGTGCTTCAGTAAAAGGTTTGAAACCATTATTGTCTAATTCAATTCCTATAGAAGAAGAATTTAAATCAGTATTTTTTCCCCAGGTTGATGCTCCCGCATGCCAAGCTCTTAAATAATCGTTCAGCATTTGAACCACTTTTCCATTCTCAGAAATCACATAATGAGCGCTAACCTGAGTTTTGGTTTTAGTAAAAGTGTTTATAGTCTGCTGAACAGAATCCTGAGCAGTATGATGAATGATAACAAAACTTGGTTTTCTTAAGTTGAAGTTTACAGTTCCAATCCATTCTGTGCTAATTCCGTTTAATAAGGCAGTTGAACCTGTTTTAGACAATGTATCTTTTATAATACCTAATTGAGAAGCATAAGTAGTGTCAATAATCAACGGACTTACCGGAGGAATTGTTTGTGCTTCTTTGCTTGTAATTTGATTCTCTAAGGTCTTTAATTGCTGGTCATAAGCTTTTTCAGTATGCTTATATGGATTTGTTGAGCAAGAAGTAATGATAATTGCTAAAAACAAATAACAAAAATGTTTTTTTGCCATGGTTGGTTACATTTTATAATAGAATTAGAACAATTATTCCTGAACTTTTTCAGCTGGTTTTTCTTCTTCCTTATTATCTTTTGAATCTTTATCTTTTTTCTTTTTTGATTTTGACTTTTTAATTTCTTTAAAGTCAGCCATAAAGTTTTTGTACTTCTCGATTTGATCAGGATTTAAAAAAGCAGTTATTTTTTTGTCCATGCTTTCTTTTAGAGCTTTTAGCTGCTCCATTTTCTCGTCCTGGCTGCTGCTTTCATTTTTTATAAGAATTCCTTGTTCTCTCAAACTTTCAGAAAAAACATTTGTAATCGCAATTACCTGGAGTTCATCAAGATTTACAACAGGTTTCATTTGTTCAACGATCTTACCGGCAGTTTCCTCAACAGGTATTTCTTTAGGTTTGCTGGTATTGCCTTGCGGACCTCCCATCATGCTTCTGTCCATGCCCATTCCGCCGCCTCTTCCGTAGCCGCCTCCACCATAGCCATTGCCGTAACCATTACCATATCCGTTTCCGTATTGAGCCGAAGCAAAATTGAAACAGAATAATGTAAAAACTAATAGAATTAAGTTTTGAGTAGCTTTCATAAAGTTGTTTTGTCTAAGGTTAGCACTAGTTTTACGGTAAATTTAAGCAGGTTCTCCGTATAAATCAAATTCTGTTGCTTCAATTATCTTGATATTAACAAATTCGCCTGTTTTTACGTAATGTTTAGACGCATCTATTAAAACTTCGTTATCAACATCCGGACTGTCAAACTCCGTTCTTCCCACAAAATGAGCACCTTCTTTTCTGTCAATAATACATCTAAAAACTTGTCCAACTTTCTCTTGGTTCAAATCCCATGAAATCTGCGATTGTAATTCCATGATTTCATTTGCTCTTGCTTGTTTTACATCATCCGGAACATTATCCTCTAATAAATAAGCATGTGTATTTTCTTCATGAGAATAAGCAAAACAGCCCATTCTGTCAAACTTCATTTCCTGAACAAAATCTTTTAAGATTTCGAAATCTTCCTGCGTTTCACCAGGATATCCAACAATTAAAGTAGTTCTAATTGCCATTCCGGGAACAGCAGCACGGAAATCTTTTAATAATTGTGTTGTTTTAGCCTGAGTTGTACCGCGACGCATCGATTTCAAAATTGAATCTGAAATATGCTGCAACGGAATATCAATATAATTACAAATCTTAGGTTCTCGCTTCATTAATTCCAAAACATCCATTGGGAAACCAGTAGGATAAGCATAATGCAAACGAATCCACTCAATTCCTTCAACAGCTGCTAAAGCTTCTAACAATTCTGCCAGATTTCTCTTTTTATAAAGATCTAAACCGTAATACGTTAAATCCTGAGCAATTAGTATTAATTCTTTAACGCCATTTTTAGCTAAACCTTGTGCTTCCTTAACTAATTTTTCAATTGGCTGCGAAACGTGAGAACCACGCATCAACGGAATTGCACAAAAACTGCAAGGTCTGTCGCATCCTTCAGCTATTTTTAAGTAAGCATAGTTTTTAGGAGTCGTAGTCAATCTTTCTCCTAATAATTCATGTTTATAATCAGCTCCTAAAGCTTTCAATAATTGAGGTAATTCAGTAGTACCAAAATATTGATCAACATTTGGGATTTCTTTTTCTAAATCAGGTCTGTAACGCTCAGATAAACATCCGGTTACAAAAACTTTATCAACTAATCCTTTGTCTTTTTTGTCTGCATATTCCAAAATCATGTTTACTGATTCCGCTTTCGCATTATCAATAAAGCCACAAGTGTTAATTACAATAATGTTTCCTTCATCCTTAGTAGCCTCATGAGTTACTTCTTTTCCGTTTGCACGAAGCTGACCCATAAGTACTTCACTATCATATACATTTTTTGAACACCCAAGAGTGATTACGTTAATTTTGTTCTTTTTTAAAGACTTGGTTCTCATACTTTTATAAATTGGAGTGCAAAATTACACTTTTTTATTCAAACACCGCTTGTTTCGGTTTCTTTTAGGTGTTTTTTATGAAGGGCTTTTTGATATTTTGTGTCAAAAAAAATCCGCCAAGTAAAAACCTGACGGAAATTTCCATTCATCTATTTAATTTTAATTACAATTCAAATAATAAAGTCAAAGAAACATTATTCAGTGTTGAGGTAATGTTTGCTCCATCAGTAAATCCTTGAGAAAAGAACCCTTGGTTAGATTTTCTTTCCGCATAAGCATAAGCTAAGTCTAATTTAGTTGCTCCAAAGTTATACCCTAAACCTGCAGAAAAGCTGTTCAGGTCTCCCACTGTTGTTCCGTTTTTATAAGGACTTCCTTCAAAACGATATCCTCCTCTAAGGCTTAATTGTTTTATTTTAAATTCGGCACCAACTCTTAATTCGCCATTAGTGGTTAATTCATCGCTTATGTAGCCATTTGTAGTTCTAAAATCTGGATCATTTGTTGGTTTGAATTTTGCATTACTGTAGTCTTTGATAGAGTAGTCAACACTAATTAAACCTGATTTACCAAATATGTAGGCTCCACTAAAAGTAAATTTCCCTGGAGTTTGTAAAGTGTAAGGTTCGTAAACGTTTATTGTATTAGGATTTAAATTATAAAAATTCTGTACCCCGCCTGTAGCCTCTGTGGTAGTATAAACGCTTTGAGATAATTCATCATATAATTCGTACCAAGTATTTGATTCGTATGCTAATCCAAGTCTAAAAGCTTCAGTAACCTTAGCGATTGCTCCTAGTTGAAAAGAGAATCCATTACCATAAGTGTATAATTCATTGTTGAATGTTACATCAGAAATAGTTGGTGTTCCGGTAAGGGGAGCATTGTTGAACTCATAAAAACTACTTGATCTTCTGTAATCAGTCACATGTACATTTAAGTTTGCACCGAAATAAATACGATCATTATATGATGTTGCAATGTTGAAGCTTACTTTACTATTGTAGCCTCTTTCGTAAATATTATTTTCCTGATAATAACTTTGCCCAGGTTGTAATCCTGGTACATTACTTGTGTACTGCGTGTTTTCGTCGTCATTCGGATTTACAGGTAGTATAATTTTTCCATTAACTCCAAATCCGGTTTGCTGTTCATAGTAAAATTGATCAGCGTATGGAATTTTCGTTGCATCACCTAAAGCAGTTCCATTTGCATAGGATAAGAAATAATTAGCTATAGAATTATTAGGGTTTCTTCCCGCAGAAAAAGTATTGTTGTTAAAATTATTTGTGTTTTCATAGCTGGCTCCAATTGCAATTTTATTCCATCCTTTATTGTTAGGGTTTCTGTCTTTGAAAACAAAAACTCCGCCAGCCTGATTTAGTATGAAAGAATTGTCTTTGTCTTGGGTTTCCCCATCGTTAAAATATTTCGAGCCATTATTAATGTTTTGATTACTCAATGTAATTCCAACTTGATTGTTGTTGAAAATTGCAGATCCCGCCGGATTCACTGTTGTAGCAGATAAATCACCGCCCACAGCTCCAAAAGCACCACTCATTGCTCTAAATCTTGCAGTTCCGGTTATGTTATCTTGTGAATATCGTAAAGCATCAGAAACATCCTGAGAATGTGAGACGCTGACAGTTAGTCCTGTAATTAAAAGGAATAATATTTTTTTCATTTGGGTAGATTTTTAAATATATAAACTAGATGTGGAAAAGGAGGAAAATGTTACCTTCTTCCACCTCCGCCTCCGCCGTATGATCTTCCGCCGCCACCGCCGCCAGATGATCTCATGCTTCCGCCACCGCCACTGTTCATTGAGCGTGATGGGCTAGGAGAGTAGGTTCTCGAAGTGCTTCCGTTGTTACCATTGCTGTAACTTCTTGTGTTAGTAGTTGTGCCAGATCTTCTGTTAGAATAATCGTAGCTGTTACTTTGACCTTGAGAATAACTTCTTCTGTTTGTAAATGTTGGACTGCCAGAATTATAAGTTCTTCCGTTTACAGCAGAGCTTCTTCTGTAATCAGAATAACCGTTAGATCTGTTAGTGTAGTTTCTGTTTGTTGTATAGCTTCCTCTGTTAGTATAGTTTCTGCTGTTTACAAAGTTTCTGTTTGTAGCATAACTTCTGTTTGAAGCATAGTTTCTGCCTCCGTAGTAAGCTGCAGATCCTCTTCTTCCGTAGCTGTAAGAGTAGTTACCGTAGTAACCGCCGCCCCAGTATCCAGGATAGCCCCATCCAGGTCCCCAATATCCAGGGTATCCCCAAGCGTAACCAGGATATCCCCAGTAGCCGCCCCAATAACCGCCATATCCCCATCCGTATCCGTAATAAGGGTATCCCCATCCAAATCCGAATGACCATGTTGGGTCAGAGTAAACGTTTACTGAAACATCAGAATTACTGCTTCCCCAAGCCGGATAAGAAGCTACAGCAGCTGTTTGTGTACTGTCGCTTTCAGAATAATTACCATAATTGTCTACATCTGTAAAAATTTCTGTAGGCTGGTTGTCGTCTTGCAGAGACTTGAAGTAGTCTTTATATTGATTGTTTGTGTTTGTGGTATTTGTTTGAGCATATCTGTTGGTAGAATTACCATATACTCCATCATTATCATTATATGAAGTGTTTTGGTAAGAACCACAGGATACTGCTAGAAAACTCAGTAATCCAATTAAGTAAAAAGAACTTGAGTTTTGGCGGAGAGTAATATAAGTTTTCATATCTGTGGTGTTTTTTATTGTTGCACATTACAAAAATAGTTAGTTTTGTCAAACTATTTAGTTAAAATTATTAAAACAAAATTTGTGCCAAACTATATAATATGAGTAAGAACCTTACTACGCGATCAGAAGATTATTCTAAATGGTATAATGAGCTGGTTGTCAAAGCAGATTTAGCTGAAAATTCAGGAGTTAGAGGGTGTATGGTGATCAAACCGTACGGATATGCAATTTGGGAAAAAATGCAGGCAGAGTTAGATAGAATGTTTAAAGAAACAGGACATCAAAATGCTTACTTTCCTTTATTTGTTCCTAAAAGCATGTTTGAAGCTGAGGAGAAGAATGCAGAAGGATTTGCAAAAGAGTGTGCTGTTGTAACACACTATAGATTAAAGAATGATCCGGATAAACCAGGGAAATTAATAGTTGACCCTAATGCAAAATTAGAAGAAGAACTTATTGTTCGTCCTACGAGTGAGGCAATTATCTGGTCTACATATAAAGGATGGGTTCAGTCTTATAGAGATTTACCTTTATTAATTAACCAATGGGCAAATGTGGTTCGTTGGGAAATGCGTACGCGTTTGTTTTTAAGAACTGCTGAATTTTTATGGCAGGAAGGACATACGGCTCATGCTACAAAAGCAGAAGCAATAGAAGAATCTGAGAAAATGATGAATGTATATGCTGATTTTGCAGAAAACTTCATGGCGATTCCGGTTATAAAAGGTTTTAAAACCGAAACAGAACGTTTTGCCGGTGCAGATGAAACGTATTGTATTGAGGCATTAATGCAGGACGGGAAGGCGTTACAGGCTGGAACTTCTCACTTTTTAGGTCAGAACTTTGCAAAAGCTTTTGATGTAAAATTTGCTAACTCAGAAGGAAAACAAGAATATGTTTGGGGAACTTCTTGGGGAGTTTCTACCCGTTTAATGGGAGCTTTAGTAATGACACATTCTGATGATCAGGGATTGGTGCTTCCTCCAAACTTAGCACCGATACAAGTTGTGATTGTTCCTATTCATAAAACAGATGAACAGCTGGCTGAAATTACGACAGCGGTTAATGAATTGACTGCTAAATTGAGAAAACTGAAGATTTCAGTTAAATATGATGACAGAACAACGCAAAAACCAGGATTCAAATTTGCTGAATGGGAATTAAAAGGTGTTCCTGTTAGAATTGCTGTTGGACCAAAAGATCTGCAAAACGGAACTTTTGAGGTGGCGAGACGTGATACATTGACAAAAGAAGTTGTTTCTGGAGACGGAATCGTAAATTATATTAATGACTTGTTAGAGCAAATTCAAACGGATTTATTTAACAAAGCATTAGACTATCGTAATACACATATTACGGAAGTGAATAATTTTGAGGAATTTAAAGAAATTTTAGAAGGTAAAGGCGGCTTTGTTTCGGCTCATTGGGACGGAACTGCAGCAACCGAAGAAAAAATAAAAGATTTGACAAAAGCGACGATTCGCTGCATCCCTTTAGATGCTGTAGAAGAGGCGGGAACCTGTGTGTTTACTGGGAATCCTTCTTCAAAAAGAGTGCTTTTTGCTAAGGCTTATTAAAAATTTTTAATTTTTTTTACATCAGGTATTGTACATCTTAAAAATAGTTGTATTTTTGCATCCGCATTAGAGAAACACGGTCCGTTCGTCTATCGGTTAGGACGCCAGGTTTTCATCCTGGTAAGGGGGGTTCGATTCCCCCACGGACTACTTTTTTTTTCTGCAAAATAAGTTATTATACTTGATGTTAATGGTCCGTTCGTCTATCGGTTAGGACGCCAGGTTTTCATCCTGGTAAGGGGGGTTCGATTCCCCCACGGACTACAATTTCAATTTTATTTAAATTGAAGAAAACTTAGAATGAAACTGGTCTGTTCGTCTAGGGGTTAGGACTCCAGGCTTTCGTCCTGGTAACAGGGGTTCGATTCCCTTACAGACTACAAAATTAGTTGTAAATAAGTTTTGTAAAATAAAAATTGGTGTCTCGGTTTTTGTTTTATTAGTTAAAACCAAAGTGATTGTTTTACAATTGTGGGAGGTTTTTCTTTTTTAACTAGTATTTATAATTATTATTACATCTAAAATTAAAAGAAAATGGCAAATCATAAGTCAGCATTAAAAAGAATCAGAAGTAACGAAAAAAGAAGAGTTCTTAACAGATATCAACACAAAACTACTCGTAATGCTATTAAAGCATTAAGAATAGCTACTGATAAAGCTGATGCAGCTGCAAAATTATCAACTGTAATCTCTATGATTGATAAATTAGCTAAAAAGAACATCATTCATGATAATAAAGCTTCTAACTTGAAGTCTAAATTAACTAAGCATGTTGCTAAATTGTAATTAATTACAATTTCCTAAATATACAAAAAGTCCTCTTTTAGAGGACTTTTTTTGTTTTCATCATATTGAAAATTCCAATTAAAAAATTCCAAATTCCAATATTTTGAAATTCCAATCTGGAGTTTAATTTTAAAATAAGAAAAATCCAAATTTCAATACTTTTTTAAAGTTGAAATTTGGATTTTTTATATAGTAGGTTTATTTTGTTTGGAATTTGGAATTTCAAATATTGGAATTTACCAATCTATGTGATTTTCTTTTTAAGATATTCAAGCATAGCCTGAGTAATAGGTTTTGAAAGAAAGTCTATTATGATTGGATATTTTTTTGCTTTCGCTAAATCATCGGGATCAATTGTAGAAGATAATACAATGACTTTTGCAGTGTTGAATTCGGCATAATCAGCAGAAGTAAAATGATCCAGAAATTCCCAGCCTCCCATTACAGGCATATTTAAATCCAAAAAAATTAATTCCGGCTTTTTATTTACTTTGTTTTTATTGTTGGTGTATTTTAAAGTATTAAAATGGTGTAATGCTTCTTCGCCATTTTGAGCAGTAATAATTTCATGCGAAAATGAAGATTTTGAAATTACTTTTTTGCATAACATCAACGTAATTGGATCGTCGTCAATGCATAAAATTTGCTCAAGCATAATGTATTAATTTTTAAATGTTATAGTAAATGTGGTGCCTTTATTGACTTCACTATCAATACTAATTGTTCCTCCCATAGTCTCTACCTGAGATTTTACAAGATACAAACCTAATCCTTTACTGTCAGGATAATTATGAAATCTTTGATAAAGTCCAAAAACTTTGTCGCGGTTTCTTTCCAGATCAATTCCAATTCCGTTATCCTTAAAGGTTAAAATGGCATGATGATCTATTTGATCTGCTGTAATTGATATTTTTAATTTTCTGTTTTCAGATTTGTATTTTATAGAATTGGTAAGCAGATTCAATAAAATGCTCTCAATATAAGCTTTATTGGTAATTAAAAGCGGAACTCTGTCAAATTTTAATTTGATAATTGGTTTATGTAATTCAATTTGAAAAGACAGCTGGCTAAAAACATTTTCAAAAACTTCTTTTAAAGAAACCTCTTCTTTTTGCATAGAAGGGTTGTCTTTTATGATAATCACTTTTACTAAATCATTTATGGTTTCATTTAATAAATGAGTTGATTTTGTAAAACCAGCCAAAATTTCTTCCAGTTCTTCATTTTCGATTGGAATATCTTCAATAAGATTTAAAAGTCCGATTAAATTAGATAATGGCGCACGAAGGTTATGTGATGTTATATAAGAGAATTGTTTTAAGTCTTTATTGTTTTGTGTAAGTTCTCTAATAAGATGCTCTTTTTCTGTTTCCAGTTTCTTTTCGTCTGTAATATCTCTCTGGATTGAAATCCAGTGTGTGATTGCTCCTTCATTATTAAAAATAGGAATCATTGCAAAACGTACCCAATATTCTTCTTGAGTTTTGGTATACGTTATGGTTTCAATTACACATTCTTCTTCATCTTTTATTGCCCGCAAAAGTTTTTTTAATTCTTCCGAATCAGATTTTGGACCTTTAAATATATTGGTTGATTTCCCGATAATTTCATTAGACTGATAGCCGGACATTTGTGAAAATGCAGGATTTACGTAAACAATTTTCGGTATTTTGCGATCTTGTGAGTTGGCTTCGGTAATTAAAATCGAATCTTTAGATTGTGTAATTACGGTTTCTAAAAGTTTTAATCGCTGTTCTTCTTCTTTTTGTTTGGTAATATCCTGGATTGCTCCAATCATTCTAATAGCTCTTCCGTTTTCATCTTTTAGTAAAAAACCTCGGTCTAAAACATATTTATAAGTTCCGTCGGCACATCTAAATCGGTATTGATCCTGCCATTTTTCTGTTTTTTGTTCGATAAAAGAATATAATTTGATCGACATTCGAATGCTGTCTTCAGGATGAATTTTATCAAACCACCATTTTGAAGTCTTTCCAACTTCTTCCGGATTATAGCCAAAAACGCTCTCAATTCCCTTGTTCCAATTTATGGTATCTTCCTGAATTTTCCAGTCCCAAATAGTGTCACTTGTCGCTTTTGCAACAATATCATATTTTTCGTTTGACTCTTTAATTTCCTCGTTTGTGCTTTTTAATTTCTGAAAAACAGAAATATTTTTAGTCTCATTTGTTGAGAGTATATATTTGAAAATGAATGCGGTAGATATTATAAAAAAGACGTCCTTTGCAAAAAAGAAGTAAGAGTATTTTGCTTCAAAAAAGTAGTCTATGAGTAAATTATGACAGACTATTGCCATAATTAGCGATATGATAACGTAAACGAGAGTAATTTGGAGAGTTTTACTTTTCATTACTCAAATATAGTTAAATTAACTATAATTAAACAATAACTAAAGTTCATTTTAGGGTGCAAATTAACACTAGATTAATGAACTAATTACTTGTATATACGCAAACTATCGCAGAAACGTTTTTTTTATCAAAATAAAGTGTACTTTTGCACCCATTAAAAATCACAAATGGAATCTATTAGAAATATTGCAATTATTGCCCACGTCGATCACGGTAAAACCACTTTGGTTGATAAAATTATGTATCACTGTCAATTATTTCGTGACAACGAAAATACAGGTGATTTAATTCTTGATAATAACGATTTAGAGCGTGAGAGAGGTATTACTATTACTTCTAAAAACGTTTCTGTTCAATACAAAGGAACAAAAATCAATATTATCGATACTCCTGGCCACGCGGATTTTGGAGGTGAAGTAGAACGTGTATTGAACATGGCCGATGGTGTATGTTTACTAGTGGATGCCTTTGAAGGTCCTATGCCGCAAACTCGTTTTGTATTACAAAAAGCTATTGACTTAGGTTTGAAGCCTTGTGTAGTTATCAATAAAGTTGATAAAGAGAACTGTACTCCGGAAGAAGTTCATGAGAAAGTTTTTGATTTAATGTTTGAATTAGGTGCTACAGAAGAGCAATTAGATTTCCCAACTGTTTATGGTTCTGCTAAAAACAACTGGATGTCTGATGATTGGAGAAACCAAACTGAAAACATTGAGCCTTTATTAGACATGGTTATTGCTAATGTACCTGCTCCTAAAGTATCAGAAGGAACACCGCAAATGTTAATTACATCTTTGGATTTCTCTGCTTTTACCGGACGTATCGCTATTGGTCGTTTAGAAAGAGGTATCTTGAAAGAAGGTATGGCAATATCTTTAGTAAAAAGAGACGGTACTGTAACGAAATCAAGAATCAAAGAATTACATACTTTTGAAGGTCTTGGACGTAAAAAAGTTACAGAAGTTATTGCAGGTGATATTTGTGCTGTAGTTGGTATTGAAGGTTTTGAAATTGGAGATACTATTGCAGATAACGAAAACCCTGAAGGTTTAGCTTCTATCGCTATTGATGAGCCTACAATGAGTATGTTGTTTACAATCAATGACTCACCTTTCTTTGGTAAAGAAGGTAAATTTGTAACTTCTCGTCATATTAGAGAAAGATTGACAAAAGAATTAGAGAAAAACTTAGCTATGAAGTTAGGTGAAACTGATTCTGCAGATAAATTCATGGTTTTTGGCCGTGGAGTACTTCACTTATCTGTTCTTATTGAAACAATGAGAAGAGAAGGTTATGAGTTACAAATTGGTCAGCCTCAAGTTATCATCAAAGAAATTGATGGTAAAAAATGTGAGCCAATTGAGGAATTAACAATCGATTTACCAGAAAACCTTTCAGGTAGAGCAGTTGAATTCGTAACAGTTCGTAAAGGTGAAATGTTAAGTATGGAAACTAAAGGTGAGCGTATGATTATTAAATTTAATATTCCATCTCGTGGAATTATTGGTTTAAGAAATCAATTGCTTACAGCTACTGCTGGTGAGGCTATTATGTCACACCGTTTCATTGGATATGAGCCTTTCAAAGGAGAAATTTCAGGACGTAACAAAGGGTCATTAATTTCTATGGAAAAAGGAAAAGCAATTCCTTATTCTATCGATAAATTACAAGATCGTGGTAAGTTTTTCGTTGAACCAAATGCTGAAATTTACGAAGGTCAGGTAATTGGAGAAAACTCTCGTGGAGATGATATGTGTGTAAACGTAACGAAAGAGAAAAAACAATCTAACGTTCGTTCTTCTGGAAATGATGAAAAAGCGAGAATCATCCCGCCAATTATTTTCTCTCTTGAAGAAGCTTTAGAGTACATTCAAAAAGATGAATACGTAGAGGTTACACCAAAATCTATTCGTTTGAGAAAAATCTATTTGACAGAAACTGATAGAAAAAGATTTAAAATCTAATTAGATTTAATTTCAATATAAAAATCCCAAATTCCATTAGGAGTTTGGGATTTTTTTTATGGTTCAAATTCGAATCTTTTATAAATTGGAATTTGGAATTTAAGTATTGGAATTTTTAAAACCGATATTATTGGAATTTGGAATTTAAATATTGGAATTTAAAAAAAAATTATCTTTTCAAACTAAAATGTCCTTTCACATTTTTGCCGTCTGCAAAAATTAAAGTAAACCAATAATCATCAGAAGGAAGCGGCTGTCCGTTAAAAATACCGTTCCATCCCGGACTGTTTTGGTTCATTTGTTTTAAAAGTTTTCCGTAGCGGTCAAAAATATTTAAAGTATAATTTGGTAACAAATTAGAATCTCCAATAAGCCATAAGTCATTGAAAGTATCGCCGTTTGGAGTAAAAAATCTAGGATAATCTAAAACATAAACCACAAAAGCATTAGATAATCCGCAGCCGTTTTTATCTCTTGCCACTGCCGTGTAAGTTCCTGCAGGTACGCTTGTAAATAACGGTTCGTTTTGAAAAGTTGTTCCGTCTAATGAAAATTCATAATTTCCAACTCCGGTATATTCGATAGAAACAGAGTTTTCATTTCCTGAAAAATCTTTTACAACTGCATTCGTTATAATAGCAGGTTCAGATAAAATAACCTTAAAGTCTTTTGTTTTTTCGCAACCATTTGCATCTGTTACCGTTACAGAGTAATCGCCGGGAGTAGTAACTACCAAAGTATTAGTATTATTTGTTGGTGCAGTATTCCATGAATAACTCCTAAAACCAGCTGCTACAGACAAAGTTGTATTTCCGTTTTGACATAAAAACGCAGTTTCATCTTGAAAATTTGGCGGATCAAAAGTATTAACCACGAGATTGACTGGTACAACATCATAACAATCTGGACCATTTACGACTCTTGCATATATTCTTTGATTAAAAGCCGTTGTATTTTTAAAGATATTTGGTAATGGATTTATTTCAACCAAAGCATCATTTGCATTTAAATAATAACTAGCAATCAATCCGCTTGGAAGTCCGGCAGTTAGTACTGGTGTAACTTCTGTATTTAAATCAAATTGATAAAGTCCGTCCTGAATTTCGTCTCGGTCACAAGTAGCTATCGGACTCGGATCTGGAATTGAGGTAGGTGCAATTTTTAAAGTTACTTCGGCAATTTTAAAACAGCCAAATTCATTTTCTAATCTCGCATACACAATTTGATCTGCATATTTATTGATATACATTTCTGGCTTTACAATTTTACTTGTTTTAGCCTGTGCCTGTGCTAATGTTTCATAATAGCCTTCATTAATAATGTAAGCCGCATTATTTTTAACAATATTGTTGGCTTTATCTAAGTTAAAAATTGAAATTCCATCTGTATTGTCATCGCATTGAAATAAAGAAGTATTGGAGGAAAGAATTTCCGGTGCGTAATCAATTTTTATTTCACCTGAAAGTACACACGTTGTACCAATAACAGTAGCTTCAACTCTATAATTTCCTGCACTTGTAACTTTATATGTTGAGTTTGTACCAAGAATATTAGTCGGGTCATTTTTTCTGAACCATTTAAAAGTATAAGTGGCAGGATCAAGATTGCTGTTTAGATCGATTTCTTCTCCAAAACAAGCAGGATTATTTGTGGCAGTTGTACGATCTTGCCCCAATAAAATTTTTGATGCAAAACTTCCCGCTTCAAGGAAAATGGCAGATTCCAGATATCGATATGTATCATCTGCCACTACTAATTTTACATGATATGTTTTTCCTGTTGTTACGGTAGTCTGCGCGGTCATAACAGTTGTTTGTCCGGCATAATTTACCGGACTTGTATTGTTATTTAAACCATGAAAATAATTTTCATTTGAAGCCGCACAGCCTTGATAGTTAATTCCGCCGGGTCTTGTTCCGGGTTCAATTTTCGGACGAATATTTATAGACGAAACAGGCGTAGTAGTATTAGGTAATACAGCCAAATTTTTATATGGATCAGTTGTTCCGACTTCTTTAATTAAAAAAGCAAATCCATCTGAAAACTCACAAGGATAATCGTACTGATATTCATTTGAAGCAAAAATATAATTAAAGCTCAATGCACTTGTATAAGCAATAAAATCAAATTCTAATACTGTTGAATTTATAGAATGAATACCTAATATTTGATCAAGGTCGCTGTCACCAAGCCAGTTAGGGCTATCACTGCTTGTTAAGTCACTAACAAAAGGCCCAACAGCACTTTCGGCAGTTGATGTTGCCAAAACTATTCCTTCAGCAAAAGGAAAATTACTTCCGTTGCTGTTAAAATAACCAAAACTCTGTTTTCCAGGCCTGAAAGTATCTCCGTTACCGGTTGAATTTGTAGCAGCAGCACATGAATTATTCACTAGAATATCTTCAATAAGCTGCTGCGGTGTTTTTTGATCATCAACAGTAATAAACTGCGCATTTACCTTCGTAGATAAACAGCATAAAAATAAAATAATTAAAAAACTTTTTGCCTGATTCATAGTATAACAAATATACTATAAATCCCGATTTTTTAATAATTTGTAAGAAAAATATACAAATAAAAATGTCCAGATTAATACAATTAGAATTGCAAAGTAGCTTACGCTATAATCGATATCAGTATTAATTCCCATTTGTGTTCCAATATTCTTAACGATAGATAATCTTGGACCAGGATTAACAATTAAATTAGCCATTGATTCTAACGGAAGAAACTGTGTAATTTTCTCATCGGTATTGCTATCCGGGAAAACAGTAAAGGCAAGATAACCTCTAATTATGGCTTCGATTATATTCCAAACTAAAAGAAAACCTAATGCAAAAGCCGATCTTTTTACCAAAATTCCAAGAAATAAACAGAATGAAAAGAATCCGGTTAACTTTACAAAAAAGGCCAGAAGATAATCTAAATCACTAAAAATAATATCAAGTTCAGTATAGGAAGAAAAAATTAAACCTAATATCAAACTCATCACAAATATAAAGACAGTTGAAGCAGCTGAAAATAAAACTACAGTTAGGAATTTCGAGAGAATAAATTCTTTTTTACTCAAGCCATCAATTAAATTTTGTTTAAGTGTTCCATAGCTGTATTCGTTAGCCATCATGGAAACAATTACAATAGCAAGAAATAATTTCAAGATAGCGGCAACATAAGTATTAAAGTGCCATATAAAAGGGAAGTTAAAAATTCCCATTTCGGCCAAGTGAAATTTAAGCGGACCAAGATTAAACTTTATTGAAGCAATTAAGGCTATAAAGGAAAGTAAAATAAAATAAGTTAAAGTAAGAATACGGCTGGCTTTATTCATCCAGATTTTTTGTAATTCTATAGAGATAAGTCTTTTCATGGCTTAGTTAGATTTTTGGATTGGTATTTTTGGTTAATTCTAAAAATTGGGCTTCCAAACTATTTTTACGTTTGACCAAATGACTTAAAATAATATTTTTTGAAAATAAAAACTGATTCAATTCTTGAGCAGATAAATCGGCTTTTAAGTAAACCAAAACTTTTCCATCTTCGTCCTTAACTTCTGCAACCGCCTGATGGCTGTGTAAAGCAGATTTCAGCGCCAGATTATCATCTGAAGAAATTTCAAAGAAACCTTCATTTGCAGACATTCCATCTACAGAACCAGAATATAAAACTTCGCCTTTTCTTAAAACAACAACGTGCGAACAAACTTTTTCGACTTCGTCTAATAAATGTGAAGCCAGTAAAATGGTAGTTCCCTGCGATGCAATTTCTTTAATAATATCTCTAATTTGATGAATTCCCTGCGGATCTAACCCATTCGTTGGTTCATCTAAAATCAAAATTTCAGGATCGTTTAAAAGTGCCGATGCAATTGCTAAGCGCTGTTTCATTCCCAAAGAAAAAGTACTGAATTTGCTGTTTTTTCTTTCAGATAAACCAACAAGATCAAGCTTTTCTCCAATTTTAGAATAATTGATGCTTTTAATTTTGCAGACTAATTTTAGGTTTTCTTCGGCGGTCATGTACGGATAAAAGTTCGGACGCTCGATAATAGCGCCTACTTTTTTCAAAGCTTCATGCGTTTGTACATTTCCGTCAAACCATTTATAATCGCCTGATGTTTTGTTGACAACATTTAAAACAATTCCTAAAGTGGTTGATTTTCCACTTCCGTTAGGGCCCAGGATTCCGTAGACGTGGCCTTTTTGTATGCTAAAAGATACATTTTTAAGCGCCTGAATGCGCCCGTATCTTTTACTGAGATTCTGAATAGTAAGGATGGTTTCCAAATTTATTTCGGTTTTAGTTTTTAGTATGACGATTCAAATTCTATATTGTTACGCCAAATTTATTTTTATCATCTTATTGATGTAAATTTGTAATAAAGATATTCAAAATGAGCGAACCGTTGATGGTGTTAAAGAAACCTTCTTTTCCTTTAACACAGCCACTTTTAAGTTATTTAGACAGATACGAGCGTATATCGAAAGTATCTGTGTTTTATGATGACTTATTGCGATTTTCAGGTTCGGTTAATGTTTACGATAAAAACGAAACTGATACTTTATGGATTCGGGTTTATTACAATGAATTTGAACGAAATGAAATTGACCTCAATTTAAAGAAAATCTATTCCCTTTTGCATTCTGATGGAAACAGCGAAATTATTCAGTTTCTAAATATTGATGCCATCGACTATTGTACATTCGGAAATTCAAAACCTTTTAGAATTAAAGTCCGTAATATTCTCAACGATAACTACGTTCACTTTTATATTAAAAAAGCCGATGCTTCAAGAATTTACGGCTTAGAATTAGAAGATATTCTTTCGCCGGATAAAATCAACTTTTTGGTTTATAACGACACTTTAATTGAAGAACATATCATTGGGATTCCCGGAGATGTTTTTATGGATACGCTGCTTGATAAATGTACCGAAATGGAAAAAGCACAAATCGCCAAAGAATTCGTTAAGTTTAACGAACGTTGTATGATCAGGCTTTTGGGCGATATGAGAGCGTATAATTATGTAATTGTACCAATTCACGATTTTGATCAGGTCGTTTATAAAATTCGTCCTATCGATTTTGACCAGCAATGTTACGAAGGAAATTTCAAAGTATATCGTCCGCAGTTTTTTAAAGAAAACTCTCCGATGATTCAGCTGATTAAAGAGAAGTTAGAAGAACGTTCTATCATTCAATATAAAGATGAAGAAAGAGCGATTTTGGCAAAACGAATCCATTCTGCCGAAAACAGAATTAAGAAATTATTGAATATTATGTGTCACGATACCATTTCGACAGAGGAACATCTAAACCAATTAAAAATGGAATTGTACCGATACACAAACGATATGAAGTTTAAAAACGCAAGATCAATGGGACACATCATGCAGGCCGCTTTTGAATTCATCATTCGTAATTTTAAAAACACAAACTTAGTTTAAAGGATTAAACCATATAAGTTATATAAGTTCATTAAAGCAAAACCTGAATTTCTTGTATTTCTTATTACTTATATGATTTAAAAAAGTCAATTCAAGTCCATAAGTAAAAACTTAAATTTTCTTATATAACTTATATGGTTCAAAAAAAATCAAATCTTATGAAAAAATCTTTTTTAATAGCCGTTTCTATTGTTTTATTAGCTTGTCAGCAGCAATCTGGTGATGATTTGAAAACGCTTTATTCGCTTCCGAAGAAATTAAAAGAAGTTTCTGGAATTACGTATTTCCCGGAAACAAATGTGATTTATACTTTGGAAGACAGCGGAAATAAAAATGCCATTTATGCCATTAATTCGAAAGGGAAATTAGAAAAGACAATTACGATTTCAAATGCCGAAAATGTGGATTGGGAAGATATTACCAAAGATAAAACAGGAAATATTTACATTGGCGATTTCGGAAACAACGATAACGAACGCAGAGATTTGTGCATTTATAAAGTAGCCAAAAATCAACTGAATAAAGAGCAGGCTTCCGCCGAATATAAAATCTCATTCTCGTATCCGGAACAAACTGAATTTCCTCCAAAGAAAAAAGAAATGTTTTATGATGTTGAAGGTTTCTTTGAGCACAACGGTTATTTTTATCTTTTCACCAAAAACCGAAGCAAAGGTTTTGACGGAACTGCTTTTATCTATAAAATCAAAAATGCAAAAGGAACTCAAAAAGCAGTTAAAATAGGAGAGTTTAAAACCTGCAGTAATTATAATCATTGTGTTTTAACAAGCGCCACGATAAGTCCCGACGGCAAAAAAGTAGTTTTATTAAGCCACGATAAAATAGTTTTATTTAAAGGTTTTAAAGGAGATTTATTCCACAAAGGAACCCAAACCGAAATAAGCCTAAACCACTTCTCTCAAAAAGAAGCCATCGTTTTTAAAGACAACAACACCTTACTCGTAGCCGACGAAAAAACAAACAAAATAGGAGGAAACGTTTATGAATTTAGACTCTAAGTTACTAAGATTCTAAGATGCTAAGAAAAAAAAGTTTGCCACGAATTACACAAATTTTCACTAATTTTTTATTTAAAATTAATTCGTGAAAATTTGTGTAATTCGTGGCAAAAAAACCTTTGAACCTTTGTCGCTCTGAACCTTTTTTTAAAAACTATACGCTGCTCCAAAAATAACCCTTCCAACTTCATCGGGAGATTTAAAATAAGAGATTCTGGCAGTTAAAACATTAATAGCATTCAGCCAAAGTCCGCCGCCGTAATCCTGATGCCATTTTTTAGAATCTTCACCGTCAAGCCAAACTCTTCCGTAGTCAAAACCACCTAAAATTCCGTACGTAAACGGAGCAATCGTTTTACGGATTTTACCCAGACTCAAACGCAAATCAGAGCTTTGAGAGAAATAAGAGCTTCCTAAAAAGCGCTCATTTCTAAAACCTCTTAAATCAGTATCACCCCCCAAAGCAGCTCCCTGATAAAATTCGTAGTTATTGTTAAAAATGGCTTTTCCTTTTACATAAGTTGCTAAAACCAGTTTTCCGTTATGATCCAATTTATGTGTAAATCCTAAAAAACTTTCCAGCGTTGGGAAATTTTTCTTCGTGTCATCTAAATCTGTTGTCCAGGTTGCAGCAATCATGAAAGCCATTCCCAGAGTTGGTTTAGCAGCAAAATCAGAATTTTTGAAAAGATATTTCACTTTTAAACTTCCGTAATTTTGACTGTTAAATACATCAGGGTTTACAATATTCGGAATATCGATAAATCTGTTTTCTGTTTCTTCAACCGTCATTCTCTGGAAAATAGGCTGAATGCTGAACTCACTTCCATATCTTCCTACGTGGCGAATGGCAGTTGAGGCATTAAATTTACGAATACGAACACGATTATAATCCATACTAAGATTATCATCATATTGAGATTCATTTCCGTAACCAAAATAATTCATCGCAAAATTTGGTGTCGTATAAAGAGATTCAACATCAATAACCCATTTACCTAATAATCCGGGGAAATGTGCCACATAATTAAACTCTAAACCTCCGGTTGCGAAATAGTAAAAAGCATTTAAAACATGTCTCTGCGTATACGGATTTTGCTTAAAGTTATTTACTGTATAATTTAAGTTAATACCTAATTTTACACCATCATCCGGATTAAAACCAATATTTGGTAAACCGGAAACAACATTATATTTAGGTTTTTGAAAATTGTACAAGTTAACATCGTAATCGTCTGTTAACTGAGTTTGGGTTTTAGAATCAAGGTTATACGTGTTTTCTTTTGATTTGAAATCGTAAACAATAACCTTTCTTCCGTTTTCAATATTGTAAGTATCATTGTTTTGACCACCAATTAAACGGACTTTAATTCTCGATTTTTGATCGCCTTTTACTTCAAAAACATCATTATCATCTAAACCATAAATCCATAAATTTTTAGTTTTAGCGTCATGTACTGTTTTAGTATAAACTAATTCATCGCCTTCTTTTTTCACTCTGAAAACCTGAATTTCAATGCTTTTTCGGGCATTATGATTTAAAACAAACTTGTCTTTTTTATCTGTTCCGGCAATCATAACCGTTTTACTTAAAACATCAGAATATTTTACGGCATATTCCTGAAGCTCTCTTTTTCTGTTTTTCAATTTTCGAATGATTTCATCAACCGTTCCATCCTGAACCTCTTTTGGCATAGCTTTAAAAGCATTTTCTATATCGCTGTCAGATAAACTTTCCTGAATAAATTTAGCCTGTTCAATCCAGTCTTTTTCTTCTGCCGTTTTTAAAAAAGCCAAATCCATAGGATAAGGTTCCCTGCTCAGCCATTTTACATTACCAATTTTGTCTTTAAAAGTACGCATATGGCGTAATGCGGGAATGTTCATTAAAATAGAAAGCAGCGCACCGTCATATTTTGCAAAAGCCTGATCTCTGTCTCTGGGAATTGGTCTGTAAATAACTTTACCATCTTTTTTAAACTCTGCCCAGCGCCATTGATCAGCGTGACGATCCCAATCGCCAATAAGCATATCAAACAAACGGGCTTTAATATATTCTTTTTCGTCAACCGAATATTTTTCATCTTTATGAAGATTCATCATCATATCATCTGTACTGATAATATTACTCGGATTTCCAAAGTTTTTAGCGTCTAAATGATTATCAGCAGGTCTTTCCTCAATCATATACAATTGATCTCCATAACCTGCGTTAAATTCGCCTAAACCTTTTTGTTTGGGAATATAATATAAAACCGGATTGGTATGCAAAAGACCAATTTTGTCTGACATACTGCCAGTTACAAATGGAGCATATGGATGTGAGGTCGTATAAAAATCAAATAAGAAACTTTCTGTATAAGTATCTTCAAAATCATTAACAATGTATTGATCTTTAAAAGCTACAGATTGTAAAAATACCGATGCACTTTTTTTCATGCCGCGCATTACATATTCACGGTTTTTTGAATCAGACATTCTTAAAGAAACAGATTGATGTCCGCCGCCTTCGCGAATAGGTTTTAATCCGCCTTTTAAAGTATCTAAAGTGGCTACTTTTATATCAATAGGCATGCTGTAATATTTTCTGTAATGCTGCCCGAATAAAAATCTGTGAAACATACTTTTATCTGTCATTTTTGCTGAATAGATAGAAGTTGTAATTCTTGGAGGAAAATTATTAGAGATATCTGATGCCCAGTTAATTTCTTTTGCTTTTATAATTTCTTTTTCAAAAAGCAGTTTTTCTTTATTGTTTTCATTTCCGTAAAAAGAAACTTTCGCGTCACCGCTTTTATATAAAGTTAAAGCTGCATAACCGTTTCCGCCATACGAAAAATCAAATGGATTTATGGCTCTTGCAGCTTCCGATTTTGATCCTGCACCGCTGATAATCTGCTGAATATTTTCTTTGCTGATATACTGCAGGTTATGATCGTGACCAGAAACTACAATTACATTTCGCTGTTTTTGCAAAAGTGTTTTTATTCGTTTTGCATAAATGGTATATTGTTTATTTTGAAGATCCTGCGGACTTACTCCGGACGTTTTCCTCAATAAATTAATAAAAGATCCAATTACCGGAAGCGGGATTTTTTTCTCTAGCGGAAATAATTGTTTTTCCCAGGAATATTGACCGCCGTGACTTCCGTTACTCAATAAAGGATGGTGAATGGCTAAAACAACTGTTTTTTCCTGATTTTTGTTTAAGATACTTTCCAGTTCCTTAAAAAAATCTTCTCTCGTTTTTATGTCACAATTATCGTTTATTGTGGGGTGATTATCCCAATCTTCCAGAAACCATTCGCTGTCAATAGTTACTAAAGTTGTAATGCTGTCAATTTTTACATCTTCGATTGGGCAGGATTTTCTTGGCAGAAAAGCCTTTTTATCATTTAAATTTTTTGTCACAAAATCGGCCTGCAATTCTAAACCTTTTATGCCACTGTACCAATCGTGGTTTCCGGGAATAAAAATTGTTTTTCCTTTAAATCCCTTAGCTAATTTTAACTGGTTCGTCAATTTTGTTTCTGCCAAAGCTTTGTTATCAGTATTGTCAGTAGGAAAACCTTTAGGATAAATATTGTCTCCTAAAAAAAGTAAAGTCGATTTTTTACTCGCTTTTTTTAGCTTTTGGTGTAAAAGCTCAAGTGTTTGCTGTGCCTGCTCTTGATCAGCATTTCCGGCATCTCCAACAAGATAAAAAGTATTGGCAATTTTTATAGTATCTGTTGCGTTTTCTGTTTCGTTAGCACTAACATCTTTTCCGTACTGCGCCTTATGTGTGGCACAAGAATAAATAAATGTTAAAGTTATAATTGCTAATGAAAATTTTTTAACCTTAGCAATAAAATGATTATCCAAAAACAATTTCATAATTTAGTGGTATAAAAATATTCTTTTATGAACCTAATAGAACAATCCGAGGATTTCGTCGGTAATTTACTCAAAGATAAACTTTCTAATTTATATTCTTACCATAATTTTAACCATACTTTCACAGTAGTTTCAGCCGTAAAAGAGCTTTGCAAAAAGGAAGATGTAGAAAGTGATGACAAAGAGGCACTTTTAGTTGCAGCCTGGTTTCATGATACAGGATATATTCAAGGTTATGAAGATCATGAAGCTAAGAGCGTAAAGATTGCTGTTGATTTTTTAAAAGAAAAAGGAAAATCTGAAAAGTTTATCGAATTGGTTTCCAGTTTGATTTTGGCTACAGCCAAAGATTACTATCCAAAAACGCATTTGGAAAAAATAATTAAAGATGCTGATTATGCCCATTTAATGGGAACAGAATATGTTACAACCTGCGAATTACTACGTTTAGAATTGAAAAATACAGGAATTGTAAATTTTTCTAATGCTGAATGGACAAAGGAAAACCTGAATTTTTTACTGAATAAACATAGATTCTACACGGATTATGCTTTAAAAAAATGGCAGCCTTTAAAAGAAAAGAACCTTATTTTGATTCAGAAAAAAATAAATAAGCAGGAATTGAAAGCGGCGGAAGAACTTGAAAAAGAAACCAAAAAAAGCGAAAAAGTAGAAAAACCAGATCGCGGTGTTGATACCTTATTTCGCGTTACGCTTGGAAATCATACCCGTTTAAGCGGAATTGCGGATAGTAAAGCGAATATTTTATTATCTGTAAATGCAATTATTATTTCGATTGCACTTTCGTCTATTATTCCAAAATTAGACAGTCCGAAAAATGCACATTTAGTTATCCCGACATTTATTATGCTGATGTCAAGCGTAATCACTATTATTTTTGCGATTCTTTCCACACGACCAAAAGTAACTTCGGGTGTTTTTACAAGAGAAGATATCGAGAATAAAAAGATTAATTTATTGTTTTTTGGAAATTTCTACAAAATGCCTTTAGAAGAATACGACTGGGCAATGAACGAAATGATGAAAGACCGCGATTATCTTTATTCGAACATGATTAAAGATTTATATTATCTGGGATTGGTTTTACAGCGAAAATATAACTTGCTTCGTATTGCTTATAACCTATTTATGTTTGGAATTATTGTTACTGTAATTGCGTTTGTAATTGCTTTTAAATCAATTTAAATTTTATAATGCGTAAAAATTAGACGCGGATGAAACGGATTCGCTTCGCGAAAACGCGGATAAAAACAGATTTTTTTCTGTTATTATCCGCGTTAAATATTTATCCGTATAATCTGCGTCTTCGCGAAGCGAATCCGTTTCATCCGCGTTCTTTGTCTATAAAATTTAAACACATAGAAACATAGGTTTTTATGGGGAATGAAAAAGATATAAAAAGAAAACAAGTTTTCTAACACATAGCTATGTTTGTTTAGACAAGTGAAACGCCTTTTTTAAGTTTCAAAAGTCTATGTTTTTATGTGTTAAATTATAAATTCAAAGAAAAAGCCCAACTTTTAGTTGAGCTCATCTAATAAATCCTGATAAGTAATTTTCTTTATTTTTGAATTATTTACGTTATTAATCACTTTTACACGAATTGCTTTTAAACCAGAAACTCCCTGAAGATCTTCGACTTCAAATTGTTCTATTGACGGTTCTAAAACTTTTTTGTGCTGCAAATATTTGATGTATTTTAAATATTCAGCTTCTTCACTGTTTTGAGAATATACAATTGTAATTTTCTCTTTTTCGGTAATTCTTTCGTTTGTTCCCTTAATGTTCGATTTATCGATACGTTTTTTAACGACCTCATATCTTGCATTATAAGTTCCGTCAACATCAAAACGTTTTTCATCCATTCTAAAACGAATAGAAAGCGGCGAACTAAAAACCAAAATCAGCGAAGTAACATCTAACTCATACGGAAGCGATTCCTTAAGCTGATGATGCTCTAATTCCATTTCGCATAAAGTCTGTAACTGCCACAAACGTAAATTGTGCAGGTACATAATATCAAACGGTTTTGTTGGCGAAATCGAAGCTCCAATATATAAGTTATGCTCAACACCATCCGTTTTAAAACGTTCGTAATAATGCGGATAAATTTGCTGTGCTTCAACCTGTTTTTTATCTAATACAGAAGCCAGTCTTTTGTTGATAATCGACATCGCATTGTCAAACTTCTTTCTTTCCTGATAAAACATTCCGGTTTTTTCGTCCAGACTTTCAAAGTACAATTCTTCTAACTGTTTATTTTTAGCATTGTCTTTGGTGTTTTTCAGTATCGGATGAATTTCGTCTTCGATATAACGCTGAATATGTTGCTCCATATCTGCTTTTAGCGGAAAATCCAATTCACTTCGAAGTGATTCCAATTCGAATTTTCTTTGCTCTAAAAGTACCAGGTTTGAATTTGGCTTTTGATTATCGAAAATTTCCAAAAGAGCCGTAAGCTGATTTTTCAAGTCAATTTTAACCGTTTCATTTCGGTGTTCAGAGGAACCTTTAATATCAATTTGTCCGTATAATGGGAATACATTTTTAAATACAATTTCCTTAAAAATATAATCTTTCGTGTGATTTATATTTTGGAAATAGTTTTGAGATTCTTTTCTGAATTTCCAGTAAACGCTTGGGTGAATCGTAGTATATTCACGTTGAATAATAGCTTCAACCTGATGCTGCATATCTGTATTATAACGATCAATAGTATCTGTTAAATACGGTAAAACCAATTCTAGTTTTGTTGCATTTACGCTGTTTAACTCACGAATATTATCAGAAACCAATTCAACAACGCCTAATAAATGATCGTCTTTTATAACCGGTGCAAAAACACAGCTTTGAATTCCCTGACTTAATAAATGCTCGCCAAGTTTTGGGTTTGAAGATTCTTCGATAAACTTTTTCACATTTGAAATTACAAACGGTTCCTTTTTATCTAAAAGATTTTCAAATGAACATCCAAAAAAAGCATTTTTACAATCTACTTCCTGTGTAGATGAAAGTAAAAAACTCTGCATTTGGTTGTCAAACTTTATTGGTCGTACAAATTTTTCTTCTTCAGGATTATAGATAATAAAACCAACTTTTAAACTCGGAATTTTAAAAATAGACCTGAAGATGTTTTCTATAATATCTGTAGAAGCAACTCTTGAAGTTTCCGGTTTTAAAAGATTACTTTTTAAATTGGAAATTGCACTTTCTGTAGTTGCATCAAATAAAGAAACAATCCCGAAACCTTTTAAAATCCAGCTTCTTGGCGGGAATTTAGATTTCCATAAATCGATATCATTATAGTTATCAATCAAAATATCAATATCGTCCTGTGTAAGCTGCGGTGCATTTTCTGTTGGAGTGATTTCCATGAAATCGGCATTATAGAGAATACGATAATGTTTTTCTACACCTTCTTCATCTGGAATATCATAGAAAAAAGGTTTATTAAAATCAATATTTTGATGATAATAAGCGCTTAAAATCAAACAGCAATTATTAATATAGAATTGGTGATCATCAAAATCACGAATTTCCATGTAAAATTCATCACCGGCATTACGCAATATTTTCTTGAAACGTTCTGTATAATTAAATGATATATTTTGAAAAGGTATTGTTATGGCTTTTATTTCATTGTTTGTTAAAGAAGTAGGGAATAAGTCAGCAGCAATGTTTTTAATTAATGCTTCATTATCCTTAATAGTACTGTAATCGCGAATTCCTGTTCTGAATTCCGGGTACGCTTCAATTTCTTTTAAAATCGCTTTGGCGTAGTTAGATCGGTAATCAACATTAGATAAAGCAATCTGCTCAAAAGATTCAATTAGTTTATGAAATGAGATTATCGTTTCGAAAGGACTTTCGGCTGGTAAAAGACGATCCATCTGTTTTTTTGTTTTTAGAAATACAAAATTAAGCATAAATTAAGAATTGGCGACATTTTACGATTTGTTTCCTTTATGGTTACATAGATATAAACCCTTATAAAATGGCACTTTCAGAAGTGAATAATTATTTTAACAAAAAATTAACTTTAATAATAACGGAACGATCGTTCCGTTATTATATCTTTGTACCATAATAATTGAATAATCAATAACTTAAATAACAAATAAAATGAAAAATTTAGAAAACAAAGTAGCTATTGTAACAGGTGGAAATAGTGGAATTGGATACGCAGCAGCAGCTGATTTAGTATCAAAAGGGGCAAAAGTAATTGTAACAGGAAGAAACAAAGAAGCTTTGGCAAAAGCCGAAACAGAATTAAACGTTACCGGAATCGTTGCAGATCAATCTGATTTAAAATCTATTGACAGTTTAGTAGAACAAGTAAAAGCACAATTTGGAAAAGTAGATATTCTGTTTTTAAATGCTGGAATCGCAGCTTTTGCTCCAGTAGATTCAGCTTCTGAAGATCATTATGACAGTATTATGAACGTGAATGTAAAAGGAGTTTATTTTACAGTTCAAAAAGTATTGCCAATTTTAAACGATGGCGGATCTATTATTTTTAATACTTCTGTAAATGCTCAATTAGGAATGCCGGGTTCAAGTGTATATGGAGCAAGTAAAGCAGCAGTTTTATCATTAAACAGAATATTTGCAGCAGAATTAGCACCAAGAAAAATCAGAGTAAATGCAGTTTCTCCTGGTCCAATCGAAACACCTTTGTATGGTAAAGTTGGTTTAGAAAAAGAAGAAGTGGAAGGTTTAGGAGCTGCTTTAGGTCAAAAAATCTTATTGAAACGTTTTGGACAAGCTTCTGAGGTTGCAAAAACAATTAGTTTCCTTGCTTCTGCTGATTCTTCTTTCATTACAGGAACAGAAATTGTGGTTGACGGCGGACTTACTGTAAACACAGTATTATAATTTTTTTGACTTATTCAGGAACGATTGTTCCGTTTAATTCTTATATTTGTAAAGAAATTTAATTTTGATGTAATGGCTAGAACGAAGGAATTTAATGAAGATCAGGCTTTAGATAAAGCAATTGAAATTTTTTGGCACAAAGGTTACAACGGAACATCTGCTCAGGATTTGGTAACACATTTAGGTTTAAGCCGCTCTAGTTTGTATGATACTTTTGGCGACAAACAAAAGTTATTTTCAAAATCTTTGCAGCGCTATCAACAGCAGAATCAAGATGCTGTAAAAGAGCTTTTGGATAAATCTGAAAATGTCAAAGAAACATTGCATGCTATTTTTAAACAAGCAGTTATAGAAAGCCTCGAAGACAGAATTACAAAAGGCTGTTTTATGGTAAATTCTTCTGTAGAATTAGCCATGCACGATGAAGACATTGCAAAAATTGTAAAAAGCAACAGCCACACAATGGAAGAAGTTTTTACAAATGCAGTGAAAAAAGGGCAGGAGGCAGGACATATTTCCAAACAGTTAGATGCGAAAATTTTAGCCCGATTCATCTTTAATAATTATTCCGGAATTAGGGTTTTGGCCCGCGCCGGAGAAAGAGATAAACAAGTTTATGATGATATTGTAAAAGCAGTTTTTTCCCTTTTATAATATCGAAAATAAGAACAATAAAAAAATGGCAATTACATTTTGTAACTGCCATTTTTTGTTTTAAGTAAGTAATAGAAAATGAAAACTTCTTAGCTTTTTTCTTCTTTATTGAAATACACTAAGTAGTAATACATTTGTTTTTCTTCATCCCAGCCTTTTTCAACAAATTTTTCTGCACTTTCAGGATTGATAAAATCCATTTTAATCTGAATGTGTGTATCCAGGTTAATTACGTTTTTAATCGATTTTCTGGCGTCAGAAACTGCTGCGTTAGCAATTGGGAATGAGGTTACATCTTCGATGCTGTATTTTTCTCCTTTATCAACTTTATAATTTTTGAATTCAGGAATCAAGTCTGGATTGTCTAATACTTCATTCAGGAAATTTTGCTCTTCAAACTGATCATTTTTAGCGAAATAATTCACAGATCGGTTCATAAACATAACTTCTTCTTTTTTGTCTTCTGCTGGTAAAACCACATCTTTTGCGAAGTTTTGGCAGAATTTTAAATATTTCTTAGTGATGAAGTTTTCGTCTTCAAAAGCGTCTACAGATAAAAAGTGCTCTAACCAGTAACGCGCGTCGTAACGGTTGCTATCTACAGTTAGAATTTTGTATCCTTCTTCTTTTTTATAGTTAAAAATCAAACATCCTTTATCTAATTTGCTCAGGTTGATTCCTTGCTGCAAAATCATTTCCAGGTTGCTGTTTTTTTCTTCAAATTGTAAAAAGTCTGCTTGCAATTCGCTTTTAAAAATCCCGATTGCGTCAACTACATTATTATCAATACTTAAGTTTGTTAAGTACGTTACATAAACCTCTCCGTTTTTAATATGCGGATGATTCGACTGTTCAAATAAATGCGTCGTGATTTTTTTTGAAATCTCTTGTAAATTAGAAGGATTAGCAAAAATCTCCGTTGCATATTTAAACATGTCGTTGTAATCCAAGTCCACTTCGTGCGCAAACTGATAATAGTTTTCTTCTTTCTCTCTAAAAGGTTTAAAGAAGTACTCTTTTATCAAAGGCACAATTTCATCATTTAGATTAAATGGCTGCTCTGATAAAAAAATAGCTTCGTTACGGCTTTTGTTCCCTACGCGGTGTATCGCAAGCGTCTCGATGTGGGTGTTGAATAAATTTATCATGTGTTATTTAGGTTCAGAGTTACAGAGGTTCAAAGGGACAAAGGTTATTTTCTGTCTTTTATTTTTCTGATAAAAGAGCTTAACATTCGTTCTATTTCTCTGCTTTCTCCATTTATTTTATTGAATTGATACTCGGTTATATATTTTAAATTGAATGAAATTTCAAGCTGAGTCTGCATTTCAAACAATGATGAAATTGAAATATTTAAGAATCTCAAATAATCATTATTTCCATCTCTTCCATATCCCTCAGCAATATTACTCGGTATTGATATAGAACATCTCCTAATTTGTGAAGATAGTCCATAAATTTCTTCTTTCGGGAATGAATTTGTTAATTGGTAAATTTCGGTAACTAAGTTCATTGATTTTTGCCAAATCAGAAGGTCTCTAAAAGTATTCATATTTTGTATTTAAAAATAAAACACAAAAATAAAAATATTCATACAATAAAGAATCGAAGACTCTAAGAAAACCTCTGAACCTTTGCCTCTCTGAACCTCTGTCCCTTAAAAAATCAATTCCAATTTTCCTCAAATCCATAATCTTCAAAGCTGTCATCGCCTTCGAACATATCAAGATCATCTTCGTCTAAATCATCTTCAAATTCTCCGTAGATGTCGTTGTGCATATCATCTGCTTCGAAGTTTTTTTCAAGCGCTTCGTCCGGCATTTCTCCGTGAGAGAATAAAGTTTCAGGATACGTTGCTCCAACTGCTTCATCTTCAACTGCAGCTAGTTCAACTAAGAAAGTCCACATACTGATGAAATCATAAACGTAGATAATCTTAGTATTTTCTTTATCTAAAATACTAGATAGCGGATAATCGTTCATGGTTCTTTGTTCACCCGGAACATCGCCAGTATCAAAAAGAGGAATTTCATCTTCCTGATTCCAAGTCTCGTCACAAGTATAAAATGAAGCAACTTCTGATCCGTCAAAACCAAAAGCGTTGAAGATCGCATTGTGTAAATCCTCAAGCGTATCGTCTTCAAGAATAGCAATGTCTCTAAAAATATCTTCTTCGGCGTCTAGAATTACTCTAAATTTATAAACCATAATCTTTGTTTTTATTGAGAGGTCAAAGGTAAAATATAAAAAACGAAATACGAATTGTGAATTACGATTTGTTGAAAAGATTTTTTCAGCTTTCTGATTATATGGCGTCGATTGTCAGGCTGAGCGAAGTCGAAGCCTCGATCCAATAGGAGCGCCCTTCGACTTCGCTCAGGGGCGACAATCGTTATACTTCACATTCCTGCAAGGTTTTCAAAACCTTGTAGGTTTCAGGTATTGCTCAAGTTATACCTACAAGGTTTTGAAAACCTTGCAGGAGCAGACAAGAGTATTACTTCCCAGTCAATCTCTTTCTAATTTTATGATAATGTTTGTGGTACGTACTATGGCTAGGATAACTTCTGCTTGAAGTCATATTATTAAAAATCAACGCCGTTAAAAGTAAAATAAGTACGCCGCTTAAAACAGGAGAAAGCACATACATATATCCCAAGGCTTTTACTTTTTCTGTTCCAATAACAGCAATTAAAGCCGTTGCGCCTCCCGGCGGATGAAGTGTTTTAGTAATCTGCATTAAAATTATAGCAATAGAAACTGCCAGCGGAGCAGCAATATACATAATATCCGGAACGAGTTTATGGACAGTTACACCTACAAGAGCAGAAATTACATGTCCGCCAACTAAATTTCGAGGCTGAGAAAACGGACTTTGAATAATTCCATAAACCAAAACGCTCGAAGCTCCAAAAGAACCAATTAAATAAACAGCATCGCTACCGGAAAAGTGAATCGATTGTACGTAAGCCAGAATTCCAATTCCAACAAACGATCCTAAAAAAGACCAAAAATGTTCCTTGTAATCAATTAAAGTTTCTTTATAAAGAATGTAACGTGTTTTGCGATAGCTTCTTTTAATTTTAGGAGTGGGCATAATGATATAATTTGTGGTATTTTTTGCCACAGATTTATAATCCTTTTAATCTGTGAAATCTGTGGCCTAAAAAAAATATTTATTTCGTTAAGCTTGGGGCATAACTATATACTGTATAAGGATAAAGTGTTTTTGCTGTGTATTTTGAAATTAAACAAACAACAAGAATCGGTAAAAACAACGTATAATCGTTCGTTAATCCGCATACTAAAAATATTGCTGTAAACGGAGCATGAATACTGGCGCTCAAAACAGCCGCCATTCCAATAATCATAAAGTTAACCGGAATTACATTGACATGGAAAAAGCTGTTTAAAACCGAAGCCAGTAATAATCCTAAGAAAGCCCCAATAAACAGACTCGGAGCAAAAACGCCGCCGTCGCCGCCAGAAGCTAATGTTATAGAAGTTACAATTGGTTTTAGAATTAAAATTCCGATGAATGTTAAAGCTAATGTTATCGTTAGTGGAATTTGTGCAGTATTTCCAAAAATGCCTTTTATAGCGTGATAACCTTCACCATATAATTGAGGAAAAAGAAATAACGAAATACTTAAAACTGCAGAGCCTATAATGATTTTATAATAATGCGTTCCGATTTTCCCAAATTGAGATTTAAAAAACAAAACACATTTGGTTAAGTAAACCGAATTCATTCCGGCTAAAATTCCTAAAAGAATAAAATACGGAATGGCTTTTAAATGCCAGGTTTCAATAGAAACGGCAAACAAAGGTTCTTCTTTTAAAATAGAAAGTAGACCAAAGGCAACTGAAACCGCAATTACATTTGAAATGATAAAAGCTCGTGTCACTTTTCTGGAAATAACTTCAAGAGCAAATAAAATTCCCGCAATTGGACTGCTGAAAAGTGCAGTTACTCCGGCAGCAACTCCGGCGCAGATTAATTCTGTTTTGTACTGACGGAAAACATTTTCTTTTTCGTGTGCAACGGAACCAATTGTGGCTGTGGCAACTACGGTAGAAACTTCGATTCCGGTTGAACCTCCAAAAACAACAGTCAATAATCCGTTGATAAAGTGTGATGGGATTTTATAGGATGGAAGATTTTTTGTGGTTTGTGTACTTTCAAATACTTCTTTGATTCCCTTGTTTTCTTTTTTCTTAAAAAGATATTGCCTCAAAAAATAAATTACAGACAATCCGAAAACCGGAAAAAGGATATAAAATAATGGGTTTACGGAAACTTGATGAAAGAAAATTTCTTCGTAATATTCCGTAATTTTTTTAAGTGAAATTCCGAGGAAAGCTGAAAGGAAGCCAATTAAAATAGAAACAATAACTAATTTTCGGAATTTAATGAATTGATGATTTTTTTTGATTTGCGCCGTTTTATTCATCAGAAGTGATTTTGTAGTCGCAGGATTTTATTTGCGATTTCACAAAATTAGGTAATCAAATCTGTTTTTTAATAATAATCGTTCCTTATTATATGTTAAAATTATTAAAATAAGAAAATTCTTTCAGTTTGTTTTTGCGAATATAACGGTATAAAAGAATCTCGCAAAGTCGCAGAGTCGCAAAGTTTTTTAAGTTTTCTTTGCGACTTCGCGACTTTGCGAGATTAAATATTTTCTACTTACCTTTCATAAAACTCTATCGGCAGTAAATCAGGATCTGCGATAAAAGTAAAACGTTTTTCAGTCGTTTCATCAATTCGTATTGGTTCAGATTCTATGTTTTTTGAAGTCAAAAAAGCAACGGTTTCATTTAGGTTAATTACTTCAAATGCTAAATGACGTAAACCAACTGCTTCTGGTCTTGAAGGTCTTTTTGGCGGATCTGGAAATGAAAACAATTCAATTACATAAATTCCATTTAAAGCTAAGTCTAATTTATACGACTGGCGTTCTTCTCTGTAAATTTCTCTGATAACTGTTAAACCTAAAATTTCGGTGTAAAAGGTTTTTGATTTTTGATAATCAGAGCATAAAATGGCAATATGGTGAACTTTATTTAGGGTAAGCATTAAAATATTATTTAAATTAAAATCTATGAAGTAATAATATCAATTTTTGAATCTAATTCTTGAAAATCTTTATCATTAGTAACAATTTTATAATTGTTTAATTTTGATAATTCAAAAATGTAAGCATCATTGAAGTCTATAGATTTAAAATTTTCTAATACGCTATTAATATTAATGCAGTGAAAACTATCAGGTATTGATTGTACATTTGGAAGGCTTAGAATCTTGCTAACTGATTTTGTTATGACATCTACAGAGTTTTTGTATTCTTTACTTCCTACGAAATTAACTTTGAATTTTGCATTCGCAATTTTTTCAATAGATAACCATTGATTGTAATTTCTTCGTAGTAAGACATTTGCATATTCAGATATTATAATTGAAGAAATAAAAATAGGATTATCTTTTGTTATTAAATCTTCTAAAAGTTTAGAGTATTTTTTTTGATCACTACTTTGAAAATCTGCAATAGTTCCAAAAAGTAAAAGCCAAACATTTGTATCAAAAAAAAATTGGTCAGTGAAACCAATTTTAAAATCTTGAATTTTAATCGTCGCCATAAATTGCATTATTAGAATTTTTTTCAAAATTTTCTTTGTTCGCAAAATATTCTTTGGCTCTTTGAATTACATCTTTAAATAAACTTCGATCTTCTAATTCTACATTTTTAAGCTTTAAATATTCATTTAGAAAATCAGGTGTATATTCTTTTTTACCGTATAATTTCCCTATCGCAGCATTCAAAAATGCCGTGATCATTATTGTTATTCCAGCAAAATCTAATTCTACTTTTTCTTTTTTTTGCAGACATAAATCGATCATTTTGAATATCTTTTCTCCATTTTCAGTTGATACTGCAAGCTCCGAATTAATTATATCTTTAATAATTAGACGCTTCATAGTAATATAATTATTTCATTAATAATTGTGCGCAAAGTTACACCTTTTAAAATATATTTTCAAAATCCTCTTCTTCACTTTTTAAAGAGTAATAATTAGAATCATTTAGATTAAATTTAATATTTACAATTGTTCCTTCAAAAATAGATGCCAATTTCTTTTTTGTAACATTTTCATTCTTATATTCATAAAATCCATCAGATGAAATTACTTGAATTTTCCCTTTGTTATACTTTATAAATTCAAAAATTACTGCAAGGCCTAATCCTCCTGAAGTATCACCACTTTTAGTTGTATTACCTTTTTTCATTGCCCACTCAATTGCATCTGCAGCATTTAGATCTTCATTATGGAATGCAGAAACATTCTGTTTAATGTTTACACCTTTATCAACTATTGTGAAATGTAATGGTTTGTCAGGCTTCCTAGGATAAAATTGTCCGCAACTATGTATATAATCGCATTGTCCATGAGTCCTAGCATTCTCATAAATTTCAAATATATTCCTAGTAATCTCTTTTCCCAATTTTTCACTATGAGAAGGGAATTGTTGTTTTTTTAAAAGTTCTTCTTGTATATATTTATTGAATCCAATATCATCATTTGGAGTAAATTTTTGATATTTTAAAACAGTATTGTTGAAATCTGATATTTTTTGAAATCCAAAAGGAAGTAAAAATTCATTTTTTCTTAAAATTGTTTCTACTTGTGGTTGAATGTTTATTATTTTAATGATATTTCTTTTGGCCTCTAGCATTTCAAAAATTGTTCCAATTAAAGCACATAAATTTGCTTCAAGGAAAGTAACTCTACTAAAGTCAAAGGTAATCTCAGTATTTTTAACATAGTTATATTTGTTTAGCCAACTTATTATATAATTATAACCTTCAAATTCACTTCTAATGTCATTCGGAATTGTTATAGTCATTGTTCCACTATTTAAATCAAATATAACTAAATTACAATTTAAAAAATTATAATTTAATGATATAAGTGTTTATTTGTCTTTTATATGAAGATTTAAAGTGTTAAAGATTGATTTAATTTTCGGATTACTTTTGCCGGATTTCCAACGGCTAATGAATTGTCTGGAATGTCTTTTGTTACAATAGACCCTGCACCGATAACACAGCCTTTTCCAATTGTAACACCTGGACAAATAACAGAATTTCCGCCAATCCAGCAATCGTCGCCAATTGTAACCGGATATGCATTTTCCAGTGATTTTCTCAATTCAGCGTCAAGCGGATGTGATGCGGTATATATTTGAACATTTGGCGCAATAAATACATTTGATCCAATATTTACTGGAGCACAATCTAAAACAACGCAATTCACATTAAAATAAACGTTTTCTCCGCAAAAAATATTATAACCATAATCACAATGAAAAGGCGGTTCGATGTAAAAACCAGCTCCAGTATTGGGAATCAGTTCTTTTAAAATTTCTTTTGCTTTTTTGGTAACTCTGTATTCTTTTACATTTAAACTGTGTAAAAGATTTTTTGCAGTTC
Organism: Flavobacterium panici; assembly: GCF_024499525.1. NCBI lineage: Bacteria > Pseudomonadati > Bacteroidota > Flavobacteriia > Flavobacteriales > Flavobacteriaceae > Flavobacterium > Flavobacterium panici. The sequence continues at coordinate 5,789,645 of NZ_CP100437.1, read as the reverse complement.
GGCGGCCTTTTACTAATTCCGAGTCAAAAGCGTTGTAATATTCACCCGAAATCATTTTTTCTTTTTCTGTTTTCATATACAGTATTACATTTTCGTCTTAGCGATTTTCTCATGAATTTTTACAGTTTCCTGCAAAGCGGCGGTGCAGTACCAAGGCGTTAATTCGGCTTCAAGTAAATTGGCTTTTATGGCAGGATCTGTTGCCACGAGCGCTTTGGCTTCGTCAACAGTTTCTACGTTAAAAACATAAATGCCTCTATAATTTCTGTCGTTTTTCATGAAAGGCCCAGCAACAACTAGTTTTCCTTCTTTTGCGAGTTTATTAATGTTTGCCATATGTCCTTCAAACAATTTTTTGGTTTCTTCTTTTGAAGCCGTCGTATTTGTTCCCGATTTTAAAAGACAGAAGACATACTTTTTCATTCCGTATTCATCGGCATTCAGGGATTTTGCCAAATTTTCATCGAATTTAACTTCGGTTTCTTGTGAAAAACCGATTGTATTCATCAATAAAAAACCGATGATAAAAAGTGAGTTTTTCATATGATATTTATTTAAAATGGCTCTCAATTTTGTCATTCCGAGGAACGAGGAATCTTCACAAGTAGCTCGACAAGGATTGGCGATTTTGAGTATGGAGTTTCTTACGAAGATTCCTCGTTCCTCGGAATGACAAGATTGCCAAAAAAGCAAAATCTATGTTTCTATGTGTTTAATAATTTTTTCAAAATAACAATCTGTCCCAAATGATAAACGTCATGCTGGATAATTCCGTGAATATCTTCATAAAAATTATGATTATTATTTTGATCTATTTTCTCGAAATCCGCATCATTAAAATTACTCAAACAATCATTCCACATTTCCTGAGATTTTGCCAGACTTTGCAGTGATTGTTCCCAGGCCGGCTCTGATGAATCTAAAATGGGTACAAAATAATTATGATCGGGAGTTGTGATTATTTCACCCTGAACACGTTTTAATATGTTTCTTCTCCATTGAATTAAGTGATTGACAATTTCCCAAATTGTGTTTAAATTTGGATTGATTTTTTTATAAGCCTGAGCTGCAGTTACATCTTTTAGAGTATCTGCTAAGGTAACTTCAAGCCACGGATTTCCATTATAAATGGATTGATACAAGTTTGAAACTCTTTTACTTTCTGACATGATTAACGATGTTTTTCAATTTCTAGCTAAGATACAAATTAGTATTTTACAACTCATCCTTAAAATTCTACAATTGGGTTATTATATATTTTTTAACAGGAAATGTTAAAATACATTTGCCTCATCAAAAACCAATATCATGAAAACCAGAATTACTTTTATTTTATTATTACTAAGCACTTTTACTTTTGCACAAAATGTTATCTCAGGAAAAGTTTTGGATCAAAAAGGAAAACCAGTTGCCGGAGCGAATATTTATATAGACGGAACTTATGACGGAGCAACAAGTTCTGAAACTGGAGATTTCTCTTTTGAAACTTCTGCAGCAGGAAATCAGTTTTTAGTAGTAAGCTTTTTACTTTTCGAAACTTTCAAAAAAGAAATTGATGTTGCCAACTACAAAGATCAAATTGTAAAACTAAGAGAAAATGTAAATGCTCTGGATGCTGTTGTGATTACAGCCGGAACTTTAGAATCTGGCGATAAAGCAAGAGTTTCGGTTTTAAAGCCTTTAGATATTGTAACAACAGCAGGTTCGGCAGGAAATATTGTTGCCGCTTTGCAGACTTTGCCGGGAACACAAAGTGTGGGCGAGGACGGACGTTTGTTTGTACGTGGAGGTGAAGCCAGCGAAACTCAGACTTTTGTTGACGGAATTCGCGTGGCACAGCCGTACGGAGCAACAACTAATAATTTACCAACAAGAAGCCGTTTTTCTCCTTTTTTATTCAGCGGAATTGCTTTTTCTACAGGAGGTTACTCTGCAGAATATGGTGAAGCTTTATCGAGTGTTTTACTTTTAAATACGCAGGACGAACCAGATCATAATAAAACAGATATTGGTTTAATGACGGTTGGTTTGAGTTTAGGAAATACTCAAAAATGGACAAAAAGTTCGTTAAGTGTAAATATGGCTTATATTAATTTAGCGCCTTATCAAGCTGTAATTCCACAGAATGTTGACTGGAATAATCCGTATCAATCTCTTGGAGGTGAAACAGTTTATCGATACAATTTTACAAACGGAATCTTTAAATTATATGCTGCTTTTGATTCTGAAAAATTCGATTTGAATCAGAAAAATATCAACTTCGAAAATCCTATCAGAACAGATTTAAACAATAATAACTTCTATTTAAATTCTTCTTATAAAGGAACTTTTGGAACGGGATGGCAGTTAACTTCTGGAATTAGTTACGGTTACAGCAAAAACAAAACGAAATACGATATCAACGATATTAATACAGATGAAAATGCAGCGCAGTTGAAATTGAAACTTGGAAAAAAAGTTTCAAACTATTTCAAATTGTCTTTTGGAGCGGATTATTTCATTACCAAATTCAATGAAAATTTTGATGACAATATTTCTATTGATGTTAAAAACGGATATGATTCTAACATTTTTGCAGCTTATACCGAAGCAGATATTTTATTCTCTAAAAAACTGGCAATGAAAGTTGGTTTGAGATATTCGAACAACAGTTTATTAAACGAAAATAATATTGCGCCGAGAGCTTCATTGGCATATAAAGTTTCAAAAAGCAGTCAATTTTCATTTGCCTACGGAGATTTTTCTCAAACACCTGTTGTAGATTATATTAAGTATTCAAAATACCATCAATTTGAAAGTGAAAAAGCACAGCATTATATTTTAAATTATCAGTTTACACAGCCGGGACAAACTTTTAGAGCCGAAGCTTATTATAAAGATTACACCAATTTAGTGCAATACGATACGAGAGATATTCAGTACAATTCGGTTTTCAATAATAACGGAAAAGGGTATGCAAAAGGATTGGATTTATTTTGGAGAGACAGTAATTTGTATAAAAACTTAGAATATTGGATTTCCTATTCTTACATCGATTCTGAAAGACAATACAAGAATTTCCCAACAATGGCAACGCCAAGTTTTATTGCAAATCACACATTGTCTGTAGTAACCAAATATTTCATTACCGATTGGAAATCACAAATTGGATTCACAAACAGTTACAGTTCAGGTCGTCCGTATAACGATCCAAACCAAACGCAATTCATGAACGGAAAAACAAAATCATATAATAGTTTGAGCTTTAACTGGGCGTATTTATTGACAACACAAAAAATCCTTTATTTCTCAGTTTCAAACCTTTTAGGAACGCAGAATATTTTTGGATACGATTACGCAAAATTACCAGATCCAAACGGAGTGTATAACAGACAAGCAATTACACCAACCGCAGATAGATTTTTCTTCGTAGGTTTCTTCTGGACGATCAGTCAAAATAAGAGCGAGAATCAGTTGAAGAATCTTTAGTTTGAGGTACAGAGGTTCAAAGTGACAAAGGTTCAGAGGTTTTTGAAATGATAATTTTTTAAGTTTTTAGAATAAAAACCTTTGTCGCTTTGCACCTCTGAACCTTTGCATCTTAAAAAGAAACAATTCAGCAGCAAAAATCAACAACTCAGTATTATTTAATTTTAAAAGAGTAAAATCAGATATACTTTTGAAGTATAAAATTAAAGGTTCAGAGGGACAAAGGAACTAAGGTTCAAAGTCTCTTCAAAACTAAAAAGGATAAAACCTTTGCTGCTTTGAACCTCTGCACCTTTGAACCTTAAAAAAAAAGAGTTTTAATCATCAACAAAAAAACTTAGAATCTCAGTCACTTAGAATCTTAGAAACTTAAAAAAAAGAGAAATCATGACCAAAATTATTACACTAATCACGTTATTTATCTGCAGCTTAATGTCTGCTCAAAATGTAAAATTAACTGTTGCTGTTTCAGGTATAAAAAACAATACAGGAATTGTAAAAGTAGGTTTGTACAACTCAGACGGTACATTTCTAAAAACGACGTACAAAAGCCTTTCTTCTGAAATTAAAAATAATGAAGCGGTTGTGACATTTGACAATCTTCCGGCAGGAGAATACGCAATTTCAACGTATCACGATGAAAATAATAACGGGAAACTGGATAGAAACGCTATGGGAATTCCGTCTGAAGATTATGCAGCTTCAAACAATGCAAAAGGATTTATGGGGCCGCCTGCCTATAAAGATGCTAAATTTGTTATAGCAAAAGATTCAAAAATTGAAATTGTATTATAAATTAGTAACTAACAAACAAATCAAAATAACCATTTAAATACTTATAAAATGAAAAAAATCATCACTTTAATCGCATTATTTGTTGTAGTAATAAGTTCAGCTCAAACTCAATTTGAACAAGGAATGACTAAGGCTTTCGCACTTTGGAAAGAAGGAAAAACTACAGAAGCTTCGGCATTATTTGAAAGAATTGCTTCTGCTGATAAAACCAGTTATCTGCCAAATTATTATATTGCTTTAATGAATGCAACAGCGGTTTTTACTGAAAAGGATAAAACAAAAATTGATCTTCTTTTAACTAAAGCGCAAGATGCATTAGATGTAGAATTTATAAAAGATCAAAACAATGCTGAACTTTATGCTTTGCAAGCTTTAATTTATACAGGATATGTTGTGGCTGACCCAATGACAAACGGAATGAAATATTCGGCTAAAGTAATGGAAGCTTACGCAAAAGGAAAAGCGATCGACCCAAACAACCCAAGAATTGTTTTTGGTGAAGCTGATTACCAAATAGGAGGTGCAAAATGGACAGGTGTTGATACAAAACCACTTTGTGCTCAGGTTGATAAAGCTGTAGAACTTTTTGCTACTTTTAAACCAGAAACTCCTTTTTCTCCTAAATGGGGATTAGACAGAGCTTTGGAAACTCAAAAAAATTGTAAATAATTTATAAAAAAATAAAAGAATGACCTTAAAACCAAATCTATTAAAAGCGTTTTTAATTGGCGGAGTAGTATTTTTATTTTCCTTCCTGATTCGCTTTGCATCATTTGGAACTGCAGTTTTTACCAAAGATTTGTACATCTATTTTTTGTACTGCATGTTGTACAGCGTTGTTTTGTACGTGGTAAATGCTTCTCTATTTGTGTATTTAGATAAGGTTTTTGAAGGAGCAAACAGATTTTCTGCCAGAAGAATTTTTATAGGGTTTATAAGTTCATTTTTCATTTCGCTTTTCGTCATTTTTATACTACGCATTTTCACGCAGGTTGTTATAGAAAGACGCCCGTTATTAAGCTTTTTGGCAAATGAAGATCCGGCAAATTACATAGAATCTTCGGTCATTACTTTTATCGTTTTGCTGATATTTCACGCATTACATTTTTACAAATTATATCAGGAAAATAAGGTTATACAGCAAAAGATAATTGCGGGAACGGCAAACGCCAAATTCGAAAGTTTAAAAAATCAAATCGACCCGCATTTTCTTTTTAACAGTTTAAATGTTCTTAGTTCTTTAATTGAAGAAAATCCGGATAATGCACAGCGGTTCACCACTTCTTTATCTAAAATTTACAGATATGTTTTAGAACAAAAAGATAAAGAACTGGTTTCTGTAGAAGATGAATTATCATTTGCAAAAACTTATATGAATCTGCTGAAAATGCGTTTCGAAAACAGTTTGTTTTACGAACTGCCAGCAGGAAATATAAATCCGGATGCCAAAGTGGTTCCGCTTTCTTTACAGCTTTTACTGGAAAATACAGTAAAACACAATGTGGTAAGCGAACAGAAACCATTACATATTAGAATTTTTATTGACAAAGATTATTTGGTTATTCAAAATGATCTACAGAAAAAAGAAGTTCTGCAGGACAGGCAAGGCGTTGGATTGCAGAATATTGTAAACCGTTACGGAATTATAACCGACAGAAAAGTGCTGATTGAGCAGGATGAAAAGAACTTCTCGGTTAAGATTCCAATTTTAACTAAACAAATTGCAGTTATGGACATTAGTACAGAATATAATGATGAAGCAAAAGCGTATTACAGAGCTAAAAAGAGAGTAGAAGAGTTGAAAGGATTTTATGGAAACGTAATTTCATATTTATGTGTGATTCCATTTTTAGTTTTCATCAATTTAAAATTTTCACCAGGATTTCAATGGTTTTGGTTCTCGGCTTTAGGATGGGGATTTGGAGTTGCGATGCATGCTTTTAAAGTTTTTGGTTACAGCTCTGATTGGGAAGAACGAAAAATCAGAGAGATTTTAGAGAAAGAAAATAATCAAAAAACCTGGAAATAATGACGGAAAAGAATTATGCCGAAGGTGAAAGATATTATCAGGCTCAAAAAAGAGTAAAAGAACTAAGAGAATTTTATGAACATCTCACAGTATATGTACTTGTAAATCCAATTGTAATTGTGGTTAATCTTATGACTTCACCGGGATATTTATGGTTTATATGGTGTTTAATGGGATGGGGAATAGGAGTTGTTTTACACGGATTAAAGGTTTTTAACCTTCCGCCTTTTTTTAATAAAAAATGGGAGGAAAGAAAAATCAGGGAAATTTTAGAGAAAGAACGCAATCAAAAAACTTGGGAATAATGGAAACAAATTCTAATAATAGTTCAGAAGAAAATGTTTTGAAAGAGCTGGCAAGTAAAAAAGTGCTGAAACTAAAATCATTTTACAAACACACTTTTCTGTATGCCGCTGCAATGATTCTTTATGTATTGAAAGAATATACAGAATTACCATTAAACTTCTTTCCGATACATTTTTTAAACGGAGTTGTAGTAATTATTTGGTCTGCTGTATATGTAGGTTCCGCAATTGATATGTTTGTTTCTTTCAAAATATTCGGCAAGGAATGGGAAGAAAGAAAATTGAGAAGCCTTTTAGAAAAGAAAAATAGAACACAAAAATGGGAGTAATCATGGAAATGAATTTTAATGAAGATGATAAATACTTTTTAGCAAAAAAGAAAGTAGAAAGTATTAAAGGATTTTACGGAAATCTTGTTGCTTATATTTTAGTAAACGCAATTTTGATTTTCATTAATCTATATACTTCACCAAAATATTTATGGTTTTTCTGGCCGTTAATGTGGTGGGGAATTGGAGTTGTTTTTCATGGATTAAAGGTTTTTGAAGTATTTCCGGTTTTAGGAAAAGACTGGGAAGAAAGAAAAATCAAAGAGTTTATGGAAAAGGAAAAAGAGAATAAAAATAAATGGAAATAATTTTAAAGAAATAAATATTATGGGACGTTTTAGAAGACGCATGTACGAAGAATATGCACACGAATTCAGCACAGACGAAAATTATAATAATGCTTATAGAAAAGTTAAAAGGTTAAAAGGTTTTTACTCGCATTTAAGAGTTTATCTTATTGTGAATGTAATCATTATAATCGCAAATTTAAACCGGGATATTTTTAGCGAAAATATTCATGAAAGCGGATTAATGGACTGGCAGACTTATTCAACAGCATTTTTCTGGGGAATTGGTTTATTGGCGCACGCAATGTCTGTTTTTGGACGTGATCTTTTCTTTAGCGACGATTGGGAGCAAAAGAAAATCCAAAAATATATGGAGAAAGAAGCCGCGAATACAAATAAATGGGAGTAACTTTGAAATACTATTTTTTCTAAATTTTGTATATAGTAAATGATCACATTAATTATAGAAGACGAAAAACCAGCGGCAAGATTGCTGCAAAGAAAACTTGAAAAGTTAGACGTTACCGTAGAAACGATGCTTCATTCGGTTGAAGAATCAGTTCATTGGTTTAGCAATAACCAGCATCCGGATTTAATTTTTCTGGATATACAATTATCAGATGGATTGTCGTTTGAAATTTTTGAAAAAATAGATATTAAAAGCGCTATCATTTTTACTACAGCTTATGATGAATATGCATTAAAAGCGTTTAAACTAAATAGCATAGATTATCTTCTAAAACCAATTGACGAAGATGATCTCGAAGCAGCGGTTTCAAAATTTAAATCCCGACTTCCGAAAACAGCTTCTGAAACTTCAAACGTGCAGCTTGATTTTGAACAGATTCGCCAAATGCTGTCAAATCCTTTTGAAAAAACATACAAAAAGAGATTCACAGTTAAAATCGGCCAGCACTTAAAAGTAATTACTACAGAAGAAATTGAATGTTTTTTTAGTGAAAATAAAGGAACATACATCCATACTTATGACAATCGAAATTATTTAATCGATTCGACTTTAGAGATTCTGGAGCAGGAATTAGACAAAAAGGATTTCTTCCGCGTAAGCAGAAAATTTATTGTTCCGCTTCAGGCCATTAAAGAAATTCAGGTGTATACCAATTCACGTTTAAAAGTAATTTTACCAACTTACAAAGAAGATGAGGTTATTGTAAGTCGTGAAAAAGTGCAGGATTTTAAAACCTGGCTGGGGTAAAATAGATTTGTTTAAATGATGAACACATACGTCTCTACGGAACGTATGTGTTCATCATTATTATTTCTGACGGATTGAAATCCGTCTCTACACTATTGACCGTTCCTTCGGAACTTTTACGATCTATGATTGTCATTTTATCGGAATCTTTTAAATTATCCCAATAAAGAGCCAGAGGCTCGATTTATATTGTAGGGCCGGATTTCAATCCGGTTAACGAAACGTAATTTTTTTATTTTATTCAAACATTATTTGCTCAATCGGTGCAATGTATATGTCATGGCACTCAAAAGGAAAAACGCCATAATTTGGTGAATTAATCCTAAAGCCAAAGGCACGCTGTATAATAAAGTAAAAACACCAAGAAGGAATTGTATAAAAACAAAAACTACCAAAGTGTTGATTCCGTTTGCCTGTGTATTAGTAAGTGTATATTTTTTGCTTTTGAAGAAAAGAAAAAGAATAATCCCAACTACAAAATAAGCAAAAGTTCTGTGTACAAACTGAACACCGCTTTTCCCTTCAATTAAATTTTTAATCAAACTAGATTGCTCAATAAAAACCGATTCGTGAATAAATTCTCCATCACTCATTAAAGGCCAGTGATTATGGATTAATCCGGCGTTTAGTCCAGCAACAAATCCGCCATAGATAATTTGAATTAATAAAGCAACTAAAGCATATCTGGCGATTTTGCGAAGCGGTAATATTTTATTAATATTTCTTTCAGGATAAATCAAATCCAGCGCCACCCAAAGCGTATATGCAAAAGTTATAAAAGCAAAAGTTAAGTGTAAGGAAAGTCTAAAATGACTCACATCCGGATTATCAATTAATCCGCTTCGAACCATAAACCATCCCAAAAATCCTTGAAAAGCTCCCATTGCTAAAAGAACAATACATTTTTTTATTGTTGGGGTGTCTAATTTTTTTCTGATTAAGAAATAAACAAAAGGTACAAAGAAAACCAATCCAATTATACGCCCAATGAAACGGTGAAACCATTCCCAGAAATAAATGAATTTATAATCTGCTAATTGAAAATTGTTGTGAATATTGATTTTTTGATACTCAGGAAACTTTTTATATTCGTCAAAAGCGGCTTGCCATTTTGCATCAGTTAATGGTGGAAATGTGTCGGTTACCAAATGCCAGTCCGTCATTGATAAACCTGAATTGGTCAAACGTGTGATTCCGCCCACGACAACCATTAAAAATAATAAAACACAACCTGATAGTAACCAAATGATTACTGATTTATTCTCTTTTTTCATTCTTTTCCGATTAATTCGATTTCGTTTGTTTTGTTTATTTTTCTTAAGTAGATTCTTGAAATAAATATATTTAGAATACTATTTAGCAGAATAATTATTAATAATGTAATGACCCTTCCTCCGTTTGTAATATCATCAATATCAAGATGCATTAAATCTATTAAAACAGCATTTTGAAAAAATAAATAGAATGTTATTACTAGTGCTAATAAAAGAAGACTAATAAATACAAATATTAGTTTGTGTCTTATTTGATTTTTATTGTTGTTTTTTAACTTCTTAATGAAAAGAAGATTTAGAATTGTAATCATTATCAAAAGCACAATTAAAAAAACAAAACCTAAAATATCCATTATTTTTTTAGAGTTAAATTTAACTTCGCAGCTCTTTTAATCACAAAATCATACGCAGCCTGATATTCATTTGGAATATCACCTTCTAAAATAGCTTCTTTTACAGCTTCTTTTAAAACTCCAATTTCACGAGAAGGTTTCAAATCAAACATTTCCATAATTTCTTCGCCGGAAATTGGCGGTTGAAAATTACGAACATGATCGCGTTCTTCGACTTCAACAATTTTCTTGCGAACAATTTCAAAGTTTTTATGATATTTCTTAAACTTTGCTGGATTTTTGGTTGTGATATCAGCTTCGCATAAAGTCATTAAATCCTCAACATCTTCACCGGCATCAAAAACCAAACGACGAACTGCGCTGTCGGTTACAATATCCTGCGCCAAAACAATTGGACGTGAACTCATAATCACCATTTTTTGCACAAATTTCATTTTGTGATTCAACGGCATGTGTAAACGCTCGAATATTTTTTTTGCCATTTTTCCACCCAAAAATTCATGTCCGTGAAAAGTCCAGCCTTGTTTTTTGTTGAAACGTTTTGTTGGCGCTTTTCCAATATCGTGCAATAAAGCGGACCAGCGTAACCAAACATCATCTGTATTTGGACAAATATTGTCAACCACTTCAAGCGTATGGTAAAAGTTGTTTTTATGTGTATAACCTTCGATTTCTTCTACTTGATTCAATGCCGTCAATTCAGGTAAGATTAAATCTAAAAGTCCGGTTTTATATAAAAGTAAAAATCCTGTTGACGGTTTTGGTGTAGAAAGAATTTTGTTTAATTCGTCTACAATTCTTTCACCTGAAATAATCTTGATACGATCTGCATTTTTGGTAATCGCATTCAAAGAATTTTCTTCAATTTCGAAATTCAACTGCGTTGCAAAACGAATAGCACGAAGCATTCGCAGCGGATCATCAGAATAAGTAATATCCGGATCCAAAGGCGTTTTGATGGTTTTACTTTCTAAATGCGCCAATCCATTAAACGGATCTAAAAGATCTCCGAAGTTGTTTTTATTTAAAGATAAAGCCAAAGCGTTGATCGTAAAATCACGACGGTTTTGGTCATCCTGAAGTGTTCCGTTTTCTACAATCGGATTTCGGCTGTCGAAATTATAAGATTCTTTTCGGGCACCAACAAATTCAATATCAGTATCTTCAAAACGAAGCATTGCTGTTCCGTAAGTTTTAAAAACCTGAACTTTTGGTTTGTTCGGAAGTAAGTCTGAAACTTTAAGCGCTAATTCGATGCCGCTTCCAACTGCTACAACATCGATGTCTTTTTTAGAACCTCGGTTTAAAAGCAAATCACGAACGAAACCTCCTATCACATAAGAGTCTACATTTAATTCCTGAGAAGCTTTCGAAATAATATCGAAGATTTTGTTTTGTAAAGCAGTTTTATAATTTGTTTGTATAGCCACGAATTCACTAATTTTTGAATAAAGATGATTTCAATTTTCGAAGAAAAGAAATGCATGCAAATTTACAACATAGAAAATCCCTATTATAATCTATAGCTCACTTTTTTGAACAATTTCATATTTTGATGCGTTGATTTTTATGAATTGAGAAAGGGCTGCCACGAATTACACGAATTTTCACGAATTAATTTTTTTTTCTGCCACAGATTATAAGGATGAAAAGGATTAAAAAAATCTGTGGAAATCACTTTAATTTGTTGCTAAAAATCTTCGCAATCTGCATTAAAAAATAATTCGTGAAAATTCGTGGCAGAAAAATATAGCCACAGATTAAAAGGATTAAAAAGATTAAAAAATCTGTGGAAATCTTTTTAATCTGTGGCAAAAATCTTCGCAATCTATGTGAAAGAATAATTCGTGAAAATTCGTGTAATTCGTGGCAGAAAAAATTATACAACAATAAAACAAATCAATTGCAATAACATATTTTTAAAAATTCAATTTGTATTTTTGAATCATATAAAAATGCACAAATGAAAATTGTTATATCGCCGGCGAAATCACTGAATTTCGAAAAAGAATTACCTACAACTCAACATACTGAACCTTCATTTTTAAAAGAAGCGCGTCAGGTTCATAAAATACTAAAAGGAAAAAAGCCTGCTGAATTATCCCATTTAATGTCAATTTCAGACAAACTTGCCGATTTAAACTGGAAACGAAACCAAGACTGGAAAACACCATTTACGGTTGAAAATGCCCGTCCAGCAGTTTATACTTTTGATGGAGATGTTTATACAGGTTTAGATGCTTATTCAATTCCGTTAGAAAAATTAGATGTCCTTCAGGATAAACTTAGAATTTTATCCGGACTTTACGGCGTTTTAAAACCGCTTGATTTAATGCAGGCATATCGTTTAGAAATGGGAACAAAATTACCTGTTGGCGATTATAAAAACCTGCATGAATTTTGGAAACCTGTTGTTACAAAAGCTCTAAATAAAGAATTGGTAAAAGGAGAATTATTCGTGAATTTAGCCAGTAACGAATATTTTTCGGCAGTTGATGTAAAAGCTTTAAAAGTTCCTGTAATCACTCCGGATTTTAAAGATTACAAAGATGGAAAATTAAAAATGATCAGCTTCTTTGCAAAGAAGGCGAGAGGTATGATGGTTCGTTATATTATTGATACAAATGCTGAAACTATTGATGACTTAAAAGGTTTTAACTACGAAGGTTATCATTTTGATGCAAATCTTTCAAAAGGAAATCATTTGGTTTTCACGAGGTAAATTTTGAGGGACAAAGGTTCAAAGTTACAAAGGTTCGGAGGTTTTTAAGGGTTCTGAGTTATTAAGATGCTAAGGTTCTAAAATTTTTTGCAAGAGAGCCGAAGGCTCGGAACATATTGTAGGCAGGGATTTCAATCCCTGAAGATTTCAACAATATTGATGAAGATTTTAATCTCTGAATATTTTGTGAATGCAAATAACAACAAAAAAATAAACGCCGAATTCTAAATTGAATTCGGCGTTTCTGCGTATTATAAAATTATTATTATTAGTGCATTGCGTCGCCTGCGCTAATCTTGTTCTTCCCTTTTTTGATAAAGAGAATAATCGGTATACAACATAAAAACATAATTCCCAAGTACATAAAAATATCCATGTAAGCTAAAACAGTACTTTGTTTTAAGACTGAATATTCTATTCCCTGATAAGCTTTTTTAAGTGCAACATCTGCGCTATATCCTTTGGACATAAAAGCGTGCTGCATTCCTGCGATACGCTGTTGAACATCATATCTTGCAGGATCTAAATTGTTAATTAAATCAACTCTGTGTTCCTGGCTAAAACGTGTGATGAAAGTGGTAATAATTGCAATACCAAATGAACCTCCTAACTGACGCATCATTCCGGTAAAAGCAGCTCCTTCACCAATTTGTTTTCCTTTTAAAGTTGAAAGCGAAAGTGTTGTAATTGGAACGAAAAGTAATCCAAGACCAATTCCTCTCAATATCAATGGCCAATACATATGTTCTACACCAGTATCTGGCGTCATGCGAGTCTGCATCATAAAGGTAAAGAAGAAGAAAACTAAAAATCCAACTCCAACCATATAACCTTGCGGAACACCTTTTTGAATCATATTTCCAACAAATGGCATCATAATCGCCGTTGTAATCGATCCCGGTATTAATAATAATCCTGCATCAGTTGCTGTCCATCCTAAAATCGACTGCGTATAAATCGGGATAATTAAAGTTGAACCATATAATCCGAAACCCAGAATGAAACACATTACAGTTCCAATTCTTAAATTTCCATCTTTTAAAACACTTAAGTTTACAATTGGATGTTTGTAAGTCAGCTCTCTCCAAATAAAAAGAACTAATCCTAAAACAGTCACAACACTTAAAGTTACAATAAGTGAATCGTTAAACCAGTCGTCCTGCTGTCCGTGTTCAAGAACGAATTGTAAAGAACCAATAAAGGCGCTCAACAAGAAAATCCCCCACCAGTCAACCTGATTTGCTTTTAATTTCTCACCATATTTCGGACTTCTTACGAAAGTTAAAGCCAAAATAGTAGCGATAATTCCAAGCGGAATATTAATGTAAAAGATATAAGGCCAAGAATAATTATCTACTAAATATCCTCCCAAAGGCGGACCCAAAGTTGGACCTACAATTACACCCATTCCGTAAATTGCCTGTGCCATACCACGTTTTGCAACCGGATAACTCTCTGTAATAATCGTTTGGGCTGTTACAAGTAACGCTCCACCACCCATACCTTGTACGAATCGAAAGGCTACAAGTTCCCAAATATTACTGGCATTTCCACACAAAAAGGAACAAACTGTAAATATAATGATAGAAGCCACAAAATAATTACGTCTTCCAAATTGCTGTGATAACCAGCTCGTCATTGGTATTACAATAACATTCGCAATTGCGTATGCTGTAATAACCCACGCCACATCGGTCAAGGTAGCACCAAGACTTCCGCGCATGTCTGTTAGAGCTACGTTTACAATCGTCGTATCTACAATTTCCAGCAAAGCACAAAGTACTGCCGTAATGGTAATAATAACGCGTCGGTAACCGTATTCTACTAAATCGTCGTCTGCTTGTACTGCTGTTGCCATTTATTTATTTTAAATGTACGTCTACGTCAACATTCATTCCCGGTCTTAAAAGTTTTACTTTTTCAGGATCGTTTGCTTGATCTAAACTAATTTTTACTGGTAATCTCTGAATTGTTTTTACGAAGTTTCCTGTAGCATTATCAGGAGGTAATAATGAAAAACGTGATCCTGTTGCTGGAGAAAATGAAGTTACAGTACCTTTAAACTCATAGTTAGGATAAGCATCAACTTTTAAACTTACTTTTTGCCCCACAACCATTTTGTTTAATTGTGTTTCTTTAAAATTAGCTACAACCCAAGCTTCAGTATTGTTGATGATGTAGAATAAAGATTGTCCCGGCTGAACTAATTGTCCCGGCTGAATATCAACTTTAGAAACCTGACCATCAATAGCCGCTGTAACTACTGTATAGCTTAAGTTTAAGTGCGCAACATCAAGCATTGTTTTCGCTTTTTTGATGTTTGCTGCAGCAACTTCTGTTTGTTTATCAGAAACTTTAGATTTTGACTGAATAACCGATTTTTGATAAGAAGTCGCTCTTTGTTGTTGTTCTAAAACACGTACTTGATTTTCAGCTTCATCTTTTGCAGTTTGAGCTTGTTCAAATTGTTGTTTTGTAATAGTATGTGTTTTGTATAAATTGCTGTAACGGTTAAAATCGTTTGTAAGCTGTCTCAATCTAATTTTAGCACTTTCGATAGAACCACCTGCAGATCTCATTTGAGCGTCTGAAACAGAGATGCTTGCATAAGCACTTCCAATATCAGCTTTTGCAGCTTCGTATTGACCTTCAGCTCCTAATAATGCAGCATTTGCTTCATCGATTTTTAACTGATAATCTCTTTTATCGATAGTAAATAAAGTATCTCCTTTTTTTACATAGTCATTATCTTTCACATACACTTTGCTGATATATCCTGATACTCTCGGAATAATTGGGTTCATTTTTTTCTCAATTTGAGCATCATCCGTTTCTTCGTGAGCCAATGAGTGTAAGTATTTTGATATTCCGTAAGTTCCTCCCACTAAAACCAAAACGGTTAGTATGATGATGAATTTTTTATTTGTCTTTTTCTTTTCCATGAGAGCTTCGATTATATTTTAGAAAGATTGAATGATTGTGATAATTGTCCTGATACTGAAAGTAATTCGTAATATTTTTGAATAATAGTTGCTTTTGCTACAGCAGTATTGATTTTTGCACTTAACTGCTCAACATCGGCTTCAACAAGATCATTGGTATCTGCAAGACCATTGTCGAATTTATCTTTTACAAGTCTGTAGTTTTCTGTAGCTTGTTGAAATGCTTCTTCATAAACCACACTTTGATTGATCGCTAAGTCATAATCTTCAATAGATTTTTGAACTTCAACTTTAATGCGGTCCGTCATAATAGCTTCAGTATTTTTTACTTCAAGAGCTTTACTTTCTGCTTCTTTTACGTGTGCGCTGTTTTTCAGAATTCCAGATAAATCATAAGATAAACCTAAACCAAAATTCATAGCATATTTCACCGTAATAATGTCTTTAAGGTCTAAAGCGGTATAACCTCCTAGCAATGAAATTGTTGGATAATATCCTGCTTTTGCAATCTTAACATTAGCCTCTGAAGCTTTTTGCTGTAAACGAATAGCCTCTAAATCTTTTCTGCTTTCAAGTGCCAAAGCATCAGATGTTGGAGCACCAGTTGTTTTTAAGTTAAAGAAATCATCTTCGTTAACCTGAATTTTTACAGATGGCTCTAATTTAAGTAAGGTCGTTAAATAAAAGTTGATATTGTTGATGTTGTTATTTGCTTCATCAATAGATAATTGCGTTTTTGAAACCAGTAACTGTGCTTTCAATAAATCATTTCTTGGAATGATTCCGTTTTTCTCTAATTCGATAAAATCAGTAACACGCTGTTTAGCACTTTTTTGATTCTCTGTTAAAACATCTAAAGTTTTTTGTGCTTTGTATAATGCGGTGTAATAAGTAATTACTTTTAAAGCAACATCTTCTTTTGTTTTAGCAGCAGTAACGCTTTCCGCTTCATATAAGCTTTCGTAAGCGTCAATACTATTCTGGATTTTAAATCCTGCAAAAAGAGGTAAACTTAAATTTGCCATTCCAAGCATTGCACGATCCGGAGAAGCTAAAGAAGCACTTTCTCCCTGATTTGGCAGATCGATCGAAGCTTTTGTTAATCGCTGATACTGACCTGAAATTTTTAAATCTGGATATTGGTTATTCTTAACCGTTTGTAATTCATATTTCTTTGAGTTTACCTTAGTGTTGGCAAGCGTAACTTCGTTACTCTTTTCCCAGGCCATTTTTACGGCTTCATCTAAAGTTAAACTTGTTTTTTCTTGTGCTTCTATTGAAGAGATTCCTATAAAGAAAACTCCAAAGAGCATTAATTGACTAATTTTCATAAACAAGTAGCGCTTTTATAGTTTGTTGAATGTGCTTTGTAAGACTGTTTTTAATGTAATCGTTGTATAACGTTTCTGTTTTTAGATTTAAGAGTTCTTCAAAAAATGATTTGTTCATGTGAAAATGAAAAAAAGTTCCCATAATCGTTGGCGTAATCAACGGAATAATGACATCTTTTCTAAAAATCCCTTTTGACTGGCCTTCTTTGATAATCATTTCCAAAGATTTTAGATTTCCCTTTTTCAGCTCTGTAAAAGCGGCAAGACTTTCTTCTCTTTTTTTAGAATTAAGTTCGAAATGTAAAACTCTGAAAATCCCTCTGTTACAATTAATTCGATTGATATAAATTTCGACTAATTTATTGACTTTATCAAGAGGATGAAGATCTTCGTGTTGTAAACTTTCGATTTGCAGTTTTAAATCGGCTGTTTTATGAATGATTAAAGATTCCAGTAATTTATCTTTTGAACCGAAATAATAGGAAACCATGGCAATATTAATTTTTGCATGTTTCGAAATATCCCGTATAGACGTCCCCTCAAATCCTTTCTCAGAAAATAGCTTTTCAGCAACATTAAGAATCTGAATTTTTTTATCGTTTAGTTCGATGTGTGACATGGTATTGTTTCTAATCGGATACAAAATTAAACACTTGTTTAATTTAAACACTTGTTTAATTTTGTTTTAACATAATATTAACATAAAACGGTTTCGTTTTTTTGAGCAAAAAAAAAGCTGAAACACTTAGTATTTCAGCTTTGTTAGTTTTTTTGTCATTCCGAGGAACGAGGAATCGCACTCGTAATTCGACAAAGATTGGCGACTTTGTTTGTGGAGTTTCTAGTGTGATTCCTCGTTCCTCGGAATGACAAGCTAGACTTTATTGTATATGTTTATCGAATCTCTCCAACAAATTCCTCAATTTTCCCACTTCCACTTTCGCTTAAATGTTTTATAAAAGCACTTCCAATAATAGCACCTTTTGCATATTTAGTGGCCTGATTGAAAGTTTCTTTATTTGAAATCCCGAAACCAACGATTTGAGGATTTTTTAAATTTAAATTTGAAATTCTTTCGAAATAACTTTCTTGAACATTTCCAAAACCAGACTGAGATCCCGTAACACTTGCAGAACTTACCATATAAATAAATCCGTTTGAAACGCTGTCAATAAAACGAATACGTTCATCTGAAGTTTGCGGCGTAATCAGGAACACATTAATTAATCCGTATTTTTCGAAAATCGCTTTATACTCTTCAGCATAAACATCAACCGGAAGATCTGGAATAATTAGCCCGTCGATTCCAATTTCAGCACATTTTTGACAAAAAGCTTCAACTCCGTATTGTAACATCGGATTAAAATATCCCATAATAATTAACGGAATTTTTACGCTTTCGCGGATGTTTTTCAACTGATCGAAAAGAATTTCAGTAGTCATTCCGTTATGAAGCGCCTGTGTAGAACTCGCCTGAATTGTTGGTCCGTCTGCCAAAGGATCACTAAACGGAAGTCCAATTTCGATTAAATCAACACCATTTTTTTCTAAATCCTGAATAATCTGCACGGTATCATTTAAGTTAGGATATCCCGCAGAAAAATAGATCGAAAGTATCTTTTTATCTTCTTGTAATTTTTGAGTTATTCTGTTCATCTTTAATATCTTTTTTCTCCTGCAAGGTTTTTAAAACCTTGTAGGTGTTTATATTTTTAAGTAATTTATTTATACCTACAAGGTTTTAAAAACCTTGCAGGAGTCTTTGCTAGTCAATAATGATTTGAGTTGTCCAACTATCATTTTGGTTTTCGACCAATAATAATCCGGAATCTGAATCATTCATCTGACCAATTAATTCTCCTTTATTATTCCAAAATGCACTTTGACCTGCCGAAGGAGAGCCCCAGGATTCACCGCTGAAATTTGACATCAAAACATTCATTTGATGCTTTTCGGCGTAATTTTGCAAGTCTCGATACGCATTCGGAATTCCGTTTGGTGAAAAGAAAATGCTGGCAATATAAATATCAGTTTCTCTCTTTTTTGCATTTTCCGGATGCAGCGGATTATCAATATCAGCGCAAATGGCAAATGAAATCTTTTGATTTTCAATTGAAATAATTGGATTGTTATCAAAAGAAGATTGAAAATATTCATCTTCGCCTTCGTGTAAAAACTGCTTCGTATAAATGGAAACCGAATTATCCGGAGAAATTACAAATTCGCCAATAAATAAATTGGAGCCAATTTGAATAGGTGCTCCGGCAATAATTATAATATTATTTTCTACAGCTAATTGTTGCAAATACTCCAAACGCGAATCGTTTTTTTGGAAAGCTAATTTTTGTGCATGTTCTCTTTCATAGCCTGTAATAGACATTTCAGGAAATGCAATTAATTGTGCTTTATTTTTTACAGCCAATTCGATAAGGCGATAATGATCTGATAAATTAGCATTGATATCTCCTCGGGTTGGTTTTGTTTGCGCGGCTGCTAGAATCATGTTAATTATTAATTTTCTGTATAAATCCAAGCCTGTATTCCAGACTTTAATCTTACCTGAACTCTTTTATACGAGTTCGATTCAAATATATCTACTTTAGCCAGATCTGTATTTGAAATTGTATAAACAACCCCATATATAATATCTGAAAGATCATCACTGGGAACCGCTACTACATAATCAGCCATTCCAAATTCTTCTTCTATTTGAAGGCTTTTTAATTTATAGCCAAGAAGCTGGTCTGCAGTGCCCGTTAATACTTTATTGAAGATCTGCATTTGAATTTGTTTTGATCGTAATGTTCCGTAAGAGAATAACTTTTCCATATCTAATTTTTTCTCGTTATTTATTTGCGTTAGCGAATGCCCAAATTACGATTTTTATTACAATTTAAAATAGTCAATATAATTATCTAAATCTTTATCACCGCGGCCAGAAAGACTAATAACGACAACATCTGTAGGTTTAAATTTCTTTTGGTCTAAAACTGCAAATGCGTGCGCACTTTCAATCGCTGGAATAATTCCTTCTAATTTTGTCAATTGCAAACCAGCATTCATAGCATCATCGTCGGTTACAGAGAAAAATTCGCCGCGTCCGGTTTGTGCTAAATGCGCATGTAAAGGCCCAACTCCGGGATAATCTAATCCTGCCGAAATGGAATACGGTTCAGTAATTTGCCCGTCTGGAGTTTGCATTAAAAGCGTTTTACAACCGTGAATAACGCCCACTTTTCCTAATTTGCTGGTTGCAGCGCTATGGCCGCTGTCAACACCTTTTCCGGCAGCTTCAACAGCAATAATTCCAACTTCTGGTTCATGTAAAAAATGATAATACGTTCCTGCAGCGTTACTTCCGCCGCCAATACAAGCAACCACATAATCAGGATTTTCACGTCCTTCTTTTTCTTTTAACTGCCATTTTATTTCTTCTGAAATAATACTCTGAAAACGTGTCACCATATCAGGATAAGGATGAGGTCCAATCGCCGATCCGATAATATAATGTGTGTCAACCGGATTATTAATCCAATCGCGAATCGCCTCGTTTGTAGCATCTTTTAAAGTTCGTGAACCCGAAAGTGCCGGACGAACTTCTGCGCCTAACATTTTCATACGAGCCACGTTTGGTGCCTGACGCGCAATGTCAATTTCACCCATATAAACGATACATTCAATTCCCATTAAAGCGCAAACTGTTGCTGTTGCTACGCCGTGTTGACCCGCTCCGGTTTCGGCAATAATTCTTTTTTTACCCAAACGTTTTGCTAATAAAATCTGCCCAATTGTATTGTTGACTTTGTGCGCTCCGGTGTGATTTAAATCTTCTCTTTTTAGATAGACTTTTGTGTTGTATTTTTCA
The DNA here is from genome assembly GCF_024499525.1 of Flavobacterium panici. NCBI lineage: Bacteria > Pseudomonadati > Bacteroidota > Flavobacteriia > Flavobacteriales > Flavobacteriaceae > Flavobacterium > Flavobacterium panici. The sequence goes on along the minus strand of NZ_CP100437.1, from coordinate 5,768,729 downwards.
GATAATCGCTTTGCAAAATACAACGGACTTGGGCGTCCTACATAATCTTTCAGCAATTGGTTGAACTCAGCTTTAAAATCTGGTTCATCCATTATGCTTAGGTATTTTTGACGTAGTTCTTCTACATTTGGATAGAGCATTTCAGGAATGTAAGCTCCTCCAAATTCTCCGTAATATCCTTTTTCGTTGACGTTAAAACTCATTTTGTTTAAAGTTTAAAAGTTGGCAACATCAAATTTTCGTTTGAAATTGCTAAATAAATTTCTGTTTTTCAGCCCTGGTTCGATTTCAAATTTACTATTTACATCGATAGCATAAATAGGCAAATTGCTTTTTGAAATTTCTTCAATGGCTTTTAATTCGTTAATTCCGATTCCGCCACTCAAAAAGAACGGTTTATCCGAATTGTATTTTTTTAATATCGTCCAGTCAAATGTTGTTCCGTTTCCGCCCGGTAGTTTCCCTTTTGTGTCAAATAGAAAATAATCGCAGACTGATTCAAAAGGTTTTATCACTTCAAAATCAAATTTTTCATCGGCAGAAAATGCTTTAATGATTTCGATTTTTTTTGGCAAATTATTTTTCAGTTCCGATACAAATTCAACGGATTCATTTCCATGTAACTGAACGGCTTGCAAATTGTATTTTATTACTTTTTCCAGAATTTCTTCCTGACTTTGGTTTACAAAAACGCCCACTTTTTTGATTGTTTTTATAAGTTCAGGAATGGTTCCGTTAAAATATCGTGCGGATTTTTCCCAGAAAATAAATCCCATATAATCGGGTAGGAGCGCTCCTACTTCGAGAATGTTTTCGGGATATTTCATGCCGCATATTTTGAGTTTCATTTCGTTGTGGTTTTTTAACGCAAAGAGCGCTAAGTTTTTTTTCTTTTGTATTGTGTTTAAAATGCGAAAAAGTTCGCAAAGCTTTGTGTTTGTTTTTTGCCACGAAGGCACTAAGCCACAATGGTTTTATTTTCTGCCACGAATTTCACTAATTTTCACTAATTCAATTCGTGCTAATTTGTGTAATTCGTGGCGAACTATTTAAGCTTTTAAATTATTTATAAATTCCGTTGCGGCTTGTCCGGCGTTATCGGTTTTCATGAAGTTTTCTCCAATTAGGAAACCTTTGTAGCCGTAAGGTTTTAATTCTTGGATGGCTTCAATTGATGAAATTCCGCTTTCGGAAACTTTTACAAAATCATCTGGAATTTGCGATGCCAATTGTTTACTGAAATCTAAGCTTACTTCAAATGTTTTTAGGTTTCTGTTGTTTACACCAATCATGTCTAAAGTAGGCATAATCGATTTTTCCAGTTCTTCCTGATTGTGAACTTCTAACAGAACTTCTAAATCTAACTTTTTTGCAAATTCAGATAATGATCTGATTTCTTCGCGGGTTAAAACTGCGGCGATTAGAAGAATCAAATCAGCTCCGTGTGCTTTTGCTTCTAAAATTTGGTATTCATCGACAATAAATTCTTTTCGCAAAAGCGGAATATTTACACTTGCTCTTGCCAAAAGTAAATCGTCAAGAGAACCTCCAAAATATTTTCCATCCGTTAAAACCGAAATTCCGCAAGCTCCGGCATTTTCGTAGCCTTTAACTACTTCTTCAACTGTAAAATTGTGATTGATAACTGATTTTGAAGGAGAACGACGTTTGTGTTCTGCAATAATTCCAGTCGAACTTGCTTTTAGTTTCTGACTTAATGAAATCGTTTCTTTTCCAAAAAATACCGAAGCTTCTAATTGAGAAACCGGAATGATTGATTTTTTGAGAACGACTTCTCGTTTTTTATCAAATATTATTTTATCTAAAATATTCATTGTTGTTGTTTTGCCACAAAGTCACAAAGACGCAAATTTATTAGTGCTAATTCGTGAAATTTGTGTTTGTTTTTTATTTACTTAATTCCTGTAACGTTTGTAATGCTTTTAATCCTTTTCCAGACAATAAACTTTCTTTTGCTAGTTCAAATCCTTCAAGTGGAGAACATTTTGTAACGGTTGCAATTGCCATTGCAGCATTGGCACAAACTACATTGTTTTGTGCTTCGTTTCCTTTTCCAGAAATGATATTCGTAAATATTTCAGCCGATTCTTCGATGGTGTTTCCGCCTTCAATTTCAGTTTGAGATAAAAGTCTAACGCCAAAATCTTCCGGTTTTAGCATTCCTTCCATATGCGATGTTATCGTTTTGGTTGGACCTGTTAAAGAGATTTCATCATATCCGTCAAGCGAATGCAAAATAGTAAAATTGATATCGGTATTTTGATATAAATAAGCATACATTCTGGCTAATTCAAGATTGAAAACCCCAACCAATTGATTTTGTGGAAACGATGGATTTACCATTGGCCCCAACATATTGAAGAATGTTTTTACTGCTAATTCTTTACGGATTGGGCCAACATTTTTCATTGCCGGGTGAAATAGGGGAGCGTGTAAAACGCAAATTCCTGCTTTATCAATACATTTTTCTAAAAACGAAGGATCGTTGCTGAATTTAATTCCCATTTTTTCCATTACGTTACTCGATCCAGAAATGGATGAAACACCATAATTTCCATGTTTGGCAACTTTAATTCCCGCTCCAGCCGAAACAAAAGAAGCTAAAGTCGAGATATTGAAAGTGTCTTTTCCGTCACCGCCCGTTCCGCATAAATCGATTGTATTGTAAGCTGATAAATCAACGCGAACACATAATTCTAATAAAGCTTCACGAAATCCCGAAAGTTCATCGATCGTAATGCTTCGCATCATAAATACAGTCAAAAATGCCGAAATCTGACTCGGATTGTATTGACCTGTTGATATATTAATCAAAACATCTTTTGCTTCTTCTTTAGAAAGCACTTCGTGATTGATTAATTTGTTTAATATAGTTTTCATTTTTTCTTTTAAGTTGCTAAGGTTCTAAGATGCTAAGTTTCTGAGTTTTTTTACTGTGACTGTAAACTGCGACTGAATACTGTAAACTAGCTTTTAATCCAATTCTCTAAAATCCTTTTTCCTTTTGGCGTAAGCACACTTTCAGGGTGAAACTGAACGCCTCTTACGTCAAATTTTTTGTGTCTTAATGACATGATCTGTCCGTTTTCGTCAATTGAAGTTGCTTCTAAAACTTCTGGTAAATTGCTGTCTACAACCCATGAATGATATCTTCCGACTTCGAATTCATTTCCTAAACCTTCAAATAAAGTTTCATCTGAAACTACTGTTTTTACATGTGTCGAAACGCCGTGATATACTTTATCAAGGTTAGAAAGTGTTCCGCCAAAAACTTCTCCAATTGCCTGTTGTCCTAAACAAACGCCAAGAATGCTTTTGGTTGGTGCATATTTTTCGATTACTGCTTTTAATAAACCTGCTTCATCAGGAATTCCAGGTCCTGGCGAAAGTAATATTTTATCGAAAGAAGCGATTTCGTCAATTTCGAATTCGTCGTTTCTATAAACCGTTACTTCGCAGTTTAAATCTTCGAGATAGTGTACTAAATTATAAGTGAAACTATCGTAATTGTCTATAACTAATATTTTTTTCATTTTTTCTAAGGTTCTAAGTTGCTAAGATTCTAAGACACTAAGTTTTCAAACCGTTACTGAAAACTGGGACTGAGACTGACAACTATTTTTTATTTATTTTTCTCGAACGTACTTCTCAGTAATAATTCTATCGATTCCTAATTTTTCTACTTTTTCAACTCCTTTTTGAGTTAAGGTGTCGTTTTTGATTTTTATTACAAACTCAAATTTTCCATTTTCCCATTGACGGTTGTTGAAGTACTCCAGATTCTCAGTATAAATACTATCCTTTAAAGTATATTTTCCGCCTCCGCCAAAGAATACTGCATTTGTTGAATCTTTACCATTATTTAAATCATGATTGAAAAAAGCAAAATGTGTATCGTTTATAATTTTAATCATTTTTGTTTTTGAATTGAAAGTTGAAAAAGTTGAATCTTTTTCAGTCGTTTCTGCAGATATCAGACGCCAGGTTCCTTTAATTGGATTCTCCTTTTTTTCAAAATTACAAGAGGTTATAGTAATGATTAAAACTAGAATTGATAATGCTTTTTTCATGGTTTTTATGGTTTTATTCTTTGTTTGTTAATTGTTTTAGGTTTTACCAATCTTTGTCTCCAACGGTTGAAACCGTTGGCTATGTTTATATAGTATTCCTTTTATAGTTTGCTTTTCAAACATTGCCCGAGGTTTCAACCTCGGGAGACATTGCTGATCATTCTGTGTTACTGTGACAGAAAACTGCGACTGAAAACTATATTTTCTCCGCCATTTCCAGCGCTGTATTCAATGCTCTTAATTTATTATAAACTTCCTGCATTTCACTTTCTTCATCAGAACTTGCTACGATTCCGGCGCCGGCTTGACAATGCAATTGGTGATTTTTTGAAAGGAAAGTTCGAATCATAATGGCGTGATTAAAGTTTCCGTTAAAATCCATGAAACCAATTGCGCCGCCGTAGAAATTACGATTTGTTTTTTCATAATCTTCGATCAATTGCATGGCTCTGTGTTTCGGTGCGCCGCTCAAAGTTCCGGCTGGGAAAGTATCGGCAACAACCTGCATTGTCGTCGCTTTTTCGTGTAAATGCCCGGTTACTTTAGAAACCAAGTGGATTACGTGGGAGAAAAACTGAACTTCTCTGTATTTCTCTACATTTACATCGTGACCATTTCGGCTTAAATCGTTTCTTGCCAAATCGACAAGCATTACGTGTTCGCTGTTTTCTTTTTTATCTTCTGAAAGTTCTTTGGCTAAAAGCGCATCACGTTCGTCATTTCCAGTTCTTTTGAAAGTTCCGGCAATTGGATGAATTTCGGCTTTTCTGTTTTTTACGATAATTTGTGCTTCGGGCGAAGACCCAAATATTTTGAAATCTCCATAATCAAAAAAGAATAGGTAGGGAGATGGGTTGATGCTTCTTAAGGCTCTGTAAACATTGAATTCGTCACCTTTAAAACCTTGTGTAAAACGACGAGATAAAACTAACTGAAAAACGTCTCCACGGAAACAGTGTTTTTTTGCTAAAGCAACATTGTGTTTAAATTCTTCATCAGTTAAGTTTGAGAAACCTTCGCCTTCTTTTGAAAATTTATATGAAGCAATATTTCTTGATTGCAGTAATTGTTCGATTACAGCAATGTTGTTTGTTCCATCAACGCTGTGGCAGAAAATATACGCTTCGTTTTTAAAGTGATTGATAGCGATGATGTTTTGATAAACGGCATAAAAAACGTCCGGAATTGAGGTTGCATTGTCTTTTTTGGCTATTGAAACTTTCTCAAAATAACGAACGGCATCGTAAGAAATGTATCCGAATAATCCGTTATTGATGAATTTAAAATCGTTTTTCTCCGATTGAAATTTGCTTGAGAATTCCTGAATTACTTCTGGAATATTTGTTGAAGCATCAATTTTAATTTGTTCCGAAGTTCCGTCAGGAAAAGTTTTTGAAATCGTTTCGTTTTCGATTTTAATCGTTGCAATCGGGTTGCAGCAAACGTAAGAGAAACTGTTGTCATTTCCGTGATAATCACTACTTTCTAATAATAAACTATTAGGAAATTTATCTCTTATTTTAAAATATATACTAACCGGCGTGATGGTGTCTGCCAGAATTTGTTTGTAATGTGTGTTGAGTATAAAAGGTTTCAAAGTATGTTGTTTTTTAGTTTTTAATATTTCTCTGCTAAAGTTTCGACCAAAAAAAAGGGCTTGTCGTGATGACAAGCCCTTTTTGTTTATAGTTTTGAAAATACCATAGGAAGCTTAGTTCACGACGTTTGACGTAAATTGTTCCACCACCAAGTATTGTTCATTAATGTTTTCATTTCTTTATTTTGATGTGACAAAGATATAAATGTAATTTGAATTAGAATACATAAAATTTCAAAAAAAACTTTTCTAATTTTCGAAATTTGTTAAATTTTAAATTCTAAAACCTGCTTAAGGCCTTAATTTCCAATCGCAATCGTATTGTTTACATTTGCTCTAAAATCTGGATTTCCTTTGATATTTGGCATTGTAAACAACTCACTATTCTTCCATTTTGAGTATTCTATCCCGGAATTTGGGTTATAATAATTTTGAATTGCGGAATCAGAACTAGATGATTCACTTGTAATTCCGCCGTTGCAATTGTTTACAATTATGTTTTTGAAACTCATTTTTGATAAGTTTTCATTTCCATCTCCAATATTGCTTTCTAATAAAACAAAAGGAGAAAAACCAGAAACAATACTGTTGGTTAAACTAAAAAAAGTATTTTCTCTAATATGAACAGATTCTCTAACCAAACCTTGGTTGTTTTCTTCAAGATTAACTAAAGTGATATTAGTTGCAGTGATTTTTGTCATTTTTTTACTCATATCCGTATTTTGAATCTTGTCGTACGAATCGACTTCAAAACATCTTGAACCAGAGATATCTGATGAAAAAGGATGACGAATAGCAATACTGTTGCTGATGCTGATTTGTGCGCCTTGCGTAAAATCGAAATCATCATCAGTAGTTCTATATGAAATTAAGTTGTTCATATTTAAATCTCCGCCATAACATTCAAAAGAATCATCGTTTGAAAAACTGATCTGAATATTGCTTAAAATTGTTTTTCTTCCAATTCCAGCCAGTGAAAGTCCGTTAAGTTCTTTTTCTGAACTCAATTTTCTACCAGCAAATTCTATTCTGACATATTTTAAAATACCTGAATTATCTTCGGCATCCTGACCTCCATAATGATTTATTATTGGATCTAAAGTAAAAGGAAGTGTGTGAAGCCCGCCAAGAAAATTAATTGGCGCTTTTCCTAAAATGATAATTCCGCCCCAGTCACCCGGACGTCTGTCTGCAATTTCTTTGTTTGAAGTAAAAATGATTGGATCTGTTTCTAGACCTTCGGCCACAATTTTTGCACCATTTGAAATAACAAGAGTTCCACAGGTTTTATCATCGCCTCGTATTACAGTTCCGGGTTCGATAGTTAAAGTTGCATTGTTTGTCACGTAAACAATCCCTACTAATTGATATGTATTTCGTTTTACTAATCTGGTATCTTTATCAATTGTTCCTGCAATTATGTTGGTCGCTTCGCTATATTCCATTTTTGCCGGATTAAAATTGGTCCAATTGTTCATCCAGTTATTAGTACCAATTATTCCTTTTGTTTGTTGTTGAGCTTGAAGTAAAAAAGTGCTTAGAAGTGTAATTATTATAACACGTATTTTTGTTTTCATAACTATAATTTTAATTTCTAGTTTTGGATTTTTAATTTCCTCAAAATTAGACCCCGAATGTTAATCAATACGGGGATAGTTATTATGAAAGTGTTATTTTATGGTTAAGAATGTTATGCTTTTGAAAAGAAATAAAAAAGAAAAACCCCAATAGAATCAACTATTGGGGTTTTTCTTATATATGAATTAGGTAAGCCTAAAATTAGAATTTTAAAGCTACTGTTAATTCGAAATCATCGCTGATAGTTTTGTCTCCTAAACCTTCGAAGAAACTTCCAGAACCGTATTTAATATCATATTTAGTTCTGTCAACTTTAAATGCAGTTGTAGCAGTGTTTCCGCTTACAGTGATATCAAAAGTTACTGGTTTAGTAATTCCTTTAATAGTTAAATCAGCAGTTACTGTGTAAACGTCAGCAGATTTAGCACCAATAGTTTTGAAAACTAATTTTGAAGTTGGGAATTTTTCAGTTCCAAAGAAATCGTCAGCTTTTAAGTGACCGTTTAATTTACCTTGGTATTCTCCAGTTAAATCTGTAGAAGTTAATGAAGTCATATCAACTGTAAAGCTTCCTCCAACTAATTTTTTTCCTTTGAAAACTACAGCACCTTCTTTAAAGTTTACTGTTCCAGAGTGCTCTCCAGTTACTTTTTTACCTACCCATTTGATAGTAGACGCTTTTACGTCGATTTTTTTAGTTTGTGCGTTTACTGAGATACCAGCTGCTGCTACGAATAATGCAATTGCAATTGTCTTTAAATTTTTCATGTTGTAAAATTGAATTTGATTAATAATAATTATATAGTGATAAATAATTCCTCGTGAGATTTTCTAACTTTTTTGAAATGCTGAGTATCATCCTCATCATGTCTGTAACCTACAGCAGCAATTACTGTAGCACTTAGGCCAAGTTTGTCAAAACCTAAGATTTTGTTGAATTCTGCCGCATTAAAACCTTCCATTGGAGTAGCATCAATTTTTAGTTCTGAAGCTGCAGCTAATAAAGTTCCTAAAGCAATATAAGTTTGTTTTGCTGTCCATGTATTTTTAGCATCGTCAGATAAGTTTGCCACTGTACCTTTCATCATATCGCCAAATCCAGCCAATGCATCAGCAGGAATACCTCTTGTTTCGCTGATATTGTTTATATAACTGTCTACAGAATGTGCTCCAAGATTTACATCATTTGCAAATACAAATATTTGCGATGCATCTGTAAGCTGTGTTTGTCCGTAAGCAGCAGCTTTTAATTGTTCTCTAATTTCCGGATTTTCTACAATAACAACTCTGTAAGGCTGTAGTCCGTATGAAGAAGCACTTAATCTAACGGCTTCTTTAATAGTATTTAAATCTGCTGAAGAAACTTTTTTAGATGCATCATATTTTTTAGTTGCATATCTCCAGTTTAAATTATCTAATAGTGTACTCATAATTTTAATTTTGTTGGGTTCGGTATTTTTCTAATAATGTGTTTAATAATTCTAATTCTTCTGGGCTTATATTCTTGGCAAACAAACGCTCGTGCTCATCTACCTTTGGGTCTAATTCTTTTAAAATATCTAATCCTTTCTGTGTAATCAAAACCTCAATTTTGCGTCGGTTTCCCGGACAGACATTTCTTGTTACTAAATCTTTCAGCAATAATTTATCTACTAATCGGGTTGTATTACTTGTTTTAGCCAGCATACGTTCCTGTATCACACACATATTAGCAGGTTTTCCTTTTTGTCCTCTTAATATACGCAATACATTATATTGCTCTCCAGATAAATCATACGGTTTCATCAACTCGCTGAAATGATCCTGAATCACATTTTGTGTGTACATGATATTCAGAATAACTTTTTTCGCATTATCCATCTTAACTGTACTTTTAATAACCTCTTCAATTGTCATAGTCGTAAGTGTATAATTTGTATATACAAATGTAGAAGTTTTAATAGTTGTATATACAAATGTCATGTTAATTTTTTGTTAATTCAAAATGACATCAATTTTGAATGAAAAAAGTTAGAATAAAAATAGTTTATTTTTTAGTTTTAAAATGTTGATTTTTAAATATTTAACTAAAAATTAAAATTGTCGGTATAAATTCTATCAAAGTTGTCAAACTTTGAAAAGACTTATTGAAATTCGGACAAAAGAAAGCCCTTTGTAGTTTTTTTGAAATTTAAAACTTCGTTATTTATCCAGTTTTCGTCATGTCCAAATTCTTTAGCAAGAAGTTTTGCTACTTTTTCTGAAGATTGAATCGCTGCTCTTGCATCTAAAAACAATAAACGAACACGTCTCGCTAAAATATCATCTACAGTTCTTGCCATTTCATATCGAATCGCCCAAAGCACTTCTGCCATAGTAAATTCGTGATCAGGATGTACTTTTTCCTTTAATTCAGGATTGTTTTGTTGTAATTCGATTATGCTAGGAATATCAGAACCATAGATATACAAATGATTTTCTCTGTCTAAAGTCGTCGTAGTTTTATTTCCATGAATGGGAAGGTGTTCTGTAACACATGATTTTTTAGGCAGTTTACCAATAGTAATTGCTTTGTTTATAATATCCTCAGCGATTTTTCTGTACGTTGTCCATTTTCCTCCCGTAATCGTTATTAAACCCGTTTCGGATACAATAATTTTATGGCTTCGGGAAACTTCCTTGGTTTTTTTGCCTTCTTCTTCGGGCGCTGCCAAAGGACGTAAACCTGCAAAAACAGATAAAACATCTGCTCTGGTAGGTTTTTTTGCTAAAAAGTGTTGGGCTGTTTCTAGCACAAATTTGATTTCGCTTTCTAAAGCAACAGGTTCTAAACTTTGTTTTTTAATTAAAGTATCTGTTGTGCCTACTACAATTCGGTTATGCCAGGGCACAGCAAATAAAACTCGTCCGTCACTTGTTTTTGGAATCATCAAAGCATGATCTCCGGGTAAAAAAGATTTATCAAACACAAGATGAATTCCCTGACTGGGAACGATATATTTTTTATAAACAGTATCGTTTAGTTTCATTATGGCATTTGTAAATACTCCGGTAGCATTTATAATTGCAGCGCCTTTTAAGTTGTATTTATCTCCAGTTTCCTGATCTTCTACTTCAACACCAATAACCTGATTTTTAACGTCTTTAATTAAATTTACAACTTTTGTATAGTTTAAAATGCAAGCTCCTTTTTCTACAGCAGTTTGAGCGATATTAATGGCTAAACGTGAATCATCAAATTGTCCGTCATGATAAATAACACCATTTAGCAAACCAGCTTCTTCTACGTTAGGAAGCATTTCGATTGTTTTTTTCCTAGAAATATATTTTGAACGTCCTAAACTTAATCGTCCCGCCAATAAATCATAAACAGTTAATCCAATAGTATAAATGAAAGTGCTCCACCAATTGTAATTCGGAATCACAAAAGATTGGTTTTTTACTAAGTGACCCGCATTTTTAGCTATTAAACCTCTTTCTTTCAGCGCTTCAATCACCAAGTGAATATTTCCCTGTTCCAGATAACGCACGCCGCCATGAATCAGTTTAGTACTTCTGCTCGAAGTTCCTTTTGCAAAATCAACCGCTTCAAGTAAAATTGTTTTGTATCCTCTGCTTGCGGCATCAAGAGCAGTTCCTAAACCGCTGGCACCGCCTCCAATTACAATTACATCCCATTTTTCAGTGTTCTTTAATATCAATAGCTGTTCTGAACGGTTCATAAATTAGGTTCTATTTTGGGATTTATTGTTTAAAGCAAACTTAACGAAACGAAATTAGATTTAGATGAAGAAATATCTTAGTTGTTAAAATTTGTTTCAAGTTTCAGGTTTCAAGTTGATTTACTAGGCTTTAAAAATAAACCCGACAGGTTTTTAAAACCTGTCGGGTTTGACGTAGATTATATTTTCGTTTAAGTTAATCTAAAGACAATTTTTAATATTCCGTTAGGAATATTTCGTCGGTAGAAAAAAAATAGAATTGTTTTGCATTGTGTCCTGTAGGGGACACTTGTTTCAACAGAATAAACGCTTGGCTCGTTAATCAAACGTTCCTACGGAACGTATAACGCAACTCAAATTTAATTCTACCAACCAGACATTCCTACGGAATGAATAGGGCTTATTTCTTTTAAGTTTCGTTAAGCAACTTGAAACTTTAAACAAATTTTAATGAGGAAGTTTGTCTTTTATCAAACCATAAAACCAGGTTCCTGCAATGGCACTTAATAAAGTAACAAAAATCACAGTTGCGCCAGTTCCAATTTGAGCGAAAAGCGGCCCCGGACAAGCTCCGGTAATTGCCCATCCAAAACCAAATAACAATCCGCCATAGATTTGTCCTTTATTGAAAGTCTTTGGCTGAATTTCTATTTTCTCGCCTTGAAGCGTTTTAATATTGAATTTTTTTATGATGAAAACCGAGATAACGCCAACAGCAACTGCGCTCCCAATTACACCATACATAAAGAATGACTGTAAGTGGAACATTTCCTGAATGCGAAACCAGCTGATGATTTCAGCCTTTACAAATACAATCCCGAAAAAGATTCCAACAATTAAATATTTAAGATTTGAAAATCCTGATTCTTTTTTATGACTTGCGTTTATTCCTTCTCCGTCAATATTTTTATTTTCTAAATTGCTCATTTTTGAAATTTTAAAGTGAAAGAATATAAGGTAAAATCAAAAGTGACATTACAAAACCACCAATCATAAAACAGATTGTAGCTACTAATGAAGGCCATTGTAAATTTGATAATCCCATAATAGCGTGTCCGCTCGTGCATCCGCCAGCATAACGTGTTCCGAAACCAACTAAAAATCCACCCACAACAATCATAATGAATCCGCGAAGCGTTAATAAACTTTCCCATGAAAATAACTGCGAAGGAACCAAACCAGAATGATCTGTGATTCCGTAAGATGATAATTGCTGTGAAAGTTCTGGAGTAATTTGAACGTCATTTGGGTTTGAAAGAAAGTAAGTCGCAATAACACCGCCAAGAAATATTCCCAAAACAAAGAATAAATTCCAGCTTTCTTTTTTCCAGTCGTATTTAAAAAACGAAATATTTGCCGGAATACAAGCCGCGCAAATATGACGAAGGGAAGAACTAATCCCGAAAGATTTATTTCCGATAATCAATAAAATAGGAACAGTCAGACCAATCAACGGGCCCGCAACGTACCAAGGCCAAGGTTCTTGAATAATTTCTAATATACTCATAATTAAAATTAAGTGTTTTGTTTTTTTACCATTAAGATATTAAGTTAATTAAGTTGGAATGCTTAATTTTTCCTAACCTTCTTTGAAAAGTTTCATTAAGCTCAAAAACTTAATTAACTTAATATCTTAATGGTAAAACTTTTATTTATGCTTTTAAAACCTTACTCTGACAAACGAAATCTGATTTTGGGATTTCAGTTTTTGCGATGGCTCCAAAACCGCCGTCAATTTCGCTAAAATTTCTGAAACCGCGAGCCTGCAAAATCGAAGCTGCAATCATACTGCGGTAACCACCTGCGCAATGTAAATAAAAATGTTCATTTGGATTAATGTCTTTTACCCAGTCATTAATATAAGCAAGAGGTTTGCTGTACGCATCTTCAATATGTTCTGCTTCGTATTCCGTTTCTTTACGAACGTCAATAACTTTATCTTCTTTGATATTAAATTGAGTTGCAAATTGTTCTGCAGAAATTCGGTTAACGGTATCAATTTCAAAACCGGCTTTTTCCCAAGCTTCAAAACCGCCTTCTAAATGTCCGATAATTGAATCAAAACCAACACGGCTTAAGCGTGTAACGGTTTCTTCTTCAAGACCTAATTCGGTTACTAATATAATAGGTTGTTTTACATCGCCCACTAAAGTTCCAACCCACGGAGCAAAATCTCCGTTGATTCCAATATTAATAGACTGCGGAATAAATCCTTTGGCAAAATCGCCGCTTTTTCGGGTATCTAAAATCAAGGCTCCAGTTTCTTCGGCGACAGCCTCAAAATCTTTTGCATCAATTGCTTTCATTCCGTTATGTAAAACCGTTTCAAAACTTTCGTAACCTTGTTTGTTCATGGCAACGTTCATGCTGAAATAAGCTGGTGGAGGTAATAACCCGTCTGTTACTTCTTCAATAAATTCAGCTTCCGTCATATCCGAACGCAAAGCATAATTCGTAGCTTTTTGATTTCCAATAGTTGAAACTGTTTCTTTGCTCATGTTTTTTCCGCAGGCACTTCCGGCACCGTGCGCAGGATAAACGATTACGTCATCATTCAGCGTCATAATTTTATCTCTTAAAGAATGAAATAAAATCCCGGCTAATTGATCCTGAGTCATTCCTGCTGCTTTTTGAGCCAAATCCGGACGACCAACATCGCCTATGAATAAAGTGTCACCAGAAAAAATCGCATAATCTTTTCCGTCCTGGTCAATCAATAAATAAGTAGTGCTTTCCATGGTATGACCCGGAGTATGCAATGCTTTTATGGTCACATTTCCAAGTTTAAATTCCTGTCCGTCTTTTGCAGAAATACAGTCAAATTCGCAGACAGCATTTGGTCCGTAAACAATTGGAGCTTCTGTTTCCTTGCTTAAATCAATATGTCCCGAAACGAAATCAGCGTGAAAATGCGTTTCAAAAATGTATTTCAGTTTAACATTGTCGCGTTCTAAACGATCTAAATAAGGCTGGATTTCTCTTAACGGATCAATAATAGCTGCTTCTCCGTTTGAAGTTATATAGTATGCACCTTGTGCGAGGCATCCGGTGTAAATTTGTTCTATTTTCATGATATGAATTGAAAAATATTGGGAATACAAAGATAACTCTGTTTTCTTTTAAAATAGGTGACTAATGTTACAGAAATTTGATTTTTGTGTAAAAAGAAGAAATTTAACCATATAAGTGATATAAGCAAATTTAAGGTGCCGCGTAATTTTCGTTTTGCTAAAATGAACTTATATAACTTATATGGTGCAAAAAAAAATCTACGTAATTTTACAACTAATGAAAATTATTGATATGAATACAGCAGACTTATTAGATCAAATTGCCTTTATAAAAGAAATTGATAAAGTAAAATATATCCAGCGTAAAACGAAGCTGTTTAACAGCGACCGATGTGAAAATGATGCCGAACACAGCTGGCATTTGGCTTTAATGGCTATTGTTTTGGCAGAACACTCCAATCAACCCATCGATGTTTTAAAAGTGGTAAAAATGGTTTTGATTCATGATATTGTAGAAATAGATGCCGGAGATGTTTTTATGTATGATACGCTGAAAAATCATGATAATACAGATGAAGAACGATTAGCCGCGAATCGTATTTTTGGTTTACTGCCTAAAAAACAAGCTGAAGACTTTATAACTATTTGGGAAGAATTTGAAGCCGGAGAAACCAACGAAGCCAAATTTGCAAGATCTATGGACAGATTAGAACCTTTACTGCAAAATACTTCTAACAACGGCGGAACATGGAAAGAGTTTGACGTAAAGTATAATAAAGTTTACGAGAAAAAGAGCGTTATAAAAAATGGTTCAACATCTTTATGGAATTATGCCGAAGGTTTGATAAACGAAAGTGTAGAAAAAGGAATTTTAAAAAAATAATCAAATTAATCCGCGTAATTAAATATAGCCTGCGGTTTTAACCGCAGGAAACGTATGGGAATATGCATCGTGTTCCCACGGTTGAAACCGCGGGCTATGTTTAAATGCGTATAGCTATACATAATCTTGTCATTTCGACCGAAGGGAGAAATCGCACACGATGATCTACAAAGATTGGCGATTTTGTTTGTGGAGTTTCAAGTGCGATTTCTCCCTTCGGTCGAAATGACAAACTTTGGCTTCAAATATTAAGTGTCATTTATACTTTTAAATTGTTGAAAAGTTTAACAAATATCAAGCGATAAACTTTTTTTAAAGAGGCATAATTCGGGTAGTAATGGTTAAATTTGTGAAACCTCATAAAACAATACCACTTTATGGAAGAAATGCTCTTTTATGATCGAATGCAATTCGCGTTCACCATTACTTTTCATTATCTTTTTCCACAACTTACAATGGGTCTTTCGCTCATTATTGTTTACTTCAAATGGAAATACTTAAAAACTAACGACGAACAATACAATCACGCCACTCATTTTTGGATGAAAATCTTCGCTCTCAATTTTGCAATGGGCGTTGTAACCGGAATTCCAATGGAATTTCAATTTGGGACGAACTGGGCAAAATTCTCCGAATTAACAGGCGGAATCATTGGGCAAACGCTTGCAATGGAAGGAATGTTTTCCTTCTTTCTCGAATCTTCTTTTCTTGGAATATTTTTATTTGGAGAAAAACTCCTCGGACATAAATGGCATTTTGTAACCGGATTATTAATCATGATTGGTTCCTGGGCCAGCGGATTTTTAATTATTGCAACACATTCGTGGATGCAGAATCCGGTGGGTTATGAAATTCTCGAAAACGGAAAATTTGTTCTGAATAATTTTCAGGCTTTATTTTTAAATCCGTGGCTTTGGCCTTCTTATTTGCACAATCAGGCTGCATCTTTAGTAACAAGTTCGTTTGTTGTGGCCGGAATTGGCGCTTTCTATATTTTAAGTCAGAAGAATGTTTCTTTTGGAAAATTGTTCCTAAAAACGGGAGTTATCTTCGGATTGATTTCTAGTGTTATTGTGGCAGTACCAACGGGAGATTTACTGGCCAAAAATGTTGTGAAATATCAACCTGTAACTTTCGCCGGAATGGAAGGAATTTTCCATACCGAAGAAAGAGGCTCTGAAATTGTTTTAATTGGTCAGCCCGATGTAAAAGACAAAAAACTCGATAATAAAATTGCCGTTCCTAATATTTTGAGTTTCCTGACTTACGGAAACTGGGATCAGGAAATTAAAGGTTTAGATCAGTTTGAAGAAGATTTACACCCAACCAATATTTCGGGATTGTATTATGCCTATCATATTATGGTGGGACTCGGAACGGTTTTTATTGGGTTAATGGTGCTTTCACTTTTTCAATTAATAAGAGGGAAATTATTTGAAACCAAATGGATTTTATGGTCGCTTATGTTTATGATGCCGTTTCCGTATATCGCAAATACAACAGGCTGGTACACGGCCGAATTAGGAAGACAGCCCTGGCTGGTTTATAATTTACTGCGAACGGCCGCCGGAGCTTCACCAACGGTTTCATCAGGGAATACCTTGTTTACATTACTTGGATTTATTGGTTTATACCTTTTACTGGGAATGTTGTTTTTACTTTTGATTGGAAAAATTATCAATAAAGGGCCGCACCATGTGGAACTTTCAACAGAAAAAATATAAGTATGGAATTTTTTTGGTACGTAGTTTTAATGGGAATTCTGGCTGTTTATCTGGTTTTAGACGGTTATGATTTTGGGGCAGGAATTATTCATTTATTTTTTGCCGATACAGAAAAAGATAAAAAAGCAATTACGAGTGCAATTGGGCCGTTTTGGGACGCTAACGAAGTTTGGCTGATTGCGGCCGGAGGGGTTTTGTTTTTTGCTTTTCCAACTTTATACGCTTCTTCTTTCAGCGGATTTTATTTGCCTTTGATTATGATTTTGTGGCTTTTGATTTTCCGTGCTATCGGATTGGAAATGCGCGGACAGATTCATAACGCCATGTGGGAAACCATTTGGGATAAAGCTTTCGGGATTGCGAGTTTACTTTTAGCGTTGTTTTTTGGAATTGCTTTGGGAAATATTGTTCGCGGCGTCAATCTCGGAATGGTGCAAAATGGAGTTTCTACTCAAGAAGCACATTATTTCTTTCTTCCTTTGTGGAATCCAACTTTTAGTCCGCAGGCAAATGAATTGGGAATTATTGACTGGTTTACGCTTTTCCTTGGAATTGTGAGTACTGTTGCTTTAACAATTCACGGTGCGAACTGGATTATTTATAAAACGAATTCATCTCTAAACCCGAAGCTTAAAAAAGTTGTTTTTGCATTGAATATTGTTCTGTTGGTTTTAGTTTGTATTTCATTGCAGGTTTGGCATTTTATTGAACCAAAACCGTTTCATAATTTCGTTGAAAATCCTATTCTTTGGTTTTTCCCGCTTTTGACTTTTGTTGGAATTCTGGGATTATTCAAAGTGCGTTCGTTTCAAAAAGACGGTTACGGATTTATGTTTTCTACTTTCTTTTTAGTTGGTGGATTTGCTTCGACAGCAGTTTCGATTTTTCCGAATGTTCTGCCTTCAACAAATAAAGTAAATCCGTCGTTAACGATTTATAATACTGCCGCCGGAGAATACGGATTAAACGCCGGAATGAGCTGGTTTTTTGTGGCTTTGTTTCTTGTGATAATTTATTTTATTATTCAGTATCGCGTTTTTAGCGGGAAAATGGATGATGTTGGGTATGGGGAACATTGATTTTTTTTAGCCACGAATTGCACAAATTTTCACGAATTATTCTATCTCTTTTAAAATGAAAAATCTAGCTCTGACAGCGTTGACTTTAACTTGTGCTTTATTGATAAGTTGCGAAAAACAAAATGGAAATTTACTTGAAAAACAAAATGCATTATTGCAGAAAAAAAATGATTCTTTAAGTCGAAAACTAGAAATTGCAGAGGAAGCAATTGTTATTTTACAAGATAAAAATTATTGGTATGATCCTGAGTATGATAATGCTGAATTTAAAAAGAAAGGCATTGCTGATCCAGAAAAATTTATAGTTGATGAATTAGAGAAAAAAACAGAACTAATTCCGTTACAACCGGCTTTAGGAGGAAATATGTCTTTTGGAAAAATTAACCTCTTAGGAAATAAATTCTTAATTGCAGAATATTGAGATGGACATGTTCAAGGAAAAAGTATTTATAATTATAAATTAAATGATTCTGGAAATTTAGAATTTAAGCTTATAGGATCTGAAGAAAATTAGATAATTGTTTTTATATAATTTAATTGCCTCCAGTTTTAACTGGAGGTTTTTTTATTGATACTCAGAAAAGGCTTTAGCCAAAATCGTAAAGTTTGGCTAAAGCCTTTTATTTATTTAGATTTGTTTACCTCCAGCTAAAGCTGGAGGCAATTGAAAATAGTATGGAAATTGTAAAGTTTAAAAATTGGAAATTTGGAGTTGATAAAGCTTTAACAATTGGGAATTATTCCAATATTATTGCAGGTGGAGCTGAATCATGCCTATGTAGTGATTGCAAAAATTACATTCAAAATCGTGAAAATGTTTTTCCTGAAGAAGTTAAAACCTTGTTTTTAAATCTAGGAGTTGACTATAATAAAGAAGTTGAAATTTTATCATATCAAATTTTACCAAATGGATTTCATCATATAGCAGGATGGTTTCATTTTAAAGGCAAAATTATTAATGGTAAAGATTGCAAAAAAGATATTGAAAATGGAAGTTTTCAAATTGAGCTAACTCATATTGATAATAATTTTTCAATAGGTTTTTGCGAGCAAGACAGCCTTACGTTTTTTAAAAATAAAGATGGATTGATTCAGATCGAATTTGAAACCTATATTCCTTGGGTTATTGATAAAAATTTAGAAATTTAATATTGATATGAAATCAATTGTCTCCAGTTTTAACTGGAGGTTTTTTTATTGATACTCAGAAAAGGCTTTAGTCAAAATCGTAAAGTTTGGCTAAAGCCTTTTATTTATATAGATTTGTTTATATCCAGTTTAAGCTGGAGGCAATTAATAAAACTACTTACATCTATTCTAAATCGTAACTTAAACTTCATGGAAGACCTGACATCATTTATTGAAAATATTAATCAGAAAGTCGTTTTGTTGCCAGACGAAATGGATGCTTTATTGTCTGAGTTTAAAGTGCGAAAAATAAAGAAAAGGCAGTTTATTGTACAACCGGAATTTGTAAATAAACAGAGGACTTATGTGCTCGAAGGAGCTTTTCGCGCTTATGTTGTAGATGAAAAAGGAAACGAGCATACAATTCAGTTTGCTATCGAAGACTGGTGGATAGCGGATTATAATAGTTATATATACCAAACTCCGGCAACGATGTTTATAGTCGCCTTAGAAGACAGCGTGATTCTGCAAATAAATCATGAAGCAGAACAGAAACTAAAATCTTTATCTCATAATCTTGAAACATTATTTCGTATAATGGCCGAAAAGTCGGCGGCATTTTTTGCGCGTCGTATTATTGCAACGCTTACGCAAAATGCAGAAGAACGTTATACGGAGTTTCTGGAAAAGTTTCCAAAAGTTGCGCAAAGACTGCCGCAATACGCCCTCGCGTCTTATCTTAATATGACTACAGAGTTTTTATCGAAAATACGTAATGAAAAAGTAAAGAAAAAAGGTTGAACTAGTTCAACCTTTTTTCCTAAGATACTTCAACTTTTCAGCTTCACTTAATACCCAACTTTGCTTTATCAATTAACAACGTATAATTAATAAAGTTAAAATGGAAAATTCACAAAAATTAAAAGGTAAAGTAGCCTTAATAACAGGCGCATCAAAAGGTATAGGTGCCGGAATCGCTAAAGCATATGCAAATCAGGGCGCAACAGTAGTTGTCAATTACGCTAGTAATAAGAATGATGCCGACAGAGTTGTTGAAGAAATAACGACTAATGGCGGAAAAGCAATTGCAATACAAGGTAATGTTGAAAAAGCGGCTGATGTAAAACGCATTTTTGAAGAAATTGTAAAATCATTTGGTAAGCTTGATATTTTGGTAAATAATGCCGGTGTTTACAGTTTTGCAGGTATTGATGATATTACTGAAGAATCTTTTCATCGTATGTTTAACATTAATGTTTTGGGAAGTATATTGACGATTCAGCAAGCGGCGAAATTATTTGGAGATAACGGCGGTGCTATTATTAATGTTGGTTCGATTGTTTCAACGCTTGACATGCCAACTACATTGGTTTACACTCAAACGAAATATGCTGTTGATGCCATGACGCGTATTCTTGCGAAAGAATTTGGACCAAAGAAAATACGTGTCAATTCTATTAATCCCGGACTGATCGAAACGGAAGGTTCTCATAGTTCTGGAGTTATGAACGGAGATGCAGAAAAATGGCACGTGTCTGAAACACCTCTGGCTCGTGTAGGGAAACCTGAGGATATTGCAAAAGTTGCTGTATTTCTTGCTTCTGAAGATTCATATTGGATTACTGGCGAAACTATCGCTGTTTCTGGCGGACAACGCTAAGTAAATTTTAGTATAAGATTAATTGCCTCCAGCTTTAGCTGGAGGTTTTTTATTGATATTGAGAAGGCTTTAGCCCAAATCGTAAAGTTTGGCTAAAGCCTTTATTTATATAGATTTGTTTATCTCCAGCTAATTTATTGAAAAACTATAAGTTATTTATCCTGGTTTGCGTTAGGGATAGAAGCGGTATCCTTTTTGTTTTTTCTTTAAAAACAAAAAGATACAAGCGGATAGCCCGGCCGAAGGTAACGCCCAAAAACTTCTCATTATTTTTTAAATGTATTTTAGACTTCACGTTAAAAATTTTTTAATATAATTTTTACAAATATTGTATTTGGTTGGGATTTTCTTAGTTTTGTTAGAAGAGAAATAATTAAAATTTTAGAAAATGTATAATTGTTTTGATATAGCGAAGTACTTCATAGAATTGGCAAAAGCAGAAGGGCAAGGACTTGACCCAATGAAATTGCTAAAGCTTACTTATATTTCGGATGGATGGCATTTGGGAATTACCGGAAAGCCGCTTTTTGATAATGAAATTCAGGCGTGGAAATATGGCGCCGTTATTCCAGATTTATATTATGCCATACGAATGTTTGGGAAAGATCCTGTTGATCCGTTTTTGTTAAATATTTCTGCAAAAACTCCATTAAAAGAGGAGGATAAAGAATTCCTGAAAAAAATCTGGGATAATTACAAAGGTTTATCGGGATTGCAGCTTTCGGCATTAACGCATGAAGAGGGAAGTCCGTGGTGGCAAACCTGGGACGGATCGCATGATGTTGTAATTGGGAATGATTTAATTAAAGAATATTATCAGCAAAAATTGAATAGTTAATGGAAAAGACTTTAGCAGAAAAATTACCCGAAAGTGCTTTAGGAAATGATATTATTAATGTTCCAAAAGATGTAACGAAAGAGGCTGAAAAAGAAGCTCATTTAATGAGACCTTACGATCCAAAAAGCCATTCTGAATATATTGAACTTAAAAGATTTGAAATAGAACAGGCAAACGAAAGTCTGGAACGAAAGCTGAGACAGGAAAATGCTAAAAAAGCTTTTATTTTTTCGTCAAGATGGGCTATTTTTATTGCTCTTGTTATTTTATTGCACGGAGCTGGAACATCGTATAAATTCTTTATTTTATCGCAAACCGAATTTTTATTTGTTGTAGGAACTTTAACGACTTCAATATTTACTTTTTATACTTTGGTTTTGAGGTATTTGTTTTATAGAAAACCAGCTAAAACTGCCGAGAAGAAAATAGCTTAAATAATTCAAGTTCCTAGTTAATAAAGTGTAGTCCCTACGGGACAAAAATTGACATGAATAAATTGATTTCTACCAATATGTAATCTCTCCGAGATATTTTTTTGTTACTCGTTAGGAGTTAAATATTGGTAGAATAAATTGATTTCTACCAATATGTAATCTCTCCGAGATATTTTTTTGTTACTCCGTTAGGAGTTAAATATTGGTAGAATAAATTGATTTCTACCAATATATAATCTCTCCGAGATATTTTTTTTGTTACTCCGTTAGGAGTTAAATATTGGTAGTAGAATAATAAAATCTACCAGAAAAAATATCCCGTAGGGATTAAACTTTTTTAGAGCCAATTTATTTATTGAATTATTAGACTAGCAACTTGAATTAAATAGTTTCATCTTTGTCAAAGTTTAAAACTTTGACAAAGATTATCTAAAAGTAAAAAAGATACTATTTTTATTTAGTATTATTTTTTTTGTCAGAAAAATTATATTTTTGTTTGGATTAAAAGACACGAAATTGTATCGTACATAAGACAAATGTGTATTTTACCAAACCAATAATTTTTTCGGGAAATTTTAAATATCTTTGAATTATGAGCACAGAAACCAGACCCAGAAATATAGGACGTAACATAAGCCGAATAAGAGAGCTTCGTGGAATGAAACAAGGAGCACTTGCGGATGCCATTGGCACAAGCCAGCAGACTATTTCCAGTATTGAAACCAGCGAAACTGTTGATTTTGAAAAATTGGTACAAATTGCAAAAGCACTTGGCGTGACAGTAGAAGCTATTGAAAATTTTACAGAAGAATCTGTTTTTAATTTTTTTAATAATTTTTACGATAATAGTTCAAGTCAGGGAAATAGTTTTAATCAAGGCATGTATGCTACTTTTAATCCTTTAGATAAAGTGGTTGAACTTTATGAACGTTTAGTTCAGGCCGAAAAAGAAAAGGTGGAATACTTAGAAAAGCTTTTGAAAAAATAACCATTATCATTGTCATTTCGACCGAAGGGAGAAATCGCAAGCGGGATTCGACAAAGATTGACGACATTCTTTACGGATCTTCTTGTGCGATTTCTCCCTTCAGTCGAAATGACAAAAATCAACTTAAACCTGAGTTTTTATCAAAATTATTTAAAGAAAAAAATCTGCTAATCTGCCAAATCTGCGAGAGAAAATAATCTCTAAAACAAAACCTCTTTAGCAATTATATAAAATCCCATTACGAGAACAAACCAGCCAAAAAGCGGTTTTAGTTTAGTTCCGTCGATTTTTTTAGAAAGCTGACTTCCAATTAACATTCCGAGAAGTGCCATTCCCGAAACGCCTAATAAAAAAGTATAATCTATTGGAGTTCCTATATATAAATCTCCTCCAAAACCTATTGAAGAATTGATTGTAATAATCAATAATGAAGTTCCAACGGCTTGTTTCATAGGTAATTTTGCAAAAAACAAAAGTGCAGGAATAATCAAAAATCCGCCGCCAGCACCAAGAAATCCGGTTACAATTCCCACTAAAAATCCAATGAAACTTAATTGAATATAATTGGTTTCGGTGCTTTTTGCTTCCGAAAGGTTTTTCCGAATCATCGAAATCGCCGCTGTTATCATTAAAACCGAAAAGACAATCATAATTAGAAAATCTTTTGAAACGGTATAAGACGCTACAGAAAAAAGTGTCGCAGCAATTTGAGGAAATATAACTTCGCGAATAATTAAAATAGAAATAACAGAAGGAATCGCAAAATACAAAGCTGATTTCAGTTTAAGATTTCCCATTTTATAATGGCTGTAACTTCCGAATAAAGCGGTTAAGCCAACAATAAATAAGGAATAAGAAGTGGCCTGATCTGGATTTACCTTAAATAAATACACCAAAATAGGAATTGTCAATATCGATCCACCACCGCCAATTAAACCCAGCGAAACCCCGATAATGATTGAAGCAAAATATCCTAAATATTCCATTGCATTTATTTTTATGCAAAGTTGCTTCGTTAATTATGAATCTACAGTAACATTTATCACATAGGGATTTTTTTTAGCCCACGGGTTTTACGGATTAAACGGGTTTTCGCTGATGTTTTGTCACATTGAGCGAAGTCGAAATGCTTTGCGGGTTCTCGACTTCGCTCGAACTGACACTCTTAAATAATTAATCTGTGTAAACCCGTTTCATCCGTAAAATCTGTGGGCAATATCACTTTAATAACTCAATCTGGTTTCGGTTTAGTTTGACCAAACCTCGTTGTTCCATTTTTTTTAGTAATCTGGAAACAACTTCTCTTGAAGTATTTAATTCGGTGGCGATTTCTTGGTGTGAAAGTTTTACTTCAGAACATCCGCAAGCATCAGAATGTCTTTTTAGATAAAATTCCAAACGTTCGTCCATAGAACGGAAAGCGATATTATCGACAACTTCCAGAACTTCTTCAAAACGGCTTCGATACGTTTCAATAACAAATTCATACCATGAACGGTGTTCCATCATCCATTTGTCCATCATTTGCAGCGGAATCATCATTACCGAAACATCTTCAACAACTTTTGCCATGATTTGGCTTTTCTCACTTTTTGCGGTACAGATCATCGAAATGGCGCAGGCTTGTCCGGGCTGCAGGTAATACATTAAAAATTCGCCGCCATCTTCGCCTTCACGATAAATTTTGATTTTTCCTTTTGTAATCAAAACCGTGTTTTTAATATACTGTCCGGTGCGCATTAAAATAGTTCCGGCCTCAAAATCCTGATGGCTTCCGTTTTCTTCAATAGTAGCAATAAGTTCGCTGGAGAAATTAGGAAAGATGGTTTTTAATGAATTTTGCATTTATTATATTTTTTTTGCCACGAATTTCACGAATTTTCACGAATTCATTTAGTGATTATTTTTGAATTGATGACGAATGTTTTTTTTGAAATATTGGATGTCTTTTTTATATGTTGAAAAATATTTTTTTTGGCGCGAATTTTATAAAATTCCAAAAATTAATTCGTGAAAATTCGTGTAATTCGTGGCAAACCATTTTATCAAAAAGAGATTAAATACTATAATTTTTTACAAAGATAATAGATTCAGCTGTCATTAATTGTCAGAAAACTATATTTAAAGGTATTCTGGGCAAATGAAAAAATCCTATTTTCTATCGATTTTCTAGGGTGTATTTTTAAAAATAGTAAGTAAATTTGTGTTTCACTGATTATAATACTTTCTCTAAAACGTTTTCTGAGAATAATAATCGAAATCGCATTTGGTACGTTTTTAATTAATAGAAACGTCGTAATTTTACAAAAACACATTTATTATGAATTTATCACAAGAAGATTGGGTTAATCAGCTTGCTGCTGACGAGAATGCAGTTATACTGGACGTAAGAACTGAAGACGAATTTAATGATGGCTATATTGAAAATGCTTTAAACATTGATATCAATAAAGGTCAGGGTTTTATTTATGAAATCGAAGAATTAGATAAAAACAAAAACTACTACGTGTATTGTCGTTCTGGAGCCAGAAGTGCGAAAGCATGCCAGGTTATGAATGAGTTAGGCATCGAAAATGCCTATAATCTGCTAGGCGGAATCCTGGACTGGGAAGGCGAAACCGTACAACCATAAAATGAAAAAGAGGCATACAAAAGCCTCTTTTTTCATTAAACCGCTATTAATAACCAAATAAAAATTACCAGATTATGAGTTTAATTCCAGAAGAGTTTGAAATTAAAAGCCTTATAAATCAAGACACTTATCTTGTAAATGGAGAATTAAAACAATGGACAGGACAAACCACACCTGTTTTTTCGACTATTTCTTCTACAGAAAAATATACGCCGACATTATTAGGATCTATTCCGTTTATGGCAGAAGCAGAAGCTGCCGAAGTTGTTGAAGCTGCAAATGCGGCCTACAATAAAGGGCAGGGATTATGGCCAACTATGAAAGTAGCGGACCGTATTAAATGCATGGAGAATTTCGTTAGCCAAATGAAAGAAACCCGCGAAGAAGTTGTGAAACTTTTAATGTGGGAAATTGGAAAAAACCTTGGCGATTCTCAAAAAGAATTTGACAGAACTGTCGAATATATTTATGATACGATTGCCAGCTACAAAGAATTAAAAGGACGAAGTGCACATTTTGAAAAAGTGCAGGGTGTAAACGCCATGATTCGCCGCGGACCTCTTGGAGTGGTTTTATGTCTTGGCCCATACAATTATCCTTTAAACGAAACTTTCTCTTTATTGATTCCGGCTTTAATTATGGGTAACACCGTAATCTTTAAACCGGCTAAACATGGTGTATTATGTATTTCGCCATTGTTAGAAGCTTTTAGAAGCAGTTTTCCAAAAGGTGTTATCAATATTGTTTACGGTAGAGGTAGAGAAGTAGCTTCTCCAATTATGAAATCGGGTAAAATTGATGTTTTGGCATTAATTGGAAACAGTAAATCGGCGATTGCTTTACAAGATCAGCATCCTAATAAAAACAGACTTCGTTTAATTTTAGGATTAGAAGCTAAAAACCCGGCGATTATTCTTCCAGATGCCGATTTAGATTTGGCAATTCAGGAATGTATTACAGGAACTTTGTCTTTCAACGGACAGCGTTGTACGGCATTAAAAGTTTTATATGTTCACGAATCAATTATAGAAGAGTTTAACAAAAGATTCTCTGAAAAAGTAGACGCATTACAATTTGGAAATCCGTGGGAAAAAGGAGCTGCGTTGACACCGCTTCCAGAAACAGATAAACCAAAATATATTCAGGGATTAATTGACGATGCAACGAGTAAAGGAGCAAAAATCCTGAATGAAAAAGGAGGAAAACATACCGATAATTTTATTTTCCCAGCCGTTTTATATCCGGTAAACAGCAAAATGCGTGTGTATCACGAAGAGCAATTTGGCCCCATAGTTCCGGTTATTTCTTTTAAAGATATTCAGCAGCCGTTAGAAGATATGGCCGAATCTAATTACGGACAGCAGGTAAGTTTGTTCGGAAAAGATATTAAAACCCTTGCACCGCTTATCGATGCTTTGGTAAACTTAGTATGCCGCGTGAACTTAAACAGTTCTTGCCAAAGAGGTCCGGATGCTTTCCCATTTACAGGTCGTAAAGATTCTGCTGTTGGTACTTTAAGTATTCCAGATGCTTTGCGTTCTTTCTCAATTCGTACGTTTGTCGCTTCAAAAGATATCGCTTATAACAATGAAATTTTGCAGGAATTGCTAAACAGCAAGGAATCAAACTTCATTAATACCGACTATATTTTGTAGTATCAAGGTTATATATTAATTGTAGATACCGTCTTTTTCTTCTTGAATTAGGCGGTTTTTCTTTTTTTAAGTTGCTGAGATTCTGAGTTTGATTTTTATAACTTGGAAGATAAATTTTATCAATTTTGTAACTTTATTTTAAAAACGCGGTCTTATATAAAACACTTAAATTTTATAAAACCAAAAACCAGCTTATGAAAAAAACATTATTTCAATTTGCATTTATAGCTTTTTTGTTTTTGGCACAAACGGGCTTTGCACAAGAGCTTTATATGCCAAGAAATATTAAAGAGGCTTACGCCAAAGGAACTCGCTCTAAAGACGGGAAACCCGGAAAAAACTACTGGCAGAACCACGGAAAATATACAATGGATATTACCGTTGATGCCAAAACAAAATTGGTGAGCGGAACAGAAACAATCGTTTACGAAAACAATAGTAACGATAGTTTAAGAAATCTTGCGATTCGGTTTGTAAATAATCTTCATAAACCTTCTTCACCAAGAGGAGGAAGCGTAAGTGACGATTTTTTAAGTAACGGATTAACAATTACGTCTCTAAAAGTAGCCGACGTAGTCTATAAAGAAGATGCCAGAAGCTGGGGAACTGTGGGGAATGTGAAATTGAAAAAAGCAATTGCACCACATTCTAAAATCACCATTAATATTGACTGGAATTATCCTTTATCAAAAGAAAGCGGAAGAGAAGGACAAATTGACGAAACTACATTTTTTGTAGCGTATAGTTATCCTAGAGTTTCTGTTTTTGATGATTATAACGGCTGGGACAGAATATCACATACAGATCGTCAGGAATTCTACAATGATTTCAACGATTATGTTTACTCTGTAAAAGCACCAAAAAATTATGTGGTTTATGCAACCGGAGATTTCTTAAATCCAGATGAGGTTTTACAGCCTGAGTTTGCAGCACGTTTGAAAAAATCATACGTAACAGATGAAATCATGCATATTGCAAACGAACAGGAAATGAAAAACGGTGTCGTAACCAAACAAAACGAATGGAATATCTGGAAATTTGAAGTTAAAAATATTTCAGATGTATGTTTTGGTTTAAGCGATCATTATTTATGGGATGCGAGCAGCGTTGTGGTAGATAAAAAAACAAATCGCCGCGCCAGTGTACAGGCAGCTTATGATGTAAAAGGAACTGATTTTGTAAATTCAATAAAAAACAATCAATATGCTTTAGACTGGTTTTCTAATAACTGGCCTGGAGTTCCGTATCCGTTTTCTAAAATGACAGCTTTTCAGGGTTTTGCAGATATGGAATACCCAATGATGTGTAACGATTCACAAATGAATGATCCAAAATTTGCTCAATTAGTTCAGGATCATGAAGTAGCACATACTTATTTTCCTTTTTATATGGGAATCAACGAAACGCGTTATGCTTTTATGGACGAAGGCTGGGCAACCACTTTTGAATATTTAATTGGAATTGCAGAACACGGAAAAGAAGCTGCAGATAAATTTTATAAAGAATTTAGAGTTGAGCAATACATTAACGATAAATCAACAGAAGAAGATCAGCCAATCATTTCAATGTCTACACAAGTTTCTGGCCCGGGTTATGGAAACAACTCATACGGAAAAGCTTCTCTTTCTTATATAGCTTTAAAAGATTTACTTGGAGATGATTTATTCAAAAAATCACTGCACCATTATATGGATACGTGGAATGGAAAACATCCAATTCCGTGGGATTATTTTAATTCGATGAACACAGGTTCAGGAAAAAACCTGAATTGGTTTTTCAATAACTGGTTTTTTACAAATAATTATATTGATCTTTCTGTTAAAGACGTTTCAAAAAATACAGTTGCTATAGAAAACAAAGGAGGTTTTGCCATTCCGTTTGATGTAAATATTGTTTATACTGATGATTCAACAGAAACGGTTCATCAAACTCCGGCAGTTTGGGAGAAAAATCAAAATTCAGTTTCAGTTGCTTTAAGCAGTAAAAAGCAAATTAAAAAAGTTACGCTTGATGGCGGGATCTTTATGGATGCTACGCCTGACAATAATATCTGGGCAGCCAAATAAAAAACTTAAAAGCCGTCTTTTTCTAATGATTAAGGCGGTTTTTTTTTAAATAAAATATAAAAATGTCAGGAGAAAAAAATCTTCAAAAATTACTTAAAACAATGAAACCTGAACACAAACAAGGCGATTATGTTTTTTGTAAAATTGATACATTAGAGAATTTCAACCTAGATGAAGTTGAAATGTTTTTTAGGGAAAAAGAGGCTATAACTATTATTTTAAAAGAAGAAATAGCAGTAAAGCTGAAACTGAATTACTTTGTAGTAATGTCGTGGATAACGCTTACGGTACATTCTTCGCTGGAAGCTGTGGGCTTAACAGCCGCATTTTCAAAAGCACTTTCAGACCATAATATAAGCTGTAATGTTGTTGCAGCATTTTATCACGACCATATTTTTGTCAATAAAAAAGATGTCACAAAAGCAATGCAAATTTTAATTTCATTTTCAAATTAAATTTAAATCAGATTAAACTTATTTTTTATTTCACTTTGTAAGAAAAATATTCTAATATTGCAAAATAAAAATAAAGTTTAAACAGATGAAAAATTATTTGATTCTTGTCATTTTGCTTTTTTCAGTAAAAGGTATAGCGCAAAATGCTTCAAAGGAAACATTTCAGAAAAATAAATACGAATTAGCCCTTTCTTATTTAAAGAAATCAGAGTATGTAAAAGCTCTTGATTTGTTTTCATTGGCATCTAAAATTAAACCGGAAAGCGAAATTGGGCAGGAATCATTAAAAGAGATAGATACCTTAAAAGAAATTTTAAGGAAAGATGTTTTAGAAAAAATAAGCGGAACATGGTTAGTTACAGGCGATAAACCAATTTGGACTCTTAAAGCTAATGAAGATTTTAAAAAACAAAAAGTTGATAAATTAGTAGAAGTAGCGCAGGATAAAATCTTATTTTATGAACAGGATCGTAAATCAAAGGTAAAAACACTAGTCAAAACGGAGGATTTACTTTACTTTAATGATGATAGATCAGATTCTTTATATTCGGCATTTATTTTATCAGACGGAAGGGTTTGGGATTGTCTTTTAAATGATGATAATAAAGTAATGCGTGCCATTAACATAGGGAAATACGGAAAAAAAGGAGTCAAGAAAATAACCGAAAATAATTCTGAAGTTTATTTTATAAGAGAGAAGTAATTCAAAAAATCAATATAATTGAAAAAGGAATCTGTTTTAAGATTCCCTTTTTATTTTAAAATTGATGTAATTTTGAACTTTCAGAAATAAACATAAAATGGAAATTAAATCAATTCAAGCTTCAGATACCTGGCAGATAAGACACGAAGTAATGTGGCCGGATCAGCCTTTTGAATTTGTACAATTAGAAGAAGACAATTCAGGATTTCATTTTGGAGTTTTTGAAGATCATCAATTAGTTTCTATAATTTCCTGTTTTATTGAAGGTAAAGAAATGCAGTTTCGAAAATTAGCTACTTTATCAGCATTTCAGGGAAAAGGAATTGCTTCTCATCTTTTAGAATATATTTTACAATTTGCTAAAGAAAGGGATTTAGAAAAAGTTTGGTGCAATGCCAGAACCAATAAAAAGTCTTTTTATGAAAAATTTGGAATGAAAGATACTTTTAAAACTTTCACCAAAGCCGGACAGGAATATACCATTATGGAAATCAATTTCTTAAAATAGATTCCTACATTCTGCTAACAATTTAATAGTAAGATGTTTATTGTCTTAAAATACTTTAAAAAACGTCGTTTTTGAATGTAATTTTAATGTAATAAAAAAATGAAAACGTTTTCGTTTTATATAACTGTTAAACCTTGTTAAAAATTCTTTTTTTGTTTTGATAGTTTTACTACTTTCGCACCCAAATGAGAAAGTTAATAGTATTTTTAGTATTCATGAATTTGCTTCTGCTGGGCGGAGGCCAATATCTTAATGCAAATACTTTTTCTCATCATCATAATCTTTCACAGAAACACAGAGTTAAATTCACGAGCCAGGATCGTGGAACTTCTATAATTGAAGATGCCGATGTTGATCTTGAAGAAGATCTGTTAGGAAATGATGATGCTTTACTTACGAATAAGCTTTTTGCTGCTTCGTACAGCTTAGTAGACAATTTGTATCTGGCACTTTCAGATCAGTCTGCTGCGAATGATTCCAATCGTTTTAAAATTTTTGCGCCTTCTTTAGGGCATTCAAATCCTATCTACATTACTCAACGAGTATTAAGAATTTGATTTTACAGTATACATCGGTTACCTAAGTCGTGATCTCCATATCTCGTTGATGTATATTTTTTTTTTACTTCTGCTTATATGAAAATTAAGTTCTGACTTCAGGCTGGCTGATGCATTTTATCATTTAAGAAATCATTATTCCAAGCATTCAATCGCTTAATTTCCAAACTAAATCATGAAAAAAATTATCGTGTTCACGGGCTTGTTTGCCCTAGTGTGCCTAACTAGCTGTACATCTAAAAAGGAAGAAAAAGAAGAAGTAGAAAAATTCACGGTTACAAATCCGGTAAGAATTGATACTTCATTTACAAAACAATACGTTTCGCAGATTAAGTCTGTTCGAAATATCGAAATTCGCGCCCAGGAAAAAGGGTTTTTACAAAACATTTATGTTGATGAAGGACAGTTTGTAAAAGCGGGTCAGCTGTTGTTCAGAATTATGCCAAACATGTATCAGGCAGAATTATTGAAAGCACAAGCTGAACAAAAATCAGTAGAAATCGAACTGCAAAATTCTAAGTTACTTGCAGATAAAAATATCGTTTCTAAAAACGAATTGAGCGTTGCTCAGGCAAAATTGCAATCTGCAAAAGCAGAAGTTGCATTAGCAAAACTTCATTTATCATTCACAGAAATCAGAGCTCCGTTTGACGGAACAATCGACAGAATTCCTTTAAAATTAGGAAGTCTTATCGACGAAGGTGAATTATTGACAAGCCTTTCAGACAACAGTCAAATGTTTGCTTACTTCAATGTTTCTGAGCCAGAATATCTTCAGTATCAGACAAATGTTAAAGATCGTGCCGAAAACAAAGTGAATTTGGTTTTAGCTAATGGAGATACTTTTAAAGAAAAAGGTAATGTAGAAGTTATCGAAAGTGAATTTGACAATGAAACTGGAAATATTGCTTTTAGAGCAAGATTCCCAAATTCGGCAAAATTGCTTAGAAACGGAGAAACAGGACAAGTTCAAATGATGGTTCCTCTTAAAAATGCAATCGTAATTCCGCAAAAAGCAACTTACGAAATTCAGGATAAAAAATATGTTTTTATAGTTGACAAAAATGATAAAGTAAGTTCAAAAGAGATCACTATTACAGGAGAAATCCCTGATTTGTATGTGATTAAAACGGGACTTAATGAAAATGATAAAATCTTACTTGAAGGTGTTCAGAAAGTAAAAGAAAATGACAAAATCAAATACGAATTTGAGTCTCCTAAAAAGGTAATTAATAACCTGCGCTTAAAAGCAGAATAGTTATTTGTTTTTATAGTTTCATCCCGATAGCTATCGGGACAGGTTTCAAGTTCGCACTGAAAACCTGAAACCTTAAACTTGAAACCTGAAACCCTTTTTTAAACTTCAAATAAGTTTAATCATTAAAAAAATATAAAAATGTTTAATAAATTTATTCAAAGACCCGTATTGTCGATAGTAATATCGCTGATTATTGTCTTTTTGGGAGTATTGTCGGTATTGAATTTACCAATTACCCAATTCCCTTCGATTTCTCCTCCTATGGTAAACGTTACTGCGGATTACCCTGGATCGAATGGAGAGCTTATGATTAAATCTGTTGTAATTCCGTTGGAAAGAGCCTTAAACGGTGTTCCGGGAATGAAATATATGACTTCTGATGCCGGAAATGATGGTGAAGCAAGTATTCAGGTTGTATTTAACTTAGGAACAGATCCTAATCAGGCAGCGATTAACGTTCAAAACCGTGTGGCTTCGGTTACTAATAAACTTCCACCTTTAGTAATTAGAGAAGGTATTAAGATTACACGAGAAGTTCCGAGTATGTTGATGTACGTGAACCTTTATAGTACGGACAAAAATACCGACATGAAGTTCTTGTACAACTATGCTGATATCAACGTATTATCTGAATTAAAAAGGGTAAATGGAGTTGGTTCAGGAGATATCTTAGGAACACGTGAATATGCCATGCGTATTTGGTTGAAACCAGATCGTATGTTAGCGTATAAAATTTCTGCTGATGAGGTAATGGAAGCATTATCAAGTCAGAGTTTGGAAGCTTCTCCGGGTAAAACGGGAGAAAGTTCTGGTAAACGTTCTCAGGCATTTGAATATGTATTGAAATATTCTGGACGTTTTACAACAAAAGAGCAATATGGAAATATTGTGGTAAGATCGAATGCTAACGGAGAACTTTTGCGTTTGAAAGATATTGCAAATGTTGAATTTGGAAGCTCGATGTATGATATCTATTCTAACTTGAACGGAAAACCTTCTGCAGCGATTGTATTAAAACAATCTTTTGGAAGTAATGCGAATCAGGTTATTGAAGATGTAAAAGCTAAACTGGAAAAAATCAAGCAAAAATTCCCAAAAGGAATGAATTATGAAATCTCTTATGACGTTTCTAAATTCCTTGATGCTTCTATCGAAAAAGTAATTCATACTCTTATTGAAGCTTTTATTTTAGTTGGTATAGTAGTTTTCCTTTTCTTAGGAGACTGGCGTTCTACGGTAATTCCGGCAATTGCGGTACCCGTTTCATTGGTTGGAACATTTGTGTTCATGACATTCTTTGATATTTCATTGAACTTAATTACGTTGTTTGCTTTAGTATTAGCAATTGGGGTCGTCGTCGATGATGCGATTGTGGTAATCGAAGCCGTTCACGCCAAGATGGAAGAAGAACATCTTTCACCATTAAAAGCGACTAAAAAAGCAATGCACGAAATCGCAGGAGCAATTATTGCGATTACGTTCCTGATGGCGGCGGTATTTATTCCGGTTGCGTTTATGTCTGGTCCTGTTGGAGTTTTCTACAGACAGTTCTCGATTACAATGGCAACAGCGATTATTCTTTCTGGTATTGTGGCTTTGACTTTAACGCCTGCACTTTGTGCGATGATGTTAAAAAATAATCACGGTAAACCTAAAAAGAGAACTCCAGTAAACATATTTATTGATGGTTTTAACAACAAGTTTAACCTTGCACAAGGTAAATACCAAAATGTATTAGGCAAAATTGTAAACAGAAGAGCTGTTACAATTATCGCACTTCTTGGTTTCTGTGCCGGAACATGGTTAATCAGCAGCACGGTTCCTTCTGGATTTATCCCGAATGAGGATCAGGGAATGTTTTACGCTATTATTCAAACACCTCCGGGTTCATCATTAGAAAGAACAAATGATGTTGCCTTGAAGCTTCAAAAAATATCAGAAACTGTAGAAGGAGTAAAATCAGTATCTGCATTAGCGGGTTATGAAATTTTGACAGAAGGTACAGGATCAAACGCGGGAACATGTTTGATCAACTTAGAAGACTGGAATGATCGTAAACAATCGGTTCAGGAAATTATGACGGAACTGGAAGAAAAGTCAAAAGATATTGCAGGCGCAAATATTGAGTTTTTCCAACCGCCGGCGGTACCAGGATATGGAGCTGCGGGAGGATTTGAGCTTCGTTTATTAGATAAAACAGGTACTACAGATTTCAAAAAACTGGAAGAAGTTAATAAGGAGTTTGTTGAAGAATTGAACAAACGTCCAGAGTTATCTAACGTATTCAGTTTCTTTAGTGCGAGTTTCCCTCAGTATATGATGAAAGTTGATAATGATTTGGCACAGCAAAAAGGAGTTTCTATTGAAAACGCCATGAACACTTTGTCAACTCTTGTGGGAAGTAACTACGAGATCAGTTTCATTAAATACGGTATTAACTATAAAGTAATCGTTCAGGCTGCTCCGGAATATCGTGCACAGCCAGATGATATTCTGAAATTATACGTGAAAAATAATCGTGATGAAATGGTTCCTTTCTCTGCTTTTATGAAGTTAGAAAAAGTATACGGACTTTCGGAAATTACGAGACATAACATGTACACTTCTACAGAGATTAGTGGTGGACCTGCTCCGGGATACAGTTCTGGTACAGCTATTAAAATCATTCAGGAAATAGCAGCTAAAAAATTACCTAGAGGTTATGATATTGACTGGGCAGGTATTTCTGCCGATGAGGTTGCACAAGGTAATCAGGCAATTTGGGTATTCTTAATCTGTTTAGGATTCGTTTATTTGGTATTAGCAGCTCAGTATGAAAGTTTTATTTTACCATTATCTGTAATTCTTTCTTTACCTGCGGGTATTTTTGGAGCTTTCCTTTTATTGAAAGTTGCAGGATTAGAAAACAATATTTATGCGCAGGTTGCCATGGTAATGCTTATTGGTTTATTAGGTAAAAATGCCGTATTGATTGTAGAGTTTGCGATACAAAGGCACGCAGCCGGAAGAACCGTTTTAGAAGCTGCAATGGAAGGAGCAAAAGCAAGGTTCCGTCCTATTTTGATGACTTCATTTGCGTTTATTGCGGGATTATTACCGCTTGCATTTGCAACTGGTCCGGGTAAAATTGGTAACAGAACTATTGGTACTGCGGCCGCTGGAGGTATGCTTATAGGAACTATTTGCGGAGTATTTGTAATTCCGGGCTTGTATTACATATTTGCCAAAATTGCTGAGAAACACAAACTGGTAAAACATGAAGAAGAAAATCCATTAACAGAAGAAATTGATAACAATCATGTATAAAGTTAAATTATATCAATACAGTATTGCATTGGGTTTATGTCTTGCCGTGGCAGGATGTAAAGCCCCTGCAGCTGAAACAGCAAGTACAAGCGCTCCGGTTCCGGAAGCATTTGGAAGCGTAAAATCGCAGGACACAACAAATACATCGACTTTAAAATGGAAAGATTTCTTTAAGGATCAAAACCTTGTAGAGTTGATTGATGTTGCCTTAAAAAACAATCAGGAACTGAATATGACTTTGCAGGAAATTGAAATTGCAAAGAATGATATCAGAGTTCGTAAAGGGGCGCTATTGCCAACTGTCGGCGTTCGTGCCGGTGCAGGAATCGAAAAAGTAGGACGTTACACAAGCCAGGGTGCGGGTGATGCAACAACAGAAATTAAACCGGGAATCGAAACTCCAGATCCGTTACCGGATTATACCATTGCAGCTTATGCAAACTGGGAAGTAGATATCTGGAAAAAACTGCGTAATTCTAAAAAAGCAGCTGTAAACCGTTATTTAGCTACAGTTGAAGGTAAAAATTTTGTGATTACAAACCTTATTGCTGAGATTGCTGATAATTATTATGAATTATTAGCTTTAGACAGCCAATTAGAGATTGTAAAACAAACGATTACTTTACAGACAAACGCTTTAGAAATTGTAAAAATTCAAAAACAAGCGGCGAGAGCAACTGAACTTGGAGTTCAGAAATTTCAGGCTGAGGTTTTAACTTCAAAAAGTCTGGAGTTTGATATTTTGCAGAAAATAAAAGAGAACGAAAACAAAATCAACTTTTTGTTAGGACGATATCCACAGGATATTAAAAGAGACAAAACCAATTTTACAGATTTGCTTCCGGCAGCTGTAAACTCTGGAATTCCATCTCAATTATTAACAAATCGTCCAGATGTTAAACAAGCAGAATTAGAATTGGTTGCTGCAAAATTAGATGTAAAAGTCGCTCGTGCAGAATTTTATCCTTCATTAGATATTTCAGTAGCTTTTGGAGTTCAGGCTTTTAAACCATCTTATTTGTTTACATTCCCTGAATCGATTTTATATTCATTAGCCGGAGATATTGCTGCGCCGTTAATTAACAGAAATGCGATTAAAGCAGAATTTTCTAGTGCTAATGCAAGACAGCTTCAGGCGTTGTACAATTACGATCGTACCATCCTGAATGCATATTTAGAAGTTTCAACCCAGCTTTCTAAAATTGATAATCTTCAAAAAGGTTACGATTTAAAATCACAGCAAGTTGACGCTTTAAATAAATCAATTGATGTTTCAAACGATTTGTTTAAATCAGCAAGAGTAGATTATTTTGAGGTTTTAATGACGCAAAGAGATGCATTAGAAGCTAAATTAGAATTAATAGATACTAAAAAAGAACAATTAAATGCTGCAGTTCATGTTTACAGAGACCTGGGCGGCGGATGGAAATAATATTGCCTGTTAATTTGTAGAGAAAAAGCCTTTCGGAAATTAAATTCTGAAAGGCTTTTTTATTTGTTATTTAAAGAATAGTCAAACCTATCTCTTTATATGTTTTTAAAATTTCATCTTCAGGAGAAATGTTGGTAACCAAAACGTCGATATCTGTAATTGGAGAAATATAATAAGCTTCTGCCGTTCCTACTTTTTCAATAGAACTCAGTGCAATAACAAAATTAGAATTCTGAATCATGCTTTTTTTAATTTGAGAATCATCATATAAAACGCCTGTAATACCACGCTCGTGATGAATACTGCAAATTCCCAGAATACAAACATCTGCTCTAAAATTTCGTAAAAAATCGATTGTGTCGATTCCAGAAGTTGTAAAAGAGGTTTTACTCATTAATCCTCCGGCAAAAATTAATTCGATATTTGGTAAATCTTCCACTAATAAAGCAACGGGAAAACTGTTTGTAACAACGGTTAATTTTAAATCATAAGGAAAACTTGAAACCAAAGCTACAGAAGTTGTTCCGCCATCAATAAAAACAACTTGTCCGTCTTTTAGATAGGAAATCGCTTTTTCGGCAATAATCTTTTTATTTTCAACATCATGTTTTTCTCTTTTTCTATAATGCAAAGGAATTGGAGAAGGAGCAACCGCGCCTCCGCGAACGGCTTTTAAAAGTCCCTGATCTGAAAGTTCTTTTAAATCACGTCGAATAGTATCTTCTGAAACACTTAAATATTCACTTAATTCTATAGATGTTACCCGATGTTCTTTAGATAAATATTCTAATATAACCTGTTGACGCTCTTCCTTTTTCATTTTAATTGCGGTTTTATATTGCAAAAATAAGTTAAAAATTGCAATATATTGCAATTTTTGCATAATTTTACCGCAAAATAAATTTACAATGAGAAAGAAAACAATTGCAATAGATATGGATGGTGTACTTGCCGACATTGACGCACAATTAATTGACCATTACAATAAAGCTCACGGAACTACTTTATCAAAGGAAAGTATGAAAGGATTATCTTCTGATGTTGCTTTTAAAGAAAGAGATTTTATTCATAAACTTTTGCATTCAGAAAACTTCTTTAGAACATTGCCTGTAATGCCCGATGCTGTTGAAAGTTTACTTGAATTGGATAAAGATTTTGAAATCTTTATTGTGTCTGCCGCAACAGAATTTCCTATTTCACTTTCAGAAAAAATGGCCTGGCTTGCGGAGCATTTTCCTTTTATTAAATGGGATAATATTATTTTATGCGGCAGCAAAAGAATTATCAATACCGATTATATGATTGATGATCATTGCAAAAATTTAGATTATTGTATGGGAAAACCTATTATGTTCACTGCATTTCATAATGTGAATCAAGATCATCATATAAGAGTAAATAACTGGAAAGAAGCCGTTGCGTTTTTAAAGGAAACATTATAAGCTGTAAAGGTTATAATTTTATTGTTTTTTGAAGAGAAAAGCCTTTTAGAAGAAATTCTGAAAGGCTTTTTATATTTAAAAAGCTTTCGTGGTTATACTGAAAAATAGCAGTCAGATCAATAAAAATATTTATATTTATAAAATAATAAAGATTATTTTTATGAAAAAAGTTCTACTGTTATTAATCGTTTTTTGCCTTTTTGGATGCAAAAAATTTGTTGTTTCGTTTGAACAGCCTACAGATATGAAGTTAGATAATTTAAAGCTGGAAGTGCTTCTGGATAAAGAGAAAGTTCAGGATATTAACTTAAAAGCGGCAAAGGGATTACCTTCTTATGAAACAGCTGATTTGCCAGTTTCTGACGAAGGAAAACACCAGCTTCAGATAAAAGTAAGGGACACAGTATTTAATTATGAAATAAAGTATCCCGAAGAAAGATATATTATGGTAACTGCGCATTTAAAAACGAATGGTAAAATCCATGTTGGAATTTTAAAACAATCTTATAAATATAGATTTCATTAATCGCAAAGTTCGCAAAGCTAATATTTAAAATAAAGCTTTGCGAACTTTTGCGGTTTCTAAAAATATTTAAATAAAATACCTTGCTCCCGATAGCTATCGGGATTGCGGTTAAATTATCAAGGAGGGGTTAAGATAAAAAATCTTTAAACCACAATCCTGAGTTTTTGATGGTTCTTTTTTGTGTTTCGAAATCCACGTGAATTAATCCGAAGCGGGCATTATAACCTTCTGCCCATTCAAAGTTATCGGTTAAACTCCACACAAAATAACCTTCTACATTTAAACCTTCTTCTCTTGCTTTTAAGATTTGTTCTAAGTTATCCTGAATAAAGTGTGTTCGTTTTATATCGAATACTTTTCCGTTTGTAACAGTGTCTGGAAAAGCAGCACCATTTTCTGTAATGATAATTTTTTTGATGCCTTTGTATTCGTTGAATTTTTTTAGAACGTGATACAATGCCGGCGGATAAACTTCCCAGCCCATATCAGTTGAAATTACATTTCGTTTTTCGGCACTTATTAATTCAGCACCAATGTACGGAATCAACATGGCCGATTTTACAACTTCACGAGTATAACATTGTAATCCGATGAAATCAAAATCGAAATCGAGATTGTTTAAATCATCTTCTAAAATATAATTATTAAGCTTTTTAAGCACCGGAAGATCTTTTTGCGGATATCCCAATCCTAAAATTGGCTCAATAAAAGTTCGGTTTAATAAAGTATCTACACGTTTTGCGGCTTCAACATCTTTTTGACTATCTGTTGCCGGTTCAATATGTGTACATGAAAAGGTAGTCCCGATATTAGCATTCGGAACTTTGTTTCGCAATATTTTCGCGCCCGCAGCCGTAGCCAGCGTTACGTGATGCATGGCTTTTAGATAATTGGTAATTCCCTTTTTTCCAGGCGCATGAATACCTAAAAAATAGCCAGCTCCGGTAAATACTGAAGGTTCATTAATGACCATCCAGTTTTTTACACGATCGCCAAAATACTGGGTACAAACTTCAACATATTCTGAAAACCAGGAAACCGATTCGCGGTTTGTCCAGCCTCCTTTTAATTCGAGTTCATGTGGTAAATCCCAATGATAAATAGTAATCCAGGGTTCTATTCCAGATGCCAGTAAGGAGTCGATAATTTTATTGTAATAATCTATTCCGGCTTGATTTACAGGATGAGTTCCCGTTGGCATAATTCGCGTCCAGCTGATAGAGAACCTAAAATTCGGAATATTTAATTCCTTTATTAAATCAATATCACCCTGATAAGAATTATAAAAATCGCAGGCGGTTAGAGCATGATGTCCGTTTTTTATTTTTCCTTTTTGAGAAGTAAAAACATCCCAGATAGAAGAACCTTTTCCGTCAGAATCATGTGCTCCTTCAATTTGGAAAGCGGCGGTAGAAACACCCCACAAGAAATCTTCACCAAATTGGTTTTTGTTCAAAAATGAGTTTTCAATTTTATTCATTCAATAGTACTTTCCTTTATTTTTAAACTGCTTATTAATGAAGGAAAGAAGATTGCATAGCTCTTAAAAAAAGCCATTCTTTGAATGATACCAGGAAATTTAGGTTAAAGAATTTCATAACGATTAGTTTTATTCAAATTACTAAAACTAATGTGAATTTATTGTAAAGCCATTATTATCAAATAATTAAATAAAAAATGGGAAGATAAATCAATCTTCCCATCCACAAAGAGTTAAACCAAGGCCCTGAGCTTGTTTGAGTGATGTTTTGACCACTTCCTGCCTGCAGGATGATAAACCCCGGCAATGTTCTTTATAATGATATTTTTTCGATCCGCTTGATCCGCAGATATAAACACTGCTATCCGGAGAAGAAAAAGAGCTTAAAAAAACAAAAAATAAGAGTAAAGCATATTTCATTAGTGTATTTTTATTTGACAATTAAATTGTATTCGTTTCCTTTTTTATCAGTTGCTTTTAATTTTCCGTATGCGATCCATTCGGTATTAATTTCTATTTCGGCAACTGTGTCCGTTAAAATTCCGGCGCCATATTTTCCCTGCACGTTAATATTTCCAAAAACCGAATCGCCTGTTGCATTTATTCCTTTTACATCATAATTGTATTCATAGTTTCCAGAATTTCCGGTTCTGTATTCATAATGATACGTTTTATTTACATGATATGTTTTTGCTTCTTCTGGCGTAATTGTTTTACGATCGTCTGCTGTAATTACCGGTTTATAAAATGTATTGATTTGCGGTGGAGGCGGTGCAGAGGCTTTTTCGCAGGAATAAAATGTAAATAATAAAAATAAGATGAGGTAGTTTTTTGACATAGGCTTTTGTGGTATTTGGTTAGACTTAAAATCCTATTTTTAAATATTTTATAGTTTTTAAAGCAACGATAAATCTAATTAGAATTATGCTCTTTAAAATGAGTACTTATACGGGTTTTATAGATTAAATTAAATTTATTTTAGATGAAATAATTTTAAACTTGGAGAAATTCTGGACTTAATTATTTAGAAGAATGACTCCAAGTTTAGGTTTTTAAAATTGTAAATTTTGTTGATTATCTACATTCAGGTAATTCTAATAGGTTATTTTTTTCTGTAGTATCAGCTTCTGTTTTTAGATATTTATTACCATTTGCAGTTGTTGCAATAATTACATTTACTCTTTGTCCATAAACATTATTGACATAGAATAACCATTTTTTATTTTCTATTCCTTGTATTGCTTCGGCTAAAGTTAATTTCCATTTTGTTCCATCAGGATTTAATCCGCCAATGTTTTGAATACGTTCATGTATATTATATCTATCAGATTTATTTATACATTTAATTTCATGTGAATCTGCCATTTTTATTGATTTAAATTATTATTAGTTTAGTATATTTCCGATTTCAACTTCATAAGTATTACAGTTTTGGATATCAAGTCCCATAATATCAACGGTTTTTTCTGAACCAGCAGCAAAATTTACCGCATTGCCAATTCCTGTTCCTACTATATTTCCATCCTTATCATAAAAGGTAGCTTTTAAGTCCAAGTAAGTGATTAACTCATTTGTATTGTTTCTTAATCTACAATGTATTATATAGGAATTAAATGATGAATCATATTTTGCAGACTGTTTTATAATTTCTACATCAGGTACGGAGCTTTCTGCGTTGGAAATTGTAGTTGAGCTATTTTTATAATTCTTTTTGTTATCATCTCCACTTCCAAATGCGATGAAGATAAATCCTGCAAGTGTTAGTGCAGAAAATAAGTGTTGTATTTTTCTTTTCATTAGTGTATTAAATTTATGGTTATTGATTTTCGATAAGTTATAAATGGTAAAATTGTTCCTAAGAGATACATGAGAAGATCTGAAGAATCGAAAGTGCCGGGAACAAATTTTATAAGCTGTCCTAATTCAGAAATAATAGAGATTATTGGAATTATGAAAATCCAAAATAGATTTTCATTTTTAATTTTGTTTTTCCATAAAAACAAGACGAGACTTACATATGAAAACATCCATAAACCGTCAGGCAGAGAATAAAGAATAATATTTGGAAGATTATTTGAATAGTTAGCAGTAAAACTTCTTAGATTATTTATAATGTTCAATATTCTTAGTTTGTCAAACCAATCGAACATTTTCAATGTTGAAGTTCTAAATAAGATATATATTAAACTTCCACATAGTAATGTGAAAATATGCCCGATATATAATTGTTTGACTTTCATTGGTTTTTTATTTTATTCAAATGTAAAACCAATAAAAATCAGTGTATTATGGAAATCCGTAATGTGGTAAATTTTTTAAAAGAAGTTTTTATGAAACTTGTTTAAACAGAAAAAAGAGGACAATGAAGTTCCTCTTAAAAAAAAATAGATTTTGTTTTTTTATTCTTTTTCTAAAATAAAATCTTTAATGATTTTATCCATATTTGAAGGAAGGTCGGCATTTTTAATTTCGAAATGTTTTATTTTCATATCAGTAAGCCATTTACTCCAGTATTCTTTAATCACTTTTTCTTCGTATGGATTATTTTTACTTGGATTTATCCCTAAAACTAAAACTTCAAGATTAGATAAATCTTTATCAATTTTAATAAATCCCAATTTTTTATCCTCAAATTTTTTCTGCCAGTCGTTTGTATTTAAACCATTTTGTTTAATT
This sequence comes from Flavobacterium panici, assembly GCF_024499525.1. Lineage (NCBI taxonomy): Bacteria > Pseudomonadati > Bacteroidota > Flavobacteriia > Flavobacteriales > Flavobacteriaceae > Flavobacterium > Flavobacterium panici. The sequence goes on along the minus strand of NZ_CP100437.1, from coordinate 5,725,321 downwards.
AACTGCGGGGTTAAATAATTGGATAAATTTCCATCTTTAATTTGCGTTCCTTCATAAAACATATACCCGTCGGTTAAAATAATCAGGATATTTCTATAATCCTTTTCAATGCATTGATCTTGTACTTTGCTGTCAAAAAAATTCCAGATATCAGAACCAATATATTTATCATCTTTAATCGCCGATTCATAAATTGATGCCGTTTTTGATGAATAAGTATTGTTTATAGAATTGAGAAATTCTTTTGAAGCATTGTCTTTGTCAACCGTAATTCTTAACTGTTTGGAAATAGAATTAATTTCAGGATTTTCAGGTTCCGGATTAAAGAACAACTGCATTTTGTCATCAATCTGCCTCATTCTTTTTGATTTTAAATGCTGAGTAAAAGCTTCAGAAACCGTTTTGATATATCCTAAATCTCTCTCATAGATTTCCATTGTTGGATTTGGATTTTTTTTAAGGCTTATTCTGTCTGATAAATCAACAAGAATACTAATGTTATAATTTTCTGAAACTGAACTTTTAACAGCGGTTTCTTTTTCTTCATTTTTGGGTTCTTCTTTGCATGAAAAAAATAAAATCAATAATAATGACAAGGCCATTTTGAGTAAAGTATTTTTCATAATATTAGTTTTTAAAATACACTAAATGTTGAAAATCGGGATCGACTAAATTTAATTTTCCAAGATGTTCTTCAGATAAATTTTCACAGCCTTCCAGTAATTCTACTTTTTCTTTATGAGGCAGAGCAATTTCGGTATTTATAGCCTGAAACCATCCTTCTTTATATTGATGATGATAGTGCAGATATTCTTTTACAGGAAAAACAAAACCATCTATTTTAGATTGAAGTTCAGAGATTTTTCCATTAATGGTCACAATCTGCTGTTTGAAATCGTTGGTTTTATTGATGTATTCTGCTTTTAATTTTTCAAGGTTTAGTAAGTTTTCTTTTTTTCCTCTAATAAAAGCTCTGATTTTATCAATGTTTTCAAACTCTTTCATGACAAAATCAAACACAAGTCCCCAGATAATATAAACTACAAATCCGGCAAATATGATCATCCAGAATTCTGGCTGTCCAAGAGCAATGTTTAAATTGTATGGCGAAGATTCGGTTGTTTTATTAAACTCGTATATTTTTTTCTCAATGATGTAAGCCAAAAGAGAATCGAATAAAAAGGTAATGGCAAAAAGGGAAATTAATCTAAGTATGTTTTTGAAGCCTTTTCCTTTTTGAACCATATGAATTACGTAACCTAATCCCATAAAAACAAACGGAATTGTAACGACCAAAACTCCTTCGAGCCAGCTTGCTTTAAAGGCATTTGTAAAAGCATCGGCATCAAAAATTGCGGCGGTTAAACTGTCATTTGAAAATTCTTTGAAAAAAGCAGAATAAGAGGCCGAAATATAAAACACCAAAACATAAAGTGTAATGGGCAGCAGCAGAATCAAACCAATATAAAATTGTGCCTTTAAACCTTTTCCTTCTTCAATTCCGTATTTATCAGGATTTCGTTTTACCTCGATAATTTCGTTTTTTATCTGGTCGATATTTTCATTGATATCCTGTTCTTTCTTTTCATAAATACCAATTGCAGCTTCAGATTTTTTCAGCTCCGTTCTGTTTTTTTCCTGTTCTTCGCGGTAAGGCTGTTTTAATCGGTCTTGCTCCATTTTTTGTTTTCGACATTGATCTTCAAAACTCATATATAAATTTTGAAGACAAGCTTTTAAAACAATAGGTTTTCCGGTTGCTTTTACAGATGCTGCGAAACCGCTTTGATAATATGTTATTCTAATTTGTTCTCTGTCTTCTTCATTTTCTTCGAAAATTTTAAAAGAAGAATCCTCAGATTTTTTTAAACTAAATAATTGGGTAAGTGTTTTCATAACTTAAGAGTTTAGTTGACTAATAATTTCTTCTTTTCCGATGTTTTTCTGAACGCAGCCAATAAGATAATCAGATAAATCATTTATGTTTTCTTCCAGAAAATCAAACTTTCGGCAATACTTTCTGAGCATATTTAGTTCATCATCGGTCACTTTTTCATCGGCCCAAATAATTCGGGTTAGATCATACAGATATTCAATTTTTGTGTTTAAAGATTCAGGAACAATGAATTCTGTATTAACAGGATTTAGAAAAAGTTTATCTAATTCTTCTTTCGGAATTCCTCTTTCATCAGCAAAATGATACAGCATTTGAAGTTCTAATACATCAAATTGATCATCGGATAATGCCATTTGATATAATCTCAAAAAATGGCTTTTTAGTTCTAGTGTTATCATGGTTTTTGGATAATTTTTGGGTTTATCTAATTAGTCTTTCAGCAATTTCCTCTTTATCAATTATTATTTGTGAAGGAAGAATCATCTGAATTTCGTTATTAATTGGATTTTGAAAAATTGAAAAGTTTCCTCTGCAGTTTTTATATCGAAATTGAAATGCTTTTAATCCCTTTATTAATCCTTCGTTTTGAGTTGTTTCAAAAACATAATGAGAACAGGATTTTTTAAAAATGCATTTTCTTCTTTTAGACTGAGGAATTAAAATCCAATACATTCGAATAATTAATAAGATGAAATATTTCATTTTATTTTTCGAAAACAATTAAGTGAGTGAAAAGCGTTTGGGCGGGTCTTGCTCCAAATCCAAAACATCCTATTTCAGCATTAACAAAAGTTGTAATGTTTTCTACTCTGACATATTTCCAACCTTGTTCGGTATGATATTTTATTGCGCTTTCTAATTGTTCGGCAATTTGCGTTGATGTGTTTTTCTTTAAATCGATTGAAGCGGCGAAAGGTATTACTTTGAATTCCATAACTTTTTGATTTTAATTAATATTTAAATTGATTTTAATAATTCAAACTTAAACCTATTTGAAACCAGTATTTTACGGAAATCCATAATCCATAAATTTATCTTGAAGAAATAAAAAAAGCCCCCGAAGGAGCTTGAAATAATAATATAAAAAGGAAATTAAATAATCCCCATATCCTTTGTAATAGAAACCAAATGAACGGTATTATTCGCTTTAAAAAAGTCTTTGAGTTTAGACAATCTTTTTTCTACGGCGCTTTTGCTGTTGGGTTTGATATCGGTGCTTTTAAAAATTTCTATTATTTCATCTTGCGAAGTTCCGGCAGATAAAAATTTCAGAATTTTAATATCGACATCGTCAATTTCGTAATTGTTTTTTTCCTGAAGAGCAGAAGCAACTTCGGGAGAAATAAATATCTGATCAGAAGTTGAAATTATATTGATTGCTTTTTTTAATTCTTCGATACTATTTAAACCTTTCAGGACAAAACCATCTATTTCGGCATTATCAAAAAGAGATTTAATACGGTAACTTTTATCTTCTACAGAATAAGCAATAATTTTAATATTAGGCTGCAGCTCGCGAACTTTTTGAACCAGCTCATCTCCATTAGCAATATCCGATTTACGATGATCTGTTTTAAACGAAAGATCACTGATTAACAAATCATAAGGTTCATTTTGCTGAATGGCAGCGCGTATTTTTAAAAACGCTTCGTCACAAAATTTAGAGTGTTGAAAATCTTCAATATTTAAATCTTTTAAAACTTGCTGAATTCCTAAGTTCATTGCATCAAGATCTTCGGCTATTATTACTTTTTTAAACATAGGCTTTTATTTAGGCATTGTTATATTTACTTTAAAACCTTTATCTGGTTCAGTTTCAAAAGTAATAGTTCCTTTTATGGCCAGAATACGGTTTTCCATATTTTGTAAACCATTTTTTATAATTTTTGATTTTTCACAGCCTTTTCCATTGTCTTTATAATCTATCAGCAAAGTATTTTGAGCATTTTCAAATTTCAAAACAACTAATTGAGCCTGGCTGTGTTTTTTCATATTGACCATTAATTCATGCAATACACGCTGAATTGCTATCTTTTTTAAATCTTCAATAGAATCCCAATTTACCTTTTCGATATTCGTAATAATAACATTAGTCTTATCACTATTATAGGTAGAAAGCATTTCTTTTAAATTATCTGAGTAATTTGATCCGGTGTCGATATCATTATTTTCTCTGGAAATACCGCGCACACGACTGTAAATATGATCGAGTTTTTGCAGTAAAGTTTCTTTTGTATTTTGAATTTCCAGCGGTTGTGTCTGGGTAAAAGTTATGGTATTAAAAACATCATTGGCCAGTTCATCGTGAATGTCTTTTGCAATTCTGGTTTCGGTATCGTACGCGGTTTTTATCTTTTCGATTCGGTTTCTATTTTGATAAAACTTCCTTAAATATAACAATAGAAAGAAAAGCGATACAATCCCGATTATGAAAAATATTCTTTGGTATTTTACTTTTTGAAGTGATAATTCATTTTCTATTTTTTCTAATCGAAGTTTTTGATTTTCGTCTTTTTCTTTTTTAGAATCGTATTTTATTTTAGCAAACTTGTTTTTAAAGTTGTTTCTAATTTTGATTATGCTGTCATTTATTGAAATATACTGCTGGGCATATTTTGTACCTGAACCATTAGAAATTAAAAATGATAATGCCTTCAAACGTTCATCAACACTATTTAGATTAGTAGAAATTTCGTAAGCTTTTTTAGCATTTTCATTTGATTTTTGAATGTTTGTTTTTGCGTAAAATTCTGCTAAATGAAGATGGCTTTCAATACTTCCGTATAAATCATCTGCTTTTGTTCTTAACTCAAGACTTTCATTCATTAGTTGAAGTCCTTTTTCATTTAAGCCTTTTTTAAAATAGGCAAATCCGAGATTATCAATTACTCTTGCTTTACTTTTTACAAATTTATCGAATGCTTTAGTTTCTAAAATTCCTTCCAGAATTTTAACAGCCTTGTCGTATTTTTTCTGTTTAATATAAACAACGGCAATATTGTTTAGTGGAGATTGTTTGGATGCGACATCTTTTGAGTCGTTAATTGCCTGATTATAATAAAATATGGCATCGTCATAAATGGAAAGTTCCTTGTCCGCAATTCCGAAGAAATTATTGATTGCAGCACTGTAAATATCCTTTTTTTTAATAAAAGGCAAAGCTTCTGTAAATGTCTCTTTACTTCCGTAATAATCGCCGTTTATTTGTTGTATATAACCCATTTGAATTAAATTGTAGACAACATTGGTACTGTCTTTTAAATTTTCAAATGTAATTTTTGATTTATTGAAGTAGTAAAATGCACTATTGTAATTGCTTTTTTGAAATTGTTCTGTGGCTTTTTGCTGTATTGCTTTAGCTTCTTTTTCATTCTTATTGGGTTTAAGCAATACATTTGTTTTTTCCTCACAGGAAAGAAAAAGAAGAAAGATAAAAAAACAAAAAAACGGGGATCGTAACATAAAGATTACTTTCCCCGAAATTAGTCATTTATTAAAAATAACAGAATTTATTTGTTATTTTTTTGGTGGTGGAAGATTAATTGGATCATCACCAGGACCATCTGGTTCGCTTGCTTGTATGCTGTCTCGAACCACATCTCTTTTTATTTCAGATTTTTTATTCGTTGTATCAAATTCGTCAGCAGTACAAGAAAATAATGTAGTTGACAATAGCGCGCACGCTCCCAATAAATATAATGATTTCATTTTTTTAAAATTTAAAAATTAGACATAGGCATTGCTGGCCGGAACTTTTCCGGGTTTTTGGTTGAGTGCAATACCAAATTTTGTTTGGGAAGTGAAGTGCGTAGAACAGTAAGATTTTTATTTATACTTCCCGGATAAACTCCGTCTTACGGTTTTCCACACTTTTTGAATAAACTAGTTTTGTACATTTGTTTTTGACCTGCAGATCAAAGCGCTAACTAATTTTGTTGAAGCAAAGTAACGGCGGTTGTAGAGCAGTATTGATATGGAATTCCGGGATTTCCGATTTAGTTTTTTGTAATCCTTAGAATTCCTTAAAATTCCTTGAAATTCCAAAAAAAAACATGAGCTTATGAATAACATTACTCTGGAAGACTTATATAAAAAGGCTGTTATAAAACAGTATGAAGAAGTAAAAAATGGAGAAGATTACATTTATCTGAGTGCGCCAACAAGAGGAAAACTCAATAAATTATGTTGGGAAATATTTGAAACAAAACCTGTTTCTAAAGATGATCAAGTAGTTTTTAATACTCTGTTAGGATTTCCTTTTGATCTAAACACAAAAAATAAATTTAGAAGTAATACAAATCAATTTAGGCCAATTGAAACTTTTCTTAAAGGAGAAACTGATCCAGATAAAATGGAAGTTGTAGATCTTGCGGCTATACTTGTTGATTTTCAATTGAGACCTTTTAACAAGTTTAGAAAACAAATTGATCCGGATGATTTAGAATTAATAAATGATCTTAGAGATACCAAATTTTTTAGTCCACAAAATTCTTCTGATGATTTGACAGATGAGGTGAAAAACGAAAATGTTATTGATCCAAAAATTGAAGAGCCAGAAGAAAATCAAAGTGAGGAATCTGAACCTATTCCAGTTGAAGCATCAGAACCAAATTTTGTTACTGAAAAAACTGAATCATTTCAAAATCAAAGATCAACGTCAGCGCAAGTAGTATCGCCTATATCAACTTTTGTTAACATAGGCAAACCACCAAGTAAGATATGGAGATATTTAGGAATTACAGCAGTTATTGCTGGATTAGGTTTTATCATTTATTTAGCCTTACTAAAAAATGATTGCATGCAATGGTCTGGTGACCATTATGAAGAAGTAAGCTGTGATTTGAAAATGGAAGGAATAGGAACATTTAACGCGCCTGAACCTTATGATGAAAGAATTATTGATCTTCGAAGAATTAAGGTTTGCGATACAACAACCTTTTTTAAAAATGAAAAAGCTGTTGTTTGGTACGCTAAGGTGGGAGATAGTGTTGAGTTTTTTAATACCCATGGAATGCATCCGGAAAACGGCAGAGCTTTAAGACCAATAACTCCCTATATTATCCATAAATATGTGGTAAAAAAATAAATCTCTTGAGGAATACAGACTTTTCGAAAAAAATGCGATTTATGTAAAATATTCGTAAAATCATGGAAATTTATGTAAGATTATACTTTTAATTTAGCATTATTAAATTAAATCAATATAAAAACAAATCGACATGAAAAGTAAAAACATATTATTCGTATTAGCCTTAAGCTTGGGAATGTTTGCTACGTCTTGTAGTAACGATGATAATGAAGGAGAAACAATTGTACCGTTAGCAGGAAAATATAATCTAAGTAAAACCGGAACAATTGTAAATGGAAATGAAGTATTAGTGGATGCAGCGGAAAATCAAGAAGGATGTACTGCCAATAGAGATTATTTAGATCTAAGGGTAAGTAACGCAGCAGTGATTGGTGATTATAGCGGTGAGAATTGTGCTTTGGTAGAAACTACAGGAACTTATGTAAGATCACATAATGATTTAACAATAACTGTTGGCAATGTAAGTTCAACGAGTGACATTATGAACCTTACTAATAAAGAACTGAAAATTAAAGACAAAACTACAGGTATAATTACAGTTTATACCAGATAAGAAATTGGTTTTAAGGTAAATTCTTAATTCGAAGAATCAGGAATAAAAACGGAAATGACTTAGTAAAGTTATTTCCGTTTTTTTTTTTATGAATTTTAGGGAAGAATTATTGCAGCGGAATGTAAATATCAAACGAAGCGCCTTTATTTTTTTCGCCTTTTGCCGTAATGATTCCGTTATGGTTTTCAACGATTTTTTTTACGATTGCAAGACCAATTCCGGTTCCGGTATACTGATCCCTTCCGTGTAAACGCTGGAAAACATCAAAGATTTTTTTACTGTATTGTGCTTCAAAACCAATTCCGTTGTCTGAAACAGTAATATGGCAATAGCGGGTTTCTTTAGCTAAAGCATCTACCTTAAAATGGGAACCTTTTGCAATTTCGCTGTTAATTTTTATTACGGCCGGAATATCCGGCTTTGAAAATTTAAGTGAATTGCTGATTAAATTATAAAGCAGCTGTCTAAACTGAAAGGGGATAATATTTATTTCGCCAATATCGTTGTTTTCAATCACCGCATTTTTTTGCTCCAGTTCTTCTTTAAGATCCTCTCTTACTTCATCAATTATATTTGAAAGATTCGCTTTTTCAAATATTCTTTCCTGGATATTTGTTCTCGAATACGAAAGCAAATCATTAATTAAAGTCTGCATACGCTTCGCAGCATTTTGCATTCTTTTGAATTTATCTTTTCCGGAATCTGATAAATTTTCAAATTCCTTATCCAGAATCTGTGATGCAAAAGTTTGAATTTTCCGAAGCGGTTCCTGCAAATCATGACTTGAAATATAAGCAAAAGACTGAAGCTCTTTGTTCATGTGTTCCAGTTCAGCATTTTTTTGTTCCAGCTCTAAGGCATTCCTTTCAATTTTATCGTCGGCTCTTTTTTTCTCGGTTAAGTCGTGCGTAACTTTCGAAAAACCAATTACATCATTGTTCTTATTATGAATCGCTGTGATTACAACACTAGCCCAAAATAAATTTCCGTTTTTGCGAACACGCCAGCCTTGATGCACGGCACGGCCTTTTTCTCTGGCCAATTCGAGTAAAGTATTAGGAACATTATTTTTTTGATCTTCAGGCGTATAGAAAACGCCAAAATATTTTCCGGTTATTTCTTGTGCTTTATAACCTTTAATTTTTTCGGCTCCTACATTCCAGTTTTCAACAATTCCCTTATGATTTAAATACAAGATCGCATAATCCTGAACTTCCTCGATCATTAAATGATAACGTTCTTCGCTTTTTTTAAGCGAATCATACATTTGGCTCAACTCTTTGGTTCTCGCCGTAACTTGCTGCTCAAGTTCATGTGTAAAAGCTTTTTCGGTATGAATATCCGTAAAAGCACCAACCCATTTAATGATTTTATTATTTTCATCCAGAACAGGTTCACCAATAACGGCATGCCATCTGTAGCTTCCGTCTTTTCTTAAAACCCTTACATCAGTTCTGTAAACCTGTCCGGTTTCTAAACTGTGCGTCCAAATTTTGATATTTTCCTCATAATCATCAGGATGAATCATCGCTTTCCATTCCGTTTCTCCCGCAGGTTTTATTCCGGTATATTCTTCCCATTTTCCAGAAGTAAATAACGCATTTCCTTTTTCATCAGTTTCCCAGATTAACTGCGGAATACTTTCTGTTAAAGAGCGGAAACGTTTTTCACTTTCTTCAATTTTCTTTCGGGTTTCAACTTTTTCCGTTACATCGATTATTGTGGCCCTGATTCCAGAAACACTATTGTCTGTTTCATATATTGGAGCATATTCAAAATCAATATAAAAAAGCTGTTCGCCATTATTTCCGTTAATAAGTATTGGCGATTCAATTTCAGAATGTGTTTTTCCCGTAGCAAAAACTTCATTCAATAATTGACTGTATTTTTGAGTGAGAAGTTCCGGGAAAATTTCAAATAGTTTTTTACCCTGAACATCACTTTCTTTTTTGTTCCAAATAGTTTCAAGTAAAGCTAAATTAGCGATTTCAACAACCATTTCGCTGCCTTTCAAAATAGCTTTTGGAACAGGAGACTGCATCACGAGATTTCTAAATCTTTTTTCACTTTGTTCTACTTCCTGCTGGTGTTTTTTCTCGGCAGTAATATCTCTAATTGTTCCAATTAATTTCTCCGGATTACCATTTTCATCGTAAAAAACTTTTCCCCTTCCTTCAATCCAGTGAATCGATTTATCTAGCCATATTGTACGTACTTCATAATGAAGTGCTCCTAAACTAAGTGCATCTTTGAAACCTTTGTTTCTAATATGCATATCATCCGGATGCAAATGCTGCAACAATTGTTCGTGCGACAACATAATTTCTTCTTTGTAACCGCCAATAATTTCAAGATATCTTTGCGAATAACGGGGTTCTCGTGTTTTTACATTTAATTCCCAGGTTCCTAATTCGCTGGCTTCAACAATAATATTTAAGCGTTCCTCGTTTTGTTCTATTTTTTTACGGGCTTCGACTTTTTCTGTTACTTCTGTTACAGTAACAATTATACCCGTAATTTCACCATTTTCTTCTCTTAAAGGATGATAAAGAAAATCAAAATACCAAATACCTAATTTTCCATATCGATTTAAAGGAATGGGAACTTCATTACCATGATAAGGAATACCGGTAGTTAAAACATTTTTTAATAAGGAATCAACAGTATCTTTTACTTCAGGCAGAGAATCAAATAATGGTTTGCCCACAAAATCTTCTTCTTCTCGTGCAACCAGTTTAAGATAATCCTCATTTGCAGATTCAACAATATAATCCGGCCCCCGTAAAATAGTAATCCCAATTGGCGCTTGTTTTACAGTATCACGGAAACGTTTGTCTGCAATTTCAATTTTTTTAGAGGCAAGATGTAAATCAGTAACTTCTGCAGCTGTATTCATAACAGCATAGACATTTCCGTTTGTATCAAAAAGAGGGGTAAAACTATAATTGAAATAAAAAGTTTCAAGTTTATTGTTTATCGTGATATCAATTTGAGCGTTTTTATTATGAAAAGATTTTCCGGTTTTTAAAACACCCAGAACCTGTTCAAAAACCGACTGATTGTTGAGTTCCGGCAGAATTTCGCGATAGGATTTTCCAATTACATCATGACCTTTTCCCCAAACTTTTATAATAGATTCATTAGCGAGTTCAATACGCATTTCTTCTCCCACATAAACTGCAATAGGAAAAGGGGCATTTTCAACCAATTGTCTTATTTTTTGTTCACTTTCCTCAAGTTTGGAACGCGCTTCAACCTGATCTATAACTTCTTTTTTCTTTGCCGTAGTTTCAATAACGGTTACTAAAACACCGCCAACTTCGCCATTTTCAATTCGGATGGGAGAATAAGAAAAATCAAAATAACACGTTTCTACAATTCCGTTTTTATTTAAAGGAACAACAAAATCAGGAAAAGAAACTGATTTTCCCTGCATTGCCTCTTCAAACATTGGCTCTGTAATATTCCAGATTTCTGAGAATGTATCTTTGGGAGAATTTCCTAAAGCCTGAGGATGTTTTTCAGAACCAATAATTTTTAAAAAAGCATCATTGTATAACTGCGTAAAATCTTTTCCCCAGGCAATGTACATTCCAAAAGGATTATTGAGCATAACAGAAGTTATGGTTCGCAGACTTTGAGGCCAGTTTTCAGGGTCACCTAAAGGAGTTTTGCTCCAGTCTTTGAACCGAATTAATACTCCCATTTCACCGCCATCGGCTAGAAAATAATGTCCCTTATGTTCTTGGCTCATTCAATATAAATTAGGGTTGAATTATATAATGCGCTCTTTCAGGCTGTTTAAAATTATTTTGAGAAGCTGCGATAAGTGCATTTTCAATAACGGTTTTTAGTTTTGAAAAATCGCCGGGTTTTCGAATATAAAATGTAGCGCCCATATCGTAGGTTACATCTACAATTTTGGTATCAAGAGAAGTTGAAAATATAATAATAGGGAAATCTTTTAATCTTTCAATCCGTCTGATTTCTGTAAGGCATTCAGATCCATTTTTTTTAGGCATGTTTAAATCCAGAAAAAGAACATCAGGAAGATCCTTTCCAGAATTATCATCTAAAAAATTCATTAACTGAACGCCGTCATTTACAGTTACAAGAGTTGTTGCAAGCGACAGTTCATCAAGAGCTTCTTCAAAAAAAGAGCAGTCATCATCGTCGTCGTCAGCAAGTAAAATTTTGTAAATCTGTTGGTTCATGCAGTATAAAATGTTTAAAAAATAGAAACAAAAATGAATTGTTTTGTGCTAAGATAAAATTAATTTTCGCAGGAAAATTACTTATATACCTATAAAATTAACTCATTTAAATTAAAATCTGAAAAGATTCTCTCTTAATAATTTGATACATAGTTCTTTTGTAAGTAAAAGTTTTCATTTTTTTTAAAATAAAATTACAATTATAAAAACTATCAAAACCAAATACAATTTTTGAATTAAGGATGCGTTTTTATATTCTGCGACACTTCTTCGCGCTTTCAAAAACCCCTTATTTTACTGCTGTTTACACACAAAAAACTGTATAAACATTCTACAAAGTGTAAAATTATTACACACCTTACTTTATGTAATAATTCGTAAACCGCTTAAATCCAGCTTAAAACCTAAATGGCACAACGCTTGCAAATTGGGAACATGTCACTCTTTAATTTTTTTTGGTGTTTACTTAAGAAAAATGCAAAGAAAGACCATTTGATAAAAGCCATTTTAGAGAATTAATACAAACAAAAGGACATGGAAAGCGAAACAATTATCTCAAAACAATTTTATACAGGAGGCGATATCAGCAGCGAAGTAATCAGCCCTTCTATTTTTAAAATAAACAACAACTCAACCAAAAAACATATAGAAAGACCAAAAAGCCTTTTTGGTTTCATGGTTCTTGCCGCAACATTTTTATTATTAATTGCAGGATCTCTTTTAGTTGTTCAATTGCAGCCTGATTTTGATCAGCTGCATTTAGAAAGATTAAACTCAACCGGAGGAATAATTTTTCTTGCTATTACAGTAGCCTTATTTCTTTTTAAAGGCGGAATGTTTTTGTACAATGTAGTTCTGTATTTCAAATACAAACCAATCGAATCTGTATCAGATGAATTACTGCCAACTTGTACTGTAATTGTTCCTGCTTACAACGAAGGGAAATTAGTTTATGAAACTTTAATGAGTCTGGCCGAAAGTGATTTTCCGGCTCATAAATTAGAACTTTTAGCAATCGATGATGGAAGTAAAGACGATACGTGGTACTGGATTCAACAGGCAAAATTAAAATTAGGCGATCGTGTTTCTATTTTCCAACAGCCGCAAAACAAAGGAAAACGTCACGCTTTATACCGTGGATTTAATTTAGGAAAAGGAGAAATCTTTGTAACTGTTGATTCTGACTCAATCGTTAAAAAAGATACTTTAAGAAACTTAGTAAGTCCATTTGTAGTAGATGAAAAATGCGGAGCCGTTGCAGGAAACGTTCAGGTTTTGAACAATGAAAAAGCAATTTTACCAAAAATGCTAAACGTAAGTTTTGTAATGAGTTTTGAATTCATGCGTTCTGCCGAAAGTGCATTAGGTTCTGTACTTTGTACGCCTGGAGCTTTAGCAGCTTACAAAAGAACAGCTGTTTTTGCCTGCCTGCCAGAATGGATTGACCAGACTTTTATGGGACAGCCGTCAGACATTGGAGAAGACCGTGCCATGACCAATATGATTTTAAAACAAGGACATCATGTATTGTTTCAGCGTAATGCCTATGTATTGACAAACGTTCCCGAAGATTATACTGGATTGTACAAAATGTTCATTAGATGGGGAAGAAGCAATGTTCGTGAAAACATTATGATGGCAAAATATGTTTGGAAAGATTTTAGAAAAGAATCTAAAGTGGGAGCAAGACTTTTGTATACAGAACAATTTATAAGAATATTAATGACCTATCCGTTTTTTATATTCATGATCTATTTTATTGCAGTACATCCGTTATTGTTCATCAGTTCTGCGCTTTTAGGAATATTGCTGGTATCAAGCTTTTCAGTTTTATTCTATGCAAAAAGATATTCATTAGGCGAAGCATTTTGGGCCTATTCATATAGTGTTTTCTATACCTTTTCATTGTTCTGGATTGCACCTTACTCAATTATTACAGTTCGTAAAAAAGGCTGGTTGACACGAGGATAATAAATTCCACTGACTACTATTATATATTAATCCGAAAAACTCCTGTTCCACTAACAGGAGTTTTTTTATGGTATTAAAGAGATTAATTTTTATCATTCCATAGGAATGTTTCGCAGGTAGAAAAAAATAAAGATCAGCCGCATTTGCGTTTCGTAGGAACGTTTGATAATTCAGATTATTAAAAAAAAAGTGAATCAAACGTTCCTACGGAACGTAAAACCATTATAACAATATAATTTTTCTACCGATGAAATGTTCCTACGGAACAAAGAAAGATGTAAAATAATAAAGAGGCTGTCTCAAAGTCGGACAGCCTCTTTTTTATAATTATTTTGTTTTTTTAGTGACTTAATTGGTCACTTTTTGATATTCGATTTATCATTCCATAGGAATGTTTCGTAGGTAGAAAAAAATAGTGACCAGCCGCATTTGCGTTCCGTAGGAACGTTTGATAATTCAGATTATTAAAAAAAAGTGAATCAGACGTTTTTACGGAACGTAATCCATTATAACAATATAATTTTCTACAAATGAAATGTTCCTGCAGAACAAAGAAAGATGTAAAATAATAAAGAGGCAGTCTCAAAGTCGAGACAGCCTCTTTTTCTATAATTTTTTGTTTTTTTTAGTGACTTAATCGGTCACTTTTTGATATTCGATTTATCATTCCATAGGAATGTTTCGTAGGTAGAAAAAAATAGTGACCAGCCGCATTTGCGTTCCGTAGGAACGTTTGATAATTCAGATTATTAAAAAAAAGCCAATCAGACGTTCCTACGGAACGTAATCCTTTATAACAATATAATTTTCTACCAATGAAATGTTCCTACAGAACAAGAAAAGATGTAAAATAATAAAGAAGCTGTTTCAAAAGGCGAGGCAGTTTTTTTCTAAACGATTTGATATAAAATTAAACCAAATTTTTATTTAGCTTTCGCCAAAGAAAAACAGAAACTGCATTTACAAAAGCCAAAATCCATAAAACAGGACTTGTAAAAAAGCTTTCATAACTTCGTCCGTTTGGAATTTCAACAAAAGGAACCGTAATAATGACATCTAGAAACAAAGCCGTAAGCGACATTATAATTCCGAGTTTTAAACCGCTCATTTTATAATTTTTCAGATAATAAAACTTCGCTGCGCCAATAGCGAAAAACACAATACAAATCGCCACAATAACCGACTGCCAGAAAAAGGAATCTTTTACAACGGGAATTTGTTCTAAAATATAAAAGGAAAAACTAACCGCAAACCAAACCAAAATCCCCGAAAAAATAGCTCTGATATATTTCATCTTTTTAATTTTCAGGATTCCAAATTCCGGTTTTGGCTGTTTCTTCCGCGTAAGCGTTAAAATCTTTCGCTTTTCTGCCCAAAACTTTTTCAATATCAAAAGTCACACTCGAATTTCTTCCGTCTAAAACCTGTTCAAAAAGATAATTTACAAGCCAAATGTGATCATCAGGAATTTGATATTCTTTCAGCATCTGCGTATATTCTTCTAAACTCAAACTCTGAAAACTAATATTTCTGCCGCTTGCATGGGCAATTTCGTTTACCGCATCTTTAAAAGTCAATAATCTTGGTCCGGTTAATTCATACGTTTTTCCGTTATGACTTTCGTTTAAAAGTGCAGCCGTAACAACATCGGCAATATCATCGGCATCTGTAAAAGGTTCAAGTGCTTCGGCTCTTGGCAAAGCAACAATTCCGTACAAAATTGGATCTAAAAAGAAACTTTCGCTAAAGTTTTGGTTGAACCAGCTGGCGCGGATAATCGTCCAGTTTTTGGCATTCTTCTTTACGATTTCTTCGCAAACCTGCGCTTCTTGTTCGCCTCTTCCAGAAAGTAAAACTATTTTCTGCACGCCAGATTTTGTGGCAAGATTAGTGAAATTTTCTATCGCATTTGCAGCAAAAGGAACTGCTAAATCCGGTTGAAAAGTAATATAAACCGTGTCAATATCTTTTACAACATTTTCCCAGGTTTCCGGTTTTTCCCAATCAAATGGAATTTTCTCATTTCGTGAACCTAAACGAAGTTCAACTTCAGCATTGTTTTCTAATCTTGATGCAACTCTGCTTCCTGTTTTTCCGGTAGAACCCAGAACTAAAATTTTGGTTTTCATATCAATATCGTTTTAAATGATTACTGATACAAAGTTGCCGAGATTAAAAAAGAATCATTTGTCGTAAAAGAATTATGATTTGTTTGAAAAGAATTGCTGTTTTACATCATTTGGGCGCATGCTGAATTTTTTATGAAAAGCATTCGAAAACGAACTCAAACTTTCATACCCAACTTCCCAAGCCGATTCCTGAACTGTTTTTTCGCTTTCGCGGAGTAATTCATACGCTTTATTCAACCGTTCTTCCTGAACATATTTAAAAACCGGAATCCCGAAAAGTTCTTTGAAATTTTTCTTTAATTTATTGCTGTTTAAACCCACCATTTGTGACAATTGAGTTATAGAAGGCGGCGTAGAATAATGCGTCGTTACAATTTCCTTTGCCTGAAAAAGTTTGTTTTTATCAATCTCTGATAATTCCGATTTTTTATCAGAAGCTAAAAGTCCGTAGAAATGCGCCAAAAGTTCATTGATCTGACTTTTTAAAAACAGTAAACGTGTATTTCCGGTATACGATGTATTAAAGATTTTTTGAACCGCTAACTGCATTTCAAGCGTCATATAAAAAGAAGGGCCTTTTACAAAATGCTCTTTCGGGTTTAATAACTGCGGTAAATAATTTTCGAAAATCTCCCTTTCAGCCTGCGGAAGTGTATTTAAATTTTTAAGTTTTGTAAAAATACTAATAGACTGCAAAGGTTTGTCTGGCTCAATTTTATGGGAGAATTCAACTTTTTGATTTCCGAAGAAACAAATGGCCAAACCCGTTGTGTTCATTAAATATTTTGTCTGATTATTATGCTTGATTTCCAGCTCAACATTGCCCGAACCATAAAAAGCAAAACCTACGGCATCGCCATCAATTTCACATTTCTGGACTATAGTTTTAGTCGTATTAGATTGCTCTACTAAAACAATACAATCGTGTAATTCTATAATATCGGTTGTCATAATTGAGGTTGAGGTTTGAATAAAAAGCATGAAAAGTTACTATTTATTTTTTAAATAGATATTATTCAATAGCAGGCGATCAATTGCTTATTTTTGTAGAACGGCAAGTTATTAATTAAAATTTTATGAGCGAATTAATTGGATTTAACGTCAGAGTCTATGCGTTTTGTGTAAATGATAACAAGGTTTTAGCGCTACACGAAAGTTATGCCGGATCAAACATTTGCAAACTGCCGGGCGGCGGACTTGAATTTGGCGAAGGAACAATTGATTGTCTGCACAGAGAATTTATGGAAGAACTAAACTTAAAAATAGAAGTTGTAAAACATATTTACACACAAGAAAATTTTATAGTTTCCAGAATGAAAGATAACAGGCAGATTTTTACTATTTATTATCAGGTTAAGATTTTGAATATGGAAGAATTAAATATTCAAATTCCAACTATTGAAAAATTAGAATGGTTTGATATGAATTCAGAAGCTTGTCCGCTCGTTCTTCCTACCGATAAAATTGCTTTTGAAAAATTAAAATTGGATTATTTTCTTTAATAATTGCCTCGTTTTCTCTTTTAAAATAAAAATATAAACCCTTGATTTTGCTTGACTTTTAATGATTTATGAAAAATAAATTAAAAAAAGTTTGCAAATTTAGACCGATCGGTCTAAATTTGTAGTGTCAAAATGAAAAAGATTATGAGTAAAGCAGAACGTACAAAACAGTTTATTATTGAAAAATCGGCTGCGATTATCAACAAAAAAGGAATGGCCGGAACTTCTCTAAGCGACATTATGGAAGCCACAAAGCTGGCAAAAGGCGGTATTTACGGAAATTTTGAAAGCAAAGAAGAAATTTGTAAAGAATCGTTTTTGTATTTAAGATCGCAGTTAGCAGCCAAATTAGACAATGCGGTTTCGCAGGGAAAAACAGCAAAAGAAAAGCTTTATAAATTATTGGCAGTTTATGAAAATAAAGATAACATGATGGACGGCTGTCCAATTTTAAATTTTGGAATTGAAGCAGATGATACAAACCCGGCTATAAAAGAGCAGGTTAAAAGAGCTATTCTCTCAGCGCATAAAAGATATACGGATATAATTGAATTGGGAGTTGAAAACAAAGAACTTTTGGCAGAAATCAACCCTGAAAAATTTGCTATAATGGCATTTTCGATGATAGAAGGTGCTATTTTGTGCCGAAAAGTTTTTGATAATAACGACCAAATGGAAGTTGTTTTAGAAATCTTAAAAAACGAATTTGAAAGATATGTTATCTAACATATTTTTTTTAAAATATTTTAGACCGATTGGTCTATTTTGTAATAAATAAATTAATAATTAGAATGAGAAATTTAAAAGAGGATCACAAAGGATTCAGTACCATATTGGCTTTAGCCTTAATTCCGTTATCAGGATTTGCAACAGATATTTATCTGCCATCGCTTCCGGCAATGACAAAAGATTTAAATGTTTCGGCATCAGCCATTCAGCTTACATTAGTATTTTTTATGTTCAGCCTCGGCATCAGCCAAATTTTTATTGGCAGTATATTAGACAGTTTCGGGCGTTTTAAAATCAGCATTGCATCGCTTGCCGTGTTCTCAATAGCCAGTTTTGTTATTGCACTCGTTCCAGATATTTATGTAATCTATGCCATGCGTATCATTCAGGGAATCGCCATTGCTTTTATCGTAATTGCAAAACGTGCTTATTTTGTCGATTTATTTAAAGGCGAAAAATTAAAAAGCTATATCAGTTTGTTTTCTATCATTTGGGCCAGCGCACCTATTATGGCACCATTTTTAGGTGGATACCTGGAACATAGTTTCGGCTGGAAATCTAATTTCTATTTCCTTGGCGGATTATCACTGCTTATGTTACTTTTAGAACTTCGCCATAGTGGAGAAACCATAAAAGAACTGCATCCGTTTAAATTTAAAGCCATTACCAATACGTATTCAAACATGCTGAAATCGGTAGATTTTACTTTAGGATTCGTAATTCTGGGAATCACTTTTGCGATCGTTATCATGTTCAATTTAACCAGTCCGTTTATCATAGAACGCATTTTTGGATATTCGGCCATAACAACAGGTTACAGTGCTTTATTATCTGGATTATCCGTTATGATTGGCGGAATCACGGCAAAATCGATGATCAAAAAACCTTTGGCAAAAAAAGTGGGAACAGCCATAGCCATTCAGCTAATTTTGGCTTTGCTGATGATTTTTACTTCTTCTTTAGAAAGTAATATTTACACTTTGGTCATTTTTACAATGGGACTGAATATCTGCGGCGGTTTTATATACAATATTGTTTTGGGTTATTGTTTAAGCCGATTCTCCAAAAATGCCGGAGTTGCCAGCGGATTAACCGGCGGAGGAGCTTATATGGTAAGTGCTCTTTTTAGCTATAGTTTTGTGAATATATACGCTGTAAAAAGTCAGTTTTTATTAGGATTAGCAAACATCTCTTTGCTTGCAATTGTGGGTATCGTTTTTATCATTTTCAATAAATACAGATTGAAAAACTAAGCTTCAAAATTACTATAAAAAGATGCCTTTAAAATTGAGTTTTTAAAGGCATCTTTTTTGGTTTTAAAATTTAAACACAATATTATTTGTAGTATAATATTTATTTATGCTCAAACACATTTAATCTTTTGTCAAAATAACTCAAAAACCTGTACTAAAAAACTTTCAAAATATTAAAATTTTGTGTTCGAACACATTTTTTCTAATTATTTTCTTTCAAATTACAATACAATATTTACTTTAGTCAGAAATAAGCTTTTTTATGTGATTCAAAAAGAACAAAATAGAACATTAAATTGATGTTTTTAGTTCTAAAATTGAAAGGCAGAAAAGGCGTATTTGAAATAGAAAATATTGCAATATTCTATCTATAATTTTTTTTAGTTGTTAACCCAAAATATCAAAATTATGAAAGTCAAGAAAATTACATTTTTTATTTTAATGTGTTTTGTACAAGGTTTTTCGCAAACCTATGTATCAACAACAGGAAACGATACAACCGGTACGGGAACCGCCGCGCTCCCGTATAAAACCATTGTAAAAGGAGTTCAGGCCGCGCCATCTGGAGGAACAGTTTTAGTGCTTTCCGGAACGTATGCCGTAACGGGACCAATTTTTGTTGGAAAGCCATTAACCATTCAAAAAAGCGGATCTGGCGCCGTTGTTGTAAATGCTTCAGGATGGACAAGTACTGATACGTATGTTTTAGGAATTGTGAATACAAGCAATGTTACTATTGATGGTTTAACGATTTCGAACAAAATTGGAAACGGAAGTAAAGGAATCTGGATTTTAGCCAATTCTGGTGCAACAGCCAATTTGAATAACATTACAATCAAAAATTGTATTGTTAAAAATATCGGCTGGATTAGCAATAATCTTTCGGCGATTCCTGCAAACAGCGGTATTGTTACCAATGCCATAAAAGTCGACGGAGGAAACGGAACATATGCCATTACAAACGTAAAAATCGAAACTAATGAAGTTGCAAATTGCGCAACAGGCTGGGGAGAAGCTGTAACCGTAACTGGAAACGTAAACGGATTTTCGGTTTCAGGGAACACAGTTTATGACATTGCCAATATTGGAATCGTGGCCGCAGGAAATTATTTATCAACTGGAGCAGCAAGCAATAATCAGGCACGAAATGGTATCATTGCGTCAAACGAAGTTTTTAATTGTATGAGTGCCGTTGCAAACAGCGCAGGTATTTATGTCGATGGCGCTTTAAATTGTACGGTACAAAGAAATGAAGTGTACAGATGTGGAGTAGGGCTCTCTGTAGGTGCAGAACAAAATACTTCAACCGGAAACGGAGGTCTTTCTACAGGACATATTGTAAACAACAATTCGGTTTATAACAATGTTATAACCGGAGCTATTTTTGGAGGCGTTAATGGTTCTGGTTATACTACAAGCGTGGGAAATACCAAAATCTTCAACAATACTTTTTACAAAAACAGAACCGGAGCAACGATTAACGGAGTTACTACTATTCAGGGAACTGCAGTTTCTACATTAGCCGATATTTACGGTGGAGAAGTGCATTTTCAAAACAGTTCGGGAATTATATACAAAAACAATATTATGTATGCGACAACGGGTAAAAAAGCATTTTTAGCTTCTTACGGATATACGATTTCAAGTTTTGTTTCGAACTACAATTTATATTACAGAGAAACAAATACTGACTTTATCATCGACTTAACGGGAACAAGTTTTAACGGAAGTTCTACAACCGGATCGTATAATGCGGCGCAGTTTGCCACAGCAACCGGACAAGATGTAAATTCTGTAGTTGGTTTACCAGGATTTACAAACGCTGCTGCTTTTAATTTTACGCTGGCTTCGGGAGCTTTTGCTACTGATAAAGGTGATCCAACGTATAGTAGTACAAATTCGGGAACTTTAGATTTCGACGATGATATTCGAAAAAGAAATGGAAGAATTGATATTGGTTGTTCAGAATTACAAACAGGATCGACCTCCAAAAAAGCAGCAACTACAGTAGCTGCCGAAGAACAAATTGCCCCAAGCTTTTCTGTTTTCCCAAATCCTGCTTCAGATGAAATCAATATCAATTTCGGAAAAAGTGTCAATTCAGCCCATATTATTTTATTGGATTTAAACGGAAGAGAACTTTTAAAACAAGATTTCAGTTCGGTTGAATCAGCAAGAATTAATATTTCAAGTTTGAAGGTCAATTCACAATTAATAATTCTTCAAATTAATGCCGATAACGAAATAACGCACAATAAAATTTACTTAAAATAATACTATTGAGGAGCAGAAGAATTTTTTCTTTTGCTCCTTTCTATTTTTTTCAAAATTCCGTACCTTTTTAGAATGAAAAATTACAATGTAAACCGAATCGAGAAAAACATTTTACAAATAAATGGTTTGGGTGATAATCCTTTTTGGGATAAAGCAGAAACATTAACCGATTTTACTTCGCCCTGGAGTGATTTAGAACCTGAAAAAATCGAATTCAGATCTTTATGGGATACTGAAAATATTTATTTCTGCTACAAGGTTTACGATGATAACATTCACATTGACAGACAAGACGATTCTATTGACAGCATTGGAGAATCTGATAGAGTTGAGATATTCTTTAGAACTGATGAAAACCTAAATCCTTATTATTGTTTAGAAATTGATCCTACGCCAAGAGTAATGGATTTTATTGCTTCTCCTAAAAAGAAATTTGACTTTGACTGGAATTGGCCAGAAAATAATCTGTCGGTAAAATCAAGTATAAAAAGCGATCATTTTATTGTAGAATTCGCCATAAGCATTCAATCGCTGAAAAACTTTCATTTAATAAAAGATAACATTATTGAAACCGGGATTTTCAGGGCGAAATACATCAAACAGGAAAATAAATTATTTGAACCAACCTGGATTACATGGGTAAACCCAAATACAGAAACTCCAAATTTTCATATAGCCAGTTCTTTTGGAAAACTAATTTTAGGCTAGCTACATAAAACATAGCCAGTGGTTTCAACCACTGGGACGCAATGTGAGCACAATGAATTATCATAACTCGTTTCCCACGGTTGAAACCGCGGGCTATATTTGCCAATCTTTGATGGATATTTTTAAACACATAGAGACATAGGTTTTTTGTGTTTTAAAGAAAAGTGTTTTAAATTTTGAAACGCTGACTTTAGGCTATCTATAAAAACATAGCCAGTGGTTTCAACCACTGGGACGCAATGTGAGCACAATGAATTATCATAATTCGTTTCCCACGGTTGAAACCGCGGGCTATATTTGCCAATCTTTGGTGGATATTTTAACGTATAGAGACATAGCTTTTCTACACAATCTTGTCATTCCGAGGAACGAGGAATCTTCACAAGAAACTCTACAAAGATTGGCGATTCTCCATGCGGAGTTACTCGCGAAGATCTCTCCTTCGTCGAGATGACAAGATTGTGTAGAAAAGCTATGTTTGTTAATGCAAGTGAAACGCCTTTTAACCGCAACAAAACCTATGTGTTAAAAAAAGAACTCTATAAAAAATAATCCTTAGCGTTCTCCGTATTTACAATATCAATTGGAAGTAATTTTTCAGGACTTATCTCTTTCTCAAAAATAAAATGCTCAATTAAACTTGTAGTTCCTAAATACGCCTGACGTTTCGGGTTTTGATGAATCAAAAAATCAATCGTTTTATTATTCAGATATTCCAAATTATTTTCTAATAAATCGTAACCCACAAGCGCGATTTTCTTTTCAGGATTTTTGGCAATAATTTTTGCAACCTGATACGCTTTAGAAGTCGTTACAAAAAGACCTTCAATAGCTGGATTTGATTCCAGATATTCTTTTAAAGTAGTTTTAAATTGAGGATGTTTTACTTTAAAGGTTTTAATTTCGAATTTTCCGGTTTCCAGATTTTCAAAATAATCCCTGAAACCTTTCTCTTTTTCCTGCATGTGAATGGCATTTTCGTAATCTTCATCAATATGAACAATTGCGATTGTACCTTTCTTAATCAATAAATCTAATAAACGTGCAGCAATTCTTCCGCTTTGAAATAAATCCTGTCCAACAAAACTTTTTATCGCACTCGATTTAAGCTGATTATTAAAAATACTCGAAATAATACCTTTAGAATTATAAGTTTCAATAGCGTCAAGAGCTTCTTTATGGAATAACGGCACAAGCAAAACCGCATCTGGAGAAGAATTTAATACGTTTTGATTCGTTTCTACAAAAGAAGCCGTACTTGTAGGATCAAACAGGAAAATCTCCACTTTTACGTTAAAAGATTTAAACTCTTTTTTGGCATCGTTTATACCATCAATACAAGGCTGCCAATACGGATCGTTTGCAGAATCAGGAATAAGGACACAAATCGAGTAAATCTGAGTTTTCTTTAAACTTCGTGCCATTAAATTAGGCTGATAATCAATTCTGTCCAGAACTTCATTCACCTTTTTCAGGGCATCTTCAGACACTTTTCCTCTTTTATGCAAAACACGGTCAACAGTCCCTTTTGAAACTCCTGCAAGTTCTGCAATATCCTTAATTGTATAAATCTTATCCATATAGAAACAAATATATATAAAAATCAAATATGAGAAAATATTAAATTACATGTGTTCGAAAACATTTTTATTGTGTTCGAGCACATTTTAACACAATTTTCTTTTTTTATAAAATATTAATATATACTTTAGCCGAATATTAATCATTACTCATCATATTAACGATATAATTGTCAGATTAATATTTATTTTTCGATTTATAAGAGAAATTTTCAATATCTAAAAATTGCAAAATAATCGCTTTTACAAAATCATTTTTAAAAGCCGAAAAACGACCAAAAACCTTAAAAATAATAACCAATTAATAATACTATTTAAATGAGCAAAAGTAAACCTACTCTCGTGATCCTGGCGGCAGGTATTGGAAGTCGATATGGAGGATTAAAACAGTTAGATACATTTACGCCCGAAGGAGATACCATTATGGATTTTTCGATATATGATGCATTGCAGGCAGGTTTTGGAAAATTTGTATTTATTATAAGTAAAAACATCGAAGAAGAGTGCAAAGAGATATTCAATAAAAAATTAGAAGGAAAAGCTGAGGTAGGATATGTTTTTCAGGAAATTGAAAATGTACCGCCGCAATACTTAAATCCGGAAAGAAAAAAACCGTGGGGAACCGGACACGCACTTTTAATGGCAAAAGATGAAGTAACCGAAAACTTCGCAATCATAAACGCCGATGATTTTTACGGAAAGGAAGCTTTTGAAATCATGGCAAAAGCCTTGACTGAATTAGATAAAGAATCATACAATTTTAATATGATGGCATATCTTTTAAAAAATACCGTTTCAGATCATGGCTTTGTTTCCAGAGGTGAATGTCAGGTTGATGAAAATAATTACTTGACGGATGTTACAGAACGTACGCATATCGAAAAAATAGACGGGAAATTAATGCGTAAAGACGATAACGGAGCATTTATTCCTATTGATGAAAATACAATCGTTTCTATGAATTTTTGGGGCTTTACACCAAAATGTTTTGAATTTGGAGGTGCACTTTTTGAGCAATTCCTAAAAGAAAACGAACACGATTTAAAAGCCGAGTTTTTTATTACATCTGTCGTAAATGAGATTTTAAAATCAGATAATGCGTCTGTCGAAGTACTTCAGTCCAATGCAAAATGGTTTGGAGTAACCTATAAAGAGGATAAAGAAATAGTAAAAAAAGAAATTGAAAAGTTAAGAGCGCAAAAAGTTTATCCAACAAATCTTTGGTAATATGACAGCCGAACAACTAAAATTTATATTCGAACAGTTTGACCATATCGAGGTTTTTAAAACCTTCGAAGAACTGTCTTCCGGTCATATTAATGACACGTATTTACTAACGACTCAAAGTGGTAAACAATTTATTTTACAGCGTATTAACGAAGGTGTTTTTAAAGATGTTCCGGGATTAATTGCTAATAAAGTAAGCGTTAGTAAACATTTACAGAAAAAATTAAAAAATTTATCTGAAGCTGAATTAAAGCGCAGGGTTTTAACTTTTATCGGAACAAAAAAAGGCATTTTTTATTATCAGGACAAAGATGGAAATTTCTGGAATGTAATGGTTTATATTGAAGGAAGTTTGACTTTTGAAACCGTAAACAATGAAGAAATTGCATACGAAGGAGGAAAGCTTTTTGGTGAATTTTTAAACCTGACAAGCGATTTTGACGCCAGAAAATTGACAGAAGTAATTCCGAATTTTCATAATATGGCATTTCGTTATTCGCAGTTTGATACCGCTTTAAAAGAAGCTTCAGAACAAAGAATTGAGCAGGCAAAAATATTAATTCAAAATGTTCAGGATTTAAAAGAAGAAATGCATATTCTTCAAAATCTAAAAGACGCTAAAAAAATTAAACTTAGAGTAACGCACAACGATACAAAAATCTCCAACGCACTTTTTGACCAAAACAAAAAAGGACTTTGTGTGATTGATACAGATACGGTTATGCCGGGAATTATTCACTATGATTTTGGAGACGCAATAAGAACAATCTGCAACACAGCAGCCGAAGATGAACAAAATCTTGATTTGGTAAACTTCAATTTAGAGTTTTACAAAGCATATGTAAAAGGATTTTTAGAAAAGACAAATTCATCGCTTTCAACATTGGAAATAAAATATCTTCCGCTTGGTGCCAAAACAATGACTTTTATAATGGCACTTCGGTTTTTAACGGATTTCCTAAATGATGATGTGTATTATAAAACAGAATATCCGGAACATAATTTAGATCGTTCAAGAAACCAATTCAAATTGATTGAAAGCCTTACCGAACAATTCAGGGAAATGGAAGATTATAATTTGAATTTCATTGGATCATTAAAATAAAAAAGATGAAAAAATATGTAATTACCGGAGGTGCCGGTTTTATAGGAAGCCATATTGCCGAACATTTATCGAATCAAGGACACCAAGTTTTGATACTTGATAGTCTTAGAACGGGATTCGAACACAACCTAAACGGATTAAATGTTGAATTTGTAAAAGGTGACATTCGCGATGAAAATTTGGTTAATGAAGTGATAAGCGGAGCAAGCGGTGTTTTTCATTTAGCAGCTTTAGTAAGCGTTCCCGAATCTCTTTTGAAAATCAAAGAATGTATCGAAATCAATACTATCGGAACAATTAATATTCTCGAAGCAGCAAAAAATAATACCGATTGTAAAGTTGTATTGTCAACATCGGCAGCGAATTATGGAAACAATCCGGTTTTACCAAAAGTTGAAACCATGTTTCCGGAACCAATGACACCGTACGCAATCACCAAATTAGACGGCGAATATTATTTAAAAATGTATTTAGATCAATATCAGGTTCCAACCGCATCTTTAAGATATTTCAATGTTTTTGGTCCGCGTCAAAATCCAGAATCGGCTTATGCGGCGGCTGTGCCAATTTTTATTAATAAAGCACTTCAAAATGAACAGATAATCATTTATGGAGACGGTTCGCAGACAAGAGATTTTATTTATGTAAAAGATGTAGTAAAAGCTAATATTCTCGCTTCGCAAAAAGGAAATGAAACTTATAATGTCGCTTTAGGACACAGCACATCGGTTTTAGAATTGGCCGAAAAAATTATAAAAATCACCAATTCTAAATCTCAGATCAAATTTTTAGACGAAAGACCTGGCGATATTAAACATTCAAAAGCCAATCCTGAAAAATTTAATCAGTTAGGGTTTAAGCCAGAATACACAATTGATCAGGCATTAGAAGAAACCATTCTTTTTTACCATCAGGAATTAGTCAGCAAATAATTTTTAGACAAAAAATACAATGCATGAGAATATTTAAACACATAGAAACATAGGTTTAAATATGTATAAAAAAGAATACCAAAGAAACAAGTTTCCACACATAGCCTATGTTTGTTAATGCAAGTGAAACGCCTTTAAGCGCAACAAAAAACTATGTTCCTATGTGTTAAAATAATGACAACAAAAGACAAACCAAACAAAAACCAAAAATATGTCACAAATCGATCTTACCTTAAAAAAAGAGCAAAACAGCACTTTGATTCCCATGGTTATTTTAACCTCTTTGTTTTTTATTTTTGGATTCGTAACCTGGTTGAACGGGCCGCTGATTCCATTTTTTAAATTAGCGTGTGAACTAACCGAATCACAATCGTATTTTGTGACGTTTGCCTTTTATATTGCCTATTTTGTAATGGCGATTCCGTCTTCATTTTTAATCGAAAAAGTAGGTTACAAAAACGGAATTTCATTAGGATTGGGAGTAATTGCTGTTGGAGCACTTTTGTTTTATCCCGCCGCCGCATCAAGAACTTTTGGATTTTTCCTCATCGCATTATTTGTAATGGGAACCGGTTTAGCCGTTTTACAGACAGCAGCAAATCCGTATGTCGTTGTAATTGGCCCGCGCGAAAGTGCCGCAGCAAGAATCAGTGTTTTAGGAATTGCCAATAAACTGGCAGGTTTTCTGGCTCCGTTATTATTGACTTCTTTGGTTTTATCTAATATTGGAGATTATTCTGCAGATAAGATTGCCGTTATGACTTCGGTTCAAAAAGAAAGTGCTTTAGATGCGTTGGCTTTGCAATTGCAGACTCCGTATATCTATATGGCAGTAATTATGGTGGTTTTGGCTGTTTTGGTAAAATTTTCTCCACTTCCTGAAATCAATTTAGACGATGAAGGACAAGTAGAACATTTAAGTATTTTCAAACAAATAAAACAAGCCTTCAAACATCCGCAATTGGTTTTTGGTGTAATTACTTTAATGGTTTATATCGCCGCAGAAGTTTTGGCCGGAGATTCCATCGGCGGATTTGGAAAACAATTGGGAGTTTATGGCGAAAGCGGTTCTTTTTACTTAAAACTGACTTCATTCACCATGACTTTTATGGTTATCGGATATATTTTAGGAATTACTTTGATTCCAAAATATGTTTCGCAGGTTTCTGCCTTAAAAGTATCAGGATTTTTAGGACTTATTTTGGTTGCCTTAATCGTAATACTTTCTCCAAAAATTATGATTCAGTTACCGGGAATTCCACAATTGCCTGTAATAATTATTCTAGTTGCTTTATTAGGTTTAGCAAACGCACTTTGTTGGCCGGCAATTTGGCCAATGGCGCTTCAGGATTTAGGAGGATATACAAAAATTGGTGGCGCAATTCTAATTATGGGAATTATCGGCGGAGCAATTTTCCCGTTATTTTACGGTTTACTTGCCGATACAATCAACACTTCAAATGCATCCGAAGGAATCACCGAAACTGCAAAAAGTGGAAATCAATTAGCGTATTTAATATTATTACCAGCCTATTTAATGATTGTGTTTTTTGCTTTCAAAGGGCATAAATACAGGAAATGGTAATTAACCCAAAGTAGGGTCATTGCGAGGAACGAAGCAACCGCACTAAAAAACTCGACAAAGATTGACGACTTAGTTTGCGGAGTTTCTAGTGCGATCTCTCCTTCGTCGAGATGACAAGATTGGGAGTAACCTTATAGAACACAAACATTTCATTTAAAAATAAAAAAGCACTCAAACACCCACATTTGAAGTGCTCCAGCTCAACTCATGCCTTTTTTAACCCAAAAGACATTCAAAAAAATAAATCAAACATATTAAAAACATCCACAATGTTAAAAAGTAAAATAGACAAAGCAACCGGTTTTGAAAAACGCTTCGAAAACATCAACACCGTTGTTTTTGAAAATTCAGGTGAAGCTTCAAAAGCTGTTGCGCAGGAAATTGCAGCTTTAATTCAGTTAAAACAAAAAGAAAATAAACCTTGTATTTTGGGACTTGCAACAGGTTCTTCTCCAAAAGGATTGTATGCAGAACTGGTAAGACTTCATAAAGAAGAAGGATTGAGTTTTAAAAACGTAATTAGTTTCAACTTGGATGAATATTATCCAATGGAACCTAACTCAATCAACAGTTACGTTCGTTTTATGAAAGAACTTTTGTTTGACCATGTTGATATTTTACCTGAAAACGCGCATGTTCCAGACGGACTTTTAACAAAAGAACAGATTGCAGATTACTGCCACGAATACGAAGCTAAAATTGAAGCTTTAGGCGGAATCGATTTGCAGATTCTGGGAATTGGAGGAAACGGACATATTGGTTTTAACGAATCCGGTTCACTTCAAAACTCAAAAACAAGATTAGTCGCTTTAGATCATATTACAAGAGTTGCCGCAAGCAAAGATTTCTTCGGATTAAACAATACACCAAGAACAGCAATAACGCTTGGAGTTAAAAAAATCATGGAAGCCAAAAGAGTAATTCTTTTAGCTTGGGGAGAAGGAAAAGCAAATATTGTAAAAAGATCTGTTGAGGATGAAGTTACAAACAGAGTTCCAGCTTCTTTTTTACAAGAACATGATGATGCGGTTTTTATTTTAGATAAAGAAGCTTCTTCGAAATTAACGAGAATAAACAAACCTTGGCTGGTAGAAAAAATTGTCTGGACAGATAAATTAACTCGTAAAGCAGTTCTAGGATTGGCACTTGATCTTAAAAAGCCAATTTTAATGCTTACCGACGCCGATTATATCGAAAACGGAATGAGCGATTTACTAGCAGATTCTGGCCCGGCATACGACATCAATATTAAAATATTCAATAAACTTCAAAACACAATCACAGGCTGGCCTGGAGGAAAACCAAATGCGGAAGATACCAACCGTCCTGAAAGAGCAGAACCAGCAAAAAAACGTGTATTGATTTTCAGTCCGCATCCTGATGATGATATTATCAGTATGGGAGGAACTTTTATGCGTCTGCAGGAACAGGGACATGAAGTTCATGTGGCTTATCAGACTTCTGGAAATATCGCTGTCGCGGATGATGAAGCATTACGTTTTGCAAGATTCGTGATTGATTACAATGAAAAATTCAATATTAAAAGCGAAGAAGCAGATAACATTTATAAAAAAGCACAAACGTTTTTAGAAAATAAAAAGAACAGTGAAATTGATATTCCAGAGGTAAGATACATTAAAGGATTAATCAGAAAAGGAGAGGCGAGAGCAACAAGTCATTTTGTTGGTTTGACTGATGATCAGATTCACTTTATGGAACTTCCATTTTATGAAACCGGAACTATTGAAAAGAAACCAATCGGACAAGAGGATATTCAATTGACAATGGATTTAATCGAAAAAATCAAACCGCATCAAATCTATGCTGCAGGAGATTTAGCAGATCCGCACGGAACGCATAAAGTTTGTCTGGATGCGATTTTTGAGGCTGTAAAAGCTTTAAAACCAAAACCGTTTATGAACGACTGCTGGTTATGGTTATACAGAGGAGCTTGGCAGGAATGGGGAATTGATGAGGTTGAAATGGCAGTGCCAATGAGCCCTGACCAAGTTTTAGCAAAACGTCACGGAATCTTCAAACACCAATCTCAAAAAGACGGAGTTGTTTTCCAGGGGACAGATGCCAGAGAATTTTGGCAGAGAGCCGAAGACCGAAACCGAGAAACCGCACAAGTCTACCAACAAATGGGACTTTCAAGCTACGCAGCAATGGAGGCTTTTGTGAGATGGCACTTTTGAGTGTTCAGTGTTCAGGATTTAGTGTTCAGTAACTGGTTTTACTAAACATATACATGATTAAAAGCTGAAAACTAAATCCTGAACACTGAACACTATTTTTTTAATCTGTGGCAAAAAATAAAAATAATAATAAGTAAAAATGGCATTAATAAAATCAATTTCAGGAATACGAGGCACAATTGGCGGGGTTGTCAATGAAAATTTGACTCCCGTAAATGCGGTCAAATTTGCCGCAGCTTACGGAATGTGGCTTAAAAGTGAAAACTTAAATCAATCATTAACCGTAATTATAGGGAGAGATGCCCGAATTTCTGGAGAAATGATCAGCAATCTGGTTTCGAATACGCTTACGGGTTTAGGAATTAATGTGGTTGATATTGGTTTATCAACAACACCAACTGTTGAGGTTGCGGTAACATTAGATAAAGTAGATGGCGGAATCATCATCACGGCAAGTCATAATCCAAAACAGTGGAACGCTTTAAAATTACTAAATCATAAAGGAGAATTTTTAAATGCTGAGGCTGGAGAAAAAATCCTGAAAATCGCAGAAGATGAAAATTTTCTATTTGCAGAAGTAGACGATTTAGGAAAATACGAAAAGAAAGAAGGTTATATCGAAAAACACATTGACGAAGTTTTAAAATTAGCTTTAGTTGATGTTGAAGCCATTAAAAAAGCCAATTTCAAAGTGGTTGTAGATGCTGTTAATTCTACGGGAGGAATTGCGATTCCGAGTTTATTGGAAAAATTGGGAGTTGAATGCGTGAAATTATATTGTGAACCAAACGGACATTTTCCGCATAATCCGGAACCTTTAAAAGAACATTTGACAGATATTTCAGAATTGGTCGTAACAGAAAAAGCCGATTTCGGAATAGTGGTTGATCCTGATGTTGATCGTCTGGCGATTATTTGCGAAGACGGTTCAATGTTTGGCGAAGAATACACTTTGGTCGCTTGCGCCGATTATGTTTTGGGAAAAACAAAAGGCGATACGGTTTCTAATTTATCCTCTTCGAGGGCATTACGAGATATTACTTTAAAGCATGGCGGTAGATATCAGGCAAGTGCGGTTGGCGAAGTAAATGTTGTCGAACTTATGAAAACTACAAATGCTATAATTGGAGGAGAAGGCAACGGCGGAATTATTTATCCGTCATCACATTACGGACGAGATTCGTTAGTTGGAACGGCGTTGTTTTTATCGCATTTGGCAAAGGAAAAAGTTTCGTGCAAAACGCTTCGAGAAAGCTATCCTGATTATTATATGAGCAAAAGTAAAATTGAGTTAACACCGGAAATTAATGTCGATGAAATTTTGGAAAAAATCACTCAAAAATTCAAAAATGAAAACCCAAATTGTATCGATGGCGTTAAAATAGATTTTGACGAAGAATGGGTGCATTTAAGAAAATCAAATACAGAACCAATCATTAGAATTTATACCGAAAGTAACTCGCAGAAAAATGCAGATGAACTGGCAGAAAAATTCATCTCGGTCATTAAAGAATTACTGTAAAATAATCGTTCAAAATTGATTTTGGCTTAAATATAATTTTCATTCAAAATCGAATAAAGTGCTGATTTTAAAATAATAAAAAAATCATTTAACTGCGATTTTTAATTAAATGGATATCAAAATAAATGATTTGGTTTTCGATTGATAATAAAATTTTTTAGATAAATTTTTAAATTCTTACAAGATAAATATTTGAAAATGATAAGAATTTAATAATACTTTTTCTAAAAAATGTGCTCGAAAACACTTTTTTTATGTGTACGAACACATTTTTTCGATTTTGCCATTGTTTATTAAAAAATATTATTTAGTTTAGCCATAGTTAAGTCAAAAAACAGCTTTTTTTCATCCATTTTTTTAAGCTTAAAAATCAATTTTAAAATTCAAAAAAGGACTTCCTGAAAAATAAATAAGCAGCTGATTTTTAAAAGAAAAAAATAAAATAAGAATATCAATTAAGAAAAATAACCAAACGAAAACAAAAACAAAAAACAGACAAAAATTATGAATTCAAAAAAAACATAACCGACCCATTTCGCTTTGTGTTTGAAAAAGCCTTAACCAATTTTTACTCACGCAAAGTTTGCTTTTCACATTAACCATTAAACTAACCAGAATAATATGAAAAAAAGTAACAAGTTACTATACAGTAACTATCAGGAAATAAAATTTAATTTAAAGACATTACTCACGGTCTTATTTCTGATAGTTTCTGTTTTTAAAGTAAGCGCGGTTTCTTCTACAGAAAATGATAAGAAATCAGAAATTATAAACAAAGAGTCAGAAGCAGATATAACAATTAAAGGAACTGTCTTAGATGAATTAGGACAGCCAATGATTGGTGTTACCATTTTGCCGAAAGGATCATCAAGAGGAACAACAACTGATTTTGACGGAAGTTATACAATCGTAGTTCCTGCTGCTACAGAAGCCCTTTTGTTTTCTTATGTAGGATATGAAACAAAAGAAGTTGCAATTGCTGGGCAAACCACAATTAAAGTCTCATTAGTACCATCGTCAAAAAGTTTAAATGAGGTTATTATTGTAGGTTACGGAACTCAAAAGAAGAAAAATGTATTAGGAGCAATGTCTTCTGTAAAAGGAGAAACGCTTACTTTATCTTCAGCGCCATCAGTTTTAACAGCACTTCAGGGAAAAGTGGCGGGTTTGCAAATCGTACAAAACAGTGCTCAGCCAGGTGGTGGATTTAATATTCAGATTCGTGGTGCGGGTTCTATTAATGCAAGCAACGATCCTTTAGTTGTTATTGATGGATTTCCGGTTACAAATTTACAACAGCCGGGAACAGGAAACCGTTATGATGGTGGTACGCAGAGTATCTTAAACTCATTTAACCCAAATGATATCGAATCTATAGAGGTTTTAAAAGATGCCAGTGCTTCTGCAATTTATGGTGCAAGAGCTGCAAATGGTGTCATTATGATTACGACCAAAAAAGGAAAAGAAGGAGATGTAAGAGTTGATTATTCTGGTTCTTATTCGTATCAAAAATACAATGATAGTTATGAGGTGCTGGATTTGCAGGAATGGATGCAGCTAAGAAATGACGCTGCCAGAGAAAACTGGGAATTTATTAATAAAGTATATCCATATTCTCCAAAAACATTAGAAGAAGCAAATGCTGCTCCTGTTAACGGAATTCCGTTTAAAAGATTCTACTCTGACGAGCAGATCAGAAATGCCGGAAAAGGAACAGACTGGCTTGGACTAGTGACGAGAGACGGAATGGTTCAGCAAAATAATCTTTCTATACGAGGCGGGACAAAATCGACTAAATATTTTTTATCAGGAAACTTATTCAATCAGGAAGGGATTGTTAAAAATTCAGGATTAAAAAGAAGTACGGTTCATTTTAGTATTGATCAAAAATTAACTGATTATGTCACTTTTGGAATGAACATGACTAAAAGCCGAATCAAAAATCAAAACTCACAATTAGGCGGTGATCAATTTGAAAATTCAGGAATTATAAGATCTGCTATACAGCAAAGTCCAAATATTGAAGCAATTGATGAATTTGGTAATTATCCAATTAACCCGGATAATGCTTTAGAACCAAATCCATACTCATTGTTAACAATTACAGACGAAGGAGTAATAGACAGAACACTGACCAATTTTTATGCAGAAATAAAACCATTAAAAGGTCTTACTGCAAGAGTTCAGGCAGGTTTTGATCAGGGCGAGACAAGCAGAGGTAATTATTTGCCAAGAACGACACTGTATGGACAATTAGAAAATGGTAAAGCAACTTTCAATACACAAAAAAAGAATGATGATTTACTAGATGTTATATTAACCTATAATACAAAAATTGGAGATGACAACTCTTTTACTTTTATGGCAGGTTATTCTCAGTCAACCTACAGAAATGAAAGAGCATCATTAGGAAACAGTAATTTTATCACAGATGCTTTTTTATGGCATAATATGAATGCGGGAGCAGGAACAAAATTAACTACATCATCAAAAAATGAAGACAGTTACCGTTCCTATTTTTCAAGAGTAAACTACTCTTATAAAGACAAATATCTGTTAACTTCTACCATCCGTCGTGACGGAGTAAGTTTCTTTGCAGCAAATAAAAAATATGCTTTGTTTCCATCAATTTCGGTGGGTTGGGATGTGTCGCAAGAACCATTCATGAAAGGTATTACAGATTATGTGTCACAACTTAAACTGCGATTTGGTTATGGTTCTGTAGGTAATTCTGCCGGACTTTCTAAAGGGGCATTTTATGCACAGCCAGCTTATTTAAATTCAGATGAATCAATTTGGACTGGAGTATTTGCCAGCAGATTAGAAAATCCTGATTTGAAATGGGAAACAACGACAGAAAAGAATTTTGGTGTTGATTTTGAATTATTAAACAGAAGAATATCAGGTTCGGTAGAGGTATATGAAAGAGTTGTTTCTGATTTATTAATGGAAAAACCTATTAATAGTTATCATGAAATCAATACTGTTTGGGCAAATATAGGCAGTACACAAACTAAAGGTGTTGAGGTTACTTTAACTTCAAAAAATATCGATACTCAGGATTTTAAATGGAATACAACTTTTACATATTCACAATATAAAACGAATTGGAAAGAAAGAGCTCCAGACTGGAAACCTTCAGTATATATGAGTTACAACGATCCGGTACGTGCACAATATAGCCAGATTGCAGATGGTATTATGCAGATTGGAGAAGTAGTTCCTGCACAGCCAGATTTATATCCGGGGCAAATTAAAATAAAAGATCTTAACGGTTTTGTTAGAGATGCATCTGGAAATCCGGTTACAGATGAAAAAGGAGTGTTTTTAAGAACCGGAGCACCAGACGGAAAAATTGACGAAGCCGATACTGTTTTACTGGGCTCTGCAGATCCTGATTTTTCTGCAGGTTTAAGTAATACAATTATCTGGAAAAACTTCCAATTGAATTTTGTTTTTAATGGAATGTTTGGACGAAAAATTGTAGATCAAACCGATTTTACTTATGGCGTAACTGCAGTAGGAGTAGCGCAAAACGGAAGAAATGCATTAAGAAGTGTTTACGACAGATGGACACCGGATAATCCAACAAACACACGTCCGGGTTCACACTTTGGATATACACAATACGGTTCAGGTGATTTCTTTATGCAGGATGCTTCGTTTGTTCGTTTACAAAGCGTATCGCTTAGTTACAATTTTCCACAAAGATGGTTTGGTAAATACATACAGGGAGCAGCCATTAGACTTGATGGGCAAAACCTTTTTACCATTACAAAATATGATGGTATAGATCCTGAAACAGATGGTTATGCAGCAGCATATCCAAATGTAAAAACATACACAGTAGGAATTGATCTTAAGTTTTAATCAAAAAGACATGAAAAATTTAAAAAATTATACAATAGTTTTACTATTACTAGTTTTCTCAGGATGTAATGAAGATATTGAGTCTATCAATTACGATGAGATTAATCCGAGTATATTTCCTAAATCGGAAGCTGATGTTCAGGCAATAGTAGCTTCTGCGTACTATCCGTTAAGAGGTTCTTACGGAAACGGTATTCATTCTACTTCAGAAAACGGATTAATGTTTATACTTGATGCCACAACAGAAATTCTTCAGGGACCTTACGGCGTACAGCAGGAAGCATCATTACACAGCTACAAAGCCAGTTCTACATCTTTTACAAGATTTTATGACGTGTTCTACAACAAAATAAGCAGTATGACTTTGAGCATTGACAGAATACAGAATGCCAATGTAAACGAGCTGGTTAAGAAAAATGCTATTGCCGAAATTAAATGTGCAAGAGGATTATTAGCCTATGAACTTTTTGATCTATATGGACCGCTTGTTGTTGCGCCTCTTGAGATTCTTAAAAGTCCTTTGAACGAAGTGCCTTTGGCCAGACTTTCAAATGCAGAAATGGTAAGCTTTATTGAAAAAGACCTTAAAGAAGCCGCAGCAGATTTAAAAGCTCCGGGCGACACACCATACGGAAGATTCAGTAACGGAATGGCAAGAATGGTTCTGATAAGATTATATCTGCATGAAAAAAGATGGGCAGATGTTGAAGAACAAGCGAATGCAATCATGGCAATGAACTACTACGGATTAGACGCAGATTATGTTGGATTATGGGATGTTAAACCTCCTGTTAACAGCAAAGAAGTAATTTGGGCAGTTCCGGCAGATTATGCAGGAACAAGTGAAAACCAATGGCAGTTAATGGTATTGCCGGCTAATTATCCTGAACGCGGTGGTTATGGAACTATTCAAAGTTCATGGAAATTTTATGATTCTTTTGAAGCAACAGATATTCGTAAAACGGCACTTATTGCCGAGTTTACAGGAACAGATGGTGTAACGTACAACAGGGCAAATCCTGCAAACTATATGCAGTTAGGGCCAATTCCGTTAAAAATTCATCCCGATGCCGCCAGAACAACAGCTTTAACAACAGTAGATATTGTGGTATATCGTTATGCAGATGTAATATTATCAAAAGCAGAAGCATTGGTAAACAAAACCGGAACGCCAACACAAGAAGCAATTGACTTGGTAAACATCGTGAGAAAAAGAGCTAAAATCAGTGAAATTCAATTAGCTAATTACAACACGCTTGCTAAATTCAATGATATGATTCTTTTAGAAAGATCACACGAATACTGGTGCGAAAACGGACAATATCGTTCAGACTTAATCAGACACGGAAAATATACAGAACATGCTCTTGACTTAAATGGCGCAGCAAGTCAAAGTGCTCCATACAAAGCGTTGTTCCCATTTTCTTTAGACAGAATAAGTGAAGGGAAAGGTAAATTTATTCAGAATCCTGGATATAATTAATTAGAAGACGGCAATCACAATTGGTGAAGGAATAAAATAAATCAGATAATTTAATTATACAAAAAATGAAAAATTTACTAATGTTAATCTGCCTTTTTCTGAATGTCGCGTCAAGCTGTCAAAGCGATGGAGGTGACAAAAATGAAGGAGGCGAACAAGTAAACGGAGTTGAAAAAGTAACTTACACCGCTTCAAACGAAGTGTTCACAAATCCTGAGCGTGGATTTATGCATACATGGCAGGTAAATTCTGAAGGAGCAGTAATGACCGCAGCCTCTTTAAATAATCTGAAAAAAGAAAACGTAAGCCTTATTTTGCGTTTGTATTATTTGGAAAAGTTTAAAACTTCGGCTTTAAGCCAGACACAATTAGATCTTATCAAAACCGATTTTACACGTTTGAGAGAATCAGGTTTAAAATGTGTTTTACGTTTTGCGTATACAGATGCACAAGATGGTACAGATGCTTCTGTAGCTGTTATCTCTGGACATTTAGATCAGTTGAAACCAATTCTGGAAGAAAACAAAGACGTCATTGCTTTTGTTCAGGCAGGATTTGTTGGAGCTTGGGGAGAATGGTATTATACTACAAACCAGCTTACAACGCCGGCAAACAAAAAACTGATTATAGACAAACTTTTAGCCTCTTTTCCAAAAGAAGTAAAAATTCAGTTAAGAACTCCAAAAATCAAACAAGACTATGTTGCAACTACAATTGCAATGGACGCGAACGTTGGTTACGGAACTTCAAATACAGCTCGTTTAGGGTTTCATAATGACTGTTTTATGGCAAGCGTAGACGATTATGGAACATACATAGATATCACTTCCGAAAAAACATACATAAGCAACGAAGCACTTTATGTACCAACAGGAGGAGAAACTTGTCCGCCAACAGATGTTCCGCTGGCAAGCTGTACTACGGCCGAAAAAGAAATGACAATGTTAAAATGGACGTATTTAAACCTTGATTATTACGGTCCGGTTCTGCAGGAATGGAGAAACAACAACTGTTTTACAGATTTTGAAAGAAAACTGGGTTACAGGCTTTCATTAGCATCGTCAAGTCTTAAAAAAGAAGCAGTTTTAAATGGAACTTTAGAGTTTCAAGCATTGTTGAATAATGGTGGTTTTGCTCCGGTTTACAATCCTAAAAATGCTTATTTAATATTAAGAGCGACTTCTGGCGGAACAGTTTACAAGAAAAAATTAAACTTCGATGTTAGAAAAGTAGTGCCAAGAGTAACGTACGATTTAAAAGAATCGGTGAGCTTATCCGGAATTCCGGCAGGAACTTATGAATTGTTATTAAAAATAGAAGACAGTTCAACAAAACTAGTTGACAGACCAGATTATTGTATTCGTTTTGCCAATACAGGAGTTTGGGAAGCCGCAACTGGATTCAATAAATTATCACAAACGGTTATCATTAAATAGTTATCAAAACATTTAAATTAAAAACCATGAAAAAAATAAAACTAACCAAATACATAACATTGCTTGTTGCTATGTTATTGCTAACGGCTTGTTCGAGCGATAGTGCATCATCAGACGATTCGGCAACAAAACCAACCGCAGACTTTTCATTTACAAATGATGGAAGTACGTTTACCTTTACCAATCTTTCTACAAACGGTACAAATTACAGATGGGATTTTGGAGATTTATATTATACATCTGGAGAAAAAGATCCGGTTTACACTTATAAAATTGGAGGCGAAATCAGAGTTTCTTTGACCGTAACCAACGATAAAGGAGAAGAAGCTTTTATCACTAAAACCATAACTGCCCCAAGAATTATCATCATCGACATTAAAATCGACGGAAAATTTACAGATTGGGATGATGTTGCCGTAACAGATCAAAATACATCAGGAAACGGTTCAATCCAGAAAATTAAAATCTGGGCTGGAGGTCCAAATGTAAATGTGTATTTAGAAGGAAACAAAAAAATGCTAATGGAATTGGTTGACATGTACATCAATACCGATGGAAATACGCAAACAGGGTTTTTACACAGCAATTGGGCACAAGGTTCAGGAGCCGAATTTTTATTTGAAGGTCCGGTAGTAACTAACGGCTGGGGACAATTCTACAACCACACCGATCCAAACGGAGGCTGGGGCTGGGCTGGAATTGCAGGATCTGGAGCAAATTTAAAAGCGTCATCAATTGTGAGTTTAAACGACACCACAAATGCGATAGAATTCAGTATTCCGAAAACACAGTTAGGAACATTAACAGGTTCAATAGGTATTGCCATTACCGAAATGAATGGAGGATGGGGATTAGTTGCCAATTTCCCGGAAGCGCCTAAGTTCTCTACATTACAATTGTAGTTTGTCATCGATAGCCGGTCAAAATGTGCCATTTGGCGAAGAGTTTTTTGGAGATTAATTTTTTAAGCCAAATGGCATAAGCTATCGAGTTTAGATAATTAAAATAATCCCAGTTGATTAAATATAAAACTGGGATTATTTTTAAAAAAGAAATAGAAAATAATATGACTAAAACAATTGCCAATAACCGATTAATGTCTGTAGACGTACTGCGAGGATTTGATCTTTTGATGATTATAGTAGCAGACCGATTTTTCTATAATTTGAATACAGCGGCAAATACCAGTTTAACAAAAACGCTGGCCGACCAGTTCGAACATCCGGAATGGATTGGTTTTCATTTGTATGATGTCATAATGCCCTTATTCTTATTTGTTGTAGGCGTTGTAATTCCGTTTTCTTTAGGAAACAGAAGCAAAGAAACGTATTCAGATTTTAAATTATACAGACACATTTTAAAACGATTTCTAGTACTGTTTATATTAGGCTGGATCGTGCAGGGAAATCTTCTGGAACTGAATATTTCAAAGTTTCACATCTTTAGTAATACACTTCAGGCTATTGCAGTTGGATATTTATTTTCGTGTATTGCATATTTAAATTTGTCAAGAAAAGGAAGATACATCTTCTTTGTAGTTTGTCTTGTTTTGTATGCTGTATTATTATCAATTCCAAGTTACTTTGGTCACACTTTCGAATTATTACCAGAAAAAAATCTTCCCATATTTATCGATCAGCAGGCTTTTGGATCGTTTTACGATCAAACACAGTATTCCTGGCTTTTAACAGGTTTAGGATTTACAGCCACAACATTATCAGGATTGTTTGCAGGAGAATTGCTTTTATCATCTCTTTCAAGAAAAAAAATAGCACAATATCTTTTCCTAATCGGAGTAGCCGCAATTATTCTTTCATTAATAATTGGCATCTGGCATCCTATTATTAAAAAAATATGGACAAGTTCATTTGTAATTTTTTCATCAGGAATCAGCTTTGTTTTATTAGCTTTATTCTATTGGCTTGTCGACGTTCAGGGTTATACAAAATGGGCTTATCCATTTCGGGTAATCGGTTTAAATGCGATTGCAGCTTATGTTGGCTCGCATGTTTTTAATTTCTCCTTAATCGCCAAGCAGATTTTCTTTGGTTTTGAACAATTTACAGGAGCTTATTATGATGCATTTTGCGATTTAGCCGGATTCGGAATTCTTTATTTCATACTTTGGTACATGCACAAAAACAAAACCTATATAAAAGTGTAATAAAACAAATTGTTACAAATAAAAACGTTCAAACAAAAATATCACTAAAATAAAAAAAATGAAAAGTTTAAGATTTTTACTAATAGCACTTTTGCTATTCAAAGTCTGCGACACATCGGCGCAGCTTATTAAAACAAAAGCACCAAAAAGAGACAAAGGACAAACAGATGTTTTGCGTTTAGCAACTCCTGCAATTCCGCACGTTCGTGTAGCAGTTATTGGTCTGGGAATGCGCGGTACTGGCGCCGTAGGACGTATTCCGCATGTTCCCGGAGTAGAAATTGTAGCCTTATGCGATATGCTCGAAGAAAGAACAAAAGCAGCAAACGATACTTTAGCTAAACTTGGAGCCCCAAAAGCACAGGAATTTTTTGGAGAAGATGCCTGGAAAAAAGTAACAAAATTAGACAACGTTGATTTAGTTTATATTGTAACCGACTGGAAACACCATGCTAATATTGCAGTGCAAGCCATGAAAGATGGAAAGCATGTAGCTGTAGAAGTTCCCGGAGCTTTAACCATGAACGAAATCTGGGATATAATTGATACTTCAGAAAAAACACGTAAACACTGCATGATGCTGGAAAACTGTGTGTATGATTTCTTCGAATTAACAACATTAAACATGGCACAACAAGGCGTATTCGGAGAAATTCTTCATGCGGAAGGTTCTTATATTCACGGATTACAGCCATATTGGGGAAATTACTGGAACAACTGGAGAA
Organism: Flavobacterium panici; assembly: GCF_024499525.1. Classification (NCBI taxonomy): domain Bacteria; kingdom Pseudomonadati; phylum Bacteroidota; class Flavobacteriia; order Flavobacteriales; family Flavobacteriaceae; genus Flavobacterium; species Flavobacterium panici. The sequence continues at coordinate 5,683,175 of NZ_CP100437.1, read as the reverse complement.
TGGATTATAACCGTAAACACAGAGGAGATATTTACCCAACTCACGGAATGGGCCCGGCTTGTTTAGCCCTAAATATTCATAGAGGAGATAAAATGAATTTTCTGGTTTCAATGGATACAAAAGCAGTTGGAAATCCTGCCTTCATTAAAGAAAAAACAGGCGAAGTCGTAACTGACTTTAGAAACGGAGATCACACGATGACAATGATTCGTACCGAAATGGGAAAAACAATCCAGATTCAGCATGATGTTACAAGCCCAAGACCTTACAGCAGAATGTATCAATTATCTGGAACAAAAGGTTTTGCTAATAAATATCCGGTAGAAGGTTATGCAATCGATGCCAAAGAAGTTGGAGCAGAAATTTCTAAAAACTATCAAAATCTTAATGCAGAAGAATATGTTTCGGAAGATGTGAAAAAGATTTTAATGGAAAAATATAAAAACCCAATCGTAAAAGATATCGAAGAACTGGCTAAAAAAGTCGGCGGCCACGGCGGAATGGATTTTATAATGGATTACAGAATGTTTTATTGTCTGCAAAAAGGACTTCCGCTTGATATGGATGTTTACGATTTAGCCGAATGGTCTTGCTTAAGCCCTTTAACAGAAATCTCTTTAGACCATAATTCAGCTCCGGTAGAAATCCCTGATTTTACCCGAGGAAGCTGGAAAAAATTAAATACAGTTGAATTTTCGAAATAAACTACAATACTTTTTAGTAAGCATTTAGTTTTTATTGTTAATATTTGTTAGTTATCTAAAATGCCTGTAAATCCACAATTTGCAGGCATTTTTTGTATAAAGGATTCAAAATCTTATCATTAGTTTAAAAATATTTTTTAATCATTTGATTAAATCTCTTGTTTAATTAAAAATCATTTATATCTTTGCCAAACATTTACAAAATTATGGCCCCAAAAAGCAAAGACGCAAGTACCGAAGAAAAGATAAAAGAAGCAGCAAGAATAGTATTTACACAAAAAGGATATTCTGCCACGCGTACTCGTGATATTGCCGAAGAAGCAGGAATTAATCTGGCGCTTTTAAATTATTATTTCAGAAGTAAAGAAAAACTTTTTGAATTGGTAATGTCTGAGAAAGTAGCAAAATTATTTGGTGTAATTGCACCTATAGTGAATGGTGATACAACTTCAATAGAAGAAAAAGTAACCTTGATAGCCGATAATTATATTACGATGTTACTTCAAAATCCAGGTTTGCCATTATTTGTTTTAAGCGAAATAAGAAATAATCCCGAACATTTTGGGAACAAAGTACAAGCCGGAAAATTATTGACCGAATCCATTTTTGTAAAACAATTGAAAGAAAGAAAACCGGATATTAATCCGCTGCATTTTATAATCAATTTATTATCAATGTGTATTTTTCCTTTTATAGCAAAACCGGTTTTAGAATCAGCCGGAGTTATGACACCAAGTCAAATGAATGATTTTGCAGAAGAAAGAAAAACATTGATTGTACAATGGTTTAAAGCTATGATGAACTCCTAGCTATTTTTTTGGACTAAATTTAATCAAATGATTAAAACGAAATATTAAAAATTAAAAAGTTGAATATGAAAAGGTTATTAGTAGTTATATTGGTTTTTATACCCATATTTCATTTTTATGCACAGCAAAACGACAAGTTATTACGACTGCAGGATTGTTACACATTAGCAGAAGAAAATTATCCGTTATCTAAAAAACGAGATTTAATTGCCAAAAGCAGTGAATTTACAATTGATAATATTGCCAAAGGATATTATCCCAAATTCGACATCTTTGGTCAGGCAACGTATCAGTCAGATGTTACAAAACTGCCAGTTAGTCTTCCTGGCGTTGAGGTTCCCATTTTGAATAAAGATCAGTATCGCGCTTACGCAGAAGTAAATCAGCTGCTTTATGACGGAGGAAATTTAAAACAGCAGAAAGAAGTTGTAGAAAAACAAACAAAAGTTTCAGAACAGCAGCTTCAGGTTGATTTATATGCAGTAAAACAAAAAGTTACCGAACTTTATTTTGGAATATTGGTTTTTGATGAACAGCTGCATCAAAATGATTTACTAAAAAACGATATCAATATCGGAATCAAAACCGTTCAGGCACAATTGAATAATGGAACCGCATACCGAAGCAGTTTAGATTTGCTTAAAGCAGAATATCTAAAAGCCGACCAAACTGCAATTGGAATTCGCAATTATAAAAAAGCCTATTTAGATATGCTGGGGCTTTTCATCAATTCAGAATTATCTCCAGACACAAAATTAGAAACACCTGAAAATATTGTAAATTCAATTGAAATTAATCGCCCTGAATTACAGCTTTTTAAATACAGAAATGAAAGTCTGGAATTAGGTAAAAAAGCAGTTGATATTGCTAATCTACCCAAGTTCAATTTCTTCGTGCAGGGCGGTTACGGAAATCCGGGACTCAATATGCTCGAAGTGGGCTGGAAATCCTATTACATTGGTGGAGTACGACTTAACTGGTCTTTAACGGGACTTTATACAGATAAAAAGCAAAAACAAATTATCGACATTAATAAGCAGCAGCTAGAAGTCGACAAAGAAGTTTTTCTTTTCAATACCAATCAATCCATAAAACAGCAAAGTGCAGAAATAACAAAACTCGAAGAATATCTGGTTTCTGACAATGAAATTATAACACTGAGAAACAATGTCAAAAAAGCCGCATTGGCACAATTAGACAATGGCGTAATTGATTCCAGCGATTATCTGCGAGAAGTAAACGAAGAAAACGCAGCCACGCAAAACAAAATTATTCATGAAACAGATTTGCTTTTGGCAAAATACAGACAAAAATTAATAACCGGTAATTAAGCATAAGATGAAAAAAATAGCATTTATACTAATAGCAGCAACAGCAATATCATGTTCTGATAATAAGAACGAATTTGATGCAACAGGAACTTTTGAAGCCGTAGAAACCATTATTCCGGCAGAAGCGGGCGGTATAATCAAAGAATTAAAAGTTGAAGAAGGGAATATTTTAAAAGAAAACCAAGTCGTAGGTTACATTGACACCATACAGCTTTCACTGAAACGCGACCAGCTTTTGGCACAAATTAAAGCAACGCAGAGTAAAAAACCAGATATCAATTCGCAATTAGATGTTTACAGAGAAGAACTAAAACAAGCCAAATTAGACCAGCAGCGCATGCAGAATCTCGTAAAAGCCGATGCCGCAACGAGAAAACAACTCGATGATGCCACGACAAAAGTTTCGGTTATTCAAAAACAAATTACCGCTTTACAAACGCAGCTTAATATCAGCACAACCGGAATTGACGATGAAACCCAAACCTTAAAAGTTCAGATAAGTCAAATTCAGGATCAGCTGGCTAAATCGAAAATTGTCAATAAAACGAACGGAACAGTTTTGACAAAATATGCTGAAGTAGGAGAGATGGCAACTATTGGTAAACCGCTTTATAAAATAGCAGATTTATCAACAATAAATTTAAGAGTTTATATTACCGGAGATCAATTGCCGGGCGTAAAATTAAACGACAATGTAAAAGTTTTTGTAGATGATACAAACAAAACCTACAAAGAATACAGCGGTGTTGTAGAATGGATTAGTGATAAAGCGGAGTTTACACCAAAAACAATTCAAACAAAAGACGAACGTGCTAATTTGGTTTACGCAGTTAAAGTGAGAGTTAAAAATGATGGTTATTTGAAAATTGGAATGTATGGTGAAATCAAACTCAAACTTTCAAAATAATGGAATCCGTTGTTGTAAAAAATATTACCAAAACCTACGGAAAGGAAAAAAAGGTCGCCGTAAATGATGTTTCATTTTCGGTAAACAAAGGCGAACTTTTTGGATTAATCGGCCCGGACGGCGCAGGAAAAACCAGTATTTTCAGAATACTGACCACGGTTTTACTGGCAGATAGCGGTTCGGCTTCAATTGACGGGTTGGATGTCGTAAAAGAGTTTAAATCCATTAGAAATACCATTGGCTATATGCCGGGAAAATTTTCCTTGTATCAGGATTTAACCGTTGAAGAAAACCTGAATTTTTTCGCCACGTTATTCGGAACTACCATTGAAGAAAATTACAATTTGATCAAAGATATTTATGTTCAGATTGAACCTTTTAAAACCCGAAGAGCAGGAAAATTATCAGGCGGAATGAAACAAAAACTGGCTTTATGCTGTGCCTTAATCCATAAACCAAATGTTTTATTTCTGGACGAACCTACAACCGGAGTTGATCCTGTTTCCAGAAAGGAATTTTGGGAAATGCTCCAAAAACTGAAAAAACAGAATATTACGATTATTGTTTCGACACCATATATGGATGAAGCCAATCTTTGTGACCGTATTGCATTGATTCAGGACGGAAAAATTCTTTCAATCGACAGTCCGAAAAATATAATCCAGAATTATACAGATGCGCTTTTTGCCGTAAAAGCAGATAATATGTATTCGCTTTTAAAAGCTTTGGCAATATACCCAAATCGGTTAATGAGTTATGCTTTTGGAGAATTTGCTCATTTTTCTTTCAAAGAAAATCCGGACAAAGCAGATTTGTTAGAGTTTTTGGAAACAAAAGGAATTAAAAATATAGAGATAAAAGAAGCTGCCGTAACGATTGAAGACAGTTTTATTAAGCTCTTAAGTTAATATGGTTTTTTAAACACATAGGAACATAAACATAGAGTGTTCATTTAACTCATTTTTTTAAACATAGCCAGTGGTTTCAACCACTGGAAACGCATCGTGATTATCCTGCGTCCCAGTGGTTGAAACCACTGGCTATATTAAATATAATGTCATTTTAAAACATCTCTATCTATGTTTGTTTAAACAAGTGAAACGCCTTTTCAACTCAACGAATATCTATGTTTCTATGTGTTTAAAAAATTAAGCAACAGAAAAAAAATATGAACGAGAAAGTAATTTCGTGCAAAGCATTAACCAAACGATTTGGAGATTTTACCGCCGTAGATGCCATCACTTTTGAAGTGGAAAAAGGAGAAATTTTCGGATTTCTCGGTGCAAACGGCGCAGGTAAAACAACAGCCATGAGAATGCTTTGCGGTTTATCGAACCCAACATCCGGCGAAGCAAAAATTGCAGGTTTTGATATTTATAAAGAAACCGAAAAAATAAAGAAAAGTATAGGATATATGAGTCAGAAATTCTCGTTGTACGATGATTTGACGGTTCAGGAAAACATTACCTTTTTTGCCGGAATTTATGGTTTAAGTGATAAAGCCATCAAAGAAAACAGTGCCGCACTTTTGAAACAATTAGGAATGGAAGATCAGGCAGACAAAAGAGTAAGTTCACTTCCGTTAGGATGGAAACAAAAATTGGCTTTTTCAACCGCGATTATTCATAAACCAGAAATCGTATTTCTGGATGAACCAACAGGCGGCGTAGATCCTGTAACGCGCCGACAATTTTGGGATTTGATTTACGAAGCATCCGGAAACGGAATTACCATTTTTGTAACCACACATTATATGGACGAAGCTGAATATTGTAACAGAGTTTCGATAATGGTCGACGGAAAAGTAGAAGCACTCGATACGCCTACAAACCTAAAAAAACAATTTAGCGTAACCACAATGGATGAGGTATTTTATCATCTTGCCAGAGAAGCGAAACGCGGAGAATAGCTATTCGTCCTGCAAGGTTTTCAAAACCTTGTAGGTATTAAGAATAGACCATATTCTAAATGAATTCCATCCTGCAAGGTTTCCAAAACCTTGTAGGTCTAAGTATAATGTGCACCAAATAATAGCATACCTACAAGGTTTTGAAAACCTTGCAGGAGAAGATAAAGTTCGAAAAAAAAAGAAAAATAATCCGAATATGAAACAGTTTCTAACATTCGTAAAAAAAGAATTTTTGCACGTGTTGCGTGACAAAAAAACACTGCTGATTCTCTTTGGAATGCCGGTAGTGCAGATTCTTATTTTTGGTTTTGCTTTAACCAATGAAGTAAAAAACTCCCAAATAGTAGTCGTTGATTATGCCAAAGATATTGCCTCACAAGAAATCATTACTAAAATAGAAGCAAGCCGTTATTTTGAAATTAGAAAAAGCCTTGTCGGAAGCAAAGAACTCGAAGCCGCTTTTAGAACCGGAGAAATTAAAATGGCAATTATATTTCCCGAAGGATTTAATAACCAGCTTTTGCATCAAAATAAAGCACAGATTCAGGTTTTGGCCGATGCATCAGACCCAAATAATGCGACAACTTTGACCAATTATGTTTCATCAATTATAAACGATTATCAGGCACAATTGAATCAGGAAAATACTGTGCTGTTGCAGATAAAACCCGAAGTAAAAATGCTATACAATCCGCAGTTAAAAGGCGCGCCAAATTTTGTTCCCGGCGTTATGGCCTTGGTTTTAATGCTAGTCTGCGTAATGATGACGGCAATTGCTATTGTAAAAGAAAAAGAAACCGGAACCATGGAAATTCTTTTGGTTTCGCCTTTTAAACCCTTAATGGTAATACTTTCAAAAGCAGTTCCGTATCTTTTACTTTCAATGGTAAATGTAGTTTCCATTTTATTATTGAGCATTTTTGTGCTCGATTTGCCAATTGCTGGAAACATACTTTTACTTTTTGCAGAAAGCACGTTGTTTATCATAACCTGTTTGACTTTAGGGATTTTTATTTCAGTTAAAACAGATTCGCAGCAAACCGCCATGTTGATTTCATTATTGGGAATGCTTTTGCCAACCTTACTTTTCAGCGGATTTATGTTTCCTATCGAAAATATGCCTCTGCCTTTGCAGTGGTTTTCAAATGTTGTGCCTTCAAAATGGTATTACATTATCGTAAAAGGAATTATGATAAAAGGATTAGGATTTTCCTATGTCTGGAAAGAAACTTTAATCCTGTTCGGAATCACTATTTTCTTATTGATCATAAGTCTTAAAAGCTTTAAAATACGTTTGTCATGAGAATCATCAAATTTTTACTCATCAAAGAGTTCAAACAAATATTTCGTAACCGCGCCATTTTAGCCGTGATTATGGTAATGCCCGTTATGCAGCTTATTATTTTGCCGCTTGCCGCCAATTATGAAATCAAAAATATTAATCTGGCCGTGGTTGACAACGATCGATCTGATTATTCAAGAGATTTAATCAATCAGGTTATTGCTTCAGGATACTTCAAATTAAGAACTTATAACGATTCGTATAAACAAGCGTTCACTCAATTAGAAGAAGACAATGCCGATTTAATTCTGGAAATTCCACACGGATTTGAAGAAGATCTTATTAAAGAAAATAAACAGCAGCTTTTTATTGGAGTAAACGCCATTAACGGGACAAAAGCCGGATTAGGTGCCGGTTATATCAGCGATATTATTAGAGAATACAATAACGGTTTACGCAAAAAAATGAATGTTCCCACAAGTTTTAATGCAATGCCCGTAATTGAAATTACATCATCAAACTGGTATAATCCGCATTTAAATTACCAATTGTATATGGTTCCGGGAATCCTGGCTATTTTAGTTACACTTGTTGGCGGTTTTCTTTCGGCATTAAATATTGTAAAAGAAAAAGAAGCCGGAACAATCGAACAGATTAATGTTTCTCCGGTCAAAAAATATCATTTTATTTTAGGGAAATTAATTCCGTTCTGGATTCTTGGCAATGTAGTTTTTACATTAGGATTATTAGTTGGCTGGATTTTTTACGGAATAATTCCAGTCGGAAATCTTTTGGTTTTATACGCTTTTATCGCCGTTTATTTACTCGCCATTTTAGGTTTCGGATTATTGGTTTCTACAATTTGCGACACACAGCAGCAAGCCATGCTTATTATGTTCTTTTTTGTAATGATTTTTGTTTTAATGGGCGGTTTGTTTACACCAATAGACAGTATGCCGGATTGGGCAAAAACAGTTTCAAAATTCAACCCGATAAGTTATTTTATTGATGTAATGCGAATGGTTGTTATAAAAGGAAGTGGTTTTAAAGATGTTCAAAAACACATTTTGGTGATTATAGGTTTTGCCATTGTTTTGAATATTGCCGCCGTTTTAAATTATAGAAAAACATCTTAAATAATTTAAAAAACTAAAGCCTTGATTTTAATGTCAAGGCTTTAGTTTTTTTGATTAAACAGTTTTTAAAATGCCGCCATCAGCGCGTAAACAAGAACCATTTGTTGCAATCGAAAGCGGACTTGAAAGATAAGCCGCAAGAGAAGCAATTTCGTTTGGATTAATAAAACGCTGTAACAAAGAATCCGGATTTGTTTGCTGAATAATAGCACTTTTCATTTGTTCGACTTCTATATTTTGTAATGAAGCAATATGTTCAATTGTCGCTGCAACACCATCAGAATAAGTTGGACCGCCTAAAATCGTATTTACCGTAACTTCTGTTCCCTTTGTTAATTTAGACAAACCATTACTTACAGCCATCATAGATGCTTTTGTCATTCCGTAATGAATCATGTTTCCGGGAATATTCACTCCAGATTCACTGCTGATAAAAATAATCCGCCCTGAATTCTTCTCCAGCATCTTCGGTAAAAGTTTTTGAGAAAGAAGAACACCACTCATCACATTAATATCAAAAATTCGGTACCAATCTTCCTCTTCAATATCTTCAAAAGCCTTTAATTCAAAAACGCCAACATTATTAATTAAGATATCAATATTGTCTAATTTGCTTAATAAATTTGAAACTTCTTCTTTATTGCTAAAATCAGCTTTTATTCCAGAAACAATTGCATCAGGAAATTCAGCTTTTAATTTTTGTACAGCAAGATTTGTTTTTTCTTCATTTCGTCCGTTAATGATAACTTCTGCTTTTTCATTTAATAACTGCTTTGCAATTGCAAAACCAATTCCCTGAGTTGAACCGCTTATAAAAGCCTTTTTTCCTTCTAATTTTAAATTCATTTTTATTGTTTTAATTTTGTAACGATTGATACATAAATAGTCAAAAAAATTAGCTGAGAACAGCTAATTGCATTTCGATTTGATTTTTCAAGACATTTCTGTCAGGATACATTCGGCGCAGCGTATTCAATCCGCACCAAAAAGTGATCAAATATTTCCCTAATATTTCGGGAGCCGTTATTGTTTGTAAAGTTCCATTTGCCTGTTCAAGCTTTATTGCCTGCGTAAACATTTCTTCCACTTCTTTTAAAATCTGCACGGCATTGGCTTCTAGTTTTTCATCAATAAAAGTCATTTCAACAACTGTATTAGCAATAATACAGCCTTTAAGATGTTCGTTTTCATCCGCGGAAGCGATACTTCTAAAAAAATCCTTAATCAATTCTAAAGGAGAATCGCTTTTATTTAATTCAATTTTAAAAGCATCAAAAGCTAATCGGCGTTCTTCAATGGCTTTTTGAAAAACCTCTTTTTTACCGCCTTTAAACGTATTATAAAAACTTCCGGCTCCGGCTCCGGTTGCTTTTTGCAAGTCGCTCAATGAAGTAGCGCTGTATCCTTTTTGCCAAAAAACTTCCTGAGCTTTCTTTATAATATTAGCATCTTCATAAATTGTCGGTCTTCCTCGCATCGCAGATTTATTTTGTAATGATCGGTACAAAATTATGCAAAAAATAAGTTGGATTCAAAATTTTGAGTGATTTTTAAAAATCAGTTAAGAGATTTTTTGAATTGAAGCGGCGTTAAATTGGTTTTCTTTTTAAAGAGTTTGCTAAACGACTGCGAATATTCGAAACCCAATGAAAAGGCAATTTCGTTTACACTTAAACTCGTTGTCGAAAGCAGTTGTTTTGATTTTTCAATAATATGATTTTGAATGTATTGCTGCGTATTTAAACCTGTAATATTTCGAAGTAAATCACTTAAATAACTGGCAGAAATATTTAATTCCTTCGATAAATACTGCACCGTAGGAAGTCCTTTTACAACAGGATTTTCTTTCTCAAAATAATCAAATAATAATTCCTCTAATCTGCTTAATAAATCATGTGCAGCGGTTTTTCGGGTAATAAACTGCCTGCCGTAAAATCGGTTAATATAATTAAGAATCAAGTCCAGATGCGCCACAATCAAATCCTGGCTGTAATGATCAATATTGTTTTTCAGTTCGTCCTGCATTTGCTTTAAAAGCCCTGAAATAATTACATCTTCCTTATCAGAAAGATGTAATGCCTCTGCAATGGAATAAGAAAAAAATCCGTAATTATTAATCGTTTTTCCTAAAGGATAATTTCGAATTAAATCAGTTTTAAAAACCAGCATAAAACCCATAACAGGATTATCATTGGTCTGCGTAACCGAAAATATCTGATCTGGTTTTGTGAGCGTTATCATTCCTTCATCAAAATCATAATCACGCTGTCCGTATTTAAATTTTCCGTTAACGCCTTTTTTCAAAGTAATGCAGTAAAAATCATTCGAAAAATGTTCCCAGATATCGCTGTGTTTGTAACTCAGTAAAGCAAAATCAATGACGCTGACCAAAGGATGATCTGGCTTGGGAAGCGCAAATAAATGATGCAGTTCTGAAATACTTTTGATTTTATGTGGAACCGATTTTTTCATCTAAACAAATTTACAAATTAATCGAAATTAGTAGCAAACGAAAGATGTTTCCATGATTCCATTTCTTCGGCTTCGGTTTTTCGATGCTCGATAATTGAATTATAACTGTCATTTCCTAAAGGAAGATGCACAGGCGGATTTTCTAATTGGGTAACATCAATTAATATTTTAGCCAGTTTTTTTGGGTCGCCGGGCTGGTTTCCGTCAAAACTTTTCAGCATATTTACGTGTTGTTCTACATTGTAAACGGCAATTTTATTTTTGGCCTGCGCCAAAGTGCTGTCGCTCATAAAACTCGTTCTAAACATTCCCGGCGCAATCGCAGTAACTTTAATGTCGAATTGTTTTGCCTCTTGTGCCAAAGCTTCAGAAAGTCCGATAACGGCAAATTTTGCTGCATTATAACTTCCCGTATTCGCATAACCAATATAGCCCATATTGGAAGCAATATTCAAGATATGTCCTGATTTTTGCTGACGCAGAAAGGGCATCACATTTCGAATCACATTTACGGTTCCAAATAAATTGACATCGATTGTTTTACGGAATTCTTCGTCGTTTATTTCTTCCATACTTCCCACTAAATAATAACCCGCATTATTCAGGACAACATCAATTTTTCCGAAAGTATCAATTGTAGTTTGAATCGCGTTTTTTACTGCTGCATCATTTGTAATATCAACATGAAGCGGAAGGAAGTTTTCATTTTGATTTCCAATTTGGTCGATTAACTCTTTTAAATTTCGGGAAGTTGCGGCTACTTTATCGCCATTTTTTAAAACTGCATTTACGGCTTCAAGTCCCATTCCTTTTGATGCTCCGGTTATAAACCATACTTTTTGACTGCTCATAATTTTTTGTGTTTAATTATCAAGCAAAATTCAAAAAAAGAAAACTTTAAAAAGTGTTCAAATTCAGGACTTTTGTGTTCCAATCGCTTCAATCGACTGGCATAAAATAGCAACTGCTTTTTCCATTTCTTCCTTTTCTAAATGTCCAAAACCTAATCTTGTAGCAGTTACATCTTTGGTTTGGTATAAAATAGTTTTGGGCAGAAACAAATCATTTTTGGCACATTCTTTTTGCAACGTAATCAAATTGAATTTATCAAGCCATTCAATCCAAACTGCTAAACCCCGCGCCGGAACTTTAAATTTAATTTTTCCTTTCAGCTTTTCATTCAATAAGGAAACAAAATAATCCCGACGTTCTTTGTAGATTTTTTTATTTTTCTTCGAAAGCCGATGCACTTCGCCTTCGTTAATCCATTCCGTTAAAACCTGTTCTTTTAAAACATCAATTCCAGGTTCGAGTATATTTTGGTGTTTTTCTAATTCAGAAATAAATTCGGGCGGTGCGGCCACAAAACCATAACTAAATCCAGACGGAAGCGATCTTCCAAATGACCCAATATAAACCACTTTTTGATTGGAATCAAAAGCGGCTAAAGGCAAAATAGGATTATTATCGTAATGAAAATCAAAATCGTAATCGTCTTCCAGAATCACAAATCCGTATTGATTGGCAAGTTCCAGTAATTCCTTTCTTCTTTTGGCACTTAAAGAAATTGTCGTTGGATAATTATAATTGGAAGTCAGATATAAAACCCTGATTTTGGTTTCTTCACAAATTTCTTTTAACCGATTCGTATCAATTCCGTCGGGATCAACGGGAATTGTAATAATCTGCGCTCCGGTATTCGTCAAAGTCATGTTCGAAATATAATATCCCGGAGAAGCTACAACAACTTTATCGCCCGGAGAAATCAACACTTTTGTAACCAGATACAAACTAATTTCATGACTGCTTGTTGTCAATAAATCTGCGGTAGAAATTCGTAAACCGCGCGTAAGATTGAGGTAATTCGAGAAATGCGTTTTAAAATTCAAATGTGACCGAATTTGAATCTGCTCGTATGTTTTGGATGTTTTCTGTCTTTTTAATTTTGAAACATAAAGTCGCGCCAGAATATCATTTTGAACCAGTCTTAAATCCGGCATTCCATCATTAAACTGATACGGAAGAGTACTGGTTTCGGTAGGATTTTCAAGAATAGTCGAACGTTTGAATTCAAAACCAATATTGATTTCCTGCGTTTTATTTTCTTTTGGAACAATAAATTCGGCGTTACTTTTTTCTTTATGCTGAGAAAGGATAAAAGTTCCTTTATTAGGAAGTGTTTCAATCCAGCCCTGAGATTCTAAATCCTGAAAAGCCTTTATTAAAGTGTTTCGGTTTACGGCTAAAAGTTTACATAAAATGCGTGTTCCCGGAAGTTTTGTTCCTTCTGGAAGAAATCCCGTTTGGATCGCTTTTATAAATTCAAAAACGATCTGCAGGTAAATTGCCGTGCTTTCTTCTGGCTTAAGCAAGATAAAGCTTTTAAAAGGAATTTGAACCGGACCACTCATAATTACAAAACTGGTATACTTTATTAGTACGGCAAGATACTACTTTTGCAAAAAAATTAAACCCAGAATGAAAAAAATCTATTTTGCTGTTACAGCATTAATATGTACCAACTTTTACGCCCAGACAAAAAAGGATTCAATTATAGAAATTGATGAGGTGATTATTCATGAAAACCGATTAAGCACGCCAATTTCAAAACAAAACAGAAACGTTTATGTTATTAGCAACGAAACGATTAAGAAATTACCGGGAAGAACGCTTCAGGAAGTTTTGCAATATGCAAACGGAGTTGACATTAGACAAAGAGGACCTTTTGGAGGACAGGCCGATATAAGTGTAGACGGAGGAAGTTTTGAGCAGACTGTTGTTTTGTTAAATGGTGCGAAAATAATTGACTCTCAAACGGCTCACAATATGCTTAATCTGCCGCTTCCGGTTGAAGCAATTGAAAGAATCGAAATTTTACGTGGCCCTGCTGCGAGAATCTTCGGAATCAACAGCTTAACGGGAGCGATTAATATTATTACTAAAAAGCCAACAAAATCGGGAGTTTTACTAAGTACTTATGCGGGTTCTAATTTTGAGAAAGATTCTGACGATACGGGAGATACATTTTTTGGAACCGGAGTTCAGGTTGGAGCTGTTTTAGGAAAAGAAAAGCAACAGCATTCTATTTTTGCATCGCACGATAAAAGCAACGGATATCGCTATAATACAGGATTTGAAAACAATAAAATCTTGTATCAGGGAAATGTTCAGGTGAATGATTCTAACGAAATTTTAGGTTCGTTTGGTTATGTAAAAAACGGATTTGGAGCTAACGGATTTTACGCTGCACCGGGCGATAAAAATTCTACAGAAATAGTGCAGACAACTTTTGCTAATATTCAGTCGAAACATTCTATTACGGAAAACTGGAAAATTATGCCAAGAGTTACGTACAGATACAATTATGATGATTACAGATATTTAGGAAATAACAACCTGAATGCAGGAAGAAGTCAGCATTATACCAATTCTATTGCGGCAGAATTAAATTCTTCTATCAAAACTGAAAAAGGTGAAATTGGTTTTGGTGCCGAATTCAGAAATGAAGATATTCATTCCTCAAACATTGGCGATCACGATCGTGAAAATGTAGGCATTTATGCAGAATACAAAACGTATTTATTTGAGAAACTGAACGTGAATTTAGGAACTTATCTTAATTATAATTCAGATTATAAATGGCAGATTTATCCAGGGCTTGATGCAAGTTACGAGTTGACAAACGAGTTTAAGGTTATTGCTAATGTGGGGACTAGTCAAAGGATTCCTTCGTTTACAGACTTGTACTTGAATCAGCGTCCGGGAAATATTGGAAATCCGGATTTGGAATCTGAAAATGCTTTTCAAAGTGAATTCGGGTTTAAATTCAACAGAAAATCTTTAAACTTAAACGTGAATTATTTTTACAGAGAAATAAGCAATTATATCGACTGGACAAGAATGGTGACAACGGTGCCGTGGCAAAGTCAAAACTACGGTGATTTAATTACTAACGGAATCAATATGCGCGGATCATACAGTTTTAATTTTTCTGATGATTCAAAAATGAATTTCACTTTAGGCTATTCTTACTTAGATTCTAAATTTAAAGATACCCGCGACGAACCGTATTCTAAATATCTGATTTCGTCTTTAAAACATCAGGTAACTAATACAATAGATTTTCAGCATAAAGATTTCTCTGTTTTACTGGCAACCCGTTTTAACGAAAGAGTTACCGGAGCTTCTTACTGGATTAATGACGCCAGAATTAGTCAGTCTATTAAAAAGTTTACCATTTTTATTGATGCACAAAACATTTTCAATACTACTTATTATGAAATTGGAGCATTTCCTTTGCCGGCAAGATGGTTCAGTTTAGGCGCAAAATTTGTTACTTTTTAAATACAAAGGTTAGTTATAAAAAGGGGAAAGGTATTCGATATCTTTCCCCTTTTTTTGGATCATTTTTCTTTTAGAAAAAAGTAAGAAAAAAAATAAAAAAAGGTATGTATTGCGGATAATTAAATAAAATCAGATCTATAAATTTGTGTCAAGTACCACAAGAAATAACATTTTAGAATCCTATTAAACCCAAAACATATGTCTGATTTTTTAAAACAATTTGGAGAAGATCTTAAAAAGAACGTACCTGGTTTTATCGCAGTTTCTGTAGCAGAAATCAAAAGCGGAATGTCTTATTATTCACAATCAGCTTTTAGCGATTTTGATCCGGAACTCGCATCTGCCTATAATCTTGAAGTCGTCAAAGCAGAAATGAATGCCATAAGAGCTTTAAAATTACAAGGTCAGGTTGTTGATAACGTTATGATTACGCTTACTTCTCAAATTCATATTATTGATGTTTCTGATAATGGAGAATATTTTATTTATTTGGCAGTAGACTCGACCAAAGCCAATTTGGGTATGACAAAATCTATATTGAATAAGTATAAAAAAGAAATAGCCCACAAACTGTAATTGCATTTTTTATAATTTTAAAAGAGGATTTTCTAATTTGAATTTCCTCTTTTTTATGGAAAATCGTTTTTTGTAAGCAAAGATTTATTTTATATTTAGTTTCAGAAAAGCGATTTTTTATAATGGAATTACGGCAATATTTCGAAAAATACAATGAAGAAGAAACCTGCATTGAGGAATTTAAAAACAAACGACTGGAAAACGGTTTGGTTTGTAAAAAGTGCGGGCATAATTCCCATTCTTTCAGAACAGTCGATTTAAAATTTCAATGTAAAAAATGCAAAAACAGAATCAGTCTTCGATCCGGAACCGTGATGGAAAACTCCAATTTACCCTTTAGATACTGGATGATTTGTATTGAATTAATGACACTTTCTAAAAAGAAATTCTCCATTTTACAATTGCAATATCTTTTAGGACACAAACGCTACGAACCTATTTGGCTGATGGTTCAGAAAATCCGTTTGGTGATGCATAAACGAGACGAAAAATATATGTTACGTGCTTATTCTGAGTTTGATTCTGAATTTCTAAAGGAAATTGAAAAACTTACTTTTTCAAAAAAGAAATAAAGTAAAACTTGGTTTCATATTATAATCTGCAACATTAAATCCTTTAAGCATAACGCACAGCCTTTTTATCTTTGTTATACTCCTGTTTAGACTTTCTTTTAAATAAGTAAACTAAGATTTATGAGTACGATTAAAAAAGGTTTTCTATTATTATTTTGTGCAGCGTTTATACAAATTGCTAAAGCACAGGATGCTCCGTATTCCATTGGTTTTATTCCCGCATCAATTGAAGAGGGAGATATTGCTTTCCCAATTTATGAAAAATGGCATTTAAGCGGACAGGCCGATTTTCAATTGGTGACACAAGGTGCATATACCAATGGAAATCCTTTTGCTTATACACAGCGTGTTGTAGTTAGGCCGTGGCTTATTTATTCAGGATTTAAAAATATAAAACTGTGGCTGGGTTATGCTCACAATCAAAAATATGCCGTAGAAGAAGCCGGAAATTATGAAACCTTAGAAAACAGGCTTATTGTAATGGGAACTTTTTCTCAGGATATGCCAAAAGGTTCCATTTTTGAACAAGTGCGTTTTGAAACCAAATTTTTTGATGACAGAAACGGAGTTCATCAAACAATTCCGAGATTAAGAGCCAGATTTGGTGTAAATCATTTTCTGCGTCAAACTAAAGAAAAACCTATATTTTTAGCACCAAACATTGGCTATTATACAGAATTGATGCTAAAGTTTGCCTCAAAAGATTATGCCGAAGAGCATTTTGATATTTTTAGATTATCAGTTTACTACACGGCAGGTATAACGCCCAATATCCATTTTCTGGCAGGCATCATTGGTCAGATGCAGCTGCGTGCTAACGGAAATCAGTTTGATGTGTATTACGGGCCAATGGTTTCTGTAAAATACAGTATCACACCTAAAGAAAGAGAAACTTTTGACAGCGTCGACGGCGGTGCTGATTAATTTAATTTAGTTCTCGAAAAGACTTCTTAATTTTTTAAATAAACTTATTTTACCAATTCCTGTATCATTTTTTTCAGGATAGTTCTATCTTTGCGCCAGATTTTGGTCTGTTTTTTCAAATTTAATGAAAAAACAGTTAAAAGGGAATCAGGTGTAAATCCTGAACAGACCCGCTACTGTAAGTTCTATATAAGTCTTTAAACACTACTATTGCCATTGTCCCGATTTTGCGGATGAGAAGGCTGTTTTAAAGATGGAACAAGTCAGGAGACCTGCCACAATCACATAGTTTAAGACTTTCGTGGAATAAAGTTGACAACAAGAATTGACCTGTTATTTACATAACAGGATTATCTCTTTTTGCTATTACATCCCGAAGTTTATTTAATTAATTGGTGATGTATTATAGAAAAAAAATACTCTTATTCGTTTTCATACTTTTTGCTCCGTTTGTACTTCATTCGCAAGTAGAAACTGATAGTCTGCGGGTTTTAAAAGAAGTAATCTTAAAAGGAAAACCCTATCAGGAAGTTATTCCCGTGCAGACACTTTCGGGAAAATTACTCGAAAATTTGTCGAGCCATAATGTTGCCGATGCTCTTCGGTATTTTGCCGGAACCCAAATAAAAGATTACGGAGGACTTGGCGGACTTAAAACCGTTGATGTTCGTAACATGGGAACACATCACGTAGGTGTTTTTTATGACGGAATACAATTAGGAAACGCACAAAACGGCGTTACCGATTTAGGGAAATATTCTCTCGACGATATGGAATCGCTAACGATGTATAACGGACAGAAAAGCGAAATATTCCAATCAGCAAAAGACTTTGCGGCGGCTTCTACGATTTATCTACGAACAAAACGTCCGGTTTTTATTGGCGATAAAAAAACAAATCTATTAGTACGTTTCAAGACAATGTCCATTAATTATTTTGATCCGTCTTTTAGATGGGAACAAAAATTAAGTGACAAAGTCGGTATGAGTTTTAGTTCTGAATACATAAAATCGAACGGAGAATATAAATTCAGATACAAAAGAAACAATCTCGACGGAACAATCGCTTACGATACAACAGCCACAAGACATAATAGTGATATTGAAGCTTTACGAGTAGAATCTGGTCTTTACGGAAAAATAAACAAAGGTTCCTGGGATGCTAAAGTATATTATTACGATTCCCACAGAGGAGCGCCGGGCGCAATTGTAGAAAATAAATTCTCCGACGGTTTCAGGCAATATGACAAGAATTTTTTCACGCAGGCATTTTTGGTAAAAGACTTTACCGAAAAATATAAATTTCAGGCAAGGGCAAAATTCGCTTACGATTACACACATTATGTCGCCAGAGATACCACGAATATATTAGGAGAAACGGTAACCGAAGGTGCACAGTCTGACGATAGTTATTATCAGCAGGAATATTATATCTCGGCAGTCAATATGTACAGCATTTTGTCAAATTGGGATGTTTCGCTGTCTACAGATTTTCAATACAACCGATTAAACGCTACAAGAAGAGGAATCCAGACTCAATTCTCTTACCCGCAGCGTTATACTACATTAATTTCTTTAGCCAGTACTTACAGAATTGGAGGTTTTAAAGCTTTAGGGAGCGTTATTGGCACAAACGTTCAGGAAGAAGTTCGCTACAACGCAAAAGCTCCAGATAAAACAGAATTTACTCCGGCCTTATTTCTAGGTTACGCACCATTTAAAAACTACGATTTTAATTTAAGAGCGTTTGCAAAACGAATTTTCAGAATGCCCACTTTCAACGATTTGTATTATACCATGATTGGTTCAAGCACTTTGCGACCAGAATATATGAATCAGTACGATGTTGGATTCACGTATAATTTTCCTCAGAATAAAGGCTTTTTCGACAAATTCTCTTTTCAGTTAGACGGTTATTACACCAATACAAAAGATAAAATAATCGCCGCGCCAACCGGAAATCTTTTCCGCTGGATGATGACGAATATCGGACAGGTGAAAGGAAAAGGAATAGAATCTGTTTTGAATATGGGAACGCATTTTGGTAAAGTAAATCTTGCTGCAAATCTTACTTACACGTATTCTGAAAGTAAAGATTATACCAAATTTGGCGGTCTTGAATTATCCTCTTACGGAGACCAAATTCCGTATACACCGTGGCATAGCGGTTCAGGAATCTTAAATGCCGATTATGAAACCTGGAATTTCAACTACAGTTTTATTTATGTTGGGAAACGCTATAACGGAAATGTCAATAACATAAAAATTAATGAAGTTCAGCCGTGGTATACTCATGATTTAGCCGTTCAAAAATTATTTGCATTTCAGAATTACAAATTAAAGGGCGCAGTAGAACTCAACAATGTTCTCAACCAAAATTATGAAGTGATAT
The DNA here is from genome assembly GCF_024499525.1 of Flavobacterium panici. Taxonomy (NCBI): domain Bacteria; kingdom Pseudomonadati; phylum Bacteroidota; class Flavobacteriia; order Flavobacteriales; family Flavobacteriaceae; genus Flavobacterium; species Flavobacterium panici. The sequence goes on along the minus strand of NZ_CP100437.1, from coordinate 5,663,818 downwards.
ACAATTATCCAATGCCGGGCCGCACAGTGAAATTTATAATAAGTATTGAGCTATGAAAAAGATAACCGCAAAAATAATTCTCAGTTTATGTATCATTCTGGCTTTTGCTTCCTGCAGAGAAGATGAAACCATTTTTCCGTCAACAGATAAAAGTGTTGCTGCGCCAAGAAGTGACGGGAATATTGAAGGTTTTTATCTTTTGAACGAAGGAAATATGGGAATGAACCGCGCCAGTATTGACGTTTTTAATTACAGAACCGGAAATTACACGACCGATATTTATTCCGAAAGAAATCCAACGGTTGTAAAAGAATTAGGCGATGTTGGAAATGATATTAAGATTTACGGGAATAAAGTCTACGCCGTAATCAATTGTTCCAACAAAGTTGAGGTCATAGAAAAATGGACAGCAAAACGCATCAAAAAAATTGATATTCCCAATTGCCGTTATGTGACTTTTTATAAAGATAAAGCTTATGTGAGTTCGTATTCTGGTCCTGTAGCAATTGATCCAAATGCAGAAATTGGTTTTGTTGCCGAAATCGATACAACATCTTTAGAAATAAAAAGAAAAGTAACCGTTGGCTATCAGCCTGAACAAATGGTAGTTCATAACGGAAAATTGTATGTAGCAAATTCCGGAGGTTACAGAGTTCCAAATTATGACCGAACTGTTTCTGTAATTGATTTGGAAACTTTCAAAGAAATAAAAAAAATAGATGTCGGCATCAATTTGTACAGCATGCAGATTGACAGCCGCGGTGATATTTATGTGAGTTCCAGAGGAGATTATTACAACACGCCTTCGAATCTTTTTGTAATTGATACCAAAACCGATGAGAAAAAAATGCAGCTCGACATTCCGGTTTCAGACACTTGTCTGGTCGACGATTTACTTTATTTCTATAGCGTATCGTGGAGTTACTTAACCAACAGTAATAAAATTATCTATGGAATCCTTGATACAAAAACCAAACAAATAATCACAGATAGAATTATTACAGACGGCACAGAAAAGCAAATTATGATTCCATACGGACTTCAGGTAAATCCCGAAACAAAAGAGATTTATATAACCGATGCCCAGAATTATGTTGTAACAGGTTACATCTATTGCTTTACACCAGAAGGCAAATTAAAGTGGAAAACAACGGCTGGAAATATTCCTGCGCATATCGCTTTTATCACTAAGAAGTAAAGTGTAAAAAACTAATTATCATAAAATGAAAACAATTCCTTTTAAAATTTTAAAAACCACATTGCTGTCAATTCTCTTTTTGGGATTCATTGCTTGTGAAACCGATAAGGAAGAAGACAATGTAGAAATTCCAGCAGAAGTACTAAAAGAATCTTATTCAATTGACCGATTTAAAGTGCTGAATATTGTGCCAAATCTTCCGGCGAATTCAAAATTAACCTGGATTGCAAATGAAGATTCTTTGCTTTCGCAGAATTCACAATTGGATTTTATTAGTCCGTATTTAAAAAATTACAAGCTGACTTTAAAAGTAGAAATTAACGGAACTGTCAAAACCTATACATCAACTATCAATGTTGTACAAGAAACAAAAGCGTACAGTAAATATATTTCGAATGTATTTGATTTTCGTCCGGCAGCTGGTCAGTTTACGAATACAATTCCGGAATATATAACCGGAAATACGCAAAGTAATCTTATCAGTGCGGCAAAAAAAGCACTTGTTGGTTCAAATACGACTATGATTTCATTAGGCGGTTTTGGCGGTTATGTTGTTTTTGGATTTGATCATACAATTCCAAATATGGCTGGACGCGATTTTAAAGTTTTAGGAAATGCATTTTGGGGAAATCAGGCAAATGAAGCACGTTTTGGATCTTGCGAAGCGGGAATTATTTCTGTGGCTTACGACAAAAATAAAAACGGAAAACCCGATGAAGATGAATGGTACGAAATAGCAGGAAGTGAATACTTTAAAAACACAACGTTAAAGAATTTCAGCATTACTTATTTTAAACCAGATCCCAACAAAACTCCAATTGTAGCTGAAGGAAATGAATCCTGGCAAATGGATTCTGAATATATCAAATGGCAGGATAATTTGGGGAATTCCGGCTATAAATCTAAAAATATATTCCACGAACAAAGTTATTATCCGCTTTGGATTTCTGAGGCTTCTTATACGCTGAAAGGAACAAAAATAGCAGACAATTTTTACGATCAAAGCGGCGCAGGAAATTACTGGGTAGGGAAATCTTTTGATTTTGGCTATGCCGATAATGCTCCAAATAATGACGAAGCATCAAATATTGACATTGCCTGGGCCGTAGATAAAAACGGAAATTATGTAAAACTTCCCGGAATAGATTTCATTAAAATACATACAGCAATCAATCAGGAAGCGGGCTGGCTGGGAGAAGTTTCTACAGAAGTAGCGGGAGCTTACGACTTATATCTAAACTAATAAATTTTTTAAATCAACTATAATATGAAGAAAAATTACTTTTTAATACTACTATTATTATTTGCATTCTTTACCAATGCACAGGTATCGGTACAAGGTGTTCCGCGAAATGATATTCAGCAAAAATCATCGGTTAAAAAGCTGACGAGTAAAAAAACGGCTAGTGCAGCAGATTTTGCTCAAATTAAATATTGGGTAGGAACAGGAGCAAATCAAGCAGCTTTTGTGGTACAATGGAACGACGAGAAAAATGCCGATGCCTTAGTTTGGGGTTTTAAATGGGATGGAAATGCAACGGGAGAAGATATGCTCAAAGCAATTGCAAAAGCAGATCACCGTTTTTTTACTCTTTTATATCAGGGAACACAATTTGGATCTGCAATTGGCGGACTTGGTTTTGATTTGAACGGAGCTAACACAAACGGACTTTATAAAGATAAAAATGTAACGTATCCGTATTATCCGGTAAACGGAATTGTAAATACGACAGAATACGATTTTGATTTATATACGCCTATTGACGCGGCAGATCATTGGCAGTCTGGCTGGACAAGCAACGGATATTGGTCGTATTGGGTAAAAAATCCAACCGATACTGAATTTGGTTATTCTGGTTTGGGAGCAAGCAGCCGTGTTTTAGAAAACGGTTCATGGGATGTTTGGAATTATAATCCGGGATTTAATTCGTTTGATATTGCGTCAACTTTTACTGCGGTAGCGCCATACGTTGCGGCAACAGATTTTACTGCGGGTTATTTCTTGGTAAACGAAGAATGGTTTGGACACACCAACGGATCTGTAAATTTTGTGAATGCTGACGGAAATATTAGTTACCGTGTTTACAGTGCGACAAACAGCAGTCAGGCTTTTGGGGCAACAACGCAGTATGGAACAATTTATGGAGATAAGTTTTACTTTATTTCAAAGCAAGCTTCAGATGGAGGAGACAGTCAATATACTCCGGGTGGAAGATTGGTTGTTGCGAATGCGAAAACGATGAAGAAAATCGCCGGATTTAATGATATTGGCGGGGGCGATGGACGTTCGTTTGTTGGTGTTGATGAAAAGACAGGTTATATTGGTGCTTCAAACGGAGTTTTTCTTTTTGATATTGCCAATCTAAAAGTGGGAAGCCTAGTAACAGGAACAGGCGGCGGAAGTCAGTATTCCGGACAAATAGGAAACATGATTCGTACTTCTCATTATGTATTTGCTGTAAAACAAAATGCAGGAATTCTGGTTATTGATCCAGCGACAAATAGTGTAAAAACTACTATTACCGGAGCATTTCATTCTGTAGTTCAGGCGAAAGACGGAAGTGTTTGGGGAATTCAGAATCAGAAATTAATTAATATTAATGAAACAACTTTTGCCCTAACAGAATATGCAATTCCAACTACGAAATATTTAGGATCTTGGGGAGCATGGAACGCAGGAAGTTTTACCTACAGCAATCAGCAGAATGCTTTGTATTGGATAAATTCTATTAATAGTTTTAATTCAGGAACACAAATTGTAAAGTTTGATGTTGCCACAAAAACGTTCAATGAGAATTTTGCAGTAATTCCGGGACAAACAGGAACTTTTAAACAAATTCCTTACGGTGCGGCATTGCGTATTGATCCGGTTTCTGATAAATTAATTCTGAATACAACAGAAAGCGGATTTGGAGCGCATTACCAAAAAAACTGGATTCATACTTTTGATAACAAAGGAGTTTTAACAAACACTAAAATTTTAGATGATTATTACTGGTTTCCTGCTATGACTGTTTTTCCGGATAATGCTTCGCCAGTAATTAGTGCGGCTTTGCCTTCAGAAGTTTCAGTAAAAAATGCAACCGTAATTGATTTAAAAAATATTGTTTCGGATGCCGATAATTTATCTCTTGCCATTGCAAAATCGGTAAAATCAAATAGTGATGCACAAATTGTTACAGCGGTAATAAATGAAAAAGACGAGTTGGTTTTAACACCAAAAAAGACTGGAAATGCGACAGTTGTAATCAGTTTTAATTCGAATGGTAAATTCGTTGAAAAATCAATTACTGTTAAAGCATCAATTAATTTAGGAACAGAGGAATTTACAAAAGTAAAACTGTCAGTTTATCCTAATCCGGTTTCTGAAATCCTGAATATTCAAACAGAAGATGAAGTATTAGGCGTGAATGTTTATGACATTTCAGGAAAAGCAATTAATGCTGAGGTTAATTATAAACAAATTAACGTAAGTTCTTTAATAAAAGGATTATACATTATAAAGGTTGTAACTGATAAAGCTAGTTATGTACAAAAGTTTATTAAAAATTAATCTTTGAATAAAACAAAAACCGAACCCCTTTATGAATTCAATAAAGGGGTTTTTTAATTTAAATCATTTTGATCCTTATAATGAAGATTGAAAAAAATACAGCATTTAGTGTGAAATTATAAAGCGGAATGAATCATAAATAATTACTTTATTTATGCCATAAAATTAATTATATTAGCATTAGCATAGCAATAAAAAATATTCATTACACTAAAATGCTGCGATGGAATTAACAGAAAATAATGATTTTTTTGAAACTGTTTTTAATTCTGCTGCAAACGGAATCGCAGTTATAAAGTCTTTGTATAACGATAAAGGCGAAATAGAAGACTTTTCTATACTAGTTTTTAATACTTACACCAAAAAATGGATTGGTGATATCGAATACAAAAACAAACGGTTCAGTGTTGTTTTTCCCACGATAAAAAAAAATGGTATTCTGGAAAGATTTATTGAAGCAGCCCAAACCGGAGTAACAGCTAATTTTGAACGCTGGTATGATGGAGAGGGAATACAGCTTTGGTTTCGGTTTACGGCTGTAAAACAAGATGAATTACTCATTGTAACCACAGAAGATATAACCGAAAGAAAAAAAGCAGAAATTACACTCAACAATGCTTTAACAGCTGCAGAAAAACAAAAAAGACTTTACGACTCCATCACAAGTACAACACCGGATTTGGTCTATGTATTTGATTTATCATACAAGTTTACATATGCCAATAAAGCCTTGCTTACCATGTGGGGAAAATCAGCAGAAGATGCCATTGGAAAAGGTTTAAGAGAAAATGGATATGAAGAATGGCATGCTGCAATGCATGAAAGAGAAATTGACGAAGTTGTTGCTTCTAAAAAATCTATTAGGGGAACAGTTTCTTTTCCGCATGCAGAACTGGGCAAAAGAATTTACGATTATATTTTTGCCCCGGTTTTAAATGAAAAAGGAGAAGTAGAAGCTATTGCAGGTACGACGCGTGATATTACTGAAATAAAACTGGCAGAGGAACAGCAGTTTTTATCCCGAAAAAAAATAGAAGAAAGCGAAGCCCGATTAAAATCTATGATCGATCAAACGCCGTCTCCAACTTTGGTGTTAATGGGTGACAATTTGGTAATCGAGCAGATTAACAAACATATGCTCACCCTGATTGGTCGCGACGAGGAAATAATAGGCATGCCGCTGATTGAAGTTTTGCCCGAATTAAAAGGGCAGTACGTTTGGACTCAGGTTCAAAATGTTTATAATAAAGGAATTTCTTTTGACCAGAGTGAAGTCCTGGTTCAGCATAACCGTACAGGTATAATGGTCGATTATTACTATAATCTGGCCTATCGCCCTTTAGTGGAAGATGGAAAAATAACCGGTATGATTCAGGTAGCGGTTGATGTTACACAGCAGGTAGTGGCCCGAAAAAAGATGGAGGAAAGTGAAACCCGTTTCCGCGCTTTGGTTAATGCTTCATCTGATATGGTGTACAGCATGAATGCAGACTGGACAATAATGCGAACCATGGAAGGAAGCAGATTTTTATCTGATGTTGAAGAACCAACTATAAATTGGTTTGATAAATACATTCATCCGGATGATAAGCAAATAGTACTGAATCATATTAAGGAATCAATAGCAAACAAAAGTGTTTTTGAATTAGAATACAGAGTTTTAAACGCAGATGGATCATTAGGATGGACTTTTTCAAGGGCAATCCCAATATTAGACCATGAAAATAATATAATTGAATGGTTTGGTGCAGCAAGTGATATTACTTCGCAAAAAGAGGTAGAGCAGATTATTAAGGAAAGCGAAGAAAAATTCAGACTTCTTGCAGATTTGGTACCGCAAATTATCTGGACCGGACAACCGGATGGTTTTGTCGATTATTATAATAAACGCTGGTATGAATATACCGGTTTTGAAGAAAATGAATTTGGAGATACAAGCTGGACTCCTTTCCTGCATCCGGATGATGTTGATCTGGTATTGGGATATTGGTATCAAAGCGTTCAAAAAGGTACTGCATATCAAATTGAACTGCGATTAAAAAATGGAGATACAGGAGAATTCAGATGGTTTTTAAGTAAAGCAGTACCTATAAAAGATGGATCGGGAGCGATTGTCAAATGGTTTGGTACCTGCACCGATATTCATGAACAAAAAACGATTACTGAAAAACTGGAAGTTCTGGTTGAAAACAGAACGAAAGAATTAAAACGTTCCAACGAAGATTTACAGCAGTTTGCACATGTGGCGTCTCATGATTTAAAAGAACCGGTAAGAAAAATTAAAACATTTACAAGCAGGCTGGAAGATCATCTTGATGGAAAGTTAGACGAATCTGCAAGCAGGTTTATAGAGAGAATTCACGTTGCGACAGATCGTATGTACAATATGATTGATGGCGTTTTGGCATATTCTAAAATCAATGCCGATTTGCAGAAACCAACTTTGGTTGATCTCAATAAGGTTATAAAAAATATTGAAATTGATTTAGAAATCATTTTGCAAAAAACAGGCGGGAAAATTCATTATCACGATCTCCCAACAATTGAAGGAGCTTTGGTACTTCTTTATCAGCTTTTTTATAATCTTATTAATAATTCTATTAAGTTTGCCAAAAATGAAACGCCGCCTGAAATTATATTATCATCAAAAATAGTTACTCAGGAGGATAAAAGTCTTGCTGTAATTACAGTGAAAGATAACGGAATTGGCTTTGAATCTGCACAGGCAGAGCGGATATTTGAAACTTTTACGCGTCTCAATTCCAAAGATAGTTACGAAGGAACCGGCTTAGGATTATCACTTTGTAAAAAAATAGCAGAACGGCATGGAGGAAATATTGTTGCAGAAGGTAATACAAAAGGTGCCGCTTTTATTGTAACACTCCCTTTAAAACAAAATGAAAATGATATTTAGATTATGGAAAAGAAAATAATTTTATTGGCTGATGATGATATCGATGATACAGAAATGTTTTGTGAGGCATTAGAAGATGTAAATGAAAATGTTGTATGTCATTGTGCCGTTAATGGTGTAGAAATATTTGAAATATTAAAGACAATTGATGAAAAACCGGAACTTATTTTTCTGGATCTCAATATGCCGATTATGAATGGCTGGAACTGTTTGGAATTATTAAAAAAAGATCCGGCGTATCAGGATATACCCGTAATTATGATTTCGACATCGTCGCATAAAAAGGATATGGAAGCAGCTGCAAGTTTAGGGTCGATTTGCTATTTTGTCAAGCCAAATAATTTTAATGATTTAAAAGAAATATTAAGGGTGATTACCTCTAATTTAGGATCCGGCTTAAAGGATGCAATTGTTAATTCACTCAGCAAAGGTTCCAAACATATTTTTACCTGCAGCGATAATTGATTACGAATTTAATTCAGACTTCTAAATTCTATTGGCGTTTTCCCTGTTTTTTGCTTGAACAGTTTATTGAAATACTGCGGATATTCAAACCCTAATGAATAGGCAATTTCGCTGACCGATTTATCACTGTTTAATAAAACATTTTTGGCTTCTTCAATTAAATAAAAATGAATATGGTCCTGAGTATTTTTGCCCGTTTCTTTTTTGAGCAGATCACTTAAATAACTTGGTGAAAGATGTACTTGTTCTGCCAGAAATTTTACAGTTGGTAATCCTTTTTCGGTATTGCTTTTTGAATTAAAATATCCGGTCAGTATTTTTTCAATTTCAGTAACTACAGAATTATTCGAACTTTTTCGGGTAATAAACTGTCTTCCGTAAAAACGGGAACAATAATTCAACAGCAGTTCAATTGTAGAAACGATAATATCCTGACTGTGTATATCGATGTTTTCTTTTAATTCTCCTTCAATTTTAAGAACACAATCGTATAAAATTTGTTTTTCTTTCTCTGACATATGAAGTGCTTCAGACATGTCGTATGAAAAAAAACTATAATCCTTTAATTTATTATTTAAAGAAGTTGCCCTGATGAGGTCCGGATGAAAAAATAATCCCCAGCCCATCATAGCTGGTGAAACCTCAATATCCTCGTCCATTTCGAGAACTTGATTTGGAGCCACACAAATCAAACTTCCATCTTGAAAATCAATGATTTTTCGTCCGTATTTGATATTATTTCTATTGTAGTTTTTGAATATCAATCCGTAGAAATCTGGAGAAATTTTAGTGTCTTCCGTAATCTGCTCTTTTACCTCACTAAAATCTACCACGGCAATAAGAGGGTGCAGAATAGGAGTTTCCAGATGAAAAAAACGGAACAAATCTGAAATTGTTTGTAAATGTATAAATGCGCTCATAACAGGATCATTAATGTAAAGATACAATTTTTAAAAGACCTATAAGAATCACCACGTTCTGATGATTCTAATAGGTTTATCAGTTTAAAATTTAAAGTCCGAATTGTGCTCTCATTCCGCCAATAAATGTTTCATCATCCAATTGTTTACGGTTTTCAATAATGACTTTTGCGTCTTCTCCGGCGTGATATCTTAATTTATTTGTACCGTCTGTTGCTGCTTCATAAATTACTTCAGCCACCAAACTTGCAGGCGAAGCAGTATCAAATAAAGCAGGCAAAGCGTCCATTACTTTTCCAACCATGCTTTGATATTCGGTAAAAATTTCGTCGTTGCTAAAGTCAAACGAACGTCCGGCAAAATCAGTTGCAATTGCTCCAGGTTCTATAATTTTTACTTTTCCTCCAAATTGTTCCACTTCAAAACTTAAGGATTCAGAAATACCTTCAACAGCAAATTTAGTTCCGTGATATAAAGCGCCAAGTGGAAAAGTCATTTTACCTCCAATTGAAGAAATATTGATGATAATTCCATTTTTATTTTCACGAAAGTGCGGTAATAAAGCTTTAGTAACATCAAGAAGTCCAATAACATTAGTATCAAACTGACGTACAATTTTTTCTCTCGAAAAAGATTCTAAAGTACCATAAGCGCCATATCCGGCATTATTTAATAATACATCAATTTTACCAAATTTAGAGATCCCGGCCTTTACCGCATTCTCGATAGATTGTAAATCCAATACATCAAGGTTAGTAACAAAAACATTCTGTAATGCTTGTAATTCTGTTTCGTTTTCAGGATTACGCATTGTAGCGATAACATTCCATCCTTTTGATTGAAATAATTTTGCAGTTTCTTTTCCAATTCCGCTGCTTGCTCCTGTAATTAAAATTGTTTTGTCCATTTTTTTAGCTATTAAATTAATAGTGTAAAGGTCTAAACAGAAGAGCTGTTACGAATAATACTAATTCGGGCAATTTGTATTCTTTTTACGGATTTTGAAATTACTGTTTCATTCCATTAGGAATGTTTCGTTGGTAGATAAAAATAAAAGTCAGCCACATTTACGTTCTGTAGGAACGTTTGATGTGCCCGATTATTAAAAAACGATGTCAAAATCAAACGTTCCTACAGAACGTAAACGATGATAACAATATATTTTTCTACCGACGATATGTTCCTACAGAACAAAGAGATATAACTTGTTATTTTTTGATATCCCGTTATCATTCCATAGGAATGGTTCGTTGGTAGATAAAATAAAGGTCAGCTACATTTACGTTACGTAGGAACGTTTGATATGCCAGATTATTAAAAAACGATATCAAAATCAAACGTTCCTACGGAACGTAAACGGTAATAAAAATATATTTTTTCTACCAATGAAATGTTCCTACGGAACAAAGAGATATAACTTGTTATTTTTGGATATCCCGTTATCATTCCATAGGAATGTTTCGTTGGTAGATAAAATAAAGGTCGTCGCATTTACGTTCCGTAGGAACGTTTGAAATGCCAGATTATTAAAAAACGATGTCAAAATCAAACGTTCCTACGGGACGTAACGATTATAACAATATATTTTTCTACCAATGAAATGTTCCTACGGAACAAAGAGATATAACTTGTTATTTTTTGATATCCCGTTACATTCCATAGGAATGTCTCGTTGGTAGATAAAATAAAGGTCGTCGCATTTACGTTCCGTAAGAACGTTTGATGTGCCCTATTATTAAAAAACGATGCAAAAATCAACGTTCCTTCAGAACATAAACGATGATAACAATATAATTTTTCTACCGACGAGATGTTCCTATGGAACAAAGAAATATATAAAATTAAAAAGCCTGTAAACATAATGTTTACAGGCTTTTTAATATGTTTTTAAAACAAATTTCCTAATTCGTTCCTGCAGCAATTTTATCTACAAGAAATAATAATTCTCCAGAAACTGGTTTAATCAACTGCATCGGGTACAGTGTTGGATTAAATTCTCCGGTTGTTACTTCTTTTAAAGCATTTATTTTTTTCTCTCCAAAAGCAACTACGACGATTTTCTCCGCTTTATTAATTAACGGCGCAGTCAGCGTAATACGATACATTTTTTGAGGAGCTAAATAATAAGCATCAACCCATTTTGTTTGTTCGTTTAATACCGCTTCACCAGGAAAAAGAGAAGCCGTGTGTCCGTCGTCTCCCATTCCTAATAAGATAAGGTCAAATTTTCCTTCATCACCTAAAACAGTTCTAATAGACTGCTCGTAAGTAACAGCAAAATCTTCTGGCGTAACACCATCTTTGTACATTTCAAAAATGTTTTCTGCCGGAACAGGAACGTGGCTTAATAATGTTGAATAAGACATTTTTGCATTACTCAAATCATCATTTAGCGGAACCCATCGTTCATCACCCCAAAATATAAAAACTTTACTCCAGTCAATTTTTGTTTTGTAAGCATCAGAAGCTAATAACTTGTAAATTCCTGCAGGAGAAGAACCTCCGGTAAGAACAGCAGTAAATTTGCCTTTTTCGGCAATAGCTTTCTGAGCTGATTCCACAAAAAGGTCCGCTGCTTTCGTATTAATTTCTTCTGTTGTATTATAAATCTGTATCATTTAAAACTTCTTCTTTTGTTTGTGTATTCGGAATCCATTTGTGTCCTTGGCGGGCCAACAATTCGTCAGCTTCTTCAGGGCCCCAGCTTCCTGCTTTGTAATTAGGAAAACCAACAGGTGCCGTAGTTTTCCAAACTTGTTGAATTGTATCAATAGCATCCCAGGCTTCTTCTACCTGATCCCAACGCATAAATAGGGTAGGATCTCCTAACAATGCATCTGCAATTAAAGTTTCATAAGCTTCCGGAGACATAGTAGAACAAGCGAAATAGTCAAATACCATTTCTGCAGGTCTTAACGAAAGCGAAAGCCCCGGTTTTTTGGTCATAAACTGCAATTTAATATCCATTGCAGGCTGAATATTGATAATCAATCGGTTTGGTGTCATTCCTTCTTTACCATAAGAAAATGCAGAGTGCGGCACTGGTTTAAACTGGATAATAATAGAAGATTGTTTTTCTTCCATTCTTTTTCCGGAACGTAAATAAAATGGAATTCCCTGCCATCTCCAGTTGTCCAGATAAATTTTCATTGCTACATAAGTTTCTGTATTAGAATCTGGTGCAATTCCTTTATCCTCACGATATCCCGGAACCGGAACTCCTTTTATTTCTCCTGCACCATATTGACCTCTTACAATATAATGATCGACTTCTTCTGGTTTGATTCGGCGAATCGATTTTAAAACATCGGCTTTACGATTACGAATATCATCAGCATTTAATGAAGCAGGCGCTTCCATAGCCGTCATACATAAAATTTGAAGCAAATGGTTCTGAATCATGTCTTTTAATGCACCAACACCTTCGTAGAATCCGCCTCGTTCTTCAACGCCGACTTCTTCAGCCACGGTAATTTGGACAAAATCAATAAAATTACGACTCCATAAAGGTTCAAACATGGAATTTCCAAAACGGAAAGCCAAAATATTCTGAACCGTTTCTTTACCTAAATAATGATCAATTCTGTAAATCTGTTCCTCTTTGAAAGTCTCAGAAAGCATTTCGTTCAATTCAATCGCAGAAGCTTTATCGTAACCAAAAGGTTTTTCGATAATGATACGATCTTGTTTCGGATTTGCCGCAAGTCCAATCTTTTTAATATTGCTTGAAATTGTCGAAATGAAAGAAGGCGTTATCGAAAGATAGAAAAGACGATTGGCACGTTCTCCAAAAGCCAGATCAAAATTGTTGATTTTTTCGTTCAATCCGATATAAGATTCTTCTTTGTCAATATCAAGACTGTGATAGGTTATGTGAGAAAGAAATTTTTCAGTTTCAGGATCAGAAATTCCTTTTCTTCTTGAAAAAGTATTTAGGTTTTCTAATACATAACTGCGAAAATCTTCATTGGTTTTTTCTGCTCTTCCAAGAGCAATAATCTGAAACTTTTCAGACATACGTCCGTCAAGATACAGATTTTGAAAAGCGGGAAAGAGCTTTCTCTTTGCTAAATCTCCGGTTCCTCCAAAAATCACGATGATTGTTGGATTCTTAAGTTTATTTTTAGTCATTGTGTGTAGTTGTGTTGCTTTAAGTTGCTTATTCAGACCATTGTGTATGGAAAACTCCTTCTTTGTCGATACGTTCGTAAGTATGCGCCCCGAAGAAATCACGTTGCGCCTGAATTAAATTTGTTGGCAGATTTGCAGATCTGTAAGCATCAAAATAAGCTAATGAATTCATTAATCCCGCTACAGGTATTCCTTTCTGAACCGCAAACTGAACTGCAGTTCTCATTCCGGCTTGATTCTCTGTTAATTTTGAAGCGATTCCAGCATCTAAAAGCAAGTTTGGTAAATCTGATTTTGTAACATATGCTTTTCTGAAATCTTCTAAAATAGTCGCACGAATGATACATCCGCCGCGCCATATTTTAGCGACAGTTTCTAAGTTTAATCCGTAATTGTATTCTTTAGAAGCCGTATGAAGCTGAGCCAATCCTTGCGCGTAAGTCACAACAATAGAAAGGTATAATGCCGATTTTAAGGCAGCAATTGCTTCGCTTGTATTTACATTACTTTCACCAGCGTTCCAAACTAATTTTTTAGCAGCTTCAATTCTTTCAGGTTTGGTTTTAGACATATCGCGCATGTTAACCGCCGCGTCGATAGTTGGAACCGGAACCTGCAAATCCATTGCGTTTTGCGAAGTCCATTTTCCTGTTCCTTTAGATTTTGCCCAATCCGAAATTTTATTGATTAACAGACTTCCGTCTTCATCTTTTTGTTTCAGGATCTTTCCGGTAATTTCAATTAAATACGATCTAAGATCATCGGTTTGGTTCCACTCTTCAAAAGTTTTCTGAATCGTTTCATCATCCAGATTATAACCTCTTTTCATAAGGTCATAAATCTCAGAGATCAATTGCATGATTCCGTATTCGATTCCGTTGTGAACCATTTTTACATAGTTACCCGCAGAACCATTTCCTAAATATTCTACACAAGGCTCACCGTCTACTTTTGCAGCAATCGCTTCAAAAATAGGGCGAAGTCTTTCGTATGCTTTTTGATCACCGCCCGGCATCATTGCAGGACCGAAACGAGCGCCTTTTTCTCCACCAGAAATTCCCATTCCGAAGAAATGAATCCCTTTTTCAGATAATTCTAAAAATCTTCTGTCAGTATCCGTAAAAAAAGTATTTCCACCGTCGATTATAATATCACCTTTATCTAAATGCGGTAATAAACTTGCGATTGCGCTGTCAACTGGTTTTCCCGCAGGTACCAATAACATAATCGCTCTTGGCTGTTGAATAAGCTCTACAAAATGCTTCACATCTGTAGTTGCTTCAATTGTATGATCAGAATCGGCTTCTTGTTGAAGTGAGTTGACTTTTTCGGTGTCTAAGTCTAAACCTGCAGCCGCAAAGTTATGGCTTGCAATATTTAAAAGTAGGTTACGACCCATTACGCCGAGTCCTACAATTCCAAAATCAAATTTGCTCATAGTTTTTAATTAACTAAATTATTAGAAGTATGTTTTTGCAGCAAAAAGTAAGAGAAAGTATGGTAATTCTTTTTCAATCAATGTTTTGCAGAAAAACAAAGTTTATTTTAATCTTACATTTTAAAATGTAGACCGCTAAGTTAGAGAAAAATGCTGAAACATTAGGAGTAAAATAGTTCACTTTTAGGGTATATTGTGATACTTTTTTAAGTGTTGAAATTAAACTTATTTTGAGTTTAAGTCCGTTTGAAAATCAAAACAAAAGTTGTTCGTTATTTTACAATTTTCCGCTCAAAGGAATGAATTACTTTGAGAAAAAATTATTTAAGATGAAAAGAGCACTTATTTTAAACGGATTATTGCTGCTTACCTGTTGGTGTAATGCGCAAAAGTCAAATTCTGAATTGAAAAACGTCAGAAAGATTATAGAAGCCAGCAATGCAATTTATGCAGATCTCGCTAATAAAAACGACGGATCAATTCTAACAAGGTATACCAATGATGCCTGTTTGTTCCCGCCCAATGCATCTCCTATATGCGGAAGCGAACAAGTTGCTGCGTTTTTTAAAGACGGTCCAAAAGTACACGTTAAGTTTACCATTCAAAATCTGTATGGAGATGGTAAAACAGCCGTAACAGAAGAAAGTTATTATGAAATGACTGATCTGGAAGGTAAAAAATTAGACGATGGAAAAGTAATTGTTATTTGGAAGAAAACAAAAGACGGCTGGAAAATGCACCGCGATATGTTTAGCAGCAACCATCCTGCAAAATAAACCTAGAAACCTACATTGACAGCTTCTTGAAAATCGGTTCCATTTTTTATTAACGAAGCTCTTGATGCAAAAGGAGTAATGCCTGTAAATTTTTTAAACTCTTTTATAAAATGTGCCTGATCATAATATCCGCAGTCATAGGCTATAGTAGTTAACGATTCAGAAGTATTAAGAACTAAATGCAGGCTTTTGTTAAATCGTATTACAGAAGTAAATGCCGAAGGACTTATTCCAATATTGGACAAATAAAGTTTTTGAATATATCTTTCCGATAATCCCGAATGCTTTGCCATTGCAGGCAAATCGAGTGAATTAGTAACAAAAAGATTTTGACTGAGATCTTGAAGCATCGACACTTTTTTTAATCGGGGTTCGTTTTTTTTGAGCTGCTGCAGAAAGTGATTTTCTAAAATATTGATTTTGGAGGCAAGACTATCTGCCTCCATTATTTTTTCATACAATTCCCTATTTTCAACTTGTGCGACATCGTACATATCGGTAGCATAATTTGTAAATTCTGATAATGGATCAGAGAAAAACAACGCACTCGCATGCGGATAAATTCGCGCAATAAGTACCGAAGTTCCTTTTGCAACCGAAAGCCGGGTAGGAAGGGTTAAATGTCCTAAAAGTTCAATCGCCGGAGTATCTTTTCGTCTGCCATTAATAATAGTAGCCGCCATTCCTTCAGAAATATTGATAATGAAATCTACATAACCGCTTGGATAAAACACTTCATTGTCAAGATCTTTTTCGATTGTAACAACAGTATAATTTTTTATATATGGCGCTAAACTGGCGGAAGGTAAAATCTGCATCTGATTTGTCTTAATTCTGAAATTAATTTGTTGACTTATAGCGGATTCTAAATTAAAAATAAATTTGATAAAATGGATGAAACGGTTAGCGGAATTGCGCAAGGAAATATGGTTTGGCTGGTGATTCCGTTTAGTGTTATATTTCCTGGATGTACACTTCACTTGTACAAGTAGGAGAGCACCGAAAATCCTTTTGAAGGAAATGCTAATGATGTGTCTATTTCGCAAATATCTAAAAGGAGTTTTTTTATTTAGTTAAATAATTGTTTTGTATAATTCTGAATATGAAATAACGAGATCGCTAAGTGTAAATCCACGATTTAAACCACTAGGATTAGGTAATATCCAAACTTTAGCCCCGCAAAAATCTTCAGATTGTAATCCCCACGTGATTTGCTTTTTACCAGAAAAAGCTTTGTAAGCTGCTTTACCAAGAAAAGCGATATATTTTGGTTGGAATTTTTTTATCTTTTTCCTGAAAATTTCAATAGAATCATCAAATTCTTCTTTTGAAAGTTGATCTGCACGAGAAGTTGCTCTTGCTACTGCAGTAGTCAAACCATATCCAAGATTTAAAATGTCAATATCGTTTATAGCTTCTATTTGATGTTGAGTAAAACCAGCCTGATGTAATACTTTCCAAAATCGATTGCTTCTTCCCGAAAAATGATGTCCATCTGCTGCTGATTTTAAACCGGGATTAATTCCGCAAAAAAGTACAGTGAGATCTTCTTTAATAATATCAGTTAACATTTATGAAATTCAAATAGTTAATTATAAGTTTTAAAATATCAATGACTTTATATAAGATTTTTGATAACAACAAAGTTAATTAAAGATTTATGTTTTTACACCTTAAAGCCTTATCATAATGGGCTAAAGAAATATTTTTATATAAAAAAGGCTGTCTTATAATTGAATAGTTAGACACTTTAAAAAGTTATTTTCGAGGTACTGGGTTACAATTAATCTTTATATTTGATAATTAAATTAATAAAATGAGCGAAAAAACTAAACCGTATGCCTTAATAACCGGCGCCAGCAAAGGCATTGGAAAATCTATTGCTTATGAATTGGCTAAACAAGGTTATCCATTATTGCTTGCTGCTAGAAGTGAAGAGGAATTAAAAGCATTATCAAATGATCTTCAAGTTAAATACGGCATTAATGCTTTTATTTTATCAATTGATCTTTCGATAAATGGTGCATCGCAAAAAGTAACAGATTGGATAAAAATGAATAACTATCCAGTTGAGATTCTGGTTAACAATGCGGGTTATGGTGTGTGGGGCAATTTTAGTCAGTCTTCTCTAACCGATCAGCTGGGTATGATGCAGCTTAACATGAATGTAGTGGTAGAACTTTCGCATTTATTAGTTCCTATACTTTCACAAGAAAAACAAGCTTACATTTTAAATATATCGAGTACTGCTGCCTACCAAGCCGTTCCTACGCTGGCTATTTATTCGGCTACAAAAGCTTTTGTTTTATCGTTTACTCGTGCCTTGCGTTTCGAACTTGCCCAAACTTCAATCTCAGTAACCTGTTTTAGTCCGGGTCCGGTCGATACCGGTTTTGCTGCAAGAGCTGGTTTAAGTGCTTTAAACAAAATGGCTGAAAAGTTTAATATGCAGCCAGATGAAGTGGCAAAAATGGCAGTAAAAGCCATGTTCAGCAAAAAATCAGAAGTTATTCCGGGTTTTACAAATATTATTTCAGTCTACGCCAATCGCATACTACCAAAGGCTTTTATCGAAAAAACGGCAGCAGGGATTTATAAAATTTAATTTTTTTTCGAAAAAAATATAAAAATATTCTTTGGAAAAGAGAAAATATATATTATGTTTGTATTAAATTCTACTAATTCTATAGAGTATGTCAGATAAAAGAAAAAATATGTTTAATTTTCCTAAAGGTCGAATGCACAAAAACATGCTAATGTATTGTTGTTGCTGTTGTTGCAATCTTTTAGATAAAATTACAAACACTATTATTTCATTTATTAAATCTATATTATCATGGGATCTTCTTATAAAACCTTTACCCTTACTGAGCAATTAACTAATGAGCAAATTGCCTTTTTTAACGAACATGGCTTTATCCATTTCAAAAAATTTATAAACCCTGAAACGGTTTCATCCATCATTGATGCCTCCAAACAAGTGGAGCAAAAATGGATTGAAAATGACCTTCAAAAAATAAACGGTGTTCCAATTAAATATGGAAAAGATTTAGATGGCTCTGCTATTGTGCAGCGTTTTGCTTTTATCAATCAACATCATCAAACCTTAAGTGGTCTTTTACTTGATCCAAGATTTAATGGTTTATTACCATTAGCAGGCGATGGGGCAAGATTAGGAACGGAAGAAAAAGACGGAATGGTTTTCAATCATTATATCAATGGGCCAGAAAGTAAGTTTACTAAAATGGGCTGGCATACAGATGGTTTGAGAGATATTTTTTATGGTGGAAAATTAAACCCAATGCTAAATGTGGGTATTCATTTAAGCACTTTAAAACCTGAAAACGGCGGACTTAAAATTATTCCGGGTACGCACAAGCAGAGTATTTATCAAATGCTTTTCCGTAAAAAATACTTTTTAGATAATAAACCAGATCCACAGGAAGTTTCCATCACTCCAGAAGCTGGAGACTTAACCATTCACGATGGACGTTTGTGGCACAGAGTTGCAGAATCATCTATTCGTGGCGAAGAAAGCAGAAGAAGGGTTATTTATATTCCAATTATAGCAGGAAAATATGCTCCTAAAAACGAGAACAGTCCAACGGTTTTTTATCAACGTTTTGCAGGTATTGTTAAATAATTATGCTGTTTGTTATCGCATTTAGTTATCTGGTTAGATCAGGTAAGCTAAAAAGTGCCACCGATTTTTTTAAAAATACACAAAGAAAAATAAAGTTAAAAATTATAAGCTAGAAGTGATTATACTTTCTGGCTTATAAATACTGGGCTAATAATGGGAAAAGAAACACAGGTTGAAGACTATATTGTAATTGCACAAAGGACATTTTCAGACCGTAAGCGAACTAATATTTTAAAAAAAGCAGAACAGCTAACGATTGTATTTTTGCTTCCAAAAGTGCCTAAATTCATTTCGCCAAACTTACTTACTTTAATTGGTACACTTGGTTCGGGATTAGTTTTTTTAGCTTTTGTTTTAGGAATGTATGTAACAAATTGGTATTTGCTTTTGGGTATTATCGGTTTGGGTATAAATTGGTTAGGCGATTCTTTAGATGGAAGACTGGCTTATTACAGAAATATTCCGCGCCGTTGGTATGGTTTTGCACTCGATATTATTGCCGATTGGATTGGTATTGTACTTATTGGCTTTGGCTACTACATTTATGCTGAAAATGGCACACAAGTATTAGCCTTTGCTTTTGTCGCATTATATGGCTGGTCAATCATCATCAGCCAGTTACGCTACAAAATTACAAATGAATACAGTATAGATTCCGGTTTTGTTGGTCCAACAGAACTTAGATTTATTATTACTTTAATTTTAATTGCAGAAGTTTTATTTCCCGGATCAATTACCTATTTGGCTAGCTTAATCACTATTGTGTTATTTATAATCAATACCATAGATAGCTTTAAACTTTTAAAGCTTGGCGATTTAAAAGATAAAACCCAAGGCTGAAATGTTTAAGAAAAAATCCATTTTAACTTTTCTACAAGCACAAGTTGCGGCATTTGTAGGCGGTATTACCGATTATGGCTTAATGATTTTATTGACAGAAGTATTTAAACTGCATTTTACCTTTTCTATTCTAATCTCCGGAACCGTTGGCGCCATTATCAATTTCAGCATCAATAGATTTTGGGTATTTAAAAATCAATCTGGTTATAGCAGTCCCATTAATAGTCAGCTTTTTAAATTTGCTTTGGTTGTATTGGGAAGTATTTCCTTAAAATCATTCGGCACGCTTATTTTACAACAATCATTTCAAATCGATTACAGAATCGGGAGATTAATCACGGATAGTTTTGTTTCTTATGGATTTAATTATCCACTAATTAAATATTGGGTTTTTAAGACAAACGAAAAACAGAACGCAATCGAATCAAATTAAATTAATCCGTTGCGTGCAATTATTTCAACACATAGAGACATAGTTTAGGACGCTTAAAAAAGGCGTTTCACTTGTTTAAAATAAACATAGCTAGCTATGTGTTAGAAACTAGTTTCTTTTTTATATTCTTTTTTCCGCATCTAACAACTATGTTTCTATGTGTTGAAATAATTGCACGCAACGGGTTTAAATTAGTATATATGCATCTTGTTATGAATAAATTATCATTTAAATATTTTACAAAATCACTAATCGTTATAACGATCTTAGTAAATATAATTTCTGGAAATCTATTGGCGCAATCCAAAAATCCATCGCCATTAAATTTTCCTACTCCTAAAAATATAGATAATATGCTATTTTATATTCAGCGCGACCCAAATATAAACACGGCTATTTATGCCATAAACTATCAGGAAAATGGAAAAATAAACAAAAGCAATCCTATAAAAGCGTATTGGATTCGATATGCGGAGAAAGGAGAAAAAAAAGATTTTAGTTATATACAACGCAAATTTGCCTACGGAATAGAAACTAAAACGGTAAATAATGAGGAGTTTGAGCTTAAATTTGTATCCTATAAAAAGTTACCCTTAACCTTGAAAAAGATAGATTCAGATCAAAAATATCATGTTTTTGTAAGTGTAAACCAGAAAAAAATACAGGTAGAAAAAATATTTGTGCGCATTGAAGGAGGTTCTTTTTGGCTGCCAAATGTAAAGTATGCCGAAGTTACGGGAATTGAGACTTCTTCAAATAAAACAATTACTGAAAGGATGTTGTTATAATAAAAATTCGAAAGTTCCAGGTGTGTTGATTCTTTTTAGAATATTAAAATAAAAGTTGTTCGTAATTTTACAATTTCTCATTTGACAGAATGAGTTCCGCAACGATAGCGCAGATTTGCAATCTGTGCCCGCAAAGTAATTTCTTCAAAACATAAATAAAAAGATTAAAATTTTCCGTTATACTTTTTATTTTTGTAAGAAAAAAGACATGTCAACAAAATACAAAGCAACAACAACTGAGGAAGCATATTTTATAACTATAACTGCTGTAGGATGGATAGATATATTTACAAGACTAAATCAGAAAAATATTTTAATAAATGCTTTAAAATATTGTCAGGAAAACAAAGGTTTGGAAATTTATGCTTACTGTATTATGAGCAGTCATATTCATTTGATTTGCAAAGGGACAAATGGTTTTGTATTATCTGATATTATTAGAGATTTTAAAAAATTTACATCAAAAAAAATAATACAAACTATAATAAATGAACCTGAAAGTAGAAAAGAATGGATGCTTGAATATTTTCAAAAATCATGTGAACATTTAAAAAAGGATCAGAATTATAAAGTTTGGCAAAATGGTTACCATGCAGAACATATTTATAGCAATAAGTTTATTAAGCAAAAAATAGATTACATCCATAATAATCCTGTAAAAGATAAAACTGTTAATTCGGCTGAAGATTATTATTTTAGTTCGGCAAGGAATTATTCCAACTTAGAAAATGATTTAGATGTTGTTTTGTTATACTTATTTTAAAATACTCAACTGCTGTCTTGACTTAGCTTTGTAGGCACAGATTGCAAATCTGCGCTAACGGTAACTGGTAGCGGGTATGCACAACGATAGCGCGGAAATTCTTTCCGTCCCCGTTCCTATATTAATAAAAACTGGTTTTATGCTCAATAAAAATTAAAAACAGGTATTTATACTTTATGAATTTATTTATTAAAGAAGTATTTTGCCTTTTATACAGTTACGGAAAACCGTAAAGTAAAACAATGAAGGTTTTGTATGTTTGGTATTGGACATTGATCAGGCTGGAACTATATAGCTTTTAAAATTGGTAGTTGAAATCATTTTATGGAGGGAATAAGTAAGTTGGGCATAATCTTAATTACGAAATCGTAAATAAATTAAAAAGATATGGCAAAAAAGAAGTTTTACGTTGTTTGGGAGGGTAGAAAAATTGGAATATTCGAAACGTGGGATGAATGTAAGGAAAGTATCCATGGTTTTAATGGTGCCAAATATAAATCTTTTCAATCTTTAGAATTAGCAAAGCAAGCGTATTCAGAAGAATATGATAACTATAAAGGCAAGACATTTTTTGAATCCGAGTTATCTGAAGAAGAATTAAAATTGATCGGTGCACCTATTTTAAAAAGTATCTCTGTAGATGCAGCCTGTAGTGGTAATCCAGGTTTAATGGAATATCAAGGAGTTGAAACTGAAACTAAAAGGGTAATTTTCAAACAAGGTCCTTTTAAAGATGCATCAAATAATATGGGTGAATTTTTAGCTTTAGTACACGCATTGGCACATATGAAAAAAAGCAACGATATACGTCCAATTTATTCTGATAGCAAAATAGCAATATCTTGGATTAGAGATAAAACTTCCAGAAGTAATATTCAAGAAACAGAAAATAATAAAGAAGTTTTTGAACTTATGGAACGCGCAGAAAAATGGCTAATCTCAAATGAATTTACCAACAAAATATTAAAATGGGAAACAAAAGCTTGGGGTGAAATTCCAGCTGATTTTGGTAGAAAATAACTAAAACCTAAATCCAACAGCAGATCGCTCGTCTATACACAACGATAGCGCGGAAATTCTTTCCGTGCCAGTTCCTATATTAATGAAAACTGGATTTTCTTTTTTAAATCTGTCAAGATATACTTTGCGGGCACGGATTACAAATCCGCGCGATCGGGTTTGCAATCTGTGCCCGCAAAGTAATTTCTTCAAAACATAAATAAAAAGATTAAAATTTTCCGTTATACTTTTTATTTTTGTAAGAAAAAAGGCGTGTCAACAAAATACAAAGCAACAACAACTGAGGAAGCATATTTTATAACTATAACTGCTGTAGGATGGATAGATATATTTACAAGACTAAATCAGAAAAATATTTTAATAAATGCTTTAAAATATTGTCAGGAAAACAAAGGTTTGGAAATTTATGCTTACTGTATTATGAGCAGTCATATTCATTTGATTTGCAAAGGGACGAATGGTTTTGTATTATCTGATATTATTAGAGATTTTAAAAAATTTACATCAAAAAAAATAATACAAACTATAATAAATGAACCTGAAAGTAGAAGAGAATGGATGCTTGAATATTTTCGAAAATCATGTGAACATTTAAAAAAGGATCAGAATTATAAAGTTTGGCAAAATGGTTACCATGCAGAACATATTTATAGCAATAAGTTTATTAAGCAAAAAATAGATTACATCCATAATAATCCTGTAAAAGATAAAACTGTTAATTCGGCTGAAGATTATTATTTTAGTTCGGCAAGGAATTATTCCAACTTAGAAAATGATTTAGATGTTGTTTTGTTATACTTATTTTAAAATACTCAACTGCTGTCTTGACTTAGCTTGTGGGCACAGATTGCAAATCTGCGCTAACGGTAACGAGTAACGGGTATGCACAACGATAGCGCGGAAATTCTTTCCGTGCCCGTTCCTATATTGATAAAAACGGGTTTTCTTTTTTAAATCTGTCAAGATATACTTTGCGGGCACGGATTACAAATCCGCGCTATCGGGGTACAGATTGCAAATCTGCGCTAACGGTAACGGGCTTTTTGGTATGCGCAACGATAGCGTATGCACAACGATAGCGCGGAAATTCTTTCCGTGCCCATTCCTATATTGATAAAAACGGGTTTTCTTTTTTAAATCTGTTAAGATATACTTTGTGGGCACAGATTGCAAATCTGCGCTAACGGGTTTACAAATCCGCGCGATCGGGGTTACAATCCGCGCTAACGGGTTAAGATAATATAGAAAAACTCTAAACAAAAAAGAGACTTCAAAAGTCTCTTTATAGAATTAAATATATTTTACAAATTATTATTTATTTATCAATTTTTCAAGCCTCACCATCATTTCATCTTTCTCTTTCAACATACGCTCATATAAAGCAATCTTTTCTTCATGTAGTTTGATCAATTGATCAATTTGATTAACAGTAGAATTGTAAAATACAGATGCAGGTTGTTGACAATTATCAAAAGTATTAGAAATAATATTAATCGCCTGTTCTTCATCAAAATTCTGAAAAGCTTCAACAGGAATTTTTAATACAGCAGAGATTTGTTTCAGCAAGTTATCTTCAATTACATCTTTTTGCTCCAGTAAAGAAATTTTCTTTTGGTTCCAGTCTTCACCCAAATCATAAGCTAACCCTTCCTGCTTTATGTTAAGCATTTCTCTGAAACGTTTTACGTTTCTTCCCTGATGTATTTTCTGTTCCATAATGAATATCAATTTCTAAAGGCTCAAAGTTAAAGCCATTTGGATAAAAAATCCTGAATTTCAAAGATAAAAAAATATACCATAAAACATCGTTTTTGTCAGATATTATGCCAGTTATATTTATATTTTACTTCAATGTTTCGGGTATTATATCAATTTTTGAAAAGCAAAAATTAGAAAATTACTTATTTTATTAAGTTTTAACATTAAAAAAAGCCTGTAAACAATAAGTTTACAGGCTTTTTTGTGGAGTCGCCGGGAATCGAACCCGGGTCCAAACAAGCAACTAAAGAGCTTTCTACACGCTTATTTCCTGATTAGATTTTCGATGTTAAGCTAGGCCAGAAACAGCCACCGAACACTTATCTTCTTAAGTTTCGAAACCCACCCGAAGCTCATGGATTTCTAGGTTTATTTTTACGGTTCCCCTTGACGGAACGCCACAAACCAAGGCTTTCCAGGAGAATCCAGCTTCTCTACCTTGTAGAGACGTGGCGCAATCTTACTATGATTCGGATTATGCAGCTAAAGCGTAATTATTTTCGCCGTGTAAAAGTTTGAGATCTTATATTTACGAGCAAGGTCTCAATGCTCGACGTGCTTACTGTTCAATTCGACTTGCTGTCAAAACCAGTCGACCCCAAAAATTAAGTCTGCAAATTTAGAGTATTTGAAATTACTTTCTGCTAAAAATTTCAGAAAAATTCGAAGTCAAAAGCGTAAAGTCTTTAAAGTATTTGACTTTAAGACTTTTGACTTTCGACTTTAGGACTATTTTATTCCTCGTCTTTAAAATTAAAAGGATAATCTCCAAAAATTGGAGCTAATTTGCGGACAGCATAAGTGTTTCTTGTCATTTTGTTAGATAACGCTATAATGGTAACGTTCTCTTTCATTAAAGTAATGTAAGATGAGGTATTGCCATGCCACCAGCCATTATGGAAATAATAGTTTTGGCCGGTTTCCCAATTAATCATTCTAATTCCTAGACCGTAATTTTTAGTTCCCTTACGCTCGTTGCTGTAACCTGTATAAACTTGTTTTAATAATTCAGGTTTTAAAAAGTCAGGTGATTGTCTTGCACGGTCAAATTTTAGAAGATCTCGTACTGTCGAAAAAACATTTTTATCTCCATAAACATTGTCCAAGTAATCAAAACCAATTTCTACACCATTTCCTTTATATGATGGAACAATTGTTTTTCTGTCTTTGTCATCGTCAAAAACATACGTATGCGTCATTCCTAAAGGTTTAAAAATCATTTGAGACATTGCTTCTTTATATTTCAAGCCGGTAATTTTTTCAATGATAAGTGCCAGCATTGCATAATTGGTATTGCAATAGCTGAAACGAGTTCCGGTTTTAGATTCTAAACCAATATCTTTAGTTGCCAAAAGATTTAAAATATCCTTATTTGTCAACTGATTATGTCTGTCCCAAACCGATTTATCGTGATCAGTAAAATAAGCATAATTACGCATTCCGGTGCGGTGGCTTAAAAGCATTCTAATGGTACAGTCTTCGTAAGGAAACGTTTTTAAAATTGTATTTACTTTTTGGTCTAAATCTATTTTACCCGCATTCACCAATTTTAAAATGGCTGTTGCCGTCAATACTTTGCTGACAGAAGCAATTTGTACAGGTGTTTCTGCCGTTATTTTAGTTCCTTCATTTTTATTGGCAAAACCATTGTATTTTTCATAAATAATCTGACCATTTCGGGCAACTAAAAAACTTCCGTTCATGCTGTTGTTGGGCCAGTTTTTATAATAAAAATGATTTATTCTGCCAATTACCGAATTTTTATAAGCCTGAGAAATTTTCTTTTCAGGACCTAACGGCTTCATTTTAGGTAATGTATCTTCGACTGTAGGAGTAGTAGCTGTTTTTGTTTTATTGTCATTACCACAAGAGCTTAAAACTAATACTGAGAAAAGTATTTGTGGTATCTTTGTTTTTTTAAGGAAAATCATTTGCATCGTTCTTTAAAAACAAATATATCGAATTCAATTTTGTTGTATTCTCAGTTTTTGATGGTTTAAAAACGTCTTTTTAACATAATTTTAAGAACTGTTTTTTTTATTTCTTTGTTTTTCAGCTACTAACGGTTTTTAAACATTCTAAATAGTAAATTAGAAACAAAAATTTAACTATATTTGTTATATTTGAAACAAATACGATGTAAAAAGTTATATTATTAAATGCTTTAAATTTATTTAAATGAAATTTGGAATCATAAAAGAAAGAAAAAACCCACCAGACAGAAGAGTTGTTTTTTCTCCAAATGAGCTGACAAAACTAAAACAAGTCTATCATGACGCTTCTGTTGAAGTTGAAAGCTCAGATATTAGAGTTTTTTCTGATGCAGAATATAAAAATATGGGAATAAACGTTACAGAAGATGTTTCGGATTGTGATGTTCTTTTTGGTGTAAAAGAAGTTCCTGTTGACAATTTAATTCCAAACAAAGCATATTTCTTTTTTTCTCATACGATAAAAAAGCAGCCACATAACAGGAAATTACTTCAGGCGATTTTAGAAAAAAATATTGATTTATACGATCATGAAACTATTGTAGATTCGCTGGATCGTCGATTAATTGGTTTTGGTAAATATGCCGGAATGGTTGGTGTATATAACGGAATCCGTGCTTTCGGAATTAAATTCGAATTATTTAAACTTCCAAAAGCTGAAACTCTTTCTGGAAAAGAAGCTTTGATTATGCATTTAAAACGCATTACAATGCCAGCTTTAAAATTTGTCATTACCGGAACAGGAAAGGTTGGGAGCGGGGCAAAAGAAATTTTGGATGCTATTAAAATAAAAGAAATCACGGTAGACAATTATCTGACTAAAAAATATGCGCAGGCAGTTTATGTTCAGTTAGATGTTTTAGAATATAACAAACGTATTGACGGTCAGGTTTTAGATTTTAATGATTTTGTCGAAAATCCTGAAGCTTATACTTCTGATTTTGAAAAATTCACGAAAGTTTCAGATATCTATTTTGCAGGTCATTTTTATGCAAGTAATGCTCCAATGATTTTGACCAGAGAAATGTTAAACGCAAGCGACTGTAAACTAAAAGTGGTGGCAGATATTTCATGCGACGTAAACGGACCAATTGCAAGTACACTTCGTTCTTCGACAATTGCAGAACCTATTTATGGTTATTTTCCTTTAGAAGATAAAGAAGTAGATGTTTTTCATCCGGCGGCAGTTGTTGTTATGGCGGTTGATAATCTTCCATGCGAAATTCCAAAAGATGCCAGCGAAGGTTTTGGAGAGCAATTTATGGAGCATGTAATTCCGGCTTTTTTCAATGGAGATAAAGATGGAATTTTAAAACGCGCAAAAATCACCGAAAACGGAAAACTTACAGAAAGATTCAGCTATTTACAAGATTATGTAGACGGTAAATAATTGTGAATTGTTAATTATAAATTGTTAATTAATTAAAAGAGCTTTCTAAATTTAGAAAGCTCTTTTTTTATAGTATTAAAAATAATTAACCATTTATAATTCACCATTAAATTAAACCATTTCTTCCGGTTTAACCCAAGCGTCAAAATCTTCAGGAGAAACGTAGCCTAAACGAACTGCTTCTTCTTTCAGCGTCGTTCCATTTTTGTGAGCGGTTTGAGCAATTTCAGCGGCTTTGTAATAACCAATTTTTGTGTTTAAAGCGGTTACAAGCATTAGAGAATTATCTACTAATTCTTTAATACGTTTGTGATTTGGTTCGATTCCTTGTGCACAATGTTCGTCAAATGAAACACAAGCGTCACCAAGCAAACGTGCCGATTGAAGAAAGTTTGCGGCCATAACTGGTTTAAAAACATTCAATTCATAATGTCCCTGCATTCCGCCAACTGCGATTGCCATATCGTTTCCAATAACTTGGGCGCAAACCATAGTTAAAGCTTCACATTGTGTAGGGTTTACTTTTCCGGGCATAATTGAAGATCCAGGTTCGTTTTCCGGTATATGAATTTCTCCAATTCCTGAGCGTGGGCCAGAAGCTAACATTCTAATATCATTGGCAATTTTATTTAAGGAAACAGCCAATTGTTTTAAAGCTCCGTGTGTTTCCACAATGGCGTCGTGTGCAGCCAAAGCTTCAAATTTGTTTTCGGCAGTAATAAAAGGATGTTTGGTAAATTGAGCGATATATTCGGCAACTTTTACGTCGTAACCTTTTGGAGTATTTAATCCGGTTCCAACTGCAGTTCCTCCTAAAGCAATTTCAGATAAATGGGCTAAAGTGTTTTTAAGTGCTTTTAATCCAAAAGCTAATTGCGCTGCATATCCTGAAATTTCCTGTCCAAGAGTTAAAGGCGTTGCGTCCATTAAGTGCGTACGGCCAATTTTTACAACATCCTTAAATTCATTTGCTTTTTTTACCAAAGTTGCGTGTAGTTTTTCAACTCCCGGAATTGTGGTTTCAACCACCATTTTGTATGCAGCAATGTGCATTCCGGTTGGGAAAGTATCATTTGATGATTGAGATTTATTTACATCATCATTTGCTTTTATAAATTGTTCGCCTTCGCCAATTTCAAAACCTTTTAATACTTGGGCGCGGTTGGCAATTACTTCGTTTACGTTCATGTTACTTTGTGTACCTGAACCTGTCTGCCAAATTACAAGTGGGAATTGATCATCTAGTTTTCCTTCCAGAATTTCGTCACATACGGCAGCGATTGCGTCTCTTTTTTCTATTGGTAAAACTCCCAGATCAAAGTTGGCATAAGCGGCTGCTTTTTTAAGATAGGCAAATCCTTCGATGATTTCCTGCGGCATTGAAGCTGAATTTCCAATTTTGAAATTATTTCTTGAACGTTCTGTTTGAGCACCCCAATATTTATCGGCAGGGACCTGAACTTCGCCCATGGTGTCTTTTTCTATTCTGTATTTCATTTTGTGTAAATATGTTGTTTGTAATATTGTATTTTGTTTGGGTAAATGGAACGCTGATAACGCTGATTTACTTCGTAAAGACTCGGATTGAAACGGATTTTTTATTTTGGTGTTTAAGATTTCTTTTGAATACGGATTCTAGCCCCGATAGTAGCGGAAATCCTTTTATGTTTTTTCTTTAAAAACATAAAAGATTGCAGCGGATAGCGGGAAATAGCTCCTGAAAATACTCATGTTCTTCTGATAGTTGAATAATTTATCGAAAAATAAGCTTATTTAAAATGAGTATAAATATACGGATAAATGTTATTTAACGAAAATTGATTTAGATTTTATTGCTGAGGAAAAATATATAGCCTACATTTGTGGTAACATTCAAAAATTCCGGAAAACATGTTTGAATTTTCACAGTACTTAGGCTTTTTACTTTTCTTAACCATACTAACTATAGGGTTTTGGTTAATGTTTTTCTTGGTTGGTTTCGTATCTTATTGGGTTACGGGAGCTAGCTGGGAAATGTTCAAAGAAAAGAGAGCTAAAAAAAGACAAGAAGAACAATCAATTTAATTTGAATTGATTTCATAAAAGGATTCGTGAAAACGAGTCCTTTTTTTATGCTAAAAACTAAAATAAAATTTCAATAAAAAAATCCCAAATTCCAATGAGCTAATCAATTGGAATTTGGGATTTTTAGTATTGAAATTTATCCAGTGAAATTGGAATTTGGGATTTTTAATATTGGAATTTAACTTATGTTATCCAGGGAAATCTCCACCGCCATCACCGCCGCCATCATTTTTAGGCTGTGCGTTTCTGTCTCTATCACTTTTTGGTTTGTTGAAACGATATGTAAATGATAAATTGAACTGACGTTTACGGAACTGCATTTCGCTATACGATTTTTGACTTTCACGAGTGACATCATTTTGAAGATAGGTGTCAGACTTCATGATACGTGAGTTGAAAATATCGCTAATATTGAATGCAATTGTTGCTTTGTCTTTTAAGACATCTTTACTAAATGCCGTATTCATACCAAACTGACCTAAGTTTTTACCCTGAGCCGTTTTTTGTTCGCCATTGTAAACAGCACTTAACTGCCAGTCTATTTTGTATGGCAACGTTAATTTTGAGTTGATTCTGGCAAACCATGTATTAGCTTGATTATCCAGATCTTGTACAACTGTATTTCCTTTAGTGTCTATATAAGTATTTTCACCGGTAGTTTTTACATTGTAAAAGTTGAAGTTACTGTTGATTCTCCATACTTTGAATGGTGTATAATTAAGAGTAAACTCAAAACCAAATTTTTGCTCTCTTCCTAAGTTAATTGGACGGCTTAAAATAACCGGAATTCCATCAACTGGATTATCCGGTGTAGGAGTTACAACATCACCATCTGGAGTTACAACGTCACCTGTAGGGGTTCTCACAAAACTGAAAACGTCTTTTGTGTTTTCGAAATATGCCGAAGTATTAAAGGTTAATTTATCCCAGCGTTTGATGTATCCAATATCGTATTTGTCTGTCAAAGATGGATCTAAGTCCGGATTTCCCTGAAAAATATTAACATTACTAGAATAGTTTGTCGCAGGATTCATGAAACGTCCTCTAGGTCTTGATAAACGCTTACTATAACTTGCTGTGAAGTTACTTTGATCTGAAATTTCATAACTAATGAAAGCACTTGGAAACAGGTTATTGTATTTTTTAGTGTTGAAATCGTTACTATCTAATAGGTTTACCTGAATATTAGTGTCTTCCCAACGTAATCCAAATAAATAAGAGAATTTATTGACTTTGAAACCGTATTGCGTGTAAATTGCGTTTATGTTTTCCTTGTATTCTAAAGTATTTGATAATTTTGGATCTGGTTGACCATCAATCCCAGTTATTACATATTCGTTGTTCAGGTCACCAAAACTTCCTTTATATCCGGCTTCAAACTGGCTTCCTTTTCCTAACGGTAATACATAATCTGCTTGTAATTGTACTTGTTTTTGAACCTGATCGTTCAAGGTATTATTGAAATTTGGTGATGCTGTAATGGTACTGTTACTATCATCTGTATTTCTTGAAATCGATAAATCGGCAGTAAGTTTATGTCCTTTATCGTTGAAATTTTTGATTAAGTTTGAGGTATATTCTACGTTTTCACTTCCGGTAACACCATCATTTAAACGGTATGAATTACCAGTAAAATCATGCGCTGCGCCAAAATTACTATAAGTGATATAGTCTCTTGTGTCACCAGAACTCTTTTGATAATTAATGGCATTTGTCCAGAATGTGTTTGGAGCAACAGTCCATTCTATACCAGCTCTTCCGTTAAATCCGTCAGAAGTTCTTTTAGTATCACGATCTTCATCAAGAAATCCTTTTGGAGTTCCGTCAGCATTTAAATATTCTGTGTTAGTTAAACCTGCACCTTCACTTGTTCTGCGGTTGTAACCAAGAGTGGTGAAATAGTTTAATTTCTCTGTTTTGTAATTTAAATTTCCGCTTAAACCATACGTTTCAGGAAGTCCTGTCGAAGCAATAAAAGTTCCATTTAAACCCTGATTTTTTCCTTTTTTAAGAATAATATTGATGATTCCTGATCCACCTTCGGCATCATAACGTGCTGATGGATTGGTAATAACTTCTACTTTATCAATGGCATCTGCAGGAAGCTGACGTAAAGCTTCTGCAACATTTATAGCGTTTGAAGGTCTTCCGTCAATTAAAATTCGGATATTGTCACTTCCTCTTAAACTTACATTTCCTTCGGTATCAACAGAAACAGATGGGACATTATCTAAAACGTCGCTTACAGTTCCTCCTTTTACCATCATGTCCTGACCAACATTATAAACTTTTTTATCCAGTTTAATTTCTACAGATGATTTTTCGGCACGAACCACAACTTCGTTTAATTGTGCAGCATCTTCAGATAAATTTACAACACCTAAATTGGTGTCTTCCTGGATACTTTTTTGTTTAATTTCAGTCGATTTAAACGAAATGAATTCTACTTTTATATCGTAAGTTCCCGGAGCAACAGCTACTTCAAATTCACCTTTAGGATTGGTTATCCCGCCGGCAATAACTTTTGTGTCATTTGGTGCCATAATCGAAATTGTAGCATACTCAAGCGGCTGCTTGCTTACTTTTTCGAAAACTTTTCCGGTAACTTTTACTTTATTTCTTGCTTGTGGTCCTTGTTGCGCATAGTTGTAAAAGCCTGTAAAAAGCATCACGAGCATTACAACAAAATTGATTTGTTTCATTTTTTTCTGGTTTCTTTTCTTAGACAGCAAATGTACCTTTTGGTTTAAAAAGCAAGATCACAAAAAAATGTTAATTGATTATTTTATAATCAGTCTAAAAAAGAGGCAACTTTGTCTAAATCCCTTCCAATAATAGCTTTTCCGTCCTTTACAACAATAGGTCTTTCGATTAAAATTGGGTTATCTGCCATTGCCTGAATAATTTGGTCATCGCTCAAATCTTTTCCTTTGTAGTTTTCAATCCAGATTTTTTCTTTGGTTCGAACCAATTCATTGGGCTGAATATTTAATTCTTTAAGAAGTTTTTTTAGGTCCTCAAAACTCGGAGTATCTGTTAAATAAGGAATTATCTCATATTCTTGTTTGGTATCTTCAATAAAAGCCAAACAGCTTCTTGATTTTCCACAGCGTGGATTATGGTAAATTTGTATCATTTTCTTATATTTAAAGTCTGCTAGAATAAAATCTCTCAAAAAGAGTTCTATTTAGTACAACAAAAATAGGATTTCCTATTTAAATCGAATTCTCATTTCAAAAATTTTAAATATATGTTTTTAGAGCAAGGAGTTAAACCTGAAAATCATTTTTGGAAATATCTTTTAGGATCTGTTTTTATTATTACAGCTTCATTTGTAGGTCAAATTCCTTTTTCTATTGCAGTTCTTTATAAAAGTTTTAAAGAGCACGCCGCTTTCCCGACGGATAATGATTCGGCTTTAAAAATGTTTGAGCCCAATCTTACCTTATTTTTAGTAATGCTTTCATTTGTTTTTGCTTTTGCAGGAATATATTTTGTGGTAAAATATATGCATCATCAAACACTTTTATCGGTAACAACGGGAAGAAAAAAAGTAGACTGGAACAGGATTTTATTTTCTTTCCTTCTTTGGACAATATTTTCTGTAATCAGTTTTTTGGTGCTTTATTTTCAATCTCCAGAAAAATTTGTCTGGAATTTTAAATTAGTTCCTTTTTTGATTTTAGTGGTTGTAGGAACAATTTTAATTCCCATTCAAACCAGTACAGAAGAATATGTTTTTAGAGGATATTTGATGCAGGGTTTCGCTAATCTGGCTAAAAATAGATGGTTTCCGTTAGTTATGACTTCACTGATATTTGGTTCCATGCACATTCTTAATCCCGAAGTGACCAAGATGGGATATATTATCATGGTTTATTATATAGGAACAGGTTTATTTCTCGGGGTTATAACTTTAATGGATGACGGAATGGAACTGGCTTTGGGCTTTCATGCTGCAAATAATCTTATTGGGGCTTTATTGGTCACTTCAGATTGGTCGGTTTTTCAAACACATTCTATTTTTAAAGATATGTCAGATCCTTCTGCCGGAGCAGATGTTATTTTGCCGGTTGTGATCGTTTATCCTATTTTGCTTTTTATTTTTAGTAAAAAGTATAAATGGACGAATTGGAAAGAGAAATTAACGGGTAAAATCGATGAATCAAATAATGAGGTTTCAGAATTTTTAAATTTAAACTAACAGGATCATGCCAAACTTAACACATAAAAATGTACATAATTATTTTAAACTTGATGGATACCATCTAAACGCTGCAGATTTGTGCCGTATTGGATATAGTTTTATTAAAGAAGGCGATGTCTACGAACGTGCCATTGGAGAATTTTTTCTGGATTGGTTTGATCATAAGGATTATATCGAAATGACCACTTCTGGAACTACCGGACTTCCTAAGTTAGTTAGATTAGAAAAACAAGCCATGATTCAGTCGGCATTAGCAACGGGAGATTTCTTCGGTTTAGAACCGGGAAATAAAGCTTTGCTTTGTCTGCCAACTCAGTTTATCGCCGGAAAAATGATGCTGGTTCGCAGTTTGATTTTAGGATTAGAATTAGATGTCGTAGTTCCGAGTACAGAACCTTTGGCTTATAATAATAAAAAATATGATTTTGCTGCGATGGTTCCTTTACAGGTTCAGAATTCGCTTGAAAAATTAAGTAATATAAAAAAGTTAATTATTGGCGGAGCAAAAACCGACAGTGACCTCATAGAGAAACTTCTGCCTTTTAAAACAGAAATTTACGAAACGTACGGAATGACCGAAACGATAACGCATATTGCTGCTAAAAGAGTGGGAGAAAGTGCTTTTACAATCTTGCCAAATGTAAAAATCGAAAAAGATGATCGCGGCTGTCTGGTAATTTATGTTTCCTCTATTTCTGAAGAGCCAATTGTTACTAATGATTTAGTTGATTTAGTAAATGAAAATCAGTTTATATTTTTGGGAAGAATCGATAATGTAATTAATAGTGGAGGAGTGAAGCTGATTCCGGAGCAGATTGAAGCAAAATTAATTGGCAGAATTAGTAATCGCTTTTTTGTAACGGGTGTTCCCGATACTGTTTTAGGTGAAAAACTAATTTTAGTTATTGAAGGTGAAAAATATGATTTCTCTGCTGACTTTTTTGATGTTTTAGGGAAATTCGAAAAGCCGAAAGAAATTGTTTTTGTTCCGAAATTTAAGGAAAATGAAAATGGTAAGTTATTACGTAAGTCGAGTTTAAGATAGATAAGGAAATTCCTATATTTTAAATTCCAAATTCCAATTTTTCGCAATCTTGTCATTTCTCCCTTCGGTCGAAATGATAAATAAGGAGTTGTTTTGAATTATAAAAATCCCAAAATATAAAATTCCAAATTCCAATTTTTATATTGGGATTTGGGATTTTTTTGTGGAATGTTTAGTCCCTACGGGACAAATGTTGACGGCGTCTTTCTATGTTTTTACCGATATTTAATCTCTACGAGATATTCTGAAAGAGTGTGGAGTATTTTTAAGGTATTACATTCTTAAGAGAAACTCTATTAGGAATTAGGGGTAGATAAAAAATAAGCAACAGAAAAAAATATTCTATGAGAAAAAAACTCCGTTAGGAGTTACATGTCGGTAGAAAAATAAAGACGACCCATAAAAATGTCCCGTAGGGACTAAACAAATTTGGCAGTAAAATATCCCAAAGTAAAAATTCCAAACTCCAACTAAAAAATTGGAATTTGGAATTTAAGATATTAGAATTTAAAATATTAAATTTTTATTTTGTTTTACGCTCTAATAAAGCCATATAAAATCCATCAAAACCAGATTCTGAAGCCAGTATTTTACGATCCTGAATAAACGTAAATTCTTTTCCGATATCTGTTTTTAAGAATTTCTCTACTTGTTCCTGATTTTCTGATGGTAAAACAGAACAAGTTGCATAAACTAATTTTCCGCCTGGTTTTACAATTTTAGAATAGCTTTCTAAAACCTCACTCTGAACTTTACGAATGTTATCGATAAATTCAGGCTGTAATTTCCATTTAGAATCCGGGTTTCTTTTTAAAACTCCTAAACCGCTGCAAGGTGCGTCAATTAAAACACGATCTGCTTTTTCATGCAGTTTTTTGATCACTTTTGTAGTGTCAATAATGCGGTATTCAATATTAAAAGCACCATTTCTTTTGGCTCTTAATTTCAATTGTTTTAGTTTGCTTTCGTACAAATCCATTGCAATCAATTGCCCTTTGTTTTCCATTAAAGAAGCAATATGCAATGTTTTTCCACCCGCTCCGGCGCACGTATCAACAACACGCATTCCTGGTTTAACATCAAGAAAACCGGCGACTAATTGTGAGTTAGCATCCTGAACTTCAAAAAGTCCTTGTTTAAAAGCATCTGTCAAGAATACATTTGCTCTTTCTTTTAAAACTAAAGCCTCAGGCTGATCTTTTAAATATTCAGTTTCAATATTTAAATCCATCAAGGTGTTTCTCAGGTTTTCTTTAGTTCCTTTAAGGGTATTAGTTCTTAAAATAACTTTAGCAGGCTGATTTTGAGCAGCAATTTCTTTTGCCCATACTTTTTCGCCAAGTTCTTTTACGCCTAATTCGTCCATCCAGTCCGGGATAGATTCTTTTAATGCTCTAACTTTTGAAAGTTCGTCAAAACGTCCTTTTATTTTTCTTTCAGGAGTTCCTTCTAATTGTCTCCAATCCGGAATTGGATATCCTCTTAAAACTGCCCAAACCGCAAACATTCTCCATAAATTGTCTCTGTCGAAAGGTTCTTTTACTTCTGCAATTTCTGCATATAAACGTTTCCAGCGAACAATTTCATATATCGTTTCAGCAACAAACTTCCTGTCAGAACTTCCCCAACGTTTGTCTTTTTTTAATGCTCTTGCTACCACTTTATCTGCATATTCTCCTTCATTGAAAATTGCGTTCAAAGAATCGATGGTAGTATAAACTAAATTTCTGTGTAATCTCATTTTAATTATTTGAGTTGCAAAGGTACTATTAATTGATTGAAAGTTAAATTTTTAATTATGATTGTTATTTAGCTTTCCTTTTTAAAAGAGAAAAACACTCTTATAAAGTTTTAAAAGAGTGTTTTTCTGAAGAGATTTCTGCTAGCAGATTATTCTTTTGCAGTTATCCTTGTCAATCCGATATTTTCCGGAGCATGAAGCACCATCGGGAATTTTTCTACTTTTACCGAGCTGCTGTCTAATCCAAAAGCTCTTTCTTCAGATAAACTCAGTTTCTTAATAAAGAAATAAGAATTCATGATAATATTTTCGTGCCATCTTAAATCATTGTCATTTGATAAGAATTTCTCAGACAATACAAATTTAAAGTCACCAATAATATTGTTTTTGTTTAATGATTCGTAACGGCTGGTTATATCAACTTCTCCGCGTTTTACCATGTCACGAATT
This sequence comes from Flavobacterium panici, assembly GCF_024499525.1. NCBI lineage: Bacteria > Pseudomonadati > Bacteroidota > Flavobacteriia > Flavobacteriales > Flavobacteriaceae > Flavobacterium > Flavobacterium panici. The sequence goes on along the minus strand of NZ_CP100437.1, from coordinate 5,626,290 downwards.
ACTTCTCTAAACATTAAATTGATTTTTGTAGGTTCTCTAAATCCTAAGTTAAAATCGATTCTATAAATATCGTCTTTCGCGATTTCGGTAACTTTATATTGTGTTTTATAAGGTTCAGTCAAAATATTTACGTGTACAAACCAGTAAATATCAGCTCTTTTTGGACGTTTTTGTAAAATCGAATAAATTACTTTTTCCTCCAGCTCATCAACACGGTTCGCGTTTGTCATATAAACTAGATGCGTTGCGTATTTTGGAATCGATAAGTCTTGGCTTAATTCTACTAATACTTTTTTATAATCCTCAATTTTGATGATTTTAGTATAGCTTTTGTTGATTTTCTTAGCTAAATACCAAATTGTCATTATCGAAATAAGAAGTGTTGCAATGATTAAAGTTACATAACCTCCTTCGGCAAATTTTGTAATGTTCGCGATCAGGAAACTGAATTCGATCAATAAATAAATTGTGATAAGCGGAACCATGAAATACAATTTCACACGCTTCATAATTAAATAATAATTCAGCAAAATGGTTGTCATAATCATACATAAAATGATCGCTAAACCATATGCATGTTCCATATTTCCTGATTTTTCGAAGTGTAATACAATTCCAACACAACCAAAAAACAATAACCAGTTGATTGACGGAATATATAATTGTCCTTTAACTTCTGTAGGGTATTTGATTTTTACTTTCGGCCAGAAATTCAAACGCATTGCTTCATTTATCAAAGTAAATGATCCGCTGATAAGTGCCTGAGATGCAATTACGGCAGCTAAAGTTGCCACTACAATTCCGAATGGTAAAAACCAATGCGGCATAATCAGATAAAACGGATTCCCATTTTCTCCTCCTAATTGCTGTAATGTACTTCCTTCATGATGAATTAAATAAGCAGCCTGACCAAAGTAATTTAATACTAAAGTAGTTTTTACAAATATCCAGCTGATTCTAATGTTTTTTCTACCGCAGTGTCCCATATCTGAGTACAAAGCTTCGGCTCCTGTTGTACATAAAAATACAAATCCAAGAACAAAAAAGCCGTCAGGATGAACAGAAAGTAAATGGTAAGCATAATAAGGATTTATAGCTTTAATAACTTCCGGGAAATGGATAATTTGTATAAAACCCAGAGTTCCAAGCATAGCAAACCAAATCAGCATCATTGGTGCGAAAAACTTACCAACTAACTTAGTTCCAAACTGTTGTATGGTAAATAAGATGAAAAGAATAGTGATTACAATAGAAATAATGGTCTTTGTTTCCATTGTAGGGTAGAATGCCCTAATACCTTCAACTGCAGACGAAATCGAGATGGGCGGTGTTATAATACCATCGGCAAGCAAGGCGCTTCCTCCAATAATGGCGGGCACAATGAGCCACTGAATTTTTGTCTTTTTGACTAAAGCATATAATGCGAAAATTCCACCTTCACCATGATTATCGGCACTTAAAGTAATTAGTACGTACTTTATTGTAGTTTGTAAAGTAAGAGTCCAAAAAACACAGGAAATACCTCCTAATACAATATCAGCATTTATGGTATGATCGCCAAGAATAGCTTTCATTACATACAAAGGAGACGTTCCAATGTCTCCATAAATAATCCCCAATGTTATCAATAAACCCCCTATAGACAACTTACTATGTAAGTTTTTATGCGATGCGCTCATGTATATTTTTAATAAAAGACGGTTGCAAATTTACTCTTTTAAAACAAATTAGCCGCTATTATAATTAAAAAGATAAAAAAAAGCACAATCCCCAAATTGTGCTTTTAATTTTTGATATAAATTGAGATATTCTTAACCTCTTCTTCCGCCGCCTCTAGAGCTTGAACTGCTTTCTCTTTGCGGTTGGCTGCCTCTTGATTCCTGACTCATTCTTGGTGATTCAGAACGTTGTGGAGCACTTTGCGGTCTTGAAGCATTTGAATTGCTTTGAGAGCTTGATCTGTTTTCGTAGCTTCTTGGAGCTTCAGTTCTTTGAACAGGAGCAGATTGAGTTTGAGCTGGTCTGCTTGCTCTGTTTTCAGAATAGCTTCTACTAGGCGCTTCATTTGTTTGTGAAGATGTTCTGTTGCTATAATTTCTATTTTCTGAGTTTCCTCTTGGAGCAGTAGCTGTTGAGTTGTTTCTGTTATAATCACCTCTTGGCTCTGTTCTCGGAGTATTATCAGTTCTTACAGGAGTATTTACAGTACCGGCATTATCTCTGTTGGCTGCTGCACGATTTGTGTAACTTCTGTCAGAATTATTTCTGCTGCTATTGTTGTAATCTCTGTTTGTATTTCTATTTTCAGTAGAAGTTACTCTTCCTGTGTTTGATCTGTTAGAACCGTAATTGTTTTGAGATCTGTTAGCTTCTCTGCTTGCAACTCTTCTTTGATCTAAATCATATCTGTTGCTTACATTAGCATGTCTTTGAGCAAAACTATTGTTTGGTCTCATTCTTTCATAACCATAAGTACGTCTTGATTCATAAAGAACCGGAGCTCTGTAACTTCTTCTTGTAGTTACATAATTGTAATTGTTGTGAACATTAATACATACATTTACATTGTTTCTGTATCTGTAAACTGGATAAGGTCTCCATGCTGAGTAATAAGTAGGGTAGTAACCCCAATACCAGGTAGAGTAGTATGGTCTGTAATTAGTAACCCAAAATGAAGTATAAATTACCGGAGCTACACTATAAACCGGCTCATAAATATAGTTGTCACCATATAAATAAGTATTACCTACAACCTGAACGCTTACTTTATTATAATTATCTCTTTCAACATCAATCGTAGCCACATCCTGATAAACATCGCGATCTAAAACGGCCTGAATAATTACAACGTGAGTTCTGTCTTCTACAGATTCAATTACACGTAAATAATCAACCTCGTCATCGCCATTTAGGTCAAGGTTTGATATTTGATATTTAGGATCATTTAATCTTCTTTCAAAATCCTGAAGATTAGCAGATTCTCCAAACATTGAAGCAACTGCTCTTAAATCTAAATTATCACTTATATCTGAGTTTTTTGCGTAAACAGTAGTTTGGTTTTGTGCCGCACATGAACCAAAAACTAATGCTACAACCGCTATTAAAAGTAATTTCGTTTTCATGACTAAATCATATTAAATTATTTGTGATAGGAGTTATCCAATTACTGTGCCACAAATTAATGTTAGAGGTTTTTGGTTTGTAAATAGCACGTTTGTAGTTTGTTATGTTTTTGTTGAATTGTAATTGGATTTTGATTGAACAAAAAATACAGGAAATTATTATTTTCTGAAAATAAACAAAACATATTTGAGATGTTAGAAATAATTGTATTTTAGCATTGAACAAATCTTAATTTTTATGAAAAAACTAATTTTATTTTTTGGTGTTTTTATTTTATTAATGTCTTTTAGAACGCTTAATATCAGCAGTAAAAAAGCTTATAATAGTGGTTTTATATCAGTAAAAATCGATACATTATTTCAGGATAAAATTAGCATACGAGCAATCTTAATTGATAAAGATAAAGTTTGGTATGGAGGAGATAACTCACGTTTTGGTTATTACGATTTAACTAAAAAAGAAAAATTTGAAGAACATATTTATCGTGATACGTTAAAATTAGAGTTTAGAAGTATTGCACAAAACTCAAAAAACATCTTTTTACTAAGTGTTTCTAATCCGGCTTTGCTTTATTCAGTTTCTAAAAAAGACCATAAAGTTAAGTTAGTGTATAAAGAAGTGAATGCAAAAGTTTTTTATGACAGTATGCAGTTTTGGAATGATAAAGAAGGAATTGCTATTGGAGATCCTACAGAAGATACTTTTTCTGTAATTGTAACTCGTGACGGAGGAGAAACGTGGACAAAATTATTGTCTGATAAATTGCCTACAAATGCAATCGGAGAAGCCGCTTTTGCCGCAAGTAATACGAATATAGTTGTAAAAGGAGATGATACCTGGCTGGTTTCTGGTGGAAAAAAGGCTCGTGTATTTTATTCTCCTGATAAAGCAAAAACATGGAAAGTAGTTGAAACTCCTATTGTTCAGGGAAAAGCTATGACAGGTATTTACACAGCTGATTTTTATGATGCAAAACATGGTTTTATTGCAGGCGGTGATTATGATCTTCCAAATAAAAAAACAGGCAATAAAGCTTTTACCAAAGATGGCGGAAAAACATGGGAATTAATTGGTCAGGATCTGGGCTTTGGATATGCTTCGTGCATACAATATGTTCCGGGTGGAAATGGTAAAGAAATTATCTGTGTTGGTTCTGAAGGAATTCAATATTCTCAAAACGGAGGCGAAAACTGGACACAATTATCTACAGATTCTAAACTTTTCACGATTCGTTTCGTGAACAGAAATACTGCAATTGCTGCAGGTTATAACAAAGTAGTTCGTTTAAACTTTAAATAAAAAACAAGAACCCTAAATAATAAAGTAAGTATTATTATATAGGGTTCTTATCACTGTTGTTTCTTCAAAGGAATTTATTTTCCTGCTTTATCCCGATATTGTTTTAATAATTTTCGGTTAAAATCATCTTCAGATTTCTTAAGCTTTAATATTTTTTTTGCCGGCAATACCTTTTTTATATTTGTCATAAACTTTTCACGTAAAAGATATAATTCTTTATCCGTGCATTCAATTTGAGATAATAGCGTAGTAGCTTCTTTTTCTGAAATTGAATTTATATTGTCATCGTCCAGTTTTTTCAGGTACGTTTTCATTTTATCATGACGCAATTCAAATTGTTTGTCATCGTATGCATTGTAAATGGGCCAAAATTTCTCTGCTTCTGTTGGTGTAAGCTCAAGTTCTGTAGTCAAAAACGAAACTTTAAAAGCTTTAATTTTTTCACGTTTTTCATCTGTTTTATCATTTTGGGCATAAAATGAAAAAGTAACTAAAAACAGAAGTAATGCTAATATATTTTTGATTTTCATATTTGTATAATTTTGTTTTTATTCAGAAATTAAATTTTCAATATTAGGATTTGTAGCCAAAATATCCTCTAATGTCTCTTCTTCAAGGGCTACATTCTTATTTAGTTTGTCAATATCTTTAGTATCTAATTCTTTAATTAAATCGTATTGATTTAAGTTTGACTGATAAGCCAGATAGGTTTCTAATGTTGCTTCGTCAAGTTCTTTTGATGCTTTATAATAGTGATTAGCAGTTGGGATCAAAAAGGCAATAAAAATTGCGGCCGCAGCAGCTATCGAAATAACTTTTTTGCGTTTATAAAGAGGAATTACTTTTACTTCTCTTTCATTAATCTGTTCTAAAACTTTTGCCGAAAGGGTATCAAAATAATGATCCGGAGTTTTAAATCCTGATTTTACTTTCGGTTCGTTTTCTAATTTAAATTCTTTCATAATGTCTGTAAGATAAGATTAGCTATAAAAGGTTTAATTTGTTGTAACATATAATTCTATTTTTTTTACCGCATGATGGTAAGATGCCTTTAATGCACCAACGGATGTGCCAAGAATTTCTGCGATTTCTTCGTACTTTAATTCCTGAAAATATTTCATTTTAAAAACCAGCTGCTGTTTTTCCGGCAGTGTAACGATTGCTTTTTGAAGTTTGATCTGGATTTCATCTCCATCAAAATAAACATCTGCTTTTAGATTGTCGATCGTTTTATTTTGTAAATCTTCAGAAGTTATACCTTTTAATTTTGCTTTTTGGTTTAAAAAAGTCAAAGCTTCGTTTGTCGCAATTCGATACATCCAGGAAAAGAGTTTACTTTCTCCCTTAAAGTTTTTTAAGTACTGAAATACCTTTACGAAAGTATTCTGCAAAACATCGTCTGCATCATCATGATTCAAAACAATATTTCGAATATGAGCATACAGCGGTTTTTGATAATCAGATATAAGTTTTTGAAACGCTGTGTTTTGCGTTTTAGGATCTAATAATTGTTGTATAAATTCCTTTTCGTCGATCAAACTTCTTGATTTATCAATCCTTATATTAACTTAGAATGAACTTTAAACAAAAGGTTTAATCCAACCTTAAAAAAATTAAAATTCAGAGTCTTCTTCTGTTTTTGCAGGAGTTGTTGTTGCGGGTGCTGCAGGTTTTGGTGTAACTGGTTTTTGTACAGCAGGTTTCTGTACCGCTGGTTTTTGCACTGCTGGTTTTGGTCCAGTTGCCGCAGGTGTAGTTGTTCCTGAAGCGTCAGTTTCTGTTTCAGCCTGATAATCTGGTGGTGTAACGGTTGTAGTTGCAGAAGCCGGAACTACTTTTGGTTTAATTGGGAAATAAATTTCTGTAACTAATTTAGAAGGGCTTTTTACATCTAATTTGCTTACAGACAGAATTTCAAGATGTGACCATCCTAATTCTGGTATAATTTTTTGATTGTTGATATAAGCTGTTGTTTTTGCAATAGCTTCGTTTGTATGTGTATAATCTCCTTTTAAAGTGGTTTTAACAGCGTCAAAACCATTTAATTTTCCTGATAAAATATCACTTCCGGAACTAATCGAAATCTCTTTATTAATAGGTAAACAAATCGAGATTTTCGCAAGTCCTTTTGCAGTATCATAAGTATGATAAATAATAAAAGGTTTTCCGTTTGCACTTAAATCATTGGTTTCGCTAAAATGAATCAGTTTCGGAATTACAATTCTCGCATTTTTATTAATCTTAGAAATTTCGCTTGTAAATGTCTGCTTGATATATGGCGTTTCGGTTTTTTTAACCACTCCATCTACTTTTACGGCGTAAGTTTTGGTTTCGTAATCCAGGTTTTTGTCAATGTTTACAAGACTTTTTTCGTAAATAGTTCCAATAACTTTATCTGAACCGCCATTTAATGCTGCATATATTTTAAACAAAAAGCTCATTGTTCCTTTTGCTTTCCAGGTCACTTTTGTTTTTCCTGCAAGAGTATCTTTAAAAGTCCATGTTACATCAGCTTCTGTGCCGTCATATTTCATTTTTTGCTCAATACTTTCTCCGTCCTTTGTTTTTAGTGTAATGGCATTTCCGGCTTCTTCTTCGCTGGACCATGAAAATGAACCTCCGTTTCCGGAAGTTTTATTTGGGAAAGTAAATTTTAAAGACGGATCTTCAACTGCCCAAGATTCAAAATCTTCGTAGTTTCTAAAGTCATTTACATAATTATATACAGTAGCTTTTGGCGAATTGATTACTTTGCTTCTTTCAACAGAAAAAATCCCTTTTTGGGTAGCAACAAAAACGGTAAGAGCAACTAAACTTAATAAAAGTAAAAGAAATAAATATTTTAGAATCTTCATTGGTGCAGGTTTTTCGTAAAGTTATAAATTTTCTTGGGAGTCTAAACTAATAACTAAAAATAATAGATTGTATTATCTTTTTAAAAAGATTTTGATAACAAATAAAAGGGCAATAAAAAGAAGAAATACAAGTAATACTTTATAATTTCCTTTATAAAAAACTTTGTGAAGTGCAAGATCTTTGCGGTAAGCGAAAATCATTACGATTACAAATGCAATAAAAAAACAGAGTCCGAATATTAATTGTCCTTGACTAAACATACTTAAAAATAATTTTTGACAAATTTAGAGAATTGTATACGATTTGTTGCTAATTTGCCGACTCATTTAATAGAATAAAAACATGAAAAAACAACTAGACGCAGTTACTGAATTTCATACTGCTTTTAAAATAGGTCACAGCCAGACGCCAATTGCTGATTTAGGAGAAACTAAAAAACTACTTCGTTATAATTTAATGAAAGAAGAAAATGAAGAATATCTTGAAGCGGTTCAAAATAATGACTTAGTCGAAATTGCTGATGCTCTTGGAGATATGATGTATATTTTATGCGGAACTATTATTGAACACGGTCTTCAGGATAAAATCGAAGCTGTTTTTGATGAAATCCAACGCAGTAATATGAGTAAACTTGGCGAAGACGGAAAACCTATCTATCGCGAAGATGGAAAAGTAATGAAAGGTCCAAATTACTTTAAACCAGATTTTTCAAAGTTGTTATAAAAATAAAATTCTGTGTGCAAATGTTTTAACACGTAGAGACATAGTTTTTTGGTGCTTATAAAAAAGGCGTTTCACTTGCATTAATGCACATAGCTATGTGTGAGAAACGTGTTTCTTTTTGTATTCTTTAATTAAACACATTAAATCTATGTTTCTATGTGTTTAGATATAAGTAATAGAGATATAATAAAAAACCCGACAACGAAATGCTGTCGGGTTTTTGTTTTTATTCTGATTTTGGATTATTGAACTTTAACGGTCCATCCATAAGTATCTTCAGAAAGTTTATTTTGAAGACTTGTTAGTTTTTCTTTTAAGAATGAAGCGTATGAATTCTCGATTGGTGTTAATTCAAAATACTCATCTTTATACGAGAATCCTTTGATAACACTGATAACTGCAGCAGTTCCGGCTCCGAAGATTTCTTTTAAAGATCCGTTTTTAGCCGCTTCCACTAATTCTGAAACAATTACCGGACGAACTTCAACATTCAAGCCTTCTTTTTCAGCCATTGCAATTAAACTTTTTCTGGTAATACCATCTAAAATTCTTTCGCTTGTTGGAGCTGTTAATAAAGTATCGTTGATTCTGAAGAAAACGTTCATTGTTCCGGCTTCTTCTAATTTTGTATGCGTTGCATCATCAGTCCAGATAACTTGCTGGAAACCTTCTTTGTTTGCTAAGTTAGTTGGGTAAAACTGTGCAGCATAGTTTCCGGCAGCTTTTGCAGCACCAATTCCACCATTTGCGGCTCTACTGTAATGTTCAGCAATAATTACTTTTACTTCACCTCCATAATAAGATTTTGCAGGAGAAAGTAAAATCATGAATTTATATTCGTCAGATGGATTTGCAATAACCCCAGGGCCAGTAGCAATCATAAAAGGACGGATATACATACTTGCACCGTTTCCTCTTTGAATCCATTCCTGGTCGATTTTCAATAATTCATTTAAACCTTCTAAAAATATATCTTCTGGAACTTCAGGCATAGCCATACGTACAGCAGAATTGTTGAAACGCTTGTAGTTTTCATCAGGTCTAAACAACCAAACATCATTATTTTCATCTTTATAAGCTTTCATTCCTTCAAAAATCGCTTGTCCATAATGAAAGACTTTTGAAGAAGGATCCATTAAAATCGGTGCATAAGGCTTAATGACCGGAGTCTGCCATTGTCCGTTTTTGTAATCACATTCAAATAAATGGTCTGTAAATACAGCACCAAAGCTTAAGTTTTCAAAGTCTACAGAACTTATCTTAGACGAAGTAGCTTTTCTGATTTCAATTTTGCTTGTTTGAGTTGTACTCATAATTATGTAAAGTTTTTATCTAATTTGTATTCTTAACAGATGAAAATATAACGTAATGATCTGATGAAGAATAGGTTTTCTTAAATGCAAAATTACGGAAAAATATATAATTTACTTGGTAAAACTGCATTAATTCCTGTGTTTAACTGAGATTTATTTATCTTATAATAAACCTAAAATTTTTGCGGAGTTTTATAAGGAATTTATGAAAAAACTATCATTTTTTAAGGCTTTACGCATTTGTTTTGAGTAATTTTGACTTAGAAAATGGGTTACAGATCAATAATTATCCATTGCAAAATTCGAAAATTGTGAAAAGAGAAATAATTAAAACGCTAGATGGTTCAACCACAATTCATTTAGAAGAATGGAACGAAAGTTACCATTCAAAACATGGTGCCATACAAGAAGCAAAACATGTATTTATAAAAAATGGTTTGTCCTTATTTGATAGTAATCCGGTGTCAATTCTTGAAATTGGTTTTGGAACGGGTTTGAATGCTTTTATAACCTTTTTAGAATCAGAACATAAACAGCAGCAAATAAATTATGTTGGGGTAGAAGCGTATCCTGTAAATGCCGAAGAAATTCTGGGAATGAACTATGTTGCCGAACTTGAGGCATTGGAATTTGAGAACATTTTCGAAAAAATGCATAAAACGGAATGGAATGAGAAAAACGAAATTAGCAGCCAATTCTCGTTAACTAAAAGGAAACAATTTTTTGATGAAATAAACGATTTTGAAATTTTTGATTTGATTTACTTTGATGCCTTCGGATATCGCGTGCAGCCGGAGCTTTGGAGTACTGAAATTTTTCAGAAAATGTACAATAGTTTAAAACCTAATGGAGTCCTTGTTACTTATGCAGCCCGCGGAGTTGTTAAAAGAAGCATGATTTCTGTTGGGTTTACAGTCGAAAAATTAGCAGGCCCGCCGGGAAAACGAGAAATGTTTAGAGCCTTTAAAAAGGTGTAATTTAGTTGTTTAGAATGGTTCTATATTGATTTATCTGTACTAAGAAAACGTATTCGTTGCTAAAGTTTTTAAAAAAATAAGTTAAAAAGAAACTTTATATGTGATTTATGTTTACATTTGGTGCGAGTTTAAAAATATAGATAACCCCCAAAAATCTTATTTTATTATGTCAAAAATGATGTTTGATTACACGAAATCAATACTTGAGAGAGTTAGTTTCGACCCGGTACTTTTCTGCAGAGAGTTAGAAAAAGCTATCAAAACACTGTTACCATACGAAATGGAACAATTGCAAGAATGGTTATTAAATTTCATTATTGAAAAACCAGAATTAAAACAAAGTCTACTACTAATTAAAGTATAAAAAAAAGGAGCCAAATTGGCTCCTTTTTTTATGCTTACTTTTTTTGTAGCGGACTAATGATTTGAACGTTCTGAAAAACAATTGCGCCTTTTACAACGCCGGCAATTGTAGATCGAATCGCGTCAATGATTTGCATTTTTAATTCACTCTTTGGGTAAATCAAACTTACCTCACGGGCAGGTTTTGGTTCCTTAAAGTTTCGTAGTTTCAGTTTGTCGGATTCTTTTAAGTCTAATGTGTGCAAGTACGGAAGTAACGTTGTACCCAAACCTTCGTCGGCTAATTTTATTAAAGTTTCAAAACTACCGCTTTGAATCTGAAAATTATTTTGCTCGACGTCAGTACCATTTTTGCATAAATTTAAAATTCCGTCTCTAAAGCAATGTCCGTCTTGTAAAAGTAAAATCTCATTAATGTTTAAATCAGCCACTTCGATTTCTTCTTTTTGAAAGCTGTGATGATGCTCCGGAATGTAAGCTACAAATGGCTCAAAGTATAAAACGATTTCTTTTATTTTTTCATCTTCAAGCGGAGTTGCTGCAATTGCTGCATCAAGATGACCATTTTTTAGCTTTACAATAATTTCATCTGTATTAAGCTCTTCAATTAAAAGCTTCACCTTTGGATATTTCTTAATGAAATTATTCAAAAACATTGGTAAAAGCGTTGGCATAATGGTTGGAATAATTCCTAAACGAAATTCTCCGCCAATAAAACCTTTTTGCTGTTCGACAATATCTTTAATACGATCTGCTTCGTTTACAATATTTTTTGCCTGATTTACAATCTTTTGTCCAATATCTGTAAGCTGAATAGGTTTTTTACTTCTGTCAAAAATTAAAATATTAAGTTCTTCTTCAATTTTTTGAATCTGCATACTTAATGTGGGTTGTGTTACGAAACATTTTTCGGCCGCAAGAGTAAAGTTTTTATGCTCTGCAACTGCTAACACATATTGTAATTGAGTTATCGTCATTTTGATAGTAATTTTTGATACAAAAATAAGTAAATATAATTTTTTTTTATAATTTTTTTAATGAAGATAATTTAAATTTGTAGTAAACTTAGTTATAAAAAATGAAGATTATGAAAACAAATATTTTAGGATTACCTGTAAAAGAGTCAGAATTGTTAGTGAAAGAATTAAATGTTTTATTATCAAATTTTCAGGTATACTATCAAAATTTAAGAGGAATTCACTGGAATATTCGTGGAAAACGTTTCTTCGATTTACATGTAAAATTTGAAGAATTATATACAGATTCACAATTAAAAATAGATATGATTGCAGAAAGAGTTTTAACAATTGGCGGAACTCCATTACATACTTTTGAAGATTATATCAGCAACAATAAATTGACAGTTGGAAAAAATATCTCAAACGATGAAAAAGCAGTTCAGTTAATTGTAAATTCATTATCGGATTTGTTAAAAATTGAAAGAGAAATCCTGAATAAATCTGGCGAAATTAATGATGAAGGTACAAATTCAATGATGAGTGACTTTATTGCAGAGCAGGAAAAAACAATTTGGATGATGAATGCATGGCTTGATGAATCGCTGTAATTTGTTGTTTATGAATGTATTAAAAAGCAGAATGGTCTAGTTTGATTATTCTGCTTTTATGTTTTTGTTAAAATTGTATAAAATTTTTGCCTTGTCGCTTTGATTTTATTTGTTTAACGCTATTTTTGCCACAATGAAAATATTAGCACGCATATTATTATTCATATTTATTGCCTTCTTATCGACCCCGACAATTGTTCAGGCGATTAAGAAAGGAAGTTCGTGCGTGTCTTTTAATTTTTCTGAAGAGGAAGTGCATAAAGAACTAAAATCTGTAGTGCATCCTGTAATTTTAGAACATGAAGCACCGCTTCCTGTTTACATTCAAAAGAAAACGATCGTTTCTGAAAACATCGTAAAACTAGATAATATTTCTCCGAGCATATTTGCTCCACCACCCAACTTGGCATAATACTTCCGATTATTTGAAGAACAACTGTATTTACAGCAAATGCGGCATGGTTCTAATGTATCAATTTTTAGTATTGTATTATGACAAAAAAAATTAATCTTTTTGCCAACCTTAAGTCTGACTTTGCTTCAGGTTTAGTGGTTTTCTTGGTGGCTCTTCCATTGTGTTTAGGTATTGCAATGGCTTCTGGAGCGCCGTTATTTTCTGGAATTATTGCGGGCGTTATTGGTGGTATTGTGGTAGGTTATTTAAGCCAGTCACACATTAGCGTTTCTGGCCCTGCGGCTGGATTAACAGCAATTATTTTAACTGCTATTACTGATTTTGGTGCCTTTGATGTGTTTTTACTGTCTGTGTTTATTGCAGGTCTAATTCAATTGGCATTAGGATTTTTAAAAGCGGGAAGTATATCAAACTATTTTCCAACAAACGTAATTGAAGGAATGCTTGCAGGTATCGGAATCATTATTATTCTGAAACAAATTCCGCATGCATTTGGTTACGATGCTGATTTTGAAGGCGATCAGGCTTTTATTCAAAACGACGGAAGCAATTCATTTTCATTTCTTTTTGATGTCTTAAATCATATCAATTTAGGAGCAGTTGTGATTTCATTGGTTTCACTTGTAATATTAATCTCATGGGATAAAGTTCCTTTTTTAAAGAGATTAAAATTAGTTCCGGGCGCCCTTGTAGCTGTTATCCTGGGTGTTTTATTAAACGAATTTTTTATATCAACAGGAAGCTCATTAGCAATTGCAAAAGAACATTTGGTTTCTTTGCCAGTTCCAAAGTCTTTTGATGATTTTAAATCTATTATAATTACACCAAACTTTTCTGCAGTAACAAATCCGCAGGTTTGGGTTGTAGCTGTTACAATTGCCATTGTAGCTTCTATTGAAACACTTTTGTGTATTGAGGCTTCTGACAGAATGGACGTTCAAAAACGTTATACTGATACTAATGTTGAGCTTAGAGCGCAGGGTATTGGGAATGTTGCGAGTGCACTTTTAGGAGGTTTACCAATGACATCTGTTGTGGTGAGATCATCTGCAAACAATAATGCCGGTGCAAAGTCTAAAATGTCGACTATTATTCATGGTGTACTTTTATTGATCAGTGTATTGTCGATTCCGGCAATTTTAAATAAAATTCCTTTGGCAACTTTAGCTACGGTTTTAATCTTGGTTGGATATAAATTAGCAAAACCAGCAACCTTTATGCATTTCTGGGAAAAGGGTAAATACCAGTTTGTCCCTTTTATCGCAACTTTGGTCTTTGTCGTTGCGACAGATTTGCTTAAGGGAGTTGCTTTAGGAATTATCATTAGTATCATTTTTGTTTTAAGAGGAAATTTAAAAAGAGCTTACATCTTCAAAAAAGAAGAATATGAAGACGGCGATGTCATTCATATCGATTTAGCGCAGGAAGTTTCTTTTTTAAATAAAGCCGCAATCAAACAAACATTAAGTGAAATTCCGGAAAATTCTAAAGTAATTATTAATGCGCATGATACAGAATATATTGCTCATGATGTATTAGATTTAATTCGTGAATTTAAGGAAACCCGCGCTATCGATGAAAATATCAAAGTAAAGCTAAAAGGTTTTAAAGAAGCATACGAATTAGAAAATACTCCGGATAATAACAATCACGTTACGATTGAACATTATTATGATGTTGCAAAACGAGCATTGGTTAAGAAAGAACAAAAAGAAAAATTTTAAACAAATTATATAAATAAAGATATTATTCAGGTTTGAGAAATATCAAAATTTAAATAACTTTACAAAAAAGTCTTTTTGATATGCTTAAGCATTGATAATACCAAGAAAAAACCTAAGAAAGATGAGAAAGTTCTATGAACAAATATTAGAGAACAATAAAAAATGGGTAGAAGATTCATTAGCAAAAGATCCTAATTATTTTGCTGATTTAGCAAAAGGGCAATCTCCGCCATTATTATGGATTGGATGTTCTGACAGCCGTGTTCCTGCAAACGAAATTATTGGGGCAAAACCTGGTGAAGTGTTTGTACACAGAAACATTGCTAACATGGTTGTTCACTCAGATATGAATATGTTAAGCGTACTGGATTATGCAGTAAACGTTTTAAAAGTAAAACACGTTATTGTTTGCGGACATTACGGATGTGGTGGTGTAAAAGCGGCTATGGGTAATTTATCTGTTGGAATTATCGATAACTGGATTCGTCACATTAAAGATGAATACCGTTTACATGATAAATATTTGAATTCTATTGAAGATGAAACAGAACGTTTTAATGCTTTTGTAGAAATCAATGCTAAAGAGCAAGTTTACAATTTAGCTAAAACATCAATTGTGCAATCTGCTTGGAAAAACGGTCAGGATTTGATGCTTCACGGATGGGTTTACGGATTGAATTCTGGTTTTGTAACCGATTTAAATGTAACCATTGCTTCGAATCAAGAACTTGATGATGTTTACCAACTGAGTAATCTATAAAAAATAAAAATCGCCTCAAAAGGGCGATTTTTTTTATTCGTTTTCGTCTAGATTTTCATTAAATGCAGATGGTAACATCGTTGGAATAAACTTGATTAAAATCGGCAGTAATAAACTTCCGCCCGGAAGTAGAAATATAGTCAGGGACGGAATCGTTTTACAAATATCTAAAAGCTGTTTTTTTACTTTTTTCTTTTCTTTCGCATCTAAATCCCTTGTTGTAGAATAAGCTAATAGAACCATTAATTCTTTACTCTGAACAATTTCCTTAATTAACCTGTTTTTGTTTCTTATAATCAATTTTACAACGCTGTGCGTCATCTGATCATAGAAATGCTTAACGGGATTTGAGTAATTAAAATAGGGGATCTTCTTTTTATGAGTCGTAATAAAATCATGAGTGGTGTCAATGCTTGCTTTTACAAAATCATCAGCAACGCCCATCATTGAACCTAGAGAATACAAGAAATACGATTCTTCATTTTCGACAACGCCATCGCTCCACAACGCCATTCCCGCCATGTCAATTAAATAATAATGCTCTAAAGTATTTTTGAAATAATCTAATTGTAAAGTATCTAAAGTGTCTACGGTAACTTTCGAAAATTTAGAATAACGTATAGAAGCTTCAAAAAGTTTAATTAACAAATCGTCGTGCTGCGATTTGATTGTTTTTGTTTTTAAAGCCAAGCCTACGATTCCAAGAACTGTTTCTTCAATTCTTTTCAGATATTTTTCTGGAATTTCTCCGTGTTCTAAATATTGTCTAAAGGCCAAAACATCAATAAACAAAAGCGCATTAGTTACTAAATGCGAAAAGTTTTTGCTGATGATACTGTCATTGGTCTGTACCCTTTCATCAATTATACTTTCTAATGAATGAGAAGGAGTGTCTTTTGGAAGCAGAATCTTAAACAAATTAAACCCTTCCGGATTCATTTGCTTATAGAATTTCAATACTTCCGTAATAAAGTTATTTGGTTCAGAATTTCTTTTTTCTAAACAAAAAACATGATAAAGAGTATTTAATAAGGCAATTTTAGAAATTTCGGTTTTAAACCAGCCTTTTATCGGAATTGGAATTTGAGAATCAATTGCAATGATATGACCGTAGATAAAACCAGTTTCTCTAACTTTATAGTAAAAGGAATCTGTAGTTTCAAAAGGAATTGCCTCTGAAAACTTCTGCTCACTAAAAAACTTATCGATCCAGCCGTGTGCTGATGGGTTAATCATTGAATTGAATTTATAGCTGCAAAGCTATATCTTTTTCTTGTTTTAGAGTGAATTAAAAATAAAATAACCACTAGATTTTTGTGAAATATAGTGGTTATTAGCGTTTTATTATTTTTTATTATTTAATTATACCGGCACAGGCAACTCTTCCGCCCGCATTTCCGGTTGGCTGAGTAGTAAAATCATCTGTTCCCTGATGTACAATTAAACCTTTTCCTAACACATCTTTAGTTGCATCGCCGCAGCCTACGCACCATTCGTCAGTAGTTAAGGTAATAGTTCCGTTACCTTTTTCATCAGCGGTAAAGTTTCCAATATCACCTTTATGATATTCTCCAACTCCCCATTTTCCATGTTTTTTAAAAGTTGGGTTCCAGTGTCCGCCGGCAGAACTTCCGTCGGCAGCAGTACAATCTGCTTTTTCGTGAATATGTATCGCGTGAACTCCGGGCTGTAAACCAGAAACCTTTGCAGTAAAAGTTACTTTTCCATTTTTCTCTGTAAAAGTAGCAGTTCCGGCTACGTTACTACCGCTTTTTGGTTCTAATGCTACAGTCAAAGTTTTAGCATCATTTGATTTTGTATTGGTCTTACAGCCAATGAATAAAGCTGTAATTATAGCGAATGATACGATCAGTTTTTTCATAAATACGGGCATTTTAAATTAAAGATTAAGTAAATTTAACATAAAATAACGGAATAATTTGACTCTAAAAGTTAAAAAAAAGTCAAACTATGCGTCGTAATTTAAGATCGATTGAGCACAAAAACGAAAAATATTGCTTAAATTCGTAATGGTTTTAACGAAAAATTTCTTAAAACATATTCTTCTAATTCGTTCATATTTAATACTTAATGTTATGATGAAAAAGATTTTTATCCTCGTTTTTATTAGTTCGTTTTTATTTTCCTGTAAGTGTCAAAAAACAGATTCAGCCGCAAAACTCGACGGAACCTGGGAACTCAATTATATTACCGGACCGCAAATTACTTTTGATGGTTTGTACCCAAATAAAAAACCGATAATAACATTCAATACAAAAGACAATCAGGTTTCTGGAAACAATAGTTGTAATTCCTATACAGGAAAATTGGTTCTAAATGGCAATAAAATTGACTTTACGCAGCCAATGGCCGTTACGAAAATGATGTGCATTGACGGACAGCAAGGCGAACAAACTTATATGAGTACGCTTCAAAAAATTACATCGTATGATATTACAGATGATGGAAAAACGCTGAATTTAATTTCAGGAGATATTGCAATGATGAGATTTACGAAAAAGTAGACGACTTGTTTTACTTAAAATGATGTGAGATGAAAACTAAATTATTCCTTTTATTAGTGTTGTTTGGCTTTTTGAATTTTTCTGTATCTGCGCAGCAAAAAAGCAAGAAAGAATTAAAAGCCGAAAAAGCATTGCAAAAACAAAAAGAGATTGAAGCTTTAATTGATTCTAAAAATTTTGTTTTTGAAGCCCAAAAAGTCACTCCACAAGGAGGGCGGCTTATTATTTTAGATTACAATACTTATTTTTTGAAGTTTAATGCTGAAAAAACAACTTGTGATCTTCCTTTTTTTGGCCGCGGCTATAATGTGGGTTACGGAAGTGACGGCGGAATTAAATTTGAAGGGATGCCGGAAAATATAAAAATAGGGAAGAAGTCAAAAAATTATAGTGTGAGAGCTACTGTAAAAGGCAAAGACGATGTTTATGATTTAATATTTACTATTTTTTTTGATGGAGGAGCTTCACTTTCTGTCACCAGTAACAATAGATCCCCAATTTCTTATGATGGAGAAATAAGTGCTCCAAGAACACAAGAAACGAAAAATTAAAAAACTTTTTTTATAATATACTCCCATTTTTTAAATCAATATATTTTAGAATGCATAATTATTTAGAAACAAATTTAAAAATCAATACTATGAAAAAATTAAGTCTTATTTTTATTATGGCAGTTGCCGTGTTTTCATCTTATGCACAATCTTCGTTTAAAGAAGATGTAGATGTTTTACAAAGTGTTTACGGAAAATCTAAAGCCGATTTAGTAAAGCAGTATATGAATTTATCAGATGCTCAATCAGCAGCTTTTACAAAAGTGTATGATAATTATGAAACAGAACGAAAAAATCTCGGGCAGGAAAAATTTCAATTAATAAATGATTATGCACAAAACTATGCAACGCTTACAGATGCAAAGGCAGATGAATTAGCAAAAGGAACTTTAAAAAATCATCTGGCTTATGAAAAATTATTCTCTAAAACATACGGACAGGCAAAGAAAGCGGTTGGAGCAATAAATGCTGCAAAATTTATTCAGTTAGAAGTTTATTTGCAGACAATAATAAGAGCAGAGATTTTAGAATCAATTCCGTTTATTGGAGAATTAGACAAATCAAAAATCCAATAAAAACATCTTTATAAAATAAACGGCAGTTACTTAAAAAATAACTGCCGTTTTTTATTTGCTTTAATGAAATTTATTTAGACGTTTTAACTTCATAAATGGCATTAACCATTCCGTCACGGAAACTGTCTAAAGTCAATTCCCAAAACATGATTCCGCCTAGTTTTTTAGATTTTACATATTCTGTTTTTGCTTTAATAGATTTAATGTCATCTGAAGTTGCGAAAGTTTTCGTTCCTACATTATACCAGTATGGAGCTTTTGCTTTATCATCCCAAAAATATTTCCAGCCGTTAGCTTCTGTATAAGTTGTAGCATAGTTTTTAAAGTCAGCACCTTGAAAATGCTCTCCTGCCTGATACAATCCGTTATTGATATTTTCTACATTTTTCCATTGTCTGGTATAAAATGCGCCTCCAATTACTAATTTTTCAGCAGGAACTCCAGCTTTTAATAAAAACTCAACTGCTCTGTCTGTAGATTCTTCTTTTGGATTTGTGCTGTATAAAGGTGTGTGATGCCCCGTAACTTTAGAATATCCATTTACTAAATCATAACTCATAATATTGATACGGTTTACTAATGGAGATACGGCTTTCCAATCAATCGATTCATCAAGATATTTTTGAAAACCTCCCGCAGCAAAACTCAATTCATATTTTTTACCTAAAGTTGAACGAAGAATTTTAAGCAATTCGGTAAAGTTAGTTTTATCAACAGCTTGATATAAATGTCCAGGAAGACCTTCAATTGCAGGATATTCCCAATCTAAATCTAAACCGTCAACTTTAAAATAATCACTTACTTCTTTTACTGATTTTGCGAATTTCAAACGACCATCAGCAGTAGAAAAAGCATCCGAACAAGGTTCGCAGCCTCCCCAGCCGCCAAGAGATAAAACGATTTTTAATTGTGGATTTTTAGCTTTTAGAGAAACTAAATGTTTTATTGTTAGGGAATCTTTAGGAGAATCAACACTTAGTTTTCCATCTTTTAAATGACAAAAGCTAAAGATAATTTGATCTAGTTTATTGACTTCGTACTCGTCAATTAGTTTAGAATCACCAGTATAATAAGCGATGATATCTAATTTCTTATTCTTCTGCGCAAAAATGTTTGTGGATATAAGGCAGATAAATAAAAGGGCAATTAGGCTAATTTGTTTCATTTTATGTTTTTTGAAGATTTAAAACGCTAAATATAAAACATTAGAATTTAAATTTTGCTATCAATCCTGTAACATAACCTCAATTTTAATAAAGATTTGTGAAATAGGTTTAAACCATATAAGTGATATAAGTTCATTTTAGAGTGGACAGAATTTTATTCCGTTCCAATATTCCGTAGAGACGCACAGCAGTGCGTCTAACATAACGTAGATGCACTGCTGTGCGTCTCTACAAAAAATGCCACAGATTTACAGGATTAAAATGATTAAAAAATCTGTGAAAATCCTTTAATCTGTGGCAAAACAAAAAAACATAGTTAGACGCACTGCTGTGCGTTTCTACAAAAAAACATTTTTTTTTAAATGAACTTATATAACTTATATGGTTCAAAAAAACAAAAAAAATAAACCCGCACAGTTTCGGACTTGTGCGGGTTTAAACAAATTAAAAGCTAAAAACTATTTTTGAATTAGAAGCAGTATGAATTTTCTGCAACTAATTTAGAGGCAATTGTTTCTCTTAATGCCACAACATTTGGCAGGTTGGTGTATTTTGTAAAACGTTTTAATCCCATTAACATCATACGTTGTTCGTCACCTTCAGAGAAAGAAGCGATTCCTTCTTTTCCTCTTAAGTTTACGATATCAACCGCTTTGTACAAGTATAATTTTGCCATAGCGATTTGTTCTTTTACTTTATCTTCACCTTCTCTTTTCGCTAATTTCTCAGTTCTAAGAATAGTACTTTCAGCCATGTAGATTTCGATTAAGATATCGGCAGCAGCCATCAATAATTGTTGGTGAGAATCTAAATCCGGACCATATTTTTGAACAGCGCTTCCTGCAACCATTAAGAAAACTTTTTTCAGGTTAGCCACGATTGTTTTTTCTTCTGCAAATAATTCAGAGAAATCTGGAGTATCAAAAGAAGGAATTCCCATTAATTCTTCCTGAACTTTCATTGCTGGTCCAAGTAAATCAACGTGACCTTTCATTGCTTTTTTGATCAACATACCTACAGAAAGCATTCTGTTGATTTCGTTTGTTCCTTCGTAGATTCTCGCAATACGAGCATCTCTCCAGGCACTTTCCATTGGGGTATCTTCAGAGAATCCCATTCCGCCAAAAACCTGAATACCTTCATCAGAACAGTTTTGAACGTCCTCAGAAACGGCTACTTTCAAGATAGAACACTCGATAGCATATTCTTCAACACCTTTTAATTCTGCTTCCTGATGACTAGTTCCTTCAGCTTCACGAGCAGCGATTCTGTCTTCGATATCTTTTGCAGCACGGTAAGAAGCACTTTCTCCAGCGTAAGCGCTAGTCGCCATTTCAGCTAATTTATAACGTATAGCTCCAAAAGATGAAATAGAAGTATTGAACTGAATTCTTTCGTTAGCATATTTTACAGCTCCTGTAGTAACTCTTCTTTGAGCATCAAGACATGCAGCAGCTAATTTAATACGACCAACATTTAAAGCATTCATTGCGATTTTGAAACCGTTTCCTCTTTCAGATAACATGTTTTCGACTGGAACTTTTGTATCGTTGAAGAAAACCTGACGAGTAGAAGAAGCACGGATTCCTAATTTATGCTCTTCTTCATTCATAGAAATTCCGTTTGATGGATCGTTTTCTACGATGAAACCTGTAATATTTTTATCATCACCAATACGAGCAAAAACGATGAAAACGCTGCAGAAACCTGCATTCGAAATCCACATTTTTTGACCTGTAATTAAATAATGAGTTCCGTCTTCAGATAAAACAGCTTTTGTTTTTCCTGAGTTTGCATCAGATCCTGCGCCTGGTTCAGTTAAGCAATAAGCTCCAAACCATTCTCCAGAAGCCAATTTAGGAACGTATTTTTTCTTTTGTTCTTCGGTACCGTAAAGTGTAATTGGCATAGTTCCAATTCCGGTATGCGCACCAAAAGCAGTTGAGAAAGAACCAGTTGCTCCAGAAATATAGTCACAAACCAACATTGTAGAAACAAATCCCATTCCTAATCCACCGTATTCCTCAGGAACCGCAACTCCTAAAAGTCCCAGTTCACCAGCTTTACGCATAGAAGCTTCTGTATAAGCGTAATCTTTTTTCTCAAAACGATCTTTATGCGCCCATAATTCTTTGTCTACGAACTCTTTTACAGAGTCACGCATCATTAACTGCTCTTCAGAGAAATCTTCTGGTGTAAAGATATCTTCGCTCTTTGTTTCTTTAACTAAAAACTGACCACCACGGGTTACGTTTTTTTCGATTGTATCTGCCATTGCTTATGTTTTTTTGTATGTTTTTTTATGATATAATTACCTCAATCTTGTCATTTCGACGAAGGAGAAATCTCCGCAAGTAGCTCTACAAAGATTATCAGCTGTGTGGAAAATCGTCGCGGAGATTTCTCCTTCGTCGAAATGACAAACTGAGCGGTTACTTTGTGGAAATACTAGTGCGATTTCTCGTTCCTCGAAATGACAAACTAAACGATTACTTTCTTATAATACCTCGTAAATCCCCGCAGAACCTTGTCCAGTTCCCACACACATCGAAACGATTCCGTACTTATTACCTCTGCGTTTCATTTCGTCAAATAACTGAACAGAAAGTTTCGCTCCTGTACATCCCAGAGGGTGACCTAAAGAAATAGCTCCACCGTTTACGTTTACGATTTCCGGGTTAATGTTTAATTCGCGAGTTACTGCTAAAGCTTGTGAAGCAAAAGCCTCATTTAACTCAATTAATTCAATATCATTTAATGTTAAACCAGCTTGTTTCAAAGCTTTCGGAATTGCTTTTACAGGACCAATACCCATGATTCTTGGTTCAACACCAGAAGAAGCAAAGTTTACTAAACGTGCAATTGGTTCAAGGTTTAATTCTTTTACCATTTCTTCGCTCATGATTAAAACAAAAGCGGCACCGTCACTCATTTGAGAAGAGTTTCCGGCTGTTACACTTCCGTCAGCGGCGAAAACTGGTTTTAAACCTGCTAAAGCTTCTTTAGAAGTTCCTGCTCTTGGACCTTCGTCTTTATTTACAACGTATGATTTTGTTTCTTTTTTACCATTTTCATTGATGAAAGTCTGCTCAACAGTAATTGGAACGATTTGTTTGTCGAATTTTCCTTCTGCTTGTGCTTTTAATGCTTTCATGTGAGAGTTATAAGCAAACTCATCCTGATCTTCTCTTGAGATTTTGTATTGGTTAGCCACCGCTTCAGCAGTTAAACCCATTCCCCAATAGTAATCTTCGTGACCTGCAGCAGCAACTTTATAATCCGGAGTTGGTTTGTAACCTCCCATCGGAATAAAACTCATACTTTCTGCTCCACCGGCAATGATACAATCTGCCATCCCTGATTGGATTTTAGCAGTCGCCATTCCGATAGTTTCTAATCCAGAAGCGCAATAACGGTTAACTGTTACACCAGGAACATCTTCCACTTTTAGTCCCATTAAAGAGATCAAACGTCCAACGTTTAAACCTTGTTCTGCTTCCGGCATGGCATTTCCTACCATAACGTCATCGATACGTTTTTTGTCAAAATCAGGCAGTTCGTCCATCATAAACTGAATGGTTTCTGCAGCTAATTCATCAGGTCTTTTAAATCTAAAAACACCTTTTGGAGCTTTTCCAACTGCTGTTCTATATGCTTTTACTATATATGCTGTTTTCATAAATGATTGTATTAAGATTGGAGAATTAAGTATTAAGATTTTCCAATTGTTTTGTTGATTTTATCCTTTAGTGATCTTTGAAATGAAAAATTCATATTCGAAACTTCTACTAATTGATTAATAGTTGGTTGAATTAAATCTTCATTAACAAGCTTAAGTCTTTTTGCAAGTATTAATTGGGTTATTAATTCAAAAGTTGAACCATTTGCAATTCCTAAAAAATGCATAAATTCTTTATCTGAATTTCTACCTGAACCTTCAGCAATATTTGAAGGAATAGAAACAGCACATTTTTTTATTTGATGAATTAAATTGAATTTTTCATCATTTGGCAGCAATGCTGAGATTTCATAAACATAAACCGCTATATCCATTGCTTTTTGCCAAATCTTTAATTTTTCAAACTGGTGCATTTCTTAATACTTAATTCTTATTACTTGATACTAGTTTCTCAAAGGTTTTCCTTTAGTTAACATGTACTGGATTCTTTCTAACGTCTTGCGTTCTGTACATAAACTCAAGAAAGCTTCACGTTCGATATCTAATAAATATTGTTCAGATACTAAAGTAGCTTCAGATAAATCACCACCAGCCATTACGTAAGCCAGTTTGTTAGCAATTTTCTTGTCGTGCTCAGAAATGTATTTTCCAGCTTCCATTTGATCTGTTCCAACTAAGAACATACCTAATGCTTGTTTTCCTAGAACTTTAACATCCGTTCTTCTGATAGGTTGTGTATAACCAGCTTCAGCTAATAACAATGCATGTTTTTTAGCTTCAGCAATCTGACGATCTTTGTTTACCACAATAACATCTTTTCCATGTTGAAGAAGTCCAGTGTCAAAAGCTTCATAACCAGAAGTTGAAACTTTTGCCATTGCGATAGTTAAGAAATACTCTTGAAGAACGTTCAATTCCACATCATTTTTGCGGAATAAATCTGAAGCTCTTAAAGTCATTTCTTTAGAACCACCACCACCAGGGATAACTCCAACACCAAATTCAACTAATCCCATATACGTTTCTGCAGCAGCAACTACTTTATCAGCGTGTAAGCTCATTTCGCATCCACCACCAAAAGTCATTCCGTGAGGCGCCACTACAACTGGAATTGAAGAATAACGAACACGCATCATTGTATCTTGAAACAATTTAATTGCCATGTTCAATTCGTCGTATTCCTGTTCAACTGCCATCATGAAAATCATTCCGATATTAGCCCCAACAGAGAAATTCGCTGCCTGGTTTCCAATAACTAAACCTTGGTATTCTTTTTCAGATAAGTCAATTGCTTTATTGATAGCCTGAAGTACATCGCCACCAATTGTATTCATTTTAGATTGGAATTCTAAGTTCAAAATTCCGTCTCCTAAATCCTGAATGATTGCACCACTATTGCTCCAAACTTTTTTGCTTTCGCGGATGTTGTTCAGAATAATGAATGAATCTTGTCCAGGAACTTTTACTTGAGATTTTGTTGGAATGTTATAGAAATAAGTTGCTCCTTCTTTAACAGAATAGAAACTTTCACTTCCAGAAGCCAACATTTCACTAACCCATGCAGCAGGCTCTAAACCTTCAGCTTTCATGATTTCAATTCCTTTGGCAACACCAATGGCATCCCAGATTTCGAATGGACCATTTTCCCATCCAAAACCAGCTTTCATCGCATCGTCAATTTTGTATAATTCGTCTGAGATTTCAGGAATTCTGTTTGACACATAAGCAAACATTCCAGCGAAACTCTTACGGTAGAATTCTCCCGCTTTGTCTGTTCCTTTAACTAAAACTTTAAAACGATTGATTGGTTTATCGATAGTCTTTGTTAGTTCAAGAGTAGCAAAATTTGCTTTTTTCGCAGCGCGGTATTCTAATGTATCTAAGTCTAAAGAAAGAATATCTTTGTCTACTTTTTTATAAAAACCTTGTCCGGTTTTGCTTCCTAACCAATTATTTTCCATCATTTTGTTGATGAAATCAGGAAGTTTGAACAATTCGTGTTGTTCGTCATTTGGGCAGTTTTCATAAATACCGTTGGCAACGTGTACCAAAGTATCTAAACCAACAACGTCAACCGTACGGAAAGTAGCTGATTTTGGACGACCAATTACTGGTCCAGTCAATTTATCAACTTCTTCGATTGTTAATCCCATTTCTTTTACCAAGTGGAATAAACTCTGGATTCCGTAAATACCAATTCTGTTTCCAATAAACGCCGGAGTATCTTTAGCAACAACAGATGTTTTTCCTAAAAATTTAGATCCGTATTCGTTTAAGAAATCCAATACTTCAGTAGAAGTTTTTGGACCAGGAATAATTTCAAATAATTTTAAGTAACGCGCAGGGTTAAAAAAGTGAGTTCCGCAGAAGTGTTGTTGAAAATCTTCGCTTCTTCCTTCGCTCATAAAATGAATTGGAATACCAGAAGTGTTAGAAGTAACTAAAGTTCCCGGTTTACGGAATTTCTCGATTTGTTCAAAAACTAATTTCTTAATGTCTAAACGCTCTACAACAACCTCGATAATCCAGTCAACATTGGCAATTTTTGCCATATCATCAGTTGTATTTCCAGTCGTGATTCTGTTTGCGAATTTTTGACTGTAAATAGGAGAGGGTTTTGATTTTAATGAATTCGCCAAATGTTCGTTTACCACACGGTTGCGAACGGCTTTACTTTCAAGTGTTAATCCTTTTTTAGCTTCAGCTTCAGTCAGTTCGCGAGGTACGATGTCCAGAAGTAAAACTTCAACACCAATGTTAGCAAAATGACAAGCTATACCTGAACCCATAATTCCGGATCCAATTACAGCAACTTTTTTAATTGTGCGTTTCATATTTGTAAAATTTGTTTTTTTGGGTAGAATCTGAATTTTCCTTTAAAAAAGATTATTCATTTTCTGGGTTTTCTGTTTGCTTTGCCAGATCGCTGGCGTTCGTGTGATTGAAAATATTTTTATCCTGAATTAATTCATTTATGATTTCAGAAACTTCGATAAAATGTTTCAGTTTCTCGTCTGATACATGTTTTCTAACTGTTTCATTAAATTTCAGAACTGTATTTTTAGATAAATCTCTTTTTTCTTTTCCAAAATCGGTCAGGTAGATTAAAACACCTCGTCCGTCACTTGGGTTTTTTTTGCGAACAATTAAACCTTTTTCTTCCATAGATTTAAGTGTTCTTGTTAAGCTGGTTGCTTCCATACCCATTCTTGGGCCTAAAGCGGTTGATGGAGTTCCTTCTTCCTTATCCATACTTAAAAGAGCAAATCCTGTTGCCATGGTAGCATCGTACTTTGCAGCCTCTTCATTATACATTCTTGAAACAGCCTGCCATGTAGCTCTCAAAATATAATCTATTGTTTTGTCTTTCATAGGTAACTATATCGATTTCAAATATAATTAAAAAATACTATGCATGCATATAATTTTTTAATAAATTTTTGGTTAGTTAAAAAATCCCACTGATTTAGTGTGGTTTGGTGGTTTATTTAGAGTGAAATATACTATTCTTTTTTTGGATTTTAACATTTTTGATGGTGTCAAAATCTTTTTTTAATTTTAAAATCGGGTTTAATTCTTCATTCTTCAAAAAATTATGAATTTAATTCAATAGAATTTTCAGGTTCGTATCTTGAAATTGAATCCTGAAAAATCTTTTTTATACGATTTCTGAGTCCTTCGGGTCTTAAAATTTCAACACAGCTTCCAAAACCCAGAAAAAGCCTTTCCATTTCATAATTTGGTATTACAAACAAATGCACGATAATACTTCCATCTTCATTTTCTTTAATAACACGCTGAGAAGTATGCAAAGGTTTTGTGATGACGTACGGGGCATTCGAAGCATCGACCCACAATTCAATTCTCCTTGCTTTTAATCCTGAATTGACTGTAACTCCAATTACATCCCTATAATAATTATCTGCATCAAAATCTTCTTCTAAATAAGGAAGATTAAAATCATAATCAATAGAAATTATTCTGTCCAAAGCTAAATTTGTAATTGGCTGTGATGCTTTTTTCTTCCCAATTAAAAACCAGCGGTTGTTGAATTCCTTTAATATAAAAGGATGAAAATGAAATTTAGTTTCTTCTCTCGATTTAAAAGATTTATAAGTAATAATCAGAACCATTTTCTTTATAATCGCCTGATAAATTTCATCTAAATAATGAAGACCTTTTAGATTCTCATTTTTATCCAAATAAATTACAGGTTTTGTATGTGATTTTTCGGCGTAGATTTTATCTTCTAAACGCTGTAAAATATCAGATACATCATTAAAAAGGGAGAAATCTTTGAATTGTTTTAACATCGAAACCGTTTCGGTCAAAACATTCATATCTGTTTCCGTCAATGGAATATCGGTTATCGTGAAATCTTCGTCTTCATATTTATAATACTTTTTATCGTAAACAACAATTGGCGCATTGTAACCCAGCTTTTCACTTCGCATCAATTGAATGTCCATTTGAATAGTTCGCTTACTTATGGGGTTTTCGCGGCCTTCATATTCAAATAAAGCTTCAGAGCAGCATTCGATTAAATCTTCTAAAGTCCATTGCCGGTATTTATTCTGCAAACATTTGTCAATCGTTTTGTACCGAATTAAGGCGTTTTTATTTTGTGACATATATTATATGGGTTTTGGTCGCAAAAGCGTTAATTTTTATTTTATGCCACAGATTAAAAGGATTAAAAGGATTAAAAAAATCTGCTGAAATCTCTTAAATCGGTGGCATAAATAAAACATAGTTTATATTTATTTACAGATAAAAATACTGATTTTATTGTAATACGCAACAGCTTTGCGTAGTAGTTTTAAAACTTATTCAAAATGAGTATTTCTACTATTTTTTTGTTAAATAAAATCGTCTACTTTTACCGCTCAAATTTTAACAATACCACATGGGGAAACTTTACTCGCTGCACATATATTGTGTTTTTTTTATTACTACTTCATTATTTGCCTTTAATACAAATGACAGAAGTAATTTAGCCCTTAAGGATTGTTATAATCTTACTGTTCCTCCAACTGTTGATTTTAATTTTACCAATAATAATGCCTGCTCAGGTACTCCTGTAACATTCAATGCAGTAGTTACCGGCGCGGCACCTTTTACTTATAAATGGGATTTTGGAGATGGCACTTCAGCAGCAATAAATAACCCGAACCATGCTTTTACAGCACTTGGCTGCGGATCTCAAGACTTTACTGTAAAACTTACGGTTACAGATGCAAATGGCGAAGTAAATTCGGTTACCAAAACCGTTTCGGTAAAGCAAAAACCAGATTTAAAATTCGTTGATTTAAGTGCTCCGACATCTGCAAAACCTTTTGAAAGATGTGGTGATAATAACTCAAATCCAAAATATACAATAAATGTTGGAAACAGCTCGGCTTCTGCTTCTTGTGTCACATCTTACAATGTAGATTGGGGAGACGGCAGCACCGAAACTAATGTTGTTTTTCCTAAAAAACATGAATACAAAAAATTAGGTTCGTTCAACATGGTAATTACTGCAATGGGAACAAGTACCTGCAATAATTCGATTACCTATGTTGTAAAAAATTCTAATAACCCAATTGGGGCACTTATTGCACCGGGTAATACAACAAACTTATGTACACCTGTACCGCCAATGGATTTTGCAATTGGATCATGGGGACTAAATCCATCTGATACTAATTATCAGGTAAATTATGGTGATGGAACGTTCCAAAGTTATACGCAGGCGCAATTAGAAAGTTCTCCATATTATAACAGTTTAAATCCGCAGGCGTCGCAAAATTTCCCTATTCCGCATACGTTTACACGATTTAATTGTCCATCAGGAAATACGGTTACATTAACTATAACAACTTCTTGTGGAAGCACTTATTTAACCGCCGGGCCAATTATTATTTTAGATGTTCCTGTAATAAGTTTCAACGTACAAAGTATTGCATGTGCAAATACGTATACTCAATTTCATAATACAACTCAGGCAGGTTATACAAATGATTGCAGCACTTATAATGTATACACTTGGGATTTTGGAGACGGAACACCTGTTTCCAGAGAAGTAAGTCCTTCTCACGTCTATACTCAGCCGGGAACTTATACCATAAAATTATCTGCTCAAACTCCCTGCGGAATTGGAAGATCAACCACGCAAACCATTTGTGTAGAGCCTGTATTAGTACCAAGTTTTACTTATGCAACAGCTTGTGCTTCAGAAAATGTTCAGATAACGAATACAACAGACACAAGTTTAGGCTGCGGTGCAGAAAGTTATTATTGGGAAGTTTTGAGTTATTATGAAGGATTTTGCGGAAAAGGGCTGGGACAATCTTATTTTGTAAATGGTCAGTATGTTAGAAATCCAGTTATTAATTTCAGTATTCCGGGAACATATGAACTAAGGTTAAGAACACTAAACTCTTGTGGTGTTTATCAATATACTACAAGATATATTGATGTAAAAAAGAAACCAGTAATCAAATTAGATCCTATTTCTGATTTCTGTAAATCTGCCACAATCAGACCAGTTGGTACAGTAGTAGAAACTTGTTCTCCAAGTTCAGAGATTACCTATTTATGGAGTTTTCCGGGAGGAACGCCTTCAACATCTACATCATTAAATCCGGGTTCTATTAATTATACCAAAACTGGAAATTATACCGCTACTTTTAGTGTTACAAATAGCTGCGGAACAACAAGTGTATCAAGAAATTTTTCTGTAGATATGGTTCTTTCGCCTGTAATAACACCTAAAACGGCAGTAATTTGCAGTGGCAATTCATTTCAGATTACGCCAGTCAGCAACGGAACTACAGATAATGTACCAGCCGGAACAACTTTTGTTTGGTCGAATCCGGTAGTTACTCCTGCGGGAGCGATAAGCGGTGCATTTGCAGAAACAACACCAAGAACAAGTATCGGTCAGACTTTAACCAATCTTACTAATAATCGCGCAACAGTTGTTTATACCGTTTCACCAATTTCTAAACTATGTCCGGGACCAGATTTTACGATTACAGTAACAGTCGATCCATTGATAAATGTAACAGAAATTATAAAGCAGGGAACTTGTTTTGGAGCTAACGATGGTGCAATAAACATAACCGTTGCGGGAGGAATTCCGTTTACAACAGGCGCACCTTATACGTATACATGGACAGGACCTGACGGATACACGAGTTCAAACCAAAATATTTCGAACTTAAAACCGGGATATTATAATTTAACGGTAGGAGATAATGGAAATTGTCCGTTTTCACGATCGTATTATGTGGGTGAACCGGGGAAATTTCAAATTTTAGGAGAATACAAACAAGATATAACCTGTTTTGGTCTTAACGACGGAAGAATTAATGTAAACGTATCTGGCGGAAATTTACCTTATACCTATCTATGGACAAAAGATGGAAATCCTTTTACCGCAAATTCCGGAAACCTGAGTAATCTGGAGCCGGGAGTTTATGATGTAACCATTACAGAAAAAAATAACTGTGGAATTCTCCATGGAAATTACAAGATCGAAGAACCGCCATTGTTAGAACTTAGTTTTGTAAGCAAAGTTGATGTTTTATGTTATGGTTATTCAACAGGAGAAATTGATGTAAAAACAGTTGGAGGAAGAGTAACAGAAACTTCTCCGGGTGTTTACAGCTACAGCTATTTTTGGACAGGACCAAACGGATATACGAGTTATTCTCAAAATCTAAGAAATGTTCCAGCCGGAAATTATCATCTAACCGTTTCAGATAATTCGGGTTGTACAGATGATCTTGATGTGATATTACTTCAAAATGATGAAATAAAAATAGATTATACTAAAACCGAAATTGCATGTTATGATTATGCCGATGCTTCGATAACGATTAACAAGATAACTGGCGGAGTTCCATTTGCAACCGGAGATCCGTACATTATTAAATGGAGTAATTTAGGAACCGGACTTGTACAAAATAATTTATCAGCAGGAACTTATATTATTTCTATTACCGATGCTGTAGGCTGTCCTAAAGATTTTACGATAGTAATCGACAACGCACCAATTTTTAAAATCGATCCAGATATTAAAAAAATATCTTGTTATGGCGAAAAAGATGCTCATATCCGTTTAAATCTTGTAGGCGGAAAAGCGCCTGTAAAATTAGTTTGGGATGATGACGCAACAGCTGGAATTGAGAGAAACAATTTAGGGCCGGGAAAATATTCGGTAACCATTACCGACGACAAAAACTGTATCATTAAAGGTTCATGGATAATTGATAATCCTTTATTATTAGAATTAAATGCCGATGTTAAAAACCCATTAGACTGTCTTAATGCTAATACAGGTTCTATCAATTTGGTAGTAACAGGTGGAACACCGCCATTTACATACGAATGGTCAAATGGTGCAAATACTGAAGATTTAGAAAATTTAATACCAAATAACTATACCGTAAAAGTAACCGATGCAAACGGCTGTAATAAATCGGCATCGTTTAAAATCACCCGTTTCGAACAGCTTACGCCATCAATCGAAGTGTTAACAGATTTTAATTGTGATACCAAACATGTTAAACAAACATTTGTAGGACATGTAAAAGGAGGAATTCCGCCTTATACACTTAGTTGGTCAGATGGAGTAGTTTCTGGAGTAAATGGTGAAATTATGAATACCGATAATAACGGTTTGGTAATCTTTACTGTAAAAGACAGTTTTGGCTGTTCTGCAGATGTTTCATACAATGTCGATACGCCAGTTTTAGGTATTGCGAACTTCTCGACAGGTTCTTACGGAAAAGACATGTACGATTTATATTCAATTTACGATCCTATCACGTTTACCAATTTAGCGACTGGAACTTTCACATTAATTTCCTGGGATTTTGGAGATGGAAATTTCTCAGACGAAGAAAATCCAAAACATATCTATACTAAAGAAGGAACGTATACTATAAAGCAAACCGTAACCTATCCTTTTGGCTGTCAATACACGTATAGCACAACATTAAAAGTAGAAAAAGGATACAGCTTAATTATGCCAAATGCCTTTACACCAAATAATGACGGAATGAACGATACGTTTGCGCCAGTATTTCTTGGTTTATCAGACATTACCTTAGACGTTTATGACACTTGGGGCGCTGTTATTTACTCAGAAACCGGAACAAACATTAGAGGGTGGAATGGAAAAGTAAAAGACATAGATGCCGAAAACGGGAACTACTATTATAAAATAACCTTAAATACCTTTTACCACCATACTGTAGTAGAAAAAGGAGCATTTACACTAATTAAATAAGCAACAGAATAACCAATGAGATTAAAACTATTTATTATAATTATTACATGTTGCTTCTATTCTCAGGCAAAAGCGCAAGATCCTATTTTTACACAATATTTTCTAATTCCAGAAACCCTAAATCCGGGATTTACAGGATTTATGGAAACCACTTATGCAGGTATAATTCACCGTGAACAATGGCCGGATTTAGATCTTAAAATAGATACCGATTATGCATTTGTAAATACCTGGAGCGACAAATTAAACAGCGGTTTAGGAATTAGTTTTTTAAACCAAAGAGAAAACCTGACCAGCTATAATTATTCGCAGATAAACGCCAATTATGCCTATAAAGTAAGATTAAATGACGACTGGTATTTTAGACCCGCTGTCGAAGCCGGTTTCGGACTTAAATCATTTGGATTTCAAAATTTATTGCTCGAAGATCAAATTAATATCCGAACAGGTGTGATCAATTCAAGAACAAACGACCAGGCGGCTTTAAACAGAAAAATGACCTTTTTTGATGTTTCTGCCGGAATGGTTTTCAATAACGACAACGCTTGGGTTGGCCTTTCGATGAAACATCTTAACAAACCAAATATTGCCTTTAGTTCAGATGGAAATGTGCCCTTAAATACCTTTTTCTCCTTGAGCGCAGGTTACGAATTCCTCGTAATAGATTATATCGATGTATTGCTGCTTCCGTACGAAACCAAGTTTTTTGTAACCTCAAATTACATGCAGCAAGGCCGATACAACCGACTTGATTTAGGAGCTTCGATATTATTTGAAAAAATATTCTTTGGCGCAACAGCCGTAACAAATCCCGCAAAAAATGGAATCAACGGCGATTTGCTGACTTCTGTAAATCTTTTTACAGGCTTGCAGTACGAACATTTAAGATTTGGACTTTCATACGATTTAAACACAACAAAAATTGGGAAAACAGGCGGAATCTACGAACTTTCGTTAACCTATCAGTTTGATTTAAGCAGAAAATGTTTCGGCTGTCCTAACTATTCAGGGAAATAATATAAGGATAATAATTTGGGCGTGTCCCTTCGGGTCGGGCTTTCGGCTATATCTTTTGTTCCGTTTCTCTTCACAAAAGGATACCGCCTCAATCCCTCACGCATCTGAGATAACAAAAAAAATCGTTTTTAATAATTATAAAATGATTTCAATTTTCCGCCCAGATATTCCACACAGATATTCCGTAGAGGCGCACCGTAGAGGCGCACAGCAGTGCGTCTCCGCAACGATGATCCACAACGTTAAAAATAAAACAAACCCGACAGGTTTTTAAAACTTGTCGGGTTTAATCATTATGTTATATTGGTATCGAATTACTTTGCGTAGACGCACTGCTGTGCGTCTCTACGGAATATCTTTGCGTATAATTTTACGTTAATAAAGAAATCTCTTTTTCAATATTAATTCTCGCTTTCTTCTCATATAAATTTCGGAATTCATTGGTCTGAAAAATAAACTCATTTTCCAGAAAATGTTTCAGGGCTTTGGCACGCCCGGGTTTGTATAGAAAATCAGGATAAATTCGGTATTCCTTTCTAATTTGTTCAAAATAGATCTTATAATCTTCCCAGTTTCGGGCAAGAATTTTCAAATCAAAATCAATCAGCCAGTTAATATCCTCAATATTATTATGCTGATGTTGCTGCGTAGCACAAATCGCATCAAAAACTAATTGCTTATTTAAATTGATATTTTCAGGTAAAATCGCCAAAGCATATTCGGCACTTTTGAGTTCGTTATCTTTTTTAGAACTCGAATAAACAAAATCATGATAAAAAATAGAAAATAATATCTCATTTGGATTTTGAAGTTTATCACGATACGTTTCAAAACTCTCAATCATAGCCGAAATATGAGTTAAGTTATGATAATGTCTTGATTTTGTTGAATATGCCTTTTCTAAATCCTTCCAGTTCTGCTGAATTTCATTTGCTGAAAAGCCAATATTCAAAAGTAATTCAGAATAGATTTTCTCTAAATTCATCTTGTTTTTTACTCAAATTTAAAATTTCTTTTTTACTGCGCAAAATAACTGCGTACTACTTTTGAAATCTTTGCTCAAGAAATAAAACAATAACCATTGTCTAATTTTAAAAACCAGAAATTATGAAATTCAATTTTTTAGCAAAAGAGAAAAACAATAAAAGCAATATAGTTAATCATGAAAATGCACCAGCTTTTTCTTTAACATCAGAATACGAATTGTACGCAGCAGTTGTAACAACAAGTTTAAACGCTTCATTTTATGAAAAAGATACAACTCGTTTACAAAGAATACAAAGCTTAATCAAAAAAAGCAATCCGGTATTTGTAGCAAAATTGGCTGTCTATGCCCGTAACGAAATGCATATGCGTTCTGTACCATTAGTTTTGGTAGTAGAATTAGCCAAAATATATTCTGGCGATTCATTAATCAGTAAAATGATAACTCATGTTATACAACGTGCAGACGAAATAACAGAATTGTTAGCGTATTACCAAATGGCAAACGAACGAAATGGCGTTAAAAAGTTAAACCGTTTATCAAAACAAATACAAAAAGGTTTAGCCGTTTCGTTCAACAAATTTGACGAATACCAATTCGCAAAATACAATCGTGATGGTGCAGTAAAATTAAAAGATGCCTTGTTTTTGGTACATCCAAAAGCAAAAGACGAAGCACAGCAAGTAATCTTTGATAAATTGGTAGACAACACTTTGCAAACGCCATATACATGGGAAACAGAATTGTCGCAATTAGGTCAAGTAAAATTTTACAACCATATTGAAAAACAAAAAGCATTCAAACAAAAATGGGAGGAATTAATCGATAGCGGTAAAATAGGTTACATGGCTTTGTTACGTAACTTACGAAATATCTTAGAAGCGAATGTTTCAGGTTCTCATATGTTGAAAGTATGCGATTACCTTTCTAACGAAAAAGCAGTCGCCAACTCAAAACAATTGCCATTCCGATTTTTAGCAGCGTATCGTGAAGTGAAAGACTTGAATTTCAAATACACTTCAATGGTTTTAGATGCTTTAGAAGATGCTGTTATGGCGAGTTCACAAAACATAAAAGGTTTTGATGTTAATACATCGGTTGTAATTGCCTGCGACGTTTCCGGTTCTATGCAAAAAGCAATCTCACCAAAAAGTAAAGTAATGCTTTACGATATTGGTTTGATGTTGGGTATGTTAATGCAAAGCCGTTGTCAAAATGTGATAAGCGGTATGTTTGGTGACCGTTGGAAAATAATCAATATGCCAAAACGAAGCATATTGGCTAACGTTAACGAATATTACAAACGCGAAGGGGAAGTTGGTTATGCTACAAACGGTCATTTGGTTGTAGAAGACTTAATAAACCGAAAAGAAATTGTAGATAAAGTAATGTTGTTTACAGATGTTCAAATGTGGAATAATACGTACACAAAAGACTCATTTGCAAACTCATGGAACCGATACAAAACTATCGCACCAAACGCAAAATTGTATTTGTTTGATTTGGCTGGTTACGGTCAGTCGCCAATAAACATCGAAAAAAACGATGTATATTTAATAGCCGGCTGGTCAGATAAAGTATTTGATGTTTTGAATGCTTTAGAAGATAAAAACAGCGCGTTGAATTACATCAACCGAATAGAATTATAAAAAAAAAGAATCTACTGCGCAAAATAATTGCGCAGTAGTATTTGAATATTTGTAAAAGAAATAAGTTCATTGAAAATAAAAACAAGTACCGTAAAAAAGAATTACTTCGTGTCGTGGGTTCAATTCCCATCAATTCTATTTTAAAAATTAGAGATGTAGCTCAGCTGGTTAGAGCAGAAATTTCTTTTTGAATGTTGTCTTGTTTTAAAAAAACATTGGTGTCGTAGACAAGAGTTACTTCGAGGGAATTGTGTTACAGGTTCGAATCCTGTTCAGATAATCTGATGGTGTAAGTGGAAACACGCATAAATAGTCTCTTGTCGCTCATAACCCGATAAAATAAAAAGAATGTCGTAAATAAGAGATACTTCGTCTCCAATTTAGGGGAGGAATAACGAAGTTGTAAAATCAGCAAGGTTATCCAGTTCGACTCTGGCACAGACAAAGCCCCGCCCAATTCTCTTATTGATTTTTACTTCTTTTAAAAAATGGAAAATGTCGTGTGTGAGAGTTACTTCGTATAGGGTTCAAAATACTCTCATCAATTATTACTTTTTCAAAAAATAAGATGCCGTTTATAAGTGTTACTTCGTTGGTTGATTTATTAGGTTCGAGTCCTAAATTATCACTTATACAATATTGCTCTTAAAAAAAGAGTGTCGTCAGGAAATGGTTCCTTCGTTCCAAAGAAAATTAAACCATTCCTAAACATTACCTCTTTTAAAATTATTAATTAAAATGGATGTAGAATAAACATCAAATAAATAAAATTAAACACCAGGTTTGTCATTTCGAGGAACGAGAAATCGCACTAGAAACTCGACAAAGATTGGCGATTCTCTTTGTAGATTAACTCGTGCGATTTCTCCTCCGTCGAAATGACATAAAATGAGAAAAAAAAATCATTTTAATCCTTTTAATCTGTGGCTAAATAAAACTTTGCGACTTTGCGAGAAATATGTCTTCGCTGAGAAAAAAACTTAGAATTAAAACAGCTGCGCAAAATAACTGCGCAGTACAAAACAACCTTTGTACTATCAAAAAAACAAAACCATGAATACACAAATAAACGGTACAGATATATTAGAATTAGGATTCCCAGAAGGAAAAATAATTGGGATTGCATTAAAAATAAACAGCAAAAGAAACGGATTTAACCGCGATCAAATGATCACAAATTTTAAAAACGTATTAGAAACTCCAGAAAACTATATAGATGATAAAATATTCAGCAAACTAGCCGTTGCTTTGATCGAAAAAGCAAATGAAAAACCAGAAGATTTCATCGCTTTAAACGAAACTCCAAATGCGTATTCGGCTTACGGATTAGACCAAATCGAAGACGGAGCTAGAAAACAAATGGAAGTTGCCATGAAACTTCCCGTTACCGTTGCAGGCGCTTTAATGCCAGACGCGCATCAAGGTTACGGATTACCGATTGGAGGAGTTTTAGCCACAAAAAATGCCATTATTCCGTATGGTGTTGGTGTCGATATTGGTTGTAGAATGGCGTTATCAGTTTATGATATTGCAGAAGATTTTTATTTTGAAAACGAAGCCAAATTCAAAAGAGAATTAATTGCCAATTCTATTTTTGGAGCAGGTCACGGATTTCACGGTCAATACAAATCAGATCATGCAGTTTTGGAGAACGATACTTTTAACATGACTCCTTTTGTGAAAAATTTAAAAGATAAAGCCTGGTCACAATTAGGATCTTCTGGCGGTGGAAATCACTTTGTCGAATTCGGAATCATGGAATTTGCAAAAGACGATGCCGTTTTGAATATTCCAAAAGGTAAATATGTCGCTTTGTTAACGCATTCAGGTTCACGCGGAATGGGCGCAACAATTGCCGGACATTATACTAAAATTGCCAAAGACGAATGCAAACTTCCAGAAGTAGCCAGAAACTTAGCTTATTTAGATATGAATTCACAATTAGGACAAGAATATTGGCTGGCGATGAACCTTGCGGGAGATTACGCTTCGGCTTGTCATGAAATTATCCATAACAAAATGGAAAAAGCTTTGGGAGCAACGATTTTAGCCAAAGTCGAAAACCACCATAATTTTGCGTGGAAAGAAATCTGGAACGGAGAAGAAGTAATCGTACATAGAAAAGGAGCAACCCCGGCCGGAAAAGGCGTTATGGGAATTATTCCGGGAAGTATGACCGCACCGGGATTTTTAGTGAGAGGAAAAGGTGAGGAGAACGCCATAAATTCTGCTTCGCATGGTGCAGGAAGACAAATGAGCAGAACTCAGGCCATAAAAAATATCACAAAAACCGAAATGAAAACGATCTTAAAAGATCACGGCGTTACGCTTATTGGTGCAGGTTTGGACGAAGCACCAATGGCCTATAAAGATATCAATCAGGTAATGGAAGCACAACAAGAATTAGTTGATGTTGTCGCCAAATTTACCCCAAAATTAGTGAGAATGGCCGATGATGGAAGTAGAGAAGACTAGTGGTCAGTGATCAGTTTTGAGTGTTCAGTCACAGTCGCAGTTTTCAGCGTAGAGACGCACAGAGCAGTGCGTCTAACACAACGTATCCTCATTTTATGTCATTTCGACGTAAGGAGAAATCTCCACGAGTAGCTCCACAACGTGAGTCTAATCTTTGTAGAGTTTCTTGCGGAGATTTCTCCTTACGTCGAAATGACAAACTTTGTGTAAAAAACTTTGCGACTCTGCGACTTCGCAAGATTAAAAACAAACCAAAGATCAAAAAGAAACTTTGCGTCTTAGAGCCTTCGTAGCAAAAATAAAAATATGAATAACAAATACGAACGACTGAAAACAGAATTAGAAACAGTCGGCAATGGAAAAATGAAAGCATTTGGAGACTCAATGCGGCCCATATTAAAAAGCGGAAGTCTCTTAACATTTATAAAAAGCGAAAATTACCAAATAGGCGATATCGTATTCTGCAAAGTAAAAGGCAGATACATCAACGCCCATAAAATCATAAAAACCGACACAAACAAAGGTTTCCTAATCGCCAACAACCACGGATTCGAAAATGGCTGGACAAAAATCATTTACGGAAAAGTAATTCAGGGCGAGTTTAAAAATGAGGTAATTTATATGAAAATGGACAAAGATTAAATTCCAAATTCCAATTTTAATCATCTTAAAAATAAAAAACTTTGTGTCTTAGTGCCTTAGTGGCAAAAAAATAAAAAAAATGAAAACATACATAGACATAGGAATCAACCTAACCAATAAACAATTCCAAAACGACTTAGACGATGTTGTACAAGACGCGCTCGACGCCGACGTATCGCAAATGATCCTGACCGGAACGAGCGTACGAAACAGCGAAGCTTCATTAGAAATCGCAAAACAATATCCGGGAATATTATATTCCACAGCTGGAATTCATCCGCATGATGCGAAGAGTTTTGACGAAAAAAGCATTTCGAAACTGCGGAATTTATTAAAGCAGAAACAAGTCGTTTCCGTTGGCGAATGCGGACTCGATTTTGATCGTGACTTTTCGCCCAGAAACAAACAGGAACAATGTTATAAAGCCCAATTAGAATTGGCGATCGAAGTTCAGAAACCTTTGTTTTTGCACGAAAGAGCTGCTTTCAATAGTTTTATGAATATCACCAAAGACTATTTACCGCAATTGCCAAAAGCCGTTGTGCATTGTTTTACGGGAACGCTGCAAGAAGCCAAAAGCTATCTTGATAACGGATTTTATCTTGGTTTTACCGGAGCGATTTCTGATACCAAACGTTTCAGTCATTTAAAAGAAGTCATTCAGTACGTTCCGCTTGACCGAATGATGATCGAAACCGATGCGCCGTTTATGCTTCCAAAAAATGTTCCGAACAGTCTCTTGAAGAAATACCATGAACGAAGATGCGAACCTGCTTTTCTGCCTTTTGTTGCCGGAACAATTGCACAGTTTAAAGGAATTACTTTAGATAAAGTGGCGGAGGAAACGACTAGGAATTCTAAAAGCTTTTTTGGGATTTAGGCTTGTTCTTACTATATACTTGTTTAAATGGTCGACGTTTAGTATGTTCACGAGCAAGACGCTCAAGCCAGCATGGGAAGTTGTCTCTTATATCATTTACTATCCTTTAATACCTTTTTTACAAAATTATTCAGTTCTTTTGATTCATAAAAATCAAAACAATTACAAAAAATAATGTTTTTATCTCCCGTTTCAAAGTGTAAATTATTTTGAAGAGAATAGTATAATCCTGTTACATTAATCGTAAAATCTATTATTTTAGTTTTCAATATATCATCTTCTATGAAATTTCCATTTACAGAGATTTGTACTCCCGAAGCATCTTTATAATTTTTATAAAAGGTTGAATCAATTTTTTGATAATTATAAATTATGCACTTATTAAACGCATATTTTTTTACGTCTACTACTTTGTTCTGCGAAATTGTTTTACTATAAATTAATAGTAGAATTAATAAATATATGCCTTGTTTTATTTTAGTTCCCATAATTTTATTTCATCCGTTTGTACAAATTTTTTGATTAGTTTGCTAATTTTAAAAAAGCATTTTTTTT
The DNA here is from genome assembly GCF_024499525.1 of Flavobacterium panici. Lineage (NCBI taxonomy): Bacteria > Pseudomonadati > Bacteroidota > Flavobacteriia > Flavobacteriales > Flavobacteriaceae > Flavobacterium > Flavobacterium panici. The sequence goes on along the minus strand of NZ_CP100437.1, from coordinate 5,585,191 downwards.
ATTTAATTTATTTATAGGTAGTTTTTTAAATTGTATCACTTGGTTGTTTTTGTTAAGTTTAAATAAATAATAGTGTTTGTATTTATAAGAAAATCGAGAGGGTTCGGAAACTTGAGAGACGACAAATAAATATTTATAATTATTATAATCCACATTATAAAAATCCATTCCTTGTTGATCTAATAACTCATTAATTTCAAATAATCTGGTATTTATTTTAAATGAATCGTGATAATTACTATAATCTGCTTGATCTCTAATGTGCTCAATACTAAAAGAACAATTAATACAGCTGTATATCAGCAAATTTGAAATATCATCAGGAGTGTATAACATAAAATTTGCTTTGGGAATATTTTTAAAAATGAGATCTTCTTTATTTTGAGAAAATGAAAATTGTAACACAAAAATGATTATCCAAATACATTTTATATATTTATTGCCCATTGCTTCCTGTTGCTATTTTAAATTTTTCCGAAACCTTCATAAAAGTTGTGCCTGATAAATTTCCTTTTGAGTTTTTACCACTATAGGCGGCTGTACTTTCCCATTTATAATCCCATTTTCCTCTTAGGGTAGGAGCTTTTCCATTTTTATATTTAATATAATGCTCTCCAGAAACGGCATTATCTCCTAACTTAAATAAATCATGATCACAATCTATAAAAATTAGTCCCTCATTCCATTTTTCAAATTTACTCCCAATATCATTACCTGCCCAGTGTGTACCTTTATTCGAGTAATCTTTACCTCCCATTAGCGCATTAATTCCTCCTGCAAGCGCCGTTTGCATAAAGGTGTTATTTCTTTTTTCATTAATAGCTTTTTTAAATTTGTCAAACATAATATTGCCGTCAGTTGCAGCGTAAGCTAAGGTTTTTTTACTTCCCAATCTTCCATAATTTACCATTGCATTAGCAATAGCATAAACTTCATTTTTAATTTCAACTCCATTACCCACAGAGCTTTCAGCGTAAGCAATTCCAACAAATTTTATAAATTCATCGTTTGTGATTTTTGCATCATTTTCCTTCAACAATTGTGTTCCATTATATGTTACAAAATCATCTCCATTTTTATCTTTTTGAGTAGATTTTCCATCGCATATATAAACATCTTCCACACTTCCTTGAAAATCAGGCTCATTTATTTTTCCCTCAAAAGTTCCATCTTTATTATAAAAGTGTCCATTTACATAAACTATTCGATCTTCAAGTAAAAAAGTTGGAGCTTCAATGGGATCTCCGTAAGAATGACTTTCTGCTGTTTCATTAATAAAACCACCTGCATTAAAAGTAATATTTCCCTGTGAATACATATAGTGATTCCCTTTTGTGTATATTGTGGTTGTTCCTTGAACAATTCTTATTCTGCTCATAATTAATTCTGTCTGGTTTGTTCTCCACTGTTGTTTTGTATCTCTTTTTGGGCATTTTTATTCAAGTCACCTTCGGTGTAATGATTTAATCCTTGCTTACTATTATCATGTCTGTCTTTTTCTGTTGTTGATTCAAAATTCCCCTTAATATGCTCAGAATATTTACCATTTATAATGGCATTAAAATCTCCAGTTACACCAAGGCTTTTTAGACCGCCGACACTTTCGCTATGATTTACTCCAATATTGTCTGTTTTATTAAGTCCAACATTTGTATTCATATTTTGGCCAGCATTTATATTAATATTTTCCCCAGCATTTAGTGTTATATTTTTAGGGGCATCGCAAGTTATACTGCCTTTCCCGTCCATAAAATATTTGTTACTACTCGGATCTTCAATTAAAACACTACCATCTGCATCATTCATAATAATTTTTATTCCAGAGCGTGTGTGTATTGCTTTAATGTCATTTTTTGGTGTATAATATCCCGAAGATTTCTGCCCGTTATAATGTGCACCCATAACATAAGGATTTTGAGCATTGCTTCCTTCAAAACCAACTAAGACTTCTTCGCCAATTTCTGGGATAAAATAAAATCCTTTTCCTAATCCGCTGTGAGGTTGTATCATTCTAATCCACTGACTAGACTTACTGCCCGCTCCCCAAAAGAATTCAACTCTTACACGTCCCAAACCTTTGGGATCGTTATTGTCTTTTATTTTTGCGGGTTGTGTTTCTGCTTTTGCAAAAACATGAACATCAGTATAATTAGGAGCTGCGACGTCGGCAGGAATGGCTTTGAACTCACAAGTATAATTTCCGTGTACTTCTGAGTGATGTATAGCTTCTATACAAACTAGATTATGTTCTACGGTTTGATTTATAACCGTAAAGGTTTGTCCTAATCCTAAAGGAAAATAGGATATTCCGCTATAGTACACACTATTTGCATCGTTTCCTGCAGTCTGCAGTTCGACCATTTCTACTATTTCTTCTTTGTTTTGTGCGTTATTGGTATAAGTTCCCAAGCTAAATTCAGGCTGGGTAACGGTTCCTTGATTATAGCCAACATTAGATGCAAATCCATCTTGACTGCCAACAGAAGTTCGCTCTGATGCATTTCGAATATTTACCTCATTATTATAATCGTAACCTCCTAACGAAATTCTCTGCGCAGTCATATTGACTTCAATCTTAAAATTATGCATTGATGCTCCGTTAATGAGTTTTATTTTAGATGCTTTAGTCTGCCCAAACTGCATGCGCATTCCATCAAAATAAAACCATTGTCCGTATCGGGAAGCCAGCCTTTTTAGAAAATTAAAATTAGATTCATTATACTGTGCCATATAATTGAATTCTTTCATATAGGTTGACCGGATAGCTTCTCTCTGATAAAACTCGGTTGGTCCTTCTGATAGAATATCTAAAACAATATCATCCATTCCTCTTTCCAGATATGTTCTTGATTTTGGTCTGTCATCTAAAACTATAGTATGACTTATCCCGCTTACGTGCAGGTTTACAGCACTTCCATTTAAATCGACCGAAGTTAATTTGTTTATGATACCTTTGCTCATAAGCTTGATTCCAGTTAAACTTTTGAAGGTGAAAATAACTTCGTTTCCATTATAACTTCTTATTGCTTTGGCCTGATCTACTGGGTTTATAACTGCTTTTCCTGTATATTGCCAAACAAATGAAAAATGATGGTGATCTGCCATTTTTTGCGAAAGCTTTAAATCATAATAAATAATGTTTTGAGTAAAACCTCCAATTGTAATATATACTTGGTCTGAAAAATGCGACATATGTTTTGATATGTATTTTGGTTAGTTTATAAAGTTTGATCTTAATATATTTTTAGATAGCTTCTAAAAGGTATTTAAGTATTAGAATAAGTTTTTTTAATTAAGCTCATGAGTTATGCAAAAGAAAAACGGCTGTCTCTTTATGATACAGCCGTTTTTCTTTGCAAAAACAATTTTCAATTAAAATAAAAGCGCAAACCCTTTTAAAAAGTTTGCGCTTTTCCAATTTAATATAAAAGAAAAAGAAAACCCTATTTCCCTTTCATCAATTTTTCTAAATATTCAACTTTATCTTTTTCAGCCTGAACCAAACGCTCATAAAGTTCCACAACTTTATCAAGAGGATTGAAAGTGCAAGCATTATGATTAGTGTTTCCATTTCCCTGACCATTATTAGCACTATTATCGTAAAAATTATTAAAGAAATTAAAAACAGATTCTTCTGTAAAATTTTCAATAGCTTCTACCGTCACGCCAAGTGCTTTTGCAATTTGTACCAATTTTTCGAAATCAACAGTTTCGCTGGTTTCAATGCTGGAAATAGTCTGCTGGCTTGTGCCAATGGCATCCGCAAGTGCTCCTTGTTTCATTCCGCGAAGCTCTCTTATTCGGCTGATATTTCGGCCAATATTTCTGGGTCTGGTTTCTGTGCTCATAATTCAAAGATATTTAAAATTTTTGACAAAAATAACTGTCCGTAAAATACAAGATCGATTTGATATTTTACGGCTTTAGATATTTTTCAATTAGTAAATATATTCTTTTTCTTACTTTTGTAAAACTTCAATTTGGGAATTTTTAAAAATAATTTGTCATGAACTATAAAATAACATTCAAAGAACGATCTAAAATAGGTATGGAACAACTGGCTAAACAGAAACCCGTTACTATAGAACAAGCAAGAGCGCAGGCAGAACGCATAAGTCAGGCAAGCAAATCGAAAGAAAAGAAACAGCGATAATAAAAATTAACAAGAGAATTATATAAATAGAAAAAAACTTCTACATTTGCACCCGTAATAAAAAAACAAAAAATACAGATGATACTTTCAGTAAGACAATATTTTGATCACTTAGCAGGAAATCTTCCGGCTAAAATATCAGGATGTATCATGTATTTTTATGAAATTGAAATGTAAATTTTAGAGTTCAACTCAACATAAAATATAAAGGCGTCCTTATTTCGGGGCGCTTTTTTTGTTTTTAGGCACTTCGATTTCGTTTAAAAAGCACTTCGACTTCGCTCAGTGTGACAAAAAAATGTTTCGACTTCGCTCAACATGACAAGAAAAATGATAAAAAAGAAACCATAACTAAAAATAATTAAAAAAATAATTGACCAAATGTTTAATGCATAATCTAAATAGCGAAATATAATCTTGAAAAGTAATCTGATGAGAGACAGTCATTTGATACAAAAAGGAATCTGCACCAGTATGCGGACAAGGATTTCTATGTTTTAATTTTAAATATAACTATTTGATAATCAATAAAATAATTTTAAAAATGATTTGGATAATTGATTTTTTCGACTTTATCTTTGCCGAAGAAAATCTGAAAACAGAAATTCAAATATCAACAACAATTTCAAAATATAATACAACATATAAAATGGCTTTACATATCAACATATATAACACACAACTGCTAGACCCGAGATTCGATCTTGGACGTTTAACAATACAGGTGCATCAATACAGGCAATAGGATAGTTATATCATATTGAATTTATAAAGCACCTTTAACCGAGTGCTTTTTTTATGCCCAAAAATTATGATTTCGTAGCTCAATTGGCAGAGCGCTTGACTGTTAATCAATAGGTTGAAGGTTCGATTCCTTCCGAAATCGCACTGTTCTCTAGAAGGAACTGGCTCATTGGGGTTACTGGCTAACCTTCCCGACTGTCTCTCGGGAGAAACGGGTTCGACTCCCGTATGGGCCGCGAGTTTGCCGCAAAGGCACTAAGGCGCAAAGGTTTTTGTTTCACGCAGATTGAACAGGTTTACTTAAAGTAAAAACTTTGCGACTCTGCGACTTTGCGAGAGATTGACAAAGTATTGTAAAAAGAGCTGGCGAGCAATTTTATCGCAAAGTCGCCAAGACGCTAAGAAAAATAAACTTAGTGCCTTCGTGGCAAAATAAAAATAACTGGGAAGATAACGGTGGTTGTTTACCCGCCTTGGACGCGGGAGGTCGCAGGTTCTCCCGATAGCTATCGGGACCAGACAAATGGAAATACGCTAAAGTTGGAGAGTTAGGTCGGTCTGTAAAACCGTTGTCTTTTGACTGAGTAGGTTCGAATCCTACTATTTCCACAAATTGAGCAGATGTACTTAAAGTAAAAACTTTGCGACTCTGCGACTTTGCGAGAGATTGACAAAGTATTGTAAAAAGAGCTGGCGAGCAATTTTCTCGCAAAGTCGCAAAGACGCTAAGAAAATAACCTTTGTGTCTTTGTGCCTTAGCGGCAGAAAAAAAATGCAGGAATGGCGCAATTGGTAGACGCGGCTGACTTAGAATCAGTTTTTTGAGAGTTCGAGTCTCTCTTCCTGTACTATAGCCACAAAGGCGCAAAGACGCAAAGTTTTTGTTTCACGCAGATTGAGCAGATTTACTTAAAGTAAAAACTTTGCGACTCTGCGACTTTGCGAGAGATTGACAAACTATTGTAAAAAGAGCTGGCGAGTAATCGGGAAATTGTGTATTTATTTAAAAGTAATAATTAAGAATTTAGAAATCATGGTGTTATATGATAAAATTATAGTGATTGATATTGAAGCAACTTGCTGGGAATCTAAGGAGGAAACACTCTTAAATCAGAGAGAAATTATCGAGATAGGAGTATGTAAGTTAATATTATCGTCGGGAAAAATTGAAGATAAACAAAGTTTTTATATCAAACCAGAAGTTTCTCAAGTTTCTTCTTTTTGTCACCAATTAACTGGAATTACAAATGAAAAACTACAGATAGAAGGAACTTCACTTGAGAAAGCATTGAAGAAAATTAATTCCAAATATTCGGCAAAGTATAGAACATTTGCCGGTTATGGCGATTTTGATAAAGAAATATTAGAACAAGAATGTAAATCAAAAGCAATTGAAAACCCATTTAGAAATGACTATTTGAATATAAAGACACTTTTTAATTTAGTTTACCTTCAGGAAAAACCTAAAGGATTATTGAAAGAGCTAGAGTTAATAGGAGAATCTTTTGAAGGAGAGAATCATAATGGAGCGGATGATGCTTACAATGCAGCCAAATTGCTGTATAAAATTTTAAAGAAATAAAAAATTAAAAACGATGAAACAAAAATACAACCGAATAGCCCTTGTTGGAATTGAACAGGAAGAATATGACATTATAAAAGCCCAGTATTCAGGACATATTATCTGGCATCAGTCTATACCTAAAATTGTGGTTAAGGATGAGGTTTTGTATATGGAAAAATCGATTGGAGTTGGAATGTTGCCTGTAGATAAAGTCGTCTATTACGGAATTTACGACAATGATTTTGATTTTATTACGGGTCTTGCGATCTGGAATGGCGATTGTTATCCAAAGGCTTCAGCAATGCTCGACTGCCGTTTCAAAATTCCTTGTCTGGTAAAAGCATTGTCTCTTTCAAGATTCAGTGCCCCACGCGGATTTATAAGTGCAGGCGCTTCTGTTAACACAACCGGAGATACCATTGCAAAATGGGGAAACTGGCATTGTGGTGAAAACAAACATCGCTTTACAGGAGAATGGGAAAGCGAATTTACCGCAATCATAGAACCTTATTTTGAAGGTGATGCCGTTCGTATTATGATGATTGGCGATACCTATTGGAAGATAAAACTAGAAGGTGACGATTGGTTAAAATCTATTCATCCTGATAATGCCAATTTTATGCCTGTTGATCAGGATTTGTTAGAAGACACGCTTTATATCAAGAATGTTTTGCAAATGGACATGATAGGAAATGATTACATCGTTGCAAAAGACGGTTCTAAATATTTATTAGAAGTCAATCATATTCCCAATATAACCCGATTTGAAGAGGTTAGACAAGTCTATTTATCGACTGTAATAGAATGGATTAACTAAAATTTTTGCACTGCGCAAAATTACTGCGCAGTGTAATTTGAATATTTGTTCAAGAAAAATAATGGTTATGAAAACGATTAGAATTTATTGTAAAAAATGTAAAGAACAGCTAACTCAAAATTTAGTTGAAACAGAATCAAAACATTTAAGATTTGAAGATGGAACTAGAGCAATTAATTCAGGTAAATTTTCAATTTATGAAAACGAGAATAATGTTAAAGAAGTTATTGTTGCTATTGAGGATTATGAATTAAGAAATCATAAAGATTTGAGAAGATTTACAGGATGTTGTGGAAGTTCTGGAACGGATGGAATGAATAAGACTTGTAAAAATGGTCATGAAGTAGCAACAGAAGTTTCAGATTGCTGGACACCGCATTATATAAATTTCGATTTAAACAATATTATTATAAAAGAAGTTATAGATGATTATAATCTTAGAATAATGAAATTTTAAAAATATCAAACAAGCCCAGTTGCGTGTTTCTGTATAGCACCATTGTAGGGAACTTTCCGCGAAAGCGAATTATGTTTTTCTATGCAGCTTGGTTTGGAGGTTTTGGGTGGTTTTCCAAAAAATTATCCGTCACTCTATGTGTCATGGGTTCGACTCCCATTCGCAGCAATGCGATAGCTCAGTTCGGTAGAGCAATAGAAATTTGCAGGTTCGAATCCTGTACTGATACGCTCAGTTTGACAATGGTAGTCACGCGGGTCTCAAAAACCTGTTGAAAAGAGACCATCACTCTTAAAAAGATGCTCATAAGAAAAACTAATTTGTCTTTGTCAGTGAAACTAGGATTTTCTCCCGAGGCTTCGGGACTGAAATTTCACACTCATGATAAAGCCAGTGCGAAAAGCAATGTTTTTTGAAATACTTGTTTTCTTCTCGATTTGATTGTTTAGATGATTTGGGGATCGTCTCTGCAAAATACAATCGAAAACAATTCGGGTAAACAAATAACAAACTCTTCATCCGTTTTTTTCGGAGGAGAAAGGCAAAGAGGTTTTTTTATTTAGAAAGAGAGATTAGAAGCAAGATTATAGAAGCAAGAGAATAGAGTAAAGAACATAGAATAAAGAATATAGAACAAAGATTTTCGACTGTTCTACAACTTGAAACTTGAAACAAAAAATAAAATTATAGAACAAAGATTTCCGACTGTTTCACAACTTGAAACTTGAAACAAAGAAAACTTGAAACAAAAAATATTATGATAAAAAGAATTAAAATCGAAGCATACCAAGTGGGTTTGCTTTTCGAAAACAGAAAATTAATTAAAGTATTAGAAGAAGGTTTACACTGGACTTTTGGAAACAAAAATGTGATGATCTATGATATGAATGCCATTTTTCACGCTCCTTTTGAATTGAACATCTTATTGCAAAATGAAGTTTTGGCTTCAATGCTTGAAGTTGTTGAGGTTGCCGATAACGAAATTGTTTTGCATTTCGTAAACGGAAACTTTAAAGGAACGCTGACTCCGGGAAGACATCCTTTCTGGAAAGGAATTGTGAAAAACGAATTCAAAAAAGCAGATCTTTCTAAAATTGAAATCACAGAGAATGTTCCAGTAAACTTATTAGAACATAATCAATTGAAATACTTTGTTAGAAAATTTATTGTAGCAAGCAACGACAAAGCTTTGTTGTTTGTGAATGGAACTTTCGTTAAAGAATTAAAATCCGGAACACATTACTTTTGGAATAACTCCATTACAATCGAAGTTAAAACGATTGATATGAGACAACAACAAGTAGAAATTTCAGGACAGGAATTATTGACCAAAGATAAAGCAGGATTAAGAATCAACTTTTTTGTGAGATACCAAGTTGTGAATATCATGAAAGCTTTGGTAGATAATAAAGATTTTGAAAAGCAATTGTATGTCGCCATGCAATTGGCTTTAAGAGCTTTTGTAGGCGGATTGACTTTAGACGAATTATTGGCTAAAAAAGATACCATTGCCGAAGCTATATTGGCTGAAGTAACAACTAAAATAGAAGATTTAGGTTTAACGATTTCTGATGCCGGAATTCGTGACGTAATCTTGCCTGGAGATATGAAAGAGATCATGAACCAGGTTTTGGTTGCTGAGAAAAAAGCACAGGCCAACAGTATTATGCGAAGAGAAGAAACCGCTTCAACAAGAAGTTTATTGAACACAGCAAAGCTGATGGAAGAAAACGAAATGTTGTGGAAATTGAAAGAGATGGAATACGTTGAAAAAATCGCCGATAAAATTGGAGAAATCACAATTTCAGGAAGCGGAAACGTAATTGGTCAATTGAAGGAAATCTTCGTGAAATAAAGAAAAGAGATTTATAAACACATAGAAACATAGATTTTGTTCTTCAAAAAAGAGAATGAAGAGAAATATATTTCTTTCACATAGCAACTATGTGAATTTAAAATAGTGAAACGTCTTTATGAGGTATAAAACAACTATGATTCTATGTGTTTAATTAATTACAAAAAATTAGAAAAAATGAAAACTACAGATAAAATTATTATCATTGATTTAGAAGCCACATGTTGGCAGGGCTCGGTCCCGCAAGGCCAGCAAAATGAAATTATCGAAATCGGATTAGCCGTTTTAGATTCAGAAACCGGACAAATTACTAAGAACAAAGGTATTTTGATAAAACCGCAGCGTTCGCACGTAAGTCCGTTTTGTACCGAATTGACAACCATAACTCAGGATTTACTGGATAAAAACGGAGTAAGTTTTGAAGATGCCATTAACGAGTTAATCGACGAGTATAATCCCGATTTATATACGTGGGCAAGTTACGGTCAGTACGACCTGAATATGCTTAAAAAACAATGTAAATCGTTTGGTATTTCATACCCAATGGGTGACGAGCATATTAATGTAAAAGAACATTTTGCCGAAAAGTTTGGCCTGCAAAGGTCAACCGGAATGAATGGGGCTTTACAAATGCTGAATATTCCGCTAGAAGGAACACATCACCGCGGAATTGACGATGCTAAAAACATCGCGAAGATTTTGCATTGGTGCCTTAAAAATTAGAATTTAATTTGTTAATAGCAGTTATCTAAAGGATAGCAGATAACTGTGCAAAGAAACTGCAAATATATATTGTTTGCAGTTTTTGTTTTTTAGATATTAAAAAAGGCTGTCTTATTAAGACAGCCTTTTTCTTTGGTTAAATTATTTTGATTAATTGTGATTATAGATTTTAGCGTAAAGATCTTTATAGATTTCTTTAATGATTTTACGTTTTAATTTTAGAGTAGGAGTAAGCTGTCCGCCATCAATAGACCAAGCATCCGGAGTAAGTTCAAAACGTTTAATTTGTTCCCAATGCCCAAATTTCTTATTGATGCCTTCTACTTCTTCATCAATACGTTTGATAACATCTGGATTTTCGCTGATTTCTTTATCTGAGTTTCCTACAGTAATTTTATGGATTTTAGCCCATTCTTTTACAAACTCAAAGTTTGGCTGAATAAAAGCTGCCGGCATTTTTTCACCTTCACCAATAACCATAATCTGCTCGATAAAACGAGATTGTTTCATAGCATTTTCGATCATTTGCGGTGCAATATATTTACCTCCGGATGTTTTGAACATTTCTTTTTTACGATCCGTAATTTTTAAGAAACCTTCGCTGTCAATTTCGCCAATATCTCCCGTGTGGAAATATCCGTCTTGTAAAGCTTCGGCTGTTTTTTCAGGATCTTTAAAATAACCCAACATTACGTTTGGTCCTTTACAAAGAATTTCTCCGTCTTGTGCAATTTTTACTTCAATATTACGGATTGGTTTTCCAACAGTTCCAATTTTAAAACCTTTGTTTCTTTGGTCGTTAACGGCAATTACCGGAGAAGTTTCAGATAATCCGTAACCTTCCATAACCGGAATTTCTGCAGCAGCAAAAACTCTAGTTAAACGCGGCTGTAAAGCAGCACTTCCGGAAACCATTAAATCTAAATTTCCACCCAAACCTTCTTTCCATTTACTGAAAATAAGTTTGCGGGCAATTTTTAATTGAAACTCATACCAAAAGCCATTTGCTCCGTATGGTTCGTATTTTAAACCTAAATCAATAGCCCAGAAAAACAATTTTTTCTTGATGCCGGTTAATTCAGTTCCTTTTGCATAAATTTTATCGTAAACTTTCTCTAAAAGTCTCGGAACAGCCGTAATAACGGTCGGACGAACTTCTTTTAAGTTATCACTGATTTTATCAATCGATTCTCCAAAATAAACCGAAACACCATAATATTGATAAATGTATAAAATCATTCTCTCAAAAATATGGCAGATTGGCAAGAAGCTCAAAGCTGAACTTTTTCCCGGATCAAACGGAATTCTTGGCGCGCTGTCTAAAACATTAGAAACAATATTGTTGTGCGAAAGCATAACACCTTTTGGTTTTCCTGTAGTTCCGGATGTATAAATAATAGTAGCTAAATCATCCGTTTTAATGCTGTCTTTTCTGGCTTCAACTTCACTTTGATTGCTTTCGTCTTCTCCGGCTAATAATAAATCAGACCAGTGTTTGCAGCCCGGAATTTCATTAAAAGAATAAACCTCTTTTAAAGTAGGAACGTTAGCTCTAATGGCTTGTACTTTTTGATATACTTCATCATCAGAGACAAAGCAATAAATACTTCCGCTATGGTTTAAAATATATTCGTAATCTTCCTCAGCAATAGTTGGATAAATAGGAACATTTTGCGCACCAGTCTGCAAAATACCAATATCCATCACATTCCATTCGGTTCTGTTATTTGAAGTAATTAAGGCAATTTTATCGTCTTTTTGAACGCCCATACGCAATAATGCTCTCGAAACGGCATTAGCTTTTGCAATATATTCTGCGCTGGATGTTTTTTCCCAGACTCCGTTTTTTTTAGTTGCAAGTGCAACCGGAAGGTTATAAGTTTCTTGTTGATAATAGGGAAAATCAAAAAGTCGTGTGATTGAAACCATGTTTAATATATTGAATTTTACTGCAAATTAAATAAAAATAAGGTACGATTTTTTATTTTATGGAATTTTATGGGAAAATTTATAGACACTATTAAAAATTTACGAAAACGTTTTCTTTTTTACAGCGAATATTCCCAAAAACCAAGAAAAATTTAATTTGCGAGGATGTTTTAAAAGACTATTGTACGTTATAATCTTCGTATTCTTTTACTCTTTCACCCATTAAGAACATTTTTTTCTTAACAAAATGAATCGAGAATTGAGAATAGAACCATTCGTTGCCTTCAACGGGTCTGTACCAAAATGTATAGGACTTACTGTTGAAACCTTCTTTAAAAATAGGAGTTCCATCTTCATTACATTCAATTCCCCAATTGATCTTTTGCTTGCTTAAATCTTCGGCCTGAATAGTACCTGTTCCATCAGGATTTAAAACTGTAATTGGCTGTTTTAAGCCAATAGGAGCATAAGTTCCCTGAACAGGATAACCAATTGTGGTCGTGATATAACGCTCTTTTGAATTGTGGGTAATTACATTTACTTCAGCTTGTGAGTATGATTTTGAGGCAGCAAAAAATAACGTAATAAGTAATAAATGTACGGCTTTCATTTGTATGAAGGTTTAAAAGTGTTTTTTGGCGTTTATAAAAATCAGCGGCTAATTTTTATGTAGCGAATATAACTTAAATTTTGATTAAAACAGAAGAATTTGATTTAACTAAAAAATACCGTGTTTTTCCCCTTTTAAAAACAGTAGATTACCTTGTTAATTTAGATTAGGCTTATTCTATTTTTATCCCGTTCAATGCGGAAGCCGAAAAGCACATAGAGTAGGCACTAATCAACCAAAAATAATTATGGAAACTGCCTTCTATTTAGCAATGGGCTGGTGCGGTACCAAATATCCAGGCTGGTGGAAACGCTTTTGGAGAAGCCCTCCGCCGCCTCCGGATCCGGAACCCTGGTGGACTATTGCATTAATTGGAATCGGACTGGTTGCGGGAGCAGCCGGCGGCTTATTCTTTAGTAATGCAATTGCAGAAAATCAATTTTTTGCAGGTCAAAATGCAGTCGCTTCAGGGCTATTTGCATTTGGGACAGCCAATGTCATAACCGGAATTGCATCAGCATTTAAAGACTAAAAAAAATGCCTCGATTTAGGGATAGCGTCGGGGTATTTTTATTTTATTTAAAGGCTAAAACATTTTAAGATTATATAAAAATCGCCAAGAATCATTTTTTTTTATAGCCACAAATTAAAAGGATTTAAATGATTTCTTTATGCAGAAAAAATCTGTGCTTATCTGTTTAATCTGTGTCAAAAAAAAACGCCCGATAAAATTCGGGCGCTTTAATAAAAATATATTTTTTAGATTTTCTCAATCCATTTTCTGGCATTAACAAAAGCTTCATGCCAAGGCGAAACCTCGTCATTTCTGTCTTTTGGATAATGTGCCCAGTTCCATTGGAAAGTAGAACGCTCAATGTGAGGCATCATAACCAAATGTCTTCCTGTTTTATCACACATCATTGCTGTGTTGTAATCAGAACCATTAGGGTTTGCAGGATAACCTTCGTAAGCATATTTAGAAACAATGTTGTATTGATCTTCAGAATAAGGCAATTTAAATTTACCTTCTCCGTGAGAAACCCAAACTCCTAAAGTACTTCCAGCCAAAGTCGATAACATAACAGAATTGTTTTCCTGAACTTTTACAGAAGTAAAAATACTTTCGTGTTTGTTACTTTCATTATGAAGCATTTTTCCGTGAACTTCGTGCTCTGGATTAATTACTTCCAATTCCATAAACAACTGGCATCCGTTACAGATTCCCACAGATAAAGTATCTTCTCTTTTGAAGAATTTATCCAATGCTGTTTTTGCTTTTTCGTTGTATAAGAAAGCTCCCGCCCAACCTTTAGCAGAACCTAAAACATCTGAATTAGAGAATCCTCCAACAGCCCCGATAAACTGAATGTCTTCAAGCGTTTCACGACCAGAAATTAAATCGGTCATGTGAACGTCTTTTACATCAAATCCAGCTAAGTACATAGCATTTGCCATTTCACGCTCAGAATTACTTCCTTTTTCACGAATAATAGCAGCCTTAGGTCTTGGTTTAGAATTGTCGATTTCTGGTTTCTTTCCTGTAAAGTGTGCAGGGAAAGTATAATTTAAAACCTGATTTTTATAGTTTTCGAAACGTGCCTGAGCTCTTCCGTTTTTAGATTGTTTTTGATCTAATAAATACGAAGTTTCAAACCAAACGTCTCTGTACTCTGCAATATCCAAATTATAAATTCCAAATTCCAAACTTGCTTTGCTTTGAACTGTACCTAATTTGAAGAATTCGATATTGTTTGCGTTTAATTTAGCTTCAACAGCTGCGTCAGATTTAGCTTGGAAAACAATTCCGATGTTTTCTGCGAAAAGGATTTTCAACAAATCTTTTTCCGCGAAAGCGCTGAAATCAATTTTTGCTCCAAGGTTTACGTCAGCAAAACACAATTCTAATAAAGTTGTAATTAAACCACCGCTTCCGATATCGTGACCCGCTAAAATTTGGCTTTCGCCGATTAATTCCTGGATTGTATTAAAAGCATTTTTGAAGAAAGAAGCATCTTTAATAGTAGAAGTTTCGTTTCCGATTGTGTTTCTAATTTGTGCAAAAGAGGAACCTCCAAGTTTGAAATCATCTTGGGACAAATTGATATAATAAATAGAATCTCCGTTTTTCTGTAAAACTGGTTCCACTACTTTTCTAATATCTGTACAGTTTCCTCCAGCCGAAATAATAACCGTTCCCGGTGCAATTACTTCGTCATTTGGATATTTTTGTTTCATCGAAAGTGAATCTTTTCCTGTCGGAATATTGATTCCCAATTCGATTGCAAATTCAGAACAACCTTCAACAGCAGCGTATAAACGAGCGTCTTCACCTTCGTTTTTACATGCCCACATCCAGTTTGCAGATAATGAAATACCTTTTAAACCATCTTTAATTGGCGCCCAGATAATGTTTGATAACGATTCTGCAATAGCATTTCTGCTTCCTGCAACCGGATCAATCAAAGCCGCAATAGGAGCGTGGCCAATAGAAGTTGCAATTCCTTCTTTACCTAAATAATCCAGAGCCATAACCCCAACATTATTTAAAGGCAATTGTAAAGGTCCTGCATTTTGCTGCTTAGCTACTTTTCCTCCAACACAACGGTCAACTTTGTTAGTTAACCAGTCTTTTGAAGCAACAGCTTCTAAACGTAAAACGTCTTTTAAGTATGATTCGAAATCTGCTTTGTCGTATGCAACAGCAGCATATTTTCTATCGATAGTTTTATCAGTCATAACCGTTTTTGGAGAACTTCCGAAGAAATCTTCTAAAGCATAATCCATCGGTTTTGAACCATTTGATTTTGATTCGAAAGTAAAACGGTGATCTCCCGTTACATCTCCAACCTGATACATTGGCGAACGCTCTCTGTCAGCAATTCTTTGTAAGGTATCAATATCTTTTTGACCAATAACCAATCCCATTCTTTCCTGAGATTCGTTACCAATAATTTCTTTTGCAGAAAGTGTTGGATCTCCAACTGGCAATTTGTCTAAATCGATTAATCCTCCAGTTTCTTCAACCAATTCAGAAAGACAGTTTAAATGTCCTCCAGCTCCGTGATCGTGAATAGAAACAATTGGGTTATTGTCGCTTTCTACTAAACCACGAATCGCATTTGCAGCACGTTTTTGCATTTCAGGATTTGAACGCTGAATCGCATTTAATTCGATTCCTGAACCAAAAGCTCCGGTATCTGCAGAAGAAACTGCAGCACCACCCATTCCGATTCTATAATTTTCTCCACCAAGAATTACGATTTTATCACCTTCTTGTGGTTTCTTTTTAATTGATTGATCTAATTTTCCGTATCCAATTCCACCCGCTTGCATGATTACTTTATCGTAACCAATTTTACGATCGTTTTCTGAATGTTCGAAAGTTAAAACAGAACCTGTAATTAACGGCTGTCCAAATTTATTTCCGAAATCAGAAGCTCCGTTAGAAGCTTTGATCAAAATATCCATTGGCGTTTGGTACAACCATTTTCTTTCTTCAAGAGCGTTTTCCCATTTTCTGTCATCGTTTAAACGAGAGTATGATGTCATATAAACTGCAGTTCCTGCTAATGGCAAAGAACCTTGTCCTCCGGCTAAACGGTCACGAATTTCTCCTCCAGAACCTGTTGCAGCTCCGTTGAAAGGCTCAACTGTTGTTGGGAAATTATGTGTTTCGGCTTTTAAAGAGATAACCGAATCAAATTCTTTTATTTCGTAAAAATCAGGTTTGTCTGCTGATTTTGGTGCAAATTGCTGCACTTTTGGTCCTTTTACAAAAGCAACGTTGTCTTTGTAAGCAGAAACAATATCGTTAGGATTTTCCTGAGATGTTTTTTTGATTAATTTGAAAAGAGAAGTTTCTTTTTCTTCACCGTCAATAACAAATGTTCCGTTGAAGATTTTGTGACGGCAGTGCTCTGAATTGGCTTGAGAGAAAGCAAAAATTTCAGAATCAGTTAACTTTCTTCCTAATTTTACAGCAAGATTATCTAAATAATCTACTTCTTCCTGGCTTAAAGCTAAACCTTCTACTTTATTGTAAGCAGCAATATCATCAATTTCCAGAATTGGTTCCGGCTGAATGTTGATAGTGAAAATTTCCTGATCTAATTCATTGAATTTTTGGAAAAGCATCGGATCAAAATCAGTAAAATTTTCCGTTGCCGGATGAAATTCTTCAATTCTGATAATGCCCGGAACACCCATGTTTTGAGTGATTTCTACAGCATTTGTACTCCAAGGTGTGATCATAGTGGCGCGGGGACCAACAAAAAAACCCGTCAGTGCGGATTTTTCGATCTTATTCGAGTCGGCAAAAAGCCAGTTTAATTTTGAAATGTCTTGAGCTGAAATTTCGTTTTGCGTTTGTACGGCAAAAACAGTTTTGCTTTGGTTTTCAAAGAAATGGATCATTGTGATGTGTAGTTTGTTGTATTGAGCTGCAAATTTAGTGTAAATAAATAGTAAGCACAAATTTGATAACAAACTCTTTTAAAAAAGATGGGTATTTTTTTACCATGTGTAGAGGCGCACAGCAGTGCGTCTTTTGGTATGTAGGATTTTCTCGCAAAAATGAGTGTTTTAATCTCGCAAAGTCGCTAAGACGCAAAGTTTTTTTGTTTCACGCAGATTCAGCAGATTGTGCAGATTTTTTTTTGGTAGAGTTATTAATAAATCGGTGTCAATGTTTTGTAGAGGCGCACATCAGTGCGTCTTCTTGTGTGTGAGGTTTTCTCGCAAAAAAATGTATTTAATCTCGCAAAGTCGCTAAGACGCAAAGTTTTTTTGTTTCACGCAGATTTGGCAGATTGAACAGATTTTTTTTGGTAGAGTTATTAATAAATCGGTGTCAATGTTTTGTAGAGGCACACAGCAGTGCGTCTTCTTATGTGTGAGGTTTTCTCGCAAAAAAAATGTATTTAATCTCGCAAAGTCGCTAAGATGTAAAGTTTTTTGTTTCACGCAGATTCAGCAGATTGAGCAGATTTTTTTCGGGTAGAGTTATTAATAAATCTGTGTCAATATTTATTAAGATTTTTTAAATCTGTTATATCTGCCAAATCTGCGTAAAAAAAAAGTTTTTTTATTACAGTGTAGAGGCGCACAGCAGTGCGTCTTCTCGTATGCAAAGTTTTTTGTTTCACGCAGATTCAGCAGATTGAGCAGATTTTTTTGGGTAGAGTTATCAATAAATCTGTGTCAATATTTATTAAAATTTTAATCTGCTTTATCCGCCAAATCTGTGTGAACAAAAATATTTAGTTAATTACAATCTTTTTAATTGTAGTTTTTGAATCTCTTGTAATTTTAGCAATATAAATTCCGCTTGAAAGATGACTTACTGAAATTAAAGAATCTGTTGCGTTTTGTTTTTCGAAAACTTTTTGTCCTGAAAACGAAAGGATTTCTATCGAATATGGAGAATCAGAATTATCTAAAACAATATTAAAAATTCCGTCAGAAGGATTTGGGAAAACAACAATTTCATCTGAAAGTTCAACCACTTCTTCCTCAATTGGTTTCGCTATTTTGCTTGCCAAATTGTTACAAGTATCTTGTGTATATGAATCCCATTGCGAACTTAAATTGAATGTCGTGCTTGGAGAAGTTACCGTTGATTTTCTTCTTAAAGTAACATCGATGGCAAAATTAGCCGTTCCGCCATTAAAAGTTCCGATGATATCGATTAAAACTCCATTTTTAAATAAACCTACAGCATCATTTCCGTTAAAAGTTAATTCTGTTGCCGTTGTTGAAATATTGGCTGAACTTGGAGAAAAACAGCTTGAAGAAATTGAACTGTTTACAATTACAAATTTGCTTCCTGTTGTTAAAGTTCCGCTTAAAGCTAAACCTGTACTCCATGAACCAGCACCGTTCGTTTGTTTTTTTATAGTGTAAGCAGACAAACTAACAGAACTTCCTGTATTGTTGGCAATTTCTAAAGCTTTGTTGTTTCCAGAACCTTCAATGTATTCAGAGAAAAGCAAATCGGTTGCAGTTCCTGTTCCGCTGCTGTTGGTTGTAACCGAAATAGTATTGCTTGATGCAGAAGCATTTCCGGCAGCATCTTTTGCTTTTACATAAATAGAATAAGCTGTAGAAGCGGTTAAACCTGTAATAGTTGCGGTTGTACCGGAAACAGTGGTTTTGTAAGCGCTATTTGCATAAACATCATAACCTGTTACGGCAACATTATCTGTAGAAGCTGTCCACGAAAGTGAAATTGAAGTTGCTGTTTTTGAAGTCGAAGCCAAACTTGTTGGAGTAGTTGGCGCCTGAGTATCGCCAGAAGGAGTTCCATCCCAAATTTGATTCACATATTCCGGATGATCGATATATGGATTTCTATTACCTTGACGTGCGTAAACTGCATTGTTTCTTGCAATTTCTCTCGCACTTACAGGATCTTGTGCATTCCATGCCAAAAGAACATTTAAGAAAGCAGTTGTAAAAACTTTATTGCTAGAACCGTCAAACATTGCATAAGAATATCCGGCAACGGTATTTTCGTAGCGGGTTGCAAAATAAAAATACATTCTGGCAATATCTCCTTTAAAAGCATTGATAGGTTCAAAAACAGTTCCTGAATATCCAGATACAGAACTTGATCCTAATTTCCCTCCGTTTTGAGAAGTATAAGTTGCAGAACTTACCGTTCCGTGTGGATAATTAGAACGCATTCCGTTTACTTTTCCATCTGTTGGAGTTATAAAATGCGCATCGGCAACCATTGGAGACTGCTCATTAAAAACCGACTGTGGAATAATATGTTCTCTGTTGTAGCAATCGCCTTCAGCAGAATAATTTCCACAGCGTTGCGTACTTCCTGTGCTGTAATTGTATGGATCTGTTCCTGATGGATTTTCAGAATATATGTCTAATACTGTTCCGTCGTTTTCGTAAAAATTATCAACGTCAGATGTTTGATACGTGGTATATAAACCAGCATATCCATTATCAGTATGACCTTTAATAATATTATACAATTGCGTTTTTAAAGTGTAACCTGTTCCGGTTGCGGTGTTGTAATAACCAGAAGGAATTTGGGCAAAGCCAATTGTAGCAAGAAATAATAACAGTAAAAAGTAGTTTTTTTTCATAAAAATAGGGGTTTTAAGTTTGGTTGTAATACTTTTTAAAGTTCTGAATTTTAGAATTTTAAATAAGTATTGTAGCAAATCTATTACTTTTATGAATACGAAACGTTAAGTGATGTTTAATTTTGAGGTATATTTTCTTACGCGTTGATTTTATTGCCACGAAGACACTAAGGCACGAAGTTTTATTTTTTTTCTGAAATCTTTTTTAAAGCCTGTCGGTATTCTTTATCGGATTTTTTGCTGCCGTCATCAGTAATTTCAATTTGGTAATCAAAAACTTTATAGTTTTTGATTTTATAAAATGCAGCCCAATTAGTGCCAGAAATTACATGGCTTTCAATAATATTATAAGTTGAATTGTAGCTGGGATTTTTGATTTCTTCAAAACCAATTACACGTTTGAAATTATTTGTTTTAGAGTTGTATAAATATAAATTATATGTCCAATTGCTTCTTACATCAGAAATGTTTTGAATTAAGATATCTTTTATTTTATCGTTATTGAAGTCTCTAAATTCAACTTGTTGAGTACCGCTAAAAATCGAGTCTTTTACTAAAATTGAAGATTTATTATTTACTTTTTGACTAATGATTAAAATTGAATTCTTTTCACCGTCATAACCTTCTTTTTCAGTTTCAAAGTTTATAAGTTTAATTGTAATTCCTTTGTTTTTATAATTAGAATCACACTTAATAGTTTGTTTATTCTGAGCAAATATATAAATACAGGATAAGAAAAAAATAATGGTTAAAAGACTTCTTTTCATTGAATAGTATTGCATTTTTAAACTTTTAGACTTCGCAGTTTTGCGAACAAAATTCACACAGAACTTAAATTTCTTATATAACTTATATGGTAAAAAAAACCTTCGCGTCTTAGTGCCTTCGTGGCCAAACTTCTATTTAGGAAAATCTTTACTTTGATAAGCACCCAAATCTGGCGGAGAAGTTCTTGTAGCTCCTAAAATATCTAATGGAATTATATACGCCGGATTTCCTTTCGCGAAAGCGGCAGAAGTTTTATCAATATTCAGCTGATTTCTAGAGACATTATAAAACTTCGGATTTTCGTTTACAATAATATTGGTGTAATGTTCCGTATCAGTTTTAAATTGATAATCAGGATTTGATGTTGTACCAAATTTCAACAGGCAATTATTTAACTGATAAACAAAAGCAGCACTTGCATTTTTTTGTAAATTAAATTCATTGGTACTGGAACCATAAATAATACAATTATTGAAAGTTGCCTGTGTTAACGGATTTGTTTCCGGTGAGGCTCCGGCTAAACTATTACTTAAGTTCACGGCAAAATGCGAACTGTTTTGCCAGTTATTATTAAAAGTACAATGTGTAAAGCTGTAATTTCCGCCGTAAACACAAGATAAACCTGCAATTCCGGCATAATTGATTACGATATTTTCACCGTTGATGTGAGCATTTTGGGCTAAAATTCCGTATTCGACGCAATTGTAAATTTGTGTGTTTTTGATTTCAATTGTATTTAACGGATTTTTAAAATCCAATCCAACAACAGCATTTTTTAAAGTCAAATGATTGATCGAATGATTTGTGCTTCCGTTTGCAAAAAGAACAGATTTCCATTGTCCCGGAATATCAGAATAAAGAGATTCTAAACGATCGCCTTCAAAAATAACTTCGTTTTCAAGTTTTTCGGTTGTTGATGCAGTTCCGTTAATTTGAAGGGTAGCTTTATCACCAACATACAAACCAGAATTAGCATGAAAATGAACTCTTGCTCCGGCTTCAAAAGTTACGGTTTTATTTTCTGGAACTCCGGCATAACCGTAAATAACGTAAGGCTTTTGTTTGGTAAAGATTAATTCATTTCCGTTTTCAGGATCATTTTCGTCCAGATAAAACCCGTCGACATCTTTCCCTTCAATTTTGATTTTCTCCTTAGTTCCGTCAGCATTTTGTTTTGGAAATAAAAATACAGCATCCTGAATCAAAGTTACCAAAGCCACTTCCTGAAGATTGGCGGCGCTGTCAAACTGAATTTCATCGGTATATAAAAAATCAGTAGGATTTGCATCTGTAATATCTGCTGTTGTTTCTATAAAAATATAAAGACTGTCTTTTGCTAAAAGCGTAACATCTTTAAAAATCTTTCCGTTGTTGCCGCTCATTCCGTCAACCGTCATTCGGTATTTTGAATTTAAACCTTTTTTTAGTTGCACAACTGGAATCGAAATATCGTTTTTACTTCGATTATAAACCTTAAGTTGATACGTGCTTGAACCAATGTTTTTAAAAACAGTATCCAAATAAACGGTGTCTTTTGAAAACTTTAGATCTCCGGTACTGGCAACGGTATCAAAATCAGTTCGGCAAGAACTAAAAGCTAGAATTATTCCGAAAATAAAAAGTACAAAGTATTGACGCATATTTGTTTTGTTTTTTGCCACAGATTAAAAGGATTAAAAAGATTTTTTTCGCCCCGAATTTCACGAATTTTCACAAATTAAAATTCGTGGAAATTCGTGAAATTCGGGGCTGTATATTTTTAAATTCTTTTAATCTGAGTAATCTGTGTAATCTGTGGCAAAAAAAAACTTCCAGCCAAAGATTGATATTTGATTGTTTTTGTAAAAATAACAAAAAACTTACATGTTTGAAGTTGAATTTTAATTTTAGAATATGATTTTCGAATTTGTATCTCATCTTTTCTTTAATTTTACGATTTTAAAGTCCATTTTAATGAATTATACAAAAGAACAAATTTTAGCGTACTGCAATGAGTTTTCTAAAAACACTTTGATGGAAACGCTAAAAATAGAATATATCGACGCTGGGGAAGATTTCTTAACTGCAAAAATGCCTGTAAATCCAAGTGTTCACCAACCAATGGGACTGCTTCACGGAGGAGCTTCTGTAGCTTTGGCAGAAAGCGTTGGAAGTGCAGCTTCGCACTTTTTTATTAATCCAAAAGAACAGGAAGTTCGCGGTATCGAAATCTCCGCAAATCATTTAAAAAGCATTCGCGAAGGCGTAGTTTTTGGTACAGCCAGAATTATTCACAAAGGCAGAAGTCTTCATCTTTGGGAAATTAAAATCACGGATGAAGCCGGGAATTTAATTTCGCTTTGTAAGCTTACAAATATTGTTTTAGAGAAGAAGAAAACAGAATAATGAATATGAATAATTTTTTCTCAAAAACAAAACAACATTACAATCAAAATTTACCTTTTGTAATTTATTCTAAACCTAATACTTCAAGTCTTTTTGGGCTTTTACAGCAAAATGATACTTTATATAAAATTACGGATTACAGCGAAAAAGGATTTGTTTTTGCTTCTTTTGATGAAAAACAACTTGTTTTAATTCCCGAAAATGAATCCGAAATTATTAGTGCTGATAAGGAAATTACTGCATTTGAAACAATTGAAATTGATGATCAAAAATTTGACGCAGAAGCTAAAATTCAATATGAAGATTTAGTTTCAAAAGGAATTGAGGCAATTAAAAACGAAGAATTCAAAAAAGTAGTTTTATCCCGAAGCGAAAAAGTAAATTTATCTGAATTTGATTTTGTTCAGACTTTCCAACATTTGGTTCAATTATATCCTACGACTTTTTGTTATTGTTTTTTTCATCCTAAAATTGGACTTTGGATGGGCGCAACACCGGAACAACTGCTAAAAGCAAACGGAAATGTTTTTGAAACAACCGCTTTGGCAGGAACGCAAAAAGCAAATTTAGAAACGGAAATTCGCTGGGAACAAAAAGAAAAAGACGAACAGCAATATGTAACCGATTTTATTGTAAAACGTTTACGAGAAGTTGCTAATTCTGTTGTAGTTACAGAACCTTATAGTTTAAAAGCCGGATCGATCTGGCATATTAAAACAGATATTTCGGGTGTTTTAAACGAGAATTCAACTTTGCAAGAAGTTATTGATACGCTTCATCCAACTCCGGCAGTTTGCGGATTACCAAAGAAAAAAGCAAAAGCTTTTATTATAGAAAATGAAAATTACGACAGAACTTTTTATACGGGTTTTCTGGGGGAATTAAACAGCGGTTTTGCGGGCAGTAAAACAAGTTCTGATTTATTCGTAAATTTGCGCAGCATGCAGATTCAGGATAAAACAGCGATTTTATACATGGGATGCGGCATTACAAGAGAAAGTATTCCCGAAAAAGAATGGGAGGAAAGCGTCAATAAATCAATGACGATGAAAAGAGTTTTAAAAAAATAGTTTCAAGTTTAAAGTTTCAGGTTTCACGTTCTCAACGTAACTTGAAACATGAAACCTGAAACAAAAAACACAAACAAAATAATGAAACTAGACATATTAGCCTTTGGCGCACATCCGGATGATGTAGAATTGGGTTGTGCCGGAACAATTTTAAAAGAAGTTTCCCTTGGGAAAAAAGTAGGTATTGTAGATTTAACGCGCGGCGAATTAGGTACACGCGGAACTGCTGAAACCAGAGATGAAGAGGCGAAAGCCGCAGCAAAGATTTTGGGTGTTTTGGTTCGTGAGAATCTAGGCTTACGCGACGGATTTTTCGTAAACGATGAAAAACATCAATTAGAAGTCATTAAAATGATCCGAAAATACAAACCTGAAATAGTATTATGCAACGCAGTTGATGATCGTCATATTGATCACGGAAAAGGAAGTAAATTAGTTTCTGATGCGTGCTTTTTATCGGGATTGATAAAAATCGAAACTTCGATTGATGGAGAGAAACAGGATGCCTGGAGACCCAAAGTGGTGTACCATTATATTCAATGGAAAAACATTACTCCAGACTTTGTAGTGGATATTACAGGTTTTGAAGCCAAAAAGGTTGAAGCAATTTCTGCTTATAAAACACAATTTTACGATCCAAATTCAAAAGAACCTGCAACACCTATTACGAGTAAAAACTTCTTTGAAAGCTTAAATTATCGCGCGCAGGACTTAGGAAGGCTCGTTGGGAAAGATTTTGCAGAAGGTTTTACGGTTGAAAGGTGTTTGGCAGTCAATAGCTTAGGAAATTTGATGTAAATTTTTCATTTTTTTCTTTGTAGAAGTAAACCTTTGTTATATATTTGCACTCGCTAAGCAAAAATGGTGGTTGTAGCTCAGCTGGTTAGAGTAGCGGTTTGTGGTGCCGCGGGTCGCCGGTTCGAACCCGGTCAGCCACCCAGAAATTTAAAGCCTTGAAGAAATTCAAGGCTTTTTTTGTTTTCTGTCGAAAACAAATTACAATTTAGAAATTCCAAATTCTAAATTTATATTGATTTTGAAATTTAGTTAAAATTAGATAATGATATTTTTATTTTAATTAGTAAAATACTTACAATTATTTTTTTCATTGAAAATTAATTCTTATGTTTGATGTAATAATCTGCCCGATTAAATCATAAGATGTTCTTGTAAGATTATTAATTTATTAACATAAAAAAAATAACCAATGAAAAAGACAATCAAGAAAATGGATTTGAGTTCAGTAAAGACTCTTTCTAAAAAGGAAATGAAAACTGTTGAAGGAGGTTACCAAACCGAAGGAAGAAGACAAAGCACTAATGTTATTGATCTAAGAGGATTTCCTAAAGTAAAAAACTTGTATGAGAGTTTAAAGTAAAAAATGCATAAATTAAGAAAAGCTTTCGTTTAATCGAAAGCTTTTTTTTATTTTAAAATAAAAGTAGAACAGCCCGACTAGTCGGGCTGTTCTGTTGGTTATTATATTTGGCTTATTGTGTTTTAAATTTCCTCAAAGGTAGTTCCTTGTTTAATATCTCCAGTTTTAAAACCTTTTTTAAACCAGTACATTCTTTGTTCTGATGTTCCGTGAGTAAAGGAATCCGGAACAATTTGTCCTTGCATTTTGCTTTGTATTGCGTCGTCTCCAACGGCATTTGCAGCACTTAAAGCTTCTTCGATATCGCCTTCATCTAAATATTGCTGATTGTCGTGTGCCCATACCCCGGCATAAAAATCGGCTTGTAATTCCAAGGCTACAGAAAGTTTATTGGCTTCGGCCTGACTTTTGCCTTCCTGCTCTTGATGCATTTTTGCAGAGGTTCCTAATAAAGTCTGAATATGATGTCCAATTTCATGGGCAATAACATACGCAATGGCAAAATCTCCGCCTTTGGCACCGAATTTTGTTTTTAGTTCTTCAAAGAATCCTAAATCCATATAAACCTTTTGATCTGCGGGACAATAAAACGGACCCGATGCAGAAGATGCTCCACCGCAAGCAGTTTGAACAGAACCTCTAAAAAGCACCAATTTTGGGTTTTTATACGTCATTCCGTGTTCGGCAAATATTTTTCCCCAAGTATCTTCTGTTTTTGCTAAAACCGATTTTACAAAATGCCCCATTTCTTCATCTTCTTTACTTAATGGAGCTGCAGCTTCAGTTTGCGTTTGTCCGCCCTGCATTTGTTCTAAAATTGGCGTTATTTGCTGACCGGTTTCGCCACCAAAAACATTCAACAGCAAAATAATGATACCAATAACACCACCTCCAACAGCGATTTTTCCGCCAGAGACTGATCTTCGGTCTTCTACATTATCGCTTTCTCTTGAACCTCTCCATTTCATAGTAAATTGTATTTAAGCTTTTTATGTTTTTTCTTGTACGAATTTATATAATTTTTGGGAATAACTTGTGATTTGTCATGATTTAGTTTTAATTATTTTAGCCATTTTACCAAAGTTTCCTCGACAGTGCCTTTCATAATTGGTTTTGAAATATAATCATCCATTCCGGCAGAAATACATTTGTTGCGCTCTTCTTTTTCTGCGCCCGCAGTTACGGCAATAATCGGAATATCTTTGCCTGCAGAAGTATTTCTAATGGCTTTTGTTGTTTCGTAGCCGTTCATAATTGGCATTTGAATATCCATGAAAACAAGCGTTGGATTAATACTTTCAAATTGTTTTACAGCTTCATAACCATTTTCGCATTCAAAAATAAAAGCATTGTGATACAGGTTTTTTACAATCGTTTTTAACAGTAGCATATTTACTTTATTATCCTCCACAATTAAAAAACGTATGTTTTTGCTGTTTGCTTCATTATAATTTTCATCAGGAAGAGCCTGTAAGTTTTTTAATTCTGTATTGTATTTTTCGTTTATGCTTTGATTGCTGGTTTTTAAATTTAAATCGAAAAAGAAATTACTTCCTTCACCAATTTTACTTTCCAGCTGTAATCGGCTTTCCATTAAAGCTAAAAGCTGATTTGAGATTGTTAAACCTAAACCGGTTCCGCCAAATTTTCTTGTTGTTGAACTATCTGCCTGGGAAAAGGCCTTAAAAATTTTCTTCTGATTTTTCTCCATAATCCCAATTCCCGTATCAATTACAGAAAATCGGATGGTCGAAAAGTTATTTTTTGATTTTGATAAAACAGAAACATTCAGTTTGATAGAACCTTCATTGGTAAATTTTACCGCGTTAGAAAGCAGATTAATCAGAATTTGTTTGATTCGCACAATATCTGTCCAGATATATTTAGGAACATCCTGATCTACATTGAGTTCCAATTGCAGGTTTTTTTGATTGGATTCAAAAACAATTAAATCGAAAACCTGACCCAATACTTTTTTAATATCATATAAATCAATAAAAAGCTCCAGTTTTCCGGCTTCAATTTTAGAAAAATCAAGAATATCATTGATAATCTCCAACAGCGAGTGCGCGGACTGATTAATGGTGGTCATGTATTTTTCCTGAATTTCCTCTAATTCAGTTTTCATCAATAAATGGGTAAAACCAATAATTCCGTTTAAAGGTGTTCTGATTTCATGCGACATATTCGCCAGAAAATCAGATTTTGATTTATTGGCGGCTTCTGCCAATTGTTTGGCTTTAATCGCGTCTTCGGTTTCTTTTTTATTGGTGATGTCAAAGTAAATTCCACCCACAAATTCAATTTCATCACCTTTTTTAATAACGTCACCAAATTCTTCCACCCAAATATATTCTCCTGTTTTTCTTTTAATTCGGTAAACATTGTGCAACGGAATTCCATTTTGAAGATTATCAATTTGATTATTAATAACTTCATCGCGGTCTTCATGATGAATAAGGGATAAAAACGAAAGATTATTTTCGATAAATTCTGCTTTAGAATATCCGGTTAAATTTTGAATTTCGTCGTTTAGGAAAATTTTAGTTGAAAATGCATCAAACTTCGATAAATAAACGGTTCCGGGAATATTGTTGGCGATTAATTTGAATTTTTCTTCACTTTCAATAATCTTACTTTCGTTTCGGTTTCTTTCTAATGCAGATGAAATGTTATTGGCCAAAACCTGAAAGATATAAATTTCCTCTTCAGACCATTTTCGTTCTTTGGTACAATCATCAAAGCCAATAAATCCGGTAAAAATATCGTTGATGTACAACGGCAGGATTAGAATTGATTTTATTTCATTATTGATGAGTAGTTGTTTAAAAAACCTGTCTTCAAGCTTTCTGGTATACGTATTTACGATTCGTTTATTTTTTGCGGCTTCAAAGATTTCTTTCAAATTATCCTCGGTCATATGCCGCAAAGGTGTGATTTGATGCGGAATTCCTTTTCGCGACCATTTGTATTTTTGAACAACAGTATTGGTCGTAAAATCTCTTTCATAATAAAACATATGATCTGCTTTTGAAGCTTTTCCAATCAAATCATATGTTTCCTGAAACATTTGCTCTGTAGATTTGCTCATCAAAAATTTCTCTGTACAAAGGGAAAGTGCTGATAAAAGCTGACTTTTAAATTCTAATCTTCGTTCTGTTTCCAAACGCATCTGCATCGAAATAGCGAGCGAAACAACGTCAGAAATAGTTCTGGCATAATTGATATCTTCATTATCCCAATCTCTTTGTTCCTCTGTACTTTCAAAACAAACAACACCGGCCAATTGTCCGCTTAAAAAAATGGGAACATCCAGCATTGATTTAATTTTGTTTTTAGTGAAATAAAGTTTTTCAAATTCAGATGTTTCTAATTTATTAAAAACGTCCGGAGCATTTATAATTGCTTTATTTTTTAAAGTCTCAAAATATATAGGATAGGATTCTTTGTTTAGAATGTTTTTATCGTTTAAATTTTGATTGTCAACACTATATAGATTTTTGCAGCTAATTAAATCTCTGGAGTATTTCCAAAAACTTACGCGATTAGCCTGACTTACAGTCGAGGCTTCTTTTATAATATAATCGATAACCGTATTTAAGTTATTGTAAGTACTAAAATCGGTTGTGGATAGTTTTTTAGTTGAATTATTATAGGCTTCGATTTTTTCGAGACGTCTCTTTTTTTCGTTTTCGGCATTTTTAATTTCGGTAATATCCCTTGCAATTCCTGCAAAACCAATAGTTTGGTCTAAATCATTTTTACGAATGATGATCTTTTGCGAAATCCATAATTCCTGTCCGTTTTTCTTTAAAATAGGAAGTTCAATTATGGGGAATTTATTTCCGTTACTTTCAAAATTCTCATAAAAATCAACCGCACTCATCGAGTACTTTTCATGAATGAAATTTGAATAATGTTTTTGAAGTATTTCGTCTTCAGAATAACCTAAAAGAGAATATGCAAATTCATTTATAAAAGTAAAATAACCGTCGGCATCAACTTCAAAAATAATATCTGTCGCCGTTTGAATTAAGTTTTTGTATTGATCCTGAACAATAATCTGCTCGGTAACATCCTGACCAATACTTATAATTAAATCCTCAGAGAATTTTTTATCTTTCCATTGTATATATCTGTATTCTCCGTTTTTAGTCTTTAATTTTCGAGTATAAATTTTATTTTCTTCATGATGTATGATAGAAATATTTTTGTTGTATTCGTCTCCTTTTGTAAGCTTCCAGAAATTAAGCCCCATAACTTCTTCGGGCTGATAACCTAAAATAGAAGTTACGGTTTCGCTGCAAAATAATATTTCACCTTTTTGATCTGTTGCAATTGTCAATGAATTTCCTTTGTGTACAATTTCGTTTGCAAACCTGAAATTGTCCCGATTATTTTGTAAAACGGCATATTTTACCTGATTAATAATAAAAATCAGGATGCAGAAATTAATTAATAAAATAGAAGATTTTAAAGGAATTAATTGAAATGTAACGGTTGAAAAGAGAAATATAAAAACGAGGGCAACAAAAAACCAGTAAATTTTAATTGGTTTTAAAATGTTGTAGGAGAAGAAAAACGAAATTAAAAAAACGATTATGGGAACAACATCTTCTGCCAAAAAAACAATGTTATAACAAACGTAACTAATGTAAATAAAGAAGCAAAAAATAAAAATATACTGAATTTTATCTCTCAGCCATTTTACTTTATCGGTTATTACATAAGCTACAAGAACAGAAAAACCAATTGAAACGTTTACGACCAATAAACTTTTTGGCCTGATTTTAAAAATTTCATTTATGATTTCGATTACAATAACTGCAATTCCAAAAAATAAAATATAAAGCTGATATTCCCTTCCTGCGGTTTCTGCTTCTTTCTTTTTTTCGATGAAATTTCCAATTTTTGCTTTTATGCGAAAAAATTGATAAACCAAAAGTCCCAAAAATCCCAGCAAAGAGAAGCCGAGAACTATAAATTTGGGATTATTATAAAAAATAATATCTGAATTGAAAACATACCAGTTTGTCATAATTGATTTCAGAGTATTACCAGAACAGGTAATACCTGAAACCAATAGATTGAAAAAACTATAGTTTTCTACCATAGATTTTGGGATATGTTTGGTTTAGTAAATAGCAATTTAAATTCTAATAATAGAGTTGGTTAAGCCCTTTGAAATTTACTAGAACTTTGTTTTTATTCAAAATCCGATCTTCCAATTGAATCAATAGAATCTGCTTGCTCTTCTTCGGTAAAAATTGAATAATAAGTAGCATATGTTACTGATGTATTGAAAATAACAGTAAAAATTACTCCGATGCAGCATGCAACAAGACCCACTAATGACCCAAGAAATCCTATGACAAACAGAGCGAAAATTATTAATGGATTTTTACCTACAATAACAATACTTGATTTAATGGCATCTATTGCTTTAAGATTTCCAAAAATCACTAAGGGAATTGCAAAATAAGTAAAAAACGAAATCATTATTGATATTCCGCCGCCTAAAAACATGATTCCGGTACTGTCTAAAGCATACGAAATTCCAGTACTTACAATAGCTAACAGAAATGCTAAAGAGAATAATTGAAAAAAGTACGGTGCTTTATAATAGGTAAAAATTGTAGAAACATTAAACTCTTCATCTTTATCTGCGCAGTCAGCCATTTTAAGAAACCCGGCTCCAAGCGGTGCAAATATTGCGCTTACAACTGCAACAGCAACTGTTGAAAATAATTGTTCAAGATAAGTAAGTTTTTGATTTTCGAAGTTTTTAATAAAATCTTCTGAAAGAGCTTGTATACCATAAACTACGGTGGCTAATCCCATGATTACTATAAAAGCAAGAATTGAAAACACAAGAATTATCAATCCGGAATACAAAGCTATCTTTTTGTAATTTTCAAAAGCATAAGTAAAAACAGTAGAAAAGTCTATCGAATAGCCATCTTTTTTGATGTCCTCAATTTGTTCAAGTGTAGATTTCATTTTAAAAGTAAAGTTGTTTTATATTCTTCGTCGTAATAAATTAGTTGACGTAAATATAATATTTTAAATCAATTCCGAATAAAAATCTACAAATATTACGAAATTGTTTCCCTAATTTAAAGCCAGTCTAAAATTCGTTTTATCGAAGCGAGTTTGTCTTTATATGGCGCGTAACGCATAGGCAGATCAAGCCAGTTTGCTTTTTTAACTATTGCTTTATGATGCGAAAAAATATCAAAACTCAATTTTCCGTGATAAGCTCCAATTCCGCTGTGGCCAACACCGCCAAAAGGAAGCCTTTTATTAGAAAAATGAACTACTGTATCGTTTATGCAGCCGCCTCCAAAAGAGTAATTTGCAATTAATTTTTTAGCAAATGATTTATTTTCACTAAAAATATAAAAAGCGAGAGGTTTTTCGTACTTACTAATCACATTATGAATGTCAGCTTCGGTTTCATAAATTAAAATTGGTAAGATTGGCCCAAAGATTTCTTCCTTCATTACAGCACTATCTAAACTTGGTTCTTCAATTAAAGTAGGAGAAATGTACAATTTATCAGCATTTGTATCTCCGCCAAAAATTACCTTTTCTTTTTCAATCATTTGATCTAAACGAACCCAATTTTTGGTATTTACGATTCGGGCAAAATCTGGTGATTTATCTATTTTTTTACCGTATGCTTTTACAATTTCTTCCATTAAAAAGGTGATGAAATTGACTTTCATGTTTTTTTGAATCAAAACATAATCCGGAGCAATGCAGGTTTGTCCGGCATTTATAAATTTTCCCCACACAATTCGTTTTGCTGCCAGTTTTAAATTAGCAGTTTCATCAACAACGCAAGGATTTTTTCCGCCTAATTCGAGTGTTACAGGAGTTAGGTTTTCGGCAGCTGCTTTTGCCACAATTTTCCCAACTGGAGCGCTTCCGGTAAAGAAAATATAATCCCAGCGC
The DNA here is from genome assembly GCF_024499525.1 of Flavobacterium panici. Taxonomy (NCBI): domain Bacteria; kingdom Pseudomonadati; phylum Bacteroidota; class Flavobacteriia; order Flavobacteriales; family Flavobacteriaceae; genus Flavobacterium; species Flavobacterium panici. The sequence continues at coordinate 5,552,678 of NZ_CP100437.1, read as the reverse complement.
TGTGCCAGTAATTTATTTGAAACCTCGACACCGCCTTCAAAAACTTCTACATGACTGATATGAAATGTTTTCTCAATAATTTTAGCAATAATTGAAGAAGTATGCGGCGTAAGTTCTGAAGGCTTTAAAACGACTCTGTTTCCGGCAGCAACGGCTGAAATCAACGGGCACAAAGCCAATTGAAACGGATAATTCCACGGAGCAATTACCAGAACATTTCCGTAAGGTTCTTTATAAATATAATCTGAAGAAGGAAAATTAAGAAGGGAAGGGAAGACACGTTTGGGTTTTGCCCAGGAATTAAGATTTTTGATAGTATCTTTTAATTCCGAAATAACATAATTTGTCTCAGTTACAACAGCTTCGAATTCTGGTTTTTTAAAATCATCGTACAAAGCTTTTACAATTAAATCTTCGCTTTTTTGAATGTTATATAATAACTTTTTCAGCGTTTCTTTTCTGTAACCAATGTCGTTTTTGAATTCCATTTTATGATCAGCTTGTTTTTTAGGATATGCAAGTTAATCGATAAAATTTAAAAAATTAACAATTTAATCATAAAAATCAGACGGCATTCCAAATCGTTTCATCTGGAGTTGGCGCAATGATTGTAATGTTTTCTTTTGAAACAGGATGAACAAAAACTAGTTTTCTGGCATGAAGATGAATTCCGCCGTCGGGATTGCTTCTGTCGGCTCCATATTTTAAATCGCCTTTTATTGGAGATCCAATGGCAGACAATTGTGCACGAATTTGATGATGACGCCCCGTATGAAGATTGATTTCCAGAGCTGTATAATTTTGAAGTTCTTTGATTATTTTATAATCCAGACTTGCTGGTTTGCTGTCTGGAACTTCTTTTAAATGTGCTTTTGAAGTATTGTTTTTTTCGTTTCTTTTTAAATAATGAACCAATTTAGCACTAGCTTCAACAGGTTTATTTTTTACAACAGCCCAATACGTTTTTTTAGTTTCACGATTACTGAACAATTCGTTCATTCGCGTCAATGCTTTACTAGTTCTCGCAAAAACCACAATTCCGGTTGTAGGACGATCTAAACGATGAATCACACCCAGGAAAACATCGCCCGGTTTATTGTATTTGTCTTTTATATATTCTTTTACAACATCAGATAAAGGTTTGTCACCTGTTTTATCACCTTGTACAATATCGCCTACGCGTTTGTTAACCACAATAATGTGATTGTCTTCATGCAAGATTTGTAGATTATTTTTATCCGAAAGAATTTTCATATTAGACTTATGGAGGAATTTTAGATTTTAGATTTATGATTGTAGATTGGAAAAGTTTGGCTAAAGCCTTCAATAAAGCTTAAAAAATACCTCCAGCTAAAGCTGGAGGCAATTAAATTTTTGTGTTTTTTAAAACCTTTGAATCTTTGTCACTTTGAACCTTTGTACCAAAAAAAAGCTTAGCGTCTCAGAACCTTAGCAACTTAGCATCTTAAAATTAATACTGTTCCCCAGCATTAGGAAAATCACTCGACTTAACATCAGCAGCATATTGGCCAATTGCTTTTGTCATTAATTCGTATAAGTTTAAATAACGACGCAGGAAACGAGGACTGAATTCATTGTTCATTCCTAACATATCGTGAATAACTAAAACCTGTCCGTCTACACCGCCTCCGGCACCAATTCCAATAACTGGAATCGAGATACTTTTAGCTACTTTTTCGGCCAAATCAGCAGGGATTTTTTCCAGAACTACTGCAAAACATCCAACTTTTTCCAGCATTTTAGCATCTTCAATTAATTTTTCGGCTTCTTCTTCTTCTTTTGCACGAACGCTGTATGTTCCAAATTTATAGATAGACTGAGGCGTTAAACCTAAATGTCCCATAACTGGAATTCCTGCATTTAATATTTTTTTGATAGATTCTTTAATTTCTTTTCCACCTTCAAGTTTTACAGCATGTCCGCCGCTTTCCTTCATAATTCTGATAGCAGAACGCAAAGCCTCTTTAGGATCAGATTGGTAACTTCCAAAAGGTAAATCAACCACAACTAAGCCTCTTTCTACAGCACGAACTACAGATGAAGCATGATAAATCATTTGATCTAAAGTGATTGGCAGCGTCGTTTCGTGACCCGCCATAACATTTGATGCCGAATCTCCCACCAAAATCACATCGACTCCTGCGGTATCAACAATTTTAGCCATTGTATAATCATACGCGGTAAGCATAGAGATTTTTTCTCCGTTGCTTTTCATTTCAATCAATGACTTTGTTGTGATTCTTTTATAATCTTTTTTTGCTACTGACATTTTATTTTTTTTTGAAGATGTAAAAGTATTGAATAATTATAACTTGAGAATCAGCAATAAAAGAATATTTCGACAGAAAAAAGTTTCCCGTCTTTAAATTCTAATCTAAACTGACTGTCTTCCATTATGATAGAATATTTATGTGGTGATTTTATCGAAGCATCGATATAAGTTCCATATTTTTCAATGAAAGCTTTTTCGGACATTGAATTATCTAAAACTGCATTTGGGTTTATTATAAATTTGTTGTTTTCGTTGATGAAAACTTTTACGATTTCTGCCTGATTTTTCTTTTCATCAACAGAAACTTCCAAGTCTGGATAATAGTAGAATAAATCACTAAGATAAATTCCGCATTCGTCACCAACATTTGCTTTTTTTGTTGGTTTGCCAAATACTTTAACTAAATCATTTTGTGATAAATACAACGATTTGGTTTTAGTTCCTTTTAAACTAAATTCTGCTTTTTTGACAAAAGAAACAATTTGTTCCGATAATTTATGTTTCGTTAAACCTTTGGCTATAGCCATATTTAATTCAGTTTCAGCAAGTAATTTAGGATCATTTATCTGCTTAACAACTTCGTAGTATCTTTTGTAAGCTGGTTCTAATTTAAAATATTCACTGTTCCATGCTAGTTCAACAAGTCTTTCGCTTACCGTTTTTCGTTCGGAAACTGCATTGATATCAAGTTTATCAAAATCTTTCAATAAAGTTTCAAAATCAGGTCTTACGCCAATGAATTTTCTCAACGTATATTTAGCATATTCTTCGTCAAAATTTCCATTAATATTAACCCAGTCTTCTTGATTTTTAGGAAGATAGTTTACAGCAACCGGATCTCCGGTAAAAAGGATTTCTTTAATTTTTGAATTTTTATCCGGCAGCGCTCTGGCTTTTAAACCTGCGACTAAAACAAATAAATGATTTCCGCCGTAATATGCATCACCGCCTTCGAGAATAGGACTTTCAGGATCTTTTATTTTGATATCTTTTGCATTTAATCTTGTAGCAACAAATTTCTCGGGGACATATCCTTCGTTAAAATTATCCGCCTGAACTTTATACCAGCCATTTTGGTTTTCTGATAATAACCGAACTTCTGCCCCATATTTAAAATAACCCAAAAAATCAGCCGAAGTACTCGCTGAAATATAAAGTCTGGTATCTGAATTAAGAAAATAACGTTCCTGTGAATGCGATAAAAAAGAAAAGCATATCGCAATTAGAAAGTAGAGTTTTTTCATGAAGTAGTTTTGAGTTTTTGCCACAGATTAAAAGGATTTTCACAGATTTTTATTTATGCAAATTTTAAAAAATAAGAAGATTTAATTTTAAATAAAATCTGCTTAAATCTGCAGGATCTGCGTGAAAAAATCATTTTAATCCTTTTAATCTGTGGCAAGCAAATATTTTTAACAATCCGCCATGTTTACCGCAATGGCAAGTCCGCCTTCTGAGGTTTCTTTGTATTTAGAATTCATGTCTTTTGCCGTTTGCCACATTGTATTAATTACTTTGTCTAACGGAACTTTTGCATTTTTAGAATCCGTTTCAAGAGCCAATTCAGCAGCATTTATGGCTTTTATCGCACCCATTGTATTTCTTTCGATACACGGAATTTGAACTAAACCACCAATTGGATCACAGGTTAAACCTAAATGATGTTCCATTGCAATTTCTGCTGCCATTAAAACCTGAGCAGGAGTTCCGTCCATTAATTCACAAAGCGCTGCCGCTGCCATCGATGACGAAACGCCAATCTCTGCCTGACAACCACCCATTGCAGCAGAAATCGTAGAACCTTTTTTAAAGATACTTCCAATTTCTCCGGCAACCATCAAAAATTGTTTGATTTCTTTTTCGCCCGCATCATGATTTTCAATAACCAGATAATACATTAAAACAGCCGGAATAACACCAGCACTTCCGTTTGTTGGAGCTGTAACAACGCGGCCTAACGAAGCATTTACTTCATTTACGGCCAATGCAAAACAGCTTACCCATTTTAAAATCTGACGAAATTTTACCTCCGTTTTTCTGATTTCTTCCAGCCATGATTGCGGATTAGTATAATTGGAAAGTCCAATTAAATTTTGGTGCATATCAAAAGCTCTTCTGCGAACATGCAAACCGCCCGGAAGGATTCCTCCGGTATGACAGCCAATGTACATGCATTCCAGCATTGTATTCCAAATACGCATTAATTCGGAATGAATTACTTCTTCAGAGCGCATTGATTTTTCATTTTCATAAACAATCTCAGAAATCGATTTGTTTTCAGAAACGGTATAATTTAAAAGCTCAACCGCATTTTGAATTGGAAACGGAAAAGCACATTTTATGACTTCTTTGATTTTAGCATTTTCACGCTCTTCTTTTACAACAAAACCGCCGCCAATAGAATAAAAAGTAGATTCGTATTCAGAATCGTCATTTTTATAAGCCGTGAATTTTAACCCATTTGCATGAAAAGGAAGAAAGTCTTTATTGAAAACAATATCCTGCAGGAAATAAAACGGAATTTTATATTCATTTGCGAGATTGATTTCGTTTGTATCTTCAATGGTTTTAATGATTCCGGCAATATTTTCCACCGGAATATATTCAGGATCCTGACCACTTAGACCCAGCATAACAGATAAATCCGTCGCGTGGCCTTTTCCGGTTAAGGAAAGTGAACCGTACAAATCGACTTTTACACGTTTAATCTGATCTAAAATTGATTCATTTTTTAGCTCTTCTAAAAAACGTTCGGCGGCTCTCCACGGACCTAAAGTATGTGAGCTAGAAGGGCCAACACCAATTTTAAGCATATCAAAAACAGAGATACATTCTTCCATTGTTCAATTTTTGTTAAGACAAAGATAATTGAATAATGCAATGAAGAATTAATTTTGAATGTTAATCTTGCGTATTTGTTAAAAAAAATATTAAATTTTATTAATTCGGCAACGAAATAAATTTAATTCCTTAATATGTGGTTTTCGTAAAAAGTTCACCTTTTTTCGGTATTTTTGTAAAGATGCAACTATCAAAATCTGCTGTTTCTTTTAATTGCCCAAAATTGAAAATTAGCCGAAACTGTAGATGATTTCGTTTTAATTCTACCAATGTCTTTTTACGAAAATTTAGAATACCATAAAAAGATAAAATTATATTATGATAGAATTTTTCAAGCATTTTTTACACGAATTTGAATTACCTCTCAGCAATCCAGTATTGATTTTCTCTTTAATACTTTTCATTATTCTGCTGTCGCCCATTTTACTTAAAAAAATAAATATTCCGGGAATTATCGGTTTAATTATTTCGGGTGTTATTATTGGGCCGCACGGACTTAATATTCTGGCTAAAAACTCTGCTGTCGATTTATTTTCGACAATCGGGCTTTTGTACATTATGTTTATTGCGGGTCTGGAATTGGATATGAATGAGTTTAAAGCGAACCGAAACAAGAGTTTATTATTCGGATTCTTTACATTTATTCTGCCGCTTTCAATAGGTTTTCCGGTTTGTTTTTATTTACTGCAATACGATTTTAATGCCAGTTTTTTAACGGCTAGTATGTTTGCAACACATACTTTAGTAGCATATCCAATTGTGAGTAAACTCGGAATTGCAAAAAATCAGGCAGTTGCTATTACTGTTGGCGGAACCATTTTGACCGATACTGCCGTTTTGATTATTCTGGCCGTAATTATGGGAAGCAGTCAGGGAAGTTTAAATCAGGCGTTTTGGATCAAATTAGGTGTTTCATTGGCGATTTTCTCTGCCATAATGTTTTTATTGATTCCACGAATTGCCAAATGGTTTTTCAAAAAACTGGAAAGTGAAAAACACGCCCATTATATTTTTGTTCTTTCTGTAGTTTTCTTTGCGGCCTTTTTGGCCGAAGTAGCAGGAGTAGAGCCTATTATTGGTGCTTTCGTTGCCGGTTTAGCCTTAAATCCTTTAATTCCGCAATCATCAGCTTTGATGAACAGAATTGAATTTATCGGGAACTCCTTATTTATTCCGTTTTTCCTGATTTCTGTTGGGATGCTGGTTGATATCAGCGTGATTTTAAGCGGGCCAACGGCTTTAATTGTTGCGGGAACTTTGAGTGTTGTGGCTATTTTTGGAAAATGGATCGCAGCCTTTTTTACACAGGTTGTTTTTAAATACAGTAAAACCGAAAGACAGCTTATTTTTGGTTTGAGCAGTGCGCACGCCGCTGCAACTCTGGCCGTAATTTTAGTGGGTTTTAAAGCGAAAATCCTGGATGAAAATATCTTAAACGGAACTATTATTTTAATTCTGATTACTTGTATTGTGGCTTCTTTTGCAACCGAAAAAGCGGCTAAGAAAATAGCGATCTGCGAAGAAGAAATTTCACATGCAGACGCCGATAAAGATCAAATTTTAGACGAACATATTTTAATTCCGTTAGCAAAAACTTCGGCAGCCGCCAGTTTACTGGATTTTGCACTTTTAATAAAAGATAAAAAATCTTCGAATCCAATTACGCTTTTAACGATTGTACCCAATAACGATCAGGCTGAAAAGAATATTTTAAAATACCGAAAAGCAGTTGATAAATTTGTAATTCAAGGCTCAGCATCAGAAGTAAAAATAAATACGATTGCAAGAATTGACCACAATCCGGCGAGTGGAATTGCCAGAACTTCTAAAGAAATAATGTCGGATATTGTGATTGTAGGCTGGCCAAAGAAAACAGGTTTTCTGGATAAAATTTTTGGAGAAAATGTAGATTCAATTATAAACAATGTTGACAAAAGCTTGTTTATCAGCAGATTTCAAAAAACATTTATTGAAGATAAGAGACTGGTATTTATTTGTCCGCCATTTTCAGAAAGAGGAATTGGATTTCAGCTTTTATTGCAAAAAATATGCAGGTTGTCGCAAGAACTAAGTATTCCGATTGTAGTTCATGCCGAATATAAAACACATCAAACCATTCAACAGATTGCGAATAATCTCCGTTTGAATGCTAAATTGGGTTTTAAAAGTGTAATAGAATGGGATGATTTTGAATCAATTTCAGATGAGATTCGTGAAACTGATTTAATTGTTTTCAACTTATCGCGAAAAGGTTCTGTTTCGTATCATTCTATCTTTGACAGACTTCCGCAAAAATTCGAAAAATTCTTCAGCAATAATAATATCATTCTGGTTTATCCGCAGGACGATCGTAAAATTAGTTCTATGGATGCCTATGAAGATTTTACTGCATCGCCATTAACCAAAAGTCTGGAAGCTATTGAACAGATTGGCCGCGGTTTAGGAAGTATTTTGAAGAAGGGTTAGATTTAAATAATTATAAGCCATTAAATGATACCAAAGTTTCCGTTACTAGTACTGACATTTTTAACTTTTGCAGCGACTGCACAAAACAAAATGAAAAAAGCCGAAGAACTTATAGACAAAGCAGATCCAGGCTGGACTCTTGTAGAAGACTGGATTAAAACAGCAACAAATAAAGTGGAGGTTTTACCGGTTGATGCTGTAAAAGCAAAAGACGCTTTGTACAAAACTCAGGTGACAACCCGCTCGACAATGGGAGCAGTTATTTTTAATACTGGAGGAATTTTAATTGATGATGGGTGGATTAGGATTTTAGGTTCGGGGAGTTCAAAATTTAATCGGTCGCTGCCAGATTGGAATAAAGGAAAAACTTTTAATGAATTTGGCGAAACACCCGCTTTTTTATTAATTGCCGACGATGCAATTGGCGGTTTTTATTTTTTAAATGGAGGAGGATTAGGAACTGATGTTGGGAAAATTTATTATTTTTCTCCTGATAATCTGGAGTTTGAACAGCTTGATATTACCTATTCTGAATTTTTAGGATTTTGTTTTAGCAATAATTTGGATAAGTTTTATGAAGGCAACAGATGGAATGGATGGAGAACAGAAGTTTCTAAATTAAAAGGCGACGAAGTATTCAATTTTTATCCATTTTTATGGACAGCTGAAGGAAGTGATATTAATAAAAACTCACGAAAAATAATTCCGGTTCAGGAACAATACAGTCTGAATTTAGATTTACGAAAACAGCTTGGGTTTGATAAATAAAAATTAATTAACCAAAAGTTTGAAAGTGATTGAACAGATGGGGTTTGGTTTAGGAAATATTTTGAAGGGTTAAGGTTATCAAAAAGAAATTTTATTGAAAATAGAAAAACTATTATGAACGATACGATTGGCAGACTAAGAATACCATTTAATGAATTAGTGGCACATAAAAATAGTTTTATTTATATCATTGAAAAAAGCAATGATTTTAATTACTGGACATTAATACCATATATAGTTTCAGCAATATCTATTGGAATAATCATTTATGATAGAACTTTACGGCCAAAGATTTTTGGAAAGATTTTGAGTTGTAGTAGGGCTCAAAAACGAAAATTTTCATATAAAGGATATGATAATTCGGATAAAATACTAAATGGACAAGGATTCATGCTTAAAATTTCTTTGGGAGTTTATAAGAAAGATTTGTCATTTTCTGATGTTAACATTTTTGTAAATTATAAAAATAATGAAAAATTAAAAGGAGAAATTTATTGGGTTAAGGATGAAATAATAAAATTAAAAGGTGGTGAATATAAGATGGTTATTCCGCAAGATCAGTTTTTGACTTACAATAATTTTATTGAAAAGAATAAAGTTCTGTTTTTTTACTTAAAATTTATTGTTCCAAATAAAGAAGATAATGAAATGATTGAAAACATTGAAATTGAATTTTTACAGCCGAATAAAAAAACAGAAGTAGTTACATTATCTTTTATAGATGAAAAACAAGCTTTTTTTGATGAACAAATTCATTTTAAACAAGAATTAGTATAATTTTTTTGTAGAAATGAACCACAACATAAAATCAATTCGACCATTTATTGGAGCAAAAGACTTTAAAGTGTCGAGAAGTTTTTATCGCGATTTAGGGTTTGAAGAAGTAGTTTTAGAATCTAATTTTTCTGTTTTTAAATCAGGTGAAACTGCCTTTTATCTCCAAGATTATTATGATAAAAACTGGATTGAAAACACGATGATTTTTATTGAAGTTGATGATGCAGATCGTTATTATAAGGAACTTTTAGCCTTAGACTTAACTGAAAAATACGGCGTAAAACTAACACCAACCCGCCATTTAGAATGGGGAAGTGAATGTTTCCTACATGATCCGTCTGGGGTTTTATGGCATTTCGGAACTTTTAAAAAATAAAGTTTGCCACTAATTACACGAATTTCCACGAATTAAAAATAAAAAATTAGTGAAAATTCGTGGAATTTGTGGCAAAAAAAATCACAACACAAAATCTTTCAACAGAATTGTATTTTCTTTTCTCTGATACCAATCATTAAAAACTAATTCCAGTTTATCGGCTGTGAATTCTCCAAAATTGTAATCCCGAAATTGCTCAACAACTTCAATTAATTTTTCAGGATTTTGAAGTTTTTCTGTAAAACGCATTACCGTTGAATGTGCTGTTGCAATTAGATATCGGCTGTCGATACTTTGTTGTAAAGTTGAATTTCTAAAATTCTCCCGAAGTTTATTTCTTAAATTATTCAAAGTTTCATCCGAAGGAAATCCCTGAATCATTATTGCAGAATTTGAAGCCGTAACACCGCGAAATTCGATTTTGATTTCACCTAAATTTTCTAAGCTTTTCTCAATGATTTTGATATAATCCTCAACATTAATTTTATTCAAATTAAAATCTTCATAACACGAGATAATCGACATTACTGTAATATGAATATCAGAATCAGGATAATAATATTGGTTGGGTTCAACTGCTTTTAATTCTTCTAAAAATAACTGAATATTGCTTTTTATTTTTTCGCTGGGGCGGAGGAGAAGCGTAATACCAAATCGGGAATCTGAAGGATCATTTATTTTAGAATCTAAGCTGTAATTTTGCTTTAAAATGGATTCAGAAGAAGTTTTATAAAGCTGATTGTAATGTTCTGCTAAATTCATTTTGGTTATTTCTTTTTCGCTTTTTCCAGATTTTCTTTCACTCTAAATTTTACAATTTTAGTAATTAAATCATACGGCATTTTTTCTTTTAAAGGAAACTGAACCGAACCTTTTCCAGATTTATATTTAGAAAGTTCTTCGGCAAAAGCTTCATGTCCGCTTGGTAAAGCATACAATCCAATATGATTTTTAAAAGCAGCAAAATAAACCACGATTCCGTTTTGCTCAAAAGCCGGCATCGAATAACTGATTTTTTCTTTGGCATCAGGTGCTGCTTTCTGAATCGTCATTCTCACTTTTTCTAAAATTTCCTGAACATCATTAGGGAATCCGCCAATGTATTCGTCGATATTTTCGGGTTTCTTAGTATCCATAATTTTTAGTTTTTTTTGTTTCATGTTTCAAGTTTCAGGTTGCTGTAGAGAACTTGAAACTAAAGAAACTTGAAACGTGAAACTTTTCTATGCCAATCCTTTTGGGAATCTGTCTAAAACTAAATTTAGCTGTAATTGATGCTCCAAAAACGCTTTTGCTCCGGCTAAAACTAACGTAAAACCTTCGGTAGAATTGCGAACCTGATCGATTATTTTATCTGAATCTCCTTTTAAACCTGAATTTGTTATACTTACAAAAGTTTCATTTTCGTTTAATGGTGTAAAAATCCATTCTACCAAAGTCGTTTCATCTGGATTTCCCCATTCAATAACAATCTTTTTATTTTCCTGTAAAACTAATGTCGTAACCGAAAGCGAAAAACCATACATTTCCCAAGTCCATTCCGTTTTGTTACCTTCTTCTAATTTTCCGGAACCTTTTGTAAACCAAAATTTACTGGTAATTTCCGGATCAATAAAAGCCTGAAAAACTTCTGAAACAGGTTTTCTAATCAGCATTTCGGCTTTTGCAAATTTGTTGTTTTCTGGTTTCATGATTGATAAGTAAAATGTGAGAGATGAAAATGAGTTGATTTTTGGACTTCTAATTTAAGAAAGAAATTCCAAAAAAGGGAATAAAAAAATCCACACAAGCTTTAACTCATGTGGATTATAATTTTATATGTGAGAAGTAAAATTCCAAATTCTAAATCTGCAATCTAAAATCTAAAATCTGCAATTTATTCTCTAATTGTAGTTTTATCATGAAGTGCAATCTCAGCAATTTCGTCTTTACGTTTAAAACTCACACCTTGATGCTGCTGCATATATTTAATAAGATCGCTTGTTGCTTTTACCATTTGCGGCGTTCCACCAATACGGTCATGAAAACTAATTGACATTTGTCGGCGTTGTGTTTCGCTTTCGGCGTATAATTGGTCAAATTCCAGTTTTGCCTGCTGTAAAAACTGATCTGCCGAAAAGTTTTTCCCTTCAATCAAAACAATATCGTTGCAACGAATGGTATACGGAACAACTGCAAAATCTTTATTTTTTACCTGAATAATAAAAGGTTCATCCCGACTAAGATCGTCAATATGGTATTTGAATCCCAATTCCTGCAGGATCTCAAGTGTATTTTGTCCTCGGCGTAACCAGTTGGCATTGTAACCAACAGGAGTAAAACCGGTAACTTTTTTTATGGCGTCGACACCATCTTTTATAAACTTTTTTTCTTCGTCATATGGCATTGTGTATTGCGTGCTCCAGCTCATTCCGTGTGCAGCGGCTTCGTGGCCTCTTTGTACAATTTCTTTGGCTAATTCGGGATTTTTTAAAACCGCAGTCCCAACCATGTGCGACGTTACTTTTACACCTAGTTTATCCCAATTGTCCAGCATACGCGGAACACCTTCTTTATATCCATATTCGTACCAGGTTGCGGCAGGAAGATCAATAAAACCTTTTTGTATATTTTGAGGAAATGGACTTTCTGCATTTTGAGGCTGTCCTCCAGCTTCAAACTGCATCGAAATTGAAACCACTAATCTTGAACCGTCTGCCCATTTTGTTTTTTGCGGAGAGAAAATTGGAGCATTTTTTGAAACTTCAGAAAAAGTTTCAATAGGATTTATCATTCCAACCATTCCAATTATTCCGGTTTGTTTAATAAAATTTCTTCTTGAACTCATACTATTTATTTTTTAATTAAGGTATCAATAGCCCAGCTATTATAAGCTGCAAAATGCAATAGCAAAGCAAAAAAAGCAATGTGAATTAATTGTGAGGGAACAGCTTCCCAGTTCTCAATCATCGAAGTGCCAAATAATAACGCAAGCATAACAACGGCTCCGGCAATTAAAGCTGGTTTGGTAAATAAGCCTAATAACAGCAAAAGACCAATGGTAAATTCGGCTATTGGTAAAATATAACTAAAAGGTGTTACGAGGATTTTTGGCAGCATTGAATTTTCAAAAGTGCCAACCATCCAATTACTGAAAGTGGTCAGTTTTGGCAGTCGGACTAATCCGTGGCCAAACATGCTGATTGCGATTGCAAGACGTAATAATAAAAAAGAGGTTGTTTCCATATTAAGTGATTTTATACTACAAAGTTGCGGATAACAGCTTTTTGAAATTTGTACAATCATTGGAATAATTTGTACTTTTGCAAGATGGAAATTAGAAATTTATACCATCCTTTTGAACTTCAGTTTTTAGAAGTTGTAGAATATGAAGCGAAAGAACGTAAAAATACTTTTTTTGAAATGGTTTTTGTTCTGGAAGGAAAAGGAACTCAAATTATAAACGATCATCGATGGCCTTACAGCAGTGACAAGTTTTTTTTGATCTTCCCGCAAGATACGCATAGTTTTGAAGTTACAGAGAAAACGAAATTTTTCTTTATACGATTTCATGACAGTTATCTTAAAACACAAAGCAGCGACTGGATCCAGAAACTTGAATTTATTTTTCACAATCACAACCACAGGCCAGGCTGTATTTTAAAAACAGTAACAGACAAACCTTTGGTAAGGGCAATGATTGAAGCACTTATTAGAGAAGAAAATACTAATTTTCCGCAGCAGCAGGAAGTTATTAAGCAAATTCTAAATACGATTATTACAATTGCAGCCAGAAACATTTCGCTTATTGCGCCTTTAAACCTTAATCAAAACAACGTGGTTCCCAGTTTGGATTTATTGAATTATGTACATCAGAATATTTATCAGCCAGAACAATTAAAAGCGTCAAATATGGCGCAGGCATTTAATGTTTCGCCAACTTACATCAGCGAATATTTTAAAACCAAAACAGGGCAGAGTATTCAGGAGTACACAATGGCTTATAAAGTAAAACTAATCGAAACCCGATTAAAATTTACCAATATGCAGATCAATGAAATTGTATATGAATTTGGTTTTAGCGATGCAAGTCACCTGAATCGCTTGTTTAAAAAACATACGGGATTGAATCCAAGTGACTATAAAAAGCAGTTTAAAAGAGTTTAATTGTAGATAAATCTAAATTTAAACTTTGTCTTTTTCAATCCATTTTCCAACCGTTGGCGGAGTGTAATTTTTCATTTGGTTTAATAAATCGTCAATATCATCGCTTACTAAAAGCATTTTTTGATTGGCTTCTTTCAATAAACCCTTTTCACTCATGGTTTGAAGTAATTCTAAAAGCGAATCATAAAAACCGTTGATATTTAAAATTGCGATTGGTTTTTTATGTAAACCTAACTGCGCCCAGGTCAGCATTTCAAAAAGCTCTTCAAGAGTTCCAAAACCACCCGGAAGCGCAATTACACCGTCGCATAAATCATTCATTTTAGTTTTGCGTTCGTGCATGCTTTCTACCAAAATTAATTCGGTTAAACCTTTATGCGCAATTTCTTTTGATCTTAAAAAATTAGGAAGAACGCCAATTACAGTTCCGTTTTCGCTCAAAGCTCCATCCGCAACAGCGCCCATTAAACCCACATTTGCTCCGCCATAAACTAAACCAATATTTTGTTTGGCTAAAGTTTTTCCCAATAATTCGGCTTGTTCTTTATATATTTCTTCGGTACCAAAACTTGATCCGCAGAAAACAGTTATTTTTTTCATTTTTTATAATGTTATTTTATAGCGTTTTTATAGTTTGTTTTTTTGCCACTCCCGATAGCTATCGGGATAAAAGGATTAAAAAGGATTTTTTTTGTCATCCTGAACGAAGTCGAAGGATTACACATGCAGATCGATAAAGATTGATGATTTACTTTGTAGAGTTTCTTACGTATCCTTCGACTTCGCTCAGGATGACAAAACCTCCGTGTTAACCCGTTTCAATAAGTAAAATCCGTGTGCCATCCATCAAGTAATCAAATCCTTCTAATCTGCACACAAGAAACGTTTTCCATTTTAATTTCTTTTCCTGTTTTCTTCAATAATCCGGTTTTAGGATTTCTTCTAAAAACAATAATATTTCCAGTAATTACATTGGTAGCAACCAAGAATTTTCCGGTTTCATCGATGGCAAAAACTCTCGGATGTTTTCCTAAAGTCGATTGATAATCAATGTTTTTCAATAATCCATTTTCATCAATTGAAAAAATAGCAATGTTATTTTCTTTCCCTCGGTTTGTAGCGTAAAGAAACTTTCCATCTGGTGAAATATGAATATCAGAACTTTCAAAACCTTCTTTTATTTTATCCGGATGTGTCGCAATACGCTGGATTTTATTTAAAGTTCCTTTTACATAATTATAAACGCTTATCTGTCCCGCCATTTCTTCAATACAATATCCAAATTTCTGATTCGGATGAAAAGTAAAATGTCTTGGACCGGCTTCTAAATCAGTTTTGGTAAAAGGAATTTGAGCTTCGGTTAAAGGCTGTTTTTTATTTTCATCAAAAGCATAACTGCGAATTTTATCGGCACCTAAATCGGGTAAAAATAAATAATCGAATTGAGGCGAAAATACGGCAGAATGAACGTGAGATCTTGTTTGTCTTTCTTTGTGCGTACTTCCATCAATATATTGAAAATTCTGCGCGATAGAATCAATTTTTCCGTTTTCCAGAACTGGGAAAACCGAAACACTTCCTTCTGTATAATTGGCATTTGCAATCCATTTTCCGCTTTTGTGAACCGTAACATAAACCGGATTTTCACCGCCGCTTCTTTGGCTGTTTAAAAAAATCAGACTTTTGTTTTCGGGATTAAATTCAAAACTGCTTATACTTCCGGCATTTGGCGTTTTGGTATCCGTACAGGCGTAAACATATTTTCCATTTGGCGAAACAGTTAAATACGAAGGGTTTATAATATTTTTTGCCGAGGCTATTTTAGATAGTTTTCCGTTTAAAGTATCTAATTGATATATTTGAATTGCTTCTGCCGTTTTATCCCGATTATATGATCCTAAAAACACATAAGTATTTTGAGAAAACATACTGCAGGTTATCAGAAATACAATCGTTAGGAAGTTTATTTTTTGTTTCATTTTTTTGTGTCAGGTTTTTCAAGTTTCAAGTCTTGTAAGGCTGAGCGAAGTCGAAGCCCTTTGCGTGCCCTTCAACTTCGCTCAGGGTGACAATGCAGTGTTTCAAGTTTTAGGTTTCAAGTTTCAAGTTTCAGGTTTTCAATCTAAAATCTAAAATCTGCAATCTAAAATTATTTAATACCTTTCCACCATTGTTTAAATTCCTGATTTTCATTTTTTAGTTCCACTAATTCTCCAATCATTGGCGTAATTAATGGAACTGGATTTGCTGAATTTGCATTGAGTTCTGTGACTCTAATTAAGGGCTCATCCCAGGAATGCAGTGACAAAGAAAACTTTGACGAATGCACCGGAAATGCTCTTTTTGCTTTTAAATCCTGAATTGCCTGTATCACATCTTCGGGCATATTATGAATGTATTTCCAGTTTTTATTGTATTGACCGTTATCGATTAAAACAATATCAAAAGGGCCGAATTTCTCGCCAATTTCTGCAAAGTGCTGGTCGTAGCCGCTGTCTCCGCCCAAATACATTTTAAAATCTTTGGATTCTAAAACAAAAGAAGTCCAAAGTGTATTGCAGCGTTTAAAACTTCTGCCAGAAAAATGTCTTGACGGAGTTGTATAAAGCGTTAGATTTTCGTCTAATTCTATTTTTTCATGCCAGTCTTTTTCGATAATATTTTCTTTTGGAAATCCCCAAAACTCAAAATGAGAACCAACGCCAAGTGCTGTGATTACTTTTTTAGTTTTCGGCTTTAGCTGAAGAATGGTTTTATAATCTAAATGATCATAATGATCGTGTGTAAGCAGTAAATAATCAATTTCAGGAATGTCATCAACGGCGTAAATATCTGTTCCTTTAAACGATTTTGTAGTTCCCGCAATAGGAGAGGCGTTACCGCTAAAAACAGGATCGATTAAAAATCGTTTTCCTTCAAGTTGAATATAATAAGACGAATGTCCAAACCAAACTAAAACATCCTGATCGAGAGGAATTTCGTGTAAATTGGTTTTGACTGACGGAATTAAATCGGTTGGGATTTTCCTGTCGAGTTTTTTGAAGAAAAATTCACTTAAAACGCTAAAATAAGTTGCGCCTTCGGCAAGATCTGGTGTGAAATGTTGGTTTTCGAATTTTCCGTTTTTATACTGAGGCGATTTTTCAATTAAAGCTAATCTTTCGCCGGAAGGCTTTTTTCCGAATTTTGGATGTTGTAAAAAATTGTAAACGAGAAGCACTATTATTAATAGTACGATTAAGAATGTGATCATTTTTATTTTTGGGGATATAAATTTTTAACTTCTTCAATCGAAAGCGAAATGATCTTTTTTAAGATTTCGATGTCAATATCAGCTAATTTCTTGATGTAAATGCATGCTTTTGATACTTTATATTTTCCTAAGTTTGAAAAAAGTTCTTCTCTCTTTTCTTCGGGTAAATAAAAATAAACTGTAGTTGCGGCTTTTCTGGGAGAAAATGCGGACAAAGGTGCGTCGCCTTCGTGTCCCGTGGCATATTTATAATGATAAGTTCCAAAGCCAATAATACTTGGTCCCCACATTTTAGGCTCAAAACCTGTAATTGCTTTCATTATTTTTACCAGTTCAAAAGCATCATTTCTTTTTGCTTCGCTGTCTACAGTATTTATAAAATCAATAACACTGCTTTGGGTTTCTGCTGTTTTATTCTTTGCCATTGTCTTTTATTTTTGATGTACTAAATCGCTTTTCAGTAAAATATTTTTGATTTTAAATTCAGAAATATAAAACAAATCGCGGCTTTCGTTCATTTGGTTTTCTAAAACAATTAAGCTGACATCACTTTCAGGGAAATATAAATTTACCGAAGAAAATCCATCGCCTAAACCTGTATGACCCACATATTTTACTGCTTCTTTCTCAATAATTTTAATGCCGTAACCATAGCCTTCATCTGCTTTTCCGAAGAAATTATGCTGTGCCAATATATTATATTTCAGCATTAATTGATACGTTTCTGGTTTTAGGATTTTTCCTTTATGAAGATTATTATTCCAAATCGATAAATCATTTACGGTCGAAACAATTCCGTCTGCGCCTAAACTTTGTGGTGTAATTTGCGTAGTTTTTACAGCTTCAAACTTTCCATTTGAGTTAATATTTCCTGTAACTATATTTTGTGTTTTATCTTTAGCATAACAAAATGTATTGTTCATTTTTAATTTCTTAAAAAGAGCATTCGCCACTTCGGCATAACTTTTTTTGGTGCTTAATTCAACAATTTTTCCAGCAAGACTAAAACTTAGATTTCCGTAGCTAAATTGGGTTCCGGGTTTAAAAGCCAAAGGTTTTTGCAAATCGACAATTCCGTGTGTATGATTTAAAAGTTGATGAACCGTAACCGAATCTGCCCACGGCTGCGTTAATTCAGGAAGATATTTTTTAATTGGTGATTGTAAATCGACTTTGCCTTTTTCAACTTCCAATAAAAGTAAAACCGCAGCAACTTGCTTACTGTTAGACATGATCTCGAATTGAGAATTTACGGTTAAAGGTTTTTTGGTTTCAAAATTGGCGAAACCCTTTGCTTTTGAATACACTGTTTTTCCATTTTTAGAAATCAAAACAACACCATTAAAAATCGGAGAAGTGGTATGTTCAACAATACTGTCAATTTTAGCGATATAATCATCTTTCTTTTGTGCAGAAGAATTGCAGTATGACAAAAGAAAAGCCAAAAGCAGTAAAGCAGGAATTTTGTATTTAAGGTTCATTTTTTAGTCTCGATTTTTTTAGTTTTCAGTCGCAGTCTCGGTTTTCAGTTTTCGACTCAGTTAATAATTAACAATTCACAATTCACCATTCACAATTAATTAAAACATTCCATTTTCATTAATCATATCACCCGGAATTGGCTGTCCCAAATCCCAGAGTTCAATTATTTTATCTGACTCGAATTTAAAAATATGAACTACAACAAATCCTAAATCGCTTGAATTTTGTTTTAAATGTGAATGTACTGCGACCAAATCATGGTCAGCAATGATATGATGAATTTTAAAAATTTTATTTGGATTTTTTCTTGACGATTCTTCCATTGCCAGCATTAAAGTCTGGGCATCTCCTTTAAAATGAATATTATGATGCTTAAAGTTTTCGCCCACATAAAGCCTAAAAGCTTCATGCGGATGTCCGCTTGCAGCAAGTTTTAAGAAGTTTTCTACGATTTCTTTCTTAGTCATAATCAACAGGATTAAACAGCAAACTAAGTTATGAAATTTAGAAGTACTTTTTGAATTAAAAAAACCTGAAAATTTTTATAAATCTTCAGGTTTTATCTGTGTTATATCGATGCCTAATTTTGTGAATTCTTTTTCGCCTAAATCGGTAATATAAAAGTGTTTGTCGGCGGGATTTTTCTTGGCAATCCATCCTTTTTCTGCAAAAGTTACAGCGAGCAATTGACCCAGTTTTCCGCCAATATGTTCGTAGCACATTTTTGCCGGTTTTTGTTTGGATGGTTTCTCGCTCATTTTTTGAATTTTAATAGGCTGCTTTCTGTGTTTTTTTGCAAACTAATCTCAAAGCCAAATAAGCAGTTGGAATATAAGCAAAAACCAAATCTACAAAGGTAAACCACATTGGCGCCGGCAGAGAGCAGACACTTACAATTCCGCCTAGTAAAAAGAAAGCTCCAATTACCAAGGCTAATTTCTTTTTATGATTAATCGCGATTAAAGCGGTTGTAACTGCTCCTGCAAATGTTCCGATTGCGTGAGCCAGAAATGGAAAAATAAAATGTTGTACTTCAAACAAATGCATTGTTTTTTGCAAACCTTCCATGGTTGTGTTGTCGACTCCATCTGGCGGTGGAATAATTGAACCGCTGATTAAAATGATACTCATATTAACAATACTTCCAAAAATAATTCCGGCAATAACAGCCAAAGTATTCCTTAAAACGGGATTCATAATTTTGATTTTATTGTTACGAATATAGGAAAATTATGCGTGTTTTGCCCGGATTTTTTTTAATTGAAAGACTGTCTGAATTCTAAAGGAGAAATGCTTGTTTTTGTTTTGAATAATTTACTGAATGACTGCTGATGTTCAAAGCCTAATTCATAAGCAATTTCGCTTACGGATAAGTTTGTAGTCGAAAGTTTTTCTTTTGCTTTTTCGATCAGTTTGTCGTGAATGTGCTGCTGTGTGCTTTGTCCGGTAAGATGTTTTAGTAATCCGCTTAAATAATTGGGAGAAACGTTTAGATTATCGGCAATAAACTGAACTGTTGGCAAACCTTTTTTAGATAAAGAATCGTTTGTAAAATATTCTTCCAGCAATTTTTCTAAACGGGCCAAAATCTCATGATTGCTTATTTTTCGGGTTATGAATTGTCGGTTATAAAAACGTTCAGAATAGGTTAGGAGCAATTCTATTTGCGCTATAATAACATCCTGACTAAATTTATCGATATTGGATTGATATTCCTGCTGAATATTTTTCATGATATCGATAATCATTTTTTCTTCTTTATCAGAAAGATGGAGCGCTTCGTAAACCGAATATCCAAAATATTCGTATTGTTTGATTTTCTGTGCAAGCGGCGTATTCCATAAAAAATCCGGATGAACGAGTAATGAATATCCAGTGTGCTGCAGTTCTGAGTTTCCTTCAATAGAAAAAACCTGACCGGGCGCAATAAACAATAAAACGCCTTCTTTAAAATCATATTCCTGCTGTCCGTAGCGCATTACAGCATTGGCATTTCTTTTTAATGCAATGGAGTAAAAATCAAGAATAAGGCTTTTGGGTTCTTGTTCGTTGAGATATTTTAAATCTTCAAAATTATAAACGCTTACAAGCGGATGTTCAGGCTTTGGCAAATCCCTAAACTCATGAAATTCGCTGATACTTTTTATTCGATGTGGTTGTTGATTTGCCATAGCCTAAATTACCTATTTTTGATTATATATTGCTGCAAATTCTTTTGCATATTCTGTCAGTTTTGTTTTTCCTAAAACTGCCGGTTTGTTTTTATAATAATCTTCTCCCAATAAACCGCTGTAAAGTGCAGCGTACATTTCGACCAAACCTGCTGCTATTTTTGGCTGCATTCCTACTGAAATTAATCCGTTTAGAACTTCTTCATCGCTTATGAAATTCCATTTTAAATCTGGTTTTCCAATTGCTGTTCCTAAGATTTTAGCAGTTTCGTGTCCGTTTAATTCTTCACTTGCAACATAACGAACTTTTTTTCCGTCAAGCGGAGTTGTAAGCTCTTCGGCAATTGCTTCTGCAATATCATTTGGAGAAACCCACGGAACTAATTCATCGGCACCATAATTTGCCGAAATAAAACCTTGATTTTTTATTGCAGGAATGTAAGCCAGCAAATTGTAATAAAAAGATGTTGGACGCATAAATGTAATTGAAACATCTGAAAGCTGATTTAAAACGGCTTCGATTTCATTGTAACGCTGAATAATTCCTGATTTTTCTTTTAAATGTGCGCCAATGCTGCTTAAAAATACAACACGCTTTACACCAGATTGTTTAATGGCTTGAGCATAAGCGTTTCCGATTTTGCGTGTAAAAGCATCTAAATCCAAATTAGGATCAAAATAATTGGCACGCGGAATCATACAGTAAACGGCATCTGCACCTGTAAATGTTTTAGCCAAAAAATCTACATCTTCTACAGAACCAATGGCTGCTTTTGCGCCTAAGATTTCGATTTCTTGTTTTCTTTCGTTACTGCTGGCAATTACGGTAACGGAATGTCCTTTTTCAATTAATTCTTTTGCCAAAGGCTTGCTGATGTTCCCTAGAGAACCTGTAATTATAATTTTCATAAGTTATAAATTTTGATGTTACAAAGTTGCGTAACATCAAAAAGATGGATGTAGCCAAATCTACTATTGTTGTAGCTGAAAAAAAGATTCTAAGTTACTGAGATGCTGAGATTCTAAGGTTTTGCTTTTTTGCCCACGGGTTTTGCGGATTAAACGGGTTTTCACCGCTTAATTTAGAGTTTGCCACAGATTAAAAGGATTAGCTCAGATTTTTTTAATCATTTTAATCCTTTTAATCTGTGGCAAAAAAACTTAAAAAGTAACCAGTGAAAACCCGTTTAATCCGCAAAACCTGTGGGCTAAGTCAATCGCTTAATTTTGAGATAATTTCTTTTCGTTTTCGGTTTGGGGTTTTCCGGTTGCGTTTGGTTCGCCTTTTCCGGTTTCTATTAGTTTTTTAAGACTGTTTTGAATATAGTTTGTCCAGGCATCACGGCAAATTTCGAAGCATTCGTATTCTTGATTTAAACCAAAATGCGTAAAACGAAGTTCTGTTTTTCCGTCTTTTTCTGTGATTTCAAAAGTGGGTTTTGTTCCAGTCCATTCGGTTTTGTCTTCGGTAAATTTGAAATAGTTTTCTTCAACCAGCCAGACAATTTTTTGATTCGGAATTACTTCTGTCAATTTAATTTTGCAACGGTGAATATCTTCATAATGATAATTAAATTCATCATTTTGTTTCGCTGTATTTCCTTCAATTTCTTCAGACCACCAGCCGCGCACGTTTGTAACGGCATTAAAAACTTCCTCAGGAGATTGATTGACTAATATTGCTGTAGTAAAATCTGATGCACTCATTTTTATGGTTTTTAAGTTGTATATCAAATTTATTCTTTAAAAATCAATAAGTTAGGTTTTAATTAGACAATTATGAGGTGTATTTCGGACAGATGTTTTGATTTTAGATTTTACTTTGAGTTAATTATATAATTGTCTCATTTTCTAATTTTCTAATTTTCAAATTATCTCATGATATCCATCTGCTTATTTTTTGATTTGTTATCTCAAAAATAACAACTTGTTCTTTTTTAGTTTCATCGCCATTTCGGCCAGAAACATATTCGTGAAGTATTACTTTGTTATCAAAAAAGATGGATTTTATTATTTCGGCATTCAAATTTGGGGATTGTTTAAAAAGGTTGATAAACATTTCTTCGCATTCTTTTTTGCCGTTTATTGCTAATGTAAGATCTTGAAAATTATAAACTTTAATATCATCACTGTACAAAGGCATCATTTGTTGTATGGATCTATTGTTAAATGCTGACATTTGAATGTCCATTATTTCTTCTATTGTCATTATTTGGGATTGTTTTATAATATGAGTTTCTATTTTTTAGGCAATATAACTTTTAATATTTTCAACGGCTTTTTGAATTTGTAAAAAATGATTTTCCATCACATTTTCCAAATCTAAAGTTCCGCCCAGAATCAGCATTTCTTTATTTTCAAAGCGTTTTCCTAAACGATCTTCGAGCATTATGGTTTCCATGCTTTGCGCCATTTTAATTTCGGTTAAAAAAGCATTTGGATGTCCGGCGGTGCAGATTACAAGTCCAAACGGAATTATTTTCATTTTCGGAAAATCGTCGGTTTGTCCGTAAGCATATCCAACTGAAAAAACACGGTCGAACCAGCCTTTTAGTTTTGCGGGACAATCGCTCCACCAAACGGGATATAGAAAAATAATGCAATCGGCTTTTTCAATTTTTTGCTGTTCTGCTAAAACGTCTTTAGAAATGGGAAGATTAAGTTTTGCAAAACCTTCTCTATCATATTCTTCTTCAGACATATCGCTTTGAAAATTAGAAGCGTATAAGTCTGAAACTTCAAGATTCCAGTTTTGTTTTGCAATTGCAGATTTTAATTGTTCTAAAACCTGAAATGTATAAGACTTTTTACTCGGATGACTATATACGATTAAGATATTCATTTTGACGGTTTTAAAAAGTTATTAAACAAAAAAAGAGAACCTAAAGTTCTCTTTAATACGAAATTACGAATAAAATTCTAATACGTTATTCTTCGACAAACTCTAAAATATCTCCCGGCTGGCATTCGAGAACTTTACAGATTGCTTCGAGCGTGCTAAAACGAACGGCTTTTGCTTTGCCTGTTTTTAATATGGAAAGATTAGATAAAGTCAAATCAACTTTTTCTGAAAGTTCATTTAATGACATTTTTCGTTTCGCCATCATTACATCTAAATTTACTATAATTGGCATAACTTATATGGTTAATTCGCTTTCTTTTTGAAGTTCGATTCCTTTTGCAAAAAGCTGTGAGATAAAATATAAAATTCCGGCAAAAAATAAGAACGCATCTCCAAGTCCAATATGTTCGGTAAGATTGGGAAGCTGAATTCCCATTGCAGTAAATTTTTGAGAATAATTAACGGTTATGTTGCTAAAAATGCCAACAAGTAAGGAGAATCCACTCATTTTCTGGATCAGTTTTCCAATTGTTTCATGAAACGGGCTGACAAAATTAATCTTCAGGAAAATTTGAATGACAGAATAAAACACCAAAGCTTCTAAAATTGTAATTACCGTAATAGAGAAAACCATAATAGAGTAATCGACAACGTCGTACGCTTTTAACGAAGATAAATCTAAACCTAACTGCAGGTTTTTTGCTCCAACTTCGCTGATAAACATACTAACTCCGTAAGAGGCTAAAAGTGTTCCTGCTTTTATACAAAGCCCAATAAAAGCAATCCATGACACTACGTATAGGAGCTTTAAAATGTAAGTTGATCTTGTTGACATAATATTTTGATTTAAAATAAGTATGCAACAAATATAGTAATTTATTGTTTATCGATAAAAATTTATTAAATATTAATTGTTAATTATTGATTATTAACTTAATTGAGTTTTGAATTAACAATTCATAATTAACAAATTACAATTATTTGACGCGTTCATATTCTGATGTAGAGCAATCAATACATTCTTGTATTAAATACAGTTTATTGCCATGAAACTCAAATGACCTGTCAAAATAATATTCTTGTGTAATGAAGTCGCCTTTATCAATAACAATCATTTTTCTGTCTCCGCCAAAAACAGATTTTTTTGTTATGATAAAAAATTTCTGCTGTTGGGACAGATTTCCGTTTATATAGGTTTTAATTGTAGAATTTGAGATCTCAATTACAACTTTTTGATCTGATGTTTCTGAACTGGTTGGTCCTCCAAATCCGCCAGAAGTGCGAATCCAGCTCCATTTGCCTTCTAAACGATTTTCGTCAGAATGGTTATCATCATTATCGTTGCAGGAAGAGAATGCAATTAAAACAAGAAGAAGTAAATATTTTTTCATCGGTTTAAATTTTGGTAGTTTATTTATAGATGAAAAAAAAGTTAAATGGTTGCTTTAAAGTGTTTTAAAAAGTTTAAATTATTTCAACCGAATCAAAAGGCCTTTACGTTTCACGATATTTTTATAATCCCATTGAATGTTTCGGGCTTTATCGAGCCATCTTTTTAAATCGTCAATATTGATTTGATCTGCACTTGTATAACGCGCTTCGGCGGCTTTAAAGCTTCCTTCATTTTGAAGTCCGCTTTCCTCAAAAGACTGTCCGCTCCAAAAAAGTAGTCTCACCGAATCTTTAAGTTTACTATATCCTGCAACAGGATTTCCGTCTAAAAACCAAACCGGATGCCGATGCCAGATTTTGCTTTCGGCTTCTTGCAGGAAATCGTTAATTTCAACACTTAAAATATCACATATTTTTTTGTCTTCAGCGTTTTGTAAGTCGTTGTATGCCTGGATTTCCTGATTCATGGTTTTGAATTTTAATTAATATCTTTTGAAAGCTCAAATAAAATGTAGGTTCCATTTTCAGAGCGTCCTTTTTCTTTTTCTATAAATCCTGTTTTGTTATAAAACTCAACGGCTTTGATATTGTTTTCTAAACATTTTAAAGTGAGTGGAAATTGAGTTTTTTGAATGGCTGCTTTTAATAATTCAGTTCCAATTTTCTGGCCTTGGTATTCCTGATCAACATATAAATGGTGAATGAAACTATTTGGCATCCAAATCGAAATAAAACCAACCGGAATTTCATTAATATGTGCCACTAATATATATTCTCCCTGCGTATGTTTTTCAAAATCATCTAATTTAAATTCTGATGTATCAAGCCATGAAAATGTTCTTCGTCTTTCTTTTAAAAACAGGATTTTTAAAGGTTCAAAATCACTTTTTGTAATTTCTGTTATTTTCATCAAATTGGGTTGTTGTATTTTGTTTTAAAAATGATCTATAGGTACACCCAAATTATTCTATTAATCCGTAATCCACTTTCCTTGTTCTTTGGCAATGTCGATTAGTTTTTGTCCGTGTTCGGTCATTAAGTTTTCTTTAATCATTCGTTCGGCTCTTTCTATGTTGGGTTTGCTCCATTTGCTGGTTTTTGGGTTGCGATGCGAAAAAGTAAGATAATAACTTTCGCCGTCGCGTTTTTTGCACAAACTGTCGATCCAGCCAAAACAAAGTGCTTCTTCTGTGGCTTCAATTAAATTTACGCTTTTAGTCTGGCTTTTTTTATGAAACAAAATCAGCCAGACTGATTTTTCGTTTACACTGTTTTCTGTCAGCCATTTGCGCCAGTCTGCTCTGGTTTCGGCATAAACTGCTAATTTTCCGTCTTTCATTTCCATAAATCTTATTTTTTAGTAAAGGTAAAATGGGATTGTGACAACGGTTTGTCAGTAGTAAAAATAATATTAAAATATTGATTATTTGATGTTTATGTTTTTAAATCAAGTATTGAAATGTTTGTTGAAAGTATTCGTGATATTGTTTACGAAATCTTTGGTATATTTTCCGGTTTCGTCTAAATCAGGATCGAGAATCGTAATTTCAAGTCCGCTTAGTTTTTTACTTTCAAATAAATAGGAAGTAAGTTCATTAAATTCATTATAGGTCAAACCGTCTGGTGTTCTGCTGTCTACGCACGGCATAACATCGTCGTTAAGAACATCGACATCGATATGAAGCCAGAAACCATCTAAGTTTTTGTTTTCAACTTCTGAAAGAAATGTTTTTACAGCTTTTGCAATGCCTTGTTTTCGCAGTTCCTGAAGACTTAGATATGTTGCCGAAGATTTTCTGATTTCGTTTTCGTATTCATCATCGTATTCGCGATTGCCAACGCACCAAAGGTTTTCTTCTTTTATATAAGGAGATAAATTAAGAATATTGGTTAATTTTTGATGTCCGTTTCCGGTTACGATTGAAGCCGCCATGCCGCCAACGCCGCCGGTTTCAGACAGCGAAACATCCATAAAATCAGTATGACCGTCGAGATAAAATAAGCCATAATTGCCTTTTTGTTTTAAAGCCATTGCAGGGCCTAAAAGAATACTGCAATCGCCGCCCAAAATAAACGAGAATTTATTGGCACTCAGTAAATTGTTTATTAAATAGGCTTGTTCTCTGGCGTAGGTAACTAATGAATCTGCGTTGAGAATATTGGTTTCGGGATCTTTTATATTCGAATATTTTGGCGGGTCAACCCTTATGATGTTTTTTGGATTAATTGCTTTATGCAGATTATGTTTCCATAACCAATCCGGCAAACGATTTACGCCTGGTTCTTTTCCTGGTTTTGGTTCTTTTAGACCTAAATTAGAAGTGAATTCAACAATGCATATTTCTTTCATAGCGAAATTATTTACGGATAAAGTTATTAAAATTAATGCTGGGGTAAATTATTTTTAACAGACGGAAATCAAAAAATCCGATTTGTTTTCACCAATCGGATTTTTGATATTTTATGATTTTCTAGTTAAATCTGTAATTAACAGCGGATTGTTTTCTTTTAGCTTATTAACTAATTCTTCGACAATTCCAGGATTTTCTTTTATGGCTTCGTATTCTGCAGAAGTTATTCCCACTATTTGTAAAAAAGAAAGTTCACCATGCGGAGTTTGTTTCTTTTCGATTTCAGGATCTGCAACGATTACTAAAGCTGTAATATCCGTATCGGTATCGAGTCTTATAGGGCCGTTTGCTGGCATATAATGAAATTCTTCAAACCAGTTGCCGCTGTCAAAAACATATTTGGCAATGTTTTGTAAAAGGGCAATTACCCAGCTTGGGTTTCCGTTATCTTCGGCAAAAGGTTTTAGCCTAAAAGTGAGTTCAAATCCCCATTTGCTAAATTCATCTTCGATTTTGTTTTCATCATAATATAACTCAGAAAATCCGTAGGTTACAAAGTGAAAATGATCTGTTTGTTTTTTGCTTTCGTAAATGCTTACGCCGTCCAGCGGATGTTCTCCGCCAAGCATATAACTTATGGCCGGAGCAAAATGTTTGGGCTCTTGGTTTGGATAAAGACGTTCAAATTCTTTATCGATTTCAAGCCATCCTACAGCATCATCTTCTGAAAATTGTTTTTTGTATTCTTCTAATGTCATAATTTCTTTTTATGATTAAAACGAATACAATATAAGATTTTTCGTTAAAAGAATAAATTAATATGTTTTTAATTTATTCATAATTTGATCAACGGCAAGTTCTAAGCCTTTGCCATAATCTCCTTTTTTAAATTCGGGAACGGCATAGGTTGTAATGATATTTTGGGTATCGTTATCGCTAAGTTTATAACGAATAAGATCAATACTTTGAACCTGAATTTGTCTTAATTCTTTGCTTACTACGATTAGAATTGTTGGATCTAGTTTTGGATCTTTTGCCAGATATTTGTCTAATTCTAAAGAATAATCTGGGAAAGAGGTATAAGGCTGTATTGTTGAAGTTGTTACAACTGTAATTTTGTATAGAAATTGTTTTTCAAATGCCTTTAAAGTATTTGTGAGGTTTGTAATTTGATCTGGATTTAAGATTTTTTCGAAATCATTTACATAGTCATAAGTTCTTGAAAAAACATTTTGAGCGTCAGTAACTGTGTTTTCTTTTTTTGTTTGAGAAAATAATATACTTGCTGGAAACAAGATTATTATAAGGAAAAATATTTTTTTCATCGCAGGCGAAGATTAGATTTGGTGCTGCAAAAATACCACATTATTGGTTTAGGATGAAAAGATAAATTGATATTTATGTAAAGAAAAAATCCGATTTGTTTACAAATCGGATTTACATGAAAATATTATAATAGAGGAATTAAATGTTCCCAATTTAATTGTTTTGCAAAATCAAGTGCTGTTTTTCCGCTGGCAGTTTTTACCTTTTTATCTGCTCCGGATTCTAATAATACTGCTACAGAAGTAAGGTTTCCTGCAACGGCTTCTCTATGTAAAAAAGTATAACCTAATTCATCTTGTGCGCTCACTTCTTCGGGATTATTCTTTACAAAGTCAATAAGACTGTCTTTCGTGTTTTTGCTCATAGGATGTTCTATAAGATTCTCCGGTTTTTCTTTTTGTTCGTTAACGACTAAAATATCGTTGAAATCTCCAAAATCTAATCCCCAGGCTTCATCATGACCTTCTCTTTCGTCGTCGCTCATTTCGGAACGCATTGCCTGAATGGTAAATGCTCCATATGTTTTTCCTCCAATTGCAAATAACCAGTCACTGATTTGGTTGATTGGAATTTGTACTTCGTCTCCATTATTGACATTGGTTAATTCACTTGGCTGATTCACCAAAATACCATAGATAGTTTCGCCGTCAAAATTCACATCATTAATCCACATGTGTTCCACTACAGTTTCTCCGTCTATTTCCTGAGTAAAAGCGAGTTTCACACAAGCAACATCCAGTCCGGGAATTATTCTGCGGTATTCCCAGGATAATTCTCTCCAGAAATATTTAAAGGTTTCCTGCGCTTTTTTGAAAGCTTTGATCATTTTTGGATTTTCTCCATCGGCGAAAAAAATGGGTGTGTTTTCCATCGTATATATTTTTAAAGTGACTTTTGAAATTCGATTAAATTTAAACGAATAAAAAACCGATTTGTTTTGGCAAATCGGTTTTTTTATCATGAAAAGAAATCAATTTAGAAATTTACATCGTCTGCGATATTTCCGCCTTGTTCTGCAGCAAATTTTGCAGCATATTCTTTTTGTTTTGCTTGTTGATAATCATGAAATTCTGTGATATCTGCTGAATTCCAGTTTTGGTTTTGCTCTGTCATCCATTGCATTGCTACCGATTGGAAATCGGCAAGGTTGATTCCAAAGTTTTCCAAAATCCATTGTGCACCGTCGATTCCGTATTCGTAAGCAGCTTGTCTTGCTCCTGCCAATTCTTCGTAGAAATAACGGTCAGTTTTGATTCTTTCTAAGTTTGCTGCTCCTTCTTCTGAAATTTCAGCTTTTAGGTTTTCTAATTGCGGAACAGTTACGTTTTCAGCATAATATTGTCCGAATAAAGTCGTAACGGTAAACGAAGTATCTTCGCCCATACGCTGCGGCCAGATTGTGTTTAATTCTTCCCAAACTACAGATTCGAAGCCCATTGCTTTGCAAACTTCAAGGTAATCTACTCCGGCACTTATTTTAAGGCACATTGCTGTATAGGTTCTTAAATCTACACCGTGAACTGGTTCAAGAAACGGATTGTTTTCGTCTACTTTTACAAATCCTGAAGTTTGAACTCCACTGTATTTTAAAGAATTTGCGTGCTCAAAACGAATCATTTGGTCAGAGTCGCAGTTGTTCCATTCTGTATAAACCGTTCTTCTGTAATTGAAATATATGTTTTGAATGTCTTTTTCGTCAAGGTTTTCTCCGCTTGCGCGTTCGTCTGCAATCCATGCTTCGGCTCTTTCTGCAACTTCGGCATCAAAATCTTCAACATCGTAATGTGTTCCGTGTAAAGTTTCCGGATCGTATTCTACTTCCTGATATTCATTTTCGTAGTTATTATAATTATCTTCATGACTTTCATTTGATGTTTGTGTCTGCTCGTAATTTTGATTTTCTTGTTTGTTGTCTCCAGTTAGAGCTCCAAAAAGTTTTTTAAACATTTGTTGATTTTTAAGGATTAATAATTATTAATTGGGTACTTGATTTTGATACATTTTTTCGTTGTGCTCTTTTAGATCGGGCGTAATTTTATTCCACTCGTCATACATGGCGCGCAGATAAACCTGATAAAGTTTTGGAGCATTTTTAATTACAAACTGTCTTTGTTCTTCAAGATCGTCCATTTTTGCCTGAATTTCACTCAATACTTTTTTGTCAGATTCGTGTATTTTACTCAAACTTAATTCGTGACGTTGGTGATACAATTCACGCTCTTTTTTATCTTCGGTTTCAAAAGCTTCGTATAAATGAGCGGTTCTTTGTTCAGCAAGACCTCGTGCAATGTTTTGTAAATTTCGGCCTTGTGTACTTGGCGCAAACGTATTTTGCGTTTGACAATATGGACATGAAATATAAGTTTCGATTAAAAAGATTTTTTCGATTTCAATATTTCCACCGCATTGTGTACAGCTGAATTTGTTTTTAATGGCTTCGTATTCGTCTAATATTTTTTTGTATTCGATTTCAAGATCGCGTTCTTGTGTTTTTTCGATTTGTTTTCTCCAATAATCAAATTTGTCGTCAAAATCATTGTATCGATCTGAACAAGCGCTTCTAAAATCTGAAAGTAAATCATGATTTTTATCTAAAACAGAAATCTGTGAATCGAGATCATAATAAATACGGCTTATTTTTTCTTCGTATGTATCTCTAGCTTTGTCTCTAATATTGTTTAACTGACCATTTATACCGGAAAGTACTCTGTGAAAAGTTCTTTTATATAGGTCTTCATCTTCTTGTAAAAGTTGTTTCAACTCTGGAATAGAAGCTGTTGTGAGTTCTTCCATTTTTGCTTCGAGTTTTTCTAAAAAGGCAAACCATCTTTGTTGCGATTCCTGAAGTTCTGGGTACCATTCTGGAAATGATTCTTTACTTCCTTCGTTTTTTTCTGGGTCTTTTGATTTATTAAATAGTCCAAACACGTGATATGATTTTAAATTGAATTATCTTCTTTTTTAATATAAACTCCGTCTGTAAGTTTTACGGTTATAAACTCAAATCCGCAATAAGCGCAATGGGTTACGCCGTCTTGTTTTGCTCTTCCGGCGCCGCAGTTTGGACAGTCTTTTGCATTCATTTTGGCATCGTTGATTTCCATTTCACCGCCATAATTAGTTTGGTTTTGAGCTTTTTGTTTTAGTCTGTCTAAAAACGAATTGACTTTTTTCTCTTCCATTATAATTGGCTTAATAATTCGGATTTCTTTGTTTTGAATTCGTCTTCGTCGATTAAACCGGCATCAAATAAAGATTTCAGCTTTTGAAGTTTAGATGTTAAATCGTCTTTTACTTCTTCTTTTGGCGTTTCTTTAGTTTGCTGTAATTGATTTAGCAGAATTCCCATGCTCAATGCGTTTTGGGTTGCATCGTGAAGCGCGGTTCCTTTATCGCCAATTGCGGTTGCGGTATTGAATTTGGTAAATTTATCCATATCGGTTACCATATTCATATTGGTGATTTTGTCGTAATGTGCCGTAACTTCTTCAGGTAATGTTACGCTTGTGATTACAAACTGCGTTAATTCAATCCCAAACTGAAGAAAATAAGGTTTTAGATACGGTTCGATTTTTTTGCCTAATTGGGTAATATTTCCCGCAATGTCGGTTACGGTTATGTTTTCGTTTGCGAGAACTTCTCCAAATTTTGGAGCAACGAAATCTCGTAACTGGTTTTGCAATTCAAAAATGGTAAGCTGCTGATAAGTTCCGGCATATTGACGGAAGAATTTGGCAATGTCGACAATTTGAATATCGAAACTTCCGAAAGCGCGAATTCTGATTTGCCCGAATTGTGGATCGTTTAGCAGAATAGGAGCGGGAGTTCCCCATTTATTATTGATGAATTGATGGGTGTTGAAAAAATAAACATCGACTTTAAACGGACTTTCAAAGCCGTATTTCCAGCCTTTCAGCTTGCTTAAAATTGGAATGTTTTCTGTTGATAAAGTGTGAAGTCCCGGTGAATATACATCAGCAAGCTGACCTTCGTTTAAAAGCATTACGTGCTGACTTTCGCGAACGGTTAGTTTTGCTCCGTTTTTTATTTCTTTATCTTCATCATAAAATTTCCACATTAGTAAATTAGGATCACTAGTCGTGGCTTCAATTATTTCTATAAAAGGTAATGTCATAAAATCTTATTTATAAAGAATAAAAATAAGAATTATAAGACGATAGTGAAATTTTTTAATGTGAAGTTTTTAACAAATTTTTCTTTATAAATTTTAAAGTTTATAATATTTGCTAAAGTATTGTCATTTCGACCGAAGGGAGAAATCGCACAAGAAACTCTGCAAAGATTGGTGAGTTATTTTGTGGAATTTCTTTGTGGAATTTCTTTGTGGATATACGAGTGCGATTCCTCGTTCCTCGGAATGACAAAACAGTGATTTTAATTTTTCTTATTTCCATTAGTAATTATTAGTTTATTTTCTTCTTGCTCGACAATTACAATTTCACCTTTTTTAAATCCAAGTTTTTCAAGCCATTTGCCTTCCAGTTTAATTGATGGAATTGTAATGTGTTTGTATGTTCTTTTTTGGAATTTGGTGTGAATTTTTAGTTTTCTCTCGTTGTTCATTGTTGTTATTTTGTTAAGGCGAAGTTTTGTAATGATCAAATGTCTAACGAATAGTTGAGAATGTTGTCAACTTAAAAGTTGACAAGTGAGAATTTTATTAACAATTTTTAATGTGTAGATTTTTTTATATACTAGGATTTTAAGATAAAGTATTGTCATTTCGAGGAACGAGAAATCTTCGCGAGAAACTCGACAAAGATTGAGGACATTTTATACGGAGTTTCTTGTGAAGATTTCTCGTTCCTCCTTTAGATTTGTTTTTTAAAATTTAAGTAGATTTATGATTGAGAAAGGAAGCAAAAGTAAACTATTCGTTCCTCTGAGTTTGTGGCTCATATCTTGATTAAGACTTTGGCTTCCCTTTCATCAAAGACTCAGATAGAAATTTGGGCTAGTGACCCGTTATTAAGGAGTTGAGCTTATGATGAATTTCTCAAATCATTGTTGAATCGTAAAAGCAAAGTTATGAAAAACATTATTATTGGCATTGATATCAGCAGCAAGACTTTAGATATTTGTGTAAAAGAAGAATCATTAAATTACTTTTCTATTGAGAATAACGTTCCGGCTATAAAGCGCTTTTTTAAAAAATATTCAGATGAGAATGTAATTTTAGCAATGGAAAATACAGGCAGATACAATTGGAATCTTTTTGAAGTATTGGAAAAATTCAACTTTAAAGTTTATGTAATATCGGCTCTGCATATCAAGAAAAGTATAGGTCTTGTCAGAGGTAAAAATGATAAAATTGATGCCCTGCGAATTTGTAGTTTTATTGAGAAAAATTATCAAGAAAATAGAGAATGGAAACCAAGTTCGTGCTCCATTAAAAAAATAAAAATACTATTGACCGAAAGAGCTTTAAGAATAAAAATCAAAAAGCAGCTTATGGTTCAGCAGCATGATTACAAATTAATGAAAGGCATTGGATTGGACAAAGAGCTAAAAAGTCTAAATGTAAAACTCATTAAAAATATTGAGGGACAAATTAAGGTTATTGAAAATGATATTGAAGAAGTAATCCATAATGATGAAAACCTAAGCTATCAGCAGAAACTGATAAAATCTGTTCCTGGAGTAGGTCAGGTTTTATCATGGACATTAATATCAAAAACAGAAGGTTTTACAGTGATAACTGATCCTAGAAAAATGGCATGTTACAGCGGAGTTGTACCTTTCGATTTTCAATCTGGAACCTCATTAAAAAGAAGACCTGGAGTGTCAATGCTTGCCGATAAAAACCTGAAAACTATTCTGCATCTGGCCGCAATGAGCGCTGTTCGATTAGACAATGATTTAAGAAAATACTACATCAGAAAAGTTGATGAAGGAAAGAATAAAATGAGCGTTTTAAACGCTGTGAGAAACAAAATAATACATCGGGTTTTTGCGGTAATAAAAAACCAAACCTTTTATGAAAAAGATTTGGTTTTATCATAGAAATCGAAATGACAAGATTGGGGATTTACTTTGTGGATATACGAGTGCGATTCCTCGTCCCTCGGAATGACAAAGATTGGGGATTTGCTTTGCGGAGCTTCTTTACGGATATACGAGTGCGATTTCTCGTTCCTCGAAATGACAAAACTGGCGATTTACTTTTATGGAACTTGTTTGTCGAGCTACTTGTGGAGATTTCTCGTCCCTCGAAATGACAAGATTGACTTTGGGGAATTTCTAATACTTTATATGTTATTTGAAAAAGGGCTTCGACTTCGCTCAGCCTGACAATTGGATACAAGACCAAACAAAAAAATCCGATCTGTTTTCACAAATCGGATTTTTAAATTGAAAATTATATATGACCGTAAAACGGTATATTTTTACAAGTGAATTACTTCGCCGTAAGCATCTGCTACAGCTTCCATAACTGCCTCGCTCATTGTTGGGTGAGGGTGGATTGATTTAAGGATTTCATGACCTGTAGTTTCTAGTTTACGAGCTACAACTGCCTCAGCAATCATATCTGTAACACCAGCACCAATCATGTGGCATCCTAACCATTCTCCGTATTTAGCATCGAAAATTACTTTTACGAATCCGTCTGGAGTTCCTGCAGCTTTTGCTTTTCCTGAAGCTGAGAATGGGAATTTACCAATTTTTAATTCGTAACCTTTTTCTTTTGCTTGTTTTTCAGTTAAACCTACAGAAGCGATTTCTGGAGTTGCATAAGTACAACCCGGAACGTTTCCGTAATCGATTGGCTGTACGTGAAGTCCTTTAATTTTTTCTACACAGTTAATTCCTTCTGCAGAAGCTACGTGAGCTAAAGCCTGACCTGGAGTAACGTCTCCAATTGCGTAGTATCCGGGAATGTTAGTTTCGTTGTAAGCGTTTACTAAGATTTTATCTTTGTCAACAGCGATTCCAACTTCTTCTAAACCAATGTTTTCAATGTTTGTTTTGATTCCAACTGCCGAAAGTACGATGTCAGCTTCAAGAACTTCTTCTCCTTTTGCAGTTTTAACAAATGCTTTTACTCCTGCACCAGTTGTGTCAATACGCTCAACAGATGAGCTTGTCATTACTTTAATTCCGGCTTTTTTCAAAGAACGCTCAAATTGTTTTGAGATATCTTCGTCTTCTACAGGAACTACGTTTGGCATGAATTCTACAATAGTAACATCTGTTCCCATTGAGTTATAGAAGTGAGCAAATTCAACTCCAATTGCTCCAGAACCTACAATAATCATAGATTTTGGCTGTGTTGGTAATGTCATTGCCTGACGGTAACCAATTACTTTTACACCATCTTGTGGTAAGTTTGGTAACTCACGAGAGCGAGCTCCAGTTGCGATGATAATGTGATCAGCGCTGTATTCAGTAACTTTATTATCTTTATCTGTAACGTCAAGTTTTTTTCCTGGTTTTAGTTTTCCAAAACCTTCGATAACGTCAATTTTGTTTTTTTTCATCAAGAATTGAACACCTTTGCTCATTCCTTCTGCAACACCACGGCTGCGTTGTACAACAGCAGGAAAATCTTTATCGAATTCAGAAACTTTTAATCCGTAGTCAGAAGCGTGTTTTAAATAATCAAAAACCTGAGCTGATTTTAATAATGCTTTTGTTGGGATACATCCCCAGTTTAAACATACACCACCAAGGTTTTCTTTTTCAACTACAGCTACTTTAAAGCCTAATTGTGAAGCTCTAATCGCTGTTACATATCCTCCAGGACCACTTCCTAAAACAATAACGTCGTATTTCATTTTTTGTGTTTTTAGTATTAACTATCGAAAATGAGGTTTATAGATTCCGAAACTCACTTGTCGATTTTCTTTTGTTATTTGTGCTTGCGAATTTAATGATTTATTTTAAAAAGAGTATCATGTAAAAAAGTAAAAAGGTAAAATGTGGAAAATTTGAAATATTGATTCATTTGTCAGGCTGAGCGAAGTCAAAGCCCTGCTACTTGTAAAAAAGCTCTTCGACTTCGCTCAGAGTGACAGAAATTATTAAAAATATAAAGCCACAGATTATCAGGATTAAAAAGATTTTTAAAATCCGTTTAATCTGTGTAATCTGTGGCTATATATTTTGTTGTTATGAAACTATGTGGATGTGCTTTGCGCGGGGCTTCGACTTCGCTCAGCCTGACAAAATAATTGTAAATTATAAATGGTGAATTATTAATTAAGCATTATTAGCCATTAACAATTCACCATTTACAATTAATAATTAAACTTTTACGTGTCCCCAGTTTTCGCCGCTGGCAATTCTGCGGATCTGCATTTCGCTTACGCCGAATTGTTTAGCGATCATTTTAAGACGTGTTTTTTGTTCTGGTCTTGCTAATATTTTTTTGATTAACATGACTTTTGTGGTTGTTAATTTTCGTCCGTCGGCTTTTAAGTTGTGTTCGATCAGGTTTTTCTTCGCTTGAATCACTCGCGGACTTTTGCGGCTGTGCGCCATCATTTCTTGTTTTGTTGCCCAGCGTAAATTGCTGATATCGTCATTGCTTCGGTTGTAATCGAGATGCAGAACATAGGTTTGATCTTCTGATTGTTTTGGAAGAAAGTATTGGGCAACTAATTTGTAGAGAAATAAATATTTGTTAATGATTTTGTCATCTTTTTTAACCTTAAATCTAAAAGTAGGATATCCATCGCTTAAACCGCCTTTAAGGATTCGGCCATTTTCAATTTCGTCTGTAAAGCTTATTAATCTTCCTCTGTTTGAAATTGCGTATTTAAGTTGTAATGATGCGTTTATTTCTATTTCTTTGAATTCTTCGTTAGGATAAAATCTGTTGTGTGGCATTTTCTTTTTCATTTAAATTTTGTCTCTCAAAGATAAAGAATTATGAAATGAAGAAAGTTATACTCTAAGTTACATAATATCAACTTTATGATTCTTATAACGCTATTTTAACTTTTTAGAATGATTTTGACACTTATTTGGTCAGTTTAAAACTTCAAATTGTGAATTATGCAGTTTTCAATCTTCCGCGAAAGCGTAAATTTTAGCATT
Organism: Flavobacterium panici; assembly: GCF_024499525.1. NCBI lineage: Bacteria > Pseudomonadati > Bacteroidota > Flavobacteriia > Flavobacteriales > Flavobacteriaceae > Flavobacterium > Flavobacterium panici. The sequence goes on along the minus strand of NZ_CP100437.1, from coordinate 5,515,134 downwards.
TTTAGTATTTAAGAAATAATGATTTTTACTGATCGAGCCAGTTTTTGAAATTATTAATTTCTTTTTTACTGATGATTATTGGATCATTTTCGATAGGAGGAACGGTAAGAATGAGTTCGATTTTTTGATGCGAATGTTTTACGACTTCTTTTATAATATTTCGATGTACGATATATTTTCTGTTTATTTTGAAAAAGATAAACGGATCGAGACTGTTTATAATATCAGTAATCGTGCTGTTGTACAAATAACTGTTTCCTGATTTTACATAGACAAATAAATGCTTTCCCGATGCAGCAAAATAGGTTATTTCAGATTCGTTTACTGAAATTAGTTTATAACCGTGATTTACTAAAAAATGACGTTGTATTTTGTTTGTTTCAGGATTTTCGATGGCCACTAAAGATTGCAGCGTTGCATCGGCATTGAAACTGTCTTTTATTTTTTTGAATTTGGTTAGGGCTTCTAATAGTTCTTGTTCTTCAAAAGGTTTTAAAAGATAATCAATTGTAAAGTGTTTGAAAACCGAAATGGCATAAGAATCATAAGCGGTAACAAAAATGACAGGGCAGGAGATTGTGGCTTTTTCAAATATTTCAAGACTTTTTCCGTCGCCCAAATGAATGTCCATAAAGGCTAAGTCGACATTGTTTTGTTTAAAAAAATCGACTGCTTCTTTTACAGATTTTAAAACTGCAATTTCGGCAATCTGTAAAATGTCCTGCTGTTCTAAAATTGATTTTAGGTAAGTGGATGCAAGATATTCGTCTTCGACAATGGCAATTTTCATTTTCCTTTTGAGATAAAGTTAAAAAGTTTCATTTTGAAGTGATAAGCTCTTAAATGATTTTGCAAATATAATTGTCTATAGTTTTTTTACAACAAGTTTTTATAGGAGTTTGCAGTTTTGTTGTTATTTAATCTTTTTTGTTATGTTTCACATATTACTTGTGGTTTCAACTATGGGTTATCGATTGTGATTATATTGTGTTCCCGTGGTTGAAACCACGGGCTATGTTTATTAAATTGTTAATGAAAATTCAATGTTTCTATTTCAAATATAGCCTGTGGTTTTAACTATGGGTTATGGATTGTGATTATATCGTGTTCCCGTGGTTGAAACCACGGGCTATGTTTATTTAAGCTTTAATCAAAATTTAATTTTATTTCAAATATAGCCTGTGGTTTCAACCACAGGAAACGAACCGTGATTTATTGTGTTCTAACGTTTGAAATCGTTCACAATGTTCTTGATGTAAATAAATGCAAAAGAGGCCCAGCTTTGCAACTGGACCTCTTTTAAAAAAAAACAATAGGTATTTATAGATTGGGATTGTTTAATCTCGCGTCTGCCGGGTAAATAATGGTATATCGCGGATCGTTTTGTATCAATGTATAATTATCACCGTCAAAAGTGTGAACGATTTGTTTTTGAGATGTTCTTCTCAAATCAAACCAACGCTGTCCTTCAACAGCAAACTCACGGTGTCTTTCTTCGTAAATGAAATTTGTTAAATCTGCAGCATTCATTGCGTTAACTTCAATTTCAAGTTGTACATAAGCAGCTGCTGTGTATCTGTTTTTGATAAAACTCAAAACAGTTGTTTTAGCATCAGCAATATTGTTTAGTTTTAATGAAGTTTCTGCTTTTGTTAAATATAACTCAGAAGTTCTGAAAGAACATTTTTGATCAATATTTCCACCTTTTTGAATTCTGTAACGGCTTCCGCTTGCTAAGAAATAAAGAGGAAAACGTAAATCAGTCGTTTTGCTGTAAGCAGCAATTAAATCTGGCGAAGCATAAACGGCACCTTTTAAGTTGTTTATTAAACCATCTTCAAGAGCTAAAATAGATTCTTTTGAATCATATTTTGTTGCAAATACAGGTGTAGCCTTTAAATCAACTAAAGCGTTGTTAATTGCTAACGCTTTGTTTGCAGCGTCAAGCGATTTTTGCCATTGTTGTACATATAAATAAATACGGCTTTCTAAACTGTATAAAGCAACTTTAGAGAAACGGTAGTTTAAACCTTTTGTTTGAGAATCTTTGTTGATGAATTTTTCAGCTTCCTGAGTATCAGAAATAATTTGATTGTAAATTACTTCTACTGTCTGAGGTACGAAAGCCTGCTCTAAATCAATCTCTAACGCTAATGGAACTCCTTTGTCTGAACCTGCAGTTGCTGCATTGTAAGGTTTTCCGAAAAGGTTAATTAAATCAAAGTAAGCCATTGCTCTTAAAGCGTACGCTTCTCCAACTAACTGGTTTCTTTCTGGAGTTACATCTAATTTTTTAGACGCTTCGTTAATGATTACGTTTGTATAAAAGATAGTTTTGTATAAATCTGCATATTGAAAAGTAGTTGTAATACGATCCGGATTTGCATCTTTCCAAATATAAATATCTCTGTAGTATGTTACGTCATCACTAAATTCATTCATCGTTAATTCGTCTGTACGAACTGCCGTTAATGATTTGTGTTCAGGATATACGTCGTATCCTTTTGTTAAAACTGCGCGGTACTGCTCTAATGTTTCCGGGATAACACGACCAACTGGTTGGATGTCCAGATAGTCATCACAGCTTGTTACTGCAAGTGCTGCAGCAAAAAGTAGTATATATTTTGAGAATTTTTTCATCTTTATTTTTATTAGAAAGTTACATTACATCCTAAAGTGAATGACTTAGGAACTGGTTGTGCATAAATGTTTCCGAAAGTTTCAGGGTCAAAGTAACCTTTGTAATCAGAACTAATTACGAATAAGTTTCTAGCTTCAACATTAAGTCTGATGCTTGAAATGTTAATTTGATCTGTAAATGCTTTAGGGAATGTATAACCTAAACGCAAACTGCTTAATCTCATATAACTCATTTCGCTAACCCATGTGTCTAAATAATTGTAGGTTGGAATTTGATTTTGCCCAGAATACCATAGGTATGCCATATAAGAATCTCCTGTTCCTGAATCTTTACTAGTGATTCCTGGTAAATTAGAAGATGTATTAGTTGGTGACCATGCATCTAAAATATCTCTACTGTAGTTTTGTCCTCTGTCTACGATTGTTCCATTGTATGGAGGAGTTTTTGTAACAGTTTGTTTAATATTAAATGAAGCAGCAATTGTTAAGTCAAAATTACTTACTTTAAATGTGTTGGTAATACCTCCTGTAAATTTAGGGTCTCTGTCTCCTAAGTAAGTAAACAAATCTCTAAATTCAGCAGCTGATAAGTTTGACTGTGCCAATTCTCCCGGGAAAATATCTGCAAATGGGTCATATAAACCAAAGAATGTTTGAGAGTTTACAGTTTCTCCTTTTTTGTTGATAAATAAAGGATATCCATTTTCGTCGATTCCGTTTGTTTTAAACCCAAATACAGCATTTACAGGACGTCCTTCTCTGTTTGGTAAATAATCAGTATCACGTACTTCGATACGGTCTATGTTACTTTTGTTATGAGAAAAGTTAATACTTGTATTCCATTGAAAGTTTGGACGGTCAATGTTTTTTGTAGACAAAGTAATTTCGTAACCTTTATTGCTTACTTGTGCCCAGTTCATATTTGTATACTCAAAACCATTTTCTAATGGAAGTGCTCTTAAACCAATTAAGTCAGAACTTTTTCTTCCGTATAAATCAGTTACAAGGCTAATACGATTGTTGAATAAACCTATATCAGCACCAACGTTTGTGTTAGTAGTTTTTTCCCAACGTAATTTTTCGTTTGGCGGGCTGTCAACTGTAATAATTGGCTCAGTTTGTCCTGGCAAAATAATAGTTGTTCCGTTAGTACCCATTACGTAAGGAGAAGTATTTTTATCAATGTTTCCTTGTAAACCGTAAGAAGCACGAAGTCTTAAGTTTGAAAGTGTTAAGTTGTCTTTTAAGAAATCTTCTTCAGACACTGCCCAAGATGCAGATGTTGACCAAAGTGGTAAATATTTGTATTTAGGATCTACACCAAATAAATCTGAACCATCGTATCTCACACTTCCAAATACACTATATTTTCTGTTGTAAGTATACGAAGCTGTAGCGAAGAAAGAAGCAAAAGCATTTTCATTCTCACTTTTAGCATATTGTTTATAATCAGATTCTTTAGCGAAACCAGCGTTAGGGAAAAGAATTGGCTGTGTAGTTAAATTTTTCTCATCAAAACCAAATCCTTTAGTTGAAACAGATGTTGTGTAGTTTCTTCTTAACTCATTACCAACCATTGCTTCGATTTCATGTTTCTCAGCAATTTCAGTTTTGTAACTTATCATTGTTTTTAAGTTATACTGAAAAAAGTCTGTATTTGAGTTTTGAATAATTCCACCTTCCGGAAGGAAATAATTGTAAGCTCCGTTAGTAAAATAACGTGATTTTTCTTTTTGTTTTCTTGTGTAATAAGTTTCTTTTCCGGCAAATTTTTCGCTGGCAGTATTGTCTAATTGTAAACCTAATTGAGACGTTACTTTTAAGTCTTTAGTAACTTTATATTCAGCATCTAATAAAGCTTTAATAGCTCTTGTTTTTAAATCGTAAGAAGTATTTGCTCTTTCTTCCAAGATATTAAAAGGAACATAACGACCTGAATAACCAGCGATATCCGGGTCATATTTATAACTTCCATCTTCGTTGTATGGAGTTAAATATGGATTTACGTTTCTTGAGTAATTTGATGGGTTTGTAAACGCATCTGTATCTGTAAGGTAAGATGTAGTTTTGTTTTCAGAACCAAAAATACCAACACCAACTTTAAACTTATCTGTTATTTGGTAGTTGTTTTTTAATGTTAAGTTGTAACGTTTGAAACCAGTTCCAATAGTCGCTCCTTTTTCATCATAGTATCCTAAAGAGAAATAGTAATCTGATTTTTCTCCACCACCAGATAAACTTAAACCATGCTGCGTGTTGATAGCTGTTTGGTATAATAAGTTACCCCAGTTTGTGTTGTTTCCTCTTAAAGAATTGATAGATTGTTGTGATGCAGGGCTTAAAGCAGAAAATCCTCCAGCTCTGTAAGCGTCTAATTCACCAGCTCCGTTTAGGATACGAGAAATATCTCCGCCAGTGTCTCTGTAAGTCAAATCTGCACGGCTTGCCATGTTAAGTTCTAAATCAATTTTCTCGTTTGAGTTCATCAAGTTTAATTTAGAAAACTCAGGTCTTTGCGTGATAAATGTATTCGTATTGAAACTTACTACCATTTTACCAGCTCTACCTTTTTTAGTAGTTACCACGATTACACCATTTGCAGCACGCGCACCGTAAATAGCAGTTGCAGCAGCATCTTTTAAAATCGTGATATCTTTAATATCGTCTGGATTTAAACCAGCAATAGAGTAGTTGCCTAATACGTCGATATTGTCTTTGTCAAAGTTTTTAGGAACTTCATTTCCTTCTAATGGTAAGCCATCAAGTACCCATAAAGGATCTTGTGTACCGTTAAGAGAAGCTGTACCCCTGATTCTGATTTTTGCAGGTGCTCCAGGTGCTCCAGAAGGTGTGCTTACCGCAACTCCGGCAATTTGTCCAACTAATAATTGGTCAATACTAGAAACCCCTGTTTGCTGGATTGCAGACATGTCGATTTTAGAAACCGCAGCAGTAAGTTTTCTTTTCTCAATTTTTTGGTAACCTGTTACAACAACCTCCTGAAGTTTTGCAGTTTCAGACGTTAAGTTGATTGTATAATTTTTTTGAGCAGAAAGTTCAAGAGTATACGATTTGTATCCCATGAAAGTAACTCTCAAAGAAGTAATGTTTTTTGAAATTTTCAAAGAGAATTTACCGTCGAAATCAGTAGTAGTTCCGATTCCTTCACTTTGAATAATACCTGCCATGGCAGTTTTGTTTGAGATCGAATTATTCTCAACAAAGATCGATGCACCAGGAATTGGCGACAAGTCAGCTTCATCTTGAATGATCCCCGTAATAGTTCGGGTTTCCTGCGCATATCCTGCGATGGCCAGGAACAGCAGTAGGGCATGTAGAATTTTTTTCATGTTTTGGGTTTGGGTTATGTATTAAAAGGTTGTATTGTTCAAAGCTTTGTCGATTCGTTGTATTAAATCGCGGTAATGATTTTGGGTCGATTCATCTCCGGTACTTCTTTTTGTTCTTAATAATTGAAGTACTTTTGTTAATTCCCCTTTTTTATCTGATGTTACTTCTGTAACTCTTTTTAAGAAAGAATTATTAATGTTTCTCGCCATATGTGCATCATCTAAAGAACATAAATGAGGCATTTGTAATGTTTCTTGTATTTGGATTGTTTTTTTAACATCCGTTTTTTCAAATAATTTATTTGTCGAAATAATTAAAACATCTACATAATTCTTTTGTGTCATACGCTCCAGAATAGTAAGTGATTTGTTCTGGATAGTTCCTGCAAATACATTCTGATGCATTTTTTTAAACAATTCATTTACGGTAAAAACCTTCTCGGTGGTTTTATTTCGCTGGTATAATTCATTTTCTGTCATTCGAAGTAAACGGTCATCGCTGAATAAACTATATATAACATCGTACTGTAATGCTCTTGACATTGTATATGGTGTGTACTCATAAGGTCCAAAAGGAGAATCTTTCAGCGGATTTGTTTTGTCTAAAACGTCATTAAAAAACAACCATTGCGGAATTGTAATTACATTTTTTACTAAATAATCTACTGCTCTTTTTTGCATTGCTGCAGGAACCGGAACATAACTTTGTTTGTTATCGCCGTGAACTGTTGGGTTTAAGTAAACACCGCCAATATTGGTTAATACATGACCATTGTAGGTTTGCCATTGTCCGATAGCTCCAATATACAGTTTACCAGTTTCGTAATAAGACTTATCTTTATCGTAGGACCAGTTTAAGATATTATCTACAACACGTTTTAAGTTTTTCAATCCGTACTCGCTTGCTTTTACAGCATCGTTTCCTAAATCTTCAGACTGCGAACGAGGATCGATTTGGGAGCCTTGCTCACCGTAAAAATAAATTGGGTCGTTTTGATGTTTTGTAATAGCTTCGTTTAGTCTTGCCGTTTCATTTTCGTTTGGACCGTACCATCTGTACCCCCATTCAATAGCATATTTGTCGTACTCACCAATTTTTGGAGTAATTGCAGTTACGTTATCTTCCGGTTGTGCTACATAATTGTAACGGGCATAATCCATGATAGAAGGAGCAGTGCCGCCCATTTTTTCCGTGAATTCTTTAGAACGTAAAGATTCAACATCATAAGCGAAAGAAGCGCCCATATTATGTTTTAATCCAAATGTGTGTCCAACTTCGTGAGACGATACAAAACGAATTGCTTCGCCCATATGTTCCTCACTAAATACATTTCCTCTTGCTTTCGGGTCGATAGCTCCGGTTTGAATACGCATCCAGCTTTGAAGCGAAGTCATAACATTGTGCCACCAAATAATGTCGGCTTCAATAATTTCTCCGCTTCTTGGGTCAACAACCGAAGGGCCCATAGCATTGGATTGTGGTGATGCCGCATAGGTAATAACCGAATAACGTACATCATCAATGTCAAAGTCTAAATCTTTTTCAGTAGGTTCTTTAGCAATAATTGCATTTTTAAATCCCGCTCTTTCAAAAGCAACCTGCCAATCGTGTACGCCTTCAATGATATATTTTCTCCACTGTTTTGGGGTCGATGGATCAATATAATACACGATTGGTTTTTTAGGTTCTACTAATTCACCTTTCAAATATCGTTCTTCATCTTCTTTCTTTGGTTCTAAACGCCAGCGGGTAATCAATTCTTTTTCAAGCATTGCCTGCTGTGCATCGGCAAAATACCAATGCTTTTCAGAGAAGTAACCAATTCTGTTATCAGAAAAACGAGGTTTCATTGGAGTTTTATCCAATAAAATAATATTACTTGTCACACCAAGGGTAATTGGTAATGACGATGTGCCTTCGACGAAAGAAGTTGAAAGCTGCGATTTTACTACAATATTTTTTGGGAAAGCTTTTAAACCTTCTATATACGATAAATCAGATTTTACAGAACCTCCAATACCAGTGTTACTCAAAACATCATTGAAGCTTTTTTGTTTTCCGTCAAAAATCTTATTTACTTTAATAACTACAGCGCTCGAATCGTTGTTTTTAGTTTCAATATCAAAAACTTCAATAATAGATTCAGAGAAATTGTCAATTACAGATGCGGTAATGGCATCTTCTTTTGGTGAAGAAACTTTAGGAACATATGTTTTTACCCAAACTTTCTTTGCAATTGTATCTTTATAAAAGGAAATGATTTTGTTTTCATAATTCATTCCCTTATTTAAACCAGCTTCGTTAATTTGGAAAGGAACTTGTGATAATTTGTTTACAATCAGAAATTCTCTTTTAAATAAACTATCCTGAATTTCAAAATAAACATCAGTCTTAACCTGAATGATATTGAACAGTCCTTTTTTAAGTTTGCCCTTTTTTATAAGGTCACTATATTTTTTTCCTTTTTTGGAATCAGTAGAATCTTTTACAACTTCAGTCTCTGTTTCTTTTTTCTTTTTCTTTTGCGAAAGAACTGTAACAGGAATGAATAATAATAAAATTAATAAGCAAAGTAATTTTACATTATGTAGGAATGCCTTTTCCCTCATTTTGGTGTTAAGTTTAAGTTAATTTTCATCGAAACTATTCGAATTTAGTTCAGAAAAAAAACAAAACGGAGTGAATGGCTTTTTTTTAGGAGTGAATGGATATTAAAGGTAAAATACAAACGAAATTGCCGTCTTTTTCTGAGGTTTTTAAATTGGTCCTGGAGTAGAAAGTATAGATGCTCGACAGGTATTTTAGACCAAAATTAGTGCTGGGTTCACTGTGAGCCTTTTTTTGAAGATTATTACTAATAATTACCTGATCTTTCTGTATTAAAATTTCTGTTGTCAACGGATTTTCGACCGTTGCCATATTATGCTTAATAGCATTTTCGACCACTACCTGAAATGCCAGATATGGAATAAATTTTTCTAAAGCTTCTTCGTCTTCGATTTTTATCGAAAAGAACAATTCTTCCTTAAAACGGGTTTGCTGTAAAAAGATATATTTCTCAATAAATAATAATTCATCTTTTAGTGAAACGACATTTTTTTCTGGCGGATCAATTAAATAACGGTAAATGCGAGAAAGATTCAGCGTAAATTTCTGCGCCGTTTTTACATCGCTTCCCACTAACATATATAAGGAGTTAAGCGAATTGAATAAAAAATGCGGATTTATCTGTTCTTTTAAATGCTGAAGCTGAATAAGCGCTTTTTCTTTTATAATTTTTTCGTTCTCTACCAGAAGTCGGTTTTTTTCTTTAATTGCAATTCCTTTTTCTCGGTACGCACGTCTATTGGCATACGAGAATAAATAGAAAATCAGCAAAAGCATAACCGTTGTAATCGAATAAATCCAGGTCGAATATTTATTAATCAACGCTACATTTTCGTCACTAACATTTTTTGGGAAATTAACACATATAAACCAATGTGTATTTCTAAGGTCTAATTTTTTTGTAAATCGAATAACATCCAGCCCTAAATATTCAGACATAGCAACTCTTTTTACATAATCCTGTTTTTTAGTAAATATGGTATCAATTGCGCGGGTAGAGGAAATCTCATAAATATTTTTTCCTATAAAATTCAATTCGGGATGATAAATACATCTTCCTGATTTATCAAAAATAAAAGCATAATTGTTAGTCGATTTGACATCTATACTGGAAAAATAATCAACAAGTTTTTTTAAGTTAATATCGTAACCATAACGAACAACTGTGTTTTTTGAAGTAAGTCTGAAATAAATTCTCCAAACCCATTCTTGTCCCTGCGGAATAATAACATTGATATGATCCTGATCTTTATTTTTTTGGATAAAATCTTCTGCATCTTTTTTTAGGTCATCCGAAATAGAATCGGTTCCAAACTGAATTTTATTATCATTTATCTGAAACCAATTATCAGCTACTAATACATTGGTGTTTTGAACTGAAGATAAAACATGTAAGTTAGACGCGAGTTCTTCCGGTCGGCTTATTTTTAAAACATGCTTTATTCTGTTTTCCTGTTCCAGAAGTTTTGAGAATTCCTGCGACAAAAATTCCTGCTTTTTAATAAAGTTACGCTGTGCTGACTCTTCATTTGCTTTTTCGGTAAGATCAGTAATTAAATTACTCAATATATATACAGAAGAAACAGTAATAAGAATAGAGACGGCTACATAAATTAAAAATGCACGTCGGGATGTTATTTTTTTTAATCTAAATCTCAAATTATTTTATAAATTAATTCGCAACCGAAAATTGAGAATCGTATAAGTTTTTATAATAACCATCAGTTTTCGATAACAATTCCTGATGCGTTCCTTGTTCCACAATTAAACCTTTATCCATAACTACGATTTTATCAGCATTTACAATTGTTGCCAGTCTATGCGCAATAATAATCGAAGTTCTTCCTTTTGTAATCGTTTCTGTTGCACGCTGAATCAATTCTTCAGAATACGTATCTATTGACGAAGTCGCTTCATCCAAAATTAAAATACTCGGATTGCTTACATACGAACGTAAAAATGCAATTAACTGTCTTTGTCCAGACGAAAGCATAACGCCGCGTTCCTTAACATCAAAATCATAATTATCGGGCAGACTCATAATAAAGTCATGAACACCAATTTTCTTTGCAGCATCTAAAACCTGTTCGCGGGTAATTTCAGGATTATGAAGTGTAATATTATTGTAAATCGTATCGGCAAACAAAAAGACATCTTGTAGAACAACCGCAATTTGTTTTCGTAAAGAAGCCAAAGTATAATCTTCAATATTTTGTCCGTCAATGTAAATTGTTCCGCTGTTGATTTCATAAAAACGGTTCAGCAAATTGATAATTGTAGATTTCCCGGCTCCGGTAGAACCTACAATTGCAATGGTTTGTCCGGAATTTACAGATAAATCAATCCCTTTTATTACTTCTTCCTCCGGAATATAGCTAAAACGAACTTGTTTAAACTCGATGCTTCCGTTAAAAACCGGAGCTTCAATTTTTCCTGTATCCTGAATATGATCTTCGGTATCGATAATATCAAAAACACGGTTGGCAGCAATCATTCCCAACTGCATCTCGTTAAATTTATCTGCAATTTGACGCAGCGGATTAAAAAGCATCCCGATAAACATGGTATAAGAAAACAAATCTCCAAACGTGGTAAAGTTATCGCCGTTTAAAATTTTGAATCCGCCAAAAACAACTACTAAACCTAAAGTGATAGATGAAATAATATCGGCAATAGGGAAGAAGATTGAGTTGTACAAAATGGTTTTAATCCACGCAACTCTGTGCTTGTCATTGATAACCCTGAAATTTTCGGCTTCGATTTTTTCACGATTAAAAAGCTGAACGATTTTCATTCCCGTTACACGTTCCTGAACAAAGGAATTCATATTAGCAATCTGGGTTCTTACTTCCTCAAAAGCAACCTGCATTTTACGTTGAAAAATTCGGGTAATGTAAACCAGAATTGGCATTGCAACAACAACAATCCAAGTCAGTTTCCAGTTCATGTAAAACATAAATATCAAAACCACGAGCATTTTCATCAAATCACTTATAATCATAAACAATCCCTGACTGAAAATACGCGCAATCGATTCAATATCTGAAACGGATCTGGTAACCAATTGTCCAACCGGAACCAAATCAAAATATTTCATTCTAAAGCTTAAAATATGTTTAAAAAGTTTGTTCCTAATATCTTTTACAATATCCTGCCCAAGCCAGTTTGCCCAATAAACAAAATAGAACTGAGAGAAAACTTCCATCAGCAAAACGCCTCCCATTAAAATAATGTATAACAGCAAACCTTCCTTATCGTGTGTCTTGATATAGCCGTCGACCGTTTGCTTTAATAAGTAAGGTCTCAGTGCTGCAAATATGGAAAGCGAAACCGCAAAAAGAATAACGCCGTAATAACGCCACTTATAAGGTTTCGTATATTTTAAAATTCGTTTAAATAAACCAGTATCAAATGCTTTTGCTTTCATTTTTTTTTGATGCTTTAAGCTTTAGGCTTTAGGCAATAGGCTTTTAATAAAGTGCTTGAAGCTTACTGCTTAAAGCCTATAGCCTACAGCTATAAATAATCGTAATAAATTTTGGTTAAATATAAACCATGCGCCGGAACCGAAAATCCGGCTTTTTCCCTGTTTTTGCTGGCAATAATATTTTCAAAATCAGCCAACGTAATTTTATGCAATCCTATATTAATCAAAGTTCCCACAATTGCCCGAACCATGTTTCGTAAAAAACGGTTTGCCGAAATTGTAAAAACCAGTTTGTTGTTTTCATTTTTCCAATACGCCTCAAAAATCGTGCAGTCAAAAGTATTAACATCTGTATTCACTTTCGAAAAACACTGAAAATCGGTATGGTTTAATAAAATCTTCGCTGCCTCGTTCATTAAATCAATATCTAACTTTTGATTTACATACCAGCTCAATTCCTCTAAAAACGGATTTTTTACCGTATTGATATGATATTCGTACGTTCGTTTTGTAGCGTCAAATCGGCAATGCGCATCATCGTGAACGGGAATTATATTATAAACCGCAATATCTTTTGGTAAATACGAATTCAGCTTGTGCACCAAAACCGGAATATCAATTGATTTTTCTAAATCAAAATGCCCGTACATTTCCTCGGCATGAACTCCGGTATCTGTTCTTCCGGCACCCATCACATTTATATCCGAATTCAATAAAACTGAAAGTGCTTTATTTAAAGTTTCCTGAACTGATGAAGCGTTAGGCTGAAACTGCCAGCCATGATAATGAGTTCCGTTATAAGCAAAATGAATAAAATATCTCATTGTGAGGTACAGAGGTTTTGAGGTGCAAAGGTACAAAGGTTTTTTTTAAAAGTTGCTAAGGTCCTAAGTTGCTAAGGTTCTAAGTTTTTTATACGTTATGATTTGTAGAGACGCACAGCAGTGCGTCTAACGCCAGATTGGAAATGCATCTATATATTATAGGTATAATATTTTCGATAATTTTAAAATCGATAAATATCCATTTCAATAAAAATCTAAAAACAAAACTTAGAACCTTAGCAACTTAGAATCTCAGAATCTTTGTTAAAATCCCTTAAAACCCAAAATACAAATCATAGTTTGCCCAGCTAAAAATCGTGTCAGAAATTGACAATTCCAACGATATAATTAAAATCATTTTTTAACATTTTTAGGCAGAAATTTCCAAATGTTAATTTTTAAAATTTTTCATTTTAACATTTCATATTTCTCCTATGTTTGTACCATTAAACATCTAAAACTATGAATGAAATTACCTCTTATTGGTGGATACTTTTAATTGTATTTGCCATTCTTTTTTACAAATTTATTTTACGTGTTTTCTTCGGAATGGTAATAGTTCCAGAAGATAAAATTGGTTTAGTAACCAAAAAATTCGTTTTGTTTGGCACGGATAAATCATTACCAGACGGCCGAATTATCGCTACAAAAGGTGAAGCAGGTTATCAGGCAAAAACACTTGCTCCGGGTTTATACTGGGGAATGTGGATTTGGCAGTATTCAATAGATATGACTGGTTTTACATTAATTCCGGAAGGAAAAATTGGACTGGTTTTAAGTAAAGACGGAAAAGAAATTCCAACCGGAAGAATCTTAGCCAGAAAAGTAGAAAGTGATAATTTTCAGGATGCAACTGCCTTTTTAGACAATGGAGGTCAAAAAGGACGTCAGACAGCTTTTATCACAACGGGTTCTTACCGTATTAATACATTTTTGTTTGAGATTGTAATTGCAGATCAAATTAAAATTTTTGAAAACATGATTGGTATTGTAACCGCTCTGGACGGTGAACCAATTCCGCAGGGACAAATTGCGGGTAAATTTGTTAACGATCATAATAACTTTCAGGATTTTGATAAATTTTTGGAACATGGCGGGAATCGTGGTTTGCAGCCTCAGGTTATGTTAGCCGGTTCTTACTATATCAATACTTGGGGAGTTTTAATTGAACAAAACCCAATGACAGATGTGCCAATTGGTTATGTTGGAGTTGTGATTTCTTATATTGGAGAAGACGGACAAGACGTAACCGGAGATACTTTTAAACACGGTAATATTGTTTCAAAAGGACAGCGTGGTGTTTGGATGGAACCTTTTGGACCTGGAAAATATGCGTTGAATAAATACACCACAAAATTAGAAGCGGTTCCAACAACGAACTTAGTTTTAAACTGGGCAAACGCACGCAGCGAATCACACGATTTAGATAAAAATCTTTCTACAATTACGGTTCGTTCAAAAGACGGTTTCCCATTCAATCTTGACGTTGCGCAGATTATTCACGTACCGGCAGCAGAAGCTCCAAAAGTAATTGCTCGTTTCGGAAGCATGAACAACTTGGTTTCTCAGGTTTTAGAGCCTACGATTGGTAACTATTTCAGAAACTCGGCTCAGGACAGCGATGTGATTTCGTTCCTGACAACGAGAAAAGAGCGTCAGGAATCGGCTAAAAATCATATCAAATTAGTACTTGATGAATATAACGTAAATGCAGTTGATACCTTGATTGGAGATATTGTTCCGCCAGATTCATTAATGAAAACTTTAACCGATAGAAAACTGGCTGAAGAAGAGCAAAAAACATATCAAACCCAAAGAATGGCGCAAGAACAGCGTCAGGGAATGGAGAAAGAAACGGCAATTGCAGATATGCAGAAAGAAATTGTACGTGCTTCACAAAGTGTTGAAATTGCTCAGCGTACTGCAGATGCTACTGTTAAGAAAGCAGAAGGAGACGCAACAAGTTTAAAACTGAATGTAAACGCAGAAGCAGAAGCTACAAAAATGCGTGCCAATGCTGAAGCCGAAGCAACAAAAGCAAGAGCAGGAGCACAGGCAGAAGCAACTAAATTGAATGCTAGTGCCGAAGCCGAAAGAATTTCAAAAACCGGTCTTGCAGAAGCTGAAAAGATTATGGCAATTGGTAAATCGACTGCTGAAGCATACCAGCTTCAGGTTAGCGCAATGGGAGGCGATAACTTTACAAGATATAAAGTAACCGAGGAAATTGGTAAAGGAAATATCAAAGTAATTCCAGATGTTTTAATTTCTGGAAATGGCGGTTCTGATGGTTCGATCAGTGGTTTGTTAGGATTAAAACTAATGGAAATGATGGATACCAAAGAAACTAAGGATTTGAAGGAAGTTAAAAATCAAAATCCGAAGAAATAATAACAGTGCTGCAGACCTGACAGGTTTTAAAAACCTGTCAGGTCTAAAACAAACATAAATAAAAATCCGATCTAACAGATCGGATTTTTTGTATTTATAAAGAAATGAAAACCTGACGAAAGACGCACTGCTGTGCGCCTCTACAGAAAAAACCTTTGTATCTTTGTTTCTTTGAACCTTTGTCCCTTTAAAAAAAGAATGAAAAAAATCCTCCTGCTTTCCGATACCCACTCTCATATTGATGATGTTATTTTAAAATATGTCAATCAGGCTGATGAAGTCTGGCATGCTGGAGATATTGGCGATTTACATGTTACAGATACTATAAAAAAGCTAAAACCGCTTCGTTGTGTTTACGGAAATATTGATGATGCGCAGGCAAGATTAGAATTTCCGCTTCATAACAGATTTTTATGCGAAAATGTTTCAGTCTGGATTACGCACATTGGAGGTTATCCGGGAAAATACAATCCAAGTATTAGGGAAGAAATGGCTTCAAATCCGCCAAAGTTATTTATTTGCGGACATTCACATATTTTAAAAGTAATGTTCGATAAAAAGAACAACCTATTACACATGAATCCGGGTGCAGCGGGAAAAAGCGGTTTTCATCAAATGCGAACCATGCTTCGTTTTGTTATTGACGATGATAAAATAAAGGATTTGGAAATTATCGAGATTGGTAAAAAATAAGGCTTTATGAAATCGGAACTTTTATTTTAATAGAAGTTCCCGTATTTTCATCTGCTCTCGAAATAATAGAAAAACTTCCTTTTAATTTTTTAATTCTCACCCGAATTCGGTTTAAACCAAAACCTTCAATTTCATTTAATTTTTCGGCACTAAAACCTATTCCGTTATCATGAATAATAATGATTAACTGGTTGTTGTTTTCATGTATTGAAATTTGGGCTTTTTGTGCTTCGCTGTGTTTTATAATATTGTTGAATAATTCAGAAACAATGAAATACAATTTGGTTTCAAATTTTTCAGAATATCGCGTATCTGTTGCAACAGAACTTGTAAACTCAAATTGAATGCTCGAATTGGAGTTTCTTTCGCATAAATCTTCTAAAGCATAAATCAATCCAAAACGAACTAAAAGTGTAGGTACAAGATCGTGTGAAATATCGCGTAAAAGATCGTGAACTTCTGATAAAATAGTTTTTGCCTTTTGAATTTCTTCAGATTGTATATTGTTTTTGGTTGTAAAAACATTCAAATGTAATCCTGCAGAAGAAAGAAGCGAATTGATATTGTCATGTAAAAATGCTGCGATCTTTTTTTGTTCAGTTTCCTGACTGTCAATCCCTGCATTTATTACATCTAAAAGGATTTTTTGTTTGGTGTCTTTTCGCTTAATTTTTTGCTTTAGTTTATTGTTTTGATAAACGAGATAAAAAAGAAAAAATAAAATAACGACTAGAACAACAAATAGACTTACAATTTTTTTGTTTCGTAATTGTTCTCTTTTTGATTGCTCTGAAAACTCTTTTTTTGCTGGTTTTACAATAGAAATATTAGATTCTTTTGGTGTAGCATTTTGCTGGCTGAAAACCTTATCTCCAGTAGAGATAAGCATAATAAGTGATATTAAAATTCTAATAAAAAACATATTTCGGGATATTATTCTCTTGATTTTTAATTTATGGGTTTATTAGGTTGTTTTTTAAAGCATATTTTACAAGCCCAATGGTGTTTTTTATATTGAGTTTTTTCATAATATTTTTGCGATGCGTTTCGACTGTATTTATACTGATAAAAAGCTGCTCGCTTATTTCTTTTCCACTGTATTCTAAGCAAATGAGTGTTATGATTTCCATTTCCCTCGGACTTAAAATTGGATTTTCAGTATAAACATTCTTGCTTAATTTGGGATTATTTTGAGAAAACATGCTAAAGATTTTTTCCCGTACAGCATCAGAATAATATTCCTGATCCTGATATACAGCATCGATAGCTTCAATGATGTTTTCACCGGCACATTTTTTAGTCAAATAGCCTTTGGCACCCAATTTCATTACTTCTTTAATGATTTTTAAATCATCATAACTGGATAAAATAATTACTTTACAAGGAAATCCTTTTTGACTGAATTCTTTTAAAACCTCAATTCCGTCTTTTTGCGGCATACTGATATCCAAAACTAAAATATCAGCCTTATTACGGACTACATCATCATATATAGTGAGACCATTCAAAGAACTGCCGGCAATTTCAAAATTTGGAACTGTCTGCAGTAAATTGGTCAGTCCATCAATAAGAACCTGATGATCATCGGCAAGGTGTATCTTTATTTTATCTGCCATAAGTAGTTTAGAACAAAAAGCAAATTTATGAATAAATTATCTTACAAAATTGTTTTTTGAAAATCATTTCAGATTTTACCTTTTGTTTTAAAAATTAGGCAAAAAAAACCCGAATATAAATTCGGGTTCTCTTCGCACAAAAAAATTAAGTTTATAGGTTTATCTCAAACGATCTACAGATTTTACAAGATCTTCGTCCTTCTTGATGGCCTTATTAGCAAGAACTAATAACACGATAGCAACAATAGGAAGAAACATCCCAATACCTTTCTCTGACACAATTGTTGTTGTGTCTCCAGATAAATTTAGAGAGCGGTAAACAAATAATCCTAATAAAATTAAATTTAATATTATGTTCAGTCGGTTCATCACAAACTGATTTTGTCTCTTTTTGTATGAAATAATACTAACAATCGTAAGCATTGTGCTTAAGCCTAGTAAAATTGTGTAAAACTGGTCTTGCATAAAATAGAAAGCTTTCCCAGTATTTAATGTCCAAAGCGGCATAAAAAACATTAAAACCCCTGTAACAACAAAGGTAAGAATTAGATATACGGTTTGAATTCTTTGTATCATGATCTAAAATTGTTTTACAAAAATATATTTTCTTTTTTTAAAATACTATTGTATGATTAAATTTTATTCGTATTATTGCATCATAATACCGTAAGCACTTCATACTGCGGGCAATTGAAAAAAAATATCTACCTATTCTTTTTACAGTATTTCCTTTAAAATAATTAAACTCATAGAACAATTCATGTTTGATATTTCTGCATTAAAAGAAATGAAGCTTTCTGAGCTTCAAGAAATAGCTAAATTAGCTAAAACAATAAAGATTAATGGCGTTAAAAAAGATACTCTGATTACTCAGATATTAGCGCACCAGGAGGCGGCATCAGCACCGCCTGCAGAAACTATTGCAGAAAAGGAAGCAAATAATGACAAGCCAAAAAGAGCCCGAATTGCTCCGGTTAAAAAAACAGTCAGTAAAAATGCCCCTGTTCTTGAATTTGATAGTGTAGAGGAAGCTCCAAAGGAAATTGAAATTCCGGCGGCTGTAGAAGAAAAGCAGACAGCACAAGCTGAAGAAGCTGTCGAAACTAAAACTCCGGAGAAAAAAGGGCCTAAAATTGTAAAATTCAATAAGTCAGCTTATGAAAAAAAGGTCGCTCTGCAAAAGGAAAAAGAAACTGTAAAAGAAGTAGTTGCTGCTGAAGAAGTTACAGAAAATGATACAACAGCACCAGTTGCTGAAAAAACTGAAAATACTGCCCCGGTTAAAAAGATTAATCCTAATCAGAATAAAAACCAAAATCCGAATCAAAACCAAAACCCAAACCAAAATGGGAACGGAAACGGAAATAATGGGAATCATCAAAACCAAAACAATAAAAATAAAAAGAACAATAATTTCAGGGATTCAGATTTTGAATTCGACGGAATTATCGAAAGTGAAGGTGTTCTTGAAATGATGCCTGATGGTTACGGATTTTTACGTTCTTCTGATTATAATTATTTAGCTTCACCGGATGATATTTATTTATCAACTTCACAAATCAGATTATTTGGTTTAAAAACCGGAGATACTGTAAAAGGTGTGGTTCGTCCTCCAAAAGAAGGCGAGAAATTTTTCCCTCTTGTTCGTGTATTAAAAATCAACGGACATGATCCGCAGGTGGTTCGTGACAGAGTTTCTTTTGAACACCTGACGCCAGTTTTTCCTTCTGAAAAATTCAAATTAGCCGAAAAAGGCAGTTCTATATCAACCCGTATTATTGATTTGTTTTCTCCTATTGGAAAAGGGCAGCGTGGAATGATCGTTGCACAGCCAAAAACGGGTAAAACAATGCTTTTAAAAGACATTGCCAACGCAATTGCTGCTAATCACCCGGAAGTTTATTTGATCGTTCTTTTGATCGATGAGCGTCCAGAGGAGGTTACAGATATGCAGAGAAGTGTTCGTGGTGAAGTTATCGCGTCAACTTTTGACAGAGAACCGCAAGAACACGTGAAAATTGCCAATATCGTTCTTGAAAAAGCAAAACGTTTAGTTGAATGCGGACACGATGTTGTTATTCTTTTAGATTCAATTACACGTTTAGCAAGAGCTTACAATACAGTACAGCCAGCATCTGGAAAAGTGTTAAGTGGTGGTGTTGATGCAAATGCATTGCAAAAACCAAAACGTTTCTTTGGAGCAGCCAGAAATGTAGAAAACGGAGGTTCGTTAAGTATCATCGCAACTGCATTGACAGAAACAGGTTCTAAAATGGATGAGGTTATCTTTGAAGAGTTTAAAGGAACAGGTAATATGGAACTTCAGTTGGATCGTAAAATTGCGAACAAACGTATTTTCCCTGCAATCGACCTTACTTCATCAAGTACACGTCGTGACGACTTATTACTTGACGAGAAAACTTTACAAAGAATGTGGATCATGCGTAAATATCTATCTGATATGAACCCGGTAGAATCTATGGATTTTGTAAACGATCGTTTCAAGAAAACGAAGAATAATGAAGAGTTTTTGATTTCTATGAATGACTAAAAAGAGGTGCAAAGGTTCAGAGATTCAAAGTAGCAAAGGTTTTATTTTTGGACTCTAAATTAAAATATATACTTAATAAAAAAAGGATAAGCTAAGCTTATCCTTTTTTTATAATTTAAAGTTTCAAAAACCTTTGAACCTTTGCCACTTTGAGCCTTTGAACCTAAAAGAAAACTTACTTAATCGGTTTATCAACCACCGGTCTATTCTCTCTATTCGCTAATTCCCAAGCTAGTACGAAAGCCAGTTTTGTTCTTTTTGTTAAAGCGTCGTATTCGATTTTTTGAGGTTCGTCGCCTTTGCCGTGGTAATCTTCGTGAACTCCGTTGAAGAAGAAAATTGCTGGAATACCGTGTTTTGCGAAGTTATAGTGATCAGAACGCTCGTAAAAGTGATTTGGATCTGCTGGGTCATTAAATTTAAAATCTAAGTCCATTTTGATGTATTTTTCATTTTGAGCCACAACCGCATTGTGTAAGTCAGATGATAATCTGTCTGCACCAATTACATACACATAATTGTTTGTGTTAGCGTGCTCAACATCACGACGTCCGATCATATCAATGTTGATGTCTGAAATCGTATTGGCAATAGGAAACAAAGGATTTTCAGAATAAAAACGAGATCCGTGTAAACCATGCTCTTCACCAGTTACGTGTAAAAACAAAATAGAACGTTTTGGTCCGTGGCCTTGTTTTTTAGCTTTCGCGAATGCCTTTGCCATTTCGATAACCGCTACAGTTCCAGAACCATCATCATCGGCTCCGTTATACACTTCACCATCTTTAATACCAACGTGATCGTAGTGAGCTGAAATTACCAAAACTTCATCCGGTTTTTCAGAACCTTCGATATAAGCCCAGATATTCTCAGAATCAGGTAAATTTTGATTACGTCTTGCATTTAAATACGATGCAGGAATATGCTGGTAATAATCAGATGCGCCTTTAGGAAATGATACGCCGCTTTTTTTGTATTGCTCAATCATATAAAGACCTGCTTTTTTCTGCCCTGCAGAACCCGTTTCACGACCTTGCATTTCATCAGAAGCAACCGTATAAAGCATTTTTTTAAGGTCTTTTTCAGAGATAAGTTTCACGTATTTCGTTGGATCTGAATTATCCTTCGAAGCAACAGACTGCGCATTTTTACATGAAAAAGCCGAAGCAATTAATAATAGAATTACAATTTTTTTCATTATAGTATATTAGTGTAAATTGATAAATGTGTATAAAACATAAAATGTTAGTAAAAATAGAATAAAAAAGAAATTAATAAAGAATAATATTACGCTTTTAACAAACGATACTATTCGGCTTTCTCCGTAAAAACGATGGTGTGCGGGATAAAAATAGTAACACATCCAAATTGTGCCTACAACATTAACGATACTCGCAATAAAGCTAATGGGGTTGTCTTCTCCAAATAATCCAACCACTCTTTCTACAATAAACATAATGAGGAAAATGAGCAGTAAAAACGAGAAATAATGCAGCGTAAAAATTCCGTGATCAAAATAATACCATTTCTTTTTGTTATGGAAAATCCATAGAAAGAAAGCAAAAAATGGCATGATTATGAACAGGATTTTAGGAATATTATGGAAAAACGATTCAATGAATTTTTCTACAATTTCTCTTTTAGAATTATTCTCTGTAACATGAACTGATTTTTCATAAAGCCAGTATTCAAGCTCGGAGAGTTTTTCATCTTCCTTACCATACTTTTGAATTGAATCGATTTCTTTCATCGTTTTTAATTCAAAATGTGTTTTGTAGGCACCTTTAGTTCCTTTTTTATCCTGATTAATGAGTTTTGTAGAAATTTCTTTTTCACCCTTACTAATTTGATCGCCTACTTTACTCGGAAATATGGCAATTAAAAGAAAAGTAATAAAACTGATAAAAATATAAAGACGAACCGGTGCCAGATAAGATAATCTTTTTCCTGAAAGGTATTCTTTTGTCAGCGTTGCCGGTTTAAAAAGAAGGTTTCGTATTGTTTTCCAAAAAGCATTTTCATAATGCGTTAAATCTTCAAAGAAGTGAATAAACAAATGATGAAAAGTTTTTCTGGAATCTGAATTTTCCTGTCCGCAGTTTGGACAAAATTTTTGCTCAACAACATGCCTGCAGTTTAAACAGGTTTTGTCTTCTCTAATTTTGTTATGTGACATTGGTTATTTTTGGTTGGTTTGATTTTGGTTATTGGTTTGGCCCACGGATTATACTGATTGAACGGGTTTGCACTGGTTTTTTGCCACAAATTACACGAATTTGCACGAATTAATTTTATTATAATCAGCGTAAATCTGTTTAATCAGTGTCATCCGTGCGCCATAAAAAGTGTTATTTTTTAAGAACTTCGTTTAAAAAAAGCTGTAAATGTTCAAATGATCTTTTTGCAGCAACGGGATTGTAAGCGGCACCTTTTGAATTGTCATTTCCGGCTTCAGGATTTGTAAACGAGTGTACAGAATTTGCATAATAAATCATTTGCCAATCAGCTTTTGCATCACGCATTTCTTGTTGAAATGATGCAATTTCCTCTTTTGGAACAAACGGATCATCAGCTCCGTGACAAATTAAAACTTTAACTGAAGTTGGTTCTGTTTTTCTTGCAGCATCTTTACCTAAACCGCCGTGAAATGAAGCAATTCCTTTTACATTAAGATGTCCGCGAACCGCTTCAAGAACTCCGGTTCCTCCAAAACAATAACCAATAGCAACAATATTATCTGCATTTGCTCCGGATTTTACTAATTCCTGCAAAGCTGCATTAATTCGTTTTTGATAAGCTTCGGGATTACTTTTGTAAAATCCGGCTTGTTTTCCCGCTTCAGAAGTATTTGTTGGATAATTTCCTTCACCATAGATATCAGCGATGAAAACATGGTAACCTAATTTTGATAACTCTCCAGCAATTCCTTTTGAAGCATTATCGATTCCTAACCAAGCTGATAAAAGCAAGATTCCAGGATTATTAGTGCTTTTTTTAGCAGATTTTATAAATAAGCCATTCAATGCCTGGCTTCCTTCAGAGTATTTTACGGGTTTTAATTGTGCATTCATAGTAGTTGAAAACAATATTGCAGCAAAAATAAGGGTGGCTAAATTTTTCATTTTTTTACAATTTTTAACAAATATCAGAAATATTATGTTACAAAAAAACCTCGGAAGCTATTTCGCGAGGTTTATTTAACACATTTTATCAAACAAAATTATTTTCCGGGATGATAAGTTCGTTCGGCATTTTTAATAACGTCCTCTTTATAAAACAAAACATCTTTAAATTGTCCGTTTCGATACATTTCTGCCTGATCTGTAAAATGCTTTGAATTGATATCGCCGCTGTTTCCGCCTGCCAATAATGATTTTGCTTTTATTTTTGAACCAAATTCAACCGCACAAACAAAACTGTTTCCGTTATAACCGTATCGTTTTTTAGAATTATTTTGATAATTCGCTTTAAAAGAAGGCAAACTTCCCCACGAACCGGGACCAAAACCAATTGGTAAACTCGGTTGGTTATCATCATATTTTAAATCAATGTCGCCACTTGAACGCTGAAAACGATTGACTTCACCCCAAGCGGTTTTCCAGGTTCCCCATTTTGAGCTCAATTCTTTTATAACCGTTTGCAGCTGCGGAATCATTTGTGCTGCAGTCGCATTTTTCGCAAAGTTTTTAGTGTTTTCAACCTGATCTAATTCTCCTTCATCTATATAAGCTTTCTGAATAATTGGGTCTAATTTATATGCCCATTCAACAGCTAAAGTTGTGGCAACAGAATTTTCTTTGGCATAATAATCCCAGTTTTTTAGAATTGAAATAGGTTCAGCTAATTCTGAATATTCAACAGATTCCGGTTTTATATTTTTTTCGAAAACTTCAACCAAACTCGGAATCAATATTTCAAAAATGGACAATTTTGTGTCATAACCATTGGAAATAACTTTGTCTAAAGTATATTTTTCGTTGTTATTGAAAATTCTAACGGCATTTACACCTCTAAAATTTTCTCCATCCGGAGCCATATAAGGAATATAATTTTCTTTTTTCGGACTATTATTTCCTGCGACAGAAAATGGAGTAGAGTTACAATTTTGAAGCCAGCCATTTGTTGGATTGTACAAATGAACGGTTTCATTAACATCATGCAATCCTTTCCATTGTGTTGAAGAAATTGAGCCATCAACGACTTTTGCCCAATTTAAAGATTTATCACGAATTGGAATAAAATTGCCATGCCAATACGCGATATTTCCTTTACTGTCGGCATAAACCGTATTGTTAGAAGTATTGGCTTTTAAATCCATTGCTTTTTTGTAATCATCAAAATTGGTCGATTTTGTTCGAATCCAGCTCTGAATCAAACTTGTCATCGAGCGGTTATTTGATTTTAAACTAATCCATTTCCCATCACGTTTGGCCATAATTGGACCGTTATTCGTAGCGTAACTTTTAAATTTCTTCGGAATTAGTTTTCCTTTTTCCAGATATTTTATCGTGATTTCTTTTTCGATAACAGGTAAAAGTTTAGAATCGAATTCGTAGAAAAGTTTTCCGTTTTTATTGGTAATTTTTTCGGCATACATATCAGCAACATCAACGTTTGAAGAAGTATGCATCCAGCCGCAATTTTCATTAAAACCCTGATAAATAAAAAACTGACCCCAGGTTACGGCGCCATAAACATTTAAACCTTCTTCACTCGAAATTTGAACTTCTGGCCTGAAATAAAATGTTGTATGCGGATTAATATATAAAATCGAATTCCCGCTTTCGGTTTTTGATGGTGCAAAAGCAAAACCATTTGATCCTGTTTGAATATATTTTTCTCTTTCTACATACGCCACTTTATCAGTATTTCCAGAATAAAAAGCTTTTAATTCTCCGGTAGAAAGATCTGCGGTGCTAATAGCGCCAATACTTCCGTCTGTCCAAAGCAGCGGAAACCACGGTTCAAAATGCGTTAAAAGTGCAGGTTTTACTTCGGGATGTTTATAGAGATAAAAGTTGATGGCATCGGCATAACTGTTTAGAAGTTTTTTAAGCCAGTCTGATGCTTTTTTATAATCAGCTTTGGCTTCATCAACATCAATTAAAAGTTTAATTTCTAAATCATTATATAAAACCGATTCGCCTTTAATTTCAGAAAGACGACCAAGTTTTTCTATATAATTCATTTCGATTCTTTTAAAATCATCTTCACATTGTGCATACAATAAACCAAAAACAGCATCGGCATCGGTTTTTCCATAAACGTGCGGAATTCCCCAATTATCGCGAATAATAGTAACTTTTTCTGCCAGTTTTTCTAATCGGCTACTTTCTTTCGTACTGATTTTTTGTGCCGAAAGTTGAAAACAACAAAAGATTACAAAGGTTATTTTTAAGATTTTAGAATACTGAAACATGTTTATTTGATATTAAATTTTTGTCCGGCAGTATAAATGCTCATTTCTAATTTTTCAATTGAAATAAGATTGTCTTTTTTAGCTTTTACAATACCTTTTGGGTTCTTGAAAACAATTACTTCACTTTCTCCGGCAACTTCCACTTTATTATTTCTAACAATAATGGCAGTTGCTTCGTCAATACCAATTCCCGTTAAATCAGGAAATTCAATTAAAGCAGAAAGTAAACGGTTGTAACGGTTTCTTTTTAAAAAATGCTGATCGATAACGACCGTTTTTAATAAACCCAAACCTTTATCAGTTTCGAGATTATCGTATTTAATAACAGAAAAAGTTCCTGTATATTCTTTTTGTAATTTCTGGTTTCCGGTAATCATTTTTTCAGACATTACGGCTGCTCCGGCGCTTGTTCCGGAAATTGTACTTCCGTTTTCGTAGGCTTTTAAAATTGCGGTTTTTATGGGAGTATTATGAACGACTTTCATAAAACGGGTTTGATCGCCGCCGCTTATAAAAATCAATTTAGCATTTTGAACAGAATCTGTAAGGGCTTTATTTTGAGCTGTTTCTTTATTGAAATTCAGCATCACAATTGGATTTGAAGTTAGTTTTACCATTTGTGTTTTAAAAAAGATAAACGAACTGTCCGGTTCTTCGCTTGACATCGGTAAAACCACGATATAATCTTTTTTGCCTAATTCTGCTACATCTAAAACCTGTTTCATTAAATCATCAGAACGATCGCCGCCGCCAATAATAAATAATTTTCCCTTCGGGTTCTGCGCCTGAACAAAACAGCTCGTTAATAGCAAAGAAATAATTGTAAACGATTTGAGAAGTAGCTTATTTTTCATGGTCTATCTTGGTTTAGTTTGGCTGATTTTCTATAAATTTTAAAAGAGAATTGTTGACAATAAATAATACATCCTGTATTTTATCTAAATCTACTTTTGAATCAATATCGCGCGGTGTATGATAATCTTCGTGAAAACCGCTGAAAAAAGTCATTATCGGGATTCCTTTTGCGGTAAACGACGCATAATCACTTCCGGAATGTCCGTTAGTTTCCCATAAATCTAAATTAAACGGATTTTGAAGTTTAGCGTTGCTTTCTCTGGCGATTTTCTTTAAGTATTCGGTTTCTTTTTGAGTTCCGATGCTTAAAATTCTACGCGCTTTATCTTCGGGAGCACTTCTCGAAATCATATCCATATTGATGCAGAGCAGGATTTTTTGATTTTTTAAATTCTGAGCAAAATATTCACTTCCCAAAAGTCCCATTTCTTCGGCAGTCCACGCTGCAAAAAGGATGTTATATTTTGGCTGTATTTTAGATTCTGACCAGTTTTTTGCCAAAGCCAGCATTCCTGATGTTCCCGATGCATTATCGTCTGCGCCATAATAAATAGAGTCATTTTTAATTCCTAAATGATCGTAATGTGCACCAACAATAATAGTTTTTGTGGTGTCTTTTCCGGGAAGCATTCCTAAAACATTTCGAACAGAAAAAGTTCTAGTCTGCAAATCAATAGAGAAATTAATAATTGTGTTTTTTAATAGAGCAGAAGCCGTTTGAAGGTTTTGTGCTTTTTTTTCGAATATTTCTAATGAAATTTTATTGCCTGATAAAAGTTTTTCAGCTGTTGATTTGCTCAATCTGAAAACCGGTATCGAAACACTGGATTCAATTTTTAAAGAATGAAAAACATCATTTTGATTTGAATTTTTTAGTCTAAAGTTTTGATTAGAATCGATAATAAGTAAAGCAGCAGCGCCTTTATTTATTGCATTTTTCAGTTTCATTTCTTCTAAATTATTTTCTTCCGGAAACAGTTTTTTGAATTTCTGATATACGGCCGAAGTTGTGTCTTTATGATTTGGAAAACCTCTCAAAACAACAACTATTTTGCCTTTTACATTTTGATTTTTATAGTCGTCGTAATTTTCCTCAGGAACGCTCAATCCGTAACCAGCAAAAACGACTTGAGTATTTTTTTGTAAAGATTGTGAGATTGGTGTTAATTCAAAATCATTCTCTGAAAGTGCAATAGTTTTGTTTCCTTTTTTGATTTCAAAAGACGCTTTTTTTACGGTATGTTCTAAAACTTTAAAATTTTGAAAATACCTGTCAGGACTATAAGGTTTCAGCTGATATAAACCCATCATCGACGCAATATATTCTGAGGCCATATAACCGCCTTTTTGAGTTGCACCACGTCCTTTCAGCCAGTCAGAAGCTAAAATAGAAAGTGTTCTTGTAAAATCACTTTTAGATGGATTTGAAACTGCAGTCTGCGAAAACAGCAAAGATTTACAGCAAAAAAAGGTAAATAAAAGCAATATACGTAGATACATATTTCACCAGATAAATTAATTATAAAATGATATTTCTTTTAAAAGCGCAGCCTAATTCAATAATAGAATCCGTTTTTGCAATTCCCGGAATATTGTCGATTTTCTCGTAAAGTATTCTTCGCATGTGTTCGTGGTTTTTTGCCACAATTTTGATGTAAAGCGTAAACGAACCTGTTACATAATAACATTCTGTAATTTCGGGAATATTTTTTAGTTCTTCGATAATTCTATCCGAATCAGAATCTTTGTTTAAAGTAATTCCGGTAAATGATGCCCAGTCAAATCCTATTTTTTTCTCCTGAATAATAGGTTTTATACCGCCAATTATTCCTTGTTCCATTAATCGGTTAATGCGCTGATGCACCATTGTATTTGATATTTTTAAATTGGCCGCAATGGCAGAAAAAGCCATTCTTCCGTCTTTTTCTAATTCCTTAATTATGTTGATATCAAATTCGTCTAAACTATCCATTTTGTGATGTTAATTTTATTTTTTCAAATATTGTTTAAAAATAAATACGTTTTTTTCAGATGTCCCGATGGGACATTTTACGGTAATTAAATCATTTTTTTCTACCGATCCGCAACTCCTAACGGAGTTAAACCCCTATACGTTTTGTTTTTAGAATATTATGAATTCGTGTTTTATTATATAGTCCCGATGGGACATTTTACGGTAATTAAATCATTTTTTTCTACCGATCTGTAACTCCTAACGGAGTTAAGTTGCTAAACGTTTTATTTTTTAAATATTTTGTTTGAAATAAATTCGTGTTTTACTGTATAGTCCCTACGGGACATTTTACCGTTATCTTATTCTTTTTTCTACCGATATTTAACTCCTAACGGAGTTACGTTGCTATTGATTTAATTTCTAATAATCATATCATGGATTATTGATGATATTACCGTTTCATGATATTTATCCATTATTTCAAAAATATCTCGTAGAGATAAAATATCGGTAGCATTAAATATAGCGCCCCCAACAAATTGTCCCGTAGGGACAACACTATATAACCATAAAAGTAGCCATTTTTTTTAATAAAAGATTATAAAGTCAAAATTTCTAAAAATTAAATTTGATTCTGTATTGTTTTAAAAACTGCTGTTTTGACTTTTTAATTGCTGTTGTGAAGTCAAAATATACTTTTTAAGCTTGTAGATTTGAAAAATTTATTACTTTTGCTTTTTTAAAGTTAAATATCATGACACATACAGAAAACACCCTTTCGTCAAAATCAGAAATTTTGATTGAAAAAGAGAATAAATACGGAGCTCATAATTATCATCCGCTTCCTGTGGTTTTAGAAAGGGGAGAAGGAGTTTATGTATGGGATGTTGACGGAAAAAAATATTATGATTTTTTATCAGCTTATTCTGCAGTAAACCAAGGACACTGCCATCCTAAAATTGTAAAAGCAATGGTTGATCAGGCGCAGACCTTAACGCTTACTTCTCGTGCTTTTTACAATGATAAATTAGGAAATTACGAAGAATACATAACAAAGTATTTTGGTTTTGATAAAGTCTTGCCAATGAATACGGGTGCCGAAGCTGTTGAAACAGCTTTGAAAGTATGCAGAAAATGGGCGTATGAAGTAAAAGGAATTCCAGAAAACCAAGCGCAGGTAATTGTTTGCGAGAACAATTTTCACGGAAGAACCACTACAATCATTTCATTTTCAAATGACGAAACGGCTCGTAAAAACTTTGGGCCATTTACTGATGGATTCATAAAAATTGAATATGATAATCTTGAAGCTCTTGAAAAAGCTTTAGAATCATCAAAAAATATAGCGGGATTTTTAGTGGAACCAATTCAGGGTGAAGCTGGAGTTTATGTTCCGTCAGAAGGATATTTGGCGAAAGCAAAAGCATTGTGCGAAAAACATAATGTTTTATTTATTGCCGATGAAGTTCAAACCGGAATTGCGCGTACAGGAAAATTATTAGCGGTTCATCACGAAAATGTACAGCCGGATATTTTGATTTTAGGTAAAGCAATTTCTGGCGGTGTTTATCCGGTTTCGGCAGTTTTGTGTAATAACGAAATCATGAATGTTATTAAACCGGGTCAGCACGGATCTACTTTTGGTGGAAATCCTGTTGCAGCAGCGGTTGCGATTGCTGCTCTTGAAGTGGTTAAAGATGAAAAGCTGGCTGAAAACGCAGAACGTTTAGGTGTTATTTTAAGAAAAGGCTTAAACGAAATTGCTGAGAGAAATAACTTAATTACGCTTGTTCGTGGTAAAGGTCTTTTGAATGCAATTGTGATTAACAGCGGTGAAGATTCTGATTTAGCCTGGGAAATCTGCTTAAAATTTAGAGACAACGGATTATTGGCAAAACCAACTCACGGAAATAAAATTAGATTTGCTCCGCCATTAGTTATGACAGAAGATCAAATTAAAGAATGTCTTGAAATTATTGAGAAATCTTTAAATGAATTTAAATTATAAAAGGTTACAATTTGTTATTAATGAAAGCTGCATTTATGATGCAGCTTTTTTATGAGGTATAAATTATATAACAACAGACGAAAATTATGTAATTTAAAAATTAACTTCCTGAGTAGTTTTGACTGTAGAATTTAAGACGGCAAATATTTGTTGAACCTTTATAAATTTATTACAGATGGCTTACGCAAATAATGATTTAACGCGCTTTTTGGATGCACAAAATAAACTTTACCTAACTGCTTATTCTGAATTGAAAAAAGGTAAAAAAGAAACACACTGGATGTGGTTCATTTTTCCGCAGATAAAAGGATTAGGAAAAAGTGATATTGCTAAATATTACGCCATTGCTGATCTTGAAGAAGCACAAGCTTATTTGAATCATCCAATTTTAGCTAAACATTTGGTTGAGATTGCACAGCTTCTTTTAAACTTTAAGACCAAATCTATTGAAACTATTTTAGGAGATTTGGATGCACGTAAATTGCGTTCGTCTTTGAGTTTGTTTTCGCAAGTAGAAAATGCAAACCCAATATTTCAGGAACTTTTAGATACTTTTTATTCGGGGCATTTAGATCCGGTTACCTTGACAATTGCTCAGGAATTAATGAAAGTACCAGCTGAAGCATAATTGGGATGATTATTGATTAAAAATTACCTTTTATATATTACTTAGAATCTGTTATTAAATGAAAAAGCCATTCTGTGGGGAGAATGGCTTTTTTGGTTTATTACATAAGTGTTTGTACTAAAATTATATCTAAAATGAGAAATGTTCTTAAATAAAAAAACCATTCGTGAAAACGAATGGTTTTTTTATTTAAGAAAGCTTCAATTAAATTCTATACCCGGGATTTTGAGTGATTTTTTTGTTAGCATCTGTTTCTTTTAACGGAATTGGAAATACTAATTTATCAGCATCATAAGTTAATAATAACGGATCTCCATCTGGGGTTTCAGTTAAAATGGAACGTTTAGTTCTTTTAATATCGTGAATTAAAAATCCTTCCATTCCAAGTTCTAATTCTCTTTCTAATAAAATATCATCGATTGTAACTGTTGCCAAATCATCAGCATGAGCTCTTTCTCTGATAATATTGATATCATCAACGGGAGTGTTTCCTATTGCAGTTCCTTCTTCAAAATTTCCTTCGGCTCTAATTAAATACATTTCTGCCAGACGAATAATTCCAACATTGGCAAACTGATCAGTAAATTTAGAAGTTAAAATTCTGCCATTATCTTCATTTTCGTAGATAAACTCTGCTCTGTCATCAGGATCACTGAATTTTTCCAAATAAGCATCACGAATAGAAAAATCTCCACCGCGTCCTCCGTTACCTTCAGAGGCATAAAAAGTTACAGCATCGTTTACACCCGTTTGTTTCGTGATTTGAATTGAGAAAACATCTTCAGCCTGATCTGTATCATGATTAAAAGCAGCTGCATAATTTTGTGACAATGCATGTCCGCTGTTTTCAATAACATCATTTGCTGCATCTCTGGCTAAATCGTATCGGCCTTGCTGTAAATACACTCTTGCTAATAAAGCTTGTGCAGCATATTTATCGGCATAAAAACCATTATCTTCCGGTAAGTTTGTATAAGCAAGATTTAAACCGTCTATAATAACTTTATAAACTTCTTCAACCGTGCTTCTTTCTTTTGATAAATCTACGCTAAAGTCGTAAATAGCATTTGGTCTTATTACAACTCCTAGCTGATTATTTGTCTGACCCGTTTCATAAGGTTTTGCGAAAAAACGAACCAAATCAAAATAAGCCAATGATCTTAAAAAATTAGCTTCGCCAATCATAACAGCTTGTCTGTCCGAATCTTTTACTTTGTCGATATTTTCGATAACCGTATTTGATGCGTTTATAATTTCATATAATCTCGCATAAGTTCCTTCGATAATTACGTTATCAGACAACATGTTTTTACTATACATTTGTCTTAATTCGCCAAAAGTACCGCGCCATCTTAAATCTGTTGTGCTTAAAACTCCCGTTACACCAAGTAAGTCTGCGTAAAGTAAAACCCTTCCGCCGTAAGCATTTCCATTTGCTGCCAGAGCGTAAGTTCCGGTTAGTACATTTGTTACTCCGGTTTCGGTACTTAATGTTGTATTAGCGTCTTCTCTCTGTTTAGGTTCTATGTCTAATTCATTTTCGCAGCTTGTAAAAAACGCAGCGAAAAATATAAATAGGATTAGTTTATTTGATTTCATCTTTTTCTTTTTAAAAATTAAAGTTTACACCAATTGCTGTTGTTCTTGCGGGCGGTGCTGAATAAAAATCTTCTCCAATTCCGCTGTCATCTCTTCTTGCTTCAGGATCATTTCCTTCGTAGTTTGTAAAGGTTAATAAGTTAACAGCCGTAAAATAAACTCTTAAACTGCTCATTCCTAAATCTTTCAAAACATCTTTAGGAAGCGTATAACCCAAAGTTAAATTTCTTAAACGAACAAAATCGGCTTTATCAAGGTAACGAGAAGAATCTTGTGTACCGTTTGAACCTCCAAATCTGGCTTGAGGCACATCTGTAATATCACCAGGATTTTGCCATCTGTTTAACTGATCAGCTGTTTGGTTGTCAAAATAATCAGCCGCAGTTGATTGATAAATCCCTGCTGAATTATAAATACTCGCGCCCCATTCTCCCTGAAACGTAAAGGTAAAATCAAAACCTTTATAAAGAATTGTGTTTGTTAAACCAGACATTAAAGTAGGGAAAGGGTTTCCTGCAATAATACGTTCTGCTTCACTATAATTTCTTGTTGTAGTACGGTCGCGTGTACCATCGGTTTTTTTAGTGTTTTTGTAAAATAAAGCATCTCCATTATCAGGGTCAACTCCTGCATATTCAACTAAATAGAAAGAGGAAATGTTTTCTCCAACTCTGTTTATATTGTATCCAACTATAATGTCTCGGTTATCGTTTGGAAGCGATTTAACCTTTGATTCATTTGTTGTCAAATTGAAACTGGTATTCCATTTAAAGTTTTCAGTATCAATATTTTTAGTGTTGATAGTAAGCTCAAAACCATTACTTCTTATTTTTCCAATATTTTTATTGATAGAAGCCGCTCCGGAACTTATTGGTAACGGAACTTCAAATAATAATCCGTCAGTATCTTTTTGGTAATAATCTGCTTCGATTGAAAATCGGTCTATAAAACCAATTTCAACACCAAAATCTGTTTGAGCTGATTTTTCCCAAGTCAAATCATCATTTCCAGGCTGATCAAAAGTAAGCCCTGATTTTAAATTATAAGGATTTGGTCTGTAAAGCTGACGAGAAGCAAAATTCCCGATTTCGGCATTTCCTAATTTACCCCAGCTTCCTTTTATTTTTAAGTTGGAAATAGCTTTACTATCCTTTAAAAACTCTTCTTGCGAAATAACCCATCCGGCAGAGAAGGCTGGGAAAACTCCAAATCGTTCATTTTTTCCAAAACGAGATGAACCATCACGACGAATACTCGCTTTTAAAAGATATTTATTCTGGAAAGAATAATTCAATCTTCCAAATTGAGAAACAAAAGCATAATCCGTTTCACTTCCGTGACCTTCATTTACTTCAGCACCACCGTCAACAGTTTGAAAATCATCACTTGAGAAATAAATACTGTTTACATCCTGATATCTTCTGTTGTATTTGTTGAATTCCATACCAGCTACAACGTTAAAAGTATGTTTTTCTGCAAATGTTTTATCAAATGTAAAATAGTTACTCGAAACATAATTTTCTGTATTTACAGAAGTCGCAAATACAGCTCCGTCTGTGGCCATAAAAGGAGCGTTTTTACCTTGCCAGTAATCTTCTGTTTGTGATAAAAGATCGTATGAGAAATCAGAATTAAATTTTAATGAATTAAGGATTCTAAATTCAGCAAAAAGTTTACCTGTAAGTCTGCGCATAATCGTTTTCCAGAACGTATTATCTTTTGCTAAAAGGTAGTTAGAATATTCTGTATTTGGGTTTGCACTTCCATCTTCTAATCTTGCAGGCGAAATAGGCGCCTGAGCAACTGATTGAAGTGGAGAAGAGAATGAGTTATCATCCTGAACCCTGTGAATTAAAGATCTCGAAAAACCCAGGTTCATTCCTAATGTTAAACGATCTGTAACTTTATGCGATACGTTTGTTCTCGCTGTAAATCTTTCTAAAGTATTACTGTCAACAATACCCGTTGTGTTATTGTATGCACCAGAAAAGAAATACTTTGTTTTTTCATCTCCTCCAGAAGCAGAAAAATCTGCATCTGTAGTATAACCTGTTCTTAAAGCAATATCCTGCCAGTTTGTATCGACTTCACCATTTCTCCAGTCCGTTCCCTGAGATAGATATTCTAACTCATCTTCAACAGATTCTAAATCGTTAACGTTTCTTCCGGCTTCCTGTAATAATTCAACGTATTGTTTTGCATTAAGCCATTTTCTTTTGTGTGTAGCTTCACTAACTCCTTGCGAAAGGTTTACCGTAAAAGTTCCTTTTCCTTCACGCCCTTTTTTAGTAGTAATTAAAACAACTCCGTTAGCTCCACGCGCACCATAAATTGCTGCAGAAGACGCATCTTTTAATACATCTATCGATTCAATTTCATTGGTACTTAAAGTCAATAACGGGTTGGTTGGTGCACCGTTGCTTGATTCATCATCATTAATTAACGGGATTCCGTCAAGAACATATAAAGGCTGTGTTCCCGCACTAATACTCGCCGCACCACGCACACGAATATTAATACCTCCGTCGACCTTACCGTTTGTCTGCGTAATCTGAACTCCGGCCAGTTTACCTACCAAAGCATTTTGTACGTTTGAAACCGGAATCTGCTGAATATCTTTTGCAGTTACACGCGCGATATTATCCGTTAGATTTCTTTTCGATTGTGTTCCGTAACCTACAACCACTACAGTTTCAAGTTCATTTTGAACTTCATCGAGTTGGATTGTAATATTATTTGAGGCAGGAACTTCTACGGTTTTATAACTTACATAAGTTACAACCAATAT
The DNA here is from genome assembly GCF_024499525.1 of Flavobacterium panici. Classification (NCBI taxonomy): domain Bacteria; kingdom Pseudomonadati; phylum Bacteroidota; class Flavobacteriia; order Flavobacteriales; family Flavobacteriaceae; genus Flavobacterium; species Flavobacterium panici. The sequence continues at coordinate 5,479,783 of NZ_CP100437.1, read as the reverse complement.
TTCGCCTTTTTTAGCGGCGATTTTAAATAGACCGTCAAAATCAGTTTGAGCACTGATATTTTTTCCCTGTACTACAATATTTGCTCCGGGAATTGGCAGGCCTTTTTTATCTGTTACTTTTCCGGAAATAGATTCTTGTGCTGCAGCTATTTGTACAAATAGTAAAAACAACCACAAGTAATGTTTTAATTTAATTTTCATATTCATTTCGTTTAAATTAGTCTCTCAAATATCCTAATTTAATGTTAATTTTTAGTGATAATTTAACACTAAAAATAACAATTATAACCAGTTTTGTGATATTGATAACTTTTATATACGTGTTTGTTGGTTTTTGATGAAAATTGTTTGATTTTTTGATAAAAATGTAAGGCAGAATAATTTCGTTAAAAAAAGTGCTGTTTTTTTAGCGCCAAAAAACGTAGTTTTAATAAAAAAAGCGACTGTTATAAAACAATCGCTTTCAGGGTATAATTACTTAAAATATCAAAAAAAGCAATTATCTTTTTTGAGAGAATGTATTTAATACATTCTCTCTATTTTTTTAGAATCTAACTTTTTTAAGCTCCCAAACGGTTTTAATAAAAGTATCGACATCTTCTGTCGTATTATAAAAAGCTAACGAAGGACGAACTGTTGTTTCGACTCCCATTCGGCGTAAAATAGGCTGTGCACAATGATGTCCGGTTCGCACCGCAACACCTTCTTTATTCAAAGCCTGTCCAACCTGATCGTTTGAATAGCCTTGTAAATTAAAAGATAATACGCTGGCTTTATCTTTTGCAGTTCCAATTAATCGTACACCCGGAATTTCTTTTAAAAGTCTTGTAGCATATTCTAATAAATAATGCTCGTATTGACCAATAGCTTCAATTCCTAATTTGGTTACATAATCGATTGCTGCGCCAAGACCAATAGCATCGGCGATATTTCCCGTTCCGGCTTCAAAACGATTCGGAGCTTTGTGGTATTTTATTTCCTCAAAAGTTACGTCCTGAATCATGTTTCCGCCAGATTGATACGGCTGCATTTCGTTTAGTAAATCTTCTTTTCCGTATAAAGCTCCAATTCCTGTTGGACCAAATAATTTATGTCCTGAGAAAACCAGCCAATCCGGATTTAAATGCTGTACGTCAACTTTCATATGTGAAACCGATTGTGCGCCGTCGATTAAAACTTTTGCTCCGGCAGCGTGTGCCATTTCCACTATATTTTTCGCTGGAGTTACCGTTCCCAACGCATTTGAAACTTGTGTAAAAGAAACCAAACGTGTTTTTGAATTCAGTAATTTTGCATATTCATCCAGCAAAATCTGACCGTCATCGTCAACAGGAATTACCCTTAATTTCAGGCCTTTTTTATCAGCAAGACGTTTCCACGGAACAATATTCGCATGATGTTCCAGATTACTCACAATAATTTCATCCCCGGAATTTAAATTCTGTTCGCCCCAAGTTGAAGCTACCAGATTTATTCCTTCAGTTGCACCTCTTACAAATACAATTTCATTTACAGAAGAAGCATTCAAAAACGCTTTTACTTTTTCACGAGCGGCTTCATAAGCATCAGATGCTCGGGCAGCTAATTCATGAGCTGCACGGTGAATGTTAGAATTTTCATGTTCGTAGAAATACGCAATTCTATCAATTACCGATTGCGGTTTCTGAGTCGTTGCCGCATTATCAAACCAAACTAATGGTTTTCCGTTTACAGTTTCTCTTAGAATTGGAAAATCTTTTTTTACCAATGCGGCATCAAAATGATGTCCTTTAAAAAGATTAATTTCTTTATGTTCGAATGAATTTCCAACAATGATATCAGTACTTCTTTTATCAAAAGCAAAAGAATTCTGATCTAAGAAATAGTATGAATTTGCTGTTTCATTTCCGTTTAACGGAAAATCTTCGCGTTTCTTAAACTGTGTATCAACCGATGCCAAAGCTGCTTGTAATTCAATCTCAAAAGATGAATTCTCTGTTTGAAATGGCAGATATTGATGGTTCAATGAAAATCCCGAAAAAAGACTTTCTTCATTGAGTTGTGGAGATTTTCCGTTTTTCAAATTAATATCATGAAATCCGGTATGCGGATCATTGATATTTAAATCGTGGTTTTCCTGAACTCCTGAAGATGAATTTCTGTTTTGCGGATCAAATCCTGCTCCGGCATTTGGGTACAAAGCTGAAGCACCATTTCCGTAATTTATTACAGACGGAGAAGCTCCAAATCCGCTAAATGCAGGCGGCGCAGGCGGTGTACTCGACGGACTTGCCACAGGAAACTGACCAAACTGATCAACATTTCCAGCGTGCAAAATCGTTTCTGCAATCTTTGTCGCACGAGGATGTTCGGCTTTATCCGGACTTAATGAGATTTCTTTTGGAAATTCATTCGGTAAAGCTTTAAACAACTCGTTTGCCAGATTTTGCAAATCGTCGATGTTTGGTAAACCGTTGTTGTTAATATTTGTACTCATGATACTTTCCTATTTCTACATCTTCTAAAACAGCAATAGCATCATCTACCAAAATAGCCAAAGAACAATAAAGAGATACTAAATAAGAAGCAATGGCTCTTTCGTTAATTCCCATAAAACGAACTGATAATCCTGGAGATTGCTCGCCTTGTAATCCCGGCTGAATTAATCCGATAACTCCCTGACGGCTTTCTCCGGTTCTTAAAAGAATAATTTTTGATTTTCCTTTTACGATTGGTAATTTATCAGATGGAATAAGCGGAATTCCTCTCCATGTTAAAAATTGTGATCCAAATAAAGAAGTTGTTGGCGGCGGAACTCCACGACGTGTACATTCGCGTCCGAAAGCTGCAATTGCTAACGGATGTAAAAGGAAAAATCCAGGTTCTTTCCACACTTTTGTCAACAATTCATCTAAATCATCCGGAGTTGGTGCGCCCGTTCTTGTTTTTATAATTTGCGAAGGTGCAACGTTGCTTAATAATCCATAATCTTTATTATTGATTAATTCGCTTTCCTGACGTTCTTTAATAGTTTCGATAGCTAAACGAAGCTGTTCTGAAATCTGGTTGTATGGTTTGCTGTATAAATCAGAAACACGCGTATGTACATCAACAATTGTTTGTACAGCAGCCAGATTGTATTCTCTTGGATTTTCGATATAATCCACAAAAGTGTTCGGTAAAACTCTTTCATCGCGTGCCGAACAATCTACTTCGATGTGGTTGGCATTTTTTACTTTATTCAAACGAAATACTCCCGATTCTACCGGAACCCAATGTAGTAAATGCGTTAACCAGCGTGGAGTAATTGTTCCAATTTGAGGAACGGTACGAGTTGCAATTGCTAATTGTCTTGCAGCAACATCGCCTAATGCGGTCTGTTGTTTTTCTAATTCTGCCATAGTTTTAAGGTTTTTCGGTTAATTATTTTATTTTTATTCAATTCTAAGATTTATTTCTTAAAATTACGGGTTTTATTTTATTGTAAGATTTTGACTTGTTGTTTTTTAGGAGAAAAAATCGAATAATTCCTCAACAGAAAGATAGCGTTCTCCGGTATCATAATTAAAAGTCAGGATTACGGCATCTTCGGGAATATTTTTTAGTTTTTTTGAAACTGCTGCTAATGCTGCTCCGGTTGAAATACCTCCAAAAATTCCTTCTTCTTTTGTTAGTTTTTTAGCAAATGAAAAAGCATCATTTTTTTCGATGGTCACAATTTCATCAATATATTCTCTGTTAAAAACTTCAGGAATAAATCCGGCACCAATTCCCTGCAATGGGTGAGGAGCAGGAATTCCGCCACTTAAAACTGGTGAAAGTGCAGGCTCAACGGCAATCGTTTTTAAATTAGGAAAATGCTGTTTTAATATTTTAGAAACTCCGGTAATATGTCCGCCTGTTCCAACGCCTGTAATTAAATAATCAATTCCATGCGGAAAATCGGCTAAAATTTCCTGTGCTGTTGTTCTTTCGTGAACTTCAACATTAGCACGATTTGTAAATTGCGAAGGCAGAAAAGAGTTTTTAATTGTTGAAGCTAATTCATTTGCTTTTTCAACCGCTCCGGAAGTTCCTTTTTCTCTCGGCGTCAAAACATATTCAGCACCATACGCTTCAATAATTTTTCTGCGTTCCACGCTCATCGATTCCGGCATTACAATAATTACTTTGTAACCTTTTACGGCTGCCACAAGCGAAAGTCCGATTCCGGTATTTCCAGATGTTGGTTCAATAATAATTGAATCCGGATTTAAAAGTCCTTTTTTCTCCGCATCTTCAATCATTGCCAGTGCAATTCTGTCTTTGATACTCGATCCCGGATTTGCTTTTTCTAATTTAATCCATACCTCGTGGGTTTTAAAAAGCTTGTTGAGCTTAATGTGCGGCGTATTGCCAATTGTTTCTAAAATGTTCTGATATTTCATGTGTTTGATATTTTTATGCTTCAATGTATTGAGTAATTTAAACACTTTTTTTGTCATTCCGAGGAACGAGGAATCGCACAAGTAATTCCGCAAACAAAATCGCCAATCTTTGTCGAGTTTCGAGTGCGATTCCTCGTTCCTCGGAATGACAAACTTTGTGTTTTGACAAAGTTTACAAGACGGTTTATGTGTTAAAACATTCACTCAATTTTAAATAGAATAAAAAATGGGTTCGGGAAAAGGATTATTGTCCTTAACCTTCATCTCATTTTTATGGTAAACAACCGAATTGGAAGGCACAGAATACGTCAGCCATACATTTCCTCCAATAATAGAATCTCTGCCTACAGTTGTTTGTCCGCCAAGAATTGTGCTGTTGGCGTAAATAATAACATTGTCTTCAATAGTAGGATGTCTTTTGATAAAAGCTTCCTCTTTTTTAACGCTCAAAGCACCAAGCGTAACGCCCTGATAAATTTGAACATTATGGCCAATAATTGTGGTTTCGCCAATTACGATTCCCGTGCCGTGATCAATTGCAAAATCATTTCCTATTTTGGCTCCCGGATGAATTTCGATGCTGGTTTTAATATGCGCGTATTCTGAAATCGTTCTGGCTAATAATTTTAAATCCTGCTTCCAAAGCTGATGAGAAAATCGATAAACGGCAATAGCGAAAAAACCTGGATACGAATATAATACTTCTTCTAAAGATTTGGCTGCAGGATCTTTTGCAAAAATAGTTTGAGCATCATTCAACGCTTTTTTATGTAAATAGGGCAGGGCTTCAAAAAAGGTTTCCGTCTGCCTTTTCGTATTTTGATTTTTAGGAGCAAAGTCTAAAACCAGCTCATCAAATTGTTTTTCTAATCCGTCAAATTTATTTTCAATAATCGCCACAATACCGTAGGATTTTGAAGTATTCGAAAACAAAATCGAAAACAATTCATCTATAAACTGATGGATTAATTTCTTTTCAGGAAGTATTAATAATTCCTGATGCTGTCTTGCAATTTCCTGATAAAATGAATTCATATTGATTTGATTTTATGATTAGAAAATAATTTTATTTTAAACACATTTTATTTTTTAAACACATAGAGACATAGAATTTGTTGCGGGTAAAGGCGTTTCACTTGCATTAACTTATCCCGATAGCTATCGGGACTATGTGTGATAACCTGTTATCTTTTAAATCTTTTTTTTCAGTTTTATCAAAAATCTATTTCTCTATGTGTTTAAATATTTTTCGATTTTAAATATTTTTATTTTTTCAACGCCGCACCGCCCGGCATTGTCTCTGGTTTTAGTTTGAATTTACTGTATTCAACCACTCCGGTTTTGTCTGCCCATTCAAAATAAGAAGCCGAAAGTTTGTTTACAATTCCCGGATTCTGCTGTGCTACATTGTTAGTTTCGCCTCGGTCTTTTTCAAGATCGTATAATTCCCATTCGTAAGAAGGATAAATCGAAACCAATTTCCATTTTCCATCGCGAACAGCTCTGTTTCCTGCTCTTTCCCAAAATAATGGTGCGCCTCTATCGACCTGAGAAACATTATTAAATAAAACAGGCAACAAACTTTTTCCAACCAAAGCGTTTGTCGTCACACCATTATATTCTTTTGGGTATTCTATTCCGGCTAGTTCGTAGAAAGTAGGAGCGAGGTCAATAATATGTCCGGTTCCTTTTTCGATTCTGCCTGCTTTTATTTTGGATGGAAACCAAGCAATAAACGGAGAACTAAAACCGCCTTCGTGCATATTATTTTTATATTGCTGAAGTGGAGTATTGGATAAATAAGCCCAGTTTTGCTCCTGATAATCAAATGAACCTGAAGTTCCAACTGGTCCATCATTTCGAACCAAGCCTCTTCCAAGCGGGTTATACGTATTGAATCCGCCTTGAGCGCCATTGTCTGAAATAAAAACAATCAATGTGTTTTTGTCTTTTTTAAGGGCTTTTAATTTGTCCAGAACTTTGCCAACGTTTTGATCCATATTGTCGACCATTGCGGCGTATACTTCCATTTTAGCTTTCCAGAATTGTTTTTCGTCGTAGCTTAACTTATTCCATTCCGGAACTTCAGGATCTCTTGGCGATATAGTTTGATCGGCAGGTAAAATTCCGCTGGCTTTTAGTTTCTGGATTCTCTTTTCTCTTAAAACATCCCAGCCTTCATCAAATTTTCCTCTGTATTTAGCAATATCAACAGGTTTTGCCTGCAGCGGCCAGTGCGGCGCCGTAAAAGCTAAGTATAAAAAGAAAGGCTTGTTTTCTTTGTTTTGCTCGTCAAGGAAAGTGACGGCATTATTTCCTATTTCATCTGTAAAATAATAGGAATCATCTTTTGGATGCAGTTCTTCGTTATTACGAATTAGTTTTACCGGATATGGCGTTTTTCCAAACGGAAGCGGTTTTGTATCAAAATAATTCGATGCACCTTTTAAGATTCCATAAAACTTATCAAAACCTCTTTGGTTGGGCCATTGCGCCTGATCTTCAGAACCTACGTGCCATTTTCCCGATAAAAGTGTGCTGTAACCGCCAGAACGAAAAACTTCTCCCAATGTCAAAGATTCCTTATTTAAGTAACCCTGATAAGCCGGTAAACCTAAATTGACATCAAAAAATCCAACTCCCGCTTTATGCTGATATTGTCCGGTTAGGAGGGAAGCTCGTGTTGGCGCACAAATTGAGTTATTGTAAAATTCGCGTAAGCGTAAACCTTCTGTAGCTAGCTTATCTAAATTGGGTGTTTTAATTTCTGAACCATAATTTCCTAAATCTGAATAACCCATATCGTCAACCAAAATCAAAATAATATTGGGTTTTGATTCTGTTTGAGCATGTAACTCGTGAGAAGTTGCAACTCCGGTTAAGAGAATAGAAAAAAGAAGTTTTGTAATTTTTGTATTCATTGCAATGTACTTTTTGTCTGTTGTTTTTTGTTTTTGTAAGTGATAAATGTTCTTAAAATCAGGTCATTTCTGTTGCCGCAGAAATGACCCTTAGTAATCAAAAAGAATGTTAGTTTGTCGTCTCCATTTTCATTTTTGATTTAGTATAACGTGATATCTTCTGAGGCAAAAGCATCAAAGGAATATTTCAATAAAATTTGGGAATAAACACTGTTCGATTTATAGTTTTCGATTTTAATTTTAAACCGATTCAAAGCGAACGTATAAGGAAGAATTAACAACAGCTGCACATATAACAAGAGGCGTTATAAGTGTGTTTTTTACGAAGAATGTGATACGTATTATTGACTGTTGTTTTCAAAATGTAAGTTTTTAATTTTAAACTCTACTAATTCTATAGACAAAGTTATATTTAATATTGTAATATCCAAATTAATCTTTGCTTTTTTTGAAAAAAAGATGTGATATAATGGGGTGTAGGTTTTTGTTTTAAGTGTAGTTAGTTGATTTTTAGTTTGTTGGTGTTTTTTTTGTTTTCGCAGATAATTTTTATTACGAATTGTTAGAATCTCGCAAAGTCGCGAAGACGCAAAGTTTTTTTTTCACGCAGATTTTAAAAGATTTAAGCAGATTTAAGCAGAGATTTTATAATTAAATCTGCAATAATCTGCTGAATCTGCGTGAAAAAAAATCTTTTTAATCCTTATAATCTGTGGCTATGAATAAAAACTTTAAGATATAAAGTTTGATTTAGCAAATGAGATTGCTTCGTTCATCCGCAAAGACATGCTAAATGTTTTTATCGCCACGAATTTCACGAATTTCCACAAATCAATTCGTGAAAATTCGTGAAATTGCTTCGCCCGTTCGCTATCGCTCGGGTCGTGGCAAAAAATAATGATTAACTAAAAAGCAAAAACGCAATAATCAACGTAACAATCACATTGAATAATTGTGCAATTAAAAAGGCATACAATGGCTTACGGCTGTTATTACTCAGTAAATCTTTAAAATTAGTTTCTAAACCTATGCTTGTAAAAGCTAATGCAAACCAAATTCCCTGTAGGTTTTTCAAACTGTCTTTTACACCGTCTCTGGTTTCGGGAGAAATTAAAAACGAAAAAATTAAGGAAGCACCAATAAAACCAATTACGAATTTTGGAAAACGTTCCCAAATTACCTTTAAAGTTGGTTTAGATTCTACAGCTTCTGAAGAAGTATTATGTGAATACGTCCAATAAACGGAAATGGCAAAAGCAGCTAATCCTAACAAAACATTTTGAGAAAATTTTACGATGGTGCTGATTTTTAAAGCGGTTTCGCCAACTAAAGTTCCGGACGCAACAACGGCTCCAGAAGTGTCAATACTTCCGCCAAGCCAGGCTCCGGTTACTTCTTCGGGGAAATTGAAATATTTGGCGATAATCGGCATGAAAATCATCATGGGAATTGCGGTTACCAAAACAATCGAAATGACATATGATAATTTCTTTGAATCGCCTTTAATTGCCCCAGAAGTTGCAATGGCTGCAGAAACGCCACAAATAGAAACGGCACTCGAAATCATCATGGTTAATTCGTCATCGACTTTTAATTTTCGGCAAAGCCAAAAGGCGAAATACCAGACGGATATCACAACAACCAATGCCTGAATTAAGCCTAATGAACCTGCCTTTAATATATCAGAAAAAATTACTCCCGTTCCCAATAAAACCAATCCGATTTTCACAAAGACTTCTGTAGAAAGCGATGAACGAAACCATTCCGGAAGTTTGAAGAAATTCCCAATCGCTAAACCAATTATCAAACTGAAAATTACGGCTTCTAAATTGATGGATTTTATGGCTGAATTTCCTGCGAGAATAAGTGCAATCAAGGTTAAAAGATACACTATCGGAAAAGTAAATAGAAAATATTTTACGGATCTTCCAATTAAAAAAGCTCCGATTGTACCAATTGAAATGAGATATAAAAACTGAATTAAAAGGATTTTGAGGTTTGCTAAATCAAATACTTTCGTAAATAAATCAGAAGTGTTTGACCAGCTGAAAACAGGAACTTCGGGAAGAAATATAAAAAGGGAAATTCCGATGATTATAAATCCTAAAATTACGACTGTCCAGTCTTCGTGTATGTTAAATTGTTTAGTTTGAGTTGACATTATTTTTGGTTTTATTTCAATTGCCTCCAGCTTCAGCTGGAGGTAATCAATTTGCAAATAGAAAAAGGCTTTAGCCGAATAAAAAGTTTGGCTAAAGCCTTCTGCACTTTAAATTTTAAACCTTCAGCTAAAGCTGGAGGCAATTTATTATTTATTTCCTGCAAGGTTTCCAAAACCTTGTAGGTATTAATTAATTAGTTATTAATATAGTATTTAAAATGAAAGACCTACAAGGTTTTGGAAACCTTGCAGGACTGTTGTAATTGTTACAAATCAACAAAGTATTTTTGTTTACCAAAGTCAAATTCATAATAAGTCAAATTAGGCCAAAGTGGTTTGATTAAACCTTTTTCCCAGATTTGTAAAGCAGTTTGTAATTCTTTTACTTTTTCAGGATTTTTTGTCGCCAGATCTGTAGTTTCAGATTTGTCTTTTGATAAATCATACAACCATTTTTCATGCGTTTTTCCGCTGATGATTAATTTCCAGTCACCGCTTCTGATGGCTTTTGCATCACCGGATCGCCAGTATAAATCTTTGTGTGCTTCTTTATTGTTATTGACAACATCAACTAAATCAATTCCGTCATAAACTCGGTCTTTTGGTAAACCAGAATGAGTAACGGCTGCAATTGTGCTAAAAATATCCAATGAACTTACCGGAGTTTTATAAACAGTATGCGGTTTGATTTTTCCCTTCCACGAAAGTGCAAACGGAACATTTATCCCGCCTTCAAAATGAGAAAATTTCCCGCCTTTTAATGGTGCGTTTGTTGTTGCAAAAGTATAATCGGCACCACCGTTGTCGCTGATAAAAAAGATTAAAGTGTTTTCTTCTAAACCTTCTTTTTTTACTTTTTCTCTAATTCTTCCAACAGCGTCGTCAAGTGCGCTGATCATGGCAAAGTAAACACGTTTGTTTTCGTCTTTTACATTTGGGAAGCGATCGTAATATTTTTTACGAACCTGAAATGGTGTATGCGGCGCATTAAACGGAACGTATAACAAAAATGGTTTATTTTTATTCTTATCAATAAAAGCTTCTGCTTCATCAGCAAAGGTTTCGGTTAGATACTTTTTATCTTTTATGATAGTAGTATCACGGCGAATTTGTCCAATTCCGACACGGCCATTGCCCCAAATCGTTTTGTCAGTAAAATCTTTATGATGATGATTGATAATATCCGGATTATCATCTTCAGGTGTATAAAGCGAGAATGCCTGATAAAATCCGTAATGATAATCGAAACCTCTGTCTAAAGGAAAAAATCCTTTGTTGTGGCCCAAATGCCATTTTCCGATAATAGCAGTATTATAACCTTGTTTTTTGGCTAAATCAGCAAAAGTAATTTCAGATTTTGGTAAACCCTGCGTTGCAATTGAAGCTTCGTTTGGATAGTTTATTTTATCATTTAATCGCCAGCTGTTCGTGTTGATTAAATATTTGAAAGCATAATATTCTAAATTGTTTTTCGGATAACGATCTCCCGGCTGATATTCATGCCCGAAACGTTCCTGATAGCGTCCGGTTAATAATCCCGCACGCGATGGCGAACAAATCGATGCCGAAACATATCCATCTGTAAAAGTTACTCCAGATGCTGCAAGTGAATCAATTTGTGGTGTTGGCGTTGATTTTCCTCCGTAAAGAGAAATATCATATTTACCCAAATCATCGGCAACGAGAATGATAATGTTTGGCTTTTTTTCTGAAGTTGTATCTTTTTGAGACAGAAATGCTGTTTTTCCTTCTTCTAGTTTTTCATCAGCTTTAATTAATGTTCCGTCTGTATTTATGGGCCAGAATAAAAATGCTGCTATAATAAGTAGCACTAATAAAATGGGTAGAATAATCTTGGTTATTTTTTTATAGTTTGCCATTATGGTTGGTTATATTTTGTTTTTGAATTAGGGTATATTTCATAATCTTTGTCATTTCGACGAAGGAGAAATCTTCGCAAGAAACTCTACAGAGATTGGATTTTCGTTGCGGAGTTACTCGTGGAGATTTCTCCTTCGTCGAAATGACAAACTGTGTGGGTTTCGTTACGGAATTACTAGTGCGATTTCTCGTTCCTCGAAATGACAAGCTATGTGAAGTCCGTTGTACGAAAATTCAATCTTTGTAGAGTTTCTAACGCGGGCTTCGACTTCGCTCAGCCTGACATTCGACTTCGCTCAGCCTGACAAGATTGTAGCGAACTTTGTCAAAGTTTTAAACTTTGGCAAAGATTTACGTGTATGTTTATTTCGAAGCCAAAGCCACATCAACATCATTTTTTAAATCGCCTAAACCGTCTTTTTTGAAAACGATTTTACCATTTTGATATAAGATCAAAGTAGGGAAGACCTTTACGGTTTTTAAATCGGCAATTACCTGCGGGCTGGTTTCTAATTCGATTTCTACGATTTTTAAATTTTCTCCGTATTGTGCTCTAATGGTTTCCAGAACTGGTTTTACTTTTATACACGCACCGCAATATTTAGAACCAATATCAACCAAAACAGTTTTATTATCAGCAATGATTTTGTTGTATTCCGCTAAAGTCAGTTTGCTTTTAGAATTGGCATAAAAAGGTTTTCCGTTTCCAATCCAGTTGGCAATTCCGCCTTCTAAACTATAGGCTTCTTTGAAGCCTTTTTTTAATAAATCGTCTGCCAGCCAAACGCTTCTTCCTGCTCCAATTGAGTAAGTGAAAACAGGTCTTGATTTGTCTAGTTTTGCAACTTGTTCTGCATAATCTTTTGACTCTAAATTAAAGTTTACTGCTCCGTTAATATGGTTTAAGGCAAATTCTTCAGGGCCGCGGGCATCAATTATCTGCGGTTTTTTTTCAGCCTGAATTTTACTGTAATAAACATCTAATGAAACGGTATTTGAACTTTTATTTTGAGAAAAACCTACTATTGTAAACAGCAGGATTAGTGTAATAATATTTATTTTATTTTTCATAACAGTATAGTTTTGATAAAAGCTGGCAGCGTATTCAAGGTTAATTTGAACACACTGCCGTACTTTATATTTTTATTGCTTTTTAAGATTAAGCTTGTTCTAAAACCGGAGTTTGTTCAACAGTTTCTGCTGCATTTTCTACAGGTTTGGCTTTTAGAGGAAATGCCAATACACCTTCGGCAAGAGAACTTCCTTCTTTTTTAGATTTGAATATTGGCCATAAAAATTGTGCGTACCATTCTTCTTGTTTGTATGATTTTGTTCCGTAAGATTCCGGGAATTTACGAGTGATTAATCCAGTTCCAAAAATCATATCCCAAATGAAAAACATGTTTCCGAAGTTTCCTTTAAAGTGTCCAACACCGTCACCGCTTGTATCTGCGTGGTGTGCGTGGTGTGTTGCCGGAGTAGAAATCAATCTTTCTAAAACCCATGCAATTGGATGTAAAACTCTGTATTTGTAAAATGGTTTGTCCCATGCAATGCTTGAATGTGCGCCTAAAGTGATGAAACTTTTAATTACCAAAACAAATAAAGCCGGTAATCCTAAACCTAAATAGGTTAAAGTTGCAGTCAAATAAATTTGAGAAAAGAAAACCGTGTAAATAAAGTTTTGTCTTGAAGCCATCGCCATTCCCATATATGGAGCAGAGTGGTGTGTTCTGTGAAAACGCCATAAAAATGGTACTTGATGATGTAATCTGTGGTACCAGTATTGTGTTAAATCATCGGCAATTGCGATTAGGAAAAACCCTCCCCAAAATGGAACCCATGAAAGTGTGTTAGCTAAATTTGGTAATAAATACGGTAAAGCAGTTAAGCTGAAAAATGCAATTACAGGAGGTAAAAGTAATTTTGGAGCTAAGAAACAAACGATATCTACTTTACGTTCTTCGCCTGTCCATTCGTCATCATATAAACCTGCTGCGAATTCTATAATTCCCAAAACTACCATGAAAACGGTTAATCCCCACGTGCGGATGTTTTCGAATGCCGGTTTTGCGAATTCTAAAAATGAAGGAAGTGCAATATGCGATTCGCTTACCGCTCCGCCCGTTAATTTAAAATACAGGAAAATTGCCACTACCGGCAAGCTGTAAATTAATAAACTGATACTTAAATCTCTTGTTAGTTTTTCTTTTTGAACTATTGCCATGATTTCTTATTTTAAAAATTGATTAATTAATGCTAATCCTCCGGCTAATATTACCAGCGGAACTAAAAATACAATTGCCCCAACGACAATTTTTTTCCCTATGATTTCATAATCTACTCGTTTCATATCTTTTTGAATTTTAATATGTTAATGTAAAAATAAATAATTTAACTTCTAATTCTATGGATATAGTCGAGTTTTATTTTTTATTTTTTCACTAATTTGTTAGAATCTTCTGTTTTTATTGAAAAACCTGCAAGGTTTTGAAAACCTTGCAGGTTGTAAAATTATTATTTTGCAGTTTCAGTATCTGCAGGTTTAGTTACTTGCTTCACTAAATCTTGTAACGTTTTACCTTTGTCTGCTCCAGTATTGTGAATTCTTCTGTTGTAAACATCCTGCCAGTCAATCAATGGGTAAACATTGTTTTCTTTTGCCTGTTCATCAAATAATTTTTGAAGTTCAGCTAACTTTTCAGGATATTTTTTAGCTAGGTTATTACGTTCGTTAAAATCTTCGTTTAAGTTGTATAATTCCCAAACATCAGTATCAAAATTGCTTGCAACTGGTTTTTCGTTTTTACCTAATGATTGTTTTACAGCAAATGAATCTGGTAAGTGTGCCGCAGCCGCTTTCCATCCATCTTTATAAATAGCTCTGTTTCCGAAGATATAGTAATACTGAACTTTGTGTAAAGATTCTGCTTTTGGATTATCTAAAGAAGCCTGGAAAGAAGATCCCTGAATAATATCTTGTTTAATTCCTTTGATATATTCCGGAGCTTTGATTCCTGCAATTTCTAAAGTTGTTGGCAGTAAATCGGTTACGTGGCTGTATTGATTTCTGATTCCGCCTTTGTCTTTAATTCCATTTGGATAAAAAACAATTAACGGGTTACGCGTTCCACCTTCAGAATGTGCATCTTGTTTCCAATTTTTAAAAGGAACGTTTGTTGCCTGTGCCCATCCTAAAGGATAGTTTGTATTTAAACCTTTTGCAGTTCCAATTTCTCCAATATTATTTAAATTGCTTTGAAGATTTTCTGCTTCTGTTTTTCCTTGAGAGAATAAACTTTGGTTAATTGTTCCTTGTAAAGTTCCTTCTTTACTTGCTCCGTTATCTCCAATAGCAACAAAAATCAAAGTGTTATCAAGCTGGTTGCTTTCTTTTAGATAATTAACCACTCTTCCAATTTCAGCATCAGTATAAGTCAGGAAACCAGCGTAAGCTTCCATGAATCTTGCGTATACTTTCTTTTCATCCGGAGTTAATTTTTTCCAATCTGTAATAAGTGCGTTACGTTCTGGCAATACCGCATTAGCAGGAACAACACCTAATTTCTTTTGGTTTGCTAATACTTTTTCACGGTACACATCATAACCTTCGTCAAATTTTCCTTTGTAAGGTTCGATCCATTTTTCAGCAACCTGATGAGGTGCATGAACAGCTCCTGGCGCATAGTATAAAAAGAATGGTTTTCCAGGTGCCGCTTTTTGTTGTTTTTGAATATAGCTGATTGCTTTATCAGTAATTAATTCATTTAAGTGACGTCCGTCTGGTTTCACATGCGCCTGATCTTCCACTAAATCAGGATTGTATTGATCTGTTTGAGAACCAAGGAATCCGTAGAAATGATCGAAACCTTTTCCGGTTGGCCATCTGTCAAACGGACCTGCATCTGTAGCATCTTCATCTGGAGTTACACCGTATTTACCAACGGCAAAAGTGTTGTATCCGTTTTCACGTAAAATCTCTGCAATTGTTCCTTTATCAGAAGGAATTCTTCCGTCCCAGCCAGGAAAACCAGCCGATAAAATAGTGTGCGAAAATCCGCTTTCGTGCACTCTTCCAGAATTTCTTCCGGTTAATAATGCAGCACGCGTTGGAGCGCAAATTGCGGTTGTATGAAAGTTGGTATAACGTAAACCGTTATTTGCCAGATTTTCAAAAGTAGGCGTTTGGATTAAACCTCCAAAAGCACTTGCAGCTCCAAATCCAACATCATCTAATAAAATCCAGACAATATTTGGAGCTCCTTTTGGCGCTTTTACAGGCTCTGGCCAATATTCTTTTGAATCGGATAATGTTTTACCAATTGTTCCTTTGAACTCTTGAGTATCTTGTGCAAAGCCAAATTGTGCAGCTAGCAATGCAGTAATCAAAAACCCTTTTCCGGAGCTTTTGATTTTTGAGTTAATTTCAAATTTTTTCATTATTTCTTTTTTTAATATTTATTTATCTATGGATTTAGTAGGGTTTTTAAGTAAATTTTTTTACTTGTTTGCTTTGGTTAATAATTCCTGAGCAGATTTTCCTTCGGTAGACGGCGTTTTGTGTATTTTTCTCAGGTAAACATCCTGCCAGTCTATTAAAGGATATAAATTGTTTTTCTTGGCTTGCTGATCGAAAAGTTTTTTTAATTCGGCTAGTTTTTCAGGGTATTTTTTAGCTAAATCTTTTCTTTCGTTAAAATCTTCGTTGATGTTGTATAGTTCCCAAACATCTTTGTCAAAATCACTTGGCGGAAGATTTATTTTATTATTCAAAGCTTCTTTTACTTCAATTGAATTGGGATGATGTGCCGCAGCTGCTTTCCAACCGTCATTATAAATGGCTCTTGATCCAAAGATGTAATAATGTTGAATTTTATGTAAGGAAACGGCTTTTGCATCATTCAAGGAATTGTAAAATGAATATCCCTGAATAGTGTCTTGTTTAACTTCTCTAATAGATTCCGGTGCTTTAACGCCCAAAATATCAAGAGTTGTTGGCAAAATATCAATTACGTGACTGTATTGCGTTCTGATTCCCGGAGTTTTGATTGCCTTTGGATAATAAACAATCAACGGATTATGTGTTCCTCCTTCAGAATTAGCGTCTTGTTTCCAGTATTTGAAAGGTGTATTAGTTGCCTGAGCCCAACCCAAAGGATAATTGGTGTATGTTTGAGCTGTTCCAATTTCGCCAATTCTATTTAAGTTATTTTGGAATACTTTTTCTTCAGTATCACCATTTACGTAGGTTTGTCTGTCTACAGCTCCTTGCAAAGTTCCTTCTTTACTGGCTCCATTATCGCCTATCAAAACAAAAACAACAGTATTTTCCAGTTGATTGCTTTCTTTTAAATAAGTAATCAATCTTCCTATTTCATAATCGGTATAAGTCAAATATCCGGCATAAACTTCCATGAATTTTGAATATACTTTCTTTTGATCCGGCGTTAATTTTTTCCAGTCTGCAATAAGTGAATTGCGTTCCGGTAAAACAGCATCGGCAGGAATAACTCCTAATTTCTTTTGATTAGCTAGTGTTTTTTCGCGGTAAGCGTCCCAGCCATCATCAAATTTTCCTTTATACGGATCGCTCCATTTTTGAGCTACCTGATGAGGTGCATGAACAGCTGCGGGAGAATAGTATAAAAAGAATGGTTTTCCCGGTGCTGCTTTTTGTTGTTTCTGAATATAACTAATTGCTTTATCGGTAATTTGTTCGCTAAGATGTCTTCCGTCAGGCGTAATATGAGCTTGATCTTCTATTAAATCTGGTTTATACTGATCTGTTGCAGAACCCAAAAATCCGTAGAAATGTTCAAATCCTTTTCCGGTTGGCCAGTGATCAAACGGTCCGGCATCTGTTGCTTCTTCGTCAGGCGTTATCCCATATTTACCTACGCCAAAAGTATTGTATCCTTTATCACGTAAAATTTCGGCAACGGTTCCGTTTTTAGAGGGTAATCTTCCGTCCCAACCTGGAAATCCTGCCGACATAATCGTATGAGAAAATCCTCCAACGTGTACTTTATGCGAATTACTTCCGGTCAACAAAGCAGAGCGGGTAGGAGCACAAATTGCCGTTGTATGAAAATTGGTATATCGCAATCCATTGTTGGCTAAACTCTCTAAAACAGGAGTTTCTATTTGACCTCCAAAAGCGCTTGAAGCACCATAACCTACATCATCCAGAATAATCCAAACGACATTTGGGGCACCTTTAGGAGGCGTAACCGGTTCCGGCCAATATTCTTTGGATTCGGCTAAGGTTTTGCCAATAACTCCTTTAAATTCTTCTGGTTTTGTTTGCGCAAAACTCAATTGTGCAAGAAGCAATGCAGTAATCAAAAGTCCTTTTTGCGGACTTTTGATTGCAATGTTATTTTTAAACTTTTTCATTAGATTAAATTTTTAGTTATTTAATTCGTAATCACTGTTTAACTCTGCTATTTTATTTTATTCCAATCTTCGACACCTACTTTTACTGCCCATTTTTGATGTAAGTCAATCAGGGTTTGGAGTATTTTCGGTTTTAATTTTGCCACGTTTTTTGTTTCTGTTCGATCTGTAGCAAGATTGTACAATTCCCAGGGCTGATTATTTTCGGCGACAGCCTTCCAATTATCTTTTCTAACTGCTTTGCTGCCTTCATGTTCCCAAAACAAAGCTACATGCGCATCAGATTGTTGTCCTTCAAATTCCTTTTTTAAACTAATTCCTTCTAAAGGTGTGAGGCTTTTTTCTTGAAAAGTCTCTGGATATTTAAAATGGGCATATTCCAGACAAGTAGGGAAAATATCAATCACATGACTTACTCTGTTACTTACTGTTCCTGCTTTAATATGTTTTGGATAATAAGCTATAAAAGGAGAAGCAATTCCGCCTTCGTGCGTGTTCTTTTTGAATAGTTGAAAAGGCGTGTTGCTCACATTTCCCCACGGACTTTCATAACTGTCAATTGATGCGGCAGATCCTGGTGTTCCATTTTTTTGTGTAACATAATTCCAGTTTTTTACATCATCAGCACTTCCGCCGTTATCCGAAAGAAAAAGAACAAGCGTATTATCTTCTTCACCCAATGACTTTACTTTCTGCAGAATTTCTCCAATTCCGGCATCCATTCTGTCGATCATGGCAGCGTAAATTGCCATTCGGGTATCCCATTTGTCTTTTTCTTCGACACTTAGTTTTTCCCAATCCGGCACTTTTTCAAAACGATTGGATAAGTCCCAGTTTTTATCAATGATTCCCAGTTCTTTTAATTTTTTAAAACGAGTTGCTCTCAATTTATCCCATCCTTTTAGGTATTTGCCTTTGTATTTTGCAATATCTTCCGGCAATGCCTGAATGGGCCAATGTGGAGCATTATAAGCAACATACAGAAAAAAAGGTTTTTGCTGATTGTGCTGTTTTTCTAAAGAACTAATGGCGAAATT
This sequence comes from Flavobacterium panici, assembly GCF_024499525.1. Taxonomy (NCBI): domain Bacteria; kingdom Pseudomonadati; phylum Bacteroidota; class Flavobacteriia; order Flavobacteriales; family Flavobacteriaceae; genus Flavobacterium; species Flavobacterium panici. The sequence continues at coordinate 5,460,981 of NZ_CP100437.1, read as the reverse complement.
GGTAATTTCCTGAGTCAGATAAGTAGAAGTATCCGTGCGGATAATTTCTTTATCTCCTTTCAAAAAAGTAACTTTTCTTCCGTCATTATATAAAGGCTGCGAGTTAAAATAACTGCTCCCGTTGTTTTGTAATGTAAAAGAATCATCAAATCCTCTGTTAACCGCCCAGGCTGATGGCACTAAACCAACGTGCCATTTTCCTGAAACAATTGTACTGTAACCTGCCTGTTTAAGTGCTTGCCCAATGGTGATACAATGCTCGTTTAAATATCCCTGATAAGCCGGAAATCCTTTATCCTGAACCATATCGCCAATACCTGCCTGATGTGAATATAAACCCGTGAGCAATGAAGCCCGCGAAGGACAGCAGCGGCCTGCATTATAAAACTGGTTTAGAATAAGCCCGTTTTTAGCAAGTTTATCCAGGTTTGGAGTTTTAATTTCTGAGCCAAAAGCACCAATATCTGAGAAACCTAAATCATCCGCCAAAATGACGATGATATTAGGTTGCTTTTTCTGTGCAAATAGGTGAGATTGTGCAGCAACCAAAAGGGCAAGGATGAACAGTTTTTTAATCATTTTATTAATAACCTGGATTTTGTGGCAATCCTACCGGATCAATATTTCTTTCGCTTTGCGGAATTGGATATAAATTATTACGTTCTGAAACCGAGTTTTTAGCCGTAACTTTTTTAACTTCAGTAACCAAAGTTCCCCAACGAACTAGGTCAAACCAGCGTTGTCCTTCCTGAACAAATTCTTTTTTGCGTTCTTCCTGAATGGCAGCTCTAAAAGTGGTTTGGTTTAATCCAACTAAATCTACAGTTGCATCTGGTGTTGCAATTGGTTTTCCGTAAGCTCTTCTTCTTACCTGATTAAGCAATTCATAAGCTTCTGCAGTTGGTGCACCTTGCTCATTTATGGCTTCCGCCAATGATAATAAGATGTCTGCATAACGAATTAAAGGGAAGTTGATAGCTACATTTCCTGGAGTTGCTAAATTGGTTAAATCCAAATATTTTTTGAAAATAGGTTTAGGAAAAGTATACAGCGTTCCGGTTGTTGGATTAAGTAATTGTTTAGCATAACTTACATCTCTACGAGTATCTCCAGGTTGATAAATATCATAAAACAAGGCTACATCTGAAATAATATCTGCAGGTTCAGTTGCTGTAAATCCGGTAAATGAAGTTGATTGAAATGTGCTTCCGCTAGATCCGTTTCCGGCTTGGTTTGGCTCAAACTGAACAGAGAAAATATGTTCTTTTCCATTCTTTTTTGTTTTCGTAAAAATGTCCTGAAAGTTTTCGAACAAAGCATAACCATATCCACCGTTAATTACTTCTCTTGCTTTTAAAATAGCATTTGGATAATCTTTTCTTGTCAAATACACTTTTGCCAAAATTGCTTTTGCAGCTCCAGAAGTGGCACGTCCGGCATCTGCAGCAGAATAAGCTGCAGGTAAACTTTCGGCAGCAGTTAAATCTGAAATAATTTGAGCATACACATTATCTACAGTTTCTCTTCTTGATTTTAAACTTTCTAACTGAATTGAAGTTGGTTCGTGTAAAACAATTGGAACGCCGCCCCAAATACGAACTGCCTGAAAATAAAGTAATCCGCGGATAAATTTAGCTTCATTAATTAATCTTGTTTTTACAACTTCAGAACCAGATACTTTTGGGATATTATCAATAGAAATATTGGCTCTGTTGATTCCTGCATAAATTTGTCTCCACGCGACTTGTACACGGTCATTTGTTGCATCATGCGTTAAACTGCTCATCGCTCTAACTTGTGGATTTGTTGCAGAAACTCCGGCCGCTGCATAATCAGAACCCATATCGGTTAAGAAATACAAGTTTCTCCCGAACAAACTCTGCTCTCCCGGATCAAGGCTTAAAGAAGCATAAACTGCAGTTACACTCGCAACGGCGTCATCTTGGGTTATAAAGTATTTATCTTCGGTTACAAAAGAGGTTGGTGTTACCTCCAGGTCCGTGCAGGATACAAATAGTCCGGCACTTAAAAGGAATGTTATTATAATCTTTTTCATTTTGATATATTTTTTTACTTAGAAAGTTACGTTCAAGCCCGAGATGAATGTTTTTGAGTTTGGATAAGAACCAAAATCAATTCCCGGATATAAGTTGTTTTGTTCGTATGAACTTACCTCTGGATCATAACCAGTGTATTTTGTCCATGTAACAAGGTTTTCTGCAGAAACATAGAATTTTACGCTTTTTGCTCCCAGTTTTTTAGAGGTACTTTTAGGTAATGTATAACCAAGCGTGATTAGTTTTAATCGTAAGAAAGAAGCATCTTCTACATAACGTTCAGAAACAATTCCTAACGGTGAACTTGTTGCTCTCGGAATTTCGTTACTTGGATTTGTTGGTGTCCAACGATCTTCTAACGTAACATTAGCATTTGTTCCAAGAGTAGAAATTTCTAACTGCTGGTTTAAAGCATTGAAGATTTTCGCGCCATAAGAACCTTGGAAAGAAAAGTTCAAATCAAAATCATTATAAGAAATCGTGTTACTGAAACTTCCAACAAATTTTGGCTGAGATGAACCTAAATTTCCTTTATCAAGAGCTGTAATTACACCGTCTCCGTTTGTATCAACATATTTTCTGTCTCCCACTTTTGTGTTCGCTAAACTGTTGATTTTTGGCTGTGTATTAACTTCTTCCTGAGTCTGGAAAATTCCATTTGTTCTGTATCCCCAAAAAGTTCCTAATGGTAATCCCACTTTTACCGTAACCGGCTGTTGTTGCAATAAAGAACCGTTTGGTACTACAGGGAAAAACTGATTTACTCCGTTTCCTATAGCTACAACTTTATTTCTGTTAGCAGAAAACACAACATTAGAATTCCATGAGAAATTTTCTGTTTTAAGGTTTTCAGTTGTTAAACCAATCTCGATACCTTTATTTTCAACACCTCCAATATTTTGAAGTACACTTGCATATCCTGAAGTTAACGGCACCGGAACGCTGATTAACAAATCGTTTGTTTTTTTGTAATACACATCAAAAACAAAATTGATTTTTCTTTCTAATAATGATAAATCTAAACCAACATTATACTGTGTTGTTTTTTCCCATTTCAAGTCCGGATTTGCTAATCGAGTAGGAGCAAGTCCAGTGTATAATGTTCCGCCAAAAGAATAGTTTACAGAACCCATTTGAGCTAAAGCTAAATAGTTTCCAATTTCCTGGTTTCCTGTTGTTCCGGCAGTAAGTCTAAGTTTAGCCTCAGTTACACCTTTAATGTTGTTTGCAAATTCTTCATCCGTAATATTCCATGAGAAACCTGCTGAAGGGAAATAACCCCAAAGTGACTCTGAACCAAATCTTGAAGATCCATCCGCACGTGCAGAAAGTGTAAAGTTGTATTTTCCTTTATAAGAATAGTTAACTCTCGCCAGCCATGATTTTAAAACACTTTCAAAAGCATCACTGCCAGGTTTTACCGCAACACCATCCTGAAGTGCATTATACGTATTGGCATCATTTACAAATGTATTAGCTCCAGCTGTAACGACTTCACCTTGGGTATATTGAAGTGTATAACCTCCTAAAGCTGAGAATTTATGGTTTTCACCGAAGTTGGTATTATAATTTAAAGTGTTTTCATTTAATACAGAACTTACCAATCTGTCTCCAACTGCAGCTGAACCTTTTGTTCCTGCACCGTTTGAAGTATTTGCAGGCGCATAATAGTTTTGTTTAGTATTGATAACGTCACCGCTTACAGCAACTTTAGCAGTCAGTTTTTTAGTGATTTTATATTCACCAAATAAGCTGGTTAGAATTCTATTTATTTTAGTTTCGTTAATTGTATTTTCCAAATCATTAATTGGGTTTGGAACAAAACCGTTAACAGAAGTTGCGTATGGATTGTTAGTTACATTGTAACTTCCATTTTCATTTCTAATTGGCACTACAGGAGCAGTTAATAAAACACTAACCAGAGGGTTTGGATTTCTTCCTCCGCTTCCGTTATTTGCTATACCATTAGAAAGTGAGTTGCTGTAATTGGCATTAATACCAAATTTAAAGTTTTGAGAATAGTTTCTTTCGTAATTGATACGAAGAGAGATACGTCTAAAATCAGATCCCAGAACAGTACCTTCCTGATCAAAATATCCTGCAGAAACGGCATATCTTGATCTTTCGTCTCCGCCTGAAAATGATAATTGATGATTTTGAACCGGAGCCGCAGTTCTAAATGCTGCATCCTGCCAGTCGTAACTTCCAGAAGTTTTAAAAGCCTCTATCTGCGCTGCAGAAAAAGACGGAGCCTGACCAATACTTGCCTGAACATCATTTCGTAAACTTGCCCATTGGCTGGCATTCATTACGTGAAGTCTTTTTGAAACATTTTGAAATCCAAAATAACCTTGGTATGAAATATTATCCTGTCCTTTTGTTCCTTTTTTAGTTGTAATAATAACAACTCCATTTGCACCACGAGAACCGTAAATTGCAGTTGCAGAGGCATCTTTTAATACTTCAATAGATTCAATATCAGCAGGATTTATAGTAGACAAAACATTTAAACTTGCTCCGGCATTAGATATTCCGGCAGAACTGTTATTGTTGTCATTGTAAATTAAAATTCCGTCTACTACATATAAAGGCTCGTTACCCGCTGTGATTGAGTTTCCTCCACGAATACGTACACTTGAAGACGCACCCGGACGACCCGAACTTTGCGTAACTACCACACCGGCAACAGCGCCTCGTAATAAGTTATCTGCCGATGAAGTTACCTGGGATAAGTTAGCTTTTGGAACAGAAGCTACAGAACCCGTAATGTCTTTTCTCTTTTGAGTTCCGTAACCCACAACAACTAATTCGTCCAGTTCTTGTCTTTCTTCTTTTAAATGAATCGTAACCGGATTTTTCTCTACTATAAATTCTAGTTTCTTATATCCTATGTAACTTACGATTAAGGTGTAAGGAAATTTCTGACCCGTTTGAAAATAAAATTTTCCTTCAGCATCTGTCTGTACACCGTGAGTTGTACCTTTAATTGTTACTGATGCACCTATAATTGGCTGATTTGTAATATCATCGACTACCGTTCCGTCGAGTTTAGATTGAATAAGCGGTGTTGTATTTTGTGCCTGAAATTGCAGGGATGTTAACAAAATTGTAACCCATAAAATGAGGTTTATATTTTTTTTCATTTCTTTGTAATGGTTTAAGTAATTAACAAGGCGCCCTGAGAGCTGAATTTTCAGCACTCTGATTGTTTCCTTGATTTAGTGATAAATGTTCTTTAAGCCTCGCCATTTCTGTTGCCGCAGAAATGGCTTTTTTTATTTACAGCAGCAGGTTTGCATTGTTTTCATTTTAGTTATTTTTTAGTTGGTTAATTGTTTTCTTTTAAAATATAGGTATATTCAAAAATCCTTTTGCTGCAGTTTATGCATCAATTAGATGATTGTATTTTCAATAAAAGTAATCTGGTGGTGAAATTGAGATTTCGTTTTTTAGATTTAGAATTTAATCTAATAACGAACGGATTGCGTTGGTAATTAACAACAGAAGCACATATAACAACAATTGTTATAAGTATCATTTTTTGGAAGAATATAATACGATATGCTTTCGGTTGTTTTCAAAATATAGCTTTTTTGGTTTCGAATATTATTTTATAACTCTACTAATCCTATAGACAAAGTTAATTTTAATATAATAAAAACCAAAAGTTTAGTAAACTTTTTTTAGAAAAGCATAAAATATTTTTTTTATTAAAACTTTTAAATTTAATTAAATTATTGATTTTCAATTATTTAAATTAGGTTTGTAGGCTTTTAAATATGTTAAATTATTTTTTTAGAAGACTTAAAAATGTAGTATTTTACATTTAATTTACTCGTTTTTAAATCCTTAGCAAATTAAAAATCCAACATAAAAAGACCTGAAAAAGATTAAAAAACGTCTGCATATGGAAATTTTAGTTGATACAGCAAAAAAATTTCACTTATTAAAATAAAATTCTCAATTATGGCTATCAAATTTGTTTAGCAGTTTTTTTAATAAAAATTAATATGTAAAATATTAATAATTAACACATTAGTGTTTGTATTTTTTATAATTTTAGAGAATCAATTTTGTATTTGAAGTTTAGAACCTAATTTCTTGGCTATTTATACAGAGAAAAAAAGAAAGACCACCCCTTAAAGAATTAAAAAACATAATTCTTACAAATAAAAATTCAGATATAAGCCTTTATTTGATAAAAATATTATTTATATATTTTTATAACTACGTAATTAATAATGTTTTATCGTGATTGTTGTATTGAAGACTTATGGTCTTTAATATGATATATGTCATTTTTTGTCAGTTTTGAAGATTTTAATTTTGTCGTTTTACTGAAGCATATTTAGTTTAATACTATTTTAAATTTTTTATATGAGTAATCTTTCTCAATCTCACAGAATTCTATTTCTAAATACACTGGCCTTTACAATATGTTTTGCCTGCTGGACGCTAAATGGTGTTTTAATTACGTATTTAGCAGACAAAGGAATATTTAATTTTACTGTTGTAGAAACAGGATGGTTATTAGGAATTCCAATTCTTTCGGGCTCGATTTTCAGACTTCCAATAGGTATCCTGACAGATAAATATGGAGGTAAAATTGTATTTTCTATATTGCTTTTATTATGTTCCGTACCACTTTTTTTACTGCCTTTTGCAAATTCGTTCTGGAGTTTTGCTGTTTTAAGTTTTTTCTTCGGATTAGTTGGAACAAGCTTTGCAGTCGGTATTGGATATACATCAATTTGGTATCCAAAAGAATGGCAGGGAAGAGCCTTGGGAATTTTCGGAATGGGAAATGCAGGCGCAGCAATTACTACTTTTATTGCACCAACTTTACTAAATCATTTATCCGAAAAAGATCCAATAAACGGTTGGAAAATGCTTCCTGTTATTTACGCAGCTACACTTGTTATCATAGGGTTTCTTTTTATTGTTTTTGCTAAAAATAAAAAGAACCCAACAGTTTCAAAAACAATAACACAATTAATCTCTCCACTCAAAAATGTCCGTGTCTGGCGTTTTGGAGCTTATTACTTTTTAGTATTTGGTTTCTTCGTGGCATACTCACAATGGCTTCTTCCTAATTTCATGAATGTATATCATACAACCTTAGTAATGGGCGGTTTGTTTGCTACAATGTTCAGTTTACCATCTGGTGTAATCAGAGCTTTTGGAGGATATCTCTCAGATAAATTTGGAGCCAGAAAAGTAATGTATTGGGTTTTAGGCTCATCAATTGTAATCAGCTTTTTATTAATGTTTCCAAAAATGGAAATTTACACCGCAGGTCCGGGCGTTTTGGCAATGAATAATGGAATTGTAACAGAAGTTTCGGCTGATAAAATTATGGTTGGCGAAAAAATACATTCCATAAATAAAAAAGAAATATTGCAGCATAGCGAAACATCAATTTTTCCCGAAAAAAGCTCTTGGCAGGAAATTATTGTCAAACAAAATCAAGAAGTTAAAAAGAAAGAATTGTTAGCACAGGGAATAACTCAAATTAAATTCAGTGCAAATCTTTGGGTATATCTGGTTCTGGTAATTCTAATAGGAATTTCATGGGGAATTGGAAAAGCGGCAGTTTATAAACACATTCCGGAGTATTTCCCAAATGAAGTAGGAGTTGTGGGCGGCATGGTTGGATTAATAGGAGGTTTAGGCGGATTTGTCGGTCCTATAATCTTTGGTTATTTATTAAACTATACAGGACTTTGGACCAGCTCATGGATATTCATTTTTGTAGTTTCTGTGCTTTGTTTATTGTGGATGCATCGAACAATTATAAATGCAACACGAACTAAACTGCCAAACTTTACAAGAGATATAGAAAGTAATCATTAAAAAATAAAAATTAAACAATAGATATATGAAAACTTGGTTAGACAAATGGGAACCGGAAGATGATGCGTTTTGGAACTCTGGCGGAAGTAAAATTGCATGGAGAACATTAACAATAACAACATTAACATTAATATTATCATTTGCCTCTTGGTTTATGATGAGCGTAATCGCAGTTAAACTACCTGGATTAGGATTTAGTTTTTCTAAAGATCAGCTTTTCTGGTTAACAGCAATTCCGGGATTAGCGGCGGGATTATTACGAATTATTCATACTTTTTTATTACCCATTTTCGGGACACGACATATTGTATCTTTTGCAACATTAATTAAATTAATTCCAGTTATAGGGATTGGTTTTGCCATTATGAATGTAAATACACCATTTTGGGTTTTTGCAGTTTTGGCTTTTACAACAGGTTTTGGCGGAGGAGATTTTTCATCTTATATGCCAAGTACAAGTTTATTTTTTCCGCAAAGATTAAAAGGAACCGCATTAGGAATTCAGGCAGGAATAGGAAATTTTGGGGTTTCGATCGCGCAATTTGTAACGCCTCTTATAATTAGTGTTGGTATTTATGGTGCTGCATCTGGTTTTACAAGCGTTGATCCTAAAGAAACATTAACCCTTTTACAAACATCCAGTCTGGAAAAACAAAAAGAAGTTTTTGCAACATTTGATGCAGAAGTTCAGACTAAAATACTTTCTAACATAAAGAAAAACGTAATTGATTCTGTAAGTGCTGCGGTAAACTCTACTGATAACGTTATTATTTTTAATGCATTACCAGTAAAAGCAAAAGCAAAAGCCATTGCAAATGCAAATCCAAAATTAGCCGAAAAAATCTTAGACAACATTAATCCTGAAAATACAGCCGTTAAAAAATCAGAGATCTACTTACAGTCTGCAGCATTTTGGTACGTTCCATTTTTACTAATCATGGCAATTTTAAGCTGGTTTTATTTAAAAAGTATTCCAATGATGGCCTCTGTAAAAGAACAAATGGACATTTTTTCAAATAAACATACCTGGTATTGTACGATTACTTACTTAATGACTTTTGGAACTTTTGCAGGTTTATCTGCGGCTTTTCCATTAATGATTAAATTTTTATACGGAGATTTTCCAAATGCACCAGATCCTTTAGTGTATGCGTTCTATGGCCCATTATTAGGTTCTGCAAGTCGAATTGCTTTTGGATTTGTAGCTGATAAAGTAGGAGGAGCAATCTTAACAACCATTACAGGTTTAGGGATTTTGTGTGGAGCCATTATATTGGTAACACAAGGATTGGTCGCACCAACAAGTATGGATCAATTTCCTCTTTTTGTTACAGTTATTTTAGTAATGTTCTTTTTTACGGGAATTGGCAATGCAGGTACTTTTAGACAATATCCAATCATATTTAAAGAAAATCCGCGTCAGGCAGCCGGAGTTATTGGCTGGACAGCTGCAATAGCTGCTTTTGGACCTTTTATCTTTTCTAAATTAATAGGGAATAATATTTCTGCTAATGGGACTGTAAATCAGTTCTTTATAGGTGTTTGTTTTTTCACTATATTAGCTACAGGTATCAATTGGTGGTTCTACAATCGTAAAAATTGTGAGAAACCAAGTTAAGAAGTAATCATTAAATTAAAAATTAAGGATGAAAGATAAAACATTTAATACCAAAGCCTTACTTGTTGCAACACTAGTTTCTATACTCACAATTGTGCTAGTGTTTTACGGATCAAGACAATTACAAAATTTTGATGCAGCATTAGTCACTTATTTATTCGGAACTGTTTTTGCCTTCTTCGGAATCGTGTATCGCTATACCGTTTGGCTGCAAAGACCTCCAACGTGGATGTATTTTAAAAGAAGCCTTAAATTTCTTTTTACAGGAAAAATAATTTCTCATTTATGGTTTCTGGGAAAAGAATCAGTACAAAATATTGTCGTACAAAAATTTATTTATCCAAGAAGCAAATGGCGCTGGTTTGCCCATTTTTGTATTGCAATAGGATGTTTATCGGCTTTTGCCATCACAATTCCGCTTACATTTGGATGGATTCACTTTACGCTCGCACCAAATTCAATTTCCATTTACGAAGCACATTTCTTCGGATTTAAAATGATGGATTTTCAAATAAATTCATTTTTGGCTTTTCTGATTTTTCATGCCTTAAATTGGTCTTCATGGTTAGTAATTATAGGATCTGTTTATTATTTAAGAAGAAGATTAACCAATCCCGGATTAATTGCAACCCAAACTTTTGAAGGTGATTTGTTGCCCTTAATTCTATTAATAGCTATTTCAGTTACCGGATTATGTCTAACATATTCCTATCAGTTCATGAAAGGTTTTGCATATGATTTCTTAGCCGTAATTCATGCTGTAACGGTAATCATGTTTTTAATCTGGATTCCGTTTGGGAAATTCTTTCATATCATCCAGCGTCCGGCGCAAATTGGAGCACACATCTATAAACAAGAAGGAATAAAAAAAGGAATGGCAGTTTGTCCGCATACCGGAGAAGAATTTGCAACCCAGCTTCATATCAATGATTTAAAAATCGTAACCAAAGAATTAGGTTTTGATTTTACCCACGAAGACGGAACTTCTCACCTCGATTTAAGCCCCGAAGGAAAAAGATCACGCCTTGCTCAAGCACACCTAAAAGCCAGACTAGAAGGCGGAAATTTATTTGGATAATTATAAAAAAGTATTCAGTCGCAGTTTTTAGTTTACAGTACTAATTCTGTAAACCAAGACTGAAAACTGCGACCGAAAACTGAAAACTAAAAAATATGGCAAAACTACCCGTATCAACTGAAAAAATAATTGAACAATTTGGTCCGCATTTGAATTATGCACCAGTAGACGGTTACGACGGAAGAGACGAACCAGATGACGTTGTAAAAACACATTGCTGCTTTTGCGGCATGCAGTGTGGAATTCAATTATTAGTGAAAGAAAATAAAGTAGTAGGTTTTGAACCGTGGATGGAATTTCCGTTTAACGAAGGACGTTTGTGTCCAAAAGGAGTTCAAAGGTATCTTCAAAATAATCACCCAGACCGACTTTTGCATCCGATACAAAGAGTAGAAGGAAAAGGTTTTGAAAAAGTTTCTTGGGATGATGCGATGGATAAAACCGTTTCTGAAATAAAAAGGATTCAGGAAAAATACGGAAAACACGCTTTCTCTATGTTATCTGGAGTTTCATTAACCAACGAAAAAAGTTATTTAGTTGGAAAATTTGCCCGTGTCGCTTTAAAAACAAGAAACCTAGATTACAACGGAAGACTTTGTATGGTAAGCGCCGGAGCCGGAAATAAAAAAGCATTTGGTTTAGACCGAGCTTCAAATAATTATTCTGACTTAGAATATGCCGAAGTTATTATTGTAGCCGGAGCCAATATCAGTGAAACTTTCCCAACGCTAACACATTGGATTTGGAAAGCCAGAGATCGCGGTGCAAAATTAATTGTGATCGATCCAAGAATGATTCCGTTGGCAAGAACGTCCGATATTCACTTAGATGTAAAACCCGGAACAGATTCTGCTTTATACGGCGCAATGCTGAAATATTTGGTAGATCACGACATGTTAGATCATGATTTTATAGATAATTATACATCAGGATTTCAGGAAACAATTGATGCCGTTAAAGATTATACTTTAGAATGGGCAGAAGAAGTTACCGGAATTGATAAAGAAAAAATAAAAGCTGCCGCCGAATTATGGGGAAAAGCAAAAACAAGCTTTTTACTGCACGCGCGCGGTATCGAACATCACTCAAAAGGTGTTGATAATGTTTTAGGCTGTATTAATCTTGTTTTGGCAACAGGAAGAATTGGAAGACCATATTGTGGTTACGGAACTATCACCGGACAAGGAAATGGTCAGGGCGGTAGAGAACACGGACATAAATGTGATCAATTGCCCGGAAACAGGGACATTGAAAATCCGGAACACCGAAAGTACATATCAGAAATTTGGGGAATTGACGAAAAAGATTTACCCGGAAAAGGACTTACGGCTTATGAAATTATAGAAGCCATTCACAGAGACGAAATCAAAGGATTAATTTCCATTTGTTTCAATCCGCTGGTTTCGCTTCCAAACAATAACTATGTACGTTCTGCTCTTGAAAAATTAGAGTTTTACGTTTGTATCGATTTCTTTTTGAATGAAACGGCGCGTCATGCCGATATTGTTTTGGCAGGATCTTTACAGGAAGAAGAAGAAGGAACAACAACTTCTGCAGAAGGAAGAGTGATTAGAATCAGACAAGCGGTTACACCTCCGGGTGAAGCCAGAACTGATACTTCAATTTTATTAGAAATTGCCAAAAGACTGGGAGAAGAAGATAAATTCAATTATGATAATAGTGAACAAATCTTCAATGAATTGCGTGTCGCTTCAAAAGGCGGGACAGCAGATTATTTCGGAATCACGTATAAAAAAGTAGAAGATAATATGGGCGTTTTCTGGCCTTGTCCAACCGAAGATCATCCGGGAACACCAAGATTATGGGAAGATAAAAAGTTTAAAACTCCAGACGGAAAAGCGCATTTTAATCCCGCACCATACAAACTTCCGGGTGAAGTTACCGATGAAGAATATCCAATAACATTGACAACTGGTCGCGTAGTTTCGCAATATTTAAGCGGAACGCAAACGCGCCGAATTGGAAAATTGGTAGATCAGTTTCCAGAGCCCATGTTAGAAATTCATCCTGAATTAGCAGAAAAATACGGAATCAAACAAAGAGAATTAATAAGAGTAGCAACAAGAAGAGGCGAAGGAATTTTTCCTGCCAATATTGTAGAAACCATTAGAAAAGATACTGTTTTCATTCCGTATCACTGGCCGGGACACAAATCTGCCAATCAATTAACGCCGGGAACTTTAGACCCGATTTCTAAAATTCCAGAGTTTAAAGTCTGCGCCTGTTTATTAGATCCGCAGGGAAAAATAGCACCGCCAGCCAAAGAATCTGAAGCGTATGCAAGTGTTTAATCTATAAAAAAATGAAGTTATGAATTTGACCAATTTTAATACAAACGAAGAGTTTTTTGTAGATATGCAGCGCTGTATTGGCTGCAAAGCCTGCGAAATGGCCTGCGCCGAATGTGAAACCAACGGCCAGCAAACTTTAATAAGCGTAAATTATGTAGATCGTGCTTCGACAATACAAACCACAGTTCAGGTTTGTATGCATTGCGAAGACCCGGTTTGTGCGAATGTCTGTCCGGCAGATGCGATTTCACAAGATGAATTTGGTGTAGTACATACCGCAAATACCGAAAGATGTATAGGATGTTCAAACTGTGTTATGGCTTGTCCTTTTGGTGTACCTAAAAAAGTCGAAGAATACGATTTAATGATGAAATGCACGATGTGTTACGACAGAACAAGCGTAGGTAAAAAGCCAATGTGCGCTACAGTTTGTCCAAGCGGTGCATTGTTTTACGGAACAAGGGAACAAATCGAGGAAATGAGACCGAACAGTACGCCAGTCAACAATTTCATTTTTGGACAGGAAAAAGTCAAAACAAAAGTCAATATTATGATGCCAAAAGGCAGTACAGAATTAAGAATTTATTAAACCAGAATCATGTCAAAAGAAGATAATTTAAATCAAAACTGGAAAAAAGATTTCCCCATTAAAAAACAGGAATCAACTCAGGTCAGCCGACGCGATTTTGCTAAATTCCTGACTTTTGTATCCGGCGGATTAATGGTAGGAAGCGGATTCGTAACCGCAAAAGCCTTTTTACTACCAAAAGAAGAAGTACAAGGCGAACATTTCATCTGTAATAAAGAAGATGTTCCCGTAGGCGGAACTCGTGGTTTTGTTTTAGAAGGAAGTACAATTCCGTATATATTAATTCACTTAGAAAGCGGTGATTTTAGGGCTTACGAGCAAAAATGTACGCATCTTTCCTGCTCCGTATTTTACAAACCCGGAACCGGAATCATCCATTGTCCATGTCACGAAGGTTCATTTGATGCCATGACAGGAGATGTAATTGCAGGTCCGCCGCCAAGAGCTTTACCACAGTTAGAAGTGATATTTAAAGAAAATGCTGTTTTTGTAAAAACAATGATAGAGAAAAAAGACAGTTAGATTGTATAATTTAAATTTATAGATATGAGTACTTTTAGACGAAGCCAGAATCGCGCTAACCCTAATAAGCTGAACAATATACTTTCGACACTTATTTTTATTCTGATTTTAAACGTCAGCATTCAAATCTGGCTTTTATATGCGTCCTTAAATAATGCATTAGAAAATAACAAGGAAATATTAATTCCAGCCTTTATAGCTTCTGCAATACTATTTTTTATTGGTTTTGCGTGGTTATATTATCTTCCTAAAGGTAATTTTAAAAGAAAGTAAATCAAACACTTCAACTTTAAAAGCTATTTGATTTTTTCGCTCGGTATTTAAAAGAATTAAGCTAAATTTATATTTTTAAAAAATTTAGGTACTTAATTGATTTAACTAAGTAAAAATACTTATATTTGTAATAAGTATTTTTTGCTTGTAAAAATAACACGAATGATTAAAGTAGAAGATGCTATAGCTATTATTGAGGCGAACAGCAATAAAATGTCGACAAAGCTAATTTCGGTTAGCAAAGCGTTAGGATATGTTTTGGCAGAAAAAGTAATTTCTCCAATTGACATGCCGCCGTTTCGCCAATCGGCTATGGATGGATATGCCTTTACACACAGCATCAAACATCAATATGATATTGTTGGGACTTCACAGGCTGGAGATCATTCAAATGTAAAATTAAAAGCAAACGAAGCAATTCGAATATTTACAGGCGCATTTGTCCCTGATAACGCAGATACTGTAGTGATGCAGGAACATGTAATGGCAAATAAAAATTCTATTTTGATTGCCACAATGCCTGAGAAACTTTCAAACGTTCGCCCAAAAGGAGAACAAATTACGAAAGATGCTGTAGTTTTTGAAGCCAATACTTTAATCACGCCCGCAGCAATTGGATTTTTAGCCTGTTTAGGAATCACAGAAGTTGAGGTTTATAAAAAACCGAAAGTAGCCATTTTAGTAACCGGAAACGAATTAGTTCAACCGGGAAAAAAGCTTAAAAAAGGAAAAATTTTCGAAAGTAATTCATTTATGCTGGAAGCAGCGCTGGAAACTATCGGAATCAAAAAAACAAAAGTTTACAGAGTAAAAGATAATTTGAAAGCGACAAAAAAAGCGCTTAAAAGCATTCTGAAAAAATACGATGTTGTTTTAATTTCCGGCGGAATTTCAGTTGGCGATTATGATTTTGTAAAAGAAGCTTTATTGCAAAACGGCGTTCAGGAATTGTTTTATAAAATCAATCAGAGACCTGGAAAACCAATGTTTTTTGGATCAAAAAATGAAACCTTAGTTTTCGCTTTACCCGGAAACCCAGCTTCATCGCTGACGAATTTTTACATTTACGTTTCGCCCGCAATTAAAAACAAATTAGGATTTTCAGAAATTCATAAAACAAAAGTAGTTCGAAAATTAAATTCGGATATTAAGAATACTACAGGAAAAACATTATTCTTAAAAGCTAAATACGACGAAACAAAAGTCACCGTTCTCGACGGACAAAGTTCCGCAATGCTCAACACTTTTGCCGTAGCCAACAGTTTACTTATTGTTCCGGAAGATATTCAGGAATATAAAAAAGGACAGTTAGTTACATTATTGCCGATTGATTAAGAAATTTTAGATTTTAGATTGTTGATTTTAGATTTTTAGAATAAGAAAATAGAATAAAGAGTATAGAAAATAGATTTTTGTTATTAAGGATGAAAAGCAGTGTGTAATTTTAAACATATAGCTTGACAACTTGAAACTTTAAACCTGAAACAAAATAAACAAAAAAAAAAATGAACCTATTAAGTTCCGAAAACATATTACTATTCAGTTTCGCATTAATCGTTATTGCGTTTTTATATTCCAGCGTTGGTCATGGCGGCGCATCGGGGTATTTGGCTTTGATGAGCATTTTTGCTTTCCCAGTTTCGATTATGAAACCTTCGGCTTTGTTATTGAATTTGTTTGTTTCGAGTATTTCATTTTTGTTTTATTATCGAAAGAATTTTTTCAAACCAAAGCTCTTTTATCCGTTTGCGATTGCCTCAATTCCGGCAGCATTTATCGGCGGATTTATAACTTTAGATAATGCGATTTATAAAATAATTTTAGGAATTGTATTGGTTTTTGCAGCATTGAGATTGTTTGGAGTATTTAATTTTAAAGAAAAAGAAGAAGTAAAAATCAATCTTCCAATAGCACTAGTAATTGGTTTTGCAATAGGTTTATTATCAGGAATGTTAGGAATAGGCGGCGGAATTATCCTGAGTCCGATTTTATTGTTTTTAGGATGGGCATCAGTAAAAGAATCGGCTGCAGTTTCGAGTTTATTCATTTTTGTGAATTCAACAGCTGGAATGTTAGGATTCTTTTTAGGAGGAAAAACAATTCCGATGGAAAGTTTTTATCTGGTTCCAATTGCAGTGATAGGAGGAATGTTAGGCGGATTTTACGGAAGCGGCTCTTTCTCTAACAGAACATTAAAAATGGTTTTAGGAACAGTAATTTTGATGGCAAGCGTCAAATTGATTTTTCCTTGAAATATAAAGAATGAAAATTTGTAATTTCTGTTTGCAGAGTTTTTGCCACAGATTTCACAGATTTAAAAGGATTTTTATTTGCCACGAATTGCACGAATTATCACAAATTTTTATTCGCAAAATCAAAAAATTAATTCGTGGAAATTTGTGTAATTCGTGGCAAAAGAATAAAGACAAAGTATTTTAAATAATCTGTTTAATCTGTGAAATCTGTGGCAGAATAAATAAAAGAAAACCTGAAACAAAAAAGATATGGAAACAAAATTAACAACATTTATTCTTTGCGGTGGAAAAAGCTCCAGAATGCAGTCTGAAAAAGGATTAGTGCTGTTTCAGGAAAAACCATTTATAGAACATATAATTAAGGCGATTTTGCCTATTACAGAACAAATAAAACTAATTACGGCATCAAAAGAATACGATTATCTGCCGTATGAAAAAATATCCGATATTATTTCAGATAAAGGTCCGTTAGGTGGAATTTATACCGCCTTATCCCATTCTGATGCCGAATTTAATTTGATTTTAAGCTGCGATATTCCGTTGATTTCAACTGAATTATTGCAGGAATTAATTTCAAAACATACAGAAGAAGCTGGAATAACTGTTTTTGCTTCCGAAAGTAAAACACATCCATTAATTGGGATTTATTCAAAAAAGATTGTTCCAATTATTAAAAGCGCTATTGATTCAGATGAATTAAAAATGATGGATTTATTGGCTAAAGTGCCACATCAAATTTTGAATATAGAAGAAAGTGAAAACTTTCCTTTGACGAATATTAATTCGGCCGACGAATTAAATGATCTGAATATCAATTTAAGTTAGAGATTATGCAAAACTTAAAAACACCAAAATTAACGATTGTGGGCGCAGGTCCGGGCGACGTTGAATTGATTACGATGAAAGCGATTAAAGCTTTAAAAAGTGCCGATGTAGTTTTGTATGATGCTTTGGTCAACGAAGAATTGTTAGAATATGCATCAAACGCAGAAATTGTTTTTGTTGGAAAACGATTAGGCTGTCATGCTTACACACAAGATCAGATTAATGATTTGATTGTTTCGATGGCTAAAAGTCATGGACACGTTGTGCGTTTAAAAGGCGGAGATCCGTTTGTTTTTGGAAGAGGAAGCGAAGAAATCGAGTTTGCAGAAGAATTTGGAATTGAAACTGCCATTGTTCCCGGAATTTCCTCTGCTTTGGGCGTTCCTGCTTCGGTTGGAATTAGTTTAACACAGCGTAAAGTGGCCGAAAGTTTTTGGGTAATAACCGGAACAACTTCAGATCATAAATTATCAAAAGATGTTCTTTTAGCTTCAAAATCGGCGGCGACGGTGGTTATTTTGATGGGAATGCATAAATTGAACGAAATAATTTCGATTTATCAGGAAAACAGAAATGACGATTTACCCATCGCTATTATTCAAAACGGAACAAAAAATTCAGAACAAAAAGTGATTGGAACTATCAATACAATCACTAAATTGGTTGCTGAAAAAAATATATCATCGCCCGCTATTATTGTGATTGGCGAAGTGGTTAGAAATACTTCAAGCTGGATTTCCTATTTTCAGGAACATTTTGAAGATGAATTCATTTTTCAGAATTTAAATTTATAAAAATGATCGAGATTAAATATTTTGGAGCTGTTGCAGAAAAGACAAAATGTGAATTCGAAAAGTTATCTTTTTCCGAAGAATTATCACTGCAAAAACTATTGCAAGATTTAAACGAAAAATACCAATTCGAATCGCTTTCTTTCAGCGTAGCAGTAAATCAAAAAATAGTTTCAAAAGCAGCAGATTACAATTTACAAACAAGTGATATTGTGGCTTTATTACCGCCGTTTGCCGGAGGATAAAAATTAATTTATGAGTGCATCAAACCGATATAACCGACAAATAATTCTTCCTGAAATAGGAGAGGATGGTCAGTACAAATTATCGAAAGCTAAAGTTTTGGTTATTGGTGCCGGAGGTTTGGGCGCGGCAATTCTGCCTTATTTGGCTGCAGCCGGAGTTGGAGAAATAGGGATTGTAGATGATGATGATATTGAAATTACGAATTTGCATCGTCAGGTAATTTACAAAAGTTCGGCTGTTGGAAAATCTAAAGTTGAAGAAGCTAAATTAATGTTTTCAGAATTGAATCCGCTTGTAAAAGTCAACGCTTTTGCTGAGAAATTATCAGGTAAAAATGCCCTTTCGTTATTCGAAAAATATGATATTATTGTTGACGCAACAGATAATATTTCGATTAAATATTTAATAAATGATGCTTGTTTGGTAACCAATAAACCAATGGTTTACGGATCAATTTTTAGATTTCAGGGACAGGTTTCAGTTTTCAATTATCAAAACGGACCAACATACAGATGTTTATATCCAGATGAAAATAACAATGCTTTAAATTGTGAAGATGCCGGAGTAATTGGAATTTCGGTTGGAATTATCGGAATGTTTCAGGCAAATGAAGTCCTAAAAATGATTCTCGGAATTGGTGAAGTTTTAAGCGGTAAAATATTAGTTTATAATATCCTCAACAACGAACAGCAAAAATATGATTTTGATAAAAGTAATTTTCAGTTAATAAGCAGAGAATCATTCGAAGAAAAATATAATAAATCTGAAGTTGAAGAAGTCAATTTTGAATCGATTTTGGATGAAATAAACAATGATTCCGTTTTATTTCTGGATGTTAGAAACGCGGACGAATTACCAAAAATCAGTTTAAAAAATCAAATTCAGATTCCTTTGCTGTATCTAGAAAATGAAATTGAAAAACTGGATAAAAACCAGAAGATTTATGTTTTCTGTCAATCTGGAATTAGAAGTAAAATCGCAGCAGAATTGCTTCAAAAGCATCAATTTAAAAATATAAAAAGTATTGCTGGCGGAGTTTTAGCAATGAAAGATATATTGAAAGAAGAAATAAAAATATAGCCACAAACTTTAAAATGTTCGTTATAGTTTGTCATTTCGACGAAGGAGAAATCTTCGTAAGTAGCTCGACAAAGATTAGCGAATTACTGTGCGGAGTTTCTTGCGAAGATTTCTCCTTCGTCGAAATGACAATATTGATGTTAATTTTCTTTACTACAGATTTTAATTAGTGAAAATTAGTGTAATTCGTAGCAAAAGAAAAAATCATTTTAATCCATATAATCTGTGGCAAAAAAAACATAAAGAATGAGTAAAAATGTATTTGTAGAAGGGCCAATATCTCCAGAATTTATAGCCGAGTCGATTGCGAAACATCAATCGAAACATACAATTGGGGCGCACAATATTTTTTTGGGACAAGTTCGTGCCGATGTAATTCACGATAATACAGTCGTGGCGATTGATTATTCAGCTTATACTGATATGGCAAATGAAGCTTTGCATACCATTCGCGAAAAAGCTTTCGCTAAATTCGATTTAACCTGCATGCACATTTACCATAGTTTGGGCGTTGTAAAAGCAGGTGAAATTTGTTTGTTTGTGTTTGTTTCGGCAACACGTCGCAAACAAGTTTATGAAGCAACAGAAGCGATCGTAAACTGGATTAAAACCGATGTGCCGATTTTTGGTAAAGAAATGTTTGAAAACGATACATTCACCTGGAAACAAAATACCTAATAAAATAGAATGGTAGATATTACGCATAAAATAAGCACATTAAGAAAAGCAACTGCAACGGCAATTGTAAAAGTCAGCAGACAAGAAACGATTGATGCGGTGGTGAATAATTTGGTTCCGAAAGGAAATGTGCTCGAAATGGCAAAAACGGCAGGATTATTTGCGGTAAAAAATACGCATTTGTCTATTCCGGATTGTCATCCGCTTCCAATTGAATTTACTTCGGTTGAATATAAAATTGAAGGATTGGAGATTCAGATTATCTTCAATGTAAAAACCGTTTATAAAACCGGAGTTGAGGTTGAAGCCATGCATGGCGCATCGATTGTCGCATTGACAATGTACGATATGCTGAAACCAATTGATAAAGAAATCGAAATTTCGACTATCAAATTGATTAATAAAGAAGGCGGGAAATCTTCTTTTAAAAATAAATTTCCGAATGCTATAAAGGCAGCTGTTTTTGTTTGTTCTGACTCGATTTTCGCAGGAGATAAAGAAGACAGATCTGGAAAAATCATTGTGGAAAAATTAGATTCATACGGAGTTGAAACTTCTCATTATGAAATTATTCCTGATGAATTGGATATTATTCAGGAAAAAACAAAAGCTTACGCAAAAGATAATCAATTGGTGATTTTTACGGGCGGAACTGGATTATCTCCAAGAGATGTAACGCCGGAAGCTTTATCGCCAATATTAGAAAGCAGAATTCCGGGAATCGAGGAAGCAATTCGCGATTACGGACAACAAAGAATGCCTTATGCAATGCTTTCGAGAACTGTAGCCGGAACTTTGGGTAAAAGTTTAGTTTTGGCTCTGCCGGGTTCAACAAACGGAGCGAGAGAATCGATGGACGCTGTTTTTCCGCATGTAATGCACGTCTTTCATATTTTAAAAGGAAAAAATCATGACAGCCTCTAACACAATTTTGACGGATGTTTTTGGGCGCAGACACAACTATCTGCGTATTTCGCTGCTGGAAAAATGCAACCTGCGTTGTACGTATTGCATGCCGGCCGACGGAATTGCGCTTTCTCCTAAAGCTAGTTTAATGACAGCTGACGAGATTTTTGGTATCGCCCAGACTTTTGTACAAAATGGTGTTGACAAAATTAGATTAACAGGCGGAGAACCACTTTTACGAAAAGATTTTCCGGAGATAATTTCAAAATTAGCTGATTTAAATATTTCACTTTCCATAACGACAAACGGAATTTTAATCGATCGTCATATAGACACTTTAAAGCAGTTTAAAGTCAAAAAAATCAATTTGAGTTTAGATACTTTGGTTTCGTCTAAATTTCATTCTATAACACTCAGAAATCAATTTGAAAAGGTTGTAGATAATCTGCATTTACTTTTGAATCATGATTTTCAAGTCAAAGTAAATGTAGTTTTAATGAAAGGTTTTAATGATAACGAAATTGTTGATTTCGTTAAACTAACACAATTTCTGCCTATTTCGGTAAGGTTTATTGAGTTTATGCCGTTTGCCGGAAACGAGTGGGACAGAAGCAAAATGGTTTCTCAAAATGAGATTTTATCTTTAGTTGGAGATGCTTTTTTAGAAGATGAAATTCAAAAACTGGAGGATGAAAAAAACTTCACGGCCAGAACGTATAAAATAAAAGGTTTTCAAGGTGATTTCGGAATTATAAGTTCGATTACAAATCCGTTTTGTGATAGCTGCAACCGAATTCGTTTAACTGCCGATGGAAAAATTAAAAACTGCCTTTTCTCGAATTCAGAAACAGATCTTTTAACGCCTTTTAGAAATGGCGAATCGATTACAAATTTGATTTCTGAATCTGTTCAAAATAAAAAGAAAGTCCGCGCCGGAATGGTTACAATTGTTGAAATGAATGATCCTGCCAAACATTTTGATAATCGCAGTATGATTGCGATTGGGGGGTAAAAGTCAATTGTGAATTATTAATTGTTAATTGTTAATTGTTAATTGTAACACATTACTATATGCCCTTCGACTTTGCTCAGGGTGACATAACAATTACGATTGTCAGGCTGAGCGAAGTCGAAGCCTTCGTACAGTATGTCCTTGCGAGGAACGCATAAAAAAAAGGTTCAACTTTATTAAAGTCAAACCTTTCTTAGATATTATTTTTTCTTTTTAGCTTTAGCCTTTTTTTTAGACTTAACTTTCTTTTTAGCAATTTTTTTTGCTTTCGCTTTATCTTTTGCTTTTTTAGCTTTTTCTTTTTTCTTAGCTGCAGCTTTTAATTTTGCTTTCTTGGCTTTTTCTTTCTGCTTGTCTTTTTTAGCTTTCTCTTTTTTCTTAGCTAATTTCTTTTTCGCTTTGTCCTTTTCTTTGTCCTTCACTTTCTTTACTTTTTTATCAGATTTATTTTTAGCAGTTTCTACAGTTGTAGCTGCTTCATTTGTGCTTTCTTCTTTAGCATCAGTAACAGCAGTTTTTGTAACCACTGTTTTTACAGCCTCCGGTTTAATAGTTGGAGTCAATACTTTTTTAGCAGGAGCTCTGCGTGCTGCCGGTTTTGGTGTAGTTACAGCTGTTTTTGAAACAGATGCTGCCGGAGCTTTTGCTGTAGCTGCTGGTTTTTTTACAGCTGTTGCAGCAGGTTTTGCAGTTGTTGATGCTGGTTTAGCCGTTGTCGCAGTTTTAACTGGAGCAGCTTTACGAACAGGTGCTTTTGCTGGTGTTTTTTCTTCAGCTTTTACACTTTCTGCTGCGGGCTGAATATTTTCAGTTGTAGGTGAATCGATTTTCTCAGGGGTTACTTCTTCGTTCTTGTTTTCCATATAAATGTGCTTTTAAATGAGGATTATTAATAACAATGTGATCAAATTGTTAATTTATGGTTAAGTAAAGATAACTATAAAACAAGTCTCCCAATGTTAAGTTTTTTGGTGAGATTTTAGTTTAACTATTTGAAAGTAAATTATTTGACTTTTTTAGAAAAATTAAAAACTAAAATTTCTTAACAATTCTACATGAAAAAATAGAGGAAATTGCTGTATAAATGCTGATATTGTTAAAAAGAGAGAGGTAAAATTGAATTGCGAATGTAAGATGTAAAATGTATTTACTTGTTGTTTCTTTTGAAAACGAGTTTCCTAGCCCTGATGGGAGCGGCATCCTTTTATGGTCTCGTCATTACGAGATAAAAGATATAGTGGACAGCAGGAATAAGCTCCTAATTATTATGATTGATATTAATTCTCTGCAATTTACTTCGTTAGTTCGCTATCGCTTGTGTCCAGAATTTTGAAATTGCTTTTTGGTGCTTCGCATAAGGAACAGCAATAATCTTCGCCTAAATCTGTAAATGAAATACCTTTTGGAATACCTTGGCTTTCGTCTCCGTATTCAGGTTTATAAAGTGTTAAGCATTCCTGACATTGATAAATATCTTGTTGCGGCTTTTCTTTTTTCTGCGTTTTTTCGGTGGATTCTGTTGTTGCGTTTCCGAGTTCATTAAAATATTTCCGACTTAATTCAATTAAAATCGTTGGCAGTTCGAGTTTGTCAATGTCTTGGGAATGCACAATGTACTCGCGTGTATTTGGATCGAAATTTTTCGCATATAATACATTATATGTATCACGAATTTTAATGGATTCTAAAGCAGCTGGAAGTTCGTTTTTTTCAATTACGATAGAAGTAAAATAATGACCATCACGATTGTATTCGGAAATTCCGAAATTCAATCCGTAAGTACTGATATCAAATTGATCGAGCGTACGAACCAAAAATGTTTTTAAGTTCAATGCCCATTCCATTGCAACGGGTAAATGCCAGTTGAGTTCTAACAGCGAATGGCGAACGTTGATTCCACGTTTGCCTAAGAATTTTTCCCATTCCAGTTTTCGATCTTTTGGAATTCCTTTTATGATAAAAGATTTCCAGGGCGTGATACAGATTTTCCCAATTTTACAGTCGAAACACAAATCGCACATTTCTTTTAGGAAATCGAGATCGTATAAATTATTTCGCCAATATAATCCTAACCAATATTGATCGATTCCCATTCTGTTCATTCCTTCGTAATAAGGAAACGGATAAAACGGAATGTTCAAAGGTTTGTCAATAGTTCTGTTATTGGTGTCTAAAGCTTCGCTTACCAGATTAAAAATCAAATCGATTACTATAGATTCTTCGGCGGTAATTTTTTCGATTTCATAATAGAATTTGGCAATATCCCAGCTGTAAATTAAAACAGGATAAACTTCCATGCGTTCCCATTTTGGTAAACGAATATATAAGTACCAATAATCTTCGTGTTCTGAAGCAATGAAGTTTAAATGTCCGGTAAACAACGGAACCAATTGCTGTTTTGGATCGTTTATATTGACTTTAAGTTTGGGCTGTTCTTTAAAAAGTTCCAATATATAAAGGAATTTATTTCCGGTAAGCCAATTTGTATTTCTGAAAATATCTGTCGAAACATAAGACGAAACAATATTATTACCGCTTTTTTGATCGGGATAAACAAAATGATGTTTTCCTAAAGCCGTTTTGTCCAAAGATGTAAAACCTTTTGGAAAAATAATATCTTGTCTAGAACCAAATGAAATGGAATCCAGTCCTTGATCTGCAGCCATATTAACGACTTCTCTCAACTCTCCCGGCGAAATAACGCCTCCTTTTACTATTAATCTTGTTAACTCCATTTCTTCTTTGTTTCAGGTTTTCTTTGTTTCAGGTTTCAGGTTGCTTTACTTTGGGTATAAATTTTACCGCAAAGTTCACAAAGGATTTTCGCAAAGTTTAGCAAAGCTTTTTTACTTTATCTTTAGTAAGTTGCCAAAGTTCACAAAGCATTAAGTAAAGATTTAGCGCATAGCTTTGTGAACTTTTTTCTTTAGAAAATAATCTTAAGCAGAGAATATAAATCTTTGCGAAACTTTACAAAAAACCTTTGCGAACTTTGCGGTTAGATCTGCACAATCTAACAAAATCAACTAAACTTTACACTTTGCCAATATCTCTTTTACTTCTGTTTTACAACTTCCGCAGCCTAAACCGGCGCCTGTGTTTTTGCATAAATCGGTGAAATTGTTTACACCGCTTTTTATTGTTTCTTCGATATTTCCGGCTCCAACCTGACTGCAGGAACAAACTAATTTTCCTAAAACAGGTTTTGCGCTTGAGCTTCCTCTTAATAATAAATTTCGTTTGTCTGATAATTCGATTTTGCTTTCTATCATCGTTTTGAATTCGGCGAACTCGTTTTTATCGCCCATTAAAATCGCTCCCACAAGCAAATCGTCTTTTACGATGCATTTTTTGTAATAGCGTTTTTTCAAATCGGCAAAAACAATTTCTTCAAATGAATCGTCATTTTCCGGAATTTCAATATCACCAATACTGCAAAGATTTAAATCTTCGAGTTTTAAAATATTCATTAAAACCGAACCTTTATAATAACTGCTGATATCGCCGGCTAAAAAGTTAGCCAGAATATCGGCCTGTTCTTCGGCAGCCGAAGTAATTCCGAATAATTTATTATTGAATTCGGCGATTTCTCCAATCGCAAAAATATCAGGATTTGAGGTTTGTAAATACTGATTTACTTTCACGCCGCGTCCGCAGGAAAGTCCGCTTTCTCTGGCAATTTCTATATTCGGAATTGTTCCGATGGTATAAACGATGGCATTTGCGGTAATGATTCTGCCGCTTTTCAGTGCGATTTCAATTTCGTTCGGATTATCAGTTTCAAAAACGGTACTAACTTCATTATCAAAATAAATCTGAATATCACGAAGCTGAACTTCTTCGGCCAATAATTTACTGGAAATCAAATCCAGCTGACGTTCCATCAAACGCGAAGCTCTCTGAATTATGGTTGTTTTTACTTTTTTATGTTTTAAAGCGGCGGCCAATTCTAATCCTAATAATCCGCCGCCAATAATCACAACATGCTGTTCTTCGGGTGGAAGATTAGTGCTGTCAAGATGTTTTTTTAATCGATCTGCATCTTCTTTTCTTCGTACGGTAAATCGGCTCGGAAGATGAAGCTGTGCGTTTTCTGGAATAAAAGGACGGCTTCCGGTTGCCAGAATTAAGGAATCGAAAGTATGAGTTTCGCCTAAACTGTCTTTTATAATTTTATTGGCTGTATCTATTTTATCAATCGCAACTCCGGCTTTCATGGTAATGTTGAGCTTATTTAAAGCCTCGCCGTCTTTTACTTTTAAAAGCTGTTCCCAAGTGAATTCTCCCGTCATATATTCCGGAAGTAAAACACGATTGTAAAACGGATTTATTTCATTCGAAAAAACAATAATTTCATCGGTTGTATTGAATTCACGGTAGTTTTGAATAAACCTGAAAGAAGCCGCTCCAGCGCCTACAATTGCAATTTTTTGAAATGGTTTTACATATTTTGTAATCGAAACGGTGGTGAATTTAAAATCAGGTTCTTTTGAAACCGGATCGACAACAGTATTGGTTAAATTGTTAGTTCTATTCAAATCATTTTCGAGTTGTTTTCCCCAATGCATTGGCAGGAAAACTACTTTTTCTTTAATGGAATCTGTAACTTTTGCTTTTACGCGAACTTCGCCATTTTTACTTGTAACGGTAACGATATCACCATTTTTAATTTCATTTTTAAAAGCATCAATTGGGTTTATTTCTAAAACCGGACTCGGAATATGAGTCAACAATCTTGATACTTTTCCGGTTTTTGTCATGGTATGCCATTGATCGCGAATTCTTCCTGTTGTT
This sequence comes from Flavobacterium panici, assembly GCF_024499525.1. Lineage (NCBI taxonomy): Bacteria > Pseudomonadati > Bacteroidota > Flavobacteriia > Flavobacteriales > Flavobacteriaceae > Flavobacterium > Flavobacterium panici. The sequence continues at coordinate 5,434,092 of NZ_CP100437.1, read as the reverse complement.
AAAATAAACGGAAATTCTGCATTTGGCTGTACCGATGTATTTTCTATTGAAACCGGAAGGTTGAAAATTGCTTTTTGTGACGGCGTATAGAATTTTTTATCAGTAAATAGTCGGGGAGTTCCCGGATGTCCGTAATCTGGAACGGGCCATTGAAAAGTGCCTTCGGTTTTTAATCGATGATAATTTAAAAATGAAATATCGATGTTTGTGCCTTTGGTAAGCGCACAATGTTCTTTGTAGATTTCTTCGGCACTATTAAAATTGAATCCGTGAAAATTCATTTTTTTAGCAAAACGAATTAGAATTTCAATATCCGGAAGTGCTTCTCCGGGCGCATTTATTCCTTTTGAAAGATAAGAAATACGACGCTCTGAGTTGGTCATCGTTCCTTCTTTTTCTAACCACCCGGCGGCAGGTAGAAGTAAATCGGCAAATTTTGCGGTATCGGCATTATGCGAAATATCCTGAACGACAACGAATTTAGCGTTTTGCAGTGCTTTTTCAATTCTTCTGGAATCAGGTAAACTCACTAGCGGATTCGTGCAGATAATCCAAACGGCTTTCATTTTTCCAGATTCTAAGGCGTCAAACATTTCTGTTGCTGTCAATCCTGGTTTATCTGAAAGTTCGTCAACGCCCCAGAAATCTGCGACTTCTTTTCTATGCGTTGGATTAGCGATATCTTTGTGCGCGGCCAAAAGCGTTGCCATTCCTCCAACTTCACGTCCTCCCATTGCGTTAGGCTGTCCGGTTAATGAAAAAGGTCCTGAACCCGGCTTTCCAACTTGTCCTGTTAATAAAGATAAATTAAGCAAAGCGGTGTTTTTGTCAACGCCAACAGCACTTTGGTTTAATCCCATTGCCCAAAAAGAAAGGAAACCTTTTGCTTTTCCGATTGTGTCGGCGGCGAGTTTAATATCGTTTACTGGAATTCCGCAGAGTTTAGAGGCTTTTTCTAAAGAAGTTCCTAAAACTAAATCTTTATATTGTTTGAAATTTTCTGCGTGATTTTTAACGAAATCATGATCTACATAACCTTTTTCGATAATGCGTTTCGCAATAGCATGATATAAAATAATGTCTGAACCGGGAATAATCTGTAAATGGATATCGGCAAAAGCGGCGGTATCTGTTCGCCTCGGATCTATTACGATTATTTTTGTTTTAGGATTTTTCTCTTTGTGTTTTTCAATTCTTCGAAATAAAATGGGATGACACCAAGCAGGATTTGCACCAGTAATTAAAAGTGTATCGGCAAGTTCAATATCATCGTAAGCAATTGGAACAGAATCTTCTCCGAAAGTTTTTTTATAACCGACAACGGCAGAACTCATGCAAAGTCGGGAATTGGTATCGATATTATTGGTTTTCAAAAAACCTTTTACGAGTTTGTTTACCAAATAATATTCCTCAGTTAAACATTGTCCCGAAATATAAAACCCAACGCTGTCAGGGCCATGTTTTTTTATAATAGAAGAAAATACAGCTGCTGCGCGATCAAGTGCGGTATCCCAACTCACGCGTTCGAGCGGATAGGATTTACTACCGCGCATTTCAGGATATAAAATTCTGTCTGAAGTATCGTTGACTACGTAATGCAGATTCATTCCTTTAGAACATAACATTCCTTTATTAACCGGATGATCTTTGTCGCCTTCTACCATTACGCCGTTTTTGGCATCGTTGGTTACGATTATGCCGCAGCCAACGCCACAATACGAACAGGTAGTTTTGATTTTGGTATTTTGCATTACAGTTCTTTTTTAGATACTATTTCTTGAATCTGCAGGGATTTAGATAAATCACTTACACAAAAATAAGTATTTTTACGTATAAATACGTATTTTTTAAATTTATTTTTCTATTTTTGATCAAATCAAATGAGTAACAACAAATTAGTTTTTAATCCGATAAAAATTTGGACTCATGAAAGAAGAACAAACCGCTTGTTATTCTTGTACCAATGAAAATTGTTTTATCAAGAAACACCTGCATTTAGAGCAAATGAGCCAGTTTGTTTCTAAAAAGCAGAATATTGTCTGCAAAAAATCGGATCAATTTATTACCGAAGGCGCGCCGTTGCAAGGACTTTACTTTATTTGTAAGGGAAAAGCAAAAACAGTAAAAACCGGAATAAACGGACGAGAACAAATCGTACGTCTCACAAAAAACGGAGACACAATAGGCTTTCGCGGATTTGGAACGGGTAAAAAATACTTAATTGGTGCTTATGCGCTGGAAGATACCGTTTTATGTAATTTCAGTAATGAAACTATGCTTGATATTTTAAAACAAGTTCCTGAATTTACATATGCTTTAATGTTGTTTTATGCGGAAGAATTAAACAAAAGCGAGAACAATATTCGTAAAATTGCGCACATGAATGTTCGCGAACGCGTGATTGATTTATTGCTTTATATTCATCGTAAGTTTGGACAAATCAATGGTTTGATCGATATTGATCTTTCCCGAAAAGAAATTGCCGATTTTGCAGGAACTACAGAAGAACAAGCGATACGCGTTATTTCGAGTTTGAAAAAAGAAGAGTTGATAAAAACAGTTGGAAAACGAATTGGGATTTTGGAAGTTTCAGAATTGAGATCTGAAATTATGGAGCATAAATATTTCTAATTTATTTACGTATTAGTACTTATTTGTTATGCAGGATTTTTTCAAATAATAAAACTTTAGCATCAAGTTTCTTTTTGTTTTGGATAGGATTATATAGTCCTGAATTTCGAAATATTACAACTAAAGTTATTATTTGTTTTTCATTCAGTTTTTCTAAATCTTTTTTGAAGTAAAATTTTGAAGCATCTTTTATTCCAATGTTATCAAATCCAAAATCGTAGTGTACTAAAACGAATTTAAGACATTCGTCATGACTAAATTCTTTTTTTATTTTTAGCAAATAAAGAGCTCTTTTTAATAAAGATGTATTTCTAATATCAGTTTGCAGCATTTTGACAAGGACAACTTGGTTCTTTTATTTTTTTATAAATTTTATTGTATGTAAAAATAAAAGCTTGGAAATCTTCTTTTTGAGCATTTTTTAATTCTTTGGTTATAAATAAAAACTCTTCATTTTTATAAATAGGATTGAAGTCGCTCAGTAAATAGATAATTGAGATCATTAAAAAGATTGTAAATCCTAAAAGTATTTTTAATGATTTTTTGAGCATAAAAAAGAGAGGTTTTTTTGTAGAGACGCACCGCAATGCGTCTCCACGTCGAGTATAATTTATTTTTTTCTGCCAATAAAACGAATTACAGAACCTTTTCCGTTATGGAATAAACCTTCGTTGAGTTCGATTTCTTTTTCTTCTAATTCGATGATTTCATAATTAAGGAAATCGGCTTTGATTTCTTCGATAGAAAATAAAGATTCGATATCTTTTGGACCGCCTACTTTTTCGTTTACGGCTAGATATTCTAAATGCTTTTTGCTGAAAGCTTCAAAAATAATAACCCCATTTTTGCGTAATAGTTTATCCAGCTGTTTGTGAATTACCGATTTAATTTCTGCCGGAAAATGAGCATAAATCAAAGCAATCGCATCAAATTGTGCTGTATAAAAATCCAGCGTTTCTAATTCGCCGACTTGATAATCAATTGAAACATTGTTTGCTTCGGCAAGTTTTAAAGCTTTGTTTTTTCCTTCTTCACTAATATCAAAAGCAGAAACGTTCCAGCCTAATTTTGCTGCAAAAATGGCATTTCGTCCTTCGCCTTCGGCAGGAAAAAGAATAGCGCCGGGATTTAGTTTTTCTAATTGTTCTTTTAAATAATTGTTGGGGTCTTCGCCGTACGCAAACTCTTCGCTGCTGTAACGGTCGTCCCATCGCTGAGTCCAGTTGTTCATGGTTTATATATTGAATTTAATTATTAAAGGTTTGTGGTCGCTGAGCGCTGTCCAATCTTGATAAGTTCCTATTTCGACACTTTCCAGGGCTTCAATAAAATCATTTGAAGCAAAGCAATAATCCAGATGATACGGTTTGTTTTCGTGTCTATAAAGATATAAAGTTGGATGCTCTTCTTTACCCTGAATTTGATTAAAATATTTATGATAAGTGCTAAAAATATTCTTGTCGCCTAATTTGTTTACAACCGTTGTATGATTTCCTTCTCTTCGTGGTTTGTCCCAAATCGTATTACTGTTGAAATCTCCAATTAAAATGGTTTTGGTTTCTTTAATTAGATCTTCATAATAATTAATGGCTTTCCAGACCTGAGTTACATATTGTCCGTCTTTATCTTCAGGATTGTTTGCCCAGATTGCAAATAAGAAAAAATCTAATTTTCCGCCAGTTACGGCTATTGGTAAAATGTTTTTATAGTTTGGATTATGGCAATCCAAAAGTTGAAATCGATAATCGCTATAAGAGAAAACGCCAAGTCCTTTATGCGGATTTGTTCCGTACCAAAGAATATCGTTTGGTAATTGTGTTCCGTTTGGAAACTTTAATTTTTCAGGGTTTTCACACTCAGAAATTACAGCAATATCAGGATTGTGGGCTAGAATGAATTCTGCTTTTTTTCTGAATGCCATGTTGCAATTCCAAGCTATGAGTTTCATTTGAAAAGAATTTAAAATTTGAGTCCTATAAACTTCCAAAAACTAAATTTTCTTTTTGTAGTTTGTTCTTCAGGGATATATTCTTTGATTTCTATTTTTTCTCGATCTGTAACTACAATTCCTGTGTGATTTTTAAAATTTGAATTGATATGTTCAAATTTACCAAGAGAAAGCATCTTTTCATTTATTCTAACTCCATCTGCATAATCCTCATAAATCTTCACAGGCAAAGGTTTATAATGAGGTGTTGATTTTATAAAATTAGTAAAAAAGTATGGATCTAAATCTCCAAATTCAAGACCGAAAACAAGTGGAACTTCAATCATTTGACCCGTTTTTTTGTTTTCAAAACCGCAATGAAAACCATGAAAAAAGTATCTCCATTCTTCAAATTTTCCAGCTTGTTTGTTGTTTCTCAAAAACTGATTAAATGTTATCCAAGGACAATCTGAATTGATTGTAATTTTAAGCTGTTCGGCAAGTTTGAAGATTAACTTTTCACCTAATTCTCTATAATCCTTAGCACAATTCTCAAAAAAGAGTTGGTGTTCTTCAATTTCTTGATCTGTAATTAGTTTAGCAATATTAATTTCTGGATTTAAAAGATGAATTCCAACCTGAAATCCTTGTAATTGCTTTTTAAAATTTTGACCAATAGATTCTCGTTGATTTTGGACTGAATTTTCAAAAATAATTTTTAGGGCTTTGGTTCTGGGTATTTTTCTAATTTCTTCTAATGAAGGAATTTGATTAATTGAGTTTATTGTTATTATTTTTGTTGTTCTTTTCAATATATCAGTTTAAATGATGAAAATAATTTCAATCAAATATATTAAAGAATATTCCAAAACATTCAAAATAAAATACCCTTTTCCAAAACTGAAAAAGGGTAATTTAAAATGTATATTTTAGAAAATTCTATTAAAGATCGCTTTGTTTTTTAATCTTAACCAACAAATTTTGTTTCACCACTATTAATGTCAATTTCAGCAAAATTATGTTTTCCGATAACGATAAGCAGCTTATTTGAATTATATCCTACATATCTAATTTCAGGTTCTCCTTTTTTTGGTTTTCCGCAAACAGAAATTACATTAGTCTGCCATTTTAATTTGCTTCTTTTGTAGGCTGATATGGTTTGCAGATCATTTTCAACATAATAAATAATGTTGTCTTTTTTAATGCCTCTTTTTTGTGTTTTTGCGAAATTAATTTCAGAGTTTTTTGAAATTAAAGCATCATTGTATTTTTGGCCAATACCAGGTTGCGTAACAATGAAGGTTAACATTGATAGTTTTAAAAATTGTTTCATTTGGGGGATAGAATTTGGGGTTCGTAATCGATTCAAATATAATTAATTAAACGAGATATCGTAACTTTTTTGTAAATAAAAAAAATACCCTTTTCCGAAATAGGAAAAGGGTAAAATATTTGAGTGAATTTTGAAGAAAAATTATTTTTTCCAGCTAAAAATTCTTGGATTTACAGAAATCATTAACCACGCCCAATTGTTGGTATGTCCGGCATCTCCATTTTTGATAAATTCTAAAGTTTTAGAACCAAACATTTGAGAATAACCTCCTGAAACTGTAATGTCTTTTTTGAAGTTATAGCCAAAAGTTGCGTCGATTTCAGTTCCTAAATAAGAATCTAATTTTTCAACTGGCGTCACTACATCAGCAGCAGATAAAAACACATGCGGAATCAAAGCAAACTGCCATTTGTTTACATTGTAATTCAATTTGACAAATGCATCTTGTAAACCAACATTATTTAAGTGATTTCCAACATAAAAATAATCCATATAACCATTAAAACCGTGGTTGGTTCCAAAAATAGGATTGAAAGATTTAATAACAGTACTTCCGTCATTTGTATCTTTTCCAGAAAGGAATTCATATCCTAAACCAGCTTTAAAAGAATCTGTTATGCTGTAATTAAAATTTGCTGCAGCATTCCAGGCACTTACTTGTTGGTCTGTGCTTTTTCCGGTTTGACCGTATGCCCAAAAATTAGTATCGATTTTACCTTTTTTATAAGCTATATAAGGTCCAAAAGTCTGTTTGTAATCTACTAATAGTTTGGTAGAAGGAGCAGGCTCAGGAGCATACTCGTAACCTGTATTCAATAATAAGAAACTCAAACCAAAAGCTTCATTAAATTGATTATGATACCATGCATATTGCAAAGCTTTATAACTGGCAACAGTATAAGGAGTCTGAAGAACATTTTCGGCAGTAGAGTTATAAGCTCCCCCAAAATCTAATTTTTGTTTTTCAGTATGAAATGAAACTGTAAGTGCATCATGGCTTTGTGCCTGCTGTCCCCAGTCTTGTTCTCCTAAAATACGCTGATTATCGTATGAAAGTACCTGACGTCCCATTCTGGCACTCCATTTTTCAGTGAAATTATATTGTGCCCAGGCTTCAAAAACAGCAACTCCGTTTTTATCTGCTGGAGCTGTTGGTGCAACGTCACCCCAGGTTCTGGTATTTTGCAGCGTTAATTTTACAATTAAATCTTCTTGTTTATAATTGAAATTCAAACGAGAACGCTGTGAAATTTGTGAAGTTCCTTCCTGACCTTCTTGCAAAAGTTGTTTATATCCGTTTCGGTATTCAAAACGAGGCCTTATTTGTAAATTTACATCTAATTCTTGTGCTTGCATCGCTGCGCCAGTACCAAAAAGGAATAGAGCAATTAATTTTATTTTTTTCATAAAACTTGTAATTTTTTGATGGCGTAAATTTATAAGAAAAATAAGCCCTTATTAATGATAAAAGTCATTATTTTAAAATTTAATTGGTTACAGGTACAAGTTGCTGTTTTTCAATTGTTTTTACTGTTTTATGTTGTTTTTTGCTCACACTTTTGGTAATGGCATAATGCATCCAGACTAAACATCCGGTTGAAAAAAGCAGAATAAAAATCCATGAACTAGACCAGATTCCGGTTGCAGTTAATAAATATCCGAATATAATAGGGCCAAAGAAACCACCCAAACCGCCAATCATACCAACCATTCCGCCTACAACACCCACTTCATTTGGGAAATATTCGGGAATATATTTGTAAACTGCTGCTTTTCCAATTCCCCATGAAATTCCAATCAGGATTACTAAAACTAAGAAAACCCACATATTAGCATCAAATTTAATAACGGTAATTCCTTTTGCCAGAAGTTCTTTTTTCTTCACGCTTTGATTTTCTGCGACAACAACTTGCTGCCATGATGTTGAAGTTGGAAAAATGGCATTTTCGGCATTTTTTTCTTTTTTCTGTGCGACCGCAAAATCTGTTTCGCCAATCTTAATTTTATCATTTGTAACAGCGGTAATAGTTCCTTTTTTGGTTGCTAAAACGCCTGGGCCGGTAGTTGTAATTTCCATTTTCGGAATGGCTAATAAAGCACTTAAAACTACTGAAGATCCTAAAACCCAATACATCACTTTTCTTGCCCCGAATTTATCTGATAAATAACCTCCAAAAGCCCTGATTACGCCAGAAGGAAGACTGAACATTGTTGCAAACAAACCTCCCATAACTAAACTGGTTTGATAAACGTTCATGAAATTTGGCAAAAGCCATTGTGAATAGGCTACAAAACAACCAAAAACTAAAAAGTAATACGCCCCAAAACGCCAAACTCTTGCAGATTTTAAAGGAACCAGCATTTGAGAAACGGTTTTAGTATTGTTTTCCGGTTTTTTGTTTTGAGTGAAAATCAAAAAAGCAACCCCAATTACTACTAAAGAAATGGCATAAATAACAGGAAGTATTTTCCAGCCGTTTTGTGGATCTTCAATTGAAAAATGATTTAATAGGGAAGGAGCTAAAAAGGTTGTTATGGCTGCGCCGGCATTTCCCATTCCGAAGATACCTAAAGCGCGACCCTGCCATTCTTTTGGATACCAAATAGAGGTATAACCAATTCCGACGGCAAAACTAGTTCCAACCATTCCGAAGAAGAAACTAAGTAAAGCAAACATAAAAAAGCTGTCGGCGTAGGGAAGAAGAAACAATGGAATCGAGCTGAGAAGCAGTAAAAGTGAAAAAACATATTTTCCTCCAAATTTATCTGTCAGGATTCCAATAGGAAGACGCATAATGGAACCTGTTAGAATTGGAATACCTAAAAGCCATCCCACCTGAACAACGCTCCAGTGGAAAATTCCGTTATCGACTAAAAAGGTTACTAAGACCCCGTTTAATGTCCAACAGGCAAAACACACGGTAAAAGCCAATGTGTTCAAAAATAAAATTTTGTGTGATTGAGATAATGAGTTTGTAGTTTTCATAGCACTTATATTTTTTGTAAAAATAAGTACTATAACTTAGTTAAAATATGCTAAAACGCAGTTTTTGAAAAATAATTACGTATTTATACTTAATTATTCTTTGCTTTTTTCAATTGAAGCCCAAGTTGTTTTTAAAATAGTTTTTTCATAATTACTTTCTTCAATAATTTCATTATCATTTTTCGAATCTACGACGTATTTCTTTGGGAAATTTACATTAGATGAAGGAGCTTTTTCGGGAGATATATTCACCTCTTCATTAGGAGTGAATTTTTTTAAACTGCATAAATCCAATACTCTGAAAGTGTCTCCTTTGGTGGTTTTAACTATTGTTATGGAGGCAAAAGCTGTAATACCACAAAGTATTTGAATTGGAGTATGTTCAACTACAATAACTTTTTCGCTTTGTCTTAGTTTAAAGTATTTCCATTTTTTTTGAATAGAATCTGAATATTCCTGAGAATAGCTTTGTGAATATATTTTTGAACTTAAAATGAAAATTACAAAAATGTATTTAAGTAGTTTTCTCATCGAAAAATTAGATTAAAGAATACTCTGTTGCCTTATTAGAAAGTTCCATTAAGTTTTTTACTTTCAGCTTTTTCATCAGGTTAAAGCGATGTACTTCGGCAGTTCGTTTGCTAATGTCAAGTGCTTCGGCGATTTCTTTGTTTCCTTTTCCGGATAATAAAAGAGTCAGGATTTCTTTTTCTCTTTTGGTAATCATCATTTCGTCGCTTAAGTTTTGCTTAGGCTCTAATGAATTAGATGGATTTGTCAATTGACCAATTAAGATAGATGAAATGTCTCCACTGAAATATTTTCCTCCGGCAGAAACGGTATGAAGTGCTTTTAAAAATTCTTCTTTGCTTGAACCTTTCAATAAATAACCATCGGCTCCGGCTTTTATGGATTTCAATACGTATTCTTCCGATTCGTGCATCGAAAGCATAATAATTTTTATGTTATTATTTTCGCTTCTAAGTTTTTCTACTAGTTCGATACCGGTTAAGTTTGGCATACGAATATCGGCTATAAGTAAATCGGGTTTGCTTTGCGCTACCACGTCAAGAGCGTCGGCTCCATCAATTGCTTCGCCCACAACCTCAATGTTTGCTTCGTTTTCCAAAAGGGATTTGATTCCGTCTCTAACAAAAACATGATCATCTGCCAGCACTACACGAATGATATTACTCATAGTTTACTTAATTTTGGTTTTTGGATTTTTACGTATATTCATCTATAAAGAAGACGCTAATATACGTACTTTTTTTATTTAAAATTCCAATTTTTTGAAATTCCAAATTCCAATATTAAAAAATCATTAGAAAATTAGATTCCAATATCTAAATTCCAAATCCCAATTGAGTACAGTAATTGTCAGGCTGAGCGAAGTCGAAGCCCACGTAAGTAGCTCTGCAAAGATTGTCGATTAAGATTGCGCGGGCTTCGACTTCGCTCAGCCTGGCAAGATTGTGGTCAACTTTGTCAAAGTTTTGAACTTTGACAAAGTTTGGTTTTAATTGCCTCCAGCTTTAGCTGGAGGCAATTTATTTTTTACTTTTTATTTCCTTGTAAACTTAAATTTTCTTTTGAAAACGATTGTCCGCGAGAGGGATAGGAGGAAGCTACCGAAGTAGCCCGGATAGCCCGACAGCATCCCGATAAGAGGGCGAATAAAGACAAAGTAAATTTGCCCTCTTATCGGGATGGTGGCTCGCCCAGATGATTATTCTTATTTTTTTGATTGTCGATTAAGATTGTGTGGGCTTCGACTTCGCTCAGCCTGACAATACTTTGCGCAATTGGAATTTGGTACTTAAATATTGGAATTTAAAAATTGGATTTTCTACTTAAGTATCGGAATATTAAACGTAATCCTTGTTCCTTCGCCTGGAATTGAGTTGATGAAAACGCGGCCGTTGATGTATTGAATTCTTTCTTTCATAAATAAAAGTCCCATTCCTGATTCGCTGTTTCGTTTTTTGTCAACTGAATTGATATCGAAACCTTTTCCGTTATCGTCGATAATAACGCTTAAAAGGGTCTCGCTGTGTGATAGTTGAACAATTATATGCGATGATTCAGCGTATTTTATGGCGTTGTTTATGGCTTCTTGTGTAAGTCGGTAAATATTGATTTCGATTAGAGAATCTAAACGTTGGTCGAAATTGGTTTTGTTGTAGAAAAGGATTTCTTTTCCGGTAAGTTTTGAAAGTTCCTGCGTTAGTTTTGCCAAGGAAGAAACGATTCCGTGATCGCTTAATTCCGGAGGCATTAAGTTGAAAGTTGCGGTGCGGACACCTTTTATAATGTCAAGTGAAAGTTTTTTTAGGTATTCAATTTTTTGTTCTGATTTTTCTCGGTCATCCAGATTAATGCTTTCCAGACTGAACTTTAAACCGGTAAGCATTTGACCAATTCCGTCATGAATTTCTTTGGCGATTCGATTTTGTTCGTTTTCCTGATTTTCAACAATTTTGCTCGAAATAATCTTTTGCTGATTGATTTTTTCGGTCGTGTTTTCAAGATTCAAACGTTCGACTTCACGCTGCGCTTTTTTGCGTTCGGTAATGTTGAAACAAACAATCAAAAGTTCTAATTCATCTTTTTTGATGGTTACGGGAACCATTGATAAATCCAACCAAATGGTTTGATTTTCCTTGTTTAAAATTTTGATTTCGCCTTGCCAGCCGCTTCGTTGTTTTTCGAAAATGAGTCGGTCAATATTGATTTGCTCTTTTTCATCAACGGTTAAAACTTCAGAGAATTTTTTGTTGGATGAAAATTTAGTGTAGTTTAAAAGTTTGGCAAATTTTTCTCCAATATGAATTATCGAACCATCGGGCGCAATTCGGCAATAGAGTAAAGTATTCTCCATTGCGTAGTTGAGCGATTTTAATTCTTTAACCGAATTTTCTTTGATTTCACTAATAATTTCAGTGTCGTAAGCCAGTTTTAAAGCTTTCTTTTCGGAAGATAAAAGTCTTGTAATTAATCGTTCTATCTTTTTATTTGTAGGTTTAAAAATGAAGAAGAATTCTAAAAGCAGCACCAATAATGTAAAACCGAAAATCCAATATTCTATTTTGCGCTGTTCCGTTACTTTTTCGTGTGCTTCGAGATCATATTGTGTTACAATCTGATTCATTTTTGAAAGAAAAGAACCTTCGTTTTCTAAAATAATCTGTACCAGTTTTTGATTTTCTGCAGATTGTTTTTTCTGTTTTAAATTCAATAAAAACGAATCGGTTGTTTGTGCAATTTTATTGAAAATTGGATTGATCTCGAGATATAATTTGCTGAGTGTTTCTGATTTTTCTTTTGGAAAAGCTAAACTGTCGCTGCCGTTTTCGAGTGCGTTTTGGTTTTTTTTCCAAAGTGATAAAACATCTTGTAAATGTGAAATTTGTTTAGCTGAAGCGATATCAGAAACGTAATGCAGAATCAGAGCTTCCTTGACGATTTTCTGGCTCAGCATTCTTTGTTTTCCGGAAAAGTTGATGATTTTAGAATCACTTAACTGCTGATTCAGATTATACTGCACTAAAACCTGACTGATAATTATGGTTAGGGCAATAGTAAGAAGTGCAAAAAAATACAGACGGCGTAAATTTTTGAACGTGATTTTATCTTCTTCCTGATTGCTTTTCTTCATAAAGTCAGTTTACAATCCTAAAGATGCTTTTATAAGGTTTAAATTTTCTTCAGAATAATTGATTTTTAACGCTTCCTGATGTCCTTTATCCGACATTTTATCCCAGGTTTTTTTGATGATATTTTTTAGTTTTTCGTCGTCGTGTTTATGAACGAAAGGGTCTAAATAATATTCTAAAAAAACCAGACAGATAACATCTTCTAATAGTTGCGTTTCGTGATCTTTTTTAAGTAATTTTTTCTCAATTAAAAAAGAAACGCGATCGATAAAAGCCTGATCATAACCTGCTTTTTCAAGAATTTCGGCTGTAGTTTTAGCGTGGAATTTTTTTAATTCTTCTCTCCATTTCAAATAACCTACACGATCCATTGGATATGATTCGCGGGCAACTTTCCATCGGCAGATGTGCTGTGCTTTTGATGCAATCTGAATTTCTTCAGAAGCATTGGGTTCAAACTGCATCAGTCTTTCGTACATCCTGTTTGAATACAATAATTCTTTTGGATATTCTTTGTTTTGGTCGGTTTCGATGTTTGGATCTTGTGCGTTTTCAGCATCAATCCATTCGCTTGCTTTTTGAAAAGGTGTAGTCATTTTTTGGTTTGATAATAGATTTCAAAGATACGGAATTAAGTTTTTTTTAGCCACGAATTTCACGAATTAGCACGAATTATTGTTTTTGTTTTTTTGCCACAGATTAAAGGATTTTTTGGATTTAATCTGGTGTTAAGTTTTTTTGCCACGAATTTCACGAATTCCACTAATTTAATTCGTGCTAATTCGTGAAATTCGTGGCAAATAATTTTAATCCTTTTAATCTGTGAAATCTGTGGCTTTAAAATTAATCTACAAATCCAACAAATACTTCGTTTTCAATAACCTTAATTGGATATGTTGCAATTTTTAAGTCATCGCCATTTAAGTTAGAACCATCTACTAGCGAAAATGTTTTTTTATGCATTGGGCAGGCAATTTTCGGGATATCATCTGTAGATCCGGTCATTCCTCTTGAAAGTACCATTTCCATTTTGTGCGGACAGGCGTTTTGGCAGGCGTACCATTCATTACGGCGTGTGAAATTGAAAATAGCAATCTGCTTGTTTTTGTATTTAATGCAGCCGCCGCGATTAGTAGGGAAATCTTCAACTTTGCCCGCTTTAAACCAAATTGTTGCATCGCTCGCATGAACTGTTTCGTATTGATTTAAGATTTCTTCCATTTTGATTGAGTTTTGATTTCCTGTTTCTTAGCCCTCTTTTTACAATCAAGAGAGTTTTGATGGCGCAGTAAAAAAGAGGGTAAGAAGGACAGCAAACGTTATTGATATTTTTTTGTTTTTTGGAGCTTTATGATGTTTTGCCACAAAGGCGTAAAGGCGCTAAGTTTTTTTTTAAGTTTTTATGACTTGACTTCGTGACTTTGTGCCTTTGTGGCAAGATATTTTTTAAGTCCACGCTTTTGGCGCTTTTTGATCTCTTAACGGAACAAAAACAGCATTGTCGTCTTTCTCGTCTGAGTTTACAAAATGGTTAAAGCGTTTTAATAATCTTGGTTTTTCCAGAACTTGTTTCCATTCGCATTCAAAAGTGTTAACTAAAGTCTGCATTTCGGCTTCTAATGTTTCGCAGATTCCTAAACTGTCTTCGATGATAACTTGTTTTAAATAGTCTAAACCTCCGTCTAATTTTTCTAACCAAGTTGAAGTTCTAATCAGCGGGCCAGCGGTACGGATATAGTACATTAAGAATCTGTCCATGTATTTGATAACGGTTTCTTTGTCTATTTTTTCGGCTAATAAAACGGCGTGTTTTGGATTTGCTCCACCATTTCCTGCGATGTATAAATTCCAGCCACCTTCAACAGCAATTAATCCGAAATCTTTTCCTCTTGCTTCTGCGCATTCGCGAATGCAGGCCGAAACACCGCCTTTTAATTTATGTGGAGAACGGATTCCTTTGTATCTGTTTTCAAGTTCGATAGCAAATCCGGTGCTGTCGTCCATTCCGTAACGACACCAGGCATTTCCGACGCAGCTTTTTACGGCACGAAGCGATTTTCCGTAAGCATGGCCGCTTTCAAAACCATTGTCAATTAAGATTTTCCATATTTTTGGTAAATCACTTAAATGTGCTCCAAATAAATCAACTCTTTGTGCTCCGGTAATTTTAGTATATAAATCGAATTGTTTGGCTACTTCGCCAATCACAATTAATTTCTCAGCTGTGATTTCACCTCCGGCAACTCTGGGAACTACAGAATACGTTCCGTTTCGTTGAATATTGGCCAAAAATCTATCGTTTGTATCTTGAGTTGTAACGTGTTTGTTTGCCGTATCATTATAAATACTAGAGAAAATAGAAGCTACAACAGGTTTACAAACTTCGCAGCCGTCGCCTTTTCCGTGATGATCTAAAACATCATAGAAATTCTCGTATTTATTGATTTTTACTAAATCGAATAATTCCTGACGATTATAGCTGAAATGTTCGCAGATTACTTCTTTAACTTCTTTTCCAAGTGATTTTTGAGTGGCTTTTACCAAGTCAGAAACCATTGGTTTACAGCCGCCGCAGCCAGAAGTAGCTTTAGTTGCTTTCACAACATCTGAAAAACTAGCGCAGCTTTCATCTAAAATTTTACAGCAGATAGAGCCTTTTGTAACATTTTCGCAAGAGCAAATTACGGCTGTATCCGGTAAATCCATTACGCTTCCTAAACTTGAACCTTCAGAACCGTCACGAGAGCCTAAAATCAAATCTTCCGGATTTTTAGGTAAGGCCATTGCGTTACTGTAAATCTGGAAAAGCGAATTATAATCGCTTGCATCTCCAACCAAAATTCCACCTAAAAGCGTTTTCGAATCTTTGGTAACATTGATTCTTTTATAAACACCGCTTAATTTATTCTCATAAATAATGGCGGTTACGTTTTCATTTTCAACAAAAGGATCACCAAAACTTGCTACTTCAACACCAATTAATTTCAATTGTGTCGACATATCGATGGTTTCTCTCATGGTTTTAGAACCATTTAAGATTTGCTCGGCAGCAACATCGGCCATTTCGTAACCCGGAGCAACAAGTCCGTAAATGTTTTGATTGTAAAGTGCCGCTTCGCCTATGGCATAAATAGAAGGATCTGATGTCTGCATTTGATTGTTTACCACGATTCCGCCTCGTAAACCCACTTCAAGTCCTGAAACTCGAGCTAATTCGTCGCGAGGTTTAATTCCGGCAGATATAACCAACATGTCTACTTTTAACAATTCGTCGTCAGCAAACATCATTCCCGTTATACTTTCTTTTCCATCTATATATTGTGTTGCTTTGTTAAGATGAATTCCAATATTTAATTCTTCAATTTTTGCTTGCAGCATATCACTTGCGCCTTTGTCTAATTGTCTCGGCATTAAACGCGGAGCAAATTCGACAACATGCGGGTTCAATCCTAAATCCCTAACGGCTTTTGCAGCTTCAAGACCTAATAATCCTCCGCCAAGAACAGCGGCTTCGGTTGCACCTTTTTGTTTTATCTTTTTGGCGTAAGCCATAATAGCATCTAAGTCTTCGATAGTTCTGTATACAAAAACACCATCTTTTTCGACTCCGTCAATTGGCGGAACAAAAGCTGATGAACCTGTTGCTAAAACTAAGTAATCGTACGTATGTATTTTTTCTAAATGTGTATGTATTGTTTTTTCGGTACGATTTATATCTGTAATTAATTCTGATGTATTTAGAATAATGTTGTTTTCAGCGTACCATTCGGTTGTTGATAATGATAAATCATCGGCCGTTTTTCCTCCAAAGTATTCACTTAAATGAACACGGTCGTAGGCGCGCCTTGGTTCTTCACCAAAAACGATAATTTGATACTTTTCCTGTCCTGATTTTGCAACGAACTTTTCGCAAAATTTATAACCAACCATGCCGTTTCCAACTACTATTACTCTAATCATGATTTCTTTAATTAAGTATTATTGCGCAAATATAAGTATTAATACTTATAAAAATACGTATTAAGTATATTTTTTAAGTAGATGTAGTGTTTCTGGAATACGTATTTCATCGTAATCTTTTACGTAGTGCGGGTTTTTAATGAAATGGATACTGATAATTATTTTAAATTTGAAAAGATTCTAAATAAGAAATTCAAAATATTGTCGTAAATTCATAAGAATTTTACTTGTATTTTGTTAAATGATGTTATTTCAAATAAAACGTTATGAAAAATATACTTTCACTTTTGTTCTTACTTTCTGTAATGACTGGCTGTAAATCTACAACAGACAAAACTTCAAATACACAAACTATTTCTGAATATGGTTCTCAGGAAGATGAAATGAAATATTTTTTTACAGCAACCGGAAACGAGCCGTTTTGGGGCTTAAAGATGGGAAACGAGGAAATTATATTCACTTCCTTAATTCCAGGAAAAGAAAAACTTGTTTTTGCACCTGTTGATGCAATCAGAGCGATGGATGCTAATGTTAAGATGTATAAAGTTGCTAATGAAACTTCGACAGCGACTATTACAATTCAGCAGGTAGATTGTCAGAATTCAATGTCAGGTGCAATTTCTCCTTATAAAGTTTCTATAGAAATTAAAAATAATTCAGAATTAGAGTCCAAAAAAATTGGTGGCTGCGGAAAATATAATACAGATTATCGCTTACATGATATTTGGGTTTTGGAAGAACTCAACGGATTCAAAGTTTTTGTAACTGACTTTCAAAGAGAATTGCCAAGAATCGAAATCAACTCTTCTGAAAATAAATTTATGGGTTACGGCGGTTGTAATGCAATCAGCGGAACTATTTTTTATGAAAAGAATTTACTTCGATTCTCTAAAGTTATTTCGACTTTAATGGCTTGTGCGCCGGGAAATAAAGAGGGGGAGTTTACAAAAGCGCTTCAAAATACGACTACTTATGGTATTGAAAACAATAGATTGACTTTATCAAATCCTTCGGGTAAACTTTTGGTTTTTAAGAAAGTAGATTAATGTTTTTGAGTTTTAAAAATGTCCTAGAATGGTTTAAAAATGACTTATAGTAATATAAAAATGACTTAAAGCTGGAATATTTTTGTAAAATAAAACTTATAAATATTTATTTTACATGAAAAAGATTTTAATGTTGTTTATTGCGGTGTCATTAGCTTACAGCTGCAAATCAAGTAAGACTACAAATTCTGTAGCTGCGACTAACGAAAACGCAATCGAAAAGAAATTACAACAAACCTGGATTTTAGAAAACTTAAACGGAAAAGTAATTACTGAAAAAGATTTTTCTAACTCTCCAAAACTAGAACTGTCTTCATCAAGTTTTTCCGGATCAACAGGATGCAACGGTATTAAAGGAAGTTTAGAATCTGATTGTGCAGGAAAACTTAAGTTTCCTAATCTTACATCAGAAACTAAAAAATGTGATGCAAAAAAAGAAGGCGAATTTATGCAGTTATTAAGAACGACTTCTGGTTATTCTATTGAAAATAACAAACTTTACCTTTCTAATCAGTTTGGACTTACAATGTCTTTCAAAAAAGGTTAATTAAAAATAAAAGGCTTCGAAATTAATCGAAGCCTTTTTTTATTTTGTCATTTCGAGGAAGGAGAAATCGCACTAGTAATTCCGCAAAGAAAAAGATAAAAAAATCCGTGCACATCCGCGTTTTCGCGAAGCGAATCCGTTTAATCCGCGTGCCATCTCACATTATTATTCTAATAATTCTTTAGGATTTTCGTCCTCATCGCCTTCAATAAAATCCAATTCTAAAGCTCGTACAGTCTGAACCGCATTTCCAGCAATTCCACGAATCGATCCGTACATTCCTAAAGTAT
This sequence comes from Flavobacterium panici, assembly GCF_024499525.1. NCBI lineage: Bacteria > Pseudomonadati > Bacteroidota > Flavobacteriia > Flavobacteriales > Flavobacteriaceae > Flavobacterium > Flavobacterium panici. Next base: position 5,415,716 of record NZ_CP100437.1, on the reverse strand, counting down.
TGTGAACTACTTTTTCGATTTGTTTTTCACGCTGTTTCCAGATTCTCTGCATAGCTCTTTTTTCTGCATCAAGATCACCTTGCATTTGGGTAAAACCTTCTACAATTCCTTCAATTTGTAAACGGAATTCGTTGCTGGTTAAAAAGTCATACAACATCGACATTTTATCGCCTTTATTTTCTTGTGCCTGAACGGCCTGACTTACCTGAATTAGTGACTGACGTAAAACGGCGCTTAAACCTTTAAATTCTTCATACGTACAAATCCAGATTCCGTCACGCATTCCCATACGTTCCATTCCGGCCGGCATAACTTCAGTTACTAAAACACCAATATTGGCTCTTTTGATTCTAATATCATTTTTGAACTTTTCTATCCAAGATGGCTGAAAAGCTTTTGTTCTTTTACTTTCGTAATAAATTGAACCGCAATTTTGCAATTCGCGCGTGTTTACAATTTGAAGACAATCAGCACCATTTGCGCCTTTTTTGATTTCATCAATGCTATCAAGCGGGAAATTATTTGCCAGCCATTCTTCAATCGCTAATTCCATTACTTCACCTTGTAATTGCATAGAACCTTGTTCCTGCTTGCGTTTCATTTCTTCAATCAGCTTTTTTTGATCGTCAGATTGTTTTTGGTATTCTTTGATTTTTAGTTCGTTTTTTTCTTCCTCTTGTTTGCGAATTTTATCACGTTCTAAAACTAAAGTGGCGTTTAATTGCTTTTGCGCTTCGGCTTCAATTGCTTCTTTCATTTCCAGTTTTTCACGCTGTAATTTTGCGATTTCGCCTTCCATTTTATTTAATTCCCTGATTTTTTCTGACTTTTCAGAGAGTTCTTTTTCCATTAAAAGCAAACGATCTTTGTTTTCTTCTTCGAGTTTAATTTTAAGTTTTTCAGAAATTTCTTTTTCGGCTATTTTTCTTTCTCGGTCCAATCGCTCGGCAAAAAGTTCGTTTTCCTGTTTCTTTTTTGCTTCAAATTCGGCTTTTGCTTTTTCGAACTGTTCGTTTTTAAGTTCTAATTCTTTATTTTGGATGGTAGCTTTCTGTTGAAATTCTTTGCGTATGCTATCTTCCAACTGATGTTTTAATACATCATTGACATCGATAGGAGTTCCGCAGTTTGGACACTGAATTGAAGATTGTTCAGCCATTTTTATATTGATTTTATTTTGTAGAATTATAATTTGCTAAGGTATTTAAAAGTTCTGTTTTTATGTGTGAGATTGGTGTGATAAATTGTAACGATTTTTTGGTTGCCACGAATTGCACGAATTTTCACGAATTAGTTTTTGTTAATCTCGCAAAGTCGCAGAGTCGCAAAGTTTTTTTAGCCACAGATTAAAAAGATTAAAAGGATTTTTTTCTCATTTTATGTCATTTCGACGAAGGAGAAATCTTCGCAAGTAACTCCGCAACGTAAGCCAATCTTTGCCGAGCTTCTCGCGAAGATTTCTTCTTCGTCGAAATGACAAACTTTGTGCATACCCATTAAATATTAAATAAAAAACTTTGCGTCTCTGCGTCTTTGCGAGATTAAATTATAAAGTAATCTTAGCGAGAACTACTTTTACGCAATAAAAAATCGACTGCGGTTTTAGTAATCTCAGATTCGTCTTCTTTTGATGTAATAATCGAAACATTTGTCACCAAATTGACTTTTTTTAATTCGATAAAACCTATTTCTGGATCTTGATTGTTTTTGGCAATATTCGAAGGAACAATCGAAATTCCTAATCCATTTTTGACTAATTGCACGATTGAATTTATATTATTTGCTTCGTGAATAATCTTCGGCGTAAAGCCATAAAAAGCACAAAGTTCTAATAAAACTTCATGATAATGCGGTGCGTAATCTTTGTTGAAGAAAACGAAAGTTTCCTCTTTTAAATTTAATATCTCTTTTTCAGATTTTAGCTGAATGTTGTTTTTATTGAATACAATTGAAAACCCATCCTGAAACCATAAATGCGATTGTATTTTAGGAGATTTTATGGGAGAACGTATAATTCCCATTTCGATTTTTCCTTGCTCTAAAGCATCGATTTGCTTTGTTGTGGAAACTTCAAAAAGCTTGAAATTCACATACGGAAATTGTATTTTTAAATGTTTAATTAGATCTGAAATAACTGCAGAATATATCGAACTGATATAAGCAATTCTGAATTCGCCTGAAACATTTTCGGCAATCTTTTTTGTTTTTAAAGATATATGTTCCAAATTTTGGAAAAGTATTTTAACTTCTTTTTCGAAATATTTTCCGGCTTCAGTTAATTCTACTTTTTTATTGTTCCGAATGAAAAGCTTCGCCTGAAGTTCTTCTTCCAATTCAATAATCTGACGGCTTAATGGCGGCTGCGAAATAAAGAGTTTCTCGGATGCTTTGGTAAAGTTCAGTTCTTCGGCTACAGCCAAAAAATATTTTAAATGACGTAATTCCATGATACTTTAAAAGTATTATTAATTGATAAAAATAGTATTTTTAAAGTATTTATGAAAGAGGTAGTTTTGAAAAAAAAATATATGGGCCACGGGTTTTACGGATGAAACAGATTTGCACTGATTTGTTTTTATATAAAGATTAAATAATATCTGCGTCAACCAGTTTAATCTGTAAAATCTGTGGGCAATAAAAAACAAAGACTATGAAAAAATCAACTATTACAGAGATTAAGGAAAGGTTTGATAATGATGTCGAACGATTTTCGAATTTAGAAACCGGACAATTATCTACAATTGATGCGAAAGTTTCGTTAGAATTAATTACGGAAGCTTCAAAACGAATTATTCCAAATGCTACTCATGTTTTAGATATTGGCTGTGGCGCCGGAAATTACACTTTAATGATGTTGTCTAAATTGCCAAATTTAAACTGCACTTTGGTCGATTTGAGTTTGCCAATGTTGGAGAAAGCTTTTGAAAGAGTTTCAGCAGAAACAAACGGAAAAGTCGAGATTAAGCAAGGTGATATTCGCGAAGTTAAATTAGAAGAAAATAGTTTTGATATTATTTTGGCTGGAGCTGTTTTACATCATTTACGGGATGATAAAGATTGGGAAACTACTTTTATAAAGTTGTTTAAATTATTAAAACCGGGCGGTTGTTTTATGATTTCAGATTTAATTACGCAGGATACAGAATTATTAAATGAATATACCTGGCAGCGATATGGTGAATATTTAGAAGGAATAGGAGGGGCTGAATATCGCCAAAATGTATTTGACTATATTGCCAAAGAAGATACACCAAGATCAATGAATTATCAATTGGATTTGATGAAAAAAGTGGGTTTCAAAAGCGTAGAGATTTTACATAAGAATATGTGTTTTGGCGCTTTTGGCGGAATTAAATAAAAAAGGTTTGCCACGAATTGCGCGAATTTGCACTAATTTTTATTTCTCCAGTTAAAAAAATTAATTCGTGAAAATTAGTGTAATTCGTGACAAAAAACTTAAATAATATCTACAACAATTTTTCCAATTGCAGAACCGTCGCTTACAGCTTTGTGAGCTTCCATTGCATTGTCTAAAGTGAATTCTCTAGGATCAATTAATGGTTTTAGTTTTCCTTCTTCAATTAATTTTGTTGTTTCTTTTAAGATATCTCCATGATGTTTACGGTTTTCGTTGCCAATCATTGGACGTAAAACGAAAACACCGTGAATACTTGCATTATGAAGTGAACTTGTTGCCAATGTATGAGTTCCGAAAGCATAACAGCTGCTAATTTGCCCATAATGACGAATGGCTTTAAATGAATCGTCAAGAGACTGACCTCCAAGGGTATCGTAAATAACATCAAAACCTTTTCCGTTTGTGTATTGATTTACATAATCTTCAACGGGTGTGTTTTTATCAATCGAGGTTGCTCCATACGATTTTACAATTTCTGCTTTTTGAGAAGAAACGGTTGCATAAACATCGGCACCAAAAATTTTGGCAAGCTGTACGACCATGTGACCAACGCCGCCAGCTCCGGCGTGAACCAAAACTTTGTCACCTTTTTGGACTTTCGCTCTGTCAATTAAACCTTCCCAGGCTGTAAGTAAAACCAACGGAATTCCTGCCGCTTCTTTCATGGTTAGGTTTTTTGGTTTTATGGCTAATAAATCTGCATCGACAGCGGTGTATTCTGCTAAAGTTCCTTGTAAACCTAAAACGCCGCCTGCAAGTCCGTAAACTTCGTCACCAACTTTAAATTTTGTTACGCCTTCACCGATTTCTTCAATTACTCCGGCAAGATCTGTTCCTAAAACAGCTGGTAAAACAGGTGATGCATAAGGTGAAAGTCCAAGGCGGATTTTGTTATCGATTGGGTTTACACCACTTGCGTGTATTTTAACTAAAACTTCTCCTTTTTTTGGAGCTGGTTTTTCAATCTCAGTTTTTACGAATTCAGATTCGTATGTATTTGTGAAAAGTGCTTTCATAGTTTTACTTAATTAAAGTATTTGGATTGTTTTGTAAACCTGAATTGGCGCAGAAGTTAAGGCTTCGCTTTTAGCAATAAAGTCTAGTAAATAAGGCTGATTGTTATGAATATCAAGTCCGGCCTGATCTTTCCATTCTTCCCAAATAATGAAAACATTATCGGTGGTGTGAAGATCGTAACGAACGCAGGCTTCTTCTTTTCTGGTTTGTGTAACCAGATTTTGAATCAGGGTTTTAACTTCTTCAATATTTTCTTGTTTACTTTTTATAATTGCAGTGATTGAGATCATGATTATAGGTTTTTAAAGGTTTCTTCTAAATGTTTGGTGTAATTTTCTTTGAAGATGACAATGTTTTCTGCAGTTGCACCTTTTTCAACGTCGTGGAAATGGAAACTGTTTAATTTTTCCATACCTACAAATTTATTCATTTTATGGAAACCAAACATAGCTCCTTGATCTACAGATGTTTCTTCGAAGAATTCTCCAGGAAGTGTAAAGGCTGTTGCAGGTGCGTTCCAACTTGTGGTCAACATATATTTGCGTCCGTGCAGCATTCCGCCAGTTCCGTAATTGATGTCAGGATTTACTCGGCTTCTTCCGTCGCTTTTGTAAATTCCTTTTTGGTGTCCGGCTGTGAAAACGTCGTCGATGTATTTTTTGAAAAGATTTGGTAACTGAAACCACCAAACCGGAGTGTGATATACTACAACATCTGCCCAAACGAATTTTTCTACTTCTTCGTCTAAATCAAAGTTTTGTTTGATGTCGGTTGTTTTAATTTCGAATTTGTTACTGTTTTTTAAGTATTCAATTGTCCAATCGGTAACGGTTTCATTGAATTTTCCGCCTGAATGTGCAAAATTTTGACTTCCGTTGATGATAAATATTTTTTTCATTTTACTTTTTGTTCTGATGAATCTGGGTTGCGTGAGGGATAGGAGCGATATCTCCCGATTTAGAAAAACAAGGCTTTTTAGCCGTAGTTTTTGTTAATCGGGAATTTAGCGGATAGCCCGGCCCTTGGGACACGCCCAAATTCTAATTATTTAAATTTTTGAGATTTATTTTTTAAACACATAGTTCGCAAAGTTTGTCATTCCGAGGAACGAGGAATCGCACTAGAAACTCTATAAAGATTGTCGACAATCTTTGTCGAATCCCGAGTGCGATTCCTCGTTCCTCGGAATGACAAGATTGTGTGGCTATGTTTTTTTAAACAAGTGAAACGCCTTTACCGACAAAGAAAAAACTATGTTTCTATGTGTTTAAAATATTATTTCAGTTTCGAAATTGCCTGATTAATGAATTCCAATTCTGAAGCTGATAAATCGAAATCCATTGTTTTTGCGTTTGAAATCGCTTGTTCTGCGTTTCTTGCTCCAGCTAAAACAATTGTAATTCCTTTTTGTAAAGTTGTCCAGCGCAGCACTAATTGCGAGATTGAAATGTGTTTTGCATTTGCTAATGAACTTAATTCTTCGACCAATGTTTTTACTTTTTGAAGATCAAATTGACCGAAATAACCATTTCTATGATCGTTATCCTTTAATTTACTGTTGGTGAAATATTTTCCGGTTAGCAAACCTCTTTCCATTGGACTGTAAGCAATTATTCCGATGTTTTCCTGAATTGTAAGCGGCACTAAATCAGTTTGAATTGCCTGATTCAGCATACTAAACGGAACTTGATTTGAAGCTAACTGAATTGTTTTTTGCGCTTCTTTAATTTGTGCTTCATTGTAATTACTCACTCCGGCGGCTCTGATTTTTCCTTGTTGAATAAGGATTTCTAAAGCTTCCATAGTTTCCTGAATTGGAGTAGTGGAGTCTGGCCAGTGAATTTGCAGTAAGTCGATATAATCTGTTTGAAGACGTTTTAAGCTTTCTTCAACTTCTTTTATGATGTTGCTTTTTGAAGCGTATTTGTAAATTGGTAATTTTTTTCCGTTGTCGTCGGCATCAAAAAAGAAATCACCTTTTCCATTATTGCTTCCGTCCCAAACCAAACCAAATTTGGTTAACAATTGTACTTTTGAACGATCTTGAGATTTTAAAGCTTCGCCAATCATTTCTTCACTTAAACCAAATCCATAAAAAGGAGCGGTGTCGATTGTGGTTACGCCGTGAGCGATTGATGCGTGAATCGAGTCGATTGAATCTTTCTTTTCGTTTCCGCCCCACATGTTTCCGCCAATCGCAAATGCACCGTAAGTTATAGTTGATAATTCAAGTTCTGAGTTGCCTAATTTTCTATATTCCATGATGTTAAAATTGATGTCTTAAAATTATTTGACAAAATTATACCATTTTTTTAACTGTTAAATTGTATATATTTGTCTTTTTTAGGTATATTTGCGTCCTGAATTAATTGCTGCAGATTATGAAAAAAGAAAATCTATACGAACCGTTTACAGTATCTTTTGAAACATTGAATGAATATCCGGATGTTGGAGATCGTCATAATTTCTTTGAATTGGTTTATATTTTGGGCGGAACGGGAACGCAGTGTATCAACAAAAATATTTTTGAATATGATGCGGGACATATGTTTTTATTGACGCCTGAGGATTGCCATAATTTTACAATTGAAACCGAAACGAAGTTTTTCTTTTTGAGGTTTAATGATATTTATTTGAAGAATTCCAGTCTGCAGAATGAGAATATTCAGCGTTTAGAATATATTCTGCAAAATGCGAATCATCAGCCGGGTTGTATTTTAAAAAATCATGCTGATAAATGTCTGGTAAAAGTGATGGTTGAAGCTATTATTCGTGAACATCAGGATAAAGATGTTTATAATAAGGAATTGATTCAGCAATTAGTAAATACCTTAATTATTATTGTGGCAAGAAATATTGCGAAGTATTTACCGGAGCAGGTAAATATTAATTCTGAAGCCAGAGCAATGGATATTTTGCAATATATTCAAACCAATATTTATTATCCGGAGAAAATTAAAGCGGAATCTATAAGTGATTATTTCGGAATTTCGAATACGTATTTAGGGCGTTATTTTAAGAAACATGCCAGCGAAACGATGCAGCAATATATCAGCAATTATAAAACGAAGTTGATTGAACATCGTTTACAGTTTAGCGATAAGCGTATTAACGAAATTGCGTATGAATTTGGTTTTACGGATGAAAGCCACTTTAATAAATTCTTTAAAAAGCAAAGAGGGAATAGTCCTTCGGAATTTAGAAAGACGATTCGTATTAGTGCGTAAACACGAATTACACGAATTTGCACTAATTTTTTTAGCCACAGATTTCACTGATTAAAAGGATTTTAATTTGTGTTAATTCGTGCAATTTGTGTTTTTAAATAATTTTTTTGATCACACGTAGTTTGTGAGTGTGTTTGTTTAATTCTGGATTGTAAATTCCGGTGTGATCTAAACGGTCAATGCGTACTTTTCCACTTGCGTGAATGATGTAATTATTTTCCATAATGATTCCAACGTGAATGATGTTGCCTTCATCGTTGTCAAAAAAGGCTAAGTCGCCAACTTCACTTTCTTCAATAAAACTTAAAGATTCGCCTTCGAGTGCTTGTTGAGATGCATCGCGATGAATTTTATATCCGTTTAGTTTGTAAACCATTTGTGTAAAACCAGAACAATCGATTCCGAATGGTGTTTTTCCGCCCCATAAATACGGTGCGTTTAAATACATGAAAGCGGTATTTATCAACGCGCTTTTTGGTTTTATGCCGCTAGTTTTTGTTCCTTCAAAATCAAAATTAGAAGTATTGATTTCGCTATTGTTCAGAAAAGATAAAGATGCTCCAAGCGGAATTGGAAGTAATAGGTTGTTTGGTGCAGTGATGTAGTCAATCAAATCTGCATTCAAAATAATGGCTTCTTTACTTAACTGATTGTACTGCTCCTGAGAAATTATCTGATATTGTTTAGAATCTACCCAGCCTATATAATCATCAAACTGAATTTTTATTCGTGCCCATTGATTTTGGCGTTCTAAAATTTCGATGTGTTCGCCAAACAAAAGCTGTGTAACGATTTCACTTCTGTCACTAGGCTCAGATCGAACGGGTACTATGGCAAGATTGCAGATTCCGAACATTTAGATAATGTATTAGTTAAAAATTAGGAGTTATTAATTTCTAATAACTCCTAATGAAATATTATTTTAAGCTCTTTCGATAACAATTGCAGATGCGCCGCCGCCGCCATTGCAAATTGCAGCAGCTCCGGTTTTAGCATTGTTTTGTTCTAAAACGTTTAGTAAAGTTACGATAATACGAGCTCCTGAACAACCAAGAGGATGTCCTAATGAAACAGCACCACCGTTTACGTTTACTTTATTGTTATCAAGATTTAAGATTTTTGAATTGGCAAGACCAACAACTGAGAATGCTTCGTTGAATTCGAAATAATCAACATCGCCAATTGCGATTCCTGCTTTGTCTAAAGCTTTTGGTAACGCTTTTGCCGGACTTGTAGTAAACCATTTTGGTTCTTGTGCAGCATCGGCATAACCTTTTATGTAAGCTAAAGGTTTTAAACCTAAAGCATTTGCTTTTTCTTCAGACATTAAAACTAAAGCAGCAGCTCCATCATTGATTGTTGAAGCATTTGCAGCAGTAACTGTTCCGTCTTTTGTGAAAACAGCACTTAACGAAGGGATTTTATCCAATTTTACATTGGTGTATTCTTCATCTTTAGAAACAATAATTGGTTCGCCGCGTCTCTGTGGCACTTCAACAGGAACAACTTCATTGTCAAATTTTCCGGCATCCCAGGCTTTTGCGCTTCTTTCATAAGATTGAATGGCGAAATTATCCTGTTCTTCACGGCTGATGTTGTATTCAGTTGCACATAAATCAGCGCAAACTCCCATTGCGTTGTTATCGTAAGCATCTGTCAAACCATCTTTTTGCATTCCGTCGAGCATTGTTGCAGGACCAAATTTGTTTCCGGCACGCATTTGTACATAGTGTGGAATTAAGCTCATGCTTTCCATTCCGCCGGCAACTACAATTTCTGTATCACCGCAAGCGATTGCCTGTGCGCCAAACATTACAGCTTTCATTCCAGAGGCGCAAACTTTGTTTACTGTTGTGGCAGCAACTTCGTTTGATAATCCTGCAAATAGGGCAGCCTGACGAGCCGGAGCTTGTCCAACACCTGCCTGGATCACGTTCCCCATGAAAACTTCATCAACTAATTTTGGGTCTAGGTTAATTTTTGAAAGGGCTCCTTTTATGGCAGCAGCTCCTAATTGTGGTGCGGGTACGGTAGATAACCCTCCCATGAAACTTCCGATAGGTGTTCTAACGGCAGAAACGATAACAACTCTTTTGTTCATTTTCTGTTTAATATTAGTTAATGTAGCAAATTTACTCTTTATTTGAATAAATTCAAATTTTGCGTCAATTGGAATGGATTTTAAATTGAATATGAATTTTTTGTTAATTCTATTCGTTTGATTGTGAAGTGTTTTAGAGAAAAGATTAAAAAAACTTAAAAAAAAGCGAAAAAATAGTTGTGAGAAATGGAATGTTGTCTTACATTTGCAACCGCAAAACAGAACACGTTTCTTGAGCTTGGAGAGGTGCCAGAGCGGTAATGGAGCAGATTGCTAATCTGTCGACGGGTAACCGTCGCCAGGGTTCGAGTCCCTGTCTCTCCGCTTAATTTTTGCCACGGGGTGTAGCGTAGCCCGGTTATCGTGTCCCGATTGAGATCGGGAAGACCACAGATACAAATCTATGTCTAATTCGGGGTGTAGCGTAGCCCGGTTATCGCGCCTGCTTTGGGAGCAGGAGGCCGCAGGTTCGAATCCTGCCACCCCGACTAAAACTTTAGGCGATAAAGTTTTAAAACAAATGGACGCATAGCTCAGCTGGATAGAGCACCTGCCTTCTAAGCAGGCGGTCGAAGGTTCGAATCCTTCTGCGTTCACGAAAAGCCACTCATATCGAGTGGCTTTTTTGTTTTTATACAATCTAGTCAATTTTTATAAAATTTTACTTTATACTCCTGTTTTTCGGTAACTTATTTATTTTATTGGTTTTAGTATTGTATTTTTATACTGCAAATTAAAATCTTAACCAATGGAATCTCTTATAATAAAATATAAAAGTTTAGGAATAGCTGATGTATTGCATTATGAGAAATTCAATTTAATTTCCATAAGTCATCACTCTACAAAAATTGAGGGCTCTACTTTAACAGAATTAGAAACTCAAATTCTGTTAGATGATGGTTTAACACCAAAAGGCAAACCTGTTAATGATACTTTAATGGTTACAGACCATTTTAAGGCATTGCATTTTATTGTTGATAAAGCAAGAAATAAGACAGCTGTTACAACAGAGTTAATAAAAGATATTAATTCTTATGTAATGAAAAGTACAGGAGGAATCTATAATACTATTTTGGGAGAAATTGATGCGAGTAAAGGAATGTTCCGAAAAGGAAATGTTACCGCTGGAGTTTCTTATTTTCCAAATTATGATAAGGTTGAAAGACTGACTAATGAATTGGTTTTATCTATCAATTCAAAAATGAATACTGATTTATCAATAGATGAAAAATTAAATTTATCTTTTGATGCACATTTTAATCTTGTAAGCATTCATCCGTTTTATGATGGAAACGGAAGAACTTCCCGTTTGCTTATGAATTATATTCAGGCTTTTTATGACCTTCCGTTGGCTATTGTAAATAGCGAAGATAAACAAGAATATATACAGGCTTTGATTGACACAAGAGAGAAAGAAGATATTGAGATTTTTAGGAACTTTATGAAAAATCAATATGAACGTTATCTTTTAAATGAAATAAAAAAGTTCGAGGACAGCTTTTCATCAAAATCAAATAAGGGATTTAGTTTTCTGTTTTAAGAACATATTTAAACTCTTAATGAAGGCGGTCAAAGGTTCGAATCCTTCTGCTTTTATTTCTTTATTTAACGGATGAAATATATAAATTTATGAAGTTAAAATCCATTCCTATAAATGCCCTGCCTTCAGAAATTAGTACAGCAGTAATCATTGGAAGATCTTCATTTAATGGATCTCCTAATTCTAAAGAAGTAGAAAGATCTCATCGGGATGGCGGTTATACGTTTATTCTTCAGGAAAAAGGAATTACTAATATCGAAATTGATTTCCGAAAACAGAAAATAAAAGGACCTGCAGTAATTTTTATTCATCCAAATCAGGTACACCGTGTGATTTCATTTGAAGATGCTGTGATTACCAGCTGGATAATTTCAGTTGAAAATATTCACCCTGAGTACTTAAAAATATTAGAAGATTTAACTCCTGTAAATATCTTGTCGTTAACAGAAGATGTTTTATTTATCATTGAAGAAACTGCATCGATATGTATTAAAATTTCAAATAGAAGAGAGGAAAAAATGTACGCTTCCATTTTAAAAGAAAGCTGTAACACATTAATGACATTAGTGATTTCGCAATATTTAGCAGAATCTAAACCTGCTGAAAAGTATTCAAGGTTTGAGGTTGTTACTAAGAGTTTTAAGAAAATTCTTGAGCTTAATTTTACAACCATTAAAAGTCCAAGTGCTTATGCAGATATTCTCAACATATCTACACCTTATTTAAATGAATGCCTTAAAACGGCAACGGGTTATTCTGTTTCTTATCACATACAGCAGCGTGTTATGCTGGAAGCGAAACGATTACTGTATCATTCTGATAAATCCATAAAAGAAATTGCCACAGATTTAGGCTATGATGATTATTCTTATTTTACCAGACTATTTTCTAAAATTGTACAAATGACTCCATTGGCATTTCGAAATAAAAACTTTGAATAGTCCTATACTTACTATGTATTGTCATTGTCACTGCTTTTATAATATTATTCCTTTGTATGGAATAAAATAGAGAAAAATGGAAAGAATAAATGAAGTTAATCTTTTAAAGGATAAAAAAGTAGCAATATTAGGCGGAGGCCCTGGCGGTTTAACTTTGGCTCGTCTTTTACAATTAAAAGGAGTAGAAGTGAAGGTGTATGAAAGAGACTTTAATAAAGAATCTCGTGTACAGGGAGCAATTGTTGATTTGCATTTTGATTCAGGTTTGAAAGTAATGGCAGCTGCCGGATTACTGGATTCTTTTAAAGACGTTTATATGCATGGTGCAGATAAATATCGAATGGTTGATAAGAATGCCAATATTTATATTGATGAAGATAATAATGCCGGTGACGATTTTACTAATGAAAATTTTAGGCCAGAAATTGACAGGGGAATATTAAGAAACTTATTGATAGATAATCTTTTACCAGATACAGTTATTTGGGACAGTCATTTTGTGAGCATGGATCAGGTTAATAATTCCTGGGAATTGAAGTTTAAAAATGGAAGCACAGCCTTTGCGGATATTGTAATTGGATCAGATGGGCATCTTTCAAAAATTCGTCCATACGTAACAAATATTCAGTCATTATATTCGGGTGCAACTATTATACAGGGCGAAATTGAAAACCCTGAAACAGAATGCCCTGATATTTATAATTTAGTTGACAATGCAAATCTTCTAGCAATGGATATTGGCAAAACTATAGCAGCACAGCCTATGGCAAGTGGAGGCTTAACTTTTTACGCTGCATCTCTATATCCTGAAAATTGGGTCAAAACAAGTGGTATAAATTTTAATAATCCGGATGATGTATATGTTTATCTGGTTAAATATTATGAAGATTGGAACCCTATATTTTTTACGTTGTTTAAAGCTTGTAAAAAATTTGTCATCAGACCTTTAAATTATTTTCCGTTAGATCAGAACTGGGAAGCTAAACCAAATGTAACTTTAATTGGAGATGCTGCTCATTTGATGCCTCCATCAGGAGAAGGTGTCAATACTGCTATGTTGGATGCCCTTGATTTATGCGAATGCTTATGCAACGGAGAATTTCCCGATTTAAAAACTGCGATTGCTAATTATGAAGAACGTATGAGATCAAGAGCGGCTGTTCTTGGGAAAGAAGCTATTGATGGCATAAAAGATTTTGCCTCACCTTCTGCTGAATCGATTAAGGAATTAGTAGAGTTGTTTAAATCAGAATAAATCAGTCAGAATATAATAAAAAAGCCTGTAAAGCTTAACTTTACAGGCTTTTTTTATGGCTAGAATCCTGTAGTCTAAAACTTTTATTTTTAAATCATAATAAAAAAACAGGCATAATTTCATTACTTGTCACAAGACAAGTGCCACAGGTTTTATTCGCTCTTTCTTTGCATAGTATTAAACAAATAATATTATGGAAACCGAAAAAACAAACACACAGAACGAATTAAATTCTTCATCATCAAAAAGTAAAAACACAATTGTAATTGTTCACGGAGCATGGTCATCTGCTAATGACTGGCATCATGTTGCGGGTTATCTTAACTCTCCAGAAAACAATTTAATTATTGTAAATCTTCCTGGTCACGGTACTGACCAAACTCCTGTATCGAATATCAGTTTACAACTTTATGTGTACGAGGTTTTAAAAGCTATTGGCAGCACAACAGACGTTACCCTTGTAGGTCACAGTTTTGGCGGAATAGTAGTAAGTGAAGTAGCAGAGCTGATTGCTCCGCAAATAAAAAAACTAATTTACATTGCTGCTTTTGTTCCTCAAAATGGAGACAGTTTACTGTCACTTGCACAAATGGATTCAGAAAGTCACGTAGGTAAAAATCTTATTGTAGATGAGCAAGTAGGAGTTGCCTCTATAACTAAAGAAGCAATTACAGATGTTTTTCTAGCCGATGCCCCAAAACCAGTTGCAGAATATGTAACTAATAATCTACGACCAGAACCTTTAGCTCCATTGTCTACTCCGGTGACATTAACTGATGCTAATTTCGGTAAAGTTTCTAAGGTATATGTTCACAGTCAAAATGATCATACTATTGGCTATTCACTTCAGCAAAAAATGGTTGCAGATGCAGGAATCTTAAGAACTTACTCACTTCCTTCAAGTCACACTCCATTTATAGTATTTCCTCAAATACTATCCTCAATTATAGCCTTAGAAGCTAAGTAAAACACATTTCACAACATAAATAACATTTAAAAATTACAATCATGAAAAAATTCAAATTGATTCAATTCGTCATGGCCGTATGTGTCATAATATTATCATCTTGTTCAAATGATGATGCACAGCCACAGCCTGAAAAACCTAAAAATTATGTACTCGTTCATGGCGCATGGCAGGCTCCCTTTGTATGGCAGGCAGTTAAAACTAATCTGGAAAAAAAAGGAAACAAAGTAGTTGTTGTCGAATTACCGGGCCATGGCGCTGACCAAACTCCTCCAAGCCAAATAACGCTGGACGTTTATAAAGAAAAAGTAATAAACGCACTTTCAACAATAGACGGGAAAGTAATTTTGGTAGGTCATAGTTTGGGCGGTATGATAATTTCTTCTGTCGCAGAAGCTATGCCTGAGAAAATTGAAAAACTGGTATATGTTGCCGCTTATTTACCGGTTTCAGGCCAAACATTAGATCAGTTGGCACACATGGATCCTGATTCTCAACTTGGAATCACTGGCAATCTAATTTTTCATTATGATCAGGGTATTGTAGATGTAAAAGAGGACCAGATCGTTAATCTTTTTATTCAGGATGGTGCTCCGGAAATTCAAAACCTTGTGTTGAAAAATTACAGAACAGAACCTTTAACTCCATTTATTAATCCTGTAATGCTTACTGACAAAAATTTTGGATCAGTTAAAAAAGTATACATCAAAACTTTACAGGATCATGTTGTGTCACCGTATTTACAAAACAAAATGATTGCAGCTGGCAAAGTTGAATCTGTATACGAAATAAATACAGGACATAGCCCATTCCTTTCAAAACCAGACGATTTATCATCAATCTTAACAAAAATAGCATCAAACTAATTATCAACAAATAACAAGTATATATCATGAAAAATTCAATTTTATTAATAGCAATGCTATTGCTTACAACTATTACAGCTTCATCACAAACGAACAAAGCTAAAAACGAAAATACAGTTGTAATCATCCATGGTGCATGGTCGTCATCAAATGATTGGCAGCATGTTTCAGAAGATTTAACTGCTGGTGGAAACTCTGTTATTTCTGTTAACCTTCCTGGACACGGAAGCGATAATACAGCAATTTCAGCAATTAGCTTAAAACTTTATGTTGAAGAGGTTAAAAAAGCTATCGGAAATAAACAAAATATAGTACTTGTTGCGCATAGTTTTGGCGGAATTGTAGCAAGTCAGGTTGCAGAAGACATTGCGCCTCAAATAAAAAAAGTAGTTTACATTGCGGCTTACGTACCAAAAAATGGAGAAAGCTTATTGTCTCTTGCGCAAACTGATGGGGAAAGCCATGTTGGAAAAAATCTTATTGTAGATGAGAAAGCTGGAATTGCGAGCATCAAAAAAGAGGGTATTGCTGATGTTTTCCTTGCAGATGCTCCTAAGCAAGTAGCAGATTATGTAAGCAATAATTTAAAACCAGAGCCATTAGCTCCTTTAGCTACTCCGGTAACTTTGACTGAGGGCAGATTTGGAAAAATCAATAAAGTATTTGTTTACACTTTAAATGACCATACAATAGGTTATACGCTTCAGCAAAAAATGACAAAAGATGCAGGTATAGAAAGATTATATGCTCTTCCGTCAAGCCACACGCCTTTCATCATGTTCCCACATGTTTTGGCTCAAATCATTGCTGTAGAAACAAAATAAATCTAGTTTAAATTAAATAGCACAGGTAAGAATCATTGTTAGTCAATAACAAACTTGAATTAAACTTTCAACACTCAACAGTAATTCTTACTTCAATTATAAATAATATCTAAAACAAATGGAAACAAAAGAAAATATTTTAGCATTGGGTGAATTCACTCATAAAACAGCGCCGACAAAATCTATAAACGTAAATGGAGCCGATTTTACTTACCGCTCTTTTGGAAAGAAAGAAGGCATACCAGTTATCTTTTTACAACACTTTACCGGAAACATGGACAATTGGGATCCTGAAGTTACAAATGCAATTGCGAGTAACTATCCGGTAATATTATTTAACAACAGAGGTGTTGGTAGTTCAAACGGGACTACTCCTGAAAATGTATCGGATATGGCGAAAGATGCTGTAGATTTTATCCGTGCTTTGGGTTACAACAAAGTTAATATTTTAGGTTTTTCTCTTGGTGGTTTTATAGGGCAGGAGATAGCGGCAAATTATCCGGAATTGGTGAATAAACTTATATTGGCAGGTACAGGATCGATAGGAGGAAAAGCAATTGCGCAACTGGAGTCGCATTTAGAAAAAGCTTTTGTTGATGGACCAGACAGAGTATTGATTAATCTTTTTTTCAGCAAAACGCCAAGCAGTATCAAAGCAGGTGAAGCTTTCTTAGAAAGATTATCTGAAAGAAAAATAGACAGAGATTCACCAACGAGTCAGGATACAATTGCAAGTCAGGCGAAAGCTATTATAAACTATGGTTTAGCAACAGATGAAAACAACACACAGCTTAAAGCTATTAAGCAGCCTGTGCTTATTGTTAATGGAAATCAAGATAATATGGTCGATTCGATCAATTCTTATATAATGCTTCAGAATATTCAGAATGCAAAATTAGTACTTTGGAGTGATTCAGGTCATGGCGGGATTTTTCAGTATTCTAAAGATTTTTCTCAGGAAGTAAATTCATTCTTATTGAATTAAAATCAAATTGAAGTATATAATTTATAAATAAAAACCGGTTGCTGGGCTATTGTTTTGAGATGATGGTAGAAGAAATGGCAGCAGTAACCGGTTTAAAAAAAACAATAAACGATTGGTTTATGCAATTGCAAAAAGAACATAAATTTTGTTATTCAATAAATATAATAATCTTAGTCATTTCTATACTTCTGATCCTGATACAAAGACAAAAAAAGCTAACAGCCCAAAGGAGAAATCTGGAACTTGAAAAGCAAATTAGTGAAATGAATAATGAAAGGGAATTACTCAAAAAAGAAATTGAATTGAGAAACAGGAAGCTTTCTGCGAGAGCATTATATCTTTCGGGCAGAAATCAGCTTATCAATAATTTGATTATGTCTATAGAAAATATTCCAAAACTTTCAAAAATCTCCACTTTGGATATTCATATTAAACATTTAAAAGATTATTTAAAAAGCGATAATGAATGGGAAACATTTGTTTTTCATTTTGAAGAAGTAAATCCCGGTTTTCTGGCAAGACTTCGAAAACTGCATCCTGCATTAACCTCAAATGATATGCGCTATATTGCTTATATCTATATGAATTTAACGACTAAAGAGATTTCAAATCTGTTGAGTATAACAATATATGCAAGTAAAAAAAGAAAAGAGAGAATTATTTCGAAGATAAAACTTCCTAATGATATAACTTTATACTCTTATCTCTCAAATATTTAGAAAAAATGTCTCTCATTTGTCCCTTAATAGTGTCTTTTTTTTCAGGTGATTTGAGATTGTGTTTTATCTAATTATTAGGTAATTGATTATTTTTGACCTGCAACGGTCTTGTAAAGAAGCTGTTGAGTATAATATTAACTAAGAAACCAATGGACAAACAAGGACTAAAAAATTACATCATAAAAAATTTACCATTTCCAGACCGTACTTTAGATGAGGTGGTAGAATTTTTTGAAGAAATTACTGTTGAAAAAAATGAATTTTTTCTGAGAGAAGGAAAAATAAATGAACATTATTTCTTTTTGCAGAGCGGTTTTATGAGAGCGTTTACACATGATATTGATGGAAATGAAATCACTACAAATTTTTATCAAAAAGATAGTGTGGTATTTGAAGTGTCGTCATTTTACTTAAAAACCAAATCATCTGAGAATATACAAGCGGTTACAGATTGCAGAGGTTTTGCCATCAGTTATGATCAATTAAACGCATTACTGCATACGGTTCCTGAGTTTAGGGCTTATGGAGTAAAAATGCTGGCTAAAGAATATATGATGTTTAAAAAACGTGCGCTGGAATTAATTAATCTTAGTGGTGAAGCCCGATATGAAAATCTTATTACAACCAATAAAGAAGTATTTCAATTTGCCCAGCTCAAACAAATCGCTTCTTACCTAAATGTTACCGATACATCATTAAGTAGAATTAGACGGGAATTTTCAAAAAAATAAATCGAATTTTGTTACTCATTTAAATAAATTATTTCATGCCAAATATTGCGAGATTCTTTCTAATCACTTTTTTTTCTTTAGTGTCATTATCCCTTTTTAGTCAGGAAAATGGAAAGGAAGAAATGATTAAAAAACCGCTTTTCTTCAGTACAAAACATACTATCGATATTAACGGAAAACCTTTAAATTTTACAGCAATAGCAGATGAAATATTTCTTAAAAATGATGATAATAAAGTTATAGCAAGCGTATTTAGTTTTTCCTATATAAAACAAAATAAAAATAAAGAAAACAGACCTGTCGTTTTTGTATTCAATGGCGGTCCGGGATCGTCCTCTATTTGGCTGCATCTGAGCAGTATTGCACCGTGGAAAGTAAAATTAATTCCAGAAATTAATTCTTCGAACATACCTCCATTTGGATTAGAAAGTAATACAGATTGTCTGCTCGACGTAGCAGATTTAGTTTTTATTGATCCCGTCGGAACTGGTTTTAGCCGTATTATTTCTCCCGGTACGCCACAAGA
Organism: Flavobacterium panici; assembly: GCF_024499525.1. Classification (NCBI taxonomy): domain Bacteria; kingdom Pseudomonadati; phylum Bacteroidota; class Flavobacteriia; order Flavobacteriales; family Flavobacteriaceae; genus Flavobacterium; species Flavobacterium panici. Next base: position 5,396,599 of record NZ_CP100437.1, on the reverse strand, counting down.
TTTTTATGGAGTAGATCAGGATGCAGAATCGATGGCTCAATTTATAGAAAAGTGGCTGATAAAAAATAATAGATGGAATTCTCCAAAGTTTCTTATTGGGGAAAGTTATGGAAGTCAGCGAGTTTCAGTTCTTCCAAGAGCACTTATGGGCGGAGTAACCTATTCTGGTGTAATGAGAGGCATAACATTAAACGGAATTATTATGTTGGGAACTACGCTGGAATCTCCTTTAAAAAAGTTAACAACGGATGCAAAATTAGAAAGAGCAGCATCATTACTTCCCACTTTAGCAAAAACGGCCTGGTATTATAATAAAATAGATAAAACATTATCTTATGCAGAGTTTCAAAAAGAAGTTTCAGCATTTGCAGAAAAAGAGTATTTGAATGCTCTTTTACTGGACAATCAGCAAAAACTTTCGGTAACAGAAAGAAGTGATATAATTGATAAACTTTGCAAATACACAGGATTGTCAAAAGATTTTTTTTCTTCAACTCTTGAAATAGCTCCAAAAATTTTTGCAGACAGTCTTTTGTCGAAAGAAAATTTACAAATTGGATTATACGATACAAGATACAATCTTCCGCTGGTACATTCTGGTAATGATCCGGTTGCAGATGATCCGGCAATGGGAAGATACGTTCCCGGATATACGGCTGCATTTAGAACATTGTTAATTTCAAAATTAAACATTGATATTCAGGATCCGTATAAAACTATTGACTGGAAAAATATTTCGTTTCAATGGCAATGGGCACGAAAAGAAACCAAAGAAGGCCCTGATTTTACCGACGATTTAAATGTTGTTTTACGCAGAACTCCAAATTTAAAAGTATTTATAGCGTGCGGAAGTTATGATTTAGCTACGCCCATAGGTTATGCTAAAAAAACGACCGAAAAAGCAAAATTTTCTCCAGACAGAGTTATTTTTAAAGAATATGAATCGGGTCATATGTTGTATTTAGGAAATACCGGAAAATTATTTAGCGATGATTTACGATCGTTTATTTTAAGCTGCTCAAAATGAAATTGATAAAATTTTAAAAGTTTGGATTTGATAACTTAAATTCACAAAAAGAAACACTCAAATCGAGTGTTTTTTATTTTTTAATACTTGTAAACACGAGATTGTTTCCGTTATATTTCTTTTAATATTTTTTCATTTTAATAAAATAAAAAAAGAAAGTTTTTAATTACATATTGATACATTTCTTAGATTTGTATAACCACTCAAAAACTTTTAATCATGCCGGTAATTGAACAATCAGAATATAATTTTCCTTCTATTATTCATCGCAACAGGCACGTTTCGACTATTTATGCTGCGTTGTTTAAAAAGTTTGATGTTCCAGGATATACAAGAGAAAAACTGGAATTGAATGACGGTGATTTTATCAACATCGATTTTATTATAAATGATCCTAAAAAAGCAGTAATTCTGTGTCATGGTTTAGAAGGAGATTCCCGAAGAACTTATAATAATAGCTGTGCGGCTTATTTTCAACAGAAAGGGTTTTCAGTTTTCGCATGGAATAATCGCACTTGCGGAGGAGAAATGAACCGTTTGCCAAGATTGTACCATCACGGAGCAGTTGATGATTTGGATGAGGTAGTTCAGTTTGTTTTGCGAAAAGGATTTGAAGATGTTTATATGATTGGATATTCAATGGGAGGTGTTCAGCTTCTGAATTATTTTGGATGGACAAAAATCGATGAGCGTATAAAAGCAGGAGTTTCTATTTCTGTGCCAACGCATATAGCAACAAGCGCCGAGATATTGAAACAAGGCTTTAACAGAGTGTATTTAAAGAACTTTACAATCGATATTAAGAAAAAACTAAAATACAAAGCAGCGCAATTTCCTGATTTTATAAACCGTGATCAAATTGATAAAATTACTTCTTTTGATGAGGTTGATCAGTATTTTACTGCACCACTTCATGGTTTTGCAAGCCGTGACGATTATTATCAGCAAGTTTCTCCTGAATTTTCACTTAAAAATATTACTACTCCGGTCTTAATTATTAATTCTTTAGATGATCCATTTTTAGGTGAAAGATGTTATCCAAGAGCCATAGCGCAAGAAAGCGAATATGTTTATTTGGAAACACCAAAGTATGGCGGACACTGTGCTTTTCCGCTGCGAAACTCAACCTATTCTTATGCAGAAAAAAGAGCTTATAAGTTTTTTAAATCTTATAAAACTGCAGAAAATATTAAAACAGAATATTAGTAATTTCTTTTTTGGGTCATTTCCAGTAAATTTTCCATACTATCAGGAATCATATATAATAACAAATTGTCTGAAGTTGTTGGAAGCCCTTCATAGGAAACTGCGCCCAGATACTGCTCGGCAAAATCGAAACTATATACCTGCCAGTTCTGGGTGTTTTTTACCAGTTTAAATTCTAAATTGTGCTGTCCGTCTGTGCAGGGAATATATTTAAAATCTTCATCAATTCCTTTTCCTAATGCTTTTACAAAAGCTTCTTTGCGTGTCCATAACGTATAAAAAGTGGTTTTTTTATCATCAGCATTCTGAATCAATAACCTTTCGTGATCGTCGAAAATATCCGGAAGCAGGTTTGTGAATTTAAAATCTTTAGATAAAAATTCAATATCCAGCCCCACTTTTTTATGTGAAACCGCTATCGCCGCATAATCTTCCGAATGCGAGATATTGAAGTGCAGCCACGGGTGTGAGGCTAGATATGGTTTTTTATTAAAGTCATAATCAAGATGAATATTTTTTATATCTGATTTAGTGTAAGCTCCTAAAATAAGTTTTAAAATCGATCTGTATATAATGAATCGGTCCCGGTCAATTTCCTTATAAAAGCGTTTTGCTTTTTTGAGTTCAGGAGAATTTAGAAACTGCGATAAATTAGATTTAAGTTCAATGAAACTGGGCAGATAAATACTATATATGATAATATCACTAGTATCTAAAGAATATTCTTTACCAGAAACCAATGTAGCGCCCTTTATATCCGAAAAAGAGATAAAGAGCTTAGATGTTTTCATTTTTTTCATCTAAGATGTCTTGAAGTAATCTCGCTAAAAATATATCATTTGGCGGGGCTACAATGTCTAAATGATTTCCAGAGATATTATGAATGGTTACGCCTCCCAGCGCAGCTTTTTTCCAGCCAAGATGTGTTGGGTCAAGTCTGTAATTAATGTCATCTTTAGATCGAAATAAATCAACTTCAAAGTTTTGCGGTTTAAGGTGATAACGATCCACAATTTTTTTAACCATGCTGTCGGCTTCAATAAATTCTTTTAGCGCCAGTTCTTCCTGTTCGGTCATTTCATCTTTTTTACCAAAATGCCTTTTCAGGATATATTCTTTTTTGCCATTAATACGCATTTTAAAAGCTTTCCAGCTCAATAACATTTCCTTTAAAAAATCTAATCTTCTATGTGTAATATCAAAGTATCTAACGAGTTGTTTACGTCTGTAACTTCCGTAATAATAAGAAGAATCCACATACGAATCCAATAATGCCGTTAAGCTTACTTTTCGTCCTTGTTCCTTTAATTGGCGCGTCATTTCGAAAGCTACAATTCCGCCAAAAGAAAAGCCTGCCAAAGCATAAGGCCCTTTTGGGTTTACTTTTATAATAGCATCAATATAATGCGCAGCCATAGCTTCAATGGATTCGTACCATCCGTCAAAACCTTTAGGCTTAATACCCTGAATGGCATAAATAGGCTGATCTTCATCAAAATGTTTACTCAAATTGACAAAATTTAAAACATTAAGTCCTGCTCCGTGAATGATAAAAAGAGGCACTTTATGTCCACTTGGACTTATCGGAACCAAACAATCAGAATAAATTTCGGTACCCGTATTCAACAGTTTCGCAAATTTCTCAACAGTCGAATATTTAAATAATGCTGATAGCGGAATTCGTTTTCCGGTATATTTCTCTATTTCGATCATGACTTTTACTCCCTTAATAGAATGTCCGCCCATTTCGAAGAAATCACTAAAAATATCGATATTTTCTAAACCAAGGCTTTCTTTCCAAATAGCCGCTACAATACTTTCTTCTTCTGTGCGAGGAGTAGTATATTCAATTATTTTGCTTGTTTTATATTGAGATAATGCTTTACGATCTATTTTGCCGTTTAGCGTTGTTGGTATTTTCTCCAATAAATTAAAATCATGCGGCATTAATTGCGCAGGTAAGCGTGCAGCCAAAGTTTCGCGCCATAAAGGGATTTGAATTTCAGCGTCTTCTATACTGGAATCTGGGACAACATGAGCTACAAGAAAGTTTTCATTAGCCAATACAACAGCATATTTTATACCGTCAAGCTGCAGCAATGCGTGTTCTACCTCACCGGGTTCAATACGTTGTCCTCTAATTTTAACCTGTTGATCCAGACGCCCTAAACATTCGATTTCATTGGTTGGAAGTAGTCTTCCTAAATCGCCTGTACGATAAATGATGTTGTCTTTATTAATAGAAAAACTATTTTTAATAAATTTTTCTGATGTAAGTTCAGGTCTGTTCCAATAGCCTTTTGCAACGCCATCTCCGCCAATGGCAATTTCACCAATTTTTCCCGGAGCCGCAAGCTGTCCTTGTTCATCAATGATGTAAAGTTGTGTATTGGCAATAGGTTTACCAATAGTGATTAAAGTATCATCAGCTTTTACCTGTTTTACAGCCGAATATATAGTGGTTTCCGTTGGTCCATAAACATTCCACAGCGTATTACATTTACTTGTAAGTTCTTTGGCAAGATCTGCAGGCATTGCCTCACCGCCGCATAAAGCCTTAAGCGGTAAAGATTCATCCCAGCCAGAATCTAAAAGCATCGACCATGTTGTGGGAGTAGCTTGCAGAAAACTGATATTTCCCTTTTTTACTAATTCAAGTAAAAGTCGTCCATCTCTCGCAGTTTCCTGATCTGCAAGTATTAAGGTTGCGCCTTTAAGGAGCGGCAAATATAGTTCCAGACCCGCAATGTCAAAAGATATAGTAGTAATCGAAAGCAATCTGTCATTTTTACTAATACCGGGCTCTAAAGCCATACTGCAAAGTAAGTTAACCAAGTTTTTATGAGTAATAGGAACACCTTTTGGATTTCCTGTTGATCCAGAGGTGTAAAGGATATACGCCATATTATCCGGACTCACAACAGAAGACAATGGTGATGCATCATAATGGTTTAAGGATTCCATAGCATCTTCTATAAAAAGTGTAAGCGGCCATGATGGTAAGGATGCAAATAATGTTTTACTGGTCAATAAAACTTTTGCTCCAGAATCATTCAGCATAAATTCCAAACGTCCTTTTGGATATTCAGGATCGAGTGGAAGATAAGCCGCACCGCACTGCATTATGGCTAACAAAGTATAAAGCAGTTCCGGACTGCGCGAAACAGAAACCGCAATAATATCTCCGGACTGAACGCCTTGTGCTTTTAAATAATGAGCTAATTGATTTACTTTTTGATGTAATTCGAGATAAGTAGTTTTTGTTTCATGAAATTCTAAGGCGATATTGTTTGGCGTAAGTTCGGCTTGTTTTTTAAATAATTCGGTTAAGGAAACATCCGGATAAGATACTTCAGTATTATTCAGAGCTTCATAATCAGCTAAATAATGACTTCCAAGGATGTCTGATAAAGGCTTATCTGCACCAGTTATTAATTTATGGATGATATCTTCAAAGGTTTGCATCATTTGATTGATCGTTTCCGGCTTGAATAAAGTGGTATTATAAGACCATTGAAATATAGGTCCTTTTTTGGTTCTAAAAATATGAAGCTGAATTTCAAAAGTTGCATATCCTCTAGGATTAACTGTAAGTTCATGAGAAAGACCGGCATATGAAAATTCACTTTCTATATCCTGATTCATATCAACGGTTAATACAGCTGGCACCAAAGGAATTCTGGAAGAATCTCTGGCAATAGCCAAACTTTTAAGAAGATGACCAAAACTTACCTGCTGATGTTCGTAGGCATCAAATAACTGTGAATTTCTTTGTTTTAAGTATTCTAAGAAAGTAATATCAGGATTAATTTTACTGCGCAAAGGAAGCAAATTCGCACAATCTCCAACCAATTGTTTCATATCGTATAATGTATTTCCCGAAGAAGGAAACCCAACAACTAAATCATTTTGACCCGTGATTTTGTATAAAAAAACTTCAAATGCGGCAAGCAGCGTAGTCACTAAACTGCAATTAGCACTTATTCCTATATTTTTTAAAGAATCGGTCATCGTATTATCATAAGGAAAATCAATACGATTACTATTATAAGTTCGCAAAGAAGGTCTTGGATAATCCAGCGGTAATTCGATTGTAGGAGTCGATTCTTTATAAATAGTAAGCCAAAAATTTTCCTGCTGTTTGTATTCATTTGTTTCCATAAATGAATTTGCTTTTTCGGCATATTCACTAAAACGTTCCGGATTTGGCAGGTTTGGTTTTTTATTTTCAACATAAGCAGAATAAAGCATACTAAGTTCTTCTAATATAATATCGACACTTAGTCCGTCTCCAACAATATGATGAATGGTTAAGGTTACCAGATATTCAAATTCATCAATTTTAATCAAATTAATTCTGAATAACGGGCCGTTAACAAGATCAAAAAGTCCATTTACTTCTTCTTTAACCAAAGTTTCTATTGTAAGTTCTTTTTCAGCTGTATCAAGGTCTGAAAAATTATTATGTGAAATTTTAAAATCAATATCGCTGTAAATACACATATAGCGTCCGTCTGGACTAAAAGCAGATCTCAAGCCTTCATGACGCTGAATTAATGTTTTTACGGCCTGCTCAAATGTGTCTATTATTAAGTTGCCTTTCAATTTAATAGAAACAGACAAGTTGTACGCTTTATTAGCATCACTGCCTCCAAAAATACAATCTGACCATATTTCCTGCTGCGAATTTGTGGTTTGAATTACTCTTTCAATTTCAGGTAAAAACGGATTAAATTGAACTTCAGTTTCAGTTTTTATTTGAGATTTATTTTTCATTGTTATCATAATTCTATTTTTAAAAGTAATTGCACAGTTTTTAAATTGACAATCTGAATTATTAATTATGTTTATCTGATTCTAATAACATCGTTTTATTGAACTTTCCTTTTTGAACAGGGTCTTCAATAAACCATGCCGGATTTCCGTTTTCGTCCCGTCCCAGTTTACTGCCGTGAATAGGTGGTTCGTTTGCCATTATGGTATATTTCTTTTCTTCAGCATTAGTTTCAATGAAAAGATGTCCGTTTATTTTGGAAAGGTCAAAAGCTTTTTCTTTTTTATGAACGCCATTTGATCCGTTTGTCCCGACTCGATTTTCATGATTAAATGCAAGAGCATCAAAATGTTTTACTTTTAAATTGACGAATGAAGTATTTCCGTTTGCAGATGAATGCTGTAATCCTTGCAGTTGATCTACTTTTTGGCTCAAAAGCTGAATTTGCTGTATAATTTGCTCTAATGAAGTTTGATTTTGATTTACAGATAATGGAGCTTCATTTGTTAACATAGAAGGCTGAATTTCATTAGAAACAATTTCATTTTCTTTAATCTTACTTTCAGCTTCTTCAGGAAGATTTAAATCTATATAATCTGCCAAATGCGATGGAGTAGGATATCCTTCGTTGAGTTGTCTAAAAGTGATAGGCAGATCAAATTCTTTTTTCAGTCTTCCGGATAATTGAGTGAGCGATAAAGAATCCAATCCTAATTCTAAGAATGTATTGGAAGCCGAATCAGGATCATAAGTTATTCCCGATGCTTCTGTTATGATTTCTGAAATTCTAACTGATATAGATTCCTTTCTTGATTCTTTTGCTGAAGCAGAAACGCTTTCAGTTTCTTCAGAAATATTCGGAACTATTTCAGAAACTGTATTTCTTTCAACTATCGTTTCAATAACATTTAAAGGCTCAATCCAGCATGGTTTTCGATCAAAAACATAACCCGGTAATTCTATTTTTTGTCTTTGCTGTTCATTGTAAAAAGATTTCCAATCAGGACTTATCCCTTTCGCCCATAATTCTCCAACAGTATTTAATAAAGTCGAATATTCATTGTCCTGTTCTTCTTTAGGAAAATTAATGCTCGAAAAAGCAGGTATAACTTTACCAGCCGCCTGCTGACGTGCCAGCGTAATAAGGGTTTGACCCGGACCAACTTCTAATAAAATATAATCTTCTAATTCAAATGCAGTATCCATAGCATCGGCAAAGCGTACTGTATTTTTTAAATGATTAACCCAATACGTTGAACTTGTGGCTTCAGTATCTGAAAGCCAGGTTCCTGTTGCTGTTGAAATAATAGGTAATCGTGGAATATTTAGTTTTATTTTTTCTATTTCATCTTTAAAAGAATCCAAAATAGGTTCCATCATAAAAGAGTGAAAAGCATGACTTGTTAGCAGCAGTTTGTTTGGAATATCCTGCGCATCAAGTGCCTGATTAAATAATGCAATATCTTCTTTTGTACCCGAAGCCACACAAAACTGACTTGAATTTATGGCAGCAACCGAAAGTGTATCAGGAATAAGTTCATATAATTTTTCTACAGGAACACGTACCGCTAACATTGATCCGCCGGGAAGTTCGCTTATTAATTTTCCTCGAATCGCAACAATATGCAAGGCATCTTTTAAACTCATAATTCCGGCTAAATGTGCCGCTGCAAATTCGCCAATACTATGACCGCAAAGGAACGTTGGTTTTATTCCCCAGCTCATCCACAACTGCGCCAGTGCATATTCTGTGACAAATAAACTTGGCTGTGTTAAACGGGTATCTTTTAAGCGCGCTTCGGCTTCAGCAGAATTAGTTTCGGGATAAAGGATTTCGCGAATATCTAATTTTAAATCCTCCATTAATAATGCTGCACATTTGTCTACCGCTTCACGATATACTTTTTCGTTATCATAAAGTGTTTTTCCCATTTGCAGATACTGCGCGCCTTGCCCCGGAAACAGAAATCCCATTTCACTCGGCACACTTTTTAATATGGAAGATTTAGTACTTTTTGCTTTTAAAGAAATTAATTTTTCAACGGCATCATCTGTAGAATTTGTTACTAAAAAGCTGCGTTGATTAAAATCATCTCTCGTAATATTCAACGAATAAGCAATGTCTGCTAAAGGAATATTTCTTGATTTATCAATAAAATGACCCAATGCATTTTCGTAACCTAATAAACTGTTTTGGCTTTTTGCAGACCACATTAATAATTGAAGCGGACGTCCGCCTGAAGAGGGCAGAGGTTCTGCTGTATATTCTTCAACAATGGCATGAACGTTTGTGCTGCCAATTCCAAAAGAGCTCACACCGGCTCTTCTTATGCTATCCGTTTCCCATTCAATTAATTTGTTATTGATATAAAAAGGACTGTTTGCAAAATCTATATTTGGATTTGGTTCGTTGAAATTTACCATTGGCGGAATCTGTTTATGGCGCATTGCTAATAACACTTTCATTAAACCCGCAACTCCGGCAGCCGCTGTGGTATGTCCCATATTGCTTTTTATAGAACCTAAAGCGCAATAATTGTTTTTTTCCTGTTTGCCATAGGCTATTTTAAGTCCTTCTATTTCTATTGGATCTCCTACGGGAGTTGCAGTTCCGTGCGCTTCCATATAGCTGATTGATGAAGGCGCAATTTGGGCATCATTAAAAGCATTTATAATCGCTCCGGCCTGACCACGCGGACTTGGCGCCATAAAACTGCCTTTGTCACCGCCGTCATTATTTACGCCAACGCCTTTAATTACGCCGTATATAATATCGCCGTCTTTTTCTGCTTCTTCCAGTCTTTTTAATACCACAACTCCGGCACCGTCACTAAAAACAGTTCCTTTTCCGGCAGCGTCAAAAGATCTTGTCGATCCGTCGGGACTTTTAATAAAACCGTCGTCATAAAGATGTCCGCTATTTATAGGCGAAGTCACACTCGATCCGCCTGCAAGCGCAATATCACACATTCCGGTTCTTATCGCTTTTACAGCTTCGGCTACAGCCAATAATGAAGTGGAACAGGCAGAATGTACACTAACCGAAGGTCCTTTTAAATTTAAATGATAAGAAGTTCGCGGCGCAATAAAATCTTTTCCGTTTACGGTATAGATTTGTAATTCTCCAACCGAACTTTTCAGCTCTTGGTTATTAAATATATTATGTTCATAATAGGTATTGATTTCACTTCCAGAATATACGGCGATGCTTCCTTTATAATGTTTGGGAAGATGTCCTGCTTGTTCCAGAGCTTCAAACGAAATTTCCATAAACACACGTATTTGCGGGTCCATTGCGGCGGCAAGCTGCGGATTTAGTCCGAAGAAATGAGCGTCGAATGTTTTAGCCGAAGGTAAAATTCCTCTTGCACCAATATAAAATGGATCTTTACGAAGACTTTCGGGTAAACTTGGATCTAATTCTTCTTTGGTAAATAAGGAAATGGTTTCTTTTCCCTCTTTTAGATTTTCCCATAATTCTTCTATAGTATCAGAACCCGGAAATCTTCCGGCCATTCCGATTACGGCAATATCTCCGTTAGAGGTTTGTTTGTCCGTTTGTTTAAAAGCAAACGAATCTTCTTTCGTATTGTTTTCTTCTAAAGTGCTGGCAAGTTCTCTAATAGTTGGATGAATATAAATTTTTGAAACAGAGATGTCCAGTTCTAATTGCTGTCTCATTAACGACGTTACTTTTTGTGCCAATACAGAACTTCCGCCCATATCAAAAAAATCATCATCGATACCAATACTTGCTATTTGCAATTCTTCGCTCCAAATTTTTACAATATCTTTTTCTAACTGCGTATTTGGTTTCTTGAATGGCGGTGCAGAATCAGGTCTGTTGTGTTCAGGAACGGGCAGGTTTTTTTTATCCACTTTTCCATTTGGAGTAATCGGAAATTCGTCTACCCAAATGTATTTAGATGGCAATAATATTTCGGGCAAAACCTTTGAAAGTGCCTCATGAATTGGTTTTTCGTCCTGTAATTCAGCACCAGATTTTAAATAAGCCACGAGTTTATCTTCATTGCCAAAATAGTTACTAACGATTACGGCAGATTGTTTTATTTCAGGAATACTATTTAGAGCGGCTTCTATTTCGCCTAATTCAATGCGATGCCCTCTTATTTTTACCTGATGATCGATACGGCCTAAACATTGAAATTCTCCATTTGGGAGTAATTTTCCCAAGTCTCCAGTGCGATACAAAATAGCGTTTGGTTCTGCAGAAAACGGATCCGGAATAAATTTTTCGGCAGTAAGTTCGGGACGATTCCAATATCCTTTTGCGACTCCGTCTCCGCCAATTACAATTTCTCCAATTGTTCCGGGTTCAACGGCTTTTCTTTCTTCATCTAATAAATAAATTTGTGTATTGGCAATCGGAAAACCAATTGTAATTAATTCATCATCTGCCTGAATTTGTTTTACTGCCGACCAAATCGTTGTTTCTGTCGGCCCATACATATTCCAAAGTGAATCGCATTTTGACGTTAATTGGCGCGCTAAATTTAAAGGCATAGCTTCTCCGCCGCATAATGCTTTTAAAGCCAGCGGTGTTTCCCATCCTGAATCAAGCAGCGACTGCCATGTAGTAGGTGTAGCTTGTAATATTGTAATTTCTTTTTTCTGTAAAAGATCAAGTAAAAGATGTCCGTCACGTGTAGTTTCATAATCGGCAAAAACTACTGTTGCACCTTTTATTAACGGCAGAAATAATTCAAGACCCGCAATATCAAAGGAAATTGTGGTGATCGATAATAATCTGTCTTCGATATTTATGCCCGGTTCAATTGCCATACTGAACAGGAAGTTTATTAGATTTTTATGGGTAACCGTAACTCCTTTAGGTTTTCCGGTAGATCCCGAGGTATACATGATATACGCCGCCGCATCGTAAGAAACAGAAGCTGAAACAGGAACTGCAGGATATTGATCAAGTGCAGCTAAAGCGTCTTCAATTACTATCGTTTTAGAATAAACAGGCAATGAATTAGTAAGTGATTTTGTAGTCAGCAAAAAACTGGCTCCAGAATCTTCAAGCATAAATTCTAAACGTACCGCCGGAAATTTTGGATCTAATGGTAAATAGGCCGCGCCGCATTGTAAAATAGCCAAAAGTGAAGCCACTAAATTAGGAGTTCGCTCCATTGATACAGCAACAATCTGTCCGGAAGATAAACCCTGCGTTAAAAAATAATTTGCCAGCTGGTTGGTCATTTTTATTAACTCTTCGTAACTAACCTGTTCGTCTCCAGATTCAAGTGCTATTGAATTGGAAGATAAAGCAGCCTGCTCTGCAAAAATTTCCGGTAACGTATTTTTAGGATACGCCATTTTGGTCCAACTTCTGTCGTTGGCTAAATTATTGTTGTTAGCTCTTTTCATTTTAATGGTATTAAAATTAGAGTAGAACAAATAATAAGATTCAATTAATGGGAAACTAAGAAAAACGCGACTTACATCCGGGTTTACAGCTCATTATAAAATGACTGTATTTTTTATTTACAATGGTCTGCTTCGTTAATAAATAAATGAGAGGTTATAAGTAGTTTTTAATCATTGATTTGGCATTTATTGAAATTATAATTATGTCCTAGTAATCAATATGTTAATCAAAAAAAGTAATTTTTTTTTACTAATACTTGCATTTTCTGTATAAAGCCATTATTCTCGATGAATTGCATATTTTGAATTATTTGGGATATTTTTTTTAAAATTGACCTTCGCTTTTCAATCAATTTTAGGTCTGCAATTTTCTCATTAAATAAGAGGAGCTTTTTTCGAGATAAAATTACAGTCAAAATTATCTGCGGACTTATTTTTAAAAGTCAATAATTCCTTATTCAGACCATTTTTTCCTTTGTAAGGAAAAACTTTATTTTAGTAATGGTTTATTATAGAAAAATATTTAGCTTTGTTGTCTGTAAATATCTTGTATTCAATAAGATAACTGTTAATTTAGTGCGTATTTTTTTATAAAAGCACTTCATAATTAAAGATTAAATAAAAAGGATTTAGAGATATAATTTAGTGAAATAAATTGCCGTTGTAATTAAGTATCAACCAGTTTATACTAGCGTTAAATATTTAATTTTTGGAACTATTATTTAAGTTATATTGGCAGCTATTTTTTTTTAAATAATCGCATTAATTTATAGAAAAACATTTTTTTGATGTAGGTAAATAGTCATTAAAATACTACATTTTGTGTAGTTTATCGGAAATAAAATTCGTTATATCGATTTTATTTTGCTAATAAATATTTTTGCAGCATAAATTATAAGGCCTATAGCACTGTGAAGTATTTAAATATAAAAAACCTAAACCTACTCATAATTATGATGGCGTTTATTCCTTTTAAAGGGATTAGTCAAAATACGCCGGTAAATGATACCATGGAAACTATAATTCCATCCGGAAGTAACGCAACCGGAAGTTCAGGATCTGTAACATATTCAATTGGACAAGTATTCTATACCTACATTGGAACAGGTTATAACGTAGCTCAGGGAATACAACAGCAAGAATCAGATGAAACTTTGGATAATCCGGAAGTTGAGGTGCCTGAAGTATCCATATTAGTTTTCCCAAATCCGGCAGCAGATTTTGTTAATGTAAGCCTGAAAGCACCAGAGTTAGAAAGTAAAGACCGATTGTACAGACTTTATGACATTCAGGGCCGACTATTAAAACAAAACAAAATTAATCAAACCGAAACTCAGGTTAGTTTAAATAACCTAACTCCTTCTCTTTATATACTTGTGGTATATGTAGACGGCAAAATTTTGGAATCATTTAAAATATTAAAAAAATAAAGAATAAGACAATGAAATCTGCGCTTACCATACTAGTATTATTTGTGACTGTTACGCTTAAGTTATATGCACAATCACCAGAAAAAATGAGTTATCAGGCCATTATTCGATCACAGAATAATGACTTGGTTGCTAACACACGAATAAGCCTAAGAGTTATTGTACATCAAGGCAGTGCAGCGGGAACTATTGTTTATCAGGAAACACATTCTGCGACTACCAATAACAATGGTTTGGTTTCTCTTGAAATAGGAACAGGAAATATTACTACAGGTACTTTTAGTGCAATTGCATGGGAAAAAGGCCCATACTTTATAGAGACACAAGTTGATGTAAGCGGAGGAGCTAATTATAACATTATGGGAACTACACAGCTTTTGAGTGTTCCTTATGCATTACATGCAAAAACAGCCGAAAGACTGGTAGGTACAGCTACTACAACACCAAGAGCGGCAATTATTCCGTTTACCTCTTCCAGAAACATTACTACTACAGATGTAAATAATACAATAGAATGTACCGCAACATCTACATTAACATTAACATCTAATTTTACGAGTATGCTGACAGGCGATACTATTAATTTAGAAGCTCATAATGGTGCGGTATTAACCATTCAGGCATCTTCTGGAGTAACAATAAACTATACGGCAAGCGGAAGTGCAAAGTTTACAAGCGCTGCCGGGAACGTAAGATTTGGATTTCTTAGAAAAACAGGCACAAATTCCTATATTATATCGGGACAATGAAAAAGTTACTATTTTTTTTACTCTTTTCAACAGCAGTTTTTTCACAAAACTACCAATATGCTCTTGAAGAAGCTCCGGTTACCGTACCGGAACCACCAACAGGCATAAATAATCAAATAGAAGAAATTAAATATTTTGAGGCTCATTTATTGCCGCTTGCGCAAAAAGGAACGCTTCAGGCTGCTTTAGATCAATATGGTGCTGTTCGTTTAGAAAAAGGAGATTATTCGGGAGTAGATCTTGTGATGAAAAGCAATCAAAGATTATACGGACATCCAACATTATCTAAAGTATCAAATATTAAAATCGCTGCCGGAAGTACCAATGTACACATCGAACAACTTTCATTTGTAGACCGAACGGTTACTTTTGAACCGGGCGCGCCTATAACAAATTGCGTTCTTAAAACTTTAAGATATGTTTACATTAATGGAAGCGGAGCACAATTAGTTAATAATGAACTGATCAATATTGGCGGACAAATTAAGTTTGACTGCAGTGCATCCGGTTATTTCAGAAATAATAAAATCATAAAGCATCAGGCGCAGTCTATTTCCAATCAGTTAATAATGAAAGGAAATGCCACAACGCCAAGTTATGGAAACGTAAACCTGCATTCTAATTATTTAACTCCTGCGGGCGACGCGACAGATATTGCCGGATTACAATCGGCTACTTTTGTTGGGGTTGACAGCGAAGGATGGAATTTAAACGGACAAGGAACAAAAGCAATGTTTACGGCTAAAAATATGGGTAATTTAAAAATTACTGATTTTGGAGGTGGAAATGCTTATTCTGCTGTTCAAACAGGATCTTATGATATTGATGCTCAAAATGTATCTTTCTTAAATAAATACCTGCGTACGTCAAATGATGTGATATCGGCAAGAACGAATATGTTTTTAATCGATGGAGAAGGAGCATACAAAAGAGGAAGCGGAACGGTGACAGGTTTTGATTTACTGGGGAATTTAGACAAAAGCAACGCCATAAAATATAATGGAGTGGAGCAAACCAGTACGATTACAAATACAGCAGTTGTATCTGCAATTAGCAATACTATTTTAGGAACAAAATATACACCTTGGGCAAGAACTGCGTGGGAAACGCTGCCAGATCCGCTGGGACCAAACTGGAAAACAGAAAGAACCGGAAAAGCAGATCAAAGAGCGTATATTCAAAACCTAATTGATACAAAAGGAATTGCAGAATTACCGGAAGGAATATTCTATATAGGCGGTACTTTAAATGTTCATCTTGACGGAAATCATGGTATAATAGGACAGGGAACCGGAAAAACAGTAATTGTAGGTTTAAAAGATGATTTCCCTTTAATTACATTAGACACAGGAACTGATACTAATTTTATTCTGGCCTATTTAACGCTGCAAGGCGGCAGCACGGGTATATATGCAGGTAAAAGAAATGGAGTTGGAATTGGCCAGATTGCTTATGCAAATTTAAGGTTTATTACTTTTAGAGATCAGACTAACGGAATTCACCTGTATCAAATTATGGGACTTGATAATAACTTTTTTGAATATTTAGGTTTTGTAAATTGTACCAGAGGTTTCTTCCAGGAACCATTGTTACCATACGCAGGAGATTATAACACATCGAGTTATGTCGACAAAACCATGTATTACAAAAGTCAGTTTATAAATTGTACTACGGCAATGTCAATGAAGGCAACCCGACCAAATAACTTAAATGCCTGGGTAGACTGTAAGTTCGACAGAGGTCAGACTGCTTTAGACATGGGAGCACAAAATTATCCTGTAATTGCCAATTGTGATTTTAGTAATTATACCGGAGCGAGCGTAATCAACAGTAACTCAATTTCGATATACAGTTCTAACTTTTTCAATAACACTTCATCAGCAGCAACTTTAAATGCTATGATTACTTATATTGAAGGATGTAAATTCTCAGACAGTTCTAATATGTTTGCGCCTGTAGTGTACAATTCAACTTTTCATTACATTTTAAATTCAACAGTTGCAGGAAATGTTGTAGTAGCAAAACCATCAAACTTATATTATGATTCTTCGGCTATTTATGTAAACTCTACATTATCAGCAAATCCTACATTAAGTAAATTATTGGTAAATGTAAAAGTAGGCGTGCCTACGGTAATAATTAACACAACACCAAATCCGTATCCGCAGTTATTGGTGACACAATAAAAAAACAGAAATAAAAAACAGTTAGAGGTTCAGATTATTTAATCTGAACCTTTTTTTATTCTTCAATTTCTGATTAACAGGAATATTTTTTAATTACTTCAAAAAACATCAAAATCTTATTATAAATCTTACATAATCAATGTTTTAAAGCGGCTGATAATACTGGTTTAAGTAATTTTTAAAGAAGTTTTTCAGCCATTTTTACCTCAATATGATAGTTGTAAAAGGCTGCAAATTGTATTTTATCGGATTTTAAAATCCTTTGAACAGATTTATTATTATAAACTGAAAACAATATATATTTTTAACCACGAATTAAAAAGAATACTAAATAAAAACGGTCATTTAGCTTTATTCTTTATTAATAATTAAACAGTTATTGTAAAATAGTAGTTTTTTTACAAAGTATAATGAAAAACAAATTATCACTCTATTGTATTTTTTGAGGTACAATAGTAATCTCAAAATAAGGATTATTTATATTTTTTGTTTTATGAAATACAGTGTATACGAAAATATTAGAAAAATAAGAGAATTAAAAAATCTAACCAGAGAATATGTGGCGGCCGAACTAAAAATGAGCACCAGCGGTTATGGCAAAATTGAAAGAGGCGATGTTGATTTGACAGTGTCTAAATTAATTGAAATTTCAAAAGTTTTAGAAGTCTCAATTGAGTTCATATTTAAATTCGATGTTTCGATTTTTTTTAATGATACAACCAGATAAAATATCTGGAAAATAGAAAAGAAGCTTAAATAGATAAAATAAATAATTAAAAATGAAAGTTATGGAAAATTACTACTTAAGAATAAAAGAGTATCGGTTGCAGAATAATCATACTCCTGAATATGTTGCTATTCAGATGGAAATAAGTGTAAAAAAATATGAAAAAATTGAAAATGGAATGATTGACCTAAAATTGTCAAAACTGGATAAACTGGTTAAAATTTTAGGAATCAAAAAAAGTGAAATTTTCAGATTGAGCAATTAGTATTTTTTTGAAAAAGAAGAGTTCCTATAAGAACTCTGTTTTTATTTATGTTATTACTTATGTTTTACTTTTAAAACATATCCCAAAGATTCTAAAATTAAAACATAATGCGTTTTTGTAATGTCTTTTATAACGGCATTCTGATCACAAAAAGGCCCGGAATTCAAATGTATTTTATCTCCTATTTGGTACTGCATTACTGAAATTTCCTTAGCAGTATCTCCACAATTAAGCCATTCTTTTATCGTCTCGATTTCCTGGTCTTTTACAATTGCATGTCTTCCCAACCAAAATAAATACCGAACTACACCGGGAGAATAAAACACCATATTTCTATCTTTTTCAGGTATTTGCACAAAGATGTAGTTATTAAATAACGGTACTTCTACCTTTATTTTTCTATCAGATCTTTGCTGTGTTTTTTTAATCAGAGGGCAGTAACAATTAATGTTATACTTCGTTAATTGTTCTGCTGCTCTTTTTTCCCATTTGGGTTTTGTATAGACTACATACCACTTCATAATTCTTAATTTATTTATAGTAATTGTAAATCAGTTTAAAGTAAGGTAAGCTGTATTGGTATTTATTTTTTTCTAAAAATGGTTTTCCTTATAACTGTTAATAATCGTTAAAGATTTATAAGTCTTGAAGCACCATTTCAGTATTAATATAGGATGTAAATTTAATCTGGAGAGACGAAAATTATTTATGGTTTTCATGCTAATTTTTCCTTATTCAGGACATTTAGTTACAAAAAAGTAATTTCTTATCAGCTTCATTATCATAATTTTATCTTAAATTATTGTTGTATTCAGATTGATATTATGGATTTTAATTTTCTGTTTTGCATAACAGGATTTAATTTTTTTAAAACAGTCAAAAACCACAATATTTTTAGTTTTTATATCCTTAAATTTTTTCTTTTTTGAGTAGTACAGATGTAACTATTCACGGGGAACCCATTTTTTAAAATTTAAAAAATAGCGCCCAAACCCCAGTAAACAGGTTCACAATACTTTTTCACAAATCATTACTCCATTCATAAACTGATTATTTAATTTAAAACATTAAAAAGATGAAAATTGGAATAACCTTTAGTGCCTTTGACTTGCTGCACGCGGGACACGTAAAAATGCTTGAAGAAGCGAAACAAAATTGTGATTATTTAATTGTTGGCCTGCAGACTGATCCAACGTTAGACCGCCCAACAAAAAACAAACCAACGCAGACTGTTGTTGAAAGATACATACAGTTAAAAGCGTGTAAATTTGTCGATGAAATTGTACCTTATGCAACAGAGCAGGATTTAGAAGATATTTTGAAATCTTTTACTATCGATATGCGTGTTTTAGGAGATGAATATAAAGAGAAAGACTTTACCGGAAGAGCTTATTGCGAAGAAAAAGGAATCGAGTTGTATTTTAATACCCGCGACCATCGTTTTTCGAGTACTAACCTTCGTCATGAAGTGTATCAAAAAGAAATTTTAATACATTCTAATGGCAATTAGTACCACTATTACTCATGTAGTTTTAACCGGCGGAGTTGGCAGCAGATTATGGCCTCTCTCCAGAAAAACACTTCCAAAACAATATCTTGAACTTTTTGACGGAGAATCACTTTTTGAAAAAACAGTGGCTCGTAACGAAAATGTTTCAACCAAAATGATAGTTGTTGGAAATATTGAAAACTACAAAATGACGAATGCGATTATGTCAAAACTCAATAAGCATTTTACTCATATTGTAGAAGCCGTCCCCCGTAATACAGCCGCAGCAATTGCCTTTGCCGCATTTGCATCAAAACCAGACGATATTTTATTGATAACCCCCTCAGACCATATTATAGAAGGCAGCGATTTATACAATAATGCTTTATGGCACGCTATTGTATTAGCCAATCAGGATTATTTAGTAACCTTTGGCATAGAACCCGTTAAACCGGAAACGGGTTACGGTTATATCGAATTTGAAGATGAAAATGTAATCGCATTTCACGAAAAACCCGATTTTGAAACGGCAGTAAAATATCTTAAAAAGAAAAATTATTTCTGGAACAGCGGACTTTTTTGTTTCAAAGCCGGAAAGTTTTTATCCGAACTAGAAAAACAGGAACCCGAAGTTTTCAAAGCTTCAAAAATAGCCTGGGAAAACAATACAAATGGGTTTTTGAATTACGAATTGTCGATAAAAATTCCGTCTATAAGCATTGATTATGCTGTTATGGAAAGAAGTAAAGACATTAAAGTTGTTCCTGCACATTTTGGCTGGTCAGATTTAGGTTCTTTCGAATCGGTTTATGATTATTTGGTTCAAAAAGGACATCCCATTGATGCCAACAGAAATATTGTTATAGGAACTTCACTGCATACCACTTTTATTGGCGTTAAAAATTGCATTTTGATTTACACCGCCGATGCTTTGATGGTTTTGCAAAAAGAAAATTCTCAGGAAGTAAAACAAGTTTATCAGCAATTAGAATCGATTGCTTCTCCGCTGCTGTAAAATAAAATTTACGCTATGATCAATAAAAAATCCATAATATATATTGCCGGACATAACGGAATGGTGGGAAGCGCCATTTGGAAAACGCTGACTGCAAAAGGCTACACGAATCTTATTGGAGCTTCCAGCAAAGAATTAGATTTAAGAAAGCAAAAAGCAGTTCGGGATTTTATCAGAAAAACAAAACCCGATGTAATTATCGATGCCGCCGCAAAAGTGGGAGGAATTCAGGCCAATAATGATTTTCCGTATGATTTTTTGATGGAAAACATGCTGATTCAAAACAACCTTATCAATGAGGCACATCGTTTGGCAGTAGATAAATTCATTTTTTTAGGAAGTTCCTGTATTTATCCAAAATTTGCACCGCAGCCGTTAAAAGAAGAATATTTGCTCACAGCTCCTTTAGAACCAACTAACGAATGGTACGCTTTAGCAAAAATCTCCGGAGTAAAATTATGCGAAGCCATACGCAGACAATATCAAAAAGATTTTGTCAGCATGATGCCAACCAACTTATACGGCACGCACGACAATTTTGATTTAAACAGTTCACATGTTTTACCCGCCATGATCCGAAAGTTTCACGAAGCCAAAGAAAACAATAATGCTGTAGTAATTTTGTGGGGAACAGGAACACCCATGCGTGAATTTCTATTTGTAGATGATATGGCAGAAGCAGTAGTTTTTGCTTTAGAAAATGAGCTTCCGGAGCATTTGTATAATATTGGAACCGGAAAAGATTTAACCATCAAAGAATTAGCTTCATTAGTACAAAAAATTGTAGGCCATACCGGAGAGATTCTTTGGGATGACACAAAACCTGATGGCACACCACGAAAATTAATGGATGTTTCTAAAATGCACAGCATGGGCTGGAAACACCAAATTGAACTCGAAGAAGGAATAAAAAAAACCTACACTTGGTTTTTAGAAAACATCGAAAATTTCAAACAAAAGGTTTACTGATCTTTTGCCCTTCAAATTACCCCAAATCCCTTTATCGTTAACCCTTTATAAAATTTGCGACTTTGCAGCATAATGCCTTTGTGCCTTATAATTAAATTATGAATCCATTGAAAAAAACAGCTCTTATTACAGGAGTTACAGGACAAGACGGAGCCTATTTAAGTGAATTTTTATTAGAAAAAGGCTATATCGTACACGGATTAAAAAGACGTACTTCTTTATTTAATACAGACCGAATTGATCATTTATACCAGGATCCTTATGTAGAAAACAGAAATTTTATTCTGCATTATGGCGATATGACAGACAGCACTAATTTAACCCGAATCATTCAGGAAGTTCAACCTGATGAAATCTACAATTTGGCCGCCATGAGCCATGTAGCCGTTTCATTTGAAACTCCGGAATACACAGGAAATGCAGATGGTTTAGGAACTTTAAGACTTCTGGATGCCGTTCGTTTGCTTGGATTAGAAAAAAAGACACGAATTTATCAGGCCTCAACATCCGAATTGTACGGAAAAGTACAGGAAGTTCCGCAGTCAGAAACAACGCCATTTTATCCGCGTTCACCTTATGCCGTAGCCAAAATGTACGCGTATTGGATTACGGTAAATTACAGAGAAGCTTACGGAATGTATGCCTGCAATGGGATCTTATTTAATCACGAATCACCCATTCGCGGAGAAACTTTTGTAACAAGAAAAATTACCAGAGCAACAGCAAGAATCGCTTTAGGACTTCAGGATAAATTATACTTAGGAAATCTCGACGCACAACGCGATTGGGGACACGCCAAAGATTATGTACAAATGATGTGGATGATTCTTCAGGCAGATGAACCGGAAGATTGGGTAATTGCTACAGGAAAAACGACAACCGTTCGCGAATTTGTACGAATGAGTTTTGCTGAAGTTGGTATTGAACTGGAATTTAAAGGAAAAGGAATAAACGAAAAAGCTCTTGTAAAATATTGCAGCAATCCTGATTATCAAATTCCGATTGGTAAAGAAGTATTAGAAGTTGATGCTAATTATTTCAGACCAACAGAAGTCGATTTATTAGTAGGCGATCCCACAAAAGCCAGAACAAAACTCGGCTGGAAATGCAAATACGATTTAGAATCATTGGTAAAAGAAATGATGCAGTCAGATTTAAAACTGATGGAGAAAGAACAGCATTTAAAAGAATGTGGTTATACGATCTTAAATTATTTCGAATAACTAATACTGCAGATTAATAAACCAGTTGCGCTTAATTTAAACACATAGAAACATAGTTCTTAGGAATCTTTAAAAAAGGCGTTACACTTGCATAAACAAACATAGACAGCACAATCTTGTCATTCCGAGGAACGAGGAATCGCACTAGAGAATCGACAAAGATTGGCGACTTGCTGTTGCGGAGTTACTTGTGCGATTCCTCGTTCCTCGGAATGACAAACATTGAGAACTATGTGCTAGAAACGAGTTTCTTTTGTTAGTCTTTTATGCATAATTAAAATCTATGTCTCTATGTGTTTAAAAAAAATCCACTTCCCAAAAAAAACGAATTAAATGAAAATCAAAAATATTTGCTGCTTAGGAGCCGGTTACGTTGGAGGGCCAACAATGTCTGTAATAGCATTGAAATGTCCCGAAATTAAAGTAACAGTTGTAGATTTAAACACAGATCGTATTTCGGCATGGAATGAAGAAAATTTAGATAAACTTCCTGTTTACGAACCCGGACTTGCAGATGTCGTTCGCGAAGCAAGAGGACGTAATTTGTTTTTCTCAACCGATGTTGATGCGGCAATTGAAGCGGCAGATATGATTTTTATAGCCGTAAATACGCCAACAAAAACATACGGCGAAGGCAAGGGAATGGCTGCCGATTTAAAATTTGTAGAATTATGCGCCAGACAAATAGCCCGAATAGCAAAAAATGATAAAATTATAGTCGAAAAATCAACGCTTCCCGTAAGAACAGCGCATACTTTGCAGACTATTTTAGATCATACCGGGAACGGAGTTAAATTTGAAGTACTTTCTAATCCTGAGTTTTTAGCCGAAGGAACTGCCATCGAAGATTTATTTAATGCCGACCGAGTTTTAATTGGAGGGAATCAAACCGAAAGCGGTCAAAAAGCCATTCAGTCTTTAGTTGATATTTATGCACATTGGCTTTCGCCGAAACAAATTTTAACCACAAATGTATGGTCTTCAGAATTATCAAAACTAACCGCCAACGCCTTTTTAGCGCAGAGAATTTCATCCATTAATGCCTTATCCGCTTTATGCGAAGCTACTGAAGCCGATGTTGATGAGGTTGCCGCCGCGATAGGAACCGATAGCCGAATTGGTTCTAAGTTTCTTAAAGCTTCAGTTGGATTTGGAGGTTCTTGTTTTCAAAAAGATATTTTAAACTTAGTGTATTTGTGCCGTTATTTTAATCTGCCGGAAGTCGCTAATTATTGGGAACAAATTATTATTCTCAATGATTACCAAAAATACCGTTTCGCCAAAAATATTATCTGTTCCCTTTTTAATACCGTAAGCGGAAAAAAGATAACTTTTTTAGGCTGGGCTTTCAAAAAAGATACTAACGATACCAGAGAATCGGCAGCGATTTATGTTGCCGAACATTTAATAGAAGACGGAGCAGAAATTCATGTTTACGATCCCAAAGTTTCCGAAGAAAAAATTAAATCCGATATGCGCTATTTATGGGAACTAAAAGGACTTTCTGAAGAAAAAATCAAATCAAAATTAAATCAGATTTTCGTTTACAAAACAGCGATAGAAGCACTTGATGAAGCTCATGCAGCTGCCATATTAACAGAATGGGATGAATTTAAAACCTACGATTGGGAAAGTATTTATAACAACATGTACAAACCCGCTTTTCTATTTGACGGACGAAATATTCTCGATTTTAAAAAATTAGCTGCAATAGGTTTTCAGGTAAAAGGAATTGGAAAAAATAATTCTTTTAGTGCTAAATTAAAAGTAGAAAATGAACTGGTCATTAGATAAAATAAAACAGCACCAGCATTTCGATAAAAGTCTAAATTTTATAAAATTAATTTCGATTGTAGGAAGTACAGAAGTAATCCTAAAATTAATCGGATTTGTTTCCGGGATATTGATTGTCAGAATGCTGCCTGTTCAGGAATACGCCTTATACACGCTCGCCAATACCATGTTAGGTACTTTAGTAATGTTTACAGATTCTGGTATTTCAAACGGAGTTATGGCACTGAGCGGCAAAGTATGGAAAGACCCTAAAAAACTAGGCGAAGTGCTGGCGACAGGTTTAGATTTAAGAAAGAAATTTGCCTTTATAGCTTTAACCGTTTCTACACCCATAATCATTTATTTATTATTAAAAAACAACGCAAGCTGGTTATCGGCAGTTTTAATTTTTCTGTCCTTGATTCCCGCTTTTTACGCCGCCTTATCAGATTCTTTACTAGAAATAACACCCAAGTTACATCAGGATATTTCGAGTTTACAAAAAAATCAATTACGAGTTGGATTTGGACGATTGCTATTAGTAATCCTAACAATTTTTATTTTTCCATGGACATTCGTCCTTATTTTGGCTTCAGGAATTCCGCAGATATATGGCAATTCCAAACTCAAAATAATCAATAAAAAGTTTGTAGACAGCCACCAAAAGCCAGATCCCGTAATTCGTAAAGAGATACTCAAAATTGTAACCCGCATCCTGCCCAATATTATATTTTATGCGCTATCAGGACAAATCGTAATTTGGATATTATCTGTTTTTGGCAACTCTACTGATTTGGCAAGTATAGGAGCGTTGGGCAGATTTGCGGCACTCATGGCTTTTTTTACCACGATATCAGGCACTTTATTTTTACCACGATTTTCAAGATTAGCAGATGATAAAGAAATCCTTTTAAGATATTTTTTATTTTTTCAGTTAATCCTTTTTTTGGCAGCAGGTTTTATTATGCTCATCGTATTTTTATTTCCTGCTCAAATGTTATGGCTTTTAGGAGCTTCATACAGTTCATTATCATCTGAACTTTTTTTGATTATGTTATCCAACTGCATCGGATTAATTGCAGCAATGAGCGGTAATTTAATAGGCAGCAGAGGACATTTTTTAAACCCAATATTTGTAATCACGCTCAATTTAGGAACCGTCATACTAGCTTATTTTATTTGGGATTTAACAAAACTCCGAGGCATTTTGTACTACAGCATTTTTAACCAATGTCTTTCATTAGTAGTAAATTATATATTTAGTTTTTCAGTAATAATTAGAGCTAAGAAATAAATTAAAGAATAAAGAATAAAGAATAAAGAATAAAGAATAAAGAATAAAGAATAAAGAATAAAGAATAAAGAATAAAGAATAAAGAATAAAGAATAAAGAATAAAGAATAAAGAATAAAGAAATAGATTAACAATCAATCATTATAAACATAGCCCGTGGTTTCAACCACGGGAACGCAAGATGATCACAACCCGTTTCCCGTGGTTGAAACCACGGGCTATATTTGAATAGGTTTGAATAGGTTTGAGCGAATTATTTGGAAACATAGCCAGCGGTTTCAACCGCTGGAACACAAAGAGATTAACGGGCTATATTAAAAACTATAGAATTTAAACATGAATAAATTACCAGGCCAAGGAGGAATTACCAAAAAAATAACCATAGCAAAAGGAAGGATAAACCGTAAAAAGTTTGCCAGACAAGTAGCAATAGGGTTATATCATTTGGTAAACCAAGTCAGTAAAAAAAAAACTATTGAAATGGAGGTCGCCAGTTTCTCCTCATTCAATGATTTTCACGAGCAGGTCTTGTCTGTTTTATCTTTTATTCGCTACGTAGGAAAACCAATTAAATGGACACTTTATTCAGACGGCACACATACACAGGCACAAATAAACCAACTCGAAAGCAATTTTGATTTCCTAAAAGTCGCCGAAGGACTCGACTGGAGCGAAATAGAATCCTTAAAAGGTTTATGTAAAGAAGAATTAGAACCTTATGAAAACTACCTAATTGATTATGCTAAAAAATATCCATTAGGAAAAAAACTGTTTTATTATTTAAATCATCCAATCGAAAAACCAACACTATTCATAGATTCAGATATTTTGTTTTATGAACACGCCAATGTTTTAAAACTGATATTAACAGAAAAACCCAAAGCAAACGGCTGGTATATGCCAGATGTAAGCTGGGGATGTTTAGACAGTCGTTATAAAGCCTTAAACTCTGAACAAATATATCAGGTAAATTCCGGTTTTATTTTTGCCAATGAAGCTTTTAAGAACATAAAAGAATCCTTAGATTTTTTTAAAACCTATAATTTCACCTACGAATATTTTAGCGAACAAACCGTTTATCACCATTTGCTAAAAAATAATTCCTATATGCCTTTAACACCTAAAACCTTCATTTTAGACTCAGGCGATCAATTTGATTTTTCCTATTTATTCAGTCCAAAACAAATGGCAGTTCGGCATTATACAGGGCCAGTTCGTCATAAAATGTGGCAGAAAAATTATAAATGGCATTTAAGCCTATAAACCGATATAGATGAAAAAAGGTATTGTTTTAGTGGCCAATTTAAAAAGTCAGTGGTACAGCGAAAACCTAATTTATTCCATTAGAAAAAGCGGCTGTACATTGCCAATTCGGTTAATTCATTTTGGAGGAGAAAAAGTAAATTCTCAATATATCTTAAATGAAGTTGAATTTTTAACCGTAGAAGATTTTTCTGAAGAAGCCAGAAGTTTTATAAAAAACCTAAGAAGCGTTTTAACAGAATGTCCAATGGGATTTTTGTACCGCTTTTTAGCATTCTTTTCAGATTGGGACGAATTTATTTATACAGATAATGATATCGTGGCATTAATGAATTGGGAACGTTTGTTTGACTTTGCAAACGGACATGATTTAGTTCACGCCGATACAGAATACACAACCTGCGGCATACACAATTATCTGTTGCCCGAAAAAGTAAAAGAAAATTTCGGAAAAGACAGTTTAAATTCAGCCATTACAGCCGGACATATACTGGTAAGAAAAAGTTCAAAAATGATTGCCGATATGAACGCCGCTGTAGAATGGTTCAAGCAGCATCCAGAAATTCCAAAAAAACACGATCAATCCTTATTACATATCGCTTCATTATTGGGAGACTGGAAATTACTCAATTTATGCAAACCTCCATACAATTGGCTCAGTTCATGGTCTGGAGATTATACCAATAGTTTAGATTTAATTCATGCCATTCAGGGCGGATACAAACAAAACACAGATTCATACAAAATTTGGTATTCTCAATTGTCTGAAGAATCTAAAATAGTAGTCAATAAACAATCTTCTTTCCGAGCTTTAAATGTGCCAATCAGTCATTTGCATTATTCCGGCAGAAGCAGTTTAGGCGCAGAATCAATCGACGAATTAATGTATTCCAGCCAGACAGATAAAGAGCGAATGATGAGTTTGTATAAAGTGCAAAGCTCTGATTTATTTTATATTACCTATATCAAACATCAATCAAAACGAGTTACAAGAAGACTTAAACGCATTTTAAATTTATAATACTATATGATGAATGCAGCAGTTTGCACTATTTTCGAGGGTCACTACCATTTTGGAGTAGCTGCACTTTCTAATTCACTATATCAAAATGGATTTAGAGGCAATATTTATGTAGGTTATCGGGGCAGATTACCCCAATGGGTTTTAAAAGGTGAAAAGCAAACAATTGGCAAATGGAAAGAAGCCATTGTCCTAACTCCCGTGCAGGAAATAAAACTGATTTTTCTGCCAATTGTTACCAACTATAATATGGCAAACTACAAGCCGGATTTTATGCTGGAACTCTGGGAAGGCCCGGCAAAAGATGCAGATGCCATGTTTTATTTTGACCCCGATATTGTGATAAACGATTCATGGGCATGCTACGAACAATGGATAAACTGCGGTGTTGCACTTTGCGAAGATGTTAATTCACCTTTGCAGGAATTCCATCCCCGGCGGCAAGGCTGGAAAAACTATTACAAACATTATCACATCGATTTACACTTTAAAAATGCCATTTATGTAAACGCCGGTTTTGTTGGACTTCTTAAAAAAAACAGTTCCTTTTTAAATTTATGGGTTCAGATGCAGGAACTTATGGGACCTGCGATTGGAGGTTTGGAGAATTCTATTTTTTTGAATCAATCCTATAATTCAACGGTTTTAAAAAGAGAAGGATTCCAAATTTTTGATAAACCGGATCAGGATGCTTTAAATGCAGCGATTGAAGTTTATAATGATCCTGTAAGTTATATTGGAAAAGAAGGAATGGGTTTTTCTGAAGGCGATTCAACAATGTCCCACGGAATGGGAAGTCCAAAACCATGGAAAGCGCACCATTTATTAAGAGCCGCGCAGGGAAAAATCCCTAGAAATTTAGATGTTATTTATTGGAAATATTGCAGTGAACCCATATTGGCACATTCTAAATGGGAAATTACACGAAAATTAATAGGTATTAAAGTAGCCAAAGTTATTGGAAGATTCTATAAAGTGTAAATTTTTTTAAAACGGATAAAAAATTATGATTCCAAAAACAATTCATATTTGCTGGTTTAGTGGTGAAGATTATACGCCATTTATAAAAGAATGTATGGCTACATGGAAAATTCATCTGCCTGAATTTGAATTACGAATATGGAATAAAGATAGTTTTGATTTTGATTCAATTCCTTTTGTAAAAGAAGCTTTTCAGGCAAAGAAATGGGCTTTTGCAGCAGATTACATTCGTCTGTATGCCTTATATACCGAAGGTGGTTTATATCTGGATTCTGATGTTAAAATACTGAAACCGTTTAAGGAAACATGGTTTGATTATGACTTTTTCAGCGCACACGAAATACATCCCGGTTTGTTTGAAGATGCAGGCGGACTTAAACAGTTAAACGCTTCTTATCTGCCAGTAAACGGCGAAACTATTACAGGATTTGCAGTTCAGGGAGCAATTTTTGCATCAGTACCAAATCATCCGTATGTCAAAGATTGTTTAGAACAATATAAAAATCTGCAGTTATTTGGTGAAGACGGAACTATGAATTTAAAAAAAGTTATCATAGGTTCTGTAATAACTCCGGTTGCCGAAAAATACGGTTATACGTATCAAAACAAAGAACAGATTTTAAGAGAAAATATGCTGATTCTTCCGGCGAATATTCTGGTAGGAAATTCTATTTATTTAGACAGAAGATCCTATGCAATCCATTTAATAAACGGAAGCTGGCGCGGAAAAAAAGGCATTGAAAAGTTCCTGCATTTAGTCCGGAACCATTACCCCAGATTATTTCCCGTCGTCAATTTTATTGATAAAAGCGTTAAAAAAACCTATCGTACATCAAAATACCTCAAAACAATTATTACAAAACACTCATCCATTTGATTGACGAGAAACTAAAAAACCTCCCTATAAAAATCAATAATTAAATCACGAAATGGAAATACTCTTCATATGCGGCTCTGCAGAAATTGGTAACGATGGAGTAGGCGATTATACCCGCCGCTTATGTGGTAAACTTATAAAATCCGGCCACGATGCACAGATTTTATCTTTATGCGATCACGAAGCCGTTTCATTTACCAGTGAAACTCAGGTTGCAGAAGAAACTCCTGTAATTGTACATAGAATTCCGGTTGCAGCACCAAACGATCAGCGATTAATTTGGCTGCAAAAAATCCTGAAAGATTTTGAACCCGACTGGATTTCGCTGCAATACGTTCCGTACAGCTTCAACCCAAAAGGATTGCCTTTTTGGCTTCCTTCATATTTAAAAAAAATTAGAGGAAATCATAAATGGCATATCATGTTTCATGAATTATGGCTGGGAATTGATACCGAATCTTCCATCAAACACAAATGGATTGGAAAGTTGCAGCAGGTAATCGCCAAAAAAATAGTTCACAATACAAAAACACATTCCATAAATACCCAAAATAAATTATACCAGTTCTTTCTTCAATCTCAAAATATCAAAGCGGAAGTTTTGCCCATTTGCGGTAATATTCCGTTAACAGCAGAGAAAAAAGAAACAATAGAATTTGCTCAGTTTGTGTTGTTTGGCACCATTCATAACGGAGCGCCTTTTGAAGATTTTATTAAAGATTTAAGCAGTAATGCAGCTAAGTTTGAGAAACCTATAAAATTTGTTTTCATCGGTAAAAATGGACCGGAATTAATTAAGTACACCGCAATATTGGACAATTATAATATTGCTTATGAAATTCTTGGCGTACAATCTGAAAAAGTAATATCACAGGTTTTGAGAGACAGTGATTTTGGAATATCAACAACTCCGTATTTCCAAACAGAAAAAAGCGGCGTTTTTGCAGCGTACAAAGAACATCAAATCATTACGATTTGTGTTTCCAGAAATTGGACTCCAACAAAAGGACAGTATGTGATTCCGCAGATTATTAAATACGAAAAAAACAATCTGAATATAACGTCGCAAAAGGTTGAGGTTTCAGACTTAAATGCTATTGCTGCGCAGTTTATCAATTCAATTTCGGGAGTATGAAATTATTGGTTTCACATCCAACTTTAAACGCAAATTCAAAAAATCTGATAACCGGTTTATTGAAAGAACAGCAGCTTTTTAAACTGTTTACTTCAATTGCTATATTTCCCGGACAGTTATTGTTTAAACTTGGAAATAATCCGAAACTAAAAGATTTAAAAAGAAGAAGTTTAGACGAAACCTGGCAGCCATACACACGATCAAAATCCTTTTTTGAATTTGGACGTTTACTGACTTCAAAATTTAAATTAGATTTTTTAATCACACACGAAAAAGGTTTTTTCTGTATTGACAAAGTCTATCAAAAACATGATAAATGGGTTGCTGATAATTTAGCCGAATTAAAAAACCAAGGGCTTTTAGGAGTTTATGCATACGAAGACGGCGCTTTATCAACATTTAAAGCTGCAAAACAATTAGGACTTTACTGCATTTACGATTTACCAATTGGGTATTGGAAAAGTGCCCGTTTATTAATGCAGAAAGAATTTGACATTAATCCGGCTTGGTCAGATACGCTTACAGGTTTCAATGATTCACTAGGAAAACTGAGCAAAAAAGATGAAGAATTAGCTTTGGCAGATGTAATTTTTGTCGCCAGCAGTTTTACCAAAAAAACATTAGAAAATTATAAAGGAAACCTGCCCGAAATAAAAGTAATTCCATACGGCTTTCCAACAGTTACCAGAAAAAAATACTACGAGCCTCTTTTGGATCGAAAACTTAAAATTTTATTTATTGGCGGTTTATCACAGCGAAAAGGCATTTCTTATCTATTTGATGCAGTCGAAAAAATGGAAGACAAAGTTGAGTTGACCATTGTAGGACATAAAGCAGTATCCAATTGCGAGACATTAAATCAGGCATTAGAAAAACACAACTGGATTCCGTCATTATCACACGATGAGGTTTTAGAGTGTATGTACGAACATGACGTATTTGTTTTTCCTTCTCTTTTTGAAGGTTTTGGTTTGGTTATTACCGAAGCCATGTCGCAGGGAATTCCGGTTATTACAACCAATCGCACCGCAGGCCCGGATTTAATAGAACACGGAAAAGACGGATGGATTGTTCCCGCCGGATCTTCAAAAGCCATAAAAGAAGTCATTACTCAAATACTTGAAAAACCGGAAATATTAGAACAATTTGGATTTGCCGCTCAAAACAAAGCCCAAACTAGACCGTGGTCAGTTTATGGAAAAGAAATGGCCGATGCACTTTCTTCATTAAAGATTTTGTAAAAATTTAGAAAAATGGACACCCCAAAAGAACAAGATGTAGAACAATCTTATAAAACCTTAAAAATAGCCATTTGGCTGTATTTTTTACTTTGGGTTTTTGAAGGCGCTCTCCGCAAATGGATTCTGCCAAGTCTGGCTACGCCGCTTTTAATTGTGCGTGACCCAATTGCAATTTTCATCATTATAAGAGCTTTTTACCTTGATGTAAAATTTATAAACGGCTATGTAGTTTTAAGCGCCATTTTTACATTATTAGGTTTGGCGATTACACTTACTTTCGGACACGGAAATCTTTTTGTAGGTCTTTACGGGGCAAGAATTATGCTGATTCATTTTCCGCTGATTTTTATAATCGGCGCCGTATTTAAAAAAGAAGATGTTCTTAAAATGGGGCGTGTAATGCTGGCGACCAATATTTTAATGACCATCATTATTTATCTTCAGTTTACAAGTCCGCAGACTGCTTATATCAATACAGGTTTAGGCGGAGAAGGAAGCGCAGGTTTTGATGGCGCAATGGGATATTTCAGACCATCGGGAACATTTTCGTTTACAACAGGATTATCGGCTTACTATATTTTAGTTTCAGTATTTGTATTTTATTTCTGGCTTTCGAAAGAAGCCTGTTCTAAACTTTTACTTATTTCCAGTACAGTCGCTTTAATAATTGCTTTGCCGTTAACGGTGAGCAGAACCGCAGTTTTAGGCGTTTTACTAGTTGGATTTTTTGCCTTTGCAGGATCTACAACCAACGTAAAATCATTAATACGATTAATATCGACTGTTTTAGTAATTGTGGTTTTATTTATGGTTTTACAAAAAACAACTTCCATTTTTAATTTAGGAACTCAGGTTTTTATGAGCCGTGTCGATACGGCAAAAGGACAAGAAGGAGGATCAATTGTAATGCGAACCATAAACGGATTTACAGAACCTATCACAACATTATTAAAAGCACCTTTATTTGAAGGCAATTTAGGAATGGGAACCAATGCAGGCGCACAGCTGTTGACAGGCCAAAGAAAATTTTTAGTTTCAGAAGGCGAATTAAATCGTGTGGGCGGAGAACAGGGACTTATTTTAGGCGGCGGACTTGTCGTTTTGAGATTAGTTTTGGCCTTTGGACTTTTTTATAGCTCTATAAAATTACCCGGAAACTATAAACTATTGCCCTTAACATTTTGCGGAACGGCTTTGTTTTTAATTACCCAAGGCCAATGGGCTCAGCCAAGTATGCTGGGCTGCGCCGTACTTGCCACAGGTTTATTACTGGCCGGTATGAACATCAATTTGAAAACAGAATGATGAAAATTGTCCTTTTTACGCATCCTTCCTTTACAGGTCATCAAAGCATGCCGCGCTATGCCAATATGCTCCTAAACGGAATGAAAGAAAGAGGACACGAAGTAGCAGTTTGGAGTCCGAAAGCGAGATTTTATAAACTGCCCATAATGAAATCCTTTAAAAAATGGCTGGGCTATGTTGATCAATATTTTGTATTTCCATTAGAAGTAAAAATAAAATTACGCAATTCCTCAAAAGACACTCTTTTTGTATTTGCAGATCAGGCGCTTGGGCCGTGGGTTCCGCTGGTAAAAAACAGAAAACATGTTGTACACTGTCATGATTTTTTAGCCTTAAAATCGGCATTGGGAATGGTGCCGGAAAACCCGACATCGTTTACAGGAAAGCTGTATCAAATTTATATTAGAAGAGGTTTTTCAAAAGGAAAAAATTTCATTTCAATATCTAAAAAAACACGTCAGGATTTACACCAATTGCACTTGGGGGAAATCACCAATTCAAAAGTATGTTACAACGGATTAAGTCGTCCGTTTTTTTCTCTGCCAAGAGAATCTTCAAGAGATTTATTAGAATCAAAGTTCAATATACTTTTATCCCAAGGTTACATCATGCACATTGGCGGGAATCAATATTATAAAAACCGACAAGGTGTTTTGGAGATTTACGAAACCTGGAGAAACTTATACCATACAAGTATACCCTTGGTTTTGATTGGCGAAGAACCATCAGAAGAATTAAGTCTTCTGCATAAAAAATCACCATTCAAAAACGATATACATTTCATCACAAACCTATCAGATGAACATGTTAATAATGCCTATTCCGGAGCAATTTGTTTATTGTTTCCGTCATTAGATGAAGGTTTTGGCTGGCCTATTATTGAAGCAATGGCTTCTGGATGCCCAGTAATCACGACCAATAAAGCTCCAATGAATGAAGTAGGCGGAATGGCTGCTTTTTACATTGAGAAAAAACCAGCAGATCCTGCACAGTGGCAGCAATGGAAAGAGGAAGGTGCAAAAACAATCGAAAAAGTATTGAAATTAAGCCGGCCTCAGCAAACGGAAACAATTGAAAGATCTTTTACCCAGTCGCAAAAATTTACAACAGAATATTTCCTTGATGCTGTCGAAGTTATTTACAAAGAAATAAATCAAATTGTATGAAAGTAATCCATTTTATTGCGGGGATTGACAAGGGAGGCGGAGGAACTACTGAGTATATGCGATTATTAAGTACGGCTTTATCAAAACATATGGAAATAGTGGTGGCAACAAAAAAAACGGCTCATCCTATAGATATTCCGGGCGTAAGAATTAAATTTTTTGAAGGCGGTATTTTGAGATGGTTTGATATGCTCGGAGACTTTAGAATCTTTTTAATGGCCGAAAAACCAGATATAGTTCATATCAACGGAATCTGGAGTCCGCAAAATTGGGGTTTTCAAAAAGTAGCTCAGGAATTAGGCATAAAAGTAATCCTGTCTCCACACGGAATGTTAGAACCGTGGATCATGGCTAACAATCCGTGGAAGAAAAGATTAGGATTGTTTTTATATCAAAAAAAAGCCATTCAGGATGTTGCTTTTTTGCACACAACTGCCGAAATGGAAGCGCTGAATATTCAATATTTAGGATTTAAACCGCCTATTTCCATCATTCCAAATGGTATTGATTTGAACGATATTAAAGGAATTAAAGAATGTTATGGGACAAAAAAAATGGTTTTTATATCCAGAATTCATCCCAAAAAAGGAATTGAATTATTACTTGAAGCCTGGCGTCATTGCAATACTAAAGATTGGTCTCTTGAAATTGCAGGAAATGGCGATAAAAATTATATAGCACATTTAAGCAACAGTGCCAGAGATCTCAAAAATGTCAATTTTGTCGGCGCAAAATACGGTAATGAAAAATGGGATTTTTTACGATCTGCCGATGTTATGGTACTGCCAACACATAGCGAAAATTTCGGAATTGTAATTGCAGAAGCACTGGCTCTTGGAGTTCCGGTAATCACAACTCAGGGCACGCCGTGGGAAGATCTTGAAATACACGAATGCGGCTGGTGGATAAACTTATCAGTTGCAAATCTCGAAAAAATCATTACGCAGGTATTGAATACAGCAGCTTACGAACTAGAAAGTATGGGCAGAAAAGGAAGAAGGCTTGTGGCAGAAAAATATGAAATTAAAGCTGTTGCCAATCAAATGAACGACTTGTATAAAAAAATACTTAATTAATTACAGTTTTGGATTTATCTACTTATAGTCATTCTTTCAGCTTAAAAAACAAAATTTCAAGATTGATCTGGAATTTTGCACGGCTTATTATATTTCGCCCATTTGCTTCCCGTTTATTTAAAACATGGAGAGTTTTGGTGCTGAAATGTTTCGGTGCAAAAATAGACTGGTCGGCGCATGTATATGCTTCCGTAAAAATATGGGCTCCGTGGAATTTAGAATTGGGAAAAAATTCCAGTTTAGGGCCAAAAGTCGATTGTTATAATCAGGGGAAAATAAGTATTGGCGATAATACTATAATATCTCAAAAAGCCTATTTATGCGCCTCAACCCATGATTATACTAAAAAAGATTTTCCTCTACTATTAAAACCAATCACAATAGGAAACGGTGTATGGATTGCTGCCGATGCCTTTATTGCGCCGGGAGTTTCTGTAGAAAATTATTCTGTTGTAGCCGCCCGTTCTGTAGTTATTAAAGATGTTGAGGAAAATTCCATAGTAGGAGGAAATCCTTCCAAACTAATAAAATTTAGAAGCTTTGAATAAAATTCCAATTTCCGTAATCGTTTCTGTCAAAAACGAAGCGCAGAATTTACCCTTATGTCTGGATAAATTAAAGCGATTTTCCCAACTAATTGTAGTCGATTCAGGCAGTACTGATGATACCATAATTATTGCAAAAGCTATGGGAGCCGAAGTATTGCAATTTCAATGGAATGGCAAATTTCCTAAAAAACGCAATTGGGCACTGCAAAACGCAAACCTTATTAACGAATGGATTTTGTTTCTCGATGCCGATGAATTTGTTACCGATGAATTTGTCAACGAAATAGAACATAAAATTCAGGATCCCATTTATAATGGTTTCACGATACGTTTTGAAAACTATTTTATGGGAAGAAAACTCAAGTACGGATATGGGTTTCAAAAATCGGCACTATTTAAGAAATCAAAAGGGGCTTACGAAAAAATCGAAGAAGATTTATGGAGCCATTTAGATATGGAAGTACACGAACATCCTATTATTGAAGGTAAAGTAGGCGTTATCAAAGCAAAAGTGGTTCATAAAGATTTTAAAAATCTGGAACATTATATAGACAAACACAATGCTTATTCTAGTTGGGAAGCCCAGAGATATTTACAAATCAGGAAATCTAATAACACGCTTTTATCCTTAAACCAAAAAATTAAATACGGACTTCTGAATACAGGATTGCTTCCTGCGGTTTATTTTTTTGGAGCTTATTTTTTAAAGCTGGGTTTTTTAGATGGAAAAGAAGGATTTTATCTGGCACGTTTTAAGTCACATTACTTTTTTCAAATTCAAACAAAAATTGATTTAATCAAAAATAAATAGAATTATCATGAAAAGAATTTTGATAACGGGAGGAGCCGGATTTGTAGGTTCACATTTATGTAAAAGATTATTGAATGAAGGGAACGAAGTAATTTGCCTCGACAATTACTTTACCGGAACCAAATCGAATATTATTGATTTAATCGATAATCCGTATTTTGAAATGGTGCGTCACGACATAACAGAACCTTATTATGCTGAGGTCGATGAGATTTACAATTTGGCTTGTCCGGCATCTCCGGTACATTACCAGTATAATCCAATAAAGACCATAAAAACGTCTGTTATGGGCGCAATCAATGTATTGGGATTAGCAAAACGCGTTAAAGCCAAAGTTTTACAGGCCAGTACAAGCGAAGTATACGGCGATCCTTTGGTACATCCTCAAACCGAAAGTTATTGGGGTCACGTAAACCCAATAGGAATTCGCTCTTGTTACGATGAAGGAAAACGCTGTGCCGAGACTTTGTTTATGGATTATCACAATCAGAATAAAGTTGCCATAAAAATCATCAGAATTTTTAATACCTACGGCCCAAACATGAATCCGGCAGACGGCAGAGTGGTTTCTAATTTTATTGTTCAGGCTTTACAGGGAAAAGATATTACCATTTTTGGAGACGGTTTGCAAACCCGTTCGTTTCAATATGTTGATGATTTAGTCGAAGGCATGATAAGAATGATGGCTTCAGATCGTGATTTTTTAGGTCCGGTAAATTTGGGAAACCCAAACGAGTTTACGATGCTTGAACTGGCGCAGGCCATTATTGAACTGACAGGTTCATCATCAAAAATTATTCATCTTGGTTTACCGCAGGATGATCCCAAACAAAGACAGCCGGATATTTCTTTGGCACATACTAAATTAAATGGCTGGAAGCCTCAAATAGAATTACGCGAAGGTTTGACTGCCACGATCGAATATTTTGACCAATTATTGCTAAATCAGGCAAAGCCTTCTTTTTCACAATTTCCTTATTAAGGAAATAATATAAATGATTTTCAACTTAAAACTTTGACTTTTAAGGGTTTTAACGACAATTGAGGCGGTTCATCGAGAACTTTTTTTAGTAGAAATCTTTTGTTTTAGTTTTATATGGAAATTATGTAACATTTTTATCTTAAAGTATAATTACTGATGAAAATTACCATAATTACAGTGTGTTACAATCGCAAAGCCACAATCGAAAAAGCAATTCAAAGTGTGCTTTCGCAAAATTACCCAGATATCGAATACATCATTATCGATGGTAATTCTAAAGATGGAACACAGGAGATTATAGAATCTTATAAAGATCGAATTTCCAAATATATTTCAGAACCTGATAAAGGTATGTACGATGCCATTAACAAAGGTTTTCAACTGGCAACAGGAGATATAATTGGTTTAATGCATTCTGATGATGAGTTTTATGATCGAAAAGCGATTTCAAGAATTGCGGCCCGTTTTGAAAATGATGATACTATCGACGGAGTTTACGGCGACGGAATTTATGTTTCCAATGATAAAGAGGAACGTTTAATCCGCGATAGAATAGGAGGCGTTTTCAGTCTCAAAAGAGTGAAAAAAGGATGGCTGCCCCTTCATCCAACAGTTTATTTAAAAAAAGCTGTAATTGATAAACATGGTTTATATAACCTTGATTTTAAAATAGCATCAGATACCGAGTTTCTGCTCCGCTATTTGTACAAGCACAAAATTAATATGAGTTACATCGATGCCTATATCGTAAAAATGAGAATGGGCGGCATGAGTACCAGTTTAAAACGTGCTTTTGAAGTTTTATACGAAGATTATAAGATTTATAAGTTTCACGGTCTGGCAGCAATATTGGTTGTCTTCCTTAAAAAAAGTATCGCTCTGAGGCAGTATATAGTTCATTAATAAAAGGATAAATATTGATCGATCAGTATTTTCTTCATCATAGTGAACATAGGTCTCAAGCAGATTTATTTCAATAGAATTTAGAGTAATTAAAAAACACTAAAATACACTACGATGAACATGAAGAAAATTTTACTTCCGATATTTTTATTGCTTTTATTAATGCTTCAGTCTTGTACCACAAAAAAAGAAATGCTGTATTTACAAGATTTAGACAGCTATGCAAACTCGACTTTAGTTTATACATCGACCAAAATACAGCCCAACGATATTTTAAAAATTGATGTAGGAGATCTTAATCCTGTGGTAGCGGCGCCTTTTAATATGAATGTGGGAACTACCAACGGACAAACTTCTGTAGAAATGATGAAATTATCAGGTTATTTAGTGACTCCGCAGGGAAATATCATGATGCCTATTTTAAATGAAGTGAAAGTAGGCGGCTTAACACCAACTAATGCAGAACAAAAAATAAAAGAACGTTTAATAGGCGAAGGTTATTTAGTAAATCCTACCGTGCAGGTTAGAGTTCTCAACAATAAATTTACCATTTTGGGAGAAGTAAATTCACCAGGCGTAATACCTTTTAGCGAAGAATCTATCAGCCTTCTCGACGCTATAGGACTGGCAAAAGATTTAACCTATTCAGCCGTTCGAAAAGATATAAAACTGATTAGGGAAGTTGACGGAAAACGTTTGGTTTTTCATATTGATCTGACCACAGCTTCCTGGATGAACAATCCAAATTTCAGAATCAGGCAGAACGATGTTATTGTGGTAGAGCCCAATAAACTAAAAGCAAACAGCGGCGGTTTAATCAAAGATCCTATACAGGTTTTGGGGATAACAGCTTCTCTTTTAGCCGTCGTTTTACTTATTGCACAGTGATAAAGTAAAGTACAGCGTGAAATTATGTGTTATGAATACTGTTGTATAATTAATTGAATAATTATGGATTTTAAAAAAGAATTTTTAAAGTATCTCAAGTTTTGGCCTTGGTTCCTGCTTAGTTTAATTTTATGCGTAGGTGCAGCATTCATTTTTATTAAAATAGTGCCGCCAACGTACCAGACTTCGGCTATGATTTTTTTGGATAAAAAACAAGAAGACAAAACGAAAATAATAACCATTAGTACAGATCAAAAAAATAACGAAGATAATTTAGACGACGAAATCAGATTGATTACATCTAACGAGTTTTTGCTGGGTGTAGTAAAGAATTTGAAACTAAATGTGAGTTATTTTGAAAAAGTATATACCACACAAAATAATGCTGTAAACGAAGTTCCCTTTGTTTTAAAACTAACGGTTTCCAGAGATTCTTTACCGCAGGTTTCGTATGAAATTAAAGTAGACAAAGGCGGATTTATTATAACCGATCCTGTTGCCGAAAAAAAATTCCGTGTAAATGGATATGATGGAAAAGAAGCGGTAAACGGTCTGCCATTTAAAATTAGATTAGCCTCAAAAGCAAAGAAAAATGCATCGTATTATTTTGATAAAGAATATAAAGTAAATCTTGAACCAACAGATGCTGCTTTAAAAGAATTGAAATCATCGCTTATTGTTTTATCCGATGAAAAATCAAAAGGAACAATCGAACTAAACCATATTAGTTCTGATCCTGTACGTTCCAGAAAAATATTAAATGAAATTATCGTTCTGCTGGACAAAAGCATTGTAATCAACAAACAAAAAACGTTTACCAATACGGTTACGTATTTAAATCAAAGGATAAAAAGTTTTACCAGAGAAAAAGATTCTATCGAAAGCGTAAAAGAAAGATATCTGCAAAACAATGAAATAGCCGTAATGGACAATTATATTGCCGAAAAAACAGCCGACAGAAGCCAGAAAACAGAAAGTTCTTTACTCAACGAAAAACAAATTTCACTTGCCAATTATGCCATAAACGATATCAGAAAAAGAGATGCCGGCCAAACTTTAGGCACTAATTATAATTTAGAATCATCGATCGTCAATCAAATGCTTTTAAATTATAATACAAAGCTCATGGATAGTGAATTAATCTTGCAGAGAGCACAAAAAAACAATCCGGCGTATATTACTTTAATGACGCAGTTAAGGGTTTCAAAACAAGAAATATTGAATTCTTTAGAAGGCTATTTAAACTTTCTAAATCAAAACAATATCGTCAATAAAACTCAGGAAACTATTGCCGCTTCAAAAATAAAAAACATTCCTACACAAGATAAAATATTGGGGAACATCAATAGCAATCTTAGTATGAAAGAAGAAACTTATGTAGCATTATTACAAAAAAAGGAAGAAGCAGTTTTGAACGGCGCAATTCTAGAATCCAACTTAAAAACCTTAAATGCGCCAGAAACGAATTATTCAGCCATATTTCCTCAGCCTAAATCCTTTATGCTGGGCGCATTTCTGTTTGGTTTACTGCTTCCTTTTGGGATAATATACGTTCGTTTATATCTCGATACCAAAGTACATAACGAAGAAGATATTCAGAAAGTAATTGCCAATATTCCTATTTTGGGACACATTCCTAAAATAAATACGACTGAAAAGTTAGAAAATACAGCGACTTCTCATTCGTTAATTGCAGAGGCAACACGCACTTTAGTTTCAAATATTCGCTATTTGCTGCACAAAAAAAAGGAAGATAAAGGAAATATAATCCTTTTTACATCTTGTATTCAGGGAGAAGGAAAATCCTTTTGTGCCTTTCATAATGCGGTAACCATTAGTAACCTTAATAAAAAAGTATTACTAATTGGTGTTGATTTAAGAAATCCTCAATTGCATGAATATTTCAATATCAACAAAAACGTATCAGGTCTTACCAATTACCTGGCGAATAAAAATGATGACTGGAAAGAGTTTTTGCAAAAAGACACTAATTATTCTAAAAACCTTGACATTTTGCTTGCTGGCGAAGTTCCTCCAAATCCTTCTCAACTAATCACCAACTCTAATTTTGAAGCCTTAATTGAAGAAGCAAAAGATCTATATGACTTTATAATATTAGATACGGCTCCGGTACAAATAGTGTCTGACACGCTCAATTTTAGTCATTTGGCAGATGTTACCGTATTTGTTGTAAAATACGATTATACAGATAAGAGCAATTTAGTTCAGGTAAGTAATTTTATTAAAAAAGAGCAATTAAGGAATGTTGGTATTTTGATCAATGCCGTAAATATGAAAACAGCATACGGATATGGTTATGGCCGAAACTACGGTTATCAGTATCAGGAATTGAAAATAAAGAGACCTTGGTATAAAAGAGGTCTTAGAATAAAAGAAGCCTAAGTTATGTTTTTTCCCGCCGCAAATTCACCCCAAATAATAAAAGCACATTTACTAAAAAAATAAATAGTGAACAATGTTTCAAAAAATAGTTCTGTTGATATTGCTTGTCGTTATTGGTGTTGTTTTCTATTTTTCCTGGCTCCCCGATCCCAGTTTAAGAACCGAAAGTTATTTACCAAGATGGCTTTTAAATTGGAGTAATCATTATTACAATCTGCGTACTGCTGTTCCTTTTTTAGCCGTTGGTTTTCTGTTAGAAGCATATGTACAGCAAAAGAGCCCGAATGAAACAAATCAAAGCAAAAATTTAAACTTTATACAAAACATAGGCATCGCTGCCATAATTGTTTATATAGCCGAAGGAGGACAGTTTATAGTTCAAAAAAGAAACCCCGATATCATGGATGTTGTTTATGGAATTATAGGAAGTATAGCAGGAGGATTGTTTTACAATTTATTCAAAAAATTTAAAAAATGCGAAACAGACATAAATTTACCTTCATAATCTGCTGTGCAATTGCAGACATGATCGCTATGATACTTGGTACTATAGTGTTCCTGAATTTTGCAAGCGAAGAGAAGATAGGCTGGAATGCTTTGCTTTTGGATAAAATGATTCCTATTACAATTTTAAGCTGGTTATTCTCTGTAACCTATTTTCAATTGTATCGAATAGATGTTCTTTTTAGTCTGGAGTACTTTTTTCGCAACAGCTGGCGTGCTTTTTTTACACAGAGAATCTTGTGGCACAGTTATATTTTTATTTTTCAGGATAACGTTCTTTACTTTTTTGGGAGTCGGGCTAATTTGTTTCAGTTGAGCTTTTTACTGTTCTATTTCTTGCTGTCCAGAATTTTATTTACGCTGATAATAGGAGAAATTAAAGGATGGGTTTTTAAACAATATACAGTCGCCATATGGGGATTTAATAAAACGAGTATTGAGTTAGCCTCTCATCTGGAAACCAATTCGTTTTTTATTCAGTTTTTGGGTATTCTTAATGAAAATTCGACTGCAGACTATAAAAGCAATGAAGAATTTAGCGAAGCACTTTCTGAAGCCATTCATAATGCATCCAGAGATCATATTAATGAATTATATATTGTATCGAAGCCAGATTTTATTTCAGATTTAAATTATTTTTTTGAACTTGGTGACAAATACTGCATGCGTTTAAAATTTGTCCCTGACTTTTCATCCATCTCAAAAAAACATTTTAACTCCAGTCATTTAAATAATTTCCATGTTATTAAACCTCGTTTTGAGCCGTTACAAAATGCTTATAACAGATTGATTAAAAGAATATTTGATATTATTTTCAGCCTTATGGTGATTGTTTTTATCATGTCCTGGCTTTATCCTTTACTGGCTATTTTGATTAAAAGACAGAGCAAAGGCCCGGTTTTATTTAAACAAATGCGAACAGGCAAAAAAAATGAACCTTTTTGGTGTTATAAGTTTCGAAGCATGTACATGAATTCCGGAGATGAAAGTCAGCAGGCCAGAAAAGGAGATTCGAGAGTTACGCCAATTGGAAAATTCCTGCGAAGGACAAGTTTAGATGAAATGCCCCAGTTTTTTAATGTTTTGATGGGAAATATGAGTATTGTTGGGCCGCGCCCGCATATGATTAAACACACAACAGATTACAATTGTCATATCAATAATTTCATGGTTCGCCATTTTGTTAAACCAGGAATTACAGGACTGGCTCAGGTTTCCGGACTTAGAGGGGAAACCAAAAGGGTAGTCGACATGAAACGCCGCGTTACTACAGACATACAATACCTGCA
Source organism: Flavobacterium panici (assembly GCF_024499525.1). Lineage (NCBI taxonomy): Bacteria > Pseudomonadati > Bacteroidota > Flavobacteriia > Flavobacteriales > Flavobacteriaceae > Flavobacterium > Flavobacterium panici. The sequence goes on along the minus strand of NZ_CP100437.1, from coordinate 5,352,689 downwards.
GCGCTGGAGTTTAATTACAGATATTAAGATTTGCTTGTTAACCGTTATTGTAACTCTGAAAGGAGATAAAAATGCTTTTTAAATTTAAAAACTAGAAATTATGGACATTACTAATTACTTTATTGGTGTACTCACAGGAGTTTCTGTGACCACCTTTTTTATTGGAAAAGAATGGTATAGATATTATACTAAATACACGATTCAGCAAAAACAACTCGACAGGGTTTTGAAATTGAATGATAAAATAAAAAAGCTAAAAAGCTTAAGTACCGCAGATACACCAAACCTTAATGCAGGTATTTAAGATTTTTTCTAATTTATAATTTAACTCAAACACTTACTTACAGCTTAAAAAGAAAACAACAAGCCTTTTATTTTTTATGAAGTAAACATCTTCGTTGATTTTTTGATTCTTTACTAATATTTTTACCAAGAACCACCTACAAATAAACTGCACTCAAAAGTTTACACGATTTATAACCAAATAAGATAAAAATGAGCTCGATATTTATTGGGCTCATTTCCTTTTACATTTATCTTAATTCCTCATTGTTGTACTACCTTTAGACACTCTTTAATTTCTTGTTTTAAATATCCTTTTATCTTTTAAATTTCATGATATAAAAGTGGCTCTGATTTTATATTCCAAAGAAATTTTCTATCACTGTATTATTAAAATATAATTTATTTATAAGAAAAGTTAAATGCTAATTCTTAAGAGATGATCAGAAAAAAAAGAGTTTTAGTTAGGGACAATAAAGGGATTTTTTTAAAAATGTTTAAAAGAAAATTTAAAAATGACTTTGAATTTTCTGAAGACTCTTTTTTATTGAAAAACGAGAATAAATCAAACCAATACGATTATTCTGTATTTGTAATCTATGAGTATTCGGAACTCGTAGAATTTTTCAAATTAGAAAGTATAAAAGCAAATTTTATGGTTTGCCTGTTTAGTAAACACCTTTACAACAGCATGTCGTTAATAGGCGAAATCAAAGGTTTATTTTTAATAGATGCCTCAAAAACCAAAATAGAAGTTTTGCAGGATTTAAAATTCAATTTTAAGAAATCCTCCAGCCTCATTCCAAAATTACCGGATAAGAAATTTGTAATATCCAACATGATCGAAAAACAACTCGAAATACTGCAGAGAGCACTGTATTTTATGATGTAAATAAAACCACTAAAAGCTAAAAACCATCCGCAGGCGCAGATGGTTTTTATTTTTTATAACAACAATTTTTAACTAATTATTTACGCTTCGCCATTTGCTATTGCAGTAAGTGCCGAAATAGAAGGAAGAAGCAAATAAGCCGTTCCACGGGTTACTACAAATTGAGGCAGAGGCCCATCGATAACAATGTTGTTTCCATCTTCCATAGGAATCGTAAAATTAGGGTCGATATTGCCCGGTAGCGGCACAATACGATTCGCAACCAAAGGATCTTGCGGCGTATTTTCGGCAGGATCAAAAACATTGCTGAAATTATTCAGGTTAATCCATCCGTAAAGCGTTTCAAATTGACTGCTTATATCTCCGCAAAGAAATAAACCAATCAATCCGCGGTCTGCTTTAGGATCAATTGATAAAGGCGGACCATACGGCATTCCTCGTCTTATAATACGCGGAACCGTATCTGAACCAGCTACTTCAACACCTTCATCACGTGGATTTGATACTCTTGTATGTGCAGAAAACGGACATTTAAGCCCTTGCATATCATCTTTTAAATAACCAAAATCAGTAGCTTTAGAAGTATCATGTTCCGGTTTGTCTGGCGAAAGTACTAATGGAGAACCATTTCTCCATCTTCCGCACATTTTCGCAGCAAGCCATTCTTCTGCATAATCCTTCGTGTTTTTAATTTGCGGTGCAATCGATTCTGCCTGTGTATCAAGAAAGTTATTAAAAGCTTCAACATCCTGATACAAAATTCGAAACGCATTATAACAGCCGTTTTTAGCAAAAGCAGCTTCTGGACCTGAAAGTGGCCCCGGAATTGGATTGGGAAGCGTACTGTAACCTATTAAAAAGTTGTTGAGGTCTTGCTGATCTTTTCCCGCAGGATTATCATTCAAGTTAGGTTCATCAATTGAATCCCTGTAACGAAAATGAATATAATCGGATGGCACTAATAGATATTGTTCTAATCTTCCGCTTTCAGACTCTAATGGTTTCAACTCCGTAACCATTTCGTTACTTTTCAGGGCGGCATCAGTTATAATGTCTACGATTTTTTCCTGTGCCGTTGGGTTCATTGCATACGCATGTACCACACAATGCACATCTTCATTGCTGAATTTTTGATTCCACCATTGATCAGGTGCACCTGTGCCATAATCTCCTAAAGACTGCTGTGCATTATTGACATCCCACGGGCCTTTTTTAAACGTAGAAGGAAAGCTGGAGTTTTGAACATTAAGACTTGGTTTTACAATTTCAATTCCGTTAGCCGTAAGACCAATATTCAACATGATTTCAGGTTTTAAAGCGCCCCAGTCTTCTGCACTTTGCAGGTATGGAAGCAAATCCTTAAAAAAATCCTGAATATATTTTAAATTAGAAATGTCGTTATCGAATTTAAAAAGCATATGTACAGAACACGGATGCGTATAACCGTTTATGATAAGGCCTTGTATATCGCTTAATTCTGGTGCTGCAGCCTGAGGTGTTTGTGTATAATTCATAAGATTAAGTTTTGGGTTAAAGAAAAAAACAGCCGGATCAAATGACACAGCTGTAATTATGAATACTTTTTCTTATTTATTATTTAGAAAACTTAGCTACAATTTGCTTTACAGATTGCGGATAAGCATAATAAAGATCCTGAGACTGGCTAAGATTACGTTCATTAATAAAATTAGAGAAAATCGTATATGTAATATCGTCCGGGTTAGTTGGGAAATCTGCCGGTTTGTTTGCCCATAAGGTAATAACTAAAATAAATGCGGCTCTAATAGTAGTCGAATTATTAAAAAATGCTTCTAAGTAAGAATTCATATTTCCGTCAAATTCTGTAATAATTAAAATTCCCGCAATACCTTTTCCGTCAGTATTAGGTACAAGGGCAATTCGTGCATAATGCACAATCGCCATTTTATCCAGAGAAGCTTTTGTTATAGGATTATTAAAATTTTCATAAGCTGTCTGAGCTGTTGCCTGTGCTTCATCAGTTTGATAAATAGGAACATACATTGTTAATGGATTCACGGTTTGCATAATAGATTCTGTTTTTTGGATTTTGCTTACTCTTTGTTCCCGTTTTCAGCATCGCGGGTAATTGAGGTGATTGAAGCCGAAATTACTCGAGATAGAAAAGGCATTAGGAAAAAATGACACCAAACGGGAATTATCAGTCATAAAAGAGATTTTATGCGGGATATTTCTATGATTAAGTTTATTGGGTTAACTCTTGTTTTTATTGCGTTAATACCATTAACCGAGACAGAGTACATTTAATTATTAAAAATACGCCTCAACTTAAATTATAAGAATGTACTTTAAATACCTATTGACTTGTATCGTTTTGTTTTCAATTAATGCAAATTCACAAATTGTAGAAGAAAAAAAGAATTTCCGCGCCGCAGATTCACTGTTAAAAGAATCCAGCTTTTCTGTTCACAGAGACAATTATTTTTTAACCGGCGTACCCGTAAATGAAGCAATTACCCGAAACTCTGCCGACGTAAAATACCAGATCAGTTTTAAACTGCGATTAACTTCAAAACCGTGGGTGGGTGGTTTTTTCCCTTATTTAATGTATACTCAAAAAGCGTTTTGGGACATTTACGCCAACTCAAAACCATTTTCTGAAATCAATTTTAATCCCGGTTTTGCCGTTGTACGTCCGTTTTATTTAAAAGGAGGAAGGCTGACTTACGGAACAATTTCCTTAGAGCATGAATCAAACGGAAGAGATTCTATTTATTCCAGAACATGGAATATGCTTGCTTTTTCCTTAAAGTCGCAGGTTTCTCCGCGATGGACTGTGGGAATCAGAGGATGGATTCCGCTTGTTGATAAAGGAGATAATCCTGAATTGACCAAATATGTAGGTTACGGCGAAGCCAGCGCAACGTATCAAATACAACCCGGACGCTGGAGTGCCGATATTTTGTTTAGAAAGGGAAGTGGACTTATCAATTACGGCTCTTTACAGACACAGGTAAACTGGAGGCCTTTTAAGCATGAAAATTATTATCTCACGCTGCAATGGTTTGTAGGTTATACCGAAAGTTTAATAGATTATCAGGAACACAAAAGTATGGTGCGTTTAGGATTTACGATCAAACCTGAAAATATGGGAATTTTTTAAAGCAGAAAAATCATTTTTTACTCGCTGCCCAAAAAATAGAATTTCTCAAAAGAGTAGTGTAAGCTTCATTCTCAAACAATTCTGGAGAATGTCCCATAAAAATATAAACGTTTCGGGATTTAAAATGGTCGTTTGTCCACACAACCGGATGATCGCCCATTTTAATTTCTGAATTAGGGTCGTAAGTAGTTTCATCTACAGAAGCTAATACATGAACATTCGCTCGCGGACTTTTATTGTACGTATACCATTCTTCTTTTTTGATCAAAAATTGAGATGAAATTCCTTTGGTTACAGGATGAGATTTATCTTCAATATTTACTTTCGCATTCGCAAAAGTGGCAATATAATTTTCAAAACGTATTCCTCCCATAAAATCAGAAAACCATTTCCACATTGGGTAACCATCAAATTCGCCCAGTAAAGTAGCGTGATGCAAACCAACCCATCCGCCTTTGCCGTCGTTCATATATTTTTCAAATGCTTTCATAGATTCCTCGCTCCAGGTATATGGAGGATAATCCAGCTGAATAAAAACCTTATATTGTTTTAAAAAAGCATCATTAATTTTAGTCGTGTTTTCAATATAATCAATTGTAAAACTGCTGTCGGCTGCCAGTTTGTTCAGCCACGGTTTAGCGGCTTGGGAAAAGGCTAAATGATGTCCGCCGTTTTCATACAAAACCAAAGCTTTAAACTTAGATTTTTTTGATTTCTGTGCGGTACAATCCACCTGAAAAACGAAGATTGTTATAAATAGGATTAGAAAATTTTTCATCTAATAATTCAAGTTTTTTATCTAAATTTTATTTGTCTGCCAATGCAGTAATTGCTTGTAAAAACCAAGCTGAATGCGGAATCCATTGTTCTGTCCAGCGCCATTCATCATTGCCGTCAACATCCATTTTAAAATCAATTCCGGAGCCGTCTGGATTTCCTTCTTTGCCCGTAATTCCGTTAGAAATTCCGCCTTTTTCAGATCCGTGACCGTAATTAGAATGCATATACGGGACATTTTCTTCTCCAAATTCATATAAAAAACATACAGAATAAGGATTGCATCCTAAAATCCATGATAATTGCTGTGAAGCATATAAATCAAGCGGTTTTTTCTCAGCGCCATTATTTTTTACCGCAACTACTTTTCCGCCTTCAATTGCAGCTGTTGCCAGCGATGCTAATCGGGCATTTTCTCCCTGCCACCACCAGCCGGTTTCATTATCATGCGGAATAAAAAAGCCATCTTGTACTTTGCCGTTAAACAAGAAACTTTGGCGTGCATAACCAAACGGATTTTCTACATTATTGGTAACAGCTAAATTATATTCTAAAGCCTTTTTGATCACATTTTTGGCATTCTTTATTTCGTTGCTGTCGGTTTCTTTTTTCAAATATCTTGTCAAAGAAACTATTGGTAAACCTGCATCTGCAGCATGCCAAAACGGACGATTTCCATCATTACTTCTAAACCAGCCCTGATCGGTCATTCGGTTTTCAAGATTGTGTGCCCATTTTCTGGCTTCGTCTTTATAGAAATTATCATTGGTTGCAATCCATAATTCTGTTGCAGCCATTAAAGCGCAATAATCATCAATAATATTTTCTTTTCCGTCATCATCATATTTAGTATTGTTTACTAAAAGATGTGCATAAGCACGTTTTGCCCCGTCTAAATATTGCTGAGAGGTAAAATCACCGTTTTTCTTCCATTGTGAAATTCTGGCTAGCGAAGCAATTGCCATTCCTGCGCCTTCGCGAAAAGCACTTTGATATTCGTCTGTCGTTACACTATTTGCCTTTAAACCTACAATTCTTCTGGCAGCAGGATTTTTATCAAAATAGCTGAAAACGATCATATAAAAATAATCCTCATTTGATAAACAGCGCATCATATAATCTGCTCCCCAAATCGCTTCGTTATCTAGGGAATCTTTTATTTTCCATTGCGTCAACTGTTTCGGAAGTGTTTCTGAAGTATTAATAAGCGACCAGGTCACTAAAGGTGTTTGCTGCGGCGATACAAAATTAGCATAAGCCAAATGCGAAAAATATTTACTCACATCGCCAGATGCATCACACCATCCGCCGCGAACATCTACTGTTTTTGTACTGCCGTATAAAATTATGTTTTTATCTGCTTCCAGTTCTTCGGGCGTATTGGCTCTTTGTTTATTGTAATAGTGAACTATTGATGAAATAACTCGTTTTGCAAGTATATTTTCTTCAATAGAAAAACTAGCCGAAGTAGAAATTTGATCTGCAACTTTAAAAGTAATTTTATACGTTCCGGGTTTTTGAAAAGAAGAGAAATCAGCCTTATAAAATTTTTCACCAAGCTTCCAGTCGTCCACATTTTGCGGTTTGCCAATTAATGCTGTAAACACTGTTTTATGAGTTTGAGTATCAACAACATCAAAAGATGCATTTTCACTAAGATTACTGGGATATGCTATAATGGCTATTTTGGGACTTTTCGGATCAAAACCAACCTGGTTTACATAAATTCTGGGTTTACTATAAGCCATTACAGAAAGAAACAGCATTATTATGAGATATCTTAGTTGTTGACGGAGTTTTAGCATAGTTTATTTTTTATAAAGCAAAATACGAAAAAGTGAAAGTTTATACTACTTTTCTAATCGTCTAATTTTCATTAAAAAGTTAGGAATAACTATAGAAACTTATTTTTACTGCGATTGTAAATAAAATCAAGATAAAAATGATGTGTATTTGATGTGCTTTTTACTACAAACAATAAACTCCCATATAATTTCTTATAGAAAAATTTCCATCATTTATTTTGTTTGTAATGTTTTGAAATCGTGAGTTTTAACTTTTTTTTATTAAATTTGATATGACAATTTCTAGCAATAGTGATTATGGAAAAATTAAAACGCCCGGTTTATCTTAGAGCTGGTACTGATGATTTTTTTAGAAAAATGCGCAACGAAGTCACCGAAACGGTATTGCAAAATTCATCATTGTACCTTTTAAATGTTATAAAGTCTTTAGGTCTTTTGGTTTTGTTTTTTTTATTTTATAGCTGTATTTTATTTTTTGGAAACAGCGCGCCTTTACTTTTCCTTTTTTATATTCTGTGTGGTTTTACCATGATTGTACTTTTTATAAATGCCTTTCATGATGCTGCGCACGGAGCTTTATTTAAAAGAGCAAAACACAACGAATGGTTCTTGTATGTTTTAGAACTTTTCGGCAGCAATCACTGGCTCTGGATGCGTCGCCATATCAATCTGCATCATGCTTATCCAAACGTTCCCGATTGGGATATTGATATCAAACAAAGCGATATTATCAGGATTTTTCCAAACAGTCCTGTGCTTAAATATCATAAATACCAGCACATTTATATGTGGTTTATTTATCCGCTTTACAGTTTAAACTGGATTTATATTCGGGATTTTAAAGATTTTTTTGGAAAGAAAAACAATTACGTCAAAAAGATTGTAGACACCATTCCGCGAAAGCAGATCTTTATATTATTTGCAGCAAAAATTTTAAACCTGTTTTATATTCTTTTTGTTCCTATGATTTTGCTCAATCAGCCTTGGTATTTAGTTTTGGCAGGTTGGTTTTCCATGCATTTATTCGGAAGCGTTTTGGGAGTTGTCGCATTAGTTTCTACACATGTTGATGAAGATGCCAATTTCCCCGGAACAGATAAAGATGGAAATTTATCTGCAACCTGGGCTTTACATCAAATGATTGTTACAAAAGATTTTAGTACTAACAGCAAACTGGCTAATTTTTTATACGGAGGTTTTACGCATCATGTAGCACATCATCTTTTTCCGGGTGTAGGACATACTTATTATCCCTACATTACGCCAATAATAATAAAATATGCCCAGGAATATGATCTTCCGTATACCTCATATCCTTTTTATCATGCCGTGCGCTCGCACTTCAGAATGCTGAAAAATAAAGGTGTTAAAGAAAATATTTTAATGACAGGAGAGATTTAAAGTTTTGATTACTTCTTACTTACAGAAATCAATAATCAATTGATTTATATTTGTTTGTTGTTAATTTTCTGTTATTCAGTAAAATACACGTAAATCTACGGGTGTAAAATCAATTTAAATACATTAACTTTATTCTTACAAAATCACGCTTTAATAAAATAGCGTTGGTTTTTTATTGCAGCTTAGTAAAAGTAAGTAGCGTTGCCTGTTTTGAGTTGTGGTACAGCATTCATTTCAATACTGTTTTCGTTATCGATAAGAATTCGAAAAGCGGGATAGAATATTGTTTTTAATAACTAATAATCTAACACAATGAAAAAAGAAACCTATGCACAACAAACAAATCTTGAAGAAATAGTTTATCATTACCCTTCGACGTGGCCTGCTGACGGACCAATAGATTTAAGCGTTCATGATCTCCCGCACCATGAATCACTGATTGAATGGTGGTATCAAAATTGCCATCTGACTTCTAAAGATGGTAAACAAATATCTTTATTTTCGTCTTTTTTTAGAGTGGCAGTAAAAGATGAAACTACAGGAAACCTAAACTATACCCATTCTGTAATCTGGTCATTGTCAGATAAAAATGAAGAGAAATATTACATGGATTCTCTTTTAGATCCAACTACACCTGCGCAAGCATTAAAAACGATCAAAAAGGCCGAAGAAAAAAATGAAGGAAGCAGATGGATTCGACGTGCACTAAAAGAAGTATATGAAAAAGGAAATACGCCGCTGCCGGACAGACTTCTTAAACAGCCTGCAAATATTGGTATAAATAATCTTTCTCTTGAATATGACGAAAACTCCTTTAAAAAAAACGAACAAGGAAATTATCATTTAAAGCTTGAAAATCCTTTAAATGAAATTGTGTGTAAACTTTCATTTATTCCCTTAACAAAACCGGTTCGACATGGAGATGATGGAGTTATAAGCGGAATAAGGAAAGAAGAAATGTTCTATTATTTTATTCCAAAGTGCGAAGTAAGTGGAGAAATTCAAATTGGTAATACGGTTTATGAAGTAGAAGGAAGCGGCTGGTACGACCATGAATTTAGCAGACCGGCGGATGAAACTTCAACATTTGAATTTAAGCATGAAATGGACTGGAACTGGATTGCACTTCAGTTAGATAATGGGTATCAGTTATCTGGTTATGATCTTTTTGACAACACAAAAAATGGAGAACACGCCGGAGGCAATATAATTATAATAGATCCTGATGGCAAAAGAACAAACGCAGAACAGTATTCATTTATACCTGAAAAGTATTGGACAAGTGCCCGAACTTTTATATCCTATCCTGTTTCCTGGAAAATAGAAATACCACAGCTTAATATTTTTCTTTCTATAACTGCAGATTTTCCCGAACAGGAATTTATTACTATTCTTTCTGCGCCCGCATTTTGGGAAGGTAGTATAAGTGCCGAAGGAAAATTTATGGATACAGAAGTTTCAGGTCAGGGTTATATCGAAAGAAACGGATTTAGTACCAAAACAAACATCGAAAGTTTTTTAAAAGCAGTAGGCGATACTACTCAGAAATCGGTAGAATCTTTAATGCCTTTAGATCCTAGTGATGAACAGTTTCACAAGTTGATTAATAGTCCTCTTGGTGTTTCTTTTTTGAGTACTGCCGATAAAGAGCAATATGTTTCATCAGTTATAAAACCTATCAGGGAAATTGTAGACCGTAGTAAAAAAGCCTGGCGGTCGTATGTGTTTTTAGCCTCTATCGATAGTGTAGGCGGAAATTCTAATCCGTTTATGGACTGGCTGGCAATGCCGGAATTGATACATACAGGATCACTAATTGTAGATGATGTACAAGACAGATCAGACACACGCAGAGGAGGCACTGCTTTGCATCATCTTTATGGAGAGGCACTGGCAATTAATGCAGGTAATGCAAGTTATTTTATTTCAGAATTATTCATGCAAGAACCTAAACTTCCTGACAATATTAGGATAAAAGTTTATGAATTGTATTTTGAAATGATGCGTGCGGCACATGCAGGACAGGCAATGGATATCAGCGGGCTTCATGATCTTATGCCAGAGACTGTAAACAAAGGCAATAGTTCAACACTTGAGAATAGAATTTATACTATACACAGATTAAAAACGGCAACGCCCGCCTGTACATTAGCCAAACTGGGAGGATTAATAGGAGGTGGAAAACCAGAAGAAATAGAAGCACTCAGCAGTTTTTTAGAAGCAATTGGTGTTGCTTACCAAATAATGGATGATGTACTGAATCTTGAAGGATATGAAAATAATCTTAAAGATAAAGGAGAAGATATTACAGCAGGAAAAATAACCATGCCAGTGGCAAAATCAATGGGATTAATGCCTTTAAATCAACGCGAATATGTATGGGAAACCATTCAGACACTGCCAACGGACAGGGCGGTAATTGCATCTGTAATTCATCTATTGCAAGATTGCGGAGCCATTGAAGCGTGCAGGCAAGAAGCAGATGAACTTGTAGAAACTGCATGGAAAAAGCTTGATCAAATCCTGCCGGATTCCTTTTTTAAAGTAAGATTACGGGCTTTTGGCTGGTATGCCTTAAAAAAGGAATGATTTTTAAAGTTATTTCAAGACCGGAATTTTTACAAAACTATCATTATACCATTTTATCTGCAAAGGCACTTTTGCATCCAGAATCGTTTCATCGCTTACTTCTTTTCCGGTTCCGTAATTTAACTGCGAAAACGGATTTTTATTTACGTTAACAGAAATCAATAAACGGCTTCCTTTGCTTAGTTGTTTACTCACAAAATGAGTATTGGTGAAGGAAATCGTTTGCATTTTATCAGGTTCTAAAAGCTGTCTTTTTTCAATATCTTTTGCATAACTCGCGCGGCCAATGTAATAGGATAAATGAAAATATTCGCCATTTGGCGTAACCTCATAAAGTGTTACGCCCAGATCCATATCTTTTTTATTGATGCTGCATTTGATTTCTCCCAAAAATGATCCGTTTACAATTAAAGCTTCTTTTAGCGGTTCGCTTATAAAAAAGTATCCATCATATTTGCTGACTTCTTTTTGAATAATCGGACTTGGATAATAATTGTTATTACTCGTTTGTCGGTCTGCAAAATCAACTTCCTGCGATAGAAATTCTTTTTTCTTAGGTTTTTGAGAATCGGCTAAATGGAAATCTCCTGATTTATTTGCTGTTAAATAAAAAGTCAGGAAATTATTGTGCATTTTTTCGAATGACGGAGCACTTTTCCATTCATTCGCGCCCATAACTTCATAATTGATTTTATCTTTTAAAATTTCAGGTTTAGTGCCATTCTTCAAAATAAAATCAAACCATTGATACGTAATTTTTTTAATATCGATTAATGCATTGGAGTCGACTTTGTAATCATTTAAAATAGCTTCGCCGCCTATTTGAGTTCCAAAATGTCCATAAGGGCCAATTACAAGATAAAAAGGCGTTTTAGGACTGTACTTTTGAAGCTCTTTCAAATAATATAAACTAGAGTTTTGAGAATCATTATAATAACCATCAAAAGCTAAAACCGGAATATTAATCTGTGAAAAATCATTTTTATAAGGTGCCATTTTCTGCCAGTAATCATCAAATGAAGGATGTTTTATCCATTTTTGAAACCATCGGTTTGGTTCGCCATCAATACTGTCTAATGTTTTATATGCTGTGCCAGCTTCCCACCATCTAAATTTTAATCCTCTAAAACGAGGTCTGTTATTATTGGTAACCGTATCAAGATATTTATTGTTTCCCACATAAAAAGCCCATTCGTAATTGGGATTTACAAAAACATTATTTTCCATTGGTAATCCCATTCCGGGTCTGTTGGCAACATAAGGAACAATTGTTTTAAGCGCCGGATGCATCTTTTTACAAGCCGCCCATTGCGTAAAACCGTTATAACTTCCGCCATACATTCCAACGCTTCCGTTACACCATTTTTGTTTACTGATCCAGTCAATTGCATCATAAGCATCGCTGCTTTCATTTTCATACGGATTAATTTCGTTTGGGCTAAAACGCTTTCCGCGAGCATAGACAATTACACCTGTATAACCGTTATCAACAGATTCTTTTATAGTTTTAAGATCCCTGCCTTTATCACGAACATAAATCGTGTATTGAAGAATAACTGGTTTTGCATCTTTATCATTCTTTTTTCGGGCAACCATTGCAGATAATATCGCACCGTCTCGCGTTGTAATCGAAACACTGTCCTGAATATCATAATCACTTTCGTTACTTGCTAATTTTGAGGCTTTTGTCTGTTGGGCAGAAAGCCCGCAGATCGTAAAAAATAAACTCAGAAATAAAAACAATGCTTTCCTGCTCATCATTTTGTAAGTTTTTTAGTTAAACGAATTTAATTATAAATTTATATATTTACTTCAATAATGACTCAAATTATAACTTCATGTTACATTTTATCAAATCTTCATTTTTTTTAATATGTTTTTGCTTTGGAATTTCTGCAAAAGCACAAAATGAATCGTATGCAGAACCTGTGCAGCATACCATTGAAGATACAAGTTTTGTAAACTTAAAAGATTACAGCAAAGATTTTATTTATGACATGAAATATGCCACAGAAGATAATTTCCTGAAGGCAAAAGTATATGATTGTGCAGAATGTTTTTTGCGATTAAAAACCGTAAAAGCTTTAGTGGCGGCCAATAAAGATTTTATCAAAAAGGGATATAAAATAAAGTTGTACGATTGTTACAGGCCTTTATCGATTCAGCAGAAAATGTGGGCGATTGTCTCGAATCCGGAGTATGTGGCAGATCCAAAAAAAGGCTCCATCCACAATAGAGGAGGAGCCGTAGATATTTCATTAGTCGATACAAACGGAAAAGAAATTGAAATGGGAACTGCTTTTGACTTTTTTGGTCCGGAAGCTGGTCACAATTACACTAAATTTTCTAAAAAAGTTTTAGCAAATCGAAAATTTCTTAAAAAAATAATGATCCAGAACGGTTTCAATTCGTTTGATTCAGAATGGTGGCATTATAATTTAAAAACCGGATTAAAAGACCCGGTTGCGAATCAAAAATGGAATTGCGAATAATTACTCAACGCATCTGATATTCTGCATGAAATACGTATTCGGTTGATACGTTTTGTTATTCATTTCAGAAACTAATTCTCTTTTTACAATATAATCTTCTGTATCCGTAAGATATTTAATTCGCATAATCAAAACAGGCGAAGTTTTTAGGTCTTCATAATTATCTTTCATAAACATAAAAATCCCGGTGTTTACACGATTGTCAAAACCTTTGTCGTCGCGAATTAAAGTACCGCAGTTTTCCTGATTAATATGCAGCAGCGTAACAATTTTTCCGTTTTCTAATTGCAAATAAACTTTAGAATTTTTATCAAAACAATTCGCTTTTATAAAGTCTTTGCTTTTTTGGATAAGCTGTAAATTTAAAGTAGGTAAACCGTCAGTCTGCGCAAGCGAAAAGAAAACATAACTAAAAGTACCGCCAAAGTTTTTCTCACTAATCAAATATTCATTAGTTACTTTATAAGTTCCAATCGAGTCCGTTACATTGGCACTGTATTCACAAGGTTTTTGGGCAAATGCAGTAAAGGTTAATAAAAAAAGAGTTAGAGTAATTAGTTGTTTCATTTTTAGATTTAGATTATTTTTCTGCAAATTAAAACTATTTTGCTTTCATTTTTATCTGTTGTAAAAAAACAATAAATATTTCCTCCATTTTTTATTTTCCATTTCTTCCGAATGTTTTCTACAGTTTCAGGAAAGTTGCGGGTTGTAACGTTTGCCTGCTGATTTAAAAGCTCTGTTTTCATCTCATTTTTGCTGTATGAAATTACTTTCTCAATCTCAAAACGGCGTCCCGGAAAATCAATTAAATCATCAGAAGTATATAAATGGGAATGTTTATGCAGTTTATTGATTTGGAATATTGTGCTTACTTCATCAAATCCGCCTGATTTCATTATTGCAGAATTAGCTTCGTAAAGATATTTTTGTGGAAGATGATAAGTTGGAAATGAAATATCATCTCCTAAAACAAATTCAAACGTTTCTATTTTATCTTTTAAAATATTAGCCGTTTTTAAAGTTATATTGCCTAAATAGTTTTTATGAATTTCAAAAAGCAATTCTTTAACCTCATTTTCGAGTGCGATAATATGAATGTTTTTTACAAATTTCAATTCAGATAAACCAGCAGAAATATCTAATAAAGGCGCGGTTTTAATTAAAATAGAATCAGCCTTTTCAAAATAAAAATCTAAAGATTCGGGAACATTTGGCAGACAATCCTTAAGCATAAAAACTTTGCCTTTTGCATCATTTCTTCTCGAAGGATCAATGTAGATCCAATCCCATTTTTGGTTTAAATTATTTAAAACATTGGCAGAATCCTCGGCATAAAAACTGCAGTTTTCAACACCTAATTGTTTGAAGTTATGTTTTACAATTGCAGATAAATCTTCGTTTATTTCGCAATGTGCAATAGTTTTAAACTGTTTGGAAAAATAATAATCATCAACACCAAAACCTCCTGTAAGATCAATTAAACTTTCTCCCGAAATCAAAGAAGCTTTATAAGCCGCCGTTTTTTCAGAAGAAGTCTGCTCTACAGAAATTTTACTCGGATAAATAATATCTTCCGTCGAAAACCAGGTTGGTAATTTGTCTTTTGCTTTTGACTTCGCTTCAATTTGGTTTAAAATTAAAATCCAATCCACCTCAGGAAAAGGATTTTTTTGAAGCGCTAATTTTGTAATGGATTCACTGCTATTCAGTGTTATAAAATCTTGAATATTTTTACTTAAAATAGAAGTGTTCAAAGCTAAATTCTTTCGGTTAAAACAGATATAATTTTGTTATCCGGAAAAAATTCTTTTAAAATTACTTTTATCATGGTAAAAAGCGGAACTGCGATAATCATTCCCACAATTCCAAAGGTAATGCCGCTAATTAAAGTAATCAGGAATATTTCCAGCGGGTGCGAATTTACACTTTTTGATGAAATTATAGGCTGGCTGATATTATTATCGATTGCCTGAACCACTAAAAATCCAATTACAACATAAATAGTAGTTGGTAAAATTTCCGATCTAAAATCCTGACCAATTAAGCTGATCATAGTTAAAAGCGCAGCTAAAATAGTTCCAATAATCGGCCCGATATATGGAATGATATTTAAAACAGCACATAAAAACGCAATTACAAAAGCATTTTTGTTTCCAAAAATGACCAAAACAATCAGATAAAGAATAAATACAACCGTTAATTGAAGCAAAAGCCCAATAAAATAGCGGGTCAACATATGATTTATCTTGGTGATAGAATTTATGATTTTGTCTTCATTTGAATCTGGGAGTAATTTTCTGGCTGTAGATTTAAAATCATCCTGATCTTTAATAAAGAAAAAAGTAATGAAGAATACCGAAACTAATCCCATTCCCATATCAGCCATAAAGTTCAAAATCGAATTGATAAAACCGGTAAAATAACTGAAATTCAACATCGAAGTAACTTTTGAATCTCTCAATACTTTATTTAAATCAAAATGCTGGATATTAAAGTAGGTTTCAATACTTTGCTCTGTTTCCATAAATTGTGTCTGCAATTGATTCGTATCTAAAAGCGATAAATTATTGGCCTGAGAAATAATTAACGGAACAAACAAAAAGATAAAGCCAACCATTAATAAAATAAAAATTACAATGGCGGTCGTCGCGGCAAGCGAATCTTTGAATTTTAATTTATTCTTTAAAAACAAAACCAGCGGATTTGATATTAGGCATAATATCAAAGAAATACACAAGTAAACAATTACAGTTTGTATTTCGTACAGAAAGTATAAAACAATACCAATTATTAATATGGTAGCTAATGCTCTCAAGATTCCGTTAGAAATAGTTTTTGATGTTATCATATTTAAATTTTAGACTATAAAAATAGGAAAAACCTTTTAATATTCCCGCTTTAAAATAAAAAAGCGAGATGTTTCCATCTCGCTTTATAAGGTATTTTAAGACTGTCTAAAATTATGGCTGTCCAAAAGAATATCTTGCACCTCCACTTACGAAGATAGCAGCCATTCTGTTTTTCTGTCCGTTAGAGAACATATACATTCCAGCATCATCAGTGTAATCCATGTAGTTCATTGTCATTTCTACCGGAGTACCAGAACAAGTACTGTAGTGAGGATAAGCAGGAATACCATAGTTTGCAGTGTTGTGAGTAGGTGTATCTGAAACTAAATCGCTTCCGCAAGTTGCATCTCCCCAAATGTGACGTAAGTTCATCCAGTGCCCAACTTCGTGAGTACCAGTTCTTCCTAAGTTATAAGGAGCATTTGCAGAACCAGACAATCCGAAATATTTAGAATCAATTACAACTCCATCTGTAGAAGAAGCTCCTCCAGGAAATTGTGCGTAGCCTAAAATTCCGCCTCCAATAGTACAAGCCCATAAATTAAGCTTTGTAGTAGGAGAAGTTGGCGCTAAACCGCCCTGAGCCGTTTTTTTCATGGCATCATTAGTTCCCCAAGAAGTTTTAGTTGTAGATTTTCTAATAACCTGATCTAAAACAAATGAAATTCCAACATTAGCTTTAACACCTGCAAAAAGAGCCGGTACGCTGTTATAATCAGAGTTTTGTGCGTTGAAATCTTTGTTTAGAACATCAATTTGAGATTGAATTTGAGCATTTGAGATATTCTCTGCAGTTGTTCTGTACAAAACGTTTACTACAACAGGAATTTGAATTTTACCATTTACAAGTTTCCCTGTAAGTAAAGTTTTGTTTGTAAAAGCTTCAATTTCGTTCATTCTGATCGCTAAAGTTGGATCAGCTTTTAACTGAGCTTCTAAAACATCCTGAGTTGCACAAGAGCGAAGAGTTGCTTTTGCAGCAGCTGCTTCAGATCCGCTTGAGTCAGCAGTTTGATCGTTTTGACAAGAAAACAGCACTAGTGCTGTAAATGCAGTAATAATAACTTTTTTCATAATAACGGGGTTTTTTGTTATAAAATAATAGTTTTGGTTAACCAGATCGCAATTTTATAACAAAATCATTTTGTAGCCAAATTTTTATATGGAATTATTTTTGAGAAATTTCGCAATCCCTTGTATAGTCTAGTTCCTACAAAAAAGTTAAAATTATTTTTATGATGTAAATTCTTATTTATGAATATTTTAAGAGTAAAAAAACTATAATTATATTGAAATTTAACCTTTTACTAAAACGTTTATCTAAGTTTTAACGTTTTTCCTACGTATTTCTACGTTTTTTAGAAAAGTGCATTTTTATGTTAAAGACTATAAAGAAGTGATTTCGTATAACGCAATACTGGCAGCCTGCACAACATTCATACTGGAATTTTTTCCAAACATATTAATGTGCACAATTTGATCGCAGATTTTTAAAAGTTCATCTGAAATGCCATCAATTTCACTTCCAATTATAAGTGCCGTTTTTTTGTTTGGAATCGCAACTTCTCTTAGAGGTTTGCTATTGCTTGTAATTTCTAACGCAATAACTTCGAAATTGTTTTGCTGTAAATAAGTAATTAATTCTGAAGTTTCTTCTATAATTTGATGCGGTACATGAAGATGTGTACTGCGGGAAGTTTTGTTGATTTTTCTCGGCGTAAGCGGAATATCTTTTCCAAGAAAAATAATATTTTCGACACCAAAAGCCTCAGAAATTCTAAAAAGCGAACCTATGTTTTGCTGAAAATAAATATGATCGCAAACCAGAGTTATAGGAAATGTTTTTCGCTCAAATTGATTTTCTTCGTGAGTAAGCTGCACTTTTAAAAAGTTTAATTGGTAAAAATATAATTGATAATGTTAGCGCCCATTTTTAAAGCCTTGTCACGAACATTTGCCGGATCATTATGTACTTCTGGATCTTCCCAGCCGTCACCTAAATCGCATTCGTAAGTATATAATAAAACCAATTTATTCTCTACAAAAATTCCAAACGCCTGCGGACGGGTTCCGTCATGTTCGTGAATTTTTGGTAATCCGTTTGGGAACGGAAATGGTTTTTGAAAAATCGCGTGATTTGCAGGAATTTCAACTAAATTATTATTCGGGAATATTTTTTTGATTTCTTTTCGAATGTATTGATCCATTCCGTAATTATCATCAATATGAAGAAAACCGCCTCCGTATAAATAATTTCTAAGATTGGTTATGTCAGAATCGCTGAAAACAACATTTCCGTGTCCGGTCATGTGTACAAACGGATAAGAAAGTAAATCAGGATTACTTGGCTCAACTGTCGATGGTTTTGCTTTTATTCTGGTATTTATAGTAGAATTGCAAAAACGAATTAAATTAGGCAACGATGTTGGGTTTGCATACCAATCGCCGCCGCCGCTGTATTTAAGCAAAGCAATTTCCTGAGAAAAGGATGAGATTGAAAAAAGTAAAAACAGGTAAAATATTTTTTTCATGTAATTGTATGTTTTTTTTTGTCGTTTCCTTTTTTGTTATGAGTTTTTTTGTCATTTCGACGAAGGAGAAATCTCCGCAAGAAACTCCTCATAGAAATTCATCAATCTTTGTCGAGCTGCTTAAGGAGGTTTCTCCTTCGTCGAAATGACAATATTGAGTTTAATTTGATCTCTGAAACGACAAATTTAAATTATCTTTAATTAGGCACTTCATTAAAAAACACAACACTATGGCAAGCCACAACCGCCGCCGTTTCTGTTCGCAAACGTGTATTTCCTAAAGTTACCGGCTGATATTTATTTTCGATGGCCAAAGCTATTTCTTTTTCAGAGAAATCTCCTTCGGGGCCTATTAATAAAGTAACATCTTCATTTGGCTTTAAAGTTTCCTTCAAAGATTTTTTGTCGGTTTCTTCGCAATGTGCAATAAATTGTAAACCTTCGCTTTTTTGTTTCACGAATTCTTTAAAAGAAATAGCATCGTTTAATTTTGGCAGAAACATTTCATTGGATTGTTTCATTGCCGATAAAATAATCTTTTCAAAACGCTCTAAATTAATCACTTTTCTTTCAGAACGATCGCAGATTATGGGCGTAATTTCCTGAATTCCAATTTCTGTAGCTTTTTCTAAAAACCATTCAAAACGATCGTTCATTTTGGTTGGCGCAACGGCTAAATGCAGACGAAATTTTGGTTCTGGAGATTTTGTTATCGAACGAACGGCAACAATACATTTATTGTCTGAAGCCAATGTAATTTCAGTTTCAAACAATAAACCGAAACCGTTTGTAACATGCAGAATATCTGAATCTTTTTTTCGTAAAACTTTTATAATGTGTTTGCTTTCTTCTTTATCAAAAGAAAAACTTTCGGTTGTTTCGTCAATATCCGGATTGTAAAATAACTGCATAATTAAAATTGAATTCGCGCTTTAGAAACTACCGCAGAAGTTTCAAAACGACTTGATAAATATTTTTGATAACCCACAATTCCAATCATTGCGGCATTATCTGTAGTATATTCAAATTTCGGAATAAAAGTTTTCCAGCCGTATTTGGCTTCGCTTTCCTTCAAAGTAGTTCTGATTCCTGAATTTGCCGAAACTCCGCCGCCAATCGCAATTTGCTTAATTCCGGTTTCTTTGACAGCCAGTTTTAGTTTGTCCATCAAAATTTCGATAATCGTATGCTGAATAGAAGCACAAATATCATTTAGGTTTTCATCCACAAAATTTGGATTCTCCAGTTTATTCTTTTGTATAAAATATAGAATCGCAGTTTTCAATCCCGAAAAGCTAAAATCTAATCCAGGTACTTTTGGTTTTGTAAACGTAAAAGCTTTCGGATTTCCTTCTTTGGCATACTTATCGATCAAAGGCCCGCCCGGATAGGGAAGTCCTAAAATTTTTGCACTCTTGTCAAAAGCTTCTCCAACGGCGTCATCAGTGGTTTCGCCAATAATTTCCATATCAAAAAAGCTGTTCACTTTTACAATCTGCGTATGTCCGCCGCTTATCGTTAAAGCCAAAAAAGGAAACTCAGGTTTATCATAGCCTTCTTCATCAATAAAATGAGCTAAAATATGAGCATGCATATGATTTACAGCGATTAACGGAATGTTTAATGCTAATGATAATGATTTACTGAAAGAACTTCCTACTAACAAAGATCCCATTAAGCCCGGACCTTGTGTAAAGGCAATGGCAGTTAGCTGTTCTTTTTGTACATTTGCTTTACGAAGTGCTGCGTCGATAACAGGAACTATATTTTGCTGATGGGCTCTCGAAGCTAATTCAGGAACCACACCGCCATATTGATTGTGAATTAATTGATTAGCCACAACATTTGAGAGAACTTTATCGTTATGTAAAACTGCGGCAGCAGTATCATCGCATGAACTTTCGATGGCTAGAATAAAAACCTCTGAATTTTGCATATAAAGGCACGAATTTTGAATTATATTTGACAAATCAAATTTTGAATTGCTTTGATTTGAAGCAGAGCCCCAAAATTAAAGAATTTTTATCAAAACAGCTGCCCTTTGTCTGTTCAAATTAAATTAAAACAAAATCTATAATAATACCAGTTATCAAAAGAGTTAAGAAAATAGTATCCAGAACCCTGATTGGCTTAATTTTACTTTTGCTGATACTTGCTATCACTCTTTCTCTGCCTGTCGTACAGACAAAAATTGCTGACTATATTACCGAAACTTTAAATACAGATTTTAAAACCAACATTAGTGTTGATAAAGTGGCCATTAATATTTTTGGCGGTGTAAAACTTAAAAAAGTCCTGATTTTAGATCATCATAAAAAAACGATGATTTATTCTGATATTATTTCTACCGATATTTTAAGCATCAAACGACTTGTCGACGGCGATTTACTTTTTGGCGATCTTCGTTTAACGGGTTTGATTTTTAATATAAAAACCTATAAAAACGAAGACGAAAACAATATTAATAAGTTTATTAAATTGTTTGAAACCAAAGAAGAAAAGAAACAATCAGGCAAGCATTTTCTTTTTACGGCCAAAAATGCTTACATAGAAAAAGGAAACTTTTCTGTTGTAGATGAAAATAAAAGAACGCCTCAGTTTTTAGATTTTAAAAAACTAAACGCTTATATCAGCGATTTTAAATTATACGGACCTGATGTAACGACTATAATTCACAGATTTTCATTTCAGGACCACCGCGGTTTGTATGTTTCTAATTTTACAGGGAAATTCAGTTATACCAAAAAAAGAATTCAGGTCGACAATTTAGCGATTAAAACCAAAAGATCTTCAATTTACGGAAAAGCAATTTTAAATTATAAACCTGGCGACTTTCTTGAATTTACAGATAAAGTTCAGTTTAATGTAGCGTTAGATTCGTCTTCAATTGCTTCAAATGACATTCGTTATTTTTATGACGGATTAGGTAAAAACCAGCATTTTAAAGTTAGGACTAAAATAAAAGGAACTTTAAATAACCTGAATTTAAATCACCTTAGACTTACGGATACAAACGGTTCGAAAATTTTTGGAACAATCAATTTTAGAAATCTTTTGGGAACAAAAGAACAGAAGTTTTCTATGGACGGAAAGTTCGATAAATTGATTTCAAGTTATGATAATCTGGTGGTTTTGCTTCCGGGTGTTTTAGGTAAAAAACTGCCGAAAGAATTAAAAAAAATTGGGAAGTTTAATATTGTTGGAAAAGCAAAAGTCTCGACAACAGATTTAGAAACCGATTTTAAAATGGCAACTGATTTAGGAAACGGTAAAGTCAATCTCCATATGAATAATATGGATTTTATTGATAAAGCTTCTTATTCAGGAAATATAGTTTTAGATAATTTTAATGTCGGCGCTTTATTAGATCGAAAAGATATAGGAAGAACAACTTTAGATGTTGATGTTGACGGTGTTGGTTTTACAGAAAAATATCTGAACACGATTGTAAAAGGAGACATTGCAAAATTAGATTACAATAAATATACATACAGCAATATTGTTGTAAATGGTAATTTCAAGCTTCCTTATTATAAAGGACAAATCTCTGTAAATGATCCAAATCTAAGCCTGACATTTGATGGTTTGGTTGATTTAAGTAAAAAAGAAAGCCGTTACGATTTTCATATCAATGTCGAAAACTCTGATTTGCGAAAACTGAAATTCATCAACGATTCTATTTCTAATTTTAAAGGTGATGCTGTTGTTCAGTTAACCGGAAATTCGATCGAGAATCTTCAGGGAAATATTTATATTAAAGATGCCGTATATCAAAACCCAAAAGCAACATATGCTTTTGATGAAGTTACGGTAAGCTCCAATTTTGATGCAGACAGACTTCGTACCATAACCATTAATTCATCGGATATTGTTGAAGGTAAAATTGTAGGTAAATTTCAATTTGCACAATTGGATAAACTGGTAATGAATTCTGTTGGAAGTTTATATACCAATTATAAACCGTTTAAAGTTAAAAAAGGACAGTTTCTGCGTTTCAACTTTCATGTATATAATAAGGTTGTCGAAATGCTGTATCCTGAAATGACAATTGATTCAAGTACAGTAGTTCGCGGAAAAATAGATTCAGATTTACAGGAATTTAAATTCGGGTTCCGATCAAAACAAATCAGCGCGGCCAAAAACACTTTTGATAATATCAGAATCAGCATTGACAATAAAAACCCGCTTTATAATGCTTTTATTGAGTTAGATAGTATCAAAACGCCATATTATAAAATACGAGATTTCAATTTAATCAATGTAACATCAAAAGATACTTTGTTTGTACGTTCTGAGTTTAAAGGCGGCGACAAAGGTCAGGATTATTTCAATCTCGATTTGTATCATACCATTGATAAAAACAAAAATAATATAGTCGGCATCAAGAAATCTGAAATGAAGTTTAAAGACTATTTATGGTATTTAAATGAAGATGCGAAAAAAGACAATCAGATTGTTTTTGATCAGTATTTTAAAAACTTCACCATCGATAATATTGTATTGTCGCATGAAAACCAGAAAATTGATTTAAACGGAGTCATTAAAGGAAAAGATTATAAAGATATTGTCCTCAATTTTGAAGATGTTGATATTAATAAGATTACACCTTTTAACTCCAAGTTTGTTTTCAACGGAAACTTAAACGGAAATATAAATTATAAGCAGAATAAAGATGTTTTTCAGCCCACGGCAAATATTGTGGTCGATCATCTTAATTTGAATAAAGTCGATCTGGGAACTTTGAATTTTGATATTTCCGGAGATCAGAGTTTTAGAAAGTTTACTATAAATTCTTCGATTGTAAATGGTTTTGCCGAATCGTTTAGGGCAAACGGAACTATTGCTGTCGAAAATAAAGAGACATTCTTAGATTTAAATTTAAAACTCGAAGGATTTAATCTGGCAACTTTAGGAACCGTTGGAGGAGATGTATTATCAAATGTACGAGGTTCTGTTTCAGGAAATGCCGCTGTTGTGGGGAATTTGAAAAAACCGGAAATCAACGGACGTTTGTATGTGGAGAAAGCCGGAATGACAATTCCGTACCTAAATGTTGATTATGCATTGAGCGACAGAACGGTTATTGACTTAACAGATGAAAAATTCCTGTTTAGGAACAATCAGTTAACCGATACAAAATTCGGAACAAAAGGATTGCTGAACGGAACAATTGAGCATCATAATTTTGGAGACTGGAAATTAGATTTAACCATTACTTCAAAACGATTATTGGCGCTTGATACAAAGGACAGCGAAGATGCGGCGTATTTTGGAACAGCATTTATAAACGGAACAGCGAGTATAAAAGGCCCAACAGAAAGTTTATTTATTAAAGTTGATGCCAAATCTGAAAAAGGAACAGAGGTTAAAATCCCGATTAGTAACGTACAAAATTCCAGCGAAAGCAACTGGATTCATTTTGTGACGCCAAAAGAGAAATACAATTTATCTAAAGGTATTGTTGAGAAAACCCGAAATTATAACGGACTTGAATTAGAGTTTGATTTTGATATTACGCCAGATGCGGAGGTTGAAGTAATTCTCGACCGAAATTCCGGTCACGGTATGAAAGGAAAAGGATACGGATCATTATTATTTAAAATCAATACGCTTGGTAAATTTAATATGTGGGGAGATTTCCAGGCATACGAAGGAACATATAATTTTAAATACGGTGGTTTAATTGATAAAAAGTTTGCGGTTAAAAAAGGTGGTTCGATTATTTGGGAAGGAAACCCAATGAAAGCCCAGCTAAATTTAGAAGCAGTTTATAAAACATCAGCAAATCCTGCGGTATTATTAGACAATTCTTCTTTTAATAAAAAAGTTCCGGTAGAAGTTGTAATTGGTTTAAGAGGAGATTTAACAAGTCCTGAACCTAATTTTGATATTCAGTTTCCATCCGTAAGTAACGTTTTAAAATCGGAAATACAATATAAGTTAGATGATAAAGATGTGCGCCAGACACAAGCTTTGTATTTATTATCGACAGGTTCATTTATGAGTCAGGACGGATTTAATCAAAGTGATTTATCTGGAACATTTGCAGAAACAGCGGCGAGTTTATTAGGAGGTATTATTAAATCAGACAATGACCTTATTAATATAGATTTGAATTTTATATCGGCAGACAGAAGAATAGGGCAGGAAGCCGACGGGCAGTTTGTAGCCAATATTTCATCGCAGATTAACGAACGAATTTCGATAAACGGAAAAGTAGGTGTTCCTGTTGGCGGAGTAAACGAATCTGCTATTGTTGGAGATATTGAAATTTTGTACCGAGTAAACGAAGACGGATCAATGAACCTTCGTTTGTTCAATAAAGAAAATGACATTAATTATATAGGACAAGGAATTGGTTATACGCAGGGAGTTGGTATTTCGTATGAAGTCGATTTTGATACTTTCAGCGAACTTGTCAATAAGCTATTTAAAAGTCATAAACTGGAAAAAGCTATAAAAAATTCAGATGATTTTCAGGATTCTAATTTAAATCCGGATTTTGTTAATTTCAACAACAATAAAAAAGAAGCTGAAAAGAATAAAAAGAAATCAGAAAAAGAAAAAGAAGAGGAGAATAAACCAAAGCCTCAAAATAATAATGAAGGTCTGATTCCTGACAACGATTTCTAACACATTGTTAAAAAAGAGTATAAAAAAACCATTCGCCGCAACGAATGGTTTTTTTATGACTAACTTTAGCGTTTTTAGTAATTTTTTGCTAAAGTGCTGTTCTTTATATTTTTATAACACTTCATTTAGGTATTGTTATTTTTAAAGAATTAATTAAAAAATGGGGTATTTATTATTTTAAATGAAATTTTTGGTATCAAAAAACTTATTAACGAAAACGTTTGAATTTAACATATTTTACTAATTTATTATAAACATAACCCGAAAAGTGCTGAATGTTTGCTAAATTTACAACTTTAATACTTAAATAATGTCAAAAACAATAAAAAAAGTAGGTGTTCTTACCTCAGGAGGAGACTCACCAGGAATGAATGCTGCAATACGATCTGTTGTTCGAACATGTGCTTATCATAATATAGAATGCATAGGAATTTATAGAGGGTATCAAGGAATGATAGAAGGCGATTTTAAAGAAATGGGCCCTCGAAGCGTTAATAACATTGTAAATAAAGGTGGAACGATCTTAAAATCTGCTCGTTCTGTTGACTTTAGAACACCGGAAGGAAGAAAAAAAGCGCACGAAAACCTTTTAAAAGCCGGAATTGATGCTTTAGTAGTTATTGGCGGCGACGGAAGTTTTACCGGAGGTTTAATCTTCAACTCAGAATATAATTTCCCGGTAATGGGAATTCCTGGTACAATCGATAATGATATTTATGGTACAAGTTTTACTTTAGGTTACGATACTGCTTTAAATACTGTTGTTGACTGTATTGATAAAATTAGAGATACTGCAAGTTCACATAACCGTTTATTCTTTGTAGAGGTTATGGGTAGAGATGCAGGTCACATCGCACTTAACGCTGGAATTGGTGCAGGTGCAGAAGAAATCCTTATTCCTGAAGAAGATTTAGGTCTTGACAGATTATTAGACTCTCTTCAAAAAAGTAAAGCTTCAGGAAAATCATCAAGTATAGTTGTTATTGCCGAAGGTGATAAAATTGGTAAAAATGTATTCGAATTAAAAGATTACGTTGAAGCTAATTTACCTGAATACGATGTACGTGTTTCTGTTTTAGGGCACATGCAGCGTGGTGGTTCACCATCTTGTTTTGACCGTGTTTTAGCAAGCCGTCTTGGTGTAAAAGCAGTAGAATCTTTAATTGAAGGAAAATCAAATTATATGGTTGGTCTTAAGGAAGATAAAGTTATTTTAACTCCGCTTGAGCAGGCAATTAAAGGTAAATCTGAAATTGATAGAGAATTATTGAGAGTGTCAGACATCATGTCGACATAATTATATATAATAAAGTTTAAAAGAGAAGAAGTTTATTGTGAGGAAATTAGACTTTGAATTAGTATAATAAAAACAAAAGCAAAAATTTAGTAAAATGTCAAAAGTAAAATTAGGAATAAACGGATTTGGACGTATCGGAAGAATCGTTTTTAGAGAGTCTTTCAATAGAGATAATGTAGAAGTAGTAGCGATCAACGATTTATTAGATGTAGATCACTTAGCTTACTTATTAAAATATGATTCAGTTCACGGTCGTTTCAACGGAACTGTAGAAGTTAAAGAAGGAAAATTGTATGTAAACGGAAGAAATATCCGTATCACTGCAGAAAGAAATCCTGCTGACTTAAAATGGAATGAAGTTGATGTTGATGTAGTAGCAGAATGTACTGGTATCTTCACAACTATCGAAACTGCAAATGAGCACATTAAAGGTGGTGCTAAAAAAGTTATCATTTCTGCTCCATCTGCAGATGCTCCAATGTTTGTAATGGGAGTTAACCACGAAACTGCAAAAGCTTCTGATTTAGTAGTTTCTAACGCTTCTTGTACAACAAACTGTTTAGCTCCATTAGCTAAAGTTATCCACGATAATTTTGAAATCGTTGAAGGTTTAATGACTACTGTTCACGCAACTACTTCAACTCAAATGACTGCTGACGGACCTTCTAGAAAAGACTGGAGAGGTGGACGTGCAGCTGCAATTAACATCATTCCTTCTTCAACCGGAGCTGCAAAAGCGGTTGGAAAAGTAATTCCATCTTTAAATGGAAAATTAACTGGAATGTCTTTCCGTGTACCTACTGCTGACGTTTCTGTTGTAGATTTAACAGTAAAAGTTGCTAAAGAAACTTCTTATGAAGAAATTATGGCAGTTTTGAAAAAATCTTCTGAAACTGATTTAAAAGGTATCTTAGGATTTACTGAAGATGCAGTTGTATCTCAGGATTTTATTTCTGACAAAAGAACTTCAATCATTGATTCTACTGCAGGAATTGGTTTAAATTCAACTTTCTTCAAATTAGTATCTTGGTATGATAATGAGTACGGATACTCAAGCAAATTGATCGATTTATCTGTACATATTGCAGGTTTAAAATAATATTATATATTTTTACAAAATCCCGTTATCACCAAGTAACGGGATTTTCTTATTTTGTTCTGTCTTTAATTAATGTAAAAAACACACTTATTTGAAGAGAAACTAATTCAAAAAACAAAAAAAATGAAATTAATAGTTGATAGTGGATCTACTAAAGCCGATTGGATTGCAATTGATGATAATGGAAAAGTATTATTCACGACACAAACCTTAGGATTAAATCCTGAAATTCTTGACGGACCTGAAATCATTTCAAGATTGAATGACCGTTTTGATATTTTACAAAATAAAAAAAATGCAACACATTTGTTCTTTTACGGAGCAGGTTGTGGAACAGACAGAATGAAAGAATGGTTAAAGCAAATCTTTCAGGAGTATTTTACTAACGCAATTGTTGACGTTCAGGAAGATACTTACGCGGCTGTTTATGCTACAACTCCAAAAGGAGAAGAAGCAATCGTATCGA
The DNA here is from genome assembly GCF_024499525.1 of Flavobacterium panici. Taxonomy (NCBI): domain Bacteria; kingdom Pseudomonadati; phylum Bacteroidota; class Flavobacteriia; order Flavobacteriales; family Flavobacteriaceae; genus Flavobacterium; species Flavobacterium panici. Next base: position 5,324,431 of record NZ_CP100437.1, on the reverse strand, counting down.
TCTTAGGAACTGGCTCAAACTGCAGTTATTTTGATGGAAAAGTATTGCACCAAAAAGTTCAGTCATTAGGATATATCGTAATGGATGACTGCAGCGGAAACGTTTTTGGAAAAGAATTAATTAGAAAATACTATTTTAATAAAATGCCTAAGGAATTAGCGGTTGAGCTTGAAAAAGAATACGACGTTGATCCTGACTTTATTAAAAACAAATTATATAAAGAACCAAACCCAAATGCTTATTTGGCAACTTTTGCTAAGTTTTTAATTAAACATAAAGACACAGAATTCTGCAGAAAAATTATTTTCAAAGGAATGAAATCTTTCGTTAAAAACTACATCAAACAGTTTGATAACTGTAAAGAAGTTCCTGTGCATTTTGTAGGTTCTATTGCTTTTTATCTGAAAGATGAATTACAAGAAACTTTCGATAAATACGAGCTTAAATTAGGAAACGTGTTAAGAAGACCAATTGACGGTTTAATTGCTTACCATGTTGCTAACCAATAGTTCTGGATTTATGGAAATTGCAATTATTGCGCATGACGGTAAAAAAGCAGATTTGATTGATTTTTTGATTAAGAATGAAGCAGTTCTTCATAATGAAAAAATCAGACTTATTGGTACCGGAACAACTGGAGGAAAAGCGGAAGCAGCGGGATTTAAAACCCAAAGAATGCTTTCCGGACCTTTAGGCGGTGATGCGCAGATTGCAGGCAGAGTAGCGGAAGGAATTACACAAATGGTTTTCTTTTTTAAAGACCCATTATCAAGTCATCCGCATGAAGCTGATATTAATATGCTAATTCGTGTTTGCGATGTGCATAATGTGCCGCTGGCAACAAATGAAGCAACGGCACAATTATTATTAGATGCTATTGCACTGCAATTATAGAGATCTCAACATTTACATTTTTTGGCAGACATGCCACTTGAACCGTTTCACGTGCTGGAGCGGTTTTTTCGTTAAAATAAGAACCGTAAATAGTGTTAATAGCACCAAAATTGTTCATATCCATGATGAAGATCGTTGCTTTTACAACGTTTTCAAAAGTCATATCAGCTGCTTCTAAAATAGCAGCAATATTCTCCATTACTTGTTTCGTTTCATCATTGATGTTATCAGTAACAAGTTCTCCCGAAGCCGGATTTATAGCAATCTGCCCAGAAGCATAAAGTGTATTTCCTGATAATACGGCTTGATTGTACGGCCCAATAGGAGCCGGAGCCTTTTCTGTAAAGATTATTTTTTTCATGATAAAATTATTTTAAGTCGACAAATTATCGATTAGAAGTACTGCGTTTGTTCCATTTAATGTCACTCAGCATACCAGATTTAATTCCAATGAAGAAGTTCCAGTTAGCATTTGGTCCCATCGGATTCCAGTTAAAAGCCATTCTCCAGCTTAACAAATCTCTTTCAAAACGGAATTGAGTAAAAGTAACCCCTTTTTGAACAAAATCATAACCGGTAGAAACTCCGCCTTTCCATTTAGGAGTAATATCCATATTGGCAGAAATCATAATAGAGTTTCCGGATATTTTATTTTCTCTGGCCGTATTAGAATAAGTAAGCGAATACGCCATTGTCATATCCCAAGGAATTTTTGAACTAAAAAACTCACTTACAACATCTTCGTCGCGTTCCGGTTCATTAGCAAACTGACTATTTCGGCTGTCGTTTAAGTCTGTGTTTGTTCCAAATAAGTCATCATTACGACCACCGTTCCTCTGGCTTTGCGTATTTTTTTCTTTTCCGGTTCCCTTATTTGAAAAGGAATAATTCATGGTAAGGTTGGCACTTGTCATTCTAAACAAACTTCCGCCATTATCAATATTATACTTGTTTATAACATTTCCTGCGTTGTCGATAGCATAAGGATTTAAAACAGCCCCAAAATTGACATTCATTTTATTGTCAAAAAACTGCGTTCCTCCGCTTACTACAATTGGCTGCCAGGCTAAAGCCTTTTTTCCGTCGGCACTAAAATTATAACTTGTATTGAAGTTTAAATTGTTCAACAGCATTATCTTCTTAGGTTCAGTTTTCGTGCTGTCCTTGTCTCTTACTTTAGCTTCAAAAGTGTTACTTAATGAAAAACCTACAATGTTCGAATTACTTTGCCCAGGCGCGCCGTAAATACCATTTGCAAACCGCGAGTATTCATCGGTAGAAATTTTACCAGACGCATCAACCGTATAATGCTCATAATATTGATCAAAACTTGGCGTATACGAATACGTAAGACTTGGCCTCATAACGTGGCGAATAGACTGAATTCTTTTATCTTCTCCAAAATTGAATGTACCGTAAATAGTAGTTCCTAAATTGGTGCTTAAATTATATGTTCTGTACGAATCAAAACCATTTACTGTTTTATCGGCAACTTGTCCTTTACTATCATCAAAACCTTTTTTAATAGTTTTGGTTACCCATGTTTCCTGATAGTTTGTTGATGCTCCGGCACTAAAATATTTGAATACTTTAAAGTTAGTACTAATCGGAATAGAGTGCTGCATACCAATTTGTGCGTCTCTAAACATTTGAGGCTTAAAAAACAAGGAATCATAAGTAGTGATGTTGTTTTTACCTGTTACGTTGTATTGTAAGTTGATGTTTTTAATAAACCCTTTTTTAACCCCGTCTTTTCCAACAAAAGGATAAATACGGTCAATACTTCCCTGAAGGTTAGGAAGACTCATCTGGATTTGCTCTGTTTGTGTATTTTGCTGATGCGTAGCAGACAACGAAATACGAGAACCCGGAATCGTATTAAAAGTTTTATTATATGAAATAGATGAACTTAAGGTATTATTCAAATTTGACCCAACGTTAGCCTGATTAATAGACTGTTTAAAGTACTTACTACTACCCATGTTCACAGATGCACTAAAACTTGAGTTAGGATTTGATTTTGTGTCTTTTGAATGCGACCACTGAATATTGTAAATATTTTGTTTAGAATAATCGGGATAACCTCTTTCGCTGCTAATTAAATTCTCAAATCGAATATTAACGTTTCCTCTGTATTTATATCGGGTTGCATACGCCGATTCAAAACGCATGGCGTAACTACCATTGGTATAATAATCCCCCAAAACCGTCAAGTCATAATTATCGCTTAAAGCAAAATAATAACCACCATTTTGTAAAGAGAAACCTCTGGTATTCGAATCGTTATAACTTGGAATAATAATACCGGAAACGCTTTTTTCCTGACTCAACGGGAAATATCCATAAGGTAATGCCAGTGGTGTAGGTACATCGGCAATAACCATTTGCGTTAAACCGGTAACAATTTTTTTTCCGGGAACAAATTTTATTTTGCTTGTTCTAAAGTAGTATTCCGGATTGTCAATATCTTGTGCCGTTGTGATTCGCGCACCTTTTAGATAATAAACAGAGTCATTTTCTTTTTTAGTAACCGCAGCTTTAATATTTAATTCACCTTGTTTGGTTCTTGAATTGTAAATTAAGGCTTTTTTTGTTTTAAAATTAAAGCGGATAGAATCGGGCTGAACCTCGCTCGAACCTTGTTTAAAGTTCGGGTACTGCACTAAAACTCCGGCAGAATCTTTAATTCTTCCGGCATAAACTTCATCCTTTTCATAATTCAAAACAATTATACCAGATTTTAGTTCAACGTCTTTGTAGTATAATTCAGCTTCGTTGTATAAAGTAATCAGTTTTTTCTTCTGATCGATTTTTGCGTAATCTTTTGCCTTGTATCTAACCTTGCCATCCAGGAAAGTCTTGGTTGGTCTGACAGTATCTAATTTTATAGTGTCATTTTGAGTTATTTGAGGCTTATCTGTTTGTTTTGCAGCTGGTAAAGGCTTTTTTTTAGATTTTATCTCTTGCGAATATAAATTACCACATCCCATTGTTAGGAAAAATGATATTAAAACGATATTAAATAAGTTTGTCTGCAAAGGTTTAAATGCTATTTTTGTAAAATTATGGCTTGTTTTTTGACATGTCAAACTTACATATAATTTTTTGGCAAAAATAATCAATTGTAAAAATTATAACAGCTGCGTTTTATTAAAATTAACTTTAAGATTTATGAATAGATTAAATAAAATTAAGGTAATCTTTACCTTTTTTCTAACAATAGCGTCATTTTGCACATATAGCCAGTCAAATGTTTTTAAAGTAACACTTGATGCCGGACACGGAGATCACGACTTTGGTGCCGTTTACAGCGGGCGGATTGAAAAAAATATTGCTTTGGCTATTGTACTGAAAGTAGGGAAAATTTTAGAGCTTAATCCAAACATTAATGTAATCTATACTCGTAAAACAGATGTCTTTATTGATTTGGTCGAAAGAGCCAATATTGCAAATAGAGCCAATTCTAATATTTTTGTTTCCATACATTGTAATGCCAATAAAAATACCGCAGCAGATGGTACCGAAACGTATGTAATGGGTTTGAGTAAAGTTGCATCAAATCTTGAAGCGGCGAAAAAAGAGAACTCGGTAATTACTTTAGAGAAAGATTACAAACGTAAATACGATGGTTTCGATCCAAATTCTCCAGAACAAATGGTTGGAATTACTTTAATGCAGGAAGAATATTTGGATAACAGTATTTCGTTAGCAAGTAAAATTGAAGATAATTTTGAGAGACTTGGAAAAAAAATCAGACAAGGCGGTGTAAAACAAGCGCCATTTATGGTACTTCATAAAGCGTATATGCCAAGAGTTTTAGTTGAAACCGGATTTGTATCTAACCCAACAGAAGGAAATATTTTAAATTCTGAAGAAGGACAGGATGATATCGCAAAAGCAATTGCAGAAGCCATTTTGAGTTACAAAAGAGAATATTTTGGTTCAGGAACTTCAGAAGCAGTTGAAGCTAAACCTGTAAGAGATACTTCGACTCCAAAAAAAGTGGTGCAGACACCTGCGCCTGCAGCCCCAAAAGGAACATTCTTTAAAGTACAGCTTATTGCAAGTATAAAAAAAACACCTTTAGAACCTAAAAATTTTAAAGGACTAAAAAATGTAACAATGATCTACGAAAACAATATTTATAAATATTTCTATCAGGAAACTTCGGATTATGAAGCTGCGAAAAAATATCTGGAAGAAGCTAAGAATAAAGGATATGGCGCAGCATATTTAATAGCAACTAAAGACGGGGAAAAAATCAATATTCAGGATGCGATTAAATAATCGTCACAAGTTCGAAATATTATACTAATTTTGTAACAAAACACTTAGAATTTTGAAACTAACAAGAGAAATTAAAACGGCTGTATTAGTCATAGCGTCTATTTTATTATTTATCTGGGGCTACAGTTTTTTAAAAGGAAAAGACCTTTTTACCAATTATAAAACATATTATGCTGAATATGACAATGTTGAAGAATTGGCACAATCAGCGCCCGTTACTATAAACGGACTAGTAGTAGGTAAGGTAACTAAAATTACAATCAGTGAAACAACAGGAAAATTATTAGTTGAACTTCAATTAAAAACAGATTTTCCAATTTCTAAAACAAGTAAAGCATCTTTATATTCCGGAAGCTTAATTGGAGGAAAGCAAATTGCCATCATTCCAAATTTAGCAGATAAAGAACTTGCAGAAGACGGACAGACACTGGAGTCTGTTGTTAAGCTGGGATTAACGGAATCTTTAGGTGGTAAAATCGAACCAATTACAATTAAATTGGATAAAATGCTCTTAAATATTGATAATCTTGTTACGGGATTAAACAATGTTTTAGATCAAAAAACACAGCAGGATTTAAAGAAAACTTTAGCAGAATTGAGCCAGACAATGGAGCAGTTTCACAGAGCTTCGGGAAGTATCAACAATATCCTAGATACTAACAAAGGCCAGATAAACGGAGTGGTGACAAACTTTAATAAAATGTCAAGCAACTTTAATAAAATATCTGATTCTTTAAATAAAGCCGATCTTGGAAAAACAGTTCGTAACCTAAACCAGACTTTAGCAAAAGTAGATGGTATCATGGCTAATTTAAATTCTGGAAAAGGTACAGCAGGGAAATTGTTAAACGACGATGCGCTTTACAACAACCTTTCAAAAACTTCAAAAGAGCTTGAATTGTTATTACAAGATGTTCGACTTTATCCAACACGTTACGTAAACGTTTCTCTTTTTGGGAAGAAAAACAAACCTTATGTAGCACCGGCAGAAACAAATTCAACTGATAAAAAATAATTGTAATGAGTTATTTAGATAATATTTTATTCGCCATACTTCTTGTCGTAGGTTTTGGTTTTTTTGCAGCGAGCGTAAAAAAAATCATCCGCAACATTAATTTAGGAGTTGACGTAGATAGAAAAGATAATCCTAAAGCTCGTTGGAAAAACATGGCTTTGATTGCTCTTGGGCAGTCAAAAATGGTGAGACGCCCTGTTGCCGGAATACTTCATATCCTGGTATATGTAGGTTTCGTAATTATTAATATTGAATTACTTGAAATTATAATCGATGGATTACTAGGAACTCATAGAATTTTTGCCCCTTATTTAGGTGTAGTTTATGATGTTTTAATTGCTTCATTTGAGATATTAGCCATACTTGTAATTTTTGCTGTTACCGTTTTTTGGCTTAGAAGAAATTTTATCAGACTGAAACGTTTTATACATTCTGATTTAACAGGATTCCCTAAAAGCGATGCAAACTACATTTTGTATTTTGAGACTGTTTTAATGATCTTGTTTTTATTAATGAACGCTTCTGACCTGCATTTGCAAAATGTTCCGGGAGCCGTTTTTCATAAAGCAGGAACTTTTCCGGTAAGTCAGTTTATTGCTCCAATTTTTAATGGACTTTCAAACGAACTGGTTGTACTATTGTTTGAAGCTTTTTGGTGGCTGCATATCCTGGGTATTTTGATTTTTATGAACTATTTATATTTCTCAAAACACTTACACATACTTTTAGCATTCCCAAATACCTACTTTGCGAATTTAAAACCAGAGGGACAGTTTGATAACTTAGCATCAGTAACAAAAGAAGTGAAGCTGATGATGGATCCAAACGCAGATCCTTTTGCAGCAGCTCCTGTTGATGAAAATCCAGCTCCGTCTAAATTTGGTGCAAGCGATGTTCAGGATTTAAACTGGGTGCAGCTTTTAAACGCTTATACGTGTACAGAATGCGGACGTTGTACATCTTCATGTCCGGCGAATCAAACAGGGAAAAAATTGTCTCCACGTAAAATTATGATGGACACAAGAGACCGTTTAACCGAAGTTGGAAAAAATATAGATGCCAATAAAGGTGTTTTTGTTCCGGATAATAAAACATTATTAAACGATTACATCACACCAGAAGAATTATGGGCTTGTACATCATGTAACGCTTGTGTAGAAGAATGTCCCGTAAATATTAGTCCGTTGTCTATTATTATGGATATGCGTCGTTATTTAGTGATGGAACAGAGTGCTGCGCCAATGTCATTGAATGCAATGATGACCAATATCGAAAATAATGGTGCACCATGGCAGTACAGCCAGCAGGACCGATTGAATTGGAAAAACGAGAATTAGAAAAGAGTTTAATCGGTTATTTGTTTAACCGTTTAAGTGATTAAAAATAGTAAGGTTTTTAGTAAGGTTATGATAGAGAGCGATTAACCAAATGACAATTAACCGATTTAACAACAAAAGAAGATGTCAGAAAGTTTAGTAGTGCCAACAATGGCAGAAATGCTAGCCCAGGGAACACAGCCAGAAGTTTTATTTTGGGTAGGTTGCGCAGGGAGTTTTGATGATAGAGCAAAAAAAATCACAAAAGCATTTGTGCGTATTTTAAATCGTACAAATGTATCTTTTGCAGTATTAGGTACAGAAGAGAGTTGTACTGGTGATCCTGCAAAAAGAGCCGGAAATGAATTTTTGTTTCAAATGCAGGCCATGATGAATATCGAGGTTTTGAATGCATATGAAGCGAAAAAAATCGTTACCGCTTGTCCGCATTGTTTTAATACCTTAAAAAATGAATATCCTGAATTAGGTGGAAACTACGAAGTTATTCATCATACAGAATTCCTGAAATCATTAATCGATGACGGAAGACTTACAGTTGAAGGCGGACAGTTTAAAGGAAAGAAAATTACTTTCCACGATCCTTGTTATTTAGGAAGAGCCAATAAAGTATACGAAGCACCAAGAGATTTAATCCAAAAATTAGACGTTGAATTAGTCGAAATGAAGCGCTCAAAAGCAAACGGATTATGTTGTGGAGCAGGTGGAGCGCAGATGTTTAAAGATGCTGAACCTGGAAACAAGGAAGTAAATGTACTGCGTACAGAAGATGCATTAGAAGTTCAGCCGGATATTATCGCTGCCGGATGTCCTTTCTGTAACACGATGTTAACAGATGGAATTAAACATGCTCATAAAGAGGGTGAGGTAAAAGTAATGGACGTTGCGGAGTTAATTGCGAATGCGCAGGATCTTTAGTTTTTAAGGTTCAAAGAGGCAAAGGTGCAAAGCGACAAAGTTTTTCAACTTGAAACATGAAACCTGAAACTTAAAACTTTAAAAAAAATCTAAAATCAACAATCTAAAATCTAAAATTAAAAAATGTATATACCTTTTGAAAATTTACCTGGTGAATCAAGAGTTTGGATTTACCAATCGAACAGAAAATTTTCTGAGGAAGAGTTTTCTGAAATCGAAACAGATTTAAAAGCTTTTGTAGAAGAATGGGCTGCACACGGAACAAGTCTTGAAGCATCATTTTTGCTTAAATACAATCGTTTTATAATATTAGCCGTAAATCAGGATGTTCAGGCTGCTACAGGTTGTTCTATTGATAGTTCGGTAGAATTTATTCAAGGTTTAGAGAAAAAATACAACGTCGATTTATTAGATAAAATGAACGTTACTTTTAAACTTGGAGAGCATATTGCACACAAACCATTAATTGATTTCAAGAAAATGGTAAAAGATAAATCGGTTTCTGAGAATACTATTGTTTTCAATAATCTGGTAAACAATATCGAAGAATTCAACGAATCCTGGGAAGTTCCTGCTGCCGACAGCTGGCACAGTAGATTTTTCTAAGAGAAATTTATAATATATTCGAAAGGCATGAAATTTTAGATTTTGTGCCTTTTTTGGTTTTAATGCGTGTTATAAACCCGACAGGTCTTTAAAACCTGTCGGGTTTCGTTGCGTAATATTTGTGAGTTTTTTTGTTTTTTACGTAAAGTTTGTCATTCCGAGGAACGAGGAATCGCACTAGAGAATCGACAAAGATTGGTGACTTGCTATGTGGAAATGGATTTTAATTCTTTAAATAGTAACCCCAATATTGTCATTCCGAGGAACGAGGAATCTCCGCGATAGACTCGACAAAGATTGATGATTATTTTTGCGGAGCTACTTGCGGAGATTCCTCGTTCCTCGGAATGACAAGAATGCGTGAATTTTTGTCAAATTATTTTTAATGCATGTTAAACCCGACAGGTTTTTAAAACCTGTCGGGTTTCGTTGTGTGTTTTTACGAATCGATTTGTCATTCCGAGGAACGAGGAATCGCATTAGAGAATCGACAAAGATTGACGACTTACTGTTGCGGAATCACTTGTGCGATTCCTTGTTCCTCGGAATGACAAACTTTGTGGTTTAGAAACTTTGACAAAGTTGGCTGAAGCATACTCTTATAAAAACAAAACCCTCTAATCTAGCCCCGATGGAAGCGGTATCCTTTTTCTGGCTTTTTAGACAGAAAAAGATATAGCAAACAGCGGGACTACTGGTCTTTTTTGCAGATATTGTGCTGCTTCTAAAAATATTTATCAACCAGATTTAATCTAATTTTGTCGAAAATCTAACAATTTAAAAGCCTAATTAAAGGTGATTTTTGAGTACTTTCGTAGAATTAAATTTAATACATGAAAATAGCAATAGTTTGTTATCCGACATTTGGCGGTAGTGGTGTAGTTGCTACAGAACTAGGTCTCGAATTAGCCAGACGCGGACACGAAATACATTTTATAACTTACAGTCAGCCAGTAAGATTAGCACTTTTAAATCCAAATGTTCATTATCACGAAGTAAACGTTCCTGAATATCCTTTGTTCCATTATCAGCCTTACGAATTGGCATTATCAAGCAAATTGGTTGATATGGTGAAATTATATAAAATAGAAGTTTTACATGTGCATTACGCTATTCCGCACGCTTATGCGGGTTATATGGCGAAACAAATGCTTAAGAATGAAGGAATTAATCTTCCGATGATTACAACGCTTCACGGAACTGATATCACGCTTGTTGGAAACCATCCGTTTTACAAACCTGCGGTAACTTTTAGTATCAATAAGTCTGATTATGTGACTTCGGTTTCGCAGAGTTTGAAAGATGATACGCTGAAATTGTTCAAAATCAAGAATAAAATTAAGGTAATCCCGAATTTTATTGAATTGGATAAAGTTAGAAAAGACCCAACTGAACCTTGCCACAGATATGTAATGGCAAAGGAAAATGAGCGAATCGTAACACACATTAGTAACTTTAGAAAAGTGAAACGTATTCCGGATATTATCAAGATTTTTTATAATATCCAGAAAGTAATGCCGGCTAAATTAATGATGGTGGGCGATGGTCCTGAAAAAGAAAGAGCAGAGGTTTTATGTATGGAACTGGGAATTTACGACAAAGTAATTTTCTTTGGTAACAGTAATGAAATCGATAAGATTTTATGCATGACTGATTTGTTTTTACTTCCGTCAGAAACTGAAAGTTTTGGTCTAGCAGCATTAGAAGCAATGGCTTGCGGAGTTCCTGTAATTTCAAGTAATTCTGGAGGTTTACCGGAAGTTAACTTTGATGGTGTTTCTGGATATTTAAGTAATGTTGGAAATGTCGATGAAATGGCTGAAAACGCAATCAAAATCTTAAAAGATGATAAAACCTTGAATGAATTTAAAATCAATGCATTGGAAGTTGCCAGAAAATTTGATATCAAAAACATTCTGCCTAAATATGAAGCTTTGTATCAAAGAGCAATTGACGATTATAAAGAATAGAAACATTAATTTTAAAAATTTGAACGTAATGAAAAAAGTAATTTCGGTTTTAGTAATTTTTGTTTTGATTTCCTGCGGAGCTAAAAAGCCAACAGATTCAAAAGCTTTATATGAAGTTTTAACAGAACAGTCTGATGGCGGGGGAAATATTAAATTTTTCGAAATTTTGACAGAACCTAACGAGATCAAAATGCTTGAAAATGATCCGCTTTTAGCTGCTAAAATGAAGCAGACTGATATTGCCAATTCTAATTATGTTATTCTCAACATGGGTGAAAAAAACACAGGAGGATATTCTATTGGAATTGAAAAGGTTGAAGAAACGGATAAGAACATTATCATTACAGTAAAAGAAAAAAATCCTGCCCCGGATGCCATGGTAACGCAGGCTATAACTTATCCTTATACAGTTGTAAAAATACATTCTAAAAAGGAAATTATTATTAAGTAAAGAGTAGTTAGAGATCAAATGTCAGGCTGAGCGAAGTCGAAGCCCTTTTACGTCACATTCGTTTCAAAACATAAAAAAAACCTGTCGCATTACAACGACAGGTTTCTTCTTACAATTATTTTTTATTTTTAATTAGAATCTGAATTTGACACCTAAACCAACGTCAAATCCAAAATTGTCATCGTCATAGTATCCAGAACCAATTTCAGGTCTTGCATCTAATGACAGTGTGATAGGCACTTCTTTAAATCTATATTCGATACCAATATCTCCGGCTGCAAAAACATAAGTTCCGCTGTCGTTATATCTGTAATTATTGTTGTAATAATCGTGATCCCAGGCAGCAATTCCTCCACCTACACCAGCGTACCAGTTAAATCCTCCATCGATGTTCCAAACCCATTGGTAAAGAGCAACACCTTTAATAGCGTCTACATCACTACTGTTTCTCCAGCCTAAATCAAACTCAAGTCTGTTTTTTTGGTTTAATCCAAGTTGATATGATACTTCACCTCCAAATCCGTTATTGTCCCCCAAACGTAATCCTAAAGCGTGTTTTGAAATTTCTTGCGATTGAGCCGTAAATGCTAACCCCAAAAGCATAATGGCAGATAAAATAATCTTTTTCATAAAATGGTTAATTAATTTTTTCAAATGTATAATCGTTCTCAATTTAAGAACGTATAACATTTTTAGAAATTGTTATATAATTCACATTTTGTAAATGCAAATTACATAAGTTGAAAATTTTTAACCTTTGTGAACGCTTGTAAATACTGGTATGCTTTACTTTTTAAGAATAATATTAGACAACATTTGAGAGGTTAAAATATCTTCCATTTCAAAAAGATTTTCTTCTTCTGTAAAGTTTGTATGAGTGTATGAATATAATTTCCAACGCTTTTTATGATACTCAAGAGCCGTTAGGTTTTCGACCCAGTCGCCAGAATTTAAGTATAATGTAGAACCGTGTTTGTTTTCTTTAGTAAGGATTTTTGGTTCATGAATATGCCCGCAGATTACATAATCGTAATTTTTTTCGATAGCCAGATCCGTAGCTGTAGTTTCAAAATCCGAAATGAATTTTACAGCTTTTTTTACGCTGGCTTTTATTTTTTTAGAAAAAGAGTAAGGTTCGCGGCCTAATTTTGCCAGACACCAGTTAGCAAAACGATTCATCAAAATTAAATAATCATAACCTAATCCGCCTAGTTTTGCAATCCATTTAGAATGCTGTACAGAAGCATCAAAAACATCTCCGTGAAAAATCCAGGCTTTTTTGTCGTCTAATTCTAAAACTAATTTATCGACCAAAGAAAAATTTCCCATGTTCATGTCGCTGAATTTTCGAAGAATCTCGTCATGATTTCCGGTAATGTAATACACTTTTGTACCTTTAGAAGCCATACCGATAATGCGCTGAATGACTCTTAAATGCGCTTTAGGAAAATAAGATTTTCTAAACTGCCATGCATCAATTATATCACCATTTAAAACTAAAGTTTTAGGTTTAATGCTTGATAAATAGTTGTTTAGTTCTTTAGCGTGACTTCCGTAAGTTCCCAAATGGACATCAGAAATAATGACCAGTTCGACATTTCGTTTTTTCAATTTTTCTTAATTTGAAGTTCCACAAATAAAAGAAAATCCTACTCCATTTATTTTATCAAAAGGTTACTAATTCAAAGGCAATTTTAATAAATTGTGATTTTTAAAGTGTTTAATCTTTAATTAATATTACCAATTTTTAATTTTTTAATTTAATTCATAAAACTTACATTTGCTCAAAACAATTTACAATGGCAGGAAATAGCTACGGCACCCTATATAAAGTTACAACATTTGGAGAATCTCATGGTGAAGCTTTAGGCGGAATTATAGACGGTTGTCCATCAGGAATACAACTTGATTTTGAAGCGATTGAAGTTGAAATGTCTCGCAGAAAACCGGGGCAGTCGGCTATCGTAACACAAAGAAAAGAACCAGATGCGGTTCAGTTTTTATCTGGAATATTTGAAGGAAAAACGACCGGAACTCCAATTGGTTTTATTATCCCAAATACCAATCAAAAATCAGACGATTACTCACATATTAAAGATAATTACAGACCAAGTCATGCTGATTATGTGTATGACCAAAAATACGGTTTTCGTGATTACCGCGGCGGTGGAAGAAGTTCTGCACGCGAAACAGCGAGCAGAGTAGTAGCAGGAGCAATTGCAAAACAAATGCTTCCTCAAATTAAAATTAATGCTTACGTTTCTTCAGTTGGTCCAATTCATTTAGATACACCTTATCAGGAATTAGATTTCTCTAAAATTGAAAGCAACCCGGTTCGCTGTCCAGATGAAAAATCGGCAGCGATTATGGAAGAATATATTCGTGATATCCGCAAGCAGGGAGATACTGTTGGAGGTGTAGTTTCATGTGTAATTCAAAACGTTCCGGTTGGTTTAGGCGAGCCTGTTTTTGATAAATTGCATGCTGAATTAGGAAAAGCAATGCTTTCCATCAATGCTGTAAAAGGTTTTGAATATGGAAGCGGTTTTTCTGGTTCTGAAATGAAAGGAAGCGAACACAACGATTTATATAATCCTGACGGAACTACAAAAACAAATCTTTCTGGTGGAATCCAGGGCGGAATAAGCAACGGAATGGATATTTATTTCAGAGTAGCTTTTAAACCTGTTGCGACTATCATGCAGACTCAGGATTCTCTGGATAATAAAGGAAATATTACACCAATGACCGGAAAAGGACGTCATGATCCGTGTGTTGTGCCTCGTGCAGTACCAATCGTTGAGGCGATGGCTGCGATTGTTTTGGCTGATTTTTATTTAATCAACAAAACATATTAATAAAAGTAAGACAGTGAGGGTCTTATATTTTAATAATTTAAAAGTAAATTAATGCAAATTACAGAAACTAAAAAGAAATCATTTTTTTCGGGATTAACAGGGCAAATTATAATTGCAATGGTGCTTGGAGCAGCTTTGGGAATTATTATTCATAATTCAATTTCTCAGGAAGCAGCAGTATCATTTAGTAATAAAATAAAAATGCTCGCAACGATCTTCATTAGATTAGTACAAATGATTATTGCTCCTTTAGTTTTTACCACTTTAGTAGTAGGAATTGCAAAGTTAGGTGATATCAAAACTGTTGGAAGAATTGGAGGAAAAGCACTTGGATGGTTTTTTACAGCTTCTTTTATATCCTTATTAATCGGATTGTTTTTTGTAAATATTTTAGAACCGGGTGTAGGTTTAAAACTAGACCACGTTGATATGGCTGCAGCCAGCGAGGTTACTGCTAAAACAAAAATATTATCTGTTGAAAATTTTGTTGAGCATATTGTTCCTAAAAGTATTTTTGAAGCAATGGCAACCAATGAGATTTTGCAGATTGTAATATTTTCTATCTTTTTTGGATTAGCAGCTGCTTCTTTAGGAAATACAGTTAAACCAATTATAAATGCATTTGATAAAGCTTCGCATATTGTTTTAAAAATGGTGAACTATGTAATGAACTTTGCTCCAATTGGGGTTTTTGGTGCCATTGCAGGAGTTTTTGCAATTAGAGACGCAGAAGAATTAATTATTACTTATTTTAAATTCTTCGGATCATTTTTAGTAGGTATTGGAACTTTATGGGTGGTTTTGGTTGTAGTAGGTTATATTTTCTTAAAAGGAAGAATGACCGAATTATTAAAACGTATTACAGGGCCATTAGCAATTGCTTTTGGAACTACGAGCAGTGAGGCTGTTTTTCCTAAATTAACAGAAGAATTAGAAGATTTTGGGGTTAAAAATAAAATTGTAGCCTTCATGTTACCTCTAGGTTATTCGTTTAATCTTGACGGAAGTATGATGTACATGACTTTTGCCAGTATCTTTATCGCTCAGTTTTATGGCGTTCATTTAGATTTAGGGACACAAATGGCTATGCTTTTGGTTTTAATGTTAACCAGTAAAGGTATTGCAGGTGTACCAAGAGCGAGTTTAGTAATTGTTGCAGCTACTTGCGGAATGTTTAAAATTCCGGTTGAAGGTATTGCCCTGATTTTGCCAATTGACCATTTCTGTGATATGTTTAGAAGTGCAACAAATGTACTTGGAAACGCATTGGCAACTTCTGTTGTTGGAAAATGGGAAGATGGTAAAGAACAGAATTTAGATATTGCAGAAGAGAATTAATTATATTCTTTAAACATAAAAAAAACCGTAACAGATTTTGTTTGTTACGGTTTCTTTATTTTATAATAGTGTATCAAAAAGTATAACTTTAAGTTTCCTAAATATTTAAATGCCTTTTTTAATATTTTAGAAGCCTAAAATAGTAGAATGATTATTGAATCTTTAGGTTATTAAGATAATACTTTTATTGTGTATTATGATAATAATGTATATTTGAATAAACATATCCCAAATTATGCTTCATTATAGATTTTGTTTTTTAATTTTTACTTTTTTAAACATACTTTGTCTTGAGTCACCAGCTCAAAACCATGCTATATCTCTTACAAAAGTTAAAGAACTAACTCAGGAAGCTTGTGATTATTTAGATGAAACTAATTACGAAAAATCCTTAAAGAAATCCGGAATTGCCCTTCAGTATGCATTTGATATAAAAAATGATACGCTGATTTCGAGGAATTACAACATAATCGGAATAAATTTTCATGATTTGGGCGAAATCAATAAAGCTGTATTTTTTTATAAGAAGGCATTATTCTACGCAGAACGATCTAATATTGTTAGTTTAAGAATGATGATAACCAGTAATTTGGGCAACTTGTATTTTTTTGAAAAAAAAATGTACAGCGACGGAATTACGTATTATAAAGAGTCATTAAAATTTGGAAGGCAGCAAAAATATTTGAAAGAAGTTGCCATAACGAATCTGAATATTGTCTGGTCCTATTTTAAGATTGGAAACTATAAAGAAGGACTGCCCTATTTGCAATATATTAATGAACATCAAAATGATTTAAAAGGAAAGGCAAATGACATTGCTTTAAATTTCTTAAACGGAATGTATTGGGCCAGCGAAAATCAAAATGATAAAGCCAATACCTATTTTGTAAAAGCAATTTCCTATAGCAAGTCTAAAGATGAGAAACCAGATTTAGCTTATGCACATTTAGAATATTCAAAATTTCTGAGCAAAATAGGAAAACACAAAGAAGCATATAATAATCTCGTTATATATAATAAAATTACAGGCGAACTCTATAGCCAGGAAAAGCTTAAAAAAGCTTCTATAGCAGGTTTAAACTTAGAACTGGATGAATACAAAAGACAGATTGAGAAAATTGAAAATGAAAAAACATCACAATTACAAAGTCTCAAAAAATCACGAATTATTGTAATCCTGTTCATCCTTATTTCATTTATTCTACTTTTTTTAATTGTAACCTTAATTAAGAATATCGGACTTAAGAAGAAACACAATTTAGAGCTTCTAAAGGCAAAAGAAATGGCAGAAGAAGCTTCTGTGCTCAAAACTCAATTTATTTCTACTATAAGCCACGAATTGCGTACTCCATTGTATGGCGTTGTCGGAATTACCAATATGCTTTTAGAAGAACACAAAGAATTATCCCAAAGCGAGCACTTAAGCGCTTTAAAATTTTCTGCAAGATATTTATTGTCTCTTGTAAATGACATTCTGCAAATCAATAAAATTGAAGAGAATAAAGTCGTTCTGGAAAGTTTGACTTTTAATATTTCAGATGAGATAACCGTGATCAAAAATTCACTTTCTTTTTTATCTCAAAAAAACAACAACAAAATTAATGTTGAAATTGATCACGCAATTCCCGAATACTTAATTGGAGATAAACTGCGGTTGGCGCAAATTTTAATGAATCTCGTTAGTAACGCTTTAAAATTTACTAAAGATGGAGAAGTTGAAATTAGAGTTAAACTGGAAAGAATAGAAGGAAAATTTTATTATTTAGGTTTTCTGATAAAAGATAATGGTGTTGGAATTGCCGCTGTCGATCAAAATAAAATATTCGAAAAATTTGTTCAGGTAGGAAGAAAAGAAGAAGATTATCAGGGAACAGGATTAGGTTTAAGCATTGTAAAACGTTTATTAGGGCTTTTTGGAAGTTCGATTACTTTAGAAAGCGATCTTGGCGCAGGAACTTCATTTTCATTTTCTATTCCTTTTGAACATGACCCACTCAAAACAAAGAAAATTATTGAAAATATAGAAGTTGATTTAACGTCAAGCGATATCTACAAAATTCTTATTGTCGAAGATAATCTCATTAATCAATTAGTAACCAAGAAAATTATCGAAAAAAATAATTTTATCTGCAAAGTTGTTGATGATGGTTTTAGTGCTCTTTCCATATTAGAAAAAGAAGAATTTGATCTTATTTTAATGGATATTAATATGCCGTTAATGAACGGATTTGAAACCACAAAAAGAATTCGGCAGCTTGGTATAAAAACTCCGGTTGTAGCGCTTACTGCTTTTGATAAAGATGAAATTACAGATGAAGCAGTTTCATCAGGAATGAATGATATTATCGTGAAACCTTTTGAGCCAGTTAAACTGTTTAAGATTTTAAATTATCTCATAAATGAATCAAAAAACGCTGGTTAATACCAGCGTTTTTTATTTTGTTTTGAAGCACTCGATTTTCTCGATTTGTGAGCACCGCCGCTTCGGTTTGAATTTTTAGGTTTTTCGCCGGCTTCAGGACTTCCTGCGTGCCATGGATAAGGATGATCTGTAATGATTTTTACATCTACTTTTATTAATTTCTTAATATCCTTCCAGTAAGGCTCTTCGTCTTTACCGCAAAATGAAATCGCAATTCCGCCATTTCCTGCACGTCCGGTACGGCCAATTCTATGCACATATGTTTCCGGAATATTCGGTAAATCAAAGTTGATTACATACGGCAATTGGTCAATGTCAATTCCTCTTGCTGCAATATCTGTAGCAACCAGAACGCCAACTTCTTTATTTTTAAAAGCATCTAAAACGCGTTGTCTTGCATTTTGAGATTTATCCCCGTGAATTGCTTCTGCCGGAATATCTTTTTTACGAAGTGCTTTTACAACATTATCCGCACCATGTTTTGTTCTTGAAAAAACAAGGACATTTGATAAATTTTCATTTTTAATCAAATGGTATAATAAGTTTCTTTTTTCTGTTTTGTCAACAAAATAAATACGCTGTTCCACATTTTCAGCCGTTGATGAAACCGGAGAAACTTCCACTTTTTCTGGATCCTGTAAAAACATTTCGGCCAATTCGCGAATCGCAAGAGGCATAGTTGCAGAAAAAAGTAAAGTTTGTCTGTTTTTAGGTGTCAGTTTTACAATCTTTTTTACATCGTTTATAAAACCCATATCCAGCATTTGATCAGCCTCATCTAAAACTAAAGTGTGTAAATGATTTAAATCAAGAAAACCTTGTTTTTGTAAATCTAATAAACGACCCGGAGTCGCAACTAGAATATCAATACCATTTTTTAAGGTATCAACTTGCGGATTTTGAGAAACTCCGCCAAAAATAGTCAGCTGCGTTAAATTGGTATATTTTGCATAAGTGTCAAAACTCTGTCCAATCTGTACGGCTAATTCGCGAGTAGGCGTAACGATAAGGGCACGAATTACTTTGGCTTTTTTTGATGAGCCTACAATTCTATGCAGTTGATGTATAATTGGAATAGCAAATGCGGCAGTTTTTCCCGTACCAGTTTGAGCACAGCCAATTAAATCCCTTCCGGCTAAAACAATCGGAATCGATTTTTCCTGAATTGGAGTGGGGTTTAGGTAGCCTTCTTCAAATACGGCTTTTTGTATACTTTTTGAAAGTGATAAATCTTCGAATAACATATCTTACTAATTAAGAACTTTAGTTTTAAGTACTAAATTCTGTGCAAAGATAGGTTTATTCGGTTAACCGTTGATTTGAATCTGCTATTATTTGGTAAATATGTGGCTGCAGACCACTTGCTCTTCAGTTAATTTTATCTTTTTCGTTATTCGCTTTTATAAAATCAGTTACTAAATAGCCAATTAATTTTCCAATTAAATTATTATTAGGAGAATCGGCAAGATCTGGCGCACCTTCACAAATATGCAAATAAGTCGCATTTCTATGCTGTGCAAAAAACGAAATAAACTGTCTTAATTCTTCTACCGAAAAACCGCTTATAGTCATAGCGCTGCTGGCGATATTAGGAATTGCATCTAAATCAATTTCAATTCCAAATGAATCTGTCTTGATAAATTCAAGAGCCAAAGCCATTTCTCTTTCAAAATCTTTTTCTTTGCGAATATTTACGCTGTCGTACGTATTATAACGAACACGATCTTCGAGTTTTTTAATAATATCTAAAACGCTTTTTGAAGTATAATTTTCGTGAAGTCCAAAAATGAAATACTTTTTAAGAAAACCTTCTTCATAAGCATAAGAAAATCCATTTCCGCTGTGACGGCCTTCCAAAATCCTAAAATCAGAATGGGCATCAAAATTAATCGCATTAATAGGTTTTCCTTTGGCTAAAGCCGAACCTTTAATATTTCCGTAAGCGTTGTTATGACCGCCGCCAATAATAATTGGAGTTTTTCCCGCTTTAATTATAGTAAATATGATATGAGAAACCTCTTTGTCAATTTTTTCTACTAACTGACTTAGTTTAGAACGATCGTCGATATCATTAAAATCTAATTTTTCGACATCACGCATTTCTTCAGAAACATCTAAATGTCCTAAAATAATAATCTGACTTCCTTTAGAAAATCTGTTATGCTGAATATTTGCAATACTTTTAATAGCACTTTCCCAGGCAGATGCCGCACCGGGTCTTCCGTAATTCGCTCTTACACCAATATCTTCAGGAATTCCTAACAACACATACTTCGCCTCCGATTCTTGCAAAAACTTGATTTTATCTGCTCCTTTAGGAAGCACAATCATTTTTTCTCCGAATTTTATTTCACCACTACGATGATTTGTGACTTTTGCCAAATCATTGACAGTAAAAGGAACTAATTTCTCCATGAAAAAAATTTATTTTCCAAAAATAATATAATTGTTACAACTTACGTTATTAAGATATATTAATTCTTAAATTTGTTATTAAAGAAAATTATTCAATATGGAAAACCCAACGAACAACAACAATTCAAGTCTAAAAGCGGTTATAGCGGTTTTAGCAGTCCTACTAATTGGTAGCTTAGTGTATATTTTTAAACTTTCTTCTGATACTGAAGTAGTTAAAACAGAATTGACAACGTCAATGACAGAAAAAGAATCTGTTATGAAAGATTTACAGGAATTAAAAGCAACTTACGATGCTGCAATTGCTGAAAATACGTCAATGTCTGATGAATTAATTCAGGAAAGAGATAAAGTTGTCGCTTTAATGGCAGATTTAAATAAATCGAAAGGTGACGTTTCTAAATACAGATCTCAAGTTCAGGCAATGCAGGGCAAAATGAAAACTCTTGTTGCTGAAAATGACGAATTGAAAAAACAAAATGGTGTTTTAACAGTTCAAAGAGATAGTACAATTACAGTATTAGGGGAGTCTAAAAAATATAACGAAGTACTTGTAGGTCAAAATGAAGAGCTTGCAAAAACAGTTGAAAGAGGTTCTAAATTATCTATTACGAACACTAAAACTGCAGCTTATAAATTAAGAAGTTCTGGAAAACAAATTGAAACAGACAAAGCAAGCCGTGCTGATGTTTTAAAAATAAGTTTTACAATTGCTGAAAACCAAATTGCAAAATCTGGAGATAAAACATATTATGTTCAGGTTATTGATGCAAAAAACAACGTTTTAGGCGAGAAAAAAACAGAGAGCTTTGGTGACAACTCTTTAACATACAGCTTTAAAACTACTGTAAAGTATGAAAACAAAACTGTAAACGTTACGGAAGATTTACCAGGAAAAGATTTTGCTAAAGGAACTTACTTTATCAATGTTTTTGATAATGATGAATTAGTTTCTAAAACTAGTTTTAGCTTGAGATAAATTCTCATCGTCGTTTAAGTAAAAATACCACTTAAGATATTAAAGGTCTGTGATTTTCTTCACAGACCTTTTTTTATGTCTTATGTTTTCTGTGTTTGGCTGAAAGCCTGTTTTGCGATACGTTTCCCGTGGTTGAAACCACGGGCTATGTTTGAAAATGTTATATTATATGATTTCTCCATCAATAATGACATCTTCGATCAAATTGCTTCCAAAAGCATAAGGAATTTGATAATAAGATGAAATTGGTTTTGTTACAATTAAATTGGCTTTTTTGCCTTTTGTGATGCTTCCGTGCGTATCAGAAAGTCCCATTGCGTAGGCACCGTTTATTGTAGCGGCATTTATGGCTTCTTCCGGAGTCATTTTCATTTTAATGCATGCCGTTGCCACAACAAAATTCATGTTTCCGGATGGAGTAGAACCAGGGTTAAAATCTGTTGCTAATGCCAGAGGTAAACCGGCTTTTATCATTTCTCGTGCCGGCGTATACGGAATGCTTAAAAAATAAGAACAAGACGGTAAAGCAACCGGCATCGTTTCTGTGCCTTTTAAAGCTTCAATATCTTCCGGATTCATTATTTCCAGATGATCGACAGAAAGTGCGCTAAATTTAACGCCAGCCTGAATTCCGCCAATAGAACTAAACTGATTCACGTGAATTTTTGGCTGTAAGCCGAATTCAATTCCGGCCTGCATAATCTTTTCGGTTTCTTCAACAGAGAAATAACCGCTTTCGCAGAAAACATCCACATAATCTGCCAGTTTATTTTGAGCAATTTCTGGAAGCATTTTGGTTATGATTTCGTCAATATAACCTGCTTTGTTTTCTTTATAATGTGTTGGAAAAGCGTGTGCGCCAAGAAAAGTTGCTTTTATGGAAATAGGATAATTTTCTGCCAGTTTTTTAATTACACGAAGCATTTTTAATTCACCTTCAATAGTTAATCCGTAGCCGGATTTTATTTCTACAGCTCCAGTTCCTAAATGCATCACTTCTTCAAGACGAAGTTTGGACTGTTCGTAAATTTCTTCTTCAGAAGTTTCGTTTAATTTCTTGGCAGAATTTAAAATACCGCCGCCGCGATTGGCGATTTCTTCATAAGTAAATCCGTTAATGCGGTCCACAAATTCTTGTTCGCGGTTTCCTGCATATACAATATGTGTATGGCTGTCGCACCAAGTAGGAAGAACAATGCGACCTTCAGCATTAATAACTTTATCTATTTTGATTTCGGGTAAATTTTCCATCGAACCAAAATCAGCAATTAGATTGTCTTTTATAATTAAGAAAGCATTTTTAATCGTAGGAAGTTCTGCCATCTCAGCTCCCGAAACTTTAGAAACAGAAGTTTCACGGACTTGAAGCAGTTCTTTTATATTTTTAATTAAAATAATCATTATATAGATTTAGTATTTTGAGAATGTTATAAAACACAAATTTGCTTCGCCTGTTCCCTACGGTCGAGTCACAAATTATCACGAACTAATCCGTGAAATCTGTGAAATTCGTGTTTTATTATTGGAATTTGGAATTTAAAAATTTGAATTTTGTCTCACTGTTATTCTGAAACTGTGATTTCAAACATTTTCTCCCAGTATTTACCGGTTACAAAAATGGTTTTAGTTTGAGGATTATATGCAATTCCGTTTAAAACTTCTGCTTTTGGAGCTTTAATAAATTTACGTAAATCAGAAAGGTTTAATATTCCTTCAACTGCACCAGATGTTGGATTTACAACCGCAATTGCATCTTTCTGCCAAACGTTTACATAGAATTTTCCATCAATTAATTCTAATTCGTTGATTGCTTTAATTTTTGAAGAACCAGAATATACATTAATGTAATCAACTAACTTTTGAGTACTTGGATCCATTTTCCAGATTTTCTCAGTTCCGTCAGAATGATAGATATATTTATCATCATGCGTCATTCCCCAGCCTTCAATATCTTTATCGTAGGTGAATTTTTTTTCAAGTTTTAATGTGTTAGCATCATAAATAAAGCCTGTTTTTTCCTGCCAGCTTAATTGAAATAATTTGCCATTGATAAAAGTGATTCCTTCTCCAAAATATTCTTTAGGAAGATCAACCTGTTTGATTACTTTTCCGGTTTTGAAATCAACAGATCTAAAGTATGAATCTTCTTTTTGACCTGTGCTTTCAAATAAAACACCATCATGAAATTCTAAACCTTCAGTAAAAGCTTCTGGGTCGTGTGGATAAGTATTAACTATTTTAAATTTTAATGCTTTAGGCTGAACATCAGAAACAACTTCAATTCTTTTTGTAGCATCAGATGAATCACTTCCAAAATAAGCAGTAGCTTTTAAGTATTGATAACCTAGTTTTTGATCTTTTAACTCAAATTTAAATTTCTCAGCTCCTTTTGTACTTCCCACTTTTTTGTCGTTAACAAAGTATACAATGCTGTCGATTTCTTTCGAATTTGGGTTTAAAATTCCGATTGAAACCGCTTCTTTTGGTAAAAAATGGGCAGGAAAAGCAGAATCATCGATAGTAAATAAAGAATTTTCACCTTTTTTTGTGCCGTTACATCCAATTAATGTAATTCCTAATAAAATGACAGTTAGGAAGTTATAATTTTTCATAGTTTAAAATTTGAATAAGCCAATATACAACGATATTTTTATAGCAGCAAAGCTCTTGCAAAAATATAAAAAGATTGTATATTTGCACCGGCAAGTCCTACACGACCAGCTCCTGCAGACTCCCCCAGGATGGGAACATAGCAAGGGTACGTGGTTGAGCGGTGCGATGTAGGTCGCTTGCCACTTTTTATTTTTTAGAATTTGTATAAAAGTAGTCTTCCTTCGGGAGGATTTTTTTATTTTTGGACCTTTCGTAATGTTAGAAGTTAAATGTTAGAAGTAAAAAGATTTTTCTGCATCAAACTCATAACCCATAATTTATAACTCATAACTCAAAATGAATAAAGTCGTTTTAATTACAGGAGGATCATCGGGAATAGGTAAATCTATTGGAGAATTTTTACATGCAAAAGGTTTCGTTGTTTACGGAACAAGCAGAAATCCTGAAAAAGTTTTAAATTCAGTTTTTCCATTAGTTGCTTTAGATGTTCGAAATGCTGATTCAATTAAAACAGCTGTTGCGAAAATCATGGAAACTTCCGGAAGATTAGATATTGTAATTAATAATGCCGGAGTTGGAATTACAGGACCTTTGGAAGAAATTCCGATGGAAGAAATCAAAAACAATTTTGAAACAAATTTCTTTGGTCCAATTGAAGTCATGAAAGCTGTTTTGCCACAAATGCGTGAGCAGAAATCAGGTTTAATCATTAATATAACTTCAATTGCAGCTTATATGGGCTTGCCTTATAGAAGCGTTTATTCGGCTTCAAAAGGAGCTTTAGAATTAATTACCGAAGCTTTAAGGATGGAAGTAAAGCAATTTGGAATTGAAATTACGAATGTTGCTCCGGGTGATTTTGCAACCAATATTGCATCTGGACGTTATCATGCGCCCGTTTTAAAAGATTCTGCTTACGAAAAAGTATATGGAGATACGCTTGCAACCATGAACGAACATGTTGATGCAGGAAGTAATCCAAATGAAATGGCTGAGGCGATTTTTAAAATTATTCAAAAAGAAAAACCAAAAGTACATTATAAAGTAGGCGTGTTTATGCAAAAGTTTTCAATTGTCCTGAAACGTGCGCTTCCGGATAAAGTATATGAAAAAATGCTAATGAATCATTATAAGCTCTAAAACACAAATATTTTTTTATTTATAACATATAATTTCAAATTGGTTTTGATTTTGAAATCGTTATTGATATTGATTTTGTAATTTTGCAGCTGCATTTGCTTAAGATTCCTGAATTAAAAATTTTAAGCAGACCACGAAAAACAAATCAACACAATTTAAACTTAAATAAATTATGAAATTTTTTATTGACACAGCTAACCTAGATCAAATTAAAGAAGCACAAGCTTTAGGTGTTTTGGATGGTGTAACGACAAATCCGTCATTAATGGCGAAAGAAGGAATTACAGGAAAAAATAACATTTTAAAGCATTATGTTGACATCTGCAATCTTGTAGAAGGTGATGTAAGTGCAGAAGTAAACGCTCTTGATTATGATGGAATGATCAAAGAAGGTGAAGAGTTAGCTGAATTACATGACCAAATCGTTGTAAAACTGCCTATGACTAAAGAAGGAGTTATGGCTGCAAAATATTTTTCTGATAAAGGAATCAAAACTAACGTAACTCTTGTTTTCTCTGTAGGACAAGCGCTTTTAGCTGCTAAAGCCGGAGCTACTTATGTTTCTCCGTTCGTAGGTCGTTTAGATGATGTCTCAACTGACGGATTAAACTTAGTTCAGGAAATTAGAGAAGTTTACGATAACTACGGTTACGAAACTCAAATTTTAGCTGCATCTGTACGTCACACAATGCATATTGTAAATTGTGCTAAAATTGGTGCTGATGTTATGACTGGACCTCTTTCTGCAATTTACGGATTGTTGAAACACCCGTTAACTGATATCGGTTTAGCTCAGTTTGTTGCTGACTTCGAAAAAGGAAACAAGTAATCCTTAGATATTTATAAAAATTAAATCGTCTTTTTCTAACGAGAAAAGGCGATTTTTTTTACTTTTATATAAAACTTAAATTGTTGATTATGAAAGTGATATTGATAATTCTGTCTTTTTTTGCTACTAGTGTTTCAATAAATGCACAGACAGCTGAAATATTAAAGAGTGTAAATGAAGCAGGCGATGTAGCGACATTTGAATTAGATTGTTCTGTAGCATTTCAGCCTTTAGCAAAAGGGCTTCGGTATAATATTACAAGGCATGAATTTAAAGGTCCTGAAATGAAAAATTCGTATCGACTGCTTCTTGTTATGGATGGATTTTATTCTAAAACCTTAAATAAAGAAATGACAATTTCGGCTGTTTTAGGTAACGGAACTGTTATCGAAGCAAAGAAAATTATTGAAGATGATGGTTTTTTTGACGGGGCCTGTACTTTAAAAATTAAAGATCCGCAAGGTCTCGCATCACAGAATATTGAAAAGGTTATTGTTCATGCAGATAAGGATGTTGTTTATCAAATATCAGAAGAAAATAGAGCCATTTTTAAGAAGAACCTGAGTAATGTTATTAATGCGAAGTAGATAGGTGCAAAGGTTCAGAGGTGCAAAGGAACAAAGGTTATTCTTTTGTGAATAAAAAATCCAAATTCCTATTATAAAATTGGAATTTGGATTTTTTTATATTGTTATTTCTAAAATTTTAGTGACCTCCAGATAATTTTTTGTCGAAATTGATTCCTTGTTTTCTAAGGATTCCGCTTACGCTCCAAGCATAGAATGCAAGGTAAGCGAAACATACGATACCAACAATGTAACTTGCCTGGATACCAATGAATTCAGATACAAAACCTTGTAACCAGCTGATAACTCCACCACCCATAATCATCATGATTAAGAAGCTGCTTCCCTGGCTTGTGTTTTTTCCTAATCCGCTTACAGCAAGTGTAAAGATACATGGCCATAGTGTACTACAGAATAAACCAACACTTGTGAAAGCATAAACACTTACAATTCCACTTGTAGCCATTCCGATAGCGATCGCAACAATACCTAAAGAAGAGAAGATTAATAACATTCTTGCAGGGTTTCCTTTACTTGCAATATCAGCAGCAATTAATACTAAAATGATTAATCCGTAAATATAAAAAGGAGTCAAGTCGTGCTTCGCAATTGCATTTACCGCTAAGAATACACCAAAAGCGAAATAAGGAGCTACGAAACGTAAAATTTGCTGTAAGCTTGCTTTATCTGTAAAAGCTTCAATGGCACCTGTCCAACGTCCGATCATTAAACTCGCCCAGTATAAAGATATATATGGAGCAACTTCCTGAGTTAAGAATCCTAATTTGCTTTCCATGTATGCTGGTAAATTACTAGCTGTAGAAACTTCTACACCAACATAAAGGAAGATCGCAATCATACCCATTATTAATTGAGGATATTGTAAAGCTGATTTTTTTGCATTAGCACCATCAGCAGCAATTTCTTCTTCGATAAGAGCTGGTTTGTCTGGTAAAGATGAAAATTTAAGTAGTATAGCAACTAATAAGAAAGCAAGTCCTAAAATTAAATAAGGAATTTTTACACTTTCGATACTTAAAGTTGATGATCCTGTACTTGATCCGAAGATCGCAAAACTTACGATTAGTGGTCCAATTGTAGTTCCTAAGTTGTTGATTCCACCAGCTAATGTTAAACGCTGAGAACCTGTAGATATTGGTCCTAAAGCAATTGCTAACGGATTAGCAACAGTTTGCTGTAATGAAAATCCTAAAGCTACTATGAATAAACCTGAAAGCATTAAAGGAAATGAACCTGTATTTGCTGCAGGGTAAAATAATAATGTTCCGACTGCAGAAATAAGTAACCCTAATGATAGACCGTTTTTGTAGCCAATTTTGTTAACTAAATCTTCTTTGATTAAAACTGAAATTCCCATGTATATTAAGGATCCTACTGTATAAGCAATATAGAATGCTAACGAAACTAACTGACTTTCTCCTTGAGATAAATTAAAAGCCGTTTTAAATACAGGAATTAAGATATCGTTACTGGCAGCAACAAAACCCCAAAAGAAGAACACGATAACTAGTGGGATAAACTGGCCCCATTTGGTTTGAACATTTTCTGAACTCATAATTGTAATAAGGTTAATTTTTTAATAAAATTGTTTTTTGAAGACCGTAAATATATTTGTTACATGAATCAAAAAAAAATTATTGATCGAAAATAATGTTAAATTTAAACGAACAACCTTATTTATTCAACAATGTGTTAATTTATATAGAGTTAGAAATGTTAAAGTTTTATTCGAGAATTCTGTTTTTTACGTCTTTACTATAATTTCTACCTATTGGAATGGTATAAGACTGAATTTGAATACGGTTTCCTTCAATAGATTTTACCTTATTTAAGGCAATAACGTAAGATTTATGGATACGTAAGAAGCGATCTGCCGGTAATTCTTCAGATAACGAAGTCAGAGATTTATGTGTAATATAGGTTTTATCGGGTGTTACAACCTTTATATATTCTTTCATTCCTTCGATAAAAAGAATTTCTTCAATATTAATTTTCATCATCTTTTTATCAACTTTAATAAAAATATGCGAATCGCCTTTGGCAACATCAATTTTAATATTGTTTTTTAAATTGAATTCGGTTGTAATTTTATTAATGCATTTGATAAACCTGGGAAGCGGAATAGGTTTTACTAAATAATCTAAAACATCAAGATCATAACTTTCTGCAGCAAATTCCCTAAAAGCGGTTGTGATAATAACTTTGGTTTTGTTTTCAATTAAGCTTATAAGCTCAAAACCAGTCATCATGGGCATGTTAATGTCTAAAAAAACGGCATCTACAGAAGTGCTGTTTATGAAATCCAGAGCTTCTAAAGAATTATTGAATGTGCCGATAACTTCAAAATCTGTAAAATTGTTAAAATAATTTTGCAACACTTTGATTGCTAAGGGTTCATCATCAATCAGTACACATTTAATTTTCATTATGGATAGGTATTTGCAAACGAATTATATAGTAATTCAGTTTTATTTTGTCTTTTAAACTGAAATTATTCTTGTAAATTAATTTTAGTCTTTTCTTTGTGTTAACTAAACCAATTCCACCTTTTGACTTAACATTTTGTGAAATTACAAAATTATTTAAGATTTCAAAGTCTAACATTTTATTGTCAATAACTTTACAATTGATTTTAATTTTAAAGTTATTATTATTGACTCCGCCATGTTTGAAAGCATTTTCGACCAATGAAATAAATATTAATGGAGGAACTACAATATCTTCAATGTTTGATTCTAAATTTACGGTAACTTCCACATTATCAAAACGAAGTTTTTCGATTTCAATATAATTTTGAATATAATCGATCTCTTTTATCAACGGTACAAACTTGGTTCCTTTAACATCATACAGCACATATTCCATTAAATTAGAAAGCTTAATAATGACATCCGGAACTTTATCTGAAGATTCTAAAGATAAGGCATAAAGATTATTTAATGTATTAAAAAAGAAATGTGGCTGAATTTGATTTTCTAAATATTTCAGCTTGATTTTAAACTGATTTTCTCTCAGCGATCTGTTTCTTTCTCTTTCACGAAGCCATGTTAAAGTAAGATATACTGATGATGCCATTGCTAAAACGTACAATTCACCAATACAAACAGCTACAATATGGTTGATTTCAAAAGGATGGTATTCTCTGTTAGCTTCCGGCCAGATATTTTCGGATATAATATAATAGGTAAGCGCAGTTTTTAATAAATAGATTCCAAAAAGGCTTAGAAGCAGTGCCAGTGTATAGGTTATATATTTTTGTTTAAGGACATATTTAGGTACTAAAACAAAAAGATTGAAATATACTAATGGTATATGCAGCGAAAACTCAATTAAGTTCGATTTAAACGAATACGGATAGTCGTTAAAGTAAGCGCCCCATCGTAAAAAGTTGAGAGTGAAATAAGAACCCCAAAACCAAATATGATTTTGAAGTTTTATGTCAAATTTTAGTTTTCGAATTTCGTTCAACTTTTTTTAACGTTTTGTTATTATTTGTAAAGCTTTGTAATTACTGTGCAACTTTACACAATTACTGGCTAAATCGCAATTCTTTTGAATAAAATTTTGTAAAAAAAGCCAATTAATATTTTATTTAAATAGGATAACGTTTTCGTACAGCATAATGTTGATTGATTTATGTCGTTTGTTTAACAAATTTGACTGTTTGTATAAAATATTTTTTTTAACAGTACCTTAACAATAAATTTATCGCTTAACTAATCAAAAACCATGATAAAAATGAAACAAATTATGTTAATCTTTATGATTGTCTTTACGGCGCAATTGTCTGTTGCGCAGGTAAAAACGGTCAAAGGTTTGGTAAGCGACCAAAACGGTCTGCCGCTGCCGGGTGTAAGTATTCTTATTCAAGGTACAAAAACGGCAAGTCAAACTGATTATGACGGTGTGTATACGATTCAGGCATCTGCAGGAGATGTTCTGGTATTTTCGTATATCGGTATTAAAACTAAAACTGTAACAGTTGGGTCTTCTTCAACTGTAGATGTTGTGCTAACTCAAGACGCACAAAATTTAAATGAAGTTGTTGTTACAGCATTAGGGATTAAGAGACAGAAAAAAGAATTGGGTTATGCCGTTCAGGATGTAAAAGGAGAGCAGTTAAACAAGGCCATTACAACCAATGTAACTACAGCTTTATCTGGAAGAATTGCCGGTGTAGACGTTTCTATACCAGCTACAGGTGTTGGAGGAAGTACGAGAGTTATTATTAGAGGTATCTCAAGTATTGGTGAAAGTAACCAGCCTCTTTATATTGTAGACGGAGTTCCAATCGACAATTCAGGTTTGAATAATGATAGTGCTGCAACAAGCAAATGGTTTGACGGACGTGATAACGGAGATGGTATTTCAAGTATTAACCCAAATAATATTGAAAGTTTAACAGTACTTAAAGGAGCAGCAGCAGCAGCTTTGTATGGTTCACGAGCTTTGAATGGTGTAATTTTAATTACAACTAAAAAGGGAAGTAAAGGAAAACTTCGTGTAGAATTAACTAGTGGAGTAAATTTTGACCAAGTAAATGCGAAATATTCAGATTATCAAAGTGAATATGGAACTGGATCAAATGGTGCATTGCCTGATCCAACAAAAGCCCCAACTGAAATTTATGGATATACTACAAATGCGTGGGGACCTAAATTCTCTGAATCAGTAGGGCAGCAGGTAAAAATATTTGATGGTTCTATGAAACCTTATGCTAAAGTTGATAACAATATCCAGGATTTCTTTAAAACTGGATTTACGACAACAAACGGAATTGCTATTTCTGGAGGTAATGACAGCGGATATGTTCGTTTTGGTTTCAATAACCTAAAAAATAGCGACGTAATTCCAAATTCAGGATTAGAAAGAAATGATGCAACATTAAATGCAACTTTAAAAGCAGAAAAATTTACTTTAGATGCTAACGTAAATTATATTGCTGAAAATACTAATAACAGACCAGCTTTAGGAGATTCTCCTAATAACGTAGGATATTCATTAAGCGGATTGGCTCCAAACATTGATCAGGCCTGGCTGAAAAATTATAAAAATAATGATACAGGTCAGATTTATCCATGGAACAGCAATGTTTATTTATTGAACCCATATTTTGTAACTGAAGAAAATCATAATACATCTGTTAAAAATCGTTTTATAGGAAACGTTACAGGAACGTATCAGCTAAAAAAATGGATCGCTTTAACTTTTAGAACAGGTCTTGATACTTATGCCTTTAGTTCAAAAGATTTTATGGCTGCAGGAAGTACCTGGCCGGGAAGAGATGAAGGATATCTAGGTTTAAATAATATTAATGTATCAGAAATGAATACCGATATTATTGCGACTTTGAGCGATATTAAATTAGCTAAAGATTTAACTTTTTCTGGAATTTTAGGTACAGCAAGAAGAGATTTTAGAAGAGAACAAAACTCAAGATTTGGAACAAAAATTATTGAACCGGGTACAGAATACATCAGTAATTTTGTTAATAAAACTGAAAATGCTCCGGTTGAAACTAAAACAAGAACAAACTCAGTTTACGGTTCTGCAAAATTAGATTATAAAGGATATTTATATGCAGAGTTTACTGGAAGAAATGACTGGTTTAGTGTAATCTACAGCGGTGACGAAAGTGCTTTTTATCCTGCAGGTTCGTTAGGATTTGTATTCTCAGATGCACTTAATATTCAAAATGATACTTTTTCGTATGGTAAATTTAGAGCATCATGGGCACAGGTTTCGAATTCACCGGGAGCTTATAAAAATGCATTAAACTATACTACATTTTCTTCATATGATGGTCAAAGTGTTGTAAATATCAAAAATACTGCGGCACCAAATCCTAATTTAACGTATCAGTCAAAAACTGGAGTTGAGTTTGGGCTTGAAACTGCTTTCTTCAAAAACAGATTAAAAGCAGATATTACAGTATATCGTGAAGATACATCAGATCAAACACTTGATTTACCTTCATCTGCAACATCTGGATATGAGTTTATTTCTGTAAATGCAGGAAAATTACGTAACGAAGGTATCGAGGTATTTTTATCTGGTACTCCAATAAAAACAAACAATTTTGAATGGGGAATTGATTTGAACTTCTCAAAAAATAAAAACTCGATTCTTTCATTGCATCCAGACATTAGTACTTATACAATTTCAGAAGCTCGTTGGGCTGGAGCAGCTGTTGTTGCTCAGGTTGGCGGTCAATACGGAACTATTATGGGTAGAGATTTCTTAAGAAATGAAAATGGAGAAAAAGTAGTAGCTGCAAATGGTTTACCATTGTTTACAGATGAAAAAGTAGCATTAGGAAAAGGACTTCCTGACTGGGCTGCAGGTTTAACTAACAGATTTACTTATAAAGGTATTACATTACAGTTCTTGATCGATATGAAATTTGGTATGGATGTATACTCTATGACAAATTCATTAGCGGCAACAAAAGGACTTTTGGATGTAACTACAGACGGAAGAGATGCGTATAATCATGCAAGAGCAGAAGCTATTGCTAATGATCCTAACTTTAGCCAGTCTACTTGGGTTCCTACAGCAGGTTATGTTGCAGAAGGTGTTGTAAACACAGGAACAGCTGCTAACCCGGTTTATGTTAAAAATACAAAACCTGTTAATCCTCAGGATTACTGGAATACCGTTTTCAACAATACACCAGCGCCATTTGTTTACGATGCATCTTACGTGAAATTGAGAGAAATTAGTTTAGGATATACAATACCATCAAGTGTTTTTGGCGGAGCTAAAATAAGTTCAATTTATGTTTCGGCATTTGCAAGAAACTTATTGACTTTTAATAAAGATCTTCCAAATATTGACCCAGAATCAATGTATACTTCTGGAAACGGACAAGGTTTTGAATATGGTTCATTACCATTTAGACAATCGTACGGTTTTAATATTAAAGTTGCATTCTAAAAAAAGAAATTATGAAATTTAAACAAATAATTATAGCCGTACTCACATTGTTTACTGCAGTAGGCTGTACCGAAAATTTTGACGAACTGGAAAAAGATCCGGTTGCGTTGTCTGCAAATCCAGCTGGGCAGCTTACATTTACCCAATTGTGTATGTCGGGTGACGGATTTTACCAATGGAGAACCAATTTAATTTATTCAGGAGGTTTTGTACAGCATTATGCGGGTGCATGGAACGTAACTGAGTTTGGAAGCAAATTTAAAAAAGATGATGGTTATGCAACTGCTCTTTGGAGAAATGGTTACCAAAACGAATTAAAAAATGTTGTTGATATTCTTGAAAAAACAAGTGGAGATCAATCTGCTGTAAATATGAATGCTGTAGCTAAAATTATGAGAGTAATGGTAGCACAACGTATTACTGATATTTATGGAGATATTCCTTATTCTGAAGCAGGTTTAGGTTTCTCAAAAGGAATTGTAACACCTAGATATGATACACAGGAAGAAATTTATATGTCATTCTTTCATGATTTAGAAGAAGCTCATAATCAATTAAATGCTAACGGTGGTGCTGTAAAAGGTGATTTGTTCTATGGCGGAGATATTACTAAATGGAAAAAATTAGCTAATACACTAAGATTACGTTTAGGAATGAGAATTTCTGAAATTAAACCGGCAGAAGCAGAAAAACAAGTAAAAGCTGCTTTAGCGGCAGGAGTTTTTACAAGCAATGCTGATAACTGTATTATGAAGCATTTAGATGCTACTTTTAATGATGATCCTGCATCGATTGATTTTAGAGGAAATGGATTGGCTTATGCACTTGTAGGTAATGAAAATGGAGATCACTTTAGTACTTTAGTAATTGACTTTTTAAGAGACAACGGAGATCCAAGATTACCAATGTATGCAACTCCTAAAACAACGAGCAGTCTTGCTTGGGGAGCACCATTGCAGCCAGGTGAAACACCTTATGAAGGAGTAAAACCAGGATTGTTTCAGTGGGAAGTTCCAATGGGAGCAAGCTCAACTTCTGGAATTCAATCTTACTTTAAGCAAAAAACAACACCATTTTTACATGTAAGTTATTCAGAATCTCAATTGTTACTTGCTGAAGCAGCATTCAGAGGCTGGGTTGCAGGTTCTGCAGCAGACTATTATAAAAAAGGAGTTGAAGCAGGTATTAAGCAATTAGAGATTTATGGAGCAACGCCTGCAACGCAAGCAGCAATCGATACCTATCTAAATGCTAAACCATTAGTTGCCGGACAAGAGTTAAAACAAATTTCAACGCAGCTTTGGATCACTTATATCTTTAATAGTATTGAAGCATATTCAAACTGGAGAAGAACAGGATTCCCGGTATTGATTCCGATAACAAACCCTGATTCAGAAACAAACGGAGTTACACCAAAACGTTTATATTATCCTAACGATGAGATGCAGAAAAATGAGAAAAACTATAAAGAAGCATTATCAAGAATGGGAGGAACAAACGATTGGCTGAATAAAGTTTGGTGGGATGCCAACTAAATAAAATCCTAAAAATATAAAGTTATGCCTTATAAGGTCATATTTTCATTCTAATTAAATTTTAAAAAAATTATGATAAAAAATAAAGCCTTATTAGGCATCCTTTTTTATATAAGTTCTCTTTTTTCAGTGTATAGCTGTACCAACGAAAAAGAGCATAATACAGAAGAAACAAAAACGAAAACAGCAAGAGTTGTTGGATATTTATCCACAGATAGTTTCAGTAAAATTTCTTCCATTCAGTTTTGTAAACTAACGCATTTAAATATTGCATTTGCAAATCCTGATAAAGATGGAAACATACTATTCACAGGAGATATTGACGCTGTAATTAAATACGCAAAATCAGTAAACCCAAATATTATTGTAAGTATTTCATTGGCAGGTGGTGTTATTTCTGAAGAACAGGCCAAAAATTGGTCGTCATTAATTGATAAATCTGAAAACCGCCCGGCATTTATCCAAAATATTCTAAAATTTGTAAAAGAGCATAATTTAGATGGAGTCGATGTTGATCTCGAATGGGATGCAGTGACATCCGGTTACAGCGGTTTTGTGGTTGAATTAAAAAAGAGTTTAGCAGATGATAAAAAACTTCTAACGGCAGCTTTACCCAACAGTGTGCGATTTGTAAATATAAATTCGGCAGCCTTAAACGCTTTTGATTTTATAAATATAATGGCGTATGATAGTACAGGACCGTGGACTCCAACTAAAGTAGAACAACACAGTTCTTATGAGTTTGCAAGAAGCGGAATTGAATTTTGGCATAAACAACAAAATGTTCCAAGTGAAAAATTAACACTTGGAGTTCCTTTTTACGGTTATAATTTTACTTTTCCAGAAGTAACCAGTTCAACTTTTGGTCAAATAGTAGAGGCGGGATCTCAACTTGCAGATCAGGATGAAATAGGGAAATTATATTATAACGGCAGACCTACAATTTCAAGAAAAGTTGAATATGCCGCAGAATATACCGGAGGAATAATGATTTGGGAATTGGCCCAGGATTCTTTTACGGAATATTCCTTATTAGATGTTATTCATAAAAAATATTCTTCTTTAAAATTTAAAACTTCAGGAATGTGCGGTAATTAAATAGCTCTCTTACATTTTTTTAAAATTAATAAGTTTTTCGCTTCTTTTTGATTAAGTAAATCAGAAAGAAGCGAAATTTTTTATATACATGGCAGATATCACAATATTTGCAGATTTTAAGTTTTTTTTAATGAATTGTAAAAATTATGAATAAAAATGGTCGTAAATGGGATAAAATATGCTTTTAATAGAACCGAATACGTTTTCGGTTAGCGGATTATTGAATGTTTTATGTCGTTCGTTTAAAAATTATAGCTGTTTGTATAATATATTTTTTTTAACAATCCCTTAAGAATAATTTTACCTCATAACTAACAAAATAAATAAACATGAAAAAAATTTTCTTAATCTTTATGATTGTTTTTACGGCGCAGGTTTCGCTTGCACAAGTAAAAAACGTTAAAGGTGTGATTACAGATTCTGATGGGATGCCGTTACCAGGTGCATCTGTTGCTGTACAAGGAGGTCAAAAAGGTGCGACTACCGATTTTGACGGATTGTACTCAATTGACGTTCAAAAAGGACAAACATTAGTTTTTACCTATGTTGGCCTAGAAACACAAAATATAGTTGTAGGCGATGCTGCTACAATTAATGTAAAAATGCAAGTTGCGGCATCAAATGCACTTAACGAAGTTGTAGTAACATCATTAGGTCTTAAGAAAACTAGAAAATCGTTAACGTATGCTGCTCAGGAACTTAAAGGAGAAGAGTTAACGAGAGTAAGAGATGCTAACGTTATCAATACAATTGCGGGTAAAATTGCCGGTGTTGCAGTAACTAAAAGTTCAGGAGGTACTGGAGGATCAACAAAAGTAGTTATTCGTGGTAACTCATCTGTTTCAAATAGCCAGCCTTTATACGTTATTGATGGTATTCCAATGTTAAACTCAGGTTCAGGACAGCCAAATGATACTTTTGGTAGTTTAGCAGGAGGTAACCGTGATGGAGGAGATGTTATATCTTTAGTAAATCCTGACGATTATGATGGAATGACAGTTCTTAAAGGTGCTGCTGCTTCTGTATTATATGGTTCCCAAGGAGCAAATGGTGTAATTTTACTTTCTTCTAAAAAAGCAAAAGAAGGAAAAGCAAATATTACTGCTTCTTCAGTGACTACTTTTGAAACAGCGGCTTATCTTCCTAAATTTCAAACAGATTATATTGCTGCAGCTGGAGCAGATGAATCTTGGGGAGCTAAACAAAAATCAGATGACCATGTAAAAGATTTCTTTAATACTGGAACAACTCAAATTACTTCAGTAGGTTATTCAATTGGTTCTCAAAATTCTTCAACAGCTTTTTCTTATGCTAACACATCTGCTTCTGGAATTATTCCTGGAAATGGCTTGAAAAAAAATAACTTTGGTATTCGCCAAACTGCTAAATTTTTTGATGATAAATTGACTTTTGCAGCTAACGCAAATTACACAAGTCAAACAATAGCAAACAAGCCTGTAAACGGATTTTATTTCAACCCTTTAACTGGGGTTTACTTAATGCCTAGAGGAAATGACTTTAATGAATATAAAGATAATTTTGAAGTTTTTGATCCAACAAGAAATTTAATGGCGCAAAACTGGATGACTAATAGAGATATTATGCAAAATCCATATTGGGCTATTAACAGAAATAAATCTGAAGATAAAAATGATTTCTTCAATGGAGCATTATCTTTATCATACAAAGCTAATAATTGGTTGACTATTGCTTCAAGATATAGTTATAACAGAATCACTAGTATTTTTGATAAAAAAATCTATGCTACAACTCAAGGTACTCTTTCTAACATAAATGGTAGATACATGAACGAGAACTCTTTGAGTACTCAACGTTATGCTGATTTAATTGCTACAATCAATACAAAAATTGGACAAGATTTTTCTTTTAATGCTAATATTGGTACGAGCATAACTAACACATTAACGAATCAAAAAACAATTTTAGATTCAGGTATTAGTTCAGGATTAGTTTACGCTAACTGGTTCACATTGGGTAACTTTGTAAACAATTCGGGTAATTATCAAACATTAGATTCTAGAAGAGAAGTTCAATCTGTATTTGCTGCTACAACATTTGGTTACAAAGATATGTTGTTCTTAGATTTAGCTGGACGTAATGACTGGTCATCTACAGTTGCAGATTCTTACTTTTATCCTTCTGTTGGGGTAACTGCTCTTATCAGTGAAATGGCAACATTGCCAGACTGGATTAATTATGGTAAAATTCGTGGTACTTATGCAGAAGTTGGTAATGATATTTATCCATTTATTACTGATCTAACACGCACTTACACCCCAGGAACAACTGATCAAAAGCCAAATGCTGGACCAAAAACTGGAACTGTTTTAAAACCCGAATTAAAATCGGAATTTGAGTTTGGTACTGAGTGGAGAATGTTTAACAACCGTTTAGGTTTTGAGATCTCATATTACAATTCAGAAACAAAAAATCAATATTTACAAGTTGTCGCACCAGTTGGAAATCAAGAAGGTGTAAAATTTTATGGTTTTAATGCCGGAAGTATAGAAAATAAAGGTATTGAGGTAGTATTAAATGCTGGAATTATTAGAGGAGATAAATTCTCATGGGACTCATCTATCAACTTCTCACAAAATAAAAATAAAGTAAAAGAACTTCCAGACAACATTGGTAAGAGGGTTAATTTGACTGAAGCTGGAGTAAATAGTTATAGATATGCTTTAATCGAAGGAAGACCTTACGGAGTTATAGAAGGAATAAACTTCAAAAAAGATGCACAAGGGCGTATTTTATTAAACGATGACGGTACAATTCAAAGAACTGATTTTGAAGAAATTGGAAACTCAAATCCTGATTTCATGTTAGGATTCTCTAACTCATTTAAATTTGGTTCTTTCTTTGCAAATGTATTACTTGATGGTCGTTTTGGTGGTGATGTAATGAGTTTAACTGAAGCTCAAAACGATTCTTTTGGAGTTTCAAAAGCAACAGGTGATGCAAGAAATGCAGGTGGTGTTAAAATAAATGGTGTAAAAGCAAGTGATGGAACGCCTGTTACAACAATGGATGCGAAATCATACTATACTCAAGTTGGTGGAAGAGCTGGAATTACAGGTCAATATGTTTATTCAGCAACAAACGTAAGTGTTAGAGAAGTTTCAATAGGATATAATTTTAACCCTAAAACATTACCATTTATTAGTACTGCAAGTATATCATTAATTGCTAGAAACTTATTCTTTATCTACAAAGATGCTCCTTTTGATCCAAATATTGCATTAAGTACTGGTCAAGGTTTACAAGGCGTAGATATTTATGGTTTACCATCTACCAGAAGTATCGGTCTTAATTTAAATGTAACTTTCTAATACTAAAAATCATGAAACTAAATAAAATAACAAAAGCGGCTATCTGTATGTCTTTATTAGCGACAGTAGGTTGTACAAGTAATTTTGAAGAAATTAATACCAACCCTAATGGTATTACTCCAGAATTATTCGAGCAGGATTTTAACCATATTAAAGGAGGATTTGCTCCAATGTTTAACAATATTCAGGTATTAACTCCGGAATGGGTTTATCAATTGCAACAAGGATTAAGTAGTGATATTTGGTCAGGCTACATGGCGACTCCAACTGGTTTTGCTGGAGGTATAAATAATACAACTTACTCATTAGTAGATGGTTGGAATGTTTTTGGATGGGATTATGCATATTCAAACGTTATGTTTAATGCTTTCGATATTGCCAATAAATCTAAAGGAAAATATGATCAGTTTTATGCACTTTCATTAATTTTGAAAGTTGAAGGGATGCATAGAGTTACGGATACTTGGGGGCCAATTATCTATTCTAAATTTGGTTCTCCAGATACAACTATTCCGTATGATTCACAAGAAGAGGTTTACAACCAGATGTTTAGCGAATTAGATTTTGCTGTTACTGAACTAACAAAAAGAGTAGATGCTGCAGAGGCTACAACTTTTGCAACAACAGATTTATCAGCATATGGCGGAGATTATAAAGCTTGGGTAAAATTTGCAAATACTTTACGTTTAAGATTAGCAATGCGTATTGTAAAAGTGAACCCAGCTTTGGCTAAAACACAAGCTGAAAAAGCGGTAGCTCAAAAATTCGGAGTATTTACTACAAATGCTGACTTATTTAAAATTGTATCTCCAGTTTACACAAACCCAATTGCTACAATTAGTGGATCTTGGTTAGACATTCGTATGTCTGCTGATATGGAATCTATTTTAGGGGGTTATCAGGATCCTAGAACAGCTGTTTATTTTGATACATCTACTCAATTTCCAGGTCAATACAAAGGTGTTCGTACAGGTATTGCAATTAACGGAAAAGGAGATCACCAAGATTTTTCAGGTGTAG
The DNA here is from genome assembly GCF_024499525.1 of Flavobacterium panici. Classification (NCBI taxonomy): domain Bacteria; kingdom Pseudomonadati; phylum Bacteroidota; class Flavobacteriia; order Flavobacteriales; family Flavobacteriaceae; genus Flavobacterium; species Flavobacterium panici. The sequence continues at coordinate 5,283,836 of NZ_CP100437.1, read as the reverse complement.
GTGCTGTTGTAAGATCTAAAGAAACTGTTTTATTCACTACTGCTGAAGCTTATTTCTTGAGAGCTGAAGGTGCATTAAGAGGCTGGAACATGAATGGAACAGCACAAGCACTATATGAAGAAGGTATTAAAGCTTCATTCGACCAGAGAGGAGCTTCAGGAGCGGCAGCTTACATTGCTGATAATGTAAAAACTCCAAAAGCTTATGTTGATCCTAATTTCCCGGAAAATAATTCTTTAGCTGTAAATAATGTTACTGTTGCTTGGGATGCAGCTGCAACAAATGAAGTTAAACTTCAAAAAATTATTACTCAAAAATGGATTGCTGGTTTCCCTGAAGGACAAGAAGCTTGGTCTGATTATAGAAGAACAGGTTATCCTAAACTTTTTCCAGTATTGAAAAATTATAGTGGAGGAACAATTACTACTCAATTTGGTGTTCGAAGAATTAATTATGTTACATCTGAAAAAGCTGCTAACGCAGGTGGTGTAGCTACAGGAATTGCAAAATTAAACGGACCAGATACCGGAGGAACAAGACTTTGGTGGGATACTACAGGTCCTAACTTCTAAAAAATAAAAATTTAAGATTTTAAGTTTGGTTAGTAAACGGTATAAGAAATGCAAATTGCTTATACCGTTTCAAAAACCAAAATTGTACATACCAAAAAAAGAAAAAAAATGAAAAGTGCTTTAGAAACAAAACCTGATATCAGCTATAAAAGCGCCGGAAAATTTGAAGAAACACGATTTGAAAAAATTCACAACGAAATCTTCAAAAGTTCTGCTGAAGCATCGGTAATTGTAGCGCAGGAAATCGCTCAGTTAATTAGATCTAAGCAGGAAAAAAAGAAATCTTGCGTGCTTGGTTTGGCAACAGGATCTTCTCCTATAAAAGTATATGAGGAATTAGTTAGAATGCACAGAGAAGAAGGACTAAGCTTTAGCAATGTAATCACTTTTAACCTGGATGAATATTATCCAATGAATAGAGAAAACAATCAGAGCTATCATTATTTCATGCACCAGCATCTTTTTAATCATATTGATATTAAACCTGAAAATGTTAATATTCCTGATGGTACAGTTTCTATTGATGAATTAAATCAATATTGTATCGACTATGAAATGAATATTAAACAAGCTGGAGGTTTAGACTTTCAGTTATTAGGAATTGGACGTACAGGTCACGTTGGTTTCAACGAGCCAGGTTCACACATCAATTCCGGAACAAGAATTATTACACTGGATCACATTACAAGAGTAGATGCTTCGTCTGACTTTAACGGAATCGACAACGTTCCCAAAAGAGCCATCACAATGGGAGTTTCTACCATTATGAGATCTAAAAGAATCGTATTAATGGCTTGGGGACAAAACAAAGCCGATATCATCAAGAGAACCGTTCAGGGTGATATTAGTTCTGAAGTTCCTGCGACATTTTTACAAAATCATCCAAATGCAACTTTCGTATTAGATCAATCTGCGGCATCAGAGTTAACACGTTTTAAAACACCTTGGCTTGTTGGAGAATGTATTTGGACACAAGAATTAAAAAGTAAAGCGATTGTTTGGCTTTGTCAAAAAACAAACCAATCTATTTTAAAATTAACAGACCGTGATTACAACAACAACGGTATGTCTGATTTATTAGCACAAGAAGGTTCTGCTTACGATTTGAACATCAATATGTTTAACGTATTGCAGCACACCATTACTGGATGGCCGGGTGGAAAACCAAATACAGACGATTCTCATCGTCCGGAAAGAGCCAATCCAGCTAAAAAAAGAGTTATCCTTTTCAGTCCGCATCCAGATGATGACGTGATTTCGATGGGAGGAACATTTTCAAAATTGATTAAACAAGGTCACGATGTACACGTAGTATATCAAACCTCTGGAAATATTGCAGTTACAGATGATGAGGCATTAAAATTTGCTGAGGTTTGTAATGATTTCACTGGTGGAAATCTTCCAAAAGACATCAACTTCAAATCTGTAATTGAATTTTTAAATAACAAATCAGAAAATCAAATCGATTCTCTGGAAGTTAGAAAACTAAAAGGATTAATTAGAAGAAGAGAATCTTATGCAGCAACAAGATACATTGGCTTAAAAGATGAAAATACACACTTTTTAGACCTTCCTTTTTATGAAACAGGGCAAGTTAAAAAGAATCCGTTAGGACCAGAAGATATTGCTATTGTAAAAGATATTATTGCAAAAATAAAACCACATCAGGTATTTGCAGCAGGTGATCTTGCCGATCCGCACGGAACGCACGAAGTTTGTCTGAATGCTATTTTTGCGGCAATGAAACAATTAAAACCAGAAAAATACATGGACGACTGCTGGCTATGGCTTTACAGAGGAGCTTGGCACGAGTGGGATATTCATGAAATAGATATGGCGGTACCACTTTCTCCGTCAGAAGTTTTATTAAAGCGTCATGCCATTTTATACCATCAGTCTCAAAAAGACAGGGTAATGTTTCAAGGAAACGATTCTCGAGAATTCTGGGTAAGAGCGGAAGATCGAAATAAAAATACAGCTGTACTGTATGATGAATTGGGACTGGCAGAATACGAAGCTATTGAAGCTTTTAAACGTTTTGATTATTAAAGTTGTTTTTTTTAGATTCGGGTGAGAGCGAATCAAATTTCAAAATTCAGATGGACCTCAAAGCGATAAGTGAGGTAAGCAGAAGTCTTTCTGAGTTTTGTTTTTTTCTAATTTAAATGGATGTTTCAGAAAAGCATCTGACCAAAAAAAATAAAAATGAAATATTTATTTGTATTACTATTAGCGGGTGTAACAGCAGGTGCTCAGGTTAAAAAAGAGCAGTTGAACCTTATGCCCTGGCCTCAGAATGTTGTTGTAAATGATGGAAATTTTACTTTAAGCAAAAATTTTAAAGTTAATATTTCCGGAAATCCAAATCCAAGAATTTTTGGTGGAGTAACTCGTTTTTTGCGCCGATTAGATGGTAGAACAGGTATATTTTTCGAACAAGGTTTTATTTCTAAACTAAACGAATTTCCAAACGCTGAATTACAGATTAACTGTGATAAAAACGGGAAAATTGGTTTATACGAAGATGAAAGTTACAGCTTAGATATAAAATCAAACAAAATAACGATCAATGCAACAAGCGATTTAGGTGCTTTGCACGGATTAGAAACGTTATTGCAATTGCTGCAAAATGACAGCAAATCATTTTATTTTCCGGTATCTCAAATCTCAGATTTTCCAAGATTTACCTGGAGAGGTTTAATGATCGATGCAGCAAGACATTTTCAGCCTGTAGATGTTATCAAAAGAAATATAGATGCATTGGCAGCAATGAAAATGAATGTTTTTCACTGGCATTTAGTTGATGACCAAGGCTGGAGAATTGAAACTAAAAAACATCCAAAATTAATTGAATTAGCTTCGGATGGATTGTATTACACACAAGAGGAAATTAGAAATATCGTAAAATATGCTGATGAGCGCGGTATTTTAATAGTTCCGGAAATAGATGTTCCGGGTCACGGATCTGCAATACTTACGGCTTACCCGGAAATAGGAAGCAAAGTGATCACATTGACAGGAGGAACTTCTGAAAAAAATATTCAAGGTACAGCAATTAGTACCTATGGAATTGAAAGAAATGCGGGAATTTTTACTCCAACATTAGATCCTTCAAATCCTAAAACGTATAAAATCTTAAATGAACTTTTTGATGAGGTATGCCCATTATTTCCCGGAGCTTATTTTCATATTGGGGGAGATGAGAACGAAGGGAAAGATTGGGATGCCAATCCGAAAATTCAGGAATTTAAAAAGAAACATAATTTAAAAACAAACCACGAATTACAAACGTATTTCACCATGCAGCTGGCTCCGATGCTTAAAAAACACGGAAAACAATTAATGGGCTGGGAAGAAATCTTAACCAAAGATCTTTCAAAAGAAGCAATTGTACATTCATGGAGAGGTCCAAATGAAGGAGTTGCACCAGGACAGTCATTAGTTGATGCTGTAAAAAAAGGCTATAAAACAGTTTTATCAAATGGGTATTATATTGACTTAATGTATCCGGTTGCAAGTCATTATTTAAATGATCCGATGCCAAAAGGTGCTGATTTAACAGCAGAAGAAAAAGCAAGGATTTTAGGCGGCGAAGCTACAATGTGGACAGAACTTACAACACCAGAAACGATAGATTCAAGAGTTTGGCCAAGAACTGCTGCAATTGCAGAAAGACTTTGGTCTGCTGAAACTGTTACTGATCTTGCCAGTATGCGTAAACGTCTTGAAAACGTTTCTTTTAGATTAGAAGAATTAGGATTAACACATATTAAAAACAAAGATGTTATTCTAAGAAATATCACGAATAATCAAAATCTGGAATCGATTAATGAGTTTTCTAATGTTTGTGAACCGTTAAAAGGATATACAAGAAACAAAGGTGGAACAGAATATCAAATGTATTCTCCGCTAACACTTTTTGCTGATGCATGTACTCCAGATGCTAAAGAATCTTTAGCTTTTAATGATGCAGTAACACAATATTTAGCAAATAAATCAGAAGAGAATAAAGCAAAAGTTGCATCATTTTTCAATAAATGGATTACCCTAAATAAAGGATTAATTGAGTTGAGTGCAAATGCACCTTTAGTGCAGCCAATTCTTCCTTTGTCAAAAAAATTAAGTGATGCATCGCAGGAATTACTGCTTGTTTTAGATAATAAATCGACTCTTAAAGCTGCAGATTTAAAAAGCTTAATAGAGCAATGTAATACAAAAGATCATGCTGACGTCGAGTTGTCAGTTTATGAGAGTTTAAAGAAATTAATTTAAGGTTTGGTTTGAATTAGTATTTAGTAAGTTTAAGTTACCACTAATGTTTTGAGTGTTAGTTATCTCTGCCAGAAGTAACCTCTGGTAGAGGTAATTATGTTAAACTTCGCAAATCTCATTTTAGTCTTCGAATAATATAAAATATAAAAAAATAACCACTAACGGAGTATTAACATTTTAAAAAACCAAATAGAAAGAATACCTAAACATGACAACAAAAGAGTATAGATTGATGAGTAGTCCCAAATTTATCATTTGTATTTAATATTAATTTTTTTAAAAATTATAAATAAATATCAATCACTACTATTGGCTAATGATTATGAAAAATCAGTAATAGTAATATTTATCTATAGAATTTAATTTGAGTTTATTTCCAATCGACGCAGCCTTCCAACCTGTGTTGAGCGAAACCTGGCAGTAAAAACTGCTTCGGCCCAATTATTTATTTTCTATTAACCAATATTTATTAATTATGAAACATTATTACAGATTGCTCTTTTTGTTATTGTTTCCCCTACTTGCGTTGGCCCAACCCGCCCACGGAAAGAAAGTAGTGGGGTATTATGCGCAATGGTCTATTTATGCCCGGGATTTTAACGTTCCGAAAATTGATGGAAGTAAAATTACGCATTTGAATTATTCTTTTTATGGCACAACGTATGATCCGGCACATCCGGAGAATACAAAATTAAAATGTTTGGATACCTATGCTGATTTTGAGCATATGGAAGGTGGAATCCCGTGGGATGCTCCGGTAAAAGGAAACTTTTATGACTTGAAAAAGTTAAAAGAAAAGTATCCTCATTTAAAAGTCTTAATTTCTGTTGGAGGCTGGACAAAAGGCCAGGATCTTTCTCCAATTGCTGCAAGTCCTGTGGCAAGAGCTGCATTGGCTGCAGATATGGCAAACTTCATTGTTACTTATCCGTTTATTGATGGTTTTGATATCGATTGGGAATATCCTCTTTCGGGTGGAACTGACGGTACAGAAATTGTAAATGGTTCGCCTGTTCCTCCGCAAAAATACAGTCCGGATGACAACAAAAATTTAGTTTTATTATTGAAAGCAATGCGTCAGGCAATGCCGAATAAATTAATCACTATCGCAGCTGGAAACAATGTTAGAAAGGTTTCTCAGCAATATTTAGGACCAAATAACAGATCTCAATATGGAATGACAGAAGACATTTCTACTTATTGCGATTATATCACTTATTTCGGATATGATTTTGGTGGAAACTGGTATGACAAAACATGCTACAATGCTCCTTTATATGCAAGTGGAAATCCAAACGATCCTTTGTATGGCGCAACACAATCTGAATCATTGGACGAATTAACAAATCAATATCTAAACGTAATTGGTTTCCCGGCAAATAAATTAATTATGGGATTACCTTTCTACGGAAAGAAATTTGATCACGTTGCCACTAATTCAACAAACGGATTATTCGTTTCAGCTCCAAGAGATATAGTTGGAGGATGTACAAATCCGCAAAATCCTATCGGGACTTGGGATGGTTCAGGAGCGTGCGAACGTTCAGGAAGTATCGAAATTTGTGATTTAGTCGGAAATCCTGTTACAAACTCACATGCTTATTTAGATCCAAATACAATGCAGGTTACATCAAGTGCAGCTTCAGCAGGATGGGTAAGATATTTTGATAATACGACTAAAGTTCCTTATTTATATAATGCTACTAGAAAAGAATTTATTTCTTATGAAGATAAGCAGTCGATAGATTTAAAAGTTCAGTATATAAAATCAAGAAACTTAGCTGGAGGAATGATCTGGGAATTATCTCAGGATACGAGAGGTTCAATTCCAAATTCATTATTAAGTCAGGTTGATACTTCTTTTGGAAGCGTTGTTCCGGGAACAGTAAGTATTTCTGGTTCTGCAAAAAATGGATCAGCTTTAGTTACAGATGTTACGGTTGAATTGCGTAATGCTAGTAATGCAGTAATTCAGACAATAGTTTCGGCTACAGGGAATTTTACATTCAACAGCCTAACTTCTGGACAAAATTATACTGTTACAGCACTAAAAGCGACTTATACTTTTACTCCGGTAACTTTAACAAACGTTGTTGTGAACCAAACAGGAGTTATCATCAACGGAACACAGCCAACTTACACAGTAAGCGGAACAGTTCTTAACGGAAGCACTGGAGTTTCTGGCGTAACAGTTTCTGCAGTTTCAGGAAGTTCAACATTAACAGCAGTTTCAAATGCAAGCGGAGTTTACAGCGTTGCAGGTTTAACAGCTGGATTAAATTATACAGTTACTGCTGCAAAAACTGGATTTTCATACACGCCAGCTTCTACAGTTTACAACGCAATTGATTCAAACAAAACGTTGAATTTTACCCAGGGAGCAGCAGTTGTAACTTATACAGTAAGCGGAACAGTTCTTAACGGAAGTACTGGAGTTTCTGGTGTAACAGTTACAGCAGCTTCTACAGCAGGAAATGTTACTGCAACAACTAATTCAAGCGGAGCTTATTCACTTACATTGGCTTCTGGCGGAAATTATACAGTAACAGCTGCTTTAACAGGACAAACTTTTACTCCTGCATCAACAGTTTACTCTAACTTAAATGCCAATAAAACATTAAACTTCTCACAAGATGTTATTGTAGTTCCTTCAAGCAAAATCAGCGGAACAGTTAAAAACGGAACAACTCCGGTTGCTGGTGCAAAAGTAGAGATCGTTTTACCTTGGACAGACAGTACACACAACTGGAAAAGCGTTTTAGCAACAACAGATTCACAAGGAAAATACAGTTTTGATAATTCAGTTGTAGCAGGTTACACAACCGTTACAAGTTTGAAATTAAACTCTTGGGAAAACGGAGAAACAGCTTATTTTCCAAATAATCTGGCAAATTTCCCAGTTCCTGCAAACCCAACAGTTTATAACTTTAATACAAGTTCTACAGCAAAAGCAGCACAAGTTCAGGCAAACTTAATTAGCGGAACAGTTAAAAACGGAACAACTCCGGTTGCTGGTGCAAAAGTAGAAATCGTTTTACCTTGGACAGATAATACACATAACTGGAAAAGTGTTTTAGCAACAACAGATGCATCAGGAAATTATACTTTCGATAATTCAGTTGTAGCAGGTTATTCACAAATTTTAAGTTTGAAATTAAATACATGGGAAAATGGTGAACAGACTTATTATCCAAATAATTTAGCGAACTTTGCAGTTCCAACAACTCCAACAGTTTATAATTTTAATAGACAAGCGGTGGTTGCGACTAAACCTGTAGTTACTATTACAGCGCCAACAGCTTCGGCGATTGCTATAAATTTAGGATCATCAATTAATTTTGTTGCAACTGTTGGATTAAGTGCTGCAGATGCTACTACAATCTCATCTGTTGTATTTAGTTTAGACGGACAAACTATAAGTGCTAGCAATTCTTCAGGAACTTATACATCGACTTGGACGCCAGCAGCAAATCAGTTTGGGGTTTCTCATACGTTAACTGTTACGGCTACTGCATCAAACGGAACAACAGAGGCAAAAACATATAGTTTTACATTAACTTGTTCAGGTTCAAATTGTCCTAATTCATTACCAGTAATTACTTGGAATTCACCATCTGCTACTGTATACCAAAATTCTTTCCAGGCTGTGCCAATTTCAGTTACAGCTGTAGATAGTAACGGATCAGTTTCAGGTGTTACGATTACAATAAACGGAGGTACATTTAACATGACAGCAGGTACAAATAATACCTATACGTATAATTTTACACCATCTGCTTATCAGGATTATCCAGTTGTTATCAAAGCAACCGATAATCAATCTGGTGTAACTACATTAAACAATACCATTAAAATTGCCCAAGTAGGTACAAATAGATTCATTCCGCTTCCATCTAAAATTATTTTAGGATATGCACATTCTTGGGAAAATGCGGGTGCTCCATTTTTATATTTTTCTCAAATGGTGGGAAGTAAATTTAACGTAGTTGACTATTCTTTCGTAGAAACAGTTAATCGTGATGGTTACACACCAGTATTAACTACAAATGACAATAGATATTTGACCAATGGTGTTTTCAATAAGCAATTGTTGAAAAATGATATAAAATCATTAAGAGATAGCGGCGTTCCTGTTATTGTTTCTATTGGAGGTCAAAATGGTCATGTTGTTTTAGAGAATGTTACTCAAAAAAATATTTTTGTTAATGGTCTAAAAGCAATTATCGACGAGTATCAATTTGATGGAGTTGATATTGATTTTGAAGGTGGATCGATGAATTTTAGTGCAGGAAATCTAAGAGATATTTCTTATGCGGGAATTTCTGCTTATCCAAGATTGAAAAACGTAGTAGATGCTTTCAAAGAATTAAAAGCTTACTATGGCCCAGGATTCTTATTAACTGCAGCTCCGGAAACACAATACGTACAAGGAGGATATTCTACTTATACTGATACATTTGGTTCTTTCCTTCCAATCATTCAAAACTTACGTAATGAATTAGATTTGTTAGCGGTACAATTGTATAATACAGGAGGAGAAAACGGATTAGATGGTCAATATTACGGTTCAGCTAAGAAATCAAATATGGTTACAGCCTTAACTGATATGGTGATAAAAGGGTATAACATTGCTTCAACAGGAATGCATTTTGATGGGTTGCCAGCTTCAAAAGTTCTTATTGCATTACCGGCTTGTCCGAGTGCAGCAGGAAGCGGTTATTTAACACCGCAAGAAGGAATAAATGCTATGCATTATTTAAGAACCGGAACTACTTTTTCTGGAAGAACATACACTATGCAGCCGGGCGGACCATATCCTTCTTTAAGAGGCTTAATGACTTGGTCTGTAAACTGGGATGCATCTTCTTGTGGTAATTCATCTGAATTATCTAAAGCGTATGCAGCTTATTTCGCATCACAAGGTGCAGCAAAAACATTAGCTCTTGATGATATTTCTTCAAAAAGCAATGCTACGATAGCATATTTTAAAAACAATGCATTATCAGTTTCAAATGAAAACGAAGATATCGCCCAAGTTGATGTATTCAACATTGTTGGACAAAATTTAGTAAGTCACAGAAACGTTCAAAACAATAAAGAAGTATTGCTTCAAAGTCATAGTTTCTCAACTAAACAATTGTTTTTAGTTGTAGTAACAGACAAATCTGGAAACAAGAAATCATTTAAAGTAATGAACTTTTTAAACTAGAATAAAAGGATTGAAAATTTAGAAATAAAAGTATTGGGACGGTTAAAATTGAGTTTGGTTATTTATTTTTTAATCTAATTTTTATTTCGAATAAATGCAGTGAATTAAGGAGATTTGTTATTTGGTTTTCTCCTTGAGGATCGCATTATGAACCTGGCAATTATATTGCCAGGTTTTTTTATGTTTTATAATGAAATAAAGGGATGATTATTTTTTAGGAGCTATTTCCTGCTATCCGTTCCAATCTTTTGTGTCTCGTTAAAGAAACGAGACACAAAAGGATTTCCACTACTATCAGGGCTAGGACATTAAGTTTCATTAAACATTTTGTTCCTCAGGATGACAAGATTATGGTGGACTATAAAAAGTGAATAAAATCCGCATAATCCGCGTTTTCGCGATAGTGAATCCGTATTATCCGCGTGCCATTTCTTCACCATTAAAACCCAAATTGCAAACTATTTTAAGTACTTTTGACTCCAGAATTATCGCATAAAATCTTTATGAAAAACTTCATCACCATTACAATCGCATTTTTATTTTTCACTTTTTCTTTCGCTCAAAATAAATTCGGAAATCCGGAAGTAAATCCCATTCAAATTCAAAAAACTTTTGGAGATTGGTCTGCCTATCAAAGTAAAAAAATAATGCTTTCCAGAGATTTTATTGCACTTGATTCTTCTTCAAAAGAAATTTCAAAAGAAGCTTTTTTAGATCAGTTAGCAAATGGAAATTTCATTCCAGTTAGATTAAAATCACAAGATTCGGTTTACTATTACAAGCTATTCAAAATTCAGCCAAAAACAGATACCAGTATAAAAGCGACGATCAACCAAATTGGTTTTGACGCTCTTAAAAACTATAAGATGGAAGGAACTGCTTTTCCTCCATTTTTATTTAAAGATTTAAATGGAAATGAAGTTTCAAACGAAACAATGAAAGGAAAAATAATCGTTATAAAATGCTGGTATATTCACTGTACACCATGTATAAGAGAATTTCCGCAGGTAAATAAACTAACAGAAGAATATAAAGACCGAAAAGATATTCTATTTATAAGTTTAGCCGAAGATTCGCCGGAACAATTAAAAACATTTTTAGAGAGAAAAACCCTTTCATATGCTGTAATTCCAGACATGAAAGAATACATGAATGAATCTTTACAGCTAAATTCATTTCCAACACATTTTATTCTAAACAAAGAAGGATTGATTTCTAAAGTCCTGCCAAATTTCGAAAGCTTAGAAGTGGCTTTAGCGAAAGAAAGTAAGCTATAATTGAATTAATCTCGCAAAGTTACCTCATTTTTGTCATTTCGAGGAACGAGAAATCTTCGTAAGCAGCTCCGCAACGATAAGCTAATCTTTGTCGAGTTTCTTGCGAAGATTTCTCGTTCCTCGAAATGACAAGATTGCGTAATAATCATCTGCGTAAAACAAAACTCTGCGTCTTTGCGCCTTTGCGAGAAAATCCTCGTTCGCATAAAAAAACTTAGTCCCTTTGCACCTTTGCAACTCTGAACCTTTTTCACTACTTTTGCACCAAATTAATTAAAAAGACATTCATGTTAACAGTCAATAATTTATCAGTTCAATTTGGCAAACGAATTTTGTTTGACGAAGTAAATACCACATTCACTCACGGAAATATTTACGGCGTTATTGGAGCCAATGGTGCTGGAAAATCTACATTTCTAAAAATCATTTCAGGCGATATGGACCCAACTTCGGGACATATTCATTTAGAGCCGGGAAAACGTATGTCGGTTTTAAACCAAAATCACAACATGTTCGACGAACATACCGTTTTGGAAACCGTTTTAATGGGAAATAAAGTTCTGTATGCTGTTAAAAAAGAAATGGATGAACTTTATTTAGACTACAACGATAAAAATGCAGACAGAATAGGGGAGCTTCAGGTTCAGTTTGAAGAAATGAACGGATGGAACGCTGATTCTGACGCTGCTGCAATGTTGTCTAACTTAGGAATCAACGAAGAGCATCATTATACATTAATGGGCGATATGGAAGGAAAAATGAAAGTTCGTGTGCTTTTGGCGCAAGCACTTTTTGGAAATCCAGATTTGCTTATTATGGATGAGCCTACCAACGATTTGGATTTCGAGACAATCGCTTGGTTAGAAAATTTCTTAGCAAACTATGAAAACACTGTAATTGTAGTATCTCACGACCGTCACTTTTTAGATGCCGTTTGTACACATATTTCTGATATTGATTTCGGAAAAATCAATCACTATTCAGGAAATTATACTTTCTGGTACGAGTCTAGCCAATTAGCGGCAAAGCAACGTGCACAGCAAAACAAAAAAGCAGAAGAGAAGAAACAAGAACTTGAAGAATTTATTCGTCGTTTTAGCGCAAACGTTGCAAAATCGAAACAAGCAACTTCTCGTAAAAAAATGATTTCTAAATTGAATATTTCTGAAATCAAACCTTCAAGCCGTCGTTACCCTGCGATTATTTTCGATCAGGATCGTGAAGCTGGAGATCAGATTTTAAATGTAGAACACCTGTCAGCTTCTGTAGATGGTGAACTTTTGTTTAAAGATGTTCATTTAAATATGGCAAAAGGAGATAAAATCGTTCTTTTCTCTAAAGATTCACGTGCTACAACTGCTTTCTATGAAATTTTAAACGGAAACCAAAAAGCAGATTCAGGAACTTTTGATTGGGGAATTACAACAAACCAAGCCTATCTTCCTGCTGAAAATCATTCTTTCTTCGAAAATGATTTAACTTTAGTAGATTGGTTACGCCAATACGCTAAAACAGAAGAAGAACGTGATGAGGTATTTATTAGAGGTTTCTTAGGGAAAATGATTTTCTCTGGAGAAGAAGCTTTAAAAACAAGCCGAGTTTTATCTGGAGGAGAAAAAGTACGTTGTATGCTTTCCAGAATGATGATGGAACGTGCTAATGTTTTAATGCTAGATGAGCCGACAAATCACTTAGATTTGGAGTCTATTACAGCATTCAATAACTCATTAAAAAACTTTAAAGGTTCTGTAATTTTTACAACGCATGACCACGAGTTTGCACAAACTGTTGGTAACAGAATCGTAGAATTAACACCAAACGGAGTAATTGACCGTTACATGACATTTGACGAATATCTTGATGATGAAAAGATTCAGGAACAAAGAAAGAAGATGTACAATCTTTAATATAAGACCTTACAACTTTGTCAAAGTTTTAGACTTTGACAAAGTTCTACATTCATAAAAAAAACCCAAATTCCAATTAAAATAGAATTTGGGATTTTTTGTATGTCTTATTTACTGCCGAACATTTTTGCAAAGATCCAGATAACAATCGCAATTATAAAAATCACAATAAATATCCCGAATCCCATTCCGGCTTTAAAAATGTCTCCAATAACTTCGCAGCTTGTAAATGAAAATAGTATTACGAATACCATTAACAATCTTGTAATTTTATTTTGCATGATTCTGAGTTTTTAAATTTCTATATTAAAATTACTTCAGAAATCAGCAAAATGTCTTATACAATTTTTGGAAAAAGTTTTAGGATTTGGATTCTAGTTTTACAGATTTTTTTTGCGAATGTTTTAAGTCCATTTCTTTGATGAAAGAATTACGATTAAAATTTTTTACAAATCCTGACTTTTCTCCTTTTTCTAATTCTTTAATTATATTTTCTTTTTTGAACATTTTTTTTCTGATTTACACTTTGTAGACATTAAAACAAATACCTTTTATTATTAGCACTCATAAATTGATCAAAATATCCGCTTAAATTCTTTTGCCCAACGGCAACGACTTTTAGTTCAGCATTTTCTTTTGCAACCATAAAATAATCTGTTCCAAATAAAACCCGCTCTGGGAGAATAAGACCGTTTTTTAAATCATTAGATAATTGTATCATGCAATTTTCATCGCATAACGAATACGAAATATCTGTAAACGCATTAGGATATTTATCTATCAGGATTTTTTGTTTGATAATGTCATACCATGATGTTAGATTACCTTCCAGAGTTTTTGCTGCCTGGAATAATTTGGCAGTTTTCGCATCTGGATTTTTCACACCCAATATTTCAATATCTCCTCCCATGTGCGCAATGCAGAGTTTTAGTTTAGGATATTTGTCTAAAACAGGAATATAATTTTCAGGATGTGAAAAAAGATTACACGCTCTCGCATTTTCTCTAAATGATTTATCAGAAGCCTTTTTATAAGCAGCAATACGGGCTGTAATTACAGGCATTAAAGGATGTGCCGGATTGACTGATGTAGGATTGTCAGGAATAACCGACCAGACATTTTTACCTAAATAATAACTGCCGCCGCGTGTACAATGTGTCATAACAGGAATATTATTTTTTTCGGCGTATTGATAAAGACTGTCTAATCGCGCATCAAAAGGGAAAAAGCCATTTGCAGGATATAATTTAATTCCAACAAAGGTTTTACTTTCAATTGCTTTTTTTAGATTTTCGAGGTTTTTAGTATCCGGATTTCTTGGGTCTACACCATAAAAAGGAAATAATGTATTTGGGTAAGTTTTTTTCAATTTGTAAATATCCTGTATTTGTGAATTGAAATCTTTTTCAGGTTTTTTGTCGGGATCACTCATATAATCCATATCAATTGTGAGTGCTATTATTTTTATCCCACTGTATTCAGAATTATCATAAGCTCCTTTCAAGTCAAGAAATACCTCTTCCTGCGAAGCCATAACACCAATTTTTAGGAATTGTAAAATCCTTTTCGGAATTAAACTTCCCAATTTTGTAATTAACCAGGAAACAGGTCGGGTTAATATTAACCATTTAAGAAATGTAGAAGCTCCATCTCCAAGTTTGGCAGCTACCTGTAAAAAGTCTTTCGGTGCACATTTTCCTGTAAAGATGTGCGAATGAATGTTGTATATATCGTTCATGATTGTATAGTTTTTAAGATGGTTTTATTCCTGCTCTTCTAATATTAATTGCTTTTACCATAACTTCAAACCAAAAAGGAGCTCCGAAACTTAGAGCAAATGCTGAAATTAAGATCCCTAAAATCCACCACATATACCTTTGGAGGATTTCTGTTGTTGTTTCTTTTATTTCTTTTGTTTTTTCAGTTTCTTTTGTTCCTTTTGTTTCTTTTGATTTTTTAGTATCAAAATGATAGCCAATTGGAAGAGCGTCATCTTCGATTTCAGTAATTATTGATTTGATACTATCTATATTTTTTACAATATCTTCCAAATCAATTTTTTGAGCATTAATCTTGTTTTCAAGTACTTTTTTCTCTGCTATTAATACAAGATCTTTACGATACTTATCATCAGTATTTAATTTTTTAATTAAAGTAATAGAATCAACATTCAGCGCCAGGCAAACTAATAAACTTATAATAAGTAAACTTCTTTTCGTTTTTGTTTTATACCAGCCGCTTACTCTTTCCATATAGTCATCAAACCATTTGGTGATTTTCTCTTTTAACTCAGTATAGTTTTCCGTTTTTTCATACAATGCCCTTAAATGACTTTTTAATGGACTGTAGTTCATTTGATCAAGTCCTTTTTTAAATCTCTTATAAGGATCCTCAATACGATCTTCAATTAGTTTAACATCTACTAAATTTGTCGATCCTTTTGGATCAAAAATATTTTCAAATTTTGTAGTTTCAGATTGACTTCCAATAATATCAATCAAGGCATCAGCAAACATATCAGATGATATGTATTGCGGGTAAGAATCTCTGTTTTTTTTAAGCTGATCGATGCTAAAGTGGCTGTATAAGCTGGCACCATAGCTTTTGTTCACAGGATCGTTTAATAATTTAAGAATTGTTTCGTAAAGAAATCGGCCTCTTTTTTGGGTTTTGAAGGAGTACCATTCAAAGAGTAACGAAACTAGAGTACTAAAGAGAAAGTAAAATAAACCTAACGCAATTAGTATTTCCAGAATTTTAGATACTTGCATAGATAATTTGTTTTTGGTTAAAATAAATTAGTTTAATTTTGGTTAGTAAGAAAAACCGCGGCTAATTTATTTAAACAAATGTTAAATTGTTATTTGTAAGGTAAATATTTCACTTTATCGAATCTAATTGGTTATTTGGCGATTAAAATATGAATGAAAAATACTATAATTTAAAAAGTATTAACTTCTAAAACTATATTATAAACAATTTTGTAATTTTTACAATCTTTAATAAAAACAAAAAATCATGTTATGAGAATAATTGGAATTTTTTATATCTATTTGCTAAATACTTTGTCAAAGCCCCAAATGATATTTAATATGATTCTGAGTTTTTAAATTCCTTCAGAAATCAGGAAAATATGATGTGGATTTTTTTGAAATGTTTTTTTAGACTTTTAAAGATTAGGTAATTTGATTTTTTGTTATAATGAATTTATAAATTTTATTAGTATTGTCTTTCCATATATCGTCTATTTTTTCAGTCAGGATTTCAACCATATCATTTTTTGAATCTTTAAAAAGATTGTAAATTTCCATTTGATCAGTCGCACTATTATTTATTGCTTTAGTAGCAGCAGTTATGTTTTCATCACTAAAACCAGATTGTTTTAAATGTTTTTCTATAGCTTCAGTATTAGCAGTGATATTTATATAATTTTCAGACCTTCCTCGCACGCTTTTAGTAGAATTTGCATCAAGTACAAAAACTTCCGTTTTTATACTTTGAAAGCTTTCTATATCATTTTCCCATTTGAGTTCAGATTTATTAATCAAATCATTTTGTGTTATAATTATACTGCCAGAATTATCTGTTTTAAAATATGATGTTGTGTAATAAGCATCTTCACTTTCAAAAATTTTAAAACCGAAAAGTATATTTTCAATCGGATTATTATTTCCTAATATATCAGTAATTTGAATTGCTATTTCTTTAGGGATTTTCATAGTTTCAGTTTTTTAGTTTTTAGATATTGATTTAATCTCTAAGATTACAATTCCAATAATAATTATGATTTCACCTAAAAAGTAAACAACACCAAATATTGAAATACTCTTATAATCATATAGTAAAATCCCAAATGTAAAAACACAATAGAGTATGTTAGCGGTACAGATTATTTTTAAATATATTTTCCAATTATTTTTTGCTAGAAAAAAGGAGGTAAAAGAATAAATTGAAAAGATAAGTGCCAGTAAAGAAAGATATTCTAAAGTAGTTTTTGATAAACCAAAAAAAGAATTGAAAGATCTTAGAACGAGAAAAAGCAATATGAATGTGAGTAATGCTCCAATAGCATCTATTAGAAAGATGTTTTTTGGTTTTGCTAGAAATTGTTGGATGTCTTCTTTCATTTAATTTGTCATTTTTCTCCGTCCATGCTCATTTTTTATATTTTATAATTGCTGAATTATGTTGATCATTTAAAATTATATAGATTATAGTATCGTTATATGAGCAATCAATTTCTAAATTGATTATCCAATTTTCTTAGCAATTATTATGGTATGAATTTCTACATTATCAGCTTTTGGATAATTTACGTTGAATAGTTTAATTATGTCAAAATTATGTATTAAAAGTTGATTGCTTATATCTTCTAAAGAATGGTAATAAAAATAAGTGCGATCGCCAGTGTTTCCAGAAATAAAACCAGATTCGGAAGGTTTTCCCTGAACAAAACTTAAATATAAAACTCCATTGTTAGAAAGTATTTTCTCTGAATCGATTATTAATTGAAAACAATCCTCTTCAGATAAATATGGTAAACAAAAACCACACATAATGGCATCAAATTTTTGATTTAAGAAACTAAGTTCTCTTGTATCCATTACTTCAAAGTTGGCAGAAGGATTATTTGTTTTTGCCAATTCAATCATTTTTGGAGCAATGTCAATACCTGTGATTTTTAAGCTGGGATTTTTAGATAACAAATATTTTGTAATGTTTCCTGGTCCACAGCCAATTTCAAATATATTTATTTGCTCTTGTTTTAGAGTGCTGCAAAAGAAGTCGTAAGTCTCGTCGTATAAGCTTAAATTCATAAACTTATCTTCATAGAGATTTGCAATTTTATTCCACGTTTCAAAAGTTTCCTGGTATTTATCCATTGATTTTTATTTGTGGTTTTTCATTTTGACTTATCCATTGATCGTAGCCTTTTTTCTGAATCCAATGCCCATTTTTTTTCTCATAAAGATATTTTCCTCCTTGTCCGCCTAATAAGCAATTACAGTCTTCTTGAAACTCAATTATAACTTTTTTTCTATCAGCAGATATTATAGGAAATGAAATATGATACAAGAATCCTTGATCGCAAAGTGTATCAACTATGGCGTATTGAAATACTTTTTTAGATTTTCTGAACCACTTGATTTTGTTTGGTTTTATTTTTAAACCTTTGAAATTTTCATTTTGCTCATTAATGAAATCAATATCTTTTTCACTAAATTCTTTTTTGTATTCTTCTTTTACCGGAATAGTTCTAAATTCCCAACAAACGTGATCAAGAAATAAGCTATCATCAACTACAATTTCATTTATGATTCCGTAAACTTCATCTTCCGTTAAATCGGGAGTTGATTTACATGAACTTGCTAGAACTATCAAAAGTAAAAAAATCGGAATTCCTATAATTTTTAATTTCATTTTGGGTATAATTTTAATTGACAAATTGAGAGTAAACTTCTAATGATCTATAGGAATTTTCTTGACTTCTCACCTGTTTTAATGTTTTTTTCTTTATATCCGATTATAGTCGCTACGAAGTCCGGAGACTTCGCAGAGCTGGATTTTAAATGTTTTTCATAAAAAAAAATTAATTATATAGTAGCTTTATTTTTTGAATTAACAAATTAAAATCATGTGATTTTGATTCTTGTGCGGAATTAATTAGTTCATTAATTACTCTTGGAGCAGTAAGACCTAGTTCTTTAGCAAGATGAGTTTTTAGTTGATTTAGAACAATTTTTCCATCACATAAGTCTTTCCAGTCTTTTTCCCAATTGTTATTTATTTCGTCAATTCTGCTAAAATTATTTTTTAAAATTTCAATTGTTTCGGTTATTGATTTTGAATCAAAAACACTTTCAATGTATTTATTATATGCAGTTTTATTTAGTACTTCAATTGATTTTGTGCTAACTGCTAACTTTATTTTATGTAAACTATTTTGATTTAAATTTTGAATTGATTTTCTGAAAACATGTTCTTTATTAGAATCAGCTATTTCTTTTATTTTTTTTTCTATTTCATTCTCTAAAGGTACTTTAATGTCTTTGTTAAGATTATTGTGAATTTTGAATAGATTATGTATTAATTTGCTGTCTAATAAATAATTTTCTATTTCATGCTTATTCATTATGATGAAATGTTCATCAAAAAATAATGAATCATTTTTTCTCATATCTTCTATTTCATATTCAGTACGTGTGTCTTTGTCAATTAAGAAACAAAATTGGACATCTCTAATGTGATTGTGAAATGAGTAATATTTTCTATATGTTTCAATAACTTCAGATGAGCCATTTAAATTCTTTATTTTAATATTTAAAGGAGAGAAAATTTTTTCTAAAATTTCATTTTCTGTTTTGCCCTCGACAAAAAGTACTTTGTTGATAATTTTACTTAAACCGATGTTTCTCAATAACTTTTCATGGTTCTCATAATCGATTAAAGAAATTCCATCCTCAATTATAAAGTTTTTACCAATCGTAAAATTATTATATATCAAATTCTTAGAATGGGTAAGTAAAAATGTTTGTGATAGAGTATGATCTTTGTAAAAATTAGTAATTTGCTTATTTATATTTTCACTAATTGGCTGTTTTATTATTTTAGCTTTTTTTAAAATCAAATTTGAAAATTTTTCTTCATGTGTTATTTCATAAAGGAGATTAACGAATTTTGAAAGCATTTCTTCATGTAAATTGTTTTCTGGCTCATCAATTATAAGCATTCCAATACTTTTTACATAACAAATAAAATGAAAAATGTAAAAAAGAGTCTTTTCACCAGAACTTAAATTACGAACATCATATGTGTGTTTTTTTTTAACATTTCCTCTTTTAACTTGAAGTATAAATTGATTTTTTCTTTCTAGTGAAGTGAAATTTGAAAATTCTAAATAGTCTAATATGTTGTGTATTAGTATTTTTGAAGTGAAATGTGGTAAATCAGTTCTTGGAGTGCTAGGAATAATTCTTTCACGAATATAATCTCTTATTAATCTTTCGTAAGTGTTAAAGAATAATTTATCAGGTTGAATAATATAGTCTATTATTAATGAGTTTGTGTCATTATTAGTAAGCTTAATATCTTCATTAGAAAAGTCTTCTTCGGATATATTTCGATTTGAATCTATATAAATTATTAAATTTTTAGGATTGTCAAAATTCCAAAAGCCATTAATTTTTTCTTTATCATTTTCATTTATTACTAAATTAATTTTGACTTTTTCCTTGTTTCGAAGAGCACAATTTAACGTGAATGAACTAGTCGAATTATCTGCGAATTCAAATTCAATTATTATATATGAGCCTACCTCGTTAAAAAAGTTAAGTAATTCTTCATTATTATTTAATGTTATTACATAAGTTTTTGAAAAATATAGTTTCTGAGCTAAAATCATAGATTTAAAAACGGTGGTTTTTCCTGAGCCATTTATACCACTTATTGTATTTATTTTGTCAGATTCAGAAAAATCAAAAGTAGTTTTCTTTTCAAATGATTTTATTTTATTTAGAGTTATTGATTTTATTCTCATTAAAATTATTGATACATTGGTTTTTAATATAGTTTGGATGATTGCATTAGCTAAAATATAATTTTAAATTATAGGATATTTGAAAAGTAAGATTTATTTTAAATTAAACAAAAAGAACTTTTTCGGTTATTAATAAATTTTATTAGTCAAAA
The DNA here is from genome assembly GCF_024499525.1 of Flavobacterium panici. Lineage (NCBI taxonomy): Bacteria > Pseudomonadati > Bacteroidota > Flavobacteriia > Flavobacteriales > Flavobacteriaceae > Flavobacterium > Flavobacterium panici. Next base: position 5,262,910 of record NZ_CP100437.1, on the reverse strand, counting down.
ACATTTCTCTCTCCCCAACAAATAAATTCTGATTTTGTATATTTGCCCAACCAAACATTACAATTACTTATGAGCCAAAAAGTATTACTTAATTCAAAAGAAGTTACTATCATACTCCATCGTTTGGCTTGTCAGTTAATCGAAAAACATCTTGATTTCTCTGATACAATTTTAATCGGGATTCAGCCGAGAGGTGTTTATTTGGCTGAGCGTTTAAAACAAATTTTAGAGAACGAATACCAAACTCCTGAAATTTCACTGGGATATTTGGATATTACTTTTTTTAGAGATGATTTCCGCAGAACCGATAAACCACTTGAAGCCAATAAAACTCAGATAAATTTTATAGTCGAAGACAAAAAAGTTATTTTTATTGATGACGTTTTGTTTACCGGACGAAGCATTCGTTCTGCCTTAACTGCGATTCAATCTTTTGGAAGACCTTCTGAAATTGAATTGTTAGTGTTAATCGACAGACGTTTCAGTCGTAATTTACCAATTCAGCCTGATTACAGAGGCCGTCAGGTTGATGCAATTAATGGCGAAAAAGTAAAAGTAAGCTGGAAAGAAAATGATGGTGAAGATGTGGTTCACCTAGTGACAAATTAAGTTTAATCGGTTAACCGGTTAATTGTTTAATCGGATTCAAACGATTAAACGGTTTAACAAATAAAACGATTAAACAAATAAATATATAAACAAACACAATGAAAGAATTAAGCGTAAATCATTTATTAGGAATAAAATACATCAATGAGAATGATATTAACCTGATTTTTGAAACGGCAGATCATTTTAAAGAAGTCATTAACCGACCAATTAAAAAAGTTCCTTCATTACGAGATATTACCATTGCCAATATTTTCTTCGAAAATAGTACCAGAACCAAACTTTCCTTTGAGTTAGCGCAGAAACGTTTATCTGCAGATGTTATTAGTTTTTCTGCAGCCCAGTCATCGGTTAAAAAAGGAGAAACCCTGATTGATACTGTAAATAATATCCTTTCAATGAAAGTTGATATGGTTGTAATGCGCCACTCTAATCCCGGAGCGGCTTATTTTTTATCTAAAAACGTCAAAGCCAGTATCGTAAACGCCGGAGACGGAGCACACGAACACCCAACTCAGGCTTTGTTAGATAGTTATTCTATCAGAGAAAAACTGGGCGATGTTGCCGGAAAAAAAGTAGTTATTGTAGGTGATATTCTGCATTCGAGAGTTGCCTTATCCAACATATATGCTTTGCAGATGCAAGGCGCAGAAGTAAAAGTCTGCGGACCAAAAACACTGATTCCGAGATATATTGAATCACTTGGTGTTACCGTTGAACCAAATTTACGTAAAGCTTTAGAATGGTGTGATGTTGCGAACATGCTTCGTGTACAAAACGAGCGTATGGATGTAAACTTCTTTCCATCGACACGCGAATACGCACAGCAATACGGAGTTGATAAACCACTTTTAGATTCTCTTGGAAAAGAAATCGTAATCATGCACCCGGGACCAATTAACAGAGGAGTAGAGATTACATCTGAAGTTGCTGATTCTGATCATTCTGTTATCTTAAATCAGGTAGAAAATGGTGTTGCGATTAGAATGGCGGTTATTTATCTTTTAGCTTCTAAAATACAGTAGTTGCATTTCATTTTGAGAAATACGATTAAAATAATATTTCTACTAATTGGTTTTATATGTAAATCTCAGAATGCTGATGAAGCAAAAATAGATACGGTCTATAATAATTTATATAGCCGAACACCTAAAAATTTTAAAGTAGACGAAATTTCGAAACCAAATAATAGATTTTTTACATTGGATTTGAATAGTATTGGAGGATTAAGAAGTGTTTATCAGTTTCAGGATGATTTAAAATTTAATTCAACTGAGATTAACTGGCTCAATAAACAAATTGATCAAATTGCTTTGGCATTTTACTTAGAAGGAAAACCAATCTTGATAAGAAAAGTTGGTGGTTATGATGGATGTCCAGATGTAAATGTTTATACAGAAACTATAAAGAGAAAAAAGGTAACGATCTTAAACTTTTGCTTTACTTGTTCTGGTGCAGGAAAATTAGATAAGTTTATTCAAATTTTTAATAATAGAACAAATTCCTTATTGAAATAAATGCAGACTTCGACTTCGCTCAGCCTGACAAACTTGAAACCTGAAACCTAAAACTTGAAACAACAAGAAAAAAACTTCGTACCTTAGCGCTCTGAAAAATCAATTTTTATATTAGCCCCACAAATTATAAAATGAAAGTAGATCAAAAAGGACATACCGTTACCATAAAAGATACGCAAGGCGATTTTAATGGCTTTGTGGAGAAAGTAACGCAGCAGTTTAAAACCTTTGAAAAACAAAATATTATAATCGATTTGTCGTCAGATTCTGAATTGACAGAAAATGATTTAAAAGCTTTTTTACCGTTGGTTAAGCTTCAGAAAAAAGCAAAAAAATCGCTTGTAATTGTAGCTTGCGATCTTGATTTTAATGCCATTTCAGATAAATTAGTTGTTGTTCCTTCTCTTTTAGAAGCACACGATATTATCGAAATGGAAGAAATTGAAAGAGACTTAGGGTTTTAATTTTAGATTTCTGATTTTAGATTTTAGATTTTTTTAATGCTAAATCTAAAATGTTTTTATCTATCTAGAATCTAAAATCAACAATCTAAAATCTAAAATGAAATTAACAATACTTGGCTGTTATGCCGCAACTCCCAGAACACTCACTAACCCGACTTCACAGGTTTTAGAAATTAAAAATCGTTTGTTTTTAATTGATTGCGGAGAAGGAACTCAGGTTCAGCTTCGAAAGAATAAGATTAAATTTTCAAAAATTAATCACATCTTTATTTCGCACCTTCATGGAGATCATCTTTATGGATTAATTGGAACCATTTCGACTTTTTCTCTTTTGGGAAGAACAACCGATTTGCATATTTACGGACCAAAAGGAATTAAAGAACTTATTCTGCTTCAATTAAAATTGACAGAATCCTGGACAACGTATAATTTGTTTTTCCACGAATTAGAGTCGAAGGAAAGTGAGGTTATTTTTGAAGATAATCGTGTTATTGTAAAAACGATTCCGCTGAAACATCGGGTTTATACCAATGGCTATTTATTTCAGGAAAAACCTGGAGAGCGAAAATTAAATGTTGAAGCGGTTCAACATTATAATATTCATACGGCTTATTATCAAAAAATAAAAAACGGAGGAAATGTTACGCTGGACGATGGAACTGTAATTGAGAACGAAAAATTATCTTTTGACCCAATTCCGGCAATGAGTTATGCTTTTTGTTCAGATACGGTTTACAATGAAGATGTGATTCCGATTATTAAAAATGCCGATGTTTTGTATCACGAATCTACTTTTTTAGAGTCTGAAGCTCCTTTGGCACAAAAAACATTACATTCAACAGCAAAAGAAGCGGCTAGAATTGCTTTAAAAGCAAATGTAAAACATTTGGTTTTAGGTCATTATTCAACTCGCTACGACGGAATTGAGCGTTTTAAAGAAGAAGCCGAAGAAATTTTTCCAAATGTTATTTTGGGAGATGATGGACTTAGTTTTGAATTTTAATCTAAGGTTCTAAGTGGCTGAGATACTAAGGTGCTAAGTTTAGGAATGTGAACAAAGGATGTCACCCTGAGCGTCCCGAGGCCTCGGGAGAAGGGCTTTTGTAATACGAGAGACTTCGACTTCGCTCAGCCTGACAACCTGAAACTTGAAACCTGAAACCTGAAACTTGAAACAAATAAATCTAAAATCTACAATCTAATATCTAAAATCAACAATCATGAGTGATTTAAGCAATTATAGAAAATCTTACGAAAAAAGTGAATTATTAGAAACTAATATTCCCGAAGATCCCATTAATCTTTTTAACCGCTGGTTTCATGAAGTGGAGGATTTTGGCGGAAGCGGCGAGGTAAACGCTATGACGGTTTCGACAATTGGCTTGGATGGATTTCCAAAGTCTCGTGTGGTTTTATTAAAGAAATTTTCTGAAGAAGGATTTATATTTTATACGAATTATGATTCAGAAAAAGGAAAAGCAATTACGGCGAACCCAAACGTTTGTTTGTCCTTTTTTTGGCAGGAAATGGAACGTCAGGTAATTATAAAAGGGATTGCGCAGAAAACTTCTGAAATCATTTCGGATAACTATTTTGATTCCCGACCAGACGGAAGTAAGCTTGGCGCAATTGTTTCGCATCAAAGTGAAGTTATTCCGTCGAGAACTTTTTTAGAAGAGAATTTAAAGAAACTGGAAGCTGAATTTGAAGGAAAACCAATTCCAAGACCTGAGAATTGGGGCGGATTTATTGTAACGCCGCTGCAAGTAGAATTTTGGCAGGGAAGACCTAACAGATTACATGACAGAATTAGATATACAAGCCAGTCTGATTTTTCATGGAAGATTGATCGTTTATCGTCATAATTGTAAGATTTTTATATTATTTTAAAAAATTTTAGTGTATTTCGTCGATTATTTTTGTAGTTTACCGACAAATTGAATACGTTTGGACAATAAAACAGAGAAAAATTGTCACATAATAATTTTTAAAGAATTTGCCCCAACATTTACTTTAAAGCATTAAACTACTACAGATTATGAAAAAGATTATGTGCGCCATGGTGTTCATTGTGATATCTATCACAATGAACTCATGCTCTGCCGATGGCGCCGAAGGGAATGAAAGTAGTACTTCAACAGAACAGGTAATTACTGACTACAACTATAATGCATCTGAATTGGAAACAATGCAGTTAATAAACGATTACAGAGTAAGTATCGGCTTAAATGCATTAGAAAAAATCAATCACATTTCTTATAAGTGCGAAGAGCACAACAAATACATGATCGACAATAATGTTGTTAATCATAATGATTTTGTGTCTCGTTCTAATAATATTATGAGCGTTCTTGGTGCCAAAAAAGTGGGCGAGAATGTTGCTTACAACTACAAAACATCTGCAGCAGCAGTAAAATCATGGCTGGAAAGCCAGGGACATAAAGAAAATATTGAAGGAGATTATACTCATTTTGGTATTTCGGTTACAACAGATGCTGCTGGAAAAAAATATTACACAAATATATTTGCTAAAATTTAAATGTGAAACATTTGAACACTGGTTGGTTAGTTTTCGTTGCATTTCTTGAGTATGCAGCGTTGTTTTTTTAAAAAAGCTGTCTATGAATAATAGACAGCTTTTTAATTATAGATTGGTTTGGTTTGTACAATTTATAATCCGGTAATGATAAACTCGCTTCGTCTGTTCATTTGGTGCTCTTCTTCTGTACATTGTACGCCATCAGAACATAAATTTACCAGCTGCGTTTCCCCATAACCTTTTCCGGTTAAGCGATTTGTTGTTACTCCGTTGTTTATAAGCCATTCAATGGTTGATTTTGCTCTTCGGTTAGATAAGGCTTCATTGTATTGATGCGAAGCCCTGCTGTCTGTATGCGAGCGAATATCTAATTTCATTGTTGGATTTTGTTTTAAAACATCCAGGATTTTTTCTAAATCTAAAGCAGCTTCGGTTCGAATGTTAGATTTATCTAAATCAAAATAAATTCTTTTAATACCAAAACATTTTCCTAAATCATCTCCTACAACCACTTTGCAGATCGATTTTTCTAAAGCGATAGGAAGATCTGTTTTTCCGCTTTCTTTAGAAATCGTTACGCTGACTTCTTTAGTGGCATATTCTGGTTTTTCTGCGCGTACATAATAGGTTTTTCCGCATTCAACACCAAAACTGTATAACCCGGAAGCATCTGCAACAGCAGAGTTTTTTATTCGCTGCATGCCGTCATATAAAGTAACTTTTGTTCCGGGAAGAATAATCCCGGTTGCGGCATCTGTAATTATACCGCTTAACTCCTGAACACATTTTAAGCGTTTGGTTTCTAAAAATTTATAAATATCATCAGAACCAAGTCCGCCGTCTTTATTAGACGAAAAATAACCTCTTCTTGAAACGGGATCGATAATGTAGGCGAAATCATCTTTAGGAGAATTAATATCGGCACCTAGGTTTTGAATATCATCAATAGAACCATCTTTTTCAATTTGCCCCACAAAAACGTCAAGTCCGCCAAGTCCGGGATGCCCGTCTGAAGCAAAGTAAATTTCGTTTTCGCTGGTTACATACGGGAACGTTTCTTTTCCTTCGGTATTAATTCCTTTTCCTAAATTTTCGGGAGAACTAAAACCACCGCTGGCGTTAATGTTTACTTTGTAAATATCAGACTGACCGATTGTTCCTGGCATGTCTGAAGCAAAATATAATGTTTTTTCGTCAGGACTTAATGCAGGATGTGCCGTACAATAATTATCGCTGGTAAACGGAAGTGCCGTTACGTTTGTCCATTTTCCGTTTTCGAGACTGGCTTTATAAATTTTTAATAAAGTAACTTTATTAGCATCTTTTCCTTTTTTACCATCTACAAAGTTGTTTCGTGTAAAATAAACCGTATTTCCATCTTTAGTAAAAACAACTGAGGATTCATGAAATCTTGAATTTACGGTAGATCTGATTTTATTTACTTTAGATGTTGAATCATTTTGAGCACTTATATCAGCATCATAAATGTTAGTAAAATATTCGCCTGTCCATTTGTGTTTTCGCTGACTGAAATTTCCGGTGTCTCTTGCAGATGCGAAGTATATTTTATTATTATAAACAAAACTTCCGTAATCTGAATATTTAGAATTAATCCCAGCATTTTCGATTTTATAACGTCCTGAATTTGCTTTAATTTTATCAAGATAATTTACGTTTTCTCTGTAAAGCTTTGCTCTTGAATCATTTTTGAATTTTGCATTAAATTCTTCAAGAATCCTATTGGCCTTGGCTGTTTGCCCAGTTGCTTTTAGGGACTGTGCATATCTGTAATAATATTCAGCATCGGGAGAAGTGTTTATACCGAATAATTCATCATACCACTTGACAGCGCCTTCAAAATTAGAATTGAAGTAATAGGAGTCGCCCAGTTTTCTGTACAAAACTTCAGACTTATATCCTTTTGCGGCTACTCTTTCGTAGGTTTTAATAACGTCAACATAGGCGTAGTTGTCGTATTTTTTGGCACCAGCGTTTAATTTTGACTGCTGCGAATAGCTGGAAAAAACATTTAGAGTTATTAAAATAAGAAGAGTAAAATTTTTCATAACTATTATTTTTTAAAAGAAACGTGGAGTTACCATTTTGCTGGTGTTTTTAAAGAATTCGTAGCGCAGATATATTTCGTGCGATCCTGAATTGTAGTTGTTTAGTTTTGTGGTTTCCCGGTCGTAACCATATCCTAAATAAAGTCCGTCTGTGATTTGAAATCCAACAATACCGCTTACAGATGCGCTCCATCTATAAGAGAGTCCTGCAACAAATTTTTCGAAAAACATAAAATTGGCAGAAACATCGACCTGCAGCGGTGCACCCTCGACCATTTTCACTAATGTAGCAGGTTTGAATTTTATGTATTGTAATTTGTCAAGGTCAAATACGTAACCACCCATTAAATAATAATTGATTTTACTTTTATAAATGGCATAGTCGTTATCGTCAAATTTTTTGGTTTCGATGAAATTTGGAACAGATAAACCGATATAGGCTTTATCTGAATGCCAGTAAACACCTGCTCCAACATTTGGTGAAAATTTGTTATCTAAATCCTGAAATTGCGGATCTCCCTGAGTTTCAGGATTTAGTTTGCTAATGTCTAAATTGAATAGATTGGCGCTTCCTTTAATACCAAATGAAAGCTTGAAATCTGGAGATGTTTGAAGTGTATAAGATATATCTGCAGAAATAGTGGTTTCATTTGTTGGCCCAATTTTATCATTTACCAACGATGCACCAACTCCTAAATTGCTGTTGTTTATTGGTGAATTTGCAGAGAAACTGGCTGTTTGCGGAGCTCCTTCTAAACCTACCCATTGTGTTCTGTAGAGACCAAAGATGCTCAAAACTCCTCTGGATCCTGCATAAGCCGGATTTACATTTATAGCATTGTACATGTACTGAGTATACTGTGAATCTTGTTGTGCATAACCAGAAATCGTTACAAACATAATGACGAAGAAAAATAATTTTGTTCTCATAGTAGATGTGTATTATTGATTATTACTCATTGATTTCTTAATTATCTTCAATCAAAAAGTCAATATTTTGCGAACTCAAATATAAGAAATTTTTTACCATTTTACTGTAATTCATTGTATTAGAATTATTTACGAGTAAATTGCGTAGTTTTATTTTGACAGATACAGATATCCATCTTCCTTATTATTTTGAATTTCATTATTACCATTCAATGATTTATAAGTAAGAATGTAGAAATAAGTACCAGATGGCAGTCCGTCAGATTTATTAACAGTAGTTCTTCCTCTGGAAGTTCCATCAAAAGCATTGGTTGTATTATTGTAATTTGAGGTTTCAAATACTAATATTCCCCAACGATTATAGATCTCTACTGTATTTTCAGGATAACAGGTTATATCATTAATACTGTCAATTACGAATACATCATTTATTCCGTCGCCATTTGGAGAGAAAGCATTGTGTACTAAAATGTTTCCACAGGCTAAAACGTGGCAGTCATTGTTAACTTCCATATTTAGCAGTACACTTCTTGGGCAATTTTCATCGGTAATTTTATATTCGAATGTATAATTGCCAAGTGCTAAACCAAACGGATTGAATATATTTCCTTGTAATGCATTAGTTTCGTTTGTGTCAATCCATGTTCCGGTTATTGGTGTGCCTTCAGGAAGCAGATTAGACAAGTTTATTAAGCTGGAGTCATCATTACATGACTCGCTGGTTATGTTTACAATTCCATTAGGAACAACTGTTATGGTTACCGTTGCAGTATCGCAATTTTCTGCACTTAGTTTATCACAAATACGATATGTATAGGTATAAGTTCCGGCTGGTGTTAAACTTGAAACGGTAACATTTCCTTGATTATCGATTGTGATATTTGGATCTGTTTTGGCATTGTTTTCATTTTCTGCAAGTAATGTAAAATTGACTAGTTCAAGTGTCGCAGGAAGTTGTCCTTTAAAATCATTACTCAATACATTTCCAACCAATCCAAAAGTGTTACAGCCAATGTTTGCATATACATCATCATTTGCAACAACTGGAGTAGGAGGTGCAGGTTCGACAATAATTACCGTTACAATAGCAGTATCACAGTTTCCAGCATCGGCATTTTCGCAAATTTGATACGTTAATGTGTAAGTTCCTGCAGGAGAATTTGGAGCCACATCTACAGAACCATCAGGATTTAATGTTATGGTATTTGTTGGATCTGGTGTTACAGTTGTAAGTGTAACATCGGCAGGATTTACAGGATCATTATTTAAAGTATCATTATTGTATACATTTACAATGTTTGTTACTCCGGCTGGTGCTGTAATTGCCGGCGGATTATCATCATTTGCTACAATTGCAAATGTTGGTCTGGCAATACAATACGGATCTGCCGGTGGATAATTTACAGTTATGCTTTCGCTTGGATTAACTGATATCTTTAAGTTAACTGTTGGACGTAATGATTCAAAACCATCAGCGCCTTGAACCCATTTATTATTTTCGAAAATCCATCCCGGCCAGTCAATACCATTTCCAGCTTCATTAACCACAGCTCCCGGCCATGAAACTCGGCCGCTAAGAGGTAAATCAGTCATAGTGGTTATTACCGTATTTTGTGCATTTGCCCAAGCTATTGTTACACCGTTTACCGGAGTGAAATTTCCGGGTGTTACTACATAATCAATGTAAGGAACATCGTTTACACAAATTGGTGTTGCCGTTACTGTCATAATCGGAGCTACAATAGTAATCGTTACTGTTGCAGTATCGCAGTTTGAAGTTTGATCTGCTTCACAAATTTGATATACTAATGTAAGTGTGCCAACAGGTGCATTTGGTAAAACATCTACAGAACCATCAGGATTTAGTTGTAAAAATTCGTTTGGCGTTACTGTAGTAATAATTACGTCAGAAACTGTTACGGCATTACCTTCAAGCGTATCATTTACGAGTACGTTTAAAACATTTGTAGTAGTGTGATTAACGCCTGCAATAGGTCCGGCAGAATCATCATTAGCAACAATATCTCGGTATTCTTTACAGTTTATTCCAAAATCATTATCTAAATGAACTAAATCTTGCGACGTAACATTTACAATATAGCTGCTTGGACTAGTTGTTGAGCATACCGTATGCATTTCAATTTTACCTGTTTTAGCGGTTGCTTTTTTATCAGCTAAATTTGGAAGTAATTTTACAAGTCCGGTTGCGCCTAAGGCAGCAGCCATAGCATCCAGATTTGCATCTTTAACTAATTTAATAATATATGCACCGTAAGGATTTTCTGTATTAGGTCTGTCTCTCCAGTACCCTTCAATTCCGATAATTACTTCTTTGTGATAACCGTTTGGTCCGTCAATTATAACATTTGGACTTGCTGCATTTCCAAAACCTCCGGCGTTTAATTCACCAACGTTTGATGGGCCTTGATAGCTTCCGTCTCCATTAAAATCGATCCATTCCCATAAGCTGTAGTCGATTCCGCCACCTGAATCAGGAACATTTTTAGTCACAACGCCATCATTGTTAGCATCGTACCATTCATCTTGAATTCCGTTGCTGTTTACATCATACCAAACATAATCGCCTAAAACTGGTAGTGTAGAAGATCCATAATTAAATGTATGTTCCTGGAAAGTACAATCTTCAAGAACTGTGAAGAATAAACTTGAATCTGTTGGATATAATTGATAAACACTATTTAAAGTTGCATCTTGTACTTGAACCAAATAACTTCCGGCAGACATTCCTGTAAAGCTGTATCCGCCATCTGTTCCGGTTATGCGTAATAAAATTGGCCCAGTTGTAGTTCCTTGCGGAATCAATGTCACCATTACATTTGCAATTCCTGAATTGTTGTCTACATTCATTACATAACCTGATATTTTTGTAGAATATTCAGGCTGAGTGATAACAACTGTTGCAGTTGCAGTACAAGTTTGATTTTCGCCATTTACAGCAGATGTTGCTGTAAGTGTATAAGTTCCGGCAGGTAAATTAGTATTGCCAACAACTTCATTTTGATCATTTGTAATAACTACAGTTGATCCCGGAGAATTAGTTACTAAAATTGAACCATCACTTTTGCCAAAGCAGGTTACATTTGTTGCTACGCCTGTTACAGAAACTTTATTTTCAACAGTAAAGGTTTGAACAAGTTCTGTTTTATTTCCAGCACAATCTGTCAACGTATAGGTTTTGGTTAAGATATAAGCATTTCCATTACAGCCACTTCCTCCATTATTAGAATCACTAATTGTGATCGTTACGGTACTGCTGCAATTATCTACAGCATCTATAATAGCTTGCGGATTTGGTGCCGGAATATCAATAATGCTTTGTAAATCTGCGACATCAGCCGGAGCAGTTCCTGTTGGCGGAGTTGTATCTCTAACCGTAATAATTTGAGTATGAGAAACGGTGTTGCCGCCACAATCACTAGTAGTCCATTTGCGTGTTAAAGTATAATCTGTGCCGCATTCGTTAAGAACATTGCTTTTAATTTCAGAAAAAACAATTGGTAAGTCTCCGCTGCAATTGTCAGAAGCTTCAAGGTTTGCAGGTTCTGGAACGGCATCACAAGAAACAGTAATATCAGTTGGAAGATTTCCAGTAAAAGTTGGAGGAGTTGTATCTTCAATAGTTATTATTTGGATAAAACTATCGGTAACATTTCCGCAGTCATCTTTTGCAATCCAGCTATTAGTGTAAGTTCCAGCATTTGAACATCCTTCAGAAGCAACGAAATGTCCGCTTACTTTAGTGATATTTGAAACATCAGCATCGCATAAATCAGAAGCTGAAGGGAATAAGGCTTGCGCCGAAGTCAAAGCTTCCGCATTACTGCATTCAATTGTTTGATTTAAAGATTCCGCTTGTGTTGCCCAAGTTGGAGCAGTTGTATCCTGAATTGTAATGATTTGAGTAAAAGTATCAGAAGTATTTCCGCAGTCATCTTTTACAGTCCAGGTATTGGTATAAGTTCCAGAATTTCCGCATCCTTCAGAAGCTACAAATTGTTCGCTTACTTTAGTAATGTTAGAAACATCAGCATCACATAAATCAGAAGCTGAAGGGAATAAAGCCTGCGCAGAAGTTAAAGCTTCGGCATTACTGCATTCAATAGTTTGGTTTAAAGAACCTGTTTGTGTTGTCCAAGTTGGAGCCGTTGTATCTTGAATTGTAATTACTTGTGTGAAAGTATCAGAAGTATTTCCGCAGTCGTCTTTTACTGTCCAGGTATTGGTATAAGTTCCAGAATTTCCACATCCTTCAGAAGCTACAAATTGTCCGCTCACTTTAGTTATATTCGAAACATCAGTATCACATAAATCTGAAGCTGAAGGGAATAAAGCCTGCGCAGAAGTTAAAGCTTCGGCATTACTGCATTCAATAGTTTGGTTTAAAGAACCTGTTTGTGTTGTCCAAGTTGGAGCCGTTGTATCTTGAATTGTAATTACTTGTGTGAAAGTATCAGAAGTATTTCCGCAGTCGTCTTTTACTGTCCAGGTATTAGTATAAGTTCCAGAATTTCCGCATCTTTCAGAAGCAATGAATTGTCCGCTTACTTTAGTAATATTCGAAACATCAGCATCGCATAAATCAGAAGCAGTAGGGAATAAAGCCTGAGCTGAATTTAAAGCTTCCGCATTGTTGCATTCGATAGTTTGATTTAAAGAACCAGCTTGCGTTGTCCAAATTGGAGCAGTAGTATCTTGAATTGTGATAATCTGCGTAAAAGTATCAGAGGTATTTTCGCAGTCGTCTTTTACAGTCCAGGTGTTAGTATAAGTTCCAGAATTTCCGCATCCTTCAGAAGCCAAAAACTGCCCGCTTACTTTAGTAATATTCGAAACATCAGTGTCACATAAATCAGAAGCAGTTGGGAATAAGGCTTGCGCTGAATTTAAAGCTTCCGCATTACTGCATTCAATAGTTTGGTTTAAAGAGCCAGCTTGTGTTGCCCAAGTTGGAGCTGTCGTATCCTGAATTGTAATAATCTGCGTAAAAGTATCAGAGATATTTCCGCAGTCATCTTTTACCGTCCAAGTGTTGGTGTAAGTTCCAGAATTCGCACATCCTTCAGAAGCTATAAACTGTCCGCTTACCTTAGTGATATTCGAAACATCAACATCGCATAAATCAGAAGCAGTTGGGAATAAGGCTTGCGCTGAAGCCAAAGCTTCTTGGTTGCTGCATTCAATAGTCTGATTTAAAGAACCGGATTGTGTTGCCCAAGTTGGTGCAGTAGTATCCTGAATAGTAATAATTTGCGTGAAAGTATCAGAAGTATTTCCGCAGTCATCTTTTACAGTCCAGGTATTGGTATAAGTTCCAGAGTTTGAACATCCTTCAGAAGCAACAAATTGTCCGCTTACTTTAGTAATGTTCGAAACATCAGTATCACAGGAATCAGAAGCAGTTGGAAATAAGGCTTGCGCCGAAGTTAAAGCTTCCGCATTGCTGCATTCAATAGTCTGGTTTAAAGAACCAGCTTGCGTTGCCCATGTTGGAGTTGTTGTATCCTGAATTGTAATGATTTGAGTGAAAGTATCAGAAGTATTTCCACAGTCATCTTTTACCGTCCATGTATTAGTGTAAGTTCCAGAATTTGCGCATCCTTCAGAAGCTACAAATTGTCCGCTCACTTTAGTTATATTCGAAACATCAGCATCACATAAATCTGAAGCAGCAGGGAATAAAGTCTGAGCTGTTGCTAAAGCTTCCGCATTACTGCATTCAATAGTTTGGTTTAAAGAACCAGCCTGAGTTGTCCAAGTTGGTGCAGTAGTATCTTGAATTGTAATAATCTGCGTGAAAGTATCAGAAGTATTTCCACAGTCGTCTTTTACAGTCCAAGTGTTAGTGTAAGTTCCAGCATTTGCACATCCTTCAGAAGCGATGAATTGTCCGCTTACTTTAGTGATATTTGAAACATCTGCATCACATAAATCAGAAGCAGTTGGGAATAAGGCTTGCGCCGAAGTCAAAGCTTCTTGGTTGCTGCATTCGATAGTTTGATTTAAAGAACCTGCTTGCGTTGTCCAAGTTGGAGCAGTAGTATCTTGAATTGTAATGATTTGTGTGAAAGTATCAGAAGTATTGCCGCAGTCATCTTTTACCGTCCAGGTATTGGTATAAGTTCCAGAATTTGAACATCCTTCAGAAGCCACAAATTGTCCGCTTACTTTAGTGATATTTGAAACATCAGCATCGCATAAATCAGAAGCAGTTGGGAATAAGGCTTGCGCAGAAGTCAAAGCTTCTGCATTACTGCATTCGATAGTTTGGTTTAAAGAACCGGATTGTGTTGTCCAAGTTGGAGCTGTTGTATCCTGAATTGTAATAATCTGCGTGAAAGTATCAGAAGTATTTCCACAGTCGTCTTTTACAGTCCAAGTGTTAGTGTAAGTTCCAGCATTTGCACATCCTTCAGAAGCCACAAACTGTCCGCTTACTTTAGTGACATTTGAAACATCAATATCGCATAAATCAGAAGCAGTTGGGAATAAGGCTTGCGCCGAAATTAAAGCTTCCGCATTACTGCACTCAATAGTCTGATTTAATGAACCAGCCTGAGTTGTCCAAGTTGGAGCTGTTGTATCCTGAATTGTAATGATTTGAGTGAAAGTATCAGAAGTATTTCCGCAGTCATCTTTTACCGTCCAGGTATTGGTGTAAGTTCCAGAATTTGCGCATCCTTCAGAAGCGATGAATTGTCCGCTTACTTTAGTGATATTCGAAACATCGGTATCACATAAATCAGAAGCAGTTGGGAATAAGGCTTGTGCTGATGTCAAAGCTTCAGCATTACTGCATTCGATAGTTTGGTTTAAAGAGCCAGCTTGTGTTGTCCAAGCTGGAGCAGTTGTATCCTGAATGGTAATGATTTGTGTGAAAGTATCAGAAGTATTTCCGCAGTCATCTTTTACCGTCCAGGTATTGGTGTAAGTTCCAGAATTTGCGCATCCTTCAGAAGCGATGAATTGTCCGCTTACTTTAGTGATATTCGAAACATCGGTATCACATAAATCAGAAGCAATAGGGAATAAAGTCTGAGCTGTTGCTAAAGCTTCCGCATTACTGCATTCAATAGTTTGGTTTAAAGAGCCAGCTTGTGTTGTCCAAGTTGGTGCGGTTATATCTTGTACAATAATAGTTTGACTTACGGGAAGCGAAACATTTCCACAAGAATCAGTTGCTGTCCAAGTTCTGGTTTTTGTATACGAACCAGTACAATTTCCCGGAACAATAGCATCTTCATAAGTTAAAGAAGCAATAGTTCCAATGTCATCTGTTGCAGTCGCTTGTTCAAAAACTGGCTCTGCAGGACAATTGATAGTTGAGGTTTCTGGTAAAGGATCAATTATTGGTTTAACCGAATCTCCATCAATAATAGTAACAGATTTTGTAACAGTACACAAATTCGCATCGGTTACAATAACAGAATAATTACCTGCTGCTAGTGTAGTAGCCGTAGTCGTAGTTTGCGCAGGATTTGTATTCCATGAATAAGTATATGGACTTGTCCCTCCAGTAGCAAAAACTGTTGCAGATCCTGTATTTCCTCCACCGCAAACAACATCAACTTGTGTCGTTGTGGCGCTAAGAGCTTCTTGAGGCTGAGTAATTGTAACACTGCAAGTTGTAGTATAACCCAATTTATCAGTAACAGTAACAGTATGTAATCCTGCATTTAAAGAAACTGCCAGAGCTGTCGTTTCATTATTGTCCCATAAATAAGTATAGTCACCGTTTCCGCCAATTGCAGTTACAGTAGCTTGACCGTTACTTTCTCCAAAACATTTAACGGCACTATCCTGAGTAATACTGCAAGATAAAACGTTAGGTTCTGTAATTGTTATACTGCAAGTTGTTGTACAGCCTTTTTCATCAGTTACGGTTACAGTATGTAATCCAGCATTAAGTCCAATAGCTTTTTGTGTAGTTTCATTATTATCCCATAAGTAAGTATAATTTCCGTTTCCACCAATTGGAGTTACAGTAGCCTCTCCGTTGCTTAAACCATTTGCCGTTACAGCTTTATTTTGTGTAATTGAGCAAGTTAAAGCTGCGCCCGGTTGAGAAATTGTAACGGAATTTGACTGACTGGAGCAATCATCAGAAACGGTCAAAGTATAAGTTCCCGCAGGAAGATTCGGAACAGAAGCGGTATTTCCAACAACAGTATTTGAAGAGTTTGTCCATGAATAGGTTATTGCTCCAACTGCATTGGTAACGGTTCCTGATGTTACTGTCCCAGTACTTTCTCCAAAACAAGAAGCATCAGTTTTAGAAGAAGCAGAAAGTGCTAAAGCTGCACTAGGCTGCGTAATCGTAACAGAATTAGATTGAGAAGAACAGTTATCAGAAACCGTTAAAGTATAAGTTCCTGCTGGAAGATTGGATACAGAAGCAGTATTTCCAACAACAGCATTTGAAGAATTTATCCAAGTGTAAGTTACAGTTCCAACAGAATTGGTTACTGCACCCGCAGTCACAGTTCCAGTACTCGCGCTATAACAAGTTACATCAGTTTTGGATGAAGCTGCCAAAGCCAAAGCTGCACTCGGCTGTGTAATCGTAACTGAATTAGTTTGTGAAGAACAATTATCAGAAACCGTCAAAGTATAAGTTCCTGCTGGAAGATTGGATACAGAAGCAGTATTTCCAACAACAGCATTTGAAGAATTTATCCAAGTGTAAGTTACAGTTCCAACAGAATTGGTTACTGCACCCGCAGTCACAGTTCCAGTACTCGCGCTATAACAAGTTACATCAGTTTTGGATGAAGCTGCCAAAGCCAAAGCTGCACTCGGCTGCGTGATCGTAACAGAGTTAGATTGAGAAGAACAATCATCAGAAACGGTCAAAGTATAAGTTCCCGCTGGAAGATTTGATACAGAAGCTGTACTTCCAACTATAGTATTTGAACCATTTGTCCATGAATAAATTACAGTTCCAACAGAATTGGTTACAGTGCCCGCAGTTACCGTTCCAGTACTTTCTCCAAAACAAGAAACATCAGTTTTAGAAGAAACAGAAAGTGCTAAAGCTGCACTAGGCTGTGTAATTGTAACAGAGTTAGATTGAGAAGAACAATCATCTGAAACCGTCAAAGTATAAGTTCCTGCTGGAAGATTGGATACAGAAGCAGTATTTCCAACAACAGCATTTGAAGAATTCGTCCATGAATAAGTTACAGTTCCAACGGAATTTGTTACAACGCCCGCAGTCACAGTTCCAGTACTCGCGCTATAACAAGTTACATCAGTTTTGGATGAAGCTGCCAAAGCCAAAGCTGCACTCGGCTGCGTAATCGTAACTGAATTAGTTTGTGAAGAACAGTTATCAGAAACGGTCAAAGTATAAGTTCCCGCTGGAAGATTCGAAACAGAAGCTGTAGTTCCAACAGTCACATTTGAAGCATTTTTCCATGAATAAGTCACCGTTCCCACAGAATTTGTAACCGTTCCCGCTGTTACCGTTCCGGTACTTGCACTATAACAAATTACATCAGTTTTAGAAGAAGCTGCCAAAGCTAAAGCCGCACTAGGCTGAGTGATAATAACAGAATTAGATTGTGAAGAACAACTGTCAGTAACATTCAAAGTATAAGTTCCCGCTGGAAGATTCGAAACAGAAGCCGTAGTTCCAACTGTAGTATTTGAAGCGTTTTTCCAAGTATAAGTTAGAGTTCCAACGGAATTGGTTACAACACCCGCCGTTACACTTCCGGTACTTGCTCCAAAACAAGTTACATCAGTTTTAGAAGAAGCTGCCAAAGCTAAAGCCGCACTCGGCTGTGTAATCGTAACCGAATTAGATTGTGAAGAACAATTATCAGAAACAGTCAAAGTATAAGTTCCCGCCGGAAGATTCGAAACTGAAGCTGTAGTTCCTACAGTCACATTTGAAGCGTTTTTCCAAGTATAAGTTACTGTTCCAACGGAATTACTTACCGTTCCCGCAGTTACCGTTCCGGTACTTGCACCAAAACAAATTACATCCGTTTTAGAAGAAGCTGCCAAAGCTAAAGCTGCACTAGGCTGCGTGATCGTAACAGAGTTAGTTTGAGAAGAACAGCTGTCAGTAACAGTTAAAGTGTAAGTTCCCGCCGGAAGATTCGAAACCAAAGCTGTAGTTCCAACAGTAACATTTGAAGCATTTTTCCAGGTATAAGTAACCGTTCCCACAGAATTGGTTACAACACCCGCTGTTACTGTTCCAGTACTTTTTCCAAAACAAGAAACATCAGTTTTAGATGAAGCAGCAAGAACCAGCGCCGCACTTGGCTGTGTTATTTCAACGGTCAAAATCCCAGTAGCACATCCATTACTATCTGTAGCTGTTACTCTGTAAGTTCCAAAACTTAAATTCGTTAAATCTTTTGTAGTGGCAAAATCGACATTGTTTTTTGTCCATTTATAAGTATATGGCGCTTGTCCGCCCGTAGGAGTGTTTAAAGTAATAGCCCCGTTGTTTCCTCCAAAACAAGTTACATTTGTTTGTGATGCCAATGTTATAACAGGACAAGGAACATTAGTAGTAGGAGAATTTATATTCTGAAATGTGGTGACACAAGCAGCATTTTGAAAATCTAGTCTTGATGTACTTACTAATTGATTTCCGCAAGTATTTGGTTTTGGAGTTAATCGGTATTTTAAAGTGATAGTTTCAACATTCAAAAAGTCAATATTCCAGTTAATTTGCTGTCCCACAATTGTTACCGTACCTTTTGATGGAGTTACCGTTCCAATTATAAAATTACTGTCAACGGTCTCTTTTTCAAAAGCTGTTGAAGGTATTTGTTTCGCAACCCATGATAATTGCGTAAAAATCTGGCCATAAATTCCAGTTAAGTCAGCTGCATTTTCTGTGAAAAAAGAACCTCCAGACTGAATCTGATTTAAAGCATATTGCGCATTAGTCTGTTCGCTGCCGGAAATAGCACCGAATAAACCAACAGAAAAAATTTGATTATTATAGCTCGTACCAGAAACCGTTACCGTTTTTGCAGCCGTGGCTGCTGTTATAGCACTTTGAATACAGGTTCCCTGCTGACCATCAGAGCAGCTTGAACCATTCGTTCCTGTTGCGTTAGCAACTCCGTCAGTTAATAAAACAATACTTCTTGCAGTAGCGCAGTCATAAGTAGCGCCGTCTAAAACTGTTTTTGCTTTTACAAGTCCGTCCTGAATATTGGTGCTTCCATTTGCAGAAAGCCCATTTATAACAGATATTAAATCCGCCTGTCCAGAAGCCAGCGTTAAATTTCTTCGTATTGACGCTGTAGTACTATAAGTTACAATAGCTACTCTGTTTTTGTTGGTTGTATTATTTGCAGGCAAAAACATTTTGTTGATAAAATCAATAGCAGCATCTTGCGCTCGGGATAATGGTTTAGGATTGTTTCCATCTCCCATACTTCCTGATACGTCAATTACTAAAACAACTTCTAAAGGTCTTGCCACCGGGTTTGATCCCTGAATTTTTAGTTCGACATCTAATGCACCGCAGACTCCCGGAGCTACAGTAACAATTTTTGTTGGTGTAATGGTTTGTGCAAAGCCTATTATAGAAAAAAGCAAAAACAACAACAGATAAAATGCTTTGTTAATCTTTTTTGTAAACTTGAAAGAGAGTAAAGTTTTTTTCATTTTATGCAAGTTTAAATTGAAAAACGCCTAAATATTTTTTCAGGATATTTAATTTTCAGAAGGATTGTTTACAATCGTATGTACCACAGTGTTAACTGTGTAGTTAGAGCAGTTTGTAGACACAGCATTTATTTGCGTGCAATTCCATTTATTGAATGACGTACCTTGTGGAACTGTCAGATGAATTGAAAAAAATGTAGTTTGATGTGATGGAACTGTAATAGAAGTTATCAGAGATGAATTGTTATCTAAAAAAGTACTATTTAGGTTAACATTATCAGATGTACCGGTTCCATCGTTATTGGAGCAGGACGAATTTACATTAATGGCATTCAAGTTATAAACATCTGTTGAATTACCTTCATTTGTTAAAACAAGAGTAAAGTAAGCACCATCTTCGCCAGCATTACTATAGTTTCTGTTTTTCTCAACTTCTAAAGTCGTTTTGCATGCACCTGATTGTGCGAATGAGATGCTGGAGATCAGTAAGAGTGTTAATGAAAAAATGCTTTTTTGGAAGATATTTTTAGACAGTAAAAAAATATACTTACAATTGCTCACAAATTTTACAGCCTTTTTAAGAGTAGATTTACTTTTCATAACTTAAAGAATTTAGTTTGTGATATTCTTGAAATTTTAACATAATCAAAATTATATTAGAGTTTTTCTAATTGATTTTTTTTATCTGTAACTAACCTAAAAACTCGTTTAACTACTCTTTTTTTATTAAAAATTGCCTCAAAAAAAGATTTTTTTGATTAGTTCGGTAAAAATTTATTACTGATTTTTCTTTCTTTTTTATCAAAAACCACGTTACTTGATCGATGTTAAATGGTTAATAATCAATTATTTGGTTAATTTATTGTCAATATCAAAATCTCGACTAAGTGCAGTTTTACTAGACGAAGAACATTTTTTTAAGAATAGAAAAATCAAAAAAGTGGATTGTTAACGTTTTGAGGATTATTTATTCTTGTTAAAATTTCCATTTAATGTTAACAGAAATAAAAAAAAGGGGAGTATTAAAATATCTTTTGTAAATTAGAACTTAAATAAAATCGTAGTCATTTTTTGCGGTTTTTTAAACCTCCTGTTTATGAAAAATTTAATTTTAATACGTCATGCTAAATCAAGCTGGGAAGCCCCTTTAAAAGATTTTGACAGACCTTTAATGAAGAGAGGGATTTTAGATGCTCATGAAGTTTCGACAAATATTTCAAAATATCTTCCTAAGACTTATATTATATGGAGCAGTACAGCAGCACGTGCTTCAGAAACAGCTTTAATTTTTGCACAAAATATTTCGTATCCCATAGAAAGTATCATTTATAAAGACGATCTGTATACTTTTGATGAGAGACAACTCGAAAAAGTTATCAAATCGTGTGATAATAGTTTAGAAAGCGTTATTCTTTTTGGACATAACGAGGCTATTACAAATTTTGTTAATAAATTTGGGGATGTTTTTATCGATAATGTACCAACTTCAGGCTTTGTTTCATTACAATTTGACTCAGAAAGCTGGGAATCAATCAATAAAGGCAAAACCCATAAAACATTATTCCCCAAAGACCTAAAATAAATCAAGTGTACGAACAGAAATATATCGATAGAGAAAAAAGCTGGTTAGCGTTTAATGCAAGAGTACTTCAGGAAGCCGCAGATAATACGGTTCCACTTTTAGACAGATTGCGTTTTGTTGGAATTTTTTCAAACAATTTAGATGAATTTTTTAGAGTTCGATATGCCGCAATTCGCAGATTAAGCCTTTCAGGAATTTCCGGCGAAAAATATTTAGGCGGAGTTTCTGCCCATCAATTAATTAAAGATATTACAGAAATTGTAATTCAGCAGCAATCAGAAAGTTTACGTATTCTTGGAAATATCGAAGCAGAACTTGAAGCAGAAAATATATTCATAATAAACGAAGATCAGATTACGCCAAAACAGGAATGTTTTCTAAAGGATTTTTTCATGCAGAAATTAAGTCCGGAGTTAGTTACCATTATCTTAAATGACCTTGCTGTATTTCCGGTATTAAAAGATACTTTAGGATATTTAGCCGTTCGCCTCGAATTAAAAAATGATGAGGTTCGTTACGCTTTAATAGAAATTCCTAAAACCATAAACAGGTTTGTTGTACTTCCTTCAGAAGATGATAAACAATACGTAATTCTAATTGATGATGTTATTCGTTACAAACTAAAAAACATCTTTAATATATTCGATTACAAAAGTGTTTCGGCACACATGATCAAGATTACGCGTGATGCACAGTTAGATATAGACAGCGATTTGAGCAAAAGTATGCTCGAGAAAATCGCTACATCTGTAAAAGACCGTCGTATAGGAGAACCAGTTCGTTTTATTTACGACAGTTTAATTGAAGATGATACACTGCGTTTCTTTTTGGATAAAATGAAAATCGTAGAAACAGATAGTATAATTCCCGGAGGAAGATATCACAACCGTCGCGATTATATGGATTTTCCAAACTTAGGCCGTTACGATTTACTTTATAAACCAAACGAACCTTTACCAGTTCCGGGTTTAAGTCTTGACGGAAGTATTCTGGAAAAAATCAATAAAAAAGATTATCTGATACATACTCCATATCAGTCATTTTCATATTTGACAAAATTTTTGAGAGAAGCGGCCCTGGATCCAAAAGTAACAAGTATAAAAATTACGTTATATCGTTTGGCGAAGAACTCACAAATTATAAGTTCGTTGATTAATGCCGCTAAAAATGGTAAAAAAGTAGTCGTTCAAATTGAACTTCAGGCACGTTTTGATGAAGCTTCGAATATTTCCTATGCCGAGCAAATGCAAACAGAAGGAATTGAACTTATTTTTGGAATAAAAGGACTAAAAGTACACAGTAAAATATGTGTAATCGAAAGAACCGAAGACGGAAAAAATCGTCGTTACGGATTTATTTCAACAGGAAACTTTAACGAGTCGACCGCTAAAATTTATACCGATGTAACACTTTTTACCTGCCATCAGGGAATTTTAAAAGACGTTTCGAAAATATTTGAATTCTTCGATATCAATTACAGAATTCACAGATACAAACATTTAATAGTTTCGCCGCATTATACAAGAACAAAGTTTATAAAACTGATAGACCGTGAAATTCTCCATGCATTAGCAGGAAGAAAAACATTTATCAAGTTAAAAATGAATAGTTTATCTGATTTTAAAATGATCGATAAGCTATACGAAGCAAGTAATGCCGGAGTTAAAATTCAATTGAATGTAAGAGGAATTTGCTGCCTGATTCCGGGGATCCCGGGAATGAGTGAAAACATTGAAGCCATAAGTATTGTAGATAATTATTTAGAACATACAAGAGTATATATTTTTGGAAATGCAGGTCTAAACGAAGTATACATTTCTTCGGCAGATTTTATGACCAGAAACCTTGACGGAAGAGTAGAAGTAACTTGTCCGGTTTACGATCACGAAATCAAAAAAGAATTAATCGACAATTTCAATATTGCCTGGAAAGGAAACGTAAAAGTAAGATATCATTCCTATAAATTAGATAATAAATATAAGCCTAGAAATCATCATGCCCCATTTAGAGCACAATTTGAAACCTATAAATATTATCAAGACAAGATTGCGGTACTAGAAGAGGTTCCTCAAAAAGTAGACTAAATAATTACAATTCAATTACAAAAATCATAGAGTGAGCATGATTAATATAAGGAAATTTGCAGCAATAGATATCGGTTCAAATGCCATGAGGCTTCTGATATCGAATGTTGTGGAACAAGATGGAAAAGAACCGCAGTTTAATAAAAGTTCACTTGTTCGTGTGCCAATTCGTTTGGGACAAGACGCCTTTACCGTAGGCGAAATTTCAGAAGAAAATATAGATCGAATGGTGGATGCCATGAAAGCATTTAACCTTTTGATGAAAGTACATAAAGTAGAGCGCTATATGGCATTTGCAACTTCTGCAATGCGCGAAGCTTATAATGCAAAAGAAGTCGTGGCTTTAATCAAGAAAAAAGCCGACATTAAAATCGAAATTATTGATGGTAAAAAAGAAGCAGCAATTATTGCTTCTACAGATTTGCATCATTTATTAAAAAGAGACGAAACCTATCTTTTTGTTGATGTTGGAGGCGGAAGTACAGAATTTACTTTGTTCTCTGACGGAAAAATGATTACTTCAAGATCATTCAAAGCCGGAACTGTTCGTTTACTGAATAATATGGTTCACGATGTGGTTTGGGATGAAATCGAAAAATGGATTAAGGCCAATACAGCAGATTACGATGAAGTTACCTTGATTGGTTCTGGAGGAAACATCAACAAGTTGTTTAAAATGTCTGGAAAACAGCAGGAAAAACCGCTTTCGTATATTTACATCAATTCACAATACGCCTTTTTAAATTCATTGACTTACGAACAAAGAATTGCTGAATTAGGTTTAAACTCTGACCGTGCCGACGTTATTATCCATGCAACGCGTATTTATTTAAATGCGATGAAATGGAGTGGAGCACGTCAGATTTATGTTCCAAAAATTGGACTTTCTGACGGAATCGTAAAAGCAATGTATTACGGTAAAATTTAAGATTTTTAAGCCACTAATTACACGAATTTTCACTAATTTTTTTATTCAAAAGTGTAAAAATAATTCGTGGAAATTCGTGTAATTCGTGGCAAAACCTTCATAAATGAAATCAATTTTTCAGGCCATACAGGATTTCTCCGCAGAAGAATTATCACTTTTAGATGATTTAATAACTTTTCGTACACTGAAAAAAGGAGAGCTTTTATTGACAGAAGATCAGGTTTGCAATGAAATTGTATTTATAAAGAAAGGAATTTTGCGTTCCTTTTTTTTGAATCATAAAGGTGACGAAATTACCAATTGTTTTGCTTTCGAAAATGAATTCATGGCCTCATTCGCCAGTTTTATAACAGAAGAAAAAGCAGAAGAAAGCATTCAGGCTTTAGCCGAAACAGAACTACAGATTTTAGATCGTAAAGGTCTGGAGAAACTCTATCAATCAAGTATTAACTGGCAGGAAACAGGAAGAAAATTAACAGAATTAGAGTTTGTAAATCTGCATAAAAGAATGGTTTCTTTTCAAAAATTATCCGGAGCCCAGCGTTATGAAGAATTGTATAAAAATCATCAAAAATACATACAGTTAATTCCGTTACAATATTTAGCATCTTATTTAGGCGTTACCCCAAGACATTTAAGCCGAATCAGAAAAGCAGTTATAAGTCTTTAATTTTAAAGATCTAAAAAGAAAAATTCTAATGTTTTACAGATAAAAAACAGTCATTCAGATTAAAAAAAATCATTAAAATCCTTTTAATCTGTGGCAAAAAAATCAGGACATTTGTCCAGTAAAATAAATAACCCGAATAGTATTTTTGAAAAAACATTAATATGAAAAAAATACTGATTATAAACGGACATCCAAATCCTGACAGCTTTAATTTTGCTATTGCCGATGAATATAAAGAAGGAGCACTTGCTTCTGGAGCAGTTGTAGAAACCATTACCGTTGATGATTTAAACTTCAGCCCAAATCTAAAATTCGGTTACCAAAAGCGAACCGAATTAGAACCAGATTTATTAGAATCCTGGGAGAAAATCAAAAGAGCTGATCATTTGGTTTGGGTACATCCCGTTTGGTGGGGCGGACTTCCGGCAATTACAAAAGGATTTATAGATCGATTATTTTTACCAGGAATGGCTTTTCAATACAGAGAAAATTCAGTTTGGTGGGATAAATTGCTAAAAGGGAAAACAGCACATATTATAACTACTTTAGATCAGCCAAGCTGGTATTACAGATTGTTTTTTGGAAGACCCAGCGTAAATCAATTAAAAAAATCAACTCTGGAATTCTGCGGAGTAAAACCCGTAAAAGTAAGCTACGTTGGAATCATAAAAGGATCTAACGATCTCCAAAGAGCAAAATGGCTCGATAAAATCTACGATTTCGGATTGAAAAATAAATAGTTTTTAGCCACTAATTTCACGAATTTCCACGAATTATTTTTTAGAATTTCAGCATAAAGAAATTAGTGAAAATTAGTGTAATTGCTTCGCCTGTTCACTATCGCTCGAGTCGTGGCAAAAAAAAACATATTAAGAAGGTAATTCCAATCCAAATGTAGAACGCAAAAGTTCAATGTTTGGATTGATTTCATGCAAACGATTGTATCTGTCCTGATCGTTTAAATTTCTTTTAGTTTCAACTTTTTCATTTACTATTACTTCAATAGTAATATCATGATTGTGCAGGTGGCCTCTTAAATGCCCTAAAAGCGCATTCATCTGACTTTCAAATTCCAGTTTAGAACCTTCGTTAGGAAGTTCGTAAGTAATGTTAGTTCCGTTTAAAACAGGATCATTGATTAATAAGATAGACTCCATGATTTTCAAACCTTTCTGACCTAAACGTTCGGCATATTTATTCCATTGCACTAACATTTCTGTTTCTGTAAACTCTTCAGTAGGCAAAACAGATGAAGATGATGGTTTAACGTAAGATTTACTGCTTAATTCTAATTCTTTCTTCTTGCGAATACTCGCCAAAGAAAACGCAGAAACTTTAGGTTCACCGCCTATTTCAACTCTTGGAGTTGGAGTTTCAACTTTTGGAGTTTCAGCAGCAGGAGTTTGCGTGGTAGTATTTACAGCAGAATTGCCATTGTCATTTTGATTGACATTGACTTTTTCTTCAGTTTGACTTTCGACTTTCGACTTTGGACTTTGGACTTCAACAATAGAAAAACTTCCGTTTTTAAAATAAGTAGGCGGAATTATGAATTGCTCAACTTTTTTTTTTCTCCATCAAAGTTGATAGAGGCCAATTGCATCAAACATAATTCGACTAAAAGACGTTGATTTTGACTCAGTTTGTATTTTAAATCGCAGTCGTTTGCAATGTCAATTCCTTTCAGTAAAAAATCCTGAGAACATTTTTGAGACTGAACGCCATACATTTGCTGTGCCTGTTCTCCAACTTCTAATAAAGCAATAGTTGCAGGAGTTTTACTCACTAACAAATCTCTAAAATGAGACGCTAATCCGGCAATAAAATGATGTCCGTCAAAACCTTTAGAAAGGATGTCGTTGTATGCAATTAAAAGATCCGGAATTTTATTTTCCAGAATCAAATCTGTAACACTAATGTAAGTTTCGTAATCTAAAACGTTTAGATTTTCAGTTACAGCCTGACGCGTTAAGTTAGTTCCGCAATACGAAACCACACGGTCAAAAATAGATAAAGCATCACGCATTGCACCATCAGCTTTTTGAGCAATAATGTGCAAAGCATCATCTTCAAAATTGATTCCCTGACTTGTTGCAACTTCTGCTAAATGTTCTTTAGCATCTTTTACCGTAATTCTTTTGAAATCAAATATCTGACAACGAGATAAAATCGTTGGAATGATTTTGTGTTTTTCTGTTGTAGCTAAAATAAAAATAGCATGTTTTGGCGGTTCTTCTAATGTTTTAAGAAAAGCATTAAAAGCAGCCGAAGACAACATATGAACCTCGTCAATAATATATACTTTGTATTGTCCGGTTTGAGGCGGGATTCGAACCTGATCAATAAGGTTACGAATATCATCAACCGAGTTGTTTGAAGCAGCATCTAACTCAAAAACGTTAAAAGCAAAATCTTCAGTTGGATCATCATATCCGGGCTGATTTATTTTACGAGCCAAGATACGTGCACAGGTAGTTTTTCCAACTCCACGCGGTCCGGTGAATAAAAGAGCAGAAGCAAGGTGGTTGCTGTCAATAGCATTCAACAATGTGTTGGTAATGGCTTTCTGTCCCACAACATCCTTAAAGGTCTGCGGGCGGTATTTACGAGCCGATACTACAAATTGTTCCATATTCTTTTTTATTCGATAGCAAATATAGGCTGAAAATTACCAAATCACAAATATGAAAATCATAAATATTAGAGAAGATTTTGAGTGGTTTGAATGTGAGGAAGTAACAATATATTTATGTCCAATATGATTTTTTGTTATATGATTTTTGGATGTTTTTTTTAATGCAAACTTGATAAATGCCCATTTTGTAATCTAAAAAGGATTATTTTAGCATCAAGAAAAATCTAACTTCAATGGATTACTACTGTTTTAGGATATGGTTTTTAGAATTTATTCTTTATCTTTTTTAAAAATTATTATATGAAGCCAAGAGTGTTTGTGAGTTCTACTTATTTTGATTTAAAACATGTTAGAGAAAGACTTGAAAGATTTATTGAAAATTATTATTTTGATCCTGTTTTATTTGAAAGTGATACAGTAACATTTGAGCATAATAAGCCATTAGATATTTCTTGTTATAATGAAGTAAAACTTTGTCACATGATGATTCTAATTGTTGGTGGAAGATATGGATCAATAATTTCAGGAGAAAATATCAAGGAAAAGAAAGATTTTTATAACAATGACTACATCTCTATCACTAGAAAAGAATTTGAAACAGCTGCTAAACTAAATATCCCCATTTTTATTTTTATTGAAAAAAATGTTTATGCGGAATATCATACTTACAATAAAAATAAAAATCTTTTTGATAAAGAAAATAAAGAATTAGAATCCTTTGCTTTTGCTCATGTAGATGATATAAATGTTTTTAAATTTATAAATATAATCAAAGGTAATGCTATTAAGACATTTGAAAAAATTGAAGATATTGAAAATTATTTAGGTAATCAAATTGCTGGGATGCTTTATTTATATTTAGAAAAATTGCAAGATAATAAAGAAGAAGAAACTTTACTTGATTCTGTTTCAGAATTGAAAAGTATTTCTAAAAGAATGAATGAAATGTTACTTGCTGTAGGTAAAAACGTAATTCAGGATGATTCTTCTTTCGCAAAAGTTATCTTTGAGCAAAATAAAATTTTAATAGAGTTTTTTGTTGATCAAGTAATTGATAATATTGGTGCTAAAAGTGATTTAGATATTAGCTCAGAAAAAACTTTAAAGGTATATGAGATATTTAAGGATGTAATATTAAATTTTGAAACAATTTCTTCAATAGAAAGAGAGAGTGATTATTTCAAAAAACAAATAAAGAGAACAGAGATTGAAGAAAAGTTTAAAAAAGAAATACTTACAGTGGACAGTCGTCTTCAAATAGAATACTTAAACTATTTTAAAATATGTGACAGTTATAGAAAAAAAATCTACCCTATTATATTAAATAATCCAGAGCTTCAAAACTTTCTTGATTCGAAATTATCTTATGAGCTCGAATTGTTAATTACCGGCTTACCTTTTTAAATAACCCAGTTAATCGATTTAATAACGACACATTTTGGTTAGTGAATATAAATAAAATTAATCTCTTAAGATTCGAGTAAACCTATATGAAACAATACACTCTAGAATTTAATACTCTAAACTTAAAAGTAAAAAAATCGCCTTTTATAATTCGGCTAATTATGTTTTTTTTGGCTTTTTTGTTTTTTGTCGTTCCCGTATTAGGAGTTATTTTAAGTATTGCCAGCGGAAGCGGATTACATATAGGTTATTTCATTGGAATTGGTGTATTTGGACTTATAGGATTTTATCTTTTGCGAGTTTCATTATGGAATACATACGGAGAAGAAATTATAGATTTTTTACCCAATAAAATTATTTATGAAGCCAATTACGGCTGGTTTAAAGATGCTAAAAAAGAAATAGAATTAATTCTTCCTCAATATTCATTTAAGTCCGTTGGTTATGAAGAAGATAATGAAGCTGTTTTAGTTATAACTTGTGAAAACGCAGAAATTGAAACCGCTGTAAAAATGCCAATGGCTCAAGTTGAAGAATTGATTTTGATTTTAAAAAACAGTAAAATTTCAGTTGGAGTTGAAACTGTAATTATATAATTTCAAAATTAACCTATGAAATCTTTTAGTATTTCAAAACCAATTATTCTTCTGATGATATTATTCAGTTTTGTAAAATCAATATCCCAAACGATGACTTCCAATCAAACTAATTTCTTGAAAATTACAAGTCAATTCTCAATAGAAGATTTTGAAAAAGTCAAAGAATTTATTTTAGAAAAAGGAAGCAGAAAAACCTATCGAAACTTCGATAACAATAATCCGTTTTATAATTTCGGAAAATTTCAAGGTTATTTAGGAGCCGACATTGGACAGCAAAATATTTACAATGACCCTAAAATATCTGATTTTAATGAATTGACCTTAAAAGATAATGATCATTATTATAAAATTTTGATCGTCAGAAAAGGAGATATTCAGGCTTCTAAGAAAGGAATTCAAAACGGAATGCTGGAAAATGAAATATATCTTGTGGATGTTTACCAGACAGGGTCCAGTAAAATTTCAGGTCTTTTTTTAGATTATTTAAAAACTCTTAAAAAGATAAATTAATTACTTTACTGGAAAAGATATAAAATCTACAAGAACATCCTATAATGTTTTGGTAGTTAATCTGTTTAATTTTAAATAGTTAATTATTAAAATGTAGTGTTATGAAAATTCAGTCAATTTTATTGGGAATGGGATTTGCATTTTCTTTATTCGCTTGTACTCCAAAAGATGCAGATATCGAAAAACAAATCAATGAAAAATTAAGCGATACACCAGGAATACATGTCACAGTGCACGAAGGTGTTGCTACTATAGTTGGGACTTGTGATGATGAAGCTTTCAAGAAAAATATTGAGAAATCTGTTAAATCAGTTCAAGGAGTAAAAACAGTAGTAAACAATTGCCAGATTCCTGAACCAAATGTAGAGCCTGCTGCGGCAGCGGTTATAATTAATTCAGATGCAGATTTAGATGCCTCAGTTGCTAAAGTAGTTAAAGCTTATGATGGAGTAAGTGCTACTGTCGTTGGCGGGGTAGTAACGCTTTCGGGAGAAATCAAAAGAGATCAGCTACAATCTTTAATTCAAAGAGTCCAGGAATTAAAGCCTAAAAAAGTTGATAACAAATTAACTATTAAATAAGCAGTTATGAGTTTACAAGATAAATACAGAGAAGTAACTGATCTAGCAAGCGAATTACAAATAGATAATTTGCAAGTTAGAGAACAGGATAATGTTTTATATATTGACGGAACAGCAAAATCTGCAGCAGACAAAGAAAAACTTTGGAACGCTTATAATAAAATTGATCCGGATTATAGATCAGCAGATGTGGTGATGAATATTGAAGTCGAAGAAAGTGTTTCAAGAGAATATACGGTTGAAGTAGGAGATTCTCTTTCGAAGATTGGAAAAGCTTACGGAGTTTCATGGCAGGATATCTATGAAGCCAATAAAGATATAATTACAAACCCCGACTTAATTCAGCCCGGCTGGAAATTAAAAATACCAACAGTATAATTTTACTGTTTTGAAAAGCCTGTCTTAATTGATGGGCTTTTTTGTTAGTTATTGCGGGGAACGAATCAATTTCAGGAAGAAATTTTCCACATTTTATGTCATTTCGACGAAAGGAGAATCGCACTAGAAATTCCGTACAGTTGATCTTCAATCTTCGTCGAAATGACAAAACTGGATGTAATCATAATTACCTTCCCCTAATACTTAAATCAAATAAAAATTTGGCAGTTTCCTGATCTGAATCGGCGGAAAAACCTGCTACATAAACGCCCTTTTTACCGTTAACGGACTTAATTCCGTATACAACTGCCTCATCGCCAGGGTCAGATTCCCCTTCGTATCGATACACATGAACAATTTCAAATTTCTCAGGATTCTTTTTAATCGCGTCTGCATTTCGATTAAAATCACAAGTAAATCCTTTCTCATTCAATTGATCTAAAGCCTTTGAAACAGTTGCGTAGTGATACATTCTTTTCATAATAGACTTAATTTAAAATTACGGAATTTTAAAGATAACTATTTTAAAATTAAAATTTTACGAAAAAAGAATGAAAATGATTTTAGTAAATCAATGCGCTCAAAAAAATGTATTAATTGCAATATCGAATAGCTCTCTCGCTATTAATAATTATGCTGTTTATTTTACCAAATGTAAAACTGATAGGCACAGCTCTTACTGCAATAATTGATTTCGAACTTTCGCCTACATTAAAATTATGCAAGTCACTTGTTAATCTTACATACACCATACCGTTATCGACAATTTCTTTTCTTGAAAAACGTGAATGTTTTTCTCTCGAATAGTATTCCTCGCAATCTAAAGTTTTCAGACTGTTATAATCGTAAACAGGTAAATTCAAATAATAATTGAGTGAATATCCATCAGATTTTACAAAACTAAAGAATCCTGTGCTTTTTGCTATCAAACGTTCCTTTTGTTAAACCAAAAAAATCATCAACTTTTTCATCTGGAATATTTGGATAGATATTTACAACAGCTTCAGTATCTAGTAAATAGTTTTCATGATAAAATTTATAAACATGTCGGGATATAAAAAGCAGACCTAAAATTATTAAAATGGTGGATAAAAATTTTTTCAACTTGGGTAGAGGTTTTAAAAGGTTAAGTTTTTGAAAGTAAGTATAAGTAACTTTTTCAAAAAACTAAAATACTATAATTTTCGAATTCTTCATTCATAAAGTGTTACTTTTGCAGCGCAGACCGCCTTATCGCCGTTCCAATTAGGGAGGGAGGAAAGTCCGGACACCACAGAGAAGCATAGCGGGTAACGCCCGTCGGTTCTCTCGTTTTTTGGAACGAGAGGATTAGGACAAGTGCAGCAGAAAGTATGTACAGGTAATGCTGTAGTGAAACCAGGTAAACTCTATGCGGTGAAATACCAAGTATATCAGCATTTAAGGGCTTCTCGTCCGTTGTTGAAGGGTAGGTAGCTTGAGTTCCGCAGTAATGCGGAATCTAGATAAATGATAAGGCCTTGATTTATCAGGGACAGAATCCGGCTTATAGGTCTGCTTTTTTTATATATTTGTGAAAGACTCTAATCTATCTTCATGAATATAACCACTCCAAATCCTGCTTCAAAAGCAAACAAAAGCCTTTTTAAAACTATAATTACCAATCTTACATTTTGGGTTTTAATAGCCATTATTGCAGGCGTTTTACTCGGACATTTTTCACCGGATAATGGTGTGAAAATGAAAATTGTAGGCGAAAGATTTGTCGACATTATCAAACTATTTATTGGTCCAATTATCTTTTTGACGATTGTTTTAGGAATTTCCGGAATGGGAAACCTAAAAAAAGTCGGCCGAATTGGCGTAAAAGCTTTAGGGTATTTTGAAGTAGTTTCGACTGTTGCATTAGCAATTGGCGTTGCAGTTGCTTATTTATTTCAACCAGGAAAAATAGATAAATCGGGATTGACTCTTGGCGATGCAAGTCAGTATACCAACGGAAGCGCAAAAGATTTTTCGTGGCTTCAGTTCTTCTTTTCCAATTTTACTTTGCAGGTTTTACTGGCAGCAATTGTCTGCGGAATTGCGTTGAATTTTTATCAAAAAAGAGAGCAGACCATTTTAGTATTAGAACGAATTTCAAAAGTCGTTTTCCTCGGTTTAAAATACGTAATGTACCTCGCTCCAATTGGTGCTTTTGGCGGAATGGCCTATACAATTGGAAAATTTGGATTAGAAACTTTGATTCCGCTGGGAAAATTAATGCTTTGTGTTTATCTCACAATGGCATTGTTTGTTTTCCTAATTTTAGGAACCATTCTGCGCTATTATAAAATTAGTATACTTTCGATTTTAAAATATATTAAAGAAGAACTTTTACTGGTTTTAGGAACTTCCTCTTCAGAAGCTGCTCTGCCAAGTATTATGGTTAAACTCGAAAGAATGGGCTGCAGTAAATCGGTTGTGGGATTGGTGATTCCAACAGGATATTCCTTTAATCTCGACGGAACTTCGATTTACTTGTCGATGTCGGTAATATTTTTGGCGCAGTTGTACGATGTGCATTTGAGTTTCTTCGAAATTCTTACCGTTATTGGTATTTTGATGATTACGTCAAAAGGTGCAGCAGGCGTAACCGGAAGCGGATTTATTGTTTTAGCGTCAACTTTAACAGCACTGCATAAAATTCCTGTAGAAGGTTTGGCTTTTTTATTAGGAGTTGATAAATTTATGAGCGAAGCGAGAGCTATTACAAACTTGATTGGAAATACAGTCGCAACGATTATAATTTCGAAAACAGAACACGATTTTACAGAACTTGATTTGAATCCTGTTTTGGAGGAATAATTTGTTTAGTCGCTAAGACACAAAGGCACTAAGTTTTTGTTTTTCTTTTTGGCTTAAAATAACTTTGTGACTTAGCGCCTTTGTGGCATTAATTTGTAGCATTAAATTGATTTATTATGAAAAGAATTGGAATTTTAGGACTTGGAGGCGTTGGAGGTTATTTCGGCGGACTTTTGGCGAAAGCCTATCAAAAATCTGATGATGTTGAAATCATTTTTATCGCACGCGGCGAAACTCAAAAAGCGATTGCCGAAAACGGATTAAAGATTGTAACTGATGATTCTGAAATGATTGTTCGCCCGAATTTAGTTTCGAATGATCCGTCAGAAATTGGTGTTTTGGATTATTTAATCTGTGCAACAAAAACGTATGATATTGAAGAAAGTTTCACCTCGTTAAAAAGCTGCATTAAAAAAGAAACTATAATTCTTCCGTTATACAATGGCGTTGACGCGCAGGAAAGAATTAAAAAAATACTACCCGATAATGAGGTTTTACAAGGTTGCGTTTACATTGTTTCGATGATTTTTTCACCGGGAACTATACGTAGAATCGGATTTTATGAAAAGCTGTTTTTTGGATCTAAAACAGCTTCGTTTTTAAAAATGGAAGAATTGCAAAACATCCTTCAAAAAGCAAAAATCGAAAGTTATTTAGTAGAGAATATAGAGGAAACCGTTTGGGAAAAATTCATTTTTATTTCAGCTTTAGCGTCTGCGACTTCTTATTTAAACCAAAATATTGGTGAAATTTTAAGTAATTCAGAATCCAAAGTAACATACATAGAACTGCTTCATGAAATTGAAGATGTGGCGCAGGCAAAAGGTTTAAAATTACCGCATGATATTGTAGCACAGAGCATTCAGAAATTAGAAAAATCGCCAAAAGAAGCGACTTCGTCTATGCACAGGGATTTACTGGCAGGAAAAAATACCGAAGCACTGTCACTCACACAATTTGTGGTAAATGAAGGAAAAAAATACGGTGTAAAAACGCCGCTTTATGAAAAGATTGCCGCTGTTTTGGTAAAATAGATTTCTTTTAAACACATAGAAATAAAGTTTAATTAAAACTAAAGAGAACGATGTTTCTATGTGTTTAAAAAAAATATTACGCTTCGTCCTTTGTAGTACGAACTAAACTAATTCCTGACATAAAGAAAACAATTCCTAATATGCCATAAATAATTAATGATTTAACATCTCTGGTTTCTCCAGAAGTACCTGCAAAAATAACGGCAGTATAAATAAGTCCTACAATTCCGAGGATTGTCAACAACCCTCCGAAAAATCTTTTTAGGTTCATGATTTTAGATTTTAAGTTCCTAACAAATGTATTATTATAACTATTAATTGTTGTTATACAATTGTTTAAGAAACTTATATGATTTGCAGGATTACTTTTGAATCTTAAACTCTAAACCAATATTTCGAACACTTTCGATCCTTATGTTTGGATCTGAATTAAAATATTTTCTAAGCCTGCTGATAAAAACATCCATGCTTCGGCCAGAGAAATAATCATCTTTTTTCCAAACAGACATTAAAATTTCATCTCTCTTTAATAACTGATTATGGTTGAGATATAAATATTCAATAAGAGCGGCTTCTTTCTCTGTGAGCTGCTGCACGTGATTTTTATTATTGAGCGTTAAACGTTCGTTGTCAAAAACATATGAACCAATTTCAATACTATTATTTCCGTCCAAACTTCTCTTTTGTTCGATTCTCTTTAATATATTCTGCAAGCGCAATACCAGTTCATCGACTTCAAAAGGTTTCACGATATAATCGTCTGCACCAAGTTTTAATCCAATGATTTTGTCTTCTTTTAACTTTCTTGCCGTTAAAAAAATGAATGGAATTTCGGGATTGATTGTAATTATTTTTTCGGCCAGTGAAAAACCGTCTAGTTTGGGCATCATTACATCAAAAACACAAATATCAAAAGTCTGGTTTTTAAAATAATCCAAAGCTATTTCGCCATTTTCTGCCCAGATTACTTCAAATTGATGAAGTTCTAAATATTGTTTTAAAATTGCTGCAAAATCGTGATCGTCTTCAGCTAAAAGTAATTTTTTCAAAATAGGGTAATTAAACTTTTAATAAAATAGTAAACTGAGTTCCTTTTCCTAAATCACTAATCACGTTAACAGAACCCTGATGCGCTTTTACGATTTGGGCAACATAATACAATCCTAAACCTAAACCTTTTGTGTTGTGAAGATTTCCTTGTTCAACACGATAAAATTTCTCAAAAAGAAGTGATTGTTTGTTTTTTGCAATTCCAATTCCGTTATCTTCAATACTAATCGAAAATTGATTTTCAATTTGTTTCGTTTTTACAATAATTGTGTTTGAACCATATTTTACAGCATTTTCCAAAACATTTAAAAGAGCCGTTGTCAGATGAAATTTATCCAGAATCAAATTCGTTTTTTGAGTTTGAAAATCGGTTTTAAGATTGATTTTTGGGAAAGTAATTTTAAAATCATTTACAATAGAAAGCAGGAATTCTTCTGTTTCGATTTTTTCCTTTTGAAGTTCAATTTCGTTTTCTGCCAATGAATTTGCCATAACTTGATCAATCAAACTTTGAAGACGATTGTTTTGGCGAGAAATCGTATTGACAATTGCATTGAAATTTTCGTCGTTTTCACGAATGTTTTTCTGCTCCAGAATTTTGGTCGAAATCCCTAAAGTTGCTAAAGGCGTTTTAAGTTCGTGCGTAATATTATTGATAAAATCGGTTTTTACATCGCTTACTTTTTTCTGTTTTATTAAAGCTTTAAGCGCAATTACAAAAAGCGTTATAAGCGTGAGAATCGAGAATAAAGACAAAACCAGAATAAAAGCCATTCGTCTTAAAATAATCATTTCCCAATCGATAACCGAAACATACATCGAATCTTCCGTCAGTAATTGATATTCCTGATTTTCAAAAGTTCCGTTTGTAGTTCCAACATAATTGCGGACTAAAAAAGCATGATTTAACGACGCCAGATTTCCGTATAATTTGTTTCGAATAAAAGGCTTTTCAGAGAAAATTGTGTCGGCTTTTTTGGTGTTTTTGTACAAAATGAATTTGTTGAGAACAATCGCAAAATCAATTTTGAAATTAGGTAAATCTCTTTCGAATTTTCGCTGAATTTGTGCCGTTAATGCACTTCGGTATTCATTTTCTAAAATCCCTTTTTTAATGTCGATTTTGGAATTTTTTCCCTGAATGTATTTCTCGGATAATTGAGTATAAAGTGCTTCTTTTCTGGAAACTAAAACCGAATCAATATCGCTGTAATTATTAGAAATTTGGGCAATTTCATTTTTAATCTGCGTATGAAACTGCGCCACTTTATAATCGTAAGTGGTTTTTACCAAATAGCATTGCACAGTCGACAAAACGATCAACGCCACAACCGAAAATGCTATTAATAAATTGATTCTTTGTTTCATTTTTTTTTGGCCCGCGGATGACACGGATTAAACTGGTTTGCACAGATTTTATTTTGTTTTTCTCGCAGATTTTGCGGATTAAGCAAATTAAAAATTATCTGCTTAATCTGTAAAATCTGCGGGAGAAATTATAGCACACTAATAACACGGATTAAACAGGTTTGCACAGATTATATTTAAACTAAATCTTAAAAAAT
Source organism: Flavobacterium panici (assembly GCF_024499525.1). Lineage (NCBI taxonomy): Bacteria > Pseudomonadati > Bacteroidota > Flavobacteriia > Flavobacteriales > Flavobacteriaceae > Flavobacterium > Flavobacterium panici. The sequence goes on along the minus strand of NZ_CP100437.1, from coordinate 5,225,281 downwards.
AAACCAGCGTAAACCCGTTTAATCCGTAAAATCCGCGGTCAATTTTCTCCACCCAAAAATAATGCTTTTATGAATCAAAAATGACATTAACTCCGCATTAACCTTCAATTAACCTACGCAGCGCTTTTTTAGAAGCATTTTTGCATCATCACAAAATCAAAAAACTTTTAAAAATGAATCTTTATCTGCCCTTAAAACTTCTTCTTGCGCTTTTACTTTTTGGTCTTTCATTTACTGTAAAGGCCCAAAATGAAACGCCAAAAGATTCGATTTCAAATGAACAATTAAAAGAAGTTGTTATCACTCAAAATAAAAAAACATTTACCAATACAAACGGAAACATTAAAGTTGATGTTGCTAATTCTGTTTATAATGCAATTCCAAATACTGTTGACTTATTGGCAAAACTGCCAACCGTTCAGGTTAGTTCAGACAAAGAAAATATTACTGTTGTTGGTAAAGGAAATCCGCTTATTTATATCGATAATCAAAAAGTGGGAATAAACGATTTAAATGCTTTGGCTCCCGCCGATATTAAAACGATAGAAATCATCCAGAATCCATCTGCAAAATATGAAGCCGAAGGGCGTTCGGTAATTTTGATTACCCGAAAATTCAGCAAAAAAGACAGTTTTAGAACTGAAATTTCTGAAGTTGCTTCTTTCAAGAAAAACTACAACAATTACCTCGGGTTGAATACAAGTTTCAAGAAAAACAAATTCGAATGGAAAGCTAATTTTAATTATAACCGACTCAATCCGTGGGAAAGTCATAGTATTGATTATCAAATTCAAAATGCTGATATTGCTTCGAAATATGATGTTATGGCCGAAACAAAACGAAAGCAATATATTTTTGGCGGCGGCTTATTTTATAAAATAAATGACGACGATTATTTTTCGTTTAATATTAGTTCCAGACTTCGAACAGACACTTTTCCCATTAATACTTTTACATACAATAAAAATCAAAATGTAGAAAACAACGTTTTAACCTCGAGCGATAATTCGAGTAAAAAGAATTTTGTAAACTCATTTCTGAATTATTCAAAAAAGATTAAAGCAATTAATACACAGCTTTTTGCAGGTTTTCAATATTCAAATTTTCAGCAGAATTTAGCAACTGTGGTCGAAAATAATTATAACGACACTGAATTTGCTTTGTCTCAAAACCGAAATCAAAAGTTTAATGTTGATGTTTATTCGGGAAGAATTGATTTCGAAAAAAAGTTTAAAAACGAAATGAATCTGGAATATGGCGGACTTTATTCTGCAGCAAAATCCAAATCAAATACCACTATTTTGGACTTCGAAGAAAATAAAAACACAGCTTTAGATTATGATTTTAAAGAAGAGAATTCAGCGGCTTATACACAGCTTTCCGGAAAAATTAAAAAGATCAGTTTTTCTGCCGGACTTAGGGTTGAGAATACAAATGTAATAGGAAAATATAAAACAGATGCTTCGGCTTTGATTGATAAAAATTACACGAATCTTTTCCCGAAAGTGCTGTTTTCTATGGCAATAGACAGCACTAAAAATATTAGTTTGAATTATACCAAAAGTATTTCACGTCCCAATTATTCTTCGTTAAGTAATATTGCGACTTATATAAATCCGTATTTTATATATGCGAGTAATATCAATTTGGGGCCAACATTTAATAATGAAATTTCGTCGACTTTTCAATACAATAACAAATCGGTTAAAGTGAGTTATTGGCAAAATAAAAATCCGGTTTATAATAGTTTTCTCTATGATAAAAGTCAAAATATAATGACTTTTAAAGATATAAATTTTGATAAAGAAGCAGGTTTAAGCCTTGATTTTGAATTGCCTTTTACGTATAAATTTTGGACAACAACTAATTCGTTGGTTTTTATTCTCGAAAAAATAGAAGATCCATCGGCTGAATTTTTAGACTCAAAACCGTATTTGTATTATTACTCCAACAACGAATTTAAGCTTCCAAAAGAATATACTTTCGTTTTAAGTTTTTGGGGATTAACGGAACAGAAGAAAGGTGTTTTTGAAACAAATCCCAGATTTGTGGTTAATATGGCGCTTTCTAAAACATTCTTAAAAAAATGGAACTGTACTTTGAGCTGGAATAATGTATTTAAAAATGTAATTGAAACAGAAGAATTTACAATTAATGATACCAGTTCAAGAGCTAGATATATAGTTGATGCTCATGAAATTTCGATCTCGGTTAAATATTCTTTTGGGAAAGTGAAAGAAACCGAATTTAAGGAAAAGAATGTGAATGAAAACGAAAACAGGATTAGATAAAATGAAAAAATCCAAAATGAAAATCCCAAATTCCAATTGAAGCTTGGAATTTGGGATTTTAAAAATTTGTAAATTGATATAGATTATCCTTCGTCTTCTTCAACAATTTTTAAAGGAGATTCTCCCGGAAGTTCTTCATCATCATCTGTAGAATTCAATTCGAAGAAACTAAAAAATGAGCCGCCGTAACTTTTCTGGAATGAAAAATTACTTAAATGATCCATTTTGGTATATTTTGAATGTTCGATAATCATCATTCCATCTTCAGAAAGTAATTCTTTTTCAAAAACAGTAAGAACAATTTTCTCAAACGCAGCCTGATCTAATCCGTAAGGCGGATCGGCAAAAATTATATCATACGAAGTTTTGCAGTTTTCCAGAAACTTGTAAACGTCGCTTTTAGTAGCTGCAATGTCAAAATCGTATTCTGATGAAACTTGTTTGATGAATTTAACGCATCCAAAATCACCGTCGATTGAGGTAATGGGTGCGCTTCCGCGTGAAGCGAATTCATAACTGATATTGCCGGTTCCCGAAAATAAATCTAAAACCTTTAAGCCGTCAAAACTAAAATGATTATTCAAAACATTAAACAATGCTTCTTTACTCATATCAGTCGTAGGTCTTACAGGAAGGTTTTTTGGAGGGAATATCCTACGCCCTTTGTATTTTCCTGAAATGATTCTCATGATTGAAATAAGATATAATGTTTTTGATTCTGAGCTGTTGTGTAGTTGTTTTTTTCCTTTAAAGCGCTAACGTCAAGAAAAGAAATATTACGGATGTATTTGTAAGCGATGTCGTAAAACGGATCGTTTTGGTGTATTGTTCCAAGCAGTTCCAATTGAAAAATCTCAGGATTTAAATTTAATTGCTCGGCTGTAAAAAGGATGTAATAAATAAAATCCTCAGGAGTTTGATATTCAAAAGAGTTGAATAACAATAGCTTTTGATTTTGTACCACGATAATTTCAAAATGCTCCGGATTGAAATTAACCACCATTTTTTTCTCGTCATTGTTTTTTGAGCCTTCCAAAATTTTTTCGACCAAAATACTGTTAACATGTTTGTAATCGAAAGAACCAACGTTATCAATTAAAAAATTATTGATATTGATATACGGAATGTAAACCGAATGCATGTCGTAATTGGTGATTTGATCGAAAGTAAAAAAGTCAGTTTCAAACACTTTTGTAGTATACTGCAGGTAACTTCCTAAATAATCTTCATCAAATAATGGCGTTGGTACAAAAGTCGAAAGATTATTATTGTGAATGACTAAAATGTCGTCGTAAGTTTCTTTTAATTCAGAATAATTTTTAAAAGCTGAAGCGTATAAATCTTCAATTTTATTCTGTTTTTGAGCAGCATCAAACTGAACTTCATTAAAAGCAGTAATCGTATTATTTAAGGTATCAAAACAACAAAAAGAGAATCCGTTCAGCGAAACCTGAATCGAAAGTTTTTTGTAATTTTTTGATGTAATATTAGTATTGTGTATTGACATAATTGATTTACAATTCGTTACCTGTTTTGTTTCAATAAAGAATTTAGGTGACCACAAACTTACAAATTTAAAAGCAACTAATATAATTGCAATTTTAAAAAACAATATTACAAGAAGGTTAGCAGAGCATTATCGTTGCGTTATTTTTTTCTTTTTCTAAACCATATAAGTGATATAAGTAAATTTAAGCTTACTGGATGTTTGTTTTGATTTTTTTAGATCATGTAAGCAATTATAAGTTCGTGGAATTAAGCGCAAAGCCTAAAACTTAAATTTACTTATATCACTTATATGGTTTAAAATTGCCATTGCCATTAAAAAGAACGAACTTTGTGTTTCAAATTTACCTTATGAATTCAGCATCGTTTTACGGCGTTTTGCAAAAAAGATTTCCTTTTGCACCCACTTATAAACAGGATATTTTTTTTCAAAAAATCGCCATTTTTTTGACCGAACCAGCAAACAACACCATTTTTGTACTAAAAGGATATGCCGGAACCGGAAAAACAACGGTGATTTCGACAATCGTAAACAATCTTGGCGATATTAATAAAAAGTTTGTTCTGCTCGCACCAACCGGACGTGCGGCAAAAGTAATAGCGAATTATTCCAATACATCTGCTTTTACGATTCACAAAAAAATCTATTTCCCTAAAAAGTCATCGGGTGGAGGAGTGGCTTTTACCAGACAAGTTAACAAACATAAAAACACGATTTTTATAGTAGATGAGGCTTCGATGATCTCCGACAGTACTTTAGACAGCGGTTCGCTTCTGGATGATTTGATTAATTATGTGTATTCTGGAACCAATTGCAAAATGATTCTTTTAGGAGATACAGCGCAGCTTCCTCCGGTAAATTTAGATATTAGCCCGGCTTTAGATACGCATACTTTGGGCGTACATTATGATAAAGAAATCGAACATATTGAACTTGATGAAGTAATGCGTCAGGAAGAAAGTTCGGGGATTTTATTCAATGCAACCGAATTACGCGAACTTTTGAAAGAAAGCTTTATTACGGAGTTTAAATTCAATGTAAAAAAGTTTAAAGACATTGTTCGGTTAACCGATGGATATGATATTCAGGATGCCATAAATACGGCTTATAGCAATTATAGTATTGAGGACACGGCGTTTATTGTCCGTTCCAATAAAAGAGCAAATCAATACAATGAACAAATCAGAACCAGGATTTTGTTTAAAGAAAGTGAGCTTTCTGTAGGCGATTTTTTAATGGTTGTAAAGAACAATTATTTCTGGCTGAAAGAAACCGATGAAGCCGGATTTATTGCCAACGGTGATATTATTGAGGTTCTGGAAATGTTCGGGATCAAAGAATTATACGGTTTTACTTTTGCAAGAGTAAAAATAAGAATGGTCGATTATCCGGATCAAAAACCTTTTGAAACGGTATTGATTTTAGATACAATAAAAAGTGAATCTCCGTCATTAACCTACGAAGAATCAAATCGTTTGTATGAAGAAGTAATGAAGGATTATGAAGATGAATCGACTAAATATAAGAAGTTTCAAAAGGTAAAAGAAAACGAATATTTTAATGGTTTACAGGTAAAATTCTCGTACGCCATAACCTGTCATAAATCGCAGGGAGGGCAGTGGAATACGGTTTTTGTAGAACAGCCGTATTTACCAAACGGAATCGATCATGATTATATAAGATGGCTTTACACAGCAATGACGCGTGCCAAAAATAAATTATATTTGATAGGATTTAAAGACGAGAGTTTTGAAGAATAGTTTTTTTGCCACAGATTAAAAAGATTCTCACTGATTTTAAAAGCAAACTTAAAAATCTTTTTAATCCTTTTAATCTGTGGCAACAAAAAATAATTCGTGCTAATTCGTGAAATTGCTTCGCCTGTTCGCTATCGCTCGGGTCGTGGCGAAAAAAAACTTTAGAAAATGACAACACTAAACGACTTACATTCGATTTCGTCTACGTTTTCGAATACAGATAAAATGCCGGTTTTGTTTTTAGGACACGGTAGTCCAATGAATGCAATTGAAGAAAATCAGTTTGTAGCCGGTTTCCGAAATCTGGCAAAAACACTACCACAGCCCAATGCTATTTTATGTATTTCGGCGCATTGGTTTACAAAAGGCACAAAAGTAACTTCAATGGAAATGCCGAGAACCATTCATGATTTTGGAGGATTTCCGCAGGCACTTTTTGATGTGCAGTATCCCGCAAAAGGAAGTCCCGAACTGGCATTAGAAACTCAAAAAATATTAGATCCCGTTCAGGTTGATTTAGATGAACATTGGGGTTTAGATCATGGTGCGTGGAGCGTAATTAAACATTTATATCCTAATGCAGATGTTCCCGTAATTCAGTTAAGTATTGATTATACAAAATCAGGACAATATCATTTTGAATTGGCTCAGAAATTACAATCGCTGCGTCATAAAGGTGTTTTAATTATTGGCAGCGGCAATATTGTGCATAATCTTCGTTTAGTTGATTTCAGGAATTTTGATAAAGATAATTACGGTTACGATTGGGCAATTGAAGCCAGAGAAACCGTAAATAATTATTTATTAGATGGAAATTTTCAGCCGTTAATTGAGTACGAAAAAATGAGTAAAGCGGTTCAAATTGCAATTCCAACTCCGGATCATTATCTGCCTTTGCTATATACTTTGGGTTTAAAAGAAAAATCAGAAGAAGTGAGTTTGTTTAATGATAAACTTTTAGCAGGTTCATTGAGTATGACCTCAGTGAAAATAATGTAAAAATTTTGCGAATCTCTGTGAAACCTTTGTGCATCTTTGCGTTATAACTTTCACAGAGATTCGCTAAGATTTGCACAGAGATTCATAAAAATATAAATTAATAATGAGGATGAGATTGCTTCGTTCCTCGCAATGACATAAAAAATGAAAATAATAGCGGTAATTCCGGCGCGATATGCATCAACACGTTTTCCTGCAAAACTAATGCAGGATTTGGGAGGTAAAACAGTAATTTTAAGAACATACGAAGCTGCGGTTTCAACAAATTTATTCGACGATGTTTTTGTTGTAACCGATTCTGATTTAATTTTTGACGAAATTGTTTCTAACGGCGGAAAAGCCATAATGAGCATCAAAGAACACGAATCTGGAAGCGACCGAATCGCCGAAGCCGTTGCTAATCTTGATGTTGATATTGTGGTAAATGTACAAGGCGATGAACCTTTTACAGAAGCCGGGCCTTTAGAACAGGTTTTATCTGTTTTTAAAAATGATCAAGATAAAAAGATCGATTTGGCTTCGTTAATGCGTGAAATTAAAAATGAAGACGAAATCAATAATCCGAATAATGTAAAAGTGGTGGTTGATCAATCGCAGTTTGCTTTGTACTTTTCAAGATCTGTAATTCCGTATCCGAGAGATGCAGCTGCTGGAGTTCGTTATTTTCAGCACATCGGGATTTATGCTTTTAGAAAACAGGCTTTATTAGATTTTTATAGCCTTCCTATGAAATCTCTAGAAGCATCTGAGAAATTGGAGCAGTTAAGGTATTTAGAGTTCGGAAAACGTATAAAAATGGTCGAAACGACTCATGTTGGAATTGGGATTGATACGGCAGAGGATTTAGAAAGAGCGAGAACCATGTTGAGAGATATTTAATTAATTTGGTAATTTAAATATCCATAATCTTGTCATTTCGACGAAGGAGAAATCTCCGTAAGTAGCTCGACAAAGATTGATTAACATTGCGGAGTTTCTCGCGGAGATTTCTCCTTCGTCGAAATGACAAAACAGTGTGGTCACTTTCGGTAAAAACATAAAAAAAGCTCCAAAATATTGGAGCTTTTTTTATTATCTAAAACATTCTAAATCCTTAGTATAAACTAGGAAATTTAGAAGGATTAACTTCATTCATCATGCTGTAAATTTTCTCGAAAATATCTTCTGCTGAAGGTTTAGAGAAATAATCGCCATCAGTTCCGTAAGCTGGTCTGTGCGCTTTTGCAGCAAGTGTTTGCGGTTTACTGTCAAGATATTTGTAAGCATCTTGCTCTTCCAGAATCTGCTGTAAAATATAAGCCGAAGCTCCGCCCGGAACATCTTCGTCAATTACTAAAAGACGATTTGTTTTAGCGACACTTTTTACAATATCTTTATTAACATCAAACGGAAGTAAAGACTGAATATCAATAATTTCGCAGTCAATTCCTAAAACTAATAATTCCTCAGCGGCTTGTTGAACCAATCTTAAAGTCGATCCGTAAGAAACTAAAGTAATATCTGCACCTTCTTTTAATGTTTCAACAACACCAATTGGCGTTTTGAATTCACCAAAGTTTAAAGGCGTTTTTTCTTTTAAACGGTATCCGTTCAAACATTCAATTACTAAAGCAGGTTCATCGCACTCTAAAAGAGTGTTGTAAAATCCTGCAGCCTGAGTCATATCTCTCGGAACCAAAACATGGATTCCACGAATAGCATTTATAATCATTCCCATTGGAGAACCAGAATGCCAGATACCTTCTAAACGGTGTCCGCGGGTTCTGATAATTAATGGTGCTTTTTGTTTTCCAACAGTTCTGTATTGTAAAGTAGCCAAATCATCACTCATGATTTGAATAGCATACAATAAATAATCAAGATATTGAATTTCAGCAATAGGGCGTAAACCTCTCAATGCCATTCCAATTCCCTGACCAATAATAGTCGCTTCACGAATCCCGACATCGGCAACACGAAGTTCTCCGTATTTTTCCTGCATGCCTTCAAGACCTTGATTTACGTCGCCAATGTTTCCAACATCTTCTCCAAAAATCAATGTTTCAGGATATTTGCTAAACAAAGCGTCGAAATTATCACGAAGAATCATTCTTCCGTCTAAATCCGGTTTTGCATTTTCGGCATATTCAGGAAGTACTTTTTCTACAGAAAATACATTTTGTGCCGATTCTGAATGCAGGTTACTGCTGAATTTTCCCTGAGTCTCTCCAATAAAATTCGTAATCCAGTTTGATAAAAGAACTTTACTGTTTGGAACTTCTATAAAACGAAGAATCTTTCTTGCGTAAACCAGAATTTCTTTCTTTAAAGGCGCTTTTATCGCACTTAATTCTGAAATATATTTTCTGATTCTATCTTTATGGTTGATGCTTGCTTCTGCAATTTGCTCCAGTAAATCCAAAAGATTTTTTTGATCTTCGATAATTGGATTGATAAAATCATTCCACGCTTCTTTTTTAGCTTCAAGAACTTCTTTCTTTAATTCAAAATCAAGATCTGCTAATTCTTCCGGAGATGCAATATTAATAGCGATCATCCATAAACGCATCTGACGAATACAATCAAAATCTCTTTCCCAGGCTAATCTTTCTGCATTTTTATAACGTTCGTGAGAACCAGAAGTAGAGTGGCCTTGCGGCTGTGTTAATTCGTTTACGTGAATTAAAACCGGAATATGCTCTTCACGTGCAATTGCGCCCGCTCTTTCGTAAGTCGAAACCAACTCCGCATAATCCCATCCTTTTACTCTAAAAATTTCATAACCTTTAGAATCTTCATCTCTTTGATATCCTTTTAGGATTTCAGAAATGTTTTCTTTTGTAGTTTGATGTTTGGCGTGAACCGAGATTCCGTATTCATCATCCCAAACACTCATTACCATCGGAACTTGTAAAACTCCGGCAGCATTTATAGTTTCAAAAAATAAACCTTCAGATGTACTTGCGTTTCCTATTGTTCCCCAGGCAACTTCATTTCCATCTACAGAAAATTTATCTTTAATGGTAATTCCATTAACATTTCTATAAATTTTAGAAGCCTGAGCTAATCCCAATAATCTTGGCATTTGTCCTGCTGTAGGCGATATATCTGAGCTTGAATTTTTTTGTTTTGTTAAGTCTTTCCACGATCCGTCTTCGTTTAAACTGTGCGTTACAAAGTGTCCGCCCATTTGCCTTCCGGCAGACATTGGATCATGAGCTAAATCAGTATGACCGTATAAACCTGCGAAAAACTGCTTCGGAGTTAATTCGCCAATCGCCATCATAAAAGTCTGATCGCGATAATAACCAGAGCGGAAATCCCCATTTTTAAAGGCTTTAGCCATTGCAAGCTGCGGTACTTCTTTCCCGTCACCAAATATTCCAAATTTGGCTTTTCCTGTCAATACTTCTTTACGACCTAAAAGACTACACTCACGGCTAGTTACTGCAATTCTGTAGTCGTTCAATACCTCTGTTTTGAAATCTTCAAAAGTTAAAGTAGTATTGCTTTTTTCTGTTATCATAATCTTGTGGGTCATGTTAAGACTGCGAAATTACTTAAAAACAATCAATAATCATAATTCTTTAAAATAAATATAATTTAATTATTTGTATTTAAAAACAGAAAACTACGTACTTTAATTGTGTTATTTTTATGATTTTTATCTTTTTTGTGATAATAATTTATGTTTTTGATTAAAATTTATTTAATTAAAACCATTTTCGGGTAAAAAGAGTGACTAATGCTTTTGGTGACAAAGTAATAACAAATCTGATTTTTTCGTTGTAATTCTTTTGAGAAATTTCCCACCCGTTATTAGAATAGACAGGAAAATAAAGTTCAAAGTAGTCTGGAACAAGATTTAACCGCACTCCGCTATCATATGCAAAAAAGGCATCTTGATGTTTATTTTTCAAAAGTCCAACATCGCCATAAACTTCAACCCAGTCCCATAAAGCATAACTGGCGTTTAAAGTTGTCATCCATTGATTACCAAATGAAGGATCTATTTTTGATTTAAAACCTCCCTCGGCAATTACATATTGCTGGCTGAAAATCCCACTAGTTTCAGACCTTCCTAAAATATTATAGTCAAATAAATAATCTGTAGGCTTATCAAGACCAAAACTAAAATAATCAGAATTGGTTTTATTGTACAAAAAACTTCCGGCAAACAATCTTAAATTTATTTTGCGATTATTTTCAAATAACCTTCTGTATTCAACTTCTCCCGAAACTTTTCCAAAGCCTCCGCCAAACTGAACATCGGTCATAAAATTGAAATGATTAACCAGTTCTGTTTTTGTGTTTACATAACGGGCGTCAAAAACTGAATAATTAGGTTTAGAATTATCTGTAATAAATGTGCTTGCTTCTCTGTTTACAATTACCTGACGAAACAAAATAAGCTGTTTTCTATTGTCCCTAAAATTCTCTTCGCGAATGCGCAGCTGCACCATAGGATTTAATCGCAGGTAAGTAGCATCTGGCGCATAATGAAAATAGTTTTGACTTATAGAATATCGCACATTATATAAAGTGCTGTTTCGATAAAATTGATTCAGAGAAAAAGCAGACGAACCAGAAATTGTTCCCGCTTTTATGGAATAGGCTGGATTAATATCAAAAGTAAAGGGTTTATCTAATATCGTTTTATTATGAAAACGAATTCCCGGTGTTAATCCGTCATAATAATTATACGTCAACGTTGGAATATATAAAATCTGGTTGTAATAAGGATCTTCAAGATCTTTGGCAAAATTAAATTTTATAGGACGATTGGTAATTACCAGACTTTTTAATGATTTCCAGTTGTTTCTCTGATTGAATTCAGGAACTTCATTGTTGTAATTAATAACTAATTTATCTGCATTTTTTCGATCAAATTGATAAACAGAATCTGCTTTTTTAGGCTCAATCCATTCCTTAAAAACAACTTCATTTTTCTTTAAACCATAAACCGGAATCGGAGCATAAATATCGGTTTTGTTTTTTATCGAGAATTGTACACTATCTGCGGTTTTGGAAACATGCGTAAATTTATAGTCAATAATTTCACGTGAATCGATTATTGTTCTAAAAAACCAGTCGATATTTTTTGGGCTTTTTTCAGTCAGGATTTTTTCAAAGTCATAACGATTTGTCTGCTGCGTTTTATTCAAATTATAAAATTCCTGAATACTCTCCGGAACAATATTATGATTTAAATAATCATCAAGATAACTCAAACTTAAACCCGCGCGGTATTTACTCGCAATCTGTTCATTAAATTTTATCAGCGTATTTTTTGGATCTCCAAGCGGCTGATCCAGATTTTTGCGAGCCATCAGCATATAATAATAACTGTACTGCTCATTAAAAGTAAGATTGGTAATATTGTAACTTTTAAAAAGTTTCATTTTCGAAAGTCTTCCCAGCATTTTTTCATCCAGATGATTTTCTTCCATGTACTTCATCATGGCATAAATCTGGATTCCGTCATAGACCCAATTGTCTTTTCGAGGATCAAGTCGAAGTGAGTTTTTTAAATAATTGTTCAAATAGGTTTTGAAGAACGTTACTTCAAACATAAATTCATCTGAAAACGGACTGATAAAAGAAGGCAGCTGATTCAAACCATAAAAAGGATTTCGCTCATAATCTGCCTGCGAAACCGTAATTTTTTCATTGGGATATTTACCAAGAAATTCATTTGCAAACGCAGCAACTCGGTCAATTATAATTGCTTTTTGAACCTCGCTGATTTTTTTATTTTTTAAATCAGAAAGAACTTCGATTGTTCCATTATCATAACTCTTAAAATTATTTTGTTTCTCAATAAATAAATTAAAGTCAGATCTGTTTTTTCCCGAGAAAGAATAATTGGTAAATGCCGAATTTGAAATATCTTTTGAAACCGAATTTAAATCTGTCGTAATCGAATAATCATTCGGGATTTTTATTTCAACTTCATGATCAACAACCGCATTGGCAATATCGTCAAGATTAAAGTTGTTGTATCTTATAAAACGATGATTTTCAAAACGTGCAGGATTTAAAAACCAGTTTTTCAAATTCATCCCGTTTTGATTAAATCCATAATGCGTGAATTTGTCACTCGGAATTTTGGAAATATAATTGATGTGCAATGTAATTTGTTCACCCGGAAATAATTTTTGGGTTAACTTAACCACGATAAAATCTGGGTTTTTATCTGTTCTTTCCCATTCCAGCGCTGTAAAACCCGAATCGGTTAGATTTAAAATGGTCGTATTTCCTCTTTCAATAGCTTTTGCTAAATGAAAACCACGATAAAATTCATCAGAAAATCGTCTTGCCAAAGGCGTGTTTTTGTCTGCAAAAGCATTATTCCAATCGTTCAAAACAATTGAAACCAATGTATCATTTGAAGTATTAAAATACGTAATATCCTGTTTTACATTCAGCGTTTTTAGCTCAACATTAACCGCCACTTCCATCTTAGACTGATGTTGTGCATACTGTTTTATTGAACTAAATAAAACAAAAATGAGAATTACAATTTTATATATTGATTTCAAGAATTGGCGTAAAAATTATAAATATATCTAAAATTTCGTGCATAAATTTATTCATGGCTTTATGTAAAAATAGCATAAAAAAAGCTGTTTTAAAAAACAGCTTTCAATTTTTATATCGTTATAGGTGTAAATTTAACCTTATAGGTAAAATAAGTGCAGATTTTTTTAAGAATACTTAATCTTACAAAATTTATTTACCCTACAAATGTTTTAGAAATTCGGACTCAAGTCGTATTTCTTGTAGAATTTATCCAGAACATCAACAACTTCATCTTCAGTATCTACGATTTTGAATAAATTCAAATCTTCAGGACTTACAGTCTGCATTTTTTCTACCAAAACTGTTTTTACCCAATCCAATAAACCTGACCAAAATTCAACTCCAACCAAAATAATGGGGAATTTTCCAATTTTCTTAGTCTGAATCAAAGTGATTGCTTCAAACATTTCGTCAAGCGTTCCAAAACCTCCCGGCATAACCACAAAACCTTGCGAATATTTAACGAACATAACTTTTCTCACAAAGAAATAATCGAAATTCAGGTTTTTATCGTGATCTATATAAGGATTAAAATGCTGTTCAAAAGGCAGTTCGATATTTAAACCAACCGAAGTTCCGCCGCCTAAATGCGCACCTTTATTTCCAGCTTCCATAATTCCCGGGCCTCCTCCCGTAATTACGCCATAACCGGCTTTACTAATTTTAAAAGCAATTTTTTCTGCAAGTAAATAATATTTGTCATCTGGTTTTGTTCTCGCCGAACCAAAAATAGATACACACGGACCAATACGCCCCATGCTTTCGTAACCGTTTACAAATTCGGACATGATTTTAAAAATCGCCCAGCTGTCATTTGTTCTAATTTCATTCCAGGTTTTCTGTTTTAAACTGTCCTGGATTACTTTATCCTCATCATTATCAAAATCTTCTAATCTCATTTTAGGTATTTTAATTATTTATATTTTATTAAGCTGTCATTTTAATTATAGTCGAAGGAAGGAGCTCATTCCTGCTGTCCACTATATTTTTTGTGGCAAACCCCGCCACAAAAAGATGCCGTTCCCATCAGGGCTAGGGCATTAGGTTTCAATTAAACAATTGGTTTATTCGAAGAATTCTTTATTAATACGTTTGTTCTTCAATTGATTTTGTAATGTTGCTTTTTACCTTTCCGGTATGTTCTGTAGTTTTAGATTCTATCAGCATTATCAAACATTCTTCTACCGACGAAACTCTATGGTTTACACCTTTCTTTACGACAAATAAATCGCCTTTTTTCATTGCAACGGCTGGTTCATTTTCAATTTCCATTAAAAGTTCACCATCGACAATATAAAATAATTCATCTTCATTTTCATGATTGTGCCACGGAACTTCCTGACCTTTTATTTTTGCCACTTTAATATATTGATCGTTTACTTCGTCAATTATTTTAGGCGAAAAATATTGGTCTACATTATTGAATTTGTCTTTTAGATTCATAGATTATATCTTAGTCTTTTCGTCAAAATGAAAAAGCGTTGACAAAAAGGGCGTACTAAATTAGTGCTTTTTTTAAGAATTGTTATAAAAATGTAGATTTATTAATTGAAATGTAACATTTCTTTGTTGGTTCTTTTGCTTGAAGATTAATAATCAAGAGATTAAAAATTGCAAAGAAATAGAAAATGTTTTCTTGGGATTAAATTGAGATGTATCTTAAAATTGTCAACTGATTAAAATCCTTTGCTACAATATGTATCGTTCCTACGGAACTCTATTCTAGGGGCGTATCGATATTTTCAACGGATTAAAATCCGTTGCTACCGATCTGTCGTTCCTACGGAACTAAATTGTGATACATTAAGCTTTTGGCAGATTTGAAGTTATTTATGTTTGGATTATTTCCTCTGAAACTTCATCCCAATCTAACATTCTTTTGGGTGAAGCTTTACTGTTTTTAATTCTACTCAGAACTATTTTTTGATGCTCAATAGGAATTTCAATTTCATCGGACATAATTCTTAAAATGATTTTGCTTTTAAGTTTTAAATAAAAGTTCCGTAGGAACGACATATCGGTAGCAACGGATTTCAATCCGTTAGAGGTTTCAATATAACGAATTTCAATCCGTTAGAGATTTCGATATAATGGTTTAAAATCAGTTATTGATTTTACACAACGGATTTTAAACCATTCCATTAATAACAATATTTTATTCCAACTCTTTTTTCAAAAACTTAGCCGTATAACTTTTTTTATTTTTCGCTACTTCTTCAGGAGTACCTTTTGCGATTAATTGTCCGCCGCCTTTTCCGCCTTCAGGACCGATATCAATAATATAATCGGCAAGTTTAATAACGTCCATATTATGTTCGATAACTAAGATCGTATTTCCTTTATCAACCAGTTTATTGATAACATCCATTAAAACGCGAATATCTTCAAAGTGCAATCCAGTTGTAGGTTCGTCCAGAATATAGAAAGTATTTCCTGTATCTTTTTTAGATAATTCTCCAGCCAGTTTGATACGCTGTGCTTCACCACCGGAAAGTGTTGTACTTTGCTGACCAAGCGTAATATAACCTAAACCAACATCCTGAATTGTTTTTACTTTTCTGTAAATTTTCGGAATGTTTTCAAAAAACGGAACCGCTTCATCAACCGTCATATCCAAAACATCAGAAATTGATTTTCCTTTGTATCTAATTTCCAATGTTTCTCTGTTAAAACGTTTTCCCTGACACGTTTCGCATTCTACATAAACATCTGGTAAAAAGTTCATTTCAATAGTTCTTACACCAGAACCTTCGCAGGTTTCGCAGCGTCCGCCTTTTACATTAAAGCTGAAACGTCCAGCTTTATAACCACGAATCATACTTTCAGAAGTCATGGTAAAAAGATTTCTGATTTCGGTAAAAACTTCTGTATAAGTCGCAGGATTTGAACGCGGTGTTCTTCCAATCGGACTTTGATCAATATCAATTACTTTGTCAATATGTTCTAAACCTTCAATCTTTTTATAAGGCTGTGGTTTTTTTACACCATTAAAATAATAAGCATTCAAAATAGGGTAGAGCGTCTCGTTAATTAAAGTTGATTTTCCACTTCCTGAAACTCCTGTAACGCAGATTAATTGTCCTAAAGGTAGTTCTATCGAAACATTTTTCAGGTTATTTCCTGTTGCTCCGGTTAGTTTTAAAAACTTTCCGTTTCCTTTTCTTCTCTCTTTCGGAATCTCTAATTTCATTTTACCATTCAAATATTGAGCGGTAATGGTATTAGATTTTAAAGTTTCTGCCGGAGTTCCAATGCTGATAATTTCTCCGCCATATTTTCCGGCTTTTGGGCCAATATCAATTACATAATCTGCGGTTTCGATCATGTCTTTATCGTGTTCTACCACAATAACCGAGTTTCCAATATCACGTAATTGTTCCAGAGATTTAATCAGTTTTTCATTATCTCTTTGGTGTAAACCAATACTTGGCTCATCCAAAATATATAAAACACCAACCAGCTGTGAACCAATTTGTGTCGCTAATCGAATACGCTGCGCTTCACCACCCGAAAGTGATTTTGAACTTCGGCTTAAAGCCAAATAATTTAAACCAACATTCATTAAAAAGTTCAAACGGTCTTTGATTTCTTTTACAACTTCAGAAGCAATTAAAAGCTGTTTATCAGTTAAATGCTTATTCAAATCCTGAAACCAAGCCGTTAAATCTGAAATATCCATATCACATAATTCTGTGATATTTTTTTCATTAACCCTGAAAAATAAGGCTTCTTTTTTAAGACGGGAACCATCGCAAACCGGACAGTTAATTTCGTCCATGAAATCTTTTGCCCAGCGTTTTATGCTTGTTGTCGCGCTTTCGTCATATTGATTTTTGATGAAGTTTGAAATTCCTTCAAAATCAATTTTATATTCTCTTGTTACTCCAAGATCTTTTGAGTTGATGGCAAATTTATCTTTTCCGCCATACAAAATCATTTGCATAGCTTCTTCTGGAATTTTCTCAATTGGATCTGTAATCTTAAATCCAAATTTTTCTCCAATAGTTTCTAACTGCTTAAAAATCCATGAAGATTTATATTCGCCAAGCGGAGCAAATCCACCGCTTTTAATTGATAATTTCGGATTTGGAATGATCTTTTTAACATTGATTTCGTGAACCGTTCCTAATCCGTTACAATGCGGACATGCACCTTTTGGAGAGTTGAAAGAAAATAAATTTGGTTCTGGATTTTGATACGAAATTCCGGTTGTTGGACACATTAAATTTCTACTGAAATAACGAACTTCGTTTGTGTCCTGATCTAAAATCATTAATACATTTTCGCCATGATGCATAGCTGTATTAATACTTTCAGCCAATCGTTTTTGATTGTCTTCGGTATTTTCAATCAACATTCTGTCGACTACAATTTCAATATCGTGAGTTTTGTAACGATCCAGTTTCATTCCGGCAACTAAATCCTGAACTTCACCATTTACACGGACTTTTAAAAATCCTTGTTTGGTAATTTGCTGGAATAATTCGGCATAATGCCCTTTTCTGGCTTTAATTACCGGAGCAAGAATATTGATACGTTTACCATTATAATCCTGAATAATCAAATCTTTAATTTGCTCATCAGAATAGGAAACCATTTTTTCTCCGGTGTTGTAACTGTAAGCGTCAGCACCTCGAGCGTATAAAAGTCGAAGGAAATCGTATATTTCAGTAATTGTTCCTACAGTTGAACGCGGACTTTTACTGGTAGTTTTTTGTTCAATCGCGATAACCGGAGAAAGTCCGTCGATTTTATCAACATCCGGACGTTCTAATCCGCCAAGGAACTGCCTCGCATATGCAGAAAAAGTTTCTACATAACGACGCTGACCTTCAGCATAAATCGTATCAAACGCTAATGATGATTTTCCCGAACCCGAAAGACCTGTTATAACAACAAGTTTTTCACGCGGAATAGAAATATCGATATTTTTTAGATTATGAACTCTTGCGCCAAGAACTTCAATAGTATTGTCTTTATCTAGCATAAATTTGAGCAAAACGCAAAGTTACCACTTTGATTTGTTCTTTTAGTACTAGAGTATAGAAGTTTATGTTAAAAATTGTAACAAAATAACGCTAGCCTAAACTAGCGTTTTCTTTTTCTTGTTGCCATATATTCTTCGATAGCTTCTTTGGTAGTGTACCAATTTCGGCCTTCTTTATAAGCGTCAATTTTTCCTGTTCTGGCCAATAAACTTACATATTCCTGACCGTAAGTGGCTTCTGGTTCGCTTACAATATTTATGATAGGCTGATAATCATAACTGCTACCCGGCATTGCGGTTAAATATATATTTAAAGTTCGCTCTAATGCCTGACACATCAAAAGGGTTAGTTTTTGATAATTGCCATTGTTTGCCTGATTTAGTGCTTCGTAATATTTCTTTCTATCGTTTTTAAGAACAATTGCCGGCGGAAAACCGCATCGCATTAATAACAGATTAATGCTTAAACGAACAGTACGCCCGTTTCCATCAAAAAATGGATGTATCCACACTAATTTATGATGATAAATAGTGGCTAGTTCTATATCGTTTAAACCTAAAGGATTTGTATTGACAAACTCAATTAATTCATCCAAAAGATCTGAAACTTTATTGGCGTTTGGAGGCATAAAATTAGCTCCCGAAATTCGAACGCCGCCATTTCGTAAACGACCTGCAAAATCATCTTCGATAGAACGTAAAACTAAACCATGAATGGAAAGAATATCAATGCTTCGAAGTTTGTAAGTATCATCTACAATTGAATATAAATAATCAATTGCTTTAGTGATTATGTGTTTCAAAATGTTCCCGAAGCGATTTTCCTTTTATGGTGATTCCTTCCTGAATTACCATTTGGGTTTCGCGCAAACTCATTGTGTTTCCTTCAATACTGTTTGAATTGTAGGTCCATTCGAGTGATAGGCTTTCGCGAATTTTGTGTAAAGCGATATTGGGCAATGGTCTGCTGTTTTGCAAATCAAGCCTTTTTTGGTACAATCGATCAAATGTTGATTGAAATTCTTCTCTGTATGTTAAGTCAATGTTCCACATAATCCTACAAAAGTACTTCTTAATATCGGATACTCCAAATTTTTAACTTATCCGATATTAAGCTTATTCTATTGTCATGGAACGAAGTTTCATTCTATAAGCTTCAAGCGCAATTGACTTTGAGATCATACCGAAATATTTGTCATTTCGTAAAACGGGAAGAAAAGCAGTTTTAGATCTTTCGAATTTAGTCATTACGATCTCCATGCTGTCATTTGAAGAAATGGTTGCAGGAGGAGTTTTCATTACATCTTTGATTAAAGTATATTTTACACGGTACGCATTAAAGATAATTTCTCTGATATCATTAAAATGCACGACACCAACAAGTTCTCTTTCGTTATCTACAACGGCAAAAATTACCTGATTGGAGTGCGAAATAAGATCTACCAATTTACTTAAATGTTCTTCTGGAGAAACCGTTAAATAATCGGTTTGGATGATGGTATCAATATCTAAAGTTGATAAGATATTCGAATCTTTATTGCTGGTAAATGCATGACCTTTTTTCGCCAGATTTTTTACATCGAGAGAATATTTTTCAAAACGTTTTGAAATTGCAAAACTAATTGATGAAACAATCATAAGCGGAATCATTAATCCGTAACCTCCGGTAATTTCTGCAATAAGGAAAATTGCGGTAAGCGGCGCATGAAATAATCCGCTCAGGATTCCGGCCATTCCAACCATTGTAAAATTACTAATTGGTAATTTTGCTAAACCAGTCAGAATGATAAATTTAGAAAAGAAATATCCCAGATAAGAACCTAAAAATAAGGAAGGAGCAAAGTTTCCACCGTTTCCACCACTTCCAATTGTAAGTCCCGAAGCAAATACTTTTATCATCATGGTACAGCCCACAAAAAGCAGTAAAACCCATTGATTGTTTCTCCAGCTGGCAAATAAAGTATTGTCTAATAATTGCCCGGGATCAGTTTCTGATAGGATTTTGATACTTTCGTAACCTTCACCAAACAATGTTGGGAAGATAAAAATAAGAAGTGCCAAAAGCGAAGAACCAATCAGGGCTTTTTTATAAGGACCCATTTTTAGTTCTGAAAAATAATGTTCTACTTTTTGAAAATTTCTAGAGTAATAAACCGCAATTGCGCCTGTTAAAACACCTAAAATTACATAAAAGGGAATATTATGATAATCAAAAGTTTCTTGTTTTTTGAAAGATAAAAGAATGCTTTCGTCTAACACAATTGCCGAGACCAAAGCTCCGGTCGCTGCCGAAATCATAATTGGCGTAAAAGCCGAAATACTAACATCGACCAGAAGAACTTCTATAGCAAAAAGAACTCCGGCAATTGGTGCATTAAAAGCTGCCGAAATTCCAGCCGCAACCCCGCAGCCAATAAGTAAAGTTCTGTCTTTGTAAGCTAATTTATAATTTTGTGCATAGTTGGAACCAAAAGCAGCTCCCGTAATTACAATTGGGCTTTCTAAACCTGCTGATCCTCCTAAACCTACAGTCAAAGAGCTTGTAACAATCTGCGCATACATTTGCTTTTTCGGAATTATACTTGCCTTTTTGGCAACAGCATATAATATTTGTGAAGTCCCTTTTTGGATAGTTCCGTTTAAAACTTTTTTAACCACCAAAACAGTCAGTAAAATACCAATTATAGGCAGGATACTATTAATGAAACCTAATTTTAAAATTCCGCTTAGGTAAGTTGCAAATGAAAAAACGCTATGCGCAAATGTTTTTAAAATGATTACTGCAAACGCACACGAAATTCCGACCAAAACACTGGATAAAAAAATGAATTGCTTTGGTGTCAAAATAGATTGAGCCAAAGCAATAATGCTTTCTAATCTTCGGAAAAGTTTTTTTATCATTGTATTTTTAAAAAAGTTACGGAGAATGCAAATTTAGCTTTAAACATTCGATTTTGTCAAATTTTTCTACTAAAATCTTTTTGCTTTAAAATCCCGCAGCTTTGTCATCACCACGAAAATCGGCACCTCCTTCAAGAGTATTGTCTGGCAGAACCAAAATAGCATCCACTTTACCAATTACAGGTGTCGTTTTTTCGTTGATCAAATATCCTTTTGCTTTTAAACTTTCAATCGTATTATAATTGAACGTATTTGGCTCAAACGTAATAAGATCCGGAAGCCATTGATGATGAAAGCGTGGTGCATTTACTGCTGCCTGCATACTTAAATTATATTCGTAAACATTCAAAATAGTCTGCAATACAGAAGTTATAATTGTAGATCCGCCCGGAGAACCTACAACCATGAATAATTTTCCGTTTTTCTCTACAATTGTCGGCGTCATAGAGCTTAACATTCTTTTTTGAGGAGCAATGCTGTTTGCTTCGTTTCCAACTAATCCAAACATATTTGGTGATCCCGGTTTTGCGCTAAAATCGTCCATTTCGTTGTTTAAGAAAAAGCCTAATTCCTCACAATAATATTTAGATCCAAAACCGTCATTTATTGTTGTAGTTGCAGAAACAGCGTTTCCAAATTGATCGACAATAGAATAATGCGTTGTTTCGGTACTTTCGTTATACGTAATTTTTCCTTCTTTTATTTCTGATGATAATGAAGCTTTTTCGGAATCAAAATTTGACATTCTTTCTTTTAAATAAGAATCTGATAAAAGACCTTTAATTGGAATTTTTACAAAATCAGGATCTCCTAAAAAATGGCTTCTATCGGCGTAAGCCCTTCTTTCTGCTTCAACAATTACCTGAATTGACTGTTCAGAATTGTGTCCCATTTTTGATAAATAAAACGGAGAAATCATTTTTAGAATCTGTGACAGACAAATACCGCCGCTGCTAGGAGGAGCCATCGAAGTAATTTTTAAATCTTTATAATCAAACTGCAATGGATTTCTCCACTTTGCTTCATAAGATGCTAAATCTTTAAGAGTTATAATACCGCCTTTTTTCTTCAGATAATCAACTAAAACCTGGGCAGTTTTGCCTTTGTAGAATTCATCTTTACCGCCTTTTAAAATTCGTTTAAGCGTGTTGGCAAGCGCAGGATATTTTATTGTGTCACCTTCTTTGAATTTTCCGGCCATTAACGTAGTTGGCCCATTTGCTTTTACAATGGCATCATGATAATTCTCAAGCTGCTTTTGTTGTTTTAGGGTTACAACGACACCCTTTTCTGCAAGTGCTATAACTGGTTTCAGAATTTCTGATATTGGCAGAGAACCAAATTTTTTATGAACGGCAAAAACTCCGGCGATAGTTCCGGGAACACCAATAGCTAAAGGAGTTTCGGTACTTTTTCCGGGAATTACATTTCCGTCTTTGTCCAGAAACATATTTTTTGTAGCGGCAAGCGGTGCTTTTTCGCGATAATCTAAACTTCCAACTTCTCCGTTTGCTTTTCGGTACACCATAAATCCGCCGCCGCCAAGATTTCCGGCATATGGATAGGCAACTGCAAGGGCCAGTTCGGTTGCGGCCATGGCATCAAATGCGTTACCGCCTTTTTTCATTATTTCTACGCCAATTTTTGAAGCTTCAGCACGAGCCGAAACGACCATTGCTTTTGAAGCGGTTAAACCAGTTGGTGAGGCTGTGTGTTGTGCAAAATTGTAAAAGGATATAAAATAAATAAGAAGTGAAATTTTTTTCATAACAAGAACATATTTTATAAAATGGTTAGGTTTATAAGGAAAGTAATTTTTGTTTGGCTTGTTGTTGAATGTCCTCAAAAAAAAGAGTGAATTCCTGTTCAAATTCTGTATAAAATTCTTTTAATTCTTCGCTGGCGAACTGCATTTTTGAAACATTTCTCGAACGTCTGTCCATCTGGGTTAAAATTTGATGGATTCCTTCGACTGTTCTGTAACTCAAAAGCCAGTTTCTTTCTATCATATAAGGCATTAAACCTTGCGTTTTTTCGGTTAAAACAGCGTAATTTTCGTGTAGTGAATTGTAAAAACGATTGATGAAGTCTTCTAATTTTTCATCGGAATAATTCGACCAGTTTTTGGCTAAAAAGTGATCGTAAACAATATCTATAATTACTCCGGAATAATGATGGTATTTTTCGTGAAGACGTCTGGTGCTTTGTCTAAAAATATCGTGAGAGTCTGTGTAAGTGTCTATAAAGCGGTGTAAAAGAATTCCTTTTTGAACATCTTGCGGAAAATGCTCAAACTTTTTTCCGCGAATGCCATCAGCCATAAAATTGCCAATTTTGATTAAATCATTATCACCGGAAAGATATATATGGGCTAAGAAATTCATTTTTTTTAAAGTTGCTAAGGTTCTGAGTTACTCAGTCACTAAGTTATTTTAGTAAATGTATAAAAACTTTTTTAAATCATTTTGTTATAAAATAGTCACTATTTTACTTAAATATTTAAGGTATTAAAAAAACATTAGCATCTTATCATCTAAGAGCCTTGATAATTATGATAAAATAATCAGAGATTTTACCTGAATATTTAAAGTAGAAAAAAAACTTAGCCTCGTAGAACCTCATAAGCTTAGTAACTTTTTTATATTTGTAATAAAATAACCATAACTCACAAAGATGACTTTAATAAAATCGATTTCAGGAATACGAGGAACAATCGGTGGAAAAGTGGGAGATAACCTGACTCCTGTTGACGCTGTAAAATTTGCATCGGCATACGGAACTTTTCTTAAAAATAATACTTCAAAAGAAAAACTAACAGTTGTAATAGGCCGCGATGCTAGAATTTCGGGACCTATGATTCATAATCTTGTTGTAAATACTTTAATAGGTTTAGGAATTAATGTAATTGATTTGGGACTTTCTACAACGCCTACAGTTGAAGTTGCGGTTCCTCTTGAAAAAGCAGATGGAGGAATTATTTTAACGGCATCTCATAATCCAAAACAATGGAATGCTTTGAAATTATTGAATGAAAAAGGAGAATTTTTAAGCGGAGATGATGGTGCTAAAATTCTTGAAATTGCCGAAGCTGAAGCTTTTGATTTCTCTGATGTTGATAATCTTGGAGAAATTACACTGAATGATGCTTATATGGATATTCATATTGATGAAGTATTGAATTTGCCTTTAGTTGATGTTCAGGCTGTAAAAGATGCTAAGTTTAAAGTTGTTGTTGATGGAGTGAATTCTTCTGGCGGAATTATTATTCCAAACTTATTAGAACAAATGGGCGTTGAAGTGGTAAAATTATACTGCGAACCAAATGGACATTTTCCGCATAATCCGGAACCTTTAAAAGAGCATTTAACCGATATTTCTGAATTAGTTGTAAAAGAAAAAGCACATTTAGGAATTGTTGTTGATCCAGATGTTGATCGTTTGGCTTTTATCAGCGAAGATGGTGAAATGTTTGGTGAAGAATATACATTGGTTGCCTGCGCAGATTATGTTTTGAGTAAAACTCCTGGAAATACGGTTTCGAATATGTCTTCGTCCCGTGCATTGCGTGATGTTACAAATGGACATAACGGAAAATATGAAGCAAGTGCAGTAGGAGAGGTGAATGTTGTGGAATTGATGAAAAAGAATAAAGCGGTTATTGGCGGTGAAGGTAACGGCGGAATTATTTATCCTGAATTGCATTACGGACGTGACAGTTTGGTGGGAGTTGCTTTGTTTTTAACGCATTTAGCAAATAAAAAAATAGCAGTTTCGGCATTGAGAGCTTCTTATCCGGAATATTATATGAGCAAAAATAAAATCGAATTAACTCCTCAAATTGATGTTGATGCCATTTTAACGGCTATGACAGAGAAATATAAAAACGAAGATATTTCGACAATTGACGGTGTAAAAATTGATTTTGCTAATGAATGGGTTCATTTAAGAAAATCGAATACGGAACCAATTATTAGAATTTATACAGAAGCGCCTTCGCAAAAAGAAGCTGATACTTTAGCACTTCGTATTATTGATGAAATAAAAGAGATTGCAGGAATTTAATTTTTGCGATACTAAATAAAAAAGCGCCTTTCAAATTTATGAAAGGCGCTTTTTGTATAGTTAAAACTTAGTTCTTTATAATTTTCATTGATTTGTTAATTGAACCATACGAAACGTTTACGATATAAACTCCGGCAGCTAATTTATCGCCAATCTTAATATCTTCGTTTGTAGAGTAATCATTAGAAGAGAAACATACACTTCCTTTCATATCTACAATTTTTAGAGATATAGGTTCTGTTGTAAAAGATTTTATATGAAGTGTAGACTCAACTTTAATAGGATTTGGATAAATCGTAAAAGAATCATTATCTGCTTTTGGATCATTTACACCTAAGTTTCCTGAAGCTACATCAATATAATTAAAATTCATATCGCTTGATTTGAACTTAATTTTTAAATAAACTTCGCCTTTTGGCAATGTAACTCCGTTTACAACTTTATCTGCATATGTTTGATATCCACCAGTTACAGGAAACGTTTCATCTGTTTTTACTATAACATCATTAACCAAAATGTCAAATTTCCCCGGAATAGTTGGCGAAGCAACTCTAAACGTTAAGTTATAAGTTCCTGCATTGGCAACATTAAGCATAAATTCGTTCCAGTCGCCGCTGTCTATAAAACATACATTTTGTCCGGTTCCGGAATCTGTTGTGTTTTGAAGTCCGGTTCCTTTTCTTCTGTAATGTTGATTGGCTGTAATTCTGCCCGGAACATTTAATTTTTTTGTTGTATAACTAACATTAATATATTCTGTTCCTATTGGTTTTAAAACACCACTTGTTGGGCTCAACAATTGTCCTTCCTGCATATCTGTCCAGTCTGCCGGAACGCGGCCTGTAAACCAAGAATATCTGTAAATATCCGGATCGTTTTCAAAACTATTAAGGATTTGTTTCATAAAAGCAATTTTATCTGCTTCAGACTGAATAACTCGATTTGCAAATTCTGTCACCCAAACTGGGCGGTTATACTTTTTTAAAAGACTTGTTACGCCAATAACAGAGCCAGCTGTATTATCATAAGTATGAAAAGCAATATAATCGACTTTACAATCAGGGCACAAAAGAAAAAATTGATCGTGCCATGCAGTAGGACTGCTGTAACCGCCATAATTATCAGGCCCATTAAAAGCCGGTGATGCGCTTACGATTTCTAAGTTTTTTGCAGCAGCAACTTTTTCTACGTTTACCCATGCATTTACAGCTTCCTGAGGAGTTAAACGAGCACCATCATTAAAGTTAGGTTCGTTAAAAGCTAATAAATATTTAGCACCTGGTTTAATTTTATTTATAAAATTTTGTACTTCAGCATCGCTTAATTTTCCCCAAATCATTGGAACATATTCAACTCCAAGAGTTGCATAATTCGCATTAACGTCATTTTCAGGAAGTGATCCCCAATTGTACCACCAGGAAATCCCCGGTTTAAGTGCTAATAAATCAGCCGTTGAATTATTTCCATAAGCAATTCCGCGTTTCGTACTCTGGGCAAATGCTGTAATAGAAACGGTTATTAACAAAAATGTAAAAAGTAACTTTTTAATCATGATTAAAATTTTGGTAAGGTTTTTTTATTCGATTTAGTTAACTTCAAATTTATGTGGTTTGTGTAGTTTTTAAGTCAAAAAAAAATATTACAAAAACCCATCAAAATATATTTCAACACCTTTGTAAATCTTATATGCAAGATTTACAGTTTTGACGATAAAAGAAAATCCAAAAAGTAACGACTGCTTTTTGGATTTTCTTTTGTAAATTATTTAGTAACTCTATGTTTCCATCTTTTGTGTGTCCAAAGATAAAATTCAGGAGCTTCAAGAATTTGTTTTTCTACTTCTTTCAGGTATTTCTCTGTAATGTCAAAATTTTTATAATCATGCGGATTATCAGCAATGGTTAAAAAAGTAGCTTCATAATAACCTCTTGAAACCTTTTTTACTTTTACCATTATTACACTTAAATCATATTTTTTTGCCAGCATTTCGGCTCCTGTATGCACGGGAACTTCAATACCCATAAATTTCATCGAATGAAAAATTCTGTCCAGTTTAGGCGATTGATCACTTGCAAGTCCGTACATGCTTAGTTTTCCGTCACGCTGATTTTGGGCCATTGTTGGAATCGCTTTTCTTGTTTCAACTAATTCGGTATTGTATTTGGAACGAATTTTTCTAATCAATTTATCAAAATAAGGATTAGCAATTTTTTTATATACTGCAATTCCCTGAAAACCCAGTTTTGGATTAATGGTTAAAAGCCATTCGTAACTTGCATAATGTGAAGCAACAAGAATTACACTTTTACCTCGTCTTGCATAATCCTGAACCAATTCAATATTGGTTACATGGAATCGCTTTTCCATTTCTTCTGGTGTAATGCTCAATGTTTTTACCATCTCTAAAAACATATCACACATATGGTGATAGAATTTTTTTTCAATCACTTTTCTTTCAGCTTTGCTTAAATTAGGAAAAGTAAGCGCCAGGTTTTCGCGTACTACACTTTTACGATATCTAATAACTCTGTAAACTAAAAAGTATACAAAATCTGAAAACAAATAAAATAAGCGAAATGGGAGTATAGAGATTAGCCAAAGTAAAGGGAAGGCTATTATATAAACAATAAATTGCATCTAAAATTTTTTTCTACAAATATAATGTAAAAATGAATAAGCTCGATATTTTGGATTCTCATCAACTTATGTTTGATATTGTTTATCTTTACCCTTCACATTAAATATTATTTATGAATACCATTTTAATTGGAATTATAGTGGCCAATGTACTGATTAGTTATAAAGGTTTTAATGATCTTTATTTTTTTAGAAAATACGAATTTCATGTTGGGAGTATACGTGCAGGAGAACAAATCAGAATGCTTTCGTCTGGTTTTCTGCATGTAGATATTATACATTTGGTTTTTAATATGTATACACTTTGGATGTTTGCACCGGTGGTTATAGACTGGATGGGAACTTTTTCTTTTGTTCTGGTTTATTTTGGAAGTTTAATTTTTGGAAGTCTTCTTACCATGATCTTTCATAAAAATGATTACAGCTATCGTGCTGTTGGAGCTTCAGGAGCCGTGACCGGGGTTTTATACTCTTCAATTTTACTTCATCCTGATATGACACTTGGAATTTTTGGTATAATTCCAATTCCCGCTTATCTTTTCGGAATTTTATATTTATTATATTCTATTTATGGAATGAAAGCTAAAAATGATAATATTGGACATACAGCGCATTTTGGAGGCGCAATAGGCGGATACTTAATTACTTTAATAAAAGAGCCTTCATTAGTTTATGATAATACTTTCATCGTTGTTTTACTTTTAGTCCCAATTTTGATTCTTTTCGGCATGGCTAAATTGGGAAAATTATAATGCTGGCATAACTTTTGAAATGCTTTAATCAATAACTTAAAATATCACAGAAATGAGAAAACTAGTATTATTTTTAACAATCATGTTTATGACTATGTCTTACGGCCAGGAAACCAAACAAATTCCTCAAATTAATGTAAATGGGGAAGGAAAAGTAAAAGTAGCACCTGATCAGGTTTGTATTTCAGCTACGGTTGAAACAAAAGGGAATAATGCTAAAGATGTCAAAAAGCAAAATGACGAAAAAATTGACGCAGTTTTAAAATTCATCAAAAAAATGAATCTTCCTGCAGCAGATTTTAAAACAAAACAAGTTGCACTTAATCCGCAATACGATTACGAGAAAAAGAAAACAAGCTACAATGCAACACAAACTGTAGAAATCGTTTTAAAAGATTTATCTAAATATGATGAATTGATGGAAGGTTTGGTTCAACAAGGAATTAATCGTATTGACAAAGTTTCTTTTGAATCTTCTAAATTGACATCATTACAGTCTGAAGCCAGAAAATTAGCGATGAAAGATGCTAAAGCAAAAGCAGAAGATTACGTTTCAGTTTTAGGTCAAAAAGTAGGTAAAGCTTATGTTATTTCAGATAACTCACAAATTTATCACCCGCAGCCAATGTATGCGGCTATGAAGTCAATGGCTGCTGATAATGCAGGAGCTGAAAATGAAACATTAGCAGTTGGTGAAATCGAAATTACAGCAAATGTTAGTGTAAGTTTTATTCTGGACTAAATAGTTTAAATTCTAAATAATAAAAAATCCAAATTCCAATTTTACGATTGGGATTTGGATTTTTTTTTTGATCAATACTAATTAATCTTTCTAACTTTGATAAAGTCAAAATATACTGAAAATGCTAAAAGAAGATTGTAATAATATGCTGGAACAGTTTTGTAATCATTTAGATCTTTTTCATAAAATTTCTTTAGAAGATAAAAATAGTATTGCGCAATATTTAGA
Source organism: Flavobacterium panici (assembly GCF_024499525.1). NCBI lineage: Bacteria > Pseudomonadati > Bacteroidota > Flavobacteriia > Flavobacteriales > Flavobacteriaceae > Flavobacterium > Flavobacterium panici. The sequence goes on along the minus strand of NZ_CP100437.1, from coordinate 5,195,857 downwards.
ATATAGATCTGTAAAAGAAGGAGAGATTTTAATTGAAGAAAATAAAATTGCCAATGAAATCTTTTTTGTCTGCAATGGCGTATTGAAAATTGCGAGCGTTAGCGATAAAGGAAATGATGTTATTCATTTCTTTTTCGGCGAAAATCACTTTTGCACTATTTTAAAAAGTTTTACTGAAAATATAGTTTCTCAAGATATTGTTCAGGCTGCTTGCGACACTGAAATAATTGTTTTGGAAAGAAATAAATTAGATTCTTTGATTAAAGATTTGCCTTATTTTAAACCAATGCTCGATACAATTTTTCAGCAAGCGCTGCTTAATAAAGTAGAACTACGTAATTTTTATCTTGGTACTGATGCAACATCGCGTTATCAAAAATTTATAGAGCGACAACCCAATATTGCCTCCAGAGTATCACAAACTGATATTGCCTCTTATCTCGGCATTGCCAAACAATCCTTAAGCAGAATTAAAAAGAATGCATTCTAAATTTCCTTTTTAACATTTGTTAAATCCATTCCGTAAGTGACTTTCTACTTTTGTTCGACTAAAAAATAGTGAATAATAGTAAACAAGAAACAATGGAAAATTTAAAAGACAAAAAAGTAGTTATAATAGGCGGAAGCGCCGGAATTGGTTTGGCAACTGCAAAATCAATTGCGTTAAAAGGAGCAAATGTAATTATTGCTTCAAGTAATCAAGAACGCATAAATAAAGCTTTACAAGAAATAAAAGGTCAGGCGCATGGGCAAGTTATTGATGTGACTGATGAATTGCAAGTCAAAAGTTTTTTTGAAAAAATTGGCACATTCGATCATTTGATTTTTACTGCTGGTGAAAATATTATGCTTTCAAATGTGGAAGATACTGCTTTAGAAACTGCCAAAAATTATTTTAATATTCGTTATTGGGGCGCTTTTACAGCCGTAAAATATGCAGCGCCATTTATCAATTCTACAGGTTCAATTGTACTAACCAGCGGAATTGCAAGCAACAGACCTAATAAAGGTTGGGCTTTAGGCGCCAGTATTTGTGCAGCTATGGAAGGTTTTTCAAGAGCATTAGCAATGGAATTAGCACCAATAAGAGTTAATATTGTTTCTCCTGGAGTAGTAAAAACAGAACTTTGGGGCGGTATGTCTGAAAATGAAAGAAATGAAATGTATACCAATATTGGAAACGCTTTGCCTGTAAAAAGAGTAGGCGAGGCCGAAGATATTGCTAAAACATTTGTCTATTTATTGGAGCAGGAATATGGCACAGGACAGACTTTAATTATTGATGGAGGAACTTCATTAGTATAAAATCAATCCAAATCAATTATAAGATAAAGGAGCCAATGAATATTTTCAAAGGCTCCTTTACCAATATTTGTGCATCCACTTTCAGCTTTGCATTAAAAAAGTTTCAGGTTCAGAATCATCTTCATTGTCTAGTTCTTCCCAGTCATTTTCATCATATTCAGATTCCATATCATCATCTAGGAATTCATCTTCAAGATCATCCAGTTCAAGATTGAAATGCTTATGCGATGTTAATGTGTTCGAAAGATTTCCTTGCAGATAATCATCATAATTTAAAAGCAGCTGCTCTTCGTAAGAAGTCATGTCGCCTGTAGATTCTTCTGGTATATAATAGTAATCGTTAAAAATCATAATAGAGAGGTTTAAATTTATAGTTTAAGCTTTATCTAACTTTTCAATTAGCATAACTTAAAATTAAATTTTTTTACTGCTATTTATTTTATACAATTTTGAGAATGAGTTACTAAATTCTCATCTTACTATTTGTAAATTAATTTTTATTACTCTTTCCATGGAGAATGCAAAATACAGTCGCAAAAGTTTTTGCGATGAAAATTCGGAATCATGTAAGCACAGACATCGGCTTTTATGTTTCCAAAAGTAGTTTCTGTTTTGTGTTCAAATCCGCTGAAAAAAGTTGGAATAATTTTGTTCTTAAAATCATCACGAGGAAAAGCGTCCAGAATTTCAATTCTGTTTTGATGGCTTAAATGTTCATAGCCTTCACCCATAACATCCAGACCAACTCCAGAATACATAAGGGCGACTTCTGGTTCTTTATGTTCTGGAATTCCTATTGTTGTATGCAGTGCGATAGTATCCCAAACTAATTGAAGTGATTCTTTTGGTAAATTATGGCTTTTGAGGAAATCTCTCGCCGCATTTGCACCGTCTACTTCAAAACGTAAATCTGTACTGCTGTAGTGTTTTGTTAAACCCAAATCGTGAAAAACGGAAGCCACATACAATAATTCTTCATCATATTTAAGTTGTCTTCTTTTTCCGTTTAAAGAAGAAAACAGAAATACACGCAGCGAATGATTGTAGATAAATTCTGTGCCGTGTTCTAATAAAAGTTCTGTAGCCTGCTGTGCAATAGAACTGTCCGGAATAACTATTCCTGCAATTGTTTTTAGTTTGTTTACTGACATGATAATTTGTTTTTTTCAAAGGTATCTTGAGAGACTTGTTTGAGGAATGTCAAATTACGTCAAGCGCATGTCAAAAATTACGTGAGTATTACTAAAGATTTAATTTCCAATATTTAGAAAAAGTAATCTGTATTCATGAGGAGAAACCTGAGCATTCTTTTTAAAGAAATGGCTGAATTGCTCTGCGGTAGTAAAATTGAGTTGAAAAGCAATTTCTTTTATTGGGTTAGAAGTAAATTGCAGTGCTCTTTTGGCTTCGGCAATAATTTGTCCGTTTATTAATTCTTTTGCGCCTCTGTTACTGCAGCGTTTGCATAAATCTGTTAGCTTTCGTGCCGAAATTCCTAAAAGATCTGCATAATCTGCCACTTCTCTGGACGTTTTATAGTTCTTGCTGATTAATTCTAAAAACTGTGCATAGGTTTGATTTTCGTAGCTGTCAAAGCCTTTTGAAAGCGAATGATTTACGTTTGCAATCTTAATCATTATAATTTTTAAATACGCAGCCAAAGCATCTAATTGATTGATGTATTCCTCTTTTTGGTATTCATACCATAAAGATTTAAAAATTGAAATAAGTTCAATATTGTCCTGATGATTTAACGGAATGGTTTGATTGGCAGAAGCATTATTAAACAAAACAGCTTTACAGTTGTTGGCGCTGGAAGGCGTTCTTTCCCAAAAACAATCGCCAAAACTAAGTTCGTATCCAGTAAATTTTGTTTCAGCATTAAAACTTATAAATTGTCCTTTTGCGATTAAAAATAGTTGTGAAGATGAAATTTGAAAAATCTGGTCGTCAATAATTATTTCTCCTTCGCCGGATTCAATTAGTAAGATTCGGTTATAAACAAGTCTGTACGTTGATTTTTGCTCGTATTTCTTGTCTTCAAGAAAGCGTATCGAGAATGAATTTTTAATCTCTTCTTCTACAACCAAATTTGATATAGAAAGCATAATTTTTGACAGAATTGTTTATGAAAGTGATAACAAAGATAGTTAGAAAAACCAACAACTTCGATGTGTTATTAGTATATAATAAACAATATCGAAGTTGTGATTTTTATTTATTCCGGCTAAAATGTTTTAAACCGTATAAGTATTATAGAGCATCCCAAGATGCACTTGGATAATAAATAGAACTTGTTACCGGAGCTTTCCAATATTCCTGACTACCACCACGGAAAGTGTGTAAACTTACTGCATTAACATTTCGTTTTGCATCGTTAGTCACCCAGCGAATAGTTTGATTCAATATCTCTGTACCATTTACATAATATTTTACGTATCCGTTAGTGTTCGATCCAGTATTTAACTTAACAGATATTTGACAGTTATATGTAACGTTTTCCTGGATATAGTATTTTTTTCCAAAATCATTACCAAATTGTCCCGGCTGATCTTTGTAATAAACGTAAGGCTGCAAATAAGCTCCGCTTCCTTTAGCAGAATTTGATCCATTTGGGCAATACCACATAAATCTGGCACTTCCGCCATTACCATCCCATCCCGGATCTCCGCCAGTATTTTGATCACCAATTAGGATACCATATCCGCATTTTCCGCCTCGGCTCCAATAAAATCCGGAATTAAATCTCATCTGGAACCAAACGGTATAAACGCCCGTTGACCAAACACCATATGATGTACATAAACCACCCGGACACGATAGTGTATTGGTTTGTAATGTAATTGTTCTGGCTCCGGCGCTGCCTGCTAATGCTTCAGCAAGAGGATCTGCCGCTGCAGTGCTTGAAGAAACTTCTTTGTTATTGGTTTGCTGTACGTCTTTGTTCACGCTTTGCGGTTCATTTAAATCTTGCTCCTTGTCGCAGGAATTAAATACTAATACTGTAATAAATAGGAAACTTGTTAATTTTAGGAATTTTTTCATTTTTAAATAATTAAAGGTTAGTAATAATTAATTTAATGGTTAGTAAAAATTGATATTTAAAATAGCATTGGCTGCTGAAACAAAAACTTTTACAGTTCGTGAAATCGGCATCAATGTATACGTAAGTAAAAATGTTTTTATTTGCGTATGGGTCATGCAATTTGTCTAGACATTGCCTTACATTCAAATCACATTTGTGGTGGTTACACAATTAGTAATTTGACAATGTAAAGTTGATTAAAAACAATTCGAAAGGGGAGTAATAAAGTACGTAATTGGGTACAAAAAAATCTTATGTATGTATTTTGTGTATTTTTTTCAGGTTAAAAAAACAATATCAATAAAAAAAGTATGAGAAAAATTGACAAAGTTTAAATAATTAAGGATTTAGTATTTTTTGTCTTTTGAAAAATATTCATCTAATTGATTTGTAGAAGTTTAATCTTAATTCAGGGAATGTTTTTAGGTTTATAATTATTTCAAAATAAAAACATTCATTTTTAACCAAAGAATTACAGTGAACTTAATTATTAAATTCTACTTGGGAAAATAGAGAAACAATATCTCTGCTGAAATAAAAAAAGCGAGTTAAATATATTAACTCGCTTTTACTTTAGCTTTCTTTTGAATAAAGCTATTTATAATCTATTCTTTTCTAAATCATTAATTTAAGATAAATAAAAGAGGTTTAAATTTTGCTTTCGTCTTCAACAGCATCCTGCCATTTATCCCAGACTTTAACTCCTGCATTGTAACCATCATAACCAAAGTTCTGACTTACCTGACCTTTGATATTAGGCTCTATAGCAAGTCTAAATGGAATTGGCCAGTAATTATTACGTTTGTCCATAGTATAAAACTTAACACCTGGTTTAAGAGAAATACCAGCCGGATATTTGTTGTAAAGGGTATAATGCACAATACGCTGATACCAATAACTACCTCCGGCTGCATCTGTTCCAGATTGTTTGTCCCAATTTGTTAAACTGTAAGTATGGCCCCATTCATCTGGTTTACCGCTCATTGCTAAACAGTGTGAAATACGTTTTAATTCAACATTTCGCCATTCTTCCATATAAAGTTCTCTTCCTCTTTCTGCACAAATATCACCAATAGTTACTGTTGAATACATTTGCGAAGCTTTTGCTCTAGCTCTTACAACATTTACATCCTGAGCTGCTCCGGAAACATTTCCTTGATAAAAACGGGCTTCTGCACGTAATAAATAAGTTTCTGCTAAACGGTATATGTACATATGCGCGCTTGATCCGGCCGTAGCTCCCTGAAAATCATTTGCTGCAGGATTAGCTTCAGCTACAACATCATGATAATAGATTTTATAATGCGGAAAATCAAACCAGTCACGAATAGAATCTTGTGCTAACAATTTGCCCGCTTCTCTCATTCTAAAATTTTGCCCGGCCCATGTTGCACTTCCACCAGCTCCGGGAGCATATTTAAGGTCTTCCATATTTACCCAGTTTCCTACGGTGCTGTTATGTCTAAGATCTTGTTTGTCTTCAACATTGTTTACAACCCACATAGGATGTTGTGAATAATAAGAACCACTAATAGTACCAATACCACGTCCTATTGCTCTTTGATAATCATATTTTGCATTATAATTAGTTTTATCAGTCAATGGAAAACGCGGTGCTGCTGTTTTACCATCAGGAGTAATTAAATTGGCATCATTCCAGTTAGGTCCAAAAATTCTCATCGAAGCAAATGCTAAAAATGATTGTGCTCCTCCGTTTGGTGCTACTAAGATAGCTTCGGTATTTGCAGATATTACCTTGTTCTCAGGTCTGTGCAAATCCCAGATTACATTTCTGGTAATAGGCCAAGCCGTAGGATTTCCTCCCGGATCAAAAATTCCTAAATTATTTTGTACCAAAGAGTAACCTGATTGACCAATTAAAATATTAGCTTGTGCTTCGGCATCAGCAAATCTTCCAGATGCTAAATAACATTTAATTAGTAACTGACGGCAAGCACCTTTGCTAACCATACCTACATATCCTATTTTTGACTGCTCTGGAACATATTGTACAGCTTTCTCCATATCTGCTGTAATCATTTCAATGATGGCTTCCTTTTTAGTAGAATAGTAACTTTGCTTTGGAACAGATAAAATTTTAGTAATCAATGGTATGTCTCCAAATTGATAAACCAGATTAAGATAGCGATATGCTCTGTGAAAATAAGCCTGCCCAATATATTTATTTTTAACCTCTTCGGATAAACTTGTCACATTCCCAATATACGTTAATACAGTATTGGCATTTTTAATACCTGTATAAGCTTCAGTCCACATAAACCCAAGATAAATAGATTCTCCGCTTGGATCTCTTCTAAAATCTCCGGTAGGAACAATAGTATTGGCATAATCAGCAATATTACTTCCTGTGTCTGTTTTTCCATATTGTGCCATGTCAGAGAAAAGATACTCAGTACCAATAGGCACACTCACACCAGAAAAACCATAGTGAATATAATTATTACGCAGCTGTTTATCGCACAGTGCTAAAGTTGCCTGTAATCCGGCTTCTGTAGAAAACGTATTTTCAGGTTCGTAAAACGAAAGCGGATCTGAGTCGAGAAAATCCTTTGAACAAGAACTGGACAGTGCAGCCAATAGAATAAAGGGCACTAGTCTTGTAACTTTATTTTTTATATATTTTTTCATTGTTGAATAATTATTAAAGTTGGAAATTAAAACCTAAATTAAACTGTCGCGTAGCTAATCCTCCTGTTTCCGGATCTCCAAAATATTTCCATTCTTTAGAAGCAGACCATGTTGCTACGTTTTGAACTGAAGCATAAATTTTTATATTTTTAATATGCGCACGATCTAAAAGATCTCTAGGAAGTGTATAGGCTAACGAAATGTTGTCTAAACGAATAAAACTACGATCATACAATCTTCCTGGTGCAACCGGAGTTCCTGCAGGCCCTTTAGCATCAAGACGTGCCCAGTCATTGGTTGGGTTATCAAGTGTCCAATACGGATTTACATATGGATTGAAGTTGAATTTATACAAACTGGCATCGTTGAAAGTGTTCATATAAATTGAACTAAGTGATTTACCTCCCACATTTGAATACATACTGATAGCTAAATCCCAATTTTTATAAATCTTAAAATCATTGCGCATCGACCATTGTACTGGAGAGTTTGAATTCCCTAAAAACTGCTTGTCTTTTTCATTATAAACTGCTTTTTTATAAGGAACACCATCTGGATCTACTGCATCTACATCATCTGCTGTATAGCTGTTTGCAACTTTTGGGTCTCCTGGACGCTGTCCATATCTTCGAGCTTCTTTCCACTCCTCTTTTTGCCATATTCCAGTTACTCTGTAATCCCAAATTTGAGTGATTGGTCTGCCTATAAACCATCCATTAGCAGAATCATTTCCTTCTTGCGTTCCAATAACATTACCATTTTCATCTTTAATATCTACCATATTGCCATATAATGACACAATTTTATTTTCGTTATAAGAGATTCCAAATGAAGTGCGCCATTCAAAGTTTGTGTTTTTCATATTAAGACTGTTGATACTCAATTCCAAACCTTGATTTTGAACCTCTCCAAGATTGGTTGCGATTGATGAAAAACCAGTAAAACCAGGAAGGGACTGGCTCATAATCATATCATGGGTAGATGCCCTGTAAAGGTCTAAAGTAGCAGTAATGCGATCATTTAAGAAACCTAAGTCAAGACCAATATTTGTTGAGGTTGTTTTTTCCCATTCCAAATTTGGATTTGCCAAACGATCTAGTGCTAAATACTTGATCTCAAGTGCTTTTCCAGAAGGATCTAAATATCCCATTGTTCCTGTGTTTACTAAGTTTGCTAAAGAAACGTATGGATCAGCAAGCGACCTGTTTCCGTTTTTACCCCAAGACAAACGCAATTTACCGGTACTCATAGCATCTAATGGAAACCAGTTTTCATTTTTAAAGTTCCACGCAACCCCAAAAGAAGGGAAAACTGCGTAAGGATTTGAAGCTCCAAATGCTGAATATCCATCACGACGAATTGTCGCTGTAAGCATATAGCGATTATCAAACGAATAGAAAAGTCTTGCCATCAATCCATCTGCTGTTTCATGCGTATCGTTTGATCTGATTGCACTATTTGCCATTGTTGCCGTATTTACAAGGTGAAACCCTAAAGCATCTGAAGGCTGAATATTATAGGCATCCATTCCATCTGACCAATAACGGCGTTCTTCGGCTTCCTGAACAAAAGTTGCAACGATGTGATGTTTTTCAGCAAATGTATAATCCCACGTTATGGTATTGTTCAGGTTGTAATCAAATCTTATAGCGCTGTTTCTATTTGCTCCTGTGGTAGCTGCAGGCCAGTTTGGATTTTGTGTTGACCTGAAATAACGATCATGAAAAAATTGATAACGAGGAGCGATATTAAATGAATATGTAATACCTAAAGGTAAAGTTACCTTTGTATTGAAAATAGAATTCAATGTTGTATAACCTGTTTCCTTATCAATAAATTGGCGCTCGTAGTAATAGTTATAATTCTGTCCTGAAACATTTTTCCCCATTGGCTGTCTCTCATAGTTGCCATTTGCATCTCTAAAAGTTCCAAATGGGCTGGTTCTCATCATATTATTATCCCCGGCATTTGTACCTAATGAAGGTGTAATATCTCCATCTGATCGATCCTGAAAATTAATGTTTGCCCCAAAGTCAAGCCAGTCTGTAATTTTAGCATCAACTTTCATATTAGAGCGAGCTGATTTATAATCGTTACCCACAATAGCTCCTTCTGAAGTTAAATAACCAAAAGACATATAATAATTAACTCTTTCGCCTGCTCCGGAAATACTCAAATTATTGTCACGATTAATACCCGTTCTAAAAGAACTGTCGCTCCAATCGTGTGTTTTGTCGTCCAGGAAATTAGCCATTAGCGAAGGATCAAAATTCAATCCCAAGCGTGCTCCCCATACTTCTTTTGAACTTTTTCCATTTGTTTGAGCAGCTGGTTGATACGCTAACCATTGCGCTTCTGTAATTCCCCATTTACTTAAATCATTAGGATTTGAAAAATACCCGGGTTTACCATTAGCAACTGTTCCTGCTATCCATGCTTCATATTGCCCAGTTGCTGTGTTGATACCATAAGTTTGGGCAGTTTCCCAATCTTCACGATATTTTAAATATCCCTCTGGAGAATACACACCACGATAAGCGCTCTTACTGCTAATTGTCGTGTTTGTAGTAAAACTAATCATTGGTTTACCTGATTTCCCTTTTTTAGTTGAAATAAGGATAACCCCTGCTGCCGCTCTTGATCCATATACAGATGCCGCCGATGCATCTTTTAAAATATCAAGCTGGGCAATATCATCAGGATTGATTTCTGAAAGTTCACCATAAAACTGCATTCCGTCTAAAATAATAAGTGGTGAATTATGAGGTCCTCCTGTTTTTTGATCATTACCTGTATACACAGAAGTCTGCCCACGAATTTGGATATTTCCGCCTCCTTTTGCAGATGGGTCATAACCTACTCTTAAACCCGGAGTACCTCTTAATATATCCTGAACAGTCTGCGGATTTTGGTTTGCCAGTTTATCAGGTGTTATCTGAACAATTGCTCCCGTTAAATCCTTTTTCTTCATTTTACCGTATCCTACAACCACAACTTCATCTAGTGATGTTGTCGCTTTTTGAAGTTTTACAGTAATGGAAGTTTCTCCTTTTAAAGCAATCTCTTTGGTTGTATAACCTAAATAAGATATTACTAATACAGCATTATCATTATCTGTTTTTAAAGTAAATTTTCCATCAAAATCTGTCAAAGTAGAATTTTTACTTCCCTTTTCTAAAATAGTAACTCCCGGCAGCGGCATACCATTTTCATCATTAACTTGGCCTTTGATGTTTTTTTGTTCCAGTACATTTTTTAGGTGTGTTGTACTTTTTGAACTAATTGCGTAGCTATGAACCTGGGATAAAGAAAATAACACACAGAGCATCATCATTTTCTTCTTCAAATTAAACACAGATTCGCAATCAGGACTTTTTTTGATCCTAATAAAATTTGTCATTTTTGGTTTTCATTTTGGTTAATAATTAGTTAGTATGAAAATCACTATGGTTTGGGTTAAGTGGATAAGTGATTAACTGTGCAAAAATGAATAATAATGGGTTTTGTGAGGAGTAATAAAATACGAATTAGGGTACTCAAAAGTGTTGTGAAATCATTTTTGATATTTTTTTAAGCTTAAAAATTTATTATTGTAAGAAAAAGTATTAAAAAAATATTGAATGTATAAAAATATGTGGTTTTGATCCAACTTGTAAAGGCTATTAAGCTTTTTATAAACTATTAAATGTATTTATCGCTGTAAAATCAGCATTCTGCAAAACCATCACATTTATTACACTACTAATAAATAAATATTCATGTCAAAACCCATTCGTTGAGACTTTTGAGCTGTTTTCATATCATTATTTTTTCTGAGTTGAAAAAAAATTTCATTTTGAAATAGGGGTAAAGTGTTATTCGGTTGTATTACTGCTGTAGCAAGAGTACAATTATTAACTTTTAATCTCCAATTGCCTTATGATACTTTTAATTATCACTATCGCATTACTATTTTGGTTATTTAAAAAATGCGTTTCCCTGCATGAGATTTTCAGTTTTCAAGCCATAAATTTTCAGGTAAAATCTGTCGTGTTCTTTTTTCTTTCTATAGCTATCTCTCACGCGCAGGAAAAAACGGTAAACTATAATGTACTTCGAAATGGTGCTGTCATTGGGCAAATGCAGTTCTATCAAAACAATAATAATGGTGAAGTCTTTTTGAAAATTTCTTCGGAAGTAAAAACCCGATTGATTGTTGGCATCAATGTAAAAACAGAAGAAGGTTCTCATTTTAAAAACGGAAAATTAATATCCTCCTATGTAAAGCGTCATGTTAACGGAAAAGAAAAAGCCAATAAAACGACGCAGCTCACAGATTCAAATTATAAAACTTCTGACGAGAATAAAAAAGGAGAAATCAAACAACAATATATCAATTACAACCTTATGCTGCTTTACAGTAAAGAACCTGTAAGCGAAGACAAGGTTTATTCTGATAGTTTTCAGCAATTTTTAACGATCAAAAAAACAGACAACCACTCGTATCGTATTGAATTGCCTGACGGAAATTATAATGATTATCATTTCCAGAACGGTATATGTCAAAAAGTCGAATTGCATCATTCTCTATTTACAATCAACATTCAAAAAGCATAAATCAATCAAAAAAATCATCATGATCAAAATCATCAATTACCTGTTTATTAAGCTGACCATTTTTGGTGCAAAGCCCATTGCAATGGATAGAATTTATGAAGTAGAAAAAAGTGCTCCCAATTTAATTGTATATGCATTGCCCGTTGTATTGTTTTTTACGGTACTGGAATTTGTTGTTTTTTATTTTTTAGAAAGAAAAGAATATGATAAAAAAGAAACGCTGGGATCTGTATTAATAGGTTTTGGAAACTTAACGGTTAATTTAATAATGAAAACAGGATTACTTTATGCCGTAGTCGAAATTTACAATATTCTCCCTTATCGAATGGAATTTAACTGGTGGAGTTTAATTCCGTGTTTTATATTGTATGATTTTAGTTCGTACTGGACACACCGAATTTCTCATTACTGCCGATTTTTCTGGGCGACTCATGTTGTGCATCATTCTGCAGAACAATATAATCTTACCGTAAGTTTTAGGCAGAGCTGGATTCAGTATATAAAAATTGTATTTTTTATTCCGTTAATTTTTGCCGGATTTCATCCAGCCGTATTTTTTATTGCCAATCAGCTGAGCGTTTTATATCAATTTTGGGTACATACCGAAGCCATTGGAAAACTGCACCCTTTTATTGAAAAATATTTCGGAACTCCTTCTAATCATCGCGTACATCACGGAAGTCAGGAAAAATATCTGGATAAAAACTTTGGTGCAACATTCATGATTTGGGATCACTTATTTGGCTCTTTTCAATATGAAGAAGAAAAACCACGCTATGGAATTACCAGTTTACTTAAAAGCAAACTTAATCCTTTATATCTCAACATACATGAATTTCAGGATATTATCAGCGACGTAAAAAAAGCAAAAGGCTTTCAAAAAAAGATGTATTACATTTTTGCCAGTCCCGATATTATTGCTAAAAACAAATTAAAAAAAGAAACAACTCAACCTCTTAAACTGCCTATATCATGCCAACAAGTCAAGAAAAACAACAAACATTTCAGCAGCAGCTATTCGAATACTTTAGCCGAAAAGATAATTGTGTAAAAACCATTGGTAACGAAATTGTAATTACCAAAGGAACAGATAAAGGATTATCGTTTACATATCTCTCAGACCACAGCTGTATTGTTCACTGTTATGAATTTAGCCTGAACACAGATCTCGATCCCGATACCACGATTGATGCATTTATTCAGCTATTGGCTAATCATAATATTATATACGATCAGCCGAGTCCTTCTTACAATTAATCAAAAAAATAATAGTAATATAAAAAGTATATATCTTTGATTGAATGTCAAAACGTATTAGTGGAGTATAGTAATATAGATCCTATTAGTTCTATAAAGAACGGAAACGAAGCAGCTTTTGAAAAGGTTTTTAAAACATATTTTAGAAACCTTCATGCTTTCGCCTATACTTTTATGAAAGATGATATCATTGCCGAAGAGATTGTACAAAATGTATTTTTTAGGATTTGGGAAAAAAAAGAGCAATTGCAAATTGACGATTCCTTAAAAGCATATCTCTACAGATCAGTTCATAATGAAAGTCTCAATCATCTCAAACACCTCAAAATAAAAAACTCATTTCAACTGCAGTATTCAGGCAATATGGAATCCTCAAATCAAGATGCCTCAAACCAAATGGTGGCAGCTGAACTCGAAAACGACATTCAAAAAGCAATCAGCGAATTGCCGCCGCAATGCCGTACTATTTTTCAAATGAGCCGTTTCGAGCAGCTCAAATATCAGCAAATTGCCGATCAATTGAATATCTCGATAAAAACAGTCGAAAACCAAATGGGCAAAGCCCTTAAAGTATTACGATCAAAACTGGTTGAATATCTTCCGTTTCTATTATCCTTATTACATTTAATCCGAAGATCATGAGCCAAAACAATATGAATATGAACGATGATTTACTAGTGAAATATCTAGTTGGCGAAACTAATGCAGACGAAAATGCAGCAGTAGAATTTTGGCTTAAAGCCGATGAAAAAAATCTGAACTACTACAATGGTTTTAAGAAAATATGGGAAGACAGTCTTTTAATTGCCGCCAAAAATAAAACCATAGATGAAGATGCGGCCTGGAAACGGCTGCAAAATCGTATTCAGGATAAAGAGGTGAGGGTAGTAACGCCTAAAAAATCTTCCGTCTCTTGGCTGCGTATTGCAGCTTCTATTCTCTTAATTAGTACTTTAGGATGGCTTGGTTATTCTTATTTCGAAAATAAATCAAACACATTAATTCAAATATATGCTTCAAACTCTACTTTAAATGATACTTTACCAGATGATACAACGGTTACTTTAAATAAGAATTCGTCTTTGTCTTATGTGAGCAAGTTTAAAGGCAAAACCCGTCCGGTTACTTTAAAAGGCGAAGCTTTTTTTAATGTTTCTCCAGATAAAACAAAACCGTTTATTATTACAATTAATGATGTTACGGTACAAGTCGTCGGAACTTCTTTTAATGTGAAAAACAAAAACGGAAAAACAACCATAGACGTTGAAACCGGAATTGTAAAAGTGAGTAAAAATAAAGATCAGGTAGAATTAAGACATGGCGAAAAAGTAGTTATTGTAGATAAAGAATCGGAATTATTAAAAAGTAGAAGCAAAGGCAGATTGTACAATTATTATCGTAATAAGGAATTGGTTTGCGATGAAACACCGTTGCAGGATTTAGTTGAGGCACTTAACGAAATATACGATGTAAATATCATTATTAAAAATCCTTCTTTAAAAGAAAAACAATTAACAACGGTATTTAAAGATCAATCCTTAGATCAGGTTTTAGAAGTAATTCAGGAAACCTTCAGAATCGAAATTGAACGTAAAAACAATCAAATTATATTAGAGTAATTCCTTTTTTATATGCCCATCAATTCAAAATTTACTTTTATACAAGTTTTATTCTTACTTATTTCAAGTGCTTTTTTTGGCGCTCATGCCCAATCTATCTTAGATACCGAAATGTCTATCGATGCAGATAAAAAACCATTAGGCCATATTCTGGATTTAATGGAACAAAAAGGAAATTTTAGATTTGCTTATTACAGTAAATTAGTTGTAAAAGATAGTGCCGTTACTATTCATTCGAAAGACTCTACAATAAAAGATGTTTTAGACCAGCTACTGGGCAATAAGTACGAATATAAAGAATCAAAAGGATTTATTATTCTGCGTTATGCGCCTTTAGAACTCGCACTTGTGTTAGAAAAAAACAATGTTGTGAATGATTATCAGGTTGTAAGCGGTTACATTATGGATGTAAAAACCAACAAGCGAATTGAAAACGCGAGTGTTTACGAAAAAAATGCATTGCAATCTACGTTAACAGATAAAGAAGGTTTTTTTGAACTTAAACTTAAAAATGTACCCGAAACTATTGAACTAACGGTTGTAAAAGAAAATTACAAAACGATTACCACCATTTTTTTATCAGAAGTAAAAATCCAAATGGGTTCCAGAAAATCAAACTCAGATTATGTTGATGGCGATTTCTCTGCCGTTGAACGAACAGGAATTGGGCGTTTCTTTATTTCTTCCAAACAAAAAATACAATCACTCAATTTGGGAGGATTTATTTCTGAAGTTCCCATACAAGCTTCGATAATTCCAAGTTTGAGTACGCGCGGTATGATGAATTCACAACTAAACAGTAGTTTCTCTTTAAACTTATTGGGAGGATATACGGGCGGAGTTCGCGGTTTAGAAATGGCTGGTCTTTACAATATTACGCGTATGAATGTCAATGCTCTACAAATGGCTGGGATATTCAATACCGTTGGAGGCTCTGTAAATGGAGTTCAATTAGCCGGAATTTATAACAATGTATTTGGAGATTTAAATGGACTGCAAATGAGCGGAATTCATAACAGTATAGAAGGCTCGCTACATGGTTTGCAGCTTACGGGTATTTACAACAGTGTACAAAAAGATGCTAAAGGAATGCAAATGTCTGCTATTTATAATACGGTAAAAGGGACTCAAAACGGATTGCAGATTTCGGGTATTTATAATTCAGGAAGCGGAATTGTGCGCGGCGCCCAAATAGCAGGAGTTTTAAATTATGCCAAAGAATTAGATGGATTCCAGTTTGGATTAATCAATATTACCGATTCGCCATCAGGTTATAGTATGGGATTATTGAATTTCAAAAAGAATGGTTACAAAAAAATAAGTATTACCAGTAATGAAATTTCCGATATAAATGTTGCTGTAAAAACGGGAGATAATAAACTCTACACTATTTTGATGGCAGGAAGAAGCGAACGAAGCGACGAAGAAAAACTAACTTCTTTTGGAATAGGATTTGGAACCAATATCCTTTTAGGAAAACGCTTTACTTATAATCCTGAAATCAGTTCGCAATATCTTTATTTAGGAAATTGGGATCGTTATAACTCTTTGTCTAAATTCGATTCGCCTTTTACCTTTCGTATTTTCAAAGGTTTAGCCATATCTGCCGGACCGTCTTTCAATATTTATACTTCTGAAAAAAGAGATAAAAATGCACCTGATAACAATAATACTTCAACTTTTGTCCAGGATCGAACCAAACGCTATAATGTTATAAAAGATAATGGCAAAGGAATATACGGTTGGGTTGGCTGGAGTTTTGGTGTTACGCTGTTTTAATTATATTAAAAGTGTATCATAAATATTTTTTTTCTGCGTTAAATCAATTTAGAGAGTGAATCTTTTACAATGGGTAGCCAATTTCCCAAATATGGCCAAAAGGATCTTTTAGTTTTCCGATTCTCCAGTCTTCTTCGGTTATTATGGGACAAATTTCTGCAGCGCCATATTTTAATGCATTTTCAAATATTTGATCTGCATTTTCAGTCTCTAAAATTATTCTTATCGGCGTATTAAATGAGTGAGCAATTTGATTGCCATCACAAGGTTCTTCGTCGCTTAGATAAAATTCAGCATCTTCAATTGTTATAACCGATGATATTTTATTGTTTTCAAGCGAATATCTTTTTGATTCAACTGCCCCAAAAGCATTGATGTAAAAATCAACTGCTTTTATTGCATTGTTTACTGTAAGAAAAGGTTTGATTGTGGTTTTAATTCTTATCATCTTAATGAAATTAAATGAGTAAATATTATCTATATAAAAATAAAAAATTAAACTGATTTTATAGTTTTAAAACCGTTATATCCCAATCAAAAGCAATTTAAAACAAAAAACCTGCAAATCAATGATTCGCAGGTTCACCACATTTTATGGTTTTTTGAAGAGACTGAAAAACTTTCTTTTTGGCTTTTATATTCTTTTTGTGGAGTATTAGATTGGTCTTTTATAAACCGTTACATCATCTACCCACATCATTGCAGTTGAAAATAAGTTGATTTTATTAGGGTCAATAAAATTAGAATCTTTTGATCCAACATTCAGATTAAATATAATAGAGTGTGGTCCAAAATTATTTAAGTTAAGATTGCCTGCACTACTATTTGTATACGTTGAAACCGTTACATTATCAACTTTTATCGTTACTGTTACAACATTGTTTTGCATTTTCCAAAATGATTCATACAAATGCCATCCGCCATTTCCGTTAATATTGAAATTACCCGGATAGTTTCTTTCTGCAGCGTTTCCTAATAAATTTGCTCCTGAAGAAGTTCCATAAAAAAGATTTGAAGTAAAACGACTTGCATTAGGAGCAAAAGAATAACCTTCCATAATATCTATTTCTCCTTTGGTTGGCCAGGCATTTTGCTGCACAGACCAAAAGGCAGGCCATGCACCGTAAGTTTCTGTAAAAGACTTGTAAGTTCCGCCATCCATTGCTATTAATTTAATATTGGCAGAAAGCATATACTCTGTATTGTTTTCAGGCTTATATTGATAATTAGAAGAAATGAACCCCGATTGATATTTGTATGTGCTCAATTTTGTAGTCTTGATTTCCAAACATTGTTTTCCATCTCTCCATTGTGTTGTGGGTACTGAACTATAATAGTCACAATACCAGGAGTTATAATCTGCACGCTGCTCTTTTGTCCATTGTGACAAATTTGAACCTACATCAAATGTATCTTCAAATTGTTTGATCCAAGGTGCGCCGGCTACTTTGCTTGTACTGTTTTTTGTACTTGCACTTGCTGATTGGTCTTTTGCACTTGGACTTGCGTCATCTGCGCAGGATGTAAAACCTAAACATAATACACATGTAACTGCTAATGCTAACAAATTTAATTTTTTCATAATTTAATTTTTTGGTTTATTAATAGTTGAAGTAAAGTATTATAGTTTTAAAAAGATTTAATCTAAACCTTCAAGGAATCCGGTGTGTGAACTTTTGATTGCAAAATTTGAATCGTACAATAAAGGCCAGTCATTTCCTGGGTGATTCAGTTCAGCATTAAACGGAATCCAAGATTCATTATCCTTCATTCCCCAAATAGTCAAGGCGTATTTATTTGCTGCCGGAAGCGCATTATAAATTTTCACCATTTCTTTGTATTTCTCTTTTTGAGCTAACCTTCTTTCGTTTGTAAAACTAGAAACATCATTAGACTGGTTTACTTGAATATCCAATTCAGAAACGTGTATTTTTAATCCTTTTGCAACAGCTTTGTTAAGATCAGTTTCTATTTGAGCTTTTGTTGGGCTTAAATACGTGTTGTGCATTTGGAAACCAACACCGTCAATTACATTGCTTGCTTTTAAATCATCTACAATGCTAAAAACTTTATTTTGTTTTGCAGTATTAGCTGAGGTTGCATAATCATTATAGAATAACAATAAAGATGTATCACCAGCGGCAGTTGCAGCTTCTCTTGCCCATTGAAAACAATCTTTTACATAATTAGGTCCCATTCGCTGCAAGAAAATAGTATTTCTCATAACACCGCCATTATCATCTACAGCTTCGTTAACCACATCCCACGATTTTACTTTTCCTGCATAATGCGTCACCACAGCCGTGATGTATTTTTTTACTTCTGCAGCAAATTCAGCATCAGTACCAGAAAAATCTTTTAACCATTGCGGTACAGAATTGTGCCAAACTAAAGCATGACCGTGAACATTGATATTATTAGCATTTCCGTACGCTACAATTTTATCGGCTACAGTCCAGTTGTAAACACCGCTTGCAGTCGAAATTTGATCCATTTTCATTTCGTATTCGGCAGAAATACTGCTGAATTCATTTTTCAAAATAATATCATACGGACTTCCATTTGTTAATTGTGAAGCTTTTATCGCCATACCAACAAAAAACGGATTGGCTAATTTATTTGCTTTTACTTTTAAGAAAGTAGGATCTTCAGGAATACCGCTTGAACCTGTTGTTACAACACTAATTACATTTGAATAGCCTGAAATTTCTGTTTCATTTTTAGCTCTCACTCGGTAATAATATTGAGTTCCTCTGGTTAAACCTACTACAACTTCGTTTAAATCAGTAACTTCTTTTGCATTGTAATTTGGGACAAAACTGGCAAAATTTTCGGTTGTTGAAACGTCTAAAAGATAGCTTTTTGAATAGGAAACATAATTCCATTTTGCTCTAAAACCATTGTCATTTACATCTTTTGGAGCGTTTGCAACTGGCGTTTCTAAAGTTTCAGCAACTTCATTGTCGTCTTTTGAGCAGGCATTTAAAAAGAAGACGACGCTGGTCAGCATTAATAAAAATTTAATTTTCATACTGTTTTTTATTATAGGATATTCTTTGTTGTTAAAATGAATATTCTGATTTATAGTTTCTGTTATTATATAACACGTTGGGTGTGATTACTTTGTTCGTTTTGTTAGGATTATAAAAAAATTAAACACATAGGAACATAGATTCCAAAGCCTTAAAAAAGGCGTTTCCCTTATTTAAAACAAACATAGAGTGCTATGTGTAAGAAACATGTTTCTTTTTATACTCTTTTTTAAGAAATAAAATCTATGTTTCTATGTGTTAAAATAATTATACCCAACGGGTTATATAGTTTACTTTTAAAAGAGGCTGTTTCAAATACAGCCTCTTTTTTAATTAAAGACCAATCAATTATTGGTAACGAATTTTAATATTATCAAATTTAATAGCACTTGGATTCGGCGAATCTCCCTGAGCAACTCCAACTTTAATTTCATTAATTTTAGAAACATTAAGTGAAGCAGCGGTGTTTGACCCAAAACCGTAATTGTCTTTAAAATCAGCTATTGAGATGGTTTTTGTTGTCCAGTTTACATCGGTGATTTTAAAATTATAACCATAGTTTACACCGTCGATCGTATTTAACTGAATGGCAAAATTTGCCCCAACCACATTGGCACTTACATCAATATCAATATAAGCTTTTGTCGCATCTGTATTTGATGCACTTAAGAAACTAGCTCCGCCGCCGGCGCTGCTTCCGTTATAACCATTTGCATTTGAACCACCCCAAACTAATGTGGTGTAATTTCCTGTTGGTCCGCCTGGAGTACTGGCATTAAAACTTTCGATATCACCATAAGAAGTCCACTCTGTTCTTACGCCATTTCCGTCAAAATCAGACACCAAAACGATTGTAGCAAAATTGATTATTTGTTTGGCAGCACCTCCCGGTGTAGTAATTACTAATTCTGATCCTGAAACGGCATTTACAGGTAAACCAATGATAACAGAAGAAGACGATTTTACCGTATAACTCAACGCTTTTCCTCCTAAGGTTATCGATGAAATATTATAAAACCAAGTACCTTCAATTTCTAATGGAAATCCCGGAGTTGCTACTGCTGGAATTGTTTTTGTAATGGTTGGAACTGGCTGTAAAATTTCAATCTCTTTAGTTAGAGATCCCGTTCCAGTTATAAATGTAATGGGCTGTTTTCCAAATCGGCTTCCTAGTTTTTCATCAAAAGGGATAGTGAAAATAAACGATTTATCTGAATTGTAATTCGGATTGAAACTGATGTCAATTTTATTGTCCAGCGTAATCTTTTTTAATCCTTCTAAACCTTTACCTTCAACTCTCACTTTGTTTAATGGAAAAGCCTGATTAAGTAAATCCCCCGGTTCTGCAACCATTGCGTCTACGTTTGCAGTCACGGCATCGTCGTTATCGCAAGCTGTAAAAGCAGTCAATGCGAAAAGAATTAGAATTGTATATTTTATTTTATTGATCATAATAAGTTAGTTAAAGTTAAAAGGAACTGGAGGCTCTAATAATGATGGGTTAGTATCAATAGCAGACTGCGGTAAAGGCAGTTCAAAGTAGTTGCTTCCCGGAGTTATCTTTCTCGAAATCAAATCAGTTCTGGCATCATCAGAATAAAAACCAACTTCCTGCTGTGAAATAATTGCTGTTGCTTCAGAAAGTCCGCGGCGTTTTAAATCGAAGAAATACTGTCCTTCAAGCGCAAATTCAATTCTTCTTTCATTAAAAAGTTCATCTCTTGTTAATACCGTTTTAGCAGGTAATCCGGCTCTCGCTCTTACTTCATTAAAAGAACTTAAAGCAGCTGCAGAAGTAGTGGAACCTGCTCCGGCCAAAATTGCTTCAGAATTCATCAATAAAATATCAGAATATCTTAATATGATAGTGTTTTGTGAAGTTCTCATAAAAAATACATCGTTTCTTTCGGCAGCAGAACCTACAATGTATTTTCTGAAATTAGCCGCTGTAGAAGAGTATATTTTTTTATAGGTGAAACCGCCTTGATTTTTTAATAATTCAGGATAAAAATCACCATCTGTCATGATTGTACTTTTCTTTCTGGTATCTTTTGGTTCAAATCCATTTTGTAAAGAGATAGAAGGAAGGTAAACTCCCCATCCGTCGCCACCGCCTGTAATTCCAGTACCTCCCGGAACGATATAAGCCTGATTAGTGTTTTGCGTTCCCCATTCTGTAGCAATCGCTTTCCATTGTAAGGCGAACATACTTTCGGCACTATTATTATTCTCCGGACTGCTGAATAAGTTTCCGTACTCCTGAATCAAAATGTATTGGTTTCCGATAATTTTTTGGGTTAAAGCGGCACATTCTCCATATTCATTTAAAGTCAAGTGTACTTTTGCCAAAATTCCCATCGCAGCATATTTAGTAACGTATCCCTTTTTTGCACCTCTTTCAGGTAAATTTGCGACAGCATATTCCAAATCTTGTTTGATGAATTTATAAACGTCTGAAACAAGGTTTCTTTTTGGCTGCGCTGCAGAACCTGCTTTGTTGATAATTGGCACAGCTCCAAAAGTTCTTACCAAATAGAAATAAGCATTTGCTCTCATGAAACGTGATATTGCAATTGCATTTTTATAAGATGCTTCGGGAAGTTCGCTTTTTCTATCCTCAACTAAACTCATTAAATTATTCGATTGATCGATAACCGAAAACAACGAAACGTATCCTTCTGTCAAAATTGGGTTTTGTGACGTTACCTGAGCATCTTTAAACTGCGCATAAGCACCGTCAAAAGTAAAAGCGTTTCCAGCGTACATATCTCCAACGGCAATCAGGAATTTATCATTAAAAGTAAACCACGGTTTAAAGTACAAACTCTCTGCGATTCCGTCAAAAGCGGTAACTCCTTCGGGCAAATCGGCTGGTGTTAATTGATTTTCAGATGGAGCATCCAAAAAGTCATCTGAACAAGAAAATAAAGACAGCAATGGTATCAGCATTCCCATCATAAAAAGTTTAAAAAGTTTTTTCATAACTATATTTTTATGTTAATGAGTATGAATCATTAAGTTAAATGTGTTTTTTATCAATCTTAGAATTCTAAATTCACTCCAACAGAAGTCGTTCTTGGCACAGGATAACGTCCTAAATCAATTCCGCTTAAGGTTATATTTTGGTCTAAATTTCCAAGAGCAGGGTCAAAGCCGGTATATTTTGTAAACGTGTATAAATTTTGAACGTTTACATACAATCTTACTTTAGAGATAAAAGAGTTATCGAATATTTTGTTTGGCAAATCGTAGCTTAACGAAACATTCTGAATTCTTAAATAAGAACCATCTTCAACAAATCGGTTTGAAATTCTTCCGTTACCATTTGGGTCATTAAGTGTAATTCTTGGCACATCTGTATTTTCGTTTACACCCGGTTCAAAAGCGTGCATTGCCTGCGTGCTTACGTTTCCGAATCTATCGCCAAATCCCGGATAAATTCCATCTGTATAATGACGTGTAAAGTTGTAAATCTGGTTGCCCTGACTTCCGGTTAAAACAACAGATAAACTCAGGTTTTTGTATTTAAAATTATTGGTAAATGCATAAGTAAAATCAGGAATTGCACTTCCTATAGCAGTTTGATCTTTACTGTCAATTTTTCCATCGCCGTTAAGATCTTTAAAACGAATATCTCCAATTCCGGTTCCTGTTTCCTGAGTTGGCCCTGCAGCTAATTCTGCAGCATTTTTAAACAAACCATCCGTTACATATCCGTAAAATTGTCCAACTGGTTCACCTTCTGTAGTTCTGGTAACGGTATATAAATCAAATTGTACTTTTCCTAATAATGATTTTCCTTCGCCTTGAAAGCTTGTTAATTCGTTATTGTATTTTGAAAAGATAATGGTACTGTCCCAAGTAAAATTTTCTGTTGAAATATTTCTCGTATTCAGCGTAAGCTCAATTCCTTTTGTTACAATTTCACCCGTATTTAAATAATAATTAAGGGCACTTTGATTGGATTCATCGTTGATTTGTTTGGTTAAGAAATCAGATGAATTTTTAATGTAATAATCAAAATCTAATTTCACTCTGTTGTTCAGCATTGCCAATTCAAAACCAGCATTGAAAGATTTAAGAGATTCCCATTTAATGTCTGGGTTTCCTAAATTGTCAATTGTTGGTGAAACGCCTCCAAAAGGAGAAGAAAGCAATGTTAGAATAGTTTGGTATCTGTTTGCCGGAATATTTTGATTTCCTACCAAACCGTAACCTGCTCTAAATTTTAGGTAATTGATGCTGTTTGATAAAGGCTCAAAGAACTTTTCGTTACTAACTGTCCAACCTCCCGAAAATGAAGGGAAATAACCCCATTTATTATTTGGGCCAAAATTTGACGAAGCATCGGCTCTTAAAGAAGCAGAGAAAGAATATCTATCAGAAAAACTGTAGTTTAATCTCGAAATATAAGATGACATAGACCATCTTCCAGAACCGTTTCCGTTCAATGCCGTATCAATATCACCAATGTTTAAGTTCGTAAAATCTTTGTTTAAAAACTCTCCGGTTCTGTAACCGCTGATATATTCATATCGACTTTCCTGCGCTTCCTGACCTAATAAGAAAGTAAAGTTATGTTTGTCGTTTATGGTTTTATTATACGTTAAATAATTTTTGATGTTCCAGTAATAACTTTGATCCTGTTGTTTGAAAGATTTGTTTAAAAGTTCAGACACATTTCCTAAAGTATACTTTGGGGCAAAAGTGGCACTTTTTGAAAAGTTTAAATCGTATCCTAATTCGGTTCTGAAAACCAATCCTTTGATCAGCGTAAAATCAGCAAATAAATTCCCGTTGATTTTAAATCTTTCTGTAGTTGAATTATTGTATTCAGACAAAGCAATTGGGTTTGTTGCCTCATTTGCCGAAGATCCTAAACCTGTTGTTGGTCCTGCATAAGAACCATCCGGGGTTCTAACCGGTAATTCCGGAGATTGTCTTAGAGCGTTCATTACTAATCCGCCTCGGTCATCGTTTCGAACTACTTGCTGAGACGATTTACTTACAGATAAGCTGTTACCAATTTTCAACCATGATTTTACATTAGAATCAACATTTAAACGCATCGATAATCTGTTGAAATCTGAATTTAAAACAATTCCTTCCTGATCAAAATAGTTTAAAGAAGTATAAAAACGTGTTCCTTCTTTTTCTCCGGAAAATGACAATTGGTGATTGTACATGGTAGCCGTTCTAAAAAGTTCGTCCTGCCAGTTGGTTCCGTTTCCTAATAAATCTGGTTTTTGATATTGAAAAGGAACTGGTTCGCCATTTAGTTTGTAAATTTTTGCCTGATATTTAGCATATTGAGGTAAGTTTAAAACATCAACGGTATTAGTTATTTCCTGAGTTCCTAAATAGGTTTCGTAGGCAAATTTTGATTTTCCTTTCTTTCCTTTTTTAGTTGTAATTAAAACCACACCGTTTGCACCATTTGCACCATAAATTGCCGTTGCCGATGCATCTTTTAAGATGTCAATAGTTTCAATATCTGAAATATTCAAGCCAGATAAAGCCGAGTTTTTAGTTTGTCCGTTTCCTCCGCCCAATGCGCTGAATGAAAAGGTTTCGTTGTTTTTATCTGCAAAAACCGGAGTTCCGTCAATAACATACAGAGGTTCATTTCCGTTGATAGAAGTAATTCCTCTAATCTGCACCGAAATTCCTCCTCCCGGCGTTCCTGAATTTTGAGTAACGTTTACACCAGCAGCTTTACCTACGAGCGCCTGATCGATAGATACAAAAGGCTTGTCCTGAATTTCCGAAGCTTTGATAGAAGAAACGGCTCCATTAATATCTTTTCGTTTTGAAGTTCCGTATCCAATTACGACTACTTCATTTAATTTCTCCAGATCGTTTACCATCGTGATCTGCATAATTGCTTTTGTATCTGCCGGAATTGACAAATTTTTATATCCTACATAACTAAAAAGCAGCAACGCTTTTGGTTCTACATTGTTTAAAACGAAGCTTCCGTCAAAATCGGTAACCGTTCCGTTTTTTGTTCCTTGTACTATTACACTAACACCCGGAAGGTTGGCTCCGCCAGATGTTACTTTACCTTTAACAGTTTGCGCGTAGAAAAAATTTCCCCACATACATACTATTAAGCACAATAGTTTTTTTAATGTTCTTTTCTGCATAAAATTTGGTTGTTAGTTTAATTGAAATAATTAGTTAATCGTTAAGTTTTTGAAAAATATTTAAAATTTTGATCTTCTGCCGGTTGATTGTTTTGAGTTTTGGCAGGAAGATTTTTTTCTTAAATATTTCTTAACGAAAGTAAATTGTAGAGGTGTTGTATTGTAGAACAGATGTTGCATATTGTGCAACAAATGATGCAAAAAAAGCATCTGAACCCTTATTATAAGCCAAATAAGCGCATTCGGCAGAAAAACAAGTGCTGAGGTATTGCTAAAATTTTCACTTAAAAAATAGTGTTTGTTTAAAAAAGAACAGGAATATTTTTGATATGTTGATTTTTATTGGAAGTTAAAAGCTGCGTTTTTTGAAAAAATTGACTGACAAAAAAAGAGCTTCAGTTTTAAACCGAAGCTCTTTAGTAATTAGTTTTTGTATAGTTTTATTCTTTTGTCTTTTTTTCCTGAGTAGGTAAATGACCGTATTTCACTTTATAACATTTGGCAAAATAGGAAGGAGAAGTAAACCCAACCTTATAGCTTATTTCATTAATATTATTGTTGCCTTGTTCGATGAGCTGTTTTGCTTTTTCCAATCGTACATTTCGAATAAATTCGTTAACAGAAACGCCAGTTAAGGTTTTTATTTTTCGGTACAGCTGACTTCTGCTTAAGTAAATTTTTGAAGATAAAAGTTCTACCGTCAATTCTGGTTCGCTGATATTTTCATTGATGAAATGCAGAATTTTTTGAATGAAATCATTGTCCAGCGAAGTTGTTTTATCTTTTCCTTGTTTGGTGATGCCGCTGTAAAATTTCTTAAACATAATTTGTCTGCTTGTAATAAGCTGTGCCAGACTTGATTTTAAAATATCCAGTTCAAATGGTTTGCTCAAATACATATCAGCACCAGAATCGATTCCTTCTAATCTATCTTTTACCATTGCTTTTGCCGAAAGCATTAATAACGGAATGTGACTTGTTTTTAAATCTCCTTTGATGTTTTTACACAATTGCAGCCCATCCATAACCGGCATAATAACATCTGTAATAATTAAATCCGGTAATTTCTGTACCGCTAATTCGTAGCCTTTTTTACCATTTTCGGCAGTAATTACTTTGTATGATTTGCTTAATTCTTCTTTTAGATAATTTCTTAATTCAGGATTATCTTCAACAATCAAAACTGTATATGATTTTGCCTTTTCTTCTTCAGAATTGTCAATGATTTCGGTTGTAAAATCATCTTCGTCTGTTTGATTCTTAACAGGCTCAAATAAAAACTGGTTTTTGTTTTTTTCTATTTTGAAAACCTCATTAACGATTTCATTTTTCTTATAAAGAGAATTGCCTAAAGGAAATGTTACTTTAAATTTTGTGCCTTCGCCAACTTCACTTTCCACTTCAATTTTTCCTTTATGCAGTTCAATAAATTGTTTTACAACTTCTAAACCAATCCCGGTGCTGCCGTAATAATCTTTATTGACATTATTAACCTGATAAAATCGGTCAAAAATTCTATTTAAATCTTTTTTTCGAATTCCAGATCCTGTGTCTGTAATAGTTATAGAGAATGAAGGAACTTTTTCTCCATAAATGATCAAAGCATTTTCTGTTTCAGATGTATCTATAGCAATAGTTATCGAACCATTATCCGGTGTAAATTTGAAGGCATTGGAAATAATATTAAACAGTATTTTTTCCAGCATTTTAGGATCGAGCCAGTCTTCGAGTTCATCTTGTGATGACTCAAAATTAACTTTAATGTTTCGGGCTGCGGCTTCTTCATTAAAATATCCAATAATCCCTTCGGTAAAAGCTACAACTTCAATTTTCTTGGCCTGAAGCGAAATTTTATTGAACTCTAATTTATTAAAATCCATAAGCTCATTAATCAGTCTGGAAAGTCTGTCAGAGCTTTTGTGAACGATTTTTAATTTATTATGTATTTCGGGAGATATTTTTTTACTTTTTAAAATATCTTCCAGCGGATTAATAATCAGCGTTAAAGGCGTTCTGAATTCATGCGAGATATTGGTAAAGAACTGTAATTTTTTATTGTTCAATTTTTCTAACTGAATTGTTTTTTCCTTTTCTAAAATGATTGCCTGTTTTGCTTTAAAGCGATTTTGATAAATCTTATTAAGATATATAATCAGGAAAATTAAAATAGAGGCATAGATTAAATAAGCCCAAATGGTTTTCCACCACGGCGGCAGGATTTTTATTTTTAATTCTAATTGATTATTGCTCCAGGAACCATCTGCATTGGCCGATTTTACTTTAAAAGTATAATTGCCCGGCGCAAGGTTTGTATAGGTTGCCGTTCTGTTATTTCCGGCATAATTCCAGTCTTTTTCAAAACCTTCCAGATAATAAGCGTATTGATTTTTTTTAGAATAATTATAGTTAATTCCCACATATTCAATCGTAAAAACCGATTGTGTGTAGTTGAGCGTGATTTCTTTAGTCTGCGAAATTACTTTGGTCAAAGGCGAAGCTTCTTCATTTGGTTTTACAGATCGGTTGAATAATTTAAAATCACTGAAATATAATCTCGGAGCTTTTTCGGCCTTTTTAATTTCGTTAGGATTGAAATAATTTACGCCTTCATAACCGCCAAAATACAATTCTCCATTTCCATCTTTAAAGACGGCATTATTATTAAAATCGTTGTCAATAAGACCATCATCTTTATTGAAATTGGTGCTTTTTTTATTTTTAAAATCAAGTTTTGTTAAACCAGATCCGCCGCTTACCCATAAAGAACCGTTATTGTCTGAAATTATGGCACGAACAGATTTCTCTTTAAAACCCGGAAAATCATCATAATTAGAAAATGTTTTATTTTTTTTATTGTAACTAAACAATCCCTGACCGTCAGTTCCTAGCCAAATTGTTTTATCGTTAGATTCATAAATAGATAAAATACTCTGAATACTGTTGTGTTTATTAATGCCGCTGAACATGGCATCGCGCATTTTTGTGACTTTAAAATTCGATTCGTCTTTTAAATTTACCTGATATAACCCTAAAATTGTTCCAACCCAAAGCACATTATCAGAGTCTACAAAAACTTTACGGATAAAAGCATTGTCTAAAGCATTTTCGGCAAATGGTTTAGAGTCGCAATGCACAAATGTGCTGGTTTTGTTATCATAATAATGAAGCCCTTTTATAAAAGTTCCAATCCAGATTCGCCCTTTTGAATCTTCCGAAAAACTAAAAATTCGATTGGATGTTAATCCTGATGTATTGGCTGTATTATAATTGATGAATCGGGTAGTGCCATTTTTTAAAAAGTAAATACCGCGATCCCAGCTTCCTATCCAGATATTTTGTTTGCTGTCTATAAATATCGTTTGAATATCAATTGCATCTAAACCAGAATAATAGCTTTGATTATTTTGATTAACGTGAATATAACTTTTATCGGTAAGATTATAAATATCAAGTCCGCCGCCTTCATTGCTTATTAATAAATTTCCCTTTTTATCTTTTATAACAGAAGTTACAAAACTGGTTTGTAAAGAATTATCATTATTAACAAGTGATTCAAGCGAATTGAATTTGTTATTCGGTTTATCAAAAACACCAAGTCCTTTATTGAAATATCCTAACCAAAGTCGTTTTTCTTTGTCTTCGTATAACGACCAGACAGAATTAGATTGTAAACTGAAACTATTGTATTTACTGTGCAGGTATTTTTTAAGTACTTGTCCTTTATAATTTACAACCAGTAATCCGTCATTTTCAGTACCGCAAACAATGTAATCCAGACTGCTTTTTACGATCGATAATATTTTGTTTTTGGTAATAGCGTATTTTTCAAATTGATAATTATCTGTTTCAGGTTTAATTTTTATAAGGCCGTTTTCTGTTGTTCCCAGCCAGATATATCCAAATTGGTCTACAACAAGACTTTCTATATCGTCCAGTAAAGGTTCTCTTTTAAATTTATCTTTGTAAACCTGTTTTACTTTTCCGTTTAAATCAATTTCTAAAAGGCCGTAACTGGTTCCTAAATAAATAATACCCTGCTTATTTTTTACCGAAGATTTTATTAGAAAATTAGGTTTTTCCAAAACTTTTGACTGAACTAAAGTTACTTTTAAAGTCTTGGTATCCAATTTAAATAATCCGAAACCATACGCGCCTAAGAATAAATTGCCGTTGTTGTCTTCAATAATTGTTTTTACGGTAATAGGTTCGCTGTATCCTTTTCGTATTACATCTTCAATATTGATTTTGGTAAAATTATCTAAATCTCTGTTGTACAAACACAAACCTTCATCAGTTCCTACCCAAAGGTTATTTTTAGAATCAATAAAAGTGGTATAAATAAAGTTACTGTTTACAGAGCCGGGTTTTTTATCATATTTATATCCAAAATAATTTACGCCGTCATATCGGTACAAACCAGCGCCGTTTGTGCCAATCCAGATAAAACCGTTGTTATCCTGAATGATAGAAGAAACAGCTCTTTTTGAAGTAGTTTCCTGTATACTTCTAAATTGATAGCTGTCAAATTTGCCTTGTGAAAACAGGCAGTTTGTAAGCAAAAAGAAGCATACAAGAATATATTGGATATTTTTCATTTGCATTTTTAATGTGGTTATTGGTCAATTTTAATTGAAAATAAAATTTGCAATTGATTTTATTTTAAGCATATACGAAACAATATTAATAAAACTAAATTGAACCTTTACTTTTTTATAGAAATTTAGCCTGTCACCAAAAAAACCTGAGCCGATTAACCTTAAAAAGGTATTATCGTACTCAGGTTATTAGGTTGTTTGCTTAAGAATAAATCCAGATGCTTCGGACAATGGCATTGGCTTAAGCTTTTAAAAAATAAAATTATTGTTAATTAAATCCGTTTTTATCTGCGTCTTTACGAAGTAAATCTGTTTTATCCGCGTCAAAATTAGACGCTGATTTTACTGATTCGCTAAAGCGAAAACGCTGATAAAAACAGATTTTTCTAATTATTTTAGTTCAAATTTAGTCGTAAGTCCTTCATTTGAATTCCAGCCCACCATAACATTAAACAAGCCCGGTTCAACTAAAAATTTACCATCGTTGTCATAAAAACCAATTTCCTTATCGGTTAAGGTAAAATGAATTGTTTTAGTTTCTCCTTTTTTTAATTCGATAAGTTCAAAACCTTTTAATTCCTTAACAGGTCTTACAATACTGGCAACAGGATCATTTAGGTACAATTGAACAACTTCTTTTCCGTCAAAATTTCCTGTATTGGTTACATCAACAGAAACTTCGATTTTTTCTCCTTTTTGGAAAGAAGGTTTTGCTATTTTTAAATTTTTATAAGCGAAAGAAGTATAGCTTAATCCGTAACCAAAAGGATATAAAGGTGTTTTTTCCACATCTGAATAATGCGACCAAAAAACATTTTGATCTTTATCTGTTGGTCTTCCGGTATTGTATAAATTGTAATAAATAGGGCATTGGCCTACATTTCTTGGGAAAGACATTGGCAGTTTTCCGCTTGGATTATAATCTCCGTATAAAACCTGTGCAACTGCATTTCCGGTTTGGGTTCCTAAATGCCACGCTTCAACAATAGCAGGAATATGTTCTGCAGCCCACGGAATACTCAACGGACGTCCGTTATTTAAAACTAAAACGATATTTGGATTTACTTTGTAAACTTCTTCTAACAATTGCTGCTGATTTCCAGGTAAACCTAATTCAGTTCTGCTTCGTCCTTCACCGCTTTGAAAACCAATTTCACCCAAAACCATTACAACAACATCGGCATTTTTTGCAGCTGTTTTTGCAGCTTCAAATCCAGAAAAATCAGTCGTATTCAATTTTACTTCGTCTAAAAAGGATTGCTTATTTACAGCGACATCTGTTCCTTTTTCATACACTAACGAGTTGTCTTTATATTGCTGCATTCCTTCTAAAACAGAAACGGCTGTATTATCATCTGCAGCAATTCTCCAGCTTCCCAGCGGACTATTTTTATCATTTGCCAAAGCGCCGATTAAAGCGATTTTAGCTCCTGATTTTTTTAAAGGCAAAAGGTTTTTATCATTCTTCAATAAAACAATTGATTTTTTTGCCATGTCCAAAACGCCGTCATTATTAGATTTGCTGCCAATGTTTGCTTTTTCACGGTCTTCATCACAATATTTATACGGATTATCAAATAAACCTAATTCAAATTTTACACGAAGAATTCTGCGTACAGCATCGTCAATCACACTTTCTTTAACCGATCCGTTTTTTACCAGCTTAACCAATTCTGACACATAAACATTAGATTCCATATCCATATCAGAACCTGCAATGGCTGCTTTTTTAGCGGCATCGGCGGCATTAGCAGCGTAACCGTGTGTAATCATTTCGCCAATAGAAGCCCAGTCAGAAACTACAAAACCTTTAAAACCCCATGCACCTTTTAAAATATCTCTTTGTAAAAATACGTTTCCGGTTGCAGGAACTCCATTTAGCGTATTAAAGGAATTCATAAAAGTGCGGATTCCCGCATCAACAGTTGCCTTAAAAGGCGGTAATACGGTATTATAAAGCTTTGAATTACTCATATCAACGCTGTTGTATTCACGTCCGGCTTCTACAAAACCATACGCGGCAAAATGCTTGGCGCAAGCTATAATGGAGTTATTATCGAATTTTTCGCCCTGAAAACCTTTAACTCTTGCCGTAGCAATTTTACTTCCTAAATAAGGATCTTCCCCAGCGCCTTCCATAACTCTTCCCCAGCGTGCATCATTAGCAACATCAACATTTGGTGCAAAAGTCCAGTTTAATCCTGAAGCCGAAGCTTCAAGCGCAGCCACACGAGCCGAATTTTTAATAGCTTCTAAATCCCAGCTTGCAGATTCTGCCAGCGGAATAGGGCTTAGGGTTTTGTAACCGTGAATTACATCAAAACCAAAAATAAGCGGAATTCCAAGACGGGTTTCTTCAACAGCGATTTTTTGTACGGCTTTAACTTCCTTAACGCCTCGAACGGTAAGCATAGAACCAACCCAGCCTTTTTTTATATTATTGTATTTTTCTTCATTAGATCCAGATTCCGGTTTTGGACCGGTAACATCCCATGAACCGTTGTATTGATTCATTTGTCCAACTTTTTCTTCTAATGTCATTTCTTTCATCAAAAGTGTAATGCGGTCTTCAATAGGTTTATTAGCATCCATATGTTTTTTGGTTTGAGCATAACTGTTTCCATAAACGATCAGCACTAAAAATGCATATCTTTTAATTTGTTTTTTCATCATTGTGTTTTTGGTTTTATACTAGATAGTTTGAATACAAGGTTGTAAATGTAGTTTTTGCAGTATTAATTAGAATAATAGATTTGAAGCATTATATGATAGAAATGTTGTATTTATAGCCTTTACAAGGGATAAAAACAAAAAAAGGAATTCTATTTAGCAAAAGTGAAAGCGTTTTTATATTTCATGTTTTAATTTGTATACACAAAAAAATAATTGCTTTTTAATATTTATAACAACCGATTGTTTAATTTGTTTTTATTGAATCTATTATCTCTGTTGTAATTGCTTCCTGTTTTTTAAACGAAACAAATTTTAAGTAAATTATACGAAATAACTTGTTTAAAAATATGTTTTTATTTAGTTTTTCTCAAATTAGATGTTTTCAGCGTGTTTTTATTTTTTTATTAAAATTTCTAAAAGATCATTTTATATTTCATAACTAAGTATCTCTCGTGAAATATTTATTTGGATATAATTTAAATATTTCACTTAAAAATTTAATTAATTATTTTTTTAAAGCTTATTTTTTAAATATCGTCAACAAAATTATTAAACAACCGATTGTGTTGTATTTGTTTTTTGTTATATTTGTTTCAAATACACTTATTGAATAAGTCGGTTTCTGACTTTATTTAAATCAATTTTAGGATTAACATTTTTATCATAAATCGTTGAAGAGCGGTTATTAAAATTCAGGCATTATTTAAACTTATATAACAAATTTAATTATAGTAATGAGTGTTAATCTTACAGTTACCTTATACTGGTTTTGAGTTTGTTAGTTGAAGCCGGGAGGCATTCTCCCGGCTTTTAATATTTTCTAATAAATAAAGAGTATACAAAATGATTAAAAGGAATATCTTTTTTTTGACAGCAGTACTATTTTTATGTTTTTTTGAAGGAACAGCTCAAAGCACGAATCTGAAAAAAACACAGGCTAAAAAAACCGCTGTTTTTTCTAATGTTAGTTATGTTGGTGACGATCAGGTTTATAACGACAACCCATTAAAACCAGATGAATTTTATACGCCAATTTTACAAGGCTGTTATCCTGATCCTGCTATTACAAAAAAAGGCGATGATTATTATATGGTCTGTTCTTCATTCGCCATGTTTCCCGGTGTACCTATTTTTCACTCTAAAGATTTAGTAAACTGGACAGATTTGGGCGGAGTTTTAAATAATGTTTCAGAGTTTAATCCGCATAATACGGGAATCAGCGAAGGCGTTTATGCTCCCGGAATTACTTATAATCCGCATAATGATACCTTCTATATGATTGTGACCGCATTTTCCGGCGGACTGGGAAATATTATTGTGAAGACAAAAGATCCTGTGAAAGGCTGGGGAAGTCCTATAAAATTAGACTTTGGCGGTATCGATCCTTCCATCTTTTTTGATGATAACGGCAAAGGTTATATTGTTCATAATGATGCGCCGGATAAAGGAAAAGAATTGTATGAAGGACATCGTGTTATAAAAGTTTGGGAGTACGACCTTAATACAGATAAAGTAATTCCCGGAACTGATAAAATTATTGTAGACGGAGGAGTAGATCTTTCTAAAAAACCAATCTGGATTGAAGCGCCGCATTTATACAAAAAGAACGGGAAATATTATTTAATGTGTGCCGAAGGCGGAACAGGAGACAACCATAGCGAAGTTATTTTTATAAGTGATAATCCGAAAGGGCCTTTTAAACCCGCATCAAATAATCCGATACTTACCCAGCGTTATTTTCCAAAAGACAGAACTAATAAAGTAGACTGGACGGGTCATGCTGATTTAATTCAAGGCCCGAATAATAAATATTATGGCGTTTTTTTAGGCATTCGCCCAAATAATCAAAACAGGGTAAATACAGGGAGAGAAACTTTTATACTGCCTGTAAACTGGTCGGGCGATTTTCCTGTTTTTGAAAACGGATTAATTCCAATGCAGCCAAAATTAAAAATGCCGACAGGAGTTACAAATAAAACAGGAAAAGATGGTTTTTTTCCTAACGGAAATTTCACGTTTACCGAAAACTTTACTTCAAAAAAATTAGATTACAGATGGATTGGATTAAGAGGTCCGCGCGAAAACTTTATTTTACAGACTAAAAAAGGCTTAGAAATAACACCTTTTGAAGTAAACATTAAAGAAGTTAAACCCACTTCTACACTTTTTTACAGACAGCAGCACAACACATTTTCATTTACTGCCACAGTTGATTACAAACCAGAGTCAGAAAAGGATTTAGCCGGTATTGTTTGTCTTCAGAATGAGCGTTCTAATTATGTATTTGGAATCACAAAAAAAGGAAATGATACTTTTATTTTACTAGAAAGAACAGAAAAAGGACAATCAAAAATTATAGCAAGTGCTAAAATCAAAATAACAAATTCATTACGTCTGCAGGTAAAAGCAAAAGGAGACCGCTATGAATTTAGTTATGCTGCCAACGGCGTTGATTTTGAAAACTTAGGCGGAGCAGTTTCGGGAGATATTCTTTCAACCAATATCGCCGGAGGTTTTACCGGAGCATTGATCGGTTTATATGCTACGGCTGTCAATGATGCGCATCCGGAATAGTTGTTCATTTTTAAATCTTCAAACCAAAAACAAATTTGTAAATAATGAAATCAATAAGCAGGTTTTTAAAATTCGTAATTCTTTTTTTAATAGTCCAAAATGGATATTCTCAAGATTCAGATTTTCATATTTATTTGAGTTTAGGACAATCCAATATGGAAGGTTACGCTAAAATTGAACCGCAGGATAAAGTTAATGTTAATCCGCGTTTTCAGGTTTTAGCTGCAGTCGACTGTCCTGAAATGGGACGTGAAATGGGAAAATGGTATACAGCAGTTCCGCCTTTGTGCAGATGTACAACCGGACTTACTCCAATAGACTATTTTGGAAGAACGATGATATCTAATCTTCCTGAGAAAATAAAAGTTGGCGTTATAAATGTTGCTGTTGGAGGCTGTAAAATAGAACTTTTTGATAAAGATAATTTTGAAACGTATGTTGCAGGTTCTCCGGATTGGCTAAAAAACATTGTAAAAGAATACGATGGAAATCCATATGCAAGATTAGTAGCAATGGCAAAAATTGCGCAGAAAACTGGTGTTATAAAAGGTATTTTACTGCATCAGGGAGAGTCGAATACAGGTGATACGCTTTGGCCCAAAAAAGTAAAAATTGTATATGATAATTTAATAAAAGACTTAAATCTCGATCCTAAAAAAGTACCGTTACTTTCTGGAGAAACCGTAAATGAAGATCAGAACGGTAAATGCGGCAGTATGAATGCAATAATTGCAAAACTGCCTCAGGTTATACCAAATTCCTATGTTATTTCTTCAAAAGGATGTAAGGCTGAACCTGATTTTCTACATTTTAATGCGGATGGTTACAGAGAATTGGGCAGACGTTACGCTGAAAAAATGTTATCATTATCCGGTTATGCATTATCTAATGGAAAAGAGTCTTTTATAGTTCAGGCTCCACTTGGATTTGATGTGGCTGACCCAAATGCAAAACAAGGAAAAATCGAGACTGTAACTTACGAATCTAAAACGGTAGGTTCCGTTAGAAAAGCTACAATCTATACACCACCGGGATTCAATAAAAAGAAAAAATATCCTGTTTTATACCTTTTACACGGAATAGGAGGCGATGAAAAAGAATGGCTGAACGGAGGAAATCCGCAGGTTATATTAGATAATCTTTATGCCGAAGGAAAAATTGAACCTATGATTGTCGTGATGCCAAATGGAAGGGCAATGAAAGATGACAGCGCTACAGGAAATATAATGGAACCGGAAAAGGTAAAAGCTTTCAGCGTTTTTGAACAGGATCTTTTAAAGGATTTAATTCCATTTATTGAAAAAAAATATCCGGTTTTAAAAGACAGGGAACACCGCGCCATTGCCGGTTTATCGATGGGAGGCGGACAATCTTTGAATTTCGGATTAGGGAATTTAGATAAGTTTGCCTGGGTAGGAGCATTTTCGGCCGCACCAAATACAAAGCTGCCACAAGAATTACTGCCTAACCCCGAAGAAGCAAAAAAGAAACTCAAACTGCTTTGGATTTCATGCGGCGATAAGGACTGGCTTATAGAAAACAGCTCACGTACACACGATTACTTATTCAAAAATAATGTGCCTCATATTTACTATATCGAACCGGGAGTGCATGATTTTAAAGTATGGAAAAATGGCTTATACATGTTTTCACAGTTTTTATTTAAACCAGTCGATCAGTCAAAATTTGCAGCATATACCATTTTAGGCAATCCTGCCCAGACTAATATCCGTAAAGCTGAATATCCTCAAATATTACCGGATAACAGGGTTATTTTTAAAATCAAAGCCCCGCAAGCCTCAAGATTACAAATTGATTTAGGCAAAAAATACGATATGGTAAGGGATTCAGAAGCATTTTGGACTGTAACAACTAATGTCATAAATCCGGGATTTAATTACTATTCGTTACTTATTGATGGTGTCGCGGTGGCTGATCCGGCAAGTCAATCATTTTATGGTATGGGACGTATGGCAAGCGGTATTGAAATTCCCAATAAAGAAGGGGATTTTTATGCCTTAAAAAATGTTCTGCATGGAGAGGTAAGAATCAAACAGTACTTTTCAAAAGTAACCAATTCGTGGCGTGAGATGTATGTTTACACACCGCCCGGTTATGAAAATGCCAGCGAAAAATATCCGGTTTTATATTTATTGCACGGAGGAGGTGAAGATCAGACAGGATGGGCTTCTCAAGGTAAAGCGAATTTAATTTTAGACAATTTAATAGCCGAAAATAAAGCAAAACCAATGCTGATTGTAATGCTTGACGGAAATGTAGCAGGAAGTGCAGGCTTCAATGAAAATGCACTTAAAGCTTTTGAAAATGAATTAAAAACAGAGGCAATACCTTTTGTAGAAAGTAATTTTAAAGCAGCAAAAGATCCTAAAAACAGAGCGCTGGCCGGTTTATCGATGGGAGGATTGCAGACACTTTATGCAGGGATTAAAAATTCAGATATGTTTTCCAGTATTGGTGTGTTTAGTTCAGGATGGTGGGCCAATAATACAGCTTTATCAGAACCTCAATATGAATTTATGAAAAACAATGCAGCAACAATTAATTCAAATATTAGAGAATTATGGATTTCAATGGGCGGTAAAGAAGATATCGCTTATGAAAATTGTAAAATAATGATGAAGAAATTCGACGAGATGGGAGTTAAATATAAATACAGTGAATATCCGGGCGGGCATACCTGGCCGGTATGGAGACACGATTTATTTCAGTTTGCCCCATTGTTATTCAATTGAAATCTTTTTTTTAAGATAACCAGTGTCCGAAAGTAATAGGAAAGTGTAAAGGTTTTTAATTCAGTTAGAAAGAAGATGAAAAAATATTTAAGTGTCATATTACTGTTTTTTGGAATTTCATTAGCTGCACAAAAAGCACAGAACCCTGTAATTTTTGCAGATGTTCCTGATTTGTCCATCATTAGAATTGGCAGTGATTATTTTATGAGCAGTACGACGATGCACATGAGCCCGGGCGTTCCAATTATGAAATCAAAAGATTTAATTAACTGGAAAATAATAAATTATGCTTCTAATACTTTAGGAAATACAGACGAACTAAATCTGGATAATGACAAAAACAACTATGGTCGAGGCTCTTGGGCAAGTAATATTAGATTTCACAACAATACATTTTATGTAACCACTTTTGCCCAGACTACCGGAAAGACTTATATATACACGACAAAAGATATCGAAAAAGGACCTTGGAAAGAAATTAGTTTTAGTCCGGCATATCACGATCACAGTATTTTGTTTGATGATGATGCCAGCGTTTATATGGTCTATGGAAATGGTAAACTTTTTCTCAAAGAACTAAAGTCAGATTTATCAGGAATAAAAGAAAACGGGTTAAATCAGGTTTTAATCGAAAATGCCAGCAGTCCGGCAGGAAATGCTATTATGCTTGGCGCAGAAGGTTCTCAATTGTATAAAATAAAAGGTAAATATTATCTATTTAATATTGTCTGGCCAAAAAACGGAATGCGCACAGTGCTTATTCACAGAGCCGATAAAATTACGGGACCATGGGAAGGGAAGATTGGCTTGCAGGATTTAGGAGTCGCACAAGGAGGTTTAATTGATACTCCAGACGGAAAATGGTTTTCGTACTTATTTAGAGACTACGGAGGCGTAGGACGTATTCCGTATTTTGTTCCGGTTAAATGGGAAGACGGCTGGCCAGTTTTGGGCGAAAACAACAAAGTGCCC
Organism: Flavobacterium panici; assembly: GCF_024499525.1. NCBI lineage: Bacteria > Pseudomonadati > Bacteroidota > Flavobacteriia > Flavobacteriales > Flavobacteriaceae > Flavobacterium > Flavobacterium panici. The sequence goes on along the minus strand of NZ_CP100437.1, from coordinate 5,156,822 downwards.
CAATATTTAGATTTACCTGAAAGTAAAGGATTAATTCCGGGAATTGTGAATTCAGATGATTTTAATCGAAAGAAAGGAGACAACGATTTGCCCTTAGTCTGGCAATGGAACCACAATCCAGATAATTCATTTTGGTCAGTTAAAGAAAGAAAAGGTTATTTAAGATTAAAAACAGCTTCGATAACAAACACTTTTACCCAGGCTAAAAATACGCTCACACAAAGAACGTTTGGGCCAGAATGTTCAGGAATAACTCTGCTGGAAGTTTTTAAAATGAAAGAAGGTGATTTTGCAGGGCTTTCTTTACTTCAAAAAGATTTTGGTCTGGTTGGCATAAAAGCCGAAAATGGATCAAAAAGAATTGTCATGGTTGAAACCATAGATGGCATTTCAAAAGAAATTCAAAGCGTTCCCTTAACCGGAAATAAAATCTATTTTAAAGCAGCATGCAATTTTAAAGACAAAGCAGATTTGGGCCGGTTTTACTATAGTCTGGATGGAAAAGAATGGATTGGTATAGGAAACGTAATAAAACTGCCCTATACGCTTCCTCATTTTATGGGCTATCGATTTGGTCTTTTTAATTATGCAGAGAAAGATTTAGGAGGTTATGTTGATTTTGATTATTTCCATCTTGACAATAAAAATTAAATGATAAACTAAGAGTAAAATCTTTAATCAAAAGAAAAAACATGAAAAATAATTATCTATATCTTTTAAGTTTACTATGCTTTTTCAATTTAAACGCACAGCAGTATCCCTATAAAGATCCGTCGCTTAGTTCTAAAAAGCGTGCAGAAGATTTAATTTCCAGATTAACGCTCGAAGAAAAAGCAGCCTTAATGTGCGACCAAAGTGATGCGATACCCAGATTAGGAATCAAAAAGTTCAACTGGTGGAGCGAAGCCCTGCACGGTTATGCTAATAATGATAATGTTACCGTTTTTCCAGAACCCATTGGGATGGCAGCTTCATTTGACGATCAATTGGTTTTTCGTGTATTTGATGCAGTTTCAGATGAAGGCCGTGCAAAATACAATCAATGGATACAAAACGGAAATGAAAACAAACGCTTTTTAAGTCTTTCCGTCTGGACACCAAATGTCAATATTTTTAGAGACCCACGCTGGGGACGCGGACAGGAAACGTATGGTGAAGATCCTTATCTTACTTCAAGAATGGGAGTTTCGGTTGTAAAAGGGCTTCAGGGACCAGCAGATGCAAAATACCGAAAGCTTTTGGCTTGTGCCAAACATTTTGCCGTTCATTCCGGCCCTGAATGGAGCAGACATGAATTAAACCTGAACAATGTAAATCCACGTGAATTATACGAAACCTATCTTCCGGCATTTAAAGCGTTGGTACAGGAAGCCGATGTTCGACAAGTAATGTGTGCTTATCAGCGTTTAGACGACGAACCTTGCTGTAGTAATACAAGACTTTTACAGCAAATTCTTCGTGATGAATGGGGATTTCAATATCTGGTAGTTTCAGATTGCGGCGCCGTTACAGATTTTTATACAACCCATAAAGTTTCATCAGATGATGTGCATGCCGCATCAAAAGCTGTACTGGCAGGAACTGATGTTGAATGCGTTTGGGATAAATACTCTTTTAAAAAATTATCCGAAGCCGTTGATAAAGATTTAATTAAAGAAGAAGAAATCAATAAAAGTCTGCTTCGTGTTTTAATTGGTCGTTTTGATTTAGGCGAAATGGATGATGACTCGATTGTGCCTTGGACTAAAATTCCGGCAACGGTGCTAAACAGTAAAGAACATCAGCAGTTAGCTTTGGAAATGGCGCAAAAATCAATGACGCTTTTACAAAATAAAAACAATATTCTTCCTTTAAATAAAGCCATCAATAAAGTGGCCGTTATTGGATCAAATGCCGATAATGAACCCATGTTGTGGGGAAATTATAACGGAACCCCCAATAAAACGATTACGATTAAAAATGGAATTGAAACAAAACTCACTGCAAATAAAGTCCTATACGATAAATCTTGTGATTTAGTCGAAGATAAAGTAACGGATACTTATTTTGATCAATTTTCTTTTGAAGGAAAAAAAGGAATGAAAGCCACTTATTGGAATAATCCGAATAGAGAAGGGAATAGTGTTGTTTCGCAGCAAATTTTAAATCCTATAAAAATGACCACAGCAGGTCAGCATGAATTTGCTTCGGGAGTTAAACTAGAAGGATTTTCGGCAAAATACGAAACCGAATTTACAGCTAAAGAAACTGAAAATCTTGTTTTTAAAACCGGAGCTACCGGAGTTTTTGAATTATTTGTAGATGGAAAATCGATAGCAAAGTATACCAACTGGCGTACTGTTCCCGCCAAAATCCAATTTCCAGTTGAAGCAGGCAAAAAATATAAAATCGAAATTCTTTTTGCCCAGTCAAACGATTGGCAGGCTAATTTAGAATTTGATTTTGGAAAAGAGTTTGATATCGATTTTCAAGGTTTAATTCAAAAACTAAAAGGTATTGATATCGTGATTTTTGCAGGCGGACTTTCGACTTTACTGGAAGGAGAAGAAATGCCTGTTTCTTTTCCCGGTTTTAAAGGCGGCGACCGAACCAATATTGAACTTCCTGCCGTACAGAGAAAATGTTTAAAAGAACTGAAAGCAGCTGGTAAAAAAGTAATTTTTGTAAACTGTTCAGGATCTGCCATTGCTTTAACGCCGGAAACAGAAAGCTGTGATGCAATTCTACAGGCTTGGTATCCGGGAGAATCGGGAGGTCAGGCTGTCGCCGATGTTCTTTTTGGAGATTATAATCCAGCGGGAAAACTTCCAGTTTCATTTTATAAAAATTCAGATAAATTAGGCGACTTCGAAAACTATTCTCTTAAAGGGCGTACGTATCGTTATACGACAGATGTTTTGTTTCCGTTTGGTTTTGGCTTAAGCTATTCTAAATTCGATATACAGGCAGGAAATCTAAGTAAGAACAAGATAAAATTGAATGAAGATACACAGCTGAACTTTTCAATAAAAAATGCCAGCAAACGTGACGGAACAGAAATTGTTCAGGTTTATGTTCGAAAATTAAATGACGCAGACGGACCGTTAAAAACATTAAAAGCTTTTAAACGAATGGAGTTAAAAGCAGGCGAAAAGCAAAATGTAACGATCAATTTACCTGCTTCTTCATTTGAGTTTTATGATGCTAAAACCAGAGCAATGAATATCACTTCTGGAGAATACGAAGTTTATTATGGCAGTAGTTCTGATGCTAAAAATTTAAAAATGATAAAATTGGTCGTTCAATAAACGAAACTCAATAAAAAAGCAATTAATCTAAACTGTACTATGAGTTTTAAATATGTTATATGTTTATGTCTATTTAGTTTTTTAAACTTAAATGCACAATCGGTCGTAAAAAGCCCCGACGGAAAGCTTAAAGTTTCTCTTTTTGTTTCTAACGGTCAGCCATTTTACAGCCTTTCTTATAATGAAAAGACGTTTTTAGAAAAGTCACCGCTTGGTTTAAAAACTAATGTTGGGGATTTTACAACAGGATTAGTTTTAAAAACAGATCCAGTTCAAAATAAAATTGACGAAAGCTACCAGCTTCCTAATATCAAAAACAGTAATGTGCATTATGAAGCGAATGAAGCTGTTTTTTCTTTTACTAAAGAAAATAAAGCAGCGATCAATATTGTATTTAGGGTGAGCAATAACAATGCAGCTTTTAAATATAAGATATATCCGCAAAATGAAAGTCGTTGCTGCGTCATACAGGAAGAAGCTTCAGGTTTTCTTCTGCCGGAAGGCACAACAACATTTCTTTGTCCGCAAAGTAAACCAATGACCGGATTTGCCAGAACGATGCCTAGTTATGAAATGTCATATGCATTAGATGATTCTACGGGAAAAAACGGAATTGGCGAAGGCTACACATTTCCATGTCTTTTCAAAGTAAACAATAACGGCTGGATTTTACTATCAGAAACAGGCGTTGACAGCGGATATTGCGCCAGCAGATTAATAGGGCACGAAAAAGGATTATACAGCATTGGTTTTCCAATGACGGGAGAAAATAACGGAAACGGAACAACTTCGCCAGGCATACCGCTTGTGGGTGAAACGCCGTGGAGAACTATTACAGTTGGCGAAACTCTGGGCCCGATTGTAGAAACAACAATCCCTTTTGATTTGGTTAAACCAAAATACGAAGCCTCAAAAGAGTACCGATATACCAAAGGTTCATGGAGCTGGATTATGAAAATGGATGATAACACTACTTTTCCGGTACAAAAAGAATATATCGATTTTAGTGCAGTAATGGGATATCAGACTATTTTAGTTGATGCGCTTTGGGACACTCAAATCGGAAAAGAAAAAATTGCTGAATTGTCCAGATATGGTGTCGAAAAAGGCGTTGGCTTGTATTTATGGTACAATTCAAATGGATATTGGAACGATGCACCACAAGGACCAAGAGGAATGATGGACAACAGTATCATCCGCCGTAAGGAAATGGCATGGTTGAAAAGCATCGACGTAAAAGGAATTAAAGTAGATTTTTTTGGAGGAGACAAACAAGTCACCATGAAATTATATGAAGATATTTTAAAAGATGCCAATGATTTTGGTTTGATGGTTATTTTTCACGGCTGTACATTACCAAGAGGCTGGGAACGCATGTATCCCAATTTTGCCTCAAGCGAAGCAGTCTTAGCGAGCGAAAACCTGCATTTTGGACAAACAAGCTGTGACAATGAAGCGATTAATGCCGCTACACATACTTTTATTCGAAATACAGTAGCAAGTATGGATTTTGGCGGAAGCGCTTTAAACCAATTTTACAATAGTGAAAACACGCCCAACAAAGGTTCAAAACGAATAACTTCAGATGTATTTGCTTTAGCGACGGCTGTACTTTTTCAAAGTGGCGTACAGCATTTTGCATTGGCACCAAACAATTTAAATGATGCTCCGGTCTGGGCCGTAAATTTTATGAAAGAAGTTCCCACGGCTTGGGATGAAGTTCGTTTTTTAGAAGGATATCCGGGCAAATATGTAATCCTGGCCCGACGAAAAGGAACGAAGTGGTACATAGCAGGAGTAAACGCTCAAAAAGAAACATTGAGTTTAAAATTGAAACTCCCAATGATTGTTACCAATGCATTATTAACCTGTTATTTTGATGATGAAAAATTAAACGGAAAAGTAAAAACAATCAAACATAAAAGCAATCAGGAGGTTGAAATAAAGATTCCTTCTAATGGAGGAATGCTGCTGGTGAACTAACTAAAAGTTATAATGCGAATCGCAGATTGTGATCTCATTTATACTTAAAAAGAAACAGCCCAATATTGTATTTATAAAACAATATAAAATTGAACTTTAATTTAATAATCATTTTATAATGTCTTCAAAAAAATGTTTTAGAACCATTGCTATTTTGTTTTTTATAATCAACAGCTTGTTTTCTCAAAATACATTTGAAAACTATCAATTTCGTCTGGTAAATAATGAGACTTCAAAAAGCGGTATTTATACTATTGCACAAGATCAATTTGGCGTTATGTGGATGGGGACAAATGGTGCAGGTTTATATAAATATGATGGAATAAATTATGTGGGCTACGAGCAGGACTCAAAACGCAGCAATTCTATTAACAGCAATTTAATTTATACGGTTTATGTAGATAAGCAAAATCGCTTGTGGGCAGGCACCGACGAAGGATTGTGTCTTTATAATCGAAATTTGGATACTTTTGAGAATATTGATCTTAGGAAACCAAGCCAAAAAGAAACTGTAATTTCGGTAAGAAGCATTATTGAAGACAATAACGGCAATATCTTTTTAGGGACTTTTAATAATGGTCTGTTAAAGTTAAATGTGAAATCAAGGAAAATTACAAGCCTTAAATTAGACACTCCAAATGCCGTAAATTATTTGATTCATTGTTTAGTAAAGGATAAAAAAGGAACAATTTATTTAGGAACAAATTCTGGTTTAAAAGTAGTTGACTCGCTAAAAAATGAAGTTAAAAAAGTAAAAATTGCCCAAAACAATGAATTACTGTCAGGTACCATTATATCTATGTTTTTTGACAGTAAACAAAACTTATGGATTGGTAACGGATACAAAGGTCTGGTTAAAGCCAGTTTGTATTCTAAAGAAAAACAGGCTGTTACTTTTCCTATTACCAGAAAAAGAATTATGTCGATTGTGGCAGCAGATGAAAAAACTATTCTTTGTGCAACAGAAAATGACGGCTTAATCATTGTGAACGATCACGGTGTTGTTCAAAAAAAATACGAAAACAGTACCTTTAATAATCGCAGTTTAGGTTCTAATTCTGTCTGGTCGTTATATGTAGACAAAGAAAAAAGAATCTGGCTGGGGTATTATAACAAAGGTTTAGGTGTTTTTGACCGAATAAACAATAAGGTAAAAGGAATTGAAAGTCTGGCTGGAAATCCGCAGTCACTGCAAACCAATTGTGTTACCGGGATTGCCAAAGATCATGAAGGTCAGTTGTGGATTTCTATGGAAGGCGGAGGCGTCGATGTTTACAATCCGGAAACCAAAAACTTTAAGCATATTACTAAGACCGATGCTAGGTTTTATTCGGGATTAACGAATAATAATATTACCAAAGTCTTTATAGATAAAAAACAAAATGTCTGGCTGGCGAGCTGGAATGAGGGAATCTTTTTTTTGAAGAAAGGAAGCCGAAACTTTATTAATTACAACACAAAAAACACTCCTGATCTTGCCTCAGATAATATTATGAGTATTGCCGAAGATTCGAGAGGTGTAATATGGATAGGAACTTTTGCAAAAGGATTACATTATTTTACTGCTTCAGACGGTCGTTTTCATCATTGCAATCAGAAACCATTTTATGCCAACGGAATGGTGAATTTAGACATTAGGAAAGTAATGGTAGATTCAGATGATGCTGTTTGGGTTGGTTCAACAACAGGTTTGTATAAAGTCAGCACGAATGATTTTATTACTTTTTCTGTGACTTCCCTGCGCGATAAAATGTCAGAAAAACTCAAAACTCATAAAAGCATACACACTATTAATACTTTATATCAGGCCAAAAACAAAGAAATCTGGATTGGTACAGACGGCGCAGGATTATTTAGCTACAATAAAAAAAACGATGCTTTAAAATGGTATAGAAATTTTAATGGTCTTCATGAAAAATCAATATCCTCCATTATAGAATCAAATGACGGGCGAATCTGGATAAGCGGAAAAAAAGGAATCAGCAGATTGGATTTAAAAAACAAAACAACAGTCAATTACTCTACTTACGACGGTTTGTTTGGAAATGATTTCAATAACAATTCAGTTCTAAAAGATGAAAACGGAATCCTGTATTTTGGAGGCTACGAAGGTTTGAACTATTTTAATCCTGAGAATTTGGTCAAAAGCAAAAAGCAGCTTCCCATTTATTTTACAGATCTAAAACTTTTCAATAAATCAGTTGGGCCGCTTGAGAAAAATTCACCGTTAATAAAAGTAATATCCGAAACAAAAAAGATAATTCTTAAACATGATCAGTCTGTATTTACCATTGATTTTATTGGTATAAATTATTCTTTTCCCGCCAAAAATGAATTTGCTTATTACTTAGAAGGTTTTGAAGATTCATGGAATTATGTGGGCAGTAAAAGCTCTGCAACGTATACCAACTTAGCTCCCGGAAAGTATGTTTTTAAAGTTAAAGCGTCTGAAAAAAATGGAGCCTGGAGCCAGAAACCATTAGAATTAAAAATTGAAATTTTACCTCCGTGGTGGAAAACATCATTTGCTTATCTATTTTATTCGCTGTTAGTGCTGGCGGCCATTTATTTCGGAAATCAATATTATCAAAACAGGTTCAAACAGAAACAATTAATACAATTTGAACAGAAAAAAGCAGCTCAGATCGAAAAATTAAACGATAAAAAATTACAGTTCTTTACTAACATTTCGCATGAGTTTAGAACACCGCTTACTTTAATTTTAAATCCTTTAGCAGATATACTCAAGAACAATACGCAGGAACTTTCAGGCGGTGTTTTGAATAAACTGCAGACGATTCAAAAAAGTTCTGACAGACTTTCCCGATTAATCAACGAGTTGATGGATTTTAATCAGCTTCAGTTTAATAAAATGCCGCTCAAAGTACAGCAAATAGAGGTAGTGGGTTTTACAAAAGAAATTGTAAGCTATTTTGATGAAGAAGCGCAAAGCCGCGGAATTGAACTGCAATTTGAATCAGATAAAAAAACATTAAACGATTGGGTTGATCCTAAAATGTTTGAGAAAATTATTTTTAATGTGATTTCAAACGCTTTTAAAGTTACTCCAGATAATGGAAAAATAGCAGTAAAAGTAGTAATTGACGAGGAATTAATTTATTTTCCATTATTACAGCCTGCTTACAGTAATCCGTCTTTTTCAATTATTATTAAAGATACGGGTGCGGGACTGGATAAAAAAGATATTAAGCGAATTTTTGACCGTTTTTATCAGGTAAACAATTTAAATAAAGCCTATTACGGAAGCACAGGAATAGGGCTTGAAGTAGTTCGCGGATTTGTAGAACTGCACAAAGGAGTTATTGAAGTAGAAAGTGCATTAGGAGCCGGAACCACTTTTAAATTAATATTTCCGATTGGAAAAGATTTCTTCAATGAAAATGAAATATTGCAGGAAGAATTTAAAAAAGAGAAAAAAATAAGTTTCACACCAACCATCGAAAAAGAAACCGTTCAATCACCAGATGATCAGGAACAAAAAGATCGTGTTTACACTATTTTGATTGTTGAAGATAATGTAGAATTACGGAATTATTTAAAAAATGAGCTCAAGAAAGAGTATAAAGTAATCACGGCAGAAAATGGTCAGATTGGTTTAGAAACAGCGTTGCAAAAACAGCCTGATTTGATTTTAACAGATGTGATAATGCCTGTTATGAATGGTTTAGAATTGTGCAAAAACATTAAAGCAGATTTAAAAACCAGTCATATTCCGTTAATGATGTTATCTGCAAAAGCACTGGTCAAAGATAAATTAGAAGGAATAGATTCCGGTGCCGATATGTATTTGAGCAAACCATTTGATATGGATATTTTAAGGTCCAGTTTAGTGCAGCTGCTTAAAAGCAGGCAGATTATGTTTAATAAATTCTACAACGGCATTACTCCAAAGGCAAAAGAAAAAACGACCACACTGGATAATGAATTCATAAAAAATGTACTGAATTATATTAATGAAAACATCAATGAATATGAGTTGAGTGTTGAGGTTTTGGCATCAAAAGTATTTTTAAGCAGAAGCCAGTTGTATCGAAAAATTAAAACATTAACAGGTGTTTCGGTAAATGAATTTATACGAAATGTTCGTTTAGAAAAAGCCAAAGAATTGATAGAGCTGGGCAATGACAATATAACTGAAATTAGTATTAAAACGGGCTTTAGTTCTCCTTCTTATTTTACAAAATGTTATAAAGAAAAATACGGGCAGCTGCCTACGCACAGCAAATAATTTATTGATTTTGAATTCCACTTAAAGACGGTTTATGCCGTCTTTTTTTTGTTTTAATAATTAAAAATCAAAGTAATAAACAATAAAGTCATTTTTAGAAATTACGGAATAATTGTAATTGAAGCCTTTTTTTATTTCATGCTTAAAAAAGGAATAACATAATTATTAAAATCCTATTTCTGTTTTATTCGATAAATCGCTCAAAAACCGTCAATATGGCTGTTTCTGTAGTTTTCATGCTACAAAATTGATAGTTTTTGCATCATTTTTAATAGACAAAATTTAGGTTAAGCTTATATTTTTGGATGTAAGAAAAATTAAATAACCCAGGAAAACAAGTATTAACCTTTTTAAAAATTACAGTATGAATTGAAAACCAAATTATGTATTGAATCCTTATTTGTATCAAAATTTAAGAGCTATAAAAACCACTTTTAAGTTTTAGAATAAGCATTACAATAACTAAAACTTTACAACCAAATAACTATTTAAACTAATCAAAAAACCAATTGAAATGATGTTAAAATTGAAATATGCAATAATCACATTGCTGATAATCAGCAGTCATAATATGATGGCACAGTCAAAGACCATACAAGGGGTAGTTACAGATCCCTCGGGGTTTCCTTTGCCGGGTGCCGGTGTTAACGTAGAAGGCTCACAAAACAGTGCCGCTACAGATTTTGACGGGAAGTATACTTTAAAAGGTGTGAACCCTACAGACAAAATTACATTTTCGTTTGTTGGCCTAATTTCACAAACAATCACTGTAGGTACCAGAAATACTATTGATGTTACCTTAGCTTTATCCACACAAAGCTTAAATGAAGTTATTGTAGGTTACGGAACTCAAAAGAGAACCAAGGTAACCGGAGCAATTTCAACAGTAGGTTCAAAAGATATTGCCGCAGTGCCAATTACAAATGCAGAGTCAGCTTTACAAGGGAGAGCCGCGGGTGTTACAGTTGTAAATGGTGCTCCGGGTTCTAATCCTACGGTTACCATTCGTGGTTTGGCTACAATGGGAAACAGCGCTCCCTTATATGTAATTGACGGAGTTTTAACCAGTAACTTATCAGGACTGAGCCCTAATGATATTGAATCGATGTCTGTTTTAAAAGATGCTTCAACAACAGCTTTATACGGTTCAAAAGCTTTTAACGGAGTAATTATGGTTACTACTAAAAAAGGTAAAAAAGGACCAGGACAGCTAAACTTTAGCACTTATGCAGGTTTTCAAACTATTACAAAAAGATATGATGTTTTAAATACACAGCAATATCTGCAGTATGCTAAAGATTTAGGAAGTGATTTAACGGCAAGAGCTGCTGAATTTGGCAATATCAATACCAACTGGCAGGATCAAATTTTTCAAAGCGGTGTAATGCAGGATTATAATTTGAGTTTCTCAAATGGTACAGAAACTTCTACGGCCCGTTATTCTGCCGAATATTTGAAACAGGAAGGAGCTGTTATTAATACTGGTTTTGAACGTTATTCGTTTAGAGCTAATAATACGCAGGATATTGGCAGACTTAAGGTAGGAAGCAATATGGGAATATCTTTTAGTAAAATCAATCCGGAGCGTAACTCAGGAGGAAGAACACTATTAGAGCATGCTATTAAAATGGCGCCTTATTTACCGGTTTATAACGGAGCAAATTTAGGAGGCTATCAAGGCCCAAGCGCAATTGATGGTAATGATGCCGAAAATCCTGTTCGTGTAGCTAATTTAGGATATCAAAAAATTAATAATTTATCTATAATAGGAAATATCTACGCTGAATTAGAAATTTACAAAGGCCTGAAATTTAAATCACAAGTTTCATTAGATTACTTTACAAGCAAGGATCATACTTTTATTCCTAGTTTTAATGATGGTTCCTATCATAAACAAGCATTTTCAACAACCAATGAAACAAATACCCAAGGTCAAAATATTGTTTTTGATAATAGTTTAACTTATAAAACTACTATTGCGGCGAAACATAATATTGAGGTATTAGGAGTTATAACTAAAATTGACGGAAAAGGACAGAATTTAGCAGCAGGAAGCCGTTACTATATTTCAAACGAAATTGATCAGCTGCGATATAATGAAGGTAGTTTGAGTTCAGGAAATTTTGAAGAAAAAAATATTGGATATATCGCCCGTATCAATTACGATTACGATGATAAATATATACTTGCAGTTTCAGGACGTAGAGATGCTTCATCTCGTTTTGGAGCAAATAACCGCTGGGGTAATTTTTACTCATTTGCTTTGGGCTGGAATATAGCCAAAGAAAGTTTTATGGCAGATTCTGTTTTTAGTACACTAAAACTTAGAGCAAGTACAGGAACAACAGGAAATGACAGAATAGACAATTATCAATACGCAGCGACATTACTTGCTGATTATAATTATCCAATTAATGGAGGAAATGCACCAGGTGTTTCTCTTGGCGTTGCTTCTAATCCTGACCTGAAATGGGAATCTAAAAAAGATAGAAACATCGGTTTAGATTTTGGTTTGTTTGACGAAAAATTCACGGGATCTTTTGAATACTTTAATAATAAAAGCAGTGATATTCTTTTTGCAGTTCCGTTAGCGGCCTCTGTAGGATCTGCCGGCGGTGGAACTCAAATTCAAAACATTGCCGATGTGAAGGTATCAGGATATGAAATATCATTAGGTTACAATGACAGAAAAGGAGATTTTACATGGTCTGCCGTAGCTAATTTAGGAACAAGTAAAAACGAAGTAACAAGTTTAGCGCCGGGAGTAACCAGTGTATTAGGCGGTCCAACAGCAAGAGCAGGTTTAGAAAACTTTTCAAGACTGGAAGTAGGTCAGCCGTTATTTTACTTTTATGGTTACCAAACAAATGGAATTTATCAAAATCAGGCAGAAGTAGACGCCGTTTTTGGTCCGGGTCAAACTAATATTAAGCCAGGTGATATTCGAATTGTTGACCGTGATGGAAATAAAATAATCAATTCAAATGATAAAACTAATATTGGGAATCCATATCCGGATTTTACTTATGGTTTAAACCTTACGGCAGCTTATAAAAATTTTGATTTCAACTGCTTCATAACTGGAGTTCAGGGAAATGATATTTACAACGCCAATAAATTTGATTTAACAGGAATGAACCGTTTGTTTAATGCCAGTACAGAAGTTTTAGACAGAGCAATTGTTGTAAATGGTGTTGTAACCAATCCATCGGCTACTTTACCTAGAGCGCAGGGAGCAGATATCAACTGGTCTTCGGCTAACCAACGCTATATTGAAGATGGTTCTTATACTAGATTAAAAAATATCACTTTAGGATATACCTTATCAGGAGAAACATTTGACAGCCATTTTTCAAATATTAGATTCTACATAAGTGGTCAAAACCTTATTACGATTACAAATTATTCTGGGTTAGATCCTGAAATTGCACGCGCAGATACTAATGCAAATTCTGCGGGTATCGACTTAGGAAGATATCCACAGCCTAAATCAGTAATTTTTGGACTTGATGTTAAATTTTAATATATAAGATGATGAAAAAAATAAAACATATAGTTGCAGCATTGTTGGGAGTTTTCGCAATAAATTCATGTGACACTTCGGAATTAGAATTAACTAATCCAAACACATTATCGCCCGACACGTTCTTTAAAACCGAAGCGCAGGTAGAATCTGCTGTAAATGCAGCTTATGCAAATTTACAGACAAGAGGATTGTATGCCCGAAATCTTGCTTTTGCCATGGATCTTATGGCGCAGGATGCAGCAGGAAATCCGCAGTTAGAAGGTAATAAAAAACCTTTTCAGGATTTTTCTTTTAATGCAGGAAATGACATTATTCAGTATTACTGGGAATCTTGTTTCTTAGGAATATCCAGAGCTAATTTTGTATTAGATAATGAAGGTAAGATTAATGATTTACCAACTTCAGTTTTATCACAAGCGAAGAAAAATAAATTTTTAGGAGAAGCACATTTTTTAAGAGCTTATTATTATTTTCTTTTAGTGAATCGTTTTGGGGATGTGCCCATTTATAAAACCGGAACTATTACAGGCGCCGCAAGAAGTCCTAAAGCAGAAGCTTTTGATTTGATCAGAGCAGATTTAGAATTTGCCTCTCAAAATTTACTGCCTAGAGGTACAGAAGTTGTAGGTAGAGTGACTAAAGAAGCGGCTTATGCTTATTTAGGGAAAGTATTATTATACGAAAAGAAATACGATCTGGCTTTGGCTGCGCTTAATAACGTTACAGGATTCAGTCTTGAAGATAAAGGCAGTTTTTACAACAACTTCATGGAAGAAACGGAGCATGGTAAAGAATCTGTTTTTGAGATTGAATTTAATGAAAACAACGGAACTGGGAACAAATGGGATGATGCAGGAAACAGCGGCGGAACTGGTTTTGCCGAGTCAACGTTGAGAGGACAGGAATATGGTAATTTAAGCTGGTACAACGTATATCCGCCAGATGCACTTTTAAATTCCTATGAAGCAGGGGATTTACGTTTTGGAGATACTTTTTATGTACCGGGTTCTAAATATTTAAACGGAACACGTACAATGACAGCGCAAAACTTTAATACATCTGCAGGTATTAGAAATGCAGGCTGGAAAAAATACCAGAACTATTATAAAAAAGAAGATGAGGCTACACAATCCAGTATTAACTTTAAAGTTATGCGTTATGCAGATGTACTGCTTATGAAAGCCGAATGTGAAAACCAAAGAGACGGAGGTTCACAAACAGCTGCCATAGCCTTTATAAAACAAGTTAGAGATCGTGCAGGTTTAACAACTAATATTACGCCTACAAAAGAAGCTGTTTTCGCTGCAATTGTTCATGAACGTAAAGTAGAATTTGCAGGAGAACAAAGCCGTTTTGACGATATTATGAGATGGGGAAATGCCAGTACAGAATTAGCAAACACTGGTTTTCAGGCAGGTAAAAATGAATTGTGGCCAATACCTAACAGAGAAACATCTTCAAATCCCAATATAAAACCAAGTGATAATAATCCTGGGTACTAAACGATTAAATTATGTTAGTTTGAGTTAAGTAAGTTAGTATTTTTGATAAACAGTGCACTTGTAATGCACTGTTTATTTTTTTGTTAAAGACAGAATTAATTTTAGATTTCAGATTTTAGGTCTAAAGTTTTAAGTTTCAAGTTTCAGGTTGAACTGAGGATATTTTAACGCAAAGTTCGCAAAGGTTTTTACGCAAAGGACGCTAAGTTTTTTTGATAAGCTAGGTTTTTATAAAACCAAAGTTCGCAAAGCTTTATGTTGATACATCTTTGCGAACTTTGTGCATTCTAAATGCAAATATTTCAAAAAAACTTAGCGTGCTTTGCGTTAAAAAAATTACGCGCTAAAACAAACAATCCAACCAACACAAAGCTTTGCGAACTTTGCCGTTTTATAAAACCTCGTATATTAAAAAACCTTGCGCCCTTTGCGTTAAAAAAATTATGCGTTAAAACAAGCAATCCCATTAACATAAAGCTTTGCGAACTTTGTATTTTTATAAAAACCTTATATGCAGAAAAATCTTTGTGTGCTTTGCGTTAAATAAAAAGTTTCAGGTTTCAAAATCTACAATCCATAATCTACATTCTAAAATCTAAAATCTGCAATCTATAACCTTCTTTCCTTCAAATCTGTTTCAATTTGAATTTCCATTTTTTTATCAATTACATTAAAGCATAATAAAATGGCACTTATAATAAATATAAAGCCTGGATAAATACTTATTGAAAGTTTAATCCCTTCAACAGCAGCCGGAACCTGATTGACTTCTTCGGCTACATAACCATACTTTGATAAAAAAGCGGCACCTAAAGCACTGCCAATACTTATTCCGATTTTTAATCCAAAAATCATTGCCGAAAAAACAGTAGCAGTAGCTCTTCGGTTGTTTTTCCATTCGCTGTAATCAGCCACATCCGCAATCATAGCCCACAATAAAGGAATTGTTACTCCGTAGATAAATCCATGTAATAATTGGGTCAAAAAAACCATTGCAATAGCGGTTCTGCTATAAAAATTAAAAAGCAGTAAACTCAAAGCAGATAAGAAAATGAAAGCGATATAAATATTTCTTTTCCCAAATGAATCTGCAAGAGATTTTGAAAACAGGATTCCGAATATCATAAAAAGAATCCCTCCGCCATTAAAAAGACTAAAAGCAGAAGTTGGAGCATCTTTAGGCCATTGAAAATCTACAAATCCCATTGCTATTAATGAATTATTTATTTTTTCAATAAAAGCGGTAAAACCAATATCATTCAAAAAAATAGCCTGAGCCGCAGGATCTAAATAATATTTAAAATAAAAAACATACATACCGCCCTTTAAAGACAAAGTTATAAATACCAGAATGGTAACCAGTAACATAACCAGCCACGGACCATTTTTACACAAATCGATAAAATCCTGCTTCACAGATGATTCCTGATTTTTTGCAGGAATGATTCTTTCTTTGGTAGTAAAAAAAGTAATCAAAAAACAAATTATCCCAATAAAAGCAAATAGTATCATGGTATTTTTAAAACCAACTGCTTTATCTCCATTTCCTAAAATTAAAACAAAGGGAAGTAAAAGCGACTGAACTATAAATTGAGCTATCATAACAGCAACAAAGCGATAGGAGGAAAGACTATTTCGTTCTTTCATATCACCTGTTAAAACACCGCTTAAAGCAACATACGGTAAATTGTTTGCTGAATAAAGCAAGACTAAAAAAAAGTAAGTCAGTAATGCATAAGTTGTTTTACCCGTTAATCCAAAATCCGGAGTTAAAAAAGAAAGCACCGCAGCAATTCCAAAAGGCAAAGCAGTCCATAATATCCAAGGCCTGAACTTTCCCCATCGCGTTTGAGTACGATCAGCAATAACGCCCATAATGATATTAAAAAAAGCACCAATAAAACCTCCTGTAAAAATAATAACGCTTGCAGTTCCGGCTGGAATTTTATAAACATCTGTGTAAAAGAAAGCTAAAAAAGTCAGCAAAGTCTGAAAAATCAAATTCGCTGCAAAATCACCTAAACCGTAACCTGTTTTTTCTAGTATAGAAAGCTTTTGGGATATATTATTCATAAATATTTAAGGATTGCTTTTTACAGGTTTATATCCTGTTATATTAATTGCAGATTATTTTTGAGGCGCATTTCTATAAAAAAATAACACTTCATTTTGCTCTATTTTACTTGGAATGTTTAATGTAAAAATAGCTTGAAAGTTGAAAAAAAGTGTATCATTTTTGAAGCCTATATTAACATATTTGAAGCATGAGTTTGTTTCAATAAATCTATTAAATGATTAATTTTTAAAACAACCAGTTGTTTTAAATTTTTATATTATAATAAAAAAAAATATTTTTAATCCTAATATTTATTGATATTATGTTTATGCAACCAGTTGTGTTTATGTTGTTTTTATGTATATTTAAATTATTATAAAAGACTAACAAATAAATCTAGAAAATATGACTGTATATCAGATTATTACAAATGAATATTTGATTAAAATCCGACTTTTTATTATCGTTTTTATCTTTATTCCGGCTTTTACCATTAGTCAAAACAAAAACAAGGCAGATAAACCTCAATACCGTAATCTTTTTGCAGCAGCAGGTTATAGTCAAATTGATATTGATAATAAATTAGCAAAAGCATATTATGATGTTTTTGAAGGGCCAAATAAGGTATATTTTGAAGAAGGAGATTCGTTAGGGTATGTTTCTGATGTAAAAAATAAAGATGCCCGTACCGAAGGAATGTCCTACGGAATGATGGTTGCTGTTCAGCTCAATAAAAAAGAAGTTTTTGATCGTCTCTGGCGCTGGTCTGTCAAATACATGCAGCGTCAAAGCGGATCAAGAGAAGCTTATTTTGCATGGAGTGTAGATCCGCAGACCAAAAAACAAAATTCTCCCGGTTCTGCATCTGATGGGGAATTATATTATATAACAAGTCTGCTCTTTGCTTCAAATAAATGGGGCAATGATACAGGAATAAATTATTACAAAGAAGCCAGAAGAATATTAGATGCCATGTGGAAAAAAGACGGTACAGGGAATATCTATAATATTATAAATACCGAACATAAGCAGATTTCTTTTGTACCAGAAGGAGGCGGCTACAATTGGACAGATCCTTCTTATCATGTTCCTGCATTTTATGAAATCTGGGCATTATATGCCAAAGACGGCCACGAACAGTTTTATAAAGAATGTGCCGATATTTCGCGTAATTTTTTACATAAAGCCTGTCACCCTGTAACAGGTCTAAATTCAGATTATACAGAATTCAACGGAGAACCGCATCCAACGCCCTGGATGCCGCCCGGATTTCGTTATGATTCCTGGCGTGTTCCTATGAATATTGCAATGGATTATACGTGGTATGGAAAAGATAAAAAATGGCAGGAAGATTATGCGAAGCGATTTCAAAATTTCCTGAGATCAAAAGGATTAGACACTTATGAAGATCAGTTTAATCTGGATGGTTCTACTCCTGATTTTATTCTTCAGGCAGGTTCGGTAAAAAAACTAAGACATTCCATTGGGTTAGTAGCGACTGCAGCCACGGCATCGCTGGTAAATAAAGATAAAGCAAGTATGGATTTTGTTCATGCTGTCTGGAATGCCAAACTTGAAGCTTACGAAGACGGTTATTTTGATCCCTACTATGACGGACTAATGTATCTTTTTAGTCTAATGCATCTTAGTGGAAAATATCAAATAATAACTCCGGAAGTAAAATAGCATTTTAATCCAGATCTACTTTTGAACTTTCTTTTATGTATATACGGAGTAACAACACAAACGCTGTTACTCCTTCTATATATAATCAATTTGTTAGTGCAACATATTGATAAAGTCTCAATGGATTTTCTGCTTCGGTAATTAAAAATTGGGCAACATCGGCTCTTGAAATCTTCCCAACTTTCATTCCTTTTTGAAGTCCTGATATTGCCTTATAAGTTGATTGTGCATCTCCGTTGGTAAGCATTCCAGGTCTTATGATTTCCCATTTCATAGTACTTTTAGTGATTATTTCTTCCATTATAGTTTTATTGATATATTGGTCTTTAAGAAATAGCGAAATCACCGTTCGCATAAAAAAGCTCAAATAATTTTTACTTTCTCCCGCTCCAAAACCTGTAATAACCAAAACTGGCGAACAGAATTTTAAATCATCAGTAACCTTAACCAATGTATTGGCAATATCAGAAAATAAGGTAGTTGCTTTTTTATTTTTTGTTCCAACGGTTATAAGTACTGCATCAGATCCAGTTATGGCATGTTTTAAATCTATTAAAGATGTAGCGCTGCCATTTATTTTAATAAGATTGGGATGATTTGGAATTTGATCAGTATTTGTGGATAATGCTGTTACAATGTGGCCTTTTTTAAGAGCCAGTTTAACAGATTCCAGTCCAATTCCTGCTCCGGCTCCTATAATTGCTATATTCATTAGTTTGTTGATTTAATTTGCAGATATTTTTCAGTAATACTTTTTTGTGCCACGAGCAGGTTTTCACTTCCCCATTTCCATGGAGTTCCTGTCGTTGTTAGGATTTCGGCACCAGCTTCTTTGGCAATAAGCAATCCTGCAATCCAGTTATAAGTGTCGAGATCTTCCTGGACAAACAAATCAATTCTTCCTGCACCAACATAAGCCAATTGCAATCCGTGTGGTCCGTAATTCCTAACAATCCCAAAATTCTGAATCAAATTAGTGACCGTAGTACCTATTTTTTTATTTAAATCATTATCTGATTTGTCCTGATGTCCATATTCAAAAACAGCAAGCATAACAGATTGATCTGTCTTGTTACTAAGTTCAAGTAATTTGCCATTCATAAATGCGCCTTCACCATCTTTTGCCCAAAACATTTCATTGGCCAATGGATCAAAAATTACAGAAAATAAAGGTTTTCCATGACGAATAAGCGCCAGATTTATTGTCCATCCTGCAATATGCTGAAGATATTGTATAGCACCATCCATGGCATCACAAAGCCAGTACTCTTCGTTATTTGATGGGGTTCTTTGTGAATCAGTATCAAACTCATCGCCTATTTGCCAGGGAATATTTGGATACGGCAGTGCTAAATCTTCTTTTAAAGAACTTAGGCATAAAGTATCGATATCTTCCAATTGTTTTAAAAGCTCATCCATAGTTTGCGGAATCGCATTTTGCTTATAGCCTTTTAAAAAGACGTTCCCTACTTTTCGTACTGCATCGAGTATAATTGGGATATTGATTTCGTTTTGCATATCATTATATATTAATTACAATGCAAAATTAATTAGAGGATGATCTTTAATGTAGTTTGAATGAAGGGAAGGATAGTCCTAATCACGGAATTTTTTCCGAAATTCAAGAGGAGTAAGATTGGTTAGCTTTTTAAAAAGTTTTCCAAAATAAACAGGCTCGTCATAACCAACCTCATAAGCAATTTCTTTTACGCTGCTGTCTGTAAAGTAAAGAAGTCTTTTGGCTTCCATTATTGATGCTTCTTGAATATGAGCCGAGACCGGACTTCCTGTTAATGATTTTACAGTATCATTTAAATGCGCAGCCGAAATAGAAAGAGCCGAAGCATACTGTGCTGGCTGTTTCCATGTTTTATAATGTTCTTTTGTTAGTTTTATAAAAGCTTCCTTAATGATAATACTGCGACTTTCTTTAGATTTATTAAGAGGTAAATTAGAAACGAGTTCTCCTGAAATTAAATTTAAAAGTGCATTTAATAAAGAATGAATACTTTTTTGAATGTAGGTATTTGTATTTTCAGATTGCACTTTTTCAATTAAATCCATTAGGATTGTAAGTTGTTGAAAAAAGGGAGATTCTTCTCGTAATAAAAATGGATTATTGATTTTATTCTCTAGTAGCTGCAGGAGCTCTTTATTAACCAGTGATGAATCAAAACTAACCATCCATCCTTTTGGGTCTTTTACCGTTATAATATGATGTACTTCTTCAGGAAAGATACAAAGTAAGGCAGGTCCGGTAAATTCTATAATTTCAAAATCAATATTTAATTTAAACTTTCCGTTTAAAGCAAACATTAATTGGCAATGATCATCCCGATGAGGTTTAGAGATGTCGTGATTCTCTATCTCTTTATCCTCCATATTAACAATAATAATTCCTGCTCTTGCAGAAGGTGGAAGTTCAAATTGTTGAATATTATGGTTTTGATTTTTCAAGCTTATAATAGTATCATTTATACTGCTTGCAAAAATAGAGATTAAAAAGGTCAAATGTTTCAGATTTCATTCCTAAACGAAATAAAAAAAGCTAACAAGTCTCGCTTAAAAACAGAATATTTGTTACGAAACATGCAGACATATTGTTTTTAAAAATATTTTTTTTGCTGAAAAATAATAAAAATAAGAAAAAACTTAAAGGTTTTAAAAAAAAGTTGCCACGCAAACTTAATGTTATCAGATGGTTAAGAAAAAGTTGCTAAAATATTTGAAAAAAAAGCGATAAAAAGTATTGTAAATGCTGATAAACTCACTACTTTGAAACACAAGCGAAGTTAAAAAGAAGACACGTTCGTAGACATATTGAATTGACAGCCGTTCCGATGCAAATCGGAACAAAAGAATAAGAGTAATAGAATCGTAAGATTTGAAAAGAACCACTAGAGTAAGCATCGAATAATAATATTAAAATATACGATGAAGAGTTTGATCCTGGCTCAGGATGAACGCTAGCGGCAGGCTTAACACATGCAAGTCGAGGGGTAGAGCACTTCGGTGCTTGAGACCGGCGCACGGGTGCGTAACGCGTATGCAATCTGCCTTTCACAGAGGGATAGCCCAGAGAAATTTGGATTAATACCTCATAGTATTATGGAGTGGCATCACTTTATAATTAAAGTCACAACGGTGAAAGATGAGCATGCGTCCCATTAGCTAGTTGGTAAGGTAACGGCTTACCAAGGCAACGATGGGTAGGGGTCCTGAGAGGGAGATCCCCCACACTGGTACTGAGACACGGACCAGACTCCTACGGGAGGCAGCAGTGAGGAATATTGGACAATGGGCGCAAGCCTGATCCAGCCATGCCGCGTGCAGGATGACGGTCCTATGGATTGTAAACTGCTTTTGTACGAGAAGAAACATCCCGACGTGTCGGGACTTGACGGTATCGTAAGAATAAGGATCGGCTAACTCCGTGCCAGCAGCCGCGGTAATACGGAGGATCCAAGCGTTATCCGGAATCATTGGGTTTAAAGGGTCCGTAGGCGGTTTAGTAAGTCAGTGGTGAAAGCCCATCGCTCAACGGTGGAACGGCCATTGATACTGCTGAACTTGAATTACTGGGAAGTAACTAGAATATGTAGTGTAGCGGTGAAATGCTTAGATATTACATGGAATACCAATTGCGAAGGCAGGTTACTACCAGTTGATTGACGCTGATGGACGAAAGCGTGGGGAGCGAACAGGATTAGATACCCTGGTAGTCCACGCCGTAAACGATGGATACTAGCTGTTGGGAGCAATCTCAGTGGCTAAGCGAAAGTGATAAGTATCCCACCTGGGGAGTACGTTCGCAAGAATGAAACTCAAAGGAATTGACGGGGGCCCGCACAAGCGGTGGAGCATGTGGTTTAATTCGATGATACGCGAGGAACCTTACCAAGGCTTAAATGTAGATTGACCGTTTTGGAAACAGAACTTTCGCAAGACAATTTACAAGGTGCTGCATGGTTGTCGTCAGCTCGTGCCGTGAGGTGTCAGGTTAAGTCCTATAACGAGCGCAACCCCTGTTGTTAGTTGCCAGCGAGTCATGTCGGGAACTCTAACAAGACTGCCAGTGCAAACTGTGAGGAAGGTGGGGATGACGTCAAATCATCACGGCCCTTACGCCTTGGGCTACACACGTGCTACAATGGCCGGTACAGAGAGCAGCCACTGGGTGACCAGGAGCGAATCTATAAAACCGGTCACAGTTCGGATCGGAGTCTGCAACTCGACTCCGTGAAGCTGGAATCGCTAGTAATCGGATATCAGCCATGATCCGGTGAATACGTTCCCGGGCCTTGTACACACCGCCCGTCAAGCCATGGAAGCTGGGGGTGCCTGAAGTCGGTGACCGCAAGGAGCTGCCTAGGGTAAAACTGGTAACTAGGGCTAAGTCGTAACAAGGTAGCCGTACCGGAAGGTGCGGCTGGAACACCTCCTTTCTAGAGCCTTAGTGTTAGCTATATGCACGCTGGGGAAAAAAGATGCGAAACCTGTTGGTTTTGAATCGAGGATTATATTACTCTTGCTGTTAGTTCAAATAATAAATTTTTAAGTAAAACAGAGTCTCGTAGCTCAGCTGGTTAGAGTACTACACTGATAATGTAGGGGTCGGCAGTTCGAGTCTGCCCGGGACTACTTTTTAAGAATTGTTAATTATAAATTATGAATTGTAAATTATAAGAAACAAGAACAAATTAAAAAGACTGAAACTTAGAAAAAAGGAAATTTTAGAGGTTGAGTAACCGTTTTAAGTACTGTTAACTGAAAACTGTTAACTGACAACTAAAAAATGGGGGATTAGCTCAGCTGGCTAGAGCGCCTGCCTT
Organism: Flavobacterium panici; assembly: GCF_024499525.1. Taxonomy (NCBI): domain Bacteria; kingdom Pseudomonadati; phylum Bacteroidota; class Flavobacteriia; order Flavobacteriales; family Flavobacteriaceae; genus Flavobacterium; species Flavobacterium panici. The sequence goes on along the minus strand of NZ_CP100437.1, from coordinate 5,133,701 downwards.
GCACGCAGGAGGTCAACGGTTCGACTCCGTTATTCTCCACTGATTATCTGTAAAGATAGATAATAAAAGTTCATTGACATATTGAGATAAGAAAATAATAAGAAAGTAGAAAGCGTTTTTTACGATTTATTGTAAAAAACAAAAAAAAAGGTCTCGTTTTAAGAACGAGATTGGTACAATAAGCAAAATAAGGGCGTATGGGGGATGCCTAGGCTCTCAGAGGCGATGAAGGGCGTGATAAGCTGCGAAAAGCTGCGGGGACAAGCACACATTGATTGATCCGCAGATACCCGAATGGGGCAACCCACTATGTTGAAGACATAGTACACCGATAGGTGGGCAAACCCGCTGAACTGAAACATCTAAGTAGGCGGAGGAGAAGAAAACAAAAGTGATTCCGTAAGTAGTGGCGAGCGAACGCGGATTAGCCCAAACCAGTGTTGTTACGGCAATGCTGGGGTTGTAGGACCACGAGATTTTATGCATGCAGAACCGGAAGTTACTGGAAAGTGACACCATAGAGGGTGATAGTCCCGTATGGGTAATAAATGTAATAGATAGTGGTATCCTGAGTAGGGCGGGGCACGTGAAACCCTGTCTGAATTTGGCGGGACCATCCGCTAAGGCTAAATACTCCTGAGAGACCGATAGTGAACCAGTACCGTGAGGGAAAGGTGAAAAGAACCGTGAATAACGGAGTGAAATAGATCCTGAAACCATACGCTTACAAGCGGTCGGAGCCCTTTCGTGGGGTGACGGCGTGCCTTTTGCATAATGAGCCTACGAGTTAACGCTGCTGGCGAGGTTAAGTGGTTAAGCCACGGATCCGCAGCGAAAGCGAGTCTGAATAGGGCGCTTTAGTCAGTAGTGTTAGACGCGAAACCGTGTGATCTACCCATGGGCAGGATGAAGCTGTGGTAACACACAGTGGAGGTCCGAACCGGTTGACGTTGAAAAGTCTTCGGATGACCTGTGGGTAGGGGTGAAAGGCCAATCAAACTCGGAAATAGCTCGTACTCCCCGAAATGCATTTAGGTGCAGCGCTGAATTAAGTTATATAGAGGTAGAGCTACTGATTGGATGCGGGGGCTTCACCGCCTACCAATTCCTGACAAACTCCGAATGCTATATAATGTTTCTCAGCAGTGAGGGCTTGGGTGCTAAGGTCCAAGTCCGAGAGGGAAAGAACCCAGACCATCAGCTAAGGTCCCCAAATATACACTAAGTTGAAAGAACGAGGTTTGTCTGCCCAGACAGCTAGGATGTTGGCTTGGAAGCAGCCATTCATTTAAAGAGTGCGTAACAGCTCACTAGTCGAGCGGACGAGCATGGATAATAATCGGGCATAAGTGTATTACCGAAGCTATGGATTTACAGTTTACTGTAAGTGGTAGGGGAGCATTCTAACAGGGTTGAAGGTGTATCGTCAGGTATGCTGGACTGGTTAGAAAAGAAAATGTAGGCATAAGTAACGATAATGCGGGCGAGAAACCCGCACACCGAAAAACTAAGGTTTCCACAGCTATGCTAATCAGCTGTGGGTTAGTCTGGTCCTAAGGCGAACCCGAAAGGGACAGTCGATGGCTAACGGGTTAATATTCCCGTACTACTAATTACTGTGATGGGGTGACGGAGTGATGAAAGCGCCGCGAACTGACGGAATAGTTCGTTAAAGTACCTAGCTATAGGCTCTGCAGGCAAATCCGCAGAGACTGGTGAAATACGATAGTACTCGGAGTCTTCGGACAAAGAGATAGTGCGCCTAAGGGCTTCCAAGAAAAACCTCTAAACTTCAGGTAATTAGTACCAGTACCGTAAACCGACACAGGTAGTTGAGGAGAGAATCCTAAGGTGCTCGAGAGATTCATGGCTAAGGAATTAGGCAAAATAGACCTGTAACTTCGGGAGAAAGGTCGCCCCGAGCAATCGGGGCCGCAGTGAAGAGGTCCAGGCGACTGTTTATCAAAAACACAGGGCTCTGCAAAATCGTAAGATGAAGTATAGGGCCTGACACCTGCCCGGTGCTGGAAGGTTAAGAGGAGATGTTATCTTCGGAGAAGCATTGAATTGAAGCCCCAGTAAACGGCGGCCGTAACTATAACGGTCCTAAGGTAGCGAAATTCCTTGTCGGGTAAGTTCCGACCTGCACGAATGGTGTAACGATCTGGACACTGTCTCAGCCATGAGCTCGGTGAAATTGTAGTAACGGTGAAGATGCCGTTTACCCGCAGTGGGACGAAAAGACCCTGTGCACCTTTACTATAGCTTAGTATTGACCTTGGATAAATGATGTGTAGGATAGGTTGGAGACTGTGAAGCGGCGTCGCCAGGCGTTGTGGAGTCATTGTTGAAATACAACCCTTTGTTTATCTGAGGCCTAACCCCGCGCTGCGGGGGACATTGCTTGGTGGGTAGTTTGACTGGGGTGGTCGCCTCCAAAAGAGTAACGGAGGCTTCTAAAGGTTCCCTCAGTACGCTTGGTAACCGTGCGTAGAGTGCAATGGCATAAGGGAGCTTGACTGAGAGACATACAGGTCGATCAGGTACGAAAGTAGAGCATAGTGATCCGGTGGTTCCGCATGGAAGGGCCATCGCTCAAAGGATAAAAGGTACGCCGGGGATAACAGGCTGATCTCCCCCAAGAGCTCATATCGACGGGGGGGTTTGGCACCTCGATGTCGGCTCGTCACATCCTGGGGCTGGAGAAGGTCCCAAGGGTTGGGCTGTTCGCCCATTAAAGTGGCACGCGAGCTGGGTTCAGAACGTCGTGAGACAGTTCGGTCTCTATCTACTGTGGGCGTTAGAAATTTGAGTGGATCTGATTCTAGTACGAGAGGACCGAATTGGACAAACCTCTAGTGTATCTGTTGTCCCGCCAGGGGCACCGCAGAGTAGCTACGTTTGGAAGGGATAAGCGCTGAAAGCATATAAGCGCGAAACCCACCACAAGATGAGATTTCTTTTAAGGATCGTGGAAGATGACCACGTTGATAGGCTATAGATGTAAAGGCAGTAATGTCATAGTCGAGTAGTACTAATAATCCGTAAGCTTATGTACAACCTTTTCCCCTCTCGTCCCAGACGAGAGGGGAGGAAACTTTCTAAACAAAAACTTATTTTTCTTTATCTCAGTATGTTAAAATATTTGCCCGTCGCGGGCAGTCTTTAAGTCGAAAGATTAAAGTCAAAAGTCGAAAGACTTTACAACTTTAAGACTTGTGACTTTAGACTAACAACCTTAAGGTGGTTATTGCGGCGGGGCTCACCTCTTCCCATCCCGAACAGAGTAGTTAAGCCCGCCTGCGCAGATGGTACTGCAGTATTGCGGGAGAGTATGTCGTCGCCTTTCTTTTGAAAAACCCTATCCCATATCGGATAGGGTTTTTTGCTTTACAATACTTTTGGAAACTAAATCAAAGTTGCCTTTTGTCATATTGACAAGCACAAATTGTTTTTTGAACCCCAGCAGGTAAATAGTCTATGGAATAGTGTGAATTGTTCATTTTGAATCTCCTTTTTGTGTTGGAATTTTGTTTCGAAATTTTAATCAGCATATATGAAGACTTTATTTGTTAATAGCCTGCGGACTACCTCACCATACCAGATTAAATCTTATATAACAGCTTACGGTCTTATTTTGTTAATGATATGGTATCGAAAAAAATGCTTCTTAGACAAAACACTGTAAACCATAAAAACGATCTAACAAATACAATAGTTACGATAGGATATTATGCTTTAATCGATATAAAAGACTGCAAGATAAACTGCAGCAGAATTAGTATATACAAAAGATGGAAGCATGCTGAAGAGGCAGGAGATTTAATTTTTGGCCACAACCAAATGTTAGATCTTGCCTTTTACCAGTTTAGTAAATCAGTTCGTGAATCACCAATTCTGTTTAGCTTATTGACTGAAAGGTTTACTTTAAATCAACTTTCTAAACTTACCAGCAAATTTTCGGGCTGGAAATCCATGAAATGCTATTATGCATGGGCTCCTGACTGTATTAAAAAAATGGTAAATATTATTTTTATTATCCGACAGATCAGGATAACATTGGTGTAGCCGTAATTAATCATCCATATGGGCCGTTTAAAAATCTATTAGGAAAGCCATTATTGTCACGAAAATCCAAAGGAGTTATTGCTAATAGGGATTTATTGACCTCAATGTATTTATTGATGATGATGGGCAAGCTTATCTGTTTGAAGGCCAGTTAGAGGTAAACGCTGTAAAGTTGAACGAGGAAATGATTTCTTATAAAGGTGATGTTACAATCATAAAAGGAACTGAAATACCCTGATCATTATTGTAGCAAGAAATATCTCGAATTTTTTACCGGATTATATCTCAGAAACAGCAGTTAAAATATTGCAATATATTCAGCAGAATATTTATAATCCTGAAAAATTAAAAGCGGAACAAATCAGCAATGTATTTTCTGTATCAATTGCTTATGTTGGAAGGTATTTTAAATAGCATACTAACGATACCTTACATTAGTATATCGCTAAATACAAGGTTAACCTGATCGAGCATAGAATTAGGTTTAGTGATAAACGTATGGATGAAATTGCATATGAATTTGGCTTTACGGATGTAAGCCATCTGAACAAATTTTTCAGAAAACAAAAAGGATATAGTTTAAGGGATGTAAAGAAACTTTAAACAAAAAATGATATTCATCGAATTGATTATTCAGATATTATAAACAAGAAATTATAATATTAAATTATACTCCTTGAACTCAATCAGGATTTGAACTTTCTTTTTCATTTTAATTAAGATTGCAAAAAAGTTTAAGTTTTTAAATAAATTAATCAACAAACTATTAATCAATATAATATAATTATTATATTTGTTTCATATTTTAATTTTACTAATGAGAAAATTTTACTTTTTAGCATTTTTATTATTAGGTTTTTTTATAATGCCTAGTAACACTTTTGCTTGTGTAAGTAAATCTAAAACAGGACATTCCACCACACAAATGTCTTCAACTAATAGTAAAAAAGATTGTTGTGCTGCTGGGCATATGGGTAAAAAGAATCATTGCTGTGATAATAATTGTAAAGATTCTAAATGCATTTGCGCACCATCTGCAGGTGTTTTTTTAGTATTTAATGAAACATCGTTAAAAACCAGAAATTATTATTTCGGCACTAAAAATCAAAAATTTAATCATCCTGAAAGTTCAATTTCTTCAGGTTACTCTTCTCTTTTTTTGAAACCAAAAATAGGTTAAATTCAAAAGTGACAGCCATAAGTGTATCAAATTAGCACTTAATATTCTACTGTCAAATCTTTTCTATTCAATTTTTTCAGTTAATTACTATTTACAAATTATAAGTATTTCTGTCAATATGTAATTTATTAACTTATTTGATTTTAAAAAAACAACTATATGTATTCATTAAAAAAAATAATGACAGCAATACTTTTATTGGTGTCAATCCTTTCGTTCAGTGCTAATTTTTTAAATTCAGCAAGTACATCAAAAATATTAAATAGTACTTCTAATAATATAATGATTAGTGATTCTCTGGAAAACAATCAGCTGCAGAATGTTTATGATTCCTATTTCCTTGTAAATGAATCTTTGGTAAAAACCGATAGTAAATCAGCTTCCTTAAACGCAGAAAAACTCAAAACAGCTATTACTGCTGTAAAGATGGAAAGTTTAAAAATGGAAGAACATACAATTTGGATGAAACTATCTAAAGCTTTATTAGCAGATGCCGAAAATATTTCTAATTCGCAGGATATAAATAAACAAAGAAAGGTTTTTAAATCACTATCAAAAAACCTGCACGATCTGATTAAAGTTTCAAAATCATCAGAGCCTGTTTATTATCAATATTGTCCAATGGAGGATGCTAATTGGTTAAGCAGAGAAAAGGAAATTAAAAATCCTTATTATGGAGCCAAGATGATGACTTGCGGAAAGACCATTGAAACACTTTAAAATATGAAAATACTCTATATATTATTGCTGTTTACTTTAACAGTAAATGCGCAGGGAGTCGTTCGTTATGATTTATATGTAAAAGACACTTTGGTAAACTTCACTGGTAAACCCAAAAGAGCAATTGCTGTTAATGGACAAATTCCAATGCCAACACTTACATTTACAGAAGGAGATACTGCAGAGATTTATGTACATAATGAAATGGATGAGGAAACTTCGCTGCATTGGCATGGCTTGTTTTTGCCCAATAAGGAAGACGGAGTTCCATATCTGACTCAGATGCCTATAAAACCTCATACGGTTTATAAATATACTTTTCCCATTATTCAGAACGGTACTCACTGGTATCACAGCCACAGTGGTCTTCAGGAGCAAATTGGTATGTATGGTGCATTTATAATAAACAAAAAGCTAAATGATAAAACCTTTAGAAAAGGTATAGATGATTTACCTTCAGTACCGATAGTTTTGAGCGAGTGGACCGACATGAATCCTGAAAATATCCACAGGCTTTTACACAATGCCAGTGATTGGTTTGCAATTAAAAAAGGTACTACACAAAGTTATACCGAAGCCATAAAACAAGGATATTTTTCAACCAAAGTGACAAACGAGTGGAAACGAATGAATGCCATGGATGTGAGTGATGTATATTATAATGCATTTTTAATTAATGGTAAAAATAAAAACCAGCTTTATCAATTTAAAGCTGGTGATAAGATTCGTTTACGAGTTTCTAACGGGGGAGCATCAACCAATTTCTGGCTCAATTATGCAGGCGGTAAAATAACTGTCGTAGCAAATGATGGTAATGATGTCGAACCTGTTGAGATTGATAGATTATTAATAGCTGTATCTGAAACCTATGATCTTGTGGTAACCATTCCGGAGCAAAATACATCTTATGAATTTTTGGCAACCCCTGAAGATCGTACTAAATCAGCATCTTTATATCTGGGGGAAGGAACTAAACATTCAAGTGTGCCATTACCGAAATTGAAATATTTTGAAGGCATGAAGATGATGAACGGTATGATGAAAATGAATGGCGATTTGGATGATATGGGCATGACAATGGCACTTAATCAGATGGATATGAACGCTGTTATGTATCCTGAGATAACTGACGGATCTGCTGAGATCAAGACATTAAACTATGCAATGCTGAAAGCGACGTCAAAAACTAACCTTCCTGAAAATGCACCTGTTAAAGAATTAAAATTTGAGCTTACCGGTAACATGAATCGTTATGTATGGAGTTTAGACAATAAAGTAGTATCAGAAACTGATAAAATCCTTATAAAGAAAGGAGAAAATGTTCGTATTATTTTACACAACGGTTCTATGATGCGCCACCCCATGCACTTACACGGACATGACTTCAGATTGGTAAACGGGCAGGGAGATTATGCCCCTCTTAAAAATGTGGTCGACATCATGCCGATGGAAACAGATACTATAGAATTTAATGCTAACGCAGACGGAGACTGGTTTTTTCATTGTCATATTTTATACCACATGATGAGCGGTATGGGAAGGATTTTTAGTTATGAAAATTCAAAACTAAATCCCGAAATTCCTAATCCAAAATTAGCCAAGCGTATGCTTTTTGCTGATGATAGAAAGTTTCATTTCATGGCAGAAAATGATTTTGCTACTAATGGCAATGATGGAGAAGCAATGTTTCAAAACACACGTTGGAGTATTGGAACAGAGTGGAGGTTAGGCTATAATAATATGCATGGCTACGAAACCGAAACACATATCGGCCGCTATATTGGAAAAATGCAATGGCTTATGCCATTTATAGGTTTTGACTGGAGATCAAGAAAAATGGAAATGAGCGAACAAGAGCAAAATTTATTTGGACAAACCAGCACTAAAGATAAAAGGGCTGTATTTTCTGCCGGTGTAAACTATACTCTTCCAATGCTTGTAGTAGCGCAAACGGAAATCTTTACAGACGGTAAAATACGTTTTCAATTAGAACGAAAAGACATTCCGGTTTCAAAGCGATTAAGAATGAATTTGATGTGGAATACCGACAAGGAATATATTGCAGGATTAAAATATATTGCCGGAAAGAACTTTGGAATTACAACACATTATGATAGTGATATGGGAATAGGATTTGGTCTTAACCTAAATTACTAAGATAACTTATCAACATAATTTAACTAAAAACAAGTAATTACATTTTAAATAAATTTTTAAAAATGAAATCAATAATATTAATGATAATATTTCGCGTGATACTGATGCTAAGTGCTTTTGCATGTCAGGCAAATATAAACCCTAAGGCAGATTATCAAAATAATAAAATACAAACATTAGACACTATACGAGATGAATTTAATTTAAAAAAGAAAAACATAAAAAACCTTATTAATGGTAAAAGCCCTGATGTTATGCTCAAATTTTATGAATATTATCTGCAGGAAAAAGACATAAGCAGAGCTGATTTGTTGATGGCAAGTATCTTAAAATCAAATGATGATGTTGCTTATAGATATAAAATCAGCTTGATTTCTTATAATTATACTTCAGATGCTAAATCAAAGACATTATTTGTCTCAGATGCGAATCATATAAAAGAGTATCGAGCCTACTTTTTAAAGTCTGGTATTTCATCATTAAAAACAAATAAGGATATAAGGGCTCACTACCTCGGTTTGGTTACTTTAGACTCTGCTTATTATAAAATTGCTCCTGATAGCTTAACAAAGAAACAAATGGGGATACATTATAATAGTTTGGCTTGGTACAGCATTGTAACTCAAAAATTAAATGATGTAGAGTACTATTTAAACCAAAGCATGAAGTATGATCCTGAGTCAAAATATCCGCTTTCTAATATGCCGCTCCTGCTTTTATTAAAAGGAAATTATAAGAAAGCAGAGGCTCTTTATATAAAATTAAAAGATTTGCCATTTGAAGGATCTACCTTAACTTTTAGAGATGAGTTTTTGGAAGATTTAACCTTAGTGGAGGCAGAGGGAATCAAGATCAAAAACGTAGAAAAAATCAGAAGGATATTAATTGCAAACAAAACTGTAGAAGTAAATATTAATTAGCGATGTAAAAGATGATAAGGTTTTGGTGACTGTTACAGTACCGGAAGTAAAAACTGACGAAGTCATTTATAGTATTCCTGAAACTCTTCCGGGATTTTGTGCTTTAACTGCTGTCATTACAACTAGTGATGCGAACAGGAAAAAATTTAATTTCATAATGTGATAATTGATTACTGTGATTGATTGACTATTTTTATTGGCTCACAGCGCGCACATCCGTTATAGAAAATTATTATGTTATAATGGACTATTTGAATCTAAATAGCATATATAAATATTTGTATTGTGCTATGTTTAAATTACATTGCAAATTTGTCCTATTATGAAATAAAAGGAAAGGTAGAAAAAAACCTTTCCATGATACTTTTACGCCAATTTGAGTTTTTCTCATTAATAATATTCAAGCCTAAATCTCTTTCTTGTTTTTATGGATTTTTACTTTTAAAAACACCATGAGCAGTTCCTGTTGCATGATATAACTATGGGAAATAAAAAATCACTATTTATAATGATTTTTTTGGACTTCAATACAGGTAGTTTTGAAAAAAATATCATCCCAGATCTGATGAGTATAAGTGAATGCGATGCTAAACCAATAGGAATTTTAAATATTCCCATTACTGTAATTATGAGCATTCCAAATTTTACTATAAGTATGCGTTTTGCTATGCCGTTTTTATTAAATAAGTTTATATAATATGTTAGTTGCAAGAAATTCAAATTCATTTAAACTTAAATCCAAAAAGGAGTTTTAGTTCCAAACCCGTTGTAATAACAAAACTTCAGCCGTAATGCCAAAAATTCCCCTTGAAACATTGACAGTCAAAAAAAATGAACGAAAATGAGACTACACGACTTTCACGACTGACTGCAATTTTAATACAATTGCAAACAAAACGACTTTTGACGGCAACAACTCTTGCAAACAAATTTAACGTAAGCAATCGGACAATTTATAGAGACATTAGAGCACTTGAACAATCGGGAGTTCCAATAATTACAGAAGATGGAAAAGGCTATTCACTAATGGAGGGCTACAGACTGCCTCCCGTAATGTTCACAGAAGCACAAGCAAATGCGTTAATTACCGCAGAACAATTAGTTCTTCAAAACAAAGACACTTCATTCATTAAAGATTATACTGAAGCTATTGAAAAAGTAAAAGCAGTCTTAAAATACAACATACTAGACAAAGCGAACTTACTTTCAGAAAGAGTACGATTTGACCAGAATAACAATCGGGAAAGAAACAGTAGTCATTTATCTGACTTACAATTTGCTTTGACAAATTTTCGTGTTGTAAAAATTGAATACACCAATGCAAAAAATGAACCCACAACCCGAAGCATCGAACCATTTGCCTTGTTGAGTACAGAAAATTGGTTGTTAGTTGCCTATTGTCGATTAAGAAGAAAGTTTCGTTTTTTTCGTTTAGACAGAATCAATGAATTAGAAATACTTACAGACAAATTTGAACCACACAAAATGACCCTGGAAGAGTATTTTAGCACCTATCACTAATTTATTTTTTGACCCCTGACATAAGGCTGTCACTTTCCAGATATAAGTTTGCATCATTAATAATCTTTAAAAGAATAAAAATGACAAACGTAATAAAGACAGGATTTAATCCCATCTCATTTCCTAAGGCTACAATGATTTCAGTTAATAGTGTAGTGCTGGAAGTATTTGAAGCAGGTCAACAAAATTCAGGAAAACCGATCATTCTCTGCCACAGTTTTCCAGAGCATGCATTTTCTTGGCGTTATCAGATACAGGCTCTTGTTGATGCTGGCTACCACGTAATTGTTCCAAATCAACGCGGCTATGGTAATTCATCTCGTCCGACCAAAATAACGGATTATGACATTGAACACTTAACAAGTGACCTTATTGCACTACTTGACCATTTTGGTTATAAGGATGCGGCCTTTGTGGGTCACGACTGGGGTGCAAATGTCGTTTGGAGTCTGGCACTATTGCATCCTGAACGGGTAAATAAAGTAATAAACTTGGCCTTACCTTATCAAGATCGTGGAGATAAACCATGGATTGAGTTGATGGAAGCAATATTTGGAGAGAACTTCTATTTTGTTCACTTCAATAGACAACCAGGAGTAGCAGATGCTATAATGAACAAAAACAAATCCCGGTTCCTTCGTAACATATTTCGAAAAAACATACCTCTCACACCACCTGAACCTGGAATGCTAATGATTAATCTTGCAAGAGAAGAAAAACCACTTGGAGATCCCTTGATGAGTGATAAAGAACTATCTGTTTTCATTTCTGCCTTCGAATCCTCAGGTTTTACAGGAGGTATAAATTGGTATAGAAACCTTGATAGAAACTGGCATTTAATGGCAGATATAATTCCAATCATTCATCAACCGACTCTTATGATATATGGTAATCGGGATACGATTCCAAAGTCTGAAAACCTAAAAAATATCGTTCCTAATTTAGAGGTTGTTACTCTTGATTGTGGTCATTGGATTCAGCAAGAAAAGCCTGAAGAAACTAACCAATCAATTTTAAAATGGCTGGAACAACAGGATCATTAATAAGGAAACAGAAACATATTTCGGGTATTTTATAAAGTTTGAAACTGTCTTAAATGAAAAAAGCCTGCGAATCTTACGATTTGCAGGCTTTATCACTTTTTTGAAGGTTTTCAAAAGATTGGAAAACTTTCGTTTTCACTTCTTTTACCCTTTTAGTGGGGAGAGCAGGATTCGAACCTGCGAAGTTCACACAGCAGATTTACAGTCTGCCCTCGTTGGCCGCTTGAGTATCTCCCCGATCTCAATTTGTTGTGCTTTGTTGTTCTAAGCGGTGGCAAAGATAGCAACGTTTTCTAGATTTGCAAACAAAAAAAGAACTTAATTTTAAGTTATTTTAAAGTTATTTTTTAATTCATTGGAATTGAATAAAATAAAAAAATCTCCACTAGGGAGATTTTTTAACTTTATTTAAAAAGTAGGATTATTTTGCTAATAATTCTACGATTTTTGCTTTCAATTCTGGACCTCTTAAGTCTTGAGCAACCACTTTTCCTGATGCATCAAGAATAAAAGTTGCAGGAATAGATTCAACATTATATTGTTTCGCAATTGGTTCATCCCAGAATTTAAGGTTAGAAACATGTGTCCATGTTAAACCATCTGCTGCGATAGCTTCTTTCCAGTGTTCAGCATCTTTGTCTAAAGAAACGCCAACAATGTTTAATCCTTTTGAATGTAATTCTTTGTAAATCGCTACAACGTTTGGATTTTCTTTTCTACATGGTCCACACCATGAAGCCCAGAAATCAACGATAGTAACTTTACCTAAACTTTCTTTAAGCGAAACTACTTTTCCCTGCGGATTTGGCGCAGAAAAGTCTGCTCTTCATTTAGCGCTGCCAACTGGAGGAGCTGATGCACCAACCGCAGGCAATTTAGCTTGACCTAGTCTAGTTTTGATTTCTTTACCAGGAGTTGTGTTTTTTACAGATTCGTCTAAAGCGTTGTATAAACTCTCTGTTTTTTTGATATCATTGCTTGGATCATTAATCATACTTTGAATGATCAAGGCAGAGATATAAGATTTTGGGTGTCCTTCAGCGTAAGCTAAATATTTCTTTTTAGTACTAGCTTGTACTTCTGTTTGGATTTCCATGTATTGTTTCATCAAGCTGTTGATAGTTGCTGTATCTTGAGCTTGCTGAGCTTGCTGCATTTTTTGAGTATTCTTTTTCTGAAAATCAATTAAGTTTTTTTGAGTTTTTGTAAGATCATCATTGAATTTTACATACTCGTCATTATTGTAAGTTCCAGAAATTTTAGATTTGTGGATGCTGTCTTTGTCAATTTCAATATTGATTTCTCCAGTTTCTAAGATAAATGGGATTGGTCCGTTAGCACCTTGAAGTATTAATGTATGGAAAGCTGGTTCTTTAACTTTTCCTTTAATTTCAAATTTTCCATTTTCAACTTTTACAGTATCTAACGCAATTGTCATTCTTGTAGCTGGATCTTGTCCTTGTAGAATGATAGTTTTTCCGTTTTCGATTCCTTTTGCAGTACCAGTAATTAGGTATTCTCCGTCTTTAACTTTACTGCATGAAATGATAGCTGCAGAAGCTGTAAGTAAAAAAAGTATTTTTTTCATTATAAAAAATTAATTAGTTAATTGATTTGTGCAACAAAAGTATCTAAAATTATAAAACATATAGAATTTTGTAACCTAAAATTTTGTTATAGTTTTTTCGTGTCTAAATGTCCTGTAATCAAGTGTTTTGAAGCGTTTAATTGATTTAAAACTCTTATTTATTTATTGTTTTGAATGCTAATATAGAGTTTTTTTAATACTAAGCCATAAAAAAAGCACTCTGTAAGAAGAGTGCTTTTTGAATTATTTTTGAATAAATTTATTCTTGATTTGTTTTCTTTCTCCAGGTAAAAGAGTTCAAAATGTGTCTTTTTGCGAATCTTCCAGGAGAATCAGCATTTACCATTTTCACGTAAGTAGCTTTAGGAACACTAATGTATTCGTAAACACTTCCGTTAGAAAAATCAATAATCAAACGCCCTTCTACAAATTTGTAATCTGTAATCGTGCAAGTTGAAATTGTTTCTGTATATTCAGGTAAATTAAGTTTAATAGTATCAGGGTGAATACTTACTAAAAAGTGGTAAGCTTCAATGATTGTTTTGCTTTTTTCTTCTGCCTCTTTTAAACCAGCGTCGTCTCCTACAAATTTATCAGGATGAGATTCTTTCATCGCATTACGATAAATTGTTTTTAAATCTTTTAACTCTGCAGTTTTTTCTACGTTTAGTAACTTGCGGTATTCAACTATTTTTTTCATAAATAAAAGGTAACTACTTGTCTATTAGTTTGAAATCGATATTAATTAGTTCAAATCGACAAATTTTTTGCAAAGGTACACTTTTTTTTAACTTTTCACTTTTGATCGAAAAAATATTCGGTAGAAGTTATAGGTTTTATAATGTTAGGACGATATTTTAACGCAAAGTACGCTAAGATTTTTTATTGTAGTGCGGATAGTGTTGAAAATAAAAGTTCGCAAAGCTTTATCAACACAAAGCTTTGCGAGCTTTGCAATTTTATAAAAATCAGACATTCAGAAAAAATCTTAGCGTACTTTGCGTTAAAATATTCTCATTTCAACTTGAAACATTAAACATTAAACCTGAAACAAAAAACTTATTCCGGCTTATGATTCGCCTTATCGAAGTTTTTAGATTTCTTTGGATATTTATCGTAGCTAATGTCGCTTGGATTCTCAATTACAGATTTAATGGTAACCCAGTCTCCAATATTAAAGTTAGTATGAGCAATTTTATAATCTAAAAGATATTCACCACAGAAATAATTGTTGTTTTCATCTTTTTCGATAATGCCGGTATAAACTCCTTTTTGCGGCATTTTTTCTTGTGAATCTTTAGACATAGTTTTTTATTTTAAAATTGAAGTCGCAAAGTTAATCAATTTAGGTTTGTTTTAGGGAGTTCGCGACAATCTCAGTATATTTGCACATGCAGAAAAATTTTAAGCCACATCCAAATTCTTTTAAGAATACCTTTTGTGTTTTTAATGAAGTGCTTCCAAATGAAATAGAAGGTTTAAAAAAACAGTTTGAAAGCAAGGCAGGAAGTTCTTATTATTATACCGAAGCCGGAATGTATCGCGTATCCAATCATTGGGGAAGATTAGCCAACAGTAAATGGCGTTTAATTGCGCGTGAACCGGAAACCGAATCGAAAACAAAAATTGGTTTTGCTGCCTGGGAAGAATTTTATCCTGATAATGCCGAAGAAAAACTATATTACATAGAAGCCGATTTTGAAAAGAATCTCGCCAATTATCAGCATAAAAATAACCCGAATTACGACGGAAAAGCAATTTTGAGAACAAGTTTTGAAACCACAAAACGCTTAAAACAAATTAGAAATCTGCAGCAATTAACTTCGTGGGCAAAATATTTTGATTATGAAGATATAGCCGATTTAAGAAAGCAGATTATCAACGAACTGATTTTTACTGAAAGGAGTTTAGAAGAAATTAAAAGAGAAATATAATGGGACGCAATAACGAACGAAATATCAAAATTCACAATGACAAGTTGCACAAAGCTCAGGCAAAGAAAAAACAAGCCGAAGTTTCCCGCAAAGAAAAACTGAAAGAAATTGTGAAGAAATTCAACGAAGATAAAAAGGAAGAAAACTAAATATATATTTTTTGCCACGAATTTCACGAATTAACACGAATTATTTTTTTAAGCTTTGTGTTCAATTCAAATTAAAAATTCGTGTTAATTCGTGAAATTCGTGGCAAACAAAAAAACACGCCTATATTATGAATACAAAATTTGAAAGTTTAAAAGCGAGTGTGCAGGAAATCATTGATTTAATTGCTGCGGGAGATTCCAGAGGAGCAAATAATAAATTATTAGATGTAAGTGAAGTATTAGACGAAATGATTGATTTTGCTGAAGAAGATGAAGAAGTTAGAGAAATAAGCAGATATCAGGTTTTATTAAACCAGCTTCATGTAAAACTTAACGGAGAAGAAGAAGTAGATGGCGACGCATAAATGCTTTTGCGATACAGGATTACAGTTTGAAAATTGCTGCGGATTGTATCTCGAAAATAACCAAAAAGCGCCGACAGCTTTGGCGTTAATGCGTTCCAGATATTCGGCTTATGCTACTCATAATGCTGAATATCTTTTAAAAACAACCTATATTTCAGAAAGAAAATATTATTCGAAAGCAGAAATTCTAAAATGGGCTACCGCAAATAAATGGCAAAAATTAGAAATTCTGAGTTTTACAGAAAATACAGTGAAGTTTAAAGCCTATTTTTTAAACTCTGATAATAAACCACAGACTCATTATGAGTTTTCAACCTTTAAATTTGAAAATAATGCCTGGTTTTATGTCGATGGAAAGTTTGAATAATTATTACATCTAACACTGTTAGCTGCGAATTTTGGTTAAATATTTTAACTAAAAATTAATAAACGTTTCTATTTTCATAATTCCAAAAAGACTTAATTTTAGAATTATGAAAAACGAATTTAAAAAAGGTTTTTATTTTAAGTCGTACGAAGCCCCGTTTCAGTCTCCGTTTGAAAAACTTTTTGGTATTTTCAAAGAGCTAATCACCCATACTTCGGGGGATTTTGACGAAGCAATCAACTGGCTTCGGGAATTAGATATAGAATATAAACTAACAGATGAGAACTACACGATCGATGATTTTATCGAAGATTTAAAAAAGAAAGGTTACATAAAAGACGAAGTCAAAGAAGATGGAAGCGGCGGTTTTGGAATCACTGCTAAAACAGAACGCGCAATTCGTCAGCAGGCTTTAGATCAAATTTTCGGAAATCTGAAACGATCCGGAAACGGAAATCATAAAACAAAACATGCCGGAAATGGCGATGAACATACGGGAGAATTTCGCGAATTTAATTTTGGCGATGGTTTAGAACGTATTTCATTGACCGAAAGTCTGCGAAATGCCCAAATTAATAATGGGGTTGAAGGTTTCATGCTGACAGAGAATGATTTGGTTGTCGAAGAAACGCAGTACAAAGCACAAATGAGCACCGTTTTGATGATCGACATTAGCCACAGTATGATTTTGTATGGCGAAGACCGAATCACACCAGCGAAAAAAGTAGCAATGGCTTTGGCGGAATTAATCACAACCCGTTACCCAAAAGATACGCTTGATATTTTGGTTTTTGGAAATGATGCCTGGACAATCCCAATTAAAGATTTGCCGTATTTGCAAGTTGGCCCGTATCACACCAATACAGTTGCCGGATTGCAATTAGCAATGGATATTTTACGCCGAAAACGAAATACGAACAAGCAGATTTTCATGATTACCGACGGAAAACCAAGCTGCGTGCGCGAAAGGGACGGTTCGTATTATATGAACAGCAACGGTCTCGACGAATATATTGTAGATAAATGTTACACGCAGGCACAACAAGCCAGAAAATTACACATTCCGATTACAACTTTTATGATTGCAAATGATCCGTATTTACAGCGTTTTGTCAATCATTTTACAGAAGCAAATCAGGGAAAAGCATTTTATACAGGACTAAAAGGTCTTGGTGAAATGATTTTTGAAGATTATGAAACGAATAGGAAAAAAAGGGTGAGGTAAGTGTTCAGTGTAGAGACGCACAGCAGTGCGTCTACGCAAAGTAATGACACAAAGTTGATTAAAAAAGGTTCAAAGAGGCAAAGGTCCAAAGTAACAAAGGCTTTAAAATAAATTTACACACAACGCAACAACACAATATTTGCCGTTAAAAAAAAACAATAAACAAAATAGATATTTCATAAAATGGAAATTAATAATATAAAAACATTAGGACAGTTAAAAGCTGCAGGATATAAAAGCATAAGTATAAAGGACGAATTGCGAAATAATCTTCGGGAGAAAATAAAATCAGGGAAGCCGGTTTTTGAAGGCGTTCACGGATTCGAAAATACCGTAATTCCAGAATTGGAGCGTGCGATTCTTTCTCGTCACAATATCAATTTACTAGGACTTCGCGGACAAGCTAAAACACGTTTAGCCCGTAAAATGGTCGAATTGTTGGATGAATATATTCCGTTTGTAACTGGTTCAGAAATCAACGACGATCCGCTGAATCCAATTTCACGTTTTGCAAAAGATTTAATCGAAGAAAAAGGAGATGAAACTCCAATTTCGTGGCTACACAGAAACGAACGTTTCTTCGAAAAACTGGCAACGCCAGACGTTACTGTAGCCGATTTAATTGGAGATGTTGACCCAATTAAAGCCGCAAATTTAAAACTATCTTATGCAGATGATCGCGTAATTCATTTCGGAATGATTCCGAGAGCAAACAGAAGTATTTTTGTTATCAACGAATTACCAGATTTACAAGCCAGAATTCAGGTTGCATTATTTAATATTCTGCAGGAAGGCGATATTCAAATTCGTGGATTTAAATTAAGAATGCCGCTTGATATGCAGTTTATTTTTACCGCAAATCCAGAAGATTATACAAACAGAGGAAGTATTGTAACGCCGCTTAAAGACAGAATTGGTTCGCAGATTTTAACGCATTATCCTGAAACGGTTCAAATTGCAAGAACAATTACACAACAGGAAGCAAAACTGGACGAAAACCAAAGCGACGTAGTTTATGTTCCAAATTTAGCGAGAGACATTTTAGAACAAATAAGTTTTGAAGCCCGTGAAAGCGAATACATCGATAATAAAAGTGGTGTAAGTGCGAGAATGAGTATTACAGCTTTTGAAAATTTAATTAGTACAGCAGAACGTCGTGCTTTAAAATCCGGAGTTAATAAAACAAATCTTCGCTTATCTGATTTTATCGGAATTATTCCGGCGATAACTGGAAAAGTAGAATTAGTTTATGAAGGAGAGCAGGAGGGAGCTGCTTTTGTAGCGCAGCATTTAATAGGAATGGCAATTCGAACTTTGTTTCCAACGTTATTTCCTAAAATCGAAAAATTAGAAAAACCGGGAGAAAAAACACCTTATTCTGATTTAATTGAATGGTTTTTTGCAGAAAGTGGTTTCGAATTATTAGATGACGCTACTGATGCTGAATATCAGGCTATTTTAGACGAAGTTACTCCTTTGGATATTCTATTGAAAAAATACCAGCCGCAATTAGATCAAAAAGATCAATATTTTGTAAAAGAGTTTGTGCTGTGGGCTTTGGTAGAATATAAAAAACTAAGCAAAGACCGTTTTGCACAAGGACACCAATTTAAAGATATGTACGGAAGTTATATTAGTAAATTATAAATTATTAGTTGTTAATTGTTAATTCAGCAGTAGTTATCAAACCCGGCAAGTTTTTAAAACCTGTCGGGTTTATTATTTATAAAAACAGCATTACCAGTTTTAAATAATCTACCTTGCTCCGTTGGCTGTATTTGCAGTTTGCCTAAAAAAACGATGGATGATAGTTTTGAGGATTTGATAGCAAGTTATATAGAGAATAAAATTGGAATTTCGGAACGGTTTATAAGTGATGAATTATCCAATAATCTCAAGCAAAACTTAATTGATTTAAATGCTGCCAGTTTGCTGTTGACGGCTGGAATTGGAAATTCTGAAAAACTTTCTTTTGACGGGAAAATTAGAAACGACGCTATTTATTGGCTCGATAAAAAGCATAATAATGTTTTTGAAAATGAATTTTTCGATAAAATCGATGCTTTTGTACTTTACTTAAACGAAAGCTGCTTTGCCGGAATTACAGGTTACGAATTTCATTATTCGTTATATGAAAAAGGAGATTTTTACCTCAAACACTTGGATCAATTCAAAAATAATTCAAGTCGTAAATATTCGATGATCAGTTATTTAAACAGTAATTGGAAAGAAAGTGACGGCGGAGAATTAATGATTCACCAAAACAACAGCGAGCAGAAAATATCCCCCATTCAGGGTAAAACCGTTTTCTTTAAAAGTAATGAACTGGTTCACGAAGTTTTAGTTACGCAAAATACCAGAATGAGTATTACAGGATGGTTAAAAAGTGACTAATATGTTTTTTAGGAACATTCATTATAAGGAGATAAACGTTATTTTTGTATTCAAAATTTAATCCTATGTTATTTCTTGTTTTAAGCATTTTATGCAGTGTAACGGTTGGTGTTATCTTCAAAATAACCCGTAAATACAATGCAAACCCAATTCAGATTATTGCGTTCAATTATATAATGGCAATATCGCTTTGCTATTTTACTTTTAGCCCGGATTTAAATGTAGTTCATACAGATGCACCGTGGAATATATACGCAGCGGTTGGTGTTTTACTGCCAATTGTTTTTCTGTTTTTATTCACTTCCATAAAACATATGGGAATTGCAAAAACAGATGCCGCACAGCGTTTATCTCTTTTTATTCCGATAATTGCGGCGTGGCTTATTTTTAAAGAAGAATTCAATTCGTATAAAGTTATTGGACTGATAATAGGATTTATAGCGCTGTTATTCATCTTAAAAAAACAATCAGGAAACGATCCAAACAAATGGATTTATCCGGCAGCTGTATTTATAGGTTTCGGGATTATCGATATCCTTTTTAAGCAAATTGCACTTTTTACCGCTTTACCTTACACAACTTCATTGTTTATTGTTTTTGATATTTCATTGGCTGTTTCTTTACTCGTTGTCGTTTATGATGTTGCTGCAAAAAAAGTAAAACTGAATTATAAAAATATTCTTTTTGGAGGTTTAGTTGGAATCTTCAACTTCGGAAATATATTGTTTTATTTAAAAGCGCATAAGGCTTTCGCCGAAAATCCATCTACTGTTTTTGCCGGAATGAACATGGGCGTGATCGTTTTAGGAAGTCTTGTTGGAATGCTTTTCTTTAAAGAAAAATTATCTAAAATCAATATTTTAGGACTTGTTTTAGCCTTAATTGCCATTGTTTTCATCGTAAAATCACAATTTTAGTACTTTTTTTAATTTCTTAAATCATTAATTTACAAGGGATATAATGTTAAATTTATATTTTTCTGAAATAAACCCGACTAATTCTATAGAGTTTATAAATATATTTTATAGATTTGCAATGACAATGAAAAACTATAGTCTAAATATCATCCCGTTTATGTGCAGTTTGACGATGTGCTGCATGTCGACCTATGCGATGAAATGGCGTTAATAGAGAAAGTACTTGTTAGTTATTTTTTTTTTAGCCTTTCATGCACCATGAAAGGCTTTTTTTAGGAACTATTAAATAAAAATAAAATGAGATCGAATAGAAACATAAATAGTATGATGCATTGCTGCCAGATGAAAATTCCGTGTTGCATGTGTTGTTGCTGATTTTATTCAGAAGAAACATTTTATTAAGCCCAAATCGATAAACCAAAAAATTAAAAATAAATACTATGAGTGCAGAAATTATAAAACAGAACCCCTTTCAATCTATGATTGACAGGTTTAATATAGCAGCCGATATTCTTAAATTAGATGAATCATTAAGACAAAAGCTGCAGCGTCCGGAAAAACAAATTGTGGTCAATTTTTCTATAACACTAGATAATGGAACCGAACAAAATTTTGAAGGATACCGTGTCATTCACAATACAGCTTTAGGCCCGTCAAAAGGCGGAATTCGTTAT
The DNA here is from genome assembly GCF_024499525.1 of Flavobacterium panici. Classification (NCBI taxonomy): domain Bacteria; kingdom Pseudomonadati; phylum Bacteroidota; class Flavobacteriia; order Flavobacteriales; family Flavobacteriaceae; genus Flavobacterium; species Flavobacterium panici. The sequence continues at coordinate 5,112,479 of NZ_CP100437.1, read as the reverse complement.
GATAATGCTGTTAATCTTGATGAAGTAAAAGCACTTGCCGCCTGGATGACCTGGAAATCTGCTGTAACCGGAATTCCGTTTGGAGGAGCAAAAGGCGGTATTATTTGTGATCCAAGAACACTTTCTAAAACAGAATTAGAAAGAATAACAAGAGCGTATACAAAAGCTTTAGCCGATATTTTTGGGCCGGAAAAAGATGTTCCGGCACCTGATATGGGAACAGGCCCAGACGAAATGGGCTGGTTAATGGATGAATTTTCATTAGTTCACGGCAAAACAATTCATGCCGTTGTAACGGGAAAACACCTGCATTCAGGAGGTTCATTAGGAAGAGTAGAAGCAACAGGAAGAGGAGTAAGCATTATTACGTTGCTTGCACTTGAAAAACTAAAAATAAGACCAGCAAGATCAACTGCTGCGATTCAGGGATTTGGAAATGTTGGTTTACATTCAGCTTTGTTTTTATATGAAAAAGGAGTTAAGATAGTTGCTGTAAGTGATGTTTCTGAAGCGTTTTTCAATCCTGAAGGAATCAATATTCCGGAGTTGATTTTATATTACAACCTGAATAACAAAACTATTAAAGGTTATCCAAACTCAGTTGCGATCAAACATGAAGATTTATTGCTTTTAGATGTTGATGTTTTGATTCCGGCTGCAAAAGAAGATGTTATTACACAAAAGAATGCCAAAGATATTCGTGCCAAAATAATTATTGAAGCTGCAAATGGACCTGTTTCTTCTGATGCTGATAAAATTTTACACGAGAGTAATGTTTTAGTAGTTCCGGATATTTTAGCAAATGCCGGAGGTGTAACCGTTTCTTATTTTGAATGGCTTCAAAATTCATTGTTAGAATCCTGGAGAATTCATCAAATTAATAAACGTTTAGAAGATATATTAGAAAAAGGTTTTGAAACTGTATTTAGGGTTGCTGCTAAACATAGTGTAACGCCGCGAATTGCTGCTTACATTATTGCTTTGAAAAAAGTGGCAGACACGCAATCTGTTAAAGAAGTAACTCTGGAAGCTGATAATTTCAAACAAAACTAGATTTTCTAAAGGAAATTCAAGACTATTTTCATCGGTTAATATCAATATATTTGTATCTGATATTGGTTGATGAAAATAGCTGTTTAGTTTAATTAATTGTAGTTTAGTTTCTTAAAATCGATAAAAAGTAATTTTTAAAAATGAAAAACATTAATTTTCTAGCCTTTGCAATGCCTGCTTTCTTTCTATTTTTATTCCTTGAATATAAGCTGGCACAACGAAAAAAGAGACCTGAAATTTTTAATTATGAAAGTTCTGTTTCTAATATTAGTATTGGAATTGCAGAACGATTGATTAATTTGTTTGTTGCCGCAAGCTTTTACCAATTGTACTATTTGATTTATGATGATTATAGGATTTTTGAAATTCCGAGTAATTTTCTAGTCTGGATTGCCTTAATTCTTGCCACAGATTTTGTGTGGTATTGGTATCACAGATTAGGACATGAAGTCAATTTTTTCTGGGCAGCACACATTGTACATCATCATAGTGAAGAATTCAATTTTACGGCCGCAGCCAGAATTACCACTTTTCAAGCCATAGTTCGAACGGGATTTTGGTGTATTCTTCCTTTTGTTGGGTTTCATCCCACAATGGTAATTACCATGCTTATTGTTCACGGAGCGTATTCTTTCTTTACGCACACGCAGCTCGTAGGAAAAATAAAATGGCTCGAATATATTTTTGTAACGCCTTCTGTCCACGGTGTTCATCACGCATCTGACGAAAAATACCTTGATAAAAATTACGGCGATATGTTTACGTTTTGGGATCGCCTTTTTGGAACTTTCCAGGAAGAAGAAGAAAAACCAAAATATGGATTAACGCATCCGCTAAAAAGTTATAGTTTTCTTTGGCAGCATTTTCATTATTATTTTGAAATATATGAATTGTGGAGACGCTCAAAAGGATTTAAAGCAAGATGGAAAGCCGTTTTTGGAAGTCCGGCGCACATGGATCAGGATATTCGTCCAACTTTAGAAAAACGCTTTCTGCAGGATAAAAGCAATCCGCACCAAAGACTTCGGTTTAGAAATTACCTTTATATTCAATTAGGAATCTCTACTTTATTGCTAACCGTTTTTACCTATTATTTTGATCATTTAGAGGCGTACGATAAGATTTTTGTATTGTCGATTATCATTATCACTTTGATAAATTGCGGCGCTATTTTAGAGCAGCGCAAATGGATTTATTATCTCGAATATACCCGTATTTTTATGATAACGACGTATTTTTTATACGAAAGAGATCTAACCATATTTTTCTTCGTTCCGCTGGCCGTTATGATTTTTGCTGAGCAATTATTCTCGTTGAGTAAATATTATCAAAATATGATTTTGCAGTTAGAATCTGCAGAGTAAAAAAAGTTAGCCACGAATTACACAAATTTCCACAAATCAGTATGCTCAATTCATTCGTGAATTAGTGACGTTTTTTTTGCCACAGATTAAAAGGATTAAAAAGATTTTAACTGTGTGTGTATTTTTGCTCGAATTGTACGAATCTTTTTTATCAATTTACAGCATAAAAAATTAGAGGAAATTCGTGTAATTCGTGGCAAACCTTTTTAGTAAGTACACTCTACATAAAAAAATCTTTTTAATCCTTTTAATCTGTGGCTAAACCTTTTTTTATATCGTTTTTATCGCCATAATTTTCTCTTCAAAAGTATCTTTAAAGTCTGATTTGCTTTTAATTCTGGTTTTGTATGTATAAATGGTAGCTACAGAAAGTTCCAGAAATTCAGCCATTTGACTGCTGTCCTGAATTCCTAATCGGTACAAAGCAAAAATGCGGAGTTCCGTATTCAAAAGCTCACCTTTCTTTACAATACACTTATGATCATTCGGAAACAAATGATTAAAATCGGTCACAAAAGTGGGGAATAATTTTAGGAAAATTTCATCAAACTGATGGAATAAATTTTCTCTTTCTTCCTTTACATTATAGCGTTTTAAACTCGCAATAACTTCATCTGTTTTCTTGGTGATGATTTTATGAAGCGTACTTTTTTGGATATGATCAATCTTATTAATGAAAGCCGAAGTTGCTTTAATAAAATATGTAATATATTCCTCTTTAATAGCATTTGCCTCGCTCAAACTAATATTCATTTCCTGAAGCTGAGCATACGACGAAGCCATTATTTTTCTCGCTTTATTTTTCTCCTTTAATTGTTTGAAAATAATAATCGAGAACAAAATGATTATCAGCGTCAGGATCGTCAATAAAATAATGATCTTTTCCAGTTTATCATTTTTATCTTTTACGTTATTTAACTGCGCTTTTTCGATAATAGGTAATATGGACGAGATTTCAATTTTACGATGCCTGGCGTTGTAAAAAGTAGCGTCATCCATTGCGATATTAATATACTCGTTTGCTTTATCCAGATAACCCATTTTAAAGAGTTCATTGGCAAGATTTCTGAGTGCGACAGTTTCTTTCGTCGCATTTTTAACATCGGCAATAGCGGCGAGTGCGAGATAATAAATCGCTTTTTTAGTATATCCTCTTTCAGAATAAATATAACCGAGACTCGAAGTAGCGATTCCGTAATAATCCGGCGGTAAATCGTAATTGTTAATCCAGTAGCTGAAAGCAAATTCGGCGCCGCGCCAATCTTGTTGTTTTAAACGTTTTAAACTTTCGGCGGCCCAATATTCATTAGAATTAGTTCCAATTAATTCTAAAGCCTTTTTAAGGAAATGATTTCCCTGCTGTACATAATGAATATTAAAACGCTGATCACGGTTATAATCGGCTAAATCATAGTATGCGCGGGCTTTGATGTTATAATATTCAAATTTGTTTTTCTGATCCAGTTTTTGATCGTCAATGACATTAAGCGTATCAATAGCTTCTTTAAATAATCCAGAAGAAAGAAGTACAAAACCTTCCTTAATTCGGCTTTTAGCCAAATATTTAGGATCTTTTAAAACGATGGCTTTGATTTTAGCTTCTTCTAAATAATAATAAGCTGAGTCATATTTGAATGATTTGTATTCTTCAAACAATGACATATAGGTATGATACAATTGCTCATTATTTTGGCTGACAGTAAATTTTGAAACATTCTTTTTTAAAGTTTCAATTTTGCGATATTTCTGTTTTAAGTAAACTTCTTTTTTTAGCAGTACATTGTCTAATTCTTCAAGAATTGGATTTGTCTCTTTCGCAGTTAGAGAAAAACCCGCAATGAAAAAATACAGTACAAATATTTTTTGCATGGTTTGGTTGTGGTTTTAAGGTAAGGTAATTTATGGTTGAGTTAATTCGTTTAAAAGCAAAATTAATTAAAAACTGATGATTAACAGTTTTAGAAATAGGAGAGTACTGATTTAAGATTTTTTTTCGAAATGCCTTAGTGTGAGTATCTAAAAGGCCTTAAAATGTTAAAAGTACTCTAATAATTTGCAATTATACAATAAAAAGCGGTTATATATATGTATAGTGAAAAAATATTCACATAAAATTTCCATATTGTCATATTTACCATTATTCTATAGGTACTTTGCGTCTATACAAGACCTTGATTTTTGTGTTTTTAGTAAAATTTTAAAGCATTGATAATCAATTGATTATTTACGAAAACGTTTGAATTATATCTTGATTTTTTACAGATATTTTTTTTTAGATTTATTTAACATCTAGTTTCGTACTGTCCTTTTTAAGGGATGAAAAACTAACAAAAACCAAAATTTATGAGAAGTAAAAGTTATTACTGGTTAGCTCTGTTTATTTGTTTTTTTGCCATTAGCTGCGATAATACAGAAGACGGAAGCTACGTTGATCCAATTACGATTTATGAAAAAGTAAACGGAAATTGGGGATTAACAAATCTAAAAATGGTTGACGAATTTGCAAAGGCAAATAAGATCGAACCAAGCGAGGAAAACTTGAGTACTTTTTTTAACTACGAAGATTTTAAAATCAATTTTAGCGTAGACGAAAAAAACAAACCTACAAGTTATGAAGTGACGGGCAATGTTCCTCCTTTATTTGCTCCAAAAGGCTATTGGGAATTAAGCTCAGATTTTCAACAGACTAATGCAAGCGCAGTAAGAATCTACTTGTACAGCGACGCCGCAAAAACTCAAAAAACAGACGAACTTAGAGTAACATCTGTTCCTGGAAACAATGACGAAATGGAATTTCAGTTAGTGCATTCTTCAGGAGGAACTCCGTTTGTGACTTATGTATTTAAATTAAATGCTATTAATTAAAAGTAATATGAAAAAATTTCTATATACAATTTTACTTGCCCTTTTGATGGCTCCAACATTTACAAAGGCACAAGAAAACGCGGGAGCTGTGGGACCTATGTCATCATTTCCGGTTGTTTACAAATATGATGAGCAAGTTACATGGTACTTTGATCTTTCTGGAACTACGTTTGCAGAAAATCAGGATTTATACATCTGGATTTGGTCACCATCTGAACCAGATGCGGGAAATTGGGAGAATTCATCTGATTTCGCAAAACTGCACTATGAAGGAAATAAAGTGTGGAGTTTTACTTTAACTCCAACAGTATATTTTTCTAAAACCCCGGCTGAAATTGCAGCAAGCGCAGGATTTTGGTTTCGTTTAAAAGACAAAACGGGATCTAAACAAAGCGACGTGGCCAATATGCCATACACTGATTTTTCTTCTTTTTATACTGCGAATGAGCTGATCAGAGCTTATCCAACAAAACCAACTTTAGACAAAGGAGTAAGTATTTTATTTAATGCCAATTTAGCTCCGGGATTTGCAGGCGCAACAAGCGTTCACATTCACAGCGGATTGAACAACTGGGATATTAAACAAGAATACCAATCATGGTTACCGGACATTGTTGAAAAAACCAAACTAAAAGATTTAGGAAACGGATTCTACAAAATGGATCTTGTTCCAAAAACATACTACAATGCACCAGACGGTTATGTGATGGAAAATTTAGTTTTCCTTATGGTAAAAGACGACTGGGCAGGAACAATTCCGGATCAGGTTTTATATGCAGGAGCTTATGAGCCGCCGCCGGCACCAATATTTGGATTTTTTCCTTTACAAATCAGCCAGAAAGATTTCTTAGGTATCTACAGAAAAAACAACGAGCCGGGAGTAAACAAATTGCTTTACACGATTACGGCTGGTGCAAAAACAATTTCTGGTGAGTTTAGCGGTGGAACTGCAGAGATAAAAGGATTTGTCAATTTGGTTTCAGAACTTAAGGATTCTCCTGTTTTAAGTGAAATTCATGTTTTAGTTAAAGACAACAAAGACAAAACAATTTCAGATACGACGATTCCGCTTAAAACCTTAGACAAATAATTCACTATCAAATTAAAACATCATTCTAATGAAATGAGCATAATCCTAAAATTAGTCATTGAACAAATAATGGATATGCGAATTACATATGACTGATAGAAAAACAATAAATAACTACATATGAATAGTAAAAATAAAAGAATAGTCCTGCATCAAATGTGGACTACTAAATCGCTGGTATTCATGATTTTCATGCTTTTTCTTTCGGCAGGAATGTTTGCTCAGGGAAAAAAGCTGGTAACGGGTACCGTTTATGACAATACAGGCACTGTGTTGCCGGGAGCTTCGATTATCGAAACTGGAACAAGAAATGCAACAACAACAGATTTTGACGGAAAATTTAGTTTAGAGGTAGCCGTAGGAGGTTCAATCGAAGTTTCATTCATCGGTTCAACCACTCAAAAAGTACAGATAACAGCATCTTCTTCAAAGTTAGAAGTTCGTTTACAAAACGACGGTTATCAATTGGCAGAAGTTCAGGTTGTTTCTGTTGGATACGGGACACAAAAGAAATCTGATTTAACCGGAGCTATTTCAACTGTTACGGCAGATAATTTAGTAAAAGGAACAATTTCTTCTACAGAACAGGTTTTGCAAGGAAAAGTTGCCGGATTAAATATCATTCGTCCTTCGGGAGATCCTGCTGCGGGTGCAACACTTCGTTTACGTGGAGGAACTTCATTAACAGCAAGCAACAGTCCGCTTATTGTAGTTGACGGAATTGCTGGTGTTGATATTAATGTGGTTCAGCCGGCAGATATTAAATCGATTGACGTTCTTAAAGATGCTTCGGCGACAGCCATTTATGGTTCAAGAGGAGCAAACGGAGTTATCATTATTACAACAAAATCCGGGACAAAAGGAGTTTCTGTAGTATACAGCGGTTTATCAAGCGTAGGTTATGTTGCTGATAATTTAGACCTTTTATCGGCAAACCAATGGAGAGGTTATGTTCGTCAAACCGGAAACATGGATGCTGTTGATTACGGCGGAAATACAAACTGGCAAAAAGCAATCGAACAAACGGCTATTTCACAATCTCATACTTTAAGTATTAATTCTGGAAAAGTGGACAGCGGTTTTAGAGCTTCAATCGCTTACTTGAATAACGAAGGTGTTATTAAAAAATCTGGTTTAGAAAGAATTAGCGGAAACGTTAGTGCATACCAATATCTTGGAGACAATAAAGATGTAAAATTTGATATGGGTTTATTTGCTAATATCGACAAATGGCATCCTATTGATTACAGAATTTTTGAACGTGCTTATAACTTAAACCCAACAATTCCGGTTTATGATGCTAATGGAAACTTTACATCTGTAGGAGGAAATATCTACGAAAACCCTGTTGAGATTTTAACTAACAGAACGGTTGATAACGAAAGACACAGACTTTTAGGATACTTTAAAACTGAGGTTAAATTCTTAAACGATTTTCAGGCAGTTGCTAATATTTCATTAGAACATAATGCAGTAGCAGGTGGAACTTACAAACCAACTTACGCTATTATGGAAGGTAGAACTGAGGCTGGATATGCGCAAAGAACATACGCAGAATATACAAACGCACAAGGCGAACTTTATGTAAATTATTCTAAAGTATTTGGAAAACACAGCGTTAGTGCATTGGCAGGTTATTCTTATCTGGAAAATATTTATCAAGGTTTTGGAGCACAAAGAAGCGGATTTGTGAGTGATGCTTTTGGCTACAATAACTTAGGAGCAGGTTACAACTATCGTTTAGGAGACGTTTATTCTTATAAAGGAAAATCAAATTTAGTTTCTTTCTACGCTCGTGCAAACTACAATTATGATGGAAAATATTTGCTTACTGCAACAGTAAGACGTGATGGTTCAAGCCGTTTTGGAGAAAACAATAAATGGGGAACTTTCCCATCTGCATCTGCGGCGTGGAAAATTTCTAACGAGGATTTTATGAGCGGTACAAAAGACTGGTTAGGATCTTTAAAATTAAGAGTTGGTTATGGAGTTACAGGTAATCAGGACGGAATTGGTGAATACAAATCACTTTCTATTTTAGGAGTTGGAAACGATAGTTACTACGATCCGGTTACAGGAACCTGGAGTTTAGCTTATTCTCCAAAACAAAACCCAAATCCTGATTTGAAATGGGAATCTACAAGACAAATCAACGTGGGTATTGATTTTGGTCTTTTTGACAGAATCACAGGTTCATTTGAATGGTACCAAAAAAACACAGACGATTTATTATACACTTATGAAGTTCCTCAGCCTCCATATTTAGTAGGAACAATGTTAGCAAACGTGGGTGAAATGTCTAACAAAGGAGTTGAACTTACTTTGAATGCTGATATCGTAAGAGGAGATAAATTTACGTGGAATGCTAATTTAACACTTGGACACAACATCCAAAAAATTGAAAAATTATCAAACCCAACCTATAAAACTGATGTTATTTACAGCGGTTCATTACACGGTTTAGCAGGTATGTCTGGTCAATATTCTCAGGTTATTGCAGAAGGATATCCGGTTGGAACTTTCTGGGGATTCAGAAATGCTGGTCTTGATGAAAACGGAAAAATTCAGTACTACAATGCAGCAGGAAATGTTGTGGCAGAAAGTGCTTTAGTTGACGCTGACAAAACAGATTTAGGAAATATTCAGCCAGATTTGACTATGGGTATCGGAATGAATTTTACTTACGGAAATTTTGATCTTGGTATTACAGGTTACGGAATGTTTGGACAAAAAGCGTTGAATGCTACAAACATGATGTTGAACGATCCAACAAGATTACCATCTTACAATGTGCCGGATGATTTCTTAGGAAGCGGAATTACTTCTTCTCCTAAATATTCAGATTACTGGATCGAAGATGCGTCTTTCTTTAGATTACAAACACTTTCTGTTGGATACACAATGCCATTAGGCTTCAAAAATTCAAAATTGAGAATGTACATCATGGGAGAAAACCTTGCTGTATTTACAAAATACAAAGGAGTAGATCCGGAGATTGGTTTAAATGCACAGGATGGTGTTGACCAAACAGGATTAGCAGCGCCTGGTATCGATAAATACAACAATTATCCAAGACCGACTACAATTTCTGTAGGATTAAATTTCACGCTGAATAACTAAGCGATTAACTCAAAAATATAAAAAATGAAAATCAAAATAACAGCAGCAATATTAGTAAGCATGCTTTTTACGATATCATCATGTACCGATCTGGATGAACAATTATATGATAGAGTAGAAGATGGAAATTTTGGAAATACTCCAAAAGAAATTGATGCATTAGTGGGCGGGGCGTATTCTTCTTTAAGAGGTTTTGCAGATGGAATTTCAAACAATTATCCAACCTGCGAATACGTATTCTTTTTGAACGAAACGGTTTCTGATGAAGCTACAATTCCTACCAGAGGAACAAACTGGTACGATGGCGGGCAATATCAGGATGCACAAAAACATACCTGGAAAGCAGACAACCGTATGATTCTTTCGGCTTGGCGTTACAACTATACCGGAATTGCAAAAATCAACTCCATCATTTATCAAATCGATAAATCGTCGTTGACAGCTAATGCAAAAGCACCAATTTATGCAGAATTAAAAGCGTTAAGAGCGTATTACTATTACAATCTTTTAGACTTATTCGGAAATGTGCCAATTGTTGTAGATTTTGCAGATACAGCACTTCCAACAAATTCTACAAGAAAACAAGTTTACGATTTTGTTGAAAAAGAATTAACAGACGCCATTCCGCATTTAACTGGAAATGTAGTGTATTCAAAAATGACAAAAAATGTGGCTTATGCTCTTTTAGCAAGATTATATTTGAACTCAAAAGCTTTTATAGGAACAGAGCGCTGGCAGGATTGTATCGACATGTGTCAAAAAATTTCAGGTTACACATTAGCTCCTGATTTCTTTGCCAATTTTGCAACTCAAAATGAGAAATCTCCTGAAATTATTTTCGCAATTCCTTACGATTCAAAAGCAGGAACAGTTGGAAATTACATGAGTTCAATGTCTTGTCATTACCTTCATAAATTGACAATTTCTCCAGTAGGGGATTATCCTTGGAGTGCAAACGGAATGTGCGCGCAGCCGGGAGTTTATTCTGAATTTGCGGATACAGACAAAAGAAAAAAATGTATGGTTGCCGGAGATCAGATCAACTTAGCAACTGGAACTGTAATTACAATGGACAACGGAGAACCGTTAACCTATACAGAAACAGTTACAAGTGTTGCCGATGCTAAAGAAAATGAAGGTGTTCGTTTAGGAAAATACGAAATGAAAGCCGGAGAAACCTGGGAACGTGACCACGATTTAGTAGTAATTCGTTATGCCGAAATTTTAATGATGCAGGCAGAATGTTACGTTCGTTTAGGATCAGCAGATTTAGCAAAACCATTTGTACAACAAGTTACAGCACGTGCCGGAGAAGAAATGCCGGCAACAATCGATCTTAACTTTATAGATAAAGAATTGCTTAAGGAATTTACTTTTGAAGGAAGAAGAAGAACAGACAACATCCGTTTTGGAACTTTCTTCCTGCCATGGTGGGAAAAAGGAACAACAGAAGCTTACAAAGCAATTTTCCCTATTCCAAGTACCGTTTTAACAACAAATAAAAACCTGAAACAAAATCCTGGGTATCCTTTGAATTAGGTTCTAAAATGTCAGTCTTCCATGTTGGTTAGTCGTGGAAGGCTGACATGTTTATAAAAATAATTTTTGCCACAGATTAAAAGGATTAAAAAGATTAAAAAAATGTTTCACGCAGATTTTGCAGATTAAAGCAGATCTAATTTTAATGTATAATAAATCTGCGCGATCTGCTTAAATCTATTTAAATCTGCGTGAAATAATTTAATCACAGATAGTGAGCAAATAAAAATGCCATAAAAAAATCATTTTAATCCTTTTAATCTGTGGCAAAAAATAAAAATTAAATCAATATGAAAAGATATATCACATTATTGTTTTTTGGGATACTGAACATTGTAATCGTTTCCGGATGCAGCAGCGATGACAAAAGTCCCAATGAACCAGTAAAACCAGAAGTACTTAAACCCGTTGCCGTTGAAAAAACAAACAGCACCAAAATTTATGTACACTATATGCCCTGGTTTGAAACCAATGAAAGCAGTGCCGATAAAAAATGGGGATACCACTGGACAATGGCAAACAAAAATCCGAATACTATAGGCGCAAACAACCGCAGGGAAATTGCCTCTTACTATTATCCTCTAATTGGTCCATATCATTCGGGAGATAAAAATGTGATTGAAAATCATTTATTATTGATGAAATATTCAGGAATTGATGGTGTTTTGATCGACTGGTACGGAACTTACGATGTCAACGATTACAGAATGGTAAAAGAAAACACAGAACAGCTTATTGCCATGCTGGATAAAGTGGGATTGGAATATGCCATTGTTTATGAAGACAGAGTTACAACAAACGTTGTCAATGCCGGAAAAGCAATTTCTGTAACCAGTGCAGCAAAAACAGATTTAGCTTATATGGAGAAAAATTATTTTGTTGATGCAAATTATATCAAAGTAAACGGAAAACCATTGTTATTAAATTTTGGACCAATTGTATTGCAAACGCCTGCCGAATGGACAAACGTTTTCAATAGTATAACGACAAAACCAACTTTTTTAACCCTTTGGGACCAATCTGTAGAAGCCGGAGCAAATGCATCTGGAGAATATGCTTGGGTTTATAAAAACAGTACCTATCTAACAAATTTTTATACCAATACAAAACCAAAACTTTCTGTATCAATTGGAAGTGCTTATCCTGGTTTTAAAGATTTTTATGCCGAAGGCGGAGGCGGAGATGCAATTGGATGGACAATTGAACACAACAATGGCGCAACGCTTGACGAAACACTTTCTATGGCTAAAAATGCCAATTTAAATTACCTGCAGTTAATTACCTGGAACGACTTTGGAGAAGGAACCATGTTTGAGCCAACAGTTGAATTTGGTTACTCGTACATTGAAAAAATAAAAGCATTTGCCGGAGTTAAAAATACCGAATCTGTATTTCCGGATATAAGCAAAATGTACAACCTGCGAGTAGAAAAGAAAGGCAATGCCGATGCTCAGAATAAACTGGATCAGGCTTTTAATTATTTTGTTTCCATGCAGCCCGCAAAAGCAAAACAGTTAATAAACGAAATAAAATAAGAGTTGTAATTAATACAATTAAATAATGAAAAACATAAGATATAGATACTGTATAATTGCTTTAGCGTCAATATTGATTTACGCCTGCAGTGCTGGTACTAAAAAAACATACAAAATTAATTCGCCGGGAAAAGTAACCGAATTAGTTTTTGAATTAACTGTTTCAGGTCAGCCTCAATATAGTTTTACTTCTAACGGAAAATCGGTTATAGAACCTTCGTTAATGGGATTTGAATTTCAGGGAATTCAAAAAATGACTGAAGGTTTTGAAGTGGTTTCGACTGAAGAAAAAGCTGCCGATGCAACTTGGGAACAGCCTTGGGGAGAATTCAAAAAAGTTCGCGATCACCATAACGAATTGATTGTTCACTTAAAAGAAGCAAAAGGAGAAGAGCGTTTAGTTGATATTATTTTCAGGGTTTTTGATGATGGTGTAGGATTTAGATATGAATTTCCAAAACAGCCTAATTTAGGAAAAGTGAAAATTTCAAACGAAATCACGCAGTTTACTTTTAAATCAAATAATGATGTTTGGTGGATTCCGGTGCACCGCGAAAACAGTTATTATGAAAGTGAATACCGTAAAACGCCAATCAGCAAAACAGATACAATAAATACTCCGGCAACTTTTGAAACAAAAGAGAATTTATACGTTGCGATTCATGAAGCCAACTTAACTGATTTTGCTTCGATGACACTTTTAAAAACAAGTGATAAACAATACAAAAGTGATTTAGTGCCTTGGGCTGATGGTGTAAAAGTATATGCCGAAACGCCTTTTAAAACGCCTTGGAGAACGGTTGTTGTAGGGAAAACTCCGGGAGAAGTTGCAACTTCGACTATTATGCTGAATTTGAACGAACCTTCAAAAATTGAAGATCTTTCGTGGATTACGCCTTCAAAATACATTGGAATTTGGTGGGGGATGCATTTGGAGAAATTCACTTGGGGACAAGGCCCAAAACACGGTGCTACAACAAAAAATACAAAAGAATATATTGATTTTGCTGCGAAAAACAATTTTGACGGCGTTCTTGTAGAAGGCTGGAACGAGGGCTGGGACGGCGACTGGACTGCCGATGGCAGCGCCTTTAGTTTTGTAAAAGCATATCCGGATTTTAATCTGGAAGAAATTACAAAATATGCTGCCATAAAAAATGTTCGATTAATAGGTCATCATGAAACGGCTGGTGCTTCTAAACATTATGAAGGCCAGCTTGAAGATGCCTTTAAATTGTATCAAAAAATGGGTGTAAACTCAGTTAAAACGGGTTATGTAAATAAATATTTGGATAAAAAAGAATGGCACGACAGCCAGTATGCGTCTCGCCATTACAGAAAAGTAATCGAAACGGCGGCCAAATATCACATCATGATCGACAATCACGAACCGATAAAAGGAACCGGAATTCAGCGTACGTATCCAAACTTTATGTCACAAGAAGGCGGAAGAGGTCAGGAATATAACGCTTGGTCTGTAGACGGCGGAAATACGCCTCAGCATTTAACAACATTGCCGTTTACAAGAATGCTTTCTGGTCCGTTTGATTACACACCGGGGAATTTCAATTTTGATTATAAAACGCCTTCTGGAGCAAGAGTACAAACTACTTTGGCAAATCAGCTGGCATTGTATGTGATTATTTTCAGTCCGTTGCAAATGGCTTCAGATTTACCGGAGAATTATGTTGATAAACCTGAATTTCAGTTTATAAAAGATGTTCCGTGTACGTGGTCTGATACTAAAGTTTTGGATTCTAAAATTGGAGAATACACCACAATCGTTCGTAAAGATTGGGACGAGAAAAACTGGTATTTAGGTTCTATTACAAACAAAGATGCAAGAGATCTTAAAGTTACATTATTTTTCTTAGACAAAGGAAAAGAATACGAAGCCGAAATTTATGCCGATGGAGCAGGAGCAAACTATAAAACAAATCCTTATCCGGTTAAAATTTCAAAACAAAAGGTAAATAACCAAACCGTTTTAAATATCAAATTGGCAGCTGGCGGAGGAACAGCTATAAAATTCACTCCAATCGAGAAATAAGAAAGTTTAGATTATTTTGAGTTAAGTTTGAGTGGATGAACCCGATATCTTGAAAAAGGTGTCGGGTTTGTTTTTTTAAACCATATAAGTTATATAAGTTCATTTAAATGTATTGCGGTTTTTTTTAACGCATAATTTTTTTAACGCAAAGAGCGCTAAGTTTTTTTGATATAGATTGCGTTTAGAATGCCCAAAGTTCGCAAAGCTATATCAACACAAAGCTTTGCGAACTTTGGTTTTATAAAAACCTACCTTATTAAAAAAACTTAGTGCTCTTTGCGTAAAAATCTTTGCGTTCTTTGCGTTAAAAAATTACCCGCATAGATCAAAACCTGAAACAAAAACTCAATGTTTATAAAACTTTACATGATTTCCAAAGCTGTAGGTTGCCGCCAAAGTAGGACCATTATAACCCCATTTAAAGAAACCGTCTATTCTTGGTTTAGTTACATCGAGCCTGAAATTTAAACCCGTATAACCTGCCGTAAGACTGAAATTTTTATAAACGTTATATAAAACCGATAAATTATAACTGATAATTCGGCCGTCGATATCATTTATTTTAAGAGCAAAATAATTTATATTCGCATATAAACCCACTTTTTTTCCAAGTACAAATTCACCCCAGATTCCAACATCAGGTAAAGGAGCGGTGAAATCAACATTATCTCTGTATGATGCTTCTATCGTGTTTCCTACAAGTCCTATTCCAACATCAGCAAGCATTACGTGCGCACCAATTAATAAACCAAGTTCGTATTTTGGTTTAGATATTATGGCATATCCATAAGCAAATCGAATCATTTGATTGTCTAAAAAAGCAGAAACTCTTGCGTCAACCGGATAAGTATGGTCCTGAAATTCAATTTCTTTTTGAAGTGTTTTTTCCGAATTTCTTTTTAAATAAAAATACTCGAGATTAAAGCGGGATCTTCGGGAAGCGCGCCATTCAAAAGCGCCAAAAAAGGAAACCGTATTTGTTTCAAAACCTAAATCTTTTTCAAAATCAATATCAGTTCCAATTCTTCCGCCTGTTCCATTAACTTCGACTTCGGTATTGTTTACGGGAAAAAATACACCAGCGGTTGCTTTAAATCGCCTTCCATGCCACGGAAGATCATCTGCAGCATAATTCTGGAATTCATCTGAACTATTTTTTACAGTAGTTAAAGTATTTTCGTCTGTTATTTCGGCGGTTGTCTGTGCATTTGCCGAAAAAAAGGAGAGAGGAATTATCAAAAAATAAACTAATTTTTTCATGGTATTGAGGTTTTAGGTTTATTAATGAGATTACAATCATTAAAGTTAACAAAAAAAATCATGCAAATTATTTTTATTGAATTTTATTGTTTTGATTTTCAGGTATGTATAAAAATATTTATCAGATAATACTTATTTATAAAGGAGATTTAAACACCTTGTACAGACCAAAAATTAAGATTGAGTCTTGTCATTGCCATTGCGATTGCTTATATTTGAGTATAACCCTTAAGATATGAACAAAGCTTTAAAGCAATACCTCGTTAAGTCTTTTATAATTTTAGCAGTAATTCATTTAGCCTATTTTTTATATGGCTATTTTACTTTTGAAGGAATTAAGAAAATTGATATTTATTCAGAGTTTTACCGATTTAAGTTTTATGATGATGTATCGATTTCCCACTTTTTTATAAGCGGTTTATTTTTGCTTTTCTTTCTTATTTTTTTATTGAAGAATCATGCAAGACAGCGTTATTCTTTTGGAAAAGTGCTACAGATTGGTTTTTTCTTACTGCTGATTTCGTTTGTGAGTTTAACCTTTTTTATCAGTTTTAGTTTTGGGCAAAATGCAAAGCTGAAAGGAGAATTATCAGAGAAAAGTTATAACAAAGACAAAGAATTACTGAATGTTTTGAATCCGTTTTTATATAATTCAAGCTCCTATTATTCAGAGAAACTATTTAATTACGAGAATATCTTATATCCAAAACCTTATCCCGTAATTAAAGAAGAAAAACAAGAATTGATTTATCACGATCAATTTGGAACAGTAACGACTTATTACAGTATTGATACGCTAAAAGTTTTAACCGAAACTTATAATAAAGTTTCTAAAAAGGCAGATTCAATTTTCGATTTTGTCGGATTGGATGTAAATATTGTAAAAGACAGGATAATCAAACAAACAGTTGTTGGAGACAGTACACAAATCGTATTTAAAGGAACCGAAGTCAGCCCGGAATATGATAAAGATATTTGTATTTTCATTGAAAACAAATCGCTTTATAAGCCTGTTAACGGTGAACCAATTGATAAGCAGCAATATGAAGCTGCTGTAAAACGATATAATTTGTTGTATAAATTCAAGCAAGATTCGTTGACAAAACAGTTTCAAAAACTCGATACTTTATTTAAAAAATATAATATCGAGACACATATTGTCCCTAAAAAATTAACGTCTCAAGTTTTCTATTACACCAAAAATCAGGAAAGACGTTTAGAAGGAATAGAAAATTATTTCGACAGAAAAACCCTGAATGAAAAATTCCAGACTTTAGAACGTTATTTTTATCAGCCAAATTATCTTCATCCTAATATTTTACCCCTATTTATTGTTGTAGTGTTAGTGGTTTGGTTAGGCTTGTTTTTATTTTATATTCCATTTAATTATATGAAGGGTAAAAAGTTATGAGTTATGAATTATAAGTTATAAGGCTTTTAAAATAATTTAATTCATTGACGTTCCTGCAAGGTTTTCAAAACCTTGTAGGTTTCTATATCAGATCAATTTACGTGAAATATTTATACCTACAAGGTTTTGAAAACCTTGTAGGAAACGAAAAACCGTAATCAAGAGAATCTAAAATCTGCAATCTAAAATCCCTTCCTAAACTCTATTATAATCTGCGCGCCAGTGCACGATAGCTTTTTTTATGGCGTCGCCTGTCAGGTTATTTTTTAATGCATCCTCAAGTAACGGAAGAAATTCGTCATCTGGAGCAAATCGTAACGCAAATATTTGATCATCGGTTAATTTGTGTTCAAATTCTTCCAGTCTTTTACCCGTTAATGTAAAGTAGCGATAACGAAGTTCTAAGCGTACAATTCGGTTTTGTAAAATAAGCGCATAATGCTGGCGAAGCATATAAGCAAGGAAAAATAAAAACACAAAAACAACGCTTATAAAAGACCAAATAAGAGTATCATTTGTAGTAGAAGCAAAGTAAATACTAAATACAAGAAATACCGTTAAAACAGGATAATACACAAAATGGTGCGGAGTGTAAAACCGAATATGATTGTAGTAAGTTTGAATTTTCATAATTGGAATTTTATGTTAAATGTAAAAAAAAAGAAAGCTACCCTAATAATTTAGAATAGCTTTTTTCTCAAAAATAAACTAACATAACCAATGTTCTCTTTATAATCTAAACTTGTAAAAAGTTTGTCTTAATAATATCTATAATTTTTAAAAAGCCTCTTCTTCATCAATCCTTTTAAACCGGGGCTTTGATTTCTAAATTGTAAAATTATAGCACGTTGAGAAATTTCGTGTTATATTTTAAAGTTCAAAAGTTATATTATTTCAATATTTAATGTTTTTTAAATAATTTCTTCAATAACTTTCCATTCCTCTAATTTTGACTGAAACGATTTGCCAGCGTTTGCCGGACTTGTGGACGGAAGTGTAATTAAGGTATATTCTTTTTTTAAGTGTACATATTTTTTAAAGAACGCTGCCGCTTTTTGTCCGTTAAATAATATCGTATTTATTTTTGGATGTTGTTTCAGGAATGTCTCAAAATCATTGGCAATTTCATTTTTTATAGCACTGTCTAAACTTCCTACGCGGTCGCAATATTGCAAAACATCCCAAAGCGCAATTTTGTTTTTCAGCAAAAGCGCTTTTTTGGTTTCATAATCATTTGAGAAATCCTCATTAAAAATAGAAAACAAAAACTTCCAGAAATTATTCTGATTGTGTCCGTAATACTGATTGAGTTCTAACGATTTTGTTCCGGGCATTGTACCTAAAATCAGAATTTTAGAATCATTTGAACTTATAGGAGAGAAGGAATAGCTTTTCATTGATTGAATTAAGAAATATTTTATTTGAGTTAAACTTATATAGATAAGTAATTATAAAACAATTGTAGAAAATTATATAACATTTTTGGTTTGTGATTGAGCGAACTTTGAACATCTGCTTTTTTAAACAAATGTGTTGGTTTAAGAATCATTTAAAATTACAGAATTTAAATCGAAACAAAATGAAAATAGTTACTATACATACAGAGAAAATTCAAAACATATTTGAAGAGTTGAATAAAAACTTCGGCGGAAAAGTAACTTTTGACGTTGATGAATATACACTTGAAGTAAATAATAATTTTGCAAAAGGCTTTATTAGCGGTGCTTCTTTTAATGACAATATTTCTTATGTTCAGTTTGATATGACTTTTTCAGTTGATTTAAAACTGAATATTAATAACGGAATTTCATCACCATTATATTTTGCTTATTGTTCTAAGGGAAATCTTTCGCATAGTTTTGGGGTTCATGGTGAAGAACATAAACTAAAAACTTTTCAAACAGCGATTGTAACTTCAAAATTAAACCAGGATAATGTTTTGCTTTTTGAAAAAGATAAAAAAACAAAATTCACTTTAATAATTGTGGGAACACAATCAACTCAGGCAAATTCTTTAAACCAAATGGTTAGGGAAACATTTTTTGAAGAAAACCTTAATGGAGAATTCTTTTATGCCGGTTCATACAATTTAAAAATTGGTGAAAAAATCGAACAGTTAAACGCCGTAACACAAACCGGAGTAGTTAGAAATTTATTGAAAGAAGGTATTTTAAGAATCATTCTGGCAATGGAAATCCAACAGCATACAGACGACTTAAATTCATTTTCTAAAGAAGCAAACTGCTTAACTTTAAGAGAAATGGAAGAAATAAAAGAACTTTCAGAAACTATAAAAGCAAATCCGGAAGAACCTTTTACCATTAAATCATTAAGTAAAAAATCAGGTTTATCGCCAAATAAACTTCAGGAAGGTTTTAAAATGATTCACAACAGAACCGTAAACGATTATATCACGCACATGCGCGTTCTAAAAGCTGAAATCCTAATAAGAACATCAGACTTAAATATTTCTGAAATTGTGTACTGCATTGGTTTTACAAGCAGAAGTTATTTCTCTAAAATCTTCAAACAAAAATTTAACTGCAGTCCAAAAGAGTATAAATTTAATTTGAATCCGTTGGCAGTAACAGCCTAATAAAGTTGCTGAGGTTCTAAGATACTAAGGTGCTAAGTTTTTTTTCTTAGCAACTCAGAAACTTAGCCACTTAGCATCTTAAAAAAAATAATGTCGTTAGCTATTAAGCAAGATATATATACAAAATGCTAAGATTCTGAGTCGCTGAGGTTTTAAGTTAACTTAAAGGCTCCAACCAAACTTAGAATCTTAGTTTTTTTTATAAAGTTACAAAGGTTCAAAGGAGCAAAGTGACAAAGGTTTAAACTTTGAGCCTCTGCACCTTTGAACCTTTGTCCCTAAATAAATTTTTGCCAAAAAAGATTTTTTTTATACATTTGCATAACTGGTTATATAATTAATTATTATATGGAATTTTTCAACAAAGTAGGTAAAGCGGCTTTAGGAAGTCGTTTACGATTAATGACTGCGGTTATAACAGATGATGCTTCTAAAATTTATGAGTTATACGGTGCAGATTTTGTTCCGAAGTGGTTTCCTGTGTTTTATACGCTGGCAGAAGAAAGAGAATTAACGATTACAGAAATTGCAAATGAAATTGGACATTCGCAGCCTTCGGTAAGCAAAATTATTCAGGAAATGACAGCTGCGGGATTGGTTCAGGAAAGTGTGAAAACAGATGATAAACGAAAAAACAATGTCGTTTTGACTGCGAAAGGACTTTTGCTAGCGAAAAATATCCAGCAGCAATTAAAAGATATTGATGTTGCGATAGACGGTTTAATTGCCGAATCTAAACATAATCTTTGGGCCGCGCTTGAGGAATGGGAATTTCTATTGGAACAAAAATCAATGTTTAAAAGAGTAAGCGATCAGAAAAAAATCCGCGAAAGCAAAGATGTCAAAATCGTAGAATACAAACCAGAATATCAGGAAGCTTTTAGAGCCTTAAATGTAGAATGGATTTCAACGTATTTTGAAATGGAAGAAGCAGATTATAAAGCGCTGGATAATCCCGAAGAATATATCTTAAACAAAGGAGGAAAAATTCTTGTGGCTTTATATGAAAACGAACCCGTAGGAGTCTGCGCTCTTATCAAAATGAATAATCCGGAATACGATTTTGAAATGGCAAAAATGGCCGTTTCACCAAAAGCACAAGGTAAAAATATCGGCTGGTTATTAGGACAGGCAATTGTTGCAAAAGCAAAAGAACTTGGAGCAAAAAAGATTTATCTGGAAAGCAACACGATCTTAAAACCCGCCATAAACTTATATTATAAATTAGGTTTCGAGAAAGTATTTGGTCTGGAAACACCTTATAAAAGATGTAATATTCAAATGGAACTTAAAGTAGAGTAGCTTTAGAGGTGCAAAGGTTCAAAGCGACAAAGATTTAAACTTTGTGCCTCTGTACCTTTGAACCTTTGTACCTTTGTACCTAAATCAGCGTCCAAACCTATAAAAATCTAAATCCGGATTTTTTTTATTTTTTATGGAATCAACAATAGAATTCATTCCAATTACGCTGAAAGTGATTCCGTTGCCTCCGAAACCTAAAACGTAATGAATATTTTTTTTCGGGTCTGGTTTTCCAAAATAGGGAAGGCCATCTTTAGTTTCGCCAAAAGTTCCCGCCCAGGAATAATCTAATTTGAATTGTACATTCGGGAATCGTCTTTTAAACTGGCGCATTAAAGAAGCTTCTTTTTTTGGAATCAGTTTATCACGTTTTTTGGCATCTCTGAATTCTTCATCACCGCCGCCCATAATAATTCGGTTGTCTGCGGTGGCGCGATAATAATAATACGGAGAAGAAGTATCCCAAATAACCGCATTTTTTAAAATTGTAGGTAATTCAGGAACGATTTCAGAAGCCAGCGCATACGTACTTTTTAAATCAACGATTTTTTCTTCAATAGTTTCAGTGCTTTCATAACCGCTGCAATACACAACATGATCTGCAGTTATCGTACATTTATTTTCGGTGTGTGCAATGCATTTTCCTTTTGTAGTCTGGACAGAAGTAATATTCGTTCTGTCAAAAATCTGCATTCCGTTTTGATGGCAGTAAGACAATAAATCGTTTGCCAGTTTAAACGGATCCATAACTGCGGCAGTTTTAGATTCGATTGCTGCAATGGCGTTTAAACCCATTTTTTCGAGCTCGTATTTATTGAGCCAGGTTACATCAAAATCGCGCTGTTTTCTGGCTTTAAACTCGTTCTTTAAAAACGGTATATCTTTTTTATAGGATGTAAAATAAATACTTTTTTTGAACTCAAACCCGCAGTCGCTTTCTACGGTATCAATTATATTTCGCAAATCAAAAATAGCTTTCTTACCATTTCTGTAACTGTCTACGGCACATTTTTCGCCTCGCAGTTTAATCAGTTCGTGTAACGGAACATCAATTTCATATTGAAGCAAAGCGGTACTGGCGGCCGTGCTTCCATTTGCTACGTCGCGGCGGTCAACTAATACTATTTTTTTTCCTGCGGTAATTAATTTATAAGCCATTAAAGCCCCTGTTATTCCTCCGCCAACAATCAAAATCTCAGTTTTAATATCAGAATCAATGGAAGGATAACTGGTATTCATGGCACTTATAAGAGGCCAAAAGGTTTCTGTAGAGCGTAATTTCATTTCTTAGTCGTATTTCGTGAAGCACGATGTTTAGTTCTGTTTTTATCTTTGTACTCATGCTGAGAATGCGCTTCGGTCAGCGAATGAGAAGTGCGGATGCTTTCGTCTTTCTTTGCAAGTTCAGCCAGGTGGCGATAAAACTTCTGGACAATAATCATTTCTTCTTCTGTCATATTTTCAATATCAACCAGACTATTGCTTGAATGTTCATTTGAAGCCACGAGTTCGTTTAGTTTTAACTGAATTGCCAGTGAATCTTTGTTTTGTGCTTTTTGAATTAAAAAAACCATCAAAAAGGTTATGATTGTTGTTCCGGTATTAATAACCAGCTGCCATGTTTCAGAATAATCAAAAATAGGTCCCGAAACTGCCCATGCTAATACAATAACAAAAGCACTTATAAAAGCTGTTGTGCTTCCGGCAGCTTTAGACGTTTTTGATGCAAATTTTTCAAATGTGCTTCCGCCATTTTGTTTTTTCTTTTTCATTGCCTTAATAAATTAGGTTTTCTTTTTGCTGACTTTTTCTTTTTTAATCACTTTATTGTTCTTTTCATCATAAACAGCATCATAAATTTTCTGCCCTGTTTTACTGAAAATTTTAATTTTAGGATCTTCATGAGTTCCGGTTATTACGATTGGAAAACCAATTATTCCGCCCGGCGGAAGTCCTAAACGCATTCGTAAATCCAGCAATCCGTCAAAACTGGTAGTTCCTTTTATGGTAGGTCTAAAACTCGCCACACTAAAAGTAAAAGGCTCAATATGAATTAAATTATTATCAATGTTTGATTTGATTTCGATTCCTTCCATTTTGGGATCGCCTAAACCATCTTGTCCTGTTTTAGAACTTACACCTTCAAATAATTTTAAACCTTTAATTTTTACATCACGCAGATTAATAGTTCCGCCGCCTTCAAGCGATTCATAAATAGGTCCCATATTTCCGTTTAAATCACCTTTAATTTTATAATCAACAGAAATAATTCCCTGCGCTTTTTCTGCCGCCGTAACCATATCATGAAACATTGGAATTTCTTTGTATGCACGCTGAACGCTGAAATCTTTGGCATTAAAATGTGCATCAAAATGAGCTGTTGTTGGCGTCTCATCTTTGTATCCGGCATTAATGCCAACAATACAATCGATAATATTAAAAGTGGTATTTTCTAAATATAAAGCGCCTTTGGAAATCCCTACTTTTCCGGTAAGCTTATTTAAGTTCAATCCGTTATATTCTACTTTATCAGCATTTGCGGTAAGCGAAACATTTAAATTTTTAGGAACCAAAACTACACCGCTCATTTTTGGGTGGTCTTCTTTAGCATATTCTACTTCGAGTTTTCGGTCTTTATTTTCACCTTTTTCCAGTGCCATAAATTCATCAACATTGATCAGTTTTGATTTTAGGTTGAAGTCTCCGCTTAAAGTTCCATGAGATTCAAGGAAATAATTAATCGTATTGAGAAGATATCCGTTAATATCAAAATCAGATTTCCCATATGATGCATAGAATTTTTCAAACCACATTTTTTCATTTTGAAAACGGAAATTTCCCTGTTTAATAAAAAAGGATTTCGGAAATAATTCTGATGTTGCTTTTATGTTTTTCAACAGAATTGTTCCGCGATTATCCAGTTTACTATATTGTCCTGTTGTCGCGTAACTTTGTTTTCCTTTAAGAGATAAATCAGCTTTTGCATAACCCGTTACATCAAGGCCTTTTTGAGAAAATACCTGATAGATTCGGCCAACATTCAATTCGCCTTTAATTTTTGCATTATAAGCCAAATCACTAAAATCAGATAAAGTGGCGTTTACATACATTGGATTTCCTTCAAAAACAAATGATGCAGGCGCAACGGCAACGATCAAATCTTGAAAAGTTCCGGCTTTGTTCAACACATTGGCAATAAAAGTAATATCAGTAATTGGGTTAGGATAGGAGTCTGTTTTCAGCCAGCCATTTCTAAGCGAAATACCGCCAATTGTTTTAGGAAATAATTTTTTTGAAGTACTAAAAAGTCCTCTCGCCTGAATATTGGTTTTTAAAAGCCCTTTTAATTCCACAGTATTTAAACCTATTGCAGCATCGACAACGGCAAGATCAAGCGCACCTTTTACACTTGCGTTGATGTTCATTTCGCTTAACCCTTTACTATGTAAATAGGCGTTGAAATAATCTTTTTCGCCTACTTTAAATCGTAAAGTCCTAAGATTTACCAATAATTGTTCTGTATCAAGAGAAGGCAGAATCGCGTTCAAATCCATTTGAAAATCAGTTAACGGAACGGGCGCGTTTTGATAATTAATCGCTCCATCTTTAACTTTTAGATTGAAAGCTAAATTGGGTTTCTGTTTTTTCGAAACGTTATAATCTCCTTTAAAAGAAAGTACCAAATCACTTTTTCCGGAAATTTCGGTTTCATCCAGCCAGGTTAAATATTCCGGTGGCATTACAGAAAGTAAATCTTTTACAGTTGTATTTTCTGAAGCGGCTTTAATATTTATTTTATAACCGTCTCTTAAAATGGTAAATAAACCGGTAAAGGTTAAAGGCAGTTTATTAATCTGCAATTCATTTTTTTGAAGAATAAATGAAAGTGCGTGTGTGTTGATTCTGGTAATTAAATCAGCGCGTACGGCTTTTTTTCTAAGATAAGCTGTTCGGTTATAATAGAAATCTAAGGTGTCAATTTTAGCATCGGTATTTAAATCAAAAATATCTTCGCTTAGATTTCCTTTTCCGATATAATTAAAGCCTTTTGCGTCGACCAAAATCTTAGCCGAGCGATCATTGTATTTAACATGACAATTTTCTAAATCAATTCGTTCCAGTTTTATTGCCGTTCCTTCTTCGGGAGCATTTGGATCTTTTTTTTCGTCTTTTCTGTCTTCTGGCGCGACATAAATATTGTAATTGGCTTGTCCTTTTTCGTTGACCATTACATTTATCAAAGCATTCGAAACGTATAATTTGTTGATTTTAACTTCACTGTCAAAAATCAGTCTTTTTAAATTTATCCCAAACGCAACCTGATCAGCTTTTAGTAAAGTATCATTGCTAAAAGGTTTAGAACCTGTCATCGATATATCATCAAGTGAAACAGTAAGCGATGGGAAATGGGTAAAAAACGAAAGTTTAGATTTCGAAAACTCGAGTTTTGTGTCTAAACGTTCGTTGGCAATTTTTTTAACTTCTGAGGCTACTTTTCCGGGAAATAGTAATGGAACCAAAAAAAGTAACAGCAGGATTCCTGCTATTACTATTCCCGTCCATTTGAGTATTTTAAGGCTTATATTTTTAAACGAAGTTTTCATGGCGTAGAGTTTTACTATTTCTTTTCAGCCTCTTTCTTGGCTTCTTCAGCTTTTTGCTTGTCTTGCTTTTCTTTCTCTTCTTTGGCTTTTTCCTGTTTTTCTTTTTCTTCCTTGGCTTTGGCTTCTTTTTCTTTAGCCGCTTTTTCCTGCTGTTCTTCTTTTTTCTCTTTTATTTCTTCTTTCTGTTTTTCTTTTTCCTTTTCTTTTTTCTTAAAGTAACCTCTAAAAAGGAAATTGCTTTTTGCGGCTTCCATATTTTCGCTGAAACCTTTTGTTCCGGTTTCTAAATTTGAAAGCGTATTCGAAACGCTGTTTGCCATTTTATCATCGCGGACTAATCGTGCCAATGCTCCGTTTCCGTTATTCATACTATGGCTGAAAATCGCAAGTTCATCAGATATAACGCCTACATTATCAACGCTCTTTTTAACGCTTTTCATAAGGTCAGCCATTTCTATTCCGTTTACAGAAGCAATTGCTCCGCCATTTTCAACAATTTTCTGGGATTTTACTCCCGGAGAAATGGTTAAAACTTTATCGCCCATTAATCCGTCAGAACCAATGCTGGCGCGCGCATCTGTTTTTATAAATTCGCGGACTTCATCTTTTATGACCATCGATACTACAACCGATGAATCATTTATTAATCTGATTTCTTCAACGGTTCCTATATTGATTCCTGAAAAACGGACATTGTTTCCAACTTCTAAACCGCTTACGGTTTTAAATTTTGAGGTTAGGTTAAATGTTGAGCCAAACAGATTTTTTTGTTTTCCGATGAAATAAATGGCCATTATAAAAAGCAGCAGCCCAACTGTTACAAACATTCCTAATTTCCAAGTATATCCAGATTGCTTCTCCATGATTTCTAGTTATTTATTTTTGCTGTTTATTCAAAAAATGAGCGTACCCATTCGTCTTCGTCTTTTTCTAATTCTTCGTAGGTTCCTTCGGCGTGAATTACGCCGTCTTTAAGCACCATAATTCTGTCGGCAGTTAATTTGGCGCAGGCCATATCGTGCGTAATAATGATTGATGATGTTTTTTGTTTGTTTTTGATATCCAGAATTAATTCGCTGATTTCTCTTGATGTAATGGTATCTAAACCCGTTGTAGGTTCATCATACAAAATGATTTCCGGTTTTAAAATCAGGGTTCTTGCTAAACCAATTCTTTTTCTCATTCCGCCTGATAATTCTGCAGGCATTTTTTCGATTGCATCGCCTAAACCCACACTTTCAAGTGCTTCCAGAACTTCTTTTTCTACTTCTTCTTCGGTTAAATCTCTTTTGTGTGCACGAAGCGTAAAAGCAAGATTTTCTCTAACCGACATAGAATCGTATAAGGCGCCACTTTGAAATAAGAATCCAATTTTGACTCTCATTTTGTTTAATTCGTCTTTAGAAAGAGCAAGTAAATCTTCGTCAAAAACTTTTATTTCGCCTTTGTCAGGTACAATTAAGCCCACAATACATTTTATGGTTACCGATTTCCCTGAACCGGAACGCCCTAAAATCACTAAATCTTCTCCTTTATTTACGGTAAGACTTACGCCTTTTAAAACCGTATTATCTTTGCCAAAAGTTTTATGTAAATCCTTAATCACAATGATTGGAGTCTTTTTTTTATCTTTTGATTTTGGTTCGATATTTTTTTCTTCTTTAATCATTTCAAATAAATTAAATCGGTTAATTGTACTGCCACCATATCAATAATAAATATGCTTAAAGAAGCTGTAACTACGGCAGAGTTTGCAGCGCGTCCCACACTTTCTGTTCCGTTTGCGGCATTAAATCCTTTATAGCATCCAATCATTCCGATGAAATAGCCAAAGAAGAAAGTTTTTACCGTTGCCGGAATTAGATCTGAGAATTCTAAAGACTGAATAATCTGCGTTAAATAGCGATAGAAATTAACGTCGCCGTGAATGTTTATTCCGGCGTAACCGCCAACAATTCCAACTGCATCAGCAAAAATTACTAATAGCGGAACCATTAACGTACAGGCTAAAATTCTCGTTACGACCAAATAATTATAAGGATTAATAGCCGAAACTTCCATAGCGTCTATTTGCTCCGTTACTTTCATAGAACCTAATTCGGCTCCAATTCCCGACGAAATTTTTCCGGCGCAGATTAAGGCCGTAATAACGGGTGCAATTTCTCTAATTAAGGACAGTGCCACCATTCCGGGAAGCCAGCTTTCGGCACCAAATTTCACTAAAGTTGGTCTGGATTGAAGCGTGAGCACTAATCCCATAATAAAACCTGTAATTGCCACCAAAGGCAATGACTTGTAACCGATGATGTAACATTGTTTCAAAAACTCTTTAGCCTCATAAGGAGGAACAAAAACCTCCTTAAAAAACCTCTTGGCAAACAATGTTGCGTCTCCAATTTGTGCGAATGTATTTTTTAGGCTGAGAATCAAAATGTTTAGTTTTTATAGTTAGGTGTAATTTGAAAATCAATTATTTAACAGTTTATGGTACTTTTTAAATTATATATGAAAGTTACTTCTATACTTGTTAAAATACTTTACACAACTTTTTTTGAGGCTTATATAATTTTCATAAAATCACAATATTTTTATGAATGCTGCGTTACAGGAATTCTATAGAAAACAAAAGGGCTGTCTCAATTTTAAGACAGCCCTTTTATGTATCCGGTTATTCATTCCATAGGAATGTTTCGTAGGTAGAAAAAAATAAAGATCAACCAAATTTACGTTTCGTAGGAACGTTTGATTTTGAAATCGTTTTTAATCTGGCGTATCAAACGTTCCTACGGAACGTAAACAATAATAATATAATTTTTCTACCGATGAAATGTTCCTACGGAACAAAAAAACATATAGAATAAATGTGACTGTCTCAATAATCGAGACAGCTCTTTTTGTATATCCAGTTATCATTCCATAGGAATGTTTCGTAGGTAGAAAAAAAATGCAAATCAGCGACATTTACGTTCCGTAGGAACGTTTGATTTTGAAATCATTTTTAATAATCTGGCGTATCAAACGTTCCTACGGAACGTAAATAATAATAACAATATATTTTTCTACCGATGAAATGTTCCTACGGAACAAAAAAACATATATAATAAATGTGACTGTCTCAATAATTGAGACAGCTCTATTTGTATATCCAGTTATCATTCCATAGGAATGTTTCATAGGTAGAGAAAAAATGCAGATCAACGACATTTACGTTCCTTAGGAACGTTTGATTTTGAAATCGTTTTTTAATAATCTGGGCGTATCAAACGTTCCTAGGGAACGTAAATCATGGTAACAATATTATTTCTACCGACGAGATGTTCCTATGGAACATGAAAAAATATAAAATAGAATGGGCTGCTCTAAATTTTGAGACAGCTCTATTTGTATATCCAGTTATCATTCCATAGGAATGTTTCGTAGGTAGAAAAAAATGCAAATCAGCGACATTTACGTTCCGTAGGAACGTTTGATTTTGAAATCATTTTTAATATCTGGCGTATCAAACGTTCCTACGGAACGTAAATAATAATAACAATATATTTTTCTACCGATGAAATGTTCCTACGGAACAAAAAAACATATATAATAAATGTGACTGTCTCAATAATTGAGCAACCCCTTTTTTAAATGAAATATTTGTAATTTTTTATTCTTCGAATTTTTTAAAGATGGAACTGGCAACGTGACCTCCAAAACCAAAAGTATTGCTCATCGCATAATTCACTTCTCTGGATTGTGCTTTACCAAGTGTCAAATTAAATTTATCTGCAAATTCCGGTTCTACATCTTGTGTATTTATTGTTGGCGGAACAATATTTTCCTGAACCGCTTTTATACATGCAATCGCTTCAATTGCTCCGGCACCGCCAAGTAAATGTCCGGTCATTGATTTTGTAGCACTGATATTCGCATTAGGATTTGCACCAAATACTTTTTCCACAGCTTTAAGTTCACTTAAATCTCCGGTAGGAGTTGAAGTTGCATGGGCATTAATGTAATCAATTTGATCTGGAGAAATTCCGGCTTCTTCAAGCGCAAGTTCCATTCCTAAAACAGCACCTTCACCTTCAGGATGTGTTCCTGTTAAGTGGTAAGCATCTGCTGCTAAACCTCCGCCTACAATTTCGGCTAGAATTACTGCGTTTCTTTTTACAGCATGTTCGTAGCTTTCTAATATCACAACGCCGGCTCCTTCGCCCAAAACAAATCCGTCTCTTGTTGCATCAAAAGGACGTGAAGCTTTGCTGTAATCATCATTTAAGGTAGACAATGCTTTTGAAGCGTTAAAACCGCCAATTGAAGATTCTGTAACCGAAGCTTCAGAACCGCCGGTGATCATCATATCTGCTTTTCCCCAACGAATATAATTAAAAGCATCTATAATGGCGGTATTGCTGGCAGAGCAGGCTGCAGCCGTTGTATAGTTAATGCCGCGAAGTCCGTATTTAATAGAAATAACGCCTGAAGCTATATTCACAATTCTTTTCGGAATAAAAAACGGACTAAATCTTGGTGTGCAATTTCCTAATTTATATTCTCCAATTTGTTCTTCAAAAGTTGAAATACCGCCATCGCCGCAGCCCCATATCACTCCAATTCGGTTTTTATTTAAAGAATCAAAATCGATATTGGCATTTTTTACGGCTTCGTCTGCGGCGTACAATGCGTATTGGGTAAAAAGATCGTATTTTCTGATTTCGTTTTTTTCAAAAATAGCCGAAGCATCAAAGTTTTTAACCTCGCATGCAAATTTAGTTTTGAATTGTGTGGTGTCAAATCTTGTTATAGGAGCAGCACCGCTGACTCCGTTAATTAATGAATTCCAAAATTCCTGAACATTATTTCCAATAGGAGTTACTGCTCCTAATCCTGTTACTACAACTCTTTTCATTATTTTTTAGGTCTTAATTCTGTTAATATTGTTTGTCTTACCAAGTCAAAATCACTATCGTTAGTAAGTCTTGAAAGCTGTACAATCGCAACCATATTGGTTATAATCATTATGGCTTTTGTTCTTGGTTCCATTTCAAAATCAAATATTTTGAGTTCTTTTCCTTCAATTAAAACTTCCGTCAGCCAGGTAATTACGATTTGTGCAAAACCCTGCAGTTCTGTTTTTATGGATTCGTCGAGCGTATTTAAATCTGTTGCTAGTGAACCTACAATGCAGACTTTATTTTCTTTTTTTATTTGTGCCTGTATCTCTAAAAAAGCTTCCAGTTTTATTAGAGGAGATTCATTGGCTACTCTTTTCTTTAAAGCCTCTGTTCTGGCAATATGTTCTTTTATGGTCGCTACGCCAAGATCAGATTTAGTAGGGAAGTGGTAATGAATAGAAGCGGTTTTTATGCCAATATCATTTGAAATATCTTTAAAACTAAAAGCATTGTAGCCTTTGTTTCGAATAAACTGATCTGCTTTTTCTATAATATTTTCCCGTGTTGTCATGGCTGTAATTTTTTTGACAAAGATACTACCTATTAGTAGATAGGCAAATTTATTTAATTTATTTTTAAGATTAATTATTGCTGTAAACAAAAAATCCCTTTCATTAAGAAAGGGATTTTCCGGGTTTAATAGAATTTTGGTCAGTCTATTACGTTATAAAATTACAAATTTTAAATTTCAAATCCCAACTTTGGAATTTGGAATTTTTCAATTGGAATTTTTCTATAATTTTTTTAAGAATTGATCGCTACTCCGGTTCTCAATTTATTTAAAGGAATAACTTTAGATTCGTCATGAGCAAATTTTTCCATTATTAATCTTGCGGTTAAGTAACATACGGTTGATTCTGCTCCTTGATTTAAGTTTACATTGTTTTTTTCAAGACCGTCGTAACCGCCGCCGCTTACGGGATTATACATAATTTGATTTAAATGATTTTTTCCTAAAAACCAGTTAAATGCAATTTTCATTTTCTTTCTGTATTCCGGAGTTTCAAATGTGTTATAAAAAGCATTTAATGTCTGAATTGTATAGGTAACATCAATTGGCTGTTCTCCATATTCCTGTGGTTCTGAACCTTTGTGATACCAGCTTTGATTTGAGATTGCTTTAAAATTCCCGTCAACAAATGTTTTCGACAATAAGAAATCTAATGAATCTAAGGCTACTTTTTTGTAAACTGGTTTGTTTGTAATTAAATATGCGTACAACATAGATTCTGGCAGAATTCCGTTTCCGTACGTTAAATAATTTTCAAACCACTGCCAGTCTTCAGTAGCTGTATCTTCGTAATTTGCCAGCAGTTTTGCATTTAGCTTATTGATAATGGCTGCCACATATAAATTTGGAACAGCATTATGATACAAATACAATCCTTTTGTTGCAAAACCAATAGAACGAGGCGATTGAATATTTTCTGCCCATTTTAAGGAATTAAGGAAACATTTTGCTGCTTTTTTAGAAATGTTTTCAGGAAGGATATCTGAATTTGAAACTACAGTTCCTAAAGCCCAGATTGCTCTTGCATTTGAATCTTCTAAATTAACTTCGGCATTTTGCTCAATATGTTCACGGTTTTCCTGATCAACATAATTGATGAAATTTCCTTTTGGTTTTTGGCATCTTTCAATAAAATCCAAATAAATTAAAATATACGGAAGATCGTCTTTGTCCCTGGTTAATTTATAGTGTGCACAAAATGCGATTAAAGCGCGGGCATTGTCATCTAAAGTATAACCGGAATCCAGATCCGGAACTGAAATTTTACTAAATTGAATAATTCCAAGATCTGTAGTTAATCTTTTAATATGTCTTAACTGAATATCAGGATAACTGTATTTTACATCTGATGGGTTTTCGATTAACTTTTTATAAGTATTCATGAGTGTTAATGCGGCATTTTCCCAAGATGAAGCTCTCATTTTAGTGAATGCATTGATTCCCATTTCACGTCTTAAATTTTCATCAGAAATCAATTTTAAGGTTTCTTCTGCAAATTGATCCACATTTCCAATATCAACGAGAACACCACAGTCTGAAGTTAAAACTTCTTTTGTATGTGCAATTTTTGATGCGACCATAGGGCAGGCACAGCTCATTGCATAAGCAAAAGTGCCGCTTACAGCTTGGTTTGGATCTTTTGAAGTAAACAAATAAATATCAGTTGCTTTTAAATATTCTAAAAGTTCATCTGTATCTAAATATTGATTAATGAAACGAACATTGTTGTGTAAATTTAATTCGTCA
The DNA here is from genome assembly GCF_024499525.1 of Flavobacterium panici. NCBI lineage: Bacteria > Pseudomonadati > Bacteroidota > Flavobacteriia > Flavobacteriales > Flavobacteriaceae > Flavobacterium > Flavobacterium panici. The sequence continues at coordinate 5,079,496 of NZ_CP100437.1, read as the reverse complement.
ACAAGTGCTTCCAGTTTATCTCTATAAGTATCAACTCCGTCTTTAATTAAATTAGGGTGTGTTTTGCCAATAATTAAATACAATACATTTGGTTCTTTTTCGACAATTTTTGCCAAAGCCTGTAAACCTGTTTCGATATTTTTTCCTTCGCCCAAAAGTCCAAAAGTTGAGAGTACAATTTTGTTTTGAATATCAAATTTTGCTTTTGCTTGTGCCGGTTCTTCATAAATTACAATATGCGTTCCATGCGCCACTGTTGTAATTATATCTTCGTCAATGTTGTAGTCTTGTATTAAAATTTCTTTTGACTGATTTGTCATTACAAAAACAGAATTGCTGTAGCTCAAAAGTAATTTTACAAAAGTTTTCAATTCGTTATTCGGGTTTGGAATAACGGTGTGAAAAGTATAGGTTATAGGTTTTTTTACTGCATTTAAAAAATCTAGTAAATGATCACCATAATTACCGCCAAACAAACCGAATTCATGCTGAATGTGAACTAGTTTCACATTTTTATCTTTATTAATTTCTTCGGCAACTTTTGTGTACTCTGCTCTTTCTTTTGTGTTTAATGTAAAGGCCTGTGTCGAATTTGTCTTTGGATTGTCTACTAATTCACAAATTTCACAAGTTATTGATTTACCAAAAATGTCGGTAATTCCTTTAATCGTATCCTGAGTATAAGTTGCTATTCCACATTGTGTTGGAGGAAATGTTGAAAGAAAAACAATTTTCGATTTATTTGATATCTTCTTCATGGGGATTCTGTTTTAGTTCTGTTAATAAGTCGTCAAGGTTCAAAGTAGCCGCCACAATTTTTTATTGGCGACACCATAATAATGTTATACTATTAAAAATGACTTTTTGTTAAGAAAAATACCTAATTTATATAACAGTATCTTTTATAAGATTCAACTGAGCCAGTTTTTAATTTTGAATAAAATTACCTTGGGAACGCAGCGGTAATTAACTCAATCGATCAAAAAATTAACTCTAAAGCTTTTGGATGGGAATTGTATAACGTTGAGGCCAAAATTCTAAAAGAGGCTGATAAATTTATGATTTGTAATGGATTGCGATAATAAATATACCGTTTGAGTTAATTGTTTTTGTAAGTAAAAGAGAACTTTGAGAGACAAACAAATCAGACTTGTAAAAGTCACATTTTATAACTTAAATTTTAATATTATGTTACGTTGGACAGTCACATTTATTATTCTAGCTATAGTAGCCGGAATTTTTGGTTTTGGAGGAATTGCTGCCGGAGCCGCTAGTATCGCAAAAATTTTATTCTTTATATTCTTAGTTTTATTTATTATCTCATTAATAAGCGGAAGATCAAGAGTTTAAAATTTCAAGTTTATTAAAAAAAGCGAAATTAACTGTTGTGTTGATTTCGCTTTTTTTTTGTTTTTAATCTATACTTATAATTTTAACGCAAAGCACGCTAAGATAGTTTTAACGCAAAGCACCCTAAGATTTTTAATAAGTTAGTTTTTTACTAAAACTCAAAGTTCGCAAAGCATGATGAACACAAAGCTTTGCGAACTTTAGCATTGAAAATGCAGCCTTTCAAAAAATCTTAGCGTGCTTTGCGTTAAAATTATTGCGTTAAGCTCATAACTCATAACTCATAACTTTTCTTAGTTACAAAAGCAATTGGCAAACCAATGCAGACGATTAAAATTAAAACAGAAATGATTAAGGGAAGATCAAATTCTTTTGATGGAAGTTTTGGAAATACAATTGGAAGCACAATAAGGTTCATTACAATCCAGACAAAAATTCCATAGACAATTCCCGAAATAACAATATTCTTTTTCAAAATAGGAACGTGCGGATATATCTTATAATAAAAATAGGCAAAAGCAAATGCGATAAAGTAATGCAGTAATAAACCATAGAAAACCATTTGTGTGCCGCCTGTATATGCATGCTGTTTAAAAATGCCACTTGCAATAGACTGGAGAATTTTTTCGGCAGTTGTTTGATGTAATATAACAGAGTAAACTAATATTGCCGCAAGAATATCTAAAGTTCCTGCCAGTAAACCAGAGAATAAAATAGTTTTAGATTTTGATATCATTAATTTAAAGCTTAGTTATGTGTTGAAAAATAGAATTTAATTGATGCGTATGTCTTTGGGTGTGAACTAATGCAAAATCAATCCATTCGTACATGGTGAATTTGTCAAAGCCCGGAACCTGAAAATCTAAGCAGGTTAGGGTTAAATCGTATTTTTCGGCACAATCTAATAACTCAGATTCAAGTCTGAGTAATTCTATGTTTAATGCATTTTTATTGTATTCTTTTTTCTCAGGTTTCAGAAATACAGGAGCATCCATTTTTATGTTGAAGTTTAAAAACAGCCCTTCAATATCTTTAATTTTTTCGTCGGGTTTTCGGGTTGTTTTTTCCGTATTTCCGGCAAATAATTCGGGAAATCCGGAACAGGCTAAAATAATATGCTGCACAACTTGTCCGGGAGTCCAGCTTCCTTGAAACGGAACCTGATTTAATTCGTTTTCAGAAAATTTTGATAGAATATCATTTAATTTTTTGAATGTTTCAACAATATCTTTTTGAACGTCTGTCTTCATATTATTGATTTTTAAAGTTTAATTTACGGAAGTAATCCACCAGACATTTCCAAAAGGATCTGTTACGCCGCAGGTTCTGCCGTAATCCTGATCGCTTAATCCCATTAAAGAAACGGCGCCGTTTTCTAATGCTTTTAGGTAGGTTTTATCGGCATTAAGAACATAAACAAATAAGTTAGCCGTTTGTTTTGACCAGTCTTCGGTTTCATCGGTTACCATAATTGTGCTTCCGTTTAAAGTGATTTCGGCATGCATTATGGTTCCGTCTTCGCGGACTGCCTTCGAATGTGTCTCTGAAGCTCCGAAAACATTTTTTGTAAAATCTATAAATTGCGATGCGCCTTTCAGGATAAGGTAAGGCATTACGGTTTGATGTTCTGCAGGTAAATTCATTTTTTATGGTTTAGATGTTAGTATCTCAAAAGTACGATTTTTATTGCAATATTTTGTAAATCAATAAATTGTGAATTTACGGAAGTGCTTCGCAATGAAAACCATGCGAATTTAGAAGTTCAATTATTTTATGGTTTGCAATAGAAGCAGCGTGAACCCGAAGAATTTTATCGCAGTCTTCGAGATCAAAATTGACGATGCTGTTTGGGAAATGTTCAAGAAGTTTCCCAACAATCATTACTGATTGCTCAACTTCCTGAACATTTGTTTTAAAAACTTCTATCATCGCAGGAATGTTTTACAAAGCAATATTTTTGTATCGCTCGATTTTATGATAATAGATATATGAGATTGCCAAAATCACTAAAAAGATTAACGGAAAGAAACTTTGAAAGTTAATGCCATCAACCGCAAAATGACTTATAGAAGCAAATATAAAATCGAAACCAAATCCGGCGTAAGCCCATTCTTTTACATTTTTAGGAACAGACGGAATTACTAAAACGAGAACTCCCAGAATTTTGAAAATCACCAATGCATTTCCAAAATACTCAGGATAACCTAAATGTCTGATTCCTTCTTTAGCCATTTCAGACTGGGAAGTCAAAGCCGGCATAACGCCTTCGAATAGAAAAATAATAGTAGTTGCAATCCAAAAAATAATTTTTGCTTTTTTCATGTGGTATATTTTAAATAGTTATTAGTTAATGTATTACAAATATACTATTCTTGTTTTTTCATGAAATAGTTATTTACGACTATTTTAGGGGCATTTGGGACAAGTTTTTTGATTTTAGATTATTTGCCACAAAGGCGCGAAGGCGCAAAGTTTTCTTTTTTGACTTGTATGAGACAGAAAGTATGTCTTTGCGAGGGCTTCGACTTCGCTCAGACTGACAAAAAATGAGAATAAAAAAGCTCTCGCAGATTTTGGAGATTAAGCAGATAAAAATCCTTTTAATCTGAGTAATCTGTGGCATAAAAAAAATCTGGTCAATCTGCAAAATCTGCGAGAAACTTAAAAAAACTTAGCGCCTTAGTGCCTTAGTGGCAAAAAAAAAACTAAAAAACGCCATGAAACCTAAGTCTCACAGCGTTTTCCTCTCAAAAAATAAATAATTAACGGGTAATGTAACAGGGTATTATTTCCAGCCTCCGCCTAGAGCGCGGTACAATTCAGTATTAGCTGTAAGTTGTTGTCTTTTAACATCAGCAAGTTCCAGTTCGCTTTGCAATAAATTTGCCTGAGCGGTTAAAACTTCAAGATATTCTGCCATACCATTTTTGAATAAAAGGTTAGCATTTTTAATTGCTTGCTGTAAAGTTTTTACTTTTTCTTTCAAGAAAGTTTCCTGTTGTTGTAATTTCTCTACTTTAACTAAAGCATCAGAAACTTCGCTTACAGCAACCAAAACAGATTGTCTAAAACTTAAAACAGCTTTTTCTCTTTCTGCGACAGCAATATTATATTGAGTTCTTACTCTTTTGTTATTCAAAAGCGGTTGTGTTAAACCTCCTGCAACAGTTCCGAACAATGAAGCCGGAATGTTGAACCAATTGCTGGTTTCAAAAGAGTTTACGCCGCCTTGAGCTGTAATTCTTAAAGTTGGATATAGATCCGCTTTTGTGATTCCAACATTTGCGTTTGCCGCTTTAAGAGCTAATTCAGCACTTTTTACATCAGGTCTTCTGCTTACTAATGAAGATGGAATTCCGATAGCGGTATTGTTTTTAACTTCAATCGCACTTAATTTAATTGTTCTTTCTTTCGAATTCGGAAAAGAACCAGTTAAAACACTTAAGGCATTTTCCTGAATCGCAATGTTTTGTTCCAATAACGGAATCAATTGCGCTGAATTTAATTTCTGTGCTTCAGATTGTTGAATCGCCAACGTAGTTACCTGACCAGCATCGTATTTTAATTTGATAATATTAGTTGTACTATCATTTAATTTTAGATTTTGTCTGGCAATTTCTAATTGTGCATCCAGCATTAAAAGGTTGTAATATCCTCTTGAAACATTGGCAACAATATTGGTCTGCAATGCTTTTTTAACTTCTGCAGATTGTAAATATCCTGCATAAGCGCCTTTTTTCTGATTTCTGATTTTTCCCCAGATATCTGCTTCCCACGAAAGTGAAGCTCCGGCAGAATAATCGTCGATATGTTTAGCACCAATTGCCTGGTTTAGGTTCAATCCTGTAAAACTATTGTCAGACGGATTGCTTGTACTTGCATTTACAAATAAATTAACCTGAGGTACATTTCCCCATTTTGATTGTGTAAATCTGTATTGTGCAATTTCAATGTTCTTTTCGGCAATCTGCAAATCGTTGTTTCTCGCAACGGCGCTGTCGATCAATTTGATAATATCTTTTTCTGTAAAGAAATTTTTCCACTCCACATCAGCAATACTTGTTGTATCACTCGAAGTTGATGCATTCCTGAAATTTTCAGGAAATGCATCTTTTGGAGTTTCAATATCCTTCGAAACTTTACAGGATATTAATGTCGTGATCAGAATGGCGAAGGTCACGATTTTGGTTATATGATTTTTCATTCTTTCTTTTATTAAATTTCTGTACAAGTATCTTTAGTTTCAAGATCTTTTGAGATTCTGTACGATATATAAGCGATGCCAATTATGATGGCTACTAAAGCTGTGGTTATATAGTTTTCCATTTATTATTTTTCTTCATTATGAATTACGGCAACTGGTTTTCCAGAAACCTTTTCTTGTAAATGCTGGAAGATGATGAATAAAACAGGAATGATAAACAAACCTAGAATTACTCCTGAAATCATACCTCCGGCGGCACCAATACTAATAGAGTGGTTACCTTGAGCTGATGGCCCTGTGGCGCTCATCATTGGTATTAAACCTACGATAAAGGCAAGAGACGTCATGATAATTGGTCGTAAACGTAATTTTGCAGCATCGATTGAAGCTCTAACTAACGCTTGTCCCGATTTTCTTTTCTGTACGGCAAATTCGACGATCAGAATGGCATTTTTGGCGAGAAGTCCAATCAGCATGACAAGGGCAACTTGTACATAAATGTTGTTCTCAATTCCAGTTAAACCAATAGCTACGAATACTCCAAAAATACCTGCAGGGATTGATAAGATTACTGCCAAAGGCAAAATGTAACTTTCGTACTGTGCAGCAAGTAAGAAATAAACGAATATCAAACACAGTAAGAATATTGTTGCGGATTGTCCTCCAGATGAAATCTCCTCACGAGTTTGGCCCGAGAATTCAAACCCGTAACCTGCAGGTAATTGTTGTGCTGCTACTTCTTCAATTGCTTTAATGGCATCTCCTGAACTAAATCCTGGTTTCGGAATGGCATTAATAGAAATTGAGTTAAATAAATTGTATCGTGATGCGGTTTCTGAACCATAAATACGAGTTAGTTTTACTAAAGTATTTATTGGCACCATTTCGCCTGTTCTGTTTTTCACAAATACACGGTCAATTGCTGTTGGATCAGCTCTGTCGGCAATATCAGCCTGAACTACAACACGGTAATATTTACCAAATCTGTTGAAATCAGATGCCTGTGCGCTACCAAAATAAGCCTGCATTGTCTGCAGAATGTCTTTTACATTTACACCTAATTGATTTGCTTTTTCGTCATTAACTTCCAACTGTAATTGTGGATAATCTGCTTTGAAAGAGGTAAAGGCAACTGCAATCTCCGGACGTTTCATTAATTCACCGATAAAGTTTTGAGAAATTCCACTGAATTTATCCAGTTTTCCTCCTGTTTTATCTTGTAGAACTAAATCTAAAGCCTCAACGTTACTAAATCCTGGAACAGTTGGGAAACTGAATACGAAGAAACTTCCGCCAGAAATAGCGCCCAGTTTACCACGAACCTGATTCATGATTTCGTCAATGTTTTTTACTTCGCCTCGTTCTTCGTTTGGTTTAAGCAATACGAATACAACTGCAGAAGATGGACTTGTAGAGTTGGTCAATAAGTTGAAACCTGAAATCGCGGTTACGAATCTTGAAGCGTCTAATGCTTTTAAAGTATTCTCAGCTTCAGTCATTACTTTTTGAGTTCCGTCTAATGATGTTCCAGATGGTGTATTTACTGCAATTGCAATAAATCCTTGATCCTCTGTTGGAATAAATCCTGCAGGAGTTGTTTTTACCATTACAATCGTAGCCACAACAATTAAAGCTAATCCGCCTAAACTCAACCATTTTCTTCTGATTAAGAATTTAAGTCCGCCTACGTAACGATTCGTTAAAGATTCAAAACTGCTGTTGAAAGCGGTAAAGAATTTCTCTTTAAATCCTTTTTTTACATAAGCTGAGTCGTGATCGTGTGCTCCGTGATTATCTTTTAAGAATAATGCCGCAAGCGCCGGACTCAATGTTAAGGCATTAACAGCCGAAATTACAATTGCAATTGCCATTGTAAAGGCAAACTGACGATAGAAAACTCCTGTAGAACCTTCCATAAAACCAACCGGCAGGAATACAGCAGCCATTACCAGCGTAATCGAGATAATAGCACCCGTTATTTCGTGCATTGCTTCATGGGTTGCGACTTTTGGAGACAAGCGTTTATGCTCCATTTTCGCATGCACCGCTTCGACTACCACAATGGCATCATCGACCACAATACCAATCGCCAGAATTAATGCGAAAAGTGTTAAAAGGTTGATCGAAAATCCGAATAACTGCATGAAGAAGAACGTTCCTAAAATTGCTACAGGTACAGCAATAGCCGGGATTAATGTTGATCTAAAATCTTGCAAGAAGATAAATACCACAATAAATACAAGTATAAAAGCTTCTAATAAAGTATGCTCAACTTGTTCAATAGATTGGTCAAGAGATACTTTTGTACTATAGAAAATATTGTGTTTTATGCCTTTAGGAAAATCTTTAGAAGCCTTTTCCATCATTTTGTTAATGGCAATCTGAATATCATTTGAGTTAGATCCAGCTAACTGAATAACTCCGATTACAATTCCTTTTTTACCATTTAAACGAGTTAAACTGTTGTAAGAATATGCTCCAAGTTCAACTCTCGCTACGTCTTTTAAGCGAAGTACTGAACCATCAGGATTAGAACGAATTGCAATGTTTTGATAGTCTTCTGGTTTCGTTAATTTTCCTTTGTATTTAATAACGTATTCAAAAACCTCTTTGCTTCGCTCTCCAAATTTCCCTGGAGCCGCTTCCAAACTTTTGTCCTGGATAGCGCCCATCACTTCGCTTGGCGTCACTTTATAAGTTGACATCTGTGTTGGATTCAACCAAACACGCATAGAGTAATCTTTTACACCACCAAAAATACTGGCAGAACCTACACCCGGAATACGTTTTAACTCCGGAATAATATTGATTTGCGCATAGTTGGCAACAAAAGTCTGATCGTATTTTGCTTCATCATCTGTGTACATACCAATTGCCATGATGAAACTGTTTTGTTGTTTCGCCGTAACAATACCTTGCTGCACAACCTCGGCAGGAAGCTGACTCGTTGCCTGTGCCACTCTGTTTTGTACGTTAACCGCAGCTTGATCGGCATCTGTACCCAGTTTAAAGAAAACGGTAATCGCTAAAGTACCGTCATTACTTGCTGTAGAACTCATGTAAGTCATGTTTTCTACACCATTTATAGATTCTTCGATAGAAGGTGCCACAGAACGTAAAACCGTTTCTGCGTTGGCTCCCGGATATACCGCCGTTACCAAAACCGATGGTGGCGCAATATCAGGAAACTGTTGTAAAGGCAATTTAGTTAAACCCAATACTCCCAGAATTACCAATAAAATGGAAATTACGGTTGCCAATACAGGTCTTTGTATAAATATTTTGAACATTGTCTTTTAGAATTATTTTTTATTAGTTACTTCGGCAACTTTAGTTGATTTTTCTGGCTGAATCGCTTGTCCATCCTGAAGTTTGTCAATACCGCTTAACACGATTTGGTCACCAGTTTTTACACCTTCTTTAATTAAATAATTAGTACCGCTTTTACCCACAACTGTAATAGGCATTTTAGTTACTTTGTTGTCTTTACCTACAGTGAATACGAATACTTTATCCTGCATTTCAACAGTAGCAGCTTGTGGCACTAAAATAGCATCGTTGTGATTTAATCCTAAACGGATTCTTCCTGTGTTTCCAGAACGTAACGTTCCGTTTGCATTTGGGAAAGTGGCTCTAATTGTGATTGCTCCAGTAGTTTTATCAAACTGACCGTCAACCATATCAATTTTTCCGGTTTGAGGATAAGCATTGTTATCAGCTAAAATCAAAGTAACTGGAGGTAATTTTTTGATTTTATCACCAAGTGAACTTCCAGCATATTGTGCTTTAAAGTTGATGAAATCTGTTTCACCTAAAGAGAAATAAGCAAATACTTCATGAACATCAGATAAAGTTGTTAAAGCTTCAACATCAGAAGCAGAAACTAAACTTCCTTGTTTTTTAGGCAGTCTTCCGATGTAACCACTAACAGGGGCTGTTACATTCGTATATCCTAAATTAATTTTAGCAGAACCTACCATTGCTTTTGCCTGTTCAATATTTGCAGCAGCAATTTTTTGAGAAGCTTTAGCTGTTTTCAATTGATAATCAGAAACTACTTTGTTTTGAACTAAAGGAGTCAATTTATCAACTTCTAAGTTTGCGTTGATTAAAGCTGCTTCTGCAGCGTGTAAACTTGCCAAAGCATTGTTTAACTGCTCACGGTACGGACGTTCGTTTATTTTAAATAAAGTTTGTCCTTTGCTTACGTAAGCACCTTCGTCAACAAAAATTCTGTCAAGGTTTCCGCTTACTTGCGGACGAATTTCAACATCTACAGTTCCTTGTATAGCAGCTGGATATTCAGCATCAGTAGTTGTATTTGCACTTGTTATAGCCAACACAGGTAAAACCGGTGGTGGTGGAGCAGTAGGCGCCTGATTTTTGTCGCCACAGCTGCTTAATACTAAAGCCAGAACAAAACTGGTTATAATTATTACATTTTTCATTTTCATATTGGTTTTAATTGGTTGAACATTTTCTCGGATTAAATTCTTAGGTATTCTGGCATTCTCGGGATTCTCGGGATTCATATCTAATTAAATTAAATTATCTAACGTTGTTAAGTAAATGTGCGCAAACTTTCATACTTTAAGCTTTTTCAATTCTATTTTAATCATTATTAAAATATTTAACGGCGTTAAGTAAAAGTCTAAAAAAAGAGCTTTTATTACTCTATTAAATTTTCTAACAGTGTTAAGTTAAGGTTATAAAAAAAAGGATTTTATATTATCCAATTAAATTATTTTACACTGTTAAGTAAAAATTGAAAAAAAAAATCTATTGTATTGATTTGATGATACCACCAATGGCATCTTTCAAAATTTGAGCATTTATTGTTTCTAAAATATCACTTTTGTTAATGATGTTGATGGCGATTAAACCATGAATAACAGAAAAGAAAGTAAAATATTTTTGTTTAATGATATCTTCACTCGGATTGCTGTCTTTCATTACATCAGCAATAACTCCTGTGAATAATTTGTAAGGTCCCTCCTGAGCCGAACATCGTTGTGCGCAGCAGGTCATTTGAACACCAAACATTAACTGATACATTTCAGTATTTGTAAAAGCGAAGTCCCAGTAAGTCATCCACATGGCTTCTAATTGATCTTCTGGTTTTTCAAACTTATCTATTGCAACTTGTAGTTCTTTAGTCAGTTTAATAAAACCTTTACCTGTCAATTCTTCAAGTATTGCTTCCTTATTTGAAAAGTATTCATAAATAATAGGAGCAGTATATTCGATTCTGTCGGCAATTTTACGCATACTCAAACCATTCCAGCCTTCATCTTTTACGATATCATAAGCAGCCCCAAGGATATTATTCCTTGTCTCTTCTTTTTGTCTTAAAATTCGATCTTTGCTAGCCATTATATTCGAGTATTAAATTGTTTAACACTGTTAGGCAAATGTATGGCGGTTTTTCTAATAATGAAATAAATTTGTCATAATATTTTCTTATTCTATCATAGAGAGAACTAAAATACTAGTAAAATAAGGTATTTCGAAAGGTTTTGTATTTTTGTAAAATTTCATTTTAAGCAAAATTCAACCTGAATTCGAATCAAATTAAGATGATTTTGAAGTTTTTTGATTCTGAAAAAAGTCTGATTTCTCACTAACGAATAAAATTTCAATCAAAATTTTGGAAAGTACTAAAAATAAACAGAGAAAATAGGAACGATGATTTATCGATTATTTCATTCCCCGAACACTCATTTCTATCGTATAAACACTTTTACTGGCAGTAATGAATAATGTTTTAAATTTTTTTCCTCCAAAACAAACATTAGCTGTCCATGGTTCAGGAATATCAATATGGGCTATTTTTTCTCCTTGCGAATTGAATATGGTAACTCCTTTTCCGCATAAGTAAATGTTTCCAGAATTGTCTATTGTCATTCCATCTGAACCGGATTCAGTAAACAGCGTTTTTTTGCCTAAAGAACCATTACTTTCGATTGCATAAGAGTACGTTTTATTTGCTCCTATATCCGCTACGTATAAGGTTTTTCCATCTGAAGTTCCAATAATGCCATTAGGTTTTACAAGGTCATCCCCAACGTTGATAATTTTGGATTTATCCGGAGATAAATAGTAAACACATTCTTTCTCTATTTCTTTGGAAGTATGTTTCCAGTAATCCCTTTGGTAAAAAGGATCTGTAAAATAGATACCGCCTTTTGGATCAACCCAAAGATCATTGGGACCATTCAACCTTTTTCCTTCAAAGTTGTTTAGTAATACAGTATAATTTTTATTCTTATCTATTTTCCAAAGCTCATTTTTTTCATCGGCGCAAGCCAAAAGATTTCCTGCGTGATCAAAATACAAACCGTTAGCTCTTCCTGCATTTTCCATAAAAACAGAAAGTTCGCTATTAACAGACCATTTCATGATTCTATTATTAGGCTGATCTGTAAAATAAATATTTCCTTTTTTATCTACTGCAGGGCCTTCCGTAAAACTGAATTGATCGGATAGTTTTGTGAGAACTGCGCCTTTTGCTATTAATTTATAGCTTTTTTCTTTTGATGTCTGAGCGTATATAAAATTTGTAATAGTTAAAGTAATAACAAATATAAGTTGTGATTTTATTTTAAGTTGGAGCATTATAAAAAGGTTTAAAAATTGCTTTTAAAGCGTTTTTAAAAGTAGTTTTTATTTCTGATATTCTGCAAAGCTGGGTTAAGATTCTTTTGAGGAGCAGAAATTCCGTTTTCAAAAGAACGTTTAGTCCCGCTCTCCACTATATTCCCGATAAACAAAAACTACGGCTAAAAAGCCTTGTTTTTCTAAATCGGGAGATGTCGTTTCGATCGGGGCTAGGCGAGAAGGTATCTTTTTTATAATTTTCCTAAGCAATTTTAAATGAATATATTTAACATATTAAATTTATGGATCAAATAAAGAACATGGAAGCATTGTATATTGGTATTGACATTGGAACAACAGCCACAAAAGCCGTTTGTTTTGATAAACAGGGAAATGTGCTTCGACAAATTGTTAAGTCGTACGAAATGTACCATCCTAAGCCGGAATGGAGTGTTCAAAAACCGAACGAAATTTTGCAAACCGTAAAAGAATGTATTAACGAGATTACAAACGGAATTCAGCCTCAGTTTATCAGTTTTAGCTCGGCGATGCAAAGTGTTATTGCAATCGATGAAAATGGAAAACCACTGACAGATGCTATTTTATGGGCAGATAACAGAGCTGCGGGAATTGCCGAAAAACTTAAAAATTCAGATCAGGGAAAACACTTTTATCAAAAAACCGGAATACCAATTCATCCTTTTTCTCCCTTGACAAAAATTGCCTGGTTCAAAGAATTTGACCCTGAACTATTTTCCAAAACCTATAAATTCATCAGTATAAAAGAATATGTTTGGCATCATTTGACCAATGAATATTATACAGACACTTCCATGGCGTCCGGAACCGGATTGCTAAACATTCATACTTTAGATTGGGATGAGGAAGTTTTAGATTTCTTAAACATAAAGCCGCACCAACTACCTAAAGTTTGCGAAGTCATACACCAATGCAAAGGAATTTCAGATGATTTTCTGTATGTAATTGGCGGTGGCGACGGTGCGTTGGCCAATCTCGGAACAGGTGCCATGAACAAAAATTGTATTGCTTTAACTATTGGCACAAGCGGAGCAGTTCGACTGCCCATTGACAAACCGTATCTTGACGACCAAATGCGCACGCAGTGTTATCATTTGATGAACAATCAATATCTTACTTTAGGGGCTGTCAATAATGGCGCGATAATTTTACAATGGCTGAAAGAAACTTTACTAAAAACAGAACAATCTTTAGAAGTTCTTATTGAAGAAGCCGCAAAAATTCCTGCGGGTTCTGATGGACTGCTTTTTGTACCTTATTTATTGGGAGAACGAGCGCCAATCTGGGATGCCTCGGCTGAGGGAACTCTTTTAGGAATGCAGATTACGCACACACAAGCGCACTTGGTACGAGCCACTTTAGAAGGAATTTTATTTGGATTGTTTCAAATCACAGAAATTTTAATTCCGGATCCCGAACACAGAAAAGAAACAAAAGTTATGGCCAGCGGCGGATTTGGTAAAAGCGAACTATGGCTTCAAATGGTTGCTGATATTTTTCAGATGCAGGTTGAAACCTCGCAAACTATCGAAGGATCTTCCTGGGGAGCTGTTCTTATAGGTTTGAAATCAATCGGCGAGGAGATCACAAATGATAACAAAACGGGACAAACCTATTTTCCTAACACGAAACATAAAAATGTATATGAAGCTGCGTTCAATAAGTTTAAAAAAGTATATCCTTTACTGAAGGATTTTTAAGAGCCAATATGAATTTGCATCAGAAGCATTAAAAAATAAAAATTATTTTTTTGCTATTATAAGGTTGGGCGTTGGTAATTTTACACGAATTTACGACGGAATAATTCCCGTTATTAAACTGGACTAAAGTCCAGCTCTACAATATGGATCATTCCTTCGGAATTTTATTCCGTCCAAAAAAAGAGCCAGAGGCTCGGCCTATATTGTAGGGCTGGACTTTAGTCCAGTTTAAAAACGCATAATAAAAACACGCTTTAGACCGGATTAAAATCCGGCGCTACCATATTGGTCGATCCTGTTGTTCTTTATCTTAAAGGAAATTTTTCTGGATTTTGAGATGTATGAAAAATAGCATTTAAAAATATCGTTTTTGATAACTCATCAACTATAAAAAATGCAATATATGGGAATTTTTTAAATGGAATATAGCGATAATTATTATCGTGAAATTGACAAAAAGGATTTATTTGTAAGGCTTTGTAAACTTTTTTATAATCATTAAGAAAGCCTAAGGCGACTTTCTTACTAACTTTTGATATATAGTATTCAACAGCTTCTTCAATGTTTTTTAATGCAATTGGAGAAACAATAATCTTATAATTCATACTTCTTTTTTAAATCAGTATATAGTGATTCAGCATCTGTATATTGGCTTTTGTCTGAATTAATTTGACTATCTAAAATTTGCTGCTGTTCTGCAGATAACTCGTAAGGTTTCACATTAGCTATCTCAAATTTGATCTTTAGTGCTTTCATAAAAGCTTTTACAGCTTCTATTTGAGAAGCGTCTTCTGTATATGCTGTGATATTAATTGCTTGCATGATATTAATTTACTAAAGTTGTTCAACAAAGTTAAAACAAAAGTCTAATTTTAATGTTAATCTCTATATTTTATTTCTATTTTCATTTCTACGAATTTTATTTTTTCATAATATTTTAAAAGATCGTTTCATATTGAATTAGATTATATGTCTTGAACCGGATTGAAATCCGATCCATACAAACTATGCCTTGAACTGGACTAAAGTCCAGCCCTACAATATAGGCCGAGCCTCTGGCTCTTTTCCTAGCTTCGATAAGATGAACAATAGATACAAAAAAAGAAAAAGATTTCTTTTTCATGTAATGAAAAACAAAAAATTCCGAAGGAATGATCCATATTGTAGGGCTGGACTTCAGTCCAGTTTAAAATGAATTACATTGATGTGAAAATTTGGTGCATAAAAATTATACCCTAAACCGGGTTAAAATCTGGCTCTACAAACTATGCCTTGAACTGGACTAAAGTCCAGCCCTACAATATAGGCCGAGCCTTTGGCTCTTTTCCTAGCTTCGATAAGATGAACAATAGATACAAAAAAAGAAAAAGATTTCTTTTTCATGTAATGAAAAACAAAAATTCCGAAGGAATGATCCATATTGTAGGGCTGGACTTCAGTCCAGTTTAAAAATGCATAAATGAAGCCCCGCAATCATAATCGACAAATTTTAGAAGTGCTAACAAATCTCTCACGTTCTTTTTGTAAATAGGATCAACTTATTGAAACATGTTTACTGAAATACGCAACCGCCATTTCTACAATTTCGTCTTTGGTTGTAAAGCTATATTGTATTCCATTTTCTAAAGTATAATGATCGCCAATGCTTGGAAAATATTCTTTCCCATTTGCGTGAAATGAATGTACAACGGTAAACCACCGATGGCGTTCGTTATCTTTAAAGGAATAGACTAGATTATCTGAAGTAATAAAGTTAGTTCCGTTATTTACATCAAGTATAGAAGTGTATTTACTTTTTGGGAAACTACCATAAATACAGATGTTTGAATTGAATTTTTGTGATAATAGTTCGGTTACTTTTTGGTTATTGAGCATATAAAAATCTTTTAAGTTTTGGTGTAGTTTTGTAAATATAGGACTGTGTTTTTCGGTTACTACACCCTTAAAAGTTTTTATTGTATTAAAATAAGGTATTTTTAATTCTCAATTCTCTTAGTTTTGGTAATTTTTTTTATCTGAATTTTTACCAAATAATATATTTCAACAAAAAGCAAAAACACCATAATTTTCATCAACAATGCAAGAAAAAAATTAGAGGGATAAATATCTAAATCACGATACATTGTCCAGGAGCTTGGCAAATAATCACGATGGAAACTACTAATAAAAATAATAAATCGTTCAATTGAAACAATAAGTAAAAAGCTAAATATCATTCTCAATAAAGCATTTTTGCTGACTTTTTTAAATCGCAGTAATTGCGTAAGAGCGAACCATAAAATAGGCTGCGACCAAATTCCAAACCAGTATTCGCCAAACAGTCTGTTGAGCATAGCGCTTTGTTCTTCGGAATTTTTTTCTGCATAAAAAACAAAAATTCCAATTATCCAGACTGCAAAATAAATTACGCCAGCCAAAGAAATAAACTTAACGGCTTCTTCATCTATTTTGTACAGAATTGGTTTCTTTACAAAAATTGAAACAATTAGATATAAAATTGAATATAAACCAAAGGCTGTAAAAAAGTCTACCGTTATTATTTGGAGAAGTAATAGAATATTTTCTCTCATTATTTTTTCGTTCTGTCTTTTGCTAAACGATTTTTGCTTTTCGAATAACCCGCTTCTTCTACATTAAAAGAATCTAGAATTCTATTCATTCTTTCAGTATATTTTTCTTCTTTACTGGCTTCTGTCCATGACATGATTTGATAGTATCGGTCTTTTCCCTGTACAATTGCGAATCGATAAAAAACATTAAAACCGTCGCTGATTCCAGATACTGAAAAAACAATAGCACTTGAGGAATTAATTTTCTTTTTCTTTACATCGTAGAGCTTAAAATCTTTTAAACCTGATTTTTTAAAATTATTCAAAGTCGCATTGTAATATCCATCGAGATCTGGTGTTGTGTTTAATAAATTATTTTCAATAGCATTTACAAAATCACTTTTTAATTCATCTATTACAATAACATAAAATTCGTCAAACTGATTCTGTAATTGTAAAGAAGCCTGATCATTTAACTCAGTCGTAACGCCAAGACTTTCCGGAACAGATAATGAATATTTATTTTCGACTGTTTTCTTTTCAAATTTTTCATTCGAATGATTCTGATCGCATGAAGAAAGAACTACAAGAAATAGTAAAGAAATAATTTTTTTCATAAGGTATTTACTGGTTTTTGGTGATGTAATATTAATCTAAAATCGAATATATATTACATATATAATAAAGAACAAATAAAAGTATTATAACTGCAATTCCAATTATAATTTCTGGATTGACTTTATCAAAAAGTTTGGGTTTTTTAGATAGAGAATGCACTATTGCTGTTATAATAGATATAGAAAATAGGAGTAAAAACCCGAATTTTCCATCATCATTATCTTCTTCATTTCTACATTTAAGGCTTAGATATTCTTTGTTGTTTTTTATTAATGAATGAATTTCACAAGAAGTTTCCGTGTCAAAATCGTCTATATCATCTTTTAAAATGGAAATTGAGATTGTATCTCCGGCTTTTATTTCATTTAGTACTTCATCATCATTAACACATCTATAATCATAACTGTCAATCTCAAAAGTAGTTTGATTATTTATACAGTTAATTTCTATCCATTTTTTACTATGCTTCCCTTTTCTTTCTTTGAATTGAGGAGCGGTTGAAGTGATTAGATTTTCATAGACCTGAAGTTCTGATTGTTTTATTATATAGCTTCCACTGATGACTTTCATAAAAAAGTAAGTCCCTATGATGAAACAGGTTACAGATACGATTAAATAAGTTTGTTGCTTTTTTTCCCAATCACTAATACTTTCAATCATAAATTTTTATTGGCTGTTTGCTTTTCGATTTACATGTCTTATTACAGGATTTTGGCCATCCACATTTCTTTTACTTCTGCCTTCCAGACCAATTTGAACATCATTTGGTTTTTCAGAACCTAGTTCGTTAGGGCTTACATACGTATACATTCCGTATCCATGTCCTGAAACAATCCAGCCTTCGGTTTGATTTAAATGAATAACGCTAAAGTCTCCGGCGGATCCTCCGACATGTACCGGGCCAAATTCTTTCATTAATTTTATTGCCTCGCTTTCTAAATCTGGAATGGTATCTGCATTGTCAAAAATTATATAAGTTCCGTTTTTGAATAAAACCCAATCTTGAAATTTTGGATTAATAGCAAGTCTGACGTGATTAAGCAAATCAGCTTCTGTCATTTCGTTAGATTCTTGATTGTCAATTTTCTTTTTTTCAGGGTTTTTACAACCCAACGAAAAGAAAGTTAAAAGAGGTAGAATAATTTTAAATGGCTTTATCTTCATATAGAATTTGGTTTCAAGAGGATTTTTCAAATGTATTAATTTTTGATTATGATTTAATGCGTTTGAGGTAATTTGATTTTCTTATTTATTGTTTAAAATAAAAATATTTATTGTAAGAAAAAGAATATGAATACTGAAAAATTTTACTATATTTGTCATTCCTAAAATTACGGACGACAGTATTATACAATGTGAAACCTACAATTTTTAATATGTGGGATTCAACAACTGTGAGCATTATTAGCATTTTAAACAACTAATTATAAGCGTCAAATTATTGAATTTTAGGATTATGAATACAAACACAATTTCAAAAGAAGCTCAAACAAGACTTCTAAATTTCTTCAACACTAAAATTGATCCGCAAGACATGGCCAAAGCAATAAGGCAGGTAAATTATATCCTTGCTTTAGGCGTTATGCGAGAACATGAAACTCTTCAAAACGGAATTGATAATTTAGAAAACAGCTTTTTTTGGCTGAATGAATTGGCCGAAGTTTTGAATCCTTATTTGGAGAAGGAATAGAATTTATAAAAACCTCGATTTGAAAAAATCGAGGTTTTTTTATTGATTGTTATCATTCTTTAATTTATGAGCGACACTTCGCGCACCAAAAGGTATATTCTGATTCTGGAATTTCCTTTTACTTCGTAGTAAACGAATTGTGCAATTATTCTCTATTAAAATCCTATAAAATAGTGAACCAAATTGACATCAATTTTATATAATTTCAGTTTAATTTTTAATAAAAATTTGATTTTCAATTAATTAACTTTTATTAAAGAAAGCTTTAACAGCGTCTGTTTCTGCTGGCTGTTTGAAATAACTAATTTTAGCTTAAATCAAATTAATAACATTTTAAATATTTAAAATCATGAAAAAGAATATAGCAATATTAGCCACAAACGGTTTTGAAGAATCAGAATTATCATCGCCAAAAGCCTATCTGGAAGAGCAAGGTTGGAATGCAGATATCGTCAGTCTGAAATCTGGAACTATCAAATCTTGGAAAGACGGAAATTGGAGCAACGAATATAATGTTGATGTTGTATTAGATCAGGCAAATGAAGCAGATTATGATGCTTTGGTTTTGCCGGGAGGAGTAATTAACCCTGATTTATTGAGAAGAGAAGAAGCAGCAGTAAATTTTGTACGTTCTTTTTTTGAAAGTAAAAAACCAGTAGCTGCTATTTGTCATGGACCTCAAATTCTGGTAGATGCTGACGTTTTAGAAGGTCGAAAAGTAACTTCGTTCTTCTCCATTAAAAACGATTTAAAAAATGCCGGAGCGCAATGGGAAGACTCAGAAGTTGTCGTAGACAACGGATTAGTAACCAGCCGAAACCCCAATGATTTGCCCGCTTTTAATAAAAAAATGGTAGAAGAAATTAAAGAAGGAAAACACGAGCGTCAAACAGTCTAAAAAAGATATTTTATCTAGATTTGTCAAATTGCAAAAAATGCAAGATCAATTTTGGTCTTGCATTTTTTTTATTGAATAGTCCCTAGTTTTAACTAGGGGATTAAAAGATTCAATAGTAATAAGGCTTTAGCCAAAACACGCATTTTGGCTAAAGCCTTACAATTATTCTTATTTATACCTCCAGCTAAAGCTGGAGGCAATTGATTTTTTTAATTAATTGAGGATTAATCTTTGCGTTCCTCTGGTTGAAACCAGAGGCTATGTTTTAAAATAATTGTGGAGTTTATTTTTGATTTTTTTGTCTTTTGCTAGTGTTAGCGTTCCTATTTTACGTCTAGTTTGTCATTTCGACCGAAGGGAGAAATCTCCAAAAGTAGCTCGACAAAGATTGTGGACTCACTTTGCGGAGTGTCTAGTGCGATTTCTTCCTTCGGTCGAAATGACAAAAATGCGATAAATGCCTGCTGAAATATAGATTTCTTATATTTGATAAAAGCAATATATTAATTGAAAGAAAAATCTTTCTTTTTAAAATATTTTTCTCTACATTTGAAGTTCTTAAATCTTCACATTTAAAATAAAATAAAATTTGCCTTTTATGGTTGACAAGTAATATGTCTTACCAAAATAGGCTTTAATTCATTAAATGGAAGACATGAAAACAAACACACTTTCCAAAGAAGCTGAAACAAGGCTTCTGAATTTCTTCAACACTAAAATTGATCCGCAAGACATGGCTAAAGTAATAAGGCAGGTAAATTATATCCTCGCTTTAGGCGTTATGCGAGAACATGAAACTCTTCAAAATGGAATAGATAATTTAGAAAACAGCTTTTTTTGGCTGAATGAATTGGCTGAAGTTTTGAATCCTTATTTGGATGGAGAATAAATTTTATAAAAAACCTCGATTTTTTCAAATCGAGGTTTTTTGTTTAAATTTTACCATTCTTTGAGTTTAAGAGTGGGTCGCCCGAGACATTATGGAAAAAAATTAAATATAATGCTAATGCACCAAAAAAAATAATAATAACATAGTGAAGTAGTTTGTAAATATTATGACGTTTACAGGATATTTTCCATTTTTTTATTTTGATTTGCGGTTCAGGTTTTTTAATGCTTTCATTTAATGCTGATAATATTTTATCATATTTTATTCTTGCAGCTTTTGCTCTTTCCTGATGCATAGTTATAAATGGCATTGTGCTATTAAAAAATGCTATTGCTATTAAATTAATAAACGACATAAACAGAAACAATCCTAATGATAATATGTTATTAAAATCTTTAGCATTTGTAAGTGTTAATATGAATACACCAGAGCTAATCGTCAAAATAAAATTACTAAAATTTTCTCGCCGTGTTTCTAAGTGATCTATTCTGTCATATTGTAATTGATAATACATGCGAAAATTTTCTATATCAATTTTTTCTTTTGGTTCATTTTCCATATTTAATTTGTTAATTTTAGAGATGATATCAATTTACCCCTTAATTTTATCTATTATGCCAGGCATAGTTGGACTACTATCTTCTTTTAATAATCCTGAATCTGCTCTACTAAAAAGAGATTGTAGAATCAGTTTTTTGTCATCATCTACAATTGCACCTTCTTTAATTAATGAAAGATAGTACATAGTTAGTTTCTCTCTCTCTTGTGCATCTCTTGCTAAATGGAAACTCGAAAACATAGCTTTACGCAAAGATTGAATACCAAAAAAGATTAAGGAAATAAATGTCACGAAAACAATTGACCAACGGATAGCTGCAATTTTATCGTCGCTAAAAAAACTTGCCAACATACTCTCTGGTGTTTTCCATAGAAGCATGTATAAAGAGAACCCGCCTACTAGTATTAATGCAAATAATGCTCTCATAAACATATGTCCTTCATCTAATAGTTTTTGTGAAGTTTCTTTCCAGTGCTGAGCAGGTGCTTGTAATTGTAAGAGTTCTTTATAAGTTTGTTCAATGTTTTTTCTTTCTTCATTTACTTCTTCAGAAAAAGTTTTAGCAGTTATTTGATTCAAACTAAACCATTTGTTTAGTTTTTCTTGATCATCTTTTTTTATTTGATCAGATGTTTTAACAAAGGAATCTATTTTATTTTCTCCAACTTCCAATAATTCCTTTAATTCTTTATCAGAATCCGAGACATATTTTTCAACTCTGGTTTTTAAAGAATTAAAAGAACTTCGGTCATGAGATGAGTGGTTAATTGATGGACTTTCTCTAAGTTCAAATAATATTGCCATTGTAATACCTTTAAAATATTCCTTATTTGATAATGACGTATGGTTAACCCTTCCAGCAAAATAAGTATAGGCAGCATCAAAAAGTTTTGCGGATTCTTTAAAGGCTGAAATTAAAAAAAAAGCTTCACTTGAATCAGCGGGCATCATTTTTTCATAATCATATGTGCTAATTGAGGATTGTAATTCTGCAATATATAGATGGGAAAGATTACCATTTTGCGTCATTTCAATTAATTGTTCAATTCTAGTTAGAATTGTAGCAAAATAATTTTTACTTTTTAATAAATCTGACGGCAGTGCTTCATACTCATCCCATTTTTTAATTTGATCAGTTACATATCTATATAATGTTGATATGTTGTAAGTGTTTTCAAAATTTGAAATAGGAAATTTTAAAGTAAATTGAGAGTCTTTAATTTCTGACGCAACATCAGATTTTAGAAATTTATTTATTTCGTTAATATTCATAATTCTTGTATTTGTTTTTGGTAATATCTGACTGTCTTGTCCTAAAATAGGTTTACGTTAAAGTGTGAAAATATGTTCAGGAGTGAGACGCTCGAGCCAGGAAGCAAAGACTAGTATAAAATTTCACATTCTTCTTTTGTAAACTTTCGGCGCATTGTAGAAACTTTTCCTTTTGAAGATTGATAAATTACTTCTATTTCTAATCCAACAATAGCTGTAAGAAATTTTTCAATATTGTATAGATTGGATTTGCTTTTTACCACTCGTAGAATAGGGAAAATCTGTCCAGGTCCAAGTGAACCTGATGTTTTTATATTATTACTAGTTATTTTACTCTCAGTTTCCATATAACTTGAATTTAGTCCTAAAGGAATAAGCATTTTTTGAAGAAAAAGGGGATTTTTTTCTTCATATTTAAATACTTCGTTATTGTAATAGAAATTGATCTCTTTAAAATATGCTGTTCCTGTCCCAGTATTTGACATATAGATTCCTACATCTTCCTCACCTTTACCAAACATTTTGTAAAGTACAATAGTAATAATTGGCATAGTCGCTGTTTTTAAAGAATCAGAAAGGCTATTTATTTGCAGCTGTAACAGATTTTTTTCTTTAGCTAATTTTAAACTATCGGTAGTAAGTTCATCTTTTACTTTGTTTAGTTTATCAATAGAATTGTTTAGTGATTCTATTTTTGTATTAAAAAAACCTGTTACCCAAAGAATAAATATACTGGATAGAGATGCAATCGTTGGAACAAAAAAAGTTGGTTTTTTATACCATTTTTTCTCAAGTTCAAGTATTTCTAATTTTAATTTTTGTTCTTCAAGTATTGTTTTGTAAGCCTTTGTTTCTGTTTCCATTATAAATTATTTATTAGATTATCTTAAGTTTAACTGCTAACAATTTTTTTATATATAACAAACCTTTCTTTTTCCAAAATTATCAATTTATCAATCTAAACAACCACGTATTTTTACTGGTTTATTCTGTTGTATATTAAGTTTTTAACTTTCATAGAAGAAGAGTTTTTTTTACCAGTAAAACTTGAATTTTCTTATATCACTTATATGGTTTAAAAAAAACGTAGCGACTCTGCGTCTTTACAAGAAATTTTCACGGTAATCAGAATACCTACAAGGTTTTAAAAACCTTGCAGGAAAACACAAAAAAAGGACGGCACTATATCAAGTACCGTCCTTCAAGGCAAATTTTAGATTTGCATTTTAAAATCAGTAACAATTTTAAAATGCCGCATTCAAGAATGCGTACAGTTTTTGGTAATCACTAAATTGAAGACTAAACGCAGGTTATTCGTTTATGATATCGCCTTCCTTAGTTTCTTCGCTGGCAATTTTTACCAGTTTATCTTTAAGGCTTAAATCTCCGAAAATTTCAATTTTATCGTCAATTTCTCTTCCTTTTTTAATATCAACTCTGTTTGCTTTGTGGTTCACAACTCTAATTACAAACAAACCTTCAGCAGAATTCACTACTGCCGATTTCGGAACTACAAATGTGCTGTCTTTCGCGTTAAGCGGTAATAGAACTTCGGCAACCATTCCTGGCAATAAATCTTTTTTGGTATTGATAACATCCATTTCAACACGCTCAGAACGTAATTTTAAATCTAAAGCCCCAGACATTCTGGTAATTTTAGCTTTAAAAGTTTCAGGCAGTGATTTTACATTAAAACTCATTTCATCGCCTTCATGTAAATATCCTGTATACAATTCTGGAATAGAAACCGCCAAACGTAATTTATCTTGCTGTTGAATGGTTAATAAAGGCAAATCTGAACCTTTTCCTGCCGGACCAACAAATGTTCCTAAATTCACGTTTCTTGCCGCTACAACACCATCAAACGGAGCGCGGATTTCAAGATAACCTCTCATAATCGAAACTTCTTTATGCGCTGCAATTGCGGCTTGGTATTGTGCGTAATCAGAATTCTTTTTTCCGCTTGCCATTTCTAAATCGTTTTTAGAAATCGTTCCTTCAACTTTGCTGGTTTCATACAAACGGTTGTAAGTGCTTTTGCTCGTTGTATAAATCGCTTCCATCGATTTTAATCTCGATTCGGCTGCGGCTAATTGCGAACTGATTTCCGGAGCTTCTAAAACAATTAAAAGCTGTCCTTTTTTTACTTTCGTACCAATATCAACTTTCAATAATTTTACGAAACTGCTCACTTTAGCATACAAATCTACTTGTTGAAAACCAGTTAATTCGGCTGGTAAACGCAATTCTGTGCTTAGTTTTTCTTTTTCTAAAAGAAACGTTTCAGTTTTAGGTTCGATTTCTGCCACAACAGGTTCTTCTTTCTTTGAATTACAGCTGTTAAGGAAAAATAATGCTGCAAAAAACAGCGCGCTATATTGTATTTTATTTTTCATTTTTTGGTTTTATATGATTATTAAAGGATAAAAGTTATCGAAGTTTTTTCACCACGATTGAACTTTCAACTTTATGACTTTCCAACTTTCGACTTACTTATTGATGAGATATAATGGATGCTTTCTTCGTCTTCAGGATCTAAAGAAACAGATTGTGTCGATGTTTTTTCTTGTGCCCAGGCAAAAATCTGAGGAAGAATTAATAATACGGCAAAAGTAGAAAATAATAATCCTCCAATAACCGCTCTTCCTAATGGAGAAACCTGATCGCCGCCTTCACCATGTCCAATTGCCATAGGTAACATTCCCGCAATCATCGCAACCGAAGTCATAATAATAGGACGAAGACGTAACGCCGCAGCTTCTCGTGCAGACTCTAATGCATTTCCGTTTCGTTTACGCAATTGTTCGGCATTCGTGACCAGTAAAACGGCATTGGCAATCGAAACCCCAACTGACATAATGATTCCCATATACGATTGTAAATTTAACGTAGATCCTGTAAGCGTAAGCATTAATAAAGCTCCTAAAACAACCGCAGGAACTGTCGTTAAAATTACCAACGAAACTTTGAACGATTGGAAATTAGCGGCTAACATTAAGAAGATTACAAAAACGGCAACCAATAATCCTGTTTGTAAACTACTTAATGTTTCGCTCAATACAGTACTTAACCCAATTGGCGAAATAAACAAACCACGAGGTAATTCGCCTAAAGAACTAATTGTTTTGCCCACATCTTTTGCAGCCGTACCTAAATCGGTTTGGTTGATGTTTGCCGTAACGGTAATGTATGGCATAGCCCCTAAATTGTCATTTTCTCCACTTACATAAGTTGGTGTAATTTTAGCAACGTCACTTAAAACCGGACGAATCGAGTTTCTTAATACCGGAATTTCTCCAATATCAGTTCTACTTTTCATTTTATTTAAAGGAACCTGAACCTGAACGTTGTATGATAATCCCGCTCTTTCGTCAACCCATGTATTTTTTTCGGTATATCTTGATGATGAAGTCGAAGCTACAAGCGAACGAGAAATATCATTCATATCAACGCCTAATTCTGCAGCACGGGTTCTGTCAATATCAATATTCATTGCCGGATAGTGAATTGGCTGACCAATTTGCACATCTCTGAAATACGAAATCGCTTTTAGTTTATCAACAATTTGATTGGCGTATAATTCATTTCGTTTTTTGTCTTTTCCTGCAATACGAATTTCGATTGGAGTAGGAGAACCCTGGCTTAAAACTTTATCAGTCAATTCGATTGGTTCAAAAGAAACTTTAGTATTTGGCAGTACTTTTTTAAGTCTTGCTCTAAAGTCATCTTTAAACTCATCCATATCAACATGATACTCTTTTAAACTCACTTGGAAAACCGCTTCATGAGAACCCGCCATGAATAAATAAATAGGGTTAATGGAGAATAGAGAAGGGTGCTGACCGACATAAACAGAAGTGATTCCGATATGCTCTTTTCCAACCATTTTCTCCAATTCTTTTAAAACAATTCTGGCTTGCTCTTCTGTTCTTTCTAAACGAGTTCCGTCAACAGCGCGCATTCTCAATTGAAACTGACTTGAATTTGTTTTTGGGAATACATCTTTTCCAATAAACCCAATAAATACAATTGCTAAAGCGGTAGCAGAAACCAGATATATAATACTTGTCGCTTTTTTGTATGGAAATAATCGATCTAAAGTTCTCATAAAACGAACTCTGAATCTTTCAAAAAGGCTTATTTTTCCGTTATTATCCGTATCGATTTTTTCAACGTAGCCTTTTTTCTGTGTTATCAAATCTTTTTCAGATTCCGGAGTTAAACCGCAGTCTCTAAATTCAGCTTCATCATCTGTAATTTCCGGGCCATGTGCATGTTTTTCATGACCTTTCATTAACCAGTTTGCCATTACAGGAACAAAAGTCTGAGATAATAAAAATGAAATAACCATCGAAAATCCAATCGCTAAAGCCAAAGGCAGGAACAACGCTCCCGGAATGCCAACCATTGTAAATGCTGGCGCAAACACGGCAAGAATACAAAGTAAGATCAATAATTTAGGCAATGCAATTTCCTGACACGCATCCCAAATCGCGAGTGCCTTGGGTTTACCCATATCAAGATGCTGGTGAATATTTTCGATGGTTACCGTACTTTCATCCACCAAAATACCAATTGCCAAAGCCAATCCTGATAAAGACATTAAGTTGATCGTTTGCCCGAATAATTTCAAGAATAAAACTCCAGAAATAACCGAAATTGGAATCGTCATAATTACAATCAAAGCCGCACGACGGTCGCCAAGGAAAAGCAATACCATTAATCCGGTCAAAACCGCACCAATAATTCCTTCAGTAATTAAACTTTTAACCGAGTTGATTACATAAACCGACTGGTCAAACTCATAAGATAATTTTACATCTTCAGGAAGTGTACTTTGAATTTTAGGAAGTTCGGCTTTTAATTTCTGAACCACATCCCAAGTCGAAGCATCTCCCGCTTTTGCAATACTAATATAAACCGAACGCTTTCCGTTTACCAAAGCATAACCTGCCGTAATATCGGCACCGTCTTTTACAGAAGCAACATCGCCTAATTTTAGATTTTGAACGCCGCCTTTAAACAACGGAATCTGCTCAAAATCTTTAACTTCTTTAATCGTATTATTAGTTGGCGTAATATAATTTTTATCGCCCATACGAACGTTTCCGGATGGAGCTGTTTGATTGTTTAAACGAATCGCTTCCACAATTTGATCCGGCGTCATATTATGCGAACGCAATAAATCCGGATCAACATTTACCTCAATTGTTCTTGGGCTTCCGCCAAAGGGAGCCGGAGATAATAAACCTGGAATTGCCGTAAATGAAGCACGCACATAAACGTTAGCTAAATCCTGTAATTCGTTGTTTGATCTAATTTTACTGCTCAAAACCAATTGACCAATTGGCAGAGAAGAAGCATCAAAACGAATGATAAACGGAGGCTGAGTTCCCGGAGGAAAAGCCGCCTGAATCCTGTTTGAAAGTGCACTTAACTCGGCAGCCGCCTGAGCCATGTTTGTACCTTCATAATAGGTTAATTTCATGATCATTAACCCCTGAATATTTTTGGTTTCTACCGATTTGATACCATTCGAAAAAGGCAAAACATTCACGTAGTTTTTAGCAAAATAAGCTTCCATCTGGTCTGGCGTATAACCTCCAAACGGATGCGCAATATAAATAACCGGCAAATTCATTTTTGGTAAAATATCTACCTTAATGTCCTTGATGGCACCAATTCCGAAGAAAAATAGACCCGCAACCAATACTAATATGGAAATGGGTTTGCGGAGTGCAAAACGTATTAAATTCATTAGACGTTATAATTAAAATTCATTTATAAATAAGTCAAAATTGCCCGTTGCAGCAACTTTCAGTAAAAACGACTGCCATACATTATTGTTCACAATATCACGATCGATTTCGGCACGGTTTAAAGTGTAAATCGTTTGGGTCAAATCGGTTAGATCCGTTAAACCATTTTTGTATAAAGTCGATTTTTGAATGTAAGCTCTTTTTGCCGCATCAACCTGAATAGGAGCTTCGGCATAATTATCAAGTGTAATTTTGATCTTATCTTCGGCAAAAGTCAGCTGTGATTTTAATTCTCTGTCTGCCTGATTATATTCTTCCTGTAAAGCCTGAGAAACAAATTTCTGAGCGCTTACTTGTTTGCTTGATCTAAAAGGTGTGGTTAAATTCCAAGTGATTCCAACTCCAACCAAATAATTGGTACGATCCGGATTTACGCCATCCCAGTAATTTCTGCTAAAAGCATGCTGGTCTGTAGCATAACTATTTTCAAATCCCGAAGCCCTGGTTTGTAAAACACCAAAAGCACTCATGGTTGGGTAATAAAAACGTTTGTATAATTTAACCTGCTGATTGCTGTAATCGATTTTCGTTTTATAGAATTGTAATAAAGGATGCAGACTGTCTGTAGCCGCATTTGTTTTAATTAATTCTTTCGGAATCTGCGTTACAAAAAGAGTATCCGTAACAAAATCCTGAGGCGCAACGCCCATTAAATCGACCAGTTTATTGTTTTGTTCTTTAACGAAATTCTTCGCCAAGTTCAAAGCAATTTTAGCTTTAGAAACTTCGGCTGTAGCCAATGTAGAATCTACGCCCGCCAATAATCCGTTTTTAACTCTCGCAACAGCTGTCTTTTTGAAAACCTCTGCACGATCCAGATTTTTTTGCTGAGAAATCAACAATCTCTGGCTTGCCAGTAAATTTAAATAAGCAGCAGAAATTTTGATTTCCTGCTGGAATTTTTCCTGCTGTAAATCTTTTTCTTTGGCCTGAACATCAATTTTCGACAAATTGATTTTTTCCTGCGTTTTTCCAAAAGTGAAAAAATCCCAGTTCATGTTGACCAGATAAAGTGCGCCAAAAGCCGAATTCCAGTTTTGTTCCGGCAGCGGTAATCCTGATGAAGCAACTCCAAGACCTCCAAATCCATAAAGCGGTCCGTTTTGACCATTTACAGTTCCGTAATCCTGCTGTGCCGATAAATTTAGGTTAGGCAGGTAATCACGTCGAGATTGTTTTAGAGTCTCTTTTGATGCATTGGTGTAATTGTTTTTTGCCCTGATCGAACCGTAATTTTCAAGCCCAGTTTTTACTGCTTCTTTTAAAGAAAGGGTTTGAGAGTAACCGATTGATGCAAAAATCAAGAAAAATAATAAGGTAATTTTTTTGAAATACATAAACTCAAGTGTGAAATTATAGCACAAATTTATTTCTCTTACACTGATAAAAGTCATGTTAAGTGATGTACTGCAATAGTAAATGACCAATTCAATTGGTCATTTTTTAGAAATGATAATTAAATATTTGTCCGTACTTTGTGAACTATTTAAGTTTAAAAAATGAGCATAAAATTTGATAATATTCTGGATAACAAATGGTGGCAGGAAATTGCCGTCGTCGCGTTTTCCTTTACCATATATACTTTAAAAAATGACTGGATGTTATTTAGTTCCATAACATCTGTTTTAATGGGCGTTTTTTTCTACTGCATTCTGTATATGCACGCACAGTTCAATCGTTTCTTCCTTTTTCCCATATTATTTAAAACCCGTCGTCCTTTTACTTATTTGGTATTAACGCTTTTCGGAGTTCTTGTTTTTTCGATTGTGTTGTATGAGCTTACGATGCTGGACATGTTTAGAAATCTTTATTTTTATCAAAACTCCCATCAAAGAAGTTATTTGTACCAATTGGCCAGCGTTTTAGGGACTTTGGTTTGTATTTTAAGCCCGATTATTGTTTTTAAATTCTACAGAATCCACAGAAAACGTACAGAAGAAGCCTTGTTATTCAACCAAATGCAGTTGAATTCGTTAAAAGGACAATTGAACCCGCACTTTTTATTCAATACTTTTAATACGCTTTACGGAATCAGCCTTGAATTTCCAGACAGAACGCCGGATTTGATCATGAAAGTTTCACAGTTAATGCGTTACCAATTAGAAAGTAACAGCAAACAATGCGTATCTTTAGAAGACGAATTAGAGTTTATAAACAGTTATGTACAGCTTGAAAAAGAACGTGTAGGATATCGCTGTGATATTACTTTTGATTCTAAAGTTGATAATGAAAATGCGTATAAAATTTCGCCGATGCTTTTAATTGCTTTTATTGAAAATGCTTTTAAACACGGAACCTGCGCGATTGAAAAATGTTTCGTCCAAATTTTTATTACTGTGGAAGACGGACAGTTGCATCTTCATGTGGTAAATTCAATTCCAACGAAACAAACCGATGTTGTTTCGACTAAAATTGGTTTAAAAAATACCATTGAAAGACTGAATTTGATTTTCGGAAAAAACTATACACTCGATATTCAGGAGAATAAAAAAACTTACATTGTTGATTTAAAACTGCAATTGAAAAGATTTGCATAATGAGAGATCCAAAAAAATGTATTATTGTTGATGATGAGCCGGCAGCGCATTATGTTTTAGCTAATTATATAAAACAGAATCCGCAGTTAGAATTGGTTTTTCAGGGATATAATGGCATTGAAGCAATGGATTATCTTAGGGAAAACAAAGTCGATTTGATGTTTTTGGATATCAATATGCCTGAGATTTCAGGAATGGAATTATTGAAGATTATTCCCAATCATCCTAAAACCATTTTAACGACAGCTTATTCTGAATTTGCACTCGAAAGTTACGATTACGGTGTAATTGATTATTTACTGAAACCCATTTATTTTCCAAGATTTTTAAAAGCTGTAGATCGTTTTTTCTCTACAGAAAATGTAAAAACAAAAGAAGAAGAAGTAGTTGTAAATAAAGTGAGCGTAAAAGTCGATGGTTATTTTATTGATATTGAATTAGACCAGCTTTTGTATGCACAAAGTTTTGGAAATTACGTAAAACTGCACACGACAAAGCGAACGTATCTCGCCTCAATAACCACAACGGAGCTTGAAAAATGCCTTCCGGAGAAAAATTTTATCCGAATCCATAAATCTTATATTGTTGCATTAGACAAAATTGATACAACTGAAAAAGATTTTGTAGTAATTAAAAATGAAAAATTACCCGTTGGAATAACCTACAAAAGGGAATTGACGGACAGATTAAAAAAGTAACATTTTTTTTATTAAAAAATATTTGGATTTCATTTTAAAAGTAATAATTTTAGTACTTATTTGAGTTTTTAATTTTAATAGTCAGGATCATGAAAAAAGTATTCTTACTGCTGATTTTACTTTACGGTGGTTTTTTAAGCGCTCAAAATGAAGTAGTAACGCCACCCGAAAAAGTTCGGTTTACTTTTGAAAAAGAGTATCCAAACAAAGTTGCGGTCTGGTCTATAGATTATGTTGGCGATGATAATGATGAAATTAGGTACCAGGCAAAATTTAATACCGATAAGAATACCAAAGCGCTCGCAGTTTATGATAATTTGGGAATTTTGAAAGCGTATGAATTACAAATTCCGTTAAGTCAATTACCTCAAAAAGCGCAGACTTATTTAAAGAAAAACTATTCACCAAAAGCAATCAGAGAAATCGCTGTGATAGTAAATGATAAAAACAAAACTACTTATGAAGTAGGTATAGAAAAAGATTCCAGATTTTATGATGTTGTTTTTGATCAAAATGGAGGTTTTGACGTAATCATCGAAAAAAATTAAAAAGAACACTTACTAATTCAATTATATTTAAAACGGCAAAACCGACAAGTTTTTTACTTGTCGGGTTTTGTTTTTGTTGTTAGAAGATATTCTAAATTTTAACTTTTTAATATGGTTAAAATGTAGTAATTTTATTACTTTATATGCAGATTGTTTAATTTTATTAAAGTATTATTATGAAGAATTTTTATTTATTTACCGCCTTTTTATGTTTCAATTTTTTAATAGGACAGCAGAGCATTTTGCTTCCGTCAGAAAAGACAGTAAAGGCATTTGAAAAGCAATATCCACAAAAAAAGCCAATTTGGTCGATGGAATATGGAAAGACTGAGAATGACATTTATTTTGCCGCAAAATTTACTGTGGCAGCCAAAACTCAGGCTTATGCAGTTTATGACAGTGATGGAAATTTTAAAAAGTATAAAGAGCAAATCTCAAGCGCTAAACTTCCAAAAAATGCACAGGATTATCTTGATGCCAATTATCCGATTAAATCAAATTTGAAATCAAAAAGTAAGTCAAAAACAAAAGCTAAAGCCGTAGTGCCGCCAAGAGAAGCTTACTCTGCGTTGGATGCTAAAAACAAAACAACTTATGAAGTGAAAGCCGCAAAAGACGGAAAAAATTATAATCTGATTTTTGATGAAGAAGGAAACTTAATTAAAACAATTCAAATAGGGTAAAAAAAATACTTACTCAAACATATTTAAAACAGCAAACCCGACAGGTTTCAAAAACCTGTCGGGTTTAATATTTAACGTAAATAAGAATTACAAATTCATTCCGCCAGAAGCTTCAATACGTTGTGCATTTACCCAGCGCGCATCTTCGGTACATAAAAAAGCAACAACACCGCCAATATCGTCTGGCAAACCAACTCTTCCTAAAGCTGTAATTGAGGCTAAGTTTTTGTTTAATTGTTCGTTATCACGAACAACACCGCCGCCAAAATCAGTTTCGATGGCACCCGGAGCGACAACATTGGCTCTGATTTTTCTTTCACCTAATTCTTTTGCCTGATATTTTGTTAACGTCTCGATTGCGCCTTTCATAGAAGCATATGCCGAATAACCTGGAAATGAAAATCTAGCCAAACCAGTTGAAATATTTACAATTCCGCCGCCGTCGTTCATTACGTTCAAAGCTTTTTGAGTCAAGAAAAACGGACCTTTAAACTGAATATTAGTCAATTGGTCAAACTCTGCTTCAGTAGTTCCAACAAATGAATTATGAATTCCGATTCCGGCATTGTTTACTAAAAAATCAAATTTATCCGTATTGAAAGTACTTTTTAAAGTGGAAGAAACTCCTTCAAAAAAGCCATCAAAAGTTTGTGAATCTCCAACGTTTAATTGAAGAGAAGCCGCTTTTTGACCTAAACTTTCGATTTCTTTTACAACAGCGTCTGCTTCGTCTTTTTTACTGTTGTAAGTAATGATAACGTCAAGTCCTTTTTTAGCAATTGCAATTGCCATATTTTTTCCTAAACCTCTGCTTCCTCCTGTAACCAGAGCTATTTTTGTATTTACTGCCATTTTTTATAATTGTTGATTATTAATTATGAATTGTTGATATTTTGTTTGTTGTTCTGTCAGTCTGAGCGAAGTCGAAGACCCCGCACAGTGTGATTTTTTTAAACACATAGAAACATAGGTTTTATTTTGATCTAAAAAGATTGTAAAAAGAAACTAGTTTCTAACACATAGCGATGTGGATTTTAGCTGCATTTCTATGTTTGTTTAGATAAAATGAAATGCCTTTTATGTGTTTGCAAAAACTATGTTTCTATGTGTTTAAAAATTAATTTCAGTTACCGTGTAATGCGTTAAATGACGCTTTTAATTCCGGAACGCTTGCGTTTAATCTTGTTTCGCTGGTTCCAAAAGTAAGTTCTTCTTTTCCTTGTTTTATTTGTTCAAAAATGGATAGAATAAAATCACTCACACTCGGATGTGCGTCGTGTAAACCAACTCCGCCAAGATCTGTGTTCAATGCAGGCGGAATAATTTCGATTACTTCGATATTTTTTTCTTTTAATAAATGACGAAGTGAAATTGTAAACGAACGGAAAAATGCTTTTGTAGCCGAATAAACCGGAACTTTTGCAAATGGCGAAAATGCCAATCCAGATGTTACATTCATTACCGTTGTTAAAGATTTCAACTCAATAAATAAGGAAGTTAAATGCAGCGGTGCTTCAATATTTGTACTGATTTCTGCTTTCATGCTTTCGTAGAAATCAGCATCTGTAACAGAAACCCATTTTTGAATTCCGGCATTGTTGATTAATACGTTTAAGTCAGGATGATTTTCTTGAATCCATTTGTAAAGTGCGATTCTTTCTTCTTCTAAAGATAAGTCGCATACTTTTGTGATGACGGAAGGAAATTTTGCTTTCACTTCGTTTAAAACAGATTCTCTTCTGCCGCAGATAATTACGGTATTGTTTTCCTGAATAAATCGTTCAGTAAGTCCAAGTCCAATTCCGCTTGCACCGCCTGTTATTAAAATTTTGTTGTTTGATAAATTCATCTTTTCGATCTTTTAAATTGATAAGACAAAGGTAGGAGTGAAGTAGTGTTGGGGAATTGTAAATATCAAACCGATGTTTGCGAAATTCAAATCAGGAGTAATGAAATTCCAATTTTTTATCCCGAGGCTTCGGGACCAAATTCCAATTATTACTGGCTCAAATAAAAATTCTCATTTTATGTCATCCTGAGCGAAGTCGAAGGACACGCCCTATAAGAACATACTGTATGAACTCAGCTTGAGATCCTTCGACTTCGCTCAGGAGGACAAGCTTTGTGGGAATCTAAAATCTAAAATCTGCAATCTAAAATAATTATAAAATCTAAAATTATTTAGCTCCTAAAAGCCAGCGGCGTTAAAGTAGTTTGTTTTTTAAAAAAGTTAGAAAAATGCGCTAATTCTTCAAAACCAAGAGAATAAGCGATTTCAGAAATATTCCAATCCGTTTGTTTTAAAAGGATTTTCGCTTCGTTTGTCAATCTTGAACTGATTAATTCAGTTGTGGTTTTTCCGGTATTTTCTTTTAAAACCTTATTTAAATGATTAACGTGAACAGATAATCTCGCTGCAAAATCCTTTGCGGTTCTTAATTCTAATCGCTGATGCGGAGATTCTATTGGAAATTGTCTTTCTAATAATTCGGCAAATAAAGACGAAACCCTCGCTGCAGAATTGTGTTTAGAATAAAGAGCAGTTATGGGCTGTAATTTTTGCCCAAAGTGAATTAATTCAGCGACATAATTTCTAATTAAATCATATTTATAGATATAATCAGAATTAATTTCTTTTTGTATTTTATTGAATATCAGGGCTACTTCTTCTACTTCTTCATCTGATAATTGAAAAATAGGATAACCGTCTGAAGCAAAAATAGGAAGTTCGTCTAAGTCAATTCCGCTTTTGTTTTTAGATAAAAACTCGCTTGTAAAAACGCAAAACTGTCCTGATTGATTTGTGTCTTGCGGAACATAATTATACGGAATTTTTGGTGTTGCAAATAACAATCCTTGTTTTTCTATTTCAATTACTTTGTCGGCGTACTCTGCTTTATTATGACCTCGAATCAAACTTATTTTATAATAAGCTCTTCTGTCATAAGGCATTGTCGGTTTTCCCTGAAGACGTTCTAAAAGCTCTTTAATGTCAAAAACATTAAAATGACCAATTTCTTTTTGAATGTCATTTGGCAGTAATGAATTGGATTCAGCGGTTGTATCTTCGCTAATATCTTTGTAAAATGAATCTAGGGATTTCATATGCGTGAATTGTAAAATTCAAATATACGAAATTTTTTTGGCCCGCAGATTTTACGGATAGAACAGATTTGCACAGTCATTGCGAGGAACGAAACAATCTCATTTGCTGAATCAAGTTATAGTGTGGTTGCTTCGTTCCTCGCAATGACAATACTTTGTAAAAAAACTTTGTGTCTTAGTGCCTTCGTGGCAAAACCTCAAAACAAACTGCCCTGAACAAACTCAGCTTGTGCATTTCCATTAAAAGAAAAAGTATCTATTACAAAAAACTGTTTTTTAACAGGATCTAATTCTCTTAAAACAATTTCCTTGCATGAAAAATCAATATCGATTGTAGTAAAAAGCTGCGATGCAATTTTAAGATTTTCCGGTGTTAATTTCCTTCCAATTGACATATGTGGATCGTCACTTTTTTTGAGTTTTAAAGGTTTTAAAGATTCCTGAACCTTTTTCATAATAGGTTTCAAGACTATTTTTGATTCTTCATTTGGAGCTATAAAAAATGCTCCGGCATTGTCATAAGAACCAAAATGATCTAAATCAACTTGAAAAGGAGTAAAAGTATCACAAACTTTAAAAAGCTTTTGTTTGTATTTATCAATTTCGGATTCGGTAATTGTGAATTCACAAATCGTAATATGTCCAACAGAATTACAGCTGTTGTACCAATCAATTTTGCTTTTTAAATAATCCTTCATTGTTTTGACAGAATCAATAACATCTTGTGAAGGATAAATGGCAACCGAATACTTTTTCTCCATTTTTAGAACTTTGTGTTACACAAATTTAGAATTTAAATTGTGCTGTCAAAGCGGTATAAAAATAATCTTTTCCAGAACCGGCTTCTTTTAAAAATGCACCCGCATCAAACCATGCACCTTCTACAGAAACAGTTAAAAAAGGATTTACATTATAATCAAAATTTGTGATCAATTGTGTTCCTATAAAACGTTTGGTTGTGTTGTCTCCAGAATACAAAAGTTGCATATTTGGGGCATATAATCCGTCGTGAATGGAACTTCTCCAGAAAATATCATAATCGATTCCGAAGCCTAATTTTTCGGTTAAATCTAACGCAATTGACGGATGAATGTCAATTAAGTTTGATGGGCCAATTAAACCGACTAAACCGAAATAAGCTCCTTTTGGATACAAAGGATTAAATGTCTGCAATTGATTGTCATTGCTGTTTTTATCTCCGGAAATAAACTCTGTTTTTAAACCAATTTCAGGATTGAATTTGACGTTTTCAAAAGTATATGATGTGTTAGATGAAAGTGTCCAAGCGGAAATATTTTGCGATTCGATTTTGCCGAATTGATACAAACCTTCAAAATCATATTTCCAGTTTCCTTTTGTTTTCCAAATTCTTGTTCCTATGGAATGTCTGGTTTCTTCGCCAACAGCATTATCAAAAACAGCGTGGTTTTTCCATAAACCTAAATAATACAAATCGATATTTTGAATAAATGGCACTTTGTGAAATACCGTATAATTTCCCCAAAGTTTAGCGTTATCATTAAAATCATCATTAAAAACTCCGGGTTTATTGGCAACAGGATGCGAGTAAAAAGCATCCGTCTGCCAATTATTGTTTTTGTAGAATAGTTTCATTCCGTCAAAAGCAATTCGGTTGTTGGGACGTTCGCGAACGCTGACTAAACGCTGCGAACCGTATGCGATTTCCTGTCTTCCAACTCTAAAAGTTAACTGCTGATTTTTATTTTGAATGAAATCAACATCTAAAAAAGCCTGATGAAGATCGAGCTCGTTTTCATCAACTGGACTCGGATCAATTTTACTGTTGGCAAGACTGCTTTGAAATTCAATAAAAGTTCTGAACCTTCCTAAATGAATATCGGCATTTAGCAAATATCTGGACAATAAATAACCATCACCTCCAGTGGTTTCATCGCCCCATTTGTCATTTACGGTATAAAAATATTGTTCTCTTATTTCGCCGCCAATTGAGGCGTAATATTTATCGTTTTTAGATAACGGAATATATTTGATTTTCTCGTACCAGGTTTTCGTCGAATCGGCTTTAAGATATTGGAAATCATCGTCATATCGCAGCTTTTGGAAAACTGGTTTTTGTTGTGCATTTGCAGAAAAAATGATTCCCAAAAGCAACAATAATCGGAATGTATTTTTCATATTAGTTTTTTTGGTAACCTCCAAAGTAATTTACAGGACTCCAGTCCGGAATCGCTTTTGGTGTTTCTTTGGCAAAGGTTCTAAATTCATTATCGGCATAAACTACTTTTCCGTTTACGACTGTCAATTTTGATTCTATATTTAAGATTTTTTCTTCAGGAGTTGCGAAATAATCATCAGAAAGAATAGAAAAATCGGCTAGTTTATCTGCAGTCAGCATTCCACGGTCTTTTTCAATATTGATTAATTGTGCGCTTCCGTAAGTGAATAATTTTAAAGCAGTAGTTCTGTCCAGAATATTTTCATCATTCATATATTTTAAACCGCCTAAAGTTTTTCCGGTTGTTAACCAATACAAACCAACCCACGGATTGTAACTTGCCACACGGGTTCCGTCAGTTCCCATTCCTACTTTAATTCCTAATTCTAATATTTTCTTAAGCGGAACTGTATTTGCAGCCGCCGTTTTTCCATATCTTTTAATGAAACTTTCGCCCTGATACGCCATTCTATGTTGAATCGCTAATCCTCCGTTTAAAGCTTTTATTCGTTTTAAATTTTCTACAGAAACAGTTTCTCCGTGATCAAAGAACCATAAAAGTCCGTTTAAAGGTGTTTCTTTATTGATATCTTCAATTACATTTAAAAATCTTGTAATGCTTTCATTGTAAGTCGCGTGAATTCTAAACGGCCATCTGTTTTTAATTAATAATGATAGAACTTCTTTTAATTGTCCTTCCATCGCCGGACTTAATTCTGGTCTTGGTTTATCAAAGTTTTCAAAATCTCCCGCACTCATAACTAAATTTTCTCCTGCGCCCTGAACATGATATTCTACTTTATCAGAATGATGATCGTCGTCACAGCCTTCGCCAATTTCAACGGTATTAATCCATTTGGTGTAATCGTTTAGTTCGCTTCCTGCTTTTTGAGCAAACAAATAATACGGCATTCTAATCGTTAAGTCGCTGTCTTTGCACAAACCGTTTGTTACACCATAATCGTCCGGAAAGTTTTGAAATCCGCCTCCTGCATCCATAATAGCGGTTACGCCAAGACGGTTCATTTCGGTCATAAATTGTTTTGTGGAGTTTATTTTTTCTTCTGGAGATAATTCCGGAAGCTTAGAAAGTGTTGAGTATAAAATAAATGCATTTGGCTCAGCAACTAATAATCCGGTTGGGTTTCCTTCTGGATCTTTTTCAATTAATCCTGCATTTGGGTTTGGCGTATTGGCATCAATTT
Organism: Flavobacterium panici; assembly: GCF_024499525.1. Classification (NCBI taxonomy): domain Bacteria; kingdom Pseudomonadati; phylum Bacteroidota; class Flavobacteriia; order Flavobacteriales; family Flavobacteriaceae; genus Flavobacterium; species Flavobacterium panici. Next base: position 5,040,339 of record NZ_CP100437.1, on the reverse strand, counting down.
TTAAAGCTTGTAACCCTGCTTTGTTTAAATAAGCATGTCCATATAAGTGAAGAATAAATGTTGGAATCTCGCCTATTGCTTCGTTGATTTCTGCTAAAGTTGGGAGCCTTTTTTCTTCAAACTGATAGGCATTCCAGCCGCCTACAACGCGAACCCATTGTCCTTTTGGAGTTCTTTGGGCTTGTTCTTTCAGCATTGCCAAAGCTTTTTTGAGAGAACGAACACCATCCCATCGTAATTCGGTATTAAAGAACCTTCCGCCGCGAATAATGTGCATGTGAGAATCGAATATTCCGGGAATAATTACTTTTCCTTTGGCATCGATTACCGTTGTTTTTTTGTCTTTTAATTTTAAGATTTCGCTGTTTTTTCCTGTTTTCAGGATTTTCCCATCGGCGACAGCCATAGCTTCGGCAATTGTATTTTTATCGTCTAAAGTATGAATTACAGCATGATGAACGATAAGTGTAGCTTTTTTGCCTTGAGCGAAAATTGAAACAGAAAGCAATAAAAGAAAAGCTAATATTTTGAAAGAGAGTTTCATAATAGTGGTATTTAGTTGGTTTTGGGAGAAAAAAAGACTGTACGTTTTATACAGTCTTTTTTGATGGATTAAATATTAGACGCAGATTTTACTGATTTGCTTTGCAAAGACGCGGATTTACACAGATTTTATTTTATAATTAATGATTTAAAAATCCGTTTTATCCGCGCCTTCGCGATAGCGAATCCGTTTCATCCGTGTGCCATTAAACATTTAGTGTTTCAACATTTCGTGTGCATATTGAACACCTACACCATAAGCACCACCGTATTTTTTAACTAAATCTGTTACAGGTACATAAGTTTCCTGACGAGCCCAGTCGCGTTGTAATTCTAATAAATATTGTAATGAAGTTACAGGATGTGCACCCGCTTGTACCATACGAGTTACAGCCATTTCGTGTGCTTCTTTAGAAACGTCCCCGCTTGCATCTGTAATTACATAAACATCATAACCTTCGTTGATTGCTGATAAAACTGGCCCAACAATACAAACGCTTGTCCATAAACCGCCAAAAACGATTTTCTTTTTACCTGTTGCAATAATCGCTTTGCGTGCCGGAGCGTCTTCCCAAGTGTTCATTGTGGTACGATCGATATAGTTTGAAGTTTTTTGAGGATAGAATTCTTCAATTTCTCTAAAAACAGGTCCGCTGAATGATTTCTCTGCAACAGTTGTTACAACAGTTGGAACTTTGAATATTTTTGAAGCTCCGGCTACAAGAGCAGTGTTGTTTCTAAGCTGATCGATTGGAATATTGCTTACTGCAAATGCCATTTGGCTTTCGTAATCAATTAGTACTAATGCATGATTTGTTGGATCTAACAATGCAGGACTTGGTTTTTGAGCAAATCCAATAAATGTTACAAATAATAAAGCTGCGGTAAGGATTAATTTTTTCATGATAATGTGATTTTGTTGTTAATTAAAAGGTTTAAAAAATATTTTGTATTTGATTTTCAGTTTTTAGCATTCAAATTAAATGCCTTGTTTGTAATGTGTTGATTTTAAAAGGATTTTCAGAAAAGGCAATAGTGATCCTAGCGATATATCGTCAATAAAAATTGGATATTCGTTAATGTATTCTCGTAAAGCTTTTAATGAATTTTAAAAGAGAAAAATACTGGTACCTAAATTTTTCCTTTTAGATGTAATCGGTAGAGAATTTCTGATTTTAATAAACCGCTTCCTCCGCCAAAATGTTCAATTACTTCAACTTCCGGCTGCTGTTTTAAGCAAAATGAAGTAAACTCTTTTTCGACATGATCTTCGATTCCGGAACTCAAAAGAACAACATCGATTTTGTGATTTTGAAAATATTCCTGAGCTTCTTTTTCATTGTTGAAAGAAACTGCGTTCCAATCTTCATATGCGTTTACAAGGCGAAGTAAAATGGCCAGTATGTCTTCGTTTTTTCCCAGTAATAAGAATTCAAGTGTTTTCATTTTTTTTAAGTTTCTGAGGTTCTGAGATGCTAAGATTCTAAGTTTTTTACTTTGAATTTAGTTTTGGCAGAACTTCTAATTTACTTTACAAATTTATTTGTTTTATCATGGCTTCAACTTAATCTAGGATAAGAAGTTACTAAGGTTCTAAGATGCTTAGATTCTAAGTTTTTTCTTTTTCTATTTGGTTTCAGTTTTTGACAGAACATGTAATCTACTATGCAAATTTATTTGTTTTGTTTTTTCTTCAACTTAATCTAAGATAAGAAGTTACTAAGGTTCTAAGATGCTTAGATTCTAAGTTTTTTCTTTTTCTATTTGGTTTCAGTTTTTGACAGAACTTGTAATCTACTATGCAAATTTATTTGTTTTGTTTTTTCTTCAACTTAATCTAGAATAAGAAAGGTTTTTTAAGTTTCTAAGATGCTGAGATACTAAGATTCTAAGTTTTTTCTTTTCTATTTGTTTCAGTTTTTGACAGAACTTATAATTTACTATGCAAATTTATTTGTTTGATTGCGGTTTTAACTTAACCTAGAATAAGAAAGGTTCTAAGCTTTAAAAAAACTTAGAACCTCAGAATCTTAGAACTTTAGCAACTTTTAAAAAAATATACGGGAAACCCGTAATGGGATTTCAAAAGGCTGTATTAGATTTGTCTTGTTGAGATTGAGATAATGATTTACTACCTTTTAAATTATTCCTCAAAGATCTTAACGGTTAAACTGTTTTTGGAGAAACAATTTTTTTAATTTTTAAAAATTTGACATATTCACTTTATCATGGGTAACTTGTAGAAATTTGCAAATAATACAACAGATGTCTAATTTTTTATAGGTTTTTAGATTTGGTTAATTGGTTGGCCTCTTCTAAAAACCTTTTTTTTGTTTCATACTTTTTTGGTTTTAGTTATAGCCGTTTACTTTTAACCATTCCTGGCAATCTCTTGTCCAATATTTGCTGGTGTCGTTTACGCCTAAACCAAAACCGTGACCACCTTTTTCATATAAATGTAACTCCGCTGTAACACCATTTTTTTTGAGAGCTAAATAATAATCGATACTGTTTTCGGGTAAAACGACCGTATCATCTGTTGCATGAATTAAAAAAGCAGGAGGTGTTTGTGTGGTAACTTTCTTTTCGTTTGAAAATGAGTCTATTAAATCTTGTGAAGGATTGTTTCCCAGTAAATTAATCTGTGAACCTTTGTGCGTAATATCATTTTGCATTGAAATTACAGGATAAATTAGAAGAGAAAAATCGGGGCGGGCGCTTACTTTAAAAGCAGATTCATAAACTGTATCATCATAATCAGTGGATAGGGTAGCAGCTAAATGTCCGCCGGCAGAAAAGCCTAAAATTCCAATTTTATTAGGATCAATGTTCCATTTTGCGGCATTTTGTCTTACGTAGCGAATCGCTTCCTGAGCGTCTTGCAATGGGCCTACGTTTTTATTTTTCATTACTAAATCACTCGGAAGTCGGTATTTCAATACAAAAGCCGGAATTCCTAAACTATTAAACCATTGCGCCACTTTTGTTCCTTCCTTATCAATAGCCAAATGCTGATATCCTCCGCCGGGAAGAATAATTACAGCAGTCTGATTTGGTTTTGTTACATTCGGGAAAAATGCCGTTAAAGTTGGAATTGTAACTAAACTGGTACTTTGAACTTTTCCGTCAGTTATGACTTCTTTCTCTTTATAATCCGGTGCTTTAATTTCATCCGGAATTTTATTCCAAAGCGGAATTACCTGATTCTGCGCTTTTATATTGAATAATACTCCTGCAAATAGGATAAAACTAAATACAGATTTTCTAAAATATTGTTTTTTTGAATTTTTCAATGTTAAATTTAATTAGTTGTTTTACAATTGTTTACTTGTTTGGTCGGGCAGATTTATAAATTTGAATTTGAATAAATGAAAGGTAATTAAAAACAATTTCATGAGAATTAAATTCCGGGACAATTTTACCCCTAAATACGGATAAATTTCACCTATTGGCTTTTAACAAATATATTGGTTAATGTGTAATTTTGAGTTCTTTTTTTTATGCAATGTCTTAAATTTGGTACTGAAAATAATTTTATATATAATTTATTTGGAATATAAAGATTAAAAACTATATTTGTGCAATCGATTACATTATTGCAATCCCATAATTTTAATCTCTTGATTCTAATGTGTTTAAATTATGCATTTGTATACGGATCTTAAAATTAAATAATCTAACTATAATAACCACAATCATGAGTCAAACCGATGCTGTTACAGTAAATCAAACTATTAAATCCGCAGGAAAATATCGTTGGAGTATATGTGCGCTTTTATTTTTTGCAACCACAATTAATTACCTCGACAGACAAGTTCTTTCGTTAACCTGGAGTGATTTTATCGCACCGGAGTTTCACTGGACAAACAACGATTACGGAAACATTACTGCGCTGTTTTCTATTTTTTATGCTGTTTCATTATTATTTGCAGGACGATTTGTAGATTGGTTAGATACTAAAAAAGGATTTCTTTGGGCTATTGGGATTTGGTCTGTAGGAGCCTGTTTACACGCTTTTTGCGGAATTGCAACTTCAGGAATTATAACTGGCAACTGGTTGGTTGGTTTTGAAGGATCAAAAGAAATAATCAGCAGTTTAAGCGATACCGGAAAAGTGATTAATGTAAGTGTTACATTATTCATTTTCGCCCGTTTTATCTTAGCAGTTGGTGAAGCAGGAAACTTTCCTGCAGCAATTAAAACCACTGCCGAATATTTTCCTAAAAAAGACCGTGCCTTTTCTACCAGTATTTTTAACGCTGGTGCAACCGTTGGTGCATTGGCAGCTCCAATTTCAATTCCGTTTATTGCAGAATCATTTGGATGGGAAATGGCATTTATTATCATCGGGGCATTAGGTTTTATCTGGATGGGATTCTGGATTTTTATGTATGATAAGCCAGAAAGACACAAAAGAGTAAGCGCAGAAGAATTAGCTTATATTCAGCAAGATGATATTGCAGACAGTAAATTAGTAGGTTACGTTCCAGAAACAACTTCAAAAGTATCTTTTATAGAATGTTTAAAATTCAAACAAACCTGGGCTTTTGCTTTTGGTAAATTCATGACAGATGGTGTTTGGTGGTTCTTTTTATTCTGGACCCCGGCTTACTTAAGTTCTGTATACCACATGGATTCTACAGAAGCTGCATTGCCATTATTTGTTTTGTATATGATTACTTTACTATCGATTATTGGCGGATGGCTTCCAACTTATTTTGTGGAAAAGAAAGGAATGAACCCTTACGAAGGAAGAATGAGAGCGATGCTGATTTTTGCATTTTTTCCACTATTAGCTTTAGTCGCACAGCCTTTAGGATATATCAGTTATTGGGCTCCTATCATTATTATCGGAATCGCTGGTGCAGCACACCAATCATGGTCTGCAAATATATTTACAACGGTTGGAGATATGTTTCCTAAAAAAGCAATTGCAACCATTACAGGAATTGGAGGTTTAGCAGGAGGTTTAGGTTCTACTTTGATTAATAAAGGTTCAGGGTTATTGTTCGATTATACACATAAAACATTGACAACCGTAAACGGACAGCCGTTTTTAGAGAAATTCCCGCAATTTGTAACTCAGCCTATTCCGGAAACTTTCTTTAAAGAATTAGAGAAAAGCGGAGCCGTAATTTCTGACGGAATCAATACAGGCTATATGATTATTTTCTCGATTTGTGCTGTTTGTTATTTAATTGGCTGGACAGTAATGAAAACTTTAGTTCCTAAGTATAGTCCAATTACAAATCTGTAATTTAGCATTATTGAAATATTTTTTAGTTGGAATTATGCTTTTTTCAATATAAAAAATTAAATTTGTGCAATCGATTACATTAAAATAAAATTATGACAAAATATAGCTCAAGATACGCGTCAAGCCCAGAAGCAGTTAAAAAATACGACACACAGCAGTTAAGAGAAGAATTCTTAATTGATGATTTAATGCAGGAAGATGAAGTTGTATTGGTTTATTCGCATTACGACAGATACATTGCAGGTTCTGCAGTTCCTGTAAAAGGCGATTTAGCGCTGGAAACAATCGATCCGCTTAAAGCGCCGTATTTTTTAGAAAGAAGAGAAATAGGAATTATTAATGTTGGAGGAAGCGGTTCTGTAGTAGTGGAAGGAACATCTTATGAATTAGGTTTTAAAGATGCTTTATACATTGGAAGCGGAAATAAAGAAGTAATCTTTAAAAGTGCCGACAGCAAAAATCCGGCTAAATTTTACATCAATTCTGCACCGGCTCACACAACTTACCCAACGGTAAAAGTAAGCTTGGCAGAAGCCAATAAATTAGAATTAGGTACGATGGAAACGGCAAATCACCGTACGGTAAACCAAATGATTATTGGAAGCGTTGTAACAACCTGTCAATTACAAATGGGAATGACGGAATTAAGACCGGGAAGTGTTTGGAATACAATGCCGGCACACGTTCACGATCGTAGAATGGAAGTTTATTTTTATTTAGATATTCCAGAAAACCAAGCCGTTTGTCACTTCATGGGACAGCCGCAGGAAACAAGACACATTTGGATGAACAATCATCAGGCAGTAATTTCTCCGCCTTGGTCAATTCACTCAGGTTCAGGAACCAGCAATTATACTTTTATCTGGGGAATGGCGGGTGAAAACTTAGATTACGGAGATATGGATGTTTGTAAAATCACTGATTTAAGATAAGAAAATGACAAACTTATTTGATATAAATGGAAAAGTTGCCCTTATTACAGGAAGTACACACGGACTGGGAATGGCAATGGCAAAAGGACTTGGAGAAGCCGGAGCAACAATTGTGGTGAACGGAAATTCATCTCAACAAAAAATTGACGATGCTCTAGCGGCACTTAAAAGTGAAGGAATCAATGCGGTTGGTTATAAATTTAATGTAACCGAAGAGCAGGAAGTAAAAGCTGCAGTTGCCAAAATTGAAAGCGAAGTTGGACCAATCGATATTTTAATTAACAACGCAGGAATTATTAAAAGAATTCCGCTTCTTGAAATGGAAGTTGCTGATTTTAGAGAAGTAATCGATATTGATTTAGTAAGTCCGTTTATTGTTTCTAAGCATGTGGCAAAAGGAATGATTGAAAGAAGACAAGGGAAAATCATCAACATTTGCTCGATGATGAGTGAGTTGGGAAGAAATACAGTTTCGGCATATGCTGCTGCAAAAGGCGGTTTAAAAATGCTGACGAAAAACATGGCAACAGAATGGGCAAAATACAATGTGCAGATCAACGGAATCGGGCCGGGATATTTTGCAACAGAACAAACAAAACCAATTAGAGTTGACGGACATCCGTTTAACGATTTTATCATTAGCAGAACTCCTGCTGCAAAATGGGGAGACCCAGGTGATTTAGCCGGAGCAGCAATATTTTTATCCTCAAAAGCGAGTGATTTTGTAAACGGTCACATTTTATATGTTGACGGCGGAATCCTGGCGACAATAGGAAAACCTTCAAACGAAGAATAATTCTCAAAATATATTTTAAAAAGACATGAGCGCGAATCAGACATTCATACACGATAATTTTCTGTTAGAAAATAAATATGCTGAAGAGTTGTATCACAATTACTCTAAAAATCAGCCAATTATTGATTATCATAATCACCTAAATCCGCAGTTTATTGCCGAAGACAAGATTTTTGATAACATTACAAATGTATGGATTAATGGAGATCACTATAAATGGCGCGCCATGCGTACATTAGGAATCAACGAGCAGTTTGTAACCGGAAATGGTTCAGATAAAGATAAGTTCTTAAACTGGGCAAAAACAGTTCCGTACACAATGCGTAATCCTTTGTACCACTGGACACATTTAGAATTAGCGCGCTATTTTGATATTTATGATTTGCTGAATGAAAAAAATGCAGAGAAAATCTATATCGAAACGACTGAGAAAATAAATTCTCAGGCTTACAGCACACAAAACCTTCTTAAAAAAGTAAACGCTGAATTAGTTTGTACTACCGAAGATCCAATTGACAGTTTAGAGTTTCACCAAAAACTGGCAAAAAATCCAATTGGAACTAAAATGAGTACGGCTTTCAGACCTGATAAAGCCATCTTAATTGCTAATGATGGTTATAATGCATATCTGGACACATTAGGGGATGTGTCCGGAGTTGCAATTAATACTTATGCTGATTTACAAACCGCATTAAGAAACAGAATTGAATTCTTTAATGCAAACGGCTGTAAATTAAGTGACCACGGTTTAGATCAGATTTATTTTGAACAATTTACAGAATCTGAAATAAATTCAATTTTCAAAAAGAAAAGAGAAAACAGAATTCTGTCTTCAGAAGAAGCTTTAAAATTCCAAAGTGCTGTTCTATTGTTTTTATCTGAAACTTATCATGAATTTGGATGGGTACAGCAGTTTCACTTAGGTGCTTTGCGTAACAACAATGCACGTATGCACAGAATTTTAGGTCCTGATACAGGATGGGATTCTATTGGAGATTATCCGCAGGCACAAAAACTGTCAAGCTTTTTAAATGCATTGGACAGCAAAGATAAATTGTCTAAAACTATTATTTATAATCTAAATCCGGCTGATAACGAAGTTATGGCAACGATGATTGGAAATTTCAATGACGGAAGCGTTCGCGGAAAAGTACAATTTGGTTCAGGATGGTGGTTTTTAGATCAAAAAGACGGAATGACAAAGCAGTTAAATGCGCTTTCAAATATGGGATTAATCAGCTGTTTTGTTGGAATGCTGACAGATTCAAGAAGTTTCTTATCGTTCCCAAGACACGAATATTTCAGACGTATTTTATGTAATCTTTTAGGAGATGAAATCAAACGCGGAGAACTTCCAAACGATATGGAATGGATTGGAAAATTAGTTGCCGACATTTCATATAACAACGCAAAAGAATATTTCAAATTTTAATTTAGAAAAAGAGAAGAAAGAAGAAAGAATTTTAGCGTTCAGGCTTAAAATCCTTTTAATCATTATAATCTGTGGCAAAAAAAATAATATGAGTAGAGTAGTTGCATTTGGAGAAATCATGCTGCGTTTATCGACAGAAAGACATTTACGTTTTTCGCAATCTACAGCATTTGGTGCTACGTACGGAGGAGGAGAATTTAATGTGTGTGTTTCTTTAGCTAATTATGGTGTAAATGCCGAATTTGTTACAAGATTACCCGAAAATGAAATTGGTTCATCAGCATTAAAAGAAATGCGAAAAATGAACGTCGAGACCAAAAGCATTGTTTATGGAGGAGAACGTTTAGGAATCTATTTTCTGGAAACCGGAGCAGGAACACGCGGAAGTAACGTAGTTTACGATCGTGCTCACAGTGCAATGGCAACTATTGAAAAAGGCCAGATAAACTGGGAAAAAGTTTTAGAAGGTGCAGAATGGTTTCATTGGAGTGGTATAACTCCGGCTATTTCTCAAACCGCTGCAGAAGCTTGTTTAGAAGCTATTAAAACAGCTCACAAATTGGGAATAAAAATTTCCTGCGACTTAAATTACAGATCAAAATTGTGGCAGTATGGCAAAACGCCAAGCGAAGTAATGCCGGAAATGTTACAATATTGTAATGTTATTTTAGGCGACATTGATACCGCATATTTTATGTTAGGAATTCCAAAAGAAAACCCTAATTATCAGGATCAGGAATCGCTTCCGGTTTTATACTCAAAGTTGTTTGAATTAATTCCAAATTTAAAAATCGCTGCAACAACACTTCGTTATTCTGTAAGTGCATCGCACCAAAGAATTGGCGGTGTTTTGTTTGACGGAAAAACAATTTATCAGGCAGCTGTAAAAGAAGTTACACCAGTTGTAGACAGAGTTGGAAGCGGTGATGCTTTTATGGGCGGATTGATTTACGGATTGTTAGAATATCAAAATAATAACCAGAGAGCATTAGATTTTGCAGTGGCAGCTTGCTGTTTAAAACACACAATTGCCGGCGATTACAATTTGGTTACTTTAAAAGAAGTTGAAAATATGATTGATGGTGATGGTTCTGCATTAGTATCAAGATAATTAATTAGAGATATGGCAAAATATTCAAGAATAGAGGTTACGCAGACAATGAAGGATAACGGAATGGTACCGTTGTTTTTTCATTCGGATATTGAATTAAGTAAAAAAGTTTTAAAGGCTTGTTATGACGGAGGTTCCAGATTAATGGAATTTACCAGCAGAGGCGACTTTGCACATGAAGTTTTTGGAGCTTTAAATAAATATGCTTTAGCAGAATTACCGGGAATGATCTTGGGGGTTGGTTCTGTTACAGATGCTGCTGCAGCTTCATTGTATATGAGTTTAGGAGCCAATTTTATTGTAACTCCGGTATTTAGAGAAGATATTGCAATTGCTTGTAACCGCCGTAAAGTACTTTGGTCGCCAGGCTGCGGCACACTTACTGAAATTGCAAGAGCAGAAGAATTAGGCTGTGAAATTGTAAAACTATTTCCTGCTGACATTTACGGACCAGAATTTATCAAAGCCATAAAAGGACCTTGTCCCTGGACAAACATTATGCCTACAGGAGGTGTTTATCCAACAGTTGAAAGTTTAAGTTCATGGCTAAACGCAGGAGCAACTTGTGTTGGTTTAGGATCGCAGTTGATTTCAAAAGATATATTAGATAATAAAGATTTTGATGGTTTAACAGCTAAGGTTAAACAGGTTCTTGACATTATAAAAGATATTAGAAAATAAATAAGGAGTAATCATGCCAATCCTTATTTATGCGTTTTTTTTAGATTTTAGAGATTGTAATTGAGCATTACGCTTGAAAAATAAATCTTGTCACTCCTCACAGCAAGATCTATTTTAATTACGAGTGTAATGTTTCATTTACAATGTATTAAAATGTCAATAAGGTATTAAGTGGTTATTTAAAACACTTTAAAGCAAAAATTAAAATGGAAAAAATTAACAGATCAAATTCAGAGTTTTCAAACAGGCTTCCTATTAAAATAGTTCAATTTGGAGAAGGTAATTTCTTAAGAGCTTTTGTAGAATACGCTATTCAGAAATTAAACCAAAATGCAGATTTTAATGCCGGAATCGCTGTTGTTCAGCCTATTGATAAAGGGTTGGTGAATATGATCAATGCGCAGGATGGTTTATACACTTTGTTTATGAAAGGTGTAAAAAAAGGCGAGGAAATTCAGGAAAAAGAACTGATAACAAATATTGTAAAAGCAGTTGATCCTTATGCTTCTTTCAATGAATATCTGGCTTTAGCCAAAGAAGAAGAACTGGCTTTTATTATATCAAACACAACAGAAGCAGGTATCGAGTACATCGCTTCAGACTTGCCTACAATGCAGCCTCCTGTATCTTTCCCAGCAAAATTAACCGTACTTTTGCATGAAAGATTTAAACATTTTAATGGTGCAGCTGATAAAGGATTAACAATCATTCCTTGTGAGTTAATTAATTATAATTCAGATACTTTAAAAGAAGTTATTTTAAAATATTGTACAGACTGGAAATTAGGTCAGGACTTTGTTTCGTGGCTTTTAAACAGCTGTTCATTCCACAATACATTAGTTGACAGAATCGTTCCGGGATATCCAAAAGATCAAATTGAAGAATACAACATTCAGTTAGAATACAAAGATGATTTAATTGTAAGTGCAGAAAGTTTCTTTTTATGGGTTATTGAAGGAGATGATGAATTGAAAGCAAAACTTCCGTTTGAAAAAACAGATTTAGATGTAAAAATTGTAGAAGATATGCAGCCTTACAGAACACGTAAGGTAAGAATTTTAAATGGAGCGCACACTGCAATGGTGCCGTTTTCATTACTTTACGGAAACGAAACTGTAAAAGAAACCGTTGATAATGCTTTTACAGGAGAATTTATTAACAAAGCTGTTTTTGAGGAAATCAACGAAACCTTAAACATGGATAAACAAGAATTGGCAAGTTTCTCTGAAGAAATTTTAGACCGTTTTAGAAATCCGTTTATCAAGCACTTATTATCATCAATTGCTTTAAATTCAATTTCGAAATTTAAAGTTCGTGTTTTACCAAGTTTAACAGGATATGTTGATATTCACAAAACACTTCCGGTTCATTTAACTTTTGCATTTGCCGCTTTAATTCGTTTCTACAAAGGAACCTGGAACGGACAAAGTTTACCGATAAATGATAGTGAAGATATCGTTTCGTTTTTTGACGGTTTATGGAAATCAGATGATTATGAAAAAATAGCGAGATTGACTTTGCAAAACAAAAGTTTTTGGGATGAAGATTTAACTGAAATTCCGGGATTAACAAAAGCGATTACAATTGCCTTAGAAGAAATTGATGCAAATGGAATTGAAGCTGGTTTTGCCAAGTTTCAGGAAAGAATAAAATAAAAGAAAAGCAAAAAAAAAAACAAAAAGCAAAAAGAATAAGGATTATGGCAGCGCAGAAAAAATTGATAAAAGTTCACCCAACCGACAATGTCGCTGTTGCTTTGGTGGATCTTACAGCTGGCGAAGTAATTGATTTCGAAGGAGAATCAGTTACGATTGAGACAGATGTAAAAATGAAACATAAGATTGCAATGGTTCCTTTTAATGTAGGGGACAGGATCATTATGTACGGAGTTTTAGTAGGGAAAGCTAGTGCAAGAATCGAAAGAGGAGGATTGCTTTCTACTGAAAATGTAAAACACGAAAGTGATAAAGTTACTGGTAAAACAGAAACGATTGGCTGGACTGCTCCAAATGTTGACAAATGGAAAGACAGAACCTGGCAAGGATATCACAGAGAAGACGGACAAGTTGGAACTGAAAATGTTTGGTTGTTCTTCCCGTTAGTATTTTGTGAAAACAGAAACATCGAAATCTTAAAAGATATTTTTGAGAAAGAATTAATGAAACCTAAAGAAAATGATTACCAATTGTTATTGCGTTCTTTAGTGAAATCAGAAACTGGCGGTGCCGGAAATCAGGAAGCTTCAAACGATGCTAACTTATTCAATAATATTGAAGTAAAATTCATTACACACCAAGGAGGCTGCGGCGGAATTCGCCAGGATTCTCATAGTCTGGCTAAACTTTTGGCGGGTTATGTAAACAATCCAAACGTTGCCGGAGCAACTGTTTTGAGTTTAGGATGTCAAAATCTTCAAATTCAAATCTTCAAAGATGCTCTTGATGCCATAAATCCAAACAGTAAAAAACCTGTTTTAATTTACGATCAGCAGTCTATCGGAACTATCGAAGCGATGTTGAGCAGTGTTGTAAAAGACACTTTTGAAGCGATTAAAAAAGCAAACGAAATAAAAAGAGAACCAGCTCCATTATCTAAACTTAGAATTGGTTTAGAGTGCGGTGGATCTGACGGATTCTCTGGAATTTCTGCAAACCCAACTTTAGGTGTAACTTCAGATTTACTAGCTGCTTTAGGCGGAACTACCATTCTTTCTGAATTCCCTGAATTATGTGGAGTGGAGCAGGAATTAGTAAACAGATGTGTTGAAGACGAAGGCGGAAAACGTTTCTTAGACTTAATGCAATGGTATGAAAAAACAGTTGTAGATGCTGGTTCAGGATTTGATATGAATCCGTCGCCGGGTAACATTAAAGACGGTTTAATTACCGATGCTATGAAATCTGCAGGAGCGGCTAAAAAAGGTGGAACTTCACCTATTACAGGAGTTTTTGATTATGGTGAATATATCACTAAACCGGGTTTAACTTTGCTTTGTACGCCAGGAAACGACGTAGAATGTACAACGGCAATGGTGGGTTCTGGAGCAAACATGGTATTGTTTACAACAGGTTTAGGAACACCAACAGGAAACCCAATCGCTCCGGTTGTTAAGATTTCTTCTAATACACAATTAGCAAACAAAATGTCGGACATTATCGATATTGACACCGGAGGAATCATCACCGGAGAAAAATCAATCGATGAAATGGCAGATGAAATGTTAGAGTTTATTATTGATGTTGCCAGCGGAACAATCAAAACCAAAGCAGCGTTATTAAACCAAAACGACTTCATCCCTTGGAAAAGAGGAGTATCGCTTTAGGTTTTAGTTACAAAGGTACAGAGATACAAAGTGACAAAGGTTTATATGTAGAGACGCATGTAGAGACGCACAGCAGTGCGTCTTTCTTTTTAAACCATATAAGTTATATAAGTTCATTTTAGATTATACTTAGAATAAAAAAGCAGCTCCATAAGAGCTGCTTTTTTTATTGTTATATTAAAAGCAAACTTAAATTTACTTATATAACTTATATGGTTTAAAAACCTAAAAGGTGCTTCTTGATGATGATTTGCGGATATGTAGTTCTGGTGCGAGAACTACCTTTTTTTCTATTTTAATGGTTTCTGTTTTGTCAACTTGTTCTAAGAAAACGCGCGCGGACATTTTTCCCATTTCAAGAGGTGACTGATCTACAGAAGTTATTGATAATTCCATGAATTTGGTGAAAGGTTCATTACTGAAACCAGCTACACAAAACTCTTTCGGGATACTGATATTTCTTTCTTTCAATTCCTGAATGGCACCTAATGCAGCAAAATCACTCGCAGAAAATATAGCATCCGGCGGTGTTTCTAATTGTAAAAGTTTATCAACTGCTTCTTTTCCGGCTTCAACGGCACTTTTTGTATAAATTACATATTCTTCCTTAAAATCAATTCCGTGATCCAGCAAAGCTTGTTTGTAGCCTAAAAACCTGTTTTTAAAGATTTCCAGTGACTGATCTCCAGAAAAATGTGCAATTTTTCTACAGCCTTCATTAATTAAATGTTTGGTCGTTAAATAACCGCCTCTAAAGTCGTTTATGGTTACAGAGCTTACACCTTCAATATGTTTGCTTCTGTCAAAGAAAATCAACGGAACGTTTTTTTGAAGTACATACTGAAATGCAGCATCGTTTTCGTCAGTTACATCAGTTACAGACATTAAAATTCCGTCAACCTGAGCATCAATTAAAGTATATAAGTTTTCGTTTTCTCTTTTTTTGCTTTCATGCGTCTGGCAAATAATTACCTGATAACCATGAGGGTGCAGTTCTTCTTCAATTCCCCTGATCACAGAAGCAAAAAAGTTACTGTCTATACGCGGTACAATCACGCCAATATTGTTACTTCGGCCGCTTTTTAATGCTAAAGCAAGTTTGTTTTGCTTGTAGTTCATTGAGGCAGCGGTTTTAATAACCAACTCACGAGTGCTTTCTTTGATCTTCGGGTTGTTATTCAACGCTCTGGAAACAGTAGCTGCAGTGATATTTAATTTTTCGGCAATATCATAAATGGTTACTTTTTCGCTCATTAAAAAGGGTTTTTACAAGTTAAATTCTTAGACAAAAATACATTTTTTTTAGATAACCTAATATTTAATGTTATCGATTACCGTAACGAATTACTACAACGTTTTTTATTTTACAATGATAATAAATTACAATAATTTTTGCATTAAATGTAATTATAATTCTTAATAAAAATTAAAAATATAATAAATTTCTAAATAAATTTGGTTGGATGGAACATATTTTCTACTTTCGTGTAATCGATTACATGAATATTCATGATTTTTCAATGTTTACCTGAAATTCTACAAAAATGATTATAAACAAGGTTATAGCGTATAAATCAATTGTTTTTGCCAGTATAATGGTTGTTTTGACTATATCCTGTGCTAAAAAAGTTGCTAGTGCCTCTGAATCTGATCCGTGGAAAAACATGGAGTTGACTATAAAAAGTCTTCCCCAAACAAAATTTCAGGATAAAACCTATAATATAAACGATTTTGGTGCTGTTGCAGATGGCAAAACTTTAAACACTTTGGCATTTGAAAAAGCCATTAAAACCTGTGCTGAAAATGGCGGCGGAAAAGTGCTGGTTCCGAATGGAAAATACTTAACCGGAGCGATTCATTTAGAAAGTAACGTAAACCTGCATTTAGAAGATCATGCCGAAATTCTTTTCAGTTTAAATCCAAAAGATTATCCAATCGTTCATACTTCGTGGGAAGGAACAGAAGTAATGAATTATTCCCCGCTTATTTATGCGAAAAACAAAACAAATGTTGCCGTTACCGGAAAAGGAATTTTAAACGGTCAGGCAGACAGCACCAACTGGTGGATTTGGTCTGGCGGAAAAGGATACGGCTGGAAAAAAGGAATTCCGTCTCAAAATGACCCAGCAAACCGTGAAGTTTTAGTTGATATGGCTGAGAAAAATATTCCGGTTTCAGAAAGAATTTTTGGAGAAGGAAGATATCTGCGTCCCAACTTTATCGAGTTTTTTGAATGTAATACTGTTTTGGTAAAAGATATAACGGTTATCAATTCTCCTTTTTGGATTCTTCATCCTATAAAAACCAATAACATTCTTATTGACGGCGTAACAGTAAACAGCCACGGACCAAACAACGATGGCTGCGATCCTGAATATTCTCAAAATGTAATAATCAAAAACTGCACTTTCAATACGGGCGATGACTGCATTGCCATTAAAGCCGGACGTGACGCCGACGGAAGAAGAGTAGCGATCCCGAGTAAAAACATCATTGTTCAAAACTGTAAAATGATCGACGGTCATGGCGGAGTTGTAATTGGGAGCGAGATTTCGGCCGGAGTGAATAATGTGTTTGTTGAGAATTGTATAATGGACAGTCCAAACTTAGATCGTGCCATTCGCATCAAAACCAATTCAAAAAGAGGAGGCGTAATTGAAAATATTTTTGTTAGAAACCTTGAAGTAGGAACTGTAAAAGAATGTGTTTTACTCGTAACCATGTTTTATAACGTGTATGGCTCCCAAACGGGAAATTTTATACCAACAGTACGAAATATAAACCTTGAAAATATTACAGTAAAAAACAGCGGAAAATTTGGCGTTTTGGCAGAAGGTTATGCAGAATCTCCGGTAGAAAATATTACGCTGAAAAATGTAAAAATCGAAAAAGCTGACTCAGTTTATTCATTAAAAAACGTAAAGAATATCAATTTTATAAACACTTATATCAATGGAAAAAAAGTAAACAAATAAAAACTAATAACTATAACATTTAACCAAACCACGAAACCACTTATGAAAATTAAACAACCATTAAAGAAAAAAACAAAATACAACCTTGTATTTTTATTTTTCCTGAATTTCCTGCTGTGCAATACGATAAACGCACAGTCTACAACAATAGAAGGAAAAATTACAGATGCTTCAGGATTATCGCTTCCAGGCGTTAATATCCAGGAAAAAGGAACTAAAAACGGAACTTCGACAGATTTTGAAGGAAGTTTTAAAATAAACGTAACCAATAGCAAAGCTGTTTTAATAATAAGCTATTTAGGTTTTCAAACGCAGGAAGTAAGCGTTGCCGGAAAAACAAGAATTGATGTAAGCCTTGCAGAACAATCAAATTCATTAAACGAAGTTGTAGTTGTGGGATACGGTTCTGTAAAGAAAACAGACCTTACAGGATCTGTAAGCACCATCAGCGCGGCAACAATTACGGAAAGAAATACAACCAGTGCACTTGAAGCCATTCAGGGAAGTACACCCGGAGTTACGATTTCGTCAACTTCAGGACGTTCCGGTGACGGATTTAAAGTCGTTATTAGAGGAAATAACTCTTTAGTAGGATCGTCTCCTTTATATGTTGTTGATGGCGTTCCTGTTGACAATATTGACTTTTTGAATCCGCAGGATATTGCCAGAATGGACGTTTTAAAAGATGCTTCTTCTGCAGCAATTTACGGTTCAAGAGGAGCCAGCGGTGTTATTATTGTTACAACAAAAAGCGGTGCCAATGTAAAATCCGGAATCAATGTAACTTTTGATTCTTCTTACGGAACAAAAACAGCGGCAAGATTACCAAAAATGATGAGCGGTGAAGAATGGTGGAAATTTCACCAGGTTGCTTATATGAGCGCAACTCCGGCAACGCAGACTCCTGCCCAGCTTGCAGCTTTGGCCGGAAATCAAAGTCCGCTATTAGTTTCAAGAGCCAACAACGGTTACAATTTTGACTGGGCCGATGCGGTTCTAAAAACAGGAATGACACAAAATAATTACTTAAATGTTACAGGTCGTTCAGATTCTGGGTTGAGCTACAATTTAGGATTCGGGATTCAAAGCGATGAAGGACTTATTGATAATGACGGAACAGATAAATATTCTTTTAAATTAGGATTAAATCATAAAATAAACGACAAATTTACAACGGGTGCCAACGTTACAATTGCTCGTGTTGACACGCAGTTAGGAAGTGATTTAGCGATGCAGGACGCTTTTAGGCTTAGTCCATTAATGTCGCCGTGGGCAGTTGACGCTGCTGGAAATGAAAAAGTAGGAACGTTGTTTTTCCTTCCGGGAAAACTAACTTATCCTGATGGTTCCTGGGCAATTAATAAAACTAGTGCGGTAAACCCGTTAATGGAAATTGCTAATTCTTCTCAAACAGAAAAAACATGGCAGACGATTGGAAATGTTTTCTTTCAATATCAGGCTTTAAAATGGCTTTCGTTTAAAACCACTTTTTCTGCCGGAATAGAAAATACGGTTACAAGTGCCGCGTATGGCGCACAGTCAAATGCCGGAGTTACCTTAAACGGAAAAAATTCGGCATCCATAAAAAACTTCAACAACTTCAATTATACTTGGGATAATCAAGTTGACTTGAAACATACTTTTGCCGAAGTTCACGATTTCAGCGTTTTATTATTGCAGAGTTTGTATTCAAATGTTGATGAAACTTCGTATTTATATTCTAATAATCAGCCTTTTGATACGGGATCAAACAATATGGGATCTGGAGTTCAAACCAGTTATAATATCAGTTCAGGATATCAAAAAAATACTTTAAGTTCTTACGCCGTTCGTTTAAATTATACGTTTAAAGACAAATATTTATTGACAGCTTCTTCAAGATGGGACGGTTCATCTGTTTTATCAGAAGGAAATAAATGGCAGAGTTTTCCTTCTGTAGCTTTAGGATGGAAAATCAGCAAGGAATCTTTCTTAGCAAACAGTAATGTAATTTCAGATTTAAAACTTCGTGCGAGTTTAGGTTATACAGGAAACGACAACGTAGCACCTTACACTTCTCAGGCTTTATTAAATCAGCAGACTTTTTATGCAAACGGAGCAAATGTAGTTTCGGGCTGGCAGTCAGAAAATCTGGCAAATCAGGATTTAACCTGGGAAAAAACACGAGAACTAAACTTTGGTCTTGATTTCGGTTTCTTAAAAAATAGAATTTCAGGAAGTGTTGATGTTTACGACAGATTATCAGATAAATTAATTTACAAACAGCAATTGCCTGCAGAAAGCGGCTGGAAAAATACTTTTGCAAACGTTGGTTCTGTAAGTAATAAAGGTGTCGAGGTTTTATTAACTACAAAGAACATTAAAAGCGAAAATGTAAATTGGGAAACGACTTTTACTTTTACTAAAAACGTAAACAAATTAGAGTCAATTTACAATCAGGATAAAGTTAGTGATATCGGAAATAAATTAATTCTGGGTTCAGAACTAAATCCAAATTACAACTACGTTTACGATGGTGTTTGGCAGGAAAGCGAAGCATCACGTGCAGCATCTTACGGGCAAGCTCCGGGGCAGGCAAGACCAAAAGATTTAAATGGCGACGGAAAATTTAATCAGGATGACAGAACGGTAATTGGAAACGCAAATCCGGATTGGCAGGGAAGTTTATATTCTAAACTGACTGTTGGTAATTTTGATTTCAATTTTTCAGTTTTGACAAGTCAGGGACAAACAGTTCTAAGTACATTTCACCAAAACTTTGCTGATGTAAGTGACAGAGGACGTCAAAAACTGGCAATGGATTATTTTATTCCAACAAACGATACAGGTATCGAAGCCAATGCCAATAACACAAACCCAAGACCGGGACCGGTTGCAACGGGTGCGGGAGCTTACTGGACTTCTTTATTTGGGTACTACAGAGATGTTTCTTACGTAAAAATCAAAAATATATCTTTAGGTTATACACTAAATTCAGAATTATTGAAAAGACTTAAAATCAGTAATTTGAGAATTTATGTAAATGTTTTAGATCCATTTGTATTTACAGATTTTGATGGATATGATCCAGAATGGGCCGCTTCTCCTTTTGGGGTAAACCGTCCGGCATCTGTAACAACGCAATTGGGATTAAGTGTTAAATTTTAATAAAGATATCAAATGAAAAAAATAATAATAATATTAGGAATTGCTGCCTTGTCTTTAAATTCATGCAGCAATTATATAGAAGAAGAAAGTCTTTCGAATGTTCCTGCCGATGCTACATATAAAACAGCATCAGGATATCAGTTATTGATCAATACCAATTATGCATGGCTTAAAAGTATTTACGGAGGAAATCCGTGGTTATTTGAAGCAGGAACGGATATGTATGCCGAAGGAAGAACGCCGGAACCAGCAGGTTTAAGCCAGTATGCACTTTTAATACCTTCTTCAGACAACGTTGCAGATTTGTACACACCTTGTTATCAGTTAATTCAATCTGTAAACAAAGCGGTTTATTATTCGACAATAACAGAACAAACGGCAAATTTGAACACTTTAGTAGGTGAAGCTAAATTTTTGAGAGCGCAGGCTTATTTCTTGTTAGTTCAGACTTATGGCGGAGTTCCAATTGTAAATGAAAATATTACAACGCCAGTTTTATCTTTTCACAGAAATACGGCAGAAGAAGTTTATACACAGATTATTTCAGATTTAGATACAGCGTTGGCAAGTGTTGGAACAAACTCGTACAGCACAACAGGAAAAGTAAATAAAAGAGCTGTAAATGATTTATTGGCAAAAGTATATTTAACGAGAGGATATGAAACGTTTGGCAAAGCCGATGATTTTGCAAAAGCAGCAGCATACGCAGATGCAGCAATTGGCGGACAAACTTTAGCACTTGCTTTTGACCAGTTATTTAAACCCGGAAACGATTTAAATGCCGAAACTATTTTCTCTGTACAATACGACAAAGCTTCAACAAGCACAGATCCAACAAAATTGGGTAACAATCAGTTTTATTATTTCAGTTCGTATTTAGGCGGAGCAGAAACTGGTGCGCCATTAAGAAGTTATAATTTATGTCCAACAGATTACGCTTTGGGTCTTTATGAAAAAGGAGATAAAAGATGGGAAGGGACTTTCATGACAGAAATCTTAGAAGGTCCTGAAACTACAAACGGCGTTACAAAAAATGTTTTGTATTATCCATATTACAGAAGTACAAATCCGGCTTCATTAAAAGTGAGACATTTTTATGAGCCAAAATGGTTTACACCTGCAGACAGAGCGGCTTGGGAAACAGCAAATGCAGCCAGAAAATCGGCAACGTTTGTGTACCATCCTTGGGGAGAATATTCTGCGGCGCATACCTTAATTAAAAACTTAGACTGTTATACGATTCCGGTTAAGAAATTTGACGATCCGGATCCTACAACGCCTTCAAGTACAGGGCCTGTAAGTACAAGAGATATTATTGTTTCAAGATTGGGAGAAACGTATTTAATCGCTGCCGAAGCCTATTTAAAAGCAGGACAGCCAGGAACTGGTTTAGACCGTTTAAACGAAGTGAGAAGAAGAGCCGGAGTTGCAAATGCTACATTAGCTGAGTTCAATATCGATTATATTTTAGATGAAAGAGGAAGAGAATTGTTAGGAGAATACAAACGTTGGTTTGATTTAAAACGTACGGGAACATTAGTTGCACGAGCATCGGCTCATAATTATAAAATTAAGGCCGCAAATTTTGTTGGTGTTGGCGGACAACTTAAAATTTTAAGACCAATTCCGCAAGTGGCATTGGATTTAAACCAGAATAAAGATTTTCCTCAGAATCCTGGTTATTAGTAATTTGTTAGTTTTTTGAGACTATTAGTTTTTTTGAAGAAGTTAAGGAGGAGTTCGACCCAAGTGTCGGACTCCTTTCTGACTAAAAAGTAAAAAGGATTGTAATGCGAAAAATAATATTGATTTTATTCATGCTGTCTTGTGCAATAAATGCGCAGCAGACTTATCCTGTCGACACATCGTACACGGTAAAAAGCACGTATGCTAAATTGATAAAAAAATATCCGTCAATCACAATTCCGGTTATAGAAAAGAATAAGAATCTGATTCAAATTAAGGATATAATTTATTTTAAAGAGAACGAAAGAACCTTGCATTTTGATGCTTTTGTATATAACACAAAAAAGCAAAATCCTGCCGTTATTATGATTCATGGCGGAGGCTGGAGATCTGGCGATAAAACTCAGATGAACGCTTTGGCAGAAGAAATTGCATCTTACGGTTATTCCTGTTTTACAATTGAATACAGATTGTCGCTTGAGGCAAAATATCCTTACGGAGTTTATGATGTAAAAAATGCGATTAAATTTATAAAAGATAACGCAGCGAAATTCAAAGTAGATCCAGACAAAATTGCGGTTTTAGGCTGTTCTTCGGGCGGACAAATGGCAGCTTTGATTGGTACAACAAATGAAAATCCAACTTTTGAAGATGCTTCAAATCAAAGTAAATCATCATCAAAAGTAAATGCAATTATTGATATAGACGGCGTTTTGGCATTCAGGCATCCAGAATCTTCAGAAGGAGAAATGGCATCGTTTTGGCTTGGAGGTTCTTATGATGAAAAACCGGAGAATTGGAAAAATGCTTCAGCTTTAAGCCATACCGATAAAAATACACCGCCAACATTGTTTATAAACAGCAGTATTGACAGGTTTCATGCCGGTAGAGATGATATGATAAAGATTTTAAATCAGTATAAAATTTACAATGAAGTTCAAACACTAGAAAACTCACCGCATTCTTTTTGGTTTTTTGAACCCTGGTTTTATAAAACAACCGATTTTACAGTCCAATTTCTAAATAAGATATTCAAATAATTTACCATAAAATGAAAACAAAAATTACAGCCGCAGCTTTATTCTTAATTGGTTTTACATCAGTTAATGCTCAAAAATATGATATTAAAACGGCTAAAACGTATGCTGAAATTTCGGCAAAAACAGACGGACATTGGGAGGGACGCAAATACATAGGCGGAACAACTTTTAAAAACGTCGACAGATTAAAACTGGCACCAGAACATACAGATCATTCTTTTGATATTCGTTACGAAGGTCCGGGCTGGGAAAATAACCGAATTGGTTACCGTTTGTATTTAGACTGGAGAAATGCAATTGATATTTTCGGAAAGAAAACATCAGCTATAATTTTACCAAAAGTAGGTCAGGATAATTTTGATTCGTATCATGAAATGAGCGATTGGGGAGCTGATATCCTGAAAGCCGGAAAAGCAATCGGAATTGGTTCTATCGATCGTTATTTAAACAATGAAAAACTGCATTTCCGTGAAGTAGATTCTACGATTGCAACAGTTGTAAATAAAGACAACGAATCGGGCGTAAAAGTGAATTATTATGGATGGAAGACAGCATCTGATAAAATTGATTTTACTTCTACTTTAACCATAAAACCAGATCAGTTATATACAAAACATACGATTCAGGCATCCAAAGAAATTAAAGGAATCTGTACAGGAATTGTAAAACAAAAGAATACGGAATTGCTTAAAAAAGAAAGTAAAAACAAAAAATGGGCTTATATAGCTACATATGGCACACAGTCTTTGGTTCCGGACAAATTAGGACTGGGAATTTTTTATGAAGTAAACACAATCGAAAATATCGCTGATACAGATTTAGATTATTTATTGGTTTTTAAACCAACAACAAAAGCAAATTCTTTTTATCTTTTAGGTGCCTGGGAACAAGAACAAAACGGCATAAAATCGCAGGAAGATTTCGTAAAATATTTAGATGCACAATTAGAGGTTTTAAATAAAAAAGGGAAGATGTAAGTTATTTTTTGCCACAGATTTAAAGGATTAAAAAAGATTAAAAAATCTGCTGATCTGCAAAATCTGCGTGAAAAATATTTAACACATAGAAACATAGAATTTATGATGTTTTAAAAGAGTATAAAAAGTAGCTCGCTTCTAACACATAGCGTACTATGTTTGTTAATGCAAGTGAAACGCCTTTATTAAGTCCCAAAAACTATGTCTCTATGTGTTTAAAAAACAAGCAAAGAATAATCCATTTAATCTGTGAAATCTGTGGCAAAAAAAATATAAATATGAAGTATAAAAAAACAGCCGTACTATTATTTCTGCTTCTCCATGTTTTTGTAATTGCACAAAACAATCCCGAAAATGTACTGCCGGATAACCTAAAATGGTCTGAGAGAACTGCACTTTCTATTTTAGATAAATATCCCGAAGCATGGAAACTAGACGGAAATGACAGTCCGAAATGGGATTATAAAATGGGTTTTGTATTGTCTGGTTTTGAGAAATTATATCAGGAAACAGGTGATAAAAAATATCTCGATTATATCAAAAACTATGTTGACGGTATGATTGACAGTGACGGAAATCTTAAAAAATACGAAACTAAAGAATACAACATTGATTGTTTGAATCCGGGGAAACTGCTGTTCAATTTATATGATGTGACAAAAGATTCGCGCTATTTTGAAATTATTGGAAAATTGAGAAATCAGTTAGAAAATCAGCCCAGAACAGTGAGCGGCGGATTTTGGCACAAACAAATTTATCCGAATCAAATGTGGATTGACGGTTTGTATATGGCGGAACCTTTTTATACTCAATTTACTATCAAATATGAAAAAGGAAGAAGCTTAGATGATATTGCCAAACAATTTGAATTAGTTCACGATCATATGATCGATAAAAAAAGCGGACTGGTTTATCAGGCTTGGGATGAAAGCAAGGAAATTGCCTGGGCCGACAAACAAACCGGAACTTCCCCAACGGTTTGGGGACGCGGAATTGGCTGGTATATGACAGCATTGGTAGAAACGTTGGATTATTTTCCAAAATCTCATCCAAAATATAAAGTTTTGGTTCAGTACTTAAATGAAATTGCAGCGGCTGTAGATCAATACAAAAGCGATACAGGATTATGGTACCAAGTAGCAGATAAAACACAGTTATATGCCAATTATACAGAACCATCTGGTTCAGGAATGATCATTTATGCTTTTGCAAAAGGAGCACGCAAAGGATATTTGTCTTCCAGTTATAAAAAAACAGCAAAAAAATCATTTGACAGTTTTGTAAAAGAGTTTGTTAAGGTCGATAAAAAAGGAGAAGTAAATATTCTCAATGTGTCGGCAAATGTAGGTTTAGGCGGAAAACCTTTTAGGGACGGGACAAACGATTATTATCTTATTGCCAAAACAAAAGAGAATGGTGCGATAGGTTTGGGAGCATTTTTAATGGCTTCAATTGAATTAGAAAAATAATAGAATTAAAATATATTTTGAAATGAAAAATACTAAGAAACAAAGTTTTATGTCGGTTTTATTAGTTTGTGCTATTGCTTTAACAGGCTGTAAAGCGATTTCGCAGGAACCAGCAAAAAAAGAAATTGTTATTTCTAAAGACTTGAAATGGTCAGATAAAATGGCTTTAACCTTAATGAAACGTCATCCGGAAAGTTATATGCTCGACGATTCAAAAAAGCCAAAATGGGATTATGTTCATGCCTTGGTTTTGCATTCGATTGAAGAGTTGTACAAGAAAAATCCAGATCCGCGTTACAAAGCTTACATAAGAGGTTATGTTGATGAATTAGTTCAGGAAGACGGAAGCATTAAAACTTACGAATTCGATAAATACAACATTGATTTAGTTGTTCCCGGACGTTTGCTTTTTGATATTTACGCAGAATCAAAACAGGATAAATACTTAAAAGCAATGCAATTAGTTCGCAAGCAATTAGCAGAACAGCCACGTACAGCAAGCGGCGGTTTCTGGCACAAACAAATTTATCCAAACCAAATGTGGTTAGACGGTTTATACATGGGAGAACCATTTTACGCACAATACACAGCAACATTTGAAAACGGAAAAAGTTTTGATGATATAGCAAAACAATTTGAATTGATTCAGCTTCATGCAACAGATCCTAAAACTGGATTATTATACCACGGCTGGGATGAAAGCAAAGCAATGCCTTGGGCAAATAAAGAAACAGGAAATTCACCAAACTTTTGGTCCAGAGCTTTAGGCTGGTACGTAATGGCATTGGTTGATGTTTTGGATTATATGCCAAAAGACCACCCAAAAAGAGCAGAATTAATTAAATATTTAAACAATGCTTCTGCGGCTTTGGCTAAGTATCAGGATAAATCCGGATTATGGTATCAGGTTACAGATAAAGGTGGAGAAAAAGGAAATTATTTAGAAGCCTCAGGATCAGCAATGTTTACTTATGCATTTGCAAAAGGAGCAAACAAGGGATATTTACCGGCAAAATATAAAAAACTGGCCAACAAAGCTTTTGATGGACTGACTAAAATCTTAATCAAAAAAGTTGATGAAGACGGCGGAATTACTTTAACAAACTGCTGTCAGGTCGCAGGTTTAGGCGGAACTCCGTATCGTGATGGTTCTTATGAATATTACGTAAACGAAAAGAAAAAAGACAATGACCCTAAAGCGACAGGGCCTTTTATTTTGGCTGCTTTGGAGTTGAATAGATAGACGTTAATTGTTAATTGTGAGTTATGAATTTTGAATTATGAGTGAACGCACGCTTTGTCTTGCTGAGCGAAGTCGAAGCACCGCAAAGAAACTCCTCAAAGAAACTCCAATTGCAAATCACGATACAAACCCGACAGGTTTTAAAAACCTGTCGGGTTTAAATGCAAACAGTTTGTCATTTCGAGGGACGAGAAATCGCACTAGTATATCGACAAAGATTGACGACAATAGGAATGGAGTTTCTAGTGCGATTTCTCGTCCCTCCTTTAGATTTGTTTTTTGAATTTTTAAGTAAATTTATGATTGAGAAAGGAAGCAAAAGTAAACTATTCGTTCCTCTGAGTTTGTGACTCATATCTTGATTAAGACTTTAGCTTCCTTTTCATCAAAGACTCAGATAGAAATTTGGGCTAGTGACCCGTTATTAAGGAGTTGAGCTTATGATGAATTTCTCAAATCATTTGTTGAATCGTAAAAGCAAAGTTATGAAAAACATTATTATTGGCATTGATATCAGCAGCAAGACTTTAGATATTTGTGTAAAAGAAGAATCATTAAATTACTATTCTATTGAGAATAACGTTCCGGCTATAAAGCGCTTTTTTAAAAAATATTCAGATGAGAATGTAATTTTAGCAATGGAAAATACAGGCAGATACAATTGGAATCTTTTTGAAGTATTGGAAAAATTCAACTTTAAAGTTTATGTAATATCGGCTCTGCATATCAAGAAAAGTATAGGTCTTGTCAGAGGTAAAAATGATAAAATTGATGCCCTGCGAATTTGTAGTTTTATTGAGAAGAATTATCAAGAAAATAGAGAATGGAAACCAAGTTCGTGCTCCATTAAAAAAATAAAAATACTATTGACCGAAAGAGCTTTAAGAATAAAAATCAAAAAGCAGCTTATGGTTCAGCAGCATGATTACAAATTAATGAAAGGCATTGGACAAAGAGCTAAAAAGTCTAAATGTAAAACTCATTAAAAATATTGAGGGACAAATTAAGGTTATTGAAAATGATATTGAAGAAGTAATCCATAATGATGAAAACCTAAGCTGTCAGCAGAAACTGATAAAATCTGTTCCTGGAGTAGGTCAGATTTTATCATGGACATTAATATCAAAAACAGAAGGTTTTACAGTGATAACTGATCCTAGAAAAATGGCATGTTACAGCGGAGTTGTACCTTTCGATTTTCAATCCGGAACCTCATTAAAAAGAAGACCTGGAGTGTCAATGCTTGCCGATAAAAACCTGAAAACTATTCTACATCTGGCAGCAATGAGTGCAATTAGATTAGATAATGATCTGAGAAGATATTACATTAGAAAAATTGATGAAGGAAAAAATAAAATGAGTGTTTTAAATGCTGTGAGAAACAAAATAATCCATCGAGTTTTTGCAGTAATAAAAAACCAAACCTTTTATGAAAAAGATTTGGTTTTATCATAGAAATCGAAATGACAAAACGTTGAGGTAAAAAAATAAAACAAAACAAAAAATGAAAAATATAAAAATCATTTTCCTTTTCCTTTCCTTTTTCTCTTTAGAGAAAAATTCAGCACAAGTCTGGACACCGGATAATGGAGACGGAACTTATACCAATCCTATCATTCATGCTGATTACTCAGATCCTGATGTAGTTAGGGTTGGAGACGATTTTTATATGACGGCATCGTCTTTTAACTGTATTCCCGGACTTCCGATTCTGCATTCTAAGGATTTGGTAAACTGGAAAATTTTAAGTTATGCATTGTCAAAACAGCCGCCTTTTGAAACTTATGATAAAGTCCAGCACGGAAACGGAGTCTGGGCGCCAAGTATTACTTTCCATAACAACGAATTTTATATTTATTATCCAGATCCTGATTTTGGGATTTATATGATAAAAGCTAAAAAAGCCGAAGGTCCTTGGTCAGAACCTCTTTTAGTAAAAGCCGGAAAAGGATTGATTGACCCGAGTCCGCTTTGGGATGATGACGGAAAAGTGTATTTAGCGCATGCGTTTGCAGGAAGCCGTGCGCAGATAAAAAGTTTATTAGTAGTCTGCACGATGAATGCAGAAGGAACTATCGCTAATAATGATGAGGTTATGGTGATTGACGGACATGAAAGCGAAGGAACAATTGAAGGTCCAAAATTTTATAAACGAAACAATTACTATTACATTTTTGCACCTGCAGGCGGCGTTCCTACGGGCTGGCAGACAATTTTGAGATCTAAAAATGTGTTTGGCCCTTATGAAAAGAAAAAAGTTTTAGAACAGGGATCAACCCAAATAAATGGCCCGCATCAGGGTGCGTGGATACAGACACAAACGGGTGAAGACTGGTTTGTTCATTTTCAGGATAAAGGCGCTTACGGAAGAATTGTGCATTTGCAGCCTATGAAATGGGAAAACGACTGGCCGGTTATGGGTCAGGATTTTGATAAAAACGGAATAGGCGAACCGGTTACAACATTTAAAAAGCCAAATGTTGGCAAAAAATATCCAATTGAAAATCCGGCAACTTCAGATGAATTTAATGAACCAAAATTAGGATTACAATGGCAGTGGCAGGCCAATTCGCAAGTCAATTGGGGTTTTCCTACCAGTATGGGATATCTGAATTTATTTTGCGTAACAACAATCAAGGATAATAAAATATTTGATGCACCGAATTTGCTTCTGCAAAAGTTTCCTGCCGAAGAATTTTCGGCTACAGCCAAAATAACTTTCAATACCAGATTAAACGGCGAATCGACCGGACTAATTATCATGGGATTAGATTATAGTTATTTATGTTTTAAAAATGTAGAAGGAAAATTATATCTAAACCAAAAAACAGGAACTTTCAATAAAACGGTTTCAGAAACAGAAACAAAACCTATTTTGATTGCTAACAATACTGTTTATTTAAAAGTTAAAATTAAGAAAGGCGGAGTGTGTAGTTTCTTTTCCAGTTTAGACGATAAAAACTATCAATCAATAGGAACTGACTTTATTTCGAAAGAAGGAAAATGGATTGGAGCGAAAGTCGGGCTTTTTGCTTTAGGCGAAAAAATAACAAACGATTCCGGGAATGCTGCCGTTGATTGGTTTAGAATAACGAAATAAAAATGATCAAAAACTAAAAGAATAAAATGATTCCACTAAAAAAAATAGTACTGCTTTTTATTGTTGGTTTTAGTTTTGCAGTAAATGCGCAAAATACTTATAAAAACTGGCCGGATATTATTCGTAAAAATGATGCGTCCTGGTTTGGTACAGAAGAAGCGAAAAAGATTGCCGAAAATGTTTTGCTTTATCAAAGAGATATTGGAGGCTGGCCAAAGAACATTCAAATGCAGAATGAGCTGACTCCATCACAGAAAAAAGAGTTATTGGAAATAAAGAAAACTACAAAAGAAACCACGACAGACAATGGAGCAACGACCCAGGAAATGCTTTTTATGTCTAAAATGTATGCGCAGGTTAAAGACGAACGCTATAAAGAATCCTTTTTAAAAGGTTTAAATTATTTGTTAGAAGCCCAATATGCAAACGGCGGCTGGCCTCAGTTTTATCCCTTAAAAAAAGGATATTACACCCATATAACATATAATGACGATTCGATGGTTCGCATTTTAAATGTGATGAAAGAAGTTGCTGAAGAAACTGATTTTTACAGCATTAAACCCTCAAAAGATATTGTTGTCAAAACTAAAATAGCTTTTGATAAAGGCATCGACTGCATTATCAAAACACAATACAAACAAAACGGAGTTTTAACGGCTTGGTGCGCGCAGCATGATGAGGTTACATTACTTCCGGCAAAGGCGAGAGCGTATGAACTTCCTTCGCTTAGCGGAAAAGAATCGGCTAAAATTGTTTTGCTTTTAATGTCCATTCAAAAACCTTCACCAGAAATAATTACTGCTGTAAAAAGTGCCAATATCTGGTTTGAAAAAACAAAAATTACCAATCTGGAAGAAAAACGTGTTTTAAATGACGCCGGAAAAATTATCGATAAAAAAATGATTCCGGTTCAAAATGCTTCACCAATTTGGGCGAGATTTATGGAGTTGGACAATAACGAACCTTTCTTTAGTGATCGTGACGGAATCAAAAAGAAATCACTGGATGAAATAGGCGCAGAACGAAGAAATGGTTACGCCTGGTATACCGACGAGCCAAAAGAAGTTTTGAAAAAATACGATTCGTGGGCAGTTAAAAATGGTGTAAAAGTTTCGGAAACAGCATCAGAGAAAAAAAAAACTAACTTCTTAACGGTTGCTCAGGATGGCTCTTGTGACTTTACCAAAATACAAGATGCCATTTATTCAAGTCCGTCTTTTCCTTATGAAAAAGTGACCATTTTTATAAAAAACGGAATATATAAAGAAAAACTCAGAATCCCGGAATGGAATACCAATTTGATTTTATTGGGTGAAAGTAAAGAAAACACCATTATTACTTTTGATGACAATTTTTCGAAAATCAATTTAGGGCGCAACAGCACTTTTTACACTTCGACTGTTTTAGTTGAAGGAGACGATTTTTCGGCATCAAATTTAACCATTCAAAATGCTTCCGGAGATAAAGGTCAGGCAATTGCGTTATCAGTGGTAAGCAATCGGGCTAAAATTTCAAACTGTATTATTTTGGGAAATCAGGATACTCTTTATTTATCGGGAAAAAATGCCAAACAATATTTTAAAGACTGTTACATTGAAGGAACAACCGATTTTATTTTTGGAGGTGCAACCGCATTGTTTGAAAATTGTGTAATTCACAGCATTAAAAGTTCCTATGTAACAGCCGCTTCAACTCCCGAAGGAACAGCGTACGGCTTTGTTTTTAAGAATTGTAAGCTAACGGCAGAACCTTCTGCCAATGCCGTTTATTTAGGAAGGCCGTGGCGTATTTATGCCAAAACCGTTTATATAAACTGCGAATTAGGAAAACATATAAAACCCGAAGGCTGGGAAAACTGGTCAAAACCAGATGCAGAAAAAAACACCTTTTATGCCGAATACAATAACAGCGGAGAAGGATTTCAACCAGCGAAAAGAGTATCATGGTCGCATCAGCTTACAAAATCAGAAGCAGAGCAATATTCGATAGAAAATATTTTAAAAGATACAACGATACCTTGGTATCTTAGTTACTAAGTTTCTAAGATGCTAAGACTCTAAGTTTTGTTTGACTCCAGAATCTTAGCATCTCAGTATCTCAGAAACTTAGCATCTCAGCACCTTAGAACCTTAAAAAAATGAAATATCTTATCCTCATATTAATCAGCTTTAGCTCATTTGCCCAGAACAATGATTTTCCAACGGCAAAAGTTGATTCTATTGTAAACAGAATCCAGCTTCCGGTTTTTCCTGCTTATCAGGTAAATATTTTAAAATTAGGGGCAAAAGGAGATTCAATCACAAACAACAAAGCTGTTTTTGATAAAGCGATGGCATTGTGCAAAAAGAATAATGGCGGAACTATTATTGTGCCAAAAGGCATTTATAAAATAAACGGACCAATTCATTTTGTAAGCAATGTAAACCTTAAAATAGAAAAAGGAGCAAAGATCAAGTTTAGTGACAACCCGCAGGATTACCTTCCAATGGTTTTAACAAGCTGGGAAGGAACTATGCTATATAATTATAGTCCGCTTATATATGCCAATGAATGCTCCAATATTGCCATAACAGGCGAAGGAACAATTGATGGAGAAGGAGGAAAAGTATGGAAAAGCTTTAAAGCAAAAGAAGGTCAGGGTAAGGATTTAAGCCGTGAAATGAACCATAATAATATTCCGTTAAAAGACAGAAAGTTTGGAGAAGGTTATTTCCTGCGCCCGCAGATGATCCAATTTTTGAATTGCAAAAATATTTTAGTCGAAAATGTGAGAATCGAAAATTCGCCGTTTTGGTGTTTACACCTTTTAAAATCGCAAAGTATAACCATTCGCGGTATCAGTTATAAATCATTAAATCACAATAACGACGGAATCGATCCAGAATATGCCAAAGATGTTTTAATAGAAAATGTAACTTTTAATAACGGTGACGATAACGTTGCTATAAAGGCAGGCAGAGATCACGAAGGTAGAGCCAATACAGCGACTCCAAGTGAAAATATAATAATTAGAAACTGTAATTTTAAAGGACTTCATGGCGTGGTTATTGGGAGTGAAATGTCGGCTGGAGTTCAGAATGTTTTTGTAGAAAATTGCAAAACTATCGGATACTTAAAAAGAGGAATTTATATAAAAACCAATGCCGATAGAGGTGGTTTTATTAAAAATATATTCGTTCGGAATATTCAGTTGGATCAGGTTGAAGATTGTATTTATATTACAGCCAATTATCACGGAGAAGGAAAAGGATTTCAATCGGATATATCGAATGTTTCATTCTCGAATATTACTTGTAATAAAGCATCAGAATCCGGAATTGTAATTCAGGGTTTTCCCGATAAAAAAATCAAAAACATCTCACTGAAAAATATTGAAATTAAAGAAGTAAAAAACGCCCTCTCAAACGAAAATGCCGAAAATGTTTTAATGACAGATGTTTTTATAGGACAAAGGGCGACAGTACCTACGGCGGTTTCGAAACCTTAATTTTTTAGGTTCAAAGGGGCAGAGGTTCAAAGGGACAAAGGTTTTTTCTGTAGAGGTGCGCAGAAGTGCGTTTATT
This sequence comes from Flavobacterium panici, assembly GCF_024499525.1. Lineage (NCBI taxonomy): Bacteria > Pseudomonadati > Bacteroidota > Flavobacteriia > Flavobacteriales > Flavobacteriaceae > Flavobacterium > Flavobacterium panici. The sequence goes on along the minus strand of NZ_CP100437.1, from coordinate 5,007,065 downwards.
TTTAGGTACAAAGTTACAGAGGTTCAAAGGGACAAAGGTTTTTCTGTAGAGACGCACAGCAGTGCGTCTACGCAAAGAGTATCCGTAAAGATATGTCCTCCTGAGCGAAGTCGAAGGAACGCAAGTAACTCCGCATTTCAAAATCTAAAATCTAAAATCTAAAATCTAAAATCTAAAATCTAAAATCTAAAATCTAAAATCTAAAATCTAAAATCTAAAATCTAAAATGAAAAAATACATCTTAATCTTATTACTAATCACATCAGCTTGTTTCGCACAAAAAACAGCAATGTATTGTATTGGCGATTCGACAATGGCAAACAAAAAAGATCCGGAGCGTAATCCAGAGCACGGGTGGGCACAAGTTTTACAGCCCTTTTTTAAAGACGATATTGTTGTGGTTAACAAAGCTGTAAATGGCCGAAGCACAAAAAGTTTTATTAACGAAAAACGCTGGGATTCCATTTATAAAAAACTAAAGAAAGGCGATTATGTCTTTATACAATTTGGACATAACGATGAAAAAATAGAAGATTCTGTCCGTTACACTAACCCGCATACTGCATATAGATATAACTTAATTCGTTTTGTAAAAGAAAGCAGGGAAAAAGGAGCAATCCCTATTTTGTTAACTTCAATTGCGAGACGTAACTTTAATGAAAAAGGAGTATTAGTTCCCACGCACGGAGATTATCCTTTAGAAACCCGTTTAACGGCGCAGGAATATAAAGTGCCTTTAATTGATTTAGAATATTATACCGAAGTTTTAGAACAATCTTACGGGCCAGAAAAATCAAAACAACTGCATTTGCATTTCAAAGCAGGTGAAAATGCCTTTTATGATAAAGATAAGGCAGATGATACGCATCTTTCTTTATTAGGTGCCAAAACGATTGCACAAATAGTAGTAAATCAGATTAAAGTTTTAGATGATAAAACTTTAGAAAACCTTAAAAAAGGAATCAGATAAATAAATTTCAAATGCCTGAATTGGTTTAAAATAAAAAAAAATGAAAAGTACAATCAATCTTTGCACCTCGATTGCATTCTCTACACTAATTTTTGCGTCTTGTCAGGCGCAGCAAAAACTTTCTAAAGAAAATAGAATTGTTTTAAAAAACAATTCTGATATCGAATTATTTCAAAAAGCGATTGCTGTAAAAAGAAATCAGCTTACCATAAATAAAGATTTAGGAACTTATCCCGTATTGCTTTTTAAAAATGATACCATTCCTGCACAGGTTAATGATTTAAACGGTGACGGAAAATGGGATGAACTTTTTTTTGTAACCGATTTTTCTCCAAATGAAGAAAAAACAATACTGCTCAATTGGTCGCAGAAAGATCCTAAATATCCAATAAAAACAAGCGTTCGATTTGGAAAAAGAGAAGGGAAGAACCTTCCTGTTCATCCAGATACGCAGGAAATTTTAATGGCAGACCAGGTTCATAAAAAATTAGGTTATCAAAAATACCAAACAGATGGACCAACCTGGGAGAATGATAAAGTAGGTTTCAGACATTATATGGATGGAAGAAACTCAAAAGATGTCTTTGGGAAAAAATTGCCCGGAATAACGCCGGAAGATGTTGGAATTAACAGCAAAGGCGCCGTTGAAGATAATTATCATGTAATGTACGACTGGGGAAGAGATATTTTTCCTGTTGGAAATTCGGCAGGTTTAGGAGGATTTGCCTTATTGACTAATGACAATAAAATCAACAGACTGGGAATACTTGCTGCAGACACTTTAAATAATATTGAAAAAACAACTTTTAAAATCGTTAGTGAAGGTCCGGTTAATTCGGTTTTAAGTTACAACTATCAAAATTGGAAAGCCTCAGGAAATAAATATCAGGCACAGGAAACAACTTCGATCTGGCCGGGAATGTATGGCTATAAAAATACAGTTTCTCTGAATGGTTTAAAAGGAAACGAAATGCTGCTTGTAACGCTTTCTAACCTTAACAACCAAAACCCGCTGCAGGTAATTGAAGCTGGAGATTTTGTGTGTTTTATACAACATGATAAATTGACCTATGAACGTCAATGGATTTTAGGAACTGCTGTTATTATTCCCAAAAATGTTTACAAAGGATATATGGAAGCACCAAAAACAGGACAGCTGACAGATTCTTATTTAATAAAACTGAAAGCAAAGAACAAAGAAGAAATTAGTTATTATCCGATAGCGGGATGGGAATTAAGTGCAGATACAAACTTTAAGGATTCTGTTTACTTTACCAATTATGTAACCAATTTGGCAAAGCAGCTTTCGGCTAAAATTAAGATAAGTATAAAATAAGTTTGATATTAACGTCATTTAAGATATATAATAACAAAATCATAATATTTGACTTGTATTTTGAAGTTCTGCCCTTAAATAGACAATCAATTGGGGAAAAATTCCACACATTCTCAGTGGTGAAATAAAAATTTAAGCGAAAATCTTATACTTTAAAAATCATTTTATTTTTTTATAAACCTATTTTAAAACATGTCTAAATAAGCTCTTAAATTTTGTTTTGATAATAATTGTCTGATTAATAGTTTGTTGCAGAAAGATGATTTAGCAAAATGTGATTCGTAAATTTTAGGTTAATTTAAAGTACAAAAAACAATGATAATTTTAACAGCAAATATGTTGTAACTATCAATCAAACTTCTATTTTTGCGCCTTAATTTAATAATTATAAGCATGAAAGATCTATTAGTAAAAATCAACGCCGAAATTGACACATTCAAAGCAGAAGCTGAATCTTTAACTGAAAAAGGTATCAAAGCTGCAGGACCAAGAGCACGTAAAGCTACTTTAGAAATCGAAAAACTTTTAAAAGAGTTCAGAAAAGTTTCTATCGAAGAATCAAAAAAATAATACAACTAAAACCTCGTCAACTGGCGAGGTTTTTTTTGCTTTAATATATAGGTTTTAAAAACCTTAGTATCTCAGAATCTTAGCATCTTATTACCTCTAAAAAAAACTTACCATTGCCTTGGCCCAACAGCAATTAATTCTTTGGTTTTTAAATCATATATTTTAGTTTTATTACTGCATTGAAACTTAATTTGCAGTCGATTTTGTTCCATTAAATCAAACTGATACGTCCAACGATCTTTTTTGTCTTCTTTTAATTTTATGATTTCCTGACCTTCTTGATTGTACAAAGCATATACATCATGGGTATCTTCGTTTTTAACCGTAAAATAGTAAAAGTTTAATAATTTATTTTCCTTGAAAAAATTTCGTAACTCCTCACTTGGCTGATAATAATAATGTATTTCCTGCATCGCTATTAGATTAAATTCCGCAGGCAGGATAATTTTTCCGCTTTGATCTATAATACCTATTATATCTCCTTCTTTTCGAGGTGAAAAAGTAAAAAGTTTATCTGTAATTGCTTCTCTGCCAAAAGTATTGATATAAAAAGCAACTCTGTTTTTTACAGGTTCAAGAAAAGGATAGGCAAAAGGTGAAGCAGTTCCATCAAAATCAACAATCTGAATCCCTTTTTCAGTTTCAGAAAAATAATATTTATCATAAGCCATTAGCACATTTTTGGCAGTATTAGGTTTTATATTTAATGTACTGTCAATAACGGTATCATAATATGGATTTGGTTTTCCGGTTTCTGAATTGCTTTTCTGTGCCCAAATTTCATTTTTCTTTTTTACATATAAATAGCTTTGAAAATCTTTATATAATTTTAATAAAATCTTTTTATCTGTATTGAGATCGAAATATCCAAATTGATTGTCGCTATTAAGATAAATCATATTTTTATCAAGATGTGTTATTACAGGATAACTACAAATTTCACTCGCTTTATTATCATCTAAACGAAGTAATTTGTCTTCAAATTTTATAAGATTGGTCTGCTCGGGAATTGTTGGTTCACCTAAAAATTGTTTTTTAGTTATAAGGTAAAGCTGTTTATTATAGTGAAAAAGTGATTTTATACTTTCACCTTCATTAAAGGTATATATCAACTTGCCATTTACATTAAATAGAAAACTTTTGGAAGTCCATGTAATGGTGTCTAGCGGAGAATATCCAATATAAAAAATCTGCTTTGATGTTGGCGGGTAAGTTTCACCAACCAAATACCGATCTATTGCCTCATAGTTTGGCGGAATAAGAACTTGTTTAGTTGAAGTAGCCATTACGCCGCTTTTAGTACCTTTCATAAATATAGAATAGGGCGAATCTGAAAAAGGGGAATATTTTAATTTTGCTTTGCAGGAATTAAAAAGAATACAAGATAAAATCAGCAATACATAAAGTATATTTTTCATAGACTTACTTTTATTATAATGATATAATAAATTGTAAAAAGGTTGGGATTGGTACGTTTTTTATCCGGTTAAACTTCGTAAAAAACAGTCAGTTGTTTTAATCGGCTTTTTACCAAGTCATTTTTTAGAGGTTCGAAGTGAAATATTTCGGCATTATTTTTTTTAACCGTGATATAAAACGGCTGATTCATTTTTTGCGTTAGATGATAAATTGTTTCCAGTTCGGCAATATCTTCAAACCAGCTTGCCATTGCGTATAAAGAAGGGAAAGGCGTTTTTTGCAGCTTTGAGTATATTTCGGGTGCCATTTCTACAGGTAACGGACTACCGCCTCTAAAACGAGTTTTTTCTAGTAATGGATCGATGAATTTTTCAGCAGGAATATTCATTTTGTACCAAATAGATTCCGTAAAAACCGTTGGTTCCATTAGAGTATCTTTATCAAGAGGATGCGGCGTTAGTTTAAGGACGGCGTCAACAACATGCGTAGCCTCATGAAGCAGCACATAAAGAAACGCATCCATTTCACCGGCTTCGATACGGACTTCATAATCGGGATTTGTGGAGCGATCATAGCAAATAAGCTCTTTTGCGGTCGCCCATTGAGAAATTGTTTCGTTGAGTATACCAGCCCGAAAAGTAATATTAAATACTTTCAAACTATCTTGATTTTCAACAGGAGATGTAAGGGCAGTATTAGGCATGTTATCCATAAAACTAATACTATGCAAATTTGCCTTTAAGATTTTCTGATGCAGAGGCGGTAAAAAAGAGAATGCTTTTTCAACCTTTGCTCTTTCATTTTCAGTCAATTCGTGATTTACAGGATTCATTCCGGCATCGCGAAATTTTTTATAGATACTTTCGGGAGCATTTAAAACCCGTTTACTGACATTCTGATTCGTGGTCTGACCAAATGTTTTAAGCGACAAAAATAAGCAGAGAATAACGGTAAGGTAGTTTTGTATCATAGTTAATGAAATAGAAGTTTTTGTTTTGGATGCAAAATAAGATCTGGAAATCTGATTTTAAATACATCAAAACTATTAAAAAGAAATGTGGTTTAAGCTGAAAAAATCAAATATTGCTTTCCCTGCGATAGGTTTTTGGAGTTAATTGCTGACTTCTTTTGAAAAAATTGATAAAATGAGGAAGGTCATCAAAACCCAGACACCACGCAATTTCAGAGATATTCCAATCCGTATGCTGAAGGAGGCTTCTTGCTTCCTGCATAATTCTTTCGGCTATAAGCTGTGTAGTGGTTTTTCCTGTCACCTGTTTCAAAGCGTGATTGAGGTGATTGACATGTATGGATAATTGATGTGCAAATTCAGTTGGGTAACGAAATTCCATTCGCTGCATATGTGATTCGATAGGAAATTGTCTTTCCAGGAGTTCCATAAAAATAGAACTTATTCTTTGGGAACCATTTGAGTCGTTATATCGCTGGTAGGCGGCCGGCTCTAGTTTTAGTGCGGTAAGAATAAGCTGGAGCAGCATGGCTCGAAGTGAATCGTATTTATAACTGAATTCCAAGGTAATTTCGTTCAGCATCTGCTTGAAGATATTTTCAAACTGAACATATTGTTCCTCATTTAAATGAAAAAGCGGAACATTGCCAGGCTTGTAAACCGGATAATCTTTGATATTTACAAACTGATCAAAAAACTCATCGGTAAAAATGCAAAAATAAGAAGACTGCTCAGAATCGATATGTTCCCAGGAATAAGGAATATTAGGATTAGTGAATAATAAAGCACAATCAGACTCCATTGTTTTGTCGGCATAATACAGCTTTGTTCTGCCTTTTAATAAACTTATTTTATAGAGAGATTTTCTGTTGAAAGGCTTGCAATTGAATTTATCATCTGTATTGTGTTTAATGTAAAGCACATTAAAATTTTTGATGTCTTTATCAAACAATCCGGGCATAAAAACCCTGCTGTCATTTTTAAGATCCTTATGTAAATCAATTTCCTTCATTTGATTCCAAAATTATTATAATTGCTTTTTTAACAGTTACTTATAACCTTAAATTGCTTTATGTAAATATAGTACAAAGGTATAAAATCGAATACAAGTAAATTGGTAATATCAAATAGAAAGCTGTAAAATTCAAAGAAACGTTTGCTATTTGACATATTTGATTTTTTCAGCTTTTCATTTGAAATACACATCTTTAAAGATAGATACTGCCAATAACTTTGCAACGATTATAACACTAAACCTAAAAACAATGATTGCAGTAAAAGGATATGCGGCACAAAGTGCAAATGAAACGCTGGCTCCATGGAATTTCGAGAGAAGGGAAGTTGGGGCACATGACGTACAAATCGAAATTTTATATTGTGGAGTCTGCCACTCAGATCTTGCGCAAATTAACAATGAATGGTTTCCGGGAATTTTCCCAATGGTTCCCGGCCACGAAATAGTAGGACGTATCACAAAAGTGGGAGATCACGTTAAAGGATTCAAAATAGGTGATCTTGCCGGAATTGGTACTATGGTTAATTCATGCGGAGAATGCGGACACTGTAAAGACGGATTGGAGCAGTATTGCGGCGAAGGTGTTGTGCCTACTTATAACGGTCTTGATAAATTTGGAGACGGACAACCAACATATGGCGGTTATTCTAATTCTATTGTCACACACGAAAACTTTACCGTTCACATTCCGGAAACACTAGACTTAGCAGCAACAGCGCCTTTGTTATGCGCAGGAATCACAACCTATTCGCCATTAAAACACTGGAAAATAGGTAAAGGACACAAAGTTGCTGTTCTTGGCTTGGGCGGACTTGGACACATGGCTGTAAAATTTGCAGTTGCCCTGGGAGCTGAAGTTACTATTTTGAGTACTTCTCCACAAAAAGAAGTTGATGCAAAAAGATTGGGTGCACATCATTTTGTGGTAACGAAAGATGCGGCGCAAGTTGAAAAAGTAAAGAGTTCTTTCGACTTTATTGTGGATACAGTAGCTGCAGACCATGATTTTAACTTTTACCTGTCTTTACTTAATATTGATGGAGTTCATATTTGCGTAGGCGTTCCTGTAGAAGGAATTCATCTGGATGGAGCTTTAGGCGCTTTTTCATTATTAGGCGGACGTAAAAGTATTGTAGGATCTGCCTGCGGAGGAATAGCCGAAACTCAGGAAATGCTAAACTTTTGTGCCGAACATAATATTGTTGCCGACATCGAATTAATCGACATTAAAGACATCACCACAGCCTATGAAAGAATGCTGAAAAACGATGTAAAATACCGTTTCGTAATCGACATGGCAACTTTATAAAAGCATTAAATAAACTATCTAATAAATCTGCAATGAAAAAAACTTATTGCAGATTTTTTTGTTTTAGTCCTCTGTAAAAAAACTTAGTCCCGATAGCTATCGGGATAGCATCTCAGAATCTCAGCATCTTAAATAGAATTTCTATCAATAAAATTAAAAGGAACTTTAAACTGACCTTTTTCTTTATTCAAAATCATTCTTGCAGCAGTTTCTCCCATAATATTAAAATCAGTAGACATTACGGTTATGCCCAGTAATTCTTTTAATGGCGTATCATTATAAGAGATCACGCCGATATCTTTCCCTAAAACATATTCCTCATCGCGAATCTGTTTCATTAAATTCACCAGATCAGATTCTTCAATAGTAATAAATAAGTCCCCTTTTTTAAGAATCATATCATCATATACTTCGCTAAGAATTTCAAAGTTGATTTCGTGCTCCACGCAGAATTTTCTAAAACCATGCAGAATTCTTCTCGGATACGGATAAACAGCTTTATCAGGATAAACTAAAATTAATCTTTTGTATTTGGTGATTTTTGTTAAACCTTCTTTCAGTGCATTGTAAATGTCATTTTCAAAATCCTGATAAATTTTAATGATTTCACCTTCATGAGAAAGTTTGATATTATCCATTAAAACCAATTTCTCTTCCGGAATTCTCTGAATCGCTTTGGCAACTTCATCTGTAAAACTCAAATGTTTTAATTCATCTGTTTTAAAATGGGTCGTAATAACGTAATAATCGTAAGCCCCTTCAAATTTATCCAGTAAATTTAAAAACAGCGTTTCGTCACAATGGTAAATATGAAGATCAGTATGCGCATTAGCACCAAGAGTATCAATAAACGAGCTGTAGGTTTTCATTTTGTAAGCGCTCAGTTTATTAAACAAGAACAAAATATTTACTTTTGACTCCAGTTTTGTTCGGGTAATATAATATCCTTTTCCTCTAATCGAAGAAATGATTTTTCTTTCCTTTAAAATATTATAGGCTTTTTCAACCGTATCGCGCGACATGTAAAACTCTTCGCTGAAACTGTTTATAGAAGGAATTTTTTGGTTGATTTTTAAATTTCCGTTAGCAATATTCTGCAAAATCGAGTCAACAATTTGTTTGTATTTTGGAACCCTCGAATCTTCATCTATTTTAATTAATTTAATCATGCTGCTATTTTGCAATCTGTTTCAGGTTTTGGGGCATGAAACAATTTTTTTTAATTATAATTTTATAAAAAACAATCCTAAAAACTGCTTCATATATTGATTTTACTACTTTCCTTACAAACAATAATGATAAAATAAAAGTACTCTTTATTTTCAGGGTGTTATATCGACTAGAGGAAATAATAATTACGAAATCGATTGCTAAAGTAGCGTTTTTAAATTTATTTTTCCAATACAATTGCATTGATCTTTGCAATTAATGCGCACTTTTAACAAAAAATACACGAATCATAAAGGATAGTACAGGACAGTTTTCTTTTTTACATTATATTATTTTACAAAACGAAATTAACTATCGCAATTAACCACAAACAAATTATTAAATGGAATCATTATTAGGAATCATTTTTCATTCTATCGGAGGATTTTCTTCAGGTAGTTTTTATATGCCTTTTAAAAAAGTTAAAGATTGGGCTTGGGAAAGCTACTGGCTTGTAGGTGGATTTTTTTCCTGGTTAATTGTACCGCCAATTGCTGCCTATTTAACGATTCCAAATTTTACTGAAATTATTGTAACAGCGTCACCAGCCATCAAAACCTTTACTTTTTCAATGGGACTGATTTGGGGAATTGGCGGATTAACATACGGTCTTGGCGTTCGTTATTTAGGAATGTCACTTGGAAACTCAATCATTTTAGGATTCTGTTCTGCATTTGGAGCTTTAGTTCCTTCTATATATTATGATTTATATCCAACAGAAGGCAAAATTTCGTTTAGCGATATGTTGTCAACTACTGGCGGAAGATTGGTTTTATTAGGCGTTGCAGTCTGCCTTTTAGGAATTGCAATTTCTGGAAAAGCCGGAATCCTGAAAGAAAAAGATTTTGCCGTTGGGCACGAAGATAAAGACAAAGATTTCAGCCTTGTAAAAGGTTTAATCATTGCCGTAATTTCTGGAATTTTAAGTTCTTTTTTTAACTACGGAATCGAAGCCGGAAAACCAATGGCAGAACAGGCAGTAATAAATGGCTGTAACCCATTGTTTCAAAATAATGTAACCTATATTGTTTTGCTTTGGGGAGGTTTAACCACCAATTTTATCTGGTGTATCTATTTAAATTTTAAAAATAAAACGATTGGAGATTATACCAATAAAGCAACTCCAATTACAAAAAATGTGCTTTTTTCAGCACTTGCCGGTACAATGTGGTTTTTGCAGTTTTTCTTTTACGGAATGGGCGAAAGCAAATTAGGAAACGGGGCAAGCTCATGGATTCTGCATATGGCAACTATTATTTTAACAGCAAATTTTTGGGGATTCTATTTGAAAGAGTGGCAGGGTGTTTCGCAAAAAACATTCAGGACTTTTATCTGGGGAATCGGATTGATAATGCTTTCGATCATTTTAGTCGGAATTGGGAATTCTTTGTAAAAACTTGAAAAAATATATGATAACAATGTCAAATACAAATACAAAAAATATGAATTTTAAGCATGTGAGCTATCTTTGGGATGAAGCTAAAGCAGCAGCATTAGCAGGAGATGAAGTAGCGCTTTTCATTTATCGTTCGAACCTTTTAGGAGCCGATTTAAGATTGACTAACTATGGAGGAGGAAATACTTCTGTAAAAATTACAGACAAAGATCCCTTAACAGGAGCAAGTTCAGAAGTTATGTGGATTAAAGGTTCTGGAGGAGATATTGGTACATTGACAAAATCTGGCTGTGCAGCATTGTATTTAGACAGATTACGTAATCTTGAAAACGTTTACAGAGGAATCGAGTTTGAAGATGAAATGGTAGAATTATTCAACCATTGTATTTTTGATCTGGCTTCAAAAGCACCATCTATCGATACGCCTTTGCATGGTTTTTTACCATTCAAACATATTGACCACCTGCATCCGGATGCGGCAATTGCAATCGCTGCCGCAAAAGACGGAGCAAAAATCACTGAAGAATTATTTGACGGAGAAATTGGCTGGGTAGGCTGGCAGCGTCCGGGCTTTGACTTAGGACTTCAATTAAGAAGCTGTTTAGAAGAAGCTGCTAAAAAAGGAAAAAAACTACGCGGGATCATGTTAGGTTCTCACGGTCTTTTTACCTGGGGAGATACTGCATACGAAAGTTATATCAATACGCTGGAAGTAATCGAGAAATGCGCGACGTATTTAGAAGATAATTACGGAAAAAAACGTCCGGTTTTTGGAGGTCAGAAAATCGAAAGCCTTCCGGAAGCAGACCGCAAATTAAAAGCAGCAAAAGTAGCACCAATTTTAAGAGGTTTCTGTTCATCAGAACGCCAAATGATTGGACATTATACAGATGATGCAAGAGTATTGGAATTCATTAACTCTAATGATTTATCAAAATTAGCACCATTAGGAACTTCTTGCCCGGATCACTTTTTAAGAACAAAAATCAGTCCGCTGGTTTTAACATTAGATCCAAACGAAGATTTATCAGATGTTGATGCGGTAAAAGCAAAATTAGCTCCGGCTTTTGAAGCTTACCGTGCGATGTACAAAGACTATTATAATGCCTGCAAGAAATCAAATTCACCTGCAATGCGTGACCCAAATCCGGTGGTAATTTTATATCCGGGAGTTGGAATGTTCACTTTTGCAAAAGATAAAACGATGGCGCGTTTGGCATCAGAATATTATATCAATGCCGTAAATGTAATGAAAGGTGCAGAAGCCGTTTCAGAATATACTTCGCTGCCACACCAGGAAGCATTCGATATTGAATATTGGTTACTAGAAGAAGCAAAATTACAGCGTATGCCAAAACCAAAAGCATTGTCTGGAAGAGTAGCTGTAATTACAGGTTCTGCTGGCGGAATTGGAAAAGCTATCGCTAAGAAATTTGCTCAGGAAGGTGCTTGTGTAGTAATCAACGATATCAACGAAGAACGTTTAGAAGGCGCAACAGCTGAATTTATAAAAGCTTTTGGTAAAGATGCAGTTTCAAGCACTTTATTGAATGTTACAGATGAAAAAAGTACAGAATTAGCTTTAGACCAAGCTTCTTTAGCTTTTGGAGGTGCAGATATTATTGTAAACAATGCAGGAATCAGTATTTCAAAATCTATTGCAGAACATACTCTTGAAGAGTGGGACAGATTATATGATATTTTGGTAAAAGGACAATTTATTGTTTCTAAAGCCGGAATCGAAGTAATGCGCAAACAAGGTTTTGGTGGAGATATTGTAAACATCGTTTCTAAAAATGCAGTGGTAGCCGGCCCAAATAATCCTGGTTACGGTTCTGCAAAAGCTGCTCAGGCGCATTTAACACGTTTAATGGCTGCGGAATTGGGAGCTGATAAAATTCGTGTTAACACCGTAAATCCTGATGCTGTAATCTCAGACTCCAATATTTGGTCTGGCGGATGGGCAGAAGGTCGTGCAAAAGCATACGGAATCACGGTAGAAGAATTACCGGCTTACTATGCAAAACGTACGTTATTAAATGAAATCATATTGCCGGATGATATCGCAAATGCTTGTTTTGCGTTTGTTGGAGGTTTCCTGAACAAATCGACAGGAAACGCTTTAAACGTAGACGGCGGCGTTGCAATGGGCTTTTATAGATAAAAATTATTTAAGTTTTTTTATAAGTTTGTTTAAGCAAAAGTGGTTTTTTGTGGTCTAGCGTTCGAATTCTTTCGAACGTTAGATTTTTTTAGACATCCCATTTTTATAAGCAGACCAATTACCATAAAATAGTAAAGTTAAACCAGAGTTTAGTATAAAAATTTTAAGTATAAAAACATAGAACGCGAATGAAACGGATTCGCTATCGCGAAAACGCTGATTTACACAGATTTTTTAAATTTATTATGACAAAATCCGTTTTTTTCCGCGTCTTCGCGATAGCGAATCCGTAAAATCTGCGTCTAAAATTCATATATTGTAACTCTATTAAAATATCAATAACTATGTTAATCGGATCAAACCACATCGAATCTCATAACGAGGGATTATTAAAAAAACACCAAAACAAACTTGTTTTTACAGCATCAGAAATTGATAATACAGAGTCGATTATCCAAAAACTAATCGATTTTCAAATCGCAATTCCATCTTGGGCTTTAGGAACAGGAGGAACAAGATTCGGACGTTTTGCAGGAGGCGGAGAACCACGTTCAATCGAAGAAAAAATCGAAGATGTTGGATTGCTTCATAAATTAAACAATGCTTCAGGAGCCATTTCGCTTCATATTCCGTGGGATATTCCACAAGATTATAAAGCAATCAAAACATTAGCATCGCAGCACAATTTAAAGTTTGACGCCATGAACTCGAATACATTTCAGGATCAGGCAGATGCAGAACATACATACAAATACGGTTCATTACAAAACGTAAATAAGGCCGTTCGCAAACAGGCAATTGCACACAATATTGAAGTAATTAAACACGGAATCGAATTAGGATCTGAATCGTTAACCGTTTGGCTGGCTGATGGTTCAAATTTTCCGGGACAATTAAACTTCCGTAAAGCGTACCAAAATACCTTAGAAAGTTTAGAAGAAATCTACGATGCATTACCTTCAAACTGGAAACTATTTTTAGAATACAAATGTGCCGAACCTAACTTTTATTCTACAACAGTTGCAGACTGGGGACAATCCTATTCTTACGTGAAAAAATTAGGCGATAAAGCACAAACATTAGTTGATTTAGGACATCATTTACCAAATGCGAATATCGAACAAATCGTTTCCTTATTATTAATGGAAAACAAATTGGGCGGATTCCACTTTAATGATTCAAAATACGGCGATGACGATTTAACTGCCGGAGCATTAAAGCCATATCAATTATTCTTGATCTTCAATGAATTAGTTGAAGGAATGGACGCAAGAGGAATGAACCACGCCAAAGATTTAGGCTGGATGATCGACGCATCGCACAACATCAAAGATCCGTTAGAAGATTTATTACAATCTGTTGAAGCCATTATGATTGCTTACGCACAAGCACTTTCTGTAGACAGAAAAGCATTAGAACAAGCACAGCAGGAAAATGATGTAGTAAAAGCACAGGAAATTCTTCAAAACGCTTTCCGTACAGACGTTCGCGCTCTTGTTGCTGAAGCCCGTTTACGTTCAGGAGCAGCTTTAAATCCGGTAGAATTATACAGAAGCCTTTCTGTTAGAAAAAATCTTATTGGAGAAAGAGGACTAAAAACATTGGCAACAGGATTATAATTATGAGTTTTGAATTATAAGTTAATATCTGTAATTCACAATTCACAACTCACAATTTACAATTAAAAAAATGAATGTAGTTGCAATTTTTGATATTGGTAAAACAAACAAAAAGGTATTTTTATTTGATGAAAATTATAGAATTGTTTGGGAGAAATCAGTCAATTTTGACGAAACTGTCGACGAAGATGGTTTTCCCTGCGAAGATATAGAAGTGCTTAAAAACTGGATTTTTGAGCGTTTATCAGAAATAAAAGCTTTAACCAATTATATTTTAAAAGCCATCAATTTTAGTACTTACGGTGCTAGTTTTGTCTACATTGATAAAGAAGGAAAAGTTTTAACTCCTCTGTATAATTATTTAAAAGATTATCCGGAGGATTTAAAAAACGACTTTTATAAAAAATACAAAGGAAAAGAAGCGTTTGCCGTAAAAACAGCTTCTCCCGTTTTGGGAAGCTTAAATTCAGGAATGCAGATTTACCGTTTAAAAGAAGAAAAACCGGACTTGTTTAAAAAGGTGCAATATTGTTTACACCTGCCGCAATTTCTGAGTTTTCTTTTAACCAATGAAGCTTACGCCGATATTACAAGCGTTGGCTGTCATACCAATCTTTGGAATTTCAAAAAAATGAAATACCATAAATGGCTAAAAAGTGAAGGGATTTCAGGTAAAATTCCGCCGTTTTATTACGGAAAAGATGTTGTCAAAACAAAAGACGGGCTGGCAGTAGGAGCAGGGCTTCACGATAGTTCATCGGCGATAATTCCGTATACCATAAACTTTACCGAGCCTTTTGTTTTATTATCAACAGGAACCTGGAGTATTTCCTTAAATCCGTTCAACAATAAACCGTTGACTTTTGAAGAATTACAAAACGATTGTTTGTGTTATTTACAATACACAGAAAAGCCTGTAAAAGCCGCAAGACTTTTTGCAGGAAACGAACACGAAGTACAAACCAAACGTTTAGCAGAACATTTTAACGTTCCGATTGATACGTACAAAGACGTTTATTTTGATAAAAATGTAGTTTCAAATTTACGCGCGTTAAATTTTCAAATCATTTATCCTAAAAAATACAATTTTGATATTCTGAAAGAATGCCCTTTTCAAAAAAGAGACCTTTCAACATTCAAAAATTACGAAACGGCCTATCATCAATTAATGTTAGATTTGGTGGAGCAGCAGGTTTTTTCAACTAACTTAGTCATTCATAACAGCCCTGTAAAGAAAATATTTGTAGACGGAGGTTTCAGTAAAAATTCAATTTATATGAATTTATTAGCCGAAGCTTTTCCGGATGTTGAAGTTTATGCTGCATCGATGGCGCAGGCAAGTGCTTTAGGAGCAGCATTGGCAATTCATCAAAACTGGAATCCTAAACCAATCCAGAATGATTTGATTGATTTGAAGTTTTATAAACATTAACATAATAACGCAGATAAATAGATTAAGAATTAAAATGTGCGTTAAATTGAGATAGTATTGTCATTTCGACGAAGGAGAAATCTTCGCGAGAAGCTCGACAAAGATTGGACTTTAGTTGCGGAGTTACTTACGAAGATTTCTCCTTCGTCGAAATGACAAACAAACGAGTAGATTCATTCAGATTTAATTTTATAAAATCTGCGTGTATCTGTTTAATCTGCCAAATCTGCGGGCTAAAAATAAAATAATAAAAAATGAAAATCGGACTATTTATACCGTGTTATGTCGATCAGTTTTATCCAAAAGTTGGTATTGCGACATACGAACTTTTACAGAAATTAGGCTGTGAAGTTCATTTTCCGATGGGACAAACCTGCTGCGGTCAGCCAATGGCAAACAGCGGTTATGCACATTTAACAAAAGGCTGTGACGCTAATTTTATAGCCAATTTTGCGGGATTCGATTATATAGTATGTCCTTCGGGAAGTTGTGTGCTGCATGTAAAAGACCATTTGCATGACGAAAAAAATGAAGAAGCCGCGACAAAAATTAGAAACACCGTTTTTGAATTAACAGAATTTATAACTGATATTTTAAAAATTGACCATATTGACGGAAGTTTTCCTTTTAAAGTCGGAATGCACGTAAGCTGCCACGGACAACGTGGATTACATCTTTCTCAAATGTCGGAATTAAACGCACCATTTTTCTCAAAACCTGAACAATTACTGCATAATATAAAAGGATTAGATTTAGTTGCTTTAACGAGAAAAGATGAATGCTGTGGTTTTGGAGGAACATTTTGTGTGACCGAAGAAGCTATTTCTGTAAAAATGGGACAAGACCGAATTAAAGATCACGAAAGCCATAATGTAGATTATATTACAGGTGGAGATATGTCTTGTTTAATGCATTTAGATGGAATTTTGAAAAGACAAAAAAGCCGAATAAAAACCATTCATATTGCTGAAATATTAAATTCACTCGAAAACGAAGTAAATTTAAGATAATCATAAATTTCTTTTTCTACCATTAAGATATTAGATTCATAAAGCTTGACTTAATGCTAAAACAGAGAAACTATTTAAAATTGAAGCTTAATTTTCTTTTATCCTTAAGCATTTAAGTTCATAAAGTTTGGCTTAATTAACTTAATACCTTAATGGTAAAAACATTTAACTGACAAAAGATGTCATCAGAAAAAATAATACAGCACAGCGAAGCCGCAGCAAAGTTCAACAAAGATGTAGAACGTGTCAATTGGCATGATGAAACACTTTGGTTTGTTCGTGCAAAGCGTGATAAATCGGCACATCAAATTAAGGATTGGGAATTATTACGTGAAACGGCATCCCAAATAAAAGCCAATGTACTTTCTAATATTCATGATTATTTAGTTGAATTTGAAGCCAATGCACAAAGAAACGGAATCATTGTACACTGGGCAGCCGATGCAAAAGAACACAATGAAATCGTGCATTCAATCATGGCAAAACATGACGTAAAGCAAATGGTGAAATCAAAATCAATGCTTACAGAAGAATGTCATTTAAATGATTATTTAGCCGAAAAAGGAATAGAAGTTATCGATTCAGATTTAGGAGAATATATTGTACAACTTCGTAAAGAACCGCCAAGTCATATTGTTTTACCAGCCATTCATCTTAAAAAAGAAGATGTAAGTGAAACTTTCCACGAACATCTTGGAACAGAAAAAGGAAATTTTGATCCGCAATATTTAACCGAATCGGCACGTCATAGTTTACGAAATACATTCTTAACCAGAAAAGTAGCTTTAACCGGAGTTAATTTTGCCATTGCAGAAACCGGAGAATTTGTAGTTTGCACCAACGAAGGAAATGCCGATATGGGCGCGCATTTAGCTGATGTTCATATTGCCTGTATGGGATTTGAAAAACTGATCCCACAGCGCAAACATTTAGGTGTTTTCCTGAGATTATTAGCAAGAAGCGCAACAGGACAACCGATAACTACTTTTTCAAGTCATTTCAAGAAACCAAGAGACGGAAAAGAACTTCATATCGTAATTGTCGACAACGGAAGAAGCAAACAATTAGGAAGAGAAGATTTTAGAAATTCCCTAAAATGTATTCGCTGTGGTGCGTGTATGAATACTTGTCCCGTTTACAGACGAAGCGGTGGACACAGTTACCACAATGCAGTTGCCGGACCAATTGGTTCTATTTTAGCCCCCAATTTAGATATGAGCAAAAATGCCGACCTGCCTTTTGCAAGTACACTTTGTGGTTCCTGTACCAACGTTTGCCCTGTAAAAATTGATATTCACGATCAATTGTACAAATGGCGTCAGGTTTTGGTAAAAGACGGTTATACGCCAAAAGCAAAAACCATCGCCATGAAAACGATGGCAACGGTTTTAGCCAATCCAACGATTTTTAATATTGCAGGAAAATCAGGAAGATTTATAATGAAAAATGTTCCTGGAATGGTCAATAATAAAATGAATAAATGGTATGACCAGCGCGAAATGCCAGACGTTCCTGAGGAATCTTTTAGAGAATGGTACAAGAAAAATTCGAGAGAATCTAAAGCAAAAGACAATGAGCAGTAAAGCCGAAATTTTAAATAGAATAAAACTAATCCAACCCGATGTAGTGACAGATCTGCCGGATTTAAGTGTTTTAGGTTCAGAAGATTTTGATAACCTTGAAACCTATAAAACAGTTTTAAAAGGTATTGGCGGAGATCCTATTGAGGTTTCTAATTATAGTGAAATTATCAATTATATAAAATCACATTATAATCTTCAAAAGAGATTAATTACAACACTTCCAGAGCTTTCGGAAATCGCTTCATTAGACTGGAATAATGTTGATCCGCATTCGCTTCAGGATGTTGAATTAACGGTTGTAAAAGCTCATTTTGGAGTTGCAGAAAACAGTGCACTTTGGGTAACCGATGATATTTTAGGACAGCGAATTGCTCCTTTTATTGCACAATATTTAGCAATAATTGTTCATAAAAATGATATTGTCCGCACGATGCAGCAAGCCTATGAAAGAATAGGGAATCAGGAATATGGTTTCGGAACTTTTATTGCCGGACCTTCAAAAACTGCTGATATTGAGCAGTCGTTGGTTTTGGGTGCGCATGGTGCGCGTGGATTGATTGTTTTTTTATTGGATTAATATTTACAGTTTCATCATAAAATAAACTGTGTAAGTGTCTTTTGACTTTGCACAGTTTTTTTATTTAATAGATTTAAAATTTTTATAAAAGCGTGGTAGAGTTTTACGTTATATTTGTTTAGTATCGTATTAGGTAAAAAGAATAATTATGAAGGCAATAGGACTTAAAATAATTGGTATAATTTCAGCAGTTTTTATCATCTTAGGCTTTTTATTTTTTTTATTTCTACTTTTTGAAGGATATCTTATAAGAAAAGATATTAAGTTAAATGGAAAAGTCACAGTTGGAAAATGTATTTCACACCGCAAATATAAAGGAGCTAAAATTGATTATTTGATTTACAATGTTGACGGAATACGATATAAAGGTGAAGGCGGTTCTTCAATAGGTTCTTCTGAGAGTGTTGGCAGATTCTATAAGATTCGTTATTCTAAAAAATATAAAGGATCTATAGAAGCTGATTTTGATCAGGAAGTAACAGATACTACAGAAATCTTTAAAGCCGGCTTTACCAAAAGTGATATGTATGCTTTCGGTAATGATTCCATAGATGCTTGCGAAGCGTCACTTAAACAAGAAATTTTTGCAATACTCAATATCAAAGAATAAGTATGTTTTTATTGTATTGAATGTTTAGTCCCTACGGGACAAATTTTGAAGGCGTTATCGTGGAATGCTACCGATATTTAATCTCTCCGAGATATTTTATTGAAATAAATAACGTTACAGATTAACTCTGTTAGGAGTTTTATATGGGTAGAAAAAATAATAACATTACCCGTTAAGCATACCCCGTTAGGGGTTTCATATCGGTAGAAAACAATAGCATTACGAGTTAAGCATACCCCGTTAGGGGTTCAATATCGGTAAAAATAAAACGACAGTAGAAATACTCCGCTAGGAGTATATGGTCGGTAGAAAAAATAAAATTTAGCACATACCGCATACTCCGTTAGGAGTATTTGATTCATTACAAAAAAATAATAATTATATAAAAAGAGGATTTTTAAATCCTCTTTTTTTTAATAGTAGATTTGCTAAAATAAAGTTTTAACCTAGAAAAAATCTTAATTAGTAATTTATAAATATGAAGAAAATTTTATTGATCGTTTTAATTGTTTCCTCTTTCATTAGCTGTAAAAACAACGATGCTGAAAAGATAGTTGAGAAAAAAACTACGATCATTTCAAATAAACCTCAAGAAAATATTCAAGATGATAAAAACAATTACAAGGAAAATAATGAAGATAAACTTCTGGATTCTATAAAGACAAAATTTTCAAAAGTTTACGAGTTTAAGGAATTAAATGATGATGAAATAACAACTCAATGGCTAGGAATTACATATTTAGAAAATAATTGTATTGATTTTTATCTTTATAGCGATACTTCTCCTTGTACAACAGAATATTATGGGAAAGCTTGTGCCATTAAAAATGATACAATAAATACTGTAGAGAAAAACAATGTTGATAAACTCATATTTATTAAGGAAGAAAAAGAACATAAGCTTTCAATAATTTTGGACAACAAAAAGAATCAGGCAATAATAGATTATATACGAAAAGATTCCCTTGAAACAGATTGTCTTCCAGTTGATGATACCGTTATGAAATTAATGAAGTAATAAAAAAGAGGATTTTTAAATCCTCTTTTTTATTATACAATAACTAATTCCTAGGTCAGTTTTAATTAAAAGTATAACTTTATATTTCAGGATTAACAAAAACAAATTAGGAATGAGTAACGAAAAAAAGCTTAAAGCGATTGCGTACGGAGAAGTGCTGTGGGATGTTTTTACCAACGAAAAAAAGATAGGCGGCGCACCGTTGAATGTAGCTTTGAGAATGAAATCATTAGGCTGTGATGTTGCCATGATTAGCTGTGTAGGAAATGACGAAGACGGAAAAGCCATCATAGAAACCGTAAAAGATTTAGGACTCGAAACCGCTTCCATAATTACCTCAAAAGATTTCCCAACAGGATTGGTAAACGTAACTTTAGATCAAACAGGATCTGCAACTTATGAAATAAAATATCCATCGGCTTGGGATAAAATTATATTAAATAACGAAGCAAGAAAACTTACTAATGATGCTGATGTTTTAATTTACGGAAGTTTGGTCTGCAGAGATGAGGTTTCCAGAAAATCATTAGAAGAACTTTTACAAACAAATACTTATAAAGTTTTCGATGTCAATTTAAGAAAGCCACATTATACGTATGAGATTCTTGAAAAATTAATGAAATCCGCCAATTTCGTAAAGTTTAATGATGAAGAAATTTTAGAAATATCCTCAGCTTTAAATTTCCCACATACCGATTTAAAAGAGAATATGAATTTTATTTCTTCTTTGGCAGACGTAAAAGGAATATGTGTTACAAGAGGTAAAGATGGCGCTTTACTATTATGGGAAGGCACTTTTTATGAAAATAATGGTTATCCAATTGTGGTTGCTGATACTGTTGGTGCTGGAGATTCTTTCTTAGCCACTTTAGTAACCTCTTTACTTACGGATAAAAAACCGCAGGAAGCTTTAGATTTGGCTTGCGCAATGGGCGCTTTGGTTGCTGGTTCGCCGGGTGCAAATCCGAAAATTTCTTTGTCTCAGATTGAAGATTTAATGAGAGGAAAAGGAAACTAATCTTCATTTACTCGTAAAGTTTGTCATTTCGAGGAACGAGAAATCGCACTAGTATTTCCTCAAAGTGAATCGCCAATCTTTGTAGAGTTTCTAGTGCGATTTCTCCTTTCGTCGAAATGACAAAAAATGAGGAAAAGCTATAGCCGCACCAAGAAAAACATAGGTATAACTTTATTAAAAACAATCAACCGCTATAAAAATCCTATAAACAAAGGGCAAAATATAATTTTTATATTGTAATTTTTGTAAAATACTGTCAAATTAGCTTATAATTGTACTTTTTACAAGTATTTTAAAAATTACACTTTGAAGCATTTTGTTCTATATCTTCTGCTAATAAGCTTTTCATTTTCAGGATATTCGCAAGATTATCCCGTTAAGTTTTTGGATATATCTGACGGATTATCAAATAATTCCGTAACTACGATATTTCAGGACAGCGAAGGTTTTATGTGGTTTGGAACTTACGATGGCTTAAACCGATACGACGGCTACAATTTCAAAGTTTTCAGAAACCGAATCAACGATCCAAAATCATTATTATTTAATGCGATTTACAATATCGAAGGCGATTCTAAAAACAATATTTGGGTAGGAGGAAACAACGGAGTCTGTATTTACAACAAAACCTCGGCTACATTTCATTCTGTCGAATATACTTCTTCAAACAAAAAGAAAAAATCTTTAAAAGATATTGTACATCAGATGCGTTCCGTTTCTGATAAACTTTTTTTAATTGCTTCTCAAAATTTAGGATTAGTTGCTTTTGAAAATGGTTCGTTTATGGGAAAACCAATTCCGCTTACTGTTTTAGGAAACCAAATCAATGTCAATAATTACGACGCCATAGCTATTCAGGAAAATAAAAATAAATCGGGAAGCTGGGTTTATATTCGAAATGTTGGACTTTGCAATTACACTTATAATTTAAAGAAATTACAAGTCGTTTTTCCACTTTCAATTGGCGTAAAAGCAATGAAACTCTCTTTAGATGGAAATCTTTGGTTCGGAACAGACGAAGGGCTTTTTCTTTTTAATACCAAAAGTGGAGCACTTTCAGATAATTATTTTTCAGGCAAATGCAGTGTAACCGATATTCTTTCAGATAAAAAAGGAGAAATCTGGGTTACAACAGACGGCTGCGGAATTTTTCAGGTTATTGGAAGCAATAAAAAAGCCGTCCCTTATAATTCGGTTAAAAACAATCAATTAGCAAAAAGTAATTCGGTTTGGAGTTTATACGAAGATAAATCCGGTAACAAATGGTTTGGTTCCCTTCGAGGCGGAATCAGTATGCTGAGCGACACGCCAAAATATTTTAAAAGCATTAGATACAATGGAAAAGACCCCGCCGAAAACTTTATTCTGTCTTTTTGTGAAGATGAAAAAAAGAATTTATGGGTTGGGACAGACGGCGCAGGTTTAAAATATTGGGACCGAAAAAATAATACTTACATCAATTACAGCAATGCGCTTTCAAGCAGTTTTATTACCGGAATAGTCCGCGATAACAATAATGATATCTGGCTTTCTACCTGGGCTGGCGGCGTAAACCGAATCAATAAGCAAAACAATACCGTAACAAAATTTTCTTGTTACAATCCGTACACCAAACAAGTGGAGAAAAACATTTGGTTTGTCTACAAAGATTCAAAAGCAAATATTTGGGCAAGCGCCACTAATGAAGGTGCTTTGTACCTTTTTGACCGAGCCCAAAACAATTTTGTTCTTTTTGATAAAAATGTGACCAACCTGCAGTCTATTATAGAAACAAGCGACGGAAAGCTTTGGGGAGGAAATTATACGTCTTTATTTTCCATAGAAAAAAACACCAAAAAGATTACCAAAACCACAATAGGAAATCCTGTTCGATGCATTCATGAAGATAAAGACAAAAATCTTTGGTTAGGAACGCAGGAAGGCGGTTTGCTTTTGTTTGATAGAAAAACAAATAAATTTAAAAGATTTACATCTGATGACGGGCTTCCATCCAACACCATTTTAAGGTTATTTGAAGATAAAGAAGGAAATCTTTGGATGAGTACGTATAATGGTATTTGCCGATTTGATAAAAAGAGAAAAACCTTCCGTAATTTCTCTGTAAACGACGGACTTCAAAGCAATCAGTTTAGTTTTAATGCCGGTCTTCAGTTATCGACAGGAGAATTTCTTTTTGGCGGTATAAACGGTTTTAATATCTTTTTTCCCGAAGCAATAAAAGGATTCAATCAAAAAAACAATGTTTTGCTGACTGATTTTTATGTAAACAATCAGCCAATTGAAGAGAGCAAAGCAGAAATCACAACCGATTCTGAAAAAATAAAAGAAGTCGAACTGGCTTACGATCAAACTACATTGTCATTAGAATTTGTTGCCTTGGATTATAATAATGCCGACAAAATAAATTATGCTTATTTTTTAGAAAACTGGGATGAACAATGGAATTATGTGGGTCAGGCCCGAAAAGCAAATTACTCCAGACTTCCCGAAGGAAAATATACTTTTAAAGTAAAAACAACCAATTTTAAAGGAGGCTGGAACAAAGAAGTCAGCCTTGTTTCGATACAAGTTCTGCCGCCTTGGTACAGAACCTGGTGGGCTTATTTATTGTATATTTTGAGTATTGCCGGACTTCTTTTTGTTTATCTGGATTATCATAAAAACAAAGAAAAACTAAAATATAAAGTCAAAATTGCCGAACTGGAAAGCAAGAAAGAAAAGGAAATTGCCGAAAAGCAATCTTCGATGTTTACTTATATTTCGCATGAATTTAGAACGCCGCTTTCGCTGATTATAAATCCGTTGAAAAAAGCAGTTCAGAAAGAAGATGTTCAAAATGGTTCTTCAGGAAGTGATTTGGCAATTGCACACCGAAATGCCAGAAGACTTTTAAGTTTGGTAGATCAGCTTTTACTTTTTAGAAAAGCAGAAAATGATGCCGATTCATTACGTTTATCTCCAATAAATGTGAATAACCTTTGTAATGAAGTGTATCAATGTTTTGTAAATCAGGCAAAAGATAAAAATATCAATTATAATTTTACGATTCCAGATCATGAAATTGTGATTATTGGCGATTATGAAAAAATTGAGATTTCGTTATTCAACTTAATGTCAAATGCTTTTAAGTACACTCCAATTGGCGGTGAAATCAATCTTATAGTAACAGAAAGTGATGAGGAAGTTTTTCTTGAAATCTCGGATAACGGCGACGGAATCGAGAAAAAAGATATCGAGGTAATTTTCGAAAAATTCAAACAAATCAATTCAAAAGTTTCAATAGGAACCGGTTTCGGAATCGGGCTTTTTATTGTCAAATACTTTGTAGACAAACACAAAGGCAAAGTAAGCTGCGAAAGTGAAATTGGGAAAGGAAGCACATTTAAACTAACTTTTCTGAAAGGAAACAGTCATTTTGAAAATGTCGAAATTACAAATGAAGCTCCGCAAAGAAGCCAATTGTTTGATGAATTAATAATTGACGATGCAGAAGAAAACAATGCAGCTTCAAATACTATAGTTTCAGAAAGTGATTTCCAAAAAATCATGCTTACTGAAAAACGCACCGTTTTAATTATTGATGATAATGCCGAAATCAGAGCTTATCTGATAAAATTATTCTCGGAAAATTATGTTGTTTACAGTGCCGAAAATGGAGAAGAAGGTTTAAAACTGACCAAAAAACACATGCCGGATCTTGTAATCAGTGATATTACAATGGAAGAAATGGATGGTTTAGAATTATGCCGAAAAATAAAAGAAAGCAACGATTTGTCGCATATTCCGGTAATTCTGCTTACGGCATCAAAAAATCCTGAAACTCATTTGCAGGGAATAAATGATGGTGCCGATGATTATATCACAAAACCATTTGATGATGATATCCTAAAAGCACGTGTAGAATCTTTACTGCGAAATAGAAGCAACCTGCGAACTTATTTCTTAGATAGCATTACACTTAAGGAAAATACCCAAAAAGTTCCGGTAGAATATCAGGAAATGCTAAAAAAATGTATTGACATTGTAGAAGCTAATATTCATAAAAGAGATTTTACCATCAAAAACTTTGCGCTCGAAATGGGAATGAGCCACAGGACGCTTTATACCAAAATCAAAATCATTTCAGGACAGACTTTAAATGCTTTTATACGTTCAGTTCGTATTCGAAGAGCTGCGATGTTAATGCTGACTGAAGATATGAACATCACTCAGGCAAGTGCCGAAGTTGGCTTTGAAGATCCAAAATATTTCAGACAGCAGTTTGTAAAGCTCTTTGGAATGACTCCATCAGAATACATTAAAAAATACAAGAGTTCTTTCAACTCAGATCTCAATATTATCAAATAATAAGGTTTTTTGTCATTTCGACCGAAGGGAGAAATCGCACTCGTAACTCGACAAAGCATCTCTCCAATCTTTGTCGACAACCTTGTGCGATTTCTCCCTTCGGTCGAAATGACAAACGGAATTCTTTAAAAAAAAACATGAAATTTAATAATTACGTATTATGTAAAAATATGCTGGTATTTTTTCGTAGTCCTTAAAATTTAACTCAAAATAATGGTTAATTGCAAATTTGACCTCCTTTTTTTTCCATTTTACCCCTGCTGGAAAGTTTGAATTAAACATTTCTTTGCAGTAATAGTAATGAAGTTAGTCACATTACTATGTTATAATCATAAGTGTTTGTTTCGATAAGTTTTTTAGTAGTTTAAAGAATTGAGCCTTTTTTAAACATTAAGTAAGAGTTGGTTTTACAGTATAACTTATCATACCCGCAGCTCTTAAAAACTGCGGGTAAAATAACAAACAGCAAGACTTAAAAGATGAAAGAGTAAAGAAGAACGAAAAAAAGGAAAAAGATATACTAACAATTAACCAAACTCACCAATATGAAAATAACCAGATAACCAATTGCAGTCTGTTTAGCCTCAGGAACAGATAAGACCAAACTTAAAAAATGACCTACAAGTTTAAACCAACTTACGTTTTTTGAAAACGACAAACTAACTAAACCTAACTTTAAAAATTAAGAAATGAAAAAAAATGTATTTTTATTTTTTCTTACCCTTTTTGCCATCTTTTTTACCGGATGTCAAAATAACGAATCAGGATTTCCAAGTTCTGATAATCCTACGGTAGTGGTATCAACAAAAGAAATTTATGGTGCACCAAGCAGAAAATTTGAAATCAAAGCCGCTCTGGCTGACGATTTAGGATTAAAAAGCGTAGAGATTCAAATTCCGGAATTATCGCTTGATAAAGTAATCTCATTTGCCACAGATCCTCTTTTAAAATCATACGATTTGAGTTACTTTTTTGAAGTTCCGGCAAACAGAGGAACTTCTGAGGCATTCAAAATAAAATTAATTATTACAGACGTTTCGGGAAATGTTGTAAATGAAGAAGCAAACCTGCGTTTAGACGGAGAATTTGCAGCTCCGTCCATAACAATGGTTACGCCAAAAGAAGGTGCCGTTATCTTGTTATCGACAAGTAACCAAATGCCGGTAAATTTTGTAGTAAACGACGATTCTGGAATTGATTATGTTCAGGTAAAATGTGAAGCGCTTGGTATTGACGAAACGGTTACGTTAACAGGTTCGCCTCAATCATACACTTTTAATAAAACCTATACACTGCCTGTAACGGCTGCAGATTATGTATTGACTATTACTGCAAAAGACAAATTTGCGATTCCGAATACAGGAACTTTAAGCGTAAATATTGTAGCAACAAACGAATATCCAGCTCTTTATTTATGTGATCAGCCAAAAGGTACAAACCTTACGACAGATGCAGTTGGAGTTCCGATGTACTTCCACGAAAAAAGCGGACAGGATTTCGAATTCAAATACTACGCAGATAAAGACAATAAAGAAATTTATTTCTTAGGTCAGGAATCCGATTTTGCACCACATTGTTTTGGATTGAATACTTCTGGAGAATTAGTAGACGATGTTGCTTCAACGGCAATTATTCTTCCAACAAAAGGATATTATAGTATCAAAGTAAATCCAAATACTTTAAAATATACAGCCACAAAATATACACCTTCAAGCAAAGTCTGGGCAGATATCGCGAACGGATTATGGCATGATGATGAAGCTTTAAGAAGACCATTCGTGAGTGTTTGCGGCGGCGGAATTCAGGGTGCAGATTGGGATACATGGACAGCCTGGGTTCAAACAGGACTGCATTTAGCAAATAATCCAAACAACCCTTATCAATTAGTAGGAGAATATACTTTGACAGGACAAATGGAAGCAACTTTTACAGGTCAATGGTGGAGCCCATCATGGAGATTAATTAAAAATGGTATTTGTACCATGTCACCGGGCGAAAACGGAAATGCGAAATACCCAGCAGTGGCCGGAGTTTACAAAGTAGTTCTTGATACAGAGTTAGAGAGAGTTTTTATAACAAAGAAATAATTTGTTATCAGGCTTTTATAACATTAATAAATAAAACATCTAAATATGAAATTTAAATATATATGGTTTTTTATTGCCCTTTTGTGTACTGCTGTATCATTTGGACAAATAAAAATAAAAGGAACCGTTAAGGATAAAGCAAATGTACCAATTCCGGGAGTAAACGTAATTGTAAAAGGAACTTCAACATCTGCAGCGACTGATTTCGACGGAAATTATACAATCAATATTCCAAACAAAAATGCACAAATCGAGTTTTCATTTGTGGGTTTTACAACTCAATTAATAGCTGTTGGCGATAAAACGGAGATCAATATTGTGCTTCAGGAATCAAGCCAGGCCTTAGACGAAATCGTGGTTGTAGGTTATGCCGCTGTAAAAAAGAGCGATGTAACGAGTTCAATTTCTTCTATAAAAGGAAAAGAATTACAAACCATGACAGTAGGTAACGTAACGGAATCATTACAGGGAAAAGTTTCCGGAGTTCAGGTTACAGGACAAGGCGGACCCGGCGCACAGCCAAGAGTCCTGATTCGTGGAATTTCTACCGTAAACTTAAGTACAGATCCGCTTTATGTGGTGGACGGAATCCCAATGGGAACCAGCATCAATTTCCTAAGCAATAACGAAATTGAATCTATGGAAGTTTTAAAAGATGCTTCGGCAAGTGCTATTTACGGT
The DNA here is from genome assembly GCF_024499525.1 of Flavobacterium panici. Lineage (NCBI taxonomy): Bacteria > Pseudomonadati > Bacteroidota > Flavobacteriia > Flavobacteriales > Flavobacteriaceae > Flavobacterium > Flavobacterium panici. Next base: position 4,978,725 of record NZ_CP100437.1, on the reverse strand, counting down.
TCTCGTGCATCAAACGGAGTTATCCTGATTACAACCAAAAAAGGAAAAGTTGGAAAAACAAGATTCAATTTTGATTTGAGTTCAGGTATGCAGATCATGAATAATCCCTATAATATGGCTGACGCCGAAGGTTATGCAACTATCATGAATACGGCTTACAACAATTCAGGTTATTCAGATTATCTGCCAAATCCTTCTCAATACAAAGGAAAAACAACAGACTGGTGGAGAGCTGGAATTAAAACCGGAACTCCTGTAACGAATGCTTCTTTTGGAGTAAGCGGCGGTTCAGACAAACATACTTATGCTATAAGTTTGAATTACTATAACTCAGAGTCTATGTACGGAATAGGCGGATGGGAAAGAGTGACCATGAGAATTGCAAATGATTTTAAATTCTCTGATAAATTCTCAGCCGGAATTACTTTAAACCCACGTTACGAAACTTGGGGCGCTCCGGGCAACTGGGCAGATTTTGATAAAATTGACCCAATTACGCCAATTTACAAACCTGCAGATCAGTTAACAGGATTAGAAAATGAATACAGTATTTATGCACGTTCTCCATCGTATGTATGGAATCCCGTTGCAGCTGTAAACCGTTACGATGATTATACAGATCAGTACAATTTAAATACAAACGGATACTTACAATACGAACCTATAAAAGGTTTAGTAATTCGTACACAGGCTTCTGTTGAGGTTGGAGATAAAATTTGGAGCAAATTTACTCCGGATTTCGTAATCGATGCCGCACACGAAAAAGCAGAAATCAACACTATCGAAAGAAGAGCAACAAACAACGTAGACTGGACATGGCAGAATACGGTAACCTATAACAAAACATTTGGAGGAAAACACAACGCTTCTTTAATGATTGGTAACACAATGGAAGAATACAACGGAAACGATGTTTGGGGTTACGGAGAAGGCGTGCCAAATAACTCAGATTCTATGAGAGAGTTAAATGCCGCAACAAAAAACCGTAACAGCGGCGGAAACAGCTGGTCAAGTTCTATAATGTCTTATCTCTCTCGTTTTTCTTATAACTACGATGGTAAATATTATTTCACAGGAACTTTTAGACGAGATGGTTCTTCAAAATTCATGGCCAATAACAAATGGGCAAATTTCCCTTCAGCTTCAGTTTCATGGAGAATTTTAAACGAAGGATTTATGGAGCCTACAAAAGATGTTTTAAGCGATTTAAGATTTAGAGCTGGATGGGGTAAAGTAGGAAATCAAAATTTACCAAGTGCTGTTTATCAGTCAAATATTGGTCAGGGATTTTATATAATTGACGGGCAGGTTGTCGATACTTCTTTCCCTTCATCAATGGCAAATAAAGATATTAAATGGGAAACGGTAGAAGATGTGAGTTTTGGAATTGATTTCGGATTGTGGAAAAACAAACTTTCAGGATCATTAGAATATTATCAAAAGAAAACACACGATATGTTATTCCTGAAACAGTTTCCAACCTACAGCGGATTCCCTGGATTTTCTACCATGTGGACAAACGTAGGTTCAATGCAGTCAAGCGGTATCGATTTATTAATTTCTTATAAAGATAAAAAAGGCGATTTCTCTTATGGCGTAGACTTAACTTTTACAACTGTAAATGTCGAAATGCTTTCTCTGTCATCTGAAGGAGAAAAATTATACGGCGCAAGCAACAGAACCTTAACTGTAAAAGGTGAAGAACCTGGATATTTTTACGGATATGTTGCAGATGGTTTATTCCAAAATCAAACCGAATTAAATTCTCATACAGACGAACACGGAACAAAATTACAGCCGTATGCACAATTAGGAGATATTCGTTTTAAAGATGTAAACGGCGACGGAAAACTGGACGATAAAGACAGAACTAAAATTGGTTCTCCTTGGGCAGATTACAATGTAGGTTTGAATTTAAATTTTGGATACAAAAACTTCGATTTAGTAGCTAACTTTTATTCAAGTATTGGAAATGATATCGTAAACCAAAATATTTCAGATTTATACAACGGAGCAAGTTTAACAAACAAAGTAAACGGATTAGATCAAATGGCTTGGCACGGTGAAGGAACTTCAAACTACATTCCGCGTTTATCAAAAGACGACAATAATGAGAACTATACAAAATTCTCCTCTCTGTATGTTGAAGATGGTTCTTTTGTACGTATGAAAAACCTTCAGTTAGGGTATTCATTCTACAACAAATTTGGTTTAGATAAATTGAGAATTTCGTTATCTGGACAAAATTTATGGACATGGACAAACTACTCTGGAGTTGATCCTGAAGTAGCCGGCGGAGATCCTAATACAGGAGACAGAGTAAAAGGATCAGGTTTTGGCGGATGGAATTATCCTGTACAACCAACAATCCTGATGGGTCTTAATGTTGCATTTTAATAAAAAACGATCATGAAAAAAATACTAGTATCCATAATAGCTTTAGCTGCATTTACAGTTTCTTGTGACGATTTTATCGAAAAAGAAGAAAGAGGAACGCAGACTTTAGAAAACTATTTTCAAACTGCGCAGGAATGCGAAAACTATGCTAATGAATTAACACAGCGTTTATTATTAGCAAAAGACTGGTGGACATTAACTGCACCAAGAGTTACCAATGAAATGTCTACAGATGATGCCTGGATGGGTAACACAGGACAGGACAGCGGCGCGCATAGACCTTGTTCGCAATACCTGATTACGCCCGATAATATGGGAGATATGAACAGTATTTATACCGCTCATTTTTACACCATTCAGTCAGCAAATATTGGTTTGGAGAAAATGGCAAACTCGCCAATTTCTGATGCACAGAGAAATCAATATATGGGAGAATCATTATTCGTTCGTGCTTATTGTTACTACGAATTGGTAAACCTTTTTGGCGGAGTTCCGTTATACACAAAATCTTTAGGAACGGGAGATTTAAATTTACAGCGCAGTTCTGCAGCAGATGTTTACGCTCAAATTGAAGCCGATCTTAAAGAAGCAGCATCAAGATTAGAAAGTGCTCCCGTAAAAAGAGACGGAAGAATAAACAAATGGGCAGCATATGCATTATTAGCGCGTGTAACTTTATTTGAAGAAAAATGGGCTGATGCCAAATTATATTCCAACAAAGTAATTACAGAAGGACCTTTTCAATTAGAAGCTGATTTCTTAAATATCTGGAATGTAAACAATCATAACGGAGTAGAATCAATTTTGGAAGCACAGTCATCATCTGTACAAGATAAAAGTTTAGGAGCCGCTTTACCTACATTAGCCGGAGCAAGAGGCGAAGACAAGAAAAATTTCCCAAGCAATGATGCTCAGGATGTTTTGGATGGCTGGGGATGGTGTATGCCAACCAGCGATTTAGAAAACGCTTATTTATCTGAAAATGATGAAATCCGTCGCAAAAGCACCATTACAAAATGGGGAGAACCTGCTTATGGAGATGAGACTTTAAACCCGACCCATAAATTCAGTTTAAACGATAATAAATCAGGACGTATCTGCCGTAAATATTATATTCCAATAGCGACACGTCGTGCATTAGATAAAAAAGACGGACACTTACCATTAAACATTCCGTTGATTCGTCTGGCAGAAATGTATTTGACAAGAGCAGAAGCAAATTACCATACAGGCGGCGATGCATTGGCAGATATTAATATCATCAGAGCGCGTGTTCAGTTAACACCAAAAACAGGAATTTCCGGTCCAACGCTTTTAAGACAAATCTACAAAGAGCGTCGTTTAGAATTAGCTTTTGAAGGATTACGTTTATTTGATATTCGTCGTGAAAAAGACCCAACAACAGGAAAACCGGTAATCGAATCTCTAATGGGACCAAACGGAACTTTTGTTCAGTACAACCTGAATTCTACAGATCCGTATGAAACTACAAACACCAGAGAATCACAAGACAAAGGAATCAATTTTAATCCGGCTAAAAACTTATTGTGGCCAATACCACAGTTAGAAATTGACTTAAGCGGCGGATTAATCACTCAAAATCCAGGGTATTAAGATGAAGTTTTTAAATAACAATAAAGTAAGTCTGCTGTGTGCAGGCTTGCTTTTCGCCAGCACTTTATTAGTAAGCTGCGATTCTGAAAATAATGGAGATTCAAATTCAGAATCAGGCACAACAGAATTAAAGGTAAATCTGGATATGCCTTTGCAGACAATGGAAAGCTTTGGAGCTTCTGATGCGTGGCAGTGTAATTTTATCGGGAAAAACTGGCCTTCAGATAAAAGAAACAAAATTGCCGATTTATTGTTCAGCAAAGATTTTGATGCTGATGGAAACCCAAAAGGAATTGGATTATCATTATGGCGCTTCAATCTTGGAGCAGGAAGTTCAGAACAAGGCGATGCCAGCGATATTAATGATGAATGGAGACGCACAGAATGTTTTACAACAGATGGCGTAAGTTATAACATGAACAAACAAGCCGGACAGGTTTGGTTTATGAAAGCGGCCAGAGAACGTGGTGTCGAAAAATTACTGGCTTTCGCCAATAGTGCTCCGGTGTACTTAACCCAAAACGGAAAAGCACACGCCACCATCAAAGAATTTTACAATTTAAAAGATGGAAAAATGCCAGATTTGGCTGATTTCTGGGCAAACGCTTTAGATAAATTAAAAACAGAACAAGGTTTAACAATCGATTATGTAAGTCCGTTTAACGAACCGCAATACGAGTGGGACGGAACAAATCAGGAAGGATCTCCGGCTACAAACGCTAACATTTACAACTTCGTAAACGTTTTATCTCCAAAATTACAGTCAAAAGGAGTTGAAGCACAAATCGTAGTTGGCGAAGCAGGAGCTTATGAATCTTTGTATAAAACAGTTTCGGGCAAAGAAAGCAGATCGAATCAAGTTGATTATTTCTTTGGAGCCAATTCAGCTAAAAAAATCAGCGGATTAAGCAACGTAAAGAAAACCATTTCTGCACACAGTTACTGGCAGGCATGGCCTTTAAACGAAATGGTTTCCTCCAGACAATTAGCAGCTTCCAGAATTCAGGGAGCAGGAAACATTAGCCTTTGGTCATCTGAATACTGCGTTCTGGAAAGTCCGGGAACTTCAGAATTACCGGGCGGAGCAGGAGCAGGAAGAGATTTAGGAATGTCTTTAGCACTTTGGACAGCGCGTATCATCAATACAGATATTGCAGTTGGAGGAGTTACGTCATGGCAATGGTGGACAGCGATTAGCCGCGGCGATTACAAAGACGGTTTAATTCACGTAGACGATGGCGCAAGCAACGGAGCCGGAAACTCAGATTATTGCAAAAACGATGGTTATATCAGAGATTCAAAAACACTTTGGGCGCTAGGAAACTTTTCATTCTTCGTAAAACCGGGAATGGTAAGAGTTCAAATTCCAAGTGTAGATAATGCCACTTCCGTGAATGATGTAATGGTAACCGCATATAAAGACGCAGCAAATAAAAAGCTCGTTGTTGTTGCCGTTAACATCAGCAAATCGGCGAAAGCCTATAAATTAAATCTTGCCGGAGGAGCTTTAACAGATAATAAATTAACGCCTTATACAACTTCTGAAACTTTGAGTTTGAAGAAAGGAACTGCTGTTGATGCTGCGGGATTTGAGATTCCGGCTAGGGCAGTAGTGACTTATGTTGGAACGTATAAGTAAGATATTTACGCATTACTGTTATTCGCAATTTTTGTCATTTCGACGTAAGGAGAAATCGCACTAGAGAATCTACAAAGATTGGCTATCACTGTGTGGTTACGCGTGCGATTCCTCGTTCCTCGGAATGACAAACGGAGCGGTAAAAATGCGATAATAAAAAACAAAAAAATAAATGAGAAAAATATATATCTCGCTTTTATTGATAACAAGTTCGCTGTCATTTGCACAGCGAACTGCTATCATCAGCACAGATAATGTTGTACAAACCATGGACGGTTTTGGAGGTTCTGATGCCTGGAGAACTCAGTTTGTGGGGAAAAATTGGCCGGAACAGAAAAAGAATGCCATTGCCGATTTACTTTTCAGCAAAGAAATTGATGCAGACGGAAACCCAAAAGGAATAGGACTTTCAATCTGGAGATTTAACCTTGGTGCCGGAAGTACAGAACAAGGAGAAAACAGCAAAGTTTCTGACGAATGGAGAAGAAGTGAATGTTTCCTAAACGCTGACGGAACTTACGATTTTTCGAAACAAGAAGGGCAGAGATGGTTTCTGCAGGCAGCCAAAAAACGAGGTGTCGATAAATTCCTGATTTTTACAAATAGTCCACCAGTTTCGATGACAAACAACGGACTATCTTTTGCATCCCAAAAAAATAAACTGAATCTAAAAGATGGTGCAATTCCAAAATTTGCCGATTTCTTAGTTCAAAGTATTCAGGGATTAGAGAAAAAAGAAGGAATCAAATTCGATTACATAAGCCCAATCAACGAACCGCAATGGGAATGGATGCCAAATAACGGAGACAAAAACAGTCAGGAAGGAACTCCGGCAACAAACGACGAAATTTATGCTTTGACCAAATCACTTTCTGAAAAACTCAAAGCCAATAAAATGAGTACAGAAATTGTAATTGCCGAAGCCGCCCAAATCAACTATTTGTATGAAAATGTAAATGCCGAAAACAGAGACAATCAAATTGATTATTTCTTCGGGAAATCAAAAACAAATATTTCCAAACTTTCCAATGTAAAAAATGTCATTTTAGGACACAGCTATTTTACAACATGGCCAGTTGAAAAACAAGTTTTAAGCCGAAAGTTAATCGCTGCCAATATCAAACAAAACCCGGAATTGAAATATTGGCAGTCTGAATATTGCATTTTAGAAAATCCGGGAGAAGCAGAAATTCCCGGAGGTTCAGGTGGAGGCAGAGATTTAGGAATGCAGACCGCTTTATTTGTAGCACGTTTAATTCACAATGATATTGCCGTTGCCAACGCCGCTTCATGGCAATGGTGGACATCAATTACCAGAGTTGATTACAAAGATGGTTTGATATACTTAGACGATGGAAAAAGCAACGGAGGAACCGAACCGAATTATGTTAGAAACGACGGAGAATTTCACGATTCAAAACTGCTTTGGGCTTTAGGAAATTATTCGCTTTTCGTTCGTCCCGGAATGCAGAGAATTGATGTTCCAAACCAAAACGAATTAGATGCAGCAAACGACGTAATGTTAACCGCTTATAAAGACGTTCAAAATAAAAAACTAATTGTAGTAGCAGTCAACTGCGGAAAATCTCCCCAAAAATACAAGTTCAATTTATCAAAAGGAGCCCTAAAAAACAACGAATTAACGCCTTACATAACATCTGAAAATTCAAACCTAAAAAGAACAGCAACTCAGAAAATTAATGATTTAGAAATACCTGCAAGGTCTGTAGTGACATTTGTGGGAGAACTTCAGTATTAGTTTTCAGTATTAGTTTTCAGTCTCAGTTTACGGTCACAGTGAGAAACTGAAAACTGAGACTGCGACTGAAAACTAAAAAAAAACTCAGAACCTTAGCATCTCAGCACCTTAGAACCTTAAAAAAATGTTTAGAAAAAAAATCATACTACCCGTACTTCTCTTCTCATGTATATCAGCATTTAGTCAGATATCATTTGGAGATTCACAAAAAATCAATGACAACTGGAAATTCAATCTTCAGGAAACTCCGGATGCAAAAAATACAACCTTTGACGATAGCAAATGGCAACAAGTAAATGTACCACACGACTGGAGCGTAAAAGGACAATTAAGCCCAACGCTGGCGAGCTGTACAGGATATCTTCCGGGCGGAATTGGCTGGTACAGAAAATCAGTAAATATTCCGCAAAGCAAAAGCGGCGAAAAAGTTTATTTATACTTTGAAGGCGTTTACAACAGAAGCGAAGTTTTCATTAACGGACATTCGTTAGGAAAACGTCCAAACGGCTACATTTCTTTCGCTTATGATGCCACACAATATGTAAAATTTGGAGGAGAAAATACAATCTCCGTTCGAGTTGATCACAGTCAAAGTGCCGATTCAAGATGGTATACCGGTTCAGGAATTTACAGAGATGTTTGGTTGGTGTATGCAAATCCGGTTCATATTGGGCAATGGGGAGTTTATGCTTATCCCGAAGTAAAAAACGGAACAGGAACTTTAAATGTTGAGGTTGATGTAGAAAACGGTTCAGCTTCAAAATCGAGCCTTACCGTTGTAAACGAACTGATTTCAAAAGACGGAAAATCGATTGCAAAATCTTCTTCAAAAGTGGAAGTTGCAGCCAATCAAAACGGAAAAATTTCAACGAAATTAAACGTAAAAAATCCGCAAATATGGGATTTAGAAAACCCGAATTTGTATCAGCTAAAAACAACCGTTTTAAAAGATGGTAAACAAATCGATCAAACCGTAACGAAAACTGGTTTTAGAACTTTTACATTCGATCCAAATAATGGTTTTACCTTAAACGGAAAATGGATGAAAATGAAAGGCGTTTGTCTGCATCACGATGCTGGAGTTTTAGGTTCGGCAGTTCCGCGCGAAGTTTGGGAAACAAGACTAAAAACACTTAAAGAAATTGGTGTAAATGCAATCCGTACAAGTCATAATCCGCAAGCTCCCGTTTTCTACGAACTTTGTGATGAATTAGGGATTTTGGTTTTAAACGAAGCTTATGATGAATGGGAATTTCCAAAACGTAAATGGCTGGAAGGCTGGAATTACGGAACTCCGGGATTTGAAGGTTCGTTTGATATTTTTGCAGAATATGCAGAAAAAGATTTAGAAGACTTTGTTCGTCGCGACAGAAATCATTTATCAGTTTTTGGATGGAGTATTGGTAACGAAGTTGATTATCCAAACGATCCCTATTCACATCCGGTTTTGGATAAAGGAAAAGACGGTTTCGGACAAGCAGCCTACGGCGGTTATAAAAAAGATGCGCCAGATGCTATGCGTCTTGGAGCAATTGCAAAACGTTTAGTTGCAGCCGTAAAAAAATACGATAAATCACGCCCAACAACTGCAGGATTAGCAGGAGTTGCAATGTCAAACGAAACAGAATATCCGGGCGCTTTAGACATTACAGGATACAATTATACAGAAAGCAAATACCAATCAGATCACGAAAAATATCCAAACAGAGTCATTTTCGGAAGTGAAAATGTTCATGATATGGAACCTTGGCTTGCCGTAAAAAACAACAAACATATTTTCGGACAGTTTTTATGGACAGGAATTGATTATTTAGGAGAATCAGGAAGATGGCCTTCAAGAGGATTTTACTCTGGATTAGTTGATTTTGCAGGCGTTATCAAGCCAAGAGGATATTTCCGTCAGTCATTATGGTCAGATAAACCAATGGCGTACATCGGAACTTATCCTTTAAAAAATGAAAAAGATATTTCTAAAGATGCATGGGCAATTTGGAATTACAAAGACGGAGAAAAAATTCGTGTAGTTTGTTATACAAACGCCGTAAAAGCACGTTTGGAATTAAACGGAAAAGTAGTGGGCGAAACCAAACTTTACGACGAAAAAACCGGAATTATCTATTGGGATATTCCTTTTGCTTCAGGAAAATTAGAAGTAATTGGTTTAGATAAAAATGACAAAGAAGTTAGCAGATATGCCATTACAACAACACAGCAGCCAGTTGAATTAACTATTACAGATAAAAATATTATCATTTCTAAAGATAAAGGCGTTGCCAAAATAATGGTTCAGGTAAAAGATCAAAACGGTTTACCTGTAATGCTTTCAGATAACGAAGTAACCTGCACGATAAGCGGCCCGGGAACTTTATTAGGACTTGAAGCAGGAAATAACAGTGACATGACAGATTACACAGATAATGTACAGCGTGTATTCCACGGGCATATTGCGGCTTATATTCAGGCAACAGGAGAAGCACAGCCAATTAAAGTAACTTTTACAAGTCAATGGTTAAAACCAGTTGAGGTTACGATTAATGTAAAATAGTTATTGAAAAAATGTTCCGTAGGAACAATTCATCGGTAGCTTCAAAGAGATTATAGTTGTTTATGTCCCATCGGGACATCTCATCGGTAGCCCGTTTTAGATTATGATTAGGAATGTCCCATCGGGACATCTGATTGATAACCCGAAATAATTCATTACATTTAAAATGTGTAATATACATTTATTTAACATGAAAATAAAAAATAAAATATTGGCATTCGGATTGATTTTAATATCAATTTCTGCTAATTCACAAAACAAAACCTTCCAAAAAGACGAATTCAAACAATGGGCACAAACCCCGCCAATGGGTTGGAACAGCTGGGATTGTTACGGACCAACCGTTGAAGAACACGAAGTAAAAGCCAACGCCGATTATATGGCAAAGAACCTAAAGAAATTTGGCTGGGAATATGTTGTGGTTGATATTCGTTGGTTTGTAGAAAATGACAAAGCAGGAGGTTATAACCAAACAGACCCGCGTTATGTAATCGATCAATACGGAAGATATTTACCGGCTGTAAACCGTTTTCCATCAGCAAAAGACGGACAAGGTTTTAAACCTTTAGCAGATTATATTCATAAAAAAGGACTGAAATTCGGAATTCATATCATGCGCGGAATCCCGAAAAAAGCCGTCGAAGATAAACTGCCAATAAAAGGCGCAAACGGAATTACGGCAGACCAAATTTATACGACAGCTTTGCAATGCGAATGGCTAAAAGACAATTATACAATTGTAGCAGACAAACCGGGAGCGCAGGAATACTACAATTCTATTTTTGAATTGTACGCACAATGGGGCGTAGATTTCATTAAAATTGATGATTTATCAAGACCGTATCACGAAGGAGAAATCAACTTAATAAGAAATGCAATCGACAAATGCGGACGTAAAATTGTATTAAGTACTTCGCCGGGAGAAACACCAATCGAAGCCGCACCGCACGTAACCACGCACGCTAATATGTGGCGCATGGTTGACGACGTTTGGGATACTTGGCCGCACATCACACATTTAATGGATGTGGCGCAAAAATGGTATCCATATATTGCACCAGGAACATGGCCAGATTGCGATATGATTCCGCTTGGGCGTATTTCAGTAAGAGGAGAACGCGGCGAAGACAGAATGACTCGTTTGACAAAAGACGAACAATATACGCTGATTACATTTTTCAATATCTTTAAATCACCTTTATTTTTTGGCGGAGATTTACCAAGTAATGACGCTTTTACTTTGTCATTATTAACCAACCAAAATGTGGTAAAAATGCACAATGAAAGCACAGCCGTAAAACAACTTTTCCAAAAAGATGGGCAAATTGCTGTGACTTCAAAAAATGTAAAAGACGGCAGTATTTATCTGGCTTTATTTAATATTTCAGATTCGGCTTCGCAAAATGTTTCGGTAAATCTTTCTGATCTTGGTATTTCGGGAGAAGCTGATGTTTTGAATATCTGGACAAACGAAAAATCCAAAACAACATCAACAAACATTGCAGCCGATTTAAAACCGCACAGTTCCGTTTTATATCAAATAAAAAGTAAAAAATAATGAAGAAAGCACATTTTAGCCTTGTATTATTTTTATCGATTTTTAATTTTTTGCAAGCCCAGAATACAAAAGGAATTCCGCCCGTAATTGCAGAGAAAGATTTAACAGCCTATTTGTTTGTTTATTTCACAGGAAATTCTGTTGAAGAAGAGGCCGTTCGTTTTGCCGTAAGTGCAGATGGTTATCATTATTATCATCTCAACGATAACAAACCCGTTTTAGACAGTAAAATAATCAGTTCAACCGGAGGAGTTCGTGATCCGCATATTTTAAGAGGCGACGATGGAAAAACCTTTTATATGGTTTTAACCGATATGACTTCTTCAAAAGGCTGGGACAGTAATCGTGCAATGGTTTTACTAAAAAGTACCGATTTAGTAAACTGGAAAAGCAGTGTAGTAAATATTCAAACCGCTTTTTCAGGAAATGAAAATCTAAAACGAGTTTGGGCGCCGCAGACTATTTATGATGCTAAAGCCGGAAAATATTTAATTTATTTCAGTCTGCAATATGCAGGAGGACCGGATAAAATTTATTACGCTTACGCGAATAAAGATTTCACAGCTTTAGAAAGTGCATCAAAATTATTATTTGTTCCAAAATCTGAAAGAGCCTGCATTGACGGCGATATAATTGAAAAAGACGGAGTTTATCATCTTTTCTATAAAACAGAAACGGAAACGGCAGGAATAAAAGTCGCTACAACAACCGATTTAACTTCGGGAAATTGGATTGAAAATGATAATTATTTGCAGCAGACAAAAGATGGCGTTGAAGGTTCAAGTGTTTTCAAACTAAACAATTCAGACGAATATATCCTGATGTATGATGTTTATACAAAAGGAAAATATCAGTTTACAAAAACCAAAGACTTAGAAAACTTTACCGTAATTGATAATGATATTTCGATGGATTTTAATCCGCGTCACGGAACGATTTTACCAATTACGCGTTCTGAATTAAAAAGAATTACAGACAAATGGGGAATACCCGCAAAATATCCAAAAGTAAACAATAACCCGGTTTTAGAAGGTTATTATGCCGATCCGGAAATTCTGTACTCCACCAAAACAAAAAAATACTATATCTACCCAACAAGCGATGGTTTTGACGGCTGGTCTGGAAATTACTTCAAGACTTTTTCTTCAGATAATTTAAAAGACTGGAAAGACGAAGGAATTATTCTCGATCTTAGAAAAGATGTAAGCTGGGCAAACCGCAATGCGTGGGCGCCTTGTATTGTAGAGAAAAAGATAAAAGGCAAATACCAATATTTTTATTATTTCACAGCGGCGCAAAAAATAGGCGTGGCAGTTTCAGATAATCCTGAGGGACCTTTTAAAGACAGCGGAAAAGCATTAATAAGCACAAGACCCGAAGGTGTAAAAGGCGGTCAGGAAATCGACCCTGATGTTTTTACAGATCCTAAATCTGGAAAAAGTTATTTGTATTGGGGAAATGGATATATGGCTGTTGCCGAATTAAATCCTGATATGATTTCAATAAAAGAGGGAACAACGAAAGTAATTACAGTTGATGACACTTTTCGCGAAGGAACTTATATAATTTACAGAAAAGGAACGTATTATTTCCTGTGGAGCGAAGACGATACCAGAAGTCCGAATTATAAAGTGAGATACGGAACTTCAAAATCGCCTTTAGGGCCAATCGAAATTCCGAAAAATAATATTGTCATTCAGGGAAAACCAGAAGTTGGAATTCACGCAACCGGACATAATTCCGTTCTACAAATCCCAAATAAAGACGAATGGTATATTGTTTACCATAGATTTTCTTATCCAACCGGAATTAAAATGGGAGACGCAGGAGGATTTCATCGTGAAGTCTGCATCGATAAATTAGAGTTTAATCCAGACGGAAGTATAAAAGAAGTAATTCCAACTCATGCCGGAGTCGACGGTTTAAAATAAATTTGTAACTTTATCCTTTCTAAAAAGCCATTCCTCACAAAGGAGTGGCTTTTTTTGTGCATTAGTTATATAAGTAAAACGCCATATTGAATTTTTAAATCATAAGGTAAAATTTATAATTAGATTTAATTACAACCTCTGGTTATATTCTATAAGCTGACTTGTAAGAAAAAAAAGCTGATTATGCGTAATATTGCGAAATGATGTGCTGTTTACCACTGCAGCATTTTCAAATGTATTCATTTAAGCCGAAAACAATTTTTTAGAAAACTTTCTCACCAGGTTTTCTTTAAAGAGATTTAATTATTTATCATTATGTTCATTTCCCTCACTCATGATCAGGTACAATTTCAGTACGGATCAAAACAATGGCAGTACAATTTTAATGAAATTGTAGAACTTGGACTGCTCAAAAAAAAGAAAACCTATCTTTTTGAAAACGGCGCTTTTACAGCCGTAACTGTTTTAGCCTATTACTGCATGATTTTCACCAATGTAATGGAGCTGTATTATTTAATTCCAACTTTATTGTGCTATTCTTTTTTGATTATTATGAGATTTAATAATAAATCAGAATTTGACTATTTTGTGATTGTAAAAGACATTTACAAAAAAGAAACTAAAGTAAAAATAAGCGCTTTAGACAGGCCAATAATTGGAAAACAAATCGACCAGTATTTAAATTTCGAATTCGAACGGATTTTAAAAACAACAAACTAATATAGCAATGAACCAACTATTAACGGAGATTTCCAGTTACGATCTGGCTTTTATAGTTATTGCTCTCGTATATGGTTTCATAATTATAATTAGAAAAAAATAAACAAATCCTGTTTCACCGACCTACAGAAACAGCATTTGTAATTACTTCAAAAAAATAAAGCTGCAATACCCCCCTAAGTTCAGTTGCGGCTGTTTAAGTTACAAACGCCCTCCCTCCAAATCAAACTTATGGCAACTTCAATAAAAAACAAAATAAAAAGCATTAGAGAGTTAAAAAATTACACTCAGGAATATATGGCAGATCAACTTGGTGTCACTCAGGCAGGTTATAGTAAAATAGAAAAAGGAAGAACAATATTATCCTATGTTAAATTAGTAGAAATAGCACGGATTTTAGAAGTAAGTGTAGAAGATATTATAAGTTTTGACAGTCAGAGATATTTCAACAACTATAATACCGTAAAAGGAAACAGTAACAACGGAAGCATATTAATTAATTCCAGTAATGATGAAGCACTAAAAGAACTCTATGAAGATAAAATAAAACTTCTCGAAAAACTTTTAAACAAAACAGAAGAAGAACTAGACCGTTATAAAATGAAGTTTGGTCACATATAAACTAAAAACGAGGCTCTATAGCCTCGTTTTTTTTGATATCTTTTTGGAATTATGCAGTCTGATCATCTGTATCTGCATCAGGAGCATTCTTTTTTACTGATTCGATTCCGTTTTCTCTGGCCGAAGTACTTTCATACATTTCACTAGCACCAATATTCTGTCCGTTGCTGGCTTTTAGGTTAAAATAGGGTTTGCCATTACTAGATTCTTTTCTGTCATAACGATTATCGTCCTGAGAGTTTGTTTTAACAGATTCAATTCCGTTTAAGGCCGCTGCTTTTGTCGAATAACCTTCGCTGGTCAAAATGGTCTGGCCGTTACCAGCTTTTAAATTGAATTGAAATTCACCATTGGTTCTTTTAGTAATTACAAATTTTCCCATGTAGTTTTTTATTAAGTTAACTAAAATATTTTGCTATTGATAAAAATACAAAACTTCATAATACAAATGCTATTGGAAGAAAAAATAATCATTTATAATTTGTTAAGTTAATTGATTTTTTAATATAAGAAAATTCCTTAAATTTGAAATGATATTAAAATTAAAGAATATGAAAAATGTATTGATTTTGCTAATAACTGCAATTCAGTTTTTATCTTGTAACAGCAAGAAAAATGAGGAAAAAACGAATACTGCAGTATCAGATTCAACAACTATAAAAGTTGAAAAAAACACAGCCGAAAATGTTTTGGTTTACGAAGGACTATTGCCTTGTGCAGATTGCAGCGGTATTCAAACCGTTCTTAAAATTTATCAGGGAAACGGAACAATGGAAGGGCAAAAATTTGAATTATCAAGTATTTACAAAGGAAAATCACCTGAAAAAGAGTTTGTTGAAAAAGGAAATTTTAATACAGAACGAGGTTTAGAAAACGATCCCGACGGAACCATTTTTGTTTTGAATTGGGATAAACCCGCCGAAAAACAATCGTATTATGGTTATTTGAGTTCAGACACAAAAAAGATCTATATGCTGGACCGCGACAGAAAAATAATAAAATCAAAACTGAATTATTCTTTAGATCTAAAAAAATAAATCAAGCCGATTTTTATTCATAATATTATAAACTTAAATAGCTTTACTGCCTTTAAGTTTATAATATTTTTTATTTTTAGAGAATGAAAGATCATCAACACAAATTTCTGTTGATGGGCATTTATTTTTATGAAAGAAATCAGCGAAATTCTTAAAGCATACACAGAAGCAAAATCGGCAGGAAAAAAAACAGCTCTCGCAACAGTCGTTAAAGTTGAAGGATCATCGTATCGCCAGCCTGGAGCACGCATGCTTGTTACAGAAGATGGAGAACTAACAGGAGCCATAAGCGGCGGCTGCCTTGAAGGCGATGCATTACGAAAAGCACTCCTGTCCATTCATCAAAAACAAAATAAATTAATTACCTACAATACGAATAATGAAGACGATATTGAAGTAGGTTTACAGCTTGGCTGCAACGGAATTGTTCATATTCTGTTTGAATATATTGATGAAGAAGCATCAAAAAATACGATACAACTTTTACAGCAATTAGAATTAGAAAGAAAAGGAGCCGTAGTGGTGACTGTTTTCTCTTTAAAAAGAAATGCTATTCAGCAAGGAACAACACTTTTTTACAGACAAGAAAATCAAATTCTAAATCATAATGATGAGGTTTTAGACTTAATTTCAGATATAAATCAAGTCTTGAAAACCAAAACATCAATTGTAAAAAAACTTCAAACAGAAAGTGAAAACGAAGCTTTAATAGAATATATAAATCCGCCAATTTCACTTGTTATTGCCGGAGCAGGAAATGATGTTCAGCCTTTGGTTAAAATGGCATCCATTCTAGGCTGGAAAATTACAGTTGGCGACGGACGCGCGACACATGCAATAGAAAAACGTTTTCCAAAAGCAGATAAAGTAAATGCAGTAAAACCAGAAGAATTTCTGGAAAATATTATCATTGATAATCAAACGTATTTTGTTTTGATGACCCACAATTACAAATACGATCTGGCAGTTTTAAAATTACTTTTAAAAACAGATTGCCAATACATTGGAATTCTCGGTCCAAAAACAAAATTAAACCGAATGTTCGATGATCTTCAAAATGAAGGAATTAATATAAGCGAAGAACAATTAGAGCGTATTTACAGTCCGGTTGGTTTAGACATTGGAGCCGAAACATCCGAAGAAATAGCACTTTCAATTGTATCAGAAATTAAAGCTTTTTCGGCAGGAAAAACCGGAACTTCTTTAAAATATAAAGCAGGTAAAATTCATGACGAAATTCATTATGAAAGATCAATTTCAAAATAAAACCGCTATTATAATTTTAGCTGCAGGCAATTCTTCAAGATTAGGAAGACCAAAACAGCTATTAGCATATAAAGAATCAACACTTTTAAAAAATACGATTTCTGAAGCTCTAAAAGTGCCCAATTCATTTACAATAGTAGTAACTGGCGCCAATCATAATGAAGTTGAAAAAGAACTTAATACAACAGAAATAAACATTTGTTTTAATCCCGAATGGGAAAACGGAATGTCATCGTCAATTGTAAAAGGACTAAATGAATTATTGCTTTTAAATCCCGATTGCGAAGAATGTATTTTTGCCGTTTGCGATCAGCCTTTTGTCACCAATTTAGTTTTTGAAAATTTAATATTCGAATATTATAAAACTGAAAAAGGAATTATAGCTTCGGCTTATTCCGAAACCTTAGGAACTCCGGTTTTATTTCATAGAAAATATTTCAATGAACTGCTTGAATTGAGTGGGCAGGAAGGAGCAAAGAAAATCATTAAAAAGTATTTAGAAGATACAGTTTCAGTTCCTTTTGTAAAAGGTAATATTGATATTGATACAGAAGAAGATTACAACAAGTTAATTTCTGAGTAGCTATATGTTTTAATCTCGCAAAGTCGCAGAGTCGCAAAGTTTTTAAGATTTATTTTCAATTGCCTCTAGCTTTAGCTGGAGGTTCTAAGCAAAAAACAGAAAAGGCTTTAGCCAAACTAACCGAAGTTTGGCTAAAGCCTTTTTAACCTTAATCTATTTCTTCCTCCAGTTAAAACTGGAGGCAACTAATAAAAAAACTTTGCGTCTCTGCGACTTTGCGAGATTATTTCTCAAAGCAAACAAAAAACTTAGTGCCTTAGCGTCTTAGTGGCAAATTCTCTCGCCAAGCTCAAAACCCGCTCAACAGCAATATCAATTTCCTCCAAAGTAGTAAATTTCCCCAAACTAAACCGAATCGAACTCAACGCCTCTTCATCAGACAATCCCATAGCTTTTAAAACATGCGAAGGCTCAGACGTAACCGCAGAACAAGAAGCCCCATTCGAAACCGAAATATTCCCCAAAGCCATAATAAGCTTTTCTGAATTTACACCCGGAAAACAAATATTCGAAGTATTGTAAATTCGGTTTTGAATATTTCCATTTACAAAAGAACCTTCAAATTGCAATAAACCTTTTTCCAGTTTATTACGTAATATTTCGATCCTGTTTTTATCTGTTTCTGATTCATTTACAGCTATTTCTGCAGCTTTACCTAAACCGATAATTCCGGGAACGTTAAGCGTTCCGCTGCGTAATTTGCGCTGATGTCCGCCGCCAAGAATTTGAGGGAGTAATTTTATTTTGGCTTTCGCCGAAACATACAAAGCACCAATACCTTTTGGACCATAAAATTTATGTGCCGACAATGCTAAAAGATCAATTCCAAGAGCTTTTACATCAATTGGAATTTTCCCCACAGCTTGAGTTGCATCACACAAAAACAACACATTTTTGCTTTTAAGAATCGTAGAAATTTCGCTGACATTTTGTATGACACCTGTTTCGTTATTAGAAAGCATTCCTATGAAAACCAGTGTTTTATCTGTAATAATTTCACTTAAAAGATTAAGATCTAAAATCCCTTCACGATTAACAGGTAAGTAACTGACTTCAAAGCCAATACTTTCCATAAAACGACAAGTTTCAAGAACAGCTTTGTGTTCTGAAGCTACCGTTACAATATGTTTTCGTTCCTGATCGGCCAGACCTTTTATCGCCAGATTTATGGCTTCTGTAGCACCCGAAGTAAAAATAATTTCATCAGCATCGGCATTAATCAAATCAGCAGTTTGCCATGCGGCATTTTCAACAGCCTCGTTTACAGATAATCCTGCAATATGCTGACTTGTAGAATTGGCATAAAAATCAGTAAAATAGGGAAGCATAGCTTTTAAAACCCGTTCATCAACACGAGTGGTGGCATTATTATCAAGGTAAATATGTTTCTGATTTGGCATAGTAAAAACTTAATCTCGTAAAAATACAATTTTCAATGTAAATAATAAATCTGTTTCTGTGTCTGGTTTTTTTAACGCAAAGAGCGCAAAGGTTTTTATCGCAAAGCGCGCAAAGGTTTTTTTAAAGTTAATTATCTAGATAATTGCAAAGTTCGCAAAGCTTTATCAATCCCTGCTTTGCGAACTTTGCATTCGCTTAACATAAAATGAGATTAAAAATCTTTGCGCTCTTTGCGTTAAAAAAACACCCCAATATTCAAATCCCAGCTTTGCGAACTTTGCCTTCGCTTAACACAATGTGAGACAAAAAAACTTTGCGCTCTTTGCGTTAAAAAAAACATCCCAAATATCAATTCCAGCTTTGCGAACTTTGCCTTCGCTCAACACAATGTGAGATAAAAAACCTTTGCGCTCTTTGCGTTAAAAAAACACCCCAATATTCAAATCCCAGCTTTGCGAACTTTGACTTCGCTTAACACAATGTGAGACAAAAAACCTTAGCGTTCTTTGCGTTAAAACCCACACCGAAATTGTAATTATTCTAAATAAGCACAATGTTTGAATTTCATAACTTTTTGTGGATTAAGATTGTTAAATTTGTTAGAATACCCAAGAGTTTTTGCTAATTTAAAAGAGAGATGGAATGGCTTCTAAAAAAACAAATCCAGATAAAGTAACAGAGAATGACTCAAATTCCCGTCGCGACTTTATAAAAAAATCAGGACTTTTTACCGCCCTTGCTCTGGCGCCGCCTTCGCTGGTTATGGCTTCAGAGAATAAGTGGGATGAAAAAATAGCGGAGTATTTAGAAACAGTACCGCTTTCTATCGAAGTAAATGGCAAAAAACACAATCTTAATATCGAGCCTAGAACTACTTTACTCGATTTATTAAGAGAACAATTATTGCTGACCGGAACAAAAAAAGGCTGTGACCACGGACAATGCGGCGCGTGTACGGTTCACGTAAACGGAACCCGAATTTTGTCGTGTCTGACTTTGGCAACTATGCAGCAAAACGCTCAGGTGACTACAATCGAAGGACTTTCAAAAGGAAAAAAGCTACACCCAATGCAGGAAGCTTTTATCAAGCATGACGGATTTCAGTGCGGTTATTGCACGCCGGGACAAATCATGTCGGGAATTGCCTGTATCAAAGAAGGCCATGCCAACAGCCGCGAAGAAATTAGAGAATATATGAGCGGAAACATCTGTCGATGCGGTGCTTATCATAATATTGTTGATGCCATAACTGAAGTGAAGGAAGGAGGGAAAGAATTATGAAAAATTTTCAAATAATTAAAGCATTATCTTCAAGTTCGGCGGTATCGAACATCAGCAAAGAAAAAGAAGCTATGTTTATTGCCGGCGGAACAAATTTGGTAGATTTAATGAAAAAGAATGTGGTGGCTCCAGACAAACTGGTAGACATTACAGGATTAGATTTAAAGAAAATAGAATTCCTAACCGGAAAAGTTTCAATAGGAGCCTTGGCTAAAAACAGTCAGGTAGCCGAAGACGCATCGATAAAAGAAAAACATCCTTTACTGGCTTTGGCTTTAGCAGCCGGAGCATCCCAGCAAATCAGGCACATGGCAACTGTTGGCGGTAATATGCTGCAAAAAACACGATGCTCGTATTTTTATAATACAGATATGCCATGCAATAAAAGAACTCCCAAAAGCGGCTGTGGTGCCATTGGAGGTTCTAACAGAATGCATGCAATTTTTGGAGCTTCAGACAGCTGCATTGCCGTTCATCCGAGTGATATGTGCGTGGCATTGGCAGCATTAGATGCAAATGTTTTAGTCGAAGGTCCAAAAGGAAAACGACAAATAAAATTTACAGATTTTCATCGTCTGCCGGGAAATACTCCTGAGAAAGACAATACTTTAGAAAATAAAGAATTAATTACTTCGGTAGAAATTCCACATAATAATTTCACCAAAAATGTGCATTATTTAAAAGTTCGTGACAGGACGAGTTATGCTTTTGCATTAGTTTCTGTTGCTGCGGCTTTAGATTTAAAAAATAATGTAATAAATGATGTTCGACTGGCAATGGGCGGTGTAGCACATAAACCATGGAGATTAACTGAAGCAGAAGAATTCCTGAAAGGGAAAACAGTTTCGGAAGAGATATTTAGAAAAGCGGCAGATTTGTCAATGAAAGGTGCGAAAGCATTTGGAGGCAATGATTTTAAATTAACGCTTGGTCCCAATGCAATAACAGAAGCACTTACAATAGCAGCATCAAAATAATTAGAATTATGAGCAAGACAAGTAATATTAATAGAGTTGACGGATTTGCTAAAGTAACGGGATCAGCAACTTATTCTGCCGAATATAAAACGCCCGGAGTAGTGTATGCCTGTTTGGTTGGAAGTACAATTGCAAAAGGAAGGATCAAAACCATTGATACTAAAAAAGCAGAATGGGCGCCGGGAGTTCTGGCTGTCATTACGCATTTAAATGTGGATAAACCTTCCGGATATCAAAAAGCAAAAGACAAACATAATTTTGGACAGCCGTTGCAGATTTTCAAAGATGATTCGGTTTTGTATTACGATCAGCCAATTGCGTTGGTAATTGCCGATACTTTTGAGCGTATGCAATATGCAGCGAGTTTAATTAAAGCTGATTATTATAAAGAAGAACATTCAACTGAACTTCAAAAAGCCGCCGATAAAGAGAAAAAAGTTGAAACGGATAAAGGGAATGATTACCACAGAGGAGTTCATGACGGTTACAAAAATGCAGAAGTAATTTTAGAAGCCGATTATACGATCCCGACGGAAGTTCATAACCCAATGGAGCTTGCGAATATTATTGCAAAATGGGATGGAAACAAACCCATTTTATATACTAAAAGTCAAGGTGTTGAAGGAACGCGAAAAAGTGTTGCAGGAGTTTTTGGAGTGCCGGTTGAAGATGTAGAAGTACACTCTGAATATCTTGGAGGCGCATTTGGAATGGGATTACACACTTGGCCGTATGAAATTGCAGCATTAATTGGGGCAAAGAAATTGAACCGCCCTGTAAAATTAGTTTTGCACCGCGAGCAGATGTTTACCAATGTTGGTTTCAGACCTTATACCATTCAAAAAATGGGTCTTGGTGCAACAAAAGCTGGGAAACTTACAGGTTTGACTCACGAAGCCGTTGCGATGACTTCCAGTTATGAAGATTTCATGGAAGGAACGGTAAACATGTCCCGATTTATTTACGATTGTGAAAATGTTTCGACACGTTACAGAATTGTTCCGTTAGACACTTGTACGCCAATCTGGATGCGTGGTCCGGGCGAGGCAACAGGTTCTTTTGCATTAGAATGTGCAATGGACGAACTGGCCTATAAATTAAACTTAGATCCAATTGAATTTCGAAAGCTGAATTATGCCGAGAAAGATTTGGAACAAAATAAACCGTGGAGCAGTAAATATCTTTTAGAGTGTTATGAAGGCGGAATGGAACGCATTGGCTGGAAAAACCGTAAAAATGAACCAGGTTCTGTGAAAGAAGGAGACTGGCTTGTAGGTTACGGAATGGGAACCGGAACTTTTGGCTGTTATAGAAGTCCAACTTCTGTAAAAGCAAAATTTTTACCCGATGGAAATTTAGTGCTTCAGTGCAGTGTCAATGATATGGGTCCGGGAACGGCAACTATGATGACGGCGATTGGAGCTGAAATAACAGGTTTACCTGCAGAGAATGTAATTATTGAAATGGGAAAAAGCGGATTACCAAAAGGTCCAACACAAGGAGGATCGGCAACAACTTCGTCTGTTGGTTCTGCAGTTCATGATGCTTGTAATTTGCTAGTAAGTAAAGTGTTGGGATTAGCGACTGAAAATCCAGTTTTAAAGGGAACTCCAATTACAGATTTGACTTTTGCAAATGGAATCGTTTCTTCAACAAA
Source organism: Flavobacterium panici (assembly GCF_024499525.1). Classification (NCBI taxonomy): domain Bacteria; kingdom Pseudomonadati; phylum Bacteroidota; class Flavobacteriia; order Flavobacteriales; family Flavobacteriaceae; genus Flavobacterium; species Flavobacterium panici. The sequence goes on along the minus strand of NZ_CP100437.1, from coordinate 4,955,739 downwards.
AGATACTGCCAAAACTGTTGCTTTAACTTCTTTGCTTAGTGCTAATAAATTAGATGGATTAGAAGTTGAAAATCAATCAAAAGGAACGGATGAAGCTAAGAAATATTCGATTTATTCGTTTTCAGTTCACTTTGTAAAAGTATTAGTGAATCCGAATTTGGGTAAAATACGTTTGGCGCATGTTGTTTCTTGTGCGGATATCGGAACGGTTATCAACCAAAAAACTTCTGCGGGACAAATGTACGGTGGGGCAGTAGGAGGTATCGGAATGGGATTAATGGAAGCATTGGAAATCGATCATCGTTTTGGTCGTCCAATCAACAATAATTTCGCCGATTATCATGTTCCCGTAAATGCCGATATTGAAAAACAGGAAGTTTTCTTCGTTAATAAAAAAGACCCAATCAGTAATCCGATGGGAACAAAAGGTCTTGGTGAAACGGCTTTGGTAGGAATGGCTCCTGCAATTGCAAATGCTGTTTTTAATGCCACAGGAAAACGTGTACGAGATTTGCCAATTACGCTGGATAAAATTATAGAAACCGTTAAGGTTTAAAACAAAAAAGAGACATTGAAAAATGAACTGCCCCCAAATAGTGTCTAACTTTTTGGGGGCAGTTCAAAATGGCTCTTTTTTTTATATCTGAAAATGATTAATTATTTAACCGTAATAGGCAATTCAGCAGTTGTTTTATCCCACCCAATAACTAGATTAGCTACATTACCCTGAGTTGTAAAAGCAATTGACAAAGCTTCGATTACTTCATTTACTGGCTTTACAGGAACAGAAACTCTAATAACATCTTTGCTTTCGTCATAAGCATAACCGCCCCATAAATCTAATTCTTTATTGATAATGATAGTCCATTTATCTTTTTCAGGAATTGCAAATAAACTGTAAGTTCCTGCTGGAATATTTTTTCCGCCAATTGTTACTGCTTTGTAAAATTTAATTTCTGTATTTTCATTAGCACCAACTCTCCAGATTTCTCCGAATTTCACAACGTCACCAAAAATAGTTCTCCCTTTTACAGAAGGTCTTGCGTAGATAACTTTTACAACCGGACTAGGATTGTCTGTTTTTTTGAATTTAACAGATTTGTTTGGGAAATAAGAAATATCAACCGGACTTGCATCAAGCGGAGCAAATTTTACTACATCTTGAGCTTGAACTGTAAAGGCAGCAAATAAAGTAACTGCCATTAAATAAAATTTTTTCATAAGGTTACAATTTTTAGAATAACTACAAAGTAAGTTAATAATGAAGAAAAATCATATAAATACAGTCTGTTTTTTGTTAATGAATTGGTAATGGTTCTTAATTTATTTTTCTTCTTTTTTCTTTTTGTCGTACCAATTCTGCATAATGTAAAAAGCCTTTTTCTTTTCACCGTCATTTGAAATTAGACCTTTACGATTGTAACCGTCCTGAATACCCGGAAGAAGTCTTTTTGGCGATCTGAAATCAACTAAAATCCAAGGACTTAATCCGCTTAAATGAGGGATTTTTTCAATCATTTTCAAATTCTGAATGTATAAATATTCCTGATATTCTTCTGTCCAGCGTTCGGTTTTATCTCCGTGAAAGCCAGCTTTTGCATCACCTCCAAATTCTGAAACAAAAACAGGTTTGTTGTATGGAGTAGTCCAGAATGTTTTTTCGGCATTTTCTAAGTTACCGCCGTACCAGCCTAAATATTGGTTAAAAGCAATAATGTCAAGTGATTTACCAATTTCATCGTCAATTTTTCCGTTACGCGTTAATAAAGCCGCACTGATTAATCTTGTATTATCCAGTGATTTTGTATGCGTTACCAAATTCTTGATAAAAGTGTTTCTGGCATCAGAAATCGGAGTTTCATTTGCCATAGACCAAATCACGATACTAGCTCTGTTTTTATCTCTGGTAACAGCAGCAGTTAACTGATCTTGAGCATTTTTATAGGTATTTTCATTTTTAAATTCAACTGTCCAGTAAACCGGAATTTCTTCCCAAACCATTAATCCCATTTTATCAGCTTCTCTGATAATGTTTTCGTTATGTGGATAATGCGCCAAACGAACATAATTACAGCCTAATTCTTTTGCCCAGTTTAATAAACGTAAAGCATCTTCCTGAGAATTTGCACGTCCGCCTTTGGCATTTTCTTCGTGAATAGAAATTCCTCTTAAAAAAACCTGTTTTCCGTTTAATAAGATTTTATCTTCTTGTGTTTCAATCGTTCTAAAACCAATTTTATCATTTAATTTCTTTCCGTTAAAATCGATTGTAACATCATATAATTTCGGATTTTCCGGTGACCAATAGGAGGTTTTTTTAGCTGGAATTTCAAAATTTAAAATTCCGTCACCACCAATTTTTCCTTTGTAATTGATTTTTAATTCCGGAATAGAAATCGAAGCCTGATTTTGCGTAGGATTCAAATTATTGATTTTGATAAAACCAGAAATAATATTGGCATTATTCTTTTTAAGCTGAATGGTGTAATCTTCAATAAATGCAGATTCCTCTTCGATTAAAGTAACATCACGCGTAATTCCGCCATAATTCCACCAATCGGTATTAACTGTCGGTACATCTTCTTTATGACGCGTATTATCTACTTTAATAACCAAATAATTGTCTTTTGGTTTTACAATCGTAGTAACTTCATAATTAAACGGAGTAAAACCGCCTTCGTGAGTTCCCAGTTTTTTTCCGTTTAAATAAACATCGGCTTTGTAATTGATGGCTCCCAAATACACAAAAAGACGTTTATTAGCGGCCAAATTGTAGTCGAAAGATTTTTTAAACCAAACATTTCCTTCGTAATATTTTAGTTCTGTAATCTGCGAATTCCAGTCGCCCGGAATATTTATTGTTGGCGATTTATCAAAATCATATTCTACCAATTCCTGTTTGTTTTGCGCATGATAATTACTAAAAAATGCACCTTTTGGCGCTTTTTCCTGTTTATCATATTGATCAAGGTGAAAGCTGTAAAAGCCTGTTTGATACGGATCAACAATGTAATTCCAAACGCCGTTTAAAGATGTTGTGTTTCGGTTTGGAACGTTTGAAATTAAACCTTGAGATTGTCCGGCAGCGAACGTTGTCAGGAATAATAGTGTTAGGATTTTTTTCATTTTTTGTAATCTTTGGTTTGTGTAATATGTATAGTTCCTATGGAACATTATTTATGGGCGTAATATTCATTTCAACGGATTTCATCCGTTGCTACCGACCTGTCGTTCCTAACGGAACTTTTTAGATTGACCTTGGGCTTAGTTTGTCATTTCGAGGAACGAGAAATCGCACTAGAATTTCCACAATGTTAATCGCCAATCTTTGTCGATCCCCGCGTGCGATTTCTCGTTCCTCGAAATGACAAACTTCACGCTTATTTTTTAAAATCTTTTTAATCCTTTTAATCTGTGGCAAAAAAAACTTTCTGTCTTAGCGCTTTAGCGGCTAAAAATCTTATTGAACAGGTACTTTCAAATATTCACCTTTAAAGCTCTGATTTAAAGCCGTCATTTCAACAGGATCACCAGAACCATCAGGAATAACTTCAATAGACGCTTTTCCGTTTGCCATTTTTATCGATTCACTTCCAGTTGGTGTTCCTTGATTCTTCAAAGTTTTTCCACCTTTCAAACATTGAAAATAAACACTTTCTTCATAATCTAAGCAGCGTAAGTTGTTATTATCAATTGCAATTGCCGTAACCAGATAATTACCATTTTTTAGTTTCTCTGAAGACAATTGTAAAGACGAAGCCGTATCATTTTTATTGAAACGATAATTAACCTTAATCGTATCCGAAACCGTTTTACCGTCTTTATTTTTACCAATGGCAACTAAAACATTTTCTCCTTTTTTAAAGTTGACATCCCAAGTTAGCCCATTTGCAGGATATAGAGCAAGATTTCTTTGCTTTTCCCCAAGAGATTTTCCGTCATGAAATAAGGTAACTTTTTCGCAATTACTAAAAACATTTATAGTTCTTGGCGTATTTTCTGGACCTTGGCGTTCTGTCCAGGTGTGTGATTCTATGTAAGCGAAGGGCTCTTTACCCCAATAACTTTTAAAAACATAATATGCATCTTTAGGGTTTCCGTTTCGGTCAACCAATCCTTTTTGGTTCATATACGGAATATCATCTTCCGGACGTAAAGGCGTTGCAAAATCCTTAAATGCCCATTGTACATTTCCCACAAAATTTGGGTCATTCTCGGATATATGCAAGTGCCAGTCAAATAAATCAACGATATAATTTTCGCTCCAATCTCCAATTTGAGCAATATTGGCCACTTTAGTCTGTACAATTGCTTCTTCCCAGCCTTCTGCTTTTATAACATTTTCGCCTGTTACAGGGTTCTCGCTGTGACGTCCAACGTGACTGTCTCCGCCATATTCGGCGTGGATGAAATGTTTGTATTCTTTTTTGTAAACATCAATTGCTTTTTGGTAGCTTTTGTAACTTCCAGAATACCAGCCAGACCAGATAGAAGGGGAGAAGACATCCACAATATGTGAACCTTCATAATATTTTCTAATTGCCGTTTTTCTGGTTGGATCCAGTTTATGGGCAATGTCGTTTAGTTCCGTTAAAAAGACATTTGTTTTTTCTGTATTGTCTCCGTTTGGAAAATCAGGGAGCCAGTTCATTTCATTTCCAAGCGACCAAATTATGATACTTGGATGATTGTAATTTTGGTTGGTGATTTCTTTCAGCATATTTTTAGTATTCGTCTGCCAAAGTTCATCACCAATTCCACCGCGGCACCAAGGCAATTCATCCCAAACCAATAAACCTAATTCATCGCAGGCTTTATAAATTTCAGGATCTTGCGGATAATGTGCTAAACGAACAAAGTTAGCACCCATATCTTTTATTGATTTCATGTCGGCCCAATGTTGTGCATTGCTCATTGCCGCGCCAACTCCGGCTTGTTCTTCATGGCGATGTGTTCCGCGAATCAATAAACGTTTTCCGTTTAAATAGAAAGGACCATGATCTTTAAACTCAAACCATCTAAAACCTACTTTCTCAGAAACGCTGTCTTTAATTTGATTTTTTTCTGATAAAACAGCCGTTAAGGAATATAAATTTGGTTTTTCGGTATCCCAAAGTTCCGGGTTTTTGATGTTTTCGAAAGTGATTGTCGAAGTTTTATCAGAAACAGAAATAGTTTTACTCGCTACTTTTTTTCCTTTCGGATTTTTAAGTGTTACGGTTAACGATAAATCTTTTGAATTATCTGCATTTATAAAAGAAGAAACAATTTGTACCGAAGCTTTTTTAGCCGAAACTTCTGGCGTTGTAATCTTCAAATTATCAATATGATTTTTGTATTTCGAAACAAACCAAACATCGCGCGTGATTCCGCCATAAATGAAAAAATCACTTTTTTGAGATGGAATAATTTCGATGTCGTAACTATTATCAACACGAACAAAAATATCATTGTTTCCTTCTTTAATAAAGTTCGTAATGTCTATAGAAAAGCCAATGTAACCGCCAATGTGTCCGCCGGCTTCTTTTCCGTTTACATACACTTTTGTTGTAATATTTGAACCTTCAAAGTATAACGAATACACTTTGTTTTTATCAATTTGTGGAATATTTAATTTCTTTTGATACCAGCTTGCGTCACGTCGATAGCCCGGATATAAATCGGTTGCATCTTCGGCATTCCAGGTATGTGGTAAATTTATTGAAGTCCAGTTTGAAGCTTTTTGAGCTTCGGTAAGATTTGAAGTATGATTTTCAAGATACAGCCAGTTATCGTTTAAATTCATCTTTGTCTGAGCAAAACTGCTGCTCAGACAAATCTGAAAAAAAACAAAAAGCGCAAAAATTGAAAATGTATTGTGTAAATAATTCTTCATGTGTGTTTAGGTTCAAAGGTTCATAGGCTCAGAGGTTCAAAGGTTTTTAGGTTCAAAGGTTCAGAGGCTCAAAAGCTAAAACCTTTGTCGCTTTGTAACTCTGTACCTTTGTACCTTGTATCACTTTTTTCTAAGTACCGCTTCCAGAAAATAATAGTCGGCGTAGATTATTGGCTCGTCAATTTCATCATGTTTTGGCCAGTTTCCTGTGCTGTGATCGAATAGAAAAGGAGCCTTAATTTTAGAATCTAAAATATATTTATCAGTTTGAACCGATGCTATTAGTTTATCGGCAAAAGCCAGATAACTTTTATTTTGTGTATAACTATACAATTCATATAATCCTGATGCCATTACCATTGCGGCAGAAACATCTCGCGGCGAATTTGGAATACTCGGATCTTTTAAATCCCAATACGGAATTCCGTCTTCTGGCAGGTTTTTATTCGTCATAAAAAACTTTGCTGTCGCTTCGGCTTGTTTTAAATAAGCCGGATCTTTTGTATATCGGTACGACATTGTAAATCCGTAAACTGCCCAGCCTTGTCCTCGTGCCCAAACTGAATCGTCATTAAAACCTTGTAAAGTAGTTTTCTTTCTAACTTCACCCGTATTCGGATTATAATCAATTACGTGATAACAGCTGTTGTCTGCTCTAAATTGATTTTTTAAAGTCGTATTAGCGTGCTGAATGGCTACGTCACGGTATTTTGGATTTCTGGATATTTTAGAAGCTTCAAAAAGCAATTCCAAATTCATCATATTATCGATGATAACCGGATAATCCCAAATTTCTTTGTTAAAATCCCAGGAACGAATGGAACCCACTTTTGGATTAAACCTTGTGCATAAAGTTTCAGCGCCTTTAATAATTACCGCTTCGTACTCTTTCTTGTTTTCCACTTTCAGCGCTTCTCCAAAACTGCAAAACACTTTAAAACCTACGTCATGCGAATTACTGTTAACACTTTCCTTTTTGCTGAAAGGAGTCCATTTTTGAGCCTGTTCTTTATATTTTGAGTCGCCTGTTAATCGGTATAACTGCCAAAGATTTCCGGCAAAAAAACCGCTTGTCCAGTCTCTTGAAGGAACTTTGCGAATCTCATTGGTTTTGATATTCATGCTTCTTGGCATCGACAGAGAATCTACCGGATAATCGAGCAACATTTTGTAACGTGTTTCCAGTAAATTATTTGCCGCTGCAGTGCTTTTTGTTTGAGAATTAATCCCGGACTTGCACGCTGTTACCAGCGATGCAAACCCAAGGATTAAAATGAAACTAACTTTATTCATATTACTAATTAATCTAATTTTTAGTTTCTAGACTTTGTTTTTAGACGCGAATTTTACGGATTCGCATTCGCGAAAACGCTGATTGAATTTTTTTCTCTCGCAGATTTGGCAGATTTGGCAGATTTTTTTATTTCCTGCAGATTAAAAATGTTTTTTTAATTCAATCTGCTCAATCTGTCAAATCTGCGGGAGACAAATTATTAGTGACATAAAAAATCCGTTCAAATCTGCGTTTTCGCAAAGCGAATCTGTAAAATCCGCGTTCAATATAATTATGCTAAATTAATAACCCGGATTATTTGGTTTTAAATTTGGATTTATTGCCAATTCTGTTCCCGGCAATGGCCATAAATAATCTTTGTTTGGATCAAAATTTGCATGCGGTTCTAAACCAGCAGGACCAAATACTTCAGGACCATTTTTCAATCTTTTGATATCATACCATCTGATATATTCAAAAGCCAGTTCTAATCTTCTTTCGTCAATAACCATTTTTTTGAAATCAGCTTTTGACAAACCTGGTGTTACATTTGCAGGGAAAGAAACTTGTCTTCCTCCTTTATTTCTTGCTCTTGCACGAACTCGGTTTACATAACCATCAGCTTCTGTAGTTCCCGGATTAATTTCGTTTAAAGCTTCGGCAGCTGTCAATAAAACTTCGGCATAACGCATTGTAATATAATTATGCTGAGAAGTTCTTCCGTTTGCACCCGCTTTCCCCGGAAAACGGAAATATTTTGCAATATGCGGACGTGGCGCTTTTTCGTTGTCGCTTGAAGGATAAACCTGCAATGATCCGCCTGGACCGGTTTTCTTTCTAATAATAGTATCAAAACTTACGGCTCTTCTGTAATCTCTTTGATCCCAAGTATTAAACACTTTTAATGACGGAACGGCAACAGAAAATCCTTGTCCGTAGCTGTAACTATCATCTTTTAATGAACCTGTAAAAAACGCCGTATAATCCTGACCGTAATTTCCAGATGTTAAGTTATTAAAATCTACTGTAAATAATGGTTCTTTTAATGAAGCTGCTTTTGTAGCATTAAATAAATCCTGAAAATCTGCATCAAGACCTAAACCAAATTTTGTTTCGTTTGTAATAACATATTTTGCTTCGTCATACGCTTTTTGATATTGACCCAAAGTTAAATAAACAGAAGCTAAATATCCTGCTGCAGTCCCTTTTCCTGGAACGGCTTTTACTTTTGGTTTATCATCCAGCCATTGTTTTGCAAATTCTAAATCGGCAATAATTTTTGGATACACATCGGCTTCTTTTGTTTTAGTGATAGAGTTTACCTGAGAAACATCGTTTACCACAAAATCAATGTACGGAATATCTCCAAAAAGGCGTACTAAATGATAGTAAGTAAAGGCTCTTGCAAAATAAGCCTGAGCCACAATTGCGTTTACTTTTGCAGGATCTCCAGGCGTTTTTTTAGCACCTTCAATAGCCTGATTTGCTGCCGTAATGATAACATACGACTGTGGCCAAAAGTTTGCTACAAGTGCATTTGTATCATTCATACTCATATCGTTTACATCGATACGTGCGGCTTGTGTAGTTCTATCACCAATGTCAGACATATCGTCGCGAAGCATTAAGGCAATTGTAAATTCTCTTCCCCAATAATTGTTATGTGCAATGTTTGCAAAAGCTCCGTTTACAGCGGCCTGTAAATCGTCGGTATTATTGAAAAAGTTTTCTGGACGAATGACCCCCACCGGATGTTCTTCTAAATCAGAACATGCAAAAAAGGTAAGTGTTCCCAAGAAAAGAAAAGCTATATATTTTTTCATGATATTTTTATTGTTAGAATTTTACGTTTAGACCCATTGTAAACGTTCTCACGTTTGGATAACCTCCATAATCCAATCCTAAATTGGTATTACTTCTTGAGTTGTTGTCGTTTAAGTAACTCGTTTCAGGGTCAGTTCCCGGATAATCAGTAATGGTCCAAAGGTTTTGTGCACTGATGTAAAAACGAACTTTGCTTAATCCGAATTTAGAAACAACATTCTCACTTAAACTATATCCTAAAGAGATGTTTTTTAAACGGATGTAACTTCCGTCATAAACAAATCTAGACGTAACTCTTTTTGTTCTTGCTGCATTTTTAGGAACATTTGTATCTGTATTTGTTGGAGTCCAAGCATCTAAAACTTCTGTTGTAGCATTGTTGTTTCCAGATGCTAATTCCATTAAGGTATAGTTTAGGATTTGTCCGCCTTCTGAACCTTGAAAGAAAATATTCAAATCAAGATTTTTATACGTGAAATCATTGTTTAAACCAAAGATGAAATCAGGATTTGGATTTCCGATAATCGTTTTATCTTGTGAATCTAATTTTCCGTCACCATTGTAATCCCTGAATTTTTCACCACCCGGAGTAGTTTCAAAGTTTCCTGGTAAAACAGTTTCTCCCTGCTGAATTACACCATCATAAATAAATCCGAAGAAAGAACCAACCGGCTCACCAACTCTCAAAATTTGAGATTCTGTTGCCAAAAAGTGACCTGGAGTTGAGTTGATCAATAAATCTTTATTATCAGCTAATTTTAATACCTTGTTTTTGTTTGAAGAGATATTAAAACTTGTATTCCATGTAAAATCCTGACCAATAAAGTTTTTAGAATTAATACCCAATTCCCATCCTTTGTTTTCTAATTCTCCAACGTTTTGAAGCTGAGAAGCAATTCCAGAAACTCCCGGAAGCGGTCTGTTGAATAATAAATCTTTTGTGATCGTTTTATAATAATCTGCCGTAATGCTGATTCTGTTATCAAATAAACCTAAATCAATTCCGTAATCTTGTTGATAAGAAGTTTCCCATTTCAAATTCGGATTATCTAAAGATGTCAATTGAACCGCATTTACAATAACGTCACCGCTCACATCATAAATTTCAGAGAATCTTGATAAAGTAGAGTAGGCACCAATAGATGGATTTCCTGTTGCTCCGTAACTTGCTCTCAATTTAAGATTAGAAATTGTTTTGCTGTCTTTTAAGAAATTTTCTTTACCAATATTCCATCCAATTGCTCCAGAAGGGAAAGTTCCGTATTTGTAGTTTTTACTAAAGCTTGAAGAACCATCTCGTCTGGCCGTAAAAGTTAGTAAATACTTATCATCGTAATCAAAATTCAACCTTCCGAATGCAGAGATTAATTCAGTTTCAGATAAATTAGAATCTGGTTTTAAGAATACAGTTCCCGCGCCAAGATTTCTATATGAATTGGTATTTGTTAAAAATCCTCTTGAAGCAGCGTATGAACTTTCGTTTTTGTTTTTTTGGTAAGAGTAACCTCCAAGAACCGTTAAAACTCCTTTTTCGATAATTTCACGTTTAAAAGTCAAATAATTCTCTGTTAAGAAAGAAGAAAACCTTGTGTTGTTTACAGAAGCTTCTCCTTTGATATTTTTTCCTGCAATTAAAGTTGAAGGAATAAATCTTCCTGTTTGAGAGTTGTTATCCGTTAAACCTAAAGTCGTTTTAAAATCTAAATCTTTTGTGATTTTGTATTGTGCAAAGAAATTGTTTCTGTTTACAATAGAAACTGTTTCCAAAATATTTTCCATTGCCGTTGCATACGGATTGTCAATGTCATCACCAATCGGTGCAGTTGTTGTATACGTTCCGTCTTCGTTATAAATTCCTTTGTCTGGCATAAATCTGTAAGCCGATGCAATTACACCTGCAGCTCCAGTTCCTCCGGCTCCAGTCTGGCTCACAATTCCGTCTTTGTTTTGTTTACTCGTAAAAGTGTTTAAACCCACTTTAAATTTAGGAGATAAATCAGCTTCAAGATTGGCAACAATCGTATATCTGTCAATTCCTGAATTAATTACAACACCATTTTGGTTGAAATAAGTTCCGGAAACATAATATTTCACAGTATCAGATCCGCCTGAAAATGATAATTGTGTATTCGAAATCATTCCGTCACGATAAATAACATCCTGCCAGTCAGTGTTTGCAGGACCTTGTGTATGTGTTGTAAAACTTTTTCTGTAGGCCGCAAACTGATCTGCATCTAATAAATCAAGTTTATTGTTTACAGTCTGAATAGAAGTAGAGTTGCTGAATTCAATTACCGGTTTTCCTGGTTTTCCCTTTTTAGTCGTAACCATAATAACCCCGTTTGAACCTCTTGATCCGTAGATTGCCGTTGCCGAAGCATCTTTTAAAACCTCAATAGAAGCAATATCCTGAGGAGCAGGCATTGAAACTCCTGCAAAACCGTCAACCACAACAAGAGCATCTCCACTCGCATTAATAGAAGTTCCGCCACGAACCCTGATTTTTACAGGCGCACCCGGCTCACCTCCATTATTACTTTGTACCGAAACCCCTGCTGCACGACCTTGTAAAGCCTGTTCTGCACTTAAAACAGGATAAGCAGTCAATTCTTTTGCCGTTACAGAAGATACTGAACCTGTAATGTCGCTCTTTTTGCGAGTTCCATAACCTACTACAATTACTTCTTCAAGATTTTTAGTATCTGGTTTTAAACTTACATTGATGGCAGTTTTGTTTCCAACCGGAATTTCAACGCTTTGATATCCTACGAAATTGAATACTAAAACAGCATTTTTCTCAGAGACAAAAACAGTGTAATTTGCATCCATATCTGTAGTAGCTCCAACAGAGGAATTCTTGATATAGACATTAGCACCAGGTAAACCGAGTAAATCTTCGCTCGAAGTTACTTTTCCTGTAACTTTTCTCTCCTGTGCACTCATCATGATAGTTGCCAGTAAAAAAGTTACTAGTAAATACCATCTAAACGATTTAATTTGTTCGTCTGTAAACATTCATTTTTTGGTTTTAAGGTTAATGTTAGAGAAAGTAGAAAAACAATAGACTCATTCCGATTATCATAATGACAAACAAAATTTGCAGCAATAAAAAGTTTGTTTTCCTGATTTTCATATCGCAAATGTATAGGCCGAAAACGATATAGAAATACAAAAAAGGGTATCTAAAAATACAGATACCCTTTTTTAAGCCCTAAAAACAGTGGGATTTTTAAAATACGACAGTAGATTTATAAAATTTGTCAGCAAATTGTGACGGAGTTTCTCCGTATCTTTTTTGGAAGCATTTGCTAAAGTACTTCGGATTGTTAAAGCCGACTTTATAACTGATTTCTGAAACGTTTAATTTGTTTTGTTCCAATAATTGAGCGGCACGTTTTAACCTGATTTCATGAATGAATTCATTTGGCGTAAAATTAGTCCACGCTTTTACTTTTAAGAATAACATGGTACGGCTTACACCTAATTCTGAACAGAAAAACGGAATATCAAATTGTTCGTTCGAAATATTATCTTCTACAATTTTAAATGCTTTTTTCAATAATTCTTCGTCGAGAGATGAAACCGTAATTTCAGAAGGAATAAAACTGTCTTCGCTTGAAAATTTAAGTTTTAAACGTTCGGTTGAGTTTAAAAGATTTTTAACGCGAAGCCTGAATTCCATTAAATTAAATGGTTTACTAATGTAATCATCGGCACCGCTTTCCAGTCCTTCAAATTTATAAACTAATGAAGATCTCGAAGTCAGCAAAATAACCGGAATATGACTCGTTTTTAAGTTTTCTTTAATTTTAGAACAAAGTTCAGTTCCCACCATTTCGGGCATAATAACATCGCTAATAATCAAATTCGGAACAAATTTTAAAGCCTTTTCAAAAGCAATTTTTCCATTCTCGGCTTCAATAATATTATAATCTTTTTTGAGCAGGTTTTTCATGAACTTTCTCAAAACCTTATGATCTTCAACAAGCAGAATGGTTTGTTTTTCTTCATTAACAATTAAATCGTCAATGTCTTCATTTTCTATAGTTTCCGAAGGTTCAAGCTGCGCCGTGTATTGCGCAATATCATCGCTGATTTTAAAATCAGGAATAATCTCGCTGTCTAAAAGATGTTCACGACCAAGCGGAAGCGTTACTTTAAAAATAACACCACCCGAAGTTTTATTGGTAACATCGATTGTTCCTTTATGCAGTTTTACAATATTTTTTACAATCGAAAGCCCAATTCCGGTTCCTTTATTGTAATTTTTCTGAACCTGATTGTGTGTTGGTACTTCAAAAAACAAATCAAAAATTTTATCAATATGTTCTTCTGAAATTCCCACTCCAGAATCTTCAACCTCAATAAAAAGATTTTCAGGATCGTGATTTATTTTAATGTTGATCGTTCCGCCTTTAGGTGTATATCTAAACGCATTCGAAATCAAATTATAAAATACACGTTCCAATTTATATCGGTCAAAATAAACCGATATTTCTTCATCTGAAGTTTCAAAAGTATAATCGTAACCGCCGTCTTTGGCATATTCTATAAATGATAAAAAGATTTCTTTAGTGAATTTTACAATATTTCCGTTAGCAGATTCTAACGTAACCTGATCATTCTCCAATTTTCTAAAATCCATTAAACGGTTAATTAAACTTAAAAGATGATTCGCGCTTCCTTCAATTACCAAAAGCTTTTTGTACATTTCGTTCGTTCCGTTATAATCAGCCAGAATTTGCTGCAATGGCCCTAAAATCAACGTTAAAGGCGTTCTAAATTCATGCGAAATATTAGTGAAGAAATCTAGTTTTGCACGGTTATTTTCTTCAATACGTTTCGTTTCAAGATATTCCAGTTCTAATTTCTGTTTCAATCTCGCTTTCGATTTCATAATCCAGATCAAACCGTATAATCCTAAACCAATTACAATTCCGTACAATAAAAATGCCCAGATACTGCGCCACGGAGCCGGATTTACAACAACCGTAAGCGTTGCCGGAGTTTTGTTCCAAACGCCGTCGTTATTAGCACCGCGAACTTCAAAAACATAAGTTCCCGGATTTTGAATCGCAAAATTAGCTTCAGCATTTTTAGTCGTTGTCCAGTTATTTTCCAATCCAATTAATCGATAACTGTATTGATTGTTTTTTGATCGAATGTAATTTGGAATCGCAAAATTTATCGAGAAATTAGCTTTATCATAATCTAGCGTTATGGTTTGTGTAAAACCAATGCTTTTTTCTAAAATGCCGTCTTTATCTTCTGCATGAATAGTTTCGTTCTTGATTTTCAAATCGGTAATTAAAACCTGAGGTGAATATTGATTTAGGGAAATTTTTGCAGCATCAAAATAGGTTGCCCCAGACGGACTTCCGAAATAAAATTGATTCGAATCTAATTTTAAAGCCGAATTATCATTGAATTCATTACTAGCCAATCCGTCTTTTTGATCATAAATTACAATATTCTTTTTCGTTGTATTGTATTTGATAATTCCCAAATTAGTGCTGATCCAGAGATTTTTATCATCATCTTCTAAAATGGAATGAATAGAAGTAATTACCGTATTTCCTACTTTAAGATTAATGTGAATGAATTTTTTTCCGTCAAAATAATGTAAACCTTTAGCTTTTGTTCCCACCCAGATTTTATGTTGAGAATCCTGAAACAAAGTCAAAATATCATCACCGGACAAAGCGGCATGATCGTAAAAGAAATGCTGAATTTTATATTTTTGCGGATTGAAATTTTTTAACGGAATTCGGTTTAAACCATTTTGAGTTCCAACCCAAACGTAATTTTGTTTGTCAACTAAAATAGTTCGGACAATATTATTGGTCAGAAAAACGGGTTTTGTATTATCATTTCCAATAATTTGAAAAGTTCTACTTGCTGTATCGTAACGAATTAAGCCTTTTCCGAAAGTTCCAATCCATAAAACAGGACCTTCGGTTTTAAGCGAATAAACACCGCTTTCTTTCAATAAAGCCAGTAAATCTGGAGTAATTCGATTGTCTTCAATTCTTTTTGAAATCGTGTTGTATGCCGATAAACCTTTAGAAAAAGTTCCAATCCATAAAATATGATCGTCAGAAAGACACATTGATTTAATATCATTTTTATTGGATTGTCCGGTTTTGCTGTTAATGTAACTTACGGCTTCGGTATTTTGATTGAAAATCGTTATACCGCCGCCTTCTGTTCCAAAATAAATATTGTGATTTTTATCGGCAATGATCGAACTAACTACGTCAAAACTCATCGGAATCTTTTTCGAGTTCTGATTGTAATTAGAGAAATTGACATTTGAAACGTCCCAAAGATTCACGCCTTTGTAATAACAGCCAATCCAGATCGAACCTTTTTTATCCATATAAACAGATTTTACTTTATCGATTCCATTGTTGTTATTGCTGTTGTTTATTTTTTGCAGACTTTTATCTTGTCCTAAAATGTAAATTCCGTCATAAGCACCAATCCACAAAGAACCTTGTTTGTCAATTATCAAAGATCGAATGTCTGTATTGATTTCGCGGTATTTCGCAGTATCTAAAAAAGGAACATAAGCTTTTTGTTTTTGATCGAATTTTAAAAGTCCTTTATTTTTTGTCCCAACCCATAAATTACCTGTTTTATCTTCAATAACCGATTGCACCGTTAATAAATCAACAGGATTTAACGGATAATTTTTAAACGAAAATTTACTGCCTTTTCTGCTTGTCAACTGGCATAAACCTTTTGTAGTTCCAATCCAGATTTCACCTTTTTTGGTTTTTACAATGCTTAAAATATTATTGCTGGGAAGTGTAGAAGTATCTGTATCTGAATGAAAAACCGAAGTGAAATTTCCTGTCTTTTTATTCAAAATTGTCAATCCTTTTGAAGTTCCAAACCACATTTCGCTGCCAATTTCTTTAATCGTCCAAACCGCATTATTGCTTATCGTGTGATTGGCTTTGGTATGCAGATATCGGGTAAATTTGCCAGAAACAGGATCGTAACAATTTAAACCATTGTAAGTTCCAACCCAGATTTTTCCCGAATTGTCTTCAACAATTGCCAAAATATCATTGTTGCTGATGGAAGATTTATCATTGACATCATTCCTGAAAATAGTAAATCGGCTGCCGTCGTATTTATTCAATCCGTCGCGCGTACCAAACCACATCTGTCCAAACTTATCCTGATGTATGGCAATAACAGAACTCTGCGAAAGCCCGTCGGTTGTAGAAATATTTTTAAGGCGGTATTTATTTTGGGAAAACATATTTCCGAAAATAAGTACGGTTACGAGAAAAGCTATTTTGTATTTCATAGCGTTTATTTTTTTAGGTTCAAAGAGGCAAAGAATCAGAGGTGCAAAGGTTTTTATATTGATATAGAATTTAAAACATAGCCAGCGGTTTCAACCGCTGGAACGCAAAGTATTGTCTCATTTTTGTCATTTCGACGAAGGAGAAATCTCCACAAGTAGCTCGGCAACGAGAGTCCAATCTTTGTAGAGTTTCTCGAGGAGATTTGCTTCGCCTATTCGCTATCGCTCGGGTCTCCTTCGTCGAAATGACAAATAGTACTTATTAATCATTAAAATGAGCAAATAAAACTTTGCGTCTTAGCGACTTTGCGAGATTAAAAAAGAACTTTACTTCAATCGCTTTTTTAATTGATAATCATATAGCGACGGGATTTTTTCTATCGGCGTGTTTAAAAATTCAATATAGGGATCGACGTCGTATTTGATTTCAAATTTTGTATTTCCGTGTACGCCAATAATTCTGGCGAAAGCACCGTCTTTCATTCCGTATAATAGAACAGGTTTTGACTGATCTGGATTTTCGACCTGAACATTTAAATTCCAAAACGTACTGAAAGGTCCGTGCGAAGGTTTCCAATATTCAGCACCGCCGCCGCCAAATAAAAAGTAACTATTGTTTTTATCTGCCGTAATATGAACCGTGATATTATCAAACAAATTTTGATGATTTGCTCCAGAATGCTGATCTAAAAGCGCATCGGCAAATATTTCACAATCCTGATATACGTTTTTAGTAGAAAAAGTATTGAAACTCAACGGATGAACCGCTTTATTGTAGATTTTAAGATTCTTCACCAAAACATTATGAACGCCACCTAAAGTTACCGTATAATGCGACAAATGCGGTCCATCGGTAATAATATTCTGAACCGTAACATTTGAGATTTCTTCGCCTAAAATACCGCTGTCGGCATTTGTGATTTTTACATCATTCACCCAGCTGTTAAAAAGACGGGTCAGGAAAATAGCATTATTTCCCGGTTCAACATGATGCGCCACTCTCGGAATATCAGGAAAAGTAAAACGAAGATGTTCAATTCCTACTTCATTTAAATGTTTCCATTCTACCAATTGCGCCTGATAACTTGGTTTAATCGAAATCGTCAAAGGCGTTTTAATGGTAATTTTTGAATTTGAAATCTTCACAATTTCAACCTGCTGTCTTACAATAGGAAGTTTTGGAAACTGCCAGTGATGCGAGCCTGGTTTTACTTTTGCGCCCTGATATAAATCTTTAATGATTTCGCCGTTTTCACCATCTTTATTAAACAATTGCAATTCGACAATATCACCAACTTTCAAATTCTTTACATCAGAAACATTGATCGTAAATTCACCCATTTTCCCAGAACTGATTTTCGCGAAAACATTAGAATCCGGTTCATATTTATCCAGATAAGATTTTACGCGTTCACCCGGAACCTGTGTCCATATGAAACCGCCAGACCATGCATATTGTGAGAAAGGAAGATCAACATTATTTTCAGGTTCGCGCTGTCTTTTATCAAAAGTGGTAAGATATTCACGAAGTTCCGCCAAAGATTCAGGATCTTTAAGATACATCATTGGTCTTGGGCAGTAAATTTCAGTTCCATTTTCGCCAGAACCTGTACCGCGAAGTACAAAATTGCTTCTTTCGATATAGACAATTTCACTCAGAATAATTTTGCCTTGAGGTAATTGTAAAATAACATTTCCGTCAACAGCATTGGCTGCTTTTAAAGCCTTCAATAAAGCTTTTGAATCGTCAAGATTATCATTTGCTTTTACGCCAAAGTTAACAGCATTAATAATTTTTCCGTTACTTTCTGGAATTTGGCTTTCGCCGAAATGATATCCCGCAAAACTAAAATCAGGAAGATAATCTGTTTTTGAAGTAATAATTTTGGGTATTTCCTGCGCCAATACAGCATTCATAAAAAAGCTGCAGGATATAAGAATGGTTTGGCGAATCATGGTTTTGTGGTTTTTGTGGTTAGTTAGTTTTATTGTGGTTTGCCACGAAGGCACTAAGTTTTTTTTTCTCCCGCAGATCTCGCAGATTTAGTGGATTTTTTTGTCATTTCGACGTAAGGAGAAATCGCACTAGAAATTCCGTGTAGAAATTCTCCAATCTTTGTTGAGCTTGTGCGATTTCTCGTTCCTCGAAATGACAAACTAAACTTTTAAATTATCTGCTTAATCAGCAAAAATCTGCGAGAGAAAAAAAATCTTTTTAATCCTTTTAATCTGTGGCTTAAAAAAATCTTAGCGCCTTCGTGGCAAACCCATTATAATAAAGATCGCTTAATCCCTAATTCAAGTCCTCGTAATTCTGCAAGCCCTCGTAAACGTCCAATTGCAGAATACCCTGGATTTGTTTTTTTCTTTAAATCATCCAGCATTTGATGTCCGTGATCCGGGCGCATTGGCAATTTAGTTTTGTTTCTTTTCTCCACTTCTAAAATCGCTTTTACAACCTCGTACATATCAACATCTCCTTCAAGATGGTTTGCTTCATAGAAACTTCCTTCCTCATCTCTTTGTGTACTTCTTAAATGAATAAAATTCATTTTATCACCGTGACGTCTCACAATTCCCGGTAAATCATTATCAGCTCTAACGCCATATGAACCAGTACACATTGTAAACCCGTTTGATTTAGAAGGTGCTGCATTCATTAATTCAATCAAATCTTCCTCCGTACTAACAACTCTTGGTAAACCTAAAATTGGGTAGGGCGGATCGTCAGGATGAATTGCCATCAAAACACCTTTGCTTTCGGCTACCGGAATAATCTGTTGTAAAAAGTAGAATAAATTATCTTTTAAAGCCTGCCTGTCTATATGATGATAACCACTTAATGTAATTAGAAAATCTTCAACAGAATAAGCTTCTTCGGCACCCGGAAGTCCAGCCAGAATGTTTCTTTGCAGTTTTACTTTATCTTCATCCGTCATAGCCTGAAAATAGCTTTTGGCTTTTTGGGTCTGTTCTGCAGAATATTCTTTTTCTGCGCCCGGTCTTTTCAAAATGAATAATTCAAAAGCCGCAAAAGCATTAATGTCAAAACGTAAAGCTTTCGAACCGTCTTCAACTGTATAGGACAAATCAGTTCTTGACCAGTCTAAAACCGGCATGAAATTATAACACACACATTTAATTCCGCATAAAGCCAGATTGCGAATGCTTTCCTTATAATTTTCAATGTATTGAAGATAATTCCCCGTTTGTTTTTTAATGTCTTCGTGTACCGGAATACTTTCTACAACCGACCAAGTCAAACCCGAAGCACCTTTTTTAGGATCTCCGTTTTCGTGTTCAATCTCCACTTTTCGTTTAATAATTTCTTCAATACTCCAAACTTCTCCGTTTGGAATATGGTGTAAAGCCGTTACGATTCCGGTTGCTCCGGTTTGTGCAATATCTTGTAAAGAAACAGGATCATTTGGTCCGAACCATCTTAATGTTTGTTCCATTTGTTATGTGTTTTTGGTTTATTCTCCTGCAAGGTTTTCAAAACCTTGTAGGTATTTTAATTTATAATAGTCTATAATTTAGACCTACAAGGTTTTGAAAACCTTGCAGGACGTGAGAAATCTTAAATACTTGTTGCGGCAAAACCTCCGTCAACTTTTAGGATTGTTCCCGTTACGAATTTTGACATATCGCTGCATAAAAATAAAAGCGCACCGTCTATATCTTCAGGAGTTCCAAATCTTCCCATTGGTGTGTGATCAATAATTTTTTCGCCACGCGGAGTTAATTTTCCTTCTGGAGTCAATAATAATGCACGGTTTTGTTCTCCAATAAAAAATCCCGGTGAAATCGCATTTACACGAATTCCTTCGCCATATTTTTGAGCTAATTCAACCGCCATCCATTGTGTAAAATTGTCAATTGCCGCTTTTGAAGCAGAATATCCCACAACTCTAGTTAAAGGTCTTTGTGCCGATGCTGATGAAATATTAATGATATTTCCTGATTTTTGTTTGGCAAAAAGCTCCGCAAAAACCTGAGTTGGAAGCATAGTTCCAATGATATTCAAATCGACAACTTTTTGTAAATCATCTGTTTTCATATCATAAATGGCTTGATCCGGCTGAATCGTTGCGCCCGGCATATTTCCTCCTGCTGCATTAATCAGAATATCTAAACGACCGTACTTTTCAACGATAAAGTCTTTTGCTTTTTCTAATTCTTCTTTGCTTAAAACATTCGCCTGAATCGCAAATCCTTGTCCGCCATTTGCTTCTATATCCTTTACAGTTTTGTTTGCTTTTTCAATCGATTGAGAAACAATTCCCACAATTACGCCTTGTTTAGCCAAAACATTTGCAAAGTTGCTTCCTAATACTCCGGCACCGCCCGTTATAAGTGCAATTTTTCCTTTTAGATTAAATATTGAATCCATTCTTATTTTTATGATTTATAATTTTTTTGAACCTGAAATTTGAAACCTGAAACTTGAAATTTTTATATCTTAACTTTAAATACCAGTTTTTTCAAAAAACCTTCGCCAATCATCGCGGCATGAACATCTTCGGGAAATAAAATAGCAAATTGTTTTTCCTGAAGTTCAAAAAACATATCCGGTTTGTCGTGGAAAAAACGAACATCTCTTTCGTCGCTGTAATCGCCATTTGGACTAACACATTTTTCTCTTGGTTTCCATGCAAAAGTTTCAGGGCCTTGTATTGAAATTTGAATGTCAATGTTTTTATCGTGGCATTCAAAGCCTTTAATACTTTCTTCTCTCGTACTTCCGTCGCCGTGAATTACGATTAGTTTTAAGCCTTCATTAATTTCTATAGTTCCCGCTTCAAGATTGGCAATATCAGTTTGATTTACGTACTCAAAAGCTTTTTGAAAATTAGGATGCAGACTGTAATATTTAGCTGCATTATGTAATGAATCTACAATCATTGGGTAAAATTTTGTTTTGGTTTTCTAAATAATAATATAAAAATTGTCTGCCGTTTTTATATTATGTGTATTTTTACGTGTACGCACACGGTATTTTACAAATGTATGTAAATTGTAATGTAAAACAACTTATTTTTGCTAAAAAAAATAATTTATACCAAAGAGCTTTTATTATTTTAACTAAAAAAGAATCAATATCATAACAATTAAAAAAATTGCCGAATTAGCCAATGTTTCGCCCGGAACTGTTGACAGGATTATACATAATCGCGGTCAGGCTGCACAGGAAACTGTAGATAAAGTCAATGCTATAATTGAAGAATTTGGCTATAAGCGAAATATTCTCGCCAGTAATCTGGCCTTGAATAAGAAGTTTCATTTTGCGGTTTTTCTTCCTAAATATGAAAAATTAGAATATTGGAGAAGTCAGGTTGAAGGTATTGAGAAAGCCGCTTTGGAGTTTAGCAAATTCGGAATCGTTCTGGATTATTTCTTTTACGATTTTAACGCAGCTTCTTTTAAGGAATCTGTCAAAAAAGTCTTGGAGTTCGATTGCGACGGATTATTATTTGCTCCAATATTTTATGAAGATTCCGTTCAGTTTTTAAATGAATACAAAAAGAAAAATATTCCGGTTGTCATGATCGATTCGAATATTTCGAATGAAGATGATCATGCTTATGTAGGTCAGGATGCTTTTCAGAGCGGTTATCTGGCCGGAAGATTAATCAGTTTTGCGGTAAAAAACGAAAGACACGTTTTGATCTTTAAAATTACCCGTGAAATAGAAAGTACATCGGTTTACTTGCAGCGAATCGACGGATTTTATTCTTTCTTTAAAGGAAATGAAGAACTTACTAATTTTAAGTTTTCAGAAGTTACTATTAAAGATTCGGGAATCGATCAAATGAATCTGGAGATGTTTTCAGGAATCAGCAGTATTTTTGTACCGAATTCAAGGGCTTATATCGTCGCAAGATTTTTGGAACAAAATAATATAAAAGGCATCCGAATTATTGGTTACGATTTATTAAATGAAAATATCGAATACCTAAACAAAGGTGTAATTGATTTTCTAATCAACCAAAGACCCGAAAGCCAAGGTTATATGGGAATCAATTATTTATACAAAAAACTGGTTCTTCAGGAAGATGCAGAACGTACACATTATATTCCCTTAGAAATTATCTTAAAGGAGAATTATTTTCCTGCAAGGCGTTGAGTTTAATTGCCCACGGGTTTTACGGATTAAACTGATTGACGCAGATTATTTAAAAAAAAAACAGCGTAGACCCGTTCAATCCGTAAAACCCGTGGGCCAATCTTATTTCTTAACCTTCACGACTAAAGGATTATTTACTTTCTCTGCAAAAGAAGTCAAATAGGTTTCCCATTCTTGTTTGGTTTGAAACGGACTTCCTTTTTTCCATCCAAAACCAACATAATAAATTGCTTTGTTGTTTTTAACTGAGATATCTCCGTAAAGATTGCTCAAATCTTTCTCATCAGTAACATGATTATCAAAACTCGTTAATGTCCCTTTTGGAGCGACTAAACCTAAACCAATTTCAGAATCGTCGATTGGTTCCCAATAACTCAGCCAGCCATTTTTTAAATTAGTTCCAATAGTTCCTTTTTTCTCATGAAGCGTAATTCCCGCAGAAACTGTTTTAGTTCCGGTAATGTTGATTTCAAAACGTGAAAACTGACTTCCGTAATCTAAACTGATTAATTTCGATTCCGTTATTTTATTTCCTTTTGCATCCCAATCCGCATACGTTAAAATGAAACTCGTTCTGATTGGCCCGGTTGTAATGGTTTTCCAGCTTACGAAATTCTTAGAGAAATAATATTTACCATCTGCTTTTACAGCAATTCCGCCAATTCCGCGGCTGTCGCCAACATGGAAATTATCCAAACCTTCGCCAGTATCTTTGTGATATGTTCCCGTTCCGTTAGTTGCTTTTTCGTACCATTTATTGATAATAGGATAATCAACTCTTTTTAGCCAAGCGTCAATTCCGCTAGTTAACGTTCCGCCTGCGATATTGTCTTCAACCATTTTTTGAGCTACAGGCCCGTAAGTTCTAAACGCCACTTTATTGTTTTCCCAAGCATAATCATCTGTTCGTTCCGGAACAAATCTTGAATAACAACTCACAATTTTCGATGCCGAAGGATTAGTTCCAACAAAAACTTCAAAATCCTGTTTTGACGAGGCTTTTATTTTAGGTTGAAATAAAAGTACATCCGCAGTTCCGTCACCGTCATTGTCTACGGTTTGGGTTTCTAAAAATGAATTATTGCTGATGTCTTTTACAGCATAATTTTCAAGTTTAGAATCTGCAGCTAATCCGAGTGATTTTTTTGTGAGTTCAACGGTTTCAAATTCTCGATCAACTTTCAGATTATTGCTGACCGTTATGATTTTATTTTGAGCCTGAATGGTAAAACTTCCAGCCAGAATTGCGGTGAATAAAAAATGTTTTTTCAAAATATAATAGTTTTAATTTTTTGCTTTTTTTATTTCATAAAAATACAAATCTAAACGGCACTCTGAATACATAAAAGGAGTAATAATGTACAAATCGTTGATATTGAATTTTATATATGTATTTTTTTTCTACTTTTAAGAGATCAATTTAAATATTCTAAAACCATGAAAAATAGATATTTATCGATTATGATCTTCCTTTTGATTTTTACGAATTTAGAAGGACAAACTATTAAAAATACAGAGCAGTTAAAAGAGAAACTAAAAGCAATAAACAGCCAGATAACAGATTCTTTTTTACATAATGACAGTAATGTTATAATACAATATTATGATGATGCAGCGCCAGTTTGTATGCCCGAATATCATAAAGCATTATATACAAAAGAAGATATAAAATCCTATTATGAGCAATGGCTTTCTAACTTTAAAATAAATGCTTACAAACGAGATATTTTTGAAGTTCAGCTGATTGATAATTATGGAATTGAAATTGGAACTTTCCATATTGATGCAGTAAACGATAAAGGCAGTGCGCTGGTTTATGACGGAAAATATTTGAATGTATGGAAAATAGTAAAAGACGGGAAACTCACTTTGATATCAGAAATATGGGGAGCAAACAAAGCAATTGACGGAACTAATTTCGCTTCTATAAAAACAAAAGAAAGTGATATCCCAAAACCTGCTGTAAAAAAGTCTTTAGAGGATGAAGTCAATAAACGAAATAAACGCATCGCCGAACTCGTAACAAAAAGGGAAGGCGAGAAACATGCGGTTGAATTCTTTACAAAAGATGCTATTTACCTAACATACGATACGCCAATGTTTATTGGATTTGAAAATATAAAACCATATTTCGTTGAACACGAAAAACCAAATGGAGTTTCAATTGATTCGATATCCATTAAAGCAAGCAGAATTATTCCAGTAAAGAATTTTGTTATCGAGTACGGTTATTATTATGTCGATGTTTCGTGGGACAATAAAAAGGGAAGGGCAATTGTAACCGGAAAAAGCATTAATCTTTGGAAAAGGGATGAAAACGGAATCCTAATGCTTTATCGTCAAATGGTTAACCATAATTAATCTCTGATATTCCAAAAAGTATAACGATATTTATAGACTAGATTTTTGAAAAAATAAATAACAGCCTCATGAAGAAACAAAGCGCCGGCATATTACTGTATAAATTTGTAGACAAAACAATCTTTTTCTTTTTGGTGCATCCGGGCGGACCGCTTTGGAAAAACAAAGATTTAGAAAGCTGGTCGATTCCAAAAGGGGAGTTCACAGATGATGAAGATCCGCTTGACGCTGCTATACGCGAGTTTAAGGAAGAAACGAGTTTTGAGGTCGATGGTGATTTTATTAAACTGGAATACGTAAAACTAAAATCGGGTAAAATTGTTCATGCCTGGGCGGTTGAATTTGACGTGGATGAAACTTTGATAAAAAGCAATGATTTTGAAATGGAATGGCCTCCGAAATCCGGAAAAACAGAAAAGTTTCCCGAAGTTGACAGAGGCGAGTGGTTTCAAACTGCCGAAGCTTTAAAGAAAATAAATCCCGCACAAGCCGATTTTATAATTCAGATGGTTTCTAAAATTTCGGCTACGTTATAAATCAAAACTAGTTTTTGAATTAATTTTAGTAATTTCCATTTTGGTCATCTGGTTAAATTAATCAGAGTAATTAAAAGTTAAAAATAAGATATGGAAGTTAAAGGTATTATTTTCGATTGTGATGGAGTTTTAGTCGATACAGAAAAAATTGGTAACGGAATTCTGCTCGAAATGGCAGCAGAACATGGTTTTGAAATGGAACTTGAAGATGCCTATCGCAATTTTAACGGCCGTAATTTAAAAGACTGTTTCCGACATATTGAGGAAGCTATCGATCAAAAACTTCCCGAATCTTTCGAGTCAGATTACCGCCAGAAAAGTTTTGAGGCTTTTAAAACGCAGGTGAAACCAATGGAAGGTGTAGTTTCGTTTATCGAAAAATTAAAGATTCCGTATTGCGTGGCTTCGAGCGGTCCAGTTGATAAAATCAGATTGAATCTTGAAGTGGCTGGTTTACTGAATAAATTCGAAAACAAGATATTCAGTTCCTACCAAATTAGCAGTTGGAAACCAGATCCGGGAATCTTTTTATTTGCCGCCAAAGAAATGGGTTTTGATGTAAAAGAATGTGTTGTTTTAGAAGATAGTAAAGCGGGTGTAAAAGCGGGCGTAAGCAGCGGTTTTAAAGTTTATGGTTTTGCTAATGGTTATAATAATGCTGATTTAGAGGAAGAAGGAGCGGTTCTTTTTCATAGTTATGAAGAGTTGAGTGAGATGTTGGGAGTTTAGATTTTAGAATTCAGATTTTAGATTTATGCTTTGGGTTAAACCCGACAGGTTTTAAAAACCTGTCGGGTTTAGTCACAGGACGGGGCTTCGACTTCACTCAGCCTGACATGGCGGGAGATTAAGTTATTTAAGTTGTCAGCCTGAGCGAAGTCGAAGGCACACAAAGTATGTCCGCATTTTTTGTCGTTCCTCGCAATGACAAGATTGCGAATAAAAGCGCAGAACTTTGTCAAAGTTTAAAACTTTGACAAAGTTGACAACTGTCGATATTAGAATTTAATTTTTTGAAATTTTCCTCTTACAATTACTAATTTGTTTGATTAAATTGTAATTTGTTGCATTAAAATAAATTTTTATATATTTGAATTTCGACATTCTCTATTTTGGTTTGATAATAATGAATAATTGTTATTAATACATTTAAAAAATGAATGTTTTTTGCCTGGAAAAAGGCTTTCCCCAAGAGTCAATTTCCTAAAATGTGATTCCCAAAAATCACACAATAACCTACAGACAGAAACAAAATGACGAAATGTATAATTAGAATTTTAGTTTTATCGATAATACTCGTTCCTCCAATTGTAAAGGCGCAGATTAAAAAAATTGGAGTTCCTTTTATAACCAATTATAATCCGAAAACGTACAAAGCGGCTTCAGAAAACTGGGATGTTTTACAGGATTCTAAGGGGATGATGTTTTTTGCCAATCATTTCGGGATCATGCAGTTTGACGGTGTTCGCTGGAGCATTGTAACGCAGCCCGAAAACAAAAGTATGGTTCGTTCGCTTGCCATCGACAAAAAAGACAAAATGTATGTGGGCGCACAGGGCGATTTTGGTTACGCTATTCAATTGCCAAACGGGCAGTACCAATACACCTCTTTAGTAAAATTACTTCCGGAGTCGGCGCGAAATTTTGGTGACGTGGTACATACCGTTATCCGAAATAATGAAGTCATTTTTTTCTCTTATGAAGAAATATTTATCTACAAAAACAATAAAATCAAGGTTGTAAAGTCTAATGTAAAATTTGATGATTTCTTTGAAGTCAATAAGGAAATCTATGTTTTGGATAATGCAAAAGGTTTACTGCAGTTAAAAAATAATGCATTAACGGCGATTACAAACAGTGATCAATTTGCCGGAATGAAGATTCGAAAAATCTTTCAAACTAAAAATGGACTTTTGTTACTTTCACAAAAAAACGGACTTTTTACTTTTAAAGATAATCAGCTAAAGCCATTTGTAACAGAAGCAGACAATGTTTTGAAGCAAAATCAAATTTCTACAGGGATTCAGCTTTCTGATGGATATTTCGGAATTGGAACCCGACAATCGGGATTGATAGTCATAGATGGTTCGGGACATTTGATTCAGCATATTAACAAACAAATGGGTTTGCAAAATGATTATGTAACCAATTTAAAGGTTGATAAAGAAGGAAATTTGTGGGTTACATTAAAGGAGGGAATTTCGCTGATTCAGATTTCTTCGCCTTTATCCAGAGTTTTAGATACTTCAAATTCAGAAACCAAAATATACTGCAGTCAGATTTATCAGGACAAATTGTATATCGCTACAGATAACGGTTTGTTTTGGATGGATTGGCTTTCTTATAAAAACGGAAAACATGAAAATGCCAACTTTCAGCACGTTACGGGAATGTCTGAAAATGTTTGGAATATTGGTGTTTTTGGAAATTCACTTTTGGCTTTCGAAAAAAACGGAATCTTTGAAGTTTCCGGTAATTCGGCAAAATTATTGGCAAAAACAGATGGAGCGTGGAAAGGAATATTAGCTCCTAATCATCCTGATTTATTGATCGTTGGCGGTTATAACGGAATGTATCTTCTCAAAAAAACAAATAATACGTGGGTTTATCAAAATAAAATAAAAGGTTTTGAAGAAAGCAGCCGTGTTATCGAAACCGATAAAAACGGCGATTTTTGGATTGCTCACGGTTACAAAGGCATTTATAAAATTCAGTTTAATAAAACATTCGATGCGGTTTCAAAAGTGGAGTTTTACAATCAAAAGAATGGTTTTCCGTCGAGTTTGTTTTTGAATACTTTTAAAATTGATGATCAGATTCTTTTTGGAACAACAAAAGGAGTTTACAAACAAGATTCTCATTCGAAGAAAATGATTCCCGAACCCGTTTTCAGGAAATATCTTGGAATGGAAAACCATATTCGCTTATTAAAATCGGATAATCAGGATAATATCTGGTACGTTTCTGGAGAAAACACAGGAAAAATAACTAAAAACCCAAATGGAAGTTTTGAGGTTGAAGAACTGCCTTTTAGAAAACTCAGATATTTATACGTTCCGGGTTTTGAGAATATTCAAACCACAGCCAGCGGCGATGTGTTTTTTGGTACGCAGGATGGTTTAATTCATTATAACACTATTAAAAACAAGCAATATCAAACGAAATATAAAGCGGTAATTTCAGAGGTTAAATGTATTTTTCCGAAAGACAGTCTGTTATTTTCCAGCCGATTTGATGTACTTCCAAATAAAACAAAAGAAGCATGCGAAGAAATTTCCAATGTTTTATCGCATTCACATAATGCGCTTCATTTTTCTTTTTCATCGCTTTTTTATGATGAAGCCGATGCTACAAAATACGAATATTGGCTTGAAGGTTTTGAGCCAAAGTGGTCAGAATACAGCCTTCAGACAGAAAAAGAATATACAAACTTACCTGAAAACGAATATGTTTTTCATGTTAGGGCAAAAAATATTTATGATGTCGTAAGCGAAGAAGCCGTTTTTCGTTTTGAAGTTTTACCGCCTTGGTACAGAACAATCTGGGCTTATATTTTGTATTTAATACTTTATAGTGTTGTGATCTATTTTATTATTAGATATCAAAAATCTTTGGCTGAGCGTGATCGCCAGCAATTAATCCTAAATCAGGAAAAAGAATTGCTTCGAAGCCGTGCCGAGCTTAACGAACAAAGATTGACATTGGAACAAGAAAATATGGCCATTGTTCGTGAAAATCTTCAAACTACGATAAATCTTAAAAATGCCAAAGTAGCTTCGAATACCGTGAACCTTATTCATTTAAATGAAATCCTGCTTTCGATAAAAGAATTGATCGGACAGATGGATAAGAAAAACGACGCCAATGTGAACTTTAGTTTATTGACCAAAATAAACAAATTGATCGATCACGAATTGCAGGGTGATAAACATTGGAACGAATTTGAAGAAATCTTCAATCAATTGCATGATAATTTTATGCAGAGGATGAAAACAACTTATCCGGAATTGACTCCGCGCGATATGCGATTGTGTGCGTATCTGCGAATGAACTTTAATACAAAAGAAATTGCTCCGCTTTTAGGAATTTCTGTTCGCGGAGTTGAAGATACCCGATACAGAATTCGAAAAAAATTGCAGCTTCCGTCTGATGCAAATATCACAGAATTCATTCTAAATTTCTAGGCCATTATTTAAACACATAGGAACATAGTTTTACTTTGTCTAAAAAAAGGCGTTTCACTAGTTTAAACAAATAGCTATGTGTAAAAGCGAGCTTTTTTTATAATCTCAAATAAGAAGCAAGAAGAAAATCTATGTTTCTATGTGTTTAAAATTTTCACGCCTTTAAAATCTCTTGCAGCTTTTTACAAACTTTACAATTAAGAATAACTTCTAAAAAACGGGATTTCATCTCGTAAGTAATATCCTAAGTAGTTTTACGCCTTTTTTCTTCATTTTTTTTAAATCACCGTAGTCAAACCGTACTCGAAAATGTAAGTGTAGCCTGATTTATTTGTTAATATTGTCGGATTATTATTAGAATAAGAACCCATTTCTGCAAAATAGGTTTTTGTCGAGGTAATAAACTTTACTAACAAAAAACTAAAAAAAATGAATCAAAATGACCCTTTTTTCGGCCGACCACCGAAAGACAATTTCTATTATTTTAAACGATTTTTGGCTGCGGCAATATTTGTGTTGCTGCCAATTTTGAATGTCCAGGCACAATGTAAAACATTAGTTTGGTCAGATGAATTTAACGGTACTACTGTTGACCTAACCAAGTGGCAGAGTATTTCAGGAAACGGTTGTCCGGCGCTTTGCGGATTCGGAAATGCTGAGGCTCAGCGTTACGACCCAAATCAGGCGACAATTGTAAAAGAAGGAGCAAACAGTTATTTGAACATTCAGGCAAAATACGAGCCGAATGGTGCATTTCCTGATCAGCCTTACGCTTCTTCAAAATTAACTACAGAAGGAAAGTATTCCCTTAAATACGGAAGAGTTGAAGCCCGCATGAAGTTATCAAACGGACAAGGTGCATGGCCTGCGTTCTGGATGCTTCCGGTAGGAGGAAACTGGCCGTATACTGGTGAAATTGATATCATGGAAGCCAAACACAGAAACCCACAATCTGTAGACGGAACAATTCATTACGATGGAAACGGATATCATTTTACGGGAAGAAGTTATAGCTCTCCAACAGATTTATCTACAGACTTTCACGTGTATGCGGTAGAATGGGGACCAAATTTTATTAAATGGTATGTTGATGATGTTTTATTTCACACCGCAACTCCAAATACTACTGTAAACGGCGGATGGCCTTTTAACGATAATCAGTTTTATATTATTTTAAATCTTGCTGTTGGTAGTGCAGGAACACCTTATACAAGTGTAAATGGGGCAGGAGTAGCACCCGTTCCGGCTGATTTTCCGGCAAAATTGCAGATAGATTATGTTCGTGTTTATGACGGAAGTTATAAATATGGCGTTGCCGGAGATGCAAAAGTGTATCAAAATGAAACGGGTAAAACGTATTCTATAAATGCTATTACCGGTGCAACTTATAATTGGACAGTTCCTGCGGGAGCAACAATTACTGCCGGACAGGGAACAAATGCAGTAACTGTAAATTGGGGAACTGCAGGCGGAGATGTTTCGGTAACAGCAACAACTTCGGGCTGTACGGCAAATACATATAAACTGGCTGTAGCGACAGAACCTGCCATTCCTGTAGAGAAAATTCAGGAAGATTTTCAAACGAACAGAAATGTTGTTTACGGAAACAAAACGGGAGTTTTGACAGAAGCCGTAGCAAATCCTTCTGCAACCGGAATTAATACTTCGGCTTTGGTTGGAAGATATGTTCGTAACTCATCTGAATTGTACGATGTTTTCAATATCAAAAATGTAGTAATCAGCAATGCAAATGATTATGTATACGGAAGAAAAAGAATTTCTTTTGATTTGTATACTTCGGCTCCGGTTGGAACTAAAGTTTCATTGCAGTTAGAAAATAGCAATGTCACCACAGCGACAAATTATCCGTTAGGAAGACACAGCGGTTACAAAGCAACTACAACAGTTCAGAATAAATGGGAAACAATTGAGTTTGAATTCGAAAAAATTATCGATGCCAATACAAGCGCTTTGACGATTAATAATGTGGCTTTACTTTTTGAATCGAATTCAAATTCTGGCGCAACATATTATTTTGATAACCTGTTGACAAGAGCTACACCAGAAAAACCAATTGTTGCCACAGATATATTGCAGAATTACGACGGCATCAACAAAATTATAAAAGGAACTACAACAGGAACTTATTCGGTTGTGGCAAATCCGGGTTCAAATGCTGTTAACTCGTCTGCAAATGTGGCGAGATACGTTAGAAACGTAACCGAACAATACGATGTACTTTTCTTTAATACGCAAAGCACGATTGAAGATGCTGGTTTATTAAAAAACCAGACGAATAAAATCATGATTGATGTGTATACATCGGCACCAATTGGTACGGTTGTAAGTTTGAATTTAGAAAACAGCGCAACTTCACTTCCTGCTAATTACCCAACGGGAAGAAACAGTAATTATGTTGCGATTACGACGAAACAAAACCAATGGGAAACGTTGACTTTTTATTACAATTCAAGCCCAGATGCAGGAACTTCGAATTTGGCAGTAAACCAAATGGTTTTATTGTTTAACTCAGGTTCTTTTACAAGCGACACCTATTATTTTGATAATATCAGAATTGGAGCAACAAAACTTCCGGATACATTTACGCCTGGAGTTGTTTACGAAGATTATCAAACGGTTCACAATATTACATTTAGAGACGCTATCGGAACTTATACAGCAAACGTAGCAAATCCGAGTGCGACAGGAATTAATACTTCATCAAATGTTGGAAGATATGTTCGTAAGTCAACAGAATTATATGATAACTTCTCATTCAATACGACTTTAACCAATATAGGAGATTTCAAAGCGGGAACTAAAAAATTCGCTATGGATGTTTATACTTCTGCTCCGGTTGGATCTGTTATTTCATGGCAGGCAGAAAGCAGTGCTTCGGTTCCGTCAAATTATCCGGTAGGAAGACACAGTATTTATCAGGGAGTTGTAAAACAAACTAATACTTGGCATACGGTAACTTTTACGTATGTAAGCACGCCAGACGCTTCGACTTTAGACAGCGAAGTAAACCGTTTTGTTTTCTTATACGAGCCGGGAACAAATTCTGGAAACACGTATTATTTTGATAATTTAAGAGCTTTAAATTTAGTTTCGACAGAAACTCCAGTTGGATTACCTGCACCATGGGTTAGTACAGATTTGGGTGCGGTAACACCAGCGGGAGAAGCAACACATTCTAGCGGAACTTTCACTATAAAAGGTTCAGGAACTGATATTTGGGAAACCAGCGATCAATTTCAATTTGTAAATCAATCTATTACTGGTGATGCCGAAATTATTGCCAAAGTAAATTCGTTAACAAATACCAATACATACGCAAAAGCGGGAGTAATGTTTAGAGAAACACTTACAGCAACTTCTAAACATGCTATGACAGATGTTACACCGGCTGCAGGCGTTGAGTTTTTATCGAGAAATGCTACTTCGGGAGTAACGGTTGCAGATGTTGCCGCGGGAACAGCTCCAAAATGGGTTCGTGTGGTACGTGCAGGAAATGTATTTACTTCTTACACATCTGATAACGGTACAACGTGGACACAACTTGGAACTCCAAAAACAATTACAATGGCAAATACCATTTATGTTGGAATGGCGGTTACCTCTCACGCAAACGGAACTTTAGGAACGGGAGTTTTCAGCGATGTTATTGTTAGAAATATTACAGCAAACCCGAATGTAAATTTAGCTTTGTCAAAAACGGCAACGGCTTCTACAGAAGAAAATGCAACATTGTCAGCCAGTAAAGCTACAGACGGAGACGGAACAGTTTCAAGATGGGCAAGTTCTTTTGCAAATGCGACAGAATGGATTTATGTTGATTTAGGAAGTAACTACAACCTGAATCGTGTAGTATTGAAATGGGAAGCAGCTTTTGCAACGCAATACAAAGTACAGCTTTCTACAGATAATGTTTTTACCGAAAACGAAACAATCAACACACAAACTGCCAGCGATGGAGGAACGGATGATTTAACCGTAAGCGGAACTGGAAGATACCTGCGTATTTTATGTACAACAAAAGCTTTGGCTCCTTACGGATATTCATTGTATGAAATTGAAGCGTACGGATCTGCTTCTGCAGCTAAAAAAGCGAATATTATAGTTGAAGAAAGTGCTCCGGAAAGTGTTGTTTTTGCCATCTATCCAAATCCGGCAAGTAACTATATTCAAGTTGCCATTCCTGAAAATTTAGACAACAAAATCATCACGATTTATGACAATTCAGGAACGCTGGTTCTTCAGAATAAACCGGAGAAAGAAGCAAGTGAAAGCGTAATTGATTTGAGCAGACTGACAAAAGGAATTTATATACTGAATTTCAAATCAGATCAAAAAAGCTGGACAAAAAAGCTAATTAAGAAATAATTAAAAATCCGTTGGGTGTAGTTTGTTTTAAAATAAACCCTCTCATTCAATTGTAAGCTGGAATTAAATTTAAATGGATAGCACCAAATAATTGCACCTGACGGATGATTAAAAAGTCATGATTTAAAAATGACTTCAGTTTAGAATCTATTTACATAAACCCCACAATTATTTAGATATGAAAAAAAATAAACTTCAAAGATTTTCACTACTGACAGCACTGTTTTTGGTGTTTTCAAATTTTATGTTCGGGCAGGGAGCCATTCCTTTCACGATTAGTAATACTTCTACATTTAATGATAATGAATTGTATGTAGCCATTGTTGGTATCGATTATACCACCGGAAACCATGTTTGGGTAAATGCCAAAACAAGTCAGGTTTTACCAATGAGTTCTTCTTATAATACCGTTACGGGGCCAACAATTGGAGGAAATACCGGACCGGGACAAAATTCAAAATACGCAGCTTGTTTTACCAAGCTGAGTGAAATTCCAAACAAAACTTTCACGCTGCCATTAATTGCAGGCTGCCGAGTTTTTATTTCTAAAGGTTCGCAGTTGTATTTTTACTTTTTTGGTGCCAATGGAGCTCCTTCGGGATATACATCGCCAAATCCGCTGAATGCAACAGATCCAAATCAGGGAATTTTATATGAAATAATCGAATTAACGAACAATCAATATGGTTTCTTCGGAAATCCTTCGAGAGTAGATTCGTATAAATATCCAATGGGACTGGAATTATTTGGCGCAAACGGATATCAAAAGAAAGTTGGTGAACTAAAAAAACACGCTGATATTGTTGCTGCTTTTAAAGCCAATGTTCCATCAGAATTTCAAGGTTGTGTAAACAATACAACAGGTGAAATTACAGCTCCGTCAAAAACACCTGCTTTTGCAGATGGAACAGGAGGAACAACGGTTGGGCCACAAGCCAATTATTTAAAATCCTATATCGACGCGATCTGGAATAAATATAAAAATGAAGATTTAATCTTTTATGCCGGAGACGCCGGAGTTTTTAAAGGAAGAGTTATTGGCGAACAGCTTGAAATGGTTGGACAATCTGGAGGATTTGTTGGCCGTACAGGAAGGGTTCAATACAGACCAAGTACTCAGGAAGCTCTTGAAGGAAAAGGTGTTCTGGACAGAAGATTGGTTGACGGAGATTTAGATCTTGTGATTCAGGCGCAATTAACTGCTGCAATCAACAGACACGTTGTAAATACTACAACAGCAAATCCGGGACAGCAAAACTGGTACGATGCCTCAAAATACTATCAGGTAAACCCAACAAACCATTATTCTAAATTTTGGCATTTACCGGGAATCAGCATTGATAATTTAGCGTATGGATTTGCTTATGATGACGTTGCAGATCAGTCGCCATCATTGCATTCGCCACAGCCAACAAAAGTAATTGCCGTTTTTGGAGGTTATGCAGGAACGGTTCCTTCTGTTCCGGCTTCGACAGATGTTATTACAGTTTATAAAGATTGTAATTACACAGGTTTCTCTGGCGGATTAACTATTGGAGATTATAATTTAGCTCGTTTAAATACTTTAGGTGTTTTAAATGATGATATTTCTTCATTAAAAATCACACAAGGATATCAGGCCATTTTATATCAGGATGATAATTTTACCGGAGCTTCTACCGTAATTAATTCTGATAATTCTTGTTTAAACACTACTTGGAACGATAAAGTAACTTCTATCAGAATCCTTGCAAACGGAACTACAACTTTAGGAAACCAGACTTTCTTTTTACAAAACAGAAACAGCGGTTTATATATGGATGTTTGGAATGCAAGTTTATCTAACGGAGCAGGAATTAATCAAGGCGCGCTTAATTCTGGAAACAATCAAAAATTTACGTTTACACATTTAGGCGACGGATTGTATAAAATTATTGCCAACCACAGCAGCCAGTCTTTAGACATCAATAATTTTAATAAAGCAAACGGTGCACGTTTAGAGCAATATCCATACAATGCAACAACAAATCAGCAGTTTGTATTGGTTTCTACAGGCGATGGTTTCTATAAAATTGTAGCAAGACACAGTGGTAGAATTGTTGAGGTTGCAGGAGCAAGTACAGCTTCTGGAGCAATTATACAACAATGGGATAATAACAACCAAACTTGCGGACAATGGAAATTAGTTCCTGCTACAAGTTCGCAGACTTCAGTTTTAATTCAGGCCGAAGATTACTCAGCAATGAGTGGAATTCAGGTTGAAGCAACTACAGATACAGGCGGAGGCTCAAATGTAGGTTACACAGAAACAGGAGATTGGTTAGCGTATAACAGCATTAATTTCCCAACAACAGGTTCTTATTTAATTGAATACAGAGTGGCAAGTGCCGTTACTGGCGGCAGATTATCATCTGATTTAAACGGAGGAACAATTGTTTTAGGAAATGTTGATATTCCAAATACCGGAGGATGGCAAAACTGGCAGACGGTTTCGCAAACGGTAAATGTAAATGCAGGAACATACAATTTCGGAATTTACATTCAAAATACCGGAATGAACATCAACTGGATTAAAATTACTAAAGTTGGTGCGGGTGCAGCTGCTAAAACGGCTTCGGTTCAACCAGCAGAAGAACCGGTAGAAATTGCTTTAAATGTTTATCCAAGTCCGGTTGAAAATACATTGTATGTAACCACAGATCTTTCTGGCGGAAACGTAAAAATAGTCGATTCACAAACGGGATCTACTGTTGCCTCTCAAAAAATCAATAATAACAGTTTTGATGTTTCGCATTTGAAGCAAGGAATCTATTTTATTGTTTTTGAAAAAGAAGGCAAACAGACGATCAAACGTTTCATAAAAAAATAGTTTTAAAAACGATTTTAGGCTTTAGATTTTAGATAATAATTAGGGAGCGTTAGTTAGTTTGACCCAATTAGATTGCACTGCGATCAAATCTAAAATCTGAAGTTTGAAATCCAAAATTTTTCATTTCCCCCAATATTTACAAATTTTTATTAATCTATTAAACAATTTATTATGAAAAACAATTACCGAAGAATGCTGCAGAAATGCATTATTATTTTAGTGTTGGGTGTTTTTAACTTAGCTGCGGCCCAGCAGAAAAAAGTAATCGCTTATGTCCCGAACTGGGTTGATTTAAATGCTTTAGCAGGAACTATCCAGTACAGTAAATTAACGCACATTAATATTGCGTTCGAAAATCCTGATGCAAACGGATATTTAAGTTTTAATTCTGGAAATAATGCCATTATTAATACTGCACATGCTCAAAACGTTAAAGTTTTTGTTTCTCTTGGAGGAGGTGCCATTTCTGAAGGCGGTGCCATTCGTGACAATTATTTTAATTTAATTACGCCGGGAAACCGTACCGCTTTTATTCAAAAACTGTACGACTATGTGGTCGCTCACAATTTTGACGGAATCGACGTAGATTTAGAAGGTCCGGCAATTAACGGCGATTACGGCGGATTTGTTATTGCCTTGGCGAATAAATTACATGCCAATGGAAAATTGATTTCGTCAGCGCTTTCAGAAGGATATGGTGGTGCAAATGTACCTGCATCTACTTTTGCGGCTTACGACTGGATTAATATCATGGCATACGATGCAACTGGGCCATGGCAGCCAAATAACCCGGGACAGCATTCTCCATACAGCATGGCTGTAAATCAGTTTAATTACTGGACAGGAAGAGGATTACCTGCAAGTAAAGCAATCATTGGATTACCATTTTACGGATATGGCTTTGGAGCATCTGCAAATCAGGGAATTTCTTATGCTAATATCGTAGCTCAATATCCGGGAGCAGAAAATTTAGATCAGGTTGGAAATACAATTTACTATAACGGAATTCCAACAATTAAAGCAAAAACAACTTTTGCGATTCAAAACGCAGGCGGAGTTATGATTTGGGAATTATCTCAGGATGCAACAGGCTCTAAATCATTATTAACTGCCATCAATCAGGTTATTACAGGAAGTAATCCTCCTGGAACAGGAACTTTAATACAAGCCGAAAGTTATAATACAATGAGCGGTGTTCAAACAGAAGCTACAACAGATACAGGCGGAGGTTTAAATGTAGGTTATGCTGATACAGGAGACTGGATGGCATATTACAATATTAACTTTCCAACATCTGGTAATTATGTTATTGAATACAGAGTTGCAAGTGCTGTTAACGGAGCAAGATTATCATCTGATTTAAATGCCGGAACAATTCAGCTTGGTGCAGTTAATGTACCAAATACTGGCGGATGGCAAAACTGGCAGACAATTACGCAAACTGTAAATGTAAATGCCGGAACGTATAATTTCGGAATCTATATTCAAGCTTCAGGAGTAAATTTAAACTGGTTTAGAATAACGAAATCTGCTTCTGGTTTAGCGGCAAAATCGGTAGCTCCGGCTGCTGAAACTCCTGCAGATATTGCAAGCGTTACTATTTATCCAAACCCAACAGAAGATACACTTTTCTTTAGTTCAGAAGTTTCCGGAGCAAATGTAAGCGTTATCAATTCTGAAGGCGGCGCTACAGTTTCGTCACAAACAGTAAACAACAACAGTATCAATGTTGCTGATTTGAAAAAAGGAATTTACCTGATTTCATTAGAGAAAGATGGAATCAAAACGGTAAGACGTTTTATTAAAAAATAAGTTTTACATAAAGCACTTTTCTTCTTTGTTTCGGCAGAGAAGATTAGTGCTTTTGTTTATAGAGTATTTTTTAAACACATAGAAACATAGATTTTTTCTTCTGAAATAAAGGAAATTCAAAAAACTAGTTTTTACACATAGCTAAACGCAAAACACTATGATTGTTTATGCGAGTGAAACGTCTTTATCCATAATGAACTATGTATCTATGTGTTAAAAAAAGCTCCATTTAAATTGTAACCCCCTTTAACCCCAATTATATGAAAAATAATTACAGATTTCGGTTAAGTTTACTCTTGATAATTTCCTTTGGATATTTTGCCACGGCGCAGACTTCTTTAGGTTCGAGCAAAACATTTTTGAGCAAAGTAAAAAATGAATTAGTTACTTCTACGACTGCAAAAGGTATAGAAAAAACAATTCTGCTTCAGGCAGCCGATTCCAAAAGCTTTAACGGAAAAATAAATTATAAAGAATCAGATCAGTCAAGTGAATTTTTAATTGGAGAAATTAAAAATGTTGCAGAATCTTCTTTTTATATTAGAAT
This sequence comes from Flavobacterium panici, assembly GCF_024499525.1. Lineage (NCBI taxonomy): Bacteria > Pseudomonadati > Bacteroidota > Flavobacteriia > Flavobacteriales > Flavobacteriaceae > Flavobacterium > Flavobacterium panici. Next base: position 4,916,645 of record NZ_CP100437.1, on the reverse strand, counting down.
AAAAGATCAATCTCTTGAAGGTCATATTATTTTAAAGAAAACCAGAGAAGCCTACAAATATTACTCTGATGCACAAGGAAATGCTTTTGTTTCTAAAGTTGATATTAATACTTTGGTTTGCATTGATTATAAAAACCTTCCATCAAAAGCAGCAAATAAAACATCAGCGACAGCAGAAATTGCTCCGGCATTGCTAAACCTACAAAGTTTACCGGGTGCAGCAGGCTGTGTTTTATTAGATTTTGATGGTTATTATATGCCTGCAGGAAATCTTTGGAACAATGGTAATGCGATTAACGCAGCTGCTTCAGGAATGAGTGATGCAGCAGTTCAGCAGCATTGGGAAGTAGTTTCAGAAGATTACAGACCTTTTAATCTAAACGTAACCACAAGCGAAGCTGTTTTTAATTCTTACCCAAGAAACAGAAGAATGCGTGTTGTAGTAACGCCAACAAATACGGCAGCTCCGGGCGCGGGTGGTGTAGCTTACATTGGTTCTTTTAACTGGGATAATGATGTGCCTTGCTGGGTATTTATTACTTCCGGGAAATCAGGTGGTGATGCTTCTTCTCATGAAATTGGTCATACTTTTGATCTTGGTCATGACGGACGTACGAATCCTGCCGAAGATTATTTCGTAGGTTTAGACGGAACTTCGTGGGCTCCAATTATGGGTGCAGGATATTACAGACCTGTTGTACAATGGAGTAAAGGCGAATACAATTTTGCTAATAATTTACAAGATGATGTAGCGATAATTGCAGGCTCTAAATTTGGAGTTGGATATCGCGGCGATGATTACGGAGATAATACTGCTTCTGCAGCCACTTTAGATTATAATGCAAGTGGAGCAATCAATCAAAAAAATGGAATTATTTCAAGTGCAGCTGATTATGATTTCTTCACTTTTACAACTGGCGGCGGAAATGTTTCTATAAATGCCAACACTGTTTCAAGAGACGGAAACCTGCATCTTTTATTAAGATTATATAATTCGGCAGGAACAGAAATGGGAACGTATTGGAATTCTGATCCGTTTGCTTTAAATGCTTCTATGAATGTAAATCTTCCGGCTGGTAAATATTTTGTCGGCGTTGATGGAAACGGAGCAGGAAATACCGGAAGCGGCGGTTATTCGGCTTATGGTTCTATCGGAAGTTATTCGGTTACAGGAACAATTCCTCCGGGAGGAAACATCAATCCAACTACTGGTGTAATTACTGCTTATAAAGATTGTAATTATACAGGTTTTTCAGGCGGATTAACTATTGGAGATTATAATTTGGCACGTTTAAATTCTTTAGGAATTTTAAATGATGATATTTCTTCGCTTAGAATTACGCAGGGATTTCAGGCTATTTTGTACCAGGATGATAATTTTACCGGAGCTTCAACTGTAATTAATTCTGATAATTCATGTTTGAATGCAACCTGGAATGATAAAGTAAGTTCGATTCGAATTTTGGCAAATGGAGTTACCACTTTAGGAAATCAAACTTTCTTCCTTCAAAACCGAAACAGCAATCTAAATATGGATGTTTGGAATGCCAGTTTAACAAACGGAGCAGGCATTAAACAAGGAACTGCAAATACTGGAAACAATCAAAAATTTACGTTTACACATTTAGGTGACGGTTTATACAAAATTATTGCCAATCACAGCGGACAATCATTAGACGTAAATGGTTTCAATACAGCAAATGGTGTAAGTGTAGAGCAATATCCGTATAACGGAACTACAAATCAGCAATTCATTCTGGTTTCTACAGGCGATGGCTTTTATAAAATTGTTGCCAGACACAGCGGAAGAATCGTTGAGGTTGCCGGAGCAAGTACTGCAAATGGTGCCAATGTGCAGCAATGGGACAATAACAACCAAACGTGCGGACAATGGAAATTAGTTCCTGCTACAAGTTCGCAGACTTCAGTTTTAATTCAGGCCGAAGATTACTCAGCAATGAGTGGAATTCAGGTTGAAGCAACTACAGATACAGGCGGAGGCTCAAATGTAGGTTACACAGAAACAGGAGATTGGTTAGCGTATAACAGCATTAATTTCCCAACAACAGGTTCTTATTTAATTGAATACAGAGTGGCAAGTGCCGTTACTGGCGGCAGATTATCATCTGATTTAAACGGAGGAACAATTGTTTTAGGAAATGTTGATATTCCAAATACCGGAGGATGGCAAAACTGGCAGACGGTTACACAAACGGTAAACGTAAATGCCGGAACATATAATTTCGGAATCTACATTCAAAATACCGGAATGAACATCAACTGGATCAGAATAACGAAAGTTGGAGCAGGAGCACCGGCTGCATCAAAAGATATAGATGAAAAAGTTGAAGAGGTTGTATTTAATGTTTATCCAAATCCGGTTTCAGAAACACTTTTCTTTACAAAAGATGTTTCGGGAGGAAATGTTAAAGTAATAGATTCTCAAGGTTCTGTAGTTTCATCACAAAAAAGCAATGACAATAGTCTGAATGTCTCGCATTTAAGACAGGGAATTTATTTTGTTGTTTTTGAAAAAGATGGACAAAAAACAATAAAACGTTTTATAAAGAAATAATCCATTTCGCCATAATGGTTTTATACATTAAATTTTAGGTTTTAATGTAAAGGCTGTCAGTAATGACAGCCTTTTTTTGTGATGAAAATTTTACCGCAAAGTCCGCAAAAAATACGCAAAGTTCGCTAAGATTTTATAAACATTCTGAGGACAGCTAACTAAAGTTCACAAAGCTTTGTGATCTTTAGTTTATTTAAAACTTACTTAAAAAAAACTTAGCGAACTTAGCGTAAATCTTTGTGGCTTTGCGTTAAAAAAAATAGAAATGACAGCCTTTTTTTTTGTTGTCAATATTTTATTTAGAGTTAGATAATTTTATGTGTAGTCCCTACGGGACATTTTTCGAGGGGCGATAATCTATGTTCTACCGATATTTAACCTCTAACGAGGTAAACTTACTGCAATTTAGAAAACTCCGTTAGGAGTTAAATATCGGTAGAAAAAAAAATGTGATCACAATATAATTGTCCTGTAGGGACTATACATTTTTTATAATAATTATTAGTTTGATTTTTATGCGGTAATTGCTAGGGGGTGTCCCTGCGGGACATTTTTCGAGGGGCGATAATTTCTGTTCTACCGATATTTAACCTTTAACGAGGTAAACTTATTACAATTTAGAAAACTCCGTTAGGAGTTAAATATCGGTAAAAAAAAAAATTTGACCACAATATAATTGTCCTGTAGGGACTATACATTTTTTATAATAATTATTAGTTTGATTTTTATGCGGTAATTGCTAGGGGGTGTCCCTGCGGGACATTTTTCGAGGGGCGATAATTTCTGTTCTACCGATATTTAACCTTTAACGAGGTAAACTTATTACAATTTAGAAAACTCCGTTAGGAGTTAAATATCGGTAAAAAAAAAAATTTGACCACAATATAATTGTCCCGTAGGGACTATACATTTTTTTATAATAAATTATTCGTTTGATTTTTATGCGGTAATTGCTAAGAGAGTTGTCCCTACAGGACAATTTTGCTTACGTCATATTCTTTTTTCTACCGACCAGAAATTCCTAACGGAGTTTTTAAAATTTTTGTAAAATTACCTCGTTAGAGGTAAATCGTCGGTAAAAAAATAAACGACTCGTTCCACAAATTGTCCCATAGGGACAACTGAAATTTTAACCAATCGAAAATTCCGCAAAGCACGCTAAGATTTTATAATATTTTGATTCGCAGCTAAATGAAGTTCGAAAAGCTTTGTGATCTTTAGTTTTTATTAAAAACTTACTTAAAAAATCTTCGTGAAATTTGCGAAAAACCTTTGCGAACTTTGCGTTAAAAAAACAACCTCAATAAAAACATTATCATTCGATAACAATAACATAAACTCATTTCATCTTTAAATCGATAAAATTGCTGCTTATTACTTTTAATAAATTCCCCATTTTGCAAAAGCTTAAACCCTATGAATTTAAAATTTACTTCGCCAATAATTATACTCTTTATAATAATCTTCAATCATACCATTTCAGCCCAAAACCAAAAGAATTTAGACGGCGTTCAGGTGGCATTTTTATCTGATGTTCATCTTCAGGATTTGTTTGGAAGCTTTTCTGATAATGATTTTAAAGGTGTTTTGAATACCAAAACCGGAAAATATGCGTTAATAAGAACGATGGCCTCGCAGTTACATTCGACGAGAATTTTCAATGAAAATTATTTTGCCTTCATCGCCGCTCTTGAAGATATTGCAAAAAGAAAAATAAAATATGTTGCACTTCCGGGCGATTACACCGATGACGGACAGCCGATACACGTGCGCGGATTGAAGAAAATTTTAGATCAGTACCAAAAAAAATATGGTATTGAATTTTTTATAACGACCGGAAATCATGATCCGGTTGGACCATTTGCTCAGGAATCGGGAAAAGAAGATTTTTTAGGAAAGGAAGGAAAAAGCCAACCCATTTTTAGCAAAGACGGCATGTATAAGCCAAACATGAATATCGAACAGCCAGTTGTCATAACAGCCGATATTGCTAAAATGGGTTATTTAGGCATAACTAATGATCTGCAAAACTTCGGATTTTATCCGAATAAAAAATACAAATTCTGGTCGACTCCTTTTGCCAGTTATAATTCCCAAAACTACAATTACAAAAAAGCCGTTGAAGCTTCACAATTAACCAAAAGAGTTTACAATGTTGCGCCTGGATTTGAAGTTCCGGATGTGAGTTATGTTGTGGAACCAATTGATGGCCTTTGGTTAATGGCAATTGACGGAAATGTTTATATTCCGAAGAAAACCGATGGTGATCCAAAAGATTCTAAAAGTTATTCAGAAGCCAGTACAGGTTATAATAATGTACTTTCAAATAAAAAACATCTTATAAAATGGGTTCAGGATATTTCGGCGGAAGCCAAACTTCGCGGTAAAACTTTAGTTGCTTTCAGTCATTTCCCAATGATTGATTTTAATGATGACGCTTCCGCGGAAATAAAAGAGTTATTAGGTCCGAATAAATGGCAGTTAAACCGAGTTCCTGTTGAAGAAGTAGCACAGGTTTTTGCCGATGCGGGTTTGAAGATTCATTTTGGCGGACACATGCACATCAACGATACAGGATTACGTACCACTGCAAAAGGTAATACTTTGGTCAATATCCAAACACCGTCGCTTGCGGCTTATATTCCGGCTTATAAATTATTGACGATTAAAAAAGATAATCTGGTCGATATTCAAACTATTACTATTGATGAGGTTAAAGGATTTGATGAACTTTTTGATTTGTATAAAATGGAATATCAGTTTTTGCAAAGTCAAAACGCAAAAGACATTTGGAATATCGATATTCTAAAAACTAAAAATTACCACGATTTTACCGATTTTCATTTGAAAGAATTGGTTCGTTTGAGATTTTTATCTGATGACTGGCCTTCTGCTTTTAAGGATTTTATTCTAAATGTTTCGGCTAATGATTTATTGGTTTTAGCAAATCTTCAATCGGATAAAGATTTTGATTTTATTCTGAAAAATAAATCACAGTTTCAAAATGAATGGAACGAAGCCGAATTGAAATCGGAACAAATTTTAGCTCAAAACAATCTCAAAAAAGAAGATTTTAATTGGACAGGAAATGATCTTTTAATTGACTTTTATCGTTTTAGAAGCGCTGATGAATTGGCTCTAGTTGATGTTGGAGAAAAGCGGGTGGCAGCTTATAAAGTTTTATCGAAGTTGTATTTAGAGAATTCTAAAGAAGAAGTTGCTAAGCCTCTGCAAAAACAGATGAAGTTATTTCTTGTCATCTTTAACAAATTCATGCATGAAGTTCCTGCAGATCATTTTACAGTTGATTTGGAAACGGGTGAAGTTAAAAGCTTGAAGTAATTTTAGCTTGTAGCTGTGATTTTTTTAACGCAAAGGGCGCAAAGGTTTTTCGCAAAGAACACAAAGTTTTTTAAAAGAAGATTTTATAAAAATCAAAGTTCACAAAGCTTTATCAATTATAGCTTTGTGAACTTTACGTTTATTAATAAACGCAAACAAAAACCTTTGTAAACTTTGCGAAAAAAACTTTGTGCTCTTTGCGTTAAAAAAAATCACAGTCACAATCTTGAAAACTGTGACTGCAACTGTAAACTAAAATCTAATTACCATTAACCGGATCAACTCTCACATAAGTCCCGTCATCATATTTAATTTGATAAGGAGAATTAAAGAAAGTACTTGGCAGGTAATAATCAGTAGTGATGATTTGTGCTCCTGAAGTTTTTGCAGCTTTGAAATGCGTGTAATCGTTTGCTCTTGCTTCTTTTGTGTCAGCATCGGCTCTGGTTCTTATAATGTAGCCTTTTTTAACTAAATCAGCTATTGTAGCGTCTTCAGGATTGTTTCTGAAAATTGTTGCCGCTTCTGGTTTTCCTGGCTCGGCGTTGATGAAAACCGCACGTCCTTTTAATGACGGATGATTTAAAGCATATAAATCTCTTTTTGCACCGTTATTATCCAAAATAAACAAGAATTTACCTTTTGCTTTTTTCAGCGTTGGCCAGTTGTTGTTTAAAACGGCTTCTTCCAGTGTTTTGTATTTTCCACGAACCATATCTGGCGTAATCAATTTATTTCCTAAACCTTTGCGAAGTTCTTTGTCTAAAGCATCAAAAAGTTCAGACGTGAATTTCTCAGCTTTTGTTCCCAAGTAGCTGTCATCGTCTTTTGGTTCTAAAGTAATAAAAACCGGAACGTGATCAGGATTTGCGTCAGACCATTTTTTTAGTTCTGCAAGACAGCCTTGAAGCGTGTAGCAAGAAGTTCTAAAATCGATATCAATCATATGAAAAACTTTAAAACCCGGTTTTTTCATTTCTCCATTTGGGTCGTAAGCTTCTTGTGATTTTACAATGTCAAGGCCTTTTGGATGTACAAATTTTCCACCTTGAGGATCGCCCTGAACATCAATTTCTAATTGGCGTAAACCTTTATTCAACTGATCTGTAAGACTGATATGTGTGTATTGTAAACCTTTCAGTGAACGTGTAGTATCTTTTGCCTGAATAAAATTGAATAAGTCAAGTTCGATATTATGACGATAACTGTTGTGCGAACCAATAACTTGTATCTGGTTGATTTTTAAATTCTCATTTTGCGCTTGACTCAATTGTACTGTCCCGGCAAAAAGCAATGCAAACAAAATTTGTTTCATGATTTTTAGATGAAATTAGGATTAAAAAGTATGGAGACGCAGCAAAAGAGAATTGCATTTTAGAGATTACTAATGTAGCGCCGCAATTTAATTTTTGTGTTAGCTAAACGAAAAGAAATCGCAAATCGATTATCATTTTTGCCCGAAAATCGTAGTATTAATAAAACAAAACATTTCAAAATTTAATTTAAAGATAACTTTCAGGCAAAAACTATTGGTATAACATTTCCTTATTTTACATCACTTAATGTGATTAAAATAACCAATGAAGAATCCTGAAATTTTTGAAAAAACGTATACTGATTACTGGCAGAAACTCAATGCCTTCTCCTATACGATGACTCAGGATAAAGACTTAGCGCAGAATATTGTTCAGGATGTTTTTATTGATTTATGGGAACGAAAAGACGATTTGAACATTAATGCAATCGAACCTTATTTATTCAGAGCAGTAAAAAATCAGATCTTTAAACATTATCAAAATAATCGGTTCGACAAGACGATTATGGAAGATAAATTTGAAGATTACATTATTGACAACTTTCAGTCAATTGATCCCGAATTAATGGATTTACTTTATTCCTTATTAGACCAACTTCCGGAGAAAAGAAAAGAGGTTTTATTAATGTATAAATTTCAGGATATGTCAATTGATCAAATTGCAGAAGAACTTGGGATTTCAAAACAAACGGTGAAAAACCAAATTTCATCGGCATTAAAACAATTACGCGAAGGCTTGAAAGATCTGGCCTGGATAGCTCCAATTATCTTTTTTAAGCAAAATTTTTAAGATAACTTTCTGTTAATGGTTTCATAATATTTCCGAATAGTACGATTTTAAACTTTCGGTACTTATAGGTAACAATAAGTATTATGATAAAAAGAATCAAGCATAGTTTAGAATATCTTATAGATAAAAGTTCTCGAAATAAAACTTCAGAGGCAGAAGAAAATCTGCTGCATAATTTTGCTTTAAGCGAATACCAAAATTCAAATTGGGATGAATCTTCAATGGGAAATTCTGTTGAAGTTTCTAAAAATATATACGACGGAATTCAACTTCGAATTGTACATAAAAAAACATTCAATTTTAATCCGTACCTAAAATATATGGCGGCTGCCAGTATTCTTTTTCTTGCTGGTTTAGGTTTTTTCTTTAAGCCTGATTTTGCAAAAGAAAAACAATTATCATTTAAAACGTCATCGAATCCCAAATCTATCAAATTAAGTGACGGCTCGAAAATTTATCTGGCAGCAAACTCATCATTTCAGTATCCTGAAAAATTCGAAGGCGACGAAAGAAAAGTCGTTTTATTAAAAGGGAATGCATTTTTTGAAATTGCCAAAGACAAAAAGCATCCTTTTATAATCACTTCGGGCGAGCTTAAAACGAGAGTTGTGGGAACTTCATTTCACATTCAAATGTCAAAATCAAAATGTGAAGTCATTGTTGTAACCGGAAAAGTAAATGTGACTTCAAAAGGGCAGAGCGTTGATTTAGTTCCAAATGAAGAAGCGCTTTTTGAATCACAAAAACTGACCAAACAACTGGCTGATAAATCATTTTTGGTCAATTGGTATAATACAGATGTGACGCTGGATCAGACTACACTTAAACACGTTATCACCATTTTACAATATAAATACGGAGTTTCATTTCAATATGATAATGAACAAGTATTAGCAACGCCGTTAACGGTATTCATTAAAAAAGACGCAGCATTAGAGAATGTTTTAGAACAAATAAATTATATCACAAACCTAAAATTCAAAGTTTATGGCGAAATAGTAAAAGTGGATTAAAAACAAAAAAGCAGTTGCTGAGAACAACTGCCATTAATAATTAAGTATCGTAAAAAAACCAATAACTTAAATCATGTATTTTAAACCTTCTTATTTAAATCTAAAGAGTTTCATCTTTTTAGTACTAGCGTTACTAACCATTCAGAGTGGTTTTAGTAAAACTATCTTAAAAAAATCAAAAGTAGAAAATAAAATAGAAAAAGCTACACTTGTTTCTATTTTTTCAAAATTAAGTCAGAAGACTGACTATAAGTTCAGTTACGGACAAGCTGTAATTGCTGATAACACATCGTATGTTGTAGATTATAGTAAAGAATCGGTTACATCAATTTTGAGTGATCTTTCAAAAAAAGCTAATTTCAATTATAACATCAACGGAAAATTAGTTTTAATTCAGAAAACAACTTCGGCTAAAATTTCTAAACCCGTAGATGCTGAGAAAATCAAAGTAAAAGGAAAAATTGTTGACGAGAACGCAGTGCCAATGCCCGGTGTAACGATTTTAGAAGCTACAACTAAAAATGCCGCAGTTAGTAATTTTGATGGAGAATTTGAACTTTCTGTTGAAGAAGGAAAAACGCTGGAAATTGCTTATTTAGGATATAAAACTAAAACGGTTACGGCTCAAAAAGGTTTTATGACTATTCAATTAGAACCAAACACTTCAGAATTAAGCGAAGTTTTAGTGGTAGGTTACGGAAAACAATCTAAAAAAGATGTTACAGGAGCGGTTACACAATTAGAAGCTGCAAATTTCAAACAAGGAGTTAACGTTTCTGTAGATAATTTAATCCAAGGAAAAGTTGCGGGTGTACGTGTGGTAAACACAAGTGGTGAGCCTGGAGCAGGAGTAAATGTTACCATTCGTGGAGTTGGATCTATCAGAAGTGGTAGTACACCTTTATTTGTTGTTGACGGAATGCCATTGACTAATGATGATGTGAGCCCTTCTGGAAGTAATGTTGGATTTGGTAACTCATCTGCAAAAAATCCATTAAACTTTTTGAATACAAGTGATATCGAATCGATTACAGTTCTTAAAGATGCTTCGGCTGCAGCAATTTACGGTGCAAGAGGATCTAACGGAGTTGTGTTAGTTACAACTAAAAAAGGTTCAAAAGGAGAAGGAACATTAACTGTTGACTCTTATATGGGAGTTTCGACTGTTGCTAACAAATTAGATGTTTTAAGTGCAAGTCAATATACAGGAGCTATTAAAGATAAAGCATTTGATCATGGTGGAAACACAGACTGGCAAGATGTAATTTACAGAAGTGCTATTACTAAAAACAATGCGTTGTCTTTTGCAAAACAAACAGAATCAGGGAATTATTATGCATCTGTTGCACAAATGGATCAGGAAGGTGTTATTCGTAACAGTAATTTCAAACGTCTTTCTGGTAGAATCAATGCTGTAGAATCATTTTTAGACAACAAACGTTTAAAAGTAAAAATGAATCTTACTGCAAGTGAAACTAAAGATGACGGTGTTCCTACAAGTGATGATGGTGGTTCAAACGGACAGTTAATTGTTCATACTTTAATGGCAAACCCAACAAGATCAGTTTTTGATGAAAACGGAAACTACACAAACTTTAACATGAATGCGCATTATAATCCTGCTTATTTATTGAGTATTTATGAGGATCAAACGCGTACGCTGCGAGTTTTAGGAAATTTTGAAGCTTCTTTGAGAATTATTGACGGATTAGAATATAAATTAAATGTTGGTCTGGATCGTTCTACAGCAGAAAGAAACACTACTATTTATCCAAACGTGACGGATTTGAACCCAAAAGGAAAATATGTTCAAAATAATTTAGATTCTAAAAACTCATTAGTAGAGCACTATTTGACTTATAATGTTGCATTAGATAAACATAAAATTGAAGCTTTAGGTGGTTTCTCTTATCAAAAATTTGAAAGATCAGGAACAAGTTTCAGTATTGACGGAATTGCTGCTCAGGGAGTGGGTATAAAACCATCAATTAACCCTGGATTTGCCGGAATTCAATCAGGAACTACAGGTTATGCTCAGGAAAATGAATTACAATCGTATTTTGGAAGATTAAATTATTCATTTAATGACAAATACCTTTTTACAGCTTCGATGAGAGCTGACGGTTCTACACGTTTTGGTGATAACAATAAATACGGTTACTTCCCGTCATTTGCTTTGGGATGGAATATTTCTAAAGAAAGTTTCTTAGAAGATGCAACCGCTATAAATAACTTAAAACTTAGAGCGAGCTGGGGACAAACAGGAAACCAGGAAGTTCAAAACAAATTGACTAAAGCAAGTTATTCATTATCTGGTCCAGACGGATATTATTTATATGATGATTTGAATTTGGTTAACGGAGTTTCTGTAACAAGAACAGCAAATCCTGATTTGAAATGGGAAGTTGTTACACAATACAATGTAGGTTTAGATTTCAGTTTATGGAATGATAAATTGTACGGAACTGTTGATTATTTCAACAAAACAACTACAGATGCGATCTTAAACGTTCCTTCAAGCCCTTTAAAACCAACAACAACTGTTTGGACAAATATTGACGGGAAAATTGTTAACAAAGGTTTTGAAATCATGTTAGGTTCAAAAATTATTGATACTAAAGATTTTAGCTGGAATGTTGATGCAAACGGAGCAACATTAAACAATAAAATCGAGGACTTACCAGTTTCAGAAATCTTAACAGGAACTATTTCAGGACCTGGACAATCTGGAGTAAATGCAAATATTTACAAAAGTGGTTATGCAGCAGGTTCATTTTATTTGCTACAACATGTTGGTTTTGATGATAAAGGCGGAAACATTTTTAAAGATCAAAACGGAGACGGTAAAATTGATAACAGCGACAGAATTATTATCGAAGGAGCTTTACCAACTTTTTACTACGGATTTAATAGTGATATGAGATATAAAAACTTTAGTTTTTCATTCTCAATCATTGGACAAACAGGTGGTTACTTATTGAATAATACAGGATTGAACGCATTAAATATTAACAACCTTGCTTCTGACAGAAACGTTGCTACAGGTTATTATGAGTCTGGTGCAAATCCAACAAACTCACCAATTTTATCTACACTTTTCTTAGAAAAGTCTGATTTTATTAGATTGAATGCAGCTCGTATTGGTTACAATTTTGATTTAAAAGGTCAAAACTGGATCAACGGATTAACACTTTATGTAACAGGAAATAACCTGATCACAATTACAAACTATACAGGATATGATCCGTTAATCAACAGTCCAAAATCAAACGGAGGAAATCAATCTATAGGTATTGATTACGCTGCTTACCCAACTTCGAGAACGTTCAGTTTTGGAGCAACTTTAAAACTATAATAAAATATGAAAACAAAGACATCTTTTAGCATAAAAATTATAACGATATTCTCTTTTATTTTTCTATTAAACAGCTGTACAGATCTTAATGAAGCTGTATTAGATGAAAAATTAGGAACAGATGCTACAGACCCTGCAGGTTCGCTTGCTGCCGCTTATGACAGACTTGGAGACGGAACTTTTACAGATCACGGAGCTGTTTTTGCAATGCAGGAATATACTACAGATGAGGCTATTTTACCAACTCGCGGAAGTGACTGGGGAGATGGTGGAAAATGGAGAGATATGCATGAATTTACATGGACTTCAAGTAATGCTATTATTGTAGGTAACTGGGATTTATTGACAAACGGAATTACACGTTCTTTAACGGCAATTAAATCATCTGAAGAAAATACTTTTCCTGAAAAGAAATTATTTTTAGCAGAAGCAAAAGCTCTTTTAGCCTATTATACCTATACTACATTAGATCTTTACGGACAAGCTCCATATAGAGATCCGTTGAATGTAGATGCACCGATACAAATTTTAAAAGCAGATACTCAAATTGACCAATTGATCAAAGATGTTGAAGCGATATTACCAGATTTGGCTGATATTGGAACTCAAAGAACTTACCACGGAAGATTTACAAAACAAGCTGGTTATGCTTTTTTAGCGACAATGTATTTAAATCGTGCGACATTTAAAGATCGTTACAATGCTTCATCAAACTTTAATTTTAATGAACCAGCTGTATCAGGTACAGGAACAGATATGGACCGTGTTATTTATTACACTTCATTACTAATTGATTCAGGGAAATTTAGTTTAGAAAGCGACTTTTTCAAAAACTTTGCAAGAGACAACGATAATGGTAAAGAGCTTATTTTTGCAATTTCTCAAAAGATAGATTATATCCGTAACGGATCTAACAGTTTTGCTTATGTATGTATGGAGCGTAACCAGAGAACATCTGCTTTAAACAGAGGAACAAATGCAGCATGTACAACTCCTGAATTTTACGCAAGCTGGGATGGAAATCATGACGATCCAAGATTTGAGCAGCATTATCAATATGCTGATGGTACATGGTTTATGAATGATGGTACAGATGTAAGTGTGCCTGCAACAGATATTGTTCCTAAAAGCAGCCCAGCACAACCTTGGTTCCATTTTAACAGAGGTATTCAGGCCGGACCACAATATGGTCCTGTATTATTGACTTCTGCATCTTTTCAAATGATTGGTAACCGTATTAAAGTTTCTCCATTAGTTATGGAAAAAAGTACTACTACGAGAATGGATTTTACACCATCATTAACGTTTGCAGATCCTACTAAATCTGTTTTTGCTCAAAATGAAATCAATCAGGGTGCTCGTGTATTTAAATATGAGTTTGATCCGGAAGGAGGAAACGGAAACAGTAATGTTGATATTCCTTTATTCCGTTTAGGTGGAATGTACGCTATGAGAGCTGAAGCACTTTACAGAAAAGGAAGCACAGGACCAGCAATGGATGATTTGAACAAATTGCGTACAAGCAGAAAAAGAGAATCATTATTTGCAAATGCTCCGGGAAAAGCGCTTACTTCATTAGATGGGGCGCAATTATATAAAGAATTAGGTTTCGAATTATACTGGGAATTACAAAGAAGACCAGAGAGCATCCGTTTTGGAAAATTTGATTTAGCTGGAACAGCAAAAGCTGCTACTCAGCCATTCAGAAGATATTTTCCAATTCCACAAACAGTTATCGATCAAAAACTGTTTAAACAAAACCAAGGATACAATTAAGAGTTTGTGTTAGTTTATTTTTTATTTTTTTTGAAAAAAGCCTGTCTTCGAAAGAAGCAGGTTTTTTCTTTTAAGGGACAAAGGTTTTTTTTGAAGGAGCAAAGGTTCAGAGGTTTTTTCTGTAGAGACGCACAGCAGTGCGTCTCCCGTCCAATATTCCGTTACAAGAATCCATTCTCAATAAAACGTGTTGTCTCACATAATTTTAGACGCACTGCTGTGCGTCTCTACGGAAAATCTTTGTCGAGTCGATGTGTTAACGTTTGATATTTGTTTGGAACTGTAGAGACGCACAGCAGTGCGTCTCCCGTCCAATATTCCGTTACAACAATCCATTCTCAATAAAACGTATTGTTTCACATAATGTTAGACGCACTGCTGTGCGTCTCTACGGAAAATCTTTGTCGATAAAATTATCAACATCCAATATCCCGTTCTAACAAAAAACCTTTGTCCTTTTGCACTCTAAACCTTTGTCTCTTTAAAAAAGAACCTTTAAAATATATAATAAACAATTAAGAAAAATGTAAGATTTAACTGTTTCAAAATGAGTAAATTTGAGTAGCATTTGATAGTGTATATCAAAAGAATAAAACAACTATTTAAATAACTCAAAAAGTGTAAAAACCATGATACATCAAATTGACACTACCGATAACATTGTTGCCTTTAGAGCATTGGCAGAAGTAACAAAAGAAGATTTTTTAACCGCTGTGGTTCCCGCAGTAGAACATTTAGTAAAGCAAACTAACGAAATCAATTTTTTATTGGTACTCGACACTGATATTAAAAATTTCACAGCCGGTGCATGGCTTCAGGATGCACTTTTAGGATTAAAACATTTAGGGAAATGGAATAGGGCGGCCATCGTAACAGATTCTGAAGATATTATCTCTTTCACAAACGGTTTCAGTTATGTAGTTCCCGGAGAATTCCACGGATTTAAAAAAGAAGCTTTCAACAAAGCCTTAAACTGGGTTGAAGGAAATATAAATTTGCCGGCTAATTAATAAATTAGCTAATTAGAGAATGCGACAATTAGATAATTGATCATCAGCAAATAAAAACAAACATGACATTAATAGAAAATGCCCGTTAGGTTTAAAACCTTAACGGGCATTTTCGCAATTAGCAAACGTTTTTCTTTTATTACTTTGCTACTTTTTTATAAACTGCTGCAGACAATAAAGGCAGTGCAAGACTTCCTACAATTGCGGCAGCTTTATTATGTCCGGTTTTCTTTAAAACAGCTCCAACTAAAATAGAACCAAATCCGGCAATAGCCAGCTGTTTTACAGAAAGATTAGCAGTATTATTTTCGATAGGTTTTATTCCGTGCAATAATGGGTCAATGAATTGTAAATTTTCCATGATTTTTATTTATTTAATTAATTTATTTAATTATACGTATTTCTATTTGTTAATATTCTTTTCGTTATCAGTTTCAGTCTCAATTTTTTCAATTTCCACTTTTTCTTTTTTTATAGCTTGTCGAAGAAGTGCAAAAAGACTCATATAGACATTTGCCATAAACACCAGCGAAAACCCGGCCAAAATATAACCGCGCCAGTCGTTTAACAAAAGTTTATAATCTGTCAAAAATAAAAAACCAATTGTAACGTAATGACTAAAGCAATATTCGCAGGTAAAAAGATAAAAGAACTTTCTCGTGAGTAAAAACTTCTCATTTTGAGACCGTTTTACACACCATTCATGAGGTTCTCTAAAAATCTCTTCGTGCGTTATAGTCCAGCTGATACAAGCTATGGGAACAGCCAGTATAAACAGCCAGAAAATTTGAGTTGCTATAGTCATAAACTGATAATGCTTTAACTAGTTTTTCTTATTCTCTCGGGTGATTTTCCGGATAATGTTCAGCGTCAAAATCGTCTAACTCTTCGTCATTATCAAGATCGCCGTCTTTTTCTAAATCATCATCAAAATCTAAATCCGGATCATACTCATCATCAAAATCATTTTCTTCACCTTCATTTGTAATGGCATCATCTTCATTTATTATTCTTTCCTCATTTGGAATATTTTCTGATCTAACATTAGAGTTTTTTTCGAAATCCTGTTCAGGATGTTTCAAATCTTCGATAAACTCTTCCTGATATTGATAAGGATCTTCATCTCTTGCATAATTGTCATTATCTATCAGTGTATTTTGCTCTATAACATCAGGATCGCTTTCGCCAAATTCCCAATTATTTTCTTTCTTTAAATCCTGTTTGTATTGATCTTCATTAGAATACGTCCCATCTACAAGCGTATTTTGATCTATAAAATCCGGATCCGTATGACCGTAGTCATAGTTGTTTTGCTTTTCCATGGCTTTACGTTTTAAAGTTGTGTTTTACAAAGTTAGCAAGCGCATAGACGGAATGTTTTACAGGAAAATAAATTATAGTTGCATAATTAACAGTTGGTTATATAATACAAAGTATTATTGAAAGAAATTGGTTTAGATAATTCTTCAGATGAGAATAAGCTTTTCACCCTAAATTAATATTTAAAGGACTTTTATGAGATATTCTAAATATTTGATGTTAGTTAATTTTATAGAAATTTCAATTCATAGAAATAACATGTTCCATCGGAACATTTCATTGGTAGACTTAAATAGCATTATTTTTTATTACGTTCCGTAGGAACGTTTGACAATATACACAAAGATGGCAAACACATACACACAATTACATATACAATTTGTATTCGCAGTAAAATTCAGAAAAGGATTAATTGCAGCAGAATGGAAAGACAGATTACATCAATATATAACAGGCATAATCCAATCAAATCAACATAAAATGCTTTGTATAAACAGCATGCCAGATCATATTCATATATTTATAGGAATGCGCCCGACGCAATCTGTTTCTTCACTAATTCAAAATGTAAAGACAGAAACAAGTAAATGGATTAAAGAACAAAAATTCTCTGTGAATTTTGCTTGGCAGGAAGGTTACGGAGCATTTTCATATTCAAGGAGTCATGTTCCGAATGTAATTCATTATATACAAAATCAGGAACAGCATCATAAAAAAGAAACATTCTTAGAAGAATATCAGAAGCTTTTAAAAGCATTTGAAATAGAATATGATGAAAAATATATTTTTAAAGAGCCACTCTTGTAATATCAAACGGATGTTCCATAGGAACATTTCATCGGTAGAAAAGAATAGATGAATGAAATAACGTTCCGTAGGAACGTTTGATTAATAATAGAGAACATTTTGTAATACAATTTTGAAACTGCCAATTATGTATTATCAAACGTTCCTATGGAACGTAATGAAAATGCACATACTTTTTTTTCTACCGATGAGATGTTCCTATGGAACATTCTATTGGTTAAAGATTTTTATGATCTGAGGATTATTAGAAATATTTTCTCCAGCTTTTTTATTTCATTAAATTTGACTTATCATAACACATTAAAACTTTTTGCAGGAAATGCAATGTTATAGACAATCCTAAATTTACTTGGATTAATACATAATTAAAGAATAAAAGAAATATGAAAAAGCAATTTTTAATTTTACTGTTTTTATTGCAAATCTCTGCAGTCTTTGCACAGAATCAGGCTGCTGAACCTTCATCAAAAAAAATTATCGGAACCTGGTATAATGATGCTAACCGAAATGCAAAATGGATATTTGGTTCAGATGGAAAATTGTATAATTATGACAAGGATACTTTTAAGGTTATGTTTCGCTATACTATTTCACATGCCTGCCAAAATAATTCAGATGATAATACCGAATTTATAACTTTAATGGATAAAGACGGAAATGAATTTTGTTTTAAAATAAATGCCATAAACGAAAATAAAAATGGGATTTTATCTTTAACCAAAATGGATACGATGCAGCCACTTCGTTTTGTCAATAATGTAAATATTAAAAGCGGAATGTAATTCCAAACGTTCCTAAGGAACGTAACGAAAACACGCATATTTTTTTCTACCAACGAAATGTTCCATAGGAACATTTTTTTTGTTTTGAGAAATAAAACTTTGCGTCTTTGCGCCTTTGTGGCAATTTTTTTTCCTGCATTAAATTTTCATTAACAAAAAGTAAGATTTCATTAGTTTATATTTGTAAGGCACAAATTAATCCTAAAGCACTGTACCTCATGAAAATCAAGTCTTTTTTGTATGTATTTCTATTTGGTATTTTTTCAATTTCAGCTTATAGTCAGAACGTGAAGCTGTTAAATATCAATCAGCTTAATGAAAGAATCAAAAATGGAAAAGACAGCACATATGTAGTGAATTTTTGGGCAACCTGGTGCGCACCCTGCATTAAAGAACTGCCGCATTTCGAAAAACTCAGCGCAGAACACAAATCCGAAAAATTGGCCGTTTTATTAGTAAGCCTTGATTTCAAATCGAAATTAAGTTCGAATGTCGTTCCTTTTGTGAAAAGAAAAAACCTTAAAAATGAAGTATATCTTTTAAACGAAAGCAGTCCGCAGGAATTTATCGACCGAATTGACCCAAGCTGGTCAGGAAGTATTCCTGCAACACTTTTTATCAAAGATGACAAACGAAAATTTGTAGAAAGTGAATTTACCTATGAACAATTATTAACTGAATATAAAAAACTGTAAACCCATAAACCATGAAAAAAATAATTCTATTATTCGCATTGGCACTTTCTGCCTTTTTAGCGCAGGCACAAACTGGAACAACTCTTAAAGCCGGAGATACCGCACCAGATTTTAAGTTAAAAAATGTAGACAATAAAGAAGTTTCTTTTGGAAGTTTTCCAAATGCAAAAGGATATATCGTTGTTTTTACTTGTAATACATGTCCATACGCTGTAGGTTACGAGCAAAGAATCATTGATTTAGATAAAAAATTCAAACCACAGGGATATCCGGTAATTGCAATTAATCCAAACGATCCCGAAGCTTCTACAGCAGATACTTTCAACAAAATGCAGAATTTAGCAAAAGAGAAAAAATATCCTTTCCCATATTTATTTGACGCAGGACAAAAAATTACTGACGAATACGGAGCAAAACGTACACCTCACATTTTTATCGTTTCTAAAACTGCAAAAGGAAATGTAGTAGAATATGTTGGAGCAATCGATAACGATCCGGAAGGAACAAAAGCAGAAAAAGTAAAATATGCCGAAGATGTAATTGCATCTTTAAAAAGCGGTCAAAAACCATCTGTAACACAGACTAAAGAAATTGGCTGTACAGTAAAAAGAAAAGCAAAAGCTTAATTATCAGAATTTAATTTGTTTAAAAAACGCCTCAGAATATGAGGCGTTTTTTTATACAATTGTTTCGCTGATTTTATGCTCTTTAAGTTCCAGTTCAGCAATAATTTGTCTTTTCATTATCGTCTGAATATAATCTTTTGCTTCAGCATAAGAAATATCATATTTACGTGGAATATCCTGAAAATGAATAGGAAAATCAGCTAATAATTTATCGTAATAAATATCTAGTTCTTTTTTGTTTGGCATTTCAAACTTTAATTTAATTTGAAATCTTCTTAGCAAAGCCGTATCAATACTGTTGTAAAAATTGGTAGCACAAATCAGTAAACTATCCGTTGGTAAATAATCAATAAGCTGAATAATTGTGTTTACCAAACGTCGCATTTCTGCAACATCTTTATCATCGCTTTCACGGCTTTTTCCAATTTGATCAAATTCATCCAGAAACAAAACAGCTTTTTCGCGAATCGCTTTGTCGAAAATCGCCTTTACATTTTTAGATGTTTCACCAATTTTAGCATTGATTAAAGTACTCAGGTTTATAATAACAATATTTTTATTCAAAGCCGTTGCAATAGCTTTTGCAGTTGTCGTTTTTCCGCAGCCCGAATGTCCGTGAAGCAGGATTTTATTATCAACTTTAAGGTTGTATTTTTTTAATTCCTCGATGTATTTATGCTCTTTTATGGTTTGAAGCAAAGCAGATTTATTCTCTTTGCTGAAAAGAAGATCTTCAAGCGCAATTTTTTCAGTATCGGTTACAACCAGTTCGTACAGATTCATTTGAGATTTTATTTGGTGCAAAATTAAACTTTATTCTGCAATATTTTCATTCCAGATTTCTTTCCCTAAAAATCGGTTTCCAAAAATAGAAGTTCCTATTCGTACAATATTTGAACCTTCGGCAATAGCCAATTCTAAATCCTGAGACATTCCCATCGAAAGTTTTAAATTCGTTATTCCTTCAATTTTGGCATCGTAAATTTCATCTCTTATTTCTCTAAGTAAACGAAGTGACGGACGCATTTTTTCTTTCTCCACATCTAATAAACCAATCGTCATTAATCCTTTGATTTTTAAAGTATCATATTTCCTGATTTCTTTTATAAAGGAAATAACTTCTGAAGGCTGCAATCCAAATTTACTTTCTTCAAAAGAAGTATTCACCTGAACAAAAACATCAAGATTTCGGTTTTCTTTTTGAAGCTGTTTGTGTAATTCTTCCGCAAGACTTAATCTATCAAGAGATTGAATACAACTTACATATTTCAAAACATCTTTGACTTTATTGGTTTGTAGATGACCAATAAAATGACGTTTGATTTTTAAATCTTTTAACTCTGAATCCTTATCTCTGAACTCCTGCATTTTATTTTCACCAATCAGGTTTTCTCCGGCTTCGATTGCAATTCGTATTCTCTCGGCAGGAACAGTTTTCGTTGCCAATAATAATTGCACATCAGAAACATTTCTGCCCGAAACTTTACAGGCATTTTCAATACGATCGTGAACCTGTTTCAAATTAAAAATAATATCCTCTTTCATACTCACAAAGGTATCACAATCGTGGAATACAAAAAAGATCCAGTTTTTTCTATATAAACTAGTCCAGTTTATTTGAAGAACCAGACCAGAAAATGCTCAGAAATGACAAAACTGGATTATTTAATGGTTAGGTATCCTGCCTAATTTTGTCTTGGCAATGAAGTCAAATTAAAATCAAATCAAAATGAGTAAATCAATTTTTTATCATGCAGGTTGTCCAGTTTGCGTAAGCGCAGAACATGACATTTTAAATTTAGTAAAAGATGTTGAAGTAGTAAACATCGGAGAAGACAGATCTCGAATTGCTGAAGCTCAAAAGGCTGGTATAAAATCTGTTCCGGCTTTGGTAACGCCAAACGGAAATGTATTGCACATTAATTTTGGTGCTTCTATGGAAGAAGTGATTGGGTAAATACAAATAGTCATCAAACTTTGTCAAAGTTTTAAACTTTGACAAAGTTGACTTATTAGAGCAAACAATATACTTAAAACAAAACAAGGAATTTAATTTTAAACACATAGAGACATAGTTTTTGAGAACGTAGTAAAAGGCGTTTCACTTGTTTAAACAAACATAGCTATGTGTGAGAAACTAGTTTCTTTTTGTACTCTTTAAAAAAGCAAAAAAAATCTATGTTTCTATGTGTTTAAAAATAACAACACAACAAATAAAAAAATAAAAATAAGATGAAAGTAGCAGTATGGGATACTTATGTAACCCGAAAAGACGGTAAAATAATGCATTTTGATATTTTAGTAGATGAAACTACGGAAGATGCAAATCAGGTTTTTGAATATGGAAAAGCATACCTTAAAACAGTTTTACAGGAAGGTCAGCCTTTGACCTCAAAAGAATGCAGATTTTGTCATATCGACAAAGCACCTGCAGATATCGAAAATCAAATTCTTAAAGACGGTTTTTCGATTATTGAAATGGAAAACTGTTATTAATTTTTCGCTTAGAATTATTAATTCATAGACTGAAAGTGTGGGGACTTTCAGTCTATTTTATTTGCTATAAATTATGAAAAACATCTTCAATTTAGAAACACAAAACAATAGTTTAGACGGAAAAATTACAGCAGGATTTGAACGCTTATCTCAGGTCTTCAGGATTTTGTTGTGGGAAAAAGCCAAGAAATACGATTTGAGTCCGATACAGATTCAGGTTTTGATATTTATAAAACATCACACCAAAAATAAAGCAACAGTAAGTTATCTGGCGAAAGAATTCCATTTAACAAAAGCTACAATAAGCGATACGATCAAAATTTTAGAACAAAAAGAATACATTATAAAAGTTGTAAATGCCAGCGATTCCAGAAGTTCTACAATTGAGCTCACGGCAAAAGGTTTAGAAATGGTTTTGGTAACCGAAGATTTTACAGATCCTTTATTTGATTTGGTAAAAATTGTACCCGAAAAGGAGAAATCGGTTTTATGGAAAAATCTTAGTTCTGTAATTGAGCAATTGCATAATCTGCAAGTTATAAATGTTCAGAGCACGTGTCACAATTGCGGGTATTTTGTACAGCAAAACGGAAATAAGTATTGCCGATTAATGGACATTCAATTAGAAACAAAAGATATCAGATTAGATTGCAACGATCACAAACCGGCTCGGTTATAAATATTTTGAAATTGCTTTTATTCCTTCTTCCATTTGTTCTTCTGTAAGCGATGCATATCCTAATCTAAATCCATTTATTGGAGTGCCAAAGCTGAATTTTTCCGGAAACATAATTTTGATTCCTTTAGAAAGCAATTCGGTACAGATTTTTTCTGAGTTAACAATTTTATTCGGAACAATCCAAAAAGCCAAACCGCCTTCTGGTTTAATAAAAGTAATTTTATCTTTTAAATGAAGTTTGCAAAGACTTTCAAAATGATCTCTTTTGGCTTTGTATATGAGGTTTGTTTTTTTAAGATGCCTTTTGATTTTTCCCTCATTAATAAGATGCAGAACGGCTTCTTCCATAATATTATCGCCCTGCACATCAATTATTCTGCGGTGATTGGCTATTTTTTCAATATTTTGAGAAGAACTTGCAACGTAACCAATTCGCAAAGCCGGAGCTACAATTTTACTCAAAGTTCCAATATAAATAAAGTTTTTCGCATTACTGTAACTCGAAATCGGCAGAATTGGACGCTGTCCGAAATGAAACTCATTATCATAATCATCTTCAATAATCGTAAATCCGTATTGATTCGAAAGTTCATTAAGTTTTAATCTTTTCTTTAAACTCATCGTAACGGTTGTTGGAAACTGGTGATGCGGCGTTACATAAATTGCTTTTACAGAAGAATGTTTTTTAAGATGATTTTCAACTTCTTCTAAATCCAAACCATCTTTGGTAACGCTAACCGGAAGCAGACTTGCACCGGCATTTTCAAAAGCTTCCCAGGCAGGTTTATAACCTGGATTTTCAATTATCACATAATCGCCTTTTGATAATAAACAATGCGCCGCCAGATACATCGCCATTTGACTGCCGCGCGTAATGCAGATTTCATCCACAGAAACATTCATTCCGCGTTTAAAATTCAACATTTGTACAATCGCTTTTCGAAACTCAATATTGCCAAGTTCATTGCTGTAACCCATAATCTGCCAGCGTGATTTTCTGTTGAAAATTTCACGATAAGCACGGGCCAGATCGTTCATAGGAGCCAGGCGGCTGTCGGGAAGCCCGTCATCAAAAACAAGATGCGGTTTATGGTTTTCGACTGCAACATTAACTTGGGTTTCTGCTTTTTTATTTATGCTGATTTCAGGAAGAATATCGGCAATAAAAGTTCCTTTTCGGTCCATCGTAATTAGCCAGCCTTCGGCAATCAAAACATCTAAAGCTTCGATTACCGTATTTCGGTTCACATTTAGTAGTCCGGCCAGCTGACGGCTTCCGGGCAAAGCATTTCCGCTGGTCAGTTTACCTGATTTTACCGCATTGATAATAGCATCAGCAATTTGCAGGTAAAGCGCTTTGTCTGATTTTTTATCTAAGTGGATTTCAAATTGCCAAGGTCTTAACATCTGGACTAGTAGTTTAAATTAAAAATGCATTTTGTGGATAGACCAAATTTACAATAATTTTGTCGTGCAGTAAATAAAAAAACAGCCAGAACTGATCATTAGTTTTGGCTGTTTTTTGGTTTTAGAATTCTCCTTTTTTCATATAAGGCTGACCCCAAAGTATACTTTGCATTAAAACACTTTTTACCCAGGCATTATACATTTTATCAACATCGGCGGCACTTGCTCCGGTTTTTGCCAAAAATGGTTTTAACGTCGTTGTAACCGGAATGGTTAAAGCCGGAATATAACGATAATTGATCACAGGAACAGAAGTAACATTGTCTGTTTTATTTTTCTTGGTGGTGTAATGTCTTAAACCAATTTCATATTGGTAATTAAGCCAATCCT
Source organism: Flavobacterium panici (assembly GCF_024499525.1). NCBI lineage: Bacteria > Pseudomonadati > Bacteroidota > Flavobacteriia > Flavobacteriales > Flavobacteriaceae > Flavobacterium > Flavobacterium panici. The sequence goes on along the minus strand of NZ_CP100437.1, from coordinate 4,892,267 downwards.
GATCGTATTTTGCTTCGGCTGTTTGAAGAATCCACATTTTAAAACGACCTCTGACTTTTGCCAAATATTCTCCGTCTGGTTTTCCGGTTTTAGTGTTACCAAAAAAGTAAACCAATTGCGGTGTCGATCCCACAAATCCGTACCAAACATCCAAAATGGCATCTGTTTGACCTTCAAGAATGTCGTGGCTCATTTGTAAATACTTTACATCTTCTTCAGAAAAAAGTAAAGATTGTTCTAAAAGTTTTAATTCTTCAAGGGTAAACGGTGATTTTGCCACTTCTTTAGTTCCGTATGTATAACCGTGCGGTGCTTTTGTTTCCTGCGCTGCCGCTTGCAGGGTAATAACAAGTACTACTGCTAAAATTGCTTTTTTCATCTTTTTGATTTTTTGTTAGGACATTATCGTCATGACAAACTTAGGTAGGCATCCTAACTAAAAAATGATCCAGTTTTTTGATTTATAATGCTAAACTGGTTTAAAAAGCTGTAATTATTTTATACCAATTCCAATAATTTTTCAGTCGTAATTACTTCTGCAAATTCCTTATGCAGACTGGCTAAAGTAGTTTGATGAATTAATTCAGAATCGAATTTTTCTCCATTTATTCCTATTCGGTCAAACGTGGCTGTGGCATCGGCAATTAACAAAGTTTCATAACCATAATTACCGGCCATTCTGGTTGTTGTAGAAACGCAATGATTGGTAGTTAAACCCACAATAACAAGATCAGTGATATTTTGCGAGTCTAGTCTTTCTTTTAAATCTGTACCAATAAAAGCACTATTTACATTTTTTATGATTCCAGGTTCGCCATCAATTGGTTTTGCTTCATCTTTAATTTCAAATCCCGCATTAGAAGGATGTAATTTTGAATTTGGATGTACAGAACTGTGCACAATGTGAAAAATGGGCAATTGCAGTGTTCTCCATTTTTCAAGAATTTGTGCAATTTTGGTTTCAGCATCTTTATTGTTTCGGTTGCCGCCCCAAAAGTCTTCTTCATTAAAACCTTTTTGCACGTCAATTATGACCAAAGCGGGTTTTTTTTCTCTAAGTTTCATTTGTTTATCTATTTGATTAGATTACAAATGTACTTTGGAACTAAATGCAGAAAAAGGACAAACAATAGTCGGTTTAGGACAATAGGTTTTTGATGGAAGAACTTAAATTTTCACTATTTTGATGCAGTACAATTTTTAATTGTTTAGAAGTTTTATAACCGCACAAATGTGCAATATGTTCAATTTTATAATCAGAATTAGCGAGAAGACTTTTTGCTTTTTCAATTCTTAATTTGGTGCGGTAATCTGCAATTGTTACGCCTGTTTCTTTCTTAAAAATTCGGGTTAGATTTCGCGGACTTACATAAACTAATTCGGCTAGGAATTCAATAGTCGACGTTTTTTCTAAGTTGTAAATAATCCAATCCTGAATGGTATGGATTTTTTCATCGCGATGATTTCGGTATTGTAAATAAACACTTTCCTGTTCTTCGGTTCCGTTTCTTCTTTTATAAACTACAAGTTCTTTGGCAATTTTTGACGCGATTTCTTTACCGTGTCTTTCTTCAATTAGAAACAAAGCCAAATCAATTCCGGTAACAATTCCAGCACTTGTGTAAATGTTTTCAGACTTCGTATAAAGTGTATTTTTTTGTGTTTTTACAAGAGGAAAATCAGTTTTAAGTTTTTCAACAAATTTCCAGTGTGTCGTACATTCTTTATAATCTAAAAGTCCAGATTTTGCCAAAAGAAACGCTCCAGTACAAACGCTGCAAATTGTAGTTTGATTTTGATTTGCTTTATGCAGCCAGTCAAAAAAATCTGGATCATCAGAAATTGTATGTAAAGCGCGCGTGCTAAATCCGGAAATAAAAATAATATCTTCTTTCTGCGGACTAACTTTTGTAAAATGAATTAATGAAGAAAGTTCTAAACCAGAATTTGAACTTACAGAAGATTGCCCGCTAATAAATACCAGCTGATAATCCAAACCCAAATCACGAGCTTCCTGAAACACTTCGACAACACCGCTCAAATCAAGTAAAGTTACTTGCTTTGGGATATAGAAATAAACCGATGGTTTGGTTTTTGTCATTCTTGGAGAATTCTCGTTTATTTTTTCAGTTTGGTTTTAAAAAAATCGATAGTTCTCGTCCACGACAGCGTTGCCGCTGCTTCATCGTATCTTGGCGTTGTATTGTTATGAAAACCGTGATTTACATTTGGATAAAAATAAGCGGTATTTTCGACTTTATTTTTATTTAAAACTTCCTGAAATGCCGGCCAGCCTTCGTTTACGCGTGTGTCTAAACCTGCGTAATGCAATAGGAGCGAAGTTTTTATTTTTTCGGCTTCTTCTTTTGTTGGCTGTCCGCCGTAATACGGAACTGCTGCTTTTAAATCTGGAACTTTCACCGCCATCATATTCGAAATCCATCCGCCAAAACAAAACCCGACAACGCCAATATAACCGTTACAATCTGGGTGCGCTTTAAGATATTCGTAAGCAGCAATAAAGTCTTCGAGCATTTCTTCTTTGGTACGTTTCTTTTGCAGTTCTCGACCTTCGTCATCATTGCCGGGATAACCGCCTAATGGCGACAAGGCATCTGGTGCAAGAGTAATAAATCCTTCAATTGCCGCTCTTCTTCCCACATCTTCAATATACAGATTAAGTCCGCGATTTTCGTGAACCACAATTATTCCGGGTAATTTCTTTTTAGAATCAGCAGGCTGCGATAAAAGCCCTTTTATAGAACCTCCGCCTTTTGGAGAATCGTAGTTGATGTAGCCCGTTTTTAATCTAGGATCTGTTGGCTGCACCAAAATACTGTCGACATAATTGGGCGTCATAAAACTTAAAAGTGACGGAAGTGTAAGCGAACCAACCGCAAATATGGAAAGTTTTTCTACAAACTGTCTTCGGTTAATTTTATTATGTGCATAATCATCATATAAATCAAATACTTCCTGACTGATATCTTCTTTGGTTATTTTGTTATCCATGATCTTGATTTTTTGGGATAACTAAATTAGGGAATAAAAAGTTAATTGTTGATTATGAATTATGAATATTCCTTAGTGAATAGTTTTAGCTGGAGAAACTGAAAACTGTGAATGCGACTGAAAACTTCCGTTTAAAGACTTTTCAACTTCTTCATAAAAACTGGAAACACTTCATTCAATTCATCAAACAAAGGATTATTTCGGTGTTTCAATTTTATTTCGCTGAATAATTTTAAACCAAGTGCAAATTGTGTGGCTTCGTGCGGGTTTTCGAATATATTTTTGTCCTTTATTTTTTGGATGATTCCGAAAATTTCGTCGTGATTATCGAATTCTATTCCCAGTTCTTTTGCCGGATGCGTGTCGCCGTTGGCATATTCTTTTAAGCTTAGGGTTAGATAATATTTGTTGGATCTTTTTTGCATGATATTTTAATTTTCAATATTATTTCAGCCATTTATCGACAATAGTTTTAAATGTTTCTTTGTATTGTTCGCCCACAGTAATTTCCGTTTTTCCAATGAAAATTGAATTCTTGGTAATGGCGTTTATTTTGTCAAGAGAAACGATAAACGAACGATGAACACGCATAAATTTTGCCGATGGTAGTTTTTCTTCTAAAGCTTTTAAGGATATCAGCGAAAGCACTCCTTTTTGAGAATCGTCAAGATGTACTTTTACATAATCTTTTAAACTTTCGATATATAAAATTTCTTTAAGTGGAATTCGAACCCATTGGTATTCTACTTTTAAGAAAATAAATTCATCATCTGCCGCAACTGTCTGGAAGTTGTTTGAAGCTTCTTCTGTTATTTGCAATACTTTATTTGCAGCACGCAGAAACTCCTCATAACTAAAAGGTTTTAAAAGATAGTCGACTGCATTTACTTTATAACCTTCAATAGCATAATGATTGTAAGCCGTTGTAAAAACGATTTTTGGCACTAAACCCGGCTGTTCCTGCAAAAGTCTCGCCAGTTCCATTCCCGTTAAATTAGGCATATTGATATCCAGAAAAACAAGATCTGGCTGTTTTTCCCGAATTAAACTCATGGCTTCAACAGCATTATCACAGCTTGCCGTTAATTGTAAAAAAGGAGTTTGTTCGATAAAAGTTTCGACAAGTCTTAATGCGAGAGGTTCATCATCTACTGCTATACATTTTAATGTTGTCATTACTCTAAGTTTATTTGCAGTTTTACATCATACATTCCGTTTTTACCAATGCCGGCTGTCAGCGTATGTTTATTTGGGTAAATTAAATGAAGTCTGCGTTTTGTATTCGTTAAACCAATTCCGCCTTCATCAGTCGTTGCTGTTTTTTCGAAATAGGTGTTTTTTACCTCAAATTCAAGATTACTTCCGTCTTGTCTCAGCGAAATATAAATTTCACTTTTATCCGTAGCATGAATGCCGTGTTTAAAAGCATTTTCTACTAAAGGTAGTAATAACATCGGAACAATTGGGTAATCGTGTATCTTTTCCGGAATATCGGTTGTAATCGTTAATTTTTTGTTTGCACGAAGTTTCATCAGCGAGATAAAATCTCTCATAAACTCAGCTTCTTTCAGCAATGTCGTTGTTTCTTCGGTACTATAAAGTAAGTAGCGCATCATTCGGCTTAACGTATGAAGCGCATTTCTCGAATCTTCAATATTTGTATAAGTAAGTGAATAAATACTGTTTAGGGAATTAAAGAAAAAATGCGGATTGATCTGCGCTTTCAGCATCGCCAGTTCGGCCATCGTTTTATCCTGTTCCAGTTTTTGTTTGTGCTGTGCGGCTTTCTGCCAATGCTGTAACATTGCCCAGCTCGTGCTGATTCCTAAAACCAATAAAGTGAGCATTAATACATAATTGTCAAAATATGGATTTCGGTATTTTTTAAACCCTAAAACTAAACTGATTTTATTGTGAAGATCGGTTTGAGAAGTATAAAAATAAGCAATAACCTGCATGGCAAAAACGGTGAGAAAAGCCCAAATCAAAAACGGAGAAGTATTGTCTTTTATAATGGTTTTTGGAACTATGATTTTGGCATTAGAATAAAAAATGATAATTAGTAAAACCAATACAACGATCTGCCAAATCCAAAACACACCGGGAAGTATTACATTCCAGGTTAAAGGCATGTAAAACAACATGATAAATCCCAATAATACCCAGCTCAGAATATGAAGTCCGGTAAAATAATAAGGTCTGTATATTTTTGGTGCCATTTCGAATTTTATCTTTTTTTGACAATATTACTCTTTATTTAAATGCGATTTTGAACCAATCGCTAAAAACAGAATTACAGTCCGTAAAAACCATTTTTGAGCCGATGAGTTTAGGAATTAAACGCTTGTTTAACTTTTAAAAAATCCCATCGTGTGTCAGGCTATCTTTATCGATTGTCATTTGCTCTCCGTCTATTTCAAAATTTTTGCTTGTTATATTTTATTTCTTTTGTTGTCATATAATCGATAATTAGATATTATTTCAAATGAATAAGCAATCATTTTTAAGCATTCTCGCAGCATCAGTTCTTATCGCATCTTGCGGTAAAAATGATAAATCGGCTCAGGCCGGAGGCGCACCGCAGGTTAAAGAGTATAAAACGCTGACTTTACAGCCGGAATCTGCTACATTAAACAGCGATTACCCAGCCAGTATTCAGGGACAGCAGAATATAGAAATCCGACCTAGAGTTGAAGGATACATCGATAAAATCTTTGTTGATGAAGGAGCAGTTGTAAAAGCAGGGCAGCCATTATTTAAAATAAGCGCGCCAGAATATGAGCAGCAAGTTCGTACAGCATCTGCCAGTATTAAAAGTGCTCAGGCCGATTTAAGTGCAGCAAAACTGGCTGTAAACAAAGTAAGGCCATTGGTTGAAAAAGGAATTATAAGCAAATACGATTTAGAATCAGCACAATATACTTATGAATCTGCTGTAGCCTCTTTAGCTCAGGCAAATGCTGCTTTAGTAAATGCTAAAACTAATTTAGGATATACAACTGTAACAAGTCCGGTTGACGGCGTTGTAGGTTCGATCCCGTTTCGTTTAGGAAGTTTGGTAAGTTCTAATACAGCTGAACCTTTAACTACAGTTTCTAGCATTGGAAATGTGTATGCTTATTTTGCTTTAAATGAAAAAGCACTTTTGAATTTTACTAAAGATTCAGGAGCTTCATTAAACCAAAAAATCAAAAGTCTTCCGGCAGTTTCTTTATTGCTTTCAGATGGTTCAGCATACGATCAAAAAGGTAAAATAGAAACCGTAAACGGATTAATTAATACCGAAACCGGAACGGTAAATATCAGAGCTCGTTTCCCAAATCCAAGAGGAGTTATCAGAAGCGGAAGCAGTACAACTGTTAGAATTCCAAATGACGTTAAAGATGTAATTATAGTTCCTCAAAGTGCCACATTTGAACTTCAGGATAAAATATTCGCAGTAGTTTTAGGAAAAGACAATAAAACTAAAAATGTGAATATCACGGTACTTGAAAACACAACTAATAATTATTATGTAGTAACAAGCGGTTTAAAAGCAGGTGACGAAATTGTATTAGAAGGAGTTGCTGCTCTTAAAGAAGGAAGCGAGATTAAAGCTCAAAATCAAAAAGCAGAAACAGTATACGCCGATTTAAAATAAAAGAAATGTTTAAAAAATTTATACAAAGACCTGTACTCTCGACAGTAATATCTGTTATTATTGTCATTTTAGGTGTTTTGGGCCTAATTGAGTTACCTATTTCTCAGTATCCGGATATTGCGCCGCCTACGGTAAACGTGTCGGCAAGTTATACGGGTGCCAATGCAGATGTGGTATTAAAAAGTATTGTAATTCCGCTTGAAGAGCAAATTAATGGTGTAGAAAACATGACCTACATGACTTCTTCTGCAACCAATGACGGAAATGCATCGATCAAAATTTTCTTTAAAGTAGGAACAAACCCTGATTTAGCAGCGGTAAACGTTCAAAACAGGGTTTCAAGAGCAACAAGTTTACTGCCTGTAGAGGTAACTCAGGCTGGGGTTACAGTAACTAAAAGCCAGAGTAGTAACTTATTGATTTTCTCTTTATACAGTGAAGATAAAGCTTACGACCAGACATTCCTTCAAAATTATGCGAAGATCAACCTTGTACCGCAAATTCAGCGTGTAGTTGGAGTAGGAGATGTAACCGTTTTTGGTGCCAAAGATTATTCGATGAGAATCTGGCTGAAACCAGACGTAATGCAGCAATACAAACTGATTCCAAGCGATATTTCGGCTGCTTTGGCAGAACAAAATATCGAAGCTGCACCGGGTAAATTTGGTGAAAACGGAAATCAGGCTTTTCAATATGTAATTAAATACAAAGGACGTTTAACAAGTGCCCAGGAATTTGAGGATATTGTTATAAAATCTGTTGGAAACGGGCAAATGCTTCGCCTTAAAGATGTGGCTAAAGTTGAGTTAGGATCTTTAAGTTATGCTTCAACTATTAAAACAAATGGTGTAGAATCTGCAGCGATGGCAATCAGCCAGACTCCGGGATCGAATGCGCGTGACGTAATCAACAACTCTAAAAAGTTGATTGAAGAAGCAGCGAAGAGTTTTCCAAAAGGAGTAAAATATACGATTCTGGTTGACGTTAACGAAAACTTAGATGCCTCTATTGAAAAAGTAATTCATACTTTGATCGAAGCTTTTATACTGGTTTTCATTGTAGTATTTATTTTCCTTCAGGATTTTAGATCTACTTTAATTCCGGCAATTGCAGTTCCGGTTGCAATTGTGGGAACGTTTTTCTTCCTGAGTTTATTCGGGTTTACGATTAATTTATTGACACTTTTTGCAATGGTACTTGCCATTGGTATTGTGGTCGATGATGCGATTGTGGTCGTCGAGGCGGTGCACGCCAAACTCGATCACGGTTATAAATCGTCTAAGAAAGCTACGATAGATGCCATGAGCGAAATTTCGGGAGCCATTATTTCGATTACATTGGTAATGGCAGCGGTATTTATTCCGGTTACTTTTATCAACGGATCAACAGGGGTTTTCTACAAACAATTTGGTATCACGCTGGCTGTTGCGATTATTCTTTCGGCAGTAAACGCTTTGACTTTAAGCCCGGCTTTGTGTGCTTTGCTTTTAAAACCACACGCAGACGATCATAAACATAAAAGTTATTTACAAAGATTTTATACGTCGTTTAACGTTGCATTTGAAAATGTAACCGAAAGATACAAGCGTTCGGTAAGTTTCCTTTCGGTTAAAAAATGGATTGTATTAGCAGCTATTCTTATTGCTGGTGCCAGTTTATTTTATATGATGAAAACTACGCCGTCTGCTTTCGTTCCTGCGGAAGATCAGGGAACTGTTTTTGCCAATATTAGTTTACCACCTTCGGCTTCGATGGAACGTTCTGATGTAATTGCCAAGAAAGTAGACAGTATTGCGAAAACTATTCCGGGAGTAAAAAATACACTTCGTATTGTGGGACAGAACTTTACGGCTGGAGCAGGAAGTGCTTACAGTATGGTTATTGTAAAATTATATCCTTGGGATCAGCGTGAGTTAAGTGTTAATGATGTTATCGGACAGCTTTTTGCTAAAACAAGCGGTATTCGTGAAGCTAATATTTTCTTTATTTCACCGCCAACAATTCAGGGTTTTGGACAAAGTGGTGGATTCGAATTCCAGCTTCAGGATAAAGGCGGACACACGACTGCTGAATTCTTTAAAGTGAATACAGAGTTTTTAGAAAAATTATCAAAACGTCCGGAGATACAATACGCAACAACGCCGTTTAATCCTGGTTTTCCTCAATATATGATGGATATTAATTTGGCAAAAGCCAAAGATGCAGGAGTTTCGATAAATTCGATTTTATCAACAATGCAAGGATATTATGGAGGATTGTATGCGTCGAACTTTAATAAATTCGGAAAACAATATCGTGTAATGATTCAGGCTTCTCCTGAATTCCGAACCAATACCGAAGGACTGAACAAAATCTTTATTAGAAACAGTGCCGGAAACATGGCGCCAATTACAGAATTTGTAAAAATGACCAGAGTTTTTGGGCCGGAATCTATTTCAAGATTTAACCTTTTCTCTTCTATTGCTATTACAGGAGCGCCAAATCCTGGATTTAGTTCCGGTGATGCGATTAAAGCAATTCAAGAAGTGGCAGCAGAAGATCTTCCGGCGGGTTATGGATATGAGTTTTCAGGTTTAACACGTGAGGAACTAGCCTCTGGAAGTGAAACGATTTTCATCTTTATTTTGTGTTTGGTTTTCGTTTATTTCTTACTAAGTGCACAATACGAAAGTTACATTTTACCATTTGCGGTATTATTCTCGATTCCGTTTGGGTTAGCCGGAGCGTATTTATTCTCGATTATTTTTAAACTGAACAGTAATATTTACCTGCAGATTTCCTTAATCATGTTAATTGGACTTTTGGCCAAGAACGGTATTTTGATTGTCGAATTTGCTTTGGACAGAAGACGAAAAGGTCTGCCAATTGTACAAGCTGCAATTGAAGGAGCCGTGGCGCGTTTACGACCAATTTTGATGACTTCGTTCGCCTTTATTTTAGGATTAGTTCCGTTGATGTTTGCTACCGGAGCAGGAGCTGTGGGGAACAAATCGATTGGTACAGGAGCAGTTGGAGGGATGTTAATTGGAACCATTTTAGGAGTATTTGTTATTCCGGTTTTATTTATCATTTTCCAGACTTTACAAGAAAGAGTGAGCGGCCCTGCAAAAGATGGTTATGATGATGAAGACGATGACGAGGAAATTCAGTTAATAGAAGCTCACAAAGAGTAAAATTAAATTAAAACAGAGATGACTAATAGTTCAAATAAATATATTCTTATGGTAATTGCAGCCACGCTTTTAAGTGCGTGCTCGATTACCAAAAAGTACGAACGCCCAACAACACTCTCGACAGATAAACTGTATCGTGATGAAGCTTCTGCCGATTCGACTACGATTGCAGATATGCCGTGGCAGAGCGTTTTTAAAGATGAAAAACTGAATGCATTAATTCAAAAAGGATTAGACAATAACCTTAATTTGAAAAATGCAATTGAGAATATCATACAGGCACAAGCTTCACTTCGTCAAAGTAAATTAGCGTATTATCCAACCTTACAATTGGATGCCAATGCAACCCACACGAAACAATCAGAAGCAGGGCTAAACTTTCCCGCGGGAATCAACATTAATACCTTAACTACGACTTATAAATTAGGTTTAAGTACGTCTTGGGAAGCTGATATCTGGGGAAAACTGAGCAGTTCTAAAAGAGTGGCTTTAGCAGCTTATTTAGCTACAGATGCGGCGAAACAAGCGGTTCAGACGCAATTGATTTCAGATATTGCGAACAATTATTTTAGATTGCTGGCTTATGATAAATCTTTAAAAATCACACAGGAGACATTAGAAAGTCGTATTAAAAATGTGGCAACCATTAAAGATTTAAAAGAAGGCGCAATTGTAACAGGTGCGGCGGTTGTACAAAGTGAAGCTAATCAGTATGCGGCAGAAGTTTTGATTCCGGATTTGAAACAAAGTATTCGTGAAACCGAAAATGCTTTGAATATCTTATTAGGACAAGCTCCGGGACCAATTGACAGAGGTGAATTAGGAACGCAGGTTATTCCTGAAAATATCGCCGTTGGAGTGCCTTCGCAGTTATTACAAAACCGACCTGATGTTCGTCAGGCTGAGTTTAATTTTAGAGTTGCTTTTGAATCTACAAATTTGGCTAAAACCTATTTCTATCCAAGTTTAACGCTTACAGCAAGCGGTGGATTTTCGAATTTAGAGTTAAAAGATTTCTTTAGTAATTCTATTTTTTATTCGATTATTGGAGGATTAACACAGCCTATTTTTAATCAGGGAAAAAACAAATTGAGATTAACAACTGCGCAGTCGCAGCAATTACAAGCTTACAATAACTTTCAGCAGAGCCTTTTAACAGCGGGTCAGGAAGTTTCGAATGCTTTGTATTCGTATCAAATGGCCGTTGAAAAAGAAGATTCAAGACAAAAACAAATTGAAGCCCTTGAAAAAGCAGTCGATTTTACGCAGCAGCTTTTAGAATACAGCTCTGCAACTAACTATACAGATGTATTAACTTCTGAACAAAATCTTTTAGCGGCGCAATTAAGCGGAATCAACGATAATTTACAAAAATTGCAAGCCGTTGTGAACTTATACAGAGCTTTGGGCGGAGGCTGGAAATAAAATTGTTTCAATTTGAATATTACGTTCGTCGTCAAAATTCAGACCTTGGTCTAAAAGATAATTTAGTGTAAAAAAAAGATTATATTTTTGATTGGTTAAAAATATTAGTATATCCGCCATTAAATTAAATTGAAACATGACTAAAACGCCTCAGAAATGGGGCGTTTTAAATTTTAGTTCATTTGGTTTTTCTGCCTTTAATTTTTTGCAACTATTAATTGTCAAAGATTTGTCATTTCGACCGAAGGGAGAAATCGCACAAGATTGTCGACAAAGATTGGAGATATGCTTTACGGAGTTTCTAGTGCGATTTCTCCCTTCGGTCGAAATGACAAAACTATATATTGAAGCTTAAAAACATGAAAATAATTAACGATATATATCGGTTGAAAAGTACTCTTCGTCGATTGATTTAATGTTTTTGTATAATGGATATTGTAAATGTAGATTTTGGCACTACTTTAGATTAATATCTACTAAAATTAATATTTAAAACTCAAAATCATGAAAAAATTAGTATTCGCCTCAGTATTATTTATGAGTGTATTTTTTGCCCATGCTCAGGTATCAGTCAATGTAAACATTGGAACGCCTCCAAGCTGGGGACCAGAAGGGTACGATAACGACAGGTATTATTATTTGCCTGACATCGATGTGTATTATGATGTAAACCAAAGTGTATTTATTTACGACAACAGCGGAAATTGGACTCGTGCTAAAAGGCTTCCTTCAAGATACAGACAATATGATTTGTATTCAGGTTATAAAGTAGTTTTGACCAATTATAGAGGAGACGCTCCGTATACGTATCATACCAAACACAGAGCTAATTATCCAAAAGGTTATCACGGAAAACCTCAAAAAAACAGAGGCCCAAAACCGGAAAAGTACAACAAACCTAAAGGTGAGCATAAACACGATAATAAAAACAACAATAAATCTAAAAAAGATTCCAAAAAAGACCACGATCATTCCCTCAATGATCATCATTAATTAAATAAACATGACAAAAAACGCCTCAGTAATGAGGCGTTTTTTTATAAATAAAATTGATGTAAGATTTATTTTCATCATTCACAATTCACAATTAACCATTCGCAATTAACCATTCACAATTGATTGACATTTTTTACTTTATGCCCATACAAACCAAACGATAAAATAATCACAAAACAAACCAGAGGAATTATATATCCAGACTGAATATCATCGTGTTTCATATCAATTAAAGTTCCCATTGCGTATGGAAGAATCGCTCCGCCTACAATTGACATTACCAGCCATGAAGAACCCGTTTCAGTATTTGATTTTAAACCAACCAATCCTAAAGAGAAAATAGTTGGAAACATAATTGACATAAAAAATCCGATGCCGCCAAGTGCATAAATAACTACAATTCCGGTTCCGTAAATGGCTAATAAACAAAGTACAATACTGGCACCACAGTAAATCGAAAGTAAGATATAATCTTTTACAAACTTCAGGAAGAAAGTACCAATAAAACGCCCTGCCATAAACAAGAAACCATAAACACCAAGATAATATCCGGCTGTTTTTTCGTCTAAATGTGCACCTTGTTGTGCAATTCTAATAAAGAAACTCGTGATACAAACCTGTGCGCCAACATAAAAAAACTGCGCCACAACTGCCCAGCTTAAATGACGGAATTTTAAAACAGAGAAAAATCCCGGTTTAATTTCAGCTTCGGTATGTTGTGGTTTCATAGAAGGCAAATGCATGAAATAGAAAATAATCGCAACTAAAACCAATACACTTCCTAAAATAATATAAGGCATTTTTACTGCCGCAGCTTCACCTAATAAATAAGATGCTTTTTCAGCTTCAGGCATCGCTGCCATTTGTTGTGGAGTATGATTTTTTCCTGATAAGATAAATAACGAACCCACAATTGGAGCCACCATAGCTGCTAATCCGTTGAAAGAAGCCGCTAAATTCAATCTTTTAGAAGAAGATTCAGCAGGGCCCAAAATCGCAGCATACGGATTGGCACTTGTTTCCAGAATTGTTAATCCGCAGCCAATTACAAATAAGGCGAATAAAAACAATTCATAAGTTCTTGAATTGGCAGCAGGCACAAATAAAAACGCTCCGGCAGCGAAAACCAGTAATCCGGTAATGATGCTGTTTTTATAACCAAATCGTTTAATGAGCATTCCCGCAGGAATCGCCATTATAAAATAAGCAAAAAACACCGAAGTATCAATCAATGTCGATTGGCGGTTGTTTAATTCACACGCTTTTTTTAAATGCGGAATTAAAATAGAATCCAGATTATGTGCCATTCCCCAAAGGAAAAATAGGCTGGTAATTAAAATAAATGGCAGAAGATAGTTTGTTTTTCGGCCTTCGGTCGGCACTTCGTGAAGATCGCCTGTTTGGTTTGTTACTTGCATTTGTTAGATAGTTTTTTTAAAGGTTCTAAGGTTCTGAGGGACAAAGGTTCAAAGGTTTTTTCTGTAGAGTCGCACAGCAGTGCGTCTTTTCTAAAGGTATTGAGAGGAGAAAAAACCTCTGTCCCTTTGCCACTTTGAACCTTTGCACCTCAAAAAGAATTATTTCTTTTTGACCAAAAGAAGGTGGTCGCAGACCAAAACCACTTCACCTCTTTGGTTGATGATTTCGACATGTTCTGTTACGGTTCCCATTTCTGGATTTTTTGCTTCTCCTTTTTCTGAAATGGTAATTTCAGAATGAATTGTATCACCAATATGAACCGGTTTTACGAATCGCATTTTATCGTACCCTCTTGAAAAAGCTTCAGGATTTATTTCTGATGCCGTTAATCCGATACCAATAGCAAATACCATAGTTCCGTGTGCAATACGCTGTCCGAATGGCTGTGTTTTGCACCATTCCTCATCCATGTGATGCGGGAAAAAATCTCCCGTGTGTCCGGCATGAACCACAAAATCGGTTTCTGTAATGGTTCTTCCTAATGTAACTCTTTTATCGTCAAGTTGATAATCCTCGAAAAATGTTGATTTGAAATACATATATTTTTTGTTTTTTCACCATATAAGTTATATAAGGTAATTTAAGCAGTGCGTTGAGTTTAAGAGCGCTTATTTTAGGTCATAAAAGCTTTGCACAAAATGATTTAAATGAACTTATGTAACTTATATGGTTTTAAATTATTTATTGCTTTTTCCACAAAGTGATTAAATGAACTTATATCACTTATATGGTTTAAAATTTTATAGTTCAGTGAGAGAAATACCGCCGTTTGTATTGCTGATGTAGCAGGCTTCAACGACTTTCATGGTGTCTAAAACGTCCTGAACGCTTGCTAATAATTTAGAATCTGAGCCTTCTTTAAAGCGCATGAGATTCGACATTGTTCCAATAAAAGCTTCTGGAAACCATGAACCTTCAAGGTTGATTTTTTTCCATTCGTATTGACCTACTTCGTTCTCAATTGCATATTCAAAAATGTCAGGAAGTCCGTCGGGATAATTCATTAATAAACCCATTTTGGCTTTGATTGCGCCTTTTGTGCCTTCCCATTTAATGTAGCTTTCTTCATGATTTGGGCCAAAATGATGATCATGATTCGTATTGATCACCACATGTTTATCTTCGCCATAATCTAAAATAATCGTAGAACGGCTCGATGATAATTTTTTAAGCGGATGTTTGGCTGTTTTTGCCATCACACTTTTCGGATTTCCAAGAAACGAGCGAATGCAATCGATATAGTGAACACTATGAAAAAGAATTTCCAATCGAGGATGTTCCTTAATCAGTGGAAACAATTCCCAAGGCGTATTTACCGTCACTTTAAACTCAAAATCGTATAAATCACCAAGCAAACCTTCGTTAATTAAATATCTGGCAGCACTTACAAAAGGGGAGAATCGAAGCTGAAAATTGATCGCAGCCACAAGGTTTTTTCTTTCGCAGACTGCTACAATTTCTCTTGCCTGAGCCAAATCATTTCCCATTGGTTTCTGAATCAAAACCGCGGTACCGTCAGGGAGTTGCTCTAATATTTCGATATATTGATCAGGCAGAACCGTAATGTCGTAAACCGCATTTGATGGTGCATTTTTAACCGCATCGGCAACATTCTCAAAAACATGCTGAATCTCAAATTCTTTGGCTAAATCGTGTGCTTTTGCAATCGTTCTGTTGGTGATACCAAAAACTGTAAAACCAGCCATTTTATAAGCAGGCAAGTGTGCATCTTTTACGATTCCGCTTGCGCCGATAATGATAATTGGCTGTTTGGTTTCGGGCAGTAAGGGTTTATATGGAATATTCATTTTGTATTATGTTTAAGTTCAGTTAGCGGCGCAAACTTTGTCAAAGTTTTAAACTTTGACAAAGTTGACTACACGTAATCAGTTCGTTAGTTTTTCAATATTTTCCTGTGTTTCTTTTAAAAGTGTTTTCGACGAAATATCTGTTTCAATTGCTTTTAAAACCATTTGATCTATCAATTCGGCTACTTTTGGCCAAATTGGCGTTTGTGGCAAAGTCAAAGCATTTTCATGCAGCATTTCCAGTTTATGATAATATGGAATCGTTTTGTTGATTTCAGTATCATTCCAAGTTGATTTTCTGCACCCGATTCCGCCTTCGATTGTCAATAATTTATCGCTTTCTGCTGTTGTTGCAAATCGTAAAAAATCATAGGCAAGTCCTTTATTTTTACTTCCAATGCCAATTGTATAAAGCCAATACACATTTAATGAAGCCGTTTTGTGGTTTTCATCATGCGGTAATTCGGTAATATCCACTTTACCTTTTACTTTTGATTCTTCAATTACTTCACACATCGAAGCAAATCCAAACCAATTGATTGCCATTGCGGCTTGTCCTTCGGCGAAAGCCATTCCTGCTTCAACAGAACCAAAATTCTTCGAACCCGGATGAACTGCATTTTTATTATTAACGATTTCTCTATAATAATCTAAAGCTTCAATTGCTTGACTATGATTGATATTTATTTTGTTTAGAGGATTTAAAAGAGATCCCCCGCGCGTCCATAACTGCAGGCAGAAATCGAAAACCATATTATGACCGTCAGGATAATTGGCAAAAACACAGCCGAATAAGTTACTTTCCGGCCGATTAAAAAATATGGCAATTTGGGTGAATTGCTCCCAAGTTTTTGGAGGGAACAATTCGTAACCAAATTGTTTCTTGAAGTTTTCTTTTTCGGATAAATCTTCAAATAAATCTTTTCTATAAATCAAACATTCAGGTCCATCGTGAAACGGAAGTCCGTAAGTTCCGCCATTAATCTGCTGCAGATTTAATAACGATTGATGCCAGCCTTCAGGATAATCCTGCGGCGGATTTTGATTGATAAAAGAAGTTAAATCCAGAACAGCTCTTTCATTTGCGGCATCAAAAATCCAATCGGTATTTAAGTGTGCAATGTCCCATTTTCCGTTTTTTAAACCTTTATTGGTGATGGTTTCTTCATAAAGATCGTGCAATTCCAGCGGAATCATTTCAGCCTCAATCTCAATATTGTTTTTCAAACAAAATGCATCCCACAGTTTTTGCAGGGTACTTTCAAAAGGAGAAAATTTTCTAACAGCGATTCTAAATTTGTCCATACTTATGCTATAAATTCTTTTATAATTCGCTCGTTATCTTGTCCTAATTTTGGAGAACCTTTATCAGATGTAAAATATTCGCCATCAATTTTTATAGGACATCTTGTAGTTTTATACGAATAACCGTCAAGCATTTCAACTTGCTGCGTAAATTCTAAAACTTTAAAACCATCTTCTTTGAAAAGCTGTTCGTAGTTTAAAACTCCCGCACACCAAATATCTGCAGGTTCTAAAATATCCAACCAAAACTGGGTTTCCTGTGTCAATAGGTGAGAAGCCAGAATATTTTTTATTTCGTCTCTAAGCGTAAATTTATTCTCTGGAAATTGTAACAATTCATCACATTTTAGCAATGAAGCCAAAACGGGAATCGATCCCATTGCCAAAGCCAGATAACCGTTTTTAGTTTGGTAAATTCCGTATGGCGCGCCTAAATAAGCGTGCGCATTATTAGTTTTAGTTCTCACCGGCAATTCTCCGCCATCATTAAAGAAAGTGGTGATCGTTTCAAACTGAAAATCAAAAGCCGATTCCAACATACTTACCTGAACCGTTCCGCCTATATTTTGGGTTGCTTTTCGATACAAAGCCGCTAAAATTCCCTGTGCTAAATGTGCGCCGGCCAGCATGTCTACAATCGATAATCCCATTGGTACAGGACCATCTTCCTGATTACCACTTAACCAGGTTAAAGCCGTTAAAGATTGCAATAACAAATCCTGTCCGGGTAAATCTTTAAGTTCAGGATGATTTCCAAAACCTGAAATCGAACCATAAATCACCGTTGGATTTATCGCTTTTACGTCATCATAACTTAAACCAATGCGCTCCATAACGCCTGGTCTGAAATTATGCATGACCACATCGGCTTTAGCTAATATTTTTTTTAATTTTTGAAGTTCCTCCGGCTGTTTAAAATCAATAGCAAACGATTCTTTATTTCTGTTTATGGTATGAAAAACAGACGATTCGCCGTTCATGATTAAGTCAGAAGTATATAAGGTTCTGCAAATATCGCCAGTTCCCGGTTTTTCAATTTTTATAACGCGTGCGCCCAAATCTGCCAAGCGAAGACTCGCCGACGGACCCGAAAGAAACTGACTAAAATCTACAATTAAATAATCTTCTAAGGGTTTCATTCTACTCGTTTAAAAATTGTTCGTGTATTGCTAAATTATCTTCGCCCACTTTTGGGGCTGCTTTTGTACTGCTTAAAATTTTACCGTCAAGTTGAATCGGACTTCGGGTTGTAACCAAAATTTTGCCGTCTGAATTTTTTACAGTTTGTTTTAAGTGCAATTCTTTTACAAAAGGCTGTTGGTCTAAAGTTTCATAATTCAAAACTTTTCCGGCCCAAATACCTTGTTTTTGAAGTAATTCTAACCAATAATCTGCTTTTTGTTCGGCTAATTTATCGGCTAAAAGAATTCTGATTTCGTCTCTTTTTTCAAACCAAAGATGTTTATCAGCATATTGATTTAAATCGACTCCAAGCGTATTTCCAATGAAAAGTAAATCGCCCATTGCCAGCGAAATATAATCGTCTTGTGTTTTGTAAACTCCGTAAGGCGCACTTAAAAAAGCGTGTGCACTTCCTTTAATATCACCTCGTTCCGGCTGTTGTCCGCCATCGTTTAAGAAAGAAGTAATCGCTTCAAACTGAACATCTAAAATAGATTCCAGTAAACTAACTTCAACCAAAACACCTTTTCCGGTTTTGGCTCTTTTTAATAATGCAGCTAAAATTCCCTGTACGAAATGATTGCCGCACATTAAATCGGCTACAGCCAGTCCAAACGGAACGGGTCCCTGACTTTTTCGGCCGCTAAGCCAGCTTAAACCGGAAAGTGATTGCAAAAGCAAATCTTGTCCCGGTTTTTTTGCCCAAGGCCCTTTATTGCCGTAACCTGTTATGGTTCCGTATATTATCTTCGGATTTATGGTAAGCGTTGTAGTAAAATCCAATCCGATTTTTTCCATTACACCCGGTCTGAAATTATGTGTCATAACATCAGCCTTTTCGATTAGTTTTTTGATTAAAACCAAATCGTCGGGATTTTTTAAATCGGCTGCAAAAGATTCTTTATTTCTATTAATGGTGTGAAATAAAAGACTGCTGTCGTCAACAAAAAGATCTTTAATGCTTAATTGTCGGCACGCTTCGCCTTTTATAGGACGTTCAATTTTAATAACTCTTGCGCCTAAATCGGCTAACTTTAATCCGGCAGAAGGACCCGCCAAAAACTGGCAGAACTCTAATACAATTAATCCTTCTAATGGTTTCATGAATTTTGCAGTTTTAAGGATTTAGCATAAAGTCCATTTAATGTATCTAAAACCAGTTCCTCGTCGCCGCCATTCATTAAATAATCACGAACTACATCGCCGGCATGATCCTGAAAATACATGTGTCCGGAATATCTTGGTCGTAGAAAAGCTCTTTCTAAAGCAGGTAAAGTATTTTTGAAATAATTGTTGGTTATTGAATTGATTCGGTCGTTTTTCCAGGCTTGTAAATGTCCCGGCTGCCCTCCGTTATCGGCAAAAATATTCTGCTGTACTTGAGACGATCCTGTAAATTCAGCATAACGAATTGCTTCGGGAATATGTTTGCTGAAGGAAGAAACCGCTAATCCTGTTCCGCCCAGAGAACTAATCATAGGTGCATTATTCAGCTTAACCAAATCATAAAAATGAAGCAGATTTTTGCTGTATCCAGCTCTTGAATAATTAGAATATCCGTAAGCAAAAGGGCAGTAAGCAATTTCATTTGAATTGACCATTGCTTCGTAAACCTGAATTGGATTTCGGTTAAAATTCTTCGGATCAATTAATTGTGCCAACTCACGAAACATCTGCAAAGCTTTTTTTCCTGTTTCTACAGAAATAACTTTCTCTTCAGACTGAAACGGAGCTTCGCTTAAACTGCAGCAAAACATATAAAAACTCATTAAAACATCAACCGGAATTCCGGCAAATGCAACCAATCCTTTTTTGGCTAAAGCCAATAAATCATCATATGTCTGAGGCACTTCAAGTCCCTTTTTTTCTAAAATATCCAAACGTGCAGCAGCAACCGGAGTCGCGGCATCAATTGGCAAAGCCCATAATTTATTACTGAAAACATAACTTCCGTATGATTTACCTACGGTATTTATTTCCTGATCTTTAATATAATCAGCAGGCAGATAATCTGAGAGTGGGAGGATAGCATTTGTATGTGCTCCAAAACCAGTCCATGGATGATCGATAACCAACAAATCAAATCGTTTTGCTAAATCTTCGATCGAAGCATCTGCAAATTCTTGTAAACTTCTTTTCTCCCAGGTAATTTCGATATCCGGATTTAACTCGGTAAAGCGTTGTGCCGTTGCAACCATCGGTAATAAACCTCTTGTATGGTTCCACGTTATGCCTTTTAATACTGCCATTTTTCTTGAATTATGTATTTGGAAAATAATAAATGTAAAAAATACAATTACAAAATTAGGAATTAGATTGAATTGAGCAAGAAAATGTAACTTTTTACATTGATTTTTTTATCAAAAGTTTTGAACAAGGCATATTTTTTTACAAAGCAAATAAAAATTGTTATAATTTATTAAAGAATGATCATTTTATTATATTAGTAGAAAAATAAAATGCAAAATTATATTTAATCGATTACATTTGTAATTGTGTATTTTACATTTATTAAATTAACCACATTTATTGGTTCCATTAATTGAGATTCTTAAATATTAAATTATATTAAAATGTTTTCATTACAAAGTAAAAAAGCAGTCATAACAGGAGGCGGAAGCGGAATAGGAAGAGCAATTGCGGTCTTGTTTGCCAAACAGGGAGCAGAAGTTCATATTATTGATTTATCTATTGAAAGTGCGCAGGATGCTGTTGACGAAATTAAAAATGCAGGAGGAAATGTGTTTTCGTATGCGTGTAATGTTTCCAGTCAGGCTGATGTTAAAGCGACTTTTGAGAAAATAGGAAGCATTAATATCTTAATTAATAATGCCGGAATTGCCAATGTTGGAAAAGCCGACACGACTTCTGAAGCTGATTTTGATCGTGTAATTGACGTAAACGTAAAAGGAGTTTACAACTGTTTGTTTGCTGCGATTCCACAATTTAGACTTTCAGGTGGTGGTGTAATTTTGAACATGGCGTCAATTGCGGCGTGGGTTGGAATCTCAGACAGATTTGCTTATTCAACTGCAAAAGGAGCTGTTATGGCAATGACTTTATCTGTAGCGAGAGATTATTTAAGTGAAAATATCAGATGTAATTCTATTTCTCCGGCAAGGGTTCACACACCTTTTGTAGACGGATTTATCTCTAAAAATTACGCCGGAAAAGAAGAAGAAATGTTTGAAAAATTGTCTAAATCACAACCAATAGGCCGTATGGGAAAACCAGACGAAATCGCAGCTTTGGCTTTATACTTATGCAGCGAAGAAGCCGGATTCATCACCGGATGCGATTACCCAATCGACGGAGGATTTATTAAATTAAACAATTAGATACTGAGATTCTAAGATGTTAAAACTCTAAGAAAAAGCTCAGTATCTTAGAATCTCAGCATCTTAGCAACTTTTAAAAAATAACCTAAAAATAAGAATACAATGAAATTAATACGTTTTGGAGAAATCGGAAAAGAAAAACCAGGAGTTTTAATTAATGAAAAAAGATATGATGTTTCTTCTATCGTTTCAGACTTTAACGAAAGCTTTTTTGAAGATAATGGTTTAGAAAAATTACAAAAAGCATTAGAAAGCAATCCTTCTTTACCAGAAGTTAATGCAAGTGTACGTTTGGGATCTCCGGTTGCGAGACCTTCAAAAATAATCTGTATAGGATTAAATTATGTAGATCACTGTAAAGAAACTGGTGCTCCAATTCCAACAGAGCCAATCATCTTTTTTAAATCAACGACTTCTTTATGCGGTCCGGATGATGATGTAATTATTCCGAAAAACAGCGTAAAAACCGACTGGGAAGTGGAGTTAGCATTTGTTGTAGGCAAAAAAGCAAGTTATGTTGAAGAAG
This sequence comes from Flavobacterium panici, assembly GCF_024499525.1. Lineage (NCBI taxonomy): Bacteria > Pseudomonadati > Bacteroidota > Flavobacteriia > Flavobacteriales > Flavobacteriaceae > Flavobacterium > Flavobacterium panici. The sequence continues at coordinate 4,870,383 of NZ_CP100437.1, read as the reverse complement.
CAGAAGCTTTAGACTACGTTGCTGGTTATGCATTATTGAATGATTACAGCGAAAGAGAATTTCAAATTGAGCGCGGCGGACAATGGGCAAAAGGAAAAGGATGCGATACATTTGCGCCTCTTGGACCATTTTTGGCTACGAAAGATGAAGTAAAAGATGTTGATAATTTATCGATGTGGCTGAGTGTAAACGGTAAAAAATACCAAGACAGCAACACGTTGAATTTGGTTTTCAAAATTCCGTATTTAGTACATTATTTAAGTCAGTTTATGACTTTGCTTCCGGGCGATATTATTAGTACAGGAACGCCTCCGGGAGTTGGTTTGGGTATTAAACCAGATCCAATTTACTTAAAAGCAGGCGATGTTGTAGAACTTGGAATTGAAGGTTTGGGTACAAGTAAGCAGACTGCAGTTGCATATAAAAAGTAATTATTAACTCGTTGAGTATAATTTTTTTAACACATAGAGACATAGATATTCGATACTCAAAAAAAGGCGTTTCACTTTCAATAACAAATCCCGAAGCTTCGGGACTATGTGTAAATGATGTATCATTTATTTTGTCTTCTTGTTTAAAAAGAAAAAATCTATGTTTCTATGTGTTAAATAAAATTTCACGAATTGTGTTCTACGAGTATTTTAAAAAAATCAAAGATGAAATTTATTGTATGCGAAAAGCCGCAGGAATTTAAATTAAAAGAAAAAGAAATTCCCGAACCAAAAGACGGTGAAGTTCTCTTAAAAATAAAAAGAATTGGAATCTGCGGCACTGATATCCACGCTTTTGGCGGAACGCAGCCGTATTTTGAATATCCCAGAATTTTAGGCCACGAACTGGCTGCAGAATATGTAAAAGGAAATGCAGCAGGTTTTAAACCGGGCGATAAAGTAACTTTTATTCCGTATTTCAACTGCGGAACTTGCGTTGCCTGCCGAAACGGATTAACAAACTGCTGTGTAAATATCAAAGTTTTTGGAGTACACATTGACGGCGGAATGGCTGAATATGTAACGATTCCAGAGCAGTATTTACTTCACGGTCAGGGATTAGATTATGATGAACTGGCTTTGGTTGAACCATTGGCAATTGCAGCGCACGGAGTACGAAGAGCGGCTGTTAAGTCAACTGATACGGTTTTGGTAATGGGAGCAGGACCAATTGGAATTGGATTGATTCAATTTGCTAAAATTGCGGGTGCAAAAGTTATCGTAATGGATATCAACGATTACCGATTAAATTTCTGTAAAACAGAATTAAATGCTGATGAAACCATCAATCCGCTAAATGATGATGTAGCGGCTAAATTAGCTGAATTAACAAACGGTGATATGGCGAATGTAGTGATCGATGCGACTGGAAATCAAAAAGTAATGAACAGCGCTTTCAATTATATTTCGCATGGCGGAAGATTTGTTTTAGTTGGGCTTCAAAAAGGTGAATTGAGTTTCAGTCATCCTGATTTCCATAAAAGAGAATCTACTTTAATGAGCAGCAGAAATGCGACTATTGAAGACTTCGAATATGTAATGAAATGTTTGAAAGAAGGCAAAATAGATCCTAAAAAATACATTACGCACAGAACTAGTTTCTCAGAAATGATTACTGATTTCGGACAATTAATTGATCCTAAAAATAATGTAATCAAAGCGTTAATTGAGATAGAATAAGATTATAGTTAAAAATTTTACGCCACAGTTTGTCATTCCGAGGAACGAGGAATCTCCACGAGAAACTCTACAAAGATTGGCGAATTTCTAGAAGGAGTTTCTTGCGAAGATCCTTCCTTCGTCAGGATGACAAAAATGAGAAAAAATAAACACATAGAAACATAGATTTTTTTGTTCGTAAAAGAGAGTAAAAAAGAAACTAGTTTCTTAACACATAGCTATGTGTGTTGATGCAAGTGAAACGCCTTTTATTAAGTATCAAAATCTATGTTTCTATGTGTTTAAAAAACCTAACTACTATTAAACTTTAATAACCACAAAAATGGATTTAAATTTAAAAAATAAGATTGTTGTCGTTTCCGGTTCGGCTGGAAAGGAAGGCAGTATTGGAGAAACAATTATTAATCGAATTGCAGATGAAGGTGCGATTCCGGTTTTGGTAGACAGAAATGCAAGGGGTTTCGCTTACGCGGAAGCTTTCCAAAAAAGAGGAATAGATTCTTTATTTGTGCAGACCGACGTTACTGATCCTGTAGAAATCGAAAATGCGGTTAAAACAATCGTAGCAAAATACGGAAAAATCGACGCTGTTATCAACAATGTTGGTGTAAATGACGGTGCAGGATTAGATGCTTCTTATGAGGAATTTATGGATTCTTTGAAATTAAATGTCGTGAGTTACTTTTTGCTGGTTAAATACGCGCTTCCGTACTTAAAAGAATCAAAAGGAAATATCTTAAATATTGGTTCAAAAGTAGCTTTAACAGGGCAAGGAGGAACTTCTGGTTACGCTGCTGCAAAAGGCGGAGTTTTAGGACTCACAAGAGAATGGGCAGTAGATTTAATTCAATTTGGAATCCGTTCGAATGCGATTATTATTGCAGAAAGTTATACTCCGGCGTACGAAGACTGGATTAAAACATTGGCAGATGGAGAAACCGTTTTAAAGAAAATCAATAAAAGTATTCCGTTTGAAGGCAGAATGACCAAAACAGAAGAAATTGCAGATACGGCGCTTTTCATTATTTCTGATCGTTCTTCGCATACTACAGGACAATTTGTTTTTGTTGATGGCGGTTACGTGCATTTAGATCGTGCTTTAATCAACGATATTAACTAATTCAGGATGAATAACCGAATTGATTCTCATCAGCATTTTTGGATATTTGATCCTGTTAGAGACAGCTGGATTGATGAAAGTATGTCGAAAATTCAAAGTGATTTCCTGCCGGAAGATTTACTGCCTTTGCTTAAAGAAAACAAATTTTCGGGTTGTGTAGCGGTTCAGTCAAGTCAGTCTGAGGACGAAACCAATTTCCTTGCAGATTTGGCTTCAAAAAATGATTTTATAAAAGGAATTGTAGGCTGGGTTGATCTTCGTGCAGATAATATATCAGAACGTTTACTTCATTTTTCTTCGAATAAAACAATTAAAGGATTCCGACACGTTGTACAAGGTGAAGCCGATGATTTTATGTTTAGAGAAGATTTTCGAAACGGAATTTCTGCTTTAAAAGAGTTTAATTTTAGGTACGATATTCTGATTTTTCATCGTCAGTTACCGGCTGCGATAAGTTTGGTAAGAGATTTTCCAGACCAAAAGTTTGTGATTGATCATATTGCGAAACCTGATATTAAATCAGGCAATATTGATTCCTGGAAAAAGGGAATCGAAGAAATCGCAAAATACGACAATGTATGGTGTAAAGTCTCCGGAATGGTCACAGAAGCCGATTGGAAAAACTGGAAACCAGAAGATTTAAAACCATATTTAGATGTGATTTTTGAGAATTTCTCAACAGATAAAATACTATACGGTTCAGATTGGCCGGTTCTAAACGTAGCTTCTGATTATAAAGAGGTTGTAAAAACTTTAGAAGATTATATTTTGAAGTTTTCTATCGAAGATCAAAATAAGATTTGGTTTGAAAATGCGTTTGCTTTTTATAATCTCTAAGAGATTTTTTGCCACAGATTAAAATGATTTTCACAGATTTTTTTCTTTGTCAAAGTTCAAAACTTTGACAAAGATTTTCACTCATAAACTTGTCGAATATAGCCCGTGGTTTCAACCACGGGGACGTAATATTGTCACGCTTCGTATTGTGTTCCCGTGTTTGAAACCACGGGCTATGTTTGAAGATAGGAATTAAATTAGGTTATAGTTTGTCATTTCGACCGAAGGGAGAAATCGCACTAGAAATTCCGCAATCTGTATCGCCAATCTTTGCCGATTATTGTAGTGAGATTGCTTCGTTTCTCGCAATGACAAAGCGTTGTGTTTTTACTGTTTCAAAACATCATTCCCAGAATCCCATTTCTTCTGCCAGGCCGCATATTTCTTCAAAACCTTTTCTGGTCTATCCGTATACCACGAATAACCGCTTCTGCGCTCTCGGCTTACTTCTGCCAAAGAATACAAAAACTGACTGTCTCTATCGCAGAATAAAGGTTTATGAGTTCCTAATTCATAATATCTCGTCCAGATTGGCGGAGCTGTTGAATCGGTTACGATGCGTACATCGTTGGTGATTTTTTTATATTTAGATTCCATTTCCGGAGCTTTAAAACTTTCAACTCTGGTATTGTATATTTTAGAATCCTGAAACCATTTTACAGCACTTTGCACCGAGTTAATTATCTTCTCATTCGGATTGTCGAATGCCATTAAAAATAGCACAACATCAACACTTTCGGCATTGCAGATACTTGGCGGTTCAAACTTTCGTGCCCACGCAGGTAAAAGTGTAATTTCATCATGCTGCTGACACCAGGCCGTTAGTTTTCCATCGTCTTTAATCTGCATTTTTAAAATACAGGTAATGCCTTTTTCGTACGATGCTGTTACTTTTTTTCTGATTTTAGGGTCGATAAAAGCAAAATCAGGATCATTGTTTACAATCTTTTTTAAAAGATTCATAATGCCCATATAAGCGCCGTCATTAAACGTAATATGTCGGCTGTAACCTTTTTCTAAAGGAAAATATTGAGGCCAGCCACCGTTACCATATTGTGCTTCCAAAATAAAATCAATTCCTTTTAACGCACCGTCTTTATATTTAGCGTCTTTGGTCAAAGTATAAACCTGAGCCAGATAATTGACATGTGTGTAAGTTGTTTCATTGTCAAAAGTTGTATGCAGAATTGGTTTTGTTTTAATAACCGTATCGATTTGCTTTGGAGTTAGAATTGCTTTCATATCGTAATTCTTTGGCCATCCGCCATTATTACGCTGAAAAAGCAAAATATTATCAGCAATTTTCGCATAATCCGTTTCAGCATATTGAGGCTGATTCGGAACCGGATTTACAATATTGGTCGCATCTTTAATGTGATACCAATGATTGGTTCCATCTGTAAAAGGTTTTGTACTGATTATTGATTTTTCCTCTTTGTTAGTTTGTGCATTTAAATGTAGAAACGAAAAAGCACACAGACTTAAAACAACTGCTTTTGAACTATTGATAAAATTCATTTTTGAAATTGGGATTAAAATTTTACAGCTCCTTTTGGAACATCATTTCCAAGTGTAGTTGTTTTAGAAAAATCTAAATTTTTAGAAGAAACCAATTCGATATTAGCGTTTCCTTCACCATTGATATTTACAGCTTTGGCAGATGTAGAATTGAACTCGATATTGTTCAAAGACATATTTTTTGCATTGTAAACTTCGAATACCGTGCTGCTTTCTATATCCAGTTTAGCATTGGTGATTTTAATTCCGTTGGCATCAATAATCGAAAATCCTTTTTCTGCCGTAACTGTTAAGTTTGAGATTTCGATATTTTCTAAATTCATTTCAGGAAGACCTTGTAAAAATACCGCTTGCTGCGCACCTTTAATCGTAATGTTTTTGATTGAAATGTTTTTAAACTGAGGAGTTTCTTCGTTTACCGGAATCGCTTTTGTACTCACAGTATTTCCGCCTTCGGCTAAAGTTTCGGCGATCGATTTTCCTCCATAATATAAATCAAAGGAAATTGCCTGAGATGGAATATCAGTCATAAAAATATCCGAGATATAAATGTTCTCCACAATTCCGCCGCGTCCGCGAGTACTTTTAAAACGCAGCCCAACATCAGTTCCCATAAAAGTACAGTTTGAAACATGCAGGTTTTTTACACCGCCAGACATTTCACTTCCAACCGTTACACCACCGTGTCCGTGATATACAATGTTGTTTCTTACGATAATATTTTCGCACGGAATACCTCTTTCGCGTCCGTCTTTATCTTTGCCAGATTTAATGCAAATCGCATCGTCTCCGACATCAAAGCTTGAATTTTCAATTACTACATTTTTACAGGATTCTACATCAAGTCCATCGCCATTTTGAGAAAACCACGGATTTCTAACGGTTATATTTCGAACAATTAAATCTTCAATTAATAAAGGGTGAATATTCCACGCAGGAGAATTTTGGAAGACTGGTCCGTCAAATAGGACTCTTTTGCTGTTTTGAATACTAACTAAAACTGGACGTAAAAAATCGTGAATAGCTTCAAAATCTTCCTTTGTTTTCAAATCATGACGAATATTCTGATCGGCACCTTTAGCACCTTTTAAGTATTGTTCAGAAGGGAACCAGCTGTCTTTTTTTTCATTTAAAACTCCGCCAGAAGCGACAAATTTCTTCCATTGCTCATCTGTCAGTTTGCTCTTTTTAACTTGGCGCCAAGCTTCACCAGAACCATCCCAAACACCATTTCCTGTAAAAGCCACATTCTCTAAGTTCTTGCCGTAAATAGGAGAGATGCATCGCCAAGTATTTATGCCTTCAAAACTGGTTTCTATGATGGGATATAAAGTTTTATCTGTAGAGAATTTAATTAAAGCGCCAGTTTGAGCGTGAAGTTCGATATTGCTTTTTAGAATGATCGGACCACTCAGCCAAATCCCAGAAGGTATAATTAATTTCCCGCCACCTTTTTTAGAAAGCGCATCTATAGCATCAGCGAAAGCTTTTGTGTTTAAAACATAACCACCATTTACTGCTCCAAAGTCTTTTAAATTCACACTGTAGTTTGGAATTACAGGCTCTTGGACTTCAGCCATTTTAAACTCAATATTTTTATAAGTATCAGCAGATTTCTGTGCAGAAACTGTATTGAAACTCAAAGCAAAAGAGGCGAGAGCAATACATAAAAGGGTTTTTCGGTTAGTTTTCATTCGTATTATATTATAGTTAGTATTTAAGGTTCTGAGGTTCTAAGTCGCTAAGATGCTAAGATTCAAGTGAGAAACATAGTATCTTAGTGATTTAGTGTCTTAGGAACTTTTTTTAGATTTACTGGTAATTCAATTTTTTATGTTGTAAAATTTTATTTAATGAATAAAATTATGCGTTTTTAATTTGAAATATTTAATGTAATCGATTACACAAATCTATTGAAAAAATATTATGAAATACTAGTTTTTGCAGGTTTATCACAGATTTTTTATGAATTTAACTTTTTTGGATTGGGAAATCAGAAAATAATTAAAAGCCGAATTTTCTAAGTGAATGTCTCGAAGTCAATATTACAGGAGGGTACAGGATGCTTGTAATTTTATATTCTTTTAAATTGTCCCTGTTATTTGGTAAAAGTGTTAAAAATACAATTATTTGTAAAAATTATAGCGCTTTAAATAAATGCCTCGTAATTTTATCTCAAGAAAAAAATCAATACTATAAATAATGCGTTTAATTCCTTTCAACAAATTACTGATTGTTTTTTTAATGGTATTCACACTTTCGGCAAGTGGTGCTGAAATTTGGGTTTCGCCATCAGGAAAAGATTCAAACCTCGGAACAAAATCAAACCCGCTGGCAACAGTTCACATGGCAATGCGAAAAGCCAGAGAACTTCGTCGCTTAAAAGATCCGTCGATAAAAGGTGGTATCAGAATCATAGTAATGAACGGAACATATTATTTAAACGAACCATTATTTGTGCGCCCTGAAGATTCTGGAACAGCAGAAAGTCCAACAACAATTGAAGCCGATGTAAATGCAAGACCCATTATAAGCGGTGGAATCGAAATTAAAAACTGGACAAAATCGACAACGGTTATCAACGGACTTAAAAAAGGTGCTGTTTGGGTGGCTGATGCTCCTAAAAAAGCTGGAAGTTTGATTGATTACAGACAATTGTGGGTAAATGGCAAAAAAGCTGTAAGAGCTAAAAATACCGCCGGAACTACAATGGAACGTATTTTATCCTGGAATCATGAAGAACAAACCTGCTGGATTCCGTTTAAAGACAAGTCGGTTAAGTTCGAACCGGGAATGGAAATGTTTATCGTACAATGGTGGTCGATTGCGAATCTTCGAATTAAAAATATTGAAGTACAAAAAGACAGTGCCAGACTTTCATTTGAAGAACCAGAAAGCCGTATTCAAAGCGAACATCCGTGGCCTGCACCTTGGATTTCTAAAAACAACGGAAATTCAGCTTATTTCTTAAACAATGCTCTTTCACTTTTAAACGAGCCTGGAGAATGGTATTTGGACAAGAAAAATGCTAAAATCTATTATGTTTCGAGAGCTGGAGAAGATATTAATTCGGCAGGTATAACCGCACCAGTTTTAGAAAATCTAGTTGAAGTAAAAGGAACGATCGATTCTCCTGTAAGTCATTTTAGATTTAAAGGAATTTCATTTCAGTACAGCAATTGGCTTCGTCCTTCACAGCAAGGTCACGTTCCATTGCAGTCGGGTTTATATTTGTTAGACGCTTATAAATTGAAACAGCCGGGAACACCTAATCAGGCGAGTTTAGAAAATCAGGCTTGGGTGGGAAGACCACGTTCGGCGGTTGAAGTAAATTATGCTCATAATATTCAGTTTGAATCTTGTCGTTTTGAGCATTTGGCTTCGACTGGTTTAGATTTAAATAAAGGAACAAATCACAATACTGTAAAAGGAAATTTATTTAAAGATATTGGTGGAAGTGCCATCAATGTTGGAATTTTCTCTGAAGAAGCTTTTGAAGCGCATTTGCCTTTAATTATAAAAGATGAAAGAGAAATGTGTTCGGATGAAGTGATTTCGGATAATTTAATCACCAACGTAACCAATGAAGATTGGGGAACTTTAGGAATTAGTGCAGGTTTTGTTCGAAATATAACCATTGAACACAACGAAATTTCAGATGTATCGTATTCCGGAATGGCGATGGGCTGGGGTTGGACGCACACACCAAACGTGATGCAGAACAATAAAATTATAGCGAATAAAATTCATCATTACGCCAAACATTTACATGATGTTGCGGGAATTTATACGCTTTCGGCTCAGCCAAACAGCCGAATCGAAGAAAATTATATCGACAAAGTTTATAATAGTCCGTATGCACACGATCCGTTTTTATGGCTGTATTTATATACCGATGAAGGAAGCGAAGGTTTTACGATAAAAAACAACTGGATTGCCGAAAAGAAAATCCTTAAAAACCATAATGGTCCAAAAGGAAATATTTGGGAGCATAACGATCCGTATGTTAGTGCTAAAATTAAAAACAATGCCGGAATCAGAGCGCCTTACAAAGATTTAGAAAAAGAAGTCGTAATCGATGAAAAATGGGGATTGCAGGAAATGCCAAAACCGTACGCGATCGAATTGATAGGTTCTGATTTTGATATCGAAAAAATCAAATCGACTTTAGTTGGTTTTAGAATTGTAGGTCAGGAATTGTACCAATGGAAAAATCATTTGGTGATTTACGGAAAAATGAATCAGCCGGAAAGAACAAAACGAAAATTGGCGGGCGCTTTTCCTTCTTTAGAAATAAAAATCTATGAAGATTTAGTTTACGATTTCCAAAATTTTGAAAGATGTAAAGATTCAAAACCAGCATCAGATTGGGAAAATATTGTTTTAACAGCAAATCTTCCTGCTGATGAAAAAGGGCAAAAAGAATACGTGGAGTATCATAAAACGCAATTTGAAAAATGGCCAGAAGTAGCCAAGGGTTTCTGTAATGCCGATTTTCAGCAATTGCAGGTTTTCAAAAAAGACAGACAATTGATCTTGGTAATCAGTATTCCGAAGGGTGAAAATTTGGATAAACTAAATCCAAAAACAACCCAAAATAATCCACGTGTAGACGAATGGAACGCCTTAATGAAAAAATACCAAAGCGGAATCGAAGGCGCGAAACCAGATGAAACCTGGATTTTCTTAAACAAAGTAGAAGCGAAATAGTACGTTACGTTAAACCCGACAGGTTTTTAAAACCTGTCGGGTTTGTAATGCAGAAAATATTTTGCCACAGATTAAAAAGATTAAAATGATTTTTCTAATCTGTGAAAATCCTTTTAATCTGTGGCAAGAAAAAAAATCTAAAATCTAAAATCAACAATCTAAAATAACCACACCTCATGTTAAAAATAGCCATTCTGGGACTTGGAGAAGGACGAAGCACAATGTCTGCAGCAATCGAAAGTTCAAAACTAGAACTTGTTAAAATATGCGACCGAAACGAAGAATTGTGTAAACAACGAGCAAAAGAATTCGATTTTCATTCGTACACAACCAATTACGACGATTTATTAAACGATGCGTCAATTGATATTATCGCAATTTATACACCCGATCATCTTCATGCACAACATGTAAAACAAGCTTTGTTAAGTGGAAAACATGTTGTTTGTACAAAACCGTTTATTGATGATCTTTCGGATGCAAAAGAGCTTTTAGAATTAAGTAAATCAACTGGAAAGAAAGTTTTTATTGGGCAAAGTTCCCGTTTCTTCGAACCAGCAAAAAGACAAAGAGCTGATTTTGAAGCAGGTTTAATTGGAGATTTGATTACGATTGAAGCCCAATATCATGCCGATCACAGATGGTTTTTAAAGAAAGAATGGTCGCTTTTGCAATCGTTTAAATGGTTGTACGGAGGTTTGAGTCATCCTGTAGATTTCATTAGATGGTATTTGCCCAATATTCAGGAAGTAATGGGTTACGGAATGATCAGCAGTAACGGACAAAATGCAGGATTGAAGAATGAAGATACGATGCATTTTATCTTCAAAGCAACCGATGGAAGAATTGCCCGTGTAAGTGGTGTTTATACTTCGCCGACTCAGCCTGCGCAACGTGACAGCGGAATGAGCACAATTTTAAGAGCTACAGAAGGAGCAAGCCAAGCCGATTATCACGAATTGCGTTATGCCGTTACAGATAAAACTGGAGAAGAAAAAGTAATTACTTGGGGCGATAGTACGATAAAATATTATTTCCGTTTTGAAGGACAAAGTCATCACGGCGGAGAATATCAGAATTATTTAGAATATTTTGTAGATAGTATTGAGCAAGGTTTTGAAGCTTATCCAAACATGGAAGAAGGTATTGGAACCGTGGCTTTGTTACAAGCAATGGACAAATCTTTGCAAACTGGAATGCCGGTTAAAATTGCCGATATTCTTAACGAATACGGACTATGAACAGTATCTACGATAAGTTAACCACGCTCGATTTCGTAATTGTTACGGGTTATTTAGTGGCTTTATTAGTCATTGGATATGTGGTAAGTATGAAGCAGAGAAAGAAAAACGAAACGCTTTTTCTGGCCGGAAACTCCTTAAACTGGTACAGCATCGGGTTTAATATGTGGGGAACCAACGTTGGGCCTTCGTCATTGTTGGCTTTTGCGAGTATTGGTTACGCTACGGGAATTGTAGCCGGAAATTTCGAATGGTACGCTTTTGTGTTTTTACTGCTTTTAGCAATGGTTTTTGCACCAAGATATATTGCCAGCAAAGTAAGCACGATGCCCGAATATATGGGAAAACGCTACGGCGACAGTACGCAGAATATTTTAGCTTGGTACGCTTTGGTAAAAATATTAGTAAGCTGGCTGTCTTTAGGATTATTCAGCGGAGGCGTTTTAGTACGTCAGATTCTGGGAATCCCGATGTGGCAAAGTGTTACTGTTTTAGTGATTTTCTCTGGAATTTTTACCTTTGCAGGAGGATTAAAAGCGATTGCAAAAGTCAATGTTTTTCAGATGATTTTGCTGATTGTAGTTTCGTTAACGCTTTCCTTTTTAGGTTTACAAAAATTAGGCGGAATAGATGTTTTAATTGCCAAAACGCCATCTAACTTTTGGAATTTAGTACGTCCTTCTGATGATGCGCATTATCCATGGCCGGCTATTTTATTAGGATATCCCGTTGCTGCAGTTGCTTTTTTCTGTACAGATCAATCGATGGTGCAGAGTGTTTTGGGAGCTAAAAATTTGGAACAAGGACAATTGGGCGTAAACTTTATTGGATGGTTAAAAGTTATGGCGTTGCCGTTGTTTATTCTTCCCGGAATTTTGTGTTATGCATTATATCCCGAATTAGGAAGCAATTCTGATTTAGCTTATATGACCATGGTTACGAATCTTTTCCCAAGCGGAATGAACGGTTTGGTAATCTGTGTGATGATTGCGGTTTTGGTGGGAACAATTGGTTCTTCTTTAAACGCTTTGAGCACCGTTTTTACGAATGATATTTATGTAAAGAAAATAAATCCAACGGCGACGATTCAAGATCAAATTAAAATTGGCCGATTAACAATTGCTGCTGGATGTGTTTTTGCGATTCTGATTGCTGTTGCGATTGATAATATTAAGGGACAGAATTTATTCAACATTTTTCAGGCGGTTTTAGGTTTCTTGGCACCTTCTTTATCTGTTGTTTTCCTTTTGAGTGTCTTCTGGAAACACACTACCAAAAAAGCCGTAAATGCAACACTTTCTTGGGGTTCGGCATTTAGTTTGTTTGTAGGGGTTTTATATCTATGGATTTTCCCTGCCGATAAATATCCAGCTTGGCCTCACTTTTTATTGATTTCGTTTTACATTTTTGCTGTGCTTTTAATTACAGCGGTTATTATTTCTTTAACCGATAAAAATCCTGAAGTTAATGTTTCAGATGAAAGAGATATTCCTAAAACTAGTAAAAAGGTGAAGCTTTTGTTTGGTTTGTTGGGATTGATGATTTTGGCCTTGTATTTGGTTTTTAATGGGAATTAAATTCTCTTCGAACTCTTATAATTTTAAAAACGCTTCTTTGATAAAAGGAAGCGTTTTTTTATACTTTTTAAAAATTAACACATAATATAATAATTTAAAAAAGAAAGTTAATACTTGTTAAAAATTGAAATAAAATTGTAAGTTTGTTTTTATCGATAACTTTTTTTGAATAAAGAAAATAGAAATCTTGCGATAAAATTTAAATGGATTTAAAATGAACTATAAAGTAAAAGTTCGGTTTATATAAGAACTTTTAATTATCTTTGCTAAGTTGGTATTATGAGGATTATTGGGAAAAAGACGATTTTAAAAATTAAAAAGAAAAATATAGGCAATAAAAAATTATGCGATGAAATTGATAAGTTAATTGTTGATTTAGAAAGGTTTAATTCTAATGAAAATACTATTGACGAAATTAGAAATGATGCAGATTGTGTGCACAACGACGGTTTTTATTTCTTCAATATTAATATCCATAGAACACTTATATTAATTGAGTTTGATGATGATGGCGAGGCTACAATTGTATGGGCAGGAACGCATCAGGAATATGAATCAACATTTAAAAATAACAAAGCAACTATTGAAAAATGGTTACGTAAAAATAACTATATAGAATAATGAAAACACATTTTGATATAGAAAAAATAGTAGAAAGAGGCGTAATCACAAACGAACTTGATTATGAAAGAGCTCTTATTGCTGACCGAAAATTAAGGCTTTTGGCGAAAGATAATACACATTTTAAAAACTTAAGATCTAATTTGCGTGACATAATTGAGAAGTATGAAAATTCGGAATGGAATGATGTAGATAAAATTGATGATCAAAAAATTTTAGAAAGTGATAAATCTGAACGCATAGCAGAACTAGAGAGATTATTTCTTGAAAATAGAAAAAAAATAATAAGAAAGAAACTCAAAGAACTTGAATTGACTCAGGAAAACCTGGCTTTAATTTTAGGTCATAAAAGCAAAACGTATATGTCTGAACTTATGAATGGTATTAAACCATTTACTTTGAGAGATTTAATAGTGATAAATCGATTATTAAAAATAGAAATAGCGGTTTTGATTCCAGTATTCCTTTCAAAAGAAGATCAAGCTAAAGTACAAGAAGCTGTAATAAAATTGGGTAAACCAAAGGTAAAGCTAACCAGCACTGATTTAGTTTTGTCGTAAACTTTTAGAATTTTCAACTCATAAAAAAAACGCTTTCCTAATAAGAAAGCGTTTTTTTTATGATTTATTTCCAGTAGAAACCAACAACTCCCGAATATCAACCTTCAAATATTTAGCAACCTCATAAAGCGTTTCAATTGAAGGCTGATATTCATTAGTACACCAACGCGAAACAGTTGCTACTGTTTTACCTAAATGTTTGGCTAATTCCTTATTGCTTCTATTGTTTTCAACTAAAACAACTTTTATTCTATTTAATTTAAGTTTCGACACAATGATAATTTATTGCTATATTATGCAAATATGATGCATTTTAAATATAATAAAAAATATAATAATATTACTCAAAAGAGTCATGAAATTATAATTTAACAATATGTAATTATAATTTGTAGTATAATTTTTACTATTTTTGGTTCGTAAAAAGAGAAATATAATGAAACAATCAGCGAAAAGACGATTAAAAATACAGCCAAAACATATTGCAAGATCATATCATCGATACGTTATATTTCCAGAAATTCGTCTTTGCGGAAAATGGCTTCAGAAAATCGGTTTTAATTATGGGAATTTCGTAACGATTGAACATCAGCAAAATAAAATCATTATTACAACCAATAATGAAATTGAATCGAAACAAAAATCATCTATTTAAACATAACCCGTGGTTTCAACCACGTGGATGCAATAGATAACATTCCGTTTATCAAAATACGTTTCCCGTGGTTGAAACCACGGGCTATGTTTTGAAAAAGATTGCACACAAAGCAAGGCTATTTTATAAGTTGCCTCCAGTTTTAACTGGAGGTATATGTAAAAAGAATAGAAAAAGGCTTTAGCCAAATTGTTGATATTTTGGCTAAAGCCTTTTGAGCTTTGTATTTTTTCTCATCCCGATTTATCGGGACGCAATTAAAATCTTATATTAAAAATAAAAACTTTGCGTCTTAGCGGCTTTGTGGCATAAAAAAAATTACTCAAGCTTCTTTTTCTTCTCTAAATTAGGCAAGAACCCAGTAATAATCCCAATTAAAGGCAGGAACGCACAAATTTTAAATACATATTCGATACTTGTAGCATCGGCAATTTTTCCTAAAATAGCAGAACCTAAACCGCCCATTCCGAAAGCAAATCCGAAGAAAAGACCCGCTACAAGTCCGACTTTTCCAGGCATTAATTCAGTTGCGTAAACTAGAATCGCTGAGAATGCCGAAGAAAGAATCAACCCGATAATTACAGATAATGTTCCAACCCAAAATAAAGAAACGTAAGGTAACATCAAAGTAAACGGAGCAACACCTAAAATAGAAACCCAGATTACATATTTTCTGCCGTATCGATCACCAATTGGCCCTCCAATCAAAGTTCCTGCAGCAACTGCACCCGAGAACAAGAATAAATATACTTGTGATTGCTGAATCGTAATGTGAAATTTATCTATCAAGAAGAAAGTATAATAACTAGTAATACTGCTCATATAGAAATACTTAGAGAAAATCAGAACCAATAAAATAATCAACGAAGCAATTACACGGTTTTTAGACAAATGATGTGTTTCGATTTGGTGAGAAGCTTTATTCGCATTTCTTTCCGATAAATGTGCAGTGTACCAAATCGCAATTTTATACAAAGCAAAAACACCAACCAAAGCGATAATACAAAACCAAGCGATATAAGATTGTCCGTGCGGAATAACAATAAAAGCAGCTAATAAAGGTCCGATTGCACTTCCGGCATTTCCTCCCAATTGAAAAATAGATTGTGCCAAACCTCTTTTTCCGCCCGAAGCCAAATGCGCCACACGCGAAGATTCAGGATGGAAAATCGAAGACCCAATTCCGATTAAACTCACTGATAATAATAAGTAAACAAAACTAGAAGATATCGAAACCAGAAAAAGTCCAACCATTGTAAAACACATTCCAACAATCAGCGAATAAGGTTTTGAATTTTTATCGGTATACATTCCCACAAACGGCTGTAAAATAGAAGCCACCATTTGATAGGTTAAAGTAATAATACCAATTTGGGTAAAACTAAGATCAAAATTTTCTTTAATTAATGGATAAACTGAAGGTATAACAGCCTGTAAAAGATCATTAATTAAATGAGAAAAACTGATGATAAATAAGATCGAATAAGTGGTTTTTTTAACTATGTCAGGATTTGCTTTAATAGTGTCCATGAGATATTTTTTGATTTTTAAATTAGGTTAAAAAACAACAGCTGTATTATTTTTTGCAAAGATTAAAAGAATACTAATGTCAGAATTGCTATATTTGGACAATGAATAACCAGATTCGGACATATCGAATGGCGCAGGAATATGGATACAGAGTTGATCCATCGATTCCTGTTATTGGCTACACCGAAATGGTAACCAATGAAATGTGTATTTCGCACTCACATCCACGTGGACAACTTATTTATGCGACACGTGGTGTAATGAATGTTGTCGTGGGCAATCATATTTGGGTTGTAAATCCGTTGCAGGGCTTGTGGCTTCCGGGCGGAGTGGAACATCAGGTTACTTTTCAGAAAGACGTTAATTACTACAGCGTTTTTATCGATCCATCTGCAATGGAAGGATTGCCAACAAACAGTTTTTCTTTTGATATTCCGATGTTTTTAAAACAGTTGGTTTTTAAAATCATTTCTTTTGGAATCGAAGGAAATTTGACTCCACCACAAAAAAGAATCATTTCTGTTTTCTTGGATGAATTGGCTTTAATTGAGCCAAGCGCTACTTTCCTGCCAACAACCAATCACGAAAGACTTCAAAAAGTGGTTGAGCTTTTAATGGAAGATATTGCCAGCAAAAACACGATAGAATATTACGCCGAACTTTCTTTTATGAGTACTAGAACGTTATCCCGTTTATTTATTAAAGAATTGGGAATGAATTTCAGCGATTGGCGTACACGTTTAAAATTGTTAGAAGCCATAAAACGTTTAGGCGAAAAACAATCCATCAAAGAAATAGCCTTCAATTTAGGTTATGAAACTACAAGTGCTTTTATTTATATGTTTAAGAAGCATTTGGGCAAGACACCTTCTAATTATATTTTAGAAGATGAAAATGAATCTGAGAGGATGATTGCTTAGATTATAATTTATACAAAAATAACCACAATCATTGTCATTTCGACGAAGGAGAAATCTCCACAAGAGGCTCGACAAAGATTGAACATTCGTTGCGGAGTTACTTGCGAAGATTTCTCCTTCGTCGAAATGACAAAAAACACTAAAATAATTAGAATCCGTCTCATCAGCGTCCCATAAAATTGTAACATCATTTTTTTTAGTACTAAAAAAGTGATAAGCCATAATTTTTCCCTTAAAAAATTGTCAAAAAGTACTGTTTTTTATGAAATAGCAGGATAGTGCAGGTTGTGAAATGTAAAGATAACACTTATCTTTAGTCCCAAAATAAACTTACTATGCTAAACCGCTTTTCCATTTTTAAAATTTTACTTCTTTTTGTTGCTCTTTTTTCTTGTTCGCTATCATCAGCACAGGAAAAACCAAAAGAAGCGACATGGATCTGGTATCCAGGAGATTTTGAAGTTTGGTTAAGCAATAAAATGCAGGTAAGACGTACAGAACGCGAAGCTGTATTTCCACCGCTTTGGCAATATTACAGTCCTTATGCTTTGGTCACTTTTCAAACAGAAGTAGATATTCCACAACCAGACGAGGTAAAAATCTTCTCAGAAGGACCTTTTCAATTACTTTTAGATGGCGTTCAAATTTACGGACAGCCAAAATCAATTGCAGTTCCTGCCGGAAAACATAAAATTTCCTTTAAAGTTTACAATCAGGAAGTATTGCCAGCTATTTATATTTCAGGTCAATACGTTAAATCTGATGCTTCGTGGAAAGTAACCAATGAAGATAAACTTTGGATTGACGAAACGGGAAAAGCCCAACAATCTGGTACGCCTTGGGTTCCAGTTGGTTCTTGGAATTTTAATTCGCCGGAAAATAAACCTTCAGAATTTAAATTGACAACTAAACCTTTAAATGCAAAGAAAACCGAAAAAATAGGAACAGGTCAGTTAGTAGATTTTGGTAAAGAAACTTTTGGTTACATTAAAATTCACGGTTTAAAAGGAAAAGGAAAACTAGTATTGTATTATGGAGAATCTCGTGAAGAAGCGCTGGATTCTGCTAAATGCGAAACTTTAGATCATTTATCTTTTGATGGAAAACAGCCTGAAACTTATACACATGATGGTTCAAAAGCATTCCGTTATGTTCAGGTACAAGCAGATGCAGGAGTAAAATACGATTCTATTTCGATGCTTTATGAATATTTGCCATTAGATTATCGTGGTGCATTCAAATCATCTGATGAACAATTGAATAAAATTTGGGATGTGTCGGCTTATACGATGCATTTAACTTCTCGTGAATTTTTTATAGATGGAATCAAACGTGACCGTTGGGTTTGGTCTGGCGACGCTTATCAAAGTTATTTAATGAATTATTATTTGTTCTTTGATTCGGCTTCTGTAGAACGAACACTTTTAGCCCTTCGTGGAAAAGATCCTGTAACGGCTCACGTCAATATCATCATGGATTATTCACTCTATTGGTTTGTAGGCGTTTACGATTACTATTTACACACGGGCGACACGAAATTCATCAAAACTTTTTATCCAAGAATGAAATCACTTATGGATTTCTGTTTAGAAAGAAGAAACAAAAACGGATTTCTGGAACCACTAGAAGGAGATTGGGTTTTTATTGACTGGGCAGACGGACTTCCAAAAACAGGCGAAGTTAGTTTTGAACAAATGCTTTTAGCGAGAAGTTTAGAAGCGATGGCAGTTAGTGCAGAAATTGCTGGTAAAAGTGAAGATCAAAAACAATATCAAAAATTAGGGAATGATTTAAAAACAAAATTGTTTGATGTGTTTTGGGATAAAAAAGAAAACGTAATGAAGCATCAGCGTATAGACGGTAAAATGCAAAACATTGTAACCAGATATGCTAATATGTTCGGTATATTTTTTAATTATTTTACTGAAGAACAAAAACAAAGTGTGAAAAATAAAGTTTTGCTCAATAAAAATGTTCTTCAAATTACAACACCGTACATGCGTTTCTACGAATTGGAAGCCTTATGCGCAATGGGAGAACAAAACTACGTTTTAAAGGAAATGAAAGATTATTGGGGCGGAATGCTAAATGAAGGCGCAACCTCTTTCTGGGAAGAATACAATCCGAACAAAAAAGGAACGGAGCATTTAACGATGTACGGTCGCCCTTATGGAAAAAGCCTTTGCCACGCTTGGGGAGCAAGTCCGATTTATTTGTTAGGAAAATATTATTTAGGTGTAAAACCAACTGCACCAGGTTATTCAGAATATGAAATCAAACCAAATCTTGGCGGTTTAAAATGGATGGAAGGAAAAGTGCCAACACCAAACGGAGAAGTTACCGTGTATTGCAACACTAAAGAAATCAAAGTAAAAGCAGGCGAAGGAGAAGGAAAATTGATTTTTGAAAGTGCCAGCAAACCTAAAACAAACTCTGGAACAATTACAGAATTAGCAAAAAATAAATACCAGTTGATTGTAAAACCGAATGTGGAGTATAAAGTGAGTTATAAAGCGATTTAGTTCTTAGTCCTTAGTACCTAGTAATTAGTAATTAGTTTAGTTTGTTACGTTTAGTTTGTCATTTCGACGAAGGAGAAATCTTCGCAAGTTGCTCCGCAAAGTTTGATCTGCAAAGCGTGCTCAGCAAACGAAGATTTCTCCTCCGTCGAAATGACAAGATTGGGGAAATTTAGAAGTCAATAAAAAATAAAAAACCAATGTTTCCAAAAAACACAAAATACAACTTCAAATTAAAAACCACATTCCTAATGCTGTTAACTGTCTGCATTCAAGGCACAGCACAAACGACATGGAAAACAGCATCATTTGAAATCGTAAAATCCAATTACAAAACTTTCAAAACCACTCAATACGCTCACGTATTTTCGGGAAGTAAACATAATATAGTTCGTTTAGCTCCAGAATTACAAGGTTTAACGGGAATTGAACTTCCTTTGGATCAATATAAAAATGGAACAAATGCCCCTTTACAATTAAAATTTAAAGAGCCTGTTCAGGTTTTAATTGGTGTTTTTCAAGAAAATAATTCAGAATATCTTCAAGCTGATAAACTTCAAAAGTCTAAATTAATTTTAGAAAACGGATTGACGATTACAGGTTTAGCTCCAGTAAATGTTTATGCGATTTCATTTCCAAAAGGAACACAAACTTTAAATCTTGGAAAAGGATTATTTGCTGTTTTAGGAGTTGTAAAAGCTTCTGAAAAGCTAGAACCAAGAAATGCCAATTTTCCAGACGGAAAACTTTGGAATCCAACTTTTATCGTTGAAGGATTTTCAGATGAAAAACCACTTTTCGAAATTATCGGCGGAGAAAATAAACCCGTTATTGATGAAGGAATGTCTGGAACAGAAGGAATTCAAGGAGGTTTTGAAGGAGGACGTGTGGTAAAAGTCGGAGATACGTATCATATGTTTCCAACTGAAAGAGCAGGAGAAAAAGGTGTTGATTACTATTACGATCGTGTAAAAACCAAAATTGGACATTGGACAAGTAAAGATGCCATTCATTGGAAAAGAGAATCAACCATTTATCAAGCAAGCGGAACTTACGCCGTTACAGAAGATGATAATCCAATGAACGATCGTCGTGCAGCCATCTGGTCGTATATGCCGGTTTTTAATGAAAAAGCAAACAAATGGTACGGCTATTATTTGGCTTATACAGTAAGTAAAACAATAGAACCAAATCATTCATTCGGAAGAATTTGGCGTTGTGAATCAACTGTAGACGGAATCAATGGAATTGGCGGCCCTTATAAAGATATGGGAATCATTATGGAACCCGGATTAGATTCTCAGCCTTGGGAAGGACGTCAGGGTGTTGCGTCATTTTTTCCATACCAAGTGGGCGATAAATATTTCGGCTTTTACAGCGGCGCTTATCCGTTTAATTCTTGGGCAGATTATCCAAAGAAATCGGGAAAAGGCTGGTTTGTGGCTTTAGCCGAATCCAAAAGTTTAGAAGGTCCTTGGTTGAGAATGAACAAAGGTCTGGAACCTATTAAAACCATGCATCCGCAGTTTGTAGAAAATCCAATTGTAAGTCAATTACCAAACGGTCTGTACATCGCTATTTTCGACGGTGGCCCAGACGGCTGGGGACACCATTTACCTAACATGATTGCGTATTCGTTATCGGCTGACGGAGTGAATTGGGCAGAAGCACATTATTTACCAATAGAAACCAAAGTTGATAAATGGTGGGATATTATGAGAACGCCTTTGTGCTTAATCCCAGAAGGAAATGACGTTTACACAATAGTTTATAATGCAATCGACTTAAAAAGAAGATTTCATCCAACAGGAATGGTAAAAGTAAAATTGAATAGAGATGTGATGGATTCTAAATTAAAAGAGTTGAAGAAATAAAAGAGAGTGGGAAGAAGAAAGATGCAAGAAGCAAGATTTTAGAATATAGAAAATAGAGAATAGAAAATAGAGAATAGAGAATAGAGAATAGAGAATAGAGAATAGAGAATAGAGAATAGAGAATAGAGAATAGAAAGTAAAAACTTTGCGACTCTGCGACTTTGCGAGATTAAATCTTTCCAAAACAAAAACTTAGAGCCTTAGCGCCTTCGTGGCAAAAAAACATAAAAATGAAAATTAAATACCTAATTCTAACCATTTCAGCACTTGCTATAACCAGCTGTGCGACCAAATACAAGAAAAGAGAAATTACCGACAGCGTAATGCAGGAGATTTACGAGGAAATTAAAACACCTTATAAATACGGTTTGGTAATGGTTCCAACTGACAACTCATACAAAATGGATTGTCCGAGTGTATTTAGAAAAGACGGCAAATGGTATATGACCTATTTAATTTATGACGGAAGAGGTTATGAAACTTGGTTAGCAGAAAGTGACAATCTTTTAGACTGGAAATATCTAGGAAAAGTAATGTCTTTCTCAGAAAACGAAAAACACTGGGATGTCAATCAAAAAGCAGGATATATTTCGTTGCAAGATCCAACTTGGGGCGGAAGTTACGAATGGGAAAAATACGATGATAAATACTGGATGAGTTATTTTGGTGGAGACAGCAAAGGTTATGAAGCCGGCGTTTTATCAATTGGAATGGCATATACTAAAGAAGCGCCAACAAAACCACACGAATTTCAGAGATTAGAAAATCCGGTTTTGACTCCAAAAGACAAAGACGCCAGATGGTGGGATAATAGTACGATGTACAAAAACAGTGTGATTCGGGATAAAGATAAATTAACAGGACACAATTTTATCATGTACTATAATGCCCGTGGCGATAGTATAAATCCCGCTAAAGGCGCTGAACGTATTGCTATGGCTGTATCAAACGACATGAAAGAATGGAAACGTTACGGCAATAAACCATTAATCAACCATCATAAAGGAATTTCGGGAGATGCTTATATTCAGCGTATTAATGATACTTGGGTAATGTTCTATTTTGGAGCTTTCTGGACGGGTTGGAATCAAGGTGCATTTAACCGTTTTGCCGTTTCAAATGATTTAGTAAACTGGACGGACTGGAAAGGCGACGATTTAGTTAAATCATCTGAACCTTACGATGATATGTTTGCTCATAAATCATTTGCCGTAAAACACGACGGAGTAGTTTATCATTTTTACTGTGCCGTTAACAAAGCAGAACAAAGAGGAATTGCAATTGCAACTTCTAAAGATCTAGGAAAAAGCAAATTGAATTTTGTGGCTCCGCCGGAGAAAAAAGTGAAGAAGAATTAAGACTATAGTACAAAGTATTAAGATAAAGTATGTTTTAAACCTGTCAGGTTTAATTCCACAAAATAAATAAAGACCCAGTTTGTCATTTCGAGGAACGAGAAATCACACTTGTAACCATAAAAATTGTCGATTATAGTTGCGGAATTTATAGTGCGATTCCTCCTTCGTCGGAATGACAAAAAAACTAAAAATAAAATAATGTTTCAGTCAATTCAAAATAATAACTTTTCAAGGTTTCGATTTTCGATACCAACATCGGTATTCACATTTTTCATCTTACTTCTAACAACTTACACTCAGGCCCAATCCGTAACAGGAGAACCAGCAGGAATCCCTGAATTGCATAAAAAATATGAATTCGCTCCTTGGGAAGATCCAACGGTTACAAGCATCAACAGACAGCCATCAAGAGTGACTGCTTATTCATATGCAAGTGTTGAAGACGCTTTAAAAGGTGATAGAACCAAAAGCCGAATCCAGATGCTAAATGGCGATTGGGATTTTAAATATGCCGTAAATTTAAAAGAAGCATCAAAAGATTTTTATAAAAATACCGTTTCAGGCTGGGACAAAATCGAAGTGCCTTCGAATTGGGAAATGAAAGGATATGATAATCCAATTTACAAAAGTGCCGTTTATCCGTTTAGACCCATAAATCCACCTTATATTCCTAAAGATTATAACGGAGTTGGTTCTTACCAAAGAAGTTTTACGGTTCCAGAAAACTGGAAAGATATGACCGTTACTTTACATTTCGGAGCTGTAAGTTCAGGTTTTGAGGTTTGGTTAAATGGAGAATTTTTAGGTTATGGCGAAGACAGTTTTCTGCCATCAGAATTTGATATTACGCCTTACTTGAAAGCAGGAGAAAATGTAGTTTCAGTTCGTGTAATCCGTTGGACAGATGGTTCTTATTTAGAAGATCAGGATCACTGGCGCATGAGTGGAATCCAGCGTGAGGTTTTCATTATGGCCGAGCCAAAACTGCGTATTCAGGATTTCTTTGTTCAAACCAAATTAGATAAACAATACACAGATGCGATTTTTAAACTGCGTCCGAAAGTGGAGAATTTAACAGGAGAAAAAATAAAAGATTACACGATGAATGTTCAATTGTATGATGGTAATAATACGGCAATGTTCAAAGAACCGCTTCAAAGACCTGTGATTGATTTGATCAACGAAAGTTATCCTCGTCTGGATAATGTACGTTTCGGATTCTTTCAAGAAACCATTAAAAATCCAAAGAAATGGAGTTCAGAAGAACCGAATTTATACACAATGGTCATTTCCATAAAAGATAAAAACGGAAATGTTACCGAAGCCAAAAGTTGTAAAGTTGGTTTCCGTTCAATTGAATTTTCGAAAGAAAATGGAAAAATGCTCATTAACGGAAAAGAAACCTATGTATATGGCGTAAACCGTCACGACCATCATCCAACAAGAGGAAAAGCGGTTACGAGAGCAGATATCAAACAAGATATTACCACGATTAAAAAGTTCAATTTCAATTTTATACGCACAAGCCATTATCCAAACGATCCTTATTTCTACGAATTATGCGATCAATACGGAATTATGGTCATGGACGAAGCCAATCAGGAAACACACGGAATTGGCGGAAAACTAAGCAACGATCCAAAATGGACAAATGCTTATTTGGAGCGTATGACGAGAATGGTTGAAAGAGATAAAAACCATCCATCGGTTGTCATGTGGAGTTTAGGAAATGAAGGTGGAAAAGGACCAAATCATTCGGCAATGTCGGGCTGGGTTCACGATTTTGATATTACACGTCCCGTACATTACGAACCAGCGCAGGGAAATGCAAAATTAGACGGTTATATCGATCCGCTTGATCCGGGATATCCAAAAACAATTGATCATGCGTACCGATTCGAAAATCCGCAGGATGATTCGTATGTTGATATGGTCAGCCGTTTTTATCCGGGCGTTTTCACACCGAAATTTTTAGTCGATCAAAAGAAAGATACTCGTCCGATTATTTTCGTTGAATATTCTCATGCAATGGGAAATTCAGTTGGAAATTTAAAAGAATTATGGGATGAATTTCGTTCGCTTCCAAGAGTTATCGGAGGCTGTATCTGGGAATTTAAAGATCAGGGATTAGTGAAATTTGATTCCAGATCTGGTCAGAATTATTTTGCTCACGGAGGAGATTTTGGAGAAAAATACCACGACGGAAACTTCAATACAAAAGGAATTGTAGATTCTAACGGAAAACCAAAAGGTTCTATTTTTGAGAATAAATGGGTGTATCAGCCAGCGGTTTCGACTTTAAACGGAAATCAGTTAGAAATCAAAAATCGTCAATCGGTTAAATCATTAGAGGGTTACATTCCCGTTTTAAAAGTGTTGGAAAACGGAAACGTAATCAAAACTCAGATTTTAAAACCATTTAAAGTAGAAGCAGGACAATCAACAACCTTAGATATCAGCTCTTATCTTCCAAAAATGAAAGCCGATGCAGAATATATTTTAAATATAGAATTCCAGCTTTCAAAAGATGAATTGTGGGCTTCAAAAGGTTATGCTGTCGCGGAAGATCAGTTTATATTAAAAAAGAAAGAAGCCGTTTCTCCAGAATCTAAAAAAGAAATTTTAAACGTTTCTGAATCCGATTCAGATTTTAAAATCAAAGGAAAAACTTTTGATATTACGATTGGAAAAACAAACGGAGCTTTGAGTTCTTATATTTTTAACGGAGAAGAACAAGTTTTTGCACCGCTATTGCCAAACTTCGTAAGACCACTTACAGACAATGATAAACGTGGTTGGAAATCGCAAAAGTTGCTGAAACAATGGTACAAAGCAAAACCAAAATTGGTCAACATTTCAATTGATAAATCAGCTTCTGAAATTAAAATAACAAGCGATTACGAAGTTATAAAAGATAGTGCGAGCGTAAAAGTGATCTATAATATTTTTCCAAACGGATTAATAAAAGTAGATTACAGCTTAAAAGCATCAAACAAATTA
Source organism: Flavobacterium panici (assembly GCF_024499525.1). Taxonomy (NCBI): domain Bacteria; kingdom Pseudomonadati; phylum Bacteroidota; class Flavobacteriia; order Flavobacteriales; family Flavobacteriaceae; genus Flavobacterium; species Flavobacterium panici. The sequence continues at coordinate 4,844,673 of NZ_CP100437.1, read as the reverse complement.
CCAAACATTCCAAAAATCGGAATGCAGATGGGAGTTCAAAGAAAATTCGATCAGATTTCATGGTACGGAAAGGGAGAATTAGAAAATTACAGCGACAGAAATTTTGGTTCGTTTGTTGGGAAATATTCGCTTCCAATAAATGATTTCATAGAACATTACCCAAAACCGCAGGAAAACGGAAACAGATGTGATGTAAGATGGATGGCATTAAGTACTCCACAAAAAAATAATGGTTTTTTGGTTGTAAACGATTCTAAAGTTTTAAGCATGAGTGCATGGCCTTATACACAGGAAAATCTAAGTTCGGCAGGTCATACATATGATTTGAAAGATCCAGGATTTTTAACAGTAAACATCGATTTAATTCAAATGGGAGTGGGAGGAAATGATAGTTGGACGATTGTTGCACAGCCATTAGAACAATATCAGATTAAATCAGGAGATTATCAATATAGTTTTTATTTGACGCCTTTCAGTGGTTCAAAAAAACAATTGGAAAGTAGTTTGAAGCAGTTTAAATATTAGTAATTTATAATTAAAAATTAAAAGGTATAGTTTGTCATTTCGAGGAACGAGAAATCGCACACGTATGTCGACAAAGATTGAGATTTCGTTTGAGGAGTTTCTAATGCGATTTCTCCTTACGTCGAAATGACAAATAAAAACGAATATTAAAACCTGTCGGGTTTACAAACGAAAATAAAACAGTAAAAATGTTTCAAAAAAAACACCTCTTTTTTATCCTCCTTTTTGCAAGCTTCGTCTCCGCACAGGAAATCTATAAAAAAGAAAATACCTTTTTTCAGCCTACCAAAGAATCCTCAAAACCGTGGACGTATTGGTATTGGATGCAAAGCGCGTATTCTAAAGAAGGCATCACAGCCGATTTAGAAGCGATGAAAAGGGCAGGTATTGAAGGTGCGTATTTAATGACGATTAAAGGACCAGCAAATCCGCCTTTGATTGATCCGCCTGTTTTGCAGTTAAGCAAAGAATTCTGGGATTTAGTGCATTGGGCTTTAACAGAAGCCGATCGGGTTGGAGTAAAAATTGGATTTCATCCTGCCGATGGTTTTGCCGTTGCCGGAGGCCCTTGGATAACGCCCGAAATGTCAATGCAAAAGGTAGTTTGGAAAGATACTATTGTTAGCGGAAACAACTTTAAAAATCTAAAATTAGCCGTTCCAAATCATTACAAAGACTATTATCAAGATATTGCAACTTTTGCTATTCCGGTAAAAGAAAGTTTTATTACTTCGGATAAAAAACGTCCAAAAATAACATCAACCAATCCCGAATCTGATGCGACTATTTTAAGTTCATCAGATAAAGACGGATTATTTAGAATGCCCAAAAAGGGTTGGATTCAGTATGAATTTGATGAACCTTTTTTATGCAAATCCATTCAAATTGAAACCAAAGGAAACAATTATCAGGCGCATCGTTTACTAATTGAAGTCAGCGATGATGGAAAAAACTTCAGAAGTTTAGGAAGATTAACAACACCGCGTCACGGCTGGCAGGATGTTGATGCATTTTATACGCATAGTATTGTTCCCACAAAAGCTAAATATTTTAGATTCGTTTACGATCCCGAAGGAACAGAACCAGGCGCAGAAGATTTAGATCCTGCAAAATGGAATCAAGGTTTAAAAGTGTCAAAAATCTATTTATCAAACGAACCTTTAATTGACAATTACGAAGGAAAATCGGGAGCTATTTGGCGATTAAGTCCGCAGACAACCGAAAAAGAAATTAGTGCTGCAGATTGTATCGATCCATCAAAAATGATTAATATTTCGAAGTTTGTACATGCAAACGGCGTTTTAAATTGGAACGCTTCCGCGAAAGCGAATTGGAGAATTATTCGTTTTGGGCATACTTCAACAGGACATGAAAATGCAACAGCAGGAGCGGGAAGAGGCTTGGAAGTTGACAAATTTAATGCTGAAGCCATTCGTTTTCAGCTGGATCATTGGTTTGGCGAAATGCTTCGTGTTGCGGGTCCAGAATTAGCTTCAAAAGTGGTTAGAATTCTACATATGGACAGCTGGGAATGTGGAAGCCAAAACTGGTCGCCTGTTTTTAGAAACGAATTTAAAACCCGCAGAGGGTATGATATTGTAGATTATCTGCCTGTTATGGCGGGAATTCCTGTAAAAAATATCCAGACTTCAGAGAAGGTTTTATATGATGTTCGAAAAACAATTTCAGAATTGGCCGCCGAGAATTTCTTTGGGACTTTACGACAAATTGCTGACGATGCTAATGTAAAATTCAGTTCAGAAAATGTGGCGCCAACTATGATGAGCGACGGACTTTTGCATTTTAAATATATTGATTATCCAAGTGGTGAATTTTGGCTGAAAAGCCCAACACACGACAAACCAAACGATATGTTAGATGCTATTTCGGGCGGGCATATTTATGGAAAAGATATTATTCAGGCAGAAGCTTTTACGGCTTTAAAAATGGATTGGGACGAACATCCGGGAAATTTAAAAGTGGTTGCCGACAGAAATTATGCTCTGGGAATTAACCGTTTTTTCTACCACGTTTTTGTACATAATCCGTGGCTGGACAGAAAACCCGGAATGACTTTAGACGGAATTGGATCGTATTTTCAAAGAGACCAAACTTGGTGGGAACCCGGAAAAGCCTGGTTTGAATATTGCCAGAGAGTGCAGTTTCAGTTACAAAAAGGAAAACCCGTTATTGATTTAGCTGTGTTTATTGGCGAAGATTTACCGTCTCGTTCAATGCTTCCGGATCGTTTAGTACCTTTTATTCCGAATGTTTTTGGAAAGGAAAGAATTGAAAGTGAAGTCATTCGTTTGAAAAATGAAGGACAGCCAAGCGCTAAAATGCCAAAAGAAGTTAGCTTTTCTAAAAACTCAACCGATTTATCGCAATGGATCAACGCGATGAATGGTTACCAATACGATTCGTTCAATTCAGATGTTTTGATAAACCGCGCAAAAGTAGAGAACGGAAAAATCTCTTTTGGAGGCGGAATTGAATATGGAGCTTTATTGTTTCCGGGAAGTCATAAAATGGCACCAAATAAGCTGCTTTCTTTGGCTTCCGCCGAAAAAATATTGCAATTAGTAAAAGATGGTGCAACGATTTTTGTTGATGAAAAACCAAATTTACAACCGGGTTTACAATCGGATTCAGAGTTTAAAAAGTGGCAGAATGTAATTGATGAAATTTGGAACAACTCCAATTCTTCTAAATGGAAAATCGGAAAAGGAACTGTTGTTAAATTGCCATATTTAGGAAATGATTTTACTTCTATCGGAATTGCTCAAGATGTTTATTTTCCAAATTTAAATAGAGCTGATTCTGAAACATTAGCTTGGGCACATCGTAAATCGGAGACGGAAGATATTTATTTTATTTCCAACCAAAAAGCTGAAAAAAGAACGTTTGATGCATCTTTCAGAATTTCAGGAAAAGTGCCACAATGGTATAATCCTGTGACAGATAAAACTTCTGTTTTAGCCAATTGGAAAATAGAAAACGGAAGAACAATTGTTTCGATAACATTTGATGCCAACGAATCTGGTTTTGTGATTTTTAAACAGGAAACACAAGAAGTTTTAGTAAAAGGAAAATCTTCTGAATTTGAAAAAGTTCAGACTTTAGATGAAAACTGGGAATTACAGTTTGATGCGAAATTTAAAGATCCGAAAGAAGTCGTAAAAATCGATAAACTTTTCGACTGGAGTACTTCCGATAATGATCAAATTAAGTATTATTCGGGAACTGTGGTTTATAAAAAAGAGTTTGTCTGGAAAGGAAAAGATGCCGATAAAATCTGGCTTTATTTGGGTGAAATTGCGAATATCGCAGAAATCAAAATCAATGGAAAAGATTGTGGGACGCTTTGGACTTTCCCTTTCAAAACAGATATTTCAAAAGCTTTACAAAAAGGAAAAAATATTATAGAAATAAAAATCACAAATACTTGGGCAAACCGACTAATGGGCGACCAAAAATTTCCAAAAGAAGAACGATTAACATGGACAAATGCGACATTTCGTTTGGAAGGAGAACCGTTGCTTAAAGCTGGATTATTTGGCCCAGTTTTGCTTGTGAAAGAAAAGATTAAATAATTTTTTTGCCACAGATTAAAAGGATTAAAAAGATTTTCTAATCTGTGATAAAAGAAAAGAAAATTAATTGCCTCCAGCTTTAGCTGGAGGTTTAAAAAGATAATAAAATAAGGGCTTTAGCCCAAAAAAATAGTTTGGTTAAAGCCTAAGATGTTGAAGAATGTAACCTCCAGCTAAAGCTGGAGGCAATTGAAAAATAAAAATATCCGCAGATTAATAATCTTTTTTAATCCATTTAATCTGTGGCAAAAAAAATATAGAAATGAAAAGATCAATTATTGTATTAGTAGCGATTTTAGCCAGTTTTCAAATCAATGCCAAAATCAAATTACCAGCTTTGTTTACTGATAACATGATGTTGCAGCAAAAATCAAATGCGCCAATTTGGGGCTGGGCAGAAAAGAACGCTAACATTGTAATCAAAACGTCATGGAATTCTAAAATCTATAAAGTAAAAGCAGACAATTCAGGTAAATGGAAAACAGAATTACAAACGCCATCATTTGGCGGGCCATTTGTAATTGAAGTTTCAGAAGGAACTGAAAAAGTGACCATCAAAAATATTTTGATTGGTGAAGTTTGGTTGTGTTCAGGACAATCCAATATGGAAATGCCATTGAAAGGATTTCAAGGACAGCCCGTTAGAAATGGAAATGAAATTATCGTAAGATCAGCAAATAAAAACATTCGGATAATCACCATTCCGCGTGCTACTGTTTTAGAACCTTTGCAGGATTTTGAAGGAAAATGGGAAGTAGCTTCTCCAAAATCAACTTCAAATTTTAGTGCAACGGCTTGGTATTTTGGTTCACTTTTGCAAGAAGTTTTAGACGTTCCGGTTGGATTAATTCATGTTTCGTACGGAGGTTCAAGTATGGAAGCGTGGATGAATCAGGAAATGCTGAAAGATTTTACAAGTGCTAAAATTCCGACTACAAAAGAAGAATTGGCAAAAGATCCAAATCGTGTTCCGACGACTTTATTTAACGGAATGCTTTCGCCTGTAATTGGTTATGGAATAAAAGGCTGTATTTGGTATCAGGGAGAATCGAATTATGAAAGAGCTTCTGAGTATACTTCTCTGATGAAAAAAATGGTTTCAAGTTGGAGAGCTTTATGGAAACAAGGCGATTTTCCTTTTTACTATGCTCAGATTGCACCGTTTAATTATGCTTCTTTTCATCCAAAAGATTATTTAGAAAAATACAATTCGGCTTATATAAGAGAAGCGCAGTTGAAAGCTTCAAAGGAAATTCCGAATTCAGGAATGGCTGTTTTAATGGATGTTGGTGAAGAAAATAATATTCATCCAATGGATAAAGAAAAAGGAGGGAATAGATTAGCTTTTCAGGCTTTGGCAAGAACGTACGGAATTGAAGGTTTTGAATTTGAAAGTCCGAAATATAAATCTATGGAAATAAAAGACGGTTCGGTTACGGTTTCTTTTGATGATGTTGCAAACGGAATTACATCTTATGACAAAGAGGTTTTAGGTTTTGAAATAGCAGGAGAAGACAAAGTTTTTTATCCCGCAAAAACGGTTTTAAGAAGGAAATCAGTTGTTCTGACTTCAGATAAAGTTAAAAATCCAGTTGCTGTTCGCTATTTATGGAAAGATTTTGCAAAAGCGGAATTGTTTAGTGCAGGCGGTTTGCCGATTTCTTCGTTTAGAACGGATGAATGGTAATATACGGAAGCTCCTGCAAGGTTTTCAAAACCTTGTAGGTGTCTGATTGACTGTCAACTTAAAAAAAATATACCTACAAGGTTTTGGAAACCTTGCAGGAAAGAAAACGATGAAAAATAATATAATATTTATACTTCTCTTCACAACGCTTTGTATCAAAGCGCAAATTCCTGCGCTCGATAATTATAATCAGGTTTGGAATACGCAGAGCAGCAATTCATCAGAATCTATGCCTTTGGGAGGCGGAGATATTGGTATGAATGTCTGGGTTGAAAATGGCGATTTGTATTTTTATTTTTTACGAAGCGGAACTTTTGATGAACATAATACTTTATTAAAATTAGGTCGGGTAAAAGTGACTTTAAGTCCGAATCCTTTTGCCGGAAAAGAAGGTTTTCATCAGGAATTAAAACTCAAAGACGGATATATCTTAATAGGGCAGAATGACACTAAAATCAAACTCTGGGTAGATGTTTTTAAACCAATAATCCATTTAGATTTAAAAAGTAAAACTTCGCTTAAAATGACGGCATCTTATGAAAACTGGCGTTATAAAAATCGCGATTCAAAAGGAAAAGCTAATAATGCGAATTCTTATAAATGGGCACCTCAGGGGGATATTATTACCTATAAAGATTCCATTTCATTTGAAAATAACGGAATAAAATTCTATCACAGAAACAGAGAAAATACCGTTTTTGATGTAGCGGTTAAACAGCAGAAGATGGAATCGGTAAAAGGGCAAATGCTGAACCCGATTGCGAATTTAACTTTCGGTGGACTTATGACTGGCGATAATCTAAAACCTAATGGAACGTATTTAGGAAAATACCAATCGACAGATTTTAAAGGTTTTACTTTATCAAGTATAAAACCATCTAAAAAGCATTCTTTAGAAATTTATTTAAACACCAGCCAATCTGATTTAAATACTTGGAATACTGGACTGCAGCATCAGATTTCATCCAATAAAAATACTTCAAAACAAGCAGAAAAAAACACTATAAAATGGTGGAATGATTTCTGGAACCGCAGTTTTATTTTTACTCAAAAAAATCAATCGATTGAGAAAGATTCGGTTTATCAAATTGGACAGAATTATCAGTTGTTTCGATATATGTTAGGATGCAATGCGTATGGAAAATATCCAACAAAATTCAACGGCGGATTATTTACGGTTGATCCTGTTTTTACTAATGCAGCTTTAGATTTTACACCCGATTTCAGGAATTGGGGCGGAGGAACGATGACGGCTCAAAACCAGCGATTGGTTTATTTCCCGATGGTAAAAAGCGGTGATTTTGATATGATGAAATCGAAGCTGGATTATTATTTGAGTTTACAGAAAAATGCTGAGTTAAGAAGCAAAGTTTACTGGAACCATAACGGTGCATCTTTCACCGAACAATTAGAAAATTTCGGATTGCCAAATCCAGCAGAATACGAATGGAAACGCCCCGCAGATTACGATCCGGGAATGGAATACAATGCATGGCTGGAATATGAATGGGATACGGTATTTGAATTCTGTCAAATGATGTTACAGCAAAAACAATACGCAGGGGAAGATATTCAGAAATACAATTCGTTTATTATAAGCTGTCTTCGATTTTTTGATGAGCATTATCAATATCTGGCGAAACAGCGAGGAAGAAAAGCTTTGGACGGAAATGGAAAATTAATTTTATATCCGGGTTCGGGCGCTGAAACTTATAAAATGGCGTATAATTCTAATAGTACAATTTCGGCTTTACAAGTTATTACAGATAATCTTTTAGAACTTTCTTCGGAACAATTATCAAAAGAAGAATTAGAATATGTAAAAGGATTTCAAACGAGAATTCCGCCTTTAAACTTCGGAGAAATCGATAATAATAAAGTATTAGTTCCGGCAAAATCTTGGGAAAGAGTTAATAATTCTGAGGTGCCGCAATTGTATCCTGTTTATCCTTGGGGGATTTATGGCATTGGAAAACCTGATTTAGAAACCGCGTTAAATACATGGAAATACGACTCTGATGCTTTAAAATTCAGAAGTCATATTGGATGGAAACAAGATAATATTTTTTCGGCTCGTTTGGGTTTAACCGAAGAAGCAGCAAAATATAATACTTTAAAAATGGCGAATTCAGAACGACGTTTCCCTGCATTTTGGGGTCCGGGATTTGACTGGGTTCCAGATCATAATTGGGGCGGATCGGGAATGATTGGCATGCAGGAAATGCTTTTACAGGAAACGGATGGGAAAATTTATCTTTTTCCTGCATGGCCAAAAGATTGGAATGTTCATTTCAAATTACATGCAAAACAAAATACTACAATTGAAGCCGAACTTCTAAATGGAGAATTGAAGTTTTTAAAAGTAATTCCGGAACAAAGGAAAAAAGACATTATAAATCTGTTAGGAATTTCAATAGAAAAAAAGAAAAAATTAAACTAACTAACTATTACCAAATAAAATGATTAAGAAATTACTAAGTGCTGCAGTTTTGTCTATGCTTTTGACAGCAAACGGACAAGCACAATCAGTTCAAAATACTGATAAACAAATTGTAAAAGTAGACTTCGATTTTTTTCAAAGAAAATTGGAAGAAGTTCATGATGTAAGTTATGATTCCTGGGTTGTCAGCGATCAAAAAGAAGCCGAAAAAACGTTTAATAATGTAGCATTTAAACTAAAAGGAAACTTTACCTCAAAATGGTATAAAGTGGGGATGAACGCTCCGTTTTATAATAAATTAGGAAGCGACGGTTTGGTTACGGCTGAAAATTTAGAAATGAAAATCAGCGGATTAAAAGCGGGAAAACACACGCTTTTGACTTTTCATAATACTTTTGATGTAATTACAGGAAAAACTTTTTCGCCTATAAAAATATATGTAAACGGAAAGTTTGAGCAGACTGTAAATGCAAGCCAAAGAGCCAATGCTAAAATTGATGCAGCGATGGCGTATATCACTTTTAATGCAGAAGCAGGCAAAGATGTAATTGTTCGTTTTGAGATTGATCCAGCTTCAAATCCAGAAGTTATAAAACAGATTGTAATCAATGGTTTTGAAATTGATACGCCAAACTTGATGAATCAGGCGCGTACTCCGGAACCAAGAAACAGAGACGAACATGTTGAAGTAAGTAAAAATTTGATTTTAAAATGGGATGCTGTAAAAAATGTGGCATTTCATAAGTTGTATTTTGGGGAAGATAAAAATGCGGTAGAGAATGCAACAGAATCTTCAAAAGAATTTAAAGGAAAATTGACTGATAAATCATATTCAGTTTCTGATTTATATTCAGGAACAACTTATTACTGGAGAGTGGATGAAGTAGATAATAATGGTCAGGTAACTTTAGGAAATGTTTGGTCGTTTAAACCTGCACAATTGGCTTTTCCGGGAGCAGAAGGTTACGGACGTTATGCTGTGGGAGGACGCGGCGGAAAAGTAATTGAAGTAACAAACTTAAATGACGATGGACCGGGAAGCTTACGTGATGCAATCAATCAGGAAATTGGACCGAGAACAATTGTTTTTAATGTTTCGGGAAATATAAAACTGGCTTCGAGATTAGTGGCAAATCAGCCTTATATTACTATTGCAGGACAAACTGCTCCGGGAGAAGGAATTACGATCAGCAGAGCGCCAATTGGATTAACAGGAAATGATGGCGTTGTCCGATTTTTAAAAGTGAGAATTGGCGGCGGAACTACTTATGACGGAATGGGATTAACGGGTGCTGATTACAGTATTATTGATCATTGTTCTATCAGCTGGACAATTGATGAATCTTTTAGTTCGCGTGGTGCGCATCATATTTCTTTACAAAGAACTTTAATTTCTGAAGCTTTGAATGTCGCTGGACATGATAAATATGAAGTTGGGAAAATGCACGGATTTGCGGCTACAATTGGCGGTGATATTGGAAGTTTTCATCACAATTTACTGGCTCATAATTACGGAAGAAACTGGAGTATTGGTGGTGGTTTAAACGGAGATGGTTATTATACAGGAAGATTGGATATTACAAATAATGTGGTTTACAATTGGGGACAAAGAACTACAGACGGTGGTGCAAACGAGGTAAATTTTGTAAATAATTATTACAAACCGGGCGCTTCGACTAAAATATTTGTAGCGTTAAATGCGCAGCACGAAGGAGTTGGAAAAGGAATGCAGCGTTATTATTTCAACGGTAATATAATGCCAGGTTATTTTGATGAGAAATCTCAGGAAAAAGGGAGAAAATCTACTATAAGCCATAATGAGAAAGTAGAATATGAAACATTTGTTGACAAGCCATTTTTTCCTTCTTATATAGAAACACAATCGGCGAAAGCGGCCTATAAAAATGTACTTTCAGATGTTGGTGCAAATCAGCCGTTTTTTGATAAACATGATAACAGAATTATTGATGAAACTTTAAAAGGAACGTTTAGTTTTAAAGGAAGCAAAAGTGGTTTAGGTGGAATGATAGATAATGAACAAGATGCAGGCGGATGGCCAAATTTCGCTTCAGAAACGCGTCCGGCAGATTGGGATACAGATCACGATGGATTACCAAACTGGTGGGAAAAAGCTTTTGGCTTAAATGAAAATTCAAAAGCGGGAGATTTTTCAGATGCTAATCAAGATACAGATAAAGACGGTTTTACGCAGTTGGATAATTATTTAGATTGGCTTGCTCAGCCTCATTATTTTGTAAATTCAGGAGAGAAGAAAGTTTTAAACGCTGCGGATTATTTCAAAGGTTATGAAAATAAACCGGCGTATACTTTCTCTGATCTTAAAAATGGAAAAGTGGTTTTAAAAGGAAAGGAAATTGAGTTTACAACCGTTGAAAAAGGATTCGCTTCTTTCGTCCTAACCGTAAAAGATACAGACGGAGATTCAATGAGCAGAACGATTAATTTCTTTGTAAAATAGAAAAGAGTCTGCCACGAATTACACGAATTTTCACTAATTTTTTACGCAGTATAGTAAAAAACAATTCGCGGAAATTCGTGTAATTCGTGGCAAAATAAAAATCCGTATAAATCCGCGTTTTGCCAAAGGCAATCCGTGTCATCAGCGTTACAAATTCATCACAATAAGAAAAAATGAAAAAGAACATCATCATCTCAAGTTTGTTTCTTTCAACCGTAATCTTTGCACAGAATAAAGGTTTGGTTGCGAATTCAGAAAGCCCGTATTCAAAACTGCAAAGTGTAGGTTTGCAAGATGTAAAATGGACAAATGGTTTCTGGAAAGAACAATTTGATATAGAAACCAAAAATACATTGCCGTATATGTGGGATTTGTATCATAATGAAACTTCGCATGCTTACAAAAACTTCGAAATTGCAGCAGGTTTAAGCAAAGGAACTTTCAAAGGACCTTCATTTCATGATGGTGATTTCTATAAGATTTTTGAAGGAATGGCAGCAACGTATGCCGTTACAAAAGATAAAAAACTGGATGCCGAAATGGATAAAGCCATTGCGCTTTTTGCAAAAGTACAACGCAAAGATGGTTATATTCATACCCCCGTTTTAATCGACGAACGCTGGGGAACTTTAGGCCCGGAAGAAGTAAAAAAACAATTGGGTTTTGAGAAATACAATATGGGACATTTAATGACTGCAGCTTGCATTCATTATCGTGCTACAGGAAAAACAAACTTTTTGAATATTGCAAAAGGTGTTGCCGATTTCTTGTATGATTTCTACAAAAAAGCTTCACCAGAATTAGCTCGAAATGCGATTTGTCCATCACATTATATGGGAATTGTCGAAATGTACAGAACGACTAAAAATCCAAAATATCTGGAATTAGCCAATAATTTAATTGACATTAGAGGAACCACAAATGACGGAACCGATGATAATCAGGATCGAATTCCATTTAGACAACAGACAACTGCAATGGGTCACGCTGTAAGAGCGAACTACCTATACGCCGGAGTTGCAGATTTATATGCAGAAACGGGAGAAAAGAAATTATTAGACAATTTAGAATCCATTTGGGATGATATAACGTATCGAAAAATGTACATTACAGGAGGTTGCGGATCTTTATACGATGGAGTTTCGCCGGACGGAACGTCTTATAATCCTGCCGATGTACAAAAAATTCACCAAGCATACGGAAGGCCTTTTCAATTGCCAAATGCAACGGCTCATACGGAAACCTGTGCCAATATTGGAAATGTGTTATGGAACTGGAGAATGCTTCAAATTACGGGCGATGCCAAATATGCTGATATTGTAGAATTGGCATTATACAACAGCGTTCTTTCTGGAATGGATTTAGAGGGAGAAAAATTCCTGTATAACAATCCGCTGAATGTTTCTAATGATTTACCATTTCACCAACGTTGGGGAAATGAACGTGAAGGCTATATTGCATTATCAAACTGCTGTGCGCCAAACGTAACGAGAACAGTTGCTGAAATAGGAAATTATGCTTACAATATTTCGAAAGAAGGTTTGTATGTCAATTTATATGGAAGTAATCAATTGAAAACAAAATCTTTAAATGGAGAAGAAATCGAAATTGAACAGCAAACCAATTATCCTTGGGACGGAAAAATAACCTTGAAAATCGTAAAAGCTCCAAAAGATTTACAAAATTTCTTTTTAAGAATTCCAGGTTGGAGTCAGAATGCTTCGATTTCAGTTAATAATTCAAAAATTATTGATAAAATCGTTTCTGGAACTTATCTGAAATTAAACCAAAAATGGAAAAAAGGAGATGTAATTGAATTGAATCTCCCGATGCCAGTTGAATTAATGGAAGCTAATCCGTTGGTGGAAGAAGTTAAAAATCAGGTTGCTGTAAAAAGAGGACCTTTGGTATATTGCTTAGAATCAGACCAACTTCCTGCGAAAATAAGCGTAAATGATGTGGCTTTGAATTTGAAATCAAATTTTGCGACCAACAATTTCACATTGAACAATAGAAACTTAGTAAGCATTGATGCGGAAGCCGTTATAAATTCGAATAATTCATGGAATAAATCTTTGTACAAACCACTTTCTTCTAAAGATGCAACGGCTGTACAAGTTAAATTGATTCCGTATTTTGCATGGGGAAATAAAGGAAAAGGAGAAATGACGGTTTGGATGTCGCATTAAAATTATATATAGATTCCTGTTTTTTCGTAGAGACGCACCGCAGTGCGTCTAACGTAACGTAGCCACAATGTTTGATATACATGGCGTAGACGCACTGCGGTGCGTCTCTACAGATAAACTTTGTCTAAAAATCCTAACATTAAATACTATGAAACATATTCTGTTTTTATTTCTAATAACACTTTCAATATCAGCCCAAACACTAGATAATAAATTGATATTAACCGTTGCTCAAGATGGTTCTGGAGATTTTAAAACCATTCAGGAAGCGGTAAATAATGTCAAGGACAATTCAGAAAAACGAGTTGTAATAACAATTAAGCCAGGAAAGTATGTTGAAAAATTGGAAATTCCAGCTTCAAAACCATTCATTACTTTAAAAGGTCTTGACCGAAATAAAACCATTATTTCATTTGACGATTATTCGGGAAAACCGCTTCGTGAAAATGATCTGTCTGGAAAGAAGACTTTTGGAACTTCAACTTCGTATTCTTTCTTGATTAAAGGAAATGACTGTACACTTGAAAATCTTACCATTGAAAACACAGCAGGAAGAGTAGGACAGGCGGTGGCGCTACATATAAAAAGTGATCGGGTTATTGTAAAGAACTGTAATATTTTAGGAAATCAGGATACGTTATTTTTATCACAGGAAAATACCCGCGCTTATTTTGAAAACTGTTTTATAAATGGTACAACCGATTTTATCTTCGGAGCGGCAACAGCTTATTTTTATAAATGTACAATTGAAAGTTTAGCGAATTCCTATATTACAGCCGCTTCAACTCCGCAAGGTCAGGCATATGGATTTGTTTTAACAGATTGTAAACTTACTGCAAAGGACAAATCGGTAGATAAAGTTTTTTTAGGAAGACCGTGGAGACCTTATGCACAAACGGTTTTTATAAACACAGATATTGGTTCGCATATCATACCAGAAGGCTGGAACGCATGGATTGATACCAGATTTCCTGATAAAGATAAAACAGCTTATTATGCAGAATACGGCAGTAAAGGTTCTAGCGCAAAAGATTTGTCACAACGAGTATCCTGGTCGCATCAGTTGAAAAAAGGGGATATTAAAAAATACAATCGAGATTTGGTTTTAAATGGATGGAATCCAAATAAATAATGATCAGTTTTAGGACTATAGGTTTTTTTTAGATTTTGTATCAAAAAAAGCACTTCGATTTTTTTATTGGTCAGATTTTACGTTTAAAAAAAATATTTTTTTAGTAAAATTTTAAGGAATGTTTTGTAAAGCGAAAACGTTTTCAGGTTGTAAGATTTCTACTTTAAAAAATGGCTTTTCTTTAAAAAGAGAAGCCATTTTTTCGTTTAATAATGCTAAACTTAACTCATTAAATAACAGTATTTCAGTACCTGATTTTGCAGAAAAAACAGCTATTTTTTGTTTTTAATGCTAATTCTTCTGTATTTGTTTTAAAAGCAGTTCTTCTATTTAATTATACTCAAACTTATTACTCGTTTTTTCTATTTTGTCTATTTTTTCCTTCTTTTTTTTATTAATATTGTTTTTTTGAGTTAGTTTTTTTTAGATAATGCCAGTAAAGCAGGATAGAACAGGACGGTTCTAATTCGTCATCGTTATATTTTTGGTATACAAAATAAATGTGTTTTTAACATTTAATTTAAAGCCTATTAAACTTTTTTTAATTTTTGATATCTTTAAGTGAAACACATTTAACATGACTAACTAACACTAAATAAAACCTAACCAAAACAAAAACATTTATGAAACAAGCACTTTTAAAGAGATGTAGCTTTCTTTTGTTTACACTGATGAGTGTGATGAGTTATGCTCAAAACTCAAATCTAGTTACAGTAACAGGAACTGTGACTGATCATGTGTCTGGTTTACTTCCAGGAGTAAACGTAACAGAGAAATCTACAAAGAATAATGTTACGACAGATTTTAATGGTCAATTTCAAATTAAAGTTAAGCCAAATGCAACTTTAGTTTTTTCTTTTATCGGAATGAGAAAACAAGAAGTAGCAATTGGAACACGTACAACTGTAAATGTTAAACTAACAGAAGATTCAAACGAATTACAGAATATTGTTGTAGTTGGATATGGTTCTCAGAAAAAAGAGAAACTTACAGGAGCTATTGCTACAATTAATGCAACAGATATTCAGGAGCTTCCGGTGTCAAATTTATCAGATGCCTTAAGAGGTTTAGTGCCTGGTTTGAGCGTTATAGATGGAGGCGGGCGTCCAGGCGATGCAGGGTCAATCGAAATTCGTCAAACTTATGGTTTCTCAAAAGATGGTAGTTCAAAAACACCATTAATTGTAATTGATGATATGATTCAGGTAGATCCTGTTACAGGTAGAGCTTCTTTGGAAGCATTTAATAGATTAGATCCTTCAGAGATAGAAAGCATGACTGTTTTGAAAGATGCTTCAGCTGCAATTTATGGATCTCGTGCATCTCAAGGAGCAATTGTTATTAAAACTAAAAGAGGAAAAAGCGGTGTGCCTTCATTTTCATATTTTAGTCAGTTTGCTGTAAACGATGCTGTTAGTCACAGTAAAACGATGAGTGCATATGACTATGGTGTTTTTTCTAATAGATTTTTTACTGGAGGAAATAATATTGGTACTAATGGATCATACCTTTTTACTCCAGCAGAATTAGAAGAAATGAAAGGATTGAATTATGACTGGTTAGAAGAAGCATGGAAGCCTGCAATACAGCAAAAACATACTTTAAGTGTAAATGGCGGTACAGAAAAAGCAACTTATTTTGCTGGGATCAATTACTTTACGCAAGGAGCAAATTTAGGAAAGCAAGATTATAATAAATGGAATTTCCGTACGGGTATGACAGCAAAAATCTCAAGTTCTTTAGATTTTTCTGCAGCAGTTTCCGGAAATTCAGGTGATATTGAAAAATCATTTACTAAAGCTTCATCTGGTATTAATGATAGTAGTTATGCTTCTGCATCAGGTGGAGAACAGGCAGATTACGGATTTTTGCTTCATATGCCAAAATATATTCCGTGGGAAACTGTTGTAGATGGCAAGGAGTATTATATGTCACCATTTGCTCGTACAGATCGTACATTAGGTAGTGCAAATGCAAATAATACAATTGCAGGATATAATTATTTTGCTTCCATAAATAATGGTTCTAAACAAATTTCAAGTGATTTTTCTTATAATGTAAATATGTCACTTAACTGGAAAGTTCCATTTATTAAAGGATTGTCTATTAAAGGAACTTATTCAAGAACACAAAATTCAGAAAGTACAGAGCAAGTACAATTACCATACGATTTGGCAAGAATAATGGGGTATGAAAAATTAGACAGCCATTTAGCTAGTGCAGCATTGCCAACAACTACAAATAATGGAGTTGATAATTATTATGTAATTGAAACTAATACTCGTAGTTCAAGAGTATACTATGATAGTTTTAATTCTAAAGCTATGCAAGCCAACTTTTTTATAGATTACAATAGAACATTTGATAACCATGAAATAGGTGCTATGTTCTCTGTAGAACGTTCAGAAACAGAATTCAACAGCACGCGTTTAGCATTTGAAAATACAGGTAAAGATTATGCAGGTTCTTACCAAACTGCAGGTACCTTAACTACAAATTCAACGGCATTAAAAGGAGAGCAAGGAACTTTGTCTTATTTAGGACGTGTTAATTATAGCTATAAATCACGATATATGCTTCAGTTCCTTTTTAGAAGTGATGCATCTACAAAATTTGCACCAGAAAACTATTGGGGATTCTTCCCTTCACTGCAAGCAGGATGGATTGTTTCAAAAGAAGACTGGTTTACTAATAACGTATCATGGATAGATTTTCTTAAGGTGCGTTATTCAATTGGAAAAACAGGAAATGATAACATTAATCCGTGGAGATGGATGAAATTGTATGATGTAAATGCAGACAAAGGATTTCAGTTTGGATCAAACGGAGGAATGTTAGGAGGATCTGTAACACCTAGAGTAGAACCAAACAGAAATGTAGGATGGGATGCGACTGTAAAAAATAACTTGGGTATTGATTTAGCGGTATTAAAAAACAGATTGTCTTTAACAGCTGATTTTTACTATGATAAGTCTAAAAACATGTTAACAGGTATGGCTGGTGTAGTTGGTGTACCAATTTCTGTAGGTGGAGGATTCGCTGAAGAAAATTACGCAGCGGTTGATTCTTGGGGAGCAGAGTTTAGCTTGGCATGGAAAGATAAGATTAATAAAGACTTTAATTATAATGTTGGCGTAAACTTTGGTTTATCTGATAATGAAATTAAGAAATATCCTGAACCAGCTTTAATGCATCCATCTAATAACCTGACACAAGCCGGTCAGTCTACATTTTTCCCACAATGGGGATTCAGAACATGGAAAGGAACTTCAACAGGAGATGGTATCTTACGTACAGATGAAGATGTTACTAACTACTGGAATTATTTAACAGCAAATGCAGCAGCAGTTGGTGGGGCACCAAATTACATGGGAATTTCTTCTGTATCAAATATGAGACGAGGAATGCTTGCTTACGAAGATGCCGGAGGACAGTTTAATGATAAAGACGGTACTCAGGCAGGGCCAAACGGGCAAATTCAAAAAAATGAAGACTACGTAAAATTGGTTAACAAAAACAGAACTTACGGATTTACTACAAATTTAGGAGCAAGATATAAATCGTTTTTCTTCAAAACACAAATTGCTACATCTTGGGGAGGTTATCGCGCTATAGATGTTGTAAAACAAGGAACAGGATCTACTCATAATATGTGGGCACGTGAAACTTTTTGGAATGATATGTATGCAGATGACAATCCAAATGGAAAATATCCAAATTTAGCTAATCAGGATTATATTGCTGTTCCATCTGATTTCTGGCAGTTAGATACATTCCGTTGTACAGTAAGAAACTTAACATTAGGGTTTGACATGCCAAAAGAGATTTTAGATAAAGTTAAAATTGCAAAATGGTCAATTGGTGTAACGGGTAATAATCTTTGGGATTTATATAACCCTTATCCAGATCACTACCGTAATATGTACGATAGTTCTTCTGAGAATTATCCAACATTAAGAACATGGGCCGTTACATTTAATATTACATTCTAATTTAATTAATACTAAAGATGAAACTAAAAATTAATAAATATATAACTTTAGCACTTGTTGCAGTGTTAAGTGCTTCTTGTAGTGATAGTTTTTTGGAAGAAAAGAAAAATTACGGAAGTGTAGATGATTCATTTTATGAAAGCCAGGAAAAAGCTAACTGGTATGTTAATAATGTTTACTTTGATTATTATTCTGCTTTTAAGTCTCCTAACCAAAGTTTAGTTGGGTCTTTTACAGATGTATATTCTAAAATGACCGAAGAAATAGGAGGAATACAGCCCCTTATTAATCCAACAATTACGTATGTAAATGCAGCTGATGGATCTGGTTATTACGGAGGAAAATTGGAAGACAAAATTAATAATGTTCCTTATAACAGAATTAGAGACTGTAACTCTTTTATTAGGGATATAGATGTAAAAGGAGCTAATTTAGACAAAACATTTCGCGATCAGGCAAAAGGGCAGTTATATTATTTACGCGCTGTTCAGTACTTTGATTTGATGAAAGTATATGGAGGTGTTCCAATTGTTACAGAAGTTCAGACTCCAAATTCAGAAAACGAAGAAATTAAAGTACCTAGAGCTACAGTAACTCAAGTTGTAGAGCAAATCGTAAAAGATTTAGATATGGCGGCAAGTTTATTGCCTCCAAATTGGACAGGCGAATATGGACGTGTTACAAAAGGTGCAGCTTTAGCAGTAAAATCTAGAGTATTGTTAACATATGCAAGTCCATTATTTAATAAAAACTGGGATAATTCTAACGAACGTTGGGAAGCAGCATTAAAAGCTGGTTTAGAAGCTGAAACGGCATTAACAGCAGCAGGCTATGGACTTTATGGAAACTCAGCCAAAGACTGGCAGAATATGTTTGCCCTTGGCGGTAATGCTTTCTGTTCTGAAGCGATTACAACACAGCTTTTAACAGTTACTAATAGTAATGTAGCAATGAATAACTCTTGGGAAAAGGCTATTCGCCCAATAAGCCAGGGTGGAACAGGTTCTCTTGAAGCCCCTAAAGAAATGATTGATTTATTTCCTATGGATAATGGTGCAAGACCAACAACTGCAAATGGTTATAATTCATTTCTTTTCTTCATGAAACGTGACCCAAGATTTTACAGAACATTTGCTTTTTCTGGAGTTAAATGGGATTATAAAGAAAGTGCAAAACCAGTTGTTTGGGCTTATCGTTGGTTAGACGGTTCAAATAAATCTTACTATAGCGATTCAAACAATGAGACAAGTCCAGCTTTAGTTAGAAAAATGACAGATGTAACGGCTACTAATGCAAGTAGTTTTCAATATTCTGGAAATGATATTTTAGAATATCGTTATGCAGAATTATTATTGAATATTGCTGAATGTTATGCTGCATTAGGACAAACAGGTAATGCTACAGCTTATTTAGGAAGAATTAGAAAAAGAGTAGGTATCAGTGCTACAAATAATTACGGAATAGGAACACTATCAGATAAATATGCAGCAATAGAAGCCGTATTATACGAAAGAAGAGTTGAGTTAGCTTACGAAGGAAAACGTTTTTGGGATATTCAACGCTGGATGCTTTATGATAACGCTACAGTTTCGGGAACGACTAGCGGAAGTACTATTACTAAATTAGGGTTACAGCCAATAAATGGTACACAAAGAACAGGAAACTATTTGCAATATAAAAATACAGCAACAAACGCAGATCCTTTAGCAGCAGCTCGTGCAAGTATTTCAGCAGATCCGGATTCAGCTAATTTCCAAACACAGTTAACAGCTTTAGCAACATTCTATACAGATAACTTCGTATTTGTAGCGCCGCCAACTCCTATGGATAATGTTAATAATGCAGCGGTTAAAATTAAATTTAATCCGAACTATTACATTATGGGATTACAAAATACAGTTTTATCACAAAACCCTTGGTTGAAACAAACAGTCGGTTGGAAAGATGCTTCTGGTGGTGATGGAGATTATAATTATCAAGAATAAGATAAGCACGATGAATTGCCCTAAATCATTAAGCATATCTAATAATAAAAAACAAAATTAAACATGACAAACCTTCACCTGTATTCTACTTAGATGCAGGTGATTTGTTTAAACAGAATTACCAAAATCAAAATTAACATGAAAAATTCCGCATTATTTATCTTGACACTCCTGTTTTTGGGAAATGCAAAATGTTTCGCTCAGTATCCAAAACTAAGTGCAGAAGTTCAGGCGCAGGAAAAAGCTATTAAAGACGAAGCAAACAGACTTTCTGATGAAGCTTGGACGAAAGCTTTAGTAGTTATTGAAGAAGAAGCAAAACACGGCAAACCATACATTCCGTGGGCATCTCGACCAAATGATTTACCTCAGGCAGAAATTCCTGCTTTCCCGGGTGCAGAAGGAGGAGGAATGTTCACTTTTGGAGGTCGCGGCGGAAAAGTGTACACGGTAACAAGTTTAGAAGACCGCGGACCAGGAACGCTTCGTGATGCATGTGAACAAGGAGGAGCAAGAATAATAGTATTTAATGTTTCAGGAATTATCAGAATCAAAAGTCCATTAATTATTCGTGCACCATATATTACGATTGCAGGACAAACAGCTCCCGGAGACGGAATTTGTGTTGCCGGAGAATCAGTTTGGATTGATACACACGACGTAATTATCAGACACATGCGTTTCCGCAGAGGAGAAACTTTCGTTGGGCGTCGTGATGATGCAATTGGAGGAAATCCTGTTGGAAACATTATGATCGACCACGTATCAGCAACTTGGGGATTAGACGAAAATATGTCAATTTACAGACACATTTACAGCCCGGGCCCAGGCTATCCAGATATAAAAGTGGGAACCGTAAATATTACAATCCAAAATAGTTTATTTGGAGAAGCTTTGGATACTTACAACCACGCTTTCGGAAGTACTTTAGGTGGTGAAAACTGCTCATTTATGAGAAACATGTGGGCTAATAATGCAGGAAGAAACCCTTCTATCGGTTGGAACGGAATTTTCAATTTTGTGAACAATGTGGTTTTCAACTGGTACAACAGATCTACAGACGGAGGTGATTACACAGCAAATTACAACATCATCAACAACTTTTACAAACCAGGTCCGGTTACCGATTTATCTCAGCCAATCAGCTATAGAATCTTAAAACCAGAATCAGGAAGAAGTAAATTACCTTATATGGTTTTTGGTAGAGTTTACGCAAACGGAAACGTCATAAACAATAACGAAAAAGTAACAAAAGACAACTGGGACGGCGGAATTCAACTTGAAAATAAAAAAGGAGAATTAATGTCTTATGATGAAGCAAAAGTTTATTTCGATAAAATGAAAGCAGACAAACCTTTCCCAATGCCTTGGTTCAACAAATTCATGACAGCAGAAGAATCGTATGAATTTGTACTTAAAAATGTTGGAGCAACTTTACCAATTAGAGATAAAGTTGACGAAAGAATAGTAAGAACAGTAAAAACAGGAGTTCCTGAATATGCAAAAGGATTAGAGAAAAAAGAATTCTATCAATTCGAACACAGACGTTTACCGATGGATTCTTATAAAAAAGGAATCATTACAGATATTTCTCAAGTTGGAGGATATCCGGAATACAAAGGAAAACCTTATGTAGATACAGATAAAGATGGAATGCCGGATGCATGGGAGAAAAAATACGGATTAAATCCAAACGATCCATCTGATGCACAAGGAGATTTAAACGAAGACGGATATACAAATATTGAAGATTACATCAACGGTGTAAACCCTGCAATAAAAGTAAACTGGAAAGATCTTGCTAATAATAAAGAAACATTAGTTCGACCAATATTAGATTTAAAATAAGAAACATTTTGAAAACATTCTTGTTTCGCAATGAAATGAGAATGTTTTTAAATATTAAAATAGCACGAAAAGATGGCATTAAGAAAATTTAATATCAGTTTTTTAGCATTGGTTTTTGCAGTTTCAGCTTTAAATGCACAGCAGCATATAGATCCCGAATACATCAAAGTAACCAATGAAAGAGCAGCAAAAATCGTTGCCAAATTAGACTTAAAAGATGCTAAAAAAGAAACATCAGTTTCAAATATTATAGCACAGCAATTTAGAGATTTAAGCGAAATTCAGGATGGAAGAGACGCTGAAATCAAAAAAGTGAAAGAAGATACAGGTTTAGCAAAAGAAAAGCAAAACGAAAAGGTTGATAAACTGAAATCAAAAGCAGACGAATCAATTGAAAAACTGCATAAATCTTATCTTAAAAAACTAAGTAAAGAATTATCAGAAGACAAAATTACTGAAGTTAAAAACGGAATGACGTATGGCGTACTCCCAATAACTGTTGCAGGTTATAACGATATGCTTCCAAATTTAACTGCAGAGCAAAAAGATTATATCTACAAAGCTTTAGTAGAAGCCAGAGAACATGCAATGGACGGTGGCTCATCTAAAGAAAAACACGGATGGTTTGGTAAGTACAAAGGGAGAATCAACAACTATTTATCAAAACAAGGTTACGATCTAAACAAGGAAAGTGCTGACTGGCACAAACGTATTGAAGAAAGAGAAAAAAGTAAAGTGAAAGATTCTACTTCAAAAGAATAATACACTATAAACTTTACACCAAAAACTATAAACCTTAGATTATCTTTTCATGCAGACTATCTTCCCAATAACCACATTAAAAAGAACCATGATGATTTTTTCATTTTGTTCTTTCTTTACTTCAGCATATGCACAATATCCGGAAATTCCCAAACCGCTTCAAGACAAAGCCGATGCAATATTGGCCGATGAAGAAAAAAGGTTAGCCGAAATCTGGAAAAATAATTACAGTACAATACAGGCAGAAGCTAAACAAGGAAAACCTTATTTACCTTGGGCATCTTACCCTAAAGATTTTGTTCAGGCAGATATTCCTGCTTTTCCGGGAGCCGAAGGCGGCGGAGCTTTTACACAAGGCGGACGCGGCGGAAAAATATTTGTAGTAACCAGCTTGGAAGACAGCGGAAAAGGAACTTTTCGTGAAGCATGCGAAGCTGTTGGAGCCAGAACAATCGTATTCAATGTTTCTGGAATAATTCAGTTAAAAAAGAGAATCAGCATGCGTGCGCCGTACGTTACAATAGCAGGACAAACTGCTCCGGGCGATGGAATTTGCATAGCAGGAGAAACTTTGGAAATTGATACACACGACGTAATTATCAGACATATGCGTTTCCGTCGTGGAGCAACAGAAGTAACCAGAAGAGATGACGCACTTGGCGGAAATCCAATAGGAAATATAATCGTAGACCATTGCTCTGTAAGCTGGGGATTAGACGAAAATATTTCATTATACAGACATCAGTTTGCGGCAAATGAAAAATCAAAATTAGAAAAACTGCCAGCTTGTAATATTACCATTCAAAACACCATTTCTTCAGAAGGTTTAGATACTTACAATCATGCCTTCGGAAGTACAATTGGCGGATTAAACAGCACGTTTATGCGTAATTTATGGGCCGATAATATTTCAAGAAATGCCTCAATCGGAATGTACGGTGATTTTAATTTCGTAAACAATGTGATTTTCAATTGGTGGAATCGTTCACTTGACGGAGGAGATTATCGTTCAATGTTCAACATTATCAATAATTATTTCAAACCGGGACCAATAACACCAACAGATCAGCCAATTCGTTACAGAATTCTAAAACCGGAATCAGGATATATGAAACCAAAAACATACGGAAGAGCTTATGTTTCTGGAAACTTTATCGTTGGTTCCCCAGAAGTTACAGCCGATAACTGGAATGGTGGTGTACAATTAGAAGACCTTCCTGAAGCAGAAGTAAAATCATATTTAGAATATATCAAACAGCCAAAAGCTTTTACAATGCCTCATATTACGATTATGAAAGCAGAAGAAGCCTATGAATTTGTTTTAAATAATGTGGGAGCAACAATCCCTAAAAGAGATATTGTTGACGAAAGAATCATCAAACAAGTTCGCACAGGAAAAATTGAAGTTAAAGACGGTTTAGAAAACGCAATAGGAAAAGATTTTATTAAAAGAAGATTACCTGCAGACTCTTATAAAAAAGGAATAATTACACATCCTGATCAAGTAGGAGGTTATCCAGTTTACAAAGGAAAAGCCTATAAAGATTCTGATAATGACGGAATTCCAGATGCTTGGGAAAAGAAAAACGGTTTAAACCCGAATGATCCTTCAGACGCCAACAAAGATGCAAACGGCGACGGATACACAAACATCGAGAAATATTTTAACGGAATTGATCCAAACAGTAAAATAGACTGGACAAAAACCGAAAACAATACAGATACATTAGCAAAATCAAAAGGGTTATTGCAATAATGATTTAATCTCAAACAATATATATCCATTTAGTTTGTCATTTCGAGGAACGAGAAATCTCCGCAAGAAACTCCGCAAAGTTTATTAATTTTTGTCGATCCAGCAACGAAGATTTCTCCTTCGTCGAAATGACAAGATTGGAGAAAGTAGGATTTTATAAATTTATTGTTTCTTAAATGGCTAATTTTAAAAATCTAAAATCTAAACTCTGAAATTTAAAATAAGAAAAAGTGAATTTCAATCAACTAAAAAATATAATCTTCCTTCAAAAAGATAAAATAGTTTTGTCTGGTTTGGCGTTGTTTTTCAGCATCAACATCACAGCACAAAACAATTTCCCAGCTATTGTCAAAACCAAAGAAGGAAAACTTTCTTTTACTGCAGACAATAAAGGAAATCAAATACCTGATTTTTCATATGCAGGATATATGGCTTCCGAAAAAGCAATTCCAAATGTGGAGAATAAAATTTTTGTTCCGAAACAAGAAGAAGACGCTACCGAAAGAATTCAGGCAGCAATTGATTATGTGAGCAATTTGAAGCCAAATAAATCAGGTTTCCGTGGAACTATACTTTTAGACAAAGGAACTTTCAAAATTAGTGGAACTTTATTCATTAAAAAATCAGGAGTCGTTTTACGAGGAAGCGGAAATACTGAAAACGGAACAATTCTATTAGGAACCGGATTAAAACGAGAAGCACTAATTAGAATTTTAGGAATTGATGATAAAAAATTAGGCGAGACTTTTGAATTCAATACAGCTTATACACCACTTGGAACAAAAAAAATCCAATTAAAAAACACCTCTAAATTAAAACCATCTGATGAAATTATCATCAGTAAACCTTTAACCGATAATTGGATTAAAGAATTAAAAATGGATGATTTTGGAGCAGAAACCGGTTGGGTTGGTTGGAAGAAAAATGATTGGGATATCACATGGAATAGAGTCGTAACCAACATTAATGGCAACGAGGTAACGCTAAACGCACCATTGACAATGACTCTTGATGATGTTTACGGAACTGCAAAAGTAACTTTATACACTTGGTCAGGAAGAATTGAACAAATCGGGATCGAAAATATTCTGATGAAATCAACTTATGATCAGTCAAAACCAAAAGACGAAGAACACAGATGGCTAGGAATCAGCATCGAAAACACAAAAAATGCGTGGGTAAAACAAGTAAATTTCAAGCATTTTTCTGGAGGAGCAGTCGCTTTATTAAAATCAGCGCAGCAAATTACAGTTGAAGATTGTATTGTAACCGAACCAATTTCTGAAATTGCAGGTTTTAGACGTCATACTTTTTATACCGAAGGGCAGCAAACATTATTTCAACGTTGTTATTCAGAATATGGTTATCACGATTTTGCAGTAGGCGGATTTGGAACGACAGGTCCGAATGCGTTTATCCAATGCGAGTCGTTTTTGCCTTTCAATAATAGTGGCGCAATAGGAAGTTGGGCAACAGGAGTATTATTTGAAGTTTCGTATATAGACGGACATGCTTTAAGTTATAACAATAGAGAACAAAATGGCAGAGGCGCAGGATGGACAGCTGCAAATAGTGTAATCTGGGAAACATCAGCCTCTAAAATAGAATGTTACAGTCCGCCAACAGCGCAAAACTGGGCTTTTGGAACTTGGGGCGGAATCATGGCTGGCGACGGTCATTGGAAAGATGTAAACGGTCATATCAATCCGAGAAGTTTGTTTTATGCACAATTAGAAAATCGTTTAGGACAACTTCCTGTAAAACCTTTTATATACGATTTAGGTTCAGAACCTTCATCAAGTCCCGAAGTAGAAGCAGCACAACAATTAACTAAAAATTCAGTTGCTCCAAAGGAAAGTTTACTGGAATGGATTGCCGAAGTTTCAAAAGCGAATCCAATTGATACGAGCAATTCAGGACTTAAAAACGCCAATGATTTAAAAATAAATGCAGCACAAAATGTAATTTCCAATAACAAAGTAGTAGCAAAAAACGGCTGGCTTACTTATGATAATAAAGTAATAGCAGGAAACCGATTAAGTGTACCGTGGTGGAGAGGAAGCCTTAGAGACAGCGATATTTCTAAATCATTGCCAGACGTTACCAGATTTGTTCCCGGCAGAACTGGAACAGGTTTTACAGATAATATCAACGAAGTAACAGATTATTTGAACACCAATAATATGGTCGCTTTAGAACATAATTACGGATTATGGTACGAGCGAAGAATGGACGATCACGAACGAGTTCGCCGTTTTGATGCCGATGTTTGGCCGCCATTCTACGAACAGCCATTCGCAAGAAGCGGACAAGATTTAGCCTGGGATCAATTAAGTAAATATGATTTGACAAAATTCAATGATTGGTATTGGGATCGTTTATCTCTTTTTGCAGATTTAGCCGAAACCAAAGGACAATTGTTAATCAATCAACAATACTTTCAACATAATATTATAGAAGCCGGAGCGCATTGGGCGAGTTCACCTTGGCGTTCCGCAAACAATATAAACAGTACAGGTTTTCCGGAACCGCCGCCATATGCGGGAGACAAACGTATTTTTATGGCAGAACAATTTTACGATGTTAATAATCCTGCCAGAAGAAAATTGCACCAAGGATTTATTCGTAAATCATTAGAAAATTTTCAGGAAAACAGCAACGTAATTCAGTTAACAAGTGCCGAATATACGGGGCCGCTTCATTTCATGCAGTTTTGGATTGATGAAGTTCAAAAATGGAAAGACGAAACAGGCAAAAAAGGAATCATTGGTTTAAGTGCGACAAAAGATGTTCAGGATGCTATTTTAAATGATGTACAAAGAGCCAAAACAGTAGATCTAATTGACATTCGTTATTGGTATTACAAAGAAGACGGATCGGCATACGCGCCCCAAGGCGGATTAAATTTAGCACCAAGACAACACGCCAGAAAACTAAAAACAGGAAAAGAAACAGACGATCAGGTATATCGTGCAGTTCGTGAATACAGAGAGAAATATCCTGAAAAAGTAATTCTATATTCGACAGATGCGTCGCCAAGATTTGGATGGCCGGCTTTAATGGCAGGAGCTTCAATGCCTAATATTCCAAAAATTGCACTTCCTGAATTTTATTCCGCTTTAAGCGAAATGAAATTAGTTGAAGGAAACACATTTTCAGATAATCTTTGGAAATTAGAAAATAAAGGAAAAAGCTATCTTTTCTATTTAAAAAACAATCAAGATATCACAATTGATTTATCAAATGAAAAAGGAACTTTCGAAGTATATGCAATAAACGCCACAACAGGAATTATCACAAAAAAAGCAAACATAAACGGAGGAAAACAAGTAACAATCCCACAATCTGAAATAAAAGAAAAAGTGCTTTTTGTAGTGAAAAAATAATTGCCCACGGATGGAACTGATAAAACAGATTTACACAGATAATTTTAAAAATTAAAGATTAAGAATTAAAAATTAAAAAATAAATCTGTTCAATCTACATGAAAAGAATAAACCAGCGAAAACCCGTTCAATCAGTTAAACCTGTGGCCCAACCAAAAAAACATAAATTCAAAATAAACCAAAATGAATCTGAAAATTAAATATTTATTCGTCTTAAGTATAAGCTTTTTGCTGGCAGCACAAAGCGGATTTTCGCAATCAACAAAAGGCGCACTGCCTCAAATCAAAGTTTCTAAAAATCAGCATTATTTTATTACCGAAGATGGAAAACCATTTTTCTGGTTAGGTGACACAGGCTGGCTGACATTCGGAAAACTAGACAGAGCAGGCGTTGATAAATATTTTAAAGACAGAAAAGAAAAAGGATTCAATGTTGTTCAGGTAATGGTTTTACATAATATAAATGCCGTTAACGTTTATGGCGATGCAGCTTTAATCAATGAAGACGTTTCAAAACCATTAACAACACCAGGCAGCAATTTTAATGATCAGGCTGAATACGATTACTGGGATCACGTAGATTATACTTTAGATGTGGCTCAAAAAAACGGAATTTACCTAGCAATGGTTCCGGTTTGGGGAACAAACGTTTCAAAAGGAAATAAAGTAAGCAAAGAACAAGCAATTATATACGCTAAATTCTTAGCTGACAGATATAAAAGCAGAACCAACGTCATTTGGTTAAACGGAGGAGATACTCACGGAAATGAATTTCAGGATATCTGGAACGCCATTGGAAATACTTTAAAAAGCAACAATCCGAATCAATTAGTTACTTTTCATCCTTTCGGAAGAACCGATTCTTCAGAAAACTTCCACAACGAAAAATGGCTGGATTTTAATATGTTTCAATCAGGACACAGAAGATACGATCAGGATTCATCAAAAACGAATTTCAAAGAAGACAATTACAAATTTGTGCTAAGAGATTTCGAATTAAAACCAACAAAACCAACACTTGACGGAGAACCATCTTACGAAGGAATTCCACACGGCTTACACGACACTTTACAACCAAAATGGACGTCAAATGATGTTCGTCGTTACGGATATTGGTCAGTACTTTCAGGTGCCGCAGGTTACACATACGGACACAACGCTGTAATGCAGATGTTCAGAAAAGGTGATAAACCAGCTTACGGAAACAAAGAATTATGGACATCGGCGCTTAACGCTCCCGGAGCAAAACAAATGATTTACATCAAAAAACTAATGCTAGAATTCCCATTTTTAGAAGGTGTTCCAGATGTTTCGTTAGTGGTGAATCAAGGAGAAAAATACGATTATATTCCAGCCATAAGAGGAGAAAAATACGCTTTACTATACACCTACAATGGAAGAATAATAGAAGTAAAACTAGGGAAAATTGCTGGTGATAAATTCGAAGCAACTTGGTACAATCCAAGAAATGGCAAGAAAACTAAAATAGGAACATTTGATAATAAAGGAACTCAAAATTTTCAGCCAGAAGGTAAAAAAGAAGATGGTAATGACTGGGTTTTGATTTTACGGTCGAACTAGTGAAAATAATTCGTGAATTCGTGGCACTTACCCACAATCTTGTCATTTCGACGAAGGAGAAATCTTCGCAAGAAACTCTACAAAGTTACTCAAGCATGAGGAACTGCTAACGGAGATTTCTCCTTCGTCGAAATGACAAAAAAAATGAGAAAACAACACAATTATGAAAATTAAAAACATACTAATAATTCTCTGCTTCATAACCGGATTAAACACCGCTCTAGCAAACGACGGCTGGTTAAATATCCTAAACGAAGGCGGAAACAACAAAGGAATAAAATGCACCGAAGCCATTCAAAATGCCATAGAAAAAGCATCTAAAAACGGCGGCGGAACAATTTTTTTTCCTGCAGGAGAATATTTGACTGGAGCATTAAAACTAAAAAGCAACATTACAATCCATTTAGATTCAGGCGCACTTTTAAAATTTTCAGACAATTTTGATGATTATCTCCCATATGTAGAAATGCGTTACGAAGGATTAGTAATGAAATCTTTCTCACCATTATTTTATGCCAAAGATGCTGAAAATATCACCATAAAAGGAAGAGGAGTAATTGAAGGACAAGGAAAAGCTTGGTGGAATGAAGTCTACAGAATCGAAACCGCAAAAGAGCCGATTCCGTTAACGAAATATCAAAAAATGTGGGACGAACAAAATCAGGGAATCGTCTATTCTGATTATTATAAAAGAACGATTGATAAAAAGTTTTTCAGACCATCATTCTTTCAGGCTTATGGCTGCAAAAATATTTTAATCGAAGGCGTAACGTTTCAAAATTCACCATTTTGGACAATCAATCCTGAATTCTGCGATAATGTAACCGTTACCGGAATCACAATTTTTAATCCGCATTCGCCAAATACAGACGGAATTAATCCATCGTCATGTAAAAATGTTCATATTTCAAATTGTCACATCAGCGTTGGAGACGATTGTATTACCATCAAATCAGGAAGAGACGAAGACGGACGTAAATATGGAGTTCCAACAGAAAATGTTACGATTACAAATTGCACCATGTTAAGCGGTCACGGCGGCGTTGTTATTGGAAGCGAAATGTCGGGCGGAATCAAGAAAATCACAATTTCAAACTGCGTTTTCGACGGAACAGACCGCGGAATCCGTATTAAAGCAGCACGAGGAAGAGGTGGTGTTGTAGAAGATATTCGTGTAGATAATATCGTAATGAAAAACATCAAAGAAGAAGCAATCGTATTGAGTCTTTTTTATGATAAAGATACCAAAGTGGAGCCCGTAACTGAAAAAACCCCGATTTTCAGAAATATTCATATGAGCAATATTACAGCTTCAAGCGTGAATAAAGCGGGCACTATTTTAGGAATTACCGAAATGCCAATTCAAAACATCACGTTCTCTAACATCAATATGGATGGAAAAGAAGGTTTTACAGTAAGCACGGCGACAGATGTTGAATTTCATGATGTAAAAGTAAATGCGACAATTGGTTCTTCTTTCAAAATTTCAGATTCAAAAAATATCATTTTAGATAATGTTGGATCTTCAACACCAATAAAAGGCGTTCCGGTTATTAAATTAGACAATGTTTCAAATACAATGATCAACAATAATTTTCCATTTAATGCAACCGATATTTTTATCGAAGCAAATGGAAAAGAAACAAAGAATATTTTCCTGAAAAACAATGTGTTTAATAATGTAACAACAGTAGTTAAAAAAGGGACAGCTTTAGATAAAAAAGCAATTATAGAATAGATTATAATAACACAGATTTCACGAATTTACACCAATTTAATTCGTGATAATTCGTGAAATCTGTGTTTAATTTGACAACATGAAAAAAATATTCATCATATTAACTCTTTTAATTTTCACGATCAGTTATTCGCAGAAAAAGAAAGATTTATATCTTTTTACGTCGTTTCGAGAACCTGCAACAGAAGGTTTGCATTTGGCCTACAGCGAAGACGGTTACAATTGGAAAGGACTTCAAGGATCATTTTTAAAACCAGAAATCGGAGCCAGTAAAATTATGCGTGACCCGTCAATCACAAAAGGAGGTGATGGAACCTATCACATGGTTTGGACAACAGACTGGAAAGGTGGAAACGGTTTTGGCTACGCAAGTTCAAAAGATTTGATTCATTGGTCAAAACAAGAATACATTCCGGTAATGAAAAACGAACCGGAAGTAGTAAACGTTTGGGCGCCGGAGATTTTTTATGATGATGTCAAAAAAGAATACATTATTATTTGGGCATCGACAATTCCGTTTAGATTTGAAAAAGGAGTTGAAGAAGAGAAAAATAATCACAGAATGTATTATGTAACGACAAAAGATTTTAAAACTTTTTCAGATACAAAATTATATTACGATCCAGGTTTCAGCGTCATTGACTGTGTGATTGTAAAGAAAAGCAAGAAAGATTATGTCTTGGTTTTGAAAGACAATACGAGACCCATGCGAAACATAAAAGTAGCTTTCGGAAAATCGCCTTTAGGTCCGTTTCAAAAAAGTTCTAAACCTTTAACCGAATATTTATCTGAAGGTCCAACGGTAGTGAAAGTCGGTAAAAACTGGCTGTTGTATTATGATAATTACGGTTCAAAAAATTATAAAGCTTTAAGCACAACAGATTTTGTTCATTTTGAAGACGTTTCATCAAAAATAAGCCTTCCAGAAGGACACAAACACGGAACGATTACAACAATCTCTGAAGAAGTTTTAAAAGAATTAATTGAAAGAAAATAAAAGAAAAGGCCACAGATTTCACAGATTAAAATGATTTTTATAGTATTTAATAATCAAAAAAATAAATCTGCGTAATCTGCCAAATCTGCGAGACAAAATTTTTCTCCCGCAGATTTTGCAGATCAAGCAGAAAAAAAATCTTTTTTAATCTGTGAAATCTGTGGCAAAAAAATAAATAACATGATTGCTTTCCAAAACATAAAAACCAACATCGCAATTACAGCTACAATCCTTTTGACTTGTACAGCTGTAAATGCGCAAAATGATACCGTGCGTTATGTTGGTAAAACACTTTCAAACATCGATTATCACCACGGACAATTAAGTCCAGCAGTTGGAGTTCACGCTACGCAGATTATGCGTGCAAGCCGTGAACATCCAGAAAAAGCAGATGGTTTTGGATGGACATACAATCACCAGCCTACAATGGCATATTGGAATGATACTTTTTATCTGCAATATTTGAGTGATCCTGCGGGAGAACATATTCCGCCGAGCCAGACTTTAATTATGACTTCAAAAGACGGCGTAAGCTGGAAAATGCCAAAAGTAATTTTTCCAATTTATCATATTCCTGACGGATGGAAAAAAGAAGGCGTAGAGGGTGTTGCCAAAAATCTTGATGCGATTATGCACCAGAGAATGGGTTTTTATACCTCAAAAGACAAACGACTTTATGCTTTAGCGTATTACGGAATCGCAATGGATGAAAAAGATGATCCAAACGACGGAAAAGGAATTGGACGTGTGATTCGTGAAATCAAAATAGACGGAAGTTTTGGTGAAATTTATTTCATCAGATACAATAAATCTTGGGATAAATCGAAATCGGCATTTCCCTTTTATGCACAAGCAAAAGACAAAGGTTTAAAAAAAGCCTGCGAAGAAATTCTATCTGATCCTTTGATTTTACAGCAATGGGTTGAAGAAGCAGATCGTGATGACGAATTGATTCCGCTAAAAAAACCTTATAAAGCTTTAAGTTCATACCATTTACCAAATGGAAATGTGGTTGGTTTATGGAAACACGCTTTAACTTCAATCAGTAAAGATGGCGGAAAAACATGGGAATATAATCCACTTCGTGCTCCCGGTTTTGTGAACAGCAACGCTAAAATCTGGGGACAAAAAACCTCTGACAATCGTTATGCAACGGTTTACAATCCGTCAGAATATCGTTGGCCTTTAGCTATTTCAACAAGTGATGACGGTTTGACTTACAAAGATTTATTATTGGTTCACGGCGAAATTAGTCCGATGCGTTATGGTGGAAATTACAAATCAGCAGGACCTCAATATGTACGTGGAATCTCAGAAGGTGACGGAACTCCGCCTGACGGAAAACTTTGGATTAGTTATAGTATGAACAAAGAAGATATTTGGGTAGCGTCGATTCCGGTTCCGGTTACTTCGGTTGTTACTGAAAATGCAAATGATATTTTTAACGATCTTCCTGACGGACAAGAATTAAAATTATGGAATACTTATGACCTTTCCTGGGCTTCAACTAAAATCGAAAAAAAAGCCGATGGCAAAAAATGGCTGACATTAAGAGATCAGGATAATTTTGATTATGCGCGCGCAGAACGTGTTACTCCGTTTGCAGAAAAAATGGAAGTGACTTTTACAGTAAAACCAGAGCAAAATAACCACGGTTTATTACAGGTTGAATTTCAAAATAAACAAGGATTACCAGCGGTAAGATTGGTTTTTGATTCGGATGGACAATTAAAAGCAAAAAATGGCGCTCGTTTTGGTGGAATTACAAAGTACGAAGCCGGAAAAGAATATAAAGTAAACGTGAAACTGAACGTTAAAACCCGCTCGTATACGATAAAAGTAAACGACGAAAAAGAATCAACGAGAATTTTTTATGCTCCGGTTGATGGTTTTGAGCGAATTATGTTTCGCACAGGTGATCAAAGATATTCTCCAAATGCAGACACAGAACCAGACACAGACGATTATGATGATTTACCCCAAACCGGAAAATTAATCCCGGAAGCGGTATTTAATATTCAATCGTTGATTACGAAAAAGTTATAAAAAATAGAACGCGGATGATACGGATTCGCTATCGCGAAGACGCAGATTTACACAGATTTTATATTTTTAAAGAAATAAAAATCAGTTTTTGTCCGCGTCTTTACGAAGTAAATCCGCATCATTCGCGTGCTAATCTCAACAATAAGAAATGAAGCATTTTAAAATTATACTATTCCTTTTAGTCACTTTCATTTCAAATGGACAAATTTTGCCTGTCCATTTAACCACAGAAATGGCTGAAAATCCATTAGCAGTAGTTCAGAATCAGCCGAGATTTAGCTGGCAGTTGGTTTCAAAAGAATCTAATGCATCACAAATTGCCTATATTATTTTGGTTGCTTCTTCTGAAGAAAAATTGCAAAATGACGAAGGTGATATCTGGAATTCTGGAAGAGTAGATTCTAATAAAAACCTGCATATTTTTTATAATGGAAAACCATTAAAAAGTGAAACCAAATATTTCTGGAAAGTTAAAGTTTGGAATCAAAAGGGAAAAGTTTCTAAATGGAGTAAAACTGCTTCTTTTAGAACCGCTTCGTTAGAATCAGATTTAAATCCGGTTTGGATTGGAGCAATCACAAAAGCAGACAGCCATCTGCCGGAAGGCCGAAATTATCATTCGGCAACTTTCAATAGAGAAAAAAAGAACTCATTTATCAACGCTTCAGATTCATTGTCCGGCAGAAGCATAATACTTCGTAAGCCTTTTGAAATTAAAAAAGAAATCAAAGAAGCGGTTATTTATATTTCAGGTTTAGGGCATTACGAATTGACTATCAACGGGAAAAAAGTTGGAAACAGCCAATTCGCACCTTTATGGACGGATTACGATAAAACAGTAAATTACAACGTTTACGAATTAGGCGCCAAAGAATTTCAAAAAGGCGATAACGTAATTGGTGTTCTATTAGGAAACGGAATGTACAATACACTTGCCGAAAGATATACCAAATTCTTCGTGAGTTTTGGTCCGCCGACTTTATTCTTTAAAATGAAAATCAAATATAATGATGGTTCAGAAGAAATTATAAAGTCAGATGAAACTTGGAAATACAGCAAAAGTCCAATTACCTACAATAGTATTTTTGGAGGAGAAGATTACAATGCTAATTTAGAACAAAAAGGATGGAACAGTAAAGGTTTTAAAGATTCGAATTGGAAAAAAGTTGTCGTTCAGGAAGCGCCAAAAGGAATTTTAAGACCGCAAATTGCACCGCCGGTTACGATTCAGAAACAATATGAAGTTAAAATCGTAAAAGAGCTGAAACCAAATTTCTATGTTTTTGATATGGCGCAGAATCTTTCGGGATTTCCAACGATCAAAGTAAAAGGCAAAAAAGGGCAAACCATTCGTGTTTGGGTTGCTGAAGGATTAAATGAAGAAGGCACAATTGCTCAGGGAAGATCTGGAAAACCATACTATTACGATTATACATTAAAGGGAAAAGATGTAGAAGAATGGACACCAAAATTCAGTTTCTATGGTTATCAATATGTTCAGATAGAAAACATTAATTATAAAGAAGATAAAAATGCAGCGCTTCCAACTTTGGTAGAGTTGAAATCGAATTTTATTTATAATTCGGCTGGAGAAGGAGGAAGTTTTGCATGTTCTAATGAAATTTTCAATAAAACACACGAGCTGATAAACAACTCCATAAAAAGCAATTTCCAAAGTGTTTTTACCGATTGTCCGCAACGTGAAAAATTAGGCTGGCTGGAAGAGATTCAGTTGAATGGTCCAGGTTTAATGTTCAATTATAACTTGCAGACTTTCCTTCCGGCAACAATGCAGAATATTTCTGATTCACAGCGTGATAACGGTTTGATTCCAACAATAGTTCCTGAATATGTAATTTTTGGAGGTGACTTTACCGATTCTCCAGAATGGGGCGTAACAGGCGTAATTCTGCCTTGGATGTATTATGAATATTACGGAGACGCTTCTTTATTAGAAAAATATTTTCCTGTAATGAAAAATTACGTGGATTATTTAGGAACAAAAGCAACCGATCATATTGTGTCGCACGGATTAGGCGATTGGTACGATTACGGAACACATGCCGCAGGATATTCTAAAAACAGTCCAATTGCGCTTTCTGCGACTTCACATTATTATTACGGAGCTTATTTAGTAGCAAAAGCGGCGAAATTATTAGGCAAAACAGAAGATATTGAAAAGTATGAAACATTGGCTTCTGATATCAAAACAGCTTTTAATGCGAAGTTTTTTAATGCTGAAACTAAACAATATGGAACAAATAGTCAGTTTAGTAATGCTGTACCGATTTTTATGAATATTGTCGAACCGCAGTATAAAGAAGCTGTAATGCAGAATTTGCTAGCCGATATTAAAGAAAAAGGCGATCGTTTGACAACGGGAGATGTTGGAAATCGTTATTTATTCCAGACTCTGGCGAGAAACGGCGAAAACGAAACCATGTTCAGAATGCATAATCATTATGATGCGCCGGGTTATGGTTTTCAGATTAAATTTGGCTTGACCACTTTAACCGAACAATGGGATCCGAGAAAAGGAAATTCTTGGAATCACTTTATGTTAGGGCAAATAGAAGAATGGTTTTATCAAAGTTTAGCCGGAATCATGTCTGATCCTGAGAAGCCTGGGTTCAAACATTTCTTTATTCAACCGGAAATGGTGGGCGATATGGCTTTCGCGAAAGCGGACTATCAATCGGTCTATGGGAAAATTGCTTCTTCGTGGGAGAAAAAAGATGGTAAATTTATTCTGAATGTTCAGATTCCTGTGAATACAACGGCGACAATAAAGTTACCTGTTTCTAAAGAATCAGAAATAAGAATTGATAATAAAAAAGTGAGAACAGGTTTTGATGAAAAAGCTCAAAAGCCAGTTTTGGAATTTGGATCTGGAAATTATATAATAGAATGCAAAATATAGAACGCAGATGACGCAGATTCGCTATCGCGAAGACGCGGATTTTTACGGATTTTTTTATCTCTTTTGCGATAATAAATATTTTAAAAAAATCCGCTTTAATCCGCGTCTTTACGAAGTAAATCCGTGTCATCAGCGTTCAATTTTAAGTTAGTTTAACACAACGAAACAATGAAAATTAAAAACATATATATAACAATTTTATTTTTTGCTTTGACATTTGCCAATGCGCAAAGTACTTCTGATACTAATTTTAGAAAACCAGTTTCAGAAACACTAAAAAAAATAGAGACTGTTTTTAAAGTCACGATCAACGATGATAGAGGTTTATTAAAAGGAAAAGAACTCGACTATGCCGACTGGAGAATTGAACCGGGAAATTTGGCAGTTTCGTTAACTAATATTTTGGCACCGTTTGAATTGATGTATTTCAAACAGCCGGATGGAACCTACATTATTCGTAAATATGAAAACCATAAAGTTTCAGTTGATAAAGGAAAAGAACGCCTGTTTTATTTGGAAAGCCTTTATTCGACTAAAGAACAATGGGAGAAACGCAAAACGGAGTTAAAAGCTTGTATGATAACCTCATTTGGTTTAGATAAGGCGCCCCCAACACCAAAATCTAAACCACTTTTAACTCCAAAGAGAATTTATAAAGATTACAGTGTTGAAAATATCGCTTTGGAAATCCTTCCAGATGTTTATGCAACAGGTTCTATTTATAAACCATATCCATTAAATAAAAAAGCAGCAGTTATTTTAACTCCTGACGGACATTTTGGGGATGGACGATATAGAAAAGACGAGCAGTACCGTTGTGCTATTATGGCTAAAATGGGTGCAATTGTTGTGTCGTATGATTTATTTGCCTGGGGAGAATCATTATTGCAATTTCCGGAAGAAACGCATAGAAACAGCATTGCATCGACGGTACAGGTTTTAACCGGAATTCGTTTTCTGGATTATTTAGCAACTGTAAAAAATGCTGATATGTCGAGAGTTGGCGTTACTGGTGGTTCTGGTGGAGGTTCTCATACCATGTTTTTAGCAGCGATTGATGATCGTGTAAAAGTTTCAGCTCCAGTTGTAATGGTTTCTTCTCATTTTTCAGGAGGTTGTCCATGTGAAAGCGGACGCGGCATTCACCTTTGCGGAAACGGAACAAACAACGCGGAAATCTCAGCTATGATGGCGCCAAAACCACAATTGATTGTTTCAGATGGAAAAGACTGGACTTTAGCAGTTCCGGAATTGGAATTTCCTTTTATTCAAAGAACGTATGAATTGTACGGGAAGAAAGATTTAGTGGAGAATGCTCATTTTGCAAAAGAAGGACACGATTTCGGAATTTCGAAACGGATGGCTTTGTATCCATTTATGGCGAAATATTTAAATTTAGATTTGAATAAAGTAAAGAATGAAAAAGGCGAAATTGACGAATCGACTTGTGTAATTGAACCTTATGAGAAATTATATGTTTTTGGAAATAAAGCTGAAAATCTGCCGAAAAACGCACTGAAAGACATCAACAAATTATATGAAATGTTTGGAGAAAAAAATCTGAAAGTTTACGAGGTTAAGAAGTAAAAGAGTTTGCCACTAATTTCACGAATTGGCACGAATTATTTTTTCTGCCACAGATTAAAAGGATTAAAAGGATTTTTTATCTCCCTAATCTGCTAAATCTGCGAGAGTAATTTTTTTTTCACGCAGATTTAGCAGATCTAGCAGATTTTTTAATCAGTGGAAATCCATTAATATATGGCAAATAAATTAGAGAAATTGAAAAAAAAATTAAAAAAGAAATTAGTGCAATTCGTGTAATTCGTGGCTAAAAAAAAATATACTATGAAGTTAAAAATTAAAATAACGACAATCTTTATCGGAATTTTTTCCTTGACTGCAACAGCACAAAGTGACTTAAAACTTTGGTACGATAAACCGGCTGCAATCTGGAACGAAGCTTTGCCTTTGGGTAACGGACGTTTGGGAGCAATGGTTTTTGGCGATCCGGCAGTAGAACGTTTACAGTTGAATGAAGAAACGATTTGGGCGGGTTCTCCAAATAGTAACGCACATTCCAAATCAATCGAGGCTTTGCCAAAAGTAAGGCAACTTATTTTTGATGGAAAATTTGATGAGGCACAGGATTTGGCGACACAAGATATCATGTCGCAAACCAATGACGGAATGCCGTATCAGACTTTCGGGAGCGTTTATATTTCATTCGCTGGACATCAAAAATATACTGATTATTATCGAGATTTAGATATCAGTAATGCTACAGCAAAAGTAAAATACAAAGTAAACGGCGTTGAATTTACGAGAGAAATTTTAACCGCATTTTCAGATCAGGTTATTGTGGTAAAACTTTCTGCGAGTCAGCCGGGACAAATTACGTGTAACGTTTTTATGAACAGTCCGATTGATAAAACAATCGCTTCCACAGAAGGTAACCAAATTATACTTTCGGGTTTAGGAAGTAATTTTGAAGGTGTAAAAGGAAAAGTAAAGTTTCAGGGAAGATTATCGGCTAAAAATAAAGGCGGAGAAATTGATGCCAGCAACGGAGTTTTAAGCATTAACAAAGCTGATGAAGTGATTTTGTATATTTCGATTGCAACCAATTTTAAAGATTATAAGGATATTTCGGGAGATGAAATTGCGAAAAGCAAAGACTATTTGGCGAAAGCCGAAGTGAAAGATTTTGAAACGATTAAGAAAGCTCACATTGATTTTTACCAAAAATTATTTAATAGAGTTTCTTTAAATTTAGGTTCAAATGATTTAGTTAAGAAACCAACAAACGAGCGAATCAGGGATTTTTCGAAACAATTCGATCCGCAATTGGCTTCGTTATATTTCCAGTTTGGGCGTTATCTTTTAATTTCAAGTTCACAGCCGGGCGGACAGCCAGCGAATTTACAAGGAATTTGGAATGATATGGTCACTCCACCTTGGGACAGCAAATACACCACAAACATTAATGCCGAAATGAATTATTGGCCTGCACAGGTAACCAATTTGCAGGAAATGCATGAACCATTTCTTCAGATGGCAAAAGAGTTAGCTGTAACTGGCGCAGAAACGGCTAAAACGATGTACAATGCAAATGGCTGGGTTTTACACCACAATACTGATATCTGGCGTGTTACAGCTCCGGTAGATGCTGCTGCTTCAGGAATGTGGCCGACGGGTGGTGCCTGGGTTTGTCAGGATTTATGGGAAAGATATTTATACACGGGAGATAAGAAATATTTAGCAGAAATTTATCCAATCATGAAAGGCGCAGCCGATTTCTTTTTGGATTTTATGGTTATTGATCCTAATACAAAATATTTAGTAGTCGTTCCGTCAAGTTCTCCTGAAAACACACATGCTGGAGGAACAGGAAAAGCAACAATTGCTTCTGGAACTACAATGGATAATCAGCTGGTTTTTGATTTGTTTACGCATGTTATGGAAGCTTCGGCTTTGGTTTCTCCAGATGCTGCTTATACTAAAAAAATAAGCGATGCTTTGGCTAAAATGCCTCCGATGAAAGTGGGTAAATACAATCAATTGCAAGAATGGCAGGACGATTGGGACAATCCGAAAGACAATCATCGACACGTTTCGCATTTGTATGGATTGTATCCGAGTAATCAGATTTCGGCAATTAAAACACCTGAATTATTTGAAGCTGCAAAACAATCTCTAATTTACAGAACAGACGAATCTACAGGCTGGTCAATGGGATGGAAAGTGAATTTGTGGGCGAGATTATTAGACGGAAATCATGCTTATAAATTGATTCAGGATCAATTGCATTTGGTAACAGCAGACCAAAGAAAAGGCGGCGGAACGTATCCGAATATGTTAGATGCACATCAGCCGTTTCAAATTGATGGAAATTTTGGATGTACAGCCGGTTTTGCCGAAATGTTAATGCAGAGTCAGGAAGATGCCATTCATTTATTGCCTGCTTTGCCAACCGTTTGGAAAGACGGAAGCATTAAAGGTTTGGTTGCCAGAGGCGGATTTGTAATTGATATGACTTGGAAAAACAATAAAGTTTCGGAATTGAAAATTTATTCAAAAATAGGAGGAAACTGCCGATTGAAAGTTGAGAATACTTTAAAAGGTTCTTCAATCAAAAAAGCAAAAGGAAAAAATTCTAATCCGTTGTTTTATGATGTGGAAGTGAAGAAACCGATTATTTCTAAAGAAGCAAAATTACCTAAGGTACAATTGCCAAATTACAATATTTACGATGTGAATATGAAAGCAGGGCAGACGTATACTTTTACTGGAAATTAATATTTTTAAACCATATAAGTGATTTAAGAAAATATAATAGTGCGTCATATTTGTCATTTCGACGAAGGAGAAATCTCCGCAAGTAACTCCGCAAAGTGAGTCGCCAATCTTTGTCGAATTTCTAACGAAGATTTCTCCTTCGTCGAAATGACAAGATTGAGTAAAAAAAATAAAAACAAAACTAATGTTGACAAATTTCAAATATAAAATAATAACACTTTCAATAGTAATCGCTTGTATAAGCAGCGGTTGTAAATCTGGTGCATCACATTCACAAAAAGGAAAATCGGCTATTTTAAAAGAAAAAAACTTCAAACATTATGTTGATTATTTCAACACGAT
Organism: Flavobacterium panici; assembly: GCF_024499525.1. NCBI lineage: Bacteria > Pseudomonadati > Bacteroidota > Flavobacteriia > Flavobacteriales > Flavobacteriaceae > Flavobacterium > Flavobacterium panici. The sequence continues at coordinate 4,802,976 of NZ_CP100437.1, read as the reverse complement.
GGAAGATGAGAATTTAAAATTTGTGATTCCGAATGACAGTGCTTGGACTTGGATGGAAAAGAATATTCCGTTGTTTGAATGTCCGCAGCAGAATTTTGAGGAAATCTATTATTTCAGATGGTGGAGCGTTAGAAAACACATTAAAAATACACCGCAGGGATTTGCAATTACAGAGTTTTTGGTTGATCGTTCGTATGCTGATAAATACAATATGATCAGCTGTGCTTTGGGGCATCATATTAACGAATTCAGATGGGTTCATGATCCGCAGTATATTGAGCAGGATGTTCATTTATGGTTTAGAGGGAATGATGGTAAACCAATGAAAAAATTGCGAACTTTTAGCAGTTGGACGGCTGATGCTTTGTATAATAGATATTTAGTAAATAAAGACGAAAAGTTTTTATTGGATATGTATCCTGATTTATTTGCAGAATATATTGCTTGGGAAGAAGACAGACAACGAAAAGATGGTTTGTTTTGGCAATTTGATGTAAAAGACGGAATGGAAGAATCGCTTAGCGGAGCTAGAAAACTTAGAAATGCCCGCCCAACAATTAACAGTTATATGTTTGGAAATGCAGTAGCGTTGTCTAAAATAGCGGTTATGAAAGGCGATAAAGCAGGAGAAATAGTGTTCAAAGCTAGAGCTGCTGTTTTACAGCAATTAGTGGAAACCAAATTATGGAATCAGAAAAGCGAGTTTTTTGAAACTCTAACGGAAAAAGATACATTGGCTCAGGTTCGAGAAGCCATCGGATTTATTCCGTGGTATTTTAATCTTCCTGAAAAGGGAAAAGGTTTTGAGAAAGCCTGGGAGCAAATTAAGGACGAAAAAGGATTTTCGGCTCCGTTTGGTTTAACAACGGCAGAAAGAAGAAGTCCGCGTTTTAGAACACACGGAACCGGAACCTGCGAGTGGGACGGTGCGATTTGGCCATTTGCAAGTTCGCAGACGTTAACAGCTTTAGCCAATGTTTTAAATAATTACAACCAGAATTTTGTTGCGAAAACAGATTATTTCAAGCAAATGGATTTGTATGTGCAATCGCAATATTACCGCGGAAAACCCTATTTAGGAGAATATTTAGACGAAACAACGGGTTATTGGTTAATGGGCGACAGAGAACGCAGCCGTTATTATAATCATTCGACTTTCAACGATTTGGTAATTACCGGTTTGGTTGGTTTACGTCCGAGAGTTGATGAAAAAATAGAAGTAAATCCGTTGATTCCTCAAGAAAAATGGGATTGGTTTTGTTTGGATAATGTTTTGTATCATGGCAATATTATCACGATTCTTTGGGATAAAACAGGAGAAAAATATAAAAAAGGAAAAGGTTTCAGGATCTTTAAAAACGGGAAGGAAATTGCGACTTCTGAGAAATTGGAGCGTGTGATTTCTGAGTAAAATTTTTAGCCCACGGGTTTGACGGATTAAACAGGTTTGCGCTAATGTTTTAATCTAGTTGAGACAAAAAAAATCTATGTGCACTAGTTTAAATCAGTAAAATCAGTGGCCAAAAATCACCAGCATATTACATTACGCTTAAAACAATATTATGAAAAAGTTTTTTTTACATCTTACCTTAATCATTTCACTTTTTACATTTTCGGCGAAAGCCCAAAACAAAATCAGTGTGAGCGATTTAAAATGCGAAATGCTGACGAATCCGGAAGGAATTGATGTTTTACAGCCAAGATTGAGCTGGAAAATAAAAGCGAACGTAAATGATGTAAAACAAACTCATTATCAAATTTTAGCATCTTCATCTTTAGAAAAACTAACTGCAGGAAACGCAGATTTATGGGACAGCGGAAAAGTACAAAGTGACGAATCTGTAAATGTAATTTATAACGGAAAAAAACTAAATGATAGACAAGACGTTTATTGGAAAGTAATTGTTTTTACCAATAGAGGCGAAGTAAAATCGACAGAAACAGCACATTTCAGCATCGGAATTTTAACTTATTCTGAATGGAAATCTACACGCTGGATTGGTTATGAAAAAACGTCTCCGGGAGATAGTATTTCGCAGTATTCAAGATTATCGGCAAGATATTTACGAAAAGAAATCGACTTAAAAAAGAAAGTAAAAAGCGCCAAGGTTTATATCATGGGAATGGGCTTGTACGAGTTATATATCAACGGAAATAAAATTGGCGATCAGGTTTTAGCTCCTGTTCCTACGGATTATACTAAGAATGTAAAATACAATGTTTTTGATGTGACTTCGCAATTGCAGGAAGGTAGAAATGCATTGGGAACGATTTTAGGAAACGGACGTTTTTTTACCATGCGTCAGGATTATAAACCTTATAAAATCAAAACTTTTGGTTACCCGAAAATGGCTTTGCAGTTGTTTGTAGAATATGCTGATGGAAGCAAAGAAGTGATTAGAACCGATGATACTTGGAAAATTACAACTGATGGACCAATCTTATCTAACAACGAATACGACGGTGAAGAATATGATGCCCGTAAAGAAATGAAAGGCTGGAATACCATCAATTTTAATGATAAAAAATGGCTTTCGGCAGAATATGTTCAGGAACCGGGCGGATTCTATGAAGGACAGATGTCGGCGAATATGAAAATTAAACGCGAAGTAAAACCAATTTCAATCAAACAGACTCCAAAAGGAACTTATATCTTGGATATGGGACAGAATATGGTGGGATGGTTGCAATTAAAAGTAAAAGGAAATCCGGGCGATAAAATAACCATGAAATTTGCTGAATCTTTACAGGCAGATGGTTCGTTGTACATTGCGAATCTCCGTGATGCGAAAACGACTGATATTTATACTTTAAAAGGCGACGGTGAAGAAGTTTGGGAACCTCGTTTTATTTTTCACGGATTTCGATTTGTGGAGATTTCAGGTTTCAAAACCAAACCGACTTTAGAGAATTTCGTTGGAAAAGTGGTTTATGATGATATCGCTACAACGGGAACTTTTGATTCTTCAAACCCAATAATGAATCAGATTTTTAAGAATGCTTGGTGGGGAATCAGCGGGAATTATAAAGGAATGCCAATTGATTGTCCGCAACGAAATGAGCGTCAGCCTTGGTTGGGAGATAGAACAACTGGTGCTTACGGAGAAAGTTTTTTATTCGATAATCAGACTTTGTACGCAAAATGGTTAGATGATATTAAAAATGCTCAAACAATTGACGGCGGACTTCCGGATGTTGCGCCAGCTTTTTGGCGTTATTATGGCGATAATGTGACTTGGCCTGGAACGTATATCACAGTTGCGGATATGTTGTATCAACAATTTGGCGATAAAAAAGTGGTAGAAAAACAATATCCGTCTATGAAAAAATGGATGGATTATATGGAAGAAAACTATCTGGTTGATGATATTATGACCAAAGATAAATACGGTGATTGGTGTGTTCCACCAGAATCGTTGGAATTAATCCGTTCAAAAGATCCTTCTCGTTTAACAGACGGCGAATTGATTTCGAGTGCGTTTTATTATCAGCTTTTAAATATTATGAAAAAGTTTGCGGTAATCGCAAATTCACAAAATGATATTAAACATTACGACGAATTAGCTTTAAGGATCAAAAAAGCATTCAATGCCAAATATTTTAATACAGCAAAAAACAATTACGCCAATAATACCGTAACAGCCAATTTATTGCCATTGACTTTTGGAATGGTTTCTGAAGGATTAGAGCAAAAAGTTTTTGAAAACTTAGTGCATGAAGTTGAAGTGATTAAAAACGGTCATGTCAGCACTGGTGTTATCGGAACTCAGTTTTTAATGCGAACGTTAACCAATTTTGGTCGTGGCGATTTGGCCTTCAAATTAGCCTCAAACAAAACGTATCCAAGCTGGGGTTATATGGTTGAAAACGGTGCAACAACTATTTGGGAACTTTGGAACGGAAACACGGCTGATCCTGCTATGAATTCCCAAAATCACGTGATGCTATTAGGCGATTTATTGATTTGGTATTACGAAAATATGGCAGGAATTAAGAGCAATCCAGAAACTCCCGGTTTCAAACAAATCATTATGAAACCAGATTTTAATGCGGGATTAACTTATGTAAATGCTTCTTACGAATCGATTTATGGAACAATTAAAAGCGATTGGAAAAAAGATAAAAAAGCTTTGGTTTGGAATATTACCATTCCGGCAAATACTTCTGCAATAGTTTATCTTCCAAGAACTGATATTTCGGCTGTTTCAATTGATAAACAAAAATTAGATAAAACGTCGCATTCTTATAAAGCAGAAAAAAGTAATCTAGTTATTACACTTTCATCAGGTTCTTATATTTTAAACGTTAAATAGTCAGCATTTTCAACAATTCGGGACAGTACAGGATACATCTTTAATTTTTTAGTGTCATTTTTACATTTATTAAATAATTTTGTGCGAAAAATTATTAGTAATGTATTTATAATCAAAAATTTTAATTCATAATAAAATTAAAAATGAGAATAATAAAATTGACATTTGTCTTGTTTGGACTTTTCCTTTTAGGAAGTTGTAAATCGGCTTTAGAAAAAAAGACCTGGAAAGAGGGGATTTTGGTAGATGAATTTATTTATGATAAAGCGCCTTATCCGTCTTGCCACGCCGTTACAATTGTCGAAGCAACAAATGGCGATTTAGTTTCATCCTGGTTTGGAGGAACTGCAGAAAGAAATCCTGATGTCTGCATTTATGTAGCAATCAAACCTAAAGGAAGCGATAAATGGGGCGAAGGCGTAAAAGTAGCCGATGGCGTGATGAAAGAAGGACCGAGATTACCAACATGGAATCCGGTTTTATATCAAATTCAGGGTGGTGATTTAATATTATTCTACAAAATAGGGCCAAAACCATCTGAATGGTGGGGCGTAATCAGAACTTCATCTGATGGCGGAAAAACTTGGTCAGAGGCGCAAAAAATGCCAGACGGTTTCTTAGGGCCAATCAAAAATAAACCAGTTTTATTAAGTAACGGAACTTTATTATGTCCGTCAAGTATTGAAGGCGATGGCTGGAGACTTCGTATGGAATCTACTCCAGATTTCGGAAAAACCTGGATCATGGGTGATACACTTGCTAGAGGAAAACAAAAAATCAATGCGATTCAGCCAAGTATTTTATTTCATAAAGACGGAAGTATTCAGGCTATCGGAAGAACGAGAAACAGAGCTATTTTCAGTACATTTTCAAAAGACAACGGAAAAACATGGTCGGATGTAGAGTTAATCGGACTTCCAAATAACAATTCAGGAACAGATGCTGTAACACTTAAAGACGGAAGACATTTATTAGTTTACAATCACGTTCTTCCTCCGGGAAAAGAAGCAAAAGGGCCAAGAACGCCATTGAATGTTTCTGTTTCTAAAGATGGGATAAATTGGAACGCTGCTTTGGTTTTAGAAGATTCAAAAATCAGCCAATATTCATATCCATCCATAATTCAAAGTTCTGACGGAATGGTTCATATTGTTTACACTTGGAGAAGAGAAAAACTGAAATATGTAAAAATTGATCCAAGTAAACTGGTGGCGCTTCCAATTAAAAACGGAATCTGGCCGGGCGACGAAAACAAAGTTGTTACAGCAGTAAAAGCGGAAGAAGAGTAAAGAAAAGTTCGCCACGAATTTCACTAATTTCCACAAATTTTTTTAAATATTAATTCGTAAAAATTGGTGCAATTCTTGGCAAAAAATATAAAGCCACAGATTAAAAGGATTAAAATGATTTTTTGTTGTAGTTAATCTCCAAAATCTCCAAAATCTGCTCAATCTGCGAGAGTAAATTTTTTTCACGCTCCCGATAGCTATCGGGATAGCAGATCGAGCAGATTTTTTTAATCCATTTAATCTTTATAATCTGTGGCAAAAAAATATATAAGCATGAAATCTAAAATAAATTTATTTATTGCAATACTTGTTGTTTTATCAACAACATTTAATAGTTGTGTAACGGCTCAGTCTTCCAATAAAAAGCAAAAATACAAAGTAGCAGTTTGCGACTGGATGATTTTAAAAAGACAAAAATTAGGTGCTTTTGGTTTGGCAGCTGAATTAAAAGCTGATGGAATAGAACTGGATATGGGAGGTTTAGGAGCCCGTCCGACTTTTGACAGCAAATTAGGCGATCCAGTTGAAAGACAAAAGTTTTTAGATAAATCGAAAGAAACCGGAGTTGGAATCAGTTCTATTGCCATGTCAGGATTTTATGCACAGTCTTTTGCTACAAGAGAAATAACACCAATGATTACGGATTGTATTCAGACTATGAAAAACATGAAAGTAAAAGTGGCTTATCTTCCATTAGGAACACAGACAGATTTGGTTAAAAATCCGGAATTACGTCCAGAAGTGATTAAAAGACTGCAATGGGCAGGAAAAGAAGTCGGTAAAATTGGAGGGGTTATCGCAATTGAAACTTCTTTGAGTGCTACAGAAGAGAAAAAACTTTTAGACGAAGTGGGTTCAAAATACATTAAAAGCTCTTTCAATTTTGCCAATGCTTTAGATAATAAAAGAGATATTTCATCTGAATTGAAAATATTAGGAAAGAAATATTTAGCTCAGATTCACGCTTCAAATACTGATCAATTTTGGTTAGAAAACGACAAAGCAATCGATATGCCAAAAATCAAACAAACTTTGGACGAAATGAAATGGAGCGGATGGCTTATCGTAGAACGTTCTCGTGACGTAAGACAAGTGCATAATGTAAAAGCGAATTACGGTGCAAATGTGGCCTATTTAAAGAAGATTTTCCAAAACTAAAATCAAAAAATATCTGCTAAATCTGCGGGAAAAAAATACTCTCGCAGATTTAGCAGATCAAGCAGATTAATTCATTTTGCAGAATAAATCATATTACCATGAAATATTTACAATTACTTTTTTTATGTCTTTATGTCTCTTTCGCGACAGCACAAAACATCACTATTGTTAGTGATGCAACTTCGCCTAGAGCAAAATTCGGAGCAGAGAAATTATCAGAAACCCTTACTGCAAAAGGATTCAGCGTAACTTCTTCTGATAAATTCAAAAAATCAAAAGATAAAATAATTGTAATTGGAGAAAAAGGAACTGATTTCTGGAAACAAAATGCTAAAAGCGCTAAAATTGACGACAGTAAATTAGGTAAAAAAGAAGGCTTTCAAATTCGCACTCAAAAAAATATCATTTACATTGAAGGAGCAGACGCAAGTGGAACATTATACGGTGCATTAGAATTAACAGATAAAATTAAAGTCTCAGGAAAATTTCCTTCAGAAATTAATATTGAAGACAGTCCAGAAATGGTTTTGCGTGGAGCTTGTATCGGAATGCAGAAACCTGTTTATCTTCCGAGTCGTGACGTTTACGAATATCCATATACACCAGAAACTTTTCCATGGTTTTATGATAAAAAATTATGGGTAAAGTATTTAGATATGTTGGTAGAAAACCGTATGAACTCTTTATATTTATGGAACGGTCATCCTTTTGCTTCTTTAGTAAAATTAAAAGAATATCCGTTTGCGGTTGAAGTCAGCGACGAAGACTTCAAAAAGAACGAAGAAATCTATAAATTCTTAACTGTAGAAGCTAACAAACGTGGAATCTGGGTAATTCAGATGTTCTATAATATTATTGTTTCTAAGCCATTTGCAGAGCATTATAACATAAAAACACAAGATCGTTCAAGACCGATAACACCTTTATTGTCAGATTATACCAGAAAATCTATTGCTGCTTTCATCGAAAAATATCCAAATGTTGGTTTAATGGTTTGTTTGGGAGAAGCCATCAATACCGTTGATGATGATGTAGAATGGTTTACCAAAACGATTATTCCGGGTGTTCGTGACGGTTTACAAGCATTAGGAAAAACAGAAGAACCGCCAATTATTTTGCGTTCTCACGATACAGACGGACCTTTGGTTATGGAAAAATCACTTCCGTTATATAAAAACCTTTACACAGAAAGTAAATACACAGGAGAATCTTTAACGACGTATACGCCCGGCGGACCTTGGGGAGAAACGCACAAACAGTTGAGTGCTCTTAAATCGATTCATATTGAAAATGTTCACATTTTGGCTAATTTAGAACCTTTTAGATACGGGTCGCCAGATTTTATTCAGAAAACGGTAAAAGCGATGCACAGCGTTCACGGTGCTAATGCATTACACTTATATCCGCAGGCTTCTTATTGGGATTGGCCGTATTCGGCAGATAAAACAAAAACTGGAGAACGTTTACTTGAAATGGATCGTGACTGGATCTGGTACAAAGCCTGGGCTAGATATGCTTGGGATAGCAAAAGAGATAGAAATGAAGAAGTTAAATTCTGGGATAATGATTTAGCTGCAAAATTCGGAACGAGTCAAGAGGCAGCAAATAACATTTTAAAAGCCTACGAAGAAACAGGAGAAATTGCTCCAAAAACATTAAGACGATTCGGAATTACAGAAGGAAATCGTCAGACTTTATTGTTAGGAATGTTCGAAAGTCAGCTGGTAAATCCGTCAAAATGGAGAGTTTATCCGGGATTCCATGAATCTTGTGGACCAGCGGGCGAATTGCTTTTAGAATATGCTAAAAAAGAGTGGAATAAAGAAGCGCATTCGGGCGAACTTCCAACTCAGATTATTGCTGAAATTACAGAACATGGTAGATTAGCGGTTGAAGCCATCGACAAAGCTGAAGCAAGTGTAACGAAAGACAAAGAAGAATTTGAACGTCTTAAAAATGATATTCACGCCTATAAGGCTTTCGCCGATTTCTTTTCAGAAAAAGTAAAAGCAGCCTTATTAGTTTTAAGATACAGTTATTCCAACGATATTGCCGATTTAGATAAAGCTTTGCCTCATTTGGAAAAAAGCATCGAATACTATGAGTTATTGGTAAATCTGACGAAAGACACGTATTACTATGCAAATAGTATGCAGACTGCTCAACGTAGAATCCCAATTGGAGGTGACGACGGAAACAACAAAACTTGGGCTGAATTGTTACCACATTACGAACGTGAATTAGCTAATTTCAAAAGAAATCTAGAGAAGCTAAAATCTTCAAAAGATGGAAAAATTGAAACCAAAGAAGGAAAACCTTGGAAAACGGCAGAAGTAACTTTCATTGATGAAAAGCCTGGAACATATCTAGTTAAAACAGGAACAAAAGTTTACGGAACAGATATTTCTGAGTTAACTAAAATTGCTCCGGAGCTTCAAAACCTTAGAGGATATTCGTTTGTAGAAAACGATCAAAACGAAAAAGGAACACATTTGAAGTTTAGAAATACAAAAGCAGTTAAATTAGTTGTCGGGTATTTCAATTCAGATCAAAAGAGATTTTTATTACCGCCAAGTTTAGAAACCGATGCAGCAGGAAATGCGCACGGTCAAGCCGAAGTGATTCTAGCAAGTGCAATTAATTTAAAAGATTTACCACGTGTAAACATTCATACTTATACTTTCCAGCCAGGCGAGAATAAATTAGATTTAGGAAAAGGAAAAGTATTGATTTTAGGTTTCATCGATGCAGATCAAACGATAACGTCACGTGATGTTGGATATATTGATGCAGGAGAAAAAGCTGCTATAGACTGGTTGTTTTATTAATCTGCGTTCCTGCAAGGTTTTCAAAACCTTGTAGGTATTCTAAATGAATGTTAAAAAGTAAACCTACAAGGTTTTGAAAACCTTGCAGGAAATAGAAAATATGAATAGAATAGTTTTTTTTATTTTTTGTTTTTTTTCAAGTCTTTGCTTTGTTTGGAGTCAGAGCAAAGATTCGGGGAAGTTTCGTAAAGAAATTTCGCTGAATTCGTCTTGGGAAACCGTAATACTGGATAATCTTCCGCTGAAAGAAGAAGATTTTGTAGAAAATCCAAAAACTGATTCCAATTGGCAAAAGGTAAGTGTGCCTCACAATTGGGATCAGTATTATGGTTTCAGAAGAACAAAACATGGAAATTTACATGGTACTGCATGGTACAAAAAATCGCTAAAACTTGATAAAAAAGAGAGTTCAAAACAGCATTTTCTCTATTTCGAAGGTGTAAGTTCGTATGCGACTGTTTGGGTAAATGGCAAAAAAGTAGGCGAACACAAAGGCGGACGAACGACTTTTACACTAGATATTACAAAGTCAGTTTCTTTCGATAAAACAAATACAATTTTAGTTAAAGCAGCGCATCCATCCTTTATTGCAGATCTTCCCTGGGTTTGCGGTGGCTGTTCTGGAGAATGGGGATTTTCAGAAGGTTCTCAACCAATGGGAATTTTCAGACCAGTATCTTTGGTTATCACAAATGATGTTCGAATAGAACCTTTCGGCGTTCATATCTGGAACGATAAATCGGTTTCAAAACAAAAAGCTATTCTTCATGCAACAACCGAAATCAAGAATTACGGTACTTCAAACAGAAACTTAACGATTGAAAATATACTATTTGATGCTGCAGGAAAGAAAGTTGTTGAAACAAAAAGTGATATCAAAAACGTCTCTGTAGAAACAAAAGAAATAGTGCAGATACTTCCGGAAATTGTAAATCCAAAATTATGGTCGCCGTCAAATCCGTATTTGTATAAATTGGTGACTTCTGTTTATGAAAACGGAAAAATAATCGATCATTTAACAACTCCTTACGGAATTCGCTGGGTGAGCTGGCCTGTTAGTCGTGATGGAAAAGACAATCGTTTTTTTATTAATGATGAACCTGTTTTTATAAATGGCGTTTGCGAATATGAACACTTAATTGGAAACAGTCATTCGTTTTCTGATGAAATGATTCATTCCAGAATCGAGCAGATAAAAGCAGGCGGATTTAATGCTTTTAGAGAAGCGCATCAGCCTCATAATTTAAAATATCAGGAAGAATTAGATAAAAACGGAATTCTGTTTTGGAGTCAGTTTTCGGCACATATTTGGTACGATACGCCTGAGTTTAAAGAAAATTTTAAAACTCTGTTACGAGAATGGATTAAAGAGCGCAGGAACAGTCCTTCGGTTGTCATGTGGGGATTGCAGAATGAAAGTACAATTCCGAAGGAATTTGCAGAAGAATGCACAAAGATAATCCGCGAAATGGATCCGTTATCAGCTTCGCAACGCATTGTAACGACTTGTAACGGTGGAGAAGGAACAGATTGGAATGTCGTTCAAAACTGGTCAGGAACTTATGGCGGAGATCCGTTAAAATACCATTTAGAAATGACGACTCAGTTATTAAATGGTGAATACGGCGCATGGCGTTCTACCGATTTACATACCGAAGGTGAGTTTGATCAAAAAGGAACTTTGAGCGAAAACCGTTTTTCTCAGTTAATGGAAATTAAAGTCCGTGAAGCTGAATCTGTAAAAGATAAAATTGCCGGACAATTTAACTGGCTTTTTGCTTCGCATGAAAATCCGGGACGCGTACAAAATGGAGAAGGGTTTAGAGATATTGATAAAGTTGGACCGGTAAACTACAAAGGACTTTTTACGATTTGGGGCGAACCTCTGGATGCGTTTTATATGTACCGTGCTAATTATGTTTCAAACAAAACCAATCCGATGGTTTATATTGTTTCGCACACTTGGCCAAGCCGTTGGGAAAAACCGGGAATCAAAAACGGAATCGATATTTATTCGAATTGCGACGAAGTAGAATTGTTCAACGATGTGAATAAATCTTCTTTAGGGAAACTAAAAAATCCAGGAATAGGACAGCATTTTCAGTTTAATAATGTCAATATTCAATACAGTGTTTTATATGCTGTTGGATATGTGAATGGAAAGGCTGTTGCCAAAGATTATATCGTTTTAAATACACTTCCGAAAGCCCCAAACATTGATGCTTTAACAATGGATAAAACCGATATTACAAAAGCCAAAAGCGGCTATAATTACATTTACAGAGTAAATTGCGGTGGTTCTGAATTGACAGATTCTGCTGGAAATACATGGTTTAGCGATACTCATAAAAACGGACAGCATACTTGGGGATCTTTATCCTGGACAGATAATTTTGAGAAACTCCCAGACTTTTTTGCGAGCCAAAGAAGAATTTTTGATCCAATAAACGGTACAAAAGATCCAGAATTATTTCAAAGTTTTAGATATGGCGTTGACAAATTGCGTTATGAATTTCCTGCACCAGACGGAGAATATTTGGTAGAATTATATTTCACAGAACCGTGGTATGGAACCGGAGGCGGAATGGATTGCAAAGGCTGGCGTTTGTTTGACGTTGCCATCAACGAAAATGTGGTTTTAAAAGATTTTGATATTTGGGCAGAAGCTGGACATGATCATGCGCTGAAAAAAACATTTAAAGTAAAAAGTAAAAACGGAAAGATTGTGATTTCGTTTCCAAATGTAAAAGCTTCGCAGGCGATAATTTCGGCAATTGCAATTGCTACAAAAGATATTCATGCAAGACCAGCAGCCGAATCTCCAAAAAACATAGAAAATTATGTACAAGAGACTTATAATAAAAGCCGTAACACGATAGCTTCCTGGCTGGATATTAATTCAAAACAATATTCAGATTCGGATGTTGTTTTTACCGAATTGCCTTCTGAAGTTTTTGGTGCAGATTATTTACAATTTTCTGATCATTCTAAAATTAAAGGATCGTTTACGGCTAAAGAAGATTCGGATTTATATCTTTTTATAGATAATAAAAATTTGAATTTAGAGAAGTTTACAGATTATAAAAAGTTAGAAGAAAAAGCTAAAAACAGTAATCAAACCGAATTTATAATTTTTACTAAAAAGGTAAAAAAGGGCGAAAAAATTTCTTTTGATAATAGTGAAGAGATAACTACAATTGCGATCATTCCAACTTATGATATGGGCGAAAAAGACGATTCAAGGCCTGTAGTAATTATTGAAGCGGAAAATGCCAAAACCACGGGAATCGGAATTGAAAAAGGAAATTTCAAAAAAGCTGATTATATTGAGTTTACTCAAAAAGCAAATAACAGTATTCAGTTTGAAGTAAAACCAGGCGTTGCGGGAATTTATTTAATGCGATTTAAATTTATGAATAGAAATGAAACGCCATTAAAAGTCAAATTCAAAATGGAAGATGCGTACGGAATTTTAATGCGAAATGATATGATTGAGTTTTTTCCGTCGCCTGAAAAATGGAAGGTATTAAATACGACTTCTGGTGGATATATTAATGCAGGAACGTATAAAATAACTTTGGAAGGAGATGATTTGAAGGGATTGATGTTGGATAATTTTGAGTTTCAATAAATGGCGGTTTGCCACAAAGGCACAAAGGCGCAAAGGTTTTTTTAACGAATTTTGATTGTAGAGACGCACAGCAGTGCGTCTACGTTCCAATTGTCGATACTGTGTGTTAGACGCACTGCTGTGCGTCTCTACGGAAAAATGGATGTAAAAAAAATGGCAAATAATATCAACGCAAAGCATATCGTAGAGACGCACAGCAGTGCGTCTACGTTCCAAATGTTCATACTGTGTGTTAGACGCACTGCTGTGCGTCTCTACGGAGAAACTTTGTGGAGTTTCGAGCGTGGGCTTCGACTTCGCTCAGCCTGACAAAACGGTATCAAAAATAAGATTAGAATAAAAAACATATTTATGATTAAACATAAAAACATATTTCAAAAAGTTACAATTGCGTTGTTGTTTTCAATATCAATTTTTGCACAAAAACAAGCAAGAATTGTAGAAGACTTCAATAAAAACTGGAACTTCAAATTAGGAGATTATCCTGAAGCAGTCAATGCTAATTATAATGTGTCAGATTGGAGAATACTTCAACTGCCGCACGATTGGAGCATTGAAGGTACTTTTGACAAAGACAGCAAAACCAAACAAGCGCAAGGCTTTTTACCTGCGGGAAAAGGATGGTATCGTAAAGTTTTTACTATTCCAGCGAGTTGGAAAAGCAAAACGATTTCGATTGAATTTGACGGTGTTTTTAAGAATAGCGAAGTTTTCATTAATGGAAAATCATTAGGAATTCGTCCGAATGGTTATATCTCTTTTAGTTATGATTTGTCTCCGTATTTAAATTATGGACAAGCCAATACTATTGCTGTCAAAGTTGATAACGATGCTCAGCCAAACTCAAGATGGTATACAGGTTCTGGAATTTACAGAAATGTAAGATTGGTGACAAGTGAAAAATTGCATGTCGGAAAGTGGGGGACTTTTGTTACTACGCCTGAAGTTTCAACAAAGAAATCAAAAGTACATTTAGAAGTTACGATTGATAATGATAATGATACTGCCAGAGAATTTACATTGGTCACTTCTATTTTAGATGCAAAGAATAAAGAAGTAGCTAATAAGATTTCCACAGAGAAAATTGAAGCTAAAACATTTGAAACGAAGGTACATAATCTTGATGTTCTAGAGCCACAATTATGGAATACTGAAAATCCGTATTTGTATAAAGTAATTACTAAAATCTACGAGAAATCTCTACTAGTCGATAATTATGAAACGCCGCTCGGATTTAGATTTTTTAATTTCGATTCAGAGAAAGGGTTTTCATTAAATGGTGTTCCAACAAAAATATTAGGAGTTTGCCTGCATCATGATAATGGTGCTTTAGGTTCGGTAGAAAATATTCATGCGGTTAGAAGAAAACTGACTTTGATGAAAGAAATGGGAGCAAACGCAATCAGAATGTCACATAATCCGCATTCGTTGGAAATGATGCAATTGTGCGACGAAATGGGATTCATCGTTCAGGACGAAGCTTTTGACGTTTGGAAGAAGAAAAAAGTAACCAACGATTACCATAAAGATTGGGATGCCTGGCACAAACAAGATTTAGTAGATTTTATTAAAAGAGACCGTAATCATCCATCGGTTATGATGTGGAGTATTGGTAACGAAATCAGGGAACAATTTGATTCTACGGGAATTGCGATTACCAGAGAATTAGCTAAAATTGTAAAATCTTTAGACACAACACGTCCTGTAACTTCGGCTTTGACCGAAAATATTATTGAGAAGAATTTCATTTACCAATCAGGAGCTTTGGATCTTTTAGGATTTAATTATAAACACGAAGATTACAAAGATTTTCCGGAACGTTTTAAAGGACAGAAAATATTAGCTTCTGAAAGTGTTTCGGCTTTAGAAACCCGTGGACATTATGATTTTCCTGACGGAATTAAAGCCTGGCCAACCAAACACGGCGCTCCGTTTGACGGAAATGCCGATTGGACAGTTTCGGCTTACGATCAGGTGAAATCGTATTGGGGCGCAACACATGAAGAAAACTGGAAAACAATCAAAAAACAGGATTTCATGGCAGGAACTTTTATCTGGACAGGTTTTGATTATATCGGCGAACCCGATCCATATCCATATCCTGCAAGAAGTTCTTATTTCGGAATTGTTGATTTAGCGGGACTTCCAAAAGATGTTTATTATATGTACCAAAGTGAATGGTCTAACAAAACTGTTCTGCATATTTTCCCGCATTGGAACTGGAAAAAAGATCAGGAAGTTGATGTTTGGGCGTATTACAATAATGCTGATGAAGTGGAATTATTCTTAAACGGAAAATCTCTCGGCATAAAATCAAAACAAAATGATGATTTACATATTTCTTGGAAAGTAAAATTTGAACCGGGAACGTTAAAAGCAATTTCAAGAAAGAACGGAAAAGTTGTTTTAGAAAAGGAAATTCACACAGCTGGTGAAGCATTTAAAATAGATTTAAAAGCAGATAAAACTACCATTAAAAATGATACTTATGATTTGGTTTATGTAACGGTTTCAATAGTTGATGCAGCTGGAAACTTATTACCAAACGCTGCAGATTTAATCAATTTTGAAGTGACTGGCGGAGGAAAATTAGTTGGAGTCGATAATGGTTATCAAGCTAATTTAGATTCTTTTAAAGCGAATTCCTGCAAGCTTTTCAGTGGAAAATGTATTGCGATAATTCAATCGAATGGGAGGAAAGAAAATATTCAATTGAAAGCAACGACAGCTGGTTTACAAGCTTCTGTAATTGAGGTAAAAGTAAAGTAAATTCATCTCTCGCAAAGTCGCAGAGCCGCAAAGTTTTTTTGAACCATATAAGTTATATAAGTTAATTTAAGTTTTTTCTTAATTGGGCTTATATAACTTATATGGTTTATTTTTATGAAGCTTGAATAAAATTAGGTTTGCTATTTTTGTAGAATAAAACTTATATTAGCATTTGAAAATAATATAAAAGCCATCAAATGATTTGCACTATTTATTCACATCATTTAGGAATTCAAAAGATAAAAGAAATATTTCTATCTCATGTGCCTAAAGGAACTTTTTCAGGAACAAGTGAGTTTCTGGATTTTGAAATTAAAGGAGGAATATTAAGTCCTTCAAAAAAAATAAAAATTTCTTATAGACAAAGGGCAGTTCCATCGTATAAAATTCCTGAACTTGATGATTCGGATTTAACTGCCAATCTGAAAGGATTATATGGATTTGTAAATTCACTGCCAACTGTAAATGAAAAAGTAAAAGGTTTATTTCTTCATAAAATACAAACTATAAATTCTGAATTTTCAATTAGTCAGGAAAAAGGGGAGGTTAAAGAATTAAAAGCAATTTTAGCAGAAATTGCAAAAGAGTTTGATGCAATTGTATTTGTTGAGCCAGATGCTATTATCAGTAAATCGGATTCACAGCATTTTTTAGATAAAAATCTAAACCTGATTATTGATACAAACGGTAATTGTGAAATCGATGATTTGGGAGTAAGTATAAACTCTGAATATTTTGATAATGATCAGAGTCAATTAGACGAAGATCAAATAGCCAGAAAAGAAAAAAGCGAAAAAATCCTCGAAAAAGAAAATATAAAGATCAATATACATTTGCCATGCATTGAGTCTGAGAGTGAAACTACACTTAGAACACCTAAAAAAATTGCAGAAAGAGTCAGTGTATTGGCTATAACGAACTTAGTTGCATTTAATACTATTTCTGCTGAAGAAGCAGTTGAATATTTGCAGCATAATAAGCTTTGGGATTTTACGACCGATGGAGAAAAAGAATTTCTTACCGATCCTACCGAGGACAGAAAAATGTATGAAACATGGAAATGCGAAGGAATTTGGACTTTAATGTGGGCTTTGAATAAAGTTGAAAATTTAGATTTTCCGAGTGAATTTTGCAATCTGGAAAATATCAATTCTGATGATTATCCTGTTGGAAAAGATAAAGATCCTTTTGATTTTATTAATTCGATAAATTCAACACGAACGAAAAGCGAAATTTTAGATGCTGCCGATTTATATTACCGTTATAATTGGGCTTGTGTTGATGCAAGAATTAACGGAAAACAAATTGAAGCAATAAATCCGGGAATTGTTTATGAAAGGCAATATGCCCTAAACTGGCTTATAAACTATATGGATCAGGATTGGGATGATGTTACCTGCGATACTTAATAAGAATTAAAAATCAGCAATTATTTTATAACTGAATCTACAGGCTTAGCTAATATAAAATTTGGCTAAAGCCTTTTGTTTGGCTTTATATATCCTCCAGCTTTAGCTGGAGGCAATTAAAGACTTTGCGACTTAGCGTCTTTGCGAGATTAAAAACATAAAAGCTTAATTCATAAACTTATAACTCACAACTCATAATTGAACTTATAACTTATAAGAAAAATTCTTAGACTTAATAACCTTCCCATTATCCGTAATCATTACACAGCTGTAATCAGGGAATTTTTGAAGTAGGAGCAAACCTTCCTTTTGGCCTAAAACCATTAAAGAAGTACTTAATCCGTTTGCGGTTTCGGCGTTGGGACCAAAGACTGTCACACTGCATAAACCAGTTGCAGGATATCCGGTTGCAGGATTTATAATATGTGAATATCGTTTTCCGTTAAAGACAACGAATTTTTCATAACTGCCGGATGTTGTTACAGCACCTTGATTTAGTGGAACAACGGCCAAAACTTTTTCAGGTTTAAACGGATTTGTAATTCCTATTTTCCAAGGCTGTCCGTTAGGTTGTTTTCCCCAAGTACTCATATCTCCAGAACCGTTTATGATTCCGGCTTGAATACCTTTTGCAATCATCATGGCGCGGCATTTATCAGTTGCGTAGCCTTCGCCAAGAGCACCAAAACCAATTTTCATTCCTTTTAATTTTAGGAAGATTGTCGATTCAACGCTGTCCAGAATAATATTTTTATAGCCCACTTTCTCAACCGATTTTTTTATGGCTTCCGCCGAAGGCATTTCGGTCATTGATCCGTCAAATTTCCAGATTCTGTCCATGGCGGCAAAACTAACGTCGAAACCGCCATTTGTTATTTGAGATAATTTTATGGCTCTTTGTGTGAGTTCAAAAACTTCACGATCTACTTTTATGGGTTTTATTCCGGCATTTTGATTGACTTGAGAAACTTGAGAATCCGGTTTCCAGTCGGAGATTAAATTTTCAATTCGGGTAATTTCTGCAATTACTTCGTTGATGTTTTGCTCGGCAGTTAAAGAATCTTTGGCAACAATACTAATGTCAAAACGTCCTCCCATAAGTAAAGTTGTTCTTTTTCGTAATATTTGCGAATGTGCTGATAAACAACAGCTAATCGCAAAAACACATAAAACTTTATTTAGGAAAGATATCTTTGTCATAATTTTATTAATAGCAATCGGTTAATAATTGCCCACTTTCTTTATATTCTAGGAGACTTTTAGTTCCATTTGCAAGGCACAATTCATCCAGAATTGTTTCAACATCTTTTTGCATCGCAAGAGATCCGCAAATCATAATAACCCCGCCTTGTTTCAATAAATCAATAAAAAAAGCAGTATCCCTTTTTATTAAATCCATTACATAAATATGTTCTGCTTCGCGCGATAAAGCAACGTGAAAATTATCCAAATGTTCCTTTTGAATCATTATTCCGGCAAACTTTTTATAAGCCTGAAGTGTTGGTGTTTCCATTCTAAATCCGCTGTACAACTGTATTTCTTTCTTAGCACTATTTTGTTCGATCATTCCTAAGAAAGGCGCTATTCCGGTTCCGTTGGAAATGAAAGCCACTTTTGGAGCTTTATTCGGAAAATGAAAAGTTTTATTATTGATAATTCTGGCTTTAATTGTATCTCCAATTTCCAAATTATTTAAAAATCCAGAACCTAAGCCGTTTGGATGCAGTTTTACGACCAATTGTACGTTTCCGGAATGATTTCCGATAGAATAAAGACGTTCTCTTGAATCATTCGCCGGATAAATAGCCAGTAAATCACCCGAAGCAAATTTCGTTCTGCTATTGGCGCGTAAAGTCAATATAAAAGTATGTTCTGTATCAGAAATTGGCGTTTTATCTAAAACCATTAATTTCTGCAAACCTTTGGGGACATGATTGTATAAAGATGGAGTAGTGGCAAGCGGAATTTCAGCTTTGGCACTCCATAATTTTATCCATTCTACAAATTCTACAGCCGATTTATCATTAACTGTCTGTAAATCTAAAAAGCGTTCTGCCCAGCTTTGAGTTTCCAAAAACTGATCAATTTCAATTGCAAATTGGCAGAAATCCGAATATGATTTGGAACCGAAACCAACAACAGAGAATTTAATTTTCTGTTCCTGATTTTGTTTCTGTAAAAGTGCTTTAAATTTTGTTCCGTTTGATGGTGCATCTCCTAAACCGTGTGTTGATGAAAAAACAATAATATGTTCTGCTTTCGGGTAAACCGAAAAACTATTTAATTCTGCAATAAAAGCTTTTTTTCCGTGTCCGATTAGTTGTTTCAGAATCGCATTGGCAAATCTAAAAGAACTTCCGTTTTCAGAACCAACTAAAAGAATGTATTTACTTTCATTGGCTTTGAATTTATTTTTAATTCGGCTTGATCTTCTTTTTAAAGTAATAGCAAAACCAGAATAAATAAAGAAAAGGATATTGATACAGGCAATAGCCAAAATAACGGCCCAAATTCCGTTAATTCTTCCTGTATGAAGGTCAAGGCTTAAAGCTGCAAACTGAATTGTCTTTGGCGAAAGCTTTTCAGAAATAACAGTTCCATCAACCTGATTTACTTCAATTTCACGATCTTTAAGTTCAATGATATAATATTCTTCTGGATCATCAGTAAAAGGAAATTCGATTTTTTTTACGTCAGACAGCAATGTGGTTTTAAATATTGAAGTTTTTTTGGCTTCCGCCGAAAGCTCTGTTTTTACAGGTTTTGGTTTTTCTTCGCCCATAAAAAAGTTGAATCTTTCGAGCGATAAATACGTTCCGGTAAGTGCAATAATAAAAATCGGAATTAAAGCCAGACGTCCTAAAAGAACATGATAATACTGAGCAAAATATTCTTTTATAACTTTTGAAAAGAAATTACGGATTCCTCTTTGTCTTTTTAAAACCAATACAAAACCCGAAATGGAAATTAATAACAAACAAAAAGAGATTACGCCCACAAAAAAACGTCCGGTTTCATGAAGAAACAGCGAACGGTGAAAACCGGTAACCCATTGAATAAATTCGCTCTTTTTTTCAGGCTTTCCTAATGCTTTTCCGGTTTTGGGATCAATGTAAACATTAATATCATTTCCGTCTGCATCAATTGCCTGCAGCGTTACAAATTGATTATGATCGACACTTAATTCTGTAATTTCTGAATACTCTTTTTTCAATATTGGCAATGTTTCTCCCAACGTTATTTTATCAAAATTGGCAGCTTTATACGGAAGTGTTTTTTCCTGTACGGCATCGACAGCCAGAATGATTCCGGTAACAGATGCTAAAAGCAGAAATATCGAAGAAAATAAGGCTAAAGCCAAATGTGCGTAACGCCAGAAAGAAAGAGTCATTTAGTGTATTCTAGAAATGTAATAAAATATTTAAAGCTTTGCCAAAATTAAAAACTTTGACAAAGCCTGAATTCAAGTTTAAGCAGAAAAAATAAAATTCATGCTTATTATGAGGTTAAGAAATAATTACTAAAAATTATATTTTGTTTAGTCGTACATATTTGATGTACCCTTTTCCGTCTGTTTTATCAGCTAAACCTTCTGTTGAAAGCGGAATTTCAAGATCACTTACGTAATATTTCTGGTCTTCAACGGCAGTTTCAAAACGTAATTTGTAACCTTTATTGATTTTTGAATCTTCAATTTCTATTGTTGTTACGCTGCGATCTCCGCCAGTTACAGATGCGCCTGTTTTTGCACTGATATCTTCTCCTTTTTGAGCGTGAAATTTATTCCATTCTTTTAAAGATTTGTACCATTTTTTATCGTCGCCCATTACATAAAGCGTTTTTTCGTATCCGCCTGTTGGGTTAATAAGCGAAACTACGATATAGGCACCTTCTCCCATATAATTTGTCATTTGAAGCATGCATTTGTATTTACTTGATTGTGCATTTGCTTGTAAAGTAACAAGAAAGATAAGAGCGCTTGTAAGTACAATTTTGAATATTGATTTCATTTTTTAATTGGAATTTGGAATTTTATTTTTTGAATTTTAAGACTTATTTTAAAAAGTCAATTGATACGTTGTTTTTTGTAAGTAGTTCATTTTCTTTTGCCAAAGCATAAGCCGTTTCATCAAATTCTGTATTAATGTCTTTCTTTGCTCCGGCAGAAATAAGATATTTTAAAACTGCATCATCTTTAGATGTCATTGCCGCTCTGTGCAAAGCGGTTAAACCATCTTTGTTTTTAGCATTAATGTCTACTTTTAAATCTGTTATTTTTTTAAGAAGTGCGATATCATTTTTTGTAATTGCTAAATGATACAAAGTATTTCCGTCTTTTTGAGCTGTTGCTAAGTTTAATCCTTTGTCCTGAAGCAATTTTGCTTTTGCATCAAAAGGATCAGCAGTCGTTTCTTTTCCGGCAGGTTTGTATGATTGAACCAAATAAACACCTAAATTGTTTCCGTCTTTATCTTTTACATTTACATCGGCACCTTTATTTAAAAGTAAAGTTACAGCTTCTGGAGTTCCAGATCGTACTGCATTTGTTAAAGCCGATTCTCCCTTTAAGTTTTGTACATTAATATTTTTTGTTGTTGGAAGTAAAATTTCTAAAACCGCAGTTTCTTTAGCCGAAGCCGCAGCCATTAAAGGAGTATTTTCTTCTTTATCAGCTTTATTTGCATCGGCACCTTTGCTTAAAAAATATGTAACGATTTCAGCCTGATTTGGTTTTCCTGCTAAAATATGCAATACATTTTGTGCTGCTTTATTTTGCGCATTTGCTTTTAATTTTACTTCTTCAACTAAATATTTATAAGTTTCAATTGTATTGGTTTCTCTGCGGCTTCCTTGTGCAGCAGTAAAAAGCGCGTTATCATTTGGTTTTATTCCTTTTTCAATAAGTTTTTTCAGGAAAGGAATGTTTCCAGATCGTGCAGCGTATGTAAAAGCAGTATTTCCGTCACTATCAACATCTTTAAGAGATAATCCTTTTGTAGAAAAATATTCAGCAGCTTTTAAATCTTTATCAGAAGAAATGGCCAAAAGCAATAAGTTTGCTCCGTTTGCATATTTTTTCTTCGGATCGATTCCGGCTTTAAAGAAAGCTTCATATAAAGCAGGATTTGCCTGCCCGTTTGAAGCTGCAAAATCTGCAGGAGCTGTACCGTGGCTGTCTTCAAAATTAACGTCAGAACCTTTTTTAATTAAATATTCAACTAATTCTGTATTTCCTCTGTAAGCTGCCCAGTGTAAATATATACGATTGTCGTGCGTTAATTTTGTTATGGAATTTCCAGGCTGATCGATTAAGAATTTGATTGTTTCATTTGGAGCATCGTTGTTGATTGCCAGCGTAGTAACATCAAAAGCATTTATGTTAGCTTCTGCCGGATTGTTTCCTTTTGCTATTTCTGTTTTTACTGTTTCGACGTTTGGAGACGTTTTCCAGAATGATGCTTCTAAAAGTGTATTTTTTTGCTGTGCATTAACAAATGAAACAGCTGCAAATGCTAAAGAAATAAAAAGATTCTTTTTCATATTTTGTTATGTTGTTTATTGGAGTTCTTGTTCCAAAAATTATAGATGAGATTAAAGTCTATTTAGAATAAATCAAAATAATAGCAAATGTAAAGATTAATATTTTTATAGCAAGTTTTATTGCTTTTAAAAGTTTAATTCTAATGAATTTTAATCTAATCCTAAGTTTTCAATTGTCTTTTTTCTGCAACAGCTATTTTTCAAAATTGTAAGACAGCGGTTTTATATTTTGGTTTAATAAGTGTTTAATGTTTTTTATTATTTTAAATTTTAAATATCTGAAGATTAGTTTGTTAATATTTTTAAAAGTAGAACATTTTCTAAATTTCAGATTTTATTTTCTATCAGATGAAACTCTTTTAAGAGGAAATTTGACGTTTACTTTTGTTCAAATTTGAATCAAAAAAGTCCAAATTTGAATTTTGGATGTTAATAAGTGTTTTTCCATTCTACGGTTTTTTTTCAATTTTTATGTTGACAACTCTATTTAGATTTAGTATAAATAACTGGTATTTGGGCAACTACGAAAAATTATTTGCTTGTTAATAAATTGTTTTTTTAATGGTTTTCCATCTCATTTTTTCCTGTTGATAATTGTTCGGATTTTTAACATCAAAACCTAGTCTAAAGGAGAATCGTGGGTTAATTTTGTAGGTATAGAAAACGCAGTTCCCCACCTCAAATCCTGTAATTTTCTATTCTTACTTAGTCACCGTTAAATACTATATATATGTCTATATTTGATAAAAGAGTCAATTATAAACCTTTTGAATACCCGGAGGTTTTGCAATTTACAGAAGCGATAAATAAAGCGTATTGGGTTCATACAGAAGTTGATTTTACTGCTGATACTCAGGATTTTCATGCTCATTTAACAACAGCAGAAAAAACGGCTGTAAAAAATAGTTTACTGGCAATTGCACAGATTGAGGTAGCTGTAAAAAGTTTTTGGGGAAACATCTATGAACACTTTCCAAAACCTGAATTTAATGGTTTAGGAACCACTTTTGCTGAGTGTGAATTCAGACATTCTGAAGCCTATTCCCGTCTTCTTGAAGTATTAGGTTACAACGATGAATTTGAAAAACTTTTGGACGTTCCGGTTATTCGCAGACGTGTAGATTATCTTTCAAATGTTTTAAAAGATACGCGCTCTCAGGATAACAGAAAATATATGGTTTCGCTGATCTTATTCAGTATTTTAATTGAAAACGTTTCGCTTTTCAGCCAGTTTGCTATTCTGCTTTCTTTTACAAGATTTAAAGGTTACATGAAAAATGTAAGCAACATTATCGCATGGACTTCTATTGATGAACAGATCCATGCTAATGGGGGAATTTTCATCATCAATAAAATCAGAGAAGAATTTCCGGATTATTTTGATGCTGATACTTTAGAATTAATTAGAGAAACGGTTAAGGATTCTATTGCAGTCGAATCAGACATATTAGACTGGATATTTGAAGAAGGTGAAATTGAAAGTATTAAAAAAGGTGATTTAGTGAATTTTATGAAATTTAGACTTGACGAAAGTTTAAAACAAATTGGAATCCCAACCATATTCAACGTTAATATGGAAGATTACAAAGCTTTGGCCTGGTTTGAAGAAGAAGTTTTTGCAAACAGTCTGGATGATTTTTTTGCAAAACGTCCGGTAGAATATACCAAACACGATAAAAGTATTACGGCAAACGATCTTTTCTAATAGCAAAACAGTATGAGTACAATAGATATAAATGAAGTAAATAGTCTTCCACAAAATGAAGCAGGAACCAAAATGTGGTGGAAGAACTCTGAGAGTGAACAAATTTTAAACCGCGGTTATCTTTTAAAAGGAGAAACGGTAGAAGGTGCAATTGACAGAATTTGTACGGCTGCCGCAAGAAGATTGTATAAACCGGAATTAAAAGAGTCTTTTGTAGAAATGATCGAACGCGGCTGGATGAGTATCAGTTCGCCGGTTTGGGCCAATATGGGAACCGAAAGAGGTTTGCCTATTTCTTGTTTTAACGTACACGTTCCGGATAAAATTGAAGGAATTACACATAAATTGGGCGAAGTTATTATGCAGACTAAAATAGGCGGCGGAACGTCTGGTTATTTTGGGGAATTGCGTGAACGCGGAAGTGCGGTAACGGATAACGGAAAGAGTAGTGGAGCGGTAAGTTTTATGAAACTTTTTGATACGGCTATGGACACGATTTCGCAAGGCGGAGTTCGTCGTGGTGCATTTGCGGCGTATTTAGATATCGATCATCCGGATATTGAAGAATTTTTGAAAATTAAAAGTATTGGAAATCCAATTCAGAATTTGTTTACGGGAATTTGTGTTCCTGATTATTGGATGCAGGAAATGATTGATGGTGATAATGATAAAAGACAAATTTGGGCAAAGGTTTTAGAAAGCCGTCAGCAAAAGGGACTGCCTTATATCTTTTTCAGTGATAACGTAAATAAAAGCAAACCGCAGGTTTATAAAGATCAAAACCTGAGAATCAACGCGAGTAATTTATGCAGTGAGATTATGCTGCCGTCAACTCAGGACGAATCGTTTATCTGCTGTTTATCATCTATGAATTTGGAGCTTTACGAAGAATGGAAAGATACTGAAGCGGTAAAACTGGCTATCTTTTTCCTTGATGCAGTATTACAGGAATTCATTGAAAAAACTGAAGGTAACTATTATCTTTCTGCAGCGAATAAATTTGCTAAAAGACACCGTGCATTAGGTTTGGGTGTTTTAGGATGGCATTCTTATTTGCAGAAAAATATGATTCCGTTTGAAGGAATGGAAGCTAAATTGAAAACGACTGAAATTTTTAAACATATAAGCGATAAAGCAAATAAAGCAACTCAGGAATTAGCCAGAATTTATGGTGAACCAGAATTGTTAAAAGGTTACGGAAGACGTAATACAACGACAATGGCTATTGCGCCAACGACTTCTTCTTCGGCAATTTTAGGGCAGACTTCTCCGGGAATCGAACCTTTTAGCAGTAACTATTATAAAGCTGGTTTGAGTAAAGGTAATTTTATGCGTAAAAATAAATACCTGAAAAAACTGCTTGAAGAAAAAGGCTTGGATAATGAAGAAGTTTGGAGAGAAATTATGCTAAATGGCGGAAGTGTTCAGCATATGTCTCAGCTTTCTCAAACGGAGAAAGATGTTTTTAAAACTTTTAAAGAAATCAGTCAGCTGGAAATTGTACAGCAGGCAGGAATTCGCCAGAAGTTTGTAGATCAGGGACAGAGTTTAAATCTTAATATTCCGGCAGAACTGCCAATTAAGGAAGTAAACCGTTTAATGATCGAAGCATGGCAATTGGGTGTAAAAAGTTTGTATTACCAAAGAAGCCAAAGTGTTTCTAAAGAATTGGTAACAAGTTTGGTCACTTGTAGTAGTTGTGAATCGTAAAAAATAAATTTACTTATAAAATAGTGGAAATTTAATTTCTAATTTTTCAAAAAATTGATGCAAATGCCTCAAGAGCTTATTAACTCTTGAGGCATTTTTTTATGTATATTGTTTATTTTGTTTTCTTTTTCTTACATTATTTAGAAAAAAGTGTTATATTCACATTTTAAATGTAGTATTTTATTTACTATATATAAACGGTAAAATACTTATAACATCCGATCAAAATCAATTTAGTAACCATTAAATAAATAAACAAAATGAGTTTTTTAGCAAAATTAGAATTAGATAATGAAATTTTCAATGTTTTAGAATTTGACGTCAGCTTTAATCAAAGTATTGATAATAATGGAAAACC
Organism: Flavobacterium panici; assembly: GCF_024499525.1. NCBI lineage: Bacteria > Pseudomonadati > Bacteroidota > Flavobacteriia > Flavobacteriales > Flavobacteriaceae > Flavobacterium > Flavobacterium panici. The sequence continues at coordinate 4,776,265 of NZ_CP100437.1, read as the reverse complement.
TGCTAATAAAGCAAAAGGAGGTCAGGTTAGGCTAGTTGTAGAGAGTACAAGTACAGATTTATTTTCGGACTGGATGGTTTCACATACCAGCACTAAAGACGGAAAAGTTATTTTTTATCGCAGAGATGCCATGAGTACAATGAAAAATATAACTTTTAAAAAAGCCTATTGTATTTCGTTTCATAAAAGCTTTCGCAGTGAAGGAACAGTTCCTATGAGAACAGAGATAACAATTACCTCTAATGAAATAAAAATTGGGAATACTTTATTTGAGAATAATTGGAAGAATTCTTAAAGAAAACGAAACTCAATACCAATAACTAAACCATGATAAAAAATAACCAGTTTCATATTATAAAAGCTTCCTTATTGTTTTTGCTATTGTCAGTAAGCTGTAAAAAAGAGCCGGAGCGATGGAAAGAAAAACACATTATATATAAAGATAGTTTATATAAAATTCCTTTAGACACCATTTTAGTGTTTGAAAAAGATAGCAACTTCATAAAAAAGGATGGTTACTACAAGATCTTTTATGTATACCATACAAGTGATTATTTTATAGGTAGAATTAAATATCATAAAAAAGTAGGTTTATGGAAATATTATCATAGTAACGCTTTGGAAGGTGAAGATAACTATAACGATAAGGGAGAATTAGACGGATTCCAGATGGTATACGATCATATTACAGGTAAATTCATTTCGGTCTACCATTTTGTAAATGGAGAACAGGAAGGAATTCAGAAAGAATATCATCCCGAAAATAACACGTTAGCCAGAGTATATACTTTATATAAAAGTTCTTATTACAGAGGTGAATATATCTGCTATAATCTAAATGGAAAAATTATTTATCAGGAGAATTTTGGTAAAGACGGAACTGGTTATTATAAAGAGTTTAGCAATGATTCTTTATATCGAGAAGGTGCGATTCTTAAAGACAGGTATGTGGGTATGCATACTGAGCATGTTCGTTTTTATGAAGGATTACCGTTGACGATCCAGACGTTTAATAATCAAAAGGGGGATTTATATATGGTTAAAAAATTTGGCAATCTATATATCTATAAGACAAAAGGGGACTCTATGGTTTACTATTATTCAAAGAATAAAACTAAAAGGGTAACTTTTTTAAAAGGAAAAATAATTAAAAAGGAACAATATAAAGATACGATATGGCCATAACTTATTATTGGCAGGTAAAGTTTCTGTGAATCAAAGAAAATTATAAATAATGAGAATAGAAAAAATAGCAATAGAAGCGGAGAACTTAGGCAACGATCCTATTATGATGAATAGTTATAGAGATTTCTATAACAATAAGGGTTATGTTTTAACGAAAAATTCATTCTTGAAAGATGCAAGCCCCAAAATATCAAAATTTCCAAATCAAGCACAATTTCTCTATGATTGGAAACATTTATTTACAAATGCCCAGAGAGTATATTTATTGGATTTATCAGGTGTAAATGAGAAAGATGTAAATCTTAAAACGTATGACAAAATAAAGTATGCAAGCGATATGAAGTGGTCAAATAAATACTTTGTAGTTAATTATGGTACAAACGCAATATGGGCTTGTAACATATTTGTTGGGGAGGCTTTATTTAATGCAGGATATAAATTTTTGAATGCAGATAAGAAATATTACTCGGCAAAGCAAATCTGGAATGCTGAAGGTCCTTTTAAAATCGTCGATAAAAAAAATGTTAAGAGAGGACATATTGCAGCATTTAATGGCAGCCATGTCGAGATAGTTACAAAAGTTAATAGAGGTCAAAAACTCTTTGATGATGATTTTTGTTCAAGAGGCGTCGGTCGAGGTCCATTTGATTTTGGTACAGAAAAATGTGAAGGGATATTTGGGAATAAAAGGGAAATTGATAATGAAGAGATTCGGTTTTTAACTCTTAGATGATATGAGATACCCATTATTTCATTATTTAGGAGGTTTTCTTTGGTGGATATTAATTAGGTTTTGGAATACAAAACTTGAAAATGAACAATCTGATGATAAGTGGAGCAGGAATATTTTTTTTCTAATTGTTATTGGAATTTTTACAGCATTCATTACAATTAGATTTTTTTAATGATCAACTTATTCATAATACAAATTTAGAGTACAATTCCAAACAAAAGTTGACAATAAAGATTTACTAAAACAAAATACAAAATGGCATTACAAACAAACACAACAATAAAAATTGGTGAAACAATAATTAAAAATTTCAGCCACTTAAAAATTAATCAGGAAATACACGATCATCATACTTTTTCTATAGAAGTGCGACATGATTTATTGGTAAGCGAATTTGAAAGCGTTATGCCGGTTTCGCAACGGCTTAGCGGCGAAAAAATAAGCATAGAAATAAAAGCGGTACCAGATCTTGATGATCTTATGGTAGTTACAAATCCGCAGGATTATATCATGCAGTTTTATGGAATTGTTACAAAAGTAACCATGAGAAAATCACGTATGATGAGCATGGAAGAGACAATTTTGATTGAAGGATATAGTGAATCTATTATTTTAGACAGTGGTCCAGAATCACATTCCTTTACGAGTATGTCGATGGAAGCAATTGTCAATAAAGTTATGGCAGAATATGATATTGCTAAGGAAGTCAATCCTTTTCACAGTGACAATCTTCCTTACACGGTACAGTATAACGAAAGTGATTTTGATTTCTTAAACCGTTTAGCAATGCGCTATGGACAATGGTTTTTTTATAACGGTCGTATGATGGTTTTTGGAGGTCCAGGAGGTGGGATACCTCCAAAACTAATGTACGGAGTCAATATGCATGATTTTAGTTATGATATCAAGTTGGCACCTGCTTTATTTAAAGTTATAGAAGATGACAACAGAAAAGGGCAGCATTCTGTAGATCAAACCTTGCAATATAGAAATGAAGTCGATGGATTTCATCAAAATTTCATTAATAAATCTAATCTGGTTTTTAGCAAAGAAACGGTTGTACAGTTAAATCAGAATGCTGTTGGCGGTTATGGAGATAGTGCTTCTAAAGAATATGCCAAAAACAAAATGCGTTCGGCAATGAGCAGCATGATGCAGGTTGAAGCCTCGAGTGAAGTTCCCGGAATAACCGTAGGAAGTAATGTGCGTATAAGTGGTGTAGACATACAATTAGAGAGTACATACAGAGTAACCCAAATTACACATACCTGCGATGATGGCGGCAGTTACGAAAACTATTTTACAGCAGTAAACTTTAGCGGTGCGGTTTTCTCACCAAGAACAAATCCAGATTTGATTCCGCGTTGTGAGAGTCAGTCGGCTGTAATTATTTCCAATAATGATCCTGATGGTCTAGGTGGTTTAAAAGTACAAATGCTGTGGCAGGAAGCCAAAGGAGAAACAACACCATTTATACCAATGGTACAACCCCACGGAGGCGGAGGTAAAGGATTTTACTTTATTCCGGAAGTAGGGGAAAGAGTTTTCCTGGATTTTCAGTCAGGTAATGCCGAAATGCCCGTTGTAGTAGGAACCTTGTCCAGTAAAAATTCCAAAACTACTTACCATTCACCAAATAATGACATTAAAGGTATCAGAACCCGAAGCGGTATTGAAACCTTAAGTAATGATGCAAAAGGAAGCTGGAAACAAAGTACACCAGATGGTAATTATATAGAACTGGATGGAAGTAGGAATATTACAAATAATGCAGTTGTAAATATGACCAATAATGTTGGAGAAAAAATGAGTATTAATGTAGGAGGAAATGAACAATCTCCAACTCAATGTATAGTTGAAATGGATAATGAAGGGCGATTTCTTATGACAACTGAAAAGAATGTTGCCATTTATGCTAAAGAAAATATAACGTTTCAAGTAGGTAAAAGTAGTATCACTATTACAAAGGGGGGAATAGAATTAAAAAGTGACAGTATTGCTTTAAGAAGTATACAAACTGCGATCTATGGTAAAGGATCAGCGAGAGCTATTTTTAATGATACCACTCAAATTGATGGTTCACAAGTGTTTATAAAATAAAATTTTATTTAAATGTATAAAGATTAGTTATATATCATAAAAAAAATAAAAAGAATGGCATACGAAATTTATAAAATAGTTGCAGAGGAAAAAATAGCTGAAGTAGCTGCTAAATTTAAAACTACAGTTGCAGAAATAAAAAGGTTGAATCCTGATGTAAGGTATTTTACGGCATTTTTTGGTCCTGAATATATTAGCGCCTTGCAGAATATAAAAGTTCCTGCAAGAGACATTCCTCTTAAACAATTAACAGAAGATGCAAAACTGGGAGTAGATAATTTATCGTTTACCAATCAAGCCAGATACAGATGCGAGCAAAGTGTTGTAACTAAAATTAATGGTGTCGTTCAAAATCATGCTGATACTAAAACGGAGTTTATAGTAGGAAAACAAGAAACAAAAGACGGTCTTTTTATAAAGGTACAAATGACAGATAATATTCTGCAAATGTATCCAGACGAAATGGAAGAGACTATTACGCTTGTTAATGACATAGAAAATGTAAAAAGTGATGCCATTTTTCTTGTAAACCCAAATACAGGAAAAATAAGGAAGGTAATTAACCATCATGAAATAGTTTTTAAATGGAAACAACACCGTGAACATCTCCAGAGCAAATATGCTTTTATACGATCTAAAGAAAACAAAGAGAATCTGGAAAAATTTATAGAAATGGCAGGAAATCAGATTTTATCTGAAGCTAATTTGATTATAGATTATGAGAGTAAACTCTTTCACCAGCTTTTTTTTGATAAGTATCTCGTAACAAATAAAGATTTGCTTGAGCCTTATAAAAAGACTTTTTACTCACAATTATTTACCGGACTTTCTGTAGATCTCGAGTTTAGACAAGATATGCTTTCAGAAACAGAACACACCATTGGGGTACGAAAAGTAGGCGATATGCCCAAAACTTACGATCATAGTAAGCTAGAGCAAATGTATAATGACAAGTTTCTGCCTTTGATTAAATACAAATTCTCAGAATTTAATTTTAGTTACAGACAGCGGGATGCTATTAATACCACGGAAAAATGGATTGAAAGTTCAGATGTAACTATGATTGAACAAGTAAAAAACAACATACAGATCTTGATAGATTATAAACTTAAAAAAATAGAACTATAATGTCACAATCATTTGTACCTCAAGGGACATCAGTAATTTGCACTATGATGACTTGTGGCTCTCCACAAGAAATAGGAATTACAAGAACGGCATATAATATTCATACTGAAAAAGGACAGCCACTTCTTAATATTAATGACAAAAAGTTATCTGCAGAATTTGGATGTAAAAAACCTGCAAAATTTTGGGGAGGACTAAAAGCATTATGTATTGGGATTGCCATTGCCGCTGCAGTCGTTTTAACTGGTGGAGCTGCAATAGCTATAGTAGCAGTGGCTTTAACAGTAGCAGTGGCTGCTGGTGTAACATCTATATACAAAACAGCACATGCCTGCGATGTAATTTCTTCTTATGAATGGGTATTTTTTCATGAAACAGTTTATATAGAAGGAGCTAGTGCTTTATTAAACAGTTCTCAAATGACCTGCATAGAAGGAAAAGGCTTAATAAATATTATTATGGATCCTGTTATAGCTCGAGATGCGGCAGAATATATAAGTAATAATAATAACAAAGAAATTTTAGCTCAAGAGGGATCTATGCTCGCTATGGGATTTATTGGTGTTTACTCAGCAGCAGTGTTGGCACCAACAGCCGCACTAGCATTATCAGCAGTATCTGTTTCTGCTGTCGTTTCTCTAGCGATGTATGCTCCCGGTGAATGGATGGGAGATAATATTTCGAATGAAGCAGGTGCAAATGTTGCATCAAATGTGACTGGTGATCTTGTTGGTACAGCCGTAACTGCAGGTGAATCTGGAGTGTTAAAAGAAGTAGCAATAGGCGTTGCCGAAAATACAGCTAACAAAAGTTTACCAAGTATGGTAAGAGGTTTAGCTCAATATGGGGCTGGATCTGTAATGGATGATATAGGAAAAAGCCTTGAAGGTGCTATACGCTATGCTGTTGGGAAAACTAAATTTAACTTTTCTATAGATACGCCAAGTTTAGGCGGTATGTTATGCAATATTATTATTGGAACTGCATCTGATAACTATGAGAATGGGTTAAAGGATGCTACAGAGAAAGCAAGTGATAAATTCAATACAGATGATAAATCAAATGGAATAAGTGTAATTGCTTTAACAAAATAAGAATGGTAAAAATGAAGAACTTTTTTATAAGTGCATTAGCAATGCTATCCATTATAGGATGTTTGAATGGCATCATTAATTATTTTTTCCTATGGGAAAATAATGGGAAAAAATATTGTAAACAATATATTGAGAATTCAAAAAAAATTAAGGTTAGAGTTGATGAAAAGAATTTCGATGAAAAGTTTGGTTATACTAATTATCTTAAATACACCATTTTTTATAAAGGAATAACAGGGGGAAGCAAAGATTATATGTTTTTAGACAATTACACCCATAAATATTTTAAAATCATGCGTTTTGATATACATGATTTGTCTATTACATCTGGTCAAATTTCACAAATTGATGGCAAAGAATTATATATAATGGTAAATAATGAAGAAATAAATGATAAGTCTTACGGTACATTTTCCAACCCAATACATGTTTTTTATTATAAAGGAGTCGAAAAGCCAATTCAAAAATATTGGTTTTCAAGAGAAGAAAACAAAATTGTTTATGAAAGTATCGAACCTACACAAAAAGAATACGAATACAATGTAACTCAATATTTAACCTATGTAATGTCAGGAAAAGAGTTTAAGGAAAAGTTCGAGAAATAGTTTGAAATAAGGTAGAAGGTGTTATACGTTATGTTATTTTAACCCAATATATGTATTTAGTTTCAAAGGTGTGAACGAAAAAATACAGATGAATACCGAGACTGATGATGGAACAATTGAATGGATAAATTTAGAGCCTACCCAAAAAGAATACGAGTCAAATGTAATTAGTATTTGACCTATGTAATGTCAGGAAAAGAGTTTAAGAAAAGATTTGAAAAATAATGAAAAAAGCACAAAGTTTTTTATCAATGTATTGACAATGTTAACAATAATAAGTCTCTTAAAATGGTATCATCAATTATTTTTTTCTTTGGAAAAATGATGGCACTAAATATTATAAAAAATATATCCAAAATTCTAAAGAAATTAAAGTGAAAGTTAGTAACAAGAGATTTTGATATACTAATTATTTGAAATATACTATTTTTTATAAAGGAATAACAGGTGGAAGTGAAGATCAGATGCCTTTAGATAATTGCACTCATTAATATTTTAAAATCATGCGTTTTGATATACATGATTTGTCTATTGCATCTGGTCAGATTTCAAATTGATGGCAGAGAACTGTATGTAATGGTAAATAATTAAGAAATAAATAATTCGACTTATGGCACAATTGTTAATAAAATACATGTTTTTTACTATAAAAGAGTTGAAAAACCAATTCGGAAATATTGGTTTTCAAGAGTAGAAAACAATATTGTTTATGAAAGTATCGAACCTGCACAAAAAAAATACGAATAAAATGTTACTCAATTTTTAACTTATGGAATGACAGCAAAAATGTTTAAGGAAAGGTTTGATAAAAATAAGTCTTAAAAATTACAAATAAAGAAAAAGAGTAAAATATATAAATTCTATGGTGTAGATTTTCGAACAGAATTATTACTAGGATTTATCGCAGGTTTTGTTTGCATTCTGTTTTGTTTTTTTATTTGTAAGTTGAGTGGAGTAGTAGTGCTTTGTGTAACGGTAACTTGTTCTACGAGGGGTTTCATAACCGGTAAGAGAAATTTGTGGCATATACGTTCCCAGTTTTAATTTTGAATGATATTCTAATTTAATTATCATAAAATATTAATTTAGCAACTAGAAATTATCATCCAAAACAAATAAATACCCGCAGTAAATGGAAAATATCACAGTAATTATAATGTTACTTTTTGGCGTAGCTTTTCTTAGTTTAGTAAGTAAAAGATATAATTTTCCAATACCAATTGTACTGGTACTTTGTGGTGTAATTATTAGTGTTGTACCGGGACTTCCGGTTATTGCGCTGAGTCCTGAGGTTGTTTTTATTATATTTCTTCCGCCTCTTTTATATCACGCCGCATGGCATACAAGCTGGTCTGATTTTAAACAGACAATCCGCCCGATAACTTTGGCGGCTGTTGGTTTGGTTTTTTTTACTACAGGATTGGTTGCTGTTGTTGCACACTGGCTTATAGATGATATTTCCTGGCCGTTAGCTTTTTTACTTGGCGCTATTGTTTCGCCTCCTGATGCGGTTTCTGCGACGTCTATTACTAAAGGTTTAGGTCTGCATCCAAGATTAATCGCCATTCTTGAAGGTGAGAGTTTAGTAAATGATGCTAGTGGTCTTGTGGCGTATAAATATGCTTTAACTGCCATTACAGCTGGAAATTTTGTTTTATGGCAGGCGGGATTAAACTTTGTTTTAATGTCGGTTTTAGGAATTGCAATAGGTTTGGCTGTTGGTTTTATAATGTATTATATCCATAAAAGATTTGTTTGTGATGACATTATTGAGGTAACACTTACGTTATTGACTCCTTTTTCATCTTATTTAATTGCAGAGCATTTTCATGGCTCCGGAGTTCTGGCAGTTGTAGCTACCGGACTTTTTTTGGCAGCAAGATCTGGTACTATTTTTTCGCATGAAAGCCGAATCATGACCAATACAATATGGGATGTTTTGAGTAATATTCTAAACGGTTTAATCTTTATTTTAATTGGATTACAATTGAGACAGATTATTGAAGGAATCAGTAATTATTCTGGAGATTCGTTATTTATCTGGGGTGCCGTAATTAGTATTGTTGTGATTGTTGTTCGCTTTTTATGGGTAGTTCCGGCAACGATGATTCCGAGAATGCTCAGTAAAAAAATCCGAATGAAGGAAGAATTTGATTATCGAAACATGATTGTTTTCGGGTGGTCGGGAATGCGCGGCGTGGTTTCAATGGCTGCGGCTTTGGCACTGCCATTGATGCTGAATAAAACCGAAGAGTTTCCGCTTAGAAACCTAATTATTTATTTGGTTTTTTGTGTGATTCTTTCCACTTTGGTAATTCAGGGACTTACGCTTCCGTGGTTAATTAAAAAGCTTAAAATTGAACGTTATTCTATTTTGGCTGAAGAATATGATGTTCGAAATATTATCGTTTCTGAAACCATTGCACATATCGAAGATAATTTATCGCTCCTGGATGATGAATTGCTGCATAATATTAAAAGTAAATATGAAGTAAAATTTAATCGCTTGCAGAAAACGGAACTTCCAGCCAACTTTTTTGGAAACGGAAAAGTATTTGGAAATGAAATTTTTAATGATTTTACCAAAATTCAAATTGATCTTTTGAATGTAGAACGTAGTAAACTCGAAGTTATGCATAAAGCGGGTTCCGTAAACGAAGAGATTTTTAGAAAAATAGAAAAAGAACTTGATCTTGAAGAAACGCGCCTTTGGATGGAAATGTATGAGGAATAGATTTTAAATAAGCTGTAAATCTTTATTTGACTTGAATTTTGTTCAGATCGTTTTTTGCAGGGCCATTTATAACTGTACCGTCGGCGGCAAATCTTGAACCGTGGCAAGGACAGTCAAATGATTTTTCATCGGGATTCCACTGCACAATACAGCCTAAATGTGGGCAGACTGCAGAAAAAGCTTGGAGCGTATTATCATAATCCCGATATGCAGCAATCTTTTTTAATCCAAGTGAGAGAATCCCGCCTTCGCCGGCTTTTAAGTCTGCCGTATTATTTATATCAGATGCGGTAATCCAATCCAGATATTGTGCTGCCATATTTCCGGCTTCTTTCATAAAATCTCCTAAGGCTTTAAAAGTGATTCGGGATGGATTGTATAAATCTTCCCATTTATTTTTAATTCCCAAAATTTGATCTGTAATAATCATCGCGCCAATTGTGGCGTGTGTCATACCATTTCCAGAATCCCCAGTGATAATATATATGTTTTCATCGCCGGGATTTTTACCCATAAACCCTAAAGAATCGAAAGGTTCCATAACCTGCCCAGACCATTTATAGTTAATTTCGTCCAGCATTGGAAAATATTTTCTGGTCCAGATTTCCAGCTTTTCATATCTTGATAATGCAGATATTCCTTCTTCATCTTCTTGTCCGGTTTTATGATCTTCTCCGCCTGAAATCAGCAAATCGTATTGATCATCAAATTTTTCTAAACGAACATAATGATAGGGCTGCGAAACCCATTTTGATTCCATATCGCCCGTGTCCCACCACAGGGAATAGGGAATGACTCCTTTAGGAATTTTTCCGGCAATAACATAAGTCCTGTAAGCGTGCTGTTTGGTATGCATAGTTAAAACATCGTTGACTGGCGTGTTGGTTGCCACAACAATGTGTTTTGCAGTAAAATTGAAACCATTTACTGAAGCTCCTTCTTTTGTAATACTGTCTGCATGTGCTTCAGTGAAAATGGTTCCACCGAGAGCTGTAACAGCTTCGGCAAGTCCTTTTAAATAATGTAAAACATGAAACTGTCCCTGATTTCTAAATTCAATAGATCTTTGGTTTTGAGCTCCGTCTAGATATGGTGTATTGTTTAATAGTGAGGTTTGGAGTCCGGCATCTTTTGATGCCTGAAATTCTTTGTCGATATTTTCTTCTTTATCGCTTGGATGAAGAAATAAATAACCCTTTACTCTTTTAAAATCGCAGTCTATATTTAATGTAGTAACTATTTTTTCAATTTCATCAATTGCTGCGGTATGGCTTTCAGCTGCAAGGTGAGCACTTTCTTTGCCAAATGTATTTTCAAGATAGTAATATCTGTCATCGAGGGCACAGGTTAAATGTGCAGTAGTTCTTCCGGTTTCGCCGCTTCCTATAAATCCATCTTCGACTAAAACTACTTTTTTTCCTGCTTTTAAAAGTTTATATGCAGTTGTTAAGCCGGCAATTCCGCCGCCAATGATAAGTACTTCAGTTGAAATATCCTCACTTGGTTTATCAAAAGACAAAATTGGAGTTGTATCAATCCAAAAGGAAACATTATCGCCAGAAGTTATACTTCCTTCATTTAGGTTATCTGAATTATTCATATTGTAGTTTTAAATAAATGAAAATCATATAAGTACACTCAAAGCTACAACGAAGAATAAAAAAGAGGCTTACATTTTTATTGTCAATATTTTATAGTATTTCCAGTCAGAATAGGAGTAAGTCAAAATTTCAGTATTAAAAAATTTATATTTTTAAATTAAACTCCGGTTTCCATGTTGGGAGCATCTACGGGTTTTGATTGAGAAGAGCCAATTTGGCGTAGGTATATAGATAATATTACGATAGCAAATACTGATAGAAATTCGCTCTGCCAATTTTGAAAGGATTCAAACCAAAATCTTGAATTTTTTATAAAGGAGGAAATCGTTTCTAATTGTTTTCCTTCCAAAAGTAATTTTTCATTTTCGTCTTTAAGACTTCCATAAAAATGAAGTATTAATGAAATAAGAAATAGTAACAATAGTGAAGCTGATAGGGAATGTTTGTATAGTGTCAAAATAAAGCCTCCTTTTTTAACGGGCCATGGAGCATTTTTTCGGTTAGGATCTGGTTCCCGGTCTACTTCTTCTTTTTGATTAATTTTTTTTGATTCTGATGACCCTTTTTGTTTTAAGAAAATAGTAAATACAACAAAAAGGCCCATTTGAAGAAATTCACTTTCCCAGTTTTCAAAAGTAGATTCAATGAAATGTCCTGATAAAAGATACGAGCTCAGATTTATTATTTTTCCTCCTTCGCTAATAAGTTCTTTATTGTGTTCTTCAAAACCAAATAAAATCTGACCAATTAAAGTTCCTCCAAATAGTATCAAAAAGCAGATACTTAAACCATTATTGCGAAAATAAGTTTTCATTTTAATATTGTTTCTACAAATTTCACAAAATCACCGTTTATGCAGTTATATAATTAAATTTTCAATTTATACATTTTGCATTGTATAACAATAGTTTAACACATTTCTTTGATTCATATAAAGGATTGCAGAAATTATGTAATAGTTTTGATATTCAGAAAGTTAAATTTGAAATATTAAAATGAATGCAAATGCAAACAGAAAAAAATATAATTATGAAAACGATATTAAAAATTAAAATTGCAATGTTGGTTCTGTTAACTGGATTAGCATTTTCTTGTAAAAAGAATGAACCAACAATAGAGTCTCAAAACAGTATAGATTCGACTGAAGCTATTATTGATACTGTAGGACCAGATGTTGATACAGTTACAAATGATACGGTTAGAACTATTACTACAGATTCTGTTAAGAAATAGAATATAAATAGCAATCGAAATTAGAAAAACCTGTAATGGATTAGTCCGTTACAGGTTTTTGTTATTTATAATGATTATAAGTTTTTTTAATAGTCAAAACAGTATTTTTGGTTATAAAAAACAAATTTATGAAAATGACAAACTTTATTAAAATTTTATCTTTTACTTTATTGATAGTAAGTATTGTGAGCTGCAGTGTTCATAACTCTTCTTCATCATCAGGAAAAATTCCTCCTGGACAGGCTAAAAAAGCGTCTGGAAGTAAAAGTGCAAAAGCTTATGCTCCGGGTCAGCAAAAGAAGAGAAGATAATTGCTCTGGATTTATTTATAAAACAAAAAAGCTATTCAATACTGAATAGCTTTTTTTAATTGGTCAAAAATTATTATCGCAATGCAAATCTTAATTTAAGACCGTATGAAACAAGTCTGGCACTGCTGCTTAAAGGAGAATTAAGTAAGGTATCATATCCTAATTGTACGGGTTGTTGAGCATTGTATATAACAATTTGCCCGTTTCCGGTTTTGTCATAGATATTATTTAGACCATATTCAAAATAGGCACCAATATAAAAAGAATTTCTAGTTCCTAATTCTTGTTTTAAACCAGTTTCAAAAGTGGCTGAATAAGAAACTTCTGTATTAAGATCTTGTTTACCGGTTACTAAATCATTTGTACTTGCAAAACCTGCAAAAGCCGGACTAAACAATTCTACATTGTATTGTGGATAGTAACCGCTTGTAGTTAGATTTTGAAAAGTTGTTTGGTAACTTCCGCTTGACGCGAAACCAATTTTAGCCCCCGCAGCGACATATAATTTAGATGTTCCCGGAGTTTCAAATTGAACATTAATTGGCACATTGATATAAGCCAGTTTTTGTTCTTCTCTCACATTCGTACCTTTGTATCTAAATTGAAAATTCTCATTTTCAGCGTCAGTAGCAGCGTATGCTCCTGCAAAGAAATTATATTTTAAATCTGAATTGTAGGTTTGATATTCAACTCCAATTCCTAAGCTTAAACTTTCGCTTAAATAATAAGAATAACGAAGACCTGCATTAACGCCAATTCCCGGTACTGTTTTTCCGGAAGAATTAGCATCGATATAAGAAAATGGCCCTCCCAAAGAAATCGAAAATTCTTGTTTTTTATCCTGGCCATAACTATTTAAAGACGCTGCTAAAAATGCCGTGAAAATGGCAATGGATGTGATATAGCTGTAAATATTTTTTTTCATCTTAAGTTATATTATGCCAGTACTATTTTTATCTAGTACTGGCAGGGTTTATTTATTTTACAATTACTTTGAAAGTTTTTTTGATGTTAGGCGTTTCAAGAACTACCATGTACATATTGCTCTCAGTTGTTTGAGGTAATTGTATTTCAGTTTTAGCTGTAGATGATTGTACAGTTTTTACCAATTGACCTGTAACAGTGTAAAGGCTAATTTGCATTTTCGCTAATTCTTCCTCAGGGAAATCTGCTTCAACAGTAACTACTTTTCCAATTTCAATTGGGTTAGGATAAACTTTAGCCAGCAGCGTATTTGTCAATGTAACTTTAGAAGCACATACATATAGTACTTTTCCATCTTTAGTTGTCATTTTTACACTATAATCTGCCGTTGGATCTAATAATGAAGTAATGCTGTTTCCTGCAGAATAATACTGACCAGTTCCTATTGGCTCATCGTTTTTGAACCATTCGTAAGAAGCAAACTCATAACCGCCATTTGTCTGTGGATTGTTATTTACAAGGAGTACGTTATTAAATTTCTGTTTAACAATGTCAAAGAAATTAAATGGTTTCACAACTACTAAAGAGTAAGTTGCAGATAAACTTCCATCTTGTGATGTAATTGTTACATTCTGGCTGTAAATTCCCGGTTTAGGAGTTTGAATTGTAAAATTAGAAGAAGGAGTTATTATTGCACCTGATTCATTTAAGATAGATACATTTGGATTTGTTTCTCCACATGGAAGTACATAAAAAATTGTTTTTCCAGGGTTATCAAAAACTTTCGTTCCAATAGTGATTTTCTTAACATCGATATTGTTATTTAAGATCACTAACAACTGTGAAACATCGGCAGCAGGAAGATAGTTATTATCTCCAGGCTGATGAGCCGTAATTAATACATCACCAGATCTTAACATATTTACCACGCCTGTAGCAGAAACTGTTGCAGGAGCTAATGGTGCAGTATATGTTGATGTGTAAGTAACAGCTAAATTTGAATTTGAAGTCGCTGTTAAATTAAAGGTATTATTTGCTCCAAGTGTTTTAACCGGAATTGCATTAAATGTAATTTGCTGTGCTGCTTTATTAATAACCAGATTAGCTGTCAGCGTTACTACTGCACAATTTGGCGCGCTGGCTGATGGTGTTACTGTCGCAGTAACTACATAAGTGCCAGCATTTGTTGACGTATTATTAGCAGAATAGGTAACAGTTGCTCCAGTTGGCAGATTCGCAACTTGCAATGCATGAGCATTTCCATCGTATGTAAATTGAGCACCGCTAAAAGTTACAGCATTCAATGGAGAAGCAAGTACTTTTACTGTTTGCGGTTGTGTTGTAATGTTTCCATTTCCGTCATCATATTTCCATGTAATTACATAAGTTCCTACTGCATTGTAGCTTAAAGGATCTGTTGTTGTTCCATTTAAAATTCCTGCACAATTATCTGTAGCAGTTGGAATAGCGATATCTGATGCTGAAACTGCACAATAATTACTTATTTCAGGAAGACTAGCTACAGTTGGTACTGGCGCTGTTGCATCTGGAGTTGTAATAATAGTTATTGTTTGAGTTAATAAACATCCATTAGCATCTGTAATTGTTACAGAGTAAGTTCCTGCGCTTAATCCAGTTGCTGTTGCAGATGTTCCGCCAGAAGGTGACCAAGCATAAGTATATGGCGCTGTTCCTCCAGTTGCAGTTACTGTTGCAGTTCCGTTAGTTCCTCCGTTGCAAGAAACATCAGTTTTAGATATTGTTGCAGCAAGAATTGTTGGTTGAGCAATAGTAACAGATTGTGTTGTAGTACAACCGTTAGCGTCTGTAATTGTAGCAGTGTAAGTTCCTGCGCTTAATCCAGTTGCTGTTGCAGCTGTTCCACCTGATGGTGACCAAGAATAAGTATAAGCTCCAGTTCCTCCAGTTGCAGTTACCGTTGCAGATCCATTATTTCCTCCGTTGCAAGAAACATCTGTTTTAGATGTTGTTGCAGCAAGAATTGTTGGTTGAGCAATAATAACAGATTGTGTTGTTGTACAACCGTTAGCATCTGTAATAGTTGCAGTATAAGTTCCTGCGCTTAATCCAGTTGCTGTTGTAGCTGTTCCTCCTGATGGTGCCCAAGAATAAGTATAAGCCCCAGTTCCTCCGGTTACATTTACAGTTGCAGATCCGTTAGTTCCTCCGTTACAAGAAACATCTGTTTTAGATGATGTTACAGAAAGGGCAGAAGGTTCACTGATTGTTACTGTTTGTGTTGTAGAACATCCGTTAGCATCTGTAATAGTTGCAGTATAAGTTCCTGCACTTAATCCAGAAGCTGTTGCAGCTGTTCCTCCAGTTGGTGACCAAGAATAAGTATATGGTGCTGTTCCTCCAGCTGCAGTTACAGTTGCAGTTCCGTTAGTTCCTGCGTTACAAGAAACATCAATTTTAGATGATGTTGCAGCAAGAATTGTAGGTTCTGTAATTGTAACAGATTGTGTTGTAGTACATCCGTTAGCATCTGTAATAGTTGCAGTATAAGTTCCTACAGCAAGACCAGAAGCTGTTGCAGCTGTTCCTCCAGATGGTGACCAAGAATAAGTATATGGTGCTGTTCCTCCAGTTGGAGTTACTGTTGCAGTTCCGTTAGTTCCTCCATTACAAGAAACATCTGTTTGTGATGCTGTTGCAGAAAGAATTGCAGGTTCAGTAATAATAATACTTTGTGTTGTCTGACACGCGTTTGCATCTGTTACAGTTACTGTATAAGTTCCTGCGTTTAATCCAGTTGCTATTGCAGCTGTTCCTCCAAAAGGTGCCCAAGAATAAGTATAAGCTCCAGTTCCTCCAGTTACAGTTACAGTCGCAGTTCCGTTAGTTCCTGCGTTGCAAGAAACATCTGTTTTAGATATTGTTGCAGCGAGGATTGTAGGTTCAGCAATAGTAACAGATTGAGTTGTAGTACATCCGTTAGCATCTGTAATTGTTGCAGTATATGTTCCTGCACTTAATCCATTTGCTGTTGCATTTGTTCCTCCAGATGGAGCCCAAGAGTATGTATAACCAGGAGTTCCTCCAGTTACATTTACAGTTGCAGATCCGTTAGCTCCTCCGTTACAAGAAACATCTGTTTTAGATGTTGTTACAGAAAGGGCAGAAGGCTCAGTGATTGTAACAGATTGAGTTGTAATACATCCGTTAGCATCTGTAATTGTTGCAGTATAAGTTCCAGCACTTAATCCAGAAGCTGTTGCAGCTGTTCCACCAGATGGTGACCAAGAATAAGTATATGGTGCTGTTCCTCCGGTTGCAGTTACAGTGGCAGTTCCGTTAGTTCCTGCATTACAAGAAACATCTGTTTGAGATGCACTTGCAGTAAGGATTGTAGGTTCAGTAATAGTAACAGATTGTGTTGTAGTACATCCGTTAGCATCAGTTACAGTTACTGTATAAGTTCCTGCGCTTAATCCAGTTGCTGTTGCAGCTGTTCCACCTGATGGTGACCAAGAATAAGTATATGGTGCAGTTCCTCCAGTTGCAGTTACAGTTGCAGTTCCGTTAGTCCCTCCGTTGCAAGAAACATCTGTTTGAGATATTGTTGCAGAAAGAACAGCTGGTTCAATGATTGTTACTGTTTGTATTGTTTGACATCCATTAGCATCAGTAATGGTTGCTGTAAAAAGTCCAGCGGCAAGACCTGTTGCAGTCGCAGCAGTTCCTCCATAAGGAGACCAAGAGTAAGTATATGCTCCAGTTCCTCCAGACACAGTTACAGTTGCAGTTCCGTTTGTTGCACCATTACAAGAAATATCTGTTTGTGATGCAGATGTTGTCATAGCAGTTGGTTCTGTTATAACAATAGATTCAGTTGCGGTGCAACCATTAGCGTCTGTAACGGTTACAGTGTAAGTTCCTGGAATAAGATTGTTTATCAATGCAGTAGTTTCTCCAGAAGGACTCCAAGAATAAGTGTAAGGAGCAGTTCCTCCAGCAGGAGTTATAGTTGCAGTTCCGTTTGCCCCTCCATTACAAGAAACATCTGTATGAGATGGAGTTAAAGTAAGTAGAGTAGGTTCTGTAATTGTAACAGATTGAGTTGTAAAACAACCGTTAGCATCTGTAATTGTTGCTGTATAAGTTCCAGGACTTAATCCAGAAGCAGTAGCTGCTGTTCCACCTGATGGTGACCAAGAATAAGTATATGGTAAAGTACCTCCAGTTGGAATTACTGTAGCAGTTCCGTTGTTTAATCCATTACAAGTAACATCAGTTTGAGATGCTGTTGTAGCAAGACTAGCTGGTTCTGTAATAGTAACAGATGCAGATATCTGACAGAAGTTAACATCTTGTACCGTTACTGTATAGGTTCCTGCGGCAAGACCAGAAGCAGTTGCTGCATTTCCTCCAGTTGGAGCCCAAGAGTATGTGTAAGCACCAGTTCCTCCAGTTACATTTACTGTAGCAGTTCCATTAGTTCCTCCGTTGCAGGAAACATCTGTTTGTGATGTTGTTGCAGCAAGAATTGTTGGTTCAGTAATAGTAAAACTTTGTGTTTTGGTACATAAGTTAGCGTCTGTAACAGTTACAGTATAAGTTCCTGCAGAAAGACCATTTGCTGTTGCAGCTGTTCCTCCAGATGGAGCCCAAGAATAGGTATAACCTCCGGTTCCTCCTGTAACGGTAACACTTGCAGATCCGTTTGCTCCTCCATTACAAGAAGTATTTATTTGCGGATTTGGAGTTACTATAAGTTCAGTTGGTTCTGTAATAGTAAAGTTTTTTACAATAGAACATCCGTTAGCAGATGTAATTGTTACAGAATAATTACCCGCTGTAAGATTAGTTGCTGTATCAGCATTTCCGCCAGAAGGTGACCATACGTAAGTAAAAGGTCCAGGTGCTCCGCTTGGAACTACAGAAGCAGATCCTGTATTTGTCCCAAAACATAATACATCAGTTTGTGAAGTAGTTGCAACTAAAGTATTTGTTGTAGTAATTGTAAAGTTTTTTGTTATTGTACAACCATTAGCATCAGTAATTAGAACACTATTAGCTCCGGCAGTTAATCCGGTTGCTATTGCAGTTGTATCACCAGATGGTGACCATAAATAAGAATATGGAGTTGTACCACCGCTAACACTTACGGCTGCCTGACCACCAGTTGAACAAGTTGCATTTATTTGACTTTGTGTAGCAAATAAGGCGCTTGGCTGTGTGATTGTAAAACTTTGTGTTATTGAACAGCCATTAGAGTCTGTTACTAAAACACTATAGTTCCCTATTGCTAATCCTGTAGCAGTTGCAGCAGTTCCTCCAGTAGGTGACCATAAATAAGTATATGGAGATGTACCTCCAGATACAACTACTGAAGCCGTTCCCGTTGCACCGCCATTGCAAAGAACATCGGTTTGTGATGATGTTAACGATAAAATTGCAGGTTCAGTAATAGTAAAACTTTGTGTACTTTGACATACATTAGCATCTGTAACAGTTACTGTGTAAGTTCCTTGTGCTAAACCAGACGCTGTAGCAGCATTTCCTCCGGTTGGTGACCATGAGTAAGTGTAAGCTCCGGTTCCACCAGTTACATTTACAGTTGCAGTACCATTTGTACCACCGTTACACGAAACATTAGTTTGAGAACCAAAACTTGCTACTAGAGCAGCAGGTTCCGTAATAGTAAAGCTTTGAGTAGTCTGACATCCATTTGCATCGGTAACCGTAACAGTATAGGTTCCTGCCGATAGTCCATTTGCACTAGCAGTATTTCCTCCGGTTGGAGCCCAAGAATAAGTATATCCAGGAGTTCCTCCGCTTACAGAAACTGTAGCAGTTCCATTTGCACCTCCATTACATGAAACATCTGTTTGTCCAACAGCAGTAGCTGTAAGTGCAGCAGCAGGTTCAGTAAGTGTAAAACTTTGAGTTGCTTGGCATAAATTACTATCTGTAACTGTAACAGTATATGTTCCAGCTGTTAATCCTGTAGCTGTTGAAGCAGTTCCCCCAGAAGGTGACCAAGAATAAGTATATCCTCCAGTTCCTCCAGTTGCACTTATAGTTGCCGACCCGGTGTTACCACCAAAGCAAGCTATGTTAGTTTGTGCTACTGGTGATGCTACTAAAGCAGCAGGTTCTGTAATAGTAAAACTTTGTGTTATCTGACAGCTATTAGCATCAGTAACTGTAACAGTATATGTTCCTGCTGTTAGTCCAGTTGCAGTTGCAGCAGTTCCTCCAGAAGGTGACCAAGAATAAGTGTAAGCACTAGTTCCTCCTGAAACGGCTACACTAGCAGATCCAGTTGCAGCACCGTTACATAAAACATCAGTTTGTGATGGTACAACCGCAAGAGCAGCTGGTTCTGAAATAGTAAAACTTTGTGTCGTTTGACAGTTATTAGCGTCGGTAACAGTAACAGTATAAGTTCCTGCAGCCAGACCAGAAGCAGTAGCTGCCGTTCCTCCAGAAGGAGACCATGAATAAGTATAACCAGGAGTTCCTCCAGTTACTACTACTGTTGCTGTTCCGTTTGTTCCAGAGTTACAGCTTACATTATTTATAGTTCCCTGAGAAGCCACTAATAAAGGTGGTTCATTTATGGTAAAGTTTAATATTTTTTCGCATAGAATAGCATCTTTTATACTAACAGTATAATTTCCAGGTGCTAAATTACTAATAGAAGAAGATGTAGCAGCATTTGACCAAAGATAAGTGTAAGATCCTACACCTCCTAATGGTACAACTGATAAGGAACCATTAGCAGCTCCATTGCAGCTAATGTCTACTTTTGTTGAAGATGCACCTATATTAGAAACTTGTAATGTAACTGCATTTGAAACTGCAGCTGGAGTACAATTTCCAGTTGCAATTAAACGATATTGATAATTATTTAATGAAGCAGTTGCGCCTGTTATGGTAAGCGTTGCAGTAGTTTCTCCAGAGTAAGGAGCACCACTTGTAACATTACTAAATCCAGCTCCTGAGTTTACCTGCCATTGATATCCTGTAGCATTGGAAACTCCAGCGCTAAATGTTGTATTAGATCCAGAACAAATAGCACTGTCAGTTGGCTGTGCTGTGATAGATGGAGCAGTATTGACAGTTAAAGAAGCACTGTTTGAAGTTGCATCAGGCGTACATAAACCTGTAGCAACAACTCTATATATATATCCATTTAATCCCGCAGTTGCGCCAGTGATAGTTAATGTTGCAGTAGTTGTACCAGAATATGGTGCAGCGGCTGGAACATTAGCAAAACCAGCACCCTGATCTACTTGCCACTGATATCCTGTAGCATTTGCAGCTGTTGCAGAGAAAGTAGTATTAGCCCCTGCACAAATTGTACTTGCAGATGGCTGAGCAGTGATTGCCGGAGCTTGATTTACAGTTAAAGCAGCACCGTTTGAAGTTGCATTAGGTGTACATGAACCAGTAGCAACAACTCTGTAAACGTACCCGTTTAATCCCGCAGTTGCACCTGTGATAGTTAGTGTTGCAGAAGTTGTACCAGAATATGGTGCAGCAGCTGGAACATTAGCATAACCAGCACCCTGATCTACCTGCCATTGATAGCCTGTAGCATTTGATGCTGTTGCAGAGAAAGTAGTATTAGCACCTGCACAAATTGTACTTGCAGATGGCTGTGCAGTAATTGCCGGTGCTTGATTTACCGTTAAAGATGCACTATTTGAAGTTGCATTAGGAGTACATGCACCTGTAGCAACAACTCTGTAGATATAGCCGCTTAATCCCGCAGTTGCACCAGTGATAGTTAATGTTGCACTAGTTGTACCAGAATATGGCGCAGCAGCCGGAACATTAGCAAAACCAGCACCCTGATCTACCTGCCATTGATAACCTGTAGCACCTGAGGCTGTTGCAGAAAAAGTTGTATTAGCACCTGCACAAATTGTACTTGCAGATGGCTGTGCTGTAATAGCCGGAGCCGTGTTAATAGTCAAAGCTGCGTTGTTTGAAGTGGCAGATGGACATGTTCCTGAAGCTACAACTCTGTAGATATATCCGTTTAACCCAGCAGTTGCGCCAGTAATAGTTAATGTTGCAGTAGTTGTACCAGAATATGGCGCAGCAGCTGGAACATTAGCAAAACCAGCACCCTGATCTACTTGCCATTGATATCCTGTAGCATTTGAAGCTGTAGCTGTGAAAGTTGTATTAGCCCCTGCACAAATTATACTTGCAGATGGCTGAGCTGTAAAAGCTATAGTATTCATACTTCCTGTAACCGCAACATTTTTAGTTGTTATACCTGTTGAAGAAACAGTAATATTACCAGATGGCGTTCCTGTAGCTGATGCCGCTAAACGAGCATATATGGTTTTAGTTGTTACAACACCGCCTACGTTAGGAAAAGAAATATTGTTAGTGTAAATACCAGCTACTGATGTAGAAATTTCAAAACCAGTAGGAGCTAATACATCCAATGATGAAGTCAAACCACCACCCTGAATAGTAAAACTCTGCGCGGTAGAAGCTCCACTGCAGCTTGTAAAAGCACTCAATGATGTTGTTGATACAATAGATCCTGCAGGTTCAGTAATAGTTACAGTTTGAGTTTTATTACAACCGCCAAGGCCATTAGGAGTACTATCAGTAATGGTTACGGTATAAGTACCTGCACTAAGACCAGAAGCAGTAGCCGCTGTTCCTCCAGATGGAGACCATGAATAGAAATAAGGAGTAGTTCCGCCCGTAACACTAATCGTAGCCGAACCATTATTAGCACCGTATGTACTCGCATTACTTTGTGATGAAATTGAACTGCTAAGTGCCGTTGGAACGGTTAATGTTGCAGAATTCGAATTTACAGAAGAAGCTACACATCGGTAAATATAACCGGTCATTGTAGATGTAACACCAGTTATAGTTAATGTAGAGGTGCTGCTTGTACCTATAGTAGTTGATATGGAATAAACACCACCATTAGAAATATTAGTAAAACCACTTCCGTCATTAACCTGCCACTGAAGACTTGAAGCATCAGTTGCTGCAACTGAAAATGTAGTGTTAGCACCAGGACAAATTGTTTTGCTGGTTGGTTGCAAAGTAAAATTAGGAGCTGCACAAGTAACATTTGGTGTATAATTACTAGGTAAAATTCCCGGATCAGTTGCGAGAATATCCCAGTTAGTAGTATTAACTGTATTAATACTTGCTCTTAAAGCAGAAGCAGAACCTGTTAAAGTACCTTTATATTTTGCAAAAAACTGAGTTGCTTCGGTTGTTCCTGGAAACAGAGCTACACAATTAACTCCATCAGTAAGTCCTGGAGGTATTATACTTTCGGCACCACCTCCAGTACCTGTTAACGAAGCGCTATTCCAGTGTGTAGTACTGTCATAATTTGCAGCATTGTAATCACCGTGAATTCCAGCTATAAATGTTATAGTAGCTGGAGTAACTGCAGGTCTCATACTATTATCAGCACTTTGATAGGCCAGCATTTGATCTCCTGCAGATAAATTAAAATTATAAACGGAACCTACAGGATTAATCACAAAATCACTAGCAGATCCTCCTGTTACGGTAAAGGTGTTTGCTGTTACAGTACTTTCTATAACAGAAATAATTTTTCCGCAGGTTACCCCCGCAGGAACTGTCCATTTTATATGAGGCTCTGAACTGTTTATCCAGCCACCGCTATATAAACCTTCTTCGGTAAAATATACTATTTCACCAGCAGGAATATTTTTCAGGGCAATAAAACTAAAGCCATCCGGACCTCCGATATTAAAACCTATAAAGGCTATATCACCAGGTGCTAAAGTCTGCGCTTTTGCATTTTGGAACGCGCCAAAAATGAAAAAGAGCGAAATAAATAATAGTAATTTTTTTTTCATAACATACGTTTTAGTTAATGACATAAATAAGCATTCTGCCAACCGCCTTGTTGATCAGGCTTTGTAAATGAAGTGAAAGCCTTAATAAAATTTCCGTCATTTATCAATGTCTCAATTTTTCTAAAGCTTATATTATTAAGGGAATCTAAATTTAATTCGTAGATATAATGATTAAATATTGTTCTGTTTGTTTCCTTGTCAAAGCAAATAGCCCCTCTGGGACCCACAATATTTAATTCGTTTATCTCTTCAATTAAAGAATTCAAACTAAAGTCTTTTGCATTTAGAAGAATGTTCTTTAATATCAGTCCGTTTTCATATCCTAAAATTGAAAATACTGATGGACTTTCAGAATAAGTATTTAGATATTCGGAGGTGAAATCTAATGTTTCAGTATCATTTTGCATCCATGAACTTACTACATAAAGATTGTGTGGATTGGTTTTGTAATTTTCTAATATTTTATCATTGATAAAAAAAGGAGTTACATAAAAAGGATATTTTTGCGTAATCTTATTTTGACTTACAAAACCAGCATTTTCTTCGGCATATGTACCGCTGTAAAATGCAAAAACGGCATCAGGTTCTTGATTATTAATATTCTGATCCATATATATGGCTTCATCTTCTCTTGGTACAAAAGGAGTAATGTAATGTCCTGAAAAATTACTTTCTTCCTTAAATGCATATTCAATAGCACTCAGCATACCATAACCAGAATCATAGAATGAAGTCGAAGTGGCAATTTTTTTATACTTTTTGCTTGTTGTTAAATAATTTCCTAAATGATAGCAGGATTCAGTTAATCCAAATGAATTAATGTAAACCCCTTTTGGAGTTACAGTTTCATAAGGTAATGTCGCTCCTAAATCTGCTGCTATTAATAAAATATCATTGTTTGAAGCATATTTATAAACTTCGTCTACATTGTAATGACCAAAAAAACCTATAATAATAGATACATCTTCCTGAAAATTTAATTTCTGAATTTTCTCAATTATTATTTTATCGTCTGCAGCAATACCTATACTTTCGACAAAAAATTTTGTTTTGAGATTGTTAAGTTTTAAACCTCGCATAAAATCTTTATCCAGGCCAGGATACTGTTGTGACTTTGGAATTAAAATTCCTATTTTGATGTCGTTATCCATAAAATGAGATTAAAAAAACAGAGGTAAAAATTTTCACCCCTGTTTTTATAAATTGATATTAGTTTCGTGAAGGGAAAATTCCTTCCATAGCAATACAATAATTAATACCTAAATATGGATCTCTAATACTAAATGCCTGAGAACCTCCTGCAATAGCTGTAGAACCAGATATAGCTGAAGTTATACCTCCAATTTTAGTAGTACCTGTACCTGGCTCACTATAAATATTTGGTGTTGAGCCACCTGCTGCAAAAGAATTTGCCCCGTTGTCAGTGTCATTAGCAATTGCTCCACCTGTAGCAGCAAGTGCATTGGTAGCTACATTTACCTGACCAGCTAAAGTTCCAGGAATAAGCTGGTGATTGTGCTGTGGCATATTGTTTATTGTTAGTGTAGTAGTTTCAGTTCCACCAACTTGTCCATAAACAACAGGAGTTAAGCCAGGTCCGTTACCAACACCAATCATCGTACGACCTCTTAAATCTGGCAAAGCAAAAGTAGTTTGTCCATTTCCTCCGTAAGTAGTACCAAGTAATGAAAAAAGGGCAGTGTTTTGAGCTATTGATATTAATTGGCCGCTGCAAGTTTGCCAGCCTCTAGGATTAAAAGTAAATCCAAAAGCCAAAATTGCTCCTAAGAAAGGTTCATTCATAATCTTTTAATTTAATAGTTAGTATTAGTTTTTTTGATTTATTTATAATTTGCCAGATTTGGTTAAAAAAAATACTCTGACAGTTTTTTATTACAATGCTAAGTTACTTGAATGTAACTGTTTTTAAAACAGGTGTTTATACCTGATTTTTAAAGTAGAGAATATTTTGCTAAAAAAATAGTTCCTACATTTTTAAATTGAATCACTAAACTTTTATGGTTTTAATTCAGGATTAAAATTAGATTTCAAATAGGTTAACAAGGAAAAATATGTCATAGAACAGGTTTTTCTTGTCATGAAATGGCATTTTAATAAAGGCGTGTAAGGTTTATTTTATAAGGCTTTTTGGTATAAATAAAGTTAAAAACACAAACGATTCCATTTGCAGTTTTTAGTTTGTAAGTTTCTTCGTTAATAAAGAATAAAATAAAGATAAATAAAGCTTACAAATAAAAATTAAATATTTGTCAGATTTTTTCGAGGTAAATAAAAAATATTATTGTATAATATACTGATTCAGAGTATAAATAAAAACAAACTGTCAGGAACTATATCTTCATTACCTTATTACTAAGGCTTTCGAAAAATGTTCCTGACAGTTTATTTAAAGAATATCCTAAAAGGTGGATATTGATGCAGTTTAGAGATTTGAAGAATAACTTCAGTATGCGATTTGCTAATTTTTAAACTTCACAAGACGAAAGTTCATCTATTATAGTTTTGACACTGCGAATAAAAATTTCAGTGTTTTTAGTTTCCTCCTTAATATAGATATCATAATCGGTTAAATTAAACTGTTCCAGCATATCTTTTTTAAGATACTTTATCATCGATTCAATACTTCGTGTATCGTTATCGTTTTGTCTTTTTAGTTCACGATGTTTGCTCTCCAGATATAATAAAGTCTTTTTTAATCTTTGAATGCTCAATTTATCCACGTTTCAATCTTTTAAAATTAATAGAAAATAATGATCGACTAAATATCTAATCCTTCGTACTTACGATTAAATCGATAATTCAGTTTTAATAATTTTCGAGAGTTTTAAAATATTTTATTTGAAGATGGTTTAACTTTTTGAATATCTTTTAGTTAAGATATATGTAGAGTGAAAAAAAACTTTTTGTTTCTTAAGAAAAAACTTAAATGACCAATTATTAGCTTGAATTTCTAATACTATAAGAAATATTCTAAACTTCTTGTTCTCTATTCTTAATATGGTTTCGATGTGAAATTCCCCATTTAATCATTTCTAAAATTATAGGCCCGAAGGATTGGCAATAAGAAGTTGATTCATAAAGTATAGGAACTTCTGCATCACGATCTTCGGTTCTTTTTACCAAATTATTCAGTTCCATATCCTTTAATTCCTTCGATAACATTCGCGAAGTAATTCTAGGAATACTTTCCTTAATATCCTTAAATCTATTATTTCCGTTACAGATAGAATTTATAATAGGCAGTTTCCATTTTCCACCTAAAACATATATAGTATCCTGAAGAGCCTGAACTTCTTCTTTTTGATTTCTTGCCATATTTTTTAAACCATATAAGTTATATAAAAAATTTAAGTTTTTTGTTTTTCGTATTAATCTCAAAAGATCATTTTAATCCTTTAATCTGTGGCATAAAAAAACTTTGCGTCTTAGTGCCTTCGTGGCATTAACCAAACAAAAGTATAAAATAAATCATAAAATTAAATAAATGTTTTTATTTATGTATTTAACTACGTAGTTTTGTAATATAAAAAATAAAATATCATGGAGCCAAAAATTAAACCTATAGAAAACCAATATTCAAATGTTATTGTCGATTTAATATTAAACATTCAGCAAAAAGAATTTAATGTTCCTATTACTATCGAAGACCAGCCAGACCTGCTTACTATTGATGATTTTTATTATGCCAGCGGAGGAGGTTTTTGGGGAGCTTTTATAAAGGAAGAATTAGTTGGGACAATTGCTTTGGTAAAATTTTCTGATACAGAAGCCGCAATTCGAAAGATGTTTGTAAAGAAAGAATATCGCGGAAAAGAATTTTCAATCGCTCAGAAATTATTAGAGACACTAATAAGTTATTGCAAAGAAAATGGAATCAATGATTTATATTTGGGAACCGTTTCTATATTAGAAGCAGCATTGCGTTTTTATGAAAAGAATGATTTCGTGCGAATTCAAAAAGATAAGCTTCCAAAAGCATTTCCTTTAATGGCGCCAGACAATGTATTCTGTCATTTAACTCTAAAGAAATAAAGATGAACATTATAGACGAATCAGGAATATTGGCCCTTTCAACACGATTGCAGCGATTGAGCGAACAATTGCGAAAAGACGGCGCCTTGTTTTACAAGTCATACGGAATTGATTTTGAACCCAAATGGTTTCCCGTAATTTATACTTTATATCATAAAGAAGTTTTAAGTGTGGTAGAAATTGCTAATGAAATAGGTTATACACATCCATCAACCATAAGTTTATTAAAAGAACTCGAAAAACAAAAACTGATTCGTTCTAAAAAAGATAAAATCGACGAGCGAAAAAGACTCCTTCAGCTTACAGCAAAAGGTCAGGAACTAATCGAGCAGATGAAACCTGTTTGGGATGTTATGAAAAAAGCCTTAAGCGAAATTGCCGATAATCAAAATAATCTGCTTCAGGCCATTAATGAAGCCGAAAATAAAATTGTTCATCAGAGTTTTTTACAAAGAGCTTTACAATTAAAAAGTGAAGAAAAGCAGTAATTCCTCATATTCGAAATATCATAAGCATTGAAAAAAATACCCATATACAATCAGAGTCCCGAAGCTGTTGGCGGTATTTTTATCGCCTATCATTCTGCAGACGATCTGGCCAATTTCGATGCTAAATTAGAAGCGCACCGTGATGATTTTTTTATATTTTTTGTGCTTACAAAAGGACATGCCATTCTAAAATGTGACATGATCGATATCGAAATAAAAGCCATTAATGTACTGATGATCAAACCGCTTCAAATTCATCACGGACAGGATGGTTCGATAGACGCAGCAGGATACTATATTGGTGTGGCTCCATTTCTTATTCCGAATAATTGTATCGAGATTTTCCAGAATTTAAAAACTTCCGAACAGTTAAATACAATTAATACGGAATATAAAGAAGAACTTTTGGATACCATCGATTTATTGCATCGTTCGTTTAAAAGTAAAAACAAGAACAAACCGCAAATTATTAATGGACTTTTTAATGCGCTGATTTATCATTTTGCCAATATCTATTCTGGCTCACAAAATCCTGTAAAAGAAATAAAAAATCAGTCGGCCGTGATTTATGCTGATTTCAAAAAGCTTATTTCAGATCATACCTTTCTCAAAAGCCCGTCATATTTTGCAAAGAAATTAAATATCACAACTTCCCATCTCAA
The DNA here is from genome assembly GCF_024499525.1 of Flavobacterium panici. Classification (NCBI taxonomy): domain Bacteria; kingdom Pseudomonadati; phylum Bacteroidota; class Flavobacteriia; order Flavobacteriales; family Flavobacteriaceae; genus Flavobacterium; species Flavobacterium panici. The sequence continues at coordinate 4,747,563 of NZ_CP100437.1, read as the reverse complement.
TGACTGTGTCAATGCTTCTTCGGGAAAATCGGTGACTTATTGGCTGCAAAACGCTATGATTACCGAAGCCCAGAGACTTCTTTATTATACTGATAATGAAGTAAAGGAAATTGCTTTTGCACTCGGATTTGAAGATCATACTTACTTTTCGCGATTATTTAAAAAAATAACCAAAGAAACCCCGCTTGCCTTTCGTAAAAAATTCCGTGAATAGTCCAATCATTGCCATTTATTATTCAATGTCTTTTTAGTGCTTTATGTTCAATTTTGAATTGAATTTTAAAACCTGAAAATTATGAGTTCAATGCCTAAAATTATTGGCGATTTTATGGAAATGGCCTTTGCCGGTAAAATTTCCAAAGTAAGCGTGATGACTATAGAAACACCAAGCCCGAATATAAAAATAATCAATTTTAAAGGTACTTTTCCGCATGTTAAATTCAAGCTCGGGCAAGCCATAGTAATTCGGATTAACGATACCAATTATCGCAATTATACCCCAAGTAAATGGAACAGCGAAAACGGAACATTTGAAGTTATCTTTCATATTCACAATAACGGCCCGGGAAGCGCATTTATAAATAATTTGAAAACAAATGATCAAATTACCGTTGGCCTGCCAAGAGGTTTTAAGATTTTTAATAAAGAAGCGCAATACCATTTCTTTTTTGGAGACGAAACTTGTATTAGTGTTTTTAAAAGTATGAAAGACGAAATTAACCGAAGTGAAAACAATTATTTAGGTATTTTAGAACTGGATGAACTTTCAGTTGAAATTCCTAAAAAGCTAGGGCTAAATGTAGATATCGTTCCAAAATCAATCCGCAAAGCAGAATCGGCAATAAAATCACTTCAAAATCTCGATGCCGAAATCTGGAACTTATGGAAAAATGGATATTTCTATTTAATGGGAAATGCCAAGTCCATTCAGGCATTTCGAAAAGCGTTAAGAGAAAAAGGCGTTTCAAACAAAAACATTCACACACAGCCCTATTGGGCAGAAGGAAAAGTTGGACTTTAATTTCCTGAAGTAACAAAAAGAAAAAAGCGATCTTATTGGGATCGCTTTCTTGGTTAAAATATTAAGTGGAACATCAACGATATTATAAGAATGATAAACCCAATATGCTCCAAAAACAAATACCATTTGAATTTACGCCCATTCTCTAACACCATTTCATATATGTACGATAAATTCTATATTTTTGGTTTTGAAATATAGGTGTTTTTGTAAAACTTTAACATAAGTACACAATCTTGTCATTCCGAGGAACGAGGAATCGCACTAGTAATTCCATAAAGATTGGCGACAAACTATGTAGAAATTCTTGTGCGATTCCTCGTTCCTCGGAATGACAAACTTTGTGAAAACAAAAACCGCCAACAAAAAAGAAAAAAATCTTAGTAACTTAGCATCTTAGAAACTCCACAAATGACCATTCAGCAATTAAAATATATAGTAGCTTTAGATGACGAACGCCATTTTGCAAGAGCGGCCGAAGTCTGCATGGTAACGCAGCCCGGATTAACGATTCAGTTAAAAAATCTCGAAGAAGAAATTGGAATCAAGATTTTTGACCGAAATAAAGTGCCTTTAACGCCAACAATCCTCGGAACTGAAATAATCAACAAAGCCAGAAAAATTCTTCGCGAAGCCGATGAAATCCGTGATTTTGTAGTAAATGAAAAAAATCTTCTGGAAGGAGAATTAAAGCTCGGAATCATTTCAACTTTATCGCCTTATTTAATTCCGTTGTTTATAAATGCCATGAAAGAAGCGGCACCAAAAGTGCATTTTATTATTAAAGAAGGTTACACGGGACATTTAATGAGAGATCTGGAAATTGGTGCGATTGATGTAGCTATTATGGCGACACCAACGGGAAATTCCAATTTAATTGAACATGTTATTTTTAAAGAGCCTTTTGTAGCTTATTTAAATGAATCACATCCAATGGCAAAAGAAGATTTTTATGAACTTCAGCCCGGTGACAAAACCGAACTGTTGCTGCTGCATCATGAATATTGTTACAACGCACAGCTTCTGGATATCTGCGGATTAAAATCATCAGATAAAATTAAAGAACAGTTTACCTACGATATCAATTCAATAGAAACCTTAAAAAACCTCGTTCGCGCACATTTAGGATTTGCGATTATTCCGCAGCTTTCTATTTTAAACGAAGCACAATCGCAGCTTTTTAAACCTTTCAAAGAACCCATTCCGGTAAGGGAAATCAGTTTAGTAGTTTCAGATTCTTTTTCGAAAAAATTATTATTAGAAAAAATGAACGAAGCCGTTTGGAACTGCCTTCCGGATGAACTTAAAAAAGATTTCGCATACAAAAAAATCCGCTGGAACGATTCACCGTATTTTGTAAAAGCGATTAGTAAAGTTTCTTAAAGGGAAATTCCAATATAAAAAATTCCAAATTTCAAGGAAAATTCCAATAAAAAAAATCCAAATTCCAAATTTGTTAAGGCTTGGAATTTGGAATTTTTCTGTTTTTGTCATTCCGAGGAACGAGGAATCTCCGCAAGAAACTCCGTATAGAATGTCGCCAATCTTTGTAGACCTAGTTATAGTTATAGACAAAGTAATGTCATTTCGACGGAGGAGACTCGAGCGATAGCGAACAGGCGAAGCAAATCTCCACAAGAAACTCCGTATAGAATGTCGCCAATCTTTGTAGAGCTACTCGCGGAGATTTGCTTCGCCTGTTGGCTATCGCTCGAGTCTCCTCCGTCGAAATGACAAGATTATGAATATTTTGAAATTTCAATTCCCATTTTTTTTTGGAATTTGGAATTTAAATTTTGGAATTTTACTCCATTTTTGGAATTTATTTTTTCGAAGCCGCAATAATCACATCAGCAACTTTTGCCGGTTGAGAAATAAAAACCACATGGCTTCCTTTTATTTCTGTAATTTTTGTGTTAGAACGTTTGTACATTGCACGTTCGATATCAGGATTGATACTTTTATCTTCAGTTGCTACGATTCCGTAAGAAGGTTTAGTTCTCCATGCTGCTTTAGTAATTGGAGTTCCAAAGCCCTGAGCATGAAATGCACCTTGCGAAGCAAACATAAATTCAGCATCTTCTTTACTTAAATCACCTGCAAAACCAGCGTGAAATTTAGCTTTATCATAATAAGCAATTCCTTTGTCATCTGGAGGCAATACACCATTTTCCGGAGCAGGAGGCGCAGTTTGTAACCATTGAATAGAGTTTTCTCCGTTATCAGGCTGTAAAGCGGCAACATAAACTAAAGCCGCAACTTTTGGGTGATTTCCGGCTTCTGTAATTACAGTTCCACCCCAAGAATGTCCCACTAAAATTGTTGGTCCGTCTTGTTTGTCAAGAGCTAAATTTGTTGCTTTAACATCATCTTCTAAAGAGCTTAACGGATTTTGAACAATAGTTACATTATATCCTTTTTTGGTTAAAATCTGGTACAAACCTTTCCATCCGGAACCGTCTGCAAAAGCACCGTGTACTAATACTACATTTTTAATTTGTGGAGCAGCTTGTGCGTTTACATTTGCTGATGTAAATACTAAACTAAAGATTATTGCTGCGAATGCTAAAAAGCTTTTAATTGTTTTCATGTTTAAAATTTTAGATTGTTGATTTTTAGATTTTAGATTGTTGTGTTGTTTTATTTGAAAATTCAACACAATCTTGTCATTTCGACGGAGGAGAAATCTTCACAAGAAGCTCTACAAAGATTGGATGCTTACCAAGCGGAGTTACTTACGAAGATTCTTCGTTCCTCAGAATGACAAGATTGTGTTGAAATTTTATTATCTAGAAATTAATTTAACGTTACCGCCAAAGTAATTTCAGTGTTCAATAATTTCGAAATTGGACAAATTTCTTTTGCTTTTTGAGCTGCTTGTTGAAAATCTTCTGCAGAAATTCCAGGAACTTTTCCAGTCAATTCTAATTGGATTAAAGTAATAGTTCCGTCTTCAAAAGTTACTTTAGCAGTTGTATCTAAATCTTCCGGAACAAAACCAGCCTCAGATAATAAAAAGCTTAACTGCATGGTGAAACATCCTGAATGTGCCGCTGCGATTAATTCTTCTGGGTTTGTTCCAACACCTTGCTCGAAGCGGGTTTTAAAAGATAATTGTGCATTATCTAAAGTTGTGCTTTGAGTACTAATAGTACCTTTTCCTTCCATTCCTGTACCTTTCCAGTTTGCGTTTGCTCTTCTTGTAAATTTCATAATTTCTATTTTTTAAAGTTATTTTTTAAGATGATCAAATCATTTGTTTGATTTTGATGAGACAAATTTATGGCGACAATACTTATTGATCAAATTAATAATTTTTAGTACTTATAAAAATAATTTATAATGATAGATTTTACTGGGCTGGATCAAAACTTTAGTTTATAATTTTTTTTCAGATAAATTTTAAATCTAAGGAGAAAGGATGATTATTTATCTCTTTTTTGGTTTCAAGTTAGAATTTGAAACCAACTAAATAGCTGAATAATAGTTTTATATGTTCTATGGATTTAATTTTATTCGAAACAATTTTACAGGAATACCCCAGAGAATAAATTTTTAATGAATAATCTAACTTTTAAATTTATGAAAAAAGCTTTTCTAATAATTGTAGTTTGCCTGAGTACAGTTTTGTTCTCTTGCAAAAAAGATAAAGATACTGCCCAATCAAATCCAGAAGATGTAAAGTCTGATACTGCCGATTCTGCATTTGCCGATAACGGCTGGCCGCGCGAAACTGAAAATAACGGCACAAAACTCGTTTATTATCAGCCTCAGGTTGACGACTGGAAAGATTATAAAGAAATCACAGCCCGACTTGCTTTTTCTTTAACTCCAAAAGACGGCAAACAAGTTATAGGTGTAGCTTCTTTAAAAGCAGAAACATTGGTAGATAAAGACAACCGAAGTGCCTACATTAAAAACCTTCAGGTAACCGATGTGCGTTTCCCGGCTCTCGACGAAAAGAAAGTTCCCGAAATGGAAAAACTCTTTAAAGAAGCACTGCCTAAAAGCGGAGATCCTATTTCTGTAGATCGTATTCTGGCAGATTTAAGCCAAACCAAAAGCCCGGCAAAAGGAATTACGGCTAAGAACGATCCTCCCGCAATTTTTTACAGTACCAATCCTGCAATTTTATTAATTGTGCAGGGAGAAACAGTTTTAGTTCCAGTAGAAAAAACAGATATTCAATATGTAGTCAATACAAACTGGGATTTATTTTTTGATAAAACTTCTAAAGATTATTATCTGTTGACTGAGAATGTCTGGCTGACTTCCAAAAAAATAGACGGTAAATGGATTAAAACAGGAAAATTGCCTTCGGGGTTAATTAACCTGCCTTCGGGACAGAATTTTGATGATGTTAAAAAGATGATTCCGCCTCCTTCAACAGGAACTGCGCCAGAAGTTTTTTACAGCAATAAACCAGCTGAATTAATTGCCGTATACGGAAATCCAAAATTTATCAAGATTCCGGGAACTAAATTAATGTACATTGATAATACCGAAAATGATATTTTTGCGAATGAAGCTGATGGACAATATTATGTACTATTCTCCGGAAGATGGTTTAAATCGAAAGACTTAACCGGACCGTGGACGTATGCCGGAAATAACCTTCCTGCTGATTTTGCCAAAATTCCTAAAGATTCGCCGCGTGCCAATGTATTATCATCTGTGCCCGGAACTCAGGAAGCCAAAGATGCCGTTATGCTGGCACAAGTTCCCACAACAGCTATTTTAAAGAAATCTGATGCCGAAGCCAAAGTAAAAGTAACGTACGACGGAGCGCCTCAGTTTAAACCTATTGAAGGAACAAAAATGCAATATGCGAGCAATACGCAGGAGAAAATTATAAAAGTAGGCGATTTGTATTATTTGTGTTTTCAGGCTGTTTGGTTCATGTCGACAAGTCCTAACGGACCTTGGAAAACTGCCGATTCTGTTCCGAAAGAAATTTATACCATTCCGCCAAGTTCTCCCGTATATAATGTAACCTATGTTACACAAACCACAACCGATACAACTGTCGAAAGCAGTTCAACAGCAGGATATTTAGGTGGCTTTTATTATAGGTGCTACAGTTGGTGCTATATTAACGTATGGCACAGGATGGTATTATCCGCCTTATGTGTATTATGGCGGATTATACCCAATTTATCGTCCGTGGCCTTATGCGTATGGAGCAGGAGCAGTTTACAATCCGTGGACTGGCGGTTATGCTGTCGGAAGACGGGTTTACGGACCTTATGGTGCTGCAGGAACTTCGGCCTGGTATAATCCCGCAACGGGAAGATACGGACGTTCTGCAAGTGTGCAGGGCTGGTATGGCGGTCGTACTGCTGCAAGTACTTATAATCCGTGGACGGGAAATTACGCCAGAACCAATCAAGGACATAATGCGTATGCGCAATGGGGACATTCTGCCGCTACAAATGGAAATCAATGGGTGCAGACAGGACACGTTACAACCCGACGCGGAACGGCAATTGGTTATGAAACTTCGGGAGGAAATAAAGGTGTAATTACGCATCGCAGAGGCGGAGGAACTACTATTCATACCAATAATAATGTATACGCAGGCCACGACGGACATGTCTATAAAAAAGATGCAAACGGAAACTGGAGTCATTATAATAACGGAAACGGCGGCTGGTCGCAAGCAGGAACTTTAGGTTCGACAAACAAATCTGGCGGAGCTGTTGAGCGTAATAAACCAAATCAGGGATTGGGAGCAAATGGAGCAGGAGAGAAGATTCAGCGTGATAACTTGCCGAAACCGGAACAAAACCTAGGTGGCGAAACCCGATTAGGCAACAGAACCCAACATGATAATTTCCCAAAAGCAGATCAAACCCTCGGACAACCGAATAAACCGCTCGGCGAAGCCGGACGTCCTGATATTACAAACGATCTTGATCGCTCAGCATTATCCAGAGACCGCGGAGAATCTCAAACCCGAAATTTCCAAAACTTCCAGCATCAAGGAGGTTTCAGCGGTGGTGGATTTACAGGCGGCGGAGGCTTTAGAGGCAGAAGATAAATAAAAGTAAAGGTTGATTATTTTTTAAATTCCAATTTTTAAATTCCAAATTCCAATCGCTCGTATTGGAATTCAGGATTTGAGAGTTGGAATTTATTTTTGAAATCAAGATTTTTGAATTTAGAATTTAACCACAATCTTGTCATTTCGACGGAGGAGAAATCTCCGCAAGAAACTCTACAAAGATTAGCGAAATTCATTAAAAATTCCAATTTTTAAATCCCAAATCCCAACGCAATCTTGTCATTTCGAGGAACGAGAAATCGCACTAGAAACTCCACAAAGATTGGCAAAATTTATTAAAAATCTCAATTTAAAAATCCCAAATCCCAATGCAATCTTGTCATTTCGACGAAGGAGACTCGAGCGATAGCGAACAGGCGAAGCAAATCTCCACAAGAAAAACTCTACAAAGATTGGCGGCATTTATTAAAAATCCCAAATCCCAACCCAATCTTGTCATTTCGACGGAGGAGAAATCTTCGCAAGAAACTCTACAAAGATTGGCGACATTCTGTACGGAGCTACTAGCGAAGATTTCTCGTTCCTCGAAATGACAAGATTGTGAAAAATTTGAATCGTTCTAAAACGAGCAAAGCGAGAAACGAAACATGAAACATGAAACATGAAACATGAAACATGAAACATGAAACATGAAACTTCAAACAAAACAAATTCCCTATATTTAATAAAAAAATCAGACAAATGAACTCTAACAAACTTTTACTTTGTCTTTTATTCACAATGCAAATAGCATTAGGACAAACCAACCCCAACATTACCTTAAAACAATTAAGCAAACAGCATCAATATGCTAAAATGGATAGTTTAAACAATAAGGAAAAAGGCAAAGACTATTATTTCTATAAAGGATTATATGCCAATGTCTGCAATAAACCCAAGTTGTCAAACCAGTATTTAGATAGTTTGAAAAACAACGAACTGACCAATAGTTACGAATTTGCGAAGCTGAAAAATGACAATTATATCAAACTCTTTAATTACAATTTGGCTTATACGGCTTCTAAAGTTTTGACGCTTAAATTTCAAAAACAGTATACCGAAGTCGAACTTCAGGACGAATTAAATACACAGCGAATCTGGCAGACTTTACGCAATACTCGCGCGCAGACAATCGATAAATTTTCGACAATTTCAGTTGCTGCGGTAAAAGACAAAGCGGGTTTAATTACAACAGAAGTCAAGGCAAATGAAACGCAGTCTAGTTTTGTTTTTGATACCGGAGCAGGAATTAGCTGTATTACCGAAAGTATGGCAAAGAAAATGGGAGTTAAAATTCTGACGGATAATAATATTTCGGTGGCGAGTTTTACGGGACAAAAAAACAAAGTTCGTATAGGTGTAGCGCCCGAAATTAATTTAGGAGAATTGAAAATTCATAATGCGGTGTTTTTAGTATATCCTGATAAGGCTTTTACATTTGCAGATGGCGCTTATGTCATTAACGGAATTATTGGTTTTCCTATAGTAAAAGAGTTAGGAACGATTACGATTGAAAAAGATAAACTTACCTTTTCTAAAGAATTAGAGACCAATACAACCGAAAAAAACTTATTTGTAGACGAACTCAGAGCGATTGTAATGCTTACGTATAAAGGCAAAACCCTGCCATTTAATTTTGACAGCGGAGCCAAAGAAAGCCTTTTCAACAAAGCGTTTTACGAAACCTTCAAAACCGACCTTGACCGTATAGGCACTTTAGAAACGTCTAAATCCTCCAGCGCTGGCGCAGAAGTAGTTTCTACAGAAGTTTTGGTTTTAAAAGACCAGCAAATTTATCTTGGAAAAAAACTAATTCAACTCCCAAAAATGGAAATTGACCAAAAAGATTATGGCGTTTATGGCGAAGTAAATTTTGGAAATATTGGACAAGATGTATTGGGGCAATATGAAAAGGTTGTGATTAGTTTTGATGGGAATTATTTGAGGTTGGAGGATTAAGTGTTTTAGTTTTTTTGTGTTGGTGCAAGGAACATATCATTAAAGTATACCCATCATACTCATCAGGCTTTAATTTTTTAAAATAATAACACTTTCTCTTAGTTTATCAATATCAGGGCTATTTTTAGTTTTTCTTTTATGAATTTCTCTTAAGACTCCAATTTCTTTTAAGTTCCAACCAACTTGAACTGCAATGTCTGCAAGAATCAAATCTACTGGAATATGAACATTTGCATAAGCAGAAGTTGATACCACAAACCAGAGACTTGCTCCCTTTTCAGCTTTTTCTTTTAAACTTACAAATATTTTTTTCATGTCTTCAAAATATGCCAATATCATATAAGGAATATTTTTATGCATTAACATTTCAGGGTTAGACTTGATTTTGTTGTATACTTCATCAAATGAATAACCATAAGATTGCTCTTTAGGCATTTTCCAATTTGCTTGAACATGTGACCGTAGAGTTTTAAGTCTTAAATTATATAATTCTTCATTACTTCGAATAAAATCACCTATAAAAAGTTCTGGTCTATAAATATCAGTATAGTCAAAAGTATTCAAGTATGGAGGGGAAGTTATGCATAGCTTAAATTTTTTATCCAATTTATCAATATGCTTTCTACAATCAACATTATATATTTTTGGTTTTACCTTTACCTGATTATCTAAATCTTCTTTTATTAGGTTCGTTTCATTAATAAATGTTTCTAGAAAAGATTCATTATTATAACCTAATCTATCCCAATTCTTCTTATATCTAACACATTTCCCATCTTTTTTTACATTACTATTTTTCATTGCTGCTGAAATAAGAGCAAGTTTTAATAGTTTTGAATTATAATGGTTCTCATTTTTGAGATTTAAATGACCAGCTTCAAAAGTTCTTAATACATTTTGGTTGAAAAGCCATTTATCTCTTTTAGTAGATTCAGAAAATGTTGAAAAGGATTCTAAATTTGAAATTTTTTGCTCTTTACAACTTTCAATTGTTCTTATAACTGATTTGTCAAAGCCCTTTATGCTAGTATTTATAATTTTAGTTTGAGCAATAAAGCATGTAAAAGGATTTACTTCAAATCCAATTGAATTGTATCCTTCTGTGGAAGCGGTAAGAGTTACTGTTCCACTTCCGTTAAAAGGGTCAAGTATTATATCTTCTTCTAATAATTCAGCTTCTTTAATAGCAGATTTAACTAGCTCTGGAGAAAAACCTTCCTTATAATAATACCAACGATGCCTAGATAAATTTATAGTATCTAAAGCATTCGATACTCCTGTATTATTTAGGTTAAAATTATTGTTAATCATGATTAATTACAAATTGGTTCTGCAAACATTCGTATGGGAGATTCAATGTTCAAATATGTTTTGTGGTATTGATATTCTGCATCAATATTTAGTTCAGTGTTAGCGTAATGAAAACCATTTGAAATATCTATAGAGCTTATTTTTGGATCAATATTTCTCCTTCTACCATCTATAACTGTTAAATACCCTTTATTGATAACAGTAGGAGAATCTGAATTAACTAAATCCATATATTCTTTAATTTGTTTCATTCCGTCATTCGCTCTACTATTTGTATAATTTGTAGAGTTTAGATTTCCTGACATATCGAGACAACGTCCCATTAATTTTACTTCAATTATGGCCGCTCTGTTAGCTTCGCGCCAATAAACTCTTATATCAACAGGTTTTGATGCTCCTAGATTATATTCTCTTACCACATCAACTCCTCTAATGCTGTTTTTTAAATATTCTGACAATGCGTTCTGTATTGAATTTTCAGGACTTGAAATGAAATAAATATATTTTTCATCAGCCCAACTGTTTTTAAACAGTTCACAAGAAACTTTGCGAATACGTTCATTTTTATAAGATAATAAAGCTTCGTTTAAAAAATGATATTGTAAAGCATATATACTAGAACAACTAAATTTATTTGTTATTTTTATTTCATTTTTATTCACATAAAAATATTCTTTTTTGTTTTTGTATACATAGGTTATGTAATTATCTGAATCTATAAGTTCCTGAATATTTTGCGTTGGAATATTAGTATATATTTTTGGTAATTGTTCATCTTGAAAGATTTGAAAGACCATATTGGTAAAATTATGATTTAATATATTTGAATCCCAATAATCAATACCTTCTTCGTTATCAAACAATAAAGTGTCGTCATTTTTGATAAAAACATATAGCTCTCCTTCATAGTGACTAGGTTCAATAAATCTATAAATATTTTGTACAAATTTTACAATTTGTGTAGTATGTTGAACTGATTTACTATCTCTAGTTAGAGTAAAGACTTTCAGAGTGTAGTCTTCTTCTCTTATAATATCTACTAATTTATCTGACATATAATTAATTTTTATTTTCTATTTGAATTATTAGAAGTCTTATCCAAGTTATGGCAGAAATTGTTAAATCATCCAATGACGCACCTAGTGATGTAGATATTGTTTTAAGATTTTCGTACTGAAAATCAACCCAACTATCGTTTTGAATAGATCGTGCTTTCTGGATATTAATATCATTTAACAAGGCATATTCTGTCTCCTTATATGGAATTAAAATACTTGTATTACAAGCTGCATCAATAAACTCTTCTCTTTTCTTGAGATTGCTTAATTCGATGAAATTTTTATATTCATCTGTTCCCCTAGAAGTTATGGATAAAAAACTACCACGTATTTCAAAAGCTCCAACATTGATATGTCTTTCAATTGCATCGTCAATAGATTTAGAGTGAGGAAAACCATCCATTGTACTTACGATAAAACCATAATCCCAATCTTCGGCTGGATTTCCCTTATAGTGAGACAAAAAAGCTGAGAAATAACAAAAAAGATGAATCTCTTCTCGCTTAAAACCATCTAAAAAATTATCTAACTTATGCGCTACAGATAAACTGTCATAAAACGCATTGATGTTTATTTGAATACTCATTGTTTTAAAGCTGATTCTATATTAGTAAATACTTGGGTAAATAAATGTTCTCCTTCTTTTTGTATACTATTTAATTCAGTCCATTCAAGCATACGACGAAATTTCATTTTAGATTCTGTACACTCTTCTGCCAATGATATTAATAGTCGAGAAGCATTAATGTTGGCTGTCATAATTATATTTTGACCATGTTCAACTATATATTTTGCAAACATTTTTCCAACCCTATTTTCATATGCAATGTCTAGTGAACCTTCAGGTGTGTCAATTAGCATTGTTGCAGGATTGTCATTAGATGAAAGGTAAATAGTTAATGCCATTCTTAAAGCTATATCTAAAAAGAAACGTTGACTTTCTGAAAGTTGGAAAGAAGAAGTTCTTGCGGAATTGTTCATTTCAAAATATAAAATAAAATCTCTTCCTTTTTTGTCAGAATAAACATTTAAATCTAAACCAATAAAACTTTTAGCTAATTCTTTAAAAAGAGGAACAAAAAGTTCTTCAGCTTCTTTATATGCATTATCAACCCTTTTTAATAAATTATCATATTCTGGTTGAAGGTTATCTCTTTTAGTATAAGAATCTTTTGATTTTTTGTCAAAATCCTTAAATTGTGCTTCATAGTTTTCAATTAAAACATCAATTGAAGCATTTCCAGTTTTAGAAAAAGAAATTTTGCTATTGCTTTTAAGAAAATCATCTAATTTTTGTTTTGAAGAATTTATTTGGATAGTTATTTTGTCAAATTCTAATTTTTTTGTTTCTGTTTCTAAAACTATTTCTTCTAGAAAATTGCTTTTCAGTATTAATTCCTTGTCAATCTGCTTAATTTTATCAAGCAATGATTCTTGCATTTTTGTATCCTCGTTGTTTATTTTAGTATCACATGCAGGACAATTATCATTGTATAACTTTCTTTCAATGCTTTCAATAATATTTTGTCCATGAGCACCACACATGAAGCATGTATGATTTGCTTTCGCTAGCTTAATAGTTGGATTTTCTAGTAATTTGCTTCTTGGTTCAGAATATTCTGAAAATAATTTTTTGTATTTTGTCTTAAGGTTTAAAATCTCAGCATTAATAATATTCTGTCTTTTTAATAATACATCATATTCATTATTAATCTCTCCATACATTTTTTCGTGCTCATCTACTTCATTGATAAGTTCGTCATATTCTTTTTTTAAATCATCATAATTTTGACTATTGAGACTGGTTTTTGTTTTTAAAAGCTCATCGACTTGTTTTTTAAGTTGAGTAGCTTGCCATCTTGCATTTCGACCATCTGACTCATGCTTGTCCATATCTCTTTTAATACTTAAAAGCCTATCAGTATTTTCCAAATCATCGTTGAATGCAATAGAAAGAGCGTTGTTTGCGGCTCTTTCATCCCAAAAGAGTAATTTTTTATTTTCATCAAATGTTAAAACATATAATTGATAAAATAAAAAATAATTAAATTTTCCAAAAGAAGTTTCCTTAGTTATGATACTTTCATATAAGTTTAATAGCTCTTTTGGGTCTAAATCGTCAGTATTTACAAGTGATATTTCCCTATTGTTTTCCTTTTTATAGAATTTTAATGATTTAAGTTCATCTCTATTTGAAAAGCCCCTAACAATTCTGATATACTTATTATTAATTTTTATAGATAATTCTACATCGGCAAGATTTGAAAATTCTGCTTTGATTCTTCCTTTAAAATATCTTTCTGTAAATGATTTATTGAGTTTAATTATTTCGTCTGGAGATAAAACATTTTTATTAGGTTCAAGAACTATTCCTGTTAGTGCATAGTTTATTATACTTAAAAAAGTAGTTTTTCCAAGCCCATTAGCACCAGCAAGACAATAAACTCCACTGTCAAAGTTTTCATTTATTGTTGAACAAACATTTTCTATTGAATATAAAGAGAAATTTTTAATAACAATAGATTCTATTTTAGGAAAATTAAATTTCATTATGTAGAAATATAAATGATATGATTTTTATTTAATAAAGCAGAAAGCGCAGGTAATAGTACAAAAAATAAAATGAATAATTTAGATTTGCTTTTTTATTTGTAGGTAAAAGTTTATTTTTTGTTTTTATTCCATTTCCTCTTTGCCATTACAAATATATGATTGATTCTGATAAATATCTTGAAACTTTAAATAAGCTTAATACTCTATCTATAATCTCTTTTTTGCTTGTTTGTTTTTAAACTTGATTTATAATCATTTTAATTTAGACAAATATTAATATTATTTATCTTGTATTATTACGGTAAACCGTAATTCATTTAAAATTATCTTGACAAGTGTAATAATAATTAAAAATAAAGCATAGAGTATTTATACGGTATTTTCAAACCAGTCTAAAAAAATAAAACCATCAATCATAAAAATGATCAAGGGTTTTAATTTCAAAAGCAAAATAATTTTACTCCACATCCAAATAAGGATTCAAAATGTGGCTAGTTCATTGAGCCAGTAAAAGCTGTTTTCAAGTTTGGGTATTTCGTTTTCGATCGAAAAGATTAATAATTTTACTTCTTACCAATTAATATGGATTAGGTTTTGTAAACGATTCCTGTGAAACAATACATTCAATCATATCAATTTCAGCAGATGCTGTTTTTAGTTTTATAGAAACTCCCTTAGTTTCCCGTGGTTTAGTATTTCGATTTATATCAATTACAAATTTGATAGATTCGCTAGTTTTTATATTCTCGAAAATGGCTTTCGATTTTTTTTCATCAAAGAAAATATCACTTTCCATTCGTCTATCATTCATATCATGCCAGACAATATTTATTTTTCTAGGAACGGCGCGTTCTTTTATTGGTATCAAATTATCGTTTAAGCTCAAAAAAACAGATTCAAATTCACCGTTGATGTAGTTAATTTTAATAGTCTCAACTTTATCTTCTGTCTTGACCATAGGTGTAATAGGATATTTTTTAAAAAGAGTTTCCCAATAATCAAATGGTATTGTTCCTTGTTTCATTTGGTCTTTTATTTCTTGAGGAAATCTACTTACTATATCTGCTACAAATTCGTCCATCTCATTGTTATCTTTCATTTGTGGAAACGCGACTTTCCAGTTTACATTTTTGTCTTCATGTGCCTGATAGCGACCAACAATAGTCATGTTAGAGGGACTAAAAACATATAAAACTGCCATTCCACCCGGAAACAAACCAACATTAACAGCAAAATTATAATCTTTAACAATCTCAATTTTTTTTGTTTCCTGATCCCAAACAGGTCTTTCGCTGCCGTTTTTCATTAAAGATTCTATCTTTTCGTAATCGAGTTTAAAAATACCTGAGTAGCTTTTGTTTTCAACAAAAGACATCCAAGTTATATCGAGTATTTTAGGCGGTATTCCTGTTGCTTGACCAGATGAAGAACCATCATTGTCACCTAGATGATGACTATTTATAATATCATCAAATGGCATATATACATAGCTGCTTTGAAGTGTATTTCCTAAGATTAAATGACCGGAAAAAATTAATGCGGGATAATTTTTTGGAGTACATACAGAAGCATCCCAGAAATATTTTTTTTGTTCCATATTTTTTTGACATGAGATTAAAGCTACATTGCTTAATGTTAATAATAAAACGAGAAAAATTATTTTTTTTGTCATCATCCTGATATTATTTTTCGTTTTCTGATAATATTACTCAAATTATCTAGTTGAGGTTCCATGCCCACACCATCCATATTTGCAGAACAATGAAGGTATTGTTTGCGTAAAACCATTAACGTTCTATAAGTTTTACAAGTAAATCGAATTCAATAGTTTTATATCAATTTTGACAATTTTCTGATCTTTTTTTTCTTTTAAAATTCTTAAATTTTAAAATTTGATTTAGTTCCGAATCTTCGAAATAATCAAAATTTTCTTTTATGACAGGAGTTTTTTTTATTTCAATTAATGTTCCTAATCCATACCAGGTATATGGACCAACACGCCCATAATAATGAGGATATATGTATATAAATTCTTTATTATTAAGAGACATAAAAACTAGAGATTCATAATATTGAACATCTTTAAAGCAATAAATTATCTGATTATTAAGGAATATTTGATCATTAAAAAAATATATTTTTAGATTATACTTATTTCTAAAAAAAATGGAATCCTTTGGACCAAATCCTTCTAATTTCTCATTCTCAAATATCTGTTCTCTATAAAAAAATGATTTTTCGTTTTGAATAGAATATTTGATAATAACATTTTTTAATTGCGAAAAGACAGTAAAGTGAAATAATAGAATAACTATTAAAATAAAATTATTTTTTTTCATAAGAAATTTTAATAAATGAATGTCTTCTATATTTTATTCCAACAGATTCCCAATAATGATCTTTTTTAGTAGTTATATTTCCGTAAACCTTTCCATCTGCTCTGTAAAGATTACTCTCATTAACGTTACCGCTATTTTTACTTTCCTTGTCTTTTTCATCTTGATTATATAATTTATCTCCAGATCCTCGCCAGTTGTTATACCCTTCATTTATTAAATCTCCCAAAAAAGAGTTAATAACACCTTTAATTGCAATATTCATTTTCGGATTCTTATTCAAATCAGTAAAATTTCGTTTTGCTATAGCAAATGCTTTTGCATTACTACCATTATATGTTCCATTTAAATAATCTGGATATAAAGTTTTGGGAGGATTACCATGCGACATTGTCATTCTGTACATTTCTTCATCAGAACTAAATGGCTTAGGACCATAGCCAGAACGACCAGAAAGTCTAAGATTTTTAATTGTCATAGCATATCTATCTGCAAACGCTCCTCCACCTTCTCCGAAAACCCAATTGGCTCGATTAAGAAATTGTTCGTTATTCAATTCTGATTTTAAAGTAAAATCAGTAATTTTATCACTAGCATCTTTTCCTTTTTGTACTTCTAAAAATGTAGCCTGATCGGTTATATAAACATTATTGCCTGTTCCAATTTTTCCAAGATAAACACCTTCTTTAGTATAAAAATATCCGCTAATAATACTGTTTATAAGTTTTTTTGCAGTAGGCTCTGGCGCATCCTCAGGTTCTCCATATATAATTTGATTATCGGCAGTTTCTCTAATAAAACCGCCGGCATTAGTAACAATATTACCATTAGAATACATACAATGATTTCCTCCAGTAGTTTTTGTTATGGTTCCTTTTACAAATCTTCTTCTCATAATTTAATTATGTGTAGTGTTTTCACCGCTATTATTTTGTAAATCATTTTTTGCATGTTTGCTAACATCTTTTTCGCTATAATTTTGAATACCATCTAATCCTATTTCATGTCTTTCTTTGTCAGTATGTGATTTAAGATTTCCATCAATTTGCTCATCAAAATTTCCAGCTACATATATCATTTTATCCAAGCCAATACTTGTATGCATATTTCCTCCAACGTTGATTGATTTATTAATAACTGCGGTTTCAGAAATATTAGTTCCGGCACTAAACATTATACTTTCCGTAGCCTCAAAAACAATATTTTTTGCTTTTATTGTAAACGTTTCAGGTGTAGTAGCATTTATATTTTTATTCTCTTCATCCAAATGAATTTCATTCCCGCTTGGGTCAGAAAGCCAGATTCCGACTTTTTCAATAAACTTGAATAACATTCCAAAGCGGAGTTTCCAACCTTTTATCATATTTTGCGGATCGAAAAAGTCCGGTTTTTCCTGTCCGTTATAATAAGTTCCCGATACATAAGGGCATTCGGCGTTTCCGCCTTCAAATCCTATTTGTACTTCTTCGCCAATTTCAGGTCTGAAATAGTTTCCTTTTCCTGAACCTGCGTAAGATTGTACGAGACGCATCCAGTCGCTTTCTGAATTCCATCCTGCCCAATAAAATTTTACTTTAACTCGTCCTAGTTTTTCAGGATCATTATTGTCTATTACTTTGGCAGACTGGCTTTCGGCAAGTGCAAATACTTTTACATTTGTATAATGCGGAGCTTCAACATCTGATGGAATTGCTTTGAATTCACAGCTGTAATTTCCATTTATTTGAGAGAGATGCGTAACTTCAATAGCAATTAATTCGTGTTGTACGTTTTCATTCTGGATGGTAAAAATCTGTCCAAGTCCGATAGGCAGATAAGAAGTTCCGCTGTAAAAAACACTATTTGCGTCGCGGCCTGCAGTATGCAGTTTTACCATTTCTTCTATTTCTTCTTTGTTTTGTGCGTTGTTAGTGTAAGAACCCAAACCTAAATCATCACGCACTATAGATCCTTGATTCCATCCCATTGAAACGGCGAATCTGTCCCTGCTTCCTGTTGATGTTCGTTGTGCAGAATTGCGAATATTGGTTACCGAATTATAATCATAACCTCCAAATGCGACTTTATTAGATATTAAATTTGTTTCGATTGTAAAATTATGAAGTGATGATCCGTTGATTAATTTTACCTTGCTTGCTTTTATTTGCCCAAATTGCATTCGCATTCCGTCAAAATAAAACCATTGTCCGTAACGTGCCGAAAGCCTTTTCATGAAATTGAAATTTGTTTCGTTGTACTGTGGTTTGTATCGAAACTCTTTAGTATTTGTAGGCGTAATGGCTTCTCTTTGATAAAACTCACCTGAATTTTCTTCGTCAAAAATTTCTAAAGCGATTTGCTGTAGATTTTTATTCAGGAAAATTCTCGATTTGTCCATTTCATCCAGAACAATCGTGTGGCTTATTCCAATTACATGCAAACCAGCAGGAGTGCCGTTTTTATAAATGGATTTTAAACCTTTAATAATCCCTTTGGCCATTAATCTGATTTCGTTGACTTTGAAGGTGAAAATTACCTGACTGCCAATATATTTGGATATTGCTTTTTCCTGATCTTCGGGCGGAATTATTATTTTTCCTGTGTATTGCCATACGAAAGAAAAAACATGATGATCGGCCATTTTTTGTGAGATTTGTAAATCGTAGTAAATAACGTTTTTTTCAAATCCACCTATAGAAACGTGAACTTGCTCTGAGAATTTAGACATTGGTTGTGTGTTAGTTATTTTATCTTTTTGATTTCGGTTAATTAATATTTTTAATTTAAACGAAATCGATTTAGTAAATATATACTTGCAGAAAAAATTATGACGATCTCTAAACGATAAAATAATAACAGAATAGGGTATTGTGTAATAAGTTTTTAAAAGTGTTTTAAGTTGAATTTAAATCAAAACAAAACCCTCAATCTTTTATAAAAATTGAGGGTTTTACATTTAAATCAAAAACAAACCTTTTACTCCACATCCAAATAAGGATTCAAAATCTCGGCTAGTTCATTGAGCCAGTAAAAGCTATTTTCTAGTTTTGGTATTTCTTGCTGCAGGGTTTCGTTTTCTCTTATTAAACTTAACGAAAGAACAAAATTTACTTGCCTTAAGGCTTTTGCCATTTGTTCTGGCGTTACGGTTTGATTGAAGAAATTGGTAAGCCTGATTTCGGCTTCTTTTGAAAGGGTTTTGGTACTCATAATCTTAACTTTAGGGAAATGAAACCCGCGTGGCTTAGGTGTCCTACGCTGTTAAGAGAGCGTTGCAGTTGTTTCCAATACCGCCACCATACCACACGGGCAAACTTTTTTTCTGATATCATAATCTTAACTATTAGGACTGTAAAGATATCAAAAAATGTTTTAAATTGTAAGAAAAATATTTCTTTTGAAATTTTATTTCTAAATCAAATTTCCACAAAATCTTCTTATGAAAATGAGTTTAATAGCCCTGATCGAAGCGGCATCCTTTTTCTTGCTTCTTTAGCAAGAAAAAGATATAGCGAAGAGCAGGAATCAGCTCCTAAATAGTATTACGAATATATGAAATGGAAATGAAAACCTAAGCTTGTATAATACTCAAAATTGTCTTTGGAATTTCGGCGAAAGCCTCAAATGAATAAGGTTTTATAAGATAAGCTTTTACGCCCAGATCGTCGCATTTTTCTTTGTACGACGGATTTATGCTGGTAGAATAAACAAAACAGGGAATATCTTTTAAGTCTGAATTGTTTAAAATTTGCTGTAAGGCTTCGATGCCGTCGACAATGGGCATGTTGATGTCGGTCAGGATTACGTCGGGACTTTCGTTTGCCGTGTCTTTAAGGTAATTGAGCAGTTCTTCGCCATTGGCTACAAGGCTTACTTTGCCAAAATTGGGGTTTTGATTGAATGTTTCGAAGATCACATCAGCGTCATCATTGTCATCTTCGGCAATTATGATATGCAGGTTGTTTTTTTGTGGCATTTTATAAAATTGGAAAGTAAAGATTAAATGTCGTTCCTTCGTTCAGTGTACTTTCGACGGTTATGTTTCCGGAGTGGTTTTCCATAATCTTTTTACAAATCGCAAGGCCTATACCGTTTCCTGAATATTCGTTTCGGGCATGAAGGCGCTGAAAAATGGTAAAGATTTTAAGAAGATGGCTCGACTCCATGCCAATTCCGTTGTCTTTAATTTGAATCTTTACAAATTTAGCATTTTGATTTGGCATTTCGGCATTTAAATTTTCTGCCTGATAAATTTCTATAAGCGGGGCAACGGCTTCTTTACTGTATTTTATGGCGTTGGTAATAAGATTTCCAAAAAGCTGGCGAATTTGGACTTTAGAGGCTTTTATGGCAGGGAGTTTTCCTATTTTAATATGGGCCTTTTTATCTGCTATTATAATTTCGAGGTCTTCGATAACTTCGCCAATTATTGTTTTCAAGTCAATTTCGGCTCGTTCTTCCTGCGCGGTGTGCGACGAATACTGCACTAAATCATCAACCAGAGAATTCAACCGCAGTGCCGATGATTTTAAAACATTCATTGATTTGGCATCGTTATCAGAAAGGTAGCTTCCGTCGATTCTATCATTATGCATAACAATTTTCCTCAGCGGTTCTTTTAAATCGTGCGAGATAACATGAATAAATTCTTCGAGATTGGTATTGATCCGGTTTAACTCTTTGATTTTTTCTTCCAGTTCCTGCTGATGATGGAGCAGGGCTTCTTCGTGTTTTTTCTTTTCGGTCAAATCGGTAATCACAATTCCAATCGCTTCTACAGAAGGTTCCAGATCGGTTAGTGCGATATAAGCCGGAAAAGTTTTTTTGTCTTCGCTCGATTTAAAAAGAATTTCGTGTGTGGCGATTCCGTACCGAAGTGCCTGAATAAGCTGGACAAATTGTGTGGGATTATCAAAATATTCATTTAAATACGTCCCAATAATTTGTTCTGACGGAATACCAACAAGTTCAGAAAAGTAGTCGTTACAGTACAATATGAGTCCTTTGCGCGAAATACTAAGCGCACCCTGTCGGAACTTTTCAATAAGAAGTCGGTACGTATAATCGGCCGTTTCGAGAGAATAAAGCTGGGGTACTCCGTTATTGTTTACTACCAGTGCATCTACATCTCCTTGTTTTATGGCTTCGACTATACTGTTTGCTTCATAAAGCTGTTCTTTTAATGACTCGATTTCGGTCAATAAATCTTCTATATTTTTATCGGTAACCTCCAAATTCTACATAATATTTAATATTCTCAGTACTTTATCCTTATCTGATAAATCACCTAAAATGATTCTTTTAGGCTCGGGACATATCTTTAATAACGTAGGAATTGCTACTATCTGATGTATCACGGCCTGTTCTTTATCCCTGCTGATGTCTACGATTTCTAATTCGTAGTTTTCTTTGAGATAAGTATCGCATATTCTGCGTAAATTTTCAATTGCATGTCCTGATTTAACAGACATACCTGAAACAAAAAGTATGAACTTATGTTTGGTTGTACTTGTGCCATCAGATGAATCTTCCATGATTAAGCGTTTATAGGTTTAATATTAAGCCCTACAAGCACTCTTTCTTCATTAGAAAGGTCACCTATAATTTTACGGATTGGCTCAGGAAATTTCCTGACCAGGGTTGGTACAGCCAAAATTTGATCGCCTTCTGCCAATTGCGGATTCTTCAGCAAATCGATAATCTCGATGCTGTATTTTCCTTTTAAATGTTCTTCGGCGTACTTTTTTATATTTTCAAGTGCCTTGATCGATTTTGGCGTCTGACCTGCTATATACAGCAATAATTGCCATTCGGCTACTTCTTTTTTCATTTTAATTTTCTTTTTTCTTAGAAGATAATTTAGCCTGTAATTCTTCTGTTGCTTTCAGGATACTCAATTCTTCTTCTGCCGATTCAAATTCGGTTCTCAAGGCTTCAATATTGGCTTCCAAAACTTTGCGTTTGCGCTCAATTTCACGGTCTTTTCTGCTGATTTCGTTTTGAAGTTTAATATCAGAAATGGTTTTCTTAAACTGATGCGACTGTCTGGCAGCACCGGTCAGGATTCCCTGCGGACCTAATTCTACATCGAGTAATTCGATTCCTTTTTTAGTGATCACAAATTCGCGAACCTGATTAGAATGTCCCATTCCTCTGGCTTTGATAATAAAAATACCGCGGTTTCTTTCTCCAACGCCTTCCATATCACGAACCGTTATCCAGGTATCGACTAAAGATGATACGGATTCTTCTGCCAGATCTGGTCTAAAATTATCCGTTTGTTTATTTAATGACGTAAACAAAGCCGTAATATTATTTGCTTTGAGCATATCTATGAGCCTTACCAGCATAGAACGGACTTCTTGTTCGCTTCCTACTGTAATAAGATTACTGATTGGATCAATAATAATAGTGGTAGGCTGAAATTCTTTTATTAATTTTCGAAGTGTAAGCAAATGCAGTTCAAGACCATTTAATGACGGACGTGAAGAATGGATTTGCAAAATACCCTTTTTAATATGTTTGTCGAGATCAATTCCAATTGATTTCATATTGCGAACCAATTGCTGCGGCGATTCTTCGAAAGCGAAATAGATCGTTTTTTCGTTTTTCTTGCATTGTTCGTTGGCAAAATAACAGGCAACCGTAGTTTTAGCTGTTCCGGCTGTTCCTGATACTAAAATATTGCTTCCGCGATAGAATCCGCCGCTATGAAACATTTCGTTTAATCCGGGAACACCTGTAGAAATAATATCCGAAGAAACTTCGTTGTCGAGTTTTAACGATGTAATAGGAAGTACCGAAATACCTTCTTCATCAATTAAAAACGGATATTCGTTTGTTCCGTGTGTTGAACCTCTGTATTTTACAATTCGGAGTCTTCTGGTCGAAACTTGTTCAATAACACGATGATCGAGAACAATAACGCAGTCAGAAACATATTCTTCTAATCCTTGACGGGTTAAAGTTGCTTCGCCGCGTTCTCCCGTAATTACAGCAGTTACGCCTTTTGTTTTCAGCCAGTGAAATAATCTTCGTAATTCGGCTCTTAAAATCGCCTGATTGTCAAGACCAGCAAATAAAGATTCGATTGTATCCAGTACAACACGGGTTGCTTTTATAGAATCGATGGCGTGGCCTAATCTTATAAATAAACCATCAAGATCGTATTCTCCGGCTTCTTCAATTTCTGATCTTTCAACGCGGACATGATCTACAACGAGTTTTTTATCCTTTTTGAGCTGCTCAAGGTCAAAGCCGAGTGATTTTACATTTAAGGTAAGATCGTCTGACGGTTCCTCAAAAGACATGAAAACCCCGGGTTCGTTATATTCTGTAATTCCTTTAATAAGGAACTGCATTGACAATAATGTTTTTCCACAGCCGGCACCTCCGCAAATTAAGGTTGGGCGTCCTTTTGGGAAACCGCCATCAGTAATCTCGTCTAGTCCGTCAACGCCTGTAGGCGTTTTTGGGAATATAAAATGATGTGTTTTTGTTTTTTCCTGCACGATATAAAAATTCAGTATTATCTCAAATATACGTTTTCTTACAGAATTTACAATGAATTCTCATTAAGATTTAACAGCTGTTTAATGAAGTTTTAAAAATAAATTAAGAGAATTGATCTTTAAATATGAATAAATCGGATAATTTTAACCAAATAACTGCACATTCAATCTAAATATTTAACAGTAATTTTTGAGTTTTGCCTGAAATTGATTTTTGAGAATATTTAAATGTTAAAATCTAGTTTCCAGTATACTCTATGATACCTTTAAAAAAGCAATACCTTTTGCAATTTAACTTTGTCCCATTAATTAAAACATATAAAAATGGACAATTTAAAAGATAAAGTAGCCGTAATAACAGGCGGAAACAGCGGTATAGGATACGCTACAGCAAAACAACTAAAAGAACAAGGAGCACAAGTTATTATTACCGGAAGAAGAAAAGAAGCAATTGAAAAAGCAGCACTGGAACTGGGCGTTACAGCAATAACATCAGATCAATCGAGTATTTCTGATATTGAGAGCCTGGCTTTAAAAGTTAAACAGGATTTTGGAAAAGTGGATATTCTTTTCATCAATGCCGGAATTGCCGGATTAGGAAATATCGAGCAGGCAGCAGAAGAACAATTTGACAGTATCATGAATGTAAATTTTAAAGGCGCATATTTCACATTAAGCCGATTTATCCCAATTTTGAATGATGGTGCATCGGTTGTATTTCTTTCTTCGAATACTGCCAGTATGCCTGGGCCGGGATCTTCTGTTTATTCGGCTAGTAAAACGGCTTTGAATTCGGTTATGAAATCTGCAGCTTTAGAATTAGCACCTAGAAAAATCAGAGTGAATTCTGTTAGTCCGGGACCAACTCAAACCGAAGTCATGAAAAAAGTTGGTTTAGATGAAGCCACTGTAAATGGTATTATGGATATGGTTATCGAAAAAGTGCCTTTAAAACAAATGGGAAAATCTGAAGATGTTGCTAAAATGGTTTCGTATGTAAGCAGTGAAGCAGCAAAATTCATCACCGGAGCAGATTTTATTATGGATGGAGGAATGGTTTTAGCTTAATTTATTTTGTTTCAGGTTTAAAGTTTAATGTTTCAAGTTGCAATGCTGGTGATTTAACCGCAAAGACGCTAAGATTTATACGAAGATTCTTTTTTAATCTCGCAAAGTCGCGAAGTCGCAAAGTTTTTTGTTTCACGCAGATTCTACAGATTGAGCAGATTATTTTTTTAAATTTTTTTGAATAAACAATCAATTAAAATCTGCCTAAATCTGCAGAATCTGCGTGAAAAAATCATTTTAATCCTTTTAATCTGTGGCAAAAAAATAATAATCTGTGGCAAAAACACACATAAAGATCGCAAAGTTATTACCCACATAGCTTTGCGATCTTTGCATTTTTATAAAACCAAACGAGCCAAAAAACCTTAGCGAACTTTGCGTTAAAAAAAAATCACATTCCACTCTGTCCGTTTCACCTCAAACTTCGTCCGTTTGGACTGTTTTCTCATTTCGTAAGAAGGGTTATCGAAATACTTTTGACGAAGAAATTAACTGATATTCAAATAATTTAAAAATCAAAAAAAATGAAAACACTTCAACTAAACAAACGCAGTTTTTTAAACGTCATTGCAACGGGAAGTTTTATGTTGGCAACTGCTGTATCTTTTGCACAGAACGAAACTAAAACCGATTGTAATTTAATTCGTCCGTATCATATAAGCGTTTCGCAGGAAGCGATTACAGAACTTCGCAATCGTGTAAATGCTACCAGATGGCCGGATAAAGAAACTGTAGCAGATCAATCGCAGGGAGTAAAACTAGAGCAGATTCAGAATCTGGTAAAATATTGGGGAACCGATTATGACTGGCGCAAAACAGAAGAAAAACTAAATGCTTTACCTCAGTTTGTAACCAACATCGACGGACTGGATATTCAATTCATTCACATTAAATCAAAACATAAAAATGCGTTACCGTTAATTACTACTCACGGATGGCCGGGATCATTTTTTGAACTTTTAAAAGTAATTGGTCCATTGACAGATCCAACAGCGTATGGCGGAAAAGCCGAAGATGCATTTGATTTGGTTATTCCTTCAATGCCGGGTTATGGTTTTTCTGAAAAGCCAAAAGGAACAGGCTGGGGACCAGAGAAAATTGGAAACGCGTGGGATGTTTTAATGAAACGTTTGGGTTACAAACAGTATGTTTCACAAGGTGGTGACTGGGGTTCTGTAATTGCCGATGCGATGGCGCGTCAAGCTCCGGAAGGTTTATTGGGAATTCACGTAAATATGCCTGCAACAGTTCCTGCGGATGTTGCCAAAGCGCTTAAAGACGGAGATCCTGCACCAAAAGGATTATCGGTTAAAGAAAATGCAGCTTTTAATTCTCTGAATAAATTATACACAAAAGGCGGTGGTTATGCCGGAATGATGGTGACTCGTCCGCAGACTTTAGGTTACGGACTTACAGATTCTCCTGTTGGTTTGGCTTCATTTTTCTTAGATAAATTCAACGATTGGACCTACAGCGGTGGAAATGCCGAAAAATCATTGACTAAAGATGAAATGCTGGATGATATTTCGCTTTACTGGTTTACGAATACTGCCAATTCATCTGCTAATTTATATTGGGAAAATAACAATAACAACTTCAATGCGGTAGAACAAAGAACTGCTGAAATCAAGATTCCGGTTGCGATAACTGTTTTCCCTGGAGAAATTTACCAAGCACCAAAAACATGGGCTGAAAAAGCATACAAAAACTTAATTTATTTTAAAGAAGTAAACAAAGGCGGACACTTCGCTTCTTGGGAAGAACCGCAATTGTTTTCAGTTGAACTTCGTGCTGCTTTTAAATCATTGAGAAAATAATCTAAATAATTTATTTAAACACATAGAGACATAGGTTTTTATATGCTAAAAAAGTTTCACGCAGATTTAGCAGATTTTAGCAGATTAAATTGAATAAAAAATCTGCGTTTATCTGCTTAAATCTTTTTAAAATCTGCGTGAAACACCCAGCAAACTATGTTTGTTCAAACAAGTGAAACGCCTTTCTAGACAAAGCAAATCTATGTTCCTATGTGTTTAAAAAATCAACTGTTAAAAAACTAACTATTAAAAAAATAAAATCATGGAAACTAAAAAACAAAAAACTTGGGTAATAATCGCCATTATCATTTTAGGAATAATCGCCTTTTTGATTCCGAATCAAATCGCAGCACAAACCGGAATAAAACGTACTGATTTACAAAAACACGATTTAAGCATTCCGGGAAGAGAAACCGTTCAAGCCAAAATAGATTTCGACGGACATACCGCTTTCGGAAAACATTCTCATCCGGGTGAAGAAATCATTTATGTATTAGAAGGTTCACTTGAATATGAAGTAGAAGGGCAGGCACCCGTAACCTTAAAAGCCGGAGAAGTACTTTTTATCCCAGCTGGAGTTGTTCATTCCGCTAAAAATAATACAAATGTAAAAGCATCAGAATTGGCAACTTATATAGTTGAAAAAGGAAAACCGGTTTTGGTTATGAAAAAATAGTTTCAGGTTTAAAGTTTCAAGTTGAAATGCGAATTAGTTTAACCGCAAAGCACGCTAAGGATACACAAAGTTTCACAAAGTATTTGTTTCTCGCAGATTTTGGAGATTGAGCAGATTTGATTAAATAATTTGAAACGAATAAAAAATAGTCTGCTAAATCTGCAGAATCTGCGAGAGAAAAATCATTTTAATCCTTTAATCTGTGGCTAAAAAAATATAAGAATATAGAGTTTTACGGCTAAACTACTCACATTTCACAACTTGACCCTTGTCCATTTCACCTTTTACTTTGTCCACTTCGGCTTTTTTCTCCTTTTAAAACGAGGATTGTCGAGATACCTTTGACGAAGAAATTAACTGATAATCAACTAATCAAAAAAAATAATAATTATGAAAAAGATAGTAAAAATCAAAAACAGTATTACAAACGCAGTTCTTTTAATTGCCTTTCTTTTAGCAAACGCAGCAGCAATTGCACAAACAGAAAAACAAGATGGTTCGCTAGGAACTTTAAAACAAATCAACGCCGGATTATTAAACGTAGGATATACTGAAGCTGGTCCTTCAAACGGAACTCCGGTAATCTTACTTCACGGATGGCCTTACGATATTCACAGTTACAATGAAGTAGTGCCAATTTTAGTTTCAAAAGGATATCATGTATTTACACCTTATTTAAGAGGCTCTGGAACAACAACTTTCCTTTCTAAAGATACTTTTAGAAACGGACAACAAGCAGCATTAGCAACTGATATTATCGCTTTTATGGATGCTTTAAAAATCGACAAAGCCGTAGTTGGAGGATTCGATTGGGGAGCAAGAACAGCAGTGGTTATGGCAGCACTTTGGCCGGAACGTGTAAAAGGTCTGGTTTCAGTAAGTGGTTATTTAGTAGTGAATTTAGAAGCTAACTTAAAACCATTGCCTCCAAAAGCCGAATTAGGATGGTGGTACCAATATTATTTCGCAACTGAAAGAGGAAAATTAGGCTACAGCCAAAATACATATGAATTCAACAAACAAATTTGGCAGATCGCTTCTCCGTTATGGAATTTCGACAAAGCTACTTACGATCAAACAGCACAATCTTTTGACAATCCGGATCACGTTGCAATTGTAATTCATAATTACAGATGGAGACAATCGCTTGAAGCAGGAGAATCTAAATACGACAGTTTAGAAAAACGCCTTGCAGCAAGACCGGAAATTAAAGTACCAACCATTACAATAGGAAGTGATTTTGACGGCGCTTTCGCAGATGGAAAAGCATACGCAAACAAATTCACCGGAAAATACGCCCACAGAATTCTAAAAGGAATAGGACACAATGTTCCGCAAGAAGACCCGAAATCATTTGCTCAAGCGATAATTGATGTAGACGGGATGAAATAAATTATAATTTTTAAAATTCCAAATTCCAAATTCCAATTCAATGTCAATGACAATATCAAAAATCAAATAATCTAAACTCTAAAATCTAAAATCTAAAATTAGAAATAATCTAAAATCAACAATCTAAAATCAACAATCTAAAATCTAAAATTATTATGAACACACAAGTATTATACACAGGAAAAACACACACAATAGGTGGTAGAGAAGGAGCTTCTCAAAGTTCAGATGAACAATTGATTATCAAATTAAGTTCACCGGGAACATCGCGTCCGGGAACAAATCCGGAGCAGTTATTTGCTGCAGGATGGTCGGCATGTTTTATTGGAGCATTAGGAATCGCAGCTTCGAAATTGGGAGTTAGACTTCCGGCAGAAACTGCAGTAGATGCAGAAGTAGATTTATGTGTAACTGAAGGAGAATATTCTTTACAAGCACGTTTAAACATCAGCCTTCCGGGTATTGGTCGTGAAACTGCGGAAGCTTTAGCGGCTCAGGCACACCAAACTTGTCCTTACTCAAAAGCAACAAGAGGAAATATAAACGTTGAGATTAATATTCTTTAATTTCTAAGTTGCTTAACCTGCAAGGTTTTTAAAACCTTGTAGGTTTAAATTATTAGACTTTCTAAATAAAAAAATATACCTACAAGGTTTTTAAACCTTGCAGGAAATAAATAGGAATCATGAAAAAGATAAAAATAATAAGTGCTTTTACAATGCTGTTTTTCTTAACCGGAAACACCATTTTCAGCCAAAGCAATCCCGATAAAAAAGGTTTTGCCCTTTTAGAATTATATACTTCCGAAGGCTGTTCGAGCTGCCCGCCAGCAGATGAATTACTGGGAAAAATTCAAAATGAATTAAAAGATAAAAATGTTTACGTGCTTTCTTATCATGTTGATTATTGGGACAAACAAGGATGGAAAGACATCTTCAGCAATGCCGATTATACCAAAAGGCAATACGATTATGCAAAATATATGGAGAAAGATCCAATCTATACTCCGCAGGTAATAATTAACGGAAAAATTGATTATGTAGGTTCTCAGGAAACAAGTTTACGAAACGGAATTAAATCGGCACTTTCAAAACCAGCTTCGACGAATTTAAGCTTAGAAGCCAGTCAAAATGCGAATGCTATTGTTGTAAATTATAATGTGGAAGGAACTTCAAAAAACAGCCGTTTATTAATTGCTGTAGTTCAAAAAGAAGCGAAAAGCAATGTAAAAAGAGGGGAGAATGCCCATAGAGTTTTATCACATTATCAAATTGTTCGTAATCTGCAATGGGTAGATTTAAACAAAGTTAAAAAAGGAACAGCATCGGTTCATCTTCCTAAAAATTATAATACACAGGATTTTGAGATTATTGGGTTTGTTCAGGATATGAATTCAGGGGCAATTTTAGAAGTAAAACGAGCTTGATTTTTTTGCTTCTTGCAGATTTAGCAGATTAGCAGATTTTTTTTCCTTTCTTATCTGCAAAATCAGCTAAATCTGCGGGAGAATTAAAAATATATTTCACGAAGATTTGACAGATTTAGGCAGATTTTGCAGATTCTATTCCCAAACAATTTGCGAATAAAAATTTTGCGCCTCTGCGACTTTGCGAGATTAAAAAAACACTCCGTCATATTTGTCATTTCGACGAAGGAGAAATCTTCGCAAGTAACTCCATACAGAATGTCGCCAATCTTTGTAGAGCTTCTCGTGGAGATTTCTCCTTCGTCGAAATGACAATACTTTGGGCTGACTTTTTAAATCTGCATAAAATCTTTTTTCAAAATAAAACTATCTTTGACAAACAGGATAAAAAACGGATACAATTATGGAAAAATCAAAACGTTTTCAGGTTTCGCTCAAAATTATTTGGGGAAGCTCAATTGCACTTGCAATTCTGGCTTCAATTCCAAAATTATTTGATGCCGATTCTACGCCTGGAGACATCATCATAAACTCTTCAATTACACTGCTTTTTTCCCTTTTTATTTGGTATTACAACATTTATAGTCTGCCTAAATTTTCATCGCAGCGTACGAATAAAAGCCTGTTTAACTGGAAACTTTTACTAAGTGTTGTTTTGGGAATTTTGCTGATGGTGATTCTGGTAATTGCACATCAGGAACTTTTTCAGGTTTCAAAAATGGATGCGCCAATCATGTTTGAACTTCGTGGTATTTTGATCAATTTGATTGTCTATATGTTTCTGCATTTACTTTTTCAGAATTACCAAACCCAGCAAATGGGAGTAGAACTGGAGCGTACCAAAGCCGTACATTTAGGGGCGCAGTACGAATTATTGAAACAACAGGTAAATCCGCATTTTTTGTTTAACAGTTTGAATACTTTAAAATCGATGGTCGATATGCAGGATCCGCAGAGTTCTGATTTTATCCTTAAATTATCTGATTTTTACCGATTTACTCTCGAAAGTAGAAAAATGGATTTGATTCCGTTAAAAGAAGAATTACAAATTTTAGATTCGTATGTATATCTGCTCAAAGCCCGTTTTGAAGATGGATTTGAAGTGATAAAAGAAATCGATGAAAAGCAATACGATTGTGCGATTCCTCCTTTTTCATTGCAATTATTGATCGAGAATTGTATCAAACACAATGTTGTTTCGCTTGATAAACCTTTGAAAATTAAATTATATACCGAAAATGATTTTCTGGTAATTGAAAATCCAATTCAGCTGAAACGAGGAACTTTGTCAACCGGAGTAGGACTGAACAATATCAATCAGCGTTTTCTGCATTTGGTTAACAAAGAAATTGAAATTGATAAAACCGAAACCCTTTTTAAAGTAAAAATACCACTGATTTATGACTATCGTAATAATTGAAGATGAAATAAAAACGGCCAAAGCACTTGGTCAGCTAATTTTGAGTATCAGACCCGATGCTCAAATTTTGTCGTATATTCAAAGTATTGACGGAGCTGTGAGTTATCTTTTAGAGAACGATCAGCCCGATTTGATTTTTATGGATATTCAGCTTGCGGATGGTTTGAGCTTTGAAATTTTCAAAAATGTAGAGGTTTTGTCACCCGTAATTTTCTGCACCGCTTTTGATGATTACGCCATCGACGCTTTCAAATCAAACGGAATCGATTATGTCTTAAAACCTTTTTCAAGAGAAAGTATTTCGCAAGCTATTAAAAAAGCAGGCGAACTGAAAAACTTCTTCCAAAGAAATAAAAAAATGATGCCCGATTTCGATTATCTTTTAACAAGAACGGGAGAAAATAAAGGCAAAAGCAGTTTTTTGGTTTTCAAAAACAATAAATACCAAACGATTCAAACAGAGAATATCGCTTTTTTCTACATTAAAAATGAAACACCAACAATAGTAACTTTTGATAAAACCGAATATCAAATTACACAATCTCTCGATGAAGTTCATAAGCTTTTATCAGCCATTCAGTTCTTCAGAATCAACAGACAATATTTGGTAAACTTTTCAGCGATAAGAGAAGCAGAACATTATTTCTCAAGAAAGCTGATTCTTAAACTTACCATTCCAACAGAAGAAAAATTATTGGTTGGGAAAGAGAAAGCAACGGCATTTTTAAGCTGGCTGGAGAATAGATAAGTTTACAGTCTCAGTTTTCAGTTGCGTTATTCAATCACAGTTTTATAGACACAGTTTGTCATTTCGAGGAACGAGAAATCGCACTAGATATTCCACACAGTAATTCTCCAATCTTTGGCGAGTTTCGCGTGCTATTTCTCGTTCCTCGAAATGACAAACTGCATAATCTGAATCCTGCAAACAGAGACTGCAAACAGAGACTGCAAACTGTAAACTGCGACTGAATACTGCGACTAAAAAAAACTAAACCTTAGAAGGCGGTAACCCAAACTGTTTCTTAAAAGCAAACGAAAAATGCGATAAATCCTCAAAACCTACTTCTAAATAAACTTCCGAAGGTGTTTTTCCTTTTTCTTTAATTTGATAATACGCTTCCTGTAATCTTTTCTGAATGAGCCAACGACTTGGGGAAAGATCAAAAATACGCTGGAAATCTCTTTTAAAAGTTGCCAGACTTCTTCCCGTTAAATAAGCAAAACGATCTAATTGAACATTAAAATGAAAATTCTTTTTCATAAATGCTTCCAAATCAATTTTTCCGGGTTCGTTAAAGTCGAATAAAATATCTTTTAATTCAGGATGGCATTGCAGTAAAATCGTAATGGCTTCATTTACTTTTAACGTCTGAAGATCTTCGGTAATAAGCTGGTCTTCGTTGATATACGGAATCAGCGAATTCATAAAGCTTTTCAATAACGGAACTTCTTTTAACTGCAAAACCATTTCAGTTTCCGGGCTTTTAATCAAACTTGTTTTTTGATTGTATTGTATCGAATAATCACGAAGTGCTTCCTGATTCAAATAAATAGAAATAGACTGAAAAGCGGTATTGGGATCAGGTTGTTTGATGAATTTTATGAGCTGATTTCTTCGGATAAATCTAAAATCGCCTGGGTTAAAAACATATTCTTTATTCCCGTTATTTAAAGTCAGAATTCCCGAAATCTGAAAACTCAAAACATGTTGTGCAGCAAATTGCTCGCCTTCACGATTTTGTGTGTAATAGCAGGAATACGCAATGGGCGAGGTTTTCTGATTTATTTTTGAATCGTTCATATCACAAATTTATAAAAATTAAAGTTGGGATTATTTTAAACACATAGAAACATAGATTATATTCTAAATAAAAGATGTTTGAAAAAATCTAGATTTTCACACATAGTTTTGTGTTTTAAACAAAAAACTTAAAATAATGTTTCCCGCAGATTTAGCAGATCAAGCAGATTTTTTTTTATTTAATCTGTGTAATCTGCAAAATCTGCGAGAGAGTATCAAACTATGTTTGTTCAAAACAAGTGAAACGCCTTTATAGACAAAGAAAAACTATGTTCCTATGTGTTTAAAAAATTATGCATTAACCATTGATAATGCTTATTTCTTACCAGTATACCATTTTCCCTGAGCTGAATCAAAAAAACTTCCAGAATCTTCATGATCTGTAGACAAACTTACATTCATCCATTTCTCCATTTCTTCCGTTCTGTTTTTATCAGCATTTTGTAAAATTCCAATTGCTTCACTTCCCAAAACAAGATGTACAGGCGGATTTGGATCTGAAGCCAGATCAACCATCACTTTAGCCGCTTTTTCAGGATCTCCAACCGGAACAAAATTTCCACCTTTAAAGAAATCGGTACGTTGTTTCACCATTTCATAGCCTTCAATATCTTCGGCATACGTCATCGATGCGCCTGCCCAATCCGTGCGGAATCCGCCTGGTTCAACGCTCGTAACCAAAATTCCAAGCGGAGCAACTTCTTTGGCCAAAGCCTCAGTAAATCCGCCTAAACCAAATTTCGCAGCCTGATACATTGTTAAACCCGGATTCCCAACACGTCCGCCAACAGAACTGATTTGTAAAATTCGGCCAGAACCTTGTTTACGCATAAAAGGCAGAACGGCACGTGTAATTTCAATTGGCGCGTATAAATTAGTTTCTAACTGACTTCTAACTTGTTCACTTGTATACGCTTCTGCAGCACCAATAATTCCGAATCCGGCGTTGTTAACCAATACGTCGATTCTTCCGAAATGCTCAACAGCTTTATTTACGGCCTCATGAACTTCATCATAATTGGTAACATCTAATTTTAAAGGCAGAATCTGATCCTGAAATTTTTCTTTTAAATCATTTAACTGATTAATGTCTCGTGCAGTTGCTGCTACTTTGTCTCCGCTTTCTAAAACTGCTTCAGTAAGATTACGTCCTAATCCTCGAGAGCTTCCTGTAATAAACCATATTTTGTTCATTGTAATTGTGTTTTTAAGTTCATTACAAATTTACGGCGGGAATGAAGGTTGTTATTTTGTTGAAAAGCTCAAATTTATTTGTTTTAAGGCTCAAGGGTGTTTTGCCGCGAAGACACAAAGGCGCTAAGTTTTATTTTTGCCACAGATTAAAAGGATTAATGGATTTTTTTATTTCACGCAGATTTTAAAATGATTTAAGCAGATGTGGGCAGATATTTTTTTAATAATCTGTCCAATCTGCTTAATCTGCATGAAATAAAAGTTAGTGCCTTTGTGTCTTTGTGGCAAAAAAAATTAACGTGCAGTATAAGTTACACTGTATAATCTTCTAAACATTATATAAGTAACACTTACCATAACAAAAGCAATAATTGCATCAATAGTTGCAGGAAAACCTAATACAACCAATTTTGAAAAGAAAGCGAAAATAATGTCAAAAAATACTCCCGCAAATACCCATTCTTTTAATCGTAATAATTTATTCGGAATTAATAATGTGATGACGCCTGAAACTTTCATTACACCAAGGATGTAAATAAAATGAGCCGGATAACCTAATAGTTGTGTAATTTCCCAAACCAATTTGTTGGTTGTAAGTTCAAAAAATCCGCTGGCACCAAACCATAAAGAAGTTAAAATAATTCCTGTCCAATAAATAATTTTTGTTGTTTTTGCATTCATGATTTTAAATTTTAAGTTGTTAAACAGGACAAATTTGCGGCAACGGCAATCGATTTCATATTCATATTTTGGTGAAACGGACAAATTCAAATCCGAAATAGACAATCAATAAGTTCATTTGATTTTATAACTTTACAAAAGATTTTCAAACCCAATAGTCACCATTTAAAATGGAAGCCAAAACACTTTTAAAAGAACATATCGCCAAAACAGTTTCGCTGACAGAGGAAGAGTTTGATTATTTCTTTTCGCATTTCAAATCCTTATCTTTTAAAAAAGGGCAAACGATTATCAGCGCAGGCGATAAAGTCGATTGTGAGTATTTTGTGATTTCGGGTTGTCTGAAAGCTTTTTATATAAATGATGAAATCAAAATGTACATTCTGCAGTTTGCGATGCCAACCTGGTGGACATCTGATTATAATGCACTTTACAACCAAACTCCCGCCGCTATAAATGTTGATTGCATTACAGATGCCGAAGTGCTTTGCCTTTCTAACACCGACCGTGAAAAACTCTGTGCCGAATTTCATCAGGTGGAACATTTCTTCCGTTGGAGAACGAACAAAGGATACATCGCTTCTCAAAAAAGACTTTTATCTTTTATGAATAATAATGTCAAAATTCGTTACGAAGAACTTTTGGCTTTATATCCTCAATTATACAATTTAGTTCCAAAGCATTTAATTGCGGCTTATTTAGGAGTTTCGAGAGAAACCCTTAGCCGACTTTATAATTCTTAGTTTTTGTAGCCCACGGATTTTACGGGTTATTTTTTTGTTTTGCGTAGATTTTGTTTCTCGCAGATTTTTTATCGCTATAAAAATATTGCCTGTGGTTTCAACCACAGGGATCTTGATTATGGCAATACTTTGCGTTCCAGCGGTTGAAACCGCTGGCTATATTTTAAATTCGATATCAATATAAAAACCTTTGTCTCTTTGTCCCTTTGCACCTTTGAACCTCCAAAATAAGAATGTGATCTACATCACGTAACCGATTTCCATAGTCGCCGTTCCTTTGTACTGTACTTTTAAATACAACAAAAAATGGAAACAATAAATTTTGAAATCGTAAGCTCAAACAGCAGCGTAGAATGGACTGGTAGAAAGGTTACTGGTGCACATAATGGTACAATTGGTATCAAAAATGGTAATTTCATCTTTAATGATGGAAAAATAAAAGGAGGAAATGTTGTTATCGACACCACTTCTATTAAAATTCTGGATGTAACAGATCCGGCAACGAACACTCAATTTGCAGGACACCTTGCATCTGATGATTTTTTCTCAATCGAAAAATTCCCAACAGCGACATTAGATATTTTAAACGTAAAAGAAATATCAAGCACAACGTATCATCTTGAAGGAAACCTGACTATAAAAGATATTACACATCTTGTTGGGTTTGAAGCACAAGTAAACAATGACAACAATACCCTTTCACTTGGAGGTAAATTAATAATCGATCGTACCAAATACGATATCAAATTCCGTTCAGGAAATTTCTTCAAAGATTTGGGAGACACATTAATTTACAACGACTTTGAGCTAGATTTTAATATCACTGCCGAAGCTGTTTTTACAGGACAATCTAAAAACTAATTATCATGCCTTACGTAAAAATCGAATTGACCCGCGAAGGAGTAACACGCGGGCAAAAACAAGAATTAATCAGCGGCATTACCAACCTGATTACAGAAGTATTAAATAAAGATCCGCATTTAACTCACGTTGTGATTCAGGAAATTGAATTAGACGATTGGGGTTACGCAGGAGAACAAGTATCAGTATTAAGAGAAAAAGGCATTACAGCCGATAAAAAATAACATCATGAAAAAACAAACAATAATCGTTACCGGAGCAGCTTCTGGTATTGGAAAAGGAATCGCCAAATATTTTTTAGACAGAGGCGATAATGTGGTTATAAACTCCGTTACAGCATCTTCATTAGAAAAAACTTTCGATGAATTTGGTGCAGGCGAAAATCTGGCGATGTTTGCCGGAGATGTAAGCGATAAAAAAACAGGAGAACAATTGGTTAAAATTGCTTTAGAAAAATTTGGTTCTGTAGATGTATTGGTTAACAATGCAGGAATCTTTGCCAGCAAACCATTTTTAGAAGTGGATGAAGCATATTTAGATACATTTTTGAAAACCAATCTAAAAGGAACTTATTTCACTACACAATCTGTGCTTCCGCAAATGCTGAAACAACAAGGCGGGGTTGTAATCAATATCGGAACTCCTCTTGTAAATCATGGTTTAGGCGGATGGCCTGCTTCGGCTCCAATTGCAAGTAAAGGAGCAATTCATGCCTTAACGATTCAGTTAGCGGCAGAATTCGGGAAACAAAACATTCGTTTCAATACCGTTGCGCCGGGTGTAATTCGTACGCCAATGCACGGAGATAACGCAGATCAAAGTGCTGGTTTGCATTTATTAAACAGAGTAGGTGAGATCGACGATGTTTCTGAAATGGTCTACACAGTTGCTAAAAGCAATTTTATTACCGGATCAATCATAAATGTTGATGGCGGAAAAGGTGCAGGACACAATTTAAATTAAGGTGAAAACTATATTATTAACTGCTTTTATGCTCTGGAGTTTTCAGGGCATAAAAGCTCAAAATACTAGTAAAATGGAAAATCAAATAGAAATTCAGGCTATTACCGATGCAATAGAAAACTTTTATTTTAAAGGCATTTATGAAGGTGATGAATTATTGCTTGGCAGTATTTTTCAACCCGGGACATTACTTTTCGGAGATATAAAAGGACAGCCATATTTCAAAACCGTTGATTTGTATTTAGACGGCGTTAAAAACAGACAAAGTCCAAAGGATTCAGGCAAACCTTTTAAAGGTGAAATTCTGCATATAAGTGTTGTAAATTCTATCTCTGTAGCGGAATTAAATGTTAAAATGTACGACTTTAATTATAGGGATTTTTTATCTTTCCATAAGATTAATGGCAAATGGCTTATCGTCAATAAAATGTTGACTGATACCAATAAATAACTAAAATTTTGAAGCTATGTGGTACAATACAAAAGCTAAGGAACTGTTAGGAATTGACTATCCAATTTTGCAAGGCCCTTTTGGGGGTAATTTATCAACGGTAGAATTAACAGCGACGGTTTCAAATCTTGGCGGATTAGGCGGTTACGGCGCATACACTTTAAGTCCACAGGAAATTTACGAAGTTGATAAACAAATAAAAGCAGCCACAGATAAGCCATATAACATTAATCTTTGGGTTTCCGATCATGACATTCCGGA
This sequence comes from Flavobacterium panici, assembly GCF_024499525.1. NCBI lineage: Bacteria > Pseudomonadati > Bacteroidota > Flavobacteriia > Flavobacteriales > Flavobacteriaceae > Flavobacterium > Flavobacterium panici. The sequence goes on along the minus strand of NZ_CP100437.1, from coordinate 4,709,035 downwards.
TGGTGGTTTAACCGATGAGCAATTTGAAAAAACAAAAGCACTTTTTAAACCCTATTATGACGAAGTTGGAATTCCGTTACCGGAAAAACCAGCGCCGTTTCAATCGAGATTCGAAAACCAATTGCAAGTTATTTTAGATGTTAAACCGAAGGTTTTCAGTTTTATGTTTGGTGTTCCTTCAGATGATGTTTTAGAACAATTGCGAAAATTAGGAATTGTTACTGTTGGTGTAGCTACAACTCTTGATGAAGCTATTTTTCTGGAAAGTAAAGGAGTTGATATGATTATTGCTTCGGGTTTTGAAGCGGGCGGACACCGACCTTCTTTTTTAACCAACGCCGAGGCATCTGTAACCGGAACTTTTGTTTTACTGCAATTAATTCGAGAAAAAATAAAAACGCCAATCATTGCAGCGGGAGGAATTGCCGACGGAAAAGGAGTTGCCGCAGCCTTAACATTAGGCGCAAGCGCAGCCCAAATAGGAACCGCTTTTTTAGCTGTAGATGAATCGAATGCATTGCCAATTCACAGAGAAATGTTATTTTCTGATGCGGCAAAATATACAACGCTTTCACGCGCATACACGGGAAGATTAGGTCGAGGCATTACAAGCCGAATTGCAAAAGATATAATTGGAAAAGAATCGAATATTCTGCCTTTTCCATTACAGACTACTTTTATTTCTCCATTGAGAAAAGCTGCACTCGACCAGCAAAAATGGGATATGATATTATTTTGGGGAGGACAAATTTCGCCAATCTTAAAACATACCAAAGCAAAAGAATTGATGCATTCTTTGATTGAAGAAACTACGGCGTATTTTGATGGATTAAAGTCATAGTTCCTCGGAATGACAAGCGGTACGGTAATTTCTGTTTCAATACAAACTCATTTCAAAAAACGGAATGAGTTTTTTTATGATTTTTCTACAGTAAAAAACAGAATTAGTCAATTTTATTCTATCAAACGTATGAATTTCCATTATAAAACAAGGAATTATTAAAAATTATACCCTGATTTAATTGTTTGAAAATCAATTATTTGTATTTTGTATAAAATGTTTTTCAATTAAAATTCAAAAAAAATAAATTTAAATACTACTAATTCGGTAGAATTAATATATATTTGTATCACAGAAAAATTCTGAATGATACTTATCCAGAAAGACTGAGGGAGTAGGCCCTATGAAGTCTTAGCAACCTGTTACCAAATAAGGTGCTAAATCCTTCCCGTCTTGCGGGACAGATAAGAAAGATTGTCGCAAATCTGAATAAGATCATCATTGTTGAAATTATTTATTTTTTAAAATGAAAACCAAACTACATTTTTTACACGACAGTGACGAACTTTTGAATTCAATCTTCGAAGAATATAGTCTTGCTGGTTTCCGAATGCGAAAGCATTAAATTCTCTCTCATTTCTTTTTAAAAATCATTTGCTAAAAGCCTTTATAAATTGGCTTAAAGGAATTCTTTTGTCCCAATATTAAAACGATAATAAAAATCATATCATCACCTTAAAATCAAAATAAAATGAAAAAAATACTATTATGTTTTGCCTTATTTCTTGGAGTTGCACAAACTCAGGCACAAGAAAATAATTTACAATTAAAAGGAACTGTTGTCGATACAGTAGCTCAATATGTGTATTTGCAAAAATTCCACAATAAAATGTTTACCACAATTGATTCGGTAAAAGTAAAAGACGGAAGTTTTAGTTTCAAGACTAAAGTTAAAACACCAGAATTATACGGTTTAAGCGTAAACACACAAGATTCTCCATTGTATATTTTCCTTGAAAAAACGCCTATTACAGTAAAATTAAGCCCAAAGAAATATTATACAAGCTCTGTAGTTGAAGGTTCTGAATCTCAGAATTTATTCGATGCCTATAAAAAATCAAAAGATGTAGAAATCAGTAAATTCATTACAGAAAATCCTAAATCTATTGTTTCGGCTTATGTTTTATACAGAAACTGGTCGTATAGATTAACGCCAGAACAAATTACTCAAAACATTGCTTTGCTTGATAAAAGCCTGCAAAGTACCACTTACGTGAAAGAACTAAAAGAACTGGTTACTGTTTTAGACGGATTAGCTGTTGGTAAAAAAGCCCCAGATTTTACTGCTAATGATCCGCAAGGTAAACCAGTTCGTCTTTCAGAAAACTTAAATGGATATACTTTAGTTGATTTTTGGGCGTCATGGTGCGGGCCTTGCCGTAGAGAAAATCCAAATATCGTGGCGGCTTACAAAGAATATCACGACAAAGGATTTAACATCGTAGGTGTTTCTTTAGATAAAAAGAAAGAAAACTGGATTAAAGGAATTCAGGATGATAATTTGACATGGACTCATGTTTCTGATTTACTTTTTTGGAACAGTGCCATTGCTAAATTATATGGTGTAAGAGCGATTCCCGGAAATTATTTAGTGGATTCAAAAGGAATAATCGTTGCGAAAAACCTTCACGGAGAAGAATTACAGACTACACTTAAATCACTTTTAGGACAGGCAAATTAATTTTTTTAAACACATAGAAACATAGATTATATTCTAAATAAGAGATTTAAAAAAATCTAGATTTTCACACATAGTCCCGATAGCTATCGGGATTAGTTAAAACAAGTGAAACGCCTTTTACCACAAAGAAAAACTATGTTCCTATGTGTTTTAAAAAAACAATCAATAATAAATTTAGTTAATTAAAATGATAAAGGAAATGAATGCTATTGAGACAACAGAACCAATCGAGTTGGAGTGTTACTTCTCTAAATTTAGAGAAAATACAATAGGAGTAGATCACCGCTTTAAATCCGTTTACGGAAAGCAGAACCTGCTTTATGCAGATTGGGTTGCCAGCGGAAGATTATACGCTCCAATTGAGGATATTATGCTCCATAAAATTGGTCCAATGATTGCCAATACGCATTCACTTTCTAGTCAGACAGGAAAGACTTCAACGCACGCTTATCAATATGCGAGAGATATAATTAAGAAATCAGTAAACGCAAATGCTTCTGATGTTTTGGTGACTACAGGAACCGGAATGACGGCAGCTTTATCAAAATTACACCGCATTATGCGCTTGCGAAAAGAGTATGAAAATGATAAACCAGTTGTTTTTATAACGCATATGGAACATCATTCGAATCAGGTTTCGTGGTATGAAACCAACGCCGATGTTGTGATTTTACCTCCAGATGAAAATAATTTAGTCGACCCCAAAATTCTTTCGGAAGAAATTAAAAAATATGCTCACAGAAGCTTAAAAATAGGTTCTTTTACGGCTTGTTCCAACGTTACAGGAATTATAACGCCTTATCACGAATTGGCCAAAATCATGCATCAAAACGGCGGACTTTGTTTTGTTGATTTTGCAGCTTCGGCACCGTATGTCAAAATCGATATGCACCCAAAAGATCCGGAACAACAATTAGATGCTATTTTCTTTTCTCCGCATAAATTCTTAGGCGGACCAGGAACTTGCGGCGTTTTGGTTTTTAATGAAAAATTATACAAATCTGAATTTCCGGATAATCCGGGCGGCGGAAATGTAAAATGGACCAATCCTTTAGGAAGGTATTGTTATAGCGAGGTCATAGAAGTTAGAGAAGATGGCGGGACACCAGGCTTTCTACAAGTAATAAGAGCTGCTTTAGCTTTAGAATTAAAAGAAAAAATGGGGGTTTCAAACATCAAAAACAGAGAAAAAGAACTACTTGTTCTTTGTTTTTCAAGACTCCAAAAAATAAAAGGTTTGTCAATTTTAGGAGATTTAAAAACAGAAAGAATCGGCTGTGTTTCTTTTATAATCGAAGATATTCACTATAATTTAATTGTAAGGCTTTTAAATGACCGTTTCGGAATTCAGGTTCGCGGAGGCTGGTCATGTGCAAGTACTTATGCGCATTATTTATTCAATATAAACGAAAAGAAATCAGCACAAATTACAAACGAACTTTTAGAGAAAAATCAAACTAATAAACCCGGCTGGGTACGTTTGTCGCTGCATCCGATTATGACAAATGATGAGCTTAATTTTATTTGCGATGCGATTGAACAAGTATCTTTACATTATAAAAAATGGAAGAAAGATTACGAATATAATTCAGTAACAAATGAATTTGAAAATCCTGAAATTAAAGAAACTATAGCTGAAGAAGTAAATGAATGGTTTAAGCTGGATTAAATTTTTAAACACATAGAAACATAGATTTTTTTAGTTTTTATAAAAGTTGATAAAAAGAAACTAGTTTCTAACACATAGTTATGTTGTTTAAACAAAGGAAATTTAAAAAGCATGTTTATCATTCCGAGGAACGAGGAATCGCATGCGTAAGTCGCCAAAGATTGGCGACATACTTTATAGAGTTTCTAGTGCGATTCCTCGTTCCTCGGAATGACAAACATTGATTAACTATGTTTGTTTAAAACAAGTGAAACGCCTTTTACCACAAAGAAAAACTATGTTTCTATGTGTTTAAAAAATTAAACAGCTATACTTTTGTATAATAAAGCAATAAAAATGAAAGCAATTGTATTACAGGAAAACCAGGAATTTCAATTAGAAAATGTAGAAATTCCGCAGCCCGAAGAACATCAGATTCAAGTAAACATTAAAGCTTCAGGTTTTAATCCGATTGATTATCAAATGACGGAAGACGGATCTGAAAGAAAGCTTTTGCACTCTCCAATTCTGGGTCGAGAGTTTTCAGGGATCGTATCTGCAATTGGTAAAAGCGTAACTGATTTTAAAATTGGCGATGCTGTTTTCTGCGGATCAGGAAGTATGGGTTCTAACGGAACTTACGCAGAATATATTTGCGTTCCCGAAGCAATTGCAGTGCATAAACCTGCGAATATTTCTTTTGAAGAAGCTGCTGCAATTCCATCAGCAGGATTAACATCTTTGCAAGCCTTTAAACGTATAAATGCCAGCTTTTCTGATTCCATATTAATTACAGGCGCTGCGGGCGGAGTTGGGAATATGTTTGTGAAACTGCTTCTGGCAAATGGCTTTCAAAATTTTGTAGTTACAGCCGGAAATGAAAGTAGTATTAACGCATTAATTGACCTTGGTGTAAAACCAAAACAAATCATCAATTATAAAAAAGAAGAAATATACGAAGCTGCTCTTTCCTTAAACGGAAATAAAAAATTTGATATTGCAGTTGATTTGGTTGGAAACAACGTGGCAGAAATTGCTGCAAAACTTTTAAAAACCAATGGAACTTATGTTGATGTAACCAATTTTTCTACTCCGGAATCGCGAGGAATTCTTTTTAGTAAAGGGGCCTCAATTTTAAACATCTCCAATTATGCCTACGGACTTGAAAAACGTTACGATTATTATAAAAACGGATTGAATGAGCTAAGGTTACTTTTGGATCGAGAAAAAATTACGCCACCTGCTATTTTAGTAGTCGGAGAATTAGAAACGCCCATAGAATACTTCGTGAGAATAAAACGGAAGGAAAAAAGTTAATCATGAAAATTTAGATTTTTTTTCACGCAGATTCTGCTGATGTTTAACCGCAAAGTTTTTTGCCTCCCGCAGATTCTACAGATTTGGCAGATTGATTAATTTTTTTTGCAATAAATTCAGAAAAATAATCTGCTCAAATCTGCCAAATCTGCGTGAAAAAATCTTTTTAGTCCTTTTAATCTGTGGCAAGACTGGCGGTAATCTGTACGGAGTTTCTAGTGCGATTCCTCGTTCCTCGGAATGACAAATTGGTCGTTAACACCAAGCAGAGAAGCTTTAAATCAAAGCAATCGTTATAGTAATCTACTATTTTGATAGGTTAATAAAAGTTTTAATGGTTTTTATACTAAAATTAAAATTATCTGTTTAAATTTGCAGCAACAATGAGAAATAATAGCCAGAAAATGAATAATTATTATAGCTGCAGCATGATGTGCTGGGATGCTTTATGATTGTTTGGCTTATATATAAATGATATTATTTATTTCAAAAAGCCTTTCAAATAATTATGAAAGGCTTTTTTGTTTTTAAACCTGAATTGAACAAATGATTGAATTAAAAAACGTTACCAAAACTTTTCATCAAAAGGACAGAATCGTTTCTGCTTTAGATGATGTCTCGCTAAAGGTGCCGCCCGGGAAAATTTTTGGTGTTATTGGAACTTCCGGAGCTGGAAAAAGTACACTAATTCGTTGTGTAAACCTTTTAGAAAGACCAACTTCTGGAGAAATTATTGTAGATGGAAAAGCTTTGATGCAATTATCAAATGCTGAATTGGCTACAGAAAGAAGACAAATAGGGATGATTTTTCAGCACTTTAACCTGCTTTCTTCGAGAACTGTTTTTGATAATGTTGCTTTCCCGCTTGAATTGGTGGGAACTCCAAAAGCAGCAATTAAAACCCGTGTTTTAGAATTATTGCAATTAGTTGGTTTAGCTGAAAAAGCAAATGATTATCCGGCAAGCCTTTCCGGCGGACAGAAACAAAGAGTTGCGATTGCGAGAACTTTGGCAAATAATCCAAAAGTTTTATTGTGTGACGAAGCTACAAGTGCATTAGATCCGGCAACCACACGTTCAATCCTGAATTTATTGAAAGACATTAACCGTCGTTTAAATATTACCGTTTTATTGATTACGCACCAAATGGAAGTTGTAAAATCTATTTGTGATGAAGTTGCGGTAATCAGCCACGGAAAATTAATTGAGCAGGGAAGTGTAGGCGAAATTTTTGCTGATCCAAAACATGAATTAACAAAAGAGTTTATTGCTTCTTCACTTCATTTGGAAATTCCAGACGTTTATCAGGAGAAATTACAAAAGGCAGATAACGGAAGCTTAAATCCGTTATTAAAGCTTGAAATGACCGGAAAATCGGTAAATGAACCTGTAATTTCAGAAGTTTCAAGATTATTTGATACCAACTTCAAAATTGTAAGCGCCCAAATGGATCAGGCCGGAGATGTAAACTTTGGTGTTATGCTGATCGAATTATCAGGGAAACGTGAGAACTACGACGCTGCCATTCAATATTTTATTTCAAAACACATTAAAACAGAAATCATAGGTTATGTCTGATTCTATTATCGCTTTATTATTAAATGGAACCTGGGAAACTATTGTTATGACTTTTGTGTCTGGCTTTTTTGGTTTCCTAATCGGACTTCCAACGGGAGTTTTACTTTTCCTTACCAGAAAAAATCAAATACTGGATCGGCCGGTTTTAAACAGAACTTTATCGGTTATTGTAAACGTTTTTCGTTCCATTCCGTTCATTATTTTAATCGTTTGGATGATTCCGTTTACACGTGCTATTGTTGGAACTTCTATTGGAGTAAGTGCTGCTTTAGTTCCGTTAAGTATTGGCGCGGCACCGTTTATCGCCCGTTTGGTTGAAAACAGTTTATTAGGTCTGCCATCGGGATTAATTGAAGCTGCAAGAGCTTTAGGAGCAACGCCTTTACAGATTGTATATAAAGTATTACTTCCAGAAGCTTTACCATCATTAATAAACGCAGCATCGATTACTTTAATCACTCTTGTAGGTTATTCTGCTATGGGTGGAGCAGTTGGAGCAGGCGGTTTAGGACAAGTTGGTTATCAATACGGATATATTGGTTATGATGCCATAACGATGAATTCGGTTTTGGCATTATTGGTGATTTTGGTTTTCCTTATTCAGTTTATTGGAGACAGATTATCAAAACATTTTGACCACAGATAAGTATCAATTAAAATTAGGAATTAAAATTAAAAATAGAATTGTCATGAAAATAAATTTCTTGAAAACAGCCGGAATTTTAGCTTTATCATTGGTTTTAGCTAATTGCGGAAAAAGTAAAAACAACGATCCGCATTTTATAAAAGTTGGTGTAGCTTCCGGGCCAGAATTAAAAGTTGCAGAAGCGGCTAAAAAAGTTGCAAAAGAAAAATTCGGACTTGAGGTTGAATTGGTTTCTTTCAACGATTATGTAATTCCAAACGAAGCTTTAAGTCAGGGTGATATTGATGCAAATGCTTTTCAGCATAAACCTTATTTAGATGAGCAGTCTAAACAGCGTGGTTATAAATTGGCCATTATCGGAAATACATTTGTTTATCCGATTGCGGCTTATTCTAAAAAAATAAAAAACCTTTCTGAATTGAAAAATGAAAGCACAATTATTATCCCAAATGATCCAACAAACGGCGGACGTTCGTTATTGCTTTTACAGAAAAACAGTTTATTAAAATTGAAAGATGGCGTTGGTTTATTACCTAAAGTAACAGATATAGTAAGTAATCCTAAAAACTTAAAAATATTAGAGTTAGAAGCGCCTCAATTGCCTCGTGCTTTAGACGACGCTAATGTTTCGATTGCAATTATCAACAACACTTTTGCTTCTGCAGCAGGATTGGTCCCGTCTCGTGATGCCTTGTTTGTTGAAGATAAAGATTCTCCTTATGTAAATCTGGTGGTAAGTCGTGAAGACAATAAAAACGAAGAGAAAGTAAAACAGTTTTTACAGGCTTTTCAATCTCCGGAGGTTGAAGCTGCAGCGGAACGTGAGTTTAAAGGCGGCGCTGTGAAAGGATGGTAATAATAATTGTTAGTTGTGAGTTGTTAATTGAACTTTGACAACTAATTATTTGATATAAAAAAGGCAGATGAAATTGTTTCATCTGCCTTTTTTATTTTATTGTGTTTTTGTTTGTGGCTTCAAATCTTTCTTTTGAAGCTTATATAAGCCCCAATTGTCTCGCTTTATTAATAAGCTCCGTATCGCCGCCTTTTTCTAATAATAAATGGCTTTTAATATTTGCTTTTCGCTTTTCAATTGAACTCATTGAAAGCGGAATATGATTTGGAATATTAACGGTTTTAACGCCTTGAGATAAAAGAATTAAAATCTGGCTGTCGTATTCATCCCAATTTAAATTTCGGTGCGTTAATTTCTTCTGAGATTTGATAATCTCGTCGCTGTAAATTATTTCCCCTTTTAGAATTTTTTGGCAGATAGCCGGAAAAGATTCAAAATTAACTTCACTTTTTGATATAAACCCGTCGGGAGCAATAGTTTTTATAATTCTGTTTACGATAAAGGCTTCGGTATGCATTGTCAGTAATAGAATTTTGCAGGAAGGAAGCACTTTTCTAATCGTTATTGCCAGATCAATACCATTAGCAATATTGAATTCTTCATAAGGCGGAAGATTAACATCCAGAATAGCAAAATCCAGTCTGGTGTTTTGTTTTTCAAGCAGCATTATCTTTTTATAGGCAGTCTCGCAATTGTATTCTTTTAGGAAGATGGGTTCAACTGTATCAAAGCAATCGTCAGACAGAAGGTTGACATAACTGTCTACCGTCATAGGATGATCATCAACAATTAAAATATTAAGTGACATTATCGTAAAATTTAAACAAAATTAAACAATCTTACGGATTTTCCGTAAAATATGCAACTTTTTTGGATGTTTTTTTGCAAAAACATAAAAATAACACACCATGAAAAGTAAAGTAATTCGTATTCTTTTTGCATCAATTTTAATGATGAATTTATCTTGTACAACTGATGATCTTGACAACCAAGATTTTAATTCATCCGAAAAAAAAAAGCTTAATAACCAAATCAGCAAAGATGAAACTGTTAACTCCAAAACAATTGACTCTTTAAAAATCAGTTATAATTTACAAGTGAGCGCTCCAGATGGAGATCCGCTAAATCCAAAAATTAAATAAAACATGTTCGACTCTATTCGCTGAAGACTATAATACTGATATTGAAGTATTATAGTCTTCTTTATTTATAATATATTTGAATTTAATTTATAAAGTATCATTTTGAGATTGAAGTCGAAAATATATATTCCAATACTTCTATTAGTAATAGTAATTTTATTAGTGTTTTATCATAGGAGAGATGAATTAAAAATTAGAAATCAAAATCAAAATACTTTTGATGCAGAATACTTTAATAAAATTTCAGGAACTGCAAAAGAGAAATATTTAGATTCGCTTGTCAATAATTTAAAGCATCTAAAAAATGACTCAGTTGTTAGAAATTTATATTTAAAAGCAGGAGAGGAATATTATTATTTAAATAATATAAAAAAATCACATTCCTCAAGCGTAACAGCTTTGAAATTATCAAGAGAAGAAAACGATAGTTCCAGAATTGCAAAATCCCTTTATTTTATAGGCGACTGCTATGAAAGTTCCCAAAAAGACAGTGCCTACTATTATTATCTGCAGGCTCAAAAAATTTATTTAAAAATTCACGACTACGACAAGTTAGGGCAAATGTATTTTAATAAAGCCTATGTTCTTTTTTATGATGGAAATTATGTAGAATGTGAGGTAGAATTAACCAAAGGTCTTGAATACTTAAAAGATTCAGATAATATAAAATTGCTTTATTCCTGTAATACCTTAATGGGGAATTGCTTAGAAAAGCTGTTTATGTACGATCAGGCTTTAAAATATCATCAACTGGCGTTGAGAAATTTAAAAGCAATGAAAAAAAATAATACAGATAGTGATGAAGTCAATAATTTCAATATTTCATCTGTAATTAATATTTGTAATTTATATGATTTAAAAGGCGATTATTCTAAATCAATTAAAGAATTAAAGCCTTTGCTGACTAAACATTTAAGAAAGAACTGGCCTCGGTTTTATGCTATTGTTTTGTCTAACCTGGCTTATTCTAAAATGAAAAATAAAGAATATAAAAATGTTGAATCAATGTTTTTAGAGTCTTTAAAAATTGTTGACAGCTTGGGATATACTTCTGATGTCATGTATAAAAAAATTCATTTGGGAGAATTTTACCTGACACAAAATGATTCTTTAAAATCCTTAAAAACTTTGCAGGAAGCTTATACCGTTTCTATCAAATTAAAAAATACCAACGAAACTTTAAACACATTAAAACTGCTAACCCGAATAGACAGCAGAAAGAGATTGTTTTATGCCAATCAATATATTGCTATAAGTGACAGCATTAACAGTATTCAAAGCAGAACCAAGAATAAATATGCCAGAATTGAATATGAAACTGTAAAGGTTGAAGATGAAAATAAGATTTTGACTAAAAAGAACTTTTATATTTTAATTTTTTCTTTTGCCTTGTTTTTAGTTTTGTCGGCAATTTCGGTAGCTATTTATTTAAAGTATAAAAACAAAGAATTAAGATTTGTAAAACAGCAGCAAAGTGACAGCGATGAAATCTACCAGCTTTTGAGCGAACAGCAAAATATAATTAACGCCGCAAAAGAAGAAGAAAAGAATAAAATTGCAAGAGAACTTCACGACGGTGTAATGAATAAGGTGTATGGTGTAAGAATGAATTTAGGATTTTTTAATTCTAAATCAGACGAAAAAACGATAGAAAAAAGAAAGCAGTATATATTTGAATTGCAGAATATCGAAAATGAAATCAGAACCATTTCGCATGATTTAAATCAGGACTCTTTTTTAGAAAGCAATGATTTCAATACGCTTTTATCCAATTTAATCAAAAGCCAAAATGAGATTAGTAAAACGCAGTTTAATTATTTTGTAGATGAGAGATTTGAGTGGGAGCAGGTGCAGAATATTTATAAAATAAACTTTTACCGCATTATTCAGGAAGCACTTTTAAATATTCAAAAATATGCCCAGGCTTCAAAAGTCGATGTTAAAATAGATTTAATTGATAAAGATGTTTTGCAGTTATCCATTATAGATGACGGTGTTGGCTTTGATATCAATACAGTAAAAAGAGGAATTGGCTTATCTAATATAAAAGAGAGAACCAACTCTTTAAAAGGAAACTTCGAAGTAAAATCTAAACCGGGCGAAGGAACCGAAATCATAGTAACTTTTACTATTTAACTGAAAAATAGAGAGATATAAAAATAAATCTTATTTTGTTGCTCTTCAGACTTTTAGGTGTGATTTTTTGATTTATTGCAAACTAATTTTGCTTTGTTAATTTGATAAAAACAAATTAATGAAATTTTAGACTTTGCATTAAATTAAAAATATTTGTCATGAAAATATACAGCTTAATCTTTTTATTTTTTACAATTAGTTTTTTTGGAAATCCTGTAGAAATTAAAAATGATAATCCGCCGTTGAGTCCGGAAATGGAAAGACTTAATACTGAGCTTTTGGATGTGAAAGCGATGATTAAAAAAAATGCGGCTTACAATACAAAAATTGCCTTTTTTATTGATATGAGAATTAAATCGGGTAGAAACAGATTCTTTGTTTACGATTTAGAAAAAGATGAAATTGTAGACCAGGGTCTTGTAGCAAACGGTTTTGGTTCCGAAACGACAACCAGAGGGGAATTAAAATTTAGTAATGAACCCAATTCAAAATGTACATCTCTAGGAAAATATATTGTTGGTAAATCCTATAGAGGAATGTTTGGAAAATCTTATAAATTATCTGGTTTAGACGAAACAAACAGCAACGCGGCAAAAAGAGCTATTGTGCTGCATTCCTATTCAGCAGTTCCTAATGAAGAACAAGACTATTATATAGCAAACAGTCATGGCTGTCCAATGGTAAGCGAAGCCTTTTTTAAAAAATTAGAAAAGATAATAGACAGCTCTAAACCTAATATTATTTTACATATTTATTATTAATTAAAACATATTTAAATGGTTGAAAATTAGTCCGAATACGATTATATATTGAAAAGAGACAGCTTAAGACAGCTGTCTCTTTTTTGTTTATTATCATCTAAATTTTAACAGAATTTCATGTTGTTTTTATTTGATTATTTGTTTTTAACATAATATGTTAATTTTTTTCTTTCTTCCGTTTTAGTAATTCTTTTCCAACATCCAAATTAAAATCCTATATTTGTTTAAGAACAAATCCAAATTTAATCCTCATGCAAAATAACTTATTGAGTGGCTTAAAAGAGCACGAAAACAAATTACTAACCATATGGTCTCAACTTCTAATCGATGGTGGATCTGATGACGGAGCAGTAGAAGAAGAAGAGTCAAAAGAATTTGCTTCTCTGTTTTTAAAAGCTGCCGCTGCTGCTGAAGGTAAAATTCAGGATTCTCAGGAATTTGAAAAAGTCGAGGATCTTATAGTTGGAATAGCTTCATCACGAGGAAAACGTGGGTTTTCGCCAAGAGAAAATGCGCAATATTTAATCACATTCAAAGAAGCAGCTTCTAAAATACTATCTGAATTAATAAAAGACCCGGAACAGCTTTTTGATGCAAACCTGCAGCTAAATGCAGCTTTGGATAATATGACTATTTTGACTTTTGAAGCTTTTATGCGAGGAAGAGAAGATATAATATCCAGACAAGTGGATGAAATCAGTGAAATTTCAACTCCGGTTATCACCGTTTGGGAAGGTGTAGTTGCCCTGCCTATTATCGGAACTTTAGACAGTTCGAGAACGCAGATTGTAATGGAAAATTTACTGCAGCAAATTGTAGATACAGGAAGTTCTATTGCTATTCTTGATATTTCGGGTGTTCCGGCGGTAGATTCTCTGGTGGCGCAGCATCTTATTAAAACTGTAAGTGCAACCCGATTAATGGGAGCTGAATGTATCATAAGCGGTATCCGTCCGGAAATTGCTCAGACAGTAGTACATTTAGGAATTGATCTTACAGGAATTATTACTAAAGCATCGCTTGCAAGTGCACTTAAAACGGCATTTGATATGTTGCAGCTTTCAGTTGTTAAAAGAAAAATAGTTTAAGATTTTATAAATTGATATGGAAAGAATTCCTATACTTAAAATGGGAGATTTTCTGCTTGTTACCATACAAGTAGATTTGTACGATCAACTTGCAGAAAATCTTGAATCAGACTTAATAAACACCATTAGTAAACATAGTTCAAAAGGTGTATTGATAGATATATCGGCGGTTTCTATTATCGACTCATTTATGGGTCGAATATTAGGAAACATAGCTGTAATGTCTAAAATAATGGATGCACAAACAGTGGTTGTAGGAATGCAGCCGGCTGTAGCTATTACACTGGTAGAATTAGGATTATCTTTAAACGGAGTTATAAGTGCCCTTAATGTTGAGAAGGGCATGGATCTACTGCGCTCGAAAATGCAAATAAGCGATAATGAAGAGCAGGATTATGACGACGATATCGAATAGTAAAGAAGAAGCACTTATCGTAAAAGAACAAGATGTAGTACCATTACGCAACCGGGTAAAAGAGTATGGCGTAAAAATTGGTATGAGCATTTTAAATCAAACTAAATTAATTACGGCAACCAGCGAACTTGTTCGTAACCTCCTTAAATATGGCGGCGGCGGTAAAGTCATTATAGAGTCGGTCAGTAATGGCCGTGATAATGGTGTACGCGTTACTTTTATTGATAATGGCCCCGGAATAGCCAATGTAGAACTGGCTATGAAAGATGGATACAGTACCGGTAAAAGCTTAGGCTTAGGATTACCGGGTACTAAAAGGCTTGTCAATGAGTTTGATATTAAAACAGAATTAGGAAACGGTACCACCGTAACTATAACAAAATGGAAAAATGGATAATACTTTTTCCACTTATAAGATAGACGATCGAAGTCTGATTGCTTTTATAAAAAGAGAAATACATAACCTGGCGCTTCAATTAGGATTTACGCCGCACAGAGCAGGAGAAACGGATATAATTGTAGCAGAATTAACTTCCAATCTTATTAAATATGCAAATGGCGGTGAATTGCTGTACAGGGCTAATGTAGAGGAAGGGCAAAACGAAATTGAAATTTATTGCCTTGATAAGGGAATAGGATTTGAAAATGTTTCAAAAATAATGAATGACGGTTATTCGTCATCCAATACATTGGGACATGGTTTGGGCTCGATTAAAAGACTGAGCAACGATTTTCAAATTTATTCCATGAAAAACTGGGGTTGTGTACAGTACGTGAAAATTTGCGAAAAGCCGGATTTTCGTTTGTCTGATATACAAAAAGGTTTATACCATAAAGCCATAGCTTTAAATTATCCCGGTGAAAAAGTCTGCGGTGATGGTTATCATATTAAAAATCTTAAAAAAGGTTTTCAAATATTTGTAGGTGATGGTTTAGGTCACGGTGTAAATGCCCATGAAGCCGTGCAGCTTGCTGTTAAAGCATTCAAACAGTCGGTAGAATCTGATCCTGCGGAAATCCTAAGGGATATCCATTCAAAAGTAAAAAAAAGCCGAGGACTTGTTGCTACAGTAGCCACAGTAGATTATAGTTTAGAAACCTGGAATATTTGCGGTATTGGCAATATCAATACGCGAATTTACGACGGATTAGAAAACAAAACTTATACGCCTTATAATGGAATTATTGGACACAATATTCCGCGTACATTAAACAATTCGGTTGTTCCTTACAAAAAGCACCAAATTATTATCATGCATAGTGACGGACTAAGAACAAGATGGAATCTTAGCGATATGAATTCTATATTTAAACAAAGTCCAGGAATTATTGCATCAGCATTGCTTAAGGAAAATATTAGAGGTACAGATGATGCCACAATTCTTGTTGGTAAAATAATTTAGTTATGAAGGAAATCATAAAAATAAATCTGGATAACGAAATGGACTTAATACTGGCCCACAAACGCTGCATGAAAATTGCCGAAATGTGCGGTATGCCATCCTCTTTCCAGACAAGATTTTCGACAGCAGTATCCGAAATAGCAAGATGCTCGATTGCAAAAGGTAAAAATTCTTTGCTTGTTTTGGGAATTAATGTTATTAAAGCAACTCAAAAAGAAATTATCGCAATCATTACAGATACTGTAGATTTAAAAAACTGCAATCCTGAAGCTTTTAATTATGCATCGAAAATTTCCGGAAATATAGAATACAGTTATTTAAACAATCAGTCTACAACGAGAATAAGCCAGCCGGTTGCTTCTCCGGGACTTCTTTCAGAAACTAAAATAAAAGGATTTATCGATTATTTTAAATACGAACCTCCTTTATCGCCTTACGATGAAATCAGAAAGAAAAACATTGAACTCATTGCGCTTTCAGAAAAACTGGCAGAAAGTGAAAACAAATACAAACAGCTCGCCAACACAATTCCTATTTTAATTTGTGTAATAAATGAGCGTAATAATGTTCTTTTAACCAATGAGTCATTAGAGCATTATCTGGAAGTTCCAATTCTTGCTTTCGACAAGAAAAACCTAAGTAATTTTATTCATCCTGATGATATTGACGGAATATTGGAAGGCTGGAAAATAGCAAAATCAAAGCGTTCTGAATTTTTAGGGGAAACCCGAATTAAATATGGTTTAAGCTATATCTGGCATTTAATTTCGATTATGCCAAACAAGGCAGAAGACGGGACTTTTAACAGCTGGCTAGTTTATTTTGTAGACATCAATGCTCAAAAAATGGTCGTAGAAACGCTGAAAGATAATACAGAATTAAAAGTAATTCAGCGTGAGTTAGAAAGTGCCAACTTAAAACTGGTTTTTAAAAATAAAGAATTAGAGCAGTTTGCCTATATTGCCAGCCACGATCTTCAGGAACCACTTCGTAAAATCATGATTATGCTTTCGCGCGCCGGGGAACATTTAAGTGAAGACCAAAGGAAATTATATTATTTTGATCGAATAACGATGGCGGCAGGAAGACTCTCGAACCTGATTACTGATGTTCTCAATTATTCGAGAATTGACAATAAGAAACAAATATTTGAAGAAGTTGACCTTAACCAAACCCTTTCTGAAATATTAGGAGATTTAAGTCTGGTTATTGAGGAAAAAAATGCTATAATTGATATTAAGTCTTTGCCGACAGTTTTAGGACTTGATACACAACTTCGACAGTTATTTTATAATTTGGTCAACAATGCTCTTAAATTTAATACTGCTGTGCCTGTAGTAACTATTTCGGCATCAGATATTAATGAAGATAACAAAGTGTCTTCACCAGAAAATTATCATATAATTTCAATTGCTGATAACGGAATCGGAATGGACAGTCAATATTCTGGACGTATATTTGATATGTTTCAAAGATTACACGAACGCGATCAATATGGAGGAAATGGGATAGGACTAGCTTTGTGCCGCCGAATTATCGAAAACCATAACGGAGTAATCAATTTTACAAGTAAACCCGGAGAAGGAACAATCTTTTGGATTTATCTTCCCAAAAAATAAATAATAAAAAAGGCAATCAACAGATTGCCTTTTTTTATTATGATAAAGAAAATTAATTATCCGTGAGCTGCAACTGAAACATCAGCCCATTCTTCCCATGTTTTTAATTTTTGTTCGTAGGTTTGTTTAGCAAATGGTAAAGCTATTTTTCCTAAAAATAAACGTAAAGGAGGATTTTCTGCTTCAACTAATTTAACGATTGCAGGAACTGTCGCGCTAACTTGTCCAAATGTGTCTGGATCGTGTCCGTCTGCAAGTGCTTTTTTGATTCCGTCGTAAGCAGGAATACTTTCGCTGTGGAATCCGTTACCCCAAATATCAGTAAAGTAACCATTTGGCTCTACTAATGAAACATTGATTCCGAATTGTTTTACTTCAGATGCCAAAGTTTCACTTAAACCCTCAACAGCAAATTTTGAAGCATTATAAAGTCCGATAACCGGTAAAGTTGCGATTCCTAAAATAGAAGAAACCTGAATAATGTGTCCGCTTTTTTGGTTTCTCATAATTGGTAAAACAGCTTGTGTTAACCATAAAGTTCCAAAGAAATTAGTTTCGAATTGTGCTCTGGCTTCCGCTTCACTTGCTTCTTCAACAGCGCCGTTTAAAGCGTAACCTGCGTTATTGATCAAAATATCAATTGTACCGAAATGATTTTTTACTTTCTCAACTATTGCAAATGAATCTTCGCGTTTGTTTACGTCAAGTTTTAATGGTAAAATTGCGTCTCCGTATTTTGCTTTTAAATCGTTTAATGTATCGATATTTCTCGCTGTTGCAGCTACTTTATATCCTTTTTCTAAAAATGCTTCTGTCCAGGCTTTTCCAAATCCTTTTGATGCTCCTGAAATTAAAATTGTTTTTGACATGATTTCTTAAATTGTTAAATGTGAATTGTTAATTGTGAATGATCTTATTTTAATTGGTATTATATTTTTGTTGATATTGTTATTTATAAATATGACTGATCGGTCATATTTTTAATAAAAAAAATTAGATGCTGTTTTGGTCTATTAAATTTTTTAAGGTTTTAACAATGATTTCCATTTTATCATTGTTTCCGGACATTCTTGACATTAAATGTCCGCCTTCGAGCATTGCAAACATTACAGTTGCAAAATCTCCAGGTTTTAAATCAGTTTTAAATTCTCCGTTTGCTATTCCTTTTTCTACTAATCCAGAAAGCAATACTTGACCGGAACGAATAACAGTATTTACCTTTTCTTTTACTATTGGGTTTGTATCATCAGCTTCTGTTCCAAAATTCAAAAGAGGACAGCCTCCAAAAACCGGTGGCTGCAACGGATTACTAAAAAAGTCTATATATGCAAACAACTGTTCTTTTGAAGTTTTGTATTTACTTATTGCTGTTTGAATTTTTGTGTTAAGCATTTTAATATTATGATCAACAGCCGCACAAGCTAAAACTTCCTTATTTTCAAAATGTACATACATGCTTCCTTTAGACAATTTGGTGGCTTCCATAATATCGCTCATAGAAGTAGCTGCAATTCCTTTTGTATTAAAAATAGGAGCGGCTTTTTCTATAATAAATTGTCTGGTTTCTTCACCTTTTGCCATGATAGCTTTTATTTAACGGTACAAATATATGACCGATTGGTCATATTTACAAACAAAAAGAAGATTATTTTTTAAAAAATTTCAAAATGTGCCTGTTTATGAGGGATTCGTAAGGGCTATAATTAATTTTTTGTGTTCAGGATATTGTGCAATTAAGGTATCTCGATCTCCTAAAAAGTAATTATCAGGATTAAAAGGAGGCGCCATTGATACGCCCATAAGGCTCCAGGAATCTTTACTTTTAATTCTGGAACCAATCCATGTTCCGCCCGGAATTACTTTCATTGGTTTTCCGCCTTTAGCAATATCATTACTAAAAATACAGATTTCTGATTTTGGCGTATGACCTTCCGGATATAATAAAAGCATTTCAACAGGCTTTCCCGCATAAAAATGATACAGCATATCTCCTGTAACTTTATGCATAATAGAGCAGCGGGAATTATCCAGAAAATAATAGATCGCGCTGCAAGGAGTATTTTCTACAGGAGGAATAGGGTAAGTATTGGCAAAATAACCGCCTTCGGTACTGTTTAACTGCAAATTAAGAAGTCTAATTATTTCAGATGCTGGTGACATAATTTTAATATTTAATTGGTTTGTTAGAAATAGTAAATCCCCGAAGATTTATACTAAAACTTCGAGGATTTGGGGTTAGTAAGCCTTATACTCTGGTTCGGTTGATCGGGCTGATATCTGTTAATTCTTTTGTTGGATTAAATGGCGAACCAACGCTTTGCTGGAAATTAAAATAATTGTTAGGATCCACTTTCTTTTTAATTTCTAAAAGGCGTTTGTAATTGCTTCCATAATATTGTTCGGTCCAGTTGTGCTGTAAAGGATCAATGTAGTTTACATAAGCTCCCGTAGCATTTCCGGCATCAGATAATCTTTCGAAAAATTCATACGCCCATTCTACATTTTTCAGCGTATCGCCAGGTTTGTCTAAATCCCAGATTGCTTTTACTTCCGGAATAAAACGGCTGTTCCTGTGTACATATGCTGTAGCATCTGAGGCAACATTTTCGATTGCACCTCCGGCATGCGTCCAAACGGCAAAACTTTCTGCAGACGGAGCTTTACTCATCGATTCTATAATAACCTTTGCTACTTTATTATTCATTCCGCCTTCTGGAAGAACCGTAGAACGGATGTAGGAACTTCTTCCGGCAACTCTTGTGGTATAACCGTTATAAAATTCCCAGTCCGGAAGTGTCATATTAAACAAATCGGCATTAATTGGTTTTAGCTTTAAAAGCCCTTGAAGATGTTCAATTCCTTCGGCACCGTCACCATTAAAAACCGGAGTTAAACCCAGCACTTTTACATTGGTCACTTTGTCAATTAGGTCTTTTTGATTTCCCATAAAACCATAAACGGCCATTGCGTCGGGAACGGTTTCAACCCATTCGTTGTAATAACCTAATACATCTTCGGCCATTTCTAACGGATATCGAATTTGGCCCACTAACATTTTTTTGCTTAATGGTTTACGAACTCTCATTTCCATTTCGACTACAATACCAAAGTTTCCACCTCCGCCGCCAGAACAAGCCCAGAAAAGATCAATATCTTCTGTAGAAGTACTGTGTACACCAATGTGACGTAATTCGCCATCTGGAGTAACGATTTTTAAACTTTCAAGATTATCGATGCTCATTCCGTAGGAACGGGAAACAAAACTATAACCGCCTCCTAGCATAAAACCCGGAGGCGCAACAGTAGGGCAGCCGCCGCCTACAGGAATTAACCCTGTATTGGTTAACTGCATGAACTTGTAAACATCGTACCAGATTACGCCCATTTCTGCCGTAACAGTTTCTTTTTTAGGATCGAATGTAATTCTGTTTAAATTTTTCATTGCAATTACAACACCGCCTTCGTTCAGGCAGTAACCGGCAGCACTGTGTCCGCCGCCTTTTATGGAAAAAGGAAGATCGTTTGTAATGGCAAATTTTAATCCGAGTCTCACATCTTCAACTACGGCCGGAAAAATGATTAAACGAGGTCTGAACTGAATTCGGCCGTTATCAATTTTTATAACATCTTCATATTCTGAATCACCGGGCTGAAGCACATAACCGCTCAGTTCACGAACTAATTCCTGAATTGCTGTTTCTATCATGATTTTTAGTTTTTGGGGTTAATTTTTTATCTGGTAAGCGAATACACTTTTGACTGGTATTTTATATAAGAATCAAAAATGTACGTGTTGTCAATCATTCCGGCTGTTGCAGGAAAAAAATCTTCGTGCTTTTTGCTTGTCAGATAATCATCGTACGCTTTTTTACTTTCGTAGATAATAGAAACCGCAACATCAAAATTTCTAACAGAAACATTTCGTTTAATATCCGTCAGTCCGCCAGTTGAAAACTGCTGAATTCCCGGATGTCCTGATAAATATTCTACACAGATATCCGTAAATTTTTTAATGTTTTCCGGAGATTTATCTTTTAGAGAGAAATACAAGTCATGAAACATACTTTGCGGATAATTTCCATCGGCACCAATAGTTTGCGGTTCTGAAGAATTTCCACCAATAATAAGATTGGTTACATAATAATCCATAACACGTCTTGTTGTGCCAGGAACCCATCTGTTTACGTCAATTACGAATTGATTATGCGCAGAATCATTTCCGTTATACACATTAAAAGCATCTTCGTTTGCAAAAAGCTGATGCATGGCAATGTCATAATTAAGATCATTTTCAGGACGGATCATATCATCGGCTCGAACGCCAATCCAGAAAGAAATCATTCCAACAGATTCAGAAAGATATTGTCTTGCTTCGGCCATATAGGCTTCTACAATACCTTGCGTATTACTTGTACCCAGATTGAAGTACGTGCTGTGCAGCAACATGGGTGCGTTATTTGAATTTTCCATTTGAATTTCTTTTAAATGTTTTTAGTTGATTTTCTTCAGAAATTATTATTGCTGAAGGCGAAGTGTTGCTACTGAAATATGAGGCCATTTAATTTCGACAACGCTTCCATCTGGGGCAAAAACGGGGAAATCAAGGATTACGGTTTGTGTATACTGCAATTGAAGGAATTCTGAACCATCTGCATTTTCAACAGTTTCTATCCAAAAAATTGCTGAAAGACTATTAGCGTTAGCATTTACATTTACAAACGGAATGTTTGTAATCCCGCCAACAGGAGCTGTTGCGCCCGGAGTTGCCACGCCGTCAATTGGGTTTGCATCTAAAAAGATCACAACCGTTTTAGTGATGTTTTGTCCTTTAATCGCATTTTCCAAAAGAATATTTGGATTCATAATAACTTCTTTCGGAATTCCCGGAGGCGGAACTGCATTTACCAATTGTGATAAATAAGTTTCGCTTGTGTCATTTACTCTTTTCCCGTTTACAATAAAAAATGGAGTAGGATCTGCTACTTCAAATTGTGGCGGCCCGTTTACGGTAAAAAAAGTTCCTTGTGCTAAAATTGAATCTCCGTGCGGAATTGAACCTAATCTGGCGATACTTGGCTGTACCGCCGGATCAGTACCACTTGGAAGATTTAAGAATAATCCCGTTTCTAAATGGATTCCGTTTTGACCGCTTGGCAGGTTAACATCATCTACCTGCTGTAAATAATGCAGCCCCTGAAAAGCGATATCAGATTGTGCGTTTCCACGGTTGATAATATCACCCCCAATTGAATTAAAAGTAAAAGTTTCTGCAGTAGAGTTTAATATAATTTTAAATTTATCAGCCGGAGGCGGGCCTGGTTTTGCCTGATTCATATTTGGAACTTCAATGATATTGAATCCCGGACCAACCCAGGTTCCAACTAATGAATTTAATACACCAAGATCAGCTGATGGAATTTCTACAGCTTCGGCTTTAAATTTTGACTTAAGCCCCTTATTAACTGTTTTTGTTTCTAGCTTTTCTAAACCCGACAGGTTCAGGTTTGCTAACGGATTGTTGTTTTGTTGTGATGCCATTTTATTTTTTTGAATTGATTTTGTTTTTGATAGGGTATAAAATTATTTTAAGGGTTAAAGTGCTTTTCGGCTAAATCCCTGAATCTGAAATAATACTTCAGTGGTCATGAAAACATTTGGCGGCGTGCTGAAATCGCTTAGAAATAAATCGCCATATGTTTTTACAAATTCAGTAAATATTGGGCCGTTTACATGTTTAAAAAACGCATCCTGATTTTCATAAACTTCCCAAAAAATTACCTGACCCTGTGGCGGAGTCGGAAGGCTTTTTTGGTTGAAATCCGGAACGTGAACCATATACAATAATGTTTCGGGTTCGTTTTCCTGAACATCTTTTGCGAGTTGAATTAAAGCTGTTTTTGCTTTTTCTTCATTTCCGGGCAAAATGGTCCATTTTGCTTCAAGTGGGTAATACATAGTTTTGTTGTTTAGTTGTTAGTTATATTGACATTGAATTACAATTAAAATTGAAATCGCCATTGTCATTACCATTGAAATTGCCATTTTTATACTTCTACATATTCAAATGTTGGCCCTGCGCATTCGCCATTTTCCAGCGGAATGTTTAGTAATTCCAACGCTTTGTATTTAAGTTCATACATCACTGTAATTCCTTTAATAAGAAGTTCAGGTTCACCGCTCACTGCATCGTTAATTCCGTTTAGGAGCTGTACATATACTTTATTGAAGTCTTTTGCTTTTTCCAGTAATTCAGGATTTTTTTCATAATCTTTCATTTTTGGATTTGCTTTCATATTATAAACAGATGACCAGCTTACCGTAAAAGGTTTTCCTGTTGGTATACTTTTTACAGGCATTTGAAAATTGGTATCATTCGCGCTGTACATTCTTCCAAAACAGATTTCCTGAAACTTGAAATAGTGTGCATATTCAATATCTTCTCCAAATAAAACCTGCTCTGTTGCAATAGTTCCGTCGATACCTTCACCTTGACCTACGATTTCTCCAATCGCTTCTTCGGCATCTTCATACGTTACAACTTTTGTGATTTTACCACCGCTTCCATAATAATGTTCGGCAGTAATTTGACGGCTTGGATCTCCAATGAAAATTCCATTCTTTGTTGTTTTCTTTGCTTCTTCATTTAAACGAAGCAAACCATAACGAATCGCTTCATAAAATTGCCCGATGCTATCAAAATGACCCGTAATAGGCGCTTTTGGATCAGAAGGTCTTTCGATTGTAGAAAATTCATCTAATGCTTCTCTGGAGAATTTTAAAAGATGAACTTCAAACGGAGGCGAACCTTTCGGGACTTCCGGAACAATGCCGCCCGGAAGCGGAGTAGGGTAGTTTGGAATAATCTCTTTTACGTTAAAAAGTTTATCACCTTTTTTAATTGTTTTTGGATCTGTAATAGCGTTCAGAATATTGGATACCAAAACCATGTGCAGCATTTCTTCAACCACGACACTTCTAATAAGCGCTGCCGCCTCTACATTGCTTCCTTCTTTAATCGTGTAAAGTCCGCATAAATAAGGAGGAATCGTTGAAAGCTCTAATTTTAAAGCAGTTCTAAGACAATCCTGAAGATGTTTCAAATCCTTGATGTAATTTTTTACATCTCTTTTAGACATTTTCAACGACATTCCTTTTGCACTTTTAGCTGTTATTGCCGGCGCAATACTGAGTTCATTATCAGCAATAAAGGCATTATCTGTTGCAACTGAGTAAACCTCTTCGTTAATATCCAGATCAGCAATTGGTTTAATTAGCTTTTGACGATTCGGATTGTTCTTTTGAAATAATTTATTTTCCATAATAGTTATTGTTCAAGTTGTTGAAGGATAGCTTCTGCCGCTTTAAAAGTTAGGGCAGACATAGTTAGAGTTGGGTTTGATGTTCCTAGAGTCGGCATATTTCCACAGCCTACTAAGTACAAATTTTCGTGGTCCCACGTACGCATATTGGCATCGACTACAGAATCTTCTTTAGAGAATCCCATTCTGTGCGTTCCTACAATGTGTCCTGCGCCAGCAAAAGTGTAGCCTTTGCCTTTGTAAGTCACATAATCAGCATCCGAAGCCGGATTGTAAGATGTAAAATCTTCAATATCACATTGGCTGAACAATTGCTCAGAAACAATTCCTGATGCTTCAAAAGCTTTCAGCATGTATTCTGTTGCTTTATAATGAATTACAGGTCTGTAATTGCCAATATTATCTTTGTATTGAGGATCAATTGTTACACGGTTATCAGGATCTGGAGCCTGTTCGCATTCAAAGTGTGTAAAGAATTGTCTTGTAACCAGATTTTCGATTTTAGCACGAAGCTCTTTACCAATAATGCCTTCATTTACAGCATTAATAACATCTGTTGCAGGTGAACCAGTTGGCCATGCCCAGCCCCAGTTGTCTAACGGTAAAATCCAGGCAGCGTGATTTTTACGGAATTCTCCATCTCTAAAAGTTGGAATGTTAGAAGTAGAACCCGGACCACGATACGGATAAATAGGATCTTTTGATAATCCCCATCTTAAAACCGTCATGTGATCCATTAAATTACGTCCCACCTGGTCACTGCTGTTTGCTGCTCCTGATGCTAATAATAATTTAGCATTTTCAATTGCGCTGCAGGCCATTACATATAAAGTTCCTTTTGCAGTATGTGTTTCATATTCTGATGAACTTCCTTTGATATACGTTTTGTATTCAACACCGTTAATCCAGTTTGAAGTTTCGTTGATTAACAATCTTGAAGCAACAGCTTGTGTTTTTGCGACAAGATTTCCCATGTCGCATTTTCTGAATGTTTTTAAGGCGTTGTATTTTGCCTGAACGGGACAAATAGGTACACAGCTCGCATTTCCTTCGCAGCGCTGGCCTGTATATTGATCCCAGTTTGAACCAACCGGATCATATTCTCCAGGTTCAATTTTGATGATATCTAATTTTTTTGAACCTGGATTCCATTCTACTCCGCCAATATTGTAATCAAGATTAGGGATTGAATTTCTTCCTTGTGGCGTACTGATACAAGTTAATTTATAGTCTTTACCATTAAGTTTAATGTTATTGTTTTTATCAATAACTTTTTTCATTACGCCGTCAAGGTAACTCGTTGGAATACCTTTCATTGGAAACACATAATCTTTACCAAAAATGTTTTTTTGTTCGATAGGATAATGCTGATCATCTACATTTCCAGAAACACCAATTTCGTTTTCGGCCATTTGATAATAACGGGACATATCATCATACTTAATTGGCCAGTCTACACCAACGCCGTATTTAGATTTCATTACAAAATCGTTTGGCAGCATTCTAAGTGTAGTTCCAAGCCAGTGCAGCGTTGTTCCGCCCGGCGCTCTTGTATTGTCACTTGCAAAAGGAAGCGGTCCCATTTGTACCAAATATCCTTTTGTTGAAGGTCTGTCTTTTGGGATTTTCTGAATATCAAGAACATCAATTGAAGGGGCATCTTTTATATTCGGATAAGGCGAATTAGGAACTTTTGCAGAAGCGTTATAAAACGTATTAAGATAATCCTGATAGTTTTTATAATTAGCATCCTGATCCATTGCTATACCTGCAGAAAGACCTGCTTCGAGCATTAAAACTTTCTTACCTGCATTGGTAAGAACCTTTGCTATTATTGATCCGGCAATACCAGAACCAACAATAACTACATCATAATTATTTTCCATTTGATTACCTTTTTGTTATGAATTTTTTACTGTAAGCGGACGTTCTGCCCATGAACCGTAACCAGGTTGTTTTGCTCCCGGCGGATGTGTATGCGCAGCGTTCCACATAAGTCCCTGAATGTAAGAAGCTGATGATACTACATCGTTGCCCCAATTTCCGGTATACCAAAGAATAATGATGTTTTTTGCCAATCCATTATAAGCCGATGCAGCCATAAATTGTGAAGCTAAAGCAGCTTCAATGTTTTTTTTGGATTTGTCATTTAACAGCACATGAACATCAAGAAAGAAATAATCGATGTCCTGTTTGTCTGTGTTTTTCTGGATCGTGTTGTAGTAGGTTTCCAGCATTCCGGTAGCTTTAAGTTCAGTTTTACTGAATCCGGTTAGAAGCGCCGAAACCTCTAAAAAGAGTTTTGTGTGGGAATTAGGTTCCATGGTGTTAGTTTTTTGGGAATTAAAGGGTTAAACATTTTTTGTTAATTGGTTTTTGATGTAACATGTTTAAGTCCAATATGCTAACGTTGTACCTTGAGTATAGATGCGATGATACCTCCAGAAGTAAAGTCAAGCTTATACAATTGGCTGTTTCCGCAAGTTTTGAAGCGCAAGTATTAGTAGCGTTACTTTGCTCCGACACAGTAGTATTAGTTTTGATATTGAGCCTTGTTTTTTCTACTAAAATTACTGGAGATATAAAAAGGCTATTGATAAATTGACACAGGAGTAAGATTTTATGTCACAAAAGAGATAATTTTTGGTACTAAAACTTTTATAATGTTAGATTAGTTGTTAAAAGTTTGAAAAATTAACATTAGCTTAAAGATTGTAACATATTGAAATTGAGTTTTCTATGCGCTTATAATTAGTATCGGATGTAAAAGAGTTTTTATTCAGCTGTGTTATAAGCATAAAAATGCCCCAAAATAGTGTTTGACTTTTTTGGGGCAGTGTAAATCGAGACGGTCTCTTTTTTATTTTACATGTTTCCTTGTTCCGTAGGAACATTTCATTGGTAGAAAATTATATTGTTACAGGTTTACGTTCCGTAGGAACGTTTGATTTAGACGTTGTTTTTTTAAGAATCGGATCTATCAAACGTTCCTACGGAACGTAAAAATGCGACTCTTACTATTTTTCTACCAATGAAACATTCCTATGGAATGATAAATTGGATATCAAAAATTGACAAATTAGTCTCTAAAAACTAACAAAATATTTATAGCAAAAGAGCTGCCTCGACTTTAGAGGCAGCTCTTTACTATTTGTGTATTTATTTATCCTAAAGAATAAAATCCAGATTAAAGTTTATTAGTTTTAGTGTCAACAATTTTACTTACTCTAAATACTAAAAAGATAGTAAGTAACATAATTCCAGAAGCAGTCATTGCCAGAATATCATAATGTTCTAACGGTGCATAACTGTCTTTTTGATAAATGATTAATCCGGCAATTACAGCACCAAAACCTCCGGCCATTTGCTGTAAAGACGAGTTAATACTCATAAACGCACCACGATCCTGCGGATCTGGAATGGCAGACGTTAAAGTCGTTGACGGAACCATTCTGCTCATAATCGTTGCCATCATAAAAACGTTGATAAGCAATACAATATAGAATGGAGTTGGGCCAAAATGAGAATAAATATTGATTAGAATCACGGCAGATACGGTAGCAAATGCAAAGATTTTAAATTTATTTACCCTGTCACTCAATTTACCAATAAAAGGCATTGTAATTAAAGTTGCAATTCCGGTAATCATAAATAATAAAGGTAATTGCTCATTAGTTACTTTAAGATTGTTGATGGCAAACGCACTTCCGAATGGCATCATCATAAAACCTCCAATAGAAAGCAGGGCAGTAGCTAAAAATCCAACCTGATAGTTCTTTTTAGAAATCGTATGATACAAATGCATCAAGGCTGTTTTCTCTTGTTTTAAATGTAAATGCTCTGTAACAGGTTTTAATTTTACATATAAAATCATGGTGATAATAGCTGCCATTGCTGCAATCCATAAAAACGGAACGTGCCATCCCCAGGCATTTGCAATGTATAAACCAATTGGGATTCCAAGAACCTGACTCACGCCAAATCCCATTTGAATAAATCCCATTACTTTTCCTCTTTGCTTCAGGCTGAATAAATCAGCAACAATAGCAAGAGAGATTGAACCAATTACACCGCCAAATAATCCGGTGAAAACGCGCGCTGCAACCAACAGAAAAAAGTTAGGGGCAAGGGCACAAAATAAAGTCCCGATTGTAAATCCGATGTAAAAGAAAAGTAACAATTTTTTTCGGTCAAATTTATCTGCAAAACCAGCCGTAAGCAATCCGGAAATCCCGGCACTAAAAGCATAAGCAGAAACGGCAATACCAAATTGAGAAGCCGTAATATTTAAGGTTTTAATCATAATATCCCCAAGCGGCGACATTACCATAAAATCAAGCACAACCGTAAATTGTGTCATGGCTAAAAGAAATATAACCAGTTTTTGATAGCCATTAAAACCGGTTTCGATAGTTTGTTTTTCGTTCATATAATTATTGTAGTTCTTTGCAGTCAAAATTGTGAAAATTCAATAAGTCAATAATTTGAGCTGCATTTAGTTTTTCGCTTATAATTCTCAATACGCAATCAATATCTTCCTGGTCAATTGACCATTGCAATATAGATTTGTTTGCGTTTAAAAACGTTGCGATTTTGTTTTTACTTGTCTCTGTTTTTATATTAGTGGCGAATATCAATACATTCATAACATAAAATTTAAGGTGTTAATGCCTTTATCACGAGTCTAAAAGCTTCTTGTTGTATTTCATTTGTTAATTGAAATGGAGTGGTACCTCCAAGTCCTTTACCTTTTTCATGAAAACGAAGTAAATTGTACAGCGGGCCATAAGCAATACTCCAGAAAACCTCCTTTGATACTGGTACTATTTCTTTTCTTTCAATTGCCCGATGCAAAAACTTCGTCATGATTTCTTTGAGTTCCATCAAACTTTCGTTAACGATATGTTCCCCATAATTTGAATTTTGGAGAATTTCCCAGCAGGCAATTTTATCAGTGTTTTTCAGCATAAACTCTGATCGGTTTTCCCATTGCTTTGCAAGACCTTCTACAAAAGGCATTTCTGGCGAGAAATCTTTAAGCGAACTTTTAAAGAAGTAAGTGCCCATTTCAGTTCCAATTTTTTTAATCAGATCTTCCTTGTCGGCATAATAAATATAAAGTGTCGCTACAGAAATCCCGCACTCTTTCGCAAGTTTGTTCATTGTAAAGCCTTCTATGCCATACTTTACAATCATTTCTATAGTTTTCTCTTTAACTAATTCTTCTTTATTAATATCTCTTGTTCTCAAAATGAAAAGGATTTTATTGAATTGACATTGCAAAGATATAATAATAAATGAACGTTTATTCATTTATGAAAAATGTTTTTCAAAAAACTTTAAAAAGGGCAAAAGTTGGTTCCCAATATAATTTTACTATTTTTACTCTTAACAGCTATCATACTCAATATTATTTGGTATGAAATACTGAATTGTTTTATTAACCTAATTATTTAAAAATGAGAAAAAACAACGATTTTGGTTTGTTAATACTTCGTATTACAATTGGATTTTTAATGCTTTTGCATGGTATTTCAAAATTTAAAGGCGGTTTAGATTTCATAAGCGGAATGCTTGTTGAAAAAGGACTTCCTGGTTTCTTTGCTTATGGCGTTATCATAGGCGAAATTTTGGCACCAATCTTAATTATAATTGGTTTTAGAACCAGAATTGCTGCTTTAATATTTGCTTTCAACTGTTTAGTGGCAGTTTTAATGGCACACAGTCAGGATATTTTTAAATTGAGCGATCACGGAGGTTGGGAATTAGACCTTCTGGGGTTATATTTCTTTACGGCAATTGCATTGTTTTTTACCGGAGGAGGAAAATTTGCAGCTTCAAAAAGCAATAAATGGGATTAAAAACTCATTAAAATATAAAATTATAAAGCGGCCGTCGAGCCGCTTTTTTTATGATTTTATTAGTAAGAAAGTCAGTAAAATCAGCGGGTGATAATAATTTGAATTCTAATGTTATTCTAATGTAGCGACGAAAATTTAGTTTTAACTTGCGCCTGAAATTTATTTTTTACGATGCTTAATAAAATTAAAAATAGCCTTTTATGTAAATGCCTTCAGGCGTTACTAATCGGCTATTTTTTAATGAGCAGTATTAATGTCTCAGCAACTTTCAGCCGAATTATAAAAGAAAATACAGAAACTCATTCTGTTAAAGGAATAGCGTGTACTCTTTTGAAGAAAATCTTTAAGTGCGACGGAATCCCAGAAGAACTGGACGATTATGAAACAAAAGATACGAAGACCACAAAACTTGCAAAAGGAATTGTGTTATTAGAATATCTGGTTCCTTTAGATGCGTCTGTGCCAGGATTTTATTTTCAAAATAATCTTAAAGGAAAAAATTATATAGACAATCCAATTTTCTCATTTGGATTTCACGGCAAGATACATTTGCCTCCTCCACGATTTATAGTATAAGTATTTAGTTTTGATTGGATTATGATAATTTTTGTAATCCTTAATGCGATATTTTTCGTAAATTAACATCTATTAATCTTGTATTTATATATAAATCCATGACACCTTTAAAACGTTTTTACAACTTACTTGCGTTAGACAAACGTGACGTATACCAAATTATATTTTATGCCGCTTTTGCGGGTTTGGTAAACCTTTCCCTGCCTTTAGGAATTCAGGCGATTATTAATTTTATTCAAAGCGGACAGCTTAGTGTTTCGTGGATTGTGCTGGTTTTTTTGGTTACAATTGGAGTTGGCTTTGGCGGAATTTTAACCATTCTTCAGCTGCGAATCGTAGAAAATCTGCAGCAGCGAATTTTTGTGCGTTCGTCTTTTGAGTTTGCATACAGACTGCCTTTAATTAAGTTTAAAGAAATGTATTCGGAATACGCGCCCGAAAAAGCAAACCGATTTTTTGATACGCTTATGGTTCAAAAAGGAACGGCAAAACTTTTACTTGACTTTTGTACCGCCTTTCTGCAGGTTGGTTTGGGTATTATTTTGCTGGTTTTGTACCATTCCTTTTTTACCGTAATTGGACTTTTATTTATCGTTATTCTGTATGTCATTTTTAAATTCTCTTATAAAGATGGTTTAGAAACAAGTCTTAACGAATCAAAGTTTAAATATAAAGTGGCGGCCTGGCTTCAGGAAATTGCCCGTAATCGTGAAAGTTTCCGCAGAAAAGGCGGCTTCGATTATGCTTTAGACAGAAATGACGGTTATGTGAGTCATTATGTCAATTACCGCGAAAAGCACTTTCAGGTAATGAAAAAACAATACATTCAGCTTACTATTTTTAAGGTAATTGTTACAGCTGCTCTTTTGTCGATTGGTGGTTTTCTGGTAATTCACCATCAAATGAACATTGGGCAGTTTGTGGCAGCTGAAATTGTAATTGTATTGCTGATCAATTCTGTAGAAAAAATAATCTTCGGGTTAGAATCTTTTTATGATGTATTGACTTCTTTGGAAAAAATTGGTCAGGTTACCGATATGGAAATTTCATGTATTCCGAAAACTTCTGCCGTAACCGAAACCGGAATTACAATCGAGACGGAAAGTATTGCTTATAATTATCCGGAACACAGTAAAAAATCACTTAAAAATATTAACCTGAAAATAAATCAGGGTGAAAAGATTATTTTAAGAGGAACAAACGGTGCCGGAAAAAGTACTTTATTACGCTTACTT
Organism: Flavobacterium panici; assembly: GCF_024499525.1. NCBI lineage: Bacteria > Pseudomonadati > Bacteroidota > Flavobacteriia > Flavobacteriales > Flavobacteriaceae > Flavobacterium > Flavobacterium panici. The sequence continues at coordinate 4,676,913 of NZ_CP100437.1, read as the reverse complement.
GCAGGATTGCTGGAGCCGGAAAGCGGCGCAATGTATGTGACAGATAATTTTATGAACCGTTTGGACGAAGATAGTTACAGAGCACAATCCGGAACACTTTTACAGGGCGATACACTTTTTGAAGGAACAATTAAGGAAAACATTCTTTTTGGAAATGAAACCATTAATAATGACGATTTAAAATGGGCTTTAGATAATGTGTGTTTAACGCCTTATATTAAAACTTTCCCGAACGGACTGGAACATCAGATTCATCCGGGCGGACGCGAGCTTTCGGCTTCAGATGTGCAAAAGATTCTTTTGGCGAGAAGTATTGTGACCAAACCTAATATATTATTCCTTGAAGATCCGGTTGATAAAATGGACGAACTGACGTCGGGTAAAATTGTTGACTTTTTACTTGCCGAAGAAAATGACTGGACGGTAATTGTTACTTCTAAAAATGATTTCTGGAAGAACAAATGCAGCCGTATGATTACGATTGATGATGGAAAAATTATTAACGACATAAAGCTTTAATCATGCTTAATATATCTAAAGATAATAACGTACTTATAACGCCGGGCAAATACAAATCGATTACCGCAGTTGCCCGCAGACCGCACTATAAAATTTTAAATAGAGTAATTGTTGGATTTTTAATTTTCTGCATTGCCTGCCTTTTTCTTCCGTGGACACAAAATATTTCGGGAAGCGGTTCTGTAACAACTTTAAAACCAGATCAAAGACCACAAACTGTTCACAATGCTATTGCCGGAAGAATTGAAAAATGGTATGTTCAGGAAGGGGATTATGTAAAAAAAGGAGATACGATTTTGTTTATTTCTGAAACTAAAGAAGATTATTTAGATCCAAATTTAGTTGGAAATACAAAAGATCAGGTTGATGCCAAAAAAATGGCTGTAGAATCATATGCTGATAAAGTAAGTTCGCTTAACGTTCAGGCACAGTCGCTTAATACGGAAAGAGAATTGAAACTGCAACAGGCTCAAAATAAAATCAAACAAGCCCAGCTGAAAATTAAAAGTGACAGCATGGATCTTGAAGCGGTAAAAACGCAGTTAAGAATCGCAAAAACACAATTTGACCGTTCGACTGCATTGAATAAAGAAGGTTTAAAACCGCTTACAGATGTAGAACAAAAACGATTAAAACTGCAAGAATCTGAAGCGTATATTATTACACAGCAAAATAAACTTTTGAGCAGTAAAAACGAATTGATAAATGCAAGAGTAGAAATAAACCGCATCACGGCTGAATATTCTGAAAAAATATCAAAATCAAGAAGTGATAAATTCACCGCTTTAAGCACGCAATATGATACAAAAGCTCAGGTAAATAAACTGGAAAATCAATACGTAAATTACAGTATTAGAAATGGTTTGTATTACATAACAGCTCCGCAAAGCGGATATGTAAACCGTGCTTTACTGGCCGGACTTGGCGAGACAATTAAAGAAGGAACGCCAATTATCAGCATTATGCCGGCAAGTTATGATATTGCGGTAGAAACGTATGTTGATCCTATCGATCTTCCTTTAGTGCATCGCGGTGCAAAAGTGCGTGTTTGGTTTGATGGATGGCCAAGAATTGTATTTTCTGGATGGCCGGGATTGTCCTACGGAACTTTTGGCGGCAAGGTAGTGGCAATTGAAAATTTTATTAGTGCCAATGGAAAATACAGGGTTTTGATTTCACCAGATGGAAACAAAGATGAAAAATGGCCGAAAGAATTAAGCATTGGAGCAGGAGCGCAGAGTATTGCTTTATTAGAAACGGTTTCGGTTTGGTATGAAATATGGCGAAACTTAAATGGATTTCCGCCAAATTATTATAAGTCAGATGAAAAGGAGGCAAAAAATGGAAAAGACAAAAAATAAATTTAAGACTATAGTTCGACTGTTTTCTCTTTTGTTTTTATTCGGTTTTTCTGCTTATAGTCAGGATTTTAATAAGGAAGAATTGAGTTACAGTGAATATTTAGGATATGTAAAAAAATACCATCCGCTGGTAAAACAGGCGAATCTTGAAATTAGCAATGCGCAGGCAGCGTTAATGCTGGCGCGCGGTGGTTTTGATCCGAAAATTGAAGTCGATTACAATAAAAAAGAGTTTAAAGGAACAGAATATTATTCGATTTTAAACAGCAGTTTCAAAATCCCAACTTGGTACGGAATCGAAATCAAAGCCGGATTTGACGATACAGACGGACAATATTATAATCCGCAGAATCGTACGCCGGATAATGGATTAACTTCATTAGGAGTGAGCGTGGCTCTGGGGCAGGGAATGTTCATCAACCAAAGAATGGCAGATGTCCGCGAAGGAAAACTGCAGTTAAAATTAAGCGACGCACAAAGAAAACTAAGAGCAATTGAGGTTTTGTATAAAGCCAGCGAAGCGTATTTTGAATGGAGAAAAAGCTATAATGAAGCTGAGCTTTATAAGCGATATCTTGGTTTTGCCAGCACACGTTTTACAGGTGTAAAAAAACTAATCGAACTTGGTGATTCTCCTGCAATTGACAGCGTTGAAGCCGGAATTACAGTTCGAAACCGGGAATTAAATGTTGAAAACGCGAATCTAAAATTAGCTAAAGCGAAATTGTATTTGTCTAATTATTTATGGCTTGAAAATGTGCCTGTTGAATTGGGAGATATGGTGAAACCGGAAGAAAATTTAATTTTGACTTTAGAAGAAACGCTGAAAACAGATGCGATGATGGTCAATGTTGAAACTTTAGATTCGCATCCTAAAATTCAGGCTTTAGAAACTAAAATGTCGATGCTCGAAGTTAACAGACAATTGAAAGCCAATTCGCTTCTTCCCAAATTAAATGTAGGCTACAATTATATTTCTGAGCCTTCTTATTTTGATTCTTTTAATGCCGATGATTATAAGTTTAATATTGATTTCAGCATTCCGATTTTTTTGAGAAAGGAGCGAGGAAGCCTGAAAATGGCAAAACTAAAAATTCAGGATTTAAAGTTTGATATTGAACAGCAGAGACTGGAATTGAAAAACAAAATAAAAGCACAGCAAACTGAAATTGCTTCTTTAAAAAGGCAGAAAAATGTAATTGACAATTTGGTAAAAGATTATGTAACAATGCTTAATTCTGAAGAGAAGTTATTTTCCTTCGGCGAAAGCTCGATCTTTTTGCTTAATTCGAGAGAGAATAATTTGGTAAGCGCAAAACTGTCTCAAATTAGTATTGAAAATCAGTTTTACATTTCAAATGCTGAGTTGTATAAAATATTGGCTAATCCCGATTAATTTGAATTTTCTAAAATGTTATACATTAATCATTGAGTGAAAAACTAAAACTTAGCTTTTTATTTTTTGACAATCATGTTATCATTCCGTAGGAATGTTTCGTCGGTAGAAAAATAATGCCCAACGACATTTTACGTTCCATAGGAACGTTTGAGATGTTAGATTATTGAAAAAAAAATGTCAAAATCAAACGTTCCTATGGAACGTAAACAATGACAACAATATAATTTTTTCTACCAATGAAATGTTCCTACGGAACAAAGACATAAAATAAAAAGGGATTGTTTCGACTTTTGACACAATCCCTTTTTATTTTTTAATTAAAATTTACTGGCAAATTCTTTCGCAAAATCTTCCAGTTTTATTTTCCCGTCAACAGAAGCATTGCTTGATAAGAAATGTTCAATGATTTTTCCGCTTCTTAAACCAGTTCCCATTTCAGCATAAAGTTTAGCAATTTCTTCCGGAATTCCGGCTTGTGCCATTCCGCCAAGAGCTTGTTCATCTGTAAATTCTACCCATGGTAATTCTGGTTTTGCAATTGCAGCACCCAAAACTTTTGCAGCGTCACCCGGAGTACGAACATCGCTAATAATATATCGGATATTTTTTCCTGCCGGAGTATGCTGCAATTCTTCTGCGGCAGCCTGAGCAATATCTACTGGATGCACAAACGGAATTGTTATTTCTGATGGATAATTAGAACCAATAATTCCCGCTCCCTGAATCATCGGAACATCATTATAAAAATTAGTAAAGAAAAAACCTGCTCTTAAAAAAGTTACAGAAGTATTCAGTTCCTTATATATTTCTTCAATTTTATGAAGTCCTGCAATTGGGCCAGTTCCGTTTGGTAAATGAGCGCCAATACTGCTTAACATAACGACTCTTTTTACTTGTGCTTCTTCAATTGCTTTTGCAAAATATTTTCCAGCGTTTTCAGTATTTGCAATAACATTTGCTCCGCCTAAATTTGGAGGTGTCATGGCAAAAATAGCATCTGCACCTTTTAATGTTTCCAATAAAAATGCTGCATCGCTTACAGAACCTACTGCAGTTTTTGCGCCCAGATTTTCGATTGCTGTTTTTCTGTCGGCATTACTGCTTATTACGGTTACGTCGTGACCAGCAGCGACAAGTTTTGTAGTTAATGGTTTTCCTATGTTCCCTAAAGAACCTGTTACTATAATTTTCATATATATAATTTTTTTTATTACAGTTACAAAGGTATCTTTGCACTTACTTTTATACAAGTACTTACCCTATAGTATGTATCATGACAGCAATTAAAGAATCATCGACAATTCAGGAAAATAAGCAATATGCACTGGAAAAATGCCCGGTTACGTTTGTAATGGAAAAAATAGGCGGTTACTGGAAACCTATTATTCTTTGGCATTTATCAAGCGGAATGAAACGTTACAGCGAATTAAAAAGAGAAATTCCTGCTATTACAGAAAAAATGCTCATTCAGCATTTAAAACAATTAGAAGCCGATGGTCTTGTAATCAGGGAAGCAAAACCTGTAGTTCCTCCTTTTGTAACCTACAGACTCAGCAACGCCGGACAAGGTTTACTGCCTGTTATTGAAGCAATGGCAGCGTGGGCTTTTAAAGTTAAGGATGGGGAGTTTTTGTAGGCTCAAAGGTTCAAAGGTTCAAAGTAACAAAGGTTTTAGAAAAAATCTTAGCATCTTAGTATCTAAGAAGCTGCCTTTGTACCTTTGTCCCTCTGTACCTTTGCACCTAAAATCACTTAACAACTGTCGCTTCCAATTCTACTTTAACGGTTTCAAAAAGGCTTTTTACTTCCATTAAGGTTGTGGCTTGCTGAATGTTGTGTTTTGCAATCCATTCCTGCAGGATATTGAAGTGAGGCCAAAGCTCTGAAGTTGCAGTAGTGCAGATCGTTAATCTCACGATGCCGCTGCATTCGTAACCTGCTTCGGTGATTACTTGTTCCAGATTTTGGATCGCCAGTTTTAACTGTGATTCCATGTTTTCATTGCTTGAAATTCCTTCGGCGTTTATTGCGGTCTGTCCTGAAACATATAATGTTCCCTGCGGATTTTTTACTTCAACTGCTTGGTTATAACTACGTTCATTTTGCCATTTCCACGGATTGATAACTCTTTTTTCCATTTGATTTCCTTTTTTAGTTTGTGCCAATAATGGCATTGTTGTGATTAATAATAATCCTAAAAGTTTTGTTGTTGTTTTCACGATTACAGTTTAAAATTTATACTGCAAAATTGAAAATAACTTGTGGAAACAGGTCTTGACATTTGTCACGATTATAATGTGCGAAATGTCACATTTACGAAGATAAACGGCTTAAGGTTTCGCGAGAGACGCCTAAATAAGAAGCGATAAGGCTTTTAGGAACGCGCTGAAAAAGAGATGGATATTGTTTTAAAAGCTGTTCGTAGCGTTCTTTTGGATTAGAAGTCATCCAGTAAAGAATACGACGCTGTGAGGCAAGGAACCCAAAGTTAGCTTTCTCCAGAAGAAAGCGAAGCATTTTAGGGGAATTATCACATAGATCTTTATAATCATCGAGGGTAAAACAAAGCACTTCTGTATCTTCAAGACATTCTAAAGACATAGTTGCTTTGGTTTGAGTGAAAAAAGCATAATAATCGCTTTCCCACCAATCTTCCATAGCAAAGGAAGCAATATGCTGTTTTGGGGATTCATCGGTGTAAACCAATTTTAAAAGTCCTGAAATGACAAAATAAGCATATTTTACATCATCGCCTTCCTGAATTAAAAATTGATGTTTTTTGAATTTCTTAGTGATAAAATGCTGACTGATAAATGAAAATTCTTCATCTGTCAGCTTTATTATTTTTTCGATATGTTCCCGAAGTTTTTCCTGCATGTTATGGTCAAAGATATTTAAATTTTTCGATGATCAAAAAGGTAAAATAAATCAGATAGCCATAATCAAATTAAACCGGATTGAAATCACACACGTCGTTAAACCGGATTAAAATCCGGCCCTACAATATGAATCATCCCTTCGGGATTTTACATTCTGGGTGTTAATGCGATCTATAATTTTCGGCATCAAAATAAAGAGCCGGAGGCTCGATTTATATTGTAGGGCTGGATTTTAATCCAGTTTGGGTTATGATATTTTAGGTGTACAATGAAATTAAACCGGATTGAAATCCCGCGTTACAATGATATTAAACCAGATTGAAATCAAACATATCGTTAAACCGGATTGAAATCCGGCCCTACAATATAAATCATTCCTTCGGAATTTTAAAATTGGGATTTAAATACGATCGATATTTTGCGGCATCAAAATAAAGAGCCGAAGGCTCGATTTATATTGTAGGGCTGGATTTTAATCCAGTTCATATTGTAGATCCGGTTTCAATTCATTTTTGCGGAATATAAATATTAAACGTCGCGCCCTCCATTGGTTTTGCCGTAGCATTAATAATACCATTATGATTTTCGACAATCTTTTTTACGATGGCAAGACCAATTCCCGTTCCGTCATAAATATCGCGACTGTGTAAACGTTGAAAAACACCGAATATTTTTTCGCTGTGTTCCGGTTCAAAACCAATTCCATTGTCTTTAAAACTAATGTGGCAATAGTTTTCTGCTGACGATAATTTATCATTCTGTAATTCTTCACCGCTGACGATTCGGCTTTTGATTTCGATTTGAAGCGGAATTTTCTTCTGAGAAAATTTCAAGGCATTGTTTACCAGATTTTCTATAAGCTGAATAAACAAAAACGGAATGATATTTATTTTACCATGAAGATTCGTAATAATCGAAGCATTTTTTTCCTTAATATTTTCCCGAAGCGCTTCTTTTACATTTTCAATAATGATATTAAGATCCGTATTTTCATAAATACGATCTGTAATATTTGTTCGGGAAAAAGTCAATAGATCATTGATTAATTCCCGCATTCTGTTGGTGGAATATAAGATTCGTTCAAATTTTGCCTGTCCATCCGGGCTCAAATTTGGATATTCTTTTGCAAGGATAATGTTTGTAAAAGTTTGAATTTTACGCAGCGGTTCCTGTAAATCATGACTTGAAATATGAGTAAAAGCATCAAGTTCCGTATTTTTCTTTTTTAACTCAGTTGCATATTTTTCTATAGCAATATATTGCGCTGCCAGTTCTTCATTTGCTTTTGTGATTTTGGCATTAAGTGCTGTGGCTTCTTCTTCTCTAAGGCGTAATTCCCTGTTTTTCTTATACAATTCGGTAAAAACCATCACTTTTGCCTGAAGGATTTCTGCAGATAAAGGTTTAATCATATAATCAACAGCACCAGACTGATATCCTTTAAAAATATAATCTGTAGTGTTCATATTTGCCGTCAAGAAAATGATAGGCACATGTTTAAGTTTGTCGCTTTGACGAATGAGTTCGGCAGTTTCGAATCCATCCATAAGCGGCATTTGCACATCCATAAGAATTATTGCAAAATCCTGACTTTTGAGCAGAATTCGCAGCGCATCTTTCCCGGAAGTTGCTTCTACAAATTCATATCCCTTATCTGCAAGTATGACCTGAAGTGAAAGTAGGTTTTCCTTCTTGTCGTCGACAATTAATATTTTAACCGGATATTCTTCTATGGGGTTCTGGCCTTTCATAATAGGGGAATTATTTTAACCACACTCTCATTAAAGAGGATAATTGTTCAACATTAACCGGTTTTGTAATATAATCTGATGCGCCCGATTCGATACAGCGCTGTCTGTCACCTTTCATTGCTTTTGCTGTTACGGCAATGATAGTTAAGTCTTTATGTTTTATGTTTTTTCTAATGATTTTCATGGTTTCATAACCGTCTAATTCCGGCATCATAATATCCATTAAAACAATATCAATTTTTAGATTCTGACTCAAAATATCAATCGCTTCGTGGCCGCTTTCTGCGCTGATAACATCTAAACCAAAACGTTCTAAAGCAGTTGTAAGTGCAAATAAATTTCGAACATCATCATCTACTAAAAGTACTTTTTTATTGATTAAGACATCTTCTTTTAAATAATACGTTTCGATTCTGTCTTTCATACTTTCCGGCAGATCTTTGTGTATACGATGCATAAACAAGGCAGTCTGATCTACTAATTCATCGATAGATGTGGCACTTTTTGTAATAATGCTGTGTGCAAAACGACTGAGTTTAGCACGCTGTTTTTTATTCACATCGCCCGCAGAATGCACGATTATAGCCGTTTCCTGTCCGCTGATATTATTTTCCAAATCGCTTATTAAATCTAAACCATCGGCATCAGGAAGCATTAAGTCTAATATAATACAATCGAATGATTTTTCCTGTATCAATTTTACAGCATCTTTTGCCGTTAAGGCAGTTGAGACCAAAATGTCTTCGCCTTCAACAGCTTCAACAATTCGTTCCAGTTCAAATTCATTATCATCCACTACAAGAAGATTTTTTTCTTTCTTGTCTTTGAAATCCTGAATATCATTGAAAAGAGAAGTCAATAATTCGTTTTTGACTGGTTTAAGGAAAAAGTTTCGGGCACCGCGTTTCAAACCTTTGTTTCTTTCATCTTCTCCTGAAATAATATAAACCGGAATATGACGAAGCGTGAAATCTGTTTTTAATCGGTCGAGGATTTTCCAGCCGCTGGTGTCCGGCATGTTTAAATCCATTGTAATGGCGTGCGGCTGAAATTGATTGATATAATCCACCACATCATTTCCGCGTGTCGTTACAATCGCTTTTATGCCATGCTGATGTGCTCTTTCCAGTAATATTTTAGCAAAGGTGACATTGTCTTCGGCAATTAAAAGAATTTTGTCATTTGGTTTAATATCAGTCCTATCGTCACCAACCTCATCTACAAAATATAAATCCATATCAGATTTTTTGAAACTTGCAGACGGAAGTGATTTTAAACGGCTTTTTCCGGCGTGAAGAACATTGGTTTCTTCATTTACATTAATGTCTTCCAATTCTGGAATATAAACGAATTTCAATGGTAAAAACAAGGTAAATTTACTTCCAATATTGGTATCACTTTCCAGTTCGATGCTTCCTCCTAATAAATCAGAAAGCCCGCGGCTGATGGATAATCCTAAACCGGTTCCTCCATATTTACGGCTTGTAGAACCTTCTGCCTGTTGGAAAGCTTCAAAAATGATGTTTTGTTTTTCTTTGGAAATTCCAATTCCGGTGTCTGAAATTTCAAAAGCAACAACAGCTTCAGCATTTTCCAGACTTGCGTTTTTCGTTTTCCAGTTATTATCTGCTTTGTAAATATTTAATCTTACGCCTCCTTTTTCAGTAAACTTGAATGAATTCGAAAGCAGGTTTTTAAGAATCTGATTCAATCTTTGTGAATCGGTTTCCATAACTTCAGGAAGATTATGATCCATCATAATTTCAAAATTAAGATGTTTCGCCTGAGAAATAGGGTTGAAGGTCGACTCCACAAATCGGCTGATTTCTGCAAAACTAATCGGGTTGTAATCCACAGAAATATAACCGGATTCAATTTTAGAAAGATCCAGAATATCGTTAATTAACTGAATTAAGTCATCTCCGCAAGAGTTGATTGTTTTAGCAAACTGAATTTGTTTTTCGGATAAGTTTCCGTCGCGGTTGGCAATTAATTCGTTGGCGAGAATCTGCAAACTGTTTAACGGTGTTCTTAACTCGTGCGACATATTCGCCAGGAATTCAGATTTGTATTTTGATGTCAAAGTAAGCTGATCTGCTTTTTCTTCCAAAGCTTTACGGGCAACTTCAACTTCTTGGTTTTTAAGTTCCACCTCTTCTTTTTGATTGGCTAATAAAATAGCTTTTTCTTCCAGCTCTTCGTTGGTATTTTTTAACACTTCCTGCTGGCTTTTCAGCTCGCTTGCCAATGATTGTGACTGTACCAATAATTCTTCAGTTCTTGAATTTGATTCGATAGTATTCAATACAATACCAATACTTTCTGTTAATCCTTCAAGGAAATCTAAGTGTGTCTGACTAAAGGTATCAAGTGAAGCCAATTCAATAACAGCTTTAAGTCTTCCTTCAAATAAAACCGGAAGAATAATTACGTCTTTTGGTTTGGCATCTCCTAATCCGGAATTAATTCTGATATAATCTTTTGGGACATTACTTAAAATAATTCGTTCTTTTTCTACAGCAACCTGACCTATAAGTCCTTCGCCCATAGCGTAGGAGGTAGGTGAATTTTTTCGTTTAATGTAAGCGTAAGAGGCAATTAAATTCAGTTTAGAATCCATGAATTCTTCGCCTTCTTCCAAAATATAGAAAAGTCCGTGCTGTGCAGTAACTACCGCGGCAAGCTCAGAAAGGATTTTCATGGTAACCGATTTAAGCTCTTTTTGCCCTTGAAGCATTTGCGTAAACTTAGCTAAATTCGATTTCAACCAGTCTTGTTCCTGATTACGTAAAGTAGTTGCTTTTAGGTTTGAAATCATTTGGTTGATAGTATCTTTAAGAGCTTCAACTTCACCTTTTGCTTCAACACCAATTGTTCGCGTTAAATCTCCCTGCGTTACCGCCGATGCTACTTCAGAAATAGCACGTACCTGAGTGGTAAGATTCGCCGCTAACTGATTTACGTTTTCGGTTAAGTTTTTCCAAGTTCCAGATGCTCCGGGAACGTTTGCTTGCCCTCCCAGTTTTCCTTCGGCACCTACTTCACGGGCAACTGTTGTTACCTGATCTGAGAAGGTGGCAAGTGTATCAATCATCTCATTAATAGTATCCGTAAGCTGTGCTACTTCACCTTTTGCATCAATAGATAATTTTTGTTTTAAGTTTCCTTTTGCTACAGATGTTACGACTTTAGCAATTCCACGAACCTGACCCGTTAAGTTAGATGCCATTACGTTAACCGAGTCCGTTAAATCTTTCCAGGTTCCGGCAACACCTTTTACTTCAGACTGTCCTCCCAGTTTTCCTTCGGTACCCACTTCACGCGCCACACGTGTTACTTCAGATGCAAATGAATTTAATTGTTCCACCATCGTATTGAAGGTGTTTTTTAAATCTAAGATTTCTCCTTTTACGTCAACGGTAATTTGTTTGGAAAGGTCACCATTTGCTACGGCTTTGGTTACATCGGCAATATTACGTACTTGTCCGGTAAGGTTCGATGCCATTTGGTTAACGGAATCCGTTAAATCTTTCCAGGTTCCGGCAACTCCGGGAACAAACGCTTGTCCGCCCAGTTTTCCGTCAGTACCTACCTCACGTGCCACACGAGTTACCTCAGAGGCAAAGGCACGAAGCTGATCCACCATGGTATTTACGGTTTCTTTTAATTGCAGAATTTCTCCACGAACGTCGGCCGTAATTTTTTTCGACATATCTCCATTGGCTACGGCAATCGTAACCTCAGCAATATTACGTACTTGAGTCGTTAAGTTACCTGCCATTTGATTAACAGAATCTGTTAAATCTTTCCATGTTCCGGCAACTCCGGGAACATTTGCTTGTCCTCCCAGTTTTCCTTCGGTACCCACCTCACGCGCCACACGAGTTACCTCAGAGGCAAATTCTCGAAGCTGATCCACCATGGTATTCAGGGTTTCTTTTAATTGAAGAATTTCCCCGCGAACGTCAACAGTAATTTTTCGGGACATATCTCCGTTGGCCACGGCAATCGCCACATCGGCAATATTACGTACCTGTGCGGTAAGATTTCCTGCCATTTGATTAACAGAGTCAGTTAAATCTTTCCAGGTTCCTGCAACTCCGGGAACGTTTGCTTGTCCTCCAAGTTTTCCTTCGGTACCAACTTCTCGCGAAACCCTTGTTACCTCCGAAGCAAAGCCTCGAAGCTGATCCACCATCGTATTAATTGTATTTTTTAACTCTAAGATTTCTCCTTTTACGTCAACCGTAATCTGGAGCGATAAATCTCCTTTTGCTACGGCAGTTGTTACTTCGGCGATATTACGTACTTGTCCGGTTAAGTTGGATGCCATTTGGTTTACGGAATCTGTTAAATCTTTCCAAGTTCCGCCGACACCTTCAACCTGCGCTTGTCCTCCCAGTTTTCCTTCGGTACCAACTTCACGCGCCACACGGGTTACCTCAGACGCAAATGAGTTCAGCTGACCCACCATTGTATTAATGGTATTTTTCAACTCTAAGATTTCTCCTTTTGTATCCACCGTAATCTGGCGGGATAAATCGCCTTTTGCTACGGCTGTTGTTACTTCGGCAATATTACGTACTTGTCCGGTTAAGTTCGATGCCATTTGATTAACAGAATCGGTCAAATCTTTCCATGTTCCGCCGACACCTTTTACTTTTGCCTGACCTCCCAGTTTTCCTTCGGTTCCTACCTCAAGTGCCACACGCGTAACCTCAGAAGAAAAGGAGTTCAGCTGATCCACCATTGTATTGATGGTTTTCTTTAATTCGAGGATTTCCCCTTCGGCTACAGCCGTAATTTTTTTAGAAAGGTCACCATTTGCTACGGCGGTTGTAACCTCGGCAATGTTACGTACCTGTCCGGTTAAGTTGGACGCCATCTGATTAACGGAATCGGTTAAATCTTTCCATGTTCCACCAACACCTTTTACTTTTGCCTGACCTCCCAGTTTTCCTTCAGAACCTACCTCACGCGCCACACGGGTTACCTCAGAACCGAATGAGTTCAGCTGATCCACCATAGTATTGATGGTATTTTTTAGTTCAAGAATTTCTCCCTCAACGTTTACGGTAATTTTTTTAGATAAATCGCCTTTTGCTACGGCTGTTGTTACCTCAGCAATATTACGTACCTGACCGGTTAAGTTGGATGCCATCTGATTTACGGAATCGGTCAAATCTTTCCAAACTCCACCCACACCTCGTACTTTTGCCTGACCTCCCAGTTTTCCTTCAGAACCTACCTCACGTGATACACGAGTTACCTCAGAAGAGAAGGAGTTCAGCTGATCCACCATGGTATTGATGGTATCTTTTAGCTCTAAGATTTCTCCTTTTACGTCAACGGTAATTTTTTTAGATAAATCTCCTCTTGCTACGGCAGTTGTTACATCGGCAATGTTACGTACTTGTCCAGTAAGGTTCGATGCCATTTGGTTTACCGAATCCGTTAAATCTTTCCATGTTCCACCAACACCTTTTACCTGCGCTTGTCCGCCCAATTTTCCTTCTGTACCAACTTCACGAGCCACACGGGTTACTTCTGAAGAAAAAGAGTTCAGCTGATCCACCATGGTATTGATGGTATTTTTTAATTCTAAGATTTCTCCTTTTACGTCAACGGTAATTTTTTTAGATAAATCTCCTTTTGCCACCGCTGTTGTTACATCGGCAATATTACGTACCTGACCAGTTAAGTTACTCGCCATTTTATTTACAGAATCGGTCAAATCTTTCCAAACACCGCCCACACCACGAACTTTTGCCTGACCTCCAAGTTTTCCTTCTGTACCAACCTCACGCGCCACACGGGTAACCTCCATCGAGAAAAGGTTCAGCTGTTTCACCATTCCGTTTACCTCTTTTGCAATTCTAAGGAATTCTCCTTGAAGCGGGTTTCCTTCAATAGATAAAGGCATTTCCTGAGATAAGTTTCCTTTTGCCACCGATGTAATTACGTGTGCAATTTCGATAGTAGGGTGAACCAGGTCAGAAATCAAGGTGTTTACAGATTCAACACACGAACTCCACGAGCCACGTGCACCGTCAAGAACCACGCGATTGGTTAGTTTTCCTTGTTTACCAATGCTTTTTCCAACCTTTTGAAATTCAAAAACCATTCTTTCGTTAAGGTCGATAATTTCGTTTAAAGTATCGCAGATTGATCTTTTTATTCCGTTTTGATCGGTTGGGAAACGCTGCGAGAAGTTTCCGTTTTTAACTTTCAGCAAAATCTTTAAAAATTCGGCATCGTTAAGAATAGATTCTTCGGGTTCGATTTTTTTTACTTTGGTTCCAGATGGTTTTTTTTCATCTGTTATGATTGGCAGTGCGATCAAAACCTCATTTTCTGGTGCTTTATCGGTGTGTTTTGCTTTTTTCATAATTGGCGGCTTGGTATATTTTTGATTTTAGAGTTCAGATTTTAGATTATTTCTGATTTCTGATATTGGAATTTGGAATTTTAAAAAATTGAAATTTCTATTAAATTTAAGTATTTTCATTTAATAAAATTTTCCTTAGATGAAATTGTACAAAAGCATCCATTGAATCGGGTCTTTTTGTATTGTCATTGTAATTCAATGGTTTAATGATATATCCTGAAATGCCTAGTTCTTCGGCGGTAACCCTGTCGTTATTTTCAGAAGATGTCGTCATAATAAAAACATTTAGGTCTTTTAGATTTTCATCGCTTCTTATGATTCTAAGAAATTCAATTCCGTTCATTCTGGGCATATTAATGTCCAGAAGAATCACATCCGGCACAAGCGGATTTTCTGGATCTCTTAATAGTTTTAATGCTTCAAGTCCGTTGTAGGCGGTATGAAGAATATATTTGATTTCTAATTTTTTTAAGGAACGTTCTACCGATATAGTATCCAGTTCATCGTCTTCAATTAGTAAAATGTTTGGCTTTCTCATACGGCTTTATTATTTCTCCAGGTAAAGGTAAATTCTGCCCCTTCGCCTAGTTTTGATTGTACATTGATGGTTTCACCTTGTTCGTCAATTATTTTTTTGACAATGGCGAGGCCAATTCCGGTGCTTTCCATTTCATTTTTTTCTCTCAGGGTTTGAAATATTTCAAAGATTTTTTGATGGTATTCAGGATCAATTCCAATTCCGTTATCTTTTATCGAAAACTCAAAAACGTTCATTATTTTTTCGCATTTTATAACGATGCGGGGATTTTTAGGATTGGAGTATTTTACCGCGTTACTGATTAAATTAGAAAATACCTGCTCGAGTTTTAAACGTTCTGTAAAGATTACGGGAAGATTAATAATTTCTAACTTGAATTTCCTTGGAACAATAGACTGCGCAATTTCATCAACCATTATATTGGTATCCACTAATTCAGGAGTTGTTTTTCGGTTGATTCGCGCATAATCCAAAAGACCGTTAATTAAGGCTTCCATGCGCTGCGTTCTCTTCGGAATTATGCTCAGATAATTTTTTAGGGCAGGAGAGAGTTCTTCTGATAAATCTTCTTCAATCCAGCTGATAACATTATAAATACCGCGAAGAGGCGCTTTTAAATCATGAGAAACTACATAGGCAAATTTGTTAAGCTCTGCATTTTTGTTTTCCAGATCCTGAATGTTTTTTTCCAGTCGGCGCGACATAATGTTTAAAGAGGAAGAAAGCGCACTTAATTCATCCTTTCTATAATCTTCAACTATGGTAAATTTTCCTTTAGAGATTGTATCTGCTACACGAACCATAGAGTTGATTCGGTTGGTAATCATAATAACGATGTAAGCCGTACTTGCAATACCAACAAATATGGTTAAGGATAAAAATATGAGCGAAAATGTTCTGGTATTTGCTAAAGACTGCAGTAACATATCGCTGTGGTATTTTCGTGTTTTATATTCGATTTTATCAAACCGTTTGAACTTTCTACTAATAGCATCATTGATATTTTTGCCTATATGTTTTTTGAATTTAGTGTCTATAAGGTTTTGATAAACTACGGGATTATTGTTTCTGGTTTCGATTAATTCTGATGTATATACAAGCCACTCAATATGCAGCTGTGTTATAGAATCTATAATAGACCGCTGGGTATTATCAATGCCAATAAGGGAACGCTGTTCTCTAAGATATTCGGGTACTTTTTTTATTCCTTTATTATATTCTTCTAAAAATGTGGTATCGTTTGTTAAAAAATAACCTCTTACGGCACTTTGCATTTCAAGAATGGCCCTGTGGGTTTTATTCGAATTTCTAATTACGGCTTCTGATTTTGAAAGAAATTGAGAATTAAGCTGTACTTTTTTAGACAGCCTGTAATTCGTATAGGAATCTGCTACAGAAAGTAAAATGATAAGCGTAAAAGCTACAAGTATTTGAGTTGATAATTTCATTGTCTTTCTGTTAGGAATACCAAAGGAACCAGGGTTTAACAATAAAAAAAGCAAAAAATAGCACAGCGCAGTAAATGGTTTGAATGTTATAATTAAGCACAGTATACATTATGCGATATAATGACTTAGTATTTTTTTTAATTCATTGAAATCACTTGGTTTTGAGATGTATTCATCTGCTCCGTATTTTTTGGCTTTAAGCTTAATTTCTTCAAATTGTGAAGTTGAGAAAATAATGATAGGAATATCTTTAATGACTTCCTGCTTTTTAATTTCTATTAAAAATTCTAAGCCGGACATAACCGGCATATTAAGATCCAGAAAAATAACATCGGGATTAATTTTTTTGTGGATCAGTTTATTGAGTGCTTCTACAGGGTTTTGCATCGATACATAATCAGCACTGGAAACTGCCTGAAGCGCTTCCATAAAAAAATCGCAATCGTCAATATCATCGTCAATTTGTAATATGTTTTTATAACTCATATAAATATTGGGGTGTTTATAAAAGATGATATTTCGTTAAAAACGAACGGCATGACAATATTTTTCTTACTCAAATGTAAAAATAATATTGCCAATTTTAATCTCTTTTGATCTGTTTTTTGAAAGAAATTTATTAAAATTCTTAAAAATATTTTAATCGATAGTCGCTTCTAATGTGTCTGTTTTGTGAGTTGAAGCTTCTTTATGATTGCTTCTGGAATTATCATCTTCGCAAAGCGATTCGCAGCTGTAGTTCAAAATTGAAATTAGGATAACAATTAAGAAGATTGGTAAAAGTATTTTCATGGATTTATGTTTTGGTGAAACATTTATAAGACTGAAAAGTATAACTATGCCCTAAAATTTTCTTACACAATTTTTAAATATTGTTCTATAATTCTCATGCCAAAATAATGTACATTAGTTTTCTGAAATTCTGTAACGATGAAACATTCAAAAAAAGGCGAATTTTACGGCGATACAAACAAGACTATTTATCTCGACGGAATTACTTTAACTGATACCGTTTACACACATCCAAAAGTGGACTGGCATTACCATGAACATGCTTATTTTACTTTTATTCTGGAAGGAAATGTTATTGAAGGAAATAAAAAAGAAGTCTACAATTGTTCTCCCGGAAGTCTGTTGTTTCATAACTGGCAGGATGCGCATTATAATATAAAACCTGACGGATTTACGAGAGGTTTTCATCTTGAAATTGAAAAGCACTGGTTTGAGAATCTGAGTTTAAACAGCGAAAATCTGGAAGGAAGCAGTAAAATTTTAGATCCTGATATTAAATTGTTGATGTACAAGGTTTTCAGGGCTTCAAAGATAGACGATAATAGTACTGATATTTCTACTCAAATATTACTGCTCGAAATAATTTCACGTTTGCAAAACAATTTTAAAACGGTTTTAGATAAAAAACCAAAATGGGTAACAACGCTGGATGAAATCCTGCACGAACAATTTGCAGAACCTCTTACGTTAGAATATTTAGCCTCGATATTAAATATTCACCCGATACATTTGTCGAGGGATTTTTCTAAATATTTTCATTGCAATCTGGGCGAATATATTAGGAAATTAAAGGTTGAAAAAGCGCTTTCGCTGATGTCTTCCCAAAACCAGTCATTTACTGAAATTGCTTATCAATGCGGATTTTCAGACCAAAGTCATTTTAATCGCTGCTTTAGGGAAATGAATGAAATTAATCCATCAGAACATAAAAAAATACTTTTTAAGAAATAACCGTAATGTTAATTCTGTACAATTTTTAGTGAATGGAACGATATAGTTTTGCTTTTCAAATATTTATTAAAACTAAAATAATGACACGAATAATATTGTTTCTTTTACTGTCTTTTTGCGGTAAAATTGCGGCCCAAAATGATTTATATAAAGCAGACGAAATCACTTATGATATTCATAAAGCCAATATTGGCAAGGTTACTTTTATGAATGGAAATATTCCGCTGGCTGAATATAAAAAGACAGACATTTTAAAATCATTTGAACTTAAACCCAGATCCGATTTAAATATCAGGGTTTTCATGGATAATTCAGTAGTGAATTATTTACATCAATTAGCTCCTGAACTTTCTGCGGAAACACTTTTAAAAACCGGAAATCTTCAGTTTTCTTTTTATGTTGACGGTAAATTGATTTATACCGAAAATATTCATCACGGCTGCAATTTTGGTTCTGGCGGAAACAAAAATACATCGACAGTATTTAGGGTTCCGCTAACGAGTACAAAAGGAGAAGATTGGTGGGCAATGAACATGTGGGAACGTTTTAAAAATAATGGCGGAGAAAAAGCACTGAACGCAGGAACGCATGAACTCAAAATAGAACTCAGACTTTATATTAAAATAGACGACAATATAAAAACAGGAAATTTAATTGCCGAAGGTCAGTTAAAGCTGCTTATAAAACCCATTGTATTAACTAAAAAACAAATTGAAGTTCAGCAGATTCAGCCGGGAAGCGATTGGGAAATTTCAAATCAGTCTTTTGATAAAAAGAAAATTGAGGAGTTAAATTCAGCTATTGGCACTTATAATTTAAAAGAAATTACGAGTGTCGTTGTAATAAACAATGGTAAATTATTGCTTGAAGAATATTTTAATGATGCCAATAGAAATACGCTGCACGACACGAGATCTGCTGGAAAATCTTTTGCTTCTACAGTAATGGGAATTGCAATTGATGAAGGTTTTATTAAAAATGAAAACCAGACTTTAAATACATTTTACGATTTAAAACAGTTTACTAATTATGAACCTAAAAAAGACAGCGTAAAAATAAGAGATCTTCTCACAATGAGTTCTGCTTTTGAAGGTTCTGACAGCAATGGAGATTCTCCGGGAAATGAAGATAATATGTATCCGGCTGAGAACTGGGTAAAATTTGCGCTGAACCTTCCTATGGATAAAACCAAAACAAACGGCGGTCAATGGGATTATTTTACGGCAGGAGTTGTGGTTCTTGGCGATATTATAAATAAAAGTGTGCCTCAGGGTTTAGAAAAATATGTCGATGAAAAGCTTTTTAAACCTTTACATATTACGAATTATCAATGGCAGTATACGCCTCAAAAAGTGCCTAATACGGCTGGAAGTTTACAAATGACTTCGCTGGAATATGCTAAATATGCGCAATTGTATAAAAATAATGGTTTGTGGAACGGAAAACAAGTTTTAAGCCCGGAATGGGTTTCTAAAACTTTTACAAAACAAATCCAGATTCCGGAACGAAATAATGAATTCTACGGTTATTTGTTTTGGAATAAAACTTTTGCTTTTGAAGGAAAAAATTATGAAACGTTTTATTGTGCCGGAAATGGGGGAAACCAGTTTATAGTTTTTAAAGAACTTGCGTTAGTGATCATTATTACTTCAAAAGCATATAATAAACAATATGCACATCCTCAGGCAGAAAAAATTGTAAAGGATTATATTTTGCCGGCTGTTTTAGATTATAAACGGTAATGTTTTAGGTTAAATTATCTTTCAAATGTGGGAAATATGTAAATTTAAACTGTAATTATTTCTTTACAATCTTCGCAGGCATGGTAAATTGGGCTTTCAAAATAACAATGCCCGATGATGAAAAAATTACGAATCTCAATTATAAATATACACGGACTTTTAAAGGGTTCCGGTCTTGAAATTGGCCGGGATGCAGACAACGGCGGACAAACTAAATATGTCTACGAACTTGCCGAATTTTTATCCCAGCACAAAGATGTTGAGCACGTACATTTATTTACACGATTAATTGACGATCCTTTGCTTTCGCCGGAATATGCAGTTCCTGTGGAAGTAATTAATGATAAATTAGATATAAGACGAATTCCTTTTTTAGGAAAAAAATACAAATCGAAAGAACTGCTTTGGGAAGATCTTGATACGTTTGTAAACGGAGCAATGCAGCATATTAAACTGCACAACATTTATCCGGACTGGATTCATTCTCATTACGGGGATGCTGGTTACGCTGCCGCCGAATTATCTGCGGTTCTCAATATTCCTTTTGCGCATACCGGACATTCTTTAGGATTTTATAAAAAGAAAAAATTGCTTGAAAGCGGATTTACGGAAGAAGAACTGGAAAAGAAATTCAAGTTTAAAGCCAGGATTGCGGCTGAGGAAAAGACACTTGAACTTTCGGAATTTATTGTTACTTCTACCGAACAGGAAATTGAAACCTATAAAGCGTATAAAAATTTTGAGTTAGGAAAATACCACGCCATTTCTCCGGGAATCGATACCAGAAAATTTGTTCCTTATTATTTTCAGGAACCGGATAATGATAAACATTTAGAAGAAACACAGCGAAAATACTGGGTTTCAGAAACGATTTCAAAATTCCTGACCAATCCGCATAAACCTTTTATACTGGCACTTTCGAGGCCTGACCGACATAAAAATCTCCATACACTTATTGATGTTTACGGTAAAGACAAAGAATTGCAGAGCATTGCAAATCTGGTCATTTTTGCCGGAATCCGTAAAGACATTGCCAAAATGCCGGAATCTGAAAAAGATGTTCTGACGGATTTATTATTGCAAATGGACAAATACGATTTGTACGGAAAAATGGCCATTCCGAAAAAGCATGATGTGGAGAATGAGGTTTCGATTATTTACCGTTATGCTGCCGAAAAAAGAGGTGTATTTGTAAATTTGGCTTTGCATGAAAATTTCGGTTTAACCGTTATAGAATCTGCCAGTTCAGGACTTCCGGTTGTGGTTACCAAAAATGGCGGGCCATCAGAAATTATTCCAGTCTGCCAAAACGGAGAATTAGTGAATCCGCAAGATGAAAATCAAATTAAAAAAGCACTTCGAAATATTCTAACTGATGAAAATCAGTGGAAATATTATTCGAATAACGGCGCCATAAATATTCAAAAACATTACAGCTGGTTAAGCCATGTTAATCAATATGTGGAATTGGTAAAAGAAAATTTATCCTTATCATCCGGAGCCGGAATCAAAAAACAGCATTATCCAAATATCAATATTGACCGATTGAAAAGAAAGATCGAAAACTTATTGGTTTCGGATATTGACGGAACTCTGATCGAACCCAAATTAAATAATCCCGGATTAAAGGAATTAAAAGCGCACTTAACAAACCGTACGGATAAGATGGCTTTTGCGATGGCTTCGGGAAGAAATTTGACTTTGGTTAAAAAAATCATTGATGAGGAGGAGTTTCCGCTGCCGGATTTTATTATTTGTTCCGTTGGGACAGAGATTTATTATACTAATGGGGAAGATTATATTCTCGACAAAGGCTGGGCAAAATTCTTAGCCGGAAGATGGAAAAGAGAAGATATTGTCGAACGTTTAAAGGAAGTGAAATGGATCAGGCTTCAGGAAGTAGAAGCTCAGAATCCTTATAAAATTTCCTATTACTACGAAAAAGAAGATTACGATCACGACGAATTAATCAAGGCTTTAGGAACAGGCTGGTATAAAATAAATATTATCCCAAGCCATGGTCAATATCTGGATTTTATTCCGAAGCGGGCTTCAAAAGGAAATGCTATAAAATTTTTATGCCGTAAATGGAATATTTCATTATCGAATGTTATTGCTGCCGGAGATTCGGGAAATGATGTTGATATGTTCAGAGGTTTGGTAAAAGGTATTATTGTGGGAAACAGAAGCGCAGAACTGGCAGATTACGAAACGACCAAAAGTGTTTATGTTGCTAAGAATTCTGCTTCTGAAGGAATTTTAGAAGGATTGAAATATTATAAAATCATAAAATAACCGTTGGGCATTCAAAAGAAATAAGCCACGAATTTCACAAATTTCCACGAATTTGAAATTGGTGAAAATTGGTGAAATTCGTGGCAAAAAAAAACATACTAACAGATTAAATAAGTAATAAAATGTATTCAGGTTCAGGATTTAGCAATTGGGAAATTGGAGATGTTGATGTATTTATAGATGAAAAAGGAATGCATCATTTGTTTCATTTGATTATTCCCAATCACGATTATATTGCGCACGCAGTTTCAAAAGACGGTCTTTCTTGGAAAAGAGTAAAAAATGCTTTGTTTGTAGGTGATCCTGGAGAATGGGACGATGATATGTTGTGGACAATGCATGTAAGCAAAAGATCGGATAAAAAGGGTTACGAAATGTATTATACCGGTTTGAAACGTCAGGATAAAGGAATTGAGCAAAAAGTAGGCAGGGCAGTTTCGGCAGATTTAATTCATTGGGAAAAAGAAAATTTTGAAGGCCTGCCTTTTAAAAGTGAAGCACCACATTATGAAAGTTTTTCTAACAATCCACGGGAATGGATTAGTTTTAGAGATCCTTTTAAATACACGTATGAAGGCGAAGATTATTTATTGATTTGCGCCCGAAGTGCATCCGGACCAATTTACCGACGCGGCTGTATTGGTGTAGCCAAAAGAGAGAAAGAAGGTTTTGTGCTGCAAAAACCGCTGCATTTCCCATATGTATATGATGATGTTGAGTGTCCGTGTGTTATCGAAATAAAAGGAACTCATTATTTACTAGGCTCCATTCGCGAAGATGTTAAAGTACGATATTGGTCCGCGCCGGAGTTTAAGGGAGAATATTGTGCTTTCCATAATAATGTATTGCTTCCGCAGGGGAATTATGCAGCGAGAGTTGTAAAAGACGGCGCGCATTTTTTAGTTTATAATTTTTATTTTGCCGATGGAAATGTCAATACACACCGAGTAATTCCGCCGCCAAAAGAATTGGATATTGACAAAAGCGGCAGACTTTTATTAAAGTCTTATTATTACTGGGAAAAGCTCTACCAAAAAACAATTTTGCAAAAAGATTTACCGCAGCCCGTACCAATTCTGGGAAATCCAACTGCTAATTTTGTTCAGGAAAATGAAAACAAATGGCGGTTTGGATGCCGAAGCGGCTATGAAATTTACTGCTTCGAAAAACCTTCAATGGATTTTGTATGGGAAGGAACGCTTGCGGTTGAAGGAATGGGAAAAACAGGATTTGTAATTGAATGTGATAAAGAAGGAACAGCTTATTATATTTCGATTGATTTTGTAAACGGATTTGTTCAATTCAGGGCTTGGGGATTTAATGAAAAGGACGTTAAGAATAATTTTATTTTTGAAAACATTCAAACCAATCAATTTGAAATTCAGGATAATAAGCAAATCTATTTTAAGATTATCCGTTACGGAAATTATTATGAACTTTCTATAAACGATGTTGTAAAACTAACTCTGCTGGATTTTAGATATAACGAAGGCAAAATAGGAATTTATGTCTGCTCGGCCGTAATATCTGTTAGTGATTCTAAAATTCATGTAATTCCCGAACCGGAAAATGAATACGCAGCATCAGACCCGGAAAAATATTCTAAAGATTACAGCCGGATGGTGCAGATTAATCCGAGTTAAATTAGAAAAAGCCATATCGTTGTTGATATGGCTTTTTTGATGGCTCTAATATTTCTTTTAAATAATCTTTTTTTGATGGTTCATTAAAACTACAGCAAACATTGCTTTCGAAGGTTTCCATGTTTTAAATTTAATAGTATAATTCTGAATTGTTGATAATATACTGATAAACAGTTAATAACTACTGCATTGATTATTATATACTTAAATAATCGAATGTTTATATTTGATAAAGGAATAGTTAAGGAATTAATTTAAATATTAATATATGGAACGAGCTATAAAACTACAAGTACGTAAAGAATTAGACGGACGTCAACAATTTAATGTAATTAAGTTAAAAGGCAGTTTAATCTCCAAAGGCTACACTGAAATAATACATATATTAGATCAGGACGAAAATTATCATATTAATTCTTTTGCCACTTCGGCAGAAAGCAGGAATGAAGTAAAAGATTTTATCGCCGATTTTATTTCCAGCCAAAATCTTACTGATGCAGTAACTGTTTTTAAATAAACAAATCATTTACACCAAAACCAAAAAAAAGCTATCTGAATTCAGATAGCTTTTAATGATTATTTATTATTGGAGAGATTTACAACGGTCGATCATAGCTCTCTAAGGTTTCCTCTTCATCTTCGTAATAATTGTCTTCTTCCTCAAGGCTGTCATCTTCATCATCCCAGGAAACATTCTTACTCTGACCTCTAAAATATCGACTTATTTCCTGATCGTCGCATATTGTAATGGAATCATACAGACAAAAAGATTCTTGTTTTCTAAATGTGGTTTCGTCATTTTCATTGCCTTCAAATTTCATGATATCAGTATTTAGAGGTTAATAATTGCTGTTTAAATTTAGTTCTTGCAGATTTTTACTGCGGGAATGTAAATGTAGAATTGTTAATGGGAAAATATTTTATAGTTTAAATTGTAAAAGTTATATAATTCACATATTCAGTTTGTTAACATGAAAATATTTAAATTCTTTTACTAAGTTATCCCAAATTTTTACTCTTCCGTTTTTTTAAATGTATTGGTAACAAACCAAACGAAATGTTAATACAATGTTTCATAATCCTGCTGTTTTATTAATGTAAACGTAACCTAACCGACCTACCCTCAGTTTTAATTTTGAAGACATATTATTAAACAAACTATTGCAGTATATGTCATTTTTCAAAGTAAGCATACTTCACCAAATAAATGTTTTAATAGACATTATTTTCCCGGTCAATAATAATAAAGTGAAGTATTATGTATAAAGGTTATTCTGATGAAGAACTTGTTGAATTATTAAAACAAGGAAAAGATAAAGCTTTTGATGAACTGTATTTTAGATACCGTGATTTGCTGGTGCGCTTCGTTTATTTAAGGATGAAATCGGTTCCTATTTCTGAAGAAATTGTTCAGGAAGTTTTTACCACCATCTGGGAACGCCGTAAAACGATCGTAATTCAAAAAAGTTTTGCAGCATACATCTATACTTCCGTTCGGTATACAACCTTAGATTATATTAAATCCCACACCGTAACAGATCAGTATATTCAGGAAGTTTTAGATAGAAATACCGTTTCTTATAACAGTCACAATGCAACCGAAGATTCTATTTTTTATGATGAATTACAAATAGCGGTTGACAAAGCTGCTTCGTTACTTCCAAAAAAATCAAAAGAGGTTTTTATTCTCAGCAGAATCAAACATTATTCTAATAAAGAAATTGCTGACGAGCTTAACGTTTCGATCGATACGGTAAAATATCATATTACATACGCCTTAAAATTTATGCGGACTTATTTAGGAGAGTTTAATTGATTTTAAAATTTCCGAAAATGATAAGCCGACTTTTTTCTTAACAAAAGCGTAACCTTTTCAACCTACCTGAATTTTCAATTCTCAAGACATACTATTAAAGACATAAAGAAATTATAATGCCTGATAAATTAAAACAAGAAATAAAACATTTTTTAGGAGGAAATTATTCTCCAAAAGGACAAGAAATGTGGAATAAATGGTACGATCGTACTGATGAAGCTTTCGAGAATATGGAGACTATACAATCAGATCGTTCCCAACTAAAAAAAGAATTGAGACAAATAAAGAAATCAAACAAGGTCATTTTTCTTCAAACTAAATATTGGGCAGCTGCGGCTTCCTTATTAGTATTATTTGGTGCATCATTTTTCTTTTATCAAAAAGTAATAAATGCTGTTGAAACTAAAGAATATGCTGCAAAGCTGGGCGAACACGCTAAACTGACTTTAAGCGATGGAACACAAATTTGGTTAAACGCCGGAAGCCGTTTAAAATACCCAAAAGAATTTAAAGGAGATACACGTGAAGTTTATCTTACCGGAGAAGCTTTTTTTGATGTAGCCAAAGACAAAAAACATCCTTTTATAATCCACACCGATAAAATGGATACCAAAGTACTGGGAACGAGTTTTAATGTTCAGGCTTATCCGGACCAAAGAACACAGGAAGTTTCTGTTATGACTGGAAGAGTAAACGTAAAATCGACTGTTACAGAAGAAAATGTATATGTAACGCCGGGTCAGAAAGTGGTTTTTAAATCAAAAAACAACAAACTGCAAGCCTTTAAAGATGTTCCTGTAAACACGATTTCATTGTGGCGAAAAAATATTATTGTTTTTGAAGATACGCCGCTGCCGGAAGTTATTGCGACCATAAACAGAAACTACAATGTTGCCATCGAAATTAAAAACAAAAATCTAAACGCACTTAAAATAAACGCCTATTTCAAAGAACTTCCTGTAGATCAGGTTGTGGCTCTTGTATGCAATATCGTAAACGCCGAATATAAGGTAGAGGACGGGGTTTATAAAATTCAATAGTTGTGAAAAGTGAATAGTAAAAAGTGAGAAGTAATTAGTAAAAAATCTAAAATCAGAATTCTAAAATCTAAAATTAAAAGCCAATCTAAAATCCAAAAACTATGAATGAAAAACAAAAGCGGTACGTCGTAAAGTTTCAAAGCATTAAAAAAGCTATGTGGGCAAAAGTAATCTTATTTATTGCTTTGTTTTTTACCGGATTAATAAATGCCGGAAATATTGATTTTGATAAAAAAGTAACCTTAAAGGTAGAAAATGAAAGCTTGAAGAATGTTTTTCAAAAAATTGAAAATCAGGCTGGCGTTCATTTTATGTACGAATCAAATCAAGTTAATACGAACCAGAAAATCAGTTTAAAACTTACGAACGTTAAACTGGAGCAGGCATTAGATAAAATATGCAGCAATTTTTCACTTCGATATGAAATTGTAAGTAACAATATTGTAATTAAAAAAACGCAGAAAGTAGCCAATCTAACGGATGATCAAAACAAAATTATTGTTTCGGGAACTGTTTTTGGCGGAGACGATAATATGCCATTGCCGGGAGTTGGAATTAAAGATAAAGGTTCTAACGCAACGACAGCAACAGACTTTGACGGAACGTTTAAAATGGAAATAAACGCATCTGAAGCGGTACTTATTTTCTCTTATGTTGGTTATGTAACACAAGAAATAAAAGTAACCAAGTCAGAAAATATCACTGTAAAATTAGCAGCCGATATGAAACAGCTTCAGGAAGTTGTGGTTATGGGTTACGGAAGCGTAAAAAAGAATGAAGTTTTAGGATCTGTAGGATCTGTTTCTATGAAAGAAGCATCAAGCAGAACGTATAACAATGCGGGCGAATTATTACAGGGAACTGTAGCGGGTGTTACCGTTATTAACGACGGAGGAGATCCAACAGCTTCGCCAACAATCAATATTCGTGGTATTGGATCTTTAAATGCAGAAACGCCGTTAATTGTTTTAGACGGAATTATCTACAGCGGTTCCTTAAATACGATTAACCCAAATGATATTGCTTCGATCAGCGTTTTGAAAGATGCGGCATCAGCAGCGATTTACGGAGCAAGAGCTTCTGGAGGTGTAATTTTAATTACGTCTAAAAAAGGAATTTCAGATAAAATTAATGTAAACGTTAATTATCAGGGAGGTTTTCAAAATGTGGCTAAAAAACTTGATGTTTTAAACGCTGCAGAATATGCTGATGCCATGAATACTGCAAGAGATAATGCGGGTTTACCAAGAATTCCTGCTTTTGATCCTGCTTTTGAACCAACAGCAAGAACGACAAAAACAAACTGGATGGACGAAATTTTCCGTACAGGAGAAATTCAGGATTTATCTCTTTCGATAAATGGAAAAACAGAAAAATCAAATTTCTTTCTTTCAGGAAGTTATAGAAGAAACGAAGGTATTTTGTTAAATACTTTTGGAAACCGTTCCACCGTAAGAGCGAACACCTCTTTTAAACTGGCGCCAAATTTTACACTTGGAGAAAATTTATCGTATTCCTTAACAGATGGTCAGTCTGCTAATACATCAAGTGCTTATACAGGAGCAATTTTAGGAGCAATTTTTTATCCGCCAAATGCAACAATTTACAGAGAAGATGGTTCTGGACAATTTGGAGGAGTTCCTGAAAAATATATTGGTTCTTACGGAGACGTGATCAATCCCGTTGCTTACTTAAAAAGATTAGACAACAGAAACCCAATTTCTACAGTTTTGATCAATCCTTATGCAGAATGGGAAATTATCGAAGGATTAAAAGTAAAATCAAACTGGGGTTATACCAGAATACAAGATAACGCAACAGATTTTACGGTTAAAATTACAGAACCGGGAAAAATATTCGACTTTAACAGATTGACGAAAAAGTCAATGACAACAACTGATTTATTGAGCGAGCAAACTATTTCTTATGAAAAATCATTAGGAAAACACAACTTCAAAGCTTTAGCTGGATATACCTATCAGGAAACTAAAAGAGATTATTATACGGTTGAAGGAACTGGTTTTGATAACGAAGATCCATCACAGCGTTATTTGTTGAATGCTAAAGTAATTCAGCAGACTGGAGCAGGTTTATCTGATGAAATTATTTCTTCTTATGTGGGAAGGTTAAACTATGATTTCAATCAAAAATATTTATTATCAGGAATTGTACGCCGCGACGGAACTTCAAAACTTTTACAAAATAATCGTTGGAAAGTATATCCATCAGTTTCGGCAGGATGGTTAATTTCTGAAGAAAGTTTCATGAAAAGCATTAACCCAATTGTAAGCAATTTGAAACTTCGTGCAAGCTGGGGACAAATAGGAAACTTAGGGAACCTTGGGCCTTACCAGTTTAGTGTGCCTCTTACGCAGACATCAGCTTTAATTGGAGCAACTCCGGTAATTAATTACGGTTATGCTGAAAGTGAATTATCTAACCCTAATTTAAAATGGGAAAGTTCTGAGCAGACTAATATAGGTTTAGATTTTACAATGTTCAATAATACAATTGTAGGATCTGTAGATGCTTATGTAAAAACAAACAAAGATATGTTAGTTCGCGATCAGCTTCCTGGAGTTTCTGGAACGCCTCTTGGCAGAATCGTGAATTCTGGAGATGTAGAAAACAGAGGTCTTGAAGCAAGTTTAACGTATCAAAAAACACGTGGAGAATTTAAATTTGATGTAACGGCAAACGCTGCATTTTTAACAAACAAAATTGTTTCTATTAAAGATGATTTGACTTCACTTGAGCCTTTAAACTTAAGCCGAGTTCGTAGTTTACCATTAGCAAATATTTATCAGGTTGGAAGTCCGGTTGGTGCATTTTACGGATACGCAACTGACGGATTGTTCCAAAGTACTGCAGAAGCAAAAGCGTATGTAAATGCTAATGGAGTAGCGTATCAGCCAAATGCCGTTGCCGGAGATATTAAATTTAAAGATGAAAACGGAGACGGTGTAATTAACAACAGCGATAGAGTAGTGCTTGGAAATCCGTTTCCTAAAACAACTTACAGTTTAAATGCCAATTTCAAATACAAAGGTTTCGATATGAATATCTTTTTTAACGGAGCTGCAGGAAACAGTGTTTTCAATGCTGTAAAACATACAGGTTTAAACGGTTCTTTCCCAGGTTACAACTTATTGGCTGAATCTAAAAATGCCTGGTCACCAACGAATACAGATACTAATATTCCGGTTCTTTCATCTACAGACAACAACAATAACTTCGGAAGAATCTCTGATTTTTATATCGAAGATGCTTCTTTCTTAAGATTGAAAAACGTGTCTATTGTTTATACAGTTAAAGAAAACTGGTTAAACGGAAAAGCAAAACTAAGATTCTTTATTTCTGGACAAAACTTGTTTACAATCACGAATTATTCAGGAATGGATCCGGAAGTTGGTCTTAGAAACTTCGGAATGGATGTAGGTAAATACCCGCTTTCCCGAATTTATATGACTGGTGTAAACGCTACTTTTTAAAAATATAAAATAAACAAAATGAAAAAATTAAGCCTTTTATTATTGAGTTTTGTGCTATTGGTAAGCACCACAGCTTGCGAAAGTGAACTTGATGTAATTCCGCAGGGAGCGCCGTCAAGCGGAAATTTCTGGAAAACTCCGGCAGATGCACAAGCAGGAGTAAATTCGATTTATGCTTTGTATTCTGATGATAATATGTACGGTCGTGGTTTCTTTTGGTTAAACAACGCCAGCGATGATATTGGAACAAAACCAAGACAAAATGCAGAACGTATCAAAAATTTTATTGTTGATGGAGCTGAGTCTGATACAAAAGATATCTGGAGACTTCATTACGAAATTATGAAACGCTGCAACGACGTAATTCGTAATATCCCGAATATTCCTTTGGATGAAAAAACAAAAAACGGAATGCTTGGCGAAGCTTATTTTAATCATGCTGTAATGCATTTAGAATTAGCGTACCATTATGGAGACGATCGTGCCGGAATTCCTATTCAGGATAGAGAAAACTTTACAAACGTTTACGTTCCGCGTGCTAAAAACGTTGCCGAAAATTACGCTTATATCGCTGCCGATTTAAAGAAAGCTGCTGATTTATTACCGTATTTTAATGAGCTTACACCAGACAATTATGGACGTGCGCACAAAACCGCTGCTTGGGCTTATTTAGTTCGTACGTACTTGTATGCTAAAGATTGGGATAATGCTATAAAATATGCGAACATGATTGTTGCAAGCGGAAAACATAAACTGCTTGACAATTTTGAAGATGTTTTTAAAATCAAAAATAACTGGTCTACAGAATATATCTGGTCTGTAACTTCTAGTGCAGAAAATACTGGTTTGGGTTCCATTTTTCCTGGAGTTTGTTTAGAAGATAAAGGATGGGGAGCTTACAACGGATGGGGGAATTTTTATCCAACAAAAGAATTGTTTGATACCTATGATCCAACAGATAAAAGAAGAAGCGCGACAATACTTCAAAAAGGAGATAAATTCGTTTATTTTGGACAAGAAGTAACGTTTAACGAAGGGAATTATATTGTAAGTTCAAGTAACAGAACAGGTTATCAGTTTAAAAAATACATGGAGCCGTTTAGTTATCCAAAAACAAATTCTGGAGCTGTAGATATTCGTTATGTAAATGCAAACGGAGACAAACCTTCAACTGCTTTAAATGTTCCGCTTTTACGTTATGCTGATGTACTTTTAATGCTTGCTGAAGCGAAATTAATGAAAGGTCAAAACGCAGATACTGAAATCAATTTAATTCGTCACCGTGCTGGTCTTGGCGATCTTTCCGGAGCAACATTAACTGATTTAAAAAGAGAGAGAAGATGTGAATTAGCAGGGGAGTGGACAGACCGTCATTTTGATTTAGTTCGTTGGGGAGATGCAAAAGATGCTTATGCAAAACCGCTTCACCATTATAACGGAACTGTAATTTATCCGGCTCGTAATTTCAATCCGGCGATTCATCACGTGTGGCCAATACCACCAGATGAAATCGCTGTGAGCAAAGGAGCTTTGACTCAAAACCAAGGATGGTAATTTAATTGTTAATTATGAATTGTGAATGGTTAATTATCAATTAGTCGTGAACCATTCACAATTTACCATTAACAATTAATTAGTTTGTTTGTTTATTTATTTTTTTTTTACGCTGCAGGCTTGTTGTGGAGTCTGCAGACAGTAAAAAAATAATGGGCAGCATTAAATATTATAAAACCAGTCTTTTTTGAAGGACTGGTTATTATTGTTTTTTTAGTCACAGATTTAAAGGATTAAAAAGGATTTTTTCTTTTGCCACGAATTACACGAATTTCCACAAATTTTATTCGCAGGAATAAAAAAAATAATTCGTGAAAATTAGTGCAATTCGTGGCAAACCCTTCACACAAAGCAATCCAAAAATCATTTTAATCCTTTAAATCTGTGGCAAAAAATAAAGATCATTAGTAAATATTGTTTTAGCCGCGAATTACACGAATTTCCACAAATTTTATTCGCAGCAATCAAAAAAATAATTAGTGAAAATTCGTGCAATTCGCGGCAAAAACCTTCACACAAAGTAATTCAAAAATCATTTTAATCCTTTTAATCTGTGGCAAAAAATAAAGATCATTAGTAAATATTGTTTTAGCCGCGAATTACACGAATTTCCACAAATTTTATTCGCAGCAATCAAAAAAATAATTCGTGAAAATTAGTGTAATTCGTGGCAAAACCCTTTTTACACAAAGTAATTCAAAAATCATTTTAATCCTTTTAATCTGTGGCAAAAAACAAACAGCTTTAATAAAAAACATTTTCAATGAAAAAAATATTCACCCTTTTCTGCCTTCAATTCTTCCTGTTTGTGCAAGCACAGGAATATAGTTCTTCTAACATACATTCGCATAATGATTATGCAAGTCCGCTTCCGTTTTACGGGGCGTATTCTAACGAAACCGGCGTTATTGAAGCCGATGTTTTTGTCGTAAATAATGAATTGTTTGTAGCCCATAATTTTAAAGATATTACGCCTCAGAATACATTAAAAAGTATGTATCTGGAGCCACTTTCTTTAAAATTAAAAAGTTTAGGAAGTAAAGCTTATCCAAGCAATAAACCTTTGATTTTAATGATTGATATTAAATCTGATGCCGATGCTACATTGAAAGTTATTGCGCAGCAATTAAAAACATTTCCTGACATTATTGTAAACAAAAACATTAAGGTTGTTATTTCAGGAAACAGACCAAACCCTGCACAATGGAAGGATTATCCCGAATTTATTTATTTTGACGGAAGGCTTAACGAAGAATATTCTCCGGAGCAACTAGCTCGTGTTGAAATGATCAGTGAAGATATAAAAGTGTTTACGCCCTGGAACGGTAAAGGAGTTTTAACACAAGCCGATTTAGAAAAAATTCAGGCAGTGATTAAAAAAGTCCACAATCAAAATAAAAAAATAAGATTTTGGGGCACGGCAGACAACGTAAATACGTGGATGACTTTGATGAATTTAAAGCTTGATTTTATTGGTACAGATAATGTTTCTGAGTTGACACATTTCATTAATAATATCAAATCAACGTTTTATCAAAATACAGAATTTCATCAGGCATATGTTCCTAAAAATGTTTCGGCTTTCGCCAAAAAGAAACCTAAAAACGTAATTCTTTTAATTGGTGACGGAATGGGATTAACGCAGATATATGCAGGTTATACAGCCAATAAAGGACAGTTAAGTTTATTTAATATTCCAACACAAGGACTTTCGATAACTAAAGCTTCTGACAGCTATATTACAGATTCTGCAGCCGGAGCAACAGCAATGGCCACGGGACATAAAACCAATAACAGATTCATAAGCGTTGATGAAAGTGGAAAACCTTTGGAATTAATTACGCAGCAATTGGTTAAAAAGAATTATAAAACAGCCATTATTTCGGCAGGAAATATTACAGATGCAACTCCGGCTGCTTTTTATGCACACCAGCCGGAAAGAAGTTACAATGAACCTATAGCAAATGATTTCTTAAGTAATCCGTCTGATATTTTAATTGGCGGTGGGACAAAAGAATTTAAATCCAGAAAAGACGGGAAAGATTTATCTAAAGCATTACTAGAGAAAGGATATACTTTTTCAGATAAATTCAGCGCTTTAGATACTATTAAAAACAGCAAATTTGTTATTGCAGATGATGCAGCGGTTGTTTCGATGAAAAATGGAAGAGGAGATTTCTTAACTAAATCTTTTGCTAAAACGGTAAGTACTTTTGCAAAATCAAAAAATCCGTTTTTTATCATGGCCGAAGGTGCACAAATTGATTACGGGGGACATAGTAATAATGTTGAATATGTGGTTCGCGAAATGCTTGATTTTGACAAATTAGTAGGGCAGGCAATGGAATTTGTAGATAATAATCCTGAAACTCTTTTAGTTGTTACGGCAGATCACGAAACAGGCGGACTTTCTTTAATCGACGGAAGTATTGAAAAAGGTTATGTTCACGGTAGTTTCAGCACAAACGATCATACAGCAGTTCCGGTTCCTGTGTTTGCTTATGGAGCTGGAGCTCAGAATTTTGCAGGTGTTTATCAAAACACTGAAATTTATACTAAAATAATAGAAGCGATTACTAAAAAGTAATGTTTTAAAAAAAGTAAAGAGGCTGTCTCAAAAGTCGGGACAGCCTCTTTTTTATTTTACATGTTTGCTTGTTCCGTAGGAACATTTCATTGGTAGAAAATTATATTGTATTATGGTTTACGTTCCGTAGGAACGTTTGATTTTTGACATTTTTTTTAATAATCTGAGCTATCAAACGTTCCTACGTAACGCAAATGTTGCTGATCTTTATTTTTTTCTACCAACGAAACATTCCTATGGAATGATAAGTTGGATATTATAAAGTGCCTTATTAAATCATTAAACAAACAAAATAATTATAGTGAAAAACTGTATTGACTTTTAAGAAAGTCTCTTCGATTATTTATATATTTCCTTGTTCCGTAGGAACATTTCATTGGTAGAAAATTATATTGTTATAATGGTTTACGTTCCGTAGGAACGTTTGATTTCCGACATTGTTTTTTTTAATAATCTGACCTGTCAAACGTTCCTAAGGAACGTAAATGTTGCTGATCTTTATTTTTTTCTACCTACGAAACATTCCTACGGAATGATAAGCCGGATATCAAAAAGAGGTCAATTAAGTCACTAATAAAAAACAAAATAATTATAGTGAAAAACTGTATTGACTTTTAAGAAAGTCTCTTCGATTATTTATATATTTCCTTGTTCCGTAGGAACATTTCATTGGTAGAAAATTATATTTTTATAATGGTTTACGTTCTGTAGGAACGTTTGATTTCTACATTGTTTTTTTTATAATCTGACCTGTCAAACGTTCCTACGGAACGCAAAAACGACTGATCCTATTTTTTTCTACCTACGAAACATTCCTATGGAATGATAAGTTTGGGTTTTCTCCCAAAAATAGGCATCGCTGTCAAGGTAAGGTATATCTAGTTTTTTGGATAAGGCTTCACCAGTTGTCGTTACACCGCTCCCGGATGCGAAAAATATGAATTTTCATTACGAGGAGTTACTTGCTGATTTATACATCGAAATTACAAATCTTTTAATGATTTGCTAATACAGCGATTTTTAGAAATGCGTGAGCCTCTCGTAAAACCCTTTAAACACAGGAAACTGGTTTCAATATTAATAAATTATTAAATGACCAAATTGTAAAAAATACCAATAAATGTTTATTATACTTTTGTAAGGCTCTTCTTTAACATTTAAAATTGCATTATGAGTTCTAATTTGATATTAAGGTTGCGTGCTGGAGATGATTCTTGTTTTAAGGAAATATATGAATTGTATCATTTTAAAGTTTTTTGTTTTGTCAAAAAATATACAGCGCAGCTCGCAGATTCAGAAGATGTGACGCAAAATGTATTTATTCATCTTTGGAAATATCGGACTAAATTAGACCCAAATGTTACGCTGGAAGCCATCTTGTTTAAAAGCTCCAAACAGGAAATCTCAAAATGGTATAAAAAGCAAAACCGAATTTTTTCTGTAGAAGACGATCAGTTGATCAAGGAGCTTGACAGTGCCGCTGAACCAGATGAAGACATCAGTTCGCAGCTGGAAAAAATCGAATATCTGCTTAATAAAATCCCTGAAAAAAGAAGAAAAATTTTCAGCCTTCATAAATTTGAAGACCGCAGCTACAAAGAAATTGCGGTTGAAATGAATATGTCTCCTAGTGCTGTTGCTAACCAAATCTCTAAAACGTTACAATTTTTAAAGAAAAACTCGGTAAAGAACCATGAACTTTATTGGTTTGCGCTTTTCTTTATCAGTCAGACTGAGTTTATTGCGTATTAGTTTGTCATTTCGAAATTCAGATTAACAGAAAAGAGCCGAAGGCTCGGCCTATATTGTAGGGCCGGATTTTAATCCGGTTTACAAAGATTGGCGACAATATTGTCATTTCGACCGAAGGGAGAAATCGTATGTGTAATTCGACAAAGATTGGTAATATGCTTCGTAAACCGGATTAAAATCCGGCCCTACAATATAAATCGAACCTTCGGTTCTTTTTTAAAATTCCGAAGGAATGATTTAGTGCTGTAGAAACGTCCCGATAGCTATCGGAATTAATCTGTTGATTTTTTTGTTTTCAATATAATGCTGCCAAATCTTCTCGCAGATTAAGAAAACGTTAATAGTAACAATACCCCGTGACATTTAAAAGAATGAAAATCTAATGTAGTTGAATCGAGGAGATTCGCGCATGATTTTTCGATTCTAAATAAATCTAAATGAGAAATAAAAAATTAAAAGAAGAATGGAATGCTATACCCAACAGAGGTATTCTTCCAAATGATACGGAAGCCCGAATGTGGGATAATATTCGAAAGGTGACAATTCATAAATATAGAAACCTCTACAATTGGGCTGCTGTGGCGTGTGCCGTAATTGTTCTTTCTATTGGCAGTTATCATTCTTTAAACAGATTAGATTTATCTAAGCCTAAAATTACTTCAACCATAACTTTTAAAGATGATATACGTCTTATAACGCTGCCTGATGGTACAAGAGTCTGGCTGAACCAAAATACAGAAATTGATTATCCTGCAAAATTCTCAAAAAAGGAACGAAATATAACTTTAAGAGGAGAAGCCTTTTTTGAAGTAAAGCGAGATGTTACACGTCCGTTTATTATTACTTCAGGAGCTGTAAAAACAACTGTTTTAGGAACTTCATTTAATATTAAAGCCTACAATGATAATGATGCACAAGTAAGTGTAAGAACAGGAAAAGTAAAAGTAGAAAGCACACAAAATACGGTTTTTCTTGAAAGAGGTTACAGGGCGATATATGCCGAAAAAACGGCTACAGTTAATAAAGAGAAAACAAACAATTTTGAACCAGAGTGGAAAAAAGTTTTACTCTATGTTGATGGTTTAACTCTCGATGAGGTTATTACAATACTGCAGCGCGATCATAAGTTTACGGTGAATTATCTGGATGACGATTTAAAAAGCCTAAAAATACAGGGAACTCTGGATACCCGACAAGGGTTTTATGAAACACTGCAAACTATTGCTTTTGCTTTAGAAATACATATCAGTCCGGCGGGAAACAGCACTTATATAATCGGTAAAAAATAAACAGCAATTTGCTGTCTTACAACCATTATTTTAAAACTACAAAATAATTAACGCAAAATATCTCATTAAAATTAATTACATAAACTAACAATTTCAACTATGAACAATGATTTTTCCAGGCATTATTTTATTGCCATCTGGATTTTGCTTTTGGGATTTTTTCTCGGAACAAGCACTATTTATTCGCAAACAGGAACCGTATCGGTTGATTTTAAAAACTCTTCGCCTCAAAAAATCATTGATAATTTAAAGTCACGAACACCTTATCAATTTGTTTATCAAAAAGACCTTGACCTTAGTTTTCCGCTTGTTACCTTAAAAAAAGATAATGTAACAATCGATGAAGTATTGAATGATTTACAAACCTTAACCAATTTAGATTTTAGAAGAACGGACAATAATATTGCGGTTAAAAGAAACGAAACCGTTAAAAAAAAAAGGAGAGGGAAAATTGTAGGAAAGGTGGTTGACAACAACGGACTTTCGCTTCCTGGAGCCAATATTAAAGTTGTTGAAACAGGTTTTGGCGCACAATCAGATATTGATGGTAATTATATTTTAGAGCTTGAAGCAGGAGAATATACCATCGAGATAAGTGTGATTTCTTTTCAAACCCAAAAAATTACTCACGTAAAAGTTGAGGAAGGAGAAGATACGCCGCTGGTTGTTTCTTTAAAGGAAGATGCACAATCGCTTAATGAAGTAATTATTGTGCAGAATTATAAACAAGCCACAGCTTCGGTTGAAGGAATGTTAATTCAGCAAAAAAAGGCAGCACAGTTTTCTGATGGTATTTCGGCAGAACAAATCGCAAGAACTCCAGACAGAGACGTAGCAGCTTCGTTAAAACGTATTACGGGAGTTACAACTGTAAATGATAAATATGTTGTAGTACGCTCCATGGGAGAAAGATGGAACCAGGCCGTTATGGATGGAATCGCTTTACCAAGTACAGACGCTTATCAGCAAAACTTTTCTTTTGATATTATTCCAACAGCAATGGTAGAGAGTATTGTTGTAAGTAAATCTGCAACGCCGGATATGTACGCTAATTTTGCCGGAGGATATGTAGAAGTAAAAACAAAAGATATCCCAAAAGAAAATTTCACCAATTTTTCTATTAGTAATTCTTATAACAGTAAAAGTACTTTTAAAGACAGACTAACAAGACAAGAAGGCGATTATGATTATTGGGGATTTGATGACGGAAGACGTGATTATCCTACTAATCATACAACAATAGATCCGCCTACAAGTTTAGCGACATCTGGGCCTTTTATTGATTATTCTAAACAATTTACCCAAGATAATTTTAGTACTTATAAAACATATGGAGCACCGGGAACTACGCTTCAGTTTGGTTTAGGGCGTGTTTATAAATTAAAAGACAATAACAAATGGGGGTTTGTAGGTTCTTTTATTTTTAAAAACACGCAGGAAACCTTAGAAATTGAACACACTCAAAGAGGAAGTTACCAAATGAATTCTGAATTTACTCCAGAGAAAGACAATTCAAGTTATTCGACTTTTACAAAATATGGATTTAGAAATTCAGGAAACAATTATAACTATAATTCAACATTAGGCGGAATGTTTAACGCTGCAATTCAGTTGGACAACCATAAAATTACAGTGCGTAACACGGTTATGCATATTTACAATAACCAGTTAACACAAATTAGCGGCTGGGCAGATGGAGCTTATTCTATTCCGGAAATACTAAGCGGAAGCATTTTACCAACTACATCAGAATCTAATTATCCTGTTTACACCACATTTATTCAAAATAAAGTGGAAGGAAATCACAAATTCGACAAACTCGAAGTGAATTGGTACGGAGCATACGGAAACGTTACAAAAGATACTAAAGACGCCACATTTGTAGCCATAGGAAAAGGAAAAGTAGGTGATGATATTATAACAAATTATAGTGTCGATAACAATGGAAACAGGTTTCCGTTTAGCCGAAGTTATTTTACAAATGATGAAGTAGATTACAACTGGGCAGTCAATTTTAAATACACTTTTAATTTTGGAGAATCTTTTACAAACGATATCAAAGCAGGATATTTTGGTACTTATAAAAAAGCAACCAATCAGCAGGAATCGGCTAAATTAATTACAGTTGGTCAACCTACTGCTTTTGCAACAATTTATGAGCCGCTTTCGGAATTTCTAGACGGATCAAACTATTATTATGGTGGTTTTGGCTGGCAGAAATATGGCATCTATGGAAACAAATACGTTGGAGACGTAAAAATACATTCACCTTATTTAATGCTCGATGATAAAATTGGTCAATATGTAAGATTGGTTTGGGGAGTAAGAGCAGAAAGTTATTTATATACTCAAATAGAAAGTCAGTCTGAAACTCCAGATGGTTTCTCAGAAGCGCAGGGAGATGATAAAGTGTGGCAATTTTTACCATCTGCCAGTTTAATTATTAGTCCAACTAATAAAATGAACGTAAGATTGGGGTACAATAAATCAGTTTTACGTCCACAGTTTGCAGAGCGATTAAGTATTCCATATTATGACCCGCTTCGTGCCGCTAAAATTTATAATTATACAAACGGAATTGTATCGAGCGTTGCTAATAATTACGATTTAAAGTTAGAATGGTTTCCTTCTGGAGGCGAGATTTTATCCTTTGGTGTATACCATAAAGATATAGATAACCCAATTGAAGCCGTAGGTTATTTAAATCCATCAGGTGTTAGGGATATCTATAATATTAACTCAAACAAAGCCAAACTTTGGGGAGTTGAATTAGAGTTCTACAAAAATCTTTCTTTTTTAGGAGAAGGTGATCTTTTAAAACATTTGTTTGTTTACGGAAATGCTTCTGTAAATGATACCAAAGTTACTTCATACGTTAATCTGGATGGTACCGGAGGACTTTATGAAGCTAACAGACCGCTTTACGGGCAGTCGCCTTATACTTATAATTTAGGAATGGATTATGTAGGCGACCGTTTTGGGTTCAGCCTTAGACATAATGCCGTTGGAGATCAGTATATTTTAGTTGGGTTTGATTATTCGGCAGAGGAAATCCGCATGCCTTACTCACAAACAGATGCTCAGCTGAGTTATAAATTCTTCAAGAAAAAAGATTTGCAGTTTAAATTCAGTATCAAAAACATGTTTGATACAGGCGTGCAAACCTACAACAATACAAACAGCTACAGTAAAATAGAAGATGTTCCTACAGGATCTAACCCAAGATCAAGATTTAGCCTTGGAGCCAATGCAACCAATAAATATGACCCGGATATCGATCAGGTAGTTTTTAAATCATTTGCCGGAAGAACGATTAGTATTTCTTTAAACTATGATTTTTAAAATTAGCTATTGTTAATACTAAATTCATAATCATAAGTATTTTCCTGCTGAATATTAAGAAAAAGTTAACAATAAAAAACACCCATGATATTCTGTTATTTCAAAAGCTAATACTAATAAATAAGGAAGTTGGGTAAAATAAAAACTCTTTTTGCTGAGAGTATTTAAAATGTTCTTCGAAAAATTTAAATAGATAAAAGAATGAAACCTGCAGATATACGGAATCTTCAATTTAAGCCAAAACAATAAAAGAAGACAAAGGCATTAGGTTTATCATATCCAAAGACATTTATCTTTTTGTGTATTTAAATTTTAAAGGGAATCGAAGTTGATCCTTTCATTGAAATGAAAAAAATCCTAATAGTGAAAGATGGAAGTTAGGTAAGCTCCCCCGGACGGTAAAACGGATGCGTTTGAAAAAACAAATTTACCAAAAACGAGAAAGACCTGAGGAAAGAAATTTTGCTGCTCTCTCCAAAGGCCTAGTTTAATAGCGGCAAATATAGCAATAATTAAATTATTATGAAAAAATTTTTTATGTTCGCAATTGTAGCTCTACTTGTGAGTTCTTGCCAAAATGATGATTCTTCTGCTGATTCTTCTTTTTCTATGAAAGCTGCTGGGGCTGACTACAGCGGATATCCTGCAACAGTACAAACTGTAAGTGGAGATATTACAACTAACACAACTTGGACAAGTGACAAAGTTTGGGAAATTAACGGAGTAGTTCGTGTAAAATCTGGAGCTACATTAACAATCCAGGCTGGAACTTACATTAAAGCAAAACCTCTTGCTGCTGGTGTTGCTACAGGAGTTCTTGTAATTACTAAAACTGGTAAAATTAATGCACAAGGAACTGTAAATGCTCCAATTATCTTTACAAGTTACAATCTTTTAGATGGTAACGCTTCTACAAAAGGAGCTCCTGGAGATTTTGGTGGTCTTGTAATTTTAGGTGATGATCAGGTAAATAACGGATCAACTACTAATATTATCGAAGGATTAGGTGATCAGCCAAATGTTTCTGATTTCTATTATGGTGGATCTAATGCTTCTCACAATGCAGGAACAATTTCTTATGTTCGTGTTGAATTTGCTGGTAGAATCTTAGATGCTGCAACTGGTGTTGAAATCAACGGTGTAACTTTTGGTGGAGTTGGTGCTCTTACTACAGTTAACCACGTTCAGGTTTCTTACGGTAGAGACGATTCATTTGAATTTTTTGGAGGTAGAGTTAATGCTACTCATTTAGTTTCTTTTGCTCCGGATGATGATAACTTTGACTTTGATTTAGGTTATACTGGATCAATCACAAAAGCAATTGCTCTTGCTGATATCAATTCTACTCACAGTACAAGTGGTACAGCACCAAACTTAGTACCAGATTCAAATGGTATCGAATTAGATAACAATGCTGGTGGTACTTCTACTACAATTATTACACGTCCTGTTATTTCTCAATTATCTATTATTGGTGTTAGTTCTGCAACAGCTGCTAACTCATACGAAAATGGAATCCACGTACGTAGATTAGGGCAAATCAGCCTTACTGATGCTACTGTAACAGGATACAACAGAGGAATCAACTGGGAATCTCCTTCAGTATCAACTGGTTCTACTTGGTCTGCAATATCTATCCACGGATATGTTAATCCTGTATTGCCAACTACAGTTGCTTTAGGTTTTGGAAATGCTACATCTACTGTTGCTCCAGGAACTAAATGGTCTTTAACTCAGCCATTCTTTAATGATGGAGCATTAGACTTTACAGGTGCTACAGGTGCATTCAAAACTGAAGCACTTTGGACAGCTACCTGGACTAAGTTTACAAGTTTTTAATTCGTTAGGTTAAGCAATATTTAATTCAGCATGGGCAGCATTTCTGCCCATGCTTTTTACAAATAAAATATGAAAAAAATTATACTATTATTTTTATTACTAATGATTACAACTGTATCATCTGCCCAGTTTACAATTTGGGAAGATGATTTTGAGGATGGTGACGTTTCAGATTGGACTTTATTAGACAAAGATGGCAACAGCAGTAACTGGAGTGCCCGAAAAAACATTCAATTTGATGAAAGTACAGGCGGTATCAAAGATGGTAATTTTAATGTATTAGGTACTTATAATATTGATTTAAATTCAGGTGCGCCACTTGATATAATAGAACAAAACTGGGCTATGCTGCCAGCAATAGATTTATCGTACTACAGCGGAAAAATTGAATTGAATTTTACAGCACAAATGGCAATTTTTGGTGGAAGCAAAAACATTTTAATTTATGGAGGAACATCTCCAGATCCTGCTTCAGCCACACTTTTAGGAACCGTTTATATGGAAAGAATATCACAATTAGATCCTGAATTTAAAGATTATGTGGTAGATATTTCGCAGTTTGTAGGCAATCAAAACGTTTACATTTCCTTATTAAATGAAAACAGCAATTTTGTTGGATATGAAGTTGATAAAGTATGGATCACAGCCGAAGCACTTTTAGGTGTTGACGATTTCGATAAAAATAATACCATACGCCTTAAACAAAATCCTGTTGCCGAAAATTTAGAATTAGAAATAAGCGACCAATTTCTAAACGAAGATTTTGCAGCAAAAATTTACAGTTCTACAGGATTATTAGTTAAAAGTAATGCAGATTTAAAAGAAAACATTTCAGTAGCAAATCTTCCGCAGGGAATTTATTTTCTGGTACTATCAAATAATACAGCTTCAAAAAAAATAAAATTTATCAAAAAGTAAACAGATAATTATTTTCAGAAATAATTATAAAGACAAAATATAAAATATGAAAACTAAAATTGTTCCAATACTTTTATTTTCAATTGTACTTCTCCTTTGCCAGGCCTGCATCAATGAAGATATGGTTCCTTATTATGAAGAGCAGCAGCCCGGAAAAGTAGTAATACATGGTTACAATGCACAAAAAGATTCTATACAAATAGCGGTAGATGGAAAAATCCTTACAGAAGGAAAGAAAAATGCCTACATAAAAAAAGTTGCTAAAAATCACGAATTTGTATTTTATTCAAATAAAACGAAACTGGTTGAAATTATGAATAAAGTAAGCAAGCAGCTTCTTTATTCTTATCAACTAACCACTGCAAAACCTATTGATACGATCTCTTTTTATACTAAAGAAGATTTATGGATAAATAATGTTTTGGCTACGAAACCAGGTAAAATAACACAGACAGGAAATGCCGGTTTCAAATTTATTTTCCCAACCCTTAATAAATATTCTGCCAGCGGTTATACCGGCAAACTAGACGGAATAATGCGCAAAGTAAACGGAGAAGTAGTAGGAGTAGTTAAAAACATTGGCAAAGATAACTTCAGCGATTTTATAGAATTCCCTTCAAGTCTGCCTCCAATTATCAGAATGGAATTGGTGAAACACAATACAACTGAATCTTATATAAGCGGCAGACAAGTTATTACAGTGATGCTGATGCTGCCAAACAAATCAGGATTAATCGTTTTGGATGAAAGAAAAGATGAAAGCGGAAAATTTCAAAATGTAGATGCAAGTTTAAATCTGGTTGATTTTTTTGATTTTACTGCTCATTAAAACGAATTAATTCTAAGATATCCAATGAAAAACTGTTTACACATTAAGTTGTTTTCTTTTTTATTTTTTGCGCTCTTTCTTATTTCGTGTGAAAACACAGATGAGCCAATAACTTATGAAGAAAACACAAATGAATATGTAAACGACTGGATGTACAATCAAATGAAAAGATATTATTTATGGAATAATGCAATAAAAAACCAGGGTAATTTAGCATTAGATCCAAAAGAATATTTTAAAACCTTACTGCAGTCCGAAGATATTTATTCCTACGCTATACATCCTGAAAAACCAGAAACTTCACCTAAAAGCCTTAGAAGTAAATTCGGGTTTGACGTAAGTTTTATTGCTTTTGAAGGGAAATATTATGGTGTGATATTATATGTTTTAGAA
Source organism: Flavobacterium panici (assembly GCF_024499525.1). Taxonomy (NCBI): domain Bacteria; kingdom Pseudomonadati; phylum Bacteroidota; class Flavobacteriia; order Flavobacteriales; family Flavobacteriaceae; genus Flavobacterium; species Flavobacterium panici. The sequence goes on along the minus strand of NZ_CP100437.1, from coordinate 4,632,357 downwards.
GATTCTCCGGCAAAAAATAATGGTTTGCAAAGAGGACAGCTTATAACGCATATTGAAGGAACAGAATTGAAATTTGAAAACTACGATAATCTCTATAATAGCATGATTGCCGATACGCAGCTCAATTTAAAAGTCGTTTCTTATTCTGCTCAATCAGGTTTTTCTAATTCAAAAACAGTTTCTGTTTTGCAGGGTTTTACCTTTTCACAGCCTATTCCATATCTGGTAATCGAAAATAACAATACTAAAATTGGTTATGTAAGTATTTCACATTTTGATGTTGGACAAGCACAATTGTATTTGCAGATGTTTCAGGAATTAAAAAGCAAATCCATAACAGAATTGGTTTTAGACTTAAGATATAATGGAGGAGGAGATGTCTCATCTGCGACAGCATTAAGTATAATTCTGGCACCCAATATTAAAGCAGATGATCTTTTTATAAAATTTGAAGGAAATCAAAACGGAGGAAATGTTGACCAGTCTTTTTCTACGGCTTTAAAAAGCAATGAATCATCGGTAAGTTTTGATGCTTTACGCAATGCACATCCTGGAATTAATAAAGTTTATATTTTATGCGGAAAAAGGACAGCATCAGCATCAGAACTTATTATAAATAATCTAAAACCTTATATGGAAGTTATTACAATTGGCGAAAAAACATTTGGCAAAGATGTAGCAGGATTTCCTATTGTAGACGACCGAAATCCAGATAAAAGAGGCTGGATATTATACCCTTCCATATATAAATTATTTAATGCCAGACACGAAGGAAATTATTCAAAAGGAATAAACCCTGAAATAAATTTAAATGAATTACAACAGCCGGAAGTATTTGCTTTAGGAAACCGCTCTGAAACTTTATTACAAGCTGCCTTAAATAGAATATCAGGAAACACAAATAAAATAAAAACAGAAACTGTACAAACCTTGCCACTTAGCAAAATAAGTACAGATATTGACCCGCTTTTGCAAATTACACCATGAAAATTATAAATACATTGATCGTTCGTTATGCAGGGAATTGATAACATTGAACATCGAAAATTGCTGCAAATCTTTGAGAAATACAAAGATGAATCTATTGCGGTACAAACAACATCAGAAGATGATCTTAAGATTTATCAAAACATGGAAGAACTCGATGTTTTGTACAATTGTTTTAAAATCTTATTGGCAGAATTACAAAAATGTACCAGAGATTATGAACTAAAGAAAAAATCAACACGCAGTATCATCCATAAAAACTTAAGGAAAATAAAAACAGAATCTGAAAAGAAGCTGTAATCTATATTTCAGGATTTATTATAGAAGGTATTCCTTCTTTTTTGATCTGGCGAAAAGGAGTCCTAATTTTATTCCTTTTAAGCCTTATTTTCTTTATTTGATAAAGACAATCCGTTAATAAAGCCTTTATTTCTAAATAAGAATTATGATGAAAAGAGCTAATATTGTATTTCAGTTTTTCGATATGGTTTCCTGCGTTTATTAAATCAGTTTCAAATATTTTTAATAAACCAACTTCTATATTTTTATTCTTTTTATAATAATGAATACAGTTATGAAGATCTTCAATTTGTCCTGTAAAATCAAAAACGGCTTTTTTAGAAACTGCCCTATGGTAGTAATAAGAAAACTCTAGCGGATTAAATTCAATTACCTTATCAAAATCTTCAATGGCTTTATAATGATGTTCCAGTTTTTGAAAACAACTCGCCCTTAATTCATAAGCCGTCGAATCAAATTCATAATTGACCACATTATCTAAATGAATAATAGCCTCCTGAAAGTGGCTGGTGGAATAAAGCTGTTTTCCTTTCTCTAAATCCACAAAACTTTTTTTAAGGTTTGATTTAAAAAATTTGTCCTTAAATGTTGTTTTTAAAGTCACGAACCATTTCATAATTTTAAATTTAGGAAGTTACAATATTCAGCTGGCTAAATTTTGATGGGACGTTAAAGTTAATAAAAAATTAATACACAGCACATTATAAATTTTTATTTGTAGAAAATAATGGTTTGGTTTTTACATTTTAAAAAAATATTCTTTTTAAATTAGAGGCTTCAAAGCAAATAATGATTATGAATTCGGCCAAAGAAATATTTCTAAAATCAGTAAAGGAAATTTGTCCTAATGTTACTGATGCTGAACTTTCTCAATTTGCTTTAAAAATTACTATTGAAGAATTCAACAAAAAAGACTTCTTTCTTCAATTCGGTAAAGTACAAAAATCAATAGGTTTTATAGCAAGCGGATTAGTGCGTTCCTCTTTTATAGACAACGATGGCAATGAAATTACCGTAGGTTTTTATGCCGAAGGTGAATATGCCACACATTATCCCGCTTTTATAACACAGCAGCCCAGTAAATATTCAATTCAGTGTTTAGAACCAGTAATTATGGTTTGTCTTTCGTATGAAAACATACAGTGGATTTATGAGCATTTACCGAGCTTTGAACGATACGGACGATTAGTTGCCGAAGAAATTTTAAAACGTCAGCAGGCCCGTATCGAAAGCTTTATATTTCAAACCGCCGAGGAACGTTATCTCGATTTTATAAAGTGTCACTCAGAGCTATTTAACAGAATTTCAATTTCTCACCTATGCAGTTATCTGGGTATTGAAAGACAAACACTTACCAGAATTCGTCAAAAATTAGCGCACCAATAGTTTTTGACACATTTGTGTCAGGAAGTCCTTCGCATTATTTAAAATCTTTGCAGTGTCAAATTAAAATGATGCGCAATGAAAACGAATATCTTATTAATACTTGGTCATCCTTCTCAAAACTCATTTTGTAATGCCTTACTTAATGCTTACAAAAAAGGAGTAGAGCGTACAGGAGCAATTTGTAAAACCATTTATATTTCTGAACTAGATTTCGACGTAAATCTTGCTGACGGATATAAAACCGGAAAAACAGTACCGCTTGAAAAAGATTTAATTCAGGCTCAGGAACTCATTTCCTGGGCAGATCACATTGTATTGTCTTATCCTAATTGGTGGGGTTTTATGCCTGCCATTACCAAAGGATTTATAGACAGAATCTTTATGCCTGATTTTGCATTTAAACATCACTCAGGAAAAATCTTCCCCGAAAAACTTTTAAAAGGAAAAAGCCTTAGGCTGTTAATTACGATGGACACACCAAAATGGTGGTTCTATCTCATCTACCGTGCTTCTCAATATCAAATCCTCAAAGACAACGTATTCGGTTACGTAGGATTCGATCCTATCAAATTTACCACTTTTGGTTTTATGAGAAAATCAACAGAAGAACAGCGCATTAAATGGCTGAAAAAAACAGAAAAATTAGGAACACAACTTATATAAAACAATCCATTAATAAATTTTAATATCATGAGACATCTAGCAAACGAGCATACAATTGCTCACATTGACCCTAAAAAAGGTTTCAGAATTCACTTATTAGTATTTGTATTATCAATTCCTGCCATTTGGACGATTTGGTTTTTAACAGACAGAACATATCTATGGCCGCTTTGGCAAACTGGTGCATGGGCAGTAGGTTTATTATTTCATTATCTGGGCGTTTTCATCTTTAAAAATAGAAATAAATAATCTTTAAAAATTTAGAAGTTATGATAACAAAAGCAAAACTCACAGTTTCTAAAAAAGTCTTAGAGATTTTTACCGTTCTGTTTTCATTGCAAAGTGCATTAGCGACTGCACAAAATGAAACAGCAAAGATTACACGCTACGAAGTAAAAGAGCAATATCAGGAGCAATTTCAAAAAGCCATAAGCGAGTACGTTCAAAAATCGCTTTCAAACGAAAGCAACATTATGTCTGAAGCTTATTTTGAACAGAATAACAAAACGGTTATCTGGTTATTTGAACGCTGGACGAGCAAAACAGCATTGGATAAAAACAATTCAAAATCTATAAAAGAACTTGTCAAAACTGCCCTAGTAAAACCGGAGAAAATAATCTATGTAAAAGATTTAGAACCTCTCAATAAAGAACAATGGAGAAGAACAAGTAAAAAAGAAGACAATCAGTTAACCATTATGCTTTTTGTAGATGCAAAAGCCGGAACAGAGAAAAACTTCATGGAAGTTTACCATACTGCAATGCCGCAGTTTAGAAGTGAACCCGGCGTAGTAACGTATCAGTTATCACAATTGGAAAATGATAAAACCCAATTTGTAACCTTCGAAAAATTCAGAAGCAACGATGCATTTCAATATCATTTAAATTTTCCGCCAATTCAACCCGTAATAGATTACCTAAATACGAGTATAAAAAAACAGCCGTTTCAGGACGGAATTCATAACCTAATCGAATTTGCACCGCTTACTCGGGAGTAACATTCAATAGAAAAATTCAACACAAATTATTAATATTTAAAACCTAAAAAAATGAAAACAATTAGTAAAATCATTGCAGCAGGTATAACAAGCGTACTTGCTGTAGTAAATGTAGAAGCACAAGTAACCGTAAAAACAAATGAAATGAAAACAAACTACAGTCATGAATTAGAAGTTGTAAATCAATTGTCTACTCAGTCAGCCGTTGTAAATATGCCGGTGACAAAATTATTAAACGCACCAGGAAATGAAGCATTAAAAGATTTCTTCTTTACACCTGTAAAAAACAAAACAGCCTTAAAAGGGAAAAAAATTGCCGTAATCGTTGCCGATGGTTTTGAAGAAATTGAATTAACAGGACCAGTTTGGTATTTTAAAGAATTAGGAGCACAAGTTGAAATAGTGTCACCAAAATTTAATCCCGCTCCAGAAAGATACGGTTTAGTATTTCCTGAAATGGCAAATACACATGTTATGGCAATTCAATACTTACAGCCAGTTGGGTGGATAAAATTTGACCGTACCGCAGACCAAATAAAAGTAAGTGATTATGATGCGATATTTATTCCTGGAGGAGCCTGGAATCCTGATAACCTGCGTTATGACAAAGATGTAATCAAATTTATTCAGGACTTTAATAAATCAGGAAAACTAATTGCTGCTATTTGTCACGCCCCGGTTGTTTTGGCTTCCGCTGATATTTTAAAGGGAAGAAAGCTGACGGGATACTGGAACATTCAGGTAGATTTAAAAAATGCCGGCGGAACTATTCTTGAACAACCTGTAGTAACAGATGGAAACATTATTACCAGCCGTCACCCAATTGATGTAGCGGATTTTTCAAGAGCTGTTGAAAGCTGGTTAATTAAAAAATAAAAATAAGTTTGAGGCTGTCTCTAAGTGGAGGCAGCTCATTTATTATAATTATTTTGTTGTTTTTAGTACAATAGGTGACTTTTTCATATCCTAATTTATCCATTCCATAGGAATGTTTGGTAGGTAGAAAAAAATAAGATCAACCACATTTACGTTCCGTAGGAACGTTTGATAGGTCAGATTTTAAAAAAAACAATGTCTAAATCAAACGTTCCTACGGAACGTAATCCATTATAACAATATAATTTTCTACCAATGAAATGTTCCTACAGAACAAGAAAGCATGTAAAATAATATAACGGCCTCTTCATTATTTGGATAAAAACTTTGTTTTATCATTCCATAGGAATGTTTGGTAGGTAGAAAAAAATAAAGATCAGCCACATTTACGTTCCGTAGGAACGTTTGATAGGTCGGATTATTAAAAAACAATGTCAAAATAAAACGTTTCTACGGAACGTAATCCATTATAACAATATAATTTTCTACCAATGAAATGTTCCTACAGAACAAGAAAGCATGTAAAATAATATAACGGCCTCTTTATTATTTGGATAAAAACTTTGTTTTATCATTCCATAGGAATGAAAAAATAAAGATCAGCCGGATTTGCGTTCCGTAGGAATATTTGATTGGTCGGATTATTAAAAAACAATGTCAAAATCAAACGTTTCTACGGAACGTAATCCATTATAACAATATAATTTTCTACTAATGAAATGTTCCTACAGAACAAGAAAACATGTAAAATAATATAAGGGCCTCTTCATTATTTGGATAAAAACTTTGTTTTATCATTCCATAGGAATGTTTGGTAGGTAGAAAAAAATAAAGATCAGCCAGATTTACGTTCCGTAGGAACGTTTGATTGGTCGGATTATTAGAGAGCGATGTCAAAATCAAACGTTCCTACGGAACGTAATAAAATATAACAATATAATTTCTACCAATGAAATGTTCCTACAGAACAAGGAAACATGTAAAACAACAAACAGGCAGTTTCAAAAGTAGAGGCTGCCTCTTTGTTTTTAATCAGCAAAACTTCTGTGGTAGTTTATATTAAGATTTTATCTATTTTTATAAGGAACGAAAGCATCTTAAATATGGAATTGCCTAAGTTACCTTTTTATAAAAAATACGGTCTTGTTATAAAAGCCGCTATTGTTGGCGGAATCTTAGGTTTGCTATATACCTCAATTACAGATGCAGAATCCAATTTTGATTATTTAAAGCTTTTGCCCGGCATAGTTATAGGCGTCTTTATTGGTTTAATTATTATAACATTTGAGAAACGGCTTATCAATTTAAACCGATATTCCTTTTTAGGAGTAATGTTTTTAAAAGCACTTATTTATAGCATAAGCATATTGTTGTTTTTACTATTCTTTGTTTTGATGTTTTCAGAAATGCTGGGGCATCTTTCCTATCAGGAAGTTTTTATTAAATATGCTAAAGAACGTTTGTTCGAAGATTATATGTTTTCTCTGGGAGCGTCTATATTTTTAATTCTCTTTTTAGAAATAAGCAGTTTATTAAGTTCCCGTTTTTTCTATAATTATTTTACAGGACAATATCATCGGCCAATTCAGGAAGAACGAATTTTTATGTTTGTCGACGTAAAATCATCCACCACACTTGCCGAACAATTAGGGGATATTCTATACAGCAATTTATTGCAGGATTTATTCAATGATTTTACCGATGCGATTCAAGCTTCGCGTGCAGAAGTTTACCAATACGTGGGAGATGAAATTATTCTGACTTGGAAATCTGCTGTCGGACTAAAAGATAAACGATGCCTTTATTGTTTTTATCTTCTTAAACAATGTATTGAAAATAAACGCGAATATTATTTAGGAAAATATAATCTCGTTCCAAAGTTTAAAGCCGGAATGCATATAGGAACCGCCGTAACAACATGGGTAGGAAAAGTAAAAAAAGAAATTGTTTATCACGGAGATCTCTTAAATACAACTTCAAGAATTCAGTGCGAATGCAATAATTTTAACCACGATTTTGTTATTTCTGAAACCATGAAAAATGCACTTCCCGAAGATCATTCGATAACTTATATTCAAAAGGGAGAAATACTTTTGCGGGGCAAAGCAAAACCAATGAAATTATATACTGTTGATTTTAATTCAGCCGTTCTGTAGTTTCCAATCTCAAACAATGCTCTGTACCTAAAAACAACGGATTTCCATGTTTTTCTGACCAAAAACCATCCAGTATATCTTTAGTAATGCATCGGTAAACCACAACGCCTTTATACGTTTTATTGTCGTCGCCTTTATAACTAAAATTTATTACGAGAATATTATCTTTAAAAAAACCATGACCTTTTTGAACCTGTGCATTATTGATGAACCATTTTGCAATAATTCTATTGTTATCATCTAAAGATAAACTCAAAGTTCCTTTGTAAGTAACCTGATTGCTCTCTTCCTGATTACTTCCTGAAATGGAAAAATCACCAATTAAATCTTGTATTGTCATTTATTTTTTGATGGAGAAATTGAATAGATGCTGAAGTATAAATCACCTCAATAATTGCTGCAAATTTATAAAATTTTAAAGTTTCGAAAATTTACCGTTTTATACCTTATTGGGTTTGCTGACATATTTATTTCCTTTAATAAAAAATCGCCACGGTAAAAGTGCATCTTCCTGTGCATAAGCAACGCCCACACGAGGCGATGCTGCAATTTGATCTTCAGGATATCGAATGCCGTGATCTTCCAGCCAGATTTCTTCTCCGCCTAAATCCTTTTTATTAAAAGAACGGTCAATACCCAAAGCCTTTGCCGCAGAACCCGGACCAGCAGAAATAGCCCCTTTTGATGCCGACATATTTCGTCTCGTTTCCATAATATCTTTTCCGCTCAAAGGTTCAATTGCGCGAATTAAAACCGCATGAGGTTCACCTTCAACAGAACTTACAATATTAAAAAGATGATGAATTCCGTAGCATAAATAAACATACGAAACACCGCCCTGACTGTATAAAGTTTCCGTTCGATCCGTTTTTCGTCCGCCGTAAGCGTGAGAAGCCTTATCTTGTATCCCGAAATAAGCTTCTGTTTCTACAATTATGCCAGAAGTAATTTCGCCGTCAATTTGTGTACAAAGTACTTTTCCCAAAAGATCTTTAGCAAGGAAAATAACATCTGAATTAAGATAATATGAAAACGGAATTTTATTAGGAGATTCGGTCATTGCTGTTCAATTATAATTTTGATACGAAGGTCGAAATTTCGAAGCAATTTATAATTCTAATTTATTGATTAATTATTATTTGTGATTATAACTAAAAAACCGCCTGCAGTACAGGCGGTTTATTTTTAGTATTATAAATTTCGATCAGGATTTGTACCTTCTTCATCGTCATCGTCAACTTCTTCTTCATCGTCATCATCTATATCACCAAGACCTTCATCTCCGTAATCATCGTCTTCTTCGAATTCTTTATCAGTATCGTTGTCGCTTGCGAATTCGTTTTGTTCAAACTCATTATTCCCAAGTCTTTCATTCTCGAAAGATTCATTACCAAGATTTTCTCCTGATAATTCCTGATTGTCAACTTCTTCGGTTACCAAATCATTTCCATAATCCGGTTCTGCCGAATTGCTGATAGAATGATCTACTGGCGGCGCATCGATTGCATTATCTTGATATCCTTTTTCATTTTCTTGAAAATTCTGGTCGTCCTGACGGTAATTTTCTCTTTCATCTAAGCTCATACTATATTTTTTTAAAGTTATTTTTTAGTAGTTTTTTTATCCGCAGCAGTTTTAGAACCGCTTTTTGATGTTTCCTCTTTTTTATCAGTTTTTTTATCTGATGCTTTAGCACTCGCTGTGCTTGCTTTGCTTTTTGAAGTATTCATGGTTTCTAATTTTTTAGATTGTTATAAGTCAAATGTACGACGTCTGAAAATCAGAATCTTACAATTAAGAGGCTTGTCAATTATATAATTTACGGTTACTAACCCTAAACACAATATGTCATATAATATTAATTATAGAAAAGCTGTAATATTCTTGTAAAAAAGTATAATAAGAATTATTGTTTTTTGTTGAATTTTAAGAATTGATAAAAAAGAGTTCTTTAGTTCAATTTTAAAAAAGTAAATATGGAAACGAGAAACAGCAATAGCGATTTTTTTCATGATGAAAATGATCGCCACGAAAATAAAATTTGGAGCCCGACTGTAGATTCACGTTTACACTCTCAGGACAGAAATCCGGATGAAGATAAAGAGTACGGAAACACACACGCCAACGATCCTGCTCAAAAACCGAATACAGGCGATTGGGGAGACGAAAGTGATTTTGAAGAAAACGAAGAAACCGATGAAAACCTTGGAAACGATAACAGCGGCGGGGCTGGAAGCACCGGAAGCGAATCGACCAATAGCGGAAGTAATTAATAAAAAGCGGAAAATAGATTTTCCGCTTTTTTTGATTTCATTTAAAAGAAAAAGATCTTTAAAAATACAGATATAACATCCCGAATTCTAAAATTCGGAAAATTTAGTTTTTTTAATTTACAGACTCTTGTTTGCATCAAGGATTTTATTAATCAAAGCCAGTACCGTTACAACGCTGCCTCCCATTAAAGTTACCTGGTCATAACTGTCTTTGTTAAGATACATTAATAAAACTAAGGCGCTGACTGCAATAATTATTATTGGGAATTTCAATTTACTGTAAGTTCCATTTTTGCTTTCATCTTTAAATTTCTGTACAAATAATTCATCACGTTTACTTTTAGATAAAATAAAAATCCTAAAACTCAGGCTCATCATTTTTAGTCTTCCCGTTAATTGATGGCAGTCAATAATTCCTCTTTCCATAAGGTTTATCAGGGTATCTTTATTTTTGTAATTTACAAAGTGATCCTGAGCAAAATCAAAAAGCACATACTGCGTTTCTTCAGGCAGGGATTCCCAGATATCTTCATACTGCTCACAAAATTGCTTGTGATTGATGTTCAATATAAAATCCATTCTTAAATAAGGGCTTATTTCATTTTTTTTATCTTTATAGAAAACCTGATCGATACTAATTTCACGTTCAGGGCAGTCTTCATTACCGGTATATCTTTTGTCGGGTTGTATTTCGCAGCTATTATGATCAATTTGAATTAGTTTTTTAATATCATAATTATTTACCATAGGTATAAAAATATGATCGTTTGCTAATTCATTTTTTGTACAGGGATAATACTTTTCATAGTATGCCTGCATTAAATCATAAAAGAAGAAACGATTACTATAATAGTTTAATAATTTATAGGCTAAACTGGCAAGAAAGAAGAAAGTAACCAACAAGAAAAAAAGTGTTAGAAACGAAAAATTATTGTTTTCATTATGTAGAATTGCCAGCAGGTTTAAATAATATTTGCGGCTAAGTTCGTTAAATGTGAAATTTTTAATTTCGTAACTCGAAGGACGATCAAAAAAGCCAAGATTAGCCTTTTGCATAATTTGATCATTCGTTTGGTCTCTAGTTTGCTCCTTACAATCACAGTTGTAAGCATTGGTTATTCTGTCTTTTATAATAAAATCATTTTTATCTTTTATTTTTTGTTCTTTCGCGTCAAGTGACGAGCAGTAATAGCGCGCAAAATCATTCAATTCATTTACATAAAAAGCACTAACAAGAACAAACGGAAATACAACAAATTGATATAATAATCTTGCTGTCAGGAATCTGGTATAAGCTTTTCTGTTTACTCCTTTGTTTTTCTTTGCAAATACACTAAGTTCTGCTTTTTCTCTTTTTCTCCAGTTTTTATAATAGAAGATTATTAATAGAATATGTGTGCCAAAAAGCGCAAGAGCAGCAATAAAAACATTATAATAAAAGAACAAAACCATAGGCAGACAAATTGCCGGAAGAAACAAAATCAATACTAGTTTAATAAGTTCTTTTTTAGGATTTAATGTGCGGATATTTAAAGTAATTAAATTAATAAATGCAACATTAACACCCAGTACGATACAAAAGATAAATGCCAATGAAGGAGAAGACTTAAAAGCGACTATTAGGGCCAATACAATAGAAACACAATTGACAATTAATAACTTTTTATATTCAGTAGTTCGGCTGCTGTCCGGGAAAAGATAATAGAAATGATGTTTTGATAATGTACCTATTCGACCATTGTAAAAGATTGTTGAATAGATGTAATTAATTAATAATATGAAAAAGCCATATAAAAATGAAATCAGGAATCCGTTTGTAAACGTGAATATGGATAAACGATTGGTGTGTGACAAGTCACGGATTGCCAGAATATAAACCGGAGATTCAGTTTTAATATTTAATTTTTTTGCACAGATCTGATAAGGTATTCCCATATATTCCATCTCAAATGACGGTATATCTACGCCAGCTAGCAGACTTATAAATGCAGGATTGTTTTGAGATACATAAAGCAGGTTTTGATAGATGTTTTTTTTGGGATCATTCTGCATTAATACATCTCCATCTTTATCGATAAGCATATAACCGGTTCCGGGCGGTAATTCTAATTCATTAGAAAAATATTCCCTAAACGCAATTCCTTTAATGCCATTACTTTCAGATTCCTGATTGATTTCTTTAAGAGTATCTTTTTCAGCATATATTAATTGATATCGATTATTTTCTCTTGAAAAAACAGCAGTAAGTACAGGATCTGTTTTTTTATTTTCTATATTTTTTTGCTGAAGCGCTTTAAAATACATTCTATCCGCATATTTTCTCGATATATCTGGAGCATTATTACTCAAATTTTTTGTAATTAATGCTTTATTGTCCATTCGGAAATAACCATCTAAATACTTAATTAACTTTGCGTTTTTTGTACCCTTTTTAAAATCAGTATTTCCATTTATAAAACATTTTTGATTATCAGGCAAAGAATCTTTTTTAGTAAGAAGCTCTCCATTTAAAGCCGTTTTTTTTGAACCGGTTACCAGAAATATTTTTGCAAATGAATTTTTTTGGTTTTTCCATTCTTTCCCAAATAATAAATCCCTTTTTTTCCAGCTTTGATAAGCCGTAATTTGTTCTTTAAATGAAGTATCGATTTTATTTACCAATAGTTCTAAGTCATTTATATTTCTGGTTTTTATGGTATTGTTCCAATATGATAATGCTGTAAAAACCACAACAACAGCGACCAGTAATCCTATGGAAAACACAACACCAACCAGATCAATTTGACTGAGTCTTTCTTTGTAACTGCTTATAATGGGTTTTATGAAATTAATGCCTAATATTAGAACAATAATTGAAATAAGACTAAAAATCAAAAGATTAGAGTTTATCTGCCGAACGTTGAGGTCAAAAGCAGATTTATCAATTCCTGCGGCTAAAAATAAAGTGTGATTGGTATGAGGAATATTGATTTGATCCGTATAATAATGTTTTGAAGATTTTTTGAAACTAAAGGGACCATTTTTTCTATTGTATTTAATTAAACTATCCTGATCAATAAGACTGACATTTTGGGAAAGAAATGATTTCTCAACCCGACATTTTCCTTTCTCAATAGGACAAATATAAAAGGAAGTAAAATGCGTGGTAGAATTAATTTTATTGAGAAATTTAGCCAAATCAATACTAATTTTATCCTTAATGATACTATCCTCTAACTTGCGGTTTTTAAAAAAATTATTTTTTCCTGATAACTTAATTGTTCTTGAGAGCTTGATAGTTCCGTCTTGTAATTGCTGAAACCCTTTTTTATCAATTAAAATAGTATCAATATAGACATCAGCAGAGCCTTTATATTGTAAAAGCTTAAGACTCTTCATTTTTTCTTCACTAATATATTTTACCTGATCATCAATGTATCCAACTAAATGTTTTTCGATGCCTTCCAGAATAGATATATTTTTTGCGTCTTCTTTACGTTCATTATTAGGAAGCACATAAGAGAGATAACCAAACGTTAGCAGCGCAATAACCGCAGCTGTTACGATGGAATAAATATGTTTCTTAAATGATTCGTTTACGTTAGAAGTCAGTCCCATTGTATTTATTTCAATTAATTAAAATATCAAGCTCTTCTAGGATCTCCTTTTAAATATGTTTTACTGAATTTAAAATACTCAGATGAGGTTCTTTCGCCTGCTTTTCCGTCCACTCTTAATATACTTCCGGCTTTATTAAGCAGCGTTTGCAATTCTTTGGCTTCGTTGGTTACTGTTCCAGTGTAATACAATGTTTTATTGCCCTGCGCTAATATTTGTTCTACGATGTGACCATTAGGAAGTGTTATGAGTTTTTGCTCACTCAAACGTCGCAGCAATACCGCAGCACCGCATTGTTTAGAAACTGCATTCGGATCATATTTTCCGTCTTTAACATATTTTCCTTTTGTATAATGATTCGAATAACTCCATAAATAAGGCGAATTAATACCTTGTCTATAATAACCCAAACCATTAAATAATTCCAGTTTATAGAGAATTCCGGCAATTTCCCAATTCGTCCATAAGTTTAGTTTATCAAAAACTAAAGCATCATTAGCACTAAATTCCCATGTAAATGGAGGATTTCCTGTTTTTGGGCGCCCTGCAGGAACCTGAACGGTACGTTTGGTAAGGGGATCGCCATTATGTAAATGAGTATCAAACCTTAAACTAGCTTCCATGCAATGTATTATTGCAATGACATACCAGGGAATATTTAACGGATCTCCCACAGCTTGATATCTGCTTTTATTCGCGGCCATTTTCTCAACTAGTTTATCAATTTCAGGATATTTAGCCTCTCTGATAATACAGGAAGCAAATAATTTTTCATAATTAGCCTTCTTGTCTGGTGGTACTATTGAACTCATAATCGTTGGTTTTTAATTTATTAATTCATTTGATATCGTTATTTTAATTTCAAAAGTTTTATAAATAAAAGGGCAGGGCAATGAATACGTTATGCTGCCTGATTCATGCAAAGGCATACGAAATAATTAAGCATATAGTAAAAAGAAGGCATGTAGAATATTCTCTTTGTAGGTGCGTATGAGAATAAATAATTTGCTGATTGTAAGTATATTATGTAAATATGGATCAAATTTATCACAATATAAGAAATGAAAAAAGGGTATAAACACCCTTTTTTTACCCAAAAATCCCACAGATTATTGCACTAAATGATTTAGGATAAAATAAGGACTTAAATACTTCAAAATTGTCGCATATCTTTCGCAAACGTGTTTTTTATACATTAATTAATTGGCCGATTTTCGTTAAAAAAAAGAGATTCTTCTTTTTTATGTTTAAAAAATTGACAAATAAACAGTAAAATCTATTTATGTTATTATTATTTGGAATAAATACAAATAATTTGGTTTGTTTTAACACAACACATAAATTTGCGCTATTAAAAATAATTCTAAATAACATGAAAGTAAAAATACTACTTCCGCTATTGAGCTGTTTTATGCTGCTTATGGGCGCTGCTTCATTTGCACAGACAGGTACAATTAGAGGTACGGTTTCATTATCGAATGATGAAATTGCCGATAATATCTCTGTAACTTTAAAAGGAACAAAGATTGGAACCGTTACTGATGCTCAGGGAAATTACGAAATCAAAAACATTAGACCGGGGAATTATACACTAAAGGCTTCTGTAGTAGGGTTTTCACCTAAAGAAGAAATCATTACTGTTACAGCAGGAAAAGAACTTTTGGTAAACTTTACATTGATCACAACATCTGAAGCCTTGACAGAAGTATTTGTTAAAGGAAATGCAAACAAGTATACTAAAGCAGAAAGTCAGTATGTATCTAGAATGTCTGTTAAAAACCTTGAAAACTCACAAGTTTACAATGTTGTAACTAAAGAATTAATTAAAGACCAGTTAGTAACAAACCAGGACGAAGCTTTAAAAAACGTTCCGGGTTTATACCAATTATGGGCAGCTACTAACCGTGCAGGTGACGGAGCTTCTTGGTATTCACTTCGTGGATTTACAACACAAAGTTTAGTAAGAAATGGTCTTGCCGGAAAAGTAAACAGTAATACAGATGCTGTGAACCTTGAAAGAATTGAAGTTATAAAAGGGCCATCTGCAACACTTTTTGGAAACGTAGTTTCTTCATACGGAGGATTAATCAACCGTGTAACTAAAAAACCTTTTGAAACTTTTGCAGGAGAAGTTTCATACCAAAACGGAAGTTACGGTTTCAACCGTTTAACTGCTGATGTTAATACTCCAATCAACGACGACAATACAGCTTTATTCAGATTAAATGCTGCTTTTGGAAATGCCAATACTTTTCAGGATTTCGGTTACTCAAAAAGCTTTTTCGTAGCGCCATCTTTCTCTTATAAAGTAAATGATAAACTTACTATTTCTATTGATGCTGAAATTGGAAATCAGGATAACTCAGGTATGCCTCTAATTTATTTTGGTGCAGCTCCATCTGGGTTAGGAGTAACCAATGCTAAAGATCTTGACATCAACTTTAAAAGATCATTTTTAGGAGACGAATTTGTGATGAATACTAAAACATTAAATGTTTTTGCACAGGCTTTATACCAAATGTCTGAAAAATGGACTTCACAAACTGTATTTAGCAGCAGTTCTAATAAAGCAACTGGTTTGCAAACATGGTTTTACCTTTTACCAAACCAACAATTATCAAGAAATGCATGGGATGCAAATGGTAGAGATAATGCTATCGAATTCCAACAAAACTTTAATGGTGATTTCAACATTGGATCCATGAGAAACCGCTTTTTAGTAGGTGGTGATATTTATTACGGTTCAAATAATTTAGTATTCAAAAATATCAAAAATTATGCTGCGTATGATGTAATCAATTATACAGGAACTGCAGCTAATTATTATGACTTTAATCCAACAAATGTAAGGAATAGGATTTCTGGAAATGATAATGATCCATATACCAGCAACAGCGCGGTAACAACTTACAGTGCATATGTTGCAGATGCCATTAACATTACAGAAAGATTAATTCTTTCGGCAGCAGTACGTTTTGATCATTTTGAAAATCAAGGATCATTTGACCCTCTTTCAGGTACAGAGGCTGGCAAATTTTCTCAAAATGCATTCTCGCCAAAATTTGGTGCCGTTTTTCAAATCTTAAAAGATCAGTTATCAGTATTTGGTAACTACCAAAATAGTTTTAAAAACGTTGGATTTGCAAGTGCAAATGAAGGAGGTTCTCTTGTATTGAAACAATTTGATCCTGAAAGAGCAAACCAGTTTGAGTTTGGTGTTAAAGCAAATGCTTTCCAAAATAAACTAAGTGCTACAATTAGTTACTATAATATCAAAGTAAAAGATATCGTAACTTCTGACCCAAGCTTACCAAATGCAAGCATACAAAACGGTACACAATTTAGTAAAGGTTTTGAATTAGAAATTACAGCAAACCCAATCCCTGGATTAAACTTACTTGTGGGTTATGCAAAAAATGATTCTGAGTTAAATGATCTAAGACCTATAACTGCAGGGCCGGAAAATTTAATTAACTACTGGTTTAGCTACAACCTTCAAACAACAAAACTAAAAGGATTAGGTTTAGGATTTGGTGGTAACTATGGAGATGCTACATACGTTTACAATGCTGGACCAACTGAAACTTTTGAACTTCCTTCATATTCTGTAGTAAATGCTGCATTGTATTACGATCAGCCTAAATACAGAGTATCATTAAAAGTAAATAACCTTACAGACGAATTATACTTTAATGGTTATTCAACAATAAACGTTCAGGCTCCACGTACATTAATGGGAAGCATAGCGTATAAATTCTAAGCGAATTTAAAAGCAAAATAATAGTAAAGAAGCCCGGACAATGTCCGGGCTTTTTTTGTTTTAGTACATTCAGCTTATCACAAAAAACTATTATGATTATAAGAAAAAAACTATTTTTTTTACATTTAATATATGCATAATATTTATTTTTATATTACTTTTGTTTAGACTAAATCTAAATAGTAAAATGAAAAATTTCCTTTTGGCCGATTCCGAAAACCTACACATAATTGGACTGAGGCACACACTTAAAAAGTTGGTAAAAACACCCAGTTTAAAAGTGGCAAATTCAAGAGAAGAATTGTTTAAGTGTTTGGATAAAAATAATATAGAATGTTTGATTATTGATCCTAATAATATCTTTTTGTTTTATGATGATGATCTCAGGATTATTAAAACAAATTATCCCAAATGCAAAATAATAATCCTTTCGTATTTTAAGAATAAACAAACCATTGACAGCTTCTTAAAAGAAAATATAAACGGCTTCATATCAAAAGATTGTGAAGAACAAACCATTTTTGATGCCTTATATAAAATTCAGCACGGAGAACGTTATATATGTCCCAAAACCTTAAACACATTTATTGATGTTTTTGCTTTGCCCACTTCTAAAAGTGATGAAAAACTGACGTTAAGAGAGTTTGAAATCCTGAAACAAATAGCACAGGGAAACAACGGAAAAAGTATAGCATCGCAGCTTTTTATCAGTATCCATACCTTCAGGACACATCGAAAAAACATTATGAAAAAAACAGGCAGACATACTACTTCTGAACTTATACTTTATGCTTTAGAGAAAAAAATAAAGTAATTTTCGCATTATTTAAGTAAATTTTATGCTTTATTTCCTACTATAATTGAGGTATTTTAACTACCTCAATTATAGAAATAATTTTCCCTTTTTTATGGTATTGATTTAATTTTCGTACAAATCTACATTTGTGAAAATTATTCTTTAGAATTAATCTAAATAAAATACCACAATGGAGGCACAAGAAAAATTAGAAACAATACTGCAAGAAGTCATAATTGAAAATGCGCACGATAAACATATTTTTTCTAACAACAATAAATCAATTGGGATTTATAAGAAAAGCATGAAAAAGGCCATTAAAACAATTGGAAATCATTTAAAAGAAAGAGATACACCATTTACCGGAACCAGTATTTCGACAATTAAGCAAAGAATCGACAACATTTATCTTGAAGAAAATAAGAGAGGAAAAAGCCTGGATTATGTTTTGGATGAATTGAAAGATATTTATTTAGATGATTGTATTCATTTTCATAATCCCAAATACATAGCACATCTTAATTGCCCCATTCTAACGCCAACACTTGTGGCAGAAGCTTTTGTATCATCTTTAAATTCTTCGATGGATACGTACGATCAAAGTACGGGAGCAACTTTTATCGAATTAAAGTTGGTAGAATGGACGTTAGATAAATTAGGTTATCCTGAAAACGCTGACGGAATTTTCACCAGCGGAGGAACACAATCGAACATGATGGGATTACTTTTGGCAAGAGATCATTACATTAAAAAACACTACGGAATTGATCCGAAAATGGACGGACTTCCTCCTGAATCTTCAAAATTTAGGGTTTTGTGTTCAGAAGTAAGCCACTTTAGTTTAAAGAAAAATCTAAGTCTTTTAGGTTTAGGACAAAATGCCGTAATTCCTGTTGCTGTAGATCCTGATTTTAAGATGAATACAAGCGCCTTAAAAAAGGTAATTCAGCAACAAAAAGATTTAGGAAATATTCCAATTGCGATTGTGGGAACTGCAGGAACAACAGATTTTGGTTCTATAGATCCATTGGCAGAAATTGCTGAAATTGCCAGTGAAAACGGCATTTGGTTTCACGTAGATGCAGCTTACGGCGGCGGTTTATTAATCAGCAATCTTCATAAAGAAAAATTAAACGGAATCGAATTATCAGATTCTGTTACCATAGATTATCACAAAACTTTTTATCAGCCCGTAAGTTCAAGCGGTTTTTTTATGAGAGATAAATCATTTGTAGATTATATCAAATACCACGCGGATTATCTGAATTCTAAAGAGCAGGAAGACGAAGGAATTCCAAACATGGTCAAAAAATCAATCCAGACAA
Organism: Flavobacterium panici; assembly: GCF_024499525.1. Taxonomy (NCBI): domain Bacteria; kingdom Pseudomonadati; phylum Bacteroidota; class Flavobacteriia; order Flavobacteriales; family Flavobacteriaceae; genus Flavobacterium; species Flavobacterium panici. Next base: position 4,613,240 of record NZ_CP100437.1, on the reverse strand, counting down.
CACGTCGTTTTGATGCTTTAAAATTGTGGTTTACATTGAGAATGATTGGCACGGAAGGTTTGAGTTCTTATATGGAAAAAGCAATTACCAATGCGCAATTCACCGCAGATTTATTGAGAAATAGAGACGATTTCGAAATAATCCATAAACCTGAAATCAGCGCAATTGTATTTCGTTATACGCCTTTTACCGGAAATGAAAATTCATACTGCGGCATCAACAGTTACATTCGTAAAGCCATTTTTAACGAAGGTAAAGCCATCATTACCAGTACAAAAGTCTACAACGAAGTATTCCTCAAATTCACTTTATTAAACCCGTTAACAACCCCAAAAGACATTGAAGAAATCATCGATTTGATTGTATATCACGGAAATGAATATTCATTAAAAAATTAAAATAAAATGCAAAACAAAATATACGATTTCATCGCCGTTGGAGTAGGGCCTTTCAATTTAAGTCTGGCTTGTTTAACCGCACCAATTGAAAACCTTGACGGATTATTTTTTGATAAAAATGAATCCTTCAATTGGCATCCGGGAATGTTGCTGCAAGACACCACTTTACAAATTCCGTTTCTGGCAGATTTAGTGACTTTGGCAGACCCAACAAGTCCGTTTAGTTTTTTGAATTATATCAAAGAACAAGGAAAAATGTATTCCTTTTACATTCGCGAAAACTTTTTATTATTAAGAAATGAATACAATCAATATTGTCAATGGGCAATTAAAAAGTTACCCAATATCTATTTTAACACCGAAGTTACAGCGATTGAATATGATGAAAATCAGCAGCTTTATATTGTAACTACACTTTCTACAAAAACAAATGCTGCGACAATTTACAAAACCAAAAAGATTGTTTTAGGAACCGGAACAGCACCGCATATTCCAAAATCTTGTCAGTCTCTAAAAGGAAAAGCCATTCATTCCTCAGCTTATATTCAAAATAAAGCTGAGTTACAAAAGCAAAAATCAATTACGGTTTTAGGAAGCGGACAAAGTGCTGCCGAAGTTTTCAACGATTTATTGCAGGAAATTGATGTTTATGGATATCAGTTAAACTGGATTACAAGATCGTCAAGATTTTTCCCAATGGATTACAGCAAGTTAACGCTTGAAATGACTTCTCCGGAATATGTAGATTATTTCTACAATCTTCCATCAGACAAAAGAGATCATTTGTTGAAGAATCAGAAATTATTGTACAAAGGAATCAATAAAGATTTGATTGCGACCATTTTCGATACCATTTACAGCAAAAAAGTAATTACGGAGATTGATGTGAATTTAAGAACAAATGCCGCTTGTACCAAAGGAACTTACGATGAAACGAATCAATCTTTTGAATTAGAATTGCATCAGGTGGAGCAAGATAAAAGATACCGTCACAAAACCGATGCATTAGTTTTAGCAACGGGTTACGGTTATAAATTACCTCAATTTTTAGAAGGAATCGCCAGCCGAATTCAATGGGACGAAAAAGGTCGTTTTGCAACGAACAGAAATTACTCAATTGACAATAATGGGAACGAAGTTTTTGTACAAAACGCTGAATTACATACACATGGTTTTGTAACACCCGATTTAGGAATGGCTTGTTACCGAAACTCATACATCATTAAAGAAATTACCGGAGTGGAGCATTATGCTGTAGAAACCAAAATTGCTTTTCAGGAATTTGGAGTTCCCGCAACAGAAGTGATTGAATCTCCGGCATTTGAAACCATCGCATAATTATGGAAACAGTACAACAAAAAAAGAGAGTTTTGGCAATAGATTTTGCCAGAGGAACAAGTGTCATTTTAATGATGATGGTACACACCATGCTTATTTATGGTACAATCGCCACACAAACCAACACTGTTTTAGGAGAAATTATTTTATGGTTAGGCCGCGGAACAACGATGTTTTTGGTCAGTATGGGAATTTCTTTTGTATTATCAAGACGACAAAGTTTTCTGGCCGTTTGCAAAAGAGCTTTATACATTCTGGCAGTTGGTTACGGAATGAATATTTTAAAATTTCTGGTTCCTGAATTTATTTTTGGCGGACTTCCCGAAGCTTTTATTTCGGCTTATGGTTTACAATCTGGCACATTACAAACAGGAATCTTCTTTTTGCTTTTAGGTGATATTTTGCAATTGGCCGGAATCACTTTGTTTATTATGGGGCTTATTAATCACTTTAGTAAAAGTAAATATGTTCCGTTAATTGTGGCTTTATTGATTATTTCGATTTCTAAAGAATTAAGTGGTTTCAGAGTCGGAATTGTGGGCTTGGATTATATCTGCGATTTACTTTTCAGCAATCAGTTTAACGTTTATTTCCCGGTTTTCCCATGGAGCGCTTTCATTTTAATCGGAATGTTTTTGGGAAGATGGTACAAAGAACTCAACGAAAATCAGGAAGTCTTTTTTAAGAAAATGTTATTTGTTGGTTTAGCTTTTATTTCTGTTGGCGGAATTCTAAACTTCTCAAATCCAGAATATCATTTTGGAGATTATTACCATTTAGGACCTGGCGGAAGCATTTTATTACTCGGAACAAACCTTGTTTTATATTGGTTTGTGAACATCATTGTTAAGCTGTTTAAGGAAAATAATCCAGTGTTTAATTTATTGACTTTCTGCAGTAAACACGTAACAAGTTTATATGTAATTCAATGGGTTTTGATCAATTGGGGCATGTATGTTTTAGGTTTTTGGGAACACGATCAATGGTTTGTTTTAAGTTTATTCCCAGTAGTAATTGCCACAAGTATAAGTATTCATTTGGTTTATAATGGAATCAAAACACTTTTTAAAACCAAATGGAGTAATAAAGACAGCAATGAATTAATTGTAAATAGTTAGAATCAAAAATTGTACGTAATTTATTTAAACACATAGAAACATAGATTTCTTTTTATTAAGATTGAAGCATGTTTTAGAAAATCTACATTTTTTCACATAGCTATGTGTTTTATTTGAAGTGAAACGACTTTTTAAGCTATTAAAACTATGTTTCTATGTGTTTAAATTACACGCAATGATTAAAATCTAAAATCAACAACCTAAAATCTAAAATCAAATGAGCACATATAAACCTATCTATTCAACCACAATTCCGAATTTTGGAGTGATAGATTTTCGCCCTTTGGAACTGGAAAACGACGCTCTAGTAATTCATGATTGGGTCAATCGTGATTATGCACAATATTGGGGCATGCAGGGAAAAAATCTTGAAGAAGTTCGATCAGAATATGAAAAAATAACCAAAGAATCGGATGTTTTTATCGGACTTGTTAATGGAGAAATTTCGTTTTTATTAGAACGCTACAATCCAAAACAAGATATTATCGGAAACTATTATACCGTTCAGGATTACGATTGCGGCATTCATATTATTGTAGCGCCATCAACAAAACCGGTGCATCAGTTTACATGGCATATTTTTTCGAGCATCATGAAATTTATATTCAGAGATCTTACCATCGAAAGAATATTGGTCGAGCCCGACATTCGCAACAAAAAAATGTTCGATATCTGCCACCGCGTAGGTTTTGAAGATGCCGATGTTGTCAACTTACCACACAAAACCGCATTATTAGCCTTTTGTACAAGAGAACAATTTATTAAAAAAATAGATTCATTTAACCTCAATTATACCGAAATGAATAACGAAAATCAATTAGAATTTCCCGAAAAAGCCATCACACATATTCAACCCGAAGTTTGGGAAAAAGCCAATCGTTTATTGGTAAAAAAAGCCATTTGTGAGTTCTCGCATGAACTTTTAATTGAACCAATTTTAGAATCTGGAAATACATATTCATTGCTTTCTGATGACAATTTGGTTAAGTATACTTTTAAAGCAGAATTATTGGCAATGAATCATTTGAATATTGAATTAAATTCGATTTCAAAATATAAAAATGAAGCATTAATTCCTTTAGACGCTGTAGATTTTATTCAGGAATTCAAAACTAGTTTAGGGATTTCAGAACAATTGATTCCTTCTTATTTAGAAGAAATTATCAGCACACTTTACGGAAGCTGTTACAAATTATTAAAGGAAAATTCAACTTCAAAATCGCTTGCCAATTCTGATTTTCAAACCATTGAACAAGCCATGATGGAAGGTCATCCGGGTTTTGTGGCCAATAACGGAAGAATTGGTTACAACAGCATGGATTACAAAGCCTATGCGCCCGAAGCCGGAAACCCGTTCAGGATTTTATGGCTTGCCGGACACCGCGACAGAACGGTTTATGCCGGAACTAAAAAACTGGATTACGACACTTTAATTCAACAAGAATTAGGTGCAGAAACCATATCAAAATTCAATGCGACGATTTCAGAAAAAGGGCAAAATCCAAACGATTATTTCTTTATTCCCGTGCATCCGTGGCAATGGTTCAATAAACTAGCTAATTTGTTTTCGCCTGAAATTGCTAAACAAAAACTGATTTGTGTAGGTTACGGACCCGATTTATATCAGGCACAGCAATCGATCAGAACATTATTCAACTTAAGCAATCCTAAAAAGTTATATACTAAAACATCGCTTTCGATCCTGAATATGGGCTTTATGCGAGGTTTACCGGTTTTTTATTTAGGAACAGCGCCTGAAATGGCAGAATGGCTGGATCAAGTATTAAGCGGCGATCAATATTTGCAAAAAGTAGGTTTCGGAATGTTGGGCGAAGTGGCTTCTGTAAGTTACATAAATCCGTATTTTGAAAGCTTTGGGAAACACAATCCGTACAATAAAATGATTGCCTCCTTATGGAGAGAAAGTCCCGTAGCGAAACTTAAAAATGACGAACAATTAATGACAATGGCGGCATTTTTACATTTGGATAAAGACGGTAATTCGTTGTTATCTGAAATTATAAAAGCTTCGGGATTATCAATAGACAATTGGCTTACCGAATATTTCAAAGTTTACTTGAGCCCGTTATTGCATTGCTTTTATCAATACGATTTGGTTTTTATGCCGCACGGCGAAAACCTTATTTTAGGATTAGAAAACCACGTTCCGGTTCGTTCGTTTATGAAAGATATTACCGAAGAGGCCGTGATCCTGAATCCTGATGTTGTTGTTCCGAAAAACATTGACCGAATTTATGCTGAAGTTCCCGAAGATGTAAAATTACTTTCCATTTTTATTGATGTTTTTGATGGATTTTTCCGTTTCATGTCCGCAATTTTGGTTTCAAGTGATAATTATTCCGAAGATCGTTATTGGGAATTAGTAGCAGAATGTATCTCTAATTATCAGGAACAAAATCCGCAACTGGAAGCTAAGTTCGAGCAATACGATTTGTTTGCCAATGAATTTCAGCTGTCCTGCCTGAACCGTTTACAATTGAATAATAACAAAACCATGATCGATCTTGACGATCCTGTGGCATTGTTACAATTTCAGGGAAAACTGCAAAACCCAATTGCTCCGTATAAAAAAATAATAGCCTAATTCCTTAAAGATGAATAGTATAATAACTCATCCTGAAAATGATGTCGTTGCTGATGTTGTTTTTGTAAAAACAATTCCCGGTTTAGGCGTTTTTGAGCTGCGTCCGATTGATATGGAACTCGATATTCCGTTGATTCACAATTGGGTAAACCGTGAATACGCAGTTTATTGGGAAATGAACGGATTTTCTGTAGAAGAAGTAAAAAACACTTACTATAATATTCAGGAAAAAGCGCAGGTTTATATTGGAAAATTTAATAACAATGTCGCTTTTTTATTGGAATGTTATAATCCTGAAGATGACATTGTAGGCAAATATTACGAATCGCAAAAAGGAGATAAAGGCATGCATATATTGGTTGCACCATCAGAAAAACCAATTCCGAATTTTACGTGGAATATTTTTACCGTGATTCTTGATTTCATTTTCAGCGATGGTAAAAACCAAAGAATTGTGGTTGAACCAGATGCCAGAAATCACAAAATTCATTTATTGAATAAAAGAGCCGGATTTGTTTTTCAGCGTGTTCTGGATTTGCCTCATAAACAAGCACATTTGGAATTTTGTACACGTGAGGATTATTACAAGGCATTACAACAGGTTTAATTTAAAACAAATGAAAATACCAACCCAAAATATACAGCATTTAACGAAGGAGAATTGGGACAAAGCAAATGTCATTCTGCTAAAGAAAACCTTAAGTGAATTTGCACACGAATTATTGATTCTTCCGAAAAAAAAAGTTTCAAATTCATACAGTATTTCTTCGCCCGATAAAAAACTTGAATATACTTTTGAAGCCAATATTTTAGCTTTAAATCATTGGTCAATTGCTGTAGATTCTATTCGAAAGACAATAGAAGGAAAAAAATCGCCTTTACGTTTATTAGAATTTATTATTGAATTTAAAGACGTTTTAGGAATCAGTGAAAGTTTATTGCCAACCTATTTAGAAGAAATTACCAGCACATTATACAGCACGGCCTATAAAATCGCGAACGAAAAATATACATCGAAAGATTTACTGGAATTAGATTATCAAAAAATCGAACACGCCATGACCGAAGGACATCCATGTTTTGTGGCCAACAGCGGTAAAAATGGTTTTAATATTGATGATTTTGCGACTTTTTCTCCAGAAGCCAATGCACCCGTAAAATTATTATGGATTGCAGGACATAGGAACAAAGCGACTTTTACGGCAATTGAAACATTAGATTATCAAAAAGTGTTGCAACAGGAATTGTCTCTAGAAAACATTACTGCGTTCGAAAATGTATTAAAATCTCAGGATTTGAATATTGACGATTACTATTTCTTTCCCGTACATCCATGGCAATGGTTTAATAAACTCGCTTTGATTTTTGCGCCCGATATTTCCGAAAACCATTTGGTTTGTCTGGGTTATAGCGATGACGAATATTCGGCACAACAATCGATTCGAACTTTTTTTAATACTTCATCACCGGAGAAATTTTATGCGAAAACGGCGCTTTCTGTAATTAATATGGGATTCATGCGCGGACTTTCTCCTTATTATATGGAAAGTACGCCGGCAATTACCAAATGGGTTGCAGACTTAGTTGAAAACGATGCGTATTTACAGCAAAAAGGTTTTACACTTTTAGGTGAAGTTGCCACAATTGGCTATCGCAATTTCTTGTACGAACCTTTGGGCCGAAGTATTCCACACAATAAAATGTTAGCCACTTTATGGCGCGAAAGCCCGATTCCGAAATTAGAAAAAGGACAACATATCATGACAATGGCGGCTTTATTGCACGTTGATCAATCCGGAAATGCTTTTGTATCAGAATTGATTCAAAAATCAGGAATAAGCGCAAAAGTCTGGATCGGTCATTATTTAGATGCTTATCTTTCGCCATTACTGCATTGTTTTTACGAACACGAAATGGTTTTTATGCCACACGGTGAAAACCTGATTTTAGTTTTAGAAAATCATATTCCCGTAAAAGCAATTATGAAAGATATTACAGAGGAAGTGATGGTTTTTAATGGAGAAATTCCGTTACCGGAAAAAGTAAAGCGTATTCATATTGATATGAAAGAACCGTTGAAAATTCTATGCATTTTTAATGATGTTTTTCAGTTTTATTTCCGTTTTCTTTCCGCCATTTTATCCGAAACCAAAACACTTTCCGAAGAAGATTTCTGGTCTGACGTCGCCGATTGCATTCACGAATATCAGTCAGCTCATCCGCATTTGCAGGAACAATTTAAAAAATACAACTTGTTTGTTCCTGAATTTGATTCGTGCTGCCTGAACCGTTTGCAATTACGTAACAACAAACAAATGCTTGATTTGGCAGATCCTATTGACAGTCTTCAGTTTGTTGGAAAATTGACAAATCCTGTTGCTGTATTTAGCAAAAAGCTGGATTCGGTTACTGCTTAGTCATTTCTCGCAAAGTCTACGTTTTTTTGTCATTTCGAGGAAGGAGAAATCTCCGCAAAGAAAATCGCCAATCTTTGTAGAGCTTCTCGCGAAGATTTCTCTTTCGTCGAAATGACAAGATTGGGCTAAAAAACTTTGCGACTCTGCGACTTTGCGAGATTATAACATCACAAAGATTAAAAATAAAACTTTGCGCCCTAGCGCCTTTGTGGCAATAAAAAAACTATGTTCAAACGTTTAAAAAAAATATTACATACTGCAGAATCATTTGATTTCACCAAAGGAAGCATCAAAAAAGGAATCCTGATTTTATCAATTCCAATGGTTCTGGAAATGGCGATGGAATCTGTTTTTGCTTTAGTCGATTTGTATTTTGTCGGACATTTAAAAGAAAGTAATTATGCAATTCAGGTAGTAGGTTTAACAGAATCTGTTTTTGCTATTATTTACTCAATTGCCATCGGAATCAGTATTGCAACAACGGCAATTGTCGCAAGGCGTATTGGTGAAAAGCAAACCCAAGAAGCTACAAAATCTGGTGTACAAGCCATTATAATTGCAATTGCCATAAATGTATTTATCAGTTTAGGAGGATTTATTTTTGCCAAAGAAATACTCTTGTTAATGGGCGCTTCTGCACCTGCGGTAGTTTATGGCGTAAATTATACCAGAATCATGATGGCAGGAAGTATTTTTGTGATGCTGATTTTCCTGATTAACGGAATTTTCAGAGGTGCAGGAAATGCCATAATCGCCATGAAAAGTTTATGGATTGCAAATATTTCGAATATCATTTTATGTCCAATTCTCATTAACGGATTTTGGTTTATTCCCGCAATGGGCGTTACCGGCGCGGCTGTTGCAACCACAATTGGAAGGGGAATAGGAGTTTTGTATCAATGTTATTTCCTTTTTTACGGACAGGGAATTTTAAAAATCAAATGGAATTATTTTCTGCCGAATTACAAATTAATTCAGGGCATTATAAAACTCGCAACTCCCGGTGTTTTGCAATACGTGATTGCTTCCTGCAGCTGGATTTTCCTGGCTAATTTAGTTGCTGTAACGGGCGGAGATTATGCTTCATCAGGTTATCAAACAGCGATTCGAATTATGATGTTTTTCATTCTCCCGGCTTGGGGATTAAGTAATGCCGTTGCAACTTTAGTGGGACAAAATTTAGGTGCAGATGAAATTGGAAGAGCAGAAAAAGCCGTTTATAAAACCGCCAAATACAATATGATTTTTATGGGAACCATTATGTTGGTTTGCTTTTTCAGTGCGCATTTTTTGATTTCGTTTTTTACAAATGATCCCATCATTATCAGAATCGCCGTAAACGCTTTGCAGATTATGAGCGTTGGTTTTATTTTTTACGGACTCGGAATGGTTTTAAACAATACGTTTAATGGAGCAGGAGATACCTGGACACCAACCTGGATCAACATTTTAGGATTCTGGATTTTTCAGGTTCCGTTTGCGTATCTGTTAGTGCATTATTATGAAATGGGACCAACAGGCGTTTTTATCGCAATTCCGGTTGCCGAAACTTTGATTACGATTTTGAGCGTAATTGTGTATAGGAGAGGACGATGGAAGAGGATTTTGGTTTAAGAAAATTTAATTTATTTCTTTTTAGTCTCAAGCTGCACCGTGAATTTACCATAAAACGGATTATCAGCCATTTGCGAATGTCCAATTACCAAAATATATTTTCCTTTTTGTTCAAGGCTGGTTTTTATATCAATTCCAAAAGGGCCATCTGAGCTTTTATCAGGAGAAATAATTTGATTGAAACGAATATTTCCTTTTCCTCCGGCTGGGATAATCTTTCCATTCAATTCACCTAAATCTTCATTTTTAAATTTCACATATACTCTCGAATGAATAGAATCTAAAGTGCCTTCAGCAATATAAAGATTTTGGTCATTCTTTAAATTCATGAAAATAGTATCACCAATTTGTTTATTCTCTTCTTTGTTTTGCTTTACAACAACGGTATCTTTTGCAGCAATTGAATCTGAGGTTTGGACAGAATCGATTTTAGTTTCTTTTTTCTGACATGAAAAAAAGAGAATGGATAATAAGAGTATGGATATATTTTTCATTAGTTTATCTTTTAATATTCCTCTCAAATTTAGTTTATTTTTAAAGTTGGGATATTACATAATAGCATTTGTAATTTTATAAAATCTTGATATCATAATTGGAATAATTAATTAAGATACTGAAGATTTTGCTTAATTATGGGAATATAGATATTAAATGTAACTCCCTCATTTAAATTACCGTCTGCTGTAATAATTCCATTATGGTTATCTACAATTTTCTTTACAATAGCAAGACCAATTCCTGTTCCTGAATATTCTTCAATATGATGGAGTCTTTGAAATATAATAAAGACAATCTGGTTGTATTGTGGTTCAAAGCCAATTCCGTTATCCTTAAAAGTAAAATTCCAATAATCGCATACTTGTGGACTATTGGGCAGATTAAGCAGGCTGAATTCCTTATATTTAAGAATAGTGGATTCTATAGTTATATGTAGTTCACTATTTGGAATAGAGAATTTTAATGAGTTGCTGATTAAATTAAAAAGAAGCTGTCTAAATTGAAATGGTCTTATACATACAGGTATTAATTGCTTTACATTAAAAACAGCATTTTTTTGATATAAGGTATCTGAAAGTTCTGATTTTACATCTTCTATAATAGTACTCAGATCATTCATTTCATAGGGATGTTCCACAATACTTACTCTTGAAAAATTCAGTAAATCTTCTATAAGCTGCCTCATTCTTGTTGCGGAGACATGTATTCGTTTTAAATTGTTTTTTCCCGCTTCAGTCATCGTTTCCATCTCTTTTTCCATAATAATAGAAATGAAAGTCTGAATTTTTCGCAGTGGTTCCTGCAAATCATGACTGGATATAAAATTAAAGGCAAGCAGTTCTTTATTTACATTCAATAATTCAACTGCTCTTTTTTCCTTTTCCGCATTTTGAAGTTCCAGTTCCTTATTTGCTTTAAGCAATGCTGCAGTCTGTATTTTTAGTTTTTCAACAAGCTCTTCTTTCTGAATTAATTCTTCGGCTTCTTTCAAGGCACGAATTATTTTTTGAGTCAGGGATGAAAAATTACTTTTAGAAACATAATCCGTTACACCTTCTTTTATAAGCATGACTGCATTCTCTTCCCCAATTGTGCCCGAAATTATTATAAAAGGTATATTAAGGTTATTGTTTTTTATCATTTTAAATGCAGAAACAGCATCAAATGAAGGAAGTGAATAATCTGATAATATAATATCCGGTAAAAATGTGCCAAGAGATTCTTCAAAAACTTTTTTTGAATCAACGATTTTTGACACAAATGTGAGTCCTGATTTTGTCAGGTGGCGGACTAATAAATCTGCATCAGATGTATTGTCTTCTAATATCAATGCTCTAATATCTTTTTTCATTTGTGAGAATCGTTGCTGGGTATAGTACTTAAATCCCTAATTGGCTGGCTGGCTCAATATCATCCAATACATTCCAAGTTCTTTTATTGCATTAAAAAAATTATTACTGTCTACCGGTTTTACAATGTAGCTGTTGGCACCAAGACTGTAGCATTTTGCAATATCAGGATCTTCTTGAGAAGAGGTAAGAATGACAACCGGAATAGATTTAAGCATATCATCGCTTTTAACCTTTTCAAGCACCTGAATTCCGGACATCTTTGGCATTTTTAAATCTAAAAGAAGAAGTTTTGGATGCAATTTTGGATTCCTTTCAGAATAAATTCCTCTGCAGTATAAAAAATCAAGTGCTTCAGCACCATCTTTAACATGCAGGAGTTTGTTGGTAAAGCCGCTTTTATTAAGGGCACGTACTGTCAGTAAGGCATCTTCTATACTGTCTTCGGCAAATAAAATTTCAATATCTTCGTAATCCATTTTTATATTTTTAATGTTTAATATTTGGCAGGCTAAAGTAAAAATTAGCACCTGCATCAAGTTTTGATTCTGCCCACACTGTTCCCGAATGGCGGTTGACTATTTTTTGTACGATAGCCAGTCCAATACCTGTTCCTGCAAATTCATCTTGTGAATGCAGACGCTGGAAAACGCCAAACAATTTATCGTAATAGGCCATGTCGAATCCTGCGCCCCAGTCTTTTACACTGTAAATAATTTTATCCTTTTCAAAGGTTGATGTAATTTTAATCCTTATTTCTGGTTTATATTTGGAATATTTAATGGCATTAGAGATTAAGTTGATCCAAACTTGTTTAATTAAAGAAGGATCTCCATTTGAATGAGCAAGCTCTTCAATTTCAAATATGGGGATATTTTCACCTTTTTCAACAGTTATTTCACTTATAACTGCGTTTACAAGTGCCAGCATATTTATATTGGCAGAAGACACTTCTTTACGGCCTAATTTGCTAAAAGCAAGTAAATCATCTATTAATATTCCCATCTTATTAGAATTATTAATTATAGCCTGTATGATTTTTTTTCCATCATCATCTATTGAATCAGCATGATCCTCTATCAGGATTTGTGTATAACCATTGATCGCCCGGATTGGAGCACGTAAATCATGCGAAACGGAATAAGAGAATGACCCCAGTTCTTCCTGAGCTTTTCTTAGCTCGTCATTAGCCAGTGTAAGTTCACTGCTTCGTTTTTCCTGATAAGCAAGTTCCTTGTTTTTAACAATCAATTCTGCCGCCCGTTTTAATTTTTCCAATTTTCTTTTTTCTTTCAGAATCTTTTCAGAAGCAAGTTTCTTATTGGCTATTATAAGTTCAGCAGCACGTTTTTCCTTTTCCCTGCTTTGAATAGCCAGTTCTTTATTGGCATCAATTAACTCATTTGCCCGTTTTTCTTTTTGTTCATTCTGAAATTTTAATTCTTTGTTTGCTATAATTAATTCTGCAGCCCGATTTTCTTTCTCTTTATTTTGAAAAGCAAGTTCTTTATTAGCAATAATTAATTCAGATGATCTTTTTTCTTTTTCTTCTGCCTGAACGGCCAATTGTAAAAACTGCGTTTTAGCAAGTGTTATATCAGTCGCTATTTTTAGGATTTTGTACGGTTTTGACTCTGTATTAAAAATAGGATTATAACTGCCTAAAAACCATATTAGCCGACCATTTTTCGCCGTCAGGATAAATTCGTCCTTTTGGTAAATACCCTTTTTTAGATCGTTCCAGAAAAACTGATATGCATTTGATTTTGAATAGGAGGAATCAACTAAAAGACTGTGGTGTTTTCCCAGTAAATCTTTTGCAGTGTATCCCATAATTTTCAGGAAATTTTTATTGGCAGTTAAAATATTGCCTTCCATATCAAATTCTACAGCTGCATTTGTGGTGTTAATAGCATTAGTTAAATTTAGTAAATACTGCTCTTTTGCATGAAGCTGTTCTTTAAGCTCAAAGATTTGAGTTTCTATTTGTTTTTTTTGAAATGCAGGTTCCCCGCTGTCAATAGCAGTATGGATTGTTTTTTTTGACTTCCTGATTTTCTGAAGCGGGTTTTCTTCTGTAAGATGGTCTTTATTGTCTGGATGGTTTCCTTTTTGAAGGACTTCTTTATGGGAAAGGACAATTTCCTTATTACCATTTTTTTCTTTAATGCTCATATAAAGCGATGTTTTGTTTGAAAAATAATGGCAGTAATTTGCTGGAAAAGCACCTATATTTTAATAATTATCTGGAATAGTGGTCTTGAATTATAAATGAAGTAATTTGATATTAAACGAATGTAAGTAAATAAAACGGTTATACAAGTAATTATCTTAATATACAGCTATAAAAGGGTGTTATTAAAATGTAGAAATACTTTGAGAATCATTGACTTCTTCAGTTTACAAAAAAATTAAATAAGCATTTATAATAAATTAGTCAGTATATATACTAAATAAAATTACAACAGCTTAACAATACTTTTGATAAATGAGCCGTGACTATTTTGGATAAATAGTAGATTCAAATTTTCTAAAATTAGATGATTTAAATTAAAGAATTTTAATGATTGCGGGATTAATCCTCGTGTTTCGATTTTTTTAAAAAGACCAATTCTTTTACGTATTTTTGTATTAATATTCTGATATTCAAGAATTTGATTTGTTTTTATCAGATTCATTTTTTACTAGCAGCCTTTCGCTATATAGGAATTCTTCCTTTAAAATTTAACAGCCTTTTTCATATATACCCTAATCTATAAGTTTAAAAACTTTTACGGGCAAAAATAAATTGATTTTCAAGAGAACTTTGCACCTTCAAATCTAGATGTTTGAATTTTAAAGACTTAAGAAAATAATTAAACACATAATAATTAAAAGGTTATGAAAAATAGATTACTCCCTTTATTTGTTGTTTTGGCTACCTTCTCGGCCCGTTCTCAGGTTGGTATTGGAACTAAATCACCAAATGCATCGGCCCAATTAGAGGTCACGACTAATGAAAAAGACCCATATGGTAATAGTACCAAAGGTATTTTGATTCCTAGGGTTACTTTAGAGAAAACAACTCAATTTGGTCCAATAGAAGGTGATCCAACTAAAAGTAATAGTTTACTGGTTTTTAATATTAAGGAACAGAATGATGTTACACCAGGTTATTACTACTGGTATGTTGACAGATGGATGAGATTTGCAGTTTCAGGTGAAGCTGGTTCGGGTACAGGAAAAAATGGTATGGATGGTATTCCTGGAACAGAAATTTGGAAAGAAATTCCTGGGAATGAAGGTAAAACAATAACAGAATTCTTAGCTGGTCTTAAAGGAGCAGATGGAAAATCGGCATTTGAAATCTGGAAAGAACTTCCTGGAAATGACGGAAAAACAATCACAGAATTCTTAGCTGGATTAAAAGGTGCAACCGGAACAGATGGTGTTGATGGAAAATCAGCATTTGAAATCTGGAAAGAGCTTCCTGGAAATGACGGAAAAACAATAACGGAATTCTTAGCTGGATTAAAAGGGGCAACCGGAACAGATGGTATTGATGGAAAATCGGCATTTGAAATCTGGAAAGAACTTCCTGGAAATGACGGAAAAACAATAACGGAATTCTTAGCTGGATTAAAAGGGGCAACCGGAACAGATGGTGTTGATGGAAAATCGGCATATGAAATCTGGAAAGAGCTTCCTGGAAATGACGGAAAAACAATCACAGAATTCTTAGCTGGATTAAAAGGAGCAACCGGAACAGATGGTATTGATGGAAAATCGGCATTTGAAATCTGGAAAGAACTTCCTGGAAATGACGGAAAAACAATAACGGAATTCTTAGCTGGATTAAAAGGGGCAACCGGAACAGATGGTGTTGATGGAAAATCGGCATATGAAATCTGGAAAGAGCTTCCTGGAAATGACGGAAAAACAATCACAGAATTCTTAGCTGGATTAAAAGGAGCAACTGGAACAGATGGTGTTGATGGAAAATCGGCATTTGAAATCTGGAAAGAGCTTCCTGGAAATGACGGAAAAACAATAACGGAATTCTTAGCTGGATTAAAAGGAGCAACCGGAACAGATGGTGTTGATGGAAAATCGGCATTTGAAATCTGGAAAGAACTTCCTGGAAATGACGGAAAAACAATCACAGAATTCTTAGCTGGATTAAAAGGAGCAACTGGAACAGATGGTGTTGATGGAAAATCGGCATTTGAAATCTGGAAAGAGCTTCCTGGAAATGACGGAAAAACAATCACAGAATTCTTAGCTGGATTAAAAGGAGCAACTGGAACAGATGGTGTTGATGGAAAATCGGCATATGAAATCTGGAAAGAACTTCCTGGAAACGATGGTAAAACAATCGAAGAATTCTTAGCAGGCATAAAAGGAGCAACTGGAGCAGATGGTAAATCAGCTTTAGAGATCTGGAAAGAACTTCCTGGTAATGATGGAAAAGACGGGAAAGACTTTTTAGACGGATTAAAAGGAGCAACCGGAGCAGACGGATTAGCCGGAGCGCAAGGGGCGACTGGAGCATCAGCATTTGAAATCTGGAAAGAACTTCCTGGAAATGATGGTAAAACAATCGAAGAATTCTTAGCAGGTATAAAAGGAGCAACCGGAGCAGACGGATTAGCCGGAGCACAAGGGGCGACTGGAGCATCAGCATTTGATATCTGGAAAGAACTTCCTGGAAATGATGGTAAAACAATCGAAGAATTCTTAGCAGGTATAAAAGGAGCAACTGGAGCAGACGGATTAGCCGGAGCACAAGGGGCAACAGGAGCATCAGCATTTGAAATCTGGAAAGAACTTCCTGGAAATGATGGTAAAACAATCGAAGAATTCTTAGCAGGTATAAAAGGAGCAACCGGAGCAGACGGATTAGCCGGAGCACAAGGGGCAACTGGAGCATCAGCATTTGAAATCTGGAAAGAACTTCCTGGAAATGATGGTAAAACAATCGAAGAATTCTTAGCAGGTATAAAAGGAGCAACCGGAGCAGACGGATTAGCCGGAGCGCAAGGGGCAACTGGAGCATCAGCATTTGAAATCTGGAAAGAACTTCCTGGAAATGATGGTAAAACAATCGAAGAATTCTTAGCAGGTATAAAAGGAGCAACTGGAGCAGATGGTAAATCAGCTTTAGAGATCTGGAAAGAACTTCCTGGTAATGATGGAAAAGACGGGAAAGACTTTTTAGACGGATTAAAAGGAGCAACCGGAGCAGACGGATTAGCCGGAGCGCAAGGAGCAACAGGAGCATCAGCATTTGAAATCTGGAAAGAACTTCCTGGAAACGATGGTAAAACAATCGAAGAATTCTTAGCAGGTATAAAAGGAGCAACCGGGGCAGACGGATTAGCCGGAGCACAAGGGGCAACTGGAGCAGACGGATTAGCCGGAGCACAAGGGGCAACTGGAGCATCAGCATTTGAAATCTGGAAAGAACTTCCTGGAAACGATGGTAAAACAATCGAAGAATTCTTAGCAGGCATAAAAGGAGCAACTGGAGCAGATGGTAAATCAGCTTTAGAGATCTGGAAAGAACTTCCTGGAAATGATGGTAAAACAATCGAAGAATTCTTAGCAGGTATAAAAGGAGCAACTGGAGCAGACGGATTAGCCGGAGCACAAGGAGCAACTGGAGCAGATGGTAAATCAGCTTTAGAGATCTGGAAAGAACTTCCTGGTAATGATGGAAAAGACGGGAAAGACTTTTTAGACGGATTAAAAGGAGCAACCGGAGCAGACGGATTAGCCGGAGCACAAGGGGCAACAGGAGCATCAGCATTTGAAATCTGGAAAGAACTTCCTGGAAATGATGGTAAAACAATCGAAGAATTCTTAGCAGGTATAAAAGGAGCAACTGGAGCAGACGGATTAGCCGGAGCACAAGGAGCAACTGGAGCAGATGGTAAATCAGCTTTAGAGATCTGGAAAGAACTTCCTGGTAATGATGGAAAAGATGGGAAAGACTTTTTAGACGGATTAAAAGGAGCAACCGGAGCAGACGGATTAGCCGGAGCACAAGGGGCAACTGGAGCATCAGCATTTGAAATCTGGAAAGAACTTCCTGGAAATGATGGTAAAACAATCGAAGAATTCTTAGCAGGTATAAAAGGAGCAACCGGAGCAGACGGATTAGCCGGAGCACAAGGGGCAACTGGAGCATCAGCATTTGAAATCTGGAAAGAACTTCCTGGAAACGATGGTAAAACAATCGAAGAATTCTTAGCAGGCATAAAAGGAGCAACTGGAGCAGATGGTAAATCAGCTTTAGAGATCTGGAAAGAACTTCCTGGTAATGATGGAAAAGACGGGAAAGACTTTTTAGACGGATTAAAAGGAGCAACCGGAGCAGACGGATTAGCCGGAGCGCAAGGGGCGACAGGAGCATCAGCATTTGAAATCTGGAAAGAACTTCCTGGAAATGATGGTAAAACAATCGAAGAATTCTTAGCAGGTATAAAAGGAGCAACTGGAGCAGACGGATTAGCCGGAGCACAAGGAGCAACTGGAGCAGATGGTAAATCAGCTTTAGAGATCTGGAAAGAACTTCCTGGTAATGATGGAAAAGACGGGAAAGACTTTTTAGACGGATTAAAAGGAGCAACCGGAGCAGACGGATTAGCCGGAGCGCAAGGGGCAACTGGAGCATCAGCATTTGAAATCTGGAAAGAGCTTCCTGGAAATGACGGAAAAACAATCGAAGAATTCTTAGCAGGTATAAAAGGAGCAACCGGAGCAGACGGATTAGCCGGAGCACAAGGGGCAACTGGAGCATCAGCATTTGAAATCTGGAAAGAACTTCCTGGAAACGATGGTAAAACAATCGAAGAATTCTTAGCAGGTATAAAAGGAGCAACTGGAGCAGATGGTAAATCAGCTTTAGAGATCTGGAAAGAACTTCCTGGTAATGATGGAAAAGACGGGAAAGACTTTTTAGACGGATTAAAAGGAGCAACCGGAGCAGACGGATTAGCCGGAGCGCAAGGGGCAACTGGAGCATCAGCATTTGAAATCTGGAAAGAGCTTCCTGGAAATGATGGTAAAACAATCGAAGAATTCTTAGCAGGTATAAAAGGAGCAACTGGAGCAAACGGATTAGCCGGAGCACAAGGAGCAACTGGAGCAGATGGTAAATCAGCTTTAGAGATCTGGAAAGAACTTCCTGGTAATGATGGAAAAGACGGGAAAGACTTTTTAGACGGATTAAAAGGAGCAACCGGAGCAGACGGATTAGCCGGAGCGCAAGGGGCAACTGGAGCATCAGCATTTGAAATCTGGAAAGAGCTTCCTGGAAATGACGGAAAAACAATCGAAGAATTCTTAGCAGGTATAAAAGGAGCAACCGGAGCAGACGGATTAGCCGGAGCACAAGGGGCAACTGGAGCATCAGCATTTGAAATCTGGAAAGAACTTCCTGGAAACGATGGTAAAACAATCGAAGAATTCTTAGCAGGTATAAAAGGAGCAACCGGAGCAGACGGATTAGCCGGAGCGCAAGGGGCAACTGGAGCATCAGCATTTGAAATCTGGAAAGAACTTCCTGGAAACGATGGTAAAACAATCGAAGAATTCTTAGCAGGTATAAAAGGAGCAACCGGAGCAGACGGATTAGCCGGAGCGCAAGGGGCAACTGGAGCATCAGCATTTGAAATCTGGAAAGAGCTTCCTGGAAATGACGGAAAAACAATCGAAGAATTCTTAGCAGGTATAAAAGGAGCAACCGGAGCAGACGGATTAGCCGGAGCGCAAGGAGCCACTGGAGCAAAAGGAGATCAAGGTATCCAAGGTCTTAGAGGAGCAACTGGAGCAGACGGTTTAGCTGGAGCAAAAGGAGCAACTGGAGCTACAGGAAAATCAGCTTATGAAATCTGGGAAAGTGTAACAGCTAATAATGGAAAAACACAAGCAGAATTCCTGATAGCAATTAAAGGAGCAAAAGGTGATCCTGGAATTCAGGGAGTTGCTGGTCCAACTGGAGGACAAGGTACTCAAGGTTTCCCAGGAGAACAAGGAGAACAAGGACCTCAAGGTATCCCAGGTCTACCAGGAGCAAAAGGAGCGACTGGAGCAAAAGGAGATCAAGGTATCCAAGGTCTTAAAGGAGCAACCGGAGCAGATGGATTAGCTGGAGCAAAAGGAGCAACTGGAGCAGATGGAAGAGGTATTACTTCTACAACAATTGATTCAACAACTGGTGAAATGACTATTAGATATACTGATGGTACTAGTGCAAATGCAGGAAATGTTAAAGCAGTAATAGATCCAAAAGATCTTACTTCAGCACAACCTGAAATCTTAGAAGTGACTAATGGAACTGGAGCAGTATTACTAGATTCTAGTGTTAAAATCCTTCCTTCCGATAAAGAAGGTCAGGTATTGACAACAGTTACAGATGGTACAACTAAGACAGTAAAATGGGCAGATCCTAAATCTAATAATGTGATGAACATTAGAACAACTGCTGTTAGTACTGAAGTTGCAGATGATGATTACACTATTATAGCTGCTGGAATGACTGGCGATATCACAATCACTTTACCGGCTGCAGGAAGCAACAAAGGTAGAATTTTAGTGATCAACCAAAATGATGTGAGCAATGCAGGTACTGAACTAACAGTTAAGTTTGATGTAGATGTAATTTATTCATCTAAAATTAAAGCTAAAGAATTGTTAGCACCATTCTACTCTGCAACAACAGGAGGAACTCTGAAAATTAGTTTACAATCAGATGGTACAAACTGGTATGTAGTTTCATCTCTATAATAATTATAAAAATTCCATGCAAAGGGCTGCAAAGCCCTTTGTGTGGAAATTATAAAAAGCTATAAAAACAGGTTTTTCAGGCACAAATCATAAGATTAGGATTTGATAAACGGGTTGAATATAGAAGTTATTTTACAATGAATTGAATATCAGTTATATAGTTGTATATTTGTAAGATATTCATTAACATTTTTTAATCACTTCTATTTTTTTGGCTGTAAAGTTTCAATTTTTAAAACAATACATCCACAAATAAGGAAGAAAAGAAAACTAAGGCTTAATCTTTAGCTGAGTTTTTTTTTGATTAAAAGGTTTCAATTTTTAAAACAATTTAATAATTAGATAATGAAGAAAAATTTATTCTCGATATGGCTTATGCTTCTCGCCATATTCTTTTCGGTAAACATGGAAGCCCAGATGA
This sequence comes from Flavobacterium panici, assembly GCF_024499525.1. Classification (NCBI taxonomy): domain Bacteria; kingdom Pseudomonadati; phylum Bacteroidota; class Flavobacteriia; order Flavobacteriales; family Flavobacteriaceae; genus Flavobacterium; species Flavobacterium panici. The sequence goes on along the minus strand of NZ_CP100437.1, from coordinate 4,592,713 downwards.
CCATTGGGGGCAAAAAAGAGCCAGAAGCCTTTTCCGTTTTGGAACTTCTGAACAAAGGCGGATTAAGACTGCCTCAAATGACAACGGCAGAGCGTAACGCTTTTGCAGTAAAAAATAATGATAAAGGTAACGGACTCACTATTTATAATAAAACAACAGATTGCGTAGAATATTGGAACGCCACGCGCTGGGTAAGTTTATGTGAGGGAACATCACAAACTGTAATAAGCCCGCAGCCTTGTGTAAATGTAGCTGCAGACGGTACAGGATGCGACAGCACTTTTACTATTGATGATGTTGACTGTCCTAACGGACCTTTTAATATTGCTATTACGGCTGGAGGAGAATATGCTTCGCTAAGTGATGTTGATGATGTAAACGGAAAATTTAAAATTAACTTTAACCCAAACGAAACAGTAAATATCCATACCGTATTAGTACGTGTAACGAGTACTTGTACCAGTTTGTTTAAAGAATTTTTATTTTCTCAAAATGGGATTGACTGTACTTCTATGCCTTATACGGCACCAAGTATATCACCATCAAGTGCGGCTTTGACTTTGTGTACAGGCGGAGCAGTATATTTATCGGTTCCTGCCAATACACCAAACCTTGATAAATTAATCTGGACACGTAATGGCGCTAAAGTGGCACAAGGTGTTAATTATTTTATTGCAACACAAAAAGGGGATTATAATATTTCTATGGGAGCAGTTGGATGTAACACAAGTGACTCAAACAAACGCACCATTACAGAATCTGGTTCTGTAACACCGGTTACGCTTTCAGCACTAGCATCTAATAATGGAGTAATCTGCGGTACAGGCAAAGTAACACTTTCGGTATCAGGAAACGGCAGTACTTCTGTTGTTTGGTTTCATAATGGTAAAGAAGAAAAAACAGGAGAGTCTGTAGATATTAGCGGTGACAGCAGCGTGGGAGAATGGTTTGCTGCAACTAAAGACGGAAATTGTTATTCTAAACCTTCAAACACTATTCAGGTAACAAAAAGTGAGGGTGCTTCAATACAGGTATCTCTTCCTGCGACTGATGTACTGGTAAACGGTGTTCAGTTAAGTACGTTTACCTCATTTTGTGCAGGTGGAAGCTTAGATTTAAGCATTGCCAATAAAATAAACGGTGTAACTTATACATGGTATAACGGAAATGATGTAATAGCTACAAATCCTTATATTGTTCCTGATTCTCAAACTACGATGTCACTTCGTGTGGTAGCAACAGACAACAGCGGGGCTAAATGTCCTGCAGAACAGAACAAATTAGAAGCAAATGTAACTCAGGGAAGTACGCCTGGACAGCCAACTATTACAGGTAATGCAATACTTTGTGACGGTACTACAGATTTAACAATCGTTCCGGCTGTGGCAGGAACTTACACCTATACTTGGTACAAAGACGGTGCAAAAATGACAGACACTACACCAACTATTACGGTTTCAACACCGGGTTCTGTATATACTGCGACGGTTAAAAATGCTACAGGATGTGTAAGCCCAACAGCTTCAAAAACAATATCAACAACGGTTTCAAGCCTTCCGGTACTTTCATGGATTTCTAAACCGGCTTCTGCAACTTATGGGGCAAAAGTTACCCTGCAGACTGGTATTGAATACGGTCCTGCAACAGATAATAAAAAAGAATTTTTAAAAATGTTTAAGAGAAAGTTCAAAGATAATTTTGAATTTTATCAGGATTCTTTTTCATTATGCAATGAAAGTAAATTGACCGATTATCAACGATGTATATTTGTTGTTTATAATCAGACAGAGTTGATGGATTTTTTCAAATTGGAAAAAGAAGGAATAAATGTAATGCTTTTTTTATCTAATAAATACCTGCATGATTGTATCTCTTTTTTTGATGAGACCACAAACTTAAAATTGATAGACGCTTCAAAATCCAGAACAGAAATTTTAAATGATTTAAAATCCTATTTTTATAGTTCAAGAATTGCTGAAAGTTGATGTAAAGCTGTGATTAAATATAGTATTTCCTCGATGAATATAAGGAAAAAGAGATACAAATTTATTCAAAGAATAGTCTGGAAATTGAATTTAAAAAAAAACGAGTTAAGTTATTGATAAATAACACTTAACTCGTTTTTTTTGTTTTTTATATTGTGATATTTTGCCTCTATTTTCCAATGCAGAAATTAGCAAAAATATTTCCCAGCAATTCGTCATTTGAAACCTGACCCGTGATAAGCCCAAATTGATATAAAGCCTCACGAATATCAAGCGCAATTAAATCACTTGAAAGATTGGTTTCAAGGCCAAATTTTACTTTTTGGATTTCATCTAAAGCTTTTAATAAGGAATCATAATGTCTTGTATTTGTGACAATAGTTTCATTGTTTCTTAAAGCTCCGGTATTTACAAAAGATAGTAATTTGTCTTTCAATTCCTCCACGCCAATTTTTTCTTTGGCCGAGATTTTTAAAAGCGTTAATTCCAGAGTTTCCAGTTTTTTATTGATCAAATCAATTTCATTTTCACTCAATAAGTCAACTTTGTTTATAACAACCAAAATTGGTTTTAGAGGATATTTATTTTTAACTTTTTCAATTTCGACAATATAGTCAGAACCTGAAACCTGAAATTTGAAACCATCAAACAAGAAGATTACAACTTGTGCCTGTTCAATTTTTTCAAAAGTTTTTTTGATTCCAATGCTTTCTACAACATCTTTAGTTTCACGGATTCCGGCCGTATCGATAAATCTAAAACCAACTCCGCCAATAACTAATTCATCTTCAATAGTATCACGTGTTGTTCCGGCAATGTCAGAAACAATGGCGCGTTCTTCATTTAATAAAGCATTCAATAAAGTCGATTTACCCACATTTGGTTCACCCACAATGGCAACAGGGATTCCGTTTTTAATAACATTTCCAACAGCAAACGAATCAATTAAACGTTTTAAAACAAATTCAATACGATTTAATAACTCATGAAACTGCGTTCTGTCTGCAAATTCTACATCTTCTTCTGCAAAGTCTAATTCCAGTTCAATTAAAGAAGCAAAATTCAAAAGTTCTTCACGTAATTTGGCAATTTCATTGCTGAAACCGCCGCGCATTTGTTGCATGGCAATTTGGTGAGAAGCTTCATTATCAGATGAAATTAAATCGGCAACAGCTTCTGCCTGCGATAAATCCAGTTTTCCGTTTAAGAAAGCTCTTAGCGTAAATTCTCCGGCATCAGCCATTCTGCAGCCTTTTCGCAATAATAACTGAATAATTTGCTGTTGAATATAAGTAGATCCGTGACATGAAATTTCAATCGTATCTTCGCCTGTATACGAGTTTGGTCCTTTAAAAACAGAAACTAAAACTTCATCAAGTGTTTTTTCATTATCCATAATATGACCCAAATGCAGCGTATGTGTTTTTTGCTTTGTTAAGTCTTTGTTTTTTATGGATTTAAAAACAGAATTTCCTATTGAAATAGCTTCAGCGCCCGAAATACGAATGATAGCAATAGCTCCGGCTCCGGATGGAGTTGCTAATGCTACTATAGAATCTTGATTTATCATGGTGCAAAGGTAAGAAAAAAGCAGAAAATTCTAAAGCCTTAATCACAGGTTAGTTATCCTGTTTAAACGTTGAAAACGGTAATTATTTAAGAAATCATTAACTGTTAAATTCCTGATAATTATCAGGTCGTTTTGGATTTAGAATGATTAAATTTGAGTAACAAACCTATAATCTGAAATAAAATGAAAAAGATATTATTCCCTACCGATTTTTCTGAAGCAGCTACAAATGCGTTTGTACATGCTTTAGAATTTGCAAAAGTTGTAAAAGCCGAACTTATTTTATTGCATACATTTGAGATTCCGGTTTATGACAGCCAGTTTTTTCCAGAAAATTATGCATCGATATACAGTTCAATAGAATTGGCAAAATTTGAAATGTTTAAGGATGAAATTCCAAAACTTCGTGCAATTGCAGCCGAACGTAATCTTGATAACATTATAATTAAACACCGACTGATGGATGGGGACTTGGTTTATAACCTGAAAAATGCGGTTGAAGAAGATGAAATTGATTTTGTAATAATGGGAACTACAGGCGTTTCTGACTGGACAAAATTCTTTACCGGATCTAATACAAATTCGGTAATTTCAGAAGTAAAAGTTCCGGTTTTATGTGTGCCTATTGATGCAAAATTCAAGAAAATTAAAACCATTGGTTTTACGACAAAATATCGTGAAAAAGATAAAGCTGAACTTAGAAAAGTACTTAAAATAGCTAAAAAAACAGATGCAAAAGTAAAAAGCCTTTATGTTAGATCTTCAAGTACAGATGTGACTGATATGACTATTAAAGAATGGCAGACTGAATTTGCTAATGAAAATGTAGAGTTCCTGGTGTTGCCAAGCGACGAAGTAAAAGAAACAATTCTTGATTTTGTACTTTTTAAAGACATCGATATCTTAACTACAATTAAGCATAAACGATCTTTCCTTGAATCTATTTTTGATTCAGGTTTTAGTCAGAAAATCACAAAAGAAGTTTCTATTCCAGTATTGATAATGCATGAGAATTAAAATTCTACTTTAAATGAATAGCTTTTTTGTAAGTGTAAAACCTATATTTGTATTTCATTAAATTTTAAAAATGGAAATATATTTAAGCAAGGTCGAACATTATTCAAAAGTCTTTAATCAAACCAGTAAAAGGTACAACAGCATAAGTCTTCTGCGACTTTTAAGCATATTTTTTTGTTTGTTTATGTTGTTTTATTATATCAAAACTAATGAAATTGGATATGCAGTAACTGCTTTTTTATCTTTTGCCGGTTTTCTTTTTTTAATGCGAATTCATTCGAAATTATCTTTTCAAAGAGAATTAACAAAAGCTATTTTAAAAATTAATGAAGATGAAATATCGTATTTAAAAAGAGAAAAACTTCCCTTTGAAAACGGAATTGAATTCAACGATTTTCATCACCCTTATGCTTATGATCTGGATATTTTTGGAGAACATTCCTTATTTCAAAATTTAAATCGAACCGCTGTTTTTATCGGTAAAAAGACATTAGCAGATAAATTATTAAGCTTATCATCTAATGAAGTTATTCTTGAAAATCAGGAAGCCATAAATGAATTAAAAACGAAGATAAACTGGCGTCAGGATTTTGAAGCTCTTGCCATTGTCAGTACTGACAGTAAAAGTGCTTATGACTCATTAATTCATTGGATTTCATTTAAAAATAATTCTTTATCTAAAGTTTTAATTTCACTTTCAATTATTCTTCCGATATTATTTTTTGGTTTTGTAATTGCTTATTTTATTACTTCAAAAGCAATACTTTTATCTTACGCGACTTATATTTTTATTTTCAATTTGATTGTTTTGGGAAGATCACTAAAGCGAATTCAATCTGAAATTACCAAGGCAGATAATATTGATAAAACTATTAAACACTATAGTTTATTAGTTCAAAAAATAGAACTAGAAAAATTTGAATCTAAAAAACTTATTGCATTACAAAAACAGTTAGTTTCTAAAAATATATCGGCAAGTTCTCATTTAAAACAATTGTCAGAGCTGTTTTCGAGAATGGATACGATAAGCAATTTTGTTACGGCTATTGTTTTTAACGGATCATTTTTATTTAACCTGCATGTTTTAAAAGCGCTTTTAAAATGGAAAGAAGATTATGCTCATGAACTGGAGAACTGGATTAATATTATTGGAGAATTTGAAGCTTTAAATAGTTTCGCAAATTTAGCGTTCAACAATGCAGATTTTGTTTTTCCGGAAATCAATTCAGAATATAAAATTGGATTTGAAAATTTAGGTCATCCGTTATTAAATCCAGCGACCAGAGTAGGGAATGATACTCATTTTTATCCGGAATCTTTTATGATTTTAACCGGATCTAATATGTCCGGAAAAAGTACTTTTTTAAGAAGTTTAGGAATCAATATGGTTCTTGGCGGAATTGGTTCAGTTGTTTGTGCCTCAAAAGCTAATATGCATCCACTTCCAGTTTTAGTTTCAATGCGATTATCTGATTCTTTAGCGGACAGTGAATCGTATTTCTTTGCAGAAATTAAGCGTTTAAAACAAATTATGGATGCCCTGGAAGAAGGCCCTGCTTTTGTTTTATTAGATGAGATTTTAAGAGGAACAAACTCTGATGATAAACGTAACGGAACTATTGAAGTGGTTAAAAAAGTAATTGCTAAAAAAGCAATAGGAGCCATTGCAACACACGATATCGAAGTCTGCTTAACAACCAACGAATATCCTCAAACTTTAACGAATCAATGTTTTGAAGTCGAAATTCAAAATAATGAACTTCATTTTGATTATAAACTCCGCAGCGGAATCTGTAAAAATAAAAGCGCGACTTTTTTAATGCAGAAGATGGGAGTTATATGATTTTAGATTTTAGAATATAGATTTTAGATTTTAGATTCGAGCTGAATGTTTTTTAACGCAAAGCACGCTAAGTTTTTTTTTGCAATAGTTTGTATTTACAATATGAAAAGTTCGCAAAGGTTTGTACTCACCAAGCTTTGCGAACTTTTTTTATAAAATTTTATATGCAAAAAACTTAGCGTGCTTTGCGTTAAAACTACACATTAAGTTTTTGTTTCAAATTTTGAAATAATAGTTAAATTAACATAAATCCAAGATGATTTTTTTTCAAAATAGGGATCAAAAAATAACTTAGAAACACATCAAAAGCTTATCAAATTATCACATTTACTATTAAAAACGTTATTATAGTCAAAATGGAAATAAGTGAGTAAAATACCGTGATTACTGATAATTCTGTTTTATTTTGGGAGAAAAAAATCATTTTTTTGAAAATAAATTTTACTAAAACGATTTTGTTAGTTTCGTTTGCTATATTTGCCATGTACTAAAATAGTCAAGAATATAAATAATACCTGATGAAAAAGATTACAATTAAAGATATTGCTAAACAGGCAGAGGTATCTATTTCTACAGTATCTTTTGTTATCAATGGTAAAGGAGAGAAAATGGCGATAAGTCCGCCGGTAATAAAAAAAGTTCAGGAGGTTGCTCAAAAACTTCAGTATAAACCAAGCATGATTGCGAGCAGTTTGCGAACTGGAAAAACAAGATCAATTGGACTTATTGTCGAAGATATAGCCAACCAGTTTTTTGCAGATTTAGCAAGAGTAATTGAAGATGAAGCAAAAAATATAGACTACAGGGTTTTTTATTGCAGTACAGGTGATGATAATGATCGATCTGAAGAATTAGTACAGAGTTTATTGCAGGCAAATGTTGAAGGATTTATTATTACACCAACAAAAAATTTAGAGCGAACCATTGGTATGCTTTTAAAAATGCAAAAGCCGGTTGTATTAATTGACAGATATTTTGCCAATCAAAAAGTAAGTCACGTCGCAATGGATAATTATGAAGGTTCTTATTCTGCTGTTAAGTATTTAATTGAAAAGGGCCGAAAAAATATAGCCGTTGTAAATATTAAAACTGGAATGATCCAGATGAAATTACGGGAAAAGGGATATATAGAAGCTTTAAAAGAAGAAGGAATTTATAATGAAAATTTTACGCTGCATTTAGAATATCAGGTAAGTGAAAAAAGCAGGATTGATTCTATTACAAAATTTTTTAAAGAAAATCCTGAGATTGATGCCGTATTGTTTTTGTCTAACTATTTGGGACTTGCCGGACTTCAGGCCTGCAGAATTTTAAATTATAAAATTCCGGAAGATATAGCAGTTATAAGTTTTGATGATCATGACAGTTTCGAACTCCATACGCCAATGATTTCAGTAATTGCTCAGCCTATTGAAGAAATAGCCGTAAAATCAATACAATTGCTGATGAGCCAAATGACAAATTATGAAGATTTTAAAATAGAAAAAGTTCTCAAAAAAGGAAAATTGATTATTAGGGAATCAGTTTAAGAGAAAAAAGTAAAAATAAGAAGAAGACTATTTTTTTAGTCATTTCACTAAATCGATTTAGTTAAAACAACCCTTGAATTTACTGGTGTTAACGCCGTATTTTAAGAAGTAGTTTTTTAAAGTAAAACCATAAGATAACACGTTTTTTGAATATTCACCGTATTGTCTGAAAGGTTATATATCCACAATTAAGTTCAAAATTTTATTAATTATTTAAACAAACACAAAACAAACAAACACAAACGAACAAAACAAAATCCAAAACCCAAACCAAAAAAAATGCTTATGAAACGAATATTAGCAGTGTTGGCAATCGTATTGTTGGGCAGCTTAAGTGCTGCGGCTCAAAACCGATTAATAACAGGCATAGTAACAGATGCAGAGAACAAAGGAATTGTTGCCGCATCAATCGAGGTTCAAGGAAAACCATTTAGTGCAATTACAGACGCCGAAGGGCGATTTAGAATGAATGTTCCTGAAGGTAAAGTTACCCTAAACATATCTTCAATAGGATTTGAGTCAAAGTCAGTAGTACTTCAGGAGAACGAAACAAGAGCTGCTGTTACTTTAACAGAAACTACACAAGAACTTAAGGATGTTGTAGTAACTTCTTTTGGAGTGAAAAAACAAAAGAAAAGTCTGGGTTATGCCGTAGGGGAACTTAAAGGCGAAGACCTGACAAAAAATAAAGAAATTAACTTAGGAAATGCTTTGCAAGGTAAAATTGCAGGGGTAAACGTTTCTGCTCCGGTTACAGGACCTTCTGGTTCAAGCCGTGTTGTTATTCGTGGAGCAACTTCTGCATCAGGGCTTAACCAGCCGTTGTATGTTGTAGACGGAATTCCAATTGACAATACGCAGCAAGGAAATGCAGGAATGTGGGGAGGTGCCGACAAGGGTGATGGTATGTCTTCTTTCAATCCAGATGATATTGCTTCGATGTCAGTATTAAAAGGTAGTGCCGCTTCTGCTCTTTATGGGTATAGAGGATCAAATGGTGTTATCTTAATTACTACTAAAAAAGGTAAAAACGGAACTGGAATTGGAGTTGATTTCAATACAAACTCAACTTTTAATACACCGGCAAGTCTTTTAAACTGGCAGGATCAATATGGTGCGGGAGCTCCAAATGCAAGCGGCGTTCCAACAAGATTTACAAATCTGCAGGAACTTAGAGACTCATACTATTTTGCTTGGGGTGACAAATATGACGGAACACCTTCTCTCGGTTTAGACGGTAAAACCAGACCATACCAGGCATACGGGAAAGATAATGTTGAAAATTTCTACAGAACCGGGTATTCTTTCAGTAATACTTTAGCACTTTCTGGAGGAAATGAAACAACTAATTTCAGATTGTCTTTCGGAAATACTAAAGATGAATCTATCATGCCAGGAACTACTTTTGGTAGAAATAACGTGGCTTTGAGTTTAAATTCTTCTCCAAATAAAAGTATCAGCATTGAAAGCAATGCACAATATATTTCCGAGAAAAGTCATAACAGACCTTATTTGAATGATTCGCCAAGAAACCCATCTTTCCCAACTACTTTCATGACCCCAGGTTCTGATATTAGATGGTTAAGCAATCCATACGATGCAAACGGAGGTGAAGAAGATTTCTTAGGAGCAAACGTATACCATACAAACCCTTACTTTGCTACAAAATCACCATTAAACGATGATCTTAGAAAACGTTTTATTGGTTCTGCAAAAGTAACTTATAATATTACAGATAAGATTTATGCGAAAGGTGTACTTGGAATTGATGATATCAACTACGAATACACTGAAATTGAACCAACTGGAATTAACTACAGTCCAGGCGGATCTATCGAAAACAGAATCGAAACCCGTTCTGAGGTAAATGCTTCAGGTTTCTTAGGATACAAAGGTAATATTGTTAAAAACCTTTCTTTAGATGCTTTCATTGGTGCAAACCGTCAACACAACAGATACAGCGGTATTAAAATGAAAGGAAACAACTTTATTGTTCCATTCGAATATTTCTACGGAAATACACAGCCGGACAAAACAGAAAAATTATTCTCTGAAAGTGAAGTAAACTCTCTTTTTTACTCTGCTGATATTGGATACAAAGATTTCTTATATGTAAGTTTAACAGGTCGTGAGGATTGGTTTTCAACTTTAGATCCTAAAAACAACAGCACATTTTATCCTTCTGTAAGTTCAAGTTTTATTTACTCTGAAGTTATAGGTCTTCCTGAATGGATTTCTTATGGTAAATTCAGAGCGGGGTGGGGTAACGTTGGAGGTGCATTGCCAGAAGCTTATGCTTTAGCATTGACTTATACTACTCCAGACGGACAAACGGATTCTTTAGGACAGCCAATTTTAGGAGTTAACGGAGAAACAATTCCAAACAGAACTTTGAAACCTTACAATGTAAGTACAATAGAATTTGGTTTTGAAAATACATTCTTCAATAACAGAGTAAGTACAGATTTGACTTTCTATCACAAGAAAACAACAAATGATATTACAGATGCTGACGTTTCTCAAGCTTCTGGTTACAGAACTACAAAAATCAATGTTGGAGAAATCCTGAACAAAGGGGTGGAGTTTGCTATTAATGTAAAAGCAATAAAAACACCAAGTTTTGCTTGGAGCATAGGTTATAATTTTGCTTATAATGATAGTGAAGTTATCAGCCTTTCTGATAAAATTACAACAAAATCATTAGAAGGAAACAGAGACGGTAGAGCTAACGTAGTTTTAGAAAAAGGACAGCCTTTTGGAGTTATTAAAGCGTATGATTATTTAAGAGATGCAAGCGGAAACATTGTATTGGATACAAACGGTAAATTCATGAGGGGAGATTTGATCATTGCCGGACAAGGTGTTGCGCCAACTTCAATGGGACTTTCAAATGATTTCTCTTATAAAAATTTCACACTTTCGGTTTTTGTTGATGCTAAATTTGGAGGAGAAATCTATTCTGCTACAAACCAGTTAGGAGCTCGTTACGGATTATCTGAAATCACACTTCCAGGTCGTGAAGGCGGTGTGGCAGTAAGTGGAAGAGATGTAAACGGAAACCCGGTTAACACAACAGTTTCTGCATACGATTACTGGAGAAGTTATAGTGATGTAACGTCAAACTTTGTATACGATGCTGATTTTGTGAAACTAAGAGCGATTTCTTTTGCTTACAATTTCCCAAAAATGTTTTTACAAAAAACACCATTCCAGTCTGTTAGTTTAGCATTTTCTGCTCATAATTTATGGACAATTTATGACAAAGTGCCAAATATTGATCCAGAGTCAAACTATTCTAATAGTAATGCACAAGGTATGGAGAGAGCTTCAATGCCATTGACAAGAAACTATGGTTTTTCTCTTAATGTCAAATTCTAATACTAATAAAAATGAAAAATAGATATATAAAAATATTTTGTGTCGCAATTGTTAGTGCATTGACATTAGCTTCGTGCGATAAAGGATTCGAAGAAATGAATAAGAATCCAAATGCTTTAACAGATCCGGCTGTAAAATCAATGTTTACACTTGCAGAGATTTATGTTGACGGACAGGATTTTTCTAATACCAGAGGAAATAACTTATACGCAGCACAAATCGTACAGCAGTTTTCTTCCCTTGGAGGACCAGGTTCTAAGTACACGTATTCTTCTGAATATTCAGCGGCTCTTTTTGGAGAAACATACGGAAAAGGATTAAATCAGATTTTCCAGTTATTATCTGTAATAGATAATACTCCTGAAAATTCAAACATGATTCAGGCTTGTAGAATCATGAAAGTTTTCTTGTTCCAAAAATTGACAGATACGTATGGTGAAGTTCCTTATTTCGAAGCTGGAAAAGGATATAACGGAAACGTTTTTTCTCCAAAATATGATACTCAGGAAGCTATTTACAATGATCTTTTAAAAGAATTAGATGAAGCCGGAACTGCACTTGATGCAACAAAACCTTTTGTGGGCAATGCCGATTTGTATTACCAAAGTGATGTTGCAAGATGGAAAAAATTAGCAAACTCTTTAATGTTGAGAGTAGCAATGCGTTTGTCTAAAGTAAATCCTGCGAAAGCAAAAGAATATGTAGAAAAAGCATACTCAAAAGGAGTTTTTACTTCAAACGATGACAGTTTAGTTTTAAAACACGATGCAGGTCCTGCTGGGGTTAAAACAAACCCAATTACTTCTTCATGGGTTAGAAATGACTTAAACGGTGGTGAATCAAACATCAAATTCAGTAAAACATTCATCGATTTGTTGAAAAATACAAACGATCCGCGTTTAAGAATTTATGCAAAACTTGAAGCAACAGGAGATAACAATCCTGCAAATCAGCAAGGTTTGGCTAATGATGCAAAAGAATTTCCTGGAGGAGACAAAAAACTTTTCTCAGATCCTAATACATCAACAGTATTGCGTTTAGACGCTCCTACATTAATTATGTCTTACGCAGAAGTTCAATTTATTTTGGCAGAAGCTTCAGTAAAAGGATGGAATGTTGGCGGATCTGCACAGACTTATTACGAAAACGGAGTAAGAGCTGCGATGAATATTTTAACGATTTTTGGAGATAAAGTGCCTGCAGTTACACCAGCAGAATACAACACTTACATCACAACATATCCTTTTAAAACTGCTGGAACAGATGCACAAAAAATTGAGCAGATTATTACACAAAAATGGATTGTTTTATTATTCAATGGTTTTGAAGCTTTTTCAGAATACAGAAGAACTGGTTACCCAGTATTAGTTCCGGTTAATGACCCAACAGGAGATACTAAGGGAACTATTCCAAGAAGATTAATTTATGATCAGTCAGAGCTTGTAACAAACGCGGCTAATTATAGAGAAGCAATTCAACGTCAAGGTTTAGATTTAATGACCACTAGAATCTGGTGGGATAAATAATTTTTAAATTGGTTGGTTAGTTAAAATAAGTCGGGTACTGAGCATGCCCGGCTTATTTTTAAATCTCTTTATAAATGTGCCCATAACAATCCGTATTAAATGAGTTTGATTTATTGATTTTAATACCTTTTTTTTCGCAAAAGCAAAGAGTGCTCTGCTGAAAAAGATGGGATTATTTTCAAAAATTAAAAAAATCTCAGAACAATACAGATGTTTAAAGTTCATTGATAATCAGAATTAAAAACAACATAAATCAAATTAAAAGCATACATAAGGCAGTAGTAAAAGAAAATATTTCCAGTTGTTTTTTTGAGTTAATAACGAAAAATAAATTCTGAGGAGAAGGAATAACTTTAGTACGTTCAATTCCTTCTCTAAGCTGCCAAATGATTAAATTGTTATACCTTTTTTAGTACTTTTAAAAGGTATAAATAGTATTAGAATAAAATGAATTTTCAAACAAAACTTCTTTGGATAATCTTCGTTTGTCTTTCAAATTTTTCATTGGCAGCTTTCGCTCAAAATGTTGATTTGAAGAACAATTGGAGTTATCGGGAAGAAAAAACACAAAAGTGGTTTCCAGCGAGAGTTCCGGGAGAAATCCATACCGATTTACTCAACAATAAATTAATTCCGGACCCATTTTACAGGGACAACGAAAAAAAGTTATTGTGGATAGAACGTAAAAACTGGGAATATAAAACCACATTTAAGGCAACAGCAGCAATGCTGAAAAAGAAAAATACAGAATTGGTTTTTGACGGATTAGATACGTATGCATCTGTATATTTAAATAATCAGCTGGTTTTAAAAGCCGATAATATGTTTCGTCAATGGCGTGTTGATGTTAAAAAAGTACTCAAATCTGGCGATAATAATTTAGTTATAGTATTTCAATCGGCACAAAATGTTGTGGATTCACTGGCTAAAAAAGATCTGCCTTTTAAAATTCCAGACAATGCGCGTGCTTATGTTCGCAAAGCGCAGTATCATTTTGGATGGGATTGGGGACCAAAATTCACAACATGCGGAATTTGGAAAACACCGAGGCTTGAAGCTTATGACGAAAAAACTCCAGAGAAACCATACGTTCTTAATCGCAAAATAGAATTAGTACAAGAACCGGATAGTTTGGGCCGATCTTTTTATTTTAAAATTGATGGAAAACCGGTTTATATGAAAGGTGCCAATTATATTCCGTCAGATGCATTTCTTTCTCGGGTAACCAAAAAAGAATACGAAAAAGTAATTTTATCTGCGAAAGATGCCAATATGAATATGCTTCGTGTTTGGGGCGGCGGAATTTATGAAGAGGATTATTTTTATGATTTATGCGATAAATACGGCATTAATGTCTGGCAGGATTTTATGTTTGCCGGCACAATGGTTCCCGGAGATAAAGCATTTTTTGATAATGTAAAAGAAGAAGTGCAATATCAGGTAAAACGTCTGCGTCATCATCCAAGTATCGTTTTGTGGTGTGGCAATAACGAATCTGATGAAGCCTTTAAAAACTGGGGATGGATGAGAAGTATGAAATTGTCAAAACAAGATTCAACCCGTTTGTGGCACGATTACGTTCGTTTATTTCACGATAGTATTCCAAAATGGATCAAAGAAGTCGATGATAAACGTCCGTACTTAAGTTCTTCACCTTTACATCATTGGTCCAAACAAAAAAGTATTACCGAAGGAGACAGCCATTATTGGGGCTTATGGTGGGGATTAGACGATATTGAATCAGTACAGAAAAAAACAGGACGATTTGTAAGTGAATATGGAATGTTGTCTATGCCGAATTATTCTTCTACAGAAAATTTCACATTGCCAGTAGACCGACATTTATATTCAGATGTAATAAAAGCGCATCAAAAATCAAATAAAGGATTTATAAAACTGAATTCGTATTTGAACCGATATTTTATCGATTCAACCAAAATAAAAAAGATGAATGTGGAAGATTATACGTACCTGACACAATGTTTACAGTATTATACAATAAAAAATATCGTAGGTATTCATCGGTCTAAAGCGCCCTATAATATGGGAACTTTAGTCTGGCAGTTAAACGACTGCTGGCCCGTTGCAAGCTGGAGCATAACGGATTATGATAACCGACAGCCAAGAGCGGCCTGGTATGCCATTCGGGAAGCGTACAGAGATGATAAAACGCCAGAAATCGATCTTACACGCCCAATAGATTTAAAATTAGAAGACCCGAAAATAAGCTGGCAGATAAAAGGAAATAAAGTATTTTTAAAAGCCCAAAAGCAAGCAAAATATGTTTACATTTCCATCAAAGGATATACCGGAAAATGGAGTGATAATTATATAGATTTAGCCGCTGGAGAAGAGAAAATAATTTCATTTGAAGGAAAAATTGTTAATCCAGAGATTAAAGTTTTCTCATTATATGAGGTTTTAAAGAGGTACTAAGGTTCTAAGTTGCTAAGAAAGGGACAAAGGTTCAAAGGGGCAAAGCGACAAAGGTTTTCCGTAGAGACGCACAGCAGTGCGTCTAACACAAAGAAATTAAAAGATTGGTGTAACTCAGTTTGATCCGTATCATCCGTGGGCTAAACCAATATAATAAAAGTGACAAAGATTTTCCGTAGAGACGCACAGCAGTGCGTCTAACACAAAGAAATTAAAAGATTGGTGTAACTCAGTTTGATCCGTATCATCCGCGGGCTAAACCAATATAATAAAAGTGACAAAGGTTTTCCGTAGAGACGCACAGCAGTGCGTCTAACACAAAGAAATTAAAAAACATTTGCGTCAATCTGTTTAATCCGTTTCATCAGTGGGCTAAAACAATACGAAATCAAAAATAAAAATAAATGAGAATAATATTTAGCAGCTTTTTAGCTTTAAACCTATTTTTTGCCAATCCGGTAATATCACAGCATAAAAAGACAAAACACAAAAAACAAACAAAAACGACAGACATAAATTACACACAATATGTAAATCCGTTGATAGGTTCAGCAGGTCACGGTCACGTATTTGTAGGTGCTAATGTTCCGTTTGGAGCTGTGCAATTAGGACCAGTAAATGTTTTTGAAGGCTGGGATTGGTGCAGCGGATACAATTATGCCAGTAACACCATTTTAGGTTTTACGCACACCCACTTAAGCGGAACAGGAATTGGAGATTTAAATGATATTTTACTTTTGCCTGTTTCAGGAAAAGTGGCGCTTACCAAAGGAACAAAAGAAGACATGACAACAGGTTATGGCTCTTATTTCTCTCATAATAATGAAATTGTTAAACCAGGATATTACAGCGTTTTATTAGATAAATACAATATCAAAGCAGAATTAACAGCGAGCGAAAGAGTAGGTTTCCACAAATACACTTTCAACTCAGACGATGATGCTCATATTTTAATTGATCTTGCAGACGGAATTGGCTGGGACAGACCCGTAAAAACCTTTATAAGAAAAGTTGATGAAACTAAAATTGAAGGTTACCGTTATTCTGCAGGCTGGGCAGCAGATCAGCGTATTTATTTTTCTATGGAATTTTCTGAACCAATTGCAAATCTTACTTTATACGACAGTACTGCTGTGGTAAGAGGTCATGGAGGTGAAGGTTTAAAAATGAAAGCAGTATTAGATTTTGCTGCCTTAAAAAACAAACAAGTTCTGGTAAAAGTTGGAATATCTCCGGTAAGTTCAGAGAATGCTGCAGCGAATGTTAAAGCAGAAATTCCGTCTTGGGATTTCGATAAAACAGTAAAAGAAGCGAATTCAAAATGGAATAAAGAGCTTAATAAAATTCAGATAAAAGGAGACGAAAAAACAATGAAAGTTTTCTATACTTCCTTGTATCATACCATGTTTGCGCCATCTATTTTCAATGATGCCAATGGAGATTATCTCGGAACAGATAAAAAAGTCTACGAAAAAGCAAATTTTACAAACTACACTACTTTTTCACTTTGGGATACATATCGCGGTTTACATCCTTTATACACGATTACGCAGCCGGAAAAAATTAATGATATTGTTAAATCATTTTTGGCGATTTATCAGCAGCAAGGAAGATTACCGGTTTGGCATTTAATGGGTAATGAAACCAACACAATGAACGGAAATCATTCAATTGCTGTTATTGTCGATGCATACTTAAAAGGTTGCCGAGATTATGATACCGAATTAGCTTACGAAGCCATCAAAAAAACAGCCATGCAAACTCGCGACGGAATGGATTATGTTCAAAAATTAGAATATATCCCAGCCGATAAAATGCTGGAATCTGTTGGAAATGCGCTTGAATATGCAATCGACGATTATTGCATTGCACAAATGGCAAAAGCCTTAAATAAAACGGAAGATTACGCTTATTTCACGAAAAGAGCCAATTTATACAAACTTTATTTTGATAAAGAAACCGCTTTCATGAGAGGTAAATTAACCAATGGAAAATGGAGAACACCATTTAATCCGCTTTCATCAGCACACCGAAAAGATGATTATGTAGAAGGAAATGCGTGGCAGTATACTTGGTTGGTTCCTCAGGATCCGTATGGTTTAATCGATTTGTTTGGAAGCGAAGAAAGCTTTTTAAACAAACTGGATTCTTTATTTTTAATAACCGATAAAGTAGAAGGAGAAGATGTTTCACCAGATATCAGCGGTTTAATAGGGCAGTACGCTCATGGAAATGAACCCAATCATCATATTCCGTATTTGTATGCTTTTGCAGGTCAGCCTTGGAAAACGGCAAAATTAATTCGTGAAATCGATGATAAATTTTACTCCACAAAACCAGACGGATTATGCGGTAATGAAGATTTAGGTCAAATGTCGGCTTGGTATGTTTTATCTTCAATGGGATTTTATTCTGTAAATCCCGCAAACGGAATTTACGTTTTAGGAAGCCCGTTAGTAAATTCAGCAGTTATAAATTATAAAAAAGGAATTTCATTTAAAATAAATGCAATTGATAACAGCGCAGATAATATTTACATTCAAAGAGCAGAGTATAATGGAAACCCATATACAAAATCATATATCACACAAGAAATGATAGCTCAAGGCGGAGAATTGAAATTATATATGGGAAGCAAGCCTTCGTTGACATTTGGAGTAAAAAGAGAAAACAGACCTAATTGATTTTAGATTTTAGAGTGTAGATTTTAGATTTAAGAAGTAAGACCATTCGGTTTCCTGCAAGGTTTTTAAAACCTTGTAGGTATAAAGTTAAAGTTCAGTTTAAAGCCTAAAGCCTATAGCATAAAAAAACAAAAACTATGAAAATAAAAAGTTTAATTTTTTTTGGATTAATACAGTATTGCATTTCTGTAAATGCACAAGTTAAAGAGCCCGTAGAATATGTAAACCCGTTAATGGGAACGCAGTCACTGCATAATCTTTCCAACGGAAATACCTATCCCGCAATCTGCAGACCTTGGGGAATGAATTTCTGGACACCGCAAACCGGAAAAATGGGCGACGGATGGGCGTATACGTATACCGCAGAAAAAATCAGAGGGTTTAAGCAAACGCATCAGCCTTCACCATGGATGAATGATTACGGTCAGTTTTCGATTATGCCTGTTAGTGGTAAATTGGCTTTCGCCGAAGATGAACGTGCGAGTTGGTTCAGTCATAAAGCAGAAGTTTCTAAGCCCTATTATTACAGCGTTTATCTGGCTGATTATGATGTAATAACAGAAATTACAACAACCGAAAGAGCAGCACATTTTCAGATTACATTTCCTGAAAACGAAAAATCTTCAATTGTAATTGATGCATTCGACAAAGGATCTTATATAAAAATAATTCCGTCAGAAAATAAAATTATTGGTTATACAACCCGTAATAGCGGCGGTGTTCCTCAAAACTTCAAAAACTATTTTGTTTTAGTATTTGATAAACCATTTGCAACAAATTATACTTGTATTGATAGAGTTTTGATTAAAGATAAATTAGAAGCAGTTGGACTTCATACTGGCGCAATAGTGGAGTTTAAAACTAAAAAAGGAGAAAAAGTAAACGTAAAAGTAGCTTCCTCTTTTATAAGCCCGGAACAAGCAGAACTGACTTTAAAGAATGAATTAGGTTCAGCATCTTTTGAAGAAACTTTGGCACAATCTAAAAACGAATGGAATAAAGTTTTAGGAAAAATTACGGTTGAAGATACAAATGAAGATCAATTAAAAACTTTTTATTCTTGTTTATATCGTACCGTTTGTTTTCCTCAAAAACAATATGAAATAAATAAAGATGGCGAAATTGTGCATTACAGCCCATATAATGGAAAAGTTTTACCGGGATATATGTATGCAGGAACTGGCTTTTGGGATACATTCCGTGCCTTATATCCTTTATTAAATTTAGTTTATCCTTCTATAAATAAAGAAATGCAAGAAGGTTTAATAAACGATTATAAAGAAGGCGGATTTTTGCCGGAATGGTCAAGTCCGGGCTTTAGAAATGTTATGGTCGGGAATAATTCTGCCTCTGTAGTTTCTGATGCTTATATGAAAGGACTACGCGGTTATGACATTAATACTTTATATGAAGCTTTGCAGCACGGAGCTAATAATGAAGGTCCGCTGGAAGCTGTAGGCAGAAAAGGAGTACAGTATTACAATACTTTAGGATACGTTCCTTACGATGTTGAGATTAATGAAAATGCAGCCAGAACACTTGAATATGCTTATGATGATTTTGCAATCTGGAAATTAGCCAAAGCTTTAGATCGCCCGAAAAAAGAAATTAATCTGCTTGAAAAGCGAATGATGAATTATAAAAAGCTATTTAATCCATCTATCGGATTAATGAGCGGACGTAATAAAGACGGCAGTTTTCCACCCAATTTTAATCCGTTCAAATGGGGAGACGCTTTTACAGAAGGAAACAGCTGGCATTACAGCTGGAGCGTATTTCACGACATTCAGGGTTTAATTGATTTGATGGGCGGCGAGAAAAAATTCACTTCAAAATTAGATGCTGTATTTACAACGCCTCCGGTTTTTGATGATACTTATTACGGTTCTGTTATTCATGAAATTCGAGAAATGCAAATCATGAATATGGGGCAGTATGCACACGGAAATCAGCCAATTCAGCATATGATTTATTTATACAATTATGCAGGCGAACCTTGGAAAACGCAATATTGGTCAAGAGAAGTTATGAACCGTTTGTACAAACCAACTCCAGATGGATATTGCGGAGATGAAGATAACGGACAGACTTCCGCCTGGTATATTTTCTCTGCAATGGGATTTTATCCGGTTTGTCCCGCAACAGAAGAATACGTTTTAGGTGCGCCATTATTTAAGAAAACAACTTTACAGCTTGAAAATGGAAAACAGCTTATTATAAATGCCCCAAATAATTCAGATGTAAGCAAATATGTAAATGAATTGAAATGGGATAATTCATCTTATACTAAAAACTATATCAATCATTTTGATGTATTAAAAGGCGGAGAATTGAATTTTGATATGACAAGTTCTCCAAATTTAAAAAGAGGTACAACATCAGAAGCGTATCCATATTCTTATTCAACTTCAAAGTAAAATTTATGCAGTCACGTAGAAAATTTATAAAAAATACAGGAATTTTTTCCGCAGGATTATTAGCGCTTCAAACGGATGTTTTTGGATTTAATTCAGATGCATTTCAGTTTCCTTTAAAAGATTTTATCAGTAAAAGACCTCCGCTTGCCGAAAGAAAATTTACAAGTAAAGCAGTCGAAGCGGCAATTGTGAGAATCAAAAAACAAATAGCAAACCCAGAATTGGCCTGGTTATTTGAAAACTGCTTTCCAAATACATTAGACACTACAGTCGATTTTGAAATTATTGACGGAAAACCAGATACATACGTAATTACAGGAGATATTGATGCAATGTGGCTTCGTGATAGTACAGCGCAGATTTGGCCTTATATTCCATTTGTAAAAGAAGATCCAAAACTGGCAGAATTGGTGAAAGGAGTAATCAACCGTCAGGCGAAATGTATTTTGCTTGATCCTTATGCGAATGCTTTTTATAAAGATTTCACCAAAGAAAGCGAATGGAAAAATGACTTAACAAAAATGCAGCCCGGAATTCACGAAAGAAAATGGGAAATTGACAGTTTGTGTTACCCAGTTCGATTAGCACACGGATACTGGAAAGAAACCGGAGATATTAGTTTGTTTGATGCCAAATGGAAAGAAGCGATGCTTTTGATTCTGCAGACTTTTAAAGAACAACAAAGACTGGACGGAAAAGGCGGCCCGTATAGTTTTCAGCGTCAAACTGCCTGGGCTACAGATGGAGTTCCGTTAGGCGGTTACGGCTATCCTGTAAAACCTTGTGGATTAATCGTTTCTACTTTTAGACCAAGTGACGACAGTACTTTGTTTGGATATTTAATTCCAAGCAATATGTTCGCAATTGAAATATTAGATTATTTGATTGAAATTTTCTCTTTACCGGCTTTGAAAGACAATGATTTAGTTGCCAAAGCTACAGAGTTAAGAGATCAGGTCCAAAAAGGTTTAAAAGAAAACGGAATTATAGAACATCCAAAATTCGGAAAAATCATTGCTTTCGAAGTAAATGGATTTGGCAGTTTTCATATGATGGATGATGCTAATGTTCCTTCATTGTTATCACTTCCATATTTAGGTGCGATTGCTCCAAATGATCCTTTATATCTAAATACACGTAAAGTTGTTCTTTCAGAAAACAACCCGTTTTTCTATAAAGGAAAAGCCGGAGAAGGAATTGGCGGCCCGCATACCGGAGTTGATACAATCTGGCCATTGAGTATTGTTTTGAGAGCGATTACAAGTGTAGACGAAAATGAAATTAAAACATGCATCAGCAATTTGATTAAAACAAATGCCGATACCGGATTTATGCACGAATCCTTTCATAAAGATGATGTAAACAAATTTACCCGTAAATGGTTTGCATGGGCAAATACATTATTTGGAGAAATGATTGTACACACGAGTATTCATTATCCTCAAATTTTAAAAGATAAAAATATCTAGTACTAAAAAGTTAAACGATTAAAAATGAATACATCATATGCCATAGGGCTAGATATAGGAGGAACACATATTACCGCAGCAGTTATCAATAAAACAGAAATGAAAGTGATGGAACTTTCATTATATAAAGAATCATTCGACTCTAATTTACCTGTAAATCAAGTAATAACTATTTGGAAAAAAGTCATTAATACAGCAATTGAAAATTCAAAAATTGAAAATATTACAGGAATTGCCGTTTGTATGCCCGGCCCATTTGATTATGAAAAAGGGATTTGCTGGATTAAAGATCAATCTAAATACGAACATTTCTACGGATTGAATGTTAGAGAATTACTTTTAGAAAGTCTTAATTTTCCAAATGATTTTCCGGTGCTTTTTGAAAATGACGCTGTTTGTTTTGGAAAAGGAGAAGTTTTTAAGCAGCAGGAAAATCTTTCTAAAAAAGTAATGGCAGTTACTTTAGGGACTGGTTTAGGAGCTTGTTTTATTGACAAAGGAGTATCAATAAGTACAGGAAACCAAGTGCCAGCAGATGGGGAAATTTACAATTTGGAATATAAAGAAGGTATTGCCGAAGATTATGTTTCTGTGAGAGGCCTTTTATCTCATTATAAAACGTTAAGTGGTTTTTCGCTTAAAAATGGTTTAGAACTTTATGATTTAGCTAAAAATGGAGATCAGCAGGCTGTAAAAGTATTTGAAACAATGGGAGAAGATTTGGCTGAAGTTGCAATTCCGTGGATAAAGAATTTCTCGGCAGAGCATATTATTATTGGCGGTAAAATAGCCAATGCTAGCGATTTATTCATGTCTTCATTTAATAAAACCATAAAAGAATCAGGTTTAGAAATACAAATTTCTATTTCTACAGATAATGAAATTGCGGCCTTATTAGGCGCAGTAAGTTTTCTACGCGATTAGATTAAAACAAAAACGGATGAGCAATTTACTCATCCGTTTTGTTTTACTATTTCAATTTAATTATTTTAAACCTTCTTTGATTGTCTGAACAAAAGCTTCAACTGGCTGAGCGCCCGAAACGGCATATTTTCGGTCAAAAACAAAAAACGGAACTCCTTGCACGCCAATTTCCTGCGCTTCTTTAATATCGCTTTGAACTTCTTTTAAATATAAACTTTCGCTTTGCAAAACTTCCAAAACATCATTTTTATTCAATCCAGCTTTTTCAGCTAATTCAATTAAAGTTGGGCCGTCGTTTAAGTCTCTTCCTTCTGTAAAATAAGCTTTAAAGAAGATTTCCTCCATTTCATCGCCTAATTTTTTAGTCTTAGCCAATTGAATAATTCTATGTGCTTCTAAAGAATTTGAAATAACTGCTTTATCAAAGTTATAATCTAAACCAGCACTTTTAGCACGTTCTGCCACACCTTTATGCATTTCTCTTGATTGTTCAACAGACATGCCTTTTCGTTCCGCTAAATACGTATAAACGTCTTTTTCTGGTTGTGGCGTAATAGTTGGGTCAAGCTGAAAGCTTTTCCACTCAATTTCAAATTCATTATTTGGAAATTCAGCTAAAGCCGTTTCCAACTGTCTTTTTCCGATATAACAAAACGGACACATGATGTCCGACCAAATTTCTATTTTCATTTTACAAAGTTAAAAAAAATGTTTCAGGTTTAAAGTTTCAGGTTTCAGGTTTTAAGCTGTGCGTATAATTTTTAACGCAAAGCACGCTAAGATTTTTTTTAAGTTAGGTTTTTATAAAACCGCTAAGTTCGCAAAGCTTTGTGTAAATCTAGCTTTGCGAACTTAGCGCATTGTAAATGCATCTATATCAAAAAATCTTAGCGGGCTTTGCGTTAAAAAAACAACATAAAGTTTAACTCTGCAGTTGAGATTGGTTCGTTCCACGCAATGATGCATTTGTCTGCTTTGAAGTTTATTTTTTATGATAAAAGAAAAATCCTTTTCATATATAAAAAACAAGTATTTTTAGTACAAAAGTCGATGAAAACTAATTTGTTGATTTAGATGTAATTATAAAATTTATTATGAAGAAAAACATTTTCTATTTTTTATTGATCTTACTTTCAGCCAATTCAAATGCGCAGATTAGAGGTTTTGTTGATTTATCTTTTTATCGTCATACTGATTTTCAAGGTTCTGGTTATATTCAGGGCGGGTTAGGTTTAGAAGCTAAAGTGTACAAGTTCTTAAAACCTGAGTTTGGGGTAACTTATTATTATGGAACTCTAGAAGATTATAATAAAATAGATGCTGTAGGAAACATTACAAGTGTGGCAAAAGTAAGTGCGAATGCTTTAAATTTTGGATTTACTCCTAAAATATGTCTTTCTTGCGGAGAATATAGTGCCGGAGATGTTCTTCTTCAAATTCTTCCTGTTTATAATATATCAAGAATCGAAGCCCAGCAGAATTATTCCACAATCAATCAAAATAATCCGTCTCAATCGAAAACAAAAAAGGATATAGTTACAGAATGGCAGCAATCTGTAGGGATTGGACTTGGTATAGATATTATTCTTTCAGATAAAAATTATGATTCTCTGGCAGTCAATTTATATTATACAGGTGTAAATATGGGAAAAGCTATAGGTGAGGTAGAAAGCACCAATACAAGATACGACAGCCGTACTTTAGGATTTGGATTGAACTATTATTTTGGTTTCAAGAAGAAAGATTAAAAGACTGTTAAATTGTTTCAGGTTTAAAGTTTCATGTTTCAGGTTGAAATGCGATTAAACTTTGTGTAGATTTTTAACGCAAAGCACGCTAAGATTTTTTAATAAGTTAGGTTTTTATAAAACCGCTAAGTTCGCAAAGCTTTGTTTTGATATAGCTTTGCGAACTTAACGCATTGTAAATACAATCTATATCAAAAAAAACTTAGCGTGCTTTGCGTTAAATATCACAACGAACCTGAAACATGAAACCTAAAACTTGAAACAAAAACCATCAAAAATAAAAAACCGCAACTCTTTTAAAGAATTGCGGTTTCTAGGTATAAAAAATGGTTGGTTAATAGCGATATTTTTTTTTACAATGATATGTCTTTAATTTTAAATTAAAAAAAATCCCTGTAACAAAAAGAAGTTTTGATGTTAACTATTTAACATTACCGGCATTACCAGCATTGTTACGGTTTCACCTTCTTCTAAACCGTCTGCAGGCGTTAAAATTCCGGCTCTGTTTGGTAATGACATCTCTAACATAATCACATCAGATTGAAGGTTTGTCAGCATTTCGATTAAGAAACGAGAGTTAAAACCAATTTGTAAATCATCACCTTGATAATCACAAGTCAATCTTTCTTCTGCTTTGTTTGAGTAATCGATATCTTCTGCAGAAACATTTAATTCAGCTCCTGCAATTTTTAAACGAATTTGGTGTGTAGTTTTGTTTGAGAAAATCGCAACACGACGAACAGAGCTTAAAAATAAAGAACGATCGATTAATAATTTGTTTGGATTTTCTTTTGGAATTACCGCTTCGTAATTAGGGTATTTTCCGTCGATTAAACGACACATTAAGATATAATTGTCAAATGAGAAAGTCGCATTTGAATCGTTGTATTCAATTTTTACTTCAGCGTCAGAACTTCCTAAAATACTTTTTAAGATATTTAAAGGTTTCTTTGGCATAATAAAATCAGCAACCTGAGACGCTTTTACATCTGCACGAGCATATTTTACTAATTTATGAGCATCTGTAGCAACAAAAGTTAAACCTTCTGGAGAGAACTGAAAAAATACTCCAGACATTACCGGACGTAAATCATCGTTTCCGGCAGCAAAGATTGTTTTACTTACAGCTGTTGCCAAAACATCAGCAGGAACTAAAGTTACAGATGGATCTTCAAGATTTACAGACTTAGGAAATTCTTCTCCTGCAGCGTATGCTAATGCATATTTACCTGAGTTAGAACTAATCTCAACTGTATTATTGTCTGCAACAGTAAAAGTTAAAGGCTGCTCTGGAAATGTTTTTAAAATTTCAAGTAAAAGTTTTGCCGGTACAGCAACGCTTCCTTTACTTTTAGAATCGATTGATAATGTAGCCGACATTGTCGTTTCAAGATCTGAAGCCGAAACAGTCAACTCACTATTGTTTAGTTCAAATAAAAAGTTGTCTAAAATAGGCAACGTATTGTTACTGTTAATTACACTACCTAAAACTTGTAATTGTTTTAATAAGTACGAACTCGATACTATAAATTTCATCTCTTTTGTTTTATTTTTTGAGGTATTACCGAGCATTTAGGCGCCGGGCATACGGATTACAAATATATCGTAAACATTCTTAGTTTCGCAATTTTTTTATTAACATCTATCGGCTGTATTTCTTTTTTCGGAGAAAGGTAAATACCAATCCGAAAACCAATAAAATAAGGATTGGAAGCCCGATAGTTATGAATTGTGTTGTCGTATAATTTTCGTAAACTTTTTCTTTATCCAATAATGGCAGTTCAACATCTTTGCTTCTAATGTTAATAAGTCCTGTATCATCAAGAAGATAATTGACACAATTCATCATAAAATCTTTATTATCATAAAGGTTTCCGGTTCTTTGGTCATAGCCCAGTTCAACAGGCATCATGTTTTTATCCAGTTGATTTCTGGCAATATCTCCATCAGCAACAACGATCATTTTGGTTGGTTTTCCTTTTGCCTGAAATGAACTTTCTTTAAAAGGTAAAACACGATTCTCAAATGCCGAATGGAAACTTCCTTCTAGTAAAACAGAAAGATTTATATTTCCTTTATTGGCATAATCTGCTGGTGTAGTTTTCTCTGTTACTATGTTCAGATTAATTTCTGAAGGTGTTCCAATTGTTTTAGAATATTGAGACGATTGTAATAAAACGGTCTTTTTAATTCCGTTTTTCAAAGTATCAATCGGACTGGCAAAATCAAATTTGATTCCGCCTAGATTTTTCACAATTGGGTGCTGGCTTGATGGCTGAACCAGTGGTGCAAATTTCCAGATAAAATCCTGATATTGAGTAGCGCTTCCTTGTTCTCCGGTTGCCAGTTTTATTGGGCTTCCGTTTTCGTCTTTAACCAAATCAGGATTAATTCTGAATCCGTATTTGAAGAACATATCGTTTAAATTCAAGTCTCTAGGATACGCCAAAGTCGCACCAGCCTGATTGTATAAACTGTCCATATCTGCAGCAACCTGATCAACCAGCCATAAAGTTTTACCGCCGTTCATGATAAACTGATCCAGAACTTGTTTTTCTTCGTCTGAGAATTTTTCAGTTGGTTTTGAGATTATCGCTAAATCATATTTTTCTAAAGCATGTAAAGTACCGTTTGGATCTTTCGCAACAGAATCTAAAGTAAAAGGCCCGATATAATAACTTTCCTTGATCTGTCTCAATAACTTACCAATATGAATTTCAGATAATTCACCATTTCCTTTTATAATCGCAACTTTCTTTTGTCTGTCTTTGGTAATTTTATTGATAGCATCCGCAATTGAATATTCTAAATGCTGAATAGAGCCAATTACTTTTTGCGTAGTCGAAGCCCCCATAATGTTTTTCAACAAAGGAATATTGACTTCTTTATTATTGTAAACCGCAACAGCCCAAGGAAAAACCATTTCCTGAGATTGTTTTCCTTTATCGTCAACCGTTATGTTTATTGGCGTAAGTCCTTTTTGATAAAGTGATTTTACAACTTCCATATTGTCTTCTCCGTCTTCCATTGGGTTAACGAATTCAAAAACAATATTGCTGTTGTAAGCCTGAAATTCTTCCAGTAATTGTTTAGTTTCCAGTTGTAAACGTCTAAAATCTGCAGGAAGTTCGCCCTGCATATAAATCTTAATTGACAACGGATTTTTAACCTGTCTTACGATTTTTAAAGAAGTCTCAGATAAAGTATATCGTTTGTCTTTCGTTAAATCAAAACGATGAAAGAATAAGCTTCCGAGAACATTTAAAACAATTAAAATAAAAATTGTAATGCCTAATGTCTTTAAATTTAATTTATTAGATGATTTCATTACGCTTTAAAAGATTTTAATTGATAAACTGTAAAAGATAAAAACAAAACGCTGATGCTTAAAAAGTAAATTACATCGCGGGTATCAATAACGCCCCGGCTCATACTTTTAAAATGATCCTGCATTCCAAATGCCGAAATAATGTTCGATTGTCCCGGAACTAATGAAGCTAAACCTTCAAATCCAAAATAAAATAAAAAGCATAAAAACACGGCAATAATAAACCCAACAATTTGATTTTCTGATAGAGTAGAAGTGAAGATGCCAATTGCTGAATAAGAAGCAATTAAAAATAATAATCCAAAATAAGAACCAATTGTGCTTCCCATATCAATGTTTCCTTCTGGTAATCCTAAACTCGAAATAACTTTTACATAAATGAAAGTTGGTATAATAGCCAAAATTATAAGGAGGAACGATCCAAGAAATTTTCCGTTTACAATTTCCCAAATCGATAATGGTTTGGTTAAAAGCAATTCAAGAGTTCCTTGTTTTCTTTCGTCAGAGAAACTTCTCATGGTTACAGCCGGAATCAGGAAAATTAAAATCCACGGCGTTAAAGTGAAAAACGGAGTTAAATCGGCATAACCGGTATTTAATATATTGTAATCTCCCTCAAATACCCATAAAAACAGTCCGTTGCTGATTAAGAAAATCGCAATGACCAAATAGCCAATAGGAGAGCCGAAAAAGGATTTTATTTCTCGTAAAATGATTGATTTCATTTGTGTTTTTTGTTTTTATTGTTTCAGGTTTTATGTTTCAAGTTGTCCGCTTAACGTGAAACTTGAAACATGAAACTAATTTAAGCTAACCAATTTATCAACGCTCCAAGCCTCTGGTTTTGCATTGAATAGTTTTTTTGTAAAATCCCAAACTGTATTAAATAATTCAGATTGTCTGTAATTTTCTAAATCTTGTTCGGTTTCCCAATAACTATAGGTAAAGAAAATACATTTGTCATTTTTATCCTGATACAATTCTAAAAAACGATTTCCGTCTGCATTTCGTATTTTATCTTTCACAGATTCAAAATTCTCCAGAAAATCAGGAATTTTTTCTTCATGAAAACTCATTTTTACTATTCTTACAAACATGTATTCAATTTTAGATTTTAGATTGTTGATTTTAGATTTGTTCGAAACCTAAAAGTCTTACGGGTGCGCAAAAATACCAAAATTGATTGTTGTTTTTATAAAAATTATAATTGTTGTGTAAAAATAAGTTCTATGTGGCTAGCTAGACTTTATAACTGCTTTTAATTTAAATTTTTTCTGATTTCTTTCATTCATTGCAGTAATGATTTCACCATTAAAAAACTTCTGTAAAAAGTCCCAACTGCTGGCATTAACACCACCGTTTCCATTTTTGTCAAGATTAATAAGGATGTCAAGATTGCCAATGAATTCGAGATTATCACGAAATTTCATAAAATCTTTTCTCCATATGATAAGTGCATATGTGCCTAACAGACATGGTTTTATTTCAGGATGATGCTCCCACATATTTATGAGATCTTGATCTGAATAGTTATAAAGATTGGTTTTGGTCATATTTCCTACTCCAAAAAAATCTAGATTCTTAACTGTTTCTATAGTCGGTTTTTGGATATCATTATAATCTAAAAGAGAAAAAGTGTAACTATGAGGACTTACAGTTTTATTGGTACTTGTACAGAGAATAATGTTGTATTTATTATCTGTATTTGTAAATGTCAAAAGATTTCCTCGATCTATATCTTTAATTTTTTCCATCTGAAGGCCTTTCTTTAATATGGAATTAATAATTTAAATTTTCTATGAAAATTTGATAGTAATCACATCTCGATAATTCAATCCCAACAAACTATTAGCAGACCCCACTTTAGAAGGATTACTTCTAAAAATAGCAATCTCAAGAAAACCAGCTTCATTAAAAATGGCTAGTTTCTCGCCTTCATAAGTTTTAATTGGATATTTATCTGAAGTCGCAATAGCCGAATAATTTGGCAGAATCGTTTTAATACTTTTTGGCTTCATCACAATTTCATACGGACGACCTTTTGCGACTTCTAAAAATTGCTGTTTTGAAATATTAGTTACTACGTTTCCAAAATGATCAATATAAATAACGTAGCCTTTTAATGAATTTCCATCTGCAGCAACTACAGGCTGTAATTCGGTTACTTCTTTAACTGCTGGAATTTCTTTGCCAATAACATTCAGTAAACCGCCTTTTGCAATATGGCAGGCCACTTGAATAAAAATATCCAAATCACTGAATTCAATAGGAAAACGATCATGAATATTGATTTCTACAATTTTTTGCGGTACAATCTTCTGCGTAAGCATGCTTAAAATTCCGTTATCGGCACAAATAAAGAAATGATCGTTCCATTGCATAGCGATATGCTGGTTCTCTTTATTGCGTTCAATATCGACCCCTATTAAGTGTACAGTCCCTTTTGGAAAACTCAAATAGGAGGCTCCAACAATGTAACTTGCTTCGGCAGTGTTAAATGGATCAATGTCATGCGAAATATCAATAATTTTTGCCTCTGGAAGTTCAGAAATGATTTTACCCTTCAGCGAACCCACAAAGTGATCTTTTAAGCCGTAATCAGTAGTGAGGGTAATTATTGACATCATTTTGTTTATAACTATTGATAGTATTTAAATCTAATTTTCATTAAATTTGAGAAATGCAAATCTAATAATACTAAATGCAAATTGAAAGTAGAAAAAACAAATTGCACTTAAAGATATGAACATACCCGACAACAATAGATTTTCAAAACAAATTTATTTTTAATTTAAATTTATCTCATTTGAACGAAAGAATTATCGAGCTTATAGACATCGCTCCAAAAGACTTTTGGGGCGCGCAGGATTCTCATCTTGAAATAATTAAAAAGTACTACCCAAAGCTTAAAATCGTAGCGCGAGGGACAACTTTAAAAGCCTTTGGCGAAAAAGATGTTTTAGATGAATTCGAAAAGAGATTTCAGAGGCTTATGCTTCATTTTACCAGATACAACAACATTGATGATAATGTAATTGAACGTGTAATAATGAGTGATGGTCAGGATGAAAAAAAAGCATACGATCATGACAAAATATTAGTTCACGGAGTTGGCGGTAAGATTATTAAAGCCATGACACCTAACCAGCAGTTACTGGTAGATACCATCAGAAAAAATGATATGGTATTTGCAATTGGTCCTGCCGGAACCGGAAAAACTTACACGGGTGTTGCAATGGCTGTTAAAGCACTTAAAGACAAAGAAGTAAAAAGGATTATATTAACGCGTCCGGCGGTAGAAGCAGGTGAAAATCTTGGTTTTTTACCCGGCGATATGAAAGAAAAGCTAGATCCTTACATGCAGCCTCTTTATGATGCTTTGAGAGATATGTTACCAAATGAAAAACTCGAAGATTACATTTTAAAAGGAATTATTCAGATTGCGCCTTTGGCATTTATGCGCGGGCGAACGCTTGATAACGCCTTTGTAATTCTGGATGAAGCGCAGAATACAACGCACTCACAAATGAAGATGTTTTTGACCCGTATGGGAAAAAACGCCAAGTTTATGATTACGGGAGATCCTGGTCAGGTCGATTTACCACGCAGAACTATTTCGGGTCTTAAAGAAGCTATTTTGGTTCTTAAAGATATAGACGGCATCGGAATTATTTATCTTGATGATAAAGATATCGTACGCCACAGATTAGTGAAAAAGGTAATCGACGCTTATAAGCAAATAGAAAACCACGATTAATTTCGTGTGTAGATGGTTAATGAATGTTTAATAAATTCTGCCACAGATTAAAATGATTCTCACAGATTATAAAAATCATTTTAATCTTTTAATCTGTGGCAAAATAAATAAAACCAAAAAGTATTCGTTTTATTCATGTTATTTAGAACTGAGTAAAACGAATATTTTTTTATATTAAAAAATGAAACAACTAGATGATTTCTACCTTAATCAAGAAGAACCCATTAAAGGAACATTTCTGGCATTAAAAGATATTATCTTAAAACAAGACAAAGACATTACACATGTTTTAAAATACGGAATGCCATTTTTCTGTTATAAAGGAAAAATGTTCTGCTATTTATGGATTCACAAAAAACTGAAACAACCCTATATCGGAATTGTGGAGGGAAAACATTTTGAAGAATCTTTTTTGATTCAGGAAAAACGTTCGAGAATGAAAATTATGATGTTTAATTCTGAGGAAGATTTACCATTAGAAAAGATTGAATTTGTTATTCAGAAAGCAATAAACTTGTATAAATCTGGAATTATTAAAGTTTAATTGTTTAAAATGCAGTATTTAACGGAATAGTTAAATAAATAATAAACTTGCCCCATTTTTGGCTTTCAAGGCTCGTAATCTTTGCTCAGCTGAGCGTAAAGCCGTAAATTTGCACATCATAAATATTTGATATTGATATGACAAAACTTAAAAATATAAAAGTCGTAGTAAGTGATCTTGACGGAACTTTACTCAACACTCAACACAAAATTTCAGATTATACTAAATCCATTTTTCAGGAACTTCACAATCAAGGATATCTTTTAGTTGTTGCAACAGGTCGCCATCATCTTGATGCAATGGCTATTGTTGAAACACTTGAAGTTCCCGTTTATTTAGTGAGTTCAAACGGAGCGAGAATTCATTCACCAAATAAAGAAGAGCTTTTTGCATTTAATTTAAATAGTGATGTTGTAAAAGCAGCTTTAAATGTAGAAATCGATCCTGAAATTACAGTAGTTTTATTTAAAGAAAATGTTTGGCAGACCAACAGAATAAGCGAAAAACTAAATGCTTATCAGTCAGAATTAAATTATCGTCCGGAATTAGTAGATTATAAAACGCTGGAAGATTTTGGCGCCATTAAAATATTCTTTTCATGCGATAATCACGAAAAATTAGTAAAACTTAAAGATGACGTTTTAGCCAATTCTTCAGAACATTTACACCACGCATTCAGCTTGCCAACTTGTTTGGAATTTATGGACAAATCGATAGATAAAGCCGTTGCAATCGAACAAGTGCTGGAAAAAGAAGGTTTCACTTTAGCCGAAGCAGTTTCATTTGGAGACGGCTTTAATGATGTTCAAATGTTATCAGCGTCTGGAAAAGGGTTAATTATGGGCAATGCACCCGTATTATTAAAAGAAACTTTGCCTGATTTAGAAGTTATTAAAACAAATGCCGAAGATGGGGTAGCAAAATATATCGCTTCAAAAATATTAGACAAAGAACTGGTTTAAAGTTTTTTGCCACGAATTACACGAATTTCCACGAATTATTTAACTGGTAAATCAGCTCGATTGCTTCAACAAATAATTCGTGGAAATTCGTGTAATTCGTGGCAAACCAAACCCAATTAATAACATTTCTTATTTATCTTTTTCTTTGATGATGTAACTCTCTGAAATAATTTTAAATTTGCATTCATAAAAAACAACACAACTAAGATAATGAGCAATACAATTACAACCACAAATTTTAATTTCCCAAATCAGAAATCAGTTTACCGCGGAAAAGTTAGAGAAGTTTATAACATCAATGACGATCTTTTAGTAATGGTAGCAACTGACAGACTTTCGGCATTTGACGTGGTTTTACCAAAAGGAATTCCGTACAAAGGACAAATTTTGAATCAGATTGCAACAAAATTTATGGAATTAACCCAGGATATTGTTCCAAATTGGTTAATTGCAACTCCAGATCCAAACGTTGCTGTTGGACATTTATGTGAGCCTTTTAAAGTAGAAATGGTAATTCGCGGTTATCTTTCAGGACATGCAGCACGTGAATATGCAGCAGGAAGAAAACAAATCTGCGGTGTAGCAATGGCAGAAGGTTTAAAAGAAAATGATAAATTCCCGGAACCAATTATTACACCAACTACAAAAGCAGATAATGGTTCTCATGATGAAGATATTTCTCGTGAAGACATTTTAGCAAAAGGAATTGTTTCAGAAGAAGATTATTTAGTTTTAGAAAAATATACTCGCGCTTTATTTCAAAGAGGAACTGAAATTGCTGCTTCTCGCGGATTAATTTTAGTGGATACAAAATATGAATTCGGAAAAACAAAAGACGGAGTAATTGTTTTAATTGATGAAATTCATACTCCTGATTCTTCTCGTTATTTTTATGCAGAAGGATATGCAGAAAGACAAGAAAAAGGAGAGGAACAAAAACAATTATCTAAAGAATTTGTTCGCCGCTGGTTAATCGAAAACGGTTTTCAAGGACAAGAAGGGCAGCAGATTCCAGATATGACAGACGCTTATATTGAATCAGTTTCTGAAAGATATATCGAATTGTATGAAAATATTTTAGGAGAAAAATTCGTGAAAGCAGATATTGATAATATTGACCAACGTATTGATAAAAACGTATTACAATACTTAGCTTCTAAATAGTAATTTCGGGTTTAAACTAACTATTTAAACCATGAACATTATTTCAAATAAAACAAATGCCTTGTTATCTATATGTATGATAACAGGGCATTTTCTTTTTGCGCAGATTGATAAAAATGCCACAAAAGAAACCAAAATTTTATATCACAATTTAAAAGCTATTTCAAAAGAACATATTCTGTTTGGTCATCAGCACGCTTTAGAATACGGTCACGGATGGAGTAATGAACCCAACAAATCAGATGTAAAATTAGTTACCGGTTCACATCCTGCAGTTGTTGGAATTGATTTCAGCGGTTTTTCAGGGCATTCAAAAGAAGAAATTGAGAAGACAAAGTCAGTTTTAAAAAAGAATGTTATTGATACTTACGAACGCGGCGGAATCACAACTGTTTCCTGGCATTTTAATAATCCGGCTTCCGGCGGCGGATTTTACTGGAAAGATTCTGTTTCTGTAGCAGCAATGTCATTAATTAAAAAAGGAAGTTCGCATCACGAACAATACAAGGAAATTTTGAAAACTATTGCCGATTTTGCTAATTCTGTAAAAGCAAAAGACGGAAAATTGGTTCCAATGATTTTCAGGCCTTTTCATGAATTTGACGGTGATTGGTTTTGGTGGGGAAAAAAATATACTTCCCGCGAAGATTTTATAGAAGTATGGCAGTTTACAGTTTCTTATTTAAGAGATACTTTAAAAGTCCATAATTTTATTTACGCCTTTTCTCCAGATAATCGATTTAATTCGGAATCAGAATATTTAGAGCGTTATCCCGGCGATGATTATGTAGATTTATTTGGAATGGACGATTACGGCGATTTTGGACGTGATGGAAAATATGATTTAGATGCTGGAATTAAAAAACTCAAAATCATATCTGATATTGCTATTCAAAAGAAAAAACTTGCCGCTTTTACAGAAACAGGTTTAGAATCTATTCCTAATGAAAAATGGTGGACAGAAACGCTGTTGAAATCCCTGCAAAAAGAAAAAATAGAACTCTGCTATGTTTTAGTCTGGAGAAATGATGCCAAAAGTCCAACACATTATTATGCTCCATTTCCTGGGCAGATAAGCGAAAAAGATTTTCTTAAATTTTATAATGATCCCTACACTTTATTTGAAAACGATTTAAAGAACATTTATAAGAGGAAATTTTAAATAATTTCCTCTTTTTTTAAATTCATGACTAAAAACTATTTCGTTATAATTTAGGATTTTTCCTATTTTATATACCTGCTGCGAAAGTTTTTTATTTTAGTGAGAAATCCACAAAATCTTGCTTAAAAATTTTGTTTTAATGAAAAATTTCTGCCTTTTTTGAGCATAATAATATTGTATAGTTAAAAAGGTGGAGTATTGCTTTTAATTTTTCTTAAAAAAACTACTATCCAAAATGAAAAAATATTTGAATTCGTGTAACATTTCTACATTTGCTGCGTCTTTTATATAGAATTTCAATTTTAGAAAGACAATATTTCGAATTCATTAATAAAACGTTAAGAATTAGTTAAAACAAAGTACTTGGTAATACAAGTTACTAAAATTAGATTACATTTGTCAAGAATTTAAATCAATTCATTATCAATCAAATAATTATCAATCAATTTAACAAACCCAATCATTATGAAAAATTCAGTTATTTATTTAGGATTAGCTTTAGTAACATTTGTAAATGTAGCAACAGCTTCAAATAACACATCAGTAGTTAAAAATCAAGTTGCAGTATCAGCTGTATACGATGACGGAACACCCCTAGTAGTTGCTGTAAGCAAAGGAGATATCGATACAGTAAAGAAATTTATTGAATACGGTGTTAATGTAAACGAAAAATCAGACGATATGTCTCCATTAATGACTGCAGCTCGTTACAACAAAGTTGAAATCATTAAAGTTTTATTAGCAGCTGGTGCTCGTCCATCAGATAAAAATGAAAAAGGATATACAGCATTAAAATTTGCTCAATTATCAAATGCTACAGAAGCTATTGCACTTTTGAAAGACGCAAAATAATAGTTTAAAAAGTTTGAGTTAGTACACAAACGGCCATCTTTGAACAGATGGCCGTTTTTTTGTACTCTATTGTTTCGTTGAATAATTTATATAAGCAAAAATAGGCTGTCTCAAAAGTGAGTCGGATCTTTTACTATAATTATTTTTGTTTTTTTAGTGACTTAATTGGTCACTTTTTGATATCCGATTTATCATTCCATAGGAATGTTTCGTAGGTAGAAAAAAATAACGGTTAGCCACATTTACGTTCCGTTGGAACGTTTGACAGCTCAGTTTATTAAAGACAATGTCCAAAATCAAACGTTCCAACGGAACGTAAACCATTAATAACAATATAATCTTCTACCAATGAAATGTTCCTACAGAACAAAGGAAACATGTAAAATAACAAAGAGGCTGTCTCAAAGTTGAGACAGCCTCTTTTCTTTCTAAACCAAATTAATCTAACCAAAAATTAATTTTATTGTAAATGCAGCTATTCTATAGGAGCATGTTTTTTCTTGTTGAATATCCAGAATAAAATTGGGAATACTAATAACGTCAGGATTGTTGCTGTTACCAATCCTCCAATAATTACAATTGCAAGAGGTTTTTGAGATTCAGAACCAATTCCTGTTGAAATTGCTGCCGGCATTAAACCTATGGAAGCCATAAGTGCAGTCATAACTACAGCTCTTGTTCTTGCTTTTACTCCCATAAAAATGGATTCTTCAAGGGAGAATTTTGCCTTGAGATTATGATGGAATTCTGATATCAGAATTACTCCATTTTGAATACAAATTCCCAGTAAAGCAATAAATCCAACTCCCGCCGAAATTCCGAAATTCATTCCGGTTAAGTGTAAGGCAATAATTCCTCCAATTACAGCAAACGGAACATTAGCTAAAACTAATAGTGAATCTTTGAAATTTCCAAACAAAATAAACAACAGCACAAATATTCCAATTAAACTTATTGGCACAACCTGAGCCAGACGCGCACTGGCACGAACCTGATTTTCAAATTCTCCAGTCCAGCCTGTTGTATATCCTGGCGGCATTTTTACTTCTGCCACTTTAGATTGTGCCTCGGCAATAGTACTTCCTAAATCTCGGTCACGAACAGAGAATTTTACTCCAATAAAACGTTTTGTATTATCTCTGTAAATAAAAGCCGGACCAGTTATCGTTTTAATATCGCAGATTTCTTTCAACGGAATTTTTGCCCCGCTGATGGTTGGTACTTTTAATTCCGCCAAATCTTCTTCATCTTTACGGTATTCTTTAGAAAAACGAACACGGACATCAAATTTCTTTTCATCCTCATATTTTTGAGTGGCTGTTTTTCCTCCAAAAGCCAATTCTAAAACCGCCTGAGCATCGCTTAAGGTTACGCCATAAGCCGCCATTTTTTCTCTGTCGAGAATTACACTAATTTCCGGCTGACCAACATTTCTAAGAATTCCGACATCTTTAATACCAGAAATATTTTTAATTTTTTCCAGAACCTGATTAGACAATTCATCTAATTTATCTAAATCATCACCATAAATTTTAACTGCATTTGAAGCTTTAAAACCAGCAACAGATTCCGCAACGTTATCAATTACAGGCTGAGAATAATTATACGTAATTCCCTGATGAACTTTTAGTTTATCATCCATTTCATTAATTAAACCATCCATCGTGATTTTTCGTGTCCATTCTGATTTTGGTTTCAAATCAACCTGAAGCTGAATAAATCCAAATCCGTTCGGGTCTGTTCCGTCATTGCTTCGTCCGGTTTGCGAAAGCACATTTTTTACTTCGGGAAAACTTTCCAGATCTTTTCTGATCATCGCCGCGGTTTTCACACTTTCGGGTAATGAAGTACTCATCGGTAATTCTGCCGTTACCCATAACGCACCTTCATTTAACTGCGGTAAAAACTCTGTTCCTAAAAATGTTGCTGAGAAAAAAGTCGCAGCAATCACACTTAATGAAATAACTAAAGTTTTTACTTTATGTTTAAATGTCCAGGCAAAACCTTTTGCAACATTTCTGTCCCAAAAGTTTACAAACGGGTTATTTTTTTCTTTTACGTTTTTATTCAATAAAATATGAGATAAAACCGGAACCAAAGTCAAGGTAAAAAGTAACGCTCCCATTAAGGCAAAACCTAAAGTATAGGCAAGAGGAGAAAACATTTTTCCTTCTACTTTCTGGAACGAGAATATCGGCAGTAAGGCAGTAATGATAATTAATTTAGAGAAAAAGATGGCTTTACCCATTTCAGTTCCCGTCTTCTTAATAATGCTTCCTTTTGCAATTTTATTATAAGCCGTCATTCCTAATTGATGCGCTCGATGATCGAGTACAACAAATAATCCTTCGACCATTACAACCGCACCATCAATAATAATCCCGAAATCGACTGCACCTAAACTCAATAAGTTGGCGCTCATTCCCATCATTTTTAAACATAAAAACGCAAATAATAAAGAAAGCGGAATTACAATAGAAACCGTAAAAGTAGTTCTCCAGTCGGCCATGAAAAGAAACACAACGCATGTAACCAGTATAATACCTTCAAATAAATTATGCATTACCGTTTCGGTAGTGAAATTCATTAAGTTATCGCGATCATAAAAAGTTTCAATTTTAATATCCTTTGGAAGAACATTATCATTCAAATCCTTTATTTTATCCTTAATTAAGGCTAAAGTTTCCTGAGCATTTTCTCCTTTACGCATTACAACAATCCCCTCAACGGCATCATCATTTTTACCAATTCCGGTTTGCCCGACTCTTGGCATCGAACTTTCATAAACGGAAGCTACGTTTTTTACCAAAATTGGATTCCCTCCAGCGTCGTCTACAATAATATTTTCAATATCCTGAATCGACTTAAGAAGTCCAACACCGCGAACTACAAATGCCTGTCCGTTTTTTTCAATAATATCACCACCCACGTTTAAGTTTCCGGCATCAATAGCATTGTAAACCTGAAGCGGTGTAATATTATATTTAGCCAATTTCACAGGATCAACACCAACTTCATAAGTTTTTGTTTGCCCTCCAAACACATTCAAATCAGCAACTCCGGGAACCGCACGCAATTGTTTGTCAATAACCCAGTTTTGGTAAGTCAATAATTCACGGCTGTCACGGCTGTTACTTTTTACAATATATCTGAAAATTTCACCAGTTGGTCCGTAAGGCGGCTGTACATCTGGTTCAACATCATCAGGAAGTGTTACATTTTTAAGCAAATTATTTACCTGAAAACGCGCAAAAGTATCATCGACACCATCATCAAAAATAATTTTGATGACAGATAAACCAAACATCGTAATACTTCTAACGCTTGTTTTTTTCTGAACCGAGTTCATCGAGATCTCGATAGGAGTAGTCACAAAACGCTCTACTTCTTCGGCACTTTTACCATTCCATTGTGTAATGATAATAATTTGAGTATTCGTTACATCCGGAAAAGCATCAATGGGCATATTTTTGAAGGAAATGAATCCGGCAACAGCCAATATTCCTACCCAAAAAAAGGTAAATGCTTTATTCTTAAGTGAAAAAGCAATTATATTTCGTATGAATTTGTTCATGTCTTAATCGTTTAAAGCGCGATAAATAAATAATTGATTATTGGTAATGACTTTTTCATTTTCCTTTAAACCGCTTGAAATGTAAGTTGTGTCGCCAACAACTCTGTAAACTTCAACTTGTCTTGTTTCAATATTATGACGATCTTTAAATATCATGACGAAATTTTTACTTTTATCAAAAACAATGGCATTGCTTGGAATTGCAATCATTGATTCATTTTCGTTATAGGATAATTTGATATTGGCGTTCATATCTGGTTTTAATAAAAATCCCGGATTTTGAAGTTTAATACGCGCCTGCATCGCTTTGGTTTCAGGATCAATTACATTGAAAATTTTATCGACTTTTCCTTTAAAAACTTTATCAGGATAACTTAAGGTTGTTACACTTGCATCAATTCCAAGTTTAATTTTATTAATGTCAATTTCATTAATATTGGCCATTGCCCAAACTTCACTGATTTCAGCAATGTCAAAAATATTCTCAGAACGGTCAGAACGTAAAAGCATATCCTGATTGATACTTTTTTGAATAATAAATCCGCTTATAGGTGCCGTTACTTCATAAATAGAACCCGCTTTAATATTATAGATTTTATAGGTTTCCTGAATTTTACTCAATTGAGACTGCGCTTTATTTACTTCAGCTTTTGCCTGCAGCACATCACTTTCAGAATTTAATTTTCCGTCAAATAATTCCTGAGCCACTTTTAAATTATTTTTCGCAACCAGTAAATCACTTTTAGCATCGATAGACTGCTTTTCAAAATCAGCAACATCAGTACTTTTTATAGTGGCTAAAACTTGTCCTTTTTTTACATAATCTCCAAGTTCTACATTTACTTTAATCACGTTTCCGCCCACAAGCGGGTAAACATCAATTAATTTATTGTTGTCGGCTGTTATTTTTCCGTAAAAACTCAATTCGTTTTTTACAGTTTGTTTTTCTGCAGTTGCCGTGCTTGTAGTTTTTAGCATACTATCGCTCAAGGCGAAAGAAGTATTTGTCTGTGGATTTTCTACTTCCTTTTTACAGCCTGTAAGCGATAAGCTTACAATTGCAATTCCTATAATTAGTGTATGTTTCATTATTATTTAATTTTAAAATAAATCCTTGTTGATGGTAGTATTTAATTCTTCGCCTGATAGAGCCAGTTTTTTCTTCAATTCATTTAACTGAATATTAGCTTGATTATAACTTTCCATAAAATCTGTAAATTCTAATAAGCTGATATTTCGCTTTTGAAAATTGGTTAAGATTCCATTATAAACAGCTTCAAAATCGGAGTTTACTGTAGGTTTGATAACCGCATAGTTTTTACGGGATTCATCCCATTTATTCCATGCCGATGTAATTTCAGTTTCCAGTTGAAGTCCAAAATTTTGTTTCTCAACTTTAGATTGTTCCAGAACGACCTGAGCATTTTTAATATTTCCTTTGTTTTTGTTCCAAAGAGGCAGCGGAATTCCAACAGAAACATTTGCTTCTCTATTAAAAGCACCGCTTCGCTGATCGTAGTTTGCACCTAAAGTAATATCAGGAATCGAAAGTGATTTTTGCCATTTTACATTCAGTTCATTGGCTTCAATTTCTTTTTGTTTGGCTAAATAATCAGGACGATTGGCAATAGCATCATCTTCAAAAGATTTTAAATCAAAAGGAATAATTTTTAGATATTTATTAAAATCATCTTTAGAAACATCGGGAATTATCGTTTCAGTTGAATTTAATAACAATTTTAAATTTGCCTGCTCTTCAATACTGCTATTCACAACTTCCATTCTTTCATTTTTAAAATTCAGATAAAGAGATTGTAAACGCACAACATCCCGCAACGGAATATTTCCCTTTTGAGCCTGAATAGAGTAGGAGTTGATTAAGTCTTCAATATGAGCAAGCTGCTTATCTGTTATTTCAAGACTTTTTGTATTGTAATAAACCGTATAAAAACTTTGGCGTAACTGCAGTTTTAATGTTCTAAGTAAATCATTAAACTGAAGTTCTGCTAATTGTTCGTTAGTTTGTGCCAGCTTAACTTCATTGCGCTTTTTTCCGCCCAGATAAATTAACTGCTCAATTCCAAAAACTTTTTGGCCTTCTTTCCCAATATCAAAGAATTTGTCTCTTTCAGGATTGTAGGCATTTAATTCTGCAGTAATTGTTGGATTGTCCCATATTCGGGCCTGAATGGTCATTGCTTTTGCAGCATCGATATTATAATGAGATGCCAGCAAAAAAAGATTATTTTTAAGAAACTGGCTCTCACAATCTTGAAGTGTGATTGTTTTTTGAGCCATAACTGCCTGATTTAGGAGTACAAGCAGCAATAATGCATATAGTTTTCTCATTGTATCTATTTTATTTTGTACAAATATGCTATCGCCAGACTTTAAGAGTGCTTAAAATCTACCTTAAAATTAGCTTAAAATAAAATATTAATGAAAGAATAGTTGGAATAAATTTTTCTTATCGTTTGGTATGCTGTAACTTATAGAAGATTTGTGCAGCGTTAAAATACGGTTTACAATACGCAAACCAAGACCAAAACCAGAAGTTCCTTTAGAATTTTTTCCGCGCATAAAAGGCTGAAAAAGATTTTTTTGTTCGGCTTCGCTTAAGGTTTTTCCAGTATTTAAAACCGAAATAACCAAATGATTTTCCTGAGTGCTTATTTTTACCAAAGCCTGTTTATTATCTGAATAGACACAAGCATTTTTTAAAACATTAATTAAAGCAATCTCTAAAAGGTTTTTATTACCCTTAACTTCTAATGCAGTATCTAAATTGTCACTTTCTTCAATTTCAAACAAAATAATAAACTCAGGAAAGCTTTTCTTTAAATTTTCAATTGCAGAAAATAGAATTTCATCCATTCTGTGAACTTCATTGTCCTCATTATTTTTATTGTTATCAATTTTTGACAATATCAATAAAGAACTAATCAATTCCGTTAAATGATTTACATCTGATAAAATAGTAGTTAAAAAAGTTTTTCCTTTTGCAGATGTTGCAGGATCAGCAACTGTATTTTCTATTTGAGCCGTAATTCTTGAAAGCGGCGTTCTAAGTTCATGTGAAGCGTGAGCCGTAAACTCTTTTTGTTTTTGATAAGAAACCTCAATGCGGTCCATCATGAAATTAAATTCATTGGCAATCAAATCAATTTCATCTTTATTACTTTTTGAAGCAATACGAGTATCAAGATTATTCTCGTTGATGTTTTTTATTTTCTGATGAAATATACTCAGCGGATTCATGGCCTTTTTAACCATAAATGAAGTTAAAACCCAGCAGATACAAGTAAATAAAATATAAGATATAATGAGAGTATATCTTAAAAAAAGTAGTTTTCTCTTTCCATAATCATCCGTAGCCGAAATTAAAGCATAAAAATCTTTATCCTTCGTATCGTAAAAAACACCATAAACCTCATAATCACCTTGCTGTTTAAAGAAAGTTTTATGTTTTTTAAGGTATTTTAAATCCTCAACAGACCAGTTTATTTTTGCATCATCAATACTGCTGTAAATAAGTTTAAAATGAGAATCAAAAACCAAAGTCTTTTCATCATACAACTTATTGATTGAGTTTTGATCAATAATCTTTAAAAGCTGATCATCAACTTCTTTTACATTAACTAAAAGTTTGATGTTCGAAAGTGCTTTAATCTCTAAACGATCCCGAAATTCTTCTTTTCTAAAATTAGAATACAAAACAAAAATCACCGTAGAAGCCAACCCAAAAAGGATTGTAAACAGTAAACTTACTAAAAGTGATATTCTGTTTTTTAAAGTCATTCTTCGCTGCTTAAATAATACCCGTAGCCAATTTTGGTTCGGATAAGTTTTATCTCGTGATCTTTATCGATTTTTTTTCGAAGGAAATTAATATAAACTTCAATCGTATTTTGATTCGTTTCGATATGATAATCCCAAAGTTTATCGGCAATAAATTGTTTAGACAAAACTTTTCCTTTGGCATGAGCCAAAATTAAAATCAATTTAAACTCTTTTGGAGTAAGTTTAATTTCTTCGCCAGAGCGAAAAACTTTCATTTCCTCTTCCAGAATTTCTAAATCTTCAACAATAATTTTCTTTTCTGTTTGCTGCGGAATTTCCTTTCTCCTTAATAAAGATAAAATTCTAGCGTACAATTCGTCAAAATGAAAAGGCTTGACCAAATAATCATCGGCACCATTATCAAAAGAAGCCAGTTTATCTTCAATTTCACTAAAAGCCGTCAGCATTATAATAGGAGTCTTTTTATCAACCTTTCTAATTCCTTTACAGACATCAATACCGTTTGTGCCGGGAACATTAATATCGAGAATGATTAAATCATACTCATAAGGAAAATATTTTTTTAATAATAAAGAACCATCATAATAAGGTATACACTCGAATTCTTTAGTAGTAAAGAATGCGGAGATTTCTTTAGATAAAGTAAAATCGTCTTCGAGTAGTAAAATTTTCATGCTTTGTTTGTTTATAAATTCGGCTGTTAAAATAAACAGCCAAATTTATGTTTCTAAAAATATTATTGGAAATAAGAAAAACTCTGATTGTTTTCTATTTTCAATAGCGATTCATAAATCAGCTGAATCACATTTTCTACATCTTCTCTGTGAACCATTTCAACCGTTGTATGCATATAACGCAACGGAAGAGAAATCAAAGCCGATGCTACACCGCCATTACTATAAGCAAAAGCATCAGTATCAGTTCCCGTAGCTCTCGATGTCGCATGACGCTGAAACGGAATTTTATTTTCTTCTGCAGTATCTACAATTAAATCGCGAAGTTTATTTTGAATGGCTGGAGAATAAGCAATAACAGGCCCTTTTCCCATTTTCAAATCACCTTCCACCTTTTTATCAATCATTGGAGTAGTGGTATCGTGACAAACATCGGTCACAATCGCAACGTTTGGTTTAATCGTATGCGCAATCATTTCGGCACCAC
The DNA here is from genome assembly GCF_024499525.1 of Flavobacterium panici. NCBI lineage: Bacteria > Pseudomonadati > Bacteroidota > Flavobacteriia > Flavobacteriales > Flavobacteriaceae > Flavobacterium > Flavobacterium panici. Next base: position 4,547,882 of record NZ_CP100437.1, on the reverse strand, counting down.
GAAGACCAATTTCTTCCTGAACCGAGTTCACAATATATAAACCAAAAGGAAGTGTCTTTTTATTTTCATGTAACAAACGAGCCACTTCAGCAATCATGAATCCACCCATTCTGTTGTCAATCGCGCGGCAGACAAATTTGTTTTCGTTCAAAATCATAAATTCATCTGGATAAGTAATCACACATCCTACATGAACGCCCATTGCTTCAACCTGCTCTTTGGTTTCACAGCCGAGATCAATAAAGATATTACTCAATTTCGGAATTTCCTCTTTATCACGCAAACGGGTATGAATCGCCGGCCATCCAAAAACACCTTTTACAATTCCTTTTTTAGTATGAATATTAACCCTTTTTGAAGGCGCAATTTGATGATCTGAACCACCATTTCTTATTACATATAATAAACCATCATCCGTAATATAATTTACATACCATGAAATTTCATCAGCGTGTCCTTCAATTACAACCTTAAAAGGAGCATCAGGATTAATAACTCCCACAGCCGTACCATATGTATCAGTAATAAAAGTATCAACATAAGGTTTCAAATAATTCATCCACAATTTTTGTCCTTCACTTTCGTAACCAGTCGGCGAAGCGTTATTTAGATAGCTTTCCAGGAAAGCAACAGAAGTATCAGTTAAGATAGATTTCGTACTCATAAAAATATTTTTGCGCTAATTTATAAATTTGGTATTAGAGTTGTGTATAAATATATAATTTTACATTTAAATTAAGACTCTATGAGATTTACCAGTATTTTGTTTTTACTATTGATTACATTTACAAGTCAAGCCCAGGTTACTCCAAAAGAAAATCAGGAAATGGGCAATATTTTAACCGAACAAGATTCTATTCTGAATGATACCATTCAGCTGCCTGAAATCATTATCTCAAAAGGAGAGAGAATGAGTGCCGAAGAAATGAAGCAGTTTCAGATTCTGCAAAACAGGGTTTATAAAGTGTATCCTTATGCAAGACTTGCTGCAGATAGATTAACGGCGCTAAATAACGGAATGGCGCGATTGAAAACCAATCGTGAAAAAAAGAAGTATTTTAAAATTGTAGAAGACTACCTTAATAATGAATTCGAAGACAGACTTAAAAAACTTTCGAGAAAGCAAGGACAGATTCTTGTAAAACTAGTGCATCGCCAAACCGGGAAAACAACGTATGAGTTAATCAAAAACCTAAAAAGCGGTTTCAAAGCCTTCGTTTCAAATACAACAGCCAATTTATTCGACATAAGTTTAAAGACCGAATACAAACCTTACGATGTAAACGAAGACTATTTAATAGAAACAATCCTCGTCCGCGGCTTCGAATCTGGGCGTTTATTAAATCAAACCCCAGCCAATCCCGTAAACTATAACAATCTTATGGAACATTGGGAAACAAAAGCCAAGGAACTCAACAAAAAATAACATACATATATAAGTATACTATATATAATAGTAGATTTCATTCCCACAACCCGACAGGTTTCCAAAACCTGTCGGGTTTGTTATTTATACATATATATAAGTATAGAATAAATTGAATCCCAATTTTCCGTAGAGACGCACAGCAGTGCGTCTACGTCACGTATAAAAAAAATCTAATTAACCCATACCTAATATATAGAAAGTGTCAGGCTGAGCGAAGTCGAAGCCCTTTTGAGTTTGGAATTTGGAATTTAAAAAATTTGGAATTTACTTTTAATAAGGAGCTTAATCCCGCTATCCGTTCCAATCTTTTATTTTGAACCCCAAAATAAAAGGATTTCCACTACTATCGGGGCTATGGCATAAGTTTCCAGAAGAAAATTTCCAAATGAAAAGACATTTCCAGAAGAAAAAACGAAGAAAAAAAGAAAACTCTGCGCCTTTTCGCCTCTGCGAGATTAAAAAAAACACAGAAAAAACAAGACTTCGCGTCTTAGTGCCTTCGCGGCAGAACCACACAAAGCAGAGCAAAACGCCCAAAAACCGCAATAACCCCAAAACGTTGAAAAAAACTTTACCTTGTAAAAAGCAAGATACCAGCGACTTATAAAAAAGATGGAAAAAATATAAAAAAAAGGCTTGTAAATGTAAATAAAGGTTCTACTTTTGCACCCGCAACAACGAAAGACGTTCACTGAAAGACTGACAAGAGAAGAAATCAAAACTGAAAAATTTTTCAGAAAAAAGATTAGAAAAAGCTTGTGAGATTTGAAAAATGCTTTTACATTTGCACCCCGCAAAACACGGAAGTTCATTGAGAGACTGGAAGAAAAATTAAGAAAAAGGAAACGAAAAAAAAGTTTCAAATTTTTTTTAAATTTTTCTTGCGAGAAACAAAAAGAAGTTTTAGTTTTGCACCCGCTTTGAAACACAAGCGAAGTTAAAAAGAAGACACGTTCGTAGACATATTGAATTGACAGCCGTTCCGATGCAAATCGGAACAAAAGAATAAGAGTAATAGAATCGTAAGATTTGAAAAGAACCACTAGAGTAAGCATCGAATAATAATATTAAAATATACGATGAAGAGTTTGATCCTGGCTCAGGATGAACGCTAGCGGCAGGCTTAACACATGCAAGTCGAGGGGTAGAGCACTTCGGTGCTTGAGACCGGCGCACGGGTGCGTAACGCGTATGCAATCTGCCTTTCACAGAGGGATAGCCCAGAGAAATTTGGATTAATACCTCATAGTATTATGGAGTGGCATCACTTTATAATTAAAGTCACAACGGTGAAAGATGAGCATGCGTCCCATTAGCTAGTTGGTAAGGTAACGGCTTACCAAGGCAACGATGGGTAGGGGTCCTGAGAGGGAGATCCCCCACACTGGTACTGAGACACGGACCAGACTCCTACGGGAGGCAGCAGTGAGGAATATTGGACAATGGGCGCAAGCCTGATCCAGCCATGCCGCGTGCAGGATGACGGTCCTATGGATTGTAAACTGCTTTTGTACGAGAAGAAACATCCCGACGTGTCGGGACTTGACGGTATCGTAAGAATAAGGATCGGCTAACTCCGTGCCAGCAGCCGCGGTAATACGGAGGATCCAAGCGTTATCCGGAATCATTGGGTTTAAAGGGTCCGTAGGCGGTTTAGTAAGTCAGTGGTGAAAGCCCATCGCTCAACGGTGGAACGGCCATTGATACTGCTGAACTTGAATTACTGGGAAGTAACTAGAATATGTAGTGTAGCGGTGAAATGCTTAGATATTACATGGAATACCAATTGCGAAGGCAGGTTACTACCAGTTGATTGACGCTGATGGACGAAAGCGTGGGGAGCGAACAGGATTAGATACCCTGGTAGTCCACGCCGTAAACGATGGATACTAGCTGTTGGGAGCAATCTCAGTGGCTAAGCGAAAGTGATAAGTATCCCACCTGGGGAGTACGTTCGCAAGAATGAAACTCAAAGGAATTGACGGGGGCCCGCACAAGCGGTGGAGCATGTGGTTTAATTCGATGATACGCGAGGAACCTTACCAAGGCTTAAATGTAGATTGACCGTTTTGGAAACAGAACTTTCGCAAGACAATTTACAAGGTGCTGCATGGTTGTCGTCAGCTCGTGCCGTGAGGTGTCAGGTTAAGTCCTATAACGAGCGCAACCCCTGTTGTTAGTTGCCAGCGAGTCATGTCGGGAACTCTAACAAGACTGCCAGTGCAAACTGTGAGGAAGGTGGGGATGACGTCAAATCATCACGGCCCTTACGCCTTGGGCTACACACGTGCTACAATGGCCGGTACAGAGAGCAGCCACTGGGTGACCAGGAGCGAATCTATAAAACCGGTCACAGTTCGGATCGGAGTCTGCAACTCGACTCCGTGAAGCTGGAATCGCTAGTAATCGGATATCAGCCATGATCCGGTGAATACGTTCCCGGGCCTTGTACACACCGCCCGTCAAGCCATGGAAGCTGGGGGTGCCTGAAGTCGGTGACCGCAAGGAGCTGCCTAGGGTAAAACTGGTAACTAGGGCTAAGTCGTAACAAGGTAGCCGTACCGGAAGGTGCGGCTGGAACACCTCCTTTCTAGAGCCTTAGTGTTAGCTATATGCACGCTGGGGAAAAAAGATGCGAAACCTGTTGGTTTTGAATCGAGGATTATATTACTCTTGCTGTTAGTTCAAATAATAAATTTTTAAGTAAAACAGAGTCTCGTAGCTCAGCTGGTTAGAGTACTACACTGATAATGTAGGGGTCGGCAGTTCGAGTCTGCCCGGGACTACTTTTTAAGAATTGTTAATTATAAATTATGAATTGTAAATTATAAGAAACAAGAACAAATTAAAAAGACTGAAACTTAGAAAAAAGGAAATTTTAGAGGTTGAGTAACCGTTTTAAGTACTGTTAACTGAAAACTGTTAACTGACAACTAAAAAATGGGGGATTAGCTCAGCTGGCTAGAGCGCCTGCCTTGCACGCAGGAGGTCAACGGTTCGACTCCGTTATTCTCCACTGATTATCTGTAAAGATAGATAATAAAAGTTCATTGACATATTGAGATAAGAAAATAATAAGAAAGTAGAAAGCGTTTTTTACGATTTATTGTAAAAAACAAAAAAAAAGGTCTCGTTTTAAGAACGAGATTGGTACAATAAGCAAAATAAGGGCGTATGGGGGATGCCTAGGCTCTCAGAGGCGATGAAGGGCGTGATAAGCTGCGAAAAGCTGCGGGGACAAGCACACATTGATTGATCCGCAGATACCCGAATGGGGCAACCCACTATGTTGAAGACATAGTACACCGATAGGTGGGCAAACCCGCTGAACTGAAACATCTAAGTAGGCGGAGGAGAAGAAAACAAAAGTGATTCCGTAAGTAGTGGCGAGCGAACGCGGATTAGCCCAAACCAGTGTTGTTACGGCAATGCTGGGGTTGTAGGACCACGAGATTTTATGCATGCAGAACCGGAAGTTACTGGAAAGTGACACCATAGAGGGTGATAGTCCCGTATGGGTAATAAATGTAATAGATAGTGGTATCCTGAGTAGGGCGGGGCACGTGAAACCCTGTCTGAATTTGGCGGGACCATCCGCTAAGGCTAAATACTCCTGAGAGACCGATAGTGAACCAGTACCGTGAGGGAAAGGTGAAAAGAACCGTGAATAACGGAGTGAAATAGATCCTGAAACCATACGCTTACAAGCGGTCGGAGCCCTTTCGTGGGGTGACGGCGTGCCTTTTGCATAATGAGCCTACGAGTTAACGCTGCTGGCGAGGTTAAGTGGTTAAGCCACGGATCCGCAGCGAAAGCGAGTCTGAATAGGGCGCTTTAGTCAGTAGTGTTAGACGCGAAACCGTGTGATCTACCCATGGGCAGGATGAAGCTGTGGTAACACACAGTGGAGGTCCGAACCGGTTGACGTTGAAAAGTCTTCGGATGACCTGTGGGTAGGGGTGAAAGGCCAATCAAACTCGGAAATAGCTCGTACTCCCCGAAATGCATTTAGGTGCAGCGCTGAATTAAGTTATATAGAGGTAGAGCTACTGATTGGATGCGGGGGCTTCACCGCCTACCAATTCCTGACAAACTCCGAATGCTATATAATGTTTCTCAGCAGTGAGGGCTTGGGTGCTAAGGTCCAAGTCCGAGAGGGAAAGAACCCAGACCATCAGCTAAGGTCCCCAAATATACACTAAGTTGAAAGAACGAGGTTTGTCTGCCCAGACAGCTAGGATGTTGGCTTGGAAGCAGCCATTCATTTAAAGAGTGCGTAACAGCTCACTAGTCGAGCGGACGAGCATGGATAATAATCGGGCATAAGTGTATTACCGAAGCTATGGATTTACAGTTTACTGTAAGTGGTAGGGGAGCATTCTAACAGGGTTGAAGGTGTATCGTCAGGTATGCTGGACTGGTTAGAAAAGAAAATGTAGGCATAAGTAACGATAATGCGGGCGAGAAACCCGCACACCGAAAAACTAAGGTTTCCACAGCTATGCTAATCAGCTGTGGGTTAGTCTGGTCCTAAGGCGAACCCGAAAGGGACAGTCGATGGCTAACGGGTTAATATTCCCGTACTACTAATTACTGTGATGGGGTGACGGAGTGATGAAAGCGCCGCGAACTGACGGAATAGTTCGTTAAAGTACCTAGCTATAGGCTCTGCAGGCAAATCCGCAGAGACTGGTGAAATACGATAGTACTCGGAGTCTTCGGACAAAGAGATAGTGCGCCTAAGGGCTTCCAAGAAAAACCTCTAAACTTCAGGTAATTAGTACCAGTACCGTAAACCGACACAGGTAGTTGAGGAGAGAATCCTAAGGTGCTCGAGAGATTCATGGCTAAGGAATTAGGCAAAATAGACCTGTAACTTCGGGAGAAAGGTCGCCCCGAGCAATCGGGGCCGCAGTGAAGAGGTCCAGGCGACTGTTTATCAAAAACACAGGGCTCTGCAAAATCGTAAGATGAAGTATAGGGCCTGACACCTGCCCGGTGCTGGAAGGTTAAGAGGAGATGTTATCTTCGGAGAAGCATTGAATTGAAGCCCCAGTAAACGGCGGCCGTAACTATAACGGTCCTAAGGTAGCGAAATTCCTTGTCGGGTAAGTTCCGACCTGCACGAATGGTGTAACGATCTGGACACTGTCTCAGCCATGAGCTCGGTGAAATTGTAGTAACGGTGAAGATGCCGTTTACCCGCAGTGGGACGAAAAGACCCTGTGCACCTTTACTATAGCTTAGTATTGACCTTGGATAAATGATGTGTAGGATAGGTTGGAGACTGTGAAGCGGCGTCGCCAGGCGTTGTGGAGTCATTGTTGAAATACAACCCTTTGTTTATCTGAGGCCTAACCCCGCGCTGCGGGGGACATTGCTTGGTGGGTAGTTTGACTGGGGTGGTCGCCTCCAAAAGAGTAACGGAGGCTTCTAAAGGTTCCCTCAGTACGCTTGGTAACCGTGCGTAGAGTGCAATGGCATAAGGGAGCTTGACTGAGAGACATACAGGTCGATCAGGTACGAAAGTAGAGCATAGTGATCCGGTGGTTCCGCATGGAAGGGCCATCGCTCAAAGGATAAAAGGTACGCCGGGGATAACAGGCTGATCTCCCCCAAGAGCTCATATCGACGGGGGGGTTTGGCACCTCGATGTCGGCTCGTCACATCCTGGGGCTGGAGAAGGTCCCAAGGGTTGGGCTGTTCGCCCATTAAAGTGGCACGCGAGCTGGGTTCAGAACGTCGTGAGACAGTTCGGTCTCTATCTACTGTGGGCGTTAGAAATTTGAGTGGATCTGATTCTAGTACGAGAGGACCGAATTGGACAAACCTCTAGTGTATCTGTTGTCCCGCCAGGGGCACCGCAGAGTAGCTACGTTTGGAAGGGATAAGCGCTGAAAGCATATAAGCGCGAAACCCACCACAAGATGAGATTTCTTTTAAGGATCGTGGAAGATGACCACGTTGATAGGCTATAGATGTAAAGGCAGTAATGTCATAGTCGAGTAGTACTAATAATCCGTAAGCTTATGTACAACCTTTTCCCCTCTCGTCCCAGACGAGAGGGGAGGAAACTTTCTAAACAAAAACTTATTTTTCTTTATCTCAGTATGTTAAAATATTTGCCCGTCGCGGGCAGTCTTTAAGTCGAAAGATTAAAGTCAAAAGTCGAAAGACTTTACAACTTTAAGACTTGTGACTTTAGACTAACAACCTTAAGGTGGTTATTGCGGCGGGGCTCACCTCTTCCCATCCCGAACAGAGTAGTTAAGCCCGCCTGCGCAGATGGTACTGCAGTATTGTGGGAGAGTATGTCGTCGCCTTTCTTTTGAAAACCCTGTTTCCAAGAAACGGGGTTTTTTATTCTAACTTTTACTTATTAGTTTAAGTAAATAAGGTACCTTAGCTCAGATGGTAGAGCAATGGACTGAAAATCCATGTGTCCCTGGTTCGATCCCTGGAGGTACCACATAATGCTCGGATGGTGAAATTGGTAGACACGCTGGACTTAAAATCCAGTGAACAGCAATGTTCGTGCGGGTTCAAGTCCCGCTCTGAGTACTAAAAACTTCAATTGGCTTTGCTAATTGAAGTTTTTTTTTGCCATAAAACGTATTTTAGTAGTAAATTTTATACTTTTACTTTAATGTTTTTACCTTATAATTAAACTATGCAAAATATTTTTCAAAGAGAAGACTGTGATCAATTTATAAGCCGCATTAATCAGCTTAAAATAGATTCACAACCACTTTGGGGTAAAATGTCTGTTGATCAAATGCTCGCGCATTGTAATGTAACGTATGAAATGGTCTATGACAATATTCATGCTAGACCAAATGTTTTTATAAGATTGATGCTTAAATTATTAGCTAAAAATGCAATAGTAAGTGAAAAGCCTTATGCAAGAAATATTCATACAGCTCCACAATTTATTATTGCAGGAGATCGTGATTTTGAACTGGAAAAAAGCAGATTGATCTCCTATATTTTAAAAACACAGGAATTAGGCGAAAGTGAATTTCAGGGAAAAGAATCTCTTTCTTTAGGAAAATTAACTACAAAAGAATGGAATAATATGTTTGCGAAACATTTAGATCATCATTTATCACAGTTTAACGTTTAATTTAAATTTACAATATGAGAGTTTATTTTATTCTATTTTTTTCTGCTTTTAGGATTATCATCCAATGCACAGAAGCAAGAAGTTCAAAAAGCTATTGAAATATTCTTTGAAGGATTTCATCAAAAAGATTCGGTGAAAATAAAAACGGTTTGTGCTGATAAAATGATTTTGCAATCTATTAGTGAGAGTTCAGTAAAAGGAAACAAATTATCGAATGAAAGTGCAGCTGAATTCTATAAATCTATTGCCACGATTCCGTCTACTATGAAATTTCAGGAGAAAATATTGAGTTATAATATTCAAATTGATGGAACTATGGCTCATGTTTGGACACCATATGAGTTTTATTTAAATGATAAATTAAGTCATACCGGAGTAAATACTTTCACATTGTTTAAAGAAAAAGATTCCTGGAAAATCATTTACTTAATTGATACACGTAGAAAATAATCTAATTTTTAAGAACTACAGTGTTGTAATATAGACAGATATCGGTTAAAAGACATTCTTCGCATTTAGGTTTTGGTCTGCAGATTTCACGACCTAAAAAGGAAATCGCCATTCCAATTTCTGACCATATACTTTTTGGTAAAGCTTCCATCAAGTCTTTTTCTGCTTTATTACCGTCTTTAGCTTCTTTTATTATACCAATTCGGGGTGCAACTCTTATAACGTGTAAATCAGCAATAATTCCTTCTGGCGGTTTATTGGTTTCTCTTAAGATCACATTTGCAGATTTTCTTCCAATACCTTTTAAAGCAGTCAATTCAGACATTGTTAAAGGAATATCTTTGTCATTTTGAATTGTTTTGGCTATTTCCAAAAGCCAGATGGCTTTGGTTGCATGATTCCGCACCTTGCTTATGTAAGGAATGAAAGTTTCGAAATCGGTTTTTGATAAACTTGCAAGAGTTGGATATTTCTCAAATAAAGCTGGAGCAATGTTATTAATATTAGCATCTGAATCCTGAGCTGATAAAACAACCATCACTAAAAGCTGATAGGTATTTTGATAATCAAGAGGATGCTTTTTGCCTTTATATTTTTTTAAAATTGGTTTTAATTCAGTTTCCCAATCTATTGTTTCTCCAAATAAATCCATTTTTAATTTTCTTTAGTGTTTGATATTGAAATAGTTATATATAAAGTTAATTATTTTTAATGAATTCTAAAGTTTTTTTAATAACAGTTTGATTTCCAAGTATTTTTCTGTGGCCTAATCCATCAGTTAAAAACAATGATCCGTTTTGAAGATTTTCATGAATATGAATTCCTGCTTTTACAGGAACTTCCGGATCATCGTTATCATGAATTACCAATACAGGAATTTCGATTTTTTGTGCAGCTTTATATGCCGAAAAATCATCCATTTTTAATTGGTATTTATCTTCAAAAAACAGCCTTAATCGATCACTAAATTCTTTTTTTAGCTTCAATTTTAAAATAAAATCATCTAAAATATCCTGTACAATATCTCCGCTTCCAATTATTACAGCCTTATTTACTTGTAAACCATCTTTAATGGCATTTAATACAGACATTCCGCCTAATGAATGTCCAATTGCAAATTCAAAAGGACCAAATTGTTTTTCGATTTCCAGAATAGAAGCAATAAACTCAGACATAATCGTTGTTTTTCCTTCAGATTTTCCATGTGCAGGCGCATCAAAACTTACAGTAGAAAAACCATTTTGCAAAAGTTCATCGGCTATTTTAAATAATTGGGTTCCTCTGCCTGACCAGCCATGAACAAGTAAAACTTTACGCTCACTTTTTCCATATTGATAAGTTACAACGTTTTTATTTATGGTTGAAACATGAACAATTTTTTGAATGCTTTTGTTGTCCATTTCAAGTTCACGTTTGGGAACCTTATGTTTTATAGGCGTTGTAAATATTCGCGCTGCAAATTTAGTTGCTAGTTTGGTGGATACAAATGCGCAAATTTTGGCAGATAGTATAATTATCTGTGGAATTTTTAATGATTTAGTAGGATTAATTGCCTTTTTTGCCATTTCAATAAATCTGATTTAAAGGCAGTACTTTGCCTATTTTTTTGCTAAATTTAAAAAAAGATAAAAATAGCATATTAATGATTGTTTCTTTAAAAACAAACACAAATTAATTTCTGAAATGGAGATATTTCATATTAGTGCAGAATGTTATCCAATGGCAAAAGTCGGAGGGTTGGCTGATGTAGTTGGTGCTTTACCAAAGTATCAGGAAAACGCAGGACACAATGTTAGAGTTGTTGTTCCGGCTTATGATACAAAATTTAGAAATGAAAATAATTTTGACTGTGTACATTGGGGTACCGTTAAATTAGGAAATTTCAATTTCCCTTTTAGTGTTTTAAAAGAAAGTACAGATAAATTAGGTTACGAATTATATCTAATTGAAATTAATGAATTATTTAATCGTCCGAATGTATATGGTTATGAGGACGATATTGAACGTTTCTTATCTTTTCAAATCGCGGTTTTAGACTGGATTATCGCCCGAAATAAAATTCCGGATATAATTAATTGTCATGATCATCATACAGGATTAATTCCGTTTCTGCTTCAATTTGCTTATAAATATGAAACATTAAAGGACGTTAAAACTGTTATAACAATTCATAATGGTTTATATCAGGGCTGGTTCGGTTTTGATAAATTGTATTATCTGCCAGAATTTGATTTAAAACATGTTGGATTTTTAGAATGGAGTAATTCGATTAATTCATTGGCAGTTGCTGTAAAATGTGCCAATGCTGTAACAACCGTTTCTCCAAGTTATTTAAATGAGATTAATTATAGCGCAAATGGTTTAGAATCTTTGTTTAAATCTGTTAGAAATAAGTCTAAAGGGATTTTAAACGGGATTGACATCGAAGTCTGGAATCCGTTAAAAGATCAAATGATTGCTGAAAATTATTCGATAGAAAACTTTGAAATTGGAAAACAGAAAAATAAAGAAAAATTATGCGACCAATTTGATTTAGATCCTTCAAAGCCATTATTTAGTTTTATAGGGCGTTTGTTTGAAGAAAAGGGAGGAGATTTACTACCTCAGGCTTCTGCACTTGCATTATCAGAACATTTTGAAGAAATCAATATTTTAATTCTAGGTTCGGGAAATGCTGAAATTGAATCGCAATTAACCCAATTGCGTAATGATTATAAAGGCAATTACAATGTTTTTATTGGTTATAATGAAGAATTAGCGCATTTGATTTACGCAGGCTCAGATTATATTTTAATGCCTTCAAGAGTAGAGCCTTGCGGTTTAAATCAAATGTATGCGATGCGTTATGGAACAATTCCAATTGTTAGAAGAACTGGAGGGTTACGTGATACTGTTATTGATTTTGGAGATGAAGGAAACGGAATCTGTCACGATCAGGCTTCCGTTGGGGATATTTGTTATTCAATAAATCGTGCAGTTAAATTGTACGATGACAAAATAAATTTTAATACCGTTTTAAGACGAGGAATGGCAGCAGACCATTCCTGGGAAAGTGTTTGCCAAGAATATATCGAGATATACAACCTAATAATTGAGAAAAATGAAATTTAAAAAGAAAAATGTAGTTGCTATTATTTTAGGAGGAGGACAAGGATCACGTTTGTTTCCATTAACAGAAACGAGATCAAAACCAGCAGTTCCAATTGGAGGAAAATATCGTTTGGTCGATATTCCAATTTCTAATTGTATCAATTCTGATATTTTTAAAATATTTGTTTTGACACAGTTCAACTCCGCATCTTTAAATGCCCATATCAAAAACACTTTCAATTTTAGTATATTCAGCCAGTCATTTGTTGATATTCTGGCGGCAGAACAAACACCGGATAATCCAACTTGGTTTCAGGGAACGGCAGATGCTGTTAGACAATGTATGTCGCATTTTTTAAAACACGATTTTGATCACGCTTTAATTCTTTCAGGTGATCAATTGTACCAAATGGATTTTAACGAAATGCTTGAAGCACACATTGCTGCCGACGCTGAAATTTCGATTGCAACTTTACCTGTAAATGCTAAAGACGCGCCAGAATTCGGAATTCTTAAAACGGATCATGAAAATAATATTCATGCTTTTATCGAAAAACCAAACGCTTCACTTTTGCCTGAATGGGAATCTGAAGTGAGTGAGCATATGCAGGAAAAAGGTAAAAAATACCTTGCTTCAATGGGGATTTACATTTTTAATAAACCCTTGTTAGAAGAATTAATGGCGAATCAGGAAACAAAAGATTTCGGAAAAGAAATCATTCCGCAAGCCGTTGGAAAACATAAAATTTTAAGTTATCAATACGAAGGATATTGGACAGATATCGGAAATATTGAATCATTTTTTGAAGCCAATATCGGCTTAACAGCTGATATTCCGGAATTTAATTTATTCGATAACGAAAACAAAATCTTTACAAGACCAAGATTATTACCACCATCAAAATTCAGAAATTCAATTATCAATCAATCATTAATTTCCGAAGGCTGTATTATAAATGCAAAAGAAATTAAAAGTTCTGTTATAGGCATTCGTTCAAGAGTAGGCGTAGGAACCGTGTTGGAAAACTGTTATGTTATGGGGAACGATTTTTATCAGGATCTTGACGAGATGAATCATGAAAGCAGTATCAATAAAATCCATGTTGGTATTGGTGAAAATTGCTTTATCAAAAATGCTTTAGTTGATAAAAATGTTCGAATTGGTAATAATGTTCATATCAACGGCGGAAAACATTTAGACAATTTTACGAATGAATTATACAGTATAAAAGACGGAATTGTTGTGATTAAAAAAGGAGTTACATTATCGGATAACTTTAGAATAGAATAAATTTTAAAAAATCCAATAATAAAACTCCAAATTCCAATTTTAAATTATTGCCTTAAAAACCAAATATGACTAAAGTAATCACACATTCTCTATTTACTGATTTTGATATAGATTTATTCAAAGCGGGAAAACACTTCAAATTATATGAAAAATTAGGAGCGCATTTAATTGAAGTTAATGGAGTTAAAGGTGTTTATTTTGCCGTTTGGGCACCTACAGCACATTCTGTTTCGGTTGTAGGCGATTTTAATTACTGGACACAGGGAGAACATCTTTTAAATGTGCGCTGGGATTCTTCGGGAATTTGGGAAGGATTTATTCCTGATGTTTCAAAAGGAGCTCTTTATAAATATAAAATTCAATCGAATATTGACGGCGTAATTACTGAAAAAGCAGACCCTTTTGCTTTATACTGCGAAAAACCTCCGCATACCGCTTCTGTAGTCTGGGATTTAGATTATAAATGGAAAGATGAAAACTGGATGCAGAATCGTAAGGAGAAAAACGCTTTAGATAAGCCTTATTCGGTTTACGAAGTGCATTTAGGTTCCTGGAAACGAGCAGATCATAATCGATTTTTGAGTTATTTGGAACTGGCAGATGATTTGGTTAAATATGTTAAAGAAACGGGTTTTACACATGTAGAATTTATGCCTATTATGGAATATCCTTATGATCCTTCATGGGGTTATCAGTTAACGGGATATTTTGCGCCCACTTCACGTTTTGGAAAACCACAGGATTTTATGGTTTTGGTGGATAGACTGCATCAGGAAGGAATTGGTGTAATTTTAGATTGGGTTCCGTCGCATTTTCCAGATGATGCACATGGTTTAGGCTATTTTGACGGTTCACATTTATACGAACATCCGGATCGTAGAAAAGGATATCATCCAGATTGGAAAAGCTTGGTTTTTAATTACGGAAGAAATGAAGTCCGCGCTTTTTTAATTAGTAATGCGGTGTTTTGGCTTCAAAATTATCATGTTGACGGATTAAGAGTTGACGCTGTAGCTTCAATGTTATATCTTGATTATTCGAGAAAAGAAGGCGAGTGGGAAGCTAATATTTTTGGCGGAAGAGAAAATTTAGACAGCATAAGTTTTCTTAAAGAATTTAATGAAGTTATCTATGCTAATTTTGATGGAGTTCAAACTATTGCAGAAGAAAGTACTTCGTTTCCGATGGTTTCAAGACCAACATTTACGGGCGGATTAGGTTTCGGAATGAAATGGATGATGGGCTGGATGCATGATACTTTAAAATATTTTCAAAAAGAAACGGTATATCGAAAATACCATCAAAACGATTTGACATTTTCGATGACGTATGCTTTTACCGAAAACTTTATGCTTCCGTTTTCTCATGACGAAGTAGTTTACGGCAAAAAATCTCTTATTTATAAAATGCCGGGTGACGAATGGCAGCGATTTGCCAATTTGAGATTGTTATATGGTTATATGTTTACGCATCCCGGAACTAAATTATTGTTTCAAGGAGCTGAATTTGGTCAAACCAGCGAATGGAATTTCGAACAAAGTTTAGACTGGCATTTACTGCAATATGATTTTCATTCGGGAATAAAAAGATTAATTACAGATTTAAATCAATTGTATAAATCTCGTCCAGCATTGTATGAAAAGCAATTTACGGGAGAAGGTTTTGAATGGATTAATTATTCAGATCATCAAAATGCGGTTTTATCTTATATTCGAAAAGGGAATAATGCAGATGAAAATGTAATTGTAGTCTGCAATTTCACGCAAGTGGTACGAGAAAATTATAGAATTGGGATTCCGAAAAAAGGTCAGTTAGAAGAAATTTTTAATAGCGATGCCTTAATTTATGGCGGAGGCGGCGTTGGAAACGGAAAATCATTAAAAATTGAATCAACGCCTTATGATGGAAGGGATTTTTCTGTCGAATTAATTTTGCCGCCATTAAGCGTAACCGTTTATTCTTTCGTTTAAATAAAATCTGACAAATATTTTCAGCGGTATTGTTTTGTCATTTTATCGTTTTTAAATTATCGAATTGTTGATTTTTTGAGATGTAATTTAATTCTCAGACAGAAAAAACGTTTTCGTGAATAAACCTTTTATTCATAGCCCTTTACTAACTTTTTTTGTATGTTTGAAATAGAGATTATTGTTATAATTAATTCATTGGCGATATGATTACAAACACATCATTAGAATACAAAGGCGATTTATATCCATCAAAGATAGTTTCGTACGAGCATGAAGGAGATTCTATATTTTTTAATACAGATAATAAAGTAATCTTAAAAGTTACTGTTCTTAGAGACAGTTTAATTCGATTTCGCTTTACTACAAAAGGGTATTTTAGCAATGATTTTTCGTATGCAATTGACAAAAGTCAGCTTCATGGCTATAATTTTTTGGAACTTACTGAAGAAGAAACCTATTTCCAGATCAGAACCAGTAAAGTAAAATGTAAAATTCAAAAGGCAGATCTTCGTGTTTGGATTTACGATTTAAATGATTTCCTGATTTTAGAAGATGAACTTGGTTTTCATTGGGAAGAAAGCTACGAATATGGCGGAAATATTGTAAAAATGAGTAAATCTTCTAAAGACGGTGAATGTTTTTACGGTCTTGGAGATAAAGCTACTCAAATGAATTTAAAAGGAAAAAGAGTCGAAAATTTTGCTACAGATCAATACGCTTATCAAAAAGAACAAGATCCTCTTTATAAAGTAGTTCCATTTTATATTGGTTTACATAACAAACAATCTTACGGTATTTTCTTTGATAATACCTTTAGAACTTTTTTTGATTTTTGTCAGGAAAGAAGAAATGTAACCAGTTATTGGGCAGAAGGAGGAGAAATGAATTACTATTTCATTTACGGCCCTCAAATGCAGGATGTTGTAACCACTTATACCGATTTAACTGGAAAGCCGGAATTACCGCCGCTTTGGGTTTTAGGATATCACCAATGTAAATGGAGTTATTATCCTGAAAGTAAAGTCAAAGAAATCACTTCAAAATTTAGAGAACTTAAAATTCCGTGCGATGCCATTTATTTGGACATCGATTATATGGAAGGTTTTCGATGTTTTACCTGGAATAAAAACTATTTTCCAGATCCAAAAAGAATGGTCGCTGAATTAGCCGAAGACGGTTTTAAAACTGTTGTAATCATCGATCCGGGAATTAAAATTGATAAAGATTACTGGGTTTACAAAGAAGCCTTAGAAAAAGATTATTTCTGCAAAAGAGCCGATGGACCTTATATGAAAGGAAAAGTTTGGCCGGGAGAATGTAATTTTCCAGATTATACAAATCCCGCAGTTAGAGAATGGTGGGCTGGTTTATTTAAAGAATTAGTTTCAGAAATAGGAGTAAAAGGAGTTTGGAACGATATGAATGAACCTGCTGTAATGGAGGTTCCAAATAAAACTTTCCCAATGGATGTTCGTCACTTTTACGACGGAAACCCGTGCAGCCATAGAAAAGCACATAATATTTACGGAACGCAAATGGCAAGAGCAACGTATCATGGTGTAAAACGATTTGCTTATCCAAAACGTCCTTTTGTTATTACAAGATCGGCTTATTCTGGTGCACAGCGTTATACATCTTCCTGGACAGGAGATAACGTTGCAACTTGGGAACATTTGTGGATTGCGAATATTCAGGTGCAGAGAATGTCAATTTCAGGAATGGGATTTACAGGGTCTGATATTGGAGGATTTGCAGAACAGCCAACAGGCGAATTATACGCACGCTGGATTCAGTTAGGTGTTTTTCATCCGTTTTGCAGAACACACTCTTCCGGAGATCACGGAAATCAGGAACCTTGGGCATTTGACGAAGAAGTAATTAATATTACGAGAAAATTTGTCAGCCTTCGTTATCAATTATTGCCTTACTTATATACCATGTTTTGGCAGTATATTGAAGAAGGACTTCCGATGTTGAAACCTTTAGTTTATTACGATCAGGAAGATACACAAACGCATTATCGTAATGATGAATTCATCTTCGGAAACCAAATTTTAGTATGTCCAATTCTTGAACCTAATGCTGTAGGTAGACGTATGTATATTCCAAGAGGTGAGTGGTATAATTACTGGACAAATGATTTATTTGTTGGTGGAAAAGAAATCTGGATTGATACCAAATTTGATGAAATTCCGGTTTTTGTAAAAGCAGGAGCTGTTATCCCAAAATATCCGGTGCAGCAATATGTAGGCGAACTGGAGTTTGATGAGTTAACGTTGGATGTTTACTTTAAAAACGGAAAAGAAAAGTCTGTAGTTTATGAAGATGCTCAGGATGGTTATGATTATAAAAAAGGCCGTTACAGTTTTTTGTCTTTTAGAACAATCGGAAAAGAAAAAGAACTTATCATTCAGCTTCATAAAGAAGGAAAATACGATACGCCATACAGCAAGTATAAAATTAATTTAATTGGACTTCCATTTAAAGTAACGGAGATTGAAATCGACAACGAAAAAATAGAATTTGATAAAATTGGCTTTGAATTAAACAATTTCTTACTGGTTGATAAAGAATTTAATGAGCTTCATATTATAGGTGAATAAGTAAAATTCTGATAGCAATTGAAATAATTGTGTAAGATTTTAAGTAATATTAATTGTATTTTTGTGTGTGTTTAAATCTTTAAAATCATGAAAAAACATTTAATTTCAGGCCTTTTTGCAGTTGTTTTAGTATGCAGCTGTGCAACGAATCCTATAACTGGAAAACAAAATTTAAATTTTGTTTCAAATAGTGAATTATTTCCATCTTCTTTTCAGCAATACAGCCAGTTTTTATCTGAAAATAAAGTAATAACCGGAACTGCAGACGCAAAACGCGTAGAAACGGTTGGATTTAAAATAAAAGCTGCAGCCGAAAAATATTTAGCCTATTTAGGACAATCACAATATCTAAAAGATTATCGCTGGGAATACAAACTTGTTGATAATAAAGAAGTCAATGCCTGGTGTTTACCTGGAGGAAAAATTGTTGTTTATTCAGGAATATTGCCAGTGACACAAAATGAATCTGGTTTAGCAACCGTAATGGGACATGAAGTTTCACACGCATTAGCGAATCATGGAGCACAAAGAATGTCGGCGGCGCAATTACAGCAAATAGGTGGCGCGGCTTTAGGAGCAGCAACAAGCGGAAAATCTGAAGCAACACAGCAAATTTTTGCACAGGCTTATGGAATTGGATCTGAAGTGGGAGTAATGTTACCATTTAGCAGAAGTAACGAAAGTGAAGCAGATAAAATAGGTTTAACCTTAATGGCTATTGCCGGATATAATCCAGATGATGCCGTTGCGTTCTGGACCAGAATGTCGGCTAAATCAGGAGGTTCAGGAACACCGGAATTTATGAGCACGCACCCGTCTGATGCTACGAGAATTGCCAATATAAAATCATTAATTCCCGAAGCTAAAGCGATTGCACTTAAAGTTGGTACAATTAAATAAGAGACTATTTCAAAAAATATAAAGATAGGCTGCTCAAAAGTTGGAGCAGCCTTTTTTTATATACTTCTCTGTTCCATAGGAACATTTCATCGGTAGAAAAATATATTTTTATCATTGTTTACGTTTCGTAGGAACGTTTGATTTTGAAATTATTTTTTAATAATCAAATAATCAAATGTTCCAATGGAACATATATACAGCTGATCATTATTTTTTCTACCAATGAAACATTCCTAACGGAATGAATAAAATAATATATCGTAAAAGAGTTTTACTTGACTTTTAAGACAACTTTTTTTATGCTTTAAATTCTTTATAATTTAATAATGCATGAATTCGATAATTTATATTTGATTATCATAAAAATTGGATAAATTCGTAGCGCAATAACAAAACCATTTCTATGAAAAACCTACAAAAAGGAGATAAGAAATTATTAAATGCCTGGGCATTTTATGATTGGGCAAATTCAGTTTATACACTTACAATTGCATCGGCAGTATTTCCAATTTTTTACGAAGCTTTATTTGCAGAGAGAGATCATTATATTGATGTTTTCGGACTTCATTTAAAAAATTCTGCATTAATTAGCTTTATAACTGCTGCGGCCTTTTTAGTTGTTTCCTTTATTTCACCATTATTATCAGGAATTGCTGATTATGTAGGAAATAAAAAATCATTCATGAAGTTTTTCTGTTATTTAGGAGCGCTTTCGTGTATGGGATTGTATTGGTTTGATCTCGCAAATATTTATGTTGGATTGGCTTTTTATTTTCTTGGATTATTAGGGTATTGGGGAAGTTTGGTTTTCTATAATTCATATCTTCCGGATATTGCTTTTGAAGAACAGCAGGACAGAATTAGCGCAAAAGGATATTCTTTAGGATATATAGGAAGCGTTATTTTGCTGATTATCAATTTAGCAATGATAATGAAACCAGACTGGTTTAATATTTCCGGTCCAGAACCTGCTATGAAAGCAATGCGTTATTCTTTTATAATGGTAGGAGTTTGGTGGATTCTATTTAGCCAATACACGTATTATTATTTGCCAAAAGGAAGTAAAGAAACAACTCAAAAATTAACTAAAGATGTTTTCTTTAATGGATTTAAAGAACTTAAAAAAGTTTGGGCTTCTTTGCAGAATATTATTGCTTTAAAACGTTATTTAGGCGGTTTTTTTGTTTCTAGTATGGCAGTACAGACTGTGATGTTGGTTGCAACTTACTTTGGGGCTCAGGAAATTCAATGGTCATCGCCTGAAGAAAGCCAAAAAGGCTTAATTATT
Organism: Flavobacterium panici; assembly: GCF_024499525.1. NCBI lineage: Bacteria > Pseudomonadati > Bacteroidota > Flavobacteriia > Flavobacteriales > Flavobacteriaceae > Flavobacterium > Flavobacterium panici. The sequence continues at coordinate 4,527,738 of NZ_CP100437.1, read as the reverse complement.
TGTATTTTGCTAATTCAATTAGTTGCTGTTGTTGGTGCAGTTTTAACTTCAAGAGCTTCTGAAAAATATGGAAATATTCCCACATTGATTTTTATTAATGCAATTTGGGCAGTATTTTGTGCTTTGGCTTATTTCATCACATTGCCAGTGCATTTTTATGTTATGGCTACAGTTGCCGGATTTGTAATGGGTGGAATTCAGGCTTTATCACGTTCTACGTATTCAAAATTATTACCAGAAACAGAAGATACAGCTTCATTTTTTAGCTTTTATGACGTTGCAGAAAAAATAGGAATTGTAATAGGAATGTGTGTTTACGGAATTATCGATCAAATTACAGGAAGTCCGCGTGCGGCAATTGTTATTTTGGCAGTATTCTTTGTTACTTCTATTTTTCTATTAAGAAGAGTACCAAAAAAGGCAGTTTAAAAATCTCTTTATAATATATTTTAAAGCCGGACATTGATTTTAAAATCATTTGTCCGGCTTTTTTATTTTATAAGATTAAGTCTAATTTATTAGAAATTGAAATAAAAGCTCAATAATAAACAAGAAGCTGCTGTTCTGTTATTTGATTGATGATAAAAGTAAATTTATTATTGAGCTTTTATATAAAAATTAAGCTTTAGTAATGTTTCCAGATCCAGAAACTTTTACATCGCGTTTTTCAGGATTTCCTGCATATTTAATGTTTCCAGAACCTGAAACTCTTGCAGTTAATTTTTCATTGCAGGTAACTTTGCTATTTCCAGAACCTGAAACATTTACATCTACATTTTTAGATTTTAAACTTCCCGCATCAATATCTCCGGAACCTGAAAGTTTTGTTGTAAAGTTATCTGCAGTTCCTTTTAAATTTACATTTCCTGAACCGCTTAAATTAAGTTCAAAATCATTTGAATCAATTGCTAAATTAAAGTTTCCTGACCCAGATAGTTTAGCTTGAAGTTTGTCGCTTTTAATGGCATCTTTAGACTGAATATTTCCTGATCCTGACAATGCTATATTAGAGATTTTTTCAAACGGAACGGTGATTTGTATGTCTTTTCCGCTGCTTGGTCGGATGTTTTTGAATGATTCAATATAAATTTTTAAAGTATTATCTTCTACTTCAACTTTAATGGATGACAGTAAGTTTTCTTCTCCTTTAATCGTAATTTTTCCTTCTTTTCCGGCCACAAGGTTTACATCAAAAAAGCCTGAAATTTTAATACCGTCATAATCTCCTGTAGTTCTGGTTTCAGTTACAACTTTACCGTTTCCTTTAATTTTATTTTGAGCGTTTGCATTAAAACTCAAAAGAAATACTGCACAAACAAATAATAGAATTGATTTTTTCATAGTCTTGATTTTTTTAGATGATTAATTTTTTAATACTGACACGCTGCCGTAATTTGTAGTGATGTTGATTTTATTTTGTCCTTTTTTCTTGTAAAAGCCGCTTATTCTTTTGGTATTGCTTTTAATTTCAGAAACCGAAATATCTAAAGCACTGTCAGGTTTAATATTACTGTATCGTCCAGATATATCAAAATCAAAGGCATAGTTGGGATCAAAACCAAGTGAAACATCAGTATATCCTGAATTTATGCTCACATTTCCCGCTTTTTCATTAATGTTTTTCACACTGATTTTGCTGTAATTGGTATCAAAATTAAAACTGCTTGAAATTTCTCCAATCGAAATGGTTAAATAATTCCCGGAACCTGATAATGAATTGATTTTTTGAAATTTAAAAGTCCCGTAATTACAGCTGTATTTAATATTCTGACCATCATTTAAGGTAACATCGGTATAATTGGCATCAAGGTTAAGATTTCCCGAATCATTAATTTTTAGACCCGAATATCTGGCATCAATATTTCCGTTTTTAATATACTCGATACTTGAATTTTGACAGTACGCAATTTCAATTCGGTTGCTTGAACCGTTTAATCTTCCTAATATCGTTTTTCCGTATTTACAGCTAATATCCGTTGTCGATTCTAAATTGAGCGTTGTAATGTTTCCATATTTATTAACCAGTTTTACAGAACCATTTTTAGGAATTTTAATAACATAATTAATTTCAAAACTGTTATTGCTTCCTTTACTTTTAAAAGTCGAGTTTCCAATATTAGTTATCGCAGTTACTAAGCTTTTCAGCGCTGTAATTTCAATGTCAATACTGTTTAGTTTTTCGTTTACCCAGTTTTCGTTTGTACCGTTAACTTTAATGGTAATGTCAAGATCAATTTTATCTTCATCCCAGGTCGATACTGTGATGTTTCCATATTTGTTATCAATATCAATTCCTGCATTAGAGTTGACGATATAGGTTTTTTTGATACTTTTTTCTTTGGTAATAAAAGTATCATCATTTGAAAATCCTAAAAAAGGAATCAACAGCAATAGGATTAGTAAATTATAATGTTTTTTCATTAGATGTGTTTTTTAAATTTTCGTTTTCTTCAATTCGCTTTAAAACCGTTTGCAAAAAGGAAATTCTCGTTTGCAGGTTGCTTATCATCGCGTAAATAATTTGTTTGTTTTCACCGTTTTTCTGAACCTCTTTAATGATTTTTTCATAATCGGCATCAAAAACTTTCATTTGTTTTAATGCATCATTTATAATCTGTTCATTTTCCGGTGAATTCTTTTCCTTTAATTTAACTAGCTCATTCTCGATCAAAATATTAAAGATAGAATCAGTACGTTTGGTTTCCTGCGATGCAAATTTAAGTTCCTTTGGTTTTTCATTATTATTGTAAAATAGTGACACGCCCAAAAGCACAGCAATAGATGCAGCAATGGCCCAGCCGGCATAATTCTTTTTTCGTGGCTTTTTGTTATTCAATTTGTCTAAAAAATCAATTTGATGATCCGGATTCATTTCATGAATATCCCATTGATTTTCAAACTTGTTAAATAATTGATCTAAATCGTCATTTTCCTTTTTCATATCTCCTCTAATTTTTTTCGTAAACTTTCTTTGGCGCGGCTTAAAGTGGTTCTGCAGTTGGCGTAGCTGATATTCAGTATTTCGCAGATTTCTTCCTGATCGTAGCCTTCAATATAAAAGAGCGTCAAAACCATTCTGTAATTGTCTTTCAGGCCCGAAATGGTATCTAAAACCTGTTTCACTTTAAGTGAATTCAGATCAATATTTTCAGACAATATAGAATCGTTTTCTTCTAATTTAAAAAGCGTTTTGTTCAGGTCTTCCATCTGGAAAGCATTGTTTTTTTTATAAAAATCAATACTATAATTAATGATGATTTTTTTAAGCCACGCACCAAACGCAACTTCCTGCTTGTAATCGTTAATTTTTGTAAAAGCTTTCAAAAAACCTTCCTGCATGACGTCTTGTGCAAAATGCTCGTCTTTTACAATCCTGTAAGCCACGTTGTACATAGCTTTACAATAACGATTGTAAACTTCGAATTGAGCCTTTTGATTGTTGTTTTTACAAAGTGCGATTAATTCTTCGATATTTTGATTTGTTATACTCAAGTAATGGTTGCTAGTTTTTTATAATGACTTTGCATTTTTTAATATGTTACACTTTTTATAAAATTAATTTTAATTTTTTTAGAAATAGATGAAATTAAGGGCTAAAACTAAATTTCAAACGTCACTATTTTGCATTTGGCATAATGATTGTCTATTTTTATGGCCTATCTTGTAAATGAAACACTTAATTGAAACAGCAGCTTTTAAGGCCGTGTTTACAAATAGTATTAAACTTTTAATGACAAAACGACTTATATATTATTATGTCAAATCATAAAATACTCACTATTGACAATCTGTCACTACAAGAATTTGATTCAGAAGCAGAATTAATTCCATTATTAACTCCAGAGGACGAAGAGGAAATGAACAATGAAGAACTTCCTGTTTCTCTGCCAATTTTACCTTTACGAAATACAGTATTATTCCCGGGAGTTGTGATTCCAATTTCTGCAGGACGAGATAAATCAATCAAATTAATTAATGATGCCAATGCCGGCGGAAAAATTATTGGAGTTGTTTCTCAAATTAATGAAGAAGACGAAGATCCGTCAAAAGACGATATTCATAAAATAGGAACGGTTGCACGTATTTTGCGTGTTTTAAAGATGCCCGACGGAAATGTGACCGTTATTTTACAAGGAAAAAAACGTTTTGAAATTGACGAAGTTGTTTCAGAAGATCCTTATATGACGGCTACTATTAAAGAAGTGTCAGAAGAACGTCCTGATGAAAATGACAGTGAATTTACGGCTATTTTAGATTCTGTAAAAGAACTGGCAATCCAGATTATTAAAGAAAGTCCGAACATTCCATCTGAAGCTACTTTTGCCATTAAAAATATTGAAAGCCAATCGTTTTTGATCAATTTTGTGTCTTCAAACATGAATTTATCCGTAAAAGAAAAACAAGGTCTTTTATCGATAAATGGCTTAAAAGAGCGTGCTTTAGAGACTTTGCGTTATATGAATGTGGAGCTTCAAAAATTAGAATTGAAGAATGACATTCAGTCAAAAGTTCGTTTTGATTTAGATCAGCAGCAGCGTGAATATTTCCTTCACCAGCAAATGAAAACCATTCAGGAAGAATTGGGCGGTGTTTCGCAGGAAGAGGAAATGGACGAAATGGGAATAAAAGCGAAAACCAAAAAATGGGACGAAAAAACGCAGAAACATTTCGAAAAAGAATTGTCTAAAATGCGCAGAATGAATCCGCAGTCGCCAGATTTTGGAATTCAGCGTAACTATTTAGAGTTGTTTTTAGAACTGCCTTGGGGCGAATATTCTAAAGACAAATTTGATTTAAAATTTGCTCAAAAAATATTAGACAAAGATCACTTTGGTCTTGATGAAGTGAAGAAAAGAATGATTGAACATTTGGCAGTTTTAAAATTGCGAAATGACATGAAATCTCCAATTATATGTTTAACAGGGCCTCCGGGAGTTGGTAAAACTTCTATTGGTCGTTCTGTAGCCGAAGCTTTAGGTCGTGAATATGTACGTATTTCTTTAGGCGGATTACGTGATGAAGCAGAAATTCGCGGACACAGAAAAACGTATATCGGAGCAATGCCGGGACGTATTATTCAAAGTTTAAAGAAAGCAGGAACTTCAAATCCGGTTTTTATTTTAGATGAGATTGATAAATTATCAAACGGAAACAGCGGTGATCCATCTTCTGCATTATTAGAAGTTTTAGATCCAGAGCAAAACAATGCTTTTTATGATAATTTCCTTGAAATGGGATTTGATTTATCTAAAGTAATGTTTATTGCGACATCAAATAATATGGCTACAATTCAGCCTGCTTTACGTGACAGAATGGAAGTTATCAAGATGTCAGGTTATACAATTGAAGAAAAAGTTGAAATTGCGAAAAGACACCTTTTTCCAAAGCAATTAGAAGCACACGGATTAACGGCCAAAGATTTGACTATTGGAAAAAAACAATTAGAAAAAATTGTTGAAGGATATACAAGAGAATCTGGCGTTCGTAATCTTGAAACTAAAATTGCTCAGGTAATCCGTAACGCAGCAAAAGCCGTTGCGATGGAAGAGGAGTACAACAAAAAAGTTACTGACGAAGATATCGTAAAAGTTTTAGGAGTTCCGAGATTAGAGCGTGATAAATACGAAAATAACGATGTTGCCGGAGTTGTTACAGGTTTAGCCTGGACAAGTGTTGGAGGAGATATCTTATTTATAGAATCATTAATTTCTGAAGGAAAAGGTTCTTTAACCATTACCGGAAACCTTGGAAATGTCATGAAAGAATCGGCTACAATTGCTTTAGAATACATTAAAGCAAATGCTAAAAAGTTAGGTTTAGGAATTGAATTGTTCCAAAAATATAACATTCACCTGCACGTTCCGGAAGGAGCAACACCAAAAGACGGACCAAGCGCAGGGATTGCAATGCTTACTTCTTTAGTTTCATTATTAACTCAAAAGAAGGTGAAGAAAAGCCTTGCTATGACTGGAGAGATTACTTTACGCGGAAAAGTTTTGCCTGTTGGCGGAATTAAAGAAAAAATCCTTGCAGCAAAAAGAGCAGGAATTAAAGAAATCATTCTTTGTCATGAAAACAAAAGCGATATTGACGAAATTAAAGCTGAATATTTAGAAGGTCTTACTTTTCATTATGTAAAAGAAATGAGCGAAGTTCTGGCTTTAGCCTTAACAGATCAAAATGTAAAGAATGCTAAAACGTTGAAATAACTCTTAATTAAATCTCAAATATTTAAATTCCAAATTCCAATTTTTATTATTGGGATTTGGAATTTTTTTTATTGGAATTTCTTGTCGAATTTATTTAATGTTTAATTTTATTTTTGGCGTTATATAATTTTATATTTGTATTTGCGTTATTCCCATATAGGAACGCCACAAAAACAAATGCCAAAACACTATGTTTTATTTTTAATGTTACTACTTTGTTCGGTTTCGTTCGGGCAGGTTGGAGGGCGTTACACCTATCAATTTCTAAATTTAACAGCATCTCCGCGTCAGGCAGCGCTGGGTGGAAAAGTGATTACGATATATGACGAAGATGTTAACCAGGCTATGTCCAATCCAGCCGTTTTAAACGCAGATATGGACAACCATTTAGCCTTGAATTATGGAAATTATTACGGAGAAGCTTCATACGGAAGTGCTTCGTATGCTTATACTTATGACCGCCACGTGCAGACTTTTTATGCCGGAGTTAATTACATAAACTACGGATCTTTTGAAGGTTACGACGAAAACGGTCAGGCTACATCAGATTTTACAGGAAGTGAAGGCGCATTGTCATTTGGATATGCTTATAATGTACCTTTTACAGATCTTCATATTGGAGCTAGTGCGAAGTTAATAACTTCAACACTGGAAAGTTATAATTCGATTGGAGGCGCAGTAGATATAGGTTTATTATATATTGATGAAAAAAATGATTTAAATTATGCGCTGGTATTTCGCAATATAGGTACACAATTTAGAACGTATTCCGGAATACAGGAAAATTTACCTTTTGAAATCACTGCCGGAATTTCGCAGGAATTAGAACATGTCCCTATTCGCTGGCATCTTACTTTAGAGAATTTGCAGCAATGGAATATTTCTTTTTCGAATCCCGTTCGCGGAGAAACCAATATTGATGGTTCAATAAGTAGTGAAAAAGTTTCATTTGTAAATAATGCTTTGAGGCATGTCCTTTTTGGTATTGAACTCTTCCCTAAAAAAGCAGTAAACCTGCGTTTAGGCTATAATTTTAGAAGAGGAGAAGAATTACGTGTAGAAGATCAACGTAATTTTTCAGGAATTTCATTAGGTTTTGGATTAAAGATGAATAAGTTAAAGTTTAACTATTCGTACTCTAGATATACATTGGCAGGAAATACAAGTCTTTTTGGTTTAATTCTAAATCTCCAGTAATTTATATGAAATTATTCAGTTTACTTTTGTTTATGACTGTAGGCGTTTTTACGGGATCAAAACACTACTTCAAAGAAGAAGCTTCTATTACCAGTGTCGAAATCGAAAGAATTAACAACAGGGTAGATGAAATTAGAGACATGATTAACATCGATCACAGATACAATACTAAAATTGCATTTTTGGTTGATATGAAAGTGCCTTCAGGAAAAAATCGTTTTTTTGTTTACGATTTAGAGAAAAATGAAATTATTGATCAAGGCCTTGTAGCACACGGTTCTGGCTCTGAAACCGGTATTAACGGAATGCTTAAATTTAGTAATGAGCCTAATTCGAATTGCACAGCGCTTGGCAGATATGTAATAGGTAAAAATTATAAAGGCATCTTTGGGAAAGCATATCGATTAATGGGTTTAGATGAATCTAATAATAATGCTTTAAAAAGAGCAATAGTATTACACTCTTATTCTGCAGTTCCTGCCGAAGAACAAAACTATTACATCAGCCGCAGTAAAGGATGCCCAATGGTTAGCGAACAATTTTTTAAACGAATAGAAAAGATAATTGATAGTTCTAAATCGAATATTCTTTTAGATATTTATTATTAAAATATATTATTTATAAGCATCTCATCAATATACTATTATTACAGAAAGCTGAATAACTTTCTTTAATAATAGTTTTTTTTTTTTGAACAAGATACAGATATTGAAAACGTTACAATTTGATATTGTTATTGCTATTTGAAACATTCAACTTACAGAGAAAGATGTTACATTTGCAGTTGTATTTTTTGACTGTTTGATAGTCACATATCGTATTATTTAGAGAATAAAAATTAAAACATAAAAAATTGAAAAAAATTACAATTGCTATCGACGGGTTTTCATCAACAGGGAAAAGCACTTTGGCAAAACAATTGGCAAAAGAACTTGAATATGTATATGTTGATACTGGAGCAATGTATCGCGCCGTGGCCTATTTTGCCATGCAGAACAAGTTTATTGGAACTGATTTTTTTGATAAAGAAACTTTGATTCAGGCACTACCAAACATTCAGTTAGAGTTTAGATTTAATGCTGATTTAGGTTTTGCCGAAATGTATTTGAATGGTGAAAACGTTGAAAAACAAATTAGAACTATTGAAGTTTCTAATTTTGTGAGCAAAGTAGCCGAAATTTCTGAAGTGCGTGCAAAATTAGTGGAACAGCAGCAGGAAATGGGAACAAATAAGGCTATTGTAATGGACGGCAGAGATATTGGAACGGTAGTTTTTCCCAATGCCGAACTTAAAATATTTATGACTGCCAGCGCCGAAACCCGTGCGCAGAGACGTTTTGATGAATTACAGCAAAAAGGTGATAATGTCTCTTACGAAGATGTTTTAAAAAATGTCATGGAGAGAGATTATATCGATACACACCGCGAAGATTCTCCTCTTGTAATTGCAGATGACGCTATTGAGATCGATAATTCGTACTTAAATAAAGAAGAACAATTTGCAGCTGTTTTAGAATTAGTAAATGATGTTGTTAAAATAGATTAATTTTTTGTAGATATTATTTTAAATGGTAGTTTTACGACTTCATTTTTACTAAAAAGACAATTTCATTATATGGGAATTAAATTAAGACTGACTATTATGAATTTTCTCCAATTTTTTGTTTGGGGAGTTTGGCTGATTTCATTAGGAGGATATATGGGGCAGGTTTTTGGCCCAATTGAAGGCGGAAGTGTTGGTTTGTCAATAGGAAGAACTTATGGTTCTATGGGTTGGGCAAGTTTGTTCATGCCGGCTTTACTTGGTATCATTGCAGATAAATATTTCAGTGCACAAAAAGTTTTGGGAGTTTCGCATATAATTGCCGGGATTGCCATTTTTTTTGCAACTAAAGCAAATAATTCTCAAGAAATGTATTGGGTTATTTTTGCAACCAGCTGTTTTTATATGCCAACTATCGCTTTAAATAATTCTGTTAGTTATGCAGTATTGAATAAATTTAAATTTGATGTTCAAAAAGCATTTACACCAATTCGTGTTTGGGGTACAGTAGGCTTTATAATTGCAATGTGGATTACCGATTTGACAGATTGGAAATCAAATACAAATCAGTTTATTTTTGCTTCAGTTGCTATGATTGTTACTGGTTTGTTTTCGTTTACAATGCCGGATGTTCCAGCTGAAAATAAAAACGTAAACCAATCTTTGTCAAGTAAATTTGGATTAGATAGTTTTGTATTATTTAAGCAAAAAAAGATGGCAGTTTTTTTTGTTTTTGCAATGTTATTAGGTGCAGCATTACAAGTTACAAATATGTTTGGTGATACATTTATTAGAAGCTTTGGTTCTAACCCTGAATATCATGGTACATTTGGAGTAGAACATTCTGTTTTTATAATTTCATTATCTCAAATTTCTGAAACCCTTTTCATTTTAACTATTCCATTTTTTCTAAAAAGATTTGGTATAAAACAAGTAATGGTATTTAGTATGATTGCTTGGGTTTTACGTTTTGCATTGTTTGGAATCGGAAATCCTGGATCGGGAGTAATTTTCCTAATTTTATCTATGATTGTATACGGAATGGCTTTTGATTTCTTTAATATTTCAGGTTCTTTATTTGTTGAAAGAGAAACAGATAGTAAAATTAGATCAAGTGCTCAAGGATTATTTATGTTAATGACAAATGGAATTGGCGCTATATTAGGTGGTGAGTTTGCAGGAAGAACAGTTAGATATTTTACTACAGGTAATGTAGTTCATTGGACTAACGTTTGGTTTTCATTTGCGGGATATGCATTTGTTATTTTGATTTTATTTGTATTCTTATTTAAGTATAAGCATGATCCGAAGGAATTAGAAGATTTAAAACATTAAATAAAATATAATATTTTGTATAAAACCCAACAGTGATCTGTTGGTTTTTTTTTTAATTTCAGAGAATAAATTTTATGAAATTTGAACTAGAGTTTGATAAAGATATTTACAATAAACAAATGGATTTATTGTTCGATCTTAATTGGAAACAGAAAAAAGATTATTATAAAAATTCGCAATATCTTGGATTAGTTTTAATCATTATTGGAATTGCCTTAATTTACAAGAGACCTGATATATTTGGAATTGGTTACGGTTTTGTGTTTTTTGGGCTGTCCAATCTCTTACCTTTTGTCTATTATTACTTCAAAATAAGATCTTTTTATAAAAGAATGGAAGATGTTAAGGTAAAGGAAATTAATGATTTTCATTATTTAAAATACATGAATTTGGAATTTACAGAAAATGCTTTAATAGCAACTTCTGGGGAACATTTCAATCTTATCCAATGGTCAGAATTGATACACTATATTATCAGAGAAAATAATTTGATACTGATAACTAAAAATTATGAGCCTTTAATTTTAGGTGAAATAGAAGTTGGTTCAGAAAACTTCGAGAAAATAATAGCTTTTGTTAAAGTAAAGTTTGAGGTTAAAGAATAAACAGTTAAACCTTTGTCAAAGTTTTGAACTTTGACAAAGGTGACTGCACATAGTAAACCCGACAAGTTTTTAAAACCTGTCGGGTTTCTTGCGTTTAAAAAGTACTGCTATTGAAATAAAAACAATAACTTAGTGATTCATTTTTAAGACTTTAATGATGCTGAAACTAAAATTATTTGTTTTGCTTTTGATTAGCACTTTTGGATTTGCCCAAACCAAGGCATTGTATGAGAAAAGTGCAGAAGCTTATAAAAGCAAAGATTATGTTCAGTTTTTAAAATTGGCTAAACAATTAGATAGTATTAGGCCGGCACATCCTACTTTTACTTATAATTTGGCATCGGCTTATGCTTTAAATGGCCAAAAAGAGGAAGCTTTATTGGTTTTAAAAAGAATGGTTCTGGCAAATAATACAGTTCCTTTTGAAGATGATTCGGATTTTGAATCTATAAAAAATGATGATGGTTTTAAAGAATTATTGCAGTTGAAAGTTTCTCAATCTAAAACAATTAAAAATTCAGTTGAAAAACTCCAACTTTCAGAGAAGGATCTCCATCCGGAAGGATTATTTTATTTAGAGAAACAAAAGCTTTGGCTGTCATCCAGTATTCGGAATAAAAAGATCGTTTCTTTTGATGCGTCTGGTAAATGCTCCGATTGGTTTACAGATTGTTTGTATTCGGTTTTTGCTTTAAAAGCAGATTATGATCAAAAATATCTTTGGGTGGCTTGTTCTGCAATTCCTGAAATGAACGGTTTTACAAAAGAACTAGATGGAAAAAGTGAGATTTTGAAAATCGAAATTTCCTCTAAAAAACTGATTAAGCGATATACTATTGAAGGAAATCATGTTTTTGGAGATATTGCTGTAGGCAAAAATAACGATGTTTTTATATCAGATAGTGCTGAACCGATTATTTATAAAATTGAAAATGATAGTTTGATTTTATGGAAGGATTTAAGAAATGACGCTTTTAATCTGCAGGGAATTACATTTAATAAAAACGAATCGAAATTGTTTATCGCCGATTATTTAAAAGGAATTAGTGTAGTTGATATAAAAACTAAAAAAGAATATTGGCTGGAATTTCCAAATGAGGTTTCTAAAAAAGGAATCGATGGATTGGTTTATTATAAAAATTCATTAATCGCAATTGAAAATGGAGTAGTACCGATTAGAATAATCCGTTACAACTTAAACCAATCTGAAACTAAAATAACTGATTTTGCAATTTTAGATAATAATAGGGAAGAGTTTAATGAGCCTGCTTTGGCCGCTTTAGTTCATGATAAATTGTATTTTTTTGCTAATTCGCCATGGAAATTTTATGACAAAAATTTTCAACTCGACGAAAGTAAATTTGAAAACCCCAAGCTGTTTGAACTTGATTTAGAAAAACCATTGTCAAAGTTTTAAAGTTTGGCAAAGGTAACCGCATACAGTAAACCCGACAGGTTTTTAAAACCTGTCGGGTTTGTTGTTTTGAAAACGATTGTCAGGCTGAGCGAAGTCGAAGACTTTATCAGTAACAATTAGCTTCGACTTCGCTCAGCCTGACAAAAAAGGTCCTTAAAAGTTGCTAAACGTCTCATTTAGCCCCGATAGAGCGGTTATCCTTTTTCTGGTCTCGTTTTTAGAACGAGATCAGAAAAAGATAGGAGCGAAAGCGGGACTTTAGGTCTTTAAAAGGTTAAAATGTTCTGCTCCTGAACAATTGACGGATAATCATCTGGATTTATTTTGTAAGTACAAATATTTGTAGTAATTTTGCAGTCCTTTTGGCGAAGAAGAGTTTCCTTTAGGTATCAACCATTTATGTAAAACAACTTCTGTATTTTCTACTGCTTTATGAAACTCGAGAAAAACAGAATACAAATTTTTTTATCAGCATGTCTGAACAAACAAAAACACAAGAAGAGTTTTTAGCGAATTTTAACTGGCATAACTTCCAAGAAGGAATTGATGCTGTTGACGAGAAAAACTTACAAGAATTCGAAGAACTAGTATCTAAAACTTTCATCGCTACAGATCAAGAAGAAGTAGTTGAAGGTGTAGTTGTAAGAATTACAGATAGAGACGTTATCGTTGATATCAACGCAAAATCGGAAGGTGTTATTTCTTTAAACGAATTCCGTTACAACCCAAACTTAAAAGTGGGTGACAAAGTAGAAGTATTAATTGACATCCGTGAGGATAAAACAGGTCAATTAGTATTATCTCACAGAAAAGCTCGTACTATTAAATCATGGGATAGAGTTATCGCAGCAAACGAAACAGGTGAAATCGTTAATGGTTTTGTAAAATGCAGAACTAAAGGTGGTATGATCGTTGACGTTTTTGGTATCGAAGCTTTCTTACCTGGTTCTCAAATTGACGTTAAGCCAATTAGAGACTACGATGTATATGTAAACAAAATGATGGAATTCAAAGTGGTGAAAATTAACCACGAATTCAAAAACGTTGTTGTATCTCATAAAGCGCTTATCGAAGCTGATATCGAAGTACAGAAAAAAGAAATCATCGGTCAATTACAAAAAGGACAAGTATTAGAAGGTGTTGTTAAAAACATTACTTCTTATGGTGTGTTCATTGACTTAGGTGGTGTTGACGGATTAATTCACATTACTGACCTTTCTTGGAGCAGAATCAACCACCCAAGTGAAGTTCTTGAATTAGACCAAAAATTAAACGTTGTAATCCTTGATTTCGATGATGAGAAAACAAGAATTCAATTAGGATTGAAACAATTAAACGCTCACCCATGGGATGCTTTAGATGCTAATTTAACTATTGGTGATAAAGTAAAAGGTAAAGTAGTTGTAATCGCTGATTACGGTGCATTTATCGAAGTTGCTGAAGGTGTTGAAGGTTTAATCCACGTTTCTGAAATGTCATGGTCAACTCACTTACGTTCTGCTCAGGACTTCGTGAAAGTTGGAGATGTTGTTGAGGCTGTTATCTTAACTTTAGATAGAGATGACCGTAAAATGTCATTAGGTATCAAACAATTGACTCAAGATCCATGGACTGACATTACTTCTAAATACCCAGTAGGTTCTAAACATACAGGTATCGTTAGAAACTTTACAAACTTTGGTATTTTCGTAGAATTAGAAGAAGGAATTGATGGATTAATCTACATTTCTGATCTTTCTTGGACTAAGAAAATCAAACACCCATCTGAATTTGTAAATGTTGGTGAAAAACTTGATGTAGTTGTATTAGAATTAGATGTTGAAGGACGTAAATTATCTTTAGGTCACAAACAAACTACTGCTAATCCTTGGGATCAATACGAAGATTCTTTCGCTGTAGGAACTATCCACAATGGTGAAATTTCTGAAATCGTTGACAAAGGAGCTACTGTAGAATTCGGAGATGATATCGTTGCTTTCATTCCTACTCGTCACCTTGAAAAAGAAGACGGAAAGAAATTGAAAAAAGGTGATACTGCTGATTTCAAAGTAATCGAATTCAACAAAGAATTCAAAAGAGTAGTTGCTTCTCACACTGCTATCTTCCGTGAAGAAGAAGAGAAAAACGTGAAAGCTGCAACTGAAAATACTTCATCTGCTTCTACTACAAATGCACCAGCTGCAACTTTAGGAGATAACAATGATGTATTAGCTGCATTAAAAGCTAAAATGGAAAAAACTGAGAAAAAATAATTCTTAGTTTTCTTTAAATAGAAAGTCCCACAGAAATGTGGGACTTTTTTTATTCATTTTGTTTTAGGTTTTCTTTGTTTCAGGTTTAAAGTTTTTACAGAATTGAACTTTATTTAATTGCTAATAAATTTTCTTCTTCCGGAGTATAATAATCAACAATAGAATAAGAGTTTATACCCGTAATTTTCATTTCATCTAAAATATCAACTAAATTGCCATAATTAGATTTTTTACTCGGTTTGATAATAACTGTAATTCCTCTTCCAGGTTTTCCTCGTTGTGCTGAATATTCTAAAACTTTTCTATTTCGTTCTAATAGCTCTTTTCTGATTCCATTTTTTCCGTATTGTATTGCTTTTGGTGCTTCAATTGGAAAAAATAATAATCCTGAATAAGTAATTATTTTGTTATTATCATCAAGTAAAAGTGTTAAAACACGGTTTTCATCATGGAGCACACAACCTGTAAAACGCCATTCGTCATCATCATAATTTGGTAAATTGTATTCCATAACTTTTGGCTTAGATAATTCACCAACAAGCATGAAAAATATAATCAACAAAAATGAAACACTGACCATTGCAGTCAAATCAACTCTTGAGCTCAATTTTTTACTTCTTACTTTTTGAGGCAGATTTTTCATAGATTTAGATTTAAGTTAATTAAGAAATTATTTTGAAGCCAATAAATTAGATTCTTCAGTAGTAAATTCATCGACAATTGAAAAAGTATTGATATTTGCTATTCTCATTTCATCTAGAATCTCGACCAAATTTTTAAAATTACTTTTTGGGCTTGGTTTTATAACTACGATTACACCATTTCTTGGTTTTCCTACCGATATCATGTAATCACTTACTTCTTTCTTTTTTTGAAATACTTCCTTACGAATTGCATCCTTTCCAAATTCAACTTTTTTCACCGTATTCTGGTCAAATTCTAATATACCCGAATAAGTTATTATTTTATCATTTTGGTCAAGCAAAATTGTATATAAACGATTTCCCCTAATACAGCCAGGACAGCCATGGCCGCCTTCTTTGTCCGGAAGACTTAAATCCATAACTTTTGCTTTTGATAATTCACCAACAAGCATGAAAAATATGATTAGTAAAAACGAAACACTGACCATTGCAGTCAAATCAACTCTTGAACTCAATTTTTTACTTCTTACTCTTTGAGGCAGGTTTTTCATAATTTAGATTTAAGTTAATAAGAATTATTTTGAAGCCAATAAATTAGATTCTTGTGGAGTAAACTCAGGTACTATTGCATAGGTTTCAATATTAGCAATTGCCATTTCATCTAAAATATCAACCAAATTTTTAAAATTAGATTTTTTGCTAGGCTTTATAATTACAGTGATTCCTCTTCCGGGTTTTCCTAAAGCGGCTGAATATTCAAGCATACTTTTATTTCTTTTTAGCAATTCCTGACGAATTCCTTCTTTGCCATATTTAATTTCTTTTGGCGAAATTATCGGAGAACTCAAAATCCCCATGTAATAGATCAATTTATTATTTTCACCCAACATTACGGTTATTGATCTATTTTCTCCATAATGAGGAGGAGGGCAGTCACAGCAACCTCTATCTCGTCCCGTATCATATACTAAGACTTTTGGCTTAGACAATTCACCAACAAGCATAAAAAATATAATCAATAAAAAGGAAACACTGACCATTGCAGTTAAATCGACTCTTGAACTTAACTTTTTACTTCTTACTTTTTTAGGTAGATTTTGCATAATGAAGATGTTTTGAATCTAAATTTAGTGATAAAAAGAAAGCAAAATTCATCATGATCTTAAAAAATAATGAAAAATAATTTTAAGATTAAAGGCTTGTTTTTCAGTGGTTATTGCGGATTTTTCAATGATTTTTTTTAATTATTTTAATTTTTCGTAAAACCAAAACAAATATATCCCCGTAAATGAACATATAACTTAAAATAATAATTATGAAAACTAGAAATTTTTTAGCCGCAGCAATTTTAACATTATCATTCGGATTTACATCATTTGCTCAAAAAACAGTAATGGTTGGTGGAGCAGCAATGTATCCTAATAAAAATATTATTGAGAATGCCGTTAATTCAAAAGATCACACAACACTTGTTGCCGCAGTAAAAGCAGCCGATTTAGTTGAAACGTTACAAGGCAAAGGACCATTCACTGTTTTTGCTCCAACAAATGCGGCATTTGATAAATTACCAGCAGGAACTGTTGAAACATTATTGAAACCAGAAAATAAAAAAATGCTGCAAACGATCTTGACCTATCATGTTGCTGCAGGAAAATGGAATGCATCTGATATTGCAAAAGCAATAAAAGCAGGTAAAGGAAAAGCTACTATTAAAACAGTTAGCGGTGGAACTCTTACGGCTTGGATGAAAGGAAAAGACTTATATATCAGCGATGAAAATGGTGGTGAAGCAAAAGTAACAATTGCAGATGTGAACCAGTCAAATGGTGTAATTCATGTAGTTGATGCAGTATTATTGCCTAAAAAATAATTAAGACCTCCAAAAATTGAATGCCTACAATGAAGAAGCCTTGCGGTTATATGCAGGGCTTTTTTTATTTCTTTGCGGTCAAAGTACTTCCCGCAGACGCAATTACAACACACAATACAGCCAAAATTTCGTAAAAGCTTAAGTTTTCCTGTAGAAAGATAAATCCGCAAATAGAAGCAGCTGCAGGCTCTAAACTCATTAAAATACTAAACGTACGCGGAGGAAGCTGACCTAAAGCTTTCATTTCTAAAGTAAACGGAATCGCACTAGATAAAAGCGCAAGCGCAATTCCCATTCCGAAGAGTTTTGGAGTAAGATTAGCTAATCCGTTTTCAAGGAATCCAAAAGGCAAAATTAATATTGCAGCAAATAGCATTCCGGTTGAGACGGCCTGACCGCCATTCATTATTTTTGAAATTTTTCCGCCTAAAACGATATAAGCTGCCCAAAGTGCACCAGCTAAAAGAGCAAATACAACTCCTAAAATATCCAAGCGATCATTTGTCCACGGCGCAATTAAAACAATTCCCATTGCGGCGAGTAAAACCCAGCAATAATCTATCAAACGTTTTGAGCCTATAATAGCAACTAATAATGGTCCCATAAACTCTAAAGTCACAGCCAGACCAATTGGAATTCGTTCTATAGCAAAATAAAAAATCAAATTCATTGCCCCCAATGACAAACCATATGGAATTACAATTTTCCATTGCGCCGGCGTAATCGCTTTTAAATTTGGCCTGTAAGCCAATAATAAAATCAATGCCGAAACACCAATACGTATAGATGCCGTTCCTGCTGCACCAATTGCAGGGAAAAGAGTTTTTGCAATCGCAGCGCCGCATTGTACACTTATAATTGCCAATAAAACTGCCGGAACAGGAGGAAGGTTGAATTCTTTATTTTTCATAAATATGATATTGCAGAAAATAAATCAATTATTTCTGCTGTCTGAAACAAAAGTATTTTTTAATTGATTATCCTAAAGCTCGTTTAGTAACATATGCGCGATAGCCAATGATCGCCATTTGCCATTTTTTTGCTTTAGAAATATCCAGACCTTGTTTAGTAAAACTAGGCAGTAGCATTTTATTTAGTTTGGCTAAAATTTTATACATGGCAGATTTGTTTTTTCAAAGATATAAAAAAAGACTTTGTTACTCACAAAGTCTTTTTTAGCTTCAAAATAAATTGATTTTTTATAGATTGAAAAAGATGTTTAGGATTTTTTACTGTTTTCCTTTTCCCATTTTTTCAATTCCTTTTCACGTTGTTTCATGTCTTTTTCAAACTGCTTCATATCTTTTTCATGTTGTTTCATGTCAAGCTGATGCTGTTTCATGTCGTATTCATATTGCTTTATGCTTCTTTGATATTCTTGAGAATCTCTGCCGTATTTGATTTCAACATCCTGGCTGAATTTATCCATGTCAAAATTGAATTTTTCCATAGCAATTTCATACTTCTCCATTTGTTTTTCAAAAATAGCTTCACGCTGTGCCATCATAGCATCAATTTGTTTTTCGTAAGCAGATAAATCTGGTTCAAAAGCTTCCATCTTTTTTTCAAACTCAGCCATTTCTTTTTCAAATTTAGCCCAAGCCACTTTATCTTTTGGACTTGCCGGTGCAACTGGCGGTTTTGGCATTTTAGACATGTCAATAACTGGTGCAGGAGGCATTGGTCCAATAGGGAAAACCGGAGCAATTGGCGCAACAGGTGGAGCAGGAGGAACTGGTGAAGCACGATCTTCCGGAGTAACATCATTTTCGAAATTTCTTACTACGACATCACGATTTTGAATTAGTGCAGGATTGCCTATT
The DNA here is from genome assembly GCF_024499525.1 of Flavobacterium panici. Taxonomy (NCBI): domain Bacteria; kingdom Pseudomonadati; phylum Bacteroidota; class Flavobacteriia; order Flavobacteriales; family Flavobacteriaceae; genus Flavobacterium; species Flavobacterium panici. Next base: position 4,508,843 of record NZ_CP100437.1, on the reverse strand, counting down.
TCATCATCAGTAACTAAGGTTACATTTTTAGAACCATCTTCATCTTTATCGATTATAATACTGCAGTCTTTTAAGGCTTTAGTACTATTCATATCAATAACATGAACTTTACCGCTTTCTTTAACAACTCTAATTTTAATAGCAATTAGTTCATTATCACTGTTTCTCTTTACATTAGAAATTTCTAAATCAACATTATGTTCTGATTTTAATTTTGCGGTTAAATCTTTTAATTCCTGATCTGTAGTCGATTTTGTGATTTTATAAACTTCACCATCTTGAATTATAGAGGCCAAAGCAGCTTTTTCGGTTTTTTCTTTAAGTTCTTTTTTCTCCTGCGCAATTGTTTTAATTTGGAACAAGAGAACAAATGCTCCAAGTGCCGGAATTATGGCGTAATATTTCCAGTAATTCCATTTTTTTGATTGATTTTTGTTTAACATAACAATTCGTTTTTTGATTAATGATTGGTAAAAATGATTGGTGATGGCAACACACGTCTCATGTGTTGTGATTTTTAAAAGCGTGTATTGATACGCTTTTTTGTCTGATATTTTTTTAGCGGCTTCATTATCTGCAATGAATTCTAAATTTTGAAGAATTGCTTTTTTATAAAACCAGATAATTGGGTTGAACCAAAACAGGATACAGAAAATCCTCGAAATGATTACATCAACGGTATGATGTTGGTCGCTGTGCACTTTTTCATGCTCTAAAATACTTTCTAATTCAGATTCGCTGTACATTGATGAATTGTAAACGATATAATCAAAATAAGAAAATGGAGCAATGTTTTCTTCAACATCTACAAATTTGAAATCGGCCTGCTTTTCTACTTTTTTTCCTTTTAAAACAGAATTCAAACTGTAGAAATCAATTCCGAATTTTATCATAAAAGCAGCAAATCCAAGTGCGTAAATACCTAATGAAACCAGATTCCAGTTTATTTCAAAAGATTCTTCTTGAGCAATTTGCGGATGATAATTTGGAGTGTAGTGATAGTTCACAACTGGCGCATAATCAACCGGAACAGGAACTGGATCAATCCAGACTATTTTTGTGTAAACGACAAACGGTAAAACAATTGATGTTATTAAACCGGCAAGTAAAAACCATCTGCTGCTATTGAAAAAGGTTTCTTTTCGCAGTAAAAAAAAGTACGCAAAATAAAACAAAGCGATTAAACCACTTGATTTGATGATGAAAATGAAAAGTGCTTCCATAATGATTATTTTACTTTGTTTATTTTTTTTCGTTTGGATTTTCAATCATAGCCAGAATTTCGCGTAATTCATCTGCAGAGATTTTTTCTTCTTTGGCAAAAAACGAAACCATATTTTTATAAGAGCTGTTGAAATAATTATCAATGGCCGTATTCATATACTTTTTACTGTAAGCTTCAAGAGTTACGGCCGGATAATATTGATGTGTGTTTCCAAAAGCATTATGCGCCACAAAACCTTTTTCCTCCAGATTACGAACTATAGTCGAAAGCGTGTTATAATGCGGCTGATCTTCTGTAATTTCTGCCTGAATTTCTTTTACGAATGCCTTTTTGAGCTTCCATAAAATGTGCATTATTTCTTCTTCTTTATTGGTTAGTTTTTGCATTTTCAGATTTTTAAAATTACCAGCTTCTTAATGCTTTGTTTCTATCTCAATTACACCATTTGAGCCTTTATCTCCATATTTAGTTACTGCATTTATTCCTTTGTAAACATTTACAGATTTAATATCTTTTGCATCTATATCTTCAATATCAAAACCAGCAGGCATTTCCTTTCCGTCAACAATTACAAGACTTTCTAATACTTTACCGTTGACTTTTGTATCATTAGAAATGGCAATAACAGAACCATTCGTGGTCGTAATAACTTTAGTATTAGTCTTATTATCTGTATCAATAGTTACAGTAGTGCTAGTATTTGTGTTAGCATTACTATTAGTTTTTGTACTAGTATTAGTATTATCGTTAACATTGGTATCAATTTTAGTGATTAGTGTTTTGCTGGTTGTAGTTTTCGCATTATCAGGTTCAGAGGCATCTATAGAGCTGATTTTTTTACTAATGGCAACTTTAGTTTTCGCATCGTCATCAGTTTGAATACCAACGTTTTTTTGACCTTTTTCATCTGTAGTAACAATTACTCCAAAATCTTTAATCGCTTTATCGCCGTTAACCTGAATAGATTGTGCTTGTTGTTTACCGTTTTTAATAGCAACTTTAAGTGAAGTCAAATAGTTCTCAGCATTTCTTTTTACATCAGAAACTTCAAAATCAACATTGTGAAGTTTTTTTAAATTCTCTTTGATTTTTTCCAAATCCGCATCTGTTGAGCTTTTCTTGATTTTGTAAACATCTACAGATTTAATTTCTCCCGAAACTTCTTTTACAGTTTGTTGTCTTTCTTTTGCAACTACTTCAATTTGAAATAATAATACAAATGCTGCAAGTGCAGGAATTACAACATAATACTTCCAGGAATTTCTTTTTTTTGATTGATTTTTGTTTAACATGACAATTCGTTTTTTGATTAATGATTGATAAAAATGATTGGTAATGGCAACACAGCTTTCGTGCGTTGTTATTTTTAAAAGCGTGTATTGATACGCTTTTTTGTCTGATAATTTTTTAGCGGCTTCTTTATCAGCGATAAATTCTAAATTCTGAATAATTGCCTTTTTATAAAGCCATATAATAGGATTGAACCAAAAAAGCATACAAAAAGCTCGTGATATCAAAACATCAATAGTATGATTTTGATCGCTGTGCACTTTTTCATGTTCAATAATATTTTCTAATTCTGCAGGCGTATACATTGATGAGTTGTATACGATATATTCGAAATAAGAAAAAGGAGGAATATTTTCGTTGGTATCAATAAATTTAAAATCAGCCTGCTGGTGCACTTTTTTTCCTTTTAAAATAGAATTTAAACTATAAAAATCCATTCCAAATTTTATCAGAAAAACTAAAAGACCAATACAATAAATAGATAACATAACGTAGATCCAGTTTATTTCAAAAGATTTACTTTCAGTATTTTGAATAAGATTTGTGTTAGAGAAATTTAAATTTGGAATAGGAGTAGGGTTTACCCAAACAACTTTAGTATAAACTATTAATGGAAGTACAACTGAAGTAATTAAACCAGTAAGTAAAAACCATCTGTTACTAGTAAAGAAAGTTTCTTTTCGAAGTAAAAAATAATAAGCACAGTAAAATAATGCCACTAAGCCAGCCGATTTTGCGATATAAACAAATATTGATTCCATAACTGTCGTTTTTCTTCGTTTATTTTACTGTTATTTATTGTCTTTTGGATTTTCGATCATTGCCAGAATTTCGCGCAATTCATCTGCAGAAATTTTTTCTTCTTTGGCAAAAAACGAAACCATATTTTTATACGAACTGTTGAAATAATTATCAATAGCCGTTTTCATATATTTTTTGCTGTACGCTTCAAGAGTTACTGTTGGATAATATTGATGTGTATTTCCAAAAGCATTATGCGCCACAAAACCTTTTTCTTCCAGATTTCTAACAATTGTCGAAAGTGTATTATAATGCGGCTGGTCTTCCGTTATCTCTGCCTGAATTTCTTTTACGAATGCTTTTTTAAGCTTCCATAAAATCTGCATTATCTCTTCTTCTTTGTTGGTTAACTTTTGCATGTTTTCTAATTTTAATTCAAACCTACAACTATTTTTTTAGTTACGCAACTACAAATATAGTTATTTAACTAAAAATTTCGTTTAAAGCTGAATTAAAAGCATAGAAAAACTATTCAAAATCAAAGTTAATGATTTGAATTATAATGATTTATGTAAAAATGAAGATTTATTTAATTTTCTGCTGAGCCAAAGCTTTTTTAATCCAGAGACAGCAAAGAGTAGCCAAAACTCCAATACAAGCCATAAATAACCAGTTACTTTGGTAACCAAAATGATCAGCAATTCCAAAACCTAGCATAGTACTAAAAATATGTGCTAAACTAAAACTCATGGTATACAAAGCCATATAACGCCCTTCCTGACCACGAGGCGCACGGCTTAAAGCAAATGCATTAGAAAAAGGAAAGGTGAGAATTTCTCCAATCGAAATACAAATCATGCTGATAACCAGGATTCCGGCCCAAACATTAATTAATAATAAAAAGAAACTCAATGCCATTACAAATGATCCTATTATGATGATTTTGATTTTTGGAAAACCTTTTCTTTCCATAAAACCAACCGTTGGCATTTCTAAAGCAAAAATCAAAAGGCCGTTTAAAGTCATTAAAAGTCCGGTTTGAAATTCATTTAAACCATATTGTTTATGATGATATAAAGGTAAAGTGGTGAAAAGCTGAAAGAAAATAATAGCTGTAATAAAACTCACAAATAAGAAAACCCAGAATATTTTATCATGAAATACAGATTTTACATTTGTTACACTTTCGGTTTTATCACCATGATCGACTTTCTTCTTTTCTTTAACTAACAATGCAAAAATGGATATAGAAACTATACATGAAGCTCCGTCAACCCAAAATAAACCTGAATACCCCATTCCTATAATGATTAGACCACCAAGTGCCGGACCGGCAGCAAAACCTAAATTTACGGCAAGACGAACCAGCGTTAAGGCACGTGTTCTGTTTTCTGGTTTGGCATAAGCACCCAACGATACAAACATTGCAGGACGAAACATATCGGCAATTGTCATTAATACAAACATTGCAATGCAAAGTCCCCAGAAAGAGGTAATATATTGAATAAAGAAAAGTGATACTCCGCTCGTAAACAGACTGAAAACCATGATTTTGTAAAACCCAATTTTATCAGAAAGTTTCCCTCCAAGCCAAGAACCAAGCATAGATCCCAAACCAAAAGAAACCATAATCCAGGTTACCTGATCTAAAGAAAACTTTAAATCTTCATTTAAATATTTTGATAAAAAAGGCAGCACCATTGTACCTGCACGATTTATGAAAGTAACTAATGTAAGTATCCAAATTTCTCTTGAAAATCCCCTAAAATTGTTGAAGTAATGATTTGCGGCAGTTTTGAGCATTATAATTATCGTATTTGCCACAAAGTTAGGAAACTTTGTCACGTACAACGGTTGTTGCTTTGTTACTTTTAAACTATTTTTGCATAAAATTTCCAAAGATGAAAAATTCTATTGCCCTTATTTTGCTTCTGGCTTTTAGTTTTGGCTTTAGCCAAAGTAAATTTAGCAAGACTGAAGCTGAAAAATTCCAAAAGCAAATAAACTCAGAATATGCTGATGCTAAGACAAGTCCGTTAATGGAAGAAGATCTAAAGAGTTTTAAAACTTTAGATTTTTACCCAATTGATGGAAAGTATTTTGTGAATGCAAAATTTGAAAAAGCTACAAATGAAAAAGTTTTCGAAATGAAAACTACCGGAACAAGAACGCCGCAATATATAAAATACGGCACTTTATCCTTTACTATAAATGGTGTTGCAATGAAGTTGAACGTTTACAGAAACATTGAACTTTCTAAACAAAAAGAATACAAAGATCATTTATTCCTTCCTTTTTCTGATTTAACCTGTGGAAAAGAAAGTTATATTGGCGGAAGATATATCGACTTAAAAATCCCAAAAGGAAAAACAATTGCAGTCGATTTCAATCAGGCATACAACCCGTATTGTGCATATAATCATAAATATTCATGTCCGCTTGTTCCGTTGGAAAATGATTTAAAAGTAGAAATCAAAGCCGGAGTGAAAACATTTCATTAATGGAATTCTTTAATTTTCATACCCATCAATTTACAAATCAATCTAATGTAGTAGAATTGGTCAATCAATATCCGCAAGAAGTTGATGCATCAATTCCGTTTTATTCTATCGGAATTCATCCGTGGCATATTAAGGAAAGTGAAATTGATTTAGAATTGAAAATTATAGAAGAAAAACTGCAAACCGAAAATTGTCTGGCAATTGGCGAATGCGGTTTAGACAAACGAATCGAAATTCCGTTAGAACTGCAGATTGTAGTTTTTGAAAAACAATTGGCTTTAGCCGAAAAATACAATAAACCAGTTGTGATTCATTGCGTTGCCGCTTTTCAGGAAGTAACAGCGATTAAAAAGAAATTAAAAATTTCTGTTCCAATGATTATTCACGGTTTCTCAAAAAACAAACAGCTGGCAGAACAATTAATTAAAGACGGATTTTATATTTCTTTCGGAAAATATCTATTGAGAAATCCCGATTTAAAAACTGTTTTTCAAAATATTCCAAACGATCGTTTTTTTCTGGAAACCGATACAATTGAAGAGGATATTAAACAGGTTTATGATTTAGCATCAGAATATAAAAATATTACAATCAAAGAGTTAAATGGTATTATCTCAAGTAATTTTAAAAGTGTATTTGAAAGAAAGTGATTAGTAATTAGTGAAAAGTAAAAAGTGAAATAAGTTTGTCGCCCTGAGCGAAGTCGAAGGGCGCTCCAATTGGACGTGGGCTTCGACTTCGCTCAGCCTGACAGCGGTGAACTTGAAACAAATAAATAAAAGTAAAATAAGTTTGTCACCCTGAGCGAAGTCGAAGGGCGCTCCAATAGGACGTGGGGCTTCGACTTCGCTCAGCCAGACAGTAAAGAACTTGAAACATTAAACTTGAAACAAAAATAAAAAACAACAAAAAATATAATATGGCAGAGTGGACAGAAAGAGCCGAGCTTTTATTTACAAAGGAAGGATTAGAAAATTTGCGTAATGCAAATGTATTAGTAGTAGGTTTAGGCGGTGTTGGATCGTTTGCAGCTGAATTTTTAGCAAGAGCAGGAGTAGGAAGCATGACAATTGTTGACGGTGACGTTGTGGATATTACAAACATTAACAGACAATTACCTGCTTTGCATTCTACAGTGGGAGAAGCAAAAATTAAAATTGTAGGCGATAGATTAATGGATATTAATCCAGAATTGAAATTAACACGAGTTCAGGAATTTTTATCTCCGGAAAGGGCTTTTGAAATCGTTTCTCCAGAATTTGATTATGTTTTAGACTGCATCGATAGTATTACGCCAAAACTGAATTTAATTATTGCAGCAAAACGCAAAAGAGTAAAAATCATTAGTAGTATGGGAGCAGGAGGAAAGATGCTGGCTTCTAAAGTAAAAGTGGGCGATATCTCGAAAACTATAAACTGCTATTTCTCAAAAGCAATTCGTAAGAGATTAAAAGCGGTAAATATCAACAAATTAAAAGTTGTTTTTTCATCTGAAATTCAAAACGAAAAAAGCTTAAAATTAACCGACGGAAAAAACTTCAAAAAATCTTTCTACGGAACAAACAGCTACATGCCGGGATTATTCGGACTTCACGCTGCTGAAACGGTTATTCGATACTTATTAAAGAAAGAGTAGAAGATTTTGTTTCAAGTTTAAAGTTTCAGGTTTCACGTTCTAAACGGAATAAACTTTATAAAAGTTACCCAATCCAGTAACTTGAAACATGAAAAAAAGAAAACCTGAAACAAAAACTTAGAATCTTAGAACCTTAGCAACACAGAAACTTAAAAAAAATGATTAAAACAGTAATTTTTGATATGGACGGCGTAATTGTCGATACAGAACCCGTTCATCGTTATGCCTACTACAAACAGTTTTCAGAATTAAATATTGAAGTTCCTGAGGAAATGTATACTTCATTTACCGGATTTTCGACGAGAAATACTTTTCAGAGTTTAAAAGGTTTTTTCCCGACAATTGAGCATGAAGTAGAAGATTTGATTCAAAGGAAAAGAAATATTTTTAATGATGCTTTTGACACCAAAGAAGATTTATATCTTTTAGATGGAGTTGAAGATTTGATTAAAGATATATACGCAAACGGAATTCAGCTGATTTTAGCTTCATCGGCTTCAAAAGTTACAATTGAACGCGTATTTACAAGATTTAATCTGCATCAGTATTTTTCTCATATTGTGAGTGGTGAAGATTTTCCGCAGTCTAAACCAAATCCTGCTATTTTTAATCACGCCGCTTCATTGTCAATTGCTCCAAAAGAAGAGTGTATTATTATTGAAGACAGTACAAATGGTGTAAAAGCCGCAAAAGCTGCCGGAATTTATTGTGTAGGTTATAAAAGTGTTCATTCTAACCTGCAGGATTTATCAGAAGCTGATATTGTTATCAATCATTTTAGTGAATTGAATGCGCAAAAAATATCACAGCTTAAGGCCTGAATTATGTAAAATTTAACATTTCTTAGGTAATTGAATTCGTAAATTTGAAAAAAACAAACAAACACTTAATAATGAAAAAAATACTTATTGCATTAGCCATCATTTTGGCACCTTTTGCAGCTGAAGCACAAGTAAGAACGCCGCAAGCGAGTCCAAAAGCTTATATCAAACAAACAGTGGGTTTAACGGATGTTGAAGTTACGTACTCAAGACCGGGAGCGAGAGGAAGAGCTGTTTTTGGAAACTTAGTTCCGTTTGGTAAACTTTGGAGAACCGGAGCAAATGAAAATACCGTTATTAATTTTAGTGACGATGTTGTAATTGACGGTAAAACTTTGAAAAAAGGAAAATATGCGATTTATACAATCCCTAAAATCGAAAGCTGGGAAGTTATTTTTTACCTTTCTACAGACAACTGGGGATTACCTGAAAACTGGAACGAATCTTATGTTGTTTTAAAAACTACAGTTAAAGAAAACGCACTGCCAACTCCGGTTGAAACTTTTACAATTGGGATTAATGGTTTGGATCAAAACTTTGCTTATTTAGAAATGGCTTGGGAAAACTCTCATGTTGCTTTAAAATTTGAAGTTCCAACAGCTAAAAATGCAATTGCAAGTATCGAAAAAACATTGGCTGGACCAACTTGGAATGATTATTATGCAGCGTCTCAATATTTATTTTCTTCAAACGGAAATTTAGATACTGCAAAAATATATGTGGATAAAGCATTAGATATGAGTACTGATAAACCTTATTATGTTTCAAGATTAAAATCATTAATCCAGGCAAAACAAGGGGACAAAAAAGGTGCTGTTGAAACTGCTAAACTTTCATTAGCTGCTGCAGAAGCTGCAAACAATCAAGATTACGTAAAAATGAATAAAGACAGTATCGCTGAATGGAGCAGATAATTTCTTGAAAATTTCTATATAAAAATTTCCAAAATCCAAAGCTTTATGAGTTTTGGATTTTTTTTTGAAATTAAAACAGACAGACTTGTCTGTATATTGAAATAATATTTATATTTGTATATCCAAATTTATTGAAGATGCAGCCTAGAGAAAGAATTTTAGAAAAGACTTTTATTTTATTCCATAAGCAGGGTTATAATGCTACGGGAATCAATCAGATTATTGAAGAATCGAAAGTAGCGAAAGCTAGTTTTTACCAACATTTTAAATCTAAAGAAGATTTGTGTGTGGCATTTTTAGAGCAGCGCCATTCTTTTTGGTTTAATGAATTACTAAAATTCACAAATAATGCAGAAGATTCAAATTCTAAAGTTTTAGCCTCCTTTGAATTTTTGATTTACATGAATGAAAAAGAAAATTTTCGAGGCTGCAGTTTTCTAAATATACTTTCAGAGATTCCGCCAGATAATGTTAAGATTCTCAGCGTTATTCAAAGCCATAAAGGTGATTTGCGTAATTTTTTCAGGGATATTTTAAAAGAGGAACTAATATCAGATCATATTTATTTATTATTTGAAAGCTGTATAATTGAAAGTCAGATGTTTAAATCAAACGAGTTAATAGAACAATCAGAAAAAATAATTCAAACTTTAATTTTAAAATAATGGAACAGAAATTACCGCTGCCTCCTTTCACCTTAGAAACGGCAAAAGAAAAAATCCAATTGGCAGAAGACGCATGGAACAGCCAGGATCCGGAAAGAGTTTCAAAAGCGTATACAATAGACAGCGAATGGAGAAACAGAGATAAATTCGTAAACGGACGCAATGAAATTGTTGCTTTTTTAACTGAAAAATGGAAGAAAGAGAGAAATTACAAACTAAAAAAGGAATATTGGGCACATACTGAAAATAGAATTGCAGTACGTTTTGAGTATGAATATCAGGATCTTAATGGCAATTGGTTTAGAGCCTACGGAAATGAAAATTGGGAATTTGACGCTAATGGTTTAATGCAGAAAAGATATGCCAGTATAAATGATCTTAAAATAAAAGAAGAAGACAGGAAATTTAAATAAACTAATTCATACTAGGCGGTTCTGGAATTTTGATCTTTCTTTTGATTTTCTTTACAATTAAAAGATAAAAAGTAATTCCGCCTAAAATTATAAGTAAGGCAATTTGAAGCTGGCCTAAACTATTGTTTTTGCTGTACATTGCATTTGCATTTGCCAGCTTTGCTTTTCCTTCTTTAATTTGAATTTGAGATAAAGATTCTAAAGTTTTTAAAGCTTGTGCGCTCGAATAAGCAATTTTATTCCAGTTTTTGTTTTCAACTTGTTTGTTGATTTCTTTACAAGAACCCAGAAAAGCATCAAAATGTCTTTTCTCGTTATTGGTTAAAACCGTTTTAGCGTACAAATCATCAATATTGTGAATGATGTCTAAAGTATGAATGATTTCATTTTTTTTAATATTATCGCTTAAATCGAGTTTTTCAGCCTCGGATTTTATAAAATGAAGTTGTTTCGAATATTGAAAAATATAATGCGCCACAACTAATCTATCTTTATAAATAGCATTTATATTGTCGTTTACATTTTTAGAATTTCGAAGTGTATTGAAATTTCCCAATAAAATTATCAGCATAACAATCAGCAAGATAAAAGCTGCTTTGGTTTTATTGCTGTATTTTTTATGGTCTTTCATAACGCTCTATTTAAGAAGTGGGTTACTCAAAGATAGAGATTTGTTTAGAATTTTTTCATTGTTTTTCTTTACGCAAAGTTTGTCATTCCGAGGAACGAGGAATCGCACTCGTAACTCGACAAAGATTGGGTCTTTTCTTTGCGTAATTTCTAGTGCGATTCCTCGTTCCTCGGAATGACAAGATTGTGCTTTTTTTTGATTTAAAAGAAAATTTATTTCAATCTAAATTTTTTACCTTCTTTATAACCAATGGGAAAAGTTGGACCTTTTACTCCAAATGGCCCTGAACCATTTTCATTATAATAATATTCTTCTTTATTATCAGTATATCTTCCGGCACATAAAAGATTGAAAGTAGTGCTTTTTCTGCTTGATTTAAGAACATTTATATCAATCCAAACAGGTATTTTATTTTTTCGATAAAGTAGTTCTACAACTTCTTTATCTGTCAAATTCAATCTTATAATTCCTTCATCTTCTGGATAAATATCAAATTGATCCATATTTCCGATGACATTTGGCGGGGTAAAAATTATATTATACTTGAAATCAGTAGTCAATTTATCTTTGACATAATTTTCGGCAAATTTCAGAGCTACAAAACTTGCACCGTTTAAATGAAATAAAAACTCCTCTTTTGTCATTTTATGTCTAGAATTTTCAAACTAACACTCTCATTTAATAATAGTTTAATTTGTTCTTGTATTTCAGGATATTGATTTGTTTTCTCTAAATCTACTATGATAGGTTTTATTTCAGTTGAATAAAGTTCTTTAGTCATATTAGCACATTTAGACGCTCCAAATCGTAAATATTGAAAAACTTTACTTAATCGGTTTTCATTATTAGATTTTAATGCTTCTTTAATGGCAGAAATTCGATTCCACTTTTTATGATTTTCTTTCCACCATTTCTCTGCGTTATTTGAAAGTATTTTTCGATATTCTATTTTCTTTTGGTCTGAAGTTTTCTCCTTCCAATCTACTTCATAATTTCCTTTCTGAATATATTCATTATAATTTCCCTTCATTAATTTCAGTAAAGTTTCATCATTAATTTCAGAATTCTTATAACCAAAATCTTGAAATGTAACCTCTTCGAGAAGCCAGCCAGATCTAACAGAAATCCAATCGAGATCATATGGAATAAAATATCCATGACCATAAAAAACGGTAGTTCCTGGGTAGATTAAATCGGCAGTATCCGTTAATTTTACAAAACTTGTGTCTTTTAAAAGCTTAATTAATTCAGGAATAATAGTTTGCTGATATTTTTTAAGTTCTTCCTTAGCTGGATTTATACTTCCGTAAAATGATTTTTTCTGAAATTCGATAAGCAAACTATCAATTTTTTTTGCTTGTGTATTTTGTGAATATGAGTTTAGGAATATAGCTCCAAAAAGTATTGTTAGATAAAATTTAAGTTTCATTTTTAAATAACGAGTTTAATTAAATAAAATCATAATCTATCCACATAATCCAACCATTTCCTAATCCCCAAACTTCTATCATTGTAGTTTTAGAATGATAACCTATTTTCGATCTATCGAAATTACAGTTGTTTTTTACTAAATACAATGTAGCATTTTTTGTCCAATTAAGTATAAATTCAACTTCTATATCTTTTTTACAATTGGCTTTATATATAGTAAAAGATTCAATACCGAGTTTTTCAAGATCATTTTTAATCTCAGGGTCAATTTTGTTTTCAGGTATACGACGACCAGTTCTTTTGGTTAATTCTTTATCAGCATAAATTTTTTCAGCTACTGTTTCAAATGCAATTTTATTGCTGTAAAATTTATCAATATAGCCCTCTGTGTCTGATTTTGAAACTTCGCAACTAAATAATGCCAAGCTGATTAAAACTGTTAATATTTTAGCAGTTATTTTCATTAACTTATTCTTCTAAAATCAAATCACTATTATCCTTTTTATCTCCTTTAAAAAACAAAAACTGTAAAATCAATGCTAAACCTATAGTCAAAATAGCACCAATAAAATTCAGCCATAAATAACCCAATTTTTCTTGTTTGTAAACCATAAAGTAATAAATGATTATAATTACAAACTGACTTATACAGGCACTAATAAACATAGATTTTGCCTGAACACGTTTTATATAAAAACCAACAAGGAAAATTCCCAAAACGGTTCCGTAAAAGATCGAACCAATAATATTTACAAGCTGAATCAAGTTTTCAAACAAAGTTCCTACGCAGGCAAAAAGGATTGCAATAACTCCCCAAAACAGTGTAAAAAATTTAGTTGCATTAAGATAATGTTTCTCTGATTTTTCGGTTTTGATATTTCTTTTATAAATATCAATCGCCGTTGTCGAAGCTAAAGCATTCAATCCTGAAGCTGTCGATGACATCGCTGCAGAAAGAATAACCGCAAGTAATAAACCAATTAAACCTTTTGGTAAATAATGCAGGATAAAATGGAAAAAAACATAATCTTTATCGTTGGTTTCGCTGTTGCTGTCGGCTCTTGAAATGATTTCTTTGGCACGGTCGCGCAAATCTTTTTCCTTATTCGATAAATTGACTAATTCTTTACGAAGAATCGGATTGTCATAATCCTGATTCAACTGATCGATATATAGTAAGTTAATTACTTTTTTATCTTCAGATAATTTGTCCAGCTTTTTTTCAAGAACATGATATTCTTCTTTATACGCTGATTTTTCAATTACAATTTTGTTATTCGGATTGAAATTTAAAGGAACGGGATTGAATTGGAAAAACACAAAAACCATAACTCCGGTTAACAGAATAAAAAATTGCATCGGCACTTTTAAAAGTCCGTTCATGATTAATCCCATTTGGCTTTCTTTTACCGATTTTCCTGATAAATATCTACCAACCTGAGATTGATCTGTACCAAAATAGGCGAGTGCTAAAAAGAATCCGCCCGTAATTCCACTCCAAATTGTATATTTTTCTTCCGGATCAAAAGAAAAATCTACAATATTCATTTTATCATTTGCTCCGGCAATATGCAGCGCGCTTGTAAAAGTCATATCATTTGGTAAGTAATGCAAAATCAGGAAAAATGTGATAAACATTCCCGACATAATCACAAACATTTGCTGTTTCTGCGTTACGTTTACGGCTTTTGTACCTCCGGAAAAAGTATAAATAATAACCAGAACTCCAATTATAATATTCATACCAGTTAAGTTCCAGCCTAAAAGTGCCGATAAAATTATGGCCGGAGCATAAATCGTTAATCCGGTTCCTAATCCTCTTTGAATTAAAAATAAAATAGCGGCAAGAGAACGGGTCTGAACATCAAATCGTTTTTCAAGGAATTCGTAAGCGGTAAAAACTTTATTTTTATGATAAAGCGGAATAAACGTCAAACAAATAACCACCATTGCAATTGGCAGTCCAAAATAGAACTGCACAAAACCCATTCCGTCATGATAAGCCTGTCCGGGAGTAGATAAAAATGTAATTGCGCTGGCCTGAGTTGCCATTACTGAAAGTCCAACGGTATACCAGGGCGTTTCGTTGTTTCCTAAAATAAAATCTTCAACGTTTTTACTTCCTTTGGTTTTCCAGGAACCGTAACCAACAATGAATAAAAGTGTTACAATAAGTACGATCCAGTCAAATAGCTGCATAGGTTATGAATAAAATTGCATGATTAAGAAAAAAATCACAATGTAAATGAGGTTAGCAACTAAAACATAGGTGTAACTTTTTTTCCATTTTTTTGTTTTTTTTGCTTCCATATTTTTGAAATTATTGCTTTAAATCCTGTTTAGGAGCTTCAAGAGGTTGTTTTAGCGAAATGATATTCGATAATAATCTGTAAGCGCCCGCAACTCCTTCCGGCAGTTCTCTAAAAAAGCTTAGACCAGTGTAAATGTAATATCCTTTTCCATACGGAGCGACTAATAAAGCACCATTTTTAGCAGACTCTCCTTTGTCGTGTGATGAAATAATAGGAGTGAAGGCAGGATCATATTCATCTGGATAATATAAACCTTGTTCTTGTGTCCAGCCTTCAAAATCTTTTGAAGTAATTTTATTTGGCGTATTTAAAACTGGGTGATTTGGTGCTAGGAAAGTGACTTTAGCGTTTTCCTCGGTCACACGGTCGTTTGATAATTTTAACGGATATGGTGCAATTTTATCGGTCACTAATTTGCTGCCGTATGTATTGTATTGCACAATCATGTTTTTACCGCTTTTTACAAAATTAAATAAGATATTTTGTTTGTTTGCCAAAGCGTTTACGGTATTGTAAGCACGAATTCCTGTAATAACAGTGCTGAAAGAATCTAATTTTTCTGGAGTAATTTCTTCTGGCTTTAAGATAGAAACTTTGTATCCCATTTGGGTTAAACTTTCCGGAACTTCGTCGCCGGCACCCATAATATAAGCGATAGCATCACCAGAAGTTTTCAAATCTATTCTAATACATTTTGATTCAGCTGGTTTTAAAACCATTTGTTTTGTAATATGATTGAAATCGATAATAGTCTGGTCTCTGTCAAAACGTTTGTTATCAACAACTGCAATACTTTTTGCTACAACTTCTTCAGGATTTACGGGCGGTGTAACTTCAAAATAAAAAATTTGTTCTGTTCCTTTTTTATCTAAAGCAAATGCAATTTGTTTTGGGGAAACATTCCAGCTTTTTGGTAAATCCAACTGCAGGTTTCCTTTTACATCATCTTTTCCGGCACGAACTTTTACCGGAATCATTTTGCTTTTTGTATCTCTAAAAATCAAAACTTTTTCTAAGATTGAAGTCGTAACTTCTGGAACAATATCCAGGAAATTGTACATTTCGCCTTTTACGCCGTCATTGTATTTGTAAACAACGGTGCGCTCAAACGGAATTTCTACATTATTGATTTTGATATTAAAAATCACTTTTACTTCTCTAATAATATCGGGAATACCAATATTTTGCTGATTTGAAACGGTGTACATTCCAACTGTTGCTTTTTCTTTTAACCAATACGGTTGTGTGTATTCAATATTATAAGGAAGCTGTAACTGCAGACTGATTTTTTGATCGTTATTGTCTTTTAAAATGCTGTTTTGAGCCGTTGTTTTATTGTCTGGCAATGTTGTAACGCTTGTTAATTGCATTTCAACAGAACATCTGTTAATAGCTTCTAAGCTCAAACGAATGCTGCTTCCCGGAGTTGCTTCTTGTTCACTAGAAACTGCTTCAAGATATAAACCGGAACATGAAGCAATGATATTTTTTATGGCCGTTGATTTTAGATTTTTCCAATGTGTATCGTCTAAAGCCTGAATCATAGTGTAAGCTTTCACTAAATCCGGAATACTTGCTGATGGATTACTGAAATTGTATTTGTCAATAATTGAAGTAATTAAATCTCCAACAGGTTTTCCGTTTTTAACACGGTTCCAGCTTGTGTCAATTCCGTCAAATAAATTGTCGCGGTCTTTTGGAGTTTCTCCATTAATAAGTTCAAGATATTCTGTTTCTAAACCACGAACTCCCGTGCTTCCAAAACCTTGTGACTGGTGACGGCTTCGGCTTAAAGCAGCGATTTCCTGATTTGATTTTCCAATTCCGGTATAATATACACCTGTTTCTAACTTGGTAAATTTAGATTTATTAGCGGCATCAAATTTTTCCTGACTTCCGTAAAACCACCAAGACGGATTAAAAAACTGACGTTTTACCTGCCAGGGCGAAACAAATTTCAACTGCTCAGGATAAATTTTTGGATCGTTTGTTAGTTTAAAACTCTCCACACTTAACATGGCAGATGATGTATGATGTCCGTGTGTAGTTCCCGGCGAACGGTGATCAAATCTATTGATAATGATATCCGGCTGAAAATTTCTTATTGTCCACACCACATCGGCTAGGACTTTATCTTTATCCCAAATTTCTAAGGTTTCGTTTGGATTTTTAGAAAAACCAAAATCATTTGCTCTTGAAAAAAATTGTTCTCCGCCGTCTATTTTTCGGGCTTCAATTAATTCCTGAGTTCTAATTACACCAAGTAATTCACGCAATTGCGGACCAATTAAGTTTTGACCGCCGTCACCGCGTGTTAAGGATAAATAACCGGTTCTCGCATTTACTTCATTTGCTAAATACGAAATCATTCGGGTATTTTCGTCATCGGGATGTGCGGCAACGTACAATACAGAACCTAAAAAGTTTAGTTTTTTGATTTGATTGTAAATTTCGACTGCGTTTGGTTTTTGCGGCTGTTGTGCAAATAAGGTTTGAAAACTTATAAAAAATAAAAGAAGTATTTGAACTTGTATTTTTCGCATGGTGTAGTGAAATGGTTTTGAAATGTGTCCCAAAAATACTAATTAAATCTTGGAACAAAATTTAAATGAAATGTTAATGGTAATTTTTGGATATTATTTAGCTGATTTTTAAAATAGAAAAAGAGCGTATTAAAACTTAATACGCTCTTAAATATTTAGATATTATCTTCTTCCGTGGCCATGACCGTGATCGTGATCATCATCGTGTCTATCATGCCCGTGGTGTTTGTCATGCTTGTCGTGTTTATCATAATGTCTGTGATCTCTGTGCTCATAACGACGCTCGTTGTAACCATAAACCGGTCTTGGTCTGTAAGGTCTTTGCGGTGCACCGTGATATCCTTTATAATATTTTACTCTGTGACGATCGAAGTATGTATAAGGAGTTCTTCCGTGATAATCTGTTAAAACAACTTTATAGCCTCCGTATAAATCATAATTTCTGTATTGTCTTGGTAAATAAGTTGCTCTAACCCATCTTCCTCCTCCAAAATAGATAAATTGTGATGCACGTACATCATAATAAGCTTCAATATCTGGAAGATAATAATATTCCATTTCAGCATATCCGGCTGGTCCCCAAGCTGGAGGTGTTCCTATATTAACGTTAACTGATACCTGAGCTTGTGTGGCATTTGCAACCAAAAGAAATAATCCGGCGATTGCTATTTTAATTGTTTTCATTTTTTCTAAAGTTTAATGTTAATCTTTGTTTAAAGATTTTCATATACCGTGCCAAAAATAAAAATACAATTGTATTTCATCGGAGAAAATATGCTTTTTAACGATTAAACTGAAGTTAAATATTCTGTAAAATATTGATTTCTAAAGTGTTTTGCAGAATGAAAAATTTCTAAAAAAAATCTAAATATTTTTTCATTATCGATAATCAACAATTCTTGGTTTGGCAAGTTCAAAACTCTGCAAACCATAATCGGTTGTTTCAAATGTATTGGTTTTGAAAACACTATCACCCTGATAAGGAATACTTGGATAATATGACAGTGACAGCTGGAAATTACTAAAAACCAAATAGTCATTGCTTATTAATAAGCCTAATGTAATTTTTGAATACGGTTTGCTGTCGAACATGGCATTTTTTGGACTTCCTAAAAATGCTATCGTATAATTAAAAAACGGATTTAAACGAAATCCCCAAAGCGCATAAGGAGAATACGTTTGTGTCTGCAGGGATAAAAGGGTTTTACTAGTTCCATATAAAGCGGCGTTGAATCCCGCGAGACCATTTCGTTCGTTTATATTAAGTTCATCGCCAATAATTCCCTCCCGATTTGCACCAATTACAACTCTTGGGTTTACGAATTGTCGCAGTTTCCAGGTTCCCAGATTAAAGAGTTTTGTAAAATAATTCGATTCAAATAAATAAGCCGTCTGATACGTTTTGGATTGATGAAAATAGGTTCCGGCTTCAAAATTCATACTTAAAAAACCTAATCGGTAATAATTTCCAAAAGAAAACTGCGCTCCGGCATAAGGTCTCCAAATTTGATTTTTATACTGATATCCAAAGGTAATTCCGTAAATACGCCCAATTGGAACGTCTTCGGTCTGACCATTTCTAAAAATATAATTGTCTTTAATAAATTTTCGTCTGTTTAATCCAATACCCATCAAAAGCAGTTTTTCATCTGAATAAAAATTAGTTGGATCATATAAGGAATCTGGAGATTCGCTGTAATTCACATTTAAAAAACGTGCCGATGTAATTAAATTGGTAATGGCTTCATTATCATCTTCATAAACTTTTGTGGCTTTACCCACCCAAAAATCCTGAAAATTATTCTTGAAACTCTGAAATGCATAACTCATATCAGGAGCCTGCAGCGAATCTTTTCTAAAGTTCTGTCCAACAAAAACACCGCCTGCCCATTTGGTTAAAGGCGAATAGAAATCCCTTTCAATATCAATACTTTTAGTATAATTATTGTCTAAATCCATGTTGTAATGGAGCGTAGTTCCTATATAGGTATTTTTTATATTGGGAACCGTATACGTAATATCATTACCATTTGCGCCATCGTCAAACCGATTGGTGAAACGATATTCGAGCTGCTGTCCTGTACCAAAAAAATCTTTTTCTTTGAAACCTACACCAACTCTGCTGCTTGATATTGAAAACCGCGGAATGGTACTCCAGGAATCTAAAACCCGAATCGTAACATCAACAGAATCAGATGCCGGACTGGCTAATTCATTAGAAATCCTAACTGCCGTAACATATCTCTGTGAACGAATTAAACGTTCTGTTTCTTGTATTTTATAAGAATCATAAGGAGTATTTCTTTTAAACAAAAGAAGATTGTAAATTGCTATTTTCTTTGTTTTTAAGTGCAGTTTATTTCCGGTTCGTTCTCCCCAGTTTTTTGGCTGCACGGTAGTATCTGTAATAGAATGCCCAAAAGGATCAAGCGTTACAATATTTATTTTTCGAATGATTTTTCCGTTGAAACTTTGAGTGTCACTAGGCTCAATAACTTCTCTTTTTTTAGCTTTTTTTGATCGAAACAGAAGTTTATGTAAGGTTTGGGTGAACTTATTTTTCTTCGAATAGTTTTTTATTTTAGTATAAATCTCTGTACTGTCCTTTTTAGGAGGGTTGTCTTTCTTAGTTTTATCTGTCTGCGCACAAATACTTTGAAAACAAAAGCATAAGAAAATAAAAATAACTATTTTTTTACTTGATAACATTCAGATGGATTTAAACTTATTTTAAAGGCTATTATTCTATGAATTTAAGATAAATAACACGATTTTTTTTAAAATCAACAGATTATTTACTCTTGTACTTTTGCTTTGCGAATTCTCCAGGCAAATTTTCTCGGAATATGATTTCCCATTAAATAACCCCAGGGTTCCAGCGATTCTATTCGGTCAAATATAATTTTCAAAATGGCTAAAAGCGGAATTGCCAGAAACATACCCGAAATTCCGGCCGCCGCACCGCCCACAATAATTCCCATAATGGAAACAAAAGCGTTTATTTCTACTTTTGAATTGATAATTAAAGGCACAAGAAGATTATTGTCAATTAACTGAACAATTACATTGACTATTAAAATCCCAACAATTACTGATGTTTCTCCTGAACCTGTCAATGAAGCCAAAACGGTAATAACTCCTGCAACTAAAATTCCGATGTAAGGAACCAGATTTAAAATTCCCGTTATCAGTCCTAATAAAATGAAATATTTAATACCAATAATCCAAAGTCCTAAACTGGTCAAGACAGAAACTATAATCATTTCCAATATCAAACTCACGATATAATTGTTTATCGAAACTTTGATTTGTGATAGAATATCTTTTAAAGCAGCATGATTTTCTTTGTTTATTAATTTGGCCAAAAACAGTTTGAAATGTTCTTTATATATCAAAAACAAAAACGTATAAATTACAATAATAGTGCTGTCTAGCAGAAGATCGCTTATAGATATTATGGCTGAGCCTAAAGTAGCATTTCCGTTTTTTACAGAGTCTTTTGTAACGGTGTCCAAATATTTTTTCTGTTCGCCAATACTTATCTGGAAATTTTCTCTGATAAACTTATGAATTTCAATTATAAAGGAGTTTGCATTTTTCTTAATTGTATCAAAATCACTTGCCATATTAGTAACCTGATAAGAGATAAAAATAAGAATCCCGCCAATGAATGCCAGAAAAATTAAAACACAAATTATAGCCGCAAGATGTCTTGGGAACTTAAATTTTGTATTTAAAAAGGTAAAAATGGGCAATAGTAAAACCGCAAATAAAAAGGCTAACAAAACGGGCGTAAGAATATCTTTGGTAATGCAAAAAATATAAGCAAATGAAATTAAACTTACTAAGATACACGCAAGTTTTGCATAAAACGGCAACTTTATGGGATGGATCATTTTTGATGAAATTTTTAGATAATGTATAATTGGTTAAGCAAATATTATAATTTCTTTAAATTATAGCGTTTTAGCTTTTTAGTTATACGTTATAAAATTCCCATTCAAAAATTAATCAAAAAATTCTTTCTCTTCGTAGTGTGCCGGCATGATTGAAATTCCCTTTTGCAAAAGCAGATTGTTAGGGAAAATAATCTTTTCGCCTTCTTTTGTTCTCAGGCTGATATGAAAGGTATTAATGTCTTCAATTTCAGCTTCAATTGGGAAATCCTTATCGTGAATTTTTATGGTGTCGCCAATTCTGAAAGGAAAGGAGAAGAACAAAATCATTCCCGAAGTAATGTTGCTCAAAATCGACCATTGTGCAAACATTGCAACGCCAATAACGGTTGCAATCGAGGAAACGGTTAAAAAAATATCCTCAGTATTAACGCCCCAAATCACAATTAAACTAAGCGTTACCAAAATATTCATAAAAATATGAGTGTATTTGATAACCAGATTGGTACGATGTTCTAATAAATGACTTGTAGAAGCAAAACGTCGAATTAATTTGGCAACAATCATTCTTAAAGCGATTAAAGCAATAATAAGAATAAAGGTGGCAAATAATTCCTGAGTATATTCTTTAAAAGAAAACATAAATAAATTTTTACACTAAAGTACTCAAATATTCGTAAACTTTAGCCGTTGGAAGCCCCATAACATTGGTATAAGAACCTTCGACTTTTGTAACTGCCATAAAACCAAACCATTCCTGAATACCGTAAGCTCCGGCTTTATCATAAGGTTTATAATTTTCGATATAATACAAAATCGCTTCATCAGATAAATCTTTGAAAGTAACTTTTGTAATATCGTGCAAAAGAGTAGAAGCAGTATTAGTTTGAAAACAAACAGAAGTAATTACTTCATGCGTTGTACCCGACATTGATTTGATCATTTCAAAAGCATCTTCAGCACTTTTTGGTTTCCCTAAAGCTTTATTTTCATGCCAAACAATAGTGTCGCTTGTTACTAATATTTCGTTTTCTTTTAATTCATCTTTAAATGCGTCCGCTTTCAGTTGTGCGAGAAAATCGGTTATTTCAACTGCTTTTAATTCTGGCGGATAAATTTCTTCGACATCTTTTAAGCGAATTTCAAAATCAAGATCTAAATCCTTAAAAAACTGTTGTCTGCGCGGCGATCCTGAAGCCAGAATGATTTTATATTTTTTAAGCTTTTCTTTAAGCATGGTTTTGAAGGTATTGATGATTTAAGCTGATAATAAGGATTGATAAAATTCCGAAGAATAAAATTAATTTCAAAACAGTACTTAAATGGTGAAAATCCTTTTTGGTTTTGGCACTAAATATTTTTACTATAAAATATAATAAAGGTGCCAGAACAAAAACGAATGTATAAAACGTAACTATCAAAAGATTGTTATCAAAGAAATATTTTTTAATGTAAAGCAGACATAAAATAAATGGAATTATAGCAAATCCCAATGCAATTTTTGCAGCACGGTTTTTTCCAATGGCAATTGGTAAAGTATTCATTCCTTGATTGTAATCGCCATCCATGTCTTCAATATCTTTAACTATCTCGCGTACAAAATTGATCATAAAAGCAAAAAGCGCATAATCTGTCAAAATAGAAAAGAAACTCGCCATTTGTGCCTTATTTTCTAAAGTCGTAGCTGGAAAAAGATCAAAAACACCAATAATTAAAACGCTTATAGCAAGTAAAGCCGCTACTACAAAATTCCCTAAAATCATAATTGATTTTAAAGTTGTAGCATAAAAATAAAGCAGTGAAGCAATCAGAATAAAAAGTGAGGCAAATGTTGGTCTTAAAATAATATTGGCCAAAATAAAACCAATTGCGACACCGGTAACATTAAGTCCGATGTAAATATTAAAAGCCGCCGTTTCAGAAATTCCTTTGCCAATTACAACATTCTGAGGTTTATTAATTGTATCTGTTGCAACATCATAAATATTATTAATTACATAACCTGCTGCAGCGAGTAAAACGGTGCTTAAAACTAAAAGTCCGTATTGCCAGTCTGCTAAAGCCAGCGGAATATCCTGCTGTTTTAAAAAAGCATAACGAAATAAAACCTGCATAAAAGCAAGCATAAGTAGATTTTTATATCGAATTAGTTTTAGGTATTTCATTTTTTTTAGAGTTTCTAAGGTTCTGAGATGCTATCCCGATAGCTATCGGGACTAAGTTTTTTTTTAAGGTTCAAAGGGGTAAAGAGACAGAGGTGCAAAGGTTTTTCTTTTGAAATTTTAAAGATTTAGAAAATAATCTAAAATCTAAAATCACAAATCTAAAATTACCTCTAGTCGTGCTGTCCATTAAAATGTTCCATCCATTTTCCCTGTACTTTCATTACTTGCTCTATAACGTCGCGTGCAGCACCTTTTCCGCCTTTTACGTGTGAAATGTAACGACAGATATTTTTGATTTCAGGGACTGCGTCTTGCGGGCAAGCTGGTAAACTTACTAATTTCATTACGTGATAATCCGGAATATCGTCGCCCATATATAAAACCTGTTCTGGTTTAATATTGTAAGTTTTAGTATATTCTTCGAACGTTTTCACTTTGTCAGGAGTTCCTAAATGAATATCTGTGATTCCTAAATTTTTAAGTCTTACGCGAACGCCTTCGTTGCTTCCGCCAGAAATAATGCAGACATGGTAACCGCTTTCTACAGCCGCTTTCATAGCGTAACCGTCACGAATATTCATCGTACGAAGAATTTCTCCTTCTGTGGTTACAAAAACCGAACTGTCTGTAAGTACGCCATCAACATCAAAAATAAATGTTGTAATGTCGTTCATCATTTCTTTATAACTTTTTGCCATTATGCTGTATAGATTGTGTTAGTATTTTATAAATGTTTTTTTGATTTTCGTTGGTAATAAAATTCAGGTGCGCATCGGTTGTGACAGAATCGTGGCGCTTTGCCGGACCGGTTTGAGCGTCAATTGGATCTAGGGTTTTTATTTTTTCGGCAGTTTCCTGAATCAAAGGTTTTAAAACTTCAAAAGGAACTTGATGTTCTTCGCAAATTTCCTGCCCAATTTGATATAAATGATTCGTAAAGTTATTGACAAAAACGGCTGCAACGTGCAAAGCTTTTCGCTGTTCTGAACTTATGGAAAAAACCGCATTTGAAATGCTTTTCGCCGTTTCTTCTAAAATTTTATAATCATCCTGATTCTCCGTTTCCAAACAAATCGGAATTACTGAAAAATCAACATCTTTAGTTTTAGAAAATGTTTGTAATGGATAAAAAACCCCTTTTCTGTTTTTTGAATCTAAAACATCGATAGAAGTTGTGCCGGAAGTATGAACAACTAATTGGTTTTCAAATGGCAATTGACTTGAAACTTCAGCAATAGCATTATCGGAAACTGAAATGATATATAAATCTGATTCTTTTAAATCTGTAAATTCGGTTACGATTTTATCTGAATCGAGAAGATGACTCAAAGCTTCTTTTTTTCTCGAAAAAGCCTGCACAATTTCAACAAGCGAACTTGCAGAAAAAGCTTTTATTAAATGCTGTGCGACGTTTCCGGAACCAATAATCGTTATTCGAATCATAATCGCAAAATTAACATTATTTTTTCTAAAGAAAATATGGTGGAAGAAAGTTTGCCCACAGATTACACAGATTAAACTGATTTGTACGGATTTATGTTTTATTTATTGGCAAAAAATAAAAGAAATCTAAAAAATAATCCGTTTAATTTGTGTAATCTGTTGCCCAAAACACAATCCTATTATTTGGTTTTTATTAACAAATAACATTTACCTCAAATCAACATTTTTAAGTATTTTTGTGCCACTTTTATACAATGTAATTCCTTAAAAATGGATAAAAAAATATTCTCTTTTTTGTTTTCTACACGATTAATGGCCGTTCTTTTTTTGACATTCGCAATTGCAATGGGTGTTGGAACTTTTATCGAAAGTAAATACAATACCGATACAGCCAGAATTTTAATATACAATACCTGGTGGTTTGAAGCCATAATGTTCATTTTCATGATTAATTTCTTCGGAAACATTAAACGTTATCAATTATTGAAAAAAGAAAAATGGGCTACTTTTTTACTGCACATTGCCTTTGTTTTTATCATTTTAGGAGCTTTTATTACACGTTATATCAGTTATGAAGGAATGATGCCAATTCGCGAAGGCGCATCAGAAAATCAGATATATTCAGATAAAACATTCATCACCATTTTTGTTGATGGTGAATATAAAGGAGAAATGAAACGCAGGGTTTTCGAAAAAAGCCTTTTACTTTCTCCCGTTACTAATAATGATTTCTCTGTTTCAGGAAAATTTGATGAGACTCCGTTTGAAGTTTCATATTCAAAATATATAATGG
Source organism: Flavobacterium panici (assembly GCF_024499525.1). Taxonomy (NCBI): domain Bacteria; kingdom Pseudomonadati; phylum Bacteroidota; class Flavobacteriia; order Flavobacteriales; family Flavobacteriaceae; genus Flavobacterium; species Flavobacterium panici. Next base: position 4,483,423 of record NZ_CP100437.1, on the reverse strand, counting down.
GAGCGAAGGAAGTGGTTAAACCAGATCCTAACGGAACTTTATATCTTAAATTAGTTGAAGCGGGTGCAGGCGGACGTGAAGAACATTTCCTGAAAGAAGGTGAAGTTCAAAATATTCACAATGTTTTATTTGCTTTAAATAAACCAACACAAGGTGCTATTAATATTAATACAACTGGCGAAAAATATACAATTCAGACTCCTTTTGAAGGTGAATTTATGCGAATGGCAGACCAGTTAAAAGGAAAAGTTACTAAAGACAACGTTCAGCCTTTAATGATGCGTTCTTTATATAGCATTGGAGATATTAGAATTGTTTTCCCGGATCCTGCAATGAAAGGAAAAGTGGATTATGAATCTAGTAATGATTTCAAAGCAAAATCTCATACAGATGCTTTAGTTGTAAAAGTTAAAGCTGAAGGACAGGAAAAAGAAGTAATGGTAATGGGCTCTAAAGGAAGTATTGGAGAACCAAAAACGGTAAAAATTGGTAAAATCGAATACTCTATATTCTACGGAAGTAAAGCCTATGTTTTACCTTTTAGAGTAAAATTGAATGACTTTATCGCAACGAAATATCCGGGAACAGAAAAAAGTTATTCTGCTTTTGAAAGTAAAGTTACCGTTCAGGATTCTACAGAAACTTTTGATGCCGATATTTATATGAACCACGTTTTAGACCATAAAGGATATCGTTTCTTTCAATCTTCATTTGATCCGGATGAAAAAGGAACTGTTTTATCTGTAAACCACGATTTTTGGGGAACTTCTATCACGTATTTAGGATATTTTATGTTATTCTTTGGCTTAATGGCAATTATGTTCACCAAACATTCTCGTTTTGCAGACTTAAAACGTAAACTGGAAAATGTGAAAAAGAAAAAAGAAAAACTAATTACGATTTTAGTTTTAATGATTAGTTTGAGTGGTTTCGCACAAAATCCTCACGTACATTCGCATGAACATGACCACAATCATACTGCAGATCCAAACGATCATGCTAATCACGTTACAGCTCCGCCAAGTCAAAAACAATTAGATTCGTTATTGACGATTTATAAAGCTCCTGAGGCGCATGCGGCAAAATTTGGACGTTTGATTATTCAGGATGCTGGCGGACGTATGAAACCTATTAATACGTTTTCATCTGAATTACTTAGAAAAGTAAGCCACAGCGATAAGTATAACGGAATGAATTCTGATCAGGTATTTTTGTCTATGACGCAATACGCTCAGGTTTGGATTCAGATTCCGCTTATTTATATTAAATCAGGAAACGACAGTATTCGTAAAATTATTGGTATTGACAAAGAAGCAAAATTTGCTCCGTTTGTAAAATTCTTCGATGAAAACGGAAATTATAAATTGTCACCTTATTTAGATGCTGCTTATAAAGCAGGAAATCCGAATCAGTTTGAGAAAGATTATATTGAAACAGATAAAAAAGTAAACTTGATGGAATCTGCTTTAAGCGGCAGTATTTTGAGAATTTTTCCTGTTCCAAATGATCCAAACCATAAATGGGTTTCTTATTTAGAGCGCAATAACAAAGGTTTTAAAGGAATGGATTCTACTTATGTAAATCAAATTCTTCCGTTATATTTTAGTGCCTTAAATAATGGTTCTATTTCTAAAAACTGGGATACGGCCGATCAATTGGTCGAAAGTATAAATGGTTTTCAAAAGAAATTTGGCGCAAAAGTTCGTCCAAGCGAACAAAAAATTGATGCCGAAATTGCTTATAATAAATATGATGTTCTTCAAAAACTACCGTATTGGTATATCACAGCAGCACTATTTATGTTTGTTTTTGTGATTGTCAATATTTTCTTTGAGAAAAAATGGCTTCGTATAACCGTAAATGCTTTTCATATTATAGTTGGATTGTTATTTGCGCTTCACACATTAGCATTAATAGCACGCTGGTATATTTCTGGTCATGCTCCATGGAGTAATGCGTACGAAGCAATTGTATATGTGGCTTGGTCAACAATGTTCTTTGGTTTGGCTTTTGACAGAAAATCAAAATTAACAGTAGCTTCATCTGCTTTCGTTACAGCTATGATTTTAATGGCGGCATACATGAACTGGATTGATCCGGAAATTGCAAACTTACAGCCCGTTCTTAATTCATATTGGTTAATGATTCACGTTGCAGTTATTGTAGCAAGTTATGGTCCAACTGCATTAGGAATGATTTTAGGTTTTGTGGCTTTACTATTGATTTTGTTTACAACTGAGAAAAACAAAGCTAAAATGGAGTTGAACATTAAAGAGATAACTTATATCAACGAAATGGCAGTAACTATTGGTTTGATCATGCTGACTATTGGTAACTTTTTAGGCGGTCAATGGGCAAACGAAAGCTGGGGTCGTTACTGGGGATGGGATCCAAAAGAAACCTGGGCTTTAATTTCGATTATGATTTATGCTTTTGTAATTCACGCTCGTTTTGTTCCTGCTTTACGCGGAAAATGGTTTTTTAATTTAATGACTATGTTTGCCTTTATTTCGATTTTATTTACATATTATGGCGTAAACTTCCATTTAGTTGGTTTACACTCTTATGCAAGCGGAGAAGCGCATTCATTAAACTGGGTTTATTATTCAATAGCAACAATTGCAGTAATTGGTGCTGTGACTTATCCGAAATATCGAAAATATTATAAAAGCAAAAAAAAGTAGTTTTTTGATATAATAAAAGAGGCTGTCCCAACTTTTGAGGCAGCCTCTTTTTTTGGATCAAAACTTTGTTTTATCATTCCATAGGAATGTTTCGTAGGTAGAAAAAAAATAAAGATCAGTAATATATTTACGTTCCTACGGAACGTAAACCCTTTGTAACAATATAATTTTTCTACCAATGAAATGTTCCTACAGAACAAGGAAACATATAAAATAAAAAAGGGACTGCCTCAACTTTTGAGATAGCCCCTTTTTTTGGACCAAAACTTTGTTTTATCATTCCATAGGAATGTTTGGTAGGTAGGAAAAAATAAAGATCAGCAATATTTACGTTCCGTAGGAACGTTTGATGGGACAGATTATTAAAAAAAATATCAAATCAAACGTTCCTACGAAACGTAAACCCTTTGTAACAATATAATTTTTCTACCAATGAAATGTTCTTACAGAACAAGGAAAAATATAAAATAAAAAAGAGGCTGTCTCAAAAGTTGAGGCAGCCTCTTTTTTTGGATCAAAACTTTGTTTTATCATTCCATAGGAATGTTTCATAGATAGAAAAAAGTAAAGATAAGCCACATTTTACGTTCCGTAGGAACGTTTGATAGGGCAGATTATTAAAAAAAATATCAAATCAAACTATTCACTTAACATCACTGGTATACGGATATAAATTGATATGAAAATAATGATACATAAAACCGTAAAGCGTTGCCAACACAACAACAAGCGAAAGCGGTTTAAAATGCCTGACACGTTTTCCTTCAATAAATTCCCGAATAGAATGTCCCGGTCTGGAAAATAACTGTTTTAAGGAATATAAAATTCCCTTGTCAAAATGCAATAATCCGTGTTGAATATCGTGCCATAAAAAATGTGCATTTATTTTATGAGTTTCGGCACTTTGCCCGCAATTATTGCAGTAATGACCTGTATAAACCTGATGACAGTTTTTGCAAGTTATTTCCATATTGATACATTATTTAGAATTTTACTTAAACCCGTTTGGATACATTATCGCCAATAAAACGCAAATCAATAAAAAGTTATATTCAACACCATTTCTTCCGCCGCCTACAACAAACCAGCCTTCCTGAAAATGAACCAGAACAATTCCCATAATCAAAATAAAAATCGTTACAAATCCTGCTGGTTTTACATATTTATTAAACAGTAAAAGTAAAGCCGCAACTATATGAGATAGTTTAATAGACCAGGCCAGAAAAACACCAAAAGGAGCAAAGCCAATCTGATTTAAGTATAAATTTCCAAAATCGTTAATTCCATTATTAAAAATTCCGAAAACCGAATGCGTCAGCAGAATCATTGCAGTGGCAATTCTTAAAAGTAAAGTTCCGTTCATGGTTTAGGATAGTTTTGTTTTTGGTTAAATAAAAAAGCGCATATTAAAAGTAATTAATATGCGCTTTAAATTTATAAGTATTTTAGGCTTTAAACTTTTCCTAAAGTATATAGTTGTTCCATTGTAGGCGTTGGGCTTCCGCCAGCTGGCTCTAAAGTAATTCCAAATGCTTCTGCCGAATCTGTCTGGCTTACAGCAAAGATTTTTTGTGAATTTCCTTCAAAATTATCCAGTAAACCAATACTTGTTGGCGTTAATACCGGACTTAGCTTTAAAGACCAAACTTGATAAACCATTCCTTTTGGAGGCGTTGGTAAACCTGCAGCATCAATATAAGTTGTTTTTGTCTGCTGGTTCCAGTAGACTTTTGCAAAAGATGTTGGAGAAACTGCCTGACCGCCAAGTGTTACGCCGGTATTTTTAATATCTCTTACAATAGTTAAGTTTTTCTCGGTTTGTTTATTCTGTTGATCTAAGAATGCATAATTTCTTTCGATTTTATTTTTCTCATTTCCAACTTTAGAGATTGTTTCTTTTGATTTAGTTAATTCTAAAGTTTGGTATCCAAAACCTAACAATAATAAAACTGCCGCTGCCCAGCCCACATATTGTGTCCAGTTTGATGCAGGTTTTATTTCGACAACTTTACCATGTTTAAGTTCTAAACGAGCTTTAATTTTTTCGAAATTCTCAACAGAGTGGAAAGGAGCGAAGCTTGATGATAGGGCCACAATAGCTCTTTCAATCGCAATTATTTCGTCGTCTACTTCCTTGTTGTTTTTTGCCAGTTCGGCAATTTCCAGATTTTCCTTTTCGGTTAATAAACCGTAAACATAAAGTTCTAGAGTTCCTGATTCAATATATTCTTGTGCTTCCATTATATTTTTAAATAATTTCTTAAATCGTTAATACAGTTTCTGTTTTGAGTTTTGATAGTTCCCAGTGGCAGTGCCAATTCTTCTGAAGCTTCTTGCTGGGTATATCCTTTGAAAAATAATAAATCAATAATCTCTATACATTTTGGTTTCAGTTTCTTTACGAACTCCTGAATTCCAATTGTATCAATTCTATTAATTAATTTATTACTGTCATCTAACAGATTTACGAAATTATCCGAGGAAAGGTTTTTTTGGCTGTTATTAAAATTTTTGGATCTCAGCTTGTCAATCGACGTATTCCTAGCTATATTAAGGATCCAGGTGTAAAATCGGCCTTTACTTTCGTTATAAGAATCGATGTTTTTCCAGATTTTTACAAAAACTTCCTGCAAAACGTCTTCGGCTTCTTCACGATTTTTGATTAAAACATTAATGACTGAAAATAAACTTTTTGAGTACATATCGTACAAGTGGGTAAAAGCTCTTTCGTCTTTTTTGTAAATTAAAACTAATAATTCTTCTTGACTCATAGATTTGGATTTAAAGCTTAAATATAATTTTATCGAAATTTTCTTATAACGTGAGATAAAGATAATTTATTTTTTTGTGAAAAAAATATTTTTTTTTGTAGTTAAAACCTTAGATAAATAAAGGCTTCAGATAAAATTTAGAAAAAAAGTGCAATTTTTTTTACTTTTTTTAAATCCAAAAATAAACCCTTTTCGTATATAACATTATAGATGGAAAAATGAAAAAGGGAAAGATTAAGCAATTACTAAAATTGTTTTTTTTTAAAGTTAAAAATTATGCGCGGGATAGAAAAATTTAAAATATTAATTGTGGGTTTAACAACCGTTTTATCGCTGATAAATTTTACCAATAAAGATTTTAAAAATGAAATCGTTCAAAATGAACTAAATAAAAATATTGAATAGTTGATGTCCTCGGACTTCCAACTGAAAATCAAAAACACTAATAGTAATCACGCATGCTAAACGAACTGAAATTTCCACTATAAACGCCATAGATAATTGAATTAGTGCGATTAAGATTAAAGATTTTCATTATAACCGGGGCATCAACTATAGTTTTAAAATATAAAAGAGACAAATAATTAATTCATGGTTTGATTTGTTTGTATGGGGGGAAGCCCGGCGTCTGATTAACGCCGGGCTTCATTTTTTATTTAACTTATTATTAATAAAAATAAAAGCGGCAAAAATATTCAGCAATACAGATTTTAATTAATTTTATGAAAAAATTATACAATGAAAAAAATACTATTTATAGCATGCAGTGCCTTACTTTTATTAAGTGCACCAACTCAGGCTCAAACAAGCACAAACAAATTATCTAAATCAGATAAAGCTATGGCAAAAGAAAATATTTATCAGTTTAAAGTGGAAGATTTATCAGGTAATACTTTTGATTTTGCTTCTTTAAAAGGCAAAAAAGTCCTAATCGTAAACACAGCTTCAAAATGCGGATTAACTCCTCAATACAAAGACCTTGAAGCGGTTTACAAACAATACAAAGACAAAGGTTTTGTAATTGTAGGTTTCCCGGCAAACAATTTTGCATCTCAGGAACCTGGAACAAACAAAGAAATCGAAACTTTCTGTCAGCAAAATTACGGTGTAACTTTCCCAATGATGGATAAAGTTTCTGTAAAAGGCGACGATATGTGTGAGGTTTATAAATTTCTGACTCAAAAATCTAAAAACGGTTTACAGGATTCTGAAGTAGAGTGGAATTTCCAAAAATACTTAATCAACGAAAAAGGAGAATTGGTAAAAGTAATTAAACCAAAAACTTTAGTTACAGATCCAGAAGTTATCAATTGGATCAAGAGTTAATTTAGAGTTTTTAGATAAAAAAATCCCCAAATTTGAATTCATTTCAAATTTGGGGATTTTTTTTTAGGTTCAAAGTGACAAAGATGCAAAGAGACAAAGGTTTTCCTCAAAGTCTTGTCATTTCGACGAACGAGAAATCGCACTAGTATTTCCTCAAAGAAAATCGCCAATCTTTGTCGAGTTTCTTGTGCGATTTCTCGTTCCTCGAAATGACAAAAAAGCGAAAAGAAAAAAATCCGTGACAATCCGCGCCTTCGCGATAGCGAACCCGTAAAATCCGCGTACTATTTACGCCAATATCCGTATTCGATTTTTCTTCCAAGTTTTCAGAATCGAAAAAAAATCCGTAAAATCCGCGTGCAATCTACGCCAATATAAGCTGCATAAAAACCAAATCCAGCCAATGATCAAACTTATATCCAACTTCACGAATCGTCCCGATTGCTACAAATCCAAATTTTTCATGAAAAGCAATACTTCCCGCATTATCCGCATCGATAGCACCAATCATAACGTGATAACCTTGTTCTTTAGCCAAACGAATTAATTCAGTTAATAATTTAGAGCCAATTCCTTTTCCAATAACATTATCAACCACATAAACAGAATGCTCAACAGTATATTGATAGCCAATTTTTTCACGAAACTGACCATAACTCCCAAAACCAACAACTTCGCCATCTAAATCTGCTACAACAATAGGAAGGTTTTTAGCTTTTTTATCTTCAAACCATTTTGTTTGTACTTCAAGAGTTTGAATATCATAACTATAATTTGCCGTGGTATGCAGGATAGAATGATTTACAATATCAAGAATTTTCCCTAAATCGTTTGTGGTTGCAGGTCTAAGAATAAGGCTCATGGTTTTAATCTTTTAAAATTTCACTTCACAAACATTAGTGTTAATTCGTGAAATTCGTGTTTATTATTTTAAGTTTATTTAGAATTTAGTTCAGCCAGTAAAGTATCAATATCTTTGGTGTTCCAGCCCATTTCTTTACCAATAGCTTTGGCATCTTTAGCATATTTTAATGCCTGTTTTTTGTCTTTTATTTTATTATAAAGTCGGGCAATGAGTAAATTTCCATCGTAAGAATCCGTTAATTCTAAAGAATGCTTTACCCAAGAAATTGATTTTTTCAAACTTTCGGCATCACTAATATGTTTTAAATAAGTTTGCCCGATATCTTTTAAGAAACTAGCATCATTCCAGACTAATTCTTCAGTATCTTCCAGAGTGACTTTTTTGTAGAAATCCCATTTTTCAGTACGTTCTGCCAGCGTTAAATCAAATTTAAAAACAAGAGAATCCGTTTTTTGCAATCGAATTGATTTTGCAATTTCTCTTTGTTTATAATAATTTATAGTATCCAAATTATCCACAAGCGGACGAAGTAATTCGTTTACAATACTTTCTACTTTTCGGTCAACACGATTTTGCGATGCTACAGCAGCAAATTCTTTTTGATGTTTTAAAACATATTGAAATTCTCTCGAATTAATATCAGTAACACCATTGGCAATTACACGCCAATTGGTTTCACTTACCAATTGAGAATCTGATTGTGTCTGCAGATATATATGAGTAGGAATCGATAATTCTGTTCTGTCTTTTCCTTTTTTTAATGTATTCAAATAAGTAAAGAATTTTGTTGAATTACTAGGATCAGCCAGAAAATCTTTTTCTAAATATGGAAGCTGTAATTTAGGATTTAAAGCATAATTGGCTTCCGCCAGAAAATCTTCTTTTTTCATTTCGCCTTTTAAAGCATACAAAAGAGTTTCATTTGCATCTAAAAATAAAAATGCCGGAAGTGAAGTCGTTTTAAACTTATTTTTAAGCGCTATTCCTTCTTCTTTTTCAATGTTTTTCCAAACGCAGATGTAATTTTTATTTAAAAAATCCATTACATTTTGATCGCTGAAAACTTCTTTTTTCATTTGGTTACAATGCGGACACCAATCTGCATATAACATTACAAAAACAGGTTTCCCTTGTGTTTTAGCATTTTCAAGGGCCGTTTTGTACGTTATTCCGTCAACAGCAAATTGATTTTGAGAGGTTACAGTTTGCAGTGAAACGAAAAGAAAAAGTAAATATAAATAACGCATAAAGGGTTAATTTTAATAAAGAAATTCTGTTTTACAAATATATTCCCTTTTTACAAAATCAGTCTTAATATCTTCCTAATATATAAGTTAAATAAAGCGCGAAGTTTGTAACTTTGTAATCGCAAAAGAAAATTTTAAGCAATATATTTTCTTTAAAAATTATACACCATTTAGAATGATTTACCCCAAAATAGCGCTTGCACAAAGCATTATCGAGATTTGTTCAGCAAAAGGAATTCATAATATTATAATTTCTCCAGGTTCACGAAATGCACCTTTGACGATTGGTTTCGCACAAAATCCAAATTTTAAATGTTACAGTATTGCCGATGAGCGCTGTGCCGCATTCTTTGCTTTAGGAATTGCAATGCAGACAAAAAAGCCTACGGCTGTTGTTTGTACGTCAGGATCGGCACTATTGAATTATTATCCGGCTGTAGCCGAGGCATTTTACAGTCAGATTCCTTTAATTGTAATTTCTGCAGATCGTCCGCAGAGTAAAATTGATATTGGCGACGGGCAAACCATTCGTCAGGAAAATGTCTACTTAAATCATTCTGTTTTTAATGCCAATTTAACCGAAGATGCTTCGGTAGAAAACGACTTAAAAATAAATAAAGCCATAGAAACAGCCATTCTTCAAAAAGGTCCGGTTCATATCAATGCACCATTTGAAGAACCATTATATGAAACGGTTTCAGAACTTTCTGTAGAGCCAAAAATCACAACTCCGGAAGAAGAAATTCCAACCAAAATTATTGATAACAGCGAAGAAATTGTTTCCATTTGGAATTCGGCAAAAAGAAAACTAATTCTTATTGGCGGAATAAATGATGTTAATTCTGTAGATAAGGAAATTCTGAAAAACTTTGCAAACGATCCATCGATTGTTGTCCTTACAGAAACGACTTCAAACATACATCATCCGAGTTTTATTAATAGTATAGATACTTTAATTACACCATTTGATGATTCTGATTTTAAAGAATTGGAAGCCCAGGTTTTAATCACTTTTGGAGGTATGATTGTATCCAAACGTATTAAAGCTTTTTTACGAAAGTATAAACCTGCACATCACTGGCATATAGATACTTTACGTGCTTATGATACATTCAATGCTTTAAGTAAACATTTTGTAATGGAACCAAATGATTTTTTCAAAGATCTGCTTCCAAAAACAGAATTTAAAGCGAGTAATTACTTTTCGAAAATCGATAAAATTTACAGTTTAAGAAATAAAAGAAAAGAAGAATATCTAAAGAAAATTCCTTTTTCAGATTTTAAAGTTTTTGAAAAAGTAATTGAATCGCTTCCTAAAAATATTCAGTTGCAAATTAGTAACAGTTCGGCAATTCGTTATGCACAGTTAATTGAAATAGATCCTTCAATTGAAGTATTTTGCAACAGAGGAACAAGCGGAATCGACGGAAGCACTTCAACTGCAGTGGGATCTGCCGTTGGGAGCGGAAAACAAACTGTTTTTATTACAGGCGATATCAGCTTTCTATACGACAGCAACGCTTTATGGAATTCTTATATTCCTAAAAACTTCAAAATCATTATAATCAATAATGGAGGAGGAGGAATTTTCAGGATTTTACCCGGACATGAAGAAAAACCTGTTTTTAATACCTATTTTGAAACTTCACATCATTTAACCGCAGAACATTTGGCAAAAATGTACGGTTGTAATTATTATAAAGCCAGTAATTTAGCTGATCTGCATGAGAATTTAGATAAACTTTATAATGAAAATGAAGCACCAGGAATATTAGAAGTTTTTACCCCAACTGCTGAAAATGATGTAATTTTAAAACAATACTTTAAAGAGCTTGTTTAATTTTTGTAAGTTAAATTGTGTTAAATATTTGTTTTAACTCATAATAATATTTAGATTTGGCTGCATAATTAGTAACCAATATTAAATTTATTATGAGTAAAAGAGAAGAATTAATTCAGAAGTATGCAGCAGATTTAAAAGAGAAATGCGGAGTAACTCCAAATATGGATTTGCTGACAAAAGTAACCATTGGATGCGGGCCTGCAATTTATAATGCTGATGCGTCTACAGTAGCTGGAAATCAAGATTCAGAGATACACACCGTTAAAAATAATTTTCTGATAAAAAAATTAGGTTTAGCAGATACTCCGGCTTTAGATGAAGCTATTCATGCAGTTTTAGAAAAATACGGTAAATCAAACAAACATAAATACAGAGCTGTGGTCTACTATCTATTGACAGTTCACTTTAAAAAAGAAAGTGTTTATAAATAACAAATAAAAGCGTCAAAATTGGCGCTTTTTTCTTTTTATATACCTTAATCCAAAACATTTTTCATTTACGATTTCAAACTTCGTACATTTGCACCTTAGAAGCTTTGATGCTTTTCAACTTAGAATCTTAAGAAAAATGCTTGAAATAGGAAAATACAATACACTAACTATATTACGTGATACAAAAGTTGGTCTTTTTTTAGGAAATCCTGAAAAAGATCCAGACGGAATTCACGATGTTTTATTACCAAATAAATATGTTCCAAATGAATTTGAAATAGGCGAAGAACTTGTCGTTTTTGTTTATTTAGATCATGAACAACGCCCTGTAGCCACTACACTTGAACCTTATATTTTATTGAATGAGTTTGCACTTTTAAGAGTAAACTACATCAATAATGTTGGTGCTTTTATGGATTGGGGAATGGAAAAAGATATTCTGGTTCCGTTTAAAGAGCAGGCGCGTCCAATGGAAAAGGGAAAACGCTACCTAGTTTACCTTTATAAAGATGAGAAAACCAATCGTTTAGTAGCTTCAAGTAAGTTGAACCAATTTTTAAATAACGATCAGCTTACAGTTGAAAAAGGAGAAGAAGTCGATTTGATCGTTTCTCACATTACAGAATTGGGAATAAATGTGATTATCAACGAACAACATAAAGGACTTTTATACAAAGATGAAGTTTATGACGATTCAATAAGAACCGGAGACAGAATGCGTGGTTATATTAAAACCATTCGTCCTGATAATAAAATTGATGTTGCCTTGCAAATTCAGGGTTACCAAAGTATTGAACCAAATGCAGAGAAGATTTTAGATGAATTAAGAGCCAACCGCGGTTTTTTACGTTTAAATGATAATTCGCATCCGGAAGACATAAAAACGGTTTTAAAAATGAGTAAAAAAACTTTTAAAAAGGCTGTAGGAGCTTTATATAAAGAGAAACTCATTGAAATTAAAGAAGATGGAATTTATCTGGTAAAGGATAATTAAATTCCAATATTTTAAATTCCAAATTCCAATGTTATACGCATACATTGGAATTTGGGATTTTTTATTTTTTGGAATTTCAACCATTGGAATTTGGAATTTTTATTTTTTGGAATTTACTTAACCCCTTATAACAAGAAAGGCTGCTCATTACAAGCAGCCTTTCCCTTTTTATTCTAGTTTTAAAAAAAATTGTAATTAAAAAAAAACAGAAATAAAATAATTCGAATTCATCTTGAAAGTAAGCACTTTACGAATTTTAGAAACTTCTTTCTTGATGGTATGTCTTTAAACAATTATTGCGTTTATCTTAAAAGCAAAAAATTAATTTCACGGCTAATCCATTTGGTTTAATAAAATAACTTATAGAAAGTTTTAGTTAGCATTTTTTTCTCTTTTCGTAATCAATTTGATACTAATTACAAAACAATTCTAGCGTTTAACCTTAGGTGTTACTATCTCCTTTTTGAAGTTTTGACAAACGAGTAAATCATTTGCTCATTCCTAACAGGTTTACTATTTAAAACCATAAAAAAATGAGCGACAAATTTTTTAAATTTTCTCAAAAAAATCATTTTTTAGGTTAATAAATCAGTGAAAGAAAATCAATCTTATGTCAACAAAATGTTTGTATCTTGTTGATTTCTAGGGTGTAAAATTACTCATTATTTTTTAATACTAATGTTAAAAAGTGTTATTTTTTGTACACAGAGTCCAATTGTTAACATTGAATGAAAAAATAGCTGTTACTTAAACAAAATTGAATAGGGAAAAATGTAAAAAATGGTTTATTTTTACACTATAATTTTTAAATAAAACAAACAGAAATGGATTGGATTACAGCCAGAGAATTTGAAGATATAACCTATAAAAAATGTAATGGAGTTGCCAGAATTGCTTTTAACAGGCCAAATGTTAGAAATGCCTTCAGACCTAAAACAACTTCAGAATTATACCAGGCTTTTTATGACGCGCAAGAAGACACTTCAATTGGAGTAGTTTTGCTTTCTGCAGAAGGGCCATCGACAAAAGACGGCGTTTACTCGTTTTGCAGCGGAGGCGATCAAAATGCGCGTGGACATCAGGGATATGTTGGAGAAGACGGTCAGCATCGTTTAAATATTCTTGAAGTACAGCGTTTAATTCGTTTTATGCCAAAAGTAGTTATTGCAGTTGTTCCGGGCTGGGCTGTTGGTGGTGGACACAGTTTACACGTAGTTTGCGATATGACTCTGGCAAGTAAAGAACACGCGATTTTTAAGCAGACAGATGCTGATGTTACCAGCTTTGACGGTGGTTACGGATCTGCTTATTTAGCTAAAATGGTCGGGCAGAAAAAAGCGCGTGAAATTTTCTTTTTAGGAAGAAATTATTCAGCTCAGGAAGCTTTTGAAATGGGAATGGTAAATGCCGTAATTCCCCATGATGAATTAGAAGCTACTGCATACGAATGGGCACAGGAAATCCTTCAAAAATCTCCAACTTCTATCAAAATGCTAAAATTCGCCATGAACTTAACCGACGACGGAATGGTTGGACAACAGGTTTTTGCAGGTGAAGCAACACGTTTAGCTTACATGACCGAAGAAGCAAAAGAAGGAAGAAATGCCTTTTTAGAAAAAAGAAAACCAAACTTTGGCGAAAATAAATGGTTACCATAAATAATTTTAGATTTTAGATTGCAGATTTTAGATTTTTTGAATCTGAAAATGGCATCTAAACTCTAGATTAAAAAACAATATTATTTAGATTACAGATTTTAGATTTTTTAAATTATAAAGAATCCAACAATCTAAAATCTAAACTCTAAAAATCTAAAATAAAAATATGAAACACTGGATTGAAGCCGCTAGACTGCGCACATTGCCTTTATCAGTTTCCGGAATTATAGTTGGAAGTATTTACGCACTTTCAAACCCAACAGAAACGATTAATACGCCAACAGAAGTTTTTAGTTGGAAAATTTTTGGTTTCGCACTTTTAACAACACTTGGTCTTCAGGTACTTTCTAATTTTGCAAATGATTACGGAGACGGAGTAAAAGGTACAGACAATGCAGATCGTGTAGGTCCGCAGCGCGCCATTCAAAGCGGTGCAATTACGCCGCAAGCCATGAAAAAAGCCATAATAATTACTTCTTTGCTGACTTTATTATCAGCAATTATTTTAATTTATTTTGCTTTTGGTCAGGACAATTTTGGGTATTCTATCTTTTTCTTATTATTAGGAATCGCAGCAATTGTTTCGGCAATTCGTTATACAGTTGGAAATTCAGCTTACGGATACAGAGGATTTGGCGATTTATTTGTTTTCATTTTCTTCGGATTAGTAAGCACATTAGGCGTTAACTTTTTGTATTCAAAAGAAGTAGATCCGCTTTTAATACTTCCGGCAGTTGCAATAGGATTATTGAGCGTTGGGGTTTTAAACCTTAACAATATGCGCGACGAAGAATCAGACAGAAAATCGGGTAAAAACACAATTGTAGTGCAAATTGGCGGTGCAAAAGCTAAAATTTATCACTTTTCAATAATCATTACAGCTATGCTTTTGGTTGTGATTTTTGCAATTTTAAGCGATTATAATTTCGACCAATATTTGTTTTTACTGGCTTACATTCCTTTAACTAAACATTTAATTACTGTTTATAAAAATCAAAACCCTAAGCTTTTAGATCCGGAATTAAAAAAAGTAGCATTAAGCACATTTTTACTTTCTATATTATTGACAATTTGTATGATTTCATTGATTTCAGACATTATTGTTAACCTTTTCCTTGGAGGAAGATAATTCAAGTTCAACTTTAAACTTTAAAAAAATGAAAATTACATTTTACGGACACGCATCTTTAGGGATCGAAGTAGGAGGAAAACACATTCTTGTTGACCCATTTATTTCTGGAAATCCACAGGCTGCAGCCATCGACATAAATACATTAAAAGCCGATTATATCTTATTAACTCACGCACACAGTGATCACGTTTTAGATGTAGATACAATTGCTAAAAATACCAATGCAGTAATTGTTTCAAATGCTGAAATTACAAGTTACTACGCAAAAAAAGGTTTTAATGCACACCCAATGAATCACGGCGGAAGCTGGAAATTTGATTTTGGAAGAGTAAAATATGTAAACGCAATTCACTCAAGTTCTTTCCCTGATGGAACTTACGGAGGAAATCCGGGCGGATTTGTAATCGAAGGCGAACACAAAAATATTTACATTGCCGGAGATACAGCACTTACATTTGATATGAAATTGATTCCGCTGCGTACAAAATTAGATTTAGCCATTCTTCCAATCGGAAACAATTTTACAATGGATGTTGAAGATGCCATAATCGCATCTGACTTTGTAGAATGCGATAAAATTCTAGGGTATCACTTTGATACTTTTGGTTATATCGAAATCAACCACGAAGAATCAATCCGCAAATTCTTTGATAAAGGAAAAGATTTGATGCTTTTAAATATCGGAGAATCTATAGAATTATAATGTCATCCTGAGCGTAGTCGAAATAAGGAGCTAATCCCGCTATCCGCTATATCTTTTGTGATCTCGTGAAAAAACGAGACCACAAAAGGATATCGCTCCTATCGGGGCTAGGACATTCGGTTTCAAAAAAATATTTTGGCATAATATATGTCAAATAATAAAGCATTGAATCACTTTAATCTGTGCAATCTGTGGCAAATAAAAAATTAGTGAAAATTTGTGCAATTGCTTCGCCTATTCGCTATTGCTCGGGTCGTGGCAAAAGATTTAAACCAAATATGAATTTTGAAAGAATATTTTTAATCCTTTTAATAACTTCTACCTACAGCGCTTTTGCTCAAAAAGACGGCTATTGGGACAAAGAACGTGCAACAACAAAAGAAATACTGGTTTCTGCAGGTGACAGAATTGTAATAAAAACAGAAGATTTACCAGTAGGAACGACTGAAATTGTATACAGAATTACACTTCTGGATAAAAATCAGCAAATGGCCAATAGTTTGGTTTCGCTGTTAAAAGCAATTCCAGATCCATACGGAATAGGACAAGGTTCTGCCGGAGCTGTTTTTTTAATGTCTAAAATTTCAGGAGATGATCAATGCACGTATTCCTTATTTACCTCAAATGAAAATGCTAAAAAATACGTTAGCGACGGAAAAATAGATTCAGCTTGTTTTTCTCAGTCAGAACCCGTTAGTAAAGACGCAAAAAGAATTTCACTAGACAAAAATTCCTGTTTAAAAGAAAATACAAAAACAATTTGGTTTGGTTTTGAAAGCAAAAATTGGTTTTTGACCCAGAAAATAGTTTTAGAAGTTGTGCCTTGGGTTGATATAAAATTAAACCGCGGCTGGAATCAGGACAATAAAAATGAGATTATTAGTTTGTGCAAAACATCAACAATGGCACAGAAAATGGCCAATTCTGATGATTTTTGTGTTTGTATTCTGGATAAAATCATGAAAGAATATCGTTATGCTGAATTTCAAAAATTACTTGCTGTAGAAAAAACAAAAGTTTACAAAGACTTTGGAAATGCCTGCTATAAAGATGCTGACATTTCTAAAAACGTTTATAACGATTTAAGAAATCAGATTGCGACTTTAATAAAACAACAAAAGTACAACGAAGCCATCCAAAAATTAAATATAATCATCAACGACGGAAAAGCTACGGCATTAGATTACAGTTCAATTGGTTATTGCTATATCCTGACAAAACAATATGCAAAAGCATTAAAGTTTTTGCAGGAAGGCGAAAAATTAGATGATACAGAGTTATTGGTGAAACTAAACTTAGCACACGTTTATTTAGTAAGCAATAATTATGGTGACGCAAAAGCAATCTATAAAAAATATCAAGATCAAAACGTTACAGACAGCCTAAGCTGGAAAGACAAAACAAAATCTGATTTTGCCCTTTTTGAAAAAGCAGGTTTACCCTCAAAAGACTTCGAAAAAATTCTAAAATTATTTAACTAAGTTACTAAGTTGCTGAGATACTAAGATTCTAAGTTTTTTAGTTTCTCAGCATCTTAGAGTCCTAGAATCTTAGCATCTAAAAAAATGAAAGCGACTTACCACAAATATATGCTCGAGTTTAAACGTCCGTCTGGGACGTCTCGCGGTGTTATGACCGAAAAAGAAACCTGGTTTATCGTTCTTGAAGAAAACGGTAAAAAAGGAATAGGTGAGTGCGGTATACTTCGTGGCTTGAGTGCTGACGATCGCGATGATTATGAAGAAAAACTAAAATGGACTTGCGAGAATATTCATTTAGGAGAAAAAGCACTTTGGGAATCTTTACTGGAATTTCCTTCGATTCAATTCGGAATTGAAATGGCTTTTTTATCACTAAAAAGCGAAAATCCATATTTGTTATTTCCTTCTGATTTTACCAACAATACAGAGTCAATTGAGATAAACGGTTTGGTTTGGATGGGCGAACCGGCTTTCATGAAACAGCAGATTGAAGAAAAATTAGCCGATGGATTCAGCTGTATCAAACTTAAAATTGGAGCAATAGATTTTCAAAAGGAATTAGAATTATTAGAATTTATCCGCAGTCATTTTTTAGCAGAAGAAATAGAAATTAGAGTTGATGCAAATGGCGCTTTTGCATTGAATGAAGCTTTAGATAAACTCAATCAATTAAATAAATTTCAATTACATAGTATCGAACAGCCTATTAAAAAAGGAAACATTCAGGCTATGGCAGATTTATGTGAAATAACTCCTTTTCCAATTGCTTTAGATGAAGAATTAATTGGCATATTTTCATTCGAAGAAAAAGAAAAATTACTGCAGGAAATCAAACCTCAATACATCATTTTAAAACCTAGTTTTATCGGCGGTTTTAGAGGAACACAGGAATGGATAACATTAGCAGATAAATACAATATTGGCTGGTGGATAACCTCTGCATTAGAAAGCAATATCGGATTAAATGCAATCGCACAATGGACATTTCTTCAAAATTCAAAAATGCCGCAAGGATTAGGCACCGGAGCACTTTACACCAATAATTTTGATTCTCCACTAGAAGTCACAAAAGGAAAATTATGGTACAATACAACTACAAACTGGGATTCGGTAATTTTAGAAAAAGTACAAAGTAACAAAGATTCATAGGGTTAAAAAGCACGATATAAAACCTCTGAACCTTTGCCACTCTGCACCTTTGAACCTATTTTTACTCTTTCCCGCCAAGTAAATTTTCCTGCCATTCTTTTAATTCCTGCCATTTACCCTGATAAGCAAATAAAGCCTGTTTCGCCCATGTACTAGGGTTATGAATTGAGTAGTTTTCTCCTCCGGAATCCAGAATGGACTGTAATCTTTCTGTTGATGTTTCCGAAAGATCTTTCCATGTTTTAATTCCGGAGTCGTTAAGTAAAGCTTCTATTTTTGGGCCAATTCCTTCAACAATTTTTAAATCGTCCTGTTTTATTTTTTTGCCTAATACATTTGTGGCCAGTGCACTATCAAACAAAGCTGATGGAACTTCTGCGGGAAATGGTTTAGATACAGATGCAGAAACTTTAGCATGAGCAGCCGCCAGATCTGCTTCCAGAGAAGCTATTTTTGTATTTAAATTTTTCGTATTTGCTTTACAGGCATCAAGATCTGCTTGTAATGATGCGGCTAAAGAATCATCTTCTTTTGAGTTCAATTTTCCTAGTAAGCAACCTAAAATTCCACAGATTATACCCACTAAAATCGGTATTAAGATACATGGTAAATTCATAATAAAGTATATTTTTGATTATTTGATGGTAACTACGGTTCTTCTATTGCTTGCTTTTCCTTCGGTTGTAGCATTATCCCCAATTGGTTCATCCGGGCCTTTTGATTCAGTAGCAATTCTGGAAGCTTCAATTCCGTTTTTGATTAAATAATTTTTAGAAAAATCGGCTCTTTTTTGTGCCAGATCTATATTTAAATCTCTATTGCCTACATTATCACTATGCCCCACAACTAAAACAGAAGTATTTTTTACATTTTTTAAATATTTAATAATATCAGTCACTTTTTGCTGTTCTTCTTCATTTAAATTAAAACTTGATTTATTGGTATTAAAATGAAAAATCAACGGATTTGTATTAATTTTTTCTTTCAGCGCAGCCCAATCATCAGTGGCTGTAGAAGCTGTATTAATCGTTTCAAACTCGTATTCAACAGGGCCAATGAGTGTATCAGCATTTGTTTTCCAGCTATTGATAATTTCTCCTTTTGTGTCTAACTGAGAAGAAGCCAAACCTTTTGAAACAAAATAATTTTTGACATCATTTGCTCGGGCTAATCCAAGATTTTCAAATTTTGTTGTATTCGTTTCGTCAGAAGTAGCATAACCCGTAATGGTAACTTTTTGTTTCGGATTTGAGACTAAAAAAGTTTTAAGTTTTTCAATTCCAATTGAAATCGAATCGCTTATGGGTTGAATTGCAGCAGGATTATTTTTTAAAAATTTAAAATTATAATTCGTTCTAAATTCAAATCCGGAACCATTTATGATAAAAGGAACAAAATTATCATTCTTAATTGCCGTAGCAGGAACTTTTTCGACAGCAGAATTTGGCTGCGCCGTATCGCAATTGCAGCAAAACTTTATATACAAAATTGTACCTAAAATTATGACCAGAGCGATCCCTAATAGATAAAGTGCTTTTTTAGACATGATTTGATGAATTAAGGTTCTATCAAAATTAACGAAAATTGATATAGCTAATATGTTAATAATCAATGAAATTGGTTTCATTTTAGACCAAAAAAAACTGGAATTTGAAACGAATTTTATAAATGGATTTTTAAAAATGAAATTCCACGACTGAATTAAAATGAGTAAATTGCAGTAAAATAAATTAAGACTCAAAATGCTCGAAATAGAAAGAAAGTTTCTTGTAAAATCAGACGATTTTAAAGAACAGGCATTTGCAAAAAATCAAATTGCACAAGGTTATTTAAGTTCAATTGCCGAGAGAACGGTTCGT
Source organism: Flavobacterium panici (assembly GCF_024499525.1). Taxonomy (NCBI): domain Bacteria; kingdom Pseudomonadati; phylum Bacteroidota; class Flavobacteriia; order Flavobacteriales; family Flavobacteriaceae; genus Flavobacterium; species Flavobacterium panici. The sequence continues at coordinate 4,463,280 of NZ_CP100437.1, read as the reverse complement.
GTTAGAATTAAAGGAGATAAAGCTTTTTTAACTATAAAAGGAATTGGCCACCAAGGAGGAATGTCTCGTTTTGAATGGGAAAATCAAATTCCGCTTGATGAAGCTGCAGAACTATTGAAATTATGCGAAAAAGGCAAAATTGAGAAAACGCGTTATGAAATTAAATTCGGAAATCATGTTTATGAAGTGGATGAATTTTATGGAGAAAATGAAGGATTAACAATGGCAGAAATTGAACTGCAGTCTGAAGACGAAAGTTTCGAAAAACCGGATTGGCTGGGAGAAGAAGTAACAAATAATGAAAGATATTATAATGCTTATTTGAGCAAAAATCCTTTTAAAAACTGGGGAAAAGAATAATTTATGGCAGACCAATATGATTTAATTATTGTGGGAGGCGGACCAATTGGATTGGCTTGCGCAATAGAAGCTCAAAAGAAAAACTTACGTTATTTAATTATAGAAAAAGGTGCGATTGTAAATAGTATTTTCAATTATCCGTTGTACATGACTTTTTTCTCTACTGCCGAAAGACTTGAAATTGGTGATATTCCGTTTAACTGTTTAGCACCAAAACCGGGTCGTCAGGAAGCTTTAGAATATTATCGAAATATCCACCGTTATTTTAATTTCAATATTAATTTATTTGAAAAAGTAAATAAAATTAAAAAAACTGGAAGTTCTATTTTTGAAATTTCTACAAACAAAAGTTCATACAAATCGAAAAACGTTGTTATTGCTACCGGTTTTTATGATATTCCGATTCACATGAATATTAAAGGCGAAGAATTACCAAAAGTTCGTCATTATTATAAAGAAGCACATGAATATGCTTTTAGAAATATTATAGTTGTTGGCGCAAACAATTCGTCTGTTGATGCGGCTTTAGAATGCTGGCGAAAAGGGGCAAATGTAACAATGGTAATTCGTAAAAATGAAATTAATAATAGAGTAAAATATTGGGTTAAACCCGATATCGAAAACCGAATTGCAGAAGGAAGTATCAAAGCCTATTTTGAATCGAATATTACGGAAATCCGTAATAATGAAGTCGAAATTGAAACTCCAAACGGAAAAGTGACAATCGAAAATGATTTTGTTTTGGCTTTAACAGGTTATAAACCAGATTTAAATTTTCTGGAAAATATAGGAATTGAGCTTTCAAACGATGAGTTGAAAATTCCAACGTATAATCCGGAAACGATGGAAACCAATGTTGAAGGTTTATTTCTGGCAGGCGTTGTCTGCGGAGGAATGCAGACGCATAAATGGTTTATTGAAAACTCAAGAATCCATGCTAATATGATTGTGGATTATATTGTTTCTAAGTGAATTATTGCCACAGATTACACAGATTAAAAAGGATTTCTTCTCTAATACTCATTTTTTTAATTACAAAGATTAAAAAATCATTCTAATCTGTGTAATCTGTGGCAAAAAAAAACTTTTTAAGAACTACAAGAAAGCATAGAACATCCCACTTTAGATCTCGCCCAATCTGGTCGTTTTGCGAACCATTTTTCGTATTCCGGCTGTTCATCGTATGGCTTTTGCAATAATGTATACAGCTCGTTTATCAACGAATAATCTTCTTTATCAGCAGCATCAATCGCTAATTGTGCCATATAATTTCGAAGTACATATTTCGGATTAATTAAATTCATTTTTTGAGAACGTTCTTCATCCGATAATTCTTCAGCATTCAATCTATCCAAATAAACTGCAAACCATTTTTTCCAGGCATCTAAAATATCTCCCGAAACTTCTTCAATTTTATAAAACGAATATTGAATTTTTTCAATCGCTTTTTCAACAGAATCTGATTTTTTAACGGAACTTAAATTTCTAAAAAAGATCGTCATATCGGTTTCTGTCAATTGTAAAGTCGCTTCCAGATTATCGGTTAAATCATTATCAATTTGAGCAGAAGTTGAAATAAACAATCCTAATTTATTTAGAAACATTTCTTTATAATCTAAAATAAAATCATTCATAAATGATTCTAAGATTTTTTCTAATTCTTCAGTTTCATTAATCAAAGGATAAATCGCATTCGCCAATTGATATAAATTCCAATGTGCAACTTGCGGTTGATTCCCGAATCTATATCTCTTGTTTTGACTGTCTGTAGTATTTGGAGTCCAATTAGGGTCGTAATTTTCAAGCCAGCCGTAAGGCCCGTAATCAATTGTGATTCCATGAATTGACATATTATCTGTATTCATTACGCCGTGAACAAAACCAACTCGCTGCCAATGCAAAATCATTTCGCGTGTTGTATCGGCTACTTTTTTAAAGAACTGCAAATATTGTTCTTTTGGTTCGCCTTTAATTTCAGGGAAATAATGTTTGATATTATATTCTACAAATTGCTTTAAGTTTTTAAGTTCGTTTCTGGCAGCCAGCATTTCAAAACTTCCAAAACGAATAAACGAAGGGGCAACACGACAAACAATCGCGCCTTTTTCGTAAGCAGGATTTCCATTGTATAAAACGTCACGCAAAACCTGATCTCCGGAAAGAATCAACGAAAGAGATCGGGTAGTGGGAACATCTAAATGGTACATGGCTTCGGCACATAAATATTCTCTTATTGAAGAACGTAAAACTGCCAAACCATCAGCAGTTCTGGAGTATGGCGTTTTTCCAGCTCCTTTTAATTGAAGCGTAAAAAACTGATTGTTGTTTTCAACCTCCGTTAAATTGATGGCTCGGCCGTCGCCTAATTGTCCAGCCCAATTTCCGAATTGATGTCCGGCGTAACACATTGCATAAGGCTTTGTTTCAGGAAGAATTTCTTTTCCTGAAAAAACATTCAAAAATTCTTCTGATTGAATTTCGTCTTTTGAAATCCCAACCAATTCAGCAACTTCTTCAGAAGCATGAATTAATTTTGGATTTGAAGGTTTTGTTGGATTTACATACGAAAAAGCAGTATTCCTAACTTGACGAATTTCATTTGTTAAGTCTATATCTGCGGGCAATTCAGCAGTAAATCGATTATTTATTTTTAAATTTTTCATTTGAGTTTTTTATAATTGGCCCACAGATTTTACAGATTGAACAGGTAAAACGGATTTTTTTAAATCTGTGTCCATCTTTATTTAGCATCAAAAAAAGAGAAATCATTTTAATCCGTATAATCTGTGGCCTATTTTTTTAGCCAATTAATTTATCAGCATACATTTTTTTAAGTTTTTGAACTTTTGGATCGATTACAAGCTGGCAATATCTTGCTTCCTGATTGTTGTTGTAATAATCCTGATGATAATCTTCGGCTTCATAAAACACTTCAAAAGGTTTTAACTGCGTTACGATAGGATCAGCATAAACGGGCTGCACTTCTTCAAAAACCTTTTCTGCAATTTCTTTTTGTGATTCATCATGATACAAAACTATCGAACGATATTGTGTTCCGTTGTCCCCGCCCTGACGATTTAAAGTTGTAGGATCGTGGCTTGTCATGAAAACAGTTAGTAAATCATGATATGAAATAATGTCAGAATCAAAAGTAACCTGAATAACTTCTGCGTGACCAGTTCGTCCTGTACATACTTCGCGGTATGCCGGATCCTTTATAAAACCATCTGAAAAGCCAGATTTTATTGTCTTAACTCCTTTTAAACGCTGAATTACAGCTTCTACACACCAAAAACATCCACCACCAAAAGTGGCTGTTGATAAATTTTCCATAAATGTAAAAATAGCTTAAAGTTTACATGCCCTATTAACCTGATAGAATATTGTGATAATTTATCTAAAAAACAGCTATTAAACTAAAGATATTAAAAGTTTTCTTAAAGTTTGAAGTTTAGAATTGATAAATTCTCAATTTTAGAAAAAAGCAATATATTTGCAGTTAAACACAGGCACAACAAATGAATACCAAAAATAGTACCATCAGTCTAGAAACTTATTTTCAGGATTTTAGACAGCATATTGTTGGCATAGATCAGGAATTTATGTCACCTTTTGGCAAAAAAAATATTGTTTATACCGATTGGACTGCCAGCGGAAGGCTGTACAGACCAATTGAGGAGAAACTTTTGAATCAATTTGGACCGTTTGTTGCCAATACACATACTGAAACTACCGTGTCTGGTACTGCCATGACAAAGGCATATCACCACGCAAGACATATTATTAAGCGTCATACTAATGCAAGTGAAGATGATGTTTTAATTACAGATGGAACCGGAATGACAGGTGTTATCAATAAATTCCAGCGTATTTTAGGTTTGAAAATTCCTGAAAACCTTAAAAATTTCACTACAGTTCCAGCTGAAAAAAAACCTATTGTTTTTATCTCTCATATGGAGCATCACTCTAATCAAACTTCTTGGTTAGAAACAATTGCAGACGTTGAGATTATTCCATCTTGTGAAAAAGGGTTGTTTTGTCTGGATAATTTAGAATTGTTATTACAGAAATACAGCGAAAGAACGATAAAAATTGCATCAATTACTTCTTGCTCAAATGTTACAGGTATAAAAACACCTTTTCATGACGCAGCAAAATTAATGCACCAATATAATGGAGTTTGTTTTGTAGATTTCGCCTGTTCTGGCCCTTATGTAGAAATCGATATGCATCCTGCAGATCCTGAATCTTATCTGGATGCGATTTTCTTTTCTCCCCACAAATTTCTTGGCGGCCCTGGAACTTCGGGGGTTTTGATTTTCAATAAGAAATTATACAATAATATGATTCCGGATTGTCCGGGTGGAGGAACAGTTAGCTGGACAAATCCTTGGGGCGAACATAAATATATAGATAATATTGAGGATCGCGAAGATGGCGGAACTCCGGGATTTCTTCAGGTTATTAAAACCGCTTTGGCAATTGAGCTGAAGGAAGAAATGGGAATTGAGAACATTTTGCAACGTGAACAAGAAATTGTTGATTTTGTTTTTAGCCAGTTAGATCCTGTTGAAAATATTAAAATTTTAGCGGGTCAGCATAAAAGCCGTTTGGGTGTAATATCGTTTTTTATTGAAGATCTGCATTTTAATTTGGGCGTAAAATTATTGAATGACAAATTCGGGGTTCAAACTCGCGGCGGATGCAGCTGTGCCGGAACTTACGGTCATTATTTATTGCACGTTGATCAGGAAACTTCTAATAAACTGGTTAATGAAATTACAATTGGTGATTTAATTAAAAAACCGGGATGGATTAGAATGTCGATTCACCCAACTACGACAGATGAAGAAATTGCTTTTGTTTGTAATAGTATTATAGACTTGGCTAAAAACCATAAAACCTGGGCTTTAGATTATTCTTATAATAAAGACACTAATGAATTTGTTCATAAAAACGCTACTTCATTTGAAGATGAATTGGTGAAGAGTTGGTTTAAATCGTAGTATTTTTTTTTTAACGCAAAGTTCGCTAAGGAATTTTCGCAAAGTGCGCGAAGGTTTTTCTTTGTAAAAGTTTTTTAAGGTCTCAAAGTTTCGTTTGAGAATATCAATTATAAAAATAAGCCCGAAAGTTTTAAAAACTCTCGGGCTTATTTACTTTACTTTATGCGTATATTTTAAAAACCAGCTTTGCGAACTTAAAAAAACTTGTTTTTATACTAAAAATCTTTGTGCACTTTGCGAAAATTCCTTAGCGAACTTTGCGTTAAAATTAAATCAGCAACTTCGCGCACTTTGCGAAAAAAACTTAGCGAACTTTGCGTTAAAAAAAGCTTTTCTAGATTACTTAGATTCCTGGAATTTCTTAAGGGAAAGTAAAGCTTGTTCCTGAATTTTTTTATGGAAAAATCCTGTCCAGCCTAATAAATATCCAGTTGGACCAAAGGCTTGTTTTGACCATTTCCAAACATCAAAATTATCGGTGTGTTTGATGATTAAGCCATCTTGAAAAACAAATTCGGCAGAAATTCTATTAATTACATTCCGATTTGTTTTGCTGAAATTATAAGTTGCAACCCATTTTGCAGAGCCCGTAAATTCATCGGCTTTTACATCAAAGAATTCGATTTTGAGACTTCCTTTACTTCTTATAATCAGCATTTCCCACATTTTCGAAACTTGTTCTTCTTTTAACAAACCAAAGGCCGGATCAATAAAATGTATTTTTGGATGATAACATTCAACCATTGTTTTAAAATCAGAATTGGCAAAAGCAGTATAGAACTTTGTAATTAAAGCTTCGTTGGGAGTCATAAATTTGAAAATTAGGTTATAAATATAAGATTTATTATATAAAATATTGTATTTACAAAACACTAATTTCTTTTGCGGTGTCGTAACTCTTTTTAGATTTATCGTAAACCGTTGAAAAATAATTCTTTTTGTTGTGCGCCGTAAAATATCCGGTTTCGTTTCCAAAAGTATTGGAACCTCCGTTTATGATAAATCGAACAGCGTAAATATCATTTTTTTTAAGTTTGGCAAATTCAGCAGGAGTAAAGTAGTAATACGAAGTTGTTTTTCCTTCAGACGATTCTTTTACATTTTTGTCTGTGCAGGCAATAACATCGGCATTAGCCAAATCTACGTAAAGACCTCCGGCAATTCTCGCTTTATCATTTGAAGTTGCAATTGTGATTTTTAAAATGCCGCCTTTATCTGTTTTTGCAATCTGAATGTTGGCTTCGCCCGTAAAAGCATATTTTTCGCAGATAAAAGTATATTCCTGCGTTGCCGGAAAAGGCTGAGATCCTTTTACACTCATGGTTTGCTGCGCATTTGCAAAGATTGAAATAAGCAGTAATAAAAGAAGAGGCAATTTTAATTTCATATATAGTTACTTTATTGTTCAGCTGCTTTTGCGTCAAACTTTTCATCCCAATCCATTGATTTAATGGCAGATATTAAGTTCTCTTCATTTACAAAAATGCGAAGTTCTTTATTGGCTACTTTTTTACTGTATAAAGCGTGATAACGGTAAATTACTTCATTTTTGGTTTTGTAAACGCCATCTAATTTTAAATCAATAAAACTTCCATAATATTGTCTAAATCTGGTACAGGTTTTAGTCAATCGTTCTTCGGTCGTATTTTCTCTAACAGACTGAGTAACTTCGGTTTCATTAAAAGGTTTAAACTTTGATGTATTACAGGTTTCTAAAACTCTTTTGCCTAATTCATACGCTTTTCTCTGCTGCTCTGAACTAATATCGGCGTTAGAAACTTTTTTAATTTTTAAATCTTCTGTATCTCTACTTACAGTTTTCGATTTACATCCAATTAATAACAACAAACATATAATCAATCCCGCTTTCTTCATAATCATTTAAGTTATTTTTAATAATAAGTTTGGGTCGGGGCAATTTTCTATATAAAAATTTAAATCATTTGTATTGCACACACCGGGATAATCGCCCCATTTGTCTTCTAAGTTTTTTATAATCTGAAAGTGAACATGCGGTGCGTAATCTCCGTTAACAGTTGAATTTCCTAAAGCTGCAATTTGTTCACCTTTCTTAAAAATTGCCCCAACGGTAAGGTTTTCTATACTTTCTAACGATAAATGTCCGTATAAAGTATAAAATTTCTCGTTTTCTACTTCATGTTCTAATATTATGGTTGGCCCGTAATCTCCTAAACCTTCGTTATTTTGAAAACTATGAACCTTTCCGTCAAGCGGAGCTAAAACTGGAGTATCAACTTTTGCCCATAAATCAAGGCCAATGTGAATATTTCTTTCCGGAACAGAATCATTTTTAAAAATGGTGCTCCTTTTATATAAGTTACGGCCTTCGATATAACCGCCATAGGCAACTTCTGCATTATTATCTGCCAGATAACCAAAAATAAAACGTTCAAATTCTGTAGACGTTTCAGGTTTGCTTTCGACTAAATCAGTATTGGTTATGGATAAATCTAAAGGAAGGTATTTTGAAAAATCAATTGAGGCATCGATTACTTTAGTAGGTGGTAAGGCTTTTAATATAGATACAAGGGATTTCATAAAATTAAATTTAGGCTACTTTTTCGATTATTATTAATTCATTATGAACTTCAATGCGGGGCAGCATTTTTGAAGTAAATAATTGTGCGTTTATCTCTGTAATGTATTTTCTGTTTCGAACATTATGCGCTTCATCGAGAATCATGGTGTTGAATAAAATGAAGCCCTGATCTTTGAGAAGAAAACAAACTCGTTCGCTAAAAAACTTTTCGAACAAAAAGTTTGGCATATTAGTATCTTCAAAAATATCAATAATTATTAAATCGTAGCGATCTTTTGTTTTTAAAACAAACTCAAAAGCGTCGTCAATGATAATTTCAAGCTGTTTTATCTCGTTTAAGTTAAAATACTGATTGGCAATTTGAATCATTTCAGGATCGATTTCAACTCCGGTAATTTTACCTTTATAATTAATTTCGTCAACTAGGGTTTTGATTACGCTTCCGCCGGCAACACCCAGAACCAAAATATGCTCCATTTGTAACACCTTGTCATAACCAATATTACGAAGACCGTACCTTAATATACGTTGTAAACTTCCGTAAGAATAATTTGTGTTTTCAGAATCTAAAACCAATTCTCCATTTGCCCAGGTAACTTCGATCACTTTACTTCGTGCCGATTTTTTTTTGAAGATTTTAATGGGATATAGATAACTGAACAATTTTTGAATCATTTTGTAATGCTTTTACTCAAAAATACCATTTTAAATCTTTTATTTTGCAAGAAATATTAAATTTTAATGAAGAAAAGACTATACAAATTCATCTTTTTTAAGCTAATGGGCTGGAAGATAGTAGGAATAGAAAATGCTGAAGTGAAAAAATGTATTTTAATGGTTATGCCGCATACCAGTAATCATGATTTTTATATTGGTCTTTTTACCCGCGGTATTTCCGGCTTGCAGATGAACTGGGTTGGAAAGAAAGAATTATTCAAATTTCCGTTAGGTTACTATTTTAGAAATGTTGGTGGTGAACCGCTTGACCGCACCGGAGGATTAAATAAAGTAGATTCTATTGCTGCTATTTTTGATCGTAAAGAAGTTTTTCGCTTGGCTGTCGCGCCAGAAGGAACACGAAAAGGTGTAACCGAAATTAAAACCGGATTTTATTATATAGCGCTTAAAGCGAATGTGCCAATAGTTCCCGTTGCTTTTGATTGGGGAAAGAAAGAAGTGAATCTAGGAAAGCCATTTTATCCAACAGGAAATTATGAAGCCGATTGGGAAATTTTAAAACAGCACTATAAAGGTGTTTTAGGAAAAATTCCTGAAAACGGAATTCAGATCTAATTTTTTGATATTTTTCCAGATTCGTGAGAATCCCTTAAATGAAAATTATTTTAAAAAATTTTGAAATACGCGAAATTTTCGAGCTATGGTACATATGCCTTAAAAGTTCCGTTTTTATAGAAAATTACAATTTTCTCAATTTCGTCTTCTTCAAAACTCAAATTTGATTTTTTGGTTTCGATCAAACTTTTAATCGGGGATTTATTTTCTTCTTTATTTAATGGAGTAAATAAATCTTCTCCAGAATAATTTTCATTTGATGAAGAAGGGGAGTCTGAATTTATATTTTGAAAATTTGGAACTGTTTCATTTTCTGATTTAGGAAAATTTCCTTTTCCAACTAGAATCCAATATAAGTCTACTTCCGGAAAAACATCCAAAATTTTCATGACAAAATCTAGACTTGGTTTGTTTCTGCCAGAGAGAAGGTGAGACATACTGGAACGTTGCACGCCAATTTTATCTGCAAATGAAGAAGCATTTAGTCCGTAATAATCCAATATAATTTCCAGCCTTTTTACAAAATCATCGATGTTTACCATTGTAAATTCTAATTTAAATCATACGTGTTTACAAATGTAACTAAAAAGATTTGATAATATAATTTTACAGTTGTAAATCGTTCAAATCAAGGATTTATGATGCAATTTTAACTTCATATGATACTGCATAACTCATTGAAATATAATATATTGATATTTTGTACTTAAAGTAATAACAATTGTTAACTGGATTTTGTTTAAATCCTTAAAACTCATTAATAAATCTGTTTACATTTCTAAATTCTCTTTATTTTTTCTTGTTTACAATTGTAAAAATAAAGATGTTTACTTTTGTAAACTAATCAAAACACAATGAATTTAGAAGAATTATTTAACCAATACAAAGAGCATTCTATTGAAGGAAGATACCTGACTTTGGATCATATTCAGCCTTTATTAGATAAATTAAATACTGATAATCAAGTTAAGGTTATTGGAAAATCTGTTTTAGGAGAACCTATATATAGTTACGAAATTGGAACCGGAAAAACACGTATCTATTTATGGTCTCAAATGCATGGAAATGAAAGCACAACAACTAAAGCGCTTTTTGACTTTATTAATGTATTAAACAGCAAATCTGATTTTGCCGAAAAAATGCTTTCAACATTTACATTTTATGCTATTCCAATATTAAATCCTGACGGTGCAAGACTTTATACACGTGAAAATGCGAATAAAATTGACTTAAATCGCGATTCTCAAAACCTTACACAGCCAGAAAGTAATGTTTTAAGAGAAGTTTTTGAGAGTTTTAAGCCTCATTACTGCTTTAATCTGCATGATCAGCGTACTATTTTTGGCGCTGGCGATACTGGTAAGCCTGCAACTGTCTCTTTTTTAGCTCCGTCTTATAATGAAGAAAGAGAAGTGAATGAAAACAGACAAAAAGCCATCAATTTAATTGCCGGAATTAACGATGAATTGCAAAAATATATTCCCGGACAAGTTGGAAGATTTGACGATTCATTCAATATAAACTGTATAGGAGATACTTTTCAGTTTTTAGGAGTTCCTACCATATTGTTTGAAGCAGGTCATTTTCCTAACGATTATGAAAGGGAAATTACAAGAAAATACATATTTTTCTCACTAATTTCGGGCTTTAAACTCATAAGCGAAAACGATTTAGTTGTCAATAGAAATTCTGATTATTTGAATATTTCACAAAATAAAGTCGTTTTTTATGATTTTATGTATAAAAATATCAAAATAAATTATGATGGTATCGAAATTATTACGAATTTTGTCGCACAATACAAAGAAGAATTGATTGAAAATAAGATTCATTTTAATGCTTATATAGTAGAAGCAGGCGAATTGGAAAATTATTTTGGTCATTATGAATACGACGGAAATGAAGCTGTTTATTCTGATGATTATCTTAATATTCCGAAAATGAACCAAAAAGCAGATTTTTATTTAAATAAAAATACTAAATTTGTTAACGGGTTGATAAAAAGTTAATTTTTATGTGAATTTGTTGTTTTTTATATATATTTTTATACTTTGTAATAGCAATTAGTAATATTAATTAAAGAATTATGAGTAAATTTCGTTTAGATGAAGTAGATCACCAGATTTTAGATATGTTAATAGACAATACGAGAGTTCCGTTTACTGACATTGCAAAAAAACTATTGATTTCTGCTGGTACAGTACACGTTAGAGTAAAAAAGATGGAGGATGCCGGTATCATCATGGGGTCTTCATTAGCCTTAGATTACGATAAATTAGGTTATTCATTTATTGCTTATGTTGGGGTATTCCTTAATAATACATCACAAACTAAATTTGTATTAGAGCGTATCAATCAAATTCCATTCGTAACAGTTGCTTCTGTAACGACAGGAAAATTCAACATCTTTTGTAAAATCAGAGCAAAAGATACAAAACATGCAAAAGAAGTTATCTTCATGATTGACGATATCGATGGTGTTTACAGAACTGAAACTATGATTTCATTAGAGGAAAGTATTAACGATAAGAAGCGTTTGATGCATACTATTTTCAAAAATATGTAAGAATCCCTCTTGAATGCTATATTAAAATATAACCTCAAGTTTATTCTTGGGGTTTTTTTATGACCAATTAACCAACCAACTATAAAAGAATTTATGTACACGTTGCCAAAAATAGAGCGTTTTAACAAAGACGTTCTCTCTAAATACCATATTTACAATAGTGTTTTCATAACATTACCATTTGACTCTATTGATAATACAGGTGTTTTACTGCCGTTATTTACAGAAACCTGCGAAACGGGATTTAAAAAACAGGAAACCCCAAAAGAAATTTTTGATTTCTTTTCAAATAAGTTCCTGAATAATGCTTCAGAAACGGAAAAAATCGACTTAATGTTTCGATTTATCCAATATATAGAACGTCAGATTGTATTGTTTGACGCTATTGAAGATGCTGCTTTTCCTGAAGTTAACAATATGGAAGGTCGTGGATCTTTGCGTGATATCAAAGAAAAATCAGATGCAAAAGAAAAAGACGATGAATTAGTTAATTTTTTAGAAAATTTCAATGTTCGTACGGTTTTAACAGCGCATCCAACTCAGTTTTATCCTGGCCCTGTTTTAGGAATTATAAACGATTTGACCGAAGCAATTCGTCAAAACGATTTATTGCAGATCAAACAATTATTAGCACAGCTGGGAAAAACACCTTTTATTCAGCATGAAAAACCAAACCCTTACGATGAAGCCGTTAGTTTGATTTGGTATCTTGAAAATGTATTCTATGCTACAGCGGGAGAAATTGTACATTATTTACAGAAAAATATTAATGACGGAAATCAAATTCAGAACCAATTAATAAAATTAGGATTCTGGCCGGGAGGTGACCGTGACGGAAATCCATTCGTTACAACAGAGATTACACTGAAAGTTGCAGATCGTTTACGAACTTCAATTTTGAAGTGTTATTATGTTGAAATGAGAAATTTAAAAAGAAAGCTAACTTTCTCAGGCGTAGATACTTTAGTGTCTGATCTTGAACATAAACTTTATCGTTCAGTATTTTATTCTAAAGGTGAAATTTTTATCACTTTAGATGAATTATTGACACAGCTGAATACAATTCGTACTATCATTATTGAAAAACATCAATCTTTATATTTAGACGAATTAGAAGCTCTTTTGGTAAAAATCAATTTATTCGGATTCCATTTTGCAACTTTAGATATTCGTCAGAATAGTAAAATTCACAATGCTGTATTCAAAGATGTTGTGAATTATTACTTAAACTCAGGTTCAGATACTTTTCCGAAAAATTATTATGAATTGACAGAAGATCAAAAAATCGATGTTTTATCAAAGATAAAAGGAAACTTAAATCCTGCTGATTTTGAAAACGAAATTACAAGGTCGACTTTAGAATCTGTTCAGGCAATAAAAACCATTCAGGAAAATAATGGTGAAGAAGGAGCCAATCGTTATATTATTAGTAATAACGAAAGTGCCCTAAACGTAATGGAAACTTTTGCGATGATTCGTTTGAATAATTGGGAAAATCCAACTGTTGACATTATTCCGCTTTTTGAGTCTGTAGATGATTTGCAAAATGCGCATCAAATTATGGAGCAATTGTATACCAATCCTGAATATTCTAAGCATTTAAAATCAAGAGGAAACGAACAGACCATTATGCTTGGTTTCTCTGATGGTACAAAAGACGGTGGTTATTTAATGGCTAACTGGAGTATTTATCAGGCTAAAATTTCGCTGACTGAAATTTCAAGAAAATACGGAATTAAAGCTATTTTCTTTGACGGACGCGGCGGACCTCCTGCGCGTGGTGGTGGTAAAACACACAAATTTTACGCTTCTTTAGGACCAAAAATTGAAAATAAAGAAATTCAGATTACGGTACAAGGGCAAACGATTAGTTCTAATTTTGGAACTTTAGATTCTTGCCGTTTTAATATTGAAAACCTATTAAGTGCCGGTGTAACTAATCAGGTTTTTGGTAAAGAAAAAAATGAGTTAACTCCAGAAGAAACTCAAATCCTGACGCAATTAGCTAATTTGGGTTATGATAAATATTTAAGTTTTAAAAATCACCCGAAATTTATTCCTTATTTGGAAAAAATGAGTACGTTGAAATATTATTCTAAAACTAACATTGGAAGCCGCCCTTCAAAAAGAAGCAAATCTGAATCATTAGATTTTGCAGATTTAAGAGCGATTCCGTTTGTTGGTTCCTGGAGTCAGTTAAAACAAAACGTACCAGGATTTTTTGGAGTTGGAACAGCTTTGAAACATTTTGAAGAATCAGGACAATGGGATAAAGTAAGTGATTTGTACCACAATTCATTATTCTTTAAAACATTGTTGGAGAACAGTATGATGTCATTGGCAAAATCATTTTTACCGTTAACAGCATACATGAGAAAAGATCCTGAATTTGGTGAATTCTGGCAGATTATCTATGACGAATTCTCTGAAACAAAACGTCTTTTATTGAAAATTGCAGGTCATAAAACCTTAATGGAAAATTATCCTGATGGTATAGCATCAATTCAAATAAGAGAGCGTATTGTATTGCCTTTGTTGACAATACAACAATACGCATTGTTGAAAATTAATGAATTGAACAAAGAAAATTCTGCAAATGAAGAGCTAATCAAAGTATACGAAAAAATCGTAACAAGATCTCTTTTCGGAAACACAAATGCAAGTAGAAATTCAGCTTAATCGTAATTTGTAAACTTTAAAATTATAAAAATGATTGCAAGTCAGTTACTAGAAAATGAATATTCAGGTCATTTTGGTACTTATATCAGAGAAGCCGGCGATGGAAAATTAATCGAAGAATTAGAAATTTCTCTTCATGATTTTATCCGATTTGTTCAAAATATTCCAATGGATAAATTTGATTATCGCTACGCAGAAGGGAAGTGGACAATTAAGGATATCATTCAGCATATTATAGATACTGAACGTATTTTTGCTTATCGTGCTTTGAGATTTTCAAGAAATGACAAAACGCCTTTGCCTAGTTTTGAAGAAGATGATTATGCAAATAATACAGAATCAAATAAAAGAAGTATTCAGGATTTATTAACTGAACTTTCTGCTTTAAGACATTCAACTTTATTATTTTACAAAAGTTTATCTGAAGATCAGCTTAAAAGACTTGGAACGGCTTCTGGTAATCAAATTTCTGTTCGAGCTTTGGGTTTTGTTATAATTGGACATCAAAAACATCATCAAAAAGTTTTTGAAGAAAGATATTTGTAAAAGCATAAAATTATAAATACTAAAAAAATCCTGTGAATTTACTTCACAGGATTTTTTGTTTTTGTCATTTCGAGAAACGAGAAATCGCACTAGAAACTCGACAAAGATTACGATTCACCATAAGGAAATACTTGTGCGATTTCTCCTTTCGTCGAAATGACAAAAAAATCGCATTAATCCACGCCTTCGCGATAGCGAATCCGTAAAATCCGCGTGCCATCTACGCGAATATTATTTACCAATTAAATGCTTTCTCTCTAAAAACGCCAATCCAAATCGAATTTTATCATAAGACATTTTCTCTTCAAAGTATTCGTAGTAAGGTCGTAAAGCGCTAGGATTTTCTAATTCTAATTGAGCTTTTTTAATTTCAATGATTTCTTTATCAGAAACAAACTGACTTAAATCAAAATCGTTTCCGTCAACATATAATTTAGCTAAATGAGAAACAATTGTGGTTTCTCCCAGATTTCTTTGTCCGGCGATTTCTTCAATAGAAAGTCCATTTAGAAACAACTCTAAAGTTTTAGCATACGTGCTTTCCTTTTTGTCTTTCTTAACGACAGATTTATTTCTTTGAAACTCAATAATCGCCTTAATGAATTCTGCCCCGTATTTTTCAAGTTTTGCTTTTCCAACACCTTCTACAGCAAGGAAATCCTCATCGCTCATTGGTCTTAAAATTTCCATGTGTCTTAGCGAAGCATCGCTGAAAATAACATAGGCCGGAACTTCTTCTTCCTGAGCAATTTCGTAACGTAATTTTCGAAGTGTTTCAAAAAGAGAATTTTTAGCAGCAGTTTTTGCTTTCTCTTGTTTTACTTCATTTTTATCAATTACTTTCTTAACAACCGTTGTCAGTTTTACTTTTTCACCCTCAAACAAAACTTTTTTTGCAAAAGGGGTTAATAAAATTTTATTATGCTGATGAAAAGCAATTTCACAATATCCTAGATTAATCAGCTGAATTAAATATTGATTCCAATCGTACCAGGAAATATCGGCTCCAATTCCGTACGTTTTTAGCGTTTGATAATTTTTTTCGTAGATATATGCGTTTTTTGAGCCTCTTAAAAAATCAACAATCACAGGTAAAGGTTCAGATTCCTGTAATCTGGTAATAGCCGAAAGTGCTTTTTGCGCGAGAATCGTTCCATCAAAAAATGTTGGCGGATTTTTGCAAATATCGCAATTACCGCAATTTTCTGTAACGAGTTCTCCAAAATAAGAAAGAAGAATTTTTCGCCTGCAGCTTACTGCGTCTGCATATTGCTTCATTCGTTCTAATTTGGCAAGCTGAACATCAGAATTTAATCCTTCAGAAGCAAATTTTTGAAGCTGAATCACATCTGCATAACTTTCAAATAAAACTGTTTCAGCTGGTAATCCATCGCGGCCTGCACGCCCAATTTCCTGATAATAGCCTTCAATATTTTTAGGCAAATTATAATGAATTACCCAGCGAACATTTGATTTGTCGATTCCCATTCCAAATGCAATTGTAGCACATACAACCTGACAATCATCATTTATAAACTGATCCTGAGTTTTTGCTCGTGTTGTATTATCTAAACCTGCGTGATAGGCTTTTGCAGCAATTCCGTTTTTAGATAATTTCTCTGCAAGTTCTTCTGTAGTTTTTCTGCTTAAGCAATAAATAATTCCTGATTCGTTAGGTTTATTTTCAACAAAATCAATAATTTGTTTTACACGATCTAAAGCTGGTCGCACTTCAAGGCTTAAATTTGCGCGATCAAAAGAAGCAACAAAAGTTTTTGGGTTTTTTAAATTTAGCTGTTTGGTTATATCTGCACGTGTTGCTTTATCGGCTGTTGCAGTCAAAGCTAAAACAGGAGTAGAAGGGAAGCGGTTTTTTAAATATCCTAAATTGGTATATGCCGGCCTAAAATCATGCCCCCAAGATGAAATACAATGCGCTTCGTCAATTGCAATTAAACTGATTGTTAATTTGTTAAAAACATTATCTAAGTAAGATAAACTCTCCGGAGCAATATAAACGAGTTTAAAATTATTTGATTTTAAATTATCGATATAAAACTGCTGTTCTTCAGATGATTGACTGCTGTTGATGTAACATGCGGCAATTCCGTTTGTTTTTAAACTATCAACCTGATCTTTCATCAAGGCAATTAAAGGCGAAATAACAATAGTTATTCCGGGTAATATAAGTGCTGGCAGCTGAAAACAGATAGATTTTCCACCGCCAGTAGGCATAATTGCTAAAGTATCCTGTCCGGATAAAATAGTTTTTATTATCGTTTCCTGATTTGGCCTGAATTTTTCAAATCCGAAATTTTCTTTCAGTTTGGCGTGTAGTAATTCTGATTTCATATTGGCGAATAATTTATATTTTAAATATATTTCTTAAAATATAAATATAGTAATTTTCTTATAATTTGTTTGTATGGATAAATAAAAAAGGAACTCAAAATAGAGTTCCTTTGTCTTTATTTTAAAAGTAAATGATTAATCTTCGTCGTCCTCATCTTCGTCATCATCAGCAATATCGTCTGGATCTCTGTCTTCATCGTCATCATCACCACCGTCAACGTCTGGTTTATCAAGATTGTCATCATCGTCATCATCATCTGCAGCATCATCATCAAGATCAAGACCTTTAACTGGCTCGATTGTATCAACATCAAGATCGATATCGTCATCTTCATCATAATTTTCGATTCTGTCAGCAAGTTTAGTACTGATTTTTACTAAATAAATAGTGTCTTCAGTACGAACTTCAACAGCTTCTACTAATTCGTTTTTAGCGTTTCTAAAACGGATAACATCCGAATCATCATAACCATCAGGAAATTTTTCAACCAAAAGGTTTAAAATTTCGTTTGTCAGTTTGGCGTAGTCTACTATAACTCTTTTCATAAAAATATCCTATAAATCTAATAAATATGCAAAAATTAATGGTGCAACAATTGTAGCATCCGACTCTATAATAAATTTAGGGGTTTTGATATCTAATTTACCCCATGTGATTTTTTCATTTGGAACTGCCCCTGAATAAGAACCGTAACTTGTTGTTGAATCAGAGATTTGGCAGAAATAGCTCCAGAAGGGAACATCATGCATTTCCATATCCTGGTATAACATTGGCACAACGCAAATAGGGAAATCTCCAGCGATACCACCACCAATTTGGAAGAATCCAATACCATTTTGGCTGTTTTTTGAATACCAGTCAGCAAGGAAAGTCATGTATTCGATACCAGATTTCATTGTAGATGCTTTCAAATCACCTTTAATTACATATGATGCAAAAATATTACCCATTGTACTATCTTCCCATCCCGGAACAATAATAGGTAAATTTTTCTCAGCAGCAGCATACATCCAGCTGTCTTTTAAGTCAATTTCATAATATTCTTCTAAAACGCCTGATAATAACATTTTGTACATGAATTCATGTGGAAAATAACGTTCACCTTTATCATCAGCATCTTTCCAGATTTTATAGATGTGTTTTTGCAAACGTCTAAAAGCCTCATGTTCAGGAATACAAGTATCTGTAACACGGTTTAATCCTCTTTCCAGTAAAGCCCATTCGTCTTCTGGTGTCAAATCACGGTAATTAGGAACTCTTTCGTAGTGAGAGTGAGCTACTAAATTCATGATATCTTCTTCTAGATTGGCTCCAGTACATGAAATAATTTGTACTTTATCTTGTCTAATTATTTCCGCAAAAATTTTACCAATTTCTGCTGTACTCATTGCACCAGCCATACTCACCAACATTTTAGATCCATTTGCTAATTGTTGTTCGTATTCTTTGGCTGCATCTACCAGTGAAGCAGAATTAAAGTGTAAATAATGTTTTTCAATAAACTGACTGATTGGTCCTTTCATTTTGTTTTTTGTTTTTTTGTTTTTTTTGAATTAAAAGTTTTTAACCTTTTGGATATATGCAAATTAATAATTTTCTAATTATTAACCTTAATTAATTTACAGTTTTTTTTTACAATTTTTTCTTGTAACCTAATATTTTTAATACGTCGTCTGAAGTCTGTTGTTCAGAGAAAACTTCTGTTGCAAGAATTCCATTTTCATCGCGATCTATCAAAATATGTTTAGGCTGCGGAATCAAACAGTGGTGCAAACCTCCGTAACCTCCAATAGTTTCCTGATATGCTCCAGTATTAAAGAAACCAATATATAACGGCTTTTCTTTGTTGTATTTAGGCAGATAAATGGCGTTCATATTTTGTTCTGAATTGTAATAATCATCACTATCACAAGTCAATCCACCTAACAGAACCCGCTCGTAAGTATCATTCCAGCGATTAATCGCCAGCATAATAAAACGTTTATTGATAGCCCAGGTATCTGGAAGAGTAGTAATGAAAGAAGAATCGATCATGTTCCATTTTTCTCTATCATTTTGTTGTTTTTGATACAAAATCTGATAGATTGCTCCACCGCTTTCACCTACAGTAAACGATCCAAATTCAGTAAATATGTTTGGAACATCAACTTCGGCTTCATCACAAGCTATTTTAATTTGATTGATAATTTCATCAATCATATATTGATAATCATATTCAAATGCCAGCGAGTTTTTAATTGGGAAACCGCCTCCAATGTTCAAACCATCAAGAGTAGGGCATTCCTTTTTAAGTGCAATGTATACTTTAATACATTTTACAAGCTCGTTCCAGTAATATGAAGTATCGTTTATTCCGGTATTAATGAAAAAGTGAAGCATTTTAAGCTCTAATTTATCATTTTCCTGAATTTGTTTTTTGTAAAACGATACGATGTTTTTATAACCAATTCCTAATCTTGAAGTATAAAACTCAAATTTAGGCTCTTCTTCGGCAGCAATACGGATTCCAATTTTGAATTTTCCTTTGATTTCTCCCTGAAGTAAATCAAGTTCTTCGTAATTGTCAATAATCGGAATAGTGTTTTTATGCCCGTTATTAATTAATCTCGCAATATTATTAATGTATTCGTCTCTTTTAAAACCATTACAAATTACATAAGTACTTTTGTTGATTTTACCATTTTCTAATAAATTCTCGACAATATTAACATCAAAAGCAGATGATGTTTCAATGTGAATGTTATTCTTGAAAGCTTCATTCATAATGTATTCAAAATGAGAGCTTTTTGTACAATAACAATAGTAATATTTTGCTTCGTATTTATTCTTTTCCATTGCGTTTCTGAACCAGGCTTTTGCCTTATTGATGTTTTCAGAAATTTGAGGTAAATAAGTAAACTTTAATGGAGTACCATATTGTTCAACCAATTTCATCAAATCGATGTTATGAAACTGAAGGTTGTCTTTGCTTAGTTTAAATTCTTCTTGAGGGAAGTAATAGGTTTGATTTATTAGGTCCGAATATTTTGTATTCATTTATATTTCAATATTTTAAGTAGTAATTATTAAATTTAGTGATTTTCTTCTAAATTTAAAATTCAAACTCTAATATTAGCAAATATAATTTGCAGTTTTTCGTGTTCTGCTTTCGAACATTGGAAAACATCAAAACAAAACGGGCTTTTACTATTATAAAAACGATTCAACATTCTAAGTAAAGAACTGTTGAGGCGGTTTCTGTAAGAGCTGAATTGTCTTTGTTTATTGTTTGTTTTCATTGTGGCAAATGTAAAAAATAATATATACCAAAAGCAATGCTTTTAATTAAAAAAAGTTTAAGATTTATAATCTTGAAACGCAGCTAGAATTAATTTATTTTCAACGGATTGGTTAATTTTTATCTTTCCGATTCCTTCAATTAAAGCAAATTGAATCAATCCGTATTCATTTTTTTTGTCATGAATAAGCAATTCCAGGATAGGATCGATGTCATTTTCTTCAAACTTTACATCGTCATAAATTGCTTTTATAGCCGTTTTTATTTCAGAATATTCTTCGGAAGTAATTAAATCTTTATGAAGGGAAATATAACTTTCTAAGATCATTCCCACAGCAATTGCTTCTCCATGTAATAAAGTTGTTTTAGATTCACTCTCTAAAAAGTAGCTTTCAATGGCATGACCAAGAGTATGTCCGAAATTAAGTGCTTTACGAATATTTTTTTCTGTTGGGTCCTGAATTACGATTTCGTTCTTAATTTCAACCGAACGGTAAATCAATTGATCTAATGCATTATAATCAATAGCGCCCAGATCAAGAAATTCTTTCCAGTAAGCTGCATCATAAATTAAACCGTGTTTTAGCATTTCTGCAAGTCCGGAACGCATCTCACTTTGTGGTAAAGTTTCAAGATATTCGGTATCGATTAAAACCATTTGTGGAACATTTATAACTCCAATCTGGTTTTTAAGATTTCCTAAGTCAACTCCGGTTTTTCCTCCCACAGAAGCATCAACCATAGATAATAGGGTAGTAGGAATATTTATAAAATCAACTCCTCTTTTAAAAGTTGAAGCTACAAAACCACCTAAATCTGTTACAACACCGCCTCCAAGATTAATTATAAGTGATTTTCTATCTGCCCCAAGTTCTGTTAAAACATGCCAGATTTCAATACAGGTTTCTATATTTTTATTGGCTTCTCCTGCTTCAAACTCAATAATTTCAATATTTAAATCTGTTTCAATTACAGGTAAAAGTTTTGGCAGGCAATACTCATTTGTCTCAGTATCAACAATAATAAAAATATTTGAGTATTTATTTTCTTTTAAATGTTTATTTAAAGCTTCGTATGCATATTGGTTAAAATGCACGAGATAATTGTTCGCTTGAATAGATTGCATAATTCTTCGGTTAATTTAAACCGCAAAATAAGGCATTTTTAACTAAAATATATTCAAATTTTGACCCTAATTTGTTTAAAAACGAATCATTTTAAATTAATGTTTAAAAGAACAGAAACTATTCACACATCTTAAGTAATTGTTGTGCATCAGAATAGTTTTTGCTTTTTGATATATTTAAATATTTGCACGCATTAGTTTTGTCATTTTCTTTTAAATAACAAATTGCAAGGAAATATTCTGTTTTCCCACCATTTAAGCCGGGATATTTTAAGGCATTCAGTAAGTAATTGATCGCTTTTTTTGACTGGCCAACTTTTAAATAATAGAATCCAATATTTTGTGCAGCGTAAATGTTTTTTGAATCAATTTTTAAAGCTTTTTGATAAGATTCCAAAGCTTCATCCATTTTTTTCTGTTCTTCAAAATTTTGTCCTTCCGTAATTAAATCGGCAATCAAAAGATCATTTTTGCGTTTTTTTAATGCTGCTTCATCTGCAAAATTATTATTTTGACTCGTCGCTATTAATTGTTTGGCTGCAGGATAATTTTTATCTTTTGATAAATTAAAATATTTAAGAGCATTCGTTTTATCATTTTCTTTTAAATAAGCAATACCTAAGAAAAACTCTGTTTTTCCACCATTTAAACCAGGATATTTTAATGCTTCAAGTAAAGCATTTATGGCTTTTTTGTTTTGGCCTTGCTTTAAATAATTGAATCCTATATTTTGTGATACATAAACATTTTTAGGATCAATCTTTAAAGCTTTTTCATAGGATTGGAGAGCATTATTCAAATCAGATTTATTCTCAAAATTCTGCCCTCCAGTTAGGTAACTCGTAATTAAGAGTTGATTTTTTTGAGCTGTTAAAGTACTATCCTCAGGAAATTTTTTCAATCCCTGATCAATAAACTTAAGTAAATTTTGATAATTATAACCTGAAAATTTAAGCCCGCGGGCTGCAAGATCCCATGTTTGAGGCATTGGTCTGTATTGAGAAAACAATTTATGTTGTTTTACTATTTCATTTGTATCTCTTTTTGAAATGGCAAAATTAATTGAAGTCTTAAATATGTCATAATTTCTTGGACGCAGATAAAACGCCTGCTTAGCATAAATATAGGCACTGTCAATATCGCCTTTATGTTTAGATATTACTTGTTTGTAAAATTCAATACGTCCGGCATAGCCATTAATTTTTTTAGCTTTTGCGAAACATTTTAAAGCTTTATTATATTGTTTTTCACGAACATAATAAATTCCAGCATATTCATAAAATGATTCTGAACTACTAAAAGTATTTGGGTATGCAGCCATTTTATTTACGACCTGATCTCCAGTAAGAAATCCTTTTAGGTTCACATTTATATCATCACGAGCAATTAAGTACTCTAAATTTGAGGCTTTATATATTATAAAAGCAGAATAACTTGTTAGTATTGATACCACAATTATAATTGGAGCTATAACTTTTAGTGAAAATAATTTATTTGGTAATGCGATTTGATTTATTTCGGAATTAGTTAAGGTCAAGGCTAAAATTAAACTGAAAAATATTGCCATCGTAGGTCTGTACATTGGGAAATTAAAGAATGAATCTATTCCGTATACAATTAAAAGCAATAAGGCTAACAGAGCAATTGTTTGGGATTCTTTGTTTTTTGGTTTTAGAATTCTTTTTAGATTTATAATAAAGACACCAATAAATATTGAAAGATAAATTAAGCCGTTTATTATTCCTGTTTCGGCTAAAATTTCAATAAAATCATTATGCGCGTGTAAAGAAACCGTCGAATCGTTTGAAGTTGTTTTTTCATAAGGAATTGACTCAACTTGATAATTCCCTAAACCAATTCCTATAATTGGATTTTTTTTGCTCATCTTGAGAGCATTATTCCAAAATATTAACCTTGCTTTTGAAGATTCATCTTTTGTGTTTATCTGGCTTACTCTATTTTCTAAGGAAACATATCTCCCTTTATGCTTTGATTTTTGAAATATTGAGTTTGCAAATAATATTGCAGTTAATATCGGAATTATTAAGAATAAAATTTTAGAAACCGTTGTTCTTTTAAATGAGAATTCTTTTAGGAGATAAATAATATAAATTAAATAGATCAGAAATAAGTTAATAAGCGGTGTTCTGGCTCCCGTTAAGAAAATAACTGAAGTGACCGAAAATAAGATAAAAACTAAAAACCACTTTTTGTATGTAGTAAAATGAGTTATGCCCAGCAATAAAAAAGGAACTTTAATAGTTAGACTGGCCGCCAA
Organism: Flavobacterium panici; assembly: GCF_024499525.1. NCBI lineage: Bacteria > Pseudomonadati > Bacteroidota > Flavobacteriia > Flavobacteriales > Flavobacteriaceae > Flavobacterium > Flavobacterium panici. The sequence goes on along the minus strand of NZ_CP100437.1, from coordinate 4,439,236 downwards.
AATATTTATATTTCCTGTATTTCCTTTTATCCCACTTAATAAATCCATAATTGAAGCATGACGCGGAATAATAATAAAATGGCAAAGCTGTTGCCAGGATTGAATTAACGCACTAATGCTTACAATGAATATAATTTTATAAAGGAGATCTAATTTATTTTTTAAAAGAATAGAAAGGTTTATAAATAAGCAGAATACAATTACTATTTCTGTAAATTTTGTAAACACTAATGAGGTGTTTTTTGCAACAAAATAAGATATAGCACAAAAGAAAAGGAAGGCTAAATACAATTTAAAAATATAACTTCTCTTAAAAGTGGGCCAAATATCTGCAGCAATCAAAGAAGGATTACAGTAAAAATAAACAGTAATAATTACGTTAATTACTGAAAGGTATAAAAACTGTGGATTAATGATTTCTACACTTTTAAAATATGGCAAAAAGTCAATTATTAATAACGAAGAGATAAAAAGGAGAACTATAAAATTAGGAATAGAATATTTTCCTTTTACTTCACTTATAATACTATCAATTTGTTGAGTATTCATACGTTTTCATTTTTTTGCAAAATTACGTAAAAATTAAAGTAAAATCCTACTTTTAAAACAAAGAATATTTTTAAGAGGTTTAAAGATATCAAAAAATATCATACGATTTCGTAAATAATATTCAAAACAGTCTATATCTTTGCACAAAAACTAAACTTAATGGAAAAAATATTCGATAACACTCAGGTTGCTTTTTCACTTAAAAGTGATACAGAACTTGACAGGGCTTATTTTCTTTTTAAAATGATTGATAGTGAGCCTTTAGTACGTATTGGAACTGCTGTTACAAATTTTGCAATCAAAGCACATCTTCCGGTTGAAGGATTGATTCGTGCAACGGTTTTTGATCATTTTTGCGGCGGAGTAAATGAAGATGACTGTTTAACCGTAGTAGATAAAATGTTTACCAAAGGCGTTTCATCTGTATTAGATTATTCAGTAGAAGGAAAAGAAGAAGAAGCACAGTTTGATGCGGCTTTAGAAATGACCTTAAAAACTATTGAATTTGCAAAAGAACGTTTAGCGATCCCGTTTGCAGTATTTAAACCAACAGGTTTAGGGCGTTTTGAATTGTATGAGAAATTAGGAGAAAAACAAACTTTAAGTCCAGCAGAACAAGAAGAATGGAATAGAGTTGTAAATCGTTTTGATCAGGTTTGTAGTGAAGCCCATAAAAAAGACGTAGCATTATTAATTGACGGTGAAGAAAGCTGGATGCAGGATGCTGCCGATGAGTTAGTTACGGATATGATGCGTAAATACAATAAAGAAAAAGCGATTGTATTCAACACTTTACAAATGTACCGTTGGGATCGTTTGGATTATTTGAAAAAATTGCATGAAGTGGCTAAGGCCGAAGGTTTCTTTATTGGAATGAAATTGGTTCGTGGCGCTTACATGGAAAAAGAAAACAAAAGAGCAGAAGAAAAAGGATATGTTTCGCCAATTTGTGTTTCTAAAGAGGCAACAGATATTAATTATGATGCTGCTGTTCACTATATGTTAGAGCATTTAGAAACAATGTCCATTTTTGCTGGAACTCATAACGAATTGAGCTCTTATAAACTAATGGAAATGATGGCTGAAAAAGGAATTGCTAAAAACGATAAAAGAATTTGGTTTGGACAATTATACGGTATGAGCGATAATATTAGTTACAACTTAGCAGAAAACGGTTATAATGTAGCAAAATATCTTCCGTTTGGACCTGTAAAAGATGTTATGCCATATTTAATTCGCCGTGCCGAAGAAAATACTTCTGTAGCAGGACAAACAAGCCGCGAATTATCTATGATTAAAGCTGAACGTAAACGTAGAAAAGGGAAATAATAGTTTTCAGTCTCAGTTTACAGTTACACATAAAAAAAGCTCCAATTTTAATTGGAGCTTTTTTGTTTTATCTTAATTCTTTATATAAACTGGACTAAAGTCCAGCCCTACAATATGGATCGAGCCAGAGGCTCTTTTTATAGTTCCAAAGGAACAAATTATGTTGTAGAGTTGGACTTTAGTCCAGTTAACTACAATATGGATCGAGCCAAAGGCTCTTAAGTAGTTCCGAAGGAACAAATTATATTGTAGAGCTGGACTTTAGTCCAGTTTAACTACAATATGGATCGATTCAAAGGCTCTTAGGTAGTTCCGAAGGAATAAATTATATTGTAGAGCTGGACTTCAGTCCGGTTTAACATGTTCATATCCAAAAAAAAATCAAACCCGACAGGTTTTAAAAACCTGTCGGGTTTGCATTATAATTGAAATTTGAAATTTTTAAATTGAAATTTATTTAAGAATTACTAAACTGTAGATTGCTTAAGTTTTTATAAATTCCGTTTTCCAGATTTATTAATTCCTGATGCGTTCCTTCTTCTGAAATTTTTCCGTTATCCAGAACTAAAATTTTGTCTGCATTTCTAATCGTCGAAAGGCGATGAGCAATGATAATACTTGTTCTTCCTTCCATTAATACTTCTAAAGCTTCCTGAACCAGTTTTTCGCTTTCGCTGTCTAGAGATGAAGTTGCTTCGTCTAATATTAAGATACTTGGGTTTTTAAGTAAAGCTCTTGCTATTGCAATACGCTGACGCTGTCCGCCAGATAATTTAACGCCTCGTTCTCCAACCAAAGTTTCAAATTTCTCTGGGAAACCGTCTACAAAGTTGAATGCATTCGCTTGTTTTGCTGCTAATATTATTTCTTCATCAGAAGCATCTGGTTTTCCGTAAGCGATATTTTCTCTGATAGTTCCGCCAAAAAGGATAACATCCTGCGGAACAATACTCATATTTCCGCGAAGCGCTTCTAAATCATAATCATAAATGTTTTTCCCGTCAACAGTAATTTCTCCCGAAGTTATATCGTAAAAACGTAATAGGAGAGAAGAAATAGTAGACTTTCCTGCACCACTTGGACCTACAATTGCTATTTTTTGTCCAAATTCTGCAGAGAAATTCACATTTTTCAATACCTGAATTTCCTGACGTGTTGGATAGCTGAAAGCAACATTATTAAAGGTTACGTTTCCTTTTATTTTTTCCTGCGTTGTATTTGAATCTGAATTTATTTTCTCCGGACTTTCGTCTAATAATTCAAAAACACGTTCTGTAGCTCCAATTGCTTTCTGGATTTGGGCATATAACTCGGCAATTCCACCAAATGAAGCACCAACAAAAGTAGAATACAATACAAATGAAATTAATTGCCCAACGCTCATTTCGCCGGCAATACTCAATCGAACACCAAACCAAACCACGGCTACAATTGCGCCAAATAAACAGAAAATAATAAATGAAGCAAAATAACCACGGTATTTACCGCCTTTAATAGCCAGTTTTACAACATCGCTAATTTTACCTTTATAACGAGCAATTTCGTACCATTCATTAGCAAAAGCTTTTACAATGCTGATTCCCTGCATCGTTTCTTCAACAATTACCTGACTTTCTGCAACCTGATCTTGTACTTTTTTAGAATATTTTCTAATAAATCTTCCAAAAACTACTGCTGCAATAGCAACTAAAGGCACAACTGAAAGCATTAATAAAGTCAATTTTAAACTTTCTGTAGCTAATAAAATTACACCACCAATAATTAAGATAAACTGACGTAAAAACTCAGCAATTGTTGTGGTTAAAGTATCCTGAATTTGTGTAATATCGGCGCTGATACGGCTGTTTAATTCTCCAACTCGTTTTTGAGAGAAGAAAGTCATAGGCAGTTTTACCAAATTAGTATACAAAGCTAAACGCAGGTTTGCAAGTGTATTTTCGGTGAAATTTACGAACAATGATAATCTGAAGAAAGAAAAAAATGACTGTAAAAAAAGAATTACAATCAATCCTAAAGCTATTTTGTTAGCTTCGTCGTTATTTTTGTTTTTTACACAATCTACAAGCATTCCCATTAATTTAGGAAAGGCAAGGGCAGTAGCGCCAGTTAAAAGCAGAAAAATTAATCCGATGAAAAATTTCCATTTGTGGTTTCCTGCGTATGTAAATATTGTTTTTGCTTTGTTAAGAGAAGTAGCTGTAATTTTTGATTTAGGTAAATCGTTTTCTTTATATCTAGCCATTAGAATATACTGTTTTTAGGTATGCAAATGTATGACTATAGCAAAAGATTACAAAGCAATATTAATAATTAGAGATCCAGATTTCGTTTTTTAACTAAATTATAAGAAAACCGGAAATTTTATTTCTTTTTTAAGAAGCTGAAAAATAGGTTGCTAAATAAACGCATGAAAAAAATATTAGATTTTTTTTGAAATATACTTGCAAATACAAATTCTAGCTGTATATTTGCACTCGCAATCACGAAATGATAGCAGCCTAGTAAAATAGGGCGATTAGCTCAGCTGGTTCAGAGCACCTCGTTTACACCGAGGGGGTCGGGGGTTCGAACCCCTCATCGCCCACCAAGAAACTCCTTAAGAAATTAAGGAGTTTTTTTATGTCTATATTTTTAATTTATGTTTCCTCTATAGTACTAACCTCATATTTAATATCAGGCGCGTTGAAGTTCAAAATTCAAAAATATTTTCTACGGTTGAAATTTGTATATTAGCTAAACGTTTCACCTTCAAATTGCGACAGAATACAAAGTCGAAATACGTTAGTCAACAGTAGGATAAATTCACAAACAGACATGAAAATCTAAAATGGACACATTTAGCACATTCGACTATATTTCATATCAAAAAACACCCAGAAATAAAATCTTTCTTCCACAAAACCTTGTTTCATTTTTAGAACAAGGCGAGAAAGTTGTATATTATTCTGATAATAAAATATATATTACGAACAACCAATTTGTGATACTTTCTTCGGGAAATTGCTTAATGACCGAAAAACTTCCGGTGAACAATAATTATCGAAGCACTATGTTGTTTTTTAGCAATACAGCCTTAAAGAATTTTTTTGTAAAATATGCTTCTATTATTAACGAAATTTCACCTAATCCCAACAAAATAATTAAGCCATTTGCAATATTCGAAAAAGACCAGTTTATTAGAAATTTTATCACTTCACTTAAACTTATCCAATCCAAACCTGCAATATTTTCTAATAAAATGCTTGAATTGAAATTTGAAGAACTAATGCTTCATCTTCTTGAAATATATCCGAATGAAATTCTTTCATTCCACACAAAAAATCTGGAAGAATATTCTAATTTTGAAATACGAAGAGCCGTTGAACTAAATATAACAAACAATCTTACAATAGAAGAATTGGCTTTCTTGTGCCATACAAGTGTTTCTACTTTTAAGCGGAAATTTGTAAAAATCTACAATCTTGTACCAAGCCAATACTTTCTGCAACAAAAAATAGAAATGGCAAAATTGTTATTGTTGCAAAACGAAAATCCAAGTGAAGTGTTTTACAAAGTTGGCTATGAAAATCATTCAAGTTTTTCACAATCTTTTAAACGAGTTCAAGGCATTAGTCCTAAACAATTTCAGCAAAGAAATCTGAATGTTACTCAACAGCTTTTGAATGATTAGCGATAACTCTACAACATAAATGCCTTCTATTTTTGCAGTAAATTTAAACTCAAAAAAAATGAATAAAAGGTATCTTATGGAAATTGCTAACTATAGTAATTGGGTTGATAACAGCATAATTAAATGGCTCGAACAAATTAATGATGAACAATGGGATAAAGAAATTACAAGCAGTTTTAATTCTGTTGCAAAAACAGTAACACACATTGTTAGTGCTAAAAAAGTTTGGATCGATTTTTGGAAAAACACACCTAATCCTGTTTTTCTTTCAGCTAATTTCACCGGGACAAAAAAAGAATTGATTGAAATTTGGAAAAAAACAATGGATGATTATGATAATTTTATTGAGGGTTATCCAGAAGAAAATTACACACAAATAATTTCTTTCAGCGTAAGAGACGAAGAATGGAGCATGGAATTTGCTCAAACTGTACTACATCAAAATAATCATGCCACCTATCATCGAGGACAATTAATAACAATGTTGCGACAAATAGGCTTTACTAATTTTTCTAACACTGATTTGGCAACTTATTTTATCAAAAAAAAAGATATAGTAGATTATAATGATGATACTAAACAGACTTGAAAACTAATACTTTTAAGTTTTTAATCATCAAAAAATGTCAAGATTGGAATTAAGTGTTCGATTACTGTCTCAGACACTTCACAGAATTTTAAAACTCCAAAGTCATTTGATTTTGGAGTTTATTTATAAAAAGCTTTACAAATGCTGATTTTAATTCCCTAACTTTATTTTATATTAAACATTTATAAAAAACTGAAGTTATGAAAACTAGAATGATTTGGGGAAACTTGGTTACTCACGATTTACAAAAAACAATTCAATTTTATACAGCATTAGGTTTCAAGCAAAACGGGAAAGAAACAAATGAACTGGTAAGTTTTATTTTTGCAGAAAACCATTTTATAATAAACTTTTTTACTGCTAAAAGATTTGAAAATGCTCTAAGAGGCAATTTAGCTAATACTAAAATCGAAAACGAAACTATTTTTTCTTTATCTGCAGACAGCAGGGAAGAAGTAGATCTTTGGCTTGAGAAAGTTAAAAAAGCTGGCGGCACAATTTTCTCCGAAGCTGAAGATTTTGAAGTAGGTTACACCTTTGGTTTTACCGATCCTGATGGTCATAAATTCAATTTTTTATATTGGCCGGGAATGTGATTATACAGAAATGAAAAAGCTCCACTAAAAAATAATGGAACTTTTTTAATTATTCACTTGATTAATTCTCAACCAGTTCAATATCCATAGTTTTTATAAGTCCGTCCTGGAAAGTATAAACATGTTTTACCAATCCGTCGAACATTAAATTGCCTTGTAAATCTTTTACATTTTGGTGCACTTTGACTTCCAGACTTCCGTTTTCTCTTTCGGTAAAACCAACTGGATTAACTTTTGGGTTTATTTCTGTCCATTGTCTTGTCCAATATTGCTTGATTTCATCGTGTCCGCTTATGTAACCGCCTTCCCAGGCTTTTGACCACTGCACATCTTCCTGCATTGTCGATAATGCATTGTCAATATTTCTTTCGTTAAATGCAGAATATGCTTTTTCAATAACTTCTTCTAGTTGATTTGCCATTATATTGATTTTTGATTGATTTCTACTGCTAATATAAACATTCTTTAGACAAGGAGCTCACTCAACCTTAAACCTTTCATTTTTACAGTCAATAATCAATTTATGATTTAAAAAGATTTTATTTCCAATCATTCCCTGCATTCTGGAGCGTTTCATTAAAAAAGTCTGCATTTTTGAAACCCCTTCAATATATGTTACTTCTGAAATTTTTAATTGTGTGTCTCCAAACTGCATTTTTTTATTTGCAGAAGCAGAAATCACAGTCAATACATTTCCCCAGGAATTTCCTTTTTCTACTTTTAATTTACTGTTTTTGAGTTTGTATTTTTGCCATTCTTCTTTATTTATAATCAATTCATAGCCACTTGTACCAGAATCATAGAGCAATTTTAAATCTTGGTTTTCAATTTTTGCAGGAAAAAGAAGTTTACGTTTCTTAAATTCAAATTTTGTAAATCCGGTTTCAATTTCATTTTCTGTAAATGAGCATGTGTTATTTATGAAATTCAATGAAACTATTCTTTTTTCTAATAAATCGGTTCCAATTGTCCCTATAATATTGACAGAATTTGGATTGTCTAAATCAGCTTTTTTACCATAATCTAACAATTGAAATTTTTTAGAAGAAATACTTAGATTCTTTACTTTGAAGTTTAATGAAACATCTTCTTTAAAATCAATTTGTGAAGGAAATTTTTCCTGAACAGATTGTAGTGATTTTTTGTAGAAAACAGTTATTGGCGAACCAAAATCCAGCTGCATATAAAATGTTTTTTTTATGCCTTTTAATTCAACAGGCAAAAGAAGAGCGGCATATGGATTTCCTTCATCTGAAACCCATTTTACAGAAGCGTTTTCTGCATTTCCCGAAACCTTAAGATAGTTTTCCGGTGGACTAAATTTTCTGTCAAAATAAAAATAGCCGCCAATTAGTGAAAGGACAATAAGAGCTACGAAAGCCAGCACGATTTTTTTAATTATTTTCATTACAATTTTTTTTGCAATATTGAGAATTGTAATGTGATTAAATCAAAAAACGGATATGACTTTTTTACGTCAATTTAACGACGTTGATTATAAGATACTGTATTTCAGTTTTATATATAAATCTGATTTTTGAGTTAAACTCATCCCATTTTTAAAAATTATATAAATATTTATAACTTTTAACAACACTAAGAAGACAATAAACAGTGGAAAATTCAGTGAAAATGCTTTCTGAATAAACGGACTTATAAGCATCAAAGTTCCTAGAACAAAAGTGTAAATAATCTGCACTGTCAAAATACTTTTTCCTAATTCTTTTGCTTTTGGTTCTTTCGATTTATACGTCAAAATAGATGGAAAAATAATATTTCCAAATGGAATAACCAGAGAAGACAAAGCAGAAAAATTAATGAGTTTAGCCCGTTTAATTTCTGGAGTATCTTGTAAATCTGAAATTAAATCTTCGGGTTGAACTTCAAATGATTTGGCCAAAGCTTTGAGCGTAAAACCTTTTGGAATATTTCCCGCTTCAATTCTTTGTATTGTTCGCAATGAAAGCCCTGATTTTTCAGCAAGCTCAGTCTGAGTCAGATGTTTTTCTTCTCTCAATATTTGAACTTTTGTTTTCATTTAATTAATTGTTTAAACTATTATTTCGGAGGCATAGTATCACTAATACTCAGCGTATACGATAATTTTGGATAAGTAAAATCCATAGTAAAATTTTCCTGTCCTCTCAATTTATAAAATTCTGATTTTTGATCTTCATTTGCCAATTCTAATAATTCTCCGTTAGAAAATCTAGGTTTATTATCATCAAACTGAATAAAGGTTTTGGATTTTCTAAAAGTAATTCCCAGCCATTTATTTGCTTCGGATGTTTTTTGTTTTGGCACAGCTTCTAATATAATTTTATGAAGAAATGCCGTGTTTGCCGACAACGGAAATAAAACAACAGAATTATGATTTAAAACAATATCAAATTCTTCATCTGTCGCTTTATCTTTTACTTTAAGCTTTCTTAAGTTTCTTTCAGACAGTTCTTCCGGATTTTCATAACAGCTAAAAAGCCCAATACAAGAGCCTTCTTCCAGATCTAAAGCCTGATCTGAATGATATTTCATCGTAGCATAACTTGAATCGTAAACTTCAATTAATGCATTATTAAAATCAACTTTGGGTAAATTATCTATGTTATTCTTTTCAATTTCAGCATTTAAACTAGCTATTATGGATTGATGTAATGCAGAAAATTGGTTAGCCGGAATATTATAAATCGTAGTTGTTCTTACTATTGGCACACCATTATCTTTAACATCAACTAAATGATTTCCGAGTCTGCCTTTTCCTGTGATTTCAAAATCAGCAGAATGCAGCAGTTCATTAAATAAATTATTTTCGAATGGAAGGATAATCTTTTGAAAGTCTTTCATTTTAGGAAATTAATATATTGGCTTTTCATAATCACCAGCATTCATACTAAAATGAACTTTTCCGTATTCAATGTTCTTTACGGTCATATTTTCTTCATAATAAGAATCTCGCAAAGTGATCATTGTTTCTTCTGTCATTTCTTCCAGTTTGATTAACCCTCCGTTTTCTTTTATATAAGTTTGATTTTCCGTGTAAACTGCTTCCAGATTCGAGCATCGGGCAACATATCCCATTCTAATTGGGATTTGGTCAACGTTTAACGACGAAGGCCTAATTTCATGCGTATATAATCTATTTGTTGAAAGTGGGATTATAAAAGCTGAATTTGGATATAAAGTAACGCTGAATTCTTTTTCAAAAGAAGCATCAGTAACTGTATTTTTTAACTTAAAATGAAGCCTCGTTAATCCGCTTGTCTCTTTGTAACACCAATCGTATCTGTCTTTTTTAGAAAGTTTAAGCTTATCAAAGTTGCTAGTATCATAGAAAGTACAAAAAGCAATAATTCCTTCTTTTGGCATATCCTTGGTTTTATCAGAATGTGCTTTTATTTTCGATTTTACTTCCTTATAATTTTCATCTGATTTTACTTTATTTTCATAAATCTGAACCAAGACATGATTAACCTTTGTTTCTTCTTCAAAAGTCTGTTTAATAGCATCGTTTAAAGCTTTCATTACAGTATGATCTGTTTCTCTAAAATTATCTGTTGGACCTGTGAAATTGCTAGAACATCTTAAAAGATTAAAATGCAGTATTTCTTTATCTGCAGTTTTTTCTTTTAAAATTTCGCTTAAATAAATTCCGGTTCTTAATGCTTTTGATCCTTTGTTAGATTCTGTTAAATTTTGAAACAAATGCTCCGATTTGATTTTATTGAAATAACCATTTCCAATAAACATTTCCCTAAAATAAACCCCGGCGTTACTCACCAAAATAGGAACTTGTCCAAGTTCTACAAATTTGATATTTGAACTTGCAAAGCCTTCATAATTAACAGAAAACTCTTTAATTACAAAGTAAGTATCATTAACATTTTTAAGTTGGCTAATATCACCAAAGGCATAAATTGTTTTATTGTTTAAAGAAGTATTAATCTCTGAAATATCCTTAATAACTTTTCCACAGAAATTAGAAACTAAATATCCAAGTTCTGATGATGTGTCGATTGTGTCTTGTAAAACAAGAAGTATATTTTTATCTTTTGAAATACTATTTTCGGTATGCGGTTTGGTCATTTTTTATTTAAATATGATTAGGCTTAAAGAATTTATATGCAGAAAATATTAATAAACCGGTTCCCAAAGCTCAATTTTATTGCCTTCTGTATCCATTATATGCACAAATTTGCCATAATCATAGCTTTCAATTTCATCAAGAACCGTTACGCCATTTGCTTTAAGTTTTTCTACAAGACCTTCAATGTTTTGAACACGGTAATTCACCATGAAATCTTTTTTTGATGGAGAGAAATATTCATCGCCTTTCTTAAAAGGGCACCATTGTGTTGATTCTATCTGCTCTGGTTTATCAAGATTCCTGGATTCAAAACTTGCCGAACCCCAATCATTGATTTCTAATCCTAAATTTTTAGCATACCAATCTTTAGTTTCCTTCGGATTTTCAAGAAAAAAGAAAATACCGCCAATTCCAGTAACTTTTGGAGTTGTATCATCTGGTTGATTTTGTGAGTCTGACATATTTTTAGCTTTTAGTTATAAAGTTCGTTTTCTTTGACTAAGATAAAATTATTTTCATCACAAAAGGTAAAATTTCAATCAACAAATTTTAGAAAAGTAAAATCCGTTTTAAGCATTTCTATTTCATTTTCTCTGGTTTGTTGCTGCGCTTCTTTTGCATAAACAAACATTCTTTCTTCGTAATTTTCTATAGCACTCTCTATTGTTTGAAATTCTCCATTTAATAGATTTTCTGATAAAATTAATGCATCCAGAAGCCCTATATTAGCTCCTTGTCCCGCAAAAGGAGGCATTAAATGTGCAGCATCTCCAATAAGTGTAATAGGCAAGGGGCGGTTATTTTTCCATGCCTTTTCTACAGATATCTTTTTAGTAGGCAATCCGGTAAAGAAAGAAGTGGCGCGAAATAATTCTTTATACGATTCTCCCCAATCAGAAAGTTTATTTAAAAGAAATACTTTGACGTTTTCTATATTTTGAAAATCAATTTCTAACGTTTCAGGCATCTTAAAAATAACATTATAACTTAAGGCATTATTATTTTTAGGATTGGCAACCAATAAATTACCATTGTTAGAAGTCATCAAAATTTTATCACCGCACAGATCATAAAAACCGAGAGATTTTGCTTCTGATGCAGAAACTTCGCCTTGAATCATATACGTTCCCGTAAGTTCAACTTCGGCATCTGTAATATATTTTCTAATAGAAGTCATTCCGCCATTTGCACCAATAACAAAATCAGCTATTGCCGTTTTTCCGTTTTCAAAAGACAAAAACCATTTTCCGTTTTGTTCCTCAATTTCAGTTAGTTTTCTATCCCAAACAACCGTGTTTTCTTTTAAGCTGTCAATCAATAATGTTCTTAAATCATTTCGGTTTATTTCAGGAGCGTCGTATTGTTCTTCTTCAGTAGTTTCTTTACTAAACAATACATTTCCTTTATAATCAGTCATAATTCTCCCCATTGGGATCGCCATTTTATAATACGTTTCAAGTAATCCCGCTTTCTGCATTGCGTCCTGACCGGAACCTTTATGTAAATCGAGCGTTCCGCCCCAAATTCTTGCTTTTGGGTCTTTATCTCTTTCGTAAACCGTAACATCAATTCCGTTTTGCTGTAATAATCTTGCCATTGTTAAACCAACCGGGCCTGCGCCAATAATGGCTATTTTTTTATTTGTAAGTAACATAATTTTATTGTTTAATTAGGTTACAAAATTGAGAAGACTGTAGGAGATGAAATAGTAAAAATCAGTCGTTTTTGGTATTCATTTTTTTAATTGCCACGATATCCATAAAACGATTGTCTTTATTTTTACTCAATTCTTTGGGCGTAACACCAGAGTATTTCTTGATTTCTTTGATAAAATGATTTTGATCTGTAAAGTTTTGATCGGGAAAAAGTATGCCTTCGCTGATAGGTTTAAATGAAGAACCAAAGCGCAGAATATTGCAGTAAGCTTTTAACGAAATACCAAATTGCTGATTGAAGTAACGATTAATCTGGCGGGTGCTCCAAAACACGTTTTCAGATAGTTCCTTAACGCTTATCGATCCTTTTGAAGAATAAATAAGTTCAAATAGTTTCTTTTTTCGGTTATCAATATCAGGTGTTATAATGCTGTTTATTATTTGGGTTGCTTTATTACAAAAGTGCTCAAAAGTATTCAAATCCTCAGCTTCAAATTTCCATATTTCGTCTGAAATAATTTTGTCATCATTTAAAACATCTTTGATAGAATCTCCAAATAAATATTCAACGGCAAGCAATTTAAAACCAATAGAAAACATTTTTGTTCCAATAGGAATTATAATCTGACTCGGAATTGTATCTAAACCCCGAATCGTTTTTTCCCAATTATCAGCATTTGAATTCATAACCGCAAAATCAACCATTGCGTTGGGCAAAATAGTTGACGGAATTTCTTTTCCCGTATTGTTTTCAAGCATCCAAAAGCTGTGAACAAAATGCGAAATAGAATTATCCGGTAAAGCTGATTGAATTAATAAAGTCATTTTACTTTTAATAAGTAATTCAAAAGTACTATTTATTCTTAATGCTTCGTATTTACGGCATTAAAAGAATAGGAAACCATTAAATAACTCCAAAATGCAAGTTTATTTTCATCCTGAATTTTAGGAAGATACTGCATCGCATTTGTTGAACTGTACCACGAAAACGCATAATTAATTTCTAATTGTTTTATTGGAGTATATTTTAATGAAAGATCATTTTCAAATCCAAGGAACTTTTTTACGTTTTGCCCTTCATCATTTTTTAAGGGAAATTGATTGTAAAACAGATGAAAATCAGAACGAACAGAAAGTTTATCAGTTAAAGGAAATGAAGCAAATAAATACGGATTTACTAAACCTTTTCCACCAACATCTGCAGGAAAACGGGTAAATACATTCATATTTCCGTTAAATTTCCAAGTCACACCATAAAGCACATCAAAACTTTCAGATTCATCTGCGGGTAATTGCGAGCGGTTTCCGCTTATTATTTCAGCTCCTAAACGCAATATTGCTGTATTGAAAGAAAAGCGAATCTCCGGCTGAAAATAATAGGCAAACAATTTCTTGCCTTGAGATGTTCGTCCAAATTGCAAATAAGAATTTAATGTATAATACCATTTATTGCTTTTATATTCAATTCTTCCTCCAGATGTGGCGCGCCCGTACCTATTTGCAGATGCAGGATTTTCAAATAAATCGAATACATTCAATGAATTAAAAGAAAATCCATTGTCAAAATTATAATTGAAATTATTGACGGCTAAATATTTGTACTTATTAGAAGCCACGGGAGAGTAGGCCGGGTCAAATTCATTTCCGTATTTTCGGGTAAACAAAAAGAAAAAATCATTAGAGAAATGTTTTGCCGTTTTCATCAATCGTATTCCTTCATGCGCTCTGCCTTGCTGTGCCCAGGGTGCGTCAGAAAAAAGCCTTCCGTTGTCTAATAAAATACTTTGTCTTCCGAGCCGAATATTGAATGATTTGAATTTAGTTTCAAAATATAACTGATAGAAATTTATACTTCCAATTTTTGATTTTAAATTTTGTTCTTCCCAAACATGAATTTCTTGTATATCAGACTTTATTAACCATTTTTCTGCCGTATACGACATCGATATCCGGTTTCTTTGTGTTGTATAGAAATAAGGATCTATAGAATCGTTTGGCGGAAGAAAATAGTTAGAAGTATATTCAACTCTTGGCCTTAGTTCTATATTCATTAAAAACTGATTGGAAACGGGTTTTATTTCCTGAGCAGAAAATTGAATTGAAAATAAAAAAAGCAGGAAATAAATAAAGATTTTGACAAAGTTGAAAGTGCTGTTTATCATTTGAGATTATAATCAAATATCTTTATTAAAACCGTGATTTGGTTACTGATTTCTTTTTTGCTAATATAAAACTATTTCTAAAATGCCTTACATCATTTTTAACACATAAAGTATTGATTATGTTAGCGAATATTTCTTTGGTTTCAAGCCAATTTGCTGTTCAAAAACCCTTGAAAAATGGCTGAGATTGGTAAATCCTAATTGATAACCAACTTCTGAAACTGATAAATGTTTTTCCTTTAAAAGCCTGGCAGCTTCCTGTATTCTCATAAATTGATAATATTCAAAAACACCTTTACCAAAAGTCTGCTTAAACAATTTTCTAAGCTTGGGTTCGCTCATTCCGGCTTCTTTTGCCAGTGAATTAATCTCTGGTGCTTTGTCTAAATTGGATTGCAAATGGTATTTAATGGCATAAATTGCCTTAATATCTTTTATATGTATTCCGCTTGCTGGTGTATCTTCCCGCTGCAATAACAAAGCAAAAATATGGCAAAGCAGTTCTTCACATTTTAGTTTGTTATAATGATTGTCTAAACTTTCGGGAACAGATTGATGCAGCATTTCGCTTGCTGTTGTAATCATGGCGGGAGAAATTCCAATTTCATAAGCAAAAGTATCTTTAGATGAAAGTATGCTTGAAACTATTGGATGTTGTAGTTCTCCAAATCTTTCCTGTAAATATTCTCTTGATGCAGAAATGGTTACACTTCTAAAAAATGTATTTTGAGGCATGGATATTACAGAAGAAACCGACTGCATTGCGATAAAAACATTGGGTTGTTCTGCGATTATTGTTTCTTGTTTTTGGTTAGAAGAATCAAAAATACCGCTTAGAAAAAAGATCACATTTTCTTGTCCTTCAGGAATTTCATTTTTACGATCAAGAACAATTTCTTCTTTTAAATAATAATTCCTGATCATCATTCGCAAATCTTTTCTCCAATTAAATCCGGTCATATAACCTTCTCCTAAATTTTTAGGAATATCAATAAAACGACCGCGAACACGAGCTCCAATCGCATCGGCAAACTTATGCAGGATTCCTGAACCGTTTTTATCTACAACTTTAATTTTCATTTACGACTATTTTAATATCAAAATCGAATATTTTACCTATAAAGATACAGATAATTTTGTAATGAAAATTTAAACAAATTAAAAACGATATAAGTATGTTATTAGATAATAAAAAAGTAGCCATTATTGGCGGAGGCCCAGGCGGATTAACTCTTGCCAGACTACTACAGGAAAAAGGAATTGATGTAAAAGTTTATGAAAGAGACGAAAACCGAAATGTTCGTCAGCAAGGTCACACACTTGATTTACATGAAGATACAGGTTTAAAAGCGATACAGGAAGCTGGATTGATGGAAGAATTTAAAAAATACTACCGTCCTGGAGCAGATAAAATGCGAATTGCCGATAAAAATATGAATGTGGTACTTGATGATCATGCCGAAAAACCGGAAGAAGATTTCGGAAATGAACATTTTCGACCTGAAATTGATCGCGGGCCTTTACGAGATTTACTAATTGCTTCGCTTAAAGAAGAAAATGTGATTTGGAATTCTAAATTCACCCAAATGAAACCTTTAGGAGCTGGCTGGGAAATTTCTTTTGAAAATGGAACAACAACTTATGCCGATTTCGTAATTGCTTCAGACGGCGCAAATTCGCGTGTGAGAAAATATCTTACAGACATCGAGCCTATATTTTCGGGCGTTACGGCTGTTGAAATTAATATTTATAAAGCAGAAAAAAACGCGCCAAACCTTTGGAAACTTGTAAACGACGGAAAACTTTTTGCTCTGGAAGAAGGCAAAACATTCTTTTGCAGCTCAAAAGCTGATGGTACCTTAACTATTTTAATTGGAATAAAAACAGAAGATAATTGGGTTACCAATTCAGGAATTAATTTTAAGGATAAAAGCTCGGTTGCTGAATGGTTTAAAAACGAATTCAGAACCTGGAATACTGATTGGCAGGAAATTTTTGGAACCAATGAAATTTCTATTATTCCAAGACCTATGTATCATTTCCCGATTGATCAATATTGGAAACCGCTGACTAATCTTACCATAATTGGTGATGCCGCACATCGTATTCCGCCTTATGCAGGGGAAGGAGCAAACCAGGCTATGGCTGATGCTTTAGATTTTTATGAAATATTTTGTTTTGGTAATCATGAAACTATAGATGATGCTGTTTCTTTATTTGAAAATAAAATGCGCAGTCGTATGGAAGAAATAACAGAAGATACTTTAAAAATGACCGACGCGATGCATGTAGAAAGTAATTTACAGTTTTTAACTGATTTTTTTAATCAAGTTTATTAGTTTACAGTCACAGTCGCAGTTTTCAGTTTTGAAAACTGCTGTCACCCTGAGCGAAGTCGAAGGGCTTTTTACGAAACGAGGGATTCGACTTCGCTCAGCCTGACAATCTATAAACTATGACTGCAAACTGAGACTGAAAACTGAGACTGAAAACTGAAAACTGAGACTGAAAACTGAAAACTGCGACTGAAAACTGAGACTAAATAACCGTTTTTCTCGAAACAGGTCTAAAATACCATGAAGTAACAGTTAAAACCAATAATAATGTTGGTCCGAAATACGCTATTCCTAAATCACCTACGGCAAAATGAGAGATAATGGCACCGCTCATTGCAAAAAAGAATCCTGCGTAAGCCCATTCTTTTAATAAAGGAAACTTCGGAATTAAAATAGCAATTACACCTAATATTTTCCAAACGCCCAGAATGGTTAAAAAGTAAAGCGGATAGCCTAAATGTGCCATCATATCGGCTTCTTCCTTCATTTTTATAATTTGTACAATTCCTGTTGAAGTCATTCCTAATGCCAGCCAAAGAGTGGCAATCCAATAAATAATTTTGTTTCTTTTACTCATGACGATTTATTTAAGTTTATTTACTATTTCCTGTAAGCGATTGTGTGCGAAATTCAAACCTTGCGCGAAAGGCAGTTTCAATTGTTGATCTCTGTGTTCTACAGATTTGTAGATAATCTGCATGGTAAGCCTGCTGGTTTCTGCTGTAAGTTCTTCAAACTCCAAAAACTCCAATTGAGGTGCAAAATTGGCATTGTCCATTTCAAAAGTTCTCGTAATTCTTTCATTAGGAACAAAATTATGAATGACACCATTGGCACTAAATACAACATTTCCGTTTGGGTCTTTGGTTTCAAACTGCCATCCGCCGTGCTGTTTATTTTCTAATTTTACCACTTTTGTTCCCATCCATTGTTCTACAATTTCAGGTTCTGCATAAGCTTTAAAAAGTAAATCAACCGGAAGATCAAATTCTCTTGTAATTACAATTTCCTGCTGACCATTTTCGGCATTAATTTTTGTTTTGCGTTCCATAAATTAATCTTTTTTAGGTTTATAGTTTTTCATTATGCTTTCTAATTTATTAAAACGATCGTCCCACATTTGACGGAAAGGTTCAATAAAATCAGCAACTTCTTTTATTTTCTTCGGATTTATATAGTAATAAATCTCGCGTCCGTTTTGCTGTTGGTCAAGCAGTTCGCATTCCGTTAATATTTTAATATGTTTCGAAATAGTTTGTCTTGACGAATCAAAATTTTCCGCTATAGTTCCCGGCGTCATTGCTTGAATGGCTACCAAATTTAAAATTGCTCTTCGCGTTGGATCGGCAATTGCCTGAAAAACATCTCTACGTATTTCCATTGTGCAGTTATTTGACTGCAAATATAATGAAGTCATTTGACTGCACAATATTTTTTACGAAAAATTTTATATTTTTTTTGAAATTATGAGGAGTTACAGGCGTTTTTTTATAATTTTAAATTCAATAAAAAAGAAGAAAACATGAATAATAATGCTAAAGTATTTCAATATTCATTTGCGAGTATTTATCGATTATACAAGGAAAAAGTAGAGAAGAAGGGACGTACGGCAGAAGAAGTAGATACTGTTATACTTTGGCTGACGGGTTATAACGATAAACAATTTAGAGATCAAATAGAAAAGAAAGCAGATTTGCAGACCTTTTTTGCAGAAGCACCAAACCTGAATCCAAATGCATCTAAAATTACAGGCGTAATCTGCGGTTACCGAATTGAAGATATCGAAGATCCGCTAATGCAAAAGATTCGCTACATGGATAAATTAGTAGACGAATTGGCGAAAGGAAAGAAAATGGAAAAAATTCTAAGAGAATAAAAGCAAAAGCCGTTTTAGTAAATTAAAACGGCTTTCAAATTAAAATCAAGTTTTGGAATTTGGAATTTTAAAAATTTGAATTTAAACCTTTTTTACATATTATCAGGCAGCCTGTCAGCATCATTTTTACTTCTGTTAAAACGATAAATAACATTAAGATTGATATATCTTCCTTGCGATCTGGCTTCAGATTCTAAATAATAATATTGAGTTGTAATTTTTTCAGTCGTAATCTGCGAATTGAATAAGTTATTTACATTTAAAGTTACCGACATTTTATCTCCAAGAAAATCTTTGCTCAAACCTAAATTAGCCGTATACTGCGCTTCTGTAAGCGATTGAACGCCTTGATTTTTTCCTCGGTATCTAAAACTGAATTCTCCAGAAATAATTTTAGGAAACTTCACTACAGATCTAAAGTTAGAAAGCCAGGTTTGATCTTCGGCATTATAATTTACGTTTTCAAAAGTTCCCTGCTGTTTGAATTTGTAATAATTAAAATCTAAAGCCAGTCTAAGCCATTTTGTTGGATTATACGTTGTCGAAACTTCTGCACCGTAACGGTCTTCAGTATCAAGGTTTACAGGCGTGCTTACAAAATAATTTTCATCAGTACGTTTTACTATGTATTCAAAATAATTAGTTGTATGCTTGTAATAAACAGACGGATTAATGCTGAATTTTCCCGGTTTTGTTAATAATGTAAACTCAAAAGAATTAGTAAACATTGGGTTCAAATCTGGATTTCCTACGGTTAAATTTCTTAAATCTGAAACTCCCGAAAATGGATTTAACTGCCAGAATCTTGGCCTGTTGATACGTTTACTGTAGCTCAACTGTAAATCTGTTTTTTCGGTTAAATTATATACAAAATGCAGCGTAGGGAAGAGGTTAATATAGTTTTTAGCATTGTTAAACGTGTTTTTAGTATCCGCAATTTTTATATCTGATAATTCAGAACGCAGACCTAACTGGTAATTGAACTTTTTATATTTGCTTGAGAACTGAAAATAAGCACTGTATAAATTCTCATCATATTTTAATTTATTGGTAAATTGTTCTTGTAGTACATTATCCAGAATGGTGTGATAATCACTTCTCAGCGCACGAAGATCACTTCTAATTCCCATTTCAATTTTAGAATTTTCAGAAATTGGGTCTACAAAATCTGATTTTATAAAAATATCATTACTGCTTTCAATATCTCTTGAATACAAATTAGAAACCGAAGCATTAAAAGGAAATGTTTTTTGCTGTGTAATATATTGGTTTTCATCATCATTCCAAAAATCATATTGTAAACTTGTTGTCCATTTTTTATCCTTTCTGTCAAACGTTTTTACATAATTTAATTCTAATGCATTGTAAATTTGAGGTTCTTTATACTTTTCAGATCTCGAAATAATACTATCCGTAACATTATTTGCATTAGCATAATTGTAGTTGTAATGCATTTTATTGTTATTGTTGTCTTTACTGCGGTAATAACTTCCGGTTAATGTGTTTTTTGAGTTGATATAATAATCTCCGCCTACGTACATATTATACACGCTAATGCTTCGTTTCATATCATCATATTGATTTAAAATAGTCGTTGTACCGTTATCTGTATTCGTTTGAAACTGTTTGTTATAACCATAAATATCTAAATAACGATACCCTAAATTTCCAAAAAGATTCACTTTTTCTGTTTTATAACTCACATTGGCATTTACGTTATGTCTTGCAGGATTTCCAATTCCGGCTTGAAGCGAACCGTTGAAACCTTTCATCGTGTTCTTTTTCATAATAATATTAATGATTCCCGCGCCACCTTGAGCTTCATATGCCGAAGAAGGATTGGTAATAACTTCTACTTTTTCAATATTAGCTGCTGATATTTGCGATAAACCATTATTAGTGGTCAGCATAGAAGGTTTTCCATTTATTAAAACCGTAACGCTGCTGTTTCCTCTAAGGCTTACAACTCCTGCAATATCAACATTTACCGAAGGAACATTGTTTAAAATATCATTGGCAGACCCGCCGCTGGATAAAATATCTTTCCCCACATTAAAGACTTTTTTATCAATTTTCATTTCTACCGCTGATTTTTCGGCAATAACATTTACTTCGTTTAATTGATTGATGCTTTCTTCTAAAAGAATGTCTTTCATGACAATATCTTTATTTAATTGAATATTTTCAACTGTAAAAGTTTTGTACGACATATAAACGGCTTTCAATTGGTAATTTCCAGAATTACTTTTTAAAATGTAATTTCCATCAGCGTCTGTAACGGCTTCTTTTTTATTTTCTGCAGATGATAATAAAAGCGTTACATAAGGTAAGGCTTGTTTGGTTTTAGAATCTACTATTTTTCCTTTGATAGTAAATTGTGATGTTTGTGCTCCAGATGTGAAGCTGAATAGTAATACGATTAATAATGTTAACTGTTTCATTTTTTGATTGGTTTAGAATTTTAAGCAAAACTCCTTTTTAATTTCACTCAAAATTTTCACGCATGATATAAGGGCAATTATTGTGTATAAACAATCAAATAGAAACCATAAATCGTGTTTATAGCCAATTTTTATATGTTCGTATCTTTTTTTTGCATGTTCATCGACAACTATTTTGTCTTTCTAAATAAATGTTAACTTTGATTTACTTAGATTTTTAGTTGCTAAGATTCTGAGACACTAAGTTTTTTTTAAATCAGCAACTTAGAAAAGAATAATAAACCTTTAGAAAAAATCTTAGAATCTTAGACCCTTAGCAACTCAGCAACTTAACAAACATGACACCATTCGAAAAAATTATAAAATTCTCTAAAGAGCACAGAATTAGTACCCATATTATTTTTTGGACATTTATTTTTATTATGTTTTTTAGCAAAAACACTTCTTCTGAACCAGCAGAATTATGGGTTGATATAGCATACACATTATATTATGAGTTGTTTTCTATCATTGGGGCTTATTTTATGTCTTATAGAATTTTACCCCGCTTAATGATTACACAAAAGCATAATTGGGTTTGGGCAGAATTGGTTCTGGGAAGTTATGCTATCTCTGTTATTGCCAGAATTGCAATGGTGTACGGCTTGGAAACTCTTACGCGCAAACGACCTTTTAATCAGGAACCTATTGCCGAAATCCTGACTGATTTACCTACCTTATTTGGAGCTTATTTTTTGCATATTCTTTCGTTATCCATATTTTTTATTTTTATAAAATTGATAAAAGATCAATATGTCGTTCAAAAAAGATCTTTACTGCTGGAAAAACAAAAAGCAGAAACCGAATTAAAAATCCTGAAAGCACAATTAAACCCTCATTTTTTGTTTAATACGCTTAATAATATTTATTCGCTTTCCATCACAAATTCTCCAATAACCTCAAAATCAATTGCTGTTTTGTCTGAGATTTTAGATTGTATTTTATACCGATGCAGTGCGACTTATGTTCCCATTTCTCAGGAAATTTCCTTGCTTGAAAATTATATTACGCTCGAAAAACTGAGATATGACGAACATTTAAGCGTAGTATTCAATCATTCTATAGATCATAATAAATCTATTGCACCTTTGATTTTGCTTTCGTTGGTCGAAAATGCTTTTAAACATGGAGCAGGAGAGGACACGGGAAGTTCTCCTAATATTCAAATTGATTTGAAGCTGCAAGGTGATCGTTTTGAGTTTAAGATTGTAAACTCCATAAATAAAATTGACAGCGAATCTGGAAACGGAAAAATTGGATTAAATAATATTATCCAGCAGCTTGATAAAATTTATCCGGAACATTATACTTTTGATGTTACTAAAACAGAAAAGGATTTTACGGCTTATTTACAGATTAATTTAGCAACCGAATATAATTTAGCGTAATATGAAAATAAAGTGTTTATTAGTCGACGACGAGCCTTTAGCAATCAGCTTATTGCAGAATCATATTAGTAAATTAGATTATTTTGAAGTGGTAGGAACTTGTCCAAACGCTTTAAAAGCTGCCGATGTTTTGCGCACAACTCCTGTAGATTTGATGTTTTTAGATATCAAAATGCCACAGATTACGGGAATTGATTTTTTAAAAACATTAAAGAATCCGCCGGCTGTTATTTTTACTACCGCTTACCGCGAATATGCTTTAGAAAGCTACGAGCTCGATATTGTAGATTATCTTTTAAAACCGGTTACTTTCGATCGTTTTTTTAAAGCCGCAGATCGTTATTTAAGAATTAGCGGACCTGTAAACAGCAAAATAATTACGCCTTCGCAGGAAGATTATATTTATATCAAAAACGGGCCAAAATTCAATAAAGTAAACGTCGACACGATTTTATATATCGAAAGTGTGAAAGATTATATTATTATACATCAAAAAGATGGCGTAAAATTAAATGCCAAATATAAAATCAGCGATATTGAATTAGAATTACAGGATAAAAACTTCCTGAGAATTCATCGCTCTTTTATCATTAATTTAAAAAATATCACGGCATTTACGCCTTATGATGTTGAAATTGGAACTATTGAAATTCCTATTGGAGCGAGTTATAAAGAATACGTTTTTAAAATTTTAAAAAATTCATAGCAATAAAAAACTCCTTAAATGATTTACTTAAGGAGTTTTTTATTGCTTTTGTGGTTATATCAGGATAGCAAAGCTTATATTTTTTTGAGCGTAAGTTTCATTTCTTTACTGTCCAGAATTAATTCGTCACTGGTAATAGTACTTTCGCAAGGGTATGGGGTGCCAACTTCATCTTTAATTACTAAACTTTTTCCACCTTTTGTCAATGCATAAGTACCATTTGTAATTTCTCTTGTCAAGAATCCGGTAACATGCCCATCTTTTGTAAATGTTAAAGTTCCATCCGTTAAAATTACAGCTTTTAAAGAATCCGAAATGGGCATTTTCGGTTCTACCGCTGTAATTTTCCAAGAGCTTACCAGTGTATTTCTCTTAGAACATGAAATCATTAATACTGCAGCTAATGCAAGCGCGAAGATAAATAATTTAGATTTTTTCATGATTTTGTGATTAAAGATTAGAAATGAAAAGGTACGAAAAAAAATATTATCTATAACGATATAGCTACAGAAAGTGACATTGAGTCGTCTGATTTTTAATATCTTATAGAAAAACCTAGCTTTTTAAGAGTTTCAAAAAATCAATTCAGGGTCAAAGCCCCCAGAATTTCTTCATACATAAACGGGCCTCCGGGATAAGTTGCCGTATAATCCAGATTCATCCAGACCTGACCGCGTTCATCAATATGGTAATGCAGATTTTTACCATAACTTTCTCTTGGAAAAAGTACATTTTTAATTAAATAATTGACCTTTTCCAGATCAATCATAGAGCCTATTAATATTTCGGGATAAATATGGCCTTTGGTGTGTATAAGTCTTGGAGTTCCGCCAATAGAGCGAATTGCCGCCGCCATTAAAATAGAATGATCATCACAATCTCCCGAAAAATATTCTAATGATTCGCTGGCAGTAGCAATATAATCGCCTTCTTTTGGGTCGTTGACATAATTCCAGCGTCCGTTTATTTCTTTAAAAACAGCAAAACATTGAATTATAGTTCTGTAATCAGAATAGCCTTTTATTCCTTTAAAATGCTTTGAAGTAGCCATAATAGCAAAATTTCGAACTTTCGGATTTTGATATTCAATGGCACTTATAATTTTTGATTTATTGGGAAACGGCAGCAGTTTTGCCACAATTATATCCTGCGGATACGGATTGTCTGACATGGTATAAATCATCGAATTATAATCTTCAGAAATCTCACTGAAACCATAATTCCCAATAACCGATCCGTAAAATAAAACCAATAAATAAACCGCAACACATAAAATAATTATGGTTCGCAGATACATTAGCAGAAAGAAAACAACAGCAAAAACAAAAATAAATATAAAAACACGATCCAGATTGAAAGCCCATTCCAGATCGATTAAGTTTTGATGCAGAATGATAAATATTGGGATTGTAATAAAAAGACTCAACACAGAAATAATAATCCTATCCCAAGGTGATTTCACCTGTAATTTGGATTTTAACTGTGGTAGGTCAATTTTGGGAAAATTTATCATAAGAATCAAAAGCAGTTTTACAGCGCTTTCACCGTTTCAACAAAAGTACTTTTTTTATCAATAATTCCCAGATCAAATAATTGATTTTGAATTTTGATAAATGCTTTTTCACTTAAATGTTTTTGTGACCATTGTGTTAGTTTCAGCCATTCCTGAATATCTTCAACTTTTTGATTGAATAATTCGGCTAAAGTCTTGTCAATATCAGGAATCTGCGCAAAATCATGCGTTGTTTTATTAATAACTTCCAATACTTTTTCAACGATTTTTGGATTCTTTTTCAAGAATTCATCACGAACCGTTATTACAAATGAAGGCCAAGGAGTAGGGCAGTCGCCAACACGCCTGAAAATTCCCTGGTCAACCAGCGGTTTTGTCATAAAACGTTCCCACATAAAATAATCTGCAGTTTCGTTTGTCAGGGCTTCTACAGCGCCGTCAATAGTATTAATAATTTCAAATTGAAGCTTGTCGCTGTTCCAGCCTTGTTCATTTGCATTTACATAAGCCATTAATTGGGAACCTGAACCAATTCTTGAAATCGCAACTTTTTTGTTTTCTAAATCTTTTACAGTTTCGAAACCTGATTTTGCTGCAACGTGAATGCCCCAAATTAAAGGTGACTGCACATAAATCTGAACAATTTTACTTGGGTTTCCTGCCGTAATATCTTTTACAATTCCTTCTGTCAAAATAACGGCCATATCAGCTTCGCCGTCACGCAGCATCTGACACATTTTTCCGGTACCTTCAGGAACGTTTTTCCATTGTAAATCGATATTTTCTGCTTCAAATTCGCCATTTTCAATGCATAAATGCCATGGCAGATTGAAGTGTTCAGGAACACCTACAATTTTTACAGTTTTCATTATAGTTTAAGTTTAAGTTAAGTTTGGTATGCGTATTCTTAAGTTTGTAAGTTTAGTTTTTTATTAAATCAGCCCTGTGTTTGTCTGAAAGGCAAGGTTCTGCATATTGAATAATTTCCTGAGATTCGTATTCGTTTAAAATACTTCTCACAATCGAATAATCAACATCGCGAACCACTTCTACAGAAAGAAAATTTTCATTTAATCCTTCTGATAAACAATTTATTGCCTTTAGTTTTTCTCTGATAATTTCCTTGTCAAATCCTTTCTCTAAAATAATCACCTGAACAATTGAATTTCCTGAATTTTCAATTGTTTCTTTATAAACCAGGCGATCTTCCTCTTCATCAAATTCTGCATAAAATAAATCATCAGTAGCAATCAACGGCCCGAAAAATGGAATATTATCTAATTTAAAAAGTCCTTTTTCTAAATCTACAATTTCGGCCCACATCGTTTCTGAAACTGTTTCTTCTAAATAATCACTGTAATATTTAAATAATATTTTTTTATGTGTTTCCTGCATTATTCTATTTCGTTTATTATGGCTTTTAAGGATGATATTACAATGCGATAACCATCCGGATCCTGGATCATTTTTCCGTTCTCGTTCCAAAACGGATTAGCTGCAGTTATCGTTGCAATATTATGGTGTATAAGCTTATTTATTAATTCATTGTAATCTGAAATTGTTTTGGGATAAAGCACAATTACATCGTCTTCATCAAAAGAATGATTGGCTTTTTCATTGGATTGTGTAAACTCAAAATGCCAGTCTAAACCTGATTTTCCAATAAAAATTCCATCGTAATTATTGTGTTTTTCAAAACCTCCCAATTGTTCAAAACCGAGAATATCAACGTAAAAATCTTCAATTCTCTTTAAATCATTCGTATGTCTGGCTACTCTTAAAAACATTATTCAAGTATTTTAATTAGAAATATAAAAATTATGAACAAAATTATTCCTGCCATATAGTTTTTCTGAATCGCTGTAAATCCATTTTTATCTACAGTTGTATCGTCATTAAACCAATAGTAATCCAATTCTTTAGGAAACTTTTCTTCAATTAAAATATTTAACAATTGAAAAAAGCACCATCTAAATATGCCTCCAATTCCGCATATAAACCTACCTAATGTCCTTGAGAATATGTGATCCATTAATTCCCAGCCAGTTTATTCAATGTATAAGTAATCAATTCATCAACAGCTTTATAAGGATCTTCACTAAAAGTTCCCGAAGCACGGTTGGCAATAATTGCATTTAAAGATAAGGCATTATGTCCTAAAAGAGAAGAAAGCCCATAAATTGCTGCTGTTTCCATCTCAAGATTAGTAATACGATTGTCATTAAAATCAAAATTATCCATTTTATTGTTTAATTCTTCATCCTGAATATTCAATCTCAAAACACGACCCTGCGGACCATAAAATCCTCCGGCTGTAGCGGTTATTCCTTTAAAAATTTTATCAGACTCGATAATTTTTTCCAGTTTCTCTGAACACGGAATCACATAAGGTCTTCCTTTTCTAATATCCCAGTTGGTGTGAAGAATAAAAGCATCTTCAAGAGCCGTATTCGAAACTTCGTCAATTAAATAGGAGCGAAGCATGTTATCTAATCCAAGTCCGAATTTTGACATTACAAAACTGTCAACAGGAATATCAGCCTGCAAAGAACCAGAAGTTCCAATTCTAACAATATTTAAAGAAGTCAATTTTTCTTTTGGCTGACGTGTTTTTAAATCGATGTTTACCAAAGCATCTAATTCGTTTAAAACAATATCAATATTATCAGGCCCAATTCCGGTTGACATTACAGAGATTCTTTTTCCTTTGTAAATTCCCGTTTGGGTTTTAAATTCTCTTTTTTGTGTCGAATATTCAATCGAATCAAAAAACTGAGTAATTTTTTCAACTCTATTTTGGTCTCCAACAAAAATAATATCGTTGGCAATATGTTCAGGACGAAGGTTTAAGTGGTAAACACTTCCGTCTGGATTAAGTATTAATTCTGATGCTTTTATCATTTCTTTTTTAGGTTCTAAGGTTCTGAGGTGCAAAGGGACAAAGGTTTTCTGTAGAGGCGCACAGCTGTGCATCTATAAAATTCCATAATTTAAATTCCAAATTCCAATTACTCAAATTTACACAAAGCTTTGCGAACTTTGCATTTTACAAAAATCCAAATTATAAAAATTCTTAGCGAGCTTTGCGTTAAAATAAAAAATTGGAATTTGGAATTTAAATTTTGGAATTTTTATCCCCCAACACGCTTCGTTTTAAATCCTTTTTCTTTTAAAATTGCCATAATTTTGTCGCGGTAATCGCCCTGAATGATGATCGAATCATCTTTAAAAGTACCGCCAACGCTCAATTTTGTTTTGATTTCTTTGGCTAATACTTTAAAATCTTCATCGCTTCCTTCATAACCTTCAATTATAGTAGTTGGTTTTCCTTTGCGTTTTTCAAATTTACAGATCATAGGTTCTTTCTGTACATACAAAACATGATCCTGCTCCTGAATTTCCTCAGGTTCATTTGATTCTTCGTGATCTGGAAATAAGTTTTTTAACTGATCTTTTAAGTCCATATTTTTTTATTCTAAAAATAAATTTCAACCATAAAGGTATTTAAAAATTAAATTCCAAACTCCAAGAAAAGCTTGGAATTTGGAATTTTAATATTAGAATTTATTTAATTTTTATTTCTTGATTAAACCTAATTCTACCAAACGTTCGTGTAAAAACTCGCCCGCTGAAATATCTTCATATTTCTTAGGATGTTCTGCATCAATACATTTATCTAAACAATCCAAACGCATATCGCTTACCGGATGCATAAAAAACGGAACTGAATAACGAGAAGTTCCCCATAATTCTCTAGGCGGATTTACAACCTGGTGAATTGTAGATTTAAGTTTATTATTAGTATGTCTTGACAACATATCGCCCACATTAATCACTAATTCGTCGTCTGCTGCAATAGCGTCAATCCATTCGCCATCATGGTTTTGAACCTGAAGTCCTTTACCTTGCGCTCCCATTAACAAAGTGATTAAATTAATATCACCGTGAGCCGCTGCACGAATTGCATTTTCTGGTTCAGAAGTAATTGGAGGATAATGAATTGGTCTTAAAATAGAGTTTCCTTCTTTTGCATAATCATCAAAATAAAACTCATCAAGTCCAAGGTGTAAAGCCAAAGCTCTTAAAACATAAATTCCTGTTTTTTCAAGCATTTGGTAAGCCTCTTTACCAACTTCATTAAAACGAGGCAATTCTTTAACTTCTACATTTTCAGGATATTCTGAAGCCCATTTAGAGTCTTGGTCAACATACTGGCCAAAATGCCAGAATTCCTTCAAATCTCCCTCTTTACGTCCTTTAGCATGTTCTTTTCCAAAAGAAACATAACCTCTTTGACCGCCAATTCCGGGAATTTCATAATTATGCTTAGTTTCTACTGGCAAGGCGAAAAATTTTCTAATTTCACCATAAAGTTCGTCTACCAATTTGTCATCTAAGAAATGACCTTTTAAGGCAACGAAGCCAATGTTTTCAAATGCACTGCCGATTTCATTTACAAATTTTTGTTTACGTTTCGGGTCGTCCGAAAGGAAATCACGTAAGTCTACACTAGGAATGTTTTGCATACTTTACATTTTTATTTAAGAAAAAAAGGCGCATTAAGCCTTTCAATAACAAAGGTAGAGAATATTTTATATTTGAATTTTATAAATTACCATAAAATTTAGTTTTATATCCAATTTTTAATACAAATTCTGAATTAAAATTTTAAAAACTGAAAAATTAATGCATTTATTTTTTGTAGCTAAAATATTATAAAAAATACTGGTCTGACGAAAAAATCCGATTATATTTGTGTTCGCTTTTTTTAAACCGAAAACTGCAAATTATTTTCTATTTTTATAGAATTAATGATATGCGTTTTTAAATTATTTAACAATTAGATGTAAAATTGTTATATTTTTTTATATTTGAAAAACTAAACTTACTACAAAAATGATCTTTTACAGAGAAAACCTGACTGACGAAAAATTACTAGATTTATATAAAAAAATCCTGAAACCGCGCTTGATCGAAGAGAAAATGCTTATTTTAATTCGACAAGGAAAAGTTTCAAAATGGTTTTCAGGAATAGGCCAGGAAGCTATTGCAGTAGGTGTTACATCTGTTTTAGACGAATCTGAATATGTATTGCCAATGCACCGAAACCTTGGTGTGTTTACAACCCGAAATATTCCATTGCACCGACTTTTTTCGCAATGGCAGGGAAAAGCAAACGGTTTTACAAAAGGCCGTGACAGAAGTTTTCACTTTGGAACTCAGGAATACAATATTATAGGTATGATTTCGCATTTGGGTCCGCAATTAGGAATTGCTGACGGAATTGCGCTGGCCAATAAACTTCAGGACAATAAAAAAATCACAGCGGTTTTTACCGGAGAAGGCGCAACAAGCGAAGGAGATTTTCACGAAGCATTGAATATTGCAGCAGTTTGGAAACTTCCGGTTATGTTTGTTATCGAAAACAACGGCTACGGACTTTCTACACCAACAAACGAACAATATTTATGCGAAAACCTTGCCGATAAAGGAATTGGTTACGGTATTGAAAGCTGGATTATTGACGGAAATAATATTATTGAAGTCTACAACAAACTATCGAAGTTAAAACAGGAAATGATCGATAACCCGCATCCGGTTTTATTAGAATTTAAAACATTCAGAATGCGCGGGCACGAAGAGGCGAGTGGAACAAAATACGTTCCGCAAGAATTGATGGATGAATGGGAAGCTAAAGATCCGGTTACCAATTATAGAAAATATCTAACAGAAATTGGAGTTCTTACCGAAAAACTGGACGAACAATTGCGTGCTGAAATCAAGCTGGAAATTGATGAAAACTGGGCAATGGCAAATGCCGAACCTGAAATAGAACCAACTTACAGCGGAGAATTAGATGATGTTTATAAAGATTTTGAATATGAGGAATATACTCATGGCGAAGAAGTAAAAAATATTCGTTTTATAGATGCTATCCGAAATGGTTTAGAACAATCTATGTGGCGTAATAAAAACTTAGTCATAATGGGGCAGGACATTGCTGAATATGGTGGAGCTTTTAAAATTACAGATGGATTTGTTGATGCTTTTGGAAAAGATCGCGTTCGAAATACACCAATTTGCGAAAGTGCCGTAGTTTCGGCTGCAATGGGATTATCCATCAATAATTACAAAGCCATTGTCGAAATGCAGTTTGCTGATTTTGTTTCGACAGGTTTTAATCCAATTGTCAATTTATTAGCAAAGTCACATTATCGCTGGGGCGAAAAAGCCGATGTTGTCGTTAGAATGCCTTGCGGCGGCGGAACACAAGCTGGGCCGTTTCATTCGCAGACAAATGAAGCCTGGTTTACTAAAACTCCGGGTTTAAAAGTTGTTTATCCGGCATTTCCTTATGATGCAAAAGGTTTATTAAATACCGCCATTAACGATCCAAATCCGGTTTTGTTTTTTGAACACAAACAATTATACAGAAGTATTTATCAGGACGTTCCAACAGATTATTATACTATTCCGTTTGGGAAAGCGGCTTTATTAAAAGAAGGAAATGCGGTAACCATTATTGCTTTTGGAGCTCCGGTTCACTGGACTTTAGAAACTTTAGCCAATAATCCTGAAATCCATGCTGATTTAATTGACTTAAGAACTTTACAGCCGCTTGATACCGAAACTATTTTTGCTTCGGTTAAAAAGACTGGAAAAGCTATTATTTATCAGGAAGATACTATGTTTGGCGGAATTGCCAGCGATCTTTCGGCTTTAATTATGGAAGAATGTTTCGAATATTTAGACGGCCCTGTAAAAAGAGTAGCTAGTTTAGATTCACCAATTCCGTTTACAAAAGCTTTAGAAGATCAATTTTTAGCTAAAAATCGTTTCGAAGAAGTTTTATTCGAGTTACTGAGATACTAAGATTCTAAGTTGCTAAGATATTGAGGTTCTAAGATGCTAATATTAGATCTGAGTTTAAAAAAACTTAGAATCTCAGCATCTTAGAACCTTAGCAGCTTTAAATAAGAACTACTAATCTTTTCCCATCAGAAACTTCTGCGTTCCACATTTTTTCAATATCGACTAAATTCACTTTCTCGATATTTACTTTTAGTTTGTTTTGAGAAGCCAGAAGAAACATTTCAGGAAGAATTTCTAAAAACAACAATTTGACTTCGTCTCTTGTCCAGCTTCCTAAACCTGAACCCGACAATTGCAAATCAACGCTTCGTAAAATTTGAGCAGATAATTGAATGGTGTCGCCAGACATTGAACCTACAGAAACATATCTCGTTTTAGGAGTAAAATTTCCGTTTCCTTTTAAAACCGAAAGAATCAATTCTGCCGAATGTCCCCACAAATAATCCAAAACAATATCAATTGGTGTATTTTGATGAATTTCTTTAAGCTTCGACACAAAACTTTTATCATCCTGTTTTAAAGAAACAATTTCGTCAGCACCCAATTCTAAAAGACTTTGAAGCGTTTTTTCGCTTCTTCCCGTAACAATTATTTTTTTTGCTCCATAATGTTTCGCAATCTGAATAGCCATCTGACCCGTAAAACCAGTTGCGCCATTAATTAAAACCGTTTCTCCTGGTTTTATTCCGGCTCTAAATCGAAGCGCCATTGCCGAACCTGCAACTGCGTTAGGCATTGCTGCGGCTATTGCATCTTCAATTCCGTCTGGCAATGCGACCATTCTGTTTTTCTCGACTAAAGCTTTTTCGGCTATTGTACCGGAAATCCCTCGAGCATAAACTCTCGTTCCGTTTTCGAGTAAACCAACGGCGTCACTGCCAATTACAAATCCGTTTTGATTTTCATTTTCAGAAGAATAATGTTCTCCACTTGCAATTCCTTTATCGAGATTGGTAATCGCTACAGCTTTAACCGAAATTAAAACTTCATTTTCATTTGCTGAGACTGGTTCTTGGAATTCTGCATATTTTGGCAATTCGCCTTTTTTATAAACTACTGCTGCTTTCATAATTTTAAATATTAAATTTTATGAAGCAAAATTATAGGGCTGTTTATGGACAAACGATAACATTTGTTATCAAATGAAATAAGAAACAATTATCAAGTTTTTTTTAAACCATATAAGTTATATAAGTTAATTTAAGTCTAGCTTATATTTCTTATATAACTTATATGGTGAAATTTTAATTATTTTTTGTGAACCAGTTTACTTTTGATTCGGCTTAAATGAACTGTGCTTACGCCAAGATAAGAAGCAATGTAATGTTGCGGAACTCGCTGCACAATTTGAGGTTTTTCTTCAATTAAACTGAGATAACGTTGAGTAGGGGAGTCTTTTATGAAAGAAAAAAAGTGTTTCATATAATCAAATGTTCTTTGAAAAAGCATATTGATTAACCGATCCCGAAGTTCCGGGATTTCTTTTATTTCTTCCAAAATTGTATCGACATCATTTTTAGAAATCCACCATAAAACAGAAGGTTCGATTGTTTCCACTACAACCGGACTTGGAAATTTTTTAATGAAACTTTCGATAGAAGCAACACTTTGATTTTCGAAAAAAAACTGCGAAGTCAAATCTTTTCCGTTATTATTAAACCAAACCCTGATACAGCCTTTTTCGATTATAAAAAGCTTTTTAGAAACTTCGCCTTCTTCAATCAAAACCGTTTTAGCAGGAACTTCAATACGATTGAAATAACTCGTGTATTCGTTCCATTTTTCATCAGTTAAGGGGAATTTATTTCGGAATTGGTCGAACATTTTTTTTTAATTATAATTCCCAAAAATAGCTTACTGCTTTTATTAAAATTACTATTCCAATATAATAAAGAATCACACTATAACCCGTATCAAGGAAAATAAACAAAAGTAAAAAAGACAGATGTGGATATGCATCAACAAGTATTTTATATACCCTTTTTATTTTTACATCTTTAAATTCATAAAGAATAGATTTGTGTCTAGCATCATTAAAATACATAAAATTTAGAGTTAATACAACTATCCCAAAAGCACAACAACTGTAAAAAGCAATATTATTAAATGACCTAAAAAGTAAAGAATAGACACTTAAGATATTTATAAAAATAATAAGAGACAGCAATCCTGCGGATGAATATTCTGCAGATGTTTTATTTGTTTTTGAAATAGTTTCATAAGTACGAAAGTACAGGTAATGGTATGCTTTAATCATTAGTATTATTTAGAATCAGATTCAACCTCAAACAACTGCACCTGACTTTTCAATCTGTCAATTAATAAATTCATCATTCGTTTGTTTAAACTCGATGAATTCTGAATATAAGTTTCATATTCTTCAATAGTAAAAAGTGCCATTACAATTCCTTTTAGGGAATTACGGAACTTAATATCTTTTTGAATGGAATTTTCTATAGTCTGCAGTTTCTTCTCAACAGAATACGAATAAAAATCAGCTTTGTTTTTATTGACATAATTAATAAAAACCGCAATAAACAAATCGTTCTGAAGTTTTAAAATAGGCCTAATCGTCTGATTTTGAAAGATCTCATCTGGAGAAGACTGAGCACTTACAGTTCCTAAAGTTTCGCCTCTTAATTCTCTTAAAAAAGTGTCTCTATCTGCCATGTTTTTTCTTTAAATTTAGAAAAAATCTTTTAATAAATTATATTTAATACATTTATTAAATATTAATTTCACTTAAAAATCAGCATCATGAAAAACAAGTCAATTATACTGACCGTAATTCTTTTGATCATTGCATCAGGAAATTATTTTAGAAGTAATTCTTTATCAAATATTCGTAATGTAGATTTCCTTTCTATTTTTGCCATTGGAGTATTATTTGGTGTTCTCTTAGTTCAAATTTTTCAATTAATAAAAAAGAATTAACTGTTTAAAAAGTTAACCATATAAGTTATATAAGAAAATTTAAGTTTTATTCTAACGAACTGAATAATTGTATGGTCAAAATTAAGCTTTAATTTAAATGAACTTATATAACTTATATGGTTCAAAAAAAATACTTATGAATATAAAATCTTTTCTTTTTTTCCTGTTGATATTGGCTGGTATAGTTTCCTGCAATTCAAAAGAAGATAAAAATGGTTATCAGGAAGTTTTGTATCGCGCCGTAAATAATAAAGACACCGCAATTTTGGCACTTAATATAAGTGACAAACGCTTTTTCGGTCGTTATGAAATATCTTATTATAAAGTAGGGAAGGATTCCGGCGATGTAAGAGGGGATATAAACGGAAATACTTTAAGAGGTGATTTTCATTATATATCAAACGGTGGAACCTGGAAAAGAGTGCCTTTAGCTTTGCTTAAAAAAGAAAATAAACTGATTCTTGGAAATGGAGTAGTGGGAACTTACTTTAATCTTCCGTGCTTTATTGACGGAACTTTGAATTATAAAGACCCTAAGTTTGTTTTTGAAGAAATTAAAAGATAGTATTCAGTCGCAGTCTCAGTTTTCAGTTTTTTACTGAGACTGTGACTGAGTACTGCGACTGAAAACTTACCTATTCAAAACCCCAATCTGCGAAGGAAGTTCAAATATTTCAAGATCGAAATAAATAACCGACGCCATAATGTGATCGAAAATATCAGACATTATATATTCGTAATTTGCCCAGCGTTTATCGCTTGAAAAAACATAAATTTCTAATGGAACTCCGTGTGCAGTTGACTGCAGCTGTCGACACATAATATGCATATTTTTATTTAACCCAGGATGGTCTAATAAATACTGCATAATGTATTTTCTAAACAAACCTAAATTGGTCATATTACGACCGTTAAGAGACAATGATTTATCGATTCCCCGATGAGCATTGTACTTTTCAATTTCAGCTTGTCTGGTTTCAATGTAAGAGGTAATAAGCTGAATTCCTTTCATATGATTCAGGTCATCATTATTCAGAAAACGAATACTGCTGCTTTTAATCAAAATATGTCTTTTAATACGTCTTCCTTCAGAATTCTGCATGCCGCGCCAGTTCTGGAAAGAATCAGAACTTAAAGCATACGTTGGAATCGTGGTAATGGTATTATCAAAATTTCGAACTTTTACGGTCGTTAAATTGATTTCAATTACATCGCCATCGGCACCAAATTTATCCATTGTAATCCAGTCGCCAATACGAACCATATCGTTTATGGCAACCTGAACACTCGAAACAAATCCTAAAATTGTATCTCTGAAAATCAAGATGATAATAGCAGAAAGAGTTCCCAGAATGGTTAATAATTCGCCTCTTTTGATTCCGAATAAAGTCGAAATAATCATCGCGACACCAAAAATCCAAAGCACAATCATAATAACCTGAATGAAACTGTCGATAGGTTTGTCGCTATATTCCGGTTTTTGCTTTAAATAATCACGAAGCGCATTAAAAATCGTTCTGATAATCCATAAACTGATCAAAACGATATAAATACCAACGATTTTTCCAAAAAGCGATTCCCAATATTCGTATTTGTCCAGAATAATAGGTACAGCTTTATAAATAAAGAAAAATGGGATTAAATACGCGGTGTATTTTGTGGTTTTATTGTGAACTAGATAGTCGTCAAACTTTGTTTTGGTGCGCTGGGCAAAAATGGCCGTCAACGTTACCAAAACAAATTTTGCGACATAATAAATGGCATAAGCCAAAGCCACCATAATGGCAATATTAAAAATCAGACTAATATAAGACGCAAAATTGCGGCTCATTCCCCAATGCCTGAAAAGAGGGTATAAAAAATTGAATATTTTATCCAAAAGGTTAAGCATTTGCTTTAGTTTCTAAATATTTTTTCTCGATGTAGAAAGTTCCAAACGGAATAAGAGAAGCGATTAGTATAATTGCAAATGTTTTTAAATCCCAGTTTTGAGATTTTTTCAATAAAAAAGCCAAAACAATATAACCTATAAATAACACACCGTGTGTCATTCCTAAAGGTCTTAATAAAGTATGGTAAAGTTCTGGATTGTTAGTTTTAATAATAAGCATATTGGCAAATAAAACTAAATATGAAATTCCTTCTAAAATAGCGGTAACTTTAAAAATCTTAAGCATGTAGATATATTTTGAGATTATAGCAGCAAAATTAAGTATTAGGATTGGTTTTTAAGTTATGTCTCAGGAAAGTAATTTACTTTTGTAATCTTAAACTTTGATAATGAGCAAGCGCGATTTAAAAAAATATTTAACCGAACTGAGCAAAGAGCAACTCGAAGAACAGCTTATTGAGCTGTATGAAAAATTTGCTCCGGTAAAAGTGTATTACGATTTTGTTTTTAACCCAAAAGAAGATAAACTTTTGCAGGAATCTAAGGTTAAAATTTCCCATGAATATTTTCCCGTAAAAAAGCCCAATGCAAAATGGCGCCCAAGAGCAAAAATGCGTCGTTCTGTGGCACAAAAAATCATCAAACATTTTATAATGTTAGGCGTTGATCCATTTATTATTGCCGATTTGATGTTTTACAATATCGAAATTGCCCAAACTTATTCTGCCAACAACTACATTAAGCAGGAATTATTTTACAAAAGCATTTTTAATTCGTTTGAACAAGCAGTAAATTTTGTCATTTCTAACGGAATCATCGCTGAATTTAAAGCAAGGATTGACGCAATTCACCAGCAGACTTTGCAGCAAAAATGGAAAAATAAGTATGATTTTGAAGCAATTCTGGATAAAATCGACTTTTAAAAACACTTCCTATAAAAAATCTTATTTAAAAAAATCATTTATTTTAGGTTAAAATAAGATGAATAACTGTTTTTTAGATGTATTTTTGCAAAAATCCAAAAATAAACAATGTCTCAAAACACTTTAGAAATAGAAAGAGAAGAGAAAAAAGAACTTTATGCATACCAAAAAGGCGATATTGATGCCATTTTTGACCGCTTAGACAATGCTCCTCCAAAACATCATTTATTGTATCAACTGCCTACCGGAGGCGGAAAAACAGTAATTTTCTCTGAAATTGTACGTCGTTATTTATCTAATAATGACAAAAAAGTGGTTGTTTTAACACACAGAATCGAGCTTTGCAAACAAACTTCAAAAATGTTGAAGGGCTTTGGCGTAAGCAATAAAATAATCAATAGTAAAGTAAAAGAATTACCGGACCAAAATGATTATTCTTGTTTCGTGGCGATGGTTGAAACTTTAAAAAACCGTATCAACGACGAGAAACTGCACCTTGACAATATTGGTTTGGTAATTATTGACGAGGCACATTACAATTCATTTAGAAAACTATTAAACTCATTTAAAAATGCTTTTATTCTTGGAGTAACAGCAACACCTTTGAGTTCAAACATAAAATTACCAATGCACCAAAGCTACGACGAACTTATCGTTGGGGACACAATTGGTTCATTGATCGACAAAGGATTTTTGGCGAGAGCAACAACCTATAGTTATGATGTTGGTTTGACTTCATTAAAAGTGGGTATCAACGGAGATTATACCGTAAAATCATCTGATGATTTGTATACCAATTCTTTAATGCAGGAAAAATTGCTTCATGCTTATACAGAGCGTTCTTTAGGCAAGAAAACTTTAATTTTCAATAACGGTATTCATACATCATTATATGTATACGATACTTTTAGAGAAGCGGGTTACGATATTCGTCACCTTGATAATACAAGCAGTTCTGAGGAGCGTAAAGATATTTTGGCTTGGTTTAAGAAAACTCCGGATGCGATTTTGACTTCTGTCGGAATTTTGACAACTGGTTTTGATGAACCAACTGTTGAGACTATTATCTTAAACAGAGCAACAAAATCATTGACATTATATTTCCAGATGATTGGTCGTGGATCTCGTAAATTACCTGGTAAAGATGAATTTACAGTAATCGACTTAGGAAACAATGCCGCTCGTTTCGGTTTATGGAGCGAACCGGTAAACTGGCAGCACATTTTTAAATCTCCAGAATTTTATTTGGAGAATCTTAGAGACGATACTGAGATTGAAATGTTCTTTAAATACAGTATGCCTCCAGAATTAAGAGCAAAATTCAGCAAAACTGCTGATGTTACTTTTGATGTTGAAGAGGAACACAAACTGGCGATTAAGCAAAATTTACGTTCGAAAATTGTTTTAGATAAATCGCTTGAACAGCACGCCGCAATGTGTGTTGACAATACAGAAACGCTTCAGGAAGCAAAAGCTTTATCAAGAGAATTAGAAGACGATATCGAATGCCGAATTAAACGTTACGCAAAATGTTTAAGTCAGTGTAGTAAAAACTACCGCGAATGGCTTCTGGACGATTACAAGCAAAGATTGACCTTATTAGTAGGTAAAAAATACCGCGAAAAAATCATGAACGAACCAGATTGATTTTAGAATTGTTTCAAGTTTTAGGTTTCATGTTTCAAGTTGTTGGAATCTAAACATAATATAATTTAGAAAGGAGAAATTGCGATTTAATGTGATTTCTCCTTTTGTCAAACTTATCAGGCTTCTGTGCAACTTGAAACATGAAACCTGAAACAAAAAAAACTAAAAATATGTCTAAACAATTCTCAACATTAGGACTTTCAGCGCCAATTTTAAAAGCTTTAGGCGAATTAAACATTGTTGAACCTACTGAAATTCAACAAAAAACAATTCCGCTTTTATTATCTGAAAACCACGATGTTGTTGGTTTAGCCAAAACCGGAACCGGAAAAACTGCGGCTTTTGGACTTCCTTTATTACAATTAATTGATACGGAATCTCCTGTAGTTCAGGCTGTAATTTTAGTTCCAACAAGAGAATTAGGGTATCAGATCTTTAGAAATTTAGAAGATTTTTCAAAATATATTCCAAATATTTCAATCGCGGCAACTTGCGGTGGAATCCCGATAAAGCCTCAAATTGAGCGCCTTACATCGCCAACACACATTATAGTGGCGACTCCGGGACGTTTAATCGATTTGATTCAAAGAAAAGCAGTTGATTTAAAACAAACGAAATTTTTAGTTTTAGATGAAGCCGATGAAATGGTTTCGATTTTAAAAGAAAGCCTTGACGAAATTCTGGCTGAAATCCCTAAAAAACACCGCACTTTATTATTCTCGGCAACTTTACCGGGAACAATTAAGCAATTGGTTCAGAATTACTTAAACAAAAATGTAGTTCAGGTAAGCGCCAATATGGAAACTGTTGGTAACCAAGGAATAGATCACGAATATATTGTAGTTGATCCAATTGAAAAATTAGATGTATTAATGCATTTTTTAAATTCAAAAGATGGAGAACGCGGTATTATTTTCTGTAAAACAAAAGCTGCCGTTAATAAACTGGCTAAAAATTTGGCGATAAACCGTTTTTCTTCGGGAGCGATTCACGGAAGTTTATCACAGGGAATTCGTGACAGAATCATGGAACAATTCCGCGAAGGACATATTAATACTTTAGTTGCCACCGATTTAGCAGCGAGAGGAATCGACGTAAAAGAAATCTCTTATGTTGTAAATTACCATTTACCGGATGCTTACGAAACGTATGTTCACCGAAGCGGAAGAACTGCCAGAGCAGGAGCAAAGGGACTTTCTTTAACTGTTTTACAAGAAGAGGAAGTGGCAGAAATTGCTGATTTTGAAAGAGAACTGGGACTTAAATTTACTAAATTCCAAAAACCGTCTGCCTTAAGTATTGAAGAAAACAATACACTTTTATGGGCAAAACAAATCTTCAAAACGAAACCTAATCACGATATTTCGACTGATTTAAAAACGAAAGTAAAAACCGTTTTTCATCATCTTACAAAAGAGGAACTGATTGAGAAATTGTTAGCCAATTACGTATTGCAAAACAAAATTGAAGTAACAGAAAAGCCTGTTAAAAAATTCAAAAAGTAAGACTTAAAGCTTCTAAATCTGCTGATTTATGTTGTATTTTTATAAGGAATTTAAACCCTGAAATACAGCAAAATTAGAATGGAAGATATTCAAATAAATAAGATTACACTTGACGGTATTGACCAATTACAAAAAATTGGCCGACAAACTTTTTATGAAACTTTTTCAGAATATAATTCTGAAGAAAACATGCAAACTTATCTTGATGAAAAGTTTTCTAAAGAAAAATTAACGGAAGAACTAACGAATAAAAAGTCTGAATTTTATTTTGCTGTTCTCGACAATAACGCAATTGGTTATTTAAAAATAAACTTCGGAGAATCGCAGACTGAACTGCAGGACGAAAAATCCCTTGAAATCGAACGTATTTATGTTTCAAAAGAATTTCACGGAAAAAAAGTCGGACAGTTGCTTTATGAAAAAGCGATTCAAATTGCCAAAGAAAAGAACGCTGACTATGTTTGGTTAGGAGTCTGGGAAGAAAATCATCGCGCTTTAAGTTTTTATAAAAAGAATGGTTTTGTCGAATTTGACAAACACATTTTTAGACTTGGAAACGATGAACAGACTGATATTATGATGAAACTTAAATTGACTGAATAATTCTCAAAAAAGGAAAAGAAAACTTAAGTTTGAGTTTCATATTTGGAATTAAAATGTTAAATTTATGGAACTGCTAAGGCAAAAACAGTTTTACTCATAAATCCTACATAATAAAACAATACGTATGAATATAGTCATTATAGGAGGTGGTTTTGCAGGAATAAATCTCGCAAAAGAACTTGTAAATCATCCTCAAATACAAGTAACCCTTGTCGATAAAAACAATTATAATTTTTTTCCTCCGCTTATATATCAGGTTGCAACCGCTTTTTTAGAACCATCAAGTATTAGTTATCCTTTTAGAAAATTTTTCGCTGGTAAAAAGAACCTTCAGTTTCGTTTAGGTGAGTTGCTTTCTGTAGTTCCCGCCGAAAATAAAATCATTTTGAGCAACGGCGAATTATCATACGATTATTTAGTTTTTGCAACAGGTGCCGAAACGAGTTATTTTGGCATGGAAAACGTAATGAAAAACGCAATCCCGATGAAAACCTTAAATGATGCCATCGAAATGCGAAATGCATTGCTTAAAAACCTTGAAAAAGCCGCTATTACCAAAGATATTCGTAAACGACGTAAATTATTAACGATCGTTGTTGCCGGAGGCGGACCAACTGGAGTTGAAGTTTCTGGAATGTTTGCCGAAATGAGAAAAAATATTCTGTTGAAGGAATATCCGGAATTAGAAACATCTGCGAGTAATGTTTATTTGGTAGATGGAGGAGATGCTCTTTTAGCACCAATGAGCAAGGAATCTCAAAAAGATACTCTCGAAGCGCTTACAAAACTTGGCGTTGTTGTAAAACTGCATACTCGTGTTGTTGATTATGTTGATGATACGGTGCATTTTGAAAATGGAGAAACAATCAAAACCAAAAACCTAATTTGGGCGGCTGGAGTTTCTGCGAAGCTTTTTGATGGAATTCCAAAGGAAAGTTACGGCCGCGGCCGACGTATGGCTACAGATCAATATAGTAAGGTAAATGGTTTAGATAACATTTATGCTATTGGTGATACTGCAATTTCTGCAGGTGATAAAAATTTTCCAGACGGACATCCGCAAGTTGCACAAGTTGCAATTCAGCAAGGATTAAATTTGGCTAAAAACTTTAAGGCAATGACTCAAAATAAACCTTTGAAACCATTTGCTTATAATGATAAAGGTTCAATGGCGATTATTGGGAAAAACAAAGCCGTAGTTGATTTACCAAGTCCAAAATGGCATTTTAAAGGATTCTTTGCATGGGTTATCTGGTTGTTTATTCACCTGATCTCCTTAATTACATATAGAAACAGGATTAATACATTTTGGAATTGGATGGTTGCGTATTTCGCCAGAGATCAATCTCTTAGAATGATTATTAGACCTGATAAGAAACAACAATTGGAATAAAGTTTTAAATTCCAAAATTTTTAAATTCCAAATTCCAATTATCGGAGTTTGGATTTTTTTTTGAGTGAGCTAAACCGGACAGGTTTTAAAAACCTGTCCGGTTTCTTGTAGAAGATCCACAAAGTATTGTCATTTCGACTGAAAGAAGAAATCGCACACGAAACTCCGCAATCTAAATCTCCAATCTTTGTCGATATTCTAGTGCGATTTCTCCTTTCAGTCGAAATGACAAACTGTTAAACATAAAAAAGCCAGAATCAAAGATTCTGGCTTTTTTTTATTTTATAATCCAATTGGAATTTGGAATTTTAAAAATTGGAATTTAAGTATTTAGTGTCCCACAACCACATCATCACTTTCAGCAATCTCAACTTTATTTTTAATAAAACGTTTTCCGATATTTAAAACTACAAAAGCAATAATTGTAGTAACGGTCATAATAAGAACCATTGGCGCTACAGAATCTTTAACAAAAATTCCGACAGCAAATGAAGCTAAAGCTCCCAATCCTAATTGAATAGCGCCCATTAAAGCGGAAGCACTTCCGGCATTTTTAGCAAATGGAGCCATTGTAAGTCCTGCAGTATTTGGATTTGAAATTCCTAAACAACCCAGGAATAAAAACAACATTACGATTGTTGAATACAAACTTAATAGATTGTTTACCGAAAGGATCAGGAATACAATTGTAATTAAAGATTGCAAAATTAAAGCAGCAAAAATCATTTGTTCGCTGGAAAATCTTTTCAATAAAACCGAATTCAACTGACTCGAACCAATAAAACTAACCGACATAAAAGCAAAAATCCATCCGTATGTTTTAGCGTCAACATGGTAAATATCCATAAAAATGATAGGTGAGGCCGCTACATAAGTAAATAATCCCGAAAAAGCGATTGCTCCCGTAAATGCATACGTATAAAACTGAGGCTCTTTAAGGACTTTTAAAAAGTTAGAAATTATAGGTTTTGGTTTTAAAGAAATAGAATGATCTGGTTTATAACTATTTGGCAAACCAACTTGAGCAGCAATTAAAATAGTAATTCCCATACAAAATAGTATAAGAAATACAATATGCCAGCCAAAATCCTGAGTTACATAACCGCCAATTGTGGGCGCCAGCATCGGCGAAAGCCCTAAAACAAGCATCAATAAAGAGAATACTTTAGGAATATCTTTTACAGGAAATAAATCACGAACCATCGCAACCGAAGCAACTGTTGCAGCACAACTGCCAATAGCCTGAATAAAACGTAAAAAGATAAATGAGTCAATATCAGCAACGTATACACAGCCTAAAGAAGCTAAAATATAAACCATTAAACCCACAAATAAAGGTTTTTTACGTCCGAAACGGTCTAATAAAGGTCCGTAAAGTAATTGTCCTGCTGAAATTCCGATAAAATAACTCGACAAACTCATCGAAACTTTTGCTACAGATGTATTTAAATCCTTAGCAATATCAGAGAAACCAGGCAGATACATATCAATTGAAAAAGGGCCAAGTGCAGTTAAAGAACCTAAAATAAGTATAAGTTGAATATATTTTTTTGTTGTCATTTTCTTAAAATATTGCTTTTAATTTCGTGCAAAGATAAATATTAACTATCTTGTTGTAAATAATAATTACTTTAATTCAAAAATGGTTATTATATAACGTTTCGAAAATGTTTTGAAACATTAACTATAAAATTTAGATTATGAAAAAATTCACTTTACTATTAGCACTTATTTTTACAACAATTTCTTTTGCTCAAACTATTTCATCAAAACAGGAAGATGCAAATGTGGAGCAATATGCATTACTAACAAAAGTAAATCAATATTATCCGGATATTACTTTAAGCAAAACGATCACAAATTTTTATGCTGATGGAAAAATTATTGATTCACAGCAGCAATTTGATTTAAAAGGAACAAAATTTTCAAGTTATAAACTTGGAATTGAACCAGACAATAAAAAACTATTGTTTGAATATGTTTCTGATGAAACTGGAAAAGTTTACGGGGACGTTTCACTTTTTAACGGAAATGTGCTGAGAACAACATTTACTGAAAAGACAAATCAAATTGAAGTTTCACTTAACGGAAAATCGGTTTATTTGAAAAAATTAAATTAAATTTTCAAATACGCGAAATATAAAGCATCACAATTCTGTGATGCTTTTTTCGTTTATATTTGAATCAAATTCTGCATATTTAAAATTTATGAAAAAAATTATTTTATTTCTG
Organism: Flavobacterium panici; assembly: GCF_024499525.1. Classification (NCBI taxonomy): domain Bacteria; kingdom Pseudomonadati; phylum Bacteroidota; class Flavobacteriia; order Flavobacteriales; family Flavobacteriaceae; genus Flavobacterium; species Flavobacterium panici. The sequence continues at coordinate 4,394,305 of NZ_CP100437.1, read as the reverse complement.
ATTCTTATAAGCTTTCAATCATATTCACAAACCAATAAATTTACCGGCACATGGGGATCAGAAAAATGCAAAGACTGTAAAAAACAATATGTTTTTACCATAACAATGGCACAGTCAAATTATATGATTTCAGGAACTGCAGAAGTTACAAGCGATTCTAAAGAATTAAATTCGGGAGTTTTGGATATTACGGGATATGTTTATCCATTGGGCGACACGGCTCAAATAAAACTGATAAACAAAGACGGATCAAGTTCAAGTGCAGTTTTAGTAGTAGAAGATAATGTCATTCAATTTAGAAAACGAGGCGGAAATGATTTAGTTCCTAAAGAATTAATTATGAAGAAATTATACGAATAATGTCGTAGTAATTTATTTTTTTACTTTCCCTGTATCAACTTTTCTAACTTATCTTGAAGCATTGCATATACATGATGTATAGTGCAAATAATTTAATTTCACTTTGTCAATTGCTATAAAAGAATAAATAATTATACTTTAATTAGGTTATGTCGCTTTCCTTATTTATATTCGTTATAAATAACATAAAAACATATAAAGATGGGCTTTGAAAAATTTACAAGTAACAGAAAAATATGTTACATTAAAAAAGATGAAGTAGTGCATTTTGGCGAAAAACCAAATGAAGAATGTGTAATCACTTTAAGAGGAGGTATTCAAATTGATGTTCAAGAGAATATAGAATTTTGCGAAAAAGTTTTTAGGGTTAATCAACCAAAACCTGAACCAATAAAGCAAACAAAGAGTACAAGAGAATTAGGTATCAACTATTAAATTAAATAAGCCTTTGTAAATTAATACAAAGGCTTATCTATTATATAATGTCTATAGTAAACAATTTCTTTACTTTCCCTGAATCAACTTTTCTAACTTATCAATCATTTCTTTTTGCTGCTGCAGCATACGCTCGTAAAGCTCAACCATTTTATCTAAAGGATTGAATGTGCAATTGAAGTTTGCCTGTGCGCCATCTGTAAAAGTATTCGCAACAGCGCTATCGTGGAAAGTACTTGCTATAATATTAATTGCAGAATCTTCATCAAAATTCTCGATAGCTTCAACAGGCACTTTAAGAATTTTAGCCACTTGATCTAAAATATTATTTTCAATCAATTCTTTTTGCTCCAAAAGAGAAATTTTCTTTTGATTCCATTCTTCGCCCAATTCAAAGGCAAGTGCTTCCTGTTTAATACCTAACATTTCACGGAAACGTTTTATATTTCTACCTTGATGTATTATTTTATCTGTCATGTTGCGATCTGTCATAAATGTCAAATATAGGATTTTTACTTAAAATAATTAAGACATATAAAGGTTTAAATTAAAAATAGAAATTGTGACGTATCGAGAGCTTTAAAAGTTAAACAAGGAATTGAGAAATTTCTATTATAGAAATTGAAATTTCACTCAACGGAAAATCCGTTTATTTGAAAAAAATAAAATAATTTTCCAAATATGGAAAATTTGAAGCATTACATATACATGATGCTTTTTTATTTGAACGCGTATAAATTCCTTATTTGAAATTTGAAAATTTTATTTTTCAAATATGAGAAATTTTAAGGCAATAAAATGATACGAATTCAAATCAATATAAATCTCATATTTGGAATAAGATAAATTATTTTTTGAGATATGAGATTCTGAAACAAGAGATAAGTCTATGAATAGAAAGAGAATACAAATAATAAAGCCTTGCCAGCCGCTAATTAGACATATATACTTTTGAACTATAATTTATAGTATGACTTGTTTTATTCGAATTATTTTTTATCTTTGTCATAGATTTATATCAATGAGAGGCGAGCTGTTCCACCAGCGTTTGAGCCTCTTTTTTTTATGCGTTAATTTTTAGAAATCTCCGGCGATTTTATCCGTTTACAAACGGATAGCTTCAGGTGTAAATTACCAACCTTGTTTTGTTCTTCCTCGATTTGTAAAATTCGGTTTAGAATCTATAAAGTCGCCATTCTTATAATAACACAGCACAGCCCTGCTACGTCTTACATAAACCAAAATATAATCCCAAATAATACCCTTTTTATTGAGCCATTGAGTGTAAGCATAGATTGAGTGTACATATTCAGTAAATAGCCGTTTTTCATTATTCAGATACACCTGTACTGAATAATCGTTTTTATTATTAAACTCTGACATGCCAATTATGGGTTAGAGATAAAAAAAAATAAAAACAAAAAAGATAGTACCGAAAAGACGGCACTATCTATAATATAGTTGGTTAAATGTGTCATGATACTTGATTTATATCGCCGAGAGAGGTATTCCACTACCTATAATCTCTCCTTGAAGTTTTGCCAAATATACATATTATTTTGAATTTAAGGTATTTCGAGTTGAAAAACTTTTGTTCGCTTCCCGTTTAGTGCATTTTCAAAGAAAACATACGTAGGTATATCGTCACTAGAAACCAAGTTTTTATTTGTAAATACAAGGGTCTGAATAGTAGCATAATAAAGCCTTTGTACATCATTCCAGTAAAAACCGTCACCGTCGACCTCGCTTCCAATTTTCTCATAATTAACACCATCATAACTCAAATAAACGTTAGTTAATGTATTCGGTAAATCTTCATGCTGCGGAAAAACCAAAACATTACCTTCATCATTGTAATAAAAAACATCTTCATCATAAATGATAATGTCAGGAACATCAATAGGACACAAAGGAGTTAAATAAGTGTTTTGTTTCCTGAAATCATGATCTTTTAAAGTACTCATGTCCGTAAATTCGGAAGCCATGATTAAACGTTCAGTATCAGTAAAATCGATGCATCTGTGTGGCTCTTTTATAAAATTGATTCCTTTTCTTAAATTACAAAAAACCAAGTCTTCTGGAATCCTGATCGGAGTATCTAAAATAGCAGTCTTTATCGTTCTTATCTGATAATTTCTATTTAAATAGTATAATGTGTACATAATTGTTTTTGTTTAAATTAAAGCCAGTTATAGCCCTTAGATTTATAATATTTTGCCATTTCCTTATACTGAGAATCAGAAAGATATTTAATAATATCATTTCTTAAATTCTTAGATTTAGTAGCAGTTTTAAAATACATTTCTTCCAAAATTGGAAATGTACCAGTATGCTTCTTAAGATAAGACATTGCGGTCTTTTCATCCTCAGTCATAGCACTAATGTTATATAAGTCGATCATTCCGCCTAATAAAACATGGTTATCGTCAACGTTTGTTCCAAATGCTTCGGCAATTTTAAAAGATGACGCCAAAATATCGTCCATTGTCTTTTTAGGTAACGTCGGATATTTCTTTTTTATAGCTTCAAATTTAGACTTTGTTATAACAGGGTCTGCCTTAGAATTTTCATTTGCGTTTTTTACCTTTTCAGCTTCAAGATTCGTATTTCTAACACTCTCAATCAGGTTTTTAATATACTTGTAAGCAAAGGGAAATACAAGAAAAAGAGCAATTAAAAAAATCCCGTACTTCTTAAAGAACGGGATTACAGCAGTATCTAAGAAGCTACGTTTTTTCGTAGTATATCTCATTATTTCTGATTTTGTTTAATTTTTGTGTAAATAAAATAAGCAGCTAAAAGTCCTGCTACGATAAGAATCGCTTTTGTATTGTTCTGATAAAATTCTTTCAATTTTTCCATTTTGATTTATTTTTTAAATTGTTACGGTTACGCAGGTATAAAAAAAAAGCCCAATTGTAATAACAGCAGGAATAATGTACTGTTTTGCTAGTGCCAGTTTATCTATTGTAACCTTTAAATTGATTGTTGATACATCACCAAGCATTGTAATTGCTTTTACGATATCAGTATCAGTTACTAACTTGTGATCTTTTCCTAATTCGACCTGCAAAATTGCTCTTACAAGCTTTAAGAGAAACTTTGTATTAATTTCTGTAAGTTTTTGCGTAGGAGTGACCCCCAGTGTTTTAGCAACAGAATTAATATAAGAATCTGTATCGTTGTTATCGCTTTTAGGTGCATATTCTGAAATTAAGAGTTTGACAGTATTTTTACCTTTGTTAATGTCATGGATTAAATCCTTAAGCATTGCTCTAAGACCCCAATAAACATTTTCAAATTGTTCGAAACCTTTTCCCGTATTTTGTGACAGCGGAATTTTACCCTGCCAAGCAATATTTGTAGTTCTTAAGTTACCCGGATTATTATTACGTAATCCGAGTGCAACTTTAGGATTGTTCAGAAATGACTTCGACATCTTTTACGTCTTTTTTAGGTTCGTCAAAATTCAATTTCGAAAACTCATCATGTGCGAATTGAATTACTTTGACAGCTACCGCAATGACAGCACCATATTTAACAATAATTTTAAGAACGTTTGTAATCGTACTAATACCTTTCATATTTTTTAGTTTTTAAATTTTACAATTACATTGAAGTAGAACGACTTTGTTTTTTAACAGCAGTCACCTTGATCCACATTTCAACACCCTCTTTATTAGCTGGACTTGGTTCAAGCTTATAAAGCTTACCGCCTAATTCAACATAACCAAAAGCAAATCCATTACCTTTTTTGTCTCTACAACCTACCACTTGATATGGATTTCCGAATCTGTCTGTTCTAATATTTTTTTGTGCCATTTTTTAATGTATTATTTGTTTTACAATTGCGATCAAATCGCCTAATTTCTTTAAAATAAGTATTACCGTGTCTATCAGGAAAATCAAACCGTAGAGACGGTAATACTTGGGTTTATTATCTTCGAGCATATCCCTGACTTTGGAAGCCCGGTCTTGGTTTTTTCATCTGCCTAGACCAACGGGAACGATCAATTTGTTTTTTTATTAGAATAACAACTCCAATAACACCGACACCAATTAGAATATGCTTCCAATGTTTTTTAAACCATGCTGTGATTGTCATATCTGCCATATCAGCACCAACATTTGCAACACCTTCTTTTACACTTTTAGAAGTACCTCCATAAGCACCTTGTAAAACTGCATCTGCAAAAACTCCAGTTGCAGAACCTGCGACAGCACCAACAGTTGCACCCGCATTTTGTTCTAATGCTTTTGTCTGTGCATTCCAGTAGTCAGCCTCTGCCTGTTTTCCTTCCGCTTCCGCTCGTTTAGCTTGTTTTTTAGCCTCCACAGCATCGGTAACTTTACCGATAACCTGTTGTGCAACACCACCAACGCCCGGAACAAAACCTACCGCAGTTGTAGCAAGTTTTACGACATTTTTGAAAGAAACATTTTTCTTAATAGCTTGACCAATTTTTTTAAAGAATCCCATACTTACAAATGATTTCTAAGAGTTAAATTAAGTACAGTACCTTGCGACTTTCTAATATTGATACTAGATACAGCCAAAAGAGGTAACTGTATTTTTCCGTCATAAGCACTACGAACCTGACCGCTCGTTTCAACGTATGCGACTGGGTCAATAGATTTACTCATAGATTCCAATTCGTAAAGGGTGTATTTTACTACCTGACCGTTATCGAACGTGTAGTTGATTTCTTCGATTGTATCAGACTTATCTAATACAACAATGTCATAACCTGACACATTGAAATCTTTGTTTGTGTCTTCTGCACTCATAGATTTATGCTCGAAAGAATAAACCTCTGTGCTCGTTTGTGGCTCTTCGATACCGTTTACAACATAAGTATTTGCAGGAACTAACCCTCTTAATTCAATCTTGATTACGTCCTTTTCATATAAATGAATAGAACCATCATTACAAATTTCACAAACAGCAACTAAATCGTAACCTCTCGGACCATCTGAAACGATAGCATCACTACCGTATGTATTTGCCAAGATGAAATCTTTTAGAAACATGTTTCCTTTTGTAATTTCGAAGTTTGAACCGTTCGCACGTTCAACCTCTACACGGATTGTTTCAGTTGTTAATTCTGAAAATCTTAAATCAGAAGCGATAATTAAAGTAGAAATACTTTTAGTAAGTAAGATTGTACCTGTACTAGTTGCCCCCGTAGCTTTCCAAATTTCCATAGTTTAAAAATGTTAGGTCGGTTTTTATCCGACAATTATTAATTATTTACATGACAAATTTGGGCACAAAAAAACCCTGAAATTCAGGGTTGAAACTTTTTGGTACTTTTTGGTACTTTTTAGGTATTTTTGGTACCAATTTTGAAATACTTTTTTACATGTTCACCTAAAACATGTTTAATCTGATATTCCTGTTTGATATCCTTTAGATATCTTTTAGCGGATGTTTCACTAACACCCAAAGCAATAGATAGTTGCTTAGCGGTAACGAATTTTAGGGTTTCCATAGTTTTCAAGATTTAGGTTTTTTTTAAAGAGGGGAGTGGAGTCCCCTCTTTAATTATAATAGATAGTTATCGCAGAATCATAATTTCTTGTAGTCCAAATAAAATCTGCATTTGAATTTGTGTTGTAATATTTAACGCTGAAATCTCCGTTACGATTTCCTGAGTAAACAATATCTTGGACATGATATACAGTTTTTTCTCCCGAGAAAGAAAAATAAGCGCCTTTATACAAGTCTGACATTTTTTTCATAATTTATTTTGTTTTAGTTATAGCAATTAACCACATAACGAAGTAAACTGCTGAAAAGATTAAAGGTTTCATGGCTTCATATTTAAAATAATAGTTAGTACTACAATAATGATAGCGAATAGGACTGAATTAAATTTTTGATTTTTCATAGGATAAATAGTTATTAAATTATTTGACTTAAATTTTGAAAGCGAATAATGATAAGGCTTAATTAATTTCGATTGATTTCGAACCGAAATGATTTCTTTGACAACAGTTGCATGATAATTCATAATTAAAAAAGTGTTGGTTGATCTAATTCAATTTTTAATTTTTTTGCTCTTTTGTTCCTGATGTGCTGATCTTTTAGCTTTTCAGAATTTCCAAGTTTTGTTAAATCCTCTAAATAAGTATGAGGTTTAGAAGTCCAGCAAGCGACGTTTTTTTCCTCTAATGGTACATTTTGAAAAAACTTAACACAAAAACCGTTATCGATATTCGAAGCTTCGTCTTTATGATAATTTCGTTCACAATTCCCACAGCTTGCACAAATGAACTGAGGTAAAAAACGTTGTTCTACCTTTGGTTTAGGTAATTGAGCCTGTAAAATTTTAGCTAATTGTTCGTAGTCTTGATTCATATTAAAACAGGATATTGGTTTTTATCTACTTCTATTTCTAAATCATTAAAGTCTCTGAAGTATGTGAGTAGATTGTAAACACCCTCGAGACCATTTTCTTTATATTTATTCAGCACTAAAGGCTGTAGATCATTTTTACATATCTTTTTCCAGATAGGAAGTGAAACCTTTAAAAGAATTTCGTCTATAGTAACTTCGTTTACGATATCGTCGTCCGTCTTATTAAACTCATCCATAAATTCGCTGTATTCTTTACGAAGTGAATTTGAAATATTTACAAAGTGTTTTCCCTGAGTTTGCTCAACATAGCAAGTATAAATACCGTATAATTTTCTTTTTTCTGTGTAGTCAGAATAGTCACCGCAGGCAATTTTTGCAAGTGCTGTGAATGGTGTCAATCCTTTAGAACTTTTAATTTGTCCTTTAGTCATTTCCATAGTGATATCGTACTTTGCTAAATAATCACTGTTATCGGAAGACAACATTTTTTGGTTTTGTCCTTTGATTAAGCTGTCATTGTCACGAAAAGAAACCCATCTTTTAAGAACTTCTTTTTGAAATTTTTCTATTTCCTGATCATTTGCATTATCATAGAAGTACAAAATATGCAAATGAGGATGCCAACCGTTACCATCGGAGTAAGTGATTTCAAGAGTTTTTACCTGTCCGATGATACCGTGATTTTGTCGGAAAAATCTTGATTGTTGAAATTTTCTATAATTATCAGAGATTTTTTCAAGTGTTTTCTTTAAAGTATCAAACTTTGCATGCCTAACAGTTAGTGTAAGAAATCCAATCGAAAGGTTTTTCGATTGGTGAGCGCCAATAAGCCCGCTTAAAAGTTCTTTTTTGTGTTCTGAAATTTTAAGCGCGCAGACTGGGCAACGCCAATAACCGCCACAATTGGCAACGCCATTAAAAAACAATCCGCCTTTGTCATTTCTGCATAGATTAATCGGCTGATTGATATTTGCGTTTACAGCGTAGCCACAAAATTGAATTCTCGGTTTGCGTTGTTCCTTAGTTTCTTTCAAAGTGTAATTTTTTTTTGCAATATTTCTCATACGATGTAATAGTGTTTTATAAACCGAAGATATATCTGTTTGATGCCTTAAGCGGACAACCAAATCCGTATTATTATCGAGGCGGTCTGCGACCTTGTAGCGGTCACTCATAAAGTACTGATTATCAAATATTTGAGCAAGCTGTTCTGCACTATAATTTATATTATGTAAAATAGAAAATTATAAGAATCTTATACTAAATCATTCGCTATTATAAATCTGAATAATCTAAACAAGTACCTCTTTCCCTAAACAACATAAATTGAATAATTAAGTTTATAAGCTTATAAAACTGTAAATTTATAACAATGAAAATCAATCAATTATTTAAAATTGATTCTCAAAAAACTATTTTAAAGCCTTGAATTCAGTAATTCTTAACATTTCTTTAAAATAATTAGATTCTGAGCAAGATGGTTTCATTCTAAGAGTTTATTTTATTATTTTTACATTCAATATTTTAAAAGATATTATACCATATATGAATACAATTGCTGAGCATATTGCAGATTTTTTAAAAGAATACCCGCCGTTTGATAACTTAACTTTTCAGGAATTATCAGATATCGCAACAAATATTCGTGTCATTAATTTAGAAAAACATGCAGTATTGTTTCAAAATAATGATCCGCTTCACGACAGCTTTTATGTTGTAGCTTCTGGAGTCATTAATTTAACAACGATTGCTGATGCCGAGGAAACTCTTATAAACAAATGTCACGAAGGAGATATTTTTGGTTTACGCCCGTTTTTTGCCAAAAATAACTATATGATGACGGCAAAAGCACGTGAAGAAAGTATTGTTTATGCAATTCCTATTGCTGTTTTCCGTCCGTTTGTAGCTAATAATTCAGATGTTTTAAATTTTTTACTGGAAAGTTTTGCAGTAAATTCAAGACATACACGAGATAATTCCCGTTCTAACGGAAAATTAGATCCGGACAGTAATTTCATGGATCAGCAGAATGAGATGCAGTATATTCAGTCTCTTTCTTATAATAATTCTCCGTTAACAACAGAATCTCACCATATTGTAAAAGATGTTGCCATTTTAATGACAGAATCTATGGTGGATAATATTGTGATTTGCGAAAAGAATAATCCAATTGGTATTGTAACCCACGCCGATTTATCTTCAAAAATTGCAACCGGACGTTATCCTATCACTGAGACGATTGACAAAATAATGTCTTCGCCGGTTGTTACGGTAATCGAAAATGTTTCTTTGGCCGAAGCCCAGCTTTTAATGTTGAAGCATAATGTTTCTCACCTTTGCGTTACTAAAGACGGTACAAGTAAATCTGCTGTGAAAGGAATTATTTCTGAGCACGATTTAATTGTGGCTCAAGCTAGTAACCCTGGTGTTTTAATTAAAGAAATTAAGCGTTCGCAGCTTCCAAAAGATTTAAAACAAATTCGTGATCGTTTATCAGATTTGATTCAGAATTCGATTCAGAAAAATATACCAATTTCTCACGTTAGTAATATTGCAAGCGAAATTAACCTTGCCATCATTAAACGTGCGGTAGAATTATCTATTTTAGATTTAGGCTCCCCTCCTGCCAGATTTGCATGGTTAAGCATTGGTAGTCAAGGGCGTAAGGAACAGCTTTTATTGACAGATCAGGATAGTATTTTGATTTTTGAAGATGTTGCTCCGGAGAAATATCGCGAGGTAAAAGATTACTTTTTAAGACTGGCAAAAAGAACAACTGCCATCCTTGAAAAAGTAGGTTACGAATATTGTCCAAATGGTCACATGGGAAGTAATATGTTATGGTGTAAGTCATTGAGCGACTGGACAAAACAATACAACAGCTGGATGAATACTCCAGGTGAAAATAGTAATGATTTGAGCAGTATTTTCTTTGATTATGAGATTGTAATTGGTGAAGCAAAAATTGAAGAAGTTATCGAAAATGTGGTATTTAAAAATGCCGTAAACAATACTTTATTCTTTGACTTTTTAGGAAACGATGCTTTAAAAAGAAATTCTCCTCTAAGCTTTTTCAAGAAATTCATTGTTGAAGAAGAAGGTCCGCAAAAAGGAAAATTCGATATTAAAACCCGTGCTTTAATGCCGCTTATTGACAGTGCACGTTTATTAATTTTGAGCGCGAATATAAAAGGAATCAAAAATACGTATTTAAGATTCAAACAATTAGCGATTACCGATTCTAAAAATGCTGAAATATATTTAAGTTGTGCCGAAGCTTTTTTAACACTTTCAAAATTCAGAACTGTTGAAGGCTTAAAAAATGACGATTCCGGGCAATATATTAATTTAAGAGAAATGTCTAAATCAGACAAAGAGAAGTTAAAAAATGCTTTAACCCCGATGAAGGATCTTGAGGAACTTATTAAGAGTAAATTTCAACTGACACAATTCTCATAAAATATGCTAGACTGGATTAAAAATATCAATAAGGAATATCCGGAATTCTGGAAGGAATACTTAACAAAATTAGAAGCAAAACCCACTAAATATGTGGTTTTGTCGACGGAAACTTCTGGCTTAAACCCTAATAAAGATGTTATATTATCTTTAGGGGCTTTTTCTGTAATTGACGACAGTATTGTAATTAAAGAGAATTTTGAAGCGGTTTTACTTCAGTATAAATTTCTAGAAGAACACGGAATTTCTAATGAATTCATTATTGAAAGCAAAATGAATAAAATGCCTGAAGCTGAGGCTTTAGAGGCATTTATAAATTTTATTGGAAATGCAGTTCTAGTTGGTCATCATATTAATTTTGATATTGAAATGCTTAACGCTGCTCTGGAAAGATTAGATTGCGGAAGATTAAAAAATGAAGCTCTCGATATTGATGTTATGTATCGAAAATTAACCGATATCAACGACAAGCAGTTTTCTTTAAACGATTTATGCGAAATTTATAAAATCCCAAAAAGCGACAGAAATTCTTCTGCGGAGGATGCTTATAAAATTGGACTTTTGTTTTTGAAATTGAAATCTCGTTTGGGGATACGATAAATTTTTCACCATATAAGTTATATAAGAAATTTAAGTTTTGATTCCTTATTAAAGCATTCCAACATTATACACAATCTTGTCATTCGAGGAACGAGAAATCGCACTCGTAATTCTACAAAGATTGGCGATATGCATTGTCGAGTTTCTTGTGCGATTTCTCGTTCCTCGAAATGACAAACTACATGTTGAAACAATGCGATTGTCAGGCTGAGCGAAGTCGAAGCCCTCGCAAAGTGATTCTGCATGACGGGCTTCGACTTCGCTCAGCCTGACATCTATTATGAATATTTTTTTAAACAAAAACACATAAAAAAATGCCTCTTAAAATTTAAGAGGCATTTTTTATTATAAATACAATTCTAGAATTAAGAAATTCTAGAATTAAAAATCTCGTCTACAATTTCAGGATTTAATAATGTTGAAGTATCTCCAAAATTAGAATTATCACCTTCGGCTATTTTACGTAAAATTCTACGCATGATTTTTCCTGAACGTGTTTTTGGTAAACCAGAAACGAATTGAATTTTATCTAATTTAGCGATTGGTCCAATATGATCAGAAATATATTGGTTGATCTCTTTTGACAAATTCGTTCTATCTCTAACTTCTCCAGTTTCTTTCAGGATTACATAACCGTATAAAGCGTTTCCTTTAATATCATGTGGGAATCCAACAATAGCAGATTCTGCAACTGCTGGGTGTTCGTTGATGGCATCTTCGATTGGCGCTGTTCCTAAGTTATGTCCAGAAACAATTACAACATCATCTACTCTACCCGTAATTCTGTAGTAACCCACTTCGTCTCTTAAAGCTCCGTCTCCTGTAAAGTATTTTCCAGGGAAAGCAGAGAAATAAGTGTCTTTATAACGTTGGTGATCTCCCCAGATAGTTCTGGCGATTCCAGGCCAAGGAAATTTAATACATAAACTTCCAACTACTTGATTTCCTTCAATTTCATTACGTTTTTCATCCATTAATACTGGTTGAATTCCCGGCAATGGCAACGTTGCATAAGTTGGTTTTGTTGGTGTAACGAAAGCAATTGGCGAAATCATGATTCCTCCTGTTTCTGTTTGCCACCAAGTATCTACAACCGGACATCTCTTATCACCAACGTGGTCGTTGAACCAGTGCCAAGCTTCTTCGTTGATTGGTTCTCCAACAGATCCAATAACTTTTAGCGATTTTAGAGGATATTTTTGAATATAATCTAAGCTTTCTTTTGCTAATGAACGAATTGCTGTTGGCGCTGTATAAAATTGTGTGATTTTATGTTTTTCGATAATATCCCAAAAACGGCTAAAATCCGGATAAGAAGGAACTCCTTCAAAAATTACGGTTGTTCCACCATTTAGTAATGGTCCGTATAAAATGTATGAGTGTCCTGTAATCCATCCAATATCTGCCGTACACCAGAAGATATCGTTTTCTTCATGGCTGAATACGTTTTTGAATGTATAAGCCGTATAAACCATGTATCCGGCTGTTGTGTGCACCATTCCTTTTGGTTTCCCTGTTGATCCAGAAGTATACAGAATAAACAAAGGATCTTCGGCATCCATAATTTCAGCAACACTATTGTCAAGAGCGGCATCTAATAAAGGCTGTAACCAAATGTCACGTCCTTCTTTCATTGCCACTTCTGTTTTTGTTCTTTTTACCACTAAAACTTTAGAAACCGACGGACAAGTGTCTAAGGCTTCGTCAACAATAGATTTTAAATCGATTGTTTTGTTTCCTCTGTAACCTCCATCAGATGTGATTACCATTTTACATTCGCTGTCAATAATTCTGGCAGAAACTGCAGAAGCAGAAAATCCGGCAAAAACTACAGAGTGAATGGCTCCAATTCTGGCGCAGGCCAAAACAGAAACTGCAAGTTCAGGAATCATTGGTAAATAAATACAAACGCGGTCTCCTTTACGAACCCCTTGCTCACGCAAAACGTTCGCCATTTTTGAAACTCGTTCGTATAATTCGTTGTAAGTTATATGTAAAGCGCTTTCAGACGGATCATTCGGTTCAAAAATAATAGCCGTTTTTTCTCCTCTTTTGCTTAAATGTCTGTCGATACAGTTTTTGGTAATGTTAACCTTAGCGTCAGTAAACCATTTCACTTCGGCATCGGCCATATTAAAATCAACAACTTTTTCCCACTGTTGATACCAAGTAAAATTTTCTTCGGCAATTTTCCCCCAAAATTTTCTTGGCTCTCTTATTGACTTATTGTAATGTTTAAAATATTGTTCTAAATTTTCAATTTTATAATAACTCATAGTTTTGTGGAATTTTTTTTATAAATGTATTAAATCTGCTTCTATTCTTAAAATTATTTAATTCATAAATTTTATATAAAAAAAACATATAATAAATAAAATATACGTTTTTTTTAAAGTTATTCTAAAAAAAGACGATTTAAGAAAAAATCTAAATCGCAAAAAAGGTATGACAAAGAAATTATCATACCTTTTTATTTAACAAATTTCAATAACAATTAATTTTGTAATATCTGCATTACAAATGCTTTCCCTACTTTGAAAATAGCAGCAGCTTTATTAATTATAATAGAAATTTCAACAAGTATATTTTTTGATTAAAAAATATACCCCAATTTTAGGGATCCGCTTCACTTAACTTGCTTAAATAACAGAAGTTAAGTGAATGCAAAATGCATCTATATCTATTTTCTTAATAAGTGCTTACTAATTCAAAATATTAATTTAAAACATTGATACAGAGCAAATTCCACTACATTCGGAATGCGTGGAAATTCCCAATTTTATTATACAATTTTTTTCATTGCTGTCATTGATTCTCTCAACCATGCTCCTACTTCTTCGATAGGATGCTGACGAATTTCTTTATTTACAGCAATTAAAACATTATTATCTACTCCATTTGAAGTTGAAAATGGTTTTCCAATAATATTTGTTTCTACTTTTTTCATAAATTCAGTCAACAATGGCTTACAAGCGTGATCAAATAAATAACAGCCATATTCTGCAGTATCAGAAATTACACGGTTCATTTCAAACAATTTCTTTCTTGCGATTGTGTTTGCAATTAATGGTAATTCGTGTAATGACTCATAATAAGCAGATTCTTCAATGATTCCAGCCTCTGTCATAGTTTCAAAAGCTAATTCAACACCAGCTTTTACCATAGCAATCATTAAAACTCCATTATCAAAATATTCCTGCTCAGAAATTGGAGCATCTTGTGGCGCTGTTTTTTCGAAGTTAGTTTCTCCTGTTGCAGCTCTCCATTTCAATAAATTAACATCGTCATTAGCCCAGTCAATCATCATAGTTCTTGAGAATTCTCCAGAAATAATATCGTCCTGGTGTTTTTGGAATAACGGACGCATAATGTCTTTTAATTCTTCTGCTAATTCGTAAGCTTCAATTTTAGAAGGATTATTTAAACGATCCATCATATTTGTGATTCCACCATGTTTCAAAGCCTCAGTGATAGTTTCCCATCCGTATTGAATTAATTTTGAAGCATATGCTTTATCGATTCCTTTTTCAACCATTTTATCAAAACATAAAATAGATCCAGTTTGAAGCAATCCACAAAGAATTGTCTGCTCACCCATTAAATCTGATTTTACTTCGGCAACGAAAGATGATCTTAAAACTCCTGCTTTGTGTCCTCCAGTTGCTACAGCGTAAGCTTTTGCCTGATCTAAACCAAATCCGTTTGGATCATTTTCCGGGTGAACTGCAATAAGTGTTGGTACACCAAAACCTCTTTTATATTCTTCACGAACCTCTGATCCCGGACATTTAGGCGCACACATAATAACCGTGATATCTTCACGAATCTGCATTCCTTCTTCAACAATATTAAAACCGTGAGAATAAGCTAAAGTTGATCCTTGTTTCATTAATGGCATAATCGCAGTAACAACAGATGTATGCTGTTTATCCGGAGTAAGATTACAAACTAAATCAGCAGTTGGAATCAACTCTTCATAAGTACCTACTTTAAACCCATTTTCAGTTGCATTTTTATATGAAGCTCTCTTTTCAGCAATTGCATCTGCACGCAATGCGTAAGAAATATCTAAACCTGAATCTCTCATGTTTAAACCTTGATTCAAACCTTGTGCACCACATCCAACAATAACAACTTTTTTCCCTGCTAATGCTGAAATTCCGTCTGCAAATTCTGACTGCTCCATAAATTCGCAAACTCCAAGTTGCTCTAATTGTAATCTAAGTGGTAATGTGTTGAAATAATTTGCCATTTTGTTTTAAAATATTTAATGAAATGAAATTTAGTAATTAATTTATTTATAATTGGTTGTGATCGTGTAATATCACATATTAATTCTTTATTTGAAGGTTTCTAACAATGATGAAATCTCCATTTTTTCTTTTGAAACCGAAATTCTTCCCGAACGTACAAATTGCATAATTCCGTAAGGTTTGAATTTTTGGTATAAATCTTCAATTTCTGAACGTCTTCCTGATTTTGAAATCACAAAGAAATCTCTTGAAACTGTTACAATCGTCGATTGGCTGTCTTTGATAATATTTTGAATTTGTTTTTCATCAAACAACAAACTTGAAGCGATTTTAAAAAGTGCATTTTCTAGATAAATGGTTTCTTCATCTGTATGATAAAATGCTTTTATAACTTCAATTTGTTTTTCAATCTGTCCCACAATATTCTGAACCCATTTCTCCGTTGTATTTACTACAATGATAAATCTTGAAACATTCTCTATTTCTGATTCTGAAACATTTAGACTTAATATATTAATGTGACGCTTTAAGAATATTCCAGATATTCTATTTAATAAACCCACGTTATTTTCTGAGTATACCGATATGGTAAATGTTTTATCTTCCATTTTTTTGTTAGTTTATTTTGTTTCAGGTTTCAAGTTTCAAGTTCTGCTGAGAACGTGAAACCTGAAACTTAAAACTTGAAACCTTTTTTTAGCTTAATCTAATTTCTGATACACATGCTCCTGTTGGAATCATTGGGAAAACGTTGTTTTCCTTTTCGACCATGACTTCTAAGAAATAAGAATCTTTTGAAGCAAGCATTTCGGCAACTGCAGCATCTAAATCTTCACGATTGGTAACTTTCTTAGATTTAATATGATACCCTTCGGCAATTGCAGTGAAATTTGGATTAATCATTTTTGTTGATGCATATCTGTTGTCAAAGAATAATTCCTGCCATTGACGCACCATTCCTAAAAATTCATTGTTTAGAATTACAATTTTTACCGGAACCTGGGTCTGGAAAATTGTTCCTAATTCCTGAATCGTCATCTGGAATCCTCCATCACCAATAATAGCTACAACTTCACGATCTGGTCTTCCCATTTTAGCTCCAATTGCAGCCGGAAGCGCAAATCCCATTGTACCTAATCCGCCAGAAGTAATATTACTTTTAGTTGAATTGAATTTAGCATAACGACACGCAAACATTTGGTGCTGACCTACATCTGAAACGATAATCGCATCACCTTTTGAGTGTTTGTTGATCATTTCGATAGTTTCACCCATCGAAAGTCCCGGAGTTTCTGGGTTTAATTCGTCTTTAATAACTGTATCATATTCTATTTTAGCCAATTCTTTAAACTCATTATGCCATAAATCGTGAGATTTTGCATCCAGTAATGGTAATAAAGCAGCTAAAGATTCTTTTACATCACCTAAAACAGCAACTTCTGTTTTAACGTTTTTATCAACCTCTGCAGGATCAATTTCGAAGTGAATCACTTTTGCCTGTTTTGCGTAAGTAGCCAATTTACCTGTAACACGATCGTCAAAACGCATTCCGAAGGCAATTAAAACATCACATTCGTTCGTTAGTAAATTTGGCGCATAATTTCCGTGCATTCCAAGCATTCCTACATTTAAAGGATGATCTGTTGGCAAAGCCGAAAGTCCTAAAATAGTCCAAGCTGCCGGAATTCCTGATTTTTCAAGAACTGCTTTAAACTCGGCTTCAGCCTGACCTAAAATAATTCCCTGACCGAAAACTATAAAAGGCTTTTTAGCACTGTTGATTAAGGCTGCAGCTTCGGCAACTTTATCTAATTTTAATTTTGGAACCGGAACATAACTTCTGATTGCCGTACATTTTTCATAACTAAAATCTAACTCATCAAACTGAGCGTTTTTAGTAATATCAATTAATACAGGTCCTGGACGTCCAGAACGAGCAATATAAAATGCTTTTGCAATGATTTCAGGAATTTGAGAAGCCTCTGTTACCTGAAAATTCCATTTTGTAACCGGAGTAGAAATTCCAATAATATCTGTTTCCTGAAAAGCATCAGATCCTAATAAATGTCTTCCAACTTGTCCGGTAATACAAACCATTGGAGTTGAATCGATTTGAGCATCAGCAATTCCGGTAACTAAATTTGTTGCTCCCGGTCCAGAAGTAGCAATTGCCACCCCTACTTTTCCTGTCGCTCTTGCATAACCCTGAGCAGCATGCGTTGCACCTTGTTCGTGGCGTACTAAAACATGGTGTAACTGATCCTGAAATTTATATAATTCGTCGTAAACCGGCATGATTGCTCCTCCCGGATAACCATAAATTAAGTCTACTCCTTCTGCTAATAAACATCTAATAACGGCTTCGGCGCCTGATATCCTAATTGTTCCCATTTGGTATATTTTTTTCTCTCTTATTTCTATTTTTTTTTAAGAAATAGAGATTTACACTTTTATAGTTTATTCCAAAATCTTTTTCATTTTATTGAAATTGATTTTTGAAATTGTAATTGAATGCTAGTTATCGGTAACACATCCTGTTGATGCGCTTGAAACCGACCTTGCGTATTTAAGTAAAACTCCCCTGTCAACTTTTAGCGCTGGTTGAACCCAAGCCGCTTTACGAGCTGCATATTCTTCGTCAGATATCTTCAGGTCGATTGTATTTTTCACAGCGTCGATAGCGATTATATCTCCATCTTTTACTAGTGCAATACCACCACCATCATATGCTTCTGGTGTAACGTGTCCTACCACGAATCCGTGTGAACCTCCGGAGAATCTACCATCTGTAATAAGTGCACAGCTGCTTCCTAATCCAGCTCCAATAATAGCTGATGTTGGTTTTAGCATTTCAGGCATTCCCGGACCACCTTTTGGTCCACAACCCCTGATGACGACTACATTACCCGGTTTAATTTTTCCGGCCTGAAGACCTGGAATTACTTCAAATTCACCTTCAAAAACTACAGCCGGACCTTCAAAATATTCTCCTTCTTTACCGCTGATTTTTGCTACAGCACCTTCAGAAGCAAGGTTTCCGTATAAAACCTGAATATTTCCAGTTGGTTTTAACGCTTTTTGAATTTCGTGAATTACTTCTTGTCCGTCTTGTAAATCCGGAGTTGAAGCTAAATTTTCAGCAACTGTTTTTCCCGTTACGGTTAAACAATCTCCGTGAATCAATCCCACTTTTAACAGATATTTCATTACTCCCGGAATACCTCCTACTTCATGAATATCTTCCATCATATATTTACCACTTGGTTTCATGTCAGCAAGAACCGGAGTTCTGTCGTTAATAGCCTGAAAATCATCCAAAGTAATTGTGATACCAACAGAATGTGCCATAGCAATTAAATGCATAACAGCATTTGTAGAACCTCCTAAAACCGCTACAATTGTAATAGCATTTTCGAAAGCTTTACGAGTCATAATATCTCTTGGCTTAATATCTTTTTCTAATAAAATTTTAATTGCAGCTCCGGCAGCAAGACATTCGTCTCTTTTTTCCTGACTTAAAGCAGGATTAGAAGAACTGTATGGCATACTCATTCCTAATGCTTCAATTGCAGAAGACATTGTGTTTGCCGTATACATTCCGCCACAAGCACCAGCTCCAGGGCATGCATTTTGAATAACACCTTTAAAATCTTCCGGAGTAATTTCTCCTTTTACTTTTTTCCCTAAAGCTTCAAAAGCAGAAACAATATTTAAAGATTCTCCTTTCCATTTTCCAGAGTGAATAGATCCTCCGTAAACCATCATTGACGGACGGTTTAATCTTCCCATTGCGATTAATGCACCGGGCATATTTTTGTCACAGCCGGGAATTGCAATAATACTATCGTACCATTGTGCTCCTGCAACTGTTTCTATAGAATCTGCAATAACGTCACGTGATACTAATGAATAACGCATTCCTTCAGTACCGTTTGAAATTCCGTCACTTACACCAATGGTATTAAAAATAAGTCCGACCAGATCTGCATCCCAAACACCTTTTTTAACATCTTTTGCTAAATCATTCAGGTGCATGTTACACGTGTTACCATCGTAACCCATGCTCACAATCCCTACTTGTGCTTTTTTTAAATCTTCTTCAGTTAAACCAATACCGTATAACATCGCTTGCGCCGCTGGCTGTGTTTGATCTTGAGTGATGGTTTTGCTGTACTTATTTAATTCCATTATTGTATTATTTATTTTAATTTTTATTCAAAAAAAAACCTTCCAGTATTTGGAAGGTTTGTAATATAGTTTTTCAATTATATTTATACCATTCCCGATGCAGATGTGCGAAACACATTGACAACAACGACAGAAGTAATAATAATTGAGATTTGCATCTTTATTTTTTTAGTGTTACAAAAGTACGGAAACTTTAAGAACTAAAAAAATAAAATCTCAACATTTTCAATACTTCTTGTTACTTAATTCATAATTTTAATAAAAACTTTAAACTATTGTCGACTGTCCGATATGAACATTGTCATTTCTGAAATATAACAGGTCATCTTTGCTGAAAATAACATTTGAAACAAACTCCCCTACTTCATTTGTACCGAATTTTGAATCTGGTTTTAAATCAACTGTAACGACTTTATATTCAATTGCTTTTTCAATAGCTTTATAAATCACATTTGCTTCTGTAAACAATCCGAAATGTTCTAACAACATTGCTGCTGATAAAATCGAAGCAATTGGATTGGCAATATTTTTTCCTTTTGCCTGAGGATAAGATCCGTGGATTGGTTCGAAAAGCGCATTTTTTTCTCCTAAAGATGCCGAAGCTAATAAACCAATTGAACCTGTAATTACACTTGCTTCATCTGATAAAATATCTCCAAATAGATTTTCTGTCAAAATCACATCAAATTGTTTCGGATTTAAGATGATTTGCATTGCCGCGTTATCAACAAATAAAAAGTCTAAAAGAACATCAGGATAACTTTCGCCCACTTTTTGAACTACTTTTCTCCATAATCTTGAAGTTTCCAAAACATTTGCTTTGTCAACCATTGTCAGCTTTTTACGTCGGTTTTGTGCCGATTTAAAAGCTAAATGTGCAATTCTTGTAATTTCTTCTTCTGAATATTCACATAAATCTGAAGCGTGTGTTCCTTCTTCATTTAGTGTTTTAGCTCCAAAATAAGCGCCGCCTGTTAATTCTCTGAAAATTGTAAAATCTGCACCTTCAATAATTTCTCTTTTTAAAGGAGATGCGTCAACTAATGCTTTGTAAGGTTTTATTGGGCGAATGTTGGCAAACAAACCTAATTCTTTACGAAGTTTCAATAATCCCTGCTCCGGACGAACTTTTGCATTTGGATTATTATCGTATTTAGGATCTCCAATGGCACCAAATAAAACAGCATCAGTATTTAAACAAAGATTTAAAGTTTGTTCCGGCAGCGGGTTTCCAGTTTTGTCAATGGCGATAGCACCCATGAGCGCTTCTTCAAAAACAAATTCATGATTGTACACTTCGCCAATAGCGTATAATGCTTTTTTGGCCTGCGCAATAACCTCTGGTCCAATTCCGTCTCCTGGTAAAACTGCTATTTTCAAATTCATAACGTCTCGTTCTTTATGATTTAAATCTTTATTATTTTTTCTTTTTTCTTTACTCTTTCTTCTATTTTCTTTTTTGACTAGCTTCTGATTAAATCACCTTCAATTTTAGAAGCTTCAATAATTTGGTGAATATCTGCATCTACAACTTCTTTTTTGATATCTGCAAATTTCAGGAACTCAATATATACAATGTCTAATTGCACTTTAGTCAATTCGTAACCTACTTTTTTAGCACGGTAAGCTAATGCAGCTCTTCCGCTTCTTGCAGTCAAAATAATTGAAGATTCGTTTACACCAACATCAAGCGGATCCATGATTTCATAAGTCGCTCTGTTTTTAATCACACCATCCTGATGAATTCCAGAACTGTGTGCAAAAGCATTTGCTCCTACGATCGCTTTATTTGGCTGTACAATCATTCCCATACTTTCAGAAACCAAACGACTCATTTCGTTTAATTCTCTTGTATTAATGTTTGTATCTAAATTTAAGTAAGGATGTTGTTTGAAAATCATAACCACTTCTTCAAGTGCAGTATTTCCGGCTCTTTCTCCAATACCATTAATAGTACATTCAATTTGTCTAGCACCATTTATAGCTCCTGCAATTGAGTTTGCAGTTGCCATTCCTAAATCATTATGACAGTGACATGAAAGGATTACGTTTTCGATTCCTTTTACGTTTTCTTTTAAATATTTAATTTTTGCTCCGTATTCTTCTGGAAGACAATATCCTGTAGTATCAGGAATATTTAATACCGTTGCACCAGATTTAATTACTTCTTCGCAAACTTTTGCAAGGAAAGCATTATCTGTTCTACCAGCATCTTCTGCATAGAATTCAACATCTTCTACATATGTTTTTGCGTGAGCTACTGCAAATTTTGCTCTTGCAATAATATCTTCTGGGGTAGTTTGTAATTTATGGAGTATATGAGATTGTGAGGTTCCGATTCCGGTGTGGATTCTAGGTCTTTTAGCGTGCTTTAAAGCAGCTGCCGCAACATCAATGTCGTTTTTTACGGCTCTTGTCAATCCGCAGACGGTTGCATTTTCTACAATTTTACAAATCTCAGAGACCGATAAAAAATCGCCCGGACTTGACACAGGGAAACCGGCTTCGATAATATCAACTCCCATTTTGTCTAGTCGTTCTGCGATAACTAATTTTTGCTTAGTATCTAACTTACATCCTGGAACTTGTTCACCGTCGCGTAATGTGGTGTCAAAAATTTGAACTTTCTCTCTATTCATATTCATTTATTTAATGTAATTTCACATCTTGATAACAAATATATATTGTACAATCGCAGTACGAAATTCATTTTAATGAAATTATACTGTTCATAACACAATTTATAACGACTTAAATATTTAATAATCAATAAGTTATATTATTATTTTTTACAATGGCTAACCATCAAAAAGATTTCTTATTTGTTCTGATAAAATCACTTTCCAAATCTGAAAAAAGGCAGTTTAAAATTTTTGCAAGCCGATTAGAAACAAGTTCGAATACTAAATTCATTGAATTATTCAATATTTTAGATAAGTCTGAAACCTATGATGAAAAGCTGATTTTGAAGAGCGGAATCATCAAAAAAGTCCAGTTATCTAACTTAAAATCATACTTATACAAACAAATTTTAGTTAGTATTCGTTTGAATATTCCGAGCCAGAACATTCGTTATCAATTGCGTGAACAAATTGATTTTGCTGTGATTCTATATAATAAAGGTTTGTATAAACAGAGTTTAAAAATTCTGGACAAAACAAAACAGCAGGCTTTAGAAAATGACGAAAAATACATGGCGTATGAAATTGTTGAGTTCGAAAAACTGATAGAATCGCAATATATTACCCGAAGTATTCAGGGCCGCGCCGACGAACTTGTTATTCAGGCCAAAGAATTAAATTACCGAAATACGATTTCCAGTAAATTATCGAACTTATCGCTTCAATTATACGGAATAATGCTGAAAACCGGTTACGTAAAAAGCGATGAAGAGTATAAATATATTGACGATTATTTCAACAAACATATTGCTAAGCTTGACGAAACTAAATTTGGTTTCCGTGAAAAGTATTGGTTTTACAACGCTAATTTATGGCGCAGTTTCCTGGTTCAGGACTTTTTAGCAAGTTATAAGTTTGCTTATAAATGGGTTCAGCTTTTTTATGATAATCCGAATATGATTTACCTGAATCCGGTGTTTTTCTTAAAAGGAAATCACTATTTCTTGGAATCGCTTTATATGCTGAAATATACGTCTAATTTTAAAAGATATCTTTCACTTTTAGAAGAAACTATTCAGGATCCAAAATTTCCGGTAAACGATAACATTGCATCACTATCATTTCTATATGTTTACAACAATAAGTTGAATTTACACATTCTGGAAGGTACTTTTGCCGAAAGCGAATATTTGATTCCGGAGATTTTAGAAAAAATAAAACTGCACAGCGAACATCTTGATGAACATCACGAAATGTTGTTTTTCTATAAAATTGCTTCTATTTATTTTGGAAATGAAAAATACAATGAATGTATTCTTTATTTAGATAAAATCATCAACAACAAGAACTTAACCATGCGTGAGGATTTAATGTGCTTCGCAAGACTTTTGTCTTTAATTGCGCATTATGAATTAGGTAAGGATTATTATTTAGAAAATCACCTGAAAAGCACGTATAAGTTCTTATTGAAAATGAATGACTTACACGAAGTTCAAAAGGAAATCATCAAGTTTTTAAGAAACCTGAACAACTTCTACCCTGCGGATATTAAAAAGGAATTCAAAAAAATGCACGCTCGTTTTGTAGAGCTTGAAAAGAATACTTACGAAAAAAGAGCATTCCTGTATCTTGATATTATTTCATGGCTTGAAAGCAAAATTGAGAATCGAAAAATTGCGGATATTATTAAGGAAAAAGCGAAGCTTAACAGCCGTTGATTTTAAATTCCAATTTTTTAAAATTCCAAATTCCAAATAGTTTACGTTACGACCTTTGTCAAAGTTTTAAACTTTGACAAAGGTTTCTGCGCACAATTACGACGTACTATTTGTCATTTCGACCGAAGGGAGAAATCGCAATCGAAACTCTACAAAGATTGGCGAATTTCTTTGCGGAAATACTAGTGCGATTTCTCCCTTCGGTCGAAATGACAAAACTTTACGAAAAAATCCCAAACTCCAACAATTGGAATTTGGGATTTAAATTTTGGAATTTAAAAATTTACTCTATAATATTCGAAGTCGTAACATAAAAATCTTTATCAACTTCTACTTTTCTATCTTCATTAGTTGTTTTTTCAGACTGCCATTCTGTTGTTGGTTTTAACCAGGTTTCAACACCATTTATTTTAACTCTAACCGGCATATCAAATTTAGCCACACAATTTGTCCAGTGATATCCAAAAGTTCCATTTTTAAACATGTATTCAAAAACCGGAATTTGTGTTGTAGTTAAATATTGTGCAAAAACTCTGTTGAAGTTAATTCCAGATTGCTCATTGATATAATCCTGAATTTGTTTACCAGTAACTGTTTGGTGATAGAACGTTTTATTCATACCTCTTAAAATCGATTTCCATTTTGCATCATCATTAATTACCTGACGAATCATGTGCAGCATTGAAGCTCCTTTTGGATACATATCTCCAGAACCTTCATTATTAACATCATAATGTCCGATAATTGGCGTATCGTTTTTAATGTTTTTTCTACATCCAATAATGTATTCAGCTGCAGCGTCTTTTCCGTAATAATATTCAATGAAAAGGCTTTCAGAGTAATTTGTAAAACTCTCGTGAACCCACATATCAGCAATATCTTTGTACGTAATATTGTTGGCAAACCATTCGTGGCCAGATTCGTGAATAATGATAAAATCAAATTTTAATCCCCAGCCGGTTCCGCTTAAATCACGTCCTAAATAACCATTTTTATATTGGTTTCCGTATGTTACAGAACTTTGGTGTTCCATCCCTAAATACGGAACTTCTACTAATTTATAACTGTCTTCATACCAAGGATAAGGCCCAAACCAGTTTTCGAAAGCTTTCAGCATTTTTGGAGCATCTTTAAACTGCTCTTTTGCCAAAGTTAGATTATCTCTTAAAACATAATAATTACAATCTAAATCGCCTTTTTCTCCTTTATAAACTTCAGAGAAATTAACGTAATCACCAATATTAATGTTTACACCGTAATTATTAATTGGGTTTGAAACATACCAATTAAAAGTTTTTGTTCCGTCTTTTTCTTTTTTAACACTTTGTAATCTTCCGTTAGAAACATCCGTTAAATCACCCGGAACATTCACG
The DNA here is from genome assembly GCF_024499525.1 of Flavobacterium panici. Lineage (NCBI taxonomy): Bacteria > Pseudomonadati > Bacteroidota > Flavobacteriia > Flavobacteriales > Flavobacteriaceae > Flavobacterium > Flavobacterium panici. Next base: position 4,368,937 of record NZ_CP100437.1, on the reverse strand, counting down.
CTGATTAACATATTTTCTACTTCATCATACATGTGATCTTTGTTTGGCCACCAAACGCTGGCACCTAAACCCTGACAAGATGTTGCAATAAAATCTTTTCCGTTTTTATCTTTTTTCCAGGAAAATCCACCATCCCACGGCGCTCTTACCGCTTCTTTTGGTTTTCCTTCAAAATAAACTACGATTTCTTTGGTATCGCCAACCTTTTGCTTTTCATTCAAAGTAATGAAAAACGCATTTCCATCTCTTTCAAATTTTAATTCTTTCTTGTCCTGCGTTACTTTCGTAATTTTCATAGGTTCCTGCAAATCAATCTGCATTCTGTTATTCTCTGTTAAAACAGTATAACGAACTGTGTTAGAACCCGAAATAGCTTTTTCTTTAGGATTAACTTTTACATCAAGATGATAGTATTTTAAATCCCACCACGCTCTTTCTTTTGTTATGCTTCCGCGTAAAGTATCCTGATGTGTAAAAACTGTTTCTCCTTTATTAAGAAGTCCCTGGGCATTGGCAGTAAAACCAATTAAAAAAGCAGTAAAAATGCTTCCGAAGTAATTTTTCATTAGTAAAATGGTATTATTTTGAAATCAATCTGCAACAAATGTAAACATTCGGATTAAGATTTCTAAAATTTTATGATTTCTTCCTCAAAAAACAAACCCAATAAATAAGAAATTTATTGGGTTTCAAATTTTAATTATTTCCGAAGTTTAATTGGTGATATTAAACTCTGTCACGTAAAAGTTTTTATCAACAACCAAAGTTGATTTATCGTCCTTTACATTTTCTGCTTTCCAGTCTGTTGTTGGTTTTAACCATGTTTCAACACCGTTTAAAGTAACTTTTAAAGGAAGATCAAAATTCTCTACACAATTGATCCAGTGATAAACCAATTTTTGATTTTTAATATAATATTCAAAAGTTGGAACCTGAGCCGTTCTTAAATACTGATCAAAAACCGGACTAAAATTGATTCCTGACTCTTTACTTATATAATCTTCAATTTGTTTTGTAGTAACTGTTTGATGGTAAAAAGTTTTATTCATTCCTCTCAAAATCGATTTGAATTTGGCATCATCATTTATAACCTGACGAATGGTGTGAATTATATTTGCTCCTTTTGGATACATGTCGCCAGATCCTTCAACATTTACATCATAATAACCAATAATTGGCTTTTTATTGGTAATCACTTTTCTAATTCCTCTTATATATTCATTTGCAGCGTCTTTTCCGTAATAATACTCAATAAAAAGCGATTCAGAATAAGTTGTAAAACTCTCATGAATCCACATATCTGCAATGTCTTTATACGTAATATTGTTTGCAAACCACTCATGTCCAGACTCATGAATAATAATATAATCAAATTTTAATCCCCAGCCTGTTCCGCTCATATCGTTTCCTTTGTAACCATTTTGAAAGTCATTTCCGTAAGTCACAGAACTTTGGTGTTCCATTCCTAAATACGGAACTTCGACTAATTTATAGCTGTCTTCGTAAAACGGATAAGGTCCAAACCAGCTTTCAAAAGCTTTTAGCATTTTTGGAGCATCCTGAAAGTGTTTTTTAGCAATTTCAAGATTATCTCTCAAAACATAATAATTACAGTCTAAATCGCCTTTTTCTCCTTTAAATTTCTCAGAAAAATTAACGTAGTCTGCAATATTGATATTGACACCGTAATTATTAATTGGGTTCGAAACATACCAATTAAAGGTTTTAGTTCCGTCTTTTTGTTTTTTTACGCTTTGTAATCTTCCATTTGAAACATCGATTAAATGTCCCGGAACATTCACGCTGATTAACATATTTTCAACTTCATCATACATATGATCTTTACACGGCCACCAAACGCTAGCGCCTAAACCCTGACAAGATGAAGCGATAAAATCTTTTCCATTTTTATCTTTCTGCCAAGTAATTCCTCCATCCCAAGGCGGTCTTACGGCTTCTTTAGGCACTCCACCAAAAGAAATTATAATTTCTTTAGTTTCGCCAATTTTTTGACTTTCAGTTAAAGTGATGAAAAATGCATTTCCGTCTCTTTCAAATTTTAATTCTTTTCCGTTCTGCATTACTTTCGTAATCTTCATTGGTTCCTGCAAATCGATCTGCATTCTGCTATTTTCCGTTAAAACAGTATAACGTACGGTATTTGAACCTGTTATTGTTTTATCTGCAGGATTTACTTTTATATCCAGATGATAATATTTCAAATCCCACCAGGCTCTTTCTTTTGTAATGCTTCCGCGTAAAGTATCCTGATGTGTAAAAACGGTTTCAGACTTATTCATAAGTCCTTGAGCATTGGCAGAAAAACCAATTAGAAAAGCTGCTATAACACTTCCAACGTATTTTTTCATTATAAATTAAGTTTTTGAATTAGTTATAATATTAGTATATTTTTTTAATTTATGTTACAGATTTGTATTCATAAACAGTATTGTTTTTTTATTTTAGCTAAAATTACCCGTTTTATGAAATTTAGCTCGTTTTTATACCTTTTGACATTCCTGTATTCAATACATAATTATTCCCAGACATTTCCTGTTCATAAAACAAACGATAAAATAACGATTGACGGAGATTTAACCGATTGGAAAACACCTTTTTTAGGTCCGTTTGTAATTCATAATTCCGGTGAAAAAGCTACTCAAAACACAATGGTTTCACTTTCGTGGAATGATGAAAACCTATATATCGCCTATCATTCCGTAGATTCTAAAATAGTTGGAAAGTCTCAAAAAAAAGATTCTAAAATCTATGAAGCTGATGATTTAGTAGAAGTTTTTATTGATCCGGATGGCGATGGAAAAAACTATCTTGAAATTGGTATAAATGCTTTTTCTTCCAATTATGATATGCTTATAAAGTGTATTTCTCCTGAATGCGGAGGCTGGAAAACGGCAATGAAATTTGATATTGAAGGATTGGAAGCTGTCAGCAAAATAACTCCTGAAGGATTTGATACCGAAATTAAAATCCCTTTTTCAAGCTTAGAAAAAATCGAAAATGGAAATTTCTCTAAACCAAAAATGGGTACAAAATGGAAAGCCAATACTTTTAGAATTGATTACGGTAATACAACCGAATATCTTGCTTTACAGGATTATAAAAGTTTAAAGTTTGGGTTTCATCACCCAGAAGAATTTGCAGTTTTTGAGTTTGTGGAGTAAGTATTGCGAGATGGCACGCGGATGATACGGATTCGCTATGCGAAAGCGCGGATATATACGGATTTTTTTCTCTTTTTGTTAACCGTAATTTTTGTCAGACTGAGCGAAGTCGAAGTCCCGTTTGCTGAATCACTTTGCGGGACTTCGACTTCGCTCAGTCTGACATTCTTCTATTAAAGAATATTAATTTATTTCTGACGTTTTTTCAAAACATCAACAACATCATTCAACTGAAAACCTTTTGCCTGCAATAAAATCAAATAATGAAAAAGTAAATCAGCGCTTTCGCTAAGGAATAAATCATCGTTATCATCTTTTGCTTCGATAACAACTTCTACAGCTTCTTCGCCTACTTTTTGGGCAATTTTATTGATTCCTTTTTCGAATAAAGAAGCTACATAACTTTTCTCAGAATCGGCATTTTCTCTGCGGATTTTGATTGTGTTTTCCAGTTGAGAAATGAAACCGTAATTTTCTTTGTTTTCTTCCTGCCAGCATGTATCTGCGCCCGTGTGACATGTTGGCCCGACAGGTTTTGCCTGAATTAAAAGCGTATCGCCGTCGCAGTCATTTTTAATACTTACCAGATTTAAAAAGTTACCACTCTCCTCGCCTTTTGTCCAAAGTCTTTGTTTGGATCGGCTGAAGAATGTTACTTTTTGTGTTTCTATTGTTTTTTGAAGCGATTCTTCGTTCATATAACCCAGCATCAAAACATTTTTTGTTTCAGAATCCTGAATTATCGCCGGAATTAATCCGTGTGCGCTTTTTATATCTATGTTCATTATTATTTTAGATTTTAGAGTTCAGATTTTAGATTAATTTCTAAACTCATAATTATTTGTTTTAATTTTTAACTGATTGAATTTCTTCAAATTTTTGTGTTAATATGTCCTTCAACTCATTAAAAGATATTTTTAGTCCATTAACTGAAATACTAACAGGAGAGCCTGATTGCTTTAAATTCATTTTTATCATATTCCTTTTAATCACATTAGTTTCTTTACTTATATAATCTTCAGGATTTTTAAGATAAATTTTAATGAATTTTTGATTTACAACTGTAATTTCTTTAATTGCATCAATGTCTTCCCATAAAATTCTCCCAAGCGATACTGCTGATGAATTATCTATAATTCCAATAGCATCAATAACAACGACTGGTTTTTTATCAAATAACTTTTTTGTACTGAAATAGATTCCAAACAATCCCATGAATAGACCTAAAATTGAAGCAACATTTTTTATTATAAAATTATTAACGACTGCATTACGAACAGTAGGCTGATATACTAATATCCAAAGGCTGACAATTAAAAATAAGATTGAAAAAAACAATAGTTTTATCAATTTACCCGTACTTCCAAAAACTTCTATACTTTCTTTATCTTCCATAAACAATTATTATCTATCTCTCTAAAGTCTAACTTCAATACCGTTATTTCTAAGCTCTTCTTTTAAAGCTTTTATTTCAATTTCTTTAAAGTGAAAAACACTCGCTGCCAAAGCGGCATCTGCTTTTCCTTCTTTAAATGAATCTACGAAATGCTGAATATTTCCAGCTCCGCCCGAAGCAATTATCGGAATATTGATTAAGGTTGATAATTTAGCTAAAGCTTCGTTTGCAAAACCATTTTTAGTTCCGTCGTTATCCATTGATGTGAATAATATTTCGCCCGCACCGCGTTCTGCAACTTCTACAGCCCAATCGAATAAATTTAGTTCTGTTGGTACTTTTCCGCCCACTAAATGTACAATCCATTGTCCGTCAATTTGTTTGGCATCGATTGCGACTACAACACATTGACTTCCGAATTTCTGAGCCAAATCATTAATTAACTGCGGATTTTTTACTGCCGATGAATTTATCGAAACTTTATCTGCTCCGTTATTCAGCAGAATTTCAACATCTTCAACAGACGAAATCCCACCGCCAACCGTAAACGGAATATTGATTTTTTCCGCTACACTTCGCACCATATTAACCAGCGTCTTGCGACGTTCTTCTGTTGCCGAAATATCGAGAAATACCAATTCATCTGCACCTTCTGCCGAGTAAATTTCTGCTAATTCTACAGGATCTCCCGCATCGCGCAAGTCAACAAAGTTAACGCCTTTTACAGTTCTTCCATTTTTTATATCTAAGCAGGGTATGATTCTTTTTGCTAACATTTTTTTGTTGTTTCACAGAGATTCACAAAGATTTTCAGAGCTACGCAAAATTTTGTGAATCTTTGCGTTTTGCTTTGCGCATCTTTGCGAAATAATCTTATTTATTTAAAATATAATTTTCAAGTTGCTTTAATGTAATTCTTCCTTCGTAAATCGCTTTTCCTATAATTGTTCCTTCGCACCCTAATTCAGCCAGTTTTGGTAATTCATCAAAAGTTGAAATTCCGCCCGAAGCAATTAGTTTTACACCTTTTGCTTCTTCTAAAATTTTACCGTACAAATCAAAACTTGGACCTTCAAGCATTCCGTCTTTTGCAATATCAGTACAAATAACATACTGAATTCCTTTAGTTTGATAATCCTGAATAAACGGAATCAAATCTTCATTTGAATCTTCTAACCAGCCCGAAACAGCGATTTTCTCCTCTTTTGCGTCAGCGCCTAAAATAATTTTATCCGAACCGTATTCTGAAATCCATTTTTCGAAAATTGCTCTGTTTTTTACAGCAATACTTCCGCCAGTAATTTGATTTGCACCGCTTTCAAAAGCAATTCTCAAATCATCATCCGATTTTAATCCACCGCCAAAATCAATTTTTAAACTGGTTTGTGACGCAATTTGTTCCAAAATCTTATAATTGACAATTTTGCTTGATTTTGCGCCGTCTAAATCTACTAAATGCAGATATTCAATTCCGTGTGCTTCAAATGATTTCGCTACTTCAAGCGGATTTTCGTTGTAAATTATTTTGGTATCATAATCACCTTTGGACAAACGAACACATTTTCCGTCAATGATATCTATGGCTGGTATTATTCTCATGTTTTGATATTTTAGATTTAAGAGTTTAGATTTTAGATTATTTTCTAAACTGACATTTTGATTGAAATTGATTTTTGATATTGCAATTTGGAATTTGGGATTTAAGAAATTGGAATTTTAAAATTTACATTTTTAAAAAGTTTTCCAAAATCTTTTCCCCAACAGCACCGCTTTTTTCGGGGTGAAACTGAGTTCCGTAAAAATTGTCTTTTTGTAAAGCCGATGCATATTCTAAATCGTAATTTGTTGTTGCAATGGCTTCTGTGCAGTTTGGTGCATAAAAACTATGAACCAAATACATAAATTCATTTTCCGGAATAGTTGCAAACAAATCCGATTTTAAGTTATAAATCTGATTCCAGCCCATTTGCGGCACTTTTACCTGATTTGAAAATTTCACAACATCAACATCAAAAATCCCTAAACCTTTTGTATTTCCTTCTTCAGATGAATTGCACATCAACTGCATTCCAAGGCAAATTCCCAAAACAGGCTGTTTCAAATTCGAAATCAAACTGTCTAAACCACTTTCGCGAAGCTTTGCCATTGCCGAACTTGCCTCGCCAACGCCAGGGAAAATCACTTTATCTGCCGCCTGAATTTCTTCTGGATTATTACTCAAAACAGCTTTAAAACCCAGTCTTTCAATAGCAAACATAATGCTCTGAATATTTCCTGCTCCGTAATTTATAATTACTATTTTCAATTTATTTTAGATTTAGATTTAGATTTTAGATTTCTCTTCAATCTTAAAATCATTTAACACTTTTTACTTTATAGATCCGTATAATGAGCTATCATTTTGTTTACCAATCCGTTTTCATTAAAAAACATGACTTCAATTGCCATTTTGTTCATAACTGATTTGTAATAAAGTGCAACAGAATCAACTCCTGAAGTTACTTCGATCAATTCAAAATGCAAGTCTGGAATTTTATGTAAAGCTTTCTCCCAATACGCTCTGACTTGCTCTTTTCCGTGCAGCGAACCGCTTTCGATTCCCGCAGCGAGTTTTATCATTGGTGTCGTAATTTCAATATCTTCAGAATAATGTTTCATGATATCGTCTAAATCATGAGAATTCCAGGATTCTATCCAGGCTTTTGCAAATTTATCAGCGTTCATATTTTTTTGGTTTGTTTTGTTTCAGGTTTCAGGTTTCAAGTTCTCTACTTAACGTGAAACCTCAAACTTGAAACTTGAAACAATTACACTTACAACATCCCCTTCGTTGAAGGCAAAATCATCTTTTCGGTATCTCTTTTTACGGCTACTTTTATGGCTTTTGCGAAAGCTTTAAAAATAGCTTCAATTTTATGATGCTCGTTTATGCCTTCTGCTTTAATGTTAAGATTCGCTTTTGCGCCGTCTGTAAATGATTTGAAAAAGTGGTAGAACATTTCTGTTGGCATTTTTCCGACCATTTCACGTTTAAATTCGGTTTCCCAGATCAGCCAGTTTCTTCCGCCGAAATCAATCGCAGCCTGTGCTAAACAATCGTCCATTGGTAAGCAGAATCCGTAACGCTCAATTCCTAGTTTATTTCCTAAGGCTTTTGCGAAAACTTCACCTAAAGCAATTGCCGTGTCTTCGATTGTATGGTGTTCATCAACTTCTAAATCGCCTTTTACAAGGATTTCCAAGTCCATTTGACCATGACGCGAAATTTGATCTAACATATGGTCAAAAAAAGCAATTCCGGTATCGATTTTACTTTTTCCAGTTCCGTCAAGGTTTAAGTTGATGTAAATATCTGTTTCGTTTGTTTTACGCGTAATTGATGCAGAACGCGCTTCTAGTTTCAAAAACTCATAAATCCTTTTCCAATCTGTTGTTTGCAGAATAATTGTATCGTTTAATTCCTCACGTTTTGATGAAATTTCATTACTTCCAATTCCATCTGTCATATTCATGAAAATTGCTTTTGCACCAAGATTTTTAGCCAATTCAACATCTGTCAAACGATCTCCTAAAACAAAAGAATTTTCTAAATCATATTCTGGATTATTTAAATATTTAGTCAATAATCCAGTTCTTGGTTTGCGTGTTGGTGCATTTTCTTCTGGAAAAGTTCTGTCAACAAAAATCTCATCAAATACAACGCCCTCGTTTTCAAAGGCTTTTAAGATGAAATTCTGCGTTGGCCAAAACGTATTTTCAGGAAAGCTATCCGTTCCTAATCCATCCTGATTGGTTACCATTGCTAGTTCGTAATCTAATTCATTGGCAATTTTAGCCAGATATTGAAAGGCTTTTGGATAAAATTCCAGTTTATCTAAACTGTCTAATTGGTAATTTTCAGGTTCTAAAACAATCGTTCCGTCACGATCGATAAAAAGTACTTTTTTCATGGTTTATATTTTTTTTTGCCACAGATTTCATAGATTAAATGGATTTTTCTTTTGCCACGAATTACACTAATTTTCACTAATTCAATTCGTGTTAATTCGTGCAATTCGTGGCGAAAATTTAAACACAAACAGAATAAAAAATAATCCGTTTAATCTGTGTAATCTGTGGCCTATATCTTTACTTCAATAACTTTAATTCTTTAATTACAGCAGCATTTTCTTCTTTTGTCCCAATTGTAAAACGAAGACAGTTTTCACATAAAGGCTGTGTTGTTCTGTTACGAATTACGATTCCTTTTTCAATTAATTGATTGTACCTTTTGTTTGCGTCATCCACTTTTGCCAGAATAAAATTGGCTTCTGTTGGATAAACTTTCTCTACAAAATCAATTTCAAGTAATACTTTAAGTAATTCTTCTCTTTGTTCAATAATTGAAGCTATTTCTTGTTTTATTTTTTCAGAATCTTTTAAACGTTCTTTTGCTCTTTGCTGTGTTAATTCGTTTACATTATATGGCGGTTTTATTTTATTTAAAACCGAAATAACTGCTTCTGATGCATAGCAGATTCCTAAACGAATTCCAGCCATACCATACGCTTTTGAAAGTGTTTGTGTAATGATCAAATTTGGATATTCGTCAATTTCGATTAACCAGCTTTCTTTGTCCGAAAAGTCAATATAAGCTTCGTCAATCACAACCAAACCATTAAAATTTTGAAGCAGTTTTACCACGCTTTCATCAGAAAAAGAATTTCCCGTTGGGTTATTTGGAGAACATAAAAAGATGATTTTTGTGTTTTCATCAACGGCTTCCAGAATCTTTTCAACTTGTGGCTGAAAATCATTTGTCAGCAGAATTTCTCTGTTTTCGATTGCGTTTATATTCGCCAAAACGCTGTACATTCCGTATGTTGGCGGAAGCGTGATGATATTGTCAATTTTTGGTTCGCAGAAAGCTCTGAAAATCAAATCCAGAACTTCGTCACTCCCGTTTCCTAATAAAATCTGACTTTGCTTTGTGTTATTGTTTTTAGCTAAAATTGCTTTAACCGAATTCTGCTGCGGATCCGGATAACGGTTTACACCATTTTGAAACGGATTTTCATTGGCATCCAAAAAAATCATTTCGGCGGTATCAAAATCTTCAAACTCATCTCTTGCAGACGAATAAGGTTTTAAAGATTTTACGTTTTCACGTGTAATTGTATTTATATCGAAAGTATTCATTTTCTAAGTTTTGCTCCTGCAAGGTTTTCAAAACCTTGTAGGTATTATTCATTAAGGTTATAAATCGAAAATTTATTTAAACCTACGAGGTTTTGGAAACCTCGCAGGACTTCAGACGAAGTGTTACTGCGTTTTTGTGCGCCTGTAATCCTTCGGCTTCAGCCATAATTTCAATTGCCTTTCCGATGTTTTGGATTCCTTTTTCAGATATTTTTTGAAATGTCATTGATTTCATAAAACTATCCAGATTTACACCACTGTAATTTTTAGCATAACCATTTGTTGGCAAAGTATGATTTGTTCCCGAAGCGTAATCTCCGGCACTTTCAGGAGTATAATTTCCAATAAAAACCGAACCTGCATTTACAATTCCGTTACAGTAGAAATCATCGTATTGTGAGCAGATAATAAAGTGTTCCGGACCATATTCGTTGATTAAATCTAATGCGATTTGATCATTTTCGACATAAATTAATTTCGAATTTTCGATTGCTTTTATGGCGATTGCTTTTCTTGGAAGTACTTCTATCTGTGATTGAATTTCTTTTTCAACTTGGTCAATTAATTTTCTTGAAGTCGAAACTAAAATTACCTGACTGTCTGTTCCGTGTTCTGCCTGCGACAATAAATCAGATGCTACAAAGGCTGGAACTGCAGTGTCATCGGCAACAATTAATAATTCTGATGGACCGGCCGGCATATCGATTGCAACTCCAAATTGTGTCGCCAATTGTTTTGCCACAGTTACAAACTGATTTCCGGGACCGAAAATTTTATAAACTTTTGGAATTGATTTTGTCCCAAAGGTCATTCCTGCAATTGCCTGGATTCCGCCTACTTTTAATATTTTAGTTACACCGCACAAATTGGCAGCATACAAAATCGCCGGATTTATTTTTCCTGTTTTATCTGGAGGCGAACACAACACAATTTCTTTGCAGCCTGCAATTTCAGCCGGAACTGCCAGCATTAAAACGGTTGAAAATAACGGTGCTGTTCCACCCGGAATATATAATCCTATTTTTTGAATTGGTCTTTTTTCCTGCCAGCAATTTACACCTTCAATAGTTTCAACTTCTATCCTTTCTGTTTTTTGAGCACTGTGAAACTTGTAGATATTGTCTTTTGCTAACTGAATTGCTTCTTTTAATTCATTTGGAATCAATGCAATTGCTTCATTTACTTCTGCAGCAGAAACTTCATAATTTTCTAAAGTGATTCCGTCAAAAATTGAAGTGTATTTTGCTACGGCTTCATCTCCTTTTTTCTGTACTTCTCTGAAGATTTCTTTTACCGTAACTTCAATATCATCAATCGTTTGGGTTGGTCTTTTTAATATTTCAGACCAGGTATCTGGTTTTGGATTGTCTATCTTATTCATGCTTGTATTTTTTTTAACCGCTAAACTTTGTGTTTTTTTTTACCGCAAAGTTCGCAAGGTTTTTTTTCTATTCTTTTGTTTTAGAAAACGCTAAGTTCGCAAAGCTGTTGTCGAGAATTGGAATTTGGAATTTAAAAATTGAAATTTTGTTTTTACAATACCATTTTCTCAATTGGGCAAACTAAAATTCCTTCGGCTCCAACTTCTTTTAATTGATCGATTACGTCCCAAAAAGTGTCTTTGTCAATTACAGAGTGAACACTGCTCCAGCCTTCCTGCGCTAATGGCAGAACGGTTAAACTTCTTAAAACCGGAAGGATTTTTCCAACTGCGTCGATTTTCTCGTTTGGAATGTTCATCAAGATGTATTTTGAATTTCTCGCTCTTAAAACTGATTGTATTCTGAATTTTAAGGTGTCGATGTGTTTTTGAATTTCTGGAGAAACTTTTGGTGAAACGGCTAAAACTGCTTCACTTTTCAGTATCACTTCAACTTCTTTTAAGTTATTTTTGAATAAAGTGCTTCCGCTTGAAACGATATCGACAATGGCATCGGCAAGTCCAATGTTTGGTGCGATTTCTACAGAACCTGAAATTTGGTGGATATCTACTGTTAACCCAAAAGAATTGAAATATTCGTTAACTGTATTTGGGTAAGAAGTTGCGACTCTTAAACCTGCTAAATCCTGAATTGAATTGTATTCGAAGGTTTTAGGAACGGCAACAGAAACTTTGCATTTTGAAAATCCTAATCGCTGTACGACTTCAATTTCTTTTCCTTTTTCTACTAAAAGGTTGTCGCCAACGATCGCTAAATCTACTACTCCGTCAATTAAATACTGCGGAATATCTGAATTTCTTAGGTATAAAACTTCAAGAGGAAAGTTTGAAGCTTCGGCTTTTAACTGATCGATTCCGTTGTTGATTGAAATACCGCAATCTTTTAGGATTTGAATGCTGTCTTCGTTTAAACGACCCGATTTTTGAATTGCAATTTTTAAAGTACTCATTTTTCTTTTTTTGTTAGATTAATAGTTTGAGTACAAAGAATTGGTATAAAAAAACCCGTTTGATGTACTCAAACGGGTTTTAAAATATGATGATTTACATGCATACCATTAACACATCGCTTGAGAGCAATAATGAAAATGATGATGATGTAATTGATTTGAAATCATTGTTTGGTTTGTTTTATAATTCTTTGATTCGGTTGCAAATATAATAGTTAATTTCATAAAAAAGCAATTTTTAATATAACTTAACGATAGTTTATTGTTAAAAAAAATCTGAAGTACTGTTTTTATTGAAAAATTTTAATTTACGAAAACGTTTTCCAAATCTTTATTAAAAGCCAAAATTACTGTTGTTCCTACTCCTATCTCGCTTTCAATTTTAAATTTAACATGAAGCAGTTCTGTAATTCTTTTTACTATAGAAAGCCCCAGACCAACTCCTTTAATTTCTGGATGTTCTGTATAATTGGACCTGAAAAATGGGTTAAAAATCATTTCTAAATCTTCTTTGGCAATACCAATTCCGTTATCAGAAATTTTACAAACTATTTTATTGTTTTCTTTAAATAGCAAAATCGAAATTTCTCCATCTGGATTTGTATATTTTACTGCATTAGAAATAATATTTCTAAGAATGGTAATGATTAAAAAATTATCAGACTGAATATAAAAATCTGTTCCGGCATCAAATTTTACATCTAGTTTTTTACTTTTTATTTTCTCTGAATTCAGCGTTAAAACATCTAAAATTATCGCATTTAAATAGACTTTTTCTGTATTAATCTGCTGCTTTTGATTATCGAACCTGGCCATTGTTAAAAGCTGATCTACGAGCATATTCAAATGATCAACTTCATTTATACAATAGTTTATTTTATCTTCGTATTCCTTATTGTTTCTGGGTTTACGTATAAGCACTTCAAGTGTTCCTTTAATAACGGTTAAAGGCGTTCTTAACTCGTGTGAAGCATCAGAAGTGAACTGTTTTTCACGTTCAATAGCATCTTCAATTCGGTTTAATAAATTGTTTATGGTTTTGGAAAGTGTATACAATTCATCTCGCGTTTTAGGCAGCGGAATCCGCGCTTTCAAATTATCTTTTGTAATAATTTTTGAAGTATTAATTATGGCATTTATAGGCTTAATACTTCTGCCTGCAAAAAATCTGGCCAGAAAAAACAACACTATTAAAATCGCTAAAAACGATAAAAACATGATATCAAATAAGTTGTTTAATACCAATTTTGAATCTGAGAGCGACATTGCTACAATAATATAGCCTATCGGTTTGTTCTGAACATTTAATTTAACCTGAATTTGCCGAATGGCATTATTCCCCATTTTGGTATCAAACAATTCATAATCTTCTACAGAATCATGAAATTCAAGTGCTTGTGTTTTTAAATTTGGTGCTTTTTCAATAATTTTTTTATTCAAATCTAAAAACTCCACAAAAACAGGATTTACATCAACAGTATTGTGTTCACGCTCTTCCCATTCTTCTTCATCAATAAGAATTACTTTGCCATTTTGTACTTTGATTTCTTCTAAATGGTTTTTAATTTCAACTTTGATATTTTCGTCTATGTGACTGTAAACGGTATGTTTTACGATAGAATATATAACCGAAAAAACCACTAAAATTAATAGACCCGTGGTTATGATATAGTTTAAGGCAATTCTGTTTTTAAAGGAAAGCTGGTTCATTTATAAGTCATTAGCGATATAACCTACGCTGCGGATGGTTTTAATATAGTCTTCTTCAATTTTTAAATTGAGTTTTTTACGAATAGCGTTCATAAAAACATCAATTACGCCGGTATCGTATTCAAAATTAATATCCCAAACGTCTTTTAAAATCTGATTTCGTGTGCAGACTTTGCCTTTATTTTGAATTAAATAGGTCAAAAGTTCAAATTCTCTTTGTGTTAAAGCGATTTCTTCATCATTTTTTAAAACGATATGTTTGGAAAGATCAATTTTAATCGTTCCTAATGAAAGGGTTTCGCTTCCGCCCCTATTTCTAAAATGAATTTTAACCCTTTCTACTAATTCTTCAAAACTAAAAGGCTTTTTGATATAATCATTTGCACCCGCTTTCAGACCTTCTATGGTTTCCTGAACGGTATCTTTTGCGGTTAAAAAAATTATGGGTGTTTTTTGGTCTTTAATTCTGATTGCTTTGCATAAATCTAAACCATTGATTTTAGGGATCATCCAATCGAGTAAAATTAAATCAAATTTATGGTTCTGAGTTAATTCAAATGCTTTTGATCCATCATTTGCGGTTGTAATTTTATATCCTTCTTCGCGCAGTCCTTGTTCTAAAAACTGAACAATTCCTAACTCATCTTCAACAATTAAAATGTGCATATCGTATTATTTTGATCCAGGATTAATATCTCTTTTACTCTTCAAAGATATAGCTTTTAAGACTTTTAACCTCTTAAAATCATAACAATAGGTTAAAATACATAATCTTAAGCAAAAATTAAGGATAGAATAAGTAAGGTAAAAGGGGAACTTCATCTGTTGTTAATTAATCGAAATTAATTTTGCAGAAAATAAAATACCATGAGTTCTTTCAAAAAATTATCTCCATTTTATAATCTGGCAATTTTCTATTTTTCTATAAGTTTTATCTTGAGAATTGTTTTGATTTTTCATCCAATAACGCAAAGTTCTTTTAAGTTTTTAGAAAGCTTGAAAATTTTTGGTTTAGGATTACTTTCAGATTTTTTTGTTTTCGTGATTGCCTCGGTTTTTCTTTGGCTGTATCTCATTTTTCTTTCAGAATCTAAATATAGTAAACCTTATGGGTATATTATTTTAGGCTTTTTAGCTGTATTACTTTTATATGCGGCTTCGGGAAAAAGCATTTTTGATGAATACGGAGGTGCTTTACCCAGAATTGTTTTGATTTTTATTGGATTAAAAACCATTTTATTTACACTTTTTCTTTTGCTGCCAAAATACAGAACGAAGCTAAGATTTTGGCTTTATTCGTTTGTCGTTTTTCTATATGTTTTACTAATCCTGCAAAACGGATTGAGTGAATATTTCTTTTGGAATGAATTTGGGGTAAAATACAATTTCATTGCAGTTAATTATCTCATTTACACTAATGAAGTTATTGGAAATATTATGCAGTCTTATCCTGTAATTCCTTTATTTTCGGCTTTATTTTTGGTTAGCGGGATTGTTACTTATTTTATAGTAAAAAGGTCTAAGAATTATATTAACGAAATTCCTTCTTTTACTGAAAAAGTAAAAATCTCCGGAGTTTACTGGCTTTTATTTGCGATTTCACTTGTTGCGATTCCAACTTTGGCGAAGACCGAAAATTCTAAAAATGTTTTTGTAAATGAATTGCAGTCTAATGGATTGTATAAGTTCTATCTGGCTTTTGAAAACAACAAATTAGATTATTTCAAATTTTACAAAACACTGCCTAATCAGGAAGCTTTTACAATTTTGAAGAAACAATTTCCGAATATTTCCGGAGAAAATACAATTCAAAAAATATCCAGCGATTCTTTAGAAAATCATAAAAATGTGGTTTTAATTACGATTGAAAGCCTAAGTGCTGATTTCATGAAAACGTACGGAAACCAAGAAAATATAACTCCGTTTTTAGACAGTTTATCTCAAAAAAGCCTACAGTTTACGAATTTATATGCTGCCGGAAACCGAACTGTACGCGGACTTGAGGCTGTTACTTTATGTCTGCCGCCAACTGCTGGAGAAAGTGTTGTAAAACGCGAAGACAATAAAAATAAATTTTCTACGGGTTCAGTATTTAAACAGAAAGGATACAACGTAAAATTTATGTATGGCGGAGATGCTTTTTTTGATAATATGCAGGATTTTTATTCTGGTAATGGTTATCAAATTGTAGATAAATCTAGTTTTTCTCCAGATGAAATCACGTTTTCAAATGTTTGGGGTGTTTGTGATGAGGATATGTACAACAAGGCTATTAAAGTGATGAATACTGAAGCGGGACAAAACAAGCCTTTCTTTAATCATATTATGACGGTGAGTAATCACAGACCTTTTACATATCCAAACAATAAAATTGATATTCCAGGTGATATTAAATCTCGTGACGGCGGTGTAAAATATACTGATTATGCGCTTAAAAAATTCTTTGATATGGCCCGAAAACAGCCTTGGTTTAACAATACTGTTTTTGTAATTGTTGCTGATCATTGTGCTTCGAGTGCCGGAAAAACAGAGCTTCCACTTGACAAATACAGAATTCCGGCTTTTATTTATACACCAAATGAAAAACCTGAAAAATGCAATAAATTAATGTCACAAATTGATCTTATGCCTACTCTTTTCGGTTTATTGCATTTTGATTATGATAGTAAATTTTTCGGACAGGATGTTTTAAAACCTTCGTATAAACCAAGGGCTTTTATTGCTACTTATCAGGATTTGGGTTTAATAAAGGATAATGTTTTAACTATTTTATCGCCTAAACAAGAGGTAAAACAATTTGCTTTAAAATTAGATTCAAAAGATAGTGTTTCATCTGAATTTCAGGTTGAATATGACGAAATGCCATTAAAAAAACACAATATGGATTTGGTTAATGAAACCATTTCTTATTATCAATCTGCTTCGTTTTTATTGAAGGAGAAGAAATATCAGAAGTAAAGTTTTAAATTTTCAATTCTGAAATTCCAAATTCCAAATGTGGTTAATGGCACGCAGATTTGGCAGATTTAAACAGATTTTTTTATATCCGTTCTTGATATACTGGACCTAGACGCACTGCTGTGCGTCTCTACATAATCGTTGTGTATAAAATATATTGACATGGATTGATTGACATGAATTGAATCGACATGGATTGATTGACATGGATTGATTGACATGAATTGATCGACATGAACTAATCGTAGAGACTAATCGTAGAGACGCACAGCAGTGCGTCTACGCAATCTAAATCTACAATCTGAATCAAAATTTTAAATTCCAATTTTTTAAATTCCAACTAAAAACAAAAAGCCTCAAATTCATTTAGAATTTGAGGCTTTTTGTTGAAACTTGAAACTTTAAACCTGAAACAAAAATTTAATCATTCTGATTCTTCAATCCGAATAAATCTCCTTTTTTGAACAATAATAAATCGTCTTTTAGAGCTTGATTGTTTCTTTGTGTTACTGCTGGTGAATCTAAATCGCTTAGATCTGGTTTTCCGGCATTTACCCACGCTGTATACCAAAAACTTGCTGTTGCAGTAATGGCTTTTTTCATTTGGCTTTCCACCATTCCGTTTAACTGATCGTTTAGTTTCTTTGCATATTCATCAGAGAAAATTGGAGTATTGTATTTGCTTTTCAATACTTTTCCATCAGCATCCATTTTAAAAACCTGATTTTCGGGAGTTGCAGTTCTTAATTTTTTATCGATATCTAATAATGGCTGCGCTAAACTGTGTGTATCGTTGATCATGTCCCAGATTGCTTTATGAACATCTGTATAATATTGAGCCTGAGGAACATTTAATTTATAATTTTTAGCAAATAATTCAGGAAGTCTGCTTTCCCAAAGAGAATGAATCCCTTTTTGGTCGCTCAATTGTCCGTCATGGTTTGCAGACGTGTGCAATGGCATATGCGCATCACCTATATAATGACCTAAATCTGCAGCAAGAAATAAAATTTCTGCTCTGTTTTTATCTTTAAAAGCTTTGGTTAATTTAGCCATCATATCTTCAATATACCAAGGTAAAATTCCATTATCGTTCAGGAATTTAGCATCATATTTTTTCTTTGCGGCTTCCATTGACTGCGGAATACTGTCAGCAGAACCAAAGTTTTCCATGTCGAAATAATGTCTTGGATTTTCGTCTTTATAATTTAAAGCATATTTACGAATATCCGGAACAGAAGCCTCCTGCGTAATAAAATCAATGTGGTTGTAAAAGAAAACCTGAAGTTGCTGTGGTAAAGCCATTACAGCTGCTTTATTAATTCTTTCATGGCCTACAATTCCCCATGATAAAGTAAAAAAACCAATAATTAATGCGAAGAATGCAATTAACTTTGGCCTCATTTTGAAGTTTTTCATTTTGTTTTTGTATTTGGAAGGCAAAGTTACCGTATTTAAAGATAAATTAAAAGATTACCCTTGAAGAATATGTTAATTTAACTTTTATAAGTTTTTGAACCATATAAATGATATAAGTTCATGTTAAAGATTTTTATTTGTAAGTTTGCTAGTGACTTTAGTTTTATAAATATGCGCCATATACATTTATTTTTTTTGCTTCTTATTAGTTCCGTTTGTTTCGCTCAAGAAGCTGACATAGAGCTAAAAAACGTTAACGATACTATCTTAAATACCAAGCGGGTTCTTAAAATGCAAGACCCGATTGACGGGGTAAAAACAATGCAAAAGCTGTTTCCAGGAAAATTATACAATCTTTCTGATCACAATACGTTTATAAGCTGGAAATGTAAAACTTGTAAACCTTTGCCTTTTACTGATGTGAATGGTGTTGAAGGCGATCAATTGTTTCCTTATTCTGAAGGTGTGGCAACAAGACTTCTTTCCAACATTGATTATGCTGATTCTAAAGGAAACCAATTCAAAATCTTGGCTTTTAATCATTCATATTATGATGCTGATGGTTTACAAACCGGACGTTTTTCTGGTGGTTTGTTAGGTTTAGCAAAATTTGCTAAAAATGGTAATGCTTGGGAAATGAGATCTTTTCAGCCTGCGGTTGCTGCTTTTGGTGCTTTTTCACAATCTCCAAAACCTAAACTTTTGCAAATTGGCGAAGATCAATATGCTTTTACTTTATTACATGTAAATGGCGGTGCTGGCGGACCTTTTGAAGGCTGGTTATACTTAGTTGCTGGTTTTGATGGTAAATATCAGCCAATATTGGAAGCTAATAGTTATCAGTTAACCAATGTTTCAAGTATAACCTGGTCTGGTTCTTATACAGTTGTAGATGATGGGACTAAAAAACATTTTAGAGATATCATTATAAAAACCAGCGGATCATTCAACAAAGCGGCAAAAGCTGAAGATGAGTTTGAAGTTACACCTCCGGATGAAATCGCTGCAATGGCAAAAACTAAAAAATCATTTAATTTTGAGATCGAAAGACGTTTTTCTTTTAAGGGAAAATCATATAAATTGATTGGTAATCCTGTTGTAAAGTTTTCTAATGTAAAATGATAATCTAACATTTTAACCACTAAGACATTAAGTTTATTAAGCTGTTGTCTTTAATTTTTTGTCAAGTTTCATTAAGCAATTCTTTATTGTTTTTGATCTTAATTTTAATTTAGAAAAACAATTGATACTAAACTTAAGCCTGCAATAAATATCCAAAGAAAAACTCCCTGAAGCAAAGGCTTTACTCCTACTGATTTTAAAGTGTTTACATTTAAAGTTGCTCCAATTAAAAACAGCGTAATGGTTAAACCAATTTTAGCCAGATTTACAATATGCGGTGCAATAATCGATACTTGCGGAACGTAAGAGTTGATAAGCATTGCCAAAACGAATAAACCAATAAAATAAGGAATCTTTATTTTTGAGTTTTTATTTTTGAAAATAACGGCTGTTAAAAGTGAAATTGGAATAATCCATAAAGCTCTGGCCAGTTTTACGGTTGTTGCGATTTGCAAGGCTTCTGCCCCATATTTATTGGCCGCGCCCACTACAGAACTTGTATCGTGAATGGCAATGGCACACCATAATCCGAAATCTTTTTGAGACAAATCAAGCTGATGTCCAATAAATGGAAAAGCAAACAACGCAATTGAATTTAGTATAAATATTACGCCTAAAGCAATTGAAGTCTGATTTTCATTTGATTTTATTACAGGAGATATTGCTGCGATGGCACTTCCTCCGCAAATTGCTGTTCCGCATGAAATTAAATGTGATGTTTTTTTCTCGGTTTTAAGCCATTTTCCTAATAGGAAACCAAATATTAAGGTGCTGAAAATTGAAAATATAGTCAATACAAATCCTTCTTTTCCTGCTGAAAATGCGCTTGATGCGTTCATTCCGAAGCCTAAACCTACTACTGAAAACTGCAATAAAAAAGTTATGGCTTTGCTGTTGAATTCTACAAATGGATTTCCGAACACATTCACTATGATAACGCCAAGTAATAAAGCAACTGGCGGGGAAATTATCGAAAATAAACATAACAAGATTACAAGAGCAAAAATTAACTGCTGCAAAAAATGATTTATTTCAAATAAATGTGATGCGGAATGTTGTTTCGTTTTCAAAATAGAGTAATTGATATTTACTCTGCAAAGT
This sequence comes from Flavobacterium panici, assembly GCF_024499525.1. Lineage (NCBI taxonomy): Bacteria > Pseudomonadati > Bacteroidota > Flavobacteriia > Flavobacteriales > Flavobacteriaceae > Flavobacterium > Flavobacterium panici. The sequence continues at coordinate 4,348,480 of NZ_CP100437.1, read as the reverse complement.
TCCGTCGATTAAATGGAAATCGCCAATCGTAAAATACAATCGGCTATAACTTCAAGTTATAATGATTAGCAATATTTTGAATAAACAACTCTGATAAAGGATCAGATTTTCCTAATAAGGTTATAATATAAAAATGTCTTTCGATTGCTAATTTCTCGATATCTAAGACAATTAATTCTTTGTTTTTCAATTCTTTGCTTACTGCATGAATAGACATAAAAGCAAAACAATCTGAGTTTAATAAATATGATTTTATGCTTTCTGTACTTCCTAACTGCATTTCGATTTGCAGGTCAGAGAATTTTAAACCAACGTTTTTTAGGGCAAATTCTATAACTTCAAGTGTTCCTGATCCGCGTTCGCGGGTTATAAATTTCATTGATTTTAAATCGTTTACTGAAATTTCATTTTGTTTTACAAATGGATTATTGCTGTTGCAGACTAAAACCAGTTCGTCTTTTAAAAACGGAATGTATTTTATGGATTGATTTTTTGATTGTCCTTCGACAATTCCAATTTCGATTTCTTTATTGATTAAAGCGTTTTCGATTTGTTCTGTATTTCCGTTTAACAAATTGACTTTTATGTCTTTTTGTTTTTGGTGGAAATGGGCCAAAACTGGAGAAATAATATATTGCGAAATTGTGGTACTTGCACCTAATCGCAGTAAACCTTGGCGTTCGCTGATAAAGGAACTCATTTCAAAATCGATTTCACGGTAAATTTCGAAGATTTCTTTGGTGTGTTTTAGCAGAATTTCTCCGGCTGGAGTTAAAGCGATTTTAGAACCGTTTCGTTCGAATAATTTGGTTTTGTAGGTTTCTTCGAGTTCCTGAATGTGTTTCGAAACTGCCGGCTGTGTAATATACAATTCGGTTGCCGCTTTAGTAAAATTAAGGCGGAGCGCAACGGTGTAGAAAACTTTTAGCCTGAAATCCATATATAATTTTTATGCAATTATTGCCAATCTATTGGGAACATTCCCGATTCATTTAACGACAGTACTAATTTATATTTATCTGTTTTTCTATCTCTTCTGTAAATATAAACTTTTTTTGAAAATGCTCTTTTTACTAAACTGTCTTCTTTTTGAACATCTATTTTATAAGAATTAAAGTTTGCAAAACCAAATTCAGTTACAGTATCACTAACAGTCACCATACCTTTTGCATTCTCGTTAATTTTAGTAATTACAAAATGATAATCTTTTCTGTTTTCACTTCTTACATTTATATAAATTAAAGAACAAATAACTAAAAAAAACATTCCAAAGAAAATTAAAATCTTTTTTGAGGACATCGCGAAATTGTTTTTTTAATAATTCTCTATTTATATTTAGTCCCTACGGGACAAATCAATTGGAGCGTCAATGTTTTTTTCTACCGACCTGAAACTCCTAACGGAGTTTATTACTATGTGTAACAAATTCATTTTTGCGTTTCTCTACCGATCTGAAACTCCTAACGGAGTTTTTTATGATGTTAATCCTTTTAATGGAATTTTATTTAACAAAAAAACAGCAAAAAAATTTAATGAAGTAAATCTCGTAGAGATTAAATATCGGTAGCAAAACCAACGTTTCAAGTACAATTTTGTCCCGTAGGGACTTTACATAGTAATGAATACAAAACTATAAAAGCCCATTATATTTTCTAACAAACCATTCCGTTGTCAACAAAGCAGCAATCAAAATCAATAACCAAACCCAATCAATTATTGGAGTTTTGGTGGAAATATTTTTCTCGATTGATTTGTATTCTTTGTTTTCTAAAAGTGTATTGATTAAATCTTGTTCTTGATTTTCGAAGAAAGCTTTTCCGTTGGTTTGTAAAGCCAATTGTTTCAGTTTTAAAACATCAGGATTTACGAATTGTTTTTCGATATCGAAATCTAAAATTTCAAAATGACTGGAATACGATGTGTTTGAGTTTAATTCTTTTACGGTGAAATTGTATTTTCCGGCTGTTAATCCTTCTAAGTTTACAGAGAACGAATTATTTCCTTTTAATAAATCATAGTTTTTAGCTTGTTTGGTTTCGGCATTTGTAACGGTAATTGTTAGTCTTGCTTTTTCATCAAACTCATAGTTTTTATTGAAGTATTGTGCGTTGATTACGATTTCTTCTCCAGAATTATAAAAGCTTTCGTGTGTTACGACCAATGATTTTTTTGAAGTTGATGTTGCCAAAAACTGAATTATCTTATCTACAAAAACATCGTACTTTTCAAATGACTGATTGTCGATATGACTTTGTAAACGCCATTTCCAGCTGTTTTCTCCTAAAAGAAAAGCGGTTCGTTTTCCTTGATTTTCGGCGAAAGCCAATAAAGGCGAATTGGTAGAAACGTTTCTAATTTTTGAAGAAAGTAAAACGGATACATTTCCGTTTGTTGAAATTGTTCCGAATGCGTTTTGCAATGGCGGGAAGTTTTCAAAACCAATATTATCTATCGCAAACAGATTAAACTGTGATTGAAATTCTGATAAATAATCTTCAACCTGTCCGCTCATTTTGAAGATTAAATTGTTTTGCTGCTGATTTAGAAAATTAAAATCGGTGCTGTTTCCGGTTATTATAAAGGTATTTCTTCCGGCTGCTTTATTGTTGTCAAAAATTGGTTTGAAAGCGTAAGTCGGCTGATATAAAACCAGAACAGAAGCTTCTTGTAATTGATTAACATCATTTGGTTTAACCAAGATTACTTTACGCTGCGCATTAACTTCTATTGAACGTTTTAAGGCCGCAATATCCGGGTGATTTATTGCCGAAACTATGGCAATTGTTGATTTTTGATCGATGATTTCGACAGCAAAATTCTTGATATTATTATAGCTGTTTTTCTCTTTTGCATTTGATGAAATGCTGGCTCTAAAAATCTGCAGTCCTACTTTATCTGCAGGTAAAAGCAAATTTAAAGTGGCTGTTTTTTTAGATGGCGAAAAAGAAACTTTCTCTTTTGCTACAACTGAATTTCCCTGCGAAATTGTAAAATCGGCAGTTGTGGTCTTGTCTCCGGCATATTGCAGGAATACTTCAACGGGAAATTTATTTTTGTGAAATGCGTATTTGTTTACGTTAAGCTGATTTATTTTTAAATCAAAAAACGTGGTTGTATCTCCTACAACCAAAGGATAAACTTTATTGGCAGGATCGAATCTGTAAACGTAGTCGTTTCCTGTAGTTTGATTTCCGTCGGTAATAATAACGGTTGGGAAAGTCAGATTTTTGTTGATGCTTTTTAAATTCCTGGCAACTTCATCTAAATTGGTTTGTTTTCCTTTGAAATCAAATTTGTCTGAAGTTTTAAATTCGTCGTCAAATTGATACGACTGAATTTCGAATTTTTCTTTTAAAGCTGGATTTGAAATTAGCTTTTGATATAATTCGACTGCTTTTTTATCTGATTTTAAAGCTGTTATTGAACTTGAATTATCAACAGCAATTGCTAAAGGTGTTTTAGTTATTTCGAGCGAACTTTTAGAAATTATCGGGTTTATCAATAAAACCAATAATCCAAAAATGGCCAGAAAACGTAAAAAAGCCAAAAACCAAATCAGATTTGATTTGTTTTTGGCTTTATAAAAGTATTGAAAGTACGACAAACCACCCGCTATTACTAAAGAAAGTAATAATAATAAAATCGTGTTTGTAGTCATATTTATTTAGTATTCAGTAATCAGTTTTTAGTGATCAGCATTAGAAATCGAATTATAACAAATGTGTTCTCTTTATTATTATCAGATTTATATTTACTGAATACTTAAAACTGAACACTGCAAACTATTAAGTAAGCATTCCTCCACAAACATTAAGAACTTGTCCTGTAACGTATGCACTCATATCTGAAGCAAGGAAAAGACATGCATTTGCAACATCGTCTGTAGTTCCGCCGCGTTTCAACGGAATACCGTCTCTCCATCCTTTTACTACATCTTCTGGTAATTTTGCAGTCATTTCAGTTTCGATAAAACCTGGAGCGATTGCATTGCAGCGAATATTACGAGAACCTAATTCTAAAGCTACTGATTTTGTAAAACCAATTGCTCCGGCTTTTGAAGCTGCATAGTTTGTCTGCCCAGCGTTTCCAGAAACTCCAACTACAGAACTAATATTGATAATAGAACCTGCACGTTGTTTTAAGAAAGTTTTTTGGATTGCTTTTGTCATATTGAAAACAGATTTCAAGTTAACATCAATAACCTGGTCAAAATCAGCTTCAGACATACGCATAAGTAAGTTATCTTTTGTGATTCCGGCGTTGTTAATTAAAATATCAACTGTTCCAAAATCTGCTAAAACAGCATCAACAAAAGCTTGTGCCTCATTAAAATCGGCTGCGTTAGATTGGTAACCTTTTGCTTTAACTCCTAAACTATTTAACTCAGCTTCAAGAGCTTCTGCAGATGCAGCAGATGAACTGTATGTAAATGCTACGTTTGCTCCGTGTTTAGCAAAAACTTCTGCAATTCCTTTACCAATTCCGCGGCTCGCGCCAGTAATGATTGCTACTTTTCCTTCTAGTAATTTCATATTAAGGTATTCGTTTTTATTTTTTGAATTACAAATATAGAGTATTTGGGCGTTTAATAAAATTTGTGATACAAAATTTGATTCAGAATTTTCTTTTTATCAGAAACAAAAAACAGCCCAATAAATTGAGCTGCTTTCTTCAAAATAAAATCAAAACTAAATTTTTTATATGTGATTTTGGTATGTAACAAAATACATAACTCCAAGAACTACAGCCATAAACAACATTCTATAAATAGATGCCTGAAATTCTTTTGTTCCTTCTATTCTGTCTTTTTCCTTTTGCTTTATAAAACTAACAATCGCAAAAGGTATAATTACTATTATCGAAATATATAGATAATATCTTGTATAATCTGGGTACAACCATGATACTGCCTGAAGTATTAAACCCCATAAAACGAAAATAATATTTATTGGTGTAAGGTATTTTTTCATTGTTTTTATAATTTAATTAGAAAAAAAACAGCTCAAAGAATTGAGCTGCTTTCTCCAAAATAAAAATTAAAACTAAAAATTACTATAATTGATATGTTGTTGTTCTAAAGTTATTCGTAGGACTTGTAACTGTATAAATGTTGTTTGTAAACTGGATTTTAAATGCTTCTTTTTTCAAGTAAAGTCCTGCTGCGTTGAAGAATTCATCATCAAGATTTTTTAAGAAAGCCGGAGCCGGAATATAAGCTGATCCGTTATCCCATGAATCGTGCGTTAGAATAATTCGTTTGTTTGTATCATCTGCACTTGTTGTAAAGTTGTGATAAACGCTTGGTCTTCCGCCTGCAAAACGATATTCGATATAGTTACCAAAAGCTGAATTGAAATAAATTTGAATTCTGGTTATTTTTTGGTTTGCCGGTAATGTAGCATTTGCAGCGTCAAATAACGTTTTAAAGTATGTTGATGTTGTTGGTGCTGTATAAAGGTTTGCAGTAATAAAACTGATAACCATTTGCGGCTTACCATCCAGGAAGTTTTTATAGTCATCTGTAATGATTAAAGGTTTACTAGAATATTTAATTTCAGCCTTCACTCCTCCAGTTCCAGTTGCTGTAAAGCTTCCGTCAGCATCATTATACACAAAATTTGATAATTTTTGTCCGCCTACTTCTACAGCCGGGCTTACTATAATTCCGGTTGGCGTGTATCCTACTCCCATGTTGTAGCTTATAGAATAACCAGTTTCAATAGAATTTGACTCTGCAAAACGAGTTACTTCGCTAAAAGAAAAATCGAATTTGTGCGTTGTTGTACCGTCTGTAGTTTCTAATAATCTAAAAAGTGGTCTATCGTCACTTCCAATAACGTTTTGCTCCATTACTAAATTCTGAGGCAATTTTGCCCAATCATCAGCAGTTGCTTTTACAAAACGAATTTCTGTGCCGTTTCTGTTTGCTTTAAAAATGATTTCTCCGTTTTCTTGCCCGTAGTATAAAAACTGAAAATCTCCTAAATATCCTTTTGCTCTTAATGCCGGAATTGGATAATTATCTGACTCAGATAAAAGGTGAATTCTGTTTTTTGTAGTAAATGTTAAACTTACTGTACTTCCAAGCTGAATAGCGTATTCACTTTTGTATACATTAGTATCTGCATCAAAATCAGAAGCCATTTCTACAGTTCCGTCTTGTGCAAACTTAAACAAGTGTGTGTATCCGCCTAAAACTGTATTATCTGTAAAATAAACCGCTTTCCAACCAAATTGTGATGAAAGTAATGCAGTATTAAGTTCAGATTTTTGATTGTTGATACGCGTTGTAGGCGTTTCGTCAAATAATTGGTCGGCATCTGTATTGTTATTACAGCTGCTTAAATGCAGTATCAAAATAGCTGCAAATAAATACTTATATATGTTTTTTATTTTCATGATACTTGTGTTAGTTGTTTATTACAGCAGTTGTGTTTTTCTCAGCTTCGTCTCTTAAAGCATAAAAATCCATGTTGAATGCTTCTTTGAAATATTTTACTACCAAGGCTTCTTTTGTTTTTAATGCCTGATATGCAAAAGGGCTTTCGATACCATCTAAAAATGCTTCGTATTCTGCTTTTGTAAAAATTAAAATCATTGAAGCTGTTTCTGCAAAGTCTTCATTAATATTTGATCTTGCATAAGATGTAATAAACCCGATTTCATTTGATTCCGGAATATCATAATTATACCAGTCTGCTGTATATCCTACAGGTGTTACTGCAGCCCAAGCTTTTTCGTCAAAAGGTTTGTTTTGATTCAAAATATGGATGTACTCATGCTGGATTGTATGTATAAATTCTGAAACGTTTGCACGATCTGACTGATCGATATAATCTGTTTCAAACAATGTAACACGCTGTCCTCCTTCGGCTAAACCTAAAGTTCTTGTTCCTACGCTGTTTAAGTTTACTCCTCCAACTAAAACAATTTCTCTTGGTGCAATTTTTTTAACGAAATCTGCGCCTCCAATTGTTGAGTAACTTTTTAACCAAATTTCTTCAACAATTTCAAGTGCCGGCTGCACTTTGTCAATTGTTGGCGGAAATAAATAACGGCTGTTATCTACTGTATTTTGGTTCCATTTGTATTGTACATTAATATTAAATGGGTTTAAGTATGTAGTTGTAATCCAGTTGTCTAAGGCCGTTTTTGTTGGCTGTGTAAAGTCTAACTGGCTTTCTCCCGGCTGATCATCGCTTCCGCATGAAATTAAAGCTGCCGAAACCAAGGCCATAACGATAATTTTATTGTATTTGAATAGTTTCATAAGTTTTTAATTTTAAAGATTATCTAGGATTTAATTCGACACCTGTATTTGATGCGTGCAAAGGAATTTGTATTGCTCTGCGGTTGTCATCTTTTACTAAAGTGTTTACCGGTTTGTTTGTTGTTTCGTGATTCACTACGATGTTAAAACGTTTTACATCAAACCATCTCATTCCTTCGTGTATAAAATCTCTACGTCTTGTTTCTGCAATTGCTTTTACGTATGATGTTTGTACTGGTGTCATTGTGTAAAATGGCGTGTACTCATCTGCAATTACCGGATATTTAGCTACCACTTTTGCTTCTGTAAGCTTATCTGTTGGTACATATCCTACAGTTCTTGTTGATAGAAAATATTCTAACTCGTCGTTTGCTGTTGCAATATCTCCTTTCATTACGTGAGCTTCGATTCTGTTTAAAAAGAACTCATCATTGCTTAATAAAACTTCTGCAACATATGGATCTCCAATTCCTGCTGTTACATTTGAATATTTGAAATATTCATAAAATTTAGGAAGGAATACTGTAATACTGCTGTTTGATGAATAAAAATTGTATAACCAAGGTTTATTAAATAAACTTGTTGCTGTACCAAAAATATCCGGATATCTTGCTCCTGAAAGGTAAAAACGGTTTGAATAATATGATCTGCTTACGATTGAATTTGCTGAAACGATTAATAAATTTGTTTCGGCATCACTGCTTGCATAAGCTAACCTTTGGTCAACTGCACTAAGTAAATCATAAGATGCAAAATCTCTTAATTTCCCAACTGGTTTTGAACCTAAATCACTTGTTAATTCAAGTACTCTGTCCCAGTCACCTTTTATTAAATAAAATCTGCTGGCAAAAGCTTTTGAAGCGCTTACGTTGAAATGGAATTTTGGTTGTTTGTAATCGTTTGTTACGATTTTTAAACCGTCTTCGATATCTTTTTCAATAAAGTCAAAAACTTCTTTTACTGTATTACGTTTGTATTTTGTAACTAATTCAGTTTCTGGTTTTGTAACGTAAGGAATTCCTAAATCTGATGCAGCAGTTGCAGGATTATAACGTTTTGACCAAAGTGAAACCAGCATGAAATGAGAATACGCTCTTGCGATTAATGCTTCTCCTTTTTGCGGGTTCAAACTTGCAGGGCTTCCTAAATCTTCAATTGCTTCTAATGCTTTGTTAGCGTGTGCAATTGCAGTGTAGCAGGCATCCCAATAGTAAGCCTGAGTATCTATATCTGTTGTTTCTGTTTGAATATCCCAGTTATAGCTTTGCTCATTTTTTCTTAATGTTTCAGGCATTCCGCTGTCAAAAACATTATCTGACATTGTTTCTGCAATATCAAAATAACTCATTTGCGGATAGGCTTGAACTAGTATTTCTGAGATTTTTGCAGGTGTGTCAATTTCTGTTCTGTTATCTGGTTTTTCCGAAAGGAAATCATCGCAGCTTGTAATACTACTCGTAAGTATTAAAAGGGATAATGCTATTTTTAAGTTTTTCATGTTTCTGACTATTATAATGAAAGGTTTAAAGTAAAGGTGTATTGAGATGTTACTGGTAAAGCAACTCCTCCAGAATTACGAAACTCAGGATCCTGACCGTTTAATCTTTTATCAGAGTAAAGTAACCAAGGATTAACTGCAGAACCTTTTAATGTAAAAGTGCTTAGTCCCAATTTTTTCTTGAAATCTTTAGGGAATTCCCAGCTTAATGAAATGTTTTTCAAACGAATGAAATCACCATCTGCAATACGAGCATCTGAATAATTATAAGTATTGTAAGCTCTTGCAAGTGTACGTTCTCCTCCGTAATTAGCATTTAAACGTCTGTCTGCAATAACCGGAATATTTGTAATATTCTCATCTCCAGGATTGATCCAACGGTTTGTGAAATCTTTTGTAAATACTGTTAAATCATCATAAGTACTATCATACACAGGGTTTAAACGAACTTTGTTTCCTCCTGATCCAACAAAAAACACATATAATGACCAGTTTTTATAAGTAAAAGTATTTGCTAAACCTATAGATTTGTTTGGCTCGATTGATCCTTCATATTTAAGATATTTCGTAACATTTAAATTATCCTGAAAGTTAGCATCTGTAATATTATTTTCTGCTCCGTCTTGTAAAATAAAGGTTGGAAGACCTTGATTATTTAAACCTGTAAATTGGTAAGAATACAATGAGTTTCTTGGGTGTCCAACTGTGTTTCCTCCGTTTGCATCAATTAAATCGAATGCAGTTGGTGTGTTTTCTAACTTTGTAATTTCCTGGTGGTAAACAGAAAAGTTAAGTGTTGTAGACCATTTAAAATCTTTGTTGTCAAAGTTTTTAGTTGTAATACCAACCTCTAAACCTTTAGTTTCCATATCAGCATTGTTTCCTTGTCTGATTCTTTGTCCTCCAATTCCCGAAGTAATTACGTAATCAACTAAGTCGAATGCTTTACGACGGTAAACATCTGTTGTTAACTGTACTCTGTTATTGAACATTCCAAGGTCAAGACCAATGTTTGTTTCAAATTGTTTTTCCCAAGTTAAATCGCTGTTTTGCAATTCGTCAATTCTAATTCCAGTTTCTCTGTCATCAAGGTTAAAACGATCTGTAACATAACTTTTGTAGATTGCCAATGAGTTTGTTGCTGGTCCTGCAGTAGCTGTTAAACCGTAAGAAGCTCTAAGTGCCAATGTATTTACTGATTCTACGTTTTTCATGAAGCTTTCTTCGGCAACGTTCCATTTTCCACTAAAAGTATACGTTGGTAACCATCTAGAAGAATCGCTGTTTCCTTGTCTGTTAGATCCGTCATAACGTCCTGTTACAGAAGCTGTATAACGACGATCGTATGTGTATCCAATTTTTCCGAAGAAACCAACTGTTCTTTCTTTTTCTTCATTAAATCCGTAGTAAGAATCTCCTCCGTTAATGATTTTTTCAATGATTCTTGGATCTGTAAAAGCTGTTAAACCTCTGTCGTATTGTAAACCTGCAGCTGTAAATTGATCGCTTGTTCTGTCAACAACTCTCATCTCTGTTCCAAATAAACCTTCTACTTCGTGTTTATCTGCAAAAACATTTCTATAGTTAACACTATTTCTTAAGTTATAAGATGTCATGTCGTTTGTAAATTTTCTTAAGAAACCTCCATTTGGTAAAACAGAAACTTTTGGCGCTGTTAAATCATTTGGATCCTGGTATAAGAAAATATTCTGATCTCTAACCAATGTGTTTACACCATCTTCTCCATCTGGAGTTCCAGCTTTGTAAGCACCAACTACGTTTGAGTTTTCTAAAATTTTATGTTCGCGGCTTGTGTTTGCGTAACGTGCTGAACCTGTTAAGTTATACGTTAAATGCGGCGTAATTTTATAATCAAGATCTAACTGGAAACGGATATCTTTTACTTCGATTTCCATGTAGTTGTTTTTCAACTCATTAATGATATTCATTTTAGCCCAGTTGTTTCTGTAGTATTCTAAGTTTCCATTTTCGTCATAAGGACGTAATGTTCTACTTGTGTTTAATACATAGTTAAACGGGTTGATATCGAAATCACGAGTTACTTTTCCAAAAACTACGTCTTTTTCACTTTCGTAACTTCCAGGAGCTCCCTGATCACGAATAGATGCTAATGTAGATAATGTAATATTCAATTTATCGTTTACATAAAATGTTCCTTTGATGTTACTTGAAATTTGTTTTACATCATCAGCAATTGTCCATCCCGGATCTGTATAATATCCTAAAGACGCGTAAAATGTGTTGTTTTTTCCACCACCAGAAAAACTTAATGAGTGGTTTTGTGTAATAGATGGTCTAAACAAAACGTTGAACCAGTCTGTATTTGCTAATTCATATTTTTTCAAGAAATTATTACGGCTTACAGGATCGTTATTTACTAAATATCCCCCAGTTTCTGGCACGTAAGTATTGATTGCTCTTCCTAAAATATTGTAAGCTCCACCGTATCTTCCGTTTACTGTTGAAGGTAAATCTAAATATCCTTTTTGTTCCATTTCTTTTAAAATACTCATAGATTCCTGAGAATTTAAAATATCGTACTGGCTGTAGTTTGGCACCGCTCTAACAGTTTGCTCTAAACCGTAAGTAATTTTTAACGGAGCATCTCTACGACCTTGTTTTGTTGTAACAACTACAACTCCATTTAATGATCTTGAACCATAGATAGAAGTTGCCGATGCATCTTTAAGAATCTCAATACTTTGAATATCGTTTGCATTTAAACCTGCTACAGATGAACTTAATAATGTTTCTGAGTTTCCAGATGCTAAATCTGCAAATGACATATTGATGATATCTTCCTGAACCACACCATCAATAACCCATAATGGTTTTGTATCTCCAAAGATTGAAGATGATCCACGAACTGTAATTTTTGGAGCTGTACCAAATGTTCCTGTAACGTTTTGTACGGTAACCCCTGCCGCTTTACCTTCAATCATTCTGCTTACATCAACAACACCATCAACCTTTAATTCGGCACCAGAAATTTTACTGATAGCTCCTGTAAAAGTTCTTTTAGATGTTTTTTCGTAACCTGTTGTTACTACAACTTCTTTTAAGTTTTGTCCTACTTCACTAAGTACTACGGTTGGTGTAGTATTTTCTATACCAATTTCTTTCGTGTCCATACCTACGTAAGAAATGATAAGTCCTGTTGAATTTGCAGGCATTTCGATAGAAAAATTACCATCAAAATCTGTTAATACTGCTATTTTAGTACCTTTTGCCATAACTGTAGCTCCCGGAAGCGGACTTCCTGACTGGTCTGTAACTTTACCTTTGATGATTGGACCTGCAGTTAATACTTCAAAAAGTGTATCATGATTATCAGCACTTGCAAATGGATCTGCGCTGGCAGTTTTTTGCAAAATAATCTGATTGCTTACTTCTGAAAATGTAATATTAAATGGAACCAGAACTCTGCTCAATATACTTGAAAGCGTTTCCTGATTGGCCTCTATACTTACTTTGTTACTTAACTGAGGAAGTCTTGAGTTATACGAAAACTTTACATGTGCAGACTTTTCAATTTTAGACAAAGCATTATCAAGAGTCAAATTTTCAACTGTAATTGTAACTTTGGTATCTAATTTCTTTTGCCCATTTACATTATTTGCCACTGCAAAGCTTGAAAACACAAGTGCTAAGACAAACTGAAATAGTGTTATTTTCATGATTCTATGGAGTAATCGTTGTTTAACAACTGGTTTTTTCATAATTTTGATTTGTTTTGATTAATACTGATTCGAGTGTATTTTAAGAAACGTATGAATAACTCTTTACAGAGAGAAATTCGATTTAATGAAGTGTCGATAATGTTACAGCATTTCGGCACTTTTTTTATGGTATTCACTTTTACATAGGCATTTAGTTATTTCTGGTTGAGTTTAGTTTTTGGTTGTTATTTTGGCGAAATAAATTACATTTTCATTAGGAAATGAAAGGCTTTACTTCGAAAAATTAATTATTAAAAACAATGGTATTTTTGGTGTAATTACAGTTACACTAAAAAAATTAATTACAACCGTCTGAGGTAATAATTATTTGGTTCCCATTCATTTCAAAACTGGTATTATTGCCTATGCTTTTACAGACAATTTTCAGCTTTTCCGTTAAAGGCTGATCACTTAATGATGTTGTTAAGTGGCAGTCGGTTAATTTATTTTTTGGATAATCGATATTTACTAAGTAAGCCTGCTCTATTGTTTCAAAAATCTGCGAAACCGGAATATCATTAAATTCAAAACTCAGCTGTTCTATATTTCCAACACTTTGAGTTAAAGCAGCATCCTGTGTAATATTGGTGATTTTATTAAACTTTAAGTCGCTTCGGAAAAATCGTAGTGCCTGATTAGGCAGTAATATAATTTCTTCTTCATCAGATTTAGAAACCAGTTCATTTGACTTTACCTTAACTTTACCGGTGCGAACAAGAATTTCTACATCTGGCTGGTCAGAATAAGCTTTAACTCTAAAACTAGTTCCAACAACCTTCGTAACAATTTCGTTTGCATAAACGAAGAATGGTTTGTGGGGATTTTTACTAATTTCAAAGAAACCTTCGCCGGATAAATACACCTTTCTTTCGTTTCCGGTAAAGATTTTAGGATAACTTAATTTACTGTTAGGCTGCAGTAATACAGAACTGCCGTCTGATAAGGTAATAATTTGAGGTTTGTCAGAATTATTAGTCTGCTCAACTAATCCTTCACTGTTTTCGTCAATAAGTTCTTTGTAAGTTACAACTGTGCTTTCGGTTTTAAAATAGCTGTTATAAAACCACACAGCCATAAAACCAAAAAATAATGTTGCTGCTACGCCAGACAGAAATCGTCTGCGGAAAAACTTAACTTTTAAATTCTCTAAAGTTTTTTGATTTTCTTTATCCCGAACTTTAATCCAGGTACTGTGCAGCGCTCTGTGAATATCAGAGCTTGAAAGATTATTTTCAGGAACTTTCATTGCCAAAAGCAGTAATCGTGCATCTTCAACTAATTTAGCACGCTGGCGGCTTTCTAAAGTCCACTCTTCCCAGCCATCTTCATCAATTTTGGATAAAACCCACGATTGGAATGATTCATCAGATAAAAAATCTTCTATTTCGGTATATTTATTACGTTTTTGCATCTAAAAAATAAGGTTACAAAAACATAGAGGACAGTTTTCTTATTATATACTCACCAAATTATGATTTTTTTTAAGTTTTTTTAACTTTTTTTAAAGAGTGCTTGAAAATAGTAGCGTGATTAAGGCAAAACTACCCTTCCATTCTTTGCGAAGAGTCAATAATCCGCGGTGTAACAAATTACTCGCCGACTGATAATTAACATCCAGCATTTCTGCAATTTGTTCTACAGATAATCCTTGGTGATAGCGTAAATAAAGGGCTTCTTTTTGTCTGGCAGGTAATTCGTTAAGTAATTTGTTTAGGTATGTTACTTTTTCTTTTGCAGCATAATCGTCGTCCAGAAGTTCGTTTTCTACAGAAAATTCTAAAAGAAAAGCAATCGCATCTGTACTTGCCGTTTTTCTAAAAATATGATCACGTTCATACAAACGTGCAATTCTTTTTCTAACGCTCGATAATAAATAAGCTTTTACCACTACAGATTCCTGAAGGGAATTGCGATAAACCCAAATATCTGTAAAAACATCCTGAATACAATCCTGTACTTTTTCGGCATACGGAGAAAGGGAATTTCCATAATTTACAAGATCACTATAGTATCTTTCAAATAATAATGAAAATGATTTTTCATCTCCATTTATTAAATTATTCCAAAGTGTATTATCATCAACAGCATTGATCGGCAGGATTCGGGTTCTCATATTGTGGGGGCTTATAATTCTGCAAAGGCAATGTTCCTTAATGCAGAGAATACATTATTTTAACATTATCATTTACTTTTGTTCGATAAATATATAAAAGCAAAAACTTAAAAACAATTATTTTACACAAAAGAGACAGTTTCCTAATATAGAAAACTGTCTCTTTTGGTTGATATAACTGGGTTCTTAAGGAAATGTTAAAATTATTATTCTCCCCAATAATAAATATATTTTTGAATGACTTTACTTACTTTACTAAAATTTAGTATTTAATAAATTTAGAACTTGAATTCCCTTTATTTGTTTTTACCTGTAAAATATAATTCCCTGCCTGTAGTCTTGAAACATCAATATTAGATGTTTTTTCTGCATTTGGAACCGTGATTATCAGCTGCCCTAAAATATCATAAATATTTAAAGTCTTAATTTCAATTGTATTATTTACAGAGATATTTAAAACATCTTTAACCGGATTTGGATATATATTAAAATAGTTCGAAAACTCGAAATCCTGAGTTCCTAATGTTTTAAAAGTTGAAATAGCTTTATTGGTTAAAATTGGAAAATTATAATCGAAATAAATATTAGCTTCATTTGTAAAAGAATCACCCACTTTTAAGGTTGGTAAGGTTTTAATTTTAAAAGCAATGTATCCATCATTATGAGCATCATCAAAAGGAAGGTTTATTTTTTCAAAGATGAATTCTACTTTATTTCCATTTGAAATTTTAGTGACACACGAGTGACTTGCTCCTGTTGGAACTAATGTAGAAATATCAAACTTAGACAAATCAATTAAATCCTTTACTACGATATTCTCAGCTGGATAAGTTCCCGTATTTTCAAAACGAATTAAATAATGAACATATTCGCCTATTAATTCCGGTTTTATAACGTCGCCTTCTAAACAGGTTTTATCATTAGGGTCGTACGAACCTACCACAGTCTGACGTAATGCAAAAGAGTTGTCAACTGGTTTTTCATCGCCTGAAACAGGAGAAATTAGAGCATTGAAACTTAAACGATCCCCAATATTAACTGCAGGAATTTCCATTGGAGAATTTACATTTAGAGTAATTAAGATTTCTCTGCTTTCAAAAGGCTGCAAATTTTCATAATTCCATACCAGCTTGTTTGTTGATTGGCTGGTAACAGCAGGAATAGAAGAAATAAGATCTAAAACAGCATCATTAAAATCCAGAGAAACTGATCCTGATTTTACTTGATTTCCTTTATTTTTAAAAACAATTTTATAAGCAGCCTTAAAACCGGGTCTAGCCGGAAGAGTTGAAAAAAAAGAAATCTCTAAATCTTGATGATCTCCATTTGGTATAATACAAAAATCTTGAGTAACTGGAGTTATTTCATCTGCAAGAGTAATGGTTACTGATGATGGAGAAACTTTAAAATACTCTGGATTTTCAATATTTGGAGTAATTGTATAGATCCCTTTTTCGACCATGAAAATGTAATTCCCTAAAACATCTGAAAAAACATTACTTTTTGCTTTTCCATCAGTTACACTAAAATTCAACCCAGAATAAACAAGATCGTTATCATCGCAGCCATTGTTGTTGCTGTCAAATTTTGTCTTTCCTTTAATTGTATAGTAACTCCCGCCCGGTTCGAATGAACAATAGGAATTTAGAGATATATTACTTAGGTTATAATATTTAAGATATTGCTCTAGTTGTGAATTTTGTATATCATCAGCACAAATATATTTTAAACTTGTACAGCCTTCTATATCAATACCCTCGTCTCTTCCATTTTTTGAATAAATCATTGTGAGCTGTTTATTATTTCTACACTCCATACTGCTGATCTTAACAAATTTAGAAATATCGATTATAGAAAAATTATTATCGGATAGTCTTATAAAATCGATATTACTAAAATCATCAACTATAACTTCTGTCAATTTATTATTTCCTAAACTACAATTCCTAATGTTTTTGGGAGTTGTTAAATTTATCTTTTCTAATTTATTGTTATCACCCCATAAATCAAGCAATTGTGAACACATTGAAAGATCCAGAGCAACTAATTCATTTGTTTGTGCCCAAATTTTAGTAAGTTTAGTACAATCTGTAAGGTTAATGAAATTTGTAATTTTATTATCATTACAAATTAATTCTTCCAATGCTGTAAGGCCTGTAACATCTAACTTTTTAAGATTATTATTTTGACATTGAATATGCTTTAGACTAGTAAGACCAGATAAATTTAAGTCGTCAAGTAAATTATAATCTACATGCAAATGATGTAGTTTATCAAGTCCGCTTAAGTTTATTGATGTAAGATTGCTTCTAGAACAAACTAATGTTTCTAATTTTTTTTGAGCACTAACATCAAGTGTTTTTATTGGATTAGTACTACAATCTAAATATGTAAGCTCTTTTAATTCACTGACATCTAAAGCTGATATTTGTGTACTCCAACAAATAAGGCTTTTTAAATTTTTAAAATATTCAATTCCGGAAATATCAACAATATATGAAGACGATAAATTTAATTCACTAACTTTTAACGCTTCTGAAATTTGAATTTCAGTATCGTCGTTTTCGTCAATTTTTATAAAATGTCCATTAGAATCTTTTGCGATATCATTATCTGTATTTGCGAGTAACAGTTTTGACCTAAAGCTTTGAGATTTAAAATCAATAACTTGTGCATTTAGTTTGAATAATAAAAAAAAGGCAAATAAAATAAAGTAATGTTTCTTCATAAGATGTTTTTTGATGCGGTAAATATAGCATTTTAAGTAACAAAGTAATTCTTGAAAAAATATTTTATTAAGAATTTATTAATAAAATTCAAATGTCTTCATAGGGTTAATTATATTTGCTTCGGCATCCCTATTTCTATAAAAATATAAATGAAAAAAATACTTTTTGTACTTCTAATTACGCTATTTTCCAATTTTGCTAAAGCTCAGTTAGTTGTTGACAATACATCCTTAACTCCACAGCAATTAGCTCAAAATGTATTACTTGGACAGGGAGTCAATATTTCAAACATTAAATTTAACGGATCTTCTTCTAACTCAATAAGTGATCAGATCGCAGTATTTGACAATGGAGCAGCAACCAACATTGGTATAAATAAAGGTTTAATTTTAAGTACGGGGAATGCAATTATTGCAAAAGGCCCAAACAATAGTGCATTAGCCACGCTGCCAACATCTAGTCCTGTTGAAGGCGATAGCGATTTATCTATTTTAACTAATAATGCACCAATCAAAAATGTAGCGGTTTTGGAATTTGATTTTATTCCTGTTGGAAACAAACTGACTTTTAATTTTGTTTTTGCTTCAGATGAATATCCTGAATTTGTAAATGATTTATATAATGACAATTTTGGATTTTTCATAAGTGGACCGGGAATTAGCGGTCCCTATTCTGGAAATGCAAAAAACATTGCCTTAATTCCAAATACGTCATTACCAGTTTCAATCAATAACTTAAATAATGGTACTTCTAATGCCGGACCATGCGAATATTGCCAATATTACATCAATAACGAAAATGGTGCTACTATACAATATGATGGTTTTACTAAGGTAATTGAAGCGAGTTCTGATGTTGAATGCGGACAGACCTATCATATAAAACTTGCAATTGCAAATGTTGCTGACAACAATTATGATTCGGCAGTATTTATTGAAGGAGCCAGTTTTAGTTCTTCAGGAATTAACTTAGGAGAAGATCTCCAAATTTGTTCCAGTACAAATTATACACTAAAAACAGGATTAGACCCTTCAGTTATTCATGAATGGACATTTAATGGAATCGTAATTCCATCTCAAACTGGTCCGGAAATTACAATAAATCAGTCTGGAACTTATGGTGTTAAAGCAACACCAATAGGAATTGGCTGTCCAGTTTCTGACGAAATAAAAATACAATTCAGCACTATTGCAAAACCTTATCTTTATTGCGGCACAAAAACATCAAACTCTATTACTTTCGACTGGTTAGCTTTAGGAACTGCTGAGTTTTCTGTTGCGTATAAAATTGGAAATAATCCTATTGTAAATATAGGTTATGTTGGAAAGATATATTCTTATACAGTTCAAAATGTACCGAATGGCGAAACGGTTACAATAACAGTTACTCCAATTGGTAATCCGGCAGAATGTTTTGGTTCAAATTCAATTTCCTGTATACTTGACAATTGTGTAACGACTCCAACATTAACTCTAAATCAAGGCAGTGCTTCACAACAGGTTTGCGAAAACACAGCTATTAGCGATGTTAGTTATACAATTGGCGGTGGAGCTACAAGTGCATCTATAACTTCAGGAAATCTGCCTACAGGTGTAACAACAAGTTTGGTAGGAAATATATTTACAATTAGTGGAATTCCAACTTCTTCCGGAACATATAATTATACCATAGCTACTTCAGGAGGATGTGGATCAAATGCAAACAGCAGTGGCTCTATAATTGTAAATAAAAAAACTATTCCCCTATTTACTCCTATCAACGCAATATGTGAAGGCGAATCGATTTCGCTTCCGTTACAATCGACTAATGGTATAAACGGAACATGGTCTCCTGCAATAAATAATTTAACGACTACTGAATATACGTTTACACCAAATTCTGGACAATGCGCTGTTGCAGCTAAATTAACAATACCTGTAAATCAAAAAATAAATCCAACATTCAATACTATTGCACCAATTTGCGAAGGTGAGACTATTATACTTCCAACGCAATCAATTAATGGCATAAACGGAACGTGGACACCTTTGCTAAATAACTTAACGACTACTGAATATACGTTTACGCCTAATTCTGGTCAATGTGCTAATACTGCTAAATTAACAGTAACTGTAAATCAAAAAACAATACCAACATTTAATTCAATTGCACCAATTTGTGAAGGTGAGGCTATTGTTCTTCCATCGCAATCAAACAACGGAATTACAGGTACATGGTTTCCAGCAATAAATAATCTCGCAACTACCGAATACACTTTTACACCAAATTCTGGTCAATGTGCCAATACTGCTAAATTAACAGTAACTGTAAATCAAAAAACAACACCAACATTTAATACTATTACATCAGTTTGCGAGGGTGAGACGATTATGCTTCCTCTGCAGTCAGCTAATGGCATAAACGGAACATGGACACCGTCACTAAATAATTTAGCAACTACAGAATATACTTTTACGCCTAGTTCTGGTCAATGTGCCAATACTGCAAAATTAACAATAACTGTAAATCAAAAAACAACACCAACATTTAATACCATTACGTCAATTTGTGAAGGTGAGACTATTGTTCTTCCAACGCAGTCAATTAATGGTATAAATGGAACATGGACTCCTGCACTAAATAATTTAGCAACTACAGAATACACTTTTACACCAAATTCTGGAGAATGTGCTGTTAGTTCTAAATTAACAATAACTGTAAATCAAAAAACAACACCAACATTTACTGCTATTTCACCAATTTGTGAAGGTGAGACTATTGTTCTTCCAACGCAGTCAATGAATGGTATAAATGGAACATGGACTCCTGCACTAAATAATTTAGCAACTACAGAATACACTTTTACACCAAATTCTGGAGAATGTGCTGTTAGTTCTAAATTAACAATAGCTGTAAATCAAAAAACAGTTCCACTATTCAGTATTATTTCACCAATTTGCGAGAGTGAAACAATCTCACTTCCATTGCAATCAAATAACAGAATTACTGGTACATGGTCACCAGCAATAGATAATCTAAGAACTACTGAATACACTTTTACACCAAATAATGGCCAATGCGAAGCATCAATAAAAGTCACGGTTGTAGTCTATCCTAAACCAGAACCTAAAATTGAAGATGGAAAAATTTGCATTGAAAACATCTCAAATAATGTTGTTCAGTCTTATCTCTTAAATACTCAATTAAATAGTTCAACATACAATTTTGAATGGTTTTTAGACGGTAACAAGATACTAAATCAAAGCAATAGCACATTAGAAGCAAAAGAAGCTGGCCATTATGCTGTAATTGCAATTGATAAAAACACCAACTGTATTTCGGATATTGTAGAAGCCGAAGTAACCAGCATTCATACTAACTCGGGAGAGATAACAATGAATCAATCTGAATCGTTTTCTGAAAATTCAACTATAACAATAAATGTAACAAACGCATCAGGAGTTTTTGAATATCAAATAGACAATTCGGGGTTTCAGTTTTCAAATCAATTTACTGATGTCAATCCTGGCAAACATACAATAAACGTAAGAAGCATTAATGGCTGTACCAATTTGGCTAAAGAAATTATCGTAATTGGATATCCAAAATTCTTCACTCCAAATGGTGACGGTCAAAACGATACTTGGAATATTATTGGTTTTGAAGGGATACAAAATGATCGAATTTTTATATTTGATCGTTATGGAAAATTAATAAAGCAGTTGAATTCTAAAAATTTAGGATGGGACGGAACTTATAACGGACATCAAATGCCCGCAACTGATTATTGGTTTAAAATACTATTTACAGAAAACAAAATTGAGAAAGAATTCAAATCTCATTTTAGTTTAAAAAGATAAAAAAGAGCCTGAAAATTTCAGGCTCTTTTTTCTATAATTTAATAAACTTTGTACTTGAGTTTCCTTTATCAGATTTTACTTTTAGGATATAATTCCCACTTCGTAATTTAGAAACATCAATATTCGAAACATTTTCAATGTTTGGAATCGCTACAACTAATTGCCCCAATACATCGTAAATCGAAATAGATTTAATTTCAATATTATTTTGCAAAGAAATATTTAAAACATCTTTTACCGGATTAGGATAAATATTGAAATATTTTGAAAACTCAAAATCCTGAGTTTCTAATGTTTTAAAAGTAGAAGTCGCTTTGTTCGTTAAAATCGGAAAATTATAATCAAAATAAATATTGGCTTCGTTTGTAAAAGAATCTCCAACTTTTAGAGTTGGTAAGGTTTTAATTTTAAAAGAAATATATCCGTCATTATGAGCATCATCAAAAGGCAGGTTTATTTTTTCGAAAATAAATTCTACTTTATTTCCTTCTGAAATTTTAGTTACAAAAGAATGACTTGAACTTGTTGGAACCAAAGTCGAAATATCAAATTTTGACAAATCAATCAAATCTTTTACAACAATGTTTTCAGCTGGATAAGTTCCCGTATTTTCAAAACGAATTAGATAGTGAACATATTCGCCTATCAATTCTGGTTTAATTACATCGCCTTCTAAACACGTTTTATCATTAGGATCATAAGATCCAACTACAATCTGGCGCATTGCAAAAGAATTATCAACTGGTTTTTCATCGCCAGTTACGGGAGTTATTAATGCATTAAAACTCAAACGGTCATTAATGTTTACAGCAGGAGTTTCCATTGGAGAATTTACATTCAGAGTCACAGTAATTTCTCTTACTTCAAAAGGTTTTAAATCCACATAATCCCAAACTAATTTGTTTGTATTTTGAGTTGTAAAATTTGGAACCGAAGAAACATAATCTAATAAAGCATCGTTAAAATCAAGTATAACTGAACCTGATAATTTTGTATTTCCTTTATTTTTATATATTATCTTATAAACTGCGTCAAAACCTGGCCTTGTCGGAATAGTTGACAAAATAGAAACTTCTGCATCATTGTGAACCCCAATTGATTTAATTTGAAAATCTTGAGTAAATGGGCTTACCTGATCAGGAAAAGTTACAGTTACAGATTCAGGTGAAATGATATAATAATTTGAATTTTCAAGCATTGGGGTAACTGTATGCGTCCCTTCACCTGCTGGTATACTAAAATCACCAGATTTGTATCCAACAAAATTACCTGTTTTTTCTCCATTACTGATTTTTAAATTTAAATAAGGAAAACTCTCATTCGATCCATTATTTAAATCCCACTTCGTTGTACCATTAATAGTGTAAAACACGCCTCCGGGAGTAAAAGAGCAATATGAATTTACACTACAATTTTTATATCCATATTGATTAATTTTTGCTTGTATAGCAGAAGATTCTCCCTCATCTACACACACATAAACAAGATTTGGATTATTAGCTATATAAATATTATCAGTATTTCCGTTTTTTAGAAATAAAGAATTCAAAAGATTATTATCTAAACCAATAGAAAAAACTTTTTCAGAATCTGAAATATCTAAAGTTGTTAATTTATTGTCACCTGCAGACAAAAAATCAAGATTTTTTAAACCCGACAAGTCTAAATCAGTCAGATTATTAAATTCACATCTTAAGCTTTCAAGTTTATCCAAACCTTTAACATTAAGGCTATTTAAATTATTATAAAAGCATTCTAAGGTTTTTAAATTTTTCAACTCTTCTAAATCTAAACTTTGCAATTCATTAAAATTACATTGAAATTCTTCAATATTTTTTAGCCCTTTTAAATCTAAAGTAGTTAATTGATTTTTAGAGAAATACAATCTTTTAAGATTACTCCATGCGGTTAAATCTAAATTTAAAAATTTATTACCGGAACAATAAAAAGATTCAATGTTTGTAAGTGCTGCAAAATCTAATTTTGTTAACTGATTATTCAGGCAGGCTAAATTTTTAATTTTACTTGATTCCGGAAGTTTTATGTTTGCCAATGCATTATCGCTGCATATAAGTGTTTCTAAATTTACTAAAGCTGAAACATCTAAATCTGTAAGAAGCGGATTATTGCTGCAATATAAAAAGATTAAATTTTTAAAGTATTCAAGCCCTTTTAAATTCGTTACTTCAGAAAATTTAACATGCAATTGTTTAATAGCTAAAGCTTCAGAAACCTGAATCTCTCCGTCACTATTTGCATCAATAATTAATGTATTATTGTATTCATCAGTAGCTAAATGATTAGTTAAGTTAGCAGAAAGTAAAATTGCCTTAAATTTTTCATCAGGAAAATTAATCGTTTGGCTTTTAGCGATAGTCAATATGTTTAATGCAAATAGCAAAAAGTATATTTTTTTCATATTTTATAACTTATAGTTTAATAAACTTTGCACTTGAAGTACCTTTAGCAGATTTTATTTTCACAAAATAATTTCCTGTTTTTAATTTTGAGACATCAACACTAGAAACATTTACAACATTTGGAACTGCAATAATTAACTGCCCTAGTACATCGTAAATTTCGATTGATCTAATCTCTATATTATTTTTTAAAGAAATATTTAATTGATCTTTTACTGGGGTTGGATAAATATTAAAATATTGAGAAAACTCAAAATCCTGAGTTCCTAAACTTTTAAAAGTAGAAGTCGCTTTATTAGTTACAATAGGAAAATTATAATCAAAATAAATATTCGCTTCGTTAGTAAAAGAATCTCCAACTTTTAGAGTTGGTAAAGTTTTAATTTTAAACGCAATATATCCGTCATTATGAGCGCCATCAAAAGGGAGATTTATTTTTTCGAAAATGAATTCTACCTTGTTTCCATCTGAAATTTTAGTTCTGTAAGAATGGCTTGAACTTGTTGGAACAAGTGTTGCCATATCAAATTTCGAAGAATCGATCAAATCCTTAACAACAATATTTTCTGCTGGGTATGTTCCTGTGTTTTCAAAACGAATTAAATAGTGAACATATTCACCAATTAATTCTGGTGTAATAACATCGCCTTCTAAACATGTTTTATCATTAGGGTCATAAGATCCAACCACAGTCTGGCGCATTGCAAAAGAATTGTCAACAGGTTTTTCATCGCCAGTTACCGGAGTTATTAAAGCGTTAAAACTCAATCTGTCATTAATATTTACCGCAGGAGTTTCCATTGGTGAATTTACGTTTAGAGTAACTATAATTTCTCTTACTTCTAAAGGTTTTAAATCAACATAATCCCAAACTAGTTTGTTTGCAGCTTGAGTTGTAAGATTTGGAATTGAAGAAATATAATCTAATACAGCATCATTAAAATCTAGGGTAACAGAACCCGAAACAGTTTTGTTTGCTTTGTTTTTGTAAACAATTTTATACGTTGCATCAAAACCCGGTCTTGCAGGAAGTATTGATAAAATACTGATTTCGACATCTTGGTGTATACCTTTTGGAGTAATGCAAAAATTTTGGGTTACTGGAGTTGATTCTGTTGGAAAAGTAACCGAAAAATATTCCGGTGAAACTGAATAATAATTTGAATTTTCTAAAACAGGTTTAATTACATGAGTTCCAGAACCTACCGGAATTGAATAATTACCTGACTCATCAGAAATAAAATTACCTTTATTAGATCCATCTGTTATTGTAAAATTTAAATTAGGAAATTTTATATCTAATTCATCACATCCATCATTATTAGAATCATACTTTTGATTCCCTTGTATAGTATAATAATCTCCTCCAGGATTAAATGAACAATACGAATTAACAATACAATTATATCCTAAGTTATTAACTCTATATTGAAAATCGCTTACTTCATTTTCATCAGCACATATGTATTTTAATGTGGGGTTAAAATTAAAAAAATGATAATAATTGGTAGTAGCGCCATTCTTTAAATAAAGGGTTATTATTTTATTAAAACTACAATTAAATTGATATAAATTTTTACAATCAGAAGCATCAATCGTTGTTAGTTGATTGTTTTCACAATTTAGTTCATATAAAGATTCGCAGTTGGTCAAATTTACAGATGATACATTCCCATAATTAAAAATTAGAGAAAAAAGTTTTTTATGTCCGGAAAGATCTATAGAAGTATACAAGTTTCCTCCACATTCTAAATACTTAATATTTTTATTTTCTGAAACATTTAAAGAGGTTAGAAAGTTTTCACCACATGAAAATGTTTCCAAATTTGGCAGAGCTGAAACATCCAACAAATCGAGTTTGTTTTTTTTAATTTTAAAAAATGTTAATTTATTTAGATTGGAAACATCAACAGACTTCAAATTATTCATACTACAATCTAAAGTTATTAAATTTTTTACTCCAGAAAAATCAAGTGTTTCAATTTGATTATCATTACATCTTAAATCTGTTAATTTATTTAAGTCAGGAATTATTAAAGTCGATATTTTGTTTTCACTACAATCAATATTTTCTAAATTAAATAACCCCGTTGTATTTAAACTAGGAATTAAATTTTGCAAACAGGTCAATACCTTAAGATTTGTGCAATCGGATACATCTAAGCTGGTAATTCTATTAGAATAGCAGTCTAACTTTTCTAAATTTATTAATCCGTTCAATTTAATACTTGTTAGTTTACTTCTTGAACAAATAATTTCCTTTAGATTATTTAAACCAGAAAGATCTAAGGATGTCAAATAAGAATCTGCACAATTGAGATAAGTTAAATTTTTAAAGTATTTAATTCCCGTTAAATCATATAATGGTAAATTGTTAGAACCAATAATATTCAAACCATATACTTTTAAAGCTTCATCAGTGTCGATCTCCGAATCGTTGTTTGTGTCAATTTTTATTGGATTATTATTAATATCTACTGCAATGTTATTTATTACATCAGCTTGTTGTAATTTATATTTAAAAAGTTCATCTGGTATATTAATAATTTGTGCATTCAAAGAAGATGAAAAAAGGCCTAAAGCCAGTAATAGCAAGTAGTTTTTCAACATATATTTAATTTAATTTTGTGCTATAAATATATAAAGTCAAAAAATCAAAACCTAGTACTAAATAAAAAAAGCCTTACTAAATATTAGCAAGGCTTTTAAAGTTTTATAGACTGAAAATCAGCTTAAAAAGCCACATTCCATCTTGGTAATCTTGCATTTTCATCTAAGAAATTTTGCAAAACTTGTCCTTCAACTGCAGTTGGAATTGCTTTTACATCTGCATTAAAAGTTTCGTACCAAACTACTTCAAGAACAGAAATATTCTCTAATTTCATTTGAGCCGGCCATGAATATTTTCTTCCTGTTTTAGCAAACTGATGTCCGTTTACGATTTTATCGTATAATCCGCCATTCTTGCTTTTAAGAGTTCCATCGTTTTGAACAGTTCCAGTAGAACCAACCATGATTAATTCTTTTGCATCTCCGTCAATTTCATAAACTACAAAAATTCCAGCGCTTCCTTCCGGAGCATTGCAAACTTCTTCTAAACTATCATTTACAGTAAAAGTAAAACTATTACTTGCTTTAAACTTTTCTAATTCTTTACTCATCATTTCTTTTTTAAGTTTCTAAGATACTGAGGTACTAAGATTTTAAGTCTTTTCTTTTTACGCCTCAGTCTTTAAAATGTAAAAAAGTCTCAACAAAATATTGAGACTTTTTTGGAATTTATTATTTTAATAATTGGAATTTATCCAAGTACTTCTTTTACTTTTTTACCAATTTCTGCTGGTGAATCAACAACGTAAATTCCGTTGTCTCTCATAATTTGTTTTTTAGCAGCAGCTGTATCATCAGAACCACCAACAATAGCACCTGCGTGACCCATTGTTCTACCAGCAGGAGCAGTTTCTCCAGCGATAAAACCAATAACTGGTTTACGGTTACCGTCAGCTTTTACCCATCTTGCAGCATCAGCTTCTAATTGACCACCAATTTCACCAATCATAATGATTGCTTCAGTTTCCGGATCGTTCATTAATAATTCAACAGCTTCTTTAGTTGTAGTTCCAATGATTGGATCTCCACCAATACCAATAGCTGTAGTAATTCCTAAACCTTGTTTTACAACCTGGTCAGCAGCTTCGTAAGTTAAAGTTCCAGATTTAGAAACGATACCAACTGTTCCTTTTTTGAAAACGAAACCTGGCATAATACCAACTTTAGCTTCTCCCGGAGTAATAACACCTGGACAGTTTGGCCCAATTAATCTAGAATTTCTTTCTTTAACATAATTATTTGCTTTAATCATATCTGCTACAGGAATTCCTTCTGTAATAGCAATAATTACTTTAATTCCGGCATCAGCAGCTTCCATAATTGCATCAGCAGCAAAAGCTGGCGGAACAAAAATGATAGAAGTGTCAGCTCCGGCTTGATCTACAGCATCTTTTACTGTATTAAAAACCGGACGGTCTAAATGGCTAGTTCCTCCTTTTCCCGGAGTAACACCACCAACAACATTAGTACCGTACTCAATCATTTGAGAAGCGTGGAAAGTACCTTCGCTTCCTGTAAATCCCTGAACAATTATTTTGGAATCTTTATTAACTAAAACACTCATGATATATATTTTATGTAGTTTTTAAAATTGTGTTGCAAAAATAAGGTTTTGTAATGTAATTTGCCTCTTTTATTGTCAAAAAAATATTAAGAAAATTGACTCATTTGATAACCTCTATAAAGCTTATCGTCTTTTATTTGCCAAATCGTTGCAAAATGCGCCAATAACATTTCCTCACGCGGATTCTCGATTGTTTTTACATAATGAGAATAACGTACTGAAACTAAGTCATCTTCGGCTAGAATGTGGCTGATTCTGACTTTAGAACGCACATAAGCTCGGCTGAGTTCATTTGTTAATTCAACTATAGCATTATAATCTAACTGAATAAAACCTTTTGTACTGTTCCATTCAATGATTACTTCTGGATGCAGATAAGTTTTTAAAATTTCACTATCAATTAAGGCATCCGACTTATAAAATTTTTGAACAAACTCTTTTATAGACATATTACTTCAATTTATTTAAAATTTCAGGAATCTTTTTGATATTGGCTAATTGTTTTAACTTTTCTCTTGATTCTTCAATTGGAGTTCCAAAATAGGACTTTCCTCCTTCAACCGATTTAGTAACTCCAGTTTGTCCCATAATAACAGCCTTCGCTCCTATTGTAATTCCGCTGGTTGTTCCAACTTGTCCCCAAATTGTAACTTCATCTTCAATAACAACACAGCCTGCAATACCAGTCTGTGATGCAATTAGACATTTCTTTCCGATAACAGAGTCATGTCCAACATGCACCTGATTGTCGATTTTTGTACCTTCTTTAATTGTAGTGTCTCCGGTAACTCCTTTGTCAATTGTACAAAGAGCGCCAATTCCAACATTGTCTTCAATTACTACTCTTCCGCCAGAAATTAACTGATCAAAGCCTTCCGGACGTTTTTTATAATAAAAAGCATCTGCTCCTAAAATAGTTCCGGCATGAATAATAACATTATCACCAATTACGGTATGATCGTAAATTGAAACGTTTGAGTGAATCAAACAATTCTTTCCAATTTTAACATGATTCCCAATAAAACTATTAGGCTGAATTACAGTACCTTCTCCAATACTAGCTGAAGATGAAATCGCAACATTTGCAAATTGAAATGGTTTAAAATGTCTGGTTAAAGTATTGAAATCTCTGAAAGGATCATCAGAAATTAAAAGAGCTTTACCTTCCGGGCATTCAACCTTTTTGTTTATTAAAACAATTGTTGCTGCAGATTGTAAAGCTTTGTCATAATATTTTGGGTGGTCAACAAAAACAATATCACCTGGTTCTACAACATGGATTTCGTTCATGCCTAAAACCTCAAAGTTTTTGTCACCAATAAATTCGCATTTAAGCAAATTTGCAATTTCTTCTAAAGAGTGAACTTTTGGAAATTTCATATTTTTATTTCGTTTTTAGTCTCAGTTTTCAGTCACAGTTTTCAATCAACAAACTGAAAAACTGTGACTGAAAACTGAAAACTTATAAAAACTACTCTTTTACACGCTCCATGTAAGAACCTGAAGCTGTATCGATTTTAATTTTATCACCTTCGTTGATGAACAACGGAACGTTTACAGAAGCTCCAGTTTCTACTGTAGCATTTTTCGTAGCGTTTGTAGCTGTATTTCCTTTTACTCCCGGCTCAGCGTAAGTAACTTCAAGAACTACAGATGCAGGCATATCTACAGATAAAGGTAAATCAGTTTCAGTATTAATCTGAACCATTACGTTTGTTCCTTCTTTTAATAAATCCGGAGCATCTAAGATATTTTTGTTCAAAGAAATTTGTTCAAATGTCTCTGCATTCATAAAGTGAAATTCATCACCTTCTGGATATAAAAACTGGAATGTATGTGTCTCAACTCTAATAACGTCAATTTTGTGTCCTGCAGAAAAAGTATTATCCAATACTTTACCCGAAGTTAAACTTTTTAATTTAGTTCTTACGAAAGCTGGACCTTTTCCTGGTTTAACGTGAAGAAATTCAATGATTTTATAGATATCGTGATTAAATTTAATACACAATCCGTTTCTAATATCTGATGTAGATGCCATTTGTTTTTTATTTTAGATTTTTGAATGTAGATTTTAGATTTAAAAACTGATCCACATTGTATTTTTATAATATGATTTAAATTTTATTTTACAGCTTAGAAATCTAAAATCAGAAATCTAAACTCTAAAATTAATAATTCCCTGAATAACCTTTCATAATTCCTCGTGATGAATTTCTGATAAAATCAAGAATTTCATCTCTCTCAGGAGTAGCTTCCATTTCAGCTTCAATAATACTTAAAGCTTGTGTTGTATTGTAATTCTTTTGATATAAAATTCTGTAAATTTCCTGAATTTCTCTAATTTTTTCAGTACTAAATCCTCTTCTTCTTAAACCAACAGAATTGATACCAACGTATGATAATGGTTCTTTAGCCGCTTTTGTATAAGGAGGAACATCTTTTCTTACCAAAGACCCGCCAGAAATCATAGCGTGATCGCCAATATGAATAAATTGGTGAATTGCTGCTAAACCACCAATTACAGCGTGATTCCCAACAACAACGTGTCCTGCTAATGCTACACCATTTACAATGATAGCGTTATTACCAATCTCACAATCGTGTGCAATGTGAGCATAAGCCATAACTAAACAATTGTTTCCAAGAATAGTTTGTCCAGAAGCTACTGTACCTCTATTTATAGTAACACATTCTCTAATCGTACAGTTATCTCCAATAATTGCAAGAGAATCTTCTCCTCCAAATTTTAAATCTTGCGGCACCGCAGAAATTACAGCTCCCGGAAAAATGTTGCAATTTTTACCAATACGAGCACCTTCCATGATGGTCACATTTGAACCAATCCAAGTACCGTCTCCAATAACAACATTATTGTGAATTGTTGTAAAAGGTTCAATTACAACATTTTTAGCGATTTTAGCGCCTGGATGAACATATGCTAATGGTTGATTCATCTATGTTTTATATTTTAATTAAAATAGTCTAATTTTTAGGGCAACAAACCTAAACAATAAATTTGATTAATTATTGTTTTCTTGCAATTTGTGCCATTAATTCTGCCTCAGTCACTAATTTTCCGTTAGCATAGGCATTTGCCTGCATATGGCAGATTCCTCTTCTGATAGGAGAAATCAACTCACATTTGAAAATTAAGGTATCACCCGGCAATACTTTGTGCTTGAATTTAACATTGTCAATTTTCATGAAATATGTTAAATAATTTTCAGGATCCGGAACAGTGCTTAAAACCAAAATTCCACCTGTTTGTGCCATTGCTTCAACAATTAAAACTCCCGGCATTACTGGAGCTTCAGGGAAATGTCCTACGAAGAAATTCTCGTTCATAGTAACATTCTTCAAACCAACCACATGACGATCAGACATTTCTATAATTCTGTCAATCAACAAAAATGGTGGTCTGTGAGGAAGCATAGCCATAATTTTGTGAATATCCATCAATGGCTCTTGGTTTAAATCATAAACAGGAACATGATTTCTCTGCTCTATTTTAATGATTTTTGCCAGTTTTTTAGCAAACTGAGTGTTTACAAAGTGACCTGGTTTATTTGCAATGATTTTTCCTTGAATACGAACTCCAATTAAAGATAAATCTCCAATAACATCAAGTAATTTGTGTCTTGCAGCTTCGTTTGGATAATGCAAAGTAAGGTTATCTAAAACTCCGTTTGGTTTAACAGAAATCTCTTCTTTACCAAAAGCTTTCTTTAAATTAGCCATTGTAGACTCAGAGATTTCTTTGTCTACATAAACAATAGCGTTATTTAAATCGCCGCCTTTAATTAAACCGTGCTCTAGTAAAGATTCTAGTTCATGTAAAAAACTAAAAGTTCTTGAGCTTGCAATTTCTTGTTTAAAATCTGATAAACTTTTAAGCGTAGCATTTTGAGTACCTAAAACTTTTGTACCAAAATCTACCATCGTAGTTACTTGATACTCATCGCTTGGCATAACAAGGATTTCGCTTCCTGTAGCTTCATCAGTAAATGAAATAACTTCTTTTACTACATAAACATTACGGCTTGCGTCTTGTTCTTCAATTCCTGCTTTTTCAATTGCTTCAACAAAATATTTTGATGAACCATCCATGATAGGAAGTTCAGAGGCATCCAATTCAATAATAATATTATCCAAATCGCAGCCAACTACAGCCGCTAAAACGTGTTCCGGAGTTTGTATTTTAACACCTAATTTTTCTAAATTAGTTCCTCTTTGCGTATTAACAACATAATTAGCGTCAGCCTCAATGACTGGCTGGCCTTGCAAATCTACTCTTACAAAAGTGAAACCATTATTAATTGGAGCTGGTTTAAAAGTCATTGTAACTTCTTTTCCAGTATGTAATCCAACGCCTTTTAGTGAAATTTCATTTTTGATGGTCTTCTGTTTAACCATTATTTCCATTTTTTGGGTTTATTATTTGTTTTTTTATTTCTTCAACTTCGGCAACTATTTTAGGAAGATTTTTGAAATGAACATACGATTTATTAAAATCAGTATATCCAAGCGATGGCGTTCCTTGCAGAATTTCATCATCTTTAATGTTTCTTGCCACTCCAGACTGTGCCTGAAGTCTCACATTATTTCCTATTGTTAAGTGGCCTGCGATACCAACCTGTCCGCCAATCATACAGTTTTCGCCAATTTTAGTAGAACCTGCAACACCGCTTTGCGCAGCAATTACAGTATTTTTACCAATTTCAACATTATGGGCGATTTGAATTTGATTGTCTAATTTAACTCCTTGTCTAATAATTGTAGAACCCAGAGTTGCTCTGTCAATTGTAGTATTGGCACCAATATCTACATTATCTTCGATAATTACATTACCTATTTGCGGCACTTTACTATAAACTCCTTCTTCATTTGGTACAAAACCAAAACCATCTGCACCTATAATAGTACCGGAATGTATCGTGCAATTATTACCAATTATAGTTTCTGAATAAATTTTTGCACCGGCAAAAATAAACACATTATCGCCAATAACAACATTATCGCCAATAAAACTGTTTGGGTAAATTTTCACATTATTCCCTAAAACTACATTTTGTCCAATATAACTAAAGCTTCCTAAATACAAGTTTTCGCCATATTTAGTTCCCTCAGACATAAAAGACTGTGGTTCGATTCCATTTTTATTCAATTTTACCTGATTGTAAAAATGCAATAGTTTAGAAAAAGAAGCATAAGCATCTTCAACCTTAATTAATGTAGTAGTGATTTCCTGTTCAGGTATAAAGCTGTCGTTAACAATGGTAACTGTAGCTTTTGTAGTATATATATAGTTGATATATTTCGGGTTAGCCAAAAAAGTAAGAGATCCTTCCTCTCCTTCTTCTATCTTAGAAAGTCGAGAAACTTCGGCATTGGGATTCCCAACAACTTCTCCTTCTAAAATTCCTGCTATTTGTTCTGCTGTAAATTTCATCGCGACAAAAATATAAAAAATAGATTTTAAATGTTAATTTTAGATAAGTTGTTTTGGAAAACAGATATAATATTTTGTCACCAATTTAGATAACGATTTAAGATTCAACTGATCAGAAGCTTCGACAACATCCTCAATTGTTTTATCTTTTTTCAAAATTCGTATTGGTTCGGCAGCTTTACTATAAGCCTGATTCTTAATTTTACCTCTAAAAATAAAATATCCGGCATCTAGTGCCGAAATATTATGTGCTTCTGCAAATTCTTCTTTTAAAGACTGGGATTCTTCCATCGGAATTTTGTCTGCACTAAGTTTAATCTTTAATAAATCTCTGTTAATGATCATTTTACTTAAAGTAGAAAGTATAAAATCAGGATTTCTCTGCCATGCTTTTAAAGCGCTGATGATATCAAAATCATCTAACTGTGAAAATAAATCCAGTTTTTCGGCATCAAAATCTTCAAGACTAATTTTGTTTTGCATAAAATACAAAAGCGGTTCACTACAAGGAAGTTTAACTCCTTTTAAAGTCAATTCTTTAGCTCTTTTCAGTACTTTCATTAAAATTAACTCGGCAACCAGACTTGTTTTATGCAAATAAGCCTGCCAGTACATTAATCTTCGCGAAAGCAGAAATTTCTCTACAGAATAAATACCTTTTTCCTCAATCACCAGAACATCGTCAACTACATTCATCATCTGAATTAAACGTTCTGAATTCACATTTCCTTCTGCAACTCCAGTATAAAAACTATCTCTTTTAAGATAATCCATTCTGTCCATATCTAATTGACTTGAAATCAACTGCAGCATGAATTTTCTATGATATTCACCTTTAAAAACCTGAATTGCAAGGCTTAATCTTCCGTCAAATTCATCATTAAGCCTGTTCATAAACAATAATGAAATAGCTTCGTGATTTACATCTTCAACAATACTTTTTTCCATAGCATGCGAAAACGGTCCATGCCCAATATCATGCAGTAAAATAGCAATTAATAAAGCACATTCTTCCTCATTTGAAATCGCAACACCTTTAAAACGAAGACTTTCAACAGCCTTTTGCATTAAATGCATACAGCCCAAAGCATGATGAAAACGAGTATGATTTGCTCCCGGATAAACTAAATACGATAATCCCATTTGCGATATACGTCGCAAACGCTGAAAATAAGGGTGTTGAATTAGGTCGTAGATGAGTTCGTTCGGTATAGTTATAAACCCGTAAATAGGGTCATTGAATATTTTTAATTTGTTAATTTGAGTCACTCTTTGGTTATTTTTTGGTCAACAAATATAAGTAATTAAGTATAAATTCATTTCAGTTTTTAACTTAAAAAACAGATATTTACTATAAGTATTTTCTTAAACATTAAAAAGGCGCAAAAAATAATTCTAAATAAATTTCAATTCGTCATCCTTAATTTTATACTATTTTTAATACTTTTTAAGTTCTATACTTTTAAATTGCATTAAAATTAAAACTGTTTATGGATAAGATAAAAATACTTTGGGTCGATGATGAGATCGATCTTTTAAAGCCACATATATTATTTCTCGAAAAAAAGAATTACGAAGTTACCACAAGCAACAACGGCCTTGATGCCATTGCTTTGTTTGAAGAAGAAAATTTCGACATTGTTTTCCTTGATGAAAATATGCCGGGAATGAGCGGACTTGAAACCCTTTCTGAAATGAAAGAGAAAAAATCTGCCATCCCGATGATTATGATTACCAAAAGTGAGGAAGAATATATAATGGAAGAAGCGATTGGTTCTAAAATCGCCGATTATTTGATAAAACCAGTAAATCCGAATCAGATTTTATTGAGTTTGAAGAAAAATCTGGACGATTCCAGATTAATTTCAGAAAAAACAACGCTCGATTATCAGAAAGAATTCCGAAAAATTTCAATGGAATTAGCGATGGTAAATTCGTATGAAGACTGGGTTGAATTGTATAAAAAGCTCCTTTTCTGGGAATTAAAATTAGAAAACATTAACGATCAGGCAATGGTCGAAATTCTTGAATCTCAAAAGGTTGAAGCCAATTCTCAATTCGGGAAATATATTGAAAGAAATTATGAAGACTGGTTTGCACCAAAAGCAGACAAACCAATTCAGTCGCATAATTTATTTAAAGAATTAGTAGTTCCGGAAATCAAAAAGAAAGACAAACCAATCTTGTTTGTTGTAATTGATAATCTTCGTTACGATCAATGGAAATCTTTTGAAACTGTAATTTCTAATTATTACAAATTAGAAAAAGAAGTTCCGTATTTCTCTATTCTTCCAACCGCTACACAATATGCCAGAAATGCTATTTTCTCAGGTTTAACGCCTTTAGACATGGAAAAGCAGTTTCCGCAATATTGGAAAAATGACGTTGAAGACGGAGGAAAAAACCTTTACGAAGCTGAATTTCTTTCGGCACAAATAAAGCGTTTAGGATTAAATATTAAGGAAGATTATTTTAAAATCACCAATTATGCCGGAGGTAAAAAACTGGCAGAAAACTTTAAAGCCCTAAAAGGAAACGACTTAGTAACGGTTGTTTACAATTTTGTGGATATGCTTTCGCATGCTAAAACAGAAATGGAAGTCGTAAAAGAATTAGCTTCTGATGATAAAGCGTATCGTTCTTTAACCTTAAGCTGGTTTAAGAATTCTCCTTTACTGGAAATTATCCAGCAGGCACAAGTTTTAGGTTTCAAATTGATTTTAACCACAGATCACGGAACAATTAATGTAAAAAATCCGTCGAAAGTTGTGGGAGATAAAAATACAAGTTTAAATTTGCGCTACAAAACAGGCCGCAGTTTAACATACGAACAAAAAGATGTTTACGTAGTTAAAGAACCCAAAACAATTGGTTTGCCTGCCATAAATATGAGTAGTTCGTTTATTTTTGCCAAAAATGATTTTTTCCTGGCTTACGTAAACAACTATAATCATTATGTGAGTTATTATAAAAACACATATCAACATGGCGGAATTTCGTTAGAAGAAATGATTATTCCGTTCTTGGTATTTAACCCTAAATAAAGTTTTCAGTCTCAGTTTTCAGTGAGAACTTGAAGCTGATTTAAAATAGATTTTGCCACAGATTAAAAAGATTAACACAGATTAAAAAAATCCTTAAAATCCTTTTAATCTGTGGCAAAAAAATAATTTCGCTTTCGCGGAAGATAATTGAAATGAATAAAAAAGTTTACAGTCGCAGTTAACAGTTTTCAGTCTGAGACTGTTAACTGCGACTGAGACTAAAATAAATAAACATAAAAATGACTATCGTTTTTTCATTAGATCAAATTCAGGAAGTTGCACAGCAAATTTTAGATTCAAACCCTAAAAAAATCATTCTTTTTAATGGAGAAATGGGCGTTGGAAAAACTACTTTAATCAAGCAGTTATGCAAAAGTTTAGGAGTTCAGGATGCAACCAGCAGCCCGACTTTTTCTTTGGTAAATGAATATTATACATCTAATAATCAAACCGTTTATCATTTTGATTTCTACCGATTAAATAAAGAAACCGAAGCGCTTGATATGGGTGTTGATGATTATTTATACTCAGGAAATTGGTGTTTTATCGAATGGTCTGAAAAAATTAGTAATCTGCTTCCGGAAGAATATTCTACAATTAATATTGAATTATTGGCAGACGGGAAAAGAGAATTGAAATTAGCTTAGAAAACTCTGCGAACCTCTGTGAATTCTTTGTGTCCCGAGGCTTCGGAATTGTAATAAAATTTAACACAAAGATCCTCAAAAAATAACTTAACATTAGACTTTACTATTAGCAGAATTTTTGCACTAATTTTAAAACTTTTTACGTAATTTGTACCCTTAATATTTTGCACAATCCATGTCAATTACCTTAACTCCATTTACAAAACAACAATTGCTTCCACAAGAAGAAAAACTTGAGGTTGGTCGTTTTAAAAGAGAACTTTTCATAGGAATTCCTAAGGAAACAAGCTATCAGGAACGTCGTATCTGTTTGACTCCTGATGCCGTAAATTCCCTTACTTATGAAGGTCATCGTGTTATGATTGAATCTGGAGCAGGAGAAAGTTCGAGTTATACCGATAAGGAATACTCAGATGCTGGTGCAGAAATTACAAAAGATACCAAAAGAGTTTTCGGTTGTCCGCTTCTATTAAAAGTAGAACCGCCAACATTAGCTGAAATTGAAATGATAAATCCTGAAACTACAATCATTTCGGCTATTCAGTTAAAAACCAAAAAGAAAGCTTATTTCGAAGCTTTGGCACAAAAAAAAATTACAGCTTTAGCTTTTGAATATATTAAAGATGAAGACGGTTCTTATCCTGCCGTAAAATCGCTAAGCGAAATTGCAGGAACTGCTTCAATCCTTATTGCTGCCGAATTAATGATTACAGATGAATTTGGAAAAGGGCTTTTATTCGGAAATATTACCGGCGTCCCTCCTACTGAAGTTGTAATTCTTGGAGCCGGAACGGTTGGTGAATTTGCAGCAAAAACAGCCATAGGATTAGGTGCAAACGTAAAAGTTTTTGATAATTCAATCACAAAATTACGTCGTTTACAAAATAATTTAAACCAGCGAATTTTCACTTCAACGATACAACAAAAAGGCTTATTAAAAGCTTTAAGACGTTGTGACGTTGCGATTGGAGCGATGAGAGGAAAAGAAAGATGTCCGATTGTAGTGAATGAAACTATGGTCGAACACATGAAAAAAGGCGCTGTAATTGTCGATGTGAGCATTGATACGGGAGGTTGTTTCGAAACCTCTGAAGTTACAACTCACGAAAAACCTACTTTCATAAAAAGTAATGTTTTACACTATTGTGTACCAAATATACCTTCACGTTATTCCAAAACTGCCTCATTATCAATTAGTAACATCCTAACACCTTACTTACATCAGATAGCCGAAGATGGTGGTTTAGAAAGTGCAATTCGATGCAATAAAGGACTTAAAAACGGAATTTATTTATATCATGGAATTTTAACAAATAAAGCTATTGGCGACTGGTTCGACCTGCCAGACAACGATATTAATTTACTTGTATTTTAAAGGAACTTTAATGTACCTTTGCCAAAATTTTATTTCATGAAGTTCGTACACCGTTTTGCATATTATTTGATTGGATTAATTATGGGATGCTTTTTTGTAGCCCTTGTATTTAGTGGTAAAGACACTCGCTGCAATTATTTTCCAAACGCCCGAGTTTTAAACAATCTAAGAACAAAACCTTTTAAATATTCCGATAAAGCAATTCAGACTTTAAACGAAAAATGGGTTGATACTGCCGATATTAAAAATACTTTAACTTACGGTGATGTTGATTTTGACCAAAGTAATGTTCCGTTTAACAAGGGAAAATTATATGTCATTGAAGGAAAAACAGTTAAAAATCAGGAGATTATTCTAAAAGTTACTAACTACGAAAACGAAGCTGTTTTAGAAGAAATTATTAAGAAAGCTGTCGAAAAATAGTCTATAAATCTATTAAATTTATTAAGTTTCTTGTCATTTCGAGGAACGAGAAATCGCACACGAAACCCGACAAAGATTAGTGATAATCTTGACGGAATTACTAGTGCGATTTCTCGTTCCTCGAAATGAAAAATTAAGCTTTTTACCACTCTATTTCCTTAAGTCCTTTTGATTTTAGAAAAGCATTTGTCTGGCTGAAATGTTTATTTCCAAACCAAAAACCTCTATTAGCACTTAAGGGAGATGGATGTCCTGATTTTAAAATATGATGTTTTGAAGCGTCGATCAATGTTGCTTTCTTTTGAGCAAAACCGCCCCAAAGTAAAAACACAACATTTTCTTTTTCGGCAGAAATTTGTTTAATAACAGCGTCAGTAAATTTTTCCCAGCCTTTTCCCTGATGACTTCCGGCTTCAGATTGTCTAACGGTTAGAGTAGCATTTAAAAGAAAAACACCCTGATCTGCCCAGCGCTCTAAATTTCCGGTTTTTGGAAGCGGCTTTCCTAAATCAGTTTCGATTTCTTTGAAAATATTATATAAAGATGGAGGAAACGGAATTCCGTCATTTACAGAAAAACACAAACCATTTGCCTGATTAGGTCCGTGATAAGGATCCTGACCAATGATAACCACTTTTACCTGATCGAAATGACAATGATCAAAAGCTGAAAAAATCTGGCTTCCTTTTGGATAACATACCTTAGTAGAATATTCTGATTTTACAAAATCGATTAATTCATTGAAATAAGGTTTTTCAAATTCTTCATTCAAAACCGGTTTCCAGGAAGAATGCATTTTTACGTCCATAATTTTTTTTATGCGAATTTCAGAAATTTTTAAGTTAAATCATACTTTAACAAACAATAAAATAACACAATAACTTTACAGTATTCAATGATACTATTTTTGTATTTTTGCCTGTACTTTCTTAAAGAAATTAAATGATTAGTATTACCGAAAAAACATTACAAGATTTACAATTTCCAACAGTGCTCGAAACTATTTCGGCTGGCTGTAATACAGATATTGGAAAAGAAAAAGCTTTACAAATAACACCATTCAGAGATAAAGAAACCTTAATGCAGTCTTTAATGCAGACTTCAGAATATGTTTCGTCTTTTGAAAATAACAACGCAATTCCAAATCATGGATTTGACGCTATAACGCACGAAATTAAGTTTTTAGCAATTGAAGACAGTTTTCTTGAAGTAGGCAGTTTTAGAAAAATTGCTAATCTTTCTGCGACAACAAATGTCTTATTAAACTTCCTGAAAAAATTTGACGATTATTATCCTAACTTAAATGCAAGAGCTTCTCGTGTAGAATTAACAAAAGACATCATAACTCATATTGATGCAATTGTTGATAAATACGGAGAAATTAAAGACAATGCTTCTCCCGCACTTTTGAGTATTCGTCAGAATATGAACTTGGTTCGAGGAAAAGTAAACCAAAGTTTTGGTGTAGCTTTAACGCAATACAATGGCTTAGGATATTTAGATGATATTAAAGAAAGTTTCGTTCAAAACCGACGTGTTTTGGCAGTTCTTGCCATGTACAGACGTAAGGTAAAAGGCTCTATTTTAGGAAGTTCTAAAACCGGAAGCATTGCTTACATTGAACCTGAAGCTACTTTAAAATATTCAAGAGAATTAGCAAATCTTGAATACGAAGAGAAAGAAGAAATTACGAGAATTTTGAAGAATTTATCGAATATCATTCGTCCGTATTTACCTTTACTAATTGAATATCAAGACTTTTTGAGTGATATTGATGTCGTTGCCGGAAAAGCAAAATATGCCAACCGAATCAATGGAATTTTGCCAACAATTACTGAGGAAAGAAGATTGTTTTTTAGAGAAGCGTATCACCCAATTTTGTATTTGAACAACAAGCAAAAAAATGAAGTTACACATCCGCAGACAATTGAATTAAAACAAGAAAACAGAATTATTGTAATTTCTGGTCCAAATGCCGGAGGAAAAACAATTTCCTTAAAAACAGTTGGTTTGTTACAATTGATGTTACAATCTGGAATATTAATTCCGGCTCATGAACGAAGCGAAACTTTCTTGTTTGACAGAATTTTGACAGATATTGGAGATAACCAATCTATTGAAAATCATTTAAGTACATATAGTTATCGTTTAAAAAACATGAATTATTTCTTGAAGAAATGCAACAAGAAAACCATGTTTTTAATTGATGAATTTGGTACAGGTTCTGATCCTGAATTGGGTGGAGCTTTAGCTGAAATTTTTCTGGAAGAATTTTATCACCGCGAAGCCTTCGGAATTATTACAACGCACTATTCAAATTTAAAAATTCTGGCTAACGAATTGCCTTTTGCTACAAATGCCAATATGATGTTTGACGAAAAGTCTTTAGAACCAATGTACAAATTGGCTTTAGGACAGGCAGGAAGTTCGTTTACATTTGAGGTTGCACAAAAAAATGGAATTCCGTTTGGATTAATTAATCGTGCGAAAAAGAAAATCGAAGTCGGAAAAGTTCGTTTTGATAAAACCATTGCAACACTTCAAAAGGAAAGATCGAAGCTCGAAAAAACTTCTTTAAACTTAAAAGAAGAAGAAACCCGCGCTCGTGAGGAAAGTAAAAAGATGGAAAACATCAATACAAGAATCCAGCAGAAATTAGAAAGCTATCAGGAATTATATGACAGCAACCAGAAGATCATATATATAGGACAAAAAATTGATGATATTGCTGAGAAATATTTCAATAACAAAAACAAAAAAGAACTTATTGGGGAATTTTTGAAAATTGTCGAAATAGAAAACTCAAAACGTAAAAAAGCAACTCCAAAAGAAGTTAAGGCAAAAGTTGAAAAACAAAAAGAAGTTATTGCTGAAGTTCAGGTAAAAGTTGAAGAAATTCGTAAAGAGAAAAAAGAGAAGAAACTCAAACCAGTTATAGAAAAACCAAAACCAATTTTAAAAGTTGGTGACAGAGTTAGAATGCTCGACGGAAGATCTGTTGGAAGTATTGATTCAATAGAAAAAAATAAAGCAACTGTCAATTACGGAATTTTTACTTCGAAAGTAAGTTTAGACGAATTAGAGTTTGTTGAAGCTGGAAAGAAATAAGTTTTTTTTTAGTTTTCAGTCATAGAGACAGTTTTAGTTTGAAAATGGGAGAAAAATTAAAATAAAGCGATTTAAGAAACGATCTTTAAAAAGATAATTACGAAGATGTAAATATTTTAAAAATCGATTAAAAATAATTTATGAAAGTCATTTTTGATTTGTAAAATTTATTGATTTCGATATATTTATAAATAAAATAAATAGAAATAAAAATCTTACAATTTAATTTTTATTTATAGTTTTGTCATTGCGAGGTACGAAGCAACCACACTAACATAAGCAAATATAAAGTTTATGTAATAATGAGATTGCTTCGTACCTCGCAATGACTTAACAATAAAAATTATGAAGCCAGGTTTTGTTTATATCATAACCAATAAATACCAAACCGTTGTCTACACTGGTGTAACATCAAATCTTCCACAAAGAATCTTAGAACATAAAAACAAAAAATATCCAAAATCATTCTCAGCAAAATATAATCTAAACATTCTGGTCTACTACGAGCAATTCCAATTGATTGAAGATGCAATAACGAGAGAAAAGCAAATCAAGGCCGGATCAAGAGAAGCAAAAAACAATTTGATTCGTTCAATAAATCCAAATTGGAAAGACTTGTTTGAAGAAATTGAAGATATAATGATTATGTAGAATACCAAAATGGAAATACATAGTGAGATTGCTTCGTTCCTCGCAAAGACACACACGCAAGGTCATTGCGAGGAACGAAGCAACCGCACAAATACGAGCAACCATAATATATAAAAATATAAGCAACTACAAAATATGAAAACCCAAAATGAGATTGCTTCGTTCCTCGCAATGACTGTTGCTGGTAAAAAAATAATCCTCTTCGATGGCGTTTGCAACTTATGCAACGGCGCAGTTCAGTTTATTATCAAACATGACAAAAAAAATGTTTTTCGTTTTGTGGCTTTGCAGTCAGATTTGGGAAAAGAAATTTGTAAGTATATTGGTGTTGATCAAACTAAAATTGACAGCATTATTTTGTATAATCCTGGAGTTGCTTATTATCATAAATCATCCGCAGTTATAGAAATTGCAAATGACTTGGGCGGATTTTACACTTTACTTTCTGTTTTTAAAATTTTACCTGAAAAACTTCGAAATTATATTTACAACTATATTGCTAAAAACCGTTACAAATGGTATGGCAAAAAAGAAAGCTGTATGATTCCTACTCCGGAATTGAAGGCTAAGTTTCTTTAAAAAATAAAAATTCCAAATCTAAAATTCCAAATTCCAATTTCACAATATTGTGATTTCGAGGAACGAGAAATCTTCGCAAGTAACTCCGTAACGAAAACCCAATCTTTGTCGAGCTTCTCGCGAAGATTTCTCCTTCGTCGAAATGACAAACAAAACGGAAAAACTTAATAAAAACAAAAATCCCAAATTTCAAATCTATTACAATTTGGAATTTGGGATTTTTTTATTGAAAATTTAGATTTTATTATCTAATCAATTTTCTATATTTCAAACGTTTAGGAGTTAAATCACCACCAAGACGTTTCTTTTTATTTTCTTCATAATCAGAGAAACTTCCTTCGAAGAAATAAACTTCAGAGTCACCTTCAAAAGCTAAGATGTGAGTACAAATTCTGTCTAAGAACCATCTGTCGTGAGAAATAATTACAGCACAACCTGCGAAATTCTCTAAACCTTCTTCAAGTGCACGAAGTGTATTTACATCTAAGTCATTCGTAGGCTCATCCAGTAAAAGTACGTTTCCTTCTTCTTTCAATGTCATAGCTAAGTGTAAACGGTTACGTTCTCCACCAGACAACATTGATACTTTTTTGTTTTGCTCGCCGCCGCCAAAATTGAAACGAGATAAGTAAGCTCTTGAATTTACTTGCTTCCCTCCCATCATAATCAATTCCTGACCATCAGCAAAGTTTTCCCAAATAGATTTATTCGGATCAATGTTAGAGTGTGACTGATCTACGTAAGCAATTTTTACAGTTTCTCCAACTGAAAATTCTCCGCTGTCAGTAGCTTGCTCTCCCATAATCATTTTGAAAATAGTAGATTTACCAGCACCGTTTGGTCCAATAATTCCAACAATACCTGCTTGTGGCAAAGTAAAATTCAAATTATCATATAATAATTTTTCACCAAAAGCTTTGGCAACATTTTTAGCTTCAATAACATTCGTACCTAAACGTGGACCATTCGGAATATAGATTTCCAAGTTTTCGTCCAATTGTTTTTGGTCTTCATTTAATAATTTATCGTAATTCTGTAAACGTGCTTTTTGTTTTGTCTGACGTCCTTTTGCTCCCTGACGAACCCATTCTAACTCACGCTCTAAAGTTTTTCTACGTTTTGAAGCTACTTTTTCTTCCTGAGCCATACGGTTTGATTTTTGGTCTAACCAAGAAGAATAATTTCCTTTCCATGGAATTCCTTCTCCTCTATCCAACTCTAAAATCCAACCTGCCACATTATCAAGGAAATATCTATCGTGCGTTACCGCAATTACAGTTCCTGAATATTGTGCTAAGTGCTGCTCTAACCAAAGTACAGATTCAGCATCAAGGTGGTTGGTAGGCTCATCCAGTAACAATACATCTGGCTGTTGTAATAACAAACGACATAAAGCTACACGACGACGCTCACCTCCGGAAAGGTTTTTAATAGGCGTA
Organism: Flavobacterium panici; assembly: GCF_024499525.1. Classification (NCBI taxonomy): domain Bacteria; kingdom Pseudomonadati; phylum Bacteroidota; class Flavobacteriia; order Flavobacteriales; family Flavobacteriaceae; genus Flavobacterium; species Flavobacterium panici. The sequence continues at coordinate 4,303,982 of NZ_CP100437.1, read as the reverse complement.
TCACCTTCCGGCGTACGCAAAGCATCCATTGCAATTTCTAATTTGGTATCAATTTCCCAAGCACCAAGAGCATCAATTTTGTCTTGTAAAGCCGCTTGACGATCCATCAATTTATCCATTTTATCCGGATCTGAATAGTTTTCTTCAAGACCGAATAAATCATTAATTTGGTTGTACTCTTCCAAAACTGCCATAGTTTCAGCAGCTCCTTCACGAACAATTTCGATAACGGTTTTAGAATCATCAAGAATTGGCTCCTGCTCTAAATAACCTACAGTATAACCTGGTTGAAAAACCACATCTCCCTGATAATTTTTATCAACTCCTGCAATAATTTTTAAAAGAGAAGATTTTCCAGAACCGTTAAGACCCAAAATACCAATTTTAGCCCCGTAAAAGAAACTTAAATAAATGTTTTTAAGTACTGGTTTGTCTGCTCCCTGATAGGTTTTACTCAATTTTTGCATTGAGAAAATTACTTTCTTATCGTCTGACATTCTATTTATTTTTATTTTAATTAATTATTTTTTTTACTGTCCTTAAATTGCAATTGATTTTTGCAATTGATATTGAATCAAATTAAACTCTACCTTTTAAAGCGTTAAAAACCCAGGCATTAGCAAAAAAACCAACACCTGCCGCCGCAAATCCCCAGCCAGAAACATCGCTATATCTAAAAGCGCCAAGACCTATAAGCAACAATCCCATAAGTATCATTATAAAAGTAGCCCATCCTAAAACGGTATTTTTATTCATTCCCATAATTGTGTAATTATTATTTTTAAGTAGTAAAATTTTTAAAAAGGCAAATATCGTGAATTTTCATGGCTTAATTAAATATTTTATACAGCATTTCTTTTAACAAATCTGATTGTGGTAAAGCGTTGGCCCCTACTCCTTTACTTTTTACATCAATATCACGTAAAGCTCCAACAATCTGACTGACTTTTCGCATGGGATAATTTTTTACCGCCAAATCGTATTCTTTTAAAAAATATGGATTTACTCCAATTGCTGCTGCAACGTTCTTTGGATTTTTATCTTTAAGTCCGTGGTACTTTAAAAGCTGTACAAAAAATCCGAAAACTAAACCAGTTGTCATTACCAGCGGGTATTCCTTTGGATTATGAGCAAAATTTTCTGCAATCTTATAAGCTTTTAACTGATTGCGTTCGCCAATTGCTTTTCGAAGTTCGAATACATTATAGTCTTTACTAAAACCAATATTTTCCTCAATATGCTGTGGTGTAATCATTGTTCCTTGCGGTAAAATGATCTGCAGTTTTTCTAATTCGTTATTTATTTTACTTAAATCAGTTCCCAAAAACTCAACAAGCATGGCGTTTGCCTTTGGATCGATTGTATATTTTTTTCCAGCCAAAACACGCTTAATCCAATCTCCAACCTGATTTTCGTATAGTTTTTTACTTTCGTAAACAATTCCTTTTTGCGCTAAAAGTTTGGTTACTTTTTTACGTTTATCGAGCGTTTTATATTTGTAACAAAAAACCAAAACTGTTGATTGCATCGGATTATCAACATAAGATTCGATCTTATCAATTGTTCTGGATAAATCCTGCGCTTCTTTCACAATAACAACCTGACGATCAGCCATCATAGGATAACGTTTCGCTGTTGAAACAATATCTTCAATAGAAACATCTCTTCCGTATAAAACCGTTTGGTTAAATCCTTTTTCTTCTTCAGCCAGTACATTTTGCTCAATATATTCAGACAATTTATCTATATAATAAGGTTCTTCGCCCATTAAAAAATAAATAGGTTTTATATCTCCTGCCTTGATATCATTGACAATTTTTACAACTTCGTCCATTAAATTTAGTTTTCAGTATTCAGTATCAGTTTTCAGTTTAATTCGAAATAAAATAATTAACTAATTTTCAAATTGACTAATTTTCAAATTATATTTGCTTTATGTTAAAACTAAATTTCCCTACATATACTTTCCGATTCAAAAATAGCGAAAATAAAGTGTCTATTTTTGATGAAATCAGGAAAAAATTTATCATTCTTACTCCAGAAGAATGGGTTCGTCAGCATGTAGTTCATTATTTAATTAATGAAAAAAAATACCCGAAATCGCTAATCAATGTAGAGAAAGTTTTAACGGTCAACGGATTACGAAAAAGATATGATGTTGTGGTTTTTAATTCAGATGGTTCTATACATATATTAGTAGAGTGTAAAGCGCCTGAGGTTAAAATATCACAAGCAACTTTTGATCAAATTGCCCGTTATAACATGACCATGAAGGCACGGTTTTTGAATGTCACGAATGGGTTAAATCATTTTTACTGTCAGATGGATTTTGAAAATGAAAAATATCAGTTTTTGCAGAACTTACCAGATTACCATATTAATAAATAAAAAAAAACACTTTTGGATAAAATAGCAGTTGTCATTTTAAATTGGAACGGAGTTAAATTGTTAGAACAATTTTTACCTTCAGTTTTACAATATTCAGAAGAAGCTACTATTTATGTAGCTGATAATGCATCAACAGATAATTCTGTAAATTTTGTTAGAGAAAATTATCCTTCAATAAAAATTATTCAAAATACTGGTAATTACGGTTTTGCAAAAGGCTACAATGATGCACTTCAAAGTGTAAATGCCGAGATTTATGCTTTAGTTAATTCTGATATTGAAGTAACCGAAAATTGGTTAAAACCCATTATTGAAACTTTCGATAAAGAAAAAGAAACTGCTATTATTCAGCCAAAAATCCTGGATTTTAAAAACAAGGAATATTTCGAATATGCCGGAGCAGCGGGCGGATTTATTGATAAATATGGTTTTCCATTTTGCCGAGGCCGAATCTTTGATACTGTCGAAAAAGACAACGGTCAATATAATGACATCTGTAAACTTTTTTGGGCATCGGGCGCTTGTTTCTTTATTAGAAAAGAAGTCTATCATGTTTTAGGAGGTTTTGATGAAGCTTTTTTTGCGCATCAGGAAGAAATTGATTTATGCTGGCGTGCTGCAAATGAAGGACATACAATAAAATACAATTCAGAATCAGTTGTTTATCATGTTGGAGGAGCAACTTTACAACAGGGAAATCCTAAAAAAACGTATTTAAACTTTAGGAATTCATTGTTAATGCTTGTCAAAAATCTTCCTAAAAAAGGATTGTTCTTTGTGATTTTCTTTCGAATGGTTTTAGATGGAATTGCGGGTATCCGTTTTCTTACACAAGGAAAGTTTGGGCATACTTTTGCAATTTTAAAGGCGCATTTTTCATTTTATTGCCTATCTTTAAAATATCTAAACAAACGAAAAGATTTTCAAATACAGCAATACTATACCGTAAAAAGTATCGTTTTCCTTTATTATATAAAGAAATTAGAGGTTTTTAAAGAAATCTTTAACAGTAATCAAAATATTAAAAACTAAATTTGTAATCAACGTTTAATTAAATATAATACCTATGAGAAAAATAGTTATCGCACTATCAGTATTAATGGCCTTAACTTCGTGTGTATCTAAAAAGCAATATGCTGCTTTAGAGGCTAAGCAAAAAGAGACACAAGATTTATTAAACTCTTGCACAGTTAAATTAAATTCTTGTCTGGAAGAAAAAGCAGGATTAGCAGCAACAGCTGAAAGCTATAAACAACACAATCAAGATTTAATCAACAGCTCTAAAGATTTAACAGTTTTAACTACTAAAGGTGCAGAAAACTTAGAAAAATCGCTAGAAAGCTTAAAAGAGAAAGATTTAAAAATATCTAGACTTCAAGATGCTCTTACAAAAAAAGACAGTGTAACATTAGCATTAGTTACAAGTTTAAAAGGTGCAGTTGGAATCAACGATCCGGATATCGAAATCAATGTTGAAAAAGGAGTTGTATTTATCTCTATCGCTGATAAATTATTATTCAAAAGCGGAAGCTATGAAGTAAGTGATAAAGCAAAATCAGTTTTAGCTAAAGTTGCTAAAGTGGTAAATGACAAACCTGATTTTGAGTGTATGGTTGAAGGTCACACAGATGACGTTCCTTACAAAAGCAATGGAGTTTTGCTAGACAACTGGGATTTAAGTGTTAAACGTTCTACTTCTATCGTTCGTGTCTTGACAAATGACTTAAATGTTAACCCTGCAAAATTAATTGCTGCTGGTAGAAGTTCATACGTTCCATTAGTTGCAAACGATTCTCCAGAGAACAAAGCTCGTAACAGAAGAACTCGTATCGTTGTTATGCCTAAAATTGATCAATTCTACGATATGATCGAGAAAGAAATGAAAAAACAGGCAAAATAATTTTAAAGTAACATATACTTTATATACAGAAAAGGCTGGTCAATTGACCAGCCTTTTTTTTGTACCCTTAATTTTTTTTAACAACCAATTAAAATAAATTAAGACAACATTGCTTTTATTAACTAACTAAATTTTAACTATACTAAAGTTAGGTATAATTTTTTAAGTTTTATGCAATTTAAGTTTTTTTTTACAAAATATCAATATCGCCTTTTCCTTCCCTTACAATTACTGGCTCATGTTCCGATAAATCTATAATGGTTGACGGAATATTATCTCCATAACCACCGTCAATTACCATATCAACCAGATTCTGCCATTTTTCAAAAATTAATTCAGGATCTGTAGTATACTCAATTACATCATCTTCATCACGAATCGAAGTCGAAACAATTGGATTTCCTAACTGACGAACAATTTCTAAAACAATATTATTATCAGGAACACGAATACCAACAGTAGTTTTCTTTTTAAACTCTTTTGGCAGATTATTATTTCCCGGCAAAATAAAGGTATAAGGTCCAGGCAAAGCCCTTTTTAATATTTTAAAAGTCGATGTATCGATCTGGCGCACGTAATCTGAAAGATTACTTAAATCATGACAAATGAAAGAGAAGTTTGCTTTTTCTAATTTAACTCCTTTTATTTTCGCTACTTTTTCTAATGCCCTCGAATTGGTAATATCACAGCCTAAACCGTAAACAGTATCTGTTGGATAAATTACCAAACCACCATTTTGAAGCACTTTTACAACCTTTGCAATTGCAGCTTCACTAGGTTTATCTGGATATATTTTTATGAATTCTGCCATTTTTGTTTTTGTTTAAAGTTTTGTTTGTTTCAGGTTTCAGGTTTGTCAGGCTGAGCGAAGTCGAAGCCCACGTCCAATTAGAGCGCCCTTCGACTTCGCTCAGGGTGACAAATATTTTCAAAACTTGAAACTTTTATTTATTATCCTACAACATCTAATTTAGCAAATCTTAACAGAAGTTTTTTAATTCCTCCTACTTCAAATTTAATTTCGGCTTTTTTATCAGCTCCAACTCCTTCTAAATTAATCACTTCTCCTTTTCCGAAACGTTCGTGCATTACGACATTTCCAATTGTTAGTTTATTGTCAAACAAATTAGTATTAGAACTCTCCGGCGCATTTCCAGATACAGGTTTTAATTTACGAATGTTTAAATCCGGTTTCGGGTTATTATCTGTAATATGTTTTGGCGGCGTTCCTCCTACTGGTTTTGCTAATCGTAATTTTGATTTATCAATGTCACCAAAAATATCGCCATCGATTGGTGATTTATAACGATAATTACTTTCTGACGGAGTTAGAAATTCTAGAAACTGCCCGTCAATTTCTTCAATAAAACGAGAGGGCTCACTATCTGTCAATTTTCCCCAGCGGTAACGAGACTGAGCATAAGTCAAATATGCCTGATGTTCTGCACGCGTTAGCGCTACATAAAACAAACGACGCTCTTCTTCCAATTCACTTCTCGTACTCATACTCATCGCACTCGGAAACAAATCTTCTTCCATACCAACTACAAAAACATGAGGAAATTCTAATCCTTTTGCTAAGTGAATCGTCATCAGCGCCACACGATCTTCATCATTGGTATCTTTATCCAAATCTGTTGCCAAAGCCACATCTTCCATAAATTCAGAAAGTGCACCTCTAGCTCCGTCAATTTCTCTTTGTCCTTCTGTAAAGTCCTTAATACCGTTTAAAAGTTCTTCGATATTTTGGATTTTTGCCATTCCTTCAGGAGTAGCATCTTTCTTCAATTCCTGAACCAGACCGGTTTTCTTTGCAACGTGATCTGTAATATAAAAAGCATCCTGATTCTGATCAATAACCTGAAAACTCTGAATCATCGTTACAAAATCTTTCAATTTGTTTTTAGTTCCAGCGTTTAATTTAAGATCAATTTTATCGATGTTCACCATTACTTCCCAAATCGAACGTTTGTAGTGATTCGCTGCAATAGTAAGTTTTTCAACCGTTGTATCTCCAATTCCACGTGCAGGATAATTGATTACACGAATCAAAGCTTCTTCATCTTTCGGATTCAGAACCAAACGCAAATAACATAAAACATCTTTAATTTCCTTACGTTGGTAGAAAGATAATCCACCATAAATTCTATACGGAATATCACGTTTTCTCAACGCATCCTCCATTGCACGCGACTGAGCATTAGTACGATACAAAATTGCAAAAGCTCCATTATGCAATTGATTCTGCATTTTCTGTTCAAAAATCGTACTGGCTACAAAACGACCTTCTTCGGCATCTGTCAAACTTCGGTGGACTTTAATTCTTGGACCAAAATCATTTGCAGTCCAAACTACTTTATCCAGTTTAGTTTTGTTGTGCTCCATAACCGTATTTGCGGCTTCCACAATATTTCGGGTTGAACGGTAATTCTGCTCCAGACGATACATTACAACACCTTCATAATCCTTTTGGAAATTCAAAATATTATTGATATTCGCTCCACGGAAGGCATAAATACTCTGTGCATCATCTCCAACCACACAAATATTTTGAAATCTGTCTGATAAAGCCCTAACAATCAAATACTGAGAGTGGTTTGTATCCTGGTACTCATCAACCAAAATATAACGGAAACGATCCTGATATTTTGCCAAAACCTCTGGAAAACGAGTCAATAACTCATTGGTTTTCAAAAGCAAATCATCAAAATCCATTGCTCCGGCCTTAAAACAACGTTCTACATACTGCTGATAAATTTCTCCTAATCTCGGTCTTTTTGCCATTGCATCAGCTTCGACTAATTCCGGATTATTGAAATAGGCTTTTACTGTAATTAAGCTGTTTTTATAACTAGATATACGGCCTAAAATCTGTTTTGGTTTATAGATATCACGGTCCAGCTGCATTTCTTTTATAATTGAAGAAATAAGTCTGGCCGAATCCTGAGAATCGTAAATTGTAAAATTTGATGGATAACCTAAATGATCTGATTCTGAACGAAGAATACGGGCAAATATCGAGTGAAAGGTTCCCATCCAAAGGTTTTTTGCCTCAGATGCTCCCACAATATCCGAAATCCTGTGCTTCATTTCACGGGCTGCTTTATTGGTAAAAGTCAGCGACAAAATGTTAAAAGCATCAACACCCTGAGCCATCAAATAAGCAATTCTAATTGTTAAAACACGGGTTTTCCCCGAACCTGCACCAGCAATAATAATCATTGGCCCGTCTTTTTGTAAAACAGGCGCTCTCTGTGCTTCGTTGAGCTGGTCAATATATTTCTGCATGTAATTTTTCTCCTTTATGCAAAAATAAGAATTATAGTTTTAATAAGCTACTAAGATATTGAGGTTCTAAGTTGCTAAGTTTTTTATTTTTTGGAAGCCAAAGAATAGGCATTTTATTAAACATGGTTTCCCGCTTTCGGCTATATCTCTTCGTTTCACTACGAGGATACCGTCTCTATCGGGGCTAGGTTTAAACAATTGGTTTTCTTTAAATATTTTGAAAAACTAGATATTATAAATCATTCGTAATTTTTCTTTAAAATCTGAATAGGAAATAAGTCTACCAGCTTTTATATCATCCTCACTTTTTTGAAGTTCTTGAATAATCGTGTTATCTGGAAAATCTTTAAAAGAATCTTCCAAATTTTCTATAATTTCATCCATTATTATATCTTTTTAGTTTTAATTATTTCCCAAATTCAATTATTATGCTACATATTATTATGCTGCATAAATTTAAATAGCCGTTGGTTTTAATCAACGGTTTTTTGAAATTAGAAAACAAGGCTTTAGCCAAACTTTATTTATTTTGGCTAAAGCCTTGTTCGTGTTATAAACTTAACCGTTGGTTAAAACCAACGGCTATTAAACATTAGCATCTTAGCAGCTTTATTTATAAAATACATCGTAAGCAAATCGAATCAAAGTTCCCACAACAACAATCAAAAAGAAAATTCTAATAAAACCATTTCCTTTATTAATTGCGAGTTTTGCACCAAGCCAGCCGCCAAGTCCGTTACTTACTGCCATCGGAATTGCGATTGACCAGATGATTTTCCCTTTTATCATAAACAAACAGATCGAACCAAAATTCGTTGCCAGATTTACCATTTTAGCATTCGCGGAAGCGTGCAAAAAATCAAAACCTAAAAGCGCAATAAAAGCAACCACAAAAAAACTTCCTGTTCCGGGTCCAATAAATCCGTCGTAAAAGCCAACAATTATACTAATGACAACTGCATAAATTATTTGTGTTGCTGCCGAATGATCTTTGGCAACATGCTGTCCGAAGTTTTTCTTTGCGTACGTATATATAAACAACAGTGACAAAACGACAAGCAAAAGTGGTTTCATAAAATCATTGCTTACCAAGGTCAAAATAGTAGAACCCAAAAATGCTGACGGAACTGCTAAACACATCATAATCAAAAGCAATTTCCATTGAATAACTACTTTTTTCAGATATTGAAAAGCTGCAAAAGCTGTTCCGCTAAAAGCTGGAATTTTTAAAGTTCCTATAACTGTTGAAACAGGTAGATTTGGCAATAAAATTAATCCCATTGGTGTTTGGATAAGTCCGCCGCCGCCCACAATTGCATCTATAAATCCTGCCGCAAAAGCTGCCAGACAAAGAAAAAGTATTATGTATGAATCCATTAAAAGTGTATTAAAAAACAAGTAGCAAAAGTAAGTTTTACAATTTGTTTATTCGTGTAAATTTAAAGTGGATTTCTCGTCAAAAAGTATATTTTTGCTAAAAAAATTTACCCAAATGGATTTTACAAGAATTATAGAATTAGCAAGTTATACTTTACCTGCAATTGTTACCGGATTTGTAGCCTACAGTTTTTTTGAACTGCATATTAAAAACAATGATAAAAAGCGTGCTTTTTTGTTGAACAGACAAGCGCATAAAGAATCGCTTCCGATACGTCTACAAGCTTACGAACGTATGACATTATTTTTAGAGCGTATCAATTTGACCAAATTATTAATCAGAATCACTCCTATTTCTCACGATAAACATGATTATGAAAATTTTGTAATCGACCAAATCGAACAAGAATTTGAGCACAATTTAACGCAGCAAATTTATATGTCTGATGAATGCTGGACAATAATTACGACTGCAAAAAACTCAACTATCCAAATGATTCGTAAAGCTGCTATGAGCGACCGTGTTGACAGTGCAGATAAACTTCGTGAAGTTATTTTAAATGAATTATTAGAAAAACAATCTCCAAGCAATGCTGCTTTAGGTTACATTAAAAACGAGGTTGCTGAACTTTGGTAAGATAATAATTTTAGATTGCAGATTTTAGAGTTCAGGTTAAAAGCATTTCCAATCTAAAATCAGCAATCTGCAATCTAAAATCACCTATTATCACTCATAACCTCAGACTTATTCTGAGCATATTCATAACCTTGTTTCCACCATTCTTTCATTATTTCCTTATTGAAAATTAGTGCATTATCGGTTAATTTAGTCGGAGTGTAATATAAATTAAGTTTTACATCTTTAGTGTTTGCCATAAGTTTTCCTATAGCAATATCGTGTTTTTCAACTTGATCTAAAGCAATTCGGAACAAATCAATCATTAACGAAAATGGATTTTTACCAATAACCATTTTGCTTGTATTGACTTCTGTTTCCAAAATAATAACATCAATTTCTGTAGCGCCGCGGTTAATAGCTTCACGAATTGGAACCAAACTTGAAAATCCGCCATCGCCATATTCGTAGTTGTTTTTTGAAACCAAACTCATAAACGGAACATAATTACTGGAGATCCAAGACCAATCGCAAAACTCTTCATAACTGCAATCTTTTACTGATTTGTATTCTGATTCATTTTTAGTGAAATTGGTGACCGTAATAATTACGTCATTATTCATCTTTTTAAGATTATTGAAATCAGAAAGAGAAAAATTATTTCTAATGTATTTCTTTAAACCTTTGCTTTCGCCAAAAGTTCTCTTTCCCTTAAAAAACTGACGAAGTACATTAAAGTGATTAATCGTCACGATATCTACTCCTTCTTTTACTTTTACTACAAATGGACAAATATTAAAAATACTGGACATTGTAACATTGGTATAAACGGAATGTATTTTTTTGATATGACCGAGAGCTAAATGTGGAATAAGTAAACTTCCTGTAGATGTTCCTATAAATAAATCGTATTCATGATGTTTTTCTTCAATTAAATACTGTGCAACTCCTCCGGCGAAGGCTCCTTTACTTCCACCACCAGAAATAACTAATGCTCTCATAAAATATATAGTAGGTTTTGTTTTTGGTTAGAAAATAGAAGAAAGAAAATAGAATATAGACTCACCTAAAAATCTATTTTCTTTCTTCTATTCTCTATTTTCTATTCTTTTAATAAACGATTCAATTGAAACTGTTCATCGGGGTTCAAATTAGGTAAAATTCTATTAAATGAAGCACGCATTTCTGAATTTTTTAATAAAATCCTGATTGAGTCTCTTCCGAATTTTGAAAACTGCCACATATGGTGCGTTGTAGCGTTAACTAAATTGGTTAAAACTTCATCGTTAATAAACTTAAACGCAATCAATTTTTCTAGCGCATTCTGGCGTGTTGTTGCTTCATATTTTGTTGTAGAAAAAGAAATTAATTCATTTATCAATTCTTCAGGATTACTGCTGTAATCCTGAGTCGATAATGCAAGCGACAGCCACAATGTACGAAGATTATAATCGTTAAAACCAATCCAGTTTTTCGATTTATCAAGATATTCTTTTCTATGATTCGGGAAGTTATTCCATAAATAGAATAATGCGGCTTCTTGTGTTTGATACGATTTATCCTCTAAAAGTGTTTCATATTCTGTTCTAAAATCTTCCGGGATTTTTGATAAAGTTTCTGCTAAAGTCTGGCGCAGCTGCACATTATTTTGATGTAAAGCTTTCAGTAATAACTCTTTTTTATCTTCATATTTTTCAGTTTGTAATTGAGAAATAATTGCTTCTTTTACTGAATGATGAATATCTGAATCCATAGTTTTAGTGAAGAAATCAAGCTTTTCTTTTAAAGGTGCTTTCTTTAGTTTATCCACTTCTAAGCGCACTTTAATTGCATTGTTTTTGCTTAATAAAGCATTGGCAGTCGGCGTATCAAAAGCTGTAGATTCCAGCCAGGTTTTTTGAAACTGAACCAAATCAAAATCCGAAACTTTTTTAATTTCGTCGAAGAAATTCTCTGTGTTTACATTCTTGAATGCATATTTATTCAAATAGTTTTTTATGGCTTTTTTAAAGGCTTTGTCTCCAATAGATTCATGTAAAACGAAAAGTGCCCATGCGCCTTTTTCATAAAAAGTGAGCGAACTGGCTTTTCCATTTAAAACCGGAATAGTATCTGTTCTTGACGCAAATTTTATCTGCTGTGCCGTATCATATAATTTGGCATAAAAGTAATCATCTCCAAAAATATTTCTTTCTGCCAATAATGCATAATACGTTGCAAAACCTTCCTGAAGCCAGTGATGTGTGCTGCTTTCGGCAGTAATTAAATCTCCAAACCAATGATGTGCCAGTTCATGTGCATCAACATTAGTATAATTTCGATCTGTAAAACCAATATTATCCACTACATAACGAGTTGTAAAAAGTGTCGTTGTTGTATTTTCCATTCCGCCATACAAAAAATCGCGAACCGGAATCTGCCTGAAAACTTTCCACGGATATTTTATGCCAATTTCTTTTTCCAGGAAATCAAAAATTCGTTTTGAATAACGGTATGTTGGCTCAAAACGTGAAGCATCTTTGTTTTCAATATAATATTCTAACGGAATTTTAGATTTAGATGTAAATTGCTTTTTGTCATATTTTCCAATAGAAAGCACTAATAAATAAGAACTCATTGGGTTTTCCATTTGGTATTGCCAATGTACCAAATTATCTTTCTCCGTTTTGCTTTTTAAAACTCCGTTTGAAACAACCTGATACTCTTTTTTATAGGTAATTCCTAGACTGAAAATTACTTTTTCATTTACATCATCAAAACTCGGAAACCAATTGCTGGTGTATCTGCCCTGCCCCTGCGTCCAGATTTGAATATCATCATTTTCTATATCTACAAAATATAAGGCTTGTTTTGGTTTTACGTTGTAACTGAAAGTCAGATGATTATTTCCTTTCTGGAAGTTATTGATGATTTGTAATTCTTTGTTTGTATTAATAAAAATTACATCTTTTCCATCAATTTGAACATTTGTAAACTGCATGTTTTTGGCATCAATTTTTATCGTATCAATCGGCTGTAAAACCTCAAAATCGTAATCTACTTGTCCGTAAATTATTTTTTGGGAATCAACGATATTCAATTGTCCTGAAACCGATTTAAAATCAACATATTTGGTTTGCTGTGCAAAAATGAAAGTGGTTATAAAAAAGAAAATGTATTTCATTGCAATTATGAATTTATAGAATCCGTCTCCCAAGATATTGGATTATTTTTAATATAATCATAAATTGTTTCAAATGTTTTGTAATTTCTAACAATATGATCGTGATAGTTTTGCTGCCAAATTGTTTCAAAACCATTGATTTGTTTTGTCGTAACCGATTTAAAAATAGCAACAAAAGATGAAATGGAATTGGGTTTACGAGATAAATTTGATTCGTTCGCAAATTTTGACAACGATTGGTTTGATGAATTTGATAACGATTGGTTCTGTAGAGACGCACAGCAGTGCGTCTCCGCAAAGATTGTCGACAAAGATTGCGTTTCATTCGTTGTGGATATGCCGGACGTAGACGCACTGCTGTGCGTCTCTACAATATGCGATATGTTAATTTGCGATGCTCTAATCTGCATGTTTAAATTTGATTCATTTAGTGATTTCGACAAAGATTGGTTCTGTAGAGACGCACAGCAGTGCGTCTCCGCAAAGATTGTCGACAAAGATTGTGTTTCATTCGTTGTGGATGTGCCGGACGTAGACGCACTGCTGTGCGTCTCTACAATATGCGATGTTGTAATTTGCGATGTTTTAATATCCTGCGTATTTCCTTGAATTTCAATCAACAAATGAATATGATTTGGCATCACAACCCAATTATGGAAAAACCAATTTTTACGAATCTTTATCGATTTCAAAAGCTCATTCTCCACAATCTTTCCATTTTCATTTAAAATCATTTTTCCATCTTCAACAGATCCAAAAATGCATTTTCTATCTTTTGTAACCATCGTAATGAAATAAACTCCTTCACTTGAATAATCCCAATCCTTCAATCGGTTGGAATCAATTTTTAATTTGTCCTTATATAGTGTCATAAATTGGCGTGTAAAAACCCAAAGTTACAAAGGTTCAACAACAAATCGAATGAAATTTGTAAGTTTACCACACAAAAATAACCAAACGTGTCTATACCTAAAAAAGCCTTATTTAACTGGAGCAGCGGAAAAGATTCTGCATTAACATTATACAAGATTCTTCAAAATCCTGAATTTAAAATCGAATGTTTATTAACGAGCGTGAATCAGCAATATCAGCGAATTTCAATGCATGGCGTTCGTGTTGAATTGTTACAGGCACAGGCAGAAAGCATTGGAATTCCATTAAAAATTATGCAGGTTCCGGAAATGCCAACAATGGAAGTTTATGAAACCGTAATGACAGAAACCTTGACGGAATTAAAAAACGAAGGAATTACGCATTCAGTTTTTGGAGATATTTTTTTGGAAGATTTACGAAAATATCGTGAAGAACAATTGTCGAGAATAGGCTTTGAAGGTGTTTTCCCTATTTGGAAAATCCCAACTCACGATTTAATTCAGGAATTTATTTCTCTTGGATTTAAAACGATTGTGGTTTGCGTAAACGAAAGATATTTAGATAAAAATTTTGTCGGCCGAATTATCGATCAGGATTTTATAAATGATTTACCTGAAAACGTTGATGTCTGCGGAGAAAATGGAGAATTTCATACTTTTACTTTTGACGGGCCAATTTTCTCTAAACCTATTGATTTTGAAGTTGGTGAAATTGTTTATCGAAAATATGAAAAACCAAAAAGTCAGGATTCATCCAATAAAGCCTGTGACACAAGTGCAACAGATGCTTTTGATTTTGGATTTTGGTATTGTGATCTTATTTAATTGTTTCAATATAAAAACAAATTTATATGCCTTTGCAAGAAAGTTACGAAGTAAAAAAAGTGCTTCAGTTTCTAAATGAAATTAACATCAATGTAATTGAAAAAGAATTAGGTACAACTTTTTTACCCGGCTTAGATTTAGGGCCAAATTGCATTTATATTGATTATAATAATTTACTATATCCCGGAGATATTTTACATGAAGCCGGACATCTGGCCGTTACAACTTCTGTAGAAAGAAAATTAATAGGTACAGACGAAATCTCATCTGAATGGCCTACTCATGGAGAAGAAATCGCAGCTATTCTATGGTCATTTGCCGCAGCCAAATATTTGAATTTACCTTTAGAATTTATATTTCATCCAAATGGATATAAAAATGATTCTGATTGGTTAATTTCAAATTTCAGCAATGAAAATTACATCGGTTTACCTCTTTTGGAATGGATGGGTTTATGTCTGGGAAATGAACTTGCTGCTAAAGAAGGAAAAGCTGCTTTTCCAGCAATGCTAAAATGGATGCGGGATTAATTCTGTTCCTCATACATTGCTAACAAATTCGTAACCGTATTCAAGTTACGCATTGTGCCAATTACATTTAGTTTTTTCTCTATGTATTTCAATTCCAATCTTGTCTTTCCGGCGCCAACAGCATATTTAATATAAATCCTGTTTTCGTCAATAGTTGCTTCGTCTGGTTTAAACTGACTGATTTTTAAATCATGTATGCTTTCTTTTTTCAAAGCAATCGCAACAAAAACAATATAAAGTTTTTTGATATCAATATCTTTTTCTTTCAAATAAAGATTGTTTGCAAAACACAATTCTAAATCCTTTTTTGCAATTACAATGGCAGGAACTTCATGTCCGAAAACCTTAAAAATTTCCTGTTTTATCATAAAACCCACTTTTGCAGCATCTTCTTCACTATCAACAAAAACATTTCCGGATTGCAAATAGGTACGAACATTTTGAAAACCAATATTTTCCAGCATTGTTTTCAAAGCATCCATTTTGATCATATTGTGACCAGAGACATTGATTCCGCGAAGAAGTGCTAAGTGTGTTGCCATTTTTAAAAATTTAGTCAAAGATAAATATTCATTGTATCAAAACTAGTCTTCATCTTCACCAATTTCTATATCGAATTTGATTAAAAAATCATTGAGTTGTTTTTTATACTTTGCTTTTGCTTCATCAACGATTTCATCAGCCTCTTCGTTAGTTTCTATAGGTTCTAAATTAAATTCCTTTTTAACCCATTGCTGGAACTCTTCTTTATTTTCATTTTCTTCGTAATATTCCTCATCTTTATAGAAATAAGCATTGTCAAAATCGACTGAAACTTCGGTATCTAAAGTTAAAAGATGAATCAATTTTCGGGTATTTTCAGCTACAACATGAATTCCGCCTTCGTCGCCAAAAACTACTATTGGGCAATTATTTAAATCTTTATCAATAAGCCAGTACGCATACGAACTTCCTGAACCGTTTGCGCCTGCAAATTCAATAAAACTATTGTAGAATTCTTCTTCTTCAGACCATGTTTTTATTCCGGTTTTATCATCATAAATTAACAAACCAAAACATTCTGAATAGGTTTCAGATCCATACTTTTGATCAAATTCATATAATTTTACTAAATCTTCGGGTAAAGCATAATTGCCAAACTGAAAAGAGAATTCTTCTAATGAAAAACTGTTATTATATTCCTGATATTCAGTTTCTTCATCGTCGTCTTCATCTTCTTCTTCAGAAGGTTCTGCTGTCAAAACTTCAAAAGCTTCTAATGCAGCACATTTTACAGTAAACATTTCTATTCCAGGTGCAGTTTCATTATTGGCCCATTGATATTTCGTGTCTCCTTCTTCATCAAGATATTCCAGAACGAGCGTGATTTCTTCATCATCATGGCACCATAAAGCACGCATTTTAATATTAAAACCATTTCCAATTTCTTCAGAAAGCTGGCTGTATTTCTTTCCTTCATAAGTAAACGGAATAAAGGAATATTCGTTTGTACCGCTCTTTTTACTTATTCTGCCTATGTGTTTTACATATTCTAATTGAGATAAAACTTCCACCATATTTATAAACTGACTACGAAAATCAGTATACATATACTTTTCTTTTTTATCGTAATCAAGAATAGAAAGTCCTTCTTTAAAAACGTCTTCGTGGTAATTGTTTCCTAGTATTTCAGTTCCATTTGAAATCTCGATAAAAGAATCATCGACAATATCAGATAATTTATGTGTGGATGGAAAGTAGTTTTCAATTGTAATTATATTGCCTTCACCATCACTTAGATTGCTGCAAATCATTATATCCGGTCTGTTTACGCTCACAATTGCCTGAATATCTGTAAAACGTTCAAAATGCATCAGCATATCGTCGCTGTAAATTAACCATGCTGCAACATCGCCTTTTACAAAAAGTTCACCATGATTGTATTCACCAATAATGGTATCGCATTTTAAGCCTCCGCCTAAATAATGAACATTTCCAAACAAAGTGATATTGACCGTTTTAGTTTCTCCCAAAACAATCAAAGCGGGCGAATTATCGGTATCAAAAGAACTTATCAATTTTGTGACATTCAGATTTCCTTTAAAAATAAATCCCAGAATAAAAATATCCTGATGTTCTTCTGTAGTAAAATCCATTTCAAAGGATTCCATTTCTACATCATCTTCTGCTAATAAAAATATTGGATTTTCTTCATAATCAGGAAAACGCCAGGTATCTTCAAAAACATTGTAGATTTTCTGGTTGTTAAAATCCGTAAGATCTCCAATAATAGTGTGGGCTTCGTTTCTATTAATAACTTTAAACGTAACACCTGCAAACACAATAGTTTCAAAAGGAACTTTTTCTTCTTTACTCATTTTCTTAGTGGCTTATATTTAAAACAAATCTAATAATTATCTTTATTTATTAAAACAAAACTTACTATAAGCGAAAAAAACTCTGTTAAGTTTCTAACAGAGTTTTTATATTTTAAATTTCGTGAAATCTACAACTATTTTGTTTTTTCGTATACCAATGTCGGACCATCGCAATTTTGCCATGTACTTATTAGTTCTTGTGCTTCATTAATAAATAATTCTTCGCTTAAATTTCCGGTACAGCTTTCTATAATATCGCTTGTGCTGGTATAAGTTAATATAAAATGCTTCTGATTTTGAATTTCTGTTATCGAAAAAGTTCCTGATGCCGTTGTTGTAACTCCATCTTTTGTTCTGGTTTTTATAAACGTATTATCTTTTTTAAAATCATAATATTCCAGATATTGCGGCTTGCCAATAATATAAATAGCTTCAACAAAAGAACCTGTAGATCTGGTAAGTTTCCATTTTCCGTAATAAGTAAAAGAAGATCTGGAATCGGCATTATCACTTGAACAGGAAACAATACTTAACATTAATATAAAAATAGAGGCAAATTTTTTCATTTTGATTTTATTTTTAAAGTTTAACTATATAAATAGATGACAATATTGTTAAAAGGTTGCTTATCTGCGTAATAAAATTTTTCAAAACTAATGTACTTTCAAATTTGCCAATTAAAATTTATCTTCGCTTTTCAAATTAAATCCCAAAATAGAAATTCCAAATTCCAATACCGAAATCTAAAATCAACAATCTAAAGTCTAAAATCTAAAATCCCTTCATGTCTAACAATCTTCTTGATACTCCTATCGAATACTTAAAAGGTGTTGGCCCAAGTCGCGGTCAATTGCTTCGTAAGGAATTGGGAATTCATAAATATGGAGATTTAGTCAATTTTTATCCCAATCGATATATTGACAGGACGCGTTATTATAAGATTAACGAACTGCAAAATACTGGAAGTGAGGTTCAGATTGTTGGAAAAATTATCAACATAAAAACGGTTGAATTTGCTAAAAACAAAAAGCGCTTAGTTGCCAGTTTTGTTGATGAAACTGGAATGATTGAACTGAACTGGTTTCAGGGTCATAAATGGATTCGCGAAAGTTTAAAACTAAACGAACAGCTTGTTATTTTTGGAAAATGTTCTTTGTACGGAAGCCAATTTAGTATGGCACATCCGGAAATTGAATTGTTGAGCGAACACGAAAAAAGTCTTCGTTCTGCCATGCAGCCGGTTTATCCATCGACTGAAACGCTGACAAACCGCGGAATTTCAAACCGAACGATCAATAAAATGATGGAACAATTGTTTATTGAAACTCAGGCTTTGTTTACCGAAACTTTCCCGGCTTATTTACTTGAAGAATTAAAGCTGATTCCGAAAAGAGCGGCTTTATTTAATATACATTTTCCCAAAAGTGCAGATGCTTTGGCGAAAGCCCAATTTAGACTAAAGTTTGAAGAATTGTTTTTTATTCAATTACAATTAATCACTAAAAACTTAATCAGAAAACATAAAATAAAAGGGCATCCGTTTACAAAAGTGGGAGAACTTTTTAATGATTTCTACCAAAATCATCTTCCGTTTGATCTGACAAATGCCCAAAAAAGAGTGATTAAAGAAATTCGCTCAGATATGGGAAGCAACGCTCAAATGAACCGATTGCTTCAGGGAGATGTTGGATCTGGAAAAACGATTGTGGCTTTTATGAGCATGCTTTTGGCAATTGATAATGGCTTTCAGGCATGTTTAATGGCGCCGACAGAAATTCTGGCAAATCAGCATTTTATTGGATTGTCTGAATTTGCTAATACACTAAACATCAATATCAAAATATTAACGGGTTCGACTAAAACTTCTGAAAGAAAAATTATTCATGAAGAATTAGAAAACGGAAATCTGCAGATTTTAATTGGAACTCACGCTTTGTTAGAAGATAAAGTAAAGTTTCAAAGTTTAGGTTTGGCTGTTATTGATGAGCAGCACCGTTTTGGTGTAGAACAACGATCAAAATTGTGGAAGAAAAATGATATTCCCCCGCACGTTTTGGTTATGACGGCAACTCCAATTCCGAGAACTTTAGCGATGAGTTTATACGGAGATTTAGATATTTCCGTAATTGATGAATTACCGCCTGGAAGAAAACCTATTGAAACGGCACATCGTTTTGATAGTAATCGTTTAAAAGTCTGGAAATTTCTGCGTGATGAAATTGCAAAAGGAAGGCAAATTTATATTGTATATCCGTTAATTCAGGAATCTGAAAAAATGGATTATAAGGATTTAATGGACGGTTACGAAAGTATTTCAAGAGATTTTCCACTGCCGCAATATTCAATTTCGATTCTGCACGGAAAAATGAAACCTGCGGATAAAGATGCAGAAATGAAACGTTTTTCTGAAGGAAAAACCAATATTATGGTCGCAACAACTGTAATTGAAGTTGGTGTAAATGTGCCAAATGCCAGCGTTATGATTATCGAAAGTGCCGAACGTTTTGGTTTATCGCAATTACATCAATTACGCGGACGTGTGGGCCGTGGCGCGGAACAGAGTTATTGCATCTTAATGACCAGCCACAAATTAAGTGCCGACAGTAAAACCAGAATGGAAACGATGGTACAAACAAACGACGGTTTCGAAATAGCCGAAGTCGACCTTAAACTTCGCGGTCCGGGAGATTTAATGGGAACGCAGCAAAGTGGTGTTTTAAATTTACAAATTGCTGATATTGTTCGCGATCGTGACATTTTATCTTTGGCACGAAACTACGCCTTAAAAGTTTTAAAAGAAGATGCTCCGCTCCAAAAACCGGAACATGCTATTTTAAAAATGGTTTTTATAGAATTGACTAAGAAGAAAAATATTTGGAATTATATTTCGTAAGGTTCAAAGGTTCAGAGATGCAAAGTTTCAAAGGTTTTAACTTGACGAATGTCATCCTGAGCGAAGTCGAAGGCTTATGAAATACAAGCATACTGAGCACCTTTGAACCTTTGTCACTTTGCACCTTTGTACCTCAAAAAAATACACTCCACTGCATCAATAAGTTTTACATATTCAGGTGATTAGATTTGTTGGGGAGCAAACTTTTGATTTGAATATTACTTTGACGCAATGAAGTATATTTACTAAACTATTTCTTGGGCGGCGTTTTATCAAATAAACCGCTAAATAAGCCTTTGCTTACTTTATTTTTATCATCTTTTCCTGTGGCTATTAAATGGTCGATATATTCCATATAAGTCTTTTTTCGCTCTTCTAAAAAGCCAACCAAATATTCTTCAGAAGCAATTAGTCCACTTGTTTCTTCAATCTGTAAAAGCTTTTTGTAAAGCGGTTCAATAAATTTCGTAATAATAGGTTCAGGAACTGATTTTCTGGTTCCAAAATAACCTACAATATCTCCATCAGCATCGGCAATAATTTTAAAATCGGTTACAACCCAGTAATAACGACCGGTTTTTGCCATATTTTTTATAATAACATGAATATTTTCACTTGATTTAATGCTGTCCCACAAGAATTTAAAAATAACTTTTGGCATATCAGGATGCCTCACAATATTGTGAGGCTGTCCTACAAGTTCAAATTCATCATATCCTGAGACATCTATAAAATCTTCATTGGCATAAAGAATCGTTCCGTTTTTATCTGTTTTACTAAGTAATACTTTATTTTTATTCCAGTCGACTTCTCTGTCAGAAGGCGTTGGACGGTTAAATCTCGTATCCATAAATTTGCTGCTAATAATTAATAAATGGTTGATTGTGCGTGTAAAAATGTTGGTGCGGGGAAGTTGGTTTTTATAGTTTTTAATTTCTGGTATTAGTCGATTTTACATGAATATCATTTACTAAATCATCAATTTTTTTGGCACTTTCACGCATCATATCCAAATACGTCAAAAGCTTATCATTATCAGTATGTCCTTTTGAAACATCAATTAATTTTAAAACAGAATTTACAGGAAGTTTTAAATCCAGGGTTGTTCTGTGAATAAAATCGTTGTATTCTTTTGTAGCCGATAATGAACTGTATTTAGCAGAAGCCAGTTTCATGTTTTCTAATTCGTATTCATCAGAAATTTTAGAGATGTGATTATGGCTGTGTTCTTTAAAATAATAAGCCCAATAACCATTCATAAAAAATACAACGGCAGCCAAAACAGTATGAATAATAAGCGTTTCTAAATCAAAATTTACCTGAGAGAAATAAACCTGAAGTCCGTTAGCATCATTATAAACGAAGTTTTGCAAATAAGCCAAACCAGCGTGATGAAGCACAACCAAAAGCGTTAAGGGAATCTGCAGTTTCCAGTTTTGATAAATAATTAAAATAGTACTCGCAATGAAAACCGTAAAATGCATTTCGAATAAACCATGCATTTGGTAAATATATTGTGCCATAAATACTGCCAGTATAACTGACAGAACATATTGATAAAATTTAGAATTCTTTAGAAAAAACTTCGCCGAATAATAGGCCAAAAGGTTCAGCGTTCCAACTCCTACTCCAATTTCGAATGTATCATACTTAAAGGATAATCCGATTCCGAGAAGAAAATAAACGGCTAGAACATAATTAATAATGATATCTGATTTTTGAGTCATAGTCGACATAAAACTGTGCAGATAATCTTGCTCATTTAAACTGGCTTTTGTTTTCATAGGTTTAAAAATTTTAGTTAGTGATAGATTTTATTTAGTGCAATTTGGTAATGAACATCCGTAAGCTCTAAGAGCCAAAGCATTAAATGAGGGCGAAATATTTTGTTTTAACAGCGATTCGATCGCCATTTGGGCGTAATTACTTTCAGCATCTGTGCAATATCTTGTTTTGTTATAATTACCTCGATAATATAAATTATGATCAGCATCTAAAAGAACAGCCTGCGGCGTCGAAATTACACCGCATTTTTGAGCGATGCCTTCATCAAAATAAACCGGAATTGCTGCTCCAAATTTTTGCTGAATTTCTTCGATAGAAAAAGTTTTCTTTTTGTTTAAGACTACAATTTTAAAATTGACTTTATCGCCATATTTCTTTATCAAATCACTCACATGCGGCACATTAAAGCGTGAGCACGGACAATCCGGATTAAAAAAGTGAAAAAAAACAGGTTTGTTATCAAATGCACAGCATTGCGACAAATCAACTTTGGCGCCCATTGCAATAGCATGATAATTCTTCGGAATTGGCGTTGGCAGACTATATTTAAATTCATTCTGCCAAAAAAGATAGCCAATTGAAAATGATAATAGTGTAAACCATAAAGCTAAGAGTAATTTTTTCTTCATATATTATTTTTTTAGTAATTAAGAATAAAAAATATAAACACTTGTTAATATAATTATTGAATAATTTCTGTAAAAACCTCAAAAAACAACACCTAACTCAATATTTTAACAATTAATCTTACAGTATATTATAAGCATCATTGATAAAATCGACATTTTGTTTAACATAGTAATGTTACAAATAAATTCGATAAAGTGCAAAGAAAATCGGACAAAAACGAAAAAAAATTATGAAACCTAAGTAATCATTGATAATATAAGAAGATAAAAATCAAAAAAGATTAAATTTAACTTTCCAAAATAAAAACATATCTATTTGACTACAAGACAAATAAACCAAAACTCACTTCAACTGTTAAGAATTATTTAAAAAAGTAACATTTACATTTAAACCTTTTTTTAAAAACGATGTCTAAAAGCAAACTTTTGCAATTACAGCTCATGAAAACGATTTGAAATTATTGTGATCCAAGTGTTAAATAAAAGCTAACGCCTTTTGGTTTCAGCACAAAAAGTTAAATTTGCTAGTTGCATAAAAACATACAACAAAAAAACATTCACCTAAATTTTATGAAATTAAAACACCTAATCTACGCCTTGATAATCATCGTTTTAGGAGGATTTATTACCTATCGAATAATATCCAACAAAGGAAAAAATGACGAATCAAAAAAATCTGGCGATAAAGATAAGCCAACAACTGTAACCGGACTTGTTATTAAAACTTCGACTTTTGATAATAATTTATCTTTATCTGGTTCAATCGAAGCAAACGAACAAATTGAAATTCACAGTGAAGTTTCGGGAATTGTAGAGGGTATTTATTTTAATGAAGGAACTTACGTGAATAAAGGTCAGGTACTTTTTAAAGTAAACGACATTGAATTAAAAGCGCAATTAAGACAAGCGGTAACCAGAGAAGGTTTAGCTGCAGAAAACGAAAGAAGGGCAAAACTTTTACTTCAAAAAGAAGCCATTAGCCAGGAAGAAGCAGATGTTGCAAGAGCAGATTATGCTTCGGCACAGGCACAAAGTCAATTAATTAGAGCTCAAATATCTAAAACTTCTGTAAAAGCACCATTTTCAGGAAAAGTAGGTTTACGTTCTATTTCACCGGGAACTTATATTACACCAACAATTGTGGTAGCAAAATTGGTCAATACAGGAAAATTAAAAATTACATTCTCAATTCCGGAGAAATATGCAGCGCAGGTAAAATCCGGTTCAATAATCGATTTTAATGTTTCCGGATCTGATAAAACCTATACAGCAAAAATTTATGCAATCGAGCCAGAAATTGCAGTTGCAACACGTACATTACAAATTCGCGCTATTGCAGATAATACCGACGGAAAACTTTTCCCAGGAACTTTTGCCGATGTAAAATTACCATTAAATATTATTAAAGATGCTATAGTTGTACCTTCTCAGGCTATCATACCTGTTCAGGACGGTAAAAAAGTGTTTATTGCAGATATGGGCAAAGCCAAAGAAGTTATGGTTGATGCCACAACAAGAACTGATGCTTCTATTTTGATTTTATCAGGATTAAAAGCCGGAGATACTTTAATAACAAGCGGTGTTATGTCATTAAAAAACGAAGCACCAATAAAAGTTAAAGTAAAATAGTCATAAAGCCGAAAGTCATAAAGTCCAAAGTCGTAAGACTTGAATATAGATTTAAAGAGCAGTAAGATTTAGCATAAATCTGAAATCTAAAATCAACAATCTAAAATCAAACATGAGTTTATCAACTACAAGTATAAGAAGACCTGTTTTAACCATTGTACTGAATCTATTAATTATATTATTCGGTTTTATTGGTTATACATTTTTGGGTGTTCGTGAATTTCCTTCCATCGATCCTGCTCAGGTTTCTATTAGAACCAATTATACAGGAGCCAATTCTGATATTATAGAATCACAAATTACGGAGCCTCTTGAAAAAGCAGTAAATGCAATTGACGGAATTCGAAACATAACATCATCCAGTAATCAGGGAAGCAGTAACATTACCATCGAATTTAATCTGGATAAAAATCTGGAAGAAGCCGCAAATGATGTTCGTGACAAAGTTTCGCAGGCTGTTCGAAGTTTACCTCAGGATATTGATGCGCCGCCGGTGGTTTCTAAAGCCGATGCAGATAGTGAATCTATTATTTCGATGACGGTTCAGAGCGATACCCGAAGTTCTTTAGAACTAAGCGATTATGCCGAAAATGTAATTTCACAGCGCTTAGAAACTATTCCCGGAGTAAGCGGGGTTCAAATTTGGGGACAAAAACGTTATGCGATGCGTTTATGGATTGATCCGATAAAATTAAATGCTTACAACTGTACTGTTGCTGATGTTCGGGATGCCTTAAATGCGCAAAACGTAGAATTACCTTCTGGAAAATTAACTGGAAACAATACCGAATTGACCGTAAAAACCATTGGAAACCTTTCGAAACCAGAAGAATTTAATAACATTATCATTAGAACAGACGGAGAAAAAATTGTTCGTTTGAGCGATGTGGGCGGTGCCGAACTAGGACCTGAAAATATCGAAACTTCTTTAACATCTTCGGGACTTCCAATGATTGGTTTAGCCATTGTACCAATGCCAGGAGCCAATTATCTTGATATTTCGAAAGAATTCTATAAAAAATATGATGCTTTAAAAAAGGATCTTCCAAAGGATATAAAACTAAATATTGCACTTGACAATACGCTGTTCGTAAAAAAATCGGTACTTGAAGTTGCCGAAACTTTAGGAATTTCGATCATTCTGGTAATCATTATTATTTATCTTTTCTTTAGAGACTGGGCCATTGCGTTCAGGCCTTTAATTGATATTCCCGTTTCGTTAATTGCTACTTTCTTTATCATGTGGCTTTTCGGGTTTTCCATCAATGTATTGACTTTATTAGCCATTGTTTTGGCAACAGGATTAGTTGTAGATGACGGAATTGTAGTAACTGAAAATATCTTTAAAAAGGTCGAAGAAGGAATGTCGCCAATTGAAGCAGCTATTAAAGGTTCTAATGAAATTTTCTATGCTGTAATCTCTATTTCAGTAACACTTGCGGCGGTATTTTTGCCTGTAATTTTCCTAGAAGGTTTCGTAGGCCGACTCTTTAGGGAATTTGGGGTCGTTATTGGTGCGGCTGTATTAATTTCTGCCTTTGTATCCTTGACTTTAACGCCAATGTTAAATGCTTATTTAATGAAAGGCGGAGAACAGAAAAAATCAAAATTCTATATTAAAACAGAACCATTTTTCGAAAAAATGAATAGCGGTTATGCGGAGTCTTTAACCAAATTCATGGATAAAAAATGGATCTCCTTCCCTATCCTTATTGCTTGTTTTGGATTGATTTATTTGTTTTTTACTATACTCCCAAAAGAAACTGCTCCTTATGATGACAGAAGTTCGGTAACCATGAGAATGACCACTCCAGAAGGCTCTTCTTATGAATATACCAACCGTTTTATGCAGGAAATATCAAAATTGGTTGATGATTCTATTCCGGAGAAAAAAGTCAGCTTGGTAATTACCGCAGGAGGTTCCGGAGGTTCTGCAACAAATTCCGGTTTTATCAGGCTTTCGCTGAAAGAACCAGACGAAAGAAACAAGTCTCAAAAAGATATTGCTGATCAATTATCAAAATGGACAAAAAAATATCCAGATGCTAAAACATCGGTAATTCAGCAGCCTACAATTGCCGTGAACCGACGTGGAGGTCTTCCGATTCAGTACATTATT
Organism: Flavobacterium panici; assembly: GCF_024499525.1. Taxonomy (NCBI): domain Bacteria; kingdom Pseudomonadati; phylum Bacteroidota; class Flavobacteriia; order Flavobacteriales; family Flavobacteriaceae; genus Flavobacterium; species Flavobacterium panici. The sequence continues at coordinate 4,277,611 of NZ_CP100437.1, read as the reverse complement.
CAGGCTCCAACTTTTGAAAAACTAAGAGAAAAAATCCCTGTTTTTATGAATGAAGTAGGTAAAAGCGATGTTTTCTCGACAACAGATGTCAATTTAAAATTTAATAAACCTGAAATCAACGTAAGTATCGATCGTGAAAAAGCAGAGAGTTTAGGAATTTCTATTATTGATATTGCACAAACTTTACAGCTTTCGTTAAGCGGACAGCGTTTTGGATATTTCATTAAAAACGGAAAACAATATCAGGTTATTGGCCAGTTTGATCAAAAAGACAGATCAAAACCGCTGGATTTAACTTCGATGTTTGTAAAGAACAAAAGCGGACAATTAATTCAAATGGACAATGTTGTAAATGTTGTCGAGCAGAGTAATCCGCCGCAATTGTACCACAACAATCGCTATATGTCTGCAACCGTTTCTGCAGGTTTAGCACCGGGAAAAAGTATCAGCGACGGTATTGAGGAAATGGACAGAATTAAAGCCAAAGTTTTAAACGAAAGTTTTACAACAGATTTAAGTGGAGAATCGCGAGATTTTGTCGAAAGTAGTTCGAATACATCTTTTGCATTTGGATTAGCTTTATTATTGATTTTCTTAATTCTTGCGGCACAATTCGAGAGTTTTATCGATCCGCTTATTATCATATTAACAGTACCAATGGCGGTTGCCGGTACCTTATTTTCACTTTGGTTATTCAATCAGACCTGGAACATTTTCAGCCAGATTGGAACCGTAATGCTTATTGGTCTGGTTACGAAAAATGGTATTTTGATAGTCGAATTTGCCAATCAGTTACGAGAGCAGGGCAAACCAAAAATGGAAGCCATTCTTGAAGCATCAGAGGCACGTTTACGTCCAATTTTAATGACGAGTTTAGCGATTGCATTAGGAGCATTACCAATTGCAATGTCACTTGGAGCAGCTTCTACTAGTAGAATTGGTATGGGAGTTGTAATTGTAGGAGGAACTATTTTCTCTTTGGCGCTGACTCTTTTTGTGATTCCTGCAATTTATTTTATGTGGTCTAAAGCCAGAAAACATTATCCTGAATTTGATCGTATCGATGAATACGAAAAAGAAAGTAAATAATATTAGCCATGAATTCACGAATAAAATTTGTGAATTCGCGGCAAAAGAAAAATAATATGAATATTAAGAATATATACTGCACTTTAATAGTTCTGTTCTTTTGCATTTTTAAAACAAATGCACAGGAAGTTTTGACTATTGAAGAAGCAATGAAAATCGCTTTAGAGAATAATTTTGAGATTAAAATTGCCAAAAATAATTCGACAATAAGCGAAACAAATGTTACTGTAGGAAACGCCGGAATATTGCCAACAGCTACAGCTAATATTGTTGACAACAATAGTGTTACCAACTCAACTCAGGTACGTCAGGACGGAACATCAACTACATTAAACAATGCAAAAAACAACAGTTTAACGTATGGAGTTAGTTTAGGCTGGACAGTTTTTGACGGCATGAGAATGTTTGCGAGATACGATCAGTTAAAAGAACTTCAAAAATTAGGCGATTCTGAATTAAAAAGAACTATTCTCGTAAAAATTGGTCAGGTAAATGCTGCTTATTATGATTTGGTTCAGCAACAGCATCAATTAGCGGCTTTAGATACTACAATTGTAATTTCTAAACAAAGAGTAGAATTAGCACAAAATCGTTTCACCATTGGTAAAGCTTCAAAATTAGAAGTTTTAAATGCGCAGGTTGATTTAAATACAGATCAGGTTACTTTATTAAGACAAAAAGAATCCTATGCGAATGCTAAAATATTATTGAACCAATATTTAGCGCGTGATCCTAAAATTAATTTCAAAGTAACTGATGTTGTTACTGTTGATGAAAAACTGGTTTTGGCCGATTTAATGAATTTGGCACAAAAACAAAATCCGGCTCTGGAATCGCAAATTATCAATAAACGTATTGCCGAATTACAGCTGAAACAAGTAAAAGCAAGCAGATATCCAACTGTAAATTTAACTTCTGGTTATAATTTTGCCGAAAGTCAGTCGAGTTTAGGATTTACAAGTGAAAACTCTTCAAGAGGTTTTACCTATGGTTTTAATGCTTCGATGAATATTTTTGACGGATTTAATCAGCATCGAAATGAAAAAGTAGCCAAGCTTCAAATCGAAAATTCTCAAATTGCAATCGATCAGCAAAATATGATTTTAAACACGCAATTAAGCACTGCTTTTCAAACGTATTTAACCAATTTAGAACTTATTGATTTAGAAGAAAATAACGAAGCAATCGCCAGACAAAATTTAGAAATTACTTTAGATAAATTCAGAATTGGAACTATCACAACCATTGATTTCAGAACGGCTCAGCTCAATTATGTAAACGCAAAAGTTCGTTACAGCAATGCACAATACGAAGCAAAATTATCTGAAATTGCCTTAAAAGAATTAGCAGGAAATATTAATTTTTAATTTTTCAACTAATAATTAAGAGAACCAGAACCACTTACCTATAAAATACAAAGCATTAGTTTGAACTCATCTTCATCTGCTAATCTCCTAAATCTGCGGAAAAAAAAATCAGCTCGCAGATACAGCAGATTCAGCAGATTTTTTTTCAAATTACAACAAATTAGGTGATTTTTTTAGTTTAAATTTGTTTCAAAACAAAATTTAGATGATCTCTTATAATACCAAAGAATGGTTTACGTTCATATTCCATTTTCATAAATCAGATACCGTTAGAAAACTATTTCCAATCATGCTTGCGATTGGTGCTTATGCCGCAGCCGTTGGATATCTGGAAGTTGAATATTTTAAAGTTGGCAAAAATGATTATATCCACAACATTCCTATTATGCACGGAATGCTTGGTTTTGTCATTTCGTTATTGCTGGTTTTTAGAACAAATACCGCTTATGACCGCTGGTGGGAAGGACGTAAACTTTGGGGAGGTTTGGTAAACAGCAGCCGTAATCTGGCTATTAAATTGTCTGCAATTTTAAAAGACGAAAACGACAGGAGTTTCTTTAGAAAATTTATCCCGTTGTATGCTGATATTCTGCACAAACATTTAAAAGATGCTGATACCAGTAAACAGCTTTTTGAAGATGTTGATTTAGAAATTGACCATCATAAACACAAGCCCAATCAGCTTAAAAGAATCATGTATCATAAAATCAATGATTTGTATGATGCAAAGAAAATCACAGGCGATCAATTAATCATTTTAAATGACGAATTGCAGTCGTTTACAGATATCTGCGGTGCGTGCGAGCGCATCAAAAATACGCCTATTCCCTACTCTTACAGCGCTTTTATCAAGAAATTTATCTTCTTTTATACCATGACGCTTCCGTTTGGGTATTCTATTAGTTTGGGATATTTTGTAGCGCCGGTTGTCGTTTTTATATTTTATGTTTTGGCGAGTTTGGAGCTTATTGCCGAGGAAATCGAAGATCCGTTTGGAGATGATGAAAATGATCTTCCAACAAAAAAGATTTCTGAAAACATCAAAAAACATATTGAAGAATTGATTTAAAGAAGCTAAAAATCAAAAGAATAACGTACAATTTTGAGTTTACCAAACGTTTTAAGGCAGAAAAACCAAATAAATTCTTTCTTACTACAATTCTCAATCCTTATATTTGTATCCTGATAAAAGAATAAAACTAACATGAAAATATCTTATAACTGGTTAAAACAATTCATTAAAACGGATTGGACATCTGAGCAAACTTCTGAATTATTGACAGATCTGGGTCTTGAAGTTGAAGTTGTTGAGAAATACCAGTCTATTAAAGGCGGGTTAGAAGGCGTTGTTGTAGGTCATGTACTTACTTGCGAAAAACATCCTGATGCAGACCGATTAAAAGTTACTACAGTAAATATTGGTTTAGAAGCTCCTGTACAAATTGTATGCGGTGCTGCAAATGTGGCTGCGGGACAAAAAGTTCCTGTTGCAACTATTGGAACCGTTTTATATGATAAAGATGGCGTTGAATTTACTATTAAAAAAGGTAAAATTCGCGGACAGGAAAGCCACGGAATGATTTGTGCCGAAGATGAATTAGGTCTTGGGAATGGTCACGACGGAATTATGGTTCTGGATGAAAATCTGGTTCCGGGGACTAAAGCTTCTGAAGTTTTTCAAATTGCAGATGATGAAGTTTTCGAAATTGGTTTAACACCAAACCGTGCCGATGCAATGAGCCACTATGGAACAGCGCGCGATTTAAGAGCCGGAATGCTTCAAAGAGGCGTAAATGTTGAATTGATTACACCATCTGTAAGCAATTTTAGAGTGGATATGCGTACACTTAAAATCGATGTTAATGTTGAAGAACCAGCTTTAGCACCAAGATATTGTGGTGTAACAATTTCTGGAATTACCGTTCATGAATCTCCAAAATGGCTTCAGGATCGTTTAAAAGCGATTGGTTTAACGCCAAAAAATAATATTGTCGATGTTACTAATTATGTTTTACATGAGTTAGGACAGCCGCTTCATGCTTTTGATGCTGCAAAAATTACCGGAAAAGTAATTGTAAAAACATTGCCTGAAGGAACAAAATTTACCACTCTTGATGATGTTGAAAGAACATTGCATGCTGAGGATTTAATGATTTGTGATGAAAAAGGCCCGCTTTGTATTGCAGGTGTTTTTGGAGGAAAAAAATCGGGCGTTACAGACGGAACAACTTCTATTTTCTTAGAAAGTGCTTATTTTGATGCTGTAAGCGTTCGTAAAACAGCAAAAAGACATCAATTGAATACCGATGCTTCTTTTAGATTTGAAAGAGGAATTGACCCAACTATTACAGAATATGCTTTAAAACGTGCGGCTATCTTAATTCAGGAAGTTGCAGGTGGAAAAATCACATCTGATGTTGTAGAAGTTTATCCTAAAAAAGTAGAAGATTTTTCAGTTTTATTGAATTTCAGCCACGTTTCTAAAATCATCGGGCAGGAAATTCCAAAAGATACCATCAAAAAAATCCTGGTTTCTTTAGATATTAAAGTAAACAGCGTTTCTGATACTGGTTTAGGTTTAACTATTCCTGCGTATCGTGTAGACGTACAAAGAGAAATTGATGTTATCGAAGAAATTCTAAGAGTTTACGGTTACAACAATATTGAGTTTTCAAAAAAATTCAATGCAACGGTAGCTAATTCTCCAAGAACAGAAGATTATAAAGTACAAAATGTTATCGCTTCTCAATTAAACTCTCAAGGTTTTCACGAAATGATGGCAAACTCTTTAACAACAGCCGCGTATGCTAAATTATCGACTGTTTTAAAAGAAGAACATAATGTTACGATGTTAAATCCTTTAAGCAGTGATTTATCAACAATGCGTCAGTCGTTGTTGTTTTCTGCCCTTGAAGCGATTTCATACAATATCAACAGAAGAAATTCTGATTTAAAATTATTTGAATTCGGAAAATCTTATCACAAATACCTAAACGGTTACGAAGAGCACAAACATTTAACTTTATCTATTTCTGGAAACAGAAATAAAGAAAGCTGGACAACGCCGCAAAAAGGAACTGATTTCTTCTTATTGAAAGGGTATGCAAAAGGTATTTTGGCTCGTTTGGGAATTGAAAAAATTTCGAATGCTCCGGTTCAGTCTGATGTTTTCTCAGAAGGAACTTCTATTTGCTACAACAATAATACATTGGTTGAAATGGGAGTCGTGAAGAAATCGATTTTAAAACATTTCGGAATCAAACAAGATGTTTATTATGCTGATTTCAACTGGGATTTGATTTTAAAAATCATTACAGGAAAAATTAAGTATACGGAGATTCCTAAATATCCTGAAGTTCGCAGGGATTTAGCTTTATTAATCGATGAAAAAACGACTTACGAAAGCATTTTTAACCTGGCGAAACAAACGGAGAAAGTGCTTTTAAAAGACATTAATTTATTTGATGTATATCAGGGAGATAAACTTCCGGAAGGTAAAAAATCGTATGCTTTAAGTTTTACAATCCAGGATAATACAAAAACGCTTACTGACGCTCAGATTGATAAAATCATGTCTAAATTACAACAGACTTTTGAAACTGAACTTGGCGCAAGCTTGAGATAAAGTCTTAAAGTTATTAAATAACAAACCCGACAGGTATTATACTTGTCGGGTTTATTTTTTTGTTTCAAGTTTTTTTGTTTCAAGTTTCAGGTTTCAGATGGCTGCCTGAGTATTGTTTTACCATAAAATTCGCAAAGAATTTCACAAAGTGTCTGAATGTTTTTGTTGACCCACATCTTCAAAACATTTCTTTCTTTACGCAATCCTTTGCGGACTTTGAGGTAAATTAACAAGCTGCCGAACCTGAAACCTTAAACACCAAAAAACAAAAACACTAACTAATAAAATATTTATTTCAAATTTGATCCTAAAATCTTAATTGTTAATTATGTATTTTTAGTTATAAGTTTTCATTGTGTCTTTTTCTGCTAAAAGAATTTTCTTTTACTGTTGTTTATGTGCTTTTAGCATCCGTTCTTATTCCTAAAAATTGACATCGTAAAATTATTTAATTACAAAATAGTATTAAGCCGTATTTTAACCCGTTTTTTTAGATAATTTTACCTGTAAAAAAAGGGTGTTTTTCCCCTTGCGTTGTTTTTAGGCATCAAATAATTTTGTCGTCTACAATTAAAAAACAGTAAACTAAACCAGTAACCAATTAAATTAAAAAAACAATGAAAAATCCTCCCGCAAAACCGAATCAGTTAATATCGAAAGAATTTGCAAAACAATTAAATGTTAACTACAATGCTAAAAAAGCGGCTTCCTTAACTGGTAAACGCGCTAAGAAAGAAGATGCAAATGCTGTTTGGTATTCATTAGAAGCTTTAGAAAGTTATATACACTATATTAAAACCCATGGCGCACAAGACGGATATAACGTAGATGGAATACGTTTTTATTTTGGTGTATATCCAGATGATGAACAACACGGCGAAAAAGCCGGATTAACAACCCTATTCTTGGTTCCAACAGGAAAAAAAGTTGAAGATAATGCCGCAAAAGTTCAAAGCTTTGCCATGGTGCAAGAATCAGCTCCAGCTGATATTCAAAGTCTTGACCCTATGAATTACGGTAATATCGGCAGACCGCCAAGCTTAATCTATTAATAAAAAATATGTTTGAATTTTTAAGATCGTATATCATTTATTTAGCTTTATTATCAGGAGGCATCGGATTAATTTCAATGCATAAATTACCTGGTAATAAAGCTAAATTTTTAGTAATTTTAATCTTTTTTTCTGCACTAATAGAATTAGTGGGATATTATTTTACCTATTTGACAGGCTTATTAAATTATTATGTCTATAATTTCTATATGTTTGTCAGCTTTTCTGCCTATATACTACTGCTCCGAAGTCTTTTGTCGAAGATAAATTACAGAATGACGGCAGTTTACTTTTTAATTCTGTTTATTGTTTCCTTCTTTTTAAATATTATTTATTTTAAAGAAGATACAAATCGTTCCTTTACATACAGTTTTGCCATAGGTGTAATGTTAGTATTAATATTATCCTGCTTATATTTGGTGGAGATTTTTAATTCAGACAAAATTTTAAATTTCAAACGATCTGTTTTTTTCTGGTACATTTTAGGAATATTGGTTTTCCACGTTCCTTTTACGCCTTTTATGTTAGCCATCAATTGGTTTCTTATCAAACAAGACGAATCGGTATTTAGTTTAGTATTGTTCATCTTAAATTTTTTAGCACATAGTTGTTATATTATAGGTTTTTTATGGAGCGAAAAGAAATACAACTATTAGTAATTTCATTAGGTATTGTTTTTTTTACTTTACTGGCCGTTGTACTTGTACTTTTCTTTTATTTTTTAAAGAAGAAGAACAGCTATCTGGTCGAAAAAATGGAATCTGAGATGTATTTCCAATCGGAATTGGTAAAAACCCGCATCGAAATTAAGGATCAGACACTTTCTGAAATCAGTAAAGAACTTCATGATAATATTGGCCAGATTATATCCGTTGGAATCATGCAGCTTAATATGTCTATAAGCAGTAAAAGTATTCAGGTAGAAGAATTAAAAGATCTTAAAAATGTACTTGCAAAAGCACTTGACGAACTCAGGATTTTATCGCGCATTATTAGTAAAGATAATTTACTGCAAAGCAACTTTATAGAAGCTATAAAACAGGATTTAATACGTATAAAAAAACTTAGAAAAATTCAGTACCGATATAATTTAACTGGAGAAATTCCCAATATAAGTGAAGAACACGATTTATTCATTTACCGAATTTTTCAGGAAGCTTTACACAATAGTTTAAAACATTCCCACAGCGATTTATACGAGGTAAATATTGTAACAACTGAAGACCTTTTTCAATTAAAATTAAAGGATTTCGGAATTGGCTATGATCCTCTTAAAGCAAATTCCGGACAAGGATTAACTAACATGAAACTTCGGGCTAAACTTATTGGAGCTCAATTAATCATGGAATCAGATTCATCAGGAACAACCGTAACTTTAGAATACCCTTTAACCACAACCAATGAAACCGAATACTAAAAGTAAAATTATTATTGTCGACGATCATCAGCTTTTTTCCCAATCATTAGAACTTTTAATTAAAAGTTTTGGAGATTACGATGTTATCGAGCGATTTGAAAACGGAAAGTTGTTTATTTCCTATCTTCAGGAAAATCCGGATACTAATATCGATTTGGTATTATTAGATGTTAATATGCCTGTTTTAGACGGTTTAAGCACCATGAAATGGGTTAAGGAAAACAGGCCTGATTTAAAAGTAATTGCACTTTCTGTAAACGACGATGAAGAAATCATTATAAAAATGATTACAAACGGTGCAAAAGGTTATTTATTGAAAGATACTTCACCAGAGATTTTTAAGGAAGCTATTGAATGTGTTATCGAAAAAGGTTATTATTTTACCGAATCAGTTTCAGCAATGCTCGTTAACAAAGTCAACAGCGATAATAAAAAAATCAGTTTAAAGGAAAAAGAACTGGTTTTTATAAAACATGCCTGCACAGAGATGACTTATAAAGAAATCGCCTCAGAAATGTGTTTAAGCCCTAAAACCATTGACGGTTACAGGGAATCTTTATTTGATAAGTTAGAGATAAAAACGAGAATAGGTTTAGTTTTGTACGCTGTTAAACATAAAATTGTTTTTGTTTAAACTTTTTGGGCGTAGTTATTTTAACACGTAGAAACATAGATTTAGCACTCAGAAAAAAGGCGTTTCACTCATTTTAAACACACAGAGACAGCTATGTTTTAGAAACATGTTTCTTTTTATATTCTTTTAATGCATTTAAAGCCTATGTTTCTATGTGTTAAATGATTTTTTATTAATTATATAACCAACGAGTTTGTTTAATTAATAAGACAGCGCGGCAAAAACTGGAAACTCTTTGATTTTTTCTCTTCCGTTAAGGAAAGTCAGTTCCATTAAAAAATTACATTGTACAATTTCACCGCCTAACTTTTCAACCAGTTCGCAGACTGCTTTTGCAGTTCCGCCAGTTGCCAGCACGTCATCATGAATTAATACGCGGTCTCCTTTTTGAATAGCGTCGGTATGCATTTCCAGGCTGTCCGTTCCATATTCTAATGCGTATGAAGCCGAAATAGTTTCATAAGGCAGCTTTTTAGGTTTCCTTACCGGAATAAATCCTGCATTTAGTTCTTGCGCCAATAACATTCCGAAGAAAAAACCACGACTTTCTGCCCCTACTACCTTATCAATTTTTTGTCCGTTAAGAGAATTTACCAAAATAGATAAGCATTCCTGCCTTGCTTCAACGTCATTTAAGAGCGGAGTGATATCTTTAAATAAAATTCCTTCTTTAGGAAAGTCCTGAATATCACGTATATAATTTTCAATCTTCATTTTTTTTAAATTTTCTTTATTTTTTTGCTTGTTTATCTCGCATTTATCTCTATATTTGCACCCGCAAACAGCGTTCAACAAAGCTACGAAAATTAGCTGAACCAAGCAAAAAGGCCTCGTGGCGCAACTGAATAGCGCATCTGATTACGGCTCAGAAGGTTACTGGTTTGAATCCAGTCGAGGTCACTCTACGGGACAAAAGATAAAAATCATCTTTTGTCCCGTTTTTTTTACTCTCTAACTCTTTGTTAATCAAATAAATACCCTCTACTATTTTGTTAACTCTAGCGGTTTGTACTTTATTTTCTTTAATAGTGAAATTTTCGGGATAAACCAAACCAATTAGGCTTCGAGCTTCTGATAAAGCCATGTCTAAGTAAGCTTCATTTATTTTAATTAAATTGTCAATCCCTTTAACTAGCAGGTTTTCAATGCTATGCTTGTCTTTTGATATCGACGATAATTCTCTCTCAAGGTTTGTAATTCGTACACCGTAGTCTTCTTTCATTAATTTATAGTCATCGGAATCTATTTTTGATTGTAAAAGAAGATCTCTTGCATTGCTTAACCTATGCTCATAATCTTTAATCTGTTCCAACAGTCTTCTTTTCTGCTCGCCAGCATTGTTCGCCATTTCGCGGTGAGTTTCATATAAAACTGAACTGTATAATTTTTTGATCTCCGGTATGGGTTGATATTTTTTTAAATTTTCGACAAATAATTCATTGGCTAACTCAGAATTGATTCTAAACTTACACTTCGTTTCACAATGGTAATAATAGTAGTGCTTATGCCTGCCTTTACACTTGCTCCCCTGAAGCTTCTTTTGGCACTTTGGACAATTAAAGAACCCTCTTAGAGGAAATTCCACAACTGTTTTAATTTTCGGTCTGTAAATACGAGATTTACCGTCTAAAATATCCTGAACATTATAAAAAAGACCCTCCGAGATTAAAGGCTCATGCTGCCCTGTAACCAACATGCTTTCTTCATCTTTATATTTGGGAACAAAAATTTTACCATAGTAAATTGGATTTCTAATTAATCCCCACATATTGCTTTTTGTTCTTTTAAAACCCCTTTTGCATGCGAGATGGTAAACCTGCTCAGTATTAAATACTCCTCTTGCAATCTCCTCAAAAATCCATCGCATTACTGACGCTGCTGGTTCGACAAGAGCTATATATTTAGTTCCATCTTCTTTTGATTTATTAGCATAACCAAAGGGCGCTGTTCCCATATATCTTCCTTCTTTTTTTGCTCTTCGCATTCCATGAAAAGTATTTAAAGCTCGTCTGTCATTTTCTACTTCGGGAGCAGCTAGGTAAAAAGCAAGCATCATTTTGTTCTCTGGAATGGATAAATCAAGTGGTTGTTCAATTGCCTGTGGTTCCACGCCAAGTTTTCGCAGAACACTTATCATTTGGTATGCATCCCCAGCATTTCTGCTGAACCTGTCCCATTTTGTAAATAAGACAAAATCACATTTATTTTTCTCTTTTTTAAAGTTAAGAAGCAGTTTATTCCACTGAGGTCTGTTGAAGGTTTTGGCTGAATGATCCTCATAGATAACATTTCTCACCTCAATATAATTTAAAGAACAGTACTTACGTAGCACTTCTTCCTGATTTCTTTGTGAATAGCCTTTTTCAGCTTGTTCATCTGTACTTACACGGATGTATAAATCTGCAATAATACTCATGATTCTAAAAATTTTGAGACGACCGCATGGGCCAATTTTCGTAAAAATAGCAAAATTTCGGTTGCTTCTTCAATTGTAACATTCATACCCTCAGAGTTTAACATTTGCCTAGCTTTCTCTGGAGTTATTTTTCCCCTCATTTCTTCTTTTTCATTTTCCATCATTATTTAATTAAAATAATAAAAGCCCATCAAGGGCTTTTATGGTTATTAATCTATGTTCGATCGTAAAAGTAAATCTTACTTCCCTGCGTTTTTTTAAACGAAGGTTCGTATTTAAGATATCCATAACTACTTAGTTCATTTATACATCTATGATAAGTGTAAGCAGATGAAATTTTAGCCAAAGGAGTTATTTCATGCCTATAGACTTGTATTGGATTAGCAAAACCCTTATCAACCCTATATTGAAGCAAGGCGGCATACAGCGCAATATGTGTCGTACTTATACGGAAATCTTTTTCTATAGCTAAAAAGAAATCTGATAAAGGTTTTAGCGTTTCCATTTAACTATAAAGTTTTAGCCTTGCTTTTCTTTTGAGATCTTTTTTTTTCACCTTCCTCCGATTGTGGTTCCTCTTTTTGACCTACATCCCTTTTCATTGATTTGCCTTCACTTTCGGCCTGCTTCTGATCTTTGCTTTCTCTATGATTTATTCTTTCCATGTTTCCGTCGTAAACATTCACAGTCTTAAACTGCGGATTTGCTTCTACGTACATTTTGTTTTCGACACCGCCGACAACAAAAGTTACCGACTGAAGATTTCCTTTTTTAAGAGAATTCAAAAGATCCTCTTTATATTTCGGCGTGTCGAGTTCTTTAATAGCGTGTTTTGAAAGACTGACTTCCAGATCATATCCATAATTTTGATGGTAATGATTCAGTTTGAAATTGCCCGAATTGTCGCTTTCTTTGAAATCTAATTTTAGCCAGGAATTGTAAACTTCACCTTCTTTAGTTTTAAGATCCTTATTGACAGATCGGCCTTCCATCAAATTATAGGCCTCTTTCATAGTTATGCTGCTACTGTCTTTGTTGATGTAAAAAGTCTGCTCCAGTCCTGGCTTATTTTCCTCTTTCTGTAGATTTACGTGGTAGGAATTAAAAAAGTACATATCGGTCTGTTCAGACTTCTTAAAATTCAATTCAACCATCAAAGTATCCTTGTTTGGGACACCATTATTCATAATGCCATTATAGATGATTTTAAAATCCTTATCACCTTTCTGCATGTTCTCTTTCAGTTCAGCATCGAACGTTTCTCCAAATCCAGTATATTTTAACTGGTCTTTCAGGTATTCTAAATTTTTCTGATTCATTTTATCTAGATTTAAATTATTTTCTAAAAATTCTTTCCTCTCCCTAAAAAGCTGGGCAAATCCATTAAGCTCAAAAGCTTCATTTTCGGAAGTATCAATTCCACTCTCTAAAACAGCTCTTAGGTCATCAATAAGAGATTCAACCGGCAGATTTTGAAAATATTCTGCATCATTAGTCATAACCAGACAGTACTCCTGCGCATCCAACGACTTTCTAAAAAATTCTATTGTATAGGTATCAGTTATCTGGTCAGTATTGAATGCGACAAATCGATGGCCGTTACGTGCCATTTCCTCGGCAAACGACAGCATCATTTCAGTTTCAGCTAAATTGATTATCATAATATTTTTTAAACCTTAAAAATTATCAAGGTTGAATTCCGTAATCGGAAATACCTTATCAGTAAGATTATTTTTTATATCCACTTCCAAATGTCTTCCACCGTTTTTTTCAATCATCTCAAGTGTTAAATACTTATTTTCAGGGATAGTAAATTTCTCCAGTGCATAAACTTTTATTACTTCAGATTTATAAGGAATCACAGCAGATGAAGAAGTGCCGTACAGCGGACGTATTTCTATTTCCTGTGATGCTGTGCGTTTAGATTTTCTCTGGTCCCTTATAAAAAAACGAAACTGATCTATGTCGTAGTTAATCTTGGATTTATTTTCAAATACTACTCTCAAATACAAAATATCCTGATGAACAAAAATGCCGTTTACTTCAAGACTGATTTGAAACTTAGACTTTTTTAAACCGCTGGTCTTTTTCTTTTTGGATAATGCAAGAGAAGCGCACTGCTCTATTTTTTTCTGATTTTCATTTTCGAGTGAAAATAAAATGTCCCCACTGGCTGCAACCGCATTCTCTGCCTTGATATTTAGATCCGGACAGTCTTCATTGTAATTCAGCACAAAAACATATAATCTGCCGTCTGAAGTTACTATGGTTAAATTGGTTTGGAAAAAATTCTGCTTAGCGGCTTTTACCAGCAGTATATTCTCTACTCCTTTGGCTTTCTGCACAAGCACATCGGCACTTCCTTTATCTATGCTTTTTATCGAATAAGAAAAAACAATGCTTGTAGTCTTTGAATAGCCGATCTGAAGGTTCTTATACTGGTCTTCATAAAAGACAGTTTCTCTGCTGTTTGACTGCGGGAATACTAAAACCGAAACCAACAGCAGGCCAATTAAAAGCAAATCATTAATTTTTTTCATTTTTACTTTCTTTTAGGGTTTTAAATTCTTTTGTTTTTCATCATACAGAAGCACCTGATATCCAGCTTTTACCACTACTTTTATGAGTTTTACTTTTTTGCTCATAAGGCTTTTTGCCGCTTCGATTCCCATTCCTGCTGCCTGAGCTCCCCAGGAATCTGTAACTCCTGTTAATCCTAAAGTTTGAATCGAACGGTCAGCCGAAGCTTTAGCAACATCTCGGCTGATTGCTCCTGGAATATAAATTCCATTAATCCCGTCCATATCATAAACAGTAAGTTCAACTGGATAAATTGAATTCCTGAATTGGATATTATCAATTTTGATTTCTAAACGCTCTCCCTTCAAAGATGCAGTTCCATATAAAAAAGTGTTCTTCGGAATTACATTTTTCTGGAGAAACACATCTTTTATTAATCTCAGTTTAACGACTGATCCATTTATAATAGTCTGTGTTTCATGAATAACCGCTTCAATTGAATTCTGCTGCTCTTCATCTTTTATATCCTCATCCAGTGAATAAAAAGCATTGATAGGCAATGCATTCCTAGCTTCCCCCTTAGAAGCCAGAGAGGTTATATTGTCTTCTTCTTTTTTCCTGCTGACAGTAAAAATTTTACCTTTTTTATTGTCTGATGACTGCTTTAATTTTTCTTCCACTCTGGATGGATGCTGAATATCCAAAATGTTTTCCAGCATCCCGCCCAGCTGCTGCAGTTCCGGGTCTGGCTCTTGAGAGGTTCCTATTGTGGACATCATCTGCTCCAGATTCTTTATTTGATCTGAGATTCCTGGCGATGAACCATAATTTTCAAATTCTCGCATATCCTGACCGTAACTATTTGAAAGAGCAGGCTGGCTGATTACTTTTTTCAGCGCATTTAACTTTTCGTAAACTTTCTGTTCGTTTCTGTCTTGAAATGATGATGAATTTGACAGTAGCGGGTTTTTCCCAAATCCTTTGTTTTTAAAATCTTCATCTCCGCAGTCCCCTATTGAATCCTCCAGTATTTTGTACTTGGAATAATTAGGATCTTTTTTAATCTGCTCCAGAAGTTTTATAGAATCCATTGCTGCCTGGTCATAGTAACTCATTTTATCAAATGATGAGTCTTCTTTGAATTTAGGGATAGGAAGATTAAAATTAAATCCTTTCTTTGGTTCCATTTCAGCGGTCATTTTCTCATTTTTTCCTCCTCCCAAAATGTAAAACAGAATGGTTATAAAAGGAAGCGTAATAAGAGGCAGAACCAAAAGCATTTTACGTTTTCTAGATTCTTTTAATGATATAGTTTTTTGTTCCATGACTTTATTTTTTGTTATGTATAGTTGTAATAGAAGAATTGTTTTTTAAAGCCGCAGCATCATTTTTTGACACCACTGCATAAATATTATAAAGAAAGAAACCTGCCGACATTACTATAAAAACGATTAAAAAAAATATGAGTTTTTTCTTTGAAAGATTCTGTGTCAGGTAATTCATTTTCTGAGCCCATTTGTCTTGTGCAAGCACATAATACCTGCTGTAAACAAATGAAGTTTCCTGTTTTTTCAATAGCCGTTTCATAATCTGTTATTTTCTGTTTTCCACTGCCAGATCCCTGTTCTCAACCGTATTGAATCTCTCGATTAGAAAGCCATGAGGATTATTATCACTTCTAGATACATTCCTCAGGCTGCCCTCTGTAATGAGATTCCTTTTTAAAATACTTGTTGTGCGGATAATACTTTGATTTGCATAACATTTAAATCGGTACGGATACTCTTTAATATCTATAGTAATACTGTCTATTTGAATGGTCTGGCTTATATTCCCAGAGATAATTCCCGAATAAAAACCGTTTTCCTTAAGGTCATCATAAATCCTTTTAGCGCTGTCATCAGCCAGATAAAGCGCTTTTGTAATATTGGCTTTAATTACTTTATCATCAGGATCAAGGGTGAAAAAGAACTTATGAAAGGTCTTTACATGATCTCTTGCTTCCACAGATACATTATCTTTACGCTCTGAAGCATACGCTTCCAATGCTTTTCCATTTGCCAGTATATATACCTTGTTCTGCATCAGTTTTACAGATTCAAAACTTTTGTACAGGGCGTAACAACTGATAATGACACATCCCGCAATCACCAGCATTGTAAATCCTCTCACATTTTGGAATGCTGTATCGATATTTTTCGTTTTGCTGAACATGCTCTTTTTAGATTACTTTGAATTACCTTTAAGTTTATCATTCATATAATTTCCCTTTTCCAAAAAATAGGGACTGCTTCCTGCTGTAGCTGCCATACTGCTGGTCATTCTTGCATCAGCGTTGCCCATCGCATCCAAAACCATTCCCGCTCCCTGCGACGTTTTGGATACAGCAGTAGTTGCTGAGCTGCCGAACATGCTGGTTACTTTCTGTCCCAGTGCACTGCCTCCTCCGGCATGAACAATATAGTTAGCTACTGACGGCACGGTAAAATATCCAATGATTCCTATAATCATAAAAATGAGATATGCCATATCAGTCCTGCTGAAAAAAGTGTCTCCAGTTGACTGTACCTGTGAAAGATCCAGTTTGAGCATTAGTTCCTGAATCTTCCCTATGATGCTTCCAAAAATATTAGCTACGGGAAGCCAGAGGTAAATATTGATATATCTTGCCGGGCTAATAGGACATTCCTTTGGCGGATATGAAACGGACTTTATTATCACTCAGACCAGTCTGTTTGCCGCTGCAGTAGCTGGTTCGGCTATAACGGATCTGACAAGCTTTTATTTATCAATTGGAACAGCCTCTGGAAAACCTGATATATGGCGTTTAGAGAGCCAGCAGTGGCGGATGGGGAAGTCATTGTATGAGGATCGTGCAGGCTATAATAGAAATTCTCCTATTGAGCATGTAAAGAATATTACAACACCTTTATTTTCGTGGACCGGGGGCAGTGATAAAGAAGTACATCCTGAGCAGAGTATAGAATTTTATGTGGCGATGCGCCGTCTTAAAAAACAGCATATTATGGCAGTGTATCCCGAGGAAGGACATACAGTTAATAACCCTGCAAACCAGAAAGATCTTTCCATACGTCTGCACCAGTGGTTTGATTATTATTTAAAAGATGAAGCACCCGCTGCATGGATAAAAGAAGGCATTAAATAACCGGCTGCTTTTTTACAAAACAATGCAGTTCCTATGGAACTGCATTGCACTTATTAAATGTTAAAAATTAAAATTACTCAGGACGGTACACTTCTCTTGAACAAGTTGTGCTTTCATTTGGAAACTTTGCTTTAGCCACAGGGCCGCTGTCATCAAACTGGCGGCAGATATCGCCTGTTTCTGTATCACAGTCTACAGGAATATCACACGGGCTTCCACCGTTCAGGGCATCAACGTAACCAATTATGGGAAGTACTTCAGCTTTTGCACTGCTCTGCATAGAGACAGTAAAAAAAGCTCCTGTAATGCCCAATACAAAAACTGCAAAAGGCATCATTTTTTTTAAAATTGTTGTTTTCATAATGTAAAAATTTAAATTAAATGATCTACTTTTTTATACAGGTTTTCGATCTGATTCCTGATACCGGCGCCGGTATATTTTTCAACGCATCATCAATTTGAATCTGCTGCGCCATTTATTTTATTGTTCAGTTCACTGCTGAATTTATAAACAGTCAGTTTTGTATCTATAAGAACAAAGATCCTGTCAGAAACCACGTAAAAATTCCGAAGTTTTTTTCCCTTTATCCCGTCAATATGAAAACTGAATACATAGGATTTTTTATTAAGGTCATAAACATCAATTACAGAAGAATTTTTCCATGACTCTTTTGGTTCATATTTGCCCGGTACATTGGAATTTACAAAGAGGAAATGTCTCCATATACTGCTGGTCCTATTCACATTCAGTATAGGGACTGCCATCGCCCGTTCTTTATTTCCTTTCAGGTAAGCCACTTTTATTTTTGCATGGGATATGGTATCAATTGTATGTCCCCTGAAATCCAGCATCCCGTTTTTATCTGCGACTATATATTCATTTCGATAGGTATACAGGTATATCATTCTTTTCATTTCAGTACTGTAATGAAGCATTCCGTCTACATCAAAAACTCCATCTATCTGTTTTTGCAGCAATTGCGGAGCCAGGGCGGTCCCTGCCTGTTTTCCCCATCCGAATACCCCAATAACATTATTATTTGTTTTTGAACTGGTTCCCCTGAATACTATGGAGGTACTGTCAGCTGGTACGGCAATATTAAAATAAGGGGGAGCAGGATTCAGCAATGCGGCTTTCCAGTCTGAAGTCTGTCCCTTGAATATAACGGGAACACCTCCGTCAAAAATGTAGAAAAATGGAGGGCGAACCGCTATTTTGATTGATTTAAAAAAAAAGCTTTCCCTGCCCAGTCCGATTCTTATCTTTTGCTGCTTCATTTTCTCATCAAATGCCAGCAGGCTTAAAGGAACAGTAGTATTTCCAAGATATAATTTCCCTTTCCCATCTCCAGCAAAATAATAAGAATTGTATTTTAAATCAACAGTCTTTTCCAATGCAACAGGATGGTGCGGATAACGTCGTATGAAGGGGTTTTGATAATGCATAATCTTCTCAGAAGTGAGAAATAAAACTCCTACCAAAGCAGTACCTGAAATGAAGGATATAAGCAGGAGTACTGGATTTGAAATCCTCTTCAATAGTACCTCTCCGCCCGGGTTAAATAAAATTGCGGCTGCTGCAAGCACCACAAAAACAATATTAAACACCAAATGCATCTCCCAGCTCATTTTCTCAAGTATACCTCCGCAGGAACAGGGAACAAAGGAGCTGTAGTTTAATATGATAAAAATGTAGGCACTGAACATTGTCATTAAACAAAATCCTGCATGAAGTCCAATAGTCCTGGTTCTGGGAAAAGCAAGCAGTAAAGCCGTTATAAATTCTGCAGCAATTACCGCCCAGGATACCCAATGTGCAAAAGCACTAAGCAGCGGCGACTGCCCCAGTTGAACCTGAAAATTCTCAAAATCAAGAACTTTACTAAAGCCCGCATAAACAAATAACAGTATATATAACAAACTAATTAATTCTATAATAATTTTTCTAAAATTGAAGTGAAATTTCATAGCCAAAAAAATTAGAGGTTTTCTGTTTAATTAAATAAGTAAATAATTATGTACAAAATTAGATGTACAGCTTAAGAAATGAGTTATCAAAAACAAGCCAAAAGTTTTATAAAACGTGCCAAATTTCAATTCTCTTTTTTTTAAATAAAAAACGGCTGCCTGATTTAAATTTATCAGCCAGCCGCAATTTCTTTTTTTTTCCTTGTTAGGTTCTGCACGCTTCGCTGAGCGTTTTTAATTTTTGATTGAGTTCCACAAGACCTGCTTTCTGCAGACATTCTTCCGATAGGTTTTTAAGATTCTGTAACCCTTCTTCAGAGACACTTGCCAGCAGTCCCGCGTCATCATCTTTCAAGTCTGCTCCCCTGCCGATTACATGGGTCAGCAGCAGTACATTTTTACGTGAAATTTTCAAATCAATCCTCACAATCTCATTCATTCCAGGTATGCTCAGCACGGTATCATACACCTTGGAAACATCATTTTTTGTAATCATAATTTCAGCGTTTTATATTAATAATATCTTGATGTAAACTTAGAAATATCCTCTGATATTATTCACGTCAAAATCTGGCGATGATTGTACATCCTTTAAGGCTTCGCTAATTTCGTAACGGCTTTAAAAGTTGAAGGGATATTCCGTCCATTCCTGGATTATGGTGATTTAATCCGTATTGTCCCCTTTATTTAAAAAAGCTGAAAGACTGCCCTGTTCCTGCAGTCGGCCAGATGTCCGGTTGTATCACAACCGCTATCTGGCTGCCCTTTTGGCTCGGAACTCGCCGGCAGAGATTTTTTAAAGAAAAAACAGGTTTCAGATATGAAAATGAAAGCAGATGAAAGAGAAAAATGCAAACCGTACCAAGTGGATCCACCTTAGGCTGACGCCAAATGAAATGGATCTTCTGCATAGAAGATTTGAAAAATCACTGTGTCCAAAACTCAGTGATTTTGCCAGAAAAAACATGCTTGGAAAACCCGTAATCTTAAAATACAGAAACCAGTCTGTTGATGATTTTATTGTAGAAATCAGCAGGCTTCGGGCTGATCTGAATGCCCTGGGAAACAATTATAATCAGGAAGTCAAAAAACTCCACAACCTGCGGCAGATCCCTGAATTCAGGGAATGGATTTCTGTATCGCAGATACAGAAAGAAAGGCTTTTGGATTCCATAGAAAAAATAAAAAACTGTGTTTTAAAACTTGGAGAAAAATGGTTGCAGTAATCAGGACCGGACAGTCTGTCCGCCGCATATTCCACTACAATGAAAACAAAGTTTCTCATGGTAATGCCCTTTGCATCGGGGAAAAAAATTATCCCGCAGACCATCAGGATCTGAGCAGTTCACTGAAAATAAATCTGCTGCTGAGTCGATTGGAACTCAATGAAAATGTAAAGCGCGGCAGTGTTCACATATCGCTTAATTTCCATCCTTCTGAAAAGGATCTGAGCCCGGAAAAATTAATGGATATCACAAACGCCTATATGACTCAAATCGGATTCGGACAGCAGCCCTATCTGGTATATCAGCACTTTGATGCCGCCCACCCCCATGTTCATATCATTTCAGTAAAAGTTAGACCTGACGGCAGAAGAATTGACATGCAGAATATCGGACGCAACCAGTCTGAGAATGCCCGCATAAAAATTGAAAAAGATTTTAATCTTGTAAAGGCGCAGGGAAGGGAAAAACAGATTGCCTGCGCACTGCCGCCCATTCTTCCCTCTATGGTAAAATATGGTAAGATACAGTCTAAAAAAGCAGTTTCCCAGGTTCTGGATTTTGTATTGGACACCTATCAGTATAAAAGCCTGCCGCAGCTCAATGCTGTTCTGAACCTCTATAATGTAACGGCTGACAGGGGCTCGGAAAACTCAAGGGTCTTTAAAGGCGGAGGCCTCGTCTACCGCATAATGGATACAGATGGAAAACAGACCGGTGTTCCTATCAAAGCCAGTGATTTTTACAACAGGCCGACCCTTAAATTTCTGGAGAAAAAATTTGAGGAAAACAGGCTCAAAAACGCAAGACCCGGCCTCAGGATAAAAAATGCGGTACGCTCTGTTTTTGATTCTGAAAAGCCGTCCCTCAAGGAACTTTCCAAGGCATTGGAAGCACAGGGTATTACAATGGTTCAGCGGCTCGCCCAAAACGGCACATTGTATGGGCTTACCTATGTGGACCATATTTCAAAACAGGTATGCAACGGCAGCGAACTGGGAAAGGAATTCTCAGCTGCCTCAATAGCAAAGAGCTGCAGAAACACGAAATCAGATCTTCCAAATACTGCTTTTTCTGCTGAATTCAGAAGCAGTCCCGCCGTTAGGACACTTCTTGAAATACAGGATATCCTAGTTTCAAATAATATGCATGCCCCGCTTTTGCAGGAATTCATCAGCAGGCTTTTCGAAAGGGAATATCCCGGCAGCTATGTCCCGGCGGCATTCAGGAAAAAGAAGAAAAACAGAAAAAGAAAAGGGCTCTCAAACAATTAATCAACGCTAAAAATCACAGTAATGCAGACAGGGGAAAATGAACAGGCACTGAGAAAAATTTTGGATATGACCCGGCTGATGAGTATCGCACTTCTGGGTATTCATCTTTATTATTATGGCTACAGCATTTTTGCTGAAGCAGGATTCTCATCTAAATTCAGCGACCGTATTCTGGAGAATATCTATAAAACAGGGCTCTTCAGTTTCTTTGATAAGTCAAAACTTATAGCACTGCTTTTGGTCTTGATTTCCCTTTTGGGTACCAGGGGCCGTAAAGACGAAAAGCTTGCACTAAAAACAGCTTTATATTTTATTTTTCCAGGGCTGGTTTTATATTTTGGAAGCAGCTTTGTACTGCAGCTGGGCTTTGAGGATTCATCTTCCTTTCCTGTCTATATTTTTATGACCTCCACAGGTTTTCTGATGGTAATTACCGGAGGCACGCTGCTGAGCAGAATAATAAGAAGGACTTTAAAAGGACGCGATATTTTCAACAGGGAAAATGAAACATTTCCACAGGAAGAAAGACTCTTGCATAATGAATTTTCCATTAATCTGCCGGCGCAGTATCACCTTAAGGACAAGGTCCGAAAAAGCTGGATTAATATCATAAACCCGTTCCGGGGCCTTTTGGTCTGCGGCTCGCCCGGATCAGGAAAATCCTATTTTGTTATCCGTCATATTATCACCCAGCATATCTCTAAAGGATTTGCCATGTTTGTTTATGATTTTAAGTTTGACGACCTGACCAAAATCGCCTATGATGCCTATTTGAGATACAGGCATTTATATATCCGCAGGCCTCGGTTTTTTGTCATTAACTTTGATGATCTCACCCGCTCTCACAGATGCAATCCACTGGAGCCGTCATCCATGACAGACATAACCGATGCCGCTGAATCTGCCCGCACAATACTTCTGGGGCTCAACCGGGAATGGATCAAAAAACAGGGTGATTTTTTTGTTGAATCGCCTATCAATTTTTTGACAGCTGTAATCTGGTACCTGAGAAAATACAATAACGGCGAGTTCTGCACCCTTCCGCATGTGATTGAGCTCATGCAGCTGGAATATAACAATCTCTTTACGCTGCTTAGATCTGAAAAAGAAATTGAGGTGCTGATCAATCCCTTTGTCAGCGCATATCTTAATGAGGCCTCAAAGCAGCTTGAGGGACAAATTGCTTCAGCTAAAATTGCCATGTCAAGGCTCTCCTCTCCTCAGCTTTATTACGTGCTTTGTGGTAATGATTTTACGCTTGATATTAATAATCCACGGGATCCTAAAATCGTATGCATGGGAAATAATCCGCAGAAAATACAGACTTATGGAGCCGTACTTTCTTTGTATATTAACCGTCTTATCAAACAGGTAAACCAGAAAGACAAGCTTAAAAGCAGTTTGATATTTGACGAATTCCCGACCGTATATCTAAACAATATAGACAGCCTGATTGCAACTGCAAGAAGCAATAAAGTAAGTACCTGTTTGGGAATACAGGATTTCAGCCAGCTTAAAAAAGATTACGGACGTGAGCAGGCTGAAGTGATTATGAACATAACTGGGAATATCATCTCAGGACAGGTTGCAGGTGATACAGCCAAACAGCTTTCCGAACGGTTTGGAAAAATTATGCAGGACCGAGAAAGTCTTTCCATCAACAGTTCTGATACTTCCATCAGCCGCTCAAGACAGCTCGAATCTGCCGTTCCTGCCTCTAAAATTGCATCGCTGAGCTCAGGTGAATTTGTCGGAATGACAGCAGATAATCCGGACTGCAGGATTGATCTTAAAACATTCCATTCAGAAATTTTAAACGATCATGAATCACTGAAGAAGGAAACGGAAAACTATAAAGATTTTCAGCCCGTCCGCAGCCTGGAGAATGGTGTGGTAAATAGAAATTATATTCAGATAAAAAAGGACATTCAGGATCTTGCAGATTCTGAAATAGACGCTATCGCGCAAGACCCGAACCGCAGGCACCTGATAGTTAAAATAAAGAAATCTTAAAATATTTTGATCTTTGCTGTTTCCTTTATAATGAAATTGCTCTCAGTATTCCATAACTGTTTCTGGCTGTTTCGGACTGCCTTGCTGCTGTTCTTTTTTGAATTAAGACAGATAAGATAATAACTGTCAGTATAGTAGAAAAAAGATTGAAAAAACCAATTGGATTTTATATCTAAAATCCGTTCAAAGCCTTGCCCCTGTTGAACTATTTAGTTAATTTTGCCTCATGAATCCTGAAGAAATAAAACGTTATTTTGAAACTGCACCTCCTCCTAAGGAAGTGGATTGGAAACCTTGGGCTAAAATTGTAGACTCCCAGCTTTTTCTAAACAGCTGCTATATAGGCATACGTAATTTTAATGGTTCTCTTGAAATGTGTCCGGCCTGGTGGCACCTTAAGGATTTTTATCTGCATACCAGGAAGACACTTGCTCAGGAAACTCCGGCTGAAAACCGGCCTGAATAATGAAATAATGCCTGCAGTTTTTGTCCTGAAAAAACAGCTTCAGGAAGCTGGATGTTCTAGTTTATAAGGGGATCGTTTTCTTGGTCTTTTAGTATCATAATATTAAGCCCGCAGAAATTTTTTTCTGTTCTTTCTTATTCTGTCCCAGTCATTATCCAGCACCTTTCTCAGCAGATCTTTTAGCCCTTGAAAAGTACTGGGTTTGACAGCATAAAAATCTGCCCCCAGCTCATCGGCCAGTTCAATATTGGATATGCTGCTGCTGGTCGAAAGCATAATAATCTTCACATTTCGAAGATGTCCTTCTGTATTTCGTATTTCTGTAAGGCAGTCAAAACCGTTTTTACCTGGCATATTAATATCCAGAAAAATCACTTCAGGGAGAACCTGAGCCTCAAAAAGGGTATTGAGCAGCTGCTGCCCGTCTGCCGATTCAACGACAACAGCCTGTAAATTCAGATCCCGTACCGCATCAGCAAACAACATTCTGTCATCCTCATCGTCATCTGCCAGATAAATAATTTTCTTTGAGCTTGGTTGCTGTGGCATGGCTTTCAAATTTATTGCGCAATAAGATAATACATATCTTCATATGCACAGGTTTATAAAAAGAATCAGCCTTTAAATCGTTAAACGATCGAATAGTTGTGGAACAGTTCAGCCTTACAAATATAAGCACTTTTTCCTTTTTTTCAAAAAATCGAATGTTGGATACTCAATTTATATATCATCACACCTCGACATGGTCTGCGTATTGGTTTCGTTTTTTCTTCCTGGCAATGCATAAAATAAAACTGCACTGATCTGCTAATAACGTAAATTCTTAATAAAGGCATTTCATGATGGTTTTGACGCAATTTGCGGTGCATTGAAAAATAAGGAATTTCAAACTTTGTTATTATTAATAACAATTAATTTTTATAAATTGTTCTAATCTGCACTAATTTTGACCTGTATAAAATGATATAGATTATGAGCAGGGCAATTGTACATATCGACATGAACACGTTTTTCGTTTCCTGTGAAAGACTTACCAATTCTGAACTTCATGGCATTCCGCTGATTATCGGCGGCGGCGAGAGAGGTGTTGTGGCATCGTGCTCTTATGAAGCACGCCGTTTTGGGGTCCGCTCGGCCATGCCGATCCATATGGCCATGAAGCTGTGTCCTCAGGCCAAGATAATGAAAGGCGATATGGAATTGTATTCAAGGCTCTCCCATGATATTACAGAAATCATCCAGGAAAAAGCACCTGTGGTTGAAAAGGCCAGCATCGATGAATTTTACCTTGACATCAGCGGAATGGATAAATTCTACGGCAGCTACAAATGGACCGATGAACTCGCCCAGCGCATTACAAAAGAAACCGGTCTGCCGCTCACCTTTGCCCTTTCTATTAATAAAACGGTATCCAAAATCGGCACAGGCGAAGGAAAACAGAAACAGAACCTTGAAATACCCGAACACTTGGTGCAGTCTTTTTTAAATCCACTCTCCATCCGTAAAATTCCTATGGTGGGCGACAAGACTTTTCAGCTGCTCTCCCGCATCGGGATCAGGAAAATCCAGACCCTTTCTGAAATGCCTGCCGAAGCCCTGCAGCGGATGATCGGCCAAAATGGAATCGAGCTTTGGAAAAAAGCCAACGGAATTGACAACAACCCTGTTGAACCCTACACGGAAAGAAAGTCGATTTCCACCGAACATACCTTTTCCCAGGATACCATTGATATCCCTAAATTAAACAGGATCCTGCTGGGCATGGTGGAGAAACTCTCTTACCAGCTTCGTTCGGAGCAATGGCTGACATCGACCGTAACGGTCAAGATCCGCTATGCCAATTTCGATACCGAGACCAAACAATGCCGGGTTCAGTATACCTCTGCCGATCATATCCTGACCCAGATCGTAACCGATTTATTTGACAAGCTCTACCAGCGTAGAATGCGCCTTCGTCTTATCGGGGTCCGCTTCAGCGGACTGGTAAGGGGCACCTATCAGATTGATCTTTTCAGTGATACAGAGGAAATGCTGGCGCTCTATCAGGCTATGGACCGAATGAAAAACCGCTACGGCTTTGACGCTGTGATGCGCTGCGCAGGCGCCTCTTTTAAACCCAACAATAAAAATGAAATTTTAAAACGTAAACCCTGATCCCATGTATCTCAACTGCCACTCCTTCCACTCACTTCGTTACGGCACTATTCCGGTTGAAGAGCTGGTGCAGCAGGCTGTGTCCTTGGGTGTTAAGGCCATGGCACTGACCGATATCAATACTGTGACGGGAATTTACGAGTTTATAAAACTCTGCGATACTGCAGGAATTAAGCCTATTGTAGGCATGGAATTCCGCTGCCAGCATCAGTTGCGTTATATCGGGCTGGCTAAAAATGCACAGGGACTTGCCCAGATGAACCGCTTTCTGACCACACATAATTTTGATGGGAGTCCCCTGCCTTTGTCTGCACCTGAAATTTCTAATGCTTTCTTTGTTTATCCCCTTGAAAATGCTCCAGAGGCATTAAAAGAAAATGAATATATCGGTATCCAGCCCGAACAGCTTCAGAAACTGGTATTATCCCAATGGAAAGATAGACAGGACAAAATGGTGGTGCTCCAGCCGGTCACATTCCGCACCAAAATCGAATACCAGCTCCATAAGATCCTGCGGGCCATTGATCTTAATGTTTTGGGCTCCAGACTTAAACCCGAGGATTTCTGCAGGGAGTCTGATGTGATGATGCCGCTGGAGAAACTGCTTTTCTTTTATGGGCAGTATCCCCAGATCACTGCCAATACGAAGTCCATTATAGAAAAGTGCAATTTTGAATTTAATTTCAGCACACCTAAAAATAAAAAGTATTATACAAAAAGCCGCCAGACAGATATTGAACTTTTGACTATTCTTGCCCAGCAGGGGCTCGAATGGCGATATGGAAAAGACAACACCGAGGCCAGAGTCCGAATGATCAAGGAACTCAAAGTAATTGACCAGCTCGAATTCAGCGGCTATTTCCTGATCACCTGGGACATTATCCGCTACAGCAACAGCAGGGGCTTTCTGCATATTGGACGTGGCAGCGGGGCCAACAGCATTATCGCCTATTGTCTTGGCATTACTGATATCTGCCCTTTGGAGCTCGATCTGTATTTTGAAAGGTTTCTGAACCTGAACCGTAAAAGCCCTCCTGATTTTGATATCGACTGGTCCTGGAAAGAGCGTGATGTTATTCTGGAGTATATCTTTTCACGTTACGGGGCGGATCATGTGGCCTTCTGCGGCACTAATGTGGAATTCAAATACCGCTCCATCTTCCGTGAAGTCGGCAAGGTTTTCGGACTGCCGAAAGAAGAACTCGATGCGCTGGCCAAAAATCCCATGAATCTGCACCCCACCAACAAAGTGGTAAGACAGGTGCAGCAGTATGGCATGATGCTCGAAAAATACCCCAATCAGCGCAGCATGCATTCCTGCGGAATTCTGATTTCTGAAGAACCCATCACAAACTATACACCTCTGGAAATGCCTCCTAAAGGCTTTCCAATTGTGCTTTTTGACATGCATACCGCAGAGGATATCGGGCTGGAGAAATTTGACATCCTGAGCCAGCGAGGTATCGGGCATATCGATGACAGTGTAAAGGTTATTGAAAAAAACAGAGGGATACAGGTCAATATCCGTGATACCTCTATTTCCAAGGATGAAGCCCTATGCAATCAGTTTTTGTCTGCGGGGAAAACCATCGGATGCTTTTACATCGAAAGCCCGGCCATGCGCGGTCTGCTGCGCCGCCTGAAATGCGGTGATTATAAAACGCTCGTGGCCGCCTCATCCATCATACGCCCCGGGGTGGCCCAGTCTGGTATGATGAAAGAGTATATTTACCGCCACAATCATCCCGATAAATTTGAATATTTCCATCCGGTGTTCAAAGAACAGCTTGGGGAAACCTACGGCATTATGGTCTATCAGAAAGACGTGATCAAAATTGCCCTGCATTACGGCGGGCTCCCTGCCGCTGACGGGGATATCCTGCGTCGTGCTATGTCGGGCAAAGGCCGCTCCAAAGCCGCGCTGCAGAAAGTAAAGGATAACTTCTTTGAATCCTGCTCCGCACAGGGTCATCCTGCGGCGCTCAGTGAGGAAATCTACCGACAGATCGAGTCCTTTGCCGGTTACTCCTTCTGCAAGGCACACTCGGCGTCTTATGCTGTGGAAAGCTATCAGAGCCTGTATTTGAAAGTAAATTATCCCATCGAATTCATGGTGGCGGTAATCAACAATCAGGGCGGGTTTTACCGTACCGAAGTCTATGTGCATGAGGCAAGGATGTCTGGGGGCATCATTCATACTCCCTGTGTAAACAAAAGCGGTTATGAAACAACAGTGTACGGCAGGGATATTTATCTGGGCTTTATGCACCTGCAGGGGCTTGAATCCAAAACGGCCTTTATGATCGAAGAAGAGCGGTCAAAAAATGGGGATTATAAATCATTGGAAGATTTCATCAACCGTATTCCGATCGGGATTGAAGGGGTTCAGATCCTGATTTTCATAGGGGCTTTTCATTTTACAGGCAA
The DNA here is from genome assembly GCF_024499525.1 of Flavobacterium panici. Taxonomy (NCBI): domain Bacteria; kingdom Pseudomonadati; phylum Bacteroidota; class Flavobacteriia; order Flavobacteriales; family Flavobacteriaceae; genus Flavobacterium; species Flavobacterium panici. Next base: position 4,248,800 of record NZ_CP100437.1, on the reverse strand, counting down.
AACCAAAAACCAGCTGCTGGTAATCTCAAGGCTCCTGCTGGTTAATTTCAAACCTGGGGACAGCAATTTGAAACTCCTTCAGGAACCTGCAAAGGAGTTCAAGCTTCCCACATTGGAGCGATCCCAGTTCGAAGATGCTTTTGATGAGATCGAGCTTCTTGGCTTTCCTGTATCCTGTTCCCCTTTTGACCTGCTGCAGACCAGTTTCAGGGGGGATGTGATGGCCAAGGACTTGCTGCAGCATCATAAAAAACAGGTGCGTATGCTGGCTTATCTGATCTCCCGCAAGCATGTACCCACTAAAATGGGCGCTATGTATTTCGGTACCTGGATTGATGCAGAGGGGGAACTTTTTGACACGGCCCATTTTACGGGAAGCCTTAAAGACTATCCTTTTCAGGGGGGCGGCTGTTATCTGTTATTAGGCACTGTCGAGGTAGATTACCACTTTCCTACCATTACGGTTACCAAGATGGCCAAAATGCCTTTTATACCCGATCCCCGCTATGAACATGAGAACGACTGGAAGTATAAGACCCAGCAGAAACTGCGTGAAGATGTCAGTATGACCCACAGGGCGCCTTACCCGCAGGAACATGAAATCAACCTGCCAAGGCATAAAATGGCGGATTAGCGTAATTATTAATTGTAAAATATTTAAAAGAAATGATGCTTTTTGATGACACCGAAATTTTTTCATCGGGAAACGGCGGCAAAAGAATATTTGACCTTCCTGATGCTGACCTGCTGCTGATTGATAATTTTTTCAATAAGCAGGAATCTGATCACTATTACAATGTTTTATACCACGGCACGCACTGGAGGGAATATGAAATGCCCATGTATGATAAGGTGGTAACGGCACCAAGGATGATTTCCTGGTACGGTGATACCAACAGGCCGGAGCGAAAATCCAATCCGGACTGGCCGACAGAACTGCTCCAGATCAGGGAGCGTGTGGAAAATGAAACACAGATCCGTTTTAATGCGGTACTGCTTAATCTTTACAGGGACGGCACTGATGGTGTGGGATGGCACAGTGACAAAACTTCTTCCAGCAATAAGAATATGAATATAGCTTCGGTGACATTCGGAGAAACTCGGCTGTTCCGTCTTCGCCATAAAATCCTGAAACATATCCCGCCTATAGAAATTCCCCTCCATCATGGGACTTTTCTGCTGATGGCCGGAAGCACCAATACCTATTGGGAACATCAGGTGCCCAAAACAGCCAGAAATGTGCTGCCGAGAATAAATCTTACCTTCCGCCAAGTAAAGGAATCTTGATATTGTTCCCTTGTTCTAAGCTGTTTTATCATTAATGCTGACTGGGTTTCATTGGCATTTCAACATCTCATCCAACAGTTTAAGAAAACCAGTTAATACATTGAAAATCATTGCAATGCTGTAAAAATCCCTTCTTATAATATAACAGGATTATTTTCCGTGATAGTAACTTTGGACAAACCATAAAAATTAAAATCATGGACGATAATGCAAACATAGGAAAAGCGGATGACGAACATATCAACATCGCGGAACCGCAGGAGATCCGGTACTGGTCTGAAAGATTAAACGTGCCTGAAGAAATATTAAAAAATGCTGTCAGGGCAGCCGGAACACGTGTGGAAGACTTCAGCGAGCATCTGGAACAAAACAGCTGATATCATGCTGTACATAGTACAAAAGCCCATTGTTCATTTGAAACAATGGGCTTTGTTATGTAAAGGCATATAGCAGGAATGCCTGAATCTTTTCGTTTAAGGCACTCGGATATCGGCGTAGATCTTATATTATAACGCCTTAAAGCTTTAGTTTAGTATAAATCCGTCTTTACTCTTTGGGGTCTTCCATGCTGCTGATGATTTTTGTGACTTCAGCCTCGGTGGATTTCAGCTTCGCCTGGCAGAAGGCAATAAGCTCTGAAGCCCTTTTTACCTTGGCGGCAAGCTCGTCTACAGAGATCGTTTCGTTTTCAATTTCCCTTGCAATAGCAGTCAGTTCAGCTGACGCGGCTTCATAGGTCAGTGTGTTTTCCATCGTATGTTGTTTTTTCTTTGACAGTGCTTTTCAGTACTGCATCTTTTAATAGTATTTCTATTTCGTCTCCTTCTTGTATTGCTGCCGCACCGTTCACAATTTTGCTGTCCAGCCTTATCACTGCATATCCCTTGCTGAGTATGTTCTGCGGGGACATGAGCTTAATTGTTTTCTGGTAATGCTCCAGGTTTTGTTTTTGGCTTCGCAGATACAGATTGGCAAATATCTTAAGGTTTCCCGTCATATGCTGCAGGTCATTTCTTTTCTGCTGGATTATATAATGCGGACGCTGCAGGACCTGCTGCGCAGTAAGAAGCAGTTTTCGCTGCTCATTAGAGATTACCTTACTGCTATTGTTTGTTATATGCTGCCTGCTCTGCATCAGCTGTTCTTTATGTCCTGAAACCAGTTCCCGGGCATTATGTGAAATACTGCTTTTAAGTTCGCTGAGCTCTTTGTAATGAACAAGGAAAAGCTGCTGTGATTTTACGGCAATGGTCCGCTGAAGCGCGAGAATCCCCTGTTCAAAACTGCGGTTATGGGCTATGATAAACTCCGCCGCCTTGGTCGGGGTTTTGGTATTGGTATGGGCCATCATATCCGTAATGCTGACATTTTTCTGGTGGCCGATGCCTGTTATGACCGGAATCGGCAATTTTGCCACTGCCCTTCCGATATTGTAATTGTCAAAAATCAGAAAATCAGACTGTGCCCCGCCTCCCCTTGCAATGACAACTGCATCGTAGGGAATCCCTGTATTGTAAACCTCAATAAGCTTATTTAAAAAGAGCTTGGCGTTGTTGTCCCCCTGAACTACGGTGTGGTAATCATCTATCTGGAAAACATAGCCAAAATCATTGTGCTGCATGGTATGGCGGAAATCCTCATTTCCTGCCGAACTGCTCGACGAAATCACCGCTACGCGCTGGATGACAGCCGGGAGGTTCAGCCTGCTGTTTAATGTGGAGTACTCTTCCCCTTCTTTTTGGATAAAATCGTTTTCCCTTACCAGTCTGGTTAGGGTCGCATTACGCTGCTGTTCCAAAATACCCAGCATAAAATTGCTGTCAATGTCCAGAAGGTTTACCGAAAGCCCGTACAGAGGATGGTAATCCACGCTCACCTGTATCAGCACATGAAGGTTGTTGGTGAAGCGCTGTCCTGTGCTTAGTTCAAAGTCAAGGATTTTTAGTGCACCGGCCCCCCAGCACTTGCCCAGTATCTTGGCTGTTATGGCACTGCTCTTTTCTGATTTTTCCACCAGCTCGAAATAATGGATCTTTTTATCAGTCTTAAAGGAATGATTGGTAATATCAGCCACTACCCAGTACGTCTGCCCTTTGAAGCGGGCATTGATTGTGTCCTGGATCTGGTCATTAAGCTGTGAGAGTCTTATATACTGGTCTGGCCCCATTCTTTTTTTTGGGATTTTGCAATCCGTACTTTTCTGTACTTTTTATTATTGTAGCGCTAAGATACTAATTAAAGCACGGATTCTCAAAACAGAACAACCACCAAAATTCACATGTGAAAACTCAAAATACAATACAGTAAATCGGATTTCATCTGAGAAGTTATTTAAAAATAGCAGGACCATTTAAATGTAACCTTTAAGAAATATAAAAAGGCCCTGTCTTGTTATTTAAGAAAATAAAGTAATCAATTTATTTTATTGCGGCTGGACAAACCTTCAGGTCCTATAAGCTTATATATTCGATTTCAGTATTGGGCAATGGATTACTCTGCTAAAGCTGTTTTATTGAACTTTAAAATTTTGAAACATCTTCAATACTTCTTTCTTCCTTTGCTATAATTCGGGTAATTCTTCTTTGAATAAACAAAAGGGGCTCTGCCTCTCTAATCTGTTCAATGGCCATATCTGATACTGCTACATACCAGCCTTCGCCAGTCTCGCTCTCGTGACGTGGGAGCATATAATTATTCCCATTGACCCAGTAAACCGATTCCGCCATCATATTGCCATTTTTATCTTGCCACGCAAATAACCTTTCGGGAAATGGCACCCATCCTAAAAACCTTGCCAATACAGGATTTACTGCTAACCATCTCGATTTTAGACTTGAATGTTCAAGTATATGATTTCTAATGATGATAATTTCGGCGCCGGTATTTCTCAGGTTGTAATAATCTGATGTGAAAACCTGAAAAACTGACCCAAATATATGATAGTCCTCTCTAGAAATTTCACTCGAAGAAGAAAGCTGCAGCAGCTGTATTTCTTTGGGTAGGTCCCAATCCATGCATTTTACAGACGAATATTCACCAATAATATTCATTCCATTCTCTAACTTTAAAACCAAATCTTTTCTTAAAGCACCTTCTATTCTACCAAGCCATTCGGAACTTACACCTCCATAAGTCCTCTCAGTCAGGTCTGCAATAAATTTCGGTTTGGGTTCTTCTTTAAAGAAAGACAGATTGAGATCTGTCATTGTGAAATATTTAGAAAAATTATTCATATCAATCACTCCGCAGTCTTCCAGCTCCCCGGCCGTATACATCAATCCAGACCATGCATCTGCAACTCGATGTTTTACAAAAGGATATTTAAGGCTGATTTTTTCCAAATGATCTCGTACTCCCATTTCATATTCTTGCTTCCATTTTTCAGGACTGCCTATTAATTTCATGAAATGGTATGTCCTTTCCAGAATATTTTCCTTTTCAAGCCCGCTGTCTTCTGAGAGTAAGTTTACTAAATGCATAAATGGTTTCAAAAGTTCAAATGGATTTGTTGGATCGATGTCAGAAAAAAAGCTTTCCTGCTCTTTTTCGATACTAAAAAATCTTTTTTGCCCCAGATCCAAATTGTAAAATGCCGGCAGAATCTTCTTCGAAGGTGCCGCAAAAGGCAGTTTTAATGATTCTAATATCTGAATTGCATTGCGGCGTAAATTATAATTTGATCCTGACGCATGAATTTTTAAAATCTCAGCAAATTTTTCCAGTTTGACAGAATCCATTAAGTGCAGCAGACAAAAGATAGTGCTCTGGTTTTCTAATAAAAACTGGTCTTCCCCAGGATAGCTGTAAAGCTCAGCCGCATAACTGTTTCCCTGGTCAATAGCCTGCGCAATTATTTTGAGGGATCTCTCTTTAAGAATTGGGATCGGACTCGTGCAGAGATAATTCACATAATCAATAAATACCCGGTTTGCAGTAACATCCAAAGGTTCTATGACAGGTAAAATATTTTTATTGCGGCTGTTGACCATCAGCCTTTTTAAATAACTGAATATTTCCGGCCAATATTTTTCAATGTTATATTCAACTGTCAAAAGAGGAAGAATATTATCCAGCTCCTGAATGTACGATTGGGGATATTCATTACTGAGAATATCATGGGCAAAAAAATCAAAGGCCCTCGCTGCCCCTTCTGCTTCATCAATAGCTTTTAAGGCACCAAAAGCATTAAGCCGTGTCCCTCCGTCAAAATGCTTGACCCAGCCTGATTCGCTTGTGTGCAGCAGGCTTCTCTCAGCCAGGTCAAATGCTGTTTCCCTGTACCCTTTTGCTAAAGCGATAGAGCTTAGTTTTGAAAAAAACAGTGATTCTTTTCGGTTTTTGATTTCAAGATCAGAAAGTTCTTTTATTTGTTCGATAGTCAGTGAAGGAGCTAACTTATCTATAATTTCAGACCAGTCAAAAAATGAATTCCCCCCGTTTTCTTTTAATAATAAAGCTTTAAAAGAAGCAAAATCAGAAACTTTTTTCATTACCTCCTTTTCACTTATAGACTCATAAGACGCAAGTACTAATTCATTGCCGGAAGTAGTGTGAGAATCTATTTTTTTTCTTACTGAAGTATCTCTGGTATCAAATTCAACTGTAGTAAAATTATTGGAAATGCAGAATTCTTTGACCTTTAATATCAGGCCGTTTCTATACTGCTCCAAGGGCCTGGTCCCGAGCGCACTCAAAAGAAGCGGTATATAACTCTCAAAAAATTGCTCATTTATCAGCAATTTTCCTTTCTCTAGAATTGTGTTAAGCAGATTCTCTGAAAAACTTTCTGAAAAAAACAGATATATATCCGTGTAGAATTGAAAACCGAGCCAGAAGTCGTCTTCATTTTCTGCTGCGATAAAGTAATTTTTCAAAAAAACATACATTGAATCTCCAAAATCTATTAATTCATTCTCCAGCTGCCATTTTAACTGCTCAAATCCTGAAGATAAATTATAAGAACATGTAATATCAAGGATTTTTTCCGCAGATTCCCAAAATGCCCTTCCTTCGGTAGTCATTTTAATATGATCAAGCTGTGATAAAAACCACATTATGCGTTCGATAGCGCTATCGGGCTCTAATTTATTAATATTCTCAAGCCAGTCCAGCCAGGTATTAATCTGATAATCTTTTCTGTAGCCTATTCCTATTGACTCCTTAAACGCCTCCCTTATCCATTTTACCCCTTCAGCGCTTTCCTTAAGATCGATATATATATTGGCATGCTCAGTGCAATCAGTAATTCTCGCTGTAATGTCCATATCCAAAAACAGGTTATCCTCAATGCTTTTGAGTGCCTCGGCAACTTTATTTTTAGCAAAACCCCGCAGCAGTAATGCATGCAGAACAGCCCTTTGGTCTGCGGAAGTCCAATGTTTTGAATGTTCTTTAAATTCGTTTATAAACAAATCTCCCAGCTTATCAATACTCTCATTACCTGCTGCCGCTACCGAGCCTATAAGCAGTTTAAAATAGTTTTCCTTAATTTGTTTTATCTTATAATCGTAGAGGTTTCTATGTCCCCATTTTTTGTAATAAAATCTTATGATTGGTCTGACTCTCAATTCAAGATCAAAAAGTTCCAGCTTATCCTGAGCCGAGTCACTTTGAATTTGGGCAGTTAAGCAGAGCATTCTTTCAAAATTAACCAGAAGCTCTTCGTCAGTTCCTTTTGCGGCATCAGGAATTGCTTTATTAATTGCAACCCCTCTTCCTGCTAAATGAGATAATCTGTTAAATATTATAAGCGGCTCGAAAATCTCAAGGGAGCGGTTCATGTCAAGATCAGTATTGCCCACATTAGTCGGCTGCGGCAGATCTTCAATCCAGCTGTAGGCCAGATCGATATCCTTTCGGGTCTTATAGATAAGGTCGGCCATATATATCCTCATTTTCGGCCTCAGTTCCCGAATCGAAAATGTATCAAGCAAAATTTTTAAAAACCGTTCTGCCTGCCCAAAATTTTTCTGGCCAATACAGTCCACTATACACCCGTCAAGTGCATAGAAAAAAAATCCTGCTTCTTCCTTTTTTCTATTTTTTAAATCAAACTCCGAAATTACCCTTGAGACGGCTTCCCAATTATTAATTTCACTAAGGCTCTCAATAACTGTAGAGAGAAGCTTTATGCGAAGCTGCTGCTCATTGAAACCAGCTACCTTTCTTTTGTCGGAAAACTGAATATTGTTTATTTTTTGCAGAATATCCTCAATATCCATAAAATAAGCACTTGCTGCCACCCATAGGGTCAGACTTGAAATTGACGCTTCAGACCTGTTTGAATTTTCAATCTCGATCCCTTTTTCCTTTATACAGTCAGGAAAGGCCAGATTAAATAAAAACATGCCTTCCGTGCTGTTCCCATATTCCGCAAATAGCCTAGATGCCTCCAAAGCTGTGCCTTCACTGCATAAAAGCATGTTTCCTGTCCGCAATAAATTTATGGCTGTTGATTCCATTCCCAAAGACAGAAATTCTTCTGTGTAATTAGATGGATTTATATTATACAACCGCATCTGAATTTCAGAAACCGCAAAAAGATATCGTACAAGCAAAGCGGCATCCTTCTTTAAACTGGCAATTTCAACACCTAATTTTGCTTCCTGCTTTATTTCCTGCATCGGGCGGAACTGTAAAATTTGTTCCACAAAATTATCGGGCGTAACCTCCATTAAAAAATCATCAAATTTTTCAGCCTTAAACAGGTGATAATTTTTCTTCCATTCTGGTTCTGTTTCTGATCTGCGATAAAAATCAGCCAGTTCACTATGATAGCGAAGCTCCTCACTCTTATCGTAATCCCCCGTTAAGTAGTCTAAAGCAGTGTTATGAAGCAGAAACTGCCTGAATGAATTATGAAAAAAAGACCATTGGCTGTTGCCCTGGCTGAATAGAAACCTTGCACCCTTCTGAAACTCTTTAAGAACTGAATTATCAAAATTCCATTCCTTCACGAATTTCGGATTGACAGAATCATTTATTCTTGCCATAAGCCCCAAAAGCCTGATTAGCTGCGGGCTTCCCTGCACAGACCTCCAAAGCTTCTCATAATAGTTTTCTATATTTCCATCGATCTGATCAAACGCTTTAATTTTTCTGCTACGGTCCTTTGTATCACGAACTTTCTCTAAAAGATAAGAAAGGTAAAGAGGATGTCCCTGCGATTTCTCGAAGATGACCCTTTTTTGTGCCTCTGAAGCAGCTGGGCTTAGTTTCTGAAGGTCTATGTAACGGCTTACCTCAGAAATGGTCATTGGATCCATCTGAACCTTGCTGTCAGTTTTCTTGTACTCACTCCATACATCACTAGATAAATGTTCAAGTTCATAACTCTGGCTTCCCAGTACAATATAAACTCCCTCCGGGAGTGCAAGAGGATTGGGCAGGTCTGTAAGTAAGTTGTTGACTGTCAATTTATACTCTCTGGGAATATGATCTAAACCATCAATGATAAGAATTGTCTTTTGCCCGTTTTTTTTATATTCCTTTGAGAGAAACTCCAGCTGCTCTGCAAATACACCTCTCAGGTAAAGCAGGTCCTTATAGGGAACAATTTTTCCTAAAAAGTTAGTACTTTCTTTTATTTGAAACACCAAGTCAAAAAACAAATGAATGGAACTGCCTCTTTCAGAAACATTTGAGGCCGAAGATGGATTGGTAAAGTCAAATGCATAATACTTAATTATACGATGTTTTACCGTTTTGGACCATTGCGTCAGCATGGTTGATTTTCCTGTTCCTGGACCACCGGCTAAAAAAATGTAACCGCTGTTTTTATTTTCAATTTTTTCATTCAGCGAGTCGATGGTGGATTTTATAGGCTGGTATTTCTGAATGTCAATTACAAGATCATGATTGAAAGTTGTTCGAAAACGATCAGCCCAATTCAATTCGTCTATAATTTCTTTTCTAGTAAATTTGACGCTTCGCGCGGCTCCGGCAACTTTTTCGATGATAAATCGGCTCAGGGCCTGAACATCTTCATCTTCTTTGGAAAACCTTGTATTTGAAATATATAATTCTTTTGTTTTATAATCCGCTGTGAAGTCGAAAGAATCCGTAAAATCATTAAATTGCGCATCATCCAATTTTGAGGCTTTTTTTAATTCAGCCAGAACAGGAATCCATTGCGGATTAATAGGCTTTTCTATCTTTACAGGATTCCAGACCTCTTTCAGAAAATCAGCAAAACTCCCAAAAACCGCTTCCCCAATCATTATCGTATCACTTGAGGATATTTTTTTGTTTGTAATAAAATGAGCGATTACTTTTTTACCAGGGTTAGAAGACTTTATTTTAATCCAGGAAGAAGCTATTAACGGAATAAAAGCTTTAAATGTTTTATAAGAGATAACTGCGTTTGAAATTGTCCACTTTACCTGATAAGCATGAACCTCTGTAGAGGTAGAAAATTGAATATCATCAAGCTTTCCTGCTTTCGGATCTGCCACCTTGATCCACTCCAGATTTCCATTAATTAAATTTCTGTAAACTAATTTGGCAAATTCATCAAATTGAGGCAAATACCCGCCTATGGCGGCTCTTTCTCCTTTTGCTGATACTTTTTCACTCATAAAACTTTCTTTGGTAAGTAATTTAACCCACTAATATATTACTTATTCTTTAGAAAATATTACGGAAACTCTTAATTGCCTTATTCGACAAAAGAAAAAATTTAAGATTCCGGTACTGGAGAAAACTGCAGTAATTAAAAACTTCCCATATGATATTTTAATGGCGAAATTTTATTTCCTGTTCATATGGCAGAAAATCAGACATCAAGACAAATCGTCAACTGAAGAATGTTTTAACTATCATTAAGATTTATGCTTTGCTTAGACAATTTATTGAATATTAATTTATGCGGTCTGTCATGCAATGATTTTTATTACCATGCTGTAAAGCTGTTTCTATTCCTTGTGATTGCATTCAAAAGTAATCCGTGGGATGCCAAAACTAAAAAAGTGAAGTTGAAATCAACCTCACTTCTAAAATTTTAATTTTATTTTATTTTTTTTGGTGTTTTTTTATCACCTGAACCTTCCGGTTTACTGGAAACCGTTGCTTCTCCGTCTGCTGCTGGTGCTTCTGTTGCTGCCTGAGCTTGATCATCTTTGTCGTCCTTTTCCTTTGGAACAAAATAATTAATAATTGTCCTCGCTCCTTCCTTATTATCATTCCATGCAGATAAGATTTTTTCAGCCCTCACTTTGCCAGGATTTGTTTCAACTATTTTGATAGAGGCACCTAGTATATACGTTTTATCGGGCATCTCTATTAATTCAGTCCTGGCGTTTTTTAAATTAGGTGGTGTTTGTTTATACGCAACAGAAGAAACTACGATCGGTTTTAATTCAAGGCTTTTTCTTTCTTTATTGTCTACATAATCTAGTTTCAGCTCAATGGTATAATCAAAAGTAGGGAATTTTTTTGTGGATTTTGCGGCAGAATAATTCAGCTCCAGCTCGCTTATCTCGTAATAAATATAATTTGAAAGTAAAGTGTCGCTTGACTGCTTCGGCACTAATTCAATTATAAGTGCCGGCTGATCTGCCTGGTCTTCAAAAGATATATTTCGTGAGAATCTTATAACTGGAGGATTTTCGTACAGCTGTAAACAGCTGTTGTACTTGCTGTATTCTGCGGTAAATTTTTTAATATTTTTTTCCAGCATTTTAGTGGTTGCCTTAAAGCCAAAATCCAATACCAGAGGTATAGCGGCTGCAAGAAAGGTTGCGCTCTGCGGCCGTTTTAATTTGACTCGTCCACTTTTAAAATCCAGATTTATTTCCTCCGATGTAAAATCTTTTTTTTCATGGTCAGAAGTGTAGAATTTCTTTTGAGCCAGCACAGGATTTAGTAATGTAGATGCGAGCAGCAACAGCGCTGCAATGTTTTTTTTCATAATTATTTTTTTTTAGGGTTATACTAAAATATTCGGACGGTTAATCCACGCATTCCATACCTTGATAACATTAGGATTGACTCTTACTCCTGAACTTGGGCTCCCTCCCATAGTATGCAGGGCGACCACTACAATCTCATTGTTAAGTACAATAAAAACAGGGCTTCCACTGTTTCCTTTTTCGGTAGGCAGCTCATATTCCATGATAAAAGGCTTGATATTGGAAGACACGCCATGAAGGATAACCTGCTTGGATTTGCTTTTTATAGGATACCCCCAGATCATTATCGGCCCTTTTTGCTTGACTTCAAAAAATTGGAAATAGGCTTTTACTCTGTTAAAGAGATTATCCGAAGGGAGTATCAAAGCGCCGTAATCGTGGTCAGTACTTCCGTTCCGCACCCAGTTATTGGTGCTGATAAGCTCTGAGGCTATTTCTAATCCGTAAGGAGGGGGATTGCGTCCGTCAGCCCCGGGCAAGGCTCTGATTTCATCAGCCCATTTTCCCCCAAAAAAAACATTATGCCCAGCAGTAATTATAATTCTGGGGGATATCATAAACCCTGTTCCATAATATTCCTGTCTTTTATTATCCTTTTCCAGCACTGTTATAAGCAGAAGGCAGACACATTTTGCCGGAAAGTCATTTGGAAATGAAAAATCACCATACTCTTTAAAAAAACCTTCATTTCTTTTTGTACTTCTCGCCTCAAGGTCATCTGAAAACTTATGCTTAAAATTACCTTTAGCAGGCATCAAACCCTTATTCGGTCTGTCTTGTTTTGACCGTGCTTTCAATTGTACTTCCTTGTCCAGATTTGAAACAGTTTCAAGGTTATTGTCATTTTCGGTGCTGCGTTTCTTTCCCATAATCAACTTGTTTTAATATCGCTGTACTCCACTAGCCTGTATAATAAAATTTTGATCTGTCTTCATGACCGCTGAATCAAATCCGTAATAAAAGTAACATATTCAGCAGTTATACCACAGCGTATAAACACCTGTTTTATAAATAGTTAAAACTATTTTTCCTGCAAAAACTGAATCTTACTGCTCCCGGCATAAAACTGGTTTTAAGCTCAGTTTCTATTCTGCTTAAAAAAATCTTGTTATACAATTTTCATTCAAAACGGAGTAAAAAGGCAGCCAAAGTAGTGCCCGCCGTCCCCTGCATGCGCATAACGGCCCGGGGCCGCCCTTCGGTACTTATAGCACTCCGGCTCCTTATCCGGACACTGGCTTTTTGCTTTCTTTTTTCCCGTTTTTTCTTTTGAAAAATTTCATTTGCGGACTACGGGGGAAGAAAACGAAAGACAAGTATTCACTAAAAATCAAACATCATGGAAATCACAGGACGAATTGTAAAGGATGCCTCCGTTTCTAAGGCAAAAGAAAACCGTGAGGTGGTAAACTTCTCCATAGCTGTCAACGACAGCTATAAACCAAAAGGAAGCACCGAAGCCAAAAAAATTGTGACCTATATCGACTGCTCCTACTGGATGGGTGCAGGACTGGCCGTATGGCTCAAAAAAGGCACAATGGTACAGCTCTTCGGGCGCATCGGGCTGAATGTCTATATCGGCAGTGACGCTCAGGCGCACGGCTCGCTCACCTTTCATACCTCGAATATCAAGATACTGGTTTTTGCTGAAGGCGAAAACAGCAGGACTGCACCCGCCCTTAAAATAGGCAATGCATCGGATAATCCCGACGACCTGCCTTTCTAAGTCATATCAGCCTTGAATTTTTATACGCCTAAATGCAATATCATGAAAGCCTTAAAACAATCCAATTACAGCCAGTATCGTGTAAGCACCGCTTTTAACGAGATTATCCTTCGCAGCATCACTTCTTATGACGGAAAGAGAAAAGCACAGCTCAAATCTTTCTTCCTTGACCTGCAGACCGGCGGTTGCATCAGCGGGATGATTTCTGAATTTATCTACCACGCCGACTGCAGGGAATTTTATATCGAGCATATCGACGACCTCGAAAATATCAGAATCGAACTGGAAGAAGCCATCGGAGAACCTATCGAAAACCGATTCCAAGCGCCCCATTACACTTTTGTGTGCTGGCTCTGCTTTGAGGAATACTGCTATGACCTTTATACAAGACTGTTTGAATAAGCTTTTAATATTTAAAACCCTTTGTTATGAAAGCATCTGAAAATTTTAAAACAGCAATAGAAAACTATCTCAATGACAGGGCGCAGACCGATACAGGTTTTGCGCCTATGCTTGCCAAAGCATCGAAAAGCTTGGAAAGCTGTATCCACTACATTTTCGGCGAGGTAAAAAAGACAGGATTATGCGCCTTTGACAATCAGGAAATCTATGATATGGCGCTCAAATACTACACCGACGACAGCATCGGCACTCCCGCCCCTGTTGCATGCAGGGCTGTGGTTCAGCCTGCTGAGGCTGACCTGTTCTCTCAGCCTGAAATCAGCACATTGTCAGGCGCAAGCGAAATCCCACTTCAAGTAAAACAGGATGTAAAACCCGCACAGACCACCTTAACGTTTTTTGACCTATGATACCCAAAACCAACATCGAAAAACAGCTCACCGCCTTGAGCAGTTCCCTTGCGCCGATAGAGCCAAAGGTTCTCACTTGGGCAGAGCAGCATATCTTCCTGAAATGGGGCGTGCTCTCCCGCTCGAAGTTCTACTGCCTCGACTGCGCCCACGTCTGGAAACCTCAGTGCAGCAGCGACTGTTCCAAATTTACCCAGTGCACCGCCTGCAAAGGAAAACTTAAGATACAACCCTATAATCAGGTGCACTTCAGGGAAATAGAATATTTCTGCGTTCTGCAGACCTGCGCCGAATATCAGGTAGTGAGAATGGTAATTTCCCACAAGCACATGAAAAAGAATTTCACCCCGACCTACTTTCACAAGGAAGTCATGCAGCATTGGATCAATCCGAAAGGCGAAGTGCGTACGCTTTCGCTCAGCACCAATGTCTTTTCGCAGAACTGCGATGCATGGAAATTCTATTCCCCTTTGGAAATAAAACCAAAGGATTTCGTGCGCAATGCCAAATACTATATCAATCCCTACAAAGTTTATCCGCATATACAAGTGCTTGGGATTTTAAGAAGGAACGGATTCAAAACCTCGGTCTATAATATTGCACCACACCTGCTCTTTTCATCGCTTTTGAGCAATCCCATCGCCGAGACCCTGCTCAAAGCCGGACAGCTGAAGCTCTTGCAGTATTATCTTGGGGCTTCACGGCAAAACATCCGCCGAAACTGGCAGGCGGTCAAGACCGTCATCCGAAACGGCTACAAAATTGCAGATGTGCAGATATGGGAGGATTACTTGGAACTGTTGCGTTATTTCAACAAAGACCTCTCGAATGCGCTGTATGTTTGCCCCGACAACCTTAACGGAGCGCACGACCGCCTGGTGCAGAAAAAAAGGGAACTTCTCAGAAAGAAAAAACTCCAGGAACTGCGCCTTGAAATTGAAAAGGTGCAGAAAAAATACGAAAGCGATAAAAAACGCTTTTTCGGACTGCTCTTTACAGAAAAGGATTTGAGCATTTCCGTAATCGAGAACGTAAGGGATTTTATGGCCGAGGGCGACGACCTGCACCACTGCGTATTTACTAACGAGTATTATGATAGAAAGGATTCCCTTATTCTATCGGCTAAAGTGGCGCAGCAATCTGTGGAAACCATTGAAGTATCACTGAGCCGTATGGAAATCCTCCAATGCAGGGGCTTGAAAAACAAACCCTCAAAACTTCATAACCAGATCCTGCGCCTTTTGGATCAAAACCTTTATCAAATCAAACAGAGAATGCAGAAAAGAAAAAGAGCCCCTCATGCCCAAAGCCGATAATTTTATCGGCTTTTTTTAATGGCTTAAATCAAAGCCAGAAAGCCCGCCTGCTTAACAGCCGGCGGGCTGGTTTTTAAAAGACTTTTATATTTATTTGATGCTGATCGTATCCAGAAGGCTTTCCTGATCGATAAATGCGGCAATATACTGCTGGACTTCGTTTCGTTTGTCAGGGTCCGTTTCAAAAGTATTTATATGATACTCATCATCCTCGTCAAGGATATGGATAATCTCGGTGTAACCTTTTGAAATCAGGCTGCCTTTGAGTTTAAGTATGGTGTGCTGCTGGTGGGCATCCAAATCTTTTCTCACCTTTAGTTGTATTTCTTTTTCCATTATGAAAGATCTGCTAATTTGTTTTTGTAAATTTCTTTACCAAATATAATTATTTAGCACTTATCCACACTTCTGTGCGATGTTAAAAAAATGAAGAAATTTAAATAAAAATCCTGCACGAAAACTCCATCTAAGTTTTGTGGCAGAATCGTGGCACATAACTTTTTACAAAACAGAAATCCAGTAAAATAAGCTCCTTAGAAGTCTAGGTTCGAAACTGTATTAACACTAAAAATGTTATTGTATATACTCGTCTTAGATTTGTGGCAAAATTGTGGCACATTGGATTTAAAAAAATAAGCCCTCAGCAAAATAAGACCATAAGCAGCTTAGGTTCGAAACTGTTATTAAAATTCCATTTAGTTCAAAAGACGTTTTATTTCTAATCTAAATCGATATAATATTGTCTCAAATATTTACGTATTATATCTCCAGTATATGATAGTTCAAATTCAAGCTAATTTTATTGAGTTTATATTCATTCCCTCCTTCATAACCATAATTAGTAATCTCCTCCAATCGACGAAAAATTTTTTAAATCTCAATAATCCCCAGTTTAGCAAATCCGAATTAAATTCAATTGACGATACTTGATTATCTTCTAGTACAAATTCTCTCAATTCTTCTAAAATACATTTTTCTATAAAATTACAGCAGCTTATGAAATAACCGTAACTAATTTTTCAAGTAGAAAAGCTCTAAATAATACATCAACGATTTCTGCTTTTTCGTGGTCATCACATTTATCAACAATGTAAAGTATCTTTTTGCCTTCTTTTACTCTGCAATCATGAGAATCGTCTATTTTAGAAATAACTTTTTTCTTTCTTCCGCTTCCACATCACTAAGTTGAATTAGAAAGAATAGAATCTTTTTTTGCAAACATCATATCTTTAACAGTTCCACTTGTTTTAAAAACTGAGAAAAGCGTATTTAGAAAAGGAATGCTTTTCGCCACTCCTTCCTCTAAAAACGAATCTAACAGTACTTCTCCGTACTCCGCTGTTAAACATTTTAAATCTGATGCTTTTAGCGTATCAGTTATTTACTTGGTAATGCTGTTAATGCTTGACCTAAATAATTAGGTAGATAAAAGATACTAATTTAGTATATATATGCTAAACAGATAGCAGAGTTGACTTCAAAAGTACCCTAAAATGTTAAAAAATCTGCCGAAAAAAACAATTACAAGGTACTTATAGATTTGTTGCTCTAATGACGCAAAAAAATGGTTTATTTCTCACAGATGATAGTTATTTTTTTATGACTTAGAAGAAGTTACGTGTCCGGCTGCATCTATGGTCACCGAAATTGGTTCGAAATCATCATCATCATACAGCGTTGGCACACCGGAAATTCTTTCATGCAGTCCTTGGAAAATGATGAATAGAACTGGAATGATCAGCAGGCCGAGTACGACACCTGAAATCATACCACCCGCTGCAGAGTAGCTTATCGAGTGGTTGCCCTGTGCTGAGGGACCGGATGCGATACTCAACGGAAACAAGCCGAAGATAAAGGCCAGGGATGTCATGATGATCGGGCGAAGACGTTGCTTGGCAGCTTCGAGCACTGAATCAATCAGCGACAGACCCTCCCTGCGGCGTTGGACTGCAAATTCTATGATGAGGATGGCGTTCTTGGCAAGCAACCCAACGAGCATGATCAGTGCTACCTGAACATAAATGTTATTTTCAATGCCTTTAAGGCCTATCATGGCGAACACGCCAAATACACCTGTAGGGACAGAACAGATCACGGCCAAGGGAAGAATGTAGCTTTCATACTGGGCAGCCAGCAGGAAGTAGATGAAAATCAGGCTCATAATAAATATGATCACTGACTGTCCGCCTGACGATATTTCCTCACGGGTCTGGCCTGAAAACTCATAGCTATACTCCGTAGGCAGTTTTTTGGCCGCCAGTGCCTTGATCGCTTCGATAGCTTCACCTGAACTATATCCTTTTTTAGGGATAACGTTCAGTTCGATCGAATTGAAAAGGTTATATCGGGATGCGGTTTCAGGGCCAAAAACCCGCGTAAGTTTGACAACTGTGCTGAGGGGCACCATTTCACCTAACCCGTTCTTTACGTATACGCTTTTGAGGGCTTCCGGCGTACGTTTATCGCCGGAGTCCGCCTGTAGCAATACCCGGTAATATTTACCGAAGCGATTGAAGTCGCCGGCCTGCGAGGTGCCGAAATAAGACTGTACGGTTTGGAGTACATCTTTTACTCGCACCCCGAGTTGACCTGCCTTATCATCATCCACCTCTATTTGATATTGTGGGTAGTCCGCCTTGAAACTCGTGAAAGCCATACCGACAGAAGGCAGTTTATTCAGTTCTGCAATAAAGTTGTTGGCGACACCTGCGAACTTACTCAGTTCTCCGGCAGACCGGTCCTGGATCACGACGTTAAGGGCATCCACGTTGCTGAATCCGGGAACCGTTGGAAAGGTGAATACGAAGAAGGAGGCGCCTTTTACAGTGGCGAGATCCTTCTGTACTGCGGCCATGATCTGCGCGATGTCTTTCACTTTACCGCGCTCCTTCGGATCTTTCAGCATAACAAACATCACGCCTGCAGATGGACTTGCTGATTGCGTAAGCATATTAAAACCCGGAAAATTTAAAACATATTTGCCCGATTCAATTTGAAGTTTTTTCTCTGCCTGCAACATAATACCTTCGGTGCGCTTCAATGAGGTCGCAGAGGGTAGTGACACCGATACCGCAAAAAAGCCCTGATCCTCGCTGGGTATGAATCCGGTGGGAGTAGACCTGATCATCCATATCGAGGCAAGTACGACCATCGCGAGGCCGCCTATGGCTATCCACTTACGCGCTACTAAAAAGTTGATAAACTCAAGATAGCGATTAGTAAGGCCATTAAAGCCGCCATTGAAGCCTCTAAAAAAGCGGGCCTTAAAATTTTGCTCCCCGGACGCTTTTGTTTCGTCATGATGAACGTCCTTAAGGAATAATGCGGCAAGAGCCGGACTCAATGTCAGTGCGTTCAGCGCTGAAATCATGATCGCGATGGCCATGGTAAAAGCGAACTCCCTATAGAACAAACCGGTTGAGCCTTCCATAAAACCGACAGGTAAAAATACTGCAGCCATCACCAGGGTAATGGAAATGATCGCGCCGGTAATATCATGCATCGCAGATATGGTTGCCTGTTTGGGCTTCATGCCGGTTGCTGCCATCTTGGAATGCAATGCTTCCACAACCACGATGGCATCATCCACCACAATGCCAATGGACAATACCAGTGCAAACAGGGTCAGAAGGTTTATTGTAAATCCGAACAGGTACATAAAAAAGAAAGTACCAACAATGGCTACAGGCACGGCAATAGCCGGGATAAGTGTAGCGCGAAAATCCTGTAGGAAAAGATAGACCACGATAAATACCAGAAGAAAGGCCTCGATCAAGGTGTGCACGACCTGGTCAATAGAAGCATCCAGCTGGCGCTTGGTACTGTAAAATGTTAATGAATGGATGCCGTCAGGGAATTTCTTTTCGATCTTTTCCATAAACTTATTGACTTCTATCTGGATTTGATTCGAGTTGGAACCTGCCAGTTGGATTACTGGCATGCCGATCCCTACGTGGCCATTTATTCTTTGTTTCGTGGCATAATTGAACGAACCGAATTCAATCCGGGCTACATCTTTCAGACGAAGGACTGACCCGTCAGGATTGGTGCGAATCGCTATATTTTCATAATCCTCCGGCCTATTCAGTTTACCTTTATATTTCAATACATATTCAAAAGCTTCGTCGGTCCTGTCCCCGAAGCGGCCGGGAGCTGACTCCAGGCTTTTATCCTGTATCGCATCGGTGATCTCTTTGGGAGAAACCTTGTAAGTAGCCATTTGCGCCGGATTCAGCCATACTCTCATGGAATAATCTTGCGCGCCACCGAAAATATTTGCAGAGCCTACACCTGTAATGCGCTTGAGTTCCGGTATGATATTGATTGATGTGTAGTTACTCAAAAAGGTCTGGTCATATTTTGTTTGATCATCTGAGTATATACCAGTGGCCATAACCATACTGTTCATCTGCTTAGCAGAAACAATACCCTGCTGAACCACTTCCGGTGGCAACTGAGCTGTAGCCTGAGTAACGCGATTTTGCACATTAACAGCAGCCTGGTCGGGATTTGTACCCAATTTAAAAAAAACACTTATAACGAGAGTACCATCATTACTTGCGGTTGAGGTCATATAGGTCATGTTTTCCACGCCGTTGATAGCCTCCTCAAGTGAAGGCGCCACCGATCGAAGGATTGTTTCTGCATTGGCACCGGGGTAGGTCGCATTGACCACTACGCAGGGTGGAGCGATATCAGGGAACTGCTGCAGGGGTAATTTTAGCAGGGCAAGCGAACCGAGAAGGACCAGTATGATTGAGATTACAGTCGCCAGCACTGGTTTTTTAATGAATTTTTTAAGCATGGCTTTAAAATTTAGGTATTAATTTTTGGCAGCGGTCAGCCTTTAGTGACCTTCGGATTGATTACCTGACCTTCCTGTAGATTGTTAATCTCGTCGACAACGATACGGTCACCGGGCTTTATCCCTTCCTTGACTACATAGTTATGTCCCGAACGGCCAGCGATCAGTATAGCCTGCTTTTTAATTTTGTTACTATCTGCGAGCTGATAAACGAAGATTTTCTCCTGTATTTCTACCGTCGCTGACTGCGGCACGAGTAACGCCTCCTTATGTAGAATGCTGAGCTGTATCTTTCCTGTATTGCCCGAGCGAAGAAGTCCCTTTGGATTTGGGAAATTAGCACGGACGGTAATTGAGCCGGTGTTTTGGTTAAACTGCCCGTCAAACGCATCGATGTGTCCCTTGGCCGGGTAAGCGGAATTATCACTAAGCAGTAAGGATACAGGCGGAAGTTGCCGGATCTTTTCCGTAAGTGTTTCTCCCGGATATTGCGTTTTAAAGTTTATAAAGTCATCTTCGCTCATAGCGAAGTACACGTGCACATTATGTACATCTGAAAGTTCTGTCAGTGCGGTGGCGTCAGCAGGGCTGACCAAACTTCCTCTTTTCTTTTCCAAGCGGCCAATATAGCCGCTTACAGGGGCTTTGATCAGGGTAAAACTTAAATTGATCGCTGCCTGGCTGATGTTCGCCTTTGCCTCGTCTATTTTTGCTTTAGCAACACCTGCAGCTGCGTGGGCGCTCTTCAGCTGGTAATCGGAAATAACCTTATTCTGTACGAGTGGCGTTAATCTCTGAATTTCAAGGTCCGCGTTGATTCCGGCTGATTCCGCTGCATGTAAGTTGGCCAGCGCATTGCTCAACGCGGCTTTAAATGGTCTGTCATCTATTTTGAAAAGCGGTGTCCCGGCGGTTACATAGGCTCCTTCATCAATGTAAACCTGTTCAAGCATGCCGCTGATTTGCGGCCGAATCTCGACATTATCCACACCTTGTATTGATGCAGGATATTGCTGATACGTTGTAACGGGCGCTGGCAGAATACTCGCAACGGCTAATGGCGGCGGCATCTCACTTTCGGACTTGGGGGAACAACTGTATAATCCGCTAGCTATAATGGCTAAAATGATGCGTCTCATGATTTTACTTTTTAAAATTTATTTGTTTTCACTTTTTATGGCCAAATACCTGTTGCCATTTTACCTTAACATTCTGCAGACAATAGAGTTATCATAATAATCTTTATCAGTTTTATTAACGAGTGCCAAAATTTACGCAACTGATGAACTGGCGAAGTCCGCCAGTTGTGAATTTGTCCACTTGCTTACCCTTGTTGCTCGCTAAGACCAAGTGAAACTTACTATTTGGATCTTCAGGACGCAAGATTATCGAATAAGAGTTCAATACTAGTGTACCACCTTTTACATTATCAATCACAAGCGTGTAAAGTTGCCCCATGGCTGAATCCATGGGGCATTCCATCTAAGCAAGGTATTCGCCATCGACATTAATTACGGCTCCACTAATATAACTGGCATCCGGACCGGCAACTGCGGCGATCTCATCCGCACTGCCATATCGGGCTAATGCTGTGTTGGATTTTAAGAAGTCCGACCATTCCCCATATACCGGATTCATGCCGGTATTGACTGGCCTTGCCTGAACGCTGTTAACGGTAATTTTATGCGGGTTTAGATACAAGACCTACTCTACCGCTGATTTGCGCTTAGTCAACTTGTTGCGAACGCCACACTTCAAGTGTGTCGATTAGTTGATGAAAACTTATGATTTTGCCGTTAGCAACACGCAAAACATGCATGTATTGCGCATCGAATGGCTTTCCAGTCGAGGCCATGATGCCTTTCGATCGGCCAACGGCCACGACAACATCGCCACCGTCGATCAACTGGTCAGGCCCCGCTATGTAATTCTGAAACTCTTTGGCGATGCGGCCAAAAACACCTTCTACGACAGCAGCTGGAGTCAAGTAGGGATTACGATCACCAAGTAAGAAGTTTTCAGATTCACGCCAATCCAGATTATCACTCAAGGTTGCGACAGCCGCCTCGATATCGCCTCGCACGAAACTGTCGTAAAAATGTTTAACTACAGCAAAACTGTTCTGGTCAGCCATACTCTTTTCTTTTTCTGTAAAATTCTCTTTTTCCATAATATTTCCTTTTTTGTTAAATTAGTTAGTAATTATTGTTATTAATTTTATTTCATTTTTAATGTGGTGAGGTGGCTAAATCTCCAGTTTACTGCCTGGTGGAAGGTGACGCTGTCATCGACTATCGCAGCCCAAACCCAGCACGGCTGCTCGGCGAGCATCCAAACCGTCACGGTACGCTCGACATAGTCGACGAAGACTGCCCGACGTTCTATCACTATCAGGCGTTAGCACCTCCATCGACTGTCAGTGTAGTGCCGGTAATGTATCGAGCTTTGTCGCTGGTCAGATATGCGACCGCATGCCCAATTTCAGCACCTGAACCAAAGCGGCCCGCAGCAGTCAGTTGGCGCATTGGATCACCAAAGGGCCCGTCAGCCGGGTTCATATCCGTGTCTATCGAGCCAGGCTGGACAATGTTCGCGGTTATGCCTTTAGGCCCAAGTTCACGTGCAAGTCCTTGATTAAAGGCCTTAAGGGCCGACTTCGTCGCTGCATAGATGCCCAAGGCACCGTAGGGCACGCGATCCGCGAAGTAGCTGCCGATTGTGATGATGCTGCCACCCTCTGGCAGATGGGCAAGAGCAGCCTTGCTCGTGATGATCGGCCCGCGCACGTTGACATCGAGAAGAGCCTGAACATCCTCAATGGCAATATCGGAGAGATTATTCATCCGGATAATCCCCGCGTTGTTAACAAGGATGTCAAGGCCACCAAGTGCTGCAGCGGCTTTGTCGACCGAAGCCTGAATTGCCCCGATATCCGCACTGTCGGCCTGGATTGCTACGGCGATGCGGTCAAGGGCCTTGATTTCGGCAACAACTGCCTCAGCCTGATCCTTTGACTTTTCGTATGTGATCGCAACGGAAGCGCCTTCTGCTGCAAGTGTCTTTGCAATCGCCGCGCCAATGCCCCGGCTGCCGCCCGTCACAAGTGCCTTTTTACCTGTAAGCAGCATCGAAGCTGAACGGTCATCGCCAGATTGCTGATTTTCACTATTTGTTATTATTTTCATTGAAATATGGTATTGATATAACTAATATTATTGAGCGGAAAGGGTTGCAAATTCTTCTTCCGACAAAACGATGTCTGCCGCTTTTAGATTCTCGTGCAGGTGAGTGACCGATTTTGTTCCCGGGATTAGCAAGATATTTGATGAACGTTTTAATAACCAGGCTAATGCAATTTGGGCTGTTGTAGCTAGATGCGTTGCGGCGATGGATTTGATTTTAGCTTTCAATTTATCTGGACCTGATGCAAGAGGGAACCATGGAATAAAGGCCAAACCTTGCTGCTCGGTGTAGTCCAGGACATTTTCCCATTGCCTGTCTACCAGATTATACATATTTTGCACAGAAACAATCGGCAATATTTTCTGTACTTGTTTGATCTGATCAACGCTAACTTCTGAGAGCCCTACATAACGTATTTTTCCGGCCTTTACTGCATCAGCAACAGGAGCCAACGTTTCTTCAACATCTACGTTGGGATCAATTCGATGCAATTGCCATAGGTCGATTGTGTCCACTTTTAACCTTTTTAAACTTCCGTCGATGTTTTGGGTAATATAACCTGGTGAACCATTAGGGATCCATTGTCCAGGCCCGGGCCTGTTAAATCCACCTTTGGTGGCGATCAGGAGTCCTGCTTTGTAAGGATACAGCGCTTCTGCAATTAAGGTCTCATTCAATTTTGGACCATAGGCTTCCGCTGTGTCAATAAAGCTTACGCCCGCTTCAACTGCAGATTGTAATACCTTTTTAGCGTTTTCGCGATCAGCGACTTCCCCAAAGACGCCTTTGCCTGTCAGTTGCATCGCACCGTATCCGAAACGGTTGATTTCGATGTCTCCAATTTTATAGTTTGATGTGTTTTTCATTTTATTACAATTGTTTCTTTAATTTCTGCATCATTTATAGATTATGTTTTTAATACCACGTAGAAAATTGACGCCTATGTTTGTTTAGATCATTGAATGCCTGATAAATTTTAATTTTGAATTGTTGCGTCATTTAAAAGTCTCGGATATATTTATGGTTGCCGATTTTTTTTCTATTAAACTACGCCAGGAAATAAAACCCATGGCAGTAATACCAAATGCTGCCCCGATCCAGGGAGCAATCGTGGCAGTGTATTGTCCTATGAACAATCCGCTTACAACTGTTCCAAGTGTTACACCTAAGTTTCCGGTAGATATTTGAATGCTATTGGCAAATTCCTTGGCATCTGGAGCTGCTGACACAACATAAGCTAGCGTAGTAAGAAAACAAGGGCCATACATAATACCCCAGAAACAGACTATGCCAGAAGTAGTGTAAATCGACTTATCGCTAAAAGTGAAAAGTAATGGTAGCAAAATGGTTCCGAAGAGGAACAGTATTGTTGTATTTGTCAAATTTTTACTGAGTAGTCTTCCAGCGAGAAAATTTGATATCACGCCCATTACTCCGAATAAGAACAGCATGTAGCTAATCTCACGCTCATTTAGTCCCCTAGCTTTTGACAGGTATTCTGCAAAATACCCATAGGTACTGAACCATGCAGAGATAATTAGACAATTAGTCACAATGCTTATAATGAAACTCTTACGCTTGAGAATCCTCATCTGAAGACCAATTGATTTTTCCACATTTAATGAAGTGCTTGGAACCAAAAAATAGACTGCTACTGCGGTAATCAAGCTGATGGTCCCTTGAACAATGTATGATGCTGTCCAGTTAAAAGTGCCTGAGATGTATGTTGATAGAGGGATGATCGTGACTTGTGCCACCGCAATACCCCCAATAACTATGCTCATTAAGCGGTGTTGATATTCTTTAGCCGCACTATCGATTGCTGTTGCCATTGCTATCGAAATAAACACTGGATGCAGGAAAGCTGGTAGTATACGTAATAGTATTAAAACCCAATATGGTGGGGCTAAAGCTGATAGAAAATTGCTTACGACAAAAATGAGAATCGCTAATAACATCAATTTTTTCCTGTCAAATCTTGAAGTATATAAAACAATAAACGGTCCCGTTAATGCGATAATTAATGCAAACGCACTTAGTAAGTAGCCAGCCGTATCTATATTTATCCCATAAAATTCTGCAAGCTGAGGAAGTATACCAATTACTCCAAATTCTGTACTTATTATGGAGATCATACCTAAACAACCGACATAAGCGGCTTTTTTACTTGTTGTTTTCATTGTTGTCATTGCTTTGAGTTAAGTGTATCATTCTAGTCGTGCTACTTTTTTTATCTATTTAATCTTCCATTTCCGTATCCTGCAATTTGGCCTGCCCATAGAACTAATTGAATCCATCAGCTAGAAGAAATTAAGTAGCTATATTAAACCGTTCGGTTTAAATAAGGCTAAAAAAAAGTTTTATATTCATTCTACCATCAATTGTAGTTATTGTGTTTTTAATTGATTTATTTTATTGCTTAGAATATACTTTGATCTCTTATTAAACCATTCGGTTTAATAAGAGGCAAATTTTTTTAGTTGCTTACATTATCTATTAACATTTTAGCCATTTGGCGAACAAGCTTTTCATCTGAATATAACAGATCTGTGTGCCAAATAGCGGTTAGACTCATCAATGTAAAATGAGCCAAAGCCTTAACATCCTTTTCAGCTGGGATCTGGCCATTTTTCTGAGCTGTTACCATCAGTTCCTCCATCACTCTTATACCCCAAGACATTTGACTCTTAAGCATATTTTTCACTTCACTGTCGACGCGAGCAAGTTCAAATGATGAATTTACAACCAAACAGGTCTTACTTTCTTTAATAGTATCAAGTACAGACATAATCATATTTTCTATCGCCTGTAAAGGATTTTCGCTGCTTTTCGCAGCTTTGTTGTATTCCTTACCCCTCAACGCATTGTAGCTCTTCAGACATTTTATGAAAAGGTCATGTTTGTTGCCATACGTCAAGTAGAGGCTGCTCCGATTAATTTTGAGGGCATCAACCAAATCGTTTAAAGAAGTTGCATTATAACCCTTTCTCCAAAAGAGCTCTCTCGCTTCCATTAGCTTTTCATCGTAATCAAATTCCTTTTGTCTTGACATAATAGGGCAAAGATATCTATTTAAACCAATCGTTCCAAATAATTTCATCATTAATATTTCTTTTTTTTTAAAACTCTTGGAAGGGAGTGATAAAAAGTTTAGATAACATCAGCCTCAATACATGATATACATTACTTTAAGGATGTATAAACTCAAATTAAGAGTTGTATATTATTGGGCGATAATAGGTATCTATCTTCTAAGCAGCAACTTAATCTCTTTTAAAGTTGTCAAATCAAACTCGAAGCACCCATGCGTACGAGTCACGATAATTTTAAGCCACAACCTTATATCTTCAAGAAATCAAGAAAAAGGATACAAACATTCTTCTCTCAATTCTACGACCAGTTAATGATTCAATGGAATTATGCAAAATCATTTGAAATTTATAAAACAATAATCCTGTTAAAAAATAACTGCTGCAATAATCCTTCAGTACATCAACAAATTTATCATGACAGGAATATAAGCAACATTAAAATCAGTATTGTAAAATGCACAACAGATTTTCCTATCTAAAAACAACTCTTAGTAGTCCTGAGAGTTCTATAATTTAATCCAGACGCTTTAAAATGAGCGATCGTAAACGTTCTTCATGTTCATCCCCCCAATTCCCGATAGCTGAAATTACCGGAATCAGTGTTTTTCCAAAATCGGTCAGACTGTATTCTACTTTCGGAGGCACAACAGGATAAATAACTTTTGTCACAAGCTCATGTTCTTCTAATTCCTTCAGCTGAATATTTAAAACCCTGCGCGAGGCATCGGGTATTTTGCGCTGCAGTTCACTTGGACGCTTATGTCCCTGCTCTATAAACCAAAGTAAACGTATTTTCCATTTACCATAAAGTACCTCACCTATCAGGTCAAGGCCACAATTAAGATTTGGTATTGTTTTTCTCTCATACATACCACAAAATTAAAGGTATATATCAATTTATGCAATAGGGGAATAATTTATCCCTATATGAATCGTAATTCCGTACTTGTAAGTTACCTACATACTCCCGAGATTTGTACAAAGAAATTTAAAATATAAATAAGATGGACTATCAAAATGAGTTATCAGGCAAGATTGCCTTAGTGACAGGAGGTACAAAAGGAACCGGCAGGACTATTGCAGAAAGGCTGCTTCAAGCCGGTGCAACGGTGATTATAACTGCCCGAAATTTTCCGGAAAATGAAAACAGCCAGCTGCATTTCATCTCTTCCGATTTGAGTAAGGCAGAAGATGCGCAAAAGCTGGCTAACGAAGTTCTCTCAACATATGGGCGACTGGATATTCTGGTGAACAACCTGGGCTCCTCAACCACACCTGCCGGCGGATTTAGTGCATTAACTGATGAGGACTGGGTATCAACTCTGCAAGCTAATTTGCTGGCTCCTGTTCGACTGGACAGGGAATTTTTGCCACAAATGATAGATAGGAAAAGTGGTGTTATTATACATATAGCCTCTATTCAGGGAATATTGCCTTTGTATGATTCTACCCTCCCTTATGCCGCCTCAAAAGCAGCATTAAGAAATTATAGCAAAAGCCTATCCAATGAAGTTACACCAAAAGGTGTCCGCGTTTTGGCAGTTTCGCCGGGATGGATAAACACATCAGCATCGGTAGCCTGGCTGGGCGAAATAGCGCGAAATGCGAACAGTACCGTAGAAGAAGCCCAACAAAGTGTAATGGATGCATTGGGTGGTATACCTTTTGGCAGGCCTGCGCAACCGGAAGAAGTCGCCGAATTAGTAGGCTTCCTAGTCTCACCAAGAGCGAGCTACCTTACAGGGACTGAATATGTAATTGACGGCGGCACAGTACCTACAATTTAATAATTAAAAATACGATATTATGAACTTACCTAAAGTGATAGCAGATTTAGTGGCAGCTCAAAATAACTTTGATAGCGCTGCATACACAAAGTGTTTTTCTGAAAATGCGGTTGTCCATGACGAGGGCAAAACCCATAACGGCCGCAAAGAAATTGAAGACTGGATCGCTGATTCCAACGATCGATACCAGGCAACAATAAAACCAGTAGGCTACGAAGAGAACGCAACGGAAAGCATCCTTAAAGCGGAAACGTCTGGGAATTTTCCTGGAAGCCCAATCGTGTTGAATTATCACTTAGTGATAGCCGATGGACTGATACGATCATTGAAATTTACAGTATAAGTAAGGAAATGGCTAAACAGCCATTTCTTCGTTTTAATAATAAATACAACCTGATATAATGTCATACTGCAGCAATTGATAATATGCAACCCGACGAAAGGAAGGCTATTCATATGGAATATCATGATAACTATTATGGTTTCCCGATACATGATGATAATGAATTGTTTGGACGGCTAATTTTAGAAATCAACCAAGCCGGGTTAAGCTGGGAAACAATTTTGAAAAAAGAGGTTTCTTTTCGTAAGGCCTACAGCAACTTCGACATTAAACAAGTAGCGGCTTACACAGATAAGGACCGTGAGCGGCTTTTGGCAGATTCAGGTATAAAACGCAACAAGTTAAAAATAAACGCCGCTATTGAAAATGCAAAAACCATTATAATTTTACAAGATGAATTCGGCTCCTTACAAAAATGGCTGGAACAATTGTCGCAGTCCTCCTCTTAACCCTACAATCAGCAATAGTATGGGCAGCATCCAGAAAAAGCGAAGCGATGAGCTCCATATCCAGTTGCTTCCCGATAGCGACATTAGTCCATTGACTATATAGGTGACGGCAAAAAACAATGCGGCGGCCACGCCCATTAAAATTGGTGTTTTATCTTTCAAGGAAGTTAGATTATGTTTTTAAGATATTAGACGATCCAAATTAGCATCCTCACTACTAAGATATTTGCTCTTAAACCCAACGGGGGTTTCGCCGGTTTTTATAAAAAAAAGCCGGCTGAAATAAGAAGGGTCCTCATAACCCAGATCGTAGGCGATCTCCTTGGCGCTTTTTGAGGTATGTACCAGAAGACGTTTAGCTTCTAAGATAATACGACTTTTAATAATTTCATTGGGCTGAGGGAGGTTCAAACGCTTAAATTTGTGCGTAAGGGTTTTTGGTGCTATAGTTAATATATCCGCATAGTCTGCAACACTGTGCTTTTTTTTATAGTTTTCTTCAACCAATTGGGTGAAACGCCTAAAAAATTCTACATCGTTATTTTTCTGGGCCATTGACCCATCCAGATGCTGTATCTTCCACAACCTAGTAGATTTAATGAAAAGCTGTTTTAAATAGGTACGGAGCATTTCTTCTTGTGAGCAATCCTTCATTTTAAATTCATCTTCAATTTGGAGAAATAAACTATTAATATACATTGATGCTTCCTTTGGAACAGCTGTCATGGGCATATTATGGATATTATTATACAGCAGTCCATCACATGCTACTTCATCATCGTGTAACTGAATACAGTAGAAATCCTGATTGTAAAATATAAGTTGTCCAGGCTCATCACACAACTCTTCGATGCTCAGGACCTGATTTGGGCTGATAAAAAAAAGAGAGGGAACGGAAGTATCATATACTTTAAAATCTACCTTGACCTTACAGCCTTTAGAGACGTATAGCACCTTTATATACGATTTATAAGCTTCGGAATTAATGACATCCAGGCTTTGGCTATTTACCTGCACCATGCCTATTGTTTTGAGGCTTGAATCAAAAATATGTTGTTTCATTACAGCATGGGTTTTAAATGCCGGCCTTTACTAAGGCCGGCATATTAATCTAATTTAAATAATTTTATCCACATGAAGAGGACAACAGATTAGGGTAATTAACTTTTAGCAAACTTTTCAAGTTCAGTGTTAAATTTCTCCATCTCTTCAATGAATAAGGCGTGCCCGCTTTTTTCAAATTTTACAATGTAAGAGTTTTTGATTCCTTTGTGCAACTGCTCTGCGAAAACAAAGTCACATAATTTATCTTTTGTACCGTGGAATATTGCAACGGGAACTTTAATTCTTGCTAATGCCGGGCGCAGGTCAAGGTCTCGCAGGGCAATTATAGCCTGGGTAGTTGCATAGGGTGAAGCATCTGCGTTAATACCTGCTAACCACTGTGACATTGCCGGTGAAATAGAATTTTCTGAAGCTCCGAAACCCTTGCCAAAATCTTCTATTAATTGTTGCCTGTTGATTCTTGTGGTCTGGATTAAACCTGCAGCAGCCTCATCTGTTGCACCGTAAGGATAAGCTTCACGCTGTTTCCAAGAAGGCGCAGCCGCTCCAAAAAGTGCCAGTTTACTAATATGTGCTCCATTGTACTTGTCCATATAGTGAAGTACAACAGCCCCACCCAAAGAAAAACCGCCGAGTACCGCGTTGTTTATTTTCAGCTTTTCTAATACTACTTTAATGTCATCCGAAAATACATCAAAATCATATTTACCGTATGGGCGATCTGATTTTCCAAATCCCCTTAGCGATATCCCAATTACCCGGAAACCTTTTTGTACAAAATACTGATACTGGTATTCGTACATCGCGTCATTCAGTGGCCAACCGTGTATTAGCACAATAGGCTGACCGTCGCCTAGATCGGTAACGTGAAGTTTAACATTGGGTTCAACCTCAACATATTCTGCCCTTCCTGCAGATGCAGGAGTTCTCTTAGACTGAGCGTAAGTTGATTGGTTAAAGGTAAGTGCACATAGTAGGATAAGTGTTGAAATGAATGTTCTCATTTTGTTTTTTATTAATGTTAATATTGCTATGAATTATTTACACTGCAAAGATGGGCAGAACCGCCGCGTTATGAAATGGACAATTAGACAAGTTAATTGTATATTTTTCCCTTATATACAAATAAAGCACTGTTTTAAATAAGTGAACACATGTCCTAAATGCGCTTAATCTTTGGAAAACAATAAAATCGACAAATAAAACTTAAAAGTAAAACACTTTGAAACAACTATTTACAAATAAAATAAAATTATAGATCTATAATTATTGCTATATAAACTTGATATAATCTTAATGAATAGTTAATAACGCTCAGAACCGAATTAGCATATTTTTCCCCATAACATAAAACGACAACTTATATTACGTATAAAATATTGCCGGTATGGATTGCCTTTTTAAAACTTTCATATTGGTAAATGGCTCGTAACAGATGAAATTGGTAACGGCTTACCGCTGCTGAACCTTGCGGTTTCTAATAGCGCACTGGTAGCGTTTTGATTTGGCTAATTTATCGTATTCCAAACACCTGCCGTGATTAGCGTAGGAGCTTCGTTTGTTTCTTCATTATCCAAATGTGGCATAATATTTAAAACGCCATCTACGATATGGGTCGCTTCATGTAATAAAACGTAAACGATAGCATCCAGATTACCGGCATCAACAATTACCTCGTATTCATTATTTTCATACTTCACATAACAGGTGTTTTCTTTCCATGTAGCCATTCAGAAATGGTTTCGTTTAAAATATCAGCCCTAAATGTTATATTGAACATCTTTTCAGCACTGGCACTTTCAACCGGTGATGTAAGTGCGGTATTTGGCATATCAGCCATAAAACTAATACTGTGCAGATAATCCTTTAAAACTTTTTGATGCAAGAGGGACAGAAAAGAAAATGCCTTGTTTACCTTTTCTTTTTCGATAGCTGTTAATACACGAAGGGTATGCCGCATAAGCGCCCATAACTCCCTGTTGTGCATATTCTATAGTCCTATTTGTATTGCTTGTAATCTAGGCCAGTAAGTTTTCCGATGCCTTGGTATTGATCCTCCAGTTACCTAGGCTATCTTTCCAGATAATTCGTTTCCGTAATCCATTTTTATATTTTTTAATTTTTTTTTGTACAAAGCTCGCAACTAAGTTACTTACTTGCAAGTACGGTGTTACGGTTCGTATAGGGACAATTTTATTACATACTGCACATATAAGAACATAGGCTAACTTTCATAATATGTATGAAAGAAAAATAATACCTAACATAAACTGTGGACTTGACCTGATGGATGAAGTACTCTAACACTAATTATTTAAAAGGTTTGAGCTGGCAACAAGCACGGGCCGTGAGTGATGTGTAAAATTTTTGTATTACCACAACAGCATCGCTTAAAGGAAACTATACTTCTGCAAGGAAAAATCTCCCATAATAACGGAACTATATCCATTTTTAGCGCCTATATCTTTTCTGAGCTTTGTACCCAAGGATTAAACCTATTCTACTGACCTATATGGGAGCAAATACAGGCTTTAAGCTTATTAAAATTAAAAATTGTTAAAAATGACAAAACAAAATCGCACACTGGGTGCATTCGAAAAAACATTTTGGTTGTTAGACCAAATCGATTCTAAAGACTTTGCACTTGCTGCAGAGGTAGAGGGTAAAGAATCAGTCTCTACCTGGCAAATGGCAATTGAGCAGGTGCAGCAAAGACATCCTAACCTATCGGTAAGGGTTACTATGGACGAGTTTAAGAGACCTGTAACAGAACATGTTGACTCTTTAGAGATTCCGCTGAGAGTAATTGAAGCAGACGATGATTACAAATGGGAACGAGAAGCTGAAAAAGAGCTGGCCTTACGTTTTGATACGCAACAGGGGCCGTTATTAAGGGTAGTTTTAATTCAGAAACCTAAAGACACCGTAATAATCCTGGTGGCAAACCATACTCTGGCAGATGGCTCATCACTTAACTTTCTTTTCAGGGATATATTAGCTGCTGCAGCCGGCCAAAAGCTGGAAGTATTGGCTCCGCAAAAGTCTAACGATGAAACTTTGGGGCTACCTGATGACACGGTAGTTACAGATACAGAAAATGTAGATTTTGTATTTAAAAGAATCCCACCTGTATTTCCAAAAGTTGACAGCATTCGGTTCTCTGCAGAAACTACATTGAATATACTGGAAAGATCGCGACGGGAACAAACCACTGTACATGGTGCTATTTGCGCTGCCGTAGTACTTGCGGGCAGAAAACTGCGTAACGATTGGGCAGATAAAAAGCTCGAACTGATCTCCCCTATTTGTACAAGAAAGGCACTAAGGTTAGATGATAACTTTGGCCTGAATATCACTACGCATCCTGTATATTTTGAGACTGAACTGAATCTATCTTTTTGGGACATTGCCAGGTTTGCTAAAATGGGGCTTAATGGCACCGACTCCGTAGAACACGTACAGAATTATATTGATTTTTTCAGAAAGTTGACTTTTAACAGTGCTGATATCCAACAGATGATTGATGTTTTAAAAGAAGCTTTTAACCACGATATCATGGTTACCAACCTTGTACGCGTAAAATACAATACCGACTTTGGAAAGCTTAAGTTAAAAGCGGTGTATGGCCCTATGGTCCGATCAGGCAAAGGCAAGGAGCAAACAATTGGCGCTATAAGTACCAATGGACAGCTTGGACTTACCAATACCAGCGACAACCCTATACCGGGCATACTTAAGGAAATGCAGTCCATCCTAATAAATGCTTGTAAAAAAACAGCAGAAACTACTGCCTAATGTAATAACACCATATAATGCGCAGTAATGTTGCATTGTATGGTGTTAACTTTAAGCTAAAATAAATTTAAAAAAAAATTGATATACGAAAATTACTAAATATAATTTTTGTTTTAAATCTGTCAAGGTGTTTCTTTTATCGTTATTGTGCAGCAATCCATTACAGGCACGGCAAAGCATTATCCAGGTACTGTACAGCGCGCTAAAAAATCCTATAGAGCTATGATGGATACCATGATGGCAAATAGGCATGATGCATTCACCAGCAGTACACCAGAGATTGTTTTTATGCAACAAATGATTCCACATCACCAAAATGCCTTGGATATAGCAAAATATGAAATTGCACATGGGAACACAGACGTGATAAAGCTCACTGAAAGCATAGTAACTGAACAAAAAAAATGCGGTGTTGGCTTAAAGAGGCTAGCCTTCACTTGGTAAATCGCCTGATTTACTTGTAAACACTATTCCCTATACAATTGCTACAATTGGAGTTGCCTTCAATTTTGCCACAAAATGCTAAGACGGTTTTTAACAATATTTCACCAGTTTAAGTTTTGTGGCAGAATCGTGGCACATGGCATTTTCGAAAAATAGAAGCGAGGCAAATCAAGGTGTAGCGAGAATAGGTTCAAAACTTTTTTAAATTCAGTATAAAAGCTAAGTGTACAGCAAAGCTGAAAGACAACTCCCTGTGTTGAATAGAAAGACATCAATTGGGTTTGAATAGTACATCTCTCCAACACAAAAACAGGGCTCTTTGGCAGCCCTTAGCCCCGATTGCTTCGCCAGTTCGCTTCGCTCGTGTGCAGTGAAATCCTTTTGTGCCGGGATTCGGCACAAAAGATTGGAACGGATAGCGGGAAAAAGCTCCTAAAAAATAATATTACATACAATTGACCCGAGGCTGGGCACAAAGATTGCTTGGCCGGTTCGCTGTCGCTCGGGTGTATCTTACAGCTGGAAGAGCTCCTGAAAAATAAATACTAATAATATATACACCACATCCATAAAACAAAAAAGGCACCTCATTAGAGGTGCCTTTATAAGTTAACTGTGATAGTATATTATGCTACAACTACGTTTACTGCGTTTGGACCTTTACGGCCTTCTTCTAGGTCATATCGTACTGCATCGTTTTGAGCGATGTTTTCTGACAGACCTGAAGCATGAACAAAAACTTCGGCCCCTCCATTATTAGGAGTTATGAATCCAAATCCTTTTTCTTCATTGAAAAATTTTACTGTACCTTCTTGCATTTTTATGTATTTAATTGCTTAAAGATAACATTAAAAAAATGGGAAAGCTGCTAATATTTAATATTTTATTTTTTTAATTAATTAAAATACGTTTTTCAGCAGCAAAATTAAAATGAGGATACATGGAAAAATACTCTGAAAACTTATAACAATTTCAGATCTTTCCTTTCTATTTTATCCTGTAAATTAACTGCTGAATAATCGTAAGCCAAATGGCAGTTAACAGCATAGTTGAAGTAATTACAGCCAGTGTTATCTGATAGGCATAATTTTCTACTAATTTTAAAGAAGCTGCCATGGTCATTAAAATAAAGCTGAATTCCCCTATCTGCGATAAGAGGGCGCCTGCATATAAACTGTCGCGCCAGGAGTTCTTGGTCAGTTTAAAAAGAATGGTATTGATCAGGCTGTTTATAAAGAGTACGGAAAATGAAATCAATATAATTGTACCTGCATTTTGAATAAAAAAATTAATATCTAACTGCAGTCCTACAGCTAAGAAAAAGAAAGCCATAAAAAATACCCTAAAAGGAATAAGGGAACTGCCCAGCCAGCGGGTTGCCTTATCATGCCCGATTAATATTCCTGAAGCAAAAGCACCAAAAGCAGTAGACAAGCCAAACCATCCGCTGATCCAGGCCATTGTGAAACAGATACTAAAGCCGATAAAAACCTGCAGTTCATGGTCAGCAGTAATCTCTTTGCGCATCGGAATTTTAAAAAGTTTTTTAGTCAGAGCCCCTTTCAAAAAAAGAATCATCAGTACACCTCCTGCGCATACTTTTATCAATTGGACTGCTGATACAGCGGCACCTGACATAAAATTCAATGCCAGCATCATAGGTATAACCAATATATCCTGCATTAATAATACACCGCAGGTAATCATGCCGAGCTGGCTTTTAATTTGGCCTGTTCTGGCCAGATATTGAAATACAATGGCCGAACTGCTGATGCTGATTGTAAAAGCAGTCAGTACAATTGTTGTAATTTTCCATCCCGCATATGATCCTACAAAATACATGCAGATAAAACTAAGCACAATCTGAACAACTGAAATCATCAGCGGTTTGTAAAAATTACGCGCGAGATATTGAAGGTCAATTTCGCTTCCTATAGAAAACATCATAATAATGATCCCGATCTCACCAAGTTCTGATATCACATCAGGTTTGTCAATAATATTAAATACCTGAGGGCCTAAAAGTACACCGGCCGCTATATAAGCGATAAAGTACGGCTGCTTTAAACGCCGAAGCAATAAAATCAGCAATAAGACAATAAGGGAAAGTACAGCTATCCCCGAGAATAATTGTGACAGCATATTTTAAATTATTATCAAGAAAGCTGCCTTTATGGGGCAGCTTTGAATAAAAAAATTAATAAAAGTTTTTAAGAAATCTCTATCATCCTTGGTGACTTTTGTCTGGCCTGTTCCAGTTTTGGAATAGACAGCAGTAAAATTCCATTTTCGTAACTGGCACGAATTCTATCTTCGTCCACTACATTTTTAGGCAGTACAAAACTTCTCTGGAAAGATTGATAACTGAACTCTCTGCGGGTGTAATTTTCTTCCTCTTTATTTACATGTTCCTGTTTAGACGAAGAAATAAGCAGCTGTCCATTATCAAGGGTAACCTTGAAGTCATCTTTGATCATACCGGGAGCGGCTACTTCCACTTCATAATTCTCATCAGTTTCCTTAATATTCACTGAAGGCAGTGTAGTGCTTGTGGTTGAAAAATTGTTGTTTTCCCAATTGAAAAGATCGCGGCCAAAAAAATCATCAAAAAACAAGCGTTGGAAAGCCGGCACATGGCCTCCGTTTCTTTTAATAAGATTCATAACAGTAATTTTTAAAATTGTTATACAATAAATTTTTAAACTTGCACAAAGGTGTGCACAAGGAAAAAAACAAAAAATATGCCAGGGGTTAATTCTGACATTTTTTCATAGTAAACAATGAAAAAATGTCATTTTAATCTACGACGAATACTCTTTTTTTCGCACTGCTTTTATATTGTTGCAGAATGATGGCGTATGGTGTTTTCGTAAATAGAAAGTTAACAAATTCAAGTGTTAAGGAGGTTAGGTTCGAAACTGTATTAGAAAATTGCTACAATAATTCAGAAATTTGAATATATTGACATAATTTTAATCAAGTACTTTAAGTAACTTAGATACGCTAATCTTGAATAATAGTAATAAGATGGAAGAAATACCAAAATGTCACACACCTGACTTTAAAAAGAATGCGATTCTGCTGAGTTATGAAAGAAAAAATGTTCTTAATACAGCCCAAGAACTTGAAATAAATCCCAAATTGCTTTCTAAGTGGAGGATTATTTATCGGAAATATAAAGAGGGTAGTTTTCCTGGCAAAGGAAAAAAAAGAATTTATTATGAGGATTCAAAGATTTTTGAATCAGAAAAGAAACTTGCAGAATCGCAATTAAGATTAGAAATACTTAAAGAAGCTATAAAATTAAAAACTCAGGACAAACAAACAATATATAATTTTATCCATCAAAATAGAAAAAAATACCCAATTGGCATAATGTGTCAGGTCTTATGCGTCTCTACTTCCATGTATAATTTAAAAATGAAGCATCCTCTATCAAAAAGAGAAATCCAAATTAACCTGTTCAAAGATGCAATAACTTCTATATTTTATGAATTTAAACAATATCGTGGGTGTGTATTAATTGCTAGAGAACTTTGCAAAAGAGGAGTACATATATCGGAAGACCAGGTTACATTTTTCATGAAGCAACTTGGTCTTAAACGTAAAGTCAAAATGAAATATAAAGTAACCACAGATTCCCAGCATAAGCTATTTATTTCACCAAATATACTTAACAGACAATTTACAACGGACAAACCTTCAAAGGTTTGGGTTTCCGACATCACCTATCTACAAATCGAAAGACGTTTCTTATACCTTACAGTCATAATAGACTTATTTGACCGCAAAATAGTCGGTTGGAATCTTAGTTCTGTGCTTTCAACAAATTCAACTATTCTTCCTGCATGGAATATGGCTGTAAGTAATCGAAAAGTAAAAGATGGCTTAATATTCCACTCCGATCGCGGAACACAGTATGCGAATAAACTTTTTACTACTACTCTTAACACATATGGTTGTATGCAAAGCATGAGTAGAAAAGGAAATAGTTTCGATAATGCTGTTTCTGAGAGCTTTTTTAACTCATTAAAAAGAGAATTGATATATAGTCAGAAAAGATTATTAACTCCAAAAGAGATGAGAGCGGAGATATTTGATTATATAGAAAACTGGTACAACAAAAAAAGGAGACATTCAGCGCTTAAATATAAAACAATTGAAGAGTTCAATGCAGAAATATAATGTCAAAAAATAAAATAGCTACTTATATTCATGAAGGCAAATAAAAAAGAATACCACCGTGATTTCAAGCTCAAAGTCGTCAAGCTAAGTTTTGAAAAATTTAAACTGGAAGACATCGCTCGCAAATTCAATATAACTTATGCCTCATTGTTGCACTGGAGAAAAAACTACATTATAAACGGAGAAGAAAATTTCTCCGTTTTAGGAAAAACAAAATTAACTATCCGCGAAAAAAAAATTTATGATCTTGAAATAAAAATTAAAAAGGCAGATACTGAATTTAAAATTATTAAAGAAGCTACAGATTACCTTCAAAAAGGACCACCTTTTATATTTGAATTTATAGCTAAAAGTGAACAAAATTATTCAAGTTACATGATGTGCAAAATTCTTGGTGTAAACTTAGGAAGCTACAACAAATGGAAAAATGAATATGTCTCTGAAAGACAAAAATGGAAAATGATGGTTAAGGAAGAAATAGTATCTATATTTATGTCATCTCAAAAACGTTATGGATCTAAACGTATCACAGCAGAACTTCAAAGATCGGGATACGAATTATCTTCAAATACAGTGCTCATATATATGCGCGAATTAAATCTGCGCGTTTCAGTAAAAAAGTACAAATTCAGAACTTGAAAATATTTGCTTTGTCTTATCTACTCTTTTTGTTTTCAGAAAATGAACTTCAGACAGTTGGCATTAATTAATTCAAAACAAAGCAGCATGAAAGAAAGAAAGAAAGAAAGAAAGAAAGAATTAAACAACCCTCCCTGCACATAATCGGCCAGCCAATAGAAATTAACTGGTGCCGATTAAAAACATAATGAAATAAACAAAGAAAACGCCTCCGGTGCAAAACCAAAACCGGCCCCATTTCGTATATGGGATAAAACAAGCATTCCATGGAACCATCCCCTCTTTTTTGCAACAAAATCCTGCAACTGATTGGCCAAAATTATCAGCGCAGCTGCACCCTGGAGGAGCTTACCAGCATGGCATCCCTGTTTTTATCAGTAAAACCCGAGGACCGCTTTTCCCCTGAACGGGAAAACCAAGCCGCTGTACTCGACGCTTTGCTGCTGCTCAGTGAGAAAGGCCATATCTTTTTAAACTCCTATACAGATCAGAGCTGTATTACCATTAAAGGCCTGCTTGCCATCGGTGATAAGACAATCTGTAATTAATATTATTTAATTCCGCTTCTATCCCTACAAAACTACTTAAGTGTTCCTGTCTCAATAACTCCAAAAATGTCTATCTTAAAAGATAACTGCTGTCCGTTTTTATGATAAAAACATTTTTTTTTAATTAGAAATCAGCACAGAGAGAGTTAAAAAAGTAGTGTTCATCCTTCCGGCTCACAATCAATCACTGCATTTCACTTTCTTCACAAACTATAGTTCAAAATCATTCTATCCATTTCAACTGCAGAAGATCCCAGCCATCCCTTCCCGCCGTCGGCCCGAATAAAATAAAATATCCTTATTGCTTTCAGAAGGTACATACCTTTAAAGAAAGAAAAAAGGAAAAACAAATACTCTTTAATAATTAAAAGCCTTAAATGTAAGATACTGACGGATGCTGCCGGTTCCCTGAACTTTTAAAAATATTATTTCAATCTCAGCTTTACTTTCAGAATTTTATCTGGTTGCAGATTATAATCTGCAACCGCTTTGCAGGAAATTTTAAAAAGGAAACCACAGCAGTTTTGTACATTTAACTGTTTGTTTTTTTTACTACGTATTGATTATTTAAAACTAAAATGCAATAGCATATTTAATCCATACGTTTACATACTCTAACTTATTAATATGCAGAACATGAAACAGGAATTACCAAAACGGAGCCGGCTGTCTTTTAATTCAGAAAAATATAAACGCCTTAAATTTTAAACTGATTTTTCAATCGCGGCATATCTATTTAAACTCATTCAAAATATAGTGCCTATACGGCTAAAGGCACCAAAATTTAAATGGAGGCTAAACATGGAGTTCCACTATGCTGCGTATTGAAAATTTAATAT
Organism: Flavobacterium panici; assembly: GCF_024499525.1. Taxonomy (NCBI): domain Bacteria; kingdom Pseudomonadati; phylum Bacteroidota; class Flavobacteriia; order Flavobacteriales; family Flavobacteriaceae; genus Flavobacterium; species Flavobacterium panici. The sequence goes on along the minus strand of NZ_CP100437.1, from coordinate 4,208,578 downwards.
GCCCAATATTATAAAGGGTTTAATTTACAGAACAAATAAATGGTAATCAGCATGTCTTTGCTTAGGATATTTACAGTCCCCGGGGATACAAATACTTATGGCGCTTATAATCACAGATCATTTTTAATTTTTAATCCAAGAGAGCCTTTTCATTATAGATCTGCAGACTGTTTGTAAACAAAATCCAAACAATCCCTTCCTCAACGGCCAGAATAAAAATACAAAAAACCTTCCCTTTAATTAGAAAACACATAGTTTTAAGAAAAAAAAGAATTATTTTTTATTAAAGCCCATATGAAAGAATCCATACTTACCTACAATTATATATTAACAGCTGCTTAAAAATGTCCCAATCTAAAGCCATCATATTTTTTCGTGTTTTTTCATACAAAAAAAAAAACAAATCACAACAAATTATGATTAATTTTATAGTATCATGACGTAAATTCGTATCTGGATGAATATATTATTAGAAAACATTAAAATTCTGGCAGAAAATGAAAATATATCCATTTCAAAACTTGAACAGGAAATGGGTTCAAGCCAGGCTGTTTTATCCCGTGCTATTGCAAAAAACACCGATATACAAGCCAAATGGATTTTGAAAATTGCTGCAAAATATCCTCAATACAGCTGCGACTGGCTGCTCAAAAGAGAAGGACCGATGCTTAAGGAAACGATTCAAAATTCAGACATCTACAGGTTGCTATTAGAGAGTGCAGAAAATTTTAAAGTTTTAGCAGCAAGCCAGCAGCAGACCATAGAAAATCTGCATAAAATAATCTCCTATCTGGAAAAACAGATTCAAGCTGATAAGCAGGAATAGAACCATGAATGAACTGCAGAGAATTAAAATAGCCTTAAAAACCCTAATGAGCCTCGGTACTGCCAAAAACCAGCAGGAAATAGGCCGGCTGATGGGCTATTCCAGCAAATCTTCCTTTTCGCAGGTGTTAAACGGTAAGGTTAATTTACCTGCTGATTTCATTAACAGGTTGTGTGAACTAAATATACTGCTTGATAAAGAATGGCTTACAACCGGAAATGGGAATGTTTTAAAAAACAGCTGTAAAGGCATTGAGAAAAAAAACAAATACCTGTCGCTTATAACAGCAGAAGACTTAACAGCTTACATCTGTGGCAGTACAACTGTTTCTAGTAATAACCAACAATTTTTAATCCCGGTTTTTGAAGACGCAGATTATTTAATTATCATAAGAGACTCCTCGATGCATCCCAATTACCAGAATGGAGATATTGCCGCCTGTAAGCATCTGCCTGCAGGTACTTTATTTCAATGGAACAAAGTGTATGTTATTTTAAGTACTAAACTGGGTGTACTGATCAAACGGGTGTGCAGGTCTGATAATGATAATTTTATTGCACTTGTAAGCGATAATAAAGATTACGATACGTTTGAAATACCAAAATCTGAACTACTTGCGGCATCCATTGTAACTGGCATAATCAGAGTTGAATAGCAGTTTTCATTCGTTTTACAATACAGGAATACTTATTGTATCTTACAAAAGAAAGATACAAATAGATAAAATCTTTAAATTACATGTAATGAATGATATAACGAAAAGATTTTTAATTGTTTATGAATACCTAAAGAAGGCAGATATCATTTCAAATCCTACCAAATTCGCCCTGGAATTAAAAATCAGTACTTCTTTAATAACAGAAATCTGCAAAGAAAGAACCAATGCAGGAATGCTTCCAATACATAATTTATTGGTAAAATATAAAGATATAGATCCTAATTGGTTATTAACAGGTACAGGATCAATGTTAAAAGTCGGTGATAAGAACCATAATATGAATTATAAAGAACTAGCCGAAGCAAGACTTGAAATTATAAAGCTTAAAAATGAAAAAATTGATCAACTTTATAATGAAATTAAAAAATTGAAAGGTTGTAACTAATTCTTCCACTTACTCCAGTATGAGAGACTTTAGTGAATTTGACCTTTGAATTTCATTAAAAAAATAATCTCTCAAAAGGCTTTTTCTGCTTTTAGCTGAAAACCAATCTAACAAAATGCATGCAGTATATTTTGTTATAAAAAAAACTAAAAATCAAATTGTTATCAGTTTATGGCAGGAAAATATAAAAAATATGACCATCTTTTTAAAAAAAATGCTGTGCTGCTAAGTTATGAAAAAGATAGTCTTAAAGAGTTTTCAGAAGAAATTGGTATACTTCCATGTCTTCTAACGAGATGGCGTAAAGAATATCAGGAATTTGGAGCTGGAAGTTTTCAAGGGTCTGGCTATGCACGCGTACATCCCAAAAACAAACTTTTTTTTGAACTAAAAAAAAAATCTAAAGAATCAGAACTCAGATTTGAAATTTTAAAAAATGCATCTCTTTATCTTTATAAAGGAAATATAGTAATCTATCAGTTCATAAAACAAAACGAACACAAATATTCTATATTGAAAATGTGTGAAATTTTAGAAGTAGGCTATGGCAGATACAATAGATGGAAAAACAATGGAATTTCGCAAAAACAACAACAATTAGCTTTATTAAAAAAGGAACTAACCTCTATATTTTATAGTTTTAAAAAACAGCAAGGGAAAGTACCAATTACTAAAGAACTAAATAGCAGGGGATATAAAATATGTGAAGGACATGTATCATTTTATATGAAACAGCTGGGATTGCGTAGAATCGCCAAAAAAAAATTTAAGGTAACAACTAATTCAAATCATTCACATTATATAGCTCCAAATGTTTTAAATCAAAAGTTTAAGACAGACGGCCCTTCAAAAGTATGGGTTTCAGACATCACCTACATACAAACAAAAAGAGGCTTTTCGTATTTAACCATTATTATGGACTTATATGATAGAAAAATAATTGGCTGGAATCTGAGTTCTAGACTTTCCACTCAGAAAACTACTTTACCCGCCTGGGAAATGGCTGTTATTAATCGTAAAGTTTCAAATGGTTTAATATTTCACTCGGACAGAGGAGTTCAGTATGCCAATAAAGTCTTTAGTAATAGACTTAGTTCTTTTAATTGTATTAGAAGTATGAGTCGCAAAGGTAATCATTTGGATAACGCTATTTCCGAGGCTTTCTTTAGTTCATTTAAAAGAGAGCTGTTAAATCGCAAAGATCAACTGCTTTCTACGAAACAGATGAAAGCTGAAGTATTTGAATTTATTGAAGAGTGGTATAATAAAGAGAGAATACATACAGCATTGAACTATAAAACTATAGAGCAGTTTAATAATATTAACAATTAGTGTTGCACATGAATGGAATTAGAAAAAAATATAGTCGATTTTTTAAAGAAAAAGCAGTTCTACTAAGTTATGAAAGAAATTGTTTAACAAAGCTGGAAGAAGAACTGAAAATATACCCTGGTGCTTTAAGCAAATGGAGACAAAAATATGAGAGATTTGGAAGAGAGCATTTTCTAGGAATTGCACCGTTAAAATTAAAATTTGTTGGACATAAAAAAACTCTTGAGCTTGCAAACAAAGTCAAAAGATCAAATTTAAAGTTTGAAATTTTAAAAAATGCATCCACTTATATGTACCAGGGAAAATCGGCGATTTATTATTTCATGGCAGACAATGAAAAAAAATATTCAATTAGAATTATGGCAGAAGCTCTAAATTTAGACAGAACTGCCTATAGCAAATGGAAAAATCAGCTTTTTTCGAAAACACAAATAAGAAAAATTGTAATACAGAAAGAAATTGCCTCAATATTTTTTGCTCGTAAACAACGATATGGCAGTGAACGGATTGCAGTAGAGCTGCAAAATTCAGGATATGATATATCAGCAAGAACTGTTAGAAAATATATGAGAGAATTAAATTTATCTAGCAAAGTAAAAAAGAATTAATTGGTAACACTTATTAGACATAATAATCTATACTTTTAATATGGAAAGAACCCTTCTATCGCTTTATCATAAGGTTTTTTTTGAGAATAGTATTATGATATTTAGAAAAATAATTAGTTTTATAAATAAAACGTTATATTTACATCCTAAAAATAACAGCAGTAAAAAACAATTTGATTCACTAATAAACAATAAGTTAATTAAAAATTTAGTAGTTTTAATTCCATGGCAACATCGTGGCATAATAGATTATAAATTTGAAAAAATGCAGTATAAGCAAGGGTTTCAAGCCTAAGGTTCGAATCCTGCTCTCCTCATCCCTTAGTAAATACACATAATTCCTAATAATTAGATTAAAGCGGTTTAAAACTCTAATATCCCAACCAAATTTTGATTTGAATATTCTCCAAATTATTATATAATTTTACTAAAAACTAACTCGTTCTCATTAGATACCACCAAATTTTATTTTAGGGAATTTTATAAAAATCTATAATATCTTAATAAATTAAAATATAAATAGGTTTTAACATTTTTTAACGTTTAACCCCTACGATACATACAAACCGATTCTAAGTAAAAATTTAAAATAATTATCTTACAAATTCACTTGAAAATAAGCTAATTTCTTTAAATCGTTCATAAAATGGTTTGTAAATTGTTCAGTAAGGGTCACAAAGCCAAATGGCGCCAATTGAAGACAATTGGCGCCATTTTTTTATTTAACCCTTATCAATAAATGAGTTTGACTCGTTTTTGCTTTATTTTCTTCATAAAGAAACAAACTTCAGAAAAACAGTATTTATATGAAAAACAAGATAAATTTAAATTTTAGCGTTCGATAACTTAACAGGATTCGAACACTAAGAACAGAGCTGAAATTAAGTTTTACATTTTCAAAATTTGATAATTTCCTGTCTTCCCTTATCAATCTTTTTCAAGAAAAAAAGCCAGCAGTCTAAAACACGCTGCCGGCTTTAAAAATTATCTTAATTTCAAAAAAAATATTTTCTCTCTTCTTACATCTTTTCAATACTAGGAGGAATCAATTTATACATCACGGGCGTTACAATTCGTGATAATATTGTAGAACTGATTAAACCGCCAATTAACACAATTGCCAATGGTGCAATCAAAGGATTTGAGTTTAATGCAATCGGAATCAAACCGCAGATTGCAGTAATTGAAGTCAGCACTACAGGCAGAAAACGCGTTTCTCCTGCAATTGCAATAGCTTCATCAATTGAATATCCTTCCTGTCTTAGCTGATTGGTAAAATCTACCAGCAGCAAAGAGTTCTTTACCTGAATTCCCGAAAGACCGATAAAACCGATTATAGCAACTAAAGACATCGGACTTCCATTGAGAAGCAATAATAACACACCACCCAAAATTCCCAGCGGAATAATAGATAATACAATAATAATTCCTTTAAAAGTTTTAAACTGCAGCAGTAAAACCGCCACAAACAAAAAGGTACTCAAAATAATTACGGCCAAAAAATTACCGCCCAGCGCATCGCCTTCGGATTCTTTTTCACCTGATAATTTATAGTAATATCCTTTTGGCATTTTCAATTGATCCAGTTTTGGAACTATGTGTGTCAATAAATCATTGGCATAATACCCTTTTGCCGATAAAGCGGTTACTTTTGAAAAGCGTGATTTATTAAAATGGTTAATCGCCGTTGGAGAAGTTTCAAACGAAATTTCAGCAATCTGGTTTAGGGCAATCGGAGTTCCCTGAAGATTATTTACGTACAAGTTTTTCAAAGCGTCAAGGTTCGAAAATTTATCTCGGGGCAATGTCAGCGTAACATTTCTGGCATCTTCCCTATCATCTATATAATCACCGACTGTTAATCCTGCTACCGAAAGACGGATTACCTTATCTACATCGCTGGTCAATACGCCCAATGTTCTGGCTTTTTCTTTATTGATTTTAACTTTAACATCAGTTTTATACGTATTCAGTTCATTGTTGATATAAACAGTTCCTTCCTGCTTTCTCAGAATAGTTTCTACCTGTGAGGAAAGCTTGCGTAACACTTCCTGATCTTCACCAAATAATCTTACGACAATATTAGCTTCTAATGGTGTTCCCTGTTCAAAATCTTTGACCTCCACTTTTGCGTAAGGCATTGTTTTAAATTTATTTCGAAGTTCTTCAATCAAGGCTGTTTTCTCTGATGGTTTAGCTTCATCTTCGAGCTGGACAAAAATCTGCGCAAAATCGGGTTTTCTGTCCTGGGGATGCACATTGTAATAAATCTGCGGATTTCCTTTACCAACGTTCGAAGTGTAATACACAATTTCCTTATGATTTTTAAGCTCTGCTTCTACAATTTTGGTCACACGGTCACTTTCTGAAATATTGGCCTGAAGGGGCATTTTTATATTGATAAGAAACATCGGTTTTTCTGAAGTTGGAAATAATTTAAAACCTGTTACTTTAAACAATCCAAAAGCAGTGATGCTTAAAACTATAGAAATAGCAATAGTTGTTCTAGGATATTTTAATGCTTTGGGCATAATATCACGATACGCTCTGGTCAGGAATTTTTGCAGATATTGAAGAAAAATATTTCCTCCCGCATGATCGTGCGTTTTTAAAAATCGGCTTCCTAAAAACGGCACCAATGTTAAAGCTACAATCATCGATGCCAGTACACTGGTAATAACTGCCATTGGAAGACTTCTGATAAATTCTCCCGAAACATCCGGCAGGAAAGCCAGCGGTAAAAATGCAATTACAAGTGTTGCAGTACAGCCTACAACGGCAATTCCGATTTGTTTGGTACCTTTAAGGACTGCATCCATTTTAGAATGTCCTTCCCGCAGCCATCGCTCTATGTTTTCGACTACCACAATACTGTCATCCACCAACAATCCTAAAGCTACCACAAGACCAACAATACTCAACTGATTTAAAGAAAAGCCAAAAGCATTCATTGCAATTAATCCCAATGCGAGGGATAACGGAATGGAAATCATCACAATTCCCGAAGCTCTTAAACCTAATGGAAGTAATGTCACAATTACCAAAACAATTGCCAGCGTAAAATCAAAACCTAAATGTCCCAAACGCTGCGATACCATATTCGCCTGATCGAAGTTTTTTACTAATTTGATGTTTGAGGGTAATTCTTTAGAAAATTCATCTACAATTGGCAGGAATTCTTTCTGCACATCTGTAATGTTTACATTGTCTTTCATACCAGCTGTAACCAGTACACATCGGTGTCCGTTGATGCGGGTAATATGATCGACAACTTGCGACTTATAGCCTACTTCGGCTACATCTTTCATATAGATTATTTTACCGTTAGCATTGTAAATTACTGTATTGGATACGTCATCCGCATTTTTAAATTTACCGCTGGTTTTTACATTAAATACCTTGCTGCCTAAATCAATACTTCCTCCCGGAATATCCGCTGCTTCGCTCTGCAGGCTTCCCATGACCACGTTTAACGGAATTTTTAATTGTGCCAGTTTTTCAAGCTGTAAATCGATACGAATTTCCTGCTCTGGAATTCCCGCATACTTTACATCTTTCAGATTGGTGATTTTTTCAATTTTAGATTTAAGTTTATCTGCTTCATCACGAAGTTTTTTATCAGATGCATTTTCTGAAACCAACGCTAATTGAAGGATTTTCACATCAGAAGAAGCAATTTTTTCGGTCTTTATCTGATAAATATCTTTTGGAAGCTCGCTGTTTTTAAGGGCATTCATTTCCGTAGAAATCTCCTGATATTTATTGTCAACATCTACTCCGTATTTAAATTTTACCTGAAAAGCTGCAACACCGTCTTCTACTGTGGTTAATATTTTTTCGATGTTTTCGAGTCCGTAAATTTTATTCTCGATTGGTTTTACAACCTGCTCCTCCATATCTTTTGGACTTGTCCCGGGATAGATTACCGTAATTAAATATTGCGGCGGATGTGTTGAAGGATCTTCCGCCCTGGGCATGGTAAACAACGTAAGATACCCTACCACAGCAACCAGCAGAAAGATAATCAGTGTAAACTGATAATTTTTAACAGCAAAGTTTGTTATTTTCATAATACTGATTATTTAATGATCTTGATAGTTGATTGTTCGTTGAGATAAGCACTGTTGGAGATCACAATCTGATCTGTTTTCTGAAGACCTTCTTTTATGAATACTTTATTGTTCTCAAATTTATTAATGGTCACGGACTGGCGTTTTACTTTGTTGTTTTCCACAATAAAAACAAACGCTTTATTTCCGTCAGCTTCAATAAGCGAATTGTACGGAATGATGATGAAATCTTCTGATTGTTCTGCCTTTATTTCGGCTTTTCCAAACATTCCCACCGCTGGTTTACTTTTTTTAAGGCTCAGTTTTAATTCGACTTGAAAGGAGCCCAATGCCGCATCTGCCGCCTGCGATTTTCTAAAAATAAAGGCATCGAATTTTTCATCAGGATAACCGTCAAGCGTCACAGTGGCTTTCTGCCCTACTTTTACCGCGGCCCATTGTTTGTCTGTCAATCCTACTTTTAGCAGATAATTATTGTTTTGGATGGTTTCATTTATGGCCAGAATTGGCGATCCTACGCCAACTACTTCTCCTTCGTTTGCTATTTTTTTCGAAACAAAACCATCTGCAACAGCATAAATTTTAGAATAACGTGCATTAAAAGCCACTGCATCTTTCTGCTTTTTAGCAATGTCAAGACCCGTTTTGGTATTCTGAAGCTGTTCTAATGTATACACACTGTCTTTGTACAAATTGCTTGCTCGTTTATAATCACGCTCGTACTTTTTGAGATTCAAATCGGTTTGGTTCAATCCTGCATTAATCTCTGTTTCGTCTAATGATGCCAGAAGCTGGCCTTTCTTAAAAAACTGGCCTTCTTCAACATAAATACGACTGATGACCCCTCCTATTTTAAATCCATAATTGGCCTGATTTTCTGTTGTTACTAAACCTGATGCGCTTATGGTATTGTTAAGAGCAAAAGATTCGACCGGAGCTGTTTTAATCGGGATGACATCCGCGCTTTCAAAGGGCGAATTTTCCTTTTTTTCTTCTTTACAGGCGTAAAAAAGCGTTAAAGCAAGCAATATAATCAACCCTTTTTTGGAGGCTGCGATATGTTTTTTTAGATAATTGTGAATCGTTAATTTCATGTTTTTTATTTTTAGTTAAAAGTAAAAGTGGCGTTGGCTCTTTCTAATTCTGCAAAAGCAATCCAGGAGTTATAAAGCGAAATATTAGTGTTAAGCTGCGCATTTACCCATTGGTTCTGTGCATCCAGCAGTTCTATATATATTGCCTGACCTTCCTTGTATAATTTGGTAATGTCGTCATTGTATTTTTTGGCCGACTGTTTTTGATTTTTATCAGCATAAAATTGCTCTAAAGCCGATTTTAGATTGTTCTGTGAAACCTGAAACTGAAGCAGTAACTGCTGTTTTACATTATCAGTTTGTGAAATGATTTTTTTACTGTCTTCTTCAACTTGTTTCAGCTTCCATTTGTTTTTGTTTCCCGAAAAAATATTCCACTCCAGCCCCACTCCGGCAAAATAATAGCGTGAGTTTTTATCTGCTTCAAAATCAAAATCCTGAATTCCGAAATCGGCAAAACCACTTACTTTTGGCAGCCAGTACGATTTGTTTAGTTTGCTTACATTTTCGTTTATTTCTTTTGCCTGAGTGAGCTTTTGCAACTCCTCTCTATTTTGGGTATTTTCTGAAAGTACTTCTATTGACGGTGCTTCACTCTGATCAGTTTCTATTGCGGTATCAAGTTTTTGATTCAATAAAAAATTAAAATATGATCTTGCATTATTACTGGTTTGTCGGGCGGTTTCTAAATTCGCCTGAATGCGGATTACCTCATTTTCACTTCGTAAAACTGCAGTCCGGTTTATTTTTTCATTTTTAAATAAAGCCTGATTTACCCTTTGGTTTTCTTTTACCAAAGCCAGGGCATCTTCATAAATCTTAATTCCTTCAACCGACTGCAGGTATTTGTAATAGGCAATTTTAATTTCCTTTACTAACTCTCTTTGATAGATTTCGAGTTCTATTTTTTGAAGCGTCGTCTGCTGGGTTTTTATTCTTTTATTATAAATAATTTCAAAATTCAGCAATGGCATCGTGGTATGAATTTTAGCATCATAAAAATTATCCGGATTTATCAAGACCGACTGATTTTCTAACATTGGAAAAGCGTTAGAATTGGTAATCTGATTTAAAGTACTATACACCGGATTCAGCATATCTCCAATTGGAATATCGATTGTCCTTCCACCTTCTGCTTTGGTGTAACTTCCGTTTAGGGAAACTGTTGGATAAAATAAAGCTCGTGCTTCTTTTAAGGCATACATGCTTTTACTAATGTCAAAATTATGCTGCCTGATTACTTCGTTATTTTTTAAGCCGGTCTGTATATAAGTTTCCAGCTTGTTCTGTGCATACCCTAAATATCCTAGACAGAGTACTGCAAAAGTTAGTTTAATTTTCATTTATTGTACATTGTTTATTATTTGAACACTGTTCATTTTTTTGAGCAAAAAAATTTTTAAAGCTTTTCTATCATTTTTAAATATTCATTATATCCGTCATACAAAATGGTATCGGGATTCGTAAAATTTACATTTTTAATTCTCTGGTGAATTTCCAGACAGCACATACCATGTACCAAACTCCAAACCATAAATGCCAGCGGCTCTACATTATGGCCTTTAAAATAACCTTTGTTAATACATTCTTCAATAGTTTTTTTAACTAATCCAAATGCTGTACATCCTTCGTCCCAATCTTCATTCTCGGAGTCTTTCAGGAATTCTATTGGAGCTTTTAGATTAAACATCAAATCGTACATTTCAGAATTTTCGATGGCAAATTTGATATAGGCAAATCCCATTTTCTTTAATCTTTCCTTCGGATCTTCTATAGTATATAACTCCATAAAATAACTATCTAATTCCTGAAAACCTATTGTATGAAGATCATGGAGAATATCATTTTTATCTTTAAAATAAACATAAACAGTGCCTACACTGTAATTAATTTCTTCAGCAATGTTTCTTATGGTAGTATGTTCAATTCCTTTTTCAACAAAAAGCTTTTTAGCACCTTTTAATATCAGGGCTTTTAAAGCTTCTTTTTCTTTTGCTTTTCTATCAATTGTACTCATACTTATTTTTATTCAAGGCTTGCGGCAGACAAAGATATAAAATAAAATGAACATTGTTCATTTTTTATTCAGTTAAATATTTTTATACCAATTAAGATTGCAATCTGTCCGTAATACCTTTATGATTCAATAACTTGTAAGCTAACTTTGGTAAAAATCTATTTAACAGATAAATCGTTTTTGTATCGCCAACACGAATAGTGTACGTATTGTCTTTTAATCCTTTTATCAAAGCATCAATTAGCACATCTGGTGTTATCGATTTACCTTCCATTCCCTCAGACATATTTGTTTTTACCAACGGCGGCAATAATTCAAATATTTTTATTCTGCTTCCAATTATCTGTAAATGATTGTCTCTTTTTTTATACGCTAACATATAGATTTTTCAAGCCTTTACAGCCTAATAATTGTAGTTCGATTTTTTCACAAGAAATTCTTAGTCTGTTTGAAATAAACAGTCTTCAAGTGGTGCTATAAGAGAATTAATCGAAGCTCAACGATGGTTAGAAATCCCGTTAAGGATATAGGATTTTTTTCTCTTTTGGTTTATCGTAATTTTTTGATACTAAATACAATAATTCCAAAATAATTTTAGTTTCCATCTCATCTGCCTGAGTATCATTATTTTGACACAATCGCTTTTTTCATTTTGTCAGTCAGCTTATCTATAAAAGCCTGTTTATCTTTCTTGATTTCTTTTAAAAATTCAATGTGATGCTCAGAAAGCATAAAATACTTTTCGCCCCAGATATACATCTCGATTAATACCGGAAGCAGATCAATACCCTTCTCAGAGAGTTGATATAAAAATTTCACTTTGCTTTCGGGGTGATCCAGCTTTACAATGATCCCTGCGTCTTCAAGAGTTGATAATCTTGTGGCAAGGATGTTAGTCGCAATTTTTTCATCCGATTTTAGAAAATCACCATAAGTGCACTTCTTATAATACATCAGATCTCGAACAATTAAAAGTGACCATTTATCTCCTAACAAATCAAGTGAACTGCTCACTGGACAGCCCGACCTTTTTTTAATTTCTTTCATTATCATTTCAACTACTTGCATTTTGCAAGTAAATTTAATTATATTTGTGCTTTCAATTTGCAAGTAAAATTACAAAAAATTAACCAAAACAACTAAATTATGATTTTTACCACACACAAAATTACAAATGGATACTGGAAAATCAGTTTCAACAATCCTCCTATTAACATGTTTGATACCGAATTTTCTAAACAGTTAATGACCGTGATGGACGAACTGGAGTCAAATCAAAATCTAAAAGTTGTAGTATTTGAGAGTGAAAATCCAGACTTTTTTGTTGCTCATGTCGAGTTGCTAAATGTTGGAGACTTTCCAAAAGGAACCGGAAAAACAGGCCTTTCTATAGCTTGGCCAGATATTGCACGCAGACTGGAACTTGCCCCTTTTGTAACCATAGCTTCCATCCGTGGCCGTGCCAGAGGACTTGGAAGTGAATTTGCACAAGCATTTGATATACGCTTCGCCAGCAGGGAAAACGCATTCTTGGCTCAGGTAGAAATAGGGATCGGTTCATTTCCTGGTGGCGGAGGACTTGAACGCCTGCATCTGCTTACAGGACGCAGCCGAGCTCTTGAAATTATTTTAAGCGGTAACGATTATGACGCAGATACGGCCGCTTTCTACGGCTGGATAAACCGATCAATTCCAGACGCTGAACTGGATGAATATGTTGAAAAATTTGCAAAGCGCATAGATTCATTTGACAAAAAACCAATTGCTGCCATAAAGCAAATCATGAACCAAAGAGCCAAACTTCCTTCAAACGAAGAAATTTTAGACACACAGGTTAAATTCTTTGCTTCACTCGAGGAGCCTGAAGCGCGTGGCCGTATTAAAAGCTTATTTGAAAACGGACTTCAGCAGAATGGTGATCTGGAACTAAATCTTGCTGATAACATCTAAAAAATATGAAAGCATACATCTTACCTAAATACGGCAAAACAGAAAAATTATTACTCAGCGAAGTAAAAATACCTGAAATTGGAGATTATGAGGTATTGGTAGAAATTCATGCTGCCAGCATCAACCAGCTGGACTTAAAAATAAAAAACGGGGATTTCAAGCTAATCCTTCCTTATCAATTACCTTTAATATTAGGTCATGATATTGCAGGAATAGTAGTAGAAACCGGTTCTAAAGTCAGTCGCTTTAAAATTGGAGACCAGATTTTTGGACGAGCAGCCGATTTTCATATCGGTTCCTTCGCGGAATATATTGCTGTTAATGAAAATGATCTGGCAGTAAAACCTATAAATATATCAATGGAGCAGGCAGCATCAATTCCATTGGTCGGACTAACTGTATGGCAGACATTCGTCGAAAAAGCGAAACTTCGTAAAGGCCAAAAAGTTTTTATTCAAGCAGGTTCTGGCGGAGTTGGTACAATAGCAATTCAGTTTGCCAAACATCTTGGGGCATTTGTCGCCACGACAGCCAGCGAAAAGAATTTTGACATGCTGAAAGCCCTTGGAGCTGATATTATAATAGATTACAAAAAGGATAACTTTGAAAATATTCTTAAAGATTATGATGTGGTACTTAACAGCCAGGATGTTAAAACACTTGAAAAATCATTGACAATTTTAAAACCGGGAGGCAGTATTATCTCAATTTCTGGACCTCCAACTCCAGAGTTTGCAAAATCAATAGGCGCATCAGCAATAATACGATTCATTATTTGGCTGACCAGCCTGAAAATCCGTAATAGGGCTAAAAATTTAAATGTTAATTATTCCTTTTTATTCATGAAGGCGAACGGAAGACAACTCGAACAAATAAGTAGTTTACTAGAATCTAAAGCAATTAAACCAGTTGTGGATAAAATTTTTCCTTTTGAGCAGACCAATGATGCTTTTAATTATCTGGAAAGCGGACATGCAAAAGGAAAGGTTGTGGTAAAAGTAAAATAATAGTGTTATGGAGTTGCCTCAGTTTTTGACGCAATTATAAATTGGAGTTGCCTCCATTTTTTGCCATAAAAAGTTAATCCGGTTTTTTAAAAAGATATTATACGTCAAAATTTTGTAGCAGAATCATGGCACATCATAATGAGAAAACCTGTACCTCAGCAATATAAAGGGTTTCTAAAAAAGGCTCTAATGGCGGAGCGATTTGTTTTTTTAAACTAAATTATGCATTACCATTTTTTTCATGATTAAATTTTGAAAAAATACAAGTGACGCTTTGCGATAAATTCCAGAAGGAAATGTAATAGTTGCTTCACGAGTAATATTTTTACTTTCAATTGGGACCGCAACAAGTTCCGGAAAATGAAACAAGGAAGTATCCATTAATATGGTACACCACTTTTTTGAATTAACCAGATCCAATAAACTGTGAATATCATTGATTTCTATTTTTGCTTTTAATTGCATATTATTTTTTAGAAGTGTTTCGTCCAGAAAATTCCTGATGCTGTAACTTTGCGAAGGCAGCACTAAAGGTAATTCCGCAATTTTTTGAAATGTGATTTTTTTAAGCTTACTCCACGGATGTGATGTATGAAGAATCAATGAAAGATTCGCAGAGAAAAGACGCATCACATCAAGCTGATTATCCTCAGACGAAGGCATAAATGAAAGCATACAGTCAATTTCGTACGAGCGTATTTTTTGCATTAAATCTGATGTAGAACCCAATACAATCTGGATCTGAATATCGGGAAATTCCTCATTAAATTCCGTCGCTGATTGCAACAGTAAATTTACAAGACCATAAGTCGATCCAATAATTATTTTTCCTGTCTTAAGGTTATTCAAATCCATTAAAACCTGTTTTGCTTCTTCTGCCTGTCGAATCGTTCTTCGCGCATATTCAAGCATTATTTCTCCTGATTCTGTCAGTTTAACTCTCCTCCCTATTCTATCAAAAAGAAGAACATTTAGTGACGTTTCTAATTCTTTTATCTGATGTGATAATGTACTTTGAGTAATATATAGATCATCGGCTGCCTGAGTGAAATTTAAAAGTTCTGCCGCGCGGACAAAGTATTTTAATTGACGAAGTTCCATCTTTTCTAATTTTTTTATAAAAATACTATTATAAATCGAAAATTTCGATCGTTTACATCTAAAAATACCATTTCCACGATTGGTTTACATTGTCGAACTTTGACATAAATTAATTTAAAAAATAGAAAAGATGGAAATCGTACAAACACCCGAAAATGCATTATCAGCTTCAATTGTTTCAGCAATAATGAATGCCCCAATTGAAAAAATCAATATAGCAGACTGGCTTCTAAATCTGCCAGATGCCGAATACCAGCGCTGTTCTGTGAACCATATTGCAGCGGGAATTACTTCAAATTTTGAAGGGATACCAATGTCTATCAATGTAGAATACGTCGGAACTGCACTTGTTGTACAGCACTATATTTTTGATGAATATCGTGCCGATTATTGCCGCATGTTATCTATTTCTGATACTATTACAGCGAGCGGAAGATCTAAAGTACAGGTTCTTTGGGAATTAAAAGCAGAAAGAATCGACGACAAAACTTCCAAATTCACCAACACCATTCATGCAACAGCTACACCAGAATTTTTAAATTTCATCAAAGAAAACGGAATTTCTTTAGCGGAAGCTGCAAAAGCAAGACAAGAAGCCTCTGACACCCACAACCACGAAGAAACACCTCTGTTTGCAAAAAGCATTGAGAACAAAGCTTTATTTGGAAAATATAATCTACCTTTTCAACAAATTAGACTATGAAAGCTATTACAATCACAAAATTTGGAGGTCCTGAAGTTTTGCAGCTAACGGAAGTTACTGATTTAATTCCTTCTAAAAATGAAGTGTTAATTCAAGTAAAAGCATCTGGTATCAACCGAAGTGACATTCTCCAGCGTAAGGGAAAATATGCGGCTCCAGATAGCACTTCTAATGAAATTCCGGGTCTTGAAGTGTCTGGTATAATTGCAGCATGCGGTCCGGAAGTTACGCAATGGAAAAAAGGAGATCGTGTTTGTGCCCTTCTTGCCGGGGGTGGCTATGCTGAATATGTTGCTGTTAAAGAAGGTCAGTGCCTGCCTATTCCTAAGGGTTTAAATTTTGTGGAAGCGGCAAGTCTGCCTGAAACGGTATTTACAGTTTGGTCTAATATTTTTGATCGAGGCAAACTCAAAGCTGGTGAATCCCTATTAGTTCACGGAGGTAGCAGCGGTATCGGAATTACAGCTATTCAAATTGCTCATGCTCTAGGGTCAAAAGTTTTTACAACAGTTGGTTCAGAGGAAAAAGCAAAGTATTGTGATGCATTGGGATCTGATCTTTCTATTAATTATAAAACAGAGGATTTCGAAGAAATTTTAAAAGGCAAAGGCGCAGATGTAATTCTTGATATGATAGCCGGACCTTATTTTCAAAAAAATCTCAACGTCTTAAACGAAGACGGAAGACTTATTCATATTAATGCGGAGAATGGAAAAGACGTAGAACTTGATATTTGGCAGTTAATGGTAAAAAGAATCACGATCTCCGGAAGTACACTACGCGCAAGAGATTATAACTACAAAAAACGATTAACAAAAGAAGTATTCCAAAACATCTGGCCATTAATCGAAAATGGAAAATTCAAGCCCGTTATTTACAAAACATTTTCGTACCAGAATGTTATAAACGCTCATCAATGCATGGAAAAAGGAAGCCATATTGGTAAAATTATACTGGATTGGGGTTCCTAAAAATTATTGCAAGCCCTGAAGCAATTTAGTTAAAAGTGCTTCTTTCTCAAATTAAAATTCTAGAGATTATTTTTTTAAAATTGAATTACGCCCTACAGAATAAATGAATTTGAGGGCGTGATTTTTACTTTTTACAAAAGCTTTAAATGAAACACTTTTATTATTGTGGCAGAATGATGGCGTATAGTGTTTTCGGAAATAGAAAGTAAACAAATTCAAGTGTTAACGAGGTTAGGTTCGAAACTGTATTAAATTATCCTCACCGAACCCCTAAATTATTTTTTTAAGTATTCCATTAAATATAAAACCGTTAAACGGCAAGACAGAATACCAGTATATTTTACCTATAAGTCCCAGTGGCTTAAAAGTAGATCCTATAAGGTATTATTGATTATTTTAAATTCCAGCCACGCTTCGCACGAAAGTTTCATTTATGCATACAAAATCAGTTTACCTTCCTTCTTCTCTGCGTATATTACTTTCCCAAAATCCAGTGCATATCCTGCATGTATTTGCTTCCAAATTTTATAATATTACGATAAAAGCCTAATATCTAAAAGATATCAGGCTTTACTTCAAAAAACAAATACTTAAATTAAGTAATTAAAACTTAAACAAAATTCGAAAAACTTACAGTATTTAATAAAATTCGGATTTTAAAAAAACATAAGACCCCTCATAAGCGATATTAAACTTATTATTGTTAACAACACTAACTGCAAGAATTTTGGTTTAACTAACTCATATTTCATTTAAATTTCATAAAAGTTAAATTTTCATTTTTAACATCATCTTTTCAATTCTGGAAAGTGAAATTTCGGGATTAGCGCCAGGAGATTCAGCTACTAATGCACCTACTGCACAGGCAAAATCAATTGAATACTGAGGTTCTTTTCCACTTAACAATGAAGCTATCAAAGCCGCGAGAAATGAATCTCCGGCACCTACGGTGTCAGCAACTTCAACAGGATATCCCTCATTTTCATAAAGTCGGCCTTCCCACATTAGCAAGGCTCCGTGTTTGCCTCTCGTTACACACATTCCCGTTACTTTACTTCGTTCAGCTATAAAATTCATATTGTCTTCCAGACTTGTAAAGGGCGAAGCCATAGCTGCAGTAATTTCTAATAATTCCTCATCATTAAACTTTATAAAATCCGCTGACTGCATGAGGCGATCCAGCATTTCATACGAATAATGTGGTTTTCTTAAATTCACATCAAAAACCTTGTAGACTTTTTTTTGCAGCATTTCTTCCAGTGACAGCCTTGAAACGTCATCACGGCAAACTAAACTGCCATAAATTAAAACATCCGCATTAGCAACTGAATTCCTCGCCAAATCATTCAATTCAATTTTATCCCATGCAGACGGGTAACTGATTTCATAACTTGCCGATCCGCGCTCATTTAAGGTTACGTTGACCAAACCAGTTGGAAAATCTTCAGAAACTACAATTGTATCCGTTTCAAGTCCCAGTTGTTTCACTTGCTCTTTTATTGCTCTCCCGTCTTCATCATTGCCTACACAGCTTATCATAGCTACTTCGCAACCCAGCGTTTTCATTCGCAAGGCTACATTCAATGGTGCTCCGCCAATCTTTTTTTCATTGGCAAAAACATCCCAAAGTACCTCTCCGTATGCCACCGCCTTAAGGTTTTTTCCGTTATTCATTCTAAAATATTTTATTATTGTTCTTATTCAGGCTGGGTTATCTGAAGATTCGAGATTGTGCTCGTTTGTCCTTCAGCAATTAAACCCCATTTATTTTTGTCTCTTCCGTAAACGCGATTTGTGAGCGCTGCTTTTCCGTTTATGTAAACTACGACAACACTTCCTTCAGTAATTATTTCAACATCATATTTTACATTCGTCTGAAATGCAAATGGTAAACGGGTTACTTCCTGCGAAGCCGAATTATAACCGCTTATTTTACTATTAGCAATATCCAAAACCACTTTATAGTAACTTCCTGTATCATTGGTATTAAAAACAAATCCTGTTGTTCCACTAGCTTTCGCTAAAGTAACTTCGGCTTTTATTTTGACTTTCTTTCCAACGCTTTTAAAAGTAACCATTGCTTTTTCTGTTTCTCCGGACAAAGAATAAGTTCCATTGTTAGCTGTTGCATTAGAAGTAATCTCATCTACTTCTGCAGTAGCATTCTTTTTCGAAAATAAATCCTTAACCGATTTCGGTGATTGAGTTCCTAAAGTTCCATCTGAATTCTGAGTTAATTCATGAATGACCATATTCCCCGCCCAATCTTTATTTCCTAAATCATTCTCAGGCGTTTTTCTGGCATTCCATCCAAAAACATATCTTTTATTTCCGTCAGAAGCCGTTTTTCCTGCGTAAAAGTATTCTCCATCAATTCTGTCATTTTCCGGTTTTGTCCATGGACCAGTTATTGATGATGAAATTCTGTAATGCGTTCCTTTATTGCCACTCCAATTCTCAGAAAAAATTAAATACCAATTGCTTCCCATTTTGAAAATATCCGCACATTCCATCATCAGATAATTATCTTCAGGAGTTGTCGTATAAATAGGAGCTTCTACATTCCATTTTCCTGATGCAGGATCTGCGCTTGTAAAATGCAGCAAAACGGCTTTTCTTCCAGGTTCTGTCTGTGTACTTACTAACATGGAATATTTTTTCAATTCATCATTATAAAACACATGCGGATCTCTGAAATCATAATTGTAGTAGCCCGCCGGAGCTGTAATTTTAAAAGAAGGAACTTTTGTCCAGTTTTTCAAATCACTGCTGGTTGCACATAACACACTTTCTCTTGCATTCGATTGTACAAAAGCCGGAGTTTCATTGTGCCCTGTGTAATAGAAATAATAAAGATTGCCCACTTTGACAACTGATCCTGTACCAATAGCAAAATCAGGTTCAAGCGTTGTACCATATGGAATGGTTTGACCTTCATAAGTAAAATGCGCCAAATCTGTACTTTGATATTCATGAATATCATGAAACCCTTTTCCTGCAGGTTTATTCTGTGCATCATGTAGAAAGTAAATATGGAATTTTCCGTTATCGAAAAAAGGCATAATATCTCCGGTATAACCCGCACTGTAATATGGGTCGTTTGCGCCCATCCATTGCGCGGGCGGAACAGGAAAAACACTAGTTATTTCAGAATTTCCTCCTGAAATCGAACCTCCAATATACGTTTCATCCTGACTGCACGAAACCAGCGAAAAGAAAATCGAAGCGATTGTGATTATATTTCTATATTTCATTTTAGTTAAATTCAAGGTGGATTATTTTGCCGCTAGATAATTGATACTGTTTTGTGTCAGCAGTTTAATGTTTGTAATAAACTCGTTTGCCTGACTTGGCACTCCGCTGCTATTGGTTTCATTGTACCAATCATAAGCTCCCATAGAAATAACAATTACATTTTTATTTGTACTCGTGTTCGGGAATTCTGCAATTGTTACTCTTCCGTTCAGTTCATTATCCCAGGCTTCACTTGCCAGATTGGTTCCTCCTGTTTGGTTTCTCCAACCTTCTCCATTATTGTAGCCTCCCCATTCCGGTAAAAACCACCACGCTGTATGGTTTAATCTGAAAGTTCCGCTTTGTAATAAATTGGCTTTTCCAGCTTCAAAAGTGGTTAAACCCTGAAATATTGGATGACCTTCATGACCAACGAATGACATTCCCCATGAATTACCGTCTACAAATCCATTTGGAGGAAAATCACCAAAAACATTATTCGGTCCTTTTCCTGACGGAACAATTCCTAAAGCATCGACATATTGCGAAGCAAAAGAAGTCAAAAGCAAGTTTCCGCCATTTGTTCTGAAATTTTTCAATGCGTTTGTAACCGCAGGATTATAAGCCACAGAAGGTAAATTTGTAGCTGAATCAAAATGCCACCAAATCACATCAATATCACTTAAATCGGCACCGTTTTGTATACTTTCGAAAGAAATGTATTTCGTACCAGGGAAATTATCAAACAACCAGTTCGAAGCTGTAACTTCATCCATGTTTGTAATTCCTGATCTTGTAGCGGCAGTTCCTAAAAACGCCACAGTTAATCCTGTTACCGGAACTCCAACATTTGCTGTATAATTAACGCTTTTTCCGTTTGATGTTATTATAAAAGTAACTGCATTTGTAAAATCAACTGTTGCTCCTGAAGCAGGTGAAATCGTAACACCAGCAGTTGTTTCAATTACTGGTTTTAGCGCTGTCAAATCAGTATTTTCTGGAAGCGTCATATTAATGGTTTTGCTAATATCGTTTACAGTAGCTGCAACACCATTTATCTTAAAACTCTTAATTGGACTTAAAACAGTTGTAGTTACCGTATAATCTTTGTATAAATTACCATTAACCACTCTGAATTTTACTGGATTTGTAAAATTCATCGTCGAATTTAATTCCGGATTTGATGTTGCGCCATCGACAAAAACAACTTCCGGTTTTATAGCTGTTATGTCAGATCCGTAAGGCATTACAACAGTAATTTTTCCTGTTGTCTGATCAATGTTTCCTGAAACTCCATTTAATTTGAATGAAAGTACATTTGAAGGCGAACTCACATCAAATCCGCCAGTTTCAAAACTATTTTCGCAGGCAGTAATCATAAAAATCATTGCCAATACTATAGACACTTTGGTCCAATATTTATTTAAAGCTTTTTTCATATTGCTGATTTTTAAAGATTAATAACCTGGATTCTGTTTGTACAATCCCTGGCTGAAATTAATTTGCTTCAACGGAATTGGGCAATATTCTTCTTTGTGTGCATCAAAAAAAGCATCCTGATAATACGTACGTTTTGTTTTTTCTTTTGCGTAAAAATCATTCATCACCTGATCTGTAATTCCCCAACGAACAAGGTCAAAGAATCGGCTTCCTTCCATCGCCAGTTCTAAACGACGTTCCCAACGCAACGCTTTACGGGCAAAATCTTGTGTCCAGTTACAATTGCTTCCATCCACATACGTATTGATTTTGAAGTTACTCACATAAGGCAGTCTTCCCGTACTTTGCGCTGCTCTTTCTCTGATTTCATTAATTAACGGTAAAGCTTCAGATTGTCTTCCTAATTCAATCAAAGCTTCGGCACGCATCAAAATCACATCAGCATAACGAATCTGAATTCTGTTTTTAGAATTTCCGTAAAACGGATCAATATTTACAACACAGCTGCAATTTGGGGCAACATTTTCCTTTAAAGAAGCAAAATAGCCATAGGTTCCCGGAGATCTTACCCAAGCTTCAACATATAGAAATTCTGGATCATATTTGTAAGGCAGACCTGGCATTGCAACGGTATGATACAATCTAGGATCAACTGTATTGGCATCTATATTTTTATAATCAAAATCTTCGTTGTTGTACGTGTCAAACTCAGGCAAACCATTTGCTCCTGTTTTAAAAGCATTCACCAAGTTTTGACTTGGTTTATGAAAATCGCAACAGCCTAAACCTTGTGGCGTTGAAAGAACATCTGAGAAATTCAATCTTCCGTAAAGCGTTCCGTCATTATCAGAAAATTGGATTGAGAAAATAGATTCCGGTCCGTTTTCGTAAGTTCCCGGCAGGAAGTTGTTTGCAAAATCAGGCTCCAAACTTGCTTTTCCAATTACGTTATCTGTTGCCACGATTACTTCCTGCAGATGCTGCTGGTTTATTCCTGTAACTTTGAATGTTTCATCCTGTGTGTACGCTTGGTACAATCTTGTTTTTGCCAAATAAGCATAAGCTGCTTTTTTAGTTGCACGCCCCACTTGTGGCTGTGTATCTGGCAAATTATCGGCTGCAGCCTGAAAATCTTCAGCAATTTTATTCCAAAGTTCTTCGTTTGAAAGTGCTTTGTTTGAAATCGTTTTATAATCTTCAACCGGAACATCTTCGGTAATATAAGGCACATTTCTGAACATGATTTTCAGCATAAAATAGAAATGTCCTCTTAAAAAATGCATTTCTGCCATTCTTGTTTTCTTCAATGGATAATCGGCTTCTGAGATTTGTTCCAAAGCTTTCAACGCTTTATTGGCTCTTGAAACACCCACATAACTGATGTACCAGAAACTGTCCAACTCTCCAAAATCTGGACGGATATTATTTGAAACTTCAAAAAAGTGAAAATCTTGGATATCATTTGTACCGCTTCCGCCTTTATAAGCATCATCTGAACGAACATTACCAAACGGCCATAAACTGTAAGGAGAATCGTAATGATCATTGCCTAACTGTGCATAAGCCGCATTCATAAATCCTTCAACCGACTGCGGTGTTACAATATCTTCTTCAGACAACACACCACGCGGATCATTTTCTAAAAAATCGGAACAGGAAGCGAAGAAACCCATCACTGCAAATCCTGCTATATATAATATTTTTTTCATTTTTAAATCTTTTATTATAAAGTAAAATTAAGACCTGCCGTAAAAGTTGTTGGCTGTGGATATCCAAAACCTGCATTTTCAGGATCAACTCCTGTGAAGCTTTTCGCATCAAGAATCAATAAATTTTGACCGCTGATATAAAACCTGAAACTTTCCATGCTTAGTTTTTTCAATAAATCTTTTGGCAGACTGTAGCCAAACTGTAAAACTCTAAGTTTAAGATAACTTCCGTTTTCTACATAATATGTTGAAAATCTAGATTCCGCATTTCTGTCAACTGTTGTCAGTGCCGGAATAGTTGAATTTGGATTATCCAAAGACCAGGCATTCAATAAACGAGTTCCTTTATTTGATCCTACGTCATCAACACTCCAAAAATCAGTCTGATATTTTGTGTTGTTAATCACATCAACGTCAGTTGCACCTTCCCAAAAAGTAGTAAAATCAAAGTTTTTATAAGACAAGTTTAAATTGATTCCGTACAACAATCCCGGATTTGGATTTCCGATCCACGTGCGGTCTTTATCTGTAATTGTTCCATCGCCATTTAAGTCTTTGTAACGAATTCTTCCAAGGCCTTTTCCTTCCTGAATTGCCGAGTTGTCCACTTTATCCTGACTTGTAAACAATCCGTCAGTAACATAACCGTACATCGAATTAATTGGACGTCCTAAAATATTATCATCCAATCCGTCGCCTCCGTAGTTGTTTTTTACTTCATCCGGTAATTGTGTAATCTTATTTTTGTTTGCCGAAATGTTTCCGGAAATATCATATTTCAATCCAAATGAAGTTTCATCATGATAGCCTAAAGAAAACTCCCAACCTTTGTTTTCCATAGAAGCACCGTTTACCCAACGGTTTCCTCCTTCGCCAATAACCCCTAAATAAGGTGGCAATACCAAAATATCATCTGTTTTCTTGATATAATAATCTATAGATCCGCTCAATTTTTGTTTGAATAAACCAAAGTCCAAACCAATATTGGTTTGTGTAGTAGTTTCCCATTTCAAATCATCATTTCCGGATTGCGTTGCAATAAAACCAGAAGGAAGCAATCCGTTCCCGTTTCCTGCAATATCGTAAGCTGTTCCAAAAGAAGTTGCCCAAGTTGGGCTTCCGCCTGCGTAACTTGCCAAATAAAGCGAATAAACTGCTGTATTACTTATTTCCTGATTACCGGTTTGTCCCCAGCCTGCTCTTAATTTTAAGTCAGAAAAAACAGGGGCGTTGTTTTTAATGAAATTTTCATTGCTGATTCTCCATCCTGCAGAAACTGCCGGAAATGTCCCGAATTGATTGTTTTTTCCAAAACGAGAAGAACCATCACGACGAATTGTAGCCGAAACCAAATAACGATTATCAAACTCGTAATCTGCTTTTCCGAAATAAGAAAGCAAAGAATATACTGTGGAAGTTCCGCTTGTAAAAGATTCTCCCGTTCCTGCATCCGGATACATATAATCCGGCGTTTCAATCAAAAAGTCATTTTTACGTAATGTATTTGTATCGTAAGTGTCCTTGTACATCTCCGTTCCCGCCATCAAATTCAGATTGCTTTTTCCAAAGTTTAAACTATAAATCGCAGTATTAGTCCAAGTCCATTTATCACTTATTGACTGATCGATAGTTACAGAAGTCTGATCATTTTGCAGATAACCCGATTTGTAGCTTCTTTGTAACGTGCGTTTTTTATAAAAACCATAATCCATTCCGAAACTGGTTTTGATGTGCAGGTTTTTAATGATTTCCAAATCCGCGTAAGCGTTACCAAAAAGGCGCAAATAATCGTATTTGTTGTCTTTATTATATTCTAAAAGACGAACCGGATTTTGTCTGTCGTTCATACCTCCAACCGGTCCTCCCCAACCAATTCCGTCAACTGTGTGCACCGGAATAATTGGTAAAGCTCTAAGAGCAGGATCTAAAACGCCCGGATCTGTTACTTCGTTCGTACGGTTTAAACTGAAGTTTTCTCCGATAACTAATTTGCCATCAAAATATTTATAAGAACTGTTCATTCTCGCAGAAATTCTTTCGAAATCTGTTGTTTTTACAACACCTTCATTTCCATAATAACCTAACGAGAAAACATAATTTCCTTTATCAGAAGCATTCGATACAGACAAATCATAAGAATTGGCAACTCCAGTTTGAGAAATTGCATCATACCAATCTGTATTTGAAGCTTTAATGGTTTGTTGCGCATCAAGATATTCCGGAACCAAAACTTTGTTCAATTGCGGTTTGTTGTTATTAACCAACCAGTCAAATTGATAACGCAAATTGTTATTATTCGGATTTAATCCGTCGTTGATATTGGCCTGCCAAAGCGCCTGCCCAAATTGGTTTGCATTTAGTACATCTAGCTTTCTTGAATAATCAGAAAAGGAAGCATAGGTACTGAAATTGATTCTCATTTTACCTTCTTTTCCTTTTTTGGTTGTAATGATAATGACACCGTTTGAAGCTCGGGAACCGTAAATACTTGCCGAAGAAGCATCTTTCAAAACCTGAATGGTTTCAATATCATTAGGGTTTAATTCATGCATTCCGGATTTTGTCGGCATTCCGTCAATTACATAAAGCGGATCTGTATTGTTCAGCGTCCCCACGCCACGAATCACCACTTTTGTATTTCCTCCACTTGGCGAACCATCAGACGATACTTTTACTCCGGCAATTCTTCCTTGTAAAGCTTTGATCGGGTTTGGCTCTGGCTGTTTCATGACTTCCTTCATGTTTACAACGGCAACCGCTCCCGTAATATCCGTTTTCTTTTGTTTTGAATATCCTGTTACAACAACTTCATTCAATTGATTGTTGTCGACTTTTAGTGTTATATTGATTGTTTTTTGCCCTTTAACAGAAATCGATTGCGAGGCATATCCTATAAAGGAAACTACAAGTACAGCATCTGGAGCAACATTTGGGAAGGAAAAATTCCCATCAAAATCGGTGACCGAACTGGTATTTGTTCCTGAAATAATTACTGTCGCTCCAGGAAGCGGCATTCCGTCATCAGACGAAATTACCGTTCCTTTTATTCCGTTTTCCTGTGCCATCATGAGCATTGGAAAAAAGAAAAATAGAAAATATAAAATCTTATTTCTCATAAATTTTGGTTTGATTAAGGTTATTTTAATAGTTAGTTATGTTTTACTGCCATTCCCTGGCAGTTTTTTATTTTGCAAATAGATGTAACTAGCCTGAAAGAGATTATCCTTCTTACGGTTGTACGATTTGTTTTTGGATTGAATTAGAAAAATTCTATTCGATTTTCTTATTGCTTTTTATTGATGCCCAATACTTGAATAATCCCATTTTTTATTTCTATTTTCTGCTTTGAAGAAATAGTAAGGGCTGAAAATGGTTTGTTTAGGAAAAAGATTTCCGTCATTACTTTTTCGCCATTATTGTAGAATATTTCGATTGACGTTTTATCCAGAATAATTTTAAAAGCGGCACTTTTTTGGCTTCCTTCTAAAAATGCTTTGCTTACTGGTGACGCAAACTTATCTGAAAAATCAACTTTACCCGCTTTTGAACGATCAACAAACAAATAATTTTCTTTATTGTTTAAACCAAAACTTAAAGATTCTCCATTTGCATTAGAAAGTGTAAAAGTGTAATCTTCCTGCTTTAAGTTTTTTAAATCTAAACTAACAACTGTCTGAGTTAAATCTACTTTTCCGCTTTCAATTAAATTTAAAGTTCCTTTTCCGGTTTTACTTTTTGTTTTAATGGTTTTAGAAACATAATTATTGATTTCTTTTACCGGCGTGCTAACCAAATTATAATGGTTTTCTTTTTTAACCAATTTCAATTCGCGCGGAATTGTGGTACTGCTTCTCCATGTCGTTGTTGGAACCTGTTGTGCATATTCCCAGTTTGACATCCATCCGATAAATAAGCGTCTTCCGTCTGAAGTTGGAATATTATTCCAGGTCACTCCTGCATAATTATCTTTTCCATAATCTGCCCAGACTGCTTTTTCGTTATTTACCCTTTCAGCAAAAGTAGTGTCTATTGTAAATGTTTTTCCGTCAAAATCCCCAACAAAATATTGAACTCCGGAACCTCCGTTTGGCCCGCCCGGATTAAGGTTTACAATTAAAATCCATTTTGTTTCTTTTGTTCCTTCTACTTTTATTTCGAAGAAATCAGGACATTCCCAAACACCACCATGAGCACCAATATTTTTTCCAAATTCAGATGCAAATTCCCAGTCTTTCAGATTCGATGATTTGTAAAAATGAATTCGATCCTGAGCTGCCAAAGCCATAATCCATTGTTTGTGCGTTTCATCCCAAGATACTTTTGGATCTCTAAAATCTCTAATTCCAGGGTTTTTCACGACAGGATTTCCTTCCTCAAATTTCTGCCATGTAAAACCGTTATCATTAGAAAAAGCAATATCCTGCTGTTCGACATCAATTTTGCCTGCTTTCTCCTTCGTCATGTCATGCAAAGTATAAATGGCAACAATTGGTGCGGTTTTTCCAGTTCCTAAACCAGATGTATTGTGTGTGTCGACAACAGCACTTCCTGAAAATATATATTTGTCCTTATCTGGGTAAAGCGCGATTGGCTGTTCTTCCCATTTAATTAAATCTTTAGAAATGGCATGTCCCCAATGCATTGGTCCCCATGTATTTCCATCAGGATAATGCTGGTAAAACAAATGATAATACCCATTGGCGAAGAACATTCCGTTAGGATCGTTCATCCAGCCTTTTTTTGGCGTAAAATGAAAATGTGGTCGATACATTTGTTCTTCCGCTGTGTTCGATACAGTTACGGCAGCAGTTTGTGCAGTTGCAGAAGATGGTTTCAATCCTACTATCGACAGTAAGGCAGCACTATAAAGAGCTAACGGCAGATGTTTCTTTGATTTCATTTTTGTGGTTATTTTTTTTAGTTAGTGTTTCGCTTAAAGCTTCTAAAGAGATTCCTTTTGTTTCCGGCATCAGAAAAATTACGAACAACAGTTGCAACACCATCATCAATGTAAAAATAAGGAATACAACTTCGGGTCCGATTTCTGAAAATAACATTGGAATTAAAGACGGAATAATTGCCGCTAGAACCCAATGTACTGAACTTCCAAATGCCTGTCCGGATGCACGAATGTGATTCGGAAAAATTTCTGAAATAAAGACCCAAATGACCGCACCCTGACCAATTGCATGTGAAGCAATAAAAAGGAAAAGGAAAATAGGAACCGATAAACCTCCCCAATTGTAATAAAAAGAAGCCGATACTAATCCGAGTGAAATAATATATCCAACAGAACCAATGTACATTAACAACTTTCTTCCTAATTTGTCAATTAATGCCACACCAATTAAGGTGAAAATAAGATTTGTAACTCCAATTCCGATACTGCTTAACAACGCGGTATTTTGCCCTAATCCGGCTTCTTCAAAAATTCTTGGCGCATAATAAAGAAATGCATTGATTCCCGAAAACTGATTAAAAAAGGCAATTAAAAAAGCCAAAATCAATGGGAAACGATATTTCTTCATGAAAATATTCTCGTGTTTAGTAACACCGTTTTCACGCGAATCGTCGATTAAATCAGAAATATTTGCATACGGATCAATTGTATATAAAACTTTACGAGCTTCTTCGTCACGATTTTTCGACAAAAGCCATCTTGGACTTTCCGGAATTGTCAAAATAAACAGAATATAGATTAGAGAAGGAATTGCCTGAACTCCAATCATCCATCTCCATGCATTTTCGCCAATATCTTTTAAAAAGTAATTAGAGATAAAAGCAATCAAAATACCTAATACAATATTGAATTGATACAAAGCTACCAATCTTCCTCTTTTGTCTGCCGGAGCAATTTCTGATACATAAGCCGGAGCAGCAATAGTTGAAGCACCAACTCCTAAACCACCAACAAATCTGAAGGCAGCAAAAACAAACGGATCATTTGCAAAAGCGGCACCAATTGCAGAAGCAAAGTATAAAATACCAATCCAGAACAGCGTTTTTTTACGTCCTATTTTATTCGTTGGAATCCCTCCAAAAATAGCACCGACTACAGTTCCCCATAATGCCATTGCCATAACAACTGAACCATGAAAGGCATCTGACGAGTGCCACAGAAGCTGTAATTGTTTATCAGCTCCAGAAATAACTACGGTATCAAAACCGAAAAGAAAACCTGCCAGTGCAGCAGTAACAGACCAAATCAATATCTTATTCATTGTACATGTATTAAAAACTTGTTGCTAAGATATCTGCAAAAAAAACAACTTATTTTTAATGATGTTACAATTTATTTCTATAAATATTGATAGTTTAGCATTTTAAACTCAAAGTCTTTATTTACAAGGTTTTACGCAAATTAAAAAACTTTTACGAAAACCTTGTAGTTTCGATTTTGTTACATAACCTTCAAAATTGATACTTTAAAAGAAACAATTTCAAAGACAAATTAGCTTGACGTTTTGTATTCTTTAGGAGAAATTCCAAATTTATTCTTAAAAGCTGTAGAAAAATAGTTTGGAGAAGAGAAACCTAACGAGTAGGCAATTTCAGAAATATTCATTTCATTTGACTTCAAAAGCTCTGCGGCTTTCTCTAATTTGACATTATTAATGTGATCGCTAATATTAATTCCGATAATTGCTTTCACTTTTCTATATAACTGAACTCTCGAAACGCCCAATTTATCTGCCAAATCCTCAACAGAAAACTTTGGGTTCTCGACATTCTTTTTAATTATATCATTCATTTTGGTAATAAATGACTGTTCCTGATTTCCAAACTTAGATTCAGGTTCAACTCTGTAAATATTATTGGTGTAATAATAACGTAGTTTTTCTCTGTTGAAAAGCAAACTCGATAAGGATTGTTTTAGAATTGAAAGACTAAAAGGTTTTGTCAAATACTGGTCTACTCCACTCTGCAAGCCTTTTAAAACAGATTCTTTATTACTTTGCGCCGTTAGAATTATAATTGGAATATGTGACGAACGAAGATCTTTCTTTAGTTCTTTGCTGATTTGGTAACCATCTTTGTCTATCAAATTAATATCGCAGATAATAATGTCCGGAATAATTTCCAACGCTTTTTCAATTGCATCGCTTCCGTCAGAATTGTAAACTACATATTCATTCGAAAGTTTAGCTTTTAAAAAATTAACTAAATCTACATTGTCTTCTATGATTAAAAGCGAATGTTTTTCAGCATCTGAACTCGTATTTGATTCTTTTAAATCAGGTTCTATGTTTAAATTATCGGTAATTAAATTCGGAATACTGGTTAGGCCTTCGACTTTCTGAATAATTTCACCAGGCTGCAAATGACTGTTTCCTTTTAATAACGTAATCACAAATTCGCTGCCTTGCTTTGATTTTAGCTCGATAGTTCCATGATGCAAAAGCACAAACTCTTTAGACAAATGCAAACCAATTCCGGAGCTGTTTTTATTATTATTTGAAGCCCTGAAAAAAGGATTAAAAACGTTAGACAATTCATTTTCCGGTATCCCAATTCCAGAATCTTTAAAACTAATTTTAACTGTGTTATCGTGATTTTCGTTAATCGAAATACTAATTTTTCCATTGTCTGGAGTAAATTTAAAAGCGTTTGAAAGCAAATTAAAATACACCTTATCCATGAGCTCCCTATCAATAAATAACTCTAGATTTTTGTTTTTACATATAAGTTGAAAATCGATATTTCTACGGGCAGCTTCACCTTTAAAATTAATCATCACTTCGTTGGTAAAATCAGAGATTTTAGTATTTGAAGCTCTTAAAGTAAATTTTTGTTCTTCAATTTTTCTAAAATCCAGCAATTGATTTATTAATCTGAGCAGTCGATTTGAGTTTTTATGGATTAGTTTTACTTCATCGATAAGAGCAGTG
This sequence comes from Flavobacterium panici, assembly GCF_024499525.1. NCBI lineage: Bacteria > Pseudomonadati > Bacteroidota > Flavobacteriia > Flavobacteriales > Flavobacteriaceae > Flavobacterium > Flavobacterium panici. The sequence goes on along the minus strand of NZ_CP100437.1, from coordinate 4,177,524 downwards.
CCTTTAATTTTTTCGTTTTCAATCAAAGACTCTACATAACTCATAATTAAGGTTATTGGAGTTTTGAATTCATGTGAAAGTCCTGTAAAGAAATTCAATTTTGCTTCGTTGCTTCTCTGCGCTATTTTAGCCATTTCCTGAATTTCATTATTCTGATCAATTACAGTTTGATTAATTCTTTCAAGCTGTTTTTTCTTTCTTGAAATAGAAATCGTAGAATAAATACTGTAAATCGTCAAACTCAAAATAATCACTAAGAAAAAACTTAGCAATCGAACCAGATTGTTCTGTGAAGCATATTCTCTTTCCTGAACTTTTATCGCTCCCTGCTGCGACTCAATAACTGTTTGCTGCTGATCGACTTTGTCCATTTGATTTTCGATAATTTCAGCATTATTCTTGTCTATTACAATTGTATTGAGAATATTATTTTTGGCAATTGCTTCTTTATTGTACATTTTTAAGGCCAATTTCAACGCTTCATTTCCTCCTGTCGGATATAGAATTGTACCGTCTAAAACTCCGCTCTTCACCAATTCTATCCCCCCATTTACTGAATTTAGTCCATCAACACCAATAAATTTGATTTTCTTTTCTAATCCAACATTTTTAGCAGTTTCCCAGGCGCTTAAAGCCATACGATCATTATGGGCAAAAATATATTCGATGTCAGGGTTTTGCAAAAGGATAGTTTTTAAAGGCTCCCTAACAGATTCTCCTTCCCAATTGCCATGAATAATATTATCGACTCTGAAATGTTTATTGTCATTGATAATCTGTTCAAAACCAAGACTTCGCTCGTATGCTGGTGAAGAACCGTTTGCTCCTGTAATTTCTATAATTTTACCTGACCCTTTACTATGCGAAATAATATATCGGGCAGCAATTCTTCCAATTTCAATATTATCAGCTCCAAGGTAGGCAGTATAGCTTTCTCCCTCGATTTTTCGATCTACAACAAGAACAGGAATTCCTGCCTTTATTGATTTTTCTACAACTGCAGTCAAAGGTTTAGATTGAATTGGAGAGACAATAATAACATCAACTTTCTTAGATATAAACCCTTCAATATCTTCTATCTGTTTCTCGATATTGTTATTGGCATCTTTTATAGTTAAATCTACTTCTGGTCGTAAGGAAGCTTCAATCTTCATTGAGCTGTTCATTTGTTTACGCCAATCATCTGTAGTCATAGCCTGAGAAAATCCAACTTTTATTTTATCGTCCAGTTTTTGTTTGCAGGAAATTAAAGTTGATGATGCCAAAAAAAGCAGCAAAATATATTTTACAGTGTGAAACATGAAATTATAAGTTTATGTAAATGAAAGTGAGTTTCGAAAATACCTTCTTAAACTAGTAACTTGCCAAAATAATTAGGAAGGATTATTTTGTTATGACAAGTAAGAAGTGCGTATATGATTGTAAAGATAAAATTAAACTTTTAAGTTTTAACAATGACACCTCATAATTTTCTCATTATTATAATCAACAAATTTTCTTTGCCAACATTTCAGTAAAGTTCAATGTAAAATCGTGGTAAAAGAGGTTAAAAAGACAACAAACGCAGGAAATACGAGGGTTCCGTGCGTAAGGTTCCAATCCTGCATTGCAATAAAATGCATAAATAATTATCTTCTAATTAGATTAAAGCGGTTTAAAAAGTCTAATATCCGACCAAATTTTGATTTGAATAACCTTCAAATTATTATATAATTTTACAAAAAACTAACCCGTTCTCTTTACATAGTACCAAATTTTATTTTCAAGAATTTTGTAAAAAGCTATTACATCTTAATAAATTTAAATATACATATGTTTTAATAGTCTTATTTCTAAAATTTAACCCACTTTAATTTATAAATATGATCAGCTTGTAAATCCACTAAAGTCAACTTGACTGGATTCAAACCATTCATAAAATACTAAAAAATAAGGATCATGTACAAAAGTTGGGGATTAGATAAATACAATTCACTGCCCGAAGATTTAAAAACCTATACAAGCTGTTACATCATTTCATCTACAATTAATCAAAAGAGAATTAAACATGCTAATAGATAAAATGTTGTTGCTTTTAGAAAAAAACCGGTTGACCATAGTTTTCTTTAGAATATTTTCAGAAACTATAATATTTACATTAACTCGCGGCCAACACAGCCAAATGGCCAGTTGATCACAATTAGCACTATTTTTTTCACCACCTAAAAATTTTTGTTAAAGAGACAATAGTCCTATAAATGAAGTATTTTATCCTATAACTATCTCACTAACTGTATCTTATTTTGCAAAAGAAATAGAACTCCAAAAAAAGCATCAGCTTTATTTTAAACATTTCTATTTCATAAAAAATAAAACAGAGTAATTAAACTAGAACGGAGATTAAATAATGTCAGAAAAATAAAGGGTCCGTCTTTTCAGTCATATCATTAGTAACGCAAAATTGGCAACACAAAAACATCTCAATTATCATCTTCAATTCATTAGAAGAGCCAGGGATCCTCGCTATTGAAGGATTGAGAATCACAATAGTTCCATTAGATTTTGGCGTTTTTGTTAACTGTATTATAGTTTAAAAATAGCAACGATCCACAAATAACCGCCAATTTAAAACACTTATACTCTTATTGGTTCATTTATTACTTTTCGATAAATCTAACAACTAAATTATAAAAGTATTACTAAATGTTCCTGTAATTTATCTTTCAAAATATGATATTCTATATATCAATAAACAATTAATAATCAACGCATTAATATCTGATTTTCAGAACTAAATTTTTGAATTGATAAATAAAAGTAAAAAAAACTATGACTCCTATTAATGCCCTAATCATATCTGAAGAAAAAGAGACTTTTCAAATCTTAAAAAAATTTGAAGAAGAAAATGCTATGATTATGGAAATAATTGGTAACGCTGATGGTATAAAAGACGGAATGATCTTAATAAAAGAAAGAAAACCAGACCTTATCCTCTTAGATATTCATCTTAAGGATGATCTGTTTTTTGAAATGCTTGAACAATTGGAATTTAGCATTCCAAAAATTGTGTTTATATCAGCAAACAAAGATTATGCTGTCAAGGCCTTTAAACATGATGCTGTTGATTTTTTACTGAAACCAATTGATTTTAATTCCATAATAATGGCTATTTATAAAGTAATTAAAAGAAGGGAAATGGAACGCTCTTATCAGCATCAAAAAATTAACAATTTAAATATTTCAAACACTGTTAATCAAAAAAATGACTACGTTGCCGTTGCATCATTAGAAAAAATAGAACTCATACCAATGTCAGAAATTATTTTTTGTAAGGCAGATGGAAAGTATACCGTTTTTATTCTACCCAACGGAACCAGTATAATGTCAAGCAGAAATCTGGGTGAATACAGTGCAATTTTAGATGACAATTATTTTTTTAGAATACATCATTCCTATATTATCAATCTACGTCATATTGTTAAAATTTCAAAAAAAGATGGGTATTTCTGCGAACTTTCGAATGGATCAGTTTTACCAGTTGCCAAAAGACGACAAGATGATTTTAATAAATTTATAAAACTTAAAGATTAAAATAATATAAGCTAAATATAATTACTAGCAAATGAATACCCATAATATTCCAGAAAACGATGCGGCAAAAAAGAAAAATAATAATACTGCTTATTATTTTGAAGAACCGTTACATGAACTTGCTAAAATTTTAGATTTTTCCATGGACCTAATTTGCTCTTGTGATGAAGAGGGAAGATTTGTATGGGTAAATAAAGCTTCAGAACGTATTTTAGGCTATACGCCTGAAGAATTAATTGGTAAAAAATGCCGTGATTTTATATTTCATGAGGATGCTAATATTCCTATAAATGAAAATATTGATTTTAGAAGCGAGACACACTTACCTATGTTTGAAAAAAAGTTCATACACAAAAATACAAGCATTATTTATTTGCAATGGTCTGCTGTACGGGATGATGTTAAAAAATTATCCTATTGCATAGGCAGAGATATTACGGAGAAAAAAAATATAGAAAAAGCAATTGAAATAGAAAGGCTGCAATTCTTTAATATATATTCGCAGGCACCTTCCTATATGGGAATTTTAACTGGTCGCGACCATGTTTATGAATTGGCAAATGAACTTTATCTGCAATTAATTGATAAGAAGGATATTATTGGGAAGGCCGTCAAAGATGTTTTACCCGAACTTGAAACGCAGGGAATTTTTGAAATTCTAGATAATGTATATCAAACAGGTGAAAGCTTTTCAGCTAATGAAATGCTCATAACATTTGATCGTTATAGCAACGGAAAACTAAAAGATGTTTACTTAAATTTTATTTTTCAGGCTCGAAGGGATGCTAATAATACTATTGACGGAATATTTATTTTTGGCAATGATGTAACAGAGCAGGTTCTATCGCGAAAAAAAATTGAAGAAAGCGAAAAAATGTATAAAGATCTAATCCATAAATTGCCAGTTGCCACCTACTCTTGCGATGCTGAAGGACGAATAGTGCTTTATAATAAAGCTGCAGCTGCGTTATGGGGCAAAGAGCCTGAACTAGGAAAAGATGTATGGTATAATTCATGGAATTGTACGGACAATAAGGAAATAATTATAGAACGCCCTAATGGAGATAAACGCAATGTATTGCCCTATCCAGTTCCGTTTCACAATACTGATGGCGAGATAACAGGAGCCGTTATTGTACTTTCTGATATTACAGAAATGAAATTGGCACAAAAAGAACTGAGAAAAAGTGAAAAAAAATACCGGTATCTTTTTGACAACAATCCCATGCCAATGTGGATTATCGATTTAGTGTCTTTTAAATTTCTGGATGTAAATAAAATGGCAATTCTGCAATACGGATACAGCCGTGAAGAATTCCTTTCTATGACTGCTTTGGACATACGTCCAAATGATGATAAAATCCATTTCATAAAATCGAGTGATACTTCAAATATTAATCAATCAAATTATAACAGGGGAATATGGAATCATATAAAAAAAGATGGAACTATTGTTCCGGTTGAAATTATTGCCCATAATATTGTATATGAAGGAACTGCAGCAAGATTGATTCTCTCTAATGACATCTCTGATCGTAAAAAAGCAGAAACAAATCTGGAAAAAAGAAATCGGGAACTCATCAAAACCAATTCGGAACTGGATCGATTTGTATACAGTGTATCACACGATCTGCGTTCCCCCCTAACTTCAATTCTTGGTCTGATCTCTTTTATTGAAACAGAAAGCAAGGAAATTGATACGCTTAAACATGCCGAACTGATACGGATCAGTATCAATCGTCTGGATGACTTTATAAAAAACATTTTAAGTTATTCACGAAATAACCGTACAGGGCTTGAAGTGGAACAAATTTCGCTGAAAGAAATGATACTTGACATAGTAGATTCGCTTCAAAGAATGAAAGAAGCAAAAGGAATTCGTTTTGAAATTGAAATACAAGAACAAAAACCTTTTTATACAGACAGGCTGCGATTTACAACCATTCTAAAAAATCTAATTTCCAATGCCATAAAATACCATAAAAAAGAGAATGCTGACAGATTTGTAAAAATATTGGGATATTCAGATCATGAAAATCTCCATTTTTCAATAGAAGATAACGGGATAGGAATTGATGCCGCGTATCATAAAAAAATATTTGAAATGTTTTTTCGTCTTTCGGGCAAAGATGGCTCTGGTATTGGTTTATATATCGTAAAAGATGCCGTAGAAATAGTGCAGGGCTCTATAGAGGTACAGTCAGAAAAAGGGACTGGAACCAAATTTAATATCACACTAAAAAATTTGAAACCATGTCAAAACAACTAGACTCAAAATTTGAAACAGTAATGATTATTGATGATAATCTCGTAGATTTATATATTATCTCGCGTATGATCACTAAGAATAATTTTGGAAAAAATGTGCTGCATTATACGGAGGCACAAGAAGCAATGAAATATTTGCAGGAGAATCAGGATAATATTTCGAAATTACCTCAAATCATTTTTGTAGACATCTACATGCCTTTAATGTCCGGATTTGAATTTATGGAAGCGTATGAGACATTATCAACTACTTTAAAAAATTATTGCAAAACCTATATTGTATCCTCAACAATAGATAATGAAGATATCGCACGATCAAGCAATAATAAGAATGTGGTTTCTTTTCATGTTAAACCGCTTACCAAAGAATTTCTTGACCGAATTATTTAGGAATAATTACTTTAAATATTACTTCCAATAATTCAATCAAACCAAATCAGTATTTTATACTTCACCACTAAGCTGGCACTATCTCAGTGATTTTAATAATTACTACAACTGTTGTTTTTAAGTGTGCCCCACTTCCATAACGGATTGATATATTGATTCTTAAAATTTAAATCAGAAATTCAGCATAACAAATTAGCAGAATTTTAAAAATCAGGTATGCTGGTTTTTGTTGCTCCTTTTATAATTTTCAACATTATAGTTTTCCTTCATTAAACGGTTATACCGTATAGCTGTCAGTTATTACTTCTCCCTTTTACATTAAAAGGCATTCTAGTTAATTTGTATATAAGCTTTTAAAATCAATGCTTTGTAAAATGTCAATTTTTTTTTTTGCGTAATAAACTGTTATCAAAATAATGAAAAAAACTAACTTTCTATTTCATTTTTCTTATTCCAATAATACCTCATTCAACAAATCTACCTTCCCCAGGTTTACCCGATGAATCAGTTAAAGCTCCTATTGACTCGATGCTTTTTTTACTATTTACAGGAGGTATCGGATTTGATAGTTATCATTTTAAAAAGAAATAGACTTTAAATTTAAAACGCGCCATAGTATTATAATTTAAACCAAAAGAATATGAAAAAAACTTTACTATTAATCTCTGTTTTGCTTTCTTTTCAATGTTTTTCACAAATACATATTAGTGCCAATACACCTATCTATAATGGTAATGGTGACAATTATGATGGACCGCCTCCCCCGCCTCCCCTAATTCCTTATTTTAAGCTCAATACTATAATAAACGATGAGTTTACAAGAGAGCTTAAATTAGTTTTTGCTTATGAAGCAACAGACGGCGTCGATAGTAATTTCGATGTAAAAAATATGGATGGAGATTATCCTCAGGACATTTCTTTCTGGATTGAAGACGGAGATTACGTAATTCAGGGACTCAGTTTCAATTTATTCAAAAAAATTCCACTCTCTGTAAAAGCAGCTGTAAGTACAAAATTTAAATTTTACATTTCTGAAAATGACGGTTTTGATGATAGACAGCCAATTTATATATACGATGCACTTGATGGGTCTTATCATGATATTAGAAACACCCCATATCAAGTTGTAGTTGCACCCGGAAAAGATACAGAACGATTTAAAATAAGCTTTACTAATGATACAACGTTGGCAACAAATAATGCAGTCAGAGGCATTTTTTTTATTAGTCAGGACAATAAAAACCAGGTTTTAAATGCCACAAATCCAAATAATGAAATTATGAAATCATTTGGGCTTTATGATATTCTTGGAAGGACTGTTATTTCAGAAGATAATTTAGGCACCCAACAAAACTTTAGCTTTTCAACTTCAGGGTTAAGTGCCGGGATATACATCGCAATATTCAAAGCGGCCGATGGTGCAAATATCACTCAGAAAATCATTATTTCTAATTAGGGTAATTAAAAATTCAGTATAACAATAATCCGTTAGGAGCCTGTTTTTTGAAAGCTAAATATCAGTTAACTGAAATTTTACGATTTATTGAAATTGCCCTCACATACTTATACTTTTTAGAAATATTTCTGTGCTGTTATAAAACTGCAATACATTGAAAAAATAAAATATTATTTTTTAATTTAACTAAATGAGTTAAAAATTGTCAAATCACAGGGCAATAAAATCTATGCAAAAAAACTTTTATACCTACATTTTACACCTAATAATTGGATTTATTTTGGATTATTGTATACTCTCTGGAGAAGGGATTTATTCCTCTCCAAGTAAGTTTTTAGCGATTCAGGCTCAATTCCTAAACCTGCTGCTTCTTGAGGGTCAACTTTATACCCTTCCACATTCTGCCAGATAAAAGCTTCGGTTCCCCATTTAAACAATCCGCTTTCGACGGCTTGCTTATCTGTTATACTAATGGCCTCAAATTGCTTACTGGTAACGCTTGAAAGCGCATCTGCAACCTCTCCCATTGTAAGTGAATCTCCCACTATAGCGAATTCTTTCTTGTTGAATTTGTCAGGCTCTGCAAATGCCTCAGCTGCAAAACGACCAATATCTTCAGGAGACACCCAGTCTATTTTTGTATCTGGCGCAGTTGGACTCATTATTTTACCCTCCGAAATAGTAGGAAACATCCATTCATTTTTAGGAGGAAGCAGATTCACCATGATAAACGGTGGTTTTATGATCGTCCAAAAAGTAAATCCGGCATCTTTAACAGCGTTTATAGCTGCAGCTTTCTCTTCCCAGTAAAGCGGCTCCCATCTGCCTTTATCCCAGTCCGCAAAGTTTTGATGATCTCCCGCGCGGGCAACAGAGGTGTGAACTATCTGCTGAATCCCAGCGGCTTTTGCTGCAGCAACCAGATTTTTTGCATGTCTAGTTTCCTCTCCCTTATTCCCAGGATGGGATCCCATCTGCATCGAGAATACGCCTGTTGCACCTTTAGCGGCTTCAGTCAGACTTTCTAAATCATCGAACGTCGCTTCAGCTAATTCAACATTCCTTGCAGCGAGTGCTTTTGCAGCTTCACTATTTTTATTTCGTACAATAGCCCTCACCGCTATATTTTTAGCTAATAATGCTTCAATCACTGCTCCTCCCTGAGTACCTGCCGCGCCAGCTACCAGTATTAATGATTTATCTTTCATATTTTTATAATTTAATTTTTTTGTAAATTTACGCCGTAATTGGTTTACAAAAGATACCAGTTACCTAAAGGATGCCAGATATACAAAAAGATAATTCAGAAAATGCACAGCAGATCAAGCATTTGCAGGATGCCCTATACGTGATAAGCGGGAAATGGAAACTCCCCATATTGACAGCTGTGCACCAGGGTAACAGCCGATTCCGTGACATACAGAGGAGTGTGAACGGCATCACAAGCAAAGTACTGTCAAAGGAACTTAAAGAACTGGAACTAAACAAGCTCATTTTGCGCAGGGTCTATGATGACTCACCTCCGACCGTTGAGTATACAGCTTCTGTGTATTGCGATACGCTGCACAATATGATCTCCGAAATGATTGAGTGGGGTAAAAACCACCGTGACAAGATCAGGGAAGTTTAATAAATAATAGGACTGCTTTGTTGTTAGAGATAATGCTGCTATATGCTCTTTTAGAAATTATAAGTATAAGGTCTTACATCAGCATATTATTTACAGTCAAAGTTTTGTATTAAAATCATTTCCGAAAAAATAGATACGCCCTTTCCCTATTAGCCCCGATAGCAGTGAAAATCCTTTTGTGCTGGTGTTCGGTGCAAAAGATTGCTTCGCCAGTTCGCTGCGCTCGGGTGGAACGTATAGTGGAAAGAGCTCCAAAAAATAATATCATATAAAATTGACCCTGGATACTATAGACCGGGTTTTTGACAGCCCGAAGTTTTATAAAGTTCCCTGCGCAGCCTGAAACTAAATTAGCCAAATCAATTATATGAGCGCGCAAGGTCAAACACGCAGACTAAAAAGCAATCCTTTACCCCTTTCCGACATTCTTTTCCGAAACAAAAAATAAATTTCTCACCGGACCCAATAAGGCTTTTGCCCAGTGCAGAAGAAAGACTTTTTTCAGCAGCAGCACAAAAGCGTTAAAAGAATTTGGTTTCTGCACATAAAGGTCTGCCCCTTTAGCAAAGGCATCTTCAATATCGGCAGGATGATCCCAGGTGGAGAGCATAACGGTGGGAATGCCACTAAGAGCATCGTCTTTCTTTATTTCTTCCAGCGCCTTTTTGCCCCCTTTAACGGGCATATTGACATCTATAAAAATAATATCGGGATCGCTCTGAGATTCATCCCTGAGCGTATCGAGGAGCTCCTGCCCATTTTCAACGGTCGTTACCTCAGAAGCAATCTGCCCTTCATCCAGGGCATCGATGAATAATTCCTGGTCTTCGGTATCATCCTCGGCCAGCAGAATTTTTATCGGCTCTTTTTCTTTTGGGCTTTCAGCATCCGGATTCTCAGCACTTATCATATTGAAGCGGTTTTATAATTTCCAAATGTACTAAAAATGCCCAAATGAAATTATGCCGTACAAAATTAATGGTCAAAGGATCTCATTTTACAAACCCTTTTAAACTGCGGAATATTGAAAACAGCATTATGCCGGTACAATATACCCCCTGCTGTAAAATAGTCCACAGGCTAAGCCCATGTTATCCGACAATCCCTTAAATTAGTTTTTTAAGCATGCCGTTAAATATAAATCCATGAAACGGCAGCACGGCATACCAGTATAGTCTTCCCATAAGCCCGCGGGGCTTAAAAGTGGCCGCCTGATATAAGGTATTGTTGATTATTTTAAATTCCAGCCAGGCTTCGCCGGGAAGTTTCATCTCGGCATATAAAACCAGTTTGCCCTGCTTCTTATCCGCGTATACAACCCTCCAGAAATCCAGCGCATCCCCTGCATGTATTTCCTTTTTATGTGTCCTTCCCCTCCTTGTGCCTACACCGCCAAAAATCTTATCGATGAACCCGCGCAGATCCCAAAGCCAATCGGCATAATACCATCCTGTGTCCCCACCTATGGACCAGATCCGTGCGATGGTATATTCCCTGTTTATAATTGTTCTTTTTCTTCTGTCAATATAACAGCCTCTTTTTGGAACCTTTAAATATTGAGAAACATTTCCTCTAAATTGCCCGCTTACTTGTGAATCTTTCCAGCTCGAAATAATATCATCATCACTGATCTTTTTCAAAGCCCTTTCTAAAGCCTGCCGGTAAGAGATCGGTGTAACTCCCAGTAAATTATTAATTCTGTTATCTCCGCAGATGACTTCCACTTTCATGCTGCTAACCAGCGCCGAGGCCAGCTTAAAAGAAGTTGACGTCACAAAATACAGCCAGTAAGACGATAATTTCGGGGTCATCACCGGTACGGTGTAAATGTATCTTTGGAGTTTTTTTACTCTGGCAAACTCCAGCAGCATTTCCTTGTAGGTCAAAATATCAGGTCCCCCGATATCAAAACTTTCATTATAAACTGCCGGGTTTAACAGCGAGCGGATTAAAAATTCCAAAACATCGCTGATGGCAATCGGCTGGCATTTTGTATTGAGCCATTTAGGGGTAACCATAACGGGCAGTTTATCCACCAGATCACGTATTATTTCAAAAGAGGCGCTTCCTGATCCTACTATTATTCCCGCTCGAAGTACAGTTAAAGGCACTGCTGCGGTCTTTAAAATATCTTCCACCGCCTTTCTTGATGATAAATGTTTGGATAGTGATTTATCATTTACAATTCCGCTGAGGTAAATAATCTGTTTTGCATTTGTCTGGTTTATTTTTTCAATGAAATAATGTGCCGAAATGCTTTCCAATTCATCATAATTGGAAGCGCCGGACATGGAATGGATCAGGTAATAAGCTGCATCTATATCATCAGGGATATTTTTAAGACTTTCCGGATCCAGAAAATCAGCTTCAATGACCTGTATTTTATTTTTAAACTGTTCAGGAAAATAAAACCTGTTTTTATCCCGGACGCAGCAGACCACCTCATTTCCCTGATCCAGGAGCAAGGGCAGCAGCCTCTTGCCGATATAACCTGTAGCACCTGTTAATAGAATTTTCATCTCTGAGCTGTTTTACAATTTAAAGCTTACCAAACCATAATCCATCGCGAAAATCTGGCCTGAAATTGATGCTGCATCTTCAGAAATAAGATACCCTGCCATACGAGCCACCTCTGCGGGCTTGAGGTAATTTTTCAAGGGGTGGCGCTCGATCATATTTTCTTTCATACGGTCGTTTCTTAAAATAGATCCCGACAAAGAAGTCTCTGTAATAGTCGGGGCAATACCATTGATACGAATTAACGGGGCAAGTTCGGCACCTAGCGATTTAACCAGACCCTCTACTGCTGCCTTAGAGGCCGCAATACTGGAGTGAAAAGGCATTCCGAGCTTTGCCGCAACGGTACTGAATAAAACAATAGAAGGGTTTTCTCCTTTCTTTAACGCAGGCAGATAATGCTGAATCACTTTGACGGCACCCATCACGTTAATTTCAAAATCTTTTCTGAAATCATCCAGGCTTAAGCCCAGAATGGGTTTGAGGTTTATGGACCCCGGACAATACACCAGGGCATCTATACTTTCAAATTCAGGCAAACCATCACGGAGCACATCAACTGAAAAATGAATTAAATTTGGATGGGTAATATCGGGAGCTGTCCTGCTGATATTGATTACCTTATAATTTTCCAGCTGCTGCACTAAAACACCATTACCGATTCCTTTACTGCCGCCAACAATTACAATAGTTTTCATTTTTTTAAAGATTAGAATTAAAGAACCGTTCTGATTGTTTCTGCTATGATTTTCAAGAAAATAAGATATTATTTATTAAATATCAAAAAGACCAAAGGGGTATTTCATATAAGATGATATCTTAATGTTAAAGATAATAATTGTTTAAGTATTTTTAATAAATATTAAACAAAATAAAAACTATTTTATTTAACTTCGCTATGCTCTCCTTAATTCCCTATTGGGAATCCCTCAAAAAAATACAATTATGAAAAAAGTAAAACGGCAATTTCCCGATCGTGACCTGGATCGAATAATTGAAATGGCATGGGAAGACAGAACCCCTTTTGAGGCCATTGCATATCAGTTTGAGCTTCAGGAATCTGATGTAAAAATTTTAATGAAGAAGGAACTCAAACCCGGCAGCTATAAACTTTGGCGCAAAAGGGTAGAAAACTGTCAAACAAAGCATCTGCGGAAACGCAGTGACGCAATTAAACGCTTTAGATGCAGCGAGCAGCGGGCCATTTCCAATAACAAAAAATCGAAGCAGAAACAATAGAAACAATCAACTGTATTATTGGAATTATGATAAAAAATGCAGAATTCATGTAACCATAAACATTTAAAAGCCAATAGCTTCGCCATTAAAACTATACCAATCAAATCTAACGCTATGTACCGTAATCCAGGGCTTCTACAAAATATAATTGATGCTATCCCTCTTCCCGTCGGAGTGTATGTGGGAGATAATTTAGAAATTGCACTGGCCAATGATGCCATGATCAAAACATGGGGCAAAGGAAATGATGTACTTGGAAAAACCTATCTCAGTGTTGTTCCTGAAATTGAAAACCAGCAGATTCTCGATGAGGCCCTTGGCGTTCTCAAAACCGGAACAGCCTTTCATGCTGTGGGCAGAAAAGTAGATCTGGTCATGCAGGGAATTATGACCGAACATTACTTTAATTATAGTTTTATTCCGCTCTTTGACGAGCATGGAAAAGTCTATGGCGTGCTTAACACCGGCGCTGACATCACGGATCTGCACAAAGCAAAAGAAGAAACCCTGAAAGCGAATGAAAAATTAACCATAGCTATAGAAAGCTCCGGGATAGGAAGTTATGAAATAGACCTTGAGACCAAAAAAATCAAGACTTCAGCAAATTTCAATACGATCTGTTCCATTGGAAGCGAAACAACAAATGACGATTTAATTTCAAAACTTCATCAAGAGGACCTCCCGGCGCGCGAAAAAGCACACCAGCAGGCTGAGGCAACGGGAAAAATATGTTATGAGGCAAGAATTTTAAATGATAACGGCTCCTACCGCTGGGCTAAAATCAATGGAAAGATTATCAAGGACAAGGACGGGTCTGCAAAGACCATCATTGGGATTGTTCAGGATATACACGAGCATAAGGAATTTCAGGAAGAACTAAAAAAGCAGGTCGCAAGCCGCACAAATGAGCTCACGCGTTCTAATAGCGATCTGATGCATTTTGCCAGCGTAGTAAGCCACGATCTTCGAGAGCCGCTGCGAAAAATTAAATTTTTCAATACCCTTTTACGAAATGACATAGAAGACAATGTTAATGAAAAATCTAAAAAATACCTTCATAAAGTAAGCCAGTCTGCCCAGAGAATGGAAAATATTATAGAAGGAATTTTGACCTATTCCACCCTTGACAAAACTTCACAGTTTATAGAAACAATTACTCTTAATGAGGTTATTGAAGACATAAAAATAGACCTCGAGCTCATAATAAGAGAAAAAGGTGCTATTTTAGTTACTTCTGATCTTCCGCAAATTCAGGGAGCGCCGATTTTAATTAACCAGCTTTTCTATAACCTGATCCAAAATGCCCTGAAATTTTCCAAAGCGGGCGAGCCTCCCAGAGTTATCATAACAAGCAGCATCATCAATAGTGACGGCCAGGATTTTGTACAGATAAAAATAAAGGATAATGGTATTGGAATTGATCCTAAATTTGCAGAAAAGATTTTTACGGCATTTGAAAGACTGCATTCTAAAGATCAGTACGAGGGAAATGGCTTGGGCCTTGCCCTGTGCAGAAAGATTGCCGAAAGGCATAATGGCAAAATAACTGCAGCCGGAGAAAAGGACAACGGTGCCGAATTTACGGTGACACTTCCTTTAAAACAAAAAACCGATACGCTGTAGCAATTGAAATTTACAACTTCACCCGTTAGAGGAATTTTACAATAACAGCAATCTGTCTGATAAAATAATATTAGACAGCTTCATAAATACATCTTTTTTATTTTGCATTCCTGTAAATTTCAATCTTGCCAATCACATCAAAATCCAATGTATAATTGAGAGCAGGCTGATAATTTTCATCGGTGAGGACAATTTTCATAACCTGATGAATTGTAGGATGAGTGTCTGTATCTGCATTTTTGAAATAACAGGATAAAATGACAATATTCCCTTCGGAACATTATTGTTTATAAAAAAATCAAATTCTTCTATTTTAGTGGGCTCCACAAATGACTGACCTGAAAAGTTAAGTGGATTTTGCCCTATAAAGGCCTGAAACTGCTCAAGCTCAAGAATATTAAAGGAAAGTGCCTTCAAACTGGAACTATCGGCCTTGTCAAGTCTGAACCATTTGAGATTTAGAATTAACCTTTTAGAATTAAAACTATAGTTAAAATATGCCAGCTGTGTATTGATGGGTATACATGAAGACGTTCCTTTGTTAAATTTAATTCTCCTATTCAATTTTTAAAAAGAAACAGTCCTGAAGCGGAGTAAAAATTAATTGAATCTTAAGCAATTAAAAAAAATAAGAATCGCAACAATGCGTTATTTCGTATATACCTAAAAACAGATTGCAAAATGAAACTAATTACATTATTTCTTCTATTAAACATACTTCCCATCAACTGGGAACCTGACTTTAATAATGCAAAAAAAACGGCAAAGGAAAAACATGAATTAATCCTATTGAACTTCTCCGGTTCAGACTGGTGCGGACCTTGTATTGTGACGCGCAAAGACTATTTTGAAAGCCAGGTATTCACAGACATGGCCAACCAGAATTTAGTATTGGTGAATGCTGATTTTCCAAGGAAAAAGAAAAATATCGGAACACCCCAGCAGGTCAAACGAAACGAAGATTTAGCCGAAATATACAACAAGGAAGGAAGTTTTCCTCTAACGCTTCTTTTGGATGCCGATGGAAAAGTACTTAAAACCTGGCATGGAAAACCAGAAATTACTCCTGAACAGTGGACTGCCGAAATAAAAGCGATCTGTGAGAGCCGAAAATAACATAATTAAGACCCAAAAATATTCGCAATCCCTAAAACTTATGGGGAACAACTTTACTATAACAGTTGTTGCCGAAAATGAAAAGCTGGGTAATGAAAATATCGATCTTGCCATTGAAGAAATCAGACGGATTGAGAAACTTTTGACGACCTACAAGGCAGATAGTCAGACCAATTTTATCAATGATAATGCAGGTATTAAGCCTGTTAAGGTAGATCTGGAAGTTTTTAATCTTATCGAAAGATCTATCGGAATTTCGAAAATTACACAAGGCGCTTTTGATATTTCTTATGGAAGTATCGATAAAAGTCTATGGAATTTTGATAAAGCAATGACAAGTCTTCCTGATCCTGAGACGGCACTCAAAATGGTACATCTTATTGACTACCGAAACATAATCCTTGACAGAGAAAATATAACAGTGTTCTTAAAAGAAAAAGGAATGCGAATTGGTTTTGGAGGTATCGGAAAAGGATATGCTGCTGAAATGGCAAAACAAATTCTTATAAAACATAATGTGCAGAGCGGCATTATTAATGCCAGCGGAGATCTTTCGGCCTGGGGATTACAGCCTAATGGTAAAAAATGGACTATTGGCGTGGCGGATCCCGATGCTCCAAATGCGGCATTTTCGTACATGGAAATCTCTAATAAAGCCGTGGCAACTTCTGGAAACTACGAAAAGTTCGTGACCATTAACGGGAAAAAATATTCGCATACCATTGACCCAAAAACAGGACTGCCAATAACCGGAATAAAAAGCGTGACCATTATCGCATCAAATGCAGAATTTGCAGATGCAATGGCTACCCCAATAGCAGTTATGGGTATTAAAGCCGGCTTGTTTTTAATAGATCAGATACCGGATCTGTATTGTATTATAATCGACGACAACAATAAAATTTACACTTCTAAAAACATTAACCTGAAATGAAAAAGCCAAAGCAAAAAAATCTCGTGCTCCTCTACAGTATTGCTTTTACAGGTATACTGCTCACCTCCTGCACTTCCGTAAAGGAATACCAGAAAGGAAAAATCAACGATTCTGAAATGGTACTTTCTAATAGAAAAATCGAAAAGACAGAACTTAGTTTTCAATCCTACCGTGAAGGAGCTTCCGGAGCAAATTCAGGAAAAAGCGGCGGCGGCTGCGGCTGTAACTAATTTGATTTGATCAAAAAATGAAAAGAATATTCATAACAGGATTTGCTTTATTGGCACTATTTCAGCTAAGAGCACAAAATGTTCCTACTGATTCTACCAGTTATAAAAGCAAAAAATTAAAACTCGAAGAGGTAAATCTGGTTTCCAGTTATTATAAACAGGATGGAAACAATTCTGCCGTTACAGGAGGAATTGGTTCTGAGCATCTTACTGATATCGCTAACACTATTGATGTTAAACTGGTAAAATATGGTGAAAACGGGATCAAACATACCTTTGATATTGAAGCCGGCATTGACCATTATACTTCTGCTTCATCAGATATGATTGATTTGAGTGCGAATTCATCTGCTTCATCTTCAGACAACCGCTTCTACCCTTCATTAACTTATCTGAGAGAAAATGAGGAAAAAGGAAGAACACTTGGGATTGGCGTTTCATCATCAACTGAGTTTGATTATCAATCTTTTGGAGGAAACATCAGCTTCTCACAAAAAACAAAGGACAGAAACGGAGAATTTACCGCTAAATTTCAAACCTTTATAGATCAGCTGAAATTAATTGAACCCGTGGAACTTCGTGTACCTGGAAGTGAAGGTTATGACAGCGCTAACAGAAATACTTTTGCAGGAACTTTAAGTTATTCTCAGGTTGTAAACAAAAACCTGCAGGTAATGCTTGTAGGTGATGTTATCAGACAAAATGGGTATTTAAGTCTTCCTTTTCACAGGGTTTATTTTGCAGACGGATCTGTTCATCAGGAAAAAATGCCGGATACAAGACTTAAAATTCCACTTGGAATCAGGGCCAGTTATTTTTTTGGGGATAATATAATTATTCGTGCATATTACAGATATTATACTGATGACTGGAGTTTAAAAGCTCATACCGCTGATCTTGAAATTCCGGTGAAGTTAACACAGGCGTTTTCAGTGAGTCCGTTCTACAGATATTATACCCAGACAGGAACGAAATATTTTAAACCTTACGGCGAGCATACTGCAGCTGATGAATATTATACCAGCAACTATGATTTATCTAAGTTTGACAGCAGTTTCTTTGGGATGGGAACGAAATTCACGCCCCTTAATGGCATTTTCGGGCTCAAGCATTGGAATACGTTAGAGATTCGTTATGGGCATTATACCAGAACTACTAATATGACTTCTGATATTATCAGCATTAACATAAAATATAAATAAAACATAATCAAACACTTAAAAACATATAAATTTTTCGGCACGTTTATTGTTTTTACCGAAATATAATTAATGACTTAAAAAGTAAAATCATGAAAACTTTAAAATATTTTTTGATCGGAATTTTATTCCTTTCATTTAGTTACACTCAGGCTCAGGTATCAGTAAATGTGAATATAGGAACACCTCCTGCATGGGGACCTGCCGGTTATTCAGATGTTCGTTATTATTATCTGCCGGATCTTGAAACTTATTATGACGTAAGCACGTCAAATTATGTTTATTTAAATAACGGACAATGGGTTAGAACCAGATCACTGCCTTCAGCCTATAGAAACTATGATCTGTATAATGAATACAAAGTAGTACTGACTGATTACAGAGGAGACAGACCTTACGACAACTTTAAATCTCACAAAGTAAAATACGGAAAAGGGTATAAAGGAAAACCTCAAAAAACAATAGGACAAAAGCCAGGAAAAGGAAACAATAAAGATAAAAGCTACCATGATAATGGAAACCATAATGGAAATGGCAAGGGAAAAGGAAATGGTAAACATTAATTTAAAAGAGGCTTTTGGGAGCCTCTTTTTTATCTTCAAATAGCAGCCAATACGTCATATTTTAAAATATAATCCATAAAAGCTTATTCACAGAAGCAAAAAAAAATGGTTTACTTCTTTTTTATAAGATGGATTAATGATCTCAGATTATTTATAGTAAACAAGGTAATTATAAAATTAATTAATAATCGTGTAAATTGTCATTAAATTAATTAATCTAACTTTAACCAATAATGTATTCATTACTCCTATGCAAAATTAAGTAAACATTTTTTGGAAGATTATGTTTATGGACAGACCCGTCGAAGCATGCAGCGCCGCTGGCGGGTTCTATTTTTTTATAGCTTGTTTCAGAGACATCGTATAGGTTCGAAACTGTAGTTAATTAAGTATTTATGAGAGATTGATTTTGTATTTTTCTTCTACTGGTGATGCTGGCTTTTTAGTTGCGAGATGTCCTATTTGAAATACTTTTTCAATAAATTCGATACTTTGATCTACTGACGTATTTTCATTTTTTAAATGACTTGCAAAATGGTTTGTTAATTTTTGAATAATTCTGGAACTGATTAAATCAATCTGAACATCATCAAAATTGGTTGTTTTCTTTTTTTGAAAAGCAAATTCAGCCGATACAATGTCATTTAGTTTGGATTTTAATGCATGAATAGTTGGTGCACATTTACGACCATTTATCCACGTATTAAATTCTAATTTCATATCGTCAATAATAGCTTCTGCAGCAGGAATATGTTGTTTTCTTCTTTCCAGCGTATCATCAGTAATTTGAGATAAATAATCCAGATGTATTAAAGTTACTCCTGATATTTCTTCTACATTAGTATCTACATTTCTTGGAATGGATAAGTCTAAGATTAATAAAGGTTTCTGTAAATTTAGAGATGTTTTGTCAATAGTTGGATTTTGCGCTCCAGTCGCCACAACCAGCACATCTGCCTGCTGTAATTCTTCTTGTAGATTGGCATAATCTTTTACAATAACATTCAGTTTTCCAGCCAATAATTCGGCCTTATTTTTTGTTCTGTTTATAAGAGCAATATGACTGTTTTTAGTATGTTTTACTAAGTTTTCACAAGTATTTCTTCCTATTTTTCCTGTTCCAAATAACAAAATATTTTTATTTCCAATATCTGCTACATTTCGGATTATATATTGTACTGATGCAAAAGAAACGGATGTTGCACCAGAAGAAATTTTAGTTTCCGTTTTAACTTTTTTACTCGCTTGAATAACAGTATTTACTAAACGATCCAGAAAAGTATTTACCAAACCTTCCTGTTTACTATTATTAAAAGCGATTTTAATTTGGCTGATAATTTCAAAATCTCCCAAAATCTGACTGTCTAAACCTGTTCCTACCCGAAACATGTGGTTAACAGCTTCTTCATTTTTATATATATAAGCAACTTCCTGAAATTCTTCTACAGAACCATTGCTGTTTTCGCAAAGCAATTTGATTAACTCATAAGGATGATGGGCAAAACCATAAATTTCAGTTCTATTACAAGTAGAAGTAACAATCAAAGATTCTATACCTTCTGCTTTAGCTTGTAATAATAAATCAGATTGTGCTTTAGTGTCTAGACTAAATTTTCCTCTTATAACTGCATCTGCTTTCTTGTAACTTAACCCTAATGCGTAAAAAGTGGTGGATCTGGACATATTAAAATTTTCCATATTTATGGGGTTCCTTAAAAAGTTCAAAAATTATTACTTGCTAATTTATACAACAGCGCTAAAAGTGTTTTTTATCGCTGTGGAACAAATTGATTCAAACCGGCGATTTTATATAATTTCCTGATATTATAACAATAACAGTTTTTCAAAAATATTTATATATTTTAAAATGATATTGAAATATAAAACGCTGCCCTTTTCAGACAGCGTTTTGATAAGAAAATTATTTTTGAACTATAGGAGTTCTCAATGATTCTAAAACAGCAACAATGTCTGTATAAAGTTCTGTATTTGAAGCAACACCATTTGCATTTGCTGCAGCTCCAACATATCCTTCAAATTTTGTATAATCTGCACTACTGGATTTTGTTCCCATACGAGGATTTTTTGCAGGATCATGAGCAGCAACCATGTTCAAACCGGAATATGTATTTACCGCATTTGTACCACCAGTATTATAAGAAAAGAAATCAGTCAGATTATCGGACAATTTAGCAATATTAGTAGACTGAGTAGTTCCAGTTTCTGCTAATAAAGGCGCAAAATGTGCTTGTAAATTCCCCGAAGCATTAGATTGAATATCAGCAACAATTAATCCAATAGTTGAATTTACCACTTTACGGAAACTCAAACGTCCCTGTTCAATCATTTGACCGGAGTTATCTGGATCAGAAACCATTTTAGTTCCACCTAAGCGTTCATAGATTGATGCCTTTACAGGAGGTTCTGGGGTTTCGTCATCATTACTGCTGCAGGAAATCATAGCTGCAGATGCAGCAAGTAATACACTAAGTGTAAGTTTTGAATAAATTTTCATAAATTAAGGTATTAAAGGGTTAATTAAAAAAACGGTTTATTTTTTGAGATAATTTATAGCTCAAACTGTTTTGATCCATTGGGCAGACTTCTTTGTTTGCTAAATTTGCCGGTAAAATATAACGCTTAGCATCATAGTTTCTTTTAGACATCAACTCATTGAAAACTTTCTCTGAATTTGTAATTTTATTATTGTGGAAATACACCACAACATTTCTTTTAACGATAATAGAGTCAGATGTCAGACCTTTTATACTTCTTAAGTCGGCACAGATTTGTCTGGCTTGCAGAGAATCGATATCTGATTTAAAATCGATTCTGCTTACTTGCAGATTTGGAGTATCATAAACGGGTGGTTTTGCTGTTATAATGTGAAAAAGTAAAATGGCGATAAATAACCCAAATATTCCGATCAGTATAAAAAGTCCTTTTTTGATTATTTTATTAGTTTTCATAATTTTTATGGTTTTAAAATTATCTACGTTTACTTTATCGTTGCGGTTTTATAAATAATTGCAAATCGATTAATTTAGAATCGTTTTAAATACAGAAATTACCTAATAATTTAATTATAAAGGAGATACTAGAAAACTCTGGCAAGATTAAATCCAAAAAATATATCTCCTTTTGTCCAGTCGCCAGTAGTTCTTCCAAGATATCCGGCTTCATCAATTGCTTGTGAACTGGTAAAATGCATTTGGAAAACGTGTCCGCCAGTCTCTAAATCAAAACCTATAGATAGCGGATTTTTATAAAGAGAATTTGGTGCTCTGTTTAAATGCGCCGCATAATCCATATTTAAAGACCAGCGCTTAGCAAATTTATATCTTCCTCCAAATCCTATGGCATATTGAGTATTGCTTTGATCTACATCTTCAACAAAATTTTGATGAAAGAATGACGGCACAATTTCTAAAGACAGCTTTTCAGAAAATTTTCTGGAAATCAGCAGCTGCGCTACATAAGTCAGCCTGTCTTTAAATTGAAGTTTCGGATACAGACTTTCTTTTAACGTGTTATTAATAGACAAACTATTAAACCCGGCAATAGTAACTGGGAAACCATCTTTTATTTGAGGAAACAACATATATTTTGTTGCAAAATCGTAAGCAAATTCACTTCTGGCAGCACTTACGTTGAGTCCATTTGTTAAACCGTAAATAAATTTTATTTGTGTATTGGCATTATCCAGTCCGTAGAAACCTTCAAAACCATCTTTAATAGAACCAAATCGGTGTGCAACAACAAAATACAAATCGCCTTTTGCTGCCAATTTTGTAGATTCGAGATTAACAATTTTTAGGGCTTTGAATGCAGAATTCACTTTTTCTTTTGCAGAAGGAGTTTCTACTCCAGACAACAAATCGGTTTGGGAGAAGGTTAAGAGCGGAAATAAAAAAAATAATAGAATAAAGTTTTTCATGAGGTTAGTTTTAAATTGTTATTTGTATTAGTGTACAACTGAAGATTGGTCTATTTTAAATTCCTGGAGCAGTTCGTCATATCCTAAAAAACGCCCTTTAATCTTGATATTTTTCCCAGATATAATATTTTGCGGCAAAGGTTTTTTGAATGTGACAAATATTTTTTCGCTCATAACAATTCCATTACTGGCTTTATCAATACTTGTTACTCGTGCAGATAATTCAATTGTTTTGTCCTGATATTTGATGTAAGCCAGACTATCGTTTGAAGTAAACTCTCTTTCTAGTTCGTTAACGGTTACAACATAATCGGCAGTTTCTGATTCTATATCTCTATGCCCTTTGTAGATGTAGAGGTACGCCGAAATTCCGATTATTATAAAAATGGAAATTGTAATTAGTATTTTTTTTTTCATAACTGGTTTTTAGTATTTCAAATTATCTACGTTAAAAAATACCTATTGGATTTAAAACATTAAATATGCCTCTTGCCAAATCTGTATTATTCTTTTCAACGTATATGATTTTGAAATGCCTGATGATTCTTAAAAAAATCATGCATTTATTTATAACTAAAAACCAATCTTATGAATTTAAAAACCCTTTTCGCCATCTCATCATTAGCATCAATTTTTGTAAGTTGTGCCAACGATGATCCAAGTACTTTAATTGACTCTACACCAATTAATGGTTTGGCAACATACAACCAAAATGTAAAATCTATTATTGATAATAACTGTGTTGTATGCCATGCGGCAGTTCCTAAAAATGGCGCGCCAATGTCTTTAGTTACTTATGAACAGGTGAAAAATGCAGTTTTAAACCGAGGATTGCTTACACGAATTTCTTTAGAAAATGGAGATAGTTCCTTAATGCCGCAAGGCGGACCAAGATTGCCTCAAGCTACTATCGACATTATAAATAAATGGAATCAAGATGGATTATTAGAAAAATAGTCTATAACAGCAACATGAAGAAAATCATAATAATGCCAATGATATTGGCTTCTTTTATTGTTTTTTCGCAAGAAAAAATAGTAACTAAATCTGCAACAATAACTCTGGAAGCTTCAGTTCCTTCTTTTCAGCCGGTTGCGGGAACTAACAGCAATGTAACTTTTGTTTTGAATCCCGTAACAGGAGAAGTAGCAAGTCTGGCTTTAATGAAAGGATTCGAATTTGAAATGGCATTAATGGAAGAACATTTTAATGAAAATTACATGGAAACCGATAAGTATCCGAAAGCTATTTTTAGAGGACAAATTGAAGATTTTGACATTAAAAATCTAACTGAAGATTATAAAGATTACACTATAAAAGGAAAATTAGAAGTACATGGAAAATCTAAGGATATAAATGCCGATGCAAAAATTACAAGATCAGGTTCCCGAATTACTTTTATTTCTGATTTTGAAGTAAATGCAAGTGATTTTAGTATTCCAATTCCGTCGCTTATTAAATATAAACTGGATAATAAAGTCAAGATTCAAATAATTGCGGTTTTAAAATAAAAGCCGAACAAAACGGAATGATTTTATAAAAAAATAAAAGACAGAATAATGAAAAAAATCATACTTATTGCAATGTTGTGTGTTTGCGCTATTAGTTTTTCACAAGAAAAAATGATTAGCAAATCAGGGAAAGTTACTTTTGAAGCTTCTGTTCCTTCTTTTGAAGAAGTCAAGGCAGTAAATAAGAATGTTACTTTTGTTTTGAATCCTGCAACAGGAGAAATTGCGAGTTTAGCCCTTATGAAAGGTTTTCAATTTAAGGTTGCTTTAATGGAAGAACATTTTAATGAAAATTATATAGAAAGTGACCAATATCCAAAAGCAATATTTAAAGGAAAAATAGATGGATTTGATTTTAACAGCCTAACTACAGATTTTAAGGTTTTTACCATAAAAGGAAAACTGGAACTTCACGGAAAATCAAAGGATATAAAAACTACAGCAAGAATACGCAAGTCAGGAACTGGAATTAATATTTTATCTAATTTTACTGTAGATTCAAATGATTTTAATATTGAGATACCCAGTATTGTTAAAGACAAGGTTTCAAACAAAATAAATATTCAAACTGATGCGGTTGTAAATTGATAGGCCAAAAGATAGAAATCGGAATTTATTTAATTTTGCTAAATTCTTCACTTAAATACCGAGTTGTATATTCAGAACTAATCCTTATTTATAAATTAAAATCACCATTGTTTAAAATATTTTAACGTTAAACCTTACGATACATGCAAACCGCCAACTAATCGAAAATCAAAATAATTATCTTATAAATTCAGTTGAAAATAGGCTAATTTCTTTAAATCATTCATAAAATGGTTTGTAAATTGTTCAGTAACGGTCACAAAAACTAAAACCCCATTTCTAACGAAATGGGATTTTTTTTTAATTTTTGAAACGCTAGGTTTTAATTCAAAAAAATGGTTTTATCTTTGAGCCTTTAGAAAAATTGACATTCGCTATGGAACAGAAAATACATCAGGGTAAAAACGTAAAACGTTTCAGAGAAATGCTTAACATAAAGCAGGAAGCATTAGCTTATGATCTGGGAGAAGAATGGAATCAAAAGAAAATTTCTTTACTGGAGCAGAAAGATGTAATTGAAGATAATCTGCTCAAACAAATCTCTGCTGTATTAAAAATTCCTGTTGAAGCTTTTCAAAATTTTGATGAGGAGCAGGCAATAAATATTATTTCTAATACATTTGACAACGGTTCAATTGGGTATCAAAATAATGACACTTGTACATTTAATCCTATAGACCAAGTGCTAAAATTGCACGAAGAAAAAATTGCTTTGTACGAGCGTATGTTGAAAGAGAAAGATGAAATGATGATGAGGCTTGAAAAGTTAATCAGTAAATAATTATTCATAGAAGATATATTAATTCTAAAAAGAGACTTTTGAAGTCTCTTTTTTGTTTTGGAACATTATGTATGGGTGCGAAGTCATGAGATATTCCCATAGATTTTTACAAGAACGAGACTTTTATCAGGTGTAGAACTTATAAGAAGCAAAAATAAATTTTGCAAAGTTAGAGACATTTGCGCAGCTGTTAAGGAAGAATTCGAAGAGCGAGGGGTATTTACCTATATAAATTACGCTGCGCAAATGTCTCTGACTTTGCGCCATTTTAAACAAATATAATTGAAAACAGAGACTTCATAAAGTCTCTGACTTTTAAACTACTTCTCTTAGAATATTTTACTGAATGTAAAAATCCAAGACAATAATAAGAACTAACCGTAAAAAGTCGGGAGATTTTTATCAGGTGTAGAATTTCTAAGAAGCAAAAAAAAAAACGCAAAGTATCAGCAATAGACAACAACGATAGATAATCGGGATGTGATTGTATTTGAAACAAAAATTCATTTTTATCAATAAAGATGTCTTCCTTTTCCAAATATTGGAAAAGGAAATTCTCGGTCATTGTTTAGGATTATTTTAATTTTTTTTTGAGTAATTTTTCTAAATCTTCGGGACTAATATTCCTTGCAACTATTTTACCTTCGGGGTTAATTAAAAAATTTGATGGGGTAAAAGAAATGTATTTTTTTACAGCTTCGCTATCGTCAATACCTCTTTTTTCAATCAAATTTTTCCATTTTAGATCATTCATTTTCAAGAAATTTTGCCATTGTTGCAAATCTTTATCAACGGAAACTGCTAAAATTTCAAAATTCCTGTCTTTATATAAATCATGAATCTTTTGTAATTTAGGAAATGCAGCGATACAGATACTACAATAGGTTGCCCAAAAATCTATAAGATACCATTTCCCTTTTAAAGATACTGTTTTAAATACAGTGTTGTTTTCATCCGGCAATTCAAAATCATAAACCATATCGTTTACATTTATGTCGTTTTTAGGATAAAGTTTTTTTTCTATAATATAAATAGTGCCTTTTCGTTGATTTTTTTTATCTAATTTACTATATATTTTTTTTAATTGATTTTTATCCAAGGTGCTATCCCAACACATTTCCTCTATTAAATTACCCACATAATAATTTTTTGGGTTTTTAACTGCCATTGTGTTTAGCTTTCTGTATAACTTTTGAAGCCTATCTTTAGCAAATAAATTACTAGCAGCAAATCTTTCATAATCGGCCTGTATTAAAGCTGTTTTTGTACCCACAATTGAAGTTGCATGAAAAAAAACTGTCGTATCCTTGTTTTGGATTTCTTCATAAAAAGCTAAGTTGATTTTAACGTTTTTATTTTCGATAAAAAATTCTTTTTTCATTATACAAGGTTTTCCTCTCAACCAGAAAAATACATTTGTCATGTTACCTTGTATACGGCCTTTGAAAGAAAATTTATTGTTTTTTATTAAACAACTATCTTTTTTATCATCATAAGAAACGTATAAATAACCTTTGTAGTTATTTTTTAAAACACCCTTTAATGTAAAATAATCTGGACTATTTTTTTGTGCTTGAATTAGACTAATAAAAAAAAATAGGATAATGATATAGGTTTGTTTTTTCATGGTCAATCTTCTTGTAATTAGAATAATTATTGAGATGTTAGATTTTCAATATCTTGTGCTTGATCTTTTATACAAGATGAAAAAAAATTGCCATAGTAGAAAAACTTAAAAATTGGCAATTAAAATTCATGCATTTGCTACTTATAAATTATTGAGAACTATTCAGTAAACTTAATTTTTTTTGAATCATTTTCTTAGATAAATTTCTTTTAAAATTTCAACATTAGTTTACTACATTGATAAAGCATCATATTTATATGATGAAATTACACTTATCATATCCATATTTGCGTGATTTTCCGGCATAACAAAGCATTACTTAATATTTTCCGTCAGGATAATAGATAATTGGTACGAATTAATTTTATAAGTAATAGAGCAAAAGATATAACAAAATAAAACAACTGTTTTCTGAAATTTGATTAGTTAATAGAGCTGACATGAAAACATTTTTACGAAATAACGAACTTCCTGCCGTTTATAAAAATTCCTTAACATTAGTCCTGCTGGAGAATAATAATATAGACAAATAAGTATGACATCTGAAATTATAATCAAATGCAGCGAAGCCATAGCAGCCAAAGGCTGGAACATTGCCTTTGCAGAAAGCGCATCAGCTGGAAAATTAAGTTTTGAATTTTCTTTGTCTCCTGTCTCAGGACAAATTTTAAGAGGCGGGATTGTGTGTTACGAAGTATTTGTAAAAGAAGAAATCATGCTCGTGCCACACGATCTTATAGAGACCTATACGCCTGAATCAGCAGAAGTGACCAGTGCACTTGCAGAACGCGCTGCTGTTATATTTAATTCCGATATTACCGTTGCCCTAACAGGTCTTACCACTCCAGGAGGAAGTGAAAACGAGGAAAAACCTGTCGGTACAATATTTCTCTCTATAATTACACCTATGGGAACCATAAATCACAGAGAGGTTTTCACCGGCAGTCCGCAGGAAATCCTGCAACAGGCAGCAGACAAAACCGCTTCGCTGATTTTTGAAAAAATAAAATCTAATAAGCCGTATTAATATTTACAGACAATATAAATCAAAACCGCAAGAGCCAAGGTTATATTAAGACTGTCTCTGCATTAAACCTATCATTATGAGCACAATATTTAAAAAAGGACAAGATGTAAAACAGGAATTTGGCGGACCTGTAATGAAAGTAATCGGTTTTGAACCCGATTTGATAGAAAATGTCATAACACAGTGGGAAGACGAACAAGGAACCGTTATAACTGGAAAATTTATGGATTCAGTTCTGGTTCCCGCTCAGCAACAATAGAAATTGAGCTCGATGCAGACATACATAAATTGAATCCATCGCGCAATAACCTAAAGGAAGTCTCTTAAATTCTCAGCAATAAATACAATTACCAATGGATATTGAAAAAATAAAAAAACGAATTGCCATTCTCGGTGGAGGTCCAAGCGGGCTGTTTGTCTATAAGAGATTAATAGAATCAGGAAGAAATGATTTTGATATTGATATTTTTGAAAGAAAAGCAGAACTTGGATCGGGAATGCCATACAGTATTGAAGGTGCCAATGATGAACATGTTACCAATGTGTCGGATAATGAAATACCTGTAATTGTGAATGCTATGGCAGAATGGATTAAAACTGCACCTTCAGATTTACTGGAAAGATTTAAAATTGATCCGGAGCGCTTTAATGAATATAAAGTAGTACCGCGCCTTCTTTTTGGCTATTATCTCAGCGGACAGTTTGAACTTCTTCAGCAAGCAGGAGCAAAAGCCTGTATTGTCACAAAGGTTCATTTAAACAGCACGGTTACTGATGTCATTTGGAATTCAGCAAAACAAGTTGTAAATATTGAAGCAGCTCATAGTGAAAGCCAGGAATTTGATTACGTAGTAATTTGCACCGGACACAAATGGCCTCTACGTTATGAAGGTACCATACCGGGATATTATGATGCTCCTTACCCTCCTCAAAAACTAGCACAACGGCTTAATCATCCCATTGCTGTAAAGGGTTCTTCCCTTACTGCAATTGACGCTATAAGAACACTTGCCAGACATAACGGTAATTTTGAAGAATCAGCAGATGGCAGCCTCTTTTTTGAGCCGCTGGCCGAAAATGATGCGTTTAAAATTATCATGCATTCCAGAAGCGGGATGCTTCCGGCAGTGCGTTTTCACCTTGAAGACTCCCATCTTTCCAACAGCTCCCTGCTCACAGCAGAAGAAATTGATACGCACAGAAAAAATAATGATGGTTTTTTATCACTTGACTTTCTCTTTGAAAAAGATTTTAAAGAAATCTTCAGAGAGAGGGATCCCGAATTTTATCAGCAGATTAAAGGATTTACAATTGAAGATTTTGTAGCTGAAATGATGGAGCTGCGTGAACGGCTGGATCCTTTTCAGCTGTTAAGGGCAGAATTTAAGCAGGCAGAAAAATCCATTAAAAGACAGGAATCTATTTATTGGAAAGAAATGCTTGCTGTACTTAGTTTTGCAGTGAATCATCCCGCAAAATATTTATCGGCCGAAGATATGCAGCGTTTGCAGAAAGTACTCATGCCGCTTATTTCGATCATAATTGCTTTTGTACCCCAGAAATCTTGTTCTGAACTTTTGGCACTTCATCAGGCCGGAGTACTGGATCTGGTTCCTGTAGGAGCCGAAAGCACTGTAGAGCCTCAAAATAACGGCGGCATACTTTATAAATTTACTGATAATGATAATATACAGCAGTCTGTTTATTACAAAACATTTATTGACTGCGTGGGTCAGCCTCATCTCTCGTATAATGATTTTCCTTTTCAGGGTCTGCTCTCCCAGAAGGCTGTCAGCCCGGCACGATTAAAATTTAAATCATCCGAAGAAGGATTCACAGCATTTAATAAAAACAGCCCTACTATTGAAAAAAACGAGCAGGGCGACTATTTTATGCAGGTTCCCGGAATTGCAGTCAATGATAATTTTCAGATTATTGACCAGTACGGAGCCTACAATAAAAATATTTATATGATGGCTGTTCCTTATATGGGCGGCCTTAACCCCGATTATTCAGGTTTGGATTTCTGCGAGGCAGCATCGATGCGAATCGTGACAGAAATACTTGAGACTTACGGTAATCCATGAAGCAATAATGTGGAAATTTATAATATAAAAAACATGTACTATTTAAAATAAAAAACCTACACAGTGTGCAGGTTTTTCATTAATAATATTTCAATTATATTATAAAAAAGTAATGCGATATTATAGCCGCTTATTTCCATGGATCAAGAACTACCTTAACACATCCATCTTCCTTCTTATTGAAAATATCATAAGCATGTGAAATTTCAGAAAGCGGAAGCCTGTGGGTAATAATGTCATCAAGCTGAACTTTACCCTCTATGACGTATTGTAAAAGTTTATCGATATGTTTATGCGCAGGAGCCTGTCCGCCTTTTAAAATTATACCTTTATCAAAAAACTGTCCCAGCGGAAAATTATCATAATTGACAGGATAAACACCCAGAACAGAAACAATACCGCTTCGTCTGACAGCGCTCATACAAGCTTCTAATACTTTAATGGAACCTTTTTCAAAATTGATAGTGGCTTTGATTTTATCGGTCAGACTTCTCTCTGGTTCAAATCCTACTGCATCGATACATACATCTGCACCACGGCCTTTAGTAAGGGCTCTGATCTGTTCAACAACCTCTTTTGGATCATCCCATAAAATAGTAGTGGCTCCCGTAGAAACCCTGGCTTTATCAAGACGATACTGAAGGGTATCTACTATTATCACCTGCGATGCGCCCCTAAGCCATGCACTTTTAGCGGCCATGATCCCTACGGGGCCAGAGCCAAAAATAGCAACGGTCTCTCCTCCTTTTACTTCACCCCAGTCCACTCCTGTATATCCGGTAGGAAAAATATCGGTAAGAAAAAGCACCTGCTCATCCGTAAGGTTTTCAGGCACCACACGCGGTCCATAATTGGCATATGGAACCCGTACATATTGTGCTTGTCCCCCATCATAACCTCCGTAAAGATCCGTATAGCCAAAAAGCGCTCCTCCTTTTTCAGTCAGGATTCCTCCCTCAGGTCCATAATGCTCAGGATTACTATGTTCGCAATTTCCCGGAACATCATGATTGCAGAAAAAACAGTTTCCACATGCAATTGGAAAAGGAACCACTACCCGGTCTCCTCTTTTTAAATGGGTAACTGCTGCTCCTGTCTCCTCTACTATTCCCATAAATTCGTGGCCCAGAACCATTGGAGAAGTCGGCATTGCCCCGGAATAAATATGCAGATCTGATCCGCAGATCGCCGTAGAGGTAACCTTCAAAATAATATCGTCCTGTGCATTGATTTTCGGATCCTCTACCGTATCGTATTTAACAGAACCCGGTCCGTGTATAACTGCTGCTTTCATAATAGTTTTTTTTTAAAATTATCAGAAAACTAAGTAACTGTAAATTAAACGATTAATCTTATACAATAACTCCTAATTCTTACAAATACAACATGAATCTACAGCTAAACAATAAAGAACTGCTGCCAATAATTATTAAGGATAAGACTGGATTTTTATCGGTAAAAAAAAACCTGCACTATTAAAAATAGTACAGGCTCTTTATTTCAAATCAAATCTGGGATTTGCGATTGAAATTATTTTTGATCTTCCTCTTTCGCATCAAAATTGATCGTATTATAAGCCGCTTCAGTTAATAAAACATCCGCTTCTTTTTCTTCAGCAAGTGTTTTTTCAAGCAAAAGTACCGCATCATCTTCTCCCAAAGTCGTTGCAAAAGCCGCCAGTGTACCATAAGTAGCAATTTCGTAATGCTCAATTTTTTGAGATGCGGCAATAATTCCGGCATCTCTTACCGGTCCTGATTCTGTTTCCTCCATAATGCTTTCGCCCTCTTTTATAAGTCCTTCCATAGCATCACACTTTTTAGCTGCTGCTTTTTCGCCTACAGATTTAAAAACTTCTTCAAGTCTGGCTACTTGTTTCTCTGTTACAGCTAAATGATCGTTTATTGCAGTAATTAGATTTTGAGATGTGGCATTTTTTGCCATTTTTGGAAGTGCTTTAACCAATGCTTTCTCAGCCCAGTAGATATCTTTTAATGAATCTACAAACAATTCTCTTAGTCCTTCAGCAGCAGAAGGTTTTGCTTTTACTGTTCCTTTGGCTGTGGTTTTAGATGTTGTTTTAGCAGTTGCTTTAGCTGTTGTTGTTTTATTGGCAGCAGTACCTGTGTTGCCTGATTTGCTTTTTGAAGCGGTCGTTTTTTTTATCGCAGTTTTCATAATGTTTTTTTTAAGGTTAAATGCCAAAATTACAACAGCCTATATCTTAAGACTTTATAGATTTTAAGCAATTTCTTATAGTATTCAAACCTTGCATCGCTTAGATTAAAAAAAGCCTTTTCTAAAAAACTAATATAAATATGTTTTAGGCAAAATCTTATAAAATGTTATATAAATTATGTAAAGAAAAAATTAGTTAACATTCTGAAATTTGTTGTAAATCAATTTGATATGAAGCCATTTTTACACAGATACGGATTATTCATTTATTTTATGCTTATCTCCTTCAGTACGATGATAGTGGGCATTTATCTTTAATAATAACAGTGAGCTTGCTAAAAGATTAAAATGCATGGTTCATGTTTTATTTCTTACTCGCTTACACGCTATTATAACTAACTAAAAAATATCATTATGCATACAGTTACACCTTGGAGCGCGACTGCTCAGGCAGATATTGAGAATAGTGAGATCCTTTTAGAAAGAAAAATTAGTTCTTTTACTTATCAGCTTTATAACACAGGTGATTCGCTCTGGATTGCTGTTATAATGCCAAATAGTGGAAAAATAGCTTTTCGTACTGCCTTTGCTATGAACAGCTGTTTTGAGGTATCAAATTTGTTAGATGATCAAGATAGCATTGTTATTATTTTAAATTCAAGACTTGGGAGCTATGAAGTCCGTATTAATTTTCCGGATACAGTAACACCTGTTTTACACTATACCACGTCATTTACGGCCGTTGTTCCATTGATGATGCCGTTTTGGCCTCGTGATATAATTCCGCTGACACAAAATGGAAATGTCGAAAATACTGCAGGCACAATTCATATGGCACAATTCGGTTCCCGCTCCGGACTATTGTTTGCCAGCATAACAAAGCCTAAAACAGGATCGTTTTTTTATTTCCAAAATCTTACTTCATTATCGGAATATTGTGAGGCTACCCAAACTGAATCTAAAAATACAGTCGGGGGAAAATGGCCCGAACTTGGTTTTCAGCTTCCTGCTACTGATAAACTGCCTCTGCCTGCAGGTAAAGCTTTTATCCTGTCAGATGCCTATGTCATATTAGAAACGGAAGTTGTAAATAAACCAACGGCCATTTGTGAACACTTTTTAAATAATCTTGTCAAAATATATAAGGTATTAGAACAACCCGCAATTGAATATAACAATTGGCCGGATATTGCAAAAAAGGTAATTGCCGACTTAACTAATAATAAAGGTTCATGGACTCAAAAAAACGGAATTCCTTACCTCAATGCTTACTTATGCGATTATGAAACTCCCGCTGAAAGTATGGTTCAGCTTGCTGTACTAACTCCTTTTAAAGAATATGAAAAATGGAGCGGCGAGAAACAGGCAGTGTGCGAAGATTTGATTAAAGGGCTTCCTGCTTTTTACGATCCCAAAATAAAATGTATAAACCGCTGGCTTCCCGCCCTTGCTGATCAGCTGGATGGTTCTGAAGAACAGAAAAAAGAAATGGTGATGGATTCCTGGTACCTGCATCACCCGCTGATGAATCTGGCGAGACTGGCGCTCCAAGGCAATAAAACAGCAGAGAAACTTCTATTGGATTCCGTTGATTATGTAATTAGGACTGCGCGTCATTTTAATTATAAATGGCCTGTATTTTATAATATGGAAACACTGGAAATTATAAAAAAAGAAACTGCCCCCGGCGCCGGAGGGGAAAATGACGTCCCGGGCTCCTATGCTCATTTAATGCTTTTAGTTTATAAGCTCACAAAGGAAAAACGTTATTTAAACGAAGCTGAAAGAGCGGCAAAAAAACTGGAGGATCTCGGCGTTTCTATTTTATACCAGGCCAATAATACTGCCTTTGCTGCCGGTGCCCTACTAGAATTGTATAAAATTACCAAGAAAAAAATGTACCTCGATCTGAGTTATATCTGTCTTGCCGGGCTCTTTAAAAATGTACAGCTGTATGACTGCCGGTATGGATTTGGAAAAAATTACACCAATTTCTTTTCGATATTTCCTCTCAATGATGCGCCTTATACCGCTGCATATGAAGAGCTGGAAGTTTACGCCGCTTTATCAGAATATTTAATTAAAGCGGAAGATGTAGAGCTGCTGCCTGCTGTAAAAACGCTGATTCCTGAATTTGTTAAATATGCCGTCAATAGGATTGCCTATTATTACCCGCCTTTACTTCCGAAAGAAATGCTTTCTGATGAAGTAAAAACTGGTGAGTTGCAGCGTGACTTATGGATTCCGTTAGAAGACCTGTACAACGGCTGGGAAAAAAGCGGCCAGGTGGGTCAGGAAGTCTATGGTGCCGGAATGGCATTTGGCGTTGTACCAAGACAATACATCAAAATCGATGAAGACTTTTTAATCTTTATTGACTATCCCATTACCCGCCAAAGTAAGAAAGGAAAATCAATCACCATAAAACTTGACGGCGATAAGGAAATGTACTGCAATTTGAAAATTCTAAAATTGGGCCAGAACAGCATTAAAATGACTGTTTTTCAGGATAAGGAACTACAAAAGGCTTTTCATAAAAAGGCAGCAATACATGAATATAAAATTTCAGGTCGGGGCACAATTAAAATTCAATGGTAATATTGAATTACAGCTGCAGGATAACTAATAATAATCACTTTATAAAAGATATATAATGGAAAAATTGACAAATTACTTTGGACAGAATATTAAAGGTAAAAGAATAGTAATAACAGGAGGAACAACCGGAATAGGAAAAGCAATCGCCGATGTTCTGGTATCGCTTGGAGGCAGGGTGCTGATTTTTGGGAGAGATGAGAAGGATTTTAAAGATGCCGTTGCTGATATTCAAAAACAATTTCCCGACAGTGAGGTTTACGGTACTCCTGCCGACGTTACTAAAAAAGAAGACATACAGAAAATCTTAAAAATAGCAGACACAGAACTTGGCGGTATTGACATTCTGATCAATAATGCGGCACTGGCAGCTCCGGGAATAACCCAGGAAAGTTATGATGAATATAAATACATCATAGACACCAATATTACCGGATATCTGGCATTTGCACAGGAAGCGGCCTTAAGGATGAAACAGCAAAAATCAGGACATATTATTAATATCGGGTCGATGAGCGCAGAAAGCAAAGAAGCAAAAAGCACCATTTATGTAGCAACAAAATCTGCCATTAGAGGTTTTAGCACTTCGCTTCGTAAGGAATTAAACCCATTAGGCATTAAAGTTTCTTTAATTGAGCCGGGAGCCGTTACAAGTGATATGCAGCCGGACACTAAGGCCGAACAAGAAGAAAAAATAGAAAAATTAGAGATGCTGGAGGCGTATGATATTGCAATGAGTACATTATTTTGTCTTTCCCAGCCCAAAAGGTGTGATATTGTAACCATGCAGATCAGGCCGCATCTTCAGCTCATTTAAGGGCTTTGCTCAATGGGCAGGCCCAGCTCAATGGTGGAAAAATTTTTATTTCCATAATCTCCAAATAATAGCTGGCTCCAAAATATGAGCTGCAATCAACAGAGTTTCAAATAGAATAAAAAAACTGATTTACTGATAATTATGCAAACAAAAACATCTTATTCTGTAAGCTGAATGATTGTTATTGCTTGTAATTTTAAATAAAACACAGAACGTCAAATTAATATACTTATGGAAAATTTACTCACTCAGGAAAATTTGAATGATATCAAAGAATTAATAGAAAATAAAATTGCAGATATTCCCGGAGAATTCCTCCTTCTTGGGGGACTCGGCACCTTACTGTTATCATCTTATCTATTAAAAAAAGGAAATAAACAGGCTGCCGCTGCTATAGGCTCTTTAGCTGTACCCATAGTGGGAATAGGTCTTACTAAATACAAGGATCTTTTAAAATCAGATTTGGAAAGTTTTAAGCAATATGTACAGCCTGCTGAATCATAATTCTGACTATTTTATTGCAGATTAAATTCAGGTCTTAATTCAGAAGGCTTTAGGATTATTAAAAATATTAAATTTAAAAGTCATGGAAAATTTACATAATTACAGCAGTGAAGAACTTCAAAAATGTCCGTACCATCAGCAGTTAAATGCATCTGCTGACAAGAACACAGGTAAGCATGTCAACACAGGAGACTGGGGCGAAGAACGCGATGAGGACGGAACAGATCCAAACCGCTATGAAAAAGGTCTCAACAACAATTCCGGAGAAACAGGAAGCGCGGCCGCTAATAAAATCTATAAATTTTAAAAATATACATTATGCACACTTCAACTATATCCAATAGAAAGGTCAACTCAAAAAGTAACGTAAACGTTTCTACATTAGAACGTATTCTTATGACAGCAGCAGGATCCTATCTGCTGTACAAAGGCTTGACCCAGGAAAAGAAAAGTATTTCGCAGATTACATCTGGAGGCGCCATGCTCGCGCGAGGTATAAGCGGCTACTGCCCTGTTTACAGTGCTGTTGACCATTTAAAAAATGACAAAGGCTCTAATGTTAACATCAGAACTAATGTGACTATCAATAAACCTATCAGTGAGGTATATGCCTTTTGGCGCAACCTGGAGAACCTTCCAAAATTTATGAACCATCTGGAATCAGTGAAGACTATCAGCAGTACACAGTCAGAATGGACCGCTAAAGGACCAGCCGGTATTGGGTCATTGAACTGGAAAGCCGAAATCATCAAGGATCAGAAAGAAAAGCTGTTAAGCTGGCAGTCCAGCGATGGTGCATCGGTTAAAAACTTTGGAAAAGTGCTGTTTAAAGCTAACGGTGATACTACTGAAATAGATGTAACAATATCTTATCGTGCTCCTCTGGGAATTGCCGGTCAGGGTGCCGCAAAACTACTGAACCCACTTTTTGAGAAAATCATACACGATGATATCATAGGGTTTAAAACCTATATTGAATCAAAACAATAAAAAGAAAATGTTCTTTGTTTGTTTTAAAAAACCTTTTGGAAACTGGTTTCCAAAAGGTTTCTTTTCTTTCTGGATTCCAAAAAAACGTATGAATCAAGCAGATAGAATTTCTTACAATTAATTTATTTTAAAAAGAAAAATAGATAAAAGAGTAACAATTAAAATGTAACTTTACTACATGAGAAGAAATGGTGAAATTATTATAATTGAAGATGATGAAGATGACAGGCTTTTTTTGAAAGATATTTTTGAAAGTCTGGATTATCCCAACAAAATAAAGTTTATAGAAGACCCAATGGAAGCGATACCTTATTTATCCAAGCCATCAGTTCTCCCCTTCCTTATTATCTCCGACATTAATATGCCGAAAATCAACGGCTTTGAACTCCGTGAGCAGATCACTTCCATTGCGGAGATCAGCCATAAATGCGTGCCTTATATTTTCCTTTCGACTTCCCGAAATCCTGAAAATGTAAATAAAGCTTACAGCTGTAACGCACAGGGATATTTTAAAAAAGAAGAAGATTTTTCGGTCTATAAAATCATGATGAAAAATATTGTCGAATACTGGCTTACCAGCTTGACACCGGCCGCTATGCTTTAATAAATATACAAGAAAATGGCACTAAGCACCTGCCGTATAAAAGGCACCGACATAACCTGGATCGACATATACGATCCAAGTGAAGAAGAAATCGAATCGGTCAGCAGTAAATACAGTTTGAATTCTTACGCCCTGCTCGATTCACTTGATCCTGATCACCTTCCTAAATACGAAGAGCACAATGATACCCATTTTTTAATCATTAGGCTCCTGCACGACGAAAGTCAGAAACTGCCAACAATACAAAGCCTGAGCAGCAAAATTGCCGTATTTTTTACCGATAGTTTTATCATTACCATACATCGCTCTGCCCAGCCGCTGATTGAAAATATCATGAAGAATGTGGTGAGTGCGGGAAAGATAAAATCTGCTTCGGGAATTGCCATACATATCGTGGGTGATGCCCTGCGTTCATTTGAAGAACCTGCCATGAAACTTTCAGCCGATATTGATTCTTATGAATCCACCCTGTTTTTAAAGAAAAATATACCCGATGATATGATCGAGGATATTTATTACTTGAAAAATCGTGCAGGCCTTTACAAAAAACTGCTCCTGCTGAGCAACGAAGTGGTAAACTCCATCAAAGCCGAGGGAGAAGAACGTCCTGCTCAGCGTGACGTACGTGACCTTCATACCAAACTGGTCCTGCTTTATGACCAGGTACAGGAAGATGCCAACAACCTGCTCAATATTTATCTTTCCCTCTCTGCCCGTAAGACTAATGACGTTATGAAAATCCTCACGGTTTTCTCAGTCTTTTTTATGCCGCTTACTTTTATCGTGGGAATTTATGGAATGAATTTTAAATTTATGCCTGAATTAGAATCGCCTTTAGGATATCCCCTTACAATCCTGTCGATGATTGTAATATCTGTTTTGATTTTTTTCTGGTTTAAAAGAAAAAAATGGCTGTGATTATAAAATTGAATCCAGTATGGCAATAAGTTCTGAATAACTGTTAGGTTTACTAAAGAACTTGATGATTTCATTTTGGTCAAGTTTTAGTTTCATAAACTCCTCAGAAGGAGTTGAAATTAAAATTACAGGAATAACAGAAAGCCTTTCACTACTTTTTAGCTTTTGCAACAGTTCCCCTCCATTGATACGGGGCATATTGTAATCCAAAAAGATAAGATCTGGCAGCTGCTCTGCAGACTGCAGTTCAT
Organism: Flavobacterium panici; assembly: GCF_024499525.1. NCBI lineage: Bacteria > Pseudomonadati > Bacteroidota > Flavobacteriia > Flavobacteriales > Flavobacteriaceae > Flavobacterium > Flavobacterium panici. The sequence goes on along the minus strand of NZ_CP100437.1, from coordinate 4,138,374 downwards.
CAAATGCCCTTTCTGGATTTCCAGCCCATTGCAGCTTTACTTCTCTATTAAGTGCTTTAACAGCTTCCTCGAATATCTCGGCATCTTCGGGGTCATCATCAATGAGTAAAATATTTTTATATGACATTCAAATACATTTTTAATCTGCTGCAAAATACAGTTATTATAGTTACGTATTTTAATCTGCTGCGGTTTAGCAATCTATAAAAAAATATATGGCATTTCTATTACGCAGAAATTATAAGTGGAAATTTTACAACAATACAGAAAAATTATATAAATCCAGTTCTTTTCCAAAAATTATTTTTGCATTTATGTGATACTTTTTTAGTTATACACACTGCTTTGTCAGTATTTAAGATTTATATTTAATCAAGACCATGAGAACAATACTAATCTTTTTCTGTTTTTTAAATGTATGCCTTTGTTATCCGCAGCAACAGCAGCATTATTCTCCCAAAGTACAGCTTGCCATTGAGACGTACGCTTTTTTGAAAGCACAAAGTGCCGCCCTGAAAAAAGTCGCCATGCAGTTTCCTTGCTTTACTAAAGAAGTCAGATCCTTAGAAAAAAATGCTCAGGCAGTATTTGGCAGGGCTGAGAAAAACATTGAACATTTTCTGCAGGAGGAACTTAATGATTCGCAATTCACCAGTTTAGAAAAACATATCGACTCACTTGTAAAAGAACAGCTAAAAAATCCCATACAAAAGAAAAAATATGCAGACGAATTTCTTGAGAATATCAAAGACAAAATAGAGTTTAGCAAAGACGCCGCTGTTCACAAAGGAATTATCTCTTTCGCCTATCATGATGCCCCACATCAGGAAGTTACTGATGGGCATTCTGTAAAATTTACTATAGAAGGCCATCCCAAAGCAGAAGAAACTGTACTCACACTTCCAATACCTAAAAGCTGGACAGCCCAGGAAGCTGAAATGCCTGCTACCGTGCAGGAATTTACCAGCTGTGATGGCAAAGGAAATGAAAAAATACTCATCCTGATTCATGAACTTCCTCAGGAATACCAAAACTTTGTCCTTACTGAAAAATCAGTTTTGGAGATGATACCGACACAAAGCAGACTCATTCGTACAGAGCCGATTACCATCGATAATAGGACAGGCATAATGGTTGAAATTGAAGAAATCTTAGATTTACCAACAAATAAAATGAAAGTACGTATGCTGCAGTATATGCTGGCTCATGAGCAGAAATTATTCTGTCTGCAGGGCAGTATTGGTCCTGTATCGATGCACCAAAATCTGGATCTTGAAATGCGAAAATATGAACCGCTTTTTAGTCTGGTTGCCAAAGGAACGCAGATAGATTAAATGAAGGAAAAATATCATCTGTAATTTAATGAGCTGCTATAATTTTAAACTTTCATGATCAAAAAGATATTACCTCTAAAGGTCAAACTTCGGAGGTTTTTTATGGACATGCACAGCAATAGTTTAAGATGAAAATTGGATAATCCCCAGCACAAATTGTATAACAGATCCATTGTAGTAAAGTATTAATTTAGATATCTAATGAAAATTAGAAATCCAGCATTAGTATTAATTAAAATAATTACAATATGGACGAGATACAAATACAAAAAAACAGCCTTAAAGGAAAAGTTGTCGTGATAACCGGTGCCACCAGCGGTGTGGGCAGAGCCGCAGCTGAAGCTTTTGCAAATGAAGGGTGCACTATTGTTGCAGCAGCCAGAGGCAGTAAAGGTATTGATGATGTGGTACAGTATTGCCGTTCATTAAATGTTCCAGCTTTTGGCATTTCTGCAGACATGTCTATTGCTCAGGATGTTGAAAAGATCGCCAGCACAGCTTTGTCTATAAACGGAAAAATTGATGTCTGGGTTAACAACGCCGGTGTTATGGCCAGTGGCAAATTTGAAGAAATACCAATGGAAATCCATGAGCAGGTCCTTAAAACCAATTTGTTTGGATATATGCACGGAGCTTATAATGCTGTTAAAATTTTTAAAAATCAGAATGAAGGTATTTTAATCAATAATATATCTATCGGCGGATTTATGCCTGCCCCATATAGTGCCGTATATTCGGCATCTAAATTTGGAATAAGGGGGATGATGGAATGTCTTCAAGGTGAAATTTCTAATTATAAGCATATTCATATCTGCAATCTGTATCCGCAATTGCAAAATTCTACCGGAAATCTGCATTCAGCCAAGTATTCCGGTTTTAACATGACAATTCCTTTTATAGCTTCAGATCCGCGTGAAACTGCCGCCAAAATGGTACAGCTTGCCAAAGAACCACAAAAAGACCTTTTTCCCGATTTGCGCGCTGCGGCAATCACAAACCTTTATAGATTATTTCCCAAGACTGTAATTAATACAGCCTCTGCCGCTGTTAGGACTAAAATGGCACTTAATACCAATAAGCAAGATGATTCTGGAAATGTTTTAAATATTTCTAAAGATCCGCTGAGAGTTTACGGAAATGAACCGTCAAAAAATGCTCCCAAAATAGGTTTAGCCATGCTTGCGGGAATTGGCATCACTGCTGGATTATATCTAATGAGTAAAAAGTTATAGACTAAAAAAAATTAAGATAAACGATCAGGATTCAGCTAATTTCCCTCTTACTTCTCTATTTCTATATATTCAAAAATAAGCAACGTTAGAAGCAGCTTAATTTAAAAATCATCATTATATAAAAAATGTCTCAATAGTGAAACATTTTTTATATACCTTTGTGACATGAAAGACACTAAGGGCAAAATAATAGAAGCTGCAATATCAATTCTCAATAAAAATCAAAGCGCTTCTATAGAACAGATAGCAGCAGAAGCAGGAATTACAAGACGTACTATTCATCGTTATTTTAGCGATAGACTGAGTTTAATTGAACATTGCAAAGAGAATATGCTGACTGTATGCAACGAAAAAATGAGCAATGCATATAAGTCCAGTCAGGATCCTATTACTCAAATTGAATATATGCTGTATGCTGCGATTGAAGTAGGTAATCAATATTGCTTTTTGAAAAAATTATATCAGCATACTGATTATTCTGAAATTAAAAATAACAATGAATCTGAATACAACAACATTAAACTGCAATGGTTTAAGCTTATAGAAAATCTGCAGTCTGGTGGTTATATCAATACTGAACTAACTATTGGATGGATATACAATTTATTTGGAGGAATAATTGAAACAGCAGTTCTTTCTGTGCAGTCAGGAAATATATCACTTAACGATGTCAAAAAATTTGGCTGGATTTCTTTCAAAGGAGGTATTGGTTTACATAAATCAGAGTAATAACCGATAGTTTTTCAAAAATAGCAAATAAATAAAAAATGAATTTATACAGCAACGAATCTTTACTACAACAATTGCCCGGTTTTAAAAATAATTATACTACCGTAAACGGAGTCAATATACATTATGTAACCGGAGGACACGGGAGTCCATTAGTCCTTATTCCGGGATGGCCGGAAACCTGGTGGAGTTATCATAAAATTATGCCCCTTTTAGCAGAAAAACACAGTCTAATCGTAATAGATTTACGAGGAATGGGATCATCAGAAAAACCTTTAGAAGGTTATACGAAAAAAAATATGGCTAAGGATATACATGAATTGATTACTCATTTGGGACATCAAAAAATAAATATAACAGGTCATGATATTGGAGCTGCAGTTGCTTTTAGTTATGCCGCTAATTTTCCTGAAAGTACAGATAAACTTATCATTTTAGATACTCCACATCCGGATGAAAACATATACAAACTGCCCATGATGCCAATAGGAAATCCGGTGTTTCCGTGGTGGCTGGCATTTAACCAGGTCAAACAGCTGCCAGAAGAATTACTGGAAGGACGTTATGATGTATTACAAAATTACATTTTTAACCATCTTTTGGTCGATCCGGAAGCAATTAATGACTTTGACAGAAAAGTCTATGCAGAGGCTTATAACAATAAAAATGCAATTAGAAGCTCTAATGGCTGGTACCAAGCCTTTACACAAGACATTGAGGATATAAAAAAATACAAAAAAGTATCCATCCCTGCTATTGGAATTGGAAGTCATGAAGGTGCAAAAATGCTTAGCTTTTTCTTTTCTGTTTATCTTGAAGATTTTAGCATAGAAGAAATAGAAAATTCCGGTCATTTTGTACATGAAGAAAAACCGGAGATTACGGCATTACTGATAAATAAATTTTTAAGTTAAAATCTAACCTGCTGTAAAACTTTAAAATCCCATTTCTAACGAAATGGGATTTTTTTAAATGTCTTTTTTTTATCTTTTTTTTTCTATTTCAAATCAATATCAACTTTATCAATTATTCCAGTAAATTTAAATGGAAGTTTATACGATTTTGCAACCGGAGAACCAGTATCTTCACCAATTCCGAAAGTATCAATTCCGAAACGAGCCGCAACGGTTTTATCGATTCTGCCTTCTCCAACTAACTTATCGTTGATATAAAGTTTTCCGGTTCCGCCTTTTCCGGTTCCGCCGCCATCATAGGCAAAATCAAATCGTACAGTACTTTTTCCAATTGGGAGTAATTCTTTAGAAGTAATAACATAACGGGCATCATCAAAATAATTATAATGATACACTAGTTTTCCATTCTGCACATACAATACAAATCCCGCCGAACTTCCTCCTGAAGCCACAATAACGCCACTATCTGATTTTGATTTTAATTCAATTTCAGCCGTAATACTGTGCGATTTATTCTTAGTATTAGGAGAAGCTGTTTCTGCCAGTCTTATTGCACCTGTGTAAAAAGTAAAATGTTTACGTTTAGGATCTGATGGTGTAGGTTTCGGTGAAATTAATCGGCCTGTACCTCTGTCATCTAATGGATAAACATTATATTTTTTCGCTTCTTCTTTGAAAATTGCTTTTAATTCCTCCAGTTTTTCAGGATTCTTTTTCGCCAAATCAACAGATTCGCTGTAATCTTCATCAATATTATAAAGCTCCCATTTGTCTTTATCCCAATTTCCGGGGGCAAAATCCTGTCGCCATGGGAAAGTATGCTGTGTTGCAGCCACCCAGCCATTATCATAAATTGCCCGGTTACTGAAAATCTCAAAGTATTGTCTGGTTCTGACAGGTTTAGCATTTTTGTCTGTAAAAGTAGATAGGAACGAAACGCCGTCCATAGGTTTTTGCTCTACACCATCAACGTTTTTTGGAGCTGGAAGATGAGAAGCGTCTAAAACAGTAGGAAGCACATCAATTAAATGAATAAACTGACTGCGCATGCCTCCTTTATCTTTTATCACTTTTGGCCAGCTTACCACCATTGGGTTTCGGCTTCCGCCAAAGTGAGAAGCTACTTGTTTTACCCATTGAAAAGGCGCATTTCCTGCCCACGCCCAGCCTACAGGATAATGTGGCTCTGTATCAGGATCACCAATTTGATCTAAATGTTTTAAGTTATCTGCTAAAGGAGTTGCTATACCACTCAAAGCCTTTATCTCATTAACTGTTCCTTCCATTCCTCCTTCAGAACTTGCTCCGTTATCTCCAACTATATAAAATATTAGAGTATTATCAGCATCTGGAAGTTTACTTATAGCTTCCAGAAGCCGTCCTGTTTCATGATCGGCAAAAGAAAGATATCCGGCATAATTTTCCATTAAACGTGCAAAGAGTTTTTTCTGATCTGTCGAAAGTTTGTCCCATGGCGTAACCCAGTCAGGTCTTGGAGTAAGTTTTGTTCCTGGCGGAATAATTCCCATTTTCAACTGGCGTTCGTAAGTTTCTTGTCGCACAACATCCCACCCTTTGTCAAATTGTCCTCTAAATTTTTCACGCCATTCTTTTGGTGCATGATGCGGAGCGTGTGCAGCACCCGGAGCAAAATACAGCATAACTGGTTTTTGAGGTGCGACAGATTTACTGTATTCCAGCCAGTTAATTGCTCTGTCCGTCATATCCGTCATAAAATGATAGCCTTGTTCTGGAGATTTATCTGGTTCGACAGCTTTAGTATTTTCAAAAAGAACTGGATAATATTGATGTGTTTCTCCTGCATTAAATCCATAAAAGTAATCAAAACCTAAACCTGTAGGCCAGCGATCAAAAGGACCAGTAACAGAAGTTTCCCAGTCTGGCGTATTATGATTTTTCCCGAACCAACTCGTGCTGTATCCGTTTCCTTTTAATATTCTTCCTGATGTTGCAGTAGTTTTAGGAATCATGCAATTGTAACTCGGATACCCTGTCGCCCATTCGGCTAAAAAGCCGGAGCCAGCATTATGATGATTTCTTCCTGTTAATAATGCAGCTCTTGAAGGGCCACAAATTGCGGTGGTATGAAATCTATTATACTTCAAGCCATTTGCAGCAAGTTTATCCAATTCGGGAGTTGGAACGGGCCCGCCAAAAGTACTTACCTGTCCAAAACCAACATCGTCTAAAAGTATAATAATAACATTTGGTGCTCCTTGTGGAGGTGTAACCAGTTTTGGCCATTCTTCTTTCGAATCTTTGTAAGTTTCTCCAATTTTACCACCAAAAGGTGGTTCAGGAATTGGAAGTATGGTTCGGTCTAATTCTCCAGAATCTGTCTTTTCTGTTACAGAATCCGTTTTCTGAGATTGATTGCAGCTGAAAAAAAATACAGCCAAAATTATGAGCAGTTTTGGGTAAGTAAAGGATTTCATATTTCTAAATTTTTGACAAACACTAATTTACAAACATGAGTAGTATAAAAATTTTTAATGATGTTTCAGATTATAATTTGCAACAAACTTTTTTAAAATTTGAACATTTTATCTCTCTAAATGCTACATAAATTTATAGAAATTCTCAGGTCGAGCTCACAAAAATTAAAATCCTATTTCTTACGAAATGGGATTTTTTTATGTTTTTTCGAGTTATTTTAATTATCTAAAAAAAGTACAACAAATAAAAAAAGGCCGCTTCATAAAATTATGAAGCAGCCTATTATATTTTGTAAGAGAACTCTAATTCAACTTCTAGTATAAATAATTCAGAGCTGTAACATCATTAGCATTGAAAGCTCCTGTCTCGTTTGAACTAAAACATGCTCTCATGTAAGATGTTGCATCATATCCTGAAGGTGTTCCCGGAATTTGGATTGCTCCAACGCCAGCTGTTCCTTCATTTGAATTTTGCCCGCAGCTTTGACGGCTGAACCAGTCTGTATGGCGTAAACCAATACAGTGTCCTATTTCATGTGCTGCTACGTGTGCATTTACATTTGTTGAATAAGAATCTAATCCGGAATATAATGTAACTGAATTATATGGATTTCCTCCAGATGGGAATCCTGCTACTCCACCCGCAGATCCAGTTTGTCTCCGGACAACAATATTTGCTCCAGAAGTACTTGAACTAAAGGTTAGTGTAAAGTTAATAGACAATCCTAAATTATTGTATCTGTTTATTGCAGCCTGCAATCCGTTGCGCATATTTGTGGTTAAGGCTGTCGTACCAGTTCCTGATAATCCAACAACTCTAATAGTTCTTGGGGCAGATACTAAATTAGTAGTACGGTATTGTTCTGTAGTAATACCACCATGAAGATCCATTTTATTTAATTGATCTTGTGTCACGATAATATCTCCTTCTATAAGGAAAGCATCCTCAACATTACCATCTAAATTAGTATTCTTAATTACCTGAACATCTGAGGTATTTAATGACAGTGATCTAAGTTTGTTTAACACCTCTGGTGTTACTTTAAGAGATTCCTGATTTGATTGTACTGCTTCATCTTTGTTACAAGAAAACAGTGTTAGCGCTATAAATGACAGAGCTAAAATTGATTTAATTTTTTTCATAATAAGTTCTTTAGTTTGTTAAATAAGTTGATAAATAGGGGCTCTTTTACAAAATATTGTAATATTTATTATCAAATTTATATAAATTTTAATCTTAAAATACTTATAAAATAATTATTTAACAAATTTAACACTTTTTGTTATAATAATTTAATAAATGTTTTTAACAAAAATTATCTCATATTAATACAAGCCCAGTAAAATCAGTAAGAAAATACAAATCAGCTTGTTAAGCATAAAAAAATATTTCGAAATTTTATTTTGTTTTGAATGTGTTAAAAAATGATTTTACAGTTTTTGTATATTATTTAAAATATAAAACCGACTTCAAAAGAGAATATCTTTCCTGCCGATTTTGAAGATTATGCAGGAAATAAAAAATCATATTTTTTTTACAAATATTTTAATAACTTTGATTTACACACAACAGATAATTATTTCAAATAGAAATCATTATGTATAAATTTCATCTTTGCTTTATCTAAATGAAGACAAAAATTACTTTTTTCATTCTTATGATAACGACAATCAGTCTCTCACAAAGCTCTGATAAATGGAAACAATACATAAAAAAGGAAACCGAAAGAAAATTTGAAAAATATTATTTTACGTCTTTAGAAAACGCACATCACAACAACTACAAGGTTGTGAAAAAACTAGACAATACTTTTTGCATTGTTGAAAATCAAAGTAGAGGGCTTCAAAAATCTTCCCAAAAAAATTTTCCGGTTAATAATTTATGGAAATTACCTTCCAATTTTTCAAATCATAAAGAAGAAAAACAATATATAATAGCAACAGATTCTCTCAAAGAATTAATCACAGACTTGAAATCAATGAATATTTCTGGAATCGAAATACTGGATAATCATCTTGTAAGGATAAAAAGTGATTTCCAAAAAATCAATAATGAAGTGATAGCTCTGAACAGTGTATCTTCTATTTCGCAAGAATCGCTGCAGCCAAAAGCTGAATCTAAAATAATAGATCAAAACTTTAGTATCAATTATATAAATAAAGCCCATGCAGATTTTCCTCTTTTAAAGGGTGAAAATCAAACTGCTGTAATCAAAGATGATTTTTTTGATGTAAATGACATTGATCTTTTAAACAAGCACATTACTTCCACCACACAATCTAATATTGTATCAAGCCATGCAACGGCTATGGCAACTATAGTCTGCGGATTAGGAAATAGTTCTGCTTTAGGAAAAGGCGTCGCGCAAAAGGCAAAAATATTATCATCAGATTTTTTGAATATTTATCCTGATGAAATAGCGACGTTACAAGGAGCCGCCACTCAAAACCATTCCTATGGTACAGAAATTGAAAATTTTTATGGTTCGCTTGCTAATGCTTATGACGCTCAATTATTTTCAAATTCAGATTTGACTCATTGCTTCTCTTCTGGAAATACCGGTCTTCAGGGGTATAAATCTATAACCGGTAATTTTAAGCAATCTAAAAATAGTATCGTATTAGGCTGTATTGATCAAAACGAAATAATTATGCCTTTTTCTTCAAAAGGTCCGGCTTATGACGGCCGAATAAAACCAGAATTAGTCGCGTTTAGTACACAGGGAACTTCAAATTCTACGGCATTGGCTACAGGAATTATTACGCTGATGAAAGAACATTATAAAAACATCAACAATGTGTCCCTGAATAATGCTATGACAAAAGCAATTTTAATTAATAGTGCCAAAGATTTAGGCAATCCTGGCCCTGATTTCACCTATGGTTATGGTAATATTAATACTGATAAATGCTTAAAAACCATCAGCGAAAATAGAATTATATCCGGCAGTTTGACATCTGGACAGACGAATGCACACACGATTAATGTTCCGGAAAATGCAAAAAACTTAAAAATCACATTAGTCTGGAATGATCTGCCTGCCGAAATCAACAGTAATATAAGTTTGGTTAACGATTTAGACCTGGAAGTTATCGCTGCTGACAACACTGCTTTTTTACCCTGGATTCTTAATCCTGATATTCCAGAACAGCAAGCTGTGAGAGGAAAAGACAAACTTAATACTATAGAACAAATTACTATTGAAAACCCCATATCAGGATCTTATACAATAAATATTAAGGGTTTATATGTTTCAAATACTTCTCAGCAATACAGCATTGCTTATGAATATGATTTGAAAAATCAATTTGAATGGAATTACCCCATTGCAAATGATAATTTCCCTTATGATGGTAAAACTATTTCACCTTTTAAATGGGATGCTTCTTTTTCTGGTACTTCGGGAGAATTGTCTATTAGTTACGATAATGGGCAGACTTGGGAAATTATCGCAAAAGGTATTAATGTGGATTCTGAACAATTTCTCTATACTCCTTCTGAACAAAAATTTTCGAAAGCAAAATTAAAAATGACCATTGGTACTACTGATTATATCTCTGACAGTTTTATTATTTCTTATGATTTAAATATCAGTACCAGTTTAGTTTGTGATGGCACAACAGAAATTTATTGGGAAAAACCTGCCAATGTTGCTTCTTTTAATATTTATCAGCTCACGGGAGATTATTTAGAATTTAGAGAACAAACAACAAACGCCAATTATACCTATACAGATGGAAAAATTTACACTGTTACTCCGGTATTTGACAATAGCGAAGGAATAAAAAGTGAGTCAACTTTACAGTATGCCCAAAACTCAAATTGTTATTTTGAGCTCGCTTTCGCAGAAATTTATCAGGAGGATCAAGTAAAAATTGATGCCAGTCTTTTTAGTTTGTACAACATAAAAAAAATTGAGGTGATAAAAATAACTAACAATACCGAAGAGGTCATTAACACCATAAATAACATCGATTCAAAAACATTTTCTTTTGTCGACAGCAAGCCCATAAAAGGCAGTAATCGATATAAAATAAATATAATTTTAGAAAACAATACTATAATAAGTTCTTCAATTCTTGATGCCAATTATTTAGGCGATGATTTGTTTTTTATCCATCCTACGTTATTAGGCAAGAACGAAGAATTATTTGTCGAAGCCAAAAAAGACGAAAACGCTGTTTTTTATTTATACAACATGAGCGGACAAAATACATTTACTTCTCCCCTAATTTCTAAAATCAATAACATTAATCTTAAAAATATGGCTTCGGGAATTTATATCTACAAAATAATTACAAGTTCGGGCGGAATTCAAACAGGGAAAATTGCAGTTTTTTAAGCAATTTATAGAATTAGAATAACACATTTAAAATCCATTTTTAAATAAATGAACTTTTTATATCTTTCTTATTATCACGAATAAGAGAAAATCGATGTTGAGGTTTTCTTAACATCAAAAAAAGATCAAACATTTTAAATATTTGATCTTTTTAATTGATTTTTTAATAAGGTTTCGAATTCGTTGTATTAAAATTCCAAGGGAATATAAATATTAGTGATTTTCAAATTCTCTTTGATTGTAAAAATTATCATCATCACTGTCAAAACCGGACTCATTTTTAGGATAATAGGACTTCAGCACATTTTTTTCATAATCCCTGTCAAAATTGTGTTGTCTGTTGTATCTGCTTGTGCTTCTAAAAGTATCATATCCTATACTGTTAGCCATGACAATTTTTGTATCTTTATTTATACTTACAGATCCAATTGGTATAATAATATGGCTGTCTCCATCTTTATATATAAACTCCCTTCCATTCTCGTTTGCTATAGCATCATGCACCTCATTGCGGCTGTCGTCTATTAATCCTTTATCTAAATTAACATCCAGATAAACAACGCGCTGCATATCTTTATTAACCCAAAGATTATCTATTTTGCCTATAGTTCGGTTATCAGAATCTACTATTTTCCAACCTCTAACATCAGAATAGTTAGAAGCAATTTTGTAATCAGAAAGTTCGTCGAGTCTGTATAAATTTCTTTCTTTATTTTCCATACTTTCTTTTTTAATATTATAATTTATTTTTTATGGTAAGTCTCGCTGCAGGAAACTTTTTCACTTACGTCATCCCTTACCTCTTTACAACAAATGCATTTAGTTTGTCGTGTTATCTGTACTTGTAGTGTTCTCAATTTGTACGTTGTTTTCACTTTGTACCTCATTATCTCTCAAAAAGATATAATATATAATTGCTGAGATTAACAGAACAGCTACAATCCATGGCCATACTGGCTTTTTTTTCTCAATTTTAATTTCTGCCATAATTTATGTTTTTTTGATTATCAACATTTTAACTTGATAATAAAGTTACAAATGACAACGGACTATGAAGTATTTAATTTCAGCAAGAAGTTATACAATTCCCAGTAGAAAAAAATTGAAAAGATGATGTTGTATGAGATTAATAAGCCTTTAAAAAAAGAAATTCATTCAGTGATCGCTATGTTTTATTTATTCCGTTACAAAATCAATCTTATTCTTTTTCCTGATTTTTTCAACGCCCCTTTCTCTTATAATTTCTGCTGCATCGAGCATTTTGATTAAATGAATATAAGGCGTTGTTATGTCAGATTCCGGATCTCCAATATCTGGAGACAAGGAATGCTCGAGAATTTGAAATAGAAATAATTCAAATTCTTCAAGCTTTTTTTCATCAAATGCTTTTTGAAATACAATAAAAGGATTATTGTATTCTTCCTTTGTTAGGGATGAAAAATGAAAAAGCCTTTCACTAACCAAAGACGCTGTAATTTTCCATTTTTTGCTTTTCTTTTGCAGGCAGTAACACACCTTGATAAAAAAGCTGAAAGCTGTATATAAAACAAAAACATCGCTGGGATTTTCTTTTTTGTGCACTTTTCTTTTATAGCTGTAAATTACCGCCTCACTTAAATTTTGTTTATAATAATCAAGAACTGCAAAGTCAAAAAAGGCTTCAATTGCCTTAAATGGATTTCCTGCCTCAAACCCTGCCCAAAATCCTGTATCGTAGGATATTTTATTCATTTTCATAATAATGAGATTTAAAATTATCAAGCGAAATTCTATTCTTTTAAAAGGATAACCTATTCTCAACATAGGTATAATATCTTACAAAATTGATGTATTATGGGATGTTTTTATCTTTTAGAAAATTCAGTTTTTTTAATTCAAAACTATTATATAAAAAAAGCCGGGATAATAGTATCCCGGCAATTAAAGTATGCTTTAAAATTATTATATAACAGGAAGACTTCCTCCGTCTATTGCATAAATAGAACCTGTTAGATAAGATGCCCTTGGTGAAACCAAAAAACCAACAAGATCTGCAACTTCTTCAGGTTCAGCCATTCTCCCCATAGGTACACCACCAACATGTTTCATCAATTCCTTTTCGGCATCTTCATTTTTAATTCCCGATGAAAGAGCAAAATCTTCAACGAATTTTAACATTGGCGGAGTTTTAGTAGCACCTGGTGCAACAGTAATTACGCGTATTCCATCAGAAGCTACTTCTGTTGACAAGGCTTTACTGTAGCTGTTTAATGCAGCTTTAGAAACGGCATAAGCCAGATTAAGATTCCATAAAGCCTGTTTTCCTGCAACAGAGGAAATATGTATAATTACACCGCTTTTCTTTTCTTGCATTTTAGGCAGTAAAGTTCTGTCTAAACGTATTGCTGAAATCAGATTCAGCTCCAGCTCATTCTCCCAATGTGAATCAGTTAATACTTTGTAGCCGCCACCCGGTGTTGTAAGTCCGCCAACATTATTAATAAGAATGTCAATAGTGCCAAATTTTTCAGCAATTTGTTCTTCCAGTTTTAAAACATCGTTAGCAACCGTAAGATCAGCAGCAATAAAATGAGTCTTAGTGTTTTCTAATTCAGGTTTATTTCTTGCAGTAACAATTACGACTGCACCTGCTTGGTACAAACGTTCAGCAATAGCTTTTCCAATTCCTTTTGTTCCGCCTGTAACCAAGGCAATTTTACCTTCTAATTCGGTATTGTAATTTGATTTGATTTCCATTTTAAAATATTTTTAATAAAATTCAAATCTATATAGTTTTTACTATACTTTTGTTATCAATTACCTTTAGGAAAGTTACTATTTATGGATAAAAATTTTTGTATAGAAACCAGTAAAGAAAATATGCTGGCATTAAAAGATTCTCTCGAATTGCTTAGCGGAAAATGGAAATTTTGTATTCTTTTGAGTTTATACATCTATGGAAGTCAAAGATTTAAAGATTTACTTGCAAATTCTGTAGGAGGTATTTCTCCCAAAGTTCTATCTAAAGAATTACAGGATCTGGAAAATAATTTACTTATTACCAGAACAGTAAATAATACTAAGCCAGTTACAGTTACTTACGCACTTACCAAGCATGCTGCTGAAACGCAGCCTGTTATAAATGCCTTAATTACATTTGGGAAAAAACACAGATCTCAAATTATAGCAAAATAAATTCATATTGCATTGCTCTATTTCATATTACATTGGGATATGCCGGAAATTGGTCTAAAATAGAAACAGAAACGGTATAATATCTGACAAAATAGATGTATTATGGGATATTTTTTTATCTTTGAAACTCAGGATTTTTAAGCCAAATGGCTTTATCTTTGAGCCTTCAGTAAAATTGATATTCATTATGGAACAGAAAATACATCAGGGAAGAAACGTAAAACGTTTCAGAGAAATGCTTAACATAAAGCAGGAAGGATTAGCTTATGATCTGGGCGAAGACTGGAACCAAAAGAAAATTTCTTTACTGGAGCAGAAAGATGTAATTGAAGAAAAGCTGCTGAAACAAATCTCTGCAATTTTAAAAATTCCTGTTGAAGCTTTTCAGAATTTTGATGAAGAACAAGCGGTGAATGTTATCGCAAATACATTTAACAACAATGACAGTGCAATTGGTTTTGTAATTAACAATCATAATCCAATTGAAAAAATTATTCAATTACACGAAGAAAAAATTGCTTTATACGAGCGTATGTTGAAGGAGAAAGAAGAAATGATGGTGAGGCTTGAGAAATTGATTGGTAAATAAAATGATAACATTTTCTTTTCTTATTATTTTTTTCGGTATCACATCAATTGTTTTATATACAGTAAAAAACAATAAAAATCCAAACGAAAACAGCACCATTCTAAGGTCATATGATTTTTCCAAAGGTAAAAATGAAATGAATACTATAAATAATTATGAAAATAAAAAGTATTTCATTCTAGATTATCAATATAATTATGAAGTAATAGCAATTCATTTTGATGAACATAATAAGAAAACGTATCAATTGACATCAAGAGATTACTCTTTATATTTAAAATTATACGACCGTGAACTTAATTTTTTGAATGAAATTGATTTAAAACTTGATCATTCTCCTGAGTTTACCAAAGATGTTGTAATAGAAACATTTAGAGAAGATGATGAAGATTACACTATAATAGTTCTGATTAATGCTGACAGCATCAATTATTACCATTTTGACGCTGATGGAATAAAAATTTATAAAAAATATTTTTCAGTAACTAATAATGAAACCTACCTGATTTATCATAGAGAAAATGAGTTTATTCCAATTCTGGATGAATATCATAATTACAAACCCATAAAAATATTTTGGAAGAAGGATGAAGTTTCTTTTGAAGTTTTATTGAGTGATGACATGATTTATCCGGAAAAAGAATGGTGTGGTTACGAGTACATTGAATCAGTTACAAAGACAAACATAACAAACCAATTTGCTTTTATAACGCATCATGCAAATTATGGTGTTCAAGGCGTAAAAATATTTAAAATCAATCATTCAAAAACTATTGATTTGATTTATGATATGGATGACCTTGACTTTAATGGAGCATTTCATCATTTAAGTTTTAATTCAAAAGGAGATCGTTTTGTAGTACTACTATATACGAACGATAAATTTTACAACGATAGTTTTTCTATTTTGGAATATTCTGTCCTAGATAATAAAAAACCAATACGAATAATTAAAACTAAATATGCTTATTGGGAATTTGGCACATTACATACTCGTTATATTACGGATAGATTGGTTTGTGTGATAAGAAATTCTGACATAATAATCTACGATTTAGAATTCGAAAAATTAAAACAAAGACTTAAAAGAGATTTCAATTCTGCATTTTATGCAGGAAACGGTATTTTAATGTATCAAGCTGAAAATGAAGTTATAGTTTTATCTTTTTAAGAATTATAGGTTTTGTACCCGATCGCGCGGATTTATAATCCGTGCCCCGCTGGCGCGAGCGTCTCGCTCGTGAGCGTCAACTATTTTAATATTTAACTAGAACTAATTTTTTCTATATTATATTAAGCAAAAAAATAAAAGTTATTATATGCGCCAAACTTATCTTATTTCTTTCCTATTGTTTTTAATTGTAAATACTTTACATCCACAAAGTAATGATTTGTCTGTTTCAGACTTCACAGGAAAAGTAAAAACCGTAGTAACTTACGTAAATAATGAAAGAGAAAAAAGCATTTCTTATAATGAGGATGGAAATATAATAGATTATGTCGGATATGATCCTAAAACGCAATATTTCAATAAAAAATATGATGTTAAAGGAAGAATGATTTATTATAATGATGACTATCGCATCACAATAAAAAAATACAACGATTCTGAAAACTCATCTTTCGAATATACAATGCTTACATTAAGAAAAGACACAACAAATTCTTATTTTAATCAATTTGACAAAAATCAAAACTTACTGCTTAACAAACACATACAATATAGCAGTGGTAAAAGATGGTATTATCAAATCACAGAATATAGATATGATACTCTTAATAGACTTACTAAAGAAATTTTTACGCAACAAAATTCTAACAAGACAATTGGAAAAGCTTTAATAACTTACAAAGATTATATTTATAATAACGGTATTATTAAAAAAATAGTTTCGGATGGCGAAGGTCATGAATTCATTACAGAAGACTTTAAATTCCCCTCAAATACAACACTTTACAAAAGTATTTACGATTACTACAAGTTCAACAGCGATGATTTTATTTATGATAAAGAAACGAAATTAACCAAAGTAGTTAGATACATTAATAAAGATCATTCGCAAAAAAAAATTTTAACATTTTCTGCTAATAAATTACTATTGGTTGAAGAAGAATATGCAAAAGAAATACTAATTCTTAAAACTGAAAACAAGTATGACGAAACCAACAATATTATTGAAAAGATCATGAAGGATTATAGAAATGGAAAAACTCGAAAAATTAAACACGTAATTACATATTATTAAGCCCGATAGCGCGGATTTGCAATGCGTGCCCGCAAAGTATATCGTTACAGATTTAAAAAGAAAATCCAGTATTTAATTCTATAACCCGATAGCGCGGATTTGTAATCCGTGCCCGCAAAGTATATCTTAGCAATAAAAAACTATTTTCATTTAAAATATAATTTCCCTCAACAAATCAACAATAACCTATACTCCCCTTCATTTTCTATAGGTGCTCTATGAATACAAGGCAGAACTTGTTGTTTTGGATGATCGACAGCCAGACGCCAAAGATGTCCTAAACCTAAATTAACAGGTTCTGCATCTTCATGTACCTGATAATGCAAATCAAAATAATTTTCTGTTAAAAAGTCTTCGAATTCTTCTGCTGGTCCATCGTGCAGCTCTTTTAGCTTTTCTCGGATTTCTGGAATCAGGATTTTTTGTTCTGCCTGCGAATTAGAAACAATATCGCTTGCCGCTCCGTAATAAGTGCATAAAAAAGTATCGGTTACTATGGGCGAACGATCAACATGAAACGAATACACATCTGTCGAAATGAAATCAAATTCATCATCACGTTCGTAACATTTCAGTAAATTAAGAGAAGGCGAAGCGCCAAAATCAGTTAATAATTGTAAATCATTTAAGATTATTTCTCTTGCTATATTTCCCTTTTCTGAGAGTTGGAGAGCGATTAAATCTTCGGGATGAATTTCTGTTATATTTTCTTTTAAAGATAACTTGGCTACAATTTCGTTAAAATCTCCATCTAAATTTCTGTGCCAGCATAACGCATTCATTTCTCCCTTGAAATTGGTATGTACAAGATCTGAGAATGTAGATACAACTCCAATTTGGCTGTTTTCAGAAAATATATTATTCATAATATGATATTAAGAGATTAAGTTACTTCTCTAATAAAAAATAGAAATGATACAGCCATAGTTTCTGCTGAATCACAAATTAAAAAAACTTTAAAGTCAAAAATTATTTGACCTCTTTCTCCATTACAACCATACCTTTAAATTCGTCTTTTATAAAAGGATATGTCAAATCCATTTCGGCTGTCACTTTAAAATTTTGCTTTTCATAAAACTTTAGTGCGTCTGAACACTTCATTGCTTTGAGCCAAATCGTCTTTTTATTTTCATGAGCTGCAAGTTGTAAAACCATTTTAAGAGTAGCTTTTCCTAAACCTTTCCCGGCAGCTTCTTTTAGAAAATACAACCGCTCAATTTCTAAAGCATTAGTATCTTTTTTTCCGTCTGCAGATTTATTATTATTAATTTTTAATACGCCTATAGCTAATTCCTGATCGTAAATGAGATAGAACTGAGTTTGGGGCACATTCATTTCTGAAATTATTTTTTCTTTTGTAAAGCTGGCGTTCATATAATTTTCACCATTATCAGTCCATAAATAGAGATAATGTTCTTTATAGGACTGCTTATATACTTCCAAAATCTGCGGTATATCATCTTCTGAACAAATTTTGTATTCAGGTTCTTTTATCATGTGCTAATATTTTCAATCTTGATTTTTAATAGAAACGCAAATGTAAGCATATAATAAATAAATTACAGCCGTATTAATTACGATTAGCACTACTCGCCTGCCTGATTGCTTTTGGATCTGTTAAATTAAAACGATACACAAAACTAAGTCTGTAGCGGGCTGCATTTGGAATACTGTTTTCGGTAATATAATAATCTGTACCCGTTGTTGTGCTTTTATTTTGGCGTAAGTCAAAAGCATTTGTTACATCAAATACAATGGTAGCTTTATCTTTTAATAAAATTTTGCTTAAACCAAAATCAAGCGATTGCAATGCATCATTTCGTGTTTGCGCATTTTGCTGTGCACCTCGAAAGTTATAACGCCCCTGAAAACTGAATTTTGATGGAAGTTTAACCTGTGTACTTAAACGTCCTGTAAAAGTTTTTCCGCTATAATCAAGGTTTTCGTCCTGATAAATTCCTTTTTGTGTAAAATGATAAAAATTCATTTCTAAATTGACCTGAAGCCATTTTAACGGATTATATAAGGTCGAAAGTTCTATACCGCTTCGTATTTCATGCTGAATATTAATAGGCGTTGTAAAAAATATATCATTTTCACGATACGTAAAATCCTGAATATAACCACTCTCCCATTGATAATAAACAGAAGGATTAAGCGTAAGCTTTTTCCACGCTTTAAGAAAACCCAGTTCAAACACATCAGAATAAGAAGGATTTAGATCTGGATTACCAACATATTGCGCATTTAAATCGGTCAGTTCGTTAAAAGGGTACAAAGCATATAACGGCGGACGGTTAATGCGTTTGCTGTAATTTAACTGCAAAGTAGATCCTTCAAACTTGTAACTTAAATTAACGGTTGGAAATAATCTATTGTATTTTTTATCGTCGTTGTAGGTGTTTTTAATATCTGTAATAGAAATTTTGGTGAATTCTGTACGAAGCCCAAACATATAATTAAATCTCCTAAACTTGTTGCTGTATTGCGCGTAAGCACTTGAAATGGTTTCGGTATAATCCAGATCATTGTCAATATTTTGATAAATCGACCAAACATTCCCCTGTTCCTGCTCTGCCAAAAACTGACTGGAAACTTTACGAATCTCTGTTTTAACACCCATTTCAAATACAGAAACAGAATCAATTGGCTGGACAAAATCAGTTTGTATAAGCAAATCTTTACTGCTTCCTATTGAGTTGGTTCTAATACCGGGATAAGCCGGCGTTTCCGGATATATACGCTGTGTTGAAAGATCCCACTTTTTATCACTGTTCCACCAATCGTACTGAACATCGATAGTCCATTTTTTTGATGGCTTTTTAAAAGTCTGCGTATAATTAAACTCGAATTGGTTGTAATCTCTTTTTTCTAATGATTTTCCTTGTCTTGTTAAAAGACTGTCTTGTACATGGTTTGCATTGCTGTAATCATACAATAAACGGGTTTTATCATCATCTGTCGTGGCATTTTTTAAAAAAGCTGCAGTAATGGTGTGATGTTCATCAATATAATAATCAGCACCCAGATACATCAATTTTCCGTCGTCGTGGCGATCCTCATTTTGCACATGGTTAAGGTAATTTGGAGTACCATTATTCATAGTCGACTGATTTGTAGTATATAATCCAACATAATCCGAAGAACGTATACCAAAATTGGAAAAAATATTAATTTTATCCGATTTAAAATTGATGCTTGGATTAAGTCGGCTGTCATTTGGCGATCCGGCAACTAATCGAACCTGACCGCTGAAACCACTTTTTTTATTTTTCTTTAATATAATATTGATAATTCCTGCCGACCCCGAAGCGTCATATCGGGACGAAGGATTCGTTATTACTTCAATGCGTTCAATTTGGTCGGCTGCAATTTGGTCGAGTGAATTGCTTTGCGTTAAACCAGACTGACGTCCGTTGATTAATACCAAAACGCTGCTATTGCCACGAAGACTTATTCCTCCCGTTGGACTAACTGTTACCGAAGGAACTCCGTTTAAAACATCGTGAGCAGAGCCATTCTGCGAAAGCACATCTTTACCTACTTCAAAAACTTTTTTATCGAGTTTTAAACTTACGCTGGATTTTTGTCCTGTAACTTCAACTGCATTTAATTGCACAGCATCGGCATTTAAAAGAATAGTTCCTAATTCTGTTTTTGGTTTCCCCGAAATGATTTCGAATGTTTGAATATAATTTTGATATCCGATATAACTAAAAGAAATGATCATTTTACCGCTTGGCAGTTCTTCGAGATTAAACATACCTTGGTCGTCTGTTACGCCAACTGCAATTGTTTTTGAGGTATTGTCTTGTATGGATACGGTCACATACGGAATTGCTTCTTTAGTTATATTGTCCTGAACTTTGCCCGAAACAGCTGCTTTCTGCGCCAGGCTAAACATTGGAATAAATAAAATTAAAATACTGGCTATTAAGGTTTTCATATTTATTGGTTTTGATGATACAAGATTACTTTATAAAATAAAATCTTACCTTTTAAAACATGCAAACGGCTCTAAGAGCTTTTGAAATGCATTTAGGTATTCGATATTTATTTTATCTTTATCTCATGTATCGACCGCCCTTTTTTATAGTTTTATTACTGCTAATGTTTTCATCCTGTAAACAATATACTGAGTACGTGAAATCGGATGTAACATATTATGTTGATGATGAAAATCGTCCTCATGATTATTTGGGCAAATCCGACAACTCTGTTTTTAAAGTTCCAATAGAAATCGAAATCCTTAAACGTGAAAATAAATCTACTCCGTTAGGTTTACAGGTAACTGCTTTTGGTTCTTTTGATGTTTATTGGGATGGTGTTTTTGTGGGAAGCAACGGTAAAATGGCAAAATCAGGACAGCCTGAAATTCCGGGAACTGAACTGACTTATTATCAAATACCCGAAAAATTGGCTAATACAGGCAAACACATTGTTACGGTAATTGGAACACAATCTAAAATTCGGGATGCAAACCGCAGCATTGGCTTAAAATTGGAGAGCTTTTTAAGACTTCATCGTGCACCGCTTGTTGTGATGTCTTTTATGAATTTGATGGCTGGGGCTTTTTTAATTGCCTTTATTTATTATTTCTTTCTCTACATAAATAGTACTCATAAAGAAGCAACCGTTTTACTTTTTGGAATAATCTGTCTGCTCTTTTTCTGCCTGCTTATTATAGAATACGTGAAATTTTATATTGATATTCCGTATACCCACTTTTATACCCGATTGCAGATTGTCGGTTTACTGACATTTGTAATTTCAATACTGGTTCCCTGGTATTTTATGCTGCAGTTTAGTTTTAAAAGAAAACGATTGTTTTTATTTCTTTTGATTGTAACTCTTCTAATAATTTATATTGTTTACTACGGTCATTATGATTACACGGCCATTTATTTTAGTTATGCCATGTGTGCTTTATCTTTAATTATTGCTATCGATGCGGCATTTAGAAAAATTAAAGGCAGCTTAATAGTCGTGATGGGTTTACTGGCAAGTGTAATTGTAAATAAATATATGTTTTATGATTTTGGATTGTTTATAGCCTTTACAATCATTGTCCTTTCTATGCTTTATCTGCATACTATCAGGGCAAAAGCACTCGAAGAAGCTCACAATGCTTCGCTATTGCTTTCATCGAGATTACAGCTAGAACTCGTTAAGAAAAATATTCAGCCGCACTTTCTGCGTAACACACTGACTTCATTGATAGACTGGATCGAAGAATCTCCGCAGCAGGGCGTTGTATTTATTCGGGCACTGGCTGATGAATTTGATATCATGAATTCTATTGCAGAGGATACCTTGATTCCAATTCATCAGGAAATCGAATTATGCCGAAAACATTTAGAAGTAATGTCTTTTCGAAAAGAAGTTTGTTATAACTGGGAAGAAAAGAATATTGATGCCAATGAAGAAATTCCGCCTGCAGTTATTCATACCATTATAGAAAACGGAATCACACATAGTTTACCTCCAAAACAAGGCTGTATTACTTTTTGTTTGAGTTTTACCAGAGAAAAACAATACAAACAATATACCTTGTTAACCGTGGCAAAAAACCGAAACAGAAAGAAAGAAAACAGCAACGGAACAGGTTTTAAATACATCAAAGCCCGATTAAATGAAAGTTATGGCAGTAATTGGGAATTTGACTCTTTTGCTGTAGAAGATGGATGGTGTACAACAATTAAAATTTTTGATAAAAAATGAAAATTCTAATTATTGAAGACGAAGCCCGAATTGCCAAAAGAATCGAAAGAATGACCCGTGATTTTTTTGATAAAGAGGTTCAGATTCTGCTTAGCGATTCTGTTGAAAACGGACTAAACACAATCGAAAAACAGTCCATTGATTTACTGCTTCTCGATTTGAATTTGAATGGCGAGGACGGATTTGAAGTACTTCAGACCGTTGTCGCAAAATCTTTTCAAACTATTATTATTTCCGCTTATACAGATAAAGCGATTATGGCTTTTAATTATGGTGTTTTGGATTTTGTTCCTAAACCATTTGATGCAAACAGACTTACTCAGGCCTTTACACGTTTTACAACACCGGAAAAAACAAATAGTCAGGATATTCAGTTTTTAGCCGTAAAAAAGGCAAAAACAATTAAACTGATCACAATTAAAGACATAAGATATATAAAAGGCGCAGGAATTTATACTGAACTACATTTGGTAAACGGCCGTGTAGAACTGCATGATAAATCTCTGGAATCATTAGAAAAACTCCTCCCAACAGATTTCGAGCGAATTCATAAATCCTATATTCTGTGCTGGCAGGAAGCAGATAAACTGATTGTTGAAGCCGGCGGAAAATATAATATATTACTTAAAAGTGGTGAGTTATTACCTGTGGGTCGTTCAAAATACAAAGAAATCAGACATAAGTTGATTTAGTTTTTGGTTTGAATAATTACTCAGATTCAGACATGTTATTTTAAAAAAAGATCAGATAAACTTTATTTTCCAGATGTTTTAATATTATAAACTATTTTCTGGTAAGTCTGTCTTACCTTTCTGAATTGTGATAAGCTAATTATAGGAAACTGTCAATTTTGTATCTGGAAGAGATATTCTTTAAGAGTGTCATAATATTGCCAAAGGAGTTGTTACAGCTTTGGCCGCTTTTCAGTTCATGAGAATTTCTGGGAAAGAGGGAAAAATAATTCTAAAAAAATGAATTAAGACAAGAAATGTTCTAATCTGGTTTTTAGTGTTTCTTCATTTATATGACCGAAATGATGTCCTAAAATATTATAGTTGTCATCAAAAATAATAAAAGAAGGAGTTCCTTGTAATTGATTAATTGTGAAGGTTTCTGCTATTAAAGGCATCTCAGAGTAATATGACTTTATTTTCATCAGTAATATTTCTTTTTCTTTTTCTGAAAAATTTGAAAAATTTGGAATAGCATTACAAATTACTTCAATCTTATCTGAGTTTATTAACTCTTCAGAAGATATAATACTGTCAAAAGCTACAGGAAATTTTGGAATTTCTGAATAGTTAGAAAGTCCATAATTTGATTTAAAATATTTTTTGGTTTCTCCAACTAATGTACCGTTATCTAATAAAAGTTTTAAGTTTGCTTCGTTATTGTATTCAAAGTCTTCAAAAGCAGTTGCTACACCAATAAAGCCAACATTACTGCTAAATAATCTGTAAAGATTATTTATAATAGGAATACCATATATAAAACACCCCGGGCAGTTTACTTGAAATACAAATGCTATATTTACCTTTTGTATTTTAAATTCCCCTTGAACTAATTTCTGAATATTGAGATGAAATTTTGACATTGGTGAAATAATTATTCATTAAGTTATAGTACAAAATTAGTTAGGATTGCTAACTTGTTAATAGACCAGTTTTTACAATAACTCTTATTTTCTGGTATACATAATGCTCAAAAAACATATAAAAAAAGCCTCTAATTAAAGAGGTTTTTTTTATATATAAGATCAGAGCAATACAGTTACTATATCATTACTTAACTCCATTCCGGAAACTGGGTTTTATTTAAGTCCAATTTTTCAATTGCACTCATATCTCCTTTATCGAGTTTGAAATTAAATATATCAAGATTTTCTACAATGTGTGCTTTTTGAGAAGATCTCGGAATGGCAACAATACCGCGTTGATAATGCCATCTCAAATTTACCTGAGCAACGGTCTTATTGTACTTTTTGGCAATCTGAGTGAATACTTCATTTGTAAAAAGTCCATTGCGACCTTCGGCAAAAGGGGCCCACGCCTCCATTTGGATATTATGTTTCTTTAGTAAATTATAGGCATCTCCCTGCTGAAAATAAGCATGTGTCTCAATCTGGTTTATAACTGGTTTTACCTGAGCATAAGACAAAAGATCAGCTAATTGATTTGAATCGAAGTTACTTATTCCTATAGCTCTAATTTTTCCAGCTTTATAAAGTTCTTCCATTGCTTTCCAGGATCCTTTCACATCACCTCTCGGACGGTGTATAAGATATAGATCAAGATAATCAAGTCCCAATTTAGTCAGTGTTTCTTCAAAACCTTTTTTTGCATTTTCATAACCGGCATCATCAACCCATAGTTTTGAGGTAACAAAAAGCTCCTTTCTGTTGATTCCGCTTTGTTTTATTCCTTTTCCTACTGCTTCTTCATTTCCATATATTTTTGCAGTGTCAATAAGGCGGTAACCTACTGATAAAGCATCTGCTACAGATTGCTGGCATACTTCACCTCTTAATCCGTAAGTTCCAAATCCGAGGATCGGCATTTTTACGCTATTGTTCAGCTTAACATTTGTAATTTCTTTAGCATTATTATCCATTATTTCATTACCGAATAGATTGGGCATTCCAAATAGACCCAGGTAAATTCCTGCAGCTGCAGTGCTTTGTAAAAATCTGCGTCGGTTTATTTCATTTTTTTGGTTTTGGTTATTCATAATAGTTAGTGTATTAGTCAATTTAAATGAGCTAATAAAAGTAGATATTATATTTTAAATTGAATATTAATTTTTCAATGCGAAATTAATTATTAGGATGTCAACGCTTACTATAAAAAAAACTCCAAATCAATGATTTAGAGTTTTTATAATGCATTTAAATTATTTTTATAATCATTACTGAGACAACTCAGCTTCAGTATGCAAAGCACAAACCCAATTATTATTTTGTTTGATCCAGGTCGAAGTGCAGGCACATTTTACAGGAGCTTTTTCTTTAGCATCTTGTATTCCTAATTCTATTACGTATCCTATTATTGCAGTATTTTCAATCGACTTTGCTTCGACATCAGAAATACTTAATACTTTTATTTTATCACCATCGCCTGATTCAAACATCTTTTTAAATTTGGCTTCATCGACACTTTGTACACCATTTTTGCCGGCAATTATACAAGGAAAATATGTAAGCTGTTTTACCGTTTCGTAATCGTGATTCTCCATTCCCTGCCAATATTTTTTTTCCAGTTCAATAATTTGCGTTTCCATAATCAATCTTTTAATAATTAAATAGTTATACAAATTACAAACTAATAATGAAATGCAGGTAAAGCTTTAACATAGATTTAATCCTTTATAAATTACATTATTTCTTAAATAGATGACAAAACAACCTTTTTGTTATTTTACATGTTTCTTTGTTCTGTAGGAACATCTCATTGGTAGAAAAATTATATTGCAATAATGGTTTACGTTCCGTAGGAACGTTTGATTTTGACATGGTTTTTAATAATCTGACCTGTCAAACGTTCCTACGGAACGTAAATGTTACTGATCTTTATTTTTTCTACCTACGAAACATTCCTACGGAATGATAAATCGGATACCAAAAAGTGATCAATTGAATCACTAAAAACAAATTAATTATACTAAAAGAGGCTGTCTCAAAAATTGAGACAGCCTCTTTTATATTTATTTTCAAAAATTAACGCCAGCCCAGTTCCGGGGCAATATATTTTAGAATAGAAGATAATATATGTACATTATAATCAACTCCCAAAGTGTTGGGTATAGTTAGCAATACTGTATCTGCTTCCTGAATCGCTTCATCCTGAGCAAGCTCTGCAATAAGTTTTTCCGGCTCGGCGGCATAACTTTTTCCGAAAATGGCACGTTTATCACTTTCAATATAACCAAAACTATCGGCTGCTTTACCCTGATTTCCAAAGTAAAGTTTATCCTGATCGTTTACCAGAGCAAAAATAGATCGGCTTACCGAAACTCTTGGTTCGCGATCATGTCCGGCTTTTTTCCAGGCTTCTTTGTATATCCTGATTTGTTCTGCTTGCTGGATATGGAAAGGTTTTCCGTTTTCGTCAAATTTCAGTGTTGAACTTTGCAGATGCATTCCGTTTTCAGCTGCCCAAACAGCAGTAGCATTAGAGGCTGCTCCCCACCAAATTCGATCGCGTAATCCTTCTGAATGTGGTTCCAAACGCAATAATCCCGGCGGATTTGGAAACATCGGATATGGATTTGGCTCGGCAAATCCTACACCGTCTAATTTCTCTAAAAATTCCAACGCTTTTTTACGTCCCATATCAGCATCAGTTTCTCCTTCTAAAGGTTCATAACCAAAAGAGCGCCAGCCGTCAATAACTTGTTCCGGCGATCCCCTGCTGATTCCTAATTGTAAACGTCCTTCTGAAATTAAGTCTGCGGCACCGGCATCTTCAACCATATACAAAGGATTTTCATATCGCATATCGATAACGCCTGTTCCAATTTCTATTTTGCTTGTTTTGGCACCAATGGCCGAAAGCAAAGGAAACGGAGACGCAAGCTGCTGCGCGAAATGATGTACTCTGAAATAAGCTCCGTCTATGCCTATTTCTTCTGCAGCAACGGCTAAATCAATTGATTGAAGAAGTGTATCGCTTGCTGTACGTGCTTTATATGATGGATGATTGGCCCAATGCCCAAACGATAAAAATCCTATTTTTTTCATAGATAGCATTGTTATAATTTATAATCTCAAATATACGCATCATTATTGAGTGAAACTATACTCTTTATATCTAAACTGTTATGATTTGCTAAGATTTGTCGTAACGAACACGTAATATGCTTTTAAGTTTTAGCAGGAAATTCATCTCGTGTAAATATCCTTTTTATCTTTTCAATTGTTTCTGTACATTTTTTCTGTATCACTTTTCATCAACAAATTATAACAGTTTTTTAAAAATTTTTTGATCCAAAAAGTATGAGCAGCTTTGTTTTTTTCAATAGTAAAATCAACTAATTCCTTAGCTTCTTTAACTGCTGATGTTTCTATTTTATTTTTAAATGAATTCGAAAAGAAATTTTTAGCTAAGTTTATTTTAGGGTCAATTATAGGATTTATAATTTTCATAATCTTTAAAATAAATTCTGTTACTATAAACCTAAACTATTTTAGAGATTAATAAAACAGCAATAAAGAAAACGATGGCAAACACCATTAAATTGATAAATCTATCTTTATTCTGCAAAGATTTTTTTGATACATATAGTTTCGTAATCTCCTTACTTCTTGTTTTATCTGCTTTCATATTAGTTTTAATTGATATTGATTTATTTAAATTTCTCTAACAGAAACAAATGACATGCCAGAGCATTTTAGATAAAAGCAAAATACTAACTATCAACAAACTACAAAAAAAGAATATCCCTCTTATTTTTAAATACCTATCAAAATGATAAGATAGGCTATTCAAAATGAAAGGGATATGCTCTAAAAAGAAGTTCGAAAAGAACTTGATTCGACTTTTTATTTTAAATTCTTCAAAAAGAGTAACGCTTTTACTCTAATTATTTTTTGGATAATTCCA
This sequence comes from Flavobacterium panici, assembly GCF_024499525.1. Lineage (NCBI taxonomy): Bacteria > Pseudomonadati > Bacteroidota > Flavobacteriia > Flavobacteriales > Flavobacteriaceae > Flavobacterium > Flavobacterium panici. Next base: position 4,110,039 of record NZ_CP100437.1, on the reverse strand, counting down.
ATTCAAGTTCTTTTACCCTATTTTCCAAATCAGAAATATATTTTTTCTGCGGTAATAAGGCCTGTTCAATTTCTTCAGTTGAATAACGCGGCGTAATATGCTGCGGACAGTTCCAGTCGTAAGCCTGAATTTCAAAAACCATCATGCGCTCCGGACGAAACTTATAATCTTCTGGTTTTAAGAGATCATATAGTTCCTTGTTCTCTTCTAAATCAACAATTTTCGCTTTTGCATACAGTTTTAATCTAGCTCTTTGCGGATACGAAACCATAATTAAAGCTACTTTTTCATTCTTAGAAATATTCCCCGTAGAAATATATTGTCGGTTACCCGAAAAGTCAACAATTCCAATTGTTTTATTATCAATTACTTTAATAAATCCTGCTGGTCCGCCTCGGTGCTGAATGTATGGATATTCATTTTCTCCAAAACTGGCCATATAAAAACTATCTCTGTCACTTATAAAGTTAATTTCGTTTTCTGTCAATCCGTCTACAACCGACATTTTTTCCATGCGATCATAAGCGCTTCTGCTTCCCGCTTCTTCCTGCATTTTTTTAATAGTATCTGTAAAAGCTAATTGTCCGTAATTCATAATAGAAAATTTAAATTGTTTTTAATCTTTCCTGTAATTAACTGTAAAGTTCAACTATTAGATTGTAATATGAAATGGACAATTTTTACTTTATGATGGATAATTATTATAGATGCAGAAAACAAAAAAGGTTCGCTATTGCTAGCGAACCAAATCATCTTTTTTAACACCTAAACTGCTGTCTATTTTTTCATTTAGTTCTATTCTCGCTTTCAGGATATAAGTGATCGCTGTGCTAATTAGAAAAAATAAGGAGATAATCAGTATTACTAATGTAACCAGAAGTCCTTTTATTATTTTCCAGGAGTTCATCATTTTAAAATAAACGAACAGATAATCCTGCCTGAATTTGCTGGCTGTTTGCCTTTTCGCCAAAATTACTCACATCAGAAAATCCCCAGATATATCTTCCATAAATAGTAATAGGTCTTATATTTATTTCGGCTCCGGCAACAACGGCAAAATCTGTTTTTTTGAAAAGCTTTTTACTATTATCTAAAACACTTTGATTACCGCTGGCCAAAAAACTGAACTGAGGCCCAGCCGTAAAAGTAATGAACCCTTCACTGTTTAAACGCAGTAATACCGGAACGCTTACATAATTAAGTGTTTTATCTTTTTTGAAAGCATCTTTAAAAATGTCTTTATAACTATCTGTGATTTTGGTATTGGTTTGATTGAATAATACTTCTCCCTGAACGCCTACAAAATCAGTAAAATTGTAATATACAAAACCGCCAAGCTGATAACCCAGCTCAAAATCACTGTCAAAATTTTTACCATCTAATTTATTCATATTTACCCCTCCTTTAACACCAAGATGAACCTGACTGTAACTAAATACAGACATGAATAAGGCAGTTGCTGCAATAATTTTCTTCATTTTTTAATCTTTTAAATTTGAAATAATGGCTATTTCGTGATACTATTTTTTCGTGTAATTAGAGTATTCCGTAATTGTTTGAATGTTCGTTGCCTGCCCTATAAATTTAGCTTCCATAGTAAGGTTTTCATTTACAGGAACAAATTGTTTTGCCTGATCGTTCCACTTGTATTTTAAGACAATATCAAATTTATCAGCAGTAAGAATGTTCACTTTTACAGGCTTTTCGTTTAGCGTTTGTACTTGCTCCAGTTTTTTAGTTTTAAGATTGATTGTCATATAAAATCGGCAGTCTTTTACAAAAGCATTTTCTTTGGTAAGAGAGCCTGGATCGACTTTATAACTAATCACCAATTGATCTGGCGTTTCCTTTTCAATCTTATACGTTGCATCATCTGTTGGAGTTGGAGCTGCTTCTGAAGCTTTTCTTTGATTTTTTCTAAAAGAATTTGCTTCTGATTTTGATGGCGATTTTCCATCAATAGAAACAACAGTCCATGGTTCTGTTCCTGCATTAGACGGATCAAATTTGGCGATTGTTTCCGTTTCCTTCGCGCTCGTTATAATGGTTTGTTTAAAATCGAAAGCAAAGTTGTCAGGCTTTTTTATTTTTTCGGGATTAAGAATACTAGAGTCAATTCCGTATTTAAAAAAGGCATCCAGTATTTTTGATTTTTGTGCCGAAACCGCAGAAGTAAACAGAACCAGAAAAAATAGAATTAATGCATTACGCTTATAATTTTGCAATTGAGAATTCGATTTTGCAGTACTAAAATCTTCCTTTGTTATTACCATTGTTTTTTTCATTTTTGTGATATTAATTGTTATAATTATGGCGCAAAAATATTGTTGGTAAATCTGTTTCAGAGAATTTTTAAAGTGAAGCGGCAAATCTGTACGGTGAACCGTCAATTTGGGATATTGAATTGAAACGAGATTGTTTTTATTTTACGAAACCCTTTATATACAGCACATTTACAGATGATTAATAAATAAAAAGTACTGTTGATTTATTTTAAAATCCTTTTATTTGCACTCTCAAAAAGGAATCTAACAAACTTTTGATTTCCTGTAAAAACAAATTTTGTGAACCACACCGACGAAATAACTGATCCTGTAAAAAAGAGCCACTTAAAGAGTCTGCTCTTAATTACGTTTCTATTTTTAGGCTCTTACTCTACCCTGTTTATCATATTTCCATTTGCTTATTGGAAAGAATATTTTAATCTGCCAGCTCATTTAATGCTGATAGATATAGCAACTAATGTCCTTTTTTGCATTACAATATTGGTTACTAGTCTTTTTATTGACAGGGTTTTAAATAAGAAAATCTCCTGGATGGTTCGCCCTATAACACGCTTGATTATTCAAATTGTATGTCAAACCTTTGGAGCATTGCTTGTCACAATTGTTTTAAGCACTATTTATTATATCTACGGAGAGTATTTAATTGTGATACAGCCAATTGATGTAGGTGTACGAGAAGCAGTATATACTATTATTTCAATCGTATTATGGGCTTTAATGGTAAGTGCTCTTAATACGGGTGATTTTTTACTTAAAAATTGGAAAAACGCGACTTTAAAAGCGGCAGAATATAAAGTAAAAGCAGCCGAGAGTAAACAAATAGCAGCCGAAATAGAATTGCAGGCACTCAAATTACAGCTGGATCCGCATTTTGTTTTTAATAACCTCAGTGTACTTTCGGAGTTAATTCTTAAAGATCAGCAGTTGGGATATGAATTCACCGAAAATTTTGCTAAAGTGTACCGTTATTTGCTGGTTAATTCCAAAAAGAAATTGGTTACGTTACAGGAAGAATTAGATTTTCTCGATGCTTATCTTTTTCTTATTCAAAATCGTATGGGCGATAACTGTACTTTTCAAATTGACATTGACAAATCGAAACTACATATGCAGATTCCTCCCATTACGCTGCAGCTTTTCATTGAAAATGCACTGAAACATAATCGTACGGAAGAAGAAAACCCATTGCTTGTTAAGATATATTCTAATGATAATGATGAATTAGTGATATCGAATACGATTTTACCGCTCATAAAAAAAACTTATTCTACCGGAATTGGATTAAAAAATATTGTAAATCGTTATGCTTTATTAAGTGATCGAAAAGTTTCTATAGAAGAAAATAAAGAGACTTTTACCATAAAAGTACCGCTCATTAAATGAATACTATAAAAAAAATATTGATCCTTGAGGATGAAAAACTGAATTCGGAGAGAATTAAACGTTTGATCATCAAAATTAAACCCGATGCCGAAATTGTGGGTGTTTTATCGAGCGTTAAAAATACGGTTTCATGGCTGTCTGAAAATCCGTCACCAGATCTTATCCTTATGGATATTCAATTAGCAGACGGATTGAGTTTTGAAATTTTCAATCTCACCAATCTCACCTGCCCTATTATATTTACAACTGCTTATGATGAATATGCCATTAAAGCTTTTAAGTATAATAGTGTTGACTATCTTTTGAAACCAATTGAAAAAAACGAACTGGAAGCGGCTATTATAAAGTTAGAAAATTCTTTACAACAGCCTGTCAATCCTAGTTCACAGATTGAAGAACTTCTTGCTTACATGCAGCCCAAAGAATACAGAAATCGCTTTCTTATTCCTTACCGGGACGGTTACAGAAAAATTGATGTGGAAGATATTGCTTGTTTTTATTCTAACCTGAATATTAATTATGCTTATTTGTTTAATGGTGAAGAAGTTGTTGTACCACACACTCTCGAAACGTTGGAACAGGAATTAAACCCAAAAATTTTTTTCAGGGCAAACAGGCAGTATATCATTCATATAAATTCAATTGAAAAAGTAAATAATTATTTTAATGGAAAATTACAGCTTAAGATAAAACACAGCAAAGACGAGGCTGTAATTGTGAGCAGAACAAAAGCTTCACTATTGAAATTGTGGCTGGATTATTAAAAGAATGCCTCTTTGAACATATTTAATTTAAACACATAGAAACATAGTTTTTCAATGTCGTTAAAGGCGTTTCACTTGCATTAACACATCCCGATAGCTATCGGGACTATGTGTTAGAAACATGTTTCTTTTTATATTCTTTTGCACACATAAAACCTATGTTTCTATGTGTTAAAAAATCATTTTTTACTTCATTCAAAACTGGTTATTAAACTGAAAAAAACTTTTTGTTATCTTATAAAAATCAATACATTTGTCGCTCATCCAGAACAGAAAATGAAAAACTTAATTAACATCTCTATTATTAGCAGCATTATTATCATTCGATAATGATCAGGGATGTTATATAAATAAGTACACGATACAATTTAAAACCTCCCTATTTGGGAGGTTTTTTTTTATTTAAAATATACATGAAAAATTCAGTACAAATTATTATCAGCGCTATTATCATTATTCGTCTACCGTGACGAGGCAGGATTCTATTGCATAATAAAAGCCTTTCTCTGTCAAACGAGAAAGGCTTTTTTATTTCTAAAAACATCTATTATAAATAATATTAAACTTTTAAATGAAACAAGAATATACTTTAACTGCCTACACAGAAGATCAAATGGGATTACTGAATAAAATAACCGTTATACTTTCCCGACGAAAAATCAGTTTGGAAAGTCTCAATATCTCTACTTGTGAAATCGACAAAATGTACCGATGTACGCTCGTTATCAATGATACTTTTGAAATAGTTAGAAACATAGCGCTTCAAATCGAAAAAATTATCGAGGTTTTTAAATGTTACTGCAGCACAAACGACGAAATCGTATGGAAACAAATGGGTTTATTTAAAGTAAAGACTTCGAGCATCATGAACGAAGAAATTAATCATTTACTTAGAAAATATAGCACCCGATTTATAACTATCGAAAAAGATTTTACGGTTTTTGAAGCAACGGGACATGAAAACGAAATCAATAATCTGGCTGCCGAATTAAAAAAATTTGAATTGATCGAATTTATAAAAAGTGCCAGAATTGCTGTTACTTTAAATAGTGAAGCTTTTCAGGTGTAGCTATATTTATTTATTCTATTAAACCCTAAAAAAATTAGCCCCAACCCAACGCTCCTTCCAACTCTTCCAAACATGTTCAAACTGAACATCATTTTCTTTATAATCAATTTTAAACAATTCTTTTGCTGCAGCAATATCTTTATGCTCTTTCAAAAAACATAAAAACTCATATTGTTCTTTGTGTAAATCGTAAATTGCTAATTTGAATTTGTGTCGTAAAACCACGCAATAACTTTCGTTTTGAAGAGGCAAATCAGGATTCTTGTCATTTTTGAATTCAGAATAGTACTTTCGAACAGGAAACTGGAACTTAAATAAGGCAAATACTGGTAATAATTTTAGTTCATTTTCTGGTGTATCGATTGTGGCTAACTGGTAGTTTTCTTCCGCTTTTTCATCAAAAAGAACACCAATGGCATATTCAAATCGAGCGAGTTCGATCATAAAATCAATCCAATCTTCTTTTATATCTTCATCAGCGTCGGGTCTGTTATTTTCCAGATATTCTGCAAAATGAGCTCCCAAAAAAGATAAATTGTAATTATGAGAAGGTTTTGAAGCCAGATAATCATCGGCGAAAGCGCAAAAAATTGCTTCGCCTAAAGCATATTCTAAAGCACTAAATTGCTGCGACATGCAATTTCGCAGTCGGGCAATATAACTTCGCTGGTAAATGGCTAAATGTTCCTGAGCTGTAAGTTTTTCTGAATGACAAATTACGTCTTCAATTGAAGCTGCATTTTCTGCATTCGAAAGCAAATCATTGGGGTTCACTCCTGTTTGCTGATAAGGATCAAGCAAAAGCTGCTGCATCCATTGCTGAAAGTCTTTTAATGGTATTTTTACCGTTTTCTGCATCTTTGGAGTTTATAAAAATTTGTCTACAGCGAATAAATTCAATGGGTTTGAAACTTGTTCTTTATCAATAGACAAAACTTCTTTTTCAACTCCAACAAATGCTGCGTCCATATATTGTTTTGATTTAAGTAATTCAGAATGATATACATCAAAAGCAGGAATATTTCCATCCCACTCTAATAAAATGGATGCCTGATCTGCCAATTGATAAGCTTGTTGAAACAATTTCCAAACCTGATTATTTACTTCTCTATCGTGTGTATCAATAATATAATTGCCGCAATTTTGATGGCCTGCCAAATGCATTTGAACTACTTTTTCATGCGGAATTCCGTTGATGTATTCTACAGGATCAAAATCATTATTAAAAGAAGATACGTATACATTGTTTACATCGAGGAGCAATCCGCAGCCGGTTTCTTCGGTCATGATTCGCAAAAATTCCCATTCGGGAAGAGTTGAATTATTGAAGGCTGCGTAGGTACTTGGATTTTCAACAATCAGCGGTCGTTCTAAATAATCCTGAACTTGTCTGATTCGGTTACAAACATGTTTTAATGAATCTTCATTTAGCGGAAGCGGCAATAAATCGTGAGAATTGGTCGTTAAAACTCCCGTCCAGCACAAATGATCGCTAATCCAAGCTGGCTTGACTTCACTTGCGAGTTGTTTTAAACTCTTTAAATAATCAAAATTTAAGGGATCAGTGCTTCCTATAGAAAGCGATACCCCGTGCATTACCACGGGATATTTTTCTGCTATTTGTTGTAAAATATATCTTGGACGTCCATGTGAATCCATAAAATTCTCAGAAATTACCTCAAACCAGTCTACGGCAGGGTTCTTTTCCAGAATATGTTCAAAATGCTGGCTTCTGAGTCCTAATCCCAATCCTAAATTGGGTAATCCAAGTCTAGTGTCCATTATTTTTGGGTTGACAATTTGAAAGGCTTTCCGGTAATTTTTTCGCGCTTTCTTCTTCCATTTTCAAAACTCTTTCCGCTGCTGCAATTTTTCTTTTAGCAGGATCGTTGATGTACGAACAAGATCTTGAACCGCTTTGTCCGCAAGAAGAATAATCTACGCCTGAAGTTCCGCGAATGGAGTTAACGTATTCATCGCTTGGTCCATATTGCTGCGGAGCTTCGCCAAAGGATTCTCCTTTTTTTATTCTTTTTTCTTCAAAACGTATTCTTGCTAATTGCCAAACACTAAGTCCTTTGTTAGGTCCTTGTGCCATAAAACGGGAAGATAAAATAGGCACACCGCAGCTGCCTTGATAACGACAATCATTTTCGCCGGGATGGCAAAGTTCTTCTGTTGTACCAAAAATCCCGCAGCCTCCCTGCCCTTTACAAGCGTTTAAGGTGTGGCAGGGATGACCAACTGCTGTTGAGCAATCGCCTTGGCCTGCACAATCATTATTTCCTGAATATCCCGCATTTTTGCATGAATTAAGCCCCATGCATACATGAAGTTCTTTTGTTACTAATTCTGACATGTTGTATATTTTTATATTAATGATTATGTCTATAAGGTGTACTTGGTACTTTAGGAATATCGGCTTCAATGCTGTAATCCAATCCTACGTCTGGTAAAGACGGGAAATAGTTTTCGCTTTTGATAGCCCAGCCCCAATTAACAGGATCGGCTTTCGCCAATTGATCAACTAAACTCATGATTTGTGCTTTTGGTCTTAAGAAACTTTGCTCAAATGAAAAAGGTTCAAATGTTAAAGCGCCTTTATAAGCCTGATTGCCTTTAGTATAAGTGTATTGATTAATTTGGTTACCAACACCGCTTAAAAGCCAGATCATTGATTTATGAATACCAAAAATGAATAAATCATATTGCGTACTTTCATCTTTATAATAACAAGCTTCAATCATTAAAAGAATATAAGCAAAAACTGCATTACCTAATTGTGAACATAATGCCAGTGCCTGATTGTTTGAAGCTATATAATCAGCTGTTTTAGGATTTGCATCGGTATCATATACAAAATAGCTGAAAAAATCATCTAGCCCCTGAATTTTACGGAACTTTTCCTGATAATGTCCTCCGAAAGTATAGACTTCGAGAAATTTGGCAAAATGAGCTGGTTCTTTTCCAGAATCATCATAATCACCTTCCCAAAAAACTACTTTGCCATCCACAATATCCATTGGAACCGGCATTTTATTTTCACCCAAAATTAAGGTATGCTGCTTGTATTTACTTTTTCCTTCTCCCTGATCAATGATACGTTCTATAGCTTCAATTGCCGAGTGAGCGTCATGTACGCCAACAAGTCCTTCACTATCATCTGTATTGGCAAATTGCGGATTGTGCTCTCTGTCATAATGTACCGTATTCATTGAATTTTGAGAATAATACGGTCTCGGACGATTTGGGTTATCCGGAGGAAGCAATTGCGGTCTTTGCTCATAAGGCCCCGGGAAATCCTCTTTTATACATTTGATAATCATTTCATACAAACTTCCTATGGTTTGATATTCAACCGTATTCAGCAATTGTTCATTTGCATAAGGATCTTTAAACGGCTCAGGGCTTTCAATTTGCAAAAATGTAGTCAATTGCTTCAATGACAATTTTGCTGCATTAATTTGAAATTCAGGAATATGTCCGTCTAATTGTGTTGGAAATGTTAATACTTTTCCAATACCCATTAAATCAGGCGCCTTTTGACAAACTGCTTGTTTTACATTGCATGAAAGTGCCAGATGCAGCATTTCTTCGATAACAACGCTCATAATTAACGCAGCCGATTTATTCGAATAAACTAATATATCGAGTTTTAGTTCTTGTGCTAATTCGTCGATTTCGGCAGCAGTACGCACACCCGATTGTGAAAGCTGCGCATGAAGTTTAGCGTATAGTTTATCCTGATCCTGCGCTCTGTTTATGGAATAATAGGTCGATAAATACGTTGGAATAGTAGCAAGCTCCAGCGCAATTGCCTGTTGCATTACTTCTTCGATATTATCTGGTGTTACCGAAGTAGAATAGGTAAATAGTTTTTTGTTTTTCATTTGTTTTTGGTTAAAATAGATTACTCCGGACTGATAAATGGATAGTATTTTTCGTCAATAATAGGTTCAATTCCAAAGAAATCATTCAGCACAGATTCGGCAGTACAAAATGCACCTTCTACCCAAGCCTGATCGTTTGAATAGGTTTCTCCTACAATAAAAATTTCGCAGTCTGTATTTGGAACAAGTTGTGACGGTTTTCTAATTTTTCTTTGCACATCGCCTAAATTATAGTGCGATTTATAGGCATGATATCCTGCATTAAATGGAGGAAGCGACCAGTCCATATATTTCGTTTCTAAAGGTTCCGGCACATACGAATAATCAGCCTGTGGTCCAAAATGCAATGACGCTAATTGTGAACGAAGCATTTTTACCATTACCGGAGTGGCATCTCTTGGCCCTTCAAGCGGCTGTAAATCTCTTGATTCAGGAATTTCACGAGTTGCATCTGGTCCAAGTTCTAAAGCCTTCCAGAATGTTGCGTATAGAATATCATCATAACTGGCCAAAATACCATATACTTTTTTCCCTTTTCCGTCTCTGGCATTATCTCCAAAATAAACTACTTGGCGAATAGGCATATCTGTAATACTTGGCCCAATAGTATCTAATTCGGCTACAGTCGAAATTTGTTTTTCTTGTTTAAAAGTCAAACGTTCTTCGATTGCATTTTCTACAGCAGCTATAAAGCTTACTTTATCGTTAAACGAATTAACAATGATAGCCGGATTTTTAGCCGATTCTATTTTTTTAAGATAGTTAGAAGGAAAACCCTCTTTTCTTAATTTCTCAATTCCTTCTTGTGTTAAGAAATAACTTGTAAGTTTTGCAGGATACGTTGGGCTTCCGGCCTCGGTAGTTCTCCACCAAGGTGTATCGAAAAACATCCCTATTTTGTATGAAGGTTCCATTAATACAGACTCTAAATACAACTGTACTTTTTCATGATTTAACACATCAGTTGCTTCTTCATCACTGTATCTGCTTGCCTGCGCTACTAAGTCAATTGCTGCTCTAGGCATAGCAAGAAATGCTGCATCACATTTTTTTCTTTCTGCAAGTGCATCTGGATCTTTGCGTGTTGCAGTTGTAAAATTCACTCCTGATTTGGTGTGCACAATAGAACGCAATCTAATGTTTGGATAATAATTTAGAGTAATCCCTTTTTGTTTTGCCAGTTTTTCAACTTCTTCAAATAAAGAATCAAATAAGCTGGAATATCCTTTTATTAAAGTTTTGTATTCTGTTCCCGGAAGAAACTCATCATTCACATTAAATGACTGTGCACTATTACTGTTTACTACGTTTGAACTATACCCATTTCCATCAGATAAGTAGCTAAATCCTTCTTGGTCAAGCATATCATAACCCAGGTTCCAATATCCAATTTCCTTTAGTAAATCTCCTTTTTGGTAGATCGAACTATCAGGCATGTCAATATTGATCCTTCCTTCTTCATAAAATTTGCACCATTCTCTTCGGGTAGTCGGCCCTGATGTTTGAGTGATCGCTACAGATTGTATGGTTGTAAAACCATCATCTGGCGGAGCATCCTGAGCGTAATTGTTTGCGAAATACGGAGCTGGCTGATTAGAATTGATATCTGAGATATACATGTTTTTTGAACGCAAAGACATCAATGGGTCTGCTGATTCATTAAACGGAACTGAATCTTTCTTTAAATCCAGTTCTTCAATGGTTTTAGTCACTAAACGGTGTCCCGGTCCTTCAGGAGTTCCATCCCAATATAAATATCTCATACCTCCTAATTCAAGGTACGAATTGTCTTTGTCGTCTTTATAATGCCATGTACAAACACGTGCGCCCGGTTCTCTGGTTCCCGGATTTTTTTTAGAAAAATCATATTTTCCCCAGTCGTAAAGTTCTAATACATCGCCCTTAACGAGCATTTTTTCGTTTTTGGCGAGTTTAGATTTCCCATCAAGTAATCTCCACGCCGTATAGAGTCCGGCTGCACCTGCTCCAAAAATAGAGTATGTTTTTTTGCTCATGATAGTATGTTTTTAGATTTTTTAGTAGTTATAGATAGTGGTTTTATTCATTTCCAAGTCTTGCCATTTGCTGTGCCAGATCTTTTTGAGGAATCACAATTTCTACCAGAGTTGGAAGATTTGTTTTTCTCTTAAGTTTTAGAAGTACTTCGTCTAACTCTGAAACAGTTTCAGCACGATAGCTGTTTGCTCCAAATGCTTTGGCAAGTGCCTGATAATCCCATTTTGGAAGAATATCAAATGCATCAAACTTATGATCCGGTCCTGCTTTAAAGGAGTCCATGTCGACATATACCTGCTCAATTGCATATACTCCATTGCTCATCACAAAGATTACGGAGTTGATGTTGTATTTTACAAGGGTTGAAAGTGATTGTGCAATCATCATAAAGCCACCGTCACCGGCTACAGTCCAGGCTTGTTTACCGCTTCCCAACTGAGCTCCTGAAGCTGCACCTGTTTCAAAACCAATACACTGCCACGCAGCCGAAGAAATATAAGCGTTTTGAGATAATCCGTAAATATTGGTAGCCACGTACATTGATGAACTTACACCAAAAGTCATTACAATATCGTCCAGCATTTTTTCTTTTTTCAGAAAAGATGTTGCATGTTCAAAAAAGCGGTTAAACGTTATTACTTCCGGAGTTAAATCGTATTTAGGATCAGAGTTCGATCGCCATGGTTCCGGGAATTTTGGCTGAGCCGGAGCTATAGCTTTTAAAGGATATCCAGAAGCTCTTTTAAATCGTTCTGTTAATGCTTCAATAAAATCTTTTAAAGTTACTCCCGAATAGGTAAAATAACCAACTCTCGTTTCCTGAGTAGTTACCTGAATCATATCCGAAAATTTATTTTCTACCAGCCATAAATAGTCATCGGTAATGATAGTTCCTAAGGATAAAATACAGTCAGAAGCTTCGACTAATTTTATAACTTCGGGTATTGAAGCCTGATCAGAATAGGTACCGATAAATTTATCGCCTTTTTCATCCAGAACCGTTTTTCCAAGTGAAGTTGTAGTATATAACATTCCGCTGGCTTTTATAAGTTCTTCTAATTGCTTTGTTAGTTTATGTCGCAAAAGCTCTACTCCGGCAAAAATCAAAGGATTTTTTGACTGACTAATTTGTGACCATGCCTGAGAAACAGCATTTTCAAGTGCTGCCGGTTCACTTTTTATTATTTCAGGTTCTAGTTTTTTACTGGAAGGTTTTGGGCAAGGTTCGCCCCACACCTCTTTATAACACGCTATATACACAGGACGTTGGTGTGTAAGTGCTGCGATAAGTAATTTATCAATTTTTTCAGGAGCGCCTGCAGAAGTGCTTAGTGTCTCGGCAGCAACAGTTACTCTTTCATAAACTTCCTGATCTGCGTTAACATTGCCTGTAGAGTGATGGTAAAGTACATTGTACATACTTCCAATTTGTCGTGCATCGGCTCCGGGTGTTGCACTAATTACAACAACTGGACTGCGTTCTACATAAGCTCCTGCAATAGCATTTAATGCGCTAAAAGTACTTACTCCGTATTGTAAAGATACGGCGGCTAAACCTCTGGTACGTGCGTAAGCATCTGCCGCGTAAGAAGCGTCTAGTTCGTTTGAAGTTCCAATGGTTTCAATTCCGTCAAAGTATTCCAGAGCCTGTGTAAAATGCTTTACATAATCCCCCGGAATTTGAAAAACCTCGGTGACATTTAATTGTTTGAGTCGGGTCAGCAGATAATCTGCGACCGTAAATTCTTTGGTAGGTTTCATTTTTTGGTTATTAGAATTAGGAGTATTTTTGTTTTCAGTAATAAATCTCTTCAGCATAAAACTGAAGAGATTTATATTAGTCTTTTAAATTTTGATACGTACCTGCAGACTGCCAATATTATCGGCTAATCCAGCTCCGTATTCTGCATTTAAATCATCGTTGATGCATAACTTCAATGGTCCGCTTTGACCTGCAGGAGTTGTAACAGGTCCATTTCCAATAAAAAATGGAGCATTATTTCCAACTTGTCCAATAAGTGAACCCATATTTACATTTTGAATAGGATATCCTGATTGCGTTACAATAATGCCCGGACATCCGTTTGCGTCATACAGGTTACCATTATTAATTTGCGGATCTGCTGTCCATAAACCAGATTCGTAACTTATTGTTATCGTATTACCGGGCTGTACGGCAATTCCAGTGTTTTGCCATGCTTGATTTGCATTAACCGGAACAAAGGTTTCTACCAGCTGTAAAGTATTAGCATCGATATGCAAAAACTGAGTTGGCATACCATTAATCAAAAATTGTAAAACAATATTTTGAATGTATTGTAACTGAGTAGTTCCGTTACTTAAATTTTCAACATACCAAGTGGTGGTCATTGAAAGCACTTTTCCAAAAGAAGTTTCAAAATTTATATTGCTTACTGCACCACCTTCATTATTTGTACTCACCGTAATACTTGAGTAGCTGTCAACCGTAATTCCCTGGCTGTTCAATGCCTTTAATTGATTTGTCAAATAGGTTGACGGATCAATTATCGTAGGATCTGTAAACGGTAATTTAGTTCTGTCTGCGGTTGGAAAAACCGGATTTCCTGTTCCTGAAACAACTGGCCCTCCAGTCATTAAAACGGAAACACCATGAGGCACCGAAATTTGTTTGTTATACTGGGTTGCCGGATTTTGCACCGGAATTGGATTTGAATCCGGAACAAAACCAGAACCATAAGGGCCTTCAACCTGATTTTGTATTACGTGATAAAGCCACGTTCCGTTCTCAGCATGAATTAAAGTATTTTGAATGGGCTGTGCTCCGTTTGGATCTGCATTGTTGGCAATGTAAACTCTTTGTTCATAAAATAGTACACTGCTTGCCTGTGTGTATTGCCCTTCCCTATTTGGTGCTCCGCCGGCTATAGCCGAAAATGAGATTTCTTCGAAATAAGGAAAGTTTTTAGTGATATAACCACTTGGAGCATCTGTTTGCGGCAAAGGCATAACATTGTAACCTGTGGCATTTGCTCCCGTGGGACTATTCCAGGTGCCAATAAAACTATTTATAAGACCAAGATTATTAGTGCCCACAACCGGCGGCTGATTTGTTGTTGATACAAGCGGAGTTGTAATGTCTGGAATTACCGCTGGTGCTGCAGCTGGTGTTGTTATTGCTGTTCCCGCTGCTTGTTGAGCCTGATAAGGGCATTTTTGCTGTTGTAAACCGTTTAAATTTTCCATTTTGTTATGTATTTTGTTCCTTTTCAGGTTAGTTACGTCTCGTTTAGGAAAGTGATTCTAAGGCACATTAGCGCATGCATCTTATCTCATTTCTGTAATAAAATTAGTGTGAGGCCATAGTTCAAATTAAAAAAAAGGCATGAGTGCGGAATTTTTATCCATGAGAGGTCGAAATAAAAGCACAAGATCATTTCGCTGCATTCTTGAATATTTCGTTTTATTTAAACATGCTTTATTTAAGAGAAAAATCAACATTTTGACAAACGGATAATTAATAAGAAGTAAAATCAAAATGATGTAAAACAAAAAACCGCTATGACAGCGGTTTTTAGTGTGAAGGTATATAAATGACTTTATGTTGTATTACAGTAAAATTGACTGTAACAATCTGAAAATCAAATAAAACTTATTCTTTTTAATCGTTATTGTAATATTTTATTTACCTTTAAGCTCTTCTACAAGCCGTCTATGTATTTCACTATTAGACAATTCTCTACACTACCAAAAGATTACTGCAAATAAATCCATACTCAGAAAGGAGTATTTATAGAATTAGAAAATCAATTTTATATAAATCAAACCATTATTAACCATTAATTTTAAGAACCATGAAAAAAAAGATTATTATTAGTACCATACTATTATTATCATTATGCATTAGTCCAGGATTTAATGCTGCGACACCCAAACAAAAACATGATAATACTATAAACAAATTTTATACAAGACCCATCGAATTTAAATTGACACAAGGTGTTATTGTTATTCCCTCACCAACGTATATTCCTAGGAATCAAACAACAGGCGCCAGTGGGTTCGTGTTTCCTCCTCCTCAAAACAGTTGGGTTCTTCCAGCAGAAGAGGGTGATATTATACGGTTTAATTTAGGAGGTTTGATAGGTTTCAAATGGTATACTGTTACCGCAGAAGATGAACAATCAGGTGTTGTAAATGTTGACATATTAAATTTATAGTTACCCTGTAATGATTAATATAAAAACTGCTAAACGAATGGTTTAGCAGTTTTTTTAGATAAAAGAATTATTACTTCTTAAATAATTTTCAGAATATCCAAAATAGTTGATATGTTATCTACAGATTCATTCATCATTGAAACCTGCTCTTTTTTATCATAGTTTTTAATGTGATCTGCAAAAGCTTCTGCTTCAAAACTAAAACCGCTTCCATAATCAACTTCGATCTTTTCTAACTCATAATTCCAGTCTAAATCTCTTTTGATTTCTACAAAGGCTGTGTTTGGTTTTGTAGTATTGTTATATCCACAGGTAATTATACCTTTTGCACCTATCACACGGGCATTATCCTGTAGTACCGCCAAAAGTGGAATACAGCCTTACCGAAAACGGTAAAGCCATTATTCCTGTTATTATTGCTTTGAGAAATTTTGGCTGTTTTTTAAAACACCACAGTTAATAGGCAATTTTGCTTATAAAAAATTTACCTACTGAACATAAAAGGGAAAATTGTACGAACACCTTACTCGTTTTCCTCCCTTTAATGCAGGCGTCCACTTAGGAGATAATTTCATAACCCTTAACATCTCTTCACCTGATCCATAGCCAAAATCACGAAGAACTTCTATATTAGATACTGTTCCATCTTTTTCAATTACAATAGTTGTAAAAACTGGCCCCATCGCTTCTTCTTCAACTGCTTTTGTCGGCATAACATAAGTCTTCGTCAGGAAAATATTAAACCTATCCATGCCTTCCGGATATTCTGGCCGGGAATCCACTGATGATGCATTATAAATTTCCTTGTCATTTTCATCAATACCATATTCTAATACATCTTTTTTTGGAGCTTCTTTTTTAACTTTTAAAGGAGGATTAACAATTGCAGGTTTACTGCTTTCTTTTTGACAGCTTGTAATTATGATTAAACTAAAAAGTAAAAAAAACGTTTTCTTCATTTTGTTTCTCTTTATTTATAATTGTTTTAGTTCAATGTTACGATACCATACATTGTTTCCGTGATCCTGCAACGCTATTTTTCCTTTTTTGAATGTTCCAAATCCTGCCCAGTCGGCAAATTTACTTCCTGCTATTAATTTTTTAAAATTATCGTCCCAAAGTGTAGTTTCAACTACGACAACGCCGTTTAAAATAAGGGTTAGTTTTCCTTTGTTGCTGATAACTTCGGCTTTATTCCATTCCCCTACTGGTTTTACCGGTTCTGATTTACTTTCAATTAAATCGTATAAATTTCCCGCGCGGTGTTTTGTGATTTTTCCGTCAGGATGTCCGTCGTTGTCCAGAACCTGCATTTCTAAACCTGTACTAAATGTGTTTGGGTATTTTTGAGGATCTTCGTTCACATAAAAAATAATTCCGCTGTTTCCGTTTGGTGATATTTTCCATTCTAATTTTAAATGAAAATTTTCAAATTCAGCATTGGTTACTAAATCTCCTCCCTGTCCGTCTTTTGCCGTATCGGGGTTAAAATGCAATAATCCGTCTTCTACATTCCATCCGGCAAGAGCCGAATCTTTACCGTAAGTATGCCACCCTTTTGTAGTTTTTCCGTCAAAAAGAGGTTTAAAACCTTTTTGCGCCTGAATTATTTGTGTAAAAGATAAAATCAAAACTGCTGCTATAACTTTTTTCATGTGGTTTATTTTTTTTGATAAACTGAATTTTATTTCAGTCTTTTCAGTTAGTAAATTCTTAAATACTGGGTAAAGATTGGATTTTAGATTCCAACCTTAGTAAAAATAGTAAAAAAGGATGAACATTTTGCTCATCCTTTTTTAATAGTATTATGTATTTTTTACTTCTAAAAAATTCTCTTTAAATAGAAGGAAAAAGACTGGTTTTAGCGATTTTGTCTGATGAAAAATCAACTGACAATCCTGCGCCATAACTTTCCTGAAAATATTCTAATCGAATTGGCACTAATCCTTTCTTTAAGATTATTTCCGATTTTTTTTCATCAAAACCATGTAAGCCATCATTATCAATAAGCAATTGATCGTTGATATAGAATTTACTTCCATCATCAGACGAAACATAAAAAGTATATTTTCCGTCTTCGGGAACGTTTATAAATCCATTATATACCAAGCCATAATTGTTGTCGTCATGGTTAATTTTGTTTAAATCAAAATCTGGGGCATAACCTTTATCAACTGGAGTAAGTTTACTAAAATCAGGTATTTTGCTCCATTTTCCTTTGTATAAATTATAATTTAAACCTGTTTTTTTATTGTAAAATATCTTCGAAATAACAGAACTCGCTGAACCTTCGCCCACCGGAACTGCAATTGCATTTACACGCGCCGGAACATTAACTTCAAATGCTTTTGTGTAAAGCTGTGAATTACGTGTTGGAACAGAACCGTCTGTAGTATAATAAATTTTATCAGTTCCTTTTTGAATAAACTCCACTTTTGCTTTTGTATCCGATTCTAACTCTGTTTCGTTGTTTTTAAATTCTGGTCTTTCGGCAATTTTTCCGTAGATTTTCAGTAATTCGTAATAAGGTTTGTAGACTTTATTGGTTTCACTAATAGATTGAATAGTCAATAAAGCACTATTCCAGCGGGTGTTAAATCCATCAATTTCTTTTTTAATATCGGCAATATTATATTCAATATTTTGACCAAATTGAGAAAGTGACATTATTTCGAATGGACTGTATAATCCATCATTCCAATTGTTTAACAAACGAAATGTTTCGAAATTTTTCATGTATTTAATTTGTCCTTTTTTCCCCGAAAGAAGCTGCTGATCATAATCTGGAAATTGTACCTCAACAGAAATTTTTGTATTCGTTGAAGATTCGGGTACATAAATACGGGTTTCAAAATCGTCTCCTACATATGACCAGGTTCCTGCTTTAGGTTCTTCGCTGTACGGAATATTTTGTCCGTTTACTGATACCGCTGTTGGAGGAAATGAACATGGAAAACGCAGTTCATAACTTCTTGAAGTCAGCATTCCGGGAAATGAACCTTCTACAGGCGCGATCACAATATTGGTTTTATTTCCAGTTTGTTCTGAAGTTATTGGCGTATACGTAAAAGCATTTTTCTTGAAGTTGTTGTTATTGCCTTCGTCTTCATACAGTTTTAAATTTCCTTTTTTACCCGGATAGAAAGCAAGAATTAAAGGATTTAGAGGTTTTTCATCTGTTCTTTCCACTTTTGACTGCATCGGGATAATTGCACCTTCTTTTACAAAAACCGGAATATCTCCTAAAGTAAATGGCATTGCAACTTTTTTACCGCCATTTATAATGTTTCCTGTGCTCAATTCATACCATTTACCTTCTGGCAGCCATGTTTCATGCGTTAGGAAAACACTTCCTTTTTCGATAGGTTTTGTTATGGGATGCACAATCATATTACGCCCAAACATATATTCGTTTGGTGTAGCATAAGCGGTTTCTTCCTTTGGATAATCATAATACATTGGATGCACGGTAGAAACTCCTGTTTCGTACGTATTGCGTGCTTCGTTGTATAAATACGGCACAAGAGAATATCTCATTTGATACGCTTCTCTCATAATAAGAAAATTATCTAGCGGATAAGCCCAAATACGTCTTTCGTGTTGTGGTGCAGCTGTGGCATGTGTTCTGAATATCGGACTAAAAACGCCCCACTGAATCCATCTTGTATACAGTTCTGCCGTTCCTGCGTCGCCTTGGTGTCCGCCAATATCGTGGCTCCAATATCCAAATCCAACGTTGGCAGCCGTAGCGGTAAAATAAGGCTGATAATTTAATGATTCCCAAGATACGTGCGTGTCGCCAGAGAATCCAATTTGATATCTGTGGTTTCCAAGTCCTCCCCAACGGTGAAATATAAGCGGACGCACTTTGTTTTGGCGTTCCATGTCGCTGTAATGAACATAATTTAAGTAAATAGTTGGATTTACTCCTGGAATATTCGTGCTTCCCCATTGCTGCCAGTCTAGCCACCAAAAATCGACACCCGCTTTTTCAATAGGATGTAATACCAAATTCATGTAATTGGTAGCAAATTTTTTATCGGTAATATCAAAAGGGACGTATTTTTTGGTAGAAGGATCAATTCCCATTGCTTTTGCCATTTCGGGATATACTTCTTCAAAAGGCTGAATTCCAGATGCCGGATGCAGGTTTAAACAGGTTTTAAGATGCTGCTCATTCGTCCATTTTAAGAATTTTTCAGGAGAAGGAAATAAGTTTTTATTCCATGTAAAACCAGTCCATCCCGAATCTTCTCCGGCCTGATCTCTTTGTCTTTGTCCGTTTTTGAAAAATTCAGGTAACGATTTTACGTGCCAGTCCATATCGATTACAAATACATCAAGCGGAACGTCATGCATTTTAAATTCACCAACAAGATCACGAAATTCAGTATCTGAATATTCTCTGTATCTTGACCACCACGCACCAAAGGCAAATCTTGGCGGCATGGCTATTTTTCCGGCAATATCAGTGAAATCTTTTAAGGCAGCTTTATAATCAGAATCATAAGCAAAAAGGTATAAATCCTGTGGTTTATCTCCCGGACGCGCCATAACCCACGGCCACTCTGAATTATCAAAAAGCGGGCGTTCGCTGTCGTCTATTAAATACCATCCATCACGAGAAATTATACCTTTTTCCAGTTCCTTAGCCGAGCCGTCAACTCCATCCAGCGTGCGGGTTGTTCCTAAAAGGTTTTTAGTATTGGCTAAACCTGGTTTCCATGAAATGAGTTTACCGTTTACAATAAAATCTACACTTAAATTTTTGTCGTTAAAATTGCCTGAACCTGTTTTGTATTTAAGTTTTACGACATCGGTTACAATTTGTAGTACACCATTACTTTCTTTTTTGGTAAACGACGGCACGGGAAGATTTCGGTTTACAAAGGTCAGCGAAGCATTGTCTGTAAACTTTCCGTCTGAACTCCATTCCATACGAATTACTCGCGGAGAAAGTACTGTAAATCTGGCATTGCCTGAAACTACCATTGCTTTAGGATTGGCTTCGGGTTTGTATTCCTGAGCGGATAAAGCTGCGGAAGCAAGACAAATAATTGTAACTAAAAATTGTTTTGTTTTCATATTTTATTTTAAAATTAATCTTAAATAAATACTTCAAATCGTTTCGTTAAAATAATGATTTTAATAATCTTATTTGAAGTATTTACTTTTCATTCTCCGTTTATTTTTTAATAAATCGTTTTGTAACTTTTGTTCCATCTTTTTCAAAAACAGCAAAATAAATTCCTGTTGCCAAGCCCGAAACATCGATACTGTTTTCTTTTACTATTTGCTGCAAAACCTGACTTCCGGTTTCTGAAAAAACCTGAACTTTTATTCCTGCCATTTCAGAAGTAAAAAAGAGTGTATTTTTTACCGGATTTGGATATACATTTAAAGTTTCCTCAGCATTTGGTGAAGGCTTCAAAATTTTGGCAGTTCCTAAAGTTGGTGTGAATTTTAGTAATTGCAGTTTCCAGCGTTGTGCATCGTTGTTGTTATCGGTCCACTGATGTACGTTTGTTCCCGGTTCTGCAAGGTTATTGACAACGTCCAGACACAAATTCGTGTTTTTATGGGTCAGTTTAAAATAACCGTCACTCATTAATTCTATTTTCCAGCGTTGTGCATCGGTTCCCAAATCTGACCATTGCTGTACATTGGCTCCCGGCTGACTGCTGTTGTTATCTACATCTAAAACCTGAGTTGTACCTCGATGCGTTAATTTATAAAAACCATCTGATTCTTTTGTAATTACCCAGCGCTGTGCATCGGTTTCATTACTGGTGTATTGCTGCACATTTGCTCCTTGCTGTGTGCTGCCGTCACTTACATCAAGACTTTGGTTCGTTCCTTTGTGAATTAGTCTATAAACTCCGCCGGAAACAATTGGCACTTCAATTAAATCTAATTTCCATCTTTGGGCATCATTATTCGCGTTCAGGTTATCTGTCCATTGCTGCACATTGGCACCGGACTGGCTGCTGTTGTTATCAACATCCAAACATTGATTTGTTCCTTTGTGGGTTAACTTTGCATAACCATCAGACATGATTTCAATTTTCCAACGCTGTGCATTGTTATTGCTGTCCAGCCATTGCTGTACGTTTGCGCCTTGTGCATTACTGTTATTATCAACATCCAGACATTGATTTGTTCCTTTGTGGGTTAATTTATAAAATCCGTCTGCTTCGAGTGTTATCACCCAGCGTTGTGCATCATTGCCATTGTCTGTACTTTGCTGCACGTTTGCTCCCGACTGGCTGCTATTATTAACAACATCAAGACATTGATTAGTCCCTTTGTGGGTTAATTTATAAATTCCTCCCGATACAATGCTTTGCGTTGGGCAGGATTGATCCGGTATTCTTGGTGCCACACCGTAATTAGTCATGTTTACTGGTTCAATCAAATCATTAGAATTGAAATACATTCTGTCAATAGCAATTTTTCGATCCCCAGATGTGCCATTTTCATAACGATGGTAAACCATGTAATATTCATCGCAGTTTCCTATTTTGATTACACCATGATGACCCGGGCCTTTATCTTCTACATTAGAACTTAATACTTTCCCTCTATAAGTCCAGGGTCCCATTGGTGTATTTGAAGTGGAATACTGCACATTGTAAGTATCATTAAACCAGGATCCGTTCGAATACATCATATAATAAATTCCTTTTCGTTTTACCATATATGGGCCTTCGGTATAATTTTGAGGTGTTATATCTGTTGGGCCTGTGGCTAATGAAACCATGTCTGGATTTAATTTACGAACGACCATTCGGCTTTTGCCTGATCCTCCGTAATAAATATACGCCTGCCCGTCATCGTCAACAAAAACATTTGCATCTATAATATCATCGGTGTAAGGATCTGTTGCTATAAGCGGTGCGCCAATATCTGTAAAAGGGCCTATGGGTGTATTCCCTACTGCAAGACCAATTTTGGTTTCGGCAGTATAATAGAAATAATATTTGTTATTGCGAAAAACTACTGCCGGAGCCCAGCCGTTATATTGCGCCCACGGACTATCCGGAAAGAGGTCAAAAATAAGACCTTCGTCATGCCAGTTGGTCAAATCTGTGGAAGAATAGGCATGAAATTGTGTTCCGTAAATAGCTGTGGTATAGATGTAATATTTATTGTTGAAGTAATGAATTTCGGGATCGGCTCCTGTAAACAACGGATTGCCGCTTGTTTGTGCCTGAACGGTATTGGCTAAACTTATAAACATTAAAAATAATGTAAAACGCAGTCTTAAAGAATTCATAAGACAGAAACTATTTATTTTAAATTGTATCATAACTTGTTTTTTTTATAAGAATTACTACTAACTTCTTCGTTTTCCGTTTAACGGAAATCTATTAAGCATGCCTTATTTAGTTCTTGAAAAAAGTTAAAAAAGAATCCAAAACTCTCCAGTCCAATATGGACTGAAAAGCCTTGTCTTCTCCAACTTAACTATCTAATTTTTATGCCATCGTATTACAGTTTTTTCAATAGAATAGTCATTTTTGCCGGATTTATAGTAAGCTCATATTGTCCTGCGCTTTCAATAATCCATTTATTATCCGGTGATCCGTTTGGCATTAACATTACTGTTGGATTATCAGATGCTTCTCCTTTTATCACCGTTCCATTTGCTGGAGGCATCAAAAATCTTCCGCCCCAGTTGCCTAAGTCTAAAGCAAGTTTAAATTCTCCGGCATCAAATTGCCCTTTATACGTAAATACTTCAGGGTTTTGAGGATCCCAATTCATTGGTTTTGCTCTTCCAATATCCCAGCCTATACCCGTTATAGCGTTTCCAACCATATAAACATTTTCATAAGGTACATATCCAAAGGCATAAGTTCCCTGATCAATATCCAGATAGAAAGAATGACGGCCTGCCTGAGTTACTTTAAAGACATTATCATTGTTTCTTGGCTCGGTTTCGTTGTACACAATTTTGTTTCCTGCAATAGGATCATAAGATGGTAATTCGCTGCCCGGTTTTTCAATAACTTTGAATGAACCTACAGAGAAATCTCCGATGAAATTGTAAATAGTTCTTTCTGTTTTTTCCGGTAAAATTTTACCTGCACTGTAATCCCAGCCGCCGCTTATGGCATCTCCAACCATAAACAATGGCAATGGCCCCGGACTGTAACTGGTTACTGCAAAACTTGATGTAGAAACTTCCGGCAGCTGATATTGTGCTGAATTATCGACTCTCGCAATAATCTGCACTTCCAGATTGGTAATAACTCCGCCCGGACGTTTAAAGTTTTTGAGCAATAAACCATTTAACTGCTCTACGGTATACGATTTGGTAAAAACACCTGCCGGAATTTCTTCGGTAATTGTTGTACTTGTTCCGGGTGCTGCGCCTTCTCCAAAATTATTTCCTGCGATATCCATTCTGAAAAAATACGTCAGGCTGGTTCCGGCTCCTCTGTCATTTCCTTGTGTCCACGTAAATGTTATGGCGTTTGCCGCTTCATTATCTTTAGTTAATACAATTTCTTTGCTCGAAAGTGTTATCGTCAAAGGATTGGCAAAATTAGGCTGCTTAAGCCAATCCTGATTTTCAAGTCCGCTGTCTTCACAGGAGACAAAAACCAAACTCATTATTATAAATGAGATAATATTTTTTATATTTTTCATTTGCTTTGATTTTTAGTTATTTGTCCCAGAAAGGAGCCTGAATTAAATTAGGGTTCTTTTCGATTTCTGCTAAATATATCGGGAACCAATAGAAAGATTTTCTGTATACTCTCGTTTGATACGCCGTTCTTTTATAGAATTCATCAGCATTTTTACCGTTAAAGTTCATTCCGTAGAATTGTCCATTCAAAACCGTTTCTGCCAGTTTCCATCTTCTTAAATCATCATAGCGAATTCCTTCTGTACAAAGCTCAACTCTACGTTCCATTCTGATGATTTTTCTAATACTTTCCTGATCGCTGTTTACATGAATATTGTCAACATCTGTTCCGCCAGTTGTATAGGTTCTTACTCCTGCTCTTGTTCTAATTTTATTTAGATAAAGAAGGATTTCAGGATTTCCGGGATCAGATTCATTAAGAGCTTCAGAATAATTTAGATAAGCTTCGCCTAATCGGTATAAAATTCCGTGACGAGGGGCAAAATAACCAATAGTAGGATTTCTTGTTGGATCTGTTCTTTTTCTGGCTAAATATCCATTTTGTGGGGCATCATGAGTATTGTTATTGTCTTTTTTACCGTTAAAAAATTCCAGTTTTCTACCTTTGTCTTTTCCGGCATTATCACCGTCTGTATACCATGCACCATCAAAATTTACAGCCAGATAAAATCTTGGTTCACGATTACAATACATATTGTAAGTCCCTGCAAGCGTTACAAGTCCCGGACTTTTTACTTCATTAAATTTGGTTATTCCATTTGTCCAGTATCCGTCCTGAGAAGAAAAACCATTTTCAACATATCCTGAATTAGAATCGGTTATAGGTAAACCATTTGCGGTAAAAAAGGCATCTACTAATGATTGAGTTACGCCATAGCCTCCTGCTCCACCTGCTCCGCCCGGTGCGGTATGTCTGTCATATTCTTTAGATTCTACATTTACACGGGCAAAAAGTACTTCTCCATTTCCTTTACTTGCTTCAACAAGATGTAAGTTTTGACAAGATAAAAACGGGTCAATTTTTCCTGCAGCGTTTGTTTCTGTATATAACTTATGTCCCGCAGCTTCTGCACTTAGAATTAAATCTTTACTCGCATCTGCGGCAATTTTCCATTTATTGGCATCATAAGTCGAATTAAATAATGCTTTTCCGTCTTTTGTAACATGGTTTGCATATTCTGAATTTCCATTAACAAGCGGACTTGCGGCAAAAAGCAGCATTCTGGCTCTTACGGCTTTACACATAATTGATGTAGCACGTCCAAATTTTCTTCCGTCTGAATAATTTGCAGGTAAAATTGTTTCTACTTCTTTCAGTTCTTTATTAATCCACGCTACAATGTCATCATACGGCGTCTGCCCTACTTGTAAGTCTGAAAGGTTATAATTTACAGGCGTAATTTCATCCGGGCTAAAAGGAATTGGACCATATGTATTGATCAATAAAGAGTAATAATAGGCTTTTAAAAAACGACATTCTGCAATCATTAAACGAACTTCATCTTCATTTAAATTTTGTGCCGGTAATGGTTTTATGTTTTGTATTAGCAGATTACATTCTCTTATTCGCTGTGGAAGATTGTTCCAATATCCAGGGCTCCATTGTGAACCTACTGACCAGTCTCCTAAAATAAATGGAATAACCTGCCAGTCGTACTGACGCCATCTTTCTGATGGGGTCATATCATCTCCTAAAATTTCCCATCCTAAACTGCGTGCATATCCCCATGTAGGGTCCGGAATTCTGGAATAACAGCCTGCAAGCCAATTTTCTGTTTTTGTTTTGCTCTCAAAAACACCATCCAAAGTAAGTTCGGTATCGCTTTCTTTATCCAGATAATCAGAACAAGATGACGATAATAATAATCCTAGAAAAAGGAAAATCGATCTAATGTATATATTTTTCATTTTAATTTCTTTTTAAATTATAGTCCGATTGATAATCCAAAAAGGACTGATTTTGTTGATGGATATTTTAAACCATTTCCTGTATCCAATTCCGGATCCCATAGTTTAAAATTAGAAGCGTACCATAAATTATTTCCGCTGATGTAGATTCTTAATCCCTGCAGATAGAATCTTTCAATTAGCTTTTTATCTAATGTATATCCAACTTCCATCGTTTTTAAACGACCAAAACTCATGTCTTTTTTCCACCATGTTGAAGCAACAGAATTGTTAACATTTGGTCCATAACTTAATCTTGGCCAAAACACATCCTGACTTGGATTTTCTTCTGTCCAGCGATCGTTGTAATTAGAATAAATATTTCCTAAAGTTCCTGTTCCGCTTCCCGGAATAAAGTTCGCTCCGCCAATGATGCGCTCCGATTTGGCTACACCCTGAAAGAAAAAACTAAAATCGAATTGTTTGTATTTTAAATTGTTTCCAAAACCATACACAATCTGAGGATCTGTTGTTCCGCCAATAAAACCTTCGTCTAAACCGCTGATAATTCCGTCACCGTTTCTATCTTCGTATTTAATATCTCCCGGACGCAAAGCTGTACCAAAAGTTGGAATTGGCAGTCCCGGTGCTAAAACTCCCGGCGATGTAAAATCTTCATTGGTATATAATCCGGTTGCAGTATAACCGTATAAAGTATTATTTTGAATTCCTGTTCCAGAACGGTAAGTTCCTTTTACGGCTTCGGCTTCGTCTCTTTCTGTTACTTTGTTTTCAACAAAAGTGAAGTTCGCGCGCCAGCTCATAAAGAAATCCGGAGTTACCTGTTTATTGATATTAAGACCTATCTCGATTCCTTTATTTTCCATTTTTCCGAAATTGGCCCAAGGCGCATTAATAAATCCTGCCTGAGTTGGAACCGTATTTCTTTCTACAAAAATGTCTTTCCTTTTCTCCTGAAATATATCTACTGTTAAGTCCATCATATTCAGTATTCCTAACTCGATACCAATATCAGCTTTTGCCACTTTCTCCCAAGTCAAATCGTTTACTCCAATCTGACCTTCTTCAATTCCTTCAAATTTTACTCCCTGTCCTGTACCAAACCAGTAATCAGAATTATTATTATCGCTGATTGTAGTTAAGTAAGCAAACCTTCTGTTGGCTCCAATGTTGTCATTTCCAACTAATCCGTAAGAACCACGAAGTTTGATTTTATTAAAAATATCTTTAACAGGTTCCATAAATTTTTCTTCAGATGCAATCCATCCCAAGGCTACAGAAGGGAAAAATCCGTATCGGTTTCCTTTTGCAAAATTTTCTGATCCGTTGTAACCAAAGTTAAATTCCCCAATATATTTTCTATCAAAAGTATACGAAGTTCTTCCCGCTAATCCCTGATGTTTAAAAGCTTGTGGCGCTGTTCCATCATTATAACTGTCCTGATTATACAATAAAAGTCCGCTTAAATCATGTTTCCCGAAAGTGCGGTTATACGTTGTATTCGCTTCCAGATAAACACGTCTGTTACCAAACTCCGCCGATCTTTCATAGCCAAGATATTCCTGTCCATAAGCCTGAACAGTTCCGTGAATTAAACTTCCGTCAAGGTCTCTTTGAGTTGCTACGTTATAATAATCCGGTGATTTACCACGTGTAATTCTGTTTTCTGAATAAGAGTCAAACGAATAAGTAAATTTTGCTTTTAATCCCGGTGTAATAATATCTTTGAAATCCTGCTCTAACGATACCAGACTTTCGATTTTGCTTCCGCCTTGTCTGTAATATCCTTGCTGCGTGCTCATCGCCCACGGATTTTCACGTGCAAAAACTCTCGGAATAGTTCCGTCTGAGTAAATAGCAGGATGAACAAACGGTGTTGTTTCAAAAGCCGTGTTGAATAAAGCATCTGTACTGCTGTTTCCTTTTTGAAGGTTTTGTAGAAATCCTCCAATATTTACTCTTAATAAAGTTGTTTTAGATACGTTAACGTCGACATTGGTACGAACGTTTGCTCTGTTTAAATTTGTTTCAGAATCGTAAGTTTGTTTTGGATCTGCGGCAAGGATTCCTTTTTCGCTGTAATAAGAAGCGGTTAAGGCATATCTTAAAATTTCTGATCCTCCGGCAACGTTTAAATTGGATCTTGATGTAAAAGCATAATCTTTAGTTATGGCATCAACCCAGTTAACATCTGGATATAAATCCGGATCGTATTTACTTTCTGTTTTTGAAATACGGTCTTCAGAAAACAAAACCGGTTTACCCTGCTCTACCGCCAGTTCATTTAAAAGTCTCATATAAGGACCAGCTTTAATGAACTCCGGTAATTTTGTAGGTTCCTGAATCGAATATTCTGTTCTTACCTGAATTCTTGGCGCACCAACAAAACCTCTTTTAGTATTAATCAAAATAACTCCGTTTGCTCCTCTCACTCCGTATACAGCACTTGCGGCCGCATCTTTTAAAACAGAGAAAGATTCTATTTCTGAAGGATCAAGATCGTTAAGGTTTCGTTCGATTCCATCTACCAATACAAGCGGATTAGTTCCTCCTTTAAATGTAGAAATTCCACGAATCTTAATATCGGATTGATCATAGCCCGGTTCTCCTGAACGCTGTACGGCCATAATTCCCGTAATCTGACCTGCAAGGTTGTTTCCTAATGTACGTGCCGTTCCTACTTGTAATAACGAAGGTTTTATCGTTCCAATCGCTCCTACAACCGAGGCTTTTTTCTGAGTTCCGTAACCTACAACTACAACGGCCTGAAGGTCGCTGGTTTCGTCTACCATGGTTACGGTTATTGTTTTGGCATTATTTAAAGGTTTTTCGACCTCTTTCATTCCAATAAATCTAAATACAAGTATCGCTTGCGGAGATGATACTGTAATGGTAAAAGTTCCGTCAAAGTCTGCCGTGACTGCATTCTTAGTACCTTTTTCAATCACGGTTGCACTGGGTAATGATAATCCTTTTGAATCAATTACTTTTCCGGTAATTTTTACGGGGTTTTGAGTACCATTTTGTGCATAACTGGTCTCTGCAAAGAGCCCCAGAAACAATAAAAAAATCAATCCGGCACTCCTAAACTTTATTTTACCCGGGGTAAATAAGCTTAAAAGATTGGATGACATTTTCCAAGTCGTTTTAATTTCCATTTGGTTAATTTTTTTTGGTTGGTTAAAAGTTAGTTTTATCGAATTAAAAATTCATTCTAAAGATTTTTTTGAAGTATTCTTTAAAAAAATAAGATTAATCTTGTAAATACAAATAATAGATTATACCCTCTTATTTTTTAATAGATGATAAAATATCATATACTTTTTTATTGATACTTCAATTTATCTCTTAAAAATTTCATTTTAATTTTTGACCAAATTAGCGCATTGGTAACATTATTTTAATCCCATTTCGTGTCATAATTGTGTTCAAATGATTCACGAGGCCTTGAAAACACTGAAATTTAGAAATGTGAGACGAAATGGATTGTTAATTATAAAATGTAAATTGTGAATTGGTAATTTTGGGTTTGTGAGTTGTAAATTATAAGTAGGTAATTACAGCTAAAAAACTATAATTTGTGAATTTGAAATTTGAGACGCAGAATGATTTCAGAATAAGTATTATTAAGGAATAAAGACTAATACAAATCATAACTCAAAACTTTCAAAGCAAAAAAATAACGCATCACTGCGTTATTTTTACGTTCTACAACTATCACTAAAAATTATTTAATCACATTAGCTTTTACGCCTTCGTTGGTGATAACAACGGGTTTAATAAAACCATTTTCATCAAAATGCATTTCTTCAATACAGGTTTCTCTGGAGTTTCCATCGGTTTCTGTGAGTGGTCTTCGGTGGTAAACTATAAAATACTGGTCAGAATCTGGTTTTTTAATAACGGAATTATGACCGGCACCATTGGCAATTTTAAAATCTTGTTCCAAAATTTTTCCAATTCTTTTAAATGGTCCCATTGGCGAATCAGCGATGGCGTAGGCTACGCAGTAATCGGGCCCTGTCCAGCCGCCTTCTGACCACATAAAGTAATATTTGTTATTTCTGATAAACATGAAAGGGCCTTCAACATAATTCTCTGGCGTAATTTCTTTAAAAACCGTTTTATCTTCAAAAGGAATAAAACCGGTAAAATCAGGTTTTAGTTTGGCAATATTACAATGTCTCCATCCGCCGTAAATTAAATAATGCTGTCCGTCTTTATCCCTAAATACAAACTGATCAATAGGCTGCGCGCCATTATAAAATTTATCAACGAGCGGTTTTCCTAAGTAATCTTTATAAGGCCCTTCTGGTTTTGAGGCAACGGCAATACCAATTCCGCCAATTTCATTGTCACTCTGAATATCATTTGCACCAAAAAACAAAAAGTATTTGTTTTTATTTTTAATGATAGATGGCGCCCACATTGCCTTTTTTGCCCATTTTACCGCCGAAGTATCTATAATTCTGGGATGTTTTTTCCAATTGTTTAAATCTTTTGATGAAAAAGCATCCATAAAAACCTGATCTTCATATCGGGCAGAAAATGTGGGATAAACCCAATAGGTTTTATCAAAAATAATTCCCTCCGGATCTGCATACCAGCCTTTAAATATGGGATTATTGTTTTTTTTCTGATTTGAAGCTGTTGCTTGTGCAATTGTTTTTGTGCACCAAATAAGCAGCAGAAAATATAATACTTGTTTCATAACATTTGGTTTGGTTTAAGGTTAGTTACAGCAATTTACGAAGTTTAACAATTAATTAGACCACGTATATGCCGGATTTGAATCTACTTTCATATTTAAAGTTCCTCCTTTTTTGATCGCTTCTAAGTCAATTGAAAGCTGCTTTAAGTCAGTATTATTTAGTTTTACTTCTTGTAAATAAATGCTTGTTTTAGAATTATTTTTCACGTCAATAACAAAATTATTACTGCGCGTTTTTCCTAATTTCTTAATGGTGATTTTATCAAACAAAGGACTTCCAATTTGAAATGACGGGTTAATATCAGTTAATCCTTTCACATCAAATAAACCAATAGACGACATAACATACCACGCTCCCAATTGTCCCTGATCTTCGTCCTGACCGTAACCGTAACCATGAATTCCTTCGGTTCCGTAAAATTCATCGCAGATGGCGTGAACCCATTTTTGTGTGAGATAAGGTTTTCCGGAGAAATTAAAAAGCCACGAGATATGCAGATTAGGCTGATTTCCATGGTTGTAAAAACCAGATAATCCAGCAAATGCATCGATAGTCGTTCCGCCGCCAAAAACATTTTTTTGAGATTTTGTAAAAATAGTATTCAAACGTTCGTTGAAAGTATCTTTTCCTAAAACAGAAACCAATTCCGGAACATTATGCGGAACATAAAAAGTATACTGCCACGCATTTCCTTCCTGAAAACCTCTCCACGGCTGCGACGGATCAAAATCTTTTATAAATTCTCCGTTTGCATATTTAGGCCTGATAAATGTTGTTTCCTTATCGTAAATTAGTTTCCAGCCGTCGGCTAATTTTATAAGTTTTTCATAGTCCTGCGTTTTGCCCAAAGCTTTAGCAAATTGCGCTACCGCATAAGCACTATAAGAATATTCTAAAGTATGCGAAGCCGAAAACCCTGAACCTTGCGTATTCGTTTGATAATCCATATTATCCAAATACGGCGAATAGCCTAATTCTACAAACTGTTTCACATCCATTTTTCCGGCGCCTTCAATTCTGCCTTTCCATTCTAATTCATTTTTTAGAGCGGCTTCATATCCTTTTTCTACATCAAAATTACGAATGCCAGAATTATAAGCCGAGGCTATTGCAAGTCCGGTAAAGTTTGTGCCTACGCCAGATACATATTTACTATTCGCGATTCCGTCACCAAGCCAGCCCGCATCTTTGTATACCAGAATTTGTCCCTGAACCCAGTCTGCATAATATTCAGGATATGCAAGTGCCCATAATTGCGTTAAATTCCAGAATCCTCCCCAAATGGCATCGGTATTATAATAATTGTGCTGCGGTTTTCCTTTTGCATCCAAAGGAATCTGACCTATTTTGCCATTGTTCATTGGATAAGCACCATTGACATCACTTCCTAGTCCGCGTCCTAATAAAGCGTGGTATAATCCGGTGTAAAATTTAATTTTATCATTTTCATTTTTACCTTCTACGGCTATCCTTCCTAAATAATCATTCCACGTTGCTAGACTTTGTTTTTTCGCTGCTGCGAAATTTAAACTCTTGGCTTCAGTTTCAAGATTAAGTCTGGCATTAGCTACAGATGTATACGATAAACCTATTTTTACGGTAATCATTTCATTTTCTTTGGTGTCAAAAGTGAGGTAAACTCCCGCGCCTTCTCCGGTAATTTCTTTTACATTGGCCTGAATTCCCTGTTTATTGAATGTGCCAAAAGCAGTTGGTTTTTTATCTAAAACTGCCGAGAAATACATTGATACCTCGGCTCCAGCCTGATATTTTTTCACATATTCTGGTATGGTAATTACATAACCTTCAATTCTTCCGTCTTCAGTAATCGTAACTTTTGATTCTTTAACGGCACCGCTTTCGCCTTGTCTGTTTCCAATATCAAAAATTATATTCGATTGTGAAGATTTTGGAAAAGTATATCGCTGAAAACCTACACGTTTTGTTGCTGTCAATTCTGCTTTAATTTTATAATCTTTCAACAAAACCGAATAATATCCTGATGTAGCGTATTCGTCTTTTCGGTCAAATCTCGATCTGTAACCTTCTTCCGGGTTTTCAAGGCTTCCCGGTGTTGTCTGCAATTTACCAACAGACGGTGCGAGCACAATACCTCCAACCTGAAATTCGTGCAGACAAGCAAAACCTTCGATAGAAGTATCTCTGTCGTCATAACCTGTGGCTTCCCAACCTTGTACATTGCCTATGTGCCCATTTGTAGAAGGTCCCAGTTTTGCAAGTCCAAACGGCATTGCGCCCGGAGTATAAAAAAACCAGCGGCTGTGTGCGGTTCCTATATTCGGATTTACATAATCAGACCACTTTTTTGTCGACTGCCCAAAAGTTGTATTACTGAGGAATGAAAGAACAGTTATAATGCAGCATTTTACCAGAATGTTTTTCATATCTAAAATCTTATTATTCAATTTTGCTTTTTTATTCTAATGAAATCTACTTTAAAGTAATCGTAATTCCATCTTTAAGAGTTCCTTTTCCTGTATACGTTTTACCGTCAAGTAGTACATTTACAATGATATCTTTTACATCCTTGCTGCTATTTCTTTTCCCAATTTGATCAGAAACCTTAACCACAACAGAATTGTCCTTTCTTTGAGCACTAAAAGTTACTAAAGCGTAATCTTGTTTTTGAAACCCAAAACCATCTCCTTCGTCCAGATACAAATCTCCATTTGCTTTCCCGTCTTTATCAAGGCATACAAAAAGACTCAACGGATCGAATGAATTTTCTCCAGCGTTTTGAATAATTTTTCCGGCCGGAATAATGCTTCCGCCTTTTATACTCAATTTGGCCTGATATTTATCTTGTTGGTCTCCATCAACTAAACTTAATTTTTCCCAAATTCCTGAAGGAAGTATCGGATCTTTGGCGAAAGCCGGAACTACCAAAAGATTTTCACCTAATAAAAAGGCCTGTTCTTCGGCTCTCAAACGTGAATCCTGAGCATCTGCAAAAAATACCGGAGCCATAACAGGCAATCCTGTTTCTGAAGATTCATAAAAAAGTGTGTATAAATACGGCAATAAACGGTAACGTCTTTCTAAAGCAATACGAGATGTTTTTTCAATTTCTGCGCCGTAAGCCCAAGGTTCTTTATCGTTTGTTCCAGCGCAGGCATGTCCGCGTGCAAAAGGCATAAAAGCTCCAAAACCAAGCCAGTTTGCCCATAAATCTCCATCTGTATTTCCAAGGAAACCTCCAATATCCGGACCGTTAAACGGCTGTCCTGATAATCCCAAAGTAAGCGACATTGGAACCGATAATTTTAAATGATCCCAGCCCGCATAGTTATCTCCTGTCCAGGTTGCTGCATAACGCTGTCCTCCCAATAAATTAGATCTTGTAAGCAAGAATGGGCGTTTTGATGGATTTGTTTTTAAAATTCCGTTATAAGATGCTTCTACCATTAAACGTCCGTAAGCGTTGTGATACAACAAGTGAGAACCCTGCGGTAAATTTCCGCCTCCTTTATGCGGTGTATCATACGGCATTGTTCCCAAACGTTTGTCTTCGGGAAAATCATTATCATTTACGGCAGGTTCGTTCATATCGTTCCAAACGCCGTCAATTCCTGTCGCTAAGAAATCTTTGTAAAGTCCGCCCCACCAATTTCTTGTTTTTGGACTTGTAAAATCAGGAAAAGCACAATCTCCCGGCCATACTTTACCGTGATATTCTTCTCCGTTGTTTTGCTTCACCCAAACATCACTTTGTGTTCCCGAATTATAAACAGCATAATCTTTATCTACTTTCACACCCGGATCGATCATGTAAACAGCACGAAATCCTTTTTTGTGCAAATTGTCGTTTAAGACTTTCGGATTTTTGAATCGAATACTGTCAAAAGTAAAAACCCTGTAACCCTGCATATAATCAATATCCATCCAGATTACGTCACACGGAATTTTCTTTTCCCTAAAAGTATCGGCGATTTCCATAACACGTTTTTCGCTGTCATAAGAAAATCGACATTGGTGATATCCTAATGCCCAACGAGGCGGTAATTTTATAGTTCCCGTTAATTCCGAAAGTCCTTTTATAACTTCCTGAGGAGATTTTCTATCAATAATATAAACTCTGAATAAAGCGCCTTCAGAATTATAAATAATCTGATTTGAATTGGTAATTAACTCCGCTTTCCAGGTACTGTCAAAGATAATTCCGAAAGCAGAACCATCTGCACGAACTCCCATAACCCACGGATGTGTTTGATACAATCTTTTTCCGCCTTCAACGCTGTAAGCTCCGGTATCAGTATTCCATAATTTTATCGATTGTCCGTTACGCAATAACGGACCGGTAACTTCGCCTCCGCCGTAAAGGCTTATATCGCCTTTAAGATTAAGAACGGCACTTGCTTTTTCATTTTTGAAAGTAAATTCAGGAACCAGCGACCAGTCTGATGGCAGTTTTCCTTTTGCTTTTGGTTCAGAAGCAAGAATTAACGATGGCGTTTTGTTTTTATCAAATCCTTTAGGAATAAATTCTGCAATTCTGTTCCCGACTAATGAAGATTTTAATACTGAAATTTCCTGAGCAGTTGTTGTGGTTATTCCTGCTGCAATTAAAAAGGAAAATAAAATAGGTTTTAAATTCATGTTAGTAAGTTAAATGTTATAAACGGTTATGAATCAACATA
Organism: Flavobacterium panici; assembly: GCF_024499525.1. Classification (NCBI taxonomy): domain Bacteria; kingdom Pseudomonadati; phylum Bacteroidota; class Flavobacteriia; order Flavobacteriales; family Flavobacteriaceae; genus Flavobacterium; species Flavobacterium panici. The sequence goes on along the minus strand of NZ_CP100437.1, from coordinate 4,074,499 downwards.
TGCGAATATACTAAAACGTTTTAGTATATTTATAAAAATATTGACAAATTTTGTGTTTTTCAATTATAAGCTATGAACTGCCTTTTGCACAGTCAATAAAATGACAAGCCAAAAGACAGTTTTATTTTATTTTAAAAATAGTTCTTTTACATAGCCGGAATAGCCAGCACAGCTTCTTCCGACATTGGATCTCCAATTACAGGATTTCCGCTTTTATCCCATTTGATCTGCTGCATTCTTGGCGATCTTTTTTCGCCGCAGCCTTCTCCCGGATTAGAATTAGCATGGTACAAAATCCAGTCTTCTTTACCGTTTGGCGATTTAAAAAACGAATTATGTCCCGGGGCATATACTTTATTTTTATCGGATTGACCTAAAATAGGCTTATCCGATTTTACCCAAGCCGAAGCATCCAGTAAATTATCTTTCCCTGTAAAGGTTAAAAGTCCTAAACTATAATTATCTGTCCAGCATCCGCTTGCAGAAAAAACAATAAACACTTTATTTTTATGAGATAAAAATTGAGGGCCTTCATTTACATTTACCTGCGGCGGATTTACATCGTCATGTAATGCACCAAACAATTCCCAAGGATTTGACGGACTTGAAATTCTCATCCTGTCTCCGTCAATTTGAGTTGGGCTTTTCATTTTGGCAATATAAATATTCTGCTGTCCGTTGGTATCTCCTTCCCATCCTGACCAAATCATGTACAATTGTTTTTTATACGTAAATACATTTCCGTCAATGGCCCATTTATCTGTTTCGGCGGCAATTTTTCCTTTAAAAACCCATTCTCCTTCCATCGGATTTTTTGAATCATTTTCTAAAACATACATTCGGTGTGTATTGTTAGAACCGTTGTCTGCAGCAAAATACACGTACCATTTGTTGTTGATGAAATGAAATTCCGGCGCCCAGATTTCAGCAGAATAATCGGTGTTTTTAGGCGCAATCCAAATGGTTTTCTTTTCGGCATTTTTTAAATCTGCCAGATTTTTTGATTTTAAAAGCACCAAACGATCCTGCATGGTATGCGTGTAGTAATAATAGCCATCATGATACGTACTGTAAGGATCTGGCCCATAATCCAGAATAGGATTCGAAAAGGTTTGCTGCGCAGATGCAATATTGCCTGCGATACCAAACAGCATTAACAACAGTGTTTGTTTTAGTATGGATTTTTTTCTTTTCATAAATAACTTTTGGTGTTTTTTTGATCCATTGCTGGTCGCTTTTGTTTTTTGTTTTTTAGGTTAGATTATTCGATATGATTTTAAAAAATAACTTTTAAGAATTTCATTTGTATTATTAAAAATATAAGTAATATTGCAATCGCTCTATTGCTGTTTATTTTGAGTCCTTTCAAAATATTTTGCTTATTTTTCAACAATTCCATAATTTATATATTAAAAAAATATCAATTTAATTTTTGACCAAAGTAGCACACAGCTCACTTTATTTTTATCTCATTTTGTTTCACAATTGTGTTCAAATGGTTCAAATGTCCTTTTAAAACAAGGCAAAAGCGAGATAAAAATCAAAATGAATGCTTGTGACACAAAAGGGGAAACTATTTTTATAAAAAATTAATAAAGACATTTACATGCAGCGCTTTTTAAAACTTGGGACATTAGTTTACTTTTTCTTTTTGTCTACCACCATTTTTAGTCAGGAATATTATTTTAAACATTATAAGGTCGAAAACGGAATGTCTAACAATACCGTTTTGGCTTCTATTCAGGACAAAGACGGATTTTTATGGTTTGGTACCAAAGATGGTTTGAACCGTTTTGACGGTTATCATTTTAAGACCTTCCGAAGCGGCGCCGATCCTAAAACTTCCTTAGGAATAAATTACATTCAGTCACTGCATGAATTCAAAAATTATATCTGGGTAGGAACTGATAAAGGTTTGTATTCCTATGATAAAAAACTGGAGAAATTTACTTTTATAAACGAAGCAATCAACAACCGTATTAATGATATTGATAATGATTTAAAGAATAATTTATGGTTTATTTCTATTGGAACATTAATTAAATATAATGTTGACACCAAAGAAACCAGAATGTTTGACGGCAGAAATTCCTTTTATGCCACTTCGATAACCTGCGATAAAAATGGCGTGATCTGGGTTTCTTCTTACGATGATTTATACCGCTATTCTGAAGCGACGCAGAGTTTTGATAAGATTAAAGTGCAAATGCCCAACAGTACTTTTTCAATCTCTGTAATTTATGCTTTAGATGCTAACTCGATTTTAATTGGAACGCGTGATCATGGTATTTACAAATATGATGTGGCAACGGGAAAAACTGCACCTTTTATCAATGATGTCGAAAAACCGGTTTTTGTTCGTCAGTTTAAAAGAAACAAAAATGAATTGTGGATTGCCAGCGAATCTGGTGTTTATATTTATAATTTAAAGAATAAAACAACCCGAAATCTACGCAAAAGTCCGAGTGATCCTTATGCGATTTCAGACAATGCGGCGTATTGTATTACAATTGATAAAGAAAACGGTGTCTGGATTGGGACTTATTTTGGCGGTGTCAATTATCATCAAAAACAATACGATCAGTTTAAGAAATATTTCCCTAGAAAAAGTGAAAATGCAATTGTTGGAAGTGCCGTTCGGGAAATTCACAAAGACAATCAGGGAAATCTCTGGATTGGTACTGAAGATGCCGGAATCAACAAGTTTAATTTGCAGACTAAGAAATTTGTAAATTTTAAACCCGATGGAACAAAATCGGGACTTTCATTTTATAATATACACGGCGTTTTACCCAGAGGTAATAAAATCTGGATTGGAACTTTTGAACACGGACTGGACGTTATGGACGCTGCAACCGGAAGGGTTATCAAACATTATGACCATACGACAAGCAGTTTTAAAAGTGATTTTATTGTTACGTTTTACGAAACTCCCGATAAGAAATTATACGTAGTAACATCTGTTGGAATTTATTTGTATGATGAGAAAAATGACAGTTTTAAAATCTGTGATTATTTTTCAGAAAGCACACATTTTACCTGTATGTTTAACGACAAAGACGGGAATTTATGGGCGGGATCTTATCGCGACGGATTGTTTTATTATAACCCAAAAACGAAAGAAAAAGCAGTTTACAGACACGATTTTAAAGAGGATAAAAGTATCAGCAATGACTTTATCACTTCGATTTTTCAGGACAAGCAGAACAACCTTTGGATTGCTACCGAAAATGGGTTGAATTTATTTGATTTTAGAACGAAAGCATTCAAAAAATTCACGACTAAAGATGGTTTTTCGAGCAACGTAATTTATTCTATTTTACAAGATGAAAATCAGAATTTATGCATAACCACTTCAAAAGGATTAGTCAAATTTAATTATAAAACAAAAGCAGTTAAAATTTTCACGACAGCAAACGGTTTACTGAGCGATCAGTTTAATTACAGCTCTGCTTTTAGGGATTCAAACGGAGATATGTATTTTGGAAATCTGAACGGAATGATTAGTTTTAATCCTAAAAATTTCAGCACTTACAAATACAATCCTCCCATTTTCATTACGGGACTTCAAATTAATAATCAGGATGTAATTGTAAATGATAAAGATTCTCCGCTTGACGAATCTGTTTCGTATATCAAGAAAATTACTTTAAAAAGTGACCAGTCCAATTTTAATATCGATTTTGCTTCGTTAAGTTACACCGCTCCTGAACTTACGCAATATTGGTATAAGCTTGACGGAATCAGCGATGACTGGGTTTATCTGAATAAAAACAATAAAGTGTTTTTTACTGAACTTCCTTCCGGCAGTTATAAATTCAGGGTAAAATCGTTAAGCGCGGGCGGAATCTGGAGTAAAGAAGCTGTCGTAGAGATTACTATTTTACCGCCTTTTTGGGCAAGCGGTTATGCTTTTTTCTTGTATTTTTTAATTATTTCGGGATGTCTTTACTGGCTTTTACGTAGATATCATCATATGAATATCAAGGAAAATAACCAGAAAATTGCCAACCTGAATAACGAGAAAGAGAAAGAAATTTATCATGCAAAGATTGAATTTTTTACTAATGTCGCACATGAAATACGAACACCTTTAACGCTGATTAAAAGTCCGTTAGAAAGTTTATTAAAAAGAACGTACGAGTCTCCGGAAATTATCCCGAATTTATCTATAATGGAGAAAAACACTTCCCGTTTATTGAATTTGGTAAACGAGCTTCTGGACTTTAGAAAAACAGAAATGGAAGGTTTGGGACTGACTTTTGTGGAAACAAATATTTCATTATTAGTCAGACAATTACATTTGCAGTTTACACCTTTAATTGAAGAAAAAAATATTCACTTAGAATTAGTATTAGGAGAAAAAAACATCTATGCTTTTGTTGATGAAGAAGCCATTCGAAAAATCCTGACCAATTTAATTAGCAATGCTATTAAATATGCTAAAAAAGAAGTGATTATAACTTTGTTCAGAGATGAAGATTCACTGGAATTTATCGTTAAAAATGATGGAAATTTAATTCCGAAAAGCCTTAAAAGTAAAATTTTCGAACCTTTCTTTAGAATTTTAGGTTCTGAAACACAAACCGGAACCGGAATTGGATTATCTCTCGCCCACTCTTTAACGGAACTGCATAACGGAACTTTAAAACTGCAGTTTGTAGACGATTCGATGAATACGTTTGTTTTGCGACTACCGCTGCGTCAGCAAAGTGAATTTCATTTGTATAAAGATTCGGCAGATACGATAAAAGATAATGATGAAGAATTTGAAAATGAGATTACGGCTAAAAATGTAAAAACCCAAATCCTGATTGTGGAAGATAATCTGGAACTGCTCAATTTTATGAGTAAAGAATTGAGTAAAGAATATAAAATCTATAAAGCTGCAAACGGTGAAGAAGCTTTAAAGATTATTCACAATCAATCGATTCATATTGTTATCAGCGATATTACAATGCCTGTAATGGACGGAATTGAATTGTGCAGCCGTATTAAATCTAATATCGAAACCAGTCATATTCCGGTGATTTTATTGACTGCTTTAAGTGCTATCCAAACTCGTATTAAAGGCCTCGAATCTGGAGCTGATGCTTATATTCCGAAACCATTTTCAATGGATTTTATATTGGCGCAAATCGATAATTTATTGTCAAACAGACGTCACGTTATGGAGTATTATGCGAGTTCTCCGTTATCACATTTAAAATCTATTGCCCATAATACCATCGACGAAGAATTTATTAAAAAACTGGATGATATTATCGATCAAAATATGGCCGACACGAACTTAAGTGTTGAATCTCTTGCCGATATTCTGCACATGAGCCGTTCAACTTTATACCGAAAAATTAAAGATATTTCCAATCTAAGTCCAAACGAGCTGATTAATAACGCCCGTTTGAAAAAGGCCGCAGAATTACTGCTTTCAGGCAAATACAAAGTCTATGAAATCGCCGAAATAGTGGGCTATAATTCGCAGTCAAGCTTCAGCAGAAATTTCCAAAAAAGCTTCTCGATGTCGCCATCGGAGTTTATTAACGCAAACGAAAAATAATTATTAATGGTTAATTGTGAATGGTTAATGATTAATGATTATATGGTTTCTCATAATTAACAATTAACCATTCACAATTAATAATTACTTCAAAATTGTTTCCTGAAGTTCTTCCAGCGTTTTTCCTTTGGTTTCCGGCATCATGAAAATGACAAAAAACAACTGGAAAACCATCATAATGGCGAAAATCAAAAACACGGCGGCTGCTCCAATCGTGGAGAATAAAAACGGAATCATCGATGGAATAATAGCAGCCAAAACCCAATGCGTGGAGGAACCAAATGCCTGACCGCTGGCTCTTAAATGGTTTGGGAAGATTTCTGAAATAAAAACCCAGATTACCGCACCTTGTCCTATGGCGTGTGAAGCTATAAATAAAAACAGAAAAATTGGAACCTGCAGACCTTCCCACTTAAAGAAAAATGCTGCAGCAACCAACCCTAAGGAAATTATATAGCCTATTGATCCTATGTACATCAAAATTTTTCTTCCTAAAACATCAATTAAAAAAACACCAAAAAGTGTAAATATTAAATTGGTTATTCCGATACCTACACTGCTCATTAAAGCGGCACTTTCGCCCAAACCTGCTTCTGCAAAAATTCTTGGAGCGTAATATAAAAAAGCATTTATACCCGAAAATTGATTGAATAAAGCGATCAAAAATGCTAATAGCAACGGAAATCGGTATTTCTTTAGAAATATGGTTTCGCCTTTTTTATCGTCACTGTCGTTTCCCAAATGCATTTCGTGCAGTAAATCTTCAATTTTGGCTGTAGGATCTATTTTTTCTAAAACTGCTTTTGCCTCGGTTATTTTTGATTTTGATAAAAGCCAACGTGGACTTTCGGGAATTGTAAATACTACAATCGTATAAAAAAATGCCGGAAAAGCCATTATTCCAATCATCCATCTCCAGGCATTTTCTCCTGCATCGCGCAGTAAATAATTAGACAAAAACGCCATTAAAATTCCTAAAACAATATTAAACTGATACAGCGAAACCAATCGTCCTCTGTCTTTTGCCGGAGCAATTTCAGAAACATAAGCCGGAGCCGCAATAGTTGATGCGCCAATTCCCAATCCGCCTAAAAATCTAAAGAAAGCAAAAGTCCACGGGTCATTTGCTAACGAAGAACCTATTGCCGAAACAAGGAATAAAATACCAATCCAGATCAGCGTTTTTTTACGTCCTAATTTGTTCGTGGGAATTCCGCCAAAAATAGCACCCACAACCGTTCCCCAAAGTGCCATTGCCATGACAACAGAACCATGAAAAACATCAGATGTATGCCATAATTCCTGCAGTTTAGTATCTGCTCCAGAAATCACAACGGTATCAAAACCAAATAAAAAACCGGCCAATGCGGCGGTAACAGACCATAATAGTATTTTATTCATAATAAGTATTTGTTAGTATCATCCATATAAAAACTCACAAAAAACTATAGTAACTAAAAAAAATCACATAATTTTTTATCAAATGTAAAAAAAATATTTTCAAATACTAAAACGTTTTAGTATTTTTATTAAATTATTAAATGTTTAATTTTTCAAAATCAAAAAATTGCTATTCAACAAAACTTAAAAACTACAACCGCAAAATAAACCACATGAAAAAAACAATTATCATAGGCTTGTTAACCACAACATTTGCCTTGAATGCACAAGTCTACAAAGACCCCAAAGCGCCCGTTGAAGAGCGGGTCAAAGATTTACTCGGCCGCATGACGCTGGAGGAAAAAGTAAATTACATAAACGGTACCAACTGGATGTATACCAAAGAAATCAAACGCTTAGGAATTCCACAATTTAAAATGAGTGACGGCCCTGTAGGAACTAAATCCTACGGAAAAAGCACTGCCTACCCTGCCAGCGTAATGAATGCTGCCACATGGAATACCAGTTTGGTTTACGATCTGGGCGTTGCATTAGGAAGGGATTCACGTTCCAGAGGTATCAATTTTCTTTTAGGGCCTGGCGTAAATATTGCACGCGCGCCAATGACGGGACGTAACTTTGAATATTTGGGAGAAGATCCGTTTCTCTCAGCAGCGTTAGCCGTTAATTATATAAAAGGGGTTCAAAGTCAGCGTGTGGTGGCAACCGTAAAACATTTTGCCGCTAACAATCAGGAATATGATCGAAATTTTGTTTCTTCGGATATTGATGAACGAACTCTTCAGGAAATTTATCTGCCTGCTTTTAAAGCCGCTGTGCAAAAAGCAAAAGTCGGCGCAGTTATGAACAGTTATAATTTGCTAAACGGCGAACACACTTCGCAAAATGCGCATTTGAATTTAGATATTCTAAAAAAAGACTGGAAATTCGACGGCATTTTAATGTCTGACTGGGGCGGCGTTCATGACGGAATTGCAGCATTTAAAAACGGAACAGATCTCGAAATGCCGGGTGATGAACATATGCTTCCAACATTACTTCTGCCCGCTTTAAAAAGTGGTGAACTTCAGGAAACAACTTTAAATGATAAGGTTTCACGAATTTTAAGAGTTTGTTTCAGCTACGGTTTTTTTGACCGAAAACAAACCGACGAAAGTATTCCGAAAGATGATCCTAAAAGTGTCAAAGCTGCTTTAAAAATAGCTCAGGAAGGAATTGTTCTTCTAAAAAATGAGAATAACATTCTTCCTATAAATCCCGCAAAAACTAAAAAAATTGCTTTTATCGGGCCAAATGCCAATTCATTTAATGCAGGCGGTGGAAGTTCTCAAACAGAACCTTTTCATTTTAGTACGTATTATGACGGATTTAAAACTGCTGCAAAAAATAGCACTGTAACGTATGCAATGGGAATTCCGAGTTTGAATGCCTTATCTGAACAATCTGTTTTTTATTTAGAACCGGGTTCTCAAACTGTTGGTTTGAAAGCAGAATATTTCAATAATAAAGATTTATCAGGAATTCCATTGGAAGTAAGAAAGGATAAAATTGTCGATTTTTCGTGGGTTCAGACTCCAAATGTTATCGGAATGGGTCAGGATAATTTTTCTGTAAGATGGACAGGCGTTATCAAACCAACAAAAACTGCTGTTTATAAATTTGCTGTTCGAGGCGATGATGGCTATCGCTTATTTATCAACGATAAAATTGTACTGGATTACTGGAGTGACCACGGCCCTATCGAAAAAAATGCGGAACTTACTTTAAATGCTGATACAGAATACAAAGTAAGACTGGAATATTATGAAAATAGCGGAGATGCTTCCATAACATTTGCGTGGTTTGAACCAAAAGAAGAAAATTTCAACGAAGCTATAAAACTAGCTTCCGAAGCCGATATTGCTATTCTTTGCGTAGGTTTTAATCAGCAGATTGAGCATGAAGGAGATGAAAGACCTTTTGAACTTCCGGAAGCTCAGGAAGAATTGATAAAAGTGGTTACAAAAGCAAATCCTAATACTATTGTGGTTTTAAACGCCGGAGGAAATGTGTATATGCAAAACTGGCTTCAAAACATTAAAGGTCTGGTTCATACTTTTTATGCCGGGCAGGAAGGCGGTGCGGCATTAGCAGATATTCTACTGGGAAAAATAAATCCAAGTGGAAAACTTCCGGTAAGTTTCGAAAAAAACTGGAAAGACAATGCCACTTACAACAATTATTATGATACCGATAATGATAAAAGAGTGCAATACAAAGAAGGTTTATTTGTAGGTTACAGACATTATGATAAAAATAATATTGAACCGCAGTTTGCTTTTGGTTTTGGATTATCTTACACGAGTTTTCAATACAGCGATCTTAAAGTTTCCTTACAGCAAAACGAGGGCAAAATATCTGCTAATGTTACTTTTAAGGTAAAAAACACAGGAAATGCAGATGGTGCTGAAGCGGCACAATTATATGTTCGCGATATTGTTTCTCCAGTCGAAAGACCTGTGAAAGAATTAAAAGGATTTAGCAAAATGTTTCTGAAAAAAGGGCAAACCAAAGAGTTTAAAATAACGCTGGACGAAAGTGCTTTTTCGTATTACAAAACAGCTCTAAAAGATTTTGGTTATGATGCAGGAGAGTTTGAAATTTTAATTGGTGCGTCATCAAAAGATATTCGATTAAAAGAAACCATTACTTTAAATTAATAAACAGCATAATGATAACTAATGACCGAAATTTTAAATTTATGATGCCACCATTATTAAAAAATCAAGCTTCCAAAATTTTATTATTTTTAATTCTGATCCTGAACCAAAATTCAATTTTTGCCTTTCAAAAATTAGAACAAAACCTTTCTGCTCAGGATACTGCCAAAGTTCCAAAAGAAATTGAAGATCCGGAAAACATTGGCATAAATAAAGAAGCTGCTCATGCAACCTTAATGCCTTATGCTTCACTCAAAGAAGCACTTACTGCTAACCGACACGCTTCAACTTTTAGTAAAAGTTTAAACGGAATGTGGAAATTCAACTGGGTCGACTGGCCGCAAAAACGTCCGGTAAACTTTTACAAAACAGATTATGATGTATCGAAATGGAAGGAAATAAAAGTCCCTTCAAACTGGCAGATTGAAGGTTACGGAACGCCTTATTACAGCAATTACAATTATATTTTTCAAAAAGATTTCCCTAAAGTTATGAGCACGCCTCCTGAAAAATTTACGGCTTTTCATGAAAGAAATCCTGTGGGAAGTTACCGCCGTGATTTTACTGTTCCCGAAAACTGGAAAGGAAGACGTATTTTAATCACTTTTGATGGTGTTGATGCCGGTTTCTTTATTTGGGTAAACGGAAAAAAAGTAGGTTACAGCGTAAACAGCCGTAATGCCGCAGAATTTGACTTAACAAAATATCTTGTTGCCGGAAAAAACACGCTTGCTGTTGAAGTATATCGTTTTACAACCGGAAGTTATTTAGAAGATCAGGATATGTGGCGATTAAGCGGAATTTTTAGAAATGTAACGCTTTGGAGTACGCCTCAGCAGCATATTCGAGATTATTTCATCAAAACTAATCTGGATAAAAATTATAAAGATGCCGATGTTTTGGTTACAACAAAAATTAAAAACTATGGAAATACAGCAACAAAACCTCGTTTAATTGAAGCTGCTCTTTATGATGGAGAAAACCCTGTGACTAAAGCTGTTGGAAAGAAAAATATTCCGGCCTTGAAACCCGGTCAGGAAATTACGGTTGATATAACTTTTCATGTCAGCAATCCTAAAAAATGGACTGCAGAAACACCTGCTCTTTACACCACTGTAATTAATTTAAAAGAAGGAAAAAATACAATCGAAACTTTATCATCAAAAACAGGTTTTAGAAAAATTGAAATTAAAGGAAGATTATTTACTGTAAATGGCACAGCGATAAAACTAAAAGGTGTTAATCGCCATGAAAACTGGCCGGACGACGGTCATGCGGTTACAGAAGAACAAATGATAAAAGATATTCTTTTGATTAAACAAGCCAATTGTAATCATGTGAGAACGAGCCATTATTCTAATGATCCGCGATGGTATGAATTATGCGATCAATATGGCCTTTATTTAGTTGCCGAGGCCAATGTAGAATGTCACGGCGCAATGAATGAATTTAATGATGAACCGCGAATGAAAGCGGCAATTGTTGATCGAAATGTGGCGAATACTGAAAATTTTAAAAATCATCCTTCGGTTTTAATCTGGTCTTTGGGAAATGAAAACGGAACGGGCGGTGTAAACTTCAGAACGGCTCTAAAAACAATTAAGGAAATTGATCCAACGAGACCTACTCATTATGAAGGTTTTGGTATTGCGTTGAATAATCCGGCAGATATTGACAGCCAAATGTATACGGATGTTTTTAATTTAGAAAAACATGCTAACGATGCCTCTTTAACCAAACCATTTTATTTATGTGAATATGCGCATGCCATGTTTAATTCGATGGGATCTGTAGATATCTACAATGATTTATTTGATAAATATCCGGCTTTGCTTGGCGGTGCTATCTGGGAATGGCAGGATCAGGGAATTTATAATAATCGTGATCCTAAACATCCTATAACGGCTTTTGGTGGTGGTTTTGGCGAATATCCAAACGATCAGTATTTTATTCATAAAGGTGTTGTTTTTTCCGATAGATCATTAAAACCGCATTATCCGGAATTAAAGCATGCGTATCAATGGATTACGATTGTAGATAAAGACAGTAAAAATGGACTTTTCACGATTAAAAACCGTTACGAAACCAAGAACTTAAACAGTCTTACTGCTACATGGGAATTAACGCAAGATGGCAATTTAAGAGCTTCAGGGAATCTAAAAACCGGTTCTATTAATCCTGGTGAAGAAAAAGAGATCAAAATCCCTTTAGATATTTTGTATAAACCGGGTTCAGAATATTTCTTACGGATTTCATTTGCTCTTGCCGAAGATGAATTATGGGCCAGTAAAGGTTTTGAAGTAGCTTCGCAGCAATTTGAACTTCCGGTAAATATTCCGCCAATTTTACAACATATTGCAGAAGCAGATTTATCTGTAAAAAACAGTAAAAACTTTATTCAGCTTATTGGAAGTGATTTTAAAATTGAGTTTGATAAAAACAAAGGAACGTTTTCTAAAATTGAAAAAAACGGTAAAAATCTTTTGCAGGAAAATGGAGGACCGCTTTTACATTTATGGCGCGCACCGCACAGAAAAGACGATATGTGGGCTTATGAAAATTGGGATAAATATGGTTTACAAAACATTAAATGGACAGCAAGCAACATAAAAACGCAAAAAATATCAAGCGGCAGTTTTGAAATCAAAGCGACTTTAACCGGAACGGGCAAAGAAAACTTTAAAGTAATACACAACGTTTTTTATACCATTAGCGGAAACGGTTCTATTAAAGTCACGAATGATGTGAGTTTTAATGATCCCAATTTAATTTTAGGCCGAATTGGTGTTCGTTTGTTTTTAGATAAAGATTTAAACCAATTTGATTATTTAGGACGCGGACCAATGGAAAATTATCCTGATCGAAAAAGCGGTTTTGATGTTGGTCATTATTACAGTTCTGTAAACGAACAATTAACGCCTTATGAAAAACCTATGGAAGCCGGAAATCACGAAGATGTACGCTGGGCAAATATAAAATCTCAAAATGGTTTGGGATTAACGATCAAGCAAGGTGATGATTTACTGCAGGTTGCTGCGCTGCCCTACAGTGATGAAGAAATGGAAAATGTAGAATATAAAATAGACTTACCTAAAAGTAAAGGAACTGTTTTGTGTATTTCGCATAAAACGTTAGGCGTTGGTTCGTGGGGATGCGGACCAAAACCTTTAGAACAATATTTGGTGTATGCAAAAGCAACTTCGTTTAATTATGAAATTGATTTGAATTCGAAATAAGATTTTAAATTCGTTAACCAGAAATAAAAAAAGCATTAGTAAATCGTACTAATGGTTTTTTTTTTAAAATAGAATCTAAAGTCTTTATTCTTCAGTAATTTTAAAAGAAAAAGAACCAGATTTAAGCTGAATCACTTTATATATTCCTTCATTTGTAACGATGATATCTTTTGAATTACAAGTAAAAGTGCTGTTCTTGCCTAAATAAAAACTCGCATTGGAGTTTGGCGGAACAATGACTTGATACAGTATATTTTTATTTTCCCGTTTCCAGTTTGATACAATTTTGCCGTAAGGAGATATGTGTTCCGATTCAAAAAAATCAAGTCCGTTTACAAAATTTGGTTTTAATAGAATGTGCTTAAAACCCGGTGCATTTTCATCTGGAAAAATTCCGCCCAATCCTTTGTACATCCACGCTCCTATTTCTCCAAACATAATATGATTTAAAGATGCGTCGTTTTTTTCGACATGCAGCGGCCAGTTTTCATACAAAGTTGTAGCCCCGTTTTTTATCCAATAACCCCACGAAGGAAAATCTTCCTGTGAAGCAATTTTATAAGCGGCATCGGCATAACCGTTTTCGCTTAACGCATTTAGTAAAGACTTTGTTCCTAATAAACCAACATCCAGATGGAAGTTTGTTTCCTGCACTTTTTTATACAAATTATCAGCTACTTTTTGTTTGAATTCATCAGGAACTAATCCCCAATAAAGCGGGCCCGATAATTCGGTTTGTGTTCCGCTCGCATATAAGTTTGTCGACGCATTAAAAAACTGCTGGTTGAATGCCGTTTTAATTTTTGCTGCTAATTTAAAATAGTGTTCGGCATCGCTTGTTTTTCCTAATAGTTTTGCTGTTTTGGCTAAAATCAAAGCATCTGCATAATAATAAATTGTTGAAGTAAGCGGTTTAGAACTTTGACTTTTAACAGGAACCCAATCGCCTAATCCCCAATCTGTAATACCTGTTGGATATTTTTTATCAATTAAATCTACATATTTTTTGATGTTGGGATACATCTTATTCAGCAAACTGGAATCTCCGTAAAACTCATATATTTTCCACGGAATAATCGCAATCGAACTCGTCCAGTCGGGACCCGTTGCAAATTCATATCCAAAAGCTCCAGGATTTGGGACAATGTTAGAAATTCCGCCGTCTGGCTGCTGCTCATCCTGATGATCTGCAAGCCATTTTTCGTAAATCGTAATGCCGTCAAAATTATATAATCCGGTTTCTACATTGGTTTGCGCATCTCCTGTCCACCCGTTTTTTTCGCGCTGCGGACAATCGGTTGGATAACCAAATAAATTGGCCAAATAACTGCTGTTTGTAGCTTCCCAAATTTTATTAAAAACCTCATTTGAAGTTTTTATTTTTCCGACAGAAGGAACGTCGCTGTGCATTTCCAAAGCTAAAAGACAATCCTCATTTAATTTAAAAGGTTTATTTGTGGTTATTTCTACAAATTGAAATCCTTTGTAATTAAATTTTGGAGAAAAGCTTTCATTAGAATTTCCTTTTGCAATATAAATATCCGTTTGAAAAGGATCTGAATTGTCTGTAGGACGATAATGTAAATCGATATTAGAAAGATCAACCATTCCGTTTTGATACAAACGTTCTGCATGTTTTATTCTGAAAATAGTTCCCGAAGCTGCATTTTTTATCGAAAAACGAACGGTTCCTGCAATATTTCTCGGAAATGAAAATACGGTTAAAGTATCATTTACCCGATTAATTTTTGTTGGTTTTAACTGAGCGGTAACCCGGATAGGATGCAATTGCTGAGAAACCAAATCTGATGATGGTGCTTTTACAACTATTGCTTTATTCCAATTGCTATCGTCAAAATCAGGTTTGTTCCAGTTTGTAATTTCTTTACGGGCATCATAATGTTCGCCTGTGTAAATGCTGTTAAAAATTACAGGGCTATCTGTTGTTTTCCATGTTTCATCGGTTACAATTGTTTCGGTTGTATTATCAGAATAGGTAATTCTGATGTTTACCAAACAACGCGGACGATTTCTCCAAATTGCTTTATCAAACTTCCAAACGGCAGTCGATTGATGGTTGTACCAGCCGTTTCCTAACAAAATACCAAAAGCATTTTTTCCTTTTTGTAAATCGGCTGTAATGTCTAAAGTGGCATATAAATTTCGGCTGTCAAATTTTGTAAACATTGGGTCGAGCATTCGGTTTCCAACTTTTTTTCCGTTTACATAAAACTCATATAATCCTCCGGCTGTAACATAAACACGAGCTGTTTTTATAATTTTTGCTGTAGAAATTTCTTTTCTGAAATACGGCGCAGGTTTGTAATTTACATCATGTGAATCTGAAATCCAGCTTCCCTTCCAATCACTGGATTGCATCATGGCGGTTTCAAAACGCTGAATTTTTGAAATTTGCGTTTTGTTATTCTGATCCCAAATTTTTACTCTCCAAAAATAGGTTGCAAAAGATTTTAGGGATTCTCCTTTATAAGAGATTAAAATATCTGATGAAATTACTTTTCCGGTATTCCAAATGATTGCTTTTTCTTTGCTTAAAGCAAATGAATCTGTGGCAATTTCTATTTGATATGCGGTTTGATATACATTATTCTTGCTACCGTTTAACTGCCAGGAAAATCTGGGCTGTTGTACATCAATTCCTAATGGATTTACCAAATGTTCGCATTTGAGATTTACAGGCGTTTGCGAATGGCCTGCTAAACTCATTAACAGAAAAAGGAAAAACAGATATGTTGTTTTATTAATTTTTTTATTCTGTATTATCATTCGTTTTTTTCTTTTGATTCGTTTTAAAGGTGTAGTCCCTAACGGGACAAAATAATTGCGGTAATTGATGTTTGCTACCGATATTAAATCCCTAACGGGATAAACTAGTCTTATCATATTGCTCCACATATAAAATCCCTTTCGGATAAAACCGCAATTAATTATTTTTTTTAATTGTATTTACTTCAAGACTATTTGTTTAGTCCCTAACGGGACAAAATAATTACGGGCATTGATATATTTCTACCGATATTAGATCCCTACGGGATAGCACACAATCGATTGAAATGTTTACAAAAAATTATGCAACATTTTATTTGCTTTATCCCGTAGGGATTTTATATCAGTAACAATATACAAACGCCCAAACTAGTTTATCCCCGTTAGGGATTATATATCGGTAGAAATATATTATGCCCGCATTCATTTTGTCCCGTTAGGGACTAAACAGACAATTAAAAATTAACTATATCTTTCAA
Organism: Flavobacterium panici; assembly: GCF_024499525.1. Classification (NCBI taxonomy): domain Bacteria; kingdom Pseudomonadati; phylum Bacteroidota; class Flavobacteriia; order Flavobacteriales; family Flavobacteriaceae; genus Flavobacterium; species Flavobacterium panici. Next base: position 4,058,340 of record NZ_CP100437.1, on the reverse strand, counting down.
AAATTTCGTTAGTTCTAAATCTCATCTAAAACTGCAGCCCAGCCTCCATTTCTAACCATTTTGATTTTCAGGACATCATTTTTACTGACTTCAGTACTTTTTTTCCTGTAATCCATGGCTTGATATCCGGCATTAATTCCGTCTTCAAATGAGGTTATTTTGTATTTTTTTGACGTTAGAAAATCTAATTTTATTTCAAAAGAACGTTCTTTTTCAGCACTGTTTGTAATACCGCCAATAAACCATTTTGTGCCTTTTCTTTTGGCTACAATTGCGTATTGTCCAGCGTTGGCTTCTAATGCTTTGGTTTCATCCCAAGTTGTTGGAACAGAAGTTATGAAATCGGTACATTCTTTTTCGCGATAATAAAGCGTTGGATTATCTGCCAGCATTTGCAGACCACTTTCAAACACCACAAACAAAGCAAGCTGATATGCTCTTGTTCCAATACTTGCCGAATTTGGTCTTTCAGATCGGTACACATCCGGCTGCATGCTGATCATTGCTCCCGGCGTGTAATCCATTGGGCCGACTGCATTTCGCATAAAAGGAAAATACAAACTGTTATCTGGTTTACAGCCGTCCATTTGTTCCATTCCCCTTACTCCTTCGTAGGAAATTAAATTTGGGTATTTGTATTCTAAACCAGACGGTTTAAAAGCGCCATGAAAATCTACAAATATTTGGTATTTGGCTGCTTCTTTTACTACTTTTTCATAATAATTTACCATTATCTGATCGCTTCGATCCATAAAATCAATTTTTACGCCGGCAATTCCCCATTCTTTAAAGGTTTTAAAAAGCTCCATATTTTTATCTACTGTAAGCCAAGTAAGCCATAATACGATGCCGACTTTCTTTTCTTTTCCGTAGCGAATAAGTTCCTGAACATTTACATTTGGATTTGGCGAATAGGGATCTTCTGTGTTATTTGCCCAGCCTTCATCCATAATGATATATTTTATGCCAAATTTTGAGGCAAAATCGATGTAATATTTATACGTATCTAAATTATATCCTGAAACAAAATTAACATCCGGGCCATAAGGCGTTGCGCCATTCCACCATTCCCAGCTTGCTTGTCCGGGTTTTATCCAGGATGCGTCTTTAAGTTCACTTTTTGGAGCTAGTTTCAGTGTCATTGTGTTTTCAATCAGCTGTTTGTCATTTTTTGTAATGACAAAATAACGCCACGGTAAATTTCTTGTTCCTTGTGTTTTTGCTATATAGTTGGCTTCTTTAAGGATTTTAAGGCTTCGGTCACCGTCTGGGCCAAATTCAAAAGGTGTTTTTGGAAAAGTCGATACAACTCCAGTTCCTGTTCCTTTTAAAAACATTCCTGCGTAATCAGAAAGGTCAGATTCACTTATTAGAATTTTGTATTGCTTTTTTGTATCAACTAAAATGGGAAGTGTTGACATTTTATCTGAAGGTTTCCAATCTTTGACTGTCGTTTGTGAATAGGCTTCTTCATAAGAAGTTTTAAAATTTCCTGTCTGCTGTAAATGCAGTACATAATCGTCCGGGAAATTAACTGCAAAATCCTCATTTACTACTTCAATTTCGCCTTTTTTCGCGGTTATAAACCGATATGCAATTCCTTCATCAAAAACCCTAAATTCTACTGAATAGTTTCCTTTAAAATTCAGCAATAAATAATTGTAATTATTAGAAACAGATGAAAATTTCAGCGGAATTACGGGTTTAATTTCTTCTTTTATTTTTCCTGTTTTGCTTCCGCTTAATTTTGGTTTTAAACCTAAAGTTTCATCTTTGAGAATTAAAGCCAAATGACTTTTTGAGGTTAAAACTTCGTTTCCTGCTGTAATTGAATAATAAATTTTATCACTCAAATTAACCGAAACTTTTAATTCTCCGTTTGGCGATGTGATTTCAAAATTAGTTTGCTGCGAATGCACATTTGAAATACCCAAAAGCAATAATAAGCACGTAAATAATTTTATATTTTTCATAAAAACGTTTTTATATGAATAACGTCCCACGAAAATGGGACGTTATTTCTTATTTATAAAATGCTGTTATTTTGTTGTAAGTTGTATTTCACCGCCATTTTTAAACAAATCGTGAGAGATAAAATAACCGTCGATTTTAGAACCGTTTACTTTAATCGTTTCCAGATTTCTTTTTCCATTTGGATTTTTAATGGTTACTTTTTTGCCTGCCGGCGTTGTCCACGAAACTTCTTTAAAAATAGGAACGGTTACAATATATTCAGGATCGGCGGGAGATAACGGGTAAAGTCCCAGTGCTCCAAACACATACCACGAAGACATTTCGCCCGCATCATCCATACCGCTCATAGCTAGTTTTTCAGGACCAATTCCGTACATCGTTTCTAATATTTCGTCTATTCTTTGCTGTGATTTCTCTGGTTTATTTACAAAATAATATGAAAACGGAGCTTCATGATCCGGCTGATTTCCGTGACAATATTGCCCAATAAAACCAGAAATGTTCCAGGCAATATAATTTGGATTCCAGGGTTTAGTAAACAATTCGTCGAGTTTTGCTTCAAAAGGTTTTGCACCTCCGTAAAGCTTTACTAATCCCGGCATATCATGTGGCGTAAAAAAGGAAACCTGCCATGCATTTGCTTCTCTGTACATGTATTCGTAATACGGAAACTCCGGATTAAATGGTGTAACCCAAGAACCATCTGCCAGTTTTCCTCTCATAAAAGTGGTCGACTTGTCAAATACATTTGCATAGTTTTTAGAACGTTTTACCAAATCATTGTAATGTTCTGTATCGTTCAGTTCTTTGGCTAATAAGGAAAGCGCGTGATCGTCATATGCATATTCTAACGTTTTTGTAACGCCGGCATTTGCTACGGTTTCTATCTTTGGATCTTTAATATTTTGTTCCGGCACATATCCTTTTGCAATATATTCTGCAATATGAGGTCTTGTTCCGCCTTCTTTATAAGCGTTATTCAGCAATAATTCGTATGCTTTTTTAACATCGTAATTTCTGATTCCTCTCATATATGAACCTGCAATGAATGATGCGGCGTGATCTCCGTGAAAGAATGTTGGAATAAAACCTTTAATTTCTCCTTCGTTGATAATGGAACTGATTACGTCGCTGGTAACTTCCGGAGAAAAAATACTTAATAAAACGAGTTTATTTCTGTAATCGTCCCATAATGATGGAAGTGTGTAATAATGGTAGTTTTCTTTTCTAACTTTTCCGGCTTCATCTGTAAATTGTCCGTTTACGTCGCTGCGTAAGGCAGGCCATAAAAACGATCTGTACAACATACTGTAAAACATTACATTTTGCTGCTCTGTTCCGCCTTTTACCTGAATTTTAGAAAGCAGGTTTTCCCATTGTGTGCTTCCTTCTTCAAAAACTTTAGTCAGGGTTTTATCCCCAACTTCGGCTTTTAAATTTTCTTTTGCATTTTCTACGCTCACAAATGATAAAGCGATTTTTACTGTTACGGGTTTTGTGTCACCGTCTTTAATGTTTACCAATGCATAACCGTTGCTTTTAGCGATATCTTTGATATCTACTTTGTCAATTGGACTGCTTAAAGTGGCGTAGAAATATATTTTTTCGCCTCCGGTTCTTTGAAAACCGCTTACGGCATTTGTGCCTTCCTGCTTAATCTGCCAGTCGTCTACGTGATTATTGGCTCTTCCTAAATCAAAAAGTACTTTTCGTCCTTTGTTGTTTTTAAAAGTATATTCGTGAATACCACAGCGCAATGTTGACGTTAATTTTACCTGTACATTATAATCTTTTAAATAGACTTCATAATACGCCGGACTTCCTTTTTCCTGATCGTGACTAAACGATGATTTATACGGAAATGACGCTCCTTCTGAAACAGGTAAAAGTGGAATATGGCATAAATTCCAATGTCCTTTATTAGTATGTGTAAATCCTAAAATTTCGGTGTCTTCGTATTCATATCCTGCACCAGATCTGTATTTTGTCATTGGACTTAACTGAACCATTGCATTGGGAACTGATGATCCCGGAAATACTAATCCTGCCCATACGCGCATATCTGCCGGCGGTGTATACCCAATTATTTTGGTGTCTAATAAAGGTGCAGTTCCAATAAACGGATTTACCAAAGCTGTATATTTTCCTTTTGCAAGTCCGCCGCCCGGTTTTTGTGCCGCCGCATTATAGCCAAAAAATGATATGGAAAGGGCTGCAAGAACGATATTCTTGTTGAATTTTATCATTTTATATAAAATTAAAACGTTTTACAAATAAGTTATAGCTCCAGTAATTTTGGATTTTTTTGATACGTGTCCCATAATAGTTCACCAAATAAGGTATTTGTCCAGGCAAACCATGATCTGGTGAAATTTTTAGCATCGTCTTTATGAAAAGATTCGTGCATAAATCCGGTATCGCCATGTGATGCTTTCAACATTTTGATGCATTCTTTGATTTCATTTTGGTCTGATGTTGTATAAGCTCTCATAACCAATGACATTGGCCAGATCATATCCATACCTACGTGCGGCCCTCCAATTCCTTCGGCAACTTTTCCTTTAAAGAAAAACGGATTGTCTTCTGAAAGGACAAATTTTCTTGTGTTTTGATAAATTGGATCGTTTACATCAATGGCATCTAAGTACGGAAGGCTTAATAAACTTGGCACATTGGAGTCATCCATCAATAAATGACCTCCAAAACCATCTACTTCAAATGCAAAAATATCACCGTATTTTGGGTGTTTCACTACTCCATATTCTTTAATAGCTTTGTCGACTTCTTGTGCTAAAGCTCTTAATTCCTGTGCAGAAGCGGTATCTTTTTTAATGGATTCCAACATTTCTGCAGCTTGTTTCATACTGGCTACAATAAAAAAGTTTGAAGGAATCAGAAAAGAAAAAACGGTTGCATCGTCACTTGGTCTAAATGCCGAACACACTAAACCAACTGGTTTCACCGGATATCCGTAACCTTTTAATGGTCTTGTATCTGTTGCAAATTGTGTTGTTCTTTGAAACGTGTATGGATTTTTTCCGTCTTTTTGCTGCTGTTCTTTAAATACTTTTAATGTTGTTTTAATGGCTTTTACCCAATTTTCATCAAATGGAGAGGTGTCTCCGGTATTTTTCCAATAATTATAAGCCAATCTAATTGGGTAGCAAAGTGAATCTATTTCGTATTTTCTTTCGTGAACGCCCGGTTTCATATCGGTGTGATCGGTTGTCCATTCTCCTTTTTTGTTGGGATCGTTGTAAAATGCATTGGCATACGGATCTTTCAGGATATATTCAGTTTGTCTGTTTATAACGCCGGCAATCAGGTTTTTTAGTTTTGTATCTTTTCCTGCAAAAGCCATATACGGCCATACTTGCGCAGAACTGTCTCTAAGCCACATCGCATCAATATCTCCGGTAATTACGTACGTATCTGGTCTTCCATTTTTTTGTGAAAAGGTTACTGTCGTGTCAAGTGTATTTGGGAAACAGTTATTAAATAACCAGCCCAATTCTTTGTCTTTTACATTCTTTTGAAATTCTGCGATTGTTTTTTCGATAAAATCACTTTCAAAATTCCTTTTACCTTTTGCAACCCTCACAATAGGGAAATCTTTGACCATTTTAGTTCCTGCAATAATTTCCATTGGATCGATAAGGGCTAAACTGCCAAATAATGCCGCGTTTTGGATAAATTTTCTTCTTTGCATTTGTTGTATATTTTAAAATTATAAAGGTCTAAACCTTTTATTATTCGTTTGTTAATGAGTATGGAACGTCTTCTTTACTGGTTCCTCTGTTTAAATTTGGCGATGTGGACATATCAAAATCTAGTGTTGCCCCATTCATCAATTCAGAATGGCTTAACCAGTTTTTTGTGTATGCTTTTCCATTGAATTTCATGTCTTTGATATACCTGTTTTGATTGCTGTTTTCCGGTGCGTTGATTTCTATTTTCTTTCCGTTCTCCAATTCGATTGTTACTTTTTTGAACAATGGCGCTCCAACAACATATTGATCTGAAGCGGGAGTAACGGGATAAAAACCTAAAGAAGAAAATACATACCAGGCCGAAGTTTGTCCGTTATCTTCATCTCCGCAATACCCATCTGGCGCTGCGTGGTACATTCTGTTCATGGTTTCTCTTACCCAATATTGTGCTTTCCACGGTTCTGCTGCATAATTGTAAAGATAAATCATATGCTGAATTGGCTGGTTTCCATGTGCATATTGTCCCATATTTACAATCTGCATTTCTCGCATTTCATGAATTACTCCGGCAGTGAAGTTTGATGTTGCAAAAACAGGCGGCGACGAAAATACTTTGTCTAATTGTGAAACAAATACCTGATTTCCGCCCATTAAATTAATTAAACCTTGTACGTCGTGAAAAACAGACCATGAATAATGCCAGCTGTTTCCTTCGGTAAATCCGTTAAACCATTGAAAAGGATCAAAAGGTTCCATTAATTTTCCGTCGCTGTTTTTTGGGTGCATTAAATTGTATTTCGGATCAAAAAGGTTTTTATAATTTAAACTTCTCTTTTTATACAAATCAATTTCTGACTGCGGTTTGTTCAGGGCTTTCGCCAATTGATAAATCGCAAAATCATCGTATGCATATTCTAATGTTCTGGCGGCACTTTCATTTACAATATCCTGAGGTACATAACCTAAAGTATTGTACGCATCTACTCCTGCACGTCCAACTGCTTTTAGCGGACCGGCATTATTTGCGCCATGAATTACGGCTTTGTATAAATTTTCGATATCGTATTTATTTCCTTTTCCGCTTTTTAAATAAGCTTCAGATACGATTGATGCGGAGTTGTTTCCCACCATAATATCACGTAAACCGGGACTTGACCATTCCGGCAGCCATCCGCTTTCGTTGTATGCGTTTGAAAGTCCTTCCTGCATTTGGGCATTCAATTCCGGATACATTAAATTTAAGAAAGGATATAATGCTCTAAAAGTATCCCAGAAACCGGTATCGACAAACATATAACCGGGCAAAACTTTTCCGTTGTAAGGGCTGTAATGCACTGGTTTTTTGTTTTTATCAAATTCGAAAAATTTTCTTGGAAACAAAAGCGATCTGTACAAGCAGGAATAAAAAGTTCCCATTTGGTCTTGTGTTCCGCCTTCTACTTTTATTCGGCTTAATTCTTTGTTCCAGATTTCTTTTCCTTTTTCTTTAAGTTCGTCAAAATCGTCTTTTCCAATTTCTTTCAGGTTTCGTTCTGCTTGTTCATAGCTTATAAATGACGAGGCTACCTGAGCGTTTACTTTTTCTCCGGCTTTTGTTTTAAAACCAATTATGGCTCCGGCGTGATCGGCCTGCATTTCTAAAGCATTTCCTAAAATATCTCCGTTGAAGGTAGAATGTACTTCAAAATCTTTATCAAAAATGATAACAAAATAGTTCTTGAAATTTAACGGAACTCCGCCGCTGTTTTTAGTGGTAAAACCGATAATTTTTCTTTCTGACGGAATTATTTTTACATACGATCCTTTATCAAAAGCATCAACAACAACATACGATTGATCTGTTTCGGGAAATGTAAACCTAAATCTGGCTGCTCTTTCTGTTGGCGTAATTTCGGTTGTTACATTATGATCTGCTAAATAAACGCTGTAATAATATGGCGTTACGATTTCTGCTTTATGCGAAAACCAGCTTTGTCTTTCTTCTTCTTTAAATTTTAATGCACCTGTAACGGGCATTATCGAAAACTGACCGTAATCATTCATCCACGGCGAAGGCTGATGGGTTTGTTTGAAACCTTTTATTCTGCTTGATTTATAGGTATACGCCCAGCCGTCGCCCATTCCGGCAGTTTGTGGTGTCCAGAAATTCATTCCCCACGGCATTGCAATTGCGGGATAGGTATTTCCGTTTGAAACTCCGTAATCAGAATCTGTTCCTATTAATGGATTTACCCAATCTACCGGAGGTTTAGATTCGCATACTGTTACATTTTGCGCATTGATTTGAGTAAAAACAAATAACGCAAATAAGCTAAAAAGTTTATATCTGTCTTTTATCAAAACTTAATTATTAATAGCGTTAATGACTTCTTTGTTTATTTTACTTACTTCCGAAAAATTCATTTTATCAACTTTACGATCGTAGGTCATAAAACCGTTTACTTCGCCTTCAACATCAGTTGTCTGCGTGTAAACTGCTGCCGAAAAACCAACTTTTGCTAATGTTTTTAACTGTTCCGCGTATTCTCTGTATTTGGCTGTTGTTTCGTCATTATTTTTAAACTGAGTGTAGCCCCAGTTTTTATCTGTCTGCCATAAATGTCCGGTAACCGGAAGTCCAATTCCGCCGTATTCACCTAAAACTGTGACTCTGCGTGCGTCATACAATTTTAAGTTGGGTTCTGGATAATGGTGAATGTCTAACATATCTCCGGTTTGAAAATGGTTTCCGCCGCTTGATGAGTTTACTAATCTGCTTGGATCATGATTTTTTGTCCATTCTGTGATTTCAACCGTTTTAAATTGTCCCCAGGCTTCATTAAACGGAACCCAGACTACAATACTTGGATAAGAATACAAGTGATCCATTATTTCTCGCCATTCTTTTTTATATGTTTCCTCAGATTGTGCTGTTCTTTTTAGCTCTGTTCCTTCAAAGTATTTATGCATTTGCCAAATTGGACCATCGTCTCCGTTTGGCATATCCTGCCATACTAAAAATCCCATTCTGTCGCAATGTGTGTACCATCTTGCCGGTTCTACTTTTACGTGTTTGCGGATCATATTAAAACCTAATTCTTTAGTTCTGACAAGATCATATTTTAAAGCTTCGTCTGTTGGTGCGGTATATAATCCGTCAGGCCACCATCCCTGATCAAGAGGTCCAAATTGGAAACAATCTTTGTTATTCAGCTGAATTCTCACAATGCCTTTATCATCTCTTTTTGAAGAAATTTTACGCATTGCAAAATAGCTTTTCACTTCGTCGGTTACTTTGCTTCCGCTGATTAATTTTACTTTGATATCATATAAAAATGGAGAATCAGGCGACCATAATTTTGGGTTATTCACTACAATATCTAGCGGCTGACCTGCAACTGCTTTTTCTACTGCAATTGTTTTTGCTCCGTCGAATACTGTAATTTCAACAATATCGCCTGCTGAAGTTCCTTCTACTTCTGCATTGATATTGATGGTATTGCGGTCAATATCTGGTGTTGTTCTTAAATTGGTAATGTGTTTTTTTCTAACTGGTTCCAACCAAACGGTCTGCCAGATTCCGGTTACGGGTGTGTACCAGATACTTTCCGGATTTTTAACTTGTTTTCCTCTTGGCTGTGTTCCGTCGCTTGTTGGGTCCCAAACTTTTACAACCAGTTTTTGGGATTTTCCATTTAGGAAAGGTGTTATATTAAAACTAAAAGGAACATATCCGCCGGTATGCGTTCCAATTTTTACGTTGTTAATCCAAACTTCTGTTTTCCAGTCTACAGCTCCAAAATGCAGTAAAATGTCTTTACTTTTCCAGTTGCTGTCTATTGTAAAATTGGTTTCGTACCATAATTCGTTTTCTGATCCTACCTTTTTCATTACGCCCGAAAGGCTTGATTCAACAGCAAAAGGAACGAGTATTTTTCCTTCGTAGCCTTTTGGCGCTGTTTGTCCTGCGGGTTGTATGGCGTAGTTCCATAAACCATTAAGGTTTTTCCATTGATTCCTTTCCATTATAGGACGGGGATATTCAGGAAGCGGATTGTTTGGGTCTACCTGTTCTGCCCATTTTGTTTTGATTTTATCTCCTTGTGGTTTCCATTGTGCAAAGGATGCAAGGTTTACCAAAAGAAAACATATAATTGTGATTTTATTCTTCATTATAATATTTTATTTTTTTGAAATTGCAGAACTGCTTTTCTGTTGAATGGCTAAATAGTATAAAACCTGAAGGCTGTTTATTTCCTTCAGGTGTTACAAAAATTACTAACAAATACTAACTTACTAATTAATCAAAAAAGCCATCTTTATCCAGCTTGGCAGCTGCTTCTATTAACATTACACCGCTCAGCTGAGTCGTTAAATCAACGCTTGCTCCTGCTGCCGGCGCTACTTTCCAATTGTTTCCGGAAAGCATTGTAGGTCTTAAAATTCCTTTTTTATAGAATGATTCTGCATTAAATTTCAGAAATGAGGCAAATTTTTCTGTATCTGTAGAGTTGATGGTTGGCTGTTCTATAAGTTCTGTAAAATAGCGTACTAAAATACCTTTAAACAATCCTCCGTCGCCTTGTCCTTCGTCTCTCAAAAGTCCTTCTGAAAGTAATTTTGGATTGGTTAAAACATTTCTTCCGGATTTTACGGCATCGTCAAGATAAGTCTGCTCATTTGTAGCTTTGTACAATCTTAAACCTGCGCCAATCCATGTTCCCATGTTATAGGTAAAAACCCAGTCTTTGTTGGTTACGACTGCTCCGTTTACTTCTGAAATATTATCCCAAACTGCTCCCGAAACCGGATCAACTAAATTGCTTTTCTGCCATGCATAAATTTTCTTTGCCCAAACTAAATCATCCGGATCATTATCTATTTCATATAATCTTAGGGCAAGAATTACGGCCGGACCATTTGATACGGCATTCTTTTGTTTTGGTGTATCTTGTTTCCAGGTAATTCCTCCTCCAAAAACATCACTCCAGCTTAGTTTTATTCTTTCCCATAAAAAGTCTGCTACGTCTTTGTATTCCTGATCATTTGTTGCATTGTAAGCACGAACGCAGGCATTAGCAAGCCAAAGCATATCATCATTAAAAACATTGTTGTAGGTATTGTTTCCGTTTTTAATTTTGATTCCTTGTACCAAAGCTTTCATTTTGGTTTTATAATTGTCATTCCCGGTTCTTAAATAACCGTCTACCAAAACATCCAGAACGTGTGCATTTGGCCAATAATTGAATGTACTGTTTCCGGCATTGTTTTGTACAAATGTCCCGTTTGATCCCAGGTAATTATTGTAGGTTGAAAGCTGTAAAGAATCGGCTGTCTGAGCCCATGTATATTTAAATTCAGGGCCTGTTTGTCCGTTTGGGTCACGCAGCGGAATTGCTTCATCATCACAAGAGACAGACAATAACCCAAATCCTACTACGCAAAGCAATAAGGCCGTATAACGTGTTGAAAATAATTTTTTCATGATATATTTCGTTTAATAAAAACGTCTCTTAAAAAACATCTTTAAGAGACGTTTGGGTTATTTATAGAATTGTGAAACTGTGTGTGTAAGCTGGTGAAGCTGCACTGAAATTAATTTCTGCATTTACGTTAGCATTGTCTACTGCAGAGGCAAATTTGAAACAGTTATTCCAGAAATCACTTGTTACCGGAACCATGTACCAGAATGATGCTGCTGTATTTGCATCTGGTCTGTTGTTGTCCCCGTTTATACTTCCGTACCATTCTTCAGTTGTAGCAGCGCCGTTTACCACTGTAAATTTGAATTTGTAACGCTCGTCTCTACCCCAAGATTCTTGTTTGAAAGAAATGTGTTTGTTAGCTGCTTTCCAGATTCCGCCGCCTGCATATGTATATTCAAAAAGGTACTGGCTAAGTGGAGGGAACCATAATTCGATTTTCTTAATCTCTGTCATCGTTGTTACTCCTGTACTAAAGTCAAGTACAATTTTATACACTTTTGCATCTCCAGTAACAGTGGTTTCACCATTTTCTTTTAATTTTCCGTTATCAACATAGTAAACTACCGGAGTACCATTTTTTGTTGTAATGAATTTGTAAGTACCTGCACTTAACTTCGTGTAAATTTCAAATTTGGTTGTTCCTACTTTTTTGAAAGCCTGAGCATTAGCAACTGTTGTTCCGTTTTCAGAACCTGTTCCTGTAATAAACAACTGATCTGGAGTTGGGAATCCGCTTGCTGTAAGCACTTCGAAAATACCAGATGCTGCTGATTTTTGAACATTAATTCCTTTAGACGAATGAACTGTCCATTTTAATTTCCCGACAGCTTCAGTTGGAATACCTGCTAATCCTGCAATTTTATTCAAATCTGAAAAAGAAAGCGTTAGTGTTTTTTGAAATCCGTTACCATCAGATGGCATTGTGTAAACTGGTTTAGAGAAATCTCCGTTTTCTTTATCAAAAACCACATCATAAAGCACCACTCCGTTGTCTTCTGCTTTAGCTGCTTCCCATTCAAAAACCGCAGAACTTTGTGCGTTAAGATCAAAGAACTTATTATTTGCCGGAGAATAAAGAGTATTTACTGCGCTTACATTAGTATGACTCATTTCGTCATTATCGCAGCTTACAAGAAATACTGTACACAGTATTAATACTAATTTTGAATATATATTTTTCATGTTTTTTATTTTAGGTTGTTAGTTAGTTTTTACCAGTTTGGATTTTGAGATAAATTGGTGTTAATCAAACGTTCGTCTCTTGGTATTGGCCATAAATAATGCTTTGCGGGATCAAAAGTTCTTAAGTTCACTCTTAAGTAACCATTGTCTACAGACGATACTCCAAATTTGGCTCCGTGTGCATATCCGTTTAAAACATTTTCGGCAATTTTCCATCTTCTGATATCAAAGATTCTTAAGCCTTCCATTCCAAATTCTGTACGACGCTCGTTTCTAATTACTTCTTTAAGTCCGGCTTGTCCTAATGCGGCATTATAATTTAAAGCTGCTGCATCTGTAAAACCTGCACGAGATCTAATTGGTTTAATAGTCTGATCCCAAACTGTGCTCGTCATTTGGCTTAACTCATTTTTAGCTTCTGCATACATCAATAAAACATCTGCATATCTAAACAACATTAGGTTGATTCCTGATTTTAAATCAGTTCCGTGTTGTACATCGTAATATTTACGTGTAAAATAACCCGTTGGTGTTGATGATGAACCTTGCGCAAATTCATCTGGATGCTCATTAGTTGGAGAAGATCCCGGTTTGATGTAAATAATGTGTGAACTTCCATCGGCTTCTTTCCAGTTGTATTGATCGTAAACTACTGTATAAGTAAGTCTTGGATCTCTGTTTACATAAGGATTATTTTCATTGTATCCTGAACCTGTTTCGTTGATCTTTTTTCCGTTAAGCATTAAATAACTATCTACTAATTCCTGTGTTGGAGCAAGGGCATTTAATCTTGAACCTGCAGAAATTGGCGCCATATCAAAAAACTCACCCCACGTTCTGTCTATTGGTACATATTGTAAGCTCAAAATGTCTTCGCTATTGTACTCATTTTGCTGCTGAAAAAGACCTTCATAAGAAGGGAACAAACTGTATGTTCCGTAAGTATTTGTTAAAAATGGTTCTAATGTCTGCACTACTTCCTGCCATTTTCCTTCGTATAAAAGTACTCTTGCTTTTAAGGCTACAGCAGCTCCCATTGTGATTTTTCCTCTGTCTGCCGTGGCAAGCTGTGTGTTTTTTGGCAATGCCGGAATTACAGCATTCAATTCATCTAATACAAACTGAATTACTTCTGCATGTGACGTTCTCGAAATTGTAGTTGCTTCTGTAAGAGACGGATCTTTTTGTAAAAGAGGAATATCTCCAAACCAGGTTGTTAACTGAAAATGCTGAAATGCTCTTATAAAACGGGCTTCTGCTTTCATTCTTGTAATTACACCCGGATCTGCATTTGGAACTCTGTCAATATTTTCTAATAAAAGATTACAGGATTTAATTCCGCCGTATCTGTCGTTCCATTCTTCTTTTATTCTTCCTAAAGAAGGATCGTAAAGTCCTGCTCCAATAGATGCTGCACCTGCATTATCACCTCTTCCGTTGTAGGCATTATCAGAAAGTGCTTCGTTATAAAAGAAATACTGGCTTTTTTGCATTTGCGAATAAGCTGTATTCAACATCAATTGCGCTTTTTCTACACTTGTCCAGTAATTAGAATCTGTAAATCGATCTTCTGGTGCAAGATCAAGATCTTCGCAGCTTACCAGTAGTAAGAATACTAATGGTATGAATTTTATGTGTTTAAATATATTTTTCATTTTGATTTTTTTTAAAAACTGATATCAATACCCATTCCGTAATACACCTGCGTTGGATAAGCTCTTCCGCTGTTAGCTCCTGAAGTCGACATGCTGTTGTTGAATTCTGAAAGTTCAGGATCAACAAATTTTACTTTAGATAAGGTAAGCAGGTTTTGTCCTGAAACGTAAACACGGAATGCACTCATTCCTAAACTGCTTGCAACATCATTTGATAATGAATATCCTATCTGTACATTTTTCAGCCTTGCATAGGCACCGTCATACAAATACATATCAGAACCTCTTCTAAAATTGTTTGTATTAGACTGCGTACCGTTGTTTGCCAGTCTTGGATATCTTGCATCAGGATTTTGCGGAGTCCAGTAATCTAATTGGTGTGTGTACATTGTCATACCATAATTGTAGTGAAATGGCTCTACAAGCTCACCTCTAATCATCATGGTTCTTTTTCCAACACCTTGTATAAAAATGCTTAAATCAAAATTCTTGTAATCTATGTTGTATGTAGCTCCGTATGTGTATCTTGGAAAAGGATTACCAAAGATAAATTTATCATTGTCATCGATTTTTCCGTCTTTGTTTAAATCTACATAACGATTGTCTCCTGGATGTACTGTAATTCCGGCCGGAACTGCTGCTCCCTGAATTTCTTCAACATTTTGGAAATAGCCGTCTCTTTTTAAACCAACGTATGAATTGAAAGGCAACCCTTCGCGAAGAATAACCTGAAGTTCCTCAACTCCTGTTAGTTTTTCTTGTCCATTGTTGTAATCCAAAACTTTGTTTTTAGAATCTCCAATATTTACAGTCAAACTTTGATTTACTTGTTTTCCTTTATGTCTGTAAGTAGCGCTGAATTCCCATCCTCTGTTACCTACTTTAGCAGCGTTAAAATCTGGAAGCGATGTTCCGTAAACTCCTGGTACCTGCGGCGGAACAAGAATATCTGATGTTACTTTATCAAAGAAATCGAATGAAACCGATAAAGCTCCTTTAAAGAAATCTGCATCAAGTCCCGCATTGAAAGTTGCTGCTTTTTCCCATTGAAGATCAGCGTTTGCAAAGTTAAATCCTGCACCGCTTACTGGTTTGTTGTCAAATCCGTAACCGTTTTGGAAAGAAAAATACGTTGTTTGATATTGGTAATTGTTTACGTTTTGATTTCCTACAAGTCCATAAGAAGATCTCAATTTAATATTACCTACTTTATTGCTGTAGTTTTCCATGAAACCTTCTTTAGTTAAAGCATAACCAATAGTGGCAGATGGAAAGAATCCCCAGCGAATTTCTTTTCTAAATTTTGATGAACCATCATATCTAAAACTGAATTCGGCAAAATATTTATCGTTGTAATCATAAGAAGCACGTCCGAAAAGAGAATTAAGGCTGTTTTTAGGCGAAGCCGGATTTTTGTTTGGATCACTTCCGTTTGAGTTATAAGAATCCTGTCCAATAACAGTTTCACTCGTTGGCGTTCCTAAATCAGGATCTGTAAATTTCTTGTAAATACCAATTCGCCTTTCTGAATGATTTTCGTTAGAAACCCCAACTAAAGCACCTACATTATGATTTCCAAATGCCTTGTTGTATTCTACCATAAACTGCGTATTCAGGTCAAGTGCTTTTGTAGTTTCATCTCTGGTATCGCGATCTGCACCATAAACTCCCTGCGGAGAAAACTGCACTTTTTTCACTCGGCTGAACATACTTCCGTTCCATAAACGTCCTCCGAAAACTCCTTTAATTTTGAACGATTTTGTTAACTTAAGTTCAGCATTTAAAGCTCCGAAAAGATCATCATTATCGTATTTTCTAAAACCTCCCTGCTCTAAAATACCTAATGAATTAAACTGTTGTAAAACGTCGTTTGTTAAGTAATTTCCATTTGCATCTTTTTGAGTATAATATAAAGGAACCCTGAAAGCATCAACCATTAAGGTACTTGTGTTTGATGAATGGTCATTAATTAATTGTTTTGAATACGCTAAAGTCGACGTCAATTTAAATTTGCCATACTCATTGGTAAGGTTCATTCTAAAATTATAACGTTCCATACCTTTCGTAGGCCCAACAAAGTTGCTTCCCTGATTTAAATATCCTAAGGAAACTAAATAAGTTGAGTTTTCGCTTCCGCCTGAGATCGAAAGACTTTGGTTTAACTGCGCTGCCGGTTTTACAATTTCTTCTGCAAACCATTCTGTGTCGCCTTTTGCTTTTAAATCTGAAATTTGGGCAGCAGTAAATACGGCAGTTGTTTCACCAGAGTTAAATGCAGCTTCGTTTCTAAGCATTGCATTTTCATATCCGTGAACCGGTTTAGTAAAGAATTTTGGTGTATTAAATCCGGTTAAACTGTTGTACTGAATTGACATTGGTTTGCTTTTACTTCCTCTTTTGGTCGTAATTAAAACAACACCATTACTTGCTCTTGATCCGTAGATAGCCGCGCTACCCGCATCTTTTAATACTGATACACTTTCGATATCGGCAGGGTTCAGCGAATTAATATCGCCTCCTACTATACCGTCAATAACAATCAGCGGACTATTGTTCCCTAATGTACTAATACCACGAATGTTTAGGTTTATACCTGCACCCGGTTCAGAATTAGTCTGCTGAATAGTTAAACTTGGCGCTTTACCCTGTAAGGCCAGTGTTGCATTTACATTTGGTCGCCCATTAAATGCATCTTTATTTACCTGATCGATGGCGCTGACCACTTTTCTCTTTTTCTGCGTACCGTAACCTACTACTACAACTTCATCTAAAGCTGATACATCTAAGTCCATCTCTACATTTATAACACTTCTGTTATTTACTTTTACTTCAACTGGTTTGTAACCAATCATTGTAAAGCGCAAAGAACCAGTTCCGTTTTTTAATGATATACTATAGTGTCCGTCAAAATCTGCATTAACAGCATTTCTTGGATCACTTACATCACTAATTGAAACTCCCGGAAGAGACAAATGATCTGAAAGAGAAGTAACAACTCCCGTAACTTGAGTTTTTTGGGTCTGGGCAGCAAGATTATTAAGGCCCCCACAAATGAGAATAATTGTGAGAAAAAAATGCATACAGAGCATCTTTTTCTTTCTGCAATTTGATTGTTTCATCATGTAAAAAATTTGGTTAGTTAGTTTTTATCGAATTAATCCCGAAGTTTAAAAAGGCTTCTCTCACCAGCCTGATTATTTAAAAAAATCAACGTAGAAAAATCTTTGCGCATCGATTAAAAGTCCGGTAATTTTTAATCGTTAAATTTTATCTAGTTAGATTAACATATTAATTCTTTAACAAACATACTAAAACGTTTTAGTATAAAAAAATATTTTTTGTTAAATATAATTTTAATGTTAATTTTATAAGATATGTGTTTATTTGAGGATATTTATTGAATATTATTCAATAAATATCTACGAAAACGTTATAAATGAATAGTAAAAAGAAGAATCTTAAAATTTTCAAAAAATGGATATTTACAGAAAATTAAAATTTAAGTAAGAAATGACATAAAAAAAAATCTGACTATCAATTGAAGTATTGATAATCAGATTTATTAAGTATTTTTTTTAGGAAGATGTTTAGTAATTAACTACTTCTGTAATGATGATTCCCGAATTATTAATTCTGTTTTTAAAATCACTTTATGACTTGTTTCGGTTACATCTTTTTTCTTTAAAAGAGGCAGCATCACTTCCATTAATTTTGTACTTATTTCTAGTAAAGGCTGGGAAACTGATGTAATGGCAGGATCGTAAATCTTGAACATATCATTATCATCAAAAGCAATAATCCCTAAATCCTTAATTAATCTTGGATTGTTTTCTTTCAAAACCTCAAGTCCGCTTTGTGCAAGGTAATTGGTGGCAAAAAACATAGCATCTAAATCAGCATGCTGGTCTATAAACTCCTTAATATACTCCTTCCCTTTTCCTTTAATAATTTCATTAAACGGAATTTGAAGTGTATTGGGTTTTAAACCGTTTTCTTGTGCCGCTCTTTCATATCCAACCAAACGTCCGTGCATCTGGCTTTGATCTGAAGCTGTAGTAACAAATCCGATATTTTTAAATTTATTCTGGATCAAATGCTGCGTTGCATCAAAAGAAGCCTGCTCATTATCAATAACAACACTATTACAATCTAATCCTTCAAAAAATCTATCCAGTAAAATAACCGGAATATTATCTTTAATTAAATTTTCGATTGTGTCTTTTATTCCCGGAGACGGTACAATAATGAATCCGTCAACCTGACGAAAGTTGAATAATGTGATTAATTCATTTGATTTTTCATCATCATTTTCGTTACTGCAAAAAATAACTTTATATCCTTTTTCGTAAGCGATGTCTTCAAAAATTCTGGCCAGCTTTGAGAAGAAATTATTCGAAATATCTTCGACCATAAAAACAAGCAGTTTCGACTTTCCTGTTCTAAGGCTTTGTGCAATTTGATTAGGTCTGTAATTTATAAGTTTTGCATAATCTAAAACCTTTTTTGTAAGCTCCTTAGAGATGTGCTTTTCTTTTGCTTTTCCATTTAGCACAAAAGATACAGTTGTAACAGATATTTTCAGCTCTTCTGCGATATTCCTAATAGAAACAGGTTTTTTTTTCATGTGTGAATTATTTTTACTTTAAAACCTATAATTTTTCGTCAAATATAGTAAAGTTTATTGTTTCCTAAATAGCAGGATCTTAAATTAGTGTAATACAAATACTTATAAAAAACAGAACCTTCAAAATACATTTTCTAACTTCTCAATTGCTTACTGCCAGATTAAAAAAGCGGCAGTTCTTCTTTTATCTTTTCCCAAAACGACTCATTAAAAAGATAACTCGAACCCAGAATACTGGTCTGCTCTGTATTATCAACAATGCTGACCGCTAATTCTATGTTTCTGTTTTTTAGGCTTTCTTCAAAAGGAGCTAAAAACAAACGATGTGATTTTGCTATATTTCCGCCAATAACCAGTAATCCGGCATTAAAGTCAACAATATAAGGTGCTAAAAATTCGGCCAGGTTAAAAGCAAAACTTTTGAAGATTTTTACTGCGTGTTCATTTTCAATATCTGCTATTTCCTTCACGCCGTCTGTTAGCTTTTCGCCTGTACTTTGTTCATATTGATTTAAAAACCATCTGGTTGAAAAACAATTGTCGGCAAGATCACCATTATACTTCTTATCCCAAAGACAGCCATTATCAGGCACATTATCGCCTTGTGTTATGGGCAGTTTATTATCTAAAAAAGCGGCTCCGAAACCTGTTCCTAAAGTTATGGCAATAACCTTTTTATTTTCTGGTTCCTGTTCTTGTTTCAAAACTCCTCCAACTCCAAAACAGCTGGCATCATTGAGAAATCTAAAACTTACATTTTGCGTTTTTAAATACTTTAAAAGTTCGTCCGGCACAGAAACATTATATAATGACTCATACTTATCATTTCCTTCAAACATCGCAATTCCCGTTTGATACTGAAAAGGGCCAGGCATAGAAAAAGCTATTCCTATTTTTTCATCAGCATCAAATTCCGGGATATTGTGAACTACATCGATGGTATGGTTAATTATTTCTGCCCATTTTTCTAAAATAACTTCTTTGGAAGCTTTGCTATTTACCGCTCCGCTGAAATAAGTTCCGTCAATTATTGTAAAAACATTGCTTTGTATTGCTGCACTGCTTATATGACTTCCTCCAATATCTACTCCTATTATTATTGACATTTATTCATTATTTTTTAGTAGTTATTTTTAATACTAATTAGACTTGTTAACTAAAGTTTTTTTGTACTGATGTAAGGTTCAAACCTAAAAGGAAAGAATTACAAAATCCAATACTTTATTATCAAAAAGCAATACTATTTACCTCGTACATCAGAATTTTATCTCACAGCTATTCCGAAATATATACTTTGGGTTAAAACATTAAAAAGTGATTATACGCATTTTGTCACCGGACAGAAAAAACAACATACTCCACTCTCATTACACTAAAGCAGTAATATTTTAACTATAAAAACTAGTTATCATTAAACAAATAACATTATAACTAGTTTCTAAATAAATAAGTTAACAGTTGGGACAAATATACTAAAACGTTTTAGTATACAAAACAATTCTTCTTTTATTTTACTTTTTGCGGCAATCATTACAAAAAAAATCTTTTGATCTATATATGAGCCTCCAAATTGACAGCAAACTGAAATGCATTCTCAGAAGTCAAACAAAGTTTAACACTGGACTACTTAACAAACCAAAACTGGTCCAAAATGCTCCCTTTGTGCCTTCTTAATTTTGGTCTGCCAAATAAAAAAATCATAAAATTTCCTAACTATTTTAAAAATCAATAAATGAAAAATTCAAACGGAATACCACAATTGTTTCTTCGTATCGCATTAGGACTGGGTTTTATTTTACCGGTCATGGACAGAATTGGATTAATGGGTCTGCCCGGCTCAGGGAAAGTAGCCTGGGGCGACTGGGAACATTTTATAGATTATACTAACACACTTATTCCTTTTGCCAGCAGATCTGTTGCCAATATATTTGGACTTACCGCTACTATTGCAGAGGTTATTATAGGAATCTGTTTAATACCCGGACTTAAGATAAAACTAGCCGCGATTGGTGCTGCTCTTATAACAGCAACTTTTGCTGTGTTCATGATTTTCGCATCAGGAATTGGTGCTCCGTTTCAATATCCGGTATTTGTTTTTACAGGAGGTGCATTACTGCTTTCAACAATAGATAATTTTAAATGGAGTCTTGATACTTATATAAATAAACCAAATTAATTAATGAGTTTTCAGTCGCAGTTTTCAGTCACAGTAAATACTGAAAACTGCGACTGCGACTGAGAACTAATAAAAAAACTATTCATCCAGATCAGGCTGTTGATGCGTTGTGATCGCAATTCTGTTCCAGGCATTTATGGTAATTATCGCCATAATGGTTTGAGAAAGCGTAACCTCATCCATGAGTTTAGCTATAGTATTATAAGTCTGTTCAGAAACACCTTTGTTGATGAAAGTCATTTCTTCGGCAAGTGCTAAAACCGCTTTTTCAAGCTCACTAAAAAAAGAAGTTTCTCTCCATGCGTTTAAAGCATAAATTCTCTGTTCTGTTTCTCCCATTTTTCTGGCGTCTTTTGTATGCATATTGATACAAAACGCACAACCGTTAATCTGCGATACTCTAATTTTAATCAGCTCTTTTAATGAAGCATCAAGATTTGATTTTTCTAGATATTTTTCAAACCCAAACATTACTTCATAAGCCTGAGGCTGCACTTCACTAATAACTACTCTTTTACTCATTTTTTTATGTATTTAAATTATTAATGATGCAAAATTGGTTATAGCAGCGTTCTAAAAAATTAAAGTACTTTAAGAAATAAGTTTTAGACAAAAAATACCTTTGTCGAGGAAATATCTTAAGCCAAACAAATAACATTCAGCATTATGAATCCGCACGAATTACTATTCAATCATATTAAAAGATTTACAACCTTGAGTCCAGATCAGGAACAGTTATTACTTTCGAAATTAAAATACCGCAAAGTAAACCGTAAAGATTTTTTGCTAAAAGAATATGAAGTCTGTTCGTGTTATTATTTTGTAACCAAAGGATGTCTTCGGTTCTATCGAAATACAGAAAATGGATTTGAGCAGATTTTACAATTTGCTATTCCGGGTTGGTGGCTAAGCGATTTCCAAAGTTTTGAAACTCAAAAGCCATCAGAATATTTTATACAAGCCGTTCAGAATACAGAAATGCTGATTCTGCATCAATCAGATTATCAGGAATTATTTAGTGAAGTTCCTGAACTGAATACTTATTTCAGATTGATGATGCAGAAAGCATATACTGCGTCCCTAAAGAAAATGGAACTAATTCTTTGTGAATCTGCAGAAGAAAGATATTTACAGTTTATAAACTCTTTTCCTGATTTTGTACAGATTGTTCCGCAATATATGCTTGCATCATTTTTAGGTTTTACACCGCAGTTTATGAGTATGCTGCGGGCAAAAAAAGAATTATGACAAATGTGCCTCGATTAATTCCTTCATTTTTGTATTTGAATTTTTCTTTGCCAATTCAAAAGCTTCCGTTCCAAAAGCTTCACCGTCAACACTTACTTCCTGAATATCAGTTATGCCAATAATATTGAAAACCGTTCTCAAATAATCCGACTGGAAGTTCATATGTTCATTATAACCTCCTTTTTCATATCCTTGCGCCCCTCTTGAAAGAAGCAGAAACAAAGATTTATTTTTTAATAATCCGATGTACGGATTACGCTGGTCTTCATGATTGACTTCCCAAGTTTCATTTACTCTCAAAACCTGATCTATATAGGCTTTTAATGAACTCGGAACAGACCAGTTGTACATTGGCGAACCTAAAACAATAACATCAGCATCTTTCAATTCCTTTATAAGTTCTGCACTGAATTTTAGTGTTTCAATTTCTTCAGGCGTTCTTGCAGATTCGTG
The DNA here is from genome assembly GCF_024499525.1 of Flavobacterium panici. Classification (NCBI taxonomy): domain Bacteria; kingdom Pseudomonadati; phylum Bacteroidota; class Flavobacteriia; order Flavobacteriales; family Flavobacteriaceae; genus Flavobacterium; species Flavobacterium panici. The sequence goes on along the minus strand of NZ_CP100437.1, from coordinate 4,035,853 downwards.
TTTGAATGCACCTGCTATCCATTTTTCGTTTACATGCGGAATATTACTTTTGCCTAAATCCCTGAATTGTATAATTGATTCCGGTTTATGCTCTTTGTAATATTCAATAAAAACATCCGTAAGCCTTCTGCTGTGGGATCTTTCCTCACGCGGGCTTGCGTTAATTACTAGTATTTTTTTCATATGATAATTTTAATACAAATCTAGCCTTGTGGGCCATTTTAAAAGTTAATCTAGTTGAAGAAGCGACTAAACATTTCTTCGATTTAATTTGATTATTCTTTCATCATTTTAGCAAAGTGGTGACAAGCCAAAAAATATCCTTTGCTTAAGTAAAGTCTGTGAGCAGGATGCAAAGCAAAACCGCTGTCTAAGTGTACAGATTTTATACCTCTCTGTATTGCTAGCTGATCTACATAATCTAAAAGTTTTCCTGCATAGCCGCGTCCGCGATATTCAGGAAGTGTAAAAAGATCATCAATATAAATCATCTTTCCAGTTCTTAGCATATTTATAACTCTAAAACCTACAAAGGCTGCGGCTTTAGTTCCGTCGCCTGATGGAATGCAGGCCAATTCAAAACCTCCGCTGGTAATCATTTCAGTAACCTGCTCTACCACATTTTCCGATTCTAAATTGGTTCTAAATTCTAAAATTGCCTCTTTGGCAAATTCAATTTCTGCTGCTGTCTGAACATTTAGTATATCCATAATTTCATTTTATTTATTAATAACACAAAATTAGATGCCATAGAAACGCCGTGCAGAGACCAGATTATAATAATAAGCTAGTCCAAGACGAAAATAAAACAGAATTATAAAATTTAGGATTACAGGTTTTGAGTAACTGTTTTGATAATATGGACCGCTTCGGTAAGTTCCTGTTCATTTAAGGAAGCAAAACCAAACCTGAAAGCATTAAAATGCGCATCTTTTCCAATACAATAGGTACTCCCTTTTATGGTAAGACCTTTGAGATCGGCCTTTTTAATAATTTTTGATAAATCATATTGGGGTTTTATTCTCAGCCATAAAGCCATTCCGCCTGTGGGTTTTTTAAAATCAATCATATCGCCCATTTCTGAACTTACCAAATCAGATAGAAAATCACATCTTTGAGAATATAATTTATTTGTTTTTTGAATATGGCGCGCCAGATCGCCATTAGCAATCATTCCAGAAATCGTTTCTTCCATTATAAAATCACCTCTCAAATCAATAAGAGTTCTTAATCTTGCAGCAGCCTGTAAAAAATCAGAAGTTGCAATCATATAACCCAGACGAAAAGGTGAGCCCAGAACTTTGGTAAGCGACCCTATATAAATTATTCTGCCGCCATGATCTCCGCTGGCTAAAGGCAGATAAGGATCATATTTAAACTGAAAGTCATAATCGTAATCATCTTCAATAACCGCAAAGTTATAAGCGGTAATAAGCTTCATCAAATGATTCCTTCTTTCCACACTCATCGTAACAGTTGTTGGATGATGGTGATGCGGAATGATGTAAAGCATTTTGATGACATTTTTTTTCAGAATATCTTCCAGTTTTTCTGTACACATTCCGTCGCTATCCATTGGTACACGGATAAGTTCGGCGCCCAGTTTCTCAAAAAGCGCCTCCGCTATAAAATAAGTCGGTTCGCTGACTACAACCTTGTCACCGGGCTTTATAATAAGTGATGCTGCGATATAAATAGCCATTTGAGCCCCGCGTGTTGTAAATAAGTTCTCTTCTCCCATATCAATTCCGCGCGTCTGATTAAGAAATGAACGCAGCGAAGTCTTGAAATTTGAAGAACCGCCGTCTAAATTTACTCCAGAGCGTCTGCTCGATGCAGAAGATTCTAAGGCTTTCTTAAATTGTTTTGATATAGTCTGAACAGGAAGCAACGAAATATCCGGAAAACCGTCATTAATCTCTAAGCGATGGTTATTTAAGGAACGAGATAAAGGCATTACAAGTTCAAAATGATCAAAATCAAAAGTTCCTGCTTCTGCAAACGGGCTTACTCTTTTACTGTTGTAAGATCTCGGCCTAACCATTGGCAGATCTGGTGATACGGTGTAGCTTTTACGGGGTAAATTATCAATCCAGTTTTCAGACACAAGGGTTTCGTAAGCCGCCACAATCGTTTTTCTGTGAAGCTGCAAATCAAAAGCAAGCGTTCTGGTACTTGGAAGTACAGCGCCGGGAGGAAGTTTTCCTTCCTGAATTAAGGAAATAAGCTGTAATGAAATTTGTCTGTAAACGGGCAGACTGTCTTTTTTATCAATAATTATCAGGTTTTTATAAGGAAGCATAGGAAAGTTTTGAAGTCTGTTTATTACTCAATTACAGCCATTCAAATATAACAAAACTGGACTACTAATGAAACATTTTCTGGTCTATGATTCCAATTTTAATGACATCCTGTTTTTATTCTGTTTTAGGAAATTTTGCAGCCGTAACTTTTGGGATAACCACTACAAAATCAAATCCATTTATAATTCTTGACAGCGTAACATCACTTACTATTATTTCTTTATTTTCTAATGCATTTCTTAAAGGCAGCATATCAACACAATACCATTGATTACCTTCAACAGCACTAAATATTGGTTTTAAAACTTTTGAATTATTACTGTTTTCATTTATGGGTTGTTCTGGAAATCCTTTAAATGGTGAACCCTGCGCTCCTGATTTACCAACAACTAAAATGTGTAACGAATTTTTAAATTGGCTATCAGCAATATTACTAACCAAACTACCTATGTCATAAATTTTCAAATAGCTTTCGCCTTTTGGCAAATGTCCTGCTCCGTATTTAAAAAGATTTTTTTTGTTTGCCCATTTATCATATACGTTCATCAAATTATTCTTCATTAATTGAACTCTTAAATGATGATTTTGCTCTTTATAAATTTTTGCACTTAGTTTTAGCGCTTCGATTTGTTCTTTTTCCTTTTGGCTTACATTTAGTTGCAGCAGTTCTTCAATTTGCTTTCCGAAATCATCTGTCATTAGATACATTGGCTTACTTGGATTTTTTAAAAAATCAGCAAAATATGTTTTTGATTTTAGTTCAATATCTTCATAAATATTTCTTGCCTTTTCATTCTTTGTTTTAAGTTTAAGTTCACTGCAAATCAATCGGTCTGCATTCATTAAAACCTGATCAATTCCATAAACAGAAGTATTGGCTTTTACTAGTTTTTTCAACAGTTTAAATTCCGGTTCCATTGCAAAAAAAGAAAAGACATTTCCAAAATCATCGACATACTTTTCTAATTGTGCATTAGATAATATTTTGATTTTTGAGGTAATTATTTCTGCCGAATACGGATCTATTTCACAAAAGAAATTATCAAACTTAACTTTATTCGTTATTGCCGATGTAAAAAATGGAATTTCATTTGTAAAATGATCTTCGGCAAGTAATACATAATCTGATTTTTGTATTTCATTAATCAGATTATCCCAGCCATTTCCAATAAAAGCTGTTTCATTTACGACAAAAGTCATGGCATTTTTATTCACATAATTAGTTACCAAAGAATCCTGAGAAAAAGACAGTAAAGGTGTTGCCACAATTGCTGACAACATTATAAGTAAGTGAAATGGTTTCATGATTTTATGAATTAAGTTAATTTGATTTTTGAATAATGCAAAGTTACTATCATAACACATTTCGTTGATTCACAATTGTTAAGAAATAATTCCAAATAAAAAGAGCTCAATATAAAATTGAGCTCTTTGACCTAATTAATCATTACTTGGGGCAAAATGTTTGAATCAGGCTGTACTTTATTGTTTTATTAATTTCTTTGTAAACGATCCATTATCTGTTTTAGCAACCACTAAATAAATTCCCGTTGATAAATCAGAAACCGAAAAACTATTTGAAGGATATTCTTTTATAAGCGAACCCAGTAAATTGTAAATTTTCACATTTCGAATTTCATCGCTGCTGTCTATTGTTACAATATTTGAAGTTGGATTTGGATGAAGTACCAGATACGCATTTTCAAAAACTTCATCTTTAGTCCCAAGGTTAGAAAGATTACCCACCTTCATTCCGTTTCCAAAACTCGTTACCCAAAGTTCATTCGCATTATACGGATTAAAGAAAACACGTTCCGGCTGCTGAAACGGATAAGAATCCACCATAGAAAAAGTAGGCGTCGCCGAATTTATATTAGAAGAAATCCATAATCCCTGCCCTTCTGTAGTCAAGTAAATTTGATTTGCATTCTTTGGATTAAATGCAATCGAAGTTACCCTGTCAATCGTTGATCCCGATAATTTAGTCCAGCTCGTACCACGATTTGTAGTTCTGTATAAACCGCCTAAACCATTTGGCGCACCGCCCCAGCCGCTAAACACACACGCATACCAAGTATTTTGTGCCACATCATTAGGATCAATTACAACATCTTTTGTCCAGTATTGCATTCCTGCATGCGAAACATCTGTCCATGAATTATTTGTCGGAGTGTAAACAAATACGCCAGAACTTGGCTGAAATCCAGAATCTTCAACACGACGTCCGGAATACGAACAAACTACTTTTCCGTCATTCAAAACATTAATACAAGCCGGATGTTTTTGTGTACGCGGCGGATTCGGTAAAAGTGTCCAGGTCGAAGAAGCTAAAAGATTTAGGTTTGTTGTTTTATAAATTCCGCCAACACCATTCCCGTTTGCATAATGAATCACACTTGCATAAGCCGTATTTGGGTTATTTGGGTCAATGGCAATCCAAAAAACAGGATGATTAAAAACGTGAAGATTCTGCCATGTCTGCCCTTGATTTGTCGAATAAACAATCTTTCCGTTAGCATCATCGGCATCTAATGTTTCATCAAACAATCTCGTGCTTTGGTACATATCATGAATGTCAGACGTTGCCATAAACAAAGTTCCATTTGTTGGATGCGCCGCAATTCGATAACTCGTATTAGCATTATGTCCCGTATAATTAAATGACCAAGACGAACCCCCATCATCACTTTTAATTCCTTTAATATCAGAGAAACAAGACCAAACTTTGTTTGGATTAATCCAATGCATCTGCCAGCTGGTTGTATTCTCTAATCCGTTGCTTTGATACGAACGAAATTGCGGTGTTGCAGCATTTGCAGGATTTTGTGAAGAAGCTGCAACATAAGCCTGCTGCCATGAAGTTCCTCCGTTTGAAGTTTTATGCACAAAACCAAAATCACCAAAAATAACTTTGCTTGAATTGTTTGGAGAAACCGCCATCCCAAAAGGGCATTCGCCGTAAGACCAGCCGCGGTCGCCACCTTGTCCGCTCCATCCTGTTGTTATATTTTGATTATTCGTAGTTATAAAAGTATTGTTCCAGTTCGTTCCTGCATTCGTAGTTTTAAACACTGTAGGTCTTGCACTCGAATTACTTCCGCATAAATAAACCGTATTAATGTCATTTTTAGCCATTCCCACAAACATAGGGAAATCAACACCCGGCGTAATTCCCGTCATTTTTGAAACCCAGTTTCCTGAGCCATAATCTACAGAATAAATTCCTTTTGGAAATCCCCAATAATCAGAACCCGGCATTCCTGCATAAATACTATTTGTTAAAGCCGTAATACAAAAAAAGCGTGTTACACCTCCCACTTTAGCGCCTGCAAAAGACCAAATTCTATCGGTAGCGGGAATTCCAACTAATGGAGCCGTTGTCCATGTTGTTCCGCCATTTGCAGAAACCAAAACACCATTATTAGTACCAATATAAATATTGTTTCCGTCAAAGAAAACACCTCCTACAACTATACCATTTCCGGTTGCAGCAGTATGAATGCTGGTAAAACTTGTTCCGCCGTTGTTGGAAAAATAAATGCGGTTGTATTGCGAAATTATAATTCGGTTTGGATTATCGTAATCAGCGTTTATGCTGTATAATTCCTCAGAATTATTTGGATTTCCTGTTAACGGCGTCCAGGTAATTCCGTTATCTGTACTTTTCATGGGGCGCTGCATATCATTAGCATAACTAATCGTGTACAACAATCCAGGTGTCGAAGTATAACACACTTTTGAATTGTGTCCGCCCCAAATTTGTCGGTGATCAACCTGAGAATAATTCAGTCCGAAATCAGTCGTGTGAAACAATTCTCCCATATCACAAGAAGCATAATACTCGTTGTCATTAGCAGGATTAAATGACATCGAGAACATGGCACCGCCTCCGCCAATTCCCCGAGAGACAAATGTTGACGGCTGGGCAAACAGCGATTGAAAAGATAAAATTGCGCAAAAAATTAAAATAGTGGTTTTTAAGGTTTGTTGCCTCATAGTGTAAAGATTTGGTTAAGTTTGTTTTTGTTAGATTCGGTAAAAAATACGCTCAAAAGCCGGGGGTTTGCTTTTGTACAATTAAAAATTGCGATTTTTACATAGCTCAAATTTACATGGTTAGATCACAAAATTAACAGCATATTAAAAGTAATTTATTCACATTTGTTAATAAATTAGATTTTTTATTTCAATATGTGATGCTTTATACTAAACTTATTTATTTGATATTCTTACCAAATGTGAACGAAAAGCATTTATTCATTTTCTAATTTTGTATTCCATTTTTAATTAATAAAACAAAACATTATGTTAGAAATAAGAACCAATTGCGAGCATTGTAACAAAGCTTTGCCAAACGATAGTTCAGAAGCAATGATATGCAGTTTTGAATGTACGTTTTGCAGCGACTGTTTAACAAATGTATTAGAAAATGTCTGCCCGAATTGCGGAGGTGGTTTTGAAAAAAGGCCGACACGTCCGGCACTTTCTCTTATAAAGAATCCTGTAAAAACAGAAATAATCCTAAAACCTGTTGATCTGCAAATGTTTGAAACTTTAAAACAAAAGAATAAAAATATTGATCCAAGAAAACGTTAGATCATAATTATAAGTAAATCGGAGCGCAGTTTGTTCCGATTTTTTTATTTTTAGAAGAAATGTTGTTGTTATAAAAAACGCTCTAATTGATAGAAAACTGCGGTAAGTTCTTTTCCCTTTTCTGTCAATTCATATTCTACATGAAGCGGTTTCAGCTTAATTACTTTTCTTTCAAGCAAACCATCGTGCTCCATTTCTTTTAATGAAGAAGCGATAGATTGTTTGTTTGAACCTTCAATTTCCCGCAAAAGACTACTAAACCGAACGGTATTATCGACCACCAAGCGAAAAATCTGCGGTTTCCACTTTCCTGTAAAAAGCTTTAAAACCTCTTCGGCTGGGCAGTTATCGATTTTATCTTCATTTTTTTTAGTAGTCATAAATTTTTGACTTATTGTGTAATATAAATTGTTGCTGGAACTTTGCGTAAAATTATTTAAAATAAATGAATTATGAATACTGAAAAACTTTTTAGTGCATTAGATCTTAGCGGTCTAAAACTAAACAATAGAATTGTAATGGCTCCTATGACACGTTCAAGAGCAATTAATAATGTTCCGAATGATTTAATGGCTTTGTATTATGAACAAAGAGCAACAGCGGGATTAATAATTACCGAAGGCACTGCTACATCTGCCAATGCTTTAGGATATGCGAGAATTCCCGGAATCTACAATCAGGAACAAATTGAAGGCTGGAAAAAAACAACAAACGCGGTACATCAAAAAGGCGGAAAGATTTTTATGCAACTTATGCATGTTGGGAGAATCGCCCACAAAGACAATCTTCCTACAGACGGAATAATTGTAGCGCCTTCTGCAATTTCTGCTGAAACCGATATGTGGACGGATGCTAACGGAATGCAAAAAACAGAAACTCCAAAAGAATTATCTGTTAATGATATTCAAAACCTGATTCAGGAATTTGTTCAGGCGGCTCAAAATGCAATTGAAGCAGGATTTGACGGCGTAGAAATTCACAGCGCAAACGGTTATTTATTAGAACAGTGTTTAAATCCAAATTCAAACGTAAGAACCGATGAATATGGCGGAAGTGTTGAAAACAGAAGTCGTTTCATTTTAGAAATTACGAAAGCTGTTGCAGAACGTATTGGCAAAAACAAAGTTGGAATTAGACTTTCTCCATACGGAACTTTTAACACGATGCCGGTTTATGATGAAATCTTTAAAACATATGATTATTTGTCTGCCGAACTAAACAAATTAGATATCGCTTATTTACATCTTATTGATTACGCGGCAAGAGCATCTGAAGAAGGTTTGAACTTAATTCAAAAAATAAGAACCAATTTCAGTAACGCCTTGATTTTGAATGGCGGTTATACAAAAGAAAGAGCAAAAGTTGGTTTAGAAAATGATAAAGCCGATTTAATTTCTTTTGGTTCAAGCTTTATTTCAAATCCGAATTTACCTTATAAATTAGAAAATAATCTGGAATTGACTCCGGCAGATCCAAGTACTTTTTATATGCCGGATGAAAAAGGATATACGGATTATGTATAAATTAATCTTAATCACAACATTCCTATTTATTAATTGTAACAGTCAAAATTCAAAAATGAAACAAGAAAACAACAATCCGCTTTTATGCGATCCGGAAAGCGGAATATGCGAAATGCCTTCGTATCAGAAAAGTAAAGAAGACGAAATAAAAACAGAAACTGAAAAACCAATCAAAATAGTTTATTTTACTGATCCTATTTGTTCTTCGTGCTGGGGAATTGAACCTCAATTGCGAAGATTGAAATTAGAATATGGGGCTAATTTTGAAATCGAATATCGCATGGGCGGACTTTTAAAAGACTGGTCGTACAACAGTGGCGGAATAAGTAAACCAAGCGATGTGGCGCATCATTGGGACGAAGTAAGTTTGTATTATGAAATGCCAATTGACGGCGATGTTTGGTTAGAAGATCCGTTAGCGTCTTCCTACCCTGCTTCTATCGCTTTTAAAGCCGCTCAAATACAAAACAAGGAAAAGGCAATTGAGTATTTAAGAAGAATCAGAGAAATGGTTTTTCTGGAAAAGAAGAATATTGCGAAGTTTGAAATACTTCAAAAAGCCGCTTTAGAAGTTGGTTTAGATACCGAAAAATTCAAAACCGATTATGAAGGAACGGCAAAGGAATTATTCAATGAGGATTTAGAAGTTACCAGGAAATACGGCGTTAGAGGATTTCCAACTTTATTTTTGAGCAATCAAAAGAATAATCAACTTGTAATTAATGGTTTTCAGCCTTATCAAAATTTCGAAAATGCCATTTTACAATTGTACCCAAATGCTGAAAAAACAGATATTAATAAAGGTTATAGTTATTTGTTTGATAAATATGCAACATTGACAACTAAAGAATATGCTGTTTTAAGCAATCAATCAACTCGTGAAGCTGAAAAGTTTTTAAGCGAATTGGCGCATCAGAATAAATTAAAAAAGATTACTTCAAAAAATGGAAATTTATGGCAGTTAAAAAATTCCGGTAATTAATCCGAATTTCTAACAACCCTAATGAAACAGCCGCATCGCTGCAGCATGCCGGCTTAACATTGGGAAATAAAATGCTTTTTTATTTTCTGTATTAGTTTTTTTATCTTTGAAATATAAATCCACTACCATGTACGACCAACTGATAAAAAAGATAAAAACCATTCATTCTTTTACAGATGAAGAGATTGATTTTTTTATCAGCAAACTCAAGGAACGCTTTATTCCAAAAGGAGAACATTTCCTGATGGAAGGTCAAGTCAGCAGACATTTGGGTTTTATTGTTTCGGGAATTGGAATGCATTACAGGAATTATGAAGGCGTAGAAATTCCGACCGATTTTACTGTTGAAAATGAATGGCTGGGTTACTTAAACAGCTTTACAAACAAAACAGTTTCTGATATGAATATCAAAGTATTAGAAGATACACAGCTGCTTCTTTTATCTGCAGAAGATTTTGAAACCGTTTATATGTTTCAACCTAAATTTATGATCTTAAAAGATTATTATACAGAGCTTTCTTTTATCAGTAATACACGCCACACTGCCGATCTTGCCATGCTTGACGCCAAACAGCGCTATTATAAATTCATGAAAGAAAAAGCAGATCTTGCCAATCGCGTTCCCCAATATTATATTGCTGCTTATTTAGGAATTAAACCCCAATCCCTCAGCAGAATACGAAAATAAACCTACTGTTTTTTATTAACAAATGTGAACGAAACTGTTCGCTGTAGCTGCCAATTTTGCATCATAATTTTTATACTAAAATAATGATGGAAAATTTAAAAAAACAACTACTAAAAACAATAGTCGTAATAACGGCTGTAGTAAGTCACACAAATGCGCAAACACAAGACTGGAAAACCGAGAAAAGAGTTAATCTTCTTTTTGGCGTAGCACAAACAGCGATAGCAAAAGGAATAAATGTTGAAGGAAACTACATTCACAACCGCTTTATTTTTGATTATTCGCACGGCGCTTCACTTGAGTTTACAGGCAACCTGCTGCCTGATGATTTAAAAAACCAACATCTTGCCGTTCACGAACCCTGGACAACGGGATTTGGTATTGGTTACAGAATTAAGGAATGGATCAACATTCGCGTTGAACCAAAATGGCACAAATTTGAGTTTTATTACGAAGGAGATCCGCAGACAAAAAGCAACGAAATTACTTCTTACAACACCTTCAGTCTCGGATTAGGAGTTTATGGCAGTTATCTTCCGTTTAAAAAGAAAGACAATTTCCTAAAAGGATTTATTATTTCACCAAGTGTTCGATTTTGGCCCACGGTAAGTTCAAGTTTAAAAGGCGGCGAATTTATTTATCAGAACAGAGAAACGGGAAAAGTTGAAGAAATAAAAACGCTGGATCCCGGAACAAAATTTACGCCGCTTGTAGTCAATGTCAGCATTGGATATTCTTTTCAACTTAACAAAAAAAGATAATGGCATCTGAAATTAAAGCCATTGTTTTCAAAACACCTGTTCTTAAGGCGACAAAGCTCTTTTTTGAAAACATTGGCTTTCAAATCAAAGAAAATTCTTTGATGCATTTTGTGATTTATTCTAAAAACTTACGGCTGGTTTTTCTTAAATCAGAAAGGGATTTTGAAATAGAATTATACACCAATGAAAAACAAAGTTCTGAAAAATGTTTAAGTGAAAAATGTGATGAACATTCTTTTGAAACTTCCGAAGACCCAAATGGAATAAAAATGGTAAGAATTTTTAATCATCAGAAAAAGAAAATAACACAAAGCAAAAATTGAAATTAATAATGAAAACATATGCCATAATTTCGATATTGCTGTTTCTGGCGGGATTTGAGAAAATCGCACCTAAATGGAAGAATGTTGAACAGAAAAATTATACCGTTTATTATACTCCATTTGACGAATCAAATCATACAGCATATTTGAATCTTTTTGAAAAAGGCGTGCAATCTGTAGAACGTTTTTGGGAGAAACCTTTTAAAAATCATTTTGATATTTATGTTCATCCCAACAGACAATCTATTGACAGCGTTTGGCAAAAGGATTGGAAAATGACCAATTTAAATCAGAATGCTGGATGGCTGCCAGCGGAGATGCAGCAAAACTGAATATCATTTCTCCTAAATTATGGGACAAAGAAACCTGCGAGCATTCTTATTCTGACTCCATTAAAACGCAACGACTTATTACACATGAACTTTTTCATGTATTTCACGGACAATTAAATGCAAGTCCTGATTTTAGTAACGTTGAAGGAATTGACTGGTTTGTCGAAGGTTTGGCAACTTATGCTTCGGGACAATGTGATGCAGCACGAATAGCTGAAATAAAAAAACTTATTGCTGAAAACAAAACGTCCAATAATCTGGATAGTTTTTGGACAGGAAAAATGAAATATGGTTTATCCGGATCGATGGTTATGTATATTGATAATAAGTACGGAAGAAAAAAACTGAAAGCACTTTTAGTTTTCAGCAAAAAATCTGAAATACTTCAATCTCTTAAAATTACAGAAAGTGATTTGCTGCATAACTGGTCAAAATACATGGCCAATTTTGACATTCAGCAGCAACCATTTATAAAATAAATAAAATTAAAAAACATGAAAGCAATAGTATTAGACGGTTTTGGAGAAGTTGACAATTTTCAAATTAAAGAAATTCCCCGTCCTCAAATCCGCGAAAAAGAAGTATTACTAAAAGTAAAAGCGTTCAGCATTAATCCTGTTGATATTAAAACCCGAAAAGGCGCTTCACTTGCCAGTGAATTAGCTAAAAATCCGCCTGTAATATTAGGCTGGGACGTTTCGGGAATTGTGGAAGAAGTAGGTTCTGAAGTGACCAATTTTAAAATCGGTGATGAAGTTTTTGGAATGATCAATTTTCCGGGAGTTGGAAATGCTTACGCCGAATATGTTGTGGCACCCGCCGGACATTTAGCGATTAAACCTGCCAACATAAGTCATGAAGAAGCCGCGGCCAGTACTTTGGCAGCATTAACGGCGTGGCAGGCTTTTACCTTTTTTGGAAAATTAAAAAAGAACGACAAAGTTTTAATTCATGCGGCAGCTGGCGGCGTGGGACATTATGCGGTTCAAATTGCCAAACATTTTGGTGCGTATGTTATAGGAACTTCTTCAGAAAAAAATAAAGATTTTGTTTTAGAATTAGGAGCTGATGAACATATCGATTATAAAAACGTCAGGTTTGAAGATGTAGTTTCTGATGTTGATTTTGTTCTCGAAACTATTGGTTATGATAACTTTGGACGTTCTGTTGATGTTGTAAAACCAACTGGAACTCTTATCAATTTACCATCTGGATTATCTGAAGAAGTAAAAGAAAAAGCATTAAAGAAAGGTATAAATGTCAATTTTATGATGCTTGTTTTTTCTGATCCTGAAGACATGAAAAGTATCGCATCGCTTTTAGAACAAGGAATTGTAAAAGCGCACGTTTCAAAAATATTCGATTTTGAAGACATTCAGGCCGCACACACGCAGGTTGAAAGCGGAACGACTGCGGGAAAAATTGTTGTTAGAGTATCTTAATTTAAAAAACATAAAATGAAATATCATCACGTTGACGTTTTTTCAGATAAACCATTTTCGGGAAATGGACTGACTATTTTTATAAATGAAAATCCTCTGGAGAAATCTCTTATGCAGATTATTACGCAGGAAATGAGACAATTTGAAAGTATCTTTTTAAACCAAATAAACTCTGATACTTTTCGCGCCCGTATTTTTACAATGGAAGAAGAATTGGATTTTGCGGGACATCCTATAATTGGAGCTGCCGCAATTGTTCATGATTTATATGCTAAGGATGCGTCAGAAAGCAAAGTCAATTTCCAGCTAAATGAAAAATTAGTTTCTGTAAAAACCGTAAAACATAATAATCATTATTCAGCACAAATGAATCAGGGTAAACCGGAATTCAGAAATATTCTAACTAAAGAACAGGAAGAAACTTTTTTAAGATATTTCAATCTTTTACCGGAAGATAAATACGCGCATCAACCTTTGCAAGTAATATCGACAGGACTTCCCTATTTGATAATTCCAGTAAAATCAAAATCTTTAGCGAAAGTAAAAGTCACAATACCGGATTTAGAAGAAAAACTGCAAGAAGTAAATGCGAAGTTTTTCTATGTTTTAGATACCGAAAATCTGGAAGGAAGAACGTGGGATAATTTTGGTTTGGTCGAAGATATTGCCACAGGAAGTGCGGCGGGTCCTGCAGGCGCTTATTTAGTTGAGAATCGATTAAATATTAATACCGAAATTATACTAAATCAAGGAAGCTTTTTAGGAAGGCCCAGTAAAATGAAAATAATAGTAAATGGAACTAATGTGGAAGAAAGTGAAATTTATGTGGAAGGCGATGTTTGCAAAATAGCAGTTGGAGAATTGTTTCAATTTTAGAGATAATTTACTGAACCAGAGGATCAACTGATCAGATTTTAAATCTTAGAAAAGTCGATAATAGGATATTTTCTTATTTATTGCATTTTTAAAAAAAATTAATAAACTGATAATCATCCGATTTTTTTTTAAGATATACAAAAAGAACATTGAAGGGTTGCATTTTTAACACATATTTTAGCAAAAACACTAAATCATCTGTAATTCAGCAATTTACACAATAAAAAATAAGTTTTTTTTGAATAAAACTGAATTTCTTTTCTAATTTTGCGCCACAATAATCTTTGACAATCAAGCAATTAAAAATGACAAAATTTAGTAAAACAGTTTTCACTGATACCTTATTACTATCATCACTTTACACTTATGCTGATGAGGAAAAAGGAGACTACATTTTGATGATCGATACCGGAAACGGAAAAGTGGAAAGCTTTATTCTAGATGGTGCTGAAAACGCATCTTTTACTATATGTGATGAAAATCACAATTTAATTTACTCCGGAGAACCTGAAATAAACAAGTTTGAAATATCAAAAACAATTAGTTTACAAGGTTATCCATCCGGAATTTATTTCTTAGAGATAATAGAAAATGGAAAAGTTGCAAAACATCAGATTAAAGTTACAGCTAAAAAAGAGAAAACACTACAATTAGACGAAAGTCTATATCAAATTCCTGCTTTTAGCCTATAAATCCCCTTTTTTGTCCCAACAAAATCTTCTAAACAGCTTTTTGAGTTTTTTTGTTTTGTCCAATTCTTAATTATTCATTTTCGGCCTTGCTGATCATTTCTAAAACAATATCAATAACTAAAAGGGCTTTTAGTCTGGTTCCGCAGCTCAGATAAATCCAAGTTCCTAAAGATTCATCTGCTGTAAACATACAGGTAATTTGGGAAATATTAACGGTGTACTGGGTTAAATCATCGGTTCTGAATTGGATTGTTTTCATTTGTAGATAATGTTTAGAGACATTAAAGTTATCTGATGTAATTCGTTTATCTTCAAAATTTCAATTATAATATTATTATAATTGTTTCAACGAATTATTAATAACTACGAGGAAAAAACTTATCAGTATGGGTTATTAATATGCTAATTATGAAGGAAATGTAAATTTATTTCTACTTGTAAGATTTAGATTCTTTTTATCGATTTGAAATAGTATTAAATGAAAAAAACAAGCACGATTACCAACGTTTTAAAACGCAAAAAACCTCGCCAGCTGGCGAGGTTTTTTCTTTTTTATGCTTTGTCGATGCTCGTTGCGGGCACGGAAAAAATTTCCGCGCTATCGTTGCGCATATCCGAGCGATCGGGAGAACTTTCAAGATTTTGAATCAAAAGATTATGTAAAAGAAAACCTAGCAGATATTCTACTTCGTGGTGAAAAAATCAATGATTATGTTTCCAAACAATTTAAAAAGAAAAGGGAAAAAAATTTTTATAAAGGCATTTAAAATAGATAAGGGGGGCAAAAATGCCCCCTTAACTTGTTCATGTTTTACTATTCTTGAAAATTCAAAGAAACTTTTACACTTGCCCTCACACGATAACCTTCGTGCTCAGCAGGCAACCACTTAGGAGAATTTTCAATGATTTTCTTTATCTCTTTAGATGCGTTTTTTCGACCTCCACTTACGATCTCGACATCCTCTAGTGAACCATCAATGCCAACTATGAAGCTTGCAAGAACGGTCTTTGGATAATCTTTATGTTTTTCTTTCTTAAAGGCCATAACGACATATTCATTGAACTTTTTTTCTCCATCTTGAAATTCAGCTTTAACTTGAACGTCTTCATTATTATAAATCTTTTTTTGAATGTCATTTTCTGGAAATGAATTTTGAGAAAATGAATTTTGAACGCAGAAGAAAGTGATAAACAGTAAAAGTATTTTTTTCATTTTAATTATTATTTTTAAGGTACTTACTCTAATTCGTTTAAAGAAAATCCTGCATTAAGAATTTCAGTTGTATCTACAATTTCTTGGGAAAAATCTACTATAATTTTATTAGAATCCTTTGAAGAGTAATATAATCTAAAAAATTTGTTGATTTTTTTTTCATAATTGTCTGGACATCTTCCATAACCTTCTCTAAACCATTCATTTTTAATTTTGTATTGAAAAAAACTTTTAGTTGTTTTTGGAAAGTCTTTACAAAACACAAATTTACAGACAGTTTGCTCTTGGTTTTCCCTGATTTCCTTTTGCTTAAGATAACTTCTCACAAACATTGAAAAAACTCCCACAATGATTAATACTAGAATGGATTTATAAAAATTTTGCATATAGTGAATTTTAATACTTTTTTATTTTTTTTTAGGCAGTAAATTTGGTGCAACATTAGATGCTGTTTCCACTGAAAATTTTGCAGTTTCTCCATAAGTTTTTGCAACTCCTTTAGCAAAAATAGAATTTGCATCAATCTTATTTCCAAAACTATTACTTATTAATCCACCTCCAATTTGAACAGCAGCTTGCTCAAAACTTGTTGGAATTGAGGGTGTATAATTTGAATTACTAAAGTCCTCAACAGATAAACTAAAACTTTCTCCAATTAGAGTTGGACCTACACCAGGGAAAGCTGATGCAGCAGCTTCAATTGTATTAACTTGTGTAAAATCACCTCCATTTGCAATTCCTTGCGAGACTGTATTTGCTGTGACTCCAAATAATGCTTCTCCTACGGTCGGCAGGCCAAAACTTATTGCTCCTGTTGCTCCTAATATAGGTAATGCTACTATACCAGCAAAAGCTATTGCATGAGAAGTACTTTTATCTGGGCCATAATCTCCTGAAGAAACATATTTAGGGGAATTGTTAAATGTTTCCCCTCCCGACATTACACTTTCGTAACGATAAAAGTTATGATTAAACTGTGCTCTAGCTTCTTGCAAGGACATTCCTGTATAATTAGCAAGACTCTGAGCAGTATCTCCTTTGTCGGCAACTAATGCCCCGGCGCCATCTCTATGCCAATCAGGAGCCATTCCGTCTGGATCAATAAATCTTATTGGATTATTAAATGCATAATTATAAGGGCTGTGCCTTCTCATTTTTTCTGCCAAAGGATCAATATTCATCCATCTTCCTAAAGCAGGGTCATAATTCCTTGCACCATAATCATAAACAGCAAGCCCTAACTCGTCTTGCAGTTCTTTGCCATTGTACTTATACTTATTACTTGTAGCCACATAATCATTATACCCTTTATGTTTTAAACCAAAAGGATGATAATTATTCTCATCAATAATTTCAAGAACCTGAGTTGTTGGGTTTTTACCGTAGCTTACACGGATGTTTCCTAAATGGTCTTTATATTGAAACACATAAGAATACACTCCACTTGTATTTTTTACATAACCCTCAGCAGTTGGAAAAAATTCCAGAACCGTATTTTTATATTGAAAACCATCCAAATAATTGGTTGTTGTGGCAATGCTATTTTCCGTTACAATTTTTTCGAGTTTTTCTCCCGTTGCATTGTAAATGTACTCAATTGTATTTCCTGTTCCAAATGTTATTTTCTTTGGCAGATTAAGGTGGTTGTAAGCAATTGCGCTAATGTTTTTATTTTTATCGGTAAACATATTCCCATTGGCATCATAAGTATAATCATCCCCGGTTTTATTAAAATCATTAAATCCACTGGTATTATTGCTGTTGTCAACTACTTTAGCCAGCTGGTTTGTATTGGTTGTATACGTATACGCCAGATTATCGATTTCTATAGGCTGTACCTGAGGGTCAGTATCTCCTTTGCGTATCAGGGACATGATATTTCCGTTTTTATCGTAGGTCAAACTCTCATTGTACGCATTGGTCGTTACGCCGCTTTTTTCGTAAATCGCATTCTTTAATCGGTTTAAATTATCGTATTGGTAACCGTAAGCGCGTTCTATATTGTCGGCACCTGTTCTCCATAATGTCTCTGATATGTTTCCATTATAAAGTCCATTTACGCCAGAAATCCCTGCCTGAGTTGTATTGTAATTAATTTTAAAAGCAAAAAGATCTTTCGCATCAGTTCCCTGCTGTAAATTTACCGTTTTATTAATCTCGGTAAGCCAGCCTCTTACATTATAATTAAAATCTACTTTCTGCAAAGGCGCGGCAGTAGTATTACCAACATTTTTACTCATTAACTGTCCCAAAGCGTCATAGGTATTAGCCACCATAAGCTGGACTGTTCCTGCCGTACCTATTTTGTGGGTTTGTGTGAGCAGACGATCTTGTGGAGAATAGGTAAATTTATCTTCCGTATTTATTACCGCTCCACCACTCAATCGTTGGTGCGCTGTTTGAGTTGTCAGCGTTTTTCCTATAAAATCAATTTCATTATCGGTATGACTTACACCCGTTAAATGATTTTTTACATAAGTACTTATTGGCCTTGCTTTACTATCATAAAAAGTAGTGGTTGTTTCTCCTGCAATAGATGCTGCGGTACTTAGAGCACGAGTCCAGCTGCCTGTTTGCAATCCTTTTGTATTTACTAAAACAGTCTGTCCAATAATAGTAGTTGGGGCCGTTTGAGCACCCGTAAATGTATAATCATCATAATATGTAACGGTTAAGAGTTTAAAACTCGTTGGCGCAATCGTATTTTTATAATTCGTAGCAATACCATCAATGGTAGTCGCTGCTTTGTCTTCGTACAAAGTTGCTGCTGTGTTTTGGTTTCCCTGCAGGGTAAATCTTGCCGTAGAACTTACCGCCTGACTGTTCCAACCTGTATAAACAGGTCTGCCAAAAACATCGTATTTGGTAATAATCCAGCCCACAGAGGCATCGTCTTTAAAAGGCGAAAACGCAGGACCTGTTGCTACTGGTCTGTCCAGCTTGTCATACACAATAAATTCCCACTGTTTTCCAGGAAGTTTTTTCTCTACTAAACGGTTTCGGTAATCGTATTTGTATTGATAGCAAAATCCGTTTAAAACATCGACTGTAATTGTTGCTCCATCTACTTTTGGAGGAATTACATATGTTAAGTTTCCATAAATATCATATACATAATAAGTATCATGTTTTGCACCTGCATCATAGGTTCTTTTTAAAACAACCTGTCCTTCCTTGTTTTTAAACTCTACTGTTGATCCTGCAGTTTCTGTTGGAGTTGCCGTAGTATTTTCATCGTAGGTTACAACTTTGTAAAGTTCGTTTGCTGCATAATTTCCCGCATCTGAAAATGCAATCTCATATAAGCCTAAACTTGCTGTCCATGTTGTCGTTGCTTTATACAATTTTACTTCTGTCGCTGTATTGGTCTGATAATCCAGTTTAATCTCGTGACTGCTGCCCATTGCCCAGGAAGTTCCCGGCGCAGCTTGTTTAGTTACCCTGTTTAAGGGTGAAGATTCTAAGTTTTTTTGCGAAAACGGATTAGCTGTGTTTTCATATTTAGTTGT
The DNA here is from genome assembly GCF_024499525.1 of Flavobacterium panici. Taxonomy (NCBI): domain Bacteria; kingdom Pseudomonadati; phylum Bacteroidota; class Flavobacteriia; order Flavobacteriales; family Flavobacteriaceae; genus Flavobacterium; species Flavobacterium panici. The sequence goes on along the minus strand of NZ_CP100437.1, from coordinate 4,016,613 downwards.
ATTATAAAAACTTGCAGTATTCGTTTCTGCATTAGGTTCAAATGCCATATTAACGGATGAAGCTTCATAAGGAAGAAATTCTCTTATTTGTCTTCCAAAATTATCATAAGTTATGTTTGTGATAATATCTTTTGATGACGAAGATTGTTTATTGGCAATTTGCTGGATTGGTCTTCCTAAACCGTCAAAATAAGTTATACTTTGAGCTGCCTCATCTAAGGCGGGAAACTCAATAACATCTGCAAATGGTTTTTTATATGTTTTGGTAATAATGTAATTTCTATCTGCTGACGGAGCTACAAGCAGTGAACAGTCTGCATTCGTGCCTTTAATATTAGGACAGTTATCTGAATTATTTCGTACATAATTACCCGCTGGAGCCGTACATTGTGTTACGAAACTTGCCGGATCACCAAATCCATCCAAATCGTTATCTGCATACCATTTTGTATTAGGATTTAAAGTTGCATCTGCATCATTACAATCAGTACTGTTAGTAACATATCCAGCTGGTTTTACACTATAAAGAACCGAAATCGCAGCATTTCCGAAAGTATCGTTATCAGCATCTCTGTAAAAAGTTGATGGAGCAATATTGGTAATATTAACAGTTGTATCATTATAATCAGACGAGTTTCGAACATAACCTGCCGGTTGAGTACATTGTTTTAATGTTGGAGTTGTAGCTCCGTAACCATCGCCGTCTGCATCACGATACCAGGTTGTATTAGGATTTAGGGTTGCATCTGCATCATTACAATCTGTATTATTTCTTACATACCCTGTTGGCTGAGTACAGCTTTGGATAGTTGTAGCCGAAGTACCGAATCCGTCAGCATCAACATCTCGATACCAAACTGTATTAGGATTTATTGTAGCATCATTGTCATTACAATCTAGTGGATTTGCAACATAACCATTAGGTTTAGTCTGACTGAATACATAGTCGTTTGGGTCTCCAAAACCATCTTTATCAAAATCACGATTCCACTGGTAACCTGTAGGATCTTCTCCACCCGGATCGACAACGGCAGCAGCTTTTGCACTATTGGAAGAATTAGATTTTACTTGTGAATAACCTACAAAAGCAAATATTTGGAATAATAGTATAAATAGTATTTTTTTTCTCATTTTAAGGCTTTGATTAGTTTTGATAATGGTATAGGTTTTCTGAAATAACTTTACCCCCATTATCTTTTACAACTTTAAGTCTGTTGAACTTATCATATAAATAAGTTGTTATACTTCCTTTTGGGTCTGTTATGGTACTTACTCCTATAAGCGGCAAATATGTAATTGTCGTTACCATTTTATTTGGCAAAGCATTGCGTAATGATGTCAATGCAGTAATTAAATTAGCCTCTGTTCCTGTATTTGACAAGTTTTGCAAATTAGCCACATAAGATGAAACCTCGCTGTATGTCACATTTTCTATTTTTGCAATAGGCTGGGTTTTATTATATCCCCAAATAACAGCAACCGGAATACCACTTTCGGGAGTGTATTGTATTATATTACCTTTATCATCATATTGATCAAAAGTGACTTTTTTCTCCAGATTTTTATCTGTTAAAACTGTTGGGAATGCATTTGGAAATTTACCTGCATAAATAGATTTTGGCAGTAATAAATTACTTGTTGCAGTACTTTTGTCATAAACGGTCAACTGTTCTGACAACTTGGTTGATACTCCATTATAAGTTTGTGTATCCAGAGGAACTCCAATAATATTAGCTGTAATTAACTCGGTTATAAACGGTTTGTTTGCCATTTCAGGGTCTTTTGCATAAAAATATTTAGTTATCATATCTTCTGCTTTTGAATTTTTAATACTCTGCGCTGTAAGTTGTAAGTGATTTGGATTTCCATAATTAAAATCAGTCGTAGTTGTTACCGGATTTAATCCGTTAAGATCATACTGCTTTTCAACTGTTTGTTTTAAATAATACCATTGGGAGCGAAGAGAATATTCATTTAGAGTATAATTAGCCCAATTTAGCTGAAGCCCACAGAAAGTAGCAGTAGCATCACCAATTCTCGCAAAAGCCTGTGTGCTCATAAAAGCATTATATCCTGTTACTGATATATCTTTTGAAAGATCATGATAATAAGTATTTGTAGTTTCTTTTACTACTGTTAATGCCTTATTAAAAACTTTATGAGATAATAATTTTCCTGATCCAAAACCATTTGTGAACGGTGTTGTTTTATCCATTGCTCCTAATGTAGGCAAAGGAAAACCGTCCTGAATTATCTCATACTTAAATTCTTCCCCTCCATTTTCAAAATTATCCCCATAACTTTTGGTTACATATCCATAACCAAATTGAGCATTTTGTGCAGAATATAATCTAGCCAGATTTGAACTTCCCACAGAATATAATGTACGTTGTGGCGGATATTCACATAAATTACTCCTCTCAATATTTTTCACATATGCAATCGGTGCCTGATTGATATAGCTCCCACTCTGGCAGGTGGCACAATTATAAGGCCTGTAATAATATCTTTCTTTTTCTATTATTCCATTTACATTATTATTTTTAGAAATAGATTTTATCCTCTGACCACCAATTTCTTTATCAATCTCCTGATATGTTATAGGCTGGCTGTAGTAATCAAAAAAAACACCTCCAAACATGCAGGGTCTAATCAAAGATATGCTAATTGAATAATCCTTATTTGCTTCCAGAGTAAAAGTGTCTTCAGTAACACTTTGAGTTTTATAAAAAGTATAGGAATTTCCTATTAAGGAAGGAGTATCCTGATTTGATCCGCTTTTATAAAACGGAACAGGAAGATTAGTAGATAAATCAGTTATTACTACTTCAGCCCGAAGAGGCCAAGGATTTTCTGCCTCCGTACATTGATCTACATTGTTTACTACACTACCATTTATCCTGATTTTTTGCTGCATAGAGGAATGAATAGTACTTGTAGCTGAATTGTTAAATTGCTCATTAATGGTAGAAACGCTTAAACTAAATTGGTTTTTTACAGCATTTACCGGAACATTTATCTTCCCTAAAACATGAGGTTCATACTCTATAGTTGTTGATCCTTTTGTGGGGTATATTATTTTTTTTAACAGACCATAATATCCAAAATTACCATCTGGTCGTCTGTCTGCTAATTTTCCACCTGGAATAGCCTGAAGCACAGAATTAAAAACAGAAATTTCATCAGAAATTAAACTTGTGTTATTTTTTCCGTTGAAAACGCCGTAGTTATCTTGTGCAAAACTAAATCTTGCCGGAAGTCTATCGGGAAAATAATATTCAAACTGATGTGTTATTGGTTCGCTTTCTGTACTAAACTCATTAACTTGTTTAAGAAAAAACCTTTTTTTAAAATATTCAAAGGATTGATTATAACTATTCGAAAATGTAGTACCTGAATATTGATCGTAATCAAATTTTATTTTTTTTATTACTGTGCCCGGAATTGTAGTATAAATTACTTCATCTATTTTTGATAACGGAAAATCAGGATCTGTAAATCGTTTTGAATATACAAAAGACACTTTGCTGTTAACTGTGGTAATTTCTTTCAAAAGAGATTCATTCAAACGTGAAGTACTCTGATAATTATATAATCCTGAAGTTAATCTAACTCCTGCAAATCCATACACATATTCTAAACTTTGTTCATTACTGGATACATATGTCACCACTCTGGAATCATACGTAAATGTTATTACACTACTTGTAAATGGGTCTTCAATTTTAGTTAAATACCATGAAGTTTTAACAGTTTCTCCCGGTGGTGAGTTTTCAACAAAAATTCTTCTTGTAGAACTGCTTTCAATTGCGTTTGTTCCTCCAAAATAGTATTTGATTCCTTTCGTATCAGTTATAGTTATTTCAGGAGTAGATGTTGGAACAAATCCCAAATCGATAAAGCCTGATGTAATTTCAATTTTTAATCCTGAAGGTTCTATCTCCACAGGATTATTATTATCTAAAAAAAACTTACCAGATATACCATTCACATTATAACTAAAAATATCTGGCTGTGTATCAACCTGAGAACCCAATGATGCCTGATTTAAAAAAGTTTCCATCTCATTCGAATCTATTGCAGCATTAGGTTTTTGCATTCTGCCATTATAATTATCGGGATAATCAAAAACTTGTCTCGTTACAACACCTCCTGCATTCAATGCCCATCCCATACCAACATTTGATTCATATTGATCTACTTTAATTCCATCTGATGAATATGATAATGAAACAGGAAGTGATAAACTATTTGATTTTAACTCCAGTAAAGGAATCGAGATATTTGCATTACCAGTAAATTGATTTAGAGGCACTTGTCCATACGCCCCTAAACTGGCACTATTTGGTGGCGGTGGTACTATATTTGGAAAATATGAACTTGGTTTTTCGCCTTGTGCATTAATTTTTATCGAAACAAAAAAAATAACCAAAAAGTATAAAAATTTAATTAAACTTTTTAGATTTGGTTTATCTATTATAATACTCATTTTAAATTATTTAACCGTTTTAATTATTTTCACAGACTCTGTCTTCACATCTGTCTGAATTTTTACTATGTATATTCCCTCAGCATAACCGTTTAAATTCACAGGGACTGTTCTGCTTGATATTTTAAAATGCTGTAAATTTCTACCGAGAATATCAACAACTGTTGCAGTACCTTCCTTGAAATCATAACCAATAATTACATTCGTATAATCAACTGCAGGATTAGGAATTGCTTCAATGCTGGCTTTAACTTTCTCAATCTTGGTTTTGTCTTTTAGTTTAACAACCCAAAAATCATTACTGCCAATATTCGAATTTTTATCTTTAGATGAAGTTGAGTTTGAAGTTCCTGCCATTAAATAACCTCCATCACGGGTTTCAACTAGTTTTCTTAGAATATCTTCGCCGTTACTGCCTACCGTTTTGCTCCACAATTCTTCTCCTTTATTATCTATTTTTAGTGCGATATAATCGTTTATACCATCTTTTTCCTTTCCTACACCTGCCTTTTTTGCCAAATCTCCAATTACAGATTGTCTGGTTTCTGTTTTTGCATGACCGCCAATTAAATAGGTATGATCGTTATTCTCCACCAGCGATGTTAGAATATCTACTTTACCAAAATCGAAAGTCTTACTCCACAAAACGTCTCCTTGATGATTGATTCTTAATACCCAAAAATCTGTTCCGTTACCTACAATGCCTCCTAATGGAGTTAGGGCATTGGTGCTGTTAGAATTTCCACCGGCAATGTAACCGCCGTCTGCAGTCTGATGAATTATATAAGGCTGGTCATCGCCTTCTGCTCCGTATGCTTTCTGCCATTGAATTGCTCCTGAATCATTTAACTTTACGATCCAGTAATCTCCGGAACCATTATTTGCCTCGGTTTTGTCTCCAGATATTGGAGAAGTTGAGTATCCAGCTAAAATATATCCGTTATCAGCGGTTTGTTCCATGCTACGTAATAAATCGGCATACTCTCCTCCGTATGTTTTCTGCCATTCGATAACGCCATGTCTGTCCAGTTTTACGATCCAGTAATCCATATTACCACGGCTTTTTTCAGATTTACTATATAAATCTGTTTTAGCTGAAGCAATAATTTTTGGATCTATTGTATTATTTGAAATTGAAGATGGACTGGAACTGGATGAACCTCCTAAAACATAACCTCCATCTTTAGTCTGAAAAGCGCATAAAAGTTCATCCTGGCCATTTCCTCCAATGGTTCTCTGCCATTGTTCAGTACCTGAAGCATCGAGTTTTATAACCCAAAAATCACTAAGTCCTTTAGATTCTTCTTTTTTCTGAAAACTATTTCCTGAACTTGAGGTTCCTGCCAGTATAAATCCGCCGTCGTTTGTGTTTTTAATGCTTTGAAGAAGATCAAAACCATTTCCTCCAATGCTTTTCTGCCACTCAAGCTCACCTTTTTCGCTCATTTTCCAGATCCAGTAATCCAGATCTCCATGATTGTCCTCTGTTTTATTTCCGGTTTTATCAGACACAGAACTTCCTGCCAATATAAATCCGTAATCTGCTGTTGGTTGTGCATCAAAAAGATAATCTGCGTGTATACCTCCATACGATTTTTCCCAAAGAATATCCTGAGAAAAAATTAAAAGCGGTAAAAGTGTAAAGACTAATAAGTAAAGTTTTTTCATAAGCAATTTTAATTTCGGCGCAAATCTAGAAAATGTTATGATTAAATCTTTATAGGATTCCTAATATTTTAATAAAAATCAGTTATTATTTACGGAAAAATAAGCTTTATATTACAAAAAAAAGCTCAACTTAACAATCGAGCTTTATTTGTAAAATAAAACCAAACGTCATTCCATATTACACTCCGCAAGCCAATCATAAATTTCAGTTTGCGCACGTCTTGGTTCGTCAATATTTAGAATCTCCACTTCATTATTTCCCTCACTATTTATGGTTCTTTTTTTTGTATTATCTTCTAACTGCAATTGAATAATTGTATTAATTTCTTCAATGTGTTTTTCATCATATAACGGATAAGCAACTTCTATTCTTCTGTTTAAATTTCGGCTTAACATATCAGCAGATGACAAATAGATTTTTTCCTCGCCGTTATTTGCAAATTTGTAAATTCTCGAATGTTCTAAAAACATGTCTACAATTCTATAGATTTTTATATTCTCACTTACATATTTAATTCTCGGCAATAAAGTGCAGATTCCTCGTACTATCAATGTCACTTCAACACCTGCCCTGCTTGCTTCAATAAGTTTGTCGATAATATCTTTTTCATCAACTCCGTTTACTTTTAAAAATACCGCCGCTTCTCTTCCGGCTTTTTTATTTTCAATTTCGGTATCTATTAATTCTAGTAATTTCTCTTTCATGTTAAAACCTGCGGCCAGAATATGTTTTGGTGCACCTGTCTTTTTCTTGGTTTTCAAAAATGCAAATACTTTTTTTAAATCATCTGTATATTTTTTTTCTGAAGTAAAAAATCCAAAATCAGAATAAATATTGGCTGTACTTTCATTAAAATTTCCGGTGGATAAATAATTATAATATTTCTTATTTCCGTATTTATCTTTCATGGTCACCATTGCCACTTTTGCATGAACCTTTAAATTCGGCATACTTTGAATGATTTTTATTCCGGCATTTTTCATTTCTCGGGACCAGAATAAATTATTGTATTCATCAAAACGTGCTTTGACTTCTACAAAAACAGTCACTTTTTTTCCGTTTTTAGCGGCGCTTATCAAAGCATTTGCAATTAACGACTGCGATGAAATTCGGTATAAAGTAATTTTTATCTCGAGAACATTTCTGTTAATTGCCGCCTGATTAAAAAACTGAAGTACATAATAATATGATTGATACGGAAAATGCAATAATTGATTTTGTTTGTCAATAATTTCAAAAATTGACTTTTTGCTTTCAAAGGGCAAATGTTTGAGACCCGGATAATTTGCTCCCTGAAGATTGGGTTTTACTGGATTTGGAAACTTGAATAAATCATAAAAATTATGATGGCTTCCGCCTTTTATCATTTCATCTTTTTTAAGGCGAAAGGTTTTTTTACATACCGAAATTGTTTCAGCATCCATATTAGAATCATACAGAAATCTTGTCGACGAACCGCGTTTTCGCTCTTCAATTTTGGCTTCAATTTTCGCTATTAAATCTCCTGAATTTTCATCTTCTATTAAATAATTTTCATCACGGTTTAGTTTTATAGCATTGCAGGAAACCACTTTTCCGGAAGGAAATATAAGCGATAAACAATTCTTTATAATAGTATCAATCGAAATAATATAATGCGTATCGCCCTGACTTTGCAATTGTTTAAATCGGTCCAGTTTATCCGAAGGAATATTCAAATAAGCGTAATTAAAATTACCCGAAGTATCTTTTAGTTTTACCAAAAAGTATAAACTACGATTGTTTAAGAAATACGTTTTAGGCTGGTTTATCGAAATATAAATAACTTGAATATAAGAGAGAATAATGCTTTTAAAATAGTATTCGATTTCCTGTAAATGTTCTTCGGTAAACTCTTGATTTTCATAATAAACAATATTATTCGCGGCTAATTCTGGCAGTATTGATTTCTTCCAAATTGCCCCGAATCTGTTTTGCTGGAGATTTACTTCGGCTAAAATTTTATTGAGTAATTCTGTATTCTTTTTTGAATTTTTAGTCAGCAGTTTTCTGATTTTAACCCTGAAAAATTCATCTAAATTAGACGAATGAATGGCTAAAAACTTAATTCTTTCATATAACGAATTATTGGAATCATCGGCTTCATCCAAAATACAGTTATTGAAAGAGAGCCACGAAATTTCTGAAGGTATAAGATGGTTTTGCACGTAAAAAAATTGGTTTATACTTTATTGATACTTGTAAATTTCAGCATTAATTATTTTAAAATATAAATGCAGATAGGCTGTTAACCATAATTTAATTTATTGGTAACATATCTTAATCTATACAATTTCACAATAATAACTTATTCTGATATAGTGTTTTAGCTCCATTATATACCGCTTGAACCTAATCATTTTTACTGAGTTCAACAATTATAACTTCTTCCTTTTCCTATTAACTTTTTGTTAACCGTATTGTAATACTGCTTCGATAGTACGATTTCTCTTTTAAGGTACTTACAAGTAGTAAGAATTATAATTCAAAAACAATCCGTTCTATCGACAAAATTTCCAGAAAACAAAGCTGATTACTTTTTATTTCTCAGTTGGTTATTGCTATCAAATAATTTATAAAAATCATTGAATTTAAATATGTTATAAACCATTAAAACTAGAATTATGAAAAAACAGAATCCAAAAAAGGTATTAAGTAAAGCCTTAATTATTATGCTGTCGGCCCTTACATTCTCATGTCAGGATACGACATTAGAAGAAAGCCAAAATTCTGCTGTAGCAAAAGAGCAGCAAAATTTCAAAAAAATGAGTGTCTCAGCAAGTTCTAATTTAGCAAGAAGATGGGCTCCTATTCATTACAAAGATGTAGATGCTACAGGAACTTATGCCGAAGGAGGAAAATCAGATTATCTTACTGCAATTAACTACGACAATGACTGGAATGCCGAAAACAACTGGAACAACCTTCCTGCTTATGCTAATTCTTTAGCCGCACATTGCTATTATTCGGTTGTTGAATCAAATACGCATTGGTTTATTACTTATGCTTTTTTCTCTCCACGCGATTGGACAGATAATCCGTTTTTATACAATTTAGATCAGCATGAAAATGATTTAGAAGGTGTATTAATGATTGTAGAAAAAGATGGTTCTACTTACGGTTCTTTAAAAGGAGCGGTTACAGTTAGTCATTCCGACTTTTTCTCTTATGTGCCATCTGGAAGTTCTTTTGTAAGCGGACTGGAAAGTGTTGACGGAACATTACAAATGAGAGATTATAACGGAGAATTGCACCCTATTACAGCGCAAGATTCTAAAGGACACAGTCTTAAAGCGTGGCCGCAGCACGATATTGATGGAGACGGAATTATCTATTACCCTTCGGCAAGTGGAACTGCACAAATACCATCTGATAATTATGACACTTACGTGGAGTACAAACTTGTTGATATTTTTGAAACCGGAGGATTATGGGATCAACGATTCAATACAGAATTGTTTTCCAGCCCAGGCGGAGGATTTAAAGGAAATGATTTTAAAACTGGCGGTGCTAATGCTCCATGGGCATGGAATGATGGAAATGATGGTATCGTACAAGGTGGAGAATTTGCAACAGATCCTGCAAAATTAGCTGATAATTATTTTGATGGCGTAGGTAATTTGTCACGTACCTATACTGATAATAAATACAATAGTTCTGCTGGGGGTGTTGTTACAGTTTACCAAAATTGCAGCTATACAGGTTATGCAGTTGCTTTGCCTGCCGGTGATTATACATTGGCTCAGCTAAAATCGTATGGTATTGTAAATGATGATTTATCGTCTGTTCGTTTAGATAATGGATATAAAATTACCTTATACCAAAACGACAATTTTGGAGGTGAATCTGTTGTTGTAACAGGAAATAATAGCTGTTTAGGAAATTTTAATGATAAAGCTAGTTCTATAAAAATCAGCGCTATCTAAACTGACTTTTTAATTTAAATATGCAGACAAGAAGCTTAATTGTTTTCTTGTCTGCATCTCTTTTTTTTTTTTATCCAAATCCCTAATTGCAATTAAAATGGGATAAATTATAGTAATTTAATTCCTTAAAAAGGTTTAATTACAAGGAGAAAAATCTTCTTATAAATCATTTTTTACTAATTTTACGTATCAACATTTAATGAATTTACATGGAAATGAATGATTTGGAATTAGTTTCCATTAAAGAGGTTTGCATTACAAAAGTGAACGGATTTGAAAGTTCATCTTTATTAGACATTCTTTCTGTAGAAGAACCGCTTGAAATAAGAATTTCTTACGGTCCCGAAGCTGAAAAAATACACAAAAACATCTCGGTAACAATGCGTACGCCAGGCAATGATTTTGATCTTGCAATTGGTTTTTTATTTACCGAAGGCATTATAACTTCTTATCAGGACGTTAAAAAAGTTTATCACACTAATACAGACTGTTCCTTTCAAAAGAAAAATATTGTTCAGGTAGATTTAGTCGAAAATTTTATTCCGCATTTAATGTCTTCAGATCGGAATTTTTATACTACATCAAGCTGCGGCGTTTGCGGAAAAAGTTCTATACAATCCATCAAAACAGTTAGCACTTTCAACCCTTTAGATAATCCAACACTAAATATTACTGCAAAAGTACTTTACCAATTATCAAACAAATTAAAAGCAGCTCAAAGCAGTTTTGCCGTTACTGGCGGTATTCATGCGTCGGGACTTTTTACTATTGAAGGCGATTTCGTTTTTTTACAGGAAGATGTTGGAAGACATAATGCTTTGGATAAACTAATTGGCTCTGCATTAACAAATAATTTACTTCCATTAAATCAACATATTTTACTTCTTAGCGGAAGAGCCAGTTTTGAGTTAATTCAAAAAGCGGCTATGGCAGGTATATCCGTTGTTGTTGCCATTGGTGCGCCTTCGAGTCTTGCTGTAGAATTGGCTAGAGAATTTAATATTACCCTTTTGGGTTTTCTTAAAGAAGACCGATTCAATATCTATAATTCAAGCGATCAGGTTGTAATCAACTTCTAATAAAAATTAAAAAAACAGTTATTTTATAGCTGATTAAAATCATAATTATTCCAATTTCTGTGAATAAGCCAATTAAATGCAAAAGTCATGAAAGAAGATAAATCTCCAAAAGACATCCACGATAAAATTACAAAAGAACCAAATGCCGAAAATCCGTATAAACTTTTAGATCTTAAACTGACAAAAACAGGAAAATGGGCTGCCGGAGTTCCTGCTGTTATCTCAGCTTTTAGTGATCTTATTGAAGAAAAAACGCTTGTTCGCGGGACAAAAGCTTTATTCAAGATGAATCAAAAAGGTGGTTTTGACTGTCCGAGCTGTGCATGGCCTGATCCAGATGATGATCGTTCGCCTTTGGGAGAATACTGCGAAAACGGAGTTAAAGCTTTAGCAGAAGAAGCCACTACCAAAAAAATCACAGCTGAATTTTTCAAACAAAATTCTGTCTATGATCTTGCCCAATTAGACGATTATCAAATTGGAAAAATGGGAAGATTGACCGAACCTATGTATCTTCCTAAAAATGGAACGCACTACGAACCTATAAGCTGGGATAACGCGTTCACAAAAATAGCAGAACATCTCAACGCATTAGAATCACCAGATGAAGCTGCTTTTTATACCTCAGGAAGAACGAGCAATGAAACATCATTTCTTTATCAGCTTTTTGCAAAAGAATTTGGAACCAACAATATGCCTGACTGTTCTAATATGTGCCATGAAACATCCGGTTCGGCTTTAAGAACTACAATCGGAATTGGAAAAGGAACTGTAACATTAGATGATTTTTATGATACCGATGTAATTGTAATTATTGGTCAAAATCCCGGAACTAACGCACCAAGAATGTTGACTGCATTGGCAAAAGGTAAAAAAAACGGAGCAAAAATTATTGCTGTAAATCCGTTGCCGGAAGCTGGTTTAATGGGATTTCATAATCCGCAGGAAATTAACGGAATTATTGGAAACGGCGTCAAACTAGCCGATCTTTTTCTTCCGGTAAAAATAAATGGCGATATGGCGCTGTTAAAAGCCCTTGAAATTATATTATTGGAACTGGAAAATAAAAATCCCGGAAAAGTCTTTGATTATGATTTCATCAAAGAAAAAACTACCGGATATGAAGCTTTCCTAAAACAGTTTGATGATTATAATCTGGATGAACTTGTCCAACTTTCGGGCGTTTCTAAAGAAGCACTTTATGAAGCTGCAGAAATCATCGCTTTCAAAAAACGAATCATTGTTTGCTGGGGAATGGGACTTACGCAGCAGCCAAACGGCGTAGAAATGATTAGAGAAATTCTTAATATTCTATTGCTAAAAGGAAGTATAGGAAAACCCGGTGCAGGTGTCTGCCCTGTTCGTGGTCATAGTAATGTTCAGGGAAACAGAACCATGATGATTGATGAAAAACCTACTAACGAACAACTGGATCGTCTTCAGGCTTATTTTGGGTTTAATCCGCCTCGCAAACACGGATATGATGTTGTGAGAGCCATTAAAGCCATGAAGGAAGAAAAAGTAAAATTACTATTTTGTATGGGTGGTAATTTTCTATCGGCAACACCAGATACAACGTATACGGCAAGCGCGTTAAGAAAACTAAATTTAACCGTAAATGTATCTACAAAACTGAATCGCAGTCACTTAATTCACGGACAAGAAGCCATTATATTACCAACATTATCCCGAAGCGATATTGATGTTGTCAATGGAGAAGCACAATTTATAACTACCGAAAACTCAATGGGCGTTGTACAGTCGTCAAAAGGAATGCTCAAACCTGTATCTGATAATCTTATTAATGAAACTCAGATTGTATGTAAATTGGCTATGGCAACGCTTGGAAATAAATCGGTTGTTGACTGGAAACGTTATCATGACAGCTATGATGATGTGAGAGATGCCATTGAAAAATGTATTCCCGGTTTTGAAAATTATAATGAAAAAGTACGCCAAAAAGGAGGTTTTCATTTACCGAATGCAGCGCGCGATGGAAAATTTATTACTAAAGATTTTGGAGACCGTGCACCATTTACATTAACGGAAATTCCAAGAAACGAACTTGCTCCAGATGAATATATGATGGCAAGCACCCGAACGCACGACCAGTTTAATACCACAATTTACGGCCTTGATGATCGTTACCGCGGTGTAAAAAATGAGCGCAGGGTAATATTTATGAACGAAAAAGATATTGCGCAGGCAGGATTTAAAGCGGGTGATAAAGTCGATTTATTTAATTATGATGATGATATTGAAAGAATCGCGCCTTTGTTTATAATTGTTTCGTATCAAATTCCGGAGAAAAACACGGTTACTTATTTTCCCGAAACAAACGTTTTGGTCTCTGTCAACAATGTGGTTAAGGATAGTAATATGCCAGCCTCAAAATATGTGAAAATTAAAGTTAGAAAACACGATCCTAAAATTTATGAGAGAATAAATCGTTTGTAAAAATATAGGTGGCATGAGGCAGATTATCAATAGAGATTCTTGCTTTGAAAAGCGTTAAATCTATCTAAATAAACAAAAATAAAAGATATTTTTTTTATTCATTTATACGATAAAACACGCCAGCTAAGATTTTTCTTAATTAACTCATTTTTGCCTATGTATAATTTACTGCCTTTGCTTCAAAAGAAAATACAATTGTCACTATTTGTCATTTTAAGTCTTTTGAATATTAACCTATATGCACAAGATATTCCAGTATTGCGAAATGTCACAAAAGCAAATAAAAATAATACCAGAAATACAACAGGAACACCGGGAAAAAACTACTGGCAAAATCGAGGGGATTATACTATCAATGTTGATTTTAATCCTTCTACTTTAAAGGTTCAGGGCAAAGCCGCTATTATATACACAAATAATAGTCCAGATACACTTAAAACGCTTGTATTTAAGCTGTTTCCTAACTTTTACAAAAATAATTCCATGCGTAATATGATAATTGCTCCCGAAGATTTGGGCACTGGAATTAACATAAATACGATTACTCTTGATGGTACTTTATATAATGAATCAAAGAAGAAAATTAGAGGAACTACGATGTATTTGCCAAGTGTAACAATTTTACCGGGAAAAAAAATAAATATCGAAATTGAGTATGACTATATATTAAACAAAGGGTCTTTTGTGAGAACGGGGCAAATCGATCCTGATAGTTTTTTTATTGCTTACTTTTTTCCGCGTGTTGCTGTATATGATGATGTTGATGGCTGGGATGAATATCCTTATTTAGGCAAAGAAGAGTTCTATAATGACTATGGTAATTTTAATGTTTCGATCACAGTTCCCGGAAATTTTCAGGTATGGGGTACGGGTGATCTTAAAAATCCCGATGCTGTCTATGATTCTCATATAATTGAAAGGATTGGTAGGGCTGAAAAAGGAGATAAAATCGTCGATATCATTACGCCTTTGGATATAAAAAACCAAGATATTACGATAAAAAACAAAACAAATACCTGGAAATTTGAAGCTTTAAATGTAACCGATTTTGCTTTTGGATTGAGCAATAATTATGTTTGGCAGGCAAAAAGTGTTGAAGTAGATTCAAATACTAAACGTCGTACAAGAATAGATGCAGTTTTTAATCCGGAGCATACGAGTTACAACAAAGTGGCTGATTATACGGCAAAAACTGTAGAATTAATTAGTAATCATTTTCCAAAAATTCCTTTTCCTTATTCGCATCAAACTGTTTTTGACGGACTTGACGCTATGGAATATCCTATGATGGTGAATATGCTGCCCTTTGACAATCATAATGAATTGCTTGAATTAACCACTCATGAGGTTTTTCACAGTATATTTCCTTTTTATGTGGGAACAAATGAAACAAAGTATTCTTTTATGGATGAAGGCTGGGCAACATTTACAGAATTCTATTTTTCGCCCATGATTGATTCTTCTGAACCATTAAATTATGATATCAGCTCTGTAAATAACAGCGCCGGAATTGCCGAAGATATGCCTATCATAACTCCTACTCCGCAGCTTTATGGTAAAGCCCGTTTTTCAAATAAAGATTTGAAACCGGCATTGGCCAATTTTTATCTTATGGAATTACTGGGAAATCAATTGTTTCTTAAATCTGTTCAGGGTTATATTAAAAACTGGGCCGGAAAACATCCCACACCTTATGACTTTTTTAATAGTATCGAAAGTGAAAGTAAAACAGATTTAAAGTGGTTTTGGAAAAATTGGTATTTCGAAAAAAATGTTCCAGATCTCGCAATCGCAAAAGTAGAAAAAGCAAAAAAGAATTACACAATTACAATTTCAAGTCCAGGCACATTGATGATGCCAATTCATTTGATGATCACGTATTCGGATGGCAGTAAAGAAACCATCTCTAAAAAAATAGATTGTTGGAAAAATGGCAATAAAGATGTTATTATTTCTTTACCTGCTCAAAAAACAATTACACAAATAAACCTTGGCGATCCTTATGATGTTGACATAAATCCTGCTGACAACGTGTGGAAGGCTAAATAGAAATTATAGTAATACTTTGTAAATCAAATTTTCGTAATTTGTAAATCTTTTAAAATCAATTCTTAAAAAGAATAACACCTAAATCAATTTTGAATGTCGGTATATCAAAAAATAGCAGCAGTAGGTTCGAAGTATATTGGGAAACCAAAACTTTTTAAATACGGATTTAATCTGTCTCCAATGTACCGAAGAAGTACTGCCAGAGTTGTAAACGTATCGCAGGATTTATTGCAAATTCAAATAAAACTTCCTATAAGTTATAAAAACAAAAATTATGTAAACTCCATTTTTGGAGGAAGTATGTTTGCGGCAGTAGATCCAATTCCGATGGTACAATTGATTAATCTTTTAGATGAAAATTTTGTAGTATGGGATAAAGCTGCTGAAATTTATTTTAAGAGACCTGCAAAAGAGAATTTATATGCTGATTTCATTTTTACTTTAGAAGAACTGGAAGAAATTAAAAACAAAATTAGCCAGCAAAATGAATTAGAAATTGTAAAAACCACATTGCTTACAAACAAAGATAAATCGATCACATACTGTGAAGTTCGTAAAACAATTTACATTGCTGATAAAAGTTATTTTAAAAAGAAAAGGGAAAATAAAAAGCCATCAGTTTAGTTTAAAATTTAGTCTTTTTACTGATCCAGCCAGTTTTTAAATTCTGCTACTTTATTTTTACTGATAATAATATCGATTTTGGGATCTGGTTTTATAATTAGTTTCAACTGATTTTTCCCATAAAGTAATATACTGCTAATAGAATTTATGTTAATAATAAACTGCCTGTTTGCTCTGTAAAAAATAGTTGGATCAAGCCATTTCATAACCTCATCAAGGCTGTTATTGCTGTTATATTGGCGATTGTCAAAAGTATAAATATACGTAATTCCGGTATCTAATAAAATATAGGCAATCTCTTGTATATCTAATTTTATCAGTTCATCTTTATGATATGTAAGTATTCTTTTCTTTGGAATTTCAGACTCTTTTGAGGTATCATTTTGAATCGTATTATCTGTGAGATTTTGTAATTTCTGCTGATTTGAATTCAACTGTAAATTCAGGATCTGAAGCTCATTTACCCTGTAATTTAAATCCTCTTTTTCAAGATCAAAAACTCGTTCATATTTTCGATAAATAAGTCGTATCATTAAGTAACAGCAAACACTTATAAAAACTGTACTTAAAAACAGACTCACAACAAACTGCAGATACAAATCTGATAATTCTTCTTCTAGAACAGCCAAGTTAGCATGCGAAGCTACCATCCAGTCTGTTCCTGCAACGGGATTTATATTGATTATTTCCGATTTTCTTTTTGGATCATTAGGAAATGTTCGCATCCCTCCTATTTTTTCTCCCTGTTCTAAAACGGTACTTAAGGGTTTAAACTCTTCATTTCCTATTCCGTTAACCTGAGAATTATTCTCTTGAATTTTAAGTCCAATTAATGCTGGATTAGGATGGCAGAGTTCGATTCCTTTTTGATTGTACATACAGATAAAATCACTTTTTATATCTGTATTTTCAATACTTATCTGCAGATTATGAATTACCTGATCTTTAGATAATCCGCTGCGAAGCTGTTGTTCCAAAAGACGCGAAATTTCCCGAACTTCCCTCTCGCCCGATTCTAATTTACTATTGAACAACTTTTCTTTGGCAGACAAATAAAGATAACTGGAAGAAATCAAACTAATAATTAGAACAACAATACTAATGCCTGTAAGTGTCAAAGTATAAAGGCGTGCTTTTTTCATGTAAATTTATAGTC
Organism: Flavobacterium panici; assembly: GCF_024499525.1. Lineage (NCBI taxonomy): Bacteria > Pseudomonadati > Bacteroidota > Flavobacteriia > Flavobacteriales > Flavobacteriaceae > Flavobacterium > Flavobacterium panici. The sequence goes on along the minus strand of NZ_CP100437.1, from coordinate 3,999,146 downwards.
CTTAAAATGAAATTCGTTTAAAAATTTTTACTTAGGCCAAAATAAGCAATTTATTTAGCTTTTGATATTTCGGCTTCAAGGTCAAAAAATCCCCTTTGAGCCAATTAAATCTTTTAAACACTGGGATTAGGCCTAATTTTGAATTGATTATTTATTTCATCTAAAAAATAAAACAAATGAAAAAAGGACTTAAAATCTTCGCAATTTTACTGGTTGCATTTATTGCTTTACAATTTTGGAAACCTGAAGAAATTGAATATAGTACACCAACAAAAGACTTAACTAACGTTCCGGCAGAAGTAAATACTATTTTAAGAAACTCTTGTTTTGACTGTCATTCAAATACTGTAAATCTGGCGTGGTTTGACAAAATAACACCTGCCAATTTTATAGTCGCTTCTCATATTAAGGATGGCCGAAAAGCACTGAATTTTTCTGATTGGGATAAATTAGAAAAGCCAAAACAAAATGCTACACTTTTTTATGCTTTCAATAAAATACTATCGGGCGAAATGCCGCTAAAAAGTTATACAGCCCTTCATCCTTCTGCCAAATTAGATGATCGTTCTATTGCTGTTTTAAAAAATTATTTAACAACAATAGCAGTCCGAAAACCAAATCAGGAAATACCGCCTGTTGCTGCTCCAAAAGATGTTGAAAAAGTACTTCCGAATAAAAAAATAACAGATTACTCAAAAGTTAAACCTACACTAAATAATATTTCATATATCCCCGATTTTAGAAACTGGAAAGCGGTTAGTACATCAGATCGTTTTGATAACGGAAGTATGCGTATCATTTATGGAAACGAAATCGCCGTAAAAGCTATAGCAGAACATCAAACTAATCCTTGGCCCGATGGTGCAATTTTTGCCAAAACAGCCTGGAAACAAAAAACAGAAGCTGACGGAACTATATCTGCCGGAGCATTTATTCAGGTCGAATTTATGATAAAAGATGCAAAAAAATATGCAGCTACAAAAGGTTGGGGATGGGCAAGATGGAAAGGAAATGATTTAAAACCGTACGGCGATACTGCCAATTTTGATCAGGAATGTATTTCATGTCATAATCCGGTCAAAAACAATGATTACGTTTTTACTACTCCGCTGCATCTTGATATCAATAAGTTTAATATTTACAATAAAACCAAATAATTATGAAACCACTTCATTCTATTATAATCGCGCTTATTATTTTACTTTCCGGATGTAACGGAAATAATAAAGATAATCTTAATGAAAAAGCTTCGGTATCTGCATTAGATGTGCTGCCTGAAAATCCATTGTTATTATCCCCTATTACATTTTCCATTAATCCGAATAAAGCGGCTATGTCTACTTTATACGGAAATAAAATTGCTTTTCAGCACGCAAAAATTAAAGCAGACAGTTCTTATCCTAATGGAGCTGTTTTATATGAAGTTAACTGGAAACAAAAAGCAGATTCTCTATGGTATGGCGCGAATATTCCCGATCAGATTATTAGTGTCGAAAAAGTACAATTTACCGGAAATGCTGTTCCGAAATATGAATTGTATGCCGGACATCCGTTAAAAAAAGTTGCTTCTGATGATGAAAACAAAAGAATAGCTTTAATACTCTCTAAACGTATGGCAGAAACACCTTAAAAATAAAGTCCATTTATATTTTTAGAAAAAATCTTATTGTTCTTCGGGATCGGTTAGATTAGAAAATTTTTTAATAATTAACTTTCTTAACCGTTCCTGATTTTCATCTCCCCAGCCTCCTAAAGCGCCTATTACAGGAATCAGGGTTTTTCCAAATTCAGTAAGGCTGTATTCTACTTTTGGCGGTACTACGGGATATATTTTCCTCACAACAAGTTCATGTTCTTCCAATTCATTCAACTGAATATTCAAAACCCTGCGTGAAGCATCTGGTATTTTACGCTGTAATTCGCTTGGTCTTTTATGGCCTTCATTAATAAACCAAAGCAAACGTATTTTCCATTTGCCGTACAACACTTCACCAATCAGGTCGAGTCCACAGTTTAAATTCGGAATTGTTTTTCTTTCATACATATTACAAAAGTAAACCTATGTTCTGATTTGTACAATAGGGGAAAAATTTATCCCTATCTGAATCGTAATTCCTTACTTGTGAGAAAGTTACATAGTTCTGAAATTTGTACAAAAGAAATCACTATGAAACAACAATTCGATTATCAGAACGAACTATCAGGCAAAATTGCACTGGTAACAGGAGGAACAAAAGGAGCAGGAAAAGCCATTGCCGAACGTTTAAAAAATGCAGGTGCCAAAGTAATTATCAGCGCCAGAAATCAACCCGAAATACCCGATGAAGATTTACATTTCATTGCTGCAGATTTAAGTAAGGCAGAAGGAACACAAAAAGTAATTAGCGAAGTGCTGTCGGCTTACGGAAGACTGGATATTCTTGTGAACAACCTTGGATCTTCTTCAACACCCGCTGGAGGTTACAGCGTATTAACTGATGAAGACTGGGAATCAACCCTGCAGGCAAATTTGCTGGCTCCCGTGAGATTAGACAGAGGATTTTTACCGCAGATGATAGATCAAAAAAGTGGTGTTATTATTCATATCGCTTCTATTCAGGGCAAACTGCCCCTTTATGATTCTACTTTACCTTATGCCGCAGCAAAAGCCGGATTGATAAATTACAGTAAAAGTTTATCAAATGAAGTTACTCCAAAAGGTGTCCGCGTGCTGACAGTTTCGCCGGGATGGATAAATACATCTGCATCGACAGCCTGGCTTGGTGAGATTGCAAGAAACTCAAATATTACTGTAGAACAAGCTCAACAAGGTGTTATGGATGCACTTGGGGGAATACCTTACGGCAGACCTGCCGAACCGGAAGAAGTAGCTGAATTAGTTGGTTTTCTTGTTTCACCAAGAGCCAATTATTTAACAGGAACTGAATTTATTATCGATGGAGGAACAGTTCCAACAATTTAATTTTTCAAAAGAATTATAAACAATAAAACAGATACATTATGAACTTACCAGAAGTAATAAAAGACTTAGTAAACGCCCAGAACAATTTTGACAGCACGGCTTATGCCAATTGCTTTTCAGAAACTGCAATTGCATTTGATGAAGGCAAAAACCATACAGGTAAAACAGAAATAAAAAGCTGGATAGAAGAATCAAACAAAAAATACAAATCAGTGATGAAACCTCTTGAATATACCGAAAACGGCAACGCAAGTGTTTTATCTGCTGAATGTTCAGGTACATTTGAAGGAAGTCCAATTGTATTACAATTTCATTTTGAAATTGCTGATGGACAAATTCAGCATCTAAAAGTAACAGGATAATAAAAAAACAAGGGAGTGCCAGATTTTAGTTACTCCCTTGTTTAATTAAAACTAATTATATATTTCTGTCATCATTCTCAGAATTAAAGCGATCCAGAAAATCAAGATATAAGGGAACACTCCTTTCGATCCATTCTTCTGAAGGCTCAAAAGTCATTCCGTAGTAAGCAAAAAGTGGTTGGTAATCGGCTTTTATCCAATCAAATAGTGCTTCATAGGGAGTGGTTAAATCCTTAATATTAAACTTTAAGGGCGTTCCGCGTTGTAAATGTTCTTCTTTTAATCCTAATGAAATAGCCAATGCCACTTTCTTCCCTCTAAATTTAAAGCCACTTGAACTGCCATATGCCCAACCGTGTGTAAGAACTTCGTCTAACCATTTTTTTAATAATGCAGGACCATAATACCAATAATATGGGAACTGAAAAATGATATGATCGTGTTCTTCAACTAATTTTTGTTCTGCCGCTATATCAAATTGCTGATCAGGATAAACTTGATGTAATTGGTGAATATGAAATCTTTCAGGAAATTTTTCTAATTCGTTAACCCATTTTTTGTTTATCACTGAGTTATTTATATCAGGGTGTGTAACGATAATCAATGTCTTTTTCATTTTAAATTGAAATTATGCAATTAATAAATATTTTGTTTTTCTAAGCCAAAATTAGCTGGATATTATAGTTGCCAATTTCATCAGAAGTTCAAAAAATATCCTGTAAAGTTTAGAATCAAAAAAGATTAAAGTTTTTGCTGAAGCTGTTTTGGAGTATTTCTATATTTTTGTTTGAAGGAAGCTATAAAATGTGCAGGAGTTTCAAAACCAACTTCATATGCGATTTCTGTAATGTTCATTTCAGATCTTAGCAAATTATAGGCTTCTTCTAATCTTCGTTCTATAATCCATTTTCCGGGATTCATTTTAAAAGTCTGACTGAATTTGCGTTTAAAGGTTGACAAACTGCAATTAGCCAGAAACGCATATTGTTCCATAGAAATATTTTCCTTGTAATGGCTTTGCATTAACTGCACCAAATCGGGATTTAAGTGTGTATCTAGACTTCGCAATTGTGCTTCAAAATGATGTCCTTCGGGTGCAGAGATTAAAATTTGAAACAATTCACGAATTTTTAGAGGTAAAATAGATTCTAAACGTTTAGGATCTGTGTTTAATGTCAAACAAGTTTTAAGCTGCGTTATTAAAGCGCACATCAATTCATCTGCCGGAAGAAGTGCCATATCACTTCTGCATGGAGAAAATTTTCCTGAAAAAGCTTCATTTACATTTCCTAATACATTGTCAACTTGAGAACGCAGCCATTCGTCTGAGAAAAAAATGATAATGGATTCATACCCTTTATCGGGATCTTCAACTTTATCTGTAACTAAATAAGAGCCTCTTTTCATAAAATAACCAGAACCTGCAGGAACAACAATTTTACTCCCATGATTCAAAATTTCTTTTGTTCCCTCTAATACAACACTAACGAGATTCATATGTACACACATATTGGCTCTTTTTATTTCTTCAGGCTGTTTGTAATGAAAGAGATAAATATCTTCATTCCAAGACAATACATCGGGACTTTCTTTTATAATTGTATTGCAGTTAAGATGATTCATGATAGCATATCATTAGTTATTAATCTTTTACAACGAACCCGCCTTTACAAAAGTCTGCCATCCACGCATCGTTTCAATAAAGCGTTCACTCAATCCTCCTTGTCGCAAATAATCAGCCATTACAGGCAGCTGTGGACTATCGTACATTGGGTTTGCTTTTACTTGAAGCGGAAAATCACGCTGCAAAATGGCTGCACGTGCAATCAGTACAAAATCACAGCCTTCATCGAGAAGTTCTCCGGCACGCTGCGCACTCATAATTTTTCCTGCTGCACCCAAACGAACTCCTTTTCGCGGAAGTTCTGTAAAAACACTCAACATGGTTTTTCCTTTAAAAGTTCCTTCACGAACAATTTGAGCCGAATCCCACAAAGCTAAATCTAAATAATCAATTAATTCACGATCAAAAATATCAGCGGTAACTTCTCTTAATTCTTCCAAAAGCAATCCGTAACGTTCAATAGATAATCGCCATCCAATTTGGAAATTAGGACCGCAGGCTTTTCGAATTCCTTCAATAACTTCAATAGTAAAACGAGCTCTATTTTCCAGACTTCCACCGTATTTATCTGTTCGATCGTTTAAGTTTGGTGACATAAATTCTGAAAGAATCCAGCCGAAAGCACCATGAACGGAGATTCCGTCAAATCCTGCCAATTGAGCTCTTTTTGCTGCAGCGATGAAACTGTCACGAATTCGCTCTACTTCTTCAGTTGTAATTGCTTTGATTCCTTCTACTGTTTTTCCTGAAGCTGGAGCTGGGATTCCTCCTATTGAAGGTTTTGCACGATGTCCGGCGTGATGCAACTGAACCGCAGACAACGCACCGCCATCACGAATAGCCGACGCCATTTTACTAAGTCCAGGTAAATGATGATCGCTGTGAATACCTAATTGTCTTTCAAACGCGATACCTCCCGCTTCTACTGTAGAGGCACTAGTTTGAATCAATCCGTAACCACTTTGTGCCAATTGTTCCATCCAATATTGATCGAATTCGGATGCTGTGCCATCAAATTCACTTTGCTGGCTTGTTAATGGTGCGAGCATGAAACGGTTTCTCATTGCCGGACCATGCAGCAACGTAAGGGGTTTAAATAAATCAGAAACAGACATATTGTTATTTTTTAAAGTTCTACTTATGTGAGTTATTACCGATGCAAAGTTGCCGAGATAATCAATAGAGAAAAATGGATGATTTTTACTTTATGATGGACGTTTTAAACCTAGACTTTTAAAGAATTTACAGGAGAAAAAATTCTCCATTATAAAGTAAATTTTCTCCATTCTTTAGCAGGCACTGTCGTCTGATCTTTGCCTTGTTAATAAAATTTAATCAAAATGAAAAAAACAGCAATTATTATTCTATCTGATCCCAAAGCTGGTTCAGAAGAAGCTCTAGGACGTGTATTCAATGCTTTAGCATCAGCATATGAATTCAAACATGCAAATGAAGATGTAAAAATTATTTTTCAGGGTGCTGGTATAAGATGGCCTGAACAACTTGAAAAAGAAGATCATCCGGTTTATGGACTTTATAAAGAAGTAAAAGATCATGTTCATGGCCTTTCTAAAGGTTGTGTTGCCGTATTTGGTACCGAAATATCTGGTTATGACCTATTAAATGACAATGAAGTACCTGGAACTCCTGGTCTGCCAAGTTTCCTTAATCTTAGAAACGAAGGTTACGATCTTTTGATTTTCTAAAATATCTTATAAACTGCCTTCTTATTTTGATAGAGGGCAGTTTTAATTTTTTTACATATACAAACCGTTATCAAAAAATGCTTGTTTTTAAGTAATTTAGCATTGCTGGAAATACATCAATAAAAAAATTAAGTTATAAAATTATGCAAGAGGATTTTCAATATTATATGCATCAATGTTTAGATCTTGCTAAAACTGCTTTGGCAAATGGAAATCCACCGGTTGGTGCTGTTATTGTATTGGATGGAGAAATAATTGGTACCGGAATTGAATCTGGAAAATCGACTGGAGATATTACCAATCATGCAGAAATAATGGCAATCAGATCTGCTATAAAAAATGGTTATTCAGATAAACTACAACTAACATCAATGTACACGACGCACGAACCTTGTATTATGTGTTCGTATATGATTCGCCATCATAAAATTGCTGAAATTGTATACGGTACAGCAGTTCCTTATATTGGTGGATTAACTTCTCAATTTAGTATACTTTCTACTGAGGATATTCCAAAATGGGGAAATAAACCAAAAATTATACGAGATGTTTGTATTGAAGAATGTAATGCACTTAATGCTCAATTTTTAGAATTATTAAGCAAAAAATAAAATACCATGCTTTCACAATCTGTATATACGCTTGTTAACCAGCAAAATGGAAATTTATCATTCAAGATATTTGAATTTGATAACAGCAGTTATTTTGATCATATTCAGCGAAATAATTATTTTACTGTTATTATTATTACTTCTGGAGAAGGAGTAGCAAAAGTTGATCTTTGCGAATATGCTTTTCATGAAAATACTTTGTTTGCTTTTTATCCTTATCAGCCTTTTATGCTGGCTTCTGAAGGAACATTAACGGGTATTTCTATTCAGTTTCATCATGATTTTTTCTGTATTTACAGGCATCATAAAGAGATTGCGGCTAACGGAATTTTATTCAACAATATTTATCAGCAGCCATTTATTCTTCTGGATCAAAATAACAAACAAACATTGATGAATATCGTGAGAGAAATTGTCAATGAATTGAAAGTTGATGCTTTGAGAAAAGACGAGGTTTTGGTTTCTTATTTGAAAATATTTTTAGTGTTGGCAACGAGAATAAAACTCGAACAGCAATCTATTGAGAATGTAAATGGCAATGAAAAACAAACGCTTATTATTCAGAATTTGAGAAACGCGATTGAAGATAATTTTAGAACAAAACATTCTGCAAGCGATTACGCAGACATGCTGCATGTAACCCCAACTGTTCTTGCCCGAACTGCAAAAAATCATTTTAACATGACGCTCTCCGATTTGATTACGGAACGAATTATTGTTGAAGCCAAAAGGGAATTATATCTCACAAACAAAACTGTTAAAGAAATTGCCTACGAACTGGGTTACGATGATGAATATTATTTCAGCAGGGTTTTTAAAGGTAAAACCGATATCTCTCCTCAAATTTACAGAGATACGATAGGTTTTAATCGAGGAGCATCCTGATTGAATTTATCTTTTGGATTTCAATTTTAGTATCATATTTAGTAACTTTATCTGGAATTAGTGGTTTATCTTTAGCTTCATTTTTAAAGAGAAATAACCGCACAGACTAATAACACTTTATTTGATATATAAAATATGGAAAATTTAAAAAAAGCCTACATCGCTGGAGGATGTTTTTGGGGAATGGAAGATTTATTCCGAGTACGTCCCGGCGTTAAAGATACTCAGGTTGGCTATTTAGGAGGAAGTAATGAAAATCCAACATACGCTAATCATCCCGGACATGCAGAAGGTCTGGAAATTGTGTACGATCCGGCCGAAACATCATACAGTGAACTTTTAGATTATTTTTACAGAGTGCATGATCCCAGAACTATGAATCGACAGGGAAATGATATTGGAGAAAGTTACAGATCTGCTATATTTATTCAGGACAAAGAAGAAGAAGAAACTGCGAAAGAGATCATTAAAGTAGTTGAAGACTCAGGAAGATGGCAGGGAAAAGTGGTTACTACACTTGAACCTTTTACAAAATTCTGGCCTGCAGAAGAATATCATCAGGATTATTTGGTGAAAAATCCTAATGGCTACACTTGTCATTTTGAAAGGTTTGGTACTTTTTTGTAAAGAGCTATTCGTATTGATCTAAAAATAAATCTAATCGTAATATAGAATTTTGTTTTATCTGTTTTCAGAAAAACAATAGACATTTTTATGACACAATTAAAATCGCAGTCAGGGACCAACTTAATAAACAAAAAAAGAGCTTTTAAAAAGCTCTTTTTTTGTTTATCGTTTATTAACGCACTACAGCTATGCAGCTAAATTATTTTGAATTCTTTGATTAATAGTAAACAGAAAGCATGATTTTAGAATCAGAACTGTCTATTATTTTTTCAAGTCTTTTAAAGAAAACTTCGCTTACCATTGGGCAGCCGTGGCTGTTTATAATGTAATATTCTTTTTCTTCATCTGGAACTTCTTTATAGCAGTGCAGTACAATAGCTCTTTTTAAAGCGTTGCTGTTAGTGTCATCTAAACCTGCAAGTCTAAAGGCTTTTCCAAAAACTCCTTTATAAGACTTCTCTACAGAATAGCGTCCAAGTGAAGTACAGTTAGAATTTGGCATATTACTAAATTGCAGTATATCGCCTTTAATTCCGGTTTCTGAACCAGAACCGTGTGCAACAAGTCCCTGATCAATGATTCTTTCATTTTCAAGATCGTAAACAAAAAAACGATTTTTTCCGGATTTGATTTTCATGTCTACCAGGAAAGCTATTTTCCTGCTGTAGCCATAGTTCGAAGCTGTAAAAGATTTGACTTCCTTTACATGGTCATTTAGCCTTACTAATTCAACCTCACTTAAAATGTCTTTCTTATCCGTTACGTTGTAGGTAGTAAAGGAACTTAATGAAAGAAGAAGTGCTACAAAAAATATTCTCATAAATAGCAATAAAGTTAGTTTAACAGCAAATTTGGGATTTGAGTTGCCAAAAATTATATTCTTCCTTTTGATCTTTGACCTTGCAAAATTATGTACAAATTTTATATAATTCCCATGTTTCTAATGTTAAATATATTATAAATATCTGAAATAATGATACTTATCATAAAATATTTTAGAAAAATAATTCCTAAAAGTAATATTTTAGCAAGCTTATTTTTTTCCAAACCTCCCGTTTTTACTGGTTTTAACTGCTTTTTTATATTACTAAAAAATAAAAAACGGTTGTAAAGTTTTTCTTTACAACCGTTTTAATTTTTTTAAATTTTTATTGGAAAATTTATTTTAAAGAATCATTTTCCGTAATTCATTCCGCTTATTTTACGTCAAACCAAAGTTTCGTAGTCAATAAGTCTTTTCCTTGTACAGCAATTGCAGCTTGATAACTAGCACCATTTAGCGATTGCTCTGTTCCGGGATAGAAGAAACGAGAAGGGATTTTTCCGTCTAAAACCGTAGCAGGACCAGCAGTTAATACTGGAAAATCTAATCTTCTCCATTCTGTAAAAGCATCAAGACCTTGTCCGTAGAATGCAATCCATTTTTGTGTACCAATTGATTTAGCATAATTTGAAGCATCGTATTTTACAACTGCCTGATTAAGATAAGTAGAAATAGTCGCTGCATTTGTAATACCAAACTGATTGAACGAAGCCGTAATGGCATCATTATAAAGTTGTTCTGCATTTCCGGAAATATAGCCACGAGCTACAGCTTCTGCAAGATTAAATAATGTTTCAGAATAAGAAGCAATTACAGCCGGCGATGAAGATGTCAGGAAGTAAGTTCCCGGTTTTGATGTTTTAGCAAAACCCTGACTATTAGCATCACTATTTGATAATCCGTTAGCACCTCCAACATATTTACCTACAGTTGCATCTGATGGCAATTGAGCATAAACAGGCAAACGCGGATCTGCTAATTCATTTAATTTATCAACTAATGTTTTTGAAATACGGTAATCATCACGAGTTTCAAACCAAGCCGAAGCCGGATTTTGCTGCGGCGAACTTGTATAAGTAAACTTAAAAGTATCGCTGTTACTGCTTAAAACTCCTGCAGCATCGCTTGTTGCGTCAATTGCAGCTTGTTTTGCTAAAGCAGGTTCTCTGTCTGAAATTCTCAAAGCGATACGCAAACGAAGTGAATTTACCAGTTTTTTCCATTTTGTAATGTCACCTTTGTAAACCAAATCACCTGTTACAGTTCCGTTTGCTGTATTTAGTAAAGTCTGTGCTTGTTTCAAATCTTCAAGTAATCCTGTATAAACTTCTTTTTGAGTATTATATGCAGGAGTTACTTTTTGACCAGCTTCTTTATACGGAATACTTCCGTAAGCATCTGTCAACAATAAAAAAGTCCATGAACGTAACGTTAATGCAATTCCTTTATAATTTGAATTGGCCTGATCTGCCGGGAAATTCAAAATGGTGTTCAAGTCTGTAATTAAAGTGGCGTAACCAGTATTCCACAAAGTAGTGAAAGAAGCATTAGACACATCAAATCTATCCGGTTCTGTATATTGGATTTTAGCCCAATGCTGCACAAATAATAAAGACGAGTCAAAATTATTTGTTGATCCCCAGTATAAGTCAGCTCCTTGTTTTAATGTTCCCGTTAATAAGTAAGGTGCTAACGGAGTTTCTGTTGCATTTGGATTTTTGTTAATCTCATCCAAATCATCACTGCATGAGGTCAGTGTCAATGCAAATAGAGTTATATAAGCTATTCTTTTTAGCATGATTTCGTGTTTTTAAAATTTAAGATTTAAATTAAGGCTGAAATTTCTGGTTGTTGGCAGCGCTAAACTCTCCAATCCCTGAGCATTTCCTGTATTGAAAGCCGTTTCAGGATCAATATTTGGTGCATCTTTGTAAATAAAGAACAAGTTACGACCTGCAGCAGTAATGCTTGCTCCATCAAATCCAATTTTTCTAGCCAGTTTTTTATCTACATTGTAAGTCAGTTTTACTTCTCTTAATTTTACAAAAGTTGAGCTGTAAATGTATGCTTCGCTGATATTGTATGATGCTTTGTAATATTCCTGTGCACTAAGTACCTGAGTATTTGGAGTTCCATCAGCATAAACACCGTTAAAAATCATACCATCATCGTATACCGTAGCTCCACCTGGTGCACTTGCACCTGCTGGCAATAAGGTTTTTGTAGTACCTGCCAAATAGTAATTTAATCCGCCATTTTCAGCACCACGACCCGGAAGCGTTTGGGCTAATACTCCTGTATAATTACCAGTTCTGTTAGTTCCTGAGAAAAGCTCTCCTCCTACACTTGCATCAACTAAGAAAGATAATTCAAGGTTTTTATACGTTATTGTATTCGTAATTCCACCAATCCAGTCTGGAGTATAATGTCCTAATACTCTTTTTTGCGGATCAGCTTTTGGTAATCCGTTTGCACCAACTACAATATTTCCGTTTGCGTCACGTAAATAAGCAGTTCCATAAAGTGCTCCGTAAGCCTGCCCAACTGATGCTAATACATCAACACCTCCAGAAGTACCTATTGTATAGTTTTGAATTTGTCTGTCATAATCCAAAATCTTTACTTCACTTTTATTCTTAGAATAATTTAAAGCCACATTCCATTTGAAATTTTCAGTTTGAATTGGGTTTCCATCTAATTGAAGTTCGATACCACGGTTGTTTATTTTTCCAGCATTGATTAATTGCGAATTGTAACCGCTTGAAGCTGTTGTTTTGATTTCTAAAATCTGGTCAAAACTATTTGTGTTATAATAAGCCGCATCAAAATGCAATCTGTTTTTCCAGAAAGAAGCTTCTAAACCAACTTCTGTAGAACGAGTAGTTTCCGGTTTCAGATTCTCATTCAATTTTTTCTGTGAAGAAGTTTGAATCGGGTTTCCGTCAAATGCAGTTTGGAAATTGTAAACTGTAGACAATTGATACGGATCTGCATCATTACCTACTTCAGACCAGCCTCCACGTACTTTTAAGAAATCAAGTGTATTGCTTTTCAAATTTAAAGCCTCAGATAAAATCAAACTTCCGTTAACAGAAGGATAAAAATAAGAACGGTTACTGCTTGGTAATGTAGATGACCAGTCATTACGAGCTGTAAGGTTTAAATAAGCATAGTTTTTATAACCAAACTGAGCCGATGCATAAGCACTATATACTTTCAATCTTGAATAAGAGTTTGATGCAGTCAACGGATCTCTTGAGTTTGTTATAGTATATAAATCCGGTACGGCTAAACGTGGTGCTTTTTGATAATTGTTTGCATCACTGTGTGTACGAACGTTGAATCCTCCAAGAGCATCTACAGTAAAGTCATCACTTAGTTTTTTAGTATAAGTAAAAATACCTTCTGTATTTTGTTCGCTTACCGTGTAAGCATCTTCAGCATACGATCCAAAAGGAGTTCCGTTTGTACCATATTTAATCTTGTATTTTCTACGATCATTATAGTAATCAATTCCGGTACGGAATCTAAAATTAAGTCCTTCTGCAAGCTTTGCATCTAAATGGATATCTCCAATTATACGGTTACGCTGCTGACTTGTAGTATTATAATAAGCATTCCAATATGGGTTGCTGTAGTAACTGTTATTCCAGTTTACGTTTCTGTTATTTTGAAGCTGATTGATATCAACCTGACGTCCGAACCAGATAAACTGAAGCATTACACCCGCAGCACGGTTACCAGATGGACCTCCCGGTAAAGCCGGAGCATCTGTAACAATATAGTTACCCGTTACTCCTACTTTAATATTTTTAGAAATTTGGTAATTAGAATTAATACTAACGTTTGTTTTATTTACTTCACTGTTAGGCACTGTTCCTAATTGTTTTTGGTTGTTTACGCCTAAACGGAAATCTGATTTTTCATCTGATTTTGCAACCGAAACACTATTATCATAAGTAACACCCGTATTAAAGAAATCTTTAACGTTATCAGGATGAGCCACAAAAGGCACCGCTTCTCCATTTGAATAAAATTGAGGAATAAGACGTCCGTCTAGTCTTGGTCCCCAGCTTTCATCAACACCATCATTAATTCCGCCTCCTTTACCATCTACAAAGCTGAATCTTCCGTTTGAACCTTGTCCAAATGAATTTTGAAAACGAGGCAAAGTAGTCACCTGAGAAATTGTGATACCAGTACTAAAGCTGATACCAAGTCCTTTTTGGTTTTTACCAGATTTTGTTGTGATAAGTACGACACCATGCGCCGCACGTGATCCGTAAAGTGCCGCAGCATTCGGGCCTTTTAATACAGTTAGTGATTCAATATCCTGCGGATTTAAATCGGCAATTGCGTTTTTAAAATCACGGGTTGCTCCACCAACACTTCCTAACTGAGAGTTGTCTACCGGAACTCCATCAACCACAAATAATGGCTGGTTATTTCCTGCAATAGAAGTTTCTCCACGAATAATAATACGTGAAGATCCCATATCTCCTTGTGAATTGGTGATACGCACACCTGCCAGTTTACCCGTAAGATTATTTAAAAAGTTAGTTTCTTTAGTATCTACAATTTCCTTGTTTTTAAGGGATTGAGTAGTATATCCTAAAGATTTTTTTTCTTTAGAAATACCTAAAGCAGTAACTACAACTTCTGATAATTGGTTTTGTTCTTGTTCAAGGCCAATAACAACTGCGTTTTGAGTAACTACAGTTTCTGCTTTTTTATATCCAAGGAAACTTACTACTAAGGTATAAGGAAATTTTTGTCCGGTTTGGAAAAAAAACTTCCCATCAAAATCTGTCAAAACACCGTGTGTAGTACCTTTAATATTTACCGAAGCCCCAATAACAGGCTCCTTTGTAACAGCATCTATTACTGTTCCTTCAAGTTTTGACTGGATTAAAGGTTTCGTTTCCTGAGCCTTAATCCCTATGGAAATCAACAAAATACATATCCATGTATATCTATTTAATTTTTTTTTCATTACTTTGTTTTGGTTTAAAAAATAAGGCGAGCCGAAAACAGATTTATTCCATTTTCGCTTCCTTATAGAGATGTACAATTTCTTTAAGCTTCACCATTTCTGCTGCAACAGAGATGGTTTTTTTTTATCTGCAACGCATTCGTTTTTTCATTTTTATTTTTTTTTGATTATTATTATTTTAATTGGCCTGTATCGTATTTTGGTTCAACCTTTTAGGTTTCATCTTATAGAAAATTTCTGCTAATTTGTGATTAAAATATTTGTAACATCAGCAAATACAATAAACTCTACTAATTCGATAGAACAAAAGTAAATTAAAAATTTTAAATCAAAAATTTTAACTGTTCTTTTTGCAAAAAAAATGTTAATTATATTTTACTATATTTTTAAACACCTAAAAACAAGACAGTTAATAGTTATCCGCATTTTTTTACCGTGTAAGATTTTTTCTAAATTAATTTAACCATTGTTTACATAATCGCGTTTTAAACCTGAAAAAGCTAAACCGTTTTACTAAACAATTAAATAGTAATAAAAATTGAATGATTTTTTTCAAACGTATAGTTTAATGCACAATCAGGAATCCATTTTCATAAGGCTTGTAAACTCAACAATTGCAGAAACAGGTCAAGCAGCAAGACTAGCTGATATCTTTGTTTTATTTTTTTACTATATGACGATGAGTTTACAGTTAAAAAAAATCACTATTTTTAGTACACATTTACTCTCGTACTATGATCGATAAAGCACAACTTCGAAGCTCCATTTTCAGACATCTTGACGGATTAGCGACTGCTCCTGTAGCAATAGCATTAAAAAAGCATGCAGTTTTGGAATTTATCTTAAACAAAAAACAAGTTCAGTTATCAGAATTGGTAACTTTTTTTAAAGCAAATGAAGGATATTTAAATGTGGGTTTGAGAATTTTAGCTTCTCAGGGATTTCTGGATTATGATGTTGATAATAAAACGCAGGAAATTACAATCGCTGTAAATGAAAAGACCGAAACTGCTTTTTCGCTGTTTTATCTTTATGAAGATGCTGTCGATCTGCTTCAGTTTTCCATTCAGTTTCATCCACGTCTTTTTGAAGATGTTCCGTTTGAAAAACTCAATCTTATTTTTGAAAAATATAAAAAGAATTACGGAATCGAACCTTCTGATGATCCTTTGAAAAATAGCATTCAGGAACAAATTTTAAAACATGTTGAAGGTTATTTAATCGGACCGACAATTGTGCGTTTGGCCATGAACGGAATGTTTCATAAATATTTTATGGAGACTTCTTTCAGACCCGAAGAATTTCATAAATCTCCTGAAAATTTCAAAAAAATATTAGACTTTTTTGTACATCTGGGTTGGTTTCTGGAAAAAAACGGCAATTACCAATTTACAGAAACGGGTTTGTTTTTTGCAAAACGAGCCAGCGCTTACGGCGTTACGGTTTCTTACCTGCCGACATTTGCCAAAATTGAAGAATTAATTTTTGGCGATCCGGCCGTTTTAAGAATGATAGCCGATGGCGAAAACGAAATTCACGTGGATCGTGAAATGAATGTTTGGGGAAGCGGCGGCGCTCACGACACTTATTTTAAAGTTGTTGATGAGATTATCATTAAACTTTTTAACCTGCCAATTGAACAACAGCCAAAAGGAATTCTTGATATGGGCTGCGGTAATGGCGCATTTCTGGAACATATTTTTGAAGTAATCGACAGACAAACCTTGCGAGGCGAAATGCTCGATGAATATCCCCTATTTCTCGTTGGTGCCGATTATAATCAGGCTGCTCTAAAAGTTACGAGAGCCAATCTTATAAAAGCAGATATTTGGGCAAAAGTAATTTGGGGAGATATTGGACGCCCTGATGTTCTTTCGGATGATTTGAGAGAGAATTATAATATCGATTTGAAAGATTTGCTTAACGTAAGAACTTTTTTAGATCACAACCGAATTTGGAAAGATCCACAGCACATTGACGAAAACAGAGTTAGTAAATCTACGGGAGCATTTGCTTACAGAGGAAAAAGAATCAGCAACAATTTGGTCGAAGATAATCTCTTAGAACATTTACAAAAATGGTCGCCGTATGTACGCAAATTTGGTTTGCTTTTAATTGAATTACATACTATAAATCCAAAACTCGCATCCCAAAATTTAGGAAAAACGCCTGCAACAGCTTACGACGCAACTCATGGTTTTTCGGATCAATATATTATTGAAATTGATGTTTTTAATGATGTCGCTTCAGAAGCCGGATTATTTCCCGATAAAGCTATTTTTAAAAGGTTTCCGGAAGCTGATATTGCTACGGTTAGTATTAATTTATTGAAAGGAGGTTTTTAATTGTTAATTATAAATTGTTAGTTCTTAATTCACAATTTATAATTAACAATTAACAATTAATAATTCATGTATGATTAATTTAATCCTGAAAAAATTATTGAGCCACTAAAATATCTTGATAAATAGACCAGCCTGCATTTGTTTTATAAACTTCTAAAGAAGCATTTGGTACTTTTATTTCTTTAAGGTTTTTACAATTCAGAAAAGGCCTGTCAGTAGTTGGAGGAGTAGTTGAATTGATTGTTACACTTGTTAAATTCGTATTATAGCTAAAAGCAAAGAAAGAGATTTGAACAACATTTTTTGGGATTGTAAGGGTTTTTAAAGCGGTACAGTAAGCAAATGCATTTTGCTGAATTGTTGTAAGACTTTCAGGAATCGTAATTTCTGTTAGTTTTGCAGCATATGCAAAAGCTGCTATTTCTATCATTGTAACGCCTTCGGGTATTGCATAGGCATCGGATGATTTAGCACTTGGAAAATATCGCAATACCGTAACTTCTTTATTAAACAATACTCCATCAATTACACTAAAATAAGAATTGGATTTTAAAGTAAAATCAACAAGAGGGCAATTTAAAAAAACGACATCTCCTAAAGAATTCAAATTGTTAGGTATTGCAAAACTTGTTAAGTTAATACAATCTATAAAAGCACCATTACCAATCTCTTCAACTGTATCCGGAACATCAATATGGGATAAACCCGGACAGCTTTTAAATGCATATTGCTTGATACTGGTAACGCTGTTTGGTATTGAAACGGCTGTTAAATTATCGCAAAACACAAAAGCATATTCCCCTATAGTTGTAACTCCGTTAGAAATCGTAATACTGCTAATTTCTGTTTGACTTTCAAATGCGTGAGCACCAATTTTTGTAACCGGATATCCTTCTATCTTGGCTGGTATGGTCAAATCATATTTTGACGAAAGAGATAAATCTTTCCAAAGTTGAGACAATCCTGTAATAATAACTTCCGGGTTTGCTCCCTGTACTATTTCGTATGTAAATAAAAGGTCATCTGTAAGAGGTTTTACATTTACTACGGTTGTGATTTCATTATTAGCGGTTATTAAATCTGTCTGCTCTGCAGAAATTACCGCTTTTGTATTGTATTCACCTGATGCATTGATTTTTACATGAATCGTTAATGTAGCAGCTGCGCCATTACTCAACTCACCTATAGACCAGACACCTGTTTGTTCATTATAAGTTCCGGCAGATGATTCTGCATTAACAAATGTATAGCCGGCAGGAATTTTGCTTACTACTTGGATTTTTGCAGCATCTAATGGTCCGGCATTCGCTGCAGTTAGCGTAAATGTCAAATTGGTATTTGCAATTGGGTTATTTGAACTGGTCGTAACGGCAATTGATAAATCTGCCGAATTGTTGGGATCAGTTTCTTCCTCTTTATTACACGAAAATAATAGCGAAGTCAGCATCAAAAATATAAATCCTTTTAAATAAAATCTCATAATGTTTCTTTTTGTTTTTAAATAGGGCAGCATTAAAGCCGGAGCAAAGTTAATTTTTGACTAAATCAAAAAAATCACTATAAATGAGTATATTTTAATTAAATTTCATTTATAATAAAAACCCTAATTTTATAATTCTAAATAAATCATTTTGATGAGGAAAATTATTCTTTTAGTTCTGTTACCGTTTTTGACTTGTTCTGTCTTTGGGCAAAATACTGTGCCAAAGGATTCTATAATAACTGATACCGTAAAAAACATACGTTTCAATTACAAACAATTGATCATTCCCGGAATTTTAATTGGATATGGTTTTTGGGGAAATGAAAGCGGACAGATAAAAAGTTTCAATAATCAAATACGCGACGAATTTACAGAGGATATTGATCGTAAGGTTTCGATAGATGATTTTTCTCGATATGTTCCCGCAGTTTCTGTTTACGCACTCAACGCGTTTGGTGTTGAAGGAAAAAATAATATGCGCGACCGTTCTGTAATTTTAATCACTTCAACGATTATAAATGTGGGAACTGTTTTTGCTTTAAAATCACTCAGTAATGTGGAGCGTCCGGATGGAACTTCAAACAATTCATTTCCGTCAGGTCATACCGCCATTGCTTTTGCAGGAGCAGAATTTTTATATCAGGAATATAAAGACAAATCAATATGGTACGGCGTTGCGGGTTATGCCATTGCGACTGGAACCGGAATATTTCGTATGTACAATAACAGACACTGGCTTACAGATGTTGCCGCAGGTGCCGGAATTGGAATTTTGAGTACCAAAATTGCCTATTGGGTAAATCCCTATATTACAAGAAAATTATGGCATGGAGAACGAAAAAAATCAATGTCTTTTATAACTCCATCTTATGATGGCAGAAATTTGACAATCTGCTATTTCAAAACATTTTAGGTTTACAGGATATTAATATTCAGATTTTCTTCAAAATTCATTTGTAAATTGCGGCATGAAAATTCTTATTATTGAAGATGAGCAAGAAATTGCACAAAGCATCAAAGAGTACTTTAAAACAAATGGCGTTCAATGTGAAACGGCCGAAAATTATGATTTGGCACTCAGCAAAATCGACAGCTATGATTACGATTGTATTCTGCTGGATTTAATGCTGCCTGATGGTGACGGATTTGATATATTAAAAGAACTAAAAGCGAAGAATAAAACAGAAGGTGTTATTATCATTTCGGCAAAAGAAAATCTGGAAACACGTTTAGAAGGATTTAATCTCGGCGCAGATGATTATCTTACCAAACCTTTTCATCTTGCTGAACTTTTGGTGAGAATGCAGGCGCTTATTCGCCGCAAGAATTTTAAAGGAAGTAACAGTATCACATTCAATGAAATTGTCATCGAAATTTTCTCAAAGACCGTTTTTGTAAATGATATAAAACTGGATATTACCAAAAAAGAACTGGATTTACTCCTCTTTTTAATTGGCAACGAAAATAAGGTATTATCTAAATCGTCAATTGCAGAACATCTTTCTGGCGATATGGCAGACATGCTTGACAATCATGATTTTATATATGCACATATTAAAAACCTAAAAAAGAAACTCACACAGGCCGGCAGTGGCGATTATATCAAAACAGTATACGGTTTAGGTTATAAATGGGAAAATGAATAACAAAAAACTACTTCGCAAAACAACCAACAGCTTTCTTTTATATGCCGTTATCATATTATTGATAGCTGCACCGGTATTTTATTATATCTGTCAGTGGCTGTATGTTTATGAAACCGATGAAGTACTGCTTTTTCATAAAGGCGCTTTTGTAAACGAAAGCCACAACAATTACACTGCTAATGATATTGCCGCCTGGAACAAATACAATCCTAATATATCTATTGTTAAAGATATGGGTGTAACAAAAGATTCTATTGTAGGTAAAATGATCTTTGAAGCTTTAGCCAATGAAAAAGAACCGTTTAGAATATTGTATGCTCCGGTTGATATAAACGGAAAAAGATACACCTATATAGAAAAGCGAAATTTGGTTGAAATGGAAGGAATGGTTTTTAGTGTAGCCGTTATGTTTCTGTTTATCATCATCATTTTACTTACCGGAATAATCTGGATTTCAAAAAGATCAGCAAAAATAATCTGGAAACCTTTTTACAACACATTAAGTCAGATAGAAGATTTTGAAATTGATAAAAATAATCCGCCTCATTTTATTCCAACCGATATCGACGAATTTGCGCGATTAAATAAAAGTCTCGAAAGTTTAATCGAAAAAAATACGGCCATTTATAAAAGCCAGCGCGAATTTGTAGAAAATGCAGCGCATGAACTTCAAACGCCTTTAGCATTATTCCAAACCAAAATAGACATTCTGCAGCAATTAGAATTAAACGAAGAACAATCGACTTTAGTTGGTTCTTTAAATAAAGATGTATCAAGACTTAACAGACTGAATAAAAACCTTTTATTACTTTCTAAAATTGATAATGATAGTTATCTCGAAAAAAATACCATTAGTTTAAATGAGTATTTTGAGAAACATCTGGACTTTTTTACAGAACAGGCCAAAGCTAAAAACCTGACCATTCAAACTGAATTTAAAGATACTTTAAGCGTTCAGGGAAATGCAACATTAGCAGAAGTGTTATTAAATAATTTATTCCTAAATGCAATTCGTCATAATAAAAAAAATGGCATAATAAATATTCTAATAGAAAACAATACCCTTCGGTTTACAAACACAGGTCAGGAAACAGCCTTAGCAGCAGAAAATATTTTCAATCGTTTTTCTAAAGTAAACCCTTCTTCACAGGGAAACGGACTCGGATTGGCGATCATTAAAAAGATATGCGAAATCAATCACTGGGAAATTCAATATTATTTTAATGAGAATCTGCATATTTTCGAGGTGAAATTTTAAAAATTCAAACTTCCTACAGAATCGGTTATGAGCTTTGTACTATTCTTTTTTTAAATAGTACAAATGAAATCAAAAACAATATTACTGTTATCTTTTCTATTGATAATAGTACTGCAGTTATCCGCCCAAAAAAAATCGGTAACCATTTCCGGAATTGTAAAAGACAATAATTCTAAAATTGCAATACCTTATGCTAATGTGGTTTTAAAATCTTCAAAAGATTCTAAAATTTTCTTTGGCACCGTCAGCGGCGAAGACGGACGTTTTACTATTGCAGCTGTAAATTCAGGAAACTACATTTTAGAAGTAAGCGTTGTTGGTTTTAAAACCAAATCACAAACTTTATTTGTGGGCAGTCTTTCTGATTATTTAGATCTTGGAAACATTGAAATTCAAGAAGATATCAATACTTTATCAGAAGTTGTTGTGAGTTCAAAAACACAGCAAAATCCCGTAACATTAGATAAAAAAGTTTTTGCTGTTGCCGATAATATTACGCAAAGCGGAGGTTCTGTTTTACAATCCATGCAGAATTTACCCGGAGTTACCGTTCAAAACGGAAAAGTACAATTAAGAGGAAATGATAAAGTCACCATTTTAATTGATGGTAAACAAACTGCTTTAACAGGATTTGGAAATCAATCTGGGCTGGATAACATTCCCGCTTCTGCTATCGAAAAAATTGAAATTATAAACAATCCATCTTCTAAATATGATGCCAACGGAAATGCCGGAATCATCAATATTATTTACAAAAAAAACAAACAAGACGGCTTAAACGGAAAAATAGGAATTAGTTCGGGATACGGAGCTTTATGGGAGCGTCAGGCGAATTTGCCAACGATAAGACCTCAATATAAAGTGACGCCTAAAATTAATCCGAGCCTTTCGCTAAACTACAGAAAAGATAAAATAAATGCTTATTTACAAGCCGATTATCTCTATACAGAAACACTTAACAAAAATGAATTTGTTACCAGAACTTATGACGATGGCAGCATAATTAATCAACAGACAAAGCGAAATCGGGATACACATTTTACTACGCTTAAAACCGGAATTGACTGGAATTATAATGACCGAAATACTTTTTCTTTTTCTGGTCTTTATGGTCGTGAAAAAATTATGGATCACGGAGACGAACCCTTTTTTAATCAGGATAATTCAGAGCGTTTGCGTTTGTGGCAATTTTTAGAAGATGAGCTTAAAACAACCGTTATGGTAAGCGGTTCTTATCAGCATAAATTCAAACAGGCTGGGCGTAAATTAAATGCAGGAATTAATTATACGTATCATCAGGAAGATGAAAAATATTTCTTTGATAATATTCTGCCAGCATCTAGAGGACAAGATGCTTTTAAACTGCTTTCGGATGAAAAAGTAATCGACCTTAATTTAGATTATGTACAGCCATTAAAATACGGACGTTTTGAAACCGGAATTAAATTTAGAAACAGAGAGATTCCTACCAATATGCAGTTTTTTCCGGGAGAAAATTCTCCAATTGATGCAAATGCCGGAGGCTGGGCCACTTACAAAGAAATCATTCCAGCTGTTTATGGAAGTTACATTTATGAAAGTGAAAGAATTGAAGCAGAACTGGGGCTTCGTTACGAATATGTTGATCTTAAGTACGATGTAAATCCAAATCATCCTACTTATAAAAGCAACGGGTATAATTATACAGAACCTTTCCCAAGTGTTAAACTGGCTTATAAAATTGATGATAAAAACAAATTCACCGCTTTTTATAACCGCCGTGTAGACAGACCTAATGAAGTCGATATTCGAATTTTTCCAAAATATGATGATGCCGAAATTATTAAAGTAGGAAACCCAGCCCTGCGCCCTCAATATACAAGCGCGTTTGAAGTAGGTTATAAAACCGATTTTAACAAAGGGTATTTTTTAACCTCTTTGTACTACCGCGTTATCAATGGAACTATTACCCGAATCGCGACTACAGTTCCCGGCAGTTCTTTGATTTATAACGTATTTCAAAATGCATTGGAGAGTTCCTCTTTTGGTGCCGAGATTGTTTACGCAAAAGAAATCAATTCGTGGTATTCTTTTAATATCAATGGAAACATATATAAAAATACAATCGATGCCTTTACGGTCACCAATTTATATCCAGTTCCGTCAACTTATACGGGCAGTCTTCAGGAAATAACTTCGGGAAATGTAAAATGGAACAATACCTTTTTATTCAATAAAACACTTTCCGGGCAGGTTTCTATGGTATATCTCGCACCTGATATAATTCCGCAGGGAAAAATGGATTCGCGATTTTCTACAGATTTGGGTGTAAAAAAGATAGTGCAGAAAGGAAAAGGCGAAATATTTTTAAATTCCACAGATATCTTCAATACGCTGGTAATCAAAAAAGAAATTCAAGGCGAAGGATTCCGCTACACGAGCAAGGATTATTATGAAACACAAGTCGTTCGTTTTGGATACAGTTACAAGTTTTAACGGTATCCAAAATGAAATTCAAAATTAATTCAGAATTGCAATATAAAATTTGCACACGAATGTTAAATAATAATTATGAATAAATTATCTTCAAAGTTCGGCAGATATTCACTGTTGATGCATTTTATTTTTTGGTTTTTAATACTATCTCAATTTTTAAGAATTTCCTTTTTCCTTTGGCAGCATAGTGAAGTTTCGTGGAATATTATCGATGTTTTAAGAACCTTGCTAACAGGTCTTTTCTTTGATTTTGGTACTGTTGCATTCATTTCCATTTGCAGTGTATTGTATTATACTGTAATGCCAAATAAATGGGTTGGTTCTTTTTTAGATAAAATCTTAATTTACTTTTTTACATCCTTAACCGTTTTTATTCTTGTTTTTACTTTTTTTGCCGAATTGACATTTTGGGATGAATTTAAAACAAGATTTAATTTCATATCCGTTGATTATCTTATATATACGCATGAAGTTGTAGCTAACATTCAACAGTCGTATCCCCTGCCCGTTTTAATTGGCGGCGTATTACTGCTCACTTTTGTATTTCTGTTTATTTTTTATAAAATAGGTGCTTTTACAACTACGTTTACGTCTAAAGCAAATTTAAAAACGAGACTTTCAGTTCTGTTATCTACCATTGTCGTTGCTTTATTTTTTGGTTTCTTTATTACCAATAATCAGGCAGAATGGTCTCAAAACAGATACAATTCAGAAATATCAAAATCCGGTATTTATTCTTTTTTTGCAGCTTTTAGAAACAACCAAATGAAATATGTTGATTTCTATACTTCCATTCCTAATGATAAAGCTTTTGGACTTATTAAAAAGAAATTAGCCGATCCTAATTCCATTTATACCAGAAACGATTATTCTATTCATAGAAAAATTACAGACAGCATTCCATCTCTTGAAAATAAAAATGTTGTCTTTGTTTTGGTAGAAAGTCTGAGCGGAAGTTTTTTGAAAGAATTTGGAAATAAAGAAAATATCACTCCTTTTCTGGACAGTCTTGCCCAAAAGAGCATTTTCTTTGAAAATTTATATGCCACAGGAACCAGAACCGTGAGAGGAATGGAAGCCGTGACTTTGTGTATTCCGCCTACGCCGGGTCAAAGTATTGTAAAAAGACCTGATAATCAGAATTTGTATACGGTTTGCAGCGTTTTCAAATCCAGAAAATACGATTGTAATTTTTTCTACGGCGGCGACGGATATTTTGATAATATGAATGCGTATTTTGGAGGAAACGGTTTTAATATTTATGATCGCGGACGCGGAAGTGTATTAAGCGATGAGATCAAAACGGTTCGTAATAACATCAACGACAATGAAGTAACTTTTGAAAATGCGTGGGGAATTTGCGATGAAGACATTTTTAATAAAATGCTAAAAGTAGCCGATTCACAATACAAAACCGGAAAGCCATTTTTTAATTTTGTAATGACAACATCTAATCATAGGCCTTTTACTTATCCTTCGGGAAAAATTGATATTCCTTCTGGAACAAGTCGTGAAGGTGCTGTAAAATATACTGATTTTGCACTGAAAGAATTATTCAGAAAAGCCCAGACAAAACCTTGGTTTAAAAATACTGTTTTTGTAATAATTGCAGATCATTGTGCGAGCAGTGCCGGAAAAGATGAAATTGATGTAGCAAACTATCATATTCCTGCCTTCATTGTTAATTTACCCGAAAATCAAAATCAGAAAATAGCGCAGCAATGTTCTCAAATTGATTTATGGCCTACGCTTTTTTCATTATTTCATTGGAATTATGAATCTGATTTTTTTGGAAAAAATGTTTTGGATTCTCAATTTGAACAACGCGCCTTAATGGGAACCTATCGAAAATTAGTTTTAATGAAAAAAGATAAAGTAATGATTTTATCAGATCAGAAAAAGCAGGCGTTTTATTCCTGGAATAAAGAAGACAATAGTTTGAAATCACTTCCAATAGATCAGTCTTTTTTAGAAGAAACCATTTCGTGGTACCAAACCGCCGATTTCCTATTTACAAATAAACTTTTACAATAATGATTTACATTCATTTTATAATCAACCCAATTTCCGGAAGCGGCAAACATAATTTGTCTGCTTCTTATATCTTAAGCCAGTTTCCTAAAGATAAATATAAAATTGAGGTTGATTATACAAATCAAAAAAAGCATGCAATAGAACTCACAAAAACTGCCATTGCACAAAATCCAGATTATATAATTGCATGCGGCGGAGACGGAACGATAAATGAAGTAGCTTCTTCACTTATAGGAACTTCCATAAAATTAGGAATTGTTCCTGTAGGTTCAGGAAACGGATTAGCTTCTAATTTGAATATTCCAAGAGATTTTGATAAAGCAATTGCTATCATTAAAAAAGGTCATGCGACTGCAATGGATGTGGGACAAGTAAATGATAAATACTTTTTTAGTAATATGGGTATTGGCATCGATGCGCTTATTATTAAAAAATACGAACGAGCAGGAAAAAGAACACTTCCGGCTTATATTAAAGCGGCAATGTCTTCGAGTTTAGAATTTAAAACTCAAAAAACGATTGTGCATTTTGACAATCAAATGCTTGAAATAAATCCGCTGATGTTGTTTATATCCAATTCTAACGAAATGGGTTACAATATGAGCCTTACTCCAAAAGCAAGTCTTCAGGATGGATTATTGGATATGATTGTAATTCCGAAATTGTCTTTTTTAGAAAAAATAATGCTGGGATTTAATGTACTTCGAAATTCAATCGAAAAATTCAAAAAAGCACAGCACTTTTTAGTAAAAGAAATTCAAATTGAAATGCCGTCAAAAATCTTTATCGATTCTCAAATTGACGGAGAACAGCATAATTTAAAAACAAATAAATTAAACATAAAAATACTGCCCGGAGCACTCAACGTTTTAGTAGATTTATAAAAATATAATTCCATAGAAAGAACTTTTTTTAATTCTCTCTATGGAATATTTTTTTGTTTTAAAGTCTGATTTAAAATTGTCTCACAAAGCTGCAGCCCAATTCTTTTCCGTTATAAAAAGGCATAATCATCGATGTAGTTTTGTTTTCTTTTGAAGATTTAAAAACTTTATTCTGCAAATACGGATACATCCAGTATGCCGCTTTTGTACTTAAAATTCCAATTCCTGCACCTGCCACAACATCTGTAAGCCAGTGTCTATCATTGTACATTCTAAAAAGTCCCGTTCCTGTCGCGACCGCATATCCTGCAATACCATACCAAATCGATTGGTCTTTGTATTCCTGATACATAAATTCGGCTCCGGCAAAAGCAGTGGCAGTATGTCCTGAAGGAAAAGAATTGTTAGACGATCCGTCCGGTCTTTCTACTTTAGTAATATTTTTTAAAGCAAATACCGAAGCGCTCATCATTAAATAAGAACTTGCTAAAATAATAGAACGGTCTTTCAAATTATTTTTTCCTTTTATGCCCAAAGCGTTTAAGCCGTATACAGAAGCCGCTGGCGCCCATTGCGAGAAATCATCAATAGAGATTTTGTGATCAATATCTTCATTTACTTCTTCCTTAATTTGTGCATTATAAGTTTTAAGCTGGTCGCTTTCTAAGCCAATAAAACCATAACCAATAAGAACGCTTGGAATGATCAATTGTTTGTAGTTAAACTTTAAATTGTGTACAGTGTCTTGCACTGCAATTGTATCACTTACTGTGTTTTGGGCACAAATAGAAGTCATACCAAAAATAAATAAGAGGAACGATTTTCCCATTTTAAATAAAAATTAGAAATTAATAATTACGCTTGGTGATTAAAATAAACGTAGTTTTTCCTCATAGAAAACAATTAAATTATTAGGCAAAGTTGAAAACCAATTTTGAAGAAATTCTGTATTTTGAAAGTAATGGAGAAAATATTTAGAGAAAACAAAAAACGACCAGATATAAAACATATCTGATCGTTTTTAAAGAGGAAGAATTTGAACTGTAAAAGTTTAAACCTTTACATAAAATTCTAATTTATTACTTAATAATCAACTTTTTAGAAACATTAAAAGCATTAGAATTAATGGTAACCACATAAATTCCAGAAGCTAAATGATGATTGATTTTTGCAGAAGAATTGATTTTGTTTACCAAAACTTTTCTTCCGTTAATATCTGTAACCGTTACAGTTGCCGAATCACCTGATTCTAATTCTGGTAAAACAACATTAAATTCATTATTAATCGACGGATTTGGATAAATATTAACTACAGCATTTTCAACTTTTATTGCTGCTTCAACATTAGCTTTTTTTAATGTCGAAGTCGATTGAAACTGCCATTGTGCACTTTCCCAATTGTTTTGACCTCCGTTATATTGGGCAGAACCATTTAGGTTTTCAATATGAATCATAGCGCCTGTCTGCCATCTGTTTTTAATTCTCACGTAAGTTCCGTCTACATTTTCGCTTGACCATTGTGCACTCCACCAGCCAGTTGATCCTGCCGTACATTGCACCGCTCCGGTTAAGTTTTCAATGTTCATTATATCGCCAGTACCTACATTTTTTAAGATATAAAAAGTGGCGTCAACTGCAACTTTTTCCCATTTGTAATTGTTATTGGCAACAGTTGCTCCGTATCCAACATTGGCTCCGGCATCATATAAATAATTTCCAGTCCATCTGTTTTTAATCGTGAAATAATTTCCTGTTGCAGCATTAACCGTAATTGCTGCTGTACTTGTTTTATTTCCGTCTATAGTGGTTACTGTAATCGTAGCGGTTCCTGCTGCAACTGCTGAAACTAAACCTGAACCATTTACAGTTGCAACGCCCGTATTATTAGAACTATACGTTACGTTTTTATTTGTAGCATTTGATGGCAAAACTGTTGGCGTTAATTGCTGTGTTCCGCCTACAGATAATGTTGCAGATGTTGGGCTCAAACTCACACTTGTAACCGCAATATTTGATGAATTTACAGTAATTACAGCTGTAGCCGTTTTATTTCCATCTTGTGTTGTCACCGTAATAGTTGCCGTTCCCGAAGCAACTGCCGTAACTAAACCTGAACTATTTACAGTTGCAACGCCCGTATTATTAGAACTATACGTTACGTTTTTGTTTGTAGCATTTGCCGGAGCAACAGTTGGAGTTAATTGCTGTGTTGCGCCAACGCCTAAAGTAGCTGTTGTTGGCGAAATGGTAACGCCCGTAACCGGAACATTTATAGTAGAACAATTACTGCTTTGTGTCCATGAAAAAGAACCAATGGCACTAATTTCTTCATTTGCAGCAGCATTTCCACCTCTGTTAGAATAATTCATATTGCAATACGTACCATTTCCGCTAGGCGAACCTGCAATAAGTACGAAGTAACCTCTTCCCCAGTTTCTGTTCAATGCATTATTGTTTGGATATTCTTTACCCGTTCCGTTAACCGTTATGTCTTTAAACGAAAGATTATAAATTCCATCACCTGATCTTTTACTGATAGAAATCGCATCATTTCTTGAATCATTAATATCGATATTATAAAGCTGTACATTTTTAACCTGAGATCCGGCATTTGTAGCGCTAAAAATATCTACAGCCGCTACAGGATTATTGTACGTATCATTAAAAGTTCCGCAGGTTGATACCGTAATATCGTGAATTTCGTGCATTCCGTCATTGTTAAATGGAGCTCCCGGAAAATTATTACTCACTCTGATACCTGCTTCAAGGTTATCTTTGATAATCAAATTGTAGCCTTTGTTATTTTTTCCTCCGTAAATAGCAAGACCGCAAGCACGCCAGCAGTTTTCGGAAGTATTATATCGAAACGTATTATTGATACATTCCAATCCGTCAGCAGACCAAATCGCCTGATCATCATCACCATTGTTTCTGAAATTACAATGCTCTACAACTGAGTTTGCAGTTCCTTTACAAAGATTAATTCCATCCGCATAATTGTTTCTAAAACGACAATGTGATAATGTAAATCCATCTGCAATTGCAGGTCCTCCGGTATTGTATTGTGCAATCCAGGCGCCACATTCAAAATGTTCTGTCCAAATATTTTTTACGATTGAACCGCTTGTAAAGACTCCATTTATCCCTTTATAAGAGTTACTTCTTGAAGCCGAGTTTGTCGTCAAATAAAGATCGGTAAATGAAATATTACTGGCATTGGCACGCAATCCACCGTTTAAACTGCTTGTGTTGGTAAAATTAATTTGAGTATACCACATTCCGGCACCAATTAAGGAAGTGTTTGCGGAACCAAAATACAATTCGCGGTTTACATTATAAACACCAGTTGGAACAAAGATTTTTTTACCGCCGTTTGCGTCGATAAAAGTTTGAAGATCACTTCCGTTTCCGCTATACGTTACAGCGCCTGACGGAGCTGTTACCGCTGTTGGAATTGGTTCCATCTCTGCAAAATCCAAATGAATGTTACCTGATTCTCTCACAATTTTTAAAGTTCCCGAAACAGCAATTTTAGCAGGAAGTTTATAACGAACTTCATCAAAACGCATTCTTGGGTTTTGATTCGTGATTCCGTTATTATTCGGATTTCCGTTACTCCACAAATATTCCCAAGACCAGGTAGAAGTCAAAGTAAGCGTTGTAAGCTTTGTGTTTCCGTTATAAATACCTACAGTACCCGATTGTCCGTCAGGAACGCTGTAACGAATTACAAGTCCGTCGGCAGCTTCTGTAAGTGTCCATTGCACTGTAGCATTTGTAGCAGACAAGTTCACACATTGCTGATCTGAAGCTTCTGATTGAAGATCAGATTGTACATATGATTTTGAAGTAACAGAAGCGCCATTTGACAATTGGCCTAAATTAGCTTCGTATCTTTTATACGGCGCATCATAATAGCCTCTCTGCGCATAAGAAGTTGAAGTTAAGAGAACGAAAAAAATCCATAGTATAATATGGCAGTCTCTTTTAAAAAAAATAGCATGTAATTTGTTTCTCATAAGTTTTGGTTTTTAAATAGTTAGTGCCTTAAGATAAGGGCATAACGAAACTATACTTAAAAAAGAAATTAAAGAAAAGGTTGACAAAAAATCAAGACTTATATAACGATTTCGTTTGCATAAAAACCTAACAATCAATTATATATAATTTTTAAGAAAATAAAAAATCAAGAATAAATATAGATGCAAACTTGATAATTTAAGGCTCTGAAAATGAGAATATAAAAAAATTAGGTCTCATTTATAATGACATTCGCTTTTTATAATTATTTTTTTTCCAATTTGTAAATTCAATGAAATTGGCCTACTTTCATTTAATCAAAATTCATCTTAAAACTTTAGATAACTAAATGATCGAGAAACCTTTACATATAGAAACTCCGCAGCTTATTATTCGACATTTAACATTATCTGACTTATCAGACTTTATTATTTATCGTTCCAATCCAAAAGTTACAAAATATCAGGGTTTTGATGTTATGACATTGGAACAGGCAGAAGATTTTATTACAGATAATTCGAGTAAGTATTTTGGTAAAGCCGGAGAATGGGTTCAATACGGAATTGAAAATCGCACAACAGGAAAACTTATTGGTGACTGCGCCATAAAACTTGACGAATATGATCCAAGAATTGCCGAAATAGGAATCACGGTTTCACATCTGGAACAAAAAAAGGGTTACGCTAAAGAAGTTCTTTTGGGGATTTTATCATTTTTGTTTGATGAAATAAAAATACATCGCGTAGTCGAAATCGTTGATGCAGAAAATATTGCTTCAATTAATCTGCTAAAAAGTATTGGTTTTAGACAAGAAGGACATTTTATTGAAAATATATTTTTTAAAGGAAAATGGGGAAGCGAATTTCAATATGCAATGCTAAAAAAAGAATGGGACGATAAAAAGTAGTTCTTCAATGGTTTGAACAACAAACTATTACTAACGTCTTTTTTCGTATTTTTGTAAAAACTCAATATTCCATGAAACGTTCCGGTACAGCAGATCTTCCATTACATTATGGGCAAGTTCCTTTATGGCTATCTGAACGTATGGCTAAACTTGGCTTTGCAATTGTAGAAACAATTGCTATGGAATTTTCAACTTCCGAAGTTATAAGTAAACTCAGCAATCCTTTTTGGTTTCAAAGTTTTGGAGCTGTTATGGGAATGGACTGGCATTCGTCCGGAATTACAACTTCTGTTCTTGGAGCACTAAAAAAATCGGTAAATCCACATTCAAAAGAACTCGGAATTTATATTTGTGGCGGCAAAGGAAAACATTCGCTTTTAACACCACAGGAACTTTTATTTGTAGGCGAAAAAACAGGACTTGACGGAAGCAATCTCGCCAATTGCAGCAAACTTACGGCTAAAGTAGACAACACGGCTATTCAGGACGGATTTCAATTGTACCAGCATAATTTTATTGTCGATAATAAAGGACAATGGGCGGTTATTCAGCAGGGAATGAATCCTGATTCTAAAACAGCCAGAAGATACCATTGGCATTCACAGGATTTAAAATCATTTATAAATGAACCTCATACTTTTATTTATGGCGAAAATCAAGGTACTATTTTAAATCTTACGGCTCAGGCGGCCGAAAAATCAAGAGAAGGTATTTTAGAATTATCGAAAGAATCTCCGGCAAGAATCATGAAGGAAATGCAATATCTTTCTATGCCCGCGCATCATGATGTTAGAATGGAAGATGTGAATATGAAAAGACTTGGGGCAATGTTGTGGACAACTCACGAAAACAGACCCGAAGATTTTCAGGAATTATTGCTTTTAAAAGGCATGGGACCAAGAGCTTTGCAGTCGTTAGCTTTGGTTAGTGAAATTATTTACGGCACTCCTACCCGATTTGAAGATCCTGCACGTTTTTCATTTGCCCACGGCGGAAAAGACGGACATCCGTTTCCTGTTCCTGTAAAAATATACGATGAAACAATTGATACTTTACAAAGAGCCATCAATCGGGCTAAAATTGGGAACAGTGATAAAATAGACGCGATAAAAAAACTATCTGAAATCTCCAGAAAAGCCGAAGAAAGCTTTACGCCCAATGCTAATTTTGATGCTTTGATTCAAAAAGAACGTGATGAATCTTATAAATATGGCGGAAGAACTATTTTTGGCGATGCAAAACCTCCAAAAAATAAACCTTACAATCCCAATAATCAATTGGAATTATTTTAAAATATCTGATTCAAAAACAGCATAAAAAAAACTCCAAAATCAAATGACTTTGGAGTTTTTTAAGTTTTTTCAAACTTGTATGTTTATTACATTTCGTTCAAGTCGTTGAATTCGTGTAAAGACTTTAATGTGTTTTCGTAGAATAAAATTGCTGCGATAAGGTTTCCTTTATCAGAGTAAGGCATCATTTTTCTTTGAAATTCTACTGTAGTATCTAAGAAAGTAGAAGTACCAATTGCTTGGTTATCTAAGATTTTTTTGTGGTCTCCATCGTCTGGAATACCTAAATCTGCCATAGTAACTCCTGGTTTTGTAACCAAAGCGATGTAAGGAAGAGTTTTCACTAAAACTTTAATACGCTCGATGTACAATTCTAAAAGTTCACCTTTTTGCATACCGCTTAATTCTTTTTGATCGTGGTATTTACGAATTAAGGCTGTTGTACTGATAATACTTCTTGGGGCATTTTTTGCTTGTGCCATGATAGCGCCAGTCGTCAAGAAGAAAAGGGCACATAATAGTATAATTTTGCTCTTCATTTTGTAGATGTAAATTAGTTGTTGGTTGTGACAAAAATATATAAATTAACTTAAATCACAACTTATTTCATTTCTTTTTTTTAGAAAACTTTAACAATGAGTGTAATATCATTCAATTTCGTCATCATAAGTAAGAGTATCTTTAGGAATTTCGGCGATTTGATGACTGTTTCTTATATCGTCTGGTGACTTTATAATTCTAAATCTTCCCGGATATTTTATCCAAATACTCTTTTTATTGCCGTAATAATCCATAAATTCTTCGCAAACAAACACGGCATGTGCGTTTGACCAAGCCACAACACCGCAAAATTCATTTCCGGATTGTCGCTTTAATTTTTGAATTTGTTTGCCTTTTTCAAACCCCAGATATTTATAAATAGTTGGTGTATAAACTTCACCATCTTCTAAATCTTCCAGTGCTTTATCAAAAGTGGCATCTTTATCAATAATCTGTTTGTATTTTGCCATTACTGCATAAGCCAGTATTGCATAGTCTGTTATGGCTTCGGCCTCACAATTATCTTTAATCAAAACAAAACCGGCAGAAAATCTCGCTTTATCGAGTTCAGTACTTTTTAGAGTAAAGGAAGCATTATTTTTTAGTGTAATTTTTTGCTCGTTTTCGTTTATTTTCTGAGTTACAAAAAGATTGTCTAACCCGTAAATATTTAAAGCGGCCTTGATTAAAGCAATCGATGAGCAGTTGGTTCGTTCTCCTTGTTTAAAGCTTTCCCATATTTGATCTGAGCTCAATTGAGAGTAACAATTTGAATAACCGAATATTAAAAATAAAAATATTGAGGTAACGGATTTCATTGTCTTTGGCTTTTATAATTGTTTCCAAAAAACTAATTTTTGGAAATTATAGATTTGCAAATCTATAAAAATCAAACCATAGTTTTTTTTACTTCGCAAAATTTATTAACAAATATAAACTGCTCTCTGGTTGAATACTTAGCAAAGCATTGTCATTATTGTTAGTAAACAATTATTATGAAGTCAAAATAAAAACGTCTCAAACAGGAATTTGAGACGTTTTAAAATTATTTTTTTTCTTCGTTGTTCAACTTATCGTCAAAATCAGGTTCTTTACCTTTAAATTTATGAGTATCAACATCATACTTCTCGTCGTTTGTTAAAACTTCATCATGATCTTTATATTGATGTTTTCTCATGTCACTTCGATTATCAGAACCACTCTTTGGAGTGTTATTCGGATTTGGATTTTTTGCGTTCATAACTCTAAGTTTTAAATTTTATTAAAATTACTTAAACTCAAAATCAAACACTTATATAATCATTTTTAAAAGTTACAGGATCTTACTTTTTACCAAACAAGCTAAATCTTAATGTTTCTTCGGATCATATAACATTGCCGTACATAAACAGTTTTTTCTTTCTTTACTGCTTAATATCGGACAATTGACACAGGATTTACAGTTTTCCCAAAAAATTTCATCGGTAGTTAATTCTGAATAAGTAACGGGCTCAAAACCAAGTTCGTGATTCATTTTCATTACTGCCAAACCTGTGGTAAGGCTAAATATACTGGCTTCGGGATATTTTTGACGGCTTAATTCAAAAATTTTTCTTTTAATGTTTTTGGCAAGTCCGGTATGTCTGAATTCCGGAGCTACTATTAAACCTGAATTTGAAACAAACCGGCCATTATCCCACGAAGAAATAAAAGAAAAACCGGCCCATCTTCCGTCTAATGCAAAAGCAATAACCGCTTCACCTTTTTCAATTTTTTCCTTAAGAAGTTCCGGTGACCGTCCGGAAATACCACTTCCGCGCGCTAAAGCAGATGATAATGTCATGTCGCAAATTTCCTGAACCCAAAAAATATGGTCAGCATTAGCAGTTTCAACCCAAAATTCAATTGAATCTTCAGGGTTTTGATTGTGGGAAAATAAGTTGGTTTTATCTAAAATGGAGGCAGACAGAAAATCTTTGTCTGAAAAATCTACGGGCGGTTCTTGGGTTTTCATATTTGATTTATCGCATTTTAATTTAGTAATAAAGCGTAATTCTATAATTCAAACACGTCTTCCAAATTAGAGACCAATTGTAGTATTACAATTCAAAATCAAATATTATTATCTGTTTATAAGCATCTTACATTAAAAACACAAAATAGTGCCGTTTATAAAATACTTCTCAAAATGATACGTTTTTATCATTTTGATTTAATAGTATCCATAAACATCATAATCTAATTTTCTTCCTGATACAGACAGATTTAAGAATAAGCTGGCAAGTTTTATTTAATATTATTCTATTTTTGCATTTTACTTTTCATTAGAATGAGCAATCCCCAACAACCTCTACCCCACAACGAAACAGAACGTTTAGCAGCATTAAAACGTTATAATATATTGGACTCACTTCCTGACCATATCTTTGACGATGCTACCAAACTGGTCTCTTATATATGTGCCGTGCCTATTGCGCATATATCATTTATAGATGAGAGCAGACAATGGTTTAAATCTGAAATTGGAATTGGAGTATCAGAAGTTCCTCGTGAAATTAGTTTTTGCCGTTATACTATTTTAGATTCCGAAATGGTTGAAATTGGCGATACCCATTTAAACGAACGATTTAAAGACGATCCTAATGTAGTCGATGGTTTTAAAGTTAGGTTCTATGCCGGAATCCCGCTTACAACTCCAGATGGATATAATATTGGAACTATTTGCGCGATCGATCATATTTCGAAAGAACTGAATGAAAATCAAAAAAATGCACTTTCGATTGTAGCAAAGCATATTATCAATCAACTCGAATTAAGAACTAAAAATATTGAACTTGCTGCGCAGAAAAAAATTGCACAGCGCGCCGTTTTAGCAAAAGACAGTTTTCTGGCCAATATGAGCCACGAAATCAGAACGCCTTTAAATGCTATTATTGGTTTTACGGATCTTCTGGCTCAAACAAGGCTTGATGCCATTCAGCGCGATTATATTAATAGTGTCCAAATTGCAGAAGAAAACCTGCTTTTAATCGTGAATGATATTTTGGATTTATCCAAAATCGAATCGGGAAACCTGACTATCGATGCACATCCTTTCAACTTAAAAAATACCCTTAAACATATCTATGATTTATTAAAGGTAAAAGTTCCTGCCAATGTCGAATTTAATCTTTTCCTGGATGCTGATATGCCGGAAATGGTCATTGGCGATCAGGGAAGACTGAATCAAATACTGGTAAATCTTGCCGGAAACTCCCTTAAATTTACTGAAGAAGGCGAAGTTACCGTTTCTGTAAAAAAGACTGCTGAAACTGCTGATAATTACTCGCTTAGATTCTCTGTTAAAGATACCGGAATTGGAATAGCTGAAAAAAAGCTTAAAACTATTTTTGAACGTTTTACGCAAGCAGAAGAAAGCACGACACGAAAATTTGGCGGTACTGGACTTGGACTCAATATTGTAAAGCAATTAATTGAATTACAGCATTCTGAGATTCAGGTAAAAAGTAAACTGGGTCACGGTTCAGAATTTTTCTTCACTCTTACTTATAAAAAAGCTGATGATGTTGAAGAAATAAAAACAACTTTACCGGAACATAATCAGGATAAATATAAAATACTGCTTTGTGAGGATAATGTTTTAAACCAAAAATTGGTAAAAAGCGTTATTTACAACTTTGGTTATGAAGTGGATATTGCCGAAAATGGTGAAGCAGGAATCCAATTATTATCAAAAAACAAATATGATTTAATTCTAATGGATCTTCAGATGCCTGTTAAAGACGGGTATCAAACTACGCAGTACATTAGAAATGAAATGAAGCTAAATGTTCCTATTATAGCCATGACAGCGCACTCTTTGGTTGGCGAACAAGAACGCTGTTATCAGGAAGGAATGAACGGTTATGTGCCAAAACCGTTTAAACAGGCTGTACTTTTAGATGCAATAAAAACCGTAATGAACAAAGATATTCCGCTTACTCAAAAACGAAATATCGATTTGTCTTTTATAGATGAAGTTTCCTGCGGAGATCCTGATTTTCGACAAGACATGATTCATTTATTTTTAGAAAAAATCCCGAATGAAGTAACGCAATTGGAAGAAGCCATTCATAAAAATGATGTTGATACTGCCAAAAAAATTTCGCATACTATGAAATCCAGTTTGGATATTTTTTTGCTGAAGGATCTTAGCAATTATGTCTCTATTATTGAAAAAGAAGCCAATCTGGGAGAATTTAGTATCGAAACGGTTGGCAAAATAAATACCCTGCGCAGTGAAATTACCGAAATCATTGCGATTTTAAAGGATATTAAATAGCTGTAAAAAAATTAAAGATTAAAAATTAAAAGCTGTCATTCATAGATTAAATATTGAGTGGCAGCTTTTAATTTTTAATTGCCTATTTTATCGCATCCATCATTAATTTATCAAATGTTCTTGATCTACATCAATCCATTTCATATCAAATGTCAATGCTTTAAAATAAGATTTGTTTGAAATTTGCATAATAAAAGTGCATTACCCACAATACAAATTTTTAAAATCTTCTAAACATGGAAAATAAATCAGGACTTGCCTCCTTCTCTCTTTACAATATTGCCTTTACGGTTTCAAATATCGATCAGTCCATTAAATGGTATTCAGATATATTTAATTTCAAATTAGTCAGCCGTACTACATTTGCCATTCCGTCCGGATCTGCAGAAGCCGCTATTCTAAAAGCTGGCGGAATGCGTATCGAACTTTTGAATATTCCGAATCCCGAAAGAATCGAAGCTTTATTTGCCGATGCTCCGCTCCACTTAATTCCACTTGGCAATAAATCAATTGTTTTGCAAGTTGAAGATTTAGCTATTGCTACAAAAGAACTCGAAGAAAAAGGAGTCAATTTTGTATGGAAAGAACAATATCTGGCTGGAGACAAAATGTTATGTACTATGATTACAGATGTTGACGGAAATAAAATAAACATTTTCCAGACTAATACTCTTATCGGAAACTAACAATCATAACATCATCATTAAAGGCCGGAATTAGAGATTAATTCCGGCCTTTTTATTTCATTTAACCCTTTTATAAATACTATATCTTTGTAATATGTTTAGTGTATTTAAAAAATATATCGAGAGTAAAGCTGTTCTGTCTGATGACGAATGGGCGTTTATAGAATCTGTCAGCAATGTTAAAAAGTTCCGTAAACATCAGCTGGTTTTAAAAGAAGGCGATGTTTGGAATTTTCACGCTTTTATTTGCGACGGCTGCGTCAGACGTTATTCTGTAGACGCTGATAACGTCGAACATACAATTCAGTTTTCAATCGAAAATTGGTGGACAGGCGATCGTGAAAGTTTATTAAATGAAACACCTTCCAAACTAAATATCGAAGCCATCGAAAACACAACAGTTCTTTTAATACATAAAGACGACTTCGATAAAATCTGTGAAAAAATTCCAACCTTTAGTTCTATCATAAGCAGCATACTTCAAAAGAGTATGAATACCACGCAAAAAAGAATTCAGGCCGATATCAGTTATACCGCCGAAGAAAAATACCTTCATTTTCTTGAATTTTATCCACAGCTCGCCAATCGTGTTCCGAGGCATATGTTGGCCTCTTACTTAGGCGTTACCCCCGAAACCTTAAGCAGAATAAGGAAATTAGCTTATAAAAAATAAAACAATACGTCCCGTTCTTCCATTCTCTTGATAAATGTCAAGATTTTTTGTAATAAACATCAATGACTTAAAGAGTGTTCCTGGCGCAACTTTGTACTATAAATATTTCACTAATTAAAATATATACAAAATGTCAAAAACAATCTTTATTACAGGAACAAGTACAGGATTTGGTAAATTAACTGCAATCACACTTTCAAATGCTGGTCATACCGTTATTGCAGGTATGCGCGGAACAAACGGTAAAAACGAAGCCGTTGCAAAAGAATTGGCAGCTTTGCCAAATGTTGAAGTAGTTGATATTGATGTTACAAACGACGAGTCGGTAACAAAAGCATTCGAACAAACTTTAGCTAAACATGGCACAATCGATGTACTTATTAACAATGCCGGAGTTGCCGGATATGGTGTCTGGGAATCATGGACTTTAGACCAGATCAGAAACATGTTTGAAGTTAACTTCTACGGAGTTATTCGTACCTATCAAGCCGTTTTACCAAGTATGCGTAAAGCTAAAAATGGTTTGATTATCAACCTTACTTCTGGCGCAAGCGGACACACTTTACCTTTTATGGGACCTTATTTAGCTTCTAAATTTGGTGTAGAAAGTATTACAGAAGGAATTCAGGATGAGTTAAGCGAATTCGGAATTGAAAACGTAAGTATTCAGCCGGGCGTTTATCCAACAGAAATGAACAACGGTCAAAAATCAGGTCTTCAGGCTGATAAAGCAGATATTATTGCCGAATACGGTGAAGAAACTGCCGCTAAATTCAACACTCTTGGTGGTGCTTTTTATGGAAAAATGGCACAATACGATATGAATCCTCAAACTATTGCCAACGGTATTTTGTCTCTTGTAAACATGGAAAAAGGTACGCGCCCTTTGCGTTTACCACTTGACGCTATTGCACAAGGAACAGATCAGGAATTTATTACTGCAAGAGCTGAGATTAAAGCGAAATGGCTTTCTGCTTACAGCAACTAATTCAATTAAAATAAGGCTTTGCAAAACTCGTAAAGCCTTATTCACTCTTCAAAATAAACTACTATGAAATCTATTATAGAAGCACTGAACTGGCGTTATGCAACAAAAAAAATGACAGGCCAGAAAGTTCCTGACGAAATTGTGGAACGCATAATTGAGGCCGCTCATCTTGCACCTTCGGGAATTGGTTTACAGCCTTATGAAATCATCACGATCAGCAATCCTGAACTTAAACAGCAAATTCTGCCTATCGCCATGAATCAGCCGCAAGCCGTTGAATCTTCACATTTATTGGTATTTGCAGCCTGGGATAATTATACGCCGGAAAGAATTAATGGTGTTTTTAAACATCTTAACGAACAACGAAATCAGGAAGAAACCGTAACCGAACGTCAAAAGAATTTTGCCATCAGCCACTTTGGGAATTTCACTAAAGAAGAAAATTTCCATCACGCCGCAAAACAGGCACATATTGCACTTGGACTTTCTGTAGCTGCAGCCGCACTCGAAAAAATTGATGCAACACCAATGGAAGGTTTTAATCCTGCACAATTAGATCAATTATTAGGATTGCCCGAAAAAGGATTAAGAAGTTCCATGCTTTTGGCTTTAGGCTACAGAGACGAAACCAACGATTATAATTTAAAAGCAAAAAAGGTTAGAAAACCAATTTCAGAGTTTCTAACAGAAATAAAATGATAAAACAAATGAAAACAATTTATAAAACAATCTATATGTTAACGCTAACCACTATATTTTCGCAAAACACATCTGCTCAAACTCCTGTAGTTAAAGGCATTGAACACATTGGAATTACGGTTCCTGACATGAAAACGGCTTTACCTTTTTTTAAAGATATTTTAGGCTTTACGCCTGTAACAGAAATTGGCCCTTTTGAACTTAATGACGCGTGGAGAGAAAAATACAAAATTCACTCTGATGCTCAGGTTGAAAAAATCGTATCGCTGAGAGCCGGTGACGGAGCTAATATTGAATTATTTGAATACAAATCGCCAAAAGGAAATAAAGAAGTGCCTTACGGAGATGATCTTGGCTGGAATCATACTGCTTTTTATACTGATGATATTAATAACAGCGTAAAATATCTTAAATCAAAAGGGATAACCATTTTGAGTGATCCTAATGTAAGTACTGCGGGACCCACTGCTGGCGAATTTTGGGTTTATTTTTTAGCACCTTGGGGAGCGCAGTTTGAACTGGTTTCGTATCCTAACGGGAAAGCGTATGAAAAAGAAAATCCGCAGACTAAATTATGGTCGCCAAAATTGGCCGGAGAATCTTTTGCTATCACAAGTACAACCAAAATTACGCCGACAAATGAAGTAGAAAAATTACTTCAATTGCATTTGGCAACTTGGGGCGAAAAAAATGTAGAAAAAAGAACCAAAAACTTCAAACTGATTTATACCGAAGATGTGAATATTGTAGATCCGTTTTTTATTTTAAACGGAACTGCTAACTTGAATCCGTTTATTGATGATCTTCAGAAAAAACATCCGGGATTTAAATTCTCTTTGGCAAAACCAATTGAAACTCATAATAATATTGCACGCCTTTTTTGGCAGTTTGGTCCTGAAAGCAAACCCGATACCATTACTGGTCAGGATGTTTTTGCAATAGAAAACAACAAAATTAAATCGCTTTACATTTTTATCGACGGATTAAAAAAATAAATATCTAAGTCTTTTTAACTTGAAAATCCCGCTTTATGGCGGGATTTTTTTATTATATATCAAAAAATCGATAATTTTACTCAAACTCATTTTTATGTATCAG
Source organism: Flavobacterium panici (assembly GCF_024499525.1). Taxonomy (NCBI): domain Bacteria; kingdom Pseudomonadati; phylum Bacteroidota; class Flavobacteriia; order Flavobacteriales; family Flavobacteriaceae; genus Flavobacterium; species Flavobacterium panici. The sequence continues at coordinate 3,957,225 of NZ_CP100437.1, read as the reverse complement.
GATTTTCTCGATTATTTAAAAACAAAACTTCAAATTTCTGAAACTGAATTTGAATTAATACAGGAAACTCTTATTCATAAAAATATTAAAAGAAGAAAATTTCTGCTGCAGGAAGGTGAAATTTGGCGTTATTATGCTTTTGTTTTAAAAGGACTTTTACGCACGTATAGTGTAGACGATCGCGGAGTTGAACATATTATTGATTTTTCTTTGGAAAATTCATGGACGGGCGATATGGAAAGTTATTCTTCCGAAATTCCTTCAAATCTAAATATTGATGCTCTCGAAGATTCTGAAGTAATATTAATTTCGAAAGTAAATTTTGAAAAACTTTTAAACGAAATTCCTGATTTTGCAAAATTCATGAAAAAGCTGTTTGAGATTAGTTTTATAGAATCTCAAAATCGGGTTTTGTCGAATATCAGTTTAACATCGGAACAAAAATATACCAATTTCCTCGATAAATTTCAGGATGTACATCCCAGATTTCCACAGCACATGATTGCTTCTTATTTGGGAATTTCTGCAGAAACACTTAGTAGAATTAGAAATCAAAACACCAAAAAAATATAATCCTGTTGTGTGTAATTTTTTAAACACATAGGAACATAGTTTTTCTGTGTGTTTAAAAGGCGTTTCACTTGCATTAATTCACATATTTGTACGCGTAGAGCTTTGTCAAAGTTTAAAACTTTGACAAAGCTGCGTCATCGAAAAACACACAAAGCTATGTGTTAAAATCTAGATTTTTTTAATCTTCTTAATAAATCATTTTAAATCTATGTTTCTATGTGTTTAATAAAATTTTTATACCTAAAACACAATTGATATAAATATTATAATAACAAAACCAATTGTCCTAAATGATAATTTTGATGATTGGTTCGGCTGATTAAAACATTAAGTTTATTTCTAGTTGGGTCTTTCTTAAAATCATCTTCACTGACAGAAGCATGTTTTTCTAACCATTGTTCTGGTGACATATTTTCGATATGTTCTAACATAACTGCATTTATCTTTTCCCAATTCTGTTTTAAAACTTCAAAATCAGGAAAAATTTTACCGGATTTATCGGGAGCAGAAACAAAAATCGAATCCAGTTCAGGATATCTTTTTTTATCAAAACCCAATAACTCAATCATGGTATCGGTTGTAGAAATAAGATGCCCCAAAAGATATATTCCACGGTTTCTTTCGGGAGAAATTTCTTTGTAGATTTCTTCTTCAGAAAGTTTGATAATTAAATTGTGTAATCTTCTGTTAGATAAAAGCCACGCTTCTATATAAAGTTTGGTAGTTAACAAGAGCGCTTCATCGCTTTTAAAATGTGACATAATACAATGGTTTAATTATTATAAATGTTACAAAGTTCTTGTTTCTAACTTTGGAAAACATTGATATATAATATCAAACAAATTGACTTTAATCAAGGTTTTATATAAAATAAAAAAGGGTAGAAAACACCAGTTTTCTACCCTTTTCAATATTTAGTATTAACAATTAATAATTAACCATTAACAATTATAAACTCATTTCTTCAAAGTCTGCTTTCGTATGCGACTTAAAGTTTCAGGCGTTATTCCTAAATAGGAAGCGACCATGTGCTGTGGAACTCTCAAGGCAATATGAGCCTGTTTTTCCATAAAGTTTTTATACTTTTCTTCGGCAGAATGGCTGATATTGCTGTTAATTCGGTTTTGACTTGCTACAAAACTTCTTTCGATAATCAAGTTTACCAAATCCTGAAATTGAGGAATACTTTTGGTAAGCATTGCAAAATTATCTTTGCTGATTAACAATACTTCGCTGTCTTCAATCGCATCGATATTAAATCGCGAAGGCGTTCCGTTCAAAAGGCTTTCTCTGTCTCCTATCCACCAATTTTCAATAGCAAAATTAATAATGTGTTCGTTCGATTTATCATTTACACTATACGTTCGCAGACAGCCTTTTGTAATAAAAGCATTAAAACGCCAGATATCGCCTTCCTGCAGCAGATATTGATTTTTTCTCAATTTGCGTACAACGGTAACTTCCCGAATCATTTCTAATTCTTCATCACTTAATTGTATCTGATTCAGTAAATATTTGGCAAAAACTTCAAACATATCTTGGGTATAAAAACTTTAAAAAGCTATTTTTTCTAGCCTAACAAAGATACTACAATTGCTCGTTTTCTATTAAAATATATAATCTGTACTCAAGAAATTAGAGTCGTGATCTCTTACAATTGAGTTAAACAGTTTTTTATTGGCATCTGTAGCTTTAGTGGCAACAAGCGAACGAATTGAAAACGAACGCAATGCATCTGAAATGGATAAAGTTCCTTCTGCGCTGTCTTTTCTTCCGGTAAACGGGAAAACGTCCGGCCCGCGTTGTGACTGGCAGTTGATATTTACACGACTTACTAAATTCACAAACGGATCAATTAAACTTGCGACTTCTCTCGGATCTTCACTAAAAATACTCACTTGCATTCCGTGCGACGCATTGATTTGGTAATTAATTGGTTCATCGATAGAATCAAAAGGAACAACCGGAATAATTGGCCCAAATTGCTCTTCATGATACAATTTCATTTTATCGTTTACCGGATAAACTACAGATGGAAATACAAATGAATTATTGGTGTATCCTCCGTTTTCATTTATAATTTTTGCTCCATTTGCCAACGCATCATCCAGACAATTTTTAAGATAAGCTGGTTTATCAACTTCCGGAAGCGGTGTGATTTTTACATCTTTATCCCAAGGAAGTCCCGGTTTTAATGCTGCGACAGCTTCACTTAATTTTTGAACAAATTCATCGGCAACATCTTTCTGCACAAAAATTAATTTTAATGCCGTACAGCGTTGTCCGTTAAAAGATAAAGCGCCCAATAAACATTCATTTACAGCAACGTTTATGTCAGCGTGTTTCGTTACAATGGCAGCGTTTTTAGCATCAAGACTTAAAATAGAACGCAGTCTGTTGGCTTTTGGATGTAATTTCTTTAATCCATTTGCTACATTACTTGATCCAATGAAAGCCAATACATTTACTTTTCCGCTTTCCATTAATGGAGAAATAATTTCTGCGCCTCGTCCGTAAAGTGTATTGACCGTTCCCGGAGGAAATGCTTCTTTAAAGGCATTCAATAAAGGATAATGTGCTAAAACACCATGTTTTGGTAATTTAAACAAAATGGTATTTCCCATTATAAGTGCAGGAATCAGCGTGGTAAAAATTTCATTTAAAGGATAATTAAACGGTCCCATGCTCAAAACAACACCAAGAGAAGATCGTCTCACTTGTGCCAAAACTCCTTCTGCTTCTTCAAATCTTGATGATTGTCTGTCTAAATCTTTTAAGGCGTCAATTGTGGCATTGATATATTCTACGGTTCGGTCAAATTCTTTGGTTGAATCCGGAAGACTTTTTCCAATTTCCCACATTAATAATTTGATCACCAGTTCACGCTGCTGAATCATTAAATACACAAATTTCTGCATGCATTTAATTCTGTCTTCAACGCTCATTGTTGGCCAAACGCCTTGTCCGTCGTCGTAAGCTGCAACCGCTGCGTCAAGTGATTCTAATGCTTCTTTGGCAGAAGTATGCGGAATTGTTCCAACAAGTTTACGTTTAAGTCCGTCTGCTCCATTCACAAAAACGGGAGAAAAAACTTCTGTAACGTCTCCGTTCCATGGAACTAATTTTCCATTTAAGAGATATTCTCTTTGATGGATTTCTGAAATCTGATATTCTTGGGGGATTAGATTTTCTGCTGTAAAAAGCCTGTCAATAGCCGTTAGGGATGCTTTTAAATTTTCCATATACAAATGTTTAATTGGGAATTAATTTAATAAAATTCGTTTTTGGTTTTTAATTTATTTCCTTAACAAATTAAGGAATGTTAAGCAGAACTATGTTAAAATTCTGTTATCACTTTCAATTGATAAACAATCAATATACCTTTTTTGTAAAACCAAAGAATTCAACACCTTACAGCTATAGAAAAAATCTTATTTATTTTATTTCGCTAATTTGTTATTGAAAATTATTGATATTTAAAAAATAGAACCGCGATTGTACTTCAATAAAAATTGAATTTGTGTATATACTAATTTCGGTCTAAATTTGCCCATTCTAAATTTGGTACAAAAATTTAGTTTTAAACAAACGAATATGTGGACTACTTGCCCGGAATGCCAAGGTCGTGGTAAAAAAAGTCGAAGGCTTAGTAAAAAAGTACGGCTTAATTACCAAATAGCATTCGAAGAATTTGAAAAAACACAAGGCAATGGAACTCCTCCTGTTCGTCCTAAGGCTAACTTATACAAATGCCTTAACTGCAACGGATCTGGATTAATTGAATCTAACTTTTTTCCCGAACCGGATACAGAAAATTTCCCAAACGTTGCTATTATTGGTGCCGGAATTGGCGGAACTGCACTTGCTGTTGCCTGTTTACACCGCGGAATTCCTTTTACTATTTACGAACGCGATAACAACTTCGCAGCCCGTTCTCAGGGTTACGGACTTACTTTACAGCAAGCTAGTAAAGCGATCGAAGGTTTAGGTATTTTTTCCTTAAAAGACGGCATAGTTTCTACACGACATTTGGTTCATACTCCCGAAGGAAAAGTGGTTGGCGAATGGGGAATTAGAAAATGGCTGCAGACTGATGGTAAAGTAGCTGCAAAACGTTCTAATGTGCATATCGCCAGACAATCGCTTCGCTTAGAACTTCTCGAACAGCTTGGCGGAGATCATGTTGTACAATGGGGACATCAATTAGTTGATTTTAAAGAATGTGAGGATGAAAGTCTCTACATAAACTTTCTGGTAAATGGTGAAATAAAAAGCACAAAAGCCGATCTTATTGTGGGTGCCGATGGTATTCGCAGTTCGGTTCGAAAGCTTTTAATTGGCGATGATATTACACCTTTACGTTATTTAGATTGTATAGTAATATTGGGTATTTGCCCTTTAAGTGCACTTGAAGGTGTTCATAGTTCTTTGTTGGATTCAGCAACTGTATTTCAAACCGCAAATGGCAATGAACGAATTTATATCATGCCATATACTTCTGATTCTGTGATGTGGCAATTGAGTTTTCCAATGTCTGAAGAAGAAGCAAAATCTTTAAGTGCACAAGGTCCTTTAGCTTTAAAAGAAGAAGCTTGCCGAAGAACACAATGGCACAATCCAATTCCGCAGATTTTAGAGGCAACTTTAGCCACTCAGATTTCGGGATATCCTGTTTATGACCGTCAATTATTGGGTTCTGAATTATTAAACAAAGGAGGTTCATCAACATTGATTGGAGATGCAGCACACCCAATGAGTCCGTTTAAAGGACAAGGTGCAAATCAAGCTTTGCTGGATGCATTATCACTTGCCAGAGCAATTGCAAAAAGATGTAAACCTTTATCGCAATGGAGAAAATCCGGAATCAGGAAAAGTGTATTAACAGAGTTTGAAGCAGAAATGTTAGAACGCAGTGCGGCCAAAGTAAGAGATTCTGCCGATGCTGCCCAATTTTTACATTCTGATATTGTGCTGCATGAAGGTGATGAACCGAGAGGGCGATGTTTGAAGAAAAAAGAAACGTGACAAATTATAACTTACTGTATCATAATTAAATCCTACATTTTTTTGTTATATTTGAGAGTCTTTTTCTGTTAATTCAGTCGTTTCATTATTTCTAAAAAACAGCTAATCGTATGGATACAGGTATTCTCTATCAAACTGAAGCGTGGGTCATTGCGCTATTGCTTTTTGTATTAATGCTTATTTCAAGTTTTATTGGAAAAGTAGCCGGAAATCATATTCGGAAGAAAAACCCTGAAGAAGAAAAAACGACAGAAACATCTTCACTTATTGCCTTGCTTTTTTTCTTACTGGCGTTTACATTTAGCATGAGCAGCGATCGTTACGATTCCCGAAGAAAAATTGTGGTTGAAGAATCCAATATCATTGGTACCGCTATATTGAGGAGTGATTTATATCCTGATTCAACCCGGGCATTGTTCCGAAAAGATTTTAAGGATTACGTAGAAACAAGAATTTCGTACTATAAAGTTGGGCCCAATGTAAAAGGAATTTTAAAGGCCGATAGTTTATCTCAGGTTATTTCTTCGAAGTTATGGAAACGTGCAACTCATCTTTCTAAAGATCCGGCTAATCTTGCCGCAACACAGCAAATGATTCCTGCACTTAACGACTTGATTGATGTTACTACTTCCCGCCTATCTGGAGAAAAAGCAAAAGTTCCCGAAAGTATTTTAGTGATGCTATTTTTTCTGTCTATGATAATTGCATTCTACAGTGGCTATTCTGAAGGGCTTAAAGGCAAAATTGACTGGTTAGTTCAAATTGGTTTTTGTCTTTTGGTTTCGCTAGTAATTTTATTTACACTCGATTTAGACAGACCACGCAGAGGTTTTGTAAATCTTGATGTTCCAAATCAAACTATAATTGATTTGAGGAAAAATTTTGAGTAATTATTCTAACAATTATCATCATTTTTTTGTCTTTTTCTGGTTACTTGGCAAGATAATTTTATATATCTTGCCATGACAAATCATGTGTTTTTCGACGCCTTTAGTTTAATTTGACCGGATATAGATTAAAAATGAATACGAATACAATTACCGCATCAAACCTGCAAACGAAACAACATTTTGAAATTCTCGACGGACTAAGAGGCATTGCTGCCATTGCGGTTGTGATTTTTCATTTTATGGAATGGGTTTTTACAGATCCTGCCCAAAATTTTATCGGACATGGATTTTTAGCGGTTGATTTTTTCTTCTGTCTTTCCGGATTTGTAATTGGTTATGCTTATGATGATCGTATAGCAAAAATGGGGCTTCGTAAGTTTTTTATTTCGAGAATTATTAGGCTTCATCCACTTGTAATTATAGGTTCTGTGTTAGGTTTACTGGCGTTTTTGTTTGATCCTTTTGGTGGTCATCCAGAATTGTACAGTACAGGTAAAATTGTTCTAACTTTTATCTGTTCTTTATTTCTTATTCCGCTGCCTGTTATTGCTGATCGTGGTTTTAATTTGTTCAGCTTTAATGCTCCGGCCTGGTCGCTCTTTTGGGAATATATTGCGAATATTGTGTATGCTTTTGTACTATGTCGCATTAGCCGATTTTACCTTCAAATTCTAACAATTCTGGCTGCTTTGGCTATTTGTTATGTAGCTTATAATTCAGATAATTTACTGGGAGGCTGGAGCGGTCCGACATTTTGGGACGGCTGTGCCCGAATCTCTTATTCTTTTTTAGCGGGTTTGCTTATTTATCGCTGTAACTGGGTTATTAAAAACAAACTCGGATTTATCAGTCTTACTATATTTTTGCTTATGGCTTTTTTAATGCCTTCTTCAGAATGGAACTGGCTGTCTGAACCTTTGGTAGTTTTGTTTTATTTTCCTTTGTTAATTGCTTTGGGCGCGGGTGCAGAACTAACACCAAACCTTAAAAAAATCTGCGTATTTTCCGGAAAGATTTCTTATCCGTTATACATGACGCATTATGCCGCTTTGTGGATGTTTGGTAATTATTATACTTCGCATAAACCAGATACTTTACAGCTGACTATTATTACTATTTTGGGAACGATTTTGTTGGTTGCATTTGCTTATTTAGTAATGGTTTTTTATGATATTCCGCTTCGAAAATATTTGAGTGAGAAATGGAATGGAAAAGCGGTTAAATAAGTTATTTAAAATATTAAAACTCAATTCAAATACTTAAATATGTATAAAAATACGCTTATTTTTTTCTTATCTGTTTTACTTTTTTATGCCTGCAATAAAGTTGAAAAAAAGCTAATCAAAAAAACTGCAATTGTAAGCGATACTTTATCCAAAAAAGATACTTTAACCGTTGCACACCCGCCGGCAGAAGTATATTTTGATCCTGTTAATACTGTGATCAAAGAAGAATTTAAAGATTCTTTGTCTGCAAAATTCTCAGATTTGTCAACTGATGATAAATTTATTATTACTGTTCCAAAGGGAAATATAAATGAGACAACATCAGTATTTCAAATTTTTAACAGCATTGGTGAATTGATATATGAAAAATCTTTTAAAACAAGATACATAGCAAATGGTTATCATTTGATATATATTAAAAATGATGAAGAAATGGAAAAGTACATTTTAACTACAGCTAAAGAAATGGTTGATCCAGATTCTCTTACCGATATATCTGATAAAAATGAAATAGAAAAAGATGATATTTTTGGTCAGCCAAAAGGTGAGTTTATGAACTATGATACCTTTATAGAATGCCAAAATGATAAAAGACCTTTATTCTCCATTTCGCTTTCAGAAGAAGATACGACTTATATAGGTTATTCTAAAAAACTGAAAAAAGCAGTTGATATTATAGGCTGTTGTTAATTGTCTTTATACAAAAATTTGAAATCTATTTAAAATATCCAATGCAAAAAACAACTTTTATACTTTTTATAATTTCATTTTCTCTGTTCCTTTCTTGTCAGGAAAAAAAGAAAGAACACAAGAATATCCCGTTAAAAGAAATAGCAGAAGATAACTCAAAATTAGAATCAGAAATTAAAGAAGATAGCATTTATCCCGTTTATGATCTGGCAGATAATACAACAGCGATTGTTATTACCATGTTTGAATCTGACACCATATCCAAATACGAGAAAATTTACAGACAAATAAATGAAACAGATTCATTAGAAGCCGCTTTTTATGATCCTAAAGCTGTAAAAAATAAAAAAATTGAATTTTATGATACTTTAGGAATTGTAAAGCTTATAAAAAGTAAAAACTTAGAAAAGGAGATTAAAAAAATCATCGAACCAAAATATTATGTTTACGGAACTAAAGGTTTTGCAGAAATGAAGGTTGATGAAGTAATCTGTAGAATTGATGATTGCAGAGAAAATTTCATTGGCCTGACCATCAAGAATTTTGATACTGCTAAAAACGGCAAACCACTTTTATGTTCTAAAAAACCATTAAATCTAAATTACGGAAAAGGCTATTTTCCCATTCAAAGAAAAATTCAAAAAATGGATGACAGCATCGTTTATAGATACAGCGATGAAGACAAGACCAAAGTAAAAGTGTTTGCTAATATTGGTCCTGCCTATTTTGTTTATAATGATGATTTTTTATGGGGAAAAACTTCTGCTAAATCGAAAACCAAATTTCCCGAAAGAAGAATTCTTATCCAGCAAAAAAATGATAAGTTTAAAACAATTTATGTTGAAGGATTAGATTTGCATGGATATCGCTGTGACTAAAGCTATGGCAGAGATACATATTGTTTATATTCTATTTTATTATCGCTGTTTTTATAAAAAACATAAGTGTCTTCACCTCCTTGATAAAACAGGTTTATTTTTAATGTATCCTGCTCAACCCATGTGTAGGTAACGTCTGCATCCGGAGCTTTCCATTCCTTATTTTTCTGTGGTAATTTTTTCAATAAATTCTTTTGTTCGTAATCTGGTGACTCCTTATAAAATATTTCATAAGCGCCGTCAAATGTAGTTTCATTGCATACACAGGTTTTATTTAAAGGATCATCATATCTCGACATACCGTTGTCGTTTTCTTTGCATTTAAAAAGAAGTTCTGTAAGTTTTTCAGTCTCCTCAACCTGAATAATACTGTCAGTATCTTTATTCTTTTTTAAAAGATCTTCTGAATTGCTGCTATTCTCTTTTTTTACGTCTAAAGATTTATGCTCATCATTTTGATGTTTACAGCTTATTAATAACAGTGCAGTTATTAATAGAAATAGTGTTTTTTTAATCATTTTTATTTTCAGTTTTATCTTCTAAAGTTACTTTTCCAAAATTTATTATTTCCATCTCATACATAAAAGGCATATGAGAACCTGCTATCCATTCTCCATTTTTAAAAATAAAAGATAAATGTCTTCTAATAGAGCTTTCAGGAGTAAAAATTTGAAGATTATCTTTTTCATTAGGTTCATAATCGAAATCGAAACAATTTTTACTGTTAAGATCAACAAGCATTCTTTCATTTGTCAAATCTTCTGTTAAAGCTTTCTCCGGCATATACCCCATTCCATCCATTGTAGTTTTACTCCAGCCCAAACATTTTTCTAACGTCCAGGTAAAATCTACACGTCTTTTTTGTCTGTTTTTTCGGGAATTCTTGTGGTGAATAATGGTATCCATTCCATTGGGAACGCAGGTACAAAGTTTGATTTCTTTTCCGCTTTGGCACATATTTTTTGATATTAATTTATCTTTTTAAATGTTTTATCCTCTAAACCTAAATCTGATTTGAGTATTAATTCCTTAGGATTTTTAATTTCAAAAATTAACTCTCTGAAAATATCAATTTCTGTTATCTCCCATTTTTTATTCCCTTTTTCCAAAGCTTCTTTGGTTGATTTAATTGTAGGCAGAACAGGGTTTTCTAAAATATCCGAAGCAGTTGCCCGAACATTTATTTGCAATGAATTCTCTCCAGCAGGTTCAACTTGTACATTTGCAACAAAAAAACCAGGCCCATAACCTTCCCTCGCTTGATCAAATAAATCTGTATTACCGTAAAATAATCCAATTAATGTTTTCTCAACAATTTCTCCTTTTTCATTTGTTTCTTCCCATGCATAACCTTCAAAATCAGCAATACTTTTAATATCTGCTGTTTTCATAACCAAAAGAAGGTTTTCTTTTGGATTATCCGGATTTTTAAATTCATATTCTCCTATAAAATCACTTAACTGATTATTACTGACAGATTGAACTTTATCTATAATTACTTTTGGAGTTATTTCTTTTGTTTCTTTTATTTCTTTCTTTGCCTCTTTACAGGCACATAATGAAAGAATCAGAAAGCAAATCATTATTCTAACTTTTATCATTCTTTATCCATTTTTATCCAGTCATTAATAGTTCCTTCTCCGCCAATTCCTTTTATAAAAAAATTATCGTTTTCTCTTTTTATTAAATAGGTAGGATCTAATTTTAAACAGCGATCGTCTTCTCTATCATAATACAATTCTAAAATAGTACCATTCTGTATTCCTTTATACTCGCCTTCGCAAACAAAATCTCCTCTAAAAGCTTCATACTTTAAATCAATTTTATTTTTTATAATGGTAAAATAATAAGTCGTATGACCTTGTCCATCATTAGTATATTCTCCGTCGGCTTCGGCTTTAAATTTACCTTGAAATTCTTCTGCAATTGGTTTAATATCTTTTAATTTATGAGGTAATAATAATTCTGTAAAAAGCTCTATTCCTTCTTTTTGAATATCACTGGTAAAAAGTCTTTTCAAAAAAATCCATTTATTATTTTCATAAACATAAAAATAAGTATAGGCATCTTTTTTTGATTGAAGAAATCCGTCTTTGCTGCGGGTTAATGCTTCTTTAGGCGAAAATTCAACAACAAAGTAATAATCGTTTAAGCTCTTTTTTATAATATCATTTGCCTGTTTTTTCATTAGTTTTGGGTCTTCTTCAGCAGGATTTTCAGGTCTAAAGTGAGCAAAAAAACCATCTGAATTATCAGTATCCCAATAATAACGGATTAACCTTGACTTTCCGACATAGTTGAAATTAAACTGTCCTAAATTTTCATCATAAAAATGATAGGCAGGATAAGGTGGTGAAATACCTGGAAAGTCTAAACCATCAATTTTATATTTTTCATCCAAAAAATTGACAGGAGCTATTGTATAATCTTTATATACCGTTGCAGAAATTTTAACCTCATCGTTTTTTTGAGTTTTTACAGCTGTTTTATTACGAACTTCTTTTGTTTCGTTTTTACAACTATTCAATAAAAATAAAAGAGCAAATAACTTTATACAATATTTCATATTTAAAAATAAACTTTTTGAATTAATCACCTATTGAAGCAAACGCTGCAATTTCTTTTAAATCTATATAATACTCTCCTGCTATATCAGAACCTTCAAATTCTTCTATATAGATTTTTACAAAATATCTTTTTTTGCCCTCTTTTTTTACAATTTTAAACTCTCTCAAATAATTAAAAAGTATTGCATGATCATTGTAGACAACAAGCTCAAAATTATTTAAGCTATATAATTGAATATTTACATTTTTCTCTAAATTCAGTTCGCCTTGATCAATCAAAATTGCTTGTTTCTTGTAGTCGAAATTATCAGAAGTTTTTACAAAATTATCATTGCCAATTTTTGCAAATAAAAGATCTGTATTAAATAAATTCATAGCATAATTAAACTCCTCAGTTTCATAGTACTCTGATAATTTGCTGGAATTTTTAGAAACTTCGTAGGTTGATTTCTTATTATAACATTCTAGATAAGATTTATTTTGCTCTGTAAAAAAAGTACCTATCAAAAAATTGTTTCTGTCAATTGTAATGTATGAATAAAAATTTGGCCCGTCAGCATTATAATCTTCCTGGGTCATTTCTATGTCATGACTTTTATACGTTTCATAACTAGGTTTATAATAGGATACTTCTTTTATAAATCGTATTTTATTGTCTTTTTCAAAATAATGAACTGTATCGTATTTCGTTGGAAAATTAAGGGTTTTGGCTTCTTTTAATCCCATTAAACAATAGCAGTCTTTTGTAAAATAACTGTTATCATTTTCTTTTCTAGAAAGTAATTCTAATGCTGAAGAAGCTACATATAATTCTTGATTTTTATAGAGAATTTTAGAAACTCCTTTTTTACTGTCAAAAGAAATAACTTCAATTTTTGCAGCATAATTTAAATGATCTGTTTTTTGAGATAAATCATTATTAGCAAATAAATCTGTTCCTTCAAAATTTGCAACAATTCCCAGAGAAGTTTTAATGTGTTTTGCCTCGCTTTCTTTTTTACACGAAATAACAGCAATTGAAACAAGAAACAGGCAGAGTATTTTTTTTATCACGTTTTGTTTTTCAGTAAATCTAGCAAATTTTATTTACCAATTAAAAGACATTTCATAGGATATTTTTTAATTCTGAAATAATTTTTATCTTGCCAATAACCTAAAACCCGATAACTAAATTGAGCACCATTAAAACCAAAATAGCTATAATTCTTTTGTCTTCTATTATTCTGCATTCTTGCAAGAAAGAAGAAAAAATTTAGAATCAAAAAGTAAACGAGGAAAACACATTACCAAAGATTAAAGAAGATAACGACGAAACAGTAAGAACGGTAACTTTATTCTCTTTTAACAATGAGGATAATACTGAAGTAATTAAAATATCTGGCAGCGATGCTGGCGACGAGGATGATTTTTATCTTGGCGGCGCAAAAAATATAATAATAGCTTCAAAGTATAAAAAAAATCTTGAGTTGCTTAAAAGTGACACTTTGGTAATAAGTGACTATAATCATATCGTAATCGACCCAAAACATACTTTAAGAAAAAAAATTCAAGGTATAGATTATTTTCTATTTGCGATAAAAGAATCTCCTTTAGGCAACGGTGATCCTGGAATATACCTAAGTTTTATTATGCTAAATATAAATAATCTAAAGTTTTATACCTTAAAATATGATGGAGAATATAGTTTAAGATCTGGAGAGTTTGTTGATGGTGAATTTACAAAAGATAAAACTCTGGAATCCAAAACTGCAGTATACAACGAATTATATCAATTTGGTGCTAAAAGTAAATGGATTTATAAGCCAACTGAACAAGAAAAAGACATCAATTATTATAAGAATTTTGAACAAAAATGGGATGAAGACAATTATCCTGAAGGAAAAGAAAGTTCTTACCCAACTATTGTAAAAAGTACTTATTATAGTGAAAATTTATTTGAATTTAATGGAGAATACGATAAAGATCGAGTAATTGAAAATGACGATTTTAAGATTGTTTCTTATTTTCGAAACAACATTATAGGTTATGATAAAAACAAAAAATTATATTTTCCAATTGCTGTAGAATCTTGTCATGTAGGATGTGATAAGGAAATAAAATTTATATCTGAAAATGAGATTAAAATTTCACACGAAACGGATTCTGAACGACCTGATTTTATTAATTTAAGCAAAATTGAATTCACAAACGAAGAGCTTTAATATTATTTCAAGTGCTGTTTATTAATTGAAATAGTATCACAAAAAAACATCTGACACTAAATTGCTTTAATGCCAGATGTTCGCGTACAAATCAACCTAATTAAAATCTTTATTTTACCACATAGGAAACTTTATCGGCTTCGCAAAGCCTGAAATAACCAAAGGCATAATTATTAGCATCGGTAGTGTTTACAATATTTCCGCGGATATTTCCGGGAGGAATTGAAAACGGGCTTCCACCATATATTTCTAAAAGTAAATTCATATAGTTGTAAAAGTTTTTAGAAATGCCACGATTTGTAATATCAACCGTATTTCCTGCTTTCATATCTTCATGATTGAACCTGTTACTTATTTCATTTCCGTTAAAGAAATCATCATCTGTAAGGTCATATTCCGGATAAATCAGGAAACTGCTTTTAAAATCTGAAAGATAATAATTCACCTGATCGGCAGGATCTTTATAATAAAAAGTCAGTTCTATAACATCCTCTCCTCCAAAATCAGGAACAACTGCCTGCTCTACTCTATCAATTGGCGTTACAGATGTCAGCTTTTCAGTAGCGGTAAGACTCTGACCTTCTGCTTGTACGTAAAGCGTATAATCTGCATTTAAAACAGGAACAAAATTGGTACACTTATAAACACCCGGTTCTGTTTCATTAAAAGTAAAAACAGTTCCGGTACTATTTTCAACTCTTACCTGCGCTCCCGAAACTTTTGGTGTTGTGTTATTATAATACGGAGCTGTTTTACTGATTTTTATAGTTTGTTCATTACCAGCTGTTCCTTTAAACCATAAAATCTCAGCATCGACTACTATTCTTGTCTGTCCGGTTTCTAAATCAAGATTGACTACATCTTCACAAGATGATAAAAACAGCACGCAAAACAAGCTGAATAAAACTAGTGCTTTACTTTTAAAATTATATTTATTAATCCTTTGCATACTCATTAAAATTTAAAATTATAAGAAATTCCAGGTACGACTCCAAAAATTGAAAGTCTTCTGGTTTCATTCGCTCCCGTGTCTTCATTTGTTGCAAACGTCATAGAAGCTGCATTTTTTCTGTTGTAAACATTATAAAGACTGAATACCCAATAGCTCTGCCATCCTTTCTTTTTATCCGGTTTAGGCGTGTAAGTTGCAGCCAAATCTAAATGGTGAAAAAGCGGCAGTCTGTTTTCATTACGAAGTGAAAAGTTTGGAATATTGATTCCGCCAAATTCATAATAACCATTTGCATATGTTACCGGCTGACCAGACTGCAAAGTGAAATTAGCATTAAATGACCATTTTGGATTGTATTCATAACTTCCTACAATGTTCAAATTATGCAGTTTATCATATCCAGATAAATACCAGTCACCATTTGCAATTCCAGGTTCATCAGGAGTTCTTCCCGGTGTTTTTTGTTCTGCTCTTGATAAAGTGTAGGAAACCCATCCTGTAAAATTTCCGGTATTTTTTCTAAATGATAATTCCATACCATACGATCTGGCTTTACCATTTAAGATAACCTGCTCGATATTGTTATTAGCCAATATATCGGCACCATCAATGTAATCGATACGATTTTGTATCTTTTTATAAAATAATTCTCCTTCAAAAGAATAATCGCCGTCTTTAAAATTCCTGAAATATCCGGCCGCATATTGATCCAGTAATTGCGGTTTTGTAAACGGTCCGCTTGGCGTCCAGATACTGGTAGGTAATGGCGATTGTGTATTAGATAAAATATGAATGTACTGCGCCATTCTGTTGTAACTTGCTTTTACAGAAGCATCATCACTAAAAGCATATGATAATGCCACACGCGGTTCAAGGTTATCAAAACTGCTTATTTTATCTCCTTTTCCATAAGATATACTTCCTGTTGGAGTACCTTCTTCATAAATATGATACAACGGATTAAATACTACTGCTTTTCCATCTGCATAAGTATTAATAGTTTCATCACCTAAACGATAAAACAAACTGTAACGAAGTCCGTAACGAAGGTTTAATTTTGGAGTAATCTGATTCTCAAAATCCACATAAGCAGATGTTTCTAACGAATATTTCTTATCCAGCTGTTTGTAATTAAAGTCTGAATCTAAACTTGTAGGCTGAACTGTTCCCGGATTAAAATTATAATACTGACCGTCGATTCCGTAGTTTAATTTAAACTTATCAGTTACAATATGATTAAAACCATATTTAAGTCCGTACGTTCGAATGTTATTGTTCCAGTCAAAATCTTCCTGCTGTAAACCAAGGTTAAATTTATAATCGCTGTAAAAAACAGCTAAATTAGTATTCAGGTTTTCAGAAAATTTATGTTTCCAGCTTAAAATTCCCATTGTGTTTCCGTAAGTACTGGAAAAACGATCGTTTATATCAAAAACATCATTTCCAAAATATCCAGAAAAAGCAAGTGTATTATTAGCGCCCAATCTATAATTGAACTTCGCATTGATATCATAAAACATAGCCGAATTATTATTATCTGCCAGTTTTAAAAATAAATGTGCATAAGAGGCACGACCTGCAATAAGAAACGAACCCACATCTTTTTGTATTGGTCCCTGCACTAAAAGTCGGCTTGAGATTAAACCAATTCCTCCGTTAACTTTGTAATTTTCAAAATCTCCGGTTTGCTGCGTTACGTCCAAAACAGAAGAAACACGTCCGCCAAATTTAGACGGAATTCCACCTTTATATAAATCTAATCCGTTTACAACATCAGCATTAAAAATAGAGAAAAATCCAAACATATGTGAATCTCCGTAAACTGGCGCACCATCCAGCAGAATTAAATTTTGATCTGCTGCACCACCACGAACGTTAAAACCAGAAGAAGCTTCTCCTGCGTTTGTAACTCCAGGCAGTGTTAACAATGATTTTAAAGGATCAGGCTCACCCATTGCAACAGGAATTCGTTTAATTTCTGCCATCGAAAGTTTGTTGACACTCATTTGAGTATTCCTTACATCAACAGCTTTACTATTGGTTACAATTACCTGCTCTAGCTGCTGACTGTCAGATTCCATGTTGAATTTTATTCTTTCATCACCATCAACTGCAATCTGTCTTTCTTTGTTTTTCAAGCCTACATAACTTACAACAAGATTGTAAATACCTTTGTCCACATCTATGCTAAAGGTTCCATTAATATCTGTTGTAACACCCGTAGAAAGTTCTATGATGAAAACATTCGCTCCTATTACGGGCTCTTTGTTTTCATCAAGAACCTGTCCTGTCAGTTTATTTTTTTTTTTAGCCGTTTTTACAGCTTTTTGTTTTACAAAAATATTACTGCCTACAATCGAAAATTGAATCGATGTGTTTTTATTTAATTCATTAACAAGCTGTTTGATATCGATATTAGTATACACGTTTTTTTGCGTAAAATATCTTTGGCTGGTATTAATTTGATCTGTAAAGGCAAATTTAAAATCAGATTGATTTTCAATTTGTTTAAAGAATTCCTTTAATGTTACCGTTTGATCTACAGTTACCGTGACGTTTTGGGAAAAAACTCCCCAACTGAATAAAAAAAAGCACGCTGAAATTATATGCTTCATGAAATTTTGTATTTTTGAATTATTAAATGGAATAGTTTTATACTATCCTGACTATAGGAAGGATGTTTTTAGTTTCGCGGCTAGTGCATCCTTTTCTTTTCTATTGAAAAGTAACTTGTTTTAATTTTTCATTTACTTCATAGTTTAGGTTATACATTTCTGATATTAATTGGATAATCGTATTTAAATCTTCTTTTTTATTGATGCGCACCGTAATTCGCTGGTTCTCGTATTCCTGCGGCATAATTACTTTATATCCGTAATTTGTTTCGATATAAGTGCTTACATCTGTTAGCTTTTGATTATCAAAATCTATAAATCGGTTGAATTCTGTAACCGATGTAGTTTGGTTTCCGTATGTGAATTTTTCGCCCGGTTTTAGTATCCATTTTTCATTGCGGTCTTTTACATTCATCTGAACACTTCCTTCATAAAGTTCAACCGTTACTCCTTTTTGAGTGTATCCTTTTACTGTAAAAGAAGTTCCTAAAACTGTAGTGGTTGTTTCGTTACAAAATACCTGAAATGGATGTTTTTTATCCTTGGTTACTTTAAAATAAACTTCTCCCGAAACTTCCACTTTTCTGTTTGCTGCAAAATTACTGGCGTAAGCAATTTTAGAATTCGGACTCAATTCTACTCTTGAACTATCTGGTAAAACAGCCGTTTTTATTATCGAAGTTGTATTTTCAATTACATTTTCGGTAAGTTGAATTTCATTGTTTACAGGATTACTGCCATTAAAGTAAAGTCCGGTTCCTATAAGAACAAAAATCAAAACAGCCGCCGCTGCCGCAAAATAACGCCAGGAATTATTCTTTTTCTTTTTTGGAGAAAATGCCTTTGCCTGGAATTGTTCCCAAGACATCTCTTTTTCATGATTAGAATGTGAAACAGGGATTTCGTCCCATATTTTTTTCAATTCCTCTTCTATTTTCTTTTCGTCCATGTCTTTAGTGCGTTAAAGTTTTTGACAATAAAATCCTTGTTTATTAAAAACACCATACACCATTTCTTTAATCTCTCTGTTCGTTTCGATTTTTAGAATATGATTACTATCATCTACCACAAAATCCATTGAACAATCAGAAATAATAAAACGAAGAAGCACTACAATAAAGCTTGCATCTTCCTTGGTTTTAACATCAGTTTTATAAGATTCAATATGCATTTTTTGTTTCTGTTTATTAGTATAACAAACGAGAACAAAAAAGTTCCTAATGGTTTTCGATTTTTTTTCGAATAAATTTACTGGCGAGGTAAATATGATTGGCAATTGTTTTTTCAGAAAGGTCTGTTATTGCCGCAATCTCCTTATAGCTAAGGTTTTCCAGTTTGTGTAAAGTAAATATTTTTTGCTGCTGCTCCGGAAGTAAATTTATAAAAGCATACAGTTTTTCTTTTCTTTCTTCAAAAATCACATCATCATAATCTTCATTTTCGATTTCAAAATTTGAAGTATCGAGCTGAATTATTTTATTTTCCCTGTTAACGTGATTGATGATAATGTTTTTGCAGATAACAAAGAGCTGTTTGTCAAACAAAACATCTTCGTTAAGTAATTCTCTTTTATTATAAAGTCTTAAAAAAGTTTCCTGTACAAAATCCTGCGGAGTAAGAACCGTAAAATTAAAACGTCTGGCAATACCAATAAGTTTATCGTAGTAATTTAGGTAAGCTTCTTTGAAGGAAGCCTCATTACCTTTTTTTAAACTTAATATAAACTTTTTATTGTCCATAACGTAAATATGATCCTTAGTCTTAACTCCATGTTCAAAATAATATTGTACACGAATTTTTTCTGCAAAGACTGTATTCCTTATTTTATTACTGCAAAGAACAGAAATTTATTCTAAAATTATTTAACAGAAAAAATATAGTTTTAAACAAGAGGTTATGAAATTGGATATTTTCTGTTAAATTATACTTAAACAAGCGCAAACCGTATTTCAATCCGGTATTTCAATTATTTTTAAACCGTAATGAAATTCGGTATTTTAGTATTTTAATTATTTTAAACTGGATTGAAATCCAACCCTACAATATGATCCGTTCCTTCGGAACTCATATAGATGCGGTTAAATTTTCAACGGATTAAAATCCGTTTTTACGATATAATTCTTCGCAATTTTAATAAAGAACCGGAGGTTCGATTTATATTGTAGGGCCGGATTTCAATCCGGTTTACGCATGATATTATAAATCCGAGTGTCAGGCTGAGCGAAGTCGAAGCCCCGCCTTGCTAAAACCTAAAACCCGACAGGTTTTAAAAACCTGTCGGGTTTATTTTGAAATTAATAATTTAGTGATTTAGTGATAAATATTTACCTCATAAAAGGATAATCCGTATAACCTCTTGCTGTGCCGCCGCCAAATAAAGTATGAGTATCTGAAATTTCATTTAGCCTGAAGTTTTCTTTTACTTTGGCAGGATAATCGGGATTGGTTAAAAATTTTCTGCCAAAGCCCACTAAATCGACCAAATTTTCCTCAAGTAATTGCTCTGCTTCTTCGGGAGTTTTATTTCCTGTCGCAATAATGGTCTTTTTAAATGTATCTCTGAGCTCGATTCTAAAATCAAGCGGAATTTGGGGCGCATCATCCCAGTCGGCTTCGCAAAGATGAATATAAGCAACATCGAGTTTGTTCAATTCGGCAGTCGCAATCATTATGGTTTGCAGAATTTCGGGATCGTTCATATCTTTAAAACTGATAAAAGGAGATAATCTTATTCCTGTTTTTTCTTTTCCAATAGCATTTGCTACTTCTTTTGAAATTTCAATCAGTAACCGAATTCTGTTTTCCTTTGTTCCGCCATATTCATCGGTTCTTTTATTGCTGTTGCTTCGCAAAAACTGATCGATCAAATAACCATTTGCACCGTGAATTTCAACTCCGTCAAAACCGGCTTCAATGGCATTTTTAGCTCCTTGCACAAATTCCTGAATTACAGTATCGATATCGGCTTTATCCATTGCTCTGGGTTCTTCTACCGGAACAAAAGTCGCATCTCCGTTTACAGCGCCATCAAATACATAAACGCTGGTATTTTGAGCTATTAATGCCGAAGGCGCAATAGGTTGTAATCCGTTGACTTTTGAACTGCTTACTCTGCCAACATGCCATAACTGAAGAAATATTTTACTTCCGTTTTGATGTATGGCATTTGTTATTAATTTCCAGCCTTCTATTTGCTGTTTACTGTAAATTCCGGGCGTGTTTGCATAGCCTTTTCCTTGTAATGAAACCTGAGTGGCTTCTGTAATTATGATACCGGCTGTACTTCGCTGTGCGTAATATTCGGCCATTAAAGCATTTGGAATGTCTCCTGGCTGTGAAGCTCTTGAACGCGTCATGGGAGCCATTAAAAAACGGTTTGCTAATTGATTTCCGCTTAATTCATACGGTTCAAATAATTTATGATAATTCATAGCTTTTCATGATTTTTAATTTTACAACCTATATTCGTAAACTGGATTGAAATCCAGCCCTACAATATGATCCGTTCCTTCGGAACTCATATGGATGGCGGTTAAATTTTTAACGGATTTCAATCCGGTTTACGCATAATTTATACAACCCGATTTTCAATTTGGTTTATTTTAGATTTGTAAGCCGGATTTCAATACGACATTACAAATCATCCTGTTCATTTTAATTACAATTTTTTTTAACCTAAAAATTCAGCTGCATGGTAATTCCGGCGAAAAAAATATCTTTTCCCGTTCCCGAAGCTTTTATATAATCTCCCGCATTAAACCAAGTGGATTCAAAACGAAAATAAAGATACGGATTCGGCTGCCAAATCACCTCAGTTTCAAGCTGGTTTCCAATTTTCTTGCTTGTCGTTGTATCTCCCGGATAAATCAAAAAAGTATTTGGCCCATAAATTCCGTCGTTGCTGCTGTATCTCCAAAACATATCATAATCGATAACCCAGTCAATATTTTTACTCAGTTCTAAACTTATTCCGGGGTGAAAATCCAGAAGATTTGACGGCCCAATTATAGAGGCTAAACCGAAGTAACCGCCACGCGGAAACAACGGATTAAAAGTCTGCAATTGATTATCTCCCATTTGTTTATCACCGCTTATAGCTTCGGCCTTAAAACTCAGTTCAGGATGAAACTTTATTTCATTAAAACGATATCCCAAATTGATCGAAGCTGTCCATGCGCTGATATCTTTTGAAGCAAAATCACCAAACTGGTACAAAGCTTCTCCATCGTAACGCCAATTTTCGGTTTTTCCCCAAATTCTCGTTCCTACAGAATGTCGTTCTTCTTTTCCTGCGCCGTCATTAAATGTGGCTTTTGTTCTTTCATATCCAAAATAATAAACATCGATATTTTTGATAACGGGAACTTTATTAATTACAAAATAACTGCCCCAAAACTGTCTTTCCGGAGTAGAATTATCATCAAAAATTCCGTCGTGCGCCACAACAAAATGACTGTAGAAAAAATCAGCCGAAACATTATCTTTTGAAGTTATCAATTTTACAGCATCAAAAGACTGGCGGTTATTTGGCCCGTCTCTCATAGCAACCAAACGCTGTGATCCGTATGTGAGTTCCTGCCTTCCCGCTCTTAAAATAAGCTTGTGATTTTTTTCGTTTATGAAATTAAAATCGGCGAAAGCCTGATGCACTTCAAGCGGATTTTGATCAACTGGGCTTGGGTCAATTCTGCTGTCGGCTAAACTGCTTTGCGTCTGTATAAAAGCCCTTAAAAATTTTCTGGCATGAAAATCTGCATGAAACAAATAGCGTGATAAAATATACCCATCACTGTCTTGCGGGCCATCTCCCCAATTTTCATTTTCGGCATAGAAATATTGATATCTAATGCTTCCGCCAAAACTGATATAATTTTCCTTAGATGTTGAAAGCGGTAAAAACTTCATTGTTTTATACCAATTATCAGTTGTGGTATCGCTTTTTAGGAAACTATAATTTTCATCATATCGAAGCGATTTAAAATCAGGATACTGTTGTCCAAAACAGGACAATGAAATCAACAAAATCACTAATAAAATTGTATTTTTCATTGTCCTTATTTTAAAACATTTACAAGTTGTAAACAGCATTATTTTGGGCTGTTTTGTTTGATATCCTTATACGCATTCGGAATATTGAAATTGAAATGAAGCCAGTTAAAAAGTTCATAACCTTTGTCAAACTCTTTCATTTTAACAGCGGTTTTAGTTTCTTCTAAAGTCAGGCCTTTTTTAACCGCGTTTTCAACATTTGTTTTTAATGCTTCAACATAATCAATCGTGTATTTTATTCCGGCTTTATTGGTAATTCGACCGTGTCCCGGAACTACAATATCTTTGTCGCCAATCATGTTGTAAATCTTGTTCAGGTTGTTTACGGGTTCCAGAAAATAACCGTCAAACAGCCACGGAATTGTCGGACTTTCGGCAATAAAAGGATTTCCTGCCCAAAGTACATTTCCCGCTGGTGATTTTAAATACACAAAAAGATCTGCCGGAGATTGCGCCGTTCCCACATTTATAATCTCAACAATATTTCCTTTTCCCATATCAATCTTTAGGTTTTGATTGATGGCGATTGTAATATCTGCCGGACGATAAACACTTTCTTCAATTCCTCTGCCTTTACCAAAAAGCATAATCATAAATTGTTTGATATTCTCGTAATTTTTAGAAAGGTTTTCTTTGCAGAATTCGTTCTGAATGATAATGGTTTCTTTTGGAAGCAGATAATTCCCAAAACAATGATCGCCATGATCGCTGGTATTTACGGCATACACAATAGGTTTATCAGTAACGGATCTTATAAGTTTATACAATTGATCGTACAATCTTTTGCTCAGCAAAGTTTCAATTACCAAAACTCCTTTTTCACCCACAATAAAACCTGCCGATGTTGCTTGTGCAATACCTTTTGTTGTTTCGGCTTCAACCGTTTCCGGCGCTACTGAATAAACATTTTCGGCAATTTTATGAAGTTTTAGAGTTACCGTATTCGCATCCCAAATAGGAACATGATCCGGCATAGGGAATTGTGCGTAAGCTGCTGTATTACTTAGAATAAGCAATACTAGGATTGCAAATCTTAAAATGATTTTTTTAGTTTTCATTAGAAATGGTTTATAGAAAATAGCTTAGAATTTTCAATTATTGAATTGAAATTATTTTGCAGTAAAAAAGGCTAAAAGATCTTTTTGAACCTGCGCGGTATTTTCCTGAACCAGCCAGTGTCCTGAACCTGCAATTTTAGATTCGGTTACGTTTTCTGCCACCAGTTTAGAATGGTCTTTTAAAAATGCTGCTGCAAAATATTCACCGCCCATTGCCAGTAAAGGCATTTTTAGTTTTGTTTTGGCAAAAACCAAATTGTCTTTTCCGTCCTGAGGGAAATTTCCAAACCATTTAAAACTTGATTTTGCACCATCTTTTACAGCATAAGCCCTAACAAATTCTGCAGTTTCTTCTGGAGTAAAAGGATCTTTTACGTGTCCAACCATTGGCCAGAAATTAGTCAAAAACTCTTTTTCTTTTCCTTTTACAATATCTCCAGAAGCCGGCCATGCAAAAAATCCAAACCACCATGCAGAAGCAGAAACCTGTGACCAAACTGGTTCAATTCCCGGAAGTAAAGCATCCATTAAGGCCAGTTTTTTCACTTCAGAACCGTATTGCGCCGCATAAGCATACGCTACCATAAGTCCGATATCGTGACCTGCCAGATTGATATTATTATAACCTAGTTTTTTTACTAATTCATGAATATCTGTTGCCATTGTTTTTTTGTCGTAACCGCCTTCTGGTTTGTCAGACTCACCTACTCCTCTTAAATCTGGCGCGATTACAGTAAAATGTTTCGAAAGTTCTGGTAAAAGACGGTTCCACATATACCAGTTTTGTCCAAAACCGTGAACAAGTACAAGCGGCTCCCCTTTTCCGCCTATAACGTAGTGAATGTTGACACCATTTACTAAAGCAGTTTGGTGTTTAAAATTAGCCGGTGGATTGGCGGGTTTTACCGCAGCGGTATCTTCTGCTATTGTAGTTTCTTCGGCTGCTTTTGCCGGTTCTTCTTTTTTATTACAAGAGGTTAGAGAAAATAAACTGATGATTAAAAGGCCTGTAAACATTTTTAAAGACCCAAAATTTTGGTTAAAAATTGGTTTCATAATTTTTTTAAAATTAATTGTTGGTAATTTTTTTAGATTTTCGATTATCGAATACCAACCGGGAAACCAAAATGATGCCTTTAAACGAAAAGCTTTATTCTAAAGACTTTACAAATATTACTAAATGCAATTAATAACCATATATCGCTATCAGAGGTAAAAGTGGCGATATAACACTAATTTAGATTTTAGATTTTAGATTTTTGAATTTAGATTTAGATTTAGCTTTGCTTAAAATAATTTTAAACTTAAGAAGCATAAAAAAACCGCTTTTCAGCGGTTTTAATTTTAATCTTATAAAGATTTGTCTGCTTTTATAAAAGTGATTTATTTTTTAGGAGCATTGGCATCACTTGGCTGTGGGTCACTTGGTTCGTTTCCTTCGTTAGCTCGCGTTGTTCCTTTAGTTCCTGTATTTAATGATGTACTGTCCCCTGCTTTTATAGCATCAGAATCTGTTCTCATGGCAGTTCCTGAAGAAGAACTCGTTTTACAAGAAACTGATAGTGCTATTAAAGCAATACATACCAGTAGTTTGGAGTTTAATATCGTTTTCATAATTATTTTTTTTAAGTTTATAATAAAGCTTATCAAATTTAATTATTAGGTATTTTATTATGTTTCAATATTTTAACTATTTGTTACACAATTAAATATGGGCAATTTAAATAATTCTTATTCTATTGGCGAAGCCAAAATGATATTTCTTTCGTCTAAAAGCGGCACAATCTGCCCTAAAACTAAATCCTGAAAATGTGGTGTGTTTCGGTGTTCTGTTACAGCATCTTCGCTTGTATATCCTTCAAACAATACAATTGTATTTAAATCCGTAATGCTTTGGTGAATGTTGTAAAACAGGTTACCGCTTTCCTGAATGCTTTTTTCCTGAACAGTTTTTAGTAACTGCAAAACGTTTTCTATTTGACCTTCTTTAACTTTCCATGTTGCGAAAACATGAATTGGATTTTGATTTTTCATTTTTGTTTTCTTTTGATGAGATAATTGATTTTAAAATCATATTGACCTCTGCCTGATTTTGGAAGAGGTCAATAGAATCAGCATATTATTTTTTAGGAGCTTCTAAAATAGCAATCATTTTTTCTGCTACTCCTTTTGCAGATGCAGGGTTTTGACCTGTAACTAAATTTCCGTCGGCAATGCTGTGGGCTGACCAAACGGCCGCTGCGTGAAATTTTGCTCCTTGTTTTGTCAACGCAGATTCTAATAAAAATGGCACATCGGCAATCGCGTACCCTTTTTCTTCTTCATCTGTAAATGAGGTAATGTTTTTACCGTTTACTAAATACGATCCGTCGCTTAATTTTACGTTTAGTAAAGATACGGGACCGTGACAGACAGCGCCAACTACTCCATTGCGTTCGTAAGTTTCTTTAATTACTTTTTTAAGAAGTGCATTTTCGGGCATATCAACCATTGGAGCTAATCCGCCGGGAACAAAAACGGCATCATAACTACTGACATCAACATTCGATAATTTTACTGCTTTTTGCATGGTTTCCCATCCTTTTCCAGTTAAAAAAGCAAGATTGTCTGGATCACCTGCTAAATTAAGGGCATCTAAATACGGAGTGTCTCCGGTTAAACTTGCAAAATCAATTTGATAATCTGCTCGGTCAAATTCAGCATATGGATGTGCTACTTCAGGAAGAAAACTTCCTGTTCTTCTGTTGTTTGGACCAATTACATTTGCATTTGATACAATAATTAAAATTCTCTTTTTCATTTTCGTTTCTTTTTTGTGGTTTGTTTTTTCTTCCGATACTTTGTTTTCTTTTTTAGTTTGTGCACTAGCTGCAAAAAAGGAAAGTGCCATTGTCAAAATCATAATTTTTTTCATCTGTATTATTTTTTAATTGGTTATGAATTATTTACAAGACAAATTTATATCGGCATGCCTCCTGAATGCGAGGAGGCAAGTCACAAAAAAAGTGTGACGAAAATCACACTTTGAGAGGTTTTAATGATGCTATTTATTGCCGGAGTAAAGCCTGCTAAGGGTTTCACGGCTTACACCCAGATATTCTGCAATATATTTTTTGGGAATCTTCTGCATTAAGTTTGGATAAAGATTGGCAAATTCTTTATATCGCTGCTCCGGTTTGTTAGAAAGTAAGGAGATTATTCGCTGCTGAAGCGCAATATATCCCTTGGTTAGTTTTACCCTGAAAAAGTGTTCCATTTTGTGCAATGCAATCGAAAGTTTTTCTCTTCCTTCGAGCGTTAAACACAAAACTTCTCCCGCTTCCATACATACAACATACATGTTTGCGGGCTTTTGGTTGAAATAGGAAATATAATCAGACATCCACCAGTTTTCGGTTGCAAACTGTACGATATGTTCTTTCCCGTCATCATCAAGATAAAAAACCCTGAAAATTCCGCTTACAATAATGTATTCGTACTTTGCTTCATCGCCCTGACTAATCAAATATTGATTTTTTAAAACCTTTCGTATGGTGAAAAATGGTTTTATCGATTCAAATTCTTCATCAGTAACCGGGATAATTTCTTCAATATGCTTTCGTAGTTTTTCCATAATTCAGTTTTGCAAATCAAAGATAAAAGATTTATTGCTTTTCGTTATTACTGCTTTACAACCTTCAATGATAATTAAGTAATTGTTTGCTAAAATCGTATAATAAAATAGGATGACTATGTGAGTACTTTTGAAATAGCGTGAAACTTAAATCAAGGTTTCGCTGCTGACTTAATTTTAAAAACATTCTATATGACAGCAGATAATAATAGATATTACGATCAGGATGATAGTAATTTCACAAACGACAATCAGAGCTATGTTGATCAATATCAGCAAGAACACATTGGGGATCAAAATAATTTTGAACACGCTTATTCTTTAAACGAAGATCAGAATTATCTGGATAATGAATTTTCGAATGCACTTGAAAGAGATGACGATGAAGATTTAGAACAAGATATTGACGAAAGTGAATTAGAAGAAGATGATTTTGATGAAGAAGATGATCTTGATGAAAATGATCTTGACGATGATTTAGTAGAAGATTATGATGAAAATGACCGCGAGCCGGAAACTTTTGCCGACGATGGGTATAAAATTGATTAATCTGAACCTTATAAAATTTTAAAGTGCTTTATTCAAAAGATAAAGCACTTTTTTTTTACCTGCAACAAACACAAAAACAGGTATTTATACCTAGAAAAAGAAAAAATAATTGCTTAAATTTGAGAGAACAATTACGTATAAGCAGGTTTAACTAAATATCGGCACAATATGAAAACAAACCCAAATCAATCTGTAAAACACTTAAATAGTAATGATTTCGCTTATTCTGCAAAAATTTCAACTCCAAACGGAGAAAAAGATATCCAATCTTTTCAAATTGGAGATTCAATTTTAGCTTTTTCGGCAAAATTAGAATCGGGTACCGTTAAACTGACTGCTTCTCAGGCAAAAGTTTCGTTTAGCAATGGTATCGAATGCAGCAAACAAACTCGCATGATTTATCTGGATTTAATGGACTTTCAAGGTTCATCTAAAAATATTACCTGCAGCGCAGATCAGCTTTTTTTATTGAGTAACGGTAAATATGCTCCTGCTTCGCAATTGCAGCCGGGACAAGAACTTGTCGATAAAGAAGGGAATCCCATTAATATAAAATCAGTTAAAGCAGGTTCATTTCGCGGCGGCATTCATAGTATTTCAACAAATGCGGCAGTTGGTGATATTCCTAATGGTCATTTATTTGTGGCAAATGATATAATAATGGGAGATTTTTCACTTCAATTGTATTTTGATTATCTTCCTGACGATTTGAAACAATAAAAATATGCCTTGGAATATTCTTGAAAATTTATGGAACCGCACTATAAATACATCCGCTGTTATAACGGATAAACAATGGGATCTGGAAATTAAAACTTTGTTCCAGTTAGGTATCAGTATGGAAGATACGGTTCAGTTTTTATATTTTGAAAAACCTGATTTTGAAACTTTTAAAACCTGGATTAATAATCAAAAGAAAAACGGAAACACTGTCGCAGCTACTGTAAACAATGTGCTTTCAGAACAAGATCTTGAGTTTTGGGATAAAAATGGTTATGTAATTGTAAAAAATGCTGTTTCGCAAAAAGACTGCGAAGATACCGTTAACGCCATTTGGGATTATTTAGAAATGGATCCTGATAAAAGCGAAAGCTGGTACAAAAGACATAAAGATCAAAAAGGTTTAATGCTTAATTTTTCTGATCACGAAACTTTAAATAAAAACCGTTTTTCTCCAAGAATAAAAAAGGCTTACGAACAGCTTTATAACTCCACCAAAATTTACAAAACAATTGACAAAGTCAGTTTTAACCCGCCTGAAACTAACGAGTTTACTTTTTTAGGAAGTCCGCTTCATTGGGATATTAGTTTAAAACAGCCCATTACTTTTGGTTTTCAGGGATTGCTCTATCTTACAGATTGCGGAATTGATGACGGTGCTTTTCATTGCGTTCCGGGATTTCATAATAAAATCAATGACTGGCTCAATGATCTTGAACCAAAAGAAAATCCAAGAAACAAAGCCATCGAAACCTTACAACCAGAACCTATTACTGGCAATGCAGGCGATTTTATAATCTGGAACAATACTTTACCGCATTGTGCATCACCAAATAAAGGTTTAAGTCCAAGAATGGTACAATACCTTACCTATCTGCCAGATGATTATGATGCATCCGGAGAATGGATTTGATTTTTTATATAAGTGAATCTTCCGGATTGCACGGAAAATAAATTTTTATATCTGTCCCTACTCCTAATTTTCCCGTTGCATAAATATTGCCGCCAACTGTCTGCATAATTTTTTTGCATAAAGCCAAACCTACGCCAGAGCCGCCGTATTCATCCTGATTATGCAGTCTTGTAAAAACTTTAAAAATTGTTTCGGCATACTGCTGTTCAAAACCAATTCCGTTATCAGAAAAATTAACCCAATGGCAGTAAATTTTATTAGAATGCCCCACCAATTCCGCCTCTTTTGAAGCCGTGATTTTAATTACCGGCGTTCTTTCCTGCGAAGCGTATTTTAATGAATTTTGAATAATATTAGAAAATAACTGACGCATTAAAAACCCAATGGCGTGAACTTCGGGAAGGTTTTCACTTTCTATAACTGCATTCTTCTCAGCGATATTTTCTTTCATTTCTGCTAAAGTTATCTCCAAAATCTGATTCAGATCAACTTCTTGCAGCGCATCTCTGGTATATTTTATTCGCGTAAACTTTAGGATATCTTCTAATAAAACCCGCATTCTTGCCGCAGATTTTGATACTCTTACTAAGGAACTGGAAATGGATTCTAACGGAATAACATCTAATTCTGTCAGCATTTTTGAAGTAATTAACTGAATTTTACGCAGCGGTTCCTGCAAATCGTGTGTACTAATCCAGTTGATATTTTCAAGTTCAGCATTGGTTTCGCGCAAAATTTCACTT
The DNA here is from genome assembly GCF_024499525.1 of Flavobacterium panici. Lineage (NCBI taxonomy): Bacteria > Pseudomonadati > Bacteroidota > Flavobacteriia > Flavobacteriales > Flavobacteriaceae > Flavobacterium > Flavobacterium panici. Next base: position 3,926,963 of record NZ_CP100437.1, on the reverse strand, counting down.
TGCGTACGGTATTTTTCTTCCTCTTCACTAAGCATTATCATCATCAAATGGTTGTGAAGCGTATGTGCATACTGGGTTGCGGCATTAATTTCGTACTGTTTCCAGATGTTGCTTTGGTTTTTAATAATTTGTTTCCAGATATTAAATGAATTTCTGGGATGCAGGCCGTTGCTGTCTTTTACAATAGCTTTTTCGGGATCGCCTCCCCAATTAATTTCTGAAATTGTTTCGGGCCTGTACCAGATTATATGGTTGGCACTGTCGAGAGAATGATAAATAATACCAGCAAAATCAGAGCATTCTTCCATTTCCGGAAAATGGTCCCTTAACTTATTTGTGCTAAATGTTTTGTCTGTTGTTTTTTCATTAATCGATTCAATTAAGCTTATAATCTGTTCATTTGATGGCGTTAAACCGTTTTTGTAAATTTTATCTTTTACCAAAACAGAAACTCCAGACGCATTACAAATATTCAATAATTGCGGTAACTTGATAATCGTTTCTAATGAATCCTCTGTAAGCGGAAGTTCTAAACCGGATAATAATTCGAGTGCCAAAGATGTTTTTCTGGCATTTACATTTTCATCATTTGACTGTCGTATATCGATTTGAGAAGTAATAAACTGCCCCTGAAGTTTTGCTGCGAGCCTGATTTCCGGCGAAATATTCTTTTTAGAATAATGATGGCAGGCTATTAAGCCCCAAAGTTTGTCCTGATGAATAAGTGAAATCGTTAGTGTCGCGCCAACGCCCATATTTTTTAAATATTGAACATGAATTGGAGACGTGCTTCTAAGTATCGAAAGGCTTAAATCCAGATTCTTATCTTCCCTGCTATCATCAATCGTAAAAATAGGAACGGGTTTATAATCAATATCAACAATTAACCTGAGCTGGTTTTTTATATACAATTCTCTCGCCTGAGGCGGAATATCGGTATGCGGATAATGTAAACCTAAAAAAGGTTCAAGGTCTTCCCTGCAGTTTTCGGCAATTACTTCACCATTATACTGTTCATCAAAACGATAAATCATAACACGGTCATAACCGGTAATTTCGCGCGTTCCCTGCGCAACAAGTGCACACAGGTCTTTAAGAGAACTTGTATTGTTCATTTGGGTTACAAACTGAATAGTCTGCGTATAAACATCTGCCAGTTTTTCTCTATCGGGAAATTTTGGCTCTGCCTCCAGAACATAAATATCAAAACTCTTGTGAATGCTTAGCTGAAATTGCTTTTCGAGCAAATTTATTTCAAGTGGAAATACATTCTGAATTTTATCTTCATTTAAATATTCTAAAATCTGCTCCTGCGATTTTGAACCAAAAACTGCTGTTAAATTCTTTCCTAATACTTCGGTATGCTGTATATCAATAAATTCAGCAATATTAGCGGTACAAAAATCTATTTTCCAATTGGCATTCAGGCCAATTAAAAAACCATGTGGCTGTATACTTCCCGGAATATGGATTGGTTCGTGCTCACAGTTGGTTAGTGTAACAATATTGCGATTAACTATATCTTTAATCTTCATTTTCTTTATGCCTTCTCAAAGTGATTGTAAATACTATCAAAAGCATATATAGCTCCTTTTATGATATCGTCTGCGCAATTATAATCTTGTTCATATTCAGCAAGTACATTTAGAAAATTTTTCCAGTAGCTGCCTGTTTTGTCTCCGTAACCTTTAAAATACGATACACCCAGATCGTTAGAAAGCTGCGGGTTAAGTACAATGTTTTTTAGTATAAATCTTCCGCCTAAACTTGAACCTTCAATAACATACAAAACGCCCAGTGCAAAAGGAACTGTCATTTCTGTACGATCAAAAACCTTTGCCAATCCTGTTTTTTGGTGATGAAGGAAAAGAAAATCTTCTTCGATAAGATGTGTTTTTTGTCTTTGTTCCAAATCTTCAACAATACCAGAAAGTAAGGGATATATTGTGTCTTCCGTGTTTTTATGAACGTCATGCATTAAACTCAAATAGTGAATATAATCTTCGATTTTCATCTCTGGAGACAAAATAGAAGCTGACACCGGAAGGCTTTCTAATTTTTTATGAGAAGTAGCGGTTTGTGTTTTTATATCCGTCAGAAATTCTGAAGAAAGCAAAGAAGCGGGGTTTGTGTTCATTGTAGGTAATGTTATGCTGTTAGGAGATTTTTTTTATTTCTCACTAAAAACAAATTTATAAAAAAACATTGCCAATTTTTTAAAAAATCTATTACAATTTCTTTTTAATTGCGTTATTTCTCTTTCAAATATTAAAATTTAAAAATTTCTTTAAGTTCTATTATTTTCTTTCCTGTTGGAAGTATTTTTGGAGCCTTTACTAATTTTTGCGCCAAAAGCTGTGTTTCAAGCGGTTTAAATTTGGTAAGAACACCTATTGAATTGAGAAAATTGAAAAGTTTAACCGAAATTTTTTCACCCAGTCGGTCAGTATCTTCACGTACCAAAGGTCCCGGTCTAAAAATAATATACTGCTCAAAATTTAGTTCGGCGATATAATCTTCCAGCTTTCCTTTCATTTTAGAATAAAAAACACTGCTTGTGGCAGAAGCTCCGTACGAAGAAACCAGTACAAAAGACTTTACTTCATTTTGTTTGGCAGCCAGCGCAAATGCGGCCGGAATATCAAAATCTATCTTCCATTGTTTTTCTTTTGAACCTGCAGCTTTTAAAGTTGTTCCGAGGCAGGAAAACAAAACACCTCCGTTTATCAAATCTTTAAAAGATTCAATATCATCAAAATTGACAATGTGTTCTGTTAATTTAGGATGTTCTTTTCCCGAAGGTTTTCTAACAAAAGTTACGACAGAAGAATAGTCATTATCCTTTAGCAGCTCGTCTACCAAATATTTACCGGTTGAGCCCGTAGCTCCAATTACCAATGCTTTCATAAATTCAGGTTTAATTGACTGGTTATAGCAGTGTGTTAAAGATACTTAAAACCAATGAATTTAAAATGACGTTTTAAACAAAGTAAATTGGCGTTTTAAACAAAATCGAAAGTTTTGCTTCTCTATAATTTTGCTTCATAACAATTAAACATTTATAAAAATGAAAACAAATAATTATCAGGGAGCTTTACAAAACCTTTTACAATCAGGATTTAATGCAAAGTCGACTGCTGCAGATGTAATTAAAGGAATTGACCTTACGGGAAAAATTGCCATTGTAACAGGCGGACACACGGGCATTGGTTTAGAAACTACCAAAACACTTGTAAATGCCGGAGCAACTGTAATTGTGGCTGCGAGAGATATTGCAAAAGCGCAGAAAAATCTAGACGGAATTGCTAATGTAGAATTGGAAGCTTTAGATTTTATGAATCCGGATGCTATAGATTCGTTTGCGGTAAAGTTCCTTTCTTCAGGAAGACCGCTTCATCTTCTTATTAATAATGCAGGAATTATGTGGGTTCCGTTACGCAGAGACGAGCGCGGTTACGAATCGCAATTGGTAACCAATTATTTGGGACAGTTTCAGCTTACGGCAAAATTATGGCCGGCACTTAAAAAGGCAAATAGCGCAAGAGTAATAAATGTTTCTTCATTCGGGCATCAAATGGCACCTTTTAATTTTGACGATCCTAATTTTCTTCACCGTGAATATCATACTTTACAAGGTTACGGACAATCAAAAACGGCGTGTAATTTATTTGCTTTAGAATTAGATAATCGTGCAAAAGACTTTAATGTAAGAGCGTATTCATTACATCCGGGAAGTGTTTTGGGAACTGATTTAGGAAGAGACGAACCTATTGAATTGTTCAAACAAATTGGAACGCATGATCAGGACGGAAATTTAAAACCAGAAGTTGCTGCTTTATTAAAAAACGTGCATCAAGGCGCTGCAACTACGGTTTGGTGCGCTGTAAGTCCTTTATTAAACAATATTGGCGGTGTTTATTGTGAAGATGCTGATATTGCCCGTTTAGATCTTGGAGATGTCGAACACAAATTTGATGATCCTTCAACCGTATTTGGCGTTCAGCCTTATGCTGTAGATCAGGATAATGCAAAAAGACTTTGGGATTTAAGCGAACGTTTGTTAGGAATGTCATTTGACGTTATTTAATCAGGATTTAGAAAATAATTTACCGTCAGGATTTTTATCTTTGATAATCGAAGAAAAAGCCTGGCGGTTAAAACAGTTGTAAAATGGAACATATATCAAAATATTTAACTCCTGAGATCAAACTTTCTTGTTATGAAGATAAGTTCTTCAAATCTGATTTGGTTTTTGATGATCATATGCTGATTTGGTTTATTTCCGGAGAAACCAAAATCATACAAACCGATGCCGTTTTTACTTTTAAAGCCGGAGATATTTTCCTTATTCCCAGAAATTTACTGGCAACTATTATCAATTATCCCAAAAATGGGCAGCCGCACAAAACGGTTGTCATGCATCTTTCGGTAAAACGTTTAAAAGAGTTTTATAAAAATATTGATTTAACTGCCAAAACAGGTTCTGAACAAAAGATTATTTCTTATAACAATCATCCGTTATTAGAAAGCTGTCTGGCTTCCTTAATGCCTTATTTTGATATTGAAGGGGATTTTCCTGAAGATATTGCTTCTTTAAAAATAACCGAAGCCATCACTATTTTAAGAACAATCGACAAACGAATTGACGCTGTTTTAGCAAGCTTTGATGAACCGGGAAAAATTGATTTGATCGATTTTATGCAGCGTAATTTTATGTTTAATATGCCAATGGAAAAATTGGGTTATTTAACAGGCCGCAGTTTATCTACATTTAATCGCGATTTTAAGAAATATTTTAATACAACGCCTCAAAAGTGGCTTACCAAAAAAAGACTCGAATTAGCGCATTATCATATGGCAGAAAACAAAAAAAAGCCAACCGAAATATATTACGAAGTGGGTTTTGAAAATCTCTCCCATTTCTCTTTTGCGTTCAAAAAACAATTTGGTTATTCGCCAACAGCATTAGCCAGTATAGAATAAACTATTTTCTGGGTTTTATTCTAACCGAATCTTTATCAATATTTTGCTTTTTTGAAGAGCTGGTATAAGTAGCACCATCCTGAGCATCTTCGCCCGGTCCTATTCCCGTTCCGGTTCCGCCTTTTGCTGTACCTTCTTTTCCTAAATCTTTATTGGTCGTCGAACTTGCAGCGCCTGTAATTGGCTTGCCCGTACTTTTATTCGTTCCGGTTTCATTTGTGCCTGTACTATCTACAGGCTTTTTTGTACTGTCTGTTACAGTGGTGGTTTCAATTTCATCGCTGTAACCATCCTGATTATTTTTACATGAAAATAAAACTGTAATCAGAATAAAGAGTAAGGCTATATTTGATTTAAAAAATGATTTCATAATTATAATTTTAGTTTGTAAACTTTAAATTTATTTTATGCACGGAAGCTGTAATACATTAGCATTCAAAGGCTGCTCTATTTTTCTTTCGAGTTTTTCACTATTCACCGTTATATAAATTTCCATAGAACCTGTTCCAACTTTCAGCGCAAGAATATGTCCGCCATAAGCATCAAATTTATCATCTGTGGCAACTCCGTGAATGTGCAGAGATGGTTTTCCTTCATTCCATGCAATTGAGCCCGTTAAACTTCCCATTTCGACCTTATTGAATGTTTTAGGATTAAATTTCTTTTGATTAAAATCGTAAAATCCAAAAGTAACTTCCTGCGCAAAACCAATTCCGGTAAAGTTTGCCGAAGGAATCTGCTGTTCTTTAGCTAAGTTTTCAATCAAGCTGAGTACATTATCTCCTTCACGCAAAACCATCAAATAACCATAAGTCGTTTTAGTATAACGGCATTTTTTATTGTCATTTTTTTGCTGCGCCTGCACACTTACAGCCAAACATAAAAATGCTCCAAATACTATTTTTCTAAATGATAAATGCATCTCCTGAATATTAAATAATTACAATTTTAAAATTACCCAGATATGTAAACAAATCTTTACACTATTTCGATGCGATTATTACAAAACTTCTACATCTGGCTATTTAATTACTTTTTTGGGCAATAAATGGCTTAATCGATTGTTATAAATAGATATTTAGAAGTCAAAATTGCTTCTATACATTTCAAAATAAATTTAAGTATGAAAAGAATATTGTTTTTAATTATAATCGTTACTTCACTTCAAGCTTATTCTCAGGGAGAAGTTAAAGGGAAATATCAGCCTATTCAATCTAAAACTCCGGAAACTAAAGAAGTTATTCCGCCAACGGAAACGCCGCCGCCGGATGAACCTACTCTTGCAAAAGATCCGATTGTTTTAAAAATAAATCCAGAGGAACTTTTTAAGGATAACACGCTTTATAAAAGAGAGGCAAATGTTGAAGGTATTTTTTACAGAAGAAATGAATATTTAGGAGGTTTTGTAACCAAATCAACAACCTCAACCATTCGTTATCGTGATGCTGCTTTTGTTGACGGTGATAAAATTAGAGTATATCTTAATGATAAAGTTATAGAACCGGAAGTTAGTCTGGTAGGAGAATTTAAAGGATTTAAAATAAACCTGGTAAAAGGAATGAACAAAATTGATTTTGAAGCTTTAAACGAAGGTTCAGCATCACCAAACACAGCCGAATTTCAGGTTTATGACGACAACGGAAAAGTGATTGAAGCCAGCCAATGGAATGTTGGAACTGGATATAAAGCTGTTATTATTTTATATAAAGACTAAATTTGACTATTAATTCAAAAAAGCCTGTAGAGAAATCTACAGGCTTTTTACTTTTTACTATTCACTGATCACTTTTTCACTGATCACTAATTAACTGATCACTGACCACTAATTGCCCCCCTTTCTTCCATACATCAAAATCCTCTTAAACGAATAAATAGCCGGAAGCTTAGGAAAATTTACCGCTATTCTTTCCTTATACGTTTTAATAAAAAGTTCCTTTTGTTCGCCTTCAAGCCTTTCGATATAAGGAATTAATGCCGAACCTGAAATAAAATTATAAAGCGTTTCGTGATCGTCTGCGATAATGGGATAAACCTTTTGCAGAATCTCAATCTCTTTAAGATCGCCGTCGAAAAGTATTTGGGCGTATTCGTCAAGACTTAAAACAGGAGAATCTCTTTTATAGCCTTTTAAATACGATTTAAACGGTTCTTCATTAACAAGGTCAGAAAGGATTTTATTGAGTTTATTTTCTGGCTGAACGGGCATTTGTACGGCAAACTGTCCGTCTTTATTCAATAATTTCAATAAATTTGAAAACAAACTTTCATGATCGTTTGACCATTGTAAAGCTGCATTGCTAAAAATCAAATCCCATTTTTCTCCTGAATGTATGGTTTCTTCTGTAGTTGCTTTTTTAAAATGGAGATTATCAGTTTCTAAAGATTTTGACTTTTCCAGCATTTCTGCAGAAGAATCTACACCAAGAAAATGAGCTTCTTTAAATTTATCTGCCAAAATAGAAGTTTGTTCTCCCGTACCACATCCCAAATCAATAGCTTTCATTCCTTTTTGCGGTTGTATAACTTCTATTAAATCATAAAATGGTTTGTATCGAATATCTTTAAACTTGTTATAAACATCTGGATTCCAAGGCATATTTTGATTTTTTAAATTAAAAATAAGGGAACTGTAAACTCGCATTTTGCAAGAAATACTAAGATACTAATTTCAATTTTTGCAGATTAAAACCAACTCACAATAATCTCATAAAAAATAATCGTCTAAATCGATTCGAAATTATACCGATTGGTATATATTTGTATAACTAAATCATTTCAAGATGAGTAAAGCAGAAAAAACTAAGCAATTTATAATTGAAAAAACAGCTCCAATCTTTAATACTAAGGGTTACAGCGGTACATCTATAAATGATATGACAATGGCAACAGGTCTTACCAAAGGAAGTATTTACGGTAATTTCGAGAATAAAGATGAAGTTGCCATTGCTTCTTTTAAGTTTAATGTGAAAAAGCTTCACGATGTTTTAAGCCGGGAAATCGAAAAACAAAGAACTTTTAAAGAAAAATTGCTAGTTTATCCACGCGTTTATGCCAAATACCCAAGTCTGGATGTAACTCTTGGAGGCTGTCCTATTTTGAATACTGCTATTGACTCTGACGATACGCATCCGGTTCTTAAAAAATATGCCGAAAGAACGCTGTTGTATTGGAAAGAAAAACTAATGTACCTCATCGATCAGGGTATAAAAGCTGGAGAATTTAAGGCAAAATCAATTAATGTTGAAAATACAGCTTTAACCATAATTGCATTGATTGAAGGAGGCATGATGATAAGCAAATTAACAGGAAGTGACACTGATTTATCTGCTATAATGCTTTCGCTTAACAAAATTATCGACGACTTAGAATAAAGCAATAATCTACCGATTGCTTTTTTTATATACAAAAATATACCGATTGGTATAATTACTAATTTAAAATTTAAATAATGAAAACAAAAACAAGATTAGAAGTGTTGCAAGATCACATTGGCGGAGAATTTGTGCTTTCGCCTTCTCCATTTATGCTTTGGATGAAACCCATTGTTGTCGTGGCAGAACCCGGAACAGTAACTTTTAAATACCACATTAGAGAGGAAATGACGAACCCAATCAAATCTTTACACGGCGGAGTTACTGCGGCAATTGTAGATGATTGTATTGGTGCAACGTTATTTTCGCTTGACGAGGAACACTTTTACACCACAATTAACCTAACTATTGATTACTTCGCTCCTGCGCATTCCGGAGACAATATCCTGGCGAAAACATCCATAATAAAAAAAGGAAAACAATTCGTAAACGCGCAATGCGAGATTTGGAATGAAACCGAAACAAGACTGATTGCCAGAGGATATTCTAATCTTTTTAAAACCAATGTAGTCAAAAAAGTTCTTTGATATCGATTCACTTTTATAAGAATGGCGTGTAAAATGGAAATCATATAAAATATGTAGGAAATTATATAAAAATTTAAATTATATAGGGTTTAAATTTGAGTATAGTAAATTTCTTAAATATTTGATTTATCGTAACTAATAAGTAAGTATTTTTCTAGTTATCAAACTAGTTCGTGCAGCTTTTTTTTACAATTTAAATAATTTACAATCATACTTTACTTTCCGTTTTTTATAAAAGTGAATTCTTAATCATGCAGTAAGGAAAAAGCAGTTATTTGCTGCTGGCAGATATAATTAAGGGTTTAGCATTACTTGAAATATAGTTTTCGACAGTATCTAATTTTTAACTAAACTAAAAATTATGAAAAAATTTGCCTTATTAATTTATATCATTTCTATTCAAAGCTTTGGACAGATTTATGTTGGTGCAAGTACTCCCGTTTATGTAAAAAACCAGGTTCTTTACGTAGGACAGACGATAAACCTTGCCGCAAATTCAAATTTATATCTGCGTAATTTATCTCAGTTGGTTCAGGGTACAACAGGAACTTCGACTAATGTAGGAACCGGAATAATTTCTGTTTATCAGGAAGGAAGCGCAGACAATTTTGACTACAATTACTGGTGTTCTCCCGTAGGCGTAAACGTAGCTGCAACCGGAAACCGAAATTTTGGAATTACACTGCTAAACAGGCCGACAACCTCAACGGCTTCGACTGCCGCAACAATCCTTCCGTTAGCAAGTTATGACGGAATTGCAAATCCGCTTTCTATTGCGTCACGATGGATTTATAAATTGACCAATGCCAATAGTTATTCGCAATGGGTTCAGGTGGGAACTACCACTACACTAGCACCTGGTGAAGGTTTCACCATGAAAGGAACCAGCGGAACTGATGCTGTAGATCCGGAAGGAACAGGAGCAAATAATCCCGGCGGAACTGGCGCTCAGCGTTATGATTTTAGAGGAAAACCCAATGACGGAAATATTACCGTTACCGTTGGTGCAAACAATGCCTCAACCTTAACCGGAAATCCGTATCCTTCAGCCTTGCATTTAAATGCTTTTTTATTAGATCCGCTAAACAGTGCCTGTACAGGAATTGCTTATTTCTGGGAACAGGATAAAACCACAAATTCACATTTAATTAAGGCTTACAGAGGCGGATATGCCACTTATTCACCCGGAAGTTTAGGCTCAAACGGTATTTATGTTCCGGCTACTTTTAATAGTTATAATGGCGATGGTTCGTTAAATACGGTTGGTACTTCTTCTGGACTTATGCGTCAGCGTAAATACGCACCAATTGGACAGGGATTTGTAATTAAAGGCGCTGCAAACGGAACGGTAACCTTTAGAAATTCGTATCGAATATTTTATAAAGAAGGCGCAGGTTTATCGCAATTTGAAAAACCCGCAAAAGATAAAACTACCGCTAAAACCGAAGCAACAGCTAAAACTGAAAAAGCCGAAGAATCAAATGATATTCCGCACATCAGGATAAATGCTATTATCAACAACGAATTTACCAGACAGCTAGCACTTGCTTTTTTACCCGAAGCTACTGATGGTGTTGACAGAGGTCTTGACGCTGTAAGCATGGACAATTTTCCCAGCGATACTTTCTTTTTGATGGAAGGGAAAAATTATATCATAACAGGTACTAATTTCGACATTACCAAACAAATTCCTTTAACCGTAAAGGCCGAAGCCAGCACTACCCTTAAATTTTATATTCCCGAAGTTATCAACTTTGATCCTGCGCAAAATATATTTATATATGATGCTTCAGATGCATCGTATCATAATATTAAAACGGGGAATTATGAAGTTACCATTCCGGCGGGCGTATTCCCGGATCGTTTTAAAATTACTTTCACCAACAAAACACTGGGCACAGATGAAAATACTAAAAGTAATTTTTTCATTATGCAGGACAATTCAAGCCGTTTATTAAAAGCTTCAAATCCGGATTTTATTTCGTTTAAGTCATTTTATCTCTATGATATGGTGGGTAAAACGGTTCGGTATAAAGAGAACTTGGGCATTGAAGAAAACTATAGTTTCTCTACTTCCGGCTTAAGTTCCGGAGTATATATTGCGACCTTCATAACTGCTGATAATGAAAAAATATCCCAAAAAGTAATTATTTCGAATGCAGGAAATTAATAATGTTTTTTATTGCCTTTCAACTATCTAAAACCTGAAATTATGAAAAATACAGCCTCAAAAAACCACCAGACATTATTACTACTCGTTTTTTTCTTTTTATCCTTTATCGCAAATGCCCAGGTCGGAATTGGAACTACTACTCCTAATGCGAGTTCGGTATTAGATATTACCTCAACTACTCAGGGTATGCTGACTCCCAGAATGACAACTGCCCAAAGAACTGCCATAACAACACCTGCTGACGGATTAATTGTTTATGATACTGATTTAAAAGCTTTTTACTATTATTCTTCAGGTTCTGCCTCATGGTTAGTGGTGAGCAGCGGTATAAATCCCAGATTAAATTTTAAACGTATTCGCTCATCAGATAATTTAGCAACCGTTCTTGCCTCTGAGCTTACCGCAGGCGGAGGAGCGAAATATCTTTTAAACTCAAATACATTGTATGAAATAAATGGTACTGTTACCTTCAACTTTCCTATAGAATTAAATAATGCTTATGTACACGGTTTAGATTCTAATGATGATATTATACTTAGAACAACAGGAAATATTTTTGAAGGCGCAACAGGAGGAAATATAAAAAATGTTACGCTTAGAGCAGCAACAGGTAGTGTTTTTAACCTTAGCGGAGCGGCAACTCAAAATTTAGTTTTTAGGGACTGTATCGTTGCCAATTCAGCAAGTGTAGGAACAATATCTGGTTTTGGGCTTGTATTTTTGAGTATTGTCAATTTTACCGGAAATACGACCGGAATAACCTATAACAATATTAATCAGCTTTTACTAAGCAATATGGGTTGGTTTGGTAATAATGCCGGGACTTACGAAAAACTAACCGGAACTTTTACATTAGTAGAAAAACAAGGTGGTTTTAGTCAAGTTGACGGAACTGCCGTAGGATTTGATGTTTCTACTAGTGGACTTAGTATTACCGGAGATGCCATATTAGAATCTGTTGTTTTTACAGGCTCAAATACAACAGGATATGTAAAAGGCTATACTACAGGATCATATACAGGATATAATTTTAATAACAGCTGGAATGTTAGAGCTTCCGGAATTCCAACAGAAACAGATGCTAATGCTGTAGGCGATCTTTCTATGGATTATGCTGTTGGGAGTGGACTTGGAGTTAGTTTTACAAATAACCTCAACCCAAGTAATATAGTAAAAGTAGGCTCTGGAACTCCTTCCACCACTTATTCAAATTTATTTAGATTTTCAACTGATGCTGCAAATCGATTACGATATCAGGGAAAAAAGAAGAGAATCTTTCAAATTGGAGGATCTATTTCTTTCCAAGTGCCTGGAGCAGGAACCTACATTATCTATATCGCAAAAAATGGAACAGTTATAACTCAGTACAAAATTTACGGAAGAGGACAAATACTTAACGATATTGTAGTTCTTCCAATAAATGCGTCAGTAGAACTTCTCAATAATGATTATATTGAAGTTTTTGCACAACGTTATACAGGAGCTAATGGAGATATCGTCGTTCCCAATATGACACTTATAATTAAATAATTTACTCATTTGTATAAAAAATGTAGTCCCTACGGGACAATAATATCGGGTAATGCATTTTTTTTCTACCGATCTGAAACTCCTAACGGAGTTTTTTTTCTGCAGCAAATTTCCAAACATTTTCTACCGACCAAAAATTCCTAACGGAGTTTTTTAATTTTTAATATATTTCTACTAAAGTAAACTCCTGGCGAAGTTTTTTAAAGTCTAATACATTTTCGACTAACATAAACTCCGCTAGGAGTTTTATATCGGTAGAAAAAAATATCAATCCCTGCAAAATTGCCCCGTAGGAGCTACATATCAGAAACTCCTAGCGGAGTTTTTTAATTTTTAATGTATTTCTACTAACGTAAACTCCGCTAGGAGTTACTAGTCGGTAGAAAAAACCAATATCGACCCCGGCAAAATTGTCCCGTAGGGACAACATCTCATTAAACATATAAATCAAATATCAAAAAAAAGGCTGACTCAAAAATATGATCAGCCCTTTATATAATTCATAATTAACCATTAACAATTCACAATTCCTCAAAATCCCCAGGTTTCCAGCTTCCGTTAAAAGCGGCGGCTTCCGGGCCGTAAATTCTAAAATAGGCAAACCAGCCTCTGTTAGGAAGCGTTTTTATCCATTGTCCTTCTTTTCCCTCAGGAGCTTTTGGTCCAAAATACAAATCGATACTCTTTCCTCCTATTTTATCTTTCAATTCAAATAAAGAACGAAGAGCCGCTTTATTCTGATCTGTTATAACCTGACTTCTCGTAAGCGCATCATAAATAGTTACCGACCAAAAAAGCTTTGCAGGAACAGGCGTAGGAATCGTAAGCTTGTATGTTTTTCCGCCATCCACATATTTTCCTGTGCCGTCTTTAAGTCCAAGCCAGTATAACGACCCTGAACCTTCTTTTCTGCGAAACATTGAAGGAGAGGCTCCAATAGCCTGATAAAACCATGTTTCCCGACCATCTAGATCTACATAATTTTGGGTATTGAAGTCTCCATCTTCAAATCTTAAGCCAACCCATTCCCATTTTCTGTCATTCCATACTACTTTATCAGGGCGGCGGTCGGCAAATGATTGTACCCTCATTTGCGCATTCGCTATTTTCGCCGCTTTTTCGAGTATTCCTTTCAAACGCCCATCAGGTTTAAAAGGCTTTCCTTTTATAATACCCAATACAGCAAGTTCTCCGTAATAATTTCTATATCCATCATAAGCAGGTTCACGCTGAATTACATCGTTTAGCGATTCCCAGTATTTAATATTATTTTCCCACGCAACAGGTGTTGTATTTTGAGGTTTATCTGTAAGTTCAAGCCAGCTTGGATCTTTCCAGTCGGCTCCTTTGTTTAGCGGATATACTTTTACTGTTTTAATGCGTTCCATAGCCGCTTTTACATCACCGCCTACAGGAAGCGATCGTATCCCAACTGTAAGATTATTTGATGAAGATTTCCATACATAATAACCAGAACCCGGAACAGAGCCTTTATAAGCAGGCGGAAGTAATAAATGTTTCCCTCCATTTCCTGCATCAGGCCCCGGAATACCCATATCGGCAACCCATCGCTGGTTTACATCCATAGCAACCACAATAAGCGGTCCTTTAGGAACATCAATAATCATTGGCCCTTTTGACAAATCAATTGGAATTGGACCATACGGAGTATCAGAGTTTAATGTAAACCCAATTTGCCCTGGTTTAGTGTCTAATGTTCCAAATGAACTGTTTGGGATAATTTTAATCGTGTCGTTTCCTTTTACCAAACCTTCACCAGAAACTGTTGGATAGAAAAATTTATAAGCTTGTATTGCCCTGTTTAAATCAGCATCATCGTATGCTTTTTGTATTGTTTTTTCGGTTGGATATCCTCCAACAAATTCATAACCGTCTGAACTTGAATCTGACGAGTTATTGTCTAAAACTGAAGTATCAGATTCTTTTTTACAGCTGCTTAAAACAAGAAGAAGCAGACTAAAATATAGAAATAGCTTTTTCATAAAAAATGGTTTTATAGTTATTTCGCTTTCGCGGATTTTCCTGTTTTTGAGCCTTTGTTTTCACTCAGGTTATACGTTACTTTTTCAATTTTTCCGGTAAATTCAAAAGGGAGTTTATAATTAAAATCAACTGGAGAACCGGCATCCATTCCCACATCTAAACCTTCATTAAGAGATATTTGAATAGGTATTGTTCTTTCCAGATGTTCTTCTCCTACTTTTTTGCCATTAACAAGCAGTGTAACCGTTGCTCCTTTTCCTCTTTCTTCCCCTTTGCCTTCATATTTAAAATCAACAACCAGTTTTACTTTTCCTTTTGGCAATACTTCATTTCCTGTAACTGTAGGACGTTCTAAAGCAAGATTATTGTAAACAAAACTTGGTTTACCGTTTTGTACATAAAGTCCGTAACCGCCTACTAAACCTCCGTGTGTTACAATCATTCCTTCTGCTCCATTATCTGGAACATCAATATCGGCGGTAATTGACCATGATTTATTAAGGATTCTTGGAGCGGCTTCATTTGGTAAACCCACTTGTCCGGAATAATAAGTAAAAGTATTGGTGTCTCCGGCCAGCGTTGGTCTTCCCATTAATTCTCCGTTCAGTCTTTCAACGGCGCGCCAGTCCAGCGGCAGTACATTGTATTTAGCGGCTTCAACCCACCATAAATCCTGCATTTCTCTTAATTTCTGCGGATTTTTTGCTGCTAAATCATTGGCCTGACTAAAATCTTCATCGACTTTATAAAGCTCCCATTTTTGTTTATCGGGATCAAAGGCGCCACGATTTGGATTCCACGGTGCAAATGATAAGGCCGAAGCCATCCAGCCATTGTGATAAATACCTCTGTTTACAGCCAGTTCAAAATATTGGGTTGTATGTTTTTCTTTTGCTTTGGCATCATTAAAAGTATAAGCAAAACTAATTCCTTCAATAGGCTTTTGGGTAATACCATTTACAACTTCAGGTGGTGTAATACCAATGACATCATAAAGCGTTGGTACAACATCAATGGTATGTGTAAACTGGCTTCTTAAACCTCCTTTGTCTTTAATTTTGGCAGGCCATGAAATAATCATAGGGTTTCGTGTTCCTCCAAAATGACTTGCCACCTGTTTTGTCCATTGAAAAGGTGTATCCATTGCCCACGCCCATTCTGCCGTAAAATGATTAAAATGTTTTGGCCCGCCTAATTCGTCTATTACTTTAAGGTTATCCTGCCATTTTTCGGGAATTCCGTTAAAAAATAAATTTTCATTTACAGAACCTTCTATTCCGCCTTCGGCACTGGCGCCGTTATCTCCGGCAATGTAAATAATAATGGTATTATCTGCATCCGGCAATTGTTTTACAGCATCGACTACTCTTCCCATTTCATAATCGCAATGCGAGCCATACGCCGCAAATACTTCCATCATTCTGGCATACAAACGTTTTTGATCGGCATTGAGTGAACTCCATTCAGGCAGACTTTCTGGTCTTGGAGTAAGTTTTGCATCTGGCGGAATAACACCCAGTTTTTTCTGTCTTTCAAAAGTCTGCTCTCTGTAAGCATCCCAGCCCATATCAAATTTACCTTTGAACTTGTCTATCCAGTCCTGCGGAGCATGATGCGGTGAATGTGCCGCGCCTGGAGCAACGTATAAAAAATAAGGTTTATCAGGCGCGATCGATTTTACTTTTCGAACCCATGCAATAGCGTGATCTGCAAGGTCGACTGTCATGTGATAATTTGGATCTTTAGAAACCGGAACAAGATTTCGGTTTTCAAACAAAACCGGGTTCCAGTGATTCATATCTCCAGAATTAAATCCATAAAAATATTCGAAGCCTAATCCGTTTGCCCAGCGGTCAAATGGTCCAGCTTCACTGGTTTCCCAAGCGGGTGTATTGTGATTTTTACCAATCCATGCCGTCATGTAACCATTTTGACGTAAAACTTCGGCAATGGTTGCGGCATTTTTGGGTAGTATACAAACTGCGCCGTCATAACCCGTAGCTGCTTCTGTAATTCCGGAAAAAGAAACTGAGTGATGGTTTCGTCCTGTTATTAAGGCTGCACGTGTTGGACTGCAAAGCGCTGTAGTATGAAATTTATTGTAACGTATTCCTTCTGCTGCCAGTTTATCCATTGTTGGCGAAGGTACGCCGCCGCCAAAAGTACTAAACTGTCCAAATCCCGAATCATCTAATAAAATGAGCACCACGTTTGGTGCGCCTTTTGGAGCTTTTACAGGCTGAGGAAATTGCGGCGGATCTGAATCCAGATACGTTCTGCCCACATATCCTGAAAAATGAAAATCAGGTTGCGGCAAAACTTTTGGAGTTCCCGGTTTTTCATTTTCCTGGCTAAAAGTAACCTGTGTACCAATAATTACAAATAATAGAAGTATTGCTTTATTTTTTATGAAAATTAAAGCAGCATTTAAAATGTCGTTTGTTTTCATGATTTGTGGTTTTAAGGGACAACTAAGTTACAACTTACTAAGAGCCAAAATCTTACAAATAGGTTTCAAATTATAATTTGAAACCTATTTGCTCTGATTCCACAAAAAAAAACCATTCAAATTAATGAATGGTTTCAGTATATTTTATATAAACAATTTGTTAGAGCATCTTTTCTCTTTCCCAAAAACGATGTCTTCCTAAAGCTTTTATAAAAGAAGTGTTTAAAGCTTTGTCAGCAATAGTATTGCTAATTAAAACTCCTGCATCCTTCTCTTTTATATCGCTGTTTGTTTTTATTATTTGAATTCCTTCTGCTTCAGCTGCAATAAACTTACAGTGATTATAGGAATCATTTATAAATTCTTTCACTTCCTTGATTCTTGAAAGTTCTTTAATTCCTTTTCCTCCCGGAATAAAAACCCCGTCAAAAAGTACTGAAGCTGCAATTTTATAAGTTTGATCCACCGGAATGGCTGTTCCGTCTTCTGATGTAATTGTTCCTAAATGCGGTGCAATAATTACTGCTTTTGCACCTGCATTTTGAAGCGCCGTTTTCATGGCTTTTACTGATGATGCATTTACGCCTTCAGCACATAAAAAAGCAATCTGGCGGGTTGCAATAGTATTCGAAATAGTTGGATTTTTCAGCATACTTAAAGCATCAGAATTTTTAATGCTTTGTTTCACTTTTGTTGGTTCGTGATTGCCTTTATCATCGGCACCAACTCCATGATTGATGGGTTTTTCGATATTCTTTGGAACCGGAATTCCTAAGGATTTGGCAACTTTTGATGCCAGATTACCATCAACTTGATTTAGCAGCCCAAGCATTCTTTCTCTAATTGCAACAGTTTCAACTTTACCAAGTTCAAAAGACAATGCGTTTGCAATATGATCTTGTTCTACCGGAGTCTGGCTGTTATAAAAAAGTACGGCCTGACTAAAATGATCTGAAAAACTTTCGCTTCTTTCTCTTATTTTATGAGCATCAATTCGCTCATTAAAACTGGCAAAACCTCCTTCGTCAATTTTTGCCTGAAAAGGACATCCGCCGCCCAGGGAATTAGGATGGTAACTTACTTTACCAACTGCAATTTCCTGACGCATATGCCCGTCACGCTGATTGTTGTGCATAGGCGCAATGGTTCTGTTAATTGGTATTTCATGAAAATTAGGACTTCCTAACCTTGATAATTGTGTATCTGTATAAGAAAATAAACGGCCTTGTAATAACGGATCATTTGTAAAATCAATTCCAGGAACTATATGTCCCGGATGGAACGCAACCTGTTCTGTTTCTGCAAAAAAATTGTCTGGGTTTTTATCCAGCACCATTCTTCCAATAATGGTTACCGGAACCAATTCTTCAGGAACTAATTTTGTTGGGTCTAAAAGGTCAAAATCATATTTATGTTCATCGCTTTCCGGAATAATCTGAACGCCTAATTCCCATTCAGGGAAATTTCCGGTATCGATCGCTTCCCATAAATCCAGTTTATGAAAATCAGAATTTTTACCTGATATTTTTTGTGCTTCGTCCCAGGCAACAGCATGAGTTCCTAATTTTGGTTTCCAGTGAAATTTTACAAAATGAGATTCGTTTTGTGCATTCACAAATCTAAAGGTGTGAACTCCAAAACCTTCCATCATTCTTAAACTTCTCGGAATTGCCCTGTCGCTCATTACCCACATAACCATATGCATGGATTCTGGCATTAAGGAAATAAAATCCCAAAAAGTATCATGTGCAGACGCCGCCTGCGGAATTTCATTGTGCGGTTCGCCTTTAACAGCGTGAATTAAATCTGGAAATTTCATGGCATCCTGAATAAAGAATACCGGAACATTGTTTCCAACTAAATCAAAAATACCTTCCTGAGTATAAAATTTTACGGCAAATCCACGAACATCGCGTGCCAAATCTGTTGATCCTCTTGAACCGGCAACAGTTGAAAACCTAACAAAAACGGGAGTTTTAATACTTGTGTTGTTTAAAAATCCGGCTTTAGTATATTTTTCCATGGTTTTATAAAGTTCAAAATATCCATGAGCTCCAGAGCCTCTTGCGTGAACGATTCGTTCCGGAATGCGTTCGTGATCAAAATGAGTTATTTTTTCTCTAAGAATAAAATCTTCTAAAAGAGACGGCCCTCTTTCTCCTGCCTTTAAGGAATTGTTATTATCATTAATCTTAACTCCCTGGTTAGTGGTCAAAAACTGATTTTCTCCATTCGATCTATTCAAATCTAAATCTCTTTGTTTTCCATCAGAATTATCCTGATTTGTTTTCTTTGAATTTTTCATTTGTTTCTTGATTTAAAATGTATTGGTGACTTAATAATTGGTCTATTTCGATAGAAGAATATTTAGCAAAATAGCTAAACAAAGTTAGAAGGCTTTTCATGTTAAATATTATACAATTTGGTTTCAGGCTTATAACATTCATATTACAATATCCATGATATCAATTATTTAATCCTATAATTATATAATTACGAAATCTAATCGTATAACTAAAAAAAGCATTTCTAAAAGTAATTTTGAGTAAGTCACTTTAAAAACACCGTACATGATTTTTAATGTTATTATACAATTGGTTGTGGTTTCAATTATGGCAACATCAGCCATGACGTGGTTTAGTTATGCCATGTCAAAAAGCTTTAGAGAATTGTATAAAGAACCGGTGCTTTTGAGTTATGCTATCGACAAAATGAAAATAGAGCTCTCGCCGAAGTCAAAAAAAATCTGGGGCTGGTTATTACATTATATAATTGGTCTTTTGTTTGTTATAGGATATCATATTATTTGGGTAAAGGATATACTGCCAATTTCACCGTTAAGCGCTCTTATATTAGGAGTGATAAGCGGTGTAGTTGGCATAGTCAGCTGGATAATTATTTTTAAGATGACCCACCATCACCCCCCAATTGATTTTAAGGGTTATTACATTCAGCTGTTCTTTGCCCATATAATTTTTGCCATTGTCGCCACGGCGCTCTACTCTGTTACGTTAACACTTTTAATATTAGCAAACGCATATGTCACTGTCTAAATACAACGAAAAAAGAGATTTTAAACAAACCCGCGAACCAAAGGGTAAAATCGGAAAATCAGCAAGTGAATTGATTTTTGTCGTTCAAAAACATGCTGCATCACATTTGCATTATGATTTTAGATTAGAAATGGACGGAGTTCTTAAAAGCTGGGCTGTTCCAAAAGGTCCATCACTTGATCCGGAAATAAAACGCCTCGCCATGATGGTCGAAGATCATCCTTACAGTTATAAAGATTTTGAAGGTACTATTCCCGAAGGAAATTATGGTGCCGGAAATGTTATTGTCTGGGATAACGGAACGTATACTTCTGACGAAAAAACCGCCTCAGACGAAAAACAATTATTAGCCGATTTGAAAAAAGGACGTTTAAGTTTTATCTTAAAAGGAAAAAAACTTAAAGGGGAATTTTCATTGGTAAAACTTCACGGAAAACAGGAAAACGCCTGGCTGTTGATCAAGAAACAAGATAAATATGCTACAGATACTGATATTTTAGAAAAAAATAAATCGGTTATTTCTAAAAGAAGTTTAGAACAACTGGAGAAAAAATCTGAAAAAGTAAAGGCAAAACCAGAAGAAAAAGAAGAAAAGCAAACGATAAAAAAAAAGTTTAAAGCAAAACCTGCCGAAGTTTCTTTTGTAAAACCAATGCTTGCCACTACAGTCGAAAAACCTTTTGATGATGAAGAATGGGTTTTTGAAAATAAATATGACGGCTATCGTACTGTTGCCGTTATTAATCCGGATGAAGTAAATTTATTCAGCAGAAATCAAATTTCGTTCAATGTCAGTTTTAAACCCATTGCAGATGAATTGAAAAAAATAGATCACACCGTAATTCTGGATGGCGAAATCGTGGTTGAAAATGAATCCGGAAAAGCTGATTTTCAACTTCTTCAAAATTATCTTAAAACTGGAATCGGAAACCTAAAATATTATGTTTTTGATCTGCTTAATTTAGATGGAAATTCGGTAACAGACCTTTCTCTGCTTGACAGAAAAGAGCTTTTGAAAATTTTATTTAATAAATATGATTTTACAAATGTTTTTTATTCGGAACATACTATTGGGGATGGAATTAAACAATTTGAAAAAGCCCGAAAAAATAACAGCGAAGGTATTATTGCCAAAAAAGCTGACAGTAGCTATAATATAGCCACCAGAAGTAATAACTGGCTTAAAATTAAAATTTCTAATGAAGAAGAAGCCATCATCATTGGAATAACAGAACCTAAAAATTCCCGAAAATATTTTGGTGCCATTTTACTGGGCCAATATAATGACGGAGAATTAAAATATATTGGAAAATGCGGAACGGGTTTTTCAGAAGAAGTTCTAAAGGAGCTTTATACGAAGCTTAAACCGTTATTTCTGGATAAATCCCCGCTAAGTGAAAAAGTTCCAATAAGAGATAAAATTCAATGGGTTAAACCCAAAGTTGTCTGTCAGGTTAAATATTCAGAATGGACACAGGATAATAACCTGAGACATCCTGTTTATCTGGGATTAAGAATTGATAAAAAAGCCAATGAAGTTGTTTTCAGTGGCAAAAGCAAAACTAACCTCAAGCAAAATAAAATGGAAGATTTAAAAGAACACAAAACCGAAAATGATTACGATTTAAAAGTTGGAAAAGCCACTTTACATTTAACAAATCAAAACAAAATATATTTTCCTGCTGACGGTATTACAAAAGGCGAAATTATTCAATATTATAATGAAGTTTCATCGCTTATTCTGCCTTATTTAAAAGATCGTCCGGAATCTATGAACCGCTTTCCTAACGGAATTGATGCGCCAAGTTTTTATCAAAAAGATATTGATTTGGAGAAAACTCCAAAATGGCTGAAAACCAAAAAAATATTCTCAGAATCTAACGAAGAAAACATAGATTATCTTATTTGTAATGATAAAGAAACATTGCTTTATATGGCAAATTTGGGCTGTATAGAAATAAATCCGTGGAATTCGACCATAAAAAACATTCACAATCCCGACTGGCTTGTAATGGATCTTGATCCGGCAAAAGAAGACGATTTTCATATTGTTGTTGAAACTGCACAAGTTGTAAAACAAGTTATGGATGAATTAGAAACGGAATGTTTGTGCAAAACTTCGGGAGCGACAGGACTTCATATTTACATTCCGCTTGGTGCGCAGTATGATTATGATTCGATAAAAATTTTAGGAGAATTAATCGCCAAGGAAGTTCAGACAAGGCTTCCGGATATTACAACAATTGAGCGAAGCATCAAAAAACGAGATAATAAACTTTATATAGATTATCTGCAAAACCGCCGCGGACAAACTTTGGCCGCGCCTTATTCTGTTCGTCCTAAACCTGGTGCAACAGTTTCAACACCTTTAGAATGGAGTGAAGTTACTACAAAATTACATCCGTCGCAGTTTACGATTAAAAATGTATTACAGCGATTTGAGAAAAAAGGGGATTTATGGGAACCTGTTTTATCAAAAGGTGCCAATATCAAAAAGATAATCAAGAAATTAGAAGAGAAACAAGAAAGAGTCTAAGATGACTTTTTCTTGGTTTCTAAACTCGCTTTCAGCATCGACATTAAATCGTCGCTTTGTTTACTGTGCACCACTTTAAGTTTAGGCGCTTTGGCTGTTTTTCCTTTGGCTTTCTTTTTAATTATATCCAAAAGTTTGGCGGTATATTCATCTTTAAAACCCGTAATATCAAATTTCTCGGTAAGCTGATCAATTAGTTTTTCGGCCATATCCATTTCTTTGGTAGCTTTTTTAGAAACCGGAGGCAGTTTTAGTTCGTCTGTAGCCCTGATTTCCTGTTCAAACCGAATTCGGTTTAAAACAATGACATTCTTATAAGGTTTTAAAATCGCAAGACTTTCTTTGTTTCGCAAAACAAAACGCGTTACGCCTACTTTTCCTGAAGCTTCAAGCGCATCACGGAGCAATCCGTAAGCGTTCATTGCGCCTTTATCCGGTTCCAGATAATACGGCTGTTCGTAATAAATACTTTGAATTTCTTTTTCGAGAACAAAACTTTCTATAGCAATTGTTTTCGTTTTGATCGCATCTGCGGCTTCAAAATCAGAATCTTCTAAAATGACATATTTATCTTCAATTTTGTAGCCTTTTACAATATTTGCAAAATCAACTTCTTTACCCGTATCTTCATTAACACGTTTGAATTTAATATTGGCGTGGTCTTTTTTATCCAGCATGTCCATGTCAAGACTGCTCTCCTCAACCGCCGAAAACATTTTTATTGGAATATTAATCAATCCAAAACTCACTGAACCTGTCCATATCGATCTCATAACTCTTTCATTTAATTAGCTTTAAAATTAAATCACAAACACTGATATAGTTTTATAACATTCATCCAAAACTTTTATAAAATAACGACCAAAAAAAAACGATGCATAAAGCACCGTTTTTATAATTCACAATTAATAATTAACCATTCAAATAATTATTTTTTGTCGATTTTATAAAGCCTTCCCTGATCTGTTACCGCATACAAAGCACCATCTGCACCTTGTGTAATATCTCTAAAACGCTGTCCTTCACTTGCCAATAATCTTTCTTCACCAACTACTTTATTATCTCTAATAACAAGTCGCGCAATGTGAGTCGCGCTCAATGAACCAATGAAAAGATTATTTTCCCATTCCGGTACACGATTTCCAGAGTAGAAAGTCATACCGCTAGGCGAAATCACAGGATCCCAGTAATAAACCGGTTGTTCCATTCCGTCTTTCTGCTGAATAGCATCGCCAATAGGCTGTCCGCTGTATTCAATTCCGTACGTAATAGTTGGCCATCCATAATTTGTTCCGGCTTTCAAACGGTTGATTTCGTCACCGCCTCTTGGTCCGTGTTCGCTCTCCCAGATTTCTTTTGTAACCGGGTGCATAGCAAGTCCTTGTGGGTTTCTATGTCCGTATGTAAATATTTCAGGTAAAGCATTTGCACCGCCAAAAGTTGGATTTCCTGATGCAGGCTGTCCGTCTTTTGTAATTCTGACTACTTTACCAAGACTTGCTGTTAAAGATTGTGCCAAAGGTCTGGTTTGCAAAACAGAACGTTCACCCGTACTTACCACAAGATTTCCGGTTTGATCAAACAAAATACGTCCGCCATAATGTAAATCACTTGGATTTGCAGGACTTGAACGATAAATTACCGTTGCGTTTTCGATAGTTTTTTCGTCATTTGAAAGTTTACCTTTTGCAACAGCAGAAATATTTCCTCCTGCAACTGCTTCAGAAAATACCCAGTAAATCATTTTATTTGTTGCATAATCAGGATCAAGACATAAACCTAACAAACCTCCCTGATTCGCAGGATTTACGGCAGGTAAACCTGTAATTGGCGCACTGACCACTCCGGCAGTTGTAACAATTCGCAATGTTCCAGTAGTTTTTTGAGTTACCAAAAGTCGGCCGTCAGGAAGCACTTTCACACCCCACGGACTTGTAAGTGCCGATGTAATGATGTCGGCTTTATATTCTGTATTGGTAGTCATTCCGCTAATTCTGGTTTGTCCGGCAAAAGCAGGTTTATATTGAGTATTTGCAGGATTTGTTTCTACAGGGTTCGTTACGGTTCCGCCTCCATTTTCAGGATCATCATCGTTGTTGTTGCAGCTAAAGGCAAATAATGCACTCGAAAGAATCAAAATGTACTTTAAATTTTTCATCGTAGATATTTATTAAATTAATTTGGGTTATAACTTCAAATATCTAAAATAAAAATTCAAAAATTTTATATAATTTAAGATAAGACTTACAGAATTTATATTGAATTTCGATCCCGATTATCATTCCATAGGAATGTTTCATTGATAGAAAAAAATAATAATTGTCAGGGTTTACGTTCCGTAGGAACGTTTGATACGTTCGATTATTAAAAAATGATGCCATAATCAAACGTTCCTACGGAACGTAAAAAATAATAGCATAATTTTTTTTCTACCGACGAGATGTTCCTACGGAACATAAAATATCATACAAACAATTTTGTCATAACTACCAACTGTATTTCAATATCAATCTGGCATTAAATGGTGTTCCTGCCGTAAAATGAATTTCTTCAACAGGATCAGTTTCATTTGCTAATCTTGATTCGGTCAGGAATTGAGTTTCCTTCCATTTTGTATTAAAAATATTGTCGATGTTTACGCCTATCGAGATTTTTTTAATTTGATAATTTACAGAAAAATCCGTGATGCAATATCCTTTTGCCACAACCGAATTGTCTTCATTCGCCGGACGATCGCCCAAAAATCTTGTTCTTAAACTTCCCGAAAATCCTTTTAAATCTTTTACTGAAAATCCGTTCATTAAAGTATGAACCGGAGCAAGCGGTAAATAATCATTTCCTTTTGGTTCGTCTATTGCTCTTGCGTGTGTATACGTATAATCGGTGTTCCAAAATAACCAATTGGTTAACTGATATCTAAAACCGAAATCAAAACCTTTACGTTCTGTTTTTCCGCTTGGTTCAACGACCGCTTCGTCACCTACATACACAAATTCCTGTGCTAAATACAAATACCAAATTGCCGAGTTCACGATCATTCTTGGAAACGGTTTCCAGTTAATTCCTAAATCGGCTCCGTAGGTTTCAGGCAGGATTTTTTCGCCTTTCTGCGCTACAACAACGCGTGTATCGTTACTGTGAAATCCTTTTCCTAATTTTAAAAAGTATTGAAGTTTATCATTTTGGGTATAAAGGAAATTCATTTTTGGGCTTACAATTGCTTTTGTCTGCGTTTGATTCGTATAAGCTGCAGCTAGTTGATCTTCATATCCAAACTTAAAATAATCCAAACGCAAACCTCCATTTATTAACCATTTTCCAGATGTAAAATCTAAACTGCTATAAGTAAACAAATTCGTCTGGTTTACAGTTCCTAAACTCAAATATTCTAAAACCGTTTTTCGGTTTAAAGTATGCGATAACTCCACATCTTTATTATTATCGTTTCGTAATCCTGCGCCTAATTTAAAAAGCCATTTTTCGCTCAGTTTCTCATTATATTCTGACTGAAAACCAACAATTGTTCTGTTTTCTTTTTGTTTGATTTGGTCGCCATTTGCAGGATCATTCAGGAAAAAAGTAAAATTCGAATACAACTCAAAATCGTATTTACTCAAATATGCTGTGTTTTTAATATGCGTGTTTTCGTCGATTTTGGCGTCGTATTGCAGGTTGAAATTTGTTCTTCCGGTATTTCCGCCTTCATTTGGATCAATCGCTCCATAATGTGAAATGGTTCCGTCGTTTACCGCACGATCCGGAATTTGTCCGCTGGCGTCCCATTGACTTTTAAAATGCGAAACAGCAATTGCCAGTTTGTCGCCGTTATTCATTTTTGCAGCATATTTTCCAAACAAATTAATTCGGTTAAAGTTTTGCGGCGCATCAAAATAACCATCGGTCATCATATATTCTCCTGCAAAATAGGCCGACTGATTTTCTTTATTCAGTAAATTGAACAAAGCCACCGTACGAAAAGTATCAAACTGTCCGCCTTCAAAAGAAAGTGAACTATTTTGTAAAGCATTTTTGGTATTAAAACCAACATATCCTGCGGTTGTAAAATCGCCTTTATCTGCAAAATAAGATCCTTTATCAAAATCGATATTATCTACCGTTTCCGGAATCACAAAATGAAGATCGGCATAGCCTTGTCCGTGTGCGTGCGAAACCATATTAACCGGCATTCCGTCAACCGAAACATTAATATCCGTTCCGTGATCGCAGTCAAAACCTCTCAGGAAAATCTGTTCTGCCTTTCCCCCGCCCTCGTGCTGGCCAATAAAAAGTCCCGGAACTTTTCGCAATAAATCCTGCGAGTTAGATACGGGCTGAATTTCTAAATCAATTTTGGAGATTGTATTAAGATATTTCAGATTATTGGTAATCGTAACTTCTTCCAATAAAAAAGGTTTTTCTTCAAATTGAATCGATAGATTTTCATTTGATAAAAGCTTTATTTTCTGTGTAATAAATCCTTGTTTTGAAATTTGAAGGCTGTCGCCGATTTTAGTTTCTTCTAAAGTAAATTTTCCGTTTATATCCGTATGAGCGTGCGTTTTAGAAATTAAATTCCGAATCAAAACATCAGATAATGGTTTTCCGTTTGCACCATTTAAAGTTCCTGAAACTGCTTGTGATTTTGCCGAAAAAGTGAGGATAAAAACAGAGAAGAAAAATAGAAATCGCATGTAGTAAGTTTTGGTATTGGATCGCAAAAATACTATTCTAAGTTTTGGAATGCAATTAATTTTTTAACACATAGAGACATAGTTTTTCTTTGTGTATAAAGGCGTTTCACTTGTTTTTAATGCACATAGTTGTGCGTTTAAAGCTTTGTCAAAGTTTAAAACTTTGACAAAGCTGCGCCATCAAAATGCGTAAAGCTATGTGCAAAAAACCAGTTTTTTTTAATATCCTCTTTTCAAGAATTAAAAAATCTATGTTTCTATGTGTTTAAATAAAACTGCTGTAAACAAAAAAATCCCATTACAAAATGGGATTTTTTTACTTCCTAAAAATGCTTTAATACTTAATAGCAATTTTACCAATCGTTTTTCCTGATTCTAAAAGATGATGCGCTTTTTTAAGATTCTCTGCAGAAAGTCCTTTATAAGTTTCCTTTAAAGTTGTTTTTAAAACACCTTCGTCTAATAAATCGGCAATTTTATTTAAAATATGATGCTGTTCGATCATGTCTTCTGTTTGAAACATTGAACGTGTGTACATTAATTCCCATGAAAAGGAAACACTTTTACCTTTCAGTTTATTTAAAACAACAGGTTCTGCACTTCCGGTAATCGATGCAATATGTCCTTGTGGTTTAATCAGTTCTGCCATAATATCCCAATATGCATTCGTATCAACAAAATCTAAAATAAAATCTACATGCTGAAAACCAGCTTCTCTAACCGATGCAACCAAATCTTTATGATCAACCACAAAATCTGCTCCTTGCTGTTTGCACCATTTTATTGTTTCCGGACGTGAAGCTGTTGCAATAACCGTTAATCCTGCAATTTTCTTTGATAGCTGAATGGCGATAGAACCAACGCCGCCGGCACCTCCAATAATTAATATAGATTTTCCTTTGTCTTTCTCCGGATTGATTCTGATTCTGTCAAAAAGAATTTCCCAGGCTGTTAAACCTGTCAACGGAATCACGGCTGCTTCTGCATTCGTTAATGATGTTGGTTTATTACCTACAATTCTTTCGTCAACAATTTGAAATTCGGCGTTACTTCCTTGTTTCGTTAAATCTCCGGCGTAGTAAACGGGATCTCCAACTTCAAATAAAGTTACTTTTTCTCCAACTGCCTGCACAATTCCTACAGCATCCCAGCCAATAATTTTTGGGGTTTCCAGAACGGTGTCTTTTGCAGAGCTCTGGCGAATTTTAAAATCAACCGGATTTACGGAGATGGCATCAATTTTTACTAATAAATCGTGTGCTCCGGGTATTGGTTTTGCAGTTTCAAATTCTATAAAACTGTCTTTTTCTTCTATGGGTAATGATGATTTGAATCCTATTGCTTTCATCGTTTTTATTTTTAATTAAAATATACTAACAAAGATACGAGGGCTTTAACTCTTAAAAATTGTATATTTTTATAAAATATCGGTACAAATTTTTCAATGCCTTTTATTTGTTCTCTCGCAGATTTTGCAGATTAGCAGATATTTTTATTTATCAGCTCAATCTGCAAAATCTGCGGGAAACATATTTTTTAAAGCAAATCTCTTAAAAATAATAGAACTGATATGTTTTTATTTTATATTGGTAGAAATTCGGCATTTTTGTTTAAACACATAGAAACATAGATTTTTTTATTTCTTGAAAAAGAGGATATTAAAAAAAACTCGTTTTTTCACATATAGCTATGTGCATTGAAAGAAGTGAAACGCCTTTACACGCAAAGAAAAACTATGTTCCTATGTGTTTAAAAAACTTTAAATTTGCTAAATCAAACTTCTCAAAATGAATATCCGCAAAGCCAATATATCCGATTCTAAATACATTGCTCCTATTTTATTACTGGCAATGGAAGATATCATCTATAAATATATGGGCAAAAAGGATCATGACAGCGCACTCGAGTTGGTTTCTTATTTTACTGCAAGAGAAGGCAATCAATATTCGTATGAAAATTGTTTTGTAGCCGAGTCTGAAAATGAAATTATTGGTGCTGTCAGCGTTTATAATGGCGCCGATTTACGCAAATTGCGCGCTCCTATTATTGATTATGTACATCTCAATTTTAATCCTGATTTTTATCTGGAAGAAGAAACGCAGGCTGGTGAATATTATATTGATTCGGTGGGAATACACCCGAAATATCAGGGAAAAGGAATTGGTTCTAAAATACTTCAGTTTCTCATTGATGAATATGTACATAAAAATAAACTGACTTTAGGATTATTAGTTGATGAAGATAATCCGCTGGCAAAAAGTCTTTATTTAAAACTTGGGTTTAAGGTTGTGGGCAAAAAAACTTTGGTTGGAAAAAAACTGGATCATCTTCAAATAAGTCCGAATTAAAATTCGGCTCTGCCAAAGAAAATTAGTATTTTTAAACCAAAACAAGCCGAAATGAACCACCAAATATTTGAATCTAATTATAAAAAACTGGGATTTTTAATTCTGAATCCCGAAACTGTTGAGGAAATTAATGGTGACGATTACAAAGCATATATTAAGGTATTGTATTTACCGGAAGGTTACGAAATAACAATTGACTTTAAACAATACAAAACTTCAAGTCCTTCTCTGTTTTTTATAAACAGCAATCAATATTTACAGATTAATAAGGAAGGAAAAAAGCAAGGTTATTTTATGTATTATAATCGTGACTTTTATTGTGTGCAGATTCATGATGCCGAGGTTGCCTGCGATGGTTTGTTGTTCAATAATATTTTTGAAATGCCTATGACAACTTTACCTGAAAAAGAGGTTTTATTTGTGGAAGGCATTTACAGTCAGATTCAGCAGGAATTTGACGCTCCCGATTCTTCACAGGAAGAAATGATTCGCACGTATTTGAAACAGCTTATTATTAAAGCTACCCGAATCTGGAAAATACAGCAATTGGGAGTTTTGAACGATGAACCTTCAAAGGAAATGGATTTCTTTAGGGATTTCAGCCGTTTGGTCGAAATTCATTTCAGAACTAAACATACCGTTGCTGATTATGCTGATATTTTAGGTCTTGCGCCAAAAACACTTTCGAATAAATTCAATCGTTTAGAGCTTTCTCAGCCTAACGATATTATTAAAGACCGCATTATTCTGGAAGCTAAAAGGCTTTTGGGCTATTCTTCTTTAAGTGTAAAAGAGATTGCATATCAATTAGGATATGAAGATCCGGCTTATTTTAACCGACTTTTTACCAATAAAGTTGGCGACACTCCGTCTAATTTCAAGAAAAAATACCTTCAAGGGAAAAATGTACAATTAGAATAGACTTTTGTCTATTTTTAGAGCTGTATTACCGCCATATCTTTGTCCTATCAAATTATAAATAATTAAAAAGACAAATGATATGAAAACTATTAAAGTATTACAACAAGGTTTATTTATTGCAGCATTGTTAATCGTAAATACAATTGCTTCAGCACAAGAAAGACAATTTAAAGGGCAAAATGACCCTGAAATTTTTACAGAAGTCAGAGGCTTTTTAAATGCATTAAATTCTGGTAACGGAAAACCTTTGGAACAATTATCTGTTGCAGACGCTCGTAACGTATTGGTTGGTGCACAAAAATCAGTTGAAGTTGATTATTCTGGTATTGAAGAATCTGAAAGAGTAATTTCTCAAAACGGTTTAAAAGTTAAAATCCATATTACAAAACCTAAAGGTGCTAAAGCAAATGCTCCGGTATTTATCTTTATTCACGGCGGCGGATGGGTTTTAGGAGATTATCCAACACATAGAAGATTAGTTAGAGATTTGGTTGTAGAAAGCGGTGCAGTTGCAGTTTTCCCAGATTACACTCCTTCTCCGGAAGCTCAATATCCGGTTGCGATTAATGAAATTTATGCAACGACTCAATGGGTTGCCGAAAACGGAAAAGAAATTGGTGTAAACGGTAAAAATCTGGCTGTTGTGGGAAATAGCGTGGGTGGAAATATGACTGCTGCGATTACTTTAATGGCAAAAGATAAAAAAGGTCCTCATATTAAATTACAAGTTTTATTATGGCCGGTAACCGATGCTAATTTTGAAACTGAGTCTTACAATTTATATGCTAACGGACGTTTCTTAACTAAAAATATGATGAAATGGTTTTGGGATAATTACTTGCCAGATGCTTCAAAAAGAACAGAAAAATATGCTTCTCCATTGCAAGCAAGTTTAGCAGAATTGAAAGACTTACCTCCTGCTCTGGTTCAAACTGCTGAAAATGATGTTTTAAGAGATGAAGGTGAAGCGTATGCGAGAAAATTAAACGAGGCTGGAGTTCCTGTAACTTTAACAAGATACAACGGATTGATTCACGATTACGGACTTTTAAATCCTATTGCAAATGTTCCGGCGATTCAAACTGCAATTCAACAAGCTGCGGTTGTAATTAAAACAACATTGAAATAAGAATCCAGATATTTGAAAACAAAAAGGGATAGAATTAATTTTCTATCCCTTTTTTACTTTACTAATACTTAAAATAGAAAGTCTATTTTAAAAAGAAGTTACTGATGATTACGTTCCAAGTTAATTTACAGAACTTCTAAAAATAAAAACAAAAAATCCTGAGGCAAATGTAGAATTTCATTCAGCAGTAAAAATCATTAGAAATGATGATTTCTCATTAAAAAGCCTATAAAAAAAGTAATATCGATTGTGAATTCTCCTTTTTAAACAATTTGAAGCTTAGAATATCGTTATAAAAATGATTTGCCAGCTTTTTTTAGTTGGAAAAACATTCGTTTAATCCCCCAATTTGACAAATAAATAATACACAGAATGAAAAACATAACAATATTAGAAGCCGGTTTAGTTTTAAGAATAGTTTTAGGAATAACAATGTTATCAGCAGTTGCTGACCGATTTGGACTTTGGGGCGCGCCCGGTTCTAATGGTGTTGCATGGGGAAACTGGGAAAATTTTGTTCTTTATACGCAGACGCTTAATTCTTTTGCCAGTAAATCGACAGCCGAAGTATTGGGTGCAATTGCAACTGGTTTCGAAATTCTGTTTTCTGTCTTATTAATATTTGGTTTCAAAACCAGAATTGCTGCTTTAGGAACTGCTTTTTTAATGTTGGTTTTTGCATTTGCAATGGCAAATTCTATTTCGGTAAAAGCGCCTTTTGATTATTCTGTTTTGACAAGTGCAGCGGCGGCTTTATTGCTTTCTACAATTGGTAAAACTGCTTTTGCTGCTGATAATAAAATATAAAAAAACAAAAGAGGCTGTCTCAAAAGTCGAGATAACCTCTTTTTATTTTATAATTTTCTTTGTTCCGTAGGAACATTTCATTGGTAGAAAATTATATTGTTATTATTGTTTGCGTTCCGTAGGAACGTTTGATTTTGACATGGCTTTCTCATTTTTAATAATCTGAAATATCAAACATTCCTACGGAATGTAAATACCGATTGTTGCTATTTATTTCTACCAATGAAACATTCCTAACGGAATGATGACTGGGTATTAAAAAATCATAACTTGAGTTTTCATTAAAAGCAAGCAAAATAATTACAACAAAAGAACTGCCTTATTATTTTCTACAATTGGTAAAACTGCTTTTGCGGCTGATAATAAAATATAAATATTCAATTATTTTTTAAACACATAGAAACATAGATTTTTTATTCTTGGAAAAGGGAGATTAAAAAAACTCGTTTTTTCACACATAGCTTTTCCTATTTTCGATGAGTAACTTTGTCAAAGTTTAAAACTTTGACATAATAAAATATAAAAAAAATAAAGAAGCTGTCTCAAACGTCGAGACAGCCTCTTTTATTTTATAATTTTCTTTGTTCCGTAGGAACATTTCATAGGTAGAAAATTATATTGTTATTATTGTTTGCGTTCCGTAGGAACGTTTGATTTTGACATCGCTTTATCATTTTTAATAATCTGAAATATCAAACATTCCTACGGAATGTAAATACCGATTGTTGTAATTTTTCTACCAATGAAACATTCCTAACGGAATGATGACCGGGTATTAAAAAACGAAAACGGGATAGACTACTCTATCCCGTTTTGCCCCACAAAATATTTAAAAACAACAATAACCTACAAAAGTGCTTCTACATAGTTTGCGATTTGAGAATCGGTTTGGGAATTAAATGACGACTGCACCAATTGGACGGTTAAAAACAAGGTGTCGTCTTTTAATTCCATTTTAACGTCATCATTATTTTCAGAATTTGTTAAGTGAATGGTGCTCAGTTTTTCCTGCAGCGCTTCTTTTCCCATATCATCAGAACAGATTTTTTTTACGAAAGATTCTAAGTCGTCAAAAACAATATCCAGTCTTGATAAAGGATATTGATCATAAGCTGTAAAAGTATTCCAGTCAATATCTACTTTAATATCATAACCTGCTCTTTCTTTTAGCTTTGCTTCAAAAGCCGGAAGTTTTTCTACTTTAATCGATTCTGCTAAACGTTTTTCTGCTAATCCCATATTCAATTTAATTGATTAATTATTGGGGCAAATTTATCTTCCGCATTTTTATCTGACATCACTATTTATAGTGATTTTGATTTCTAATTTATGACTGATTTATCCGAATCAATTTTGCCTTTATTGGTTATAATTTCGGTTAACATTGCCGATTGATATCCCATCATTTTTGCCTTTCTGGCTTCTTTTAATGCTTTTTCGGGTTGTTTTAATTTATAATACATTTCACCGAGATTGCACACAAAAATGGGTTCTTTCGGGTTTATTTCAATTGCTTTTTCAAAGTACGGCAGCGATTCTTCATAGCGCAGTTCTATATCTAAAATGCATCCGTAATTATTGTAGATAAGAGCATTTACTGGAGGTTCGTGCTGTGTTTTTGTGAAATAATATTTTCTTTTCTTAAAGCTGGCTTCAAAACCTTTGGTATACCATAATATTCTGGTTTCAAGAAAATAAGCCGAAGCATATTGAGGATCTATAAGTAATATAGCATTGCATGTTTTTTGTGCTTCTTCATAATTTTTGGCAAAAACAAAATCCCAGCCTTCTTTTAAAAGTGCTCTTTTGGTTTCGTCTTCTTTTTTCTCTAGCTGTTCCTCGTCTATTTCTTTTTTTCGATATTCATCAATTTCAATTTCCCAGCCTGTAAAAACTAATTTTTTATTATTTCCAATTACTGTAAAAACTAAATCTTTTGCGGCAGCATCTTTAAAATCAAGAGCAAACAAAACCTGATTTTGGGATCCGGCTGCCAGAACTTCTTCAATTTTCTGATTCAATTTCTGAATATCAATATGTACTCGCATCCAGGTTCGTAAATAAGAACCTCTGTGTACAAAAATGAGTTTTCTGGGTAAATGTCTTAAAGCGGGTTCTGCAATAGCTTCTTTTTCTATTTTATAATATTTAAAATAATTATCGCTTATTTCCAGATAATTGCGTTTGTCTAATCCTTCAAATTCTAAATTCCAGACTACAAGTTTATCTTTTAATTCAAAACGTTCCTGAATGTCATTGGAGTTTTTTATTCTTTCAATTAATTGAGAAAAATGTTCTTCGTTATCATAAAATCTATGACAACGTCGGTTTGCTATAATTTTTTCTTGTTTTTGTTCTTCGCTTATTTCAGTTTCGTTATTGGCTTCGAAGTCCAGTAAAACCGTGTCGTCATTGTATAATTTAAAGCCTCCGTTTTGGTAAATATGAAGATAAATTCGCTTCGACTTTTTACCTCGAATGTTTTTAGGTTCATCTAGCGGATATTTCTCTTCTTCGAGTTCTAATTTATCCATAGGAAACGGAACATCTATTTTATAATACCGATCTTCAACAATAGAAAACCATGATATTTGAAATCGATCTGCATCAAATGGAATATGAATTAAGCTTGAGAAAGCTGATTGGTTTAAATGATAATATTTTGATTGTGTTTCCATTTCTGAAAGTTCTTCTTCAGAATAAAAACAAATATTATTCTCCAGTTTTACATCTGAAATCAAATGTTTTGAAGAATTGACAAATGCAACCGAATCGATATACATTAAAAGTTCGCGATCGTGATAAACGCTAAAAGTGGCTTTAAAATAAGTACTGGCCAGATTAACTTGTGCGTAATGATGTGAACCAAAATAATGTGTATAATAAACCAACGGCGCACCCAGCAAAACGGCAAGCCATATTGAAAAATACAAGCCATTAAAAGTTCCTGTTTTTTGACATGTGACTAAAGCATAAACGCCATAATCTACAAAAAGCAGCAATGCGGTTATCACAATAACGCCAAACACAAATTCTAAACTGATACTGGCACTGGATTTTCCGTAATAAAAAAAGTAAAAATAACCGCACCAGGCGATGGCAGCATTAAAAAACACCGCAAATCCAAGTCCGAGGAAGTACAATAGAAAATAACTTATAAGCGCGGCAACAAACAATAATCCGACAGGAAAGAAAATTTCTCCGCTAAAATAAACGGGATCAACTCTTTTATACGAACGGTAATTTTTCATGATTTATTCTTCAATTTTAAAACCGCAAATGTAAAAGTTCGTTATAGCGGAGGAGTCATTATAAATGATGATTTTTTTTAATTGTTAATTGTAAATGGTGAATTGTGAGTTTTCAGTCGCAGTTTTCAGTCGCAGTTTTCAGTCGCAGTTTTCAGTCGCAGTTTTCAGTCGCAGTTTTCAGTCGCAGTTTTCAGTCGCAGTTTTCAGTCGCTATAACTTTGTCAAAGTTTAAAACTTTGACAAAGTTCCTGAGCACCAAGACTGAAAACTGAGACTGCGACTGAAAACTAAAAAAACATTTTTAAGGTATATTTAAGGTCGTAAACTCATCCCGAACAAATATGTATTCGTAAATTAGCATCAAACAAAATTTATCTTAATGACAGTACTTACTTTTACCCTGATAATGCTGCTTGGTGCTTTTTTAGCTGGCTTTATTGGTTCATTATCAGGCTTGGGCGGTGGTATAATTATTATTCCGCTTCTAACTATTATTCTTGGTGTTGATATTCATTATGCAATTGGAGCCGCTTTAGTTTCGGTAATTGCGACTTCTTCAGGTTCTGCGGCGGCTTATGTTAAGGAAGGAATTACCAATATGCGCCTCGGCATTTTTCTGGAAATCGCTACCACAATCGGAGCCGTTTGTGGTGCTTTACTTTCTACCATTGCACCTACTTCATTTATCGCTGTTTTATTCGGACTTACTTTGATTTTTTCGGCTATAAATTCGCTTCGTAAAAAAGAAGAACATATTGTTTTAGAATCAAGTCCGCTGGCAAAAAGCTTGAAACTTGAGGGAACTTACCCAACGCACGACGGACAAGTGGTAAGCTACGGAACTAAAAATGTTATTGGCGGTTTCAGTATGATGGGAATTGCCGGAATGATGTCGGGTTTACTGGGGATTGGTTCTGGTGCTTTTAAAGTTATTGCCATGGATAATATTATGCGAATTCCGTTTAAAGTTTCTACCACAACCAGTAATTTTATGATGGGTGTTACGGCAATGGCGAGTTCTGTTATTTACATTCAAAAAGGATATATCGAGCCAGGAATTTGTATGCCGGTTGTTATTGGTGTTTTGTTTGGCGCAATGGCCGGAGCAAAAATTTTGGTTAGAACAAATCCTAAAAAACTTAGAATATTTTTTGCATGCTTGATTTTTGTATTGGCAGTTAATATGATTTATAATGGACTTAATGGAAAAATCTAAAGTTATGACGCACGAAAAATTTGGAGAAAAAGATTTTCAAACCATTATTGGAAACTTATTACGCTATGGCGTTTGGATTTCATTATCAGTAGCTTTTATTGGCGGAATCGTTTATTTGATGCACCACGGAAATGACATTGAAGATTATTCTGTTTTTAAAGAAAATGACCGAAATATATTTGAAGTAATTTCGTCGGTTGTAAATGGTGTAATTTCTGGAAGCGGTGAATTTTTGATCTTCTTCGGAATCATATTATTGTTTTTAACTCCCGTTTTCAGGGTTTTACTTTCTCTTTTCTCTTTTTTAATCGAGAAAGATTATTTATATGTAGTGATCACGCTGATTGTTATTCTGATTATTATAACTAGTATTTCATTTGGGTTTTCACATTAGAATTTTAGATTGTAGATTTTAGATTTTAGAGTTTGGATTTTAGAATTTGGATTTTAGATTGTGGAATTTGGAATTTGGGATTTAAAAATTGGAATTTGATATTGATATTAACATTGTCATTGAAATTTAGAAAAATTTATGGAAATAGGAATCGATAGTTTTGCTTCGGCAATGTACGGCGACAGCAACACTTTGAGTAGTGTTGACGCGATGGAACAACTGCTGCAGAGAATTGAATTTGCAGATCAGGCTGGATTGGATGTTTTTGGAATTGGAGAACATCATAAAAAAGAATTTCTGGATTCGGCAACAGCAGTAATTTTGAGTGCGGCTGCGGCTCGAACAAAAAATATTCGTTTGGCAAGTGCGGTGACGGTTCTAAGTGCCGCCGATCCTGTACGCGTTTATCAAAGTTTTGCGACATTGGATTTAATTTCAAAAGGCAGAGCCGAAATTGTTGTCGGGCGCGGATCTGCTATTGAAGCTTATCCGCTTTTTGGATATGACCTTAAGGATTATGATGCGCTTTTTAAGGAAAAACTCGAATTGCTTTTACAAGTTAGAGATAATGAATTTATAACGTGGTACGGAAAATTTCGTCCGGAACTAAATAATCTTCCGGTTTATCCGAGGGCTTTACAGGAAAAAATGCCGATTTGGCTTGGCGTTGGCGGAACTCCGGAATCTTTTGTAAGAGCCGGAAGTTTAGGTTTACCTTTAATGGTTGCTGTTATTGGCGGACAAACACATCGTTTTAGACCTTTGATTGATTTATATCGTGAAGCCGGAAAAACGGCTGGTTTTAAACCGCACGAATTAAAAGTTGGACTGCATTCGCCGGGTTATGTTTCGAATACAACCGAAAAAGCTATCGAAGAATATTATCCGGGTTATGCCGAATTGTGGACAAAATTAGGATATGAGAGAGGCTGGCCTCCCGTAACAAAAGGTAAATTTGATGGATTAATTGATGATCTTGGAGTTTTAATTGTGGGAAGTCCTGAAAGAGCTGCAGAGAAAATTTTACGCCACAGCGAAGCACTGGGCGGCGTTGAAAGATTTACGTTCCAAATGGACAACGCAGGATTAACGCATTCACAATTAATGAACGCGATAGAACTTATAGGAACAAAACTAATTCCTTTGATTAAGAAGGGTTAGATTTTGGACCACAGATTACACGAATTAAACGGATTTACGCTGGTTCTTTTTTATCTAACGTATGGAAAAAATAAAACTGCGTAAATCCGTTTAATCCGTCAAATCCGTGGGCAAATTTTCAAAAAAACTTTGAACCTTTGCCGCTCTGAACCTTTGAACCTATAAAAAAGAAAGCATCCGTTTTAGCGGATGCTTTCTTTTTTAATTGTAATTTTTCAACCAGAACAATTAAATATTTTTAGAATTTGTATGTTACGCCAAATCTGAAGTTTCTTGGTTGTTCTGTCTGCCAATAGTAAGCATTAATATTAGTTGAAGCATAATAAGAACCACTGTAAAGATATTTATCTAAAATATTAAATACATTCGCTGTAAATTTCATTTTTCCAATCTCATAAGATAAACCACCATCAAGTTTAAAATATTCTGGAAGTCTTTCGAGTCCGGCAGCCCAAGTATCTGTTTGTCTTCCTGCAAGGTATGTACCTCCAATAGACGCTCCAAATCCTTTTAACTTACCATTTACAAGAGTATAATTTAGCCATGCATTTGCAACATGTTTAGAGAAACCCGGTACAGTAGAACCTTGTATAATACTTGGAACATTAGAATCTGTAACTATAGATTCTGTAAAAGCATAATTTGCAATTAAATTAAGACCGTCAAAGATTTTTCCTCTAAGATCAACTTCTATACCTTGTGCTCTTTTTTCTCCTAATACAACTTTAAATACATCATTAGGTCCATTAGTAGGATCAGAAGTCAATTCGTTTTCTTTCAAAATTCTATAAGCAGCAACTGTAGTGCTCCATGATCCGTCAAACCAATCTTTTTTAATTCCAAACTCGATATTATTTCCAGTAAGAGGTTTAATTGGATCTCCATTTTGAATAATTCCTGACTGAGGTGTAAAAGCCTGATCGTACAATCCGTAAACCGATGTACTTGGTGTTATAGAATAACTAATACCAACACGAGGTGTAATGTGAGTATCTTCTTGAACATCACCCCAGTTTGTTTGATTAATCCATGTATATCTTGCTGCAAGAGTCAATCTCAATTTATTTTCAAAGAAACCTAATTCATCCTGAATGTAAGCTGCCGTATATTTTGAAATCATACCGCCAAAAGATCTCTCCTTAAGCGGCGTATCACGATCAAAAACAGGCAGTCCGTTTGCCGGGATTCCATAATTTGGTGCAAAAATATTAAACGGATTATCGAAAGTATCTAAATCATGTGATTGATAAAAATCTGCATAGTATTCTTTATTTCCTGCATCTATTCCTCCTAATACTTTATGAGAAACAGGTCCTGTATTGAATTTACCATTAACAAAAATCTGTCCTAAAAACATGTCGCTTTCCGCATCCCAAATACCAACATTTCGTATAATTTCACCATACCCAAGAGTTCCGTCAGGTATCTCATCATAATCTAAATCAACTGATCCAGGTCCCACACCGGTTGGCCATGAGCTGTATCCTTTTTGAAGATATTTAAAATATGATGTTTGTGCAGTAAGTTTCCAGTTGTCATCAAATTTATGTTCAAATGTAAAATATCCGCTGTGATCGTTCATTTTTGTATCTGGCAGACCCGGCTGTGTCATAGTAAAATTTCTTGGCAAAGTTGCATATCCTCCAGCATCAGCTCCAAAAATATAATAAGAACCAACCTCAGTCATATTAGCCATTTGGTAGTTGTACTCTAAAGTAACTTTTGTTTTATCATCAATTTGATACGAAAGTACCGGAGCAATTACATAACGGTCATTGTGTTCAAACGGTCTGTGAGAACCTTTCTTTTGAAAAGCACCATTAAAACGGTATAAAAACTTCCCTTCTTTATCAAATTTTCCATCAAGATCAATACTTGCTCTGTAAAAATCAAAACTTCCAGCCATAACAGTAGCTTCTCCTTTGGTAATTCCAGTTGGTTTTTTAGTCACAACATTATAAAGTCCGCTTGGATCACCACTCGAAAGCATAAATCCTGCTGGCCCTTTCACAAATTCGATATGATCCACAAAACTCATATCTTCTGTCAATGGTCCCCAAAAAGAAGTAACTACATTAAATCCGTTACGGAAAGCCTGTATTTGTGAACCACGCATTGTAATATTCGTATACATATCTCCCCAGTGTTCTAAGCGCACAGCACCACTCACATTACGGATCACTCCATCGCTCATACTGATAATCTGCTGGTCTTTTAAAGTTTGTCCGCTTACGATTTGAATATTCTGTGGGATTTCAAGTACCGGGGTCTGAAGACGTAATGATAATGAAGGTTTGTCTTGTTTGTATTTATTTTTTGTAATGACAACTTCATCAAGATCTTCCTGACTTTCAGAAAGTATAAAGTTTTTGGTAGTAGTTTGTTTTGCCGTTACTACGATTGTGTTTTCAACGGCATGAATTCCAACTGCACGAACACTAATCGTGTAAGAACCCGGCTTAACATTTTTAATTTCATATTGACCGTTGTCATTTGTAACTGCCGAATATCTTGTTCCTTTTAGAACTATTGAAACACCCGGCACTGGTTCGTTACCGCTTAAAGAAATCTTTCCGTTTACTTTTCCTAATTCCTGACTCATTGCATTTAGTGAAGTCAAAAGAACCATCAAAAAACAAACTTTCTTAATGATATTTATACTCATTTTAGTACTATTTTAAGTTTTGTTTGGCAAAAGTAAACGGTAATGGCGGGTTTTCCAAATTATTTTTAATTATTCTAAATAAATATAAAATATTAAGATCATTTAGTGATATTTTTACACTTATAACTTTATAAACTTCAGGAGAAAGCAAATAATTGAGGAAGTATACTTATCTTTAATCCGCAAAATAAATTTCCACAACAAAAAACATAAATCAATGAATACCACAAAAACAGTTAGAAAAGTTGCTATTGTAGGTTATAATCGAATTCCGTTTGCGAGAGCCAATACCGCTTATGCAAATGTTGGAAATCAGGAAATGATGACCGCAGCCTTAAACGGGCTTATTGATAAATATAATTTAAAGGGGCAATTGTTAGGCGAAGTTGCCGGAGGTGCCGTAATAAAACATTCTTATGACATGAATATGATCAGAGAATGTGTTATGAAAACGGCTCTCGATCCCGCTACCCCAGCCTGCGATTTGCAGCAAGCCTGTGATACCGGAATTGAAAGTGCAGTTTATATTGCCAATAAAATTGCGCTTGGACAAATAGAATCTGGAATTGCCGGAGGAGTCGATTCTATTAGTGATATGCCAATTGCCGTAAGTGAAAATTTGAGAAAAACGCTGCTTAAAGCCAGACAGGCAAAATCATTGGGTGAAAAAATCAAGGCGTTTTTAAAGCTTCGTCCAAAAGATTTTTCTCCGTTAGTTCCAAGAAATGAAGAAACACAAACCGGACTTTCGATGGGCGGACATACGGAGATTACGGCAAAATATTATAAAATTCCAAGAGAAGATCAGGACAATCTGGCTCTTAAAAGTCATTTGAATATGGCAAAAGCGTATGACGAAGGTTTTTTTACTGATATGATTACGCCTTTTAACGGACTTGACAGAGATAATAATTTAAGGAAAGACAGCAGTATAGAAAAACTGGCGAAACTAAATCCTGCTTTTGATAAATCAAACGGAACTTTAACTGCAGGAAATTCAACTCCTTTAACAGATGGTGCGTCCTGTATACTTTTAGCCAGCGAAGAATGGGCAAACGAACGCGGATTACCAATCCTGGCGTATATTACTTTTGCCGAAATTGCGGCGATTGAATATGTCAAAAATCAGCAAAATCTTTTATTGGCGCCTTTATTTGCAGCCAGCAGAATGCTTGAAAAGGCCGAATTAAATTTACAGGATTTTGATTATTATGAAATTCACGAAGCTTTTGCCGCTCAGGTTTTGGCAACTTTAAAAATTTGGGAAAGCCCGGAATTGAGTGCCGAATTAGGCTTGAAGAAAACACTTGGTGCAATTGACAGGGAAAAACTAAATGTAAAAGGAAGCAGTCTTGCAGCCGCGCATCCTTTTGCCGCAACCGGAGGAAGAATAATTGGCGTTATGGCAAAATTATTAAATGAAAAAGGTTCAGGAAGAGGATTTGTTTCAATCTGTGCCGCCGGAGGACAAGGCGTTACGATGATTATTGAAAAATAATAAATTCAATATTTATACTTTACAACAAACCCGGCAGGTTTTTAAAACCTGTCGGGTTTACTTATAAAATCAAAATGGATAATTCTACTTTTAATTAAAAAGCAAATTCTTCAACAGAAGATAAAGCTTTTGGTAAAGCATTTTCTGCAAAATCAGGAATTGCAGTTCCTTCCACACGGAAAGTTGTAACATCAGTCATTCCTAAAAAGCCTAATACAGTTCTAAGATACGACTCTGAGAAATCGTAACTTTTGTATGGCCCTTCAGAAAATATAGCCCCGGAAGCGATTGACAAGTATACTTTTTTATCGGTAACTAATCCTTTTGCTCCTTCCGGACTATAGCTAAAAGTTTTTCCTGCTCTTGCAACCTGATCGATCCATCCTTTTAAAACTGCCGGAATTCCGAAGTTGTATAAAGGCACACCAATCACGATTACATCCGATTCTAATAACGTTTTTATTGCTGCATCAGAATATTTCAATGCGTCTGTTTGTTCTGGCGTATGTGCTTCTGCAGGCGTATAAACAGCATTAATATGCGATCCTGTTAAATAAGGCAAAGGTGTTTGAGTAAGATCGAGAGTTTGTACTTCCGTTTCTGTTTGTGCTGCTAGTTTTTCGATAATAGCATTTGATAATTGATTACTAAACGAAGTGTCTCCGTTTGTACTGGTAATTATGCGTAGAATTTTTTGGCTCATGATTTAAATTATTTGTTTTACGATACAAACTTATCTACATTTGCTATCTCTTTTATAGTACTATCCCCGAGGATAGCGCTATCCTTGAAGATAGTAATGTGATATATATGGAAGCAGAAGTAAAAACAGCAGTAAGAACATTCAAAAAAGAAGATAAAGATTGTAAACCACAAGAATGCATGGCGGCATTATTGCCTGTAAGAGACGCTTTAGAAGTTTTAAGCGGAAGATGGAAATTACCTATTTTAATTGCTTTGTCTGACAGACCAAAACGTTTTAAAGAAATCTCAAAAGACATCAACGGAATCACAGACAAGATGCTTTCGAAAGAATTAAAAGATCTTGAAATAAATAAACTTGTTACCAGAACGGTTTATGATACTTTTCCGCCAACGGTTGAATATTCACGCACCCAGCACAGTCAATCTTTAGGAGATGTTATCATGGCCCTAAAAGACTGGGGAACTTTACACCGAAAAGAAATTATCGGAAAATAAAAGTTTTTTTGCCACAGATTAAAAGGA
The DNA here is from genome assembly GCF_024499525.1 of Flavobacterium panici. Classification (NCBI taxonomy): domain Bacteria; kingdom Pseudomonadati; phylum Bacteroidota; class Flavobacteriia; order Flavobacteriales; family Flavobacteriaceae; genus Flavobacterium; species Flavobacterium panici. The sequence goes on along the minus strand of NZ_CP100437.1, from coordinate 3,883,029 downwards.
TTAAAATGATTTTAAAATCTACTTAACCTGATCCCGATAATTATAAGGATTGTGTAAAAAAAACTTTGTGCCTTAGTGCCTTTGTGGCATTATCACTAAATCGATATCGTAAAGAAATTTTAGTAAACTAAATAATTATACAGAAAAAGTTTAAATTTGATTACCCAAATCACTAAAAATTCTGAATAATTATGAGAAAAAATCTACAATTTAACATTAAAAATAAATTGCTTAGTCATCTAATAATAGCTTTTGCTTTATTGATTTCTTCACAATCCTATTCGCAATACATCACGCAAAACCTTGCTCCTACTGCGGTTATCAAAGAAGGACTTTCGCTTGAACAATCTTCAGACGGAAGAATTTTTATAGCAGAACGCGGCGGGATTGTAAAAGTATTTCAAAACAATACGGTTACAAATGTATTTACCGTTCCTACCGTAACAGATAACGAACAAGGGTTACTTGGATTAACGCTTCATCCTAACTTTGCAACAAACGGTTATATTTATGTTTTTTATTCTATACAACCAGCAGGAGAAAAAGTCAGACATAAAATTGAAAGAATCAAAATTGACAATGCTAACCAAGTAGTAAGCAGACAGGAAATTTTACTTTTAGAACCTATTGGTAACGGATTTCACAATGGCGGAGATTTAAAATTCTTCCATGGATTTTTGTATGTAACCGTTGGAGACAGTCAGCAAAATACCAATTCTCAGGATTTAGACACTTATAAAGGAAAAATTCTTCGTATTACAGAAGACGGACTTCCTGCACCGGGAAATCCATTTTACGGAAGCGGTTCTGTACAAAGGCAAAGCATCTGGGTTTACGGATTTAGAAATCCGTGGAGATTGGTTCCTAATGCTGTTGCCGATAAATTATTTGTGTTAGATGTTGGAACTTCATGGGAAGAAATTAATGAAATCAGCAATCCAACAATTCGAAATTACGCCTGGGGACATCCGCAGGGAGGCGACGGAATGCAAACCGAAACTGATTTATTTACAAATCCGATATTTACCTACGCAACGGGAAGTATTGGTAATGCTTTAACAAATGGAGTTTTGTATAATCCAACAATCTCCCGTTATCCTAATTTACAGGGAAAATTCATTATCAAAGATTTTGTCCGAAATGCAATTCGCTGGTTTGATCCTAATGTTGCGAATCCCGTTTCTACAGAATTTTATTCGGCACCACAATTTCAGGTATTGGGTATGATGTTAGGAAATGATGGTTTCATTTATTACTGTGAATACGGAAATAATGGTTCCTTAATTAAATTAGACTATATAGCAACCGCTGCACCAACAATTGTAAATCATCCGGTTTCTCAAACTATAATGGAAACAGATCCGGTAACTTTTACAGTTTCGGCAAGCGGAACAGGTTTAACCTATCAATGGCAGTTTAATAATGTCGATATCAACGGAGCAACCGGAGCAACTTATACAATTCCGAATGTAACAAATGCAAATGCTGGTGATTACAAAGTTATTGTAACCAATACAGCTGGAAATGTAACCAGTAATCCGGCAACATTAACGGTAAAACCTTTCAGTAATAAACCAACGGTAACGATTGTTTCTCCGCTTCCATCATTAAAATGGAATGCTGAAGATGTTGTTCATTTTGAAGCTGCAGGAACAGATGTTGAGGACGGAACTTTACCTGCAAGCGCGTTTTCATGGAGTATTGATCTTTTTCACGAAGATATTCCGGGAGCCGGACACTCGCATCCTGGTGCAAGTCCGCAAGGTGTAAAATCTGGGGATTTCACCGCTTCAAATCAAGGAGAAAAAACACCAAATGTGTGGTACCGATTTACGGTAAAAGTAACCGACAGCGATGGTTTAGCCGCTACTACTTTTGTTGATATTAAACCTAATTTAGTTGATGTTACTGCGACAAGTTCGCCGGTTCCGCTTAACTTAGAATTCAATCAAAAACCAGTTACAGCACCTTCTACAAAACAAGTTGTGGCAAATGCAGCGGTACAAACTTTAAATGCACCAACGCCTCAGTATATTGAAAATACGCGTTACGATTTTGACCATTGGAGTCAGGGCGGAGCTGCAAATCAAACTTTTACTGCGCCAGCAACAGGAACGATTACATATACAGCATTTTATACAGCAACTGTACTTCAAAATGCTCCTTATCAGGGATTAGTTGCTCAGATTCCGGGAATTATTGAAGCAGAAAATTATGATGTTGGGCCAGGTGCTTTTCTGGATAAAAACGGCGGCGGAGATAATGTATACAGAGCTGGCGACGGCGTAGGAACTGAAGCGTGTAACGAAGGCGGATATAATCTTGCGTATGTAGCAAAAGACGAATGGCTGAAATATTCTGCAAGAGTAAGTACCAGCGGAAATTATACCATCAATTTAAGAATTTCAACACCTTATCTTAACCGAAAATTACATCTTGAAGTAGACGGTGTAAACGTTACCGGAATTTTAAATATCCCTAATACGGTAGGTTTCCAGGCATGGCAGACAGTTGCCGTTCCTAATATTCCTTTAACGCAGGGTAATCATGTTATTACTTTATATTTTGATGAAAATGATATTAACGTAAACAAAATGGAATTTGTATTGTCTGGAATTACCAGCCCGGTAGCCGATTATGAGTTTACACCACAAATGGGTTGCGAAAATGAGCCTGTTACTTTTACATCCGTTTCTATTGGTACAATTGATAACTATTTATGGAATTTTGGTGCTGACGCTCAGCCTGCAACAGCAACCGGAGCTGGCCCTCATACTGTAACTTATTCTACAGAAGGAGATAAAGAAGTTTCACTTACCGTAAGCAATTCAGAAGGAAGCAACACGAAAACAGTTACATATATGGTTCACGACTGTCACCTTGGTGTTGAAAATCCAAATGCAGAACCAAATGCAATTGTAGTTTATCCAAATCCATCAAAAGGAATATTCCATTTATCAAAAGAACTGGAATGGACTGTATTTTCTGCTGCAGGAAATAAAATTAAACAAGGAAAAGGAAATGTAATTTCAATTTCTGAACAAGCAACTGGAATTTATTTTATAAAAACTAATGCTTCCAGTAAAGCAATCCCAGTAAGTAAACAATAATTTTATTTTTTAAGTTTAGAAAATAAGCTAAAATAATAAACCCCAATAGATTTTAGGATCTATTGGGGTTTTCAATTTATTGGGATAAAACTTTGTAGCTTTTAAGGGTTAAACTTTATTTTTTTTTATAAACTCTCTCTTGTCCGTTATGATAAATTCTTTTTATCGCTGTTAAAGATTTTTTCTCGAAAACAATTTTTATACGATATTCATCTGTTCCATCAACCAGAAATAAATCTTTTTCAATTGGAGTCAATAAAAGAGTAACGATATTATTCCATCTGTAATATAAATTATCCCCTTCATAAACCAATTCAGATTTTCCATATTTGCCTTGATATGATTTTAAAACAGCATTATCAACATGTAATGGTTTTTGTCTGTTTTTAATAACCGGAATAAACCAGTTAAGATTATTTAATGAATCTTTATTTTTTAAGGCTAAATTTTTCAAAGCTAATAAATGAGACGTATTTATGGCTTCTTCGCTCTTACATAAAACATCCGGCATAACGCCTTTTCCTTCAAAATCCAGATTCGTAACCGGATCTTTGACTTCGCCAAAAGGTATATTTACAGAAAAACCATTTGATATTCCTACCCGGTTTATTGGGTGCGCTCCACCAGCCGTTTTTTCGCCCACAATCGTAACACGTTTTAAATTTTGAAGCGAATAACTCATCCATTCTGCAGCAGAAAATGTAACGGAACTTGTTAGAATATAGATATCTATATCGGCCAGACGTTTACCGGGAACAGACGGAAGCAGCCACATTTCTCTTTCAATTTTTTTTCTGTTTTTCTCGTAATAATAATATTTATAAAGCGGTAATTCTTTATTCGAATAAAAATAACTGCTAATAAACTGCCCCATTTCCATTGCCCCGCCATTATTTTTACGCAAATCAATAATCAGTGCATCTGTATTATTTAAAAACTGCATAACAGAAGCGGCTGTTTCACTCCCAATTGCAGGATCTTCAAAATAATCAAAAGCTAAATAACCAATATTTCCTTCTAAAATTCGTGCTTGCTGAAATCCGAAATTCCTGTTTTTTGCCTCAATTAATTCTGCTGCTTTAATTTTTTCCTGTGCCTTTTTATCTTCATTTTTTTGCAGAGGATCAGTCCATTCCGGATCATACATTACTCTAAAATGTAAATCTTTGCTAACCTCTAAAAGGTCCATAGTAAGTTTTGAGGCAAATTCATTTGGCGTTACACTGTTTTTATAAACTCCTGCATTAAAATTCTCTTTCAATTTTTTCTGAATACTTTCAATTGCATTCGGTCTAATGTAAAATTCTTCGAGTTCTTTACCCAGCGAATCGATAACTTGTTTTTTACTTAACTCCGTAAAATCAGGTTCTTTTTGTGCGTATACACCAATTGATAACAGCAGTAATATTACATTTATAAGTTGTTTCATCTTTATTATTTTTTACAATTTGAAATTATTTTATGCAGTAATTTGTCCAGTAATTCAATTTCGTCAAGTGATAATCCGTCAAGAGCAGTTTTTCGGTTTAGTTTAAAAACAGGCGTCAGTAAAACAATTGTTTCTCGGCCTTTTTCTGTAATTACAAGCTTTGATTTTCTTTTATCAACTTCATTTGCTTCTCTTATCAAATAATCTTTTTTGACCATTAATTCGATAATTCTTGTAATGGAAGCATTATCCTTAAAAATTAATCTGGCTATTTCAATTTGAGAAATTTTTTCGTTTTCATTTAAAATAATCAATACCAAACATTGATCAACCGTAATATCACTTACGACCTTCTCAATGTTTTTTTGGCAAACTTTCCTATATTCTTTTATAGCCTGTTCTATGGTATAAAGAACCGTTCCTGTTGGATTTTTCTGCTTCATTTTAAATAAGTTATATTTAAATTTATTTGATATATCAAATATATACAATTAATTGATATATCAAATAAAATATTTTATGCACTAAACCTTTCAGATTTCAATTCTCATGGAATAACAATTTTCTATTTATTTGAAACAAAAGAGTTTTCTTAAGAAGAATACATTTCATTTTTGCGGGTTATATTTGTAGTTAACTATCCCAATAAATACCACTCAAATTATGAGAAAAAGTCTAATGCTGTTTTTAATAGTAATTCCCTTCATTAGCAGTAAAACAAATGCCCAAAGCAAAAGCCAAAATTCAAAACCTAATATCGTTATTATAAATATGGATGATATGGGTTACGGAGATACTGAACCTTTCGGAATGACGGGAATTCCTACTCCACACTTTAACCAGGTCGCGCAGGAAGGAATGCGTTTGACTAACTTTAATGCAGCTCAGGCTATTTGTACGGCATCGAGGGCAGCATTGTTGACAGGATGTTATCCAAACCGAATTGGAATGTCGGGTGTACTGCTTCCGGGAGCAAAACATGCCCTTAATCCAAAAGAAGAAACGATAGCTTCACTTTTGAAAAAATCAGGCTATAAAACCGCTAATTACGGCAAATGGCATTTGGGAAATAACTTGCCATACTGGCCAACAAAATATGGTTTTGACGAGTTTTTCGGGATTCCGTATTCTCATGATGTATGGCCAATTGATTATGACGGATATTCATTAGTAACCGATCCTCAAGATCTGCGTTCTACCTTTCCTCCTCTTCCATTAATCAGCAATACCACTGTTATTGATACGATTAGAAACATAAAAGAAGCTTCTAAACTAACCACACTTTTTACCGAAAAAGCAGTCGGTTTTATCAAAAAAAACAAAAAACAGCCGTTCTTTTTATATCTCACACATCCGCTTCCGCACGCACCTTTAGCCGTTTCAGACAAATTTAAAGGCAAAAGCGAATTGGGACTTTTTGGAGATGTTATTATGGAAATTGACTGGTCTATTGGCGAAATATTAAAAACATTAGATCAAGAAGGATTGACTAAAAATACGGTGGTAATTGTAACCAGCGATAATGGTCCGTGGCTCTTTTTTGGTGACAATGCAGGATCATCTGGAGGTTTTAGAGAAGGAAAATCAACCACTTGGGAAGGCGGAACCAGAGTTCCATTTTTGATTCGCTGGCCCGGAAAAATAGAAGCCGGAACTGTAAACGGATCGCTTATGACGAATATGGATCTTCTACCAACAATTGCCGACATTACCAAATCTGCTTTACCCGAAAATAAAATCGACGGTCTGGATTTTCTTTCTTTACTGACAGGAAAAACGAATAAAGGTCCCAGAGATACTTTCTATTATTATTTTGGTGTAGGAAGCAATAATCTTGAAGCCATTCGTTACAAACACTGGAAATTGGTTTTCCCGCACAAAAGCACATCATACAATAAAAACCTGACTGGTAAAGGTGGTTTACGAGGAAAAGGCGCTGTAGTCGAAGTTCCGCTTGCGTTATATGATCTGGCGCACGATCCGGGTGAAGTTCGTGATGTTCAGGAATTATATCCTGAAATTGTAGCAGAGATTCAAAAAATAGCCGAAACCGCCAGAGAAGATCTTGGCGATGATTTGACTAATAAAGTCGGAAAGAACGTTAGGAAACCTGCGATTGTTGAATAAGTTTTTGTGAAATGTAAAAATATGCCACAAAGTCTCTAAGTCGCAAAGTTTTTTTTCTCATTTTATGTCATTTCGACGAAGGAGAAATCGCACTAGAAACTCGACAAAGATTGGCGATTCTCTTTGTAGATTCACAAGTGCGATTTCTCCTTCGTCGAAATGACAAACAGTACGTTTTATAATATAAAAATCAATTGCCTCCAGCTTTAGCTGGAGGTTTCTATTTAAATAGCAAAAAGGCTTTAGCCAAACTTACTAGTTCGGCTAAAGCCTTTTTCTTTGCCTATATTTTAACATCCAGCTAAAGCTGGACGCAATTGAATATCAAAAAATCTTTTTAATCCTTTTAATCTGTGGCATAAAAATAAAACTTCTCGCCTTAACGCCTTAGCGGCATAACCTAAACCACAAAATAAATTGGAATGAATCTTTAAATTGACACTTTAGCTTTTTTGCAGCTAAATTTTTACGGTAATTTTTTCAACAATTTTTGTTCGTAATATTCAAAAAAAATAGCAGTAAAAAAAGGGTTTTGTAATGTACAACTAAACATATTTTCTGTAGTTTTATGATCTGATACCCCCAAATCAATTAAGTAAAGAATGGCTTACAACAACAACGAATTACTTCGGTTTTTAGATGCTCAAAACAAATTGTATCTAACTGCTCTTGATGAAATTAAGAAAGGTAAAAAGGAATCTCCGTGGATGTGGTGCATTTTTCCGCAGATAAAAGGAATGGGTTCTACTGATACATCAAAATTCTACGAAATTAAAAATGCCGATGAAGCAATCGCTTTTCTTGAGCATCCAATTTTAGGAAAACACCTTATAGAAATAACAGAAGAATTAGTCAAAAAAGACGAACTCGAAGCTGTAGATATATTTGGTACGCCAGATGTTGAAAATTTGCAATCCTGTATGACGCTTTTTGCAAGTATTCAAAATACAGAACCGGTTTTTCAGGAAGTTTTGCATAAATACTTCGACGGATCTTCTGATTTTCATACACTGCAACTACTATACAGTAATTTGTAAAATCAATAAATTCAGGCGGTTTACTGGTATTTCATTAAAAATATAATGTTGCATTAGTGTATTTCTAAATTAAGATATTTATATTTGCAACACTGTTGCGTTTATTTGTTTCATAATGAAACGGTTAAATATCCAGCAGAAATACCACCGAATGAAAAAGAAAATCGTAGTTGTAAATTTACTGATGTCTTTTGCAGTATTGTTCGCCATGCTGTTTCAGACGGTTCACTCCTACGAGCATATTTTAAGACAGGCTTCTGAGAAACACTGTGAGCATAAAACTATTGCGGGGCAAAAACAAATAACGCACAGCCATTCGGTCGATGCCAATTGTCATATTTGCCATTTTGCCTTTAGTACCTTTATTCCGAATTCTTTTCAGGCCTTATCATTTCATAAAATAACGGTTGAAACCTCTTATAAATTCTTTTATTCGAAGGTTTATACAGCATTTTTTAAAGGCAGTCTCTTTGCACTGCGCGCGCCTCCCGCATTCATTTAATTTACTACACTTCATCTTTAAATAAAACAGCTTTTTACCTTCAATAAAATGGGTAAAAGGAAATACTGTTTTACAACTGTTTTGGTTCCTTTATTGGAACTCAAATCAGCAAATCAGCCTTTTAATTCTTGTAGTAAATCACCACTTCTCAAAATTAGACAATCACAATCAAGCCTTACCAATTAGGTAAAAGCCTGAGGTTTCTATATCTGCTTAAAATCAATTTACCAAATACATAAAAACTATGCTTACAGCAAAAAATCTCACCAAAAAATATGGTGATCATACCGCTTTGAATTCTTTAAACTTAACCATAAACGAAGGCGAAATCTTTGCGCTTTTAGGACAAAACGGCGCCGGAAAAACCACTACAATCAATCTTTTTTTAGGCTTTATCGAACCAACATCGGGAGAATTGGAAATCAATAACATTTCGGTTACTCAAAACAATCAGGAAACAAAAAAACACGTTGCTTACATTCCCGAAACTGTAATGCTGTATCCCAATTTAACGGGTTTAGAAAACTTAAAATTCTTTTCGTCACTGGCAGGATTCAAATATTCTGCGGGAGAATTAACTTATTTCCTTAATAAAGCCGGTTTACAGGCAGCAGCGCACGATCAAAACTTAGACGGATATTCTAAAGGAATGCGCCAAAAAGTGGGAATTGCAATTGCGATTGCCAAAAAAGCTAAAGTGCTTTTATTAGATGAACCTACGAGCGGTTTAGATCCCAAAGCTTCTAACGAATTTTCGCAGATTTTAAAAGAACTTTCTGCCGACGGAACGGCAATTTTAATGGCAACGCATGACATTTTCAGAGCCAGAGAAGTCGCTTCGCACATTGGCATTATGAAGCAGGGAACTTTAGTCACGGTAATCGAAGCCGATAAAATCTCAGCAAACGAACTCGAAGACTTGTATTTACAAACCGTTTAAAGGAAAAGATATTTCCAATCAAAGTATAAAATGAAACCTATAATTCTCTTTTTATTTTTAATAATTGCCACACATTCCATACAATCGCAGACTAATAAAAAAAACACAGACAGTATTGTTCAGGATTCTGTTAAAATGGCCAGAACCGAATTACAAACCGTTGAAATCGTGGGGCGTTCGACAAAAAAGTACACCAGCGATTATTCATTTGCCGCTACAAAAACTGCAGCTTTAAACAAAGATATTCCGCAGTCTATCTCAACCATAACCAAAGAACTTATTACAGATAAAGGTGCTTTTTATCTCGCCGATGCCGTAAAAATGGCAAGTGGTGTGATTCCGGCAAGTTATTACAATCAATACACGATTCGAGGCATCAGCCAAAATGAAGAAGGTCAGATTATCAATGGAATGCGAACTCGCCAGTATTATTTTTTACAGCCTTTAACGAGTAATATTGAGCGAGTTGAAGTGATTAAAGGTCCGTCGAGTGCTACATTTTCATCTGTAGATCCGGGCGGAAGCATCAATATGGTAACAAAAAAACCTTTGACAGTTGACCGAAAAGAAATCAGTATGAGCGTGGGCAGTTTCAGCACTTTACGCGGAACGCTTGATTTTACAGGCCCTTTAAACGAATCAAAAACACTTTTGTATCGTGTAAATGGTGCTTATCAACAGGCAAAATCGTTTCGTGATTTAGTGAATAATAAATCGTTTTTGATTTCGCCTTCCTTCAGTTATATCCCAAATGAAAAAACGGCCATTAATACCGAATTGATATTGAGCGATATGAATGGAAATCTTGACAGAGGACAGCCTATTTTTGGTGCTGTTGCCGGAAAAACAAGTTTAAATAAAACCCCAATCAGCTTAAATTTGGGATCATCAAGTGATTTTTTTAAGTCGAAAGAAATGATTTTGATGACCAATTTTGCCCATAAATTCAGTTCTAAAATTGGTTTTAATACATCATACATGAAACAAACCTGGACAGAAGATCTTCAGGAACACAGAACTACAAATGCATTTGCGGTCGATATCAACAATCAGCCTGTAACAAGTCTGGCGATGATGCAGTTTGTGCAGCGTCAGCAAAATTGGGATATCGACAATCTGAATGCTTTTTTAAACTTCGATTTCAAAACCGGAAAACTCAATCATAAATTATTAACGGGTTACGATTTAAGCAGCTGGAACAAAAATAAAGGCGGCGGGCAAAACGCAGCCAGAGGTTATTTATTAAAAGATGGTACGGTTGCAAGTTCTTTTGTTTTAGCGAATGCCTCAAATTATCAAACTATTACAGTTGACGGCGTTGTATTGCCAAAACCAAATGTCGAATATTTCAACTTAAACAATCCAATTTATAAAATTACAAGTCCGGAAGATTATACTCTGAATGTACGAACAGCTTTGCCATCAGCATTAACAACTACAAATGCGGTTTATATTCAGGATCAGATTCAATGGGAAAAATTCACTTTTTTATTGGGTTTGCGAAACGAATGGTTTGAGGATATTACGAACTACGAAACCAGCAACGAACTGAAAGTAAAAAAATCGGCTTTGCTGCCTAGAGTTGGAATTACTTATGCCGTAAATAGTGCGATAAATGTCTACACAACTTATCTTGAAGGCTATCAGCCGCAATCTAATACGGTTACTTTAATGCCGCAAACGGGTTCATTGCCAGCAGGAAGTTTGTTCGATCCGCTTAAAAGTGATTTGAAAGAAGTGGGAATAAAAACGACTTTTTTAGACAACTCAATGAGTTTTAATGCGGCGATTTATGAAATCAGACAACGCAATATTTTAATGAATGCCAATGATCCTGTAAATCCTGATTTATTGGTTACAAGAGGCGCAGAACGAAGCCGTGGTTTTGAGTGCGATTTAGCGGGTTATATTACGCCCGACTGGCAGATAAATGCTTCGTACAGTTATATCGATGCCGAAATTATCAAAGACAATAATCCAGCTTTAATTGGTGCCAGAAAACAAAACACGCCAAAAAACAGCGCGAATTTATGGACGAGATACAACTTTGCTTCAGATTCTGCTTTGCAGGATTTAGGAATTGGAATTGGAATGCAGTATCAAAGCTCAAAAGTGCCTTGGTTTACAAGAGATTTTACACTTCCTGATTTTACGATTTTTGACGCTGCTTTATTTTACAAACCAAGCAAAAGTAATGTGCAGATTACTGTTAATGCCGGCAATTTATTAAACAAAACGTATTGGCTTGGCGCGCAGAATTACTTACGATTATTTCCCGGAAGTCCACGAAACGTAAGCCTTACCGTAGCTTATAAATTTTAATTCGTTGAGTTGAAAAATATTTAAACACATAGAAACATAGATTTTTTACTAAAGAAGATAATTGAAAGAAACTAGTTTCTAACACAATAGCTATGTGAATTTATGCAAGTGAAACGCCTTTTTTAAGTCGCCTAAAAACTATGTTTCTATGTGTTTAAACAAATTACACTCAACAGGTAAATTTTAATTAATTATGAAATTATTACATAAAGAAATCCTCATAGCCAGACATTTTAAAAACTCAGTTTTTAAAAATTCGGCGATTTATATTATTACATTTTTTATTGGTGCGCTGCTTTTATTTGCTGCGTTTTCGGGTTGGGATAATTACAAAAGCCAAAACGAAACCAGCGAAAAATATCAGCATGAATCCCGCGAAGACTGGTTGAAAAATCCGGATAAAAATCCGCATAGAATGGCGCATTACGGGAATTTTGCTTTTAGAAAAAGTACTTCTTTAAGCGTTTTTGAATTCGGGATGGAACCGTTTTTCGGAAATGCTATTTTCCTCGAAGCGCACAAACAAAATACCGCCAATTTCTCTGAAGCCGGATTCTCAAACAGTATGCTTCGTTTTGGCGAAATCAGTATTGCGATGGTTTTGCAGATTTTACTGCCTTTATTGATCTTTTTTGTTGGTTTTAATTCAGTCGCTTACGAAAGGGAAAACGGAACTTTAAAAATTCTTTTAAGTCAGGGAATTAACTGGAAACAACTTTTGTTTGGTAAAATCCTTGGAATTGCAAGCGTTGTAATGCTGCTTTTTGTTCCAACAATAATTGTATTGGTTTTGATTTGGTTACTGCTTCAAAACTTTTCCATTTCGGCAGATGAAACAATTAAAATGCTATTGTTTATTGGGTTTCATTTTATTTATCTGATGTTCTTTTGTGTTGTTGCTGTTTTGGTTTCGGCGTCAAGCAAAACCTCAAAAAAAGCTTTGGTTTCTTTAATTGGAATCTGGCTAATTTTAACCATTATTCTGCCAAGAACAACACAGGCAATTGGAGCGTATTTATATGAAGCGCCTTCTAAAATCCGTTTTAACTCTGATATTGAAAAAGACATCCTGAAACAAGGCGACAGTCATAATCCAAATGACGTACATTATAAAGCTATAAAAGATTCTTTGTTACGTGTTTACAAAGTCGATTCGGTACAAAAACTTCCTTTCAACTATTCCGGATTTATTATGACCGAAGGCGAAAGAATCAGTTCAGATATTTATAATAAACATTTAGAAGATCTTCTAAAAATTTACGAAAAACAAAATAGTTTTTCTAAAGCTGTTTCATTCGTAAATCCATACATAGCCATGAAAAACTTATCAATGGGGTTATCCAATACAGATTACGATTCGTACATCGATTTTCAGCGGCAAGCCGAAAATTATCGCTACAATATGGCGCAGAAAATGAATGCGTTACAAATAAAATACATCAGCAACAAAAAACCCGGACCAAAGGACAAACCTTTAACAATTGACAAAAGACATTGGTCTATTATTGAAGAATTTCATTATGAACCAAAACCAGTTTGGGAAGTCTTAAAGGCCGAAATCACTGCTATCATCTCCATATTGCTATGGATAATCCTGCTGTTTGTTTTGATCAAAATTGCTGCTAAAAACCTAAAAGCCATTTAATATGTTAGTTCTCTTATTTAAAAATTTCATCCGCTCAAAAGGTACCAAAATTGGCTTACTTTTTTTATTAATCATTGGCTTTATAAGCCTTTTAATTGGCCGTCAGTTTCAGGAAAAACAGCAAAATAATATAGATGAAGCTGCCATTTACCAAAAAGAACATATTGCCAGAAACGCCGCTTTTCATAAAGACGAAATTGGACTCCTGCTGTATTACATCAAGTTTTCATTGGTCAATAACACTTTACCAATTAGCAGTTTAGCAATCGGGCAGCGTGATGTAAATCCATCCATACAAAGTGTGACGATTCGGGGTTTGGAAGCTCAGAAATACGATTCGGAACTCAATAATCCGAGTAACCTTTTATCCGGAAATATCGATTTTAGTTTTGTGCTTTTATATCTGTTTCCGCTTTTGATTATTGCTTTTTCGTATAATATTATTTCCGAAGAAAAAGAATCTGGAACCTGGAAAATTGTGGCAACACAGAGTCCGAATACCTTTTTATATATTTTAAAACTGTTTTATATTCGAATTTTGAGTTTAATTGGACTTTTGTCTTTTATACTTTTAATTGCGGTTTTTCTTTTGCAAATTCCTATTGATAAAGCGTTTATTTTATTCTACGGAATAGCAGTTTTGTATATTTTGTTTTGGTTTGCGGTTTGCTTTTTTATTGTTTCTCTTCAAAAGAATTCAAATTTCAATGCTGTTATTTTACTAACGATCTGGTTATTTCTGATTATCATTCTTCCTGCCGGAATCAACACCTATATTATCAATAAATACAAAGTTCCCGAAGCTTTAGAATTAACGCTTACGCAGCGAAATGCCTATCACGAAAAATGGGATATGGATAAACAGCAAACGCTGGATAAATTCTACAAACATTATCCGCAGTTTAAACATTATAATTTACCGGAAAGTGAATTCAGCTGGCTCTGGTATTACGCCATGCAGCAAATGGGCGATGATGAATCTGCCATACAATCCAAAGAATTAGAGTCAAAATTAGAGCAGCGAAATAATGCCAGCGAATTAATTGCACAGTTTATTCCAACGCTGCATACGCAGATTCAATTGAATGAAATCGCAAAATCAGACTTGAGAAACCAGCTTTTATTTCTAAAAGAAACAAATCAATTTCATGAAAAACTAAGACTGCATTTTTATCCGAAGATATTTGATAATGCAGCAGTTACTCAGCAAAAATGGGAGAATTTTAAAGTAGAAACGTTTAATGATAAATCAGAAACAAGTTATGTAAAAGCGTTTTTGCCATTACTGCTTTTCAATTTGCTGTTGATTGTTTTTGGATGGAGGAATTTTAAACGTTGAGTTTTTTTACGCAGAGTTTTTTTAACGCAAAGAGCGCAAAGGTTTACGCAAAGGGCGCTAAGATTAATAAAGAAAAAGTCTTTTTGCAAAGTTCACAAAGCTATATGTATACTCATAGCTTTGTGAACTTCGAGTTTGAAAAAATTCTCTTATACAAAATCTTTGTGCGCTTTGCGTAAACCTTTGCGCTTTTTGCGTTAAAAATCTACCCAGACCTTTGCGCTCTTTGCGTTAAAATTTTATGTTCCTAGTGGCAAAAAATAACAAAAAAAATATTTTCATTTTTTAAAGAAAGATATTAGTATTTTATTACTTTTAGCGAAAATTTAGAAATAAAACTGTTAAATATAAGTCCCAAATTATAATTAATGAAAAAACTACTTTTAATAAGTATATTAGTTCTTGCTGTTTTTTATGCCTTTAGAGAAATCGTTTATAAACCCTATATGTGGAAAAAAGCGATGAACACCCCAGAGCATCGATTGCAAATGGGAAGTTTCCTTTTTAGCAAGCAAACGGGTTCAAATGGAAGCCAGAGTTCACAATTCAATTATCTTATTTTTAAAGTAGTAGAAATAAACGGCGATTATGTTCGCCTTTCTCCTATTCGGCAATTATCTGAAAAAGGAAAACTTAAATCTTCTGACTTTTCTTTTACAAGGGACACTTACCGCAGTTTAAAACTGAATATTAAAAAGCTTACGATAACAGCAATTCCGCGCAACGATTTATATAAAGAAGGTCCAACTTATACCGTAAACAATTATTTGTTAAACAAATATCCTTCCTTAAAAAAATCCCGTTATTATTACGAAGAACTTTCAGAATCTGAAAAAAATATCCATTCGCCAGCTGAGTATTTTACGCTGGTTTATTCTAAAGAAAAAATTATAGAAAAAAGAAAACTGATTCCGTGGATTATCAATAACAGCGATAAACCCGAATTAGCGAAAAGCTTATCTCAAAAAGTAAGTTTGATTCTAAATTGATTTTTACCTCTTATTTCTAACGCAAAGTGCACTAAGTTTTTTCGCAAAGTTCACGAAGATTTTGAGAGAGTTTTATAAACTCAAAGTTCACAAAGCTAAACGTATAGCTTTGTGAACTTCAAAAAAACTTTTTCTTTCATTTAGCCTTTGCGGACTTTGCGAAAAAACTTAGCGTACTTTGCGTTAAATCTTTTTAAACAGCGAACTTTTTGCAGCAGTTGGCGATGATGAAGGTTTATTGATTTTGGTAAGACCAAATCGAAATTGGTATCCAACCCAAACACCTTCTGAAAGTAATAAAACAGAAATTGTTTTAAAGAACAACGAAAATATAATTGAATTGAAGTTTTAATACTCAAATGCAATAAATTTACCAAGTGTTTTAAATTTTATAAAATGCTAAAAAGTATATATATCACTGAGCTTAAAATGAAAAAACTATTTCAGCGAATCATCTTATTACTGCTTTTAACAAGCAATTTTACAAACGCGCAATCACAAGATTTAACTATACAAAAGTTAATCGACAATCAACTTATTAACCAAGAAGATGTTAGCGATTTTGAACTAAAACAACTCGACTTTAAGATGGAAAATAAAACTTCCTACTTATATGGATTGTTTCAGTATGAATTTAAAAAACTACATGGTCACTTTTATTTTGAAGTTATAACTGATATGGTTGCGATTGAAGATAAACAACTTACTAAAGAAGAACAAAAAAAAGAAAATATCGAACTTAGCGATTATCTTTTCAAACTAAAAAAATGCGATCTAATTAATGAAAAGCAATTTAGCTATTTTCAACAGCAAATAAATAATAATTCGTATAGTTATAAAATACAATTTTTAAAAAATATAACAAATAAGGCCTTAGAAGCAGATCACAAGGAAAGGCTTAAAAAATTTGCAAATTTTCTTAAAGAATACGAAATAGCAGATACAAAATATGAAAATCTTATTGCTGCGATAGATCAGGAAAAGATAAAAGAACATGCTGATTTACTTTTGTATTGTGAAAAATCTATAACTATTGACACAAAAGATGATATAAATGAACCAAAAGAGTATTTAGAAGCTATTTATAAAAAAACAGCTTCTTTAGCCCCAGAATTAAACTTTACTGATTTTGAGCTTAAAATAGTTCCTGATACCGATAAATTTTATGATTTTATTGTATCGTTAAAATCAGGTGGAAAAATTTACAAACAGAAAAGTTCTTATCGAGTTCGCAAATCGTCAAAAGATGATTTTTCAATAAATAAAATAAATTGTAAAGACTATTATCAAATTTTCAATAAAATTTTGAATGATCAGCATTCTCCGTATAGACTTCATGAAATTAAATTTAATGTAGATGAAACTTACCCGGAAGTTCTTGGTATAATGATGTTGACAAAAGAACAAGAAAAAGCACTGAAGATACACGAAACTTATATCATACCAAGTCAGGAAGATTACAAAAAGAAGTTTACAACTTCGCAAATCGACAAAGTAATAGAAGAGTATTCAAACATTGGGTTATTTTCAAATCTAAGTGCTGCTCAAATCAATCTGGGAAAAGAAAATGTTGCAGAGCAGGAAAACAATAATTATATCGAAATTCTTTCTGCTTTTCCAAACATCATATATTCAATTCCTAATAGCCTTCCAAATTTTAAAGATTCGTATGCTGAATTAACAAAAGAATACTCGAAGATTTCTCATAATCAATTTAATCCAACCAATATTTCAAACATTTTTGACAAAAAAACTAAAAAATCAACGTTAAAATTTAAAGTCGGAAATAAATCGTATACTAAAGTTCTTAGGATAAGCGATTATTTTATTGATTTATACTTTTTTGAATTTATAGAACTTGTTGCAGCTGAAAATAAACTCAATGGGAAATTTTACGATTTACATACCGGAGGAGAAGGCTCAAAAGTTATTTTTCTCACAAAAAAACAATATGATTATATCAGAGCAAATAAGCTTTTATTATTTTTAGATCAAGAACCAGAATATGACGAATAAATTTTATTAAAAATGATTTGTTCTTTTAAAAACTATATCGTAATATTGCTATATTAAAATTTAAAATAAAAATGGGAGCTACTAAAACAGAACATTTTACAGATAAACAAAACCAAATTGCTACCATAGCAAAAGCTTTGGGACATCCGGCAAGAATTGCTATTATTGAATATCTTTTGAAAGTAAATGAATGTATTTGCGGCGATATTGTAAACGAACTTCCCCTTGCCCAGCCTACTGTTTCGCAGCATTTAAAAGAATTAAAAAATGCCGGACTTATAAAAGGTAATATAGAAGGAAATGCTATTTGCTATTGCATTGATGAAAATACTTTTGATATTTTAAAAGCTTATTTCTCTAATATTATTGCTGTTACAAAAGAGCAGAAATGCTGTTAAACCTTTTTTTGTAAATCTATATCGCAATATTGCATTATAACTATAAAATAAAAAAACAATGAAACTATCAGACATTAAAAACATTCTTCCAAATTTGGAAAATGTTGTATTTCAATTAGAAAACGGAGCTTTTGTTCCTGAACATTTTCATGTAACTGAAGTTGGAACTACCAATAAAAAATTTATTGACTGCGGCGGCGTAATTCGCGATGAAAGTGCCGTTAACTTTCAGTTATGGAATGCAAATGATTTTGAACACAGATTGAAACCGAACAAACTTCTGAATATCATTAAACTATCAGAAGAAAAATTAAATATTCAAGATTTTGAAATTGAAGTTGAATATCAAAATGAAACCATCGGGAGATATGATTTAGAATTTAACGGAACTCATTTTATTCTAAAAAACAAAACTACGGCTTGTCTGGCACAAGAAGCATGCGGCGTTCCTGTATCAAAAGAAAAATTAGCTTTAACGGAACTCTACAAAAGCGAAGCCAATAGCTGTTCTCCAAATTCGGGCTGCTGCTAAATGAAACAGAAAATAATTAAATACAAGAAACCTATTATCATTACAACATCTGTAATTGTGCTGCAGCTTATTTTTGGCTTTGAGCCAAAATTCTGCATCATCAATATCATTTGGTTATTAGTTTAAATTATGACAAAAAACATTTTAGTACTCTGCACAGGAAACAGCTGCAGAAGTCAAATTGCCGAAGGTTATTTAAAATACTTTTTAGACGATAAAGCCAGCATTTACAGCGCCGGAATAGAAACGCACGGAGTTAATCCAAGAGCAATTATAACGATGAAAGAAGATGGAATTGACATTTCTAATCATACTTCAAATCATGTTGATGAATACCAAAATATAGATTTTGATTTTGTAATTACGGTTTGTGATAATGCAAAAGAGCGCTGCCCGTACTTTCCGTCAAAAGCTCACAAAATACATCAAAACTTTAATGATCCAGCCAAAGCAGCAGGAACTGAAGAAGAAATTTTACAGGAGTTTAGAACTGTAAGACAAACTATAAAAGAGTTTTGCGATCAGTTTGGAAAAGATAATTTTTAATATTAATCAAAATAACAAAGCTCGTTTCTATTATGAAATGGGCTTTTATAATCTTTTACAACTGCAATTCAGCATACATACCAATTTGCTTATAATACTTTTCGATTTCTTTATTTAATTTGGTGTAAATCATTTTAAAACCTATTTTATTAAAGGCAATTCATTTATTAAACTTTTCCATTTTTCAGTTTTTAAATATCTAGGAAGTATCGTAATTTTTTGAAGGTTTTTTAATCCATATAAAGATTTAAGATCAACACTTTCATCTTCTATTTTCACCGCCAATCTGAGATACTTTAATTGAGTTAATGATTTTAATGGACTTATGCTTTTTACAGCTTTTCCGGTACCATTCATCTTTCCATGCTCGATATCTAGTTCTTTTAAATTGATTAAAGTAGAAATTGGAGTTAAGTCATATAAATTATTCATTCCATAAATATAAAGGGTTTTTAAATTCTTCATATTTTTTAAGAAATCTAGATTTTGAATTTTTGTGACATTTGCAAGTATCAAAACCTCTACTGAATTTAAAGAATCTAAATTCGGAATTTCGTCCTGCTTGTTTGAACTTATTTGTAGATATTTTAAATTTGGTAATGCTGAAAAAACTGAAATACGTTCTTTATCAATGTCATTGACATAAATAGCTTCAATTTTTTCATTTACAATCAAAGAAGAAAAATTTGTATACGCTTTTTTAAATTTTTTAAGTGGAGTTGATAAGCTCAGAACTCGTGTATCATTATCTACTTTTGATAAATCATAGATTCCAGAAACATTTCCTTCTAAAACTCCTAAATGAGCTATTGCTCCATATGGTGCTTTTTCTTCTAATAAATAATTATCCCAATTCATAAATTATTAAATATATTTTCAGTTACAAAATCTCTCTATATAAAACAATTAGAATGTTCTATATCAGTTATTAATATATCAAAATAAGGCAGAATTTCATCAAACTAAAACCTCATCTTCTGAATTCGAACCGCATTTAAAATCGCCAACAACGCTACACCAACATCTGCAAAAACAGCTTCCCACATTGTGGCAAGTCCGCCTGCACCGAGAATAAGTACAAAAGCTTTTACAACGAAAGCTAAACCAATATTCTGCCAGACAATTTTTTTGGTTTGTTTTCCAATATTAATTGCCATTGCAATTTTACTCGGTTTATCATCCTGAATTACAACATCGGCGGTTTCGATAGCGGCATCGCTTCCTAAACCTCCCATTGCAATTCCTACGGTGCTTAATGCGATTACCGGAGCATCGTTTACGCCATCGCCCACAAAAGCTACCGTTTCGTTTTTGGCTTTGATTTCGTTTACTTTATTGACCTTATCTTCCGGAAGTAAATCTCCAAAAGCATTCTTTATTCCGAGTTTATCGGCCACAAACTCAACGACATTTGTTTTGTCTCCGCTTAACATCGTAACTTTTACGCCTAATGATTTTAGTTTTGAAACGGTTTCTTGCGCATCTGCTTTAATTTCATCGGCAATGGTTAAATAACCCGCAAACTTATTATTGTAAGCAATGGCAATTGTGGTGTAAACTACTGAACCTGGATCAATATCGTAAGAAATATTAAACTTATCCAGTAATTTGAAATTCCCAACATGCAGTTCTTTTCCGTTTACTTCAGCTTTTAATCCGTGTCCGGAAATTTCTTCAACGTTTTTTAATTCGATAGAAGAATCAATCACGCCAACATGATTATGAATTGCAGTCGCCACGGGATGTGTACTTTTACCTTCTAAAGCATTAACCACTTTCAGAATTTCTTCTTTATCAAAATCAGGTTTTATAATGACTTCCTGAACTTTAAAAACACCTTCGGTCATTGTTCCGGTTTTGTCCATAACCACATTCTGAATCTTCGAAATACTATCGAGATAATTACTTCCTTTAAACAGAATTCCGTTTTTACTCGCAGCGCCAATTCCGCCAAAATAACCAAGCGGAATACTGATAACCAAAGCACACGGACAAGAAATAACCAGAAAAACCAAAGCTCTGTACAACCAGTCGCTAAACACATAATTATCGACAAAAAGCATTGGCAGTAAACAAATTGCAATTGCTAAATACACTACAATTGGTGTATAAATTTTGGCAAACTTGCGGATAAATAATTCGGCAGGCGCTTTTTTTGTTGTCGCATTCTGCACCAATTCCAGAATTTTCGAAAGTTTACTATCGTTGTAAGCCGTTGTAACTCTTACTTGTGCAATTGTATTTCCGTTGATCATTCCGGCTAAAACCGTATCTCCTTTCTTTTTAGTATCTGGTTTACTTTCTCCCGTTAAAGCTGCGGTATTAAACGAAGCCGAATCTGATAATAATTCACCGTCTAAACCTAATTTTTCACCTGCTTTAAGCTGAATGGTATCGCCTATTTTAGCCTCTTTAGCTTTTATTTTTACGGCAATATTATTTTCTAAAATATTAACCTCATCCGGACGCTGATCCAGTAAACTTTTAATATTAGATTTTGCTTTACTGACCGCCATTCCCTGAAATGTTTCTCCAATGGTATAAAATAGCATAACGGCAACACCTTCGGGATATTCACCAATTGCAAAAGCTCCAATAGTGGCAATACACATTAGGAAAAACTCGGAAAAAACATCGCCTTTTACAATGCTTTCATAAGCTTCTTTCAAAACCGGAAGCCCAACCGGAAGATAAGCAATGACATACCAGGCGATTCGAACATATCCTGAAAACCAGTTTTGAGGAAAATAATGGTCAAATCCAATTCCTATAAGTAATAAAGCAAGAGATATAATAGATGGAAGGAATAATTTAAACAAACTGCCTTCGGCTCCATGTTGGTGATCGTGGCCGTGGTCATGTCCGTCATTATCTGAATGTACAGGTTCGTCGTGTGAACAACAGCAGGATGGTTTGGTTTTATTTTTAGTATTTTTTATTTCTTTATCTTGATGTATCATTTTTGGAGTTTCAAGTTTAATCCCGATAGCTATCGGGACAGGTTTTTTGTTCTGTAAACTTCGTTTAAATTATGCTCTAAATTTAGTCATTTTGTGGTAATTACTCTTAAGTGAAAATGTTTTTTAATCTCGCAAAGTCGCAGAGTCGCAAAGTTTTTGATTGGAGAATTAAGCGTACTATTTGTCATTTCGACGAAGGAGAAATCTTCGCGAGTAACTCCGTAACGAGAATCCAATCTTTGTCGAGCTTCTTGCGAAGATTTCTCCTTCGTCGAAATGACATAAAATGAGAAATAAACTTTGCGACTCTGCGACTTTGCGAGATTATTTCACACCTTCTTTAGAGAAACCTTCGCGACTTTGCGAGATTATTTTACACCAGCTTTAAAAAAAAACTTTGCGCCTTAGTGCCTTCGTGGCAAATAACCTAATGCTCATGCGCTCCCCCGCCCTTCATTGAAGAAAGCAAATAAAAAGCACCTTCTGTAACAATTTTAGCATCAGGCTCAATTCTGTCAACAAATTTAATTTCTGTAAAACCTAAATCTGTAGTACCGGGAATCACTTCAATTGCTTTAAAATGAATTTCTTTTTCTTTTGTTTTCTCGTTTTTATGCTCTTCTTCCTGCACAAAAACAAAATATTTATCGGCATTTCGAACAACGGCGTCTTTTGGTAAAGCCGGGACGGTGGCATTTACAATATTGATATTTGCCGAAACATACATTCCCGAAATCAAATCTTTAGCATCGGCGGGATCAATTTTGGCGTGAACTGCAACGGTTTTACTTTCGTTAGAAAATGATTTATTGATTCCGAAAATCTTTCCTTTAATTGATTTATTGGATTGATTTGTCAACACAAAATCGATTACCTGGCCAATTGAAATCGAGCCCAGATCTTTTTCATAAACATTTAAATCTAAATGCATCTGACTGTTATCTACAACCTCAAACAAAGAAACTCCGGTTTGTGCAAAAGCGCCTTTAGCAATACTGATTTTTCCAACATAACCGCTTATGGGCGCAACAATTGGCACTAAAGACGAACTTCCTTTTATACCAACATGCAAGGCTTCCAACTTATTTTTTGCAGCCTGCGCACGGGCTCTTTCTGCGGCTAATTTGGCTTTTACTTCCTGAAATGTTTTCCTCGGATTCACGTTTTCATCGCTTAATGTTTTCTGGCGGTTGTATTCTAATTGCAAATATTCAACATTGGCTGTAGCCGAATGATAATCTTCCTGCATTTCAATTACTTCCAGATTTTGAATGGTTGCCAAAACTTTCCCTTTGTTGACAAAAGTTCCTTCTAAAACATAAATATCTTTTACTGTTCCGCCAATTAAAGTCGAAACCTCAGCCGAATTTTGCGGTGGAACTGTGGTATAACCATTGGCTTTAATGATTTTATTCAGGTTTCTGTTTTCTACAAATCCGGTTTCAATGCCTACTGTTTTATATTGAGATTCTGTTAATGTGGCTTCTGTCTGCGATTTTTCTTCTTCATGGGTTTCTTCGGTCTTTTTTTCATTGCAGCTTAAGTTAACCGCAAAGAGCGCAAAGGATCCGCAAAGTACGCCAAGTTTTATTCCTTTGCGAAGTTCGCGTTTTTTCTTTGCGAACTTTGCGGTTAAATTTTTAGATATATCTTTCATGATTAATTGTTTTTGATGGTTGGGAATTGAAGTTCGATGGCACTTTGATTGAAACTGTGCGTTGCTTCGGCGAGTTGTTTTTTGATATCAATAGCCTGATTTAAAAAACTGATATACGACCAATAACTCATATCGCCGTTGGCATAACTTTTTTGTGCCGTATCAATAATCTGGTTGGCATATTGCAAACCTTCATTTTGATAATAATCCAGGTTTTTCTGCTGTTTTTGAAAGTTATTCTGCAATTCTTCTTTTTGCAGGTTCAGAATAATTTTGTTTTTATCGAATGCCAATTGCGACTGCGAAATGCTAATTTCTGCGACTTTGGCTTTAGCAGTATTTACGCCTCCAAAAATCGGAATTTGCAATCCCGCCGTGAAACCCTGAAACAACGATTCAGTATTAATAGTCTGTGCAAAATAGCCTAAACCTAATTTTGGTGTTCTGTTGGCTTTAAACGTTACTGCTTCTTTTTGGTAAACCGAAATCTGCTGCTGATAAAAATCTGTCAATAACGTTTCGGCTTTAGAATCTTTATTTTCAACAAAGGAATACTTTAATGAAGTCGTTTCATCTGGGATGATACTTTCATTCGTCTGCACAAAAAACTGAAGCTGTTTTTGGTAAATCGCCAAATCGTAATTTAATTGTTCTTTTTGGGTTTCGATTTCTTTCACTTTGGCTTTGGCACTGATCACTTCAATGTTTCCACTTTCTCCGGTTTTAAAACGGAGTTCGGCGTTCTTTAGGAATTTGGTGTAAATCTCGTTTAATTCTGAGTTTAACTTTTGAATCGAAATTCCGTATAAATATTGATAATAGGCCAAAGTGACGGCTTTTTCCAGTTCGTAAGAGGATAAAGCTTTTCGTTTTTCGGCCAGTTTTGCCAGTTCTTCCTGCAATTGTCTGTTTGCTTTTGTGACATTTCCTAATGGAAAGAATTGCTGTACCGAAACATTATGATCGAAATCTACGCTGTTAAATTGTCCGCCTTGATATTGAACCTGCAACGGATCTGGTTGAAAAGCAGTTTTCTTTAAAAGGGTTTGTTTTTCTATTTCTTTATCGGCGATTTTTAGGTCGATGTTGTTTGATTTGGCAAGTTCTATTGCTTTTTCTAAAGATATTTTGGCTTGCGCCGATGTTATTGTGCTTGCCAATAGGAATGCAATTAACCGCAATCCCGATAGCCATCGGTAGCAAAGTATTTTTGATTGATTTTTATATGTTGATTTTTTCATTTCATTTGTTTTTTTTTAACTCTCGCAGATTTTGGAGATTTAGCAGATTATTATAATCAAAAATTAAATCTGCCGAATCTGCAAAATCTGCGGGAGAAATCATTTTACTTTACGGTTAAACTTCTCTAACATTAAATACAAAATCGGTAACACGATTAACGTTAATAAGGTTGCCGAGATTAAGCCGCCAATAACTACCGTTGCTAAAGGTTTCTGTACTTCTGCCCCGCCGCTTGTGGATAATGCCATTGGTAAAAATCCTAAAGAAGCTACGGCTGCGGTCATTAAAACGGGACGTAATCTGGTTTTGGTTCCGATTATGACTCGTTGCAGCGGATCTAAAATTCCTTCTGATTTTAATTGATTGAAATACGAAATCAGAACAATTCCGTTTAGCACCGCAATTCCGAATAAGGCGATGAAACCAATTCCGGCAGAAATACTAAACGGCATTCCTCTCAGCGAAAGCGCAAATACCCCTCCAATAGCTGATAACGGAATGGCTGTAAAGATTAAAAGTGCTTGTTTATAGCTTTTAAACGTAAAATACAGCAAGATCAAAATCAAACCTAAAGCGATTGGCAATGCAACCGAAAGTCGTTTTGTGGCTTCGATTAAATTTTCAAATTGTCCGCCATACGTTACATAATAACCCGCAGGAAGTTTGAAATCTTTGTCGAGTTTCTGTTGAATTTCTTCTACAACGGTTTTAATATCTCTGCCACGAACATTTAAACCAACGGTAATTCTTCGTTTTCCGTCTTCGCGCGTAACCTGTACAGGACCTTGTTCATAATCTACACTCGCCACTTGCGAAAGCGGAACTTGCTGTCCGTTTGGTAACGGAATAAATAAATTACTCACATCGGTAATATCGGCGCGATTGTCCTGATCCATTCTTACTACAACATCAAAACGTTTACTTTCTTCGTAGATTTTTCCGGCACTTTCTCCCGCAAACGACGAACGAATAATTTGATTAATATCAGAAATATTCAATCCGTATAAAGCAATTTTATTGTAATCGTATTTTATTGTAATTTGAGGTAGTCCGGTTACTTTATCGGCTTTTAAGTCGCCAATTCCTTCAATGCTTTTTATTGTCGAAATTAATTCTGATGCTTTTGAATCTAAGATTTCCAGATCATCACCAAAAATTTTGATGGCGATATCGCTTCGGCTTCCGGTCATTAATTCGTTAAATCGCATTTGAATAGGCTGCGAAATTTCGATGTTAGCGCCCGGAATTACTTCCATTTCTTCTTTCATGGCGTTTGCCAGTTCTTCCCAATTATGGTATTTACCTTTCCATTCTTTTTTGTCTTTTAAAACAATAATCAAATCGCCGCTTTCAATGGGCATTGGATCGGTTGGGATTTCCCCGCTTCCTATTTTGGTTACGATGGTTTTGATTTCTGGGAATTTGGCTTTTAAAATTTGTTCGTATTTGGTTGTAGTTTCCACCATCTGCGTAAGCGAACTTCCTGTCATGATTGAAGCATTAATGGCTAAATCACCTTCTTCAATGGTTGGAATAAATTCACCGCCCATATTATTGAAAATGATTAATCCTAAAGAGAATAATCCGAGAGAGATTCCTAAAACTACTTTTTTGAATTTTAATGCTTTATTTAAAAATGGTGTGTATAAATTCTCAAACCAAAGCATCATTTTGTCGCTGAAGTTTTCTTTATGTTCGGTTTTCTTCGAAAGAAATAATGCACTCATCATTGGCACATAGGTCAGCGAAAGTATAAACGCGCCAATTACGGCAAAACCCACTGTCATGGCCATTGGTTTAAACATTTTTCCTTCGGTTCCTATTAAAGCGAGAATTGGCAGATACACGATTAGAATAATGATTTCTCCAAAAGCGGCACTATTCCTGATTTTTGATGCCGAATTGTAGATTTCAACATCCATTTCTTCCTGCGAAAGTTCTTTATTGCGTTTGAGTTTCTGCAGATGATGCATGGAAGCTTCTACAATAATAACAGCGCCGTCGACAATAATCCCAAAATCTATGGCACCTAAACTCATCAGGTTTCCGCTTACGCCAAAGGCATTCATTAAAATAATAGCAAATAACATCGCCAGCGGAATTACCGATGCAACGATCAATCCGGCACGAAGATTTCCTAAAAACAGGATCAGCACAAAAATGACAATTAAAGCTCCTTCGAGTAAGTTTTTGGTAACGGTTCCAATGGCGTTATCAACCAGTTTTCCTCTGTCAATAAAAGCTTCTGCAACGACACCTTCGGGCAGGCTTTTATTAATCTGGGCCATTCTTTCATGGATTCGGTTTACAACGGCGCTGGAGTTTTCGCCTTTCAGCATTAAAACTAAACCGGAAACTATTTCTCCTTTTCCATCTTTTGTTGAGGCGCCGTAACGTAATGCAACGCCTTCGCGAACCTGCGCTACATCGCGAACCAAAACTGGAGAACCGTTTCTGTTTTTAACAACGACGTTTCCAAGGTCTTTTACACCTTTTGCCATTCCTACACCGCGAATGAAATACGCGTATTGGTCTTTTTCAATATAAGCGCCTCCGGTGTTTTGATTGTTTTTTTCTAAGGCATCAAAAATTTCGGTAATCGTAACGCCCAGACTGTTTAGTGTATTTGGGTTTACGGCGATTTCGTATTGTTTTAGTTTTCCGCCCCAGGTACTTACATCGGCAACGCCTTTAATCCCCTGTAATTGCGGAATAATAATCCAATCCTGAATGGTTCTTAGTTTTACGGCGTCGTATTTGTTTTCGTAGCCTTTTTTGGCGTAAACATCATATTGGTAAATTTCTCCAAGACCTGTTGTAATTGGCGCTAATTCCGGTGAACCTGCATAAGCGGGAATATTTTCTTCGGCTTGTTTTAAGCGTTGAAATATTTGTTCGCGTGCCCAGTAAATATCAACATTGTCTTCAAAAACAACGGTTACGACAGATAACCCAAAACGGGAAATACTGCGGAGTTCTATAATATCGGGAACGGTTTTTACGGCTTGTTCCAGCGGATATGTTATTAACTGCTCGACTTCCTGACTTGCCAATGTGGGCGCAGTGGTAATAATCTGAACCTGATTATTGGTAACGTCCGGCAAGGCATCAAGCGGCAATTGTTTAAGCGAATAGCTTCCCCACACTATTAAAACGAGGGTAAATAATAGTATAACGAATTTGTTTCGTATACTAAACTGAATGATTTTATCTAGCATTTGAAATATATAATGACATGAGAATTGAGACAAAAGTTTGTCTGATACATTTGTGGAAAGTCCACAGTTCTCTAACCCGATTTATCGGGATATCATTATGCTATTTGAGGGGGCTGCCAAATACTTCCGTAGAAATTAGAAGTAAATACAGAATTGTAACTTGGTAAAGGAATTGAAATTTTTGTGTAAGCTGAAGGAAATTCGAAGTTTACAGCTATCTGGTAACTTAAAACCTGTGCTCCGCAGCAGTTGCAGGCACAAAATGGAGAACATAAATCGTTGTCTTTATCGTGGGAATGATTTTCTTCTGATGAAAACCGGGCTGTTTTATGCATAGCGCTGTTTACTTCCATATCTGCACAAGGCATATTTGAAAGTGCCATCAAATAAATTGACATAAGTATTGCTATCCATTTCATTACTGTAAAAATAATATAATATTCTGTTTGTAATTCTATCTGCTCTTAAAAAAGTCGTAATAGATTGATTTTTAAGCATATTTATTAAAAAATAGTTCTTCCTAAAAGAAATTTTAGTTAACTTTAACAATAATTAACTCATATTATTACATATAATCCCTCTCAATATCTCTATTTTACGCCTCTAAAAACAAAAGATAAGCCGAAATTCCCTCAGAATACATTAGTACATATTTATTTCAAGCAGTTTTATTTTAATCAACTAATACTCTAATCAATGAAATGTAAAAAACTAATATCAGCCGTTTTTTTATTATTTAGTGTTTCATTTTTCGGTCAGGTTTATACTGAGAAAATCGTAGGACAAAAAAACCAGGAGTTAAAAGACAGTCTTAAAGTTGCCGATTATCCTTATGCCCTTCCTATCTGGGGTGAAAAAGTAGCTCAAAAAGGATACAAACTTCCTTATTCAGCCGGGCTTTCCTTAAATTATTTCTGGCAGGATTCTGAAATTATCATCAGTAATCTTCAAGTGGGTTTTAATAACGGGCCTATGTATAATTTAGACGAAATTGTACGTTTTGATAAATCTTCTGTCGAAGCGGGAGCACTTACTATTCGTCCGGATATATGGCTGCTGCCTTTTTTAAATATCTATGGTATTTTTGGAAAATCAAATCCTTCAACAAAAATCAATGCGGGAATTTATATACCTGATGCTGATAATAATTGGACTGAAATTGCCAATTTTAGTACAAAAGCCAATTTTAGCGCTACCACATTTGGTTTTGGAATGACACCAACCATAGGAATTGGAGGCGGCTGGCTCGATCTTGATATGAATATGGCCTGGACAGATGTAAGTGCTTTAGATAAACCTGCTTTTTCGTATGTCTTTGGTCCTCGTTTAGGAAAAACATTTAAACTTCCTAAAGCAGATCAAAATATAGCGGTATGGGTTGGCGGCTTCAGGGTTCATATAGCCGGAAATACAAATGGAAATATTAATTTATCGGATGTAATCGATTTATCTACAGCCCAGGCAAAAGTCGACAATGGACTAACTAAGGTTTCTGAAAATCAGCAAAAGGTCGATACCTGGTGGGGCGGACTAACACC
Organism: Flavobacterium panici; assembly: GCF_024499525.1. Classification (NCBI taxonomy): domain Bacteria; kingdom Pseudomonadati; phylum Bacteroidota; class Flavobacteriia; order Flavobacteriales; family Flavobacteriaceae; genus Flavobacterium; species Flavobacterium panici. The sequence continues at coordinate 3,853,482 of NZ_CP100437.1, read as the reverse complement.
TGCCGAACAAAAAAATCCTGCTAATATTGCTAAACATAATACAGCAAACCGTGCGCTGGAAAGTGCCGGAAATCTTTTGTCAACTTTAGATGGTGCTTTAAGCACTGCCAGTTCTTCATCGGTTCAATATTCGCTTCAAAAAAGGCCAAAAGATATGTGGAATTTCATTGTAGGGACTCAATATCAATTTAATAAACATATTATGTTTAGGGTCGAAGCTGGTTTTCTGGGAACTCGTACGCAAGCTTTAGGAGGAATACAATATCGTTTTGGATTATAACCTATTTTTATGAAAAAAGGTTTATTATTACTCGTCACTTTTTTTTGTATGAATCAGGCGGAATCTCAGGTTTTGATTTCTCTGATTTTTGGTGATAAACTAAATTCTCCTTTTTTAGAGTTTGGTTTAGAAGGCGGTATCAATCTTTCAGATATTTCTAATATGGAGAGTTCTGGATTGAATCCCGGTTTTAATCTTGGTTTTTATTTTGATATAAAATCAAAGCAAAATCCGGCGTGGATGATTAACACGGGTGTGATTGTAAAATCTCCTATGGGCGCACGGCAGATTCCTCTTTATTCTTTAGAAGATGAAAATCTGGATAATACTTTTGCGGGCGGAACTGTTGATCGTGAGATTCGGTATTTTAATGTGCCTATTTTGATTAAATATCAGTTTAAAAATCAAATTTATCTTAAAACCGGGCCTCAGCTTGGGCTTTTGGCTTCGGCTTTTGATCAGTTTAAAAATAAGATTAATGATAATGATGTGGTTTACAAGAAAAAGATTCGGGATGAAATCAGGGTTATTGATGCCGGAATTGCTTTTGGTACGGGATATCACATGAATGTGGGCAATGGTTTAAATATCACGATTCAATACTATTATGGTTTAGTTCCTGTTATGAAAGGTGACGGACCTAATGTATATAACAGGTCTTTGTATTTTACTGCCGGAATACCTATTGGGAAAGGAAAAGCGGCTCAAAAACGTGCTGAAAAAGAAGCAGAACTGAACAAAGTTATTCTTCCGGAAGACGAAGCGCCTAAAAAATAATTAACTGTTTATGGAGTTGAGTAATGCTAATATTTCTTCGTTGTTTAAAACATAATCAGGTGTTGTAAACAATATCGCATTATTGGGCATAAAGGGCATATCTGCCGATAATGGATTTTGCACTACAATTTTTCCACCGTTTTCCTGAATGGCTTGTAATCCTAATGTTCCATCGGTATTGGATCCTGAAAACAGAATTCCAACCAAAGAACTTCCGTAGATTTCTGCTGCCGATTCAAAAGAAACATCGATACTTGGACGGCTGTAATTTATTTTTTCTGAGGTATCTAATGCGAGTGTATCGTCTTTTTCAAATAATAAATGATAATTAGACGGGGCTATATATATAAATCCGGGTATAAGAATTGTTTTGTCTTCGATTGGTTTTACGGGAACGCTTGATTTTAAAGTAATTAATTCTTCCAGAGTCTGATCGTCTGTACTTTTGCGATGTACAACAATTACGATCGCATAATTACGCAGTGCTGTTAATTCAGGTAAAATCTGCATTAAAGCATTTAAACTTCCTGCTGATCCTCCTATTATTACTAATCTGCAGTTTGATATTATTTTATTTTCCTCCATATTTTCTCTTTTTCAAACTGTTTGTATTTGCCGGGAGAAATAGAATATTTTATTGTTTCTTTTGTGCCTAAGGCCAGAAAACCTAAAACAGCTAAGCTTTCATCAAATAAATTAATGACTCTTTTTTGAAGGTCACTATCAAAATAAATTAAAACATTACGGCATAATATAATATCAAATTCATTGAATGAAGTGTCTGATACTAAATTGTGCTGTGAATATACCATTTTTTGAGACAGCTCTTCGTTGAATTTTGCAATGCCGTAATTAGCGGTATAATAACTCGAAAAGTCTTCCTGCCCGCCTGCATCACGATAGTTTTGCGAATACTCTTTCATCATTCTAAGCGGGAAAATTCCTTTTTTGGCCGTTTCTAAAACCGTGGCATTAATATCTGTAGCATAAATTAGGGATTTATGCAGTAAACCTGCTTCTTTAAGCATTATAGCCATAGAATAGACTTCTTCGCCTGTAGAACAGCCGGCGTGCCATAACCTGATAAAAGGTTTTGTGCCTAATAATGGTAAAATTTCTTTTCTTAAAATGCCGTAAAATGTTGGGTCACGAAACATTTCTGTAACATTGACCGTGATCTCGTCGATCATTTGTTTGTAATACTCAGGATCAGAGCGAACTTTTGAGAGAAATTCATGAAAATGACCAAATCCGCCTAACTGATATACCCGGTATACACGTCTTTTTAAGGATGCTCTTGAATAACTTCCAAAATCAAAACCGTAGTATTCGTAAACTTCGTTGATAAGTGTTTCTAATTCGATATCTTCAATCATAATTTACCCCATTCAAATTTTGCTTAATACAAGCAGTAACTTATCAACATCTACCGGTTTTGAGATGTAGCCATCTGCTCCGGCTTCTAAACATTTTTCTTTGTCGCCTGTCATAGCTTGCGCAGTAACCGCTACAACAAAAATAGATTTTCTTGACGGAATGGCTTTTATTAACGGAATGGCTTCATATCCATCCATTTCGGGCATCATCATATCCAGCAAAACTGCGTCGATATTTTCGTCAGATTTCAATAATTTTATTGCATCTTCGGCACTGTTGCAAGACAAACAATCGTATGATTTAACACGTAAGGTATGTGTTAATGCGAAAATGTTTCTAGGATCGTCATCTACAATTAAAAGTCGTTTTTTACTCATAAACTTTTATATTTTTTTTGCCACAGATTAAAAGGATTAAAAAGATTTTTTTTTATAATCTGTGAAAATTCCTTAATCTGTGGCTAAAATATTTTTTACTTTATTTTTTTGCCACGAATTTCACGAATTTCACGAATTTTTTAAATACTAAATCACCTATCTGATTTGTGTAAATTCGTGAAATTCGTGGCATTTTATTTTTATACTTTATCATACAGCCATACTCGCAATAACGATAATAACTGGTCAACATCTACTGGTTTTGTAATATAATCTGATGCTCCGGCTTTTATACATTTTTCTCTGTCGCCTGTCATTGCTTTTGCGGTTACGGCAATTACAGGTAAATTTAAAAACTTAGGATTGGCACGTATTTTCTCGGCTGCTTCGTAACCGTCCATATGCGGCATCATCATATCTAATAAAACGACATCTGTATCTGGATTTTCGCTTAGGACTTTAATGGCATCATTTCCATCAAAAGCCGTAATAATCGTCATTTTAAATACTTCTAAGGCTTTTGTAAGCGAATAAATATTACGAACATCATCATCAACAATCAGTACTTTTTTATCGTGCAGAATGTTGTTTAGTAAATTTAGCTTTTTATGCCCTTCTTTTTTGTCTTTTCCTTCCTTTTTATCTTCTACTAAATGAAGAAAAAGTGAAACCTCATCTAACATTCTTTGGTACGAATGTGCGGTTTTTACAATAATAGAATCAGCATATTTCTTAATTTTTACTTCTTCTTTTAGCGATAAACTTTTTCCTGTAAACACAATTACCGGAAGTTTCTCCAAGCCCGGATTTTTCTTAATGCCATCCAGAATTTGATACGCTTGTTTATCCGGAATTCCCATGTCCAGAATTACACAATCAACTTCTGTTTTATTTAAAGCCTGAATTCCATCTGAAACTTCGCTTTTTATCTCCGAATTGATATTATACGTTTCTAAGAAATAAGATAATGCTTTGGCATGTTTTGGGTTATCTTCAATAATTAAAACCTTTTGCGCTTCTTTATTAATAATATGTTCAATTCTTAAAAACACATCCGGAATTTTATCAAATGCCACCGGTTTGTCTAAAAAGTCAACTGCACCTTTTAATAAACTTTCCTGTTTCAATTTATGTGATGACATAATATGAACGGGAATATGTTTGGTTTCGGCATGATTTTTTAATTCTTCCAGTACTTCCCATCCGCTTTTTACCGGAAGTTCAATATCTAATAAAACACCAACAGGTTTATACAGTAAAGTAAAGTTTAAGGCATGATCGCCTCTTACAGCTACAATTCCTTTATAACCTTTGTTTCGTGAAAAAGCCAAAAGTGATTTTGCAAAATGAATATCGTCTTCAACAATTAAAATTACTTTATCTCCTTCTCTTATTTCGTTTCTGTCGTCGTCTATTTCGTCTGGAATAGTTGAGCTGATATATTTTTTTGCGGGCGTTCCTGCTTCGTTTTCAGGTTCCAGTTCTACAAACGCTGTTGGCGGTATTTTCTCCACATTTGTTTTGTAAGGAACAGAACCATAAACCGGAAGACATAATGTAAAGGTACTTCCTTCATTAACTCTACTATGAAGGATAATTTCTCCTTTAAGCAATTTTGCCAATTCCCTGCTGATTGATAATCCTAAACCAGTTCCGCCGTATTTACGTTTTGTTGAACCATCGGCTTGTTGGAAGGCTTCAAAAACAAGCGGCTGTTTCTCTAACGGAATTCCTATTCCGGTATCTTTTACAATAAAGCAGATAATTTTGTCATCGTCTGTATTTATCTTGATTTCGAGTGTTACTTTTCCTTTTTCTGTAAATTTAATAGCGTTCGAAATCAGGTTTTTTAGAATTTGTTCTAAACGCATTTTGTCTGTTTTGATAACAATTGGCGCTTCTTTCGAAATAATTTCAAATTCAATTCCTTTTTCTTTAGCTACAAGATTAAAGAGATTCCAAAGTGTGTCTGTGATTTCTTTAGTCGAAATATCTAAAAATTCTAATTCCATTTTACCGGCTTCGATTTTAGATAAATCAAGAATTTCATCAATTAAACCTAATAAACTGTTTCCAGAACTCTGAATAACTTTAGCAAACTCAATTTCTTCATTGTTCATGCTTTTGTTATTGTTCTCTGATAATAAACGGCTTAAAAGCAAAATTGAATTAAGAGGCGTTCTTAATTCGTGCGACATATTAGCCAAAAACTCTGATTTGTAACGTGTTGTTAATTCTAAAGCTTCTGATTTCTTTTGAATTTCATTGTTTTTTTCTTCCAATAAAACACTTCTTTCAGAAAGTTCTTCGTTCGTTTGTTCCAACTCTTCCTGCTGCACACGCAATTCTTCTTCAGAAGCCTGCAGTTTTTCAGTCTGTGCTTCTAATTCGGCATTAATCGCTTCCAGTTCGCTGTGCTGTGTCTGAAGTTCTTCTGACTGCGATTTGGTTTCTTCCAGCAGTTCTAATACTCTTTTTCTGTTTTGAGTTGATTTTAAGGCAATTCCAATGTTATTGGCAACTGTTCGTAAAAACTCTAAATGCAACTCCGAAAAACCGTAAATACTCGCTAATTCAACCGCACCTTCAATTTTGTTATCCTGCAGCGGAACCGCCACAATATGCGTAGGTTTTACTTGTCCTAAAGCATAATTAATTTGAATATCATCTGCAGATAATGTCTTTAATTCTAATATTTTTCCAGATGAAATAGCCTGACCTATCAAACCTTCGCCTTTTCGAATGCGTTCGCGGCTTTTACTCGGTATATAGCTATATCCACCAGAAGATACTAATTCGTTTTCTTCAATAACATACAAAACTCCTGCGCTGCTATTGGTATATTGGCATAAAAACTCAATAATATCTTTAGAAAGCTTTTGTAGTGTTTTTTCGCCCAGCATCGCATTATTCAACTCTGCGACTCCAGTTTGAAGCCATTCTTTTTGAGAAAGAAGTTCAAATGAGTTTTTAAGGGAAACTCCCATTGTGTTCAACGATTCCCCTACACTTCCCAGTGCATCGGCTTTTGTATCGTCTACACGAATATCGTAGTTTCCTTTTGAAATGTTGGTTGCAATGCTGCTGATTGCTTCAATCCTTTGCGCTGTTTCAATATCTTTTTTCTCCAGTTCTTTTTGTAATGCTGAACGTTCGTTATAATCTTTTAGGATTCTGATCAGGAAAACAATCGAAATAATGAAAGCGATGAAAAAGGCGACTATAATTAAAATTAAACTATAATTACCATAACGCTCAGAATTTGAATTTCGTTCTTCCAGAAGCTTTTGTTCTGTATTTTCTATTTTTTTGATAACCGCTCGTATGTCGTTCATCATTATCCTGCCTTCATTCAAGTCAAAGACAAGTGTTTCCTTGTTTAAACGCTTTTTTACGATTTGATTATTCAGGTATTTAAAGAACCCGGAACGTTTAGATGCTAAGTCGGTTAACAGTTTTTGCTGTGGAGGATTATCTGCTGTAAGCTCTTCCAGCTTTTCAAAATAAGCATTTGATTTGGATTCAGATTCATTAAACCGGTCTACAAACTGTTCGTCACCAGTTAATAAATAGCCACGCATACTTGTTTGGGCTTCCGTAATGATGGCCGAACCTTCGTTTAAGTTATAAATAACATCCTGGGTATGGTTTACCCAGAAATTACTGTTTAACAAACTTTTGATGCTGATAAAGGAAGCAACAGAACTAATTGTTAACACTAATAATGAAACTAATGAACTGATTAGCAGATTTCTTTTAAAGTTACCATTCATGGTTTTAAAGTGTATTTTATTCGTATTTTAGGGGAAGAACTATAATAAAGCTGGCGCCTTTGCCTACTTCACTTTTTGCCGTTATTAATCCGTTGTGTTTTTCTATGATTTTTTTTGCGATTGCCAGACCAATTCCGGTTCCTTCATAAGTCTGTCGGTCGTTTAAACTCTGGAAAATAATAAAAATTCGGTCCAGATAAATTTCATCAAAACCAATTCCGTTATCTTTTACCACAATTCTGCAATACTTTCCTTCTGGCGCAGTTGGACTGTCAAACGATTTATCGGCAATTAATTCAGCCGTAATTTCAATTAATGGAGGTTCATCACCGCCTGAGAATTTAAGGGCGTTTCCAATTAAATTTTGAAATACCTGCCTTAACTGGCTCGGAATACTGTCTATTGTGGGGAGTTCTGTAGCTTTTACAGTCGCATTTTTTCTTTCAATCAAATAATCAAAATCCGAAAGAACTTCCTGTAAAACCACATTAAGATCTGTAACTTCCGGTTTAACCTGTGCTGATAATCTGGAATAGGCAAGAAGATCTGTAATAAGGGTCTGCATTCTTTCGGCAGATTTTATGGTTCTGTCGACATAATCAATTCCTTTTTCATCTTCTTTTAAGTAAAGTTCCTTGATTATTTTAATAAAAATCTGGATTTTCCTTATAGGTTCATTTAAATCGTGCGATACTACCCAGGCAAACTGCTGTAATTCGTGGTTTTTCATCTCTAATTCTTCGTTTTTCAAAACCAGTTCTTTGGTTCTTTCCGCGATTTTGATTTCGAGATTATCCTGCGCTTCTTTTCTAATTTTGATTTCTTTCGAAAGAAGGTCTTTTATGCCTTTTAGTTCATTTTGCTGTTCATAGATTTTAATGAAAGTTTTTACCTTCAGCATCAATAAATCCGTATCAACAGGTTTTGTAATGTATTCTACCGCGCCGCTTTCATATCCTTTAAAGATGTATTTTTTTTCGATGTTTAATGCCGAAAGAAAAATTACGGGAATGTCTTTGGTTCGTTTATTTCCAGAAAGAATTTTAACTACTTCGAAGCCGTCAAGTCCAGGCATCTGAACGTCCATAATGATAAGACAGTAGTTTGTTTTTAAGATTTTCTTTAAGGCTTCTTCACCAGATTCGGCAGTATCTACGTCGATATTGTGCAGTTCTAATGTTTTCTTTAAGGCAATAATATTTGCCTTGATATCATCAACAATTAATACCATGCTGTTATGGGGAATAAAGCGTTACTAGTTAAAAAATATTGAATCATTGGTTTGAAAAGGTTCTTATTTAAAATATCTGATCCTATTTTAAATATGGTTAGTCAAAACTTTCAAATTTAGAAAAAAAACAAGCATTCAGTTTTACATCGGTATTTAATTCGTTACATAATTCCCATGTTTTTATTCCTAATTAAATTGAATTTATGAAAGTCAGCTTATTAAAAATTTACCCATTTGAAAAAAATTAAAACAATTATAGCTTTTTTCTTTCTTTTTTAATTTATAGAGGTAATCAAAATTTTATTAGAGCCCTATTTTCATTGGTTAATCTGCTAATTTTAATCAATAGAATTTGTTTTTAAAAGTACATGTTATGAAAAAGCCTAAAACATTTCCGGAGCAAAAACAAGAGCTTCCCGGAAACGAACATAAAATGAATCCCGAACCGGAAATTATAAGAGAGAACTACACGGGAAGCGGAAAACTTCTTGGTAAAACTGCTTTTATAACCGGCGGTGACAGCGGAATAGGCCGAAGCGCTGCCGTACATTTTGCGCGTGAAGGTGCCAATATTGCCATTGTATATTTAAAAGAAGATAAAGATGCGAAGGAAACAAAAGCAATTGTTGAAAAAGAAGGTCAGCAATGTCTGCTGATAAGCGGTGACTTAAAGGATGAGAAATTCTGTAAAGAAGCTATTAAAAAGTGCATTACAACTTTTAAAACCATAAATGTTTTAGTGAACAATGCGGCTATTCAATTTCCGCAAAATGAACTGGAAAAAATTACCGCTGCGCAATTGCATAAAACATTTGAAACTAATATTTATCCGTATTTCTATATTACTAAAGCGGCACTTCCCTATTTAAACGAAGGCGATACGATTATCAATACAAGTTCTGTAACTGCGTATCGCGGCAGCGAGCATTTAGTTGACTATTCGAGTACAAAAGGTGCTATTGTAAGTTTTACAAGATCATTATCGACCATGCTTGCCAAAAGAAAAATCAGGGTAAACGGCGTTGCGCCAGGACCAATATGGACGCCTTTGATCGTGGCAAGTTTCGACAAGATTTCAGATTTTGGAAAAGACAACCCAATGGAAAGAGCCGGACAGCCCTCTGAAGTGGGGCCTGCGTATGTGTTTTTAGCCTGCGAAGACAGCAGTTATATCACCGGACAGTTTATTCATATTAACGGCGGAGAATTAGTTGGTGGATGATAAGATTGCCCACAGATTTTACGGATTGAACAGGTTTACGCTGGTTATCTGTCATTTCGAGGAACGAGGAATCACACACGAGAGTCCGCAAAGTAAGGCTCTTCATCATTACTTCGCAGTATAACAAAAAAACAAATCTGTGTAAACCCGTTTAATCCGCAAAACCCGTAGGCAAAAACTTAGAATCTTAGCCTCTCAGCACCTTAGAACCTTAAAAAAAATGAACTACATAGACATCATAGGATTATTTGCCGGAGCCTGTATTACACTCTCCACAATTCCGCAGATTTTAAAGGTTTGGAAAACCAAGAAAGTAAAAGATATTTCCCTTAAAACTTTCAGCATTCTTACTTTCGGAATCGCAGTTTGGATTATTTACGGGATTCTAAAAGAGGATCTTCCCATAATAATCACAAACAGTGTTTCCTTATGTCTGAATCTCGTCATGGTTTATTTTATTATTTATTATGAGAAAGAGTAGTTTTTGAGATGCTAAGATTCTGAGATGCTAAGTTTTTGCCCACAGATTTCTACAGGTTGAACGGGTTTACGCTGAGTTATAATCTCGCAAAGTCGCAGAGTCGCAAAGTTTTTTTGTGTAGGCCACAGATTAAAAAGATTAAGAGGATTTTTTGAATTGCCTCCAGCTTTAGCTGGAGGTTTTAGAATAGAATTTCAAAAGGCTTTAGCCAAACTTTCCTAGTTTGGATAAAGCCTTTTATACATTAATTATTTTTTTTATCTAGCTAAAGCTGGACGCTATTAACTTAAAAAACTTTGCGTCTCTACGACTTTGCGAGATTAAAAACCTGCGCAACCTAGTTTAAATCAGTAAAACCCGTGGGCAAAAAAAATAAAAAAACAGCTTCTTTAGGAAAAGCTGTTTTTTTCGTAATAGTAGTTAATATATAATGCTTGTTAGCTAGCTAATTTTTGATTGTATGGTTTAAATGAAAAATGATATTTTGCTCTAAGATGTCTTGCCGCGGCCAGCATTTCAGAAAAATTCATGGTCGAAATTCGTTTAATTTCATTAATCGGTTTCATTGCCAGATTAACAACAGGATCAAATGTGCTCAGGTAGTTAAAACTGTGCTGCTCTACCTCTATTTCAACAATATTCTTTAAAATACTTTTTTTAAGCAGCGTTCCCACAAGTCCTTTTTGCGGCACTGTTTCGTATTCTTTTATTCTTTTTGAGATTCTTGAATTTTCTTTTCCTATGTAAATATAATTTCCAGAATCGTTTGTAAAATGCTGTTTAACCTGATTGGTCAATTCCACATTTTTGTTTTCAATTGTTGGCATTCCAAGTAATGTAAACTGAATACGTTTATGGCTTTCAAAATACAATACACTATTGATAACCGAAGAATTGCTTAAAACAGCCGATTGCTTTTTGCTTAAAACTTTCTTTTCTCCATTTGCGCCAAAACTATGGCTTACGTTTCCGTTTTCGCAGTAAACAAAAAACACAGGTGCGCTTTTAAAAGATTCGATACTCAAACTAACTTCTTCATTAAATTCAAGATCAAAATGCATAAACAGGACTTTATCATCAAATCTATTTCCTTTAATAGAGCCTTTTGTCCATTTTGATTTAATATCTAAATTATATTCATTGTTATTCGCTGTAAGCTGACCATTAAAACTATCTTTTAAGTCGTTAAAAACAGCATCAAATCCTCCGGTATTTATGTAAAGTTTTTTCATTTGCTTTGGTTTAAGAAAAGTAGTTTGTATTTATTTACGTACAAAAACAACTTTTGGTTTTTTACTCATTTTCTATAACCCAAATTTCGTACTTCTTGCAAATCAAATCCTTATACAATTTCAATCAGAAATTTCATAATTTTTAGCTGCGTAGCAACAAAGGTTCAAAGTGACAGAGAAACAAAGGTTTCCCTCTCAATACTTTAGAAAAGACGCACTGCAGTGCGTCTCTACAAAACCTCTGAACCTTTGAACCTCTGAACCTTTGAACCTCTGTCCCTTTGAACCTTTAGCGAAGCTTATAAAAAGAAAAAACAGCTGCTCCAGAATAAATCTGGAACAACTGCTCCTCAGCAAAATAAAAATACTTATCTATTTTATTTTATGTAAGTTCACTTATGTCTGCGTTTTTTGAATAATTTTTCTTCGGAATATCTTTAAAAAATTCGGCTTCTTCTAAATCTGCTGTTGGGCCGTATCCTAATAAATGAGTTCCTTTTTCCTGGTCTTTTGTTTCAATAATATATAAAATTGACATATCATCCGGATCGCTCATTCCTTCATAACGATGGTGCGCTACAATATATATTTCATCTGGCTTGTAAGCATATTTAGTTTCTGAATCGATTAAACAGCCATTGTCGAATAAATAATTCTTTGTATAGCCTTCATCCTGATATTTCTTTATATAGTCGGTTTCGTGTTTTTGTTCTCTTTTCATGATTTTGTAATTTAAGATTAGTTGATAATCTTTGTTAATTCAAATTTCATCATTAAAATCAATGAAAATTAACTCTATTAATTTTAATGTTAGCTCATTCAAAAAACGGAAAACAAATCAAAATTTATTTTTATAATTTTAGGTTTTAATCTGAAAAACTTTAGAAAACACTATATTAATTACACAAAATTTATTGTTTGAATCAAAACAAAAACAAATTTTTAATGAACAATACAAACCAAGATTTCATGGCAAAAGGAGGCGAAATGGGTGCATTAACCCGTGCCAAAGACTGGAGCAAAACTCCTGTTGGTGCTGTCGACACATGGCCGCAGAGTCTTCGTACTACTTTAGGAATTCTGCTGAACTCAAAATTCCCCATGTTTTTGTTTTGGGGACCGGAACATATTTGTTTTTATAATGATGCCTATCGTCCAAGTCTTGGAAACGATGGAAAGCATCCCGCTATATTAGGTCAAAAAGGTGCTGAATATTGGCCGGAAATCTGGGATTTTATTGGTCCGCTGATTGATCAGGTTTTAACAGAAGGCGAAGCAACATGGCATGAAGATTTATTACTGCCTATTTACCGAAACGGAAAAATGGAAGATGTTTACTGGACTTTCAGCTACAGTCCGGTTACAAATGATGATGGTAAAATTGACGGCGTTTTGGTGATCTGCAATGAAACTACAGATAAGGTAAACATTCACAAAAATTTAGAAGAAAGCAATAAACGCTACAGAAACAATATTCTTCAGGCACCAAATGCAATGTGCATTTTTAGAGGAAAAGATTATGTTGTTGAAATTGCAAATGAGCCTATGCTGGAATTTTGGGAACGTAAAGAAGATGAAGTTCTCAACAAGCCTATTTTTGAATCAATTCCTGAAGCTGCGGGACAGGGTTTAGAAGATATTCTTTTGAATGTTTATAATACCGGTGAAAGATTTACAGCTAATGAACTTCCGGTAAAACTAACCAGAAACGGCAAAATTGTAGATACTTTTGTAAATGTTGTTTACGAAGCTTTAAAAGAACCCGACGGATCGATCTCTGGAATTGTTGCCATTGCAAACGATGTAACACTTCAGGTTACGGCACGCAATACAATTGAAGAAAGTGAAAAACGGTTTAAGAATATTGTGAGACAAGTTCCGCTTGGAATCGCCATTCTGAAAGGCAAGGATTTACTGGTCGAAATGGCTAATGAAACATACTTGCAAATTGTAGATAAAACCGAAGAACAAACGCTTAATAAATCGGCATTTGAATATCTTCCGGAAGCTAAAGAAACCGTTCAGCCTTTGCTTTTGCAGGTTTATGAGACCGGAATCCCCTATTTTTCAAATGAATTACTGGTTACTTTAAACCGATACGGAAAACAGGAAGATTGTTATTTCAATTTGGTTTTTCATCCTTTAAGAGAAGAAAACAATGCTATAACAGGCGTTATTGTTGTGGGTTATGAAGTTACAGAATCAATAAAAGCACGTTATTATCTGGCTGAAAGTGAAAAAGCGTTTAGGAACCTGGTAATGCAGTCGCCTATTGCAATGACTATTTTTAAGGGAAAAGACCATATTATTGAGATGGCCAATACAACCCTGCATAATGATATTTGGCAGAAAGACCCAAGTGAAACTCTTGGTAAACCTTTATTAGAGGTGTTTCCTGAGCTCTTAGATCAAAAATATCCTCAATTACTTGACGAAGTACTATACGATGGAAAAACGATTCGTGAAAACGAATCTATTGCATATATTGATATTAAAGGCAAATTAGAGAAGTTTTATCTCGATTATCAATATACTCCTTTGTATGAAAAAAATGGAGAGATATCATCGATTATGGTTACCGTAAATGATGTTACAGAGAAAGTAGAAGCCAGGAAAAAGGTAGAAGACGCCGAAGAAAGAGCACGTTTAGCATCTGAAATTGCCGAAATCGTAACCTGGGATTTAAATATTCCAACGCAGGAATTGATTTATTCTGATAACCTGCCGGAGTTGTTTGGTATTCCAAAAAACTTAAAGATATCACGACCGCAAGTGCTCTCCCGAATTCTTCCGGAAGATTTTGACAACATTCAAAAAGCTTACGAAATTGCTTTGCAAACCAATATTTACAAATACGAAGCACGGGTTTTAAAACCAGATGACAGTATTGCCTGGATTCGTGTTCACGGAAAGATCTTTTTTGACGAATTAAAAAATCCTACCAAAATGCTGGGCACTGTAATGGACATTACGGAGGAAAAGAACAGACAGGAAATTTTAATGAAAAGTGAAAAAAAATTCCGTGTTCTTGCAGATTCTATGCCGCAGTTTGTCTGGACAAGTGACACAATGGGAAATCTGGATTATTTCAATCAGTCACTTTATGATTTTTGCGGCATCACAAAAGCCGATGTCGATCAAAATGGATGGCTGCAGGTGATACATCCTGATGATCGTGAAGAAAATATCAACATCTGGATGCAGTCTATAAAAACAGGAGAAGAATTTTTGTTTGAACATCGTTTTCGCCGTCATGATGGTATATACCGCTGGCAGTTTAGCCGCGCCATTCCGCAGAGAGATCCTGAAGGAAAGATTCAAATGTGGGTTGGTACCAGTTCTGATATTCAGGATCAAAAGGATTTTACAAATCAGCTTGAAAAGCAGGTTCACGATCGAACTGAAGAGCTGGAACTTAAAAACCGTGATCTGATTAACATGAATATTGAACTCCAGTCTTTTGCTTATATTTCAAGTCATGACTTACAGGAACCGCTTCGGAAAATCCAGACTTTTGCGAGTCGTTTAGCAGAGTTGGATGATCAGAATATTTCGGCGAAAGCCAAAACATATTTAGAGCGAATTGAGGTTTCGGCTAAAAGGATGCAGACATTAATTCAGGACCTTCTCACCTATTCCAGAACCAATTCTGCCGAAAGAATTTTTGTAAAAACTAATTTAGATGAAATCGTTGAAGAGGTTTTAATGGATTTTTCGGAACGTATTGAAGAAAAAAATGCTGTTATTGATCTACAGCCTTTGGGAGACGGAACTGTTATGCCTTTTCAGTTTCGACAGCTGCTGCATAATTTAATTGGAAACGCACTTAAATTTTCCCGAAAAGATATTCCACCGCATATTGAAATTAAAGCCCGCAGGGTTCCGGGAAGTGAACTAAATTTTAAAGTTAATTATCCTGAAAAAACATACTTCTGCCTGCGAATAAAAGATAACGGAATTGGCTTTGATAATGAATACAATGAACGAATTTTTGAAGTTTTCCAGCGATTAAATACTGAAAGCGAATTCTCAGGAACCGGAATTGGTCTGGCAATTGTAAAAAAAATTGTCGAAAACCATAAAGGAATTATAAAAGCAAAAAGCGAAAAAGGTCAAGGTGCAACTTTTAAAATTTTCCTGCCCGAGCTATAAAAAAACGCCAAACTCATTTTAAGTTTGGCGTTTTTTCTATGTTTTAAGTTTAACTACAATTTGTACACAAAAGTCTTTTTGTCCGGAACAAATTCTTTCCAGTTTATGGTAAGCGAATGTTCTATCGATTTTATGATATCTTTCATTAAAACCGGCTTTGTAATAAAATAATTTGCGCCCAGATTAAGACATTTTTCAATAATACCAGGTTCATTTGATGTTGAAAAGATAATCACAGGAATATCACTTTTTTCTTTAGAACCTTTCAGCTCGTTTAATACATCAAAACCGTTTTTTCCCGGCATATTCAAATCTAAGAAAATGACAGTGGGAGTTGGCGGCGGATTATAAACGGCATTTAAGAGCTTTTCTCCACCTGAGTAAGTCTGGAGGTTAATTTCTTGTGATAATGACTCTACAGCGTCTGTAAATATGCTTAAATCGTCTTCATCATCATCAGTGTAGAATATCGTCCATTCTTTCATATGTAATTTTGGGTAAATCTGTTTGTCCAAAGATAGTTAAAATTGGCGAAATAAAACAATTTGTTTAGAAATTCTCACAAAATCGGTTAATTGAAATATAATAATTTAAAAATATAATTCTGTAAGCCATTCCATGGCAAAAATCTCAATTTTGTTATACAGCGTTTTAACGCTTTGAATCAAAATATTAAATATAAAAATTATAGAGCCATGGGAGATCATAAAGACCTTACAGAAAATTTAGCTGCTGATAAAATCAAAGAATTAGCAGAAAACATAAAAACGTGCATGTTTTGCACTTACGACAGCTACAGACTGCAGTCACGACCAATGTCTGTTCAAAAAGTAGATGATTTGGGACGTCTTTGGTTTTTATCTGACCGAAACAGTACTCATAATGCAGAGATTACGATGAATCCGCAAGTTGAGTTATTCTTCTCTGAACCGCACGATAAATTCCTGACGATACATGGAACGGCAACTATTTCGTACGACAGGGAAACAATCAAAGAATTATACGATCCAATTGTGAAAGTATGGATGCCGGGCGGTGAAGATGATCCCAATTTAAGCGTGATTACCGTAACGCCGGAAGATGGTTATTACTGGAACAACAAAAACGGTAAAATTGTAGCTATTGCAAAAATGACCGCAGCTTTTGTTACCGGGAAAGTTATGGATGACGGTATTGAAGGGAATTTGAAGTTGTAAAAGAAATATTCTCATTTTATGTCATTTCGACGAAGGAGAAATCGCACTAGTACATCGACAAAGATTAAGACATAGTTTTGTCATTTCGACTGAAAGGAGAAATCGCACGAGTAATTCCTCATAGAAAGTCGCCAATCTTTACCGATACACTAGTGCGATTTCTCCTTTCAGTCGAAATGACAAACTTATACAAAATGATAATTAAGGAATTCAAAATTCGGATTAAACTCTTTAATCAATTCAAGTTTTTTATCTCTTCTCCATTTTTTCAATTCTTTCTCTCTTGCGATTGCTTCTTGAATCCAGGTAAATTTTTCGTAATAAACTAAGGATTCAATATAGTATTTTGCGGCAAAGGAATTCACTTTTGTTGGTTACTCCAATGTAGAAAGTCGAACGGTTTTGATTTGTAATTATATAAACATAATAGCAGTGAAAGCCAATTTTGGTATTCATTTTTTTTTAACGCGAATATACTTATTTTAATATTTAGTTTGTCATTTCGACGAAAGGAGAAATCGCACTAGTATATCCACATAGAAAGTCGCCAATCTTTGCCGATATACTAGTGCGATTTCTCCTTTCAGTCGAAATGACAAAACTATATCTAAATCTTTGTAGATATACTAGTGCGATTTCTCCTTTCAGTCGAAATGACAAAACTATGCGATTATCAAAACTGCATAATCCTCTTCATCTCTAAAGCATTCAAAATCCCTGCTTCGCTTGCTGTATTATTAAAATATATAAATCCTGATTTTAAATTATTTGCAGCTTTTATCTGAAGTAATTCTTCAACTGAATAACTGGAGTAAAACATATTAGGAACTCCGTGTAACCGAATGTAAACCAGCGGAAAATCTTTAAAAATAGTCTCTGGTAATTGCGGGTGACTTACACTGCAAAATGTGATATTATTTTCCATAAAAGCATCCCAAACCTCTTGATTCCACCAGGTTTTATGGCGAAATTCAATTACGTTTTTAAATTTTAAATCCAAATTACTGATAATTTGTTTCAATCTTTCTGAAGTAAAATAATAACTCGGCGGAAACTGAAAAAGCACACAAGCCAGCTTTTCTTTTAAACCATTTTCGCAGACATTATAAAATTCTGAAATTAGATTTTCACAATCTGAAAATTGTTTGATATGAGTAATTTCTTTGGGTGCTTTTACCGAAAAAAGAAAATTTTCCGGTGCTTTATTGTACCAGTTCGTGAGGATTCTAAGCGTTGGAAACTTATAAAAGCTTCCGTTGAACTCATACGTGCTAAAGTACTGGGAATAAAACTCAAACCATTTCGAGTATGTCAGATTGTCAGGGTAGAAAATTCCCTTCCAATAGCGATTATTGTAACTTGAGCATCCTATTAAAATTTCATTTTTCATTTGTGAAGCTGTTGGCAGTTATTGCAGTAAAAACTTCGACGGTTTTTCTTCCCTGTCGGTTCTTTTATGATGGGCAAATTGCATCTTTTGCATTCTTTTTGCGAATAAGCAAGCCAATGTTTTTTGAGTTCAAATTTCTTTTTCCAATACAAAAATTCAAAACTATAAATCGAACATTCGGCTATAAGTTCATCTAACTTTTCCGGCGGAATTTTTCCAACCAAAGATTCAGGATGAATAAAACATCGGTACAAAACTTCATTTTTGATAATATTCCCCACTCCCGAAAATATATTTTGATCTAAAACAGCATCGCAAATCATTTCATTTGGGATTTTATCCAGACTTCGTTTTGCTTTTTTTGGGTCCCAATTTTCATTTAAAACATCTGCGCTCCAATCGTAATATTGATTTATTTGTCCTTCTAAAATCTTTACTGAACAGGTATAAAAGTTGATTTCTCCGCTCGAAAAACCTAAATGCAACCTTGGTGCAGTATCTTTTTTTTCGTTGATTCTGTAGGTTCCAAACATCATTAAATGAATTTTAACGGTAAAATCTTCAAAACAAATCAGGAAATGTTTTCCCCAGGTTTTAAAAGATAATAGCGTTTTATCCCTTAAACGCTCCAGATCTATACTGGCGTTTCCAGAAACTTCAATTACTTTTTTTCCTGCAAATTGGTGCACTTCTTCTTTTAGAATCAATATTGACGGACCTTCGGGCATAACTTTAGTTTTAAATTTTTAATGAAAAAAAAGTGCAGTTTTTTAGAAACTGCACTTTTTATATACTATTTTAAACTTTATTCTGCTTCTGCAGCTTCAAGATTTACAGCATTTACAGCAACTTCTGTAAGTAGTTTATCAGCTCCTTTTTCTTCATCAAGTGTTTGCTCTAATAAAGCTGCGGCTTCTTCATAACCCAGCGTTTCGGCAAACTGTCTTAAAGTTCCGTAAGTGGCAATTTCATAATGTTCGATTTTTTGACTGGCAGCAATAATTCCGGCATCGCGAACCACACCAATTTCTGTTTCTTCAAGAATTCCTTTTCCTTCTTCGATTAAACCTTCCATTGCATCGCATTTTTTAGCAGTAGCTTTTTTACCAATTAGTTCAAAAACCTTTTCTAAACGCGTTACGTGTTCTTCTGTTTCGGTTAAATGGTTATTAATAGCGTCGATTAATTCTGCAGAAGTAGCATTTTTAGCCATTGTTGGCAATGCTTTGGTTAATGCTTTTTCTGCCCAGTAAATATCTTTTAAACTATCTTCAAATAATTCTGATAATCCTGCCGCAGCATTCGATTTTGGTTTTGTTACTCCTCTTTTTACTGTTTCTTTTGTTCCAGTACTTTTCTTATCATCCGTAGTTTTCATGGTAATAATTTTTATGATTAATAGTTTGATAAAATTACTTTCTTGATTACCAGTAAGGTTATATGATTCTTTAATTAAATTTCATTCTAAACATCTGTTAATTATGCAATTAGATTTAGTAATTCTATAAGAAAATCTTTATGATTGAGAATTAGATTTGTATATATAACTATTTAAAATTAACATCATGAACACTACAGATAATAGAAATGGTACTTTTCCGAAAGATCCGGGAAGTCCAGATTCAGATAGAAATACGGTTATGAATGAGGAACTTTATGATTTAAATACGAAAGAAACTCAAAACAGCCGCTCAGAAGACGCAGAACGTGGTTATACGGTTCGAAATGGCCATAACCCTAACAAACCTAATCCTGATGAGAGATCGGGCGTTTACGACGACGATTTGGATGATTTAGATGATGATTTCCATAAAGACAGAGATCTTGAAGACAACAATGATGATATTTATGAAGTTGTTTTAGAAGATGAAGATGATTTTGATGAGGAAGATGAGGATGAGTATATCGAAGAAGACTTAGATGAACAAGAACTTGATAAGGTCGAAAACGATGAATTTGATAATCCTGCTGATACTTTTGAAAACAACTTTAATGAAACCGAAGAGGATTTAGAGGACATTGACGACGATGAGGAAGAAGAAGACAGCGAATATATTGAAGACGATGTTCAGGAAGACGATGATTATACAGAAGAAGATAAAAGAAGATTGTAATTTTTTGGAAGATTGAAAGAAAAAAGAGCTGTTTCAAAAGTCGAAACAGCTCTTTTTGTATAAATTATTTTATTTGTTTTTAATGAAAATCATTTATTATTCCGTCCAGTTATCATTCCGTTAGGAATGTCTCATTTGGTAGAAAAAAATTGCAAAATCAAACGTTCCTACGGAACGTAAAAATGGATAACAAACTAATTTTCTACCAATGAAATGTTCCTACGGAACAAGTAATATATAAAAACAAAAATAGTTGCTTTTTCATATCCAGCTTTCATTCCGTTAGGAATGTCTCATTGGTAGAAAAAACATGAAATGAGTAGCATTTATGTTCCGTAGGAACATTTGAAATGTTAGATTATAAAAAAACGATGTCAAAATCAAACGTTCCTACGGAACGTAAACTATGATAACAATATTAATTTTTCTACCAACGAGATGTTCCTACGGAACAAAAAATATATAAAAACAAAAATTGTTGCTTTTTCATATCCAGCTATCATTCCGTTAGGAATGTTTCATCGGTAGAAAAAAAATAGAGTTCAGTAAGATTTACGTTCCGTAGGAACGTTGAAGCGTTGGATTATTAAAAATTATAGAAAATCAAACGTTCCTATGGAACGTAAACCATAATAAAATATAATTTTTCTACCGACGAAATGTTCCTTCGGAACAAGAAATATATAAAAACAAAAATTATTGCTTTTTGATATCCAGTTATCATTCCGTTAGGAATGTTTCATTGGTAGAAAAAAAATAGAGTTCTGCTATATTTACGTTCCGTAGGAACGTTTGAACCGCTGGATTATTAAAAATTATAGAAAAATCAAACGTTCCTACGGAACGTAAACTATGATAACAATATTAATTTTTCTACCAACGAGATGTTCCTACGGAACAAGAAATATAAAAACAAAAATTGTTGCTTTTTGATATCCAGCTATCATTCCGTTAGGAATGTTTCATTGGTAGAAGAAAAAGAGTTCTGCTATATTTACGTTCCGTAGGAACATTTGAAATGTTAGATTATAAAAAAACGATGTCAAAATCAAACGTTTCTACGGAACGTAAACTATGATAACAATATTAATTTTTCTACCAACGAGATGTTCCTACGGAACAAGAAATATATAAATAAAAAGGGCTGTTCAATTTTTGAAACAGCCCTTTTTTATGATTTAAATCTTATTTTGAATTCAATAATTTCTCTAAATAAGATATTTTTTCTCTTTCAGATTCTAATAAACGTTCATATAAACTTTTATTTTGTTCTACAGATTCCATTAATTTATCAAGCGGATTAAAATTGCACGTATTGTAATTTCCAACAGTTCCTTGACTATTATCGTAAAAAGTATTAAAATAAGTAAACACTGCTTCTTCAGAGAAATTTTTAATTGCTTCCACGCTCAAGCCCAAAACTTTTGCAATTTCAATCAATTTTTCTTCATCAACTGTTTCGCTGTTTTCAATTGCAGAAATCGTTTGCTGGCTGGTTCCTAAAGCTTGCGCAAGCGCTTCTTGTTTCATGTCTTTTAGTTCACGAAGACGGCTTATTTTTCGCCCTATATGGTTTGATCTTGTTTGTGTGCTCATAATTCAAAGATAATAATTTGAAGTAAAAAAATAAAAAATATGTATGATACTAGATTTTTCAAGTACGATACTGATAAAATGCTCCGTTTCCAGAATTGGGCAAATTTACATTATGAGCAAAAATACAATTTTTCAGACAAATTATTTTAAAATAAAAAAACCGTTAAGAATAAACTTAACGGCTTTTTTTATGTCTTTAAAATGCTAATCTCCTATTTTTTCCAGAACCGGAATATCATCCATTTTTTGTAAACGTTCTACAAGTCCTTCCTTTGCCTCTGCTAATTCCTGTTCGGCTTTGCCTAATTCTTTGTACCACTCTTCTTTTCCTGATTCTGAGCTTTCTATTTTACGCATAATCTCATAAATTTCGCCTTCGGCTTCCATCACCTTAAGGCGTTTATAATACGTCAGGCTTTCGGTCATGTGTGCCAATGCAATCATTGCCGTTAAAAAAGGATGATTGTTGGTTACGTTTACATCTCTGATTTTTCCGTGTTCGAGTTCGACTTTTAAAGCAAAAGCAAATTCTTCCATATTAAAATCAGCATGCTTGCTTTCTGGGTTCAAATAAGCCTTAATTGCTTCGACATTATCCATTGTCGAAAGATCAACATCGGTTTGTTTTCCGTCTAGTAAATCTTTGTAAACCACATTTGCCACGGCTCTTGCTTCGGCAATTGTTGGATCGTTTTCGGGATTTTCGAAATCACGTGTTGTCCAATCCCAGTTTTCCGGATGTACAGGTTTGATGTATTTTTCGCAAAAATCTGTTACATCGTTTTTCAAACTTACCATTTCGTCTTGTCGTTTAATGTAAACGTCCTGGTAAGCTCCGCTTTTAGTTCCCATAATTTGATATTTTTAAAAGATAAACGACACATTTACCGAGATATATGTGCCGTTTTTGATTTCGTTCTTATTTTACTGAATCCTAGTGTTAAACACTTCTTCTTCCGCTTATCAGCGAAATAATAAACAACACTAAGAATATGAAAAATAAAATTTTTGCTATACTAGCGGCTCCAGCGGCAATTCCACCAAAACCAAATATTCCCGCAATAATTGCCAGAATAATAAATATGACTGTCCATCGTAACATAATAATTGATTTTTAGTTAATACTGATTTTGTTTGTTTTTTAAACTTTATGCTTTTGAAAGAGGTGCATTAACTCTTAGATTTTAATTACAGTAAACTGACCTGATAATTCTCGATCAGTTCTGCAAAGGCACTTTCGCTTCTTGAAAAGTATTTTTTTGTGCTTCGGCTCTTTTTTACTTTATCAAAATAGGGCTGAATTGATCCGTCTTCGTAAGTTGTGACCAACAAGGGATGAACGTAATAATTCTTGCACACATTTCTTGTGTTTCCCAACGCTTCTGCTGTGGCATCATAAGCCTGAACAATGTTTTTTTTGATTTCTTTTTCGTCTGATGTAACGCCTAGTTCCATTAAACTTTCAAAGAATATAATTGAGGCGGCCCAGGTTCTAAAGTCTTTGGCACTGAAATATTCGCCCGAAATATTGTGCAGATATTCATTGACCATATGACTGTCTAAAACCTTTCTTTCGCCGTTTTTATCGTAATATTTAAAAACTTCCCAACCCGGAATTTCCTCACAGCGGCTTACCAATTTGATTAATTGTTTGTTTCTTGTGGTAATGGTGTGCTGTTTTCCTTTTTTTCCGATGAATTCAAATCGGAGGGAATTTTTATTGATGTTGATGTGTCTTTTTCGCAAAGTCGAAAGTCCGTACGATTTGTTGTCTTTCGCGTATTTTTCATTTCCAATTCGGATATGCGTTTCTTCCATTAACCGAATCACAAGTGCAATTACTTTTTCTTTCGACCATTCTTTTTGTTCTAAATCGATATCCACTTGTTTTCGTATAGAAGGAAGCTTTTGTCCGAATTCTGCAATTTTGTAAAACTTGGTTTGATTGCGAATTAAATTCCATTTTGGATGATATCGATATTGTTTTCTGTTTTTAACATCTAAGCCTACCGCTTGTAAATGCCCGTTTGATAAGTCGGATATTTTTACATTTACCCACGCCGGCGGTAAAACCAAGCTGTTAAAACGCTTTATTTCGCTTTTTTGCTTAATACAGCGTCCGTTTTTTTTATAAATAAAACCATCATCTCCCTGGCATCTTTCAATTGGTAAATTTTGATTGTTTACATAAACTAATTCTAATTTTTCTAACACCAAATGCGGTGTTTTAATTAGTTGTGTCATTAGTTTTTGGGTTCTGGCGGTATTCATGGTCGTTTTTCTTTTTTTGCCGCAGATTTCACAGATTCAAAGATTTTTCCTTTTTCATTCTTTTCATCTCCATAATCTGAGAGAATCTGCGAAATCTGCGGTATTTATTTTAATTAGTTCTGAGTGATTTAATCAAACTTTTTTTATTCATGTAAGAACGTCCGGAAACGCCTACTTTTCTGGCTTGTTGATAAAGTTCATCTTTTGTCCATTCTTCATAAGGCCTTGCTTTTCCGCCTTTTTCTCCTGCATCTGGCGTATTTGCTATACGCGCCGATTTCTCTTTACTGTATCCCTTATTTAAAAGAGCCTCGTATTGTGCTTCATTTTTAATTCTTGGATCTGGCATAACTTAAAAAATTAGGTTAGTAATTGTTGTATGGTTATATCAAAGTTCCCAAAAAGAAAGATTTTTCTGTTATACAATTATCGTTATAACTTTCATAATTAAGATTGTAGACTTTAGATTATTTTAGATTTTAGATTGCAGATTTTAGATTATTCGCAATCTTATGGTTTAGACGGAGGAGAATTCACACTATCCCGAAGTCTTGGGACGCAAAGAAAAAGCGCCAATCTTTGTCGATATACGAGTGCGATTTCTCCTCCGTCGAAATGACAAATAGTGTTGCGCTAAAAACAAAAAATCCCATTCTTTCGAATGGGATTTTGTTATTTAATATTCTTGTTGACTATATATCTTTCTCAACTATATATTTTTTCTTATTGCTTTTTGGATCCATGTAAGAAATACCAAAACCTTCTTTATCTGCATTTAAAGTTAATTTTGAGAGAATTTCTTTTTTAATCTTCTTTCCTTTAATATTAATATCAGTTGTAAAACTTCCTTTAAAGACAATTTCTAAGTTTGTCTTATCAATTTTGTATTCAATATCTGAGATTAAAAACTCTGCTTTAAAGTCTTTTAGAGTGGTCTTTTTTTGAAAATCAAATACTTTTACATCCGTTTCACTAAATAATATAGAAAGTCCTTTATTGTATAAATCGATTCTTCCGTTTCCGCTTTCTTTATCTTCATTTACAAATTCATTGAAAATAACATCAAATGATGGATATTTTTCTTTAGTATTTACATTGAATTTTAAAAATACACCACTATTTAAAAAATCATACTCCAAATCAGATCTGGGGATAACTTGAAAACTATAAAATGCGGCAGATCTCGAGGAAGATGTTTGCAAATCTTTAATGAATAACAATTTACTTGTTACTTTTAATCCATCTCTAAAATAATTGAGTTCTGGACTAAAAAGTGATTCATCTGTATTATTACCCAAAAATAAATCATCAAAACCCGGAAAATACGCTTGCGCGGAAACTGTAAGATTTACAAGGAATAATAAGGAAACGAGGAGTTTTTTCATTTTGTTCTAAGGTGATTTTTAGTAAGATTACAATAATGTTGATTCATTATTGTACCACTTCTTCATAAGAAATTTGAATTGAATCATCCTTTTTTGCTGCATCCCAATAAACAAATGGTTCTGCTTTTTTAATTCCGGCAAGATCTTTTTCAAAATTATTTTGATACTTAATAATTTCTTTAATGTCTTTAACATCATTTTTCAAAGCAACTTCATCAAATTGAATATTCCCAACATACAAAATCTATCCTTTGGTTACTTTAAAAGGAATTGAAAAACCATTGATGTTACCGTTTCTCTGAAGAACTGCAAAACCACTATTTGTAAAAAGCCTAATATTTGTAATTACATACTCTCCTTCAGGCTTTTCAACTGCAAAAAGATATGTCAATCCGCCATCTAAATCTCCTTTGTGTCTCATTCTTGTAATCTGTGCAGGAATAAAATGCTCTTCTTTTGAATATTTTCTGGATAACTTAGGATCAGTAGACTTGTAACTTATTAACATAAAATATCCATGAAATTTAGCTTTTTCAGCAGGAAAAGTAAGGGAACCGAAAATTAAGCCATTGTCTGTTTTCCTTGGATTAAAAGTCAAATTTTGTGCCGTTGAAGTTGACACAGCACAACAAAAAATAAAAGTGGATAAGAATAAAATACGAGCTAAAGATGTAATAGATTTAGTTTTCATTTAGGTATAATTTAAAAAATGTTTGTTTTTGATGATGTGAAAATATAAAATTAACTCCAACTCATATTAATATATACTGTATTTCCTTTTATTTTCACTCGGCCTCCATATGATTCCAGATCCTTTGGATGAATTTCATATATCTTAGTTCCATCTTTTATTTCTGGCTCAACACCTTTAAATCCTTTACTTTTTAAAATCCAGTTTTTTATTTCAGATTCAGAACTCGTAAATTCAATAATGAATTGTCTGGTAAAAATACTTCCTCGTTTTTCCATATGAGTGATATCTGCATCTTTAGGAAGCTTATCTAATTTTCCCCAGCTTAAAGCAGCCTCAATGGCTTCCTCTCTATCCCAAGGCATAACAAACGATGAAAAATAATTTAGGTAAATAAAAGAAAATCCTAAAAATAGTAAGATCAAAAATATTTTGATTATTCTCATATTAGTAAAGGCTTATATTATTTGGTTAAACCAATGTCATCAATAGTATCTTGCGGTAAAGCTTTTGTTTTTAAAAACTTAAAACCGTACTTGAAAATAAAGTAAATTATAATACCAAATATTACCATCATAATGAAAGTTCCGAAAAGAAATCCTATTCCTTCATAAGTAGATTTCCCCAATACTCCGATACTTTGCATTAATGCTTTTAATATACCCACAATCAAGGAAAGTGAAAGTAGTGCTCCTATTATAATTAAAAGAATACCGAGAATCTTTTTTACTGCTGTCATAAATATAATTTTCTATGTTTTTATTAGGCGAAAATACAATAGTTCAAACTTAATTTAATTTAAAAATTCGCTTTTATTCTGTTTCTACCTTTATATATGCATAAGAAATTTTGCCTGACCCATCATTAAAAATATTAATTTCATTTATGCCCTCTATATCTTTCCATCTTATTAGATCTTGTGGATTACTAAATTCTGGTGTAGTAACAGGAAGTCCGAATATCTCAATGTTATCTTCGGTCAAATCATATTCTGATAAATTATGAATTGTTATCCAATCAGCTTTTTCGTTGATAAATATAATTTCATATTTATCTTTTTTATAATAAGCCTTCTCACATGGAATATTTTTACAAGGTGTACTTCTTTCAGAAAATGGTTCCACCCTATCAAGTTTCCCAAGAACCTTGTCTACTTCTGTTTTCTTTTTTCCAGCGATTTGTTTAAGATTAACTACAATTTGTTTTTCTTGAACAGTGTCTTTTTCAACTATAGTCACATTATCACTTTTTTTGCTATTACAAGAAATGAACATTATGATAATTAGAGGGAATAAAATTTTCTTCATATTAATGTTTTAAAGTTTATAATAATTTAAAAGACAAATATTCAACTTTATAATTAACCTTATTTATGGAAATCCATAATAGCAAAATTAATGTAGCAAGTATACCAATAAATTAAAATCAAATAATACGTATAAATACTGGTTTATCATTCAGCATCCAAATCATATAACAATCTCTAAAAATCCTGTAAGACATTCCTGTAACTTCTCAATAATTTTACATCATAACATTTAAACTATTAAATCATGAAAAAGATATTATTAGCCAGTAAAGCAATTTTAGGAGCAGGACTTATTATTTTATTCCTTAACTCTTGTAAAAATGAAGTAAAACAAGAAGATCCAAAAGAAGTTGCAGAAGATGCTAATGAAGCCAAATTTGACTCTATTGACAGTAAAGAAGATGATTCTGAATTTTTAGTAGATCAGGCTGAAATTAACCTGGCTGAAATCGAAATAGGAAAATTGGCACAGCAAAAAAGTACCAATGCCGAAGTGAAAAAATTTGGTAAAATGCTTGTTGATGAGCATACTAAATCAGCATCTGAAGTAAGTGCTTTAGCAAAAGCTAAAAACTTTACACTGCCAAGTTCACTTACTGAAGAAGGACAAGAAGAATACAACAAACTAAACGAAAAATCAGGTCTTGATTTTGATAAAAAATTCGCCGATATGATGATCGACGGTCACCAAAAAGCAATTGACAAACTTCAAAAAGCAGCAAAAGATGCACACGATGAAGATGTTAAACTTTGGGCCTCAAATAATATCGCAGGATTAACAGCACATTTAGAACATGCCAAATTGCTGAAACAAAATCTGGACAAAAAGTAAAATAAATTTAATTGGTTATTATTTATTTTTAAGAAACCCCTCAAGAGTTGAATTGCTTGAGGGGTTTTGTTTTTTTAAAGGTGCTAAGATACTAAGGTTCTAAGATGCTAAGAAAAAAACTTAGAGTCTTAGCATCTTAGAACCTTAGCAACTTATTTTAAAGAAGCCATATCAATTACAAAACGATATTTGATATCTCCTTTTAATAATCTTTCGTAAGCGTTGTTTACGTCATTTACGCCAATTACTTCAATATCAGCTGTAATATTGTGTTCTGCGCAAAAGTCTAACATTTCCTGAGTTTCGGCAATTCCGCCAATAGCAGAACCTGCAAAACTTCTTCTTCCTAATATAAGACTGAATGATGTTACAGGAAGTGGATCCATTGGTGCTCCAACTAAAGTCAATGTTCCGTCTACTTTTAATAAATTTAGATATGAATCGATGCTATGTTCAGCAGAAACGCAGTCTAAAATAAAATTCAGGCTTTTTGCATGTTTAGCCATTTGTTCAGCATCTGTAGATAAAACTACCTCATCTGCACCTAAACGCTTTGCATCTTCTGTTTTAGATAAATTAGTTGTAAATACAACAACATGAGCGCCCATAGCTTTTGCTAATTTGATTCCCATGTGGCCTAAACCACCAATTCCAACAATTCCAACTTTTTGACCAGGGCCAACATTCCAGTGTTTTAGTGGAGAATAAGTTGTGATTCCGGCACATAATAAAGGTGCAACTCCGGCAAGATCTAATTTATCTGAAATATGCAATACAAAACTTTCATCAACTACAATACTTTGAGAATAACCTCCAAAAGTCTGGATTCCGCCTAAATGTTTGTCTGGAGAATTGAAAGTTAAAATACTTCCTTCATCACAATATTGTTCTAAATCGTTTTTGCAATTGTCACATTCTCTGCATGAATCAACCATACAACCTACTCCTGCAAGTTCGCCAACTGTGAAATTTTTCACGTGATCACCTACTTTTACAATTCGGCCTACAATTTCATGTCCGGGAACAATTGGATAAATCGTTCCGTGCCATTCGTTTCTGGCTGAGTGTAAATCAGAGTGGCAGATTCCGCAATACAAAATTTCAATTTCAACATCGTGTGCCTGTACCGCACGACGCTGAATGTCTAAGGTTTTTAATGGCGCTTCCGCAGCTTCAGTACCAAAGGCTTTTATGTTTTTTGTTTCCATATAGTTTGTTTTTTTGTTTCAGGTTTTGGTTTGTTTCAGGTTTTCTTTGTTTCAAGTTTCAAGTTTTAGAAAACTTAGTCCCTTAGCATCTTAGAAACTTAGTGACTCAAAACGAAATACTCTCCATCGGTTACTTTTTCTAACCATGTTCCGTGGCCTTTATCAATTTCTGTGATAATGGCAACATAAGAGAACTTGTCAAACGGAGTTGCTCCATACCAGTGTTCTACACCCGGCAGAATCGTAACTACTTCATCTTTAAGAAGTATACGAACTGCGCTTCCTCTTTCCTGGTAATAACCTACTCCATTCTTTGCAATAAGCATGTGCAGACTTGCATTGCTATGCCAGTTGCTTCTTGCGCAAGGTTCAAAAGTAACTTCCTTAATAACAGTATTTTCAGGATGAATATCACTGCTTTGCTTCTTGTACGAAACGTCGCCCGTCATATATGCACTAGGGACTTTTCCTTCTTCGATAACGGCTGAATAATTTGTTGACATAAATTTAGTTATTTTTTTGAGATTGACTTTATTTAAAACTACTTATATTATTCATTATCAGAATTATAAACTAAATTTAGAAAGCTAGGATCCGCTTTATGAAGTATTTATTTAGTTTGCTGAAAACTGATAACTTATTTAGTATCGTAATTTCAAAGGCAAAATTAGGAAAGGAATGCTTTCCGGAAATAACAATATTCAAACAAAAAATTATGAAATTGAAACAATTTACATTCTTAACGATTTTGGAACCGTTCCTGTAAGTCTTTTAAAATAATTATTAAAATAACTCGGATATTCAAATCCAAGCGAATAACCAATATCCGAAATACTCCAGTCAGTATGCTGTAACAAAGCTTTTGCTTCATTGATAACTCTTTCTGTAATATGCGCCGTTGTTGGTTTTCCTGTAACTTCTTTTACAGAACGGTTTAAATGGTTTACATGTACAGCAAGACTTTGTGCATAATCCTGCGGCGTTTTTAAAGCCAGCGGTTCGTTTTTAGTTTCGATTGGAAACTGTCTTTCTAATAATTCTAAAAATAAAGAGGTAATTCTCGCAGATGCATTTCTATGTTTAAAGAAATTATCTGACGGCTGCATTTTCATCGATTCATGAATAATCAAGTTGACATAACTACGCATTAAGTCATCTTTAAAAACATAATCGGTTTCATATTCCTGGATCATCTTTTGAAACAATGAATCTATAAAAACCTTTTGTTCAGCATTTAAAGAAAAAATTGGCGTTCCTCCTATTTTAAACAAAGGTGATTCGTGAAGTGTTTCTGAACGGTCTTTTGCTCTCAGAAATTCTTCTGTAAAAACGCAGGCATAACCTTCATAACCTTCAGAAACGGTTTCCCAAGAATATGGAATAATTGGATTACCAAAAAACAAAATAGTTCCGTCGGTTTCTATTCCGCGGTCGGCATATTGTATGATACTTTTACTCGTATTGATGCAGATTTTGTAAAAATCCCTGCGGCTGTAAACCGGAATTTTACTTAAATCTCCGTTGATCTGATATACCTTAAAGCCCTTCAGTTTTAAATCTGAAGTAAAATCGCAATTCTGAGTTTCTGATTGATTATTCATTTTGCAAAGTTATGAAAATCAAATATTAGTTTTTTGTTTTTTTTGTTTCAGGTTTCAAGTTTTAAGTTTTAACCGCAAAGGTCGCAAGGTTTTTTATTGGAATGAATAAATCTCGCAAAGTCGCAAGGTCGCAAAGTTTTATTTTCTTTGTGTGCTTCGCGCAACCTTAGCGCTCTTTGCGGTTAGATAAACTTGAAACAAAGAAAACGTCAAATCTGAAACAAAAACTCTTTATCTTTGTTTACATGAAGGATTTACTGCCCGTTATAGACTACGTTTCAAGATATGTTGATTTGACAGATGATGAAAAAAAGCATCTGGCTACTTTTTTGAAAATTACCAAAGTAAAGAAAAGGCAATTTATTGTACAGCCGGGATTTGTATGCAAACATAAAAGCTATGTTGTAAAAGGTGCTTTTAGAGGTTATTTAGTCGATAATGAAGGAAAAGAACACACCTTATCATTTGCCATTGAAGATTGGTGGATTTCTGATTACAGCAGTTTAATTTATCAGGAACCTGCTACTTTGTTTGTGGAAGCATTAGAAGATTCCGTTTTGATTCAGATTGAATATGAAGATGAGCAGAAATTTCTACGCGAAATCCCAAAACTTGAAAAATTCGAGCGTATTATAACACAGCGTTCGCTTGCTTTTCAGCAAAAAAGACTTTTATCCAATTTTACAAAAACTGCAGAAGAACGTTATGATGAATTTATGAGCAAATATGCTGAAATCGCTAAACGTGTTCCGCAATATGCTTTGGCTTCTTATCTTGGTTTTAGCACCGAGTATTTGAGTAAAATACGCAATCGAAAAACCTCAAAAAGTTAAACTAGTTTAACCGAATTTCCTAAACCAGTTCATTTTTATTTTTCTTGTTCTGTCCCAGATTTGCATTGTCAATAAGGACAAATAATTTCAATTCAATAAAAATGAAAAATACAATTTTAATTACCGCTTTTTCTATTCTTTTTGCTGCTTGCGACAGTGAAAAAAAGCCTGCCTCAGTTTCTGTTTCTCTTCAAAGCAAATATACCGTAACAGATATTGGTCTTTATCCTGAAGGAATTGATTATGATTCTAAAAATGAAAAATTCTTATTCAGTTCGTTGTATAAAGGTGCCGTTTATGCAATGAACCCAAAAGGTGAAACGACAGTTTTTGCTACAAGCAATAAATTGGTTCTGCCAACAGGAATTTATACGGATGAAACCAGAAACCGATTAATTGTGGCTAATGCCGATTTGGGAATTTCACAAAAAAGTACTGCCACAAGCGCCGGAACAATTGCTACAGTAAGTATTTTTAACCTTACTTCGGGCGCATTGATTAAGGAAATCAATTTGAAAAATTTCACTCCAAATGCCGGATCGTGTCTAAATGATATTGCGGTAGATACTGAGGGAAATATTTATATTACCGATTCTTTTTCTCCGAACATCTATAAAATTGATACGAGTTTTACAGCATCTTTATTTGTTACGAATGAATTATTCAAACCCGCGCCAAATCAATTTGGTTTAAACGGAATTGTTTTTCATCCTGATGGTTATTTACTGGCTGTAAAAACAGATGATTTTAAATTGTTTAAAATTTCAATTTCTAATCCTTCCATTATTACTGAAGTTACAGGAGCAGCTTTCAGCGCGCCTGACGGAATTGAATTAGACAAAAACAATAATTTAGTTGTTGTTGAAAACGGATTGGCTTTAGGTAAAACTTATACTTTTTCAAGTAGCAATAACTGGAAAAGCGCTTCAAAAATTAGTGAAACTACTATTGGTAAAGAAGATTTTCCAACAACTGCAGCTTTGGCTTCTGACGGAAATGTTTATGTAATAAGTTCTAAATTGGGGAAATTATTGGGCGGAGATAAAACGCAGTCTTCTTACGATATTCAGAGAATAAAATAGTTTTTTATAACCGCAAAGAGCGCAAAGATTTACGCAAAGCACGCAAAGAAAATAAAACTTTGCGTCCTTGCGGCTTTGCGAGATTCTTTCACTCCAGCTAAAAAAAACTTAGCGAACTTTGCGTAAATCTTTGCGCTCTTTGCGGTTAAATCTTAATTCTTCAAACTTGCAGCTCGTAATCCTTTCGCGGAAGCGGATAAAATAACTTCTTTAGCGCTTTCCTCTTTTTGGATAATTATTTGAGCGTATCCATTAAAAAGTTTTCTTTTCCAAGGCTCAGATGGCGTTATTACCTGAATAATTCCGGGATCTGTATTCATTACATCCCAGTCTTTTATTTTTTGAAGCGGAGTTGCTACGACATGAATTGTGTTTTTACCTTCTTTCAAAATTGCCGAATCCAAAATATACTTTTGAGAATCTTCAGCACTTGCATTTACTTTATTTCCGTTGATAAAAACCACTGTTTCTAATCCAATTTTCTTGTAAAAGAAACTCACAATACTTGATGCCAAATTGTTTTTTAATTCAAATTCACCTCTGTAAATATAAGATGGCGCTTGATTTTTGTAATACCGATCTTTAAAAGCGGTTTTCCAATCGCTTTCGGGATAATTTTGTAATTCCTGAGGCAAAGTAGCCGTTACCCCTTTTTGTTCCTGAAAATTAGTTATTTGAACCAGCGAAATAGCATCAAGAAACTGATCTTTTTCTAAAGAAGTTGGATCCCCGTTTCCTACTCCCAAAATTTTTCCGCCTTTTATAGAAAAGGTAATTTCATCATTTGAAGTTGGAACATGCAGACCATTTTTGTCTGTAACCTCAACTGTGACAACCGTATTTTTTGAATTTGGTACATTTTCTTTATCAACCGAAAGTTTAATATTTTCAGCTTTTCCGGTTGTTTTTTGAATTTCGCTTAATACTTTTTTTCCGTTTTTAAATCCAATTGCTTCCAGAGTTCCCGGCGCATAATTTACTTTCCATTCTAAATGGCTGTTTTGCTGCATTTTCTTTTTGCCGAGACTTT
This sequence comes from Flavobacterium panici, assembly GCF_024499525.1. Taxonomy (NCBI): domain Bacteria; kingdom Pseudomonadati; phylum Bacteroidota; class Flavobacteriia; order Flavobacteriales; family Flavobacteriaceae; genus Flavobacterium; species Flavobacterium panici. The sequence goes on along the minus strand of NZ_CP100437.1, from coordinate 3,820,042 downwards.
TTTTGTTTAATAAAAGTTCTACTTCATCACAATTAGAATTTACCCAGACATCAATTTCTTTACCTTCCATTCCACTCCAGTTCCAATGCGGCATAATGTGCAGAATAGGCTCGGTTCTCCACCACGATTTTAAATAAAACACATTGTCTTTCGGGAAACCGCAAACATCCATCATTCCGAAATACGAAGTTACCGACGGCCATCCATATGGCGTAGGTTCGCCGCGATAATCAAAACCTGTCCAGATGAACATTCCGGCTAGATAAGATCTTTCGGCATAAAACTTCCAGCCTTCTTCAATGCTGTAAAAACTTGGGCGAGGTTTTCTATCGTAAGCGCTTTGATAATGTTTGGCATCATCTGTAAAATAAATTCCACGCGTTGCAAAAGTCGAACCTTCCTCCGTTCCCATTCCGGGTTGGCTTTTAAACTGATTTCGGTGTGTATCGATATCTCCGTTTCCAAGATAATTATAACCCATAATTTCCACTACAGACGAAATTCCGCTTTTAAATCCACTGCTAATTCCTACTGTTACAGGTCTTGTTGGGTCGATGCTTTTAGCAAAATTCTGCATCACATTCGTAATACGTTCGCCCACAATATTGCCTTCAACATTCCACTCTTCATTTCCTACCGACCAGCAAAAAATACTCGGATGATTTCGGTCACGTTCCATCATTCGCTTTAAATCATTCAAATGATAATCGTTAATTCCCATTAAACGCGTTTCATCAATTACAAGCATTCCCAGTTCATCACAAGCTTTCAGCAATTCAGGAGTTGGCGGATGATGCGAACAGCGATACGCATTCGAACCCATTTCTTTCAGTTTTTTAATTCTATAATACTGAATTTCATCTGAAAGCGCCGTTCCAATTCCCGCATGATCCTGATGATTATTGGTTCCTTTTAATTTTAAAGGTTTTCCGTTAAGAAAAAAACCATTTTCCGGATCAAACTCAATCGTTCGAATTCCAAAAGTGGTTTCATAATCGTCAATTACTTTTCCATTTTGCTTAATCTGCGTCACTAAATGATATAAATTCGGCGATTCAATACTCCACAAAAGCGGATTTTCAACATATAATTTGGAGCTATGCTTAATTGTCTGATAAAATTCAGGAGCTACTATATTTTCAGAAAAATTGGCGACTTGTTTATTTTGAGGATCCAAAACAGTCTGAACAATTTCAATTGATCCTTTATAATTTCCTTTGTTTTCAATCGTAACATCTGCAATAACATTAGTACTGTTATTTTTAAGTTGAGAAGTTACATAAGTTCCGTTTGCTGCAACATGAACCGGATTTGTTTTCTGTAAATAAACATGTCTGTAAATCCCCGCACCTTCATAAAACCAACCTTCTTCCATTGATGCATCGGCACGAACAACAATTGTATTTTCTCCGCCATAATTGACGTAAGCCGTTACATCATATTCAAATCCGTTATAACCGCTTTGTTCAGTTCCGAGATAATATCCGTTAAAAAAAACTTTTGAATTTCTAAAAACACCGTCAAATTTTAGACTGATAATTTTGCCATTATCGGTTTCCGTAATATTGATTTTTTTTCGGTACCAGCCAATGCTTTTCTCCGGAAAACCTTTTCCTGCGGTTTTAAATCCGTGGCTGAAACTTCCTTTTTCACTAAATTCTTGTTCAACAGCCCAATCGTGAGGTAAATCTAATTTTCTCCAGGCGCGGTCATCAAAATCTTTTGCCGCCGGGCCATCGCCAAATCCGGTTTTGGTTAAGTATGAAAAATATCCCGTTGCGTGTCCAAAATCCTTTTCTGTATCGTATAAATGACCAAACGAAAAACGCCAGTCTTTATCCATTAAAATCAATTCTCTTTCTGATTTATTTTGGGCGAAAGCCAAACAGGAAAGCAAAAAACTGACAGACAGAAAAATTCTTTGAACGGAAACAATTTTCATAAACGTGGTTTGGTAAAGTTAGAACGATAAAATTAGGGTATAAAAAGGACTTTACTTAATAGTATTTTATCAAAAGATATACAATAAGTTCTAATAATCTGTTTGAAAATGGTGATTAAAAAATTTAGAATCATTCTATTGGCTATACTTTTTTAAATGATTCTGATTTGATGTAATTTTATATAAAAATTTAAAAAAACAGAGATAATTATGAGTGTTATTAAAGATGAAAAAAAGCTTCTTAGCACCATTAAACGTATCGATGAAAAGATCGATAAGAATAATGATCAAAAGATATTGGCCTTTTTTGAATCTCTTGGATTAACTGAAAGAGATGATGTTCCCCAAAATTTTCTGGATTGGGATACGATTCTTATTGTCGTACCCGACCGCCACATTTCGCATGAATTAAAATATTATAAATATTCCATATCAAGACTTTTCTTTGTAACTAATCCTTATGCTGATCAAATTCATATTTATGATTTTGACCAATGGAAAAGTGTAACCCGAAACAAAACACAATTTCAAATTAGAGAATTGATGAAAACGAGTTTTGGAGGTGTAAAGAAAACTTCGAATGAAAACGATTAATTTTAAGCTTGCCAAATGAAATGGATCACCCGTGAAAGGCCTAAAATTGATAGAATTGCCTGTCCGTGGCTGATCAAAAATTTTGTTGATGCCGATGCCGAATTTATTTATGTTCCGTTTAGTGAAGTTGCAGCGAAAGCGAAAGAATTAGATGCGATTCCGTTTGATATTCCAGATGTAGAATTTACGCATTATAATGAAGAATGTACGTTTGATTACATTATAAAAAAATATCAAATTGCTGATCCAGCGGTTTTAATTATGGCAAAAATTGTTCGCGGCGCCGATACGGACCGCCACGATCTTGCTAAAGAAGCCGCCGGACTCTGGGCAATTTCTGCCGGACTTTCGCATAATATTACAAACGATACCGAATTATTAGAAACCGGATTAAAGCTCTACGATGCATTGTACAGCTGGGCAAAACATTTGTACAAACAAAATCATTTGCAAAACAGCCCGTTCGAAAATTTACTTCACGAGGTATATAACAAGTTTTTAATTGAGAAAAAAAGCAGTCAAAAAACGCCTTTATGGGTTAAAGAATTAAAGAACATCATTCAGGATCAAATTGATGCGCAGTTTACTTTTGATTTAAAAAAAATCTCTAATGATTTAGAATTAAACCCTTCTTATTTATCAAGGGAATTTTCTAAATATTTTGAAGATTTAAATTTTGGTGAATATGTTCGAAAACTGCGAATTGAAAAAGCTATCAACTTGATTCAGAATTCGACTTATACTCTAACCGAAATTGCTTATATGACGGGATTTTCAGATCAAAGTCATTTTACCCGAATTTTTAAACTTCAAACAGGAAAAAATCCTTCTTCTTATAGAAAAAATGCCTTGAAAAGTAATTCAGATACAAAAGGTAAATAGCATTCTATTTATAAATTTACATTGTCGATAGTTTTGTTTTTTAATTAACAAAACTAATCATGATTTCATTTAAACACATTTTCGTAATCGCTTTATTTACTTTCAGTTTCAATTCATTTTCTCAAACTGTTTATCCAAAAATTACAGGATATTTTGGAATCATGCATCCTATTGCCACTTTTAGCAGCGAACAAACTACTGTAAATTTTAGAGATTATTATGCTGTTGGTTTCCCTACCGGAATCAATATCTGGAAGAGTCAAAAGATAGGTTTTTCATTTGAAGTTGTTCCCAACATTAGAGTGCAGGGAGACAGCGATAAAGTAACCAATTTACTATTTCATCCCGGTGTTTTAGTGGCTCTTGGAAACGGTTATACTTTTGCCGGAAGAGCAGCTTTTGAAAGCAGCGGTAGATACGGCATAACTCCTGTACTTAATAAAACGGTTATAAAAAGTGACAACTGCAGTTATTTTGTAGCTGTTCCGCTGCCTGTTCGTTTTGGTAATGATCATCCAGCTTCTTTTACGGTTGGTTTTCAGTTTGGAATTGCTTTTTAAATATCACGAATTCAACTTTTAAGATAGCGAAATACAATAAATTAACTTCCAGAATACATTTTAAATCCTTAAATTTCATCGACTTAAAATAAGGCATATAGATTGCTTAAAGTTTCAAGTCTAATGTTCTTTTAACTATTTAAAAAAATCAATTATGGAAACAAAATTTGATATCGTTGTTATTGGTTCTGGTCCCGGCGGTTATGCATCAGCAATTCGTTGTTCACAGCTTGGATATAAAACTGCCCTTGTAGAAAAATATAAAGCTTTGGGTGGTACGTGTACAAATGTGGGCTGCATCCCTACAAAAGCATTACTGGACAGCACAGAACATTATCATACAGCAGAAACCAAATTTGCAACACACGGAATCCTAACCGGAAAATTGAGTTTAGATTTCAAACAATTAATCAAAAGAAAAAGCGAAGTTGTCGAGCAGAATATTGCCGGACTTAATTTTTTAATGAAGAAAAACAAAATCGAAGTTTTTGAGGGAATTGGTTCTTTTTTAAGTAATTCTGAAATCAGCGTAAAACACAACGATGGCAATTCAACTAAAATTACTTCGACATATTTTATTATTGCAACAGGTTCAAAACCAGCTACAATTCCCGGCGTTGAAATCGACAAACAACGAATCATAACTTCAACAGAAGCACTTTCACTGCCTGAAAAGCCAAAAAGCATTGTCATTATTGGCGGAGGCGTAATTGGTGTAGAAATGGCTTCTATTTATGCCAGAATTGGCGTTGAGATTACGATAATAGAATATTTTGACAGCCTGATTCCAACAATGGATAAAGATCTTGGAAAAGAACTTAAAAAGATATTTACCAAACAGAATATCAAGATTTTATTGAGTCATAAAGTACAATCGGCTAAAAATAACGGCAAAAATGCAACGGTCAGCTTTTTGGATGCTTCCAATAATCCACAGGAAATTACCGCTGATTATTGTCTGGTTGCTGTAGGAAGAAAGCCGTATACAGAAGGTTTAGGTTTAGAAAACACCAATATCGAAGTCGACTCAAAAGGCCGAATCGTTACCAACGAAAAACTGCAAACCAAAGCCGAAAATATTTATGCGATTGGCGATGTTGTTGCCGGAGCAATGCTGGCGCACAAAGCCGAAGAGGAAGGGATTTTTGTTGCCGAAACTATTAACGGACAAAAACCTCATATCAATTACAAGTTAATTCCGGGCGTTGTTTATACTTGGCCTGAAGTAGCTTCTGTTGGTTATACCGAAGAAGAACTGAAAGAAAAAGGAGTTGAATATCGCGTTGGAAAATTTCCTTTTTCAGCCAGTGCAAGAGCGAGAGCCGCCATGGAAAAAGATGGTTTTTCTAAAATCTTATCTGATCCAAAATACGGTGAACTTTTAGGAATGCATGTCATCGGCCCGCGAGCCGCAGATTTAATTGCTCAAGGCGTCATCGGAATGGAATATGAAGTTACAGACGAAGATATGTTCAGAATTTCATACGCTCACCCAACTTATTCTGAAACTTTAAAAGAAGCCTATATGATTGCTTCCGGACAGGGAGCTATTAATATTTAAGTTTTTTGTTTCAGGTTTTCTTTGTTTCAGGTTTCAAGTTTTTACAGTACTTAATCTTTGTCAAAGTTTGAAACTTTGACAAAGATCTGTATTGTATTTTTTATCTCATTTAATTTCAAAAATTCTGATAAACTTTTGTTCTAGTTTTTTCCTCTTTCTTTCTTCTTTCCATCTTGAATAGAAAATAACAATAAGAAGAAACAAACTCACAATTGTAGTGGCTCGCCTAAGACCTCTTCCAAAAAAAAGAAAAAATACATTAATGAATATTAGAAAAACTACTGGAGAGAATTTCGTCCAAAGCAACTGAAATTTGCTGTTTTCTTCAACGACGTAATTCACATTAACCCTATTATCAATATTCTTGTAATTTCCTCTCACAATAAAAATTGTGGGTGATGTCGCTGAATTTATAGTTAACCGAAAACTTTTATCATCAAAAAGTCCATAAAATGGTTTTGCGCCGCCAAATATGGGAAATAGTCTAAAGTTACTTAAATTCACTTTTAAAGAACCAATTTCGATATTATTTTGCAATCTTGTACGGAAGTCTGATAAGAAAGGTTTGATTCCATTTTATTGAGCTGTCAACAAACTATTAACCATATCTTCTAAAGCTTTTCCGTGGATGTTTTTAGCTATGATAATTCCGTTTTTATCGATTAAAAAGTTCAAGGGAACAGACTGAAGCATATAATCTCCAATAACCGGAGATTTCCAATATTTTAAATCGCTTACTTGTATCCAAGGCAGTTTTCCTTTTGCAATTGCTCCTAACCATAAAGGTTTTTTAGTATCCATAGAAACACTGTAAATTGAAAATTTATCTGGATAGGCGTTGTATAATTTTAATAAAGTCGGCTGTTCTTTAATACATGGCCCGCACCAGGAAGCCCAAAAGTCAACTAAAGTTAATGAACCTCGCAAAGAAGAAAGTACCACATTGTTTCCTTTTGTATCAGGAAGATCAATTTCTGGCGCTATATCGCCAATATCTGTACCTACAACCTGCGCTTTTGAACTGGTTATTACACAACATAAGAATCCTAAAATAAGTAGAGTTTTTTTCATAGTTTATTAAGTTTATTTGTTTTGGGGAACGTTTTTTAATCTCATTATTGTCATATGATTTGTCATTTCGACGAAGGAGAAATCGCACTCGTGAATCTACAAAGAGAATCGCCAATCTTTGTCGAATTTCTAATGCGATTTCTCCTTCGTCGAAATGACATAAAATGAGAACAAAAGTTCTATATCTTTCTTAAATGAAATTAAAAACAAATATAAATTTTCTTTGATAAAACTTATTGCGTTATTTTAAAAAAGGTCATTTTTTTGATAGTTCTTACTTTTTCCTTTAAACAGAAATTTAATTAATATAATTTTACTTTAATATTAATTACTTTAATATTAATTACTTTAATATTAATTACTTTAATATTAATTACTTTAATTTAAAAAAGAATGAAAATCGAATACACCGATTTATACGGAGCGAATCTAACTGAACAAGAAGTTGGATTAAACAGCATTTTTATTAAAATATTTAAAGAGAATAACAGACTCAGAAAAAAAGAATATTATGAAAACAATATATTATTCAATGAGCTTAATTATATTGAATTAGGTACTTCTCACGAAAATCTTCTGTTAAAAAATAATGATTTAATTGGAATTATTGAAATCGAAGAAATTGATCTCAATTATAATAAATTATATTGTTTTACTTATTTCAATAGAATACTTGAAAGTAAAGGAATAGAAATTGAATTAAATGGACGAACAATTATGTCACAAGATTTAGATACCCAGACAAATACTCCTATCTATAATAAAACCTATAAATATTACGAGAACTTAAAAACAAATTATGAATTTAAATTTGAATATTATACTTCTGGAGAACTTATAAGAGTCATAGTATCAAACAAAACAACACAATTCTTTGAAGAATATAGGGTAAGTGAATTAAATTTAATCCCAGATTTCGAATGGTGGGATCAATATTCATCTTATTATTTAAATGCAGAGCCAGCAATACCAGAACTTATTATTGAAATTAAATAATAAATAAAAAGCCAATATAAAATTTGACTAAAGCCCTTTTCTTACCTTTCTTGCTACCTCCAGCTAAAGCTGGAGGCAATTGAAAAAAATTTTGCGACTTCGCTCCCGATAGCTATCGGGATTGCGAGATTAATACGCAAGCAAATATAATTTTTCTTTCCTAAATTCTTCATCATTTCTCCTCCTCCATCATAAAATTTTCCTAAAAATATTTCTTTAAATTGATATATCGGGAAAAGTCGATATATTTGCATCATGGAAAATATAGAACTTTTTAAGGCACTCTCTAACAAGTCCAGACTACAAATGCTGGAATGGCTTAAGGAACCCGAAATAAACTTTCCCAGTCAGCTGGAACATGGCGGATTTGAACACGGAGTCTGCGTGGGACAAATTCAGGCCAAAGCCGGTTTGACACAATCTACAGTATCTGAATACTTGTCTATTTTACAACGCGCCGGTTTCATCGAAGCCAAACGTGTTGGACAATGGACTTACTATAAACGCAACGAAGGTGCCTTTGAAGCACTCAGTAAATTAATTCAATCTAATTTGTAAATTACTTATGAGTACAAACAACCTGTTTTCGCCGTTTAACTTAAAATCGTTAAACCTTAAAAACCGAATCGTAATGGCGCCAATGACGCGCTCTTTTTCTCCAAACGGAGTTCCAACTGATGATGTAGCTGCTTACTACCAAAAAAGAGCTGAAGGCGAAGTTGGTTTAATATTATCTGAAGGAACTGTAATCAACAGACCTTCATCATCAAATGATGCTAATGTACCGCATTTTCACGGTGAAGCTTCTTTAAACGGATGGAAAAAAATTATTGATGGAGTTCACGCTGCAGGCGGAAAAATGGGCCCGCAGATTTGGCATATGGGAATTATGGATAACCACCACTCAGGATGGGTTCCGCCAGTTCCTTTTGAAGGTCCTTCTGGATTAAATCGTCCTGATTTTAGAAATGGTGTTACCATGACTGAAAAAGATATTGAAGATACAATTCTTGCTTTTGGTCAAGCTGCGGCTGATGCTAAAAGGTTAGGTTTTGATACTATCGAAATTCACGGTGCACACGGTTATTTAATTGACCAGTTCTTTAGAGCTGAAACAAATTTACGTGAAGACATTTACGGCGGAAAAACTTTACCGGAACGTAATCGTTTTGCTATTGAAGTGATTAAAGAAGTTAGAAAACAAGTAGGTAACGATTTTGCTGTAATCATGCGTTTTTCTCAATTTAAACCTTCTGATTACAATTATAAACTGGCAAAAAATCCGCAGGAATTAGAAGCTTGGCTTACTCCTCTTGTTGACGCTGGAGTGGATATTATACACGCTTCGCAACGCAGATTCTGGGAACCAGAGTTTGAAGATTCTGATTTAAACTTTGCAGGCTGGGCTAAAAAAGTTACCGGAGCTCCAACTATTACAGTTGGTTCTGTTGGTCTTTCTGGAGATTTCTTTGGTGCTTTTGCTGGTGAAAGCTCTCAGCCAACTTCTTTAGAAGAATTAAACAGACGTTTCGACAGAGGTGATTTTGATTTGGTTGCCGTTGGAAGACCTTTACTATCTGACCCAAATTGGACTGCTAAAATTAAAGCCGGAAAAACGGATGAATTAAAAGGGTTTAGTAAAGAAGCTTTGGGAGCATTGGTTTTAGAATAATTTTTTTTAAAGGTTCAGAGTTACAAAGGTTCAAAGGAACAAAGGTTTTCCTTTTGGATGAAATATATAAAAAGGATGAAACTATAAAGTTTCATCCTTTTTTATTTTATTTTGCCACAACAATTATCCGTTATCAATATCCGTAGAGGCGCACAGCAGTGCGTCTACGCAAAGTATTGACACAAGATTTAAACGCTTTTTTGCAAATTCATACAAAATAAAATCATTTTTAATCTTTTTAATCTGTGGCAAAAAAAAGACGCACTGTGCGTCTCTATAAAAACAAAAAAATAAAGGGATGAAAACATGAAATTTCATCCCTTTTTTGAATATCTATAACTAACAAAATTAGAAATTCAAGATTTTTATTTAGGTACAGAGTGGTAAAGGTTTAAAGGAACAGAGTTTTTTTCCTTTGAACCTTTGTCCCTTTGAGCCTATGTAACTTTTTTAACTCTTTGAAATTTATTCTGAAGCCAATTTCTAACCGGTTCGTCGTATAATTTTAAACATACAAAAGCTAAAACAATACTTGCTACCAGAAGTGCAATTCCAGGGATGAATCCATCTTTTAGCGACACTTTATTATCAACAACCCAAGCGGTATACCAATAAATTAAAGGATAATGTGTAATGTAAATTGGATATGAAATATCACCTAAAAGTTTGCATATTTTTGCCGAGAAAGCGTTTTTAATTTGTCCGCCCGCTCCTATTGCAACAATAATTGGGAAGATTAAAATGATAACGAAAGATTCGTATAAACCATTCATCCATAACGTATCTTCATCACCAAATCTTGGCAATGCCAAAACAATTGTGATTAAAATACTGCAAACCCAAAATGCTCCTTTTATGTGAATTAGTTTTCCTAAACGTGAAAGTAAAATTCCGGCAAAAAACGGATACAATAATCTGGTGAAACCAACATTTATTTGTTCCAGGTTTAATGACCAGCCGCCAATTACATCACCTTTTGGACCAAAAACAGTATAGTTAATTAACAGTCCGGCAAATATCAGTACAAAAACTGATAGTACTTTATTCGAAAATCTGCGGAAAATTAGGGCGTACAAGATGTTTGCGATGTATTCGAAAAAAAGTGACCATGCCGGACCATTTAAAGGATGCATTTCACCCCAGCCTCTGATTTCCATTGAAGGCGGAATTGGCAATAAAGTGAAACCAATAATCATGGTTAAAATTACTTTCCACACTTCCATTCCTGCAATTTGTGGAAACAATATATCTGAGGCCTGAAAATAATAAAATATAGCGCCAATGATCATTCCCATAATCACCATAGGCTGTAAGCGTATTAATCGGCGTTTGTAGAATTCCCATTGCGTCATTTTCCCCCAGCGATCGTCATACGCATAAGCGACAACAAACCCTGATAAAAGAAAAAAGAAATCAACGGCTAAATAACCGTGATTGATTATCTGTATAAAACGATTTCCGCCGCTAAAGGTTTCAAAAATGTGAAAAATAACAACTAAAATAGCCGCAACTCCACGCAAACCATCGAGAATCTCGTAATGTTTTTTTGGTTTTATATCATTCATAATAATGGTGAGTTATTAATGGTTAATGGTGAATGGTGAATTGTAAATTGTTAATGATTAGCTGTGAATTAATAATTTATAATTCACAATTAACCATTAACAATTATTATTGATGATTTTTCAGCCATTCTAATCTTCTTTGATCTGCTAAATGTTTTACAGAGAAGTTTTCGAATTTAGCTTCAAAACCTTTTCCGTCAGGCGAAGCGGCCATTAATCCAACCATTACAGGCGTATTATCTTGTAAAGGCGCGTTTCTGGTCATGATGTAATTTTTATCATCAAAAGAATAAAATACCTCAACGGCATCTAATCTTCTAACGGCTTTGATCCAGATAAACGGCGGCGCTTTTTCAAGAGTAGTTACGCTCCAGTCGCTTTTATCATGTGTTACAACAGTGCTGATATTGAATTTCCCGTCAACAAATTCTACTCCGGTTTTAATGTAGTTTTTTTCGTCAACGCGAATCATTAATCCCATTTGGTCAAAACGAGCGATATAATTTCCGGTGATTTTTACTTTGGCTTCAAATTCACCGCCGTAAGTTGCATAGTAAAAAGGCGCATCATCAACCGTGAATCCGTAATGAGAAATTCTCCAGTAATCGCTGTTAGCCGTTACGTTCATGATTAAGGCATTGTTTTTAATTTCCCATTTTTCAGGTTCATTAAACCATTGCATTTTTTCCAGACTTTGCGCCGAAAGTTTTTGGAATAAAATAAAAGCTGTGGCAAATAGTAGTATTCGTTTCATTTTATGATTTTATAAGATTAAAAAAACGTCTTACTTCTAACTAAAATATAAAGCAAAGCTGCAACTTTTTACACTTGCAGCTTTACAACCAACCAATTTAGAAATAATGAAATTATTGAAGTGAGAAGCCCACTTTAGATTTTATATCAGTTGAAGATGCTCCTACGATAGCTTCAAAAGCTCCCGGTTCAGCAACCCAGTCGTGTTTTTTATCATCGAAGAAACTTAAAGCCGTTTTATCGATTGTAAACGTTACTGTTTTTTCTTCTCCCGCTTTTAGCGAAACTTTCTCAAATCCTTTTAATTCTTTAATCGGACGAGGTAATGAAGATTTTAAATCGCTGATATAAAGCTGTACCACTTCAGAACCTTCTCTGCTGCCTGTATTTTTTACCGTAACAGAAAACGTGATTTTATCACTGCTTGAAATTTGTTTTTTATCAGCTGTTACTTTTCCGTATGCAAAAGTCGTGTAGCTTAATCCGTGTCCGAAAGAGAACAAAGGTTTTATTTTTTGTTTGTCTGCCCAACGGTATCCAACAAAAATTCCTTCGTTGTATTTTACTTCATCTTTACCTGGAAATTCTCCTAAAGCGTGTGCTCCGTTATCTGATAATTTTACCGGGAAAGTGAAAGATAATTTTCCAGAAGGGTTTACATCTCCAACTAAAACCGATGCCAAAGCATTTCCAGCTTCAGTTCCTAAAAACCATCCCTGAACAATTCCCGGAACTTCTTTTACCCACGGCATTGCAACCGCATTTCCAGAAATATTTATGTAAACAATATTCTTATTTACTTTTGCCAATTCGCTGATTAATTTATCCTGACCATAAGAAAGCTCTAATCCGTTACGATCGTGTCCTTCATCATCCTGATTTGGGGCTTTATTCAAACCTCCAATAAACAATACAATATCAGCATCTTTAGCCACTTTTAAAGCCTCAGCAGTTAATTCAGCAGGAGAACGTTTTTCTTCTAAACTTACTTTTGCTACAACTCCGTTATAATTACTTGTTGGATCTCCAACATAACCACGAGCATAAACGATTTCAGCCTGATTACCAATTCTTTTCTTTAAACCTTCAAGAGGTGTAATTTCGTAACGTGCTTTTAGAGAAGAACTTCCTCCTCCTACAGTCATCATTTTAATAGCATTTTCACCAATAACGGCAATCTTTTTAGTTTTAGAAAGATCGATTGGTAAAATATTATTGTTGTTTTGTAATAAAACAATTCCTTCCTGAGCAATTTTTAAACCTGCTTTAGCATGTTCTTCTGTTCCAAAAGATCCAAAAGGACGATTTCTATCCATTGTAGTTAAGAAAGCCAAACGTAAAACGCGACGTACTTTTTCGTCTAATTCTTTTGTTCCTATCTCCCCTTTTCTGATCATTTCAGAATATGGTTTTGCTAAGTAATAATTATCATAAGCATTACTAGTTCCCCAAGAAAGTCCGTTTGTCCAAGAACCAAATTCCATATCCAAACCATTATGGATAGCTTGTTTCGTATCGTTTACGCCTCCCCAGTCAGAAACTACAACACCTTTAAAGCCCCATTCTCCGCGAAGAATATCGTTTAATAAATATTCGTTGTGGCAGCATTGCTGTCCTTTGTATTTATTGTAAGCTCCCATAATTGCCCAAACTTCACCTTCTTGTACAGCTGCTTTAAAAGCCGGAAGATAAATTTCGTACAACGCACGGTCGTCAACTACTACGTTAACAGAATTACGGTTTGTTTCCTGATTGTTTAAAGCGAAATGTTTTACACAGGCAGCAACTCCATTAGACTGTACTCCTTTAATATAAGGAACTACCATTTTTGAAGTTAAGAAAGGATCTTCTCCCATGTATTCGAAGTTACGACCGTTTAAAGGGCTTCTGTAAATGTTAACTCCAGGGCCTAATAGTACGTTTTTGTTTCGGTAACGCGCTTCTTCTCCAATTGATTTTCCGTATAAAGAAGCTAATTCTTTATTCCATGTTGAAGAAAGTGCGGTTAAAGCCGGAAATGCAATACAAGAATCATTTGTCCAACCTGCTTGGTCCCATTCGTCCCATTTTACTTCAGTACGAATTCCGTGTGGTCCGTCAGTCATCCAGTTTTCCGGAATTCCAAGGCGTTTTACACCAGGTGAACTAAATTTTGACTGCGCATGAATTATGGCAATTTTTTCTTCGGTTGTCATTCTTGAAAGCGCATCTTCTACACGCTCGCTAATTGGCTTTTTATCATCAAGATAAACCGGAACCTTATTTTGTGCATTCAATCCGAATGAACTCAACAAAACTAAAACAAGGATTGTTTTAACGTTTTTAAACATAACTAGTAATTTATTTAAGCATTCAATTTTTGGTATAGATACAAGTGGTCAATTGTACCTTTTAATAATATTGTAAAGCTAAAACGTTATAGTTCGTTTTGAATTTTTAAACGAAAAAAAGTAGTGAATTAAAAAATTAAAATATTGATTATCAGTTTTTTAACAAAAAATAAGGATCAAAAAAAGTAGTGATTTTAAAATAAATCTTTAGATTTTCAACGTAATTAAACCTATTTTCATGACCATTTCTTCAAAATCATTTCTCGAAACTGCCGCTTTATTTCGGGCTCTTGTTCGATAATTGTAAATTGTACTTAAAGAGTAACGAAGAAAGGCCGCAATTTTTACACTGTCGTTAATTCCTAAACGAATCAAAGCAAAAATTCTAAGCTCAGTATTTAGCAATTCTCCCTGTTTTAAAACGATTTGTTCTTCTTTAATTAAAAGGGCATTAAAGTCTTTTACGAAAGTGGGATATAAATTCAGGAAAATAATATCGAAGTTTTTATACAATTCTTCTAATTCTGTATCAACCAAAGTCGTTGACTTTAGCATTTTGTAGATTTCGTCAAATTGTTTTGCCGTTGCTTTTTTATTTAAAATAATGCGGTAATTCTCCAGTTTATTAATGTAAGTTGAACAAAGGCTGAAAAAATGTGCAATATATTCTTCCTTGATATGATTCGATTCAGATAATTGTGCGTTACGTTCCTGCAGCTGATTATTGGTTTCAGTAATATCCTGATTTAATTCGGCTAATTTTTGACTGGTTTCATAGAGTTCTCCCCGAATTCTAGAAACCTTTTTCATTTGTTTGTAAACGTAAATAATTGCAATAATTAAAAATACAGAAAGTAAACTGATGCAGATTAAATAAAGCTGTAATTCTGTTTTTCGTTTGGCTTCTTTTTCTAAATAAACGGTATTAATGATCGAATAAACTTCAGACATTAAAAGCGTTCGAAACTGTACATTACAATAAAGCGCATCTTCAATTGCCGATTGCGTTAGTTTATACGCCATATCGACATCTTCGATTTCGTAAAAAACCAAAGCCAGTTCCTGTAGCGAAGCATTGTCTTTATTAGCATTTTTAATATCAGCGGTTGCGGAAAGTGCATAATATTTTTTTCGCAATTCAAGCTGATGTGTATGCTCATAAATGTTTCCAAGCAAATAGGTAATCATGGCATATTGCGGATCATCTTCGCTGGTATTTTTAAGCAGGTTCATTAATTGCTTTTGGGCACTAACTATTTTTTTATGATATACATCGTGCTGAATTTTATTGATTTGGTAATTAATAGATTTTGGATCTAAAACCATCAATAACGAATCACGGTATTTTTGAATTTGCTGTAAATATTCTTTACTGTAACTATTTGCCGCGTAATGCTCAAAAAATTCACGATACGAAACAAAGTAGTTGGGAAGCAGGGATTTTGACAATTTGTTTTTGTCAATACTTTTTAAAATTGCTTCAGATTCCCTGTATTTTCCTGAAGAAGAATAAAGTGTAACCAATTGCAGATTGGCTAAATCGGCCAAATCTTTATCGTGAAGTTCATCGGCAATTTTTAAATTCTTTTTTACGTACAAAATAGCCGAATCTGAATTGAATTTTTGATATTCAGTATATAAGGTTTTATTGTAATTGTACTCTTGTTCTTTCGTTAAATCCTCTGATTTGATTTTCTTGAAGTTTAGAATCCTTTCTTCCTTTAACCGAACATAATGCTGTTTGTTTTTTAGCGCCAGATTTAACTTGTCTATAATATCATCTGTACTTTCCGAAGCGAAAGCCGAAAAGTTAGTCAAGACAATTAAAAGTAACAAAAATGGATTTTTCAAACTGAATAAAAATAAATGTAACGTACAAATATAATAAAGTGTAAATAGAAAAATGAATTATTTATATATCTCGCAAAATAACCTAAAACTAATGATGATTTTTATAATTTTGATTGAAGTGAATTTCTAACCTAAACTATTATCAAATGCCAAATTTTATCATCGAATGTTCTGAAAATGTATTAAGATTAAAATCTGCAGATGACATCATGCAGGAAGTTTTTAATTCAGCTTTATCAACAGATCTTTTTACTGCTCCAGAAATTAAAGTTCGCATAAACCCTTTCTCACATTATAATAATGGCAATACTTTGAGTGATTTCATCCATGTTTTTGGCTACATAATGGAAGGCCGAAATGAGGAACAAAAAAACAATTTATCAAAAGCAATTGTAACGAAACTTAATACTATTTTGCCCGAAGTTAAATCGATTTCTATGAATATTGATGATTTTCAAAAGGCAGGTTATTTTAATAGTAAAATGATTTGATTGGTTTTGTGATATAAATAATTTTATTACAAATAATAAATGTTATAATATTTTCCATGATATTGTCATTCCGAGGAACGAGGAATCGCACTAGAGAATCGACAAAGATTGGCGATCTGCTGTACGGAATTTCTAGTGCGATTCCTCGTTCCTCGGAATGACAAACTTTGCGTTAAACCTTATCGAAAGAAAAAAAAACTTTGTCAAAGTTTAAAACTTTGACAAAGTTCCTCTAAAAACTTATAAACCTTATATCACTTATATGGTTTAAAAAAAATATTTAAAAACTACACCGCAATAGGCGCAGCCAAACAACTCTCTGGAATATCAAAAGCATTTACTAACGCCACAGCATCCGGACGAATATCCCAGCAAAGCTGATTCACTATTTTACGAACCGCTTTGGTTTTCACCGCTTCCATATATCCATCTTCAAGATACCAGGCTTTGTTTTTTTCTATCTGCGAAAGCGCGTATAACTGATATAATTTTGTCAATATTTGTTTTGAATTTTGATCTTCAATAGCTTTGATTGCTTCCTGAAATTGTTCTAAAACAATACGTTCCAAATAAGCCTGAGCGACATCAATCATTTGATGCTGCACAACATTAAAAGCATCATAAGCTTCTAATCCGCCGTCGACCAATTTCTTGATACGTCTCGCTGCCGAAGCCAGAATTGTTTTTTCTCTGTGTACAAATGCCTGTAAATGAAATTCGCCGTCAAGTAAATGTTCATCATCTGATCTTCTGGTTGCGATTGGATTTTTCTCTGTAATGGCTATTTTGGCATTTTCATATACATAATTGATAATTCCCAAAGAGCCCATTTCTCCGAAAGATTTTCTGAATTCTGATAAACGGTTTTTAGCAACCAATTGCATTAAAACGGTATTATCACCTTCAAAAGTGGTGTAAATTTCAGTATCATTTTTTAATGCGTCAATTCGGTTTTCAGACAAATAACCTTTTCCGCCGCAAGCTTCACGACATTCTTGTAATATATCTCTTGTACTCCAGGTCGAGTAGGATTTCATTCCGGCTGCAAGCGCTTCGATTTCCTGCATTTCGGATTCTGTCCTGTTCAAAAATCTTTTAGTCAGATATTGAAGTGCAAAATGAACAGCATATGTTTTTGCTAAATGCGGTAACAATCTGCGTTGGTGCATTCTGTAATTTAAAATCGGAACTTCTGACCCGCCTTCTGGGCCAAATTGTCGACGCTGATCGCTGTAGCGAATGGCAATTGTCAATCCAGATTTGGCTGCAGCCAAAGCCGAACGCGGAATTCCGATTCTTCCTCCTACCAAAGTTCCTAACATGGTAAAAAATCTTCTGTTATCACTCGGAATCGGACTTTCAAATTCTCCTTTATCGTTTACAGAAGCAAAACGATCCAGCATATTTTCTTTCGAAATCACAACATTATCAAAACTAATTGTTCCGTTGTCTACGCCATTTAATCCCATTTTATGTCCGCAGTCACCAATTGTAACGCCTTTTAGAGTATTTCCGTTTTTATCTCTTAGCGGAACTACAAAAGCATTTACGCCATAATCGTGATTGTCGATAATTAATTTAGCGAAAACAGTTGCCATTTGCCCGTGGACTGCGGCGTTTCCGATATATTCTTTTTGAGCATTTTTATTTGGCGTATGAATCGTAAAAGTCTGATCGTTATGATTGTATGTTGCCGTAGTTTCTAAACCTTTTACGTTCGATCCGTGATGTGTTTCGGTCATGGCGAAACAACCCGGAAGTTTTAAGGAACCAATATCTTTTAGATATTTTGCATAATGTTTTTCGGTTCCGAGAGACTGGACGCTCATTCCCCAAAGTCCAAACTGAACACCAAATTTTATCACCAAACTTAAGTCGTGATAACTCAGCGTTTCCATAATGGCAAAATAATCTTCTACGTTTCCTCCTCCGCCATATTCCTTCGGATAAGCCATATTTCCTAAGTTTTCATCGGCTAGAATTTTACACCAATTGTAAACCGTTTGGCGAAAAACATTGATATCTGTCGAAGTTTCGTAAGCAAATTCAGGTCTTGAAATCACTGATTTTACTTTTTTTATGATGTGGGCTTCTTTTCCGTCCAGAAATTCGGTTATTTTTTGAATGTCAAAATTGCTTGTCGTTTGCGAATTTGCGGTAAAAGAATCGGCTTTTGTTTTGAAGTTTTGAAGTGCTTCTTCGCCTAAAATTCCAAGATCGTTTTCAAGTTTTGTAAAGTCTGATTCTAAGGATGAAATATCCAAATCTTTATCTGAAAGCGCTACGGCAATATCAAAAATAGATTTTATAGAAGATTTATCCTGAATGCTTTTTTCAATATCCAGTTTCCATTGTGCGAGTTCATTTCGCGAAGGCGGATTTGAAATATCAACTTTAGATAGAAGATATTCCTGTTCTTCGGCTGAAAGGGCTTTTTGAGATTTTATAAATTCTTTTAATGTGGCAAATTCCTTTTGAGTTAAAAGATCATCAGACCACACTAAATAAAACAATGGAGTAAAAGCTTGAAGTTTTGCTGGTTTCATATAATAGAGATTCGGTTTTTATTTTTTTTTGCCACAGATTGCACGGATTAAAAAGATTATTTTCTTTGTGTTGAAAATTTGCCACGAATTACACAAATTTTCACGAATTCAAATTAATTTAAAGAATTAGTATAAAAAATAAATTCGTGAAAATTCGTGTAATTCGTGGCGAAAAAAAATCCTTTTAATCTGTATAATCTGTGGCCGATATATTTCAATTTACTGCATAAAAAAACAGGAATGAAAAATACTCATTCCTGTTTTAAAACCCTGTTAAGATTCTCGTAATTTTACATTTTTTAACCAATAAAATATGAGAGATACATTACTGAGAATCTTTAGACGACAGGATATATTTCTGTTTTATGGCAAAAATATGATGTGAATTAAAAACTAACACTGCAATAAAAATAATGCCATATGCTATAATTTGTATAATGCCAAATGGTTCTTTATAAAAAAACATGGCCAGTAAAAAAGCAATCATTGGATTGATGTTTAAAAGCATCCCAACAGTTGATGAATTTATTCCTGAAAGTGCATACAGATTAAGAAACAACGGAAAAATGGTAAACAAAATGGCGATAGTTTCGATACAAAAATAAAACCTAAATTCTGTTGGAATTGGTCCGCTGTAGGCTGGAAAAAAAGGCACTAAAAATAAAGCGGCCAAAGTAATATGAAACGTTAGCACTATAAATTTATCAAAACCTTTGTTAACGCGCTGACTTACTAAATATGCGGCATAAGTAAAGCCAATTATGATGCTGAAAAACATATCCATTATATTGGCATAAGACAAAAGAATACAGCCTGAAATACTTAATCCAACTGCAATCCATTGTGTTTTACTTAGTTTTTCGTGCAAAATAAAATATGCCAGTAATGTGGTTAAAATTGGACAGACCAAATAGGCCAAAGAGGTTGCTTTTACGCTGACATGATTCATTACATAAATAAAGGTAAACCAATTAGCCATTAGAAAAACGCTTCCGCCAATATTTAATAAAGCCGATTTTCTCTTTTCAGCTTTTGGCATTGCTTTAAAAACTGCTATTGCTTCTTTAACCTTTTTTCGTCTAAATGTAAAAGAAATCAGGAGCATTAAAATGCTGCAGCTGAAAACACGATAGAATAATATATCCAATGAGGCATAATCATGTATTGGTTTTAAAACCAAACTAAAAAATCCCCAGATTACAAAACAAGTAATCGCCGCTATGTAGTATTTTGTTGTTTTCACGAAATTTTAGTTTGTTTAATTTTCTATGAAACAAATTTCTAAAAAATAAAACAGCAATACAGATACAGTTTTTGTAAATTGCAGCATAACAGTTTATTTTTATGAAGAGTTCAAATTACTTGTATCTGCAGTTTGCAGACGTTATTGAAAAGCAGATAAAATCAGGGCTTTTAAATGTTGGAGACAAACTGCCTTCGATCCGGGAAGTTTGTGCCGAAACGGGTTACAGCATGAGTACGGTAAGCAAAGCGTATTATGAAGTCGAAAGCAGGTCTTTAATCGAATCGCGCCCTCAGTCGGGTTATTATGTGAGTAATATCTCGGCCAGAACAATTCCGGAACCTTCTGCCAGCAGTCCCATATTAAAATGCGAAAACATAGATCGGGAAGATTTAATCGATCAGGTTTACGGTAATATGACCGATAAAAATATTACGATGCTGTCGCTGGGTTTTCCATCAAATGAGCTTCTTCCTATTGCAAAATTAAACAAAGGAATGGTTCAGGCGATGCGCCAGCTGCCAAACAGCGGAACAAGCTATGAAGAAGTACAAGGTAATTTGAATTTAAGAAAAGAAATTGCGCGCTGGTCTTTTAGCTGGGGCGGTTCTTTAACAGAGCGGGATATTATAACGATGCCGGGCTGTACAAGCGCCATATCGCATTGTTTAATGACGTTGACAAAACCAGGAGATACTATTATTACCGAAAGTCCTGCTTATTTTGGAATTCTGCAATTGGCTAAATCTTTGGGTTTATATATTATGGAACTGCCTACCAATATGACAACGGGCATAGAATTAGAAGCGCTGAAAAAAGCTCTTGCGACTAAAAAAGTTACACTTTGTTTATTGATGAGTAATTTTAGTAATCCTTCTGGAAGCATGATGCCTGCTGAACACAAAAAAGAAGTGGTAAAATTGATGGAGTTTTACAACATTCCATTAATTGAAGATGATATTCACGGCGATTTGTACTTTGGCGCAAGCCGCCCGACAAATTGCAAGACTTACGACGAAAGCGGTATTGTACTTTGCTGCAGTTCTGTTTCTAAAACACTGGCACCGGGTTATCGCGCCGGCTGGGTTTCACCTGGGAAATTTAAAAAAGAAATCCTTCGTAATAAAATTTACCACACGCTCTCCTCTCCTACAATTACACATGAAGTTGTGGGTGATTTCCTGAAAAACGGACGCTATGAAAATCATCTTAGAAAAATCCGCCAAATACTGAATCGCAATTGTAATAATTATATCAATACAGTTTTAGAATCTTTTCCCGCAGGAACAAAAGTGAGCCAGCCTCAGGGCGGCTTTTTCCTTTGGGTTGAATTAGATAAAAAAATTGATACTGCTGCGTTTTATCATCTGGCTATGAAACATAATATCAGTATCGCGCCCGGAAGGATTTTCTCTTTTCAAAATCAGTTTTCGAATTGTATGCGTTTGAGTTTTGGGCTTCCGTGGAGTAATGAATTGCGGGAATCTATTCGAACTTTGGGGAGATTGGCAGCGAAACAGTTGTAAAGTTTGTCTTTGCGATTAGTTTGTCATTTCGAGGAACGAGAAATCGCACTCGTAAATCGACAAAGATTGGCGAATATCTGTGCAGAGTTTCTAGTGCGATTTCTCCTTTCAGTCGCAATGACAAAACTGTGTGCTTTTGAAAATAAAAAAAACTTAGAATAGCATCTTCAATTAATATAGCCCGTGGTTTCAACCACGAGGACATGGAGTATGACATTGCATTGTGATTACATTGTGTTCCAGTGGTTGAAACCACTGGCTATGTTTAAAATGTTTGCGTTTATATTTTTGTCGATTTGTTAGTGCGGTTGCTTCGTTCTTCGCAATGACAAAAACTCAGAACCTTAGCAACTTAGCCTCTCAGCAACTTCAATAAAAAAAGCTGGACAGCGCTAACCAATACACTGTCCAGCCAACAATTAAAGAAGACCAAAATTAAAATCTTATAACACGAAATAAGCGTCTTTTTCGACTTTCTTAGGTTCGTCGTCTAGGTGGAATTCTTTTAGAATATCAAATTCGCTTTGATATTCGTTCAGCATTTGTTTGATATTTTTTTCAATTGTGTTTGCAATTGTTGTAACCGGCGTATCGGTTGGTCTGTTTTCAAACGGATCCTGCAAATGAATCGCCATTCTTTCAATCAAAAAGAAAGCAGCTGCAATTGCTGTAATCAACGGAATCGCAAACCAGCTCAATACACTTGTCAGCCCAAAAGGCAGTAACAAAATAAATAAACACAAGGTTAATCTAATGTACATGCTGTAGGTAGTTGGGAAAATCGTGTTCTTGATTCTCTCGCATTTACCCATTTCATCGCATAATCGCGATAATGTATTATCGATTTCAACTTGTTGGTACATGTTGATTTTTTTCTCATTTTTAGCATTTTTAAGATCGCGCGCATGAAGCATTAAAATAGCATTAGGAACGTTTTGATGATTCTTGATATACCTAATTTCGTCTTCGCTCATTAAACCTTTTAAAGGTTTTACAGCATCTTTATTTCGAAGCGCCTGACCTAAACTGTAACACCATGCAATTTGTCTTTTGGCAAAGTTCTCCTTGAATTCGCTTGCTTCAACAGAAAAATCGGGATCTTTATAAAATGTCAAAACCTGACGTATTAAGGTTCTGGAATCGTTTACAACTGCTCCCCAAACAATTCGTGCTTCCCACCAGCGATCGTAAGCCTGATTAGATTTAAAGGCTAATAATAAGGAAATAATGGTTCCAATCATCGTTGGAATTGCAATTGGAATATCTACAGGAAGGGTGACAAAATAGTGATGAAAAATTTCGAACAATACGGTATAGGCAATCACTAAAGCCATTTCTACTTTAATTTTCCCGAGAACGTACTTCATTGGTATTCTTTTCTTTAATAACATATTTTCGGTTTTAATTAAATTAATATTTGTTTAGAAGAATCGGGTTTTATACGGTTTCTTCATATAATGAAAGTACCGGAAGTCCCAGTTTTTCATTAATGTTTTGTTTTTTTACTTTTTTAAATTTGATTTTTTCGCCTTTACGGGTTTCTACCAAAAGGTCAATTTCGTATTTTGAAATGGCTTCGGTTAGATAAGGCGCTGCTGCGTCGTAATTATCATCAACTCTTGAAGTCTGACTTACGATTTCATAAGAGAAATTTTCATTTAAAAACTGCTGTACATCTTTTACATGAACATTTGCAGCGCTGTTTTCTATATAAAGCGCTTTTGTAAAATCTTCTTTAAAATCGTTTCCTAAATGCAGAATCGGGCATTTTTGATTGGCCGCTAATTGCACTAAATATTGATGAATACGTTTTGTTTCCTGTTTATAAGAGTGTGTTAAAACGACTAATTTTACAGCAAAATGCTCAATGATTCCTCTAAAAATTGGAGACGAAAGTCCGTATTGATTGTGAATTTTAATTTTGCAGTTTTTAGTATGATCAATCATATACCTGCAGGTTTCGAGAACTTCTTCCTGACTTTTGGTAAGTCCGGTTCTCATTTCACGTAAAAAATTAGAGGATGAAAAAGCATCTGGAGTCTCAGAAACCATCATTAGAACAATTTCGCAGTCTGATTCTTTTGCCTGACTAATAGCTGATTTTACAGCAGAAATTGTATCATCTTTTAAAGTAGTAGGTATTAGGAAATTTTTCATATGTATAATCTTTTAGTTTATACATACAAAATAACGGGCTGAAAATTAGAAGGGTCTTAATCTAAAATTAGAATTTTCTAAGATTCAACATTAGATTTTTTAATGTTGGTCTTTTTAGGATTTATCTTTTTAAAGATGATCGTTACGATTGTTCCTTTGTTTTGCTCTGACTGCACTTGTATTTCGCCATCGTGCATACGAATGATTTTGGAAGCCAGCGGCAATCCTAAACCGTAACCAATATATTTGGCCGCAATTTTTCCTCTAAAGAAAGGTTCGTACAAATGCGGAATATCTTCTGGCGGAATTCCAATTCCGATATCGTTAATCGAAATTTTAATTGCATCCTGATTAGCAGAAAGCGTTACAAATACTTCATTATTATCGGAATACTTTACACCATTGGTAATAATATTATTGATCGCCAGTTCTAAAAGCGGTTTATTACACGGAATTAAAAGCAGATTAGAATCTTTTGGCGCAAAATTCATTTTAATGCTGACACGATTATCAGGATAAATTTTATCTAAATCTGATTTTACGTCTAACAACAATTCATCAATTCTGGCAATATCTAAAACTTGTTTGTTTCCGTCGTAACCCGTTTGTGTCAACTTTAATAAACTCTCGGTCAGGTTTCCTAATCTTGATGCCTGACTGTAAATGTTTTGCAATGATTCGACATATTCTGAAACTTCACGCTCTTTTAGCAGCATAATTTCAGATTCGGCAATTATGGTTGTAATTGGCGTTTTTAATTCGTGTGAAGCATTATTGATGAAGTTGGCCTGAATTTCAAATGAAGTTTCAAGCCTGTCTAACATATCGTTAAAAGTTTCGGTCAAATCTGAAATTTCATCCGAGTTTTTTACTTCTGGAAGTCGGTTATGAAGATTTGAAGCACTAATTCGGTTTACTTCTTTGGTGATTCTTGCGACGGGATTTATGACTCTTTTTGCCAGAAAACGACCTAAAAAGAAAGCGAGAAGTATGAAACCTATGCCTCCAAAAAGTAATATTTTTATAATATATATAGACGTAGTTTTTCCGCGTCGGTCGCGCGCGCCTACAATTACAATGTATTTTTGATGACTTTCGGTAAAAACCTGTCCGAGATAATATTTGCTGTTAACTTCAAAATAGTCTTTTCCTGTTGACAGAATATTAGAATAAAACTTATTTGGAAGATTTAGATTTGTGTTGTAATCAAAACTATTGGCACTGTTGATTTTAAGAACATATTCTTCTTCTTCAATAAGTTCTTCCAGTCCGTTTTTCTTTAAATTACTATAATATTTACTTTTTTCAGGATCGTGCTGAAA
Organism: Flavobacterium panici; assembly: GCF_024499525.1. Lineage (NCBI taxonomy): Bacteria > Pseudomonadati > Bacteroidota > Flavobacteriia > Flavobacteriales > Flavobacteriaceae > Flavobacterium > Flavobacterium panici. The sequence goes on along the minus strand of NZ_CP100437.1, from coordinate 3,794,980 downwards.
GTGAATTGATGCTACAATTTTGGCACGGTCTTCTAACCTTTTCAAAAAATGGTAACGGTTATTTTCTCTAAATAAAACGAATACTATTATACTCAATAGCAATGTACTAAAGGTAGAAAGTGCTACATAAGTAAAAGTAATTTTTTTTCTGATATCCATTCTATGGCTTTATAACATAACCTAAACCTTTCATGGTATGAATAAGTTTGGTTTTAAAAGGTTTATCTACTTTTTTTCTTAAATACGTAATATACACATCGACAACATTGGTGTTCATATCAAAATTAATATCCCAAACGTTGTCTAAAATTTGATCGCGGGAAACGATTCTTCCGGCATTTTTTCCCAGATAATACAGTAATTTAAACTCTTTTGCGGTTAAAATTATCGATTCTCCTTCTCTTTTTACCGTTTTTGCACGTCCGTTTATTTCTAAATCGCCAATGGTAATTACATCGATTTTATCTGTTTCCTGATGTGCTCTTCGGTTTAAAGCATTTACTCTTGCATCGAGTTCTCCAAATTTAAAAGGTTTTACCAAATAATCATCGGCACCCGAATTAAGTCCGGTTACAATGTTTTCTGAAGTTCCCAAAGCGGTTAAAAGTAAAATAGGAACAAAATTTTTACTGGCACGAAGTCTGCGGCAAATCTCGATTCCGTTAATATCCGGTAACATAACGTCTAAAACGACAACATCAAAGTTATAATTGTGGATCATTTCGAGGGCAGTTTTGCCATCCATAGCCACACTTACTTCGTTGTTATTTTCGGCAAATCCTTTCCTTAAAATCGATAAAAGATTTGGTTCGTCTTCGACTATTAGTAACTTCATATTAATTTGTATATACAACAAAAATAAGGATTGACTTCAAAAATATTATTCATAATAGTTGTAAATTATGATTTAATTATGAACAACGGCTTTAAAAAGCATAAAAAAAGCAGCTTTATCTAGCTGCTAATTCTTACTTATAAATTTATACACGTTGAACTTAATTAATTAAACATATAGAAACATAGATTTTATTATTGATCAAAGGCGTTTCACTTGCATTAACAAACATAGCTATGTGTAAATGATATATCATTTATTTTAATCTTTATTCAATTAATACATAAATCTACGTTTCTATGTGTTAAATATTATTCTTTCTAATTTTTAAAATTAAAACTCAATACTGCTCCAAGTCCAAATTGAAAAGTCGAAATATAATCATCAACTGCAACCGGGCCATACCAATATGTCCAATAATAACTCTCACCAACTGCTGCCGACATCGATTGTAAATAAGCGTTAATATTTACAGAGACAGTCGAAGCTGTTTTAATTTTTACACCTCCCTTTACATCCCAGGCAAAATAAGTTCCGCTTCCTCCCTGAGGCGTTTCTAAAATACTAACTCCTGCTCCTGCACCCAAATAAGGCAATAAATTTGATCCTGTATCAAAATAATGGGTGAAATCTGCTAAAATAAAATTGAAGGCACCTTTATCGTTTCCGGCATTAACCTGATTTCCTAAAGGGCCATAAAAAGGTATTTTTACATCTGATCTTAAATACTTTAACTCAACTGAGTTATTTGTCGAAAAGAAATATTCAAATCCTGCTCCATATTGAAATCCATCTTCAATTGTTGCAGAATAACCGTCGTAATCCAGCTCATCTGAAAAATTATAACCGCCATACAAATTAAGCGAAAAAGACCTTGCATCCTGAGCCTGCATTCCTATCGCCGACAGGAATACAGCTAATAATAAACTGTACTGTTTCATAAATTATGTGTTTGAAAGTTAAATGGTTAGCCAAATTTAATATTTTTATTGTAATTTCTTACATTTTTAAATATAAATTTCACACAATCAAACACTTAACAAATAAAGCTATTAAAAAGTTTCTCCAGCATTTAAGTAAAATCCCTTCGAATTATTTCCCCACGCATTATCGACAATCAAATTGGTACGTGTTTTTTTGTCTATTAATATTCTAAGGCCAAGACCAACCGTTGGCTGGATTGCATGAAAAAGTGATACATCATTGTCTTTATTACTTGCGGTTACAAAATTGGTAAAAGCTACGCCGCTAAACATTTGATTACAGGTTATGGGAAACCGAAATTCTGTTGAAAGATAGACTAAACCATTTCCTCTAAATAATCCTTGTGTATAACCTTCTCCACTCCTGCTGCGTTGATCCCAGCCAATTGCGGGCAGATTTAAATACGGAACATCGCCTCTTGTAACAAATTGTCCGTAAGCCCAGATTCCGAGAATGTAACGCGGATTTTTCTGCGAAAGCGGAATAAAATTTCGATATTCGGCATACAAAACATTACTGTATTTTTGATTATCAAAAAACACCGGATTAAAACGATAATTGATATTCGCAAACCAGCCTCTGGAAGAATTCACCTGATTATCTCTAGAATCGTAAACCATATTAAAACTTACTCCGGTTAGAAAATATTCTAAATTATCAAAACCGTGTTCCTGATTGTAATTGTAATGATAGGTTAGATTTCCGTTTTCAACATCCAGTTCTTTGTCTTTTATATTGGTGTACCAATCGATATTGATTCCTGCACCAACGTAAAAATTCTTTCTTACTTCAAAAGAAGCGGTTTGGTGAAATTTGAAATAATTATAATCCATTTCCTGTGCTAAAGAATCAATACTAAAACCTGGTTCCTGATCGCGATGCGGTGGAATTATATCTGTTCCGAGTCCGTAGTTTGGCTGTGAAAATATGTAAAGCCTGTAATCGCCGCTTAAAAAGATTCGGTTATTTTTTAGCAGAATATTGTTTTTGACATTGATCAGCCATTGCTTTTTTACAGTATAGGTTATTCCCAAATTAGCGACTGAATATTTATCTGATTCTTGTTTTCCTTTGAAAGTATATTGCGCAACGGCGCCAAAAAAGAATCCTGTTGCGGGCTGTGAACCAATTGCGGGAATTACGAGGAAAAAATTGTTTTTTGTGGGTTTAACTACTAATGTGGAATCGGGTTTTTTAAAGATTTCTAAAATAGTTTTGGGTGGACATATTTCTTTTTTTTGAGAATCTGTTTCGGTTTGCGCCATTAGAAATAATGGAAATACAAAAAGCAGAACTGCGATTTTAATTTTATGCTGAAAACTTATTTTTCTTAAGAATTTCATTCGGCAAAAATTTTAATTTCTATTTAAAAAATCAAACCTCTTGTAAATATAACTCTTATTTTCAATATTTTACAGAACAAAACATCAAGAATACCTCTTTCAATAAAATCTTATTCTGCAATTTTTTAAACTTTTACAATCAAAACTACTTTACGGTTGAAATTAATTTTGCAAAATGTTTTAAGAAACTTAAACCTTTCTTTTAAAAACACTTACAAATAAAATAGATACCATAATGAAAAATACTTTTGAATTTAAACTTCCTCATTTCCCAACTGATATTTTTGAGTTTGAAAATAATATTTTCTCAGGAAAATCAACCTTAAAACAAAATGGAGTTATTGTTGAACAAAGTAAAGAAAGAGGAAAACCTTTTTTAATAAAAAGGGTGAATGACGAAATTGTAGAAGCTTTTCCTAAAATGAATATTCCGGATATCTCTGCGCAGGTTTTAAGCATAGACGGAAAAAGATGTGTTATGGCAGCGCAATTAAAATGGTATGAATATATAATTGGAGCGCTGTCTTTTCTTTCCTTTTTTAGTGTTGGAGGAATTGGCATTATTTTGGGGAGCACCGCAACTATTATTAATTATAATTTCTTCAGACAAAATACTTCACCAATCCATAAATATCTTAAAGTTTTTGGAGTAAACGTAATTTGTTTGGTTTTATATTTAATAGCAGTAAGCCTGAAAATGAATCAATAAATAGTGGAGAAATTTAAAGTTCTTTTAAAAAAAGCCGTCAATAAATTGACGGCTTGTTATTATAATTTTTATAGCAATTTTACTTTGTGATAAATTTTGGATGGATTAAATTTTGTAAAGAATAGATTTCATCCCACTTTTCCTGTGTAATCAGCTTTCTTTCTAAAACGGCAATTTGATGTACACTTTTGTTTGTTTTTAAAGCTTCGCCCGCAATACTTGCACTTTCTTCATAACCAATAATTGGGTTTAACTGCGTTACAATTCCTATGCTGTTCATTACCATATTATAGCAATGATCCACATTTGCCGTGATTCCGTTAATACATTTATCTATTAAGGTTTGAATGGCATTTGAAAGATAATCTAAAGAGGTAAACATCGCAAAAGCAATTACAGGTTCCATAACATTCAATTGTAATTGTCCAGCTTCTGCCGCCATAGTAACCGTTAAATCCTGACCAATTACATAAAAACAAGTCTGGTTAACGACTTCTGGAATTACCGGATTTACTTTGCCCGGCATAATGGACGAACCTGGCTGACGTGCCGGTAAATTGATTTCGTTTAATCCCGTTCTTGGTCCAGAACTCAACAATCGTAAATCGTTGCAGATTTTAGAAATTTTAACTGCCGAACGTTTTAAAGTTCCCATAATTTGGACATACGCTCCGGTATCAACTGTTGCTTCGATTAAATCTGGTGAAAGTGTCAACGGAATTCCAACTTCTTTGGCTAAATAAGCCACACAAATTTCAGGATAACCTTCCGGAGCGTTTACTTTTGTTCCAATGGCGGTTGCGCCCATATTGATTTCCAGCAATAATTCCTGAGCATTTTTTAAACGTTGAATATCTTCGCCAATTGTTGTTGCATAGGCTTTAAATTCTTGTCCTAAAGTCATTGGAACAGCGTCTTGTAATTGTGTTCTTCCCATTTTTAAAACTTCTTTGAACTCCTCTCCTTTTTTGGCAAAAGCAACTTCTAAGCCCGAAAGTGTTTTAATAAAGCTGTCATTTTTAAATACAACGCAATTCTAAATGCCGATGGATAAGCATCGTTTGTAGATTGTGAACAGTTTACATGATTATTTGGGTGCAGAAAGTTGTATTCGCCTTTTTTGTGTCCCAGATATTCAAGACCAATATTGGCGATTACTTCATTGGCATTCATGTTTACAGAAGTTCCCGCGCCACCCTGAATTAAATCACTTACAAATTCATCATTAAATTTTCCGGCAATAACCTGATCGCTTCCGTAGCAAATGGCTTCAGCAATTTTTGGATCGATTGCTTTGCAGTCTTTATTCGCAAGAGCTGCGGCTTTTTTCACATAACCTAAAGCTTTGATAAACAAAGGTTCTTTTGAAATGGGAATACCGGTAATATTGAAGTTTTCTACCGCTCTAAAAGTTTGGATTCCGTAGTACAGATGATTCGGAATTTTTAATTCTCCTAAAAAATCATGCTCCTTTCTTGTTGATTCCATATAATTAAAATTGATGTTTTTTAACTTAAAAAATAAGCGTAAAGCTACATCAAATTCTAAATTTTGTTCACAACTTTTACTTAATATTTTGGCTTAAATTAGTACCTTTTCAGCCTCAAAAATTTAAAAATAAACTTGAAAAAAGAAAGCGAATATTTTCTTGATAAAGAATATAATACAATTACTTATGCCAAAGACGATCTTAATTTTAAAGATTTCGAATGCTGCGTTTTTAATAATTGTAATTTTTCTGCCTGCACTTTTTTAGCGGTTACTTTTATCGATTGTGTTTTTAACAACTGCATTTTTACCGAAGCAAAAATTAATTATGTTGCTTTTAGAACGGTGGCTTTTAATGGATGTGAAATTAAAGAGGTAAATTTTGCCATGTGCGATAAACTGATTTTTGAAGTTCGTTTTAATGACTGCATTCTGGACTTTTCAAAGTTTTATACTTTAAAATTGAAAGCAACTCCGTTTACCAATTGCAGCTTAATTGCGGTTGATTTTATGGCCGCGGATCTAACGGGTGTTTTATTTGACAACTGTGATTTATACCGTTCCGAATTCGACAAAGCCATCGCCAACAAAACCGATTTTAAAACGAGTTATAATTATTCGATCGATCCGTCTAAAACTAAACTTAAGAAGGCTGTTTTTGCTTTGAAAGAATTGAAAGGGTTATTGTTTAAGCATGATATTGTTGTAACGTAGTTTCTAATAAACATAACGCGGATGACACCGATTTGCTTCGCAAAAGCGCAGATGAAACTGATTTTTTTATCATAATTTGAGAAAATAAATCCGTTTAAATCCGTGTCTTTGCGAAGCAAATCGGTGTCATCCGCGTTCTTTATATTATAGCTTTTTCTCAGAAGTTGTTTTGAGTTATTTTTAGTGCCATTTTTTATCAGTTCAACAAATATTTCATATGCTCTTTCTTTAAATATCCTTAAATTTTATCAGGAAACACTTTCTGAAGTTAATTCATCTGAATCTGGATGGCTTTCAAATCAAAAAAAACTGCAAACTTATTTAGATGAAAATCTAATTGATCCTGAAAGTACCACAGATAATTTTAGGGTTTTAACAACGCCAAAAGGTAAAAAGCTGGCAAAAAATCTTATTCCGTGGAATCAGATTTACGAGCGATATAATAATTTGATTAAATCTAGAGAAATTATTATTAAACAGATTGATGAAGAATATGATTTGAAATAAGATTGTAATAATTGAATAAAAAAATGCTAGTTAAAAAACTGGCATTTTTTATTTTCTTAATCAACAATAAAATGGCTCAACACACAGTTTGTCATTTCGACGAAGGAGAAATCTCCACAAGTAACTCCGCATAGAAAAGCTGTCCAATCTTTGTAGAGTTTCTTACGAAGATTTCTCCTTCGTCGAAATGACAAGACTACTTATAAATTTATTCTTGTATTTCCTTCCCCATCACATAATCCTCCATTAAATACCCATTTCCAATTTCTATATCAACTGTTTCCTTAACTTCGAAACCAAGCTTTTTATAGAAATTTAATGCGGTATTAAAACGGTTCACATTTAATAAAAGTGCTGCCGAATTGTTTTCTAAAGCTAATTTTTCAATTGATTCAAAGACTATTTTTCCGTAACCTTTCCCCTGTGTTTCCGGCAGAAGATAGATTTTATGGATTTTAGTCAGAGCTTCATTATTATAATTATGTTCAATTCCGATAAATCCAATTGTTGAATCTGAATCTGAAATTAGATAAAATAATTGTTCTTTATTCTCGATTTGCTTAGCTAAAGCTTCCTCAGAATAAAATAAATCTAACATATAATCTAACTGTTCTTTGGTCAAAATTTCACCGTAAGTAATTGGCCAGGTAATATTAGTGATTTCCTGAATTGTTTTGATATCATTTAAACCCGCTTCTGAAATGGTAATCATATTATATTCTAAAATATTTTAATTTGTAAAAACCTGATTTTCTTGTTCGCTTACGCGGATGAAAGTTGTTCGTTTTGTAAGCTCTTTCAATTTTGATGCACCAACATACGTACAAGTGCTTCGTAATCCGCCTAAAATGTCTAAAACTGTAGCGATAACATTTCCTTTAAACGGAACTTTTACTGTTTTTCCTTCGCTTGCTCTGTATTCTGCAACGCCTCCAACATGTTTTTCCATTGCCGTTGCCGAACTCATTCCGTAGAATTGTTTGAATTTTTCGCCGTTTATTTCGATTAGTTCTCCTCCGCTTTCGGTATGTCCGGCAAACATTCCGCCTAACATTACAAAATCAGAACCTGCACCGAAAGCTTTTGCAACGTCTCCCGGAGTTGAACAGCCGCCATCGCTTATAATATGACCGCCTAAACCGTGGGCTGCATCGGCACATTCGATAATGGCAGAAAGCTGCGGATAACCAACACCTGTTTTTACACGTGTGGTGCAGACAGAACCCGGTCCAATTCCAACTTTTACGATATCGGCGCCAGCTAAAAGTAATTCTTCGACCATTTCGCCTGTAACTACATTTCCGGCAATAATTACTTTATCAGGATATTGTTTTCGGGTTTGTTTTAAAAACTGAACAAAGTGTTCTGAATAACCATTGGCAACGTCAATACAAATAAATCTCAATAACGGATTTGCTATTATGACTTTTCCAATCTTATCAAAATCTTCTTTCCCGGTTCCGGTGCTTATGGCTATATAATTGTAAAAATCCGGCGTTACATTTTTCAAAAAACTATTCCATTCTTCTAAAGTGTAATGTTTATGAATGGCTGTAAAAAGTTTTTCTTTTGCCAAAACCTGAGCCATTTCAAAAGTACCAACTGTATCCATATTGGCGGCCATTATGGGAATTCCTGTCCAATCTGAAGTGCTGTGTAAAAACTTAAAATTTCGTTCTAATGAAACTTCAGATCTGCTTTTGAGCGTTGATCTTTTTGGGCGAATCATTACGTCTTTAAATCCTAATTTCAGATCGGTCTCTATTCTCATGGCTTTGAATTTTGGTTACTTTCAAAGATAAAGATTTTAGAGTTTAGATTGTTGATTTTAGATTGCTAAACTTTGCGTTTAATTGGCACACGGATGATACGGATTCGCTTTCGCGAAAGCGCGGATTTGACGCGGATTTTTAATTTGGTTTAATTTTAGTTTCAGGTTTCAGGTTTCAGGTTTCAGGTTTCTCATTGGAGCGCGTTTCGACTTCGCTCAACGTGACAAACTTGAAACTTGAAACTAAACTAAAACTATCCGTGTATCGTTTCGTTTTTCCCGTAATTTTTAATAATCGATTCTTCAAACTCCAGCCATTCTCTCCAGCGTTTTTCAACGTCGATTCCGGTTCCGTATTTTCTTGCGTAGGTGATGAATGTGGTGTAATGTCCCGCTTCGCTTTCCATTAATTCTCTGTAAAAAACAGCTAATTCTTCATCTTGAATATTTTCAGATAAAACTTTGAAACGTTCACAGCTTCTTGCTTCGATCATTGCTGAGAATAATAATCTTTCTACAAGACCAGAAACACGGCTTCCGTCGCCGCTTTTTTTCATGTATTGGTACAATTCGTTTACGTATTCGTCTTTACGTTCGCGTCCTAGTTTTAATCCTCTTTTGATAATGATATTATGAACCTGCTCAAAATGATCTATTTCTTCTTTGGCTAAAGCCAATAAATCTTTCACCAAATCCTGATGTTCGGAGTTATTGGTAATAATTGTAATTGCGTTTGTTGCTGCTTTTTGCTCGCACCAAGCGTGATCTGTTAAGATTTCTTCTATGTTTTTCTCAACGATATTTACCCATCTTGGGTCGGTTGGCAATTGTAATCTTAATACGCCCATGGTCTTTTTGTTTTTTTTGTTTGCTTCGCCAATTCGGCTAAAGCCTCGTGTCAGGTTTCAAGTTTCAGGTTCTTTTAGGAACGAAAAAAGTTTAAAGTCTTAAACTGTCTTTTGAACAGTGTAAAACTTTAAACTTGAAACTTTAAACTTGAAACTATTTTTTAATACGCAAAAATTGGTCTTTCGCTCATTAATTCGTTTACTTGTTCAGCAACTTCTTCGATAACATCTTCATTTGTATGATCAGTAAGAACTTTATCGATTAAAGCTACGATAGTTTCCATATCTTTTTCAACTAAACCACGAGTTGTGATTGCAGCTGTTCCAACACGAATTCCTGAAGTGATAAATGGTGATTTATCGTCAAATGGAACCATGTTTTTATTTACTGTAATTTCTGCTTTTACTAATGCGTTTTCAGCTTCTTTACCAGAAATGTTTTTATTTCTTAAATCGATAAGCATCATGTGGTTATCAGTTCCGCCAGAGATAATGTTGTAACCTCTTTTTACGAAAGCATCTGCCATTGCGTTTGCATTTTTTTGTAATTGCATTGCATAAGAGAAGAATTCATCTTTTAATGCTTCACCAAAAGCAACTGCTTTAGCAGCGATAATATGCATTAAAGGCCCACCTTGGTTTCCTGGAAAAACAGCTAAGTCTAATAATGAAGACATCATTCTGATTTCTCCTTTTGGAGTTTTTAATCCTTGTGGGTTTTCGAAATCTTTCCCCATTAAGATCAAACCTCCACGAGGTCCGCGTAATGTTTTGTGAGTCGTTGTAGAAACAATATGACAATGTGGAATTGGATCGTTTAATAATCCTTTTGCAATAAGACCTGCAGGATGAGAAATATCAGCAAATAAAATTGCTCCTACGCTGTCAGCGATTTGTCTGAAACGAGCAAAATCCATATCACGAGAATAAGCCGAAGCTCCTGCGATGATTAATTTTGGCTGTTCTTTTGTTGCAATTTCCTGAATTTTATCATAATCTAAACGACCAGTTTCAGCATCTACTCCGTAAAAAACCGGACGGTATAAACGTCCTGAAAAGTTTACAGGAGAACCGTGCGTTAAGTGACCACCGTGAGATAAATCGAAACCTAAAATAGTATCACCAGGATTTAAACATGCGTGATAAACTGCTGTATTTGCCTGAGAACCTGAGTGAGGCTGTACGTTTGCGTATTCAGCACCAAATAATTCTTTAGCTCTGTCAATAGCAATTTGCTCGATAACGTCAACTACTTCGCAACCGCCGTAGTATCTTTTGCCAGGATACCCCTCAGCATATTTATTAGTTAAAACAGACCCGGCTGCTTCCATTACCTGATCACTTACAAAATTTTCTGAAGCAATTAGTTCTAATCCGTGAATTTGTCTATCTTTTTCTTCTAGAATAAGATCAAAAATTTGTTCGTCGCGTTGCATTTCTTCGTTTTTCGTTAATTTCCTGCAAAAATACAAAAAAACGTTTGTGATACTGTTAGATTATGATATATTTGACATGTAATTTTTCAACAAATAATTAACATTCAACATGCCAATAACCGCCAACGATACCAAAAGAAAATCATGGTTAGAAGTACCTGAAAATAGCGACTTCCCTATTCAAAATATCCCTTTCGGTGTATTTCTTACCAAAGAAAATGTCGTTACAGTAGGAACTAGAATTGGCGATTACGCTATAGATTTAGGGGCTTTACAACAATTAAACTATTTTGAAGGAATAGATTTAACCGATGATATGTTTATGCAGGACACGCTTAATGATTTTATTTCTGATGGAAAAAAAACATGGCGTTTGGTGCGAAATCGTATCGCTGATATTTTCGACGAAACCAATCCACAGCTAAGAGATTCAACAAAAGACCGCGATATTGTTATTTTTAATATCGACGATGTCGAGATGCAACTGCCCGTTTTAATTGGTGATTATACTGATTTTTATTCAAGCAAAGAACACGCTACAAACGTAGGTAAAATGTTCCGCGATCCAGAGAATGCTCTTCTGCCAAACTGGTTGCATATTCCGGTTGGATATCACGGAAGAAGTTCGACAATTGTTCCATCTGGAATTCCGGTTCACAGACCAATGGGGCAAACAATGCCTGCAGGCGGAGATTATCCAGTTTTTGGCCCGTCTCGTTTAGTAGATTTTGAACTTGAAACTGCTTTTATTACTACTGATGTGAATATTATGGGAGAAAATATCCCAACATATGAAGCAGAAGATTATATTTTCGGAATGGTTTTATTGAATGACTGGAGCGCGCGCGATATCCAAAAATGGGAATATGTGCCTCTAGGACCATTCTTAGCAAAAAACTTTGCAACATCAATTTCTCCGTGGATTGTTACTATGGATGCCTTGGAGCCTTTTAGAACAAAAGGACCTAAACAAGATCCGTCGCCGCTTCCGTATTTGCAAACAAAAGGAAAAAAAGCTTTTGATATTCATTTAGAGGTTTCAATTAAGCCAGAAGAGGCTGAAGAAACTGTGGTTTCAAAATCAAACTTTAAATATTTATACTGGTCAATGAGTCAGCAGTTAGCGCATCATACTTCAAACGGATGTCGTGTAAATTCTGGTGATATGATGGGATCTGGAACTATTTCGGGACCAACTCCTGATAGTTTTGGTTCTATGTTAGAATTGACTTGGGGCGGGAAAAATCCGCTTACTTTAAAAGATGGAACTGAACGTAAATTCATTGAAGATAATGATACTGTAATTATTAGAGGTTTCTGTGAAAATGCAGAAGTTCGAATTGGTTTTGGAGAAGTTGCGAGTCAGCTTTTACCTCCATTTATCAGACAATGAAGAGCAGATAAATCATCTGAAGATATATAGAAAATAAAAAACCTTGGTTATCGCCAAGGTTTTTTTTTTATGTCTTTTTTTGCCACAGATTAAAAGAATTAAAATGATTTTTTTATCTGAATGTTTTTAATCTCTCAAAGTCGCGAAGGCGCAAAGTTTCCCCATTTTTGTCATTTCGACGAAGGAGAAATCTCCACGAGAAGCTCGACAAAGATTAATTGTTGCAGAGTTACTTGCGGAGATTTCTCCTTCGTCGAAATGACAAATATTACTTTTAACTTTTTCTACACTTTACGAGGCTTCGACTTCGCTCAGCCTGACAAAGCAGTTCAAAAAACTTTGTGTCTTTGTGCCTTCGTAGCAAAAATAAATTAAGCCGGAATCTGTTGGCTTAAGCAATGCAGTGTTCCGAATCCCCAGATAAAATCTATACAACTTATTCCGATTACTTCTCTGTCAGGGAAACATTCTGATAATATATTTAATGCAACACGATCGTTGCTGTCATTAAATGTCGGCACTAAAACGCAATTATTTAAAATTAAGAAATTAGCATAACTTGCCGGCAATCTTAAATCTTCAAAATCTACACGTTTTGGCATTGGTAATGCTACAATAACAGGAGATTTTCCGTTTTCTAGTTTTGCATTTTGCAAACGTTTCAAATTATCTTGTAAAGGTTTGTAGTTTGAATCGTTTTTATCCGTTTCAACAATCGTTACAATTGTATCTTCATTAACGAATCGGCATAAATCGTCGATGTGTCCGTGTGTATCATCACCTTCTATTCCATCTCCAAGCCAGATAACATTGGTAACTCCAAGATATTCTTTAAAAACAGCTTCGTAATCTTCTTTGGTAAAACCTTGATTTCTAACCTGAATTGTTGGATGCATTAAACATTCTTCAGAAGTCAATAAAGTTCCTTTTCCGTTTACATCAATTGCACCGCCTTCAACGATTACAAGTTTTCCTTTATATGTAACCTGAGTTAACGGCACATCAATAAAATCAGCAACTTTGCCTGGAACAAATTTATCCAATTGATAGTTTTTATATTTTGCCCAGCCATTGAAGTTGAAATTCAAAGCTTCTCTTTTTGAACCATTTTTTACAATAATCGGTCCGGAATCACGCATCCAGCTTCTGTTGGTTTTATGGATTATATAGGAAACATTTTTGATATTAACACGAGCTCTTTCAAGCATTTCGGCTACTTTTTCTTTTAGCTTTTCATCGGCTACCACCAAAAAAACAGTTTCAAAAGTGGCTACTTTTTTAATAAATTCTACAAAAGCCCATTGAACTGCTTCATATTTTCCCGGCCAGTCGTTACCGTTATGCGGAAAACATAATACAATTCCTTGTTGTTTTTCCCACTCTGCTGGAAATCTTCTATTATTTGCTGCCATAAAAAAGTTCTAATTTTTAAAAGTGTACAAAGATAAGCATTCGTTAGGATTTTAAAACATCTGAATACAAATCATGTGTTATTTCACAAAGAATATCTTCCAAAAATTAAGTTAAAGATTAAATAATGAAGGCTTAATATTCGACCGGGATTGGCTAATTACTTTTGGCAAAAACTAAAACACTAACAAATGAAAAAAGTAACCCTATCCTTATTAGCAGCTTTATTTTTAATGACTAGCTGTAATAACGATGAAAACGCTAACAACGAAGAACAAGAAGTTGTTGTAAATGAAAATCCTGCCACTTTTAAAGAAATTGGTTCAATTAAAATTGGAGATGCTGCTGCCGCTGAAATCTCTGCTTACTGCGAAAAAACAAAAAGACTTTTTACTGTAAATAACAGTGGAACGAATCAAATTGATGTTATTGATTTAGCTGATCCAACAAAACCGGTTAAAATTGGCAAAATTGATTTAGCTGCTTATGAAGGTGCTTCAAATAGTGTTTCTATTTATGATGGAAAACTGGCTGTTGCTTTAGAATCAACAGTAAACAAACAAGGAAACGGAAAAGTTGTTGTTTTTAATACAAGCGATTACAGTTTAATAAAACAAGTTACAGTTGGTGCATTGCCAGATATGATTACATTTTCTGCTGACGGAAAATATATTATGACTGCTAATGAAGGTGAGCCAAATACCGATTATTCTCAAGATCCAAACGGAACCATTTCTATTATCGAAACTAGTAATTATACTGTTACAACTCTTGATTTTGCTTCTTTCAGCAGTCAGGCTGCGGCATTAGCTAAAGACGGATTCAGAATTTCTAAGTTTGCTAAAAGCTTTGCTCAGGATATTGAACCAGAATACATTACAATTTCTGATGATTCAAAAACGGCTTGGGTAACTTTACAGGAAAACAATGGTGTTGCAAAAGTAGATTTGACTTCAAAAACTATTACTGCAATTTACCCTTTAGGATTAAAAGATTACAATACGGCAGAAAATGCTATTGATGTAAGTGATAGTGACGATAAAATTGCATTTAGCCCATGGAAAGTTAAAGGATTGTATATGCCGGATGCTATCAGTCATTTTTCATCTAATAATGTTCCTTATTTTGTTACTGCTAATGAAGGTGATGCAAGAGAATATGATGCTTATACGGATATTAAACGTATGAAAAGCTTAAAGCTTGATGCAACGGTTTTCCCTGATGCTGCTACTTTAAAGTTAGATGCTAATTTAGGAAGATTGAATCTTATTACTGATATGGGAGATACTGATGGTGATGGAGATTTAGATGAAATGGTGAGTTTTGGTGCAAGATCATTTTCTATCTGGAATGGAAACACTGGAAAAATTGTTTATGACAGTAAAAATGATGTTGACAAAAAAACGAATGAATTAGGAACTTACGATGACAAACGAAGCGATGATAAAGGTTCTGAACCAGAAGCTGTAGTTGTTGCCAAAATGGGAAATCAGAATATTTTGTTTGTTGGTCTTGAAAGATCTGATGCTTTTATGACTTATGATGTTACAAATCCTGCTTCACCTCAATATTTACAAACTGTAAAAACGGGTGATGCTCCAGAAGGTGTACTTTATATTCCTGCTTCAAAAAGTCCAACTAAAAGAAGTTTAGTTGTAGTGAGCAACGAAGGCGATGGAACTATAAAAATATATCAGCCAGATTTAAAATAACCAGTATTTTAAAATTCAAAAAAGGGTAAGATTTAGATTTTATCCTTTTTTTTTGCTAAAAACAAAAGTTTAATTAATGTATTTTCAGATTCTTAGACAAAACAATGGGAATTATGTAAGACGGGATACAACACATTCCAAAAATGCCAGCCCTACTTTTGCTAAGAGTTTAAATAAAAGCCGAATTAAATTTTTTGATATTATGAAAAAGAAATTAGCATCTGTATCTCTTTTACTATTAGCCTTCGCTGCAAATGCACAAATGACTACAACGTCTACAACACCAAGTATTGAAAAGCCAGAATATAACAAATGGTCTATCGAATTAAATGGTGGTGTTAATAAACCAACACGAGCCATGACTCCGGGATATGCCACTGAAAGCCTGAATTTGTTTCATGGTGATTTAGGTGTACGATATATGTTTAATCCAAAGTTTGGTGTAAAGTTAGATGTTGGATACGATCAATTTACAGAAAAAGACAATACTCCTGATTTTGAAAGCCGATATGTACGTGCAAGTTTACAAGGGGTTATTAATGTTGGACGCGCCTTAAATTTTGAAACATGGACAAATACTATTGGGATTTTGGCTCATGGAGGTTTTGGAGTTTCGCAAATTAGTACTGAAACCGGTTTTGGCGGTCAGGATTATATGGCGCACGGAATCGCGGGTTTGACAGGACAAATTAAATTAAGTAACCGAGTTGCTTTGACTGGTGATCTTACCGGAATTATTAACGGAAGACAAAACTGGAATTTTGACGGAATGGGAAATACTACAACCGATTCTTTTGATGGTATTTTACTAAATGCATCTGTTGGTTTGACTTTCTACTTAGGTAAAAATGAAAAACATGCTGACTGGTATTCTGAAGAAAATGAAAGGTTAAATAAATTAGAAGACAGAGTTACTACTATTGAAACTGGCCTTATTGACAGTGATAAAGATGGTGTCGCTGATCTATATGATTTAGAACCAAATACAATTGCCGGAGTGGCTGTAAATACAAAAGGGCAGTCTATTGACAATAATCAAAATGGTGTACCGGATGAACTGGAAAGCTATTTAGAGAAAACATATGGACAAAACGGTAAAGGTGCAACAAACAGCACTGTAGAAGAATTAATTAATGGAGGATATGTAAATGTTTATTTCGATTTTAATTCGTCTAAACCAACAAACGCTTCTTTATCTGGTGTTGATTTCTTAGTGAAATATCTAAAAAATAATCCTGGAAAATCTGCGGATATTGTGGGATATGCTGACGAAATTGGAAAAACAAGCTACAATACTGAGCTGTCAAGAAAAAGAGCTGAAGCTGTGAAGAAAGTTGCTGTTAATGCGGGAATTGATGCTTCAAGATTGAATGTAATTGCGAACGGAGAAGATACTTCGGTAAACAAAAATTCAAAAGAGGCACGTCAAATCGTGAGAAGAGTTACTTTTCAGGTAAAGTAAATTATATATTACATTAAAAAAGGCGGTTTCAAATTATTGAAACCGCCTTTTTATTTATATAAAGATAAATTATTTATCGATTGCTCTTTTTGTAATATCTCCAAACGCATCAATTCTTCTATCTCTGAAGAATGGCCAGTTTTGACGAACATTTTCCTGTAAATCTAAGTCAACCTCAGCAATTAATATTTCTTCTTTATCGTGAGATGCCTGAGCTAAAATTTCTCCCTGCGGGCCAGCGATAAATGATGCTCCCCAAAATTGGATTCCTTCTGTTCCTTCAAGATATTTTTCAAGACCAATTCGGTTTGCTGCCGCAACGAAAACACCATTTGCAACGGCGTGGCCTTTCATTACGTTCATCCATGCTCCGTATTGATTTTCTCCGTATTGTTCTTTTTCTTTTGGATGCCATCCAATTGCAGTTGGATAAAATAAAACCTCAGCACCTTTTAAAGCTGTAATACGAGCAGCTTCCGGATACCATTGATCCCAGCAGATTAATGTTCCAACTGTTCCTTTTTTAGTCTCTATTGCCTTGAAACCTAAATCCCCTGGCGTAAAATAGAATTTTTCATAAAAGTGCGGATCGTCTGGAATGTGCATTTTACGGTATAAACCAGCTTCTGTACCATCTGTATCGATGATATAAGCGCTATTATGGTAAATTCCTGCCATTCTTTTTTCGAAGAAAGGAACAATAATTACTACTCCTAATTCTTTTGCCAATTCGCTGAAAGCTATAAATGAAGTGCTATAAAGTGGTTCTGCTAATGCAAAATTATCTACATCTTCACTTTGGCAGAAATAATGGCTGCTATATAATTCAGGAAGTAAGATAACTTCTGCGCCTTGACTTGCCGCATCTCTTACCCAGCTGATACATTTTTTTAAATTGTTTTCGGCTACATCATTCAGGTTTAACTGAATTACCGATATTTTATATTTTCTTTTCGACATGACATAAAATTTAGAGTGCAAAAATAGTAAATTTTAAAGGAATGGCAAAAGCGCGGTATTTTATAATATAATTAAATGTGTAGATATCTTTAAATAAAAAACCATCTTACATCAACTTAAATTAAATTGCTGCAAGATGGTTTTTCAACCCAAAAATTCAGGTAAATTAATCGATAACTACTGACTTAGTTATGAATTCTGTTTCTGACTTTTTGAATTTGATAACATAAGTTCCTTTTGATGGTGCCAAAAAAGTATATGTTGTATGCAAAGCAGTAGGTGTTTGGTTTGGACAAGTTGTATTAGGATATTTTGCTTCTACCTGAAATCCTGTGTCCTTACCCAGTGATATATCAGCGATTCTATCAAATTGACCGCAAGCATTATCTACAATAAAAGATATTTCATAATTAATTTCGACATTTACTTTCCCTGTCGCAGGTCCGCTGATTGCCGTAACATTTGCTGCTCTAGAAGTAGTTTCGGTTGTTTCTTTACCATTATTATCGTCACTACTGCATGAAACCAAAGAAACAGATAAAAATAATACTGCTAAAACTGACTGTAATTTAAAAATCTTCATATAAAATTAATTAATTGTTTATTGTTATAAGATGAGGCTAAAGTACAAAGGTTGCTTGAAAAAATGCTAAATTTTTATAATTTCTTAAAAATAAAAACCATTTTACATCAGTTTAAAAATTAAACGTCTGCAAAATGGTTTTACCACCTAAAGTAATCAACTCAGAATTAGTCTATAACAACTGACTTAGTTATGAATTCTGTTTCTGATTTTTTGAATTTGATTTCAACAGTTCCTTTTGCAGTTGCTTTAAATTTATAAACTGTTTTTTTAGGATCTGGAACTTGCTGCGTGCAAACTCCTGTTGGATATTTCGCTATAACTTGTAATCCATTAACGGCTCCAATTTTTACTTCAGAAATTTTATCGAATTCTCCACAAGCATTATCAACAACGTAAGTTACTTCATAGCTTAATTCGTCATTCACTTTTCCTGTAGCTGGTCCACTAATTCCTGTAACTAATGCTGCTTTTGAGACTGAATCGTTTACTGGTTTCTCGTCGTCATCATTATTACATGAAACAAATGCAATTGACAAGAATAAAACTACTAAAACTGATTTTAATTTAAAACTTTTCATATAAAATAATAATTTAATGTTATAATAATGAAGATGTGGGATAAATAAAATGGTTGCTTTAGCCGAATGTTAATTTGGAGAATAAAAAGAGTAAACTTTTGTAATTGAGAAACTTATCCGATAAAAATATTTTTAAAAAGAAGCATAATTTCTTATGAAAAACAAAAAAATCTCGTTTAGCCCCGATAGAAACGACATCCTTTTATGGTCTCGTTTTTTTACGAGACCATAAAAGACATTGTAGATAGCGGGACAATAGGTATTTTGAAAATTGATAATTCTGCTTCAAAAAAAAACACCGGTCTTTCGACTGGTGTTTCATAAATTATATGATGTTATTTTTAGACTATTGTTTTTTCTTTTTAAAAATCTTTTTAAAGACATTCACAAATCCTAAAACTACAAGCCCTAAAGCCAATCCAATTACAAATTCTTTTATAATGGAAGGGATCTTAATTTCTTCGTCTAAATGATGGAAATATGGAATGTAATGCACAAAAATACCTCCGGCAACTAATATCAAAGCTATTGTACCAATTACGGTTAGGCTTTTAATAACCAATGGAAGTGCTTTAACCAAAATATTTCCTATGAATTTTGATATGCTTTTTTCTCTTTTACTAAATTTGATAAGCTTATACCCTGCTTCATCCATTCTAACAATTAGGGCTACAATACCATAAACTCCTATAGTTGCGATTACTGCAATGATTGATGTTACGATAATTTGTTGTGTAATAGGCTTGCCTATTACAGTTCCCAGTGCTATAATTACGATTTCGACAGATAAGATAAAATCGGTTACGATTGCTGATTTTATTTTGCCTTTTTCGGCTTCTAAAATTTGTTCTTCTGTTAGAACTTCTTCCGTAATTCCTTCTGATTCTTCGTGATCATGAGGAAAAATAAATTCGTAAATTTTTTCGGCTCCTTCATACGCCAGGAAAAGTCCTCCAAGAACCAAAATTACAATTATTGCAACAGGAAAAAATGCACTTAATAGAAAAGCGACAGGCAAAATAATAATTTTGTTAAGGAGGGAACCTTTACTAATTGCCCACAATACAGGAAGCTCCCTTGATGAAGCAAACCCAGAAGCTTTCTCAGCATTAACTGCCAAGTCATCGCCTAGAATACCTGCTGTTTTTTTTGCTGCAACTTTACTCATTACTGCAACGTCGTCCATAATTGCTGCGATATCGTCTAATAGTACGAAAAAACCTGATGCCATTATATTTTGTCTTTGTTTAAATTTAGTTGTGCGAATTTAAGACTTTTTATGCTGATGTTTTTAATGATTTGATGGATTTAAATTTTTAACTACACTGACCTAATAATAGCCAGATAATTACAAATACGAGTATAGTTCCAAAACATCCGCCGCCTAATTTTTTCGCTCCATATCCAGCGATTAATCCTCTAAATATATTGTTCATGATAATTAAATTTTATGTTATAGTAAATTTGAGAATTAAATCAGAATTTCTGTTTATATGACTTTTGAAAAAAGTTTCATTATTCACGGATATAAAAAAAACACCAGCCTTTCGACTGGTGTTTCCTCCTCAAAAAAATAATTAACGAAACAAATTATAGTACGGGTTGTGTTTGATTTCTAAAAACCAGCTTCCCGTCGAAAGCATCCAGTAAGATGATGCTGTCTGTTGTTATATTTCCTGCAAGGATTTCTTTTGACAACTGATTCAAAACTTCTCTCTGAACAATACGTTTTACAGGTCTTGCACCAAAATGCGGATCATAACCTTTGTCTGACAAGTAAGCTATTGCTTCTGGAGTTGCATCCATCGTAATACCTTGAAGTGCCAGCATTTTTGTAACGCTCTTTAATTGCAGACTTACAATTTTTGAAATATTATCTACTGTAAGCGGCGTAAACATTACGATTTCATCTATACGATTTATAAATTCAGGACGAACGGTTTGTTTTAATAATCCTAAAACTTCATTTTTAGCAGCTTCTGTGGCCGCTTCAACGCTTCCTTTTAGGTTTTCAAATTTTTCCTGAATAATATGACTTCCCATGTTAGATGTCATAATGATAATCGTGTTTTTGAAATCAGCAAGGCGGCCTTTATTATCAGTTAATCTACCTTCATCCAAAACCTGCAATAAAATATTGAAAGTATCCGGATGTGCTTTTTCGATCTCGTCTAACAAAATAACTGAATATGGTTTTCTACGAACAGCTTCGGTCAATTGACCACCTTCATCATAACCTACATATCCCGGAGGCGCACCAACTAAACGGCTCACACTATGGCGTTCCTGGTACTCGCTCATGTCAATACGAGTCATTGCATTTTCGTCATCAAAAAGATATTCTGCTAATGCTTTTGCCAGCTCTGTTTTACCAACTCCCGTTGTTCCTAGGAATAAGAATGTTCCAACTGGTTTTTTCATATCCTGCAAACCGGCACGGCTTCTGCGAACGGCATCACTCACGGCTTCAATTGCTTCTTCCTGACCAACAACTCGTTTGTGTAATTCATCTTCAAGATGCAATAGTTTTTCTCTTTCTGTCTGAAGCATTTTCATAACCGGAATTCCAGTCCATTTTGCTATAACTTCTGCAATATCTTCTCTGGTTACTTCTTCTTTAATTAAAGAATTACCAGATTGAAACTCCAATAATTGTTTTTGTAACGCTTCCTGACGTTCCTGTGCTTCTTTGATTTTTCCGTAGCGAATTTCAGCTACTTTACCATAATCACCGTCACGTTCTGCACGTTCTGCTTCGTATTTAAAATCTTCAATTTCTAATTTTACAGCCTGAATTCCGTCAACAATATCTTTTTCAGATTTCCATCTGGCGTAGATTTCGTTGCGTTCTTCTTTCAGGTTTGCCAAATCCATGTGCAGGATTTTCAGTTTGCTTTCTTCTTTTTCACGTTTAATGGCTTCTATCTCGATTTCCAACTGCATTATTCTACGATCCAAAACATCTAATTCCTCCGGTTTTGAATTGATTTCCATACGCAGTTTCGAAGCCGCTTCGTCCATTAAGTCAATCGCTTTATCCGGTAAAAAACGGTTTGTAATATAACGCTGCGAAAGTTCAACAGCGGCAATAATCGCCTCATCTTTAATTTGTACTTTATGGTGCGTTTCGTATTTCTCTTTAATTCCGCGTAAAATTGAAATCGCACTTTCCGTATCCGGTTCGTCGATTAGTACTTTTTGGAAACGTCTTTCAAGCGCTTTATCTTTTTCAAAATATTTTTGATATTCATCTAAAGTTGTAGCTCCAATTGCTCTCAACTCTCCACGGGCCAAAGCTGGTTTCAGGATATTAGCAGCATCCATTGCACCTTCACCTCCACCCGCGCCTACTAGCGTATGAATTTCATCAATAAACAAAACGATATCTCCTTCGGCAGCGGTAACTTCTTTTACAACTGATTTTAAACGTTCTTCAAATTCTCCTTTAAATTTTGCTCCGGCGATCAAAGCCCCCATATCTAATGAGAAAACGATTTTATCTTTTAAGTTTTCCGGAACATCTCCATCAACAATTCTGTGCGCTAAACCTTCTGCAATTGCGGTTTTACCAACTCCGGGCTCACCAATAAGCATTGGGTTATTTTTTGTTCTACGTGTCAAAATCTGCAATACACGACGAATTTCTTCATCACGGCCAATTACCGGATCCAGTTTTCCTGTACGCGCTAATTCATTTAAGTTTTTAGCGTACTTATTTAATGAATTATAGGTTTCTTCGGCAGAAGCAGAAGTTACTCTTTCGCCTTTACGTAATTCTTCGATTGCGGCTTTTAAACCTTTTCCGGTAACACCCTGATCTTTTAAAATTTGAGATACTTTGCTTTTTGAATCAAAAATTGCCAAAATTAAATGTTCGATCGAAACGTATTCGTCGTTCATTTTTTGTGCAATGATCTCTGCTTCATTCAAAGCTTTGTTTGCATCTCTGGAAAGTAAAATGTCACCTCCTGAAACTTTTGGAAAACTCTGAATTGTACTGTCTAAAATTTGTAAAAACAAAGGCACATTTACGTTTAATTTCTTTAAAATAAACGGCGCGACGTTTTCATCAACTTCAAAAATTGCTTTGAAAATGTGTTCATTTTCAATTTGCTGCTGGCCATTTCGCTGCGCTAATTGCTGCGACAATTGAATGGCTTCCTGCGATTTAATAGTAAATTTATTTATGTTCATATTTTTTAAGATTTGATTGATTTTTGTTTTTAAATATTCGATTACATTAAAGTTACAACTTATCGAGGTACATTTTTAACTCAAAAGATTTAACTTTGTTTTCTAATATTCAAATTATATTCCACAGTAAAAACAAAGACAAAATGACGTAAAAAATCTGATTTTAATCAGTTTTAGATGTCAAAAAGTCATAAAACAAGCCAAATATGAGTTTTTTAAATTCAATCTTCGGAAGTTCTGAGAATTCAGATGCTCCAAAAAGTAAAGTTAATTGGACTGAATTGACCGATATTCATCAATTAATGGAAATCGAAGCCATATCTAATGAAAAACCTGTTGTAATTTTTAAACACAGTACAAGATGCAGTATCAGCCGTATGGCATTGAAACAATTTGAGAGAGAGTTTGATCTTGAAGAAGTTGTTGATGCTTATTTTCTTGATCTAATTGCGCACAGAGATGTTTCTAATGAAATCGCAAGTAGATTTGGGGTTTACCATGAATCGCCTCAATTAATTTTAATCAAAAACGGAAAAGCAGTTTACAATGTTTCTCACAGTGATATCGATGCTGAAGCTTTGAAAAGTAAAGTATAGTTTTTTGCCACAGATTAAAAGGATTAAAATGATTCTTTTTTAGCCACGAATTACACAAATTTTCACGAATTGATTTGTGTAAATTTGTGTAATTCGTGACGACTTGACAAAGATTAGAAAATCATTTTAATCCTTTTAATCTGTCGCAAACCTAATTTAAAAGCTTTCTCCAGATCCGCCGCCGCTAAATCCTCCTCCTCCAAAATCCATTGGCGATTCTGTTTTAACTTCTGGTTTCATACCAAAAGTTGAAGCAACAATTAAAGTCTGAGCATTTAAAATTGCAGTTGAATGATTAATTCTGTCTGGTTTAAAAGTTAATCCGTATTCTTTATTTTTTAATTTTTGTATGGAGAAATAAGCAATTACAAACATTACTAATCCGCCAATCGTTAATGCCGCTTCAATTGGTAAAACCGAATAATAAAATCGGATGGTAAAAACAGTAAAAGCTATTGCTGCAAAACTTATCCAAAGCATGACTCTGTCTTTCGTTTTTAAAGCCTGAACCAGATATACAACTGGAACTACAAACGTAAATGCGTAAAAGAAATAAGCAAACGGAATATCGTGTCCGGCCTGAACATCAATTCCTAAAAGTTCTGCAGAAAGTTCTCTTACAACCAAATAATTACAGGAAAGATAAAACAGAATCAAACAGAAACTATTGGCTAACAATAATCCGTTGTAATAGTAAACTTCTTTTAAATTCTTGATCTTTTGTTTCGTGAAAAAATAAAATCCTGCCGAAGCTAACATTGCCACAAAAGGTAAAATTGTTTTACCAATATCTCCAATTTCAAACAGACCGAAAAATAAAACTGCTGAACCTGCCAAGCAAAAAACAAGCATAGAAAGTAGATGCAGATATCTTTTATAGGTTAAAAAAGAAGCAATGGCAACAAAAATAGCGGGAGTTAATCCAGTTTCAAAATCTTCTGTAAGTATAAAAACTGCTCCGCCTACATTTAAAAGTATTCCTAAAATAAAAGCATCGTCTAAGCCGTGCCTGTAATATTTGTTAGTCGCTAATAATTCAGCACCTGCAATACCAACACCTGCAAAAAGAAAACAGCAAATTTTGAAAAAAGATTCTGCGCCTGATAATGCTATTAAAGAAATAAAACTGCAAATCGATGAATATAAAAATGATCCCAGCAGAAAAAATCCTAAACGAACTAAAATGTTATTTTGAATTTTGAAAGATGGCAATTGATTTCTAATTATTTTCTTTTGCTCTTTACTTATGAACCCTCCGCTTTCAAGGGAATCTGCTTCTTCAGTTAAAAACAAATTGTTGAGTAAATTTTTATCGTGTACTATCATTCGGCTATTTCTTTATTGAAGTTTTTAATCAGTTTTATAAACAATACTATCGAGCCAATGAAATAAACTGGTAATATCATTATAAATAATACCCATATATCGCCAAAATCAATATGTTCGAAAATTCTAAATATGAAAATATTAATGCCAATGTAGGCGTAAACAATCATAAAAATGTATAGTGAAATGGCTTTGAGCTGATGACTTATTTTATAAAAATAAACAGATGAACCTGCTAAAATTAAAGAGAAAAGAAGCCATATAATATCTTCACTAACCATATTGCTTATTGATGCAATACTTATAATATGCAAAGCAAATGTGAGATAGACAAGCGCAAAATGTGTTTTTAAATTAATTCTAAAACTATAAACTGTCCATAGAATCAATAAAAATCCAAGCATAATGGCAGAATAACTCAAACTTTGATTGTCATAAAAGTTATTATTGCTGTTAAAAATATCCTGAGGCGTTACCGAAAGTCCAACGTAAGCTGCCAAACCTGTAACGGCAATCGTAAGAACACTTTTATTATCAAAATAATAAGCACAAAAGAAACTGACAATTGTGGGAACTAAAGTCGCTAAACCATAATGTGTTCCAAATACTTCATATTGAACCTGGAGATATCCTATAAAAATACAGGTGAGAACATTTGCTGTTAAAACTATATATTCCAGAAAATGACTTTCTGTTGTGGTTTCTGTTTTTTGAAAACCTTTGGAATTTTTAAAACAGTAATAAAAACAACCACAAATGAGAACAAACAAAATCGCCAGAAATGCAATATGTCCAATGCTGTCAATATTGTCATAAATAAGAATCCCAATTCCGGATGTGAACATTAAAACCGAAATCGAAAGTAACAGTTTTAATTCGACATTAAGCGAGAAAATATTGAGGCTTCGATATTCTTTTATTTCCTGAAACTGATTTTCGGTAATTAAGTTTTTCTCAAAAAGACCTTGAGATGCCGGTTCGTCAAATTGCGTCATGTTTTTATTTTAAAAATGATCAATTCTCAAATTTAGAGAATTAGGTCGAATTTTCTTAAGTTTCAAAAATATATTTGAAGAAATAAAAAAACCGATTTGTATTAGCTGCAAATCGGTTTCATATTATTCTGGAAATAAGCTTTTAAAAAGCGGCTTTCATTTTATCTTTAATTGCATCAAGGCATAAGTTATTGATACTTCCTTCGTGTGTGTGTTTTGTTTCTTTTGGAGATTTGTATGTTCCAGCTTCCAATTGTTCTGCAACAGCTTTGTATGCATCTCTAAAAGGCATTCCTTCTACAACCATTTCGTTTAATGTATCAACTGTAAACAAATAATCGTATTTTTTATCTTCTAAAATATGATCTTTAACAGTAATATCTTTAATCGAAAATATAGCAATATCCAGACAAGATTTTAAAGTTTGAATTGCTGGAAACAAACCTTCTTTTAAAAGCTGTAAATCTCTGTGATATCCGCTTGGAAGATTATTGGTGATTAAAGTGATTTCGTATGGAAGCGCCTGAATCTTATTACATTTCCCTCTGATTAATTCAAAAACATCAGGATTCTTTTTATGAGGCATAATGCTTGAACCTGTTGTAAGATGTGCCGGAAGACCAATAAAATCAAAATTCTGGCTCATGTACAAACAAACATCCATTGCGAATTTTGATAACGTTCCTGCAACGCTTGTCATCGCAAAAGCAACCGTTTTCTCTGCTTTTCCACGGCTCATTTGTGCTGCAACGGCATTGTATTTTAAGGTTTCAAAACCTAATTCTTGTGTTGTAAATGTTCTGTTGATTGGAAATGAACTTCCATAACCTGCCGCAGAACCTAACGGATTTTGATCTACAATTTTAGAAGCGGCGTTCAACATTGTAATATCATCAATCAGACTTTCAGCATAAGCAGAAAACCACATTCCAAATGATGATGGCATTGCGATTTGTAAATGCGTATAACCCGGCAATAATACATTTTGATGCTTTTCTGCTGATTCCATCAACAAGTCAAACAAAGTTTTTACCTGCTCTTTTATTGCTTTTAATTCATCTTTTAAATACAAATGAACATCAACTAAAACCTGATCGTTACGAGAACGTGCTGTGTGGATTTTTTTTCCTGCATCGCCAAGTTTTACTGTTAGAAGATATTCTATTTTAGAATGTACATCTTCAAAACTGTCTTCGATTTCAAAATTTCCAACTACGATATCAGCGATGATTTCATTTAAGGCATCAACCAAAGAAGTTGTTTCTTCTGCAGTCAATAAACCAATCTGACCCAACATTTTAGCATGTGCGATTGAACCTAAAGCATCGTATTTTGCCAAAACTAAATCCAGTTCACGGTCGTTTCCAACGGTAAATTGTTCGATTTGTTTATCTGTTGGTATTCCTTTTTCCCAAAGTTTCATAAGATGTATGTTTTTTGTTTCACAGAGATACTCAAAGTAAGCTCAGAGATTCACAAAGTTTTTTTTACGTAATGTTTCTCAATTCCTGAGAGTCCTAGCCCCGATAGTAGTGGAAATCCTTTTTCTGGCTTCTTTAGCCAGGAAAAGATTGGAACGGATAGCGGGATTAGCTCCTAAATCCTTCGACTACGCTCAGGATGACAATTATAATTTAAAAAAATCAGTTAGTATTTTGATATACAAATCGACTCCTTCTTCAATTTCATTTACAAAAATAAATTCGTCTGCTGAATGTGACCGCAAAGTTTCTCCAGGCCCTAGTTTTAAAGACTGACAACTCAAAACCGACTGATCGGAAAGTGTCGGCGAACCATAAGTTGTTCTTCCCAAAGCAATTCCCGCCTGAACCAAACCGTGTGAAACTGGAATTGACGATGCGTTTAAATGCATGGATCTTGGTGTTACTTCGGCATTTACATTTGCTTTTACAACTTCCAAAATTTCAGCATTTGTGTAACGGTCTGTTACACGAATGTCTACAACCAAATCACATTCTGACGGCACTACATTATGCTGTTTTCCTGCGCTGATTTGTGTTACGGTCATTTTTACAGGACCTAAAACATCTGAGATTTTATCGAATTTATAGTTTTTAAACCATTCCATTATCGGAATTGATTTATATATTGAATTATCATCATTTTGATGTGCGGCGTGGCTTGCAGTTCCTTTTACTTTTACGTCAAGAACTAATAATCCTTTTTCTGCAACTGCTAATTGCATTAAAGTTGGTTCTCCAACAATAGCGCAATCTAATTCCGGTAAATGTTTTAAAACACTATTTAAACCATTTTTCCCGCTGCTTTCTTCTTCGGCGGAAGCCACAATAACAATATTATGAGATAGATTTTGATTTTCGTAAAAATGAACAAATGTCGCTAATAATGAAACTAGACATCCGCCGGCATCATTACTTCCTAATCCGAATAATTTACCGTCTTTTTCAATCGCTTTAAACGGATCATTGGTGTAAGCTTGATTGGGTCTTACGGTATCGTGATGTGAGTTTAATAAAAGTGTTGGTTTGTTTTCGTCGAAATACTTGTTGAAAGCCCACACATTATTATTTTCTCTTTTGAAGGGAATCTCGTTTTGATTGAACCAATTTTCGATTAATAAAGCTGTTTGGTCTTCTTCACTTGAAAATGAAGGGGTTTCGATTAAGCTTTTTAATAAACTAATTGCTTCCTGGGTAAGCGTATTTATACTTTTCATAAGTTTGGTTTCTTTGCCACGAAGGCGCGAAGTCACAAAGTTTTTAATAAAAATCGTGACATTTTTGATTTGCGCAAATTTCTAAAATTAAATTTTAAAAGCACTGCGCAGTGCTGTTTTTTTTGCCACTAATTACACGAATTTTCACAAATTATTTTTTTGTAACAGATTTAAAATCAAAATAAACTTTTTAATGTAAGTCTAAAATTATTTTCTCTTTTAAAAGAAAAAATTAGAGTCAATTCATGGCAACATCTTTTATAATGTAATCGTTGTATGCAGAATATCTGGATTTTGGAGCATTTTATGATGCCCAATTTTGATTTTCTGTACACCTCTTGATAAACTGTTGAAGCAGTTATCCAGTTTCGGAATCATTCCGGAATGGATTACTTTTTCTTCTTTTAGTTTACTATATAATGCTTCGTTGATTTGGGTTATTACAGATGAATCGTCTTCTGAGTCTTGTAAAACGCCTTGTTTTTCAAAACAATATGTCAACGTAACATCAAAAACTTCAGATAATGCAATTGATAATTCGCTTGCAATTGTATCTGCATTTGTGTTTAATAATTGTCCGTTTTTATCGTGCGTAATTGCACAGAAAACAGGAACAACGCCTGCTTCTAATAAAGTGGCCAGTAATTTAGTGTTTACTTGTTTTACATCGCCTACAAATCCGTAATCGATTGTTGGGTGGTTTCGTTTTACTGACTGAATTAAATTCCCGTCAGCACCCGAAAAACCAATTGCATTATTGTCTTTGGCTTGTAATTGCGCTACAATATGTTTGTTGATTTGTCCGGCATAAATCATTACCACAACATCAAGCATTGGAGCATCTGTAATTCGGCGTCCGTCAATCATTTGCGGAACCAAACCAATACTCTGCGCCATTTTTGTAGCCGATTTTCCACCACCGTGAACTAAAACTTTATAGCCTTCAATTTTAGAAAAATCGGTTAAGAATTGTTCTAATTCTGCTGGATTGTCAATGATGTTTCCACCTATTTTTATTACTGATACGTTCATTTCTTTCAAGGTTCAAAGGGACAGAGGGACAAAGGTTCAAAGGTTTTTCTCAAGGCTATAAAACCTCTGATCCTTTGCAACTTTGAACCTTTGCACCTATAAATTATATTTTCTTCAAAATCTTTTGTAAAACTAATTGTGCCGAATATGTTCTGTTATTCGCTTGTTCGATTACGATTGAATTTTCTCCGTCTAAAACTTCGTCACTTACAATTACGTTACGACGAACTGGAAGACAGTGCATAAATTTTCCGTTGTTGGTTAAAGCCATTTTTTCGGCTGTAACTGTCCAGTTTGGATCGCTGTTGGTTACTTTTCCGTAATCGTTGAAATTACTCCAGTTTTTTACATAAACGAAATCAGCATTTTCAAAAGCCTTATCTTGGTTGTATTCGATTGTGCAGTCTTTTGTGATTTCTGGGCTAAGCTCATAACCTTCTGGATGTGTAATTACAAAATCCATATCTTTTTGCATCTGCATCATTTCTACGAAAGAATTAGCTACAGCCTGAGGCAAAGCTTTTGGATGTGGCGCCCAAGAAAGAACAACTTTTGGTTTGTGTTTTGTTTTGTGTTCTTCCATCGTAATTGCATCTGCTAAAGACTGTAATGGATGACGAACAGCACTTTCCATGTTTACAATTGGCACTGTTGCGTATTTCAAAAATCCTGAAATTACTGTTTCCTGATAATCTTTTTCTTTATCAACTAAACCTGCAAAAGCACGGATTGCGATGATATCACAATATTGCGAAACTACTTCTGCTGCTTCTTTGATATGTTCTGAAGCACCGGAATTCATAACGGCTCCGTCTTCGAACTCTAATGTCCAGCCTTCGTTGGTAAAATTCATTACCATAACGTTCATTCCTAAGTTTAAAGCCGCTTTTTGTGTACTCAAACGTGTTCTTAAACTCGGATTGAAGAATAACATTCCTAATGTTTTGTTTTTTCCTAATTTTTTATTTTTAAGCGGGTCTTTTTTAATCTTGATCGCACTTTTTACCCATTTTGATAATGAGTCGATATCTTTTATTGAAATATAATTCATCTTCTTGGTTTTGTTTTTCTTATTGGTTTCTAAAAAATTAGACGCGGATTGTACGGATTCGCTTCGCGAAGACGCAAATTGACGCGGATTTTTTATATTCTTATTTTTCTACTGTTTTCAAATACTTTTCGTTTAAATTCTGGTTTTGTTCCAAAATTTAAAAGTAAACCTACTTCACAGTCTGTGCTTTTTAAATAATTCAAAATTTGATTTTCAAACTCAATTACAATACAATTAGCAGCTTTTAGTTCTAAAATAATTAAATCTTCAACTACTAAATCTGCATAATATTCTCCAACTTCGATTCCTTTATAATAAACTTTAATTTTCTTCTGAGCTTCAACATATAAACCTTTATTTTTCAATTCCAAATACAAGGAATTTTGGTAAACTCTTTCTAAAAACCCATACCCTAATTCATTATAAACTTCATAAAAAGTTTTGATAATGACGTCGGTCAACTCTCGATGCAATAATTCCATAAAATATTTTTGAATGAAATATACTACATAAAAAATTAAAATGAAATATAAAATCCGTTTAAATCAGCGTCTTCGCGAAGCGAATCCCTTTCATCCGCGTTCATATCACACAATCTTGGTAAAAGGAATTTCATCTTTTAATGCCTTTAGAATAAAATTATCATTCAGTCCATTCACAATCCAAGTTTCAATATTAGCGGCTTTTGCAATTCCAGCTGCTTCTATTTTTGATTGCATTCCTCCTGTTCCGTGCGATGATTTTGATTCACCAATTTCTTTTTCAAGCGTTTTTAAATCATTAACTAATTTTATCGTTTCCGGAATCTCATCATGAATAGAATCTTTCGTATAAATTCCGTTTGTATTTGTGGCAATTATCAGAATATCAACATTTAAAAGAACCGCGGTTAAAGCCGCTAATTTGTCATTATCTCCAAACCGAATCTCATCTGTGGCAACGGTATCATTTTCATTAATAATCGGAATGTAATTGTTCTCGACTAAAACGTTTATTGTATTCACAATGTTTACTTTGGATTGTTCTTTTTCGAAATCGGAATAAGACAATAAACATTGCGAGGTCAATAAACCTAAATCACTGAAATTTTCATGGAAAATCCGCATTAAATGTGGCTGACCAATTGAAGCTAAAGCTTGTTTTAGTGCAATTTCTTTTCCTTTGCTTTCGAGTTTTACAAACTGTTTTGCTGCTGCGATTGCTCCAGAACTTACAATTACAAATTCGTAATCTTTGTTTAAAGCTGCAATCTGCATTCCGAGGTCTTCAATCTTTCCCCGCGAAATATGATTGGTTTCTTTGGTTAAAGTATTACTTCCTATTTTTAATAAAATCCTTTTTTTTGACATGCTATCTTTTTTAACGCAAAGGGCGCAAGGTTTTTTTTTATATTGTTTCTGTTTACCAAGGGTAAGTTCACAAAGCTTTGTCTATAGTTAAATTCCAAAAAATAAATTCCAAATTCCAATAATCCGAAATCAAAAATCGTTAATCATCAATCTAAAATCTGAAATCTAAAATTATCTTATTTGCCCTTCTCCATAAACGTACCATTTGTTTGTTACGAGATGTTGAAGGCCTATTGGTCCTCTTTGATGCAATTTATCTGTGCTTATCGCTAATTCTCCTCCTAAACCAAATTGTCCGCCGTCTGTGAATCTTGTTGATGCATTTTGGTAAACTGCGGCTGCGTCTATCGCTTCCATAAATTGCTGAGCAGCTTCGTTATCTCTTGAAATAATTGCTGCAGAATGTCCTCCGCAGTATTTATTGATCATTTCAATCGCATTTTCTTGAGAATCTATGGTTCCAATTACGATTTTATAGTCTAGAAATTCTTCGTACCAAATATCTTCGTTTTGAAGTGTTTTGGTATTTTCGAAATTTGCTAAAGATTTATCTACAATAACTTCCACTTTTGCTTCAATTAAAGCTTCAATCAACATGGCTGTGAAACCCTCAAAATTGGGAAGCTTTGAATCAATTAAAACTTTATCCAAAGCATTACAAGCTGATATTTTAGCTGTTTTAGCGTTTAAAATTACTTTTAAAGCTAAATCTGTATCTGCTTTTTCATGAACGTAAACAAAATTATTTCCGCGTCCGCTTACTATAACTGGGCAGGTCGCGTGCGCTTTTACAAACTCAATTAATTTTTCTCCGCCTCTTGGAACTATTAAATCGACTTTTTGAGTTGGTTTTTCTAAAAAAGCCTGCGTTTCTGTTCTGTTGTAATTCAGATATTCAACCCAGTCTTTTGAGACTCCGTTTTCTTCTAAAGCTTTGTGCCAAAGACTTACGATTTTCAAATTTGATTTTAGAGATTCTTTTCCCCCTTTTAATAAAATCTTATTTCCGGATTTAAAGGCAATTCCACCCGCTTCGATTGTAACATCTGGGCGAGATTCATAAATGATTAAAATCGTTCCGAAAGCAGCCGTTTTATTTACGACTTTTATTCCATTATCATGAGTAAAATGAAAACGCTCAACGCCAACGGGATCTTCTTGTGATGCCAATTGGTTTAATGATAAAATCATTTCGTCGACTTTTTTATCATCTACTTTTAAGCGTTCTTCCATCGCTAAATCGGAACCGTCGTAATCAGCAAGATCTTCCTGATTGGTCAAGATAATCTGACTCCGCTCCTGCTCGACCAGCTTTGCCATAGACCTCAAAACCAGATTGCGTTTTTCAATTGATAATGGATTCATAATTTCTTGTTGGTTGGTTGTTTTTTGGTTTAGTTTCTTTTTAGAAACTTATATTTTAAACCTGACGGGTTTTTAAAACCCGTCAGGTTTAACGTAACGAGAATTAGTTTTTTAATTCTTCTAAACTTTCTTTTAAAGCTACTATAAACGTATCAATATCAGTTTTTTTCACAGTTAATGGAGGTAAAATTCTAAGCAGATTTTTATTGTTTGCGCTTCCTGTAAAAATGTGTTTTTCGATGATTAATTTCTTTCTTAAAGCGGCAACATCAAAATCAAATTCTACTCCAAGCATTAAGCCTTTTCCTTTTACTTTTTTGATTCCTTCAACTTCTTTGATTTTTTCTAAGAAATATTCATAAACCTCGTTTACATTCTTTTGTAAATCAAGTTTTTCAATTACATCAAGAACTGCAATTCCTGCTGCACAAGATAAATGGCTTCCGCCGAAAGTTGTTCCTAATAATCCGAAACTAGCTTCGAATTTTGGAGAAATCAAAATAGCTCCAACCGGAAATCCGTTCCCCATTCCTTTTGCTACTGAAATAATATCGGCATTGATTCCGTGATGTTGGAAAGCAAAAAATTTCCCACTTCTTCCGTATCCAGATTGTACTTCATCTAAAATCAAAACAACATCGTGTTTTTTACATGCTTTTTCTAGCGCTTGAAAAAATTCGGTTGTTCCCTGGTCTAAACCTCCAACTCCTTGAATTCCTTCGATAATTACTGCTGTAACATCGCCTTTAGCCAATTCAGCTTCAACTAATTCGATTTGATTAAGTGGTAAAAAAGTTACTACTTGCTGTGCGTTTATTGGTGCTACAATTTTTTTGTTGTCTGTAACTGCAACTGCCGCAGAAGTTCTTCCGTGGAAAGAATTATCAAAAGCAACAACTCTTGATTTTCCGTTATGGAAAGACGCTAATTTTAAAGCATTTTCATTGGCTTCAGCTCCAGAACTGCATAAAAACAATTCATAATCTTCTAAGCCAGAAAGCTTTCCTAATTTTTGAGCCAATTCAACCTGTAAAGGATTCTGAATCGCATTCGAATAAAATCCTAAATGGTCTAATTGATTCTTCAATTTTGCTACATAATCCGGCTGTGTGTGTCCGATAGAAATCACACCATGTCCGCTGTATAAATCTAGATATTCTACTCCTTTGTCGTCAATAATGGTACAATCAATTGCTTTTACTGGAGTTATGTCGTATAATGGGTAAACGTTGAATAAGTTCATTTTTGTTTTTTGTTTATTTTGTTTCAGGTTTCAAGTTTCAGGTTACGTACAGAACGTGAAACCTGAAACTTAAAACTTGAAACTATTATTAAAATCCGCTTGGTCTCAAATTTAAACCTGTGGTTTCTTCTAATCCAAACATTAAATTCATGTTTTGAATTGCTTGTCCCGAAGCACCTTTGGTTAAATTATCTATAATTGATGTTATGAGAACCCGGTTTCCTTTTTTCAATAAACTAATGATACATTTATTCGTTTGCACCACTTGCTTTAGGTTGATGTTTGTTGTGGTAACGGTTACAAAAGGTTCGTTTTTATAGAAATCTTCGTATTTCTCTACTAATTGTTCCAAACTATCATCACATAATGTATATAAAGTTGCAAAAATTCCTCTTGGAAAATCTCCTCTATTCGGAATAAAAAGTAATTCGCTTTCGAAATCGTCCTGCAGCTGAACCAAACTTTCTGAAATTTCACCTAAATGCTGGTGTTCAAAAGCTTTATAATGCGACATATTGTTGTTTCTCCAACTGAAATGAGACGTTTCTGAAAGTCCAACTCCTGCACCAGTACTTCCGGTTGTAGCATTAATATGAACATCATTATTTAGCATATTATGTTCTGCTAATGGCAACAAAGCCAATTGTATAGCTGTTGCAAAACAACCAGGATTTGCAATATAATTTGCTTTTTTGATTTCTGCTTTGTTCAATTCAGGCAATCCGTAAATAAAATCTTTTCCTTGAAAATGAGCATCTTTATTTAACCTGAAATCATTTCCTAAATCGATAATTTTAGTGTGGTTTGCAAATGCGTTTTGCTGTAAAAATGAAATTGATTTTCCGTGACCTAAACATAAAAATACCACATTTACGTCAGGATTTATTATATCCGTAAAATTCATTTCGATATCACCCATCAAATCGTGGTGCGCCACAGAAAGTGGTTTTCCGGCATTTGTTGTACTGTAAACAAAATCGATGTTTACTTTTGGATGATACATTAAAATTCTGATGAGTTCTCCGGCTGTGTAACCCGAACCACCAATTATTCCGACATTAATCATAGTTTCTATTTTTTTAACTAAAATTATTTTTATCTAAATTCTTATTTTGAGTTGGTAAAAATGCTCTAATTACAAAAAAGAGAATTATTACTTCTATTAGTAATCCCAGAAAAAGCATAAATTCTCCTCCAAAAAAAGCTAACATAAAAGGCACTGTACTAAATATCGCGAATACTTGATTGATTAGTTCAATTGGACTTGGAAAAATCAAAATTGTATAACTTATAGCTATTATTGAAACAGAAAAAAAACCTGCTACAAAATTTCTATTAGTAAAAAATACTGTACTTAAATTATCTTTAAAAAAGAGTGCCAGTCCCAGCATTATTAGTATTATAATAAATACCAAAATCCCAATAACCATTATGCCTCTGCCAAATTAGTCATGATCTAATTGATTTACAGATGAAAATATGTTTTGTGCATTTCCAAGAATCTTAATAAATCCTTTTGCATCATCAGATGTCCATGCATTGTTCATTTCTCCATATTGACCAAAACCTGTGTTCATCAAATCATTTTTAGATTCGATTCCGTCAAGTGAGAAATGATATGGTTTTAATGAAACTGTTACCGTTCCGTTTACTGTTTTTTGTGTGTCTTGCAGGAAAGTTTCAATGTTTCTCATGACCGGATCTAAGAACTGACCTTCATGGAATAACATTCCGTACCAGTTTCCTAATTGTTCTTTCCAGTATTGCTGCCATTTTCCAAGCGTATGTTTCTCTAATAAATGGTGCGCTTTGATGATAATTAAAGGTGCTGCTGCTTCAAAACCAACTCTTCCTTTAATTCCAATAATAGTATCTCCAACGTGAATATCCCTGCCAATTGCGTAAGCATTTGCCAGTTTTTCTAACGCCACAATATTGTTTGATGGTTTATCTGTTTTTCCGTTTATTCCAACCAATTCTCCTTGTTCAAAATGAAGTGTTACTTTTTCTTCACCTTCTTTTTTTAGTTGAGATGGATAAGCTTCACTTGGTAACGGCTGACCAGAGGTTAAAGTTTCTTTTCCTCCTACACTTGTTCCCCAAAGTCCTTTATTGATAGAATATTGTGCTTTTTCCCAAGAATAGTGAACTCCGTTTTTAGATAAATAATCTACTTCTTCTTGTCTTGAAAGTTTTAAATCTCTAATTGGTGTAATGATTTCGATCTCTGGAGCAATGGTTTGGAAAATTAAATCAAAACGAATTTGGTCATTCCCTGCACCTGTACTTCCGTGTGCTATCGCGCTTGCTCCCACTTTTTTAGCATATTTTATAGCTTCAATTGCTTGAAAAACACGTTCTGCACTTACTGACAATGGATAAGTATTGTTTTTTAATACGTTTCCGAAAATCAAATATTTTATAGCTTTATCATAATATTTGTCTACGATTGTAAGGTTTGCGTGTTGTGCACTTCCTAATTCGTAAGCTCTTTTTTCAATGGCTGATAATTCTTCTGCGTCAAATCCTCCTGTATCTACAAGTACAGTGTGAACTTCGTATCCTTTTTCATTTTTTAAATATTTCAAACAATACGAGGTATCTAATCCTCCGCTATAAGCTAATACTACTTTTTTCATTTTTTATAATTTTGGCTAATACTTTCGTATTTAGCAGTTTGAGATTTCTTTTTGGTTAAATTTTAAATAAAAAAACAAATGACAATATTTTGTTTAAAAATAAAGCCTGTTTAATTTTTTTAAGTCTGCTTAAAACAGCCTCGTTAAAAGGATGTCTTGGCGGAGTTTTTTGTTTTTCTTTTGGGTCGTATAACATTCCGGTGCAAAGGCACATTTTGTTTTCTTTGCTTTGCAGGATTTGATAATTAGTACAAGTTTTACAACCTGACCAAAAACTTGGATCTGTAGTTAATTCTGAGAAAGGAACTGGTTTATAACCTAATTCAGAATTGATTTTCATAACTGCCAAACCAGTTGTGATTCCGAATATTTTAGCGTCTGGATATCTCTTCAAAGAATAATCAAAAACTTTAGATTTTATCTTTTTTGCCAAACCTAAACTTCTGTAGTCAGGATGAACGATTAATCCAGAATGTGCCACAAATTTTCCGTGCTGCCAGCTTTCGATATAACAAAAACCTGCAAATTTCCCGTCTGCCAGAGCAATCATTGCATCACCATTCGACATTTTTTTCTGAATATACTCAGGAGTTCTTTTAGCAATCCCCGTGCCTCTTAACAAGGCAGATGATTCTATCGTATCGCAAATTTCCTGTGCGAATTTGAAGTGTTCTTCCTGGGTAACAACAATAGAGATCTTCATTTCAATAATTGAAGTTAGAGTTAAAAATTAAAGCATATTGTTTAGTTTGAAATCCAGAATTGAATCCAATAAAATTAAGCAAAACAGAAGTAACATCTTCAAAATCAAAAAGTTGATTAAGAAAATTTACAAAATAATAAATACTTTTAGGATATGTTTGTCCAATGGACAAATTATGTGATTTCAAAATGAAAAATGGATATGAATAAATATACGGCTATAAAACTCAGTGAATACTATAGAGATAGTATCCGTACTTCGGGAGAAGTAATCGGTGAGTTTGTCCGTGACAAAGAAGTTGTATGTAAACTTATTTTATTCATCGGTGCAAAAGTACATTATTTTTTTATTCACAAAACAAAAAATCAAAATTCTAACATTTTTTTAATGAAAAGTTATTTTTTTTTGGAAGATGCTGAGATTCTAAGATTTTAAATTCGTGCACGCAAACCTGAAACCTGAAACTTGAAACCTGAAACTTGAAACAAAAACAAAACCCGATAGCTATAAATAACTATCGGGTTTTTAAATACTTCTATTTTTGAATTATTACTTTTTCGTAAATGGAATTACTTGTCCATTATCTATAAGTATCATATCGAAACCTGTTTTGGCTTCGTTGAATTTAAATTTCAATCCTGCTCTTTTTGACTCAAAAGTATCTTTTTCACCTGCAACCGGAGTTAAAGTAAATTTTGGATAGTTTGGAAGTTCCGCATTTAAAACGCTGTTTTTCTCTGTCAATTCAATTGTTAAAGGTGATTTTACAGTAACATAATTCCCTACATAACCATCTAAAATAATATCCTTTTCAACTTTTCCCTTTCCCGCTGTCCACACATTATTACTGTCGTTATAATCCGGGAAAGCATGATCTGGATCTAGTGTAATACTTTCAATTTCTTCTGTTGAATTGTGTTTGAAAGACCACTCGTTGTTACGCTGCCAAATTTCTACCGGAAGCTTAACTCTTGTTATTTTTCCGCTTTTTGTTTTAACGTCTAAAACAATTGGCATTGGCATTTTGTCGAAGTTCTCAACATTAATGATTACACCTTTTGCCGGATCATTTTTTACATATTTAATCCAATTGATTCCCTGATCAAATCTCCAGTTGTTTACAAACCAGCTTCTCCAGAACCAGCTTAAATCTTCACCAGCAACATTTTCAATAGTTCTAAAGAAATCGTCAGGAGTTGGATGTTTGTAAGCCCAGCGCTCTACATAAGTGCGTAATGCTTTATCAAAACGCTCTTGTCCTAAAACCTGCTCTCTTAAAATAACTAATCCTGCACTTGGTTTTGCATAACATAAAACGCCAATATTAGCTTCCTTCATATTATCAGGAGAACTCATAATGGTTTCTAATTTTGGGTCTGTAAAATATTCTGCTTCTTCATGTAAGTTAGATGCAGGCTGTTTGTATTCTCCATTATTAAAATCGTAAGAACTCACAGAATTAATAAAAGTATTGAAACCTTCATCCATCCATGCAAAATAACGCTCGTTTGAACCTACAATCATTGGGAACCAAATATGTCCGAATTCGTGATCTGTAACTCCCCATAAATCATCTCCTTTAGATTTCCATCCGCAGAAAACAATTCCCGGATATTCCATTCCACCCTCATTTCCTGCTACGTTTGTAGCTGCAGGATAAGGATATTCAAACCATCTTTTAGAATAATTTTCGATAGATGCTTTAGTATATTCTGTAGAACGTCCCCAAGCATCATTTCCTGAACTTTCTACAGGATATGCTGATAATGCTAAAGATTTTTTTCCGCTTGGTAAGTTTATTTTTGCTCCATCTAAAATAAAAGCCGGAGATGATGCCCAAGAAAAATCACGTGCATTTTTAATTTTATAATGCCATGTTTTTTGTGCCGAAGCATTGCTGTTTGCAGTCGCAGCAACTTCATCTGCAGAACGAATTATAACGGTTTTATCACTTTGAGAAGCATCTTTATATCTTTTTAATTGTTCTGCAGAAAAAACTTCTGCTCCATTTATTAATTCACCAGAACCTACAACGTAATGGTTTGCAGGAACAGTCAATTTTACATCAAAATCTCCATATTCTAAATAAAACTCAGAAGCTCCTAAATATGGTGCCGTATTCCAGCCTCTTACGTCATCATACACACACATACGCGGATACCATTGTGCGATTGTGAATATTTTTCCGTTTTTAGTTTCTAAAACTCCCATTCTGTCTGAACCTTCAAATGGTGCAATGAATGAGAATTCGATTTTAATTTTTACAGAAGCTCCTTTTGCTGCTAATTCCTGCGGAAGAAAAATCTGCATTCTGGTATCTGTAACGATATATTTTGCCTCAACTTCTGTTTTGGTTTTCCCACCAGAAATTACTTTTACAGATTTAATTTTATTTCCTCCATCAAAAACCTGACCTTGAGCTCCATTACGGCTTCCGGTTAAAGGCACAACAGCATTTCCTCTGGAATCTTCTTTGAACAAATTTTGATCTAAATTCAGCCAAAGAAATCCAAGTTTATCAGGACTATTATTTGTATATGTAATTTCATCTGTACCTACAATTTCATTTGTAGTTCCGTTTAGCTTTGCCGTTATTTGATAATCGGCTCTGTTCTGCCAGTATTCAACGCCCGGCTGTCCGCTTGCAGTTCTTGTAGAAGTACCATTTTTAGTATAAAAATGCGGTGCGAATGCATCATGATAATTGTAATTATTTACTGGATTTGCCGCTGTTGCTGAAGGCGTTTGTTGTGCCCAAACAGAAGAAAATCCAATAAACAAAGCCATGGTTAAAAAGGCCATTGAAGATTGTTTTTTCATATTTTTTAGCTGTTTATGTAGCAAATTAATGAAAAAAAAAGCTATTTACAGAGAAAACGAAAAGGATAAATTTAATTTTAGCAAAAATTTATTAAAAAAATAATTCTAAGCTTTTTCCTAAAAAATAAAATTTATAAAATATATTTACATCAAGATTTAAGACTAATTCTTTTCAATAAACAACATTTTGAGCACAACTATATCAAATTCAACACTTAAGGCTTCGATTAAAAATGCCGGAGCAGAATTGTTCTCTTTAAAAGACAATCAAAATAAAGAATATATCTGGGAAGGAAATCCTGATTTTTGGGGTAAACACTCTCCTATTCTTTTCCCTATTGTTGGTACATTAAAAAACAACACTTATACTATTGATAAAAAAGAATATCAATTGCCAAGACATGGCTTTGCAAGAGATATGGAATTTCAACTTGTTGAAAAAACAGGAAATAGCGCTGTTTTTTCGTTAGAATCAAATACCGAAACTTTAAAGAAATATCCTTTCGAATTTGAACTGCAGCTTATTTATACGTTAGAAAATACTACTTTAAATATAGAATATGTAGTCATCAATAAAAGTGAATCAAAAATGCCTTTCTCAATTGGAGCGCATCCGGCGATTGCACTTCCTGAAAAGTTTGAAAATTATGCTTTTAAGTTTGAAAAAGCTGAACCTTTGAAATATAACCTTCTTGAAAATGATTTGATTTCGAATAAAACCGAAACTTTAAAAACTACAGAAAATGTTGTTCCATTAAACTATAAACTTTTCGAAAATGATGCTTTGGTTTTTAAAACACTAGAATCTAATTCATTAACTATTCTCGAAAATTCAAAACCTTATGTGCAGGTTGAATTTGAAGATTTTCCGAGTTTGGGAATCTGGACAAAAGATCAGGCTCCTTTTGTTTGTATTGAACCTTGGTTTGGATATTCAGACACAGCAGACAATTCAGGCGATTTGTTTAAAAAAGAAGGTATTTTGATTTTAGATGTCGACCAGTCATTTCATTCAAAATTCAGTATTAAAATAGTATAATTTAAGATGTTAGAATTTAACTTTCACCCTTTTCCGGTAATCGAAACAGAGCGTTTACTTTTAAGAAGAATTACGAATGATGACGTAAATGAAGTTTTTGAATTGCGTTCGAATCCTGAAACTATGAAATATATTCCGAGGCCATTAGTTAAAAATAATCAAGATGCATTGGAACATATTGCTATGATTGAGGAAAAAATAGAAACCAATGTTGGAATTAATTGGGGAATTACCCTAAAAGATAATCCTAAACTTTTGGGAATTATTGGTTATTACAGAATGCAGCCCGAAAATCATCGTGCAGAAATTGGTTATATGTTATCGCCAGATTTTCATGGAAAAGGAATTATTCCCGAAGCTGTAAATAGATTAATTCAATACGGTTTTGAGGATTTAAAACTGCATTCGATCGAAGCGGTAATTGATCCTGAAAACTATGCATCTGAAAAGGTATTACAAAAATGCGGATTTGTGAAAGAAGCTCATCTAAAAGAAGCTGAACTTTATGAAGGCAAATTTCTGGATAAAGTAATTTATTCTTTGCTTCAGAACTAGGCATTTTACTATTCCGCACAAAAAACATTTCTTGTTAAAATCATCTATTCCTGCAATAGTAAATGTGCTATTGCGTTATATTTGTGGCCGAAAACAGATAACGTCCGCGATCACAAAAAAATACCATGAAAAAATTATTCGCCTTTATTGTTCTTTTTTTATCTATACAATTACAAAGTCAAACTTTTATAAAATTTAACGGAGCTACTGCTTTAGTTGGGATTCCAAACGTTGGTATCGAAACAAGTATTGGCGAAAAAACCACTTTTAGTTTTGATGTAATGGCTTCTTTCTGGAAATCGTTTAACGGAAATAATCCGATGGAATTTTACACTTTTACTCCAGAAGTTCGTTATCATTTTAAAGAAAAATACAACGGATTTTATGTTGGTGCTCACGCTGGTCCTGATTTCTATCAATTACAAAAATGGAATTACTGGGATACTAACAAATATGAACACGGATTTGGTTACCGTTTAGGAGTTACTGTAGGTTATAATATTAAATTAAACGATAAATTTTTGCTGGATATTTTTGCCGGAGGCGGATGGCATCAAGGGTTTTATCATGGATATTATAACGACGGAACTCCAGGCAGATATGAAAAAGCGCCTAACTGGAACAAAAGCGGAGAATGGCTTCCGTATCGCGGTGGTGTAATGCTTTCGTATAAACTGAACTAAAATCAGCTGAATTTAGGAAGCGTTTTTACATATAATTCTTCCACTTTTTTTCGCGCCCAATCGGTTTTTCTTAAAAAAGTAAGACTTGATTTTACACTCGGATTTGAAGTGAAACATTTTACAGGAATTAATTCTCCTAAAGTGTCAAAACCATAATGGTTGACTAAGGTTTCTACAATCTTTTGAAGTGTGATTCCGTGCAGCGGATCTTTAGATTTACTTTCCATTTTATATAATTTAAATAATACAAAAGACCGTTCCCAAAAAGAACGGTCTTTTTTGCAAAATTAACGAATTCACCTAATACAATTCGTTAAAAGCTAAAATTAGAATACGAATTTAAATCCAAAAGAAAGCGGCGAAGTTAAATTTGGATTACTTCCTGCCAAAGCCGTATTGTAAAACGGATCTACATTTGCAACATGCGCCAACCCAAAATTTGTAACCGTCGTTTTTTCTCCATTTTTAGGCTCAATAGTCGTAGAAGTAAAATTAGCCAAATCGTAAGAGAACTCAACTGAGAAGTTTTTCGTAACAAAATAGTCAAAACCTCCTGATACAGATAATCCTACCTGATTAACTTTCAACTCGCTTTCTTTTTCATTTTAAGTTTGTTTTATAATTACAAAACAAACTTATGAGTAAGCTTTTGTATCGAAGCTGATTAAAATCATAGATTAAAAGAAATCTTTAATTATATTTGACAGTATGAATGTCTTGCATTTTTCTTACTTTTGCCACCATGTTAAAATCAGTCAATATACTTAATAAGAGAGCTCGTTTTGATTACGAGATAATCGACACTTATACTGCCGGAATTGTTTTGGCGGGAACCGAAATCAAATCAATACGTTTAGGGAAAGCGAATATTACAGAAAGCTTTTGCGAATTTAGCGGTATGGAGCTTTTTGCTATCAATACTTACATCGAAGAATATTCGTTTGGAAACCAGTTTAATCATAAGTCACGAAGCGAACGTAAATTGCTTTTAAATAAAAAAGAATTAAAAACACTTCATAAAAGCGTTCAGGCAAAAGGTCTTACAATCGTTCCGCTTAAATTGTTTACCAACGAAAAAGGTCTTGCAAAACTGCAGATTGGTCTTTGTAAAGGAAAGAAAAACTACGACAAACGTGAATCTCTAAAAGAACAAGATACAAAACGTGACTTAGACAGAATTAAAAAAGCATACAACTAATCTTTCATTTATTCTGGCTAAATCTATGTTTATCAAAATTTTATAGTTATTTTTATAGAAACAATATAACTGTAAAATATGAAAAAGTACTTAATTCTACTCATTGCAATTCTGTCACTTTCAGGTTGTGGCAGTAATACCACTATTGTAAATAGCTGGAGAGATCCAAAAATAACCGTTGCCCAGGAACACTTTAAAAAAGTCCTGGTTGTTGCTTTAGTTAAAGATGAAGCTTCGAGGAGAATTACCGAAAATCGAATTGCATCAAGTAAACCGATTTTTAAAACTTCTTACCAATATTTAAACGAAACTACCAAAGATCTCACAAAGGAACAAAAACTAAAAATTCTTCAGGACGAAAATTTTGACGGCGTTGTAACCATGCGTTTGGTAAGCACCGAAAAAGAAACGACTTATGTTCCGGGATCTTATACCGGAATGTATTACGGCGGTTTTGACGGTTTATATTCTGGAGTTTACGGTTATGGTTTCGGAAACTGGTACGGAATGTATTCTCCTGCTTACTATGATCCCGGATATTATCAGGAAACAACTTATTATAT
This sequence comes from Flavobacterium panici, assembly GCF_024499525.1. Classification (NCBI taxonomy): domain Bacteria; kingdom Pseudomonadati; phylum Bacteroidota; class Flavobacteriia; order Flavobacteriales; family Flavobacteriaceae; genus Flavobacterium; species Flavobacterium panici. The sequence continues at coordinate 3,750,195 of NZ_CP100437.1, read as the reverse complement.
GGTTGAAACCAATATTTTTTCTTTAAAAGAAAATAAACTAATCTGGACCGGAACTACAAAATCAGATTATGTTACAGACTTAGGTCAAACTGTAGATGCTATTATGCAAGCTGTGGTTAAAGAAATGAGAAAAGACGGTTCTTTACCTCCAAAATAAATTCAAAAGAAAGCAATATTATATTATTGCTTTTTTTATGGTTTGAATAATGACTAAATTTGTCAAGACTTAAATTTTCATCAAAAATGAAATCACTTTTAAAAAATGCAAGAGAACAAAAGGGTTTAAAAACGCGTGAACTAGCGCAGCTTGCCGGAATTGATCAGGCATTAATAAGCAAATTTGAATCGGGAACTCGAAAACCAACCAAAGATCAAATTACAAAACTCGCCCAGCTTTTAGAAATTGATTACGAAACTTTAATGATTGCCTGGCTTAAAGAAAAAATTCTTTATGAAATTGGTGATGAAGAATTTGCTTTGAAAGCTTTAAAAATGGCAGAAGATGAAATCAAATACAACAAAACTATCTCAAATCTTAAACTATCAACTTCTTTAGAAAAAATCTTAAAAGAAATTGATCATCTAAAAGAAAAATTAGACTCTTACAAACAATTTGACAGCTTTAAGATCAGGGAAGCTTTAGAACTTGAATATACCTTTGAAAGCAATAGAATTGAAGGAAATACAATGACACTTCGTGAAACTGATATGGTTATTAATGAAGGTTTGACCATTTCCGGAAAAAGCATGAGAGAACACCTTGAGGCAATAAATCATCAGGAAGCCATTGGTTTTATTAAAGATTTAATGAGCAAAAATAATTCATTAAACGAACGTGATCTCTTATCTATTCATAATTTAATTCTTAGAGGAATAATTCCAGAAGATGCTGGACGTTATCGAAAAGTTCAGATTATGATACAAGACAGCAGCCACATGCCGCCGCAGCCTTTGTTGGTTCAGCAAGAAATGGAAGAATATTTTATTTGGTATGAAATCAATAAAAACAAACTTCATCCGGTTATTTTAGCTGCTGAAATGCATGAAAGATTAGCAACAATTCATCCTTTTATTGATGGAAACGGAAGAACTTCAAGATTAATCATGAATTTAATTTTGATGCAAAAAGGATATTTAATAGCCAATATTAAAGGTGATTATGAAAACAGAATCCGTTATTATCAATCTCTGGAAACTGCTCAGACCAAAAAGGATAAAGAAGATTTTTTGCTTTTTATAGCTCAAACACAAAAAGAAAGTTTAGAAAGATATATCGCAATTCTTACTCAATAAAAAAAGGGTGTTTCAAAAGTCTAGACAACTTCTTTACTATAATTATTTAGTTTATAAAAACTGAGCTTTTCATTCTTTACATCATTCCGTAGGAATGTTTCATCGGTAGAAAAAATAGCAACCACCCAAATTTACACGTTCCGTAGGAATGTTTGATATACCTAATTATTTAAAATAATATCAAAATCAAACTTTCCTATGGAACGTATAAACATTAACAACAACATAATTTTCTACCAATGAATTGTTCCTACGAAACATATATGTTGTTGAATACTAAAAAGGGCTGTCTCGATTTCTGACACAGCCCTTAAATTTTTTAATTTTTATCTTCTAATAAAGGAACAAATCTAAACTCTCCAAACTCATGTTTTTCAAATTGAGTTTCGTTCTTTCTAATTAACAAAGTCATAATCTGAACGTCTTCTCCAAGCGGAATTACCAGCCTTCCTCCTACTTTTAACTGTGCCATTAATGGCTGCGGAATAAATGGTGCACCTGCCGTTACAATAATACTGTCAAACGGAGCATAATGTGGTAAACCTTTATAACCATCACCAAAAGAAACATGTTTAGGGCGAATGTTTAGTTTTGGAAATAAAATTGAAGTCTGCTTAAACAATTCATTTTGTCTTTCGATAGTATATACTTTTGCGCCCAAAGCAAATAAAACTGCAGTTTGGTAACCTGAACCGGTTCCAATTTCCAGAATTTTATGGTCTTTTTTTACTTCTAACAGCTGCGATTGAAACGCCACAGTGTACGGCTGCGAAATAGTCTGCCCCGCGCCAATAGGAAAAGCCTTATCCTGATAGGCAAAATCTTCAAAACTTGAATTCAAAAAAAGGTGTCTTGGGATTTTTTTTATCGCATCCAGAACCGCTCTGTCAGTAATTCCTTTTTGTTCTAAAGTGCTTACTAATTGATTACGAAGTCCTTGATGTTTGGCAGTGTCTTTCAAAATGGGTAGGTTTTATTTTCGCAAAAATAAGAAAACAAATCATCAATTATCAAGTACTTTTTAATCATTTAATTTCTATTTTTGGTCAAAACTTAATTTTTAGTAAATCTAATATTTTATGAAGAAAGCAATACTCCTTTTATCTTTATTTTTTTCGTTATCAGGAATCATACAATCAATTGTTTTCTTATTCATAAGATCTGAAAAATTTTTAGAATTTATAGTTTTTACAAATATTACACCTTATTATTTTTCAGGTTTAACTGTTATGATTGAAGTTGAAAGAATTAATCAGTACACATCAACCTCTGCATCATTAGGGTTATTAAATTTATTTTTTTACTTGTCTTTTTTATTTGGAACTATAATTTATTTTTTCTCAAAGTATAAAGAAACTAAATTGTTGCTATTCAATTTTAGTTTAATAATAATTAGCGAAATAAGAAGTTTAGTATTTTTTCTTTTTGCTTTTGAAGATTGGACAAACTCGTATATAACATATAGAATATCAGGAATAACAATTACAATAGTATATATACTTTTGTCTTATTTTATTATAAATAGATATTTGAATACTAGCGAAGAAATAGTATCAGATCAGGGCTATTTACAGAATTCATCAAAATACAGACGTTTTTGTAATTACATTATTGATGGAGGCTTTATAATAGTTATAGCTTTAGGTATTATTGAATTTGCAAAAAACAACAATACTTATATGTCCTTTTTTAATGGTTTAAAATCTATTTTTGGAGATAAATTGGGGCTTTTGATTTTTATATCTTTGGTTAAAATTATTTATTATTTAACGTATGAATCAATTTTCAGGTCGACGCCTGCTAAATTCTTAACCGGCTGTTATGTCACAGATGAGGAAGGAAATCCGCCTACTTTTTCAATAATTTTAAAACGAACTTTATTTAGATTAATTCCCTTTGAAAGTTTATCTTTTTTGATGGGCAAAAATTTGCATGATGACTATTCCGATACGTATGTTGTCAATAAAAAAACGAATAGCATAATTGAAAATCGCTATTCACAATTTTTAGCAATCGCATTTGGCATCTTATTAGTGATCTATTTTTGTCTGTCAAACAAAAACATATTTAATTAATTTATAAAAAATCAAAGATTTCTTTTTAATTACCAAATCACTAAATCTTTATTACATTCATTTTCACGTTCGACAAATAAATTATATTTTTGTTTAAAATACATTCTCATGTTAAAAGTAGGAGTTTTAGGTGCTGGTCATCTTGGTAAAATACATTTACGCTTATTACAACAATCTGACAAATACGAATTAGTTGGATTTTACGACGAAAATCAAGAAAATGCCGAAAGAATCTCAAAAGAATTTGGCTATAAAAATTTCAGTACAATTGCAAAACTTATACACGCTGTCGATGTAATCGACATTGTAACTCCAACACTTTCTCACTATAAATGTGCAAAAGTGGCAATTAAATCAGGAAAACATATCTTTATTGAAAAACCAATTGCCAATACTGTTGAAGAAGCTGAAGAAATTATCGCTTTAGCAAAAGAATACAACGTAAAAGGACAAGTTGGTCATGTTGAGCGTTTTAATCCCGCTTTTATCGCTACAAAAAACATGATCGAAAATCCGATGTTTATTGAAACACATCGTTTAGCTGAATTTAATCCGCGTGGTACAGACGTTCCTGTAGTTCTGGATTTAATGATTCATGACATTGATGCTATTTTAAGTGTTGTAAAATCAAAAGTAAAAAATATTAATGCAAGCGGCGTTTCGGTTATCAGCGAAACTCCTGATATTGCCAATGCCCGAATCGAATTTGAAAATGGCTGCGTTGCCAATTTAACTGCCAGTAGAATTTCTTTAAAGAATATGCGTAAATCACGTTTCTTTCAAAAAGACGCTTACATTTCAGTTGACTTTTTAGAGAAAAAATGTGAAGTCGTTCGTATGAAAGATGCACCGGAAGTTCCTGGAGATTTTGATATGATCCTGCAAAATGCCGAAGGTGTTAAAAAACAAATCTATTTTACAAATCCAGATGTAGAGCAAAACAACGCAATTCTTGACGAATTAGAATCTTTTGCAAATGCTATAAACACAGATACAACTCCGGTTGTAACGCTTGAACAGGCAACAGATGCATTGCGTGTTGCTTATCAAATTATTGATTGTTTCGATAAATAATATAAAAATATAACTCATTATTTTTAAGGTTTAAAGCTGGCAGAAAAGCCACTTTAAACCTTAACTTTTAAAATTTAAATACCAAAAACAAAATGAAAACTATAGCTGTAATTGGTGCAGGAACAATGGGTAACGGAATTGCTCATACATTTGCACAAAGCGGATTTACTGTAAAATTAATCGACGTTTCTGAAAAATCATTAGATAAAGGAATGGCAACTATTGCGGCTAATTTAGACCGTATGCTTGCAAAAGGAACAATTACGCAGGAAGATGTTGCTAAAACAATCACTAATATTATTACTTATACTGATATTAAAGACGGCGTTGTTGGTGCTGATTTAGTTGTAGAAGCTGCAACTGAAAATGTAGAATTAAAACTGAATATTTTCAAGCAATTAAACGAAGCTTGTTCTCACAATACCATTTTAGCAACCAATACTTCTTCAATTTCAATTACACAAATTGGTTCTGTTGTTGCACATCCAGAACGTGTTATCGGAATGCACTTTATGAATCCGGTGCCAATCATGAAATTAGTTGAAATCATTCGCGGTTACAACACAAGCGATGAAGTAACTAAAATCATCATGAATTTATCTGAGAAATTAGGTAAAGTTCCTGTTGAAGTAAACGATTATCCGGGCTTTGTAGCAAACAGAATTTTAATGCCAATGCTAAACGAAGCAATCGAAACGTTATATAATAAAGTTGCCGGAGTTTACGAAATTGATACCGTAATGAAATTAGGAATGGGACACCCAATGGGACCACTTCAATTAGCTGATTTTATTGGCCTTGATGTTTGTCTTGCTATTTTAAACGTAATGTACGAAGGTTTCAAAAATCCAAAATATGCTCCTTGCCCATTATTAGTTAATATGGTTAGAGCCGGAAAATTAGGAGTGAAATCTGGAGAAGGTTTTTATGATTACAGCGAAAGTAAAAAAGCAGAGAAAATCTCTAAGCAGTTTATCTAAAAAATAATTATGAGGAATCTGTTTTTAATTTTTGTTCATTTTACAACAGCAATTTGTATAGCTCAAAACACAAATCCGGATTCTGATAAACAGTTTACAATTAGTCAAATTGATAGTATTTGCACAAATGATATCGATAGTCGAATTTATATTTCAGATGGTAAAACCGGCGGAGAAATAAAAATAGAAAGTTCGAAAAAAACAGAAATAATAAAAGGATCAGGTGGTTTTTCGTATTTGATATATGCATTTCATTTTAATCAGGACTATTACAATACTCTAACAAGAAAAGAACAAAACAAATATAATTTTCGCCAAAATTCCACATTAATAAAAGGAATATACCATTGGGGTATAGGATATGAAAACTTTTATGGAGAAGAAATCACAGGAGAATTTTATTATTTTAAAGATGCATTATTTCACGTAAAAATTAAACTTGTAAAAACTGAAAACAAAAAAGACAACACTCAGATATTAGACTTAAACATTGCAGAGTTGAATGATTCGAAGACCATAAAAAATATCCTTTTGATGGATATGAAAAGCTGAATAAACGAACAAAGCAGTAAAATAATTGAGACTTACAATAAATAGATGAGCATAAAACAAAATTTAAATACAATTAAATCTACTTTACCTGAACACGTAACCTTAGTTGCCGTTTCAAAAACAAAACCTGTTTCGGACTTAATTCAAGCCTACGAAGCCGGGCAGCGTATTTTTGGAGAAAACAAAATTCAGGAAATGACGGAGAAATGGGAACAAATGCCAAAAGACATTCAATGGCATATGATTGGTCATGTTCAGTCGAATAAAGTCAAATTTATGGCACCATTTGTGAGTTTAATTCACGGTGTCGACAGTTTAAAATTATTGCAAGAGATTAATAAACAAGCTTTAAAAAACAATAGAACAATAGATTGTCTTCTTCAAATGTATATTGCCGAAGAAGAAACAAAATTTGGTTTAGACGAAAATGAATTAAATGAACTTTTAACTTCTGTTGAGTTCAAAGAGATGAAAAATATTCGTATCTTAGGTTTAATGGGAATGGCAACCTTTACAGAAGATCAAAATCAAATAAAAAAAGAATTTACCCATTTAAAATCGATTTTTGATTCATTAAAAAATATTGACGGATATGGTAAAGACGCACTGCAGTGCGTCTCTACAATTTCAATGGGAATGTCCGGAGATTATCAACTCGCAATAGAATGCGGCAGCACAATGGTTCGCATTGGAAGCAGTATTTTTGGAGGAAGATAATTTTTCAAATGCCACAATTGTAAGACGCACTACGGTGCACCTCTACAAAAAACTGAATACTAAAAACTGAGACTGAACACTTAATTTGTACGCAATACTAGACATAGAAACCACTGGAGGACAGTTTAATGAAGAAGGAATTACCGAAATCGCCATCTATAAATTTGATGGACATGAAGTAATTGACCAGTTCATAAGCCTTGTAAATCCTGAAATCCCGATTCAGCCTTTCGTAGTAAAACTGACCGGAATCAACAATGCTATGTTACGTTCTGCTCCAAAGTTTTACGAAGTTGCCAAACGCATTATCGAAATAACTACCGACTGCGTTATTGTAGCACACAACGCATCTTTTGACTACCGAATTTTACGAACAGAATTCAGACGTTTAGGCTACGATTTTGAAGCCCGAACACTTTGTACAGTAGAATTAGCAAAAAAACTAATTCCAGAACAACCATCGTACAGTTTAGGAAAACTAGTGCGTGCCCTCGGAATTCCAATGGCCGACAGACATCGCGCCAGCGGAGACGCCATGGCAACCACAAAGCTTTTCAAAATGCTTCTTGAAAAAGACGTCGAAAAAACAATCGTAAAAGACTTTATTAAACTTGAAATCGAAAAAGGAATTGCACCAAAATTCCTGGATCTTTTAAGCCAAATGCCAACTAAAACCGGCGTTTATTACATTTATAACGAAAGCGGAACTCTAATATACATTGGCAAAAGCCAAAATATCAAAAAGAGGATCAATCAGCATTTTACAGGAATCACAACCAAAAGTAAAAAAATACAAGCCGAAGTTTTTACCATAACGTATGATGAAACCGGAAGCGAATTAATCGCACTTTTAAAAGAAAGTCAGGAAGTAAAAATAAACCGTCCGAGATACAATCGTTCCCAGAAAAAATCATTTTTCCCATTTGCCCTTTATTCAGAAAAAGATGCGAATGGTTATTTGAATTTAAAACTTGAAAAAGCTGACGGACGTAAAAAAGAAATTACATCCTATGCTTCTTTACAGGAAGGTAAAAACGCACTTTTTAAATTCACTGCAAAATACCATTTGTGTCAAAAGTTAACCGGATTATACCAAAGTAAAAAAGAGTGTTTTCAATATAAAATAAAAGAATGCGACGGAGCATGTATTGGCGAAGTCACTCCGGAAATTTATAATTTGAGAGTACAGCAGTTTATCTCTGAAAACAGTTTCGAAAACAAAAGCATGATTTTAATTGACAGAGGCCGAAATGTAAACGAAAGAAGCGCTATTTTAATCGAAAACGGAACCTATCAAGGTTATGCTTATTACGATCTTAACTATCAGATTAACAATATTGAAATCCTAAAAAATATCCTAATTCCAATGCCGCATAATCGCGATGTAAAAAACATAATCCAAAATTACATCCGCAAGAGCAAATCTCTTAAAATTCTCCATTTTTAACAAAACAAAACTTTCATTATCTTCGTAGATATGAAAAATAGAAAATCAAAATACGAAACCTTTAGAGAAAAAATCAAAATTATCCTGTATGGTACCAATACCATTTTAGGACGAATGTTTGATTTAGTTCTTTTAGGTTTGATTTTATTGAGCGTTTTATTAATTATGCTCGATACAGTTGAAGGAATTAGTCAAAAGTATCATGAACAGCTGCTTATTTGCGAATGGGCTATTACTGTCTTTTTTACAATTGAGTATATTCTAAGAATTATCTCGATACAAAAACCAATTAAATACATTTTTAGTTTTTACGGAATCATCGATCTACTTGCCGTATTGCCAATGTATTTATCCATATTTTTTCCCGGTGCAAGCATTTTATCAATTGTCAGGGCATTACGTTTTTTCAGATTATTCAAAATATTACATATCCCGCAAATTTCACATCAATCTGCACAACTTAAGGACGCTATAGAAGCCAGTAAAGAGAAAATTCTAGTATTCATTTATTTCGTTCTTATCAGTACCGTAATTATCGGTTCGGTTATGTATTTAGTCGAAGGCAAAGAATCAGGGTTTACCAGTATTCCCATGGGGATTTACTGGACAATAGTAACCTTAACAACAGTAGGTTACGGCGACATTTCACCTCAATCACCTTTAGGACAGTTTATTGCAGCATTAGTAATGATTTTAGGTTATGGAATTATTGCTGTTCCAACCGGAATTGTAACAGCAGAATTTGCAAAAAATACTTTAAAAAACAACACAGTAAGCGGTAAAAAAACATGCAGAAAATGTCAATCGCAATTACATTTTGACAACGCTAAATACTGCTACGAATGCGGAACCCAATTGCCAAATAATTAATTTATGGAGCTAATCCAGCTGTACATTGCAACTCCTCCTTATCTTTGTTGTTTTTTTAAGGCATAAAAGGAGCTTCCGCCGGTCGCTCTTTTACACCAAAAAAAACGAACAAATATAAGTCCGGGGTTTCCATTTCCATCTGGGCTAAAAAATATGAAATACCTAATAACCATTGTCGGACCAACAGCTATAGGCAAAACAGCCTTAAGTATTGCTTTGGCACAACATTTTAAATGCGAAATCGTTTCTTGCGACAGTCGTCAGTTTTTTAAAGAAATGACCATTGGAACCGCAGTTCCCAATCAAAACGAACTTAATTCAGCCCAACATCATTTCATTCAAAATAAATCCATTTTCGAAAATTACACCGTTGGCGATTACGAAAAAGAAGCTTTAGCCAAAATTGAAGAACTATTTCAAACCAATGATTTTGCAATTCTTATTGGAGGTTCAGGATTATACGTCGATGCCATTTTAAAAGGCTTCGATGAATTTCCAGAAATTGATCCAGAAGTCCGTTCCCAAGTAAACTCAAATTACGAAAAACTCGGAATTGAATATCTTCAGGAACAATTAAAAAATCTAGATCCAGAATATTATCAAAAAATAACTTTAGAAAACCCACAAACACTGCAAAATCCACAGCGAATGATGCGTTTTGTAGAAGTTTGTATTGGAGCACAAAAACCTTATTCTTCCTTTTTAAATCAAAAGAAAAACAATAGAGACTTCACTCCTATTTTAATTGGTTTAGACGCTGATAGAGAAATCATTTACACCAGAATTAATCAGCGCGTTGACATTATGATGAACGAAGGTTTACTTGAAGAAGCAAAAGCATTGTATCCTAATAAAGCGTTAAATGCACTTCAAACCGTGGGTTATAGAGAATTATTTAGTTATTTTGATGAAGAATTTACTTTGCCATTTGCCATTGAAGAAATCAAGAAAAACACCCGAAGATTCTCCAAAAGACAATTAACGTGGTTCAAGAGAAATGAAAACACAAAATGGTTTGATTATGCAGCAGATAGAAAAAATATCATAGATTACATAGAAAATCTTCTAAAATAAAATCAAAAATCTTTTTTCTATACTCTATATTCTATCCTCTAAAAAATCTAAAATCAACTATCTAAAATCAAAAAATGCCAATATCTCCAAATTTTACATCCGTTTTAAGTAAAGACTGGGAAATCAATTTCACACAATGCACGCCAACAGGTTTCTTAAAATATACCGATTTGTGTAATATTTTACAATTAACCGCCGCAGCACATTCAGAAATTGGAGGAATTAGTTTTTATGATATGCAGGAATTTCACCAAGCCTGGGTTTTAAGCCGAATGCGCGTTGAAGTTCATGCCTTACCAAAATGGCAGGATGTTGTAACCGTAAAAACATGGATTAACAGTCTGGAAAATTCACGTTCTGTTCGTGCATTAGAAATGTACGTAAACGGGAAAAAAATCGTAGGCTGCGAAACCTATTGGGCAGTTTTCAATACACAAGCGCGTCGTCCTGAAGCTTTGGCATTACCATACGAGCATTTCGAATTATTCCCAGAAAAAAGAGCTACAGAAGAAGGTTTTTCTAAAATAAACATCAATCACGAAAAAGAAGCTGTTTTTGAAAAAACAGTTTATTTATCTGATTTAGACATTGTAAATCATGTAAATAATGTGAAATATCTGGAATGGTGTTTAGATCACGTTGACCCAAAAAGAATCATGAAACAAGAAGTTAAAAGCTTCGAAATGAATTTCATGAAAGAACTTTCGTTAAAAGATAATGTTGTAATTCACGAAAGCGAAGATGACGATCATACAACAGCAACATTCAGTATTACAAAAGGTGAAAAAACTTGCTTTGCTTTGGAGCTGCATTGGAAATAAAATTGCCCACAGATTTAGCTGATTAAACGGGTTAGCGCAGATTTTTAATTTAAAACGTGACTCTGGCAATAGTGAACGGGTGAAGCAATTCGCTGCTAAAACTTTTTGATCTATAAAATTTGAAATTTGTATAGTCCCTACGGGACAAAAAATCATTTCTTTTATAATGTTCTACCGAGATATAATCTCTACGAGATAATTTTATCTTCATTATTTCTAAGTAAAGAACTCCGTTAGGAGTTAAAGATCGGTAGAAAATTAATTTGCGTCACAACAATTAATGTCCCGTAGGGACATCTCTAATATTGTATTCATAAAAAACGATGCGATTCAATAACCGCATCGTTTTTTCTTTCAATCAAAATCATTTCGATTTCTTTTTAGAATCTTTTTTAGATTTCTTTTTCTTCTTTAGCAAATCAATTTTGCCTTCAATTCTTTTTTCTACATCGCTAATATTGCATTCATAAGCAAATTGTAAAGAATGAAGTTTAGCATTTTTAATCTCTTTTAATCCTTTCTTAAACTCATGCTGTGCTTCAAAAAGAATCGCTTTTTTAACGTAAATATCAGATTTATTGATTCCTTTTATCGTTAAAGCAAAATCAATTAATTTCTGTGCTTCTTCATAATCTTCGTTTAAAATTAAAGTCTGCAAATAATACGGATAAACTTCAAGCGCATGAATATTAATTGCTAAAGCTTCCTGAAAATAGGGTTTAGCTTCTTCATAATTCATTAATTGTTCAGCCTGAATTCTTCCGTATAAACACAAAACCATTGTATTTTTTGAATCATAAGAAAAAGCATAATCTAAAGATTCAATCGTTTCTTCAAGAGAATACGGATAATTATCCAAAGCCTGAAAAAGGTATTTATCAATTGTTTTCATTTCTTAAATCGTTTTTTAATTTCTGACGAGTTCCCTTGTAATTTTTCTCTACTTTATTCTTTTTAAAATCACTTCCGGTAAAAACTCTAACAGGATTTCCACGCTCGATATTCAGCTGGTTTTCCCATTGTTTCCCCACGTGATTTTTAAGCTGAACCAGTTTCTCGTCTTCTAGTTTTTTTAATAATCTTTCTGTTGCCAGTTTTTTGTTTTGGTGCTGCGAACGACTGTCCATAGAAACTACTGCGATTCCGGTTGGAATATGCGTTGCCCGAATTGCCGAACTTACTTTGTTTACATGCTGACCACCAGCTCCAGAACTTCTCATTGCCTGATATTGGATATCATTTTCTGAAACTGATGTATTTTTCTGCGGTTCGATTTCAAAAATGCCAATAAACCAGTTCTTGCGTTTGTGCATTTTCCTAAACTGACTCTGACCAATCCACTGAATTGTTCCAATCCAGGATTTTATAAATTGGTCAGTATTTTTTCCTTTTATAGAAATTGAAGCTGTTTCAACCGTTCCGTTTTCTTCTCCAACTTCCCGTTTCAGCAACACAACATCTAATTGTTGATCTTGCGCTTCTTCCAACACTTTTTTAAGCACTTGGGCAACAACCCAAGTGCATTCTGCAGGTCCGCGACCCGCTGTTATTTGAATTATTCTTTCCATTTCTTTAAAATTTTAAGCAGCTTTTCTCTGTTTTTTGCTGCTTTTACAAATTGTGGTAAATGCGCCACTAAACTCGACGTATAATTGACCTTTGAATTTCTTTCTCTTAAACCAGCTTGAATATATCTTTCCAGATAATCAATATGATCCTGATTATAAGCCCAGAAAATGTTACCATCGATTTCTTTTTGAAACCAAAGTGGTAAATTATACCACGTGTCCCTAACTAAACCATCATCAAGTTTTGACTCTATTTTAATTTCATTAATCTTAGGCTTAACTTCTTCCTGAAAATTGCAATGCGGGCATCTGGTTTTATAAATCAAAGGCTTTATTTTAAAGGCCCGAGATTCAAATTCAAATTTCTCAAAGCACTTACTACAATATATTTTTCCATAAGCAACATACTTGAAAATAGGTGGTTTAGATTTAGAAAAACACTGTTTGCATTCAAAATACATCGACTTACATCTACCGCATTTACAATCATCTTTTAACTTTTTTATAATAGCTGATTTAGATTCACATTTTGGGCACTTTACCGAAATTTCATCATCAAAATTTCTCAACCATTTATTTTCATCTTGAAATCTTTCCATAATTTTACTTTTTTAACGATCCATTCTAACAATCTTCGGCGTAAAAGTTCCTAAGACTTCGACCAAATCGGTTTGGTTTGCCATTACTTTTGTAATGTCTTTGTATGCCATTGGCGCTTCATCAATATTTCCACCAATCAAGGTTACATCATTGGCTTTCAAAACCTTTTTGATTTCGCTTTGCGTAAAAGTACTTTTGCATTTTGCTCTCGAAAACAAACGTCCGGCACCATGCGAAGCAGAATTTAAACTCTCTGCGTTTCCTTTCCCTTTTACAATGTAACCCGGAGCAGTCATTGAACCGGGAATAATTCCCAATTGACCTTCTCCTGCCGGAGTTGCTCCTTTTCGGTGCACAATACATTCCTGACCGTTTACCATTTCTTTCCATGCAAAATTGTGATGGTTTTCAATTGTAACCACTACTCTTTTTCCAATCGCTTTGGCAATTCGTCTGTGAATATCATCGTGACAGGCTTTTGCATATTCTCCGGCTAAATTCATTGCCAGCCAATATTCCTGACCATCATGTGTATTCAAATCCAGCCAGGCTAAATGCTGTACATTTTTTGGTAACGGACATTGTTTTGTTGCCAAATAGGTATAATGTTTTGCAATATTTGCACCCAAACCACGAGAACCACTATGTGAAAGGACTGCGAAATATTCGCCTTTTTCAAGCTTCCATTCATTCTCCGGATTATCAATTTTAGCAATTCCGAATTCTACAAAATGGTTTCCTCCGCCTGAACTTCCTAATTGTTTATAGGCTTTTGGTAAAAGATTCTTTAACAGCGGAATATCCTGAAATTCACTTTTATGAAAAACTTCATGATCTACTCTTGAAGCGTGTGTTTCATTCATTCCGAATTTTGTATTGTCTTTTAAAATTGCTTCTAACTGATGTTCTTTTCCTTTGAAATGCGACGCTGGCAAATCAAAAATTGAAAGGCTCATTCGACATCCAATATCAACTCCAACTCCGTATGGAATCACAGCATTATCTGTTGCTAAAACTCCGCCAATTGGCAATCCATATCCTGAATGTGCATCCGGCATTAAAGCTCCGGCTACTGAAATTGGCAGTTTCAACGAATCATACAATTGAAATTTTGCCTGCTGGTCAATTTCATTTTCACCAAAAATAGTAAAAGGAGCTCTTGTTGCTTTAAGCTGATGCATTCTTACCTGAACCGGTTTAATCAAACCTTCGGCAACTTTTCCCCAGGTTCCGTGGCCTTCAAATTTTTCAGGATTCAGCAGAACGTCTTTTGCCTCTGTTAGAATAGATTCCTTTTTTTCTCTTTTTCTATATCTGTTTATCTGCCCTAAGGCGATGTTTATTGAATTGTTCTTTGGAAAACCCAATTTAATCAGGTCTTTTCCAGTTAATTTATTTCCCATAAATTTTTTATAATTATGTTGATGCATAATCAAATCAGATTGAAGCCAATCAAGGATTCAAAATGAAATAAGCATGCGGATTTTTTATCCTTTCGGATAGTTTGTAAAATATTCTTCGGGAAAATTTTGAAGTGTCTAGAATAAAAAAAGCCCGAAACTAAATGTCTTCGGGCTTTTTTATATATCTAAAAATGTATTTCTAAGATTGAAATAAGCCACGAAGAAATGCTGCACCAAATCCGTTTGGTGTGAAGCTTTGTGATGTCAATGTAAGTACAAACATTTTTCTTCGTTTTTAAAGGGTTATTATTTTTTTCGTCTGCAAATATTCAGAATTGTTTTTTGATTTTCCAAATTTATTTTTCAGAAAAGTCGTGTGAAAAATATTTCCGGCATTAAATTCCTCAACAAATAAGAAGTTATTACCTTAAAAATGAGGATAATAACTTCTATAGAAATAAAATTAAAATTTTTAATATTTCATGTAATGTTTGTCATTTCGACTGAAAGGAGAAATCGCACATATATCGACAAAGATTGGCGATTCTCTTTGCGTAGACGCACTGCTGTGCGTCTCTACGATATACATTATTTATAAATCAATCAGAATTTTAAAATGTAGAGATGCACTGCAGTGCATCTAACAAAAGATTGTTGACATTTAATTCCTTTCTAAACATAAAAAAAGCCCTGATTTCTCAGAGCTTTTATATTGTTTTTAGGTGAATTCGTTATTCAGAAACTTTGCTTTTCACAACTAATCTGAAACCTTCTCCGTGAATGTTAAGAATCTCAACATCTTCATCAGATTTAAGGTATTTTCTAAGTTTAGCGATGTAAACATCCATACTTCTTGAAGTAAAGTAGTTGTCATCTCTCCAGATTTTAGTCAAAGCTAATTCTCTTGGCATTAAGTCATTTTCATGAAGAATTAACATTTTAAGCAATTCATTCTCTTTTGGAGACAATTTGATTGGCTCTTCATCCTGGAAAGTCAAGAATCTAAGTTTTGAGTTTAAGTGGAATTTACCAATATTAAATTCAAATTGTACTTGTTCTGCTTTTGTATCAGCTGATTTTCTTTGAATAATCGCTTTGATTTTCATCAATAAAACTTCTGAATCAAAAGGTTTATTTAAATAATCGTCAGCACCAGCTTTGTATCCTTTTAACACATCTTCTTTCATAGATTTTGCTGTCAAGAAGATAATTGGCACTTCGCTGTTCTTTTCTCTAATTTCTTTTGCTAAAGTATACCCATCTTTATAAGGCATCATTACATCAAGAATACATAAATCGTAAACGTCTTTCTTGAATTTCTCGAAACCTTCCATACCGTTTTTAGCTAAAGTAACTTCAAAGTCATTTAACATTAGATAATCTTTAAGAACCGCCCCAAAATTTAGGTCATCTTCTACTAAAAGTATTCTTTTGTTAGTATTTTCCATATTTTAATTTATTAATGGTATTTTTATAATAAAGGTGCTACCTTTTCC
Source organism: Flavobacterium panici (assembly GCF_024499525.1). NCBI lineage: Bacteria > Pseudomonadati > Bacteroidota > Flavobacteriia > Flavobacteriales > Flavobacteriaceae > Flavobacterium > Flavobacterium panici. The sequence continues at coordinate 3,734,225 of NZ_CP100437.1, read as the reverse complement.
TTTTTCGCTTTCAACATATACTTGACCATTATGGTCCTCTACAATTCTTTTTACGTACGCAAGACCTAAGCCGTGCCCTTTTACATTATGAAGGTCTCCAGTATGTTCTCTATAGAACTTCTCAAACACTCGTTTTTGAGCTATCTTACTCATTCCCAAACCATGATCTCTTACTTTTATCAAAATCATGTCTTTTACATTTTCTGTAAAAATTTCAATTTCAGGAGTATCAGGTGAATATTTTATGGCATTCTCTAAAATATTAACCAGAACGTTTGTAAAATGAACTTCATTGATCAAACAAGTCGTTCTTGCTGCGTTATAATGTTTTACTACTGTACCTTTTCTATCTTCTAAAATCAAATTTACATGCTCAATTGCATCGTCAATTACATCAGTTACAACAGTTGGTTCTTTAGTGATATCAAGTTCACGTTTTTCTAGTTTAGAAATACGTAAAACGTTTTCAACCTGGGCATGCATTCTTTTATTTTCATCCCTAATCATTTGAAGATATCTATAGACTTTGTCTTTATCTTCAATAATTTTAGGGTTTCTAATCGCATCAAGTGCTAAATTTATTGTCGCAATTGGAGTTTTAAACTCGTGCGTCATATTATTTATAAAATCTGTTTTGATTTCAGAAATATGTTTCTGACGCAACAATTGATTTAAGGCACTTGTGTATGCAACTATTATAATTAATGTAAAAACTATTGATAAAATAGTAATACTTAATAATTCTGATAGTAAAAATTTCTTTTTATGAGGAAATGTAACTGACAATTCATATCTGCTATTTCCTTCGTTATCAGTATATATCGGAATATTATAAGTTGCTTCTTTATCGTAGTGAAATCCATCCGATTTAATTTTGGTTGGAACACCGCTGCTATAAATTCCAAATTCAAATTTGGTTTTAACTCCGTATTCTTGTAATTCTTTCTTTAAAAGCTTAGAAAGTTTATCTTTAGTAATTCTACCTTCAATTGGAGTTAAGGACGCAATATCTTTATACTGAATTTGCTGCTGAACTTTATTTAAAATATCTAAACTTCCTGATTTTTCAATTGTAAGGTCCGGTATTATACTTTGACCTAAATTGTTATTATCAATTCCGTTATTGTTATTATAAACTTCGGTTACTCTTTTAGAGCTGAAATTCTTAAATCGCTCACTGCTGAATTTTTTATTAAAAAACGATCCGCTTATATCGTAATCTTCAGAAGTCAGCGTATTAGAATAAACAATTGTTTTATTTGTTTTTGCATTTCTTTGTACATAAAACACCTGAAGTAAGTCCTCTTTTTTGGGAATTTTACCTGTGCTGTCTTTTATGCGGTTATATTTATCGTAAAAACTGTATTCTTCTTGCTGTTCAAGCTTGTCAGCTACATTTCCGATAACTTGGGTAACGTGGTATTTAAACTGCTCTTCGTTATTTTTAAATGAAGAGTTAAACCAAAATACCTGCACTAGAATTATCCCTATTAAGGACAAACTCATCAGTAAAACAAGTATTCTAAAAAATAATTTATTCATCGAAACAAAATTAATATTTTAACAATATACTAAATAATACATTAACCAAATATTAACATTTAAGACTGTTTTTGTTTTATTTTCAAAATTTTAAGAATTTCAACTACTTCTTCTTTAGCAATTTTAAGATTACTGTTATTAATTACAAAATTGCTTAAAGAAATTCGTTTTTTATCATCCCACTGCATTTTCATTCTGCTTAAAACGTGTTCGCGTGTGGTATTATCACGCTTCATCACTCTTTCAATTCTTAATTCTTCTGGCGCAGTAACGGTAACTATATAATCAAATTCTTTGTATTTTCCGCTTTCAAATAAAATGGCAGCTTCGTAAACTACAAATGCTTCATTTTTATTTTGAGACAGCCAATGTTGAAAATCCTTTTTTACTGCAGGATGTACAATCGAATTTAAAACTGTTAATTTATCTGCATCATTAAAAACAATATCACCTAATTTTGCCCGGTTTAAAACATTATTTTCAAAGAGCGATTCTCCAAAAGCATTTTTTATTGCAGTAATAATTTCTGCTGACTGCATTATCTTTTTAGCTTCATCATCTGCGATGTAAACAGGAATTCCCATTTCCTTAAAAAAAGCAGTGATTGTTGTTTTACCGCTTCCTATTCCGCCGGTCAAGCCGATAATTTTTGTCATATTATATCTTAAAAAACATACGAGGAAAAGCTTCTTGTGGTTTCTTCTTTAATAAAATAACTTTTACAAAAGATTCCAAAAATCCAGTTCCGTAACCGTAAAATTGTTTCCAAACAGCAATAACCGATAAATACCCAATTTTGATACTTTTATTTTGAATACTTGCTGTAAGAAAAATAATAACGAAATATACAAAATATAATTGTAATAAAATATCAATATTAAAAATTAATAGTAAAAAAGCTATCAATAAACCTACGATAAATACGGTTGGAAAGAAGAAAGTAAGCTTATTATGTTCTGGATACCAACTGTTTAATATTGGTCTTGCTATACCGAATTTTTTTACCTGAATGGAGAATTTTTCCCAGTCAATTCTACGTTTGTGATACACAAAAGCCTCAGAAAACAGTCTGGTTTCAAACCCTAAGTTCCATAAACGGATCGATAAGTCGGGATCTTCGCCGGGATGGATGTTTCCAAAGCCTTTTGAAGCTTCAAAAGCTTTCTTCGAAATCCCCATATTAAAACTTCTTGGCTGGAATTTATTAATTTTTTCAGAACCGCCGCGAATCCCTCCTGTTGTAAGAAAAGAGGTCATGGCAAAATTGATTGCTTTTTGAATGTTCGAAAAGCTTTTCAAGGCTTTATCCGGCCCGCCAAAACAGTCCACATATTTTTCATCTAAAGCTTTACGAACTTCCGTTAAATAATTAGGCGGAATGATACAATCTGAATCAAAAATGATAAAATAATCCCCTCTCGCCTTCTGCATTCCAAAATTTCTGGAATCGCCGGGACCAGAATTTGGTTTAAAATAATATGAGATATTCAATTTCCCATCATAGTTCATTACAACATCTTTACAAGGAATCGATGATCCGTCTTCAACCAGAACAATTTCAAAAGGTTCGTTGTAATCAGATTTTGTAAGACTTTCTAAAAGTTCATCAACTTCGTCCGGACGATTATACACGGGTATAATTAAAGAAAAAATCATAGCGGGAATGCGGTTTTAAGTGGAATATTTTAAAAATTTAAAATTTCAGCAAAGATAGGTTATATTCATAAAAAAACCACCAACTTTTGGTTGATGGTTTTTACTGTAAGATTTATGTTTTTATTTGATACTGTCAATATTAACTACTTCATTAGCTTCTGCTTTGTAGTCAACTCCGTCAAATTCAAATCCAAATAAGTTTAAGAAATCATTTCTATAACCTGCTAAATCTCCTATAGCCGGTAACGTTTCTGTTGTAGCTTCTTTCCAAAGTTCAGCTACTTTTGCCTGAACATCGTCACGCATTTCCCAGTCGTCAATTCTAATTCTTCCTTTTTCATCAACAGGAACTTCAGAACCATTGTATAATCTATCCTGGAATAAACGCTGAATCTGCTCGATACATCCTTCATGAATACCTTCTTCTTTCATGATTTTGTATAAAAGAGAAATATATAACGGAATAACCGGAATTGCAGAACTTGCTTGTGTAACTAATGCTTTGTTTACAGAAACATAAGCTTTTCCACCAATAGATTTTAAGTTATCTGTGATAGTGAAAGCAGTAGCTTCTAAATGATCTTTTGCACGACCAATTGTTCCTTTACGGTAAACTGCTTCTGTTAATGCTGGTCCAATATAAGAATAAGCAACTGTCGCAGCACCTTCTGCCAATAAATTTTCATTTTTTAAAGCATCGATCCACATTGCCCAGTCTTCACCTCCCATTACAGCAACTGTGTTTTCAATATCTTCCTCGTTTGCAGGAGCGATTGAAACCTCAGTTACGTTTCCTGTATGAAAATCAACTGTTTTGTTTGTAAATGTCTGTCCGATTGGTTTTAAAACTGAACGGTGTGTAACTCCTGTATTAGGATTTGTACGCACTGGAGAAGCTAAACTGTAAATTACAAGATCTACTTGTCCTAAATCAGCTTTTATTAAATCTAAAGTTTCTCTTTTTATTTCGTTTGAAAAAGCATCTCCATTGATACTTTTTGCATATAGACCTGCTTTATGAGCTTCTGCTTCAAAAGCTGCAGAATTGTACCATCCTGGTGAAGCTGTTTTTCCTTCAACCGGTGGTTTTTCGAAAAATACTCCAATTGTAGCAGCGTCAGATCCAAAAGCACTTGTGATTCTTGAAGCTAATCCGAAACCTGTTGAAGCACCAATAACTAATACTTTTTTTGCTCCGGCAATTGCACCTTTTGATTTGATATATTCAATTTGATTTTTAACGTTTTGCTCAGCTCCCTTTGGGTGGGCAGTCAAACAAATAAATCCTCTCATTCTAGGTTCTATAATCATACTCTTTTTATTTACTCATAAATTAATCATTATCAAGATAAATGACAACTTATGCCTGTTTTGTTTAATTATTTTTCGATGACAAATATAAAGTATTTCTTTAGTTCAACAAGGCTTTGGCGTGATTTAAAGCCGAATCTGAAACGACTGCTCCTGATAACATTTGAGCAATTTCTATAACTCTTTCGTCCTGAGACAGTAACTTTAATTCTGACTGTGTGTGATCGCCTACTGTTGCTTTAGAAACTTTGAAGTGCGAATCTCCTTTTGCTGCAATCTGCGGTAAATGCGTAATCGCAAAAATCTGCATTTTGGCACTCATTTCTTTCATAATCTCACCCATTCTAATGGCAATTTCTCCCGAAACTCCGGTATCAATTTCATCAAAAATTAAGGTTGGTAATTTTGAATATTGCGCTAAAATTGCTTTAACTGCCAGCATAATACGTGACATTTCCCCGCCTGAAGCCACTTTTTTCAATAAACCAAAATCAGTTCCTTTATTGGCTGAAAACAAGAACTGTAATTCATCTTTTCCGTTTTGGAAATAGGTTTCAGATGGTAAAAGTTCCATATTAAAACGAACATTTGGCATTCCTAATGTTTCTAAAATCGATATTAACTGATTTGATAAAACCGGAATTGCATTTATTCTGTTTTGATGAATTGTTGCTGCAAAAGCATCTAATTCTGCTGCTTTTTCTTCGATTGAATTCGATAAGGTTTCGATTTCTCCTTCAATATTATCTAATTCTAAAAGTGTATTTCCTAAATCTGCCTGAATTTGAAGTAATTCGTCTACAGAATTAACATGGTGTTTCTTTTGCAGATTAAAAATTAACTGCAATTTTTGACTTACTAATTCTAATTGCTCCGGATCGTTTAATAATTTTTCTGAAGCATTTTGTAATTCTTTTGAAACATCATCAAATTCAATTGAAATACTGGTGATTCGTTCAAATAAGTTTTGATATTCTGCTGAAAACGGCGCAATCTTTTGCAGTGCGTTTTTAATTTCATTAAGATTATGAAATACTCCAAACTGCTCTTCGTTTGCAATTACAAGCGATTTATCAATTGATTCTTTGATAATTTCGACATTATTCAGTTTTTCAAAATCAGCTTCTAATTCTGCCTGTTCTCCAGATTTTAATTTAGCCGAAACCAATTCATTCAATAAAAAAGTATTGTACTCCTGCTCTTTTCCAGAATCACTTTGTTTTTTTAGTAAAGCATTTAATTTTGATTTCTCTGATTTATAAACTTTTAATAGATTTTGATACGTTAGAATTGTATCAAAATTATCAGCAATAGCATCAATTATCTTGAATTGAACCGTTTCATCAGACAATTCCTGGGTTTGCTGCTGCGAATGTATGTCTATTAAAAAAAGACTCAAATCCTGTAATTCCTGAAGATTTACGGGACTGTCGTTTATAAAAGCTCTTGATTTTCCCGAAGGTAAAATTTCACGTCTAATTATGGTTTCATCCTCATAATCGAGATCATTTTCTGCAAAAAAATCTTTTAAGTTGTATTTAGAAATTTCAAAATGTGCTTCAATAACACATTTTTCTTCTTTGTTTTTTAATGAAGTTAAATCTGCTCTTTTTCCTAAAACGAGTCCAATCGCTCCTAATATAATCGATTTTCCTGCTCCTGTTTCACCAGTAATTATAGAAAAACCTTTTGAAAAATCAATAGAAAGCTTTTCAATCAGAGCATAATTTTTAATCGATAGTGAAGTTATCATAAAGGGGAATTATAAAAATAAAGTGCTACGAAGAAAGGAAAAAAAATTAAGTTTTTAAAACTTAATTTGCGACCATTTTGAATTATTTAAAGGTGAAACCCTATTCAAAATATCTGTTAAGTCCGTAACAGGAATACTTGGGCCTCCGGAAAAAATAGAAACTATCTCATCTGATTTTGCATCAAAAAATACGCGCGTCAAAAATGCATTTGGCCTAACTGAGTTTACTTTTCCTATAAGGAGTAAAGAAGATTTTACTTTTTCTTTTGCTGCTTTTAAATCATTGCTCATCGTATCTAAGCCTGTATGATACAAAAAGGTGGTCTGACGTAAATCAGTATACATTGGAGAAAGCATATCTGTTATTAAATAATAACGGTTTTGAAGTCCGTCTGTCTGGCTCCAACCTCTAAATCCACCTTGCTGTGCAACGCTTGCAATGTTTTGAGCTGTTTCAAAATACTGATTTCCGGCGCCGCTTTGAAACGTATCAGCATCCATACCTAAAATTATGTAACTGTAAAAAGATACTACAGATACTAAATTTGATTCAAAAACAGTTGGATTAAACAATAATGGCTCGTACTCTGTGTATCTAAAATTAAAGTCTTTGTCATTAAAATTCAGAACAGGCGAAGAATAAGTCGAATTGTAAATTAATCTTGAAGACTGTACCTGAATAGTTCCTGTAAACTGGTCAGAACTATAGGATGACAATGTAATATACATGGAACAATTAATTCTTTCATGCTGTTTTAAGGCAGATCCAGTTCCTGTCCAGTCTGTTTTGTTTACAAACTCAGATAAAGAAGTCTGCAGCGTTTTAAAAACCTGCTGATTTGGTGTAGGAAGCCTTTCAGTATTGATAGTTACTGTACAATTTAGCTGCTGCGCCTGAGTAAAGCCAAAAATAAAAAATACGAAAAGTGTAACTATTTTGTTCATACAAATAAAATTTTATTATCAGCAAAAATAGAACAACTATTCTTACTTTTTATAAAATATTTTAAATCTTTATGATTTTGAAAAATGTGAAATCACTTTGTTTAAAATATCAACTGCTACAAATTCTTTCGATTTTAATTCCATTGGCTCGATATTAAAGTTTTTATCAATAAATGTTACTTTATTGGTTTCTTTTTTAAAACCGGCACCTTCATCCTGCAAAGAATTTAGAACTATCAAATCTAAGTTTTTTTTCTGGATTTTCAGCTTAGCATTTTCAATTTCATTTTCGGTTTCAAGGGCAAAGCCTATTAAAAACTGATTCTTTTTAATAGCTCCTAAAGAGGATAAAATATCTTTTGTTTTCTCTAATTCAATCGAAAACTCACTTGCATTTTTCTTAATCTTTTGCAATGCAACCTCTTTTGGTTTGTAATCTGCTACCGCTGCTGCTGCAATTGCTGCATCAGAATCATCATAATGTTTGTGGCAGGCATCATACATTTCCTGCGCCGACATTATATTTATAACTTCAATCAAAGGATTTTTAGCTTTATAATGTGTTGGTCCCGAAACTAAAACAACCTGAGCACCAAGATTTGCGGCTGCATTTGCAATATCAAATCCCATTTTTCCAGAAGAATGATTTCCTATAAAACGTACGGGATCTATTGCTTCGTATGTGGGACCTGCAGTTATTAGTATTTTTTTTCCTTTAAGGGGTAATTTGCTTTCTAAATCTGCTTCAAGAAAAGCTATAATATTTTCAGGTTCAGCCATTCGGCCTTCTCCGGATAAACCGCTTGCTAATTCTCCTTTTTCAGCTGGAATAATAATATTTCCGAATTGCTTTAAAGCATTGAAACTAGAAATTGTAGAGGGGTGTTTGTACATATCCAAGTCCATTGCAGGAGCAAAATAAACTGGACATTTAGCCGATAAGTATGTTGCAATTAAAAGATTATCGCAATTTCCTGTTGCCATTTTAGACATTGTATTTGCTGTTGCAGGAGCGATCAGCATCAAATCTGCCCAAAGACCTAATTCAACGTGATTGTTCCATACAGCATCTTCATTGTCGTCGTTAAAGAAACTGGAATGTACAGGATTTTTTGATAAGGTAGATAATGTAAGCGGGGTTACAAAATCCTTAGAAGCAGGTGTCATTATCACTTGGACATGTGCACCTGCTTTTATAAAAAGTCGTACTAATGAGGCTGTTTTATACGCTGCAATTCCACCGGAAACTCCCAGTAAAATCTTTTTTCCGTTTAAAACTGACATTATACTATATTATTTGTTTGAACCTCTGTGGTAAGTTTTTCCGTCTAACCATTCCTGAACAGCTAAAGCGTGTGGTTTTGGTAATTTTTCGTAAAATTTAGAAACTTCGATTTGTTCTTTATTTTCAAAAACTTCTTCAAGACTGTCATTGTAAGTAGCAAACTCTTCTAATTTCTCAGTTAATTCTTTTTTGATTTCAGAATTAATCTGGTTTGCTCTTTTAGCCATAATGGTAATTGCTTCATACACATTTCCTGTTGGCTCTTCAATAACTGTTTTATTGTAAGTTATTGTGTTAACAGGAGCATTCGTCTTTTTTAAATCCATGACTTATTTTTATTTAGTATATTTTTGTAAATCCGTTTCAACTCTGGCATTCATTTCGTCTGCCTCTTTTTTATATTTTGTATCGCTTTTAAACTTAATTAAGTTTGCGTAAGCTGTTTTTGCAATATTTAAACGTTCTTCCATTTTTGAAGGAACACTGTTTATTGCTAACTTATATGCTGAATCATATTTGTAAAATAAAGCGTCTTCTTTGAAAGGAGTTCCAGGAAAATCAGCTATAAAATTATCAAAAGCTACAAGAGCTGATTTATAATCTGAAATTGTATTGTATCCTTTAGCATTTTCGTATGCTTTTTTCTCTAATTTTCCATTTAAAACCTGTACCGTTTTATTTGCCTCAGGAATATATTCTGAATTTGGATAATTATCAATAAATGCTTGTAATTTTTCTAAAGCTTTTACCGTGTCAGCCTGATCTAAACTGTAAACCGGAGATAATTTTGAATAACTGTACGCTCCTAAATAAGCACATTCCTGTACTTTTTCGCTTCGCGGATATCCTGAAACAAAACTTTCAAACTGGTATCCTGCCAGATAGTATTGTTTTGTTTTGTAATAAGACTGTGAAAACATATAAAAAAGTTTTTCAGCCTGAGGTTTACCTCTATATGTTGGCGCTAATTGTTCAAAAAGACGAATGGCTTTATTATACTTGCCAGCTTCGTACATTTTTGTCGCCACTTCGAACTTTGCTGCAACATCTTCATTTTTTAATGCCTTTTGGTAATCACTACAAGAACAAAAAAGGGCTACAACAATTAATAGAGATACTATTTTTTTCATTTATTTACTTTTATTATGATTTTCTTAGACATTATGCCAAAGTAAAAATCACACCGAAGCTTTCGGGTGCAAATTTAGTCATTAATTTAGCGACTGCAAAATAATTTTTTAGTATCTTATAATACTAACACTTTAACAATTATTTAATGCTATTTTTTACAAACTCATTTAATCTTGCTGCTAAAGCGTCATCTACAGAAACCAAAGGTAATCGCACCACATTTTCAGCAATACCAAGGGCTTGAAAGATTTGTTTTATTCCGGCAGGGTTTCCTTGTTCGAAAATCATATCAATACAATCTGCTAAAAAGTATTGTGTTTTAAACGCTTCAACTGCTTTCTTATTCAATCCTAAGCGAATCATTTCTGAAAATTCTTTTGGAAAACCTTGTCCGATTACTGAAATTACACCTGCCCCGCCCGCTAAAACGATAGGTAAAGCAATCATATCATCTCCGGAAATTACCAGAAAATCTTTTGGGGCATCTTTTATAAGTTTTAATGCCTGAGCCATGTCTCCTGCTGCTTCTTTTATAGCTACGATATTTTTAAAATCATTTGCTAAACGAACAACTGTTGCCGGAAGCATATTGCTTGATGTTCTTCCCGGAACGTTGTATAATATTACAGGAATTGGAGATGCTTCTGCAATTGCTTTAAAGTGCTGGTAAATTCCTTCCTGCGTTGGCTTATTATAATATGGTGAAACTGAAAGTATGGCTTCAAAAGCAGAAAAATCTCTTGTTTTTAATTCTTCAACAATCTGCATGGTGTTATTTCCTCCAACTCCAAGAACTAATGGCAGTCTTCCTTTATTAACATCAATTACGGTGCTGATAACTAACTCTTTTTCTTCTGGTGTTAAGGTAGCATTTTCTGCTGTTGTACCCATAACAACAAGATATTCAACTCCTCCGTCAATCGAAAAGTTAACGACACGCTGCAACGCTTCGATATCTACTGAAAAGTCTTTTTTAAATGGGGTTACAAGCGCAACACCAGTTCCTATTAATGATTGCATATTTTGATTTATAATTTTATTTTATACTTTTTAAATACTTAAACAATTCTGAAATGAAAAGTTTATACTCTGCTATTGTAGTGTTAATCATCCATCGGTTTAATTTATCATCGACGGAAGAAAATCCTACTTTAAATTTTGCTTTTGATTTACTTGTGATCATCATTAAAATGGGAGTTTCCTCTTCATAATAACTAATCAAAAGATCAAATTCTGTATCTGTAAATTCATTTAAAAAAACTTCTGTAACCTGTCCTTTCCAATCGATATGTTTTTTACCAAAAGTTGGTCTTGAGTACTCTTTTTTCTTGTCGAATTTACGTCTGTACGCAACAATTTTTATGTTTTTTGAAGCAATTCCATTTGCTTCAAGTTCTTTTATTAACTCTTTAGAATGGCGAAAATTACTCTCATCAACCAGCAAACCAATGGTTTGTATATTGCTTGTAAAAACTTCGTTTTTGATAGTTTTTAAGTTATTTTTTAATGATTTTTTTACAAAAAATTCTCTTGTATAATCTAAAAACATAGTACTTTTACGAATTACAAAATTAATTATTTAAGCCGCATTTAAAATGGTAAAACTAAAAAAGTATAACCGATTTTTAAAACTTTTTGTTATATTCTTAACACTAACTACAATATTTTCTTGCAGCCCCAAGAATTATAATTTAACGAAGATAGAAGGAAAACAGATTCCGGTTGCAGAAAATAGTACACAAACTCCAGAAATTGAGAATTTTATTAAACCTTATCGCGATCATATTAATAAGGATTTAGACAGCGTTTTGGCATATTGTCCTGAAACTCTTGATAAAAGTACTGGAAAATGGCAGACTTCTATTGGAAATTTATTGGCCGATGTCTGCTTAGAAAGAGGCAATAAAGTTTTTAAAACTCGTGAAAACAAAAGTATCGATATCTGCTTTTTAAATCATGGCGGTATCAGGGCAATTTTACCGAAAGGAAATGTTACAACAAGATCTGCTTTTGAAATAATGCCTTTTGAAAATAATATGGTTGTTCTGGCTTTAAAAGGGGAACAGATTTTAGAAATTACATCTTATATAATAAGAGAGAAAAAACCGCATCCTTTGTCTGGTATGACTTTTACTATTGCAAAAGATAATACGGCAAAAAACATCCTGATTCAGGGAAAACCGCTTGACGTTAATAAAACGTATTATGTGGCTACAAATGATTATTTGGCAAATGGAGGTGACAACATGAGTTTCTTTGCAAAAAATATTCAGAAATATGATTTGAATTATAAACTTAGAAATGTTTTAATTGATTATTTCAAGGAAGTTGATACAATTCCGGTTCCTAGAGATATTCGTATTACAGAAGAGTAAAAAAAGTTTGCCACGAATTTCACGAATTTACTCGAATTATTTTTTGTGAAAATTCATGGCAAAAAAATCACCAAAATATAAAGTTCCCCGCAAAAAATATACAAAATGAAAAGAAGAGAATTTATCGAAAAAACAGCTGCAAGTACTGCCTTATTAAGTTTAGGATTGTCATTGAGCAGTTTTGGCACTGACGATATAAAACACTTAACTATTCTGCATACAAACGATGTTCACAGTCATATAGATCCGTTTCCGGCTGATGATCCGCGTAACCCAAATAAAGGCGGCGTGTCTCGTCGTGCGGCTCTTATTGAAACGATTCGCAGGGAAAATCCAAATGTACTTTTGTTAGATGCGGGTGATATTTTTCAGGGAACTCCGTATTTTAATTATTATGGTGGTGAATTAGAATTTAAGTTAATGAGTATGATGAAATATGATGCTTCAACTATTGGAAATCATGATTTCGACAATGGTCTTGATGGTTTGTATGCTCAAATGCCTCATGCAACTTTTGAATTTATAAATTCTAATTACGATTTTAAAAACACTGTAATGAATGGTTTGGTGAAACCGTACAAAATCTTCAATAAAAACGGAATTAAGGTTGGTGTTTTTGGTGTAGGAATTGAACTTCAGGGTTTGGTTGATAAACAACTTTATAAAGAAACTGTTTATAATGATCCTGTTGAAGCTGCTCAGGATATGACACGTTTGTTAAAACAAGAAGAAAAATGTGATTTGGTAATTTGTCTTTCGCATCTTGGGTATAAATATAAAGATGAGCCTTCGAAAATTTCTGATTTAAAATTTGCGGAACTTACGCAGGATATTGATTTAATTATTGGCGGACATACACACACTTTTCTTGACAAACCTACTATTGTAAAAAACAAAACCGGAAAAGAAGTATTGGTTAATCAGGTTGGCTGTTACGGAATCAATTTAGGTCGTATCGATTTTTATTTTGATAAGGATAAAGCGCACAGCAATCAAGCGACATCAATTATTGTATAAGGCTCTTTTATGCATTTTTATTTTTTCGAGGAAATATTCGACCATAAAGTAGTAGGCTAAAATTTGTGTTATATCACGAATTAAAACTAAAACTACGGAGTGCGAAAAGTATTCGTTGAAGATGTAGAATATATCTGAAAATATATAGCTAACTGCCATTAATGACATTAAAAGGGTTATAAATGTGCCTTTTGTAATATAACTTACAAAAGAGAAATAACTTATATAGCTCAGAATTATTCCGTAGATGATATAGATATAATCGAACTTTTTAGTGTTGTCAAATTTCATACTGAGTACTGAAATGAGCAGGTAAACAATAAAAATTATGACTAAGGATATTGGTAAAATATCCTTTTTTTGTAGTTTGATTTTTTCATGTTCTACTATAAAAAGCTTCATGATTAGTGCGTAGACTACAAGAAAACTTATTACGGCTCCAATTTCTGAAACCTCAACATCCATAAGGTCAAAAACCTGGCCTATAAAACAAAATGCAAAAATAAAGCTTTCTGTTTTCTTAATTTTGAATTCACTGCTTATTAAAAAATAAATAAAAATTGCAGGCAAAACTATTGCCTTTGCATAAATTGCAAGGAAGTCTTGTTCTGTCCAATCAAAAATAATTGTAAACAGCAGCGCCAGGAAGAATAAAATTAACGATGGTTTATTAGCCTTCATTCAGTTTAGTTATAAAATCATCTTCAGATAGTATAGGAATATTCAATTTATTTGCTTTTTCTAATTTAGCCGGCCCCATGTTATCTCCCGCCACGACAAAGTCGGTTTTTGCAGAAATTGAACTTCCTACTTTTCCACCGTTATCTTCAATCGTCTTTTTTAAATCGTCTCTCGAAAATTGGGTGAAAACTCCTGAAACAACAAAAGTTTTTCCAATAAATTTCTCGGTAGCATTTGGGTTTATTCTTTCTACGGTTTCAAATTGAACTCCATAACTTTTAAGACGTTCAATTATGATTTTATTTTCTTCGTTTTCAAAAAATTCTATTACGCTTTTGGCAATTCTTTCTCCAATTTCATCTACCAGAATTAAATCCATTAAAGAGGCCTGACTTAAAGCGTCGATATTTTTATAATGTTTAGCCAGTTTTTTGGCTACGGTTTCTCCAACAAAACGAATTCCGAGTGCAAACAGTACACTTTCAAATGGAATTTCTTTTGATTTTTCTACTCCTTTTACCAAATTTTCGGCTGATTTTTGCGCCATTCTTTCCAGATGCAAAATATCTTCCACTTTCAATTCGTATAAATCGGCGTAATTGTGAACTAGATTATTCTTGAAGAGCAGCGCTACTGTTTCTCCACCAAGTCCTTCGATATCCATTGCTTTTCTCGAAATGTAATGCTGCACTCTTCCGATAATCTGCGGTGGACAACCGTAAAAATTCGGGCAGTAATGATTTGCTTCTCCGGCATTTCTAACCAATTCGGTTTGACATTCCGGACAATGTGTTATGTAGTGTGTTATTTCTGAATTTTCCGGACGTTTCTCTAAATCTACAGCGATAATTTTAGGGATAATCTCTCCTCCTTTTTCAACAAAAACGGTATCATTTATTCTAATATCCAGTTTTTCAATTTGGTCTGCATTGTGAAGAGAGGCTCTTTTTACAATAGTTCCCGCCAATTGAACTGGTTCCAAATTGGCCACCGGAGTAATGGCTCCTGTACGCCCAACCTGATACGATATTGATTTTAATTTGGTTGAAACCTGCTCTGATTTGAATTTGTATGCGATTGCCCAGCGTGGTGATTTTGCTGTATATCCTAATTCTTCCTGAGAGTGTATGCTGTTTACTTTGATTACAACACCATCTGTTTCATAAGGTAATTGATGACGATGTACGTCCCAATAGTCAATAAAGTCGAAAACTTCCTGCATGTTATTGACTAACTTGGCTTCGTTTGGTACTTTGAATCCCCATTTTCTGGCTGATTCTAATCCTTCGTATTGGGTTTTAAACGGAAGGTTATTTCCTGTTACAAAATAAAGTAAACATTCGAGCGGACGTTTTGCAACCTCAGCGCTGTCTTGTAATTTTAAACTTCCAGAAGCTGTATTTCTTGGGTTTGAGTATGGAGTTTCGCCAATTTCGATCAATTCCTGATTCATTTTTTCGAATCCTGCATGCGGCAGAATAATTTCTCCTCGAATGTCAAATTTTTCAGGATAATCTCCTTTTAATTTGATTGGAATTGATTTGATTGTTTTGATGTTATTGGTTACCTCATCTCCCTGAAAACCGTCACCGCGCGTTAACGCCTGAACTAGTTTTCCGTTTTCATAAGATATACTGATTGAAGCTCCGTCGTATTTTAATTCGCAGGTATATTGCAGGTTTACATTTCCCAGTACGCGCTGAATTCTGTTTTCCCAATCGATTAAATCTTCTTTCGAATAGGAATTATCAAGGGAATACATTCTGTATTGGTGCGCAATAGTTTTGAAGTTTTTTGTTACGGCTCCGCCTACTCTTTGCGTTGGCGAATCTTCATCAAAAAATTCCGGATTTTTATTTTCTAAATCCTGAAGCTGCTTTAGTTTTATATCAAAATCGTAATCAGAAATTGTGGCGTTATCCAACACATAGTAGTTGTAATTGTGTTGATTAAGTTCGTCTCTTAAGGTTTGAATGGTTTCCTGAATACTCATAAAATGCTAAAATAATGCTGATTTTGATTTGAAATAAATGAATATCAAAATTAGGATTATTTTTGTTCAAATAACATTAAACACAAAAGTTTTATAAAATCAAAAATCAGGCTGCAAAAATTTGCGGCCTGATTTTCTCCTTGTCCATTATTCTTAAAAAAGAATTTTAAAAAACCAACTTCCAAATGGTTTCTACGTTCTATATCTTAAAATCTGATTATCAATAAATTAGATCGCAAATATAGTACTATTTTTGAATAATGATGAAATCGGAGCGTCTGTTTAACAAATGTTCTTCTTCAGTACATTTCACTCCATTTTTGCATTTATTGATTAATCGGGTTTCACCGTAACCAATGGCACTTTCGATTCTTGAAGCGTCAATTCCCTGCGAGATAATATAATCTCTTGTTGATTTCGCTCTGTTATCTGAAAGTTTTAAATTATAAGCATCTTTCCCTCTTGAATCTGTATGTGATTCAATTTTGATTCTGATGTTTGGAAATTTCTGCATGATGAAAACTACTTTTGTCAATTCTTCGACTGCTAAAGGTGTAATGTCGTATTTGTCGTAGTCAAAGTAAATTGGGTTCACATCTACTTTTTCAACACCTTTCTTTTTCACCACTAAATCGTCATAATTGCTAAGCTCAAAATTGATATTTGGAATTTCGCCTTCATTTTCTTTTGTAGTTTCTACGGTTTTTTCGTCGCTGCTGTAATTTGGTTTGGCAGCAATCATGTTAACCAATTTATTACATGGAACCACAATGGCATATTTTCCTTCGTAGTTTGTTTTGGTTTCCCCTAAAACTTCTTTAAAAGAATTGTAAGCCATAACGGTAACATCTGATAATGGAAGTTTCGATTTTCTGTCAACGGCGATTCCCGAAATACTTTGGTTACAAACCGGTTTTCGTTTTACGAAAGAATAAATATCATCGTCACCTTTTCCTCCAGCTCTGTTTGAGGAAACATATCCGTAACTGTCTGACTTATCTACGATATAAGCAAAATCGTCTTTGTTACTGTTTATTGGAGCGCCAAGGTTTCTTGGTGTTGTAAAAGTTCCGTCTGATAAAAATTTGCTTTCATAAACATCTAAATCTCCTAAGCCATAATGTCCATCTGAAGAAAAATAAAGCATTCCGTTTCTGTAATAAGGAAAAAGATCATTACCAATTGTATTGATTTTTGGTCCCAAATTGAGCGGTGTACTCATTGTTCCGTCATCGGAAATTTTTACCACATACAAATCGGTTTCACCAAATCCGCCCGGCATATCTGATGCGAAGAAAAGCCATTTTCCGTCATCGCTTAAAGAAGGATGCCCAACAGAATAATCATCGCTGCTAAAGAATACGTTTTGCGGATTTTCTAATTTATTATCTACAACATCTCCTTTAACAATTTGAAAATTATTGACTTTGTCACCATCAACAACTAATTTGTTTTTCTTTAAAATGTTAGTGGTATAATAAATTGTTTTTCCTGCTGCATCAAATGTGGCCGTTGCTTCGTGATATTTGCTCATTACGTTTGGAATGAATAAACTTTCGTTGAAGAGGCTTCCATCTGCAGGATTTCTTTCGGAAACATATAAATTCAGAAATGGCTGATTGTTCCAGGTGTATAGTTTTTCGCTAAACTTGGTTGTGTCTCTTGCCGAAGTAAATACAATTTTTTCCTGAAAAAATGTGGTTCCAAAGTCAGATTTACCGGTATTGATATCCAGATTTTTAATTTGATACAGTGGTTTTGCTTTCGCTAAACTATCAAGCTGCTTTTTCTGAGCAACATAACGGTCTATTTCCTTTTGATCTCCTTTTTTATCCAGATATTCTTTTGTTACCCTATCTGCTTCATCATAATCCATGACTGCTTTCATGGTTTGAATGTATCTTAGATAGTAAATATCCGTTAGGTTATTACCCTGTGCTTCGTATAGTTTTCTATACCATTTTAGGGCATTTCGTGCATCAGAAATAAAATAATACGAGTCTCCGGCATTTTTTAATGTTTGTGTCGACGGACTTTTAATATTCTGTAATATTTCTTCGTAAGCCTTTGATGCATCTGTATAGGAATAATTTCTAAACAAAGCATCTGCTTTCTTTAAATTAGTCTTTTGAGCAAAACTAAACGTAATGCTCAAGACTAAACTTAGGATATATAATTTTTTCATATGTTTTGTTTTTAGAAGAATCGAGGAGATTTAATTTTGCTTTGTCCTTTGTTGAATGAATAACGCAAGATGAATTCGTGTGTTCCATCGTTGTATTTATTCAATTGACTTGTGGTGTAATCAAAAGCATAACCTAGATAAAAACTAGGTGATATTTGAAAACCTGCCAGAATACTTACAGAATCATCTGTTCTGTATGATCCTCCAATAACAAATTTCTCAGCAATCATAAAATTCGCCGATACATCAGCAGTTATCGGTGCTCCGCTTACTGCTTTTACTAAAAATGCTGGTTTGAACTTTAAATTTGGGTTCAAATCAAAAACATATCCTCCCATTAAATAATAATGTAAACGATCGTAATCTATCGATTCCTGTACATCATCATAATAATTGTTTTCAATAAAACTTGGAATAGAGAATCCTAAATACCATTTTTCTGTGTAATAGTAAATTCCGGCTCCTACTGCTAGTTTCATTTGATTGTCTATATTTTGGTTTAGGAGAACATCATTATCATTGTAATATCTTCCTTTTGACCAATCTATATTTAGCATTCTCATACCTGCTTTTATACCAAATGCTAATCTTTTTTCGTACCCTAGAGGTAATGAATAAGAGAAGTTTCCGTCAAGATATAATTCATTTGAAGGACCAATTTTGTCGTTAACTACACTCAATCCTAGACCGATTTTTTCATTTGAAAGCGGTCCGTGAATGGAAAACGATTGTGTTTCTGGTGCTCCTGAAATTCCTACCCATTGTGAACGGTGTAAAAGTGTGGCTTCGAGAGTGCCGGTAGATCCGGCATAAGCCGGATTTACCGCCATTGTATTATACATATACTGCGTATATTGAGGATCTTGTTGTGCACTGACGCAAACTGTAATAAAAGAACATATTAAAATGAAATACGTTTCTAATGGTTTTATATATAGTTTCATAACGATACTTATTTAGTTTAATTAATTAGATGATTAATAGAATGTTATCTCATTATTGACAGCCATCCTTTTTTAACCGTTCCATCTCCAATGGTAATCACATAAAAATAAGTACCTGTTGGCAGCATATCTCCTCTATTAACTACTCCGGATACATTTGCAGTTCCGTCCCAATCGTTCTCATAGTGTGCTTTGCTGTACACTAATGCACCATATCTGTTAAAAACTTTTAACTCGTTGTTAGGGAATGTTTCGATACAATCAATTCTAAACAAGTCATTAGCTCCGTCATTATTAGGTGTAAACTCATTGTAAACTGTTAAACAAATTGGCTCAACCGAAGCTGAAGCTGAATTGTTTGTTGCATCGACATCTAAAGGAGTTGAGTTTTCGATAGTAGCAACATTTAAGTAGTTTCCGCTTGAAAGTACTTCTGCAACTATTGTTAACGTTACACTTTGTCCTGCAGGAAGTGTTGGAATTGTCCAAAGTCCTGTTGCCGGATTAAATGTTCCTGTTGATGTATTAGAGCTAACTAAATTATATCCTGTTGGTAATAAGTCACTAACAAGTGTATTGATGAAACTTCCTTCGCCAACATTGTTTACTGTTATCGTAAATGTTACGTTGTCCCCAAAATTTGGCGTTGGATTATCAACCACATTCGTAATTGTTAAATCAGAACATGTTGCTACTGTTACGTTTAGGAATTTTGTTGTGGTTTCGTCACAAGTATTTGTGTAAGTAACCTCAACTCTTCCCGGTCCAATATCTGACCATGAGATTGTTGCAGATCCGTCTGCAGTTCCTCCGCCAGAAGTGATTGTTCCGTTTGTAACTGACCAAACATAATTTGATTTTCCATTTGCAATTGAATAGGTTACCCCTTGGAAAACACATGGTGTGTCGTCTGTAGTTGTAAGCTGTACTAAAGCATCATTTTCAAAGGCAATTGTAATACCCAATCTTGTCGCGCTTTCACATCCGTTTGTTGTGTTACTAAGTGCGGCAGCGTAATACGTACCTGCTGTTAGTAATGTTCCTGCCGGAAGTGGTGTTCCGCCTGTAGCAGTAGCGTAGAATACAACGTTTGGTTCATTAACTAAAATATTGGCTAATGTTGGCAATTTAGATAAACAGAACGTTTGTGTTGTATTTGGCGTTGTAATAATACCCGGAGTATTTACATTTACTGCAACTGCTAATCTTGCTGGATTTTCACAATTTATAGCACTTGCTACAGCTCCATAATATGTTCCTGTTGCTAAAGCTGTTGTGGCTGGAATTGCTGTTCCGCCTGTAGCAGAAGTATACCAAATCACATTTGCTTCATTTACCTGAATATTAGCAACTGTTGGTGCATTTATTGAACAGAAATCTTGTGTAGCATCTGTTGTAGTTGGCGTTGGGCTCGGATCTGTTACTGTTACTGTAACTTGTAAACGAGTTGAGCTTTCACAACCTGTTGCCGGATCTACAATATTTCCATAGTAAATACCTGATGTTAAGGCTGTAGTTGCTGGGATTGCTGTTCCGCCAGTTGCAGAGCTAAACCAAGTTACATTGCTTTCGTTTACCTGAATGTTTGCAATTGTTGGTGAAGCTGTTGAACAGAAGCTTTGCGCAGCGTTGTTCGTTGTTGGATTAACTGTATTTCCAACTGTAACTGCAACTAATAATCTCACGCTGCTTTCACATCCTGTTACCGGATCCTGAATTGCTCCGTAATAATTACCTGTTGCCAAAGCTGTTGTTGCAGGAATTGCTGTTCCGCCTGTGGCAGTTGTATACCAAACTACATTTGTTTCATTTACCTGAATATTAGCAACTGTTGGTGCATTTCCAGAACAGAAAGTCTGTGTAGCATCTGTAGTTGTTGGTGTAGCAGGATCTGTTACAGTCACTGCAATTGCTAATCTTACTGCACTTTGACAATTTGTTGCAGGATCTAAAATGGCTGCATAATAGGTTCCATTTGTCAAAGCAGTTGTAGCAGGAATTGCTGTTCCACCTGTTGCTGTACTGTACCAAACAATGTTTGATTCATTTACCTGAATATTAGCAAAAGTTGGTGCATTAACTAAACAGAAGTCTTGTGTTGCATCTGTAGTAGTTGGTGTTCCCGGATCAGTTACAATTACTGCAACTGCTAATCTAACATTGCTTTCGCAGTTTGTTGTTGGATTTAGAATTGAAGCGTAATATGTTCCTGTTACTAAAGCTGTTGTTGCTGGAACTGCTGTTCCGCCTGTGGCAGCTGTGTACCAAACTATTGTGCCTACCGCTGGTGTATTTACCTGAATATTTGCAACTGTTGGGGCATCAATTAAACAGAAGTCTTGTGATGCATCTGTAGTAGTTGGTGTTCCAGGATCTGTTACACTTACGGCAATTGCTAATCTAACATTGCTTTCGCAATTAGTTGTTGGATCTAGTATTGAAGCATAGTAGTTTCCTGTTACTAATGCTGTTGTTGCTGGAATCGCTGTTCCGCCTGTAGCAGCTGTGTACCAAACTATTGTGCCTACCGCTGGTGTGTTTACCTGAATATTAGCAACTGTCGGAGCGTCAACTAAACAGAAATCTTGTGTAGCATCTGTAGCGATTGGTGTTCCCGGATCGGTCACGCTTACTGCAATGGCAAATCTAACATTGCTTTCACAGTTTGTTGTTGGATTTAGAATTGAAGCGTAATAAGTTCCTGTTACTAATGCTGTTGTTGCCGGAACTGCTGTTCCGCCTGTCGCAGCTGTGTACCAAACTATTGTGCCAACGGCTGGTGTGTTTACTTGGATATCAGCAACAGTTGGTGCATTAACTAGACAGAAATCTTGTGTAGCATCTATTGTCGTTGGTGTTCCCGGATCAGTCACGCTTACTGCAACAGCTAATCTTACCGCACTTTCACAATTTGTTGTTCCGTTAAAAATTGATGCATAATAAGTACCTGTAGTCAAAGCTGTCGTAGAAGCGATTGCTGTTCCACCTGTGGCATCTGTATACCAAACTATTGTGCCTACCGCTGGTGTGTTTACCTGAATATTAGCAACTGTTGGTGCATCAACTAAACAGAAGTCTTGTGTTGCATCTGTAGTAGTTGGTGTTCCCGGATCAGTTACAATTACTGCAACTGCTAATCTAACATTGCTTTCGCAGTTTGTTGTTGGATTTAGAATTGAAGCGTAATATGTTCCTGTCACTAAAGCTGTTGTTGATGGAACCGCTGTTCCGCCTGTTGCAGCTGTGTACCAAACTATTGTTCCAACGGCTGGTGTGTTTACCTGAATATTAGCAACTGTTGGTGCATCAACTAAACAGAAATCTTGTGTAGCATCTGTAGTTGTTGGTGTTCCAGGATCTGTTACACTTACAGCAACTGCTAATCTAACACTGCTTTCGCAATTAGTTGCTGGATCTAGTATTGAAGCATAGTAGTTTCCTGTTACTAATGCTGTTGTTGCTGGAACTGCTGTTCCACCTGTTGCAGCTGTGTACCAAACTATATTAGTTTCATTAACTTGAATATTGGCAACTGTCGGAGCGTCAACTAAACAGAAATCCTGTGTTGCATCTGTAGTTGTTGGTGTTCCAGGATCGGTTACGCTTACTACAATGGCTAATCTAACATTGCTTTCACAATTTGTTGTTGGATTTAAAATTGAAGCGTAGTAGTTTCCTGTTGCTAAAGCTGTTGTAGTTGGAATCGCTGTTCCGCCTGTCGCAGCTGTATACCAAACTATTGTTCCAACGGCTGGTGTATTTACCTGAATATTAGCAACGGTTGGTGCATCAATTAAACAGAAATCCTGAGTGGCATCTGTTGTCGTTGGTGTTCCCGGATCAGTCACGCTTACTGCAACTGCTAATCTAACATTGCTCTCGCAGTTTGTTGTAGCATTTAAAATTGAAGCGTAGTAGTTTCCTGTTACTAATGCTGTTGTAGTAGGAATCGCTGTTCCACCTGTTGCAGCTGTATACCAAACTATGGTTCCTGCCGCTGGGGTGTTTACCTGAATATTTGCAACTGTTGGGGCATCAATTAAACAGAAATCCTGAGTTGCATCTGTTGTTGTTGGAGTTCCCGGGTCAGTTACACTTACTGCAACTGCTAATCTAACATTGCTTTCACAATTTGTTGCTGGATTTAAAATCGAAGCGTAGTAGTTTCCTGTTACCAATGCTGTTGTAGTAGGAATCGCTGTTCCGCCTGTCGCAGCTGTGTACCAAACTATTGTTCCTACTGCCGGTGTATTTATCTGAATATCGGCAACGGTTGGTGCATCAACTAAACAGAAATCTTGTGTCGCATCTGTTGTAGTTGGTGTTCCCGGATCAGTTACGCTTACTGCAATCGCTAATCTAACATTACTTTCGCAGTTTGTTGCTGGATTTAGAATCGAAGCGTAATAGTTTCCTGTTGCTAAAGCTGTTGTAGTTGGAATCGCTGTTCCGCCTGTGGCGGTCGTGTACCAAACTATAGTTCCTGTTGCTGGTGTATTTACCTGAATGTTGGCAACGGTTGGCGCATCAATTAAACAGAAGTCTTGTGTCGCATCTGTTGTAGTTGGTGTTCCCGGATCAGTTACGCTTACTGCAATCGCTAATCTAACATTACTTTCGCAGTTTGTTGCTGGATTTAGAATCGAAGCATAATAGTTTCCTGTCACTAATGCTGTGGTAGCTGGAATCGCTGTTCCGCCTGTTGCAGCTGTGTACCAAACTATTGTTCCTACTGCTGGTGTGTTAACCTGAATATCGGCAACGGTTGGCGCATCAATTAAACAGAAGTCTTGTGTCGCATCTGTTGTAGTTGGTGTTCCCGGATCAGTTACGCTTACTGCAATCGCTAATCTAACATTACTTTCGCAGTTTGTTGCTGGATTTAGAATCGAAGCATAATAGTTTCCTGTCACTAATGCTGTGGTAGCTGGAATCGCTGTTCCGCCTGTTGCAGCTGTGTACCAAACTATTGTTCCTACTGCTGGTGTGTTAACCTGAATATCGGCAACTGTCGGAGTATCAATTAAACAGAAATCTTGTGTTGCATCTGTTGTGGTTGGTGTTCCCGGATCAGTTACGCTTACTGCAATCGCTAATCTAACATTGCTTTCGCAGTTTGTTGTTGGATTTAGAATTGAAGCGTAATAATTTCCTGTTACTAATGCTGTTGTAGTTGGAATTGCTGTTCCGCCTGTCGCAGCTGTGTACCAAACTATTGTTCCTACTGCCGGTGTATTTATCTGAATATCGGCAACGGTTGGAGCATCAATTAAACAGAAATCTTGTGTTGCATCTGTTGTTGTTGGAGTTCCAGGATCAGTTACGCTTACTGCAACTGCTAATCTAACATTGCTTTCACAATTTGTTGTTGGATTTAGAATTGAAGCGTAATATGTTCCTGTCACTAAAGCTGTTGTTGATGGAACCGCTGTTCCGCCTGTTGCAGCTGTGTACCAAACTATTGTTCCAACGGCTGGTGTGTTAACCTGAATGTCGGCAACAGTTGGTGCATCAACTAAACAGAAGTCTTGTGTTGCATCTGTAGTAGTTGGTGTTCCCGGATCAGTTACACTTACTGCAACTGCTAATCTAACATTGCTCTCGCAGTTTGTTGTCGGATTTAGAATTGAAGCGTAGTAGTTTCCTGTTGCTAAAGCTGTTGTAATAGGAACTGCTGTTCCGCCTGTGGCAGCTGTGTACCAAACTATTGTTCCTACGGCTGGCGTATTCACCTGAATGTTAGCAACGGTTGGCGCATCAATTAAACAGAAATCTTGTGTTGCATCTGTTGTCGTTGGTGTTCCCGGATCAGTCACACTTACTGCAACTGCCAATCTAACATTGCTTTCGCAGTTTGTTGTTGAATTTAGAATTGAAGCGTAATAAGTTCCTGTCACTAAAGCTGTTGTATTTGGAATCGCTGTTCCGCCTATAGCAGCTGTGTACCAAACTATTGTTCCCACTGCTGGTGTATTCACCTGAATGTCGGCAACGGTTGGCGCATCAATTAAACAGAAATCTTGTGTTGCATCTGTCGTTGTCGGTGTTCCCGGATCGGTTACACTTACGGCAATTGCTAATCTTACATTGCTTTCGCAGTTTGTTGTTGCATTTAAGATTGAAGCGTAATATGTTCCTGTTACTAATGCTGTTGTAGTTGGAATCGCTGTTCCGCCTGTAGCAGCTGTGTACCAAACTATTGTGCCTACTGCCGGTGTATTTATCTGAATATCGGCAACGGTTGGCGCATCAATTAAACAGAAATCTTGTGTTGCATCTGTTGTGGTTGGAGTTCCCGGATCAGTTACGCTTACTGCAATTGCTAATCTAACATTGCTTTCACAGTTTGTTGTTGCATTTAAGATTGAAGCGTAATATGTTCCTGTTACTAATGCTGTTGTAGCTGGAACTGCTGTTCCGCCTGTAGCAGCTGTGTACCAAACTATTGTGCCTACAGCTGGTGTATTAACCTGAATATTTGCAACGGTTGGCGCATCAACTAAACAGAAGTCTTGTGTTGCATCTGTTGTGGTTGGTGTTCCCGGATCGGTTACACTTACTGCAATTGCTAATCTAACATTGCTTTCACAGTTTGTTGTCGGATTTAGAATTGAAGCGTAATAATTTCCTGTTGTTAAAGCTGTTGTAGCTGGAACTGCTGTTCCGCCGGTCGCAGCTGTATACCAAACTATTGTTCCCACTGCTGGTGTATTCACCTGAATGTCGGCAACGGTTGACGCATCAATTAAACAGAAATCTTGTGTTGCATCTGTAGTTGTTGGTGTTCCAGGATCAGTTACGCTTACTGCAATTGCTAATCTAACATTGCTTTCGCAGTTTGTTGTTGGATTTAAAATTGAAGCATAATAGTTTCCTGTTACTAAAGCTGTTGTAGTTGGAACCGCTGTTCCGCCGGTCGCAGCTGTATACCAAACTATTGTTCCTACCGCTGGTGTGTTAACCTGAATGTCGGCAACGGTTGGCGCATCAATTAAACAGAAATCTTGTGTTGCATCTGTAGTTGTTGGTGTTCCAGGATCAGTTACGCTTACTGCAATTGCTAATCTAACATTGCTTTCGCAGTTTGTTGTTGGATTTAAAATTGAAGCATAATAGTTTCCTGTTACTAAAGCTGTTGTAGTTGGAACCGCTGTTCCGCCGGTCGCAGCTGTATACCAAACTATTGTTCCTACCGCTGGTGTGTTAACCTGAATGTCGGCAACGGTTGGCGCATCAACTAAACAGAAGTCTTGTGTTGCATCTGTTGTGGTTGGTGTTCCCGGATCTGTTACACTTACTGCAATTGCTAATCTTACATTGCTTTCGCAGTTTGTTGTTGCATTTAAGATTGAAGCGTAATATGTTCCTGTTACTAATGCTGTTGTAGTTGGAATCGCTGTTCCGCCTGTTGCAGCTGTGTACCAAACTATTGTGCCTACAGCTGGTGTATTAACCTGAATATTTGCAACGGTTGGCGCATCAACTAAACATAAATCTTGTGTCGCATCTGTAGTAGTTGGTGTTCCTGGATCAGTTACACTTACTGCAACTGCTAATCTAACACTGCTTTCGCAACCTGTAATAGCGTCTGTTGCCGCCGCATAATAAGTTCCTGTTGTTATTGCTGTTGTAGATGGAATCGCTGTTCCTCCTGTTGAAACATTATACCAAACTACATTTGATTCATTTACCTGAATACTTGCAATTGTTGGTGCATCAACTAAACAGAAATCTTGTGTTGCATCTGTAGTTGTCGGTGTATTTGGATCACTTATAATAATTACGGCATCTTGTAATGTTCCTGCAAGATTTTCACAAGTATTATCGCTGGCAACTGCCACGTGATAAGTAATTGGACTCATTGCTTTTGTTAATCCTACAGCTGTTAAAACACCTGCTGCATTGATTGTATAAGTAACTCCTGCTATAACTGAACCATTTGTTATAGGCTGTGTTCTGGCTGCATCTAAATACCAGGTAAATACCGGATTTGTTAATGTTGGTGCAGTTGGAGTTAATGATGCCGGCACACTGTGACAAACTGTTAAATCATCAACTAAAATATCATTTACAGTTGAAGGAGGCAGAATTGTGAATGTAATTTGTTTTCTGTCTGCAACTGCAGTTTCACAAAATTGATCTCCGCTAACTCCTACATAATAGGTATAAGTTCCCGGAGCTAATCCGTTAACGATTAACTGTGCAGTTGTTTCTCCAGGAATCAACTGAGCGGTAGTTCCGTTAAAGCTATACCAGTAATAAACAGGATTTGTTACAACTGGTGTTCCGCTTAAACTTGTTGCTAAAGTTACCGTTCCTGAAGGAGAACAAATTGAAGTTGTTGTTCCTCCATTTAAAGTAATATTTGTTAATGCATTTACCGGAGCAGAAGCTTTGATTTCAACTGTTACTTCGCCTCTTGCAAAAGTTTCACAGCCATAACGTACTGGCTGAACGTAGTATTTGTAGATTCCTGCTGTTAAACTTGCCGGTACTGTATAAGTAATTCCTGTAGCAAGTGCAGTTCCTCCTGTTGGTGCATCATACCAAATATAAGTTGAACAGGCTTCTTCGGGTATTTGAAGCGTTATATCTGTTCCCGGGCAGACCGTTATTTTATTATCCGGATCGGCACCTATTACGGTTGTGTTTGCAACTCTTTCTACTGTATGAACTCTTAAGAAATCTAATACTCCTGCAACTCCTCCCAAACGAATTCTTACTCTATCGTAAACTTCTGTTGGTGAAGTAACCAGTGCTACTGCCATTGAATTTCCTGGCAATAATCTTAAGCTCAATAATGTACTTGTATTTTGAATTGGTGCCCCAACGGCAACACTTCCTAAATAACGCTGAATAGTAAATCCTGTCAATAAATTAACATCTAAAAGTGCTCCCGGTTTTGAGATCACAATTCTTAGTGTATCACTTACAACAGATGGTGTTTTGAATTCAACCGTTAAATCGGCAGCAGCCAAAACTCCTAATCCGCTATACATTGTTGCAAAAGTTGTAATGTCATTGTCTGCAATATTCCATGCATCGTTTACTCCTACTGCAGTTGTGACAGCTCCAATTCCTAAATCAGCTGCGCCGTAAAAAATATCGCGGATATCTCCAGGCGTACAAGCTACACTTGAAACTGATCTGTTATAATGTGCGTCGAATACTTTTGTATTTTGGGCTGCACTTAATAGTGAAGCTGACTGAATACGTATTCCGTCATAATCCTGCGGACCCGAAGCATCTGAAGGAACAAAAGTAAATTCATAAGTGTTATCTCCAGAAATTAAATTCAATAAAGAACCTGATACAGACTGCATTGTTCCAATATCAACTCCTCCAATTGTTCCAATTACTGATAAATTTTGACCTACTGCTAATAAACTTAATTCAGAACCCAATTTAATAGTTACTGGTGTTCCTTTTGCAATTGGCGCCGGCCAAGTTAAATTTTGCCAGGTTGTACCCACTCCTAAAAGTCCTAAACCTGTAGTAATTGTAGAGAATGTCTGCGGATTACCGTCGACTGCATTTGCTCCGTCAGTAACCGTTCCCGTAACTATTGATCCCATTGTTTGTGCAGTTGCATAAACTCTTTCTGTTAAAGATTGACAGTTACTAAGATCAATTACGTTAATTACTTTGGTTGCAGTTCTGGAACAAATTCCATCGCTGACAACAACTGTATAAGTATAAACTCCCGGTGTATTTAAAACTCCGGTAGTAAATGTTGGTCCTGTTAAAGCATTTCCTTGCGGATCAAACCATGAAATTGTTCCGGTTGATGTCGCTGTTAAGGTAACATTTGAACCTATATTTACTGATTCTGATGGGTTTGTTACAACCAAACTCGGTAATGCATTTATTGTCACAGTTACAGATTGCTGTACCGAAGGACAAGTAACGCCATTACCCTGAGCTAAAATTGAATAAACACCACTTAATGTAATATTAGCCGCAGCATCTGCAGTTATTACATTATTTGATGGATCATAAAAAGTATAAGTTGTATTTCCTGTGGAATCAAAATTAGTTATCGCATCTCCTAAATTGGCACTTCCACAACCTGCTAACGTTGCATTTACAGTTAAAACAGTAGTTGAAGGGAAGTTAACGGTTACTTGTTTTAATGTTCCGTTTACATTTTCACAAGTTCCGCCATTTAAAATGGATACGAAATAATTATAAGGTGTTCCTGCAGCATTTAAACCTGCTATAGTAAGTTCTCCTGTTATAGCATCTTTAGTAAATGTTACTCCCGGTTGAGCTGCTACAGTAGTTCCTGTTATAATTTCCTGAGTTTTATTTTGATCTGTATAATATTTAAACTCTGCTCCTGCAATTGTTGATGATGTTGGAGTTAAAACGGCACCTCCGGCACAAGTCGCCTCAACTGGAGTTGTAATGATAACATCAGCATCTGTAGGAATTGGCAGTACAGTAACTGTAACAGCCTGACGTAAACTATTAATACAAGTTCCTCCACGAGTTCCTTCTAAATAATATGTTGTAGTAGAAGTTAATGGAAGAGTTGGATTAACCGCTACAATATTTCCGCCTGTTGGAGCATCATACCAGGTAAAGGTTTCTGTACCTGTTGAAGATGCTGTTAAAGAAGCAGTCTGTCCTGAACAAATTGGTGCTGAAGCCCCTGTAATTGTTGCATTTGGAAATCTGTAAGAAGCATCATAAATATCTAAAGATACAAGTGCACTTAGTATTCCTGTTAATCGAACTTGTACACTTGTAAATGGACCGGCAGCAACAAAGCTTGCTCTAAAACGGTTACCACCTAAAAGCTGAACATTAACAAGATTATTAATATTAGACTGATCGGCATTAGGAGTTACTCCATTAAAACTTTGTAAACTAATATTAGAAAGAGCACTAATATCCAGTAAACCAACTGGAATTCCTAACTCAACATCAATTATATCCCCTGCTTGACCCGGAGATGTAAAAGTTAATGTTTGCTGTATATAATCCAATAATCCTAATGGAATTGTAAGTGTAGTTGCTGTTGCATTGTTGCCGTCAACAGAAGCTGCGTCATTAGCTGATGTACATGTAATACAGCCTAAAACTACTCCTCCTCTTGCAATAGCCTGAGAGTTGGCTTGCAAACAAGTACTAATAGTATTTATTACAATTACATTAATAACTCCTCTTACTGGGTTTGCACAATTTGTTGCTACATCTGCTGCCTCAACATAATAGCTTTTATTTGCTGTTAAAACTGGACTTGGTGTATACGTTTGCGTATTAGTAGCTATAGGTAAACCACCTGTTGCAACATCATACCAATTGTAGAAAACGCCCGCAACCGGATTTGAAACGGATAACGTAACTGTTTGTCCAGATTGTATAATAACATCCTGAGAAGCAAAAGTTGGCACCGCTGGTAAAGGAGTTACAGTTAAATTTACAGCCGTACGTGTTGGTGTTGAACAACTTCCAATAACTGCTTCAACATAATAATTTGTATTTGCTGTTAAAGCCGGTGTCGTAAATGAAGTTCCTGTAAATACCAAATTTCCTCCTGATGCAGCATCATACCAATTATAAGTAGTACCTGCCACCGGAGTCTGAACCGTTAAAGTAGTTGTCCCTCCGCTGCATATTGTTGATGGAGAAACATCAATTACCGGCAATACAGGATTATTTACTAAAACCTGAACCGGATTTCTTTCACTATTAACACAGCCATTTCTTGTTATTTCAACATAATAAGTTGTTGCTGTTGTTAAAGCCGGAGTTGTAAATGCAGCTGTAGAAGCTAATGAAGCTCCGCCAGTCGCTGCGCTATACCAATTAACAGTTTCACCAACTGCAAGAGTCGCGGTTAACGTTGTTGTCTGTCCGCTGCAAATAGTTGTATTTCCTGTTATAACCGGAGCTTTATATCTGTAAGTTGCCTGATAAATATCTAAATTTGTCAATACTGTTGCCAAACCTCCTAATCGAATTTCTACACGATCAAAATTGGCTCCGGCAACTACGCTTGCTCTAAAACGATCTCCGCTTAATAATTGTAAAGTAATTAACGGATTGTTAATTGAAACTCTGTCATTATTATAAGTTGCTCCATTATACGTTGCCAGACTAACTGCCCCTAATAATGAAAGATCGGCTAATCCGCCTGGTAATTCTAATTCAACATCAACGATGTCACCCGTTTTACCCGGATTAGTAAATTGTAATGTCTGCTGCACCCATCCATTAATTAAGCCAATTGGAACGGTAAGTCTCGCTGCTGTTGCAGGATTTCCATCTACTGAATTATTTGGATTTGTAGAACTACACAATAAACATAAACCATTTTGAGTAGTCTGCTGGCTGCTTGCTTCAAGACATCCGCCTAAAGCTGCAGGCTGAACCGTAACGGTTATTGGAACTCTTACTGCACTAACACAACTTCCGTTTGGACTTTGAGCTTCAACATAATATGTTTTTGTTGCAGTTAAAATAGGTGTAGTAAAAGTTGGTGTATTTGTTGCAACTGGTGTCCCCCCTGTAGGTACATCATACCAATTTAATTGCGCTCCTACTTCAGAAGTTGTTGCGTTTAAGGTTGCATTTTGACCTGACTGAATCGTAACACTTTGTGTTAAAACAGTTGGCGTCGCCGGAACTGCTGTAGAAACTACATTGACTGCAGTTCGTGTAGGACTTATACAACTTCCTATCGCACCTTCTACATAAAAAGTTGTAGTACCCAAAGGTACTGTAGGTGAATATGTTGTTCCGGTTGCTAATGCTACTCCTCCACTTGAAACAGAATACCAGGAGTATGTTGTTCCGGGAATAGGATTTAAAAGTGTTAAAGTTGTCTGCTGTGTTGCTCCTGTAGAACAAATAGCAGTTCCAGTGTTGTTAACCGCTGGTGCAACTGGATTAGAAACATTAAGAACAACCGGTACCCGAACATTACCTTCGCATCCGGCAGCTCGGGAAATACCAATATAATAAGTAGTATTAGCATTTAATGCAGGAGTTGTAAAACTATTTCCTGTAATTAATGGTGTTGTCGACGCTGCTGAGCTATACCATGCAAGTGTAGTTCCTGCAGCAGGAGTTGCTGTAAGGGTTGGTGTAGCTCCGGCGCAAACCGTTTGCGTTAAACCGCCGGCAACTGTTGGCTGTGCAAATTCTAATCGGACATCATAAATTCGTAAGCTGACTAAAAGACTTAAAAGTCCGCCAACCTGAATTTGAACCTGATTTGCATCACCTGTTAAAGTGTACTTTGCAACTGCTACAGTATTTCCTGAAAGCAAATTTAAGTTCAGGAGCGGACTATTTAAAGCCACACTTGAACCTACATTTACGCCAGACAATTTAGTTTGAAGAGATGCATTAGATAGCAATCCAACATCCAGCAAACCATTTCCTGTACCAAAATAAATTGCAATTTGATCTCCTGCTCTTGCTGTCTGGTTCAAAGTCAGTGTTTCTTCGACGAAACAGCCTACTCCAACAGCATTTGTCAGGGTTGCAAAAGTCGTTAAGCCCGCGCTGTCATAAGCGTTGGCCGGACTATCAACATTTAATCCTACACACAATAATCCGCCCTGACTATTTGTTTGAGACGTAGGTCTGCAAATAGTCTGCGCAAATGAATTCGTGCATAATAGGAATAAAAATAATAGTCCGAATAATCTCTTCTGAAAGTTGAGACTACAAAAAGTAAATTTTTTTTTCATAATTTGGAAGATTAGAAAATGGACAATAAAATACCTGCTGCCATAAGCACGTATGCTTAGGCAATTAAAAAAAACATTAAAAATCAATTAGTTAAACTCTAAAACAAATCCTTAGCACATAAAGACTATAGTTTAAATTTTCAATAAAAAAATTACGTTGTGTCTAGTATACCGAAGTATACAATTGAGGTCTTTTTATTTTCTTCAAATAAAAAAAATCTCGAAACTTTTGGGAAATATTGATATACACCAATCTTCCAAATGAAGTGATTTGTTTAAAATTAATTTTCATAAAAGAAAATTTAAAGTGTAGGGGGGGGGAGAATTTTAATTCAATAATATTTAATCGATTTCAAATAGAAAGTTGATTACTCTTTCTATGATTTTGACTTCTCTAAAATCAAAATCTAAATTGAATTAATTAGACATTAAAGATTTGTCCATTAAAACAAAATTTAACAGACAACATGATCGTCTACGCAATGCAGACAACACTTTAAATATTTAGAATTGAATATTAAAAACTTTTGAAAAAAGTTTGTAACCAAAGAAGGATAATCAAAAGAGTGAAGAAGTTTGTTTTTCTTCAGAATAATAAAATATAAAGCTAAAATAATATGAAGACCTAATGCAAACTCAATAATAAAGAAAGTAAATGTCAGTTCCATAAGCAGGGCGATTAAAGTTATTATTATAAAGCCGATTCGATTATAATTATTACATAGTATATTTTGATCTTAAAAGTTCAACAGATAAATTTTTCTTGATTTTTATTGAAGAAAACCTAAAAAACATTTTGTTTAACTTTTGTATTCTAAAATTAAAAAAAACAAAAGAATAAAACAAGTATAAAATTCTTATTTTTTTGACGAGAAGTGAAAATTAAAAATTAGCTAATCTTTGTTAATATAAGAAAATACGGAGTTTTTAATAGATAAACATCCCATTTTTCAAGGCTTAAAAATATTAACGTTTTTGTGTTAAAATTAATATTTGTAAGTTTAAAATTACAATAAAAATTACGCAATCGATTGATATTTAACAATTTTAAGTATGTAATGGTCTAAAATTTACCTAAATTAAATAAAATCTTAAAATTTTAATTATTATTACAAAACCGCGTAAAAATACGGGTATCAGAAAACACAAAAGTCTAAACAATAGTTAAAAAATTAAAAAAAGGATAAACAATTAACACAATTGCTTATCCTTTTATAATATTTTGAAAATGAACTTATTACGGCCTAAGATTCTAAAATTGTATTAATTTGAGTAAATAATTGTCCGTCACTTAAAAAAGCGCCCTGTTTGATCAATTCAAAAATAGAAGAATTTCTATCCTCAGTAAAGACCTTTTTCCCCACTTTCATTTCGATATTATCCGTAAACATATTATCACTAAGCCATTGCAAACCTTCTTTACTCAAAAAATCAGTTTCCGGAATTAATGACTTCAAAACTATTGATTGCACATAAGTATCAAAACAATGAAACAAAAAGATATGATTTTTTGAAAAATGCTCTAAAAATTCTGCCCTGCCCAAAACACCTTCCCAAATTAAATCTGAAAAAACATCCAGTTCCTGCTCTGCTACTTCCGGTTTATTTATTTTAAGAGAATCCCACTCTGCTTTATCTATTGCCTGAGTTGCTAAAAAACTTGCAAATTCTGCATGCAATTCATCAAACTGCTCTTTTGTTAATCTTGCGTACTTCATCTATTATTTATTGTTTAAACGCTTTAAAAAGAACTTTTAGTCATAAAAAAAAGCCCTCACAAATGCGAGGGCAAATTTATAACTTTTTTTGTCATTACTAAAAAATGTATCTAACACCAAATTGAGCCTGCCATCTTGAGGTTAAACTAGCATCATAACTAAATGTTTTGGTCTGCGTATTATTAAAGGTATAAGTTGGTGTATTTCCAACAACAGTCACCCCAATAGGCTGAACACTAGTTGGTACCTGAACAACGCCCCAATCAGAATTTAATAAATTTCCAAAATTCAAAATATCAATACTAAACTGAATCGTGTTTGTTTTTTCAGATGCTGATGAATATTTAAAATTATAATCCTGTAATAACTTAATATCACAACGTCCTCTCCAAGGCGATATAGCGCCATAACGCTCTGCATACTGTCCTCTTCTATCTTTCATATACTTATCCTGCGAAATAAATTTATCAAAAGCCTCACCCTGACCAGGCCCGCTAAAAGTCATTTGACCAATTTCTGCCGTTGTTGGAATATAAATCAAATCATTTACAGTAGAACCGTCTCCGTTAATATCCCCTCCATACGTATAATTAAAACGTCCGCCCTGAGCATATTCAAAAAATGCAGAAACTGTAGTCGCCCATTTATCCTTTCCGTATTTCCATTTTTTTGAAGCTACGCCAATAAAACGATGGTTATCGCCATATTTAGAATTCGAAAGCACATCATTATTTACATTTCCTAAAGCCGGATTAAAAGAAAAAGCATCTCCGGTAATTTCTGCTTCAATAGAGTTAACATCTTTTGATTTCATATAATTATAAGCAACACTAGCATATAATCCGTTTACAAATGTTTTCTGCACTTTAACAGAAGCATTAAAAGCACTTCCTTTATCAGAATTTGTCATTACATATGCGTTATTCGCGCCATGATCTGCAGCCACATAAATCGGCCTGTTATCTACACCAGCCAATACTCCCGTTGGAGGTTTTAATCCCCAGTTCTGCACATGCACCGCATTAATATCTTTATTAAGCGATAAATCCAACGTTACAATATAATTGCTTTCAAATCTATGATCGTAACCTAAACTTGTTCTCCAAACTTGCGGCCATTTATAATCCGGATCCATAATTTGAAAAAAGCTGTCATCCGCACCACTTACCTGATTTCCTAACCAAACAAACGGGATTCTTCCTGTAAAAATTCCAGATCCTCCTCTAAGCTGCGAAGTTGCATTTCCTTTTACATCCCAGTTAAAACCAATACGAGGCGACCATAAAATCCTGTCGCTAGGCAAATCAGTCGAAATCAATTTAACCGCTTGGCCTGTCTGCGGATTATAATAATCTATACTATTATCTCTTCCTGCTCCTCCGTTATCAGTATCTATATATTTTTGAATCAAATCTGCAGTATTAAAGTATAATGGTTTATCAATTCTTAAACCTAAAGACAATTTAAAATCATCGCTTACACTAATATCATCCTGAGCATAAAGCGCCCACTGCCCTACGTTTAACTCTGCCAGTTTCCAACCGCCGTCGCTGCCTACATCAAAGTTACTTTTTGAATTATAGATATCTTGCGCATACTGAAGATTTTGCGCAATAATACTTGTAGCATATGGTTTTGCCGCATCGGTCAAGAAATCCTGAACTGTGAAATAAGGTGTAAAGAATGTTCCTGCATAACCATTTGGATTTCCGAAATTATCATAACCCGCTAAATTGAAAGAATTTTTAAAAGCGAATTTTTCAAAAGAAGTTCCAAAAGTAAAAGCGTGTTTACCAACTGTATAAGTTAGATTATCAGTAATTTGAATTACTTTTTGATCTAAAGTATTATTGATAGAAAATGGTTCATGACCTGCAATAATATAATTCGATCCTGCCCCATCCTGAATATTTATAACAGGCGCCGGAACAGAAAAAGGATCTCTGTAATCATTAAAATGAGTATAACCTGCCTGCAGTTTGTTCGATACCGATTCGCTGAATTTAGAATTCAGCTCTACTAAAAAAGAACTCAGTTTATTATTGATTTGATATCCTGAATTTCGAAATTGTAATATAGAAGCATTTGGCCCTCTAAAACCTAAAGCTGTTGGGTGAGCTGGTTTATCTTTTGAAGCATCAAGAAAATTATAAATAACCGCTAATTTATGATTATCATTAATATTCCAATCTAGTTTTATAATCCCTTTGCTTGAATTTGATTCATGTTTAAATCCCTGATAAGCACCTGTATTATAACCTAATTTTGCCAAAGCATCAGAAACTGCAATTAAATCAGATTCTAAAACTCTTGATTCATTAATTCCCGTAACGCCGTCATTATTATTGGCTACAAAATTAGAACCCAAATCACTTCGTTTATCAATTTCAAAATTCCCAAAAATGAATAATTTATCTTTAATAATTGGGGCACCTAAACTAAATCCTGCCTGAGTCTGCTCTAATGAAGGTACAAATATTTTTTCTCCTTTAATTTTACTCCCCGTTAAATCCTGATTTCTGTAAAAAGCATAAGCAGTTCCGTGAATTTCATTCGTTCCCGATTTAGTAACCGCATTTACAGAAGCCCCGGTAAAACCAGACAATGTTACATCATAAGGAGCTGTAGCAACCTGAATCTGTTCAATTGCATCTAAGGAAATTGGCTGAGCACCTGTTTGTCCTCCGGGAGTAGCAGCGTCAAGTCCGAAAGGGTTATTAAAAACTGCTCCGTTTAAAGAGTAATTATTATATTGATCATTTCTACCACCAAAAGATCCGCCGCTTGCTGTTGGCTCCAAACGGGTAAAATCTTCCGCCGATCTTGAAATTGTTGGCAGAGCTGTTAGCTCTCTCCTTCCAATTGTCGTTTCTGCATCGGTTTTTCCGCTTTTAAAAACTTTATCTTTTGAGGTAACTTTAACTTCTTCAAGAGTCTGACTTTCGTCAGCCAGAAGTACATCTATATTAAATGGCTTTCCTAAATCCAGATATATGTCATTATATTCCTGACTTTGATATCCAACAAAAGTTACCAAAATCTTGTAAGGTCCGCCAATTCTCATATTCAAAATATTAAACCTTCCATCTTCATTGGAAACGGCAGAATATTTAGTTCCAGTTGGAGTATGAACTGCTAAGATACCAGCTCCCGGTAATAGTTCATTACCTGAACTCTTTACAATACCTTTTATACTCGACGTTGTAGTCTGTCCTGTAGCTGCTGTGAACGCCAAAACACATAACATTAATGCAAATAGTTTTTTCATTTTCCTGGTTTTGAGTGAGTTAATTCCCTCAAAATTAGGCAAAAAAAAACCACTCCTAAGAGTGGTTTTTATATTTTATTAACAAGAAGTTAACAAAATGTTATTTTTCAGCAATAATCTCGTATGGTAATTCAACGATAACATCTCTGTGTAAACGGATGCTAGCTGTATATTTTCCTGTACGTTTTACGATACCACTAGTGATGAATTTTCTATCAATAGCATTACCTGATTTCTCTAAAGCTTCAGCAATGTCGATGTTTGTGATAGAACCAAAAAGTTTCTCTCCACCAGCTTTTGCAGTAAGTTTAATTTCAAGAGCTTTTAAAGTTTCAGCTAATGCTTTAGCATCAGCAACAACTTTAGCTTCTTTATGTGCTCTTTGTTTTAGGTTTTCAGCTAAAACTTTTTTAGCAGAAGGAGTTGCTAATGCAGCAAAACCTTGAGGAATTAAATAGTTACGACCGTAACCAGGTTTTACAGATACTACATCATCTTTAAATCCTAAGTTTTGTACGTCTTGTTTTAAAATAAGTTCCATGTTGTTGTCCTTATATTTTAGAAGTTAGGTTCTGCTGAACAGAAACCAGCGACTAGAGTTTTTAATTATTTTAATAAATCGGCCACGTATGGCATTAAAGCTAAGTGACGAGCTCTTTTTACAGCTACAGAAACTTTTCTTTGGTATTTTAATGAAGTTCCAGTTAAACGACGAGGAAGAATTTTTCCTTGCTCATTTACGAATTTCAATAAGAAATCAGCATCTTTATAATCGATGTATTTGATTCCTGATTTTTTGAAACGGCAATACTTTTTAGTTTTGTTAGTTTCAATGTTTAAAGGCGTTAAATATCTGATATCTCCGTCTTTTTTTCCTTTTGCAGATTGCTCTATTGTAGACATAATGATTAAGCTTTAGTAGATTTTAATTTTGCTCTTCTTCTCTCCGCCCATGAAATAGCATGCTTATCTAAACTTACAGTTAAGAAACGCATAACTCTTTCGTCACGTCTAAATTCAGTTTCAAAAGCAATTAGAACTTCTCCTGATACTTTGAACTCAAATAAGTGATAAAAACCACTTTTTTTGTTTTGGATTTCGTAAGCCATTTTTTTAAGACCCCAATCCTCTTTTGATACCATTTCAGCTCCTCTGCTAGTAAGAAATTCTTCAAATTTCGTTACTGTTTCCTTCACCTGAACCTCAGATAAAACGGGATTTAAAATGAAAACAGTTTCATAATGATTCATAAATAAAAAATTTATTTGTTAAAATTGGGTGCAAAAGTAACCATTATTTTTAAATATACAACACATTTTTTCTATTATTCGTCATAATGCAAAAATTATACGTCTATTTTAGTTTTTTTTCCAAAAAAACTATACATTTACTACTGCTATCCTGAATTTATTCTAAATTTAAATGTTATGAAACTAAACTGTGTTGTTGTGGATGATAGTTCTATACAAAGGACAATTATTGCAAAATTAGTTAATAATCACCCAGGTTTGCACTTAATCGGGGATTTTTCTAATGCAATAGAAGCAAAAAGTTGTATCTCATTAAATAATATCGACTTAATTTTTCTTGATATAGAAATGCCAGTCATTAATGGCTTTGATTTTCTTGATGGTTTAAAATCTAAACCGCAAATTATATTTATCACTTCTAAGGCTGAATACGCACTGAAAGCTTTTGATTATGATGCCACTGATTATCTGCAAAAACCAATCGCTGTAGACCGTTTTAATGCTTCTGTAAAAAGAGCAATTGATATGCATTTGCTTAAAAAAGAAGTCAAAGAAGAAGAAGGCGAACATATTTTTATAAAAAGCAACCTTAAAAAGCTTAAAATATTTACTGCTAAAATCAAATGGATTGAAGCTTTTGGAGATTATGTAAGAGTTGTTACTGAGGATGATAGCAATTTGGTGCTTTCCACAATGAAATCTTTTGAAAACGATTTATCAAAAGACAAATTCATTCGTGTACACAAATCGTATATCATTAATATTGATAAGGTTGAACGCTTTAATAGTAAATTTGCAGAAATCGGAATTACTAAAATTCCGCTTAGTCGAAACAAAAAGGAAGATTTAGTAAAAGCATTGTCGACATCTAATTAATAGAAATCGACATTGACAACAACTTTTATAGCTCTGTACTGAGCAACCGCTTCAAAACTATTCAACATTTTCTGAATAGTTTTTTTTGTGTTTCCTAAATGCAGGTTTTGTGGAATCTTAATTAAGATAGTCCTTATATATTCATTTCGAATTCTGCTGATAGCCGGTTCCTCCGGGCCCAAAACCGGCATATTCAGGTTTTGGCTTAAAACCTGATACAGCCACATAGATCCTTCTTTCAATTTCTCAAATTCACGATGTTTTATCGTTAGTTTAATAATCCTGAAATACGGCGGATATTTATAAATCTGTCTGTCATACAATTGCTCCTTATACATACCTATATAATTATGGTTTGTAACCTGCTGAATTGTATTATGATCTGGGTTATAAGTCTGAATTACAACTTTACCCTGTTTTTCAGATCTTCCTGCTCTTCCCGCAACTTGCGTCATCATTTGAAAACTTCGCTCAAAAGCCCTGAAATCAGGATGATGCAGCATATTATCCGCATTCATGATTCCGACTAAACTCACATTATCAAAATCTAAACCTTTGGCCAGCATTTGCGTTCCTACCAAAATATCAATTTCCCTATTTTTAAAAGTATCGATAATCTTTTCAAAACCAAATTTACCACGGGTTGTATCCTGATCCATTCTCGCCGTTTTAGCTTTCGGGAAAAGCGATAACAACTCCTGCTCTATTTGTTCTGTTCCAAAACCTTTAGTCGTTAAATCAATGCTTGAACAGCTGTGACAATGCGTTGGTTTTGCAATCGAATATCCACAATAATGGCAGCGCAATTGATTTTTAAATTTATGAAAAGTCAAACTCACATCGCATTGCTGACAATGTGGTACGTGTCCGCAGGTGATACATTCTATTACAGGAGAATATCCTCTTCTATTTTGAAACAAAATCACTTGTTCACCTAAAGATAAAGCTTCTGCAATTTCTTCTATTAAAACATCACTAAAATGCCCCGTCATTCTTTTTCTGAAATGTTTGTCTTTCAAATCGACCAAAACAACTTCGGGCATTCGAACATTTTTATAACGCTCTGTAAGCGTAACTAGACCATATTTCTCGCTCTGTGTATTAAAATAGGTTTCAATACTTGGTGTTGCAGAACCTAAAAGTACTTTTGCATTATGAAAATTTGCCAGAACAATGGCCGCATCTCTGGCGTGATATCTCGGCGCAGGATCTGTCTGTTTAAAAGTCTGCTCGTGTTCTTCATCAACAATTAACAAACCTAAATCATTGAAAGGTAAAAACAATGCCGACCTCGCTCCTATTACTATTTGTGCTTTTTCTGAATTTTCGAGTGTTTGTTTCCAAACCTCAACTCTTTCATTATTACTGTATTTGGAATGAAAAACAGCTACTTTATCTCCAAAATGAAGTCGTAAACGTGAAACCAATTGTGTTGTAAGCGCAATTTCCGGAAGCAGATACAAAACCTGTCTTCCCGTTTGCAGATATTCTTCGATTAATTTAATGTAGATTTCTGTTTTTCCACTTGAAGTTACACCGTGAAGCAAGCACACTTCTTTTTCAGAAAAACTCTCTTTTATTGCGGTAAAAGCATTTTGCTGTGCTTCGCTTAACTGTAATTCCTTATCTGTTTTTTCTCCGTTAAATAAAATACGATCTTGCTGTAAATAATATTCTTCGAAGATTTCATTCTTAATCAAAGTTTTTACAACAGCCGAAGTTGAGCCTGAAACCTCAACCAGTTTATTAACTGTTATTGGCTTTTTTTCTGAAGCGCTTATTTGAAAATAAGCCAAAACAATTTCTTTTTGCTTATCACTTCTCAAAATATCCAGCAAATTCATCAAACCTTGATCTGTTTCGTATTGTGAATGTAATTTTACATACCGAACTAGTTTTGGTTTGTAGCTTTCTTTTATTTCTTCTTCTAAAACAATAATATCTTTTGCTATTAATTTTTGAAGAATAGGCAGGATATTTTTTCTATTTAAGATGGAAGCAATTTCCTGAACTTTAAGCGAACTTTGATGTTGCAGCGCTTCGTAAACCAAGAATTCATCATCAGAAAGTTCAGAATCATTGACAACAACTTCTGGTTTCTGCGAAACAATTGTTTCACTTTCTAATAATAATCCGGTTGGGAACGCTCCGCGATACACATCGCCAATACCGCACATATAATAATTGGCAACCCAAAGCCAATGTTTAATCTGCGTTTCGGTTGCAATTGGTTTTTCATCTAAAATTTCATGAATCTCTTTGGCTTCATATAAATTCGGAGCATTTTCATGAATATCTAAAACAAGTCCTGTATAGATTTTATTTTTAATAGGCACCGCCACCCGCATTCCTTTTTTTATAAAATGGAATTCGGCCTCAGAAACACGATAAGTAAGAGGTTTAACCGACGAAAGCGGTAAAATAACTTCGATAAAAAACATGTACTATATATATGAGTGCAAAGTTACTTTTTTCCTGAAGATTTTTGAGCTAAATACTCATCAACCAATTTCAAAGTATGGTTTAAAGATTCTGTATTAGTCCAGTCTTCATGACCCGGAATAATATATTTTGGATTCTTAAATTTCGCCTTTACTTTCCCAATCGATTTTTTCCATTCTTTTACGTCAGAATCCGCTAAATAACCAAGATCTTTGGCATCGGCACTTTTTATAAAACAAGCTCCGTAAAGCACTTTTTCTTTATCAAACCAAGCTACAATATTATCAGATGCATGACCTTTTCCGGGATAATAAACCTCAAAAGTATGCTGCCCGACTGTAAAAAACTTATCATTTGGAATTATAAATTCTGCTCTCGGTTTGTTTTCTTTTTTAAGAATATCATCTGTTAACTTAATCGAATACGTTTTGATTCCTTTTTTTCTGTAAAAATCAAATCCTCCTGCACGATCATCGTGAGAATGGGTCGCAAAAAGCATTATGACTTCTTTATTATGTTTTGCTTTTATACTATCTAATAAAGGCTGAAACTGAGTTTCGTCCCAAGGCGCATCAAACATCACAACACCTTTATCTGTAACCAGATACATAGCATTGGCAGAAATCAACGTTCCATTATAATCATGAAATGTTTTATAAACATAAAAGTCACCTGTAAGATGACTTATTGGTAATGGAGAATTTTTCTTTTGTCCAAAACTATTTAAGGTTATGACTAAGAATAAAACTATTGAAGCTAATTTTCGCATTTGATTTTTGAATTAGTTTTTTACGCGTGTCCAGTATTGTGTTCTTCCCATAATAGAAATTCCAACATACCCGCGAAGTTTTAATTTATCTGCAGATTCTAATGAGATATAACATTTGTATTTTTTACCGCTTGTTGGGTCTAAAATTGTTCCGCCGTTATATTCAGCACCGTCTTTTTTAAGACCGTTTATAATGGTCATTCCTAAAATTGGTTTGTTTTTTTCTGCACCTTCACACTTTACACAAACGTCTTTTTTATGATTCTCGCGAAGTATTTCTGTTACCTTCCCGTAAATTTTTCCTGATTTTTCGTAAATCTCAACTACAGATTTAGCTTCTCCCGTTTCATCATCTATGGTCTTCCATTTTCCTACAACACTTTGAGCCTGAATACTCATTGCAAAGAAAAACACACCAATCGTTAACATCCAATTTTTCATATTATTTATTTTTTTTTTGTTTTAATTTTCTGATAGAAGCATTCAATTCGAACCCTAAAAGCAGAATCATACAGTTTATCCAAATATAAAACATTAGAATTAATAATGTTCCAATAGAACCATAAAGTTCGTTGTATTTTGAAAATTTTATAACCCAAATCCCAAAAAAGAACGAAGATATAACAATTAGTATCGTTGTAAAAACAGATCCAATGCTTATAAAAGGCACTTTATTGTACTGTTTTGTACCATAACGCAATAATATTGAAGATGTTATCAAAATCATTAAAACAACGAATAAATATCGTCCTAAAATAATCAGCGGAATACGATCACTCAATACATCCTGAATGATTGTTTTTTGAATAAAAACCTCAAAAACGACAATTGTAGCCACTGTTACAAACAATATAATGGTCATAACAAGCGAAATTGCCAATGCCACTAGATACTGACTAAAAAATCCGCGTTTGTCAAACACGTGTTTAGAAGATTCAAAACCGCTTAAAATTCCGTTAATACCGTTTGCCATCAAGAAAATAGAAAGCAAAAATCCCGAAGATAATAAGCCCGAATGACTATTATTTAAGATATCGCTGATAATTTTACTAATTGCATCATAGGTATTTGGAGGAACGCCTTGCTGCACAAACTGCAGAAAGTCATTTTGAAAATTATCTATAGGAATAAACGGAATTAAGTTTAGAATAAATAACGTAAAAGGAAACAAAGCCATAAAAAAGCTAAAAGAAACCGCGCTTGCATGATACGAAAAAGCTCCTTCAAGAATTCCTAAAGTGTACATTTCGAGTAAATCATACAAAGAAAATCCCTCTAACCAAGGGAGTTTTATTCTTTTAAAAAGTCGGGCCACATTGCGTATTATGGGCAATTTTTCAATCCGATCTTCTATCTCTTTCGACATATATTTGATTTTAGATTTTAGAGTTTTAATTTTAGATTTAAAACCAAACTCATAACTTATAACTCAAAACTCATAATTCGATTAAAAAGCTTTTAAGCTCAAATCCATATTGTAAACAGAATGCGTTAAAGCGCCAGATGAAATATAATTTACACCGCATAAAGCATATTCTCTAACTGTTTTTTCGCTGATATTTCCAGATGATTCTGTCTGGCATTTTGTACCAATCAAATTTACTGCCGTTTTTGTATCTTCATAATTAAAGTTATCAATCAGGATTCTGTGAACGCCGTCGCTCAGCAAAATTTCTCTAATTTCATCTAAATTACGGGCTTCAACAATGATTTTCAAATCCAGATTATTCTCTTTTAAATACTCTTTCGTTTTTGAAATAGCGCGTGTTATTCCGCCTGCAAAATCAATATGATTGTCTTTCAGCATAATCATATCATAAAGGGCAAAACGGTGATTTTCACCTCCGCCTATTTTTACAGCCCATTTTTCGGCAACTCTAAAATTTGGCGTTGTTTTACGTGTATCTAATATTTTAGCGTTTGTTCCTTCTAAAAGCTTCATTAAGTGTTTTGTTTTTGTC
This sequence comes from Flavobacterium panici, assembly GCF_024499525.1. Lineage (NCBI taxonomy): Bacteria > Pseudomonadati > Bacteroidota > Flavobacteriia > Flavobacteriales > Flavobacteriaceae > Flavobacterium > Flavobacterium panici. Next base: position 3,689,417 of record NZ_CP100437.1, on the reverse strand, counting down.
GCAATGGCAGACATACGCTGCATGGTATTCAAAACCACTCTTTCTGCCTTTAAAATAGACTGTGAGCTTCCTGAAACTTCAAAAACAACTTCTCCATATTCTACATGCGTTCCGTCTTCAATAAAAGTTTTTACTTTTAGTTTTGGATCAACATGTTCAAATATCATTTTAGCAAGTTCAACACCGGCAATTATTCCCTGATCTTTTACCAATAATTTTGCCTGTCCGTGTGCAGTATCCGGAATACAGGCAAGTGAACTGTAATCGCCCGGACCAACATCTTCTCTAATGGCATTGCTTATCAAAAGTTGCAATTCTGCTTGAAATTGAGCTTCGCTTATCATTTTTCTAATTTTAATAATATGCTAAATTAGGACTTATTTTATGGATTTAAAAGTTTCCTTTCTGCTAAAAGTTTCTTATTAACTTAAATTTATATTTAGCCACAGATTAAAAGGATTAAAATGATTTCAAAAAAATCTGTGCTAATCTGTCTAATCTGTGGCTAATAATTTTTCCAATCAAAATGTACGTCAACAATTAAAAACATTAAATATCTTTGAGGTTCAATCAATCAAAATTTATGGGATTAATTAAAGATATTTACTCGGTTTCTTTTTACGAAAAATTCAGTCAGGCTGTCGCCGAAGTACATCCGGCATTCAACAAACAAAAATTTATTGAGACAATTTACGAAGGTGATTTTGCTCAAAAAGAATGGAAAGAAAGAATGAAACATACCACAGTTGTGTTTCACCAATTTATGCCTCAAAATTTCCCTGAAGCCGTTTCCTTAATTGATAAAATTATTAAAAACCTAAAGAAAAATAATTTTGCAGACAGCAATCTGGCTTTCATTTTCTTCGCCGATTATATCGAAATGTACGGTTTAGACGATTTTAAAACTTCGGCGAAAGCCTTTGTTTCTATAACGCAGTTTATAAGCTGTGAGTTTGCCGTTCGTCCTTTTATCTTAAAATACAAAGAACAAATGATTGAAGAGATGACAAAATGGTCTTTGCACGAAAATCACCATGTTAGAAGATTAGCCAGCGAAGGTTCCCGCCCAAGATTACCATGGGCAATGGCGATTCCGTTTTTGAAAAAAGATCCTACTTCTATTCTTCCGATTTTAGAAAATCTAAAAAACGATCCTTCAGAATATGTGCGTAGAAGTGTTGCCAATAACTTAAATGATATTGCTAAAGATAATCCGCAGATTGTGTTAGATATCGCCAATAAATGGAAAGGACACAGCAAAGAAACCGACGGAATTATTAAGCATGGCTGCCGAACTTTATTGAAGCAAGGTCATCCGGAAATTTTAGGTCATTATGGTTTAGAAAGTACGAATATTGAGCTTTCTTCTTTTGAAATTAAAACGCCTATTGTAAAAATTGGGGATTATCTTCAGTTTCAATTTCACTTAAACAATAAAAACGAAGAACCAAAAACGATTCGTTTAGAATATGCCGTTCATTATAAAAAAGCAAAAGGACATTTGGCGAAAAAAGTCTTTAAAATCAGTGAGAAAATTTATCAGCCCAATCAATTAACCAAAATCGAAAGAAATCAGTCTTTTAAACTGATTACAACGAGAGTTTTTCATACTGGAGCGCATCAGTTGTCGATTATTATTAATGGAACTGAGAGTGAGGTTTTGGAATTTGAGTTGATTGATTAAAAAACAAATTTCATAAATCATCAGGGTTTTAAGCGTCCTGTTTGTCATTTCGACGAAGGAGAAATCTCCGCGAGTAGCTCCTCAACGAACACCCAATCTTTTTAGAGTTTCTTGCGCAGATTTCTCCTTCGTCGAAATGACAAAAAACCGAAATATCATAAAAAATGAATTTGAACAACTAGCTATTTTGCTTACTTTTATAATTCAGAAAAATCCATAAACAACTTTTCTTAATCTAAATTAAGTTACAGATTTCTATCACAACTGTAATTTTGTTTTCAAATCAAATCAAATCAAATACCACATGTCAAATATCAGTTTAATTATCGAAGAACGTGCTGCCAATATTGGCAACTTTATGGTGGGCAGATTATTGCCTTTCCGTGAAAAAAGAGCCGTTGGACCATTTGTATTTATCGATCATATGGGACCTGCACATTTAAGTGATCATGAAAATATGGATGTTCCTCCACATCCGCATATCGGACTTTCAACGCTTACTTTCTTGTTTGAAGGAAGTATCATGCACCGCGATAGTTTAGGAACAGAATTAGAAATAAAACCAGGCGCAGTAAACTGGATGACAGCCGGAAAAGGAATTGTTCATTCTGAAAGAACACCAGAATATTTAAGACATTCAGATAAAATGCTTCACGGGTTACAGATTTGGGTTGCACTTCCTAAAGAATTAGAACAAATGGATCCGAATTTTGCACATGTTGAAGCTGATGATATTCCAGCTTGGGAAGAAGACGGAGTTTCATATAAACTAATTGCTGGTGAAGCTTTTGGTAAAAAATCTCCAGTTCCTGTTTATAGTCCGCTTTATTTTATAGAAATCAAAAGTACTGAGGCTAAAAAAATAAACATTGGTAAGGATTTATTCGGCGAAAGCGGTTTATACATTTTAGAAGGAAGTATTAAAAGCGGAGAACACGTTTATGATCCAAAACAAATTCTAATTACAACAGACAGCACGCTTTGCGAGTTTGAAATTGCCGAAAATTCTACGGTTTATATTTTTGGTGGACAACCATTTCCTGAAGAACATTTCATTTTTTGGAATTTTGTTTCTTCAGATAAAAACCTCATCGAAAAAGCTAAAAAAGACTGGACAGAACAGACTTTCCCTAAAGTTCCGGGCGAAACTGAATTTGTTCCATTACCTGAACCAAGAATCAAATAAATTATGGATACAATCTCAGCAAAAATAGATACTCGTTTGTATCGAACGGAAATTACATCAGCAAGCGACAATGTTTTAATTTCTGATGAACCACAAGAATTGGGCGGGAAAAATTTAGGATTAAATCCAACGGAACTTTTGGCAGCATCTTTGGCTTCCTGTACTGTAATTACGTTACGAATGTATATTAATCGTAAACAATGGGACGTTTCAGAAATTAATGTAAAAATTGATTTTGAAAGAGATTCTGAACGAAGTGTATCCGTATTTACAAGAAAAATTGAAGTAATTGGTGAAGTCGACGAAACACAAAGACAACGTTTAGAAACGATTGCTAACAGCTGCCCAATTCACAAAACACTTACACATTCAATAGAAATTAAAACCACATTAATATAATCATGGAAATTCAACAAATTAACGATACAAAAAAAGGATATTTTGAAGCCATCGAAGATGGAAAAGAAGCCGGAAAAATGACATATACCTGGGCTGGAGATTCAAAATTTATTATTGATCATACCGAAGTTAGTCCAGATTTTAACGGAAAAGGTGTCGGTAAAAAATTAGTTATGGCTGCTGTAGAATATGCCAGAGCTAACGATGTAAAAATTATTCCGCTTTGTCCTTTTGCAAAAAGCGTTTTTGATAAGGTTGAGGAAATACGTGATGTACTTTCTTAAAAGAGATACTAAGGTTCTGAGTTTTTTTTAACCGTAAAGCACACAAAGAATTACGCAAAGTTCGCAAAGTTTTTTTCGTAGAGACGCACAGCAGTGCGTCTTTCGCATTTTATAGACATCCAGTTTGTCATTTCGACGTGAGAAATCGCACTCGGGAATCCACAAAGATTGACGATTCTCTTTGTCGAGTTTCTAGTGCGATTTCTCCTTACGTCGAAATGATATAAATTATCGATTCTGCATTCGTAGAATGGGTTAAAATCCATCCCTACAATATTTAACGTTACTTCGGAACTCTTTTTAAATTCTTTATACAACCAGCTTAGCGAACTTCAAAAACCTTTAACCACTTTCCAAAAAAACTTAGCGAACTTTGCGAAAAATCTCAGCGCTCTTTGCGTTAAAAACCCACCACACAAAATTCAATTTTTTAGTCTGCTCCAAAACTCTTACATTTGCATGTAATTTAAACTTAGAGTATGACAAGGATAATTACGCTTTTCTGTATTTTTATAGCACAAATCGGCTTTTCTCAAACTGCTGAAAGTTATTTAGAAAAAATCAGAAATAATGAAGCTCTCTTAACAGCTTTTTTTCAACAAATGCCAAAAGGAGGCGATTTACACCACCATTTTTCAGGATCAGTTTATGCAGAACCGCTTTTAGAAAGAGCCATTGCAGAAGATTTTTATTTGAATTTAGAAACCATGGCAGTTTCGAAAACCAAACCTGAAAAAGGAAACTGGCAGACTTTTTCTTCTCTAAAAAATGATGGCAAATTAGATTATTACCAACAGCAAGTAATGCAGACTTGGTCGGTTAAAGATTATAACGGCTCTGTTCCTTCTGATGATCAGTTTTTTGATTCTTTTATGAAATTTGAACCTACTATTGCAGGTCATTTTGCTGAAGGAATGCTCGAATTAAAAAAACGTGCCATTGCAGAAAATGTAAGCTATATCGAAACGCAATTATCAACGATTCCGTGCGATATGAATGTTTCAGATTTAACTGCTTTCAATACAAAATTGCGTCAGGCAGCTAATCAAAAAGACGAAAAAGCGGTTACAAAACTTTTAGACGAATTGTATAAATCGATTCAGAAAAAAGACGCAAAAAAATATGCTGATGATTTCAACAATAATTTCATAGCAAAACTTCACAAAGATTTAAAAATGGATGATGAGCGTTTTACAATGCGTTATCAAAACTTTGTGCTGCGTTTTATGGAACCTGTAGATTTATTCAAAAATTTAATTATCGCTTTTATTTCTTCAAGTGAAAGTAAACTTACTGCGGGTGTAAATATCGTTTCTCCAGAACATGGCGAAAATTCCATGAAAGATTATTGGTTACACATGGAGATGTTTAAATACTGCCACTCTAAATTTCCAGATGTAAAATATACGCTTCACGCGGGCGAGTTGACTTTAGGTTTAGTGCAGCCGGAAGATTTAACATGGCATATTAACGATGCAATTTACATTGCCGGCGCCAATAGAATTGGTCACGGAGTTGATATCGCTTACGAAGCAAACTCATACGATTTATTGAAATATATGTCTAAAAACAATATTCCGATTGAGATCAATTTAGTGAGTAATGAATTCATTTTGAAGGTAAAAGAAAACAGACATCCGTTTACGCTCTACAAAGAATTTAATGTGCCAATTGTAATCAGTACAGACGATGCAGGAATTCTAAGAAGCAATATGACAGAACAGTATGTTTTATTGGCAAAAAGATATCCTGATGTTAATTACGAAACAATAAAAAAATACGTTTATAATAGCATTAATTATAGTTTTATTCAAGATGAATCGGTTAAAAAACAATTGATTAAAGATCTTGATAATAGATTTAAGGTTTTTGAAGCTAAGTTTTCTAAAAACTAAAACTGTCAAGTCTTTGCGAAATTGCACGCAGATTTTAAACAGATTCAAGCTGATGAACGCAGATTTTTTTTATGCCAAAATATTGAAAAATAAAATCTGCTGAATCTCCTAAATCTGCGAGAGTATAATTTTCTCCCGCAGATTTAGCAGATCTGGCAGATAAATTGAATTTAATTATGATTCTAGAAGCCGCATATCTTTTTGTAAAACCTGAATTAGCAAATCAATTTGAAGTTGATTTTGCAAAAGCAAGCCAATATATTTCCTCTATTGAAGGTTATTTAGGACATCGTTTAGAGAAATGTCTGGAAGTTGAAAACAAATATCTTTTGTTAGTCGATTGGAATACGCTTGAAGATCATACAATAGGTTTTAGAACTTCTGAGGCTTATCTGGAATGGAAAAAGATTTTACATCATTATTATGAACCGTTTCCTATTGTAGAACATTTCGAAACGGTTTTTGAAAATAAAAAATAAAGCCCGCAGATTTTACAGATTCAACGGATTTACACAGAATTAATTTAAAAAAATCTTTTTAATCCTTTTAATCTGTGGCAAAAAATAATTCGTGATAATTCGTGCAATTCGTGGCAAAATAAAAGAACAATGAATATCAAACTCATCGCCATTGGCAAAACAGATAATAAATCGCTTCAAACTTTGATTGACGATTATACCAAACGTTTGTCGTTTTACATCAAATTTGATTTAGAGATTATTCCCGATATCAAAAACGTAAAAAACTTATCTGAAAGTCAGCAGAAAGAAAAAGAAGGCGAATTGATTCTGTCGAAACTTTCGCCAACGGATCAATTGATTTTATTGGATGAAAATGGGAAAAACTTCTCAAGCGTTGGTTTTTCAGAAGAATTACAAAAGAAAATGAATTCGGGAATCAAAACTTTGGTTTTCGTAATTGGCGGCCCTTACGGATTCTCTGATACGGTTTACAGCAAAGCGCAGGGAAAAGTTTCGCTTTCGCTGATGACGTTCTCACATCAAATGGTTCGTTTATTTTTTATCGAACAATTGTATCGCGGATTTACGATTTTACGTAATGAACCTTATCATCATCAGTAAGTTTTTGTTTCAGGTTTTCTTTGTTTCAGGTTTCAAGTTTTAGTTTATGAATTCTACCGGGAGTTTATCAAGATTGTAAGTCACATGTTTTTGCAGTAGAATTTTATATTGTATATATTCTTCATAACTCATGTTCTTATCGAAGAAAAACACCAAATCTGGCACTCTTTCAAATTTTATAGTGTAGAAACGTTGTAGTATTTCTGAAACTTTTATTTCCTTATTTGCCATGAAAACCTGTTTTTTCCCTTTTCTAAAATAAACAACAAGATTTTCTCTACTTGGTTTTTCCGTTTTATAAAACACTTTCGTGAAAGGCACAAAGGCTAAATTCTTCCCGATAGAATCTGCATAAGAATAATAATTTTCAGCATTTTCATTTTTGTGGGCGCTGTCGGCTCGCTTTTTTTCCTGTAATTTCATTACTTCCGGAATTACTACTTTTAGAGGTAGACGTTTGTCAATATTGAAAATCCAATTGGTTGAAATTATTGCGCTTTTTCGATTTACATCAGCAATTGTATCTTTTCCATCGGTTTCAAAAAAGATATAAATTGGTGAAAGATCTTGTACGTCTTTTACAATTGTTATGTTTGATTTTGGAAGTAAAACGTCTTGTTTTTTTCCGCAGGAAAATAATAAACAGATTATGATCAAAGAGAAGTATTTCATATTATTTAATTTTTATCTAATGATTTTACTCAAAGTTTGTCATTCCGAGGAACGAGGAATCGCACTAGTATTTCCTCAAAGAATGTCGCCAATCTGTGTCGAGTTTCGAGTGCGATTCCTCGTTCCTCGGAATGACAAATCTGTCGTTTAAATAGTATTCAAATTCAATTTACTGTATAAAGCCACACATTCCATCGCCTCTCTTACATCATGAACACGAAGGATTTTCGCACCTTTTGTCAACGCAATTGTATTTAAAAATGTTGTTCCGTTTAAAGCTTCTTGCGGAGTTATATTAAGCGTTTTATAAATCATTGATTTTCTTGAAATTCCGGCTAAAACAGGCAATTCTAAAAGATTAAAAAGCTCCATTTTTTGCATGACTTCATAATTCTGATCGGTTGTTTTAGCGAAGCCAAAACCTGGATCGAGAATCAAATCGTTGATTCCTAAAGCTCTTGCCTTTTTTAATTTTTCAGAAAAATAGAAAAGCATTTCTTTTACAATATCTTCATATTCTGTCAAACTCTGCATCGTCTGCGGATTACCACGCATGTGCATCATAATGTAGGGAACGTTGTATTTTGCAATAACATCGAACATTTTATCGTCTAACTCTCCCGCTGCAATATCGTTTATAATCGCTGCGCCGCTTTCTATACTCGCTTTTGCAACTTCGGCTCTAAAAGTATCAATTGATAATAAAGCTTTCGGAAAATGCTTTAAAATCAATTCTATAACAGGAATAATGCGGTCGATTTCTTCTTGTTCTGAAACAAATTCGGCACTCGGTTTACTTGAATAGGCGCCAATATCAATAAATGCTGCACCTTCAGAAAGCATTTTATCTACCTGAGAAATGATTTCGTCTTCATTTTTATATTTTCCTCCATCAAAGAAAGAATTCGGCGTAACATTCAAAATTCCCATAACCTTAGGAATCGATAAATCTATAAGTTCGCCTTTGCAGTTAATCGTCATCTGTTTTGTTATTTTTGTTTCAGGTTTCAAGTTTCAGGTTGATGCAGATTGCGTAACTTCTAGAACTTGAAACATCAAACCTGAAACTTGAAACATTATTTTTAGTTTCAAGTTATTCCCGTTAACACTTTGTTTAGAAAAAACTTAGAACAAAGGAAACCTTAAACTTGAAACTCTTTAATTTAATCCTTATTTTTGGAGAAATTTTAGCAAATATACAGCAATAAATGAAGAATACTTCCCTTGAATTTGATAATGTAATTACGGTTTGCCGAACCTTATTTATCAATAAAATGAAAGATTACGGCAGTGCATGGAGAATTTTAAGGCTTCCGTCATTGACCGATCAAATTTTCATAAAAGCACAACGAATCAGAAGTTTACAGGAAAATGATGTACGTAAAGTTGATGAGGATGAAAAAGGAGAATTTATCGGAATCATCAATTATTCTATTATGGCTTTAATTCAGTTAGAATTGGGTGTTGTTGATCAGCCTGATTTGGATGTTGAAAAAGCAACCGAATTATATGATGCCAAAGTAAAATTAACCAAAGAATTAATGGAAGCTAAAAATCACGATTACGGTGAAGCGTGGCGTGATATGCGTGTGAGTTCTTTAACTGATTTAATTTTGCAGAAGTTACTTCGCGTAAAACAGATTGAAGATAATAAAGGCCTGACTTTAGTTTCTGAAGGAATTGATGCTAATTATCAGGATATGATTAATTATTCTGTTTTTGCCTTGATTTTAAATCCTATAAACAAATAAATTCCAAAAAATAAATTCCAAATTCCAATTTTTCAACAAGATTTTGGAATTTGGAATTTCAAATATTGGAATTTCAAATTTAATATTTACCCTATGAAAAACATCATTACTCAATTCTCCCGATTATTTGTCGGTGTATTATTTATCATTTCCGGATTAATCAAACTAAATGACCCGGTTGGTTTCTCTTATAAATTGGCAGAATATTTTAGCGAGCCTGTTTTCAATATGCCATTTTTAGAGCCATTGGCTTTAGGTTTAGCTATTTTTCTGGTAATTTTAGAAGTAGTTTTGGGTGTAATGTTATTGGTTGGATATAAAGCTAAAACAACAATTTGGGCATTATTGCTTTTAATCGTTTTCTTTACGTTCCTTACCTTCTACTCTGCTTATTTTGATGTGGTAAAAGATTGCGGATGTTTTGGCGACGCTTTGCATTTAACACCTTGGCAGTCATTCACAAAAGATGTTGTTTTATTATTCTTTATTTTGATTTTATTCATCAATCAAAAATTAGTAAAACCTTTATTTTCAAATACAGTTACAAATGCAATTACTATAATAAGCGTTACTTTAAGTGCAATTATGGCGTATTGGGTTTTAAATCATAATCCAATAAAAGATTTTCGTCCTTACAAAGTTGGAACTAACATCGAAAAAGGAATGGAAATTCCGGAAGGCGCTCCAAAATCTGTCGTTGAAATGGTGTTTATTTATAAAGTAAACGGAGTTGATAAAGAATTTACAGAGAAAGATTTAATGAAAATCCCGGAAGGTGCTACTTTTGTGGACAGAAAAGATAAAGTAATTACAGAAGGTTATGTGCCGCCAATTCACGATTTTACAATGACAAAAGACGATTCTGACTACAAAGCAGAATTATTAAAAGAACCTAAACTTTTGATTTTTGTAACCTATGATCTGGCTTTATCAAATCCTGACGGAATGAAAAAACTAGCAAAAGTTACTGCAGATGCAAAAGCAAAAGGATATAAAGTAATTGCAATGACAGCTTCTGGAGCTGAGGAAATTGCAAAAGCAAAAAAACAATACAATTTAGACGTTGATTTTTATTTTTGCGATGCAACAGCTTTAAAAACTGTTGAAAGAGCCAATCCAAGTATCGTAGTTTTACACAAAGGAACAGTAGTTCAAAAAGTACACTACAACGATGTTGATGATTTAAAACTATCTGATGTTGCTTATGGCATTTAACAATATTTGATAACAATTAAAGACGCCAATATTCTATTTTTTAGATATATTGGCGTTTTTTTTTAGCACAAAACCAACAACCAAATCTTAAATAAAACCAATTTATAACTATGATGACAAAATTACTAAGACTGTTTTTTTCAAATCCTTTTCTGTTTTTATTTATATTATTTTTAATTATTTATGCAGCTTATGATTTTTATATTCACAAATCTTCTGGTACACATTTAGTTTCTCTTCAGATTTTGGCATTAATTACAGGAGTAATTTTTGAAAGCAGGAGAATTTCAAATAAATGGACAACATCTGTTTTTATAGGAATTCTTTCTTTTATTTTTATATTTTTCCTCGGTTCTTTTTTATGCAGTATAATTGATGAATCAAATTGTAGTCTTGAATTCATTTTGAATAGAAGCCTTGTATTTTGGCCTTTTATATTCTTTGTCTTTTATGTTATTTATTCCCGAATATTTAACGAACGAAATATTACTCCAAAACTAACAGAAGGCATCACATTATTTCTCTCGATTGCCATGATATATTGGGTAGTTGATAACGGTTTGATCAACTTTGACAACATAATTTCCCAAACCTTAATAGTTATTGGTATTTCATTTTCGTTATTTTCTTTTTTTCATGCTTTTACAAAAACTCATTTATCAGACAGAAACAAATTTATCTTAAGTATTTGGAGTTCAATAATCATGATGTTTTTTGCTGTAGATAATCTAAATTCAATTTATGAAAATCACAATACTGCAAACTCAGATGATATCCTACAGGGAATATACGTTGCCATTCAATATTTTCTTTTAGGGGTTTCAAGCATTTATATGATTCAGAATTTCATGATGCTTATTGGTTTCCTGCCAAGATGGAAAAGATTTTTCAATTCAAGATATTTTGAAGAATTCAGAGAACTCAAAGACGAACATATTAATAGGTATTCAGATCAGCAGGTGCCGCTAATTCATTCCCTGATTTGTATTGTCATTATTGGTACAGTCTTCTTTTTAAACTATTATTATCAAACTGTTCCCAAACAATTTGCAATTTGGATTACCTTTATAATTTTCCCTTTTATCATTAGTATTTACAATTATCTTTTAGTAAGAAAAAGATTTTAAATATAATAATAATCCTATATTTGACTCAATCAAAAACAAAATCAAACCTATGAAGAGATTAATTAAATTATCACTTATTTTATTAATAATCACTAGTTTTGGCTGCACAAGCGATCCTTATAACTGTACTACATCACCACCTTCTGTTACTTTTGAATTTGTAGATAAAACTTCTGGAGAGAATTTATTTAAAAATGGCACATTTGATGCAAAAAAGGCGGTAACCATAACTGATTTAAACGAAAACAAAATAATACAATATGCTTACCTGAAAGAAGATAATCTTTATCGTCTTGGCTTCAATGCTATGGGATGGGATGCAGGAACATTTAAATATGCTGTAAAGATAGAAGACAAAAGTATTTTTGAGTTTCAGGTTTCTACTGAAAAAAGAAAAAGTGAGCATTGTAGTTCTACTGTAATAACATCCCTGGAAATCAAAAATGTAGAATTTCAGGAAGATAAAACCACTGGAGTTTATAAGATTTTAATTGATACTCAAAACCAATAATCGATGCCAAATACAATTAAGTTTTTTATTTTATCACTTATAATACTTTGCAATAGTACAGTTTTCAGCCAGACTGCAGATCAGCGGTATATTTTCTTTTTCCACAATAAATTCGTAGAGGAAAATGATTTAAATACTCCGCATCCTGAATATGGCAAAGCCGAATACAATGAAATTTTAGAATCATTTAGGAAAGATAATTTTATTGTTTTTAGCGAAAAAAGAAAGAAAAACACAAATGCTTCTGATTACGCAGAAAAGATTGTAAAACAAATCAAAACACTTCTAAAAAAAGGAGTTTCGCCAAATAAAATAACCATAATTGGAACTTCAAAAGGCGGTTATATTGCACAATATGTTTCAACCTATTTAGCAAATCCTGATGTAAATTTTGTTTTTATTGGATGTTTTAGAGATGTAGATATCGAAGAAATTCCGGATATTAATTTCTGTGGAAACATTTTAACCATTTATGAAAAATCAGATATTTACGGCGTTTCGGCAATTAAAAGAAAAGAAACTTCAAAACTCAAAATAAATCATTTCAAACAAATTGAACTGAACACTAATTTAAAACATGGTTTTTTATACAAAGCTTTAGATGAATGGATTATTCCATGCAAAAAATGGGCAAATGGAAATTATGATTTGAATTAAAAATCTTAAAAGAAAACATACCAAAGCCTTTAATAATTTAAATTTATTAAAGGCTTTTTTGATTCAAACCTGACGTTTTTTTGCTTCCAAAATCATTCATTAAACTAAAAATTCAATCATTTTTTTGTCTTGAAAAAAACAATGTTTAAAAAATCCTGAATTCTATCATCAACTATTACGATTTCATTCCTGTTTTTTTAACCGAAAAATAACTTTTTGTTACAAAATAAACGACTCTTCAAATTTTGTTAATCTGTATTTGGCTTTCCAATTGTTTGTTTAACTTTGTTAAAAATCATTTATCACATGAAACAAACGGCACTACTTATTATCGCATTTATAACTTTCTCATGCTCACAAGCTCAGAAAACAAGTTTTTCTAAAGAAGCTTTGTCTGAAAAATTATTAACTCTTGAAGGAGGTCAGACTTCTTTCAAAAGCATTTTAAAAAAATATAAAGGAAAAACTTTAGTCATTGAAGTGTGGGCTTCATGGTGCGGCGACTGCGTAAAAGCAATGCCAAAAGTAAAAGAATTACAAGCTAATAATCCTGATGTCTCGTATTTATTCCTTTCTGCTGATAAAACGGCTGACAAATGGAAAATTGGAATTGAAAAACACGAATTAAAAGGCGATCATTTTATGATGAACGACGGTATGAAAGGTGTTTTTGGAAAAGCGATCGATTTAGACTGGATTCCAAGATACATTATCATTGACAAAACAGGAAAAATTGTTCTTTATCGTGCTATCGAAACTGATTTTGACAAAATCAATGAAACTTTAAAAAGCTTAAAACAAGCTTAAACAGCACACAAATCACAACAAAAAACAAAAAATTAAAAAATAACAAAAACTACCAAAATGAGAAAAAAGATTGTTGCAGGAAACTGGAAAATGCATAAAAACGCAGCACAAACTGAAGAATTGTTAAGCGAATTAATCACTAAAATACCAGCACAAACTACTGCACAAGTAATCGTTGCTCCAACATTTGTAAACTTACAAGCTGCTGTAGCAAAAGTAAAAAACACAACTATTGGTGTTGCTGCTCAAAACGTTCACCAGGCTGAAGGCGGCGCTTTTACAGGAGAAATTTCTGCAGATATGTTAACAAGTATTGGTGTTAATACAGTAATTTTAGGTCACTCTGAGCGTAGAGCTATTTTCCACGAAACTGATGCATTAATCGCAAATAAAGTAGATACGGCTTTAAAACATGATTTAACTGTAATTTTCTGTTTTGGAGAAGAATTAAAAGATCGTCAGTCAGGAAATCATTTCAATATTGTTGAAAACCAATTACGTGACGGAATTTTCCACATTGCAAAAGAATCCTGGTCAAAAGTTGTTTTAGCTTATGAGCCGGTTTGGGCAATTGGAACCGGAGAAACTGCTTCACCAGAACAAGCACAGGAAATGCACGAATTTATCAGAGAAACGATCCGTAAAGCTTTTGGAGCTGAAATCGCTGATGAAGTTTCTATTTTATACGGTGGTTCTGTAAAACCAGACAACGCTAAAGAAATTTTCTCTAAACCAGACGTTGACGGTGGTTTAATTGGAGGTGCTGCTTTAAAAGCAGATGATTTCTTAGCAATTGTAACGGCAATCTAAATTTATTAGCCACAGATTAAAAAGATTTACACAGATTTTATTTTCTGTGACTTTTCGCCACGAATTCACGAATTCAAATTAAAAAAATTAGTGAATTCGCGGCAGAAAAAAAATCCATTTAATACTTTTAATCTGTGGCAGAAAAAAAATATAAGCGATACTTAAATAGTATCGCTTTTTTTATGTTTTAAATAATTCTTAAATTAATAATGTTCACTAGATTTTTAAACAACTTCTGCTTTGGATTCTTACCTTTGCAAAAAAATTATATATGTCGAATATTTACTTAGGATATCATTTTACAATTGAGCCAAAAGAACTTGGATCAGAAATTTTAGTGGCTGAATTAGGCGAAAAAGCGTTTGAAAGTTTTACAGAAACAGAAAACGGAATTTCGGCTTTTGTGAAGAAAGATTTATGGGATGAGAATATTCTGGATGATATTTATATTTTACAATCAGAAGAGTTTAAAATTGAATATACAATTGAAGAAATCGATCAGGTAAACTGGAACGAAGAATGGGAAAAGAATTTTGAACCTATTGATGTTGACGGAAAATGCCATGTTCGCGCTCCTTTTCATCCAAAAACGGATGCTGAATTTGATATCGTAATCGAACCTAAAATGAGTTTTGGAACCGGACATCATGAAACTACACACATGATGATTCAGCATTTATTAGAAATGGATGTTAAAGGTCTTAAAACTTTAGACATGGGCTGCGGAACTGCTATTTTAGCTATTTTGGCAGAAATGAAAGGCGCTGAACCAATCGACGCTATTGATATTGACAATTGGTGTTATTTAAATTCTATAGAAAATGCCGAACGCAATAATTGCAAACATATTTCCGTTTACGAAGGCGATGCTGCTTTATTAGCCGGAAAAAAATACGATTTAATTATTGCTAATATCAACAGAAATATTTTGTTGAACGATATGCAGAGTTATGTAGATTGTTTAAACAAAAACGGAATTATTTTATTTAGCGGTTTTTATGAAGAAGACATTCCGTTTATCGATGCATCATGCACTGAAAAAGGATTGACTTATGTTAAAAAACTTCAAAGAAACAACTGGGTTTCATTAAAATACGTAAATTAGTTAGTAGTAATTACAGCAGTACAAAAAACTAAAAAGAAATGAGTACTAAAGAAAAAGTAAGAGAAAGAGTTCGCGAAAAAGAAGCGACCGGATTCAATAACGAAATCATTGTGTATAATGACGATGTAAACACTTTTGACCACGTAATTGATACCTTAATGCGCGTGTGTGACCACACACCAGAACAAGCAGAACAATGTTCCTTAATTGTACATTACAACGGAAAATGCACTGTAAAAACAGGGCCAATGGATAAATTAAAACCTCAATGTACACAACTTTTGGAAGCCGGACTTAGCGCCGAAATTGTTTAATTTACCAATAATTAAAAAAACATTCTATTTTATTTTATATTTGAAATAAAATAGAATGTTTTTTTATGGAAGAATATGGAAAAATATTAATTATCGCAATGCCGATTTTCCTGGTTTTAATTGTAATTGAAAAACTATACGGCATTTACAAAAAGAACGATACTGCTCCATTAATCGACAGCGTTTCCAGTATCAGCTCCGGAATTACTAATTCTGTAAAAGACGTTTTAGGTCTCAGTGTTACTTTTCTTTCCTATGAATGGATGGTTTCTAAAATTGCTGTTTTTCATCAGGAAGCCAATATTCTCTCCTATTTTATTGCCTTTTTTGTTATCGATTTTTATGGTTACTGGAGCCACCGACTGGCTCATCAAATTAATTTTCTTTGGAACAAACACGCTATTCATCACAGCAGCGAAGAGTTTAATCTCGCCTGTGCGCTTCGTCAGCCCATTGCGAGTTTAGTTAATTTGTTTACTTTTTTGTTGATTCCTGCAGCGTTATTAGGCGTTCCAGCTTCTGTAATTGCTATTACACTTCCACTCCACTTGTTTTTACAATTTTGGTATCATACCAAACACATTAAAAAAATGGGATTTGTTGAGCATATATTAGTTACGCCTTCACATCATCGTGTTCATCACGCTATAAATCCTGAATATTTAGATAAAAACCATTCGCAGATATTTATTTTCTGGGACAAACTTTTTGGCACTTTTCAGGAAGAATTAGATGATGTTCCGCCTGTTTACGGAATCACAAGGCCAGCCAATACCTGGAATCCCATAAAAATAAATTTTCAGCATTTAACGTTATTAATAAAAGATGCCTGGCGTGCCGAAAGCTGGAAAGACAAACTTACCATCTGGTTTAAGCCAACCGGATGGCGGCCTGAAAATTTTGAACAAAAATATCCTGTAAACAAAATTGAAGATGTTTTTAATTTTAATAAATACGGAACTCAGAATTCGCAAAAACT
The DNA here is from genome assembly GCF_024499525.1 of Flavobacterium panici. Lineage (NCBI taxonomy): Bacteria > Pseudomonadati > Bacteroidota > Flavobacteriia > Flavobacteriales > Flavobacteriaceae > Flavobacterium > Flavobacterium panici. The sequence continues at coordinate 3,672,939 of NZ_CP100437.1, read as the reverse complement.
GATTTATTGGTCGGTTACACAAATTCTAATTACGCTTTTGTTTGTCAGTTTTCTTTTTGATAATATTGCCAAAATTGGCCTGCCCAATATCTTTGTTTACGGATTTTTTATCCTCGTTACCATTTACAGCAATTCTGAATTAATGGACAAAAGCAGGTTTGCCATTTTTTGGGAAGGTTTCAGGTTGTCGATCGCCATTATAATTATAGCATTTTACGGCGATTGGTTTGGTTTAAATTCAGTTTTCTCCTTTAGTAGTTATATCATTCTGGGCTATTTAAGTGTCTCGTTTTTAACCACGATTTACTTTGTAACCGTCGATTTTAAAACTAACCAAAACCAAACCATAAACCCACAAACCACATAATGAAAAACGCTGTATTCTTTAAAATTTATATTGCTTTCAGCTTTATTTATTTACTGCTTTTATATCTGGGATATGAAAGTTTAGACTGTTACTTAAAACCGGCTTTAATTCCGTTATTAATTGTTGGAGTGTATTTCTCCAAAAAATTCCCAACGCAAAAAATCCTTTTATCGGCATTGGTATTTTCCTGGATTGGTGACGTAATTCTACTTTTTGCAGATATTGCCGAAATCTATTTTATCTTGGGATTAGTTTCTTTTCTAATCTCTCACATCATTTATTGCGTACTTTTTAACAGACAGATTAAAGAGAAAATGAAAAGAGATACTATAATTTTTATTTTCGGAAGCCTTGTTATCGCCTGTTATTTAATCGGAATGTTATCGGTTTTACTACCCGCTTTAGGCGATTTAAAAATTCCGGTTATCGTTTATGCCAGCGTAATTTCTGTCATGCTTTTGTTTGCTTACAACGGACTTTTAATCTGGAAAAAACCAGCGAATCAATATGTCTTTTTTGGTGCATTATTTTTTGTTATTTCTGATAGCATTTTGGCAATCAATAAATTTCATTTCCCAATTCAGAAAAGTTCGTTTATTATTATGCTTACTTATCTTGTGGCACAATATCTGATTGTAAAAGGTATATTAAAACTGAATTCAAAGAAGGAAGTATAATAGCTCGCTGATAACATAAGTTAAACGAATTATCACGGAGTTTTTTATTCTATTTCTTTTTGAATTTATAATCTGTGACAAAAAACCTTTTACATTTGTGTGACCAAAATAAACCTCAACCATGAAAAAAATTAGTCTTTTTATTGTTCTATTAATTTCAGTAACTTCTTGTATTAGTACAAAATCTACTTTAAAAAATGTAGATGATAATGCTCCTGATTTAATTTTAAATAAGAATAATACGTTTGTTATTACACAATTTAGCAAAGACAAAAAATACGGTTATGATCCTGATTATCCGGTAAATCTATTTTTTAGAAATACACAGGATGAAGCTACAAATGAGGTTCGTTTTTTGAATGCTTTAGCCGGACCAAACGGCGAAAAAATCACTTATAAACGCTTAGAAACCTGCTGTCCTTTTCCAACTAAAAGAAGCAGTATGGGAGCTGGATTTTTAAATGTATACGAACTGACTTGGGAAGGACAAAAAAAACCTATTACGCTGTATTTAAATATATATGAAAAGGGAATTTTAATGGTTCCGATGGGATTGAGTTTGAAGAAGGAGTAAAAACTTATTGGCATTATACTCTTAAGGATATCTTCTTTTATTAAATTTTATAATTTAAAATATTTTCATAAATTTGCAGTATGAAAAAGATTACAGCAGATAAACAAAAAGCCTTAGAATCAGTAATTAAAATGGTTGCTGATAAAAATGCTGTACAATCATTTTTGAAGGGTAAAACTCCTATTGAAACTTTAAACAAAAAAGGAATTACTCTTGCCAACCCCCTATAGATATTTCTTAAACGAAAATCCTCAGTTCTATTATTTCATAACTAAAAATCAAATAGAATATCGTATTGCATTTATTGTTGATGAGACTTTTAGTGCTATATCTGGGTTAGAAATCGATAATATTTTTCAAATAATAATTGAAAAAGTTAGTGATGAAATTGAAAAATTAGATCCTGGTGTTTCTGCTACAATTCAATCCATTATTATTGCTTTTTTTAAAAACTCACAAAATTCCATGTTGTATGTTTGTGATGATAAAGATAATAAGAGCATCAAAAGATTTAATCTCTTTAATAGGTGGTATTTAAGAAGTGGGCTTCATAATACAATTCTAAAAAAAGACAACTTAATTAACTGCAGATCAAAAAATCAGCATACAATTATTTATTCTTCTCTCCTTTATCATAAAGAGAATAAAAACAAGGAAACAATAATTGAAATATATAATACTTTGCAAGAGGTTTTAGATGAAAAATAATTACCTCAATCTCTTAAAAATACGAGTAGGAAACTTGTGCTAACGACAGAAAAAAATCAGAAAAATCAAATTCAAAACCCGCTGAATTTGTAACTTTACAAGTAAGCATTTCTAATGCTTCTAACACTATTGTTTCTTATCGAAACAAATAAAATTTACTCAAATGGAACAATCAAAAAAATATAAAATTGAAGCTCCAAGTTTCGATTTACAGCAATATTTAAACAGAATCAATTTTTCAGAAGAAATAAAATTAGACTTAGCTGGTATAAAAAAATTGATGCAAAGTCAGATATTTAGCGTGCCTTTTGAAAATCTTGATGTACAGGCCGGTAAAACAATCTCACTTGTTGGAGATGATATTGTAAGCCACATCGTAGCTAAAAATCGCGGCGGCTATTGCTATCAAGTTAACGGAATCTTTTCTTTATTACTTCAGGAAATTGGTCTTCCGCATTATTATATTGCGGTACGCCCGTTGGTTAATCCTATTCCAAATGCTAAAACACATTTAGCAATAATAGCGACAATTGAAAATGAAGAATATCTGATTGATTTAGGATTTGGAGGCAACAGCATTAGAGAACCTTTAAAACTGAGTGAAATTGGAACTGAAATTCAGCAGGATTTTGATACTTTTACTTTGGTAAAAACAGAAGATGATGACTATTTACTGCAAATAAAAATTGGAAAAGAATGGTCTGATTTATATTCGTTTGATTTAACTCCTCAACGATGGATCGATTTTAAACCTGCCAATCATTACAATTACTCGCATCCTGATTCTTTTTTTACACAAAACTTAATTGTGGTTTTACAGAACCCGTTAGGCAAAAAAATACTATTTAAAAATTCGATAAAATCAGTAACAAACGGAGTTACTGAGCTTATTCCTTTTGAAGATGATCAATTAGATAATATTTTAAAAACCGAATTTAATTTGACGGTATAATAACTCTTGTATACAAACTCTTACTAAAAATAAAGAAACCGATTGCGTACAGAAAAGTATTACATATTTAACAATTATTGCTCTTAAAATAATCTTAAATCTTCATCTGCTATTCATAAATCATAACTACCTTTGCAGGGCAAAAAAATAATTTTATGAACTTACAACATATTCCACAAATTAAGCATACTGACAGCGGGAATTTCTTTTTATTGGCGGGACCTTGCGCTATTGAAGGAGAGGAAATGGCTCTTAGAATTGCTGAGAAATTAGTTGGTATTACCGACAATCTTAAGATTCCTTATGTTTTTAAAGGATCATTTAAAAAAGCAAACCGTTCCAGAATTGACAGTTTTTCTGGAATTGGGGACGAAAAAGCTTTAAAAATTTTAAGAAAAGTTTCTGAAACTTTTCACATTCCAACAGTTACAGATATTCATACTAACGAGGATGCTGACATGGCAGCACAATACGTTGATGTTTTACAAATTCCTGCATTTTTAGTTCGCCAGACTGATTTAGTTGTGGCAGCTGCAAATACGGGAAAAGTGGTAAACTTGAAAAAAGGACAATTTATGAGTCCTGAAAGTATGAAACATGCTGTACAAAAAGTATTAGACTGTAATAACGAAAATGTTGTCGTTACAGATCGCGGTACTATGTTTGGTTACCAGGACATGATTGTTGACTTTAGAGGAATTCCTACTATGCAGCAATATGCAACAACGGTATTAGATGTTACGCATTCTTTACAACAACCAAACCAAACTGCCGGAGTTACGGGCGGAAGACCTGATATGATCGAAACTGTTGCTAAAGCTGGTATTGCAGTTGGTGTTGACGGAATTTTTATCGAAACACATTTTGACCCTGCAAACGCAAAAAGTGATGGCGCTAACATGCTTCATTTAGACTATTTTGAAGGTTTAATGAATAAGCTTGTTGCTATCAGAAAAACAGTTAACTCATTTTAAATTTAATACATTACGTTCATTGAAAACAAATATTTTAGTTTTCTTCTTATTGTGTTTTTCATTAAACACTTTTGCTCAGGAAGAAATACCTGTACAAAAATATACTGCTCACAACAAAGGTAAATTCTTTGTAATGTGGGGTGGTAACAGAGAAAGTTACTCAAAATCTGATGTAACTTTTACTGGAAAAGATTATAAGTTTAGAGTAGAAGATATGTCTGCTCATGATAAACCAAAAGGATGGCACGTTGATTATATCAACCCTGCTAATATGACAATTCCTCAAACGAATTTAAGATTGGGTTATTTCTTTAGTGATCACTATAGTGTTACAATTGGTGTAGATCATATGAAATATGTAATGGCTCAGAATCAAACAGCAAAAGTTAATGGTTATATTAATTTACCTGCGAATGATCCTGCTGCTGCTCTTTACAATGGAGATTACGTTAATAGACCTGTAGATATGTCTTTAAATGGTGCTATAGAAGGTGGTTATGACATGGGGGTTACTAATCCAAATGGACCTGCTTTTTTAATGTACGAGCATACAGATGGTTTGAATTACATTAATACAGAGGTTTCAAGATTTGATGATATTTCGAAATTGTTCAGTCTTCCAAATATTGACAAAGTACAGATTAACTTGACTGAAGGATTAGGAGCCGGTATTTTATATCCTAAAACCAATACTACTCTTTTAGGAAAAGAACGACATGATGATTTTCATGTTTCTGGTTACGGTATTTCTGCAAAAGCGGGTCTAAATATTACTTTCTTCAAACATTTTTACCTTCAGGGAGAACTAAAAGGCGGTTATATCGATATGCACGATATTAAAACTACTGTAAGTAACGATGATAAGGCTTCACAGCACTTTTATTACTTTCAAAGAATTATTGCTGTTGGAGGAATCTTTAGAATCTAATATTTCTTCAAAAATATATTTTAAAAATAGTTATCATTTATTTGGTAACTATTTTTTTTATTATTTACTTTGTAACTCAAAGTACTTTATTTACTATTTGAACACATCATGAAAAAACAAAAATATATTTTCCTTATCATCACATTCGCACTAAGTTTTGGCTTAGCGCTATTTGTGGCTATGAAAGTTTTTCCAAATAATCCGTTTTCAAAAACAAAGACGGAAACGAAAACTGAATCGAGTAAAATTCAGGATGGAGATATTATATTTCAAACTTCACAATCTCCTCAATGCGAAGCAGTACGAATTGCAACTAATTCTAAATTTTCTCATTGCGGAATTATTTACAATGTAAACGGAAATTGGTTTGTTTTTGAAGCCGTTCAACCTGTAAAACTTACGCCTTTTGATGAATGGATTCAGCACGGAAAAAACAATAAATATGTGGTAAAACGATTAAAAAATGCTGATAAAGTTTTAACTCCGGCTGTTCTTGAAAAAATGAAAGAGTACAGCCAGCAGTTTGATGGAAAAGAATATGACGCTTATTTTGAATGGACAGATACTAGAATTTATTGTTCTGAATTGGTTTGGAAGATATATAAAAACGCCGCCGGAATCGAGCTTTCAAAACTAAGAGAATTGAAGAGTTTTAATTTAGAAGACCCAAGAGTTCAAAAAATATTAAAAGAAAGATATGGCAATGAAATTCCGTTAGAAGAAAAAGTGGTTGCCCCTTCTGACCTTGACGATTCAAATTTGCTTAAAACTATAATTGATAATTATTAAAATTAGATAAAAGCTAATTTTAAAACCAATTAGCTTTTTTATTTCATTATTTACTTTGAAATTCAAAGAACTTTTAACTAACCAAAACATGAGAGATTATTTAATTGAAAGATTATACGAAACCACTAAAAAGCCATATCAAAAGTATTTTAAAAAGAATGAACCTTGGGAAATCAATAAAAACGAATTAATGAATTTCCCTAAAGATAGTTTAGGCTATGGTTTAGGAAATTTTCTCTTCAAAAATCATTTTGACATTCAGGAAAAACTGGAAGATCATGATATTATTCATGTTTTAACGAATACTGGAATTTCTGTTTATGAGGAAATCGGGATGCAGTATTATCTTCTTGGTAACGGAAAAAGAAGCTTGTATTTGTTTATGGTTATTTTAACTGGAACGATATTTTATCCGAAGAAAATAAAATATTTCACACACCAATTTAAAAGAGGAAAACAAGCACATTCGTTCTATTATCTGGATTTTTCAAAAATGCTTTTGATGCCTATCGAATCTATTCAACAAACATTTAAAATTTAAAACTTATGAAAACAATCAACCATAAAACATTTGAAGAAAAACAATCTACTGAGTTAGCAATTGGAACTTTCATTATCATTACAATACTATTTATACTTTATATTGTCACAAATCAAAGTCCAAATATCCTTGTAATTGCCTGGCCATTTGCTTTTTCGGCAATAATAGTAAATGCGATAATGTTCATTCATTTAACTGACCGATTCATTCATCTTCCCGAACAAAGAAGAGATATTGCAGTTAAAATTTTAATTCTGCTTTCTAATATTCCAATTACGTTTTTCTATTATTTATTAGTTATGAAAAATTAAATTTAGAATTTCATCAAATAAAAAAGCTGCGAGTATAAACTCGCAGCTTTTAAATATTTTTCGATTTTAAAAATCTTAGTTTGCAGAAGGAAGAACAATTCCTGTTTGATCAATTAAATAAAGTAACGAAGTCATTGTTGCTGCTCCAAGTTCTAATTCTCTTTTGTTGATGGCATCAAATTTATCGTTTGCTGCATGGTGATAATCAAAATAACGCTGAGAATCTGGTTTTAATCCTGCTTTAACAATTGCTTTAGACGTTAAATGATTAATATCTGAACCCGCATGCCCTATTGTAAAACTATGTACTAAATAAGGCTCAAAAAAGTCTTTAAACCCTTGTATTTTTTTCAAATTTGCATCATCAGCTTCAATAGAAAATCCTCTTGGAGAAAATCCACCTGAATCACTTTCTAATGCAAAAATATGGTTTTCATTGTTTTGTTTTGAAAGCTCTTCATACTTAGCACCACCTTTTCCACCATTTTCTTCGTTCATAAATAATACTACACGAATTGTATTTTTTGGTTTGTAATTTAAGTTTCTAAGAATACGGATAGCTTCCATACTTTGTACTACTCCTGCTCCATCATCATGAGAACCATCGGCTAAATCCCAAGAATCTAAGTGTCCGCCCACAACCATAATGTTTGATGGGTTTACAGATCCTGTTAATTCTCCAACTACGTTATGAGATAATACATCTGGCAATGTTTCGCAAGATTGTTTGAAATAAAATTTTACAGCTGGATTTACTTTTAAAGTTTTACTTAATAATTCAGCTCCATTTGTACTAATTGCTGCGGTTGGAATATATTGCTCTTTTGGCAAATCACCATAACTCTGCGCTCCTGTATGAGGGAAATCGTCTAAACGTAAATTCATTGAACGAACAATTGTTCCCACAGCTCCTAGTTTCGCAGCTTCTTTTGCACCGGCATATCTTTGGTCTACACACGCACCATATGAGGTAAAAGTTTCGATATTTTCAGGATTCATTGGTCTGTTATAAAAAACAATTTTTCCTTTTACTTTATCAGCACCTAATTCGTTCAATTCTTTAATTCCTTGTACTTCAATTATTTCTGCTGTAAGTCCAGTTTTTGGAGTAGCAACAGATCCGCCTAATGCACAAATTGGCACAGCAGTTTTTACTTTTCCATCTACGATAAAAGCAGTTTCTTTTTCACCGCGAACCCAGTGAGGAACCATAACTTCCTGCAGATAAACTTTATCAAGTCCAAGAGTTTCTAATTGTCTTTTTGTATACTCAACAGCTTCTGCAGCACCTTTTGATCCAGATAAACGGCTTCCGATATCATTTGAAAGATATTCTAACCAAGAATAACATTTAGCTTCGGTTAAAGCTTTTTTATAAAATAATTTAATGTTTTTTTCATCATTTGACTGAGCAAAAGATGCGGTCAATCCATTTAAAACTAATGCAGTTAAAAGAATCGTTTTTTTCATAATTTTAATAACATTTTGGGGTTATGTTGCTTTTTTGGCTTCTCTTACAAAGAAACAAAATTCTGTAGAACTGTCAGAGTTTTTTCGCAGCCTTTTCTCAAAAAAAAACTCTAATTATAAACCTTTTTTGTTCATAATTAGAGTTTTTCTTATTTTCTTTAAAATAATGTTACTTTACTTCGATAATCTTATTTTTTGTACCGATTCCGTTTTCATTAAAAGGCTCAATTGTAAAATAATACTTTGTTCCTTTGTCTAAACCTCTAAAATCGTACGTGTTATCTCCATAAACCATAATACTGTTGTATAATTTATCCGGAGTAATTCCGTAATAAATATTATATCCTACAGCATCATTTTGTTTTTTCCACGAAATCATAGCGTTTCTTGAATCTGCTTTATTTCTGTCTACTTTAAAAGATGAAATTGCTTTTGGTTTTTCTGATAATCCATTTCCAAAAACCCTGAAATCAGAAATGGCAAACAAGCCAGATGCATTGTGAATGTTAACCATTTTGATGTAACGCGCTTTAAATGATTTTGTTAATTCAACATAATCATGCGGAGCATCTTTATCGTTTTTAGATTTATCAACCACCAAAGTCCAGTTTTGCGCATCATCAGACATAAAAATTTTATACTGGTAATAAATATCCATTGCCTTATTATACTGAGTTGCTTTATGGTCAGCATAATTAATTTGCAAAGCCTTAATTTCCATTTGACGGCCTAAATCCATTTGAAGCCATTCATCTGGATTGCCTGTTTTTGCAGACCAATATGTTTGGATATTTTCATCGGTTAAATTTTCAGGACCATAACAAAATTTCTCGTAGACTTTTTTTCCGCCGTTATCCATTCTGTGTGTTTCAACTTCCAAACATTCTTCAGAAGAAGAAACGGTTACAGGCTTTTTATAAGAAAGCAGCATCCATCCAGATGAAGCTCCTTTTGTCTGATCACGATTACCTGTTGGAAGAACGATTGGAAAATCTCCATAAGACGTTATCGAATACATGACATCATCTTTATCAAAGCCTGCCGGAAACATATCGATACGACGCTCAAAACGATCTTTTATAGATATTTTACATGTTCCTGTGTTCCAATAATTTCCGTAATTATCTGCAAAAGTATTTCCGTGTCCTGCACCAATTACAAATCCGCCGGGTTTATATGACATTGGATTGTGTTTTTGATAGGTAAATGGCCCAAGCGGATTATCGCCAACATGAACTCCGTTTGCATAACCTTTAAATTCGGTTGCAGGCGCGCCATATTGCATATAATATTTTCCGTTGTGTTTAGTCATCCACGCCCCTTCAATGAAATTTCCCCAAGGTGCAGGTTCCATATCATTATTTGGACCAAAACGTTCCCAGCCGTGCGCTGCAGGATCTAAAATAGCAACTTCTTTGATCTGCCCATACGGACGCTGAATATCTTCTACTTCTGTTGCTTTGTATAATTGTGCATAATCGGCCTGATTTCCTTTTGGAAGCCATGTATTATAATCAACCTCTGTACCTACAAGCGGCAATTTTCCGCTTGAACCGTAATACATATATACTTTTTTATCATCATCCTGAAAGATCGCTGGATCCCAAGTTGGCAGCATAGCTTTGTCTACGTGACGTGTCCATCTTCCTGATTTTGGATCGGCAGTTTTCCAAATTGGGTGATCTCTATTCCATGTTGAACCCACATAAAATAAAGTATCATTTACAACCCATGCCGCAGGAGCGCATTGGTCGTCGTCGCCGGGTTTTCTTTGAAAACTTCCGTAAACGAAATTCCAGTCTGACATGTCTTTACTCCAAAAGAAACCTGCCTGATTCGTCGCAAATAAATAGTATTCTCCTTTATACGTAATAATTACCGGATCGGCGCTTGAACGACGTGATTCAGGGATTCCGTTATGATTGTGAGTAGTAAAATTGTATCCAATATTGATTGGGTTACAATATGTCGTTGCGGGTTTATTTGGGTCAAACCAATCTGTTTTTCCGGGAATATTTGCTTTTTGCGACCAAATACTTGTTGTACAGGCAACCAAAAGCAATACGAATATCTTTTTCATTTGTATTCTTTTTAAGTTTATATAGAATTCAATCTCTTAGTAAAATGATAATGAAAATCTATTTCTTCTCTTTTAATTTTTCGCTTAAAAGTTCAGGTTCGTTTGTGGTAATGTAATTGAATTTGTTGGCTATAATCCAATCCATATCATCGGCTTCGTTAACTGTCCATGCATTTAGAATTATATTATTCTCTTTTGCTTCTTTAATCCATTCCGGATGTTTTTTAAACACTGAATAATGATAATCAACACCGTTAATATTATCTGCTTTTACTTCTTTTGGAGATTTATTTCCTTCTAAATACTGTAAAACGGTTTTCTGGTCAACTTGTCTAATTTGTTTTAGAATTTCATAGTCGAAACTTATATAGCAGGTGTTTTTATCTGCTTTTAGCTTTTTAATGATTTCAACAGACATTAACGCCGTTTTTTGTCCTCTTTCTTTACTAATTTCCGAAGGTTTTATTTCGCAGACTAAAAGAGTTTGTTTGTTATTCTTTTTTCCTTCTGAAATATATTCATGTAATGTTGGAAGTTTTTCTCCGTTAGAAAGTTTAAATTTTATTAAGTCAGCATAATTGGTTTCTTCAATAAGCAATTTGTTATAATGCGCATCGTGATTGATTACAAGCGAATCATCAGCGGTTCTCCAAACGTCAAATTCTGATCCGGGTAATTTTAAATCAATAGCATGTCTTAGAGATGCGATCGAATTTTCAGGAAGGTTATTTTTTTTCCATGCGCCGCGATGTGCCACTATTGCATTCTCCTTTACACAGCATGATTGAAAAACAATTATTACTGCTAAAAAAAGTAGTATTCTGAGTGCTTTAATAGTCTTCATTATTTTAAAATTATGTTTTATAAAAATGTTGTTTTATAAAAAAAGCCCTCCGTCAACCAAACGGAGGGCCTTACTAATCAATAAACCAACTATTTAGTTAACTCAAAACTAACTTTCTTGTCGGCAGTTGAATTTCCTCCAACGAAAATATCAAACTGTCCAGGTTCTGCTGCGAATTGCAAATCAGAATTATAAAATTTTAAATCCTCAACAGTAATGTCAAAACTTACTGTTTGTTTTTCACCTTTTTTAAGTGCAATTTTTTGGAAACCTTTCAATTCTCTAACTGGTCTTGTTACTGAACCAACTAAATCTCTAATGTATAATTGAACTGTTTCTTTTCCGTCAAAATTTCCAGTATTTGCTACGTCAACTGTTACTTTTAATTTTCCGCTGAAATTCATTTTATCAGAAGAAATTTTAAGGTTTGAATAATCAAAAGTCGTATAACTTAAACCAAATCCGAATGGGAATAAAGGTTCGTTTCTTTCGTCAATATAGTTTGATCTGAATTTTTCGAATTTTCCTTCTGTGTTAGAAAGCGGTCTTCCTGTATTTTTGTGTGCGTAGTAAATTGGTAACTGACCAACGCTTCTTGGGAAAGTTGTTGTCAATTTTCCAGAAGGATTTACATCTCCAAATAAAACGTCAGCAATGGCATAACCCGCTTCTGTACCAGCAAACCAAGCATTTAAAATGGCAGGAACTGTTTTTTCTTCGTCAGTAATCACTAACGGACGTCCGTCAAATAAAACTACAACAACTGGTTTTCCAGTTTTTAATAAGGCGTTTAATAAATCTTTTTGTGCTTGTGGAATTTCTAAATTCGTACGGCTGCTTGATTCTCCGCTCATTTCTGCAGATTCTCCTATTGCAGCAATAATAACATCAGATTGTTGTGCTACTTTTAAAGCTTCTGCTAATAATTCTTCTTTTGAACGTGCATCACGGTGTAATGTTTTCCCAAACATTGTTGCTTTAGTTTCAAATTCTTCGTCGTAATCTAAATTACTTCCTTTAGCATATAAAACTTTTGTTGATGGTCCTGCAACTTCTTTAATTCCTGCCAATAATGAAACGGCATTTTCCATTCTTGTAGCAACACTCCATGTTCCCGGCATGTTTTCTTTAGCATCTGCCAAAGGCCCGATTAAACCAATTGTTCCTGATTTTTTAAGAGGTAATAATTGATTTTGGTTTTTTAACAATACCAATGATTGTGCAGCGATTTGACGTGCTTCTTTTCTGCTGTCTGTTGTAAAAATCTCCGTTTTAGCTCTTTTTTCGTCGCAATATTTATATGGATCCTGGAATAATCCTAAGTCATATTTTGCTTCTAAAATAAGTCTAACCGCATTGTCAATTGTTTCGATAGAAACTCTTTTCTCATCTAATGATTTTTTCAAAGTTCCTAAGAAACCTTCTCCAACCATATCCATTTCAACTCCAGCGTTTAATGCTAAAGCAGAAACGTCCTGAAGGTTACCCATTCCGTGCTCGATCATTTCAGGAATTCCTGTAAAATCTGTTACTACGAAACCTTTAAAACCCCATTGTTTTCTTAAAACATCTGTCATCAACCATTTGTTTCCTGTTGCAGGAATTCCGTCAATTTCATTGAAAGAAGCCATAACCGATCCTACTCCAGCGTCAACAGCTGCTTTGTAAGGTGGAAAATAGTCATTAAACATTCTGATATGACTCATATCAACTGTGTTATAGTCACGTCCACCTTCTGGTGCTCCGTACAATGCGAAGTGTTTTACACAGGCTAAAATTGAGCTATTTTTTGAAAGATCGTGCTGTTGGTATCCGTTAACCATTGCTTTAGCAATCTGGCTTCCTAAGTATGGATCTTCTCCTGAACCTTCAGAAACTCTTCCCCAGCGCGGGTCACGAGAGATATCTACCATTGGCGAAAATGTCCAGTTGATTCCGTCTGCACTTGCTTCTTTTGCAGCAATCTGCGCACTTCTTTCTATTAAAGCCATATCCCAGGTACAAGATAATCCTAACGGAATTGGGAATGTTGTTTCGTAACCGTGAATAACGTCCATACCAAAAAGTAATGGAATTTTTAAACGGCTTTGTTCGACAGCGATTTTTTGTACTTCTTTAATTTTTTGTACTGATTTTATATTGAACAAACCGCCCACTTTTCCTTCTGCGATATTTTTTGCAACGTTTGAGCTGTTTGCTTGTCCTGTTGTAATATCACCAGATGTTGGTAAATTTAACTGTCCTAATTTTTCTTCTAACGTCATTTTTGACATTAATTCTGCTACAAACTCTGACTTAGGTTTAATTTTCACTGTACTTTTTGTGCTCTTTTTTTGAGCGTAACCCAAAACAGCACATCCTAAAAAAAGTAAGACTAATTTGTTTTTCATTCTATAATATTTATTTGTTCGTATTCGATTTTTTCTGTTTCAACATCCAGTCATAAATTTCGGGATTGTCGTAAACTCGTGTCCAGCTGTCGTGTCCAGCATCATCAAAAATAGTTAACTCAACATCTTTTGCATTACATTTTTTTAATTCTTTGTAAACGCTTATGGCATAATCTACTTTTACCACATCATCTAATAATCCGTGGAAAATTCTGGTTGGAATATTGGCTATTTCACAAGTTTTTTCTAACTGAATTAAATCTACAAAGCCAGCGACAGGTACGTTTGCGGCAAATAGATCCGGATGTGCAAAAGCCAAATTCCACGAAGCCCAGCCTCCTGAGCTCAAACCAGTAACATATATTCGTTCTGAATCAATTTTATTCTCTTTCTGAATTTTTAAAATCAGTTCGTAAATTGATTCTGTATCCCAATTCTCCTCTTCTTTGCATTGCGGAGCTAAAACATAAGCATCTAACTGATGCGTTTTTAGATATTTAAAAGGTCCATGAATTTTTACTTTTTCAATATCTGTCCCTTTTTCTCCATCTCCTGAAATAAAAACTATTAATGGCTTTTTATCTTTTGTATTGGCTGGTTTGTGTAATATGTAGCCTAATTCACTATTCGTTACAATAACTGTTTTTATTTTTCCAGTGGTTTCACTTTGTGCAAAACCTAATGCAGAAATAAACAGCAATAATAGACCTAGTTTGTATTTCATAATAGATTATTTCTTAAATACCGTATTTTCCTGATGTAAAGCCAAGTTTTTTTAGACCTTGTTTTACTTCTGGTGCATTCATAAATAACTTCCACAATAAACCAGTTCTGTAGTTTTCTATCATTACTACTTCAGGTCCTTGATCAATAGCTAAATAACGTTTTGCAACCCAATTGTTTCCTAAACTTAGAGCGTCATAAAAACCAGCTTCTCCCCAAGTTTCTTTTTTATGATTGTCATATAAGTTTCGGATTACTGCCATTGATTCTTTTGGTGTGTATACTATAGAACTTATTGCTGCAGTTGGTGAAATAACTTCCTGATCATTACTTGGCATGTGGGCATTATAACCAATAGATTCATCAGGATTTCTTGAATAAGATGCTGTTAATCCCCAATAATCTGCTCCGTAACCTTTTACTTTCTTTGGGTTTTCTATTGCGTATTGGTAATTTATTTTGGTTTGATTTACGTTCAAATCCCAATAATTCGCGTATTTATCTTTCAATTGATTTGGATCTAAACCAACATAAGAATAATGTGCCCAAAATAAAGGACCTCCAAATTCTTCTGCTCCATTGTGTTTTAAAACTAACGGAATGTTATATTTTGTTTTAGAAGAAACAATTCCACCGCTTCTCGCCCATCCTTCGTGATATGCTTTTGCATCTATTGTATGCGTTGGAGATGAAGCTGCCATAACGTAGGTAATCAAACATTCATTATATCCTTGTAGTGGAAAATTCATTTCCCAGGCATAACTTGGCGACCAGTGCCAGTATAAAACATTTTTATTGTTTGTATACCACTGCCAGTCAACGCCTTTCCAAAGTACATCGTATTTTTGCGCTACAGCTTTTTCTTTTTCAGAGCCATCTTTAAGATATTCACGAACTGTAATCATCCCTGCAACCAAGAATGAAGTTTCGACTAAATCGCCGCCATTATCCTTGGTTCCAAAAGGTTTTACTTTTCCTGTATTTCCATCGATCCAATGTGACCATGCGCCATGAAAACGATCTGCTTTGCCTAAAAAATCTGCAATTTTGTTAAGTCTTTCTACCCCTTGTTCTTTTGTGATATAACCTTGAGACATTCCTGAAACCAAGGCCATTAATCCAAAACCTGAACCTCCTGTTGTAACGATATTTGAATCGTTTTCAGGATAAACTCCGTCTGGATGAAAACGTTCTCTGGCTAATCCGGAATTTGGTTCTGCATAATCCCAGAAGTATTTAAAAGTTTGTTTTTGAACAGCATCAAGAAGCTGTTCATCTGTTAATGCAACACCAGAAGTATTTTCTTCTGCATTTCCTTTTGATTTCTCAGCATTGGATCCACAACTAAAAAAAGTAAAAGCTAAAAATAAAACTGAAATTCTAATCATTATAAAAATTTAAATATTGAATAAATAATCACTTCCTTCAAAAGTTTGAAGGAAGTGATTTTAAGATTTTAGTAACCGCCTGGGTTTTGAGATGAATATCCTACTGCTTGTTGAAGGAAACTAGATGGGATTGGATATAATTCGTGTTTTCCAACCACAAATGTTTTACCGTCTGCTGCCATAGCTGCCTCTGCCTGACCAGTTCTAATAATATCAAACCATCTGTCGTGTTCAAAAGCAAGTTCTACTCTTCTTTCTTTGTAGATTGCTTTTCTTACATCTGTTTGAGATACTGCAGGAGTATCACCTAAATTAGCTCTGTGTCTTACCTGATTTAATAAAGGGATAGCAGCTGCTGTCTGTCCTAATTCATTTAAAGCTTCGGCTTTCATTAATAAAACCTCAGCATATCTCAAATATCTAAGATTTGTATCTGTAAATTCCTGATTGTAAAAAGCTGATGAATATGCTTTATAATTATATCTAGGATTGCTAACTGTTGAAGCTACTTCTCTTCCATCATACAAAGTTGTTCCTCTAAAGATAATTGTTGCATTTTTTCTAACGTCACCTGGCTCATACGCATTTGCTAAACCTTCTGTTGGTGTATTGAAGCCCCAGCCCCAGCCTCCAGCTCCTCGAGGTGCTTGAGATACTGAATAATTTCCAATTCCAAATCCTGGAGAAGAAGTTCCTCCAATTCCATTAATTTCAAAAATTGATTCTGAACCAAATTCTCCTTCCTTTTTAAACTGTAAAGAATAATCTGAAACTAAAGTATATCCAGTCACTTTATCACAATTATCAACTACTTTCTGCCAGTTTTTTTGATATAAATTTACTTTAGCCAATAATGCATAAGCAGATCCTTTTGAAACTCTTGCAACATCTTTACCAGTATAAGTAGATTTTAATGGTAATGTTTCAATCGCTCTGTTTAGATCACTTTCAATAAAAGCATAAACTTCTGCCGGAGTTTTACGGGTCAATTGCATAATTTTATCATCTCCGTTTCCTGGAATTGGTAAATGATCTACAATAGGCACTCCTCCAAATCCTTTTACCAAAGTAAAATACATAAATGCTCTTAAAAATTTAGATTCACCTTCTAATCTGTTTTTTAAGGAGGGAGTTACTTTATCTAATTTTGGTAAAATTGCAAGTGCTTGATTAGCTCTATTGATACCTGCATAATTATAATCCCAAATACTTTTAAATGAAGGTGTTGAGGCATTATAAGTTAAATTGTCTAAAACATCTTTATCTGTTCCTGTATCTCCCGGATCTGAACCTTTATCTGCATCGTCTGAAATAATGCTCGTAGCTCCATTCCATGCAAATGACGACATATCCCAAGATAAAAACACATTATAAATTCCGTTTATCATTGTTGTTGCGTCCTGATCATTATTAATTAACTCCGGATCAGCAGGTTTATTTTCGGTTGGACTTACATCTAAAAAATCATCTGAACATCCAGATAAAAGCAGAGATGTTAGCACAAAAAGTGATATATATATCTTTTTCATAATATTAAAATTTTAAATTAGCCCCAATTACAAATGTTTTTAATGCCGGGTATGCATCCAACTCAATTCCTTGAGTTCCTTTAATCACTTCACCATCTCCAACAACTTCAGGAGAAAATCCTGAGAATTTTTGACTAATAAATGGGTTCATAGCATTTACATAAATTCTGCAATAGTTAATAAATCCATCTTCATTAAGAGGCAGTTTATATCCTAACGTGATATTATTGATTCTAAAATAATCCGCAGATTCTAAATAATAAGTAGATGCAACTGGAACTTGGTTAAATGGCGCAGGGTTTGATGCATTAGTATTTGTTGGAGTCCAATAATCATTAAGAAGAGATGTTTCTACATTTTCTCCATAAAAACGCTGCGATTTTTTACCATTGTAAACTTTAGCTCCTGCTGTACCATAACCGTCTACAGAGAAATCAATTCTTTTATAATTTACACCTAATGTGATTCCATAGTTAGAACTTGGTAAAACTGTACCTACATATTTTCTATCACGGTTTTGGTCTAAAGCTCCTTGAGCAACTTTATCTCCATTAGCATTATAGTACAACATCTGTCCATTTGCTGGATCTACACCTGCGTATTCATAAATGTAGAAGCTTCCGAGTGGTCTACCTACTGAAGTATTATCTAATACTTTTGTAACCTGACCATTTCCTAATGAACCTCCATTAGTTTGTGCAATTTGAACATCTTTTAAGCTAGATAGTTCATTTTTATTATGAGAATAGTTTCCTCCTATCCAATAACTTAAATTATCATTTATTTTGTCATCCCAACGTAATGAAACCTCAATACCTTTATTAGATACTTCTCCCACATGAGTTGGAGACTCTTTTGTAATTCCTGAAGGTGAATATGGCAAAACATTTAAGATTGCATTAGTTGTATTTTTATCATAAACATCAAAAGTTCCTTTTAATCTATTTTGGAAAAGTTCAATATCAAATCCTAAAGATGATTCTTCTACAATTTCCCATCCTAAGTTTGGATCAATTTGTGAAGTATTAGTAATACCTGTTTCATTATTATAGTCAACTCCGGAAGTGAATGACTGAATGTTCAACGGCACATCCTGATTTCCTAATTTACCCCAAGAGCCTCTTAATTTTAATAAATCCAATCCTTTAATATCAGACAAGAAACTTTCTTTGGTTACAATCCATCCTAAACCAACTGATGGAAATGTACCCCAACGATTAGCTTCTGAAAATTGTGAAGATCCATCACGTCTCAAAGTACCAGTTAGTAAATATCTATCCATTAATTTATATTGGAAACGTCCAAAATAAGAAGCTAATCTTCTTTGATTGATAGCCTCATCTTTATACCCTGTTACATTAGTTCCATATGGTACACCGCCTAATGACCAATAATTAGAATTTGCATCTACATTTTTTCTATCAATTGATAATTTTTCTCTTGTACCTATTACGTTGGCTTCAATACCCGCAGTAACTTCGATATCATGAATTTCACCAAATACTTTGTTATAAGTTAAATAGTTTGATAAATTCCAATTGAAATATTGATCTCTATTTCTTGTCAATGTATTTTTATTCAAAGTGTTTGAATCATAAGCTGATTCAACTCTTGTAGGATCAGCTGCCAGCCACAAAGCTAAATTATCAACATAATTATACTGTTTGTAAGTATAATATTCTCCATTAAACTGTGATGTAAACTTTAACGATTTAAGAATATCCCAATCTAATTTTAATCCACCCTGTAAAATCACAGTTTGTTGTTGCTCATTATTATAATCTAAAGCAACTACTGGATTTCCAACTGAATTAAATGAATCACCACTTTCAGATATAACTCCGTTATTTTCAAACGGAACACCATATTTTCCACTTGGGAAACGTACAGGCACAAGTGGAGATTGTCTGTAAGCAGAAGTAAAAGCACTTAAAGGCTTAGGTGTATTTTTTATAGAACTTACACTAAAGTTTTGCGTTAATCTAAGTTTTTCTGAAATTTTGAACTCATTATTACTTCTAAATGTAGTACGCCCATAATCAGTTCCATTCAAAATACCTTTTTCTTCGTAATTACCAGCACTTAAAAAATATTTGATATTTTCTGAAGATCCAGAAAGTGAGATATTATTTTGAGAATAAGTACCTGTTCTTGTTATCTCATCAAACCAATTCGTATTATATGGCTGATTTGTAGAAAATCTTCCGCTTGGATATTGAGCAGAAAAAGCGGCATTACTATATTGAATGTATTGATCACTATTGGCCATTTTTACCTTTTTTAAAGGCGTTCTAAAACCTGTATAGCTGTCAACATCAACAACAAGCTTTCCTTTACCCGCTTTAGTTGTGATCATGATTACTCCATTTGCCCCTCTTGTTCCATAAATTGCAAGGGCAGAAGCATCTTTCAAAATCTCATAAGAAGTAATATCATTAGTATTGATATTGTTGATGTTATCAGTAGGCATACCGTCAACAACGTATAAAGGATTTCTTCCTCCTAATGCTGTACCTACACCTCTAATAATAACAGAAGGTTTACTTCCTGGAGCATCCGAAGTTGCTACTTGTACCCCCGCAGCTTTACCCTGAATAGCTTGCGAAGCATTAAGAACCTTCATTTTAGTAATTTCCTCAGATTTGATTGAACTTACTGCTGAAGTATTATCAATCTTTTTTCTAGTACCGTATCCAATTACAACAACTTCTTTTAAAGCAGTGTCAGCTGATTCTTTTAAAGTAATTGTCATTGGTGCGGTAGTTGCCGGTACAGAAACTGGATCAAAACCTAACATAGAGACTTTTAAAATGTCTCCAGGTTTAGCATTGATGGTAAAGTTTCCGTCGAAATCTGCATCAGCAGTTGCTCTGGCATCAGATGAAGCGATAACCGCTCCGGGAATTCCCATTCCGCTGCTGTCAACTACTTTCCCTTTAATTGCTTGTGCTTGTCCAGACATATAGGCTGGCAATAATAAGAGCACAAATAAGCTAAAAATAAAATTTTTCATACAGTTTGTATTCGTTTAAGTTAGTAGAGCCAAATTAAGCAATTACAACGTTGTAGTACATCAAATACCACTACAGCATAGCTACATCATTGTGTTAAAACACAAGCGTATCCTAATGATTATCAGTATCATAAATGTTAAATTAATTTCATTAACATAACCTTATGATGTAGTAATGATGTATTGGAATTATGTAAATTTTGATGTAGAAAAATATAAATTCTGTAAAAAACAAACTCAAATCTTACAGAGTTAATAAAAACTTGGATAGGTTTTCCTCCTGAGTCAGATTTAATTTCTTTCTGAGGCGATATCTGTGCAATTCTACGCCTCTAAAAGAGATGTTCATCATAGGTGCAATTTCCTTCGAAGAAAGGTTCATTTTAAGGTAAACACACAGTTTTATATCCTTTGGAGTTAAGTGAGGATATTTTTTAGAAAGGTTTATAATAAACTCATTATGGATTTGATTTAAATTAGTCTCAAATATTTCCCATTCGTGTTTATTTACTTCATTTATCTTGATTGCTTTTTTAATTTCGCTTTTAAGTTTATTGAAATCTTTTTCTGAATCTAAAATGCTTTGGATATTTTCAATCATTTCGCTTTGCTTAGCAATTGACAACGATTTTCCGGCAACCTCAGAAGATTTTGTCTGCAGTTCCAGTTCTAAAATATGTTTTTCGTATTCCTGAATATTTAATTCGTTTTCTTTTTTTAATTCCATTTCAAGAATTTCACGCTGGTGTTTTAATTCTTCGGCTTGTAATTTTAATTTTTGGGTATAACGAAGTTTATTCCATTTATAATAGAAAAACAATACTGCCCCTATTAATAACAGATAAAGAAGAATCATCCAAAAAGAGAAATACCACGGCTGTGCAACTTTAAAATCAAAACTGGAAACTTTATCATAATTGGCTCCGTCATGTTTAAAAATTACAACGGAATGCGAACCACTGCTTAAATTATTTAAAACTATTGCCCCATTTGAAATTGGGATATAATTTTTGCCTTTATTTATCTGATAAAATAAATTGGGTTTGCTTGCACCGTAAATTCCGGAAATAACATTTATTCGAAGTTCTGTATTGTGTTTTATTTTCCCTTCGTTTTTCAGCAGTTCGTTATCATTGTAAGCTTCAACTTTAACGCCTTTGTTTTGTTCATTTTGATATCCTAACTGAAGTGAAATAAAACCGTCATCAAGATTGAGTAAATAATGATTCTGACTTCTAAAAATTCTCAGGTTTTCGTTAATCAATTTTCCTTTATAATATTTCTCCTGAATAATATTCCAGATAAATTTATTTTCGTGCGAATAAATGTGATATAGAATTCCGTCCTGAAGCACCATAAAATGATCCTTATCGATTGCTACAACGTCAGAGATGTTTTTGAAATTGGTATTGAACAATTCATTTTCTTCTAATTTATTCGAAATAGAATTAAACGTATACCAAACGTTATTGATTAGAAAAAGTATTTCGTTTCTAAATTCAAAAATCTTAACTCCAAAATCGTTTTTGATTTTACTTTGCTGCGTGATATTTTCAACTTTTACAGTTTTGAAATTATCATCCAGAAAAACCCGATATAATCCGCGATAATTATCGGCTGCCCAAATTTCATTTTTTTTATTTTGGGCTACATACTTAATGGGTTTCGAAAGATCATTTATCCTTATATTCTGAGATAGTTTTGACGCATCATCATAAACTAAAACTCCGCTGTAAGTAGACTGAAAATAAGTATCATTAATAGTACTTTTTGATAAATTCCATCCTCCGCTCACATTATTTATTTTTGCTAAAGCTCCGTTTTCATAGCAAAAAGTTCCGTCATTATGACCTATAACATATTTACTGCCAATTTTGGTAATATTCCAACCCTGTCCTTGCGTGTTTGGGAGCATTTTAAAATTACCCGAATCAAATTCAAAAATTCCATGATTTGAAGCAATTAGATATCCCTTATCAATAGTTGCTACTGAATATACTGATCCCAGAATTCCGGAATTATCATAAAAGAATGAAATAGGAGATTTAACCTCAACATGTGCAAGTCCGTTATCCAGACCCAGCCACAAATCTTCTTCTTTATCAAAACCAATACTTAAAACCGAATTATTCATTAGAACATTATTTCGGTCGATATTTTTAAAAGTATTGTTGCTGAAATCGTATATAAAAACGCCTTTGTTTCCTGTGCCGATAACTAGTTTATTGTTTTTAATAAACTTGGCTACATTAATTCCGTTAGATTTTAAAGTCTCATTTAATGGATTATTCCAGGGTTTTAAACCTCCATTTTCAACAATGAAAATTCCTTTTTTTTGTGTAAAAATATAAGTTTTGTTTTTATCTTTTTCTATGGCATGAACAACCGTGTTTTTTAAAATGTCCCAGCCTTTCGGGTTTGCAATTTTGGAACCTTTCATTTTAAAAAGACCTTTATCTACCGAAGCAACATACAGATCTTTATCAACAACAAAACAGTAAGAAATTAAAAAAGGAAATTTAATTTTTTTAATGTGTTTTCCATCGTAAATAAAAACATCATTGAAAGACTGAAAATACAACGAACCATTAAACCTGAAAATTTTCCAGATTTCTTCATTGTCTTTTTCAGCAAATAAGCGAAGATTTTTGGTAATAGAAACGTAACGCATTTTACCATTTTCTCTGTACCAATAGCCAAATTCCTTGTATGAACCAGAGTAAATTCGGTCTCCTTCAATTAAAATTGAGCGAATAATAGTTTTGTTTGGCAGAGCATATTTTTCCCAAATAACGCCGTCATAACGCAATAAATAATGGTTATTGGCAAAATACATGGCTTTATCTTTACCCTGAGCAACATTCCAGATTTGATTGTCGCCCTGATAGTCTGATTTATTATAATTTTCTACGAAAGGAAGAAGTTCTTGTGCTTGAATTTGAAAAGCAGCGAAAAACAAGAAAATTGATTTTAAAAGTATCGATTTCAAGATATTCGGTTTTAAATTCAAAGATACTGACAAATATTGATTTTTTGGATCAAAAAAAGCTTCTCGATCGAGAAGCTTTCTTTATATTTAAATTTATTTTTCTAATTTTCTAATAACTGATAAACCTGATTTGCGATTTCGTATTCTTCATCAGTTGGAACAACTAAAACTTTAGTTTTTGAATTTGCTGTACTAATTTCTCTTATTTCTTTTGAACGAATTTGATTTTTTTCGGGATCAATTTCAATTCCAAAATAATCCATATCAGTACAAATCAATTTACGCATGTACGAAGAGTTTTCTCCAATTCCTGCCGTAAAAATGATCGCGTCTAATCCGTTTAAAGCTGCTGTAT
This sequence comes from Flavobacterium panici, assembly GCF_024499525.1. NCBI lineage: Bacteria > Pseudomonadati > Bacteroidota > Flavobacteriia > Flavobacteriales > Flavobacteriaceae > Flavobacterium > Flavobacterium panici. The sequence continues at coordinate 3,649,337 of NZ_CP100437.1, read as the reverse complement.
ATGAACCTATAGTTTTTCTGATTCTGTAGGCATTCATTAATAAAGCCAATTGACAGTCTTTATTTCCTTCTTCGGCTTTAGATTCGATATCACGAAGGTCGCTGTAACCTGTTAAACCAAGCATTCCGCTTTGTTTCAGTAAAATAGAATTTACTTCATCTGGTGTGTAACCTAAATTTTTAACCATATAAAAAATAACCGATTGATCAATATTGCCGGCACGCGTTCCCATAACCAAACCATTTGCCGGGGAAAATCCCATGGTTGTATCGATACTTTTTCCATCTTTTACAGCTGTCATACTGCAGCCGTTTCCTAAATGGATTGTAATTATTTTCGACCCCTTTTCTAAATAGCCAATGGCCTTTTCTGAAACATATTTATGGCTTGTTCCATGAAAACCATATACACGAACTTTATGTTCTGTTAAAAGGAAATTTGGAATGGCGTATTTATAAGCTTCAACCGGAATTGTCTGATGGAAAGCAGTATCAAAAACGGCTACTTGTTTTGCTCCTGAAAAAATTTCTTCGGCAACATTAATTCCCACTAAATGAGCAGGATTATGAAGCGGAGCCAGCTCTGAAAGCTCTTTTATTTTGTCTTTAACTTCTTCGGTAATTATGGTTGTATTGGAGAAATAACTTCCGCCATGCACTACTCTGTGTCCCACTGCCGTAATTTCTGAAGTTGTTTTTATAACTCCTTTTTCAGGATCAAGAAGCATATCGGCAACCTTTTGCAAACCAATTTTATGGGTTTGAACAGGCAGTATTTCTTCATATGAATTTGAAGCTGTTTTAAACGTAATATTTGATGTTTCTAAACCAATTCTATCGATCATTCCGGTACAAATTACTTCGTTTTCCGGCATAACCATTAATTGGTATTTTATGGATGAACTTCCTGAGTTAATTATAAGTATTTTCATTTTTTATGTTTTTGCCACAAAGGCGCTAAGTCACTAAGTTTATTTTAATTCTGAAGACAGAAATTTTACTTTTTTATTGTTGAGATTAGCACGCGGATAACGCGGATTTACTTCGTAAAGACGCGGATTGAAAAGGATTTTTTATTCGATCAAAAATAAAATCCGTGTAAATCTGCGTTTTCGCGGTAGCGAATCAGTCTCATCCGCGTTCTATTTTTTAATTTTTTATTTCTTGTTGTTGAGATTAGCACGCGGATGACGCGGATTTACTTCGTAAAGACACGGATTAAAACGGATTTTTATTCTATCAAAAATAAAATCTGTGTAAATCTGCGTTTTCGCGATAGCGAATCAGTCTCATTCGCGTTCTATTTTTTTATTTTAATTCCAAATTTTTAATTGATTATAATCCCTGCGCTTGTATTGCTGTAATTACAACTGTATTGATAATATCATCGACTGTACAGCCTCGGCTTAAATCATTTACAGGTTTGTTTAAACCTTGTAACATTGGTCCAATTGCTAAAGCACCTGTTTCTCTTTGTACGGCTTTATAAGTATTATTTCCGGTATTTAAATCAGGGAAAATAAGTACGCTCGCCTGTCCTGCTACTTCAGAATCCGGCATTTTGCTTTTTCCAACCGCGCGATCGACTGCAGCATCGTATTGAATTGGCCCTTCAATTTTTAAATCAGGACGTTTTTGTTTTACGATTTCGGTTGCGGTTCTCACTTTATCTACTTCATCCCCTTTTCCTGAAGCTCCTGAAGAATACGAAAGCATAGCTATTTTTGGTTCAATTCCGAAAGCGGAACTTGATTCTGCTGATGAAATGGCAATTTCTGCCAATTGTTCTGCCGTTGGGTTTGGATTAATGGCACAATCTCCAAAAACAGAAACCCTGTCTTCTAAACACATAAAAAATACGGATGAAACGACAGAAGAATTTGGTTTTGTTTTGATGAACTGAAGCGCCGGTAAAATAGTATGCTGCGTTGTATGTGCCGCTCCCGAAACCATTCCGTCGGCGTGGCCTTTGTACACCATCATCGTTCCGAAATACGAAACATCTTCCATTAAATCCCTGGCCATTGTAATACTTACGTTTTTAGCTTTTCTAAGCTCATAATACGTATTGGCGTAATCTTCGTAAAGTTCAGATTCTTTAGGATTTATAATATTTACTTTTGAAAAATCAAGGGTGATTCCTAATTCAGTAACTTTATTTTCAATTTGCTTTTTATCTCCAATAATCGAAATATCAACTACATCCATTGCCAAAAGCCTTGAAGCTGCAATAATAATCCTGTCATCATTTCCTTCCGGAAGAACGATGTGCTTGCGATGCTGTCTGGCTCTTTTAACCATATTGTATTGAAACATTTTTGGCGTCATGCCTTCTGCTTCAAAAGTGATTAATCTTTCTGATAAAGCGTCGTTATCAACGTATTTCTCAAATGTAGTTATTGAGGTTTCGATCTTGTGCGTATTGTTAGCGTAGATTTCAGATTTAATAGATCCTATTTTGTTTGTAATGTGATACGTTCCGCCATCAACAGCAATAATTGGAACAATGGCCGAAAGTCCTTCTATAAGCTTTAAAATACTTTCTTCCGGAACAATATTTCCGGTTAGAATGATTCCTGAAATAGTTGGGTAATTTGCAGATTCATTTGCCTGTAAAGCTCCCAGAATAATATCAGATCGATCTCCTGGCGTAATTACGAGCGCGTTATTATTTAAATGAACCAAATAGTTATGCAATTGCATAGCTCCCACACTAAAATGGCCAATTTCATTATTCAGGTAATTTTCTCCAAATAACACTTTTGCGTTAAGTTCATTTACAATTTCCTGCATGGTAGGATTGTTTAAACTTGAAACCAGCGGAATTGTATTTACTAAAACATTTGGAGGAAGGCTTTTTTGCAGGCTTTTGGTAACTAATTCAATATTTTCGGGCTGTACTTTATTGGCAAAAACAGATAAAACTTCAACCTCTTTTACTTTAAAAGAATCGTAAACCAGATACAAACTATCAACCAGTTCTTCTAAAGTTTTACCAATTCCTGAACCAATAATTATGGTTGGAATTCCGAGGTTTTTTGCAATTAAAACATTCAAATCTAATTCAATAGAAGTTCCTTCACCGGTAAAACTCGTTCCTTCAACCAAAACAAAATCAAATCGTTCTTCCAGTTTTTTATATTTCTCGATAATCAAATCCAGAACCTCTCCTATTTTACCTTTATTTTTCTTTTTAATCAGTTTGCTTTTTGTGATAGCATACGCATCTTCAAAATGAATATCAAGGTTAAAATAAGACAAAACTGTTTCGATATGATTATCTACTTCACCATCCACAAAATCTTCGATTATAGGCCTGAAATAACCTACTTTAGCCGTTTTACCAATCAAAATACTCATTAAGCCAAGTGTAATTATCGACTTCCCGCTGTTTTGATCGCTTGTGGCTATATATATAGCTTTACTCATAATTATTTATATTATTCTAAATATTAAATCCACACAAAATCATTTTTTTCTAAATTGAAATAAACATTAAAACCAACGTCTTTTCTTGAAATAAATGATTAATCCCAACACTAACAAAAACATAATGCCCATTACTACAAAATAGCCGTTTTCTGTTTTCAGTTCCGGCATATTTTCGAAATTCATTCCATACACTCCAACAATAAAAGTCAGCGGAATAAATATGGCTGAGATTATAGTTAAAGTTTTCATGATTTCATTCATTTTCCGGCTTTGTTCCGAAAAATAAAAATTAGAGGCACTTTCGAGCGCGCTCATATCTGATTCTATTTGTTCCAAAAGTTCTAAACTTTTTTGATGAAGTCTGATAAAGAAATTAAACGTTTCTTTCTGAATCAGACCGTTATTTTCATCGTCATCTTTAATTGTTTTTAGATAATATAAAGAATCCCGAAGCGGAACTATTGAACGTTTTAGAAAATTAAAATTATCCCTGTGATTCTCAATTTTTTCTAAAATTACAGGATCAGCTCCTTTTTTAGTCAAATTGATTAATTCTTCGATCTTCTCTTCTTCATCTTCAATTGTAATGTAGAAGTTTTCCATAACGGCATCTAAAAGTAAATACAGCAAATAATCTACTTTTTTAGTCCTTACAATTCCTGCATGTGTACGAAGGCGCTCGCGAATGTGGGTAAAGAAATCACTTCGTTTTTCCTGAAATGAGATTAAAATTCCGTCTTTTAAAATAAAACTAATTTGTTCTACGCTGATACTATCTGAATATTCAGAAGGCAAAAGTGATTTTATATTAAAGAATAAAACATTTTGCTGTTCCTCTAGCTTGGTTCTTTTGGTAGTATTTAAAATATCGGCAAGTAAAAAATCATCCAGCTTAAAATGTGCACCAATTGTTTTAATAAGATTGATGTCATTTAGACCATGAATATTCAGCCAGTTATTTTTAGAATAATCAAAACAGGAATTTAAAGCAAGAACTGTAAACTTTTCATATTCAACAACATCGGCATCATCATAAACAAAAAGCTGCATTTCGGCTTCATGTTCTTTATGCGAGCCTGTATATTCTAAAGTAATGTGTTGGAGCTTTCTTCCTTTTTTGTATTTAATCTTTCTCATTCAAAAAAATTTACAATAGTAATATTACGAAAAAGAATCTGAATGGGAAATGACAATTGTCATTTTGTAAAAAACCTTATAAATAGATGCACTGCAGTGCATCTCTACGTTAAATAACAGGCATAAAAAAACCGAGTCATTTCTAACTCGGTTTGATATCATTTTCGATGTAATTTATTGTTTGTAAACCGTATATGATAAATTAGTAAACACTCCATTTTTTACTTCAAAAACTTCTGGAGTTACAATTTTAGTTTGCAACACGCCTCCTTTTACAGCTTTAAAACTAAATGTTCCCGAAACCGTCTTTTTATTTGGATCCATTGCGGTTATTGTTATTTTTCCAGAAACAGGAATGTGTTCTGTATAAGTATTTCCATCGATTAAATAAGAATTAATAAATAATGCATCACTAACCTGTAATTTTTTATCTTCTTCATCTATCTCTTCGTAAAAATTATATTCTTTTAATGGCATTGCATCTTCAGCAGTAGTAGCGTTTTCACATGCAAGCATAAGCATTTTAGAATCATCTTGAATGTTTATATCAAAACGCTGGTTCATTCCTGGTACTTTAATTAAAGTCACACTATTGATTTTTGTAGGTTTCCAGTCTGCTCCATTTATAACAGCAGAAACTGAGTTTTCATTGTCAACAGCATTATCATCGTTATCACTGCTGCATCCCGTAAATAGAATAGTCAGGAAGATAAACCCGAGGCTTAAGATTTTTTTCATGGTATTTTTTGTTTTAGGTTATTTTTCCCAAAACTAAGCTAAAACCTGATAATTAAATTGAGGGAAACCTCATTTTGCGAAGTTTTTTTCAATTAAATCAATCTTAATTTTCATATAACTGAAACACAACAATTTAATATATAGACACAAAAAAACCGAGTCATTTCTGACTCGGTTTTTATATTCAATTGTAGAGACGCACCGCAGTGCGTCTTTACGTAGTAAATTATTTTACTTCTTCAAAAGTAACAACATCTATATATCAAGACTTTACAAACAAATGGTACAAATAAGGTACAAAATAAATTAACCTTCATAATATTATTTGATATCTAAAGCTTTAATACCGAATTAAAAAAGATCATTTATTAACTGAGGAAAGTCAGCTTTAACTTCATTTATTAAAGTGGCAATTGTAATATTTTTACCACCCCCACCGTGGGATAGCTTTTCAATAGCGTTATACCATTGTGATCTTCGACTCGAGCTATTAATCAAAATAGAAACGTCCCCTCCCGAACGTTTCCAAATATCATCCTGCTCTGGACCTTGCGGATACAACTTCACCAGTTCGTCGACTAATTTCTTTTTAAACTTTTCTGAACTTATATCTTCCTCCAGTTTGTTGTTTATTTTCAATGCGTCGATCATTTCAAATGTAAACGCTGAAGCATTGGCAGCTGCAGTAGGTTGTGAACCACTAGCATCAGATTCTTCCTTATTTTCAATTAAATCTGAGATCCCTCGTATTTCAATGCCGTGAGCGTGATATGGTCTGACAGCCAGTAGATATCCATTCCCTTCCATATCTACAGCTGCAGCGTCACTACAGTAACGTTTAATATAATCAAACGTTGTTGCACGGGTTGAAGAAACAACTTTTTCTCCAGCAGCAATTGGCAAAACAAAAGAATTCGGTCTTTTATCTCCAACCAGTTTTTCAAGCCATTTACCTTCCCTTTGTACATGTTTTGCAAGCTGTTCTAAAATATAAGATGATTGAACCGTATCAAATCTAGGCTTAAACTCCTTATCGTCTTTGCCAACTTCAAAACCTATAACTTTAGATGATGCGACAACATCACCTAATGCCACATCTTTTATTCCGCCCGCAATACCAACAAAAAAGGTATAATCAGGTTTAAAATAATCTATCGCCCTTCCTGTTTCATCCGCTGCACGTACATTACCTGCACCCGTTGCAACTAACAAAACCGAAAAAACATCATTTCCAGAAATATATTTCCCTGAATTGTAAATAGAACCTGTTGAAGGGTGAACTTCAACATTTATTTCACTCAAATATTTTTTAACCGCATCAAATTCAAGCCCTAAAGCTGTCATTATAAGTATTTTGTTTTTCATTATTTTATATGTTTTTGCAATTCTTTTAATTCATTATTATGAGGATAGTCATCAATCATTATTTTTAATAATGATCCTACAGATATATGTGCTCCTCCACCACCGTTTCGTAAAAGTAAAATACCTAGTTTCCAGTTTTCTTCACGAGTTCCTTGATTGACAAATTTACTTACATCACCACCTGCTCTTTTCCACACATCACTATGTTCTGGACCTTGAGGATATAGAGCAATAGCCTTACTCAAAACCTCTGAAAAAATTGCATCAATAGAAACCTGTCTCCCTAACAAATTTGCATACATAAGACTTTCATAAAAACTAAAATTTATAAGAGACTTACAATTGTTTAAAGCGATTCTATATTGTGAATTCGTCTTTGCCTTTTCAAAAATTTGCCTAGCAGATAAAACAAATCCATTCTCTAATACAATATCTCCTAATTTTGATGAATCCATTTCACTTAATTGGACACTATAATAATATATAAAGTTTGAAAGATATAAATCTTTTAAGTTAGGTATTATTGAAAAGGCAATCAAAACTGCACTTATATTTGTTCTATTAGCCTGTAGAAAGGCACTCGTATTATCATCACTACTTAGAATGCTCATAATTTCTGGCTCGACGTCGTCAATCATTAGGGTTCCTTCAATAAGTTTATCCATACATCCCACAGCGGTCGCTTTCTTAAACTTTTGCAAATAAACCTGCGGAAGATTTAGCCATATGTCTCGTCGATTTTGAAATTGTGACAAATCCGAAAATTCACTATCTGAAAAAAAATGCAAAATCAACTCCGGAATTTTTATTCCTCCCTTGATTAAAACGACAACCTTTTCCCAAATACCAGCCAAGTTTTCTATACCATATGACAGATCTTTTGTTAAATTTAAACTTTCAGACCAAATTTTTAACCATATAGATTGATCAACATCCAATAATCTTAATAAAGATGATTTTGTAGGTATTCTCCGTGCATATTCTTTAACTAAGAAATCATCTTCTGTTTCGAGAGTTAAATCCAATAATTCAATATCATTTAATTTTTTTAATAGTAAATGAGAACCTTCAAAAGAAACAGAGGAAGCACTTCTTTCAAATTCGATTTGTAAAACGACTGCTTCTTTGGCAGATAAATATTGCAACAAAATATGAGAATGTAAAACAAACCAATTTCTGGAGCGAATATTGACTGCTATTCTTTCTGCTGTCATACTATCAATAAACTTGGGCATTGATTTAATAAATTTAATCTCAGTATCAAAATCTGCATTATTAAATAACAACAACTTAACCATCCCAATTTCTGATTTAAGAAAAATTTTCCAAATATTGTAAGATACTATATCCGTAATATTACTCATTACTTTAGAAAAACCTTTCATTACTGCTTTATGCCACCATTCAGTTCGAGTACCATCATTAAGCCTAAGAAGTTCAATCATTGCGTCAGATTGAAAGTGCTCTTCACTATTAAATGTTTTAAAAATAAATTCTTCGATTGCGCTAGCAACAATAATTTCCCCATCTGCAATGCCATTCAAGACAAGATTACTTAAGCTTTTAATATTACTGTTTTGTTCTGAAGAAATTGCATCCGAAAACTTTTGGATAATTTTACTTTTTACAAATATGCCAAAAGATGGATCTGGCGAAATTTTAGAGATATTTCTTACCAACAATCTAATTTCATCTTGACTTATATTTTTTTCTAATTTTTGGAACAATTGAAATGCCTTAACTGCCAGTGTAACTTTTGACCAGTCGGACAGTTGAATATTTAAATTAGTAATAAACTCCTCAAAAATATTATTTGCATTTTTGCAAAGCACAAATTTTTCAATTTCAGATTCTATCTGAACATTTTGTAATTCTACATCTTCTACATAAACTGAGTTTTTAAGAATCGATTTTAAGTCTTCCTGAAAATAAATTATTGTTTTTTCATAGTCTAACGACGATAAGGAAAAACCTGCAGTGTAGGAGAAATTCTTTTTTAAACCTATAGGTAAACCTGGCCATATCGTACATAAAGCCTCTTCAAAGGACGTTAGTTTCCCGCAAAATAGCACTGGTGATTTTTCTGTAATGATATTTTGCAAAATCTGCTGAATATAAAGCGGAAATTCTTGTGTCTCGTTTTTTTTAGGCACTGTAGGACTAAATGAAATAATATCTAACTCAGCATTAATTGGAATCTGACTAACAAAATATGATAATACGTCCGTCAAATTCGCAATGTAAGCCAAATCATTCAGTTCCAAAATGAGTACATGCGTAAAAACCATCCCGCCACGTTCTGCGTTAAGATCAGGAAATGTTTTTGTAAAAACGTATTTTCTATCAAAACGTATTCCTGACAAATAAGGTTCCATAATTACACCCGCAGGTATAGCCCCTGGTCTATCTGTAAATGCAGTTAGAAACGAATTTAAATCACTATCACTAAAAGTTGATGCAATGCAGCCGTGTGATTTTCCGACATCGCCGTAAAAGGCCTGTTCTATTTTAACGTGATACTTATCCAATGAATGTTCCAATTGAAAGTGTTAAATCTGATTCTTTCTTCCCTTCAGATGTTATTATATATCCAAATTTTTCTGGACCCTTTTTCACAAAATCTCGATCTGCTTTTTTTATATCCAAGCTTTTTTCTGTCGCAGATAAGCCAATTACATCCAAATGCTCAGCTTTCCAAGTCTGTACAAGATAATTCCAAAATAAAGGCAATTTTTCGCGAAGTAACTCATAGGGCAATCGATTTTCAGACTCTGCCTCCAAGAGGTCCCAACAAGACAAAACTATAGTTAATTTAGGATTGGAAATCTTACCTAATGTAGCTGTTCTTTTTGCATACAATAACATTTGCAGCAATTCTGTAAAAAATGCTGAATCTGAGAGTTTGAGGGCTGAAGCTTCTTTATTTCGTTTAGATAGTACATCCATTTCAGGAATTCCACGATTAATGATATCTTCAAGAGGAATGATTTCATCTAAACGTATGAAAAGCATCCAGGAATCGCTTTTTTCAATTTGGTCCTTCCATATTTTGGAAATACGCCTATCATTAAAAATCGCCTTCACTTGCTCTCCACCATAGTCTGGAAAGTTAAATGTTATATTTTTCCCATCTGCATCAACAATTTGCAATTCAAGTGTTTCATTTGAATTAACATTAGTATGATCAGCTGCTTTACCATCATTAAGACATTCTAGAACCTCTTTAAAAATATTCAGATTTTCTGGCGGTGAAACAATTTTATAAAAGCTTTCACGAGTTTGTAGCCTACCATAAAGTTGGCCTCCAAAATGTGTCTTTCCAACATTTGGCCCTCCGATTATCAGTATGTTATTTTTATTTTGTGACATAGTTATCGTTTTGAAAGGAACATATCATCAGTACGATGCTGATCAACGTCCGGTAATTTGTTCACTTGTTTTGATATTGTTTCTAATGTCCATGAAACAACATTAAGAATATTCTTATAAAAAATACCGTCTTTACCCTCATGTACACTTGTTTTAAATTCTGAATAATTAATTATATCAGAATTTGTGACATAGCCTGACACTTGTTCTACAATTTCTGCATCAAGTTCAATATCAGATTTGGACCAGATTAGTCCAAAAGGTCGGCTTCCCAGTCCTACCTTTATCCTATCTGATACTTGTCTTATTTGCCTACGAGCTTTGCCAAGACTTTCTCCAGCCAGCATTTCACAATCTGAAAACAAAAGGAATGCATCCGCATTTTGATGAATCCATTTGGCACCGTCTGCATTTGGGTCATTTTGATTAATTGTCCAACTATCAAACCATTCACCAGGTGCATCTGTAAAAACAAGCTCTTTTTTTTCACCTGAACTATTTCTCAAAGAAATATGCAATAGACCCGGAACTCTACCAGAATTACCACTAGTATGGGGAGGAAACTGAATGTTGTTATTTTGTTTCCAACTTAGATACCATGCAATATTTTCCCATCCATTTAAAGTCAATGAACCCGAAAATTGATAATCACCAACTTTATGTCCGTTGCGCAGCAAACAATATAAAGTTGCCAGAAATGTAGTTTTTCCTGCACTTGCAACACCGGTAATACCGATTAACAACACTTTCGAGGTAGAAGTAAGAAAATTCAGATCCTGTAATCCAAATGTATTTCCAGTCCAAGGAATACGCAAAAAGTACTCAGAATCAATTTTTTCATTGATTTCTATTGTTTCCGCTGCAGAAGTTTTTTTATAATGTGGACATTCATTTAAAACTTCACAGCCTTCATAATTACATCCTGTTTCTTCAGGATAGCAATCTTCTTTGCAACAATTTCCTGCCATTTTAAAATGTTGTTAAATGTTCAGCCATAAAATCATGCAGAACCATGACCCCAATATCATTCAGCGAAACCATTTCTGAATCATCAATTCCAGTATATTGCTTAAAAGTGTCCACAGTGGTTTTACCTTGAAAAACTAAACCAAAATAATCCGAAATAGAAATTCTTCTAACCGAACTTTCAATTTCTTCAAAATAACTCTTTAACATCGATTTATGTTCCAAAGTATCAATGGACTTTAGAAGCTCTGAAAATGATATTTTTTCATCGGCAGAATCTTCCAATATTAACAATGTATCTCTTAATAAAAAATCGACACTAACTGGAACTATAGATGGCAACTGTTGAAACAAGTCATTTGCCATAATAAAAGGCTTAGTAAATTTATCCACAGTTCTATAGCTGTTTTCTAAAGAAGTAGAATATAAAGTTTCCTTCCACCAAAGCAATTTGCTTCTTCGTTCAACTGCCTGTATAGAACTAAATGATGCTTTTAATGTTTGATCCAGTGATGCTTTGAATTCCGTAAAAAATTTATTTATTGGAGTTTCGATCGAAGTTGGCGACAAGCCATCTGAAAACGATTTGAATGTCTCCGTTAAAATATTTTCAATTCCCGTTGTTGCATTTGTGGAAAAGTGAGTTGACCATTGATCAGCATGGTGGTACGGCTGATACCCCTCAGGAGAAGTATTTGCTGCTGTTTTTAATTTTGCTTTCAGATCTTTACTATCAATTTTTACTTCACTGAATTTTAAACCACTAACTTTCAGAGTAGAAATTTTCAATTCAGGTTGGGTTGTTGTCAAAGACCATTCTTGAACTGCATTTTCCTCTGCAATATTACCAAGGTCATGTAACATCTTTTCAATAATAGCTTTTTCTTTCCCTAATTTAGCATAAGAATAAAAATTTGTAGCTGTCAGGTATATAACTCTTGCAATAGATGCGTTTTCGGTACCAAGGTCATATAATGCATTTAGAATAACCGCTCGTAATAAAGGAATCGGTCTTTCAGTAAATTTTGAACGCAAAGCTTTCCAATTAGCTGAAACTATTGCTTCGGTATCTATTAAAACACTTTCTGTATCTGATATAGAAGGATCCAAAGCAACTAAAGTATAATTAATAAGCAAACCTTTGTTTGCTGCTAATTTAACACGAAGGTCTTCTATTGATTTTGTAATATGTACAAGTCTTTCATCACTATCTCCTATATCCAACAGACCAGCCTGGAGAAATGGCTGCAATAACTTACTTTCCATGTTTTATTATTATTTTTAATTAAAAATCTAAATTATTATTAGTTTCAATCCTAACTTCTTCCCTGATTTTAATATTGGAATGTACAAAATTCCTATCGGCTAATAGTCTTGAAACCTCATTATAAACCTGTTTTTCAGATTTCGTATCTCGAATTGTTACTATAAGTGTAAAATCTTGATTTAATTCTTCTCCATCCTGTATCGCTAAAGTTTCAGCAAAGTCCCTGTACGTTCCCTTAATTTTAGCATACCACTTTCTATTAGCAGCTAAACTATCACGCTGTCTTGCATCCTTCATTTCAGTTAGATTAACTGAATATTTTTTAACGGGTTGATATTTTTTACCGTAATTAAGCAATACTCGTTCACGTGCATATTCGCTTTGAGTATCCTTAATATGTGCACTTTTATAATTGGAATCAAGTAAAACATTTTGCGTATCGTCAGGACCAATTTCATTGAGAATATTTGCCTTAGTAGTGTCTCGCTCCTTTATATTTTCATAAGTTCCAAACATTAAATCTAAATTTGATTGGCAGTATTCAGCACCTTGTTTTTCTCTAAGTACAGGCTGGCCAACTAATGTGATTTTAATTTCCCCGTAAAAAAAGCCGTCAGGATCAATTAAACTTTCCGGAAAAGGGAATTCTAATATTTCTATAAATTCGCCACGAGTTATATTTTCCTGAAGGATAAGTGTTATTTCATGAGGATCATTATAGATAATCTCATCTGCCGAATCAGGAATACCGAATCCCATTTGATTAACTCTTTCACTAATAGGAAGACTGATTCCCGTTGGATATTTAGCAGAATGAATGGCTAAAGCTTTTAAAAGAGTAGGATTGAAAGCCTCATTAATTTTAAAACTTAATTCCGACAGTAATGATGTTACCCTTGGAGTAGCAAAACTAGTCCCAATAATTTTTACAGAACTTCCATTGTGAGCAATTGCATTTACTCCATTCTCTACTCTTCTTCCATCTTTCATGCCTGCATTGCCACCAAATGATACTATATCAGGTTTGATGCTATTAGCAGGGCCAGGCCCTATTCTTGTAAATGGCGAAGGATGATTGATTTCCGAAATATCATTATTGCCCTTTGAATGGGCAACTGAACCGACCACCAAGGAACGGACTGAATCGCCTGATCTTGCCACTCTGCTTTTAGGATGCCCTTTTTCAAAATTCCTACAATTTCCTGTCGATTTGCAAATAATTACATCATTTGCTAATTGAATATCATCTAAAGCTTTACCGAAATCCGAAAAGTCATTCATATCCGATTCAGCAGCTGTACCTAATGATAGATTCCAAATTTTAATATGATTATTTTCCTTTATTGCTTCTCTAATATTTTCTACTAATTCATCTTCATCTATTGATTCCTGCTTTTGATCAGGAAATACTGTGGCATCAAAAATTTTACAGCCCGTATTGCCAGTCCAATTTTTACCTTGTAATTGATCCCCATAAAGTATAATACTTGATACACATGAACCATGCATTGGATCAATTAATTCTTCAGGATATGAAGAGAATTTATCATCAAGTAACCAAGGTGCCAGATAAGAATTTCTAGAAACACCTGAATCCAAAACTCCAACTACTGGATATTCAACACCTTCTTTTGGTATCTTTATCTCAACAGTATCTTCTGACGCTACACTATCGGTCTCTACTCGATATTTAGGCATAAAAGTTATAGATTCTAATGCTTCAAAATCTGAAATGCTATCTAATGTTCCTGGTGAAGCATTTTTAATTTTAAATATTATTAATCCTGGAGAGTAGTTTACCTCTTTTACTTCAATATCAGATTCTGCGCAATACTTAATAAAAGCAATTTTGACTGCGTTATTGATTTCATAATTAAGAAAGTCAATTAATGAAACCTTAACCGTTTGATTATCTTCAATATCCACAATAAAAGGCTGAAACACCTCCATTGATTCAATTGCAGAGATACCTCGCGGATTTTTTATATAGTTTGTTATGTTATTTTTAATCTGTATTCCTTCTTCAATACTTTCCACTTTCACAATGGCACTATTAGAGTCAAGAAAACCAATAATATTATTTTTAGTTACTTTTCCGTTGAAAATTTTTTGAATGTCTTTCCTATGTGATTTAGCAATAGCACTATCATCAATATCAATTCTCAATATAGCTGGTATAAAACTTCTTGAATTACTACGTTTTTGAAATACAGCGATTAATTCATTAATAGGTTCAATAAAACTTTCTGCTCTTTGAGCAAGCAATTGACCAGATAATTCCCATTTTGGAACATTATCGCTGCCACCACCTTCAACTCTTCTTTCATCAATTTTTTGCCTTTTTTGAAAAAGCTTGATTGGTAAATTTTTCTTAGCCATCTTATTCTATATTTAAAGCGTTTCTAACTTGTCTTATTGAAATATCTAAATAACTTGCAATTTGTTTCTGTGGAATATGACTTTCGTTTAGAAACCTAATCATTTCCTCTGGCAGAAACCTGTTGTTGTTTTTATATTTAAAATATTCGGAAAAAATATCTTCATATTCAAAATCTGATTTTTTTATGATCGAATTATAATATGCACTATTAATAATTTTAATAATTTCAGAATGAGATAGGTTGCCCATATAATTTTTAACCATTTCAAATTTTTTATCATCGGTCGCTAAACTTGAACCAATTTTCTCAAAATAATTTGTAACTAGATTTTTTATTTCATCTGAATTAGGCTTATTTACATTTACTACTTTTTCAAATCTTCTCCAAATCGCACTATCTAATAGTTGCTCGTGATTGGTTGCCGCAATCAATATACCTGTTTCTAAAAATTCATCTATATTTTGCAAAAGGCTGTTAATAACCCTTTTTAATTCTCCAGTTTCTTGATTATCATCTCGTGCTTTGGCAATTGCATCGAACTCATCTAAGAACAAAATACAAGGTTTGCTTTTGGCATAATCAAATAATTTCCTAATATTCTTTGCAGTATTACCTAAAAGAGAGGAAATTAAAGAGTCAAAACGCGCTACTACAATTGGAACATCTAACTCTCTAGCAATATGCTTTGCTAATGTTGTCTTACCACAACCTGGAGGACCATAAAGCAAAAGAGACAGATTAATATCTAATCCCTTACTTTTTATTTCATTTTTAGAATTTACTAAAGAAATAAAATTATTTATTGGTTCCACAATACCTTCAGATACAATTATATCAAACTTTATATCCTGTGGCAATATAATATCTGCAATATTCAATCTTGTATCATTATCAACAGGCGCATCAAACAACTGATCTTTAAAAACCGGCATCCCTTTAGCGCCTTGAATTGTTTTTAAAATTTTATCAGCCAATTTACTATCTCCATCATCTCTTAATTTTTTCGCTAAATGATTTGAGTAACTAATTACCTTTTTATGGTCGTTATTCAGTCCACCTTCAATTATTTTTATTAATTCCGTATACATCGATGTAAATTATTTGGGTTTTTATGATACAAATATAACTAAAAACGTAATACAAAAACACAAAAATGTAATTTTATTTCATGTAACCGTAAAATTATTACTTAAAAACGTTTCATTTCAAGCAATTAACGTAATTAAAACTGTAGTTTTTAAGAAACTAAATAATTACTTCAAATAAATTATTAAAATTTGTCTTAAAAGAGAAAAGATAGATACTTCAGCATCCCAATTAAAAAAACTACTGGAAAACCATTAGTTATTGTAGGTACTTCATTTTACAATGGACTATCATCCGAATAATTTTGTTTTAGATTTAAATCAAGGATGCTGTATTTTTAATAAAGGCGCTATAAAGCGCCTTCATCTACAAAGGAATAATAGGTTTCGGGAGTAATGATAAGATGATCCAGCAATGTGATATCCATAATCCTGCCTGCTTCCTTAACTTTATTGGTTATCTGTTTATCCGCTTCAGAAGGCTTTACCTGTCCTGAGGGATGGTTATGGATCATAATCAGCGATACCGCATTTGCTTTTATGGCTGCAGCAAAAATCAGCCTAAGGTCTACTGAGGTACCAGCTATTCCACCTGATGATACTTCATACATACCCAATACCTTATTGGACTGGTTCAGCAGCAGTATCTTGAACTCCTCGAAAAACTCAATTGTATCGGGGTTCCAGAACTGGAGCGCCAGCTGGTAAACCGTTTTGGAAGAGCTGATATAAGGTCTTTCTGAAGCTTTCACTTTTGTTTTGTAGACAAGCTGGATTTCTGCTGCCTGATTCCAGTTCTGAAGTGTTTTTGAAGTTTCCATGATTTCTTAAGTTTAAAGATTAATAATGGAACCTCAACCGGGAATGAGAAAGCGAGCGAAAAAAGCAACGCAATAAAGCAGGTTTTTCCGCCTGCATTTATGGGGGAATTTTTTTCTGCGAACCGCCTTTCCTTCCCGAACTTTGTTTCAGAATTAAGCCTGAACCCTGAAACAATATACCCTTCAAGTGTCTGCGCCGCGGAATTCCACAAAAAAGCCGAAAACTAATTTTCGGCTCTCTCCTCTTTTTTGTTTTTCATGCGCTTTTTAATCTGATAGAGGTTCTGATTGAGAAGCTTCAAAATCTGCTTATGATGCGGGGAAACCTTGTTTTTGTCTCCCCTGCACTGCAGGACTTCAAGCGAGGGAAGCGCCACCTCAATGGTCTCCACAGGCTTGTTCTCAAATTTGGCCGAAAGGATAAGGGAGTTTCTCTTTTTGTAGTATTCATTGGTAAATACGCAGTGGCGGAGCATATCGCCCTGTTCGAGAAAATCATTCACGCTTTCCATCACGCAGATGGAAAGATTTTCACGAGTGAACTCCAATCCGAAAAACTGTTTTTTCTGCTCTTCATAGCCAATCTGCGCCTGCTGTATTTGGGCTCTTAGTTCCTTTATATGCAGACGTCTTTGGATTATGCGTTTTTTCTCCACTAGCCTGTCGTGCACTTCTTCCAAATTCTCAGGGCATACCAAATCGGCATTATTCAAATCCTTTTTGAACCATCTGAGCAGGCTAATGTAATCTTCCCAAAGTGAAAAGTCTTTTACCTTGTAATTGTTCTTGGAGCAGGTTTTGACTGCCTGCCAGTTCTCCCTTATGTGCTGTGAGTGCGAGGTCAGATAATGAGAAAGAAAATCGGTCTGCCCTGTCTTGAGGAGTGTCTCTGCATGGGAATCTTTTAAAAGAGCCGTAAAAAGCACCTGAGGGGCGATGCCATAGAAACTGCCTTTGAATCCGTTTCTTTTCAGCACGGAAATCGCCTTTGAAGACGGATAGACCTTATAGGGATTGATGCGGTATTTGGGAGAACCCTCAAAACTTTTCGGGCGGATTTCAAGGGAAGTATAATATTTCCAAGAATCATAGGCGTGTGAAAAAACATTGGTGCCGAGAGAAAGGGTTCGTACCTCCCCTTTCACGTTTATCCAATGCTGCATCACTTCCTTATGAAAATAAGTCGGCATGCAGTTCTTTTTCATGTCCTTGTGCGAACAGATGATGCGTACGACCTGAAATCCTCCGCACACATCCAAAACAGCGAAATACTCAATTTCCTTGAAATGCACCTGATTGTATTGGTGCATTTTAAGCTTTCCATTGCACGCAGTGCAGTTTATGTACTTTTGGCAGGATGCTTTCTGCGCATCAGGCTTCCAAACGTGGGCGCAGTCAAGACAGTGGAATTTTCCCCTTGAAAGCACGCCCCATTTGATGAAAATGTTTTTTTCTGCCCAAACCTGCATCTTCTGCGATACAGGCGAAAGCGTCTCACTAAAGGACACAATCTGTTTTTCGATGATGGTCTTGGGTATCATAGGTCAAAGAGTGTCAAGGTTTTTGATTCGGCTTTGGGAGCAATCAATGCCGTTTTTGCAGTGGCGGTATTCTGCGGAACTTCTACAACTGAAGTAAACAAATCAGCCACTACAGGCTCTTTCACAACAACTTTGCAGTTAACGGGCTGTGGCTGTCCGATGCTGTCATCGCTGTAGTACTTGACCGCCATATCAAATATTTCCTGATTGTCAAAGGCGCACAGTCCTGTTTTTTTCACCTCTCCGAATATGTAATTGCAGCAGCCCTCCAAGTTTTTGGACTGCTTGGCGAAGTCCTTTGCAAAGACAGCATCGGCAAGGGCGGTCTGATTGAGATAGTTTTCAATAACGGTCTTAAAGTTTTCTGAAGCTTTCATAAGGGAAGATTTAAGATTTCACAATTATTCAAAAGAGTTTCTGTAGATGTCGTAACAGTACTCTTCAAAACAGAGCCAGCACATAAAGGTGTAGTGAGGCAGACTGTATCTGTCTTTTATAGCTTCTCCAAGGGAATCTTCCATTTCTTTTCTGATGCCTTCCAAATCGTCCAAATATTCGATATAGAACTTTTTACAGTCGGCATGATAGATAAACTGGGATATCATACCGCTGATACATCCGCTTCTCTGCATATCTTCAAGGAATGCTTTGAGCTGCTGTTTCTTTGTTCCTTCATAAGACTGCATTTCCGAAAGAATAATCTTTTGGAATGCTTCGTGCACGCCATACTCGGCATATATTGATTTTTTCAAGGCTTTCATAACTCATTTTTTTAGGCTTATACATTTGATTCGGATTAGAAAGGCAGGTCGTCAGGCTGTTCCTTTTTGTTCTTTTCTGCAGGAGCTGTCTGCGCCTGCAAGGCTTGCGCATCTGACACAAACACCAGTATTTTGATATTGCTTGTGTGAAAAGTGAGGCTTGCTACAGCCTTGCCCTCAGAATTGAGATAGGCGTTCACTCCTACACGTCCGAAAAGCTCAACCATTGCGCCTTTTTTGAGCCATTGCGCAACACCCGAGCTGAGCCAATACGAGCAGTCTATGTAGGTGACTATTTTTGTTGTTTCCGTACTTCCTTTGGCTTTGTAAGTATCGTTAACTGCTATGGAGAAGTTTACCACCTCCCTGTCTTTTGCCGTTTTGGCAACTACTGCATCCCTTGTCAAACGTCCTGTGATTTCCATGATTTCTAAATTTTAAGTGATTACTCTTTTAAAAATTCTTTTCCCCTGCCCTTCCCAAAAATTGTTTTCAAAAGAAAAAACGGAAAAAAAGAAAGCGGCAATAAAGCGGGCATCAAGGATACGGAGGGCTATAAGTCCCGAAGGGCGGCTGTGCCGTTATGCGCCTGCAGGATCCGGCGCACGCTAACTTGGCTGCCTTTTTATCCGTTTCGAATGAAAACCACTAAGACTATCCTATTTCCTTCAGCCAGGATTCAAAATGCACAGCGCAATTGGCTGGATATAATCTATATTTGTGATACATTTAAAATTTGTTTTCCATGTCAAAAAAAGGAGGAGATTTAGAAATCCTTGCACTGGAGTTCCTTGACAAGATTTTCAAGGAACTAAAATTTACGGTTGTCCGCAAAAGGATCCAAGTATCAGGCACGCAGAACGGCTACGACAATTTAGTTGAGATCGTGAATGAGAAATATATAAGCAGATTGATATACAGCGAATGCAAGGATTATACAACGGAGCTGAATTACACCGATGCAATGATCAAACTGCCGCAACTTGCATCGGCTCATGAAAAAATCGATCTGGCACTTTTCATCTCGCCGAGAAAAGACTTTACCAATATTTTTGAGGAAACCAAAAACAAACCTTTTTTGGAAAACCTTGCCGACAGGCATTTCCCTGTCGCATTTTTAACTCCGGAAACAGGTGTGGAGAAATATTTTTCCCTTTATCCGGAAATCTACAGAAAGGCATATGACGAAGAGCCGCCAGTTCTCTCGGAAGCCGAAAGAGAAGAAATCCTAAATGAATTTGACAAATACATCTTCTCAAGCAGAAATCTGCAGAAGATCGTATTAGATGAATCTGACAAGCATCAGTATATTCAGGGTATTGAGACAGCCCCTTTTCATATCGAAAGGACCTTAAGGAAAAACCAGCAGAGAGAGTACGACTATTATCGCGCTTCTTCCAACAGCAAAACGCTGCTTTCCGAGATCCAGGAAAATAATAAAGGAATTATTTTACTGGGCAATCCCGGTTACGGAAAAACGTCGGAACTCCGCCAGCTGGCCGCCCGTCTTTGGAGTACGCGGGAGAACACAGAGATAATTCCGGTATTTAAATCATTAAAGAATTTTACTCCGCTGTGCAGGATTGAAGATTTTCTGCCGCCAGATTTCAGGCGCATCCCAAAGCTGGCAGTCATTTTCGATGGCGTCGATGAAATCGAAAATATCATCGACTTCAGCAGCAAGCTTAGGGAATTTATTGTCCAGAACGATGAATCATCTGAAAATGGAAGCATCCAATTCATCATAAGCTGCAGGACCAATATCTACAGAAAATACATTAAGGACATCAAAGGCCTTGACATCTACTTTTTAAACGAAGTAGACGTTTCCAGCGCCCTTGTTTTCCTTAAAGCAAAATATGGGCTGGATCTTCGTGAGCACAATACATTCGACATCTACAAAAACAGGGAAATTCTCGAAAATCCTTTTTATCTGGATCTGATCGGCATTTATTACAAAACCCATAAAAAGATCCTTACCAGCAAAGCGATGCTGATAAGGGAATTTGTCAATTCACGACTGGATCAAGACAAGGCTGATAAATTCCAAAACGACATCAGCTTTGACCGTGAACGCATCATAAGCTGCACCCAGAAAATCGCTTTTGCGCTGGAAGCGATGCAGAAGCCATTCCTGACTGCTACAGAAATTAAACGGGTAGCACAGATTGATGAAACAGGGCTTGCCAAAAACTCCTTTTTAGAAGAAAACATGACAGGAAGCTGGAGTTTTGTACTTAAAAATATCCAGGAATATTTTGTTGCCAGCATTCTCTCGGAACTGGACTTTGAAGAAATCATACAAATAATAAAAATTGACACGGATACTGACAAGGTTCATCCTACCTGGCATAACGTGGTAACCTTCCTATTGAACCTTATAACGGATGAAAGCCTCTACAATGCGCTGATCGGATGGCTGCTTGATAATGATTTCGAACTTCTTTTCAATGCCGATTCGGACCGTATTACCGATAAAACAAAAAGCAGGGCGCTCCAAAACTATTTTATCAAGAACTGCGTTGAGGACAATCTCTGGATTTCGGATCTTCAAAGCACAGCATTATTCAGCCAATGCGATGGCAATATAGAATACTTGATGCGCCAGGCGGCAGACACAGCCATCCACAGAAGAGCCAGAATGTCTGCCTTAAAGCTTTTGTCATACATGAGCATTTCCTCTTCCTATCTTGAACCGATAAAAGCACTGGTCACAGCAATCATAAAAGAGAACGATTCCACAGAAGATGATTATGTCTATCTGGTGCAGGATGCGATAATGCTTACCAAAAGCCTAAATATAAATGAAGATCCCGTTTTTTTCAACCAGATCATAACAATGCTTAAAAACAGGGATGAAAAGGAAATCGTCTATTCGATAATCTCCAGCACTCCTTCAGCATCTGCTGTTGAGAACATCGACTATTTTCTGGAAATCCTTGACAAGGCCATCGGCACCAAGCCATGGAATTCAACAGCAAAATTTCGATCCCATGTTTCAACCAAGGACACTATCCTGAGCCTTTTCGCCAGAATGGACAACGGTCCGGTACTGGTTAAAATCTATGCCTTCTCAATTGAGAAACTCAACAGCCACCAGTTCAAGGACAGTCTGAAAAAAGAGTTTTGGGCATATGCCAATTCCTTTTTCAAATCCAATAAGCAGTACCATGCAGATCTGATCAAGATCATTTCAAACGCGGTAATACATAACCAGGCAAATCATTATGATGATGATCTTCTTCTTGAAACAACTAAATCGTGCGGCATCCAGCCCCCATTGTTTGATATAGTGCTCAACTCGGTTGATGGAAACTCCGGCGACAGGCATTTTCTGGCTGAAGTGATAAGCGAGGATGATTTTGAAAAAGTCCTTCAAAAATACCTTCGCGGATCCGTGAACGAGGAATTCCTGCATCAGTTCAGAAATGTGCTCAGCCATAGGGATTTTGATATGAGCAAGAAACTTGAAGATTATATAGAATCGCGTACCCAATACATCTTCAAAGACAAATGTACTCACGAACAGCTTAATGAAAATAGTGAATACTGGCGCACAAAGGACCAAAGAGATTTTAATATTCTTTTTGATAATGCAGAAATTAAAAGGCAGATTTTCATTCTCTATGACTATATGGCCAAATCAGCACTAAATTATAAGGACATTGACAAATTCTATCACCGGTACTATGAAGATTTTGAACTGCAGAAAAAAGTCAACGGCAATGCCAAACAGCTTTTGTATGAAATCCTGAGAGACAATTACTCAGGAACGGCAAAACTCAGCAAGGCAGGCGTATGCAGAGAAATACAGATGGCTAAACCAAACCTGATACAGGATATACTAAACAGCCTTCCAGAGGAGAAAAAAAAGAACAAAATCGAGATTTCGGAGGATCAGAAACTATATATACAAAATTGGTGTACAGAAAATACCCCTTCAACCAAAGAATATTACTCGCAGCATCTTATCAAGGGAACTGCAGATAGCAATTACAGGTACAGCCACGATTACGCTGTCTTTGAGGCCATTCATAAATTTCAAAAGTTTTTCCGTTTTCACCTGGATGAGGAACTGCTGCTGGATATGCTCTGGATCTATTCCCATGAAAAAGGCATCCAGACCGACTTTCTGGATGGAATTGTGCCGATCGAAAAAGTCCATGACCGCATTCTGCACAACCTTTCAAACGCAGTGCTTTCTGCAGCAAATTTCTGCCAGCACTTGAAATACTGCCAGCTTAACGATATTGAAATTGATGTATCCGGCCTGGATTTAAAATCAAAGATCTATAGTTTTCTTGACAACGACCACTACTATTATGCAAGGGAAATCCTTGAGGATTATTTCAGTGGCAATTTGGATACCCTGAAAGAATTTTTGGAATATAATGCAGAGTACAAAAGAGATACCAATCGTTCTCTGTACGACTGCATCATAGCAATCCTAAAAAAGATGGGGCATGATGATACTGCCCGCGATTTTCTTATCGATAACTATTCACGCCTTCTGGAACAGGATATCTATACGGAAAAAGAACTGGTAAGAAAGCTGATCGGACTGAATTACAAGCATGGCTTTACCAGATATTATGAACTGTTAAAAGACCAGACCGACCGGAATGCAAAAGGGGAATTTGCTTTTAATAAAGATGAATGGCAGAATTTCAGCAATCCCGAGGCGCTGGAAATGCTGGCTGCAGTTTTTGAACTCTGCCTTTCATCGCCCGCTACCGATGATCTTTTTGGCGACCATTATTCCCCTTTGAGAATATCTCTGGAGACTATTGTCAATATCTGCAAGGCCAATGATGAGAAAACCTGCATAAAGGCACTGGAACTCCTGGACGGCATAAATGTGCAGTCGCTGAAGGAACAAAACATTGATTTGTTTCATCTGAACAGGCTTAGGAATGAAATCAAGGATGTGCAGTACAGCCATAAGTCAAAACCCTACCAGATTGCACAGGTCTTAAAAATAATTGACCAGAACAGTATTTTATTCATCAATTAATGCCTAAAATCACGGAAAAGATTCCATAAAAAAGGTGAACTAAATAGTTCACCTTTACTTTATACCTGATGCACTGGATAGAAAGACCTGCATTAACAAATGGCTGTCTACAAAACTCAGCTCTAGATCAGACATATCCGTTGAAAAAACAATAAAATCTTATCTGAGCTTTATTATTTTTCTCTTACAGACAAGACTAGCTGTCAGGATTAAATCTGCTGATAAAATCAGAAACCGTTATACAGGTAACTTTATTATCAGAATGCTTATAAAGCAGCCTGCCATCACCAAGGTCAAAATAAATCTGCGCAGAAGCTGTGAGCCAGCTTTTTCTTTCACGTTTCCAAATGAAATTCAGCTTGTCCTTATCCTTGATATTATTATTTTTTTCTTCAATATAAGCATCTTCTAGTATCTGCAGGTTTGTATTGATGTAATAGTCGATTTCAGCTTTAAGATTCTGCAGCTCTTTATCGGATGCATCTTTCTCAATATTCAAAAAAGACAATACATTTTTAAGGTGAGTAATTTCTCCTTCCAGATTTAAGTATTTAGAGGCAACAGATTTCAATTCTTCGAATAATAGTGCCTTTAGACTTTCCCGCTGCGCCAACAAGTTTTTACGCTCAAGATAAAGCTACTCAATTTCGGAACTGGTTTTTCCAGGTAAATCCAAATGATATTTATTCCTTTTCAAATCACCTCTCAACCGTAAAAACGCATTCTTGCTGACAAGTGCGTCATCATTTGTAATCTTCATCAAGTTCGGGTCTATACATAGATGATCACTCTGCCAGATATTTATAATCTGTTCTGCAAACGTATGTGCATTTTTATTATAGATAGTAAAAGGATCAGTGACAGACTCTAACATATTTAAATTATCTATCAAAATCTGAATTTCTGCGGTCCTGAGATTAGGCTTTTTCTTTATACTCTCCAGCGAAATGGAATCGTATTTTTTCAGATGAATTCTTTTGACAGCGTATTTCTTCTCGATTTCTGCCAGATGTTTTTCCGATACATTTTCGGTAACGAGATTATTTTTAAAACTCTCCGCATTTACAACCCAGATCATTTTGCCATAAAACTTTTCCCGTTCGGCAATTGTTGAAGGAGAGATTGCGGAATTTTGAAATTCAATTACAAGACCTTCATCGGTGAAAATATCGGCAATGTGTTTTTCTCCGTTTTTTATTATAATTGTTTCCTGCCAATCAAATGGAAATCGGCTCTTCCAAGCCCGATGCCATTCAGTTTCCCCCTCCTTCCACGAATCACAATCTACTTTATTGATATGCTGCCAATGCCAGATGTTAATTTCACCGCATCTTCCACGCACTTTCTCTCCGCAGAAACCGCAGAAGGCTATTTGTCCCGAAGAAGCAGGACGAATTTTTTTTCCGTCTATGTCTATTGCATGCTGCATACTTAAATTACAAAACAAATTTACATACATCACTTATCCACAATGAATTACACTCAAAAATACCACTTTTTTCTTGATGAAAAACAGCAGTTCAAAAACAACAAAATTCCTTGCACTTAATTAAAAACCCGTCGTAAACTATAGAGCAACTTTACCAATACAATCATATTATATTTAGTGCTTTAATGAGCCATGGACCATAATTTGATTACAGCAGCCACATTGTTTTAGATTTAAGTTTTGTCCTTTAACTTTGCTACTTGTGCTGCTTTTTTAATATTAAATAGACAAGTGCGGGATCGTTCAGCAGCCTTTCCATTTCTGAGTCAGTTATATCCTGAATATCCTGCTTAATCTGAAGGTAATTACGATGGATCATCGCATTGTCTAGTTTTCTAACAGGAGGTATTTCCTTGTAATTTTCTATCTCTTTTCGGAGCGCTTCATGGTCGTTAACAATTTCATTGTGAAAAGTTTTGAGCTGAATCTTACAGTCAGGATCATCGGCAACCATACCTACAAATTCACCTGAACTCAGCGATGAGATTTTCGATGGCGGCACTGCGGATTCCAATTGTTTTGAGCGGCTTATCGACGTGTCTGAACTATTGATCGAAAGACTTTCCCTGTCCTGAAGAATTTTGCCGAAGCGCTCGGACAATTGCTTGGAAGTGTCTCCTGTAACCTGTCCACTGATAATATTTCCGACAATATTCATAATAACATCCGCCTGTTCCCGGCCATAGTCCTTACGGAGCTGGCTGAAGTCCTGAATCCCAAGACACGTTGCCACCTTATTGCTTCTTGCTGTAGCAATCAGGCCGTCCATATTATTAAGATATATGGTTGGGAATTCATCAAAAATTAGACTGGATTTCATTTTCCCTTTTTTGTTTACCAGCTTCACCAGCCTGTTTACATACAAAGATAAAACTGCTCCATAAATCTGTATTTTTTGAGGGTTGTTGCCCATGCAGATTATCTTGGGATTCTCAGGATCGTTGATGTCTAATGTAAAATCATTTCCTGACAAAACATAGTATAACTGCGGAGAAGAAAGTCTTGCCATGGCTATCTTCGCAGTAGCAATTTGTCCCTCAAGCTGGTCAGTCGCCTCGTTAAGGTATGCATTAATAAAAGGGTTTATCAAGACTTCGATTTCTTTCTCTGTCCGAAGCAGCGTAAAAAGATCATCGTAGTCCATCTGCATGAGCTCAATTACGTGAGGCAGTGTGCAGAATTCACCATCCTTGTACTTTCTTAGATACCAGATTACAGCCGATAAAAAATTGATCGGCGACTCTACAAAAAAGTCTCCCTGCCTTTTGATCCATTCCTTGTTGAGCCCCATCAGAATAGTCCGTGCCGATTCAGAAGCGTCCGTTATATCTTCCATGCTCTGAGGGTCCAATGGATTGCATCGGTGCATGATATTATCGAAATTTATGAAGTAGCATTTAGGCAATACTTTATAAGCTTTTTTGTTGTTTTCAAATGTATTGTATACAATTTTTGAAAGGTCATCATATTTGAAATCATACACAAACATGCTGAAGCCTTTTTTTATATGCTGGGTTATGACATGGCGGATAACGAAATACGATTTTCCAGATCCCGGCGTACCGAGAACCATCAGTGCCCTGAAGGGATTTATAATATTTATCCAGCTGCTGCGCTGCTTGTTTTTCAAGTAATATTTTGCCGGAAGATTGATGGAAAATTCATTTTCCAAAAATCGTTCTTCTTGAGGAAAAGTTTCATTTTCCCTGTTAAAAATATCTTTTTGATTCAGCCTCTTTGCGATGATTCGCGAGAACAGAGTTCCCCCTGACAATATCAGAAGCCACCCGGCTGATGTGAGGGTGAAGTACAGTAATGTCTTTTCATTATCATCAAAAAATAGATAAAGCGAGCCGATACTTAAAAAATACAACAGCAGGCCTGTGGCCATATAAATAAAGGCTGTCCTGTAATTGAGTTTTTCATCTTTTCTTCCTTTAGCGCCAATAAGCGAAATAGCCAAAAAAAACAATGAAAAAAGCTTTGATTTATGAAAGCTGCTCAGCAGTCTGGTCCGGAAAATACCATCCAATAATTTGTCGGTAAATCCGCTTACAAGCTTCCATTCTCGAAAAGCTTCATAAAAAAAATAATAAAAATGCAATCCTAAAATAATGATACTGATCAACCTTGTCATATCCAGTATTTTTCTCAGCGCCTGTTCATTCTCTCCTGTCTGCATAGCCATTGCCTTTAAATTTATAAATTATTAGAACGTTTTCTTGCTCTTTTCTTTTTTGATGCTTTTTTAAGCTGGTTTGGAACATAAAAAGTATCATTCTCAATTCTGGTCAGCACTTCTACTGTTTTTTCAACAGCAGATTTGAAATCAAGAGCATTCATTTGTTGCCACAGGTCATTAAAAAAAGCTTCTTTATCGGTTTCGGTTTGAAAACCTTCGTTAGATTTGGATGTTTCTGGCAAAGAAGTAATGATCTTTTCTTTTCCATTTTCAAAAGACAAGCTGCATCGTTTTTCTATCTGTTTGGCACTGTAGTGCTTTCCCAAATCACTTCCGTTTAAAACACATTTTGAAAGGTGGTCCACATAAGTAATCCCATAAAGCTGTCCTTGCTCGCTTTTTCTAAAAACCATTTCTATTCCTTCCTTTCCTAGCTGCATAGCTAAATCAGAAAGCGAAACGCTTCTGCCTAAAAGTATCAGGTCAACAGCATTAGCAATTCTTTTCTTTTGGTAAACAGTTTTATTGTTTTCCTGAAACTTATCCTGCAGAAATTTTAACGTCGGTTTATTATAAAACTCACTTGCTTTGAGCGGAACTCCTATCGGTCTTCCATCTTCGTCCAGTGTCTTGTACAAAAGACCATTTGTTTTAAATATCCTTGAACTTTCTTCTCCCCTGTCTGCCCTAACATTATAAAGTCCCAGAACTGCATTCAGTTCGTAAAGGCTCTTATATTTATAAACCGAAAGCACATGATCAAGAACCGACTGAACTGCTCTTTTTGATTCTGTCTTCCCATATTTAATCTTTGAAAGCACTATAGGTTTAATAAACTTATCGATGCTGTTTTTCTTTAACTGTGCCTGCACCAGACCAAAAGTTTTTTCTATCTCTCTGCGTGCAGCTTCTGACTGATTTCTTCCTATGTTCTGCATATCAATCCTGCTTCCGTCTTCTCTTACTTTTATGGACACCAGGTGCAGGTGCGGATGTCCCGCATCATAATGTCTGTATACCAGATAAGGCTGACTGCCAAAACCTATTTTCTGCATGTAATGCTCTGCTATTTTAAGCATCTTTTCATTTGATAATGTAGATTCGGAAGGATCAAAATTCAGTGAAATATGCACGCTGTTCCGCTTTACATTTTCATTAAGTTCATTCTGTTTCAAAAGTCTGTTAAGCTTCATCGTACCAGTTAATTTTGCAGCTTCCAGAGGATAATTCCCCTCTCCTATACACTCTGCAATTCCTTCTTTAACTTTATTTTCATTGTAGTTAAAGATATTAAGCACAGAAGATCCTGTTTTGATTACAGCAACCATTTTTCAGTGATTTTTTGGAAGTGAATTTTAATTTCCTCCACCTTCTCCAAAAGCATTTTTCGTTCGTATTCTGAATTTAAAATCCATACTTTAAACTCAGGAAGCTGCCTCAGAGTATGGAGTTTTTTTACAGACTGATTGAAGTTGTTTCCAAGAGAATGAAGCTCGCTTTTGAGCCTTATAACTTCAGCCATAAATTCATCAAGCGATTCGTTTCTATACTTTACAGTTACAGGCTTATCAAATAAATGCATCCGTATATAATCGCTCAGTTTTCTGCAGGTGCTTGCTTTCCATTTTCTTTCTATTTTCTGATATTCTTCAGGCGTAAAACGCAGTCCCACAATCCGTGTTCTGTTTGAAGTTTCCTTTTCCATCATCAATCATTTTCATTAGTTTTTCAATCTCTTTTAACCTTTCAGTTTCACTGCCTGCGAGTTCCGAGTATAAGGCAGCAAGATTCGGTTGTTTAACAAACGGACATCTTGCAGATTGCAGGAACGAGGCAATCTTTGAGATATTTGGAGAATCGAACCAAATCAGATTATCACTATCTCATTTAATCTGCTAAATTAATTAAGCACTTTGGATTAAGCCTATCATGGTCATATTATGTCCATGAGTATCAGCAATATGCTTATTACCTTTACTCAGTTGAATATTAATTTAAAACGCTGGAATTATGATTACAAAAAGTGATGTTGCCAAGCTACTGGATACCGTTTTGAGTATCCCAGGCATGAGTGAGACGGTGAAGATTGATTTAAAAATTTCACGCAAAAATGTACTCCTGTTGAGCTATTTTATAGAACAGGGACTACTATTGGAAAAAGATGATTCGACTTTAATGGGAATTGTTTCCGAAGAAAGTTTAACGGATTTGAAAAACATCTCTGACGAGTGTCTTCAGAAAGCCAGCTTGGTGGAACTGAATCAAAAACTTCGGACTTTAAGCCAGGCTTTAAAGTAATAAATCTGTTATTTAAAAATGCATTACAAGTGTCCATAAAGTATTAATATTTCTATGGACACTTTTTTCATTTCATCCGGAATTAAAATTGGCTTGATTTTCAGAACTTTTGCCTCGATTTTCATCATATCCAATAGAATTGTCCCACTTAAATTTGTATCAGATTACTATTTAAATAGTTTTCAGCTTTTTATCAAAATGTATTCGAAATAATTCAAAATATGTATTCAAATTCAACTATAAAAGGATTTTTAATTCAGAGTGCGAGCCTCTTATATGTACTACTGTTTGTTTATGCGGCGGTAAGTAAACTAATAGATTTTGAAAGATTCCAAGTACAGCTTGCTCAGTCTCCAATATTAAGTGCTTATGCTGATCTGATTTCCTATGTCGTGATTATTGTTGAATTTGCAATTTCAGGTCTGCTTATATTTAAGAGAACAAGCACCATTGGAATGTTATTGGCTCTGTGGCTGATGACAATGTTTACATCTTATATTTTTATAGTTTTGAACTACAGTTCTTTTGTGCCCTGTTCATGCGGCGGGATACTTGAAAAAATGACATGGAAAGTACATTTAATATTCAATTTAATTTTTACTCTACTGGCCCTGCTCGCTCTTTTTTTACAAATTAAAACAGATTATAAAAAAAGACAGATTAAAAACAAGGTAATGTATGTAGCCAGTATTATATTATCTATGTTCGGATGTGTATTATTTGTTGCAGGATTATTTTGGTCCTCAGAACAGATTATTCATCATAAAAATCCTTTTATAAGACGTTATCCCAAAGATGCTGTAAGCTTTTTAAATTCAAGTGATTTAATTTATAATTCATATTACTTTGCTGGTTCTGAAAATCAAAAAGTTTACTTATCCAATTACAGTGACCCCCTCCATCTTTTGGCTATAGACTTATTGGGTAAAAAAGAAAAAATAAAACTTTATCTAAAGAATAAGGACCTGCCATTCCGTTCCCCAAAAATTGTGGTCAGAGATAAACAATTATACTTGATGGATGGAACGGTTCCCTGTATTTTAATAGGCAGCACAGACGATTGGGAATTAAATAATTCTTTAACTGGAGTTCCACTATTTACAACCGCACAGCCGATAGACAGTTCAAAAATTGTTCTGCGAAATATCGATGCTAAAAATATGAGAAACAACCTGTGTCTTTATGATAGAGAAAAAAAGGACAGTTTGCGTAATTTTCCAGATCTTCTTCAAAAACAGATTGATGGAATATTTGATACAGACGGCATGTTACTTTTTAATGAAGAATTAAACCTAGCCATTTATACCTATTTCTACAGAAACCAGTTTTTTGCTTTTGATCAAGATGGAAATAAACGAATTTCTGGGACAACTATAGATACAACAGCAACTGCTAAAATAAAAGTGGCGCAGCTTAGGAATGGAAATGAGTGGCAGATGGCCGCGCCTCCTTTGAAAGTCAATTCAAAAACAGCTACCACAAATGATCTACTTTTTATCAAGTCTAAAATTCCAGGACGATTTGAGAATGAAAATATGTGGAAAAAATCATCAATTATAGATGTCTATAATCTGCAGACCAAAGCTTATGTTCTTAGCTTTTATATTCAGGAGAGACCAGACCAAAAAATGCATAATTTTTTTGTAACCAGCACTCATTTATATGTGCTTGCAGGTACTAAATTACAGATATACAGTCTAGGAAAACTTCTCAAAGATGAAATGAAAATTGCAACTGTACAACATTAATTCAGCTGCATAAAAATATACTGGCCGGTATCAGGAAAAAGATCGAAAACCTGTAGAAAAAAGTAGATCAAGTTTAATTTCTAAAACTATTAGTTATGAAAACGATTTTTTTTAAAACGATTGTCCCTTACGCTATTGTATTGACCGTTGGGACTGCTGGGGCTTTTATGACCACTTCGATGCAAAAAAGCACTGAAAAAGCTCCACCTAGATTAGGATGGGTGACGGATGAGAATAATATCCCGTGTAATAAACCTGTACAATGCCAAACGGAGGTTACTGAGTTCTGTCGTGTCAGTTATCCTCTAGGTGAACAGGCAATGGGAAAAGATGGCAACTGTCAAGAAATTCTTTATCGTCCGGATGATAATTAAGCATTTGGATAATAAAGGACAATGCAGTTCAAATCAATGAACTGCATTGTTTTTATTTATAATATGCCTTTTTCAATCCATTCAGCTGGATTTTCATCCTTAAGATAGTAGCCAAACCACTGGCAGACCCTCTTTGTGAAATCAATCTGATTTTCTGGAATATTCAACGCGTGTCCTTCATCTGGATAGAGAAGGAGGATATTTTTCTTGCCAAGTCTTCTCATTGCCATATATAGTTCCAAACTTTGGTTCCAGTTCACATGATAGTCCTTTTTTCCCGCAAAAGATAATAGCGGAGTTGTGATATTGCCCACATTTGTAATAGGTGAATTGCGACTGAAAACCTCAGGTATTTGTGAAGGGGGCAAATCCGCTCTAAACTGACCGCTTGTGAAATAATTCATTGTTGCCACACCGTTCTGCCAGTTAACAGTATGATAGTATGCGGCCGTATTGGTTACTGCCGCTCCAGAGACTGCCGCAGCAAATATATCTGTATTGGCTATTACAAAATCCGTTTCATATCCTCCAAAAGAATGGCCTATAATTCCAATTTTATTTGGGGTTATAAGCCCTTTTGCTTTAACTTCATTTACTGCAGCAACTGTTGTAATTAGGGCAGTGGGACCTTCATTTCCATTAATTCTAAATATATCCGGACAAAGTACAAAATACCCCAAACTTGTAAGTACGGCAAGGTTGAAACCCGCTGGATTTTGTAACGTAGGGTTCTGGTAGTTATAAATGTTTTTTGCTTTTTTCTCATAAACATTCACAATCATCGGATACTTTTTGGAAGGGTCATATTGGGCTGGATAGTATAGTACAGCACGCTGTTTCAGTCCATTAGGCATTGAAAAATCAATTAAAGAATTACTTCCCCATTGAAAGTTTACATACTGCGGATTGCTTTGATTGACAACATTTAGAGTTTTACTTCTTTTAAACATTAGCCGTGGAGGCAGATCGAATTTCTGTTCTACGAAAAAATAGCTATTTTCTCCTGCAGAGTAAAGTTTATCAATGTAGGAATCTTTATATTCAATAACATTTTCCCGCATATCCTTTTTCCATTTATAAAAACCTGTTTTGTAGTCAAGTCCTCGTGCCTGAAGCAGCAATCCTTTTTCTGGTTCTAGAATTCGGTCTATCCAACCATCATAAGTTCTCAGCAATCCAGACCTAAACGAAGATTCTGCGATGCGAAACTGAATCTCTTTTTCGCGTCCTTTTGTGAGCCTTTTAACTTTTTTTCCATCGACTGAGACCAGCCATAAATCAAACTCATCATATAAAATAACTTCTTTATCATTTGGTGTCCAGCCAGCAGGCGGGTAATATTTGTCATTAAGCATAGCTGCTCCTTTTTTGTCTGGATGCAGATAAATTTTTTCAGTGATATTCGTATGTGTTTTACTGCGGATGTCATAAATCCAGCAGCTACTATCCTTAGTATAGCTTATATATGATCCGCCTGGTGACATTACAGGGAAAGTTTGTTCTGAGTTGATTTTCAGTTTTTGTAAAAATATACAGGTATCACCAGTGATTACGTTCTTGACAATGAAATCGCGCGGACCGAAATAGTCAAACTGAGGTTCATATTGCTTTGGATCAGACAGGACCACAAACTGCTGATCAGCTGTTAACATTACAGAGGGTAGTTCTGGCGATGAAAGCTGTTTTACTATGCCTGTCAATGGGAACCAGACTGCAAGATTTGGACGTTTTTCAAACCTCCCCCTAAACTGCTCAAAAGGATAGATCCATTTATCATTTCCATTCCATATTTCTACGTTTGAATCAGATTGGGAATTTTGTTTTTCTACTTTATTTTCTCTTGGCTGGATGCCAAAAAAAACTCGGTTTTGATCGCTGTTGATTAATAGACTATAAGCTCCTGAAAAATCAATTTTTTTATCTTTCGGAAAGAATACTGTATTATCCTGATCCAGATAATACAGTTTTTTTTCAGAAATCATATAATAGCAGAGATGGTCTGTTTGTAAATTAGTATAAAAAAAGCAGACCGACCTGTCGTTTTTTTCCCAAGTAAGAGATTTAAAACTGCTTGGATTTTTTCTAATTATCCAATCAGTTTTTTTGTTTACGTCCAGTGCCATAATACCTAGTGAACTTAATTCATTTTGTATTTCAATAAAAAGAATTTGATTGCTTCCCGGGCTAAAAATATATTCTGTTACATTTGGTAGAGTTTGGATGATTTTTCCTGTCTTATCTATTATCAGCAGGTTTGATTGGCTGGGATCGCTGCCTTTCACTACTGCAGCAATTTTATTGGAATCATCGGACATTGAATATTTTTTCACGCCTTGAAATACATCATGATGGCCACTAATCAAATTAATCACGTGAAGTCCATTCGCATCTAAAAAAGAAAAACAGCTGCCTTTTGTAAATTTTCCCATTGAAGCTGAAGGAAAGGCATATCTAGTTTTGTTTTTTATATTTTGAACAAATAATGTATCACTTCCATTATTATAAGTCATCGAATAAGAACACCATTTTGCATCTGTGGTGGCATTATGAAAATTCATATTTCCCATCAGTTCGTAATCCTCTTCCTTTAGCTGTCTTTTTTGCACTGCCTGCCCAAAAACCGGACAGGCTACTAATTGCAAAATAAAAAACAAAACTAAAATTAGGGTAGTGTGAAAGATTTTTTTAATTACTGTATAGTTTATAATAATCATGTCTAAGAGTTTTAAAATAATTAATATCCCCTGTTCTGCGGCAATAGATTAGGATTTAAATCCAGTTCTGTCTGCGGAATAGGAAAATCTGCATCTTCACTATTCCAGCCCGGCTTTACAGCAGCTAAGACAGCATTGATTTTACCGGAACGTTTTAGGTCAAAAAAACGGTGCCCATATTCCGTAAACAGCTCCCAACTTCTTTCTTGGAGTATTTCTTCTAGCAATTGTTCTTTAGTAACAGCAATTGTATTGGACAGTCCAGCGCGGGAGCGGATTTTATTGAGATCCTTCTGTGCACCTGAAAAATCATCCAGGTGAGCAAGTGCCTCTGCACGAATCAGATATTGTTCAGCAAGACGAAAAACAACCGAATATTCTATGGAACCTGCCGTCAATGTATTTTTTTTGTATTTAAAAGGATAATACCATCTGGCTGTTCCGTTTGAAACCGTGCCGATCCAATTTGCTTTTCGAAGATCTGTATTTGAAAAGGAATTAATAAGTCCTTCTTGCAAAGAATAAGTCTGAGGAGGACCTGCCGTGAAAATAAATGACATTCCCTCATCGGTATTTTTACCTGGTGCTGCAGGGATCAAGTGCCAGATTGTTTCCTTAGAGTCTTTCAAAAAAACACCTTCTATGCCTTCCAGACTGTAAAAAGAGTCCTGGGCGATTATTTTAGAAGCATACTTAGATGCTTCATTCCATTGTCCCGCAAAAAGATGAACTCTGGACAGCAGCGCATAAACAGCATATTTACCCGGTCTTGTCCTGTTTGCATTCTGATTCATTGAATTCAGCATTTCATCGGCGTCAAGAAGGTCTTTTTGAATCTGTTTATAAACCTCAGAGACTACTTTTCTGGAAGTCGATTTATTGATTCTGTAATCTGTGGAATTGATATAAGGAATATCACCAAAAAGACCGGCAAGATAAAAATGCACCAATGCCCGAATAAAAAGAGCTTCCCCTATGAGCTTTTTTTTATCCGTTATGGAGAGCGAAGACGATGCCTCACATCCTTCAATAATGGCATTGGCAGCATATATCTGGTTATAAGATGCCCTCCAGAATTCACTTACTGAAGAATTCGAAGGCAGTAATGCGTTGCTGTAATAATAATCCGACGGACTAAGAGCGCCTCCATACCATATTAATTCGTCTGCATAACATCCAAGCTGATGGGTGATTCCCAGACCCGTTCCGTTAAGCAGTCCGTTATCCCTTATTTTAGAATAGATATCGCTCAGCGCGGCATCTGCTGTTTTGTAATCCTCAAAGACTGCTTTTTTAGTGAGCTGTAACTCTGGCAGGTCGACTTCCACAAAAGAATCACAGGATGCATTGAAAAAAAATACCGCGACAATACAGGTAAAGGGAGCACTTTTAAAAAAACTGCTTTTAATGCTAATAAACTTTTTCATTTTTCTATATTTTAAAATGTTAGCTGCACTCCGGCAGTGAGTACTTTTAAAGGAGGGAGAAAACCGGCATTTATGAACTCGGGATCACCGTCTTTATATCTCGTTATCGTCAGCAGATTCTGCCCTTGTATTATAATCCTGCACTGGCTTTTTAAGTTCAGCGGCAGATCATATGATAGGGAGATGTTTTTCAGCCTGATATAGGAAGCGTCTGCAATTCCACCTGTGCTTTCACCAAATCTGGAACCTGCAGTCACGGCAGCAGTATTATATCCCGCAGTAAAAATCTGGTATTGGGCAGAATCTTCCGCGTTCTGCCAGCTGTCAAGCACTTGATACAGCTGATTGTACATCTGTCCTGCTGCTCCGGGAGAATATCTTAAATTCTGCTGTTTTACAAACTGAAACAAGAAGTCCAGTTTTAATCCTTTATAGCTGAGCTGGTTTTGAATGCCTCCAAAATAATCAGGGTTGAAATCTGCTACAATCTGTCTGTCTCCTGCTGCTGTTATTCTTCCATCATTATTTAAATCAGTGTACAAATAAACTCCCGACGCTGGATCAATGCCTTTGTAATCATAAAGAAGCCTCATATTTAATGGTTCACCTATCCTGTATCTCTGACTATAGGTGGAACCTGTAAGACCAGGAAAACTTAGAAGTTTATTTCGGGAGAATGTTAGGTTTAAGCTTGTAATCCACTGGAAATTTTTACTGCTGAAGTTTACGGAACGAAATGTAAATTCCCATCCCGAGTTTTCCACTTCAGCATTAAGATTTGCCTGAAGTGACGAAAAACCAGTGGTCGAAGGCATTGGAATGCCTACAAGCTGATTAGAGGAACGGTTGCGGTACCATGCAGCAGTTAAAAAAAGTCTGTCCTGAAGAAATCCCATCTCAATTGCTGTTTCCAGTTTTTTATTTACTTCCCATGCAAATTCGGGATTAAACAGGCTGGTGGGCTGAAGACCAATTGTGCCATTGTACTGAACACCGGAAGAGCTGTAAGTGTCAAGAAATTTATAATCCCCTATCTGGTCACTACCTGTTGTTCCGTAACTGGCTCTTAATTTACCAAAAGACATCCAACTGCTGTCTTTTACAAAATTTTCCTTTGAAAAAAGCCAAGCTGTTCCAACTGCTCCGAAGAATGCAAACTGGCTGCCGGGACCAAAGCGGCTTGACCCGTCACGCCTGCCCGTAACATTTAAGATATAGCGGTCTTTCAAGCTATAATTAGCCCTGCCAAAGAATGCCTGATACTTGTAGCGTGTTTCAATATCGGTTAAGGCACGTACAGTAGCAGCAGATGAGAGATTGTAAATCAGACTGTTTGAACTGAATCCATAACCCGACTGCACAAGCTGGCTTGAGGATTGATTCTGAAATGTAGCACCTACAAGAAAGTTAAAAAGCCCATATTTAATATTCTTTTCCCAGTTTACCTGCGGTTCAAAAACCCATGAATTTCTGCTTGTATTGTTTACAAATAAAATCGAGTAAGAGCTATCATAATTCAACTTTGGATCAAAAATCGTAGAGGGCGCAGTACGTGTTTCAAAATGATTCAGTCCACTATAGCCAACACTGCTTTTAGCAAAGAGTCCAGGAAGCAGTTCATAAGATAAAACGGCATTAGCAATAAAATCTTTAGTGTTTGACTTGAATTCTGCTGCAAGATTTCGAAGCGGGTTCTGCCATGTGCTGCCAGCCCAGTTCAGGCTTCCATCCAGATTATACAATGCCGGCGCATTAGGAGCAAGGGTTCTTGAAATGCTGGTTAAATCCAATGAAGGCTGATCATTGTCCTGTATTGTGTAACTACTGCTGAACTGGATTTTAAATTTCTGATCTTCTGATATATGATTAAGACTAAATTGAGAACCTCCTTTTTTATATTTGAAATCACCGGGATATACTGTAGTTTCATTATGATAATTGCCGCTTAGCAGAAAGTTTGTATTTTGGGAACCTCCCGTAATCGTACCCTGAATATCCGTAAATAAGGCTGTCCGGCCCATAAGTTCCTTCTGCCAGTTAGTATAACGGGTATGGTCCCAAGTTCCGTTTATATCGTAAGCTGAAGCTGGATAAACAGAAATTTTATCATTGGCAAAAGCCTGTCTGCGCATTGACAGATACTCTTGAGTATTCATAAGTTTTGGAAACCTTGAGACTGTTCCTCCGCCTGTAGATGCGTTTAAACTAAATGATGTTTTACCGCTTTTCCCTCTTTTAGTTGTGATCAGCACAACACCGTTGGCACCCCGGGATCCGTAAATAGATGTTGCATCCGCATCCTTTAGGACTTCGATACTTTCTACCTGGTCAGGATTAATTCCATTAAGAGGACTTGTCGGAGAGGTAAATACAGTTGAAACCTGTGCGTTTCCTATTGGTTCTGATGAATAAGGCACTCCATCAATAACATAAAGCGGTGCATTGCCCTCGGGCCGCAGGCTATTCTGTCCGCGGATTTTAATATCAAAACCTCCACCTGAAACTCCCGTGCTTTGCGTAATGCTCACACCCGCCATTCTGCCCTGCATCGCAGCCAGCAGGTTGGTAACAGGCTGCGTTTCAATATCTTTAGAAGTAATCCTTGCAATGCTGCCTGTACGCTCGCTTTCCTTTACCGAATAATACCCTGCGTTCACTTTCACTTCCTGAAGCGTTGTACTGTCATACTTCAGAGTTATATTAACATTGTTTCTAGCCGCAATGGGAACCTCAAGAGTCCTAAATCCGATAAAGGATACAACAAGGGTATCTGAAGCAGAGACAGAAAGAGAATACTGGCCGTTATAATCTGAGATGACGCCGGTATTTTTCTTCCCCTTAATGATAATGGTTACGCCTGGAAGAGGAAGTGAACCGTCTGTGACTGTCCCCCGAACCATGTGTTGCTGAAAAAATAATTTGTAATTCCGGCTGGAATTTCGGGCAGATAAAGATGAAAATAGCAGCAGAATGCATAAAAAAATTATGCAATAAAGTGCCTTCCCATCCTTGTAAAATGAAGAATAATTCATAATATTGGGATTGGTTAGTTAAATATGGATTTGATTAGCTAAGGTCCTCTGCTCTAGTTTGGTCGCTGCAGCTGAGGGCCTTTTTTTGTGCATAAAATCTAGAAGAATTATAAAAATAAATTCACCGGCAATATTGTTTAAAAGTTAAACATTGTTAAAATGCGAACTTTTAATAAAAAGAAGTACTGCTATGAATTATAAGAGAGTTGAAAATAAAAAATGGCATGGAACTCATCTTACTGCCTTTGAGGTACTGGTATACCGGGGGAACAATAAGTGAGCCCACGCCAAAAGGACGTGAGCATCTTACTTATCATCTCGTCCCCGTTAAAAATTACCAGTTTTCAAAAGCGAGATTCAAAGCGAATGCTTCAAATATTTTCATATGAAGAGTCGCAAATTTACATCTTTAGATGTATTATTTGTGACAAATATAACAAAACTATTTATTCAATACAAATTTGTATCGAATAAATTAATCTTTTTTCCCAATTTTTACTATATGGGAAAATCTACTACAATAGAAATGAATTTAATTAATTTACAAATCGGCTGCATACTCCGGTTGGCTAGATTAAAACAAAATTTATCCCAATACAAACTCGGACTTAAAATAGATTATACATCAACAATGATAGGTCGTGTTGAACGAGCGGAAGGAGTAAGCGGTTGGGATAAGATTTATACCATTAGTCAATATCTAAATGTGAACTTCGATTCATTATTTACCTTAAAAAATAGGGATTCACTAATATTAATTGTTGATGAATCATTTAAACTGGAAGATAAATTAACACAAGAAAAAATTGACTACTACAACTACCTTAAAAAAACAATAAAAAATAAGTTTGAATTATTGGAAAAGGAAAAAAATCAATTAAAGATAAAATAGTCTATCAGATTTCTAAAACACTTATTTGATAAAAATTAAGAAACTTTTTTAAATTCTTAATTTGAAAGTTTTATTTATTAAGCTTTTAGACTTAGCGAAAGGATTGGAAAAATATCCAAAAGATTTTCTTGATTTCGATTAAATATGATAAAATGAAAAAAAAGATGCTTGCGCATCTTTTTTTACTTTTAGTCTTAACCTAAGACAGGAATTCTAAAGTATTGAATCATCAAAAAAATCAAATTTTCAATTAATTATGGAATTCAGTAAAGAATAAATAGAATGGTTTTGTAAGTTTGTCACTTGACATGGACTCAATAAAGAATTTAGCCTATTAGATCTAACTACAATTTATAAAAAACGTGAAGGTTTACATAATAATTTGAAAGCTCCTTAAAATCTAAAAGAGATCTAGTCATTAAGCCCCTAAATTATGAGAACATAAACAATTAATTGTACAAAATTGAAAAGCTGTTTTAGAAGTCAATACATCTATTGAAGAACGATATAGCGGGGAAACAAAAAATACTGCCAAGAGGGAAGCTGATGCATCTATATAGATATTAACCAACTTACTGTAAGTATTTCATAAAAAATTATGAAGACATACAAGAACCGAGGCACTAAAATAACCATTTAAAATTCAGAAAAACGATTAAAAAAAATATAACGATATGGATGGCAAGTCATTGGATATAACAGAAGAACTTATTAGAAAGTTAAAAGAGGTTGTTCCCGCAGCCTTTACCGAAGATAAGCTAGATGTAAACCAACTAAAACAATTATTGGGTGAAAATATAAATACTGATAGTGAACGTTACCAATTAAATTGGGCCGGTAAAAATGATGCCTACAAAGTCTTACAGCAGTCGACCAAATCTACATTACTGCCCTATCCAAAACAGTCTTGCAATTGGGATAATGCAGAGAACACATTAATCGAAGGTGAGAATCTAGAAGTGTTGAAGCTGCTTCAAAAACCTTATTACGGCAAGATCAAGGTTATCTGTATAGACCCTCCCTATAATACAGGTTCAGATAGTTTCATTTATCCAGACAAGTTTTCAGAAACAAAGGAAGAATATTTAAAACGCCTTGGAGATAAGGATGATGAAGGGCATTTAATGAAGGAAGGATATTTCCGTGCAAATAGAAAAGAAAATGGGCAATTTCATTCTAATTGGCTTTCTATGATGTTACCCCGTTTGTTTCTCGCTCGTAATCTTTTGAAAGATGATGGATTAATTTTTGTGAATATAGACCAAAACGAAATCTCGAATCTTAAGCTGTTAATGGATGAAGTATTTGGAGAAGAAAACTACGTGCAAGAGATAATCTGGCAGCGCCATGCAGGAGGAGGAAACGATTCTAAATACTTTGCTGTAGATCACGAATACATTCTCTGCTACGCAAAAAAACTGCCATCAATTTCTAAACTGAGGCTACCATTAACCGCATCCGATATTACTCAATATAGATTTAAAGATAAACATTTCGATAAATTAGGCCCATATAAAACGAAATCCTTTTACAGGATGCGTCCCGATGATCCTAGACCAGGTTTACAATATACAATAAAAATGCCTGATGATTCTGAATTATTTGGCGAGTGGAAATGGGAGGAGAACTCATTTTTAAGTGCACTAAAAGAGGACAAAGTAATTCTGCGTCAAGATGATAGAGGAAAATGGATCGTTGAATATAAATTGTATCTAAACGCGGAAGATGGCGAGGAAAAGAAAAAAG
This sequence comes from Flavobacterium panici, assembly GCF_024499525.1. Lineage (NCBI taxonomy): Bacteria > Pseudomonadati > Bacteroidota > Flavobacteriia > Flavobacteriales > Flavobacteriaceae > Flavobacterium > Flavobacterium panici. Next base: position 3,607,559 of record NZ_CP100437.1, on the reverse strand, counting down.
TTCCCCGTTCAATGTTCTTAAATGAAGCAAGAAACAGTCAAGGAAAACAAACACTTACAAAAATTTTGGGTGTAGCTAACATTTTCAACAATCCTAAACCTATAGAGTTATTAAAAACATTGATCAATATTGGAATTGGAGATTCTGATAACGAGTATATATTAGATTTTTTTGCTGGTTCCGGTTCCCTGGGGCAAGCTGTTTTGGAGTTAAATGACGAACAAAAGAAAAATCTCAAGTTTCTAATGGTTCAGCTTCCTGAAGCTGTTGATGAGAAGAGCATTGCAGCTAAAAATGGTTTCAAAACCATTTCAGAAATAACCAACACAAGAATTAATAAGGTTATAGATCAAATAACCCAAAATAGAAATAAACAATTACAATTTGAGAAAGCTGCAGCGATCGGTTATAGATTTTTTAGGCTTGGTGCTTCCAACTTCAAGATATGGCGTGGTGATGTAATAGATAATGAGGAGGAGTTGATAAAACAAGTTCAGTTATTTAAATCGGCAGAACATTCTGAAAGCAATGACTTTTGTATGCTATGGGAGCTTCTTCTTAAAAACGGAATTAAACTTAATGGTACGATTGAAACAATTACCATTAATAAAATAAATTTATTTTTTGCAAATAGCGGCAAACTTGCCTTCTGCTTTTCTAAACTAAATAACGAAATCTTGGAAATTATTTCGCAAAGAAAGCCAAGCCAGTTTATTTGCTTGGATAGCGTATTTAACGATGAGGACTGCATTAAGACAAATATTCAATTAAAGCTTGAAGAACGAGGCGTAAACTTTAAATCGGTATAAATGAACATAAATAAGGTATTAATAGAATGTCAGAATCCTCCAGATAAAAAAAATGTAAATAAAACTTTCTATGTAATTCGTTGCGAATTAGTAAAAGGTTCCAACGAATACAATGAGATCCTTGAAAGAGCCACTGAATTAGCAAATAAAGTTAATGCAGGCGCAGCTAATCATAGCGATATAGAACGAAATTTTCCGAGAAGATTAATCGACTCCTTTGGAGGGCTGTGCGCCGAATCCGGCTGGGAGAAGGCCATTAACATGGTTTTCGGGGACATTGCTTCTCCAACACCCTTCACAGATGCATCGGTTCAAATTGACATCCAGCTTACAAATGGTGAAAAATTAGAAGTGCGCTCCTCTTTTCCTTACAAAGGGGTGAAATTTGCCATATGCAATAACTATGCAAATTTCAAAAATATCGGGCCATATTCTAATAGCATAAAAGCTGGTGAAATTCAAAAGAATTTATATTTATGTGTTTTGTTTGATACCAAAAAAGAAGATTTATTAACCGCTGAAACAGTTGTATTTACCTTAGTTGGAGGTTCAACCTGGAATATGATGGTAGATCAAGGTGTAAATACTGCATTAACGCCATACGATGATGATTCATTTGCGGTGAGGAGTACTTACAAAGTGATAAAACTATCTGACGCATTTGACGCACGTGGTGTCATGGGTGAAATTGAAAATCTGGGGTATCAAAAAAAACAGCAATGAAACTAAAATTTGACTCAAAACAAACTTACCAGCTTGAAGCAATCCAATCGGTGATTGATCTGTTCGAAGGGCAACATCTGAACAATTCAGATTTCGAATTTTCTTTTACTTCTGAAAACAGCGGCAGCATACAGTTTACCGAAACAGGTGTTGGCAATAATTTTACCCTTACGGAAGAAGAAATTTTTGCCAATCTTAATAGAATTCAGACAGCCAATAATCTGAGAGAAGATGAAATCTCCACTGCATTAGAAAAACTTTGGTATAATGAAGTTGCAGACACAAAAGGCAATATCACCGATACTGCGATAGCTGCCTCATTCCCTAATTTTTCTGTCGAAATGGAAACAGGTACCGGTAAAACATATGTATATCTGCGTTCCATCTATGAATTAAATAAAGTCTATGGTTTTAAAAAATTTGTAATTGTAGTTCCGTCGATAGCTATTCGTGAAGGAGTTCTCAAAAGCCTTTCCATAACATTTGACCATTTTCAAGGTTTGTACGAAAATCAGCCTGCCGAATTCAAAGTATATGATTCCAGCCGACTGGCTGATTTAGGGAATTTTGCAAAGAGTAACGCTATTCAGATCTTGGTCATCAACATTGACAGTTTTGCCAAAGATGCCAACGTGATCAATCAAGTAAGAGAAACAGGTATCAAGCCGATCGAATACCTACAAAAGTCCAGCCCAATTGTGATTATTGATGAGCCGCAGAATATGGAGACGGATATTCGTAAAAGAGCCATTGCCAATCTTAATCCACTTTTTACCCTTAGATATTCCGCTACTCACAAAAACACCTACAACCTTATATATAAGCTGGATCCTGTTAAAGCGTACGATTTAGGCTTGGTAAAACAGATTGAAGTAGATTCTGTCGTAACCAAAAATGACAGCTCTGGAGCATTTATAAGTGTAGATAAGTTTATATCAAAAAAACAATCCATAACCGCTAAAATTACAATATTCGTAAGCGATAAAACCGGTGTGGCCAAAAAACAGGTCACAGCTAAAATTGGAGATGATCTATATAAACTATCCAAAGGTTGGGATATTTATAAAGAAGGCTATGTAATCAATGAATTGGATGCTGAGAATGGCTACATAGAATTTTCGAGCGGACAGCTCGTATATCAAGGTGAACCTGTCGGCGGATTAACTGATCAGATACTCAAAGAAATGGTTGATGCCACGGTCGAAAACCATTTCAAAAAAGAAAAGGAATTAAAAGTAAAAGGCATAAAAGTATTATCACTTTTCTTTATTGACCGCGTAGCCAATTATAGAAGCTATGATGATCAAGGCAGCCCTGTTGAAGGAAAATTTTCCTTATGGTTTGAGGAAAGCTTCAATAAATGGAAGAATATGCCGTCGTATAGAGGACTGTACCCTTTCGAAGCTGAAGAGGTACACAATGGCTATTTTAGTCAGGACAAGGGGAAATTCAAGGATTCCAAAGAAGGGAAATCCACCAAAGCAGATGATGAAACCTTTAAGCTTATCATGCAGGATAAGGAGCGATTACTGGATATAGATACGCCATTACGTTTTATATTCAGCCACTCTGCTTTAAGAGAAGGATGGGATAATCCAAATGTATTTCAAATATGCACCTTGAATGAGAGCAAATCTGAAATGAAAAAACGTCAGGAAATTGGTCGTGGTCTTCGCTTGTGTGTAGATCAAAAAGGTGAGCGTAATTTGGAGCGGTCCATCAATCGCCTTACGGTAATTGCCAATGAATCTTATGAGGCATTCTCTAAAGCATTGCAATCGGAAATTGAAGAAGATACAGGGGTTAAATTTGAAGGAAGAATAAAAAATGCAAGAGACCGTAAAAAAGTACAGTTAAAAGACAAGTGGCTTGAAGATTCGCTGTTTATGGAATTGTGGGAAAAAATAAGATATTGCACAGAATACAAAGTAAATTACAGCACAACAGCACTTATTAAAAATTGTGTAACTTCCTTGAAGAAAATGCCTTCTATAGAAAAGCCTGTTATATATCGTGAAAAAAATATTGCAAAGTTCATCAGGGATAAAGAGGGTAAATTAATCGAATTAGGAGGAGAACAAAAAGGTTCCAAAGAAAAAATAATAAAGGATACGAATTATGCCATTCCTGATTTTGTGGCTTACATTCAATCCAAAACGGAACTAACAAGGGATACCATTACCAAGATTATCCTACAATCCAAACGTTTAGGCGAAATCTTCAATAATCCTCAGCTATTCATGGATACAGTGGTAAAGATTATTAAAGATGAATTCGACAAAATCAAAATAAATGGTATCGAATATGAGAAGATAGCAGGGAAAACGTATGAAATGAAATTGTTTGAAGCTGCTGAAGTAGAACAATATATGGACAATCTTGTCTTGGTTAAAAAACAGGTAAAAACACTTTACAACTATATCGTAATTGATTCCTTAAGCGGTCCGGAAAAACAATTTGCCGAAGATTGCGAGACCAGGGATGATATTTTGTTTTACGTAAAACTTCCTTCCAAGTTTCAAATCAAAACACCTATTGGCCCATATAATCCAGACTGGGCGTTAATAAAAAAAGAGGAAGAAGAGGAAACCAAAATTTATTTCGTAGCTGAAACAAAGGATACAAAAGCGGCCAAAGACAGAACTTTATTAAGAGATAAAGAACGTATGAAAATTGAATGCGCAGAAAAGCACTTTGAGGTGATTGATAATGTAGAATATCGTGTTGTAGGTGCAGTAAGTGACTTAAAATTATAAAAATACTATCCTAATGAATCAGAAATACTTTGCAGCTCTTAAAGAAATAAAAGAAACCGACGTAAAGGTTCTGCTAAAAAAATCTTATCGCGGAATTTGGGAAACGGCAATCAAAAAGTATTCTGATTCTGCCCATTTTATTTATGAGTTGCTCCAAAATGCTGATGACACCAAAGCTTCCTGGGTTAAATTTGACCTAAAGGAAGAAGGCCTGTATTTCAAACACAACGGTTCGGTAAGATTCACTATTTCCAATCCTGAAAATGAAGAATCTGATTCTGAAAATGGAACATTAGGACATATCAACTCGATTACATCTATTGGAAATTCTACGAAGATAGACGATCAGAAGATCGGTAAATTCGGTATCGGATTCAAAGCTGTTTTTGCATACTGCGACACGCCCCATATATTTGATGATAATTTTACATTTAAGCTGGAAAATTATATAGTCCCGGTTGAAGTCAATTTTGATGGAGAGAACAGAGGCAATGGTGAAACTCTGTTTTTCTTTCCTTTTAACCACAAATCAAAAACTCCCGAAGATGCCTACAAGGAAATTGAAAGCAAATTGGACAATCTCTTCCAACCTATCCTATTTTTAAGCAACCTCCAAAAAATAGAATGGAAATCAGAAAGCGGCAAAGGCCTTTACTCCAAAAAAGAAAAGGAAGCCGATGAATTTGGAAACATCACTGCTCAACTTTTCGAGGTTGCAAGCAATGAAAATGGAAACGTCAAAAAGGAAGAAATCTGGATTTTCAGCAAACGAATTACACAAACTGGCACAAATGCCAAGTTCAAAATCAGCACCGGTTTCTTTGTTCTAGAAAAAAATTCCAAATTAGAAACCGGATTTAACTATGAAGCATTCTGCTTTTTTCCAACAAAGGAAGACACCAAACTTGGTTTCATTGTTCAAGCACCGTTTTTATTGACGGACAGTCGAGAAGGAATTAAGACAAATGATGAGTGGAACTCATCCCTTATACAATTGTTGGCAGAATTGTCGGGAGAATCCATCAGTATCCTAAAAGATATTGGGGTTAAAAATGGCAGCAATCTAATTGACGACTCTCTTCTGGATATTATACCTTACAATTCCTATGTTTATAATCAGACCGGCGTAAACAGCAGGATTTCGTTCCTTCCATTTTACACCGAAATAAGGAAAGCTTTGCTAAATCATCCTGTTTTACCTGGAAGATCAGGAAAATACTTTCCTAGGGCGAAAGCGTATTGGGCAGCTGATCCTGAATTATCGGAATTGTTCAGCAATGAGCAGCTGAGCGCCCTATTCAACAACCTCAACTCAGGCTGGGTGTTTGTTTCAAAGGGGCAAAAGCAGTTGAATCAAGCAAACAAGGCTTTAGAAAATTACATCAATGGCATTATTACAGAATCTGTCGATGCAAAAAAACTAATCAGAAGATTCACATCAGACTTTATAGAAAAACAGACAGATGAATGGTTGATAAAACTTTACGCTTATCTGGCAGATCATAAATATTTATGGAATGACAATGATAAGCTGGCCATAAGGCAGTTCCTTTCAATAAAGATTTAACCGCTCCGCAGATATTCCTGCCATTGGAAAGAACATCCTCGCATGACACCATTTATCAGCCTCTAGCCGACAACGCTGATGCAATGGCGTTTATTACTGCAATAGGGATAGGCAGACCAGATGTAAAGGCAGAGATTTTCAATGACATTATCCCGCAATATGAAAGCACGTTTGATTACAGTGATACGGCCTTAATCCTACAGCATTTTGAAACATTTTTAAACTATTATGAGGACTGTCCAGCATCATATCAAACAGAGCTCATCACAAAGCTTAAAGAGATTTCATTTGTTGCCTGCCATAATCCGCAAAAAAAAGAAACAAGATTTTTTGGCAATTCCGAAGGACTCTATTTCAATGAGGAAGATTTGGTCAAGTACCATTGCCATAGCAGTGAAATTTATTTTCTTGATGATGACTTTTACAGTGAATACTTAAGCGGCCACAAGGCAGATGTCACTAGGAAACTGTTTGCCGAGTTAGGGATTTGTTCCTATCCAAGGCTGATAAGTATAGAATTAGATCCAGATACGGCAAACAAGGAAATGTTTGGTTTGGACAACATCCTTATTTCATATAAATATAATGACTACCAAAAGATAACAGATAAGGAATTGGAGAGCCTTAGTGAGGCCGTTAATAATATAACCCCCGAAGTGTCGGTAATTCTCTGGAATTATTTATTGCATTTCGCTAAAGGGCAGACTGTTTCATTGCTAAAGGCAAAATTTTCAGGAAAGTTCTCCTACTATCCAAGAAACGGCTCATCTCAAAACATTACAAACTTCACCTCCACTGCAGCATCCATTCTTCAAAATGATAAATGGCTTCTTAATAAAGATGAAGAATTTGTCTGTGCAAGCCAACTTTCAATTGATGACCTGAATGAGAATTATAATCAAGACGATCCATATATAAATGTACTTCTCGAGTTCATCGGTATAATAAATCCGGATGCGGATTTGGATCTGACAGATGAACAGAAGAAAGCCTACGAACTAGGGAAAAAACTTTTAGCGGAAAATATAACTGCTGAGGACCTAAACGTTTTTATTGAAGAAATGGCCAGAAAGAAAAGCTCCAACGAGCCCGTTGAGAACCATTTTCCGCTAAATGAAGTACCTTTAAACGATAAAGACCTTAATAAGACATTATCCAATATCAACAAAGGGATCAAGAAAAACCGCAAGCAAAGACTGGAATCAAACCAGGATGACCCCGAAACATCCAAAAATCATATTCCGTCCCAACCCAACATTGGTATAGAAGAAGAAGAAGAACAGGAAGAGCCTGCCGGCGATCAGGATTATTACACTACTCCTTCTGTAAATCTACAAAAGAAAATAGAAAAGCTGAAATTGCAGGCAGAAGCCCAGGTGGAAGAATTGACTAGAATTGAAAAATTAACAGAATTAGCAAATACTTCCGAGCGATATTCATTCAGCTGGTTCAAGGCACTGCTGGAACTAGAATACCTAAACAGTTCCGAATCCAATTCCTCAGGCAAGCAGATATCCATACAATTTTCAAAAGTTGAGCATGAAAAAGGTACGGAAAGAACTTTAGTCCTTAAACATCCCAACAGATATATCCCACAATCAATAGAAGACATCGGAGATATACAAATACGCCTGTATCAAGGTGATCAGGCGACTTCCATAACTATTGAGGTAGTAAGTGTAAAGGAGTACACCCTTAGGGCAAAACTCAAAAAATCCACAGATATTTCCGATATCGATTTAACAAAAATCAGCCGCGCGGTAATTGATATTAAAAATCCTGTTTTCATATTGGAAGAGCTCAGAAAAGCCTTTTACCAACTGAGGCTGGAAGATGATTTTAACCTGCAGCAGAATATTACCGACCAGATAAGATTCATTTTTGGTCCTCCCGGTACGGGGAAAACCACCTATCTTGCCACCAATGAAATTATACCACTAATGCAAAAGGATGAAAATCTGAAAATATTGGTACTTGCTCCTACTAACAAAGCGGCAGATGTACTGACAAAACGCATTATTGAAAAAATGGACGGAGAGGAATCGTATTATAACTGGTTATTGAGATTCGGTACGACCGGCGATACTGAATTAGAAAACAGTGGTCTTGTCATAGATAAAAGTTTTGATATCAGGACCAGGCCGAAAAACACTACCATTACAACTATCGCAAGATTTGCGTACGATTATTTTCATCCACATGCGCTAGAGGAAAGGCTGCATTTAAAATTCCTGGATTGGGATTACATCATTATTGATGAGGCCTCGATGATTACAATTGCCAGTATTGCATATGTGCTTTACCAGAAATCCCATTCAAAATTTATTATTGCCGGCGATCCTTTCCAGATACAGCCAATTACCCAGATCGACCAGTGGAAAGATCTGAACATTTATGAAATGGTACAACTCACAAAATTTATAAACCCAGTAACCGTACCGCATAAATTCGAAATAATAAACCTTAGTACCCAATACCGCAGCCTACCGACAATCGGCGAAGTATTCAGCCGCTTTACGTATGGCGGCAGCCTGAGCCATTACAGGAAACCATCCAGTCAAAAAACCTTAAATATTTCCGAACTAAACTTTAAGGATATAAACATCATCAAATTCCCCGTACAGAAATATGAAAGCATATACAAACCAAATACACTGAACAAATCCAACTATCAGGTCTATTCAGCATTATTCACTGTAGAATTTGCAATGCAGCTGGTCCATGAAATTCGTACCAATCACAAAGATAAATTTAGAATAGGTATTATATGCCCTTATAAGGCCCAGGCCGCGATTATCGAAAAAACCCTTGCCAGGCTGCATAACGACGACGAAAAAGCAGAGATTCTGATAGGGACAATCCATGGTTTTCAGGGAGATGAGTGTGATATCATTATTTCCGTATTCAATCCTCCTTACAGTATCGGAAGGTCACAAAACATGTTTCTAAACAAACAAAATGTTCTCAATGTCGCCATCAGTAGAGCAAGAGATTATCTATTTATTCTTATGCCTGATGACAGCACACAAGACGTGGAGAACCTTTACCGCATCAAAAAAATAGAAAGGCTGGCCAATCAGTATTCTCAAGGGAGGATAGCTATCTATCAAACAGAAACTGTAGAAAAAAAGCTATTGGGTTCCGACACATATGTATATGATAATTCTTTTGCCACTACGCATCAGTCAGTAAATGTATATGCTAAACCTGAAAAAAAGTATGAAGTAAGATGCGAAGAAATAGCTATAGATGTACAGATGAAACTAATTAATAATGAATAGAGAAGATCAAACTCCAAGAATTATAGACCTGTGACAATTTGAAGTTAATGCAAAAATGATTTGAATATCAGGAAGAAATAGACATTTAGATTCCTTTTTTAGAAAATAATTTTGCTTTAGCCACCGAGAAAGAAAATGATGAAAAATTTATTACTTCGTATTGCGATGAATAAGGAAATATTACATAATATAACCCCAATAAATATAGATATAACATATATCTAAACAGGGGTAAAACAGTTTTTTCACAGGCAAAAAGTATAAGCTTTATCAAGCAAGATAGGTACAATTCATTTTGTATTTTCTACTAAAAAAGTGTCAACCTAGTATATACTTTGTTGATGTCTAAATAAAGCTGAATCTTTACAGCCCCGATTGAAGCGGAAATCCTTTTCTGCCGGGGTTCGGCATAAAAGATTGCAGCGAAAAGCGGGAGTAGCTGCCTGATAAAAATAACAGATTTTATACTTTAAAAATTAATTGTCTTTGGGTTAAATAATATGAGAGAACAAACCCATCAGTGAGAATAAAAGCAAACTAAAAATAAGCATAAAAAAACAACGGGGCCAAAAAGCCCCATTATTCCACCTTTTACTCTCAGCAAGACGCCAAAAGCGATACTTATTTCTTAGACTCCTCAATAGAAACTTTTCTAAACTCTTTTAAAAGCTTTTCAATTTCTAAAGAAGATTTACGGGCTCTTGCCCCTGCAGCCTTCACTCCTTTTTCAGCAAGCGAATCAGATTCCGTTTTAAAAGTATCGATCTCAGCATAAATTTTCACCAATAAATCTTTCATGTTTTCTGTTTTTTAAAATTACACGGCAAAAATAGTAACTTCATCAGCAAATCCTAATTAAAGCTGTTTACTAATTTTTCTTTTTCATCTGATCAACGAAATAGACTGCAGGCATTCCCATTTTTGCTAAAAATGCATTGGCAAAACGCTGGGTGGAGCTGAACCCGGCTTCCTGGGCTAACGCATCATTGGAATAACTCCTATATTTCTTTTCGTTTTGCAGAAGTGCTATTATATAGTCAATCCTAAGGCCGTTTATATAATCCGTAAAACTTTTTCCTCTATACTGCTTTATGATGCCCGCCAGATAATTTGAGTTGGAGTTAAAATACGCTGCAAGGCTTCCCTGCTTCCAGTCCCTGTCTAAAAATTTATTTTCTTTTTCAAACTTTTCCAGCTGCTTTACTATCAAAGCAGCAGTACCGCTGTTAATATCTGAAGCCGGCAGCCTCTCCATATTATTCTTTGGCTTATTTTTATTCTGCTCTAACTTTGTGATATACTCTTCAAAACGCTTTTTGTAAAGCCTTCTGTTCCTGTAATAACGATACGTAAGCACTGTAATGATAATCAGCATAAATAAAAATACTATGACAGAAATAATATCGTAGTTTTTTTCCAATGACAATTGCTCTTTTAGATCCTCACTCTGCCGTTGAAGATTTTCTTTTTCCTGCACCAGCTCTCTGGTATCGTACTGTTTGTGAATTTTACCGACTATATATCTATTGGTTTCCACCAGCAGAGTGTCTGCCTTTAAAAGCTGTTCAACATAATACAATTGCGAAGCTAAATCTTTCTTCTGCCTGTAATAGTTTATTAATAATTCAAAAGACTGCCGCAGATCAGGGCGGAGATAGTTTTTCTCCTTGAAAATTTTATCCACTATCTGAAAATACGCTGCAGCTTTCGCTTTCCTGTCAAGCGCCCAATAGCTCTTACCGATGTAAAAATTCCCAATTGCCTCGTTTGCAAAATCACGATTCTCTTTAACTGCTTCCAGAGATGATTCGATATCTTTTATCGACTTTGAGTAATTTTTCAAAAAGAACTCATTAATTCCCTGTGAATGCATAAAATAGGGAATCATTTCCAGATTATCCAGCCTGCGGCTTTCATTAATTCCCAGTGTATTAGTCGCGCTGCAGAGTCCAAAATTGCCGTTTTTATTGTAACAGAGCCCAAGAGTATGAAGCGAGTTTAAATACGGCCTTGTGCTGCGGTTCTTATAATAAGCTGCACATTCTCGAAGCAGTGAAATTGCCTCTTCATAAAAACCAATGTAAAGCTTGGTCAAAGCGATCTGATATTTTACTTTATGTTTTTGGTAGGAATCATCTGTTTTAGCAATATAACTGTTAGCAATAAGGTAATTATCCATCGCTTTTTCCTGATCCTTTCGTCCATAAAATACTATTCCTTTGGAAAGATAGGCCGATCCAATCAGGGCATCATCATTAGACTTCCTGGCAGCATATATCATGCTGTCGGCATAAACAGGCCTCAATTTATCGGGAGACTCATGCAACAGGTTCTGGTATCCGTTAACCAGTTCTTTCCAGTTTTTCTCATTTTTCGCTTTATTGATATAGGTGAACAGATAAACGGCTGCTTTGGAACTGTCTCTCCTCAATTCATAAATCCTGTCATCTATGTACCCGTAACTTTTGTGTTTCAATGAGTCAGGGATACTAAAACGGGACTGCTGCGTAAATGCATGATTGGAGAAAATTAAGAGTAATACAAGTAAATTCTGTTTATTCATGATACATATATTTAGGGATAATGCGCCTGGAATAATCCCGAAGCACTTCCTCACAGCTGTCGGAATAATTTTACTTTAACTTAACCCAAAAATAACACAAACAATTGTATTACAAACACTTATTAACAGAAAATGATGTATGGATTTTCGGAAAATCCATACCATAAATACCGAAAATCCACAGATATAGGGTTGTTTTCAATATTTGAGCCTAATAGCTTTGTCGTGAATTCAAAAGCAAAAAAAGTCCAGCAGGGCGCTGGATAAAAGTTCTGCTTATCCGGATGAAAAGAACTGAGAAGCAATTCTCATTCACTTTCAAACAAACCAAATCATGAAAACTATTTTATTATGCATCACAGTTTCACTATTTGTTATTTCATGCTCTTCCGATTCTGATTTCAGTGCGGCTGAAAATGAGCTGCCGGCAGAGAAAAAGTATCAGCCGGCTGAAAACATTCAGAACCCTTATGATAAAAAAGGAAAAGAAATTTACGAGAAGCTCAATGCTTTTTACGAAAAAAACAAAATTCCAAATTCATTTTCAGAGCTGGCGGATCAGATAAATTTTATTTCTGGCAGACATAATTCGGAAAGCCTCAAAAACAGCCGATTGATAGAATTTACAGATGAAATCGTAGAGTCTATTATGGAAGATCCCGATAATAATATGATTCTCATTATCCAGGGAAGCACACTGGGGACTTATGCCAAAGCCAGCCTGATTGATTTTCTTCAAAATCTCATTATTCAAAGGCAGGAAGAGTTCAATATCACTTACAATTATATTACGGATTATGAATCTAATATTCTTACAGACAGCATTCTGGATCTGGATGAAACCGAAACTATCCTGACGGTCGCCTCTATTTCAAGATATTCTCTTTATTCGGCTGAAGAAAGAAAAGACAGGGACTGGGAAACATCTGTGGGCAGCAGGCCGGCCAAAATTCTTTTTACCGTAAAAGAATCTGCCCTGACCTCAATAATTGCGCTTCTCGGCAGCTGCATCAACTAATATCAAATTAAGATTAAAATGATCATGCCTAAAATAAAACCGCTCACCATCTTTTATATAATTCTGGTCATATTTAATCTTGCCAGCCTGTATTTCATCATAGTCCTATTCAGCTATGATGAAATAACCGGCTTTTTACTAAGCGGAGAAAAAAAATCCATGCGGACAAGAGGTCTGGCGTATCTGTTTTACATTGCCACGCTGCTGAACCTCTATAATTTATTCTATACAGCAATAAAAAAGAAATTTAGCGATAAGCCCTAAATAAAAAACTGATTTATCTCCTTAAGTTAAAAATACCATGATAAAAGATATAATAAATATTGAACTTAAAGACCAGTTAGTCGAGGGATTAGACATTCATATTATAAAAAAATATATTGTTAAAACAGACAGAAATGAGTCATTTCTCTCCAGCAACCTATCGATACTGCTTATTAAGTCGGGCAGGTTTAAAATAAAGCTCAAAGAAATTGTACAGGATTTAACGGCGCATGATTTACTGATTATTCCCAAAAACTCCTTCTGCACATTAATGGAAATAGAAGATAAGCTGCAGCTTTATATTATTACATTTTCCTCCGATTTTGCATTTAAAAACACCCTTCGAAAAGAACTGGTGGATTCCTTTTACTTTTTAGTCCGAAAAGAACCTTTAAGAATAAATCTTGAAGACAAAGATTATCTTGTTCTGTCCATGATCTACAAGCTGATTTACTTTGTAAATAAAGACAGTAAAAACAATGGATATATTAATGACCTGCAGCGGATCAGCTTTAATCTGTTTCTCTATGAACTCAAAATTATATATTCAAAATATACTTCAGGAACCATGCTGAATTTTTCCAGAAAAGAGAATCTTACGATACAGTTTTTAACCATTTTATCCATTCACTGCAGAAAACAGCATCAGGTAAAATTTTATGCGGGGGCACTATTTATCACTCCTGCTTATTTGAGTAAAATCATAAAGGATACCACAGGCAAAACAGCTAAAGATTTTATTAATGAAGCAGTCATAATCGAAGCAAAAGTTCTGCTGGAAGACCTGCAGCTGACAATTTTTGAGATATCTGAAGAATTAGAATTCGCTAGTGTCCATAATTTCAGTGATTTCTTCAAATATCACACCTCCATCTCCCCATCTCAATACCGTTTAAACTCAATTGAAAATTTTAAAAATCTTTAATTTTCGTTTAAATGCCTGCTATTAAAATAAAGTATTATGAGTAATGTATATCCTTTAGAATGGTTAGATTCCTTGATAGTGCAGACTTTAAATCCGAAAAAAAACAATGTTTCAGCATTATCAGAAAAAGACCTGGCTTTGATTTCAGAAAATGCAAAGAAAGAATCGCTGCGAATACAAGTGCTTATCAAAAATGAAATTTTCGCAATGTTCAGGAAAAGACAGATCCGACTTTTAGTGCGCAAGTATCACTCTAATTTAATATTTCTTCTGGATACTGTAATCGAAAATCAAAATTTTAAAGAATTAAAAACAAACAGGCTTTCACAGTTAATTGAGCAGCTAATTGAAGTGCTGGATGAAATGCTTTGTTTTATAGAAAACAGGTTTACTTATTATTTAAGCATGGATGAAAGAGTACCCATAACCTACTTGATTGTTTCGAGAAAAGAATTAAAAGTCAAACTGGCTAAGCTCAAAGCCCTCTCAGCGAAAAATGAAAAGGACAAAGAGATAATCCAGATCGTAATTGATGCTTTTACAGAATCTATTGAATCCAAAACCCAGAATAAAGTTACTTTCCGGCAGATATGCTATGAGCGCGACTTATTAAAAGCCCTTATTAATCAGGATTATAATCCTAAAGGCGAAACCATTTTTGGAACAGCTGACCAGATATTGATTGCTATGAATTTCAACTGCAGAAAATACATCAGCTTAATTAAAGAACAAATTTTAAAAAACATTGATAAAGAAAAAGAATCTGCTTTCAGGTTTGAATCGCTTCTTCTATATTATAAAGATTTTAATCATCTCACTTCCAATGAGAAAATAACATTTGATCCCAGTATGGAGAATATCAAACCTGTTTTAGATAACTGGTTTAAGAATGAAATTGCCTACTGGGAGAAAAAAAAGGAATTAGGGACTTCTGTCCGGCGGGCAAAATCAAAATCAATAGAAGAAAAAGTAGAATGCGATCTCTCAGCAGATCAGCTGGGATTAATTTTAAGAGCTGCAGATGAGTCCAGACTAATTAAGGCACGTTCTATGAATCTGGTCTTTCAGTCGATTATCCCCTACCTTTCTACAGCTTTTAAAAAAGATCTATCCTATCAATCCGTGAGAAGCAAATCATATAATGCGGAAGAAAAGGACAAAGAAACTGCTATAGCAGGTCTGGAAAAAATGATTAAAAAAATCCGGTCTTACTGAAAATCGAAAATATAAAATCAATTTCAGTAACAATCCAGCCTATTAACGACAAATAATTAAAACTCATAGAATATGACATTAATCGCAATATTTTTTCCGTCTATTTCCTTTCTTTTAAGAGGAAAGATCTTTAATGCCCTGATCTGTCTCATTCTTCAGATTACTTTGATCGGCTGGCTCCCTGCTGCAATATGGGCAGTTATTTCCCTGCAGAATTCAAGAGCAGATAAACGAAATGCCAAATTGATAAAAGCTATGAGAAAATAGACAGCTTTAAGACTTATACCGTAAGGCCAGAGAATGAAATACCCCTTTCTCCGGCTTTTTTTATTCCTATTTTTTAGTGAATGCCTAATTCTGCTGATGCCGCTCGGGGTACAAAAGGGTACAACAAAAAAGTTGTACTTGCAGAGACTGTATTTGTATTGTTCCTTTGGACTGTAGAATAAATCATATCCAATCTGATAATGATTTACATAGATGAGATGATGTTGAACGATAAATGATGACAACTATGTTTACAAATGTTTCATGGAGCAGCTACCTGGCTGCAATGGGTACAGCAGTAATAATCTGGTATTTAATTATAGTGCTAAAATTTTACAGCGGAGATTTACAAAAAATCTTCTCAGGGGAAAAGAAACTAAAACTCCCCTCTTTCAAAAAAAATATTCAAAATACAAGGGAAGTAAAATCCATTTCGGATTACTTCTCAGAATCATTCGATACACTGGATGATGCAGAACAGCTTGCAGTCCGTATACAGCAGGCTGCTGCAGAAAGTGCAGAAAAAGGCTTATCAAAAGAACAGTTTCAAAACTACTTAAGAATGCTTCTTGAAGAATATCCTTATGTGAAGATTTCTTCACTTAGAGAAAGCATCAATAAACTGATTGTTTCCGAATCTGAAAAATACCCTGCTCTGCTTTTGACTTTAAGCGAGGCAGACAGTCTCTGGGAAGAATCAGTATTCTAAAATCCAGCAGAGGAATCACCCCCGTTCTCTCTGGTGCGGTATGGCTTTATGTGACAAGGAAATAGAGCTGTAACGGCGGTATTCCTCTGCTTTTAAATAACGAAATAACTTTAAAAATGATGTATGATGGAAAATTGTAGCTGGAAATTAAAGTGTTTTTGGAAAAAGAATAAAGTGCAGGCCACTTCAATTCTTTTATTGCTGCTGATTAATGGCACGGGATACGCGCAAGACGGTGTAGCGGGCATTAATGAAGCCAACCAGAAAGTGAGAAGTTATTTTGATGCAGGCACTGAACTCATGTACGCAGTAGGTGCCATACTCGGCCTTATAGGCGCTGTCAAGGTATATCAGAAGTGGAATGCGGGCGATCCCGATACCGGAAAGGTTGCCGCTGCCTGGTTTGGAAGCTGTGTATTTCTAGTTGTGGTGGCTACGGTAATTAAATCCTTTTTCGGCGTTTAGCTGATATTCAGTCATGAGCAGCGTTTACCAGATCAACAAAGGAATCAACAAAAGCATAGAATTCAAAGGTCTTAAGGCGCAGTACATCTGGTATCTGGGCGGAGGCGTTGTCGCACTCATGATTGTCTTTGCCGTGCTTTATATAATCGGCCTTCCTTCGCTGCTATGTGTTGGTCTTATAGGCGCAGCAGGCGGTTTTCTTGTCTTCAAGATTTACAGGATGAGCAATAAGTATGGTGAGCACGGCATGATGAAAGCGCTGGCTGCAAAACAGATTCCGAAGTGCATTAAGGCATACAGCAGGGCTGTATTTACAAAGTTACAGCTATGGAACGTTAAACTAGAATAATGATGTATGAAAGTCTTAAACTTATATGCAGGAATTGGCGGCAACAGGAAAAACTGGACAGATGTATCAGTGACGGCTGTTGAGCTGGATCCGCTGCTGGCTTCCATATATGCACAGCGATTTCCAGATGATAATGTAATAACCGCCGATGCGCACCAGTATCTTTTAGATCATTTTCGCGAATTTGATTTTATCTGGTCTTCTCCGCCCTGCCAGTCGCACTCCTCTTTCAGGCAGAATATCTGCGTGAGATTCAGAGGCACTGCCCCAGTCTACCCTGATATGAGGCTTTATCAGGAAATACTGTTTCTAAAACATAATGCCTCATGCTGCTGGGCAGTTGAGAATGTCAAACCGTACTATAAACCTCTGATTGAACCCGATGCGGTACTGCACCGCCATTTGTTCTGGTCAAATTTTACAATACCTGCAATTGAGAGTCTTTCAGAGATAAAGATCAGGCATGCCCAGATGCCCGACCTTGAAAAAGCTTTAGGATTCAGCCTGAAGGAATTTAAACTCAAGAATAAAAGGCAGATTCTTAGGAACTGTGTCAATCCAAAGCTTGGACTGCATATTCTGGAAACGGCAAAAAGCCGCATATGCCCGCAGGAATATTGCCAAGGGGTTAAACAATAAGTAAAATACGTTAAAGATGAAAAAGGAGATGGAGGAAATACTGCCGATAATGGCAGTGGAACATGATTGTATTTTATCAAAACAGGGAGATGCAACAATAGTTTTTAAAGCGGAACTTCCTGAGATTTTTACCTTATCCGATCAGGAGTACGAAGCTTTTCACCAATCATGGATTAAGGCCATTAAAGTTCTTCCAAAGTTCTGTGTATTTCATAAACAGGACTGGTTTTTAGAAAGTGCCTATAAAGCTGATTTTTCAGGAGATGACAGCAGTTTTTTAACCAGAAGCAGCGAGCGTTTTTTCAACGAGAGACCCTTTCTGGAGCATTACTGCTATATAATGCTGACCAAGAAACCGCAGGGAAGAAAGAGCTCAAACTCCCTTTTTTCCAATCTGCTCAGAAGCTCCATTGTTCCCGAAGATGTTCTAAGCCCGCAGCTTCTTGAGGATTTTGAAGATGCCTGCGGGCAGTTCAAGAGAATTATGGAAGACAGCGGGTTTGTCAAGCTGGCCAGACTGAAAAACCAAGCGCTTAAAAGCGAGAGCAGAAAAATTGGGCTAATCGAAAAATACTGTTTCTTATCTGAAAGGGAGGATTCATTTGTTTTTAATGATATCAAATTTGATGAAGGTTTATCAGTCGGCGACAAACACTGCCAGCTTTTCACTCTGGGAGATGCCGCTGATCTGCCGGGGTTATGCGGATCCAGAATCAACTTTGACCGTTATTCGACGGATAAAACCAAGTTCAGTGTCGGCTTTGCCTCCACTCTCGGCCAGCTCTTATCCTGCAATCATATTTATAATCAGTACCTGTTTATTGAGGATGCCCAGAAAACAATCCAAAAGCTTGAAAGCAAAAGGTTAAGGCTTCAGTCTTTATCAGCCTACAGCAGGGAAAATATGATTGCAAGGGATGCCACAAATGACTTTTTAAATGAAGCTGTCTCCCAGCAGAGACTTCCCGTTAAGGCCCATTTTAATGTGCTATGCTGGAGCACCGATAAGGAAGAGCTTAAGGATATTAAAAACAAAGTCTCCTCTGCCCTTGCGCAGATGGATGCGGCGGCTAAGCAGGAAACTGTCGGTGCGCCGCAGATTTACTGGGCGGGAATGCCGGGAAACGCGGCGGACTTCCCCATGAATGACACCTTTGACACCTTCACCGAGCAGGCGGTCTGTTTTCTGAATATGGAGACAGGCTACAGATCATCCCTGAGTCCCTGCGGAATAAGACTCGGCGATCGCCTGACGGGAAAACCGGTTCATGTGGATATCAGCGATGAGCCCGTAAAAATGGGAATATGCACCAACAGAAACAAATTCATTCTGGGGCCTTCGGGAAGCGGCAAGTCCTTTTTTACCAATCATATGGTGAGAAGCTACTACGAGCAGGGAACCCATATTGTACTGGTGGATGTCGGACACAGCTACAAGGGGCTCTGCGATATGGTCAGCGGCTACTATTTCACCTATGATGAAAAAAGTCCTATCCGTTTTAATCCTTTTTATATTTCAGAGGGCGACAATCTGGATACCGAGAAAAAAGAAAGCATTAAAACCCTGCTGCTGGCACTCTGGAAAAAAGACGATGAAACATTTAACCGAAGCGAGTATGTGGCGCTTTCCAATGCACTTCAGCTCTATTATGAAAAGATGGAATCTAATGCTGCCATCTTTCCATGTTTTAACAGCTTTTATGAATTTTTAAAAGATGATTTTGTTGCCATTCTGGAAAGCGACAAGGTTAAAGAAAAAGACTTTGACGTAAATAATTTTCTCTATGTGCTTCGTCCTTATTACAAAGGAGGCGAGTTTGACTATCTGTTGAATGCAACAGAAAATCTAAACCTATTGAAGGAAAGATTTATAGTATTTGAACTTGACAATATCAAGGACCATCCGATCCTTTTTCCAGTGGTAACCATAATCATCATGGAAGTCTTCATCAACAAGATGAGAAAGCTGAAAGGCATCCGTAAAATGATTTTAATTGAAGAAGCCTGGAAAGCTATTGCCAAGGAAGGGATGGCAGAATATTTACGGTATTTATTTAAGACAGTTCGTAAATTCTTTGGGGAAGCCATAGTAGTCACCCAGGAGGTGGATGATATTATTTCTTCACCTGTGGTGAAACAGGCCATTATCAACAACAGTGACTGCAAGATCCTGCTGGACCAGAGCAAGTACCAGAATAAATTTGACCAGATACAGGAACTTTTAGGCCTTACCGACAAAGAAAAAGCACTGGTTCTTTCGGTAAATAAAGCCAATGATCCCGCAAAAAAATACAAGGAAGTCTTTATCTCTCTGGGAGGAATGCTTTCAAAGGTTTACAGGACAGAGGTGTCGCTGGAGGAATATCTTGCCTACACAACCGAGGAAAGCGAGAAAGTGAAAATGAACGCGTACGCCCAAAAGTTCGGCGGCGACATCAGAAAGGGAATTGCCGCTATGGCTCAGGAAATGCGAAATGGATATTAATGAAATGGAAATATGAAAACAAAAATCACGGCCTGTCTGATCTGCCTGCTGCTAATCAGCACTCCGGCCAGACCTGCTGAAAAAACGGCGGCACTGCCCATTCTTGAAATAGTAAAAGCAGTAACCAAAAAAGTAATTAAAGCAATCGATCTGCGGATCCAGAAACTGCAGAATAAAACGATATGGCTTCAGAACGCGCAGAAGCAGGTCGAAAATGTCCTCTCTAAATTAAAGCTCGACGAAATCTCGGACTGGACGCAGAAACAGAAAGATCTTTATAAAGGCTATTATGAAGAGCTGGCAAAAGTAAAATCTATTATTACCTATTACCAAAGGATAAAAGATATTACAAAGAAGCAGACCAAACTTGTCGAAGAATACGAAAGAGCCTGGAACCTTTTTAAAAGAGACACTCATTTTAAAGACAGTGAGATTGAGTACATGGAGCGTGTCTACACTGGAATACTGGAGGAAAGCGTAAAGAATATTGACCAGATCTTTTTGATACTGGACTCATTCACCACCCAGATGAGCGATCTGAAAAGACTTGAAATAATCAATAAAGCTGCGGATCAGATTGATGCCAATTACGATGACCTTACCCTGTTTAACCAGCAGAACATGCTGCTGAGCCTGCAGCGGGCTAAAACAGAAGCAGATGTAAACCTTGTGAAAGAATTTTACGGAATTCCATAATTTAAAAACAATCATCATGAAAAAACTGTTTATTATATTCTCAATGCTTATCATTTTCCCTCTGGGAATGAATGCTCAGGCAAATCAGCGAAAGCAGCTGCTGCTTCAGATTGCCGCGCTTCAGGTGTATATCGATTATGCTAAAAAAGGATATTCTGCTGTATCAAAAGGACTCAATTTTATCGGTGATGCCAAAAAAGGCGAAGTAAATCTGCATGGCGATTATTTCGCATCGCTTTTAAAAATTAATCCCAAAGTCAGAAACTATTATAAGACCGCTGAAATTATTTCATTGCAGTTCAAAATAATGAAAATCTGTAAAAGGACTTCTGCAGATCTAAAAACAGCAGATTTATTTCACGGCGATGAACTGGATTATATCCAGCGTTCGTTTGAAAGGCTGCTGCAGAACTGCGGCGATACACTGGAACACCTTCTGGCAGTCACTACCGATGCCAGCCTAGAGCTTAAAGACGACCAGAGAATTGAACGTATTGACGCGCTGCATGAAACAATGCTGGAAGATTACAATTTCTGCATCTCTTTCAGCAGTGATGCCAGAATGGCGTCTGTATCCAAGGCAGCAGAAAAAAAGGACTCTAAAAATACAAACGTTGTTTACGGATTATAAATTAAAAATCATGAAAAAAATACTGGTTTTAGGGCTGATTATCTGCTTTTCGATTATCCCCGAGAAAGCACATGCGCAGTCAGCAGAGATACAGCAGCTGATCCTCAACATTGAAAAACTATCGCAGTTCAAAAAGATTCTCAGCGACATGAAAAAGGGATATGAGCTGCTTTCAGGAGGATACCACACCGTTAAGGATATGTCGCAGGGAAACTTCAGTCTTCACAAAACTTTTTTAGACGCCCTGATGCAGGTGAGCCCGATGGTAAAAAATTACAAAAAAGTCGGAGAGATTATCAATTATCAGATCCTGCTGGTAAAAGAAAGCAGGAATGGACTGAGCAGATTCTCTAAAAGCGGGAACTTCAATGAAAAGGAGCTGAAGTACTTTGAATCCGTTTACGGCAATATTTTGAACCTGAGCCTTCGCAATCTTGATGAGCTTACTATGGTGGTTACAGCAGACAAGCTGAGAATGTCAGATGATGAACGGCTTGAAGCGGTTGATACTATTTTTCTTGAGATGCAGGATAAACTGGTGTTTCTGCGGGATTTTAATGCTACTTCTAACATACTGCTGCTGCAGAGGGCAAAAGAAAAAAATGATGTGCTTGCTTCTAAAAGCCTTCAGCAATTAAAAAATTAAGGATATGAAACTTTCATTAAAAAACAAAAGCAGCATTCCCTTTATAGTTCTGTTCCTGCTGCCTTTTTTGACAAGGGCTCAGGGATTAGGCGATGATATGCAGAGCCTTCATTCCGTATTGGACCAGCTTTACGATGAAATGATGCCTTTGTGCGGCAATCTTCTGGCAGTGGGACAGGGCATCGCAGGATTCGGAACCATCTGGTATATCGCCTCCAGAGTGTGGAGGCACATAGCAAGCGCCGAACCGATTGATTTCTATCCGCTGTTCCGTCCCTTTGTAATCGGATTCTGCATCATGATTTTCCCATCTGTTCTTGCTCTTATCAACGGGGTTATGAAACCCACAGTTACGGCAACTGCCGCTATGGTCACAGGCTCCAATAATGCAGTTGCAGTATTATTAAAAGAAAAAGAAAAGGCAGTTAAAGAAACAGATCCATGGAAAATGTATGTGGGTGCAGCGGGCGCCGGGGACCGGGACAGATGGTATAAATACACCCATGACGGAGCCGACCCCTCAGATGAGAGCATGCTGGCAGGAATTGGCAATGACATCAAATTTGCAATGGAAAAGGCTTCCTACAGTTTTAGAAACTCAGTCAAAGAATGGATGAGCGAGATCCTGAGAGTTTTGTTCGAGGCCGCGGCCTTATGCATTGATACTCTCCGGACATTTCAGCTGGTTGTCCTCTCCATTCTCGGACCTCTTGTTTTCGGAATAGCGGTCTTTGACGGATTCCAGCATACCCTTACCGTCTGGCTGGCAAGATATATCAATATTTATCTGTGGCTGCCGGTTGCCAATATATTTGGCAGCATTATAGGCAAGATTCAGGAACTGATGCTCAAACTGGATCTATCCCAGGTGCAGGCTACCGGTGATACCTTTTTCAGCAGGACCGATATGTCTTATTTAATTTTTATGATTATCGGCATTATAGGGTACTTCACCGTTCCTTCGGTTGCCAATTACATAGTCCATGCGGGAGGCGGCGGAGCCTTGGCACAGAAAACCACAACCCTATTCAGCACTTCAGCCAGTTCAGCGGTTTCCAAGACATCGCAGGGAACCGCGATGGTTCTGGATTCAATGGGAAATGCCGCGGGAAGGATGTCGCAGAGCATGTCTGCCTCCTCCTCCTCTGCTCCTTATTTTGAGGAGAAAGGAAACTATATGAGCGACAGGCTCAAAGGAAATTCAAAACAAACTTAAATGACCGGCTTATGTTCACCAAAATGAAAAATATAGACACTGCATTTAAATATGTGAGAGGATTTACCTTACTGGTTATTATATGCTGCGCTGTAATATGCTGTTACACTGTAAGCAGAAGTTTTCAGACTGTAAGCCGTATGCAGGATAAAATATATATCCTGGCGGCTGGAAAAGCTTTGGAAGCATATGCTTCGGACAGAAAGGATAATGTGCCTGTTGAAGCAAGAGATCATATTAAAACTTTCCACCAGTTTTTCTTTACCCTGGATCCGGATGACAAGGTAATTAAAACCCATGTCACTAAAGCGCTTTATCTGGCGGACGAAAGTGCTAAAAGAATTTATGATGACCTGAAAGAAAACGGCTTTTATTCCGGGATTATTTCAGGCAATATGAGCCAGACCATCCAGATTGACAGTGTAACTGTCGATACACGGGACTATCCCTACCGCTTTAAATGTTTCTCAAGGCAGAACATCATCAGAACCACCAGCATTTTAAAAAGAAGCCTGATTACCGAAGGAAGCCTGCGCAATGTATCAAGAAGCGACAACAATCCGCACGGTTTTTTAATCGAACGTTTCAACACGATTGAAAACCGGGATTTAACTGTTGAAAACCGTAAATGACGGGTTATGAAATCACTGTTTAAAAAACGAGAAATCCCTTTTACATACCATAGGCACTATCTCTCTGCACAAAAAAAATGGTCTGAAAAAATGAGCGGTCTGGCGGAAGGGTGCTCAAAGAGAAAGCTCATTTTTCTTCTCAGCTTATTTGTTATCCTGTCAGCAGGCTATCTTATTTATAACCTTTATAATGCCTTTTCAGGAAAGGAAGCCCAGCGGGTTAAAATTTCAAAGCAGACTGTAAAAATTAAAATAATCGATTAAAAGATAAAAAAATGGAAACCAAGACGATATCAATTAAAGAAGCAAAAAAACGAAAAATGCTTCTGGCTCTGCCGATGATAACACTTCCTTTTATCACCATTCTTTTTTACACCCTTGGAGGAGGAAGAACGGAAGCCGCAGCGGCTGAAAATGAAATAAAGAAAGGATTTAATTTTAAACTGCCGCTTCCAAATTTCAAAGAAGATTCTTCTTTGGATAAAATGAGCTACTATGACCAGGCAGCAGTAGATTCCATCAAACTGCAGGAGCAGATTAAAAAAGATCCGAACTATTCCAATCAAAAAGTTCTTCAAGAATCCTTGAAGGAGTTCCCGGAACTGGATTTTGCATCCCAGAGTTTTTCAAAAAAAGGAAGCGGCTTGAATGCAGTGGCCCCGCAGGACAGAAACGAGCAGAAAATCTACGAAAAGCTGCAGCTGCTCCAGAAAACCATCAGCCAGCCTGCACCGGTTAAAAATTACGGGCAGGATATGAGGGAGTTTGAAAACTACGGCTCATCAAATGAAGTATCTGCCCAGATTAAGAACTTGGAACAGATGATGTCCGCAATGGGCGAAACTCAGCCGGACCCGGAACTGCAGCAGCTCGGAGGCATGCTGGAAAATATCCTGGATATCCAGCATCCTTCAAGAGTGCAGGAACGTTTAAAACAGAATTCCGAACAAAAAAAAGGAAAAGTTTATTCCGCAGTCCCTAAAAAAACGGCGGACTATATTACTTCTCTCCAAGAAAATGCAATACCTGGAGAGTCCTTTAAATTGAATGCTTTTTTCACGGCAGATGAGGATTTAAATCCAGATCATCAGCAGAATGCACTTGAAGCTGCCGTGCACGAAACGCAGACCATTGTAAACGGATCTGTGGTTAAACTAAGGCTCACTGCCGATATTACGCTTCAGGGAAGAACAATACCGAAAAACACCTTCCTATACGGCATGGCGGCATTGAAAGGTGAAAGGCTTGAAATAAAGATAGAAAACCTCCAGCATCATGGTTCCATTTTCCCAGTGCAGCTCTCGGTCTTTGATATGGACGGTATTGAGGGCATATATATTCCGGGTGCCATTAACAGGGATGTGGCCAAAGCATCTGCCGACCGCTCGATTCAGACACTCGGACTTACCGGCATTACTGATTCATGGGGAGCACAGGCTGCGGGCATAGGCATTGAGGCAGCCAAAAGTCTTATGAGCAAAAAGGTAAAACTTATAAAAGTTGTGGTAAAAGCAGGATACAAGGTGCTGTTATATGATGAAAAACAAAAGAATTTAAAACCATAAAATAGAATAAGATGAAAAGAATTAATTATTTGTTTTTAATGAGTCTGCTGCTGGTTCCTGTTTGGGCTCATCCCCAGCTAAAGAGCAGGGAAACTGTTTTTTATGAAGACCGCTATAAAAATCTTCAGATCGGCTATTCAAAGACTACCAGCATCGTTTTTCCCTACCAGATTAAAAGCATCGATAAAGGCAGTGCCGATGTTCTGGTGCAGAAAGCCAAAGGAGTCGAGAATATTCTGCTTGTAAAAGCGGCGAGACAATATTTTTTCCAGACTAACCTGACAGTGGTTACATCTGATGCAAAATTATATGTATTTGTGCTAAATTACGACGACAACTGCCCTGATCTGAATATAAAAGCAGAAAATGCTGCGGCGGCGAGTAAGGATGTATTATTCACTTTAGAGAACGAAAATCAGAAAAAAATAGAACAGTCTGCTTCACTGGCATTATCAAAAAAAATAAAGACCAGCGGCTTAAAAAAAGCTAAGTTTCAGATAAAACTGGAGGTCAGCGGCATTTTTATACATGAGGATGTGCTGTATCTGCGCGTAGTATTTGAGAATAAGTCAAAAATTAATTACGATATCGACCAGCTGCGTTTTTTCATAAGAGACCAGCGAAAATCAAAACGAACTGCCTCGCAGGAAATTGAGATCCAGCCGCTGTACTGCACTTCATCAATTGCGGTGATTCCTGATAAGTCTGAAGCAGTAAAAGTTTTTGCACTGGAGAAATTTACCATTCCAGACAATAAGCTTTTAACGCTCCAGCTGCTGGAAAAGAATGGCGGACGCCACTTAGAGGTTAATATTAAAAAAAATCTGGCCGATAAAGTAATCCCGCTGCCATAATCCCGGCACCATCCTAAAAAACTTAAAAAGCAGCTTATGAATATAAATATCAATGAAACCGAAACGCTGTTAAGCTTTGCAGAGGAAATGGCTTCACTAGGCTATCGCTATGCCGCTCACCCTGTTAATATATCAGCTGACAGCGATAACATTGCTTTTTTCAGGACATCAATGGGCGCAGAGGACCATTGTCTGGTGGGGGTTAATGATATCGACTATTTTAAGAGCGTGCCCATCGATTCGCTTATAAATGACTTAAAGACAGTCATGCAGAGCGGAATTGATCTGTACAGCAATCAGAAACTTGATCTTACGGAGTTTGTCCGTCTGTCAAGAGAAAACAAAGAATTACCAGAAAACAACTTAAATACAAATATTATGAATGAGAATAATTTAAATTACCTGAAAGACCAGCTGAAATATACTGGATTTGGAGAAACTTTCGATGCTGAATTGAGAGAAAACATGCTGAAAGGAGATAAGGATTTTAAAATCATGCACACCGGCATTATGAACAATGGCGTTCCAAACAGAGACACCGTAACGGTTGAGCTGAACTTCAAGAAGTCAGACCAGACTGATATGTACTTTTTTAATTCCTATCGTGTGAATCTTCAGAAAAAAGAAAACAAGCAGGGACTGCAGCAGACCTTTTACATCAATAATGATGCAACCAGCATTACACTCAAAGAAGCCTATAATTTAATGGAAGGCCGTTCGGTGAATAAAGATCTTAAAACTAAAGAAGGAGAAAGCTACAATTCTTGGTTAAAATTCGATTTTAAACAGACAGACAATTCCGGAAATTTTAAGATTAACCATTACCATCAGAATTACGGCTATGATCTGGAAGCAAGCCTTGAGAAGCATTCCATAAAAGAACTCAGTACGCCGCAATATAAGGAAGACCTTATGAACTCCCTTAAAAAAGGAAATCTTCAGTCTGTGACTTTTGTTGTCAGCGGCGTTGAAAGCAAAATGTTCGTGGAAGCAAATCCGCAGTTTAAGACTCTTAATGTATATGATGGAAACCTCCAGCGCATCAATCATCGAGAAAGCAAGGAAGAGAAAAAATCAGAAGGAGAAAAAACATCTGAAAAACAATCAGAGAAAAAACAGTCTGAGAGCACTGACGAAAACAGTGAAACCCCTTCGGCGAACAAACCAAAAAAAAGAAGACAGCAGTCTAATTCGCTTTAGAGATTTAAAAATAATTAAAGCTTAAATGATGAACCCGCAGTTTCCCGTAAATAGAGTAGAAATAGAATTCAGCCAATGGAAAGCAAGAGAGGAGCGTTTGAGTACGCTCTTTTCAATTACTCCGGCAGAAAACAGATCTTTATTGGCCGAGAAACTGCGCCAGTTCGATAGAATCAGAACGAAATACAGATCTTCAAAAAATATTGAGGAGCAGCATACGCTTCGAATCCTTAAAATGGAAATCCAAAGGATGGCAAAACAATTGTATCCAAGTCTCATTTCACGTATCCTGAGGAAATTAATCACCAGCACTCAAAATCAGCTTTCACTTCGCAGTGAGGCAAAAAAAGACGAAAGAAACTTCAATTCCCTTAACGAGGAAGTGCAGCGTATCGGCTTTCCTGATTTATCCGAAAAATTAAAAAATCTTATTGACAAGGAACAGGAAAATTTCAGCATTCCTCTATCCTACTACCTTAATGAAAAAGAAAAGATCACTCATACCCTTTCGTTTTCAAAAAATGCTGAAGGTCATTTTGAACTCGACGGATTTAAAAGCAGCCTGCAGAATAATTCCGCACCAGAAGATAGCAGGGAATATTACTTTAAAAATGGGCTGGAAAACAATTTTAAACTGAATGAAGCTTATAATTTATTGTCAGGCCGTTCTGTAGAGCATAACCAATCATGGTTTCAGCTCGACTTTAATGATAGAGATGCTTCGGGCAGTTATCACTTAAAAGAATTTCGAAATGAATATGCTTATGATTTAGAAAAGACTTTAAAGGCCATTCCTTTAAAAGATATATCTAATACATATGAAATGGAGAAACTGAAAAATGCTATAAGGCAGGGTGACAGCGTATCTGCTGTGCTGATTAAAAATGGACGAGAAAATCAGATTTATATAGAGGCCAATCCGCAGTTTAGATCATTGAATATCTATGACCAGCAATTTCGTAAAATACAGAAAGCTTCATCAAAAAACCAGGCAGCAGCATTCCCGAAACAATCTGTCCAAAAAGGAATAAAATCTAAAATACAGCAGTGATGGAACAATTAAACCCTTTAACTGAATTCTTTAGATCGATAGAAAAAGACCAGCGCATCAGCATTACCCATATTGGAATTTTTGCGGCACTGCTCCAATTCAGAACAAATCAAGGCAACATCAATCCTATCAAAGCCTACAGGCATGAAATTATGAAAATAGCAAAGATAACCGGCCCTGCCACGTATCACAGGTGCATAAAGGATTTAAATGAATACGGTTATATAAACTACGTCCCCAAAAAAAACAGAAACCAGAAAAGCGTCATTTATTTTCTTGTTTAAAAGCGGAGCTGCTATTTTTTGGGCTGCAAAAATAACTTTTACTATTGTCTGCTGTTCCATTGAAGTCAGAAATTGGCTTATTTCAAATTGTCTGTTTAACTTTTTAGCCCCGATTGCTTCGCCAGTTTGCTTCGCTCGTGTGAAGTGGAAATCCTTCTGCGCCGTGGTTCGGCGCAGAAGATTGAAGCGCATAGCGGGAAAAGCTCCTAAAAAATAATGTCAAACCTAAGAACCCAGTGATCAGCATTGTCATTCTATATAATACTGCAGCCCCCCTGATTACCTGACCGCTGTTCTATAAATCCAGCCCCTTATGCTGTAAAAAAAAACTCCTCTGTCACGTATCACATGTGCATAAAAGATTTAAATGAATACGGTTATATAAACTATATCCCAAAAAGAAACAGAAACCAGAAAAGCGTCATTTATTTTCCTGTTTAAAAGCGGAGCTGCTATTTTTTGGCTGCAAAAATAACTTTTACTATTGTCTGCTGTTCCATTGAAGTCAGAAATTGGCTTATTTCAAATTGTCTGTTTAACTTTTTAGCCCCGATAGCAGCGGAAATCCTTCTGCGCCGGTGTTCGGCGCAGAAGATTAGAGCGGATAGCGGGATAAAGCTCCTAAAAAGAATATTAAACCTAAAATAACATTCCTCCCGGATTACAGGCATGAAATTATGAAAATAGCCAAAATAACCGGCCCTGCCACGTATCACAGGTGCATAAAGGATTTAAATGAATACGGTTATATAAACTACGTCCCCAAAAAAAATAGAAACCAGAAAAGCGTCATTTATTTTCTTGTTTAAAAGTGGAACTGCTATTTTTTGGGCTGCAAAAATAACTTTTACTATTGTCTGTTGTTGCATCGAGGTCAGAAATTGGCTTATTCCAAATTGTCTGTTTAACTTTTTAGCCCCGATAGCAGCGTAAATCCTTTTGTGCCGGGGTTCGGTACAAAAGATTGAAACGAATAGCGGGAAAAAGCTCCAGAAAAATAATATTAAATACAATTGACAATGCTAATCATCCCGATCAGATTGCGTTAAAAATTCCTCCTGCCGATTAATAACAGCCAAAAAAACCGGCCCTGTCACGTTATCACAGGTGCATAAAGGATTTAAATGAATACGGTTATATAAACTATATCCCCAAAAGAAATAGAAACCAGAAAAGTGTTATTTATTTTCTTGTTTAAAGGCAGGTTCCGCTTTTTCAATAAGCGTTTGATATCTTATTTCAAATTATCGTTAAAGAAACTTTCTAACTTATCAAACGGAATCACATCTATTTTATCATAGAGATCCACATGAACTGCATTTGGGATAATGATCAGTTCTTTCGGCTGGCCTGCCACTTTAAAAATATCTTCGCTAAAATATCTTGAATGTGCCTTTTCTCCGGCAATCAATAGCATTGGTATTGGAGAAATTTCTTTTACGTAAGTCAGTATTGGCATATTCATAAACGAGATTGGATTGGCTGCAAGCCAGGCTCCGTTTGAATTTACGGAATTAACATGAAAACCGCGCGGTGTCCTGTAATAGTCAAAATATTCTTTTACGAATTGCGGTTCATCACCTTTTAATTTTTCGGGCAGATTTCTTGGCCCATCGGCTTGTTTTCCAGCCTCGGCGTCTTTGTAGCGCTGCTCACCCAAAACTTCCAGTGTTTTGGTTCTTTGATCCGGAGTTACTGAATCATTGTATCCTTTGGACATTACGCGGGTCATATCATACAAGCTTGTCGTGGCAACCGCTTTAACCCTTTTATCAATAGCTGCAGCATTTAAGGCAAAACCGCCAAAACCACAAATCCCGATGATCCCAATTTTGTTCCTGTCAACGTTTTTCAACAGTCCTAAAAAATCAACCGCGGCGCTGAAGTCTTCCGTATTGATTTCAGGAGATGCCAGATTTCTTGGCTCGCCACTACTCTCGCCTGTATAAGACGGGTCAAAAGCCAAAGCAATAAAACCGCGTTCCGCCATTTGGTTGGCATACAATCCTGATGATTGCTGTTTTACTGCCCCAAATAGCCCGCTGATCGCTAATGCTGCTAATTTTTCAGTTACAGCATTTTTCGGAAGGTATAAGTCTCCGCTTAATGCAATGCCGTAACGGTTTTTAAAGCTCACTTTTTGACGGGTTACCTTATCGCTTAACTGGAATGTATAATGTTCTTTTGAAGTGTTCATTTTTTGTGTATTTAATTTTGTTTTTTGTGCAGATAACTGCCCTGTTATCAGAAACAATATTGTGACTGCCAATGCTTTTTTCATTTTATGCTTAATTATTTTTAATACTTTAAATATTACTCCTTAGTTATCTATTTTTACCGATTCACCATCCCTTTCCTAAATTTTGCACAGAGGTTTACTCAAGCTCCTGTGCTGCTGGTCGAAAGATAACTTGGCAGATGCTTCTCCCATCCCGCTGCTGGCTCCTGTAATGATTACTACTTTGTCTTTTATATTACTTTCCACAATTAATTATATTTAGTTTCAATTCTTTTTGAAAACTATTGAGCACTTTGATACACCTTATCGGTTACCGCTTCGTTCCAGTTTACAATCCCCTTTTCGGTGTTTGGAACGATGTATAATAGCTGCAAACCTACATCAGCACTTGCACCGTGCCAATGCCTAACATTTGGCGGACATTTTATGACATCACCTTTTTTGATAATTTCAATAGGCCTGCCCTCAATCTAATGATAGCCAACCCATTGCTAATAACATTATGAATAAAAATGCTGTTTTAAAATTACTTTTCATAAGACTCCATTTTATTTGTTTTCAAATTTCACAATCACATTTCCATTACCCAATGCAGCAGCCAGTCCCGCAGGGTTGTCAATATATCCCAGTTTTGTATAACTATAGGAAGTGTTGAAACTTTTATAAAAAAGCACCAGTACATTGCCGCCATAAAGCGTTAAATCGCCCGGCTTTATATCACCTCCAATTGAAGCATTTGCTGGAAGCGGACTGGGGAAATTGTAATACTTTTCATTGCCATTCAGTTCTGTCATGTCTATGGTAAGTGGAAGCACTGCTTTAAGTGCAGCTGCACTGGGATTGTTATACAATGTTGCCGTGAAAACTGCTGTGCCAATTGTTATTTTCATTTTTGATGCTGAATTAGTATTAGTATTTTCATTTTCATTCTTATTGTCTTGCGGTGCTGTATGATTGTCATTGCCACAGCTTGCATTACAGAAAGAAAGAGCGAAAAGAACAGCCATAACCGTTAGAAGAGATTTCAGTTTCATAATCTATCTTTTAAGGTTAAACATTTTTAATGAATTTTGCAGGAATCCCGCCAACAATCGTATTATCGGGAACATCTTTGGAAACAACTGCCCCTGCCGCGACAACTGCATTTTTCCCAATGGTAACGCCGGGCAAAATCGTGGCATTGGCACCAATCCATGCATTTTTTTTGATATGGATGGGTTTGGCAGTCAATCCTTTTCTCTCCTTGGGATCTAATGGGTGGTTTTCGGTAACAAGAGTGACTTTAGGGCCAATTAAAACATCGTCTTCAATGGTAATCCCGCCCAATGCCAGAAAAGTGCAGCCAAAATTGATAAAAACATTTTTTCCAATTGTAATGTGTTTTCCGCAATTGATGTAAAGAGGTGTAAATACGGTTACATCCTGGATTTTTTTATCTAAAATTGTGTCTAATATCTCTGTAATTTCCTGAGGATTTACAGCATTGTTCATCTGGGTAAGCAATGCTTTGACAGCAAATGCTTCATCCCTTAATCTGCCTAGCTGCGGATCGTTTGAAAGTATGGTTTCACCTGATAAAAGCCTCCCAAAAATATCTATTTGGGATGAGCAGGCAGCGGAAATAGGGTCTTTATCTGACATAATATTTGAATTAAATATTCAGATACAAAGATAAGGCTGCCTATAAGGATGGCAGTAACGATTATCAAACCAAAGCTTAAGAAATTCAAACTTCTGCTAAACGGAATGCGGTGGGATTGGTTCCGGTAATTTTTTTGAAGAAATTATTAAAGTAGGTCGGATATTCAAATCCCAGCGCGTAGGCGATTTCAGAAATACTCCAGTCGGTATGCTGCAGCAGCGCCTTGGCTTCTGTGATGATTCGCTCTGTAATATGTGTAGTTGTTGATTTTCCCGTGACTTCTTTTACGGCCCGGTTCAGGTAATTAATATGCACATTGAGATGCTGGGCGTAATGCTGCGCCGTTCTTAATTGAAGCGGACTCGAAGTGGTTTCAATAGGAAATTGTCTTTCCAGAAGTTCTAAAAACACAGATGCTAATCTGGATGAGGCATTCTTGTTTTGCTCAAAATTTTCAGAAGGTTCCATCTTTAAAGATTCGTGAATAATAAGACTGATGTAATTACGAATCAGTTCATCTTTAAATGCATAATCACTTTTTTGCTCGGCAATCATTTTCTGAAAAATAGTATTCAGAAACCCTCTCTGCTCTTCTGTGATTTTCAAAACAGGCGTCCCGCCGATTTTAAAAAAGGAAGATTGCTGCAGACTTTCAGAAC
Organism: Flavobacterium panici; assembly: GCF_024499525.1. Classification (NCBI taxonomy): domain Bacteria; kingdom Pseudomonadati; phylum Bacteroidota; class Flavobacteriia; order Flavobacteriales; family Flavobacteriaceae; genus Flavobacterium; species Flavobacterium panici. The sequence continues at coordinate 3,574,209 of NZ_CP100437.1, read as the reverse complement.
GTTCGGAATTTTTAAAAAACTCCTCAGAAAATAAAATGGTGTAACCAACGTATGTTGTGGAAATGGTTTCCCACGAATACGGAATGTGCGGATTTCCGAAAAAAAGAATCGTTCCTTCCTGCTCATAGGTTTTATCAGAATAATGAATCTTGCTTTTTCCCGTAGTCAGACAGATTTTATAAAATTCCTTTCTGCTGTAGGTCCTGGTTTCTGCGCCATCATCCTCTATCTGAAATGCCTTAAAACCCTGGAGTTTCAATTCATTGTTAAACTGCGAAATTTCTCTTGTTATGATCTCTTTCATAATGCAAAGTTAAGAAATTCAAACATACCATAACTCTTTAATCTTAATTTCGACCTAAATCACTTTCCATTACAATCCTGTCCAAGTTTAGAATCCTTTTTTTTATAGACATAAAAAAGCAAAAAAAATATCTTACATAATAGCTGCTTTATTTTTGCACCGTCTGCAAATTAGAAATACGACAATTGAATTCAATTTTACAATTCTCCAACGCAAAATAGGGCCTGCAGCTCTAGCCCCGATAGCAGTGGAAATCCTTTTGTGCCGGGGTTCGGCGCAAAAGATTGGAACGAATAGCGGGAAAAAGCTCCTAAAAAATAATATCAAACCTTAAAATAATATACCCACCTGATCACCTGTATGCTGTTCTGTAAATGCCGACCCTTATCCTGAAAAAAAGAAACGCCCCTACCCGCTTTACTTTCAATAAAGACCAGCGCATCAGCATTACCCATATTGGAATTTTTGCGGCACTGCTCCAATTCAGAACAAATCAAGGCAACATCAATCCTATCAGAGCCTACAGGCATGAAATTATGAAAATAGCAAAGATAACCGGCCCTGCCACGTATCACAGGTGCATAAAGGATTTAAATGAATACGGTTATATAAACTACGTCCCCAAAAAAAATAGAAACCAGAAAAGCGTCATTTATTTTCTTGTTTAAAAGTGGAACTGCTATTTTTTGGGCTGCAAAAATAACTTTTACTATTGTCTGTTGTTGCATCGAGGTCAGAAATTGGCTTATTCCAAATTGTCTGTTTAACTTTTTAGCCCCGATAGCAGCGTAAATCCTTTTGTGCCGGGGTTCGGTACAAAAGATTGAAACGAATAGCGGGAAAAAGCTCCAGAAAAATAATATTAAATACAATTGACAATGCTAATCATCCCGATCAGATTGCGTTAAAAATTCCTCCTGCCGATTAATAACAGCCAAAAAAACCGGCCCTGCCACGTATCACAGGTGCATAAAGGATTTAAATGAATACGGTTATATAAACTATATCCCCAAAAGAAATAGAAACCAGAAAAGCGTCATTTATTTTCTTGTTTAAAAGTGGAGCTGCTATTTTTTGGGCTGCAAAAATAACTTTTACTTTTGTCTGTTGTTCCATTGAGGTCAGAAATTGGCTTATTCCAAATTGTCTATTTAACTTTTTAGCCCCGACAGCAGTGGAAATCCTTTTGTGCCGGGGTTCGGCGCAAAAGATTGCTTCGCCAGTTCGCTAGCGCTCGGGTGGAACGTATAGCGGGTAAAAGCTCCAAAAAAATATTAAACATAAAAAAAATATCAAACCTAAAAACTCAGTAATCAGCATCGTCTATATATACAATATTACACCTACCCTCCTGATTACCTGATCGCTATTTTATAACTGCAGCCCCTTATTCTGTAAAAAAATCCCCCCTATCCGCTGTACATTTGATAAAGGACAGCCCGCAAAGCACACAAAAGGAAAAAATGTCAGCTGCCACGGCAGTACCCACAATCTTCCTGCGGTACACCCCTTTAAAAAAACGACAGCAATAATCCAGCTAAAAAAAATAAAATGGCAGCTTCAGATACAAAGGAAAACAACCCTCAGGATGAGAAGAATTTTCAAAACCCTGACAAAGGCAATAAAGCAGATCAAAAAACTGCCTCAACTACAGCCCACCCCATTACAGATAATGCCGGGCCGGATTACGCAGATGACCTGGGCACCGATGAGAACAGTAATAAGTATGATTCAGAGAACCCCCGTAATGAACCCGGCCCCCGGTCCAAAGACATAACCGAAAAGGAAATCGAAAATGACCTTATGGAGAATGACCCATCCGGAGGTTTTGAAACTGATATTGATACCCAAAACAGCGATGAAGCGGAAAGCGACAGCTTTGAAATTATAGAACCCGATCAGGATAATCCCGTGCAGAGGGAATTCGAAATCGGACAGCTTGGAAACAAGGAGCTTCGAGAAGATGAAATGACCAGAGACGCGACAGACGGCGGAGCGCCCGGCAATTACAAACCTTCCCAGCGAAAATTTTAGTGTACTGAAAGATTTGATGCCTTAAAACTGAATTTTGAGATAAAAACATCCGCCGACATTTGCGGCGGATTTGTGCATTCCCTTTATGGAAAGCTGGTTATGATCACTGGAGTTCCATAAACTTTATAATGGAAAATTGTCCAGAATTATGCATTTGCAGCTTATCATCGCATTAAGACCCGCTAATTGCCCTGCCCTGCATCTTTGAGTTGATGTTTCCATAAAAAAAAGCTGGTTACTCCCTTTAGAATATCAATATGCTTACCAAATTTACTTAAATGCCCAATAAAAATTGAAGTAATTTTTTTTATTTAAAACAATATCGTAATATTGCAATATAAATATAAAACGATGGGAGCAACAAAAACAGATCACTTTACAGAAAGCCAGAATGAGCTGGCTGTTTTAGCCAAAGCATTAGGCCATCCTGCGCGTATTGCTATTATGGAGTATTTATTAAAAGTGGATGCCTGTATCTGCGGAGATATTGTAAACGAACTTCCCCTTTCACAGCCGACCGTTTCTCAGCATTTGAAAGAATTGAAAAATGCAGGGCTGATTAAAGGAAGCATCGAAGGAAATTCCATCTGCTACTGCATCAATGAACCAGGACTGGAAAAGATAAAAGGCTTCTTTGAGCATATATCAGATCATTTGGCAAAAAAGAGAAGTGAATGCTGCTAATCTATAAAAATATGGAAATCAGAAAACTTTCGGACAAACACTGGAATCAGGTAAAAATAATTTACCAAAAAGGGATAGACACCGGCAATGCCACTTTCCAGACCAGCGCCCCCACATGGGAAGACTGGGACAATTCACATCTTAAGTCCTGCCGAGTTGTGATGCAGGAAGATGGCAATGTAATTGGCTGGGCTGCCCTTACCCCTGTTTCTTCACGCTGCGTTTATGCAGGGGTTGCAGAAGTGAGCGTATACGTGGATCCCGAACATTCAGGAAAAGGAATCGGGCTTACCCTTTTAAATGAACTTGTCCTGCAGAGCGAAGCAGAAGGAATCTGGACGCTTCAGGCAGGGATCTTTCCTGAGAACACGGCAAGTCTCCGCATCCATGAAAAGGCAGGTTTCAGGATACTTGGAACTAGGGAGAAAATTGGAAAACAAAATGGTATCTGGAGAGATACTGCGCTTCTGGAAAGAAGAAGCTCCGTTATTATTTAATAAAAAAATATAGTTTAACTAAATATAAAAAATTATGAAACTTTCAGAAATTAAAGAAGTGCTTAAAACAGTGGAGGCTGTAAATTTTGAACTGCCGGACGGCACATTTGTTCCGGAATATTTTCACGTAACCGAAGTAGGCCTGGTTACCAAAAACTTCATCGACTGCGGCGGCGTAGTAAGAAAAGAAACGGTTGTAAATTTCCAGCTTTGGGATGCCAGCGACTACCAGCACAGGCTGAAACCTCAGAAACTGATCCACATCATTGAGCTTTCAGAAAAAGTATTGGGTATTGAAGACCATGAAATTGAAGTGGAGTACCAGAATACCACTATCGGCAAATACGATTTGGATTTTAACGGCGAAAACTTCACTCTGCTGAATAAACAGACAGCCTGCCTTGCTCAGGAGCAGTGCGGTATTCCATTAGATAAGCCTAAAGTAAAATTATCCCAGTTAAATACTGATAATGCTTCTTCATGCACTCCGGGCGGAGGATGCTGTTAATCATTAAATAGATATCAATAAACCTTTACAGCCAAAAAACTATGTTATATCCAGAAATTGAGAATACCGTTAAATCATTTGATTTCAAGCAGATCTCCGAAGACCGAAAAGCAGTCCTGCAGCCCTTAATCGATTTCATTCAGACTAAAGTGGACAGCAAGCAGCAAACCAGACTAAACCTAATCTGCACACATAATTCCAGAAGAAGCCATCTCTCGCAGGTTTGGGCGCAGACCGCGGCTGCCTATTACGGCATCAAAAACGTTTCATGCTATTCAGGAGGAACCCAGGCTACTGCCCTTTTCCCAATGGCAGCTGAGACATTAGGGGATTCAGGATTTAAGATCAAAACTCTTTCAGAGGGATTAAACCCTATTTATTCCATAAAATATTCAGCTGATGAACTTCCTGTCATCGGTTTTTCCAAAACCTATGATGATGATTTCAATCCTGAAAGCGGATTCGCCGCAATAATGACCTGCTCGAAGGCTGACGGGGGATGCCCGTTTATAGCAGGTGCTGAGAAAAGAATCCCGATTACCTTTGAAGACCCTAAAATTTCTGACGGAACGCCTCAGCAGAAAGAAACTTATCTGGAGCGCAGCGGGCAGATAGGAACTGAAATGTTTTACGTATTCTCACAAATAAAAAAATAAAATGTCAGCAAATAACTGTGTACCAGCGCTCGGACGCAAAAAATTAAGCTTCCTTGACCGCTTTTTAACCCTTTGGATTTTCCTTGCTATGGCTATAGGCGTGGCTATAGGATACTTTATTCCTTCCAGCGGAGATTTCATTAATTCTTTCTCCAGCGGTACCACAAACATTCCATTGGCAATAGGGCTTATCCTGATGATGTATCCGCCTCTGGCAAAAGTAAAATACGAACAGATGGGACAGGTTTTCAAAAATACTAAAGTCTTGGGTGCCTCTTTATTCCTGAACTGGATTGTAGGCCCTGTCTTAATGTTTTTACTGGCGCTCCTGTTTTTGAACGGATATCCTGAATACATGATTGGAGTGATCCTGATCGGTCTGGCACGCTGTATCGCAATGGTTGTGGTATGGAATGATCTGGCAGACGGAAACCGCGAATATGCAGCAGGTCTTATTGCCCTTAACAGTATTTTTCAGGTACTGCTTTACAGTGTATACGCTTACATTTTTATAACCATTCTCCCGCCCTATTTTGGATATGATGGTTTTGAAATCAATATTAGCATTGCGCAGATTGCCGAGAGTGTCGGTATTTATCTAGGTATTCCATTTGCTCTTGGAATCATAAGCCGTTATACTTTGATAGCTTTAAAAGGTTCTGAATGGTTTGAGAATAAGTATGTATCGTTTATCTCACCAATTACACTTATTTCATTGCTCTTTACAATTATTGTAATGTTCAGCCTGAAAGGAGAACTTATTGTTCAGATCCCTATGGATGTCGTGCGTATTGCAATACCGCTTGTGATTTATTTTACTTTAATGTTTATCATCAGTTTTTTTACAGGAAAATATTTTGGGGCTGACTATTCAAAGGCTGCATCTATAGCTTTTACAGCCACCGGCAATAATTTTGAACTTGCCATTGCCGTGGCAATCGGCGTGTTTGGAATAAACAGCGGCCAGGCATTTGCGGGAGTTATTGGTCCCCTGGTAGAAGTACCTGCTCTTATAGCACTGGTAAACCTTGCATTCTGGTTCAGAAAAAAGTATTTCACAAAACAGGTAGCTGCAGAAACTGCTTAAACAAAAATGAGAATTGCAGTAATATTCTTTAAAAAACTGCACAAAAACAAGATGCTATTACGCCTTATCATGCCTTTAATTTTTTTAAAGTCAACCAAAGTTATATCTCTTTTTAGGAACTATTGCAGCAGGGTGGACTCTATGCAATTTTAAATATTCTGAAGGCGTGGCGCCAACATGCTTTATAAAGGCCCGGTGAGCGGCAGCCCTGGAATTAAATCCACAGGCCGTTACCATTTGCTCTACTGTTAAATCTTTCCACCGAGTATCATTTATTTTTTCTTTGAAATACCCGATTCTCATTAAATTTATATAATCCCTAAAATTTTGACTGGTCTGTGAATTAATCAGGTGCGAAAGCGTGTGGAGCTGAATTCCTGTTTCCTGCGCCAGGTCCGGAAGAGATAAATCAGATTTTAAAAAGAGCTTTTTAGAAACTAGCGTACTTTCTATTTTGGTCAAATAAACCTGTTTTTGGCCCAGTGTTAGTTTTTTAAAATTCATATTTATATTCTTAATAAAAAATTAGTACAAGATAGCTTAAAAAGTAAACGCTCTATCAAATCACCTCAGGATAAACAAAGTAACAGCTAATACCTGCAAAATAGTCCCCTAGCGCTCCTTGCCCGATAGAGGCGGAAATCCTTTTGTGCCGGGGGTTCGATGCAAAAGACTGCTTCGGCCAAGAGGCCCGCTGATCTAAATCGCGTTTCAGGGTGTCCCACTGACTTAACACAAAAACGGAGAGCAATAGAAATAAAACCCGTAATTTTGCCTTTTAAATTAAAGCTCAGGCTGCCACAGTTCTGGGCGGGCATCAGATATGAAAAAGTTTGAAATTAAAGACGCAGGAGCCGGCATATGGCTGGTATCGCACAACGAGGTGCCAAAATTCACCTGCCGCTTTGAAAATAAAAAGTTCAATTACCAAAGAACCATAAGCGGCCTTTCCAATCCCACAGGAGACAAAAACGAAATCCAGCTTCTTGAAAAAATGGAGAAATGGCTCAGGGGGTACCATAAGGAGAAAATAGATGGTTAAGCAGACCTATTTAGTGTTCAAAAGTTATCGGCACCAAGATTAAGTCAGAAGAAATTTTCTTTTTTTCTCCAAAGCAGAAATAAAGTTCAGGCTCAGGATATCCCTGAGCAGGGATTTCAGGTACTCAAAGGAACTGGGCTTGACTGCGTAAAATGCAGCTCCCAGTTCCAGTGCTTTCTGAACATTGTCCGGATCACTGCTGGTGGAGAGCATAACGATATTCACTTCTTTGAGCCAGCCGCTATGGCTTCTTATTTCTTCCAGGCATTCAAGGCCTGATTTGCGGGGCATATTGATATCAAGAAAAATAAAGTCCGGGAGCTCATCACTTGGAAGGGCAAGCAGCTTATACATTAAATACATCCCGTCCTCTGCCTGTTCCAGCACAGCATCGGGAGCGGTTTCGCTCAGCGCATCGGCAAAAAATTCCCTGTCGTCGCTGTCATCATCGGCTAAATAGATATATTTCTGGGCATTGTCGTTGTCAGCGGCCATAATCAAAAATTTTACATTATTAAATGGAGAATTCTGCAGCAGCAGAACAGCATTTATAATTTTCCGCGGGCGTAAATTCAGGGTTCGTCATCATGTCCAAAACCGGACAAGGGTAGTAAAGATAATTCTTATTTAGGAAAAAACACACTAAAAAAAATCTTTTTACATTTTCTTAATCCGGCCCTTTAAGCAAAAAATCAATATTTACTGCCCCTAGCCCTATCAGAAAAAAAATGACTAAATAAATTTGTCATAAATTAGAACATGCTAATAGTAAAAAATTCTACGATCTGTCATGATCTTAGCGCTTATAAAAGCAGAAGATTATGCAAAGGCCGGTTGTACATATCGATATGAACACATTTTGTGTCCTGTGAAAGGCTTAGCAACCCGAAATTAAACAGCATTCCGCTGATCATCGGCAGTGGTATAAGAGGCGTTGTGGCATCGTGCTCTTACAGGGCGCGGAGCTCTGCGCCACCTTCAGCCATGCCTCTCCATAGGGCAATGAAACTCTGCCGGCAGGCCAAAATCATGGAAGCAGAGATGCAATTGTATTGCTGCTTTTCCCACGATATTATCAAAACCATTAAGAAAAAGGCGCCTGTGCCAGAAAAGCCCTCATCGATGAGTTTTATCTGGATAGGTTCAAAGTAAGCTCATCTGAACAGCAGTTTGGGAAGATTCAATTAAGATACTGTCTCCCAAAGGGATATGAATATTCAAAAGAGCAACGAGGCTGAAAATAGGCCATTTGAAACCATTGAACCCGAAAAGGATAATCCCGCGCGCAGGGAATTCGAAATCGGGCAGCTTGGCAATGAAGAACTTAAAGAAGACAAACTTACCAGAAATGAGACAGATAACAGTGCACCGGACAATCATAAACCTTCCCAGCGAAAATTTTAATGTACCCGCATTATGCTGCGGGGAATAAAAACTGAAAATACCTTAGCAGCCCTTTTTCAATACTCAATAACTATTTTTCAATACTAAATAATGACCAGCTGTATTTCAAAATCAGCCGGGCATTAAAAGGGTTCCTGCCGTCAAATGAATTTCCTCTACCCGATCGGTCTGACCGGCCTTGCGCGATTGGCCAGCAATTGTGTTTCTTTGCATCTGGCATCAAAAATGCTGCCCATATGGAGTCCAGCAGAAATAATCCTTATAAACACGGCAGGTAAAACTACCTGATCTGAGCAGTCTTTACCTGCTTTATTTGCATGCCAAAATTACTTTTCCTATATTTAAGAAACATTAAATTCAAAAATGATGAATTCAGCAAAAATAACAGGTATTGTGCTTATAGTGATCAGCATTGCCGCAGGCTATGTGGGCTTAAACCGTGTAGCGGACAGCACCAAAGAAATTAACTTTTTAGGACTTAAGATTGATGCTTCAAACGAGTCGGGCCAAATGCAGGGTTTTCTTTATCTTGGAGCGGCAGCTGCTCTGTTGGCAGGCGGACTGTATACTTTAAAAAAGTCAAACTGATTAAAAATACATAGTAAAACAGAAAGCCTGCAGCATAAACCGCTGCAGGCTTTTTGAATCAATAAGCTCCTTGATTGAAAAGAAGGTTAATACTTGAAAAATCAGGTCTTATTGGAAAAGTCAGTTTATGCAGGAGTGTCTCCCTTAAAAATAAAGAATTAATCCGGAAGTTAAACGATTTGGGTATATAAGCATAAAGCTCAAAATAAAATTTTTCAAGCTTTATTATAAAAATGGAAGCTGGTATTAAATCAGATCAAAAAAAGCCCCTGCTGCCAGGGGACCGGTAAATAGATCTGCAAGCTTATGCGGCATAATCCGCACTGTGAGCATCCTCACGACAGGCCGTTATAATAATTCACGCAGCATCGCCCTGAATTCCTCCATACCGGCTGGCTTGGATATGTACTTTACCCCTGCATTGTTTCTCTCCAGCCAGGGTGTCATAACCTGCTCGGGCGGGGTTGAAAGCACAATGACCTCAATGTGCTTTAGGCGCTCTGTGGACTGTAGGCGCTTTATAAATTCCAGTCCGTTTACCACAGGCATATTATAATCCAGGAAAATAATATCGGGCAGCTCCGGCTCTTGCAAAGTCTCTAACTCTTCCCATGCCCTGGCGGGATTAAGTCTCGTGCGGCATACTGCCTGGTTGTTTACCGCACTAAGGGCTTCAACAAAAAAAGGGTATCGTCACTGTCATCATCAATAAGCAGTATATTTTTGTAAGGCATATCTAAATTTTAAAAACTTTATTTCTTCGGCCATCTGATCACGCCAGTGTCATGGAATGGTAAAATAAGCAAAAGCGATGACATTTACCGGCGCTTATAAGCAAAATCTAAATTAGGTTCCGCTGCATTGCCAGCCTGCTGCCTTATTTTCGGGTATTTAACCCAGTGGAATGGGATTCATTTAGCAACGATATGGAACTCTACATTTTAAAGTTTTGTAGATTTACTTACTGCTTTGTTTAAAATTATTTTCAATCAGGCATTCTCGGCAGTCCTTATTTTTATTATGCCCTGGTCGGTAAGATCATCCAGAATTATCAGGTTATTATCCGCTAAATAAAGCAAGGACTCCAGCACTAGTGCCTGGTTTATCTTTTCAGAAGAACAGCATCGTCTTGCGATGTCCAATTATCCGAAGCGGGAATGATCATCCCAGAGCGTTCTTCCAAAGTGCAGCTCCTGTTGTGATTCTCCGTCAGGATCATACCTCTGAGTACAAATGATTTTTGCGGCATATCATAATTTTGGTTCAATAATCCATTAGTGAAAAACCACTCAAAGATATATAAAATTTACAGGAGGGATTTCCCAACCACTACTGCGGCCTGTAATATGCCGTTGTGCAAGACAAAATGGGGCTCTGCGGCAGCCCTCAGCCCCGATAGCAGTGAAATCCTATGCATCAGGGGTCCGGCGCATAGATCGGAACGGATAGCGGGAAGAGCTTCTAAAAAACAATAACTGCCTTAAAAAATGATCCACCAAGAACTGCAGCCCGAAACACTAAATACTATTTCATACGGCCCCTGATTTACAAACTGCAAAGCCATCACTGCGCCGGATCGTTTATAAACGGCAGTACGGGTATCCCCTAAATTAAACCTTTTGCTGTGAAACATATCTAATCATATATCAAAAGGTTTAAACTGCTGGTACACTTGTATAATTTAATGACGCAGACCCTCAAATTGAACCCCAATTAAATGCAGCAGAGCAGAAAAAACAGCAGGTAAACCAAATATTGGAAACTTAATTTCAGAACAAGACAAAAACGAAAAATATGAAAATAAAAGACATACTGCCGATATTTCTATTTTTGACCAGTTTCCCATTTTATGCACAAAATGAAAAAACAAACCAAAAATTCGAAAAAATTAAAGCCTATAAAATTTCTTTTTTAACCGCAGATCTGGAACTTACCCCGGCAGAGGCTGAGAAATTCTGGCCTCTTTACAATACTTATGAAGACAGGCGATATGAGCTGAGGCATGAAAAAATGAAAACCTATGCGCAAAAACTCAATGATGATACTATCAATTCCATTTCAGAGAAACAGGCCGGAGCACTTTTATCACAAATGGAAAGCACCAACAGGAAACTGTATCTGTTGAAAAAAAATTATCTAAGCAGCCTTCGCCGGGTACTTCCAGCGAAAAAAATAGTAAAGATCAAAAAATCCGAAAAGGATTTTAACCGAAAACTGCTACAACAATACCGCAATAAGGCCGGTAAAAAGTAACCAAGGAAACTAACTAATAGCTATGAAGCCCTTTAAGTAGTTTGTTTACTTTGGGCTTCTGGTTCTCTTAACCGCATCGGGCGTTACACCCTGTGTGCTCGATAGTACGGCTGAGATAAGCGGTATGAATTCTCAGGGGTGCATACGGGGGAGCCATAATACTAAAAACAATTTACCTTTTTTTTGTCCTGGTCAGCTCTACATCGAATACCGAAGTACAGTTGTCCTCTATGGTAATGGTCTGGGTGCCTTTAATGACATTGTCCTTTATATCATCCAGGACAACGTTGATTTTCAGGCGACTCTCCGAGAGGCTGTCAGGGCAGGATTCCAGGATGATTTTATCCCCCTTGTGTATTGCCCTGAATACACTGAGCAGCTTTTTGCGGTTCAGGCCATTGGCATACACCCTGACGGAGTCCTGTATAAACTCCCAGAGCTCATTTCGCCGGTCCCCGATCACATACAGGCCGCAGTCTGCTTTGCTGCAGAGCATCCCGCTGTCCCAAAGCCCCTGCAGCGATAATTCCCACTGCCTGACGGACTGGGCATTACTGAACACCGAATCTTTTAAAATTACAGCTTTTTTACTGTTCTCAAGTCCTGACTCTTTTTTTCTTTCACATGACATACACAGAAATATAAGAAGTACAATTATTGGCAATTTTCTCATGGCTCTTTTTTTTGGACCTGTAATGTACTGAAAATAAAGCGCGAGACCAAAAATAAGGACACAAAAACTGAAAGCATCCTATAGAGCAAAGCCAATAAGCAGCAATAAAATGCAACAGAAAAGCAGTGAATTGGAAATAAAAGCATGATTTTAAGTAAAGAAAAGTATATTTGATAAACTTTAAATATTTCAAAATGAAAAACATCACACTTTTTTTTCTAATATTATTAAGTACAGCGGCTTTTGGCCAAAAGGGGCCTAAAATTGAGTTTTCAGCCCCGGATAACACTATCGATTACGGCCAGGTTTCAAAAGCAGAAATCACAGAAGGGGCTTTTGAATTTAAAAATACGGGAGACGCGCCCCTGCTCATTACAAGAGCAGCATCCACTGCCGGCTATATCGTGGTCATAAAACCTGCCATGGCCATTATGCCGGGTAAAAAAGGAAATATCACCGTCAGGTATAAAAATGTGCCCGCCGGCCCGCTGCGCAAAACCATTATCGTGGAAAGCAATGCCGTAAATCAACCCGTCGGCAGGGTTGGCCTTAAAATTAAGGGAGAAGTTTTATAAAACCTACTCTTTGAGTTATGCTATTATAAGGGCGCTATTTGCCTGTTGAAAAAGCGTGCCAGTTTCAGCAAGGCTTGACTCAGGCAATAAAAAAACCCGAAACTAATGCCCGGGTTCTCCTATTTTTTGATATAATAATTTACCTTTAAATGCTGCGCCCTTTTTATCCTATCTTCCATAACGCCTTGAAGGCGGACAGGAAGAAATGCTGCCAGGGAGTTTCATTCTCTGCAAAGATAAGATTTTTAAACTAAAGCCCGGCTTTGAACTCGGTGATGCAGTAAATTTTACCAATCTGCCGCTTCTTTGCAGTGCTAATGCCCTTTTTTAAGAAACTCATCAAATGCCTTATCGGGATCTGAGGTGGCATATTCATTTTCGGGTTCGGGGATAACGTGAATTTTTGAGTCCTTTACCGATACAATAGCCGAGCAGACATACACCCCTATCTTTCCTTCGTTGTATTTAAAATCCAGCAAGGTCAGTTTTACCACTCCATTGATTGAAAGCTCATAATAATTGCCATGGCGGATTATTTTAAAGTAAATTTCCTTAGGGTCCACAATCTCAAACTGATTGGCCTGGATGTTTTCAAAAATGAAATTGTTTCTGAAATCTTTTTCATTAAATCCCCAGGCCCTGAACTGGACATATCCATTTACAAAATCGATCGAAATGTAGTAGGCAGTTGCCTGCTGGTCACATTCAATTACAAATCCCGTTTTTCCCATTCCTTCAACGGCAAGGGTTCCTTCCCAGACAAAATCACTGGAAGGTTTTTCAAAACAAAAAACCTCATAACCGCTTCGGCATCCAAAACGCCATTTGTTTTCATGCTCCAAAACAAAATTAGCCGAAGGGTTTCCTAAAATGGGCAGTGGCACGGGTAAATTTCCCTGGGCAATGGTTCGCTGGTAAATGGATTCCCAACGATGGTAGCTTTTTAACACAAGCCTGCCGGTACTATCCACTCCAAGCTGTTTTGGAGGCGGGATAACGCGGTGCGTGTTCACATTTCGGCCTACAAAATAAAAATTGTAAATCAGGTAAGAATCACCCTCTTTTACAATTCGGGCAGCATAATTTCCCTGAGGCATCAGTACATTATTATGAAAGGCGTGATATTCCCCCTTAAAATCGGGTGAAAACCAATAACGCACTTTTATATCCTCACGAATAGAGCCCAGCAGATAATGCATTCCTTGTATTTCCACAACACAAGGGCATTCCACATCATCGTATACATAGGGAAAATGCAGCGGTTTTTCAAGCACAAAACCATCTTCTTCTCTCTTTGCCACACCAATACAGCCTCTTCTGTAAGCCGGACCAACGGCACTCCGGGCACAAATAAGCAGATAATCCACACCTTCAAAAGTATATTTATAAGGATCCCTGAAGCTAATCCATTCCCGGGGATTATTTACCGCGCTTTCATAATAGGGTGCCTGGCTTTTTAAGGGAAGTCCATATTCATTTTCTTTTCTCCAATGAATCAAATCCGGTGAAACTGCCCTTCCCACTTTCTGGGTAATTCCCTTATCCCTGCGCTTAAGGCCTGTGTAGTACATTTCATAGCCTTCTGCTGCCGTATTTTTACTCACATGCATTGTCCAGAGCATATCATCATCCCACTGTCCGGGATCCCCAACAAACAATGCATTTTTAACCCTCTTCCAGGAAAGGCCGTCCCGTGAGACTGCATGCGCAATATAATCGTGATTGGGAATAATCAAGTGAAATAAATGATGGAGCCCGTTCTCATCAATAAAAACATCAACATCACCAATTTCCCAGCTGCTAAAACCTGATCCTGAATACATATTTACTTAATTATTTTATAATGTTTTAATCCTTCTAATATGCCGGAAGAAGCCGGACTTTTTGCCACAAAAATGCTTTTGGAGGTCTGGTAATGATTTAACTCAACACTCCGGTTGCCGACAATAATACCTTTTATGGCTCCCCTGAACATATCAATATCATTGCCAGAATCGCCCGCCGCAATTACATTAGACAAGGGAATTGCCCACTTACGGCATAGAAATTTAATGGCATTTCCCTTAGAGGCCCTCTTGGGAATAAAATCCAGAAACTGTCCGTGGCTGGGAATAATATTGATTTTATACCATCCTTTACCTAAAGCGGAAACAAGCTGGTCATAATTGTATTTTTCCTTATCATAGTAATAAGAAATCTTAAAAGGGTTCTGCGCTTCTTCTTCCTGGAGCTTTATCCACGAAATGGCTTTTAAGCGGTTTTCTACATCTTCTCTTTTCCATCGGCCTGACAAAAAAGTGGACCATCCCTTGTCTAAAATATAGTCTTTGCCATTTGTATAATAGATTTCGGTTCCTACAGAGCAGATAATAAAATCAGGCACAGGAAACTTCTCTTCTTCAATTACCTTTTTTACTAATCTTAAATTTCTTCCAGTCGCTAAGGCAAAGGCCATTTTGTCTGTACGGCTGGCCAAATACGCCTTTAATTCCTTCAATCCCGGGTTTTTTAATTTAGGTTCTATCAGCGTTCCGTCAATATCTGAAACCAGTAAGTGCTCCACTTTTCTTTTCAAACGCGAAATATTGATGTTTGGATAATGCTGCTTTTTAATACCGGCCCCTGAAGAAAGCTCTAAATTTTCTTCAATAAGCTCCACATACTGATTGACATGACTCAGCCAGCTGTAATGCTTCTGAATGTTGATTGCCCCGTTATTTGAAAAATATTTCCACTGGTTCTCATCGGTTAAGATAGTTCGCAAAGCCTTTTTTATCTGACCCGCATCCAGTGGGTCTACCAATATTCCGTTCTGGCAGGTTGGTATAATTTCCGATGGGCCGCCGTTTTTGGTTACTACAACAGGCAGACCCGAACTTGCAGATTCAATGACGGTGAGCCCAAAATTTTCATGCAGGGTCAAATTCACAAAAACTCCTCTTTTCTCGGCTGCGTAACGATAAATGATAGAAACTTCATTCTCGACATCGTGCTTTTTGGGAATTGCCATTTTTCCGTACAAATCATATTTGTCCATTGATAAAAGCAGATCGGTCAGAACGTCTTTTTCAGATTCCGGCATTCTTGTAATATCTTTTCGGATTCCGGCAAATATTACCAGATTGGCCATACTCTGCAATTCTTTATCTTTTCCATAAACATCTATCAAAGTATGAAGATTTTTATGACGGTCAGGCCTCGATAGTGCCAAAATAAAAGGTTTATGAGGATTGGTTAAAAACTTAGAAATCGTTTCGGCTACCCAATATTTCCTTTGCTCCTCTTCCATATGTTTTACAGAATCCTGTTCCTGGTGATAATAGGGAACAAATTTGCGCGTATCAATTCCCGGGGAAATGGCATGGTATTTAGCCAGTCCGAAATTCTTATAAGGCCTATAGGTTTCAATTTCCTGCTCCGTGGAGGTGATAATAAATTCTGATAATTCCAGTGTTTTTTCCTCAGCGGCAATCCTGGCTTCAAACTTAAATTTCTTCTCCATCTCTTCTTCTGAAATACCGTTTTCAAAGAGTTTTTTCCTTTTATAAAACCCCAGGGAATGTCCGGTGTGGGCAAAGGGAATATTCAATATGATTGATAATTCTGAAGCAACATATCCTGCATCACCATAATGGGAATGAATCCAATTGGGAAATATATCATGAAAGGTAATGTGCTGTACAACACCAGTTACAAAAGTATCAAGACCTTCCCACAATTGTTCTTTCGCTTTGTATTTTTTTCCTAAAAAAGGAATTCTTCGTATACTAAGCCTTTCATTTACAGCTTCAATTGGAACGGCATATTGAGGAGATAGATTTGGGTCATCAATCAGTCTGGTAAATAAATCAACGTGTTCTACATCCGGGTGCTGAGATAAAAATTCAGCCAGCTCGTAGACATATTTTGTCTGTCCTCCATTATCGGCATCTCTACCAATCTCAAGACCTGAACCTTTCAAAAGTCCATGAATGTTGATTATTGAAATTCGTAATTTTGTCATCATTTTTTTTATTGATTAGATTTTTAATTTACAAAAAAATAATGCGAATCTGTCTAAAATTCAAAAAAAACTGCAATTAGCTGTCTTAAAACACTAAGATTGAAAAGATATATAACCACATAAGTTCCAAAAAATCTGATTAATTATTAAGGAAAACCTAAAACTTTATTGAAAGTGACAGGTATTATTAAAATAAACTTTATCTTTAATAAAAAGAGGCTTATAACATATTGATAATCCTAATTCTGAAAGAATATGAAAAAAATTACTGATATTCTAAATCTAAAAGAAGGAGAGGACGACAGGGAAAAGACCTTGGAAACCGTTAAAAAAAACATTTCTTTTAAAGGAGCAAATCTTTGGATTCTGGCCTGTGCCATAATTGTGGCCTCGGTAGGACTGAATGTGAATTCTACGGCTGTCATTATTGGCGCAATGCTCATATCACCCCTTATGGGACCAATTGTAGGAGCTGGTTTTGCCCTTGGAATATATGATTTTACACTGCTTAAAAAATCACTTAGAAATTTGCTCAATGCCACTGTGGTGAGCCTGGTGGTTTCTACTTTATATTTTTACCTGAGCCCTTTCAAGGATGTGCAATCAGAATTGCTGGCCAGAACGGCGCCCAATATCTATGACATCCTTATTGCTTTTTTCGGCGGTGTTGTAGGGGTCATTGCTGTTACCAGATCAGAAAAAGGCAACCCCATTCCCGGTGTGGCTATTGCAACGGCCTTAATGCCGCCATTATGTACTGCAGGATATGGAATTGCCACCGCGCAATGGACTTTTTTCCTGGGTGCCTTTTACCTGTATTGCATTAACTGTGTATTTATCGGAATTGCCACTTTTTTAATCATCAAGTACCTGAATTACCCTGCCGTTAAACAGGTGGATGAAAAACACCAAAAACGGGTAAAGTACACTATTGCTTTTCTAATTACCGCAATGCTGGCTCCCAGCAGTTATCTGGCCTATTCCTTGTACCGGGAACAGCAGTTTAAAAAGAACGTGAACCTTTTTATTGACGATGAATTCAGCAGTAAGGGATATACCGTTGTGTATAAAAAAACCGATTTTAACCCGCAGAACAAAAAACTCGAACTTGCTTTTTTGTCTAAGCGTTTCTCCCCCGAAGAAATAAAAGACCTTAAAAACAGGCTTAATCGAAATAAATACCTGATTGGTACCAAGCTTCATATCAGGCAGGACAGCACTGATCGCTTCAATGACATAAAAGGCGATATTTTAAGTCAGATCAAGAGCAGCGAGAATGAAATGAATGTGAAAGACGTGAAAATCGTACAGCTTGAAAAAGAGCTGGCCAAAAACAAGTTTGACAACAGGCAGCTTTTAAAAGAAATAAGAACCTTATTTCCCAATGTCAATTCGCTTTCGATTGCCAAAAGCTCCCTTACCAACTATAAAGACAGCACCATAACAATCACCGCTGTGATCTACGATGCCCCAAAGAGCCTCAGTGCGAATGACACTGAAAAACTAAGAAAATACCTCAATGAGCGCCTATCGGTAAAAGATGCGGCACTTTTCAAAAGGCAGTAAGCAATATGAAATTATTTTTGCTGCTGTTTTTTATTGTAAAAGCTTAAAAGCAGGAAACCCGACACACCGGCAAGTATTGAAGCAATTAAGATGGCAAATTTAGCCTCATTCTGAAATGCCTGCTGGGAGAAAGACAAAAGGGCAATAAATATGGACATGGTAAAACCGATTCCTCCCAAAAGGCCCAGGCCCAGTACATGTATCCATGTGGTTTCAGCCGGCAGGTCCGCAGCCCTGATCTTCACAGAAAACCAGGACATTACAAAAATACCTATTGGTTTGCCAAGAAAAAGACCAAGGATGATGCCAAGACCAAGATTTCCGGTAAGCCCCCTGAGCATTTCGGGTTCAAAAGCAATATTGGTATTGGCCAGGGCAAAAATAGGCATAATGATAAAATTTACCGGCCTTGTAAGGGCATGCTCGAGTTTTTCCAGGGGCGAATCAGTATCCTCTTCATTGGTGGGCAGGGCTAATGCCACAAGCACCCCGGCTATAGTGGCGTGAATGCCCGAATGATGGATAAAATACCACATAAGGGCGCCCGGCAGCAGGTAAAAAAATAAATTCTTGACCCCCATTCGGTTAAAGAACATAAGCAGAACAAATATTGCTCCGGCATAGCCCAGATAAAGAAAATGAAGCTCCGAAGAATAAAAAATCGCAATGACCAGAATGGCAATCAGATCATCGACAATGGCCAGTGCGGCAAGAAATATCTTAAGGCCCGACGGGACTTTATTGCCTAAAAGTGAAAGTATCCCCAGGGCAAAGGCAATATCGGTAGCCATCGGAATCCCCCAGCCTTTTGCCGTTTCAGGGCTCTGCCCGTTAAAAAGAAAGTAAATGAGAGCAGGGACCGCGACCCCTCCAAGTGCAGCCAAAACAGGAAGGGCTGCCTGACGAACCGAAGAGAGTTCCCCTTCTATAACTTCCCTTTTTATTTCAAGGCCGACCAAAAGAAAGAAAACAGCCATCAGTCCGTCATTGATCCATAACAAAATAGGATACTCAAGGTGCACAGAAGCAGTCTCATAGCCCAGCGGGTAGGCAAGGAAATCATTAAAGGATGTCCCCAGGGATGTATTGGCTATTAAAAGCGACACAAAAACACATACCAGAAGCAATATGCCCCCCGATGAGGAGGACTGAAAAAAATGCGCGAAAATCTTAAGGTTAATCAGTTTTGCCATTTCACAAAAATAGGCAATAGCTGCTAAAACGGCAAGCCGATAATGGGAAAATAAATCCAAATACGAACAAATGTATCTTAAGATTCAATCACAGGTATCCTTTTTTTTTACCCTTGATTCCTATACCCCTTTTTTATATCTGCTGATAAAGCTGTAATTATTCTTTAAAATAGTATAAGCCCTTTTGGGCTTTTTGAACTTATATTTGTGTATTGAAAATACCTCTTCCCATTACAAAAGTAAGCTGGTCCAAAACCTGAATTATTTGATCAGATAACACTCATTAATTAATTTTATTATGGAAAATCTAAACCACAAGGCCTATAAAAAAATGGCACTCATGCTCATTGCATCCTTTATCATCATGTACATGGTGATGTTCCTGAACGCTGATAAAATAAATGACATTTACTTTAGTTTGGCAAGAACCTATATGGCACTCTTAATGACAGCGCCCATGGCATTGTTAATGCTGGCACTAATGCCGGATATGTATGCCAGTAAAAAATTAAATACTGTAATTGCCACTATTGCCGTTATAGTCTTTACCTTCGCATTAACTGCCCTTAGAAGCCAGGCCTTCATCAGTGATACGCAGTATATCAGGGCAATGATCCCGCATCACTCTTCGGCAATAATGAGCAGCAAAAATGCCAATATAAAGGATCCTGAACTGCGCAGGCTCTCGGACAGTATAATACAATCACAGGACAGGGAAATCAGGCAGATGAAAAAGATCCTGGAGCGTTTAAATTAAAATTACCATTACATTAACATTTTATTCTTTGAGAAGGAATCTTTAGAAGTACCTTTGCACTTCTACTGTATAATTCAAAAAAATGTTCAAAATACTTCTCTTACACGCAAAACAATTCTTAGTGAGAGGACAGCAAAAACTGTCCAGAAAACAATTTATTTTTCTTTCCAGTATATTAATAGGCATTGTTTCTGCCTTTGCGGTAATTTTTTTAAAGGCTTTTGCCCATTGGGTATATTCCTTTGCAACGGCAATGAATGCCATATTAAAGTTAAGTTTCATCAACAGTATCCTTCCGGTAATTGGTATTGTACTGACTGTTTTTGTAGTGAAAAGAGTATTGGGGGGCACCCTGGAGAAAGGAACCTCCCAAATATTATATATTGTTGCCAGAAAGGCAAGCATCATCCCTAAAAAACAGATGTACGCCCAGATTATTACCAGCTCCCTTACAGTGGGGCTTGGCGGATCAGCAGGACTGGAAAGCCCCATTGTGATTACCGGCGCGGCCTTTGGCTCCAATTTTGCCCAGCAGTTCAGGCTTACTTACCAGGAGCGTACTCTGCTGATAGGATGCGGTGTTGCGGCCGGAATTGCGGCCGCTTTTAATGCCCCGATAGCCGGTGTGCTTTTTGCCATTGAAGTGCTGCTGGTGGATGTGACTATCTCGGCCTTTACCCCTATCATGATTGCAGCAGCTACAGGAGCATTGGTATCGGCTATCATATTAAATGAAAATATACTATTGATATTCAGGGGAAAACAGACCTTCGATTACCATAATATCCCTTTTTACGTCCTAATGGGGATCTTTACAGGTTTCATAGCCGTTTTTTATGCCAGAAATTTTTTAAAAACAGAACACTTTTTTGCCCATTTAAAATTTGGAGCCTACAGAAAAGCCTTAATTGGTGCCTCGATCCTGGGACTTATGATTTTCATTTTCCCTACCCTTTTTGGCGAAGGCTACGAAAGCATTAAAACACTTGCCGATAAGGATCCCGGAAAAATTCTGCAAAACACACTCTTTGCCGATTACAGTAGCAACAGCTGGATACTTTTGGCCTTCGTCGGTCTTTCTATGCTGCTGAAGGCTTTTGCCTCGGGAATTACTCTGGGAAGCGGCGGGAATGGCGGCAACTTTGCCCCTTCGCTTTTTCTGGGTTCTTACGCGGGATATTTCTTCTCAAAATTTCTGAACCTCACCGGATTTACAAACCTGCCTGTGAGCAACTTTACCCTTGTGGGTATGGCAGGAATCCTCAGCGGCCTGTTTCATGCGCCTCTTACCGCTATTTTCCTTATCGCTGAAATAACAGGGGGATATGACTTAATGATTCCCCTTATGATAGTAGCCTCTGTGAGTTTTGCTATTTCAAAGCGTTTTGAAAAACACTCTCTGGATGTAAAGAACCTGGCCAGAAAAGGGAATGTTTTTACCAGCAACAAAGACACCAACATTTTATGCACCATGAATATCGAGGATCTTGTAAAAAAAGATTATCTCACCGTTCAAACGCATCAGTACCTTGAAAAGGTCTCGGATCTTCTGGCGCATTGCGATCAGGTCATTTTCGGCGTGGTAAGTGATGATAACGAGCTTCAAGGAATAGTATACTTTAACGATATAAGGGAAATCATTTTTGACAATGACAAAATCAAAAATACAGCCGTAAAAGACATAATGGTCCAGCCGGTTCAAACAGTCCATTTATTTGACAGTATGGAAACTGTGATGAATAAATTTGAAAAAAGCAACAAGGTATTTCTTCCCGTACTGAAAAATGGAAAATATTACGGTTTTATTACCAAATCCGATGTTTTGGAGTCCTACAGAAACAGGCTTAAATCCATGATATTTGAATAATTTGGGCAGTTGATTGTCCATTTCATAATGCTCTGCCTGGAGATAGCACAGCGGATATATAAACCCTTGCTGCTGATCCGAAGTTAAAGTTAATTTTGTGTATTTTCTGATAGAAATGTAGCAAAAATAGGATTTTAATGAATTATACTTTGCTATTTGCCTCTCTAATCTCTATATTTGGGACTTTACTAATTTTTAGCCCTGTCTTTTGCAGAGAAAAAGTATAATCCCTTATTTGATTAGATGAAACAGTTTAAGTTCATAGCCGGCATTTTATTATTTCTGTTTTCCTATACAGCAAGCACGGGAAACTGCAAATATCCGTCCGCGCATCAAATTCTTCCAACCGGGCAGAGTGATTTTTATTTTGGCTTTAAAACTGCAAAAACAATTTTTTATGATGCATCCCTGTCCACAGATGCGGACGTTCATTGTAAAATCAAAAAGAAAGTACGCTCTCGTGCCACTGCTTCTGAAAGCAGTTCCCTTAAAACACCATACTTCTCGAAACTGGTACGTTTTATCATCTGCAAAAGCCGTTTGATTTACGGTGTTGCTGTCATTTATCACATTGATCGCCACACTCACCTGCACCTCTACCAGCTTTTTTAGATTAAGCTCACCCTTTATTTTTTATTAAATACTTTCATCGAAAATCCTTTGCATAACTTGCAAAGGCATTGTACTGTTGTAAAAATATTTAATTACCGAGGTGTCTCACCAGCACCAAACAGCATTCAAAAAACATAAATCCAAACATAATTAATGACTGTACTGCCTGTAAATATTACAGGCAGACGGCCTGATTATATATTTCACCCCATTATGAGTACTATCACTAAAATAATTCTCTCAGCTGTTTTATCCATTCTATTTCTAGGCTCATGCGGGGATAAGCAGAGAAAGAAATCCAAAGCTCTAAAAACCGTTCCCCTTTACAGGGTCGAGCTCAAAGACACCATCGTCACCAACCGGTTTGTGGCAGATGTGCACGCCAAAAACAATGTAGAAATACACGTTCGCATACCAGGCTTGCTTGATAAAGTTTTTGTAAGTGAGGGACAAAAAGTAAAAAAGGGACAGCTCCTGTTTAAAATTAGCGATGCCGAGCTGCAGATACAGTTGTTAAAAGCACAGGCGGTATATAAGACTGCACAGGCAGACCTAAGGATTGCTTCGGTCCATCTTGAGCAGGCGCAAACACTTTTTGATAAAAAAGTAATAGCGGACAAGGAGCTGGAACTCTCCAAGGCCAAATATGAGGCGGCTTCGGCCAAACTGGCGCACGCCGCTGCGGAGAAAAAGGCCATTGACCAGCAGATTAACTTCACCACTATCAGGGCTCCCTTTGACGGAACTGTGGACCGTATCCCCTTTAAGGAAGGAAGCCTTGTAGAGAACGGGTCACTCCTTACTACCGTATCGCAGTTAGATGATGTATATGCCTACTTCTCTATACCTGAAAATATCTATTTTCAAATGATGACCGATAAAACGCTTAATCAGGGGGATATCAAGCTGATCCTGCCCAACGGCATGGTTTACAACCAGAAGGGAGAACTTAGAACCGCCGACGGGGAAATAAACAGGCAGACAGGCTCTATTCAGTATAAAGCTAAATTCCACAATCCAAATGGCTTTATAAAACACGGAACATCGGGAAAACTCATTATTTCCGAACCTAAAAAGGACGCGGTTATGATTCCGCAAAAGGCTGTTTTTTCCATACAGGACAAACAATTTGTTTTCGTGGTTAACAAAGAAGGATTAATAAAAATGACCAATATTATAATTGGAAGCACGCTTGATGATGTTTACATCTTAAACAAAGGACTGAAAAAAAACGACCTTATTGTAGAGGAAGGCACCCAGTCACTGCGTGATGGCGATAAAATCAATATCAAGGAGATGAAGATGTAAGATTCAATGCGTTACTAATTATTAAAAAACATACCATGATAGAATTGTTTATCAGAAGGAAAATATTGTCCTTAATCATATCGGTCATAATCGTCCTGCTGGGCCTGCTTGCCCTTTTTCAGCTTCCTATAACACAATTTCCCGATATTGTTCCCCCATCGGTAACCGTGACGGCAAAATATACCGGAGCCAACGCGGAAGTCTCTGCCAATGCAGTTGCACTGCCGCTGGAAAGGGCCATTAACGGGGTTCCGGGCATGACCTACATGTCAACTGTAACCTCAAACGACGGTTTAACGCTCATACAGGTATTCTTCGAGGTAGGAACCGATCCGGACCTGGCCGCGGTAAACGTACAGAACCGGGTCACTACCATACTGGACGAGCTGCCCGAAGAAGTAATCCGCGCAGGGGTCACCACCGAAAAGGAAGTAAACAGTATGCTGATGTATCTCAATATCACCAGCACTGACAAATCTCAGGACGAGCAGTTTATCTTCAATTTCACTGACATCAATATCCTGCAGGAACTAAAAAGAATTGACGGGGTGGGAAGGGCAGAAATTATGGGCCAGAAAGAATATTCCATGAGGGTGTGGCTTGATCCCCAAAAAATGCTTTCCTATAATATTTCCCCCAATGAAGTTATTGCCTCGCTTCAAAAACAGAATATCTCTGCAGCGCCGGGTAAAGTCGGAGAAGGGTCCGGAAAGCTGGACAACCAGCTTCAGTATGTTATCAAATACGGAGGGAAATTTTATGAACCCGGCCAGTATGAAGAAATCCCGCTCAGGGCCAATTCCGATGGAACGGTCCTGCGATTGAAAGATGTTTCAAAAATTGAATTTGGCTCGATGAGCTATGGGATGGTTTCAAAAACCGACGCAAAACCTTCGGCATCTATCATGCTCAAGCAGCGTCCGGGCTCAAATGCATCGGAGGTCATAGCCAGCGTAAAGGAAAAAATGGCTGAACTCAAAACAAGTTCTTTTCCTCCGGGAATGGAATTCAGCATCGCCTATGATGTATCACGATTTTTGGATGCTTCAATTGATGAGGTACTGCGAACACTTATTGAAGCCTTTATCCTTGTAGCTTTTGTGGTATTTATATTCCTTCAGGAATGGCGCTCGACCTTAATACCTGTTCTGGCAGTACCGGTGGCCCTTATCGGCTCGTTTACCTTTATGTCCATGATGGGCTTTTCCATTAACCTGCTTACCCTTTTTGCCCTGGTGCTCTCGATAGGAATAGTGGTGGATAATGCCATTGTGGTTGTAGAGGCCGTGCATGTCAAAATTTCCGAAGAACATATGGACCCCCTGCCGGCAACCATCAGCGCTATGAAAGAAATTACCGGAGCCGTTATTGCCATCACAATTGTAATGAGTGCCGTATTTATTCCCGTAGCATTTCTTAGCGGTCCTGTTGGGGTTTTCTACAGGCAGTTTTCACTCACAATGGCCATTAGTATTGTCATTTCCGGGATAAACGCCCTTACCCTGACCCCTGCTCTTTGCGCCATATTGCTGAAACCCCATAATCCCGATAGTGAAAAAAGAACATTTTTGCATCGTTTTTTCCTCGGCTTTAACACCTGGTTTGACAAGGTTACCTCTGGCTATATCAGAATTCTTTCAAAATTTGCTGACCGGACTGCTGTAACTATCGGTTTACTTGTTTTATTCTGCTTTTTTGCCTGGGGAGCAGGCAGACTGCTTCCTTCGGGATTCATACCATCGGAAGATCAGGGGATGATTTATGTCAGTGTCACAACCCCGCAGGGCGCGACGGTGGAACGAACAGAAAAAGTACTCGATGAGGTAACACGCCTGGCAAAAGAAATTAAGGGAGTCGATAATGTCACTACCCTTGCAGGATACAGTGTTGTTACAGAAATCGCAGGGGCTTCTTATGGTATGGGAATGATCAACCTGAAAGACTGGGACCATCGTGATATATCGGTAAGCGAATTTATAGCCATGCTCAGCGAAAAAACAAAGAATATTTCCGATGCCCAGATTGAAATTTTTGCTCCTCCAACTGTTCCGGGTTTTGGTAATACAAGCGGATTTGAACTGCGGCTTCTTGATAAATCAGGAGGAAGCATCACCAATACGGACAAGGTTACCAAAAATTTCATTAAGGAATTAAATGCCTCTCCGGAGATTCTCAATTCCTTTACCAGTTTTGACGCCACTTTCCCGCAGTATATGATCCATATCGATTATGATCTTGCCGCCAAAAAAGGAATTTCGGTCGATAATGCCATGTCAACCCTACAGACGATGCTGGGCTCTTTTTATGCCACCAATTTTATCCGTTTCTCCCAGATGTATAAGGTAATGGTGCAGGCCAGTCCGCAATTCAGGAGAAACCCGGAAAGCATTCTGGATATGTACCTTAAAAATGACGCCGGGGAAATGGTGCCTTTCTCTACCTTTATCACCCTTGAGAGGGTATATGGTCCGGAAGTCCTGACCCGATATAACATGTACATGTCTGCCATGATTAATGGTGAACCTGCTCCGGGGTACAGCTCGGGGGAAGCCATTGCTGCGGTAGAAAAAATTGCAGCGGAAAAGCTGCCCGGCAGGTTCGAAATCGAATGGTCGGGTATGACGCGCGAAGAAATCCTCTCGGGAAACCAAACCATATACATTTTTGCCTTATGCATCTTGTTTGTTTACCTGCTTTTGGCAGCTCAATATGAAAGCCTGCTGCTTCCCTTCCCTGTGCTTTTAAGCCTTCCGGTAGGGGTTTTCGGATCTTACCTGGCACTTTTGATCGTCGGGCTTGACAATAATATTTACGCGCAGGTGGCGCTGGTTATGCTCATAGGGCTGCTGGCCAAAAATGCCATTTTGATTGTGGAGTTTGCCATGGCCCAAAACAAGCAGGGACGTGATATCTCGCAAGCCGCAATTGAAGGGGCAAAACTGCGCTTCAGGCCTATTCTAATGACATCGTTTGCTTTTATTTCAGGTCTGATACCTTTATGTATTGCCAGTGGAGCCGGTGCGGTGGGGAACCGTTCGATCGGTACAGCCGCTGCAGGGGGAATGTTAATAGGAACCGTATTCGGACTTATTATCATACCCGGACTTTATATCCTGTTTGCAAAACTTGAAAAATCTTTGACAAAATAAATTTAAAATGAAAGACATCATAAACCGATATATAATTTACGGCAGCATTGCACTGCTTACGTCCTGCTCTGCTCCTAAAATCAATGAAAATTTAACCCCGAAAGCACTCCCTGAAAATTTTGATGTAAAAAACCGAAAAACAGTTGAAGATCTTAAAGATTTCGTTCCGTTAAAAATAGAAATGTATTTTAAAGACCCCAAGTTACAAAAGCTGTTAGATAAAGCCATCGCTCAAAATCCTGATTATCTCATCATGGAGCAGCGCATACTTATAGCCAACTCGCATCTTAAGACTGCAAAACTTGCCCTTTTGCCATCTCTTGACCTGCAGGCAGATATATCAGGGACTCATTACGGAAAATATACCATGGATGGTGTTGGGAATTTTGATACGAACTTTTCACAAAACATCAGCGAAAAGCAAAGGATTGCCACAGATGTAACACCTAATTTATTTTTGGGCGCGAAGGTATCCTGGGAGGCCGACATATGGGGAAAGCTAAGGAACCGTAAAAAAGCGGCACTCCTGCGCTACTTTGCCTCAAAGGAAGGTGTCCGTTTATTACAGACAAAACTTCTCAGCGATATCGCAGAATTATATTACCAGCTCATTGCACTGGATAAGCAGGCTGTTATTTACAAAGAAAACCTCAATACCCAGCATAGGGCACTGGACATTATCTCTGCGCAGAGATCCGTTGGAAAAGCCACCGAGCTTGCGGTACAGCAATTCAACGCCCAAAACAATAACTTATTGGCCGAGGCAGAGCAGCTTGACCTTAAACTTGACCAGGCCGAAAAGGCAATGCTAAACCTGCTTGGAGAATACGGGGGCACCGTGGAGAGAAATACTGATTTTTTGTCCGGCCACCTTGAGGTATTAAATCAAAAAATAAGCGTGGATTCGGTCATTCATAAAAGGCCCGATGTGGCCAAGGCATATTTTGAACTGAAGGCATCAAGCGCTGATGCTAAAGCGGCCAGGGCTGCCTTTTTTCCAAGTGTAAATTTGGGTGCCTACGGCGGGTTTAATTCGTTTTCTTTTTCTACTTTTTTTGACAGCGGCTCACTTGCCTGGCAGCTTCTCGGAGGACTTACCGCTCCTATTTTCAATAAAGGGCAGATCAAAAATAATTTTTTTACCGCTAACAGAAGGCAGCAAATATATTTTCTGCACTATCAAAATTCAATAACAACAGCTTATAATGAACTCAGTGCACTGCTGCACAGAACAGCAGCCTTTGAGGACGTTTTAAAATATAAATCCAAAGAGATAGAGCATCTGGAAATAGCAGTGAATGTCTCCAATGATCTTTACCTGAGCGGGTATGCCAATTATCTGGAAATCATCAGCGCCCAGAAAAACAAGCTGCAGGCCGAACTGGATTTCGTTGACATCCAATTAAAAAATGCCAATGCCCAGGTGATGCTTTATAAGGCTTTAGGGGGTGGAATATATTAAAACCGTTTTTTTATCTTATAAACTGCAAAAATTTGAATTAGTATTTAAAACTGCAGTTATAAATCCCATTTATATAAATGGGATTTATTTCCTTATCAGTAAACATCAATCCGGCAGCATGCTAAATTCATGTCAGCTCAATTATAGGCAATGACGCAATTTTAACGACAATTAAAAATAAGATCTTTAATGGTCATTAAAAGATGCTGGATCTTATACAGGTAATGAGCGTTTAGCGAATTGCTATTTTTTTTATAAAATTAACTGATCTACTGTGACTTAATTTCAGCGGACAACGATAATTAAAATATAGTGCTGTACATCGCAATTATGAACCCCTTTGGTCAAGCAGTGCAAATATAACAACTTAATAAACAACTTAGCTCAAAATAGATTCAATCACTATGTACCGAAATATGAGGCTTTTAAATGATATAGTGGACAATGCTCCCTTGCCCATTGCAGTATACTCAGGGGAAGAACTAAAAATTGAATTGGCCAATGCCGCGATGATTAGAACATGGGGCAAGGGCGCTGAGGTAATCGGTAAGAACTATCTCGATGTACTGCCTGAAATAAAGAAATATGACTTTTTCCAGCAGGCCCGAAACGTTCTTAAGACCGGCATTCCTTTTCACGCCCTCAATAAAAAGGTCGACCTGTTAATTGACGGAGTGACCAAAACACATTATTTCAACTATAGCTTTGTACCCCTTATGGACCCGGAGGGAACTATTTACGCAGTAATGAATACCGGTACCGATATAACGGATTTACAGCTTGCCCAACAGCAGATTCAAAGTTCAGATGAAAGGCTGCGCATGGCTATCGATGCATCAGATATGGGTACTTATGAAATAGACCTTGCCTCGCAGGAAATGAGGACCTGCGGAAAATTTAATTCAATTTGGTCTATTGATAAGGATATATCCTACAAAGAGCTCATAGCCAGACTGCATCCCGAGGATTTGGCAGTTCATGAAAAAGCCCTTCTGGAAGCGGAAGCTACAGGTAAAATATCGTATGAAACCAGAATCATAAACCATGACCAATCCGTTAAGTGGGCCAAAATTACCAGCAAGATTATCAAAAATCAAAATGGCAGGCCAATAACGATCATTGGCATCATTCAGGACATTAACGAGCAGAGGGAATTTGAGCAGGAACTAAAAAGGCAGGTTGCCTCCAGTACCGAGGAACTCAGGCGCTCCAATGATGATCTGCTGCATTTTGCCAATGTCGTGAGTCATGACCTGAGGGAGCCAGTACGAAAAATCAAGATTTTCAATACCCTTCTAAAAAATGAAAAAGACAGTGTTTTTAATGACAACTGCAAAGTATACATCCATAAAATAGGCCAGTCCGCCCTGAGAATGAACAATATCATAGAGGGTATTCTTGCCTATTCCACCATCAACAAAACCAAACAGCCCATTGAAAAAATTGACCTTAATGAGGTTATTGAAGACATACAGACAGATCTGGAACTGATTATTAACGAAAAAGGCGCCATCCTCAACACATGTGATCTTCCTGAAATACAAGGGGCTCCGATTCTCATCACCCAGTTATTTTATAACCTGCTTCAAAATGCGCTGAAATTTTCCAAAGCACAGCAGCCCCCACGGCTTATCATCACCTGCAGTGCCAGCACTCTTGATGGCCAGGAGGCTATCGAGATTACAATCAAAGACAACGGAATCGGGCTTGATCCTGTTTTCGCCGAGAGGATATTTGGCGCCTTTGAAAGATTGAATTCCAAAGACCAGTATGAAGGAAACGGGCTTGGCCTTGCACTGTGCAGAAAAATAGCAGAAAGGCACCATGGCATTATAACTGCGGGGGGAGAAAAAGATAATGGGGCAGAATTTACAGTAACACTTCCTTTAAAGCAATCCAATATCGTATGAAGTATTCATATATAATCATACATTGCAGCTATATACCATAGATAAACAATATCTTCTTAATATTGTCTATAATCCTAATTCGATCATGATGCTCCCTATAAGAAAGGCTGCCATAAGGCAGCCTTTTCCTACTACTAATAAAAAAAGAAAACAATTAATTCCATCCGCCGCCCAATGCCTTGTAAATATTGACAAAAGCATTCATCTGCTGTTTTTTGGTCTCGATAAGTTCGAATTTAGATTCCAATGCATCTTTTTGAGTAAGAAGCACTTCTATATAATCCGCCCTTGCAGAACTAAATAAATCACTGGAAATCTTTATGGATTCATTGAGTGCCTGCACCTGTTTGGATTTCAGATCATAGCTCTGTGCCGTGTTTTTAATTTTAGAGAGCTGGTTGGCCACCTCAATATATGCATTTACCAAAGTACGCTCGTAATTATAAACAGCCTGAATCTGCTTGGCATTGGCAGTCATATAACTGGCCTTGATCGCATTCCTGTTTATTAAGGGAGCTATCAGATCTCCAGCCAAAGAATACATTAAAGACTCCGGAGAGGTTAATAAATATTTTGTATTGAAAGCCTCATACCCAATACCTGCGGAAATTCCCAAAGAAGGGTAAAACTTTGCTTTGGCTGCTTTTATGTCTAGTTTGGCAGCTATCAGATCCATCTCGGCCTTTTTAATGTCAGGACGGTTTTCCAGTAATTGGGCGGGAACGCCGGCTTGAACAGCAGGGGGAATCATGGTATTAAAACTATTATCGTCCCTGGCTATTGTCTGGGGGAAACGCCCTAAAAGGAAATTGATTTTATTTTCCGTTTCATATATGTCCTGCTGTATCTCAAACTGCAGGCTCTGCGTATTGAAGACCTGCGCCTCAAAACGGCGTACAGCAAGCTCATTGACCCTGGCGGCTTCTTTTTGTATTTTTACAATTTTTAAGGCGTTGGACTGGATATCAATATTTTGATTCACTATTTTCAATTGATTGTCCAGGGCCAACAGTTCATAGTAAGAGTTTGCAATTTCAGCTATCAGGTTAGTAACCACAAAGTTTTTTCCTTCTACCGACGCCAGGTAACGGTTCAAAGCTGCTTTTTTGGCATTATGAAGTTTGTTCCAGATATCAATTTCCCAGGATGCCGAGAGTCCAAATCCGTAATTAGGCAGAGGATCAGGCGTTTCTTTACCAGGCCTGATTTCAGTAGTTGCCTCACCGGAACCCGTACTGGTATAGCGGCCTGATTTATAAAGGCTGGCTCCTGCATTAAATCCCAGAAAAGGCAGATATTCCCCTTTTCTTGCCCTGACTTCACTTCGGGCAACCTGTATTTCCTGCAAAGTAATGTTCAGCTCCTGATTGTTCTGTAATGCAATCTCTATAAGATTTTTTAAATTCTCATCTTTAAAATAACTTCTCCATTGTACTTTTCCTGTATTGGCGGTATCTGCAGAAGCATTTGCATAAACCGCCGGAACGGTCTTATTTTCGTCTTTTTGTACAACAGAAGGGGTTTTACATCCAATTAAGCACATCAATACGCAGGATAAGCCTGCGTATTTTATTTTTATATTATTCTTCATTTTCAAGCGTTTGATCGTTTGCTGAAAAATCATGTACGTGATGCATAAAATCATCTGACAATGAACTTTCTTCTTCTCCTTTAATTAATTTTCTTCCCTGGGCCAGTGAACCAAAAATATAGTACAGTCCCGGAACTATGATTACCCCGAAAATGGTTCCAAAAAGCATTCCGCCAAGAGCAGAACCGCCAATGGTACGGTTACCGATAGCACCTGCCCCCGAAGCAAAAATCAAAGGGATCAGTCCCGCAATAAAAGCAAAGGAAGTCATTAAAATAGGCCTGAAACGCACCCTGGCCCCTTCAATAGCCGCTTCTAAAATTGTAGCGCCCTGCTGATGTTTGAGCACCGCAAATTCAACGATAAGCACTGCATTTTTCCCCAGTAATCCCACCAGCATAATAAGTCCGATCTGGGCGTAAATATCATTCTGCAAGCCCATCATCTGCAGTATTACAAAAGAGCCCAAAAGCCCTATTGGTATGGACAGGATCACAGATAAGGGAATAATAAAGCTCTCGTATTGCGCCGCCAGCACAAAATAAACAAAAGCCAGCACTACCAGAAAGATATACAGTGATTCATTTCCTCTTGCGGCCTCGTCATACGAGAGCCCTTCCCAGGCAATATCATATCCTCTTGGAAGCGTTTTGGCCGATACTTCACGGACGGCCTTGATCGCATCGGCGGTCGTATATCCCCTGGCCGGCTGTCCCTGGATTGCCGCAGAATTATACATATTATAGCGGGTAACTTCATTGGGGCCCTGCGTTTTTTTAAGTTTCATAAAGGCAGAGTACGGAACCATTTCTCCGTGGTCGTTCTTTACGAAAAGATTTAAAACATCCGAGGGAAGCCTTCTGAACTTTGGATCCGACTGCACATATACCTTGAAAAAACGTCCAAACTTTATGAATCCCTGCTCATAAGTACTGCCTATCATAATGTTTAGGTTCTCCATTGCTTTTCCGATGGAAACGCCTTTCTGCATGGCCAGGTCATTATTAAATTCGAGTTCGTATTGCGGATAATTGGCGGCAAAAAACGTAAATAATCCAGAGAGTTCTTTACGTTTGCCAAGCTCTGCCATAAAATTTTTATTGATTTTGTCAAACTCCTGATAATTGGTGCCTGTTGTTTTATCGAGCAGACGCATGGAGAAACCTCCCGAAGAACCAAAACCCGGAATCGCCGGCGGTTCAAAAAATTCAACCACTGCCCCAAGGCCCCTGGATTTTTCCTCCAATTCCTGCATAATTTCCTTTACGGTATGCTTTCTGCCTGACCATGATTTCAAATTAATCAGGCAGGTTCCGGCATTGGATCCCCTTCCTTCGGTCATAATTTCATAGCCTGCCAAAGACGAAACTGACTCCACTCCTTCTACATCTTCACAAATTTTCTGAAGCCTGTGCGCCACTTCATTGGTGGTTTCCAGAGTTGATCCCGGTGGTGTCTGAATAATTCCATAAATAGTTCCCTGATCTTCACTTGGAATAAATCCTGAAGGCAGCACCTGGTTCTCAACAAATATAGCTCCACAGAATCCAATTAGAATGAAAAAAGTCAGCCATCTCCTGCTTACAATAGATTTTAAAACCGCTACATATCGGCCAGTCAGACGGTCAAACCATCTGTTAAAACCATCTAAGGCTTTGGTCAATACATTTCCTTTCTTTGGTTTCCCGTGATTGTTTTTCAATAAAATAGCACATAAAACCGGCGTAAGTGTAAGTGCTACTAGAGCCGAAATGATAATAGAACTTGACATAGTTACCGAAAACTGTCTGTAGAAAGTACCTACCGGTCCGGTCATAAAGGCAATAGGAATAAACACCGCTACCATAACGGCAGTAATGGCTATAACAGCACCACCAATTTCTCCAAGCACCAATTTTACCGCATGATAAGGGGTAATATGAGGAAATTCCTCAAACTTGGCGTGGACGGCCTCTACAACTACAATAGCGTTATCTACCACAATACCAATAGCTAATACCAATGAGAATAAGGTAACCAGGTTTATCGACATTCCAAAGAGCTGAATAACAAAAAAGGCACCCACCAGAGAAACCGGCACAGCAATAATAGGAATCAGAGTGGAACGCCAGTCTCCTAAAAAGACAAATACGACCAAAGCAACCAAAATAAATGCATCCCGAAGCGTATGCATTACCTGATCAATCGAAGCATCAAGGAAGCTTGATACGTCATAGCTGATTTTATAATCCATCCCCGGGGGAAAACTAGCTTTCATTTCCTCCAATTTTGCTTTTACATCATTGATTACATCACTTGCATTACTGCCATAGTTTTGTTTCAGTACAATAGCCGCAGAAGGGTGCCCGTCTAAATTGGAATAAATATCAAAAAATTCACTGCCAAGCTCCACTTTTGCTATATCCTTTAAATGAATGCTCTGTCCCTCTGCATTGGCACGTATAACAATATTTTCATACTGTTTGGGTTCATTATATCTCCCTTTATAGGTTAAAACATACTCTAAAGACTGTGCTGAGATACCCGAACTTTGCCCTAGTCGTCCCGGACGTCCAATAATACTCTGCTCCTGGAGAGCCTCCATGACTTCTTCTACAGAAATTCTGTAAGCCCTCATCCTGTCGGGATTCAGCCAGACACGCATGGCATATTTACGGCTACCTAAAATTTGTGATCTTGCGACCCCTTTTACCCTTGAGATCTCTGGTATCATTTTTACGTCAGCATAATTATAGAGGAATTTTTCATCCATACTTTTGCTTTTCGAATACAAATTGACATACATCAGCATGCTGGGCTGAATCGGCGTAATCACAACACCTTCACGCTGGACCAATTCAGGCAGCAGCGGCATTACCTGGTCTACCCTGGTTTTGACCCTTATAACAGCCTGATTGGGATCTGTTCCCGGCTCGAATATGATCCTTAGCGTTGCTTCCCCGGCGCTTGTCGCATCAGTGGCCATATAGCGAACCCCCTGTACCCCATTAAGGGAATTCTCCAGGGTAATCAAAGTTGATTTTACCAGTACATCTGCACTGGCTCCCGGATAGGCTATAAAAATGTTTACCGTTGTTGGCGCAATCTGGGGAAACTGTGATATAGGAAGCTGTTTGATGGCCAGCGAACCTATAAAGACAATTACAATCGAAATTATAATTGCAAAAACGGGCCTGTGTATAAATTTATTAAACATGTTTTTTTATTTTTAAAGATTCAATTACTCCGCATACAGCTCTAAATGAGACAATACGGATTCTGGCTGTACTAATTTGTAGTCTATTCTGTCGTTCTCTTTTACAAGACGCAGACCTTCCAGGAGAATCTTATCATCCAGGGACAAACCTTCTTTTATGACAAATAAGTGAGGCATCTCGGCCATGACAACAACTTCTCTTGATTTTACAGCGTTATCTTTATCAATTACATAAACATATTTTTTATCCAGTACCTCAAATGTAGCCTTCTGTGGAATAAGCATTGCGTTTTTTAATGCTATCGGCATCTCAATGCTTCCGGTTTCTCCATGTCTGAGTAATCTTTTTGGATTAGGGAAAGTAGCCCTGAATGGAATATTACCAGTCTCATTGTCAAAATCCGCTTCAATTGTTTCCACTTTTCCAGGGTAGGGAAATCTCTGGTTATTGGCCATTAAAAGGTTAACCTGCATTGGACTTCCTTTATCTGCCTGGGTCTGATAATCCAGATATTCGGACTCCGGAACATTGTAATACACCCACATGGAGCTGTTGTCAGCCAGTTCTGTTAGAAGCTCCCCTTCATCAACCAGACTTCCCGGGCGGACATGAAACTTATCGATGATACCATCAAATGGTGCCCTGATTTCAGTAAACTGTAAATGGACCTGGCTTAAGGACATTTCGGCATTGGCTTTCTCCAATTTTGCTTTTGCCATAGCCAGCTCGCCCGGAGCAACCACATTTCCATCGGCTAATCTTTTGGTATTTTTATATTCTATCTCCGCAAAACTCGCTTCTGCTTTCGATTTCTTTAATTCTGCCTCGTAAAGGGTCGGCATAATTTTAAAAAGCAGCTGTCCTTTCTTGACCGCCTGTCCTTCATCAACATAGATCTTCTGCAAATATCCGCGTTCCTGAGCCCTTAGTTCAATATGCTGGATGGAATGAATCTGAGAGACATATTCTTTGGTAATGGTAGTATCTCTTTCTATTGGATTGGTAACCAAAAATTTGGTTTTTTCTTCTTTTGTTTCTTCTTTTTTAGAGTTGCAGGCAGTATTCAATAGTATAGCCGCCACGCTTAGAAGCATGAGGATTCTGTTCATAATAATTTTAAGGTTTAAACCGAAATGATTTTTTTGTTTTAAAAAAGTCTTCAGGGAAGACCAAGGAAATCCTTACCCGTTTATTATAGCAGTAAACACTGCGCAACAAAGGATAAAAAACAATATATTATAAGTAATTTGGAATACTTACAGATTAAAAATCAAATTCTGAAAACCTGAAAAAGGACATATACCTTGTTGGAAAATAAATTGAAAATTTTGCGGTAATTTACCTTTTTAGTAAAGGCAACCGTATACTCGGTTAATTTATTACTGCCTAAAAAATTTAAAAAATAAGTGCTTTTTACAAGCTGTTTTTGGATACCTGCGAAATTTTCTTCTGTTTCTTCATTGTCAAGAAGACAGGCTTTTCTTTTAAATGTTTCAAAAAAACGGCCCCTGTCCAAACAGTGCCCGGAAACTGAATTTCCTTTGACAGGGATTATCAAATTTAGCTGACGATGAGAAAGCTGGGTGCTATGCGCGTTGACATTACCTTGTCCGCCGAGCAGAATGATAAATAAAAGGAAAAATTTTGTAAACCATTTTTTCATAGCGTGACAAATTTAGTAAACAGTATGATAAAAGCAATCATTAAAATTCAAAAATTCCAAGAAATGCTATTTTGCATTTCTTTAGTGCTATAATTTTAAAATATCGTTATTTTTGATTCTTAAAATAAAAATTTGATAAAAACGTTCTCAGTATCTTTGCAATCGGACTTGAAAGTTGTAAATAAAATGGAGAAAAGATGTTGAGCCTGCTTTAATTAGTATGTCATTTTTTTTGTTTATTTAAGTGAATTGCCAGTGCTCAAAAAATATTGAAACAGCTATTTTTTATAAGTCTATTTATTTTTTGCCATTTTTTTTTAAATTTTAGAATAATAAATTTTTCAAAATAACTATCTTTGTAAAACAAAATATAGCCTCAATTCAAAATATTTTTTTGCCTATAATCCCCAATGAAACAATTTAAGTTCATAAGTGTTATCTTTCTGCTACTGCTTTCCCTTGTAGGCAGAGCAGAATGCAGCAAACACAACGGTGCGCTTGAAAATTTCAAATCTTACAATACCTTTATAACTTCTGGAATTCAGATCAATTCAGCATCCGCTTTGGCGCATACTAAAGACCAGGATATTCATTTTATAATAAAAAAGAAAGTAAAAAATCGTGCTACGTCTTCAGAGAGCATCACTTTTAAAACGCCGTACCTGATCAAATTAGTTGATTTTAAGATCTTCAAAAATCGTCTGATATATGGCATTGCATCGGTTTATCAAATTCAGCGCTATAATTATCTGCATCTCTACCAGCTTTTCTAACATCTGGTATTTCCTATTTTTAAAATTCAGTTTTTTTAACGTTATCTTCTTTGATGATTTTGACAAGGCAAATAACCTTATAAAATCATTTTAGAAAACTGTATCAAATTGCCCCGCCTGTTATTAATAATAATGCCAAATATCTTTTTACAAAGACTTGCAGCATAACCTTTAATAATTTCAAAAACTGAATATCCAAATTTGTAATTTTTACAATACGCAAGATAAATCCAAAGAATTAAAACCAATAAAACATACCTTATCATGAAAAAAATTACTCAAATCATCTGTGTTCTTTTGACAGTTACAAGTATGAGTGCACAACAGGAGAAAGGAATCATTGGCTACTCGAACTGGCTTTCCAACTGGTCGGAATTTAAGCCTCATAAAGCAGAATACGGAGAGGCCAACCAAATTTTGGCAGGAAACATTTCTGTCAATACCAAACTGCTCAAAAGGAATATTTATGTGCTGCAGGGAAACGTGTATGTCACTAATAATGCGGTGCTAACAATCGAACCCGGGACTTTAATTATCGGTGATTTCCAGACAAAAGGAACCCTGGTTGTTACAAAAGGCGCGCAGCTTGTTGCAGACGGTCTGGAAACCGACCCTATTGTGTTTACTTCCAACCGCAGCATGAAAAAAGCAGGAGACTGGGGAGGGATTGTACTTCTTGGAGATGCCCCTATCAATAAATTTGGAAATATTGGTTCGTATAACTTAGATCTTGATCCTGCACTAACAACATATGGCGGGGATAATACTTTATCGAATTCCGGAATTTTAAGATATTTGAGAATCGAATTTGCCGGCAAAAATATTAAGGGTGCCGATACATTCAACGGTTTGACAATCGCAGGTGTCGGGAGCCAGACCATTCTGGAGAATATAATGGTCAGTTATTGCGGCGGTAACTCATTTGCCTTCTATGGTGGTGATGTAAATGCTACTAAATTGGTATCCTATAAGTCAATTAACGACGACTATAAATTCACTCAGGGTGTCCAATGCCGATTGTATAATTCGCTGGCTGTAAGATCTTCTTATCTGTCAAGCAACAGGGACGGCTCACGCTGTCTGGAGGTAAAATCATACGAAAATAAAAATGAAACGGATTTTACCAAAAAACAGACTTTTGTTTCGGCAGCCAATATAACAATGCTCAATGACAGTGAAAATATCAATGCCGATATTCAGTCAGGTCTTGTCAAAGAAGCCCTGTATATTTCCGAAAATGCCTCCCTTGAAATGAAGCGCAGTGTAATTTCAGGATTTAATCCTGCTGTTGTACTGGACAGCAAAATGGAGGTTAAAGCTGATAACCTAAAGGGAATTAAATTGGAGGAAATGTTTTTTAATCTCTGTACGGCAAATATCCTCACAGAGGGCAACAGGAACAAGGAAGAATTAGAACACTGGTATGGCAACAGTTTGTTTTTTAATGTGTATTCCAAAACGGACAATAAAGAGACATTTGTTGACATATTTGATCCAAAAAGACCGGATTTCAGATTGCAGTTAGGAAAAATTACCGCCTCAAGCGGCAATAGATAATTTTAATTTCCATATCTAATCCACATGCCGCTTATTTAGACCCATATTAGATTTTAAACTAAAGGTATTTTGATAAAAATATCTTTAAGCTAACCCGTTTATGCGGTTTTGCAATCAAATCATACAGGAGCTTTTAGCCTGTAGGACATAAAATAAG
Organism: Flavobacterium panici; assembly: GCF_024499525.1. NCBI lineage: Bacteria > Pseudomonadati > Bacteroidota > Flavobacteriia > Flavobacteriales > Flavobacteriaceae > Flavobacterium > Flavobacterium panici. The sequence goes on along the minus strand of NZ_CP100437.1, from coordinate 3,535,139 downwards.
ACATTTATGTCCTATAGGCTAAAATAATTCAAATGTTGTTTTTTATCTGCTGCTCGATTATTCTGCTTATCAGCAACATTTTTTTTGCATTGATCCACTTCGACAGCATGCAGATGACAAGTTATGTGCACTGCTGAAGCGGATTAGGTGTGCTTTTTCCCCAAATGCCGCTGCCAAAACTTATTACTTAACTGCATTAACCTTACCCCAACTGTTCACCTTGAGAAAATTATTATTTCCAATTATAATTATAACATCCGCCGCTATCTTAATTATAAGAATATTTTATTTACAAATTTTGAATCATTCCTATAAATTAAAGGCTGAAAACAATTCCATAAAAATTCAATATGTAATACCCGAAAGAGGCAATATATACGACAGATATGGCAAAATATTAGTAACAAACCAGCTCTCATATGATATTATGGTCATCCCTGGGGAAATCAAAAATATCGATACTTTAGAGCTTTGTAAATTATTAAAAATTAGTACCGGGGAATTTTCAAAACAAATAGCAAAAGCAAAGTCATACAGCACCCGGCTGCCTTCTTTATTTCTAGCCCAATTGGATCGCAGTAAATTTTCAGCATTTCAGGAAAAAATAAGAAATTTTCCCGGATTTTATTTTCAAAAAAGAATGCTCAGGAAGTACACAGTAAATTATGGGGCAAATATATTTGGCTATACCGCGCAGGTAAACCAGGAATTACTAAAAGAAAATTCATATTATAAAAGTGGTGACTTAATAGGGAAACAAGGCGTTGAAGAAAGTTATGAGGAGCTTCTGCGCGGTGTCAAAGGAATAAAATATTTTCAAAAAGACAAATTCAACAGGAAGATTGGATCCTATCAAAATGGCAATTATGATACGCTGGCTGTTAAGGGAACTGATATGAACCTGTCAATTGACGCAGAACTGCAGTGCTACGGAGAGCGGCTGATGGTACATAAAAGAGGCGCAATTGTAGCTATTGAACCACAGACCGGCGAGATACTAGCTTTAATAACTGCCCCCTCGTACGATCCGGGTTTATTAACAGGAAGCTCGCGGTCAAAAAATTACACGAAATTATTCTATGACTCGATTTCAAAACCATTGTATAACAGGGCCCTATTAGCAGAGTACCCGCCCGGCTCGCCCTTTAAGATATTGACAGGTTTAATTGGCCTTCAGCAAGGTGTCATTACCGAAAATACAAGCTTTATATGCAGCCATGGATTTAGTTATGGCCGAGGAAGCTTTATGAAATGCCACGGGGCAGGGCCCCATCAATTACGTAATGGGATTTACAATTCCTGCAATACCTACTTTGCCAATACCTATATGCTGAGTATTAACAGGTATTCAACACCATCAGAGGGTGTTGACTCCTGGGCTAATTACCTGAAAAGTTTTGGTCTGGGCAACTATATGGGCTATGACCTGCCAACGGGAAGAAAAGGCAAAATTCCAACATCGCAGACCTATAACAAAATTTATCCAAACAGGAAATGGAAGAGCACCACTATCATTTCCAATTCTATTGGACAGGGAGAGGTTTTAATCACTCCTATCCAGCTTGCAAGCATGATGGCGGCAGTAGCGAACCGTGGCTATTATTATACACCTCATATCGTAAGGAAAATTTCCGGACAAAAGATCCCCTCAAGGTTTACCACAAAACATGTAACCGCTATAGAGGAAAAGTATTTCAATGCTGTTATTGATGGATTGTCTGATGTATACAATTTTGGGACAGCACGCGGTTTGAATGTTCCGGGAATAGAGATTTGCGGAAAAACAGGTACAGCAGAAAATTTTGCCAGAGTAAATGGAAAACGGGTTCAATTGACCGACCATTCCATATTTGCTGCATTTGCCCCAAAGAATAATCCCAAAATTGCCATTGCAGTATTAATTGAAAACGGCGGTGCCGGCAGAACCATTGCAGGTCCGATAGCCAGCCTTATGATCGAAAAATATCTTAAAAGAAAAATAAGCCTTGCGGATTTGGAAATTAAAGTTCTTAATACCAGTTTAGAAAATCAATACAATCATTCAACGGAGCTAAAAAATAAAATGTAACCGAAAAACAAAGCCATCCTTTAATATTCTTAATTTCTAAAAAGAACAGCCTTTTGTGCAATATGATCAGACAGCCTTTTCTATATAGTACTTTTCGATAGTTTTACATAATCAGTCTTACCCCTCCCAATTCAGAAACCCGATAGGAAAATTTATCTCCAGGCGAGGCAATAAACATAAAATTTTTGGGAATCTTCCACTGCTGTGACAATTCATCTATAAGATCAGGTCCAAATACGCCATCAATCTCCACAAACTCAATATGGATTTCAGGATAGGCCCTGTCAAGCACCTCAAGATCTTTCCTGAGTGCGTCGTTGCATTCCTCCACTGCCCTGACATTGACAATTTTCAGCTTTCTGGTAGTCTCATTGTTCTGAACATACTGCATTACTTTGTTTAGTATTGCCACGTCGTCACCTTTTGTAAAAAAAACAAACTCCTGAGAATGAATTTTATTCTGCACTTTTCTCAAATAGCGATTGCTTATAATGGCAAACTTGCGGACAGGCTGATAGAAATATTCCAAAATATCCACCATCGTCTGTATCAAAAGCGATCTGTTGAGCATAATGAGCACAAATAAAACCGCGGGTATAAGATAATTAATAAAGGTTTGAAAGGCCTCCTTATTTAGAATAATATTCCCTGCAAATCCAATTAGTATAAATGCAATTGCCACCACTACTGCTATTCCCCTTGCCTTTTCAGGTCTGGGAAGTTTTCTGCGTTTTATTTTCAGCAGCAGATTTCCAATACCAAAAAGCGCCATAACGGCCAGAAAAGAAAAAGTATAAACACCGGCTAATGCTTCCAGTCTTCCTTTTGTAACGAGCATAACCGATACGCATAGTATCAGAAAGGTAACGATGATCCTGTAATTGGAGCCTCTTTTGTTTTCTTTAAGAAAATAATTGGGCAGTATCCTGTCCAGGGTCATTCTTTTGAGAAGTCCTGAGACACCGACAAAAGAAGTAAGCACCGCACCGCACAAAACAAGAACGGCATCTATGGAGATCATCCATGCCAGCCAGTCCCCGCCCGTGGTGTGTCCCAGGTAGGATAAAAGCGATTCTTTGTGCTCTCCAAGCTGGGCAATGGGTATTATGGCAATTAACAGCAGGGCGATTACTGGATTAAAAAAGCTTACAATAGCCCACATATTGCGAAGGGTCTTTGGAAAAACCCCTGCCTTTTGTTCTTCTACAAAGTTAGCAGAACTTTCAAAGCCGGAAATCCCCAGCATTGCTGCAGAGAAACCCAGAAACAGCGTATATATTATCCCATTGGAATTCATAGGCAGTTCCCAGTTAAGGTGAAAGGTTTCCAATCCATTTGAAAATATAAAAAAACCTGAAAACACCACCAGCAGTACTAGGGTAACCAGATGAATTATAAAGATACAGACAGCGACAATGGCCGACTCCCCTATTCCAATAATTGCCAGTAAGGTAAATAAAACCAAAACTACTGCCGCTGCCATAAGGATATTGATTCCCTCAAATATAGTATGCAGATAATGCATAGCCTCAGTGGCTGATATTACTGCCGTGGTCATATAGGACAGTACGGTAAGAATCGCTGCAAATGAAGCTATCCTTTTTGTTGATGTATTGAGCAGCACATTATATGCTCCTCCATTAAGAGGCAGTGCCCCGACAACTTCACCATAAATTTTCCGAAAAAGCAGCAGCACAAATGCCACTATCAAAAGTGAGATCCAGGCATACTGCCCGGCATATCCAATGGTAAGAGCAGAAACATAAAGGCAGGAAGAAGTAATATCGTTACCGCAGATAGCAGTTGCCTGAAGTTCATTTAGTTTGTGCGTAATGTTCTTTTTCATAGAAATAATGGTAATTATAAAAAGGAAATAACCCGAGGTTTTTTTATAAAGGGTATTCTCCTATAAACAAAGTTAAGTCTAAATTAATACTTTACCCAACAAAAGTGCTAAAAGTCCAACAGGGCAATTATCCAGATAGTCTGTCATCTTATAAAAAAGAAAAAATAGAACTATTGGTTATTTTTCTTGGAATCGGTTTTTTATATGGTTAACTTTGAAAATACTAATTATCAGTACACCTATTTCAAAATTATAGCTGTGTAAATAATTCGTTACTGCTTGTGTCAATTAACTGTTGATCTACTATTTTGATAGTATTCTTTAGCTTTCACTGTCTTTAGACAGCACTCCCCGGGCTTTTTTCAACTAAAAACTTTGATAAGCAAAATTTGCGTCTATTTTATGCTTTTGTAATCTCCAGGTGTTCCGTTAGTCCAATACTTTTGAATCGAAACATTAAAACTTATCTATGGATATCTTAAACACAACCTTTTTAGACAATACTTTTTTAACATGGCTTATCGCAGCGTCAATAATAATAGCATCTGTAATTATTGTAAAGGCAGTCAAAGTTGTGGTTATCAGAAGACTCAAAAACTGGGCCCTGAATACAAAGACTACCTGGGATAATTTTATCATCGAGGTAGTGGATAAATCTGTACTTCCTCTACTATATATCAGTGCTTTTTATTTTGCATTGCAGACTCTTAAACTCCCTGCAAATATTGACAAAATCATACAGGTAGCCTACATGTTCGCCTTTACCTACTTTATCCTTAAAATCATCAGCGCAGCCTTTAAAAAATTTATCTATTCCTTTATCCAAAGATCGGAAGAAAGCGAAAGCAAGCAAAAACAGGCAGGAGGCCTTATTGCTATTGTAAATATTATTATATGGGTTTGCGGTATCATATTTCTAATCGATAATATGGGCTACAACGTCACTACTCTGATTGCCGGATTAGGTGTCGGGGGTATTGCCATAGCCCTTGCCGCACAGGCAGTTCTGGGGGACCTTTTCAGTTATTTTGTCATCTTTTTTGATCGTCCCTTTGAAATTGGTGATTTCGTGCAATTAGGACCTGACAATGGAATTATTGAATATATCGGAATTAAAACCACCCGTATTAGGACCCTTAGCGGAGAACAGCTGATCTGCTCCAATACAGACCTTACGAATTCCAGACTCAGGAACTATAAAAGAATGGAAAAAAGACGTGTTGTTTTTTCTTTGGGAGTTACCTACCAGACCACTCATTCACAGTTATCGGAAATACCAAACATTGTAAAAGGAATTGTATCCTCAAAGCCTCAGCTCCAATTTGACAGGGGACATTTCTCGGGATATGGTGATTTCAGCCTGAATTTTGAATTTGTATATTATGTACTGGATGCTGATTATAATCTTTATATGGATAATCAACAGGAAGTCTATCTTGAAATATTTTCTGTTTTTGAGAAAAAGGAAATTGATTTTGCTTATCCTACCCAAACCATAGTTATGGACAAAGAAATCAAATTGAACTAACAGCATGCTGTCGCTATTCTGATTGCAAATTCAATACACTTTATCAAAATTGGCAAACACTGCTTAAATTATAGTCAAAAATTATATTCCTTAAGTCAGATTTCTTTAGTTAAATTATAAAGTTATGACCGGCTGGCCTTTAATCAATCTGCAATAAACATTTTTAGCATGGAAAAAAATAAAAAAAGCACCACTTTTGACAAAGGTGTGACAATACCCGGGTTACTATTTATATTCGGCATCTGCACATTTACAATATTATTTCCTAAACCAACGGAAATAGTGCTCGAAAATATTAAAAATTTCATATTTGTAAACCTGAATTGGGTTTATGTCTGGTCAGTTACCCTATTTGTGATATTTCTGGTATATCTTATGTTCAGCAAATATGGCAATATAAAATTAGGAAATAACGACAGTGAGCCTGAACATTCTTTCTTTTCCTGGATATCCATGCTTTTCGCGGCGGGAATGGGAATTGGACTGATGTATTTTGCAGTCGCAGAACCGATGTCTCATTACGATGATGAGGCTTTTTCCACAGATCATTATATCAATCAGGCGAAAAATGCACAATTATACACTTTTTTTCACTGGGGCATACACGCTTGGGCTGTTTATGGTTTGGTAGGGCTCTCACTTGCTTATTTTTCTTATCGGTACCGCTTACCCCTGTCGCTTCGCAGCTGTCTTTATCCGCTCTTAAAAGAAAAAATTAATGGCCGGTGGGGCAATGCAATTGATGTTTTTGCCCTGTGCAGTACTTTCTTTGGAATTACAACTACATTAGGTTTTGGAGTGGTGCAGATTAATTCAGGACTCAAGGCATTGCATATAGTATCGGACACTAATTTCACCTCTCAGGTCTTTATTGTTGTGGTGCTGGTCTCGCTGGCTATTTTCTCGGCCATTTCAGGAGTAAGCAAAGGCATTAAAATTCTAAGCAATATCAATATATCGGCTGCCATAATCTTAATGCTTTTTGTGCTTATCGCAGGTCCAACCGTGTATATAATTGCAAGTTTTACCGAGGGCCTCGGGAATTATATCAGCAGCTTTTTTACCATATCTTTCAATACCCATGTTTATGATGAAAAGTCCCTGCCCTGGTTCTACAACTGGACCATATTATATTGGGCCTGGTGGATTTCATGGGCACCATTTGTAGGATTGTTTATAGCCCGTATATCAAAGGGACGTACTATAAAATCATTTATAGCGGCAGTACTTCTTTTGCCAACGCTCTTTAATTTGATTTGGATGTCAGTTTTTGGCAGCAGCGCAATCTGGACAGACTTTCATATTGCAGGAGGAGAACTGAGCAGCCTTGTAAATAATTCTGAAGCCTTAATGTTCAGCTTTTTGGATTACCTGCCTTTTCCCCTTATTTCAAAGGCACTAGTTATCCTGATTGTAATCATATTTTTTATGACCTCCGCTGATTCAGGAATTTTGGTTATGGACAGTATTGCAACAAAAAATTCCCAGGTCTCCCCAACATGGCAGAAAATTTTTTGGGGTATAGTGCTTGCAGCTCTTGCGCTTTTGCTTTTAGACGCAGGAGGATTAAAAGCACTTCAGACCATGACACTCATAACTGCCCTGCCTTTCTCGGTAATCATGCTTTTTATGGCAGCCGCCCTCATGAAAGGCCTCATTATAGATTATAAATACTACCAGCGCAGTTTTTCTGTGTCCACTGTACCCTGGTCGGGAAAATTATGGAAAGAGCGCTTAAAACAGATCGTTACTTTCAAAGACAGACGCTCTGTGGAGGAATTTATAATCATCAAAGTAGAACAGGCCTTTACCGAATTGCAGGATGAATTTGCTTTGAGGGGAATTCAGGTATCCATCAAATCTGTATCGGATCCCTTTGGTGTGGAACTGGAAATTTCGCATGATTTGGTGCATAATTTCATATATGGAGTTAAGATCGAAGCAAAAATAGTTTCAGATTATCTGGTTGAAGAACAGAACCTGCCTGAATTTCAAAACAGCAGGACCTACTATCCTACAACCTATTTTGGCGATACCAGAGCAGGATATGATGTTCAGTATTTTACTAAAAACGAACTCATCAGCGATGTGCTGAAGCACTATGAAAGATTTATTGAAATTACGGCTGAACAAGCAAACGAAATGTTTACAAGCAGATAATTAAATAGTTATTGCTTTTGAGAATTTTAATACATTTTCCATCAATCCCCAACGGGACATCCAAACCAAAATACAAAAGCCACCTAAAGACAGCCTCTACCTCCAGTAAGCCAATCTCTTCAAATCCTCCATAAAATTTATAGAAATTTGTCCTGTCGGGGTCACAAATAAGCCAAATGGCGCCAATTGAAGACAATTGACGCCATTTTTTATATAACCTTCTTATTTTTATTAGTCTAAAGAACCAGGCTCCTCCAGCAGCCCTAGCCCCGATTGCTTCGCCAGTTCGCTTCGCTCGTGTGCAGTGAAAATCCTTTTGTGCCGGTGTTCGGCACAAAAGATTGCAGCGGATAGCGGGAAAAGCTCCTAAAAAATAATATCGAACCTAAAAACTAATATTAAATACAATTAACGATGCTAATCATCCGAATTAGATTTCGTTAGCAATACCCGATTAATTCAGGCCTTACAGAGCTCTGTCCGCTTTTCTGCAGTCAGCCATAAAAAAGCCGGGACTTACCAAATCCCGTCTGATGCATCTCAACGATAATTAACGGCATCAAAAAAAACATCCCCATATTGCAGATAATGGAAAAATGGCTCAAAGAGTACCATAAGGAAAAAATAAACGGGTAACACTGAAAATTAAAGCTCAGTGTTATGCTATAACCAGTCCCTTTTGGACCTGCATTTCAATTCAGATATCAGGGAAAACATTTAAAAAACATTCAAATCCTAATCAAATCTTTGTATCTTTATTCAAAGCTATTATGTTATAATTTAAACTGTTATATCTTGGAAAAATCATCCCTTTATTTTGACAGCATACTAAAAAAACTTGCCCAGAGTTATCCCGGGAGCTGCGCGCTGGAGGAGCTCAGGGCACTTGTAATGCCCCCTTACAATGTTCAGAGGACATTTGCCCAGAATATGTCCGCCCAGAGGCAAAACCAGGCAGAAATACTCGATGCCCTGATCCTGCTGGATGAAAAGGGGTATATTGTCCTGAATGAAGCTACAGATGAGAGCTCTATAACCCTGAAAGGCCTTGTCAAAATAAATCATACGGTATTGTGCAATTAACCTATGGTGCAAAATTCGGATAAAATGCAAACTGAATCAGAAGCCATCTGAATTTGGTTTGAATTTATTGTGCAATTTAATAGAACCTGACCATCTTAGCAAAAAGCATGATTTCGAATTATAAAAAATAAAAGTAATCCCTTCTATTTCAAACCTTTACACCACATTTTTTTAGTCCTGCCCACCAACGGGTCAAATATTAAATTCTACGCTAAAAAAAAACAAATAGAAAAATTACTTGTATCTATGGACTAAACTTTTATTTTTGCGCTCTTAAATTTAACCACATTTAAACATGAAAGATCTAGTTGCAAGAATCAACGCAGAAATCCAGACCTTTAAAACAGAATCAGATGCACTGATCGAAAAAGGTGTGAAAGCGGCCGGTGCAAGAGCCCGCAAGTCAACTTTAGAAATCGAGAAGCTGCTCAAAGAATTCAGAAAAGTTTCGATCGAAGAATCTAAAAAATAAATTCATTCTTACTTATTTTTACCCAAATTAGGCCTTCCGGAAAACTGAAAGGCCTTTTTTATACTCTTCTTTACACTGGTAAGCCCTCTAAAGAGGGAACCTCTGAACAAAAAAAGCTGATCCAAAGCTCAAGAGCAATTTTCAATGACAATAAAGCTTAATTTTTGCTGCGCTTCTCGTTGAAAAACCCATTTCGAATCAGCAATAAAAAATATATTGAAAAATCATTCACCTGCAATACAAAGCTTCTAAACTATGATTGATAAAGATTCTAAAACTAAATATGCACGCTTTAGAGCGCGACTGGATTTTTTTATTCTTTTTATTTATGGCGGTTTGTTAATCATCACTCTAATGCTAAATTACATAACAGCTCATGAGATATTAAACACCAGGCGAGCTGATGGCTCAATGCATATTAACAGGGCAATGTGTGCTGTATTGTTGATCTCCATGTCTTTGTTTTCTCTGGCATTATATCGTATTATAAGAGTATGCAGAGAAGCGGTTTTTTTCATCAACCAAGTTCAGATAAGCAATAAGAGATTACTATTAAAAGGATACAGGTATGATGCTATATGGGAAGAAACCCTTGATATTAAAAATACCCAAATTGAAATGTTAAACCGCGGAAAAAGCAGGGCTCCCCAGGTATATTATCTGCAATTCACCGATGAATTAAATCTAAAATACCACATAAACACATCTTTTTATTGGAGCTACACCGAGATTTTGTTTTTATACAGAGATCTTAAAAAAATGCAAAAACAAGAAATAGCATCCGTAAAAACGGCATCGAGAAACTAAAATTTCCTTTTTTACAAATCCTGCATAAGCATACCATAAGAAATGTAATATACTCAAAGATCAGGTTAGATCGATACATCCCCAATAGTTCTAAAGCAAAATCCTGAGAAAATTAGCCTGTTCAGGATTCTTTGCGGTTTGATCTATTCTTGCTTCCATTTCTTGAAAGTTTTAAACGCCTGTGCATTCCAGGACAAATGCCTTGCGCCCTATTAGGTCTAAATTATACCAAAATGCGTTTGACCCGTGTTTAAAAATTTAAACCTTCAAAAGAAACTAAAATTGCCAATAGGTAAATTCTATTTATCTGCTTTTTTGCCCATTATCAGACATTATCTAATGATTACATTTTATCGCACAATCATATATAAAACTAAACACATTTTTGCTTCAATCCCCAACAGGACATCCAAACCAGATTTCTAGTGCCATTAAAAGACAACACCTTCTTGTACTTGTAGTAAGATAATCTCTTCAAATCCTCAATAAAGTGGTGCGAAATCTATCCTTTACGGGTCACCACGGCCAAAGGCGCCAATTCAAGACAATTGGTGCTTTTTTTTATACTATTAGCCCCGATTGCTTCGCCAGTTCGCTTCGCTCGTGTGCAGTGAAATCCTTTTGTGCCGGGGTTTGGCACAAAAGATTGGAACCTATAGCGGGAACAGCTCCTAAAACCAAAAAAAAATACTGCCGGACTGTAAATTATATAACAAAATAATACAGTAATGCGTTAATTTTGCAGGCTGCAATTCGGCAGTAGAGAGATATAAAAACAACACTAACAGCCTGCTGCGCAGCGCTGTTATGGAAATGATAAAAAATGAAAAAATTTGAAATTAAAAAAGCCCATCACAACAAATGGCTGGTATCCCACAACGAATTCCCTAAATTCACCTGCCAGTTTGAGGACAAAAGGTTTCATTATCAAAGAACCATTACAGGGCTTTCTGATCCTGCAGATGATCTTAAAGAAGTCCACCTTTTGCAGAAAATGGAAAAATGGCTCAGGGAGTACCACAAGGATAAAATAAACGAATAAAGCCGGAGCATTAAAGCGCAGCTTTAGAACCGCAAGCTTGAAATTTTCGATCTACTGATAAAAACAGCAGCAAACGCAGTGCATAGGCACAATGCGTCGTAAACAGCTGGAAACCCTTATTGCCCACCAGGAAATTTATTTTCATAAATTCTTCAATTTTATTGCTGCTTCATCTTTTATCTGCCCTGGCACAGGCAGTAAAAAAAGAATATCAGCGAGCTGGATTTCGCTCCAGATCCTATCCATTATCGCAGCTGACTGCCTGTACTTTCGTTTATGGCAACCTGCTCAATTGTCAGACTCCCGAGACAGTAAAGTCCATCTGGATGATATGTCAAATAAAATTATAAATAATTAGCTTTTACAGCTAATAAATCGTATCTATCAATATAGCATTATCTTATTTTTTTTATAAATAGGTATTCAAATCAGCAGAATAAAAGTGCTTCCTACTCATTTAAAATAAAAAATAAGAATCTTACAGTAATTCATTAAAAAATAACATTACCCGCATTATTGAGAGACTGACCGGGTATCAAGGCGGGCGGATAATTTAATATTCACCCGCCGTTTTTTTTATAGAATTATGATCCGCAAATCTTTACTTCATCAATGTTACTTTACATCCATCTTCTCACCAAATCAGAAAACCGCTGCAGGCAAAAAGACACAAAATAAAGAAACAAGTGTGGCTAAAATTTTGGTTGGCCTGGAAACTTATAAGCATAGGTATATCTAATCAGAACTAATTTCCGGTTCTTGGAAATGTTCTTCCTTTCGCTGGCAAATCTCTCTGAGTTTGCGTTGCTTCCCATGAGAACACTTAGGAGAACAGGGCCATAAGCCTCTTAATAATAGATTCGTTTTTATTGTACATTACATCACCTAATTTTTTTTATAAAAAACCATTGCTATTTGGAGGGCACTAAAAAAGTAGCTATCTACCAAAAGAGGCTATTTTCAATATTGAAAACAGCCTCTTTTTCTTTGATGTATTCGGATAAGATAGGTGATGGAGACCACTTTCGTACAGACGATTCTCAGAGCCTCTATTTTACTTGCAAGCCTGCCTTTTCAACTCTAAAGGACTTTTTGAGTGCCCTCGCTATTTGACGACTCTTTATATGAAAAAACCGCCTCAACTTTTAAATTGAGAACGGCTTTCAGTAGGAATTATTGATTGTGGGATTGTTTGATCTTGTGTTTGCCGGACAAATAACGGTATAACACGGATCGTTTTGTATCAGAGTATAATTTTCTTCATCAAGAGTGTGAACAATTCATACTTAGGGAGTTCTTCCCTCATTGAATCGGCAGTGTCCTGACAACAAAATTCATGGTAACTTTCCTTGCAAAGTGTGTTTACTAAATTTTTAAAGAGAGCCAACAACCATTCTAAAAGGACTTGTTGCACTTGCAAAAGTGTAACCTCTATAACCAATAACCGGTATCTCTGCAAAATAAAGACCATTAGGATTCATAAATTCATCATCAAGCGCTTTTAAGAAAGATGGGCGTGAGATTGTTGGCCCTTCCGGAGGAGTCGCTGATTCCCCTGCAATTGCAGTACTTTTTTTCCAAACACCTGGAATAAATATAACGGTTTTGTTTACATCATCTGCTTTTATGGTGAAGTAGTGATAATATCTTACTTCTGTTTGGTTGTCACCAGATCTGTATTCTACATAATTTGTCCCATCAGTATTATTAAACCAAAACTGTGCTCTTATAAGCGGTACTCCGCTAGCTTTCTCTATATCTCCTAATAAAGATAAAAATAAGGGAGAATTTGGTCCTTCAAATTCTGTAAAACCATGCATATAGGCATAGACATTATTTCCGCCTCCGGGTAATAGCAATTTATAATCATCCGTTAAAATCAAAGGTTTATCACTATATTTAATTGCAGCACTCACCCCATTTGTACCGGTTGCAGTAAAACCCTCACTAACATCATCATAAATAAATTCGGTTAATTGCTGGTTGCTGACTTCGATAGCGGGACTTACAATAATACCTTTTTTTGTAAAAGCAATACCCATATTATAACTTTTACTGTAACCTTGTTCTACAGAATTTGCAGTTGCAAACCGAGTATTTGAAGCATAATTAAAGTCTAATTTATGAATATCGGTACCATCATTAATTTCCAAAAATCTAAAAATAGAGCGCTTATCTGAACCTATTACATTTTGAGCCATTTCCGTATTTAGTTCTAGATCTGTCCAATCTTCGGCTGTTGCTTTTACGAAACGCAATTCTTGAAAACGATTGGTTTTAAAAATTATTTCACCATTTTCCTGTCCATAATATAAAAATTGAAAATCTCCTTTATATCCTTTGCCTTTTAATCCCGCCGTAGGAGAATTATTTGCATCGGATAACAAGTGTATTCTGTTTTTGGTAGAGAATAATAAACTAACTGTACTTCCCATCTCAATACTGTAATCGCTGTTATAAATACTGGTATCGCTATCAAAATCAGACGCCATAGCTACTTTTCCGTCAACAGAAAATTTAAACAAATGTGTAAATCCTCCAAGTTGTGTATTATCTGTGTAATAAACTGCCTTCCATCCATATTCAGACGTTAGTAAGACATCATTAAGCTCTTTTTTTTGGGCATTTATTCTTTCCGTTGGCGTCTTATCAAATTTTTGTTCTGCTTCATTCTTGTCGCAGGCTCCTAATTGTGTTGCCAGAAAAGCAATAATCAGAAACTTAAATATATTTTTTATTTTCATAATGTTTTCTTTTTTAAATTAACCTAACCTCAATTAGTTTAAAGTCCATTTAGTACAGCTGTAGTATTTTTTTCTGCTTCATTCCTTAAAGCATAAAAATCCACATTGAATTCTCTTTTAAAATATTTCACAACAATAGCTTCTTTGGCCCTTATCACAGCAACAGCTGTCTCACTATGTATACCTTCCAAAAAGGTCTCATATTCATCTTTAGAATTAGTTAGCATAATAGAAGCCATTTCAGCAAAATCCTCATTAATATTTGACTTTGCATAGGCTGTAATAAAACCTTGTTCATTAGCATCCTGATCTGAGGTAGCATACCAGTCTGCTGTGTAACCGGATGGCGTTATTTTTGCCATCGATTTTTCATCATATGGTTTATGCTGATTTAAAATATGAATGTATTCGTGATGAATGGTATGTATAAATCGTTTTACGTTTTCCCTGTCTGTAATATCTACATTATCAGTTTCAAAAAGTGTTACTCTTTGCCCGCCTTCTGCCAAACCCAAAGTAAGGGTTCCGGTTAAATCCAAATTCATTCCGCCAACCATTACAATTTCTCGGGGAGCAATTTTCTTTGCAAAATCAGGACCGGCAATTGTTGTATAGCTATTCAACCAGATTTTTTGTATAATTTCTAAAACGGGCTGTACTTTATCTTCCTGAGGCGGATACAGGTAACGATTATTGTCAACTGTATTCTGGTTCCATTTGTATTGAACATTTATGTTATAAGGATTTGAATAATTAGTGGCAATCCAATTATCTAACATTGATTGAGGAGGATTTGTAACATCTAATTGACTGCCTCCAAGCTGATCTTCGTGTGTACATCCCGAAAAAGCAATTGCAGCTATTGCCAAAAAAGTCATTGTATATTGTTTTACTATTTTCATGTGCTTGATATTAATTTATCTTGGATTTTTTTCGATACCATTTGTTGAAGCCTGAAGTGGTATTTGTAATGCCCGGCGATTGTCATCTTTAGTTAAAATGTTTGTTGGCTCGTTGTATGTTTCATGTTTAACCTCTAAATTAAATCGTTTAATATCAAACCATCTGAGGCCCTCTTGTACAAATTCTTTTCTACGCAGTTCTCCTATAATATTTATGTATGATTTTTGCAAATCAGTCAAAGCATAAAAAGGAGCATATTTATTTTGGGTTGCAGGATATTTATTAACTATTAATTCATCAGTTAAAACATCAGTTGCCGGATCATAATTCGCAGTTCTTGATCCAATAAAATATTGCAATGCTGTTCTTGCTTCATCTATTCTGTTTGCCATGACAAGTGATTCTATCCTATTCAAATAGAATTCATCATTACTAAATAATACTATTGCAACATATTCGTAACCGATACCTGCATTGGCATTTGTATACTTGTACTGTTCATTAAACTTAGGTACAAATGATGTATTATTATTGTAGCTTAAGTATACATAAAGCCATTCTTTATTAAAAATATTTGTTGCAGAACCTAAAACTTCATTTTGTCGGGCTAATGTCAGCTGAAACCTGTTTGAATAAAAAGATCTTGAATAATAAGAAGTTACTGAGGCAATCAATAAATTTGTTTCCTGAGTTGGCTCTGCATAAATTTTTAATTGAGTATTATAATCAAGATTCAGATAAGATCCATAATCCCTTAGTTTTCCATCCGGATTAGCTGCTAATTCATCCGTAAGTTCAATAACTCTGTCCCAATTTCCCTTTATTAAGTAAAAACGGGATGCAAAAGCTTTAGCAGCTTCTTTATTAAAATGGAATTTACGCTGACTATAATCATCAGTAACATATTTTAGACCTTCCTCGATATCATTTTCCAGATAATCAAAAACCTCCCTCATAGAATTTCTTTTGTATTTTCTGATCAATACATCTTCCGGCTCTGTTACATATGGTATTCCCAAATCTGTATCAGCAGTAGCCGGATCATAACGTTTAGACCAAAAAGAAACCAACATAAAATGTGCATAAGCCCTTGCCATTAAGGCTTCTCCTTTTTGCGGATTTAGGCTTGCAGGACTGCCTAGCTCGTCAATGGCCTTAAGTGCTTTATTAGCATGGGCAATTGCAATATAACAGGCATTCCAATAGTTAGCCTGAGTATCTGTAGTAGTACTATTGTTCATTTCCCAATTGTAATTTTCTGTATTTACAGCTGTAAATAATCCAGCATCACCACTATCAAAAACATTGTCAGTCATGGTTTCTGCAAAATCCATATAACATGCATTTGGATAAGCATTAACCAGTAACTCAGAAATCTTTTCAGGTGTATCTATTTGTGTCCTGTTATCGGGGGTTTCAGAAAGAAATTCATCACAACTGCTAATACTTATAAGTAGTAATAATGCCAGTAGAATTTTTAATTTTTTCATAATATTATATCGTTTATAATGAAACATTTAGAGTAAATGTATATTGTGTTGTAACTGGTAATGCAACACCTCCCGCATTGCGAAATTCAGGATCCTGACCGTTTAATCTTTTATCAGAATAAAGTAATAATGGATTAACTGCTGATCCTTTTAATGTAAAATTTGTTACTCCTATTTTTTCTTTAAAAGCTTTCGGGAATTCCCAACTTAGAGATACATTCTTTAATCTGACAAAATCTCCATCTGCGATACGCACATCCGAAAAATTGTATGTGTTATAAGCAATTCCCAATGTTTTAGACTGAGCATTATAACTATTAATCAAAGCTTTATCTGCTATTACAGGTACATTAGTATTATTTTCATCTCCCGGATTAATCCAACGATTGCTAAAATCTTTTGTAAAAACAGTTAAGTCATTGTATTCGCTGGAATAAACAGGATTCAATCGAACTTTATTTCCTCCCGATGCAACGACAAAAACGTATAATGACCAATTTTTGTAAGTAAAAGTATTCGAAAGTCCAAAAGATTTATTAGGTTCTATCGAACCCTCATATTTTAGATACTTGGTTACATTATCATTATCATAAAAATTTGCTCCGGTAATGTTATCCGATTGCCCATCTTTCATTACAAAAGTTGGCAAACCCTGATTGTTTAATCCTGTAAAATGATAAGAATACAGAGAGTTTCTTGGATGACCAATAGTATTTCCTCCTGTTCCTTCGATTAAATCAAAAGCTGATGCCTGGCTCGCTAACTTTGTAATTTTCTGGTTATATACAGAAAAATTAAAATTGGTTGTCCATTTAAAATTTTCGGTAGATATATTTTTAGAGGACAAACTAACTTCAAGACCTTTAGTTTCCATATCTGCATTATTACCTTGTTTCATTGTTTGTCCACCAATTCCTGATGTCATAACATAATCCACTAAATCAAAAGCTTTACGGCTGTATACATCAGTTGTTAATTGTAGTCTGTTATTAAACACACCCACATCAAAACCTAAGTTGGTTTCAAATTGTTTTTCCCAGGTTAAATTTTTGTTTTGTAATTGGTCTATACTAATCCCGGATTCTCTGTCGCCAAGATTTATACGATCCGTGATAAAACTTTTATAAATTGCTAATGAATTAGTAGCCGGCCCAGCCGTTGCGGTAAGTCCATAAGAAGCTCTTAATGCTAAAGCATTTATAGATTCGATATCTTTCATGAAATTTTCTTCCTTTATGTTCCATTTTCCACTAAGAGTGTAGGTTGGCAGCCAACGGGATGAGGAATTATTACCCTGCCTGTTTGAACCATCATAACGTCCGGTAAATGATGCCGTATAACGTCGATCATAGGTGTACCCTGCTTTTCCAAAAAACCCTACCGTTCTTTCTCTCTCTTCATTAAATCCATAATAAGAACCTCCTTCGCTCATCGTTTTCTCCAATATTCTTGGATCTGTAAAACTGGTAAGTCCTTTATCGTACTGCAACCCATAAGCCGTAAAATTGTCGCTATTTCTATTTAAAGACCTTAGCTCAGTACCAAACAATCCTTCAAATTCATGTTTAAAATTAAAAGTACGTCTATAGTTGACGCTATTTCTTATATAATAGGAAGTCAGGTCGTCTGTAAATTTTCTTAACATTCCTCCATTAGGAAGAACGGCAACTTTTGGAGCTGTTAAATCATTTGGATCCTGATATAGAAAAATATTCGCATCTCTGACAGTTGTTGTTTCTGCGGCATTATAAGCTCCTACTATATTTGAATTTTCAAGAATTTTATGTTCCCTGCCAGTGTTAGCATAACGTGCTGAACCCGCTAGATTATAAGTCAGGTAAGGATTGATTTTATATTCTAAATCCATTTGGAAACGAATATCTTTTACCTGAATTTCCATAAAATTATTTTTAAGTTCATTCAAAATATTAATAGGTGCCCAATTGTTCCTGTAATATTCCAAATCCCCATTGTCATCGTAAGGTCTTAGAGTTCTATTTGTATTTAAGGCATATTTAAAAGGGTTAATATCAAAATTTCGGGTTGTCTTTCCATAATAGGTGTCTGTTTCACTATCATAACTTCCAGGAACACCCTGATCCCTTACAGAAGCTTGTGTAGTCAGCGTAATATTTAAGTCATCATTAATATAAAAAGTTCCTTTTAAATTTGATGAAAATTGTTTTACATGATCGGCAATACTCCAGCCCGGATCACTATAATAACCTAAGGAAGCGTACATTGTACTTTTTGCTCCTCCTCCCGAAAAACTCAGGGAATGATTTTGGGCAATCGAAGGTCTAAAAAGTACCTTAAACCAATCTGTATTGGCTAATTCATATTTTTTTAAAAAAGTATTACGTCCAGCGGGGTCATTACTTACTAAATAGCTGTCCGTTTCGGGAACATACGTATTAATTCCTCTGGCTAAAATATTATAAACACCCCCATAACGCCCTTGTGTAGTCGAAGGCAGATCTAAAAATCCTTTTGCCTCCACTTCTTTCAAAATACTCATTGTTTCTTTTGAATTCAAAATATCGTATTGGCTGTAATTAGGTGTTGCTCTAACTGTTTGGTCAGATGAATAGGTGATCTTTAATGGAGAATCTTTTCGTCCTTGTTTTGTAGTTACAACTACAACTCCATTTAAAGATCTGGATCCGTAAATCGAAGTTGCAGACGCATCTTTCAGTATTTCAATACTCTGTATATCATTAGGATTAATTCCAGCAACAGAAGAACTTAATAACGTTGAAGAATTTCCGGAAGCCAAATCAGCCACAGACACATTAATAATATCTTCCTGAACAACACCATCAATAACCCATAATGGTTTTGTATCTCCAAAAATTGAAGAAGATCCACGAATGGTAATTTTTGGCGTAGTACCAAAGGTTCCTGAAATATTCTGTACAGTAACCCCAGCAGCTTTTCCTTCTATCGCTCTGCTGATATCTGCCAATCCATCAACTTTAAGTTCGTCAATAGGAATCTTACTATAGGCACCTGTAAAAGTTCTCTTCGAGGTTTTCTCATAACCTGTTATAACTACAATTTCTTTTAAAGTTTGTCCCTCTTCATTTAAAACAATTGTTGGTGAATTATTTTCTATTCCAATTTCTTTAGTTTCCATTCCAACAAAAGAAACAACTAGTTGGTGACAATTCACTGGTACGTCGATCGAAAAAGTACCATCAAAATCAGTTAACACAACATTTTTAGTCCCTTTGGCAGTTACTCTCACGCCCGGCAGAGGGACTCCGTTTTGGTCCGTAACTTTTCCTTTAATAACAGGGTCAGTAACCCTATTAGATTTTATATTATTATTCTGTAGAATAATCTGATTGCTTATTTCTATATAATTAATATTGAGTGGTTTCAGAATTCGATTAAGAATACTTGACAATGTTTCCTGATGTGCCTCGATAGTGATTTTCTGAGTTAGCTGCGGTAATCTTGAATTATAAGAAAATTTCACACTTGCAGATTTTTCAAGTTTAGATAACACATTATCCAGACTTAAATTTTCAACTGTAATAGTGACTTTTGTATCTAATTTCTTTTGTCCATTCACACTGTTTGCCAGAGTAACACTTGAAAATAAAAGTGCTAAAACGAACTGAAATAGCGTTATTTTCGAGATTCGATAAATTAATCGTTGTTTACCAACTGATTTTTTCATAATTTTGATTTTGTTTTGATTAATACTGTTCAAGCGTATTTTGTAGAAACACAATAAAATGACTCTTTCCAGAGAGTAATTCTATTTTATCAAGTGTCGGATATGTTACAACATTTCGACACTTTTTTTGTATTTTTTTACATAGGCAATAATTGGGTTTAATTAAAAATTATTATAATAGTTTGATTTATTATTACTTAATAACAGCCCTCTGATGTTATTATAATTTGATTGCCATTCATTTCAAAACTGGCATCATTGCCAATACTTTTACAAATAATTTTAAGTTTTTCTGATAATGGCTGGTCGCTTAAGGAAGTTGTTAAATGGCAATTTTTTAATTTATCCTTAGGGAAATCAATATCAACCTGATATGCCTGCTCTATTGTTTTTAAAATCTGATCTACAGGAATATCTGTAAATTCAAAACTTAATTGTTCAATATTTCCAACACTCCTTGCCAATGTTTTGTCTTCTGTAATATTGGTTATCTTATCAAAACTCAAATCGCTTCTTAAAAAGCGCAGCGCTTCATTAGGAAGTAAGACCACTTCGGTCATTTGTTTTGAATTTGCAGCCAATTCATTTGAACTTACCCTAACTTTACCGGTGCGAACTAGCACTTCAATTTCTGGTTGATCCAGGTACGCTCTAACCCGAAAACTCGTACCCACCACTTTTGTAATGATTTCGTTTGCGTAAACAAAAAAAGGTTTTTGGGGATTTTTACTAATCTCAAAGAAACCTTCTCCGGATAAGTAAACCTTCCTTTCGTTTCCGGTAAAGATCTTAGGATAACTTAATTTACTATTGGGTTGTAATAAGACAGAACTGCCATCAGACAGAGTAATTACTTGCGGCTTGTTAGAATTATTTGTTTGCTCAACAAGCCCTTCGTTATTATTAACAAGTTCTTTATATGTAACAGAAGTATGACTGGTTCTAAATTGATTTTTGAAAAAACCAACCGATAAAAAAGCAAAAAACAGAGCAGCTGCAATTCCTGTTAACCAATACTTTTTTAAGTATCTGCTCTTATTGGTTTTAATTGATTTATTGCGATTTTCTATCTCTTCAATTTTGCCCCATGTTGATTCTAATGCCGTATTTAGTTCTGAAGAAGAAATACTAATATAAGGTACTTTCATTGCCAGCAATAAAAGGCGGGCATCTTCAACCAATTTAGCGCGTTGTTGATTTTCTAAAGTCCATTCTTCCCAGCCTTCTTCATCAACTTGGGACAAAATCCATGTTCGGAATGATCCATCAGATAAGAAATCTTCAATTTCGATATAATAATTACGTTTTTGCATCTATAAATAAGGTTACAAAAACACAGAGGACAACTTGGTTATAAAGTACTCACCAATTTATATATTTTTTATATTTTTTTTAAATAACTTTAAAAACACTTGAAGACAGCAATGCAATAATCGAAAAACTTCCCTTCCATTCCTTACGAAGAGTAAGTAATCCGCGATGCAAAATATTCTTTGCCGATTGATAATTAACATCTAACATTTCTGCAATTTCTTCTACACCCAGACCTTGATTATACCTTAAAAATAAAGCTTCTTTTTGACGTGGAGGTAAATCGTTTAATAACTTATTGAGGTAGAAAACACTTTCTGCAGTTGCTTCATCATCAATAAGTTCTTTCTCAATCGAAAAATCAAAAAGAAATTCAATTGAATCTGTATTAGTAGTTTTTCTAAAAACATGATCCCGTTCATATAAACGTGCAATTCTCTTTCGTACACTTGACAATAAATAAGCCTTTACCACATTTGGTTCTTGCAAGGATTCACGATATAACCAAATATCTGTAAATACGTCCTGGACACAATCCTCAACTCTTTCAGGAAAACGAGAAAATGAGTTTCCATAATTAATTAAATCACCATAGTACTTTTCAAAAAGCATAGTAAATGACTTTTCTTCACCTGCTTTAAGTTTATTCCAAAGTTCGTGATCATCATAGGTTCTCATTGTCCGAGCGCGAGTCTTCATAAAAAAATGTTTTTTAGTAACGATATCATTCGGTTTTTTAATAATTAGATAAAATGAACATTATTCAAAGAATTTTATAGCTTTAATAACTACTATTCTGAAATATGAATTCTAAAAAAAATCACTATCAATTAGTCTAATAAAATATGATTAACGTATTTACAAGAATAAAAAAGGAGACTATAAAACTCCCACATTTAAAAAGTGAACTACCTTAACCGTTACTATTCCGCTTGTAATTCAGTAAAAAATATCATCTGCAAACCTCATTAAAACTTCGTTATACTATGGTATCCTTTTGTATCAAAAAACTGCCTCATTTGTAATGGGATTGAGTAAGCCATCAGATTGATAGTTAAAAAACTTTTAGTGATGAAGGACAGAAATATGGATTATAAAAAAAAACTTCCAAAATCAAATAGACTTTGGAAGCTATACTTTTTTGCAGGCGAAGACAATGATTTAGAAATTTACTGCATCGGAAACTTTATAACCATGCATACAACCAATCAGGACTAATTCTAACTGTAAGCCAGCTCTCATATATTATTGCAAAAGAAAATAAAGAAACAACTGTGACTAAAATTTTGGTTGGCCAACCATCCCATTCTGCCAGTATGGATGGCATAATACTGTTTCTCCGGTTTACCTCGAATGTTTTGTCCTAATTTTTATTAAAATAAAAACGAATCACATTATTTTAGTGATGCGCAAGGCTGTAAAAGGTTTCTGCGGAAGTTGAATTAAACTTTTTCCACTAAATTCTCCCTTAACAGGCGTAATTGTCATATCCCATGCATTGATAATTTCAATTTTATATTTTGAGTTTTCGGGTAAATATACAATTTGGCTGCGTGACTGGTCATTATTAAAATAGTGCAGAAAATATTCATCTTTAAAAGCAACGTATGAATATGGCACCCAAAATTCTGTATTGTTAATTGGCGTTAAATATCCTGGGGCAGATTCAATAATATTTCTTAAAAACTTAATCCTTTCCTGACTTTGCCCTCTGAGAACTCCCCCTTTAGACCACCACAAAATATCTTGCGATTCATATCCCCATTTAACGGGGTTTTCAGTAACATAAGTTTCACCATGCCCAACAAAGCCTCCATTTACAACACCACGCCAAAATTTGTTCACCATTTCTTGCGCTGATAAATTTCCCCACGGCCAATTAATATTTCCTTCATACCGGCATTCATCATAAACTATTGGTTTTTTATATTTTGACCTTAACTCCTTTGCTTTATAGGTGTCTTCATTTTGTATGCTCACATGTGTGATCAAAGGGTTTTCGTGGTCATAAAGGTTAGCTCCATTGTGTATTGAACGCAAGTGATTGTATGGGTCTTTTTTGGCAAATAACTCAAAAAAATGGTTCCAATCATCTGTCGCCTTAGATTTCACATAATCATATTCATTAGCCAGACTCCAACAAACGTTTTTATAGGCAGCAAAGCGGGCAATAATATAATTGATGTATAAATCATCGGTTTTTCTGTCCATTTTTTGAAACCCCCAACGGTCGTAAGGATGAAAAACAATTAAATCGGCTTCGATGCCAAGTGAATCCAATTGCGCTATCCTTTTCTCAATATTCTGAAAATATGCAGGGTTAAATTTCGTATAATCCCAATCAGTTAAAGGCCGTCCCTCAAAAGGATACAAGAGTGGTTCGTTTTTATTCCAATCGTAGTCTTTAGTAAAAATACACATGCGCATTTTGTTGAAATATCCCTTAGCAAGGGTTTTCAATGTTGATTGGGCAAGACTATCTCCTTGATGAACCCATGCATAAGATGTCGTACCAAAAGGGTAATATGGTTTATTGTCCGAATAAGCAAAATTAAAAGTATCTTTCACTACTACTTGTCCGTGATTGCTACAGGTGTTTGAAAAACATTCAAATTTGCCTTTTTTATTATTAAGTGAGTTTAAATTACTTAATGTGATATAAGTCCAGGCACCTGTCGCTTGTGGCATAAAACGGATTTTATATATTCCATTTCCGTCATAAAAGCCTGAAACTATTTTTATATTCTTACCATTTGTAAATTTAGCACTTAGTTGTACATCAGTGAACGGATTACCTTTTGAGTCACTATTAAGAGTAATTTCATAAATATGCCATTTTTCAACTTTATATTGAGCCGAAATACTCAAAAAAGATAAAGAGACTATCAATAATAGTATTAATCT
The DNA here is from genome assembly GCF_024499525.1 of Flavobacterium panici. Taxonomy (NCBI): domain Bacteria; kingdom Pseudomonadati; phylum Bacteroidota; class Flavobacteriia; order Flavobacteriales; family Flavobacteriaceae; genus Flavobacterium; species Flavobacterium panici. The sequence goes on along the minus strand of NZ_CP100437.1, from coordinate 3,511,096 downwards.
ACGCATAATTGTAATTGTTTAGTAAATATGTAAATCGAAATTCTATGTAAAATAATTGCAAGTTTTCTCCGGCTTTCCATGCTTGCCTGTAACGTTCTGGTACTACTGTGGGATCGGGACATCGTTATTTTTATTTGGAAAACTTCCATTTAGATCTAAAAAAACAACTTGTAAATGTTCGTAATAATTACTGTCATGCAATCAAAAATTTCACCTGCAAACCTCATTAAAACTTCGTCATGCAATGGTATCCTTTTGTATCAAAAAGCTACCTTGTTTGTTAAAAATAATGGTATTACCCATACCATCGGATTTATAATTCAATACAGTAACAAAAACTAAGTAATGATATTCCGATCGCTGCAAAAGCAATACAAGAAGTCACACAAATGCCTACATAAAGAGTGTAATAAATAAACCATTATCCCAAATTCAGGAATTCTAACTTTGGAAAAGTCTTAAAATAAGAAACGAATATCTTTACATTATAAATTAATAATCGATTGCTATGATTTTAAAGCATTTTATTTACATCACTTTTACCGTTTTATTATTTATCTCGTGTGATAACGAAAATGATACTCCTGTTGCTATTGATACAAATGTTACAGACTCTGTTTTGATCGAAATAAACAAACTTAGAATAACGGGTTGTAAATGTGGTACCGATGATATGCCTCCTGTACCCCCATTGTTAAGCAATTTGATATTAACCCAAACTGCGATCAATTATGCACATGATATGAATGTACGAGATTTTTTTTCGCATATGTCTCCCGAAGGCACAAGTCCCATACAAAGAACTTTTGCTCTTGGTTATACCGGCACCTACGTAGGCGAAGTAATTGCCCGTAATTATAATACTCCTAAAGAAGTTGTAATAGGATGGAAAAATAGCGAAGACCATTGTAAAGCTATTATGAGCATCACTTATGTTGAGATGGGCGCTGGAAAATCTGGAAACATATGGGTAGCCAATCTAGGAAAGTAAACTATTTTTCTTTACTAAATCTCTATCTAATTCTAATAACGAAGTAAAAAACAATTTTTCTCTCCACAAACAATCAAATTCATAGAATTATTCTTACTATATTTAAGAGTTACTCAATTTTATTTTTTATAAATTATAATATTCTCAGTTTTTTATTTTATTTATAGTCAATTTAACCATAAGTAAAACTAAAATTTACATATTAACAGGTTATAATTATTTTTTATGATTATAATTGAAAAATTTATTTGCATTTTAATAAAAACTACAACAAATACATAATTATCAATACATTAGCACAACTATTCTAATTAACCTTAAACTGAAATTTTATGAAAAAATCAACTTTATTTGTAGTATTAAGCCTTGTATTGATGAGTTGTGAAACAAGTGACACAAACAAAGATTCAGAAGTTAAAGCTGCATGGTCATCATCAGCTCAATATGCCAGCTGGTCCAATGGTGGCTATACTGTTTACAACAACATATGGGGTTCTGGAGCCGGAAGCCAATCTATATGGGCAAATAGCTATAGTAATTGGGGACTTTGGGCAAATCATCCTAATACAGCAGGTATCAAATCATACCCAAATTCATCCAAATATGTAGGTAAAGTATTGAATACAATCAATACACTTAGTACTAGTTTTAACGCCACTACACCCAGCGGAGGTGCCTGGGTATCAGCCTATGATCTTTGGGATAGCAATAAAGCTAATGAAATAATGTTGTGGTTGAATTATACAGGAAATTCAGATGGTTCGGGGAATGTAAAACCAATTTCTTATAATTATTCATCAACTGGTGCTGCTGTTCCGGTATACACAAACCAAAGTATTGGTGGTCACACCTGGAACGTATTCCGAGGAAACAATGGTTCTAATAATGTGTACTCCTTTTTACGTACAACAAAAACCAATAATGGAACCATTGACGCAAAAGCAATTTATAACTGGATAAAAAACAAAGGCTGGTTTGGAAATATCACTGTTGGAGATATTCAATATGGATTTGAAATTTCATCCTGTTACGGTACCAATGGAACTGGGGTAAATTATACCTGTAACAGCTATTCTGTAACTAGTAATTAATTTATACGAAATATTAAAACAGACTCAGGTTAAAGAATTGAGTCTGTTTTTTTTATAATAAAATGTAAATAAAAACACTATTATAGGAATATCAACCATAAAAATTTGTTTATTACAATACCTACTACTGATATTGCTTATTTTAGATGTGAAAATAAAATAGTACATCTCACAACTCATTCAAACAAAAATATTTTATAAAACAGACACTCGATGAATGATGTGTTTACATAACCCAACACACAGAAAAGCGCATTTTAGAAGAAAATATTAAATTAAAAAATCACATATTTTCTTTCCATTGCTAACTTTTCGTACTCCCTTACATTAAATTTATATCGCCTTTCCGTTTCAATTTCACCACTTTTTTGCTCATCAGCAAGAGGTACTATGATTTTTTTCTGCACATTTTTTTTGCTAAAAATCAATTCATTAGCCTCAATACCTAAGATTTCCTTATAAAGATTTGTAAGCTCAGATAATGTAAATTCCTCTGGCAGAAGCTCAAAACCTACTGCTGATTCACGTAATGCATTCCTTATTTGATGAAGACTTAAATCCAGAATTTTATTATGATTAAACAATAAATCCGGTACATCTGTGACTTTCCACCATCTCTTATAATACGGACTGGCTCCAAAATTCGATCTATAATTATCAATATTTATGAGTGCATAATATTCAATCGTTACATTGCGATCCGAACTTTGCTGATCTGGATTAATAAAAGTTCTTAACTGTCTTAAAAATATATATTTTCCCGTTCCATACTCTTGCGCCAAACGAGATGCTGTATCATCGGCACTTTCATTATCCTTAAGCATGCCACTTAAAATTCCCCATTTAGCATTTGCGTTATTGTTTTCCTTTGATAAAAGAACTTTAAGAGTGCCGTCATCATAACAAAAAATAGCACATTCTATAGCAATTTTAATCATAACAGATATTTAGTTCATTTTTTTTATAATTCATTATCTACTCCAAATCAACATACCAACAGGTTTCAGTATTTTCTCCCCAACCAGTACTTTAGCATTTGCAGTAATCAGGAAAATTAACACCAAAATTGTTTCTTATAAAACTGATTTTTTCATCTTCTTTTATAATATTCATTCATAATATACCACGCCTTCTTTTTTTCTCCTTTTTCAGATAACAATCCTTTTCTATTGTATCCCTTTTGATATACCTGATTCATTCTTCCCAATGATTTATAATCAAATAATAGCCACGGAGAGATGCCACATAAGTTTGAAATGGTATTAAACATTTCAAGCTGATCGATATAAACCTGTTTCTGATAGTCTTCTGTCCAGCCAGAAGCTTCATCTGTAGGTCCTGTACTACTTCCATAAAGTGCTTCTGCGCCAAACTCTGAAATAAATACCGGTTTATCCGGATAAGTAAAGTTCCATTTTACATCAGATGGTTTACCCTGCCAGGGAATATACCAGCCAATATATTCATTGATGGCAACCAAATCGGAATATTTATAAAGTGTATCCCAAACATTAAAAGAGTTATTCGCATAAGATTGTGTATTGATAACATGGGTTATCAACCGTGTTGAATCTATTGCCCTGCATTTTTGAGTTAATTCAACAAGAGCATCGTTCCGGTTTGGTGTACCGGGATAGGTTTCGTTTGAAAGACTCCAGACAACAATTCCACAGCGATTTTTGTCTCTGCGAATCATTTCTTTCAACATCGTCTCCATCTTTTTTGGAACAAGGCTATCCGAAAATTGAATAAACTGATATACCGGAAGTTCACTCCATACCATAAGTCCCATTTTTTCAGCTTCCCTGACCATATTTTCATTATGCGGATAATGAGCCAGGCGAACAAGGTTGCAACCTAATTCTTTTGCGGAATTTAACAACAACAGGGCATCTTCTTTAGAATAGGCCCTTGCTCCTTTATTTGGATTTTCTTCGTGTATATTTACTCCTTTAAAAAAGATCTCTTTTTTATTAAGCAGCACTTTACTTCCTTGTACTTCAATACATCTAAACCCAATAGTATCACTAACAGTATCTGTTTCACTTTCAATTATTACTTTATAAAGCTTAGGATTTTCAGGAGACCAAAGCTTTAGATTCGAATCAAACTCTATAAAGGCATACCCTTTACTATCTGATTGGGTTTTGTAGGTTTTGTTGAGTTCAGGAATTTTTATTTTAATCTTTTGTTTTACATTGCTTCCATTGAGCTGAACCCATCCCAATACTTTGTTCAGACTTCCTTTTTTTAGCTGAACGGAATAATCTTCTATAAAGGTTTTACCAGTTTCAATCAAATTAACATCCCGGGTAATACCTCCATAATTGAACCAGTCGTATCCTATACCCGGCAAACCATTCTGCAAACGCTGATTATCCGCTTTAACGATAAGGGCATTTGCTCCTTCTTTTACTTTGCCTGTAATTTCGAACTCAAAAGGAGTAAATCCGCCTTCGTGGCTTCCTATTTTTTCACCGTTAAGATATATGTCCGCCAAATAATTTACCGATCCAAAGTATAGAAATAACCTTTTTTCATTATTAGATTTATAATGGAATACCTTTTTGTACCAAACAATACCTTCCAAATAAGTCAGTTCGGGTAATTGCGAATTAAAGTCTCCGGGGACTTTTAGCATTGGCCCGCCATCAAAGGAATACTCCACAAAGTCGGTTTTCTTTTGCGGCTTTTTTTCCAGCCAGACCTGTTTCCATTCTCCTATTCTGGTGGGATCCAAAATAATCTGCCATTCATCATTCAAACTAGATAAGTGTCGGGACTCAACATTGGCCATTGCAGTTTGAGCCTGTAAATAATTGCCCAGCAAAAGCATGATCAAAGGAAATAATCCCGTGTTTTTCAACCCTCTTCTATGCGCTTTTTTATTCATAATTTAATTGCTTTAATTACATTAACTGATTCTTTAAACGTAATGTAAGTGTTTAGAGATTAAAAAATTATAACTATTCTCTATTCCCGCAATATTTTATTTGTAATACTTCATAAATACATTAAATATTATTTATTGATCGAACCAACAAACCCTCCGCCTGGAAGACATTCAATTTTTACAGTACTTCCTTTTTTTATCTTTATTATTTCTGAAGAAAAAGATTTGCCATCCTTTCCGTCTTTGATCAGCTGAAAGCTATAATTTCCTTTATCAATAAAATCAAACTTCACCAGTAAAGTCTGAGATACATTTTTTCCGTTTAGTCCGGCTATGTACCACTTCTCTCCTTTCTTTCGCGCCATAATCACTTTCTCCCCTGGATAACCATCGATTAGTTTTGTATTATCCCATACAACAGGAACATGTTTCAAAAACTCTTTTGGTTCTTTCGGTAAAGATTCGTAGGCTGAAGGTTTGTCGGCAAAGTGCTGCAATCCTGATTCAAATACAACAGATAAAGCCAATTCATGTGCATAAGATGTTATATGTGGATGTTGTGAATCTGAAAATGTAACCGGAGTATAATCCATTGAGCCAATCACATTTCGTGTAAACGGAAGTGTGGTATTATGAGCTGCAGCTTTATTAGTCAATACCTGATCATTAGTGTACCATTCGGCACCATATACCGCCTCTGTTGTCATGAGGTTGGGATAAGTACGCGCCCAGCCACGCGGCACTGTTGCGCCATGAAAGTTGACTAATAAATGATATTTGGCCGCATCCTTAAGGATATCAATATAATAGTTCATCATATCTTGCTGGTCACCGGCAAAAAAATCAACCTTAATTCCACAGACTCCTATTTTATTGAGCCATGAAAATTCTTTTGCACGTTTTTCTGCTGTAAGTAAACGATCATTTGGTGTCGGGTCAAGCCATATTGTTCCTGAATTGTACCACATCAATGGTTTTATTCCTTTGCTTTTTGCATAGTTTACGGCATCGGTTATATTTCCACCATTAGCCATTACATCCCATTCCCAATCGATCAGCACATATGGCCAATTCATTTCTACCGCTAAATCTACATATTCAACTACCTTTTTATAATCCTTTGAACCATGATTATTTGCCCAGTAGATCCACGAAACTGCGCCGGGTTTAATCCATTCCGTGTCTATTAACTGGCTGGGGTCGCTTACATCTGAAATCAAAGTAGATTCGACAATATCTGACAATTTTCCAATGATAAGAGTATGCCATTGAGAATTCCATGGTAATGTAGTCTTAACACCTGTCTGCTGAAAATTATCACGGGCAGAAGGGTACGTAACCTGATATTGGTTACTGTTTTTCAGGTTAGATAATTTTGCAGCACAATTATTGGCTGTTATATTCGCTTCAGAAATTAGCACCCAAACTGGCTGATCATTCACTTTGCACAAAGCCGGAAAACCCCATTCCTGATCTTTATTAACAGCTGAATCTGTTTTGTTTAGTGGGAAGAATTTTTCATACGAAATATCATAAGGCTGCATCCAAGAAGATGTTTTATCCGGTAAAACATAAGTTGTAACTTCATTAATAATAGCAACCTGTGATTCTAAATGATTTGGAAAAACATAACGAAATGCAACACCGTCATTATAGACCCTGAAAACAATATTCATTGGCTGTTGATTGGAATTTTGAAAATGGAATGTTTTTTCGGTGCCTAAATTTTCGCATAATTGGCGTTTGCCACAAACCATTTTGTACTTATCGTGTATTGAAACAGGTTTTGATTCTGCAACAAAATTCAGGTTGTCTGTAAACTGTTCATCAGCACGATTAATACCTAATTTAGAATCAGGCAATACCTCTGTAAACTTATTTTCGATTTTATATAAAGCTTTAAAAGAAAGATGATGTAAAGCATTTTTATCGTACAAATTCAAAATAACTTTTATTTTTCCGTTGGGCGAAATTATTTCCTGTGCATTTATAATAAATGAACTTAAAATAAAAAATAGAAAAGTGATGGTATGTTTCATTGCTCTTTTTATGTATTACTTATTTTGAGTTGATTTAATAGAAATACTATTTTCTTCCAACTGATCAGATGTTACACTTAATTTGATTTCACCTGCCTGATGATTACTTTTTATTACTACTAGTGCCCTCCCATGCCAAGTCTTACGAGTATTATTGAAGTATTTCTCAAAGTCCTTAATATCAGCGTTATCAACTCCCGCAATGATACCTGGTCCATCGATTTTAAAATTCAATCTATTGGTCGCGTTGGGCTGGAATATTCCGTTCTTATCTGTTACTTCGATAGTTATATACGATAAGTCCTGACCGTTGGCTGCTATTTCCTTTCGGTCGGCTGTAAGCTTTATTTTTGCGTCATCACCGGCAGTTTGTAATATAACTGATTCTGTTTCCTTATCACCTTCTACTCCAACAGCTTTAAGCAAACCTGGTGTATACGGAATCGAAAAAGCAGCCTTAAATTGCTCGTCTTTACTCGTTTTTTGTTCACCAACCAGTTTGTCATTAAGGTACAACCTTACTTTTGGATATTTTGAATATACTTCTACCTGAATTGTTTTCCCTTCAAAACCCGGCCAAGTCCAGCTTTCCCACGTTGGATAAACCGACCACCATGTTTCTTTGATTTCTAACGGTTCCGGGGCTGGTTCACGAACCGCCATGTAGAGCTTCTCGTTAGTATTATACAACATACTTCTGTAATACGAAATAGGCTTTCTCCAGCCAATCAAATCAATATCACCACAGTATGCACCGTGATAAGGGAAGAAATCATTTTCCCAGTGCTGCCCGGGAACTTCTCCCGAATAGTAATAACGACCAATTCCTGACTCACCCAAATAATCCATGGCCGTCCAAACAAAATCTCCTATTACGTAATTGTTTTCCTGTACCAATTTCCAATTGTTAAAAGCATCTTTAGGATAGGATTCCGTTTGCACTATGATACGCGAAGGCACTCTTTTATGGTCGTCGGGAGTAGTATGCAGGTTGTAATTATAACCAGCAACATCGTGAACGTTTATCAAAGGATCCAGGTTTTCCCATTTGTCTAAATTCACAACTGCAGAAGTTACAGGCCTTGTCGTGTCTATTTTTTTTATTTCCTGCAAAAGCATTTTAGCTGTTTCAACAGCCTCCGGTTTTCCTCGTTCAACAATTTCGTTACCTATGCTCCACATCACGATAGCGGGATGGTTTTGATCCCTCAAAATCATGGACTGCAAATCTTTCTTCCACCATTGATCAAAATATTTTGCATAATCGTTGGTGTTTTTCCCAATTTTCCAGCAATCAAAAGATTCGTCCATTACCAGTAAACCTAATTTATCGCAGGCATCAAGGAACGCTTCAGAAGGCGGATTGTGAGAAGTTCTCACTGCATTGAATCCGCCAGCCTTAAGTAATTCTACTTTGCGCTCTTCGGCACGGTCAAAAGCTGCAGCGCCTAAGCAGCCGTTATCATGATGAACGCATCCACCGTTTATTTTTACTGTTTTTCCATTCAATTGAAACCCCTTTTCGATAGTAAATTTTAGAGAACGGATACCAAAATTGGTTTTTGAATCGTCCAGCACTTTTTTATCTTTTGATATCTGAATCTGAGCCTGATATAAATTCGGCGTTTCTGGTGTCCAAAGCATCGGATTTGACACTTGTATGGTTTGCGTTATTTTCTTCTCGCCGTTGGCAGGAACCTCAACCTTTGTTTGATTATTTCCAACACTTTTAGAACTTTTATTTAGCAAATAAGTTGAAACAACAATTCTCTGTGGCGATGCTGTTTCATTTTTAACCTTGGTTTTTACCAGTACAGTCGCCTTTTTTGAAGATACCTCAGGAGTTGAAATAGCAACTCCCCAATTTGCAACATGTACAGGATCTGTAACCATCATCCATACATGGCGATAAATTCCTGATCCACTGTACCATCGGCTGTTCATTTGCTGTGAATTGTCGACACGTACTGCAATAACATTTTCTTTTCCAAAAATCAAATATGGTGTAAGATCATAACTGAATGATGAATAACCATAAGGATAAACACCTAGCGATTCTCCGTTGATAAAAACTTCAGAATTCATATAAACACCTTCAAAATAGATAGAAGCTTTTTTTTCCTTCCAGTTGTTCGGCACCTGAAAGGTTTTGCGATACCAGCCAATTCCTGACGGAAAATATCCGCCACCTCCACCAGTAGTATTTTTAGGATGAATTTTTCCTTCGATACTCCAATCGTGTGGCAAATCGAGTTTACGCCAGCTTTGATCATTGAAATCATTTGCTTTGGCTTCAGGAGCATCACCTAAAAAGAATTTCCAGTCATTATCAAATAACTTTTTCCTTTCCATCCTATTTTGCGCATATCCTGAAGAAAAGCTTATAAATAGTATAAATGCGAATACTAGCTGTTTTGGGAGATATTGCTTTTTATATGAATTTAAGTTATTCATTTTGTTTTGTTTGTATTTCTAATTGAATTATTGGATATAGTATTCTTTTATCGATATGCTATTGCATAATTATAACAAAGGCTTTACAACACTTTGCAGAAAATTATTATCTTATCGCAAAGGAGTTATCTTATATAGTCCTGCCCCATGTTGTGGCAATTCTCGCTCAAAGTTTCCATTAAAAGTTCCGAGATCTTTGTGGCTCCACAAATCGTGCACTTTTGCTTTGCCTTTTATACCAATGTCCTCAAAGTTTACTTTTACATTTTCGTTATCAGGAATATCTAAAGTTCCTTTATCAACCAAAACCCCAAAATTCACTGAGCCTATTTCCTGCGTTACGTAGCCGGTTGCGGTAAAAGAATCATATCCTTCAGGCAATTGATAAATGATCACAGACTCTGCATGAGCACCAATGCCCTCTCGTGTCTCATTATTTATAATAATTGGGTTATTGTCGCAGGTACGATTGACATTCGCTTCTCCCCAGCCCGAGGTTGCGCTCAGCCATTTGAGGCTAGTCAGTTTTAAATCGCCTTTGGAACCGTGAAGTACAGGGTCTACCCAAATAATATGATCCCAATCATTAGTGTTTCCGCCATCTTTCACAAAAAGAATAAGTTTTTTACCCTCTTTTACCGATACTTCTACCTTTTGCGAACTTCCTTTGCCGGCAATTATTGGACTTATATAATCGGCATTGTTGAAATCAATATTCTCTCCCTTGCTTTGCGCATTAAAAAGAGCCACATATTTGTCTTTGCTATTGGGTACGTCGGCTGTCCAGACAATCAGATTCTTTTCGCGCGACACCTGACGGTTATTTATACTTTGTTGATTTACTTTGAGCATTTCGGGATTGGTGAGCATTTCCTTGGTAAAATCGTCGAGCTTGGTCATGTCTCCACCAAAAATAAGCGGTGAACGACCAATAGCCCAAAGGCTCATAAGCGTATATTGTTCGTTTTGGGTGAAATTAGTTGGACGTTTGAATTCTACAATTCCTATGGGTAACATATCGGCATCTGGGAAATGTCCGGGTCCACGAAATGGTGTCCACACATCCAGTCGTTCAAACATGCCTTGCAGCAGCCCCCAGCGATCCCAAAAATCATCGGTGATACGCCACATATTGGCATGATTCATAACATGCTCGCCCATTTTAACCGGAGTTGCTCCCGGCGATAAACTTAACAGAATATGTCTCCCAGTTTTGTCTATTGCTTTGCGAAGAGCTTCAATTTCTGCCTTTTGCACATCATCGTAAGGTCGTGAAATATCGTCACATTTGATAAAATCAACGCCCCAGTCGGCATACATCTGTACAATAGAATTATAGTAAGCCTGACCCTCTGGACTATTAGCATTAACGCCGTACATATCAGGATTCCATGGACAAATAGAACTTTTAATAACAATATCCTGAGCTTTTATGTTTGTTCCGAGTACCGGAGTATTTTTTTCGACAGCCTGACGAGGAATTCCGCGCATGATATGAATACCAAATTTCAGTCCTTTAGAGTGCACATAGTCGGCAAGGTGTTTGAATCCTTTTCCATCAGCAGCTGAAGGAAATTTTTTCAGGCCGGGAGTTAAGCGGCCATATTCATCCATGGTAAGTGTTGCCTTCGGGTCGTAAGCATGTCCTTTTGATTCAGACTCATACCATTGAATATCTACTGTGAGATATTTGTATCCGCTGGGTAAAAGGTATTTTGCCATCGCATCTGCCTGTTCTTTTACCTGTTGTTCAGTAACGGTTGTTCCAAAACAATCCCAGCTGTTCCATCCAAGAGGCGGTGTTGATGCCCATTGGTGATATTTTTGGCCTGTTTGTGCATTTATAACACTAAAAACAAGTGCTAAAACCGGAGTAAGTTTATATTTCATTCTATTTTATTAGATTTAGTATTCCGGTTAATACTTTTAAATTGATTTATCGGCTAATTATAAAAGGAATACTTCTTTTATACCTGCTGTTTTTTACTAATAAAAAATACGAACCGACAGAAAATTTACTAACATCAAGAACTTGTATAACTTCGGGATCACTATTTACATTCATAACTTTTAGTTTTTGCCCTGCCATATTATACACTGTTAATTGGGTTGGTTCTGTAATTGTTAAATTAAATTTTATCTGAAGTTTATCGTTTGCAGGATTAGGATAAAGCATTACTGTTTCACTAACTGGTAGTGTATTTACATCATCTACTGACAATGTAGTTGCTGTCTTAAGCAAAACTGCAGTTGTAGACAAAGCAGGCACCGTAATGGTAAATGTACTTGAATTAACGCTTACAGTACTCTTTTTTAAGGCATTATTAGTGTGAGATACAAAGGTTTCTGTTGTCGGCAGTGCAGCAATCTGTAATGTTTCTGAATTTCCATTCGCTACTGAAAAGCCACTAAGATTTACCGTTATAGTACGCGATGCATTCATATCCTTGTTAACAATCATTACTGTCATTGCATCTCCAGATTGGTTTACGGAGGTATATGCTGAAACTGTGTTCTCTAGTGAAGAAGTACTGGAAACACTATATTCTTTAGCATAACGGCTGAAAAGATGTAAAGTTTCCCACATACCTATTGACCAGTTCCACGGACTAAACAATTCAACGCCGTTGTTGGCAAACGTACCGAGATGCGAAGCGTAAATAACAGATTCAAGACTTGGATTACTGCTTGACATGGTTCCCCATTCACTTAAACCGGCAGTTATACCGTGATTTGCACCAAAATGTTCAGTTAACCAACCATCAATACGCTTGAAAATGTATTGCTCTTTAAGAGAATCATCCCAACCTCCGGTACTTGTTTTAATACCGTTTGAACCCGGATAATCATAGCTTGTATCATAATAAATTCTATGTCCTTGTAATGCCGCTGCATCATTATTATTGTACGAAGGGTAGTTATGAATATCCAATACATCGACTAATTTAACCCCGGTTGCTTTATATTCATCACCGAGACGTTTTATGAAATATTCAATCCATGGATAATACCTTCCATTAACATATATTTTTTCATCTGACCATTGGTACCATTGCCATTCAGAGGTTGTAACAGGTCCACAAAGCTTGATACCCGGATAAATGGCTTTTGATTTTTTTGCTAATTCGATATAGCGATCCATAAAGTCAGAAGCCGATAATAATGTTGGCATAGCCCAATCATGGGTTCCGTTCCATATATCTACTTCGTTGTCCATATTCCAGTATACAAACTTGTCTTTGTTAAAGCCTTTACCATTGGTTCCAAACCAATCAGTAAGGATTCCCACCGAAGAGTCTGCTGGCCATGGTTTACTAAATAACTCAGGGTTTCCGTCAACAAGTGCTTTACTTCCTCCGCTTGTATTGGGCGTACCTCCACCAGCTAAATTCTGACCCACTCCAGACCAATACTGCGCCTGATTATACCCCCAATCATTGAAATTATTATTACTATTGGATGCAACCCTGCCCAGTAACTGAAAAGCAAACATACCTTGCATATCTGGAAAGTTGGCATTAATTTTTTGCGCCGATGCACTCCAATCAGCTGCATAAACATTATTATACCAATCGGGGTGAACGGCCAATTTTTCCTGCCAGTTATAGGCAGACGCATTATTTCCTCCATTTATACGGGCAAAACGCAAGCCAGCATCTTTATAAAATTGATCAGGATGATCAAGGAAGTCGTTTTTTCCATAGATGTATGGTGATATCTTTTTTTTGTTCACAGCAGCATTTACTTTAATCTGAACCGTCTGAGTAAAAGCTACAGTAGAAGTAAAGCAACAAAAGCTTATTACAAAAAAGTGTTTTTTCAAAAATAAAAATTGGTCATTCATTGTATTTGGGTTTTAATATATCTATATTTAGAGCATCTGAATCGCAAAAATTTCTTAAAAATCTTTTCTTTATCAGTAAACAAATCTGTATAGTTTCTCTACTTATTTTATCTTAAGCACTACTGCAATATCATTCGGAATAATCTTCGGTTTTATAATTACTAATGAGTCAGCATATTGTTTCCACGAAAGTTTCTCTTTACTTCCAAGTATCTCAATACTTTTAATTTTGCCCTCATTTTTATTCTTACTCAGCGATTTTAAGGAAATATTCTTTGATGGCACTCCCAAAAGCGTGGCGTAAAGAATTTTTCCATTTTGATTATAACGGATGTCTTTGGCGGATAACTTTATTTTTCCTTCATTAAAACTTTTGTTGTCAGCAGTTTTTACCAATTCTGAAGCAGGTCCCTCACCAAAGTATTTCCATGGACGTGTATCAAAAATGCTTTCTTTGTTGACATCCATCCAGGACGCTATTTTTTCAAGAATTGCTACTTCCTTATCATCGATCGTGCCGTCTCCCTTAACAGGAATATTAAGCAAGAGATTTCCGTTTTTACTAACAATATCAACTAACATATGAATTACTGTCGCTGCAGATTTGTATCTGTTATTTTCATAAACAGACTTACTGTAATGCCAGTCACCAATACAGGTACAGGTTTGCCACGGAAGACTTTGGGGAGTATCCGGAGCACCACGCTCTACATCCCAAACCATGCATTTTTTTTGTTCATCGGTTAGTATTTTCCCAAATAAAACAGCCTCCAGTTTGTCATTATGGGTTGCCATATTATGATTGTAGAAGTCAGCTGCAATTTTGAGCCCTGCATCGCTTATCGGATAAAGAGGCAGTGCAACATCATCAAAATAAAGCAAATCAGGATTGTACTTATTGATAAGATCTATGGTTCGGTTATAGAATTTTTCACAGTACTCCTGTGAAGGTACTGCTGCTTCATTGCTCCAATCCCATTGATTCCACAAAGCATAAAGGTCATTTTCACTTCCCTTGCTCAAAGGGTGATTTTGAGCATACAGTTCGGCAGGATCAAGTCCTTCCCACCATGTTCCTTTACCATCTGCTTTGGTAAGTTTTCCATCGTAGGGAACTCCTGCTAATACTCCCTTCTTATCTGAACGTTGAGCGGTTTCAAACCAGGTCCAGGCGTGTGAAGCGTGTACACTAAGCCCGAATGGCAGATTATATTTTTTTGCTGCTTTTGACCAACCAGTGATAATATCTTTCTTAGGCCCTACACGTACCGAGTTCCATTGCTGGTATTTACTCTCCCACAGATCCAGATTATCATGGTGATTGGCCATGGCAAAGAAATACTGAGCACCTGCCCTTTTGTACAGTGCTACAAGTTTTTCAGGATCCCAATTTTCAGCTTTCCAATCCTTAATAACTTCCTTGAATCCAACTTTGGAAGGATGCCCGTAATGCTCCGTAAACCATTTATATTGGTCACCGTCTTCGTTGTACATAAATCTCCCAAACCAGTCTCCTTGTTCAGGCTGGCATTGAGGCCCCCAATGTGCCCATATGCCAAACTTGGCATTACGGAACCATTCAGGTGTCTTATATTGCTGCAGCGATTGCCATGTTGGCGCGAACTTTCCGGCAGCAACAGGTTCGTTACCCTCCCTAATCGGGGATACATACTTTTCCTGAGCTGCCAAAAAATTCAAAAACAACATACAAACCATTATAAACCGGTTAATTTTCATATGTCTTTTATATTTTAATATTTATATTTTTTTAAATCTCAACAAACCGATTTACTTTTTAAGAATCTTAAATGATTTTGAGAAATTTGAGTTTATTCCTTCAACTTTCACCAGGTATAATCCGGGTTGCAATGAAGCCCCCATTAACATGTGCTTTAATTCCGGAGCGGATACTGCTTCCTGTACTTTTTTTCCTGTAACATCAAAAATGCTAACACGAATGGGTTCATTCGATTTTGTCGATTCAATCTTAAATTCAGTATTAAACGGATTTGGAAAAAACGCTATCGAAAGCTCTGAATCCTCTGAAATATCCTGAGAGATCGAATTCATTTTTAAACTTTGGCTTACTGTTATATTTATTGACCATTGCTGATTAAAACTGCTGCTCTGGCTCCATTGAAATAAATTAGCACCATTAGTGGTAGTACCCATTCCATCCAGATACAAACCTGTGGCTTTATTTTTAAACTTAACATAGCTCCCTGCTGTTTCGCCTGTCCAATATTGTGCATCACTGCCACTAGAACTATATTGCCCTACAACCAACCATTGGAATTCCTATACATGCCATCAAGATACATTCCTGAAGCTCGATTCTTTAACATTACATAGTTTCCAACCGTTTCAATTGACCATTGTTGCGCCGTTGCGCCGCTGTTAGCATATTGCCCTGCATTGGAACCATTATCGAACCTGTACATCCCATCCCAGCATCTCCAAGTGATACACCCGAACAGCCAGACCAGCTTCCCCCATTATTGGTGGTATACCAGGTCGTGTTGGATCCCCAGGGACAATGCAGTATAGTTCCTCCATCTGCGCTTATAGCTACCCTTCCTGATACGCCCATATTTGTGGCGGCGCCCGTCCATGTCGTTCCCTTGTCAGCAGAATAGTAAACCACATTTTCCCCGTTACCAATTCGGACTACTTTGCCAGGGTTGGCTGCAGCATAAGCAATGCTATGGTTATTATGACCTCCTAAAGGAGAAATCCTCGTTGATGGAAAAGAAGTCAGTGACTCATGTACAAAGCCTGATACGTCTCCGAAAGAGGAAATAAACGGACCTCCCGGAATGCTGACTCCATCAAGCAGTGCGGTTTCTTCAATTCCGATCACATCATTTTTCCATGAGGTATTTGTGGCTGTAATATTGGAACAGGTATATACTCCGCCTCCGCCTATTACTCGTACTTTTAAAGGATCATTAAGGTCAAACTCGACAGAGTCCATCCAGTTAATCGCTCCCCCGGCTGTCCAGTTCATGCCGCTAGCATTATAGGTGGAATCCGGACCGATCTTTAGGTTCCAGGTCGATCCTCCATCAATGGAGAGAAATACAAAATCTCCCCAGCCGCTACCAAACTGTTGGTTCCAGTACATGCCACAGGTTGAAACCACTACTCTATTACTATTGGAAGGATCTATACTTACGCCACCATATGGATATTTTGCCGTAGGATGATGCGCAGGGGTAACATTGGTCCATATTCCCGTACTAGTGTTGAGCTTATATACTCTGCCCATATCATTCGCAGGCGTGGTTCCTGTGTAATCACCTGAAATATTGGGACCTTGTTCAACCGAAAGCGTCGCATACATAGTATTCCCTTGTAGTGCTACCCGGTGCGGCATAAATCTATTGTCGGGAGAAACGTCTGTAAATGTTACTCCTCCATCTGTACTCTTGTAAATATTTGCGCTTCCGATGCGGGAAACACCTATATAAATGGTTTGTGTAACCCCGTTTACCACAGCGCTCAAAGGATCATAAGCAACAAGACATATTCCATTTCCATTAGCAGTGTTCGTTACTCCATTCCAGGCCTGGTTCCAGCTAACGCCCCCATCTGTACTTTTCCATAATCCGTTGGCTCTGGTTCCACAGAATAACACGTTGCTGTTTTTGGGATCTACAACAAGGCGTTCTCCGTTGGAACGTCCATATCCGTTTCCATGTGTCTTGAATTTGGAGGTAACATCTGTATAAGTGAAGGTATTTCCTTTGTCCGTAGATTTTAATATGGCTGTTCTTCCGTTGGCTATATATTCCGTTCCACAGAGCATAAAAACATTATTGGGATTCTGCGGATCCACGGCAAGAGATTCCACTCCGTAAAATCCGTTTTCTCCTTCACTCAACCAGTCAAGTAACTGAACCCACTTATTGTTGTTAGTATCCCAGCGGTAAGCGCCGCCTATATCCGTGCGACAATACCTGTCGCCGGAGGTTTGGTGGGTAATGAGTCCTGTCACAAATCCGCCTCCGCCGATGGGTACATTCTTTGAGGTATACGTCTGGGCGTTTGTTACAACCGGACTAAACACTAAAATAAGGTACAAAAAGAAAATTTTTATATACTTTTTCATATTTAATATTTTAATTGTACAAAAACATTTTAAATTTTATTCTGCCTTCTTGTTTCAAATTCTGAATCATCTGAACTCAAAAAAGCTTCATTACCTTTTCGTTTTTATTGTTATTACCAATAATAAAATATACAGATACATAAGTACTGTTGGTTACAAGACCAACAGTGGATTAATCAATGAATTTCCATTCATCAAACAGAAAATCTTCTCCATTAAATACAAAATAGATATTCGCTGTACCTTTATATATTCTCTGTTCTATTTTCTTTGAGAGCGTAGTCCATTCCTTCCCATCACATATAATGGAAACAAGAGCTTTACCTTTAAGATTATTTACATATACATCAATTCTGCCTTTTCCTTTCACCCTAGCTTCAAATTTTGCAGGAACCTGTTTAGTGAAATCAGCTCCTCGAACCATAAGACATTGTTTATCAACTTTTCCTTTGGCAACCATATTGCCAACATCTCCAGCAGCTTCGAACTGAACTTGCCCTGAAGTACCTCCGGTAGTTTCTGCCTGCTGAACAACGAATGGATTTAATGGCTTAATTTGAGACGGACCTTTAAAAGTTGCTTTGCCCATATGGAAATTCACATTCTCCTCATCCACCTGCATTTCTTCGATACCTACATTACGAAAACCTCCCTTGGTACCAAAATAATCCTGTAAATACATGGCATGATACGTAATATAATATTTCTCTTTAAACTTAAACAGGTGGGTGTGATTGTTTGTCCAGGGACCTATGCTATCTTCTCCAGCATTCTTAAAGTAGTTATCTCGATACTTCCAGCTATCCGGATTTAAGGGAGTTTTACTGGTCATATAAGACATGTTGCATTTGGTTGGTTTATCAATATTGCTATAAGGCCATTCCGTACGTTCTTCCCAATTTGTATTATAGGTATAAACATAGGTTCCATTGATAAAGTTAAGATCACTTGCCTCAAAAAAATAAGGAGCGGGTATCTTGGCAACAGGACTGGCCACGCTGATCATATCTTTTCCTAATTTGACAATTCTGGCATTATCCGGCATATATTTGGTTTTAGGTGTTCCTCCTCCAAAAGTCAGCCAGCCTGCACCCTGGTCGTCAATCACAACTCCGGGATCAAATGGCGCTTCGCAATCTACACCGGGAACAGAACGGTCGATTATATTCTTTCCCAGCGGGTCAGCCCACGGGCCAACAGGAGAGGTTGAAGTAAGCATGGCTGTGCCAATACCGCTATTGGAGTAATACAAATAGAAGTGCGTCTTACCATCTGCCTCCAATCTGGATGTAATAGAAGGCGCCCAGGAATTCTGACTCCATGGTGCAAGCTTTGCAGTATCGATGAGACCGTGATAAGTCCAGTTGACCATATCATCGGTAGACATCATGACCAGTGTATGAATATGTTCGTATGAATTTTTCCCATCCTTTCCTACATGCTCATACTGTTGGTTATCATTTGTGCCATACACATAAATTCTTCCATTGTATTCTACAGCTGTCGGGTCGGCCGTAAACATAAAATCTAATAAAGGATTTGCATTATCCGAGTTAAGTTTCGGCGAAACATTTGCGAATTTTTCTGTCAGGCTTTCTTTAACCTTTTTTGGTTTACCTGTATTAGTCTGAGCTTCTGTAAATTCTCCTCCTAGAAAAGCCATAACAACTACTGTGCTTAACAATACTTTTTTTCTAAACATGCTTTTTTTATTTTGCCCAAAAACGGATAATCGTTAAGGGTTAATTTTTATTAATTATTCTTTAAGATACTGTAAAAAAAAGGTTAATCCTTCCCAGAGCTGGCGCATAATTTGCCTTTCTCGGGGAAAGAAAATAACCCTATGCTATAATTGACATTATACTATTAATTATATCCTGCTTTAATGGCATTAATCAAAGCTTGGTCCTTTATCGAATTATTAGCTCTGTCTAAATTAAAACCTATCTCCCACCAGAATGGCAGCATACCATTAGCTTTAGCTGTTTTGGTCACAAAAGTTGCCCAGGCCTCCACAGACCTGTTGTGCATCTCCGTATCCAAAGGAACAGCTCTGCCAAGGTCGGCAGTACGTCGCCAGGTTCCATATTCCCCCAATATCACGGGGATACCTGCATCAACAAACTTTTTAATCTTTCCGATTTCTATGCTGAGCTCATCCTCTTCTCCATCAGGGGCGTTGCGTTCCGGCTCAATAGTAGAATGGTTCCCAGCACCCCAGTAGTAACTCGCTTTGGTGTCCGGATTATATTCTCCATCCTTTAGTAAATTAAAATGCCAAGGCCCATAAAAATGCACCTCAAGCATCAAGCGATTAGGTACCACATCGTTAGGAAGCGTAGTCATCAGATTAGAAGTTTTAATAATGTCAGTTGAAGGCCCCTGCACAACCAGCACTCGGTAACTATTTTTACCTCCGGTAGCGCGAACTGCCTTGATGAATGTTTCGTGATAGGTATTTAGTATGGCCATCTGCTCGGCATTGTCAACTGCAGGTTCATTTGTGCCAGCAAATATAAGGTGCTCATCAAAATCACGCATGCTTGTAGCAATCTGCTCCCAAATCGCCTTTTGCTTTGCATTAATGGTCTCTTGCATTTCTTTATTGACACTTTTTTCCAGCCAGCCATCATCTCCATGAGCATTCAGTATCACATACATATCATTATCTACACACCATTTAACCACTTCGTGCACACGACTAAGCCATGCAGGGTCGATTTTCATTTTATCAGGATCACTTAAATGACTCCAAACCCAGCCAGTAGGAAGCCGTACAGCATTGAAACCTGTTTGCTTTAAAAATTTCACATACGATTCGGTAATTTTACTACTTACCCACTCCGCTTCTTTTGGTGATTCCATGGTATTACCAATATTTATTCCCATACCCATACGCATTTTTGCCGCCAATTGTAGCGCTGTACTACTCATTCCTGTTTCATCGGGAGCTTTAGGCGTTAAATTATAGGTTGGATATAAACTCCCTTTTTGTATAATCGTAATTCTTCGCGCCTGACCATTAGCTGCTTCAATAGTTAGTACCACAGAGCGGGTAAATCCGGTTTCATTACTTAACACTGTAAATTTTGTTGCAGTAGCCCCACTACTGCCGCTTGTTTTGGTTAATTGTAGCCAGGATGCTGCCGAATTGCTAACACTCCAGGCACTGTTGGCTTCAATGGTGATTTCTTCCGATGTACCACCATCTGACTCAAAAGAAACCGTTTTTGCGGAAACCGTTAATTGTGGGTCTTCTTCTTCATTTTTTGAACAAGAGACCGAAAGTCCCATAATGATCAGTAGGGGTATAATTTTATAAAAATGTTTAAATTTCATTTTTTGTTCTTTTTTAGAATTAATAAATTTTTATTTAAGACCTGCAGAAAAGCTTGACATTCACAAATACCTACAGGTCAATACTTTATAATTTAAACTACAAATTTGTTATTTAAATTAAAAAATTTTGATTATTTGATTTTGATTATTTGATTTTGATTTTCACAACCCTAATATTGTCAATAGCGCCATAAAAACCTGTTGCTGTCCTTGAAGAGGTGAAATTTTTAAGGGTAATATTATATTTACCCGCACCAGTAGGCCCTAGTAATTTAATTAAACTAGGAACCGGATCACCATCACCTAATGCGACCTTTTTTGATCTGAATTCAGATAAGGGAATAGTTACGGTTTGCCAACCCTCTGTTTTAACAGCAAGAGTTTTATTAGAACCAGGGATTTTCCATGGTTCATAACGCGCTACAAAACTTTCATCTGCAAATTCTGTTTTAAAATAAAGAGTGCCACCATTCCATGGACGAGCCACACTTATTTCAAACTGAATAGCCCAGTTTTCAACAGGATCTGAAAGATTTGATACAGGTATCCACTTATTACCAGTATTAGAATTACCCAATGGGGCATACTTACTGGCACCGGCATCTAAAGCAGGAGAATCAAAATACACATACTGGCTTCTATTTGTTCCCATCGAACCATTAAAATCGGCTACATTTTGAGCCAAGGTAATATCTCCCGACCAATCATAACCAAAATAATCACCCCACTCAAAATTTGCTAAAAGACCTAACCAAAGCTCATTTTTAGTATTTATACTATAAGCAGTGGTAACCGTTCCATAAGAATTAATAATGCTCACTGGTCCACTAGCGAAGTTCATGTCAGGAGCCAAAAACTTGACCGACGTGCCATCAACAGCTTCCTTAAAATCAGTAATAACAGCACCGCCAAATTTAAAGTTTGTAATACCATTCAAATTTTTACCATATACACGTATCGAATCGCCTTGTGAAGGATTTGCATTAGAAATAGCAAAAATTTCCGGAACAATTAAAACATTAAATTTATAGGTACCAGATGCAGCAACAATCTCTCCGGCCCAAGGCATTGGCGCATCAATTTTTGGAAGTACAAATCCAACAGAACTACCATCATCTGCTTTTGCAAGTGGCGAAATATCCGTACCTGCTATAGTTAATTTTTCTATCAAATATAAATTGGTACCATAAACATAAACCGAATCACCTACCATAGTACCAGCAGACATCGAATTACCTGTGATGGTAGCTGGCGGCGCTTTTACATTAAATCTAAAAGTAGTTGTACCTCCTTTGGTAACATATTGTATAGTATTAACAACATCTGGAGCAAGATTATTAAAAGGCAATGACGAAGGAATTTGTAAAACAGCTGTTTGATCTGAAAACAATGCAGCATCGAAAACAGCAGGACTACCATTAAAGCTTATCTGAGTGGCTTCTTTTAGATTACTTCCGTGAATTACAATCCATTGCCCAGGGACAATACTTGTTACTAATGTATCATTAGGAGCGGGTGCATAATTCCTTACTGCTGTAATAACAGGGATGCCATTTAATTCATCATCATTATTACAAGATGATAACATTATAATAATCAACATCATGCTTAAAAAAAGCAAATGAGTAACACGGTTAATTAATAATTTTTTCATGTTTATAAATTTTTTATCACTATTCATAATAAGGTACTGATGGTTCGTTCAATTTAGGATTAGCAATCACCTCTACTGCAGGCAGCTGTAAAGTAAAAGTCGCGAAGGTAGCAGGAGAAATGGGGCCAATAGGATCTTCAGGTGTAGCTACTTCCGTAGCACTATCATATTTAAAGGTTACTCTTTGCTGACTACTAAGAAGACCAACTGCTTTTTGAGGATTATAATAAGAAAGTCTTACCAGATCAAACCAATATTGTCCTTCGCAAGCAAATTCAAGCCTTCTTTCATTCAGGATAACATCTGTATTAAGTACTGTTACCGGATCAACACCTGCTCTTGTTCTTACCTTATTAAAATACAATAACGCATTGGCATCACTTGTAGATCCATTATTACCAAGTATAGCCTCAGCATATATTAAATAAACATCTGCTAATCTTAATAATGAATTATGCTGTATAGAACCCAAAAACGTCATGGCGGGTGCATTGTTATCTGCCTCATTACCAATAATATGTTTTTTCATACCTGGTCCCTCGGCAGTATAACCACCACCAGCAGCGTTTAATTCAGGATAGTGGTCTCCAGTCAGCATAAAAGTCGCTTTACGTCTTATCGAATCCTGCTTAGGATACGCTACATACAAATCATAACTTGGTGACGGAGCCCCCCATGCTCCATCCTTTTGAGGATTAATATCTTTACTCGGCGAGTATGTCAATAATTGATTTCCTTCCATCCAGCCATTGGTGACAGACCATTGCAGTGCAAATAATGACTCGGAATTATCATTGAATTGTGTTTTAAAAAGATCCGGATAACTTGGAAGCAAGGCTAAACCACTGTTTTCGATTACATCCTTTGCGTACAGTTTTGCCTTGTTTAAATATTCCTGATTACGTGTACCTCCGAGCTGTCCTAATCCAGCCATAGTTAAATACACTTTACTTAACATTCCCTTTGCTGACCAGCTGGTAACTCTGCCTTTCTCCTCAGTTGCAGGAAGATTCTCTACAGCAAAAGTTAAATCTTCAGTAATAAATCGGTATACATCTGCCGTTCTATTTTTATTTATCAAAGGTGATTTTATCAACTTAGTATTATCTTCAATAATAGGCACTTCTCCCCACAACATTACAAGATGATAGTATGCCATGGCACGTATAAATCTTGCTTCAGCTAGTCCGGCATTTTTATCTGCAGCAGCAACTGTTGCCGGCGTATTTTCATTAATCCCCTTAATTGTACCATTACAGTGTCCAACTATAATATATAACCCTGTCCAGCCATCTGTTAAACGTTGGTTAGATCCTGAAAGAGTGAAAGTATTAAGCTGTACCAAATCTGCACCCTGCCAAGGTATAACAAGGTTTCCGCTTAATATATCTCCTAATGGAAGGTATGCAATATTATTCCATTGTGCCCATACTCTGCTATAAAGTGCCGCCGTAGCTAACCTGATTTCTTGTTTTGTCTGATAAAAATTTTCAGTGCTTATTTCCGACTGAGTAGGGCGATCTAAAAAATCATCCTGACAACCAGTCAAAACCAGTACTCCCAAAAGGGTTGAAACTGTTATTTTATAAATTGACTTCATATCTATCTATTTATTAAGTTTTATTTTTATTTAGTTAATCCAACATTAATTCCCAAAGTAAATGTTCGGGCTTGCGGATAAAAGCCATTATCAATTCCTGCCTCTAACGGATTCCATGAACCCACTTCCGGATCCATTCCTTTGTAATTTGTAATAACAAATGGATTACTGACATTAACATATATGCGCAGGGAACTTAGGTGAATTTTTTGTATCCAGTCGTTTGGCATCGTGTACCCCATAGTCATGTTTTTACATCTGAGGAAAGATCCGTTTTCGACGTACTTGTCAGAGAAACGATGATTTCTGTTACTATCGTTATTTTTAAGCCCCACAATTGTAGTGTTTGGATTGGTAACATATACGTTATTGACATCTGAAGCTGACCCATTTGGATCAATTAAAGCCAAATTAGCATGATCATTTAATGATTTTAGGAAGCCAAATTGTGTCGAAGGATTTTCTCCGGTAATCCTCAATCCATTTACTACTTCATTACCAAGGTTAGCACTAAAGAAAATATTCAGGTCAAAACCTTTATAGGTAAAGGTGTTACCAAGGCCAAATTGAAAATCAGGAATAGGAGAGCCTAAATAGGTTCTGTCTTTTTCAGTAATTACGCCATCACCATTTAAATCTTTAAATTTAAGGTCTCCATACCATACCCCGCCAGGGTTTGGCGTAATTGGCAAAACTGCCCCATTTGTATCTGTAGGTAAAGCATGGGTCTCAAAATCCTTAGCAGTTGCAAATATCCCATCTACTTTATAGCCATAAAAGTCACCAATAGAACCACCCACCCGTGTTTCAGAAACTACTTCATTATTATATTTTCCAAGCAATGAAGCTCCGTCTGTATTTAATTTTAGAACCTTATTTTTATTATGTGATAAAGTAAAATCGGTAGTCCAGGTAAATTCATCTCCTTTTCCGATTATATTTCTGGAACTCAAATGAAGGTCTATCCCTCTGTTTCGAACAACCCCAACATTTACAAACGGAGGATTAATTACTCCTGATCCACCAAGTGTTCCGGAATACAATGGCAAAGGAAGTTGCAGCAAGAGTCCATCTGTCAGACGATTATAAACATCAGCAGAAAAATTAAGTTTCCAGCCGAAAAGTGCTACATCGATTCCGACATTACCATATTCTGTTTTTTCCCATGAAACTTCACGGTTTCCTAGATTATTAATAATTTGTGCATTACCCGCCAAAGCCGTTGAAGTTGTCTTTAATGTCGTGATATAAGCATTATCTCTAACATTTTGATTATTGGTCAAGCCATAACCTGTCCTTAACTTTAATTCATTAACAATTTTTGAGTCTTTTAAAAATTTCTCGTTATTTAATTTCCATGCAAATGCTCCTGAATAAGTGGTTACCCAGCGATTCTCCGGTGCAAATCTTGAAGAACCATCTGCACGTGCATTTACGGTAAACAAATATTTATCATCATAAATAAAATTGATACGCCCAAAAAAAGATTCTTGTGCATTCTCTCCTCTGGCTCCATCATTGGTTGCTGTTGCCGGATCTCCGCTACCTATATTAGTAACACTGTTTGAAATGAAATTTTTTCTTGCTGCAGAAACATTTTCAAACTGGGACAACTGTGCCTCATGTCCTGCCAGTATGTTAACATTATATTTGCTTTTAAATACTTTAGCATACGTTAAAAAACTTCTAAAAGTGGTAAAATAGTCTTGACTATAAGAATAAAAGGCATCATTTACTAATCTCTCAGCTAACCCAAACTTGTAAGTAGGATTAAATCGGTCTTCTGTCCTAAACGAAAAATTCCCCGACACTTCATTTCTAAATGATAAATCCTTTGTAAATGCTATATCTGCATAAAAATTACCAAACATCTGATTTCTTTTAGGAGTATTTACATTAGTAAGTGCAAGAGCATAAGGATTTACACGTTTACTAATCCATCCTTCACTGCTTTGTTCGCCAGCAAAACTACCATCAGGATTTCTTACAGGGATATCTGGCGTCTGACTTAATGCCTCTGCAATAACATTTGAACCTGTTGAATTTACATTCTCATTAATATGAGTTAACTGTAAACTCGTCCCTATTTTTAACCAGTCAGTAGTTTTGTTGTCTAAATTTAATCGTACCGAACCTCTTGTAAACTCCGATCCAAGTGCTATACCTTCCTGGTTAAAATAGGATCCGGACAATAAATACTGCGTTTTGTCATTACCACCACTTAAAGTTAGCATATGGCTTACTACGGGGGCCTTTCTAAATAATTCTTTTTGCCAGTTTGTACCCTCGCCTAAATACTGTGAATTAGCAAATTCCGGTCTTTTATCAAAACCCCAAACAGCAGACCTGTCGTTAATAAACTTACCATATTCTCTTAAATTCATAGTTGGATATTGCTTGATCAGCTCCTGATATCCGGTCGAAAATTCATAAGTGATTTTTGGCGCTCCTTCTTTACCTCTCTTAGTCGTAATAACAATTACACCGTTAGTGGCTTGTGAACCATAAATTGCTGTTGCTGATGCATCTTTTAGTACATCTATAGATTGAATATCCGAAGGGTTAATTGTGGATAAGGGGTTTGTACCATTAGCTCCACCATAACTTTGGCCAATTATAACACCATCAATTACATATAACGGAGAGCTGCCACCAAAAGAAGACAAACCTCGTATCTGTATATTAACTCCTCCACCCGGTTGACCGGAAGTCTGCTGCACTACTACCCCGGCAACTTTACCCTGCAAAGCCTGGTCAATTGTTGTAGGACGTGTTTTCATAAGGTCTTCTCCTGATATCGAAGATATTGCCCCGGTTAAATCTTTCCTTTTTGACTTACCGTAACCAATTACGACTACCTCATCGAGTGCTTTTCGATCTTCTTTAAGACTTATCTTTAATTGACTGCCGGTAATCTTTACTTCCCGGCTTACATAACCAAGATAACTTACAGCGAGTGTTTCTCCGATTTTAGCGTCAATAGAAAATGATCCGTCCAAATCGGTAGATACACCAGTTTTAGCTCCTTTGAGATTAATGTTGACACCAAAAAGTGGTTTACTTTCTACCTCATCTAATACAGTACCTGTAATTTTTACATTAGAATTTTGAGCTGATGCCAGGCTAAAAGAAAAAAAGAGAACCGGTAATGCATATTTTTTAAAGAGTTTCTTTGCTTTTACAAAGCGTTGAATTACATGTTTTTCATTCATAATTAATTGGTTTTGATTAGTTAGTTAAGCGGTTATTTTTACATAAAAAATGTATTGGGCAGAAATAATCTCATCATTATTTCATTTGAAACATTATCGATCTATTGGGAACAAATTAACAATAATACAATCCTAACCGACGGTTCATTTTGTATCAAAAAGCGGTATCAATTGTTGCAATTATTGTACTTGTAATAAAAAAATGACTTTATTTATTTTATTTTCATATTTAATATCATAATAAATTATCATTTCAATAAGTGATGTTTTTTTATAATGAATGCAGGTAAAAACCCATTTTTAACATTAAGTTTGCAGATGATGATTCTTTGGATTGAACGCAACATCATTATTTTTTTGAGGAAAGAACAATTAAAAGAACTATAGATTATTACAAATAAGTGGTATCCTTTTTTGCTATCAGATTAGCTGGAGCCGTACCAATAGTTAACACTGTTTTATTTCTGAAACCAACGATACAATAGAATGGAATTTGTTGACAAAACAATTACTGAAAGTTTCTTTAAACTTTTAAAACTGAAAATTGATTTATAAAAAACAATGATTCAAAAAATGAAATGAAGCTAAAAATCTTTTAATACTTCAACAATAGAAAAAAGATTTTTAAATTGACATTTAGTTTGTCAAAAGGTTTTAACTACTGGTGTAAACAAGCAAGCCACACGAAAGGATCGTGTGGCAGCAATTTTTTTTTAGATAACAGATTGCTTTTGTTAAAATTTATTTTAAGAATTTCCAATAATCAAAGTACAGTATATCGGTCTTGGATTTTCCTTTAAAAACAAAATACAAATCGTGAATTCCTGAAACTTTCTTAACATCAATTGTTCGCAATGTCCATTTGTCATTGTCTCCTGTCATTGGTGCATTTACTGTTCCAAGTAATTCACCATCTTTAGTGTCCAATCGTATCTCTATAAAAACATTTCTGTTGTGAGTGCTGCCAATTCTCGCCGTGAATTTCGAAGCTCCTTTTTTACCGAAATCCACCTCTCTTACTTTGGTAAAAGCGTCATTGTATTTTGCCGTAATAAAATTGCCAACTTCTTTATCATTCATTGACTTCACTCCTTCAGACCAGGCAATAGTTTCAGCTTGAGTTTTCACATAAGGATTCAATGGACTTAAACTCTGTTTGATACCTTCTGTCATATTCATTTGCACGATCGAACCATCTTTATTAAACCTGGCTTCTTCTACACAAACTGAACGGGTAAAACCACCACCTGCGGGCAATGCCGCATTGTGATAGAAAAAATAGCTTTTTCCTTTAAAATCAATTATGCCGGGATGATTGGTAAAAGAACTTCCTTGTACAGGCATGACAACACCCTGATATTTCCAGGGTCCAGTTATACTTTTACTGGTTGAATAACCAATATGTTCCGATATTGGTCCTGCGGCAAAAAATAAATAATACAGACTATTTCGTTTATACAGCCAAGGCCCTTCCTCATAAGTAGTAGGTCTTTCATCATTTTTTTCTCCTTCGCGTTTACCAAAAGATTCTATAGTATTGGGTATTTGTTTCACTTCGCCCGAATAGGATGTCATGTTCTTATTGAGTTTTACGTAATACAAGCCGGGATTTCCCCAAAACAAATACGCCTGACCATCTTTATCTACAAAAGGAGTAGGATCGATATCATTCCATATATGATCGGAATCGATAAGTTTCTTGCCAATAGGATCTTTAAATGGACCGTAAGGACTATCTGAAACCAAAACTCCTATGCCTCCGCCATGCACGGGACAGTATAAATAAAATTTACCATTTCGTTCAATACACTGCACAGCCCAGGCACCATTATCCTGCTTTGCCCAACTAAAATCTTTTAGAGAAGCAACTATACCATGGTCTGTCCAATTGACCATGTCGGTTGAGGTATAAAGTGACCAATTGAGCATTTTAAAACCCTTGCCATCGGCGTTGGCATCGTCTTCATCATGGCTTGTATACAGATACACTGTGCCGTTATATACCATTGGTGCCGGATCTGCCGTATAATTGGTCTGCACAATAGGATTTTGTGCTTCACCAATCGAACAATTTAAGAGCGCTATTAGTGTTGTTATAAGTTTATAGATATGTTTCATTTTAGTTATTTAGTTAATACAAATACGGAGTTCGGTTGGATAATTATTTATAATTTATCTTAGTATTTAATTCTAAACCAATCAAAATCAGCATAACCGCCTATTTCTTTTGTGGCGTAATTAAACAAGCTAAAACGATACCCCATAAAATGCGGAATGCTATATTTCATCTTTAAAGGTCGACCTATCGGTTTCCAAACTTTTCCATCAAGACTGTAAAAGAAAGTCGCTTCATCTTTCCCATTAAGATCGTAAAGGCTATTAGCCGCATCGTTCATTCCGGTAAAATCGCAATTGATTCTGAAGTAAATTTGATCTTGATCCAATGGAATTCGCTCTACTTCGAGAGGCTTATCATTATCAGTAGTGATCATTACTATCGACTTTTGACCCGCGTCAATTTTAACCCCCACTGATCCATACTCTTTTTGGAAAGCTGATAATCCGGCAAAATCGCCATCTTTCATTTTCGAAACATCCAGAGCAACAGAAGCTGAGCTGGTTGGACCAATAGTTCGTTGTGTAAGTGTGTTTCTGGCCTGAAGAAAATCAGTGTCGATTCTTCCTGTTTTGAGGCGCAGGAATCCTTTTCTTTCCGTTACAGACCAAAGCGCATTATCCGGATTATGATTCCATTGCCACACTAAAGGCAGTGCCGCCTGTCCTTTTTTACGGTTGAATTCATCAGAAGCTACCAAACCTGGAATCAAACCTTTACTGGCTGGCAGGTCTAATGTTTCCGGCACTTTTCCGTTATCTCCTAATACAGGCCAGCCGTCTTCCCACTTAACAGGAACGAGATAAGGAACGCGGCCAACAGCAGCATAATCGCGGAAAAGATAAGAGAACCAACGTCCATCGGGAGTGTCTATGAGTCCGCCCTGAGCAATTCCTCTATCCTGTAAGCCTACTTTTCCTTCCCAGGGACCGTTGATATTATCTGCCCTATGTATAATTACAGTTCGCATTTCACGGCGTGGCGCGCAAATATTAAATAGATAATATTTCCCTTTTACTTTAAATAATTGAGATCCTTCAGCTCCAAGACCTACTTCTTTCCCTGTTGGCGCACTGGCGTTCTCGATGAGCACTCGCTCCGGAACGTCTTGTTTAACTCCTGTCAGATCCTCATTTAATTCAACAATTTTAAGTCTGTCTGCGCCATAAATTAAATATACCTTGCCATCATCATCAAAAAACAAAGAATGGTCATGGAGGGATGGTTTAAAAGAAACTCTTTCCCTGTTTCCTTTTTCTATATCTTTTGTTTTAAAAATATAGGTTTCACCTGGTATGTCATGTGCAAAGGTGGTTACATAATACATACCATTGTGGTAACGCAAACTACTTGCCCAAGAACCTCTGCTATAGATGTTTTTTCCTTCTGTCAAATTTAGCGCCGGCAAGTCTGCCAAAGTATCATAAGCATAGTTGATGATTTTCCAATTGACAAGATCAGTCGATTTCATAATGGGCACACCCGGATTCATGTGCATTGTTGTACTGCTCATATAATAATTTTTACCAACCCTGATCATAGACATATCAGGCACATCAGCAAAAATTATTGGATTTTGGGCTTGCCCCATGGCAACGGTATGAACAAGCAAAACAAGAAAGGCGAAAATGAGCCTGATTTTTTTTTTCATGGAATAAAAGAATAATAGAGAATAGAACTTACTTGATTTTGCTAACAGCTTTACCAGATAAACAGCCAAAAGCAACGAGTAGTTTTTTCTCATGGTTTAAAAATGGGTCAATAGTTTATAAATGGTTTAGTAGTAAACAAAATAACAAGAAAACAATACCATACAACGTTTCCCTTTGTATCGCAAGAGTGCATCAATTGTATTAAATGAAAAACCTACTATCAAATACATTTATAAATCAATCTTTTATGAATTATAATAATTAAGATTTAGTATAATTCATTGACCAGATTAAAAACATAAGTAATATCAAAAAAAAAATAGTAAACCTAAGCTTACTACTCTCTAAAATTGTACTTGTACTTGTTATTTAATCCTGTATTACTTTTTAGATTAGTTATTTAATAACTCCTCTCAACATCATTATTATTACTGTTGTTTATAAATGCGTAGATATTCCGAAGGTAAAAAACCAAATTCTTCCTTAAAGTATTTAGCGAATCTTTTGGGCGAATTAAATCCTACTTCGTATGCTATTTCTGCAATTTGCATTTGGCTTTTTTCAAGAAGCTGACGTCCGCGTTTCAATCGTATAGTTCGAATAAATTCTATTGGGCCTTTACCGGTAATGGCAACTAACTTTTTGTATAAATGACCACGGCTTAGACCTAAAGCCACACTAAGGGATTCAACAGAAAACTCAAAATCACTTATATGTTCTTCTACAATTTTAATAGCTTTTGCAATTAGCGCTTCATCCAATGAAGTAATTGTAATTTCTGAAGGAGAAACATCTAACTTTTGACTAAACGAGGCATGACTTCTCTCTGTCCATTCTACAAATTTTTGAATACGTAGTTTTAGCAAATTAAAATTAAAAGGTTTGGTTATATAATCATCTGCACCAAGTTCCAAACCTTCTACTATATGTTCTTCAGTAGTACGTGCCGTCAATAGAATTACGGGAATATGAGACCAATGGATATTTGTTTTTATCTTTTTACAAAGTTCTATTCCATTCATTACAGGCATCATTACATCGCTGACGATAATGGTTACATTAAACTTTTGTAATAATTCCAACGCTTCTTCTCCGTTATTAGCCGTTATTACAGTATAGACATCCTCAAGATTATCTTTAATAAATTCGCAAAAATCATTGTTGTCGTCTACAAATAATAATATCTTTTTATTTGTAACTCCATAAGCTTCTTCTTCCTGCTCAACAGGAAATTCTTCCGGAATATTTTCTGATAAATATTCTTCGTCCATATTTAAATCAGGCATTCTGATTGGAATCTGGAAGGTAAAAATACTACCCTGAGGAACATTATCTGTAACACTTACTGTTCCTCCATGAAGATTGATATATTCAGCCACAATATGTAATCCTAAGCCCGTTCCAGTCTTCTCCTGTTCTTGCTGAGCCTGATAAAAGCGTTCAAAAATATGTTCTTTTTCTATATTACTAATACCACGACCAGTGTCAGAAACACTAACAGAAACATTATTTCCAACTTTCTTTACATGGATCTTTATGGTACCTCCGTCTAAAGTATATTTGAATGCATTTGAAAGTAAATTTGAAAATATTTTCTGAATCTTATCGCGATCAAAGGACATTTCTAAACTCTCAATATCACTTAATAGCAGCAAATTAATATTACGTTCCTCTGCATAAACACAAAATAAAAGGTAAACTTCATTAATAAAAGGAACAAAATCACCCGATTTTAAATTCAGTCTCTCTACTCCAACGTCCAGTTTATGAAAATCAAGCAATGAGTTTATTAATGTCATAAGCTGTTGTGCATTTTTATACATAACACTTAATTTTTTTCTCATACTTTCGCTCGTTGCATCATTCAATAAAATCTGCAAAGGAGTAATAATAAGGGTAAGCGGAGTGCGCAAATCATGACTAATATTGGTAAAAAACCTTAACTTGATTTCATTAATATGCATTTCTTTCTCATGATCCATTTGCACACGATGCTGTTCCAGTTTTATTTGATGTTTTTCTTTTGTTTTACGAACAAAAAATATTAGCGCTCCAATAATCAAAATGGCATATATAATAAAAGCCCAAATTGAAAAATAAAAAGGAGGCATTACATTAATAGATAATTCTGTAGGGATATTGCTCCAGACGCCATCACCATTACGTGCTTTTATTAAAAGTCTGTAATTACCCGTTGGAAGTGAAGATATTACTATTTTATTTTTTTGAGTTGGCAGCCATTGTGTATTAAAGCCTTCTATCTGATAAACATATTTTACCTTATCTGCATTCAATAAATTTCCTGTTGTAAACTGTAAGGAAATAAGTTTATCATCATGCCTGAAATTTAACTCCGAAGTTAATTGCATTGAGTGGTCAAGCAGCTTGCAGCCATCATAATAGGAGTCGACCTGAATTATATTGTTACCAACTGTCAATTCAGTAAATATAACTTTTGATGTAGACGGGTCTTTTTCATACATTTTATTCGGGTTCAAAACTGTATATCCTTCTACATTACCAAGGACAATATCATTATTTTGTAATTTGCAAAAAGCGCGATCGTTAAAAAAATTATTCATAAGGCCATCTTTGACGGAGTAATTTTTACTTGAAAAAGTAAATTCTCTGTTTGATGCCAGCCTGACTGTAATGATAGAAAGCCCGTTGCTTGTTGTTACCCAGATATTATTGAAATTATCTTCTGTTATGCCTTTTATTAAGTTATCGCATAAGCCGTTCTCTTTGTTAAAAAAATGCAGCGTATCCTTTTTTTGATTCCAGATAATCAGTCCATCATTATTACCTAACCATAACAGACCGCGTTTATCTTTATAGACATTTGAAATTTGATCCTGGGGGAAAGCTTGATTTCCTCTCTTATTGCCATGATATGAAATCTTTTTGTAATTGGTAATATCAATTACTAATAAACCATTTACAGTACCAAAATACATTGTATCACCACCATCATAAAACATATCCAGCGCATAGACAATATCATCAAATGGGGTAAGTACAGAATTAAAACTATCCGAATCTGTTGGTAATATCTGAATTTTTCCACCCAACGCTCCTATCCATACATTTCCGTAGCGGTCTTCTTTTAAGTTCCAAATACTATTACTGCTTAATTTGCTGTTCTTTGTGGTATACTGAATCATTTTGCCATTTTCATAACAAAAAAGCCCTTTTTGATAGGTACCAATCCAAACACGATTCTTCCTGTCTTCCAGTATAGATATTATGGCAATATCAGGAACAGGGAGTTTCCTTACCGCCTCCGTTTTTTTATCTTTTATATACAATCCGTTTCCATCGGTTCCCAGCCAGATATTTCCCTGATGATCTTCCATTATAGACATAATATCAGAACATTGTGGGTGCTTGAAATTGATAAAATTTCGAAAACTTTCGTGATAATAGGATAATCCCTTTTTATTATATCCCACCCAGATAGTCTCGTTGTTGTCTTTGTAAAGACACTTCACACTATTCGATGACAGGCCGGTCTCGACCCATGGATCAGATACGAGATTTTCAAACCCATCTTTTCCCTTGTCATAGATAAACAATCCTTTGTGGTCCGTTCCTATCCAGATCTGTCCCGGTTGATTTTCGATAATACTGGTTATATGATTGGCCTGCGTTTTTAATCCCGAAGTCAATTCGAATTTTTTCCACTCTTCAGTTGAATTCTTTTTGTAAAAAACCTGTTCACTTTTATCTGAACAAATCCACAAACCATTATTTCCATCTACATAAATAATATTAACAACATTAGCATTAATACCATTTTGTTTAATATAGTCAGGTAATTCTATGAACGTCAAAACTCCAGAACTTTTATTCAGCTTCCAGCACACCCCTGAATTATACTGAATTGCGTAAAGAAATTCACCACTATCAGTAATGGAAAATTCATCTTTTAAAGCAGTTTTTAATTGGAATACAGAGGTTTTCTTTTTGCTGAAATCGTGAAAAAATATTTTCTTTTTGTTGATTACCCAGAGATTACGATTTTTATCTATAAAAACCTTAGGATTAAAATCTGGTTCTATACCCAGATTAAGCAACAATAATTTTGGATCTGAAAAAGAATCTTTGTCTCTTTTATAAACCATATAAGAATATCCAAAGTCTATCCAGATATTACCGAGACCATCTTCCTGTAATTCAAGTATATCATTTGACGACAAGGCATTAGGTAGCCCGGAATGCATTTTATAGACCTTAAATCCATATCCGTCATATCTATTTAATCCAGACTCCGTACCGATCCAAAGAAAACCATAACTATCCCTTAGAAATGCTTTGACATTATTATTTGAAAGGCCCTCTGTAGTTTCTAAATGATGAAAAACATAAGAAGATTGTCCGGTAATACTTTGGAAAGAAAAGATCCAAAATAATACGC
The DNA here is from genome assembly GCF_024499525.1 of Flavobacterium panici. Taxonomy (NCBI): domain Bacteria; kingdom Pseudomonadati; phylum Bacteroidota; class Flavobacteriia; order Flavobacteriales; family Flavobacteriaceae; genus Flavobacterium; species Flavobacterium panici. Next base: position 3,475,683 of record NZ_CP100437.1, on the reverse strand, counting down.
AAATAGAAATGTAGAGCTCTCTGGTATTTTTTTTCATTTTAAAATGATGAGTAAATCTTCAGGATTCAGAAAGATAATTATTTAGTATAAATTTATTTATCCCTCTTTTTGCTGTTCCTAAAATTCAAATATAATAAATGTTTTGGTCCATCTTTAACCACTTTTAATTAATTATGGTATCGCTATACTCCATTTCATTGTAAAAGTATGGTGATACCATAATTGCAATTTATTCAATACTTTGTATTTTTACTTCCCTTCTAAAACCACCACAGAAAAAGGTGGGATTGTAACTTCTAAAATATCCTTTTTTATTGAAAATTTAGTATAAGTAACCGGAGTTATCTTGTTTGGATTCTCAAAACTATTATAATCCTGGACTTTCAAAGAGGACAGAACTTCTCCTTTTATACTTTTTATTCCCAGCTCTTTCAAATTAATTTTAATTTTATTTTCTTTCTTTAAATCAATATTTACAAGTGAAATATGCGTTAAACCAGCTTTATCTTTTGAAGCCGAAACAGAAACCGCCGGTAACTCTTTATTATCAAAAATATATTTCGGAGATTCTATTTTTAAAGGAATCAGAACAGCATCCTGATGTACATTATACATTTTCATGACGTGATAAGTAGGCGTAAGTACCATTTTTTCTTTATCAGTCAAAATTACGGCTTGCAAAACATTAACTATCTGAGCCAAATTTGCGCCTTTTACCCTATCTGCATGATTGTTAAATGTATTTAATGTTACACCTGCAATCATAGCATCTCTCATTGTGTTTTGCTGGTATAAAACACTTGCACCTTCTTCGGTATCATACCATCCGCCCCACTCGTCTACTATCAAGGCAATTTTCTTCTCCGGATCGTATTTATCCATGATTGCAGAATGCTTTTGAACTAACTCTTCCATTTTAACAGCTGCATTCATGGTTTCAAAATACTGATTTTCATCAAATTTTACAGATGATCCTTTCTTTTCCCAATTTGAAACTGAGTACCAATGTAAAGCCACAGCTTCTATAAGTCCTTTGGGAATATCACGCATTAAAACTTCTGTCCAATGATAATCATCACCATTGGCACCCGAAGCTATCCTGAATAATTTTTTATCCCCTTTTCCATCCGGGATAAAAGTAGCATACTGCCTGTATAAATTTGCATAGAATTCTGCAGTCATATTTCCTCCACATCCCCACATTTCATTTCCAACTCCCCAAAGAGTCACTTTCCAGGGCTTCTCTCTGCCATTTTTCTTTCTTAAATCAGCCATTGGAGAACCTGATTCATAATTTACATACTGAACCCATTCGTCTAATTCACGAGGAGATCCGCTCCCCACATTTCCTGCTAAATAAGGTTCTGCTCCAATAGCTTCACACATATCCAAAAATTCATTAGTCCCAAAACTATTATCTTCAACAGTTCCTCCCCACCAGCGATTCACAATACTTGGTCTGTCTTTTTTAGGACCAATTCCATCTTTCCAATGATAAGTATCGGCAAAACATCCTCCGGGCCAACGAAGATTAGGTACTTTTAACTCTTTCAATGCTTTAATTAGATCGTTACGAACACCTTTTGTATTCGAAATATTACTGTCTTCTCCAACATACAGGCCTCCGTAAATACATTTTCCTAAATGTTCTGCAAAATGACCATAAATATGTTTATTAATGATAGTTTTATTTTCTGTTTTCTCAATTGTTATCTCCGTAACCTTATTTTGCGAATTAACATTTTGAAAAATTACAGCAATACAGGTTAGCAAAAAGAGTTTTTTCATTTTATAGGTTGTTTGTTAGTTTGATATTATTATATTTTGTCTTTAACTATAAGCATATCCTTCTTTTACAGCTTATTCAAAAGCTGGTAAATAAATTTCATGTAGTGTACGCTCACCCATTTGGACATTATAAATATTTCGGTTTGTTTACTGGTTATTTTAATTTAATAGATTGTAAATGTCCGTCATAGTTGACTACCTGCCCTGGAGCATCATACACAAATGCTTTACGATTTTCTTTACTCACAGGAACAATAACAAACTTTCTGTTTTTCAACATTCCTTTAAATTCGCCTTTTCGCTCACCAATAGTTAAAATGCCATTTGCTTCATTGTAACTAAATGGAATGCTGGAATGAAATCCTTTTTCATAATTATAATTTGCTCCTTCATCTTCATATAAATTAAAACTTCCATTTTTTCCTTTATAGACATAAAGAACAATAGTATCTGCTGGTTTTTCATCGGTATATTGTATTTCCGGTCCAACAGAAATAATTGCTCCTTCAGGAATAAATAAAGGAATACGGCCGTATTGTGCATCTACAGATAAAGTTTGTCCTCCTTTGATATAATCTCCAGTGTTAAAATCATACCAATTAGTTCCTGCAGGAAAGTAAACCTCTCTTTTACGAGCGCCATACTTATAAACCGGACATACCATGAAATTTTGACCAAACATAAATTGATCATTAGTATTGACAACATTTTTATCGCTTGAAAAATCCATAACCAGAGGACGCATAATGGTATAATCGTCAAAATGGGTCATTCCGGCCATAGTATAGATGTAAGGCATTAATCTATAACGCAAATTATCATAAAACAAAATGGACTCGTAAGCCGGATGTCCTTTAGGAGCTATATTCCACGGTTCACGATAAGGAAATTGTCCATGTGATCTGTATAATGGTGCAAAGACACCAAATTGATGCCAACGTGTATTTAATTCTCTCCATTCTTTATTGTCTGCATTTTCTTTTCCGTTTTTGTCGAATTCCATTTGTGCATTTACATAACGATCCTCAACACAAAATCCGCCAATATCCATAGTCCAATATGGAATACCGCTAATTGCAAAGTTTAAACCTGCTGAAATTTGTGCTTTTAAATCTTCCCAGCGTGTTGCAATGTCACCACTCCACGTTGCTGTCGAATAGCGTTGTAATCCTGCAAAACCTGATCTGGTTAATAAAAACACACGTTTATTTGGCTCTACACTACGCTGCCCATCATAAATGGCTTCGGCATTCATCAAAGCATAAGTATTAAAGTATTCTGTCGCTGACCCTAAGGCTGTTGGGCCTTGCAAGGATTTGCGATAATCCATATCTGTACAATCCAATACATTTGGTTCACTGGCATCCATCCACCAGGCATCAACTCCTGTTGGATATAAATTTTCATAAATTTGTTTCCAGAATAATTTTCTTGCACCACCCGAATAAGCATCATAAAAAGAACCTACATAACCCGGACCAACCCAGTCCCGAACATTATCTTTAATGGCCTGTTGGTACATCCATCCTTTTTGATCAAATTCTTTAAAATGTTCCGTTGTTTTATAAAACTTAGGCCATACCGAAATCATCATTTTACCATTCATCGCGTGGATAGAATCTACCATCGCCTTTGGATCAGGAAAACGTTTTGGATCAAATTTATGACTTCCCCAGGAATCCTCTTCCCAATAATTCCAATCCAGTACAATATTATCTATAGGGATCTTACGTTCTCTAAATTCTTTAAAATTGCTTAGAATCTCGGCTTCTGTTTTGTAACGCTCGCGGCTTTGCCAATAACCCATTGCCCATTTTGGCATAATTTGAGCTTTTCCTGTCAGGCTACGATATCCTTTAACTATCTCATCCATAGAATTTCCATGAATAAAATAATAGTCTAATTTTTTATTCATTTCGCTCCACCATACCTGATTGCTTTTCTCTTCAATGAGTTGAGGAGTTCTTACTCTTAATCCGCAATAAGATGTTCCCCCGTTAGGTTTCCATTCTATTTTTAAAGGAACTCGTTTACCGGCTTCTAACGACATTGAAAACTTGTAGCTATTAGGATTCCAGGCAGTTCTCCAGCGCTCTGGAACTACTAACTGATTATTTAAATACACTTTGACATACCCTGAATAATATAAAGTAAACTTATATTCCCCATTCTGTGGCGCTTCGATATCGCCTTCATAAGTAACATTAGCATTTTTTAAAGGAAAATTTGCCGGTAAGTTTTTAAAACTTTTGATGTCTTCAAAGAAAATAGATGCTTCTTTACGAACTAGTTCTATTTTTCCATTATCCGGCGTAATATAGGTGCCTGTTAAATTATCCGGTTCACCATTTTTATCGTATAATTTAAAAACAGCATTTAACTGTTCATAAGGACGGCTGTCACCAAAACGGCTTAATGAATAACTATCCCATAAAAGCCCGTAGTTTTTATTTGAAACAATAAATGGTACAGAAACTTTAGTGTTATATTGAAATAATTCTTCGCTTTTATCTTTGTAATTAAACTCATCTGACTGATGTTGTCCTAAACCATAAAAGGCCTCATCTTTTGGTGATTCAAAAATCTGACGAATTGTATACCCCTTGGTTCCTTCGACTTCTACCGGATTAAATGTCTTGCCTCCGCCAGAACTTTCAGACAAAATAAGTTTTCCGGTTTTATCTTTAAACTTAATACCTCCATCTTTTGAGGAAATCACAACATTTAAAGTTTCAGTAGCTAATTTGATAGAATCCCTTACTTTGGTAACCTTAAACGGAACAGTCCCTATATTAGGTACGATAATTAAACTGGAATCTTTTGGAAATACTTCATCTGGTGTTGCAGACACATGTATCAAATTATTCCCCAAAACTTGCAAGCGTAATTTACTTAATGTAGCGTCCTTAGGATGGCTTATATTTATAATTATACCATCATCTGTATTTTGATAATGTTTAGTAGCACATGATGTTAATACCAATGCAGTAATTAGGTTTAAGTATATTTTATTTCTTTTCATATAATTTAGTTGATTAAAAAATGATTTAACGCACTGATTAATAAAACAGTATTTTTTTGTTTACAATAATTCATTAAAGTAATCTAAAATTACTTTGTGACTGTTTTATAATAGTTATTTTATTCTTAGAAGAATGCAGTGCAAAACTCCACCTGCCCAAATTTCATTTTTTTTGTTTTTGAAAATAAAAAACTAGAGAGACTATTAAACTCTCTAGTTTAAAACTAACTTAAATTTAACCTTCAATTTTTTTAAAGTTATCATGTTAATGTAATTGGAGCAATTCACTTAATCCCCTTTTTTACATTAATTCTGCAGCAAGAACTAAATGTTTCCATAATTTAAATTCCCTAACTCCGATATTCTATTTTCTATTGAAATTGGGCTCAACAATTATTTACAAAAAATTAGATTAATAGGGAAATACAAGGATTAAATTTCATTATTAAAGTGATAATTCAATCCAAATTAATAAATCAAGTTAAACCCAAATCTTAAAACACCATTTTATCCTGCTTGTCATGCAATAAAAAATTGTATTTGCAAACCTCACTAAAAACTTCGTCCTGTTATGGTATTCTTTTGTATCAAAAAACGGTCTGATTTGTTGCAATTTTCAGAATTAATAATTTTCCATCCCTCAAATTTACTTATAAATCAAAAGTTTACCCCAACAGTCACATTATACCCTAATTATTTTTCTGGTAAATTTTACTCGTAATCCTGAAAAATGAAATTAGTAACATTGGATTTTCTTTCATTTTTTGAGGAGATTTAATTTGGTATTCCTGCCTTTTTTGCTACAAAAAATTAAGGGAGTTTGTTTTTACTTTAAATAAATTATGCAGTAAAGTTTTCTTTAAAATCATCTGCGAAATCAAATAGAATTTCCATCAATCCCCAACAGGACGTCTAAACCAAAATACTTAAGACATATAAAGACAGCCTCTACGTCCAGTACGCCAATCTCTTCAAATCCTCCATAAAATTTATAGAAATTTGTCCTGTTCCTGTCACAAACAGCCAAATGGCGCCAATTGAAGACAATTGACGCCATTTTTTTTATGCTATTGCTATTATTAGTAAAAGCAAATCTTTTCTACTCTTATTAACTTAGCCTTGAGATCATATAATTATAGTTAATTAATTTTTGACATTTATTGCTTTAGTAAATCCGGCGGAGAATAACTGCCATCGATTATATCCTGCGATGGTCCATAATATCTAAAAGTTAGGTTGTATTTTTTACCCTCAGGCGTCGGTATCCAGTTGGATTCCAGCAAATTTTGAGGTTTTTTAGGGCTATAAATAATAGTCAGTGAACCGTCATTATTGAATTTTAATGGTGATTGATTATTTAAAAGATATCTTTTCAAAGGATTTGGAATCACCTTAAACTCTTTTCCGTCAACACAGATCACAGACCAGAAATATTTTACTTTGGACTGAGGCAGCTCATTTTTAGCGAAAGTCTGAGTGTAGACTGCACTTCCATCATTTCCTGTTCTGATAAAGTAAATGGCTTCTTGTAAATTATTAGCCCAGATTCCTCCCAGATTAACCACGGTTCGGGTTTTAAAGTTTGATCCATAATTTCCTATTCCAACAGGATGCGACCATCCATTTTGTTTTTCTCCGGGCGTTTTAATTAATTCAGCAAGCTCCTTTAATGACTTCTGTTTAATTATCTGATCCACTCTGGTTCTAGCCTCACTTCCTGATTTTACCAATTTTTCTACCTCCTTAACTTTAGCTCGTACATTTTCCATTCCTTTGTTAATATCTGGCTCGCTGTTTAAAATTCCACTGGCGTCATCAAATAGTTCTGCTCCCGGCAATTTATCATTTGTAAAGTGAGCTAACTTATAAAATGGCCTTATCTGTGGTTTACCGCTTTCAATTACTTTAAACTGCTTTTCAAGAATTACCGCCTCCTGAACATTTTTACCTAGTTCCAAACGCGCCAAAACCCGCGATGTTTTCACGGGAAGATCAACTCGAAGTGCATCACCCGGTATTTTTGGATTACTGCCTTTCAAGCATAAAGCATATTTACCGTAAGGTTTTTGAGGAAAGGTTCTCTCGTTAATATTAAGTATGGTTTCTCCCCATCCATTTAGCATATGCCAGGTGTAATAACGTCCCTCAATTTTAGGAATTTCCAATATAACATAATTATTCTCATCAACCGCTATCCAGGCTTCCATATAGACTACGTCCAAATTTGGATTCGCCCAGTTAACTCCACCCGGTGCGCGATACTGAATTTTATTCCATTGAAAACCTTCTTTTTCAAAATCAAGACGCTGTTGTCTAAGTACAAATGCTCTCCCAAGCAGATACAAATAGGCATCTGAAATATCATTATCTGATAATGCTTCAACTTTAGATACATTATTATTATCAATTACATTTTGTTCTTTTTTACAAGACAGTAATAACAAAAACATAGAGAGGTATAGAAATGATTTTTTCATAAAAATATTTTTAAATAGTTAATATCAAAATCGTTATTTAAAATTATTTATAAAAGTTCACGTACCCTTACAAATTGAAAAAAAAATACGTTTCATCTTATAAAATGAAACAAAATATTTGACCATTCTAATTTTTCTGGCAAAATCGTGCCATGCAAATATTGGAGTAGCTTTTAATTCTGCCACAAAAAAGCTAAGGCGGTTTTAATAAAAATAGGATAATATTTATTTTTTTGATGCTACATTTTCCACAAATCCCCAACAGGACATCTAAACCAAATTACCAAAGCCACTGGAGGACAGTTAACTACATATAATAAGCCAATTTCTTCAAATCATCCAAAAAAAATGTTGAAATTTGTCCCGTCGAGGTCCCTCTACGGTACAAAATAAACCATTATTTAATTTCATAAACAAATGATTATCTTTGAGTTACAAAATAAAAAGATAATGAACAACCAAAAGGACAAATGGAAAATAACTCCCGAGAAGGCACATAAAATGTTAACCGACGAAGGGATGAACGTCACCCTAGATGAAGCTGCTGAAATATTATCTTTTTTAAGATTTTTGGCAGAAAGTACAGTGAAGAAATTTCTAAAAGATTCAGAAAGTGATGAACCTATCGAAAATAGTACATTAGATAAGAAAACTGACACTCCAACTAAAATTAAGCAGAAAAAAAATGTCTCTCCAGAAGAAATAATTTATTGCAGGACTTGTAATTTTCTAAACAATAATTTTTAAGCTCAGATTTAACATTCAGTATTCATAAATTTATCTGTTAAATAAAGCATTTATAGCACAAGTTTTATTTGGTGCTGCTTACAATTTCGCCAAAAAAGCAAAAGCGTTTTTTAAGGATAATAAACCATCAAAATTTTGTGGCAAAATACTAGTACAATTTATTTAGAAAAAGAAAAACCTTACAAAAATAAATACTTAGGAAGCTCATGTTCGAATGTGTATTAGACATTTTTGGGCAGATAAAATATTGAAAAAGATATATCTGAATCTGGGTGCAGAATCGGTGCACCCAGATTCAATAGACAACTTAAAACATTGTAAAAGAATTACTTGAAAGCTTAAGTTCGAAACATTACTACAACCATTAGTTCAGAATTTACCATACGTTATAATTTTGAGAATTGATTTCTGAAAAACTTCTTGATAAAAAAAACGATTATTCTTACTTAATAACGACAAAAAAATTCTTCGTCTATAAGATTTAGGGTTATGTAGATTTAGAAGTATTCTTTCTATGAAGGCTATTTATTTTTAAAGAAATTTTAAATAAAGAATATAATTATAACAAACTGAGCTTAACAAAAGAGTATTCTATAACTAATTTTATAATCAGAAAAAATGGAGTTTAAAAGTAGTGTAAATACAGCAAGGAGATCATTGGCATATGAAGTGGACAAATTGGCATTTGAAACGGCTAATTCTTAAAAAAAATACATCTTTTGAAATAGTTTTTTTTTATAAAAGGGAAGAGAGACTTTAACCTTTTGAAAATTTACTTTATAAATGTAATCGTACTGACTGTGACCAAAAAATTATGGCTTAACGCCTTTCTCATATCGCCCATTCTGGCATTCTACGGAGCAAGCCCGCCTTACCTGAGCCAAAAATTTGATTTTAGGTCTTTCCTGATTTTCTTTACTGTAATCACGGCCGTTAGCCTTGTCATCTGGTCCATTCATATCTACCTGGTGCTCAAGGAGCCCCAGATGAACAATTTTTCGAAATTTTTAACGGCCCAGGCTATTATAATTATTCTAAGGATTTTAACAAAAATAGCTATGCCTGATTATGAAATACCCGGTCCGGCCCTTGAAAACACAAATATCGTATATGATATTTTCTTTTTAATGCTTCCCAATATTGTCATCATGATCCTCTGCAATAACATTTTGACCTCCCGCAACAAAGAAATCGCAGAAAGAGAGGTACAGGAATTAAAACTTCAGAATAGCGAAGCCCAGAAACAAGTCCTGGTTCAGCAGCTCCAGCCCCATTTCCTTTTTAATGCCCTGAGCGTACTCAAGTCTCTTATCAGCTCCAATCATGACAAAGCCGAAGAGTATGTCGTAAGGCTTTCCCATTTCCTTCAGTATTCTCTTAACACACCGGAAGCCGATGTGGTGGACTTGGAAAAGGAACTGGGTTTTGTAGATGATTATCTTGCCCTGCAGCGCGTGCGCTTCGGCAGTGCCTTTACTTGCGGAATTGAAGTCCCAAGGGAAATGTACAGCCATAAACTGCCTGTTTTTGCCTTACAGACACTGGTTGAAAACATATTTAAACACAATCATTTTACTGAAAAAAAACCTTTGGAATTCCAGATTAAATATATCCCATTAGGGCTTCTTGTAACCAATAAAAAAAATCCAGCCACATATGCGCAGTGTAACAATACCGGGCTGGCAAATCTGAACAGTCGGTATAAGCTACTCAGCGAAAAAGAAATCATAATAGAAGAATCAGAGCAAAATTTTACCGTGATAATCCCAATACTTTAAACTATGAATATTGTTATCATAGAAGATGAAAGACCTTTGGCGAAAGACCTGGCCAAGACCATTGCCGAAGTGATACCGGATGCCCTGATCTGCGCCCAGCTGCCTTCTGTTGAAGAAGCAATCGAATTCTTCAAAACAGAACATAAAATTGATGTTATATTCTCCGACATACAATTAGGGGATGGTCTGAGTTTTGACATTTTTGCGGCCATAAACAATAAGGTACCTATCATATTCTGCACAGCTTTTAACAATTATATGCTAGAAGCTTTTGAAACAATGGGGATTGATTACATTATCAAGCCCGTTAATAAGGATTCCATAACCAAAGCATTAAAGAAATATACGCTGCTCACTGGGGCAGATAACCAGGTCCTGGATTTTAAAAAACTGCTCTCGGGTCTTTCCGAGAGCCTCAAGCCCCTTGCTATGCCGTCAGTCATCCTACATCAGGGAGAGAAAATCATTCCGCTCTCGGGCAAGGAAATCGCATTTTTTCTAATTGAAAACCTGATGGTATATGCCTTTAGCTTTGAAGGCAGAAAATGGCCCGTAAACCAGAACCTTGATACATTGGAGAAAAAATTCGCCCCGTTTTTTTACCGTGCCAACCGGCAGTATCTAATCAACAGAAAAGCCGTGAAATCAGCCGCACACTACCCGAACCGGAAAATAAGAATTACTTTAAATTCTGACTTTCCTGATGCCATACTGGTAGGAAAAGAGAAAGTCACAGATTTTCTGGAATGGCTCTCTAATGGCTGAGAGATCTGCCGGCGTATACTTTTGAGAGAAGCAGCCGGGAAAAGAAAACCAAACACAGTGGGGCTGAACAGGCACAAATAAGATGGCCGCGGCGTAAGATCGTAGGACGGACTGGGATATACACAGAGTAAATAGCCATAGAATAAATTCACTGCTCCCCTTATTGGCATCAGGGCAGTTAAAGCTTTTATATCTTACTACTATCTGCCGGCGCAGAACGTACTGAATGACTGTCTTAATCAGCCTCAAAAACTTTATCAAACATGCTATGCAATAAAAAAAATGAAATTTAACTGGGCATTTCCTACCTAATGCGTCCTTAGTTTAAAACCCCTAAAGCCTGTAAATTACAAAGAAAACCCTGTTTCTAAATTCTGTTTATAAGGTCTTGTCCACTTTATCTACTTTTTCGTCCACTTCAGTTTCATCTGTGCCTGAAAATCAAAAATGCTTTCACATTTTTGCTGTAAAACACATGTAGTAAATGAAAACATTTTTTATCAGGCATTTTATACCGACTGTCCTGCTTCTCTGCTCTGGCAAAAGTTTGGCTCAGCAGAAATATACCATCAGTGGTACAATCAAAGACAAAAATAACGGAGAACTCATTATTGGCGCCGCTGTTCAGATTATCCAGAACAGTGCCTTTTCAGCAGTTACCAATGAATACGGATTCTACTCTATATCAATCCCGGAAGGCCAGTACAGCATTACATGCAGCTACATTGGATTTGAACAGCAGCAGCGAAGCATCACTCTTGATAAAAATATCAGGATTGACTGGCTGTTGGATACTGGTCAGGCCAATACCCTAAATGAAGTGGTTGTCTCACGAACAAAAAAGGATAAAAACCTCAGTGAGGCGCAAATGGGGATGGAAACCCTTAACATGAAAAAAATAGAAAAACTTCCCGTGCTTTTTGGGGAAAAAGATGTAATAAAAACAATCCAGCTGCTGCCAGGTGTTAAAAGCACAGGAGACGGAAGTTCGGGATTCAGCGTTCGAGGCGGTGCTGCCGACCAAAACCTTATTCTATTGGATGAAGCACCCGTTTATAATGCATCACACCTTTTAGGAATCTTCAGCACCTTTAACAGTGATGCTCTGAAAGATGCCAGCATCATAAAGGGAAACAGTCCATCACAATACGGGGGGAGACTTTCCTCTGTAATGGATATAAAAATGAAAGACGGGAATAATCAGGATTACAATGTTTCCGGGGGAATCGGTCTTATCAGCAGCAGGCTCAGCGTTGAGGGGCCCATTCAGAAGGATAAGTCTTCTTTTATAATATCCGGCCGAAGAACATATGTGGATATGTTCCTAAAAGGCAATGATGATTTTAAGGACACCAAACTGTACTTCTACGATCTTAACATGAAGGCCAATTATCAGATAAATAAAAACAACCGCATTTATCTATCAGGATATTTCGGAAGAGATGTAATGGCTCTTGGTAGCTCATTTTCAACTGATTGGGGTAACACCACAGGTACATTGCGATGGAACAGCATTATCAGCAGCCGACTATTCTCAAACACTTCACTTATCTACAGCAACTACGATTACAATGTCAGTCTGGGGAGCGCCAGCGACCAGACAACAACAATGAGCTCCAAAATTAAGGACAGAAACCTGAAACAGGATTTTTCATGGTTTGCCAGCAGCGATCATTCTGTTCGATTCGGAGTTCAGTCTATCTATCATGCCATCACTCCAAGCACCGCATCAGGAAGTAGTGTAAGCAGTTACCCAAAAAGCACTCGATATTCATGGGAAAATGCCCTTTATGTAAATGATGATTTTAAAATTTCTGAACCTTTAACCCTTAACTACGGTATCAGGTTGTCAGCTTTCAGTGTTATAGGAGGAGACACTTATAACATTTATGAAAATGGTGTGCTCATTGATAGTAAAGATATCGCTGAGGGATCTATCGGTAAAACCTATTTAAATATTGAACCCCGTTTGACCGCCAACTACCGAATAAACGAAGTCAGCAGCATAAAAGCCGGATACTCTCGAAACACCCAGAACCTCCATTTGTTGTCCAACAGCAGCAACGGAAACCCTTCCGATCAGTGGATTGGGAGCAGTTACACGGTTAAGCCTGAGATTGCGGATCAGATAAGTGCAGGATACAGCAGAAACTTCAGCGATAATAATTACGAAATTAATGCCGAGGTGTACTATAAGGACATGAAGAACCAGATTGATTATAAAAATGGTGCCGAGATAACTTTTGATTCTGGAAAGGATGTGGAAAGCGAACTTTTGTTTGGTAAGGGAAGAGCCTACGGTATAGAGCTTATTGTCAAAAAGAAAGAGGGAGCGCTTATCGGCTGGATATCCTACACCCTGTCAAAAACCGAGCGTAAAATAAACGGCATCAACAATAATGACTGCTATAATACCCGTCTTGATAAAACACATGATCTCTCTGTTGTTGCTATCTATACTTTAAATCCCAAGTGGTCACTATCAGGAACTTTTCTGTACAGCACAGGTAATGCAGTAACTTACCCGACTGGAAAATACGAGCTTAACGGCCAGACCATTTTTCAGTACACCAGCCGAAATGCAGACAGAATGCCCTCGTACCGCAGGCTGGATATAAGTGCAACTTATGATCCTAAAACAAACAAAAGGTTTCATGGATCGTGGAGTTTTGGATTCTATAATTTATTTGGGTTTGAAAATGCCTATTCGATAACTTTCGAAGATAATCCTGATAAACCAGGCACTACAAGGGCTGTCCAGACATCCCTGTTTAAAATGATTCCTAATGTCACTTATAATTTCAAATTTTAAAGATGAAAAAAGCATTTTTTATATTATTATCTGTACTGTTAACCGCAGGATGCGAAAAAGAAATTACTCTGGATCTGCAGGACAAAAGCGGCTCTATTGTCATTGAAGGAAATATCACAGACCAGCCTGGTCCTTATTATGTACGCATCACCAAGTCTGTTGCATTTACCGAAAGCAATAAATATCCCCCAGTTACCAATGCTGTTGTTACCATCAGTGATAATCAGGGCCATTCAGAAATCCTAACCTATGAATCCGACGGACGCTATAAGACTTCCGGTCTGGTTTCTGTTCCCGGCAACACATACACCCTTCAGGTATCGGTCGATGGGGAAAATTACGCAGCACAGAGCACTATGCCTGATCCGGTAACACTGGACGGGCTCATACAGGATTCCATAACTATGGGAGATAAAACTACCTATACTATACTTCCTGTCTACACGGATCCTGAGCAGCTGGGTAACCGCTATTTGTTTATTTTGAGTATTGAATACAAAAACAACAAGACCGTACAGGTATTTTCAGATAATATAAATAATGGAATGGTGAATCAGAGAAGCTTATTCCCATCGCTGGACAAGGACGATGAACTTCTGCCTGGCAATATAATCCACGTTAAAATGCAGTGCATAGATCCGGAAGTATATACCTATTTCAGCGCACTGGTTCAAATCTCAAGCGGAAGCGTGACACCTGCAGATCCCCCAAGCAATATAAGCGGCGCCGCCCTTGGTTATTTTTCCGCACACACCGTTTCTTCCAAGAATTTAGTTATTAAGTAAATCAGCACAGCCACTGCCCTCTTTTTCCATTTATTTAATAAATCTCCCATCTACTTTAATATAGCAATGCATATGCCTAATATATCCACCTGTCTACTTTTTGAAAAAAAAACCATAACAATCCTGAGCCTGCTCACTATGCAGATTTTATTCTCACAGAAAATTTATGAATTCAATACTCCCAGAGCAAACTGTTACAGCCAGTACCTGTTCCACGAAAATTCAGCATCGCCTAAAGGAGTGCTGGTAATTGATGCGGGCGGGGAAGATTTAAAAACCCTCAGCGAGAATAACATTTACGTAAAATCAGGGCTTTTCTCTGATTATAACATAGTGTACATAAACATACTGGATAAGGAAAATAAGAATTCCTTAAATTGTTATAATGCCATTATTTACACCATATCTTCCGTACGGAAGATAAAAGAATCTGTTTTCTTTCTTATCAATCCATTGGAAGACAAAACCCAGAATGCGATCATTTACAAAGACAGCGCCTACCCTTTTAACTTCATAAACAGCCGCCATGAAAGTCTAGATCTTCTAAAAACTGAACTTGATGCTGAGCTGTCCGGTAAAAGCTATACTACAGATATACTGTACTCCTATGAAGACATACGATCAGATAAAATGCAGAATTACAAAGATAATTTCGATGTCGGCTTTTTTTATTCACCTTTAGCTCTTTTAGGTCCAAAACTAAATGGTACCAGTGATGTAGTGATGACCAAAGGACTGAGTTTCAAAAAAGCGCTCACCTCACAGTCCACTCTGCTTTTAAATATAAGCATGGGAAATAAAAAACCCGAAGGTGGCATGGAGCCAGGTAAAAAAGGAACAGTCCGTACCTTTATGCTTATGGGCACTGAATTGATGTATCGCTATTACGACAGTCCCAACAAACCCCTGAGGTTTTTTGCCTCTTTTGGTTTGGGTGGCTATACGATGACCAATATTAAAATAAAAATAAAAACAGGCGGTGTGTCATCGAGTTCAGATTCAAACCAATATTTTATATTCCTTGCTGATGCAGGTCTCGAATACCGCATATCTCCAATGGTCAAAGTAAGCAGTTCTCTTCCTGTAAAATACTTCACCAATAATATTAATAAGAGTTCAAATACGCTCGGCATGGGAATCAATTTAGGAATTTCCGCCACACTTAACCCAAATTCCAAAGCCAGAGGAATGGAAAAGAAAAAGAGTACAGGTAACTAAATACTGCTTCAATAAATTAAAATTTCAGATCAGAAGGAAATATTTTTTTTACTGTTTCTTTTTTTTGCCATTTTACGGGACAAAAGATAAAAATCATCTTTTGTCCTATTTTTTCACTTCGTAAATCAGTGTTAATTAGATACAATAACTCGATCTGGATACCTTTTTTGCTATAAAAAGTTAAGGCGGTTTTTAAAGATATTTCACCTGTTTAAGTTTTGCGGCAGAATCGTGGCACAGGGCTATTTTGAAAAACAAAAACTCAGCAAAATCACTGTATGCTAAGCTTAGGTTCGAAACTTTACAATCCCATAAAGAACTATATTCTTTATCCCATAATCTATCTATTTCAGATCCTATCAAGTAAATCTGATTCGAAAAATTGAGAAAGATATTTTTTAATAAATCTCAATTAAATCCGACCTATAGAAAAAAGTGCTTTGCATGATTATTTTTCTAAAATCCAGAATAAAGTACTAATTTCAAAATTTAGTACTGCCAATAAAACTCATTGAGTTCTAACCGAAACATGCCACTTTTGTTCAATAGCTAGATTCACAATATTTGAGCTCCATATTACATATCTACACTAAAATAACACATTCAAGTCCAATATCGAATACATTTCCATCCACTTTATTTTTTCTTAATTGATACTTTTACACCTCAGATTCTCTTTCTTATTGAAATAGATTATGACAAATAGAGATTATGCTGTTAATCAGTAAAGAATTCAATTTTTAAACTTAAAATATTTTAGTAAAAAAATCATTTATGAGTTATGCACTTCTTTTTACTTTCAATATATTCTTAAATTTTTATATTAATGAAAATGATACACTCGTTTTTTAATCTCGTAAAACTATAAGTAGTATTCTCTTTCATTCAAATATTAACCATAAAAAAATAGTTCTAAGAGTAGTTTTACAACAGTTTTTCTAGATTGGACAAATAGTTTTTATCCTTCATTACGAAATTGACAATTGCACTTTTTTTTCAAACTATTTACTTTCAGAACATTAAAACAAATAAAGCTAATTTTAGAAAAATTTACAAGTACCATTTTATTTAAAAAAAAATCTTTTAAGTCACAAAATAAATTTAAAAAATAACTAAATAATTATATGAATAATCGTAAACGAAATTGGTCATAAATACCAATGAAGATATCGAATTACATATTACCAATAAAAAAAATTCACCTATGAAAGGAAACAAAATATGTTTAAGCTTAATCACTACTGGATTGGTATTAGCATCTTGTGCTACTAAAAATTACAAAAAGACTAATAATGGCATAATTGTGAACATAAACACTGCTAAAGAGCACCAATTAAGCAAAGTCCGTTTAGAGGTTTTAGGAAACGATTTGATTCACGTGTCTGCAACACCAGAAAATGAATTTTCAAAAGATTCCAGTCTAATTATTGTACCTAATATAGAAACTGTTCCGTTTAAGGTTATCAAAGTAAGGGATTCTATCAAATTAGCTACCGAAACTTTAAACGTTATGATTTCCTCAAAAGATGGAGGTATTAAGTTTAAAGATAAAACCGGAAAACTTATTTTGTCTGAAAGTTCTGGCGGAGGCAAGACATTTAATCCGGTAGAAGTCGAAGGAACCAAGGGGTATACAATTCGTCAGATTTTTGAATCACCAAAAGATGAGGCCTTTTATGGTTTAGGACAACATCAGTCAGATGAGTTTAATTACAAAGATAAAAGCGAAGAATTATTTCAATATAACACTAAAGTTTCTGTACCATTTATTGTTTCAAATAAAAACTACGGGCTTTTATGGGATAGTTATTCATTAAGCCGTTTTGGTGACAGCCGTCCTTATGAACAGTTAAATGCTGTTTTTAAATTATACGATAAAAATGGTGAACCGGATAATTTAACAGGCACCTATATTACGCCGGATAATGGAAAAATAGAACTAGTTCGTAAAGAAGCATCTATTTTCTTTGAAGACATCAAAAGTTTTAAAAACTTACCGGCAAATTTTCCTTTAAAAAATGCTAATGTAACTTATGAAGGCGATATCGAAGCACCACAGGATGGGGAATATAAATTTACTTTATATTATTCAGGGTATGTCAAAGTGTATTTAAATAATCAGTTAGTAGTTCCAGAGCGCTGGAGAACTGCCTGGAATCCTAATAGCTACAAGTTTTCAATGCCTTTAGAAGCAGGTAAACGAATTCCTTTACGAATAGAATGGAAACCTAACGGGGGAACATCTTATTGCGGATTAAGAGTAAGAACTCCTCAACTCATTGAAGAGAAAAGCAATCAGGTATGGTGGAGTGAAATGAATAAAAAATTAGACTATTATTTTATTCATGGAAATTCTATGGATGAAATAGTTAAAGGATATCGTACTCTGACAGGAAAAGCTCAAATTATGCCAAAATGGGCAATGGGTTATTGGCAAAGCCGAGAGCGTTACAAAACAGAAGCCGAGATTCTAAGCAATTTTAAAGAATTTAGAGAACGTAAGATCCCTATAGATAATATTGTACTGGATTGGAATTATTGGGAAGAGGATTCCTGGGGAAGTCATAAATTTGATCCAAAACGTTTTCCTGATCCAAAAGCAATGGTAGATTCTATCCACGCGATGAATGGTAAAATGATGATTTCAGTATGGCCTAAGTTTTATAAAACAACGGAACATTTTAAAGAATTTGATCAAAAAGGATGGATGTACCAACAGGCCATTAAAGATAATGTTCGGGACTGGGTTGCTCCTGGTTATGTAGGTTCTTTTTATGATGCTTATTCAGGTGGTGCGCGAAAACTATTTTGGAAACAAATTTATGACAATTTATATCCGACGGGAGTTGATGCCTGGTGGATGGATGCCAGTGAACCAAATGTATTGGATTGTACAGATATGGATTATCGCAAATCCTTGCAAGGCCCAACAGCCTTAGGGTCAGCGACAGAATACTTTAATACTTATGCTTTGATGAATGCCGAAGCCATTTATGATGGGCAGCGTAGTGTAGAGCCAAATAAACGTGTGTTTTTATTAACCAGATCAGGTTTTGCAGGATTACAACGCTATTCGACAGCAACGTGGAGTGGTGACATTGCAACACGCTGGGAAGATTTAAAAGCACAAATTTCGGCAGGTTTAAACTTTGCAATTAGCGGTATTCCATATTGGACTATGGATATTGGCGGATTTTGTGTCGAAGATCGTTATGTAGATGCTCAAAAGCAATATGACAAAAATGGAATAGAAAATTCAGACAACAAAGAATGGAGAGAATTAAATACACGTTGGCATCAATTTGGTGTATTTGCACCATTATACAGATCGCACGGACAATTTCCTTATCGTGAGCCTTGGAATATAGCCCCAAAAGGTCATCCTGCTTATGAATCTATTTTGTTTTATGACAATTTGCGTTATAGATTAATGCCTTATATCTATACGATGGCCGGAATGACCCATTTTGACGATTATACCATTATGCGTCCTTTGGTTATGGATTTTTCAAACGATAAAAATGTTATAAATGCTAATGATCAATTTATGTTTGGTCAAAATTTCATGGTATGTCCAGTTTATAAATATGGTGTTCGTAAAAGAGAGGTTTACTTTCCTGCAGGAACTAACTGGTATGATTTTAACACTGGAAATTATATCAAAGGGGGACAAACTTTATCCGTAGATGCACCATACGGCCGTATTCCTTTATTTATTCCTGAAGGAGCAATTATTTCTGTTGGACCAGAAATACAATACACCGATGAAAAACCAGCAGATACTATTGTTCTTTACGTGTATAAGGGGAAAAATGGAAGTTTTAATTTATATGAAGATGAAGGTGTAAATTATAATTATGAAAAAGGACTCCATGCCAGCATTCCATTTATTTACAATGAAGCAAATGGCGTCTTAACTATTGGCGAGCGTAAAGGAGAATTTAATGGAATGTTGAAAAACAGAAAGTTTGTTATTGTAGCTATAAGTAAAGAAAACCGTAAAGCTTTTGTATATGATGCTCAAGGGCAGGTTGTCAATTATGACGGGCACCTACAGACCATTATATTAAAATAGCCGAAAAGCAAAATAATCGAAATGAAAAATTAATAAAACCAGGAAGAGTCTTTTTTGTTAAGCATCTATGATTAAAAATAATCCCGAAGGACTAATTCTTCAAAATGATTTCAATAAAAACCATATGAAAAATAAAATTTATATATCGCTTTTGTTTGTCTTATTAACTATAGTTGTTAAGGCTCAAGATTCTCATCGTTTCTTTCCGAAGGAAAATCTAATGTCCATGGGAATTTATTATTATCCAGAGCATTGGAATAAAAATGACTGGGAACGGGATATTAGCAATATTTCAAAGATTGGCTTTGAATTTATCCACATCGCTGAATTTGCATGGATAGATATGGAACCTCAAGAAGGCGATTATAAATTTGAATGGCTAGATGAAGTTATTACCCTGGCGGCTAAGTATAAATTGAAAGTTATTTTAGGTACACCAACTGCTATTTCGCCTGTATGGATGGGTATTAAATATCCGGAAATTTATGCCATGGGGTCTGATTATCAGCGTGCAGAACATGGAACCAGAGCACAGCAATCATTAAGCAATCCGGTTTGGAGAAATTTTTCTAAAAAAATAATTACAAAACTAGGCGAGCGCTATGGTAATAATCCTAACGTAATAGGCTGGCAATTAGATAATGAACCCGAAGCGAAGGAAGATTATAGTCCTTCTTCTCAAGAAGCTTTTAGAAAATGGTTAGAAAATAAATACAAAACCATAAGCGCTCTTAATAATGCTTGGGGAGCCCAGTTTTGGAGTCAAACTTATAGCGATTTTAGTCAAATTAAGATTCACAATGCAAATCATGTAGGATGGTGGGGAACTAATCCGCATGCCTTATTAGATTTTAAGCGGTATACCGCCGATACACAGGCAGAATTTTTAGATTATCAGGCGAATATTCTCAGACCTTTAATTTCTAAAAATCAATTCATTACGACTAACTACACCGCCACTACACCTTTTGCCGACCCCAGAAGAACCAAAGAATTAGATTTTAATTCGTTTACAAGTTATCTAAATAAAGGAAATGCCAATATAGGGGATAAAGGATTTCGACTGGGAGATCCCAAAGAACTTTCATTTGCCTTGAGCTTTTTCAAACCTGATAGTAAAATTTCCGGAATTATGGAACTTCAGCCAGGATTTGTGAATTGGGGAAATGTAAATCCATTATTGCAGCCGGGAGCAGTACGTATGTGGCTATTTCATTGTTTTGCAGAAGATATGTCATTTGCCTGCTCGTATCGATATAGACAAATTAATTATGGTGCAGAACAATACCACAGTGGCATTACCAAATTAGATGGCGTTACCTTATCTCAGGGCGGAAAAGATTACAAGCAAACGATTAGCGAAATGAAATTATTACGCGATGCTTACAAACCTAATGCAAAAGTTCCAAAAGAAATCAAAACGCGCAAAACTGCTTTATTATGGAATTATGATAATTTATGGAGCATGGGCCGTCAGGGGCAAACAAGTCAGTGGAATACCTTGCAATTTTTTCAAAAATATTTAGAAATAGTAAAATCGTTTGGAGCCCCTGTAAATATAGCCTATGAAGATGATGACTTAGACCAGTATGCTGTTGTCATTGCTCCTGCCTTTGAGTTGGTTGACAACAAGCTTATTACCAAATGGACTAATTATGTTAAAAAAGGTGGAAATTTGGTACTAACTGTGCGCACAGGGGTTAAAGATCGAAATGGCCATCTATTTGTCGGGGGTTGGGGACAATCTATTTATCCCTTAATTGATGCCAATATTGATGACTTTGATCATTTATTACCCTATGCTAAAGGAACTATAAAAGGCTTTAATAAAGATTATAATTGGAACAATTGGGCAGATTTGATTACTGCTAACAAGTCCGAAAATGTATTGGCAACCTATACCAATCAATTTTATGCGGGGAAAGCTGCAGTTGTTACCAATAAAATAGAAAAAGGAACCATCACTTATATTGGGGTTGATACAGACGATACCCAACTTGAGAGAGATGTCCTGAGAGAAGTATATGCTCAGGCGAATATAACAATCGAAAATTATCCTGAAGGCGTGTATGTAAAATGGCATGATGGTTTTTGGGTAGCGGTAAACTATTCCTCTGATAATTACGAACTAAAAAACATATCCGGTAAAGCAAAGATATTAATAGGAACTAAAACAGTACAACCCGGAGGAGTAACAGTTTGGCAAGAATCGGATTAGAAATTGACAAACAGTTTTTTAGGGTTAAAATAAAAGCTGAACAACCAAATGTATTATTTTTAATATAAAATTAAGAATCGTGCAAAGCTAGAGTATCCCTCATAGATATTATAAACTTATTATAAGATGAAAAAATATAAAATACAGTTATATATTCTTGGATTTATTTGGATTACTTCATTCCAAAATATTGTTGCACAGTCAAATTATATTTTTCATCATTTGAATACCAATGAAGGGCTTCCGAGCACCAATGTAAAGGCAATACTAAGAGACAATTACGGATTTCTTTGGATAGGAACTGAAGGGGGCTTAAACAGATACGACGGATATGGATTCAAAGTTTATACAACCAATCCAGGAAAGCCTAATGCATTGCTATCAAACAATATTTATGGATTACAAGAAGATGGTCGGGGAAATATTTGGGTAGACCTCGGGTATACTTATATGGTATACTGGAGAGATAAGGATTGTTTTATTTCAGACGTAAAATTATTTTTAAAAAAATTACACATACAGACTGATCAAAATTATAAGATTTATGTCGACAAAAAACGAAATTTATGGGTTCTAAACAATAAAAAAATTTTTCTCTACAATTTTAAGAAACAACATATATCGGTTTTCAATGTAAAGGATTCCATAAAGGACGTCTCTTCAATTAATATAACTGATAATGGCGAGTCTTTGTATTATATCCAACCCTCTGGTAAATGTTGGCAATTAAACGGTAAGTCGGGCAAACTTACTTTGATAAAATTACCCGACTCAATTAATAAAAAAACAGCTAATTATCCGGCCAAAATTTTTTTTGATAGCGACAACGATTTATGGGTATATGGTGATTCAGATCAGATTTCATATAGGAATAAACAAACTCAGCAATGGAAAACAATGGTATTAAAATCTCAGGTAACCATTGAAAGTAATACTGTTACAAGTATTGTTGAGAATAGTCCCGGAGAAGTTTGGATTGGTACAGACCACAATGGATTGTTCATTTATGACAAAACCAGAAATTTAATGACAAATATTGTTTATGATTCATGGAAAGATAACTCATTATCTTCCAACAACATAAACTGTTTATATCGCGATAATAATGAAACTATTTGGATTGGCCACAGTAAAAAAGGGCTTTCATTTTACAATGAGAGTTTTAGAAATTTCATAAATTTTAAATATCCCCAATGTTCCGATATTAGTGCAATAATGGAAGATCATAGGGAAAATATTTGGCTTGGAACTGATGGGAAAGGATTGTTTTTGAAAGAAAAGCAATCAGAAAACATCGTAAAACTTCCCATTTCAAATACTTCAATAATGTCTATAATAGAAGACCGTAAAGGCCGTATTTGGATAGGAACCTTTAAGAAAGGTTTGTTTTGCTATCAAAAAGGTAAAATGGTTCAATATACCAAAGAAAATAGTAAATTAAGCAATAACAATATTTGGAGCTTAATGGAGGACAGGTATGGGAATATTTGGATTGGAACGCTGGGGGGAAAAATCCAATTACTACCAGCTGCTGCTGCAAATTTTGATTTTTTGCTATCCCCTTTTAAAGAAGATGTATATGCACTGGATATGTTTTATGATGGAGGAGATAAAATCTTTGTCGGGACAAGCTATGGACTTTCTGTAATTGATATTACAAATAATAAAAATGTAATGTATTATGGAAATAAGAAGGGAAATCAAAAATTTAAGCAACTTCAAATATCAAGTGTTTATAAAGATAAACACGATGTTATATGGCTCGCTCATAATAACGGCTTAGACATATGGGATCAAAAGGAAGATACTATCTACTACTTTAACAAGTCAAATGGCTTATGTGATAATTCTACCAAAGGCATTCTGGAAGATGGCAGGAATAACATTTGGGTCACCACAAGTAATGGGCTCTCCATATTAACTGTTAAACGTAATATAAATGAAAAACTAATCATAACAAGTAAAAATTACTCCATTAAAGATGGCCTTATGGATAATTATTTCAATAGGCATTCCATAATTAAGCTAAGGAATGGAGATTTTTTACTTGGAAACATAGATGGATATACTATTCTTAATCCAAATAAATTAGTTGAAAAGAATCGGCCAATAGCAAAAATTGTTTTTGCCGGATTAAGCGTCGGTAATCAAAACATTGAAGTTGATTCGATTTATAATGGCCGTAAATTACTTGAGCATTCAACGGAATTAACTTCCGGGCTTACCTTCAAACATGACGATAAACTCATCACCTTAAAATTTACAACAGCCGATTTACTTAATGCTGATAAAGTGAAATACATTTATAAAATTGAAGGATTTGATACAGAATGGATTCCAATTCAAGAAAATAAAATAATATTATCTGCCCTCCCTCCTGGCGATTACAAACTTTTAATAAAGGCATCTAATAGCGATGGTGTATGGAAAAATAATGCCACAGTATTGCCTATAAGTGTAACACCCCCTTTTTATTTATCCCTTTGGGCATTTTGCATCTATGGAATAATAGGTATTGTTATCCTTTTATATCTTAACCATAAATCAAAAGTCCGCAATCTGTTAAAAATAGAAGAACATCGAATAAAAATGGATCGTGAAAAAGAATGGCAAATAAATGAGATGAAACTCAAGTTCTTTACAAATATAAGTCATGATTTGCGTACCCCATTGACCCTAATTACAACACCGCTTCAGGTTTTGCTAAGTGGTACAATGGAAGAAAATATGAGAAACAAGCTGAGCATTATGTATAAAAATGCCAATCAATTGCTTTCATTAATAAATTCGCTGCTGGACTTTCGCAAACTGGATGTTGGGATAGATACATTAAATTTAAAATCAGGAAATTTTATAAATTTCATCAGGGATATCCATGCCTCCTTTAGTGTTTATGCAGATGAACGCAACATTCACTTATCGGTAAGCAGTGAATTGGAAAACTTATTAATGCAATTTGATAAAGATAAAATACAGAAAACACTTACCAACCTTCTTTCTAATGCATTTAAATATACACCTGATGGCGGAAATATTAGCATACATATAAGCAAAGAGGAAGATGATGTTTGCGTAAGGGTCTCCGATACAGGTTCAGGAATAAATGATGAGGATAAAACACATGTTTTTGAACGATTTTATCAAGCTCCACAAAGACAAGGTGAAACCGGCAGCGGCATTGGCTTACATATTGCAAATGAATATGTAAATCTGCATGGCGGGACTATCACAATAAAGGATAACACACCAAAAGGATGCATATTTACTTTTAAAATTCCCATTAGGGAAATAGATAATGCCCAAAGGCCCCTTACAACTATACAATCCAGCTACGATAATGTGGAAAATATTGAAAAAAAAGAAATTATTCGTAGTAAGCCAATATTACTATTTGTAGATGATAATAAAGATTTTTGTGATTTCATGGCTGATAACCTTGGGGATGAATATTCTGTAGCAACAGCTTATAATGGACAAGAAGCAATAGAACAATTAAACAAATATGCTGTAACAATTATCGTAAGCGATGTTATGATGCCGGTTATGGATGGAATTGAGCTCTGCAAACAAGTAAAAACAAATATTCATTGGTCTCATATCCCAATTATTTTATTAACCGCGCGTACGGCAGAAGAACATCAGATAGAAGGATTAGAATTGGGTGCAGATGATTACATTACTAAACCATTTCACTTTAATCTTCTTAGACTGCGTATTCAAAAATTTATTGAATGGACAAAAAAAAGCCATAGGGCATTTAGTCAAAAAATCGATGTTAATCCTAGTGAAATCACCATTACATCTTTAGATGAAATGTTTATAAAAAAAGCAATAAAGATAGTAGAAGATAATTTAGGCAATCTCCAATTTTCAGTTGAAATTCTAGGAGCCGATCTAGGTCTAAGCCGAGGACATTTATATAAAAAATTAATAATAATTACAGGTAAAGGCCCCGCTGAATTTATTCGTACAATCCGATTAAAGCGAGGACGCCAGCTTCTTGAAAAAAGTCAATTGCAGATTTCTCAAATAGCACATCAGGTAGGTTTCAACTCTCCGAAAATATTTTCAAAATACTTCCGCGAAGAGTTTGGCTTATCACCATCTGAATACTTAAAAGCTTATAAAAAACTCTAAAAAAAAATATAGATAAAATCAAACTTCTTT
This sequence comes from Flavobacterium panici, assembly GCF_024499525.1. Classification (NCBI taxonomy): domain Bacteria; kingdom Pseudomonadati; phylum Bacteroidota; class Flavobacteriia; order Flavobacteriales; family Flavobacteriaceae; genus Flavobacterium; species Flavobacterium panici. The sequence goes on along the minus strand of NZ_CP100437.1, from coordinate 3,449,831 downwards.
TTATTTAAACGCAAATTAGCCTGTCAAATATTACTGAAAGTTATGTAATAATAATAAAAAAAAAGAGGGCTTTTGTACCATTCAAAATTAATTTTGGATACAATAACCCTCTTTTTTTGGATACTTTAAACACTATTTTTTAAATTTTAATAAAAACAAATCATTTTTCATTTTTCTTAATATATAAATCATTTCCTACCAGAATATTGAATACAAAGCAACTAACACTCCTATTATAATAAGGCTGCCTGCTAAAAAGCCATTATTGACTTTAAACATTTTTGTATCGACCTCTAATCCCTTTACATTGACTTGTCTCTTAGCATCAAATAGGCTAATTGCAATCATAAACAAAACACATATTACAAAAACAAATCCCATTCGGTCTAAAAAAGGAATTTCATAAACAAATGTCATATCTTTTTGTTCTACCAATGTGGCAAATCCTGTACTGCTCAAGAATTCTAAATTCATGAAATTTGGCAGGAATTTAAACATTACTGATAAAATGAAGCCTCCAATTGTAGCAAACATAGCTGCATTAGAACTTGTTTTTTTCCAGAAGAAACCTAAAATAAACATGGCAAAAATTCCAGGACTTACAAATCCAGTATACTCTTGAATAAATTCAAAACCCCCTTTTTTGTCAATACCCAGGAATGGAGCAATTATCACGGCAATAAACATAGAAACTACAACTGTCATTTTACCCACTTGCACCATTTTCTTTTCAGTAGCTTCAGGTTGAATTTTTTTCTTAAAAATATCAAGCGTAAAAATAGTGGAGATACTATTTACCTTTCCTGCCAATGATGCAACCACAGCTGCTGTTAACGCTGCAAATGACAAACCTTTTAATCCCGTTGGCAATAAGTTCAATAATACAGGGTAGGCTCTATCAGGATTTAACACTCCATCAGTTCCAAGCATTTCAGTTTGCAAACCACCTTTCATGTGAATGACAAAAGCAGCAATTCCTGGTAATACCACAATCACAGGCATCAATAGTTTTAAGAAAGCAGCAAACAAGATTCCGCTTCGGGCTGTTTTTAAATCAGCCCCTAAAGCTCTTTGAGTAATATATTGGTTGCAACCCCAATAATTTAGGTTTACAATCCACATTCCTCCCAATAAAACCGTCAATCCTGGTAAACTAGGAAAATTGGCATTATCCTTCTTGAAAATCATATGAAAATGATCCCCAGATTGATTCATCATATAGTTGAATCCATGAATTATACCCTGCTGTCCATTTAAGTCAGCAACTTTATCTAAAGCTAAATAAGTAGTTACTAAACCACCAAATATTAAGAAAACAACCTGAATAACATCGGTGTATCCAATAACTTTCATTCCCCCTAAGGCAATAATAATGGCAAAAATAGCTAAAGCATACATACATAAATCGACATTGATTCCCGAAATTCCATTTATGGCCAATGCCCCTAAATAAAGAATGGAAGTCAAATTAACAATCACATAAAGCAACAACCAAAATACAGCCATAATCATGGCAACATTTCCATTATAGCTTTCACTTAAAAATTGTGGCATAGTATATATCTTGTTTTTTAAATAAACAGGAATAAAAAAGACAGCTACTATAATTAATGTCAATGCAGCCATCCATTCATATGTGGCAATTGCTAATCCCATTTTGAAACCATTTCCGGACATAGCAATAAATTGTTCCGAAGAAATATTTGAAGCTATTAACGATGTTCCAATTGCCCACCACGTTAAAGAACCTTCTGCGAGAAAATAATCGTGAGAAGCCGAAATACTTGCTTTTTTCTTTCGATTATGGATATAAAATCCATAGCCCGCAACCAGGAAGAAATAGAATAAAAAAACCAGGTAATCATATATTTGTAATGAATTCATGTTATTTGTTGTTGGTTAGTTGTTAATGGTTGTATTTGAATTTTTTAAATTGACTGAACTTCTTCCATAGAAAAAAGTCCGATACTAATCCTGGAAAACCTCGGAAAAGTATTGTGGTGTCTAAAGTGTAAGTGAGCAACTCCCAATTAAGTTTCCTTTAGCTTTTATCGTCACGCTTTTATCAGCTCTTTAAATCTATCAGTGTTGTATTGGTCATAACGCTTGGTAATAATACGTTTTCTTGCTAATTAAAATTAATACTGTTACACCTTGATTACTTGGATATTATTTTTTCTTTGTCTCTTTGGCTCCTTCCATCATCGCTTTTAAAACCCCTCTATCCAATACTTGTCCTGAATCACGATTAAATAAGTTATTGGGAGTATCCCAATAATAGGGTATAATTCCGTTTTCAAGAGCCGATTTTACAACATATTTGCCATAGAATTCCACAGATCTTTCGTTAAGTACCTGATCTGAAGGGGCACTAAGTTTACGCTTATAGGCTCCAAATTCACCAAGTATTACTGGTATTCCTTTGTCAACATATTTTGTTTTCAAGTCGCCAAAAAGTTTATCAACCATTGTTTCTTCCCCCCAGGTAGAATTATGTTCCACATCAGTTTTAGAATGATTGTCCTTACCCCAATAGTAAAATGGCTTGCCCCATGCCGCCTCTTTTTCCATCAGACAAAATTGAAAAGGTGTATAATAATGCACTTCAACCATCATACGGTCTTGAATTTTATCTTTAGGCAAACTGTTCAGTAGATCGAGCGTTTTCTCGATATTTGTTTCTGGTCCCTGAACAATGATTGTTCTGGAAGCATTATTTCCTCCTGTTTCACGAACAGCATTTACAAAAGTCTGATAATAAGACATTAGAATATCGAGTTGTGCAGCATTAGCAGCATTAGGTTCATTTGCCCCTGCAAAAAGCAGGTGCTCGTCATAATTTTTAAAGTATTTTGCTATTTGGGTCCAATAAATATGTTGTCTTTTGTTTACCTCTTTCTGATTGGCTGTATTAATTCTGTTTTCTAACCAACCTTTGTCCCAGTGCATATTAATGATTACATAGAGATCGTCCTTAATACAATAATCAACTACCTCTTTTACACGTGCTATCCACTTTTCATTTATTTTATTGGAAACTGTATCAGAATGACAAAACCAGGATACCGGAATTCGCACTGTATTAAATCCGGCTGCCTTAACAGAATCAATTAGTTTTTGTGATGTCTTTCCTGCTCCCCAGGCATTTTCATCACACGTTGCTTCGAGTGTATTGCCTAAGTTCCACCCAACATGCATCCTTTTAGCAATTTCCTGTGCCTTTGGCAACTGAGACCACACATTTGCAGACATTAAAAGTCCGGTAACAATGATTAATGATTTGGTTGATTTTCTCATTTTTAAATATTTAATTGGCTAGTTTTTATAATATGATATTCTCCTTTTGTGATGATGATTGTTTATCTGATTAAAACCGTGTCTTAATTCAGGTTGGTTTATTAACTATATAATTATCATTAAAACAATCATTTTAAAGGAGGGTAAAACTAACTTTTATTAAATATCTAAAAGGCTTTAAAATGTATTAGATATCAGGCCTTAATGTATTATTTGCCTTTTTTTAGCTTTGGAATCGCAAGTTTATAGTGAACTCATCTGTTTTTAAAGTTTTTTAATTCGTTTCATTTAGTTAAAAGCGAATAAAAATTATATACTGCATAAGAAGTAAAAAAGTAATTATTGCCATAAGCTTTTTTTCAAGCGTTTATTTGCCCTTAGAAAGTATCTTAATCGCGCATTGATTCATTTTTTATTCTTTAATTCAACCCATTTTTTTTCTTTTTTCTGATTTCGAAAAAAAACTACTTCGGTTTTCGAATCAATATGTGAGTTGTATGCTTCTAATAAATCACTCAGTGAATTTACTTGTATTTTATTAAAAGTAAGAATTACGTCATTCACCTGTAAAAATTTAGCAGCTTCAGAAGTTTTTGCTACTTCCAATACAAGAACACCTCTGGTATCGTCCATTCCTGTTGCAGAGCTTTCTCCCAAAGTATTTAAGTTTTTAACTTTTGCTCCCAGAAAATCTATTACCACATCATCACTATTCTTTTTAAAAATATCTCTTTTAGGAATGCTAACTTTTTTAGACAATGTCTTTAATCTTGTAGAAATTATCCCAAAGTTGTTCATTGGAAAATTTTTGAACCCTACTGAAAAAGCTATGGAACCTTCTTTTAGTCTAAAATCTCCTTCTTCAGGATTCACAAAATCAAAACCTCCATATACAGAATGTTGATCTGTTCCTCTTGCTTGAGCTTGTACTAGAGAAGCTAAATCTGGAAAAACATTATAATCTGTTTCTTTTCCCCAGACCTCAATGCTAATCGGTTCATATCCTTTGAAAACAATATTATGTTTAAAGACATCATTGCTATTTTTAAACCACACATGCGGATGAAAAGTATTATTGACTAAAATATTGTTTTCAACCACTCTATTTACACCTTCACGCAATTTAATGCCTCCATTTAGGCATAAATTATTACGAATAATGTAATTACCAGAACCATCATCCAAATCGATATCCCAGCCATGGTCGCAGCGCATGCGGTTATTTTGGATAACAATTGGTTTGACCACATCGGCTAGGGCCAGCTTATAATTATTTTCAACAATTGAATCCATCACTTTTTTATCTGGATGCCAGTAACGGTCTCTCCCCCATGAATTGAACGAGCCATGATCTCCAGTTTCTTTTACAGTGTTAAAAATATCGTTGTATTCTATGATATGACCGCCCCAAGTGCCTTCATTAATATTTACCCCTGCTCTTGGAATATCATAAATAGTATTGTGACTTACTGTTATATTTTGGCACATGGAGAGTTGTACACCAGCAGATTGTTTTTCTACTGTTCCTAAATCAAACATTAAATTATCGTACACTTTACACTCTGCCGGGTAATTGTTTGTTTTTGGCCCCGGCATACGGTCCATTTTATCTAACGGTACATATTGATAATATTGAAAACTTGGAGAACGTACTGCATTAGGATCTCCTACAAAACAAAATGCGCTGGCACCTATTTCTGAGATCAAGCATCCGGAAACCTCACAGTTACGATTATAATTATTAAAAAACACCGCATTACTGCCAAGATTGCTAAGTGTACAATTTTTGAGAGAACAATTGACCGCGCCATCATAAAATACTGCACCTCCTCGATAAATAGTCCAGTCACTGCGTAGCAATGGCTCCTTATTATCCATAAAGGTGCGTACAGTTTGGGTCAGAGTCACTCCTTCAATATCAATATTTTTTACGGGCTTGGTTTCCGAGCCTTTAAATTCAATTAAATGAGGTATTTGAGGTGTTTCAAACTTTGCTTTTTTTATGTCCTGTCCATTTGGAGGATAATAATATAATACTTTAGTTTTCTTATTATAAAACCATTCATTAATTGTATCCAATTCCTCAAAAATATTTTCTACAAATCGGAGCTCATTATGCATTCCCATTTGTCGGTTATTTTGCCAACCGCCTTCAAGAACCAGTTCTCCTTGTTTGTCTTTTCCTTTAATAAGGTAATGATAATCACCCCATTTTGATGAATGCAGTGCATGCACATAACCTCCTTCAGGCGACTTCCACAGGCTGGCCCGTTCTTTTGATACTGCATCTGCCGCTGAACCATTATAATATTGAGCTCTGGAATCGAAATTTGGATATCGAGCCATTCGCTGTATTTTCCCATTCACAAATAATTGGTCGAAAATGAGGTTCTCCGCTACTTTTGCCTGCCATATTCCATTTTTATAAGGTTTCCAATTTAAATTCAAAACCTCGCTGCCACTGATAGTTACTTTTTGATTATCAAAATTTTTTATAGTCAGTTTTTCATTTTGTTTTCGGGAATCTTCAGCTGTGAATACTATAGGGCAGTGTAAATAAAAAGTTCCTTCCTTGAGGTAGATATCAACATTTCCCGAAATTTTACGAGCTTCAGCTATTGCTTTGCTTATTGTAGCAAATGGTTTTGTTTTCGTCCCTTCACTAGTATCATTTCCTTTAGGAGCAACATAAAAAGTGGTTTGTCCAAACAAAGCTTTTGAACACAAAAGAATCAATATTATAATTATTTTTTGAATTTTATTCATCTTATTCTGTATATTTTAAATTTCAGACGTTAATATAATATGCAGAATCAACGATGTGTTTTAAAGCTAAATCCCTCATTTTCTTTTATAGTATTCGCTCATAATATACCAGGCTTTTTTCTTATCACCATTTTCAGATATCAATCCTTTTCTATTATATCCTTTTTGATAAACCGGATGCATCCTGCCTAATGATCTGTAATCATACAATATCCATGGACAAACACCGCTCAAATTAGGAATGGTATTAAACATTTCTATTTGATCTTTATAAATCTGCTGCTGATATTCTTCAGACCAAGAAGAAGCTTGGTCAGTTGGAACATTTTTGTTTGCAAATAGGGCCTCTCCCCCGAATTCAGAGATAAACACAGGTTTGTTAGGAAAGGCCACTTTCCATGTTGCCTCCAAAGGTTTTCCTTGCCAGGGAACATACCAGCCTACGTATTCGTTAATAGCAATTAAATCGGAATAATTATATAGTGTGTCCCAAACATTAAATGAGTTGTTTGTATAACCTTGTGTATTTATAACATGCGTTACTAATCTTGTAGAATCGATTGCCTTGCACTTTTCAGTCAAATCAAGAAGTGCTTTATCCCTGTTTGGAGTACTCGAATACGTTTCGTTCGAAAGACTCCAGACAACAACTCCACAACGGTTTTTATCTCTGCTAATCATTTCTTTTAGCATTGTCTCCATTTTTTTAGGAACAAGACTATCCGAAAATTGAATATTCTGATATACTGGAAGTTCATTCCATATCATTAATCCCATTTTTTCAGCTTCTTTAATCATATTTTCATTATGTGGATAGTGTGCTAACCTAACCAGATTACATCCTAATTCTTTGGCTGAATTCAATAATAACTTGGCATCATCCAATGAATATGCTCTCGATTTTTTCAATGGGTTTTCTTCATGAATATTTACAGCCTTAATGAAAATAGTTTTTTTATTTAGCAGGATTTTACTTCCTTCAACTTCGATACTCCTAAAACCAATTTCATCAATAATAGAATCGGTTTCGCTTTCAAGAATTACTTTATAAAGTTTAGGGTTTTCAGGTGACCATAACTTAAAACGAGAAGAAAAATCAATCTTTGCATAACCGCTGTCATCAGTTGTAGTTTTATAAACGATATTTAGTTCAGGTATTTTTACTTTAATTTTTTGGTTCGTTTTCTCTCCGTTTAGTTGAATCCAACCAAGTACATTATTCAAACTTCCTTTTTTTAACTGAATAGAATAGTCGTCAATGTAAGTGTTTTGCGTTTCAATAATATTTACATCGCGTGTTATCCCTCCATAATTTAACCAGTCATAACCATAACCAGGAATTCCATTCCCTACACGGCGGTTATCTACTTGTACAATTAATATATTATTGCCTTCTTTTATTTTATCTGTAATTTCAAATTGAAAGGGAGTGAAACCTCCTTCATGACTTCCCACTTTTTCTTCATTCAGATACACATCGGCAATATAATTGACTGCTCCAAAATGCAGGAACTGTCTTGATTCTTTTTTTTTGGAAACATGAAATGTTTTTTTGTACCAAACAGAACCTTCATAAAAAGCGAGTTCACACAGCTGCGAATTAAAATCACCGGGAACATTCAATTCCGGCGCACCATTAAAGGAATATTCAAAGAAATCAGTTTTTTTCTGAGGCTTTGGTTCTATCCAAAATTTTTTCCAACCCCCAATATTTCCTGGATCTAGTAATACATTCCACTTCCCATTCAAACTTGTTAAATGCCTGGATTGAACATTGACCATTGCCGTTTGGGCCTGTAAACAATTACAAAAAAGAATGATTAGAGTAACCAAAATCTCTTTTTTAAACACTATTTTCTCTCTTTTTTTATTCATTGTTCTTTTAATTATTTTATTAATCCCGAGTTACTAGCAAAATACTATTAAACCTAGATTACTCTAAACTTCCCGGTTTGTATATAAACCTATCAAAATCGGCGTAAGCTTTGGTGTTTTTACTTTGGGATACGGCATATAATCCAATATAAACCCCTGTGAAACCTCCATTGGTTTCAGAACTCAGATACCATACGTTTATCTTGCTTAAAAAATTAAATTGCTTACCATCCAGGGAATAATAAAACGAGTAAAAATCCTTATCTCCTTTAACTTTAAAATAAATTTTATCAGCAGGAATTTCCATCTCATACGCCGTTTGGTTCAACAGCCCCATATGATAACGTACTACTAGTTTACGTTTACCTTTTTCCGGTTTTTTCAAAAAGATCTCATAATACGCCTGAGTCGAGTAGTAAATTGTCATTCCTGCTTTGTCACCTTCCATTGCATCATTTAACGATAACACAGTGGTAGCCGAAAAATCAACATGCTCCTGTCTGCGTCCCACAAACGTAGGAGAATCAGCATCATCCAAAGAAACCAGGCTTGCTTTGAGCCTCAATGAACCTTTCTTTTCCGTTAGGGAATAATTATTCATGAATGGGTTTCGGAGGTAATTCCAATCAACGCCTAGCTTCGCTTCATCAAAATCGGTAGCGAAAGCTTGCTGCTTTACGGGTTTTAAAGGCAAAGTAGGTACATTCATATTTATATCTACTGTCCCGTTGCCATTTATCACCGGCCAGGCATTTGCATCCCATCTTACCGGAGCTAAAAATGTTTCGCGTCCCAATACATGATGCAGTAAGCTTTGTGGACGAAAGCCCAGTAATACCATCCACCACGAACCATCATGTGCCTGAATAAAATCACCATGTCCAGTGCCTTGAATTGGATTGTTTTGTGCGTTTTCATTCATATGGGTGACAATCGGATTAGATGGATTCGAGTCATAAGGTCCATAAATAGATCTGCTGCGTGCAATTGTCATTTTATGTCCGTATTCAGTACCACCTTCTGAAATCAGCAAATAATACCATCCGTCTTTTTTATAAATATGCGGTGCTTCGGGATAACGTCCTCCTGTGCCATTCCATACAATTCTGCTTTCGGTAAGTTTTTTTCCAGTTTTAATATCTATTTCACAAATTGTGATGCCTTTACCATTTGACATAAAGTAACATTTGTCGTCTTCAAAGTATAACGTAGGATCAATACCTCCCTGTTCTACAAAAACAGGCTCTGACCATTCTCCTGCAGGATTATCAGTATGCACATAGAAGTTTCCACCACCAGATACATTTGTGGTAACCATATAAAAACGACCTTCATGATAACGAATTGTAGGGGCGTAAATACCAGAAGAAGGAGCGCATTTATCTAATTTGACTTGGGAAGGGCGGGTCAGACAATGCCCTATTTTTGTCCAGTTAATTAAGTCTTTACTGTGAAAGACCGGAACTCCCGGAAAATATTCGAAACTACTGGTAACTAAATAATAATCATCACCCACCCTGCACACACTGGGATCTGGATGAAAACCAGAAATAACAGGATTTTTATATCCCTGAGCGTTTGAATAGTGATAGAAACCAAAAATATAAACTAAAAGAATAATTACTTTTTTCATGTTAAATTAAAATTTATTATAAAGCCTTATTTCAAAATAAAATCTACTGTACCCTTGATATCGGTGGCCGAAGCGCCAATCAAAATTTTGAAATTACCAGGTTCTGCAATCCATGTATTTTTTTTGTCATCATAATAAGAAAGATCCTCTTTCGTTAAGGTAAAACTCACCGTCTTTTCCTCTCCTGGCTCTAAAGAAATTTTCTTAAATCCTTTTAATTCTTTAATTGGACGTGGCAAACTTGATTTTTCATCATTAACATACAATTGAACTGTTTCCTTTCCCGTAACCTTGCCTGTATTTTTTACTGAAATTGTCACCATTAATGAATCGGTTGCTGTAATTGATTTCGAAGAAACGGTAGGTTTCCCGTATTGGAATGTTGTATAACTCAATCCATATCCGAAAGGAAACAGAACAGGAATTTTTTTAGTGTCATACCAACGGTATCCTACTAAAATATCCTCTTTGTAATCCACGTTGACACCATCACCGGGATAACTGAGTTTACCAAAGGCATGTGCCCCGACATCCTCCATTTTTTTAGGAAATGAGAAAGGGAGTTTCCCTGAAGGGTTTACATCACCAGAAATAATATCTGCCAAGGCGTTTCCTGCCTCAGAACCAAGATACCACCCTTGCACAACAGCTGGTGTTTTATCCAGCCAAGGCATTAAAACCGCATTTCCGCTTAGTAAAACTACAGCAACATTTTTATTGACATTCTGTATCGCTTCAATTAGCTTATCTTGCCCGAATGACAAACTAAGAGATTTACGGTCTCCACTTTCACAATCCTGAAAATAATTTTTATTCAACCCGCCAACAAAAAGAACCACATCCGCATGACGGGCAACCTCAATAGCTGCGTTTTGCAATGAGTCTATGTTTAACTTAGAGGGCTCTTCCGATCCATATAGCGAACGGCCTGAAGCATATCCCATACTGTAAAGAATATGATTTTCACCGTATTTATTCTTTAATCCCTGTAATGGCGTAACTTCATAAGCAGCTTTCAGCGACGTGGAACCTCCACCAACAATCAGACTACGTGTCGCATTTTCTCCTATCACAGCAATTTTCTTATATTTTCCTTGTGGGATAGGCAAAAACTGCTTGTCGTTTTTAAGAAGAACAATTCCTTCTTGTGCTATTTGTCGCGCTGCCAGGCTATGTTCAGGTGATACAAAACGACCGAAAGGACGATTGGCACTCATGGTAGTGCGAAAAATCATCCGCAGGATTCGGCTTGCTTTATCATCAATCTTCGATATTTCGTATTTCCCCGATTTAATTCCTTTCAGGAAGGGATCGGCCAAATAATAACTGGAAAAAGGGAAGTGGCCTTGTGTTGTCAATCCATTGGTATAAGTCCCCATCTCAATATCAAGACCGCCATTGACAGCTTCATCAGTATTGTGTACACCACCCCAGTCACTGACCACTACACCATCGAAATTCCAATCATTTTTTAGAATTTTATTCAACAAAATGTCGTTGTGACAGCAATGCACACCCCATATTTTGTTATATGCGCCCATGATTGACCATACATTCCCTTGCTGAACCGCAGCTTTAAAGGCCGGAAAATAAATCTCATGCAATGCACGGTCACTTACATTTACATTAATTTCGCCACGGGAAATTTCCTGATTGTTCAATGCAAAGTGCTTAACGCACGCAGCAACTCCATTAGACTGTACACCCTGAATGTAGGGAACTACCATGCTTGAAGCCAAAAAAGGATCTTCACCCATATATTCAAAATTCCGGCCATTGAGCGGTGTACGATAAATATTGACTCCCGGTCCCAGCAACATGGTCTTGTTTCGGTATCGGGCTTCTTCTCCAATAGATTGGCCGTAAAGCAAAGAAATTTCAGGATTGAATGTTGCCGCAAGACATGTTAAGGCAGGAAAAGCGGTACAGGAGTCATTGGTCCACTGAGCGCCGCTCCATTCATCCCATAATTTCTCATCGCTCACACCATGCGACCCATCGGCAGACCATACCTCAGGAATACCCAGTCTCGCAACTCCTTTTGAACTGAATTTCGACTGAGCATGGCAAAGTGCCACTTTTTCTTCTAGGGTCATCCTTGACAATGCATCTTTTATACGAGTTTCTATAGGTTTGCTTTGATCTAAGTATATAGGCTCTTGTGCCCATCCATAGACAGACAACAGCGTAAATAGTAATATTAAAACGTTAATTTTTCTTTTTTTCATGATATTGTATTCTTTCTATTTATTTATCAAACTACTGCCATGTCATTTATTGATGGCAGAATTGATGGCTGGTACTGTCTTTCAATTAACTTTAAAAACAGACTATTTTTATTTCATTTCATATGTAGTCACTTTGTAAACAGCAGGAGTCTGAACTTCAACATTCTTGGCTGATTCCGGTACAGGTTGATTTAGTCCGGGCTGGGGAGGAATTATTTGTCCTTCTAAAGTCTGAGCAATCATTGCCTGACGCCCTTTTACAAGCAGGCGGTCATGATGCCAGGTTTCGTCACCATTAAGCATACGGGAGGTTATCCATTGTTCTCCCTCAAACTTTCCTTCAAAGACTTGTCCAATGCGAATTTTCTTTGATGGATTACCCGATTCAAATTTTAATCGTGCCGTAATTCCTGCTACTATATATTCATCCGGGGCAGTTTGAATAATCAGGCCATATCCAGTAGTGTTCCAATTATCATATTCTACAATTACCTTATCATCACCAAATGTAAGGGTGTCGGTAGTACTATTTTTAGTACGCATAAAACCTCGCATTTTACCTGTTCCCTGATATTTAATTATGTGTGGCATTAATTCATTTATTACAGAAATTGACTGCCTATATGCTAAATTGGTATAAGCATCTTCAATTCCAAAAGGAGCAAAGCAAATAGCATCATGTTCTGCATAGGCATAAAAAGCACGGGCCTGTTCAGTAGTGCTTTCGGGAATAAAAAGTGGATTATCAGAACGATGATACATCGCCACTATTTCTTTATAGTTGGGTTCATAGATATCGGGTGCGCAGAAATCAACATCGGGTGCAATAGCTTTGTAAATATCCATTACTCTCGATACTGGCCCTCCATTTGGATATACCCCGGGCAAATCAGTAGGTTTTAGAACCAGCCAGCAATTTACATACATAGGAAGGTTTAGTTCGTTTTTGCCCAAACGGGCTATTTCATTTATATATTTGGCATATTGCCATGTCATGAAAAAGTTTTGTGCACTTTTCATTTCATCAGCAAATATTTCTGACCATGTTCCTTTAGTTTTACTTCCATTTCTTTGCCAGACAGATTTCATTTCAGGACTCAGATTATTTGTGTTTTTTTGCAAATACCGAATCAAGGTTTCCGGAACCTGGGACTTAAATAGATCAAGTGCTTGCTTATTGTAATCGATATCCTGAAAAGCACCAACTTCATTCTCTACCTGCATCATTATAACAGTATGATCCTTGTCTATTTCTTTTATTCGTTTCATTAACTCTACGAATGCCTTTGCATCGGCCGTCTGTGCTTCCTTGCAAAAAGCTGAAATTACTTCACTGGTGTCGCCATTGCTTTGTTTCAATTTAAAAAAACGTTTTGAATCTTTTTTTACCCAAAGCGGTGTATAGGTGGAAAGTCCATTTTTCCAGCTTGCAAACCATATGATACAAAGTTTCAGATTGTTTGCACGAGCCTGGGCTATCATCCCATCAATAATAGAATAATCAAATTTCCCCTCCTCAGGTTCAAATTGTTCCCATGCAATAGATGCGATAGCGGTATTTAGTCCCATTTCTTTTAATTTAGGAAAAATGGGGGCCAAATAAGTTAAATTGGAGGAAGTAGAGTTATGCAACTCTCCGGCAACCATAACAAATGGTTTACCATCTACATACAATCTGGTCGTGTTGCCTTCTTTTTTTAATTGGGGCAATTCCTGAGCGTTTAAGTCATAAAACTGTATAGTTGTGCAAAATAAAAAAGTGATTAGAATTATTTTTTTCATAAAATAAATTTTTTAGTGATTTCAACAAAAAACAAATGCTTGTTGAATATTAAATTTGTATTTAATTTGTTAGCTGATATTTCATTATTCAGTTATTACATCTATTTCAGCGTAACCGCAATTGGAATTGTTTTCTGTATTCTTTATTGCACGTAGCCTAATATATCGAGCCTTTTCTGGCGAAATTCTTTTGATTTGCCACAACGGATTGTTTTTTATATTCGAAAATTCCCCTTGGTCGGCTAATTTCCACTTTTCGTTATCAGAAGACACATAAAACTCATAATGGGTTATAATACCAGGTCCCCACATTCCCTGATCAGGGTGATATTTAAAACCTGATAAGTTCTGTTCTTTTCCTAAATCAATCACCAAATCGACAGGCATTTTTTGGTCTTTGCCTTGGTGCCATACTGTAGCTGTGTTCCCATCCAAAATTGAATAAGCATTTTTATCTTGTGTTTCCAAAATTCTCCAGTCTTTTCTGCAAATATCGAACTGCTCTACTGCCACCGGACTACTTTTAGATGTAGCAGGATCATAAGCAATTGCTTTTACTGCTGGCTTACCGTTTGTTGAAACTGGTCCTGTATATTTTTCTGAATGAGATGTTGGCTCACTTCCATCGAGTGTATAAAAAAACAATGGACCTATGTCATTAGTACTAATTATAATATCCCCAGACTGATTTCTTGTAATAGAAGGCGCATCAAGGAATACTGGTGCATTATAAACTCCAATGTTTGAAATTGTTGGACAACTTTTTGAATCAGTAATGTTTAGACGAACCTTCGTTGCTTCAACACTAGGAAAACGAACAATACGTTTATAACCGATAGTTGTACCTCTAGTTATTTCTTTCCAATTTCCATCTACAAAGGCTTCAATAGTAAAAGATTTTACTCGTTGTCCCAAACGGATATACTCCTGCACTAAAAAACGGTTGACCATAGTTGGTTTTCCTAAATCTATCGTTAAAGAAGCTGCTGTAATAGCATCATCAGTCGCCCAGTAAGAATCTTTATTATTGTCTATGGCTTTGTCAGCTCCAAATTTTTCCGAATTACCACGAACATTTGTCCCCTTTGCTTTAGCTTTCAGAGCAAGGTTATTTACAAATGCTTCTTTTACCGCTTTACCAAATTCAATTGCTGCTTTCTCATCATTTTGATGAATCAGGCCATTAGGCATAATTGGAAAGTTAAGCAGTAGTGTACCATTACGTCCGATAGAATTATAGTAAAGATCCATCAATTGCGAGACTGTTTTTACCTTAGTATCTTCGTCTGGATGATAAAACCATTCCGGTCTGATAGAAGTATTTACTTCGGCAGGTACCCAGGCATTCCCGTTCTCTACACCAAAATGCAAATTATTCCAGGGCACTTCACCTGTTGCGTTCAGTAAACTCCAATTGGTTTCGCCAACATAACCTGATTCTGTTCCTACCCAACGAAAATCTCCGCGATCTCCACCATCATTCCAAATCATGCAATTGGGCTGCAGCTTATGAATCAACTCATACGTTTTTTTCCAATCATAATAAGTAGTACGGTCAATAGTACGGGTTTCATTGGCTCCCCCATAGTACCCATTACCGCCGTTAGCACCGTCAAACCACACTTCAAAAACTTCTCCATAATTGGTAAGCAGTTCAGTAAGTTGATTACGGAAATAGGTAATGTACTCCGGTTTTCCGTAATCTGGATGATTGCGGTCCCATGGTGAGAGATAAACACCGAATTTTAGTCCGTACTCTTTACACGCATCGGCCATTTCACGCACCATATCGCCTTTTCCGTTTTTCCATGGCGCATTTTTTACTGAATATTCAGTGTATTTTGATGGCCAAAGACAAAAACCACCATGGTGTTTTGCCGTGATTATAATTCCTTTCATTCCGGCTGCTTTACAAATGCGGGCCCATTGGCGGCAATCAGATTTTTCGGGATTAAACAGTTTGATATCTTCGTTACCAAATCCCCACGATTGATCAGTATAGGTATTTAACGAAAAATGGACAAAAGCATAACTTTCCATTTCCTGCACCCTCATTTGGTTCTTTGTCGGAACAGGACCAAATGCTGCTGGTGCTTTTACCTGGGAAATACCAACACTAGTTGATAAAAACACAAGAACGACTACGTTTAAAAAAAATCTATTCATTTGATATATTATATATTGTTAATATGTTTAATTAATTACATCACTTAAAAAAGATGACCTATTATTCTCTACTATTTTTCAGGACTAATTATCATTGCGAAACCACCTCCATTAGCCATATTTACTGCTAGCTTATCAGTACTTGTTACTTTAACTATTTCGCTTTTATAATCTGTCGCATCTTTTTCTGCATTAATTCCATCTTTGAAAATTTCAACGGAGTAGATTCCCTTGTCCAGAAAAGACAGATCTATTACCTGCCCCCTTGCCAACCAGTTAGTTAAACCTCCTACAAACCATGTATCACCTTTTTTTCTAGCAATAACAACGTATTCCCCTACTTTCCCATCAAGGGCAATTGTTTCATCAAAAGTGGTAGGGATCTGAGCAATGAAGTTGGTGCTTTGCTGCTCTTTCATATAGGCGGTAGGACTATCAGCCATCATTTGAAGCGGTGCTTCATAAACAATATACATGCCCAATTGGTGGCATCTTGTTCCCTGGCTCATCGGCATGGAATTACTTGGGCGAAAATCTCCCCTTGTTGCATTACGCATTGCCCCTGGTGTATAATCCATAGGCCCAGCCAGCATTCTGATGAAGGGAATACTGGTTTCATAGTGAGGCATATCATCATTTGGCGTCCATTTGGCATTCTCTAACCCTTTAACACCTTCAAAATTGACAATATTCGGATAGGTTCGCTGAATACCGGTAGGTTTATACATGCCATGGTAATCAATAAAAAGTTTATACGATGCCGCCTTTTTAGCAATGTCATAAATTGATTTTACTATTTTTTGATCATCACGATCCATGAAATCTATTTTAAAGCCCTTTACTCCCATTTTTGAATACTGAGAAAAAACATTATCTAAAACCTGATTTAAGGCATACCATGAAGCCCAGAGAATAATACCGACATTTTTTTGCTTTCCATAATTGATGAGTTCCTCTATATTCATGCTGGGTGAAACTTTCAGCAAATCGGTTTCTTCACTCCAGCCTTCATCCAGCACTACATACTCAATGTGGTTTTTGGAAGCAAAATCAATGTAGTGTTTATAGGTTTCAGTGTTAATTCCTGCCTTAAAATCAACCTTCGAAATATTCCAGTCATTCCACCAATCCCAGGCTACTTTTCCTGGTTTTATCCAGCTTATGTCGGTAATTTGTGAAGGTGCAGAAAGCTTTTGGACCATATCATTATTTCCCAGGTCTTTATCACTCTCACTTATTATTATCGCTCTCCATGGGAAATTTCGGGTACCTTCTGTTTTAGCTATATAAGATTCCCGCTTCACCACCATATAGTTCATTTTATTATAGCCTCCTAAACGTTCCTCCTTTGGATAATGAGCAAATGTTCCTTGCAAACCTTGTTGAGCTTCATTATTCTTTGTTAAGAACATACCGGGATAATCCTCCAGCTCAGCTTCTATAATAGCAGCCTTTTTTCCATTTCCTAAATCCACAAGAAGCGGAGAAATAGCCAATGAATCTTTTACAAATTTAGAAAGCGGGATTTCATCATACATGGCCTCAAAAGCAGATGTATACATATCATTTTCCCTTAAATCCCGTACATAAGGGATAAAAGCTTTATAATCTTTGCTGAAGTTAAAATTAGCTTGTTCAGATTCAATAATAATTTGCCCTTTCTTAGTTGTAAAAAAGCGATAGGCTACACCATCATCATAAGCTCTTAAAATCAAACCAAAGCCACCCTTAAAAGTTACAGTAAGCTGATTGTAGGCATCAATCACTGTTTTCTTTTTATAAACCGGTGTAGCAAAAGAGGTGTTGACCCTTGAACTTTTAACATTCATAACTTTTACATTGTTTCCTAAAACTACTCCGCTACCAAGTGCTAATGAGATCGCAGAAGGAGCAATGACTTCTGTGTTTTCATGTTTGACAGACCATAAAATTTTTGCACCACTTTCCAAAGCCATATCAATCTTCCCATTGGGAGACTTTATATGGAATCCCTGAGCGATACCAATACTTGTCGATAAAAACATAATAATAACTCCGTATAAAAAAAATCGATTCATTTGATATATTGGCTCTTCTAATTACTGTTTAACCGTTTTTATATTTATTGCTGTTTGTGTCAAAGCGGGAGAAGTAACAGTTAGTTTAATATCACCAGCGTTATGTGCGCTCCTTATTACTACTAAAACTCTACCTTTCCACGCCTTACGAGTATTACCTACGTATTGTTCGAAGTCTTTTATATCGGCGTTATCTACTCCTAAAATGACACCCGGTCCATCGATTTTAAAATTCAAACGGTTGGTGGCGTTAGGCTGGAATGTCCCGTCTTTATCCGTTATTTCAATAGTTATGAATGATAAATCCTGTCCGTTGGCCAGGATTTCTTTTCGATCGGCTGTCAGTTTTATTTTTGAGGCATCCCCGGCAGTTTGAAGAATTGTAGATTCCATTTCCTTATCATTTTCTACTCCGACTGCTTTAAGCAAACCTGCCGCATATGGAATCGGAAAAGTAGCCTTAAATTGCTCCTCTTTACTCGTTTTTTGTTCCCCAATCAGTTTGTTGTTGAGGTACAATCTCACTTTTGGATATTTTGAATATACCTCTACCTCGATATTTTTCCCTTCAAAACCCGGCCATGTCCAGCTTTCCCATGTTGGATAAACTGACCACCATGTTTCTTTAATTTCTAACGGTTCCGGGGCTGGTTCGCGAACAGCCATGTAGAGTTTCTCATTCGTATTATACAACATGCTTCTGTAATGGGAAATGGGTTTTCTCCATCCAATCAAATCTATATCACCACAATAAGCACCGTGATAAGGGAAAAAATCATTTTCCCAATGCTGGCCAGGAACTTCTCCCGAATAATAATAACGACCAATTCCTGATTCCCCTAAATAATCCAGCGCTGTCCAAACGAAATCCCCGATTACATAATTGTTTTCCTGTACCAGTTTCCAATTATTAAAAGCATCTTTAGGATAGGATTCGGTTTGAACGATAATGCGCGAAGGCACTCTTTTATGATCGTCCGGAGCAGTATGCAGGTTGTAATTATAACCGGCAACATCGTGTGCCGCCATCAACGGATCGAACACTTCCCAATTCTTACCACTATTTACGATTGCAGATGTAACAGGACGGGTATTGTCTATTTTCTTTAATGCGTCTGAAAGCATTTGGGCTGTTTTCACAGCTTCAGGATCTGCCCTCTCAGGTATTTCGTTACCTATACTCCACATAAAAACGGAAGGATGATTGCGATCACGCAACACCATTGCTTCCAAATCACGTTGCCACCATTCCTTGAAATACTTAGAATAATCGTTACTATTTTTTCCAATTTTCCAGCAGTCGAAAGATTCGTCCATTACCAGTAATCCCAGCCTATCGCAGGCATTAAGGAAAGCTTCAGAAGGCGGATTGTGAGAAGTTCTCACGGCATTGAATCCACCGGCTTTAAGCAATTCAATTTTACGTTCCTCGGCACGGTCAAAAGCAGCAGCACCTAAGCAGCCATTATCATGATGTACGCAACCGCCGTTTATTTTTACCGTTTTTCCATTCAGCTGAAACCCATTTCCGGCAGTAAATTTTATAGAACGGATGCCAAAATTGGTTTTTGTATCATCCAGCACTTTTTTATCTTTTACTACCTGAACCTGAGCCTGATATAAATGGGGCGTTTCCGGTGTCCAAAGCATCGGATTTGATATTTGTATGGTTTGGGTAATTTCTTTCTCGCTATTAGCAGGAACCTCAACCTGTGTCTGATTGTTCCCAATATTTTTAGAACTCTTACTGAAAAGATTGGTTTTAACAACAATTCTCTGTGGCAATGCTGTTCTATTTTTAATTTTGGTTTTCACCAGTACAGTTGCTTTTTTTGAAGATACTTCGGGAGTTGAAACCGCAACGCCCCAGTTTGCAACATGTACAGGATCAGTGACCATCATCCAGACATGACGATAAATTCCTGATCCACTGTACCAACGGCTGTTCATCTGTTGTGAATTGTCGACTCGTACTGCAATAATATTTTCTTTTCCAATTTTTAAATAAGGTGTAATATCATAACTGAATGAGGAATAACCATAAGGATAACCACCAAGTGATTTTCCGTTGATAAAAACTTCAGAATTCATATAAACACCTTCAAAATAAATAGAAGCTTTTTTTGCTTTCCAGTTGTCTGGTACGAGAAAGGTTTTGCGGTACCAGCCAATTCCTGACGGAAAATATCCGCCACCTCCACCAGTAGTGTTTTTAGGATGAATTTTTCCTTCAATACTCCAATCGTGGGGCAGATCAAGTTTACGCCAACTCTGATCATTGAAATCGTTTGTTTTGGCTTCAGGAGCGTCTCCTAAAAAGAATTTCCAGTCATAATCAAATAATTGTTTTCTCTCGGTGCCATCTTGTGCATATCCTGAAAGAAAGCTTACACATAGTATAAATAGGAATACTAGTTGTTTTGTAAAATATTGTTTTTTATATGAATTTAAGCTGTACATTTTGTTACGTTTTATATTTCTAAATACCTTAGGATTGTATATAGTAGTATTATTATTCTATTATGGGGAAATATCTATGGTCTCGAAATTCCATTTAAACAAATGACTTCTGGCAGGGCCGTTACAAACGTATACACCATTGATATATAACTTATAACGATTATCCGCCGACACATGAATAATAAATTTTTCAGGTTTGGTATTAATTGAAATTTCTTTTCTCAACAGAAAAACTCCATAATCCGTATTTGAATTATCGGGATAAGAAATCCATTTTGCAGCCCAAGGTTTTCCAAGCAGTTCAGGATTTATTTCTGTTGCCTGTTTTGCCGAAAGCCTTTTCCCAGCATATGATAAACTCTTTTCTTGTGCACAAAGATTTAGTGACAGAAAAAAGAGTAGTATCATTCTACTCATTAAAAGAGGACGAATTGGAATTTTCCTTTTCATGGATAGTATTTAGAATTTTCTTATTAACTTATTTAACGGTTTTAATAACAACTTCAACTCCTTTTAGATTTTCTGACAATGCATTTATCTTGATTTCACCAACCTGTTTGTCTGACTGCACCAACACCATGCAATAGCCATTGAAAGCCATCCTTTGGCTGGCTTTATCAGGTTCGTGACTATTAGGATTACCGTTTCCTACACCAATAATTTTTCCGGGACCTTCAATACTAAACTTCACCAGATTATCAGCTGTTGGCACAACTCTGGCATTGGCATCTTTTATAGCAACCTTAATTACGGCTACATCACATCCATCCGCTTTTAGTGTATTTACATCGCTGTCTAAAGCAACCTGAGCAGCAGCAGCGGTTGTTTCCACAATGTCCTTGGTAATTAATTTTCCTGCTTTATAACCACGTGCTTCGAGTTTTCCGGGCTTGTAAACAAGATTCCAGATTAATTTCTTATAAGAAACTGTTTTTTGCTTCCCTACACTCTTACCATTGAGGAGCAGTTCAACTTCATCACAATTGGTGTAACAATGTACCTGAATGCTATCTCCTTCTTTTCCTGCCCAATTCCAATGCGGGAAAATGTGTACAGTCGGAATATCGGTCCAGGCTGCTTTATAAGCATAGTAACCGTCTTTAGGAAAACCACAAACATCCATAAACCCAAACTGAGAGGCTACACTAGGCCATGTAAATGGCGTTGGCTCACCACGATAATCAAACCCTGTCCAAACAAATAAACCTCCGAGATAGGGATATTTAACTATATCAGCCCAGTCTTCTCCTGGATAGGGACCCCATTCGGGCTGCCATAAGGTTGCGTTTGAACAAATGTGTTTCCACCAACTATTTTCATATTCTCCACGGGTCGATACAAAGCTTGTCCCCTCGGTACAAAACATAACCCTATCAGGGTGATTTTCTTTATCTTTTACATAGGCCAGTTGTTTATCTCCGTAATTATACCCTACGACATCAAGCACATCACTGTATCCCCCTTCATTACGGGCATGGTTCATAGCTGCGGTTACTTTTCTTGTTGGATCGATTCTGTGACTTGTTTCAACCATCGTTTCCATTATTCTGGTCCCCATCACCGTACCTTGCATCGCTTCTTCATTTTCCAGACTCCACATAAATATTGATGGGTGATTCCTATCTCGATACAGCATAGCGGATAAATCTTTTAGTCCATCTTCAGAACTTGACAAATGACGGTTTTCATCCAATACCAGCATCCCTATACTATCGCACATATCAAGCACTTCAGGATTCGGTAAGTGATGTGTACAACGATAAGCATTACTTCCTGCTTCTTTGAGCAACTTTATTTTATACCAATTTATTTTATCAGGAACAGCAACACCAATTCCTGCAAAATCCTGATGGTTGCAAGTTCCTTTTACTGGATACAATTTACCATTGAGGAAGACACCATTTTTGTTGATTTCTACCGTTCGAACACCAAAAATGGTTTCATAAGTATCTATAATATTTCCAGCTTCAGAGATTTCAGTCAAAACTTTGTAAAGGTTTGGTGTTTCCGGAGACCAAAGTTTAGGTGCCTTAATTAAACCTGTTTGAGAAATTTCAATTTCTTCAAAAGGGGCAAGTAACTGACTGGAGGTTTTAGTATCAAGTACCACTCCTGTTTTGTCCACTATTTTCGAAACAAGTGAAATGTTCTTTGCAGTTTTATATTCATTTTTCAATGTGGTTTTAATACTCACAGTTGCTTCTGCATCGGATATGGACGGCGTTGTAATGTAAGTGCCAAACCTGTTCACATGGAGCTTATCTGTCTTTACAAGCCAAACATGTCTGTAAATACCACAGCCTTCATACCACCAACCTTCGGGCTGTGTAGCATCAACCCTCACCAAAATGACATTTTTGCCTTCATTGCCATAGCGTAAGAAATCACTTAGGTCATAGTTTGAAGGTGTATATCCGCTAAGGTGATTGCCAATGAGATGACCATTTACCCAAACCGTACTGTTTCTGAAAATCCCATCAAATTCGATAGTGATTTTCTTCCCTTTGTCGCTTTCTTGTATTTCAAACTCTTTTCTGTAAAATCCAATACCTACGGGTAAGTACCCATTACCTCCAGGCTGACTTCCCAGTGTATTATCATTAACAAAAGTCCCTTCTATACACCAATCGTGTGGAAGGTTTACTTCTCTCCAATCAGTTGGAAAAAATGAAGAGCTACTTTTAAAATTGGTATAGTCAATGACTGTATCTCTCTTTGTAATAACCGGAACATTAATGTCAGTTATCCCACCCTGACCAACTCTAACAACAAGTTTCATGGCGATATCTCCTTTGTGGAATTGCCAGCTTTGATCAAAATTTATTTTTGCTCTTTTAAATTGTGTTGTTTGTTTAATAATTTGAGATCTTCCTTCAATTTGTATCAACGATAAAACAAGGGAAAACCATAAAACCGGAATCAATTTTTTCTGTTTAAATAGCATGCATATGACTTTTAATTTTATATAAACTGTATTTTTAAATAGATGCTAATGGGCAATTATAAAGGGTATACTTTTTTTATAGCTGCTGTTTTTTACTGATAAAAAATACGAACCGGCAGAAAATTTACTCACGTCAAGAACCTGTATTACTTCGGGGTCGCTATTTACAGTCCAAACTTTTAGTTTTTGCCCCGCCATATTATATACGGCTAATTGGGTTGGTTCTGTAATTGCCAAATTAAATTTTATCTGAAGTTTATCGTTTGCAGGGTTAGGATAAAGCATTATTGTTTCACTGGTAGGGAGTGTGTTATTATCTCCAACTGACAATATGGTGGCTGCCTTAAGCAAAACTGCTGTTGTAGATAAAGCAGGCACATAAATCGTAAATGCATTTGAATTAACAATTACAGTGCTCTTTTTTAAGGCATTATTGGTATGAGATACAAATGTTTCTGTTGCTGGCAGCGCGGAAAGCTGGAGTGTTTCTGAATTTCCATTCGCGACAGAAAAACCACTAAGATTTACCGTTACAGTACGTGATGCATTCATGTCCTTGTTCACAATAATTACAGTCATCGCGTCAGCAGCTTGGTTTACAGAGGTGTAAGCCGAAACCGTGTTTTCCAGCGATGAAGTACTGGAAACGCTATAGTCTTTGGCATAACGACTGAAAAGATGCAAAGTTTCCCACATCCCTATAGACCAGTTCCATGGACTAAATAATTCAACACCATTATTGGCAAACGTACCAAGATGCGAAGCATAAATAACCGATTCAAGACTTGGATTGCTGCCTGACATGGTACCCCATTCGCTAACACCGGTAGTTATGCCGTGATTGGCGCCAAAATGTTCGTTTAACCAGCCGTCGATACGCTTAAATATATATTGCTTTTTAATTGAGGTATCCCAACCGCCGTTAATTTTACTAATACCGTTTGAGCCCGGATAATCATAGGTTTGATCAAAATAAATCCGGTGTCCCTGCAGTGCCTCAGCATCATTATTATAAGCAGGGTAATTATGAAGATCCACTACATCTACCAGTTTTATACCGGTTGCCTTATACTCATCTCCAAGGCGTTTGATGAAATACTCAATCCAGGGATAATATCTGCCATTGATCCATATATTTTCATTTTGCCAGTTGTACCAAAACCATTCAGATGTTCCAACCGGACCACACAGCTTGATACCCGGGTACAAAGCTTTTGCTTTCTTCGCTAATTCAATGTAGCGGTCCATAAAGGCAGAGGCCGATAGCTGCGTTGGCATTGCCCAATCATGAGTAGCAAACCATATATCTGTCTCGTTGTCCATACTCCAGTATACAAACTGGTCTTTATTATACCCTTTACCATTGGTTCCAAACCAATCATTAAGAATTCCCACAGACGAGTCTGCTGGCCAAGGCACAGAAAACAAATTGATGTCACCGTCAACCAAGGCCTTAGCCCCGCCATTTGTATTAACTACTCCACCTCCGGCTAAATTTTGACCAAGTCCAGACCAATATTTAGATTGGTTAAACTCCCAGTCATTGAAATTATGCTGGTTGCTGGATGCAACTCTGCCCAGTAACTGAAAGGTAAACATACCCTGAATGTTGTTCGGGATATTATCCATAACTCTTTGTGCCACTACATCCCAATCAGAAGCATAAACATTATTATACCAGTCAGGATGAACATCAAGTTTTGCCTGCCAGTTATAAGTCGTCGCGTTATTACCACCAACACGAGCGAAGTGCAATCCCGCATCATTATAATATTGCACAGATTGTTCCAGTCCGTCATTTTTTCCATAGATATTCGGAGATATCTTTTTTTTGTTTACAGCAGCATTTACTGTAATCTGAACAGTCTGAGCAAACGTTGCAGTACTGGAAAGACAACAAAAGCTTACTATAAAAAAACATTTTAAGGTCAAAAATTTAATATCCATATCTATTTATTTATCATTATTTTTTTTAGTTGGCGTCATTACTTATTTTACAAACACACATCAACGAAGAGTATATGATAACAATTTCTTTTTCTATTCTTATTGTTATTTATTGATCCAGTGCTGAAACAAAATCTGCTGTTTATTTGTCCATTTTATAAATCTGCTCCATTAGTTGCCATTTTTGGTCAGCAGTTGCCTGCGAATCGCTATTCTGGAATTGGGACATATAAGCTTCCCATTCATTCTGACGTGGTTTTAGTGCCAATACAGTCATCGCTTTTTCATGATCAAAATCAGCGATGGTATCCATAATCATAAAAAGCCTTGTTCCAAGAAGGTAAATTTCCATATCAATAATTCCTACTTCTTTCATGCCCTCTGTTATCTCAGGCCAAGCGGCTCCTTTGGCATGCGCTTTTTTATAGGCATCTATTAATGCTGGATTTTTACGCAATTCCATGGTTTTACAATAACGTTTAAGTGTTTTTTGCATATTCTAAAATCAATTAATTATTTATGTTTTCTTATTGAATTTAAGTCGTAATTTACCCCCTGTGTATATAACTTTCTGATTAGGTGCCATAACTAACTCTGCCCCACCAACTCCTTTGTTCATATTTTCTTTAAATAAACCAATATCGTGTACGACTAGTATTATTATTCCAAGACTGTAATGGATTTGGTTTTTAAAACTTTTGTATCGGAACTATTTCCGTAATACACTTCATATTCACCGGGTGTCACCATCATTTTTCGCTGGCTCCAATCGAAAAATTCAAATGAAGAAGGATTCAGATCAATGACAACTTGTTGGGTTTTACCTGCCGGAATTTCTACCCGTTGGTATCCCCTCAATGTTTTTAACGGACCTTCAATATCGTTTACTTTACGGACGTACACCTGAACAACTTCAGTACCAATACGTTTACCCGTGTTTGTAACTGGTACGGTCAATTGGATGGTCTCATTGGCTTTGAATGTGGTTTTGCTTAACTTGGCATTACCTATTTTGAAAGCTGTATAACTTAATCCGTATCCAAAAGGATACAACGCATCGTCCATAAACCGGTAGGTTCTTCCTTTCATAGAATAATCTTCAATATCGCCGAGCTTTTCTGAATTCCTGTAGAAAGTAACAGGCAATTTTCCTGAAGGATTGTAATCTCCGAAAAGGACATCGGCCACAGCCTGACCTCCGGATTGCCCACCATACCAAGCCTGAAGGATGGCATCGCAGTTTTCGGTTTCTGGGGTTAATGCCATGGCAGCCCCTGAGCAGTTTACAAACACCACTTTTTTGCCTGCTTTTTTCAACGCCTGCAAACATTTGCGCTGCGATTCAGGAAGTTCAATATTGGTTCGGTCGCCACCTTTGAAACCGTGGAATTCTACTGGCATTTCTTCCCCTTCTAATTTTGGTGAAATCCCACCAACAAAAATCACTTCATCTATACCTTTTAATTTATGCAGCAATTCATCATAATTAACTGGAATCTCCCTGCCGATATTTAATTTAAGACTTGCTTCTACGCCATCGTTAACGGCAGAAAATTTAACCTCAACCTTGTAATCTTTCCCTTTTTCAACCTTATACGGAAGTCGTATTGGAGCTAATTGCCATAATTCTTTGGAGAACAAGATCTCATTGTTTACCATTACATCACATTTTCCGCCAAATTCCAATCTAAAAACGATTTCCTCTGATTGGCCGGCATGATAAACCGCTTCATATTTTCCCGAAAAGCCTTTAAGATTTACTCCACGGCTAAATTGGTTCTGACCAGCAGTAGTCAATTGTATCGGATTTACAATCTGCTCTTGTGCTACAGCATCTCCCTTAAATTCTTTGTTGTTCCAATAAGTTGCTTTGATTCCTGCTTTTCCATCTAAAGAGCAATTTTCGAAAAGGCTTCGGGTAATCATCTCTTCAATCAGGTCACAGCCTTTATCATAAAATACTTTATCTGCAGGAAGTTTTGTTTTAACACCCTCTAAAATAGTAGTAATACTTGATGGAAAGCCATTGTAATTGCCTAACAACATAGGCTCATCGTCGGCGTTAGGCCCAATCACAGCAATTTTTTTTGCTGATCTTGACAATGGAAGGATATTATTTTTATTTTGAAGCAATGTCATCGATTCCTGAGCCATTTTAAGAGCCAGTTCCTTATGCTCTTTGGAATCAATTACCGACATCGGAATTTTTGACCATGAGACCAATGAATCATCATCCATTTCACCTAAGTCGAAACGTCCGACCAAAACCCTTAACAAACGTTCATCTATCTCCTTTTCATCAATCAATCCTTTATCAACTGCCTGCGGCAATTTATTGTAGGCATAGCCCCAACCACATTCTACATCGGTACCAGACAGGACAGCTTTAGCAGCCGCATGCATTTCATCTGACGAAACTTTATGACTACTATGAAAATCCGCAATGGCACCACAATCGGAAACAACCAGGTATTTGAAACCCCAATCGTTGCGAAGGATTTTTTGCAGCAGGCGTGTACTGCCACAACAAGGTTCATCATCTAAACGCTGATAGGCGCACATAACTTCACGCACATCGGCCTGCTGAACCAACGCTTTGAATGCCGGCAAATAGGTTTCCCATAAATCACGCGGATTAACGTTGTTCAGGTTCAGCGAATGCCTGCTCCACTCAGGGCCGGAGTGCACCGCAAAATGTTTGGCACACGCCAATAGCTTTTTGTATTTTGAATCGACAGGACCCTGAAGTCCATTTACTACGGAAATCCCGATACGGGTGGTCAGGTAGGGATCCTCTCCATAGGTTTCCTGTCCGCGTCCCCAGCGTGGATCACGGAATATGTTTATGTTGGGGGTCCAAACTGACAAATTCATAAATTTGCTGTTTTCCTGCCCAGTTCTTCGAAGCTCATGATATTTGGCACGAAATTCATCAGAAACAGCGCTGAAAACATTGTAAACCAACTTATCGTCAAACGATGCTGCCATCCCGATGGATTGCGGAAAAACAGATACATTATAGCCATATCTTATACCGTGCAATCCTTCGCTCCACCAGTTGAATTTTTTTATACCTAAACGAGGAATTGCTTCTGACTCATCGATCATTAAAGCCGCCTTTTCCTTCAACGTAAGACGGGAGATTAAATCCTTTGCGCGTTCCTCAGCACTTAATTCGGGATTCTGATAAGGGTATTGCTGTCCCCATAAATTTATTGTAACAAACAAACTTAGAGAAAACCAAAATTTTAATTTTAATAACATTATAAATCTTTAAATTATATTTTTAGACCTCACTTTTTAAGTCTTGAAAACCTGCCATCGCTTTTTTCAAAACATTCCTTAGGAATAATTCTTTGAAAAAAAATCTAATTCTTCTAAAAAAATATCCTGTTAAGCGCAAATAACAACTAACTAGCTCTGATATATAAAAATCACCAGCGCCAAAAAAAAAACTATAACCAACTTATAGTTAACACTTAAACCTTAAAAAATTGGACGCTGGTGGATATTTTATCTGGAACAATAATTATTTTAATTCTATAAATTCAGGCTCATAAGGAGCAATAATAAAATTATCTGAGAACTCTTTATCGAAAAGAATACTTCGTGACTTTCCTTTCATTTCTATCTTTTTTGGTTCGCCAGTCGTATTAAAATACAAGAAATGATTTTTATCAATTTGCCTTGCCATTACTCCTACAGGCACCACTGGTCCCTTCTTAATTCCCAGTTCATCTATTAGCTCGTCAAGCAATGGGTTAAGCACATTTCCATCAACTGGAAGTCCTACATAAATAGCCCTGCCTTTGCCATATTTATTAGAAAACAATATCGGATAATCCTTATCTAAACTGGTTATACTGGCCATAATCTTAGCTCCTTTGGACTCTATTATCTCAAAACGCTCTGAGTCTGTATCTACTGCTTTTCCTTTATAAATTACTTCCAACTTTTTGCCTTTGTATGCCTTGCGGGATATTTCATTAAATGCTTCTGTTTCTTCAAAACTTGCCACGCGAACACCAAACACGTCACTGAGCATTCCCGGACGGGTTGTTTTGAATATTTGCCCTGTTTCATCAACAAGCCCCGAATTGCTGCTCATTATTACTGTACCACCATTCTTAACAAATTCTCGTATTTTATTTGCTGCTGTTTCATCCATTACAGTAACACCTGGAATTATTAACAATTTATAATTCAAAGTACTTTTACCAATGTCAAGAATTCGGGTATCCATATTTCTATAATAAAAGATACCAAAAGCTCCCTGTAGCTGTTCGTCATGTTTTTTTGGAAAATCATTACTAGCTATCTGACTTGGAAAGGAAAAAGCCAAACCTACTTCTGCTTGCAAATTGTAGGGGAAATATTTTTCTATTTTTTTAAATTCAGTTGCAATTTGCTTGTATTCATCGTATTTTCTATTCGGTATCCCGTCCCAATCAAGCATGCCTTGAAGATATTGTTCTTCACCAGCCCACATGCTTTGCCACGTCCAGCCGCACACCATTTGGTTTCCATACATTAGCGTTGCATAAGCTGATTTTCTAATCGAATTAGGGACAGCAGTCATAGTTGTGAACTCGCTGCACCAAAATGGATTTGTACTTTCAAATTGAATGCGTGCTATTCCAAACAACGAATTCATAACTCCCCAATTTGTTGTCAGGGAATTTCCTGGATAGAATCCAGCACCATGTCGTGTCATTTTACCAGAATAAGCCATAGGTGCATAATCAAAATATTTAAGCGCACTATAATACCAGGCATTAGTATTGGTTAATGCGTTTGGAGCATTGGTATTCACCTTATCGATGACTTTGAATAGGAACTGATTGATTTCATCTGAAATGAAGCGTCTGAAATCAAGCATTTTCTCAGGGGTATCATGAGCATAAATTTCAACTGGAAGACCAATTTCCTCAAATTCATTATGTCTTTTAGACCAACGCTGTGTAGCCCACTCCTTGTTTACTTTGTCAATGGTTGTATATTTATTTTTTAACCAAACTATAAATCTTTGTCTTACTGTTTCAGAGTAAGAAATAGGACCATCTCCTGACTCATTATCGATACCAAAAGCAGCCAGTGCAGGATGATTCGCATATCTTTTGGTAATTATATCCGCATATCTTAATGCGTATTTTTGATAATTTACATCACCAACATCTTCCATATAACGGTGGTTTGGAAATATTGTATTCCCTTTTTGATCCACAATATCAATAGATGGAAATTTTTTGTGCAGCCACATAGGAGCAGGACGTACCGCAATATCCAGTATAACTTTAATTCCGGCCTGATTCATCATATCCATAACTTTATCAAACCATTCAAAATCAAAATTACCTTCAGATGGTTCGTAACTGTCCCATGCCAAATGCCCCATACGGACTGCAGTGAATCCACCAGCTTTCATTAATTGAATATCCTTTTTTATTTTCTCCATATTCTTATCATCGTGCGGATGATAATTAGCACCTACATATAATTTCTGGGCACTTAAAGTGAAATTAAATATAACTGAGAATAGAATTAGTACAGTTAATTTGCTCTTTGTAATCTTCATTTTTTCTATTTTATATTATTATTCGCTTATTATTTGTTAGTTAGATATTCATTAAACTAAAAAAACAAATAAGAAACATTAGAGATACTTTTTAAACATTATCATTTTCACCTCAAAGCTTATTCTGCTTTTCTAACAATAAATAGCGCTTAAACTAATCTCTTTCTTCTTTAATATAATACCAATTATAAAGGCTAAATGATGCAATCTTTGCTCTCTTGCCGCAAAAGGTCGAGGTAAGGATAAATTAACATGCCATCTACCATTTATAATTGGTATAAAATATTGGTATTATTTTTTTATAAGGTAAACTTGTTATTATTAGGTGTTATTTTTTCACAACTTTAAAGGATTTAGACCAACCTGTCCCATTTACTTTTACAATATATAAACCTGATTTTAGAGAAGCTCCAATAGCTATTTTATCAGACTCATTATCAACTTTGATACTTTGTAACACCCTTCCTAACATATCTGTAACTTCTATTTGAAGTTCACCTTTATAATCTGATACCTCTAATTTTAAACTATCGACAAATGGATTTGGATACAATAACACCTGGTTTTCTGTCTGTTCAACATTTACAATTTTGGTAGTTAATGATGCTGGCTTTTGAGTTCCACCACCAAACGTAGTTATTGTCCATTGCTGTGGATCTCCTGTACTTGCTGTATATTGCCCCAAATCTGAATTGGAACCTCTCCACATTCCATCAAGGTACAATCCAGTGTTACGATTTTTAAATTTGGTATATGCTCCAACTGTTTCCTTTGACCAATGTAAATTCCAATCAGTACTGTTGTTAGCCTGATAAACTGCTGATCCGGCAGTGGTCTGCCCACTACCATTAAGGTATAGACCTGAAGCTACATTCTTAAATTTAAAATAATTTCCTTCAACTACTTGTTCCCACTGTTGTGCAGTGTTTCCACTGTAAGTCCACTGTCCTGCAATAGCGCCATTATCAAACCTATACATTCCATCAATTGCCAGCCCGGTAGCCTTATTCTGTATCGTAATAACTACTGAGGCTTTTTTAAGCAGAATAGCTGTAGTAGAAAGCTTTGGCACAGATATAGTTAACGAATTTGAGTTGACTGAAACCTGGCTTGTTTTGAGCGCATTTTGTGTTTCAGATACAAAAGTTTCAGTAGCAGGCAAAGACGACAATTGTAAAGTCTTATAATTTCCATTATTTACCGAAAATCCGTTAAGGTTTACTGTCAGATTTTGAGCTGAGTTCATGTCTTTGTTTACAATTATTACAGTCATCTCGTCTGCGGCTTCATTTATTGAGGAGTAAGCCGAAACTGTATTTTCTGCTGAAGAAACACTTGAAACACTATATTCTTTAGCATTCGTGCTAAACAAATGCAACGTTTCCCACATACCAATAGACCAGTTCCATGGAGTAAACAATTCAACTCCATTGTTTGCAAATGTGCCCAAATGCGAAGCATAAATAACAGATTCAAGGCTTGGGTTGCTGCTTGACATGGTGCCCCATTCGCTTACACCAACTGTGATACCACTATTTGCACCAAACTCTTCGGTTACCCAATCATTGATACGCTTGAAAATATATTGTTTTTTAAGTGTATCATCCCAGCCACCATTAATTGATCTAATACCGCTTGAACCCGGATAATCATAGGTTTCATCATAATAAATTCGGTGTCCTTGCAGTGCCTCAGCATCGTTATTATAAGCAGGATAGTTGTGAATATCTATTACATCTACCAGCTTGATACCGGTTGCCTTATACTCATCGCCAAGACGTTTTATAAAATACTCAAGCCATGGATAATACTTGCCATTGATCCATATACTCTCATTTGCCCATTTGTACCAGAACCATTCGGAAGTGTTAACAGGACCGCAAAGTTTGATACCAGGATATAAAGCTTTTGCCTTCTTCGCTAATTCGATATAGCGGTCCATGAATGCAGAGGCCGATATCTGTGTTGGCATAGCATAATCATGCGTACCACTCCATATATCTACCTCATTGTCCATACTCCAGTATATAAAACGGTTTTTATCATATCCTTTACCGCCTGCTCCAAACCAGTCATTTAGAATTGCCACTGAAGAATCGGCTGGCCAAGGTTTGGTAAACAGATCAATGTTACCATCAACCAAAGCTGCTCCGCCACCAGCTGGATTAACAACTCCTCCACCGGCTAAATTTTGATTAAGACCTGACCAATATTGTGCTTGGTTGAAAGCCCAGTCATTAAAGTTATGCTCGTTGCTCGATGCAACTCTGCCCAGTAACTGAAAGGTAAACATCCCCTGAATGTTGTTGGAGCTATTGTTCATAACTCTTTGTGCCACTACATCCCAATCAGAAGCATAAACATTATTATACCAGTCTGGATGAACATCTAGTTTTGCCTGCCAGTTATAAGTTGTCGCATTATTACCACCGATACGCGCAAAACGCAGACCCGCATCTTTATAAAATTGAACAGTATTCTCCAAGCCTTCATTCCGTCCATATATGTATGGAGATATCTTTTTTTTGTTTACAGCAGCATTTACTGTAATTTGGATTGATTGCCCAGAAGCTGTAGCAGTGATAAGACAACAAAAGCTAAACAATAAAATCTTAAGAAAATATAATTTGTTTGTTTTCATTTTTAAAAAATTTGGTTAGTAGTTAATAGCAAAATAATGTAAATAATGAGTATAAAAAATAATGCTGATACGTTGAAAAACACCAGCTTAACAAAACACTTTCTATAGACAAAATGTGGTTAATACATCATTACTATGAGTCATTGTTTTACTACCACAGATAGTAGTTTAAAATAGCCCATTGGAACGAGTTAGCTTTAATACTAATTCCAATGGGACCAATAGATTAATTACCAGCAGCCATAATAGCATTTAATGAACGCTGATCATTTACGGTATTGGTTCCTCTATCAAAAATCCCACCTGTATCCCAAACAAATGGAGCGCCACCAATAGCTTTGCATTGTTTGGTATTAAAGGTGTACCAATCATCAATTGACTTATTGTGCTTATCCAATTCTTTAGGTTTAAATTTACTTGTGGCATTCCATCTGTTAGAGCTGTATTCTCCCATAAGACAAGGAATCCCTTTATCAATAAATTTTGTTTTGATTCGAGTATAATCCACCAATATTTCAGCTTCTTCCCCATATTGACAGTTTCTATCTGGTTCAATAGTTGAATGATTGGCTTCACTCCAGTAAAAACGCACATTATCCCAACCCCCGTTTATTTTATCGTCAGCTAAAATTGTCATACTACTTGGTGTGTAATTATGCCATTCAAATGCCAAACGATTTGGAGTCGGGTCTTTAAATGCCGCAAAGTTCTCTGCATAAATATGTTCCGGATGCCCTTGTACCACTAAGGTGCGATAGGTATTGCGGCCGCCTGTTGAACGAACAGCATCGATGAAAGTCTTATGAAATGTTAGTAATATTTTCGTTTCTGCATCATCATCAGCATTTGGTTCATTAGCACTGGCAAACATCAGATGTTCGTCAAAATCACGCAATGTTGTGGCCATTTGTTCCCAAAGCGCTTTTTGTCTGGCATTTATCTCTTCTTGCTTAACTGCGGTAATATTATTCTCTAACCAGCCACCATCCCAGTGGATATTAACCAATACATACAAGTCATTCTCTACGCACCATTGCACTACTTTTTTTATTTTATTAAGATAATCAGCATCTATTTTTGCAACACTGGATTTGTCCGCATTGCCAACATAATTTGGCCCACATGGTAGACGAACGGCATTAAAACCTATTTGCTTTATAAATTTGATATTCTCTTCTGTAGGATCTGCATTCACACCTCTTAATTCGAATGTATTGCCAATATTTATTCCGTATTTAATTGCTGCAATAACTTCAGTTGCTGTATGATTCATTCCAGTCATATCTGGTGCCTTTGGTGATAAATTATACGTTGGATATTTATTAGCTGTTTGCTCAATAGTAATTCTTCGGGCCTGACCATTATCAGCTACAACAGTTAATACAACAGATCGGGTATATGCAGTTCCATTAGCTGAAGCTGTAAATGTAATAGCAGTATTTCCACTATCACCAGATTCTTTACTTAACTGTAACCATGATGCTGCCGAATTACTAACGCTCCATTTACTGTTTGCAGCAATGGTAATTTCTTCTGATGTACCCCCTTCAGGTCCAAAAGAAACAGTTTTTGCTGAAACAGATAATTGTGCGTCTTCGTCTCCATTATTTGAACAATAGACTGAAAGCCCTGTAACAATGAGCAGTAGTAAAATTTTATAGAAATGTTTAAAATTCATTTTGTTTTTTTTAGATGAATAAATTTTATTATAAGGTCTGCGCGAGCATCGAATTTTTATTGATACGCACAGACCTTAATTTTAATTAATCAGTTATTATTAATAAATAGCTTTATTCTTTGATTTTGACCACCCTGATATTGTCAATGGCTCCGCGGAAACCAGTTGCTGTTGGTGTGCTGCCATCATTGATAATAAAAAAGTTTATACCGCCTTTTCCAGAATCACCCACTAATTGGGTTAAGCTTGTAGCCTGATCTCCTGTACCATCTTTTCCATCCTTTTTTGTACGGAATTCAGTTAAAGGGATTGTCACTGTTACCCATTTTCCGCCAGTGGTAACCTCAGCCGATTGCGTAGAAGAAATTTTCCATGGTTCATAACGGGCTAAATATGTCCAGTTGTAATCTTTTACAATAAAGATAGAGCCGCCGTTCCAGGTACCCGGAATATTGATCTCAAACTTAAGGGCAAATTGATCTACACCTTTTCCTAAATCAGCTGTTGGAATCCATTGCTGTGCCTGTTCAATATTAATTCCTCGGCCTCCTTCCCACCAGGAACCATTACCTGCATTAAGAATACCACTGTTTAAAATAGGATACCACCCGTGATTACCTGAAAAATCGGGATCATTGTTACTTGTCGATGTACCCCAGGCCATACTTCCAATAGTATCGAAATTACAAATCATACCAGTGGTTAAATCATTGACATTAAATGTTGTAAGAATTTGACCTGATGCTGTAGTTATTTTTAAAGGTCCGCTTGTTGTAATATTTGGCATTACAAAGCTAATTGACGTCCCATCATCTTTGGCTGTATAATCAGTTATGGCTGCACCGCCAAAACTAACTTCGTTAATAAGAAATAAATTTGAACCTAATACAGTGACAATTTCTCCCTGAACCGGAATCTCGTTTGAAATATAAAAAAATGCAGGTGGTCCCGCAACGATATCAATATTGAACGTAGCCGAACCACTTTCATTAACAACTTCAACAGTATTTAACTGATTTTCAGGAACTGAAGGAAATGGTATTACTGAGGGCACCTGAACAACAGCATAGTCATCTGAAAACAACCCCCCATTAAAATCAACTGATACACCATTAAATGCTATCTTAACAGCATTTTTTAAATTAGACCCTTTCAAAACTACCCACTGACCAGGCACCAATTTATTTACAAGAGTATCATTGGGAGAAGCAGCATAATTTCTCACTTCTGTAATTACAGGTGCACCATTTGAATCATCATCATTATTACAAGACGTTAACATTGTAATAGTCAGTGTCAACATCAAAAACAGCAAATGATTAATACGGTTATTTACTAACTTTTTCATATTTATATATTTTTTATCACTATTCATAATAAGGTACTGATGGTTCATTCAACTTAGGATTAACAATCACTTCTGATGTCGGCAATTGTAAAGTAAAAGTAGCAAAGGTAGCAGGAGAAATAGCTCCAATAGGATCTTTAGGTGTAGCCACTTTGGTATCTTTATTATAGTCAAATTCTACTCTTTGCTGATTGGTTAGAAGATTAACTGCTTTGACAGGATCATAATAAGAAAGTCGTACCAAATCAAACCAATATTGTCCCTCACAAGCAAATTCAACTCTTCTTTCTTTAAAAATAGCATCTCCATCAAGCACTGTTACCGGATCAACACCTGCACGCTCTCTTACCTTATTAAAATATAATAATGCATTAGGATCACTTGTGGTAAAATTATTACCAAGTATAGCTTCAGCATATATTAAATATATATCTGCTAATCTGAGTAATGAATTATGCTCTATAGAACCCAAATGAGTCATTGTAGGGGTATTATTATCTACCTCATTCCCAATAATATGTTTCTTTATAGCTGGTCCTCCAGGGTTAAAACCGCCGCCGGCAGCATTCAACTCAGCATAATGATCTCCTGGCAGCATAAATGTTGCTTTTCGTCTTATTGAATCCTGCGGGGTATAATGCTGATATAGATCATAAGAAATTCCTGGAGATCCCCACGCGCCATCCTTGTGGGGATTAATATCGTTACTTGGAGAATATGTCAATAATTGGTTACCCAGCATCCATGAATTGGTTGCAGACCATTGCAGTGCAAATAAGGACTCCTGATTGTCATTATACTGCGACTTAAAAAGATTGGCATAACTTGGAAGCAATGCTAATCCACTTTTTTCAATCACATCTTTTGCATATTTTTTAGCCAGGTCTAAATAGGCCTGATTACGCATCCCCCCTGATTGTCCTAATCCGGCCATAGTTAAATATACCTTACTTAGCATCCCTTTTGCTGACCAGGCAGTAACCCTGCCAGGGGTATCAGTATTGGGAAGATTTTCAGCAGCAAAAATTAAGTCCTCTGTGATGAATCGATAAACATCTGTTACTCTGTTTTTATTTATCATAGGCGATGCTATTAACCTGGTGTTATCCTCAATAATAGGTACCTCTCCCCACAACATTACTATATGGTAGTAGGCCATGGCGCGCATAAATTTTGCTTCCGCTATTGCCGCATTTTTATCAGCTGTGGATATTGTTTCCGGCGTATTTTCATTAATAGCTTTAATGGTGGTATTACAATGCGCAACTGTGCGATATAACGCTCTCCAGCCTGATATCAAAATATCGTTAGATCCTGAAAGCGTAAAAGTATTAAGCTGGACTAATGCCGCACCTCGATACTGAAAAATCAAGTTTCCACTTAAAATGTCCCCTAAAGGAAGGTAGGCTGAATTATTCCATTCTGCCCATACTTTAGTTCCATAAAGAGCAGCAGTAGCTAATCTAATTTCATCTTTTGTCTGGTAAAAATTCTCACTGCTTATCTCTGAATCTGAAGGTCGGTCAAGAAAATCATCCTGGCAGCTTACTGTAAAAAAAACAGTAAACAACACACAAACCATTTTTAAATTTATATTTTTCATAATAGTTAGTTTTTTTGTTTAAAGTCCTAGATTAAGCCCGAAAGTAAAGGTTCGGGATTGTGGATAAAAGCCACTATCAATTCCAGCCTGTAATGGATTCCACGAACCTACTTCGGGATCCATACCTTTATAGTTTGTAATAAGATAGGAATTGGTAATATTGAAATACACACGTAAAGAACTCATACGTATTTTCTGAATCAATGCTGTAGGGAATCTATAACCAATGGTAACATTTTTACACCTGATATGAGATCCGTTTTCAACATACCTGTCAGAAAAACGGTTATTTCTATTGCTGTCATTATTTTTAAGCCCTACAATATTAGTATTGGGATTGGTGACATATACATTATTAATATCTGAAGCTGAACCATTTGGATCAATTAAGGCTAATTGAGCATAATCTTTCAATGATGTCAGGAAGCCATTATTTGTCAAAGGATTATCACCATTAACCCTCATTCCATTTACGACTTCATTACCCAGATTCGCCGTAAAGAAAATATTCAAATCAAAATTCTTATAGGTAAAGGAATTACCAAGACCAAATTGAAAATCAGGAATAGGAGAACCCAATTTTTTTTGATCCCTTTCCGTAATAACGCCGTCTCCATCTAAATCTTTAAATTTAAGGTCTCCATACCAAACCCCACCCGAATTTGGCGTAATTGGCAAAACGGTACCATCTGTATTGGTTGGTAAAGCATGAGTTTTAAAATCCTCCGCTGTGGCAAATACCCCATCTGTTACATAGCCATAAAAATCACCAATAGAGCCTCCAACTACAGTTCTGGAAACTACCTCAGAACCCAGATATCCAGGTAATGAAGCCCCATCAGTATTTAATTTCAATACTTCATTTTTATTATGTGATAAAGTAAAATCTGTAGTCCAGGTAAAATCCTTGTTCGTTATGTTTGTGGAATTTAAGTGAAGATCTATTCCTCTATTTCTAACAGAACCTATATTTACATAAGGTGAATTAATCCCTCCGTTTCCAATCCCGGAATATAGTGGTAATGGAATCTGCATTAATAATCCGTCAGTATAGCGATTATACACATCAACAGAAAGGTCAAGTTTTCTTCCAAATAACCTCGCATCGATCCCGATATTGGAATATTCTGTTTTTTCCCATTCCACCACAGGATTTCCCAGATTAGAAGTAAGTTGTGAAATACCTGATAAACCCGTAGAAACAGTTTCTAAAGTGGACAGATAAGCATTGTTTCTAACATTTTGATTATTGGTCAGACCATAGCCTACCCTCAGCTTTAATTCATTGACAATTTTTGAGCCCTTTAAAAAATTTTCATTATTGAGCTTCCATCCAAAGGCACCCGAATAAGTGGTTACCCAACGGTTGTCCGATGCAAATTTTGAGGAACCATCAGCACGGCCATTAATAGTAAATAAATATTTATCATCATAAATAAAATTAACACGTCCAAAAAAAGATTCCTGGGCACTGTCTCCTTTGCTTCCGCCATTGGTTGCTGTTTCCATATCACCAGAACCAATATTGGTGACATTGTTTGAAATGAAATTTTTTCTTCCCGCAGAAACATTCTCAAACTGGGACAACTGTGCCTCATGACCTGCCAGGATATTGACATTGTATTTACT
Organism: Flavobacterium panici; assembly: GCF_024499525.1. Lineage (NCBI taxonomy): Bacteria > Pseudomonadati > Bacteroidota > Flavobacteriia > Flavobacteriales > Flavobacteriaceae > Flavobacterium > Flavobacterium panici. The sequence goes on along the minus strand of NZ_CP100437.1, from coordinate 3,410,202 downwards.
TTTAAATACCTTAGCATATGTAAGGTAACTTCTAAAAGTGGTATAATAATCTTGACTATAAGAATAAAAAGCTTCGTTGGTAAGTCTTTCCGCTAAGCCAAACTTATAAGTGGGAAAAAATTTATCCTCTGTTTTATATGCAAAATTTCCTGACAGTTCATTTTTAAATGACAAATCCTTTGTAAAGGCTATATCAATATACAAATTGCCGAAAAACTGATTTCTTTTAGCCTCGTTTTTATTTACAAGTGCAAGGGCATAAGGATTTACACGTTTTGCAATCCATCCTTCATTACTTTCTTCTCCGGCATAACTGCCGTCTGCATTTCTTACCGGTATATCCGGGGTCTGACTTAATGCTTCGGAAATTACACTTGAACCTGTTGAATTTACATTCTCATCAATATGAGTTAATTGTAAGCTGGTTCCTATTTTTAGCCAGTTTGTAGTTTGGTTATCTAAATTTAATCTTACTGATGCTCTTCCAAATTCAGATCCCAGTGCAATCCCTTCCTGATTAAAATAAGAGCCTGATAATAAATACTGCGTTTTATCATTACCCCCACTTAAAGTAAGCACATGATTTTTTACCGGGGCCTGTCTGAATAATTCATCTTGCCAGTTTGTCCCCTCACCCAAATACTGAGGATTGGCAAACTCAGGTCTATTATCAAAACCCCAAACAGCAGCTCTGTCATTGATAAACTTAGCATATTCTCTCAAATTCATCGTTGGATACTGTTTAATCAGTTCCTGTACACCTGTTGAAAACTCGTAGGAGATTTTTGGTAGTCCTTCTCTACCTCTTTTTGTGGTAATAACAATTACACCATTTGTTGCCTGCGATCCGTAAATGGCAGTAGCTGATGCGTCTTTTAAAACGTCAACAGATTCAATATCCGATGGACTTATAGTTGCTAATGGATTGGTACCGTTAGCACCATCATAGCTTTGCCCAATTATAACTCCATCAATTACATATAGTGGAGAACTACTTCCAAACGAAGACAGACCACGTATTTGTATATTAACCCCTCCTCCAGGCTGCCCAGATGTTTGTTGCACCACGACACCAGCTACTTTTCCTTGTAGTGCCTGATCAAAAGTAACAGGTTGGGTTTTGCGAAGCTCATTACCCGATATGGAAGATATTGACCCTGTAAGATCTCCTCTTTTTGCTTTACCATATCCAATTACAACCACTTCATTTAAGGCTTTTACATCCTCTTTCAAACGGACAGTTAATTTATTGTTGGTAATCTTCAATTCTTGTTTAATAAATCCTATATAGCTAAGGACAAGTACTTCTCCAATTTTAGCCTTGATAGAAAACGAACCATCAAGATCTGTTGATACAGCATTGCTTGTTCCTTTTAGAAGAACGGTTACACCAAAAAGTGGCTGCCCATTTGGGTCTGCTACAACACCAGTAATTTTTTCATCGGAATTTTGAGCTGATGCCAGGCTAAAAGAACAAAGCATAAGCAGCAGGGCATAGTTTTTAAAAAGCTTTTTTGCCTTAACAAAGCGTTGAATTACATCTTTTTCATTCATAGTTAATTTGGTTTTAGTTAGTTAAAGTGGTTAAAAGTTAAATAATTGTCTCTTCATTATTTTATTTAGATAATATTTTGCAAATTCACATTTTTATACTTGTAAAATTGCGTTATTAAAAAAATAAAGAGCGTGTGTAAAAGTAATTTAAGTTTAGTTTTGTCATAGGAGACTTATGTATCCAAAATACCTCTTAAATGTTGCTTTATAAGGGAATACAAATAAAATAATCAAGATTTCATTGAAAAAAGTTTCCCTTTTGAGTATATTTTAAATCTTTAATTTGAAGTAATCGTCATTTAAAGCATAACGTAATTAGACTATAATTTGAAATCAAAAATGGGCTATCAGACGCATTTTTGAAACAACCATAAAGCAAAGTTAGCAGTATGCATATTACTGATCAGTAAGGCATACTTTTTCAAACCTAATTAAGATATATATATATTATGTGTGATTTTATTTTAATCCAGACTGGATATGGAAACAAAAATTGGAGTAAAAGTTAAAATAAATTTCTCCGTTCTGAATCTAGGGCAACAAACGTGGATTTATTGATTGGAGTGAATATCTTTTCTGCCACAAAAAGTTAAAGCTACCATTTTCAGTTTTGTTTTATAAAGTTTTATTTACATTTGATTCATAAAGCGAATCATAACACATTATAGAACAAATATTTAAGTCTTGAAATTTGACAATTTGAAATTTGTGGCAGAATCGTGGCGCACTAGATTTGGACTTACTACCTTTTCTACCACATGAAGCTAAGGCGAATTTTAAAGATTATTCCTTATATATAAGTGATTTTATAAAAATAATTAAGGAGGCATATTTGCACCTTTATCTTAATCTCAAATTTTCGTTAACATATCTATCTTGTACTGTAGACAAAAAAACAGTAATTACTAGATTAATATAATTTTTTATATAATTTTGCAATACACTAATGAGAGTGTGAATTTGTACTGTACCTATGGGTGTACCAAGTTTTAAAAAATACTGAGAATACCAGCAATTACTGGGATCAAAATAAGGAAAGCGGGCCTCTTTCTTCCGCGGATGAAGTAAAAGGAAACTTTTCAAATTCTACAAAAAATCCAAAATTCATGGAAACTCTTCATTTTAAATATTTATAATATATTGTAAAACAAAAAGAATAATACTACTGTTAGTATTTTAATTTTTGTGAATGATTTAATATTGAAATAGTAAAATTGAATTTGGGTGCAGGGTCGGTGCAAGTAGAATTAAGACAAAGAATAAAACACAGAAAAACAGCAACTTAAAAGTTTAGGTTCGAAACATTACTAAAGGCTGGTTATTTAAGTTATTTTTCAGTCTCGGTAGCAATAAATAATTATTAATTTGCTTTATCTAGATCTTGTGGATAGAAACGCACCTCTATTTATGTAATGCATATATCATTAAGATATATTTTCTATGCATATTGGGATTAAAGTTTCCTGGCCCAAAAGGCATTCCTATTAGATAGAAGATTCAAAAATCAACTATGCCCTTATTCCCTACTTAGCACAAGAAGACAGCAGAAAGAGTTCCTGCGATCCGTCGAACCAGTTTTCATAACTACCAAATTGAGATACCCTATTATTGACAGACTACACCATTTAAATTATTTTGATTTTTCATAACTACGCAAAACAACCGCGTACCAACTGTATATCTTTGATTTATAAAATTTGTAAAACAAAAGATTATTCTAAGAAGTAGCAAGACAAGAAGATAACGGTAAGGTGAGTATTCCATTTTTGATTCTGGCGATGCTGAATATGAAGATCCAGTGGAATTTTATGCTAATACTTTTATTGGAAACTGCTTCTCACTGATGAAAGATGTTGTTCTAGCCAAAAAGCCCCATTTCCTTTTCCTCTTGAATTAGATAAAACAGATGTAAAAAAAAACGCCAAACTAAATCTATTTTGGAAGTATCTTATTTTTGAAGAATTTATAATTTAAATCATTTTATTGGCAGCTGTTTTATAAGTAATTAAGTTATCTATATAAAAGCCGATTAAAAAATTAACATTTAAAAATAAATTTGGTTTCAGAATAAAGTATTACTGGCTCTCTTTATATCGGTTTTGCTATTTCCTTAAATACAAAACCTGAATCATTAAATTCTATTGGAACCTCCGCTGTGTAATATACAATTCCCATATAGGTAACACCATTTCCCAGAATCAGTTTTTTGCTGCTACGAAGAAAAATCACAGGGGCAATTTTAACCCCGCCTCCGTAGCTTCTATGCTTAACTTACCTCTAAGTGTGTCCTCCGAAATAACTCCTTCAACAGCTGCGGAGTCTCTTGTGGACCTGCTTCCATACCATCTTCATACTTTCCGAAAAATCGAACCTCAGAACTTGGGCGTATCATAATTTTAGCTGTACAACCAGTAGTAAAAAAGCCCGTCAAGGATAATAAAAATTTATAAACAGGCTTTTCGCATATTTTTAATTTTTAAGATTTATAATTTGTTCTGTCCAGGTTGGGGGATTAATATAGAATCTGCCATTGGCATATTGTACGGGCTCAATTCCCATCTGGGGAAACTTCTCCCATGACTCAAAGCTCTGACTGTACGGATAAGGTCTTTTTTCATACATAAAATAATGACATGAAGTCCATAAATTCCCATCCGGCCCTTCAAACAGGGCGTTATGTCCGGTTTCTTGATAAGGGTCCTGAGTATCTGTAAACTGCAGATGATCGTAACCTCCACTTACGGCCATCTCGGGACGATAGCCTTTTTTTCGGGTACCAAATATCGGTTCCTGAGAAACTAATTCCCACGGACCAAGCGGTGAGTTAGATTTTAAAAGACCAACCTCATATCCTCGTGTCCAGGTAGAGAAAAACATAAAATAAGTCCCTTCTTTTTTAATCACATAAGGCCCTTCAATTCCGCCAATCATCCACTCGGGATAACCGGGCTGTTTTTTATCCAGAAACTTCTCAATGGGTGTGGTTAACTTACCTGATTTTAAATCAATTTTTGCCTGAAAAAGCCCGTTGCCGCTGCAGTACAGATAAGTTTCTCCATTATCATCCTCAAAGAGTGTGGAATCATTATTATACTGGCTGGTCAGCGGTCCGTTGACCAATTGATACGGCCCCGTAACTTTATCGGATGAAAAAAGCCAGATACTGTGTGTGCTCATCCCTTTAGGGTCTTCCTTGGTTACCTTGCCGCTGTTTACCGTCAGCCAGTATTTATTCTGGATCAAATGGATCTCAGGTGCCCAGAAACGGCCATTGTAAGGGCAGTCCTTGGGCAGTTTGGCAGCATCAATGAGATAGGAATGAAATTTCCAGTTTACCAAATCATCGGAAACCAAAAGTTTTACACCGGGATTAAGTCCTGTCCATACAGGATTTGATGTACCTGTTGCGTACCACTTACCCTCTGATTTTACAATCATATAATCACGCATGGAAAGAACAGAGTCCCGGGTCATAGGATTGGTATATTTAAATACTTTTGATGCTGTGCCTGTTTTAATTTCTTTGCCGGAAGTACCGGTTTGGGCAAAAATGGCAGAAGAAAAAATGGAAATAAATAAAAAAAGGTGGTTTCTCATAATGTTTTTATTACTCTTTAATATTCTTTAATTGATCAGGCAGTTTTTACAAAGACCTGTGCTATTTTGAATTATGCTGTATGGGGACTGCGCCAAAATAGCTGGTGTGGCTGTTATCAGGATTCACTACAATTTTCTCCAGCACAATTTCGGGATCAATCATAAAAACCTTTAAGGTATGAATGCCCGGCTGCTCTGTGTCAAGTTCTATATCCAGCCATCGCAGGTTATCAAAAACCTCATTGCGGCGCAGTTTTCCATTGCCGATAAAATCAATATCCATGCTTAGGGTCGGAAGTGGTTTTAAAACTTTTGAATGCGCTAAATTCGAAGGAGTATACTCACCAAAAGTGTCTACCAGGCCTTTGCGGGCATCCAGGATCTGCGGGGTTTGATTGTCCAGTGACACTGCCATTCTAAGCCCCCTTTCAGGATTAATATCCTGAACAGGGAGAATGCCCAGGCAGAATTTGGCTTTACCTTTTTTGGGAAGGAATACTTTATACTCCAATCTGGGAGCTGATTCAATAGTGGCACTTGGTGCCGTTACAGGATCAATTCCCATACAGGCATCAGACCTGCCCAAATCCGGCAGCACTACCCATTTAGCTTATCACCTGGTATATTGGCATTGTATTTATCAGACGGTATGGAAAACTCACCGGCTAAACTTCCAAAATAGGGCTCATTAATTTTAGGTATTACATCTTTTATAGCTGTAATATGCACCAACACTATTTTTTTCCCCTGTTTAATTTCAATTACAGCCTCTGAGGTTCCAACAGACAAAATATCCCAGTCTATATTCACCTCAAGACGGCTTTCTTTTTCAACAAGACCCTTATTCCGGCTTAATTTGACCCATGGCTTATCTGCTTTGGCTTCAAATTCAAAAGCTCCTATACTGCGGTTGAACACATCTATATAATAACTTGGTTTAGCCAGAGCGTCAAATAAGGGCAATGCCGCTTTTTGGGCTGCATCCGGCCAAGACAATTCACTTCCTTCAAGGGCTACACCCATCGAAGGCTCAGGCAATGGCTTGATTTCTTTCATCTCAGGAAGTGTATTGGCTGTGGGCATTGACCACATTTTATAGCCGATATGAATATCACTCATCATGTTTTTCCATTTTCCCCCTGCTATGGAGTCGTTATAAAAAGCGCTCAGCTTCTGATCCCGTTCAAAGAGCTCATGAGCTCTTTTGTAATAATCATTTGCACTTACCCTTCCCTGTTTTGCATAAAGCCTGTTTTTATCGGCTGCCAGATAAATTTCAGCCACTCCGGCAGAAGCCTTTGCAGGATATAAAACCAGTTGATAGTAGGCATCCCGCGCTTGGGCAGGTATCTTTGACTGAAGCGATTCTGCTTTTTCTACCAAATCTTTCCATAGTTTCAAAACGCGGTCAGATTCATGGTGATTCACAATACTGAAAATATTGGACACCTGCGCTTCGGGCTTACGCCAAAGGTTGTACTTAGCATATTTTGACACGATATCCGCAATCTGTTCTGCATGCTCTTTTCCAAATATCCTCGCTGCCCAATCAACCGTATAGGCCAAGGTCTTGTCAGCCGGAATTGCATCGGGGTTCCAGGCAAAGCGCATAATAAAATCAATGGGAAGCTCTTTGGGCTTAAGATCCCCTACATTTACAATCCATATTCTATCCAAGCCGGACTCGTATGCCAGATGAAACTGCTGCTGTAATTTCGGGATCGTGGTGGTGTTGATCCAGCGGTCATTCCAGGGACCGCCGTTCATATCAATGTGATAGTAGAGCCCTGCCCCTCCTTTTCTGTTTTTTTCCTTCTCGGGCATCGTGCGGCGGATATATCCCCAGTTGTTATCACAAAACAAAAGCGTCACATCATCAGGCACTGTTAATCCCGCATCGTAATAGCGCTGCACTTCAGTGAATATGGCCCACAGCTGGGGATGCTTTGCAGGATTGTCCATATATACTTTCTCCATGATTTCCCGCTGTCCCCGAACAACATTCTGCAGTGTTTTGATATTTTCCAGATCATTGCCTTCTCCCATTGCTACATCACCCTCACCGCGCATCCCGATGGTAATGAGGTTGTCAAAATTTTTATTGCGCTGCAGCCCTTCCAGAAAAAACTGATCTATATTTTTTTTATTGGTGGCGTAGTTCCATTCCCCTATCTGTTCTTTCCTGTTGGTATATTCTTTTTGTGAACGCATCATGGGCTCATGGTGTGACGTTCCCATCACTATTCCATATTCATCGGCAATTAAAGGATTAAGAGGATCATCCTCATTAAAGGATTTGCCCCACATGGCAGGCCATAGATAATTGGCTTTTAGGCGCAAGAGCAATTCGAAAATATTGGCGTACATTTTTGAATTGATTCCCCCATAAGCATTTCTTGCCCACTGCCCAAATGAAGGCTCCTCATCATTGATGAATATGCCACGGTATTTTACTTTTGGCGAATCCTGAATATACCTGCCTTGTTTTACGTAAAGAGCTGCTGCCTTTTTTATCGGAACATCGGCCCAGAAATACCATGGAGACACACCTATTTTTTCTGAAATATCATATATCCCGTAAATAGTCCCCCGCTTATCGCTGCCCGCAACCACCAGCTGTCCGTCTATTGTCTGGATTAAAAAGGATTCCCATTGTCCTTTAATAGATGAAACATCCAATTTTTTAGATGCAATTAATCGATCAAGTATGCGGCTTCTACCTATGGTCCCTATAACAATACTATTCTTTGCCAGCGTAGTATTTTCAAAAACACGGGAAGCTGTTCCCGTTACTTTTCCAATATCGTCAGCAAGATCTTTAGCTGCGCGATTCACTCCTTTCCAATCATACGGGTCTATGTAAATTGAAGCTGAAACGCCATTTGAAGCTATTGTAAAAGCCTTGGGCTGGACTTCGTTTACAACATAGGCTGGTGATATCTTCCACTCTTTTTTTTGATTGGACTGCCCCTTTGTATTTATAGCCATTACTAAAAACAATACTGCTACTTTATAATATTTCAAGTGGAATTGCATCATGAATTAAATATTTTTTACATTAATTTTGATCGTGTTTTTGATTTATAACCTCTATTTGAATCTCAAAAACTATAAGAATAATGCTTATAAATCAACATTAAACCTGAATCAGAAGTAAAAATAAGCCTTAGAACTATAAGTGTGTTTATTACAAATATAAAGAAATAACAATTTTTCCGCAATCGGTTGCTTAATAATTTTTAGTGAATTTCAATTATGGCTATATCAGGCATGCTGATGCACCAATTGAAAATAGAGGGATACCTTTTCTGCCACAAATAGTAAAGGTTGTTTTTAAAGATTTCCCCAGTCCAAGTCTTGTGGCAGGATCGGGACACATTTTAACACATCCATACACAAGATAAGAGGCCGCTTCAAGATAAAAACAGACTGTTTACCGATTATAACGGACTGCGTCTCGACAATTATTTAGCTCTCGTTGTAAATATATCTGAGAGTTTTTATCAGCATGATCACTCTGATGCAAGCACATTGCTTTCAACGTAAGTCTGTTAAAAAACTAAATAATCTCTTGAGATTTTTTTCAGGCAGTTCTCCGAATACTCTCTAAATTTAAAGAGCTTTTTTTCACTGCCTGACGTTCCGCGACAGTTCAGAGATTCCTGCACTGCATTTTGACGACAGAAAAACCTAGTTGCATCCGTCATATTAACCGTTCAAGAATTGCTGACGATTTTTTTTGGAAACCATGGTACAGACTGTAATGTTCATGAACCGGCTTATAAAAGTCCTATTGTAGCTGCACAGCATAAAATAAACACTATTTTTTTTGCTTTTATACACTATTGAAAGTGCAGGTCCCCGCGGTGACGTAATGTTCGCCTGACCGATTGAAAACTTTTAAAACCTAATCCGTTTGTATGCGGCACTTGATAAAACGATGATCCTGTTCAACTATATTCTTGAGATATTTGCACTATCGTATTCTAATCTTTTATTAATGAACTCTTTCATACTTTGCTCGCTGCAATAGTTAGAAGCGCTTTTATCATGTTTATAACTTTTGCTGGCCTGCAGTTATGGCCTGATCCACAATCACTCCCCCTAATCTTCATTATTGCTTCAACTTCATAGTAACAAATTGTAAATCTTAATTTAAAAAACTGCCCAAAGAATAATAGATTTTGGACAACAATGACTTAGTATTCATTTTTATTTAGTTTTGAAAGACCAAAGATGAAAGTATTCCAAATGCAACAGAACCGACTACTTCAAGCTCAGCAGTGAATCAATTAAAAATTATTTTTGAAAAAATAAAATGTAAATAAACATTTTTATAGTCCTGGGATTGTATCAACTCATATCGTTTATTTTGTAAAAGAATTGTTTAATGATTAAAGATTTATATTCATTTGTACGAAGTGAGCTTCCTCGTGTTGCAATCTTTCCAAATTTTTTCGCATACAATCTGTTGAAAATTTTCGAAAACTACCTGGAGCTGATTGTGCTTTTAAACCATACTCAAATTAAGCTAAAAAGACTAAAGGCGAGAACATGTAACACAAAAATAAATCAACAATCGGTTCTTTGTTCGTTTTTAATCTATAAAATATAAAACCTGAGGTTTATATAAATATTTACGGCATTCTATATTGTACGAAAGTTCAGGAAAACCCATAATGAATCATGTCCTTATGATATCAAATATAATTCTGACTGTAGTACCTTTAGCTTCTTTACTTTCAATCTTGATCCTGCAGTTATTTTTTGCTGCCAAGTTAAAAACAAGCTGAAGTCCCACTCCTATCCCTTTTTCATTTTCAGTCCCTCTGCTCGATACATAATCCTGATCGAGTATTTTCTCCAGCCTTGATGCCTGCATGCCAATGCCATTATCACTGATGATAAGTTCCTGTTCTTTGGATGAAATGGAAATCAAACCATTCTTTGGCGTAAACTTAATTGCATTGGCAATAATATTTCTTACAATAACAGTAAAGTCTCTAAATCATTCTGGACACCGCAGAGTTTTTCCAATTCTGTTGTGATGGTTATGTTTTTATTTTCATAAGAAGACCTGCAGCTCTTTAATACTCCCATTAGCAAGGCATTAAAATCAATCTCTACAGGCTTTTGAGCAATAGTATTAAAATTCTGCCTTGCCCAGTTAAAAGTAGTGTCAAGCAGCTCCAAGACTTCAAATGACTCTTCACGGATCATCCTTATCATTGACACATACTCCTGTTTTGATATATCGGTATTTTCCGCCATCGAGGAAACAGCTATTAAGTTGGCAACAGGACTGCGAAGATCATGCCCTACGATCGAAAGCATCATGTCATTTTGAAAGTTTGTTTTTTTTAATTTTTCCTGCAGCATCACATCGCTGTTAATATCAACATACGCTACGATATACAGATCATTTACTATCGAGGCTTTAATTTCAAACCATCTCTTCTCTCCTGATTTGCAGCAGAGATGTACCTTCATTTTTATTGATCCGTTGCCTTTTTTCCTAATCTTTTCTTCCTGGTTTCTCCACTTCAGAAGAATCTCATTTCGATAATTTTCATCAGGGTAAAGCAGTATAAGGAGATCCATTCTGGTACTGCAATTCTTTAAAGTATATCCAATCTGGTTTACAAACCTGTTATTAAAAAAAAGATTCAGATCCGTACCTTGTTTCATTTCCCAGATTACAAGGGGATACGGTAAAAAATTAACCAGTTTCTTTAGCCCTATCTTTGATATTTCAAAGTCTTTACTTCTAAACATATTGTGCGTTTTAAGCGGGATAAACTTAGGCAAAATTTATGGAGATATGTGGAATTTAGAATTATTATTTCATTAAAATACAGCGGTAAATTAAATACTATAAGATCTTTTTTTTGACATTTACTCCTTGTTTAAATTTTGCTTTAGTATTTACCAGCATTAAATTTTGCCTAGGTTGTTTCTTCATTTTCATATCTCTATTGGTATAAGATACAGGTCAGACACATACTGAGTATCAAAGAAGTTTCTAAGAAAGGCCTTAAAGAAGTAAAAGAAGTATATTCTATGTATGACTCTTAATGACAAGGACTGCACGACAGTGAAAATACGTCCTTTACTTAGATGTATGATGGTACAGCAGATGGCTGTTGTTTTTTACAAACATTAAATTAACATACAAACTCTCTGGAAAGTCAGCATATTTTCAGATGAAAATAACGTTCCCAAATAAATGAATGGAGAAATCTTTGAATGACTTAAACCAGCCTGATGTTTATACTAATCTATTTGCAGCTAAAAACGATACCTATATACAGATAAGTTTTAAGGCAAGTATTGTCCAAAGATGTATAATTATGATGGGATTGCACCTTAATTAAAACAATTCTTTAAGCTTCACCGACTAGGGCGTTTTAGTAGCTAAATTAGTAGTGCAATGCCAAACTGTGCAATAAATATATTAAAAATAAAAAGAAACAAAATCAAGAATTTTGACCTCAATAAAGTTATTTAGCACCTTAAAGATTTTTTTAGTTTTGTCGAAGAATCATAGCACACTGAAGTTTAAAAGAAATAGAAATCAATTATTATATAAGCTTGACAAGTTTAGGTTCGAAACTTAATGAGAAATAGCTGCACGCAAGCAATCGTTTTTTTGTCTTTCTTGATAGAGCTTAAACTCTCCAAATAATTTCATATTTAAGACCCTGTAAAATGTTCTAATCCTCATTAAGACTTTATTAGGACTTAAATTTGAATATTAAAACTTTAAATTTAAGTAGCTGAAAGCAATTACATAAAAAAGAAAATAATTTACTAATCCTTACCTTCGATAATGATTGTTTAACTTCTTCAAAAAGAAACTTTGAGGATGTTGCTTAATAGCACCTATTGATTTCTAATGCCAATTCCTATAGCCAAACTTGATTTAAATAACTATTTTTACCAACTTCTATTGGATTTGTGTCGATCCTTTGCTGTCAAAATCAAAGTTGTCAACTTTCTCCGAATTTATATATATCGGCATCTAAATAATGCGAAAAATACGTTAACAATGAAGACATTTCAATTCTTAAAAAATAAATACAATGTTGAGCTCCTAATTGATATAGGAAGTTATAAAGACATTCCATATTATTTTTTTGAAAGTGAGCTTCATCATACAGATTTTTATGAACTTATATTTTTTTCTAAAGGAAACGGCTATTTAGAACTTGATCAGCAAAGAATAGAAATTTCAGATAATACAGTTGTTTTTATTTCTCCATTTCAAAAAAGAAGATGGTTTTTGGACAAGACTGAAGTTGAATGTTATTTCCTGTTTTTCCAGGATAGCTTTCTGTCTAATTTCTTCTCGGATAAACTCTTCTCTTTCAGGCTGCAGTTTTTCTACAACAAAACCAAACCGCTCTATTTAAAGGTTAATGATGATTTCTTTTCACAGTTAGCCAATATAATTCAGGAACTGCTCAATGAGATAAAAACATTTAGATCAGATAGCGAACATATAATAAGAGCACTGTTGTACTTTATATTAATCAAACTCAATCGAGCCTATGCAGAGCATTATCTTTTGTCTTCAGAAACAGAAAATAACAGCATTGCATTTATGTTTAAAGAGATTTTACAAAATGAAGTCCGTAAAATAAGAAACATTGACTATTACGCGCAACAGTTGGGTATTAGCAGAGTAACACTAAATAAATGCATCAAAAAGCAGTTCGGGGTTACCGTTTCTGAAATGGTAAATGAATTTATTCTCTTTGAAATAAAATCTCTGCTATCTTATACGAAGCTGAATATAAATGAAATTTCATATCTATTGCAATTCTCCCATGCAAATCATTTAACACGTTTCTTCAGGGCGCAGACAGGAATCTCACCAAAAGAATTTAGAAATGCTTATCAAAATGGTAGTTCTGTTATCTAACTGGTAATTTATTTTCTTTACATGCAGGGTATATTTGTAGCTGAGAATATTTTTATTAGAAGACAATCATGCTTATCGAAATCACTAGTCAATATGGTCTATTCTCAGCAGGAATCATTTAAACTATTAGATAATTTAAAATAGCCGTTCCATGAAAAAGCAAACCAAATTTAGATATCTCTTTATTTTGATCTTGCTACCCTTCTCCCTATTGGGGCAGAGACAACAAACCATTGAACTGGCTACTTTGTATAAAAAAGGAAAACTGAAATCTGTAAATAGAGAGATCAAAATCGTCTCGAGTGATAGTGGAGCTTATCTAAAAATATTGGAAAGTAAAAAGGAAGGTATTCTATGGCTGCCTGCTCGGGACTTTAAAAATGGCACAATTGAAATTGAAATGCGCGGAAAGGACGTTTTCCAACGAAGTTTTATTGGAATTGCCTTTCATGGTGTAGATGATCTTCATTATGATGCTGTTTATTGTCGCCCTTTCAATTTTTTTGCCAAGGACTTTGTTCGCAGAATTCATGCTGTGCAATATATTTCTCATCCCGATTTTACTTGGGAAAAATTAAGAAAAGAAAAAAATGCGGTTTTTGAAAAAGAAATCATCGATCCACCAGACCCGAATGACTGGTTTACAATGAAATTAGTAATTGAAAAGACAAATGTTAAAACGTACATTAACAATGCACCCCTGCCTTCGCTAATAGTGGAAAAGCTCAACGATCCAAACCCAGGAAAAATAGGTTTATTTACAGCAGATAGCAGCGGAGGAGATTTTAAAATCATTAAGATAAATTACAAAAAATAAAACCATTACTAAATCCTTACCCATAGAATTTCCCACTCTTGTAAAAAATCGGGATTTCTTTTGGCGGATCCATCTGCCAACTTTGTATTCTAATCTATAAATAAAATTTACAGTTATGAGAAAATCAATCATGAACAACGTTTTATTGCTGAGGTCAGCAACTGCTCTAAAAAGTTTAAAAATCTTTCATACTATTCTATTGCCGGCACTGATTGTTTTGAGTTTTTCCGCCTGTTCCAATGACCAAGGGGGTGGCAATACATCTGAGTATTATTTTAAGGCCACCATTGATGGGCGTGAGATCAATTACTACTCCGCAAAATTTCAAGGCGATGGCGGTACTGATAATATATGGGAGCATGTCGTAGTTGGCGCTGATGAAACTTCATATTCGGGCAGTGGACCATTGCCTGCTTCTCTTGATTTTGAGATATGGTATAACGGCGGGAATATTGCACCGGGATCTTATATTAGTCCCACAGATAAGCGTTTGATAGTGCGCTATGCTATACAGACTTCAGAGGGGACCAATGTGTATAATACATCCTGGCATGACTCACCATTTAAAGTAACTATCGAAGCGATCAGCAAGGAAGGTATTAAAGGAACAATGGCCGGAACACTTCAAAACCAGCAAGGAGAAACCAGGACAATCACTAATGGTTCATTTAATCTTCCTTATGATCAGTTGGTAACCCCATAAAAATGCCATACAGGGCAGTCTAATTATTCACAGAAAAAAATGCTAATACCATCTCGATGGAATTGAAGAATTCTTGAAGTAAGGAATTTAACGAGATTTGTTAAGGTAGAATTACACTAATATTAATAATTGTTTAGCTCACAATGTATTTACTAACATCAAACCTATAATTATGCTAAAACATAAATTGATTATAAAACTGCTTATTGTAATTGTTTTATTGACCGGAAGTTCTGCCAGTGCTCAGCTCGATGGCCTGCTGCAAAAAGCAAAGGATAAGGCCGGGGAAGTAATCGAAAAAGAAGCAAATAACAAAAGATCTACAGCAAGTCTTAAAAATCCCGCACGGACTATCTCTGCTCCTTCTAATTTTCACCAAGGAGATACACTGATCTTTGATGAGAATTTCTCCAAATACAACACCGGTGCAACCGCCGGGAGTTTTAAGACAAACGGCGCCGCTATTGTGGCCAGTGTAGAGCAACAGAAAGGGAAATGGATGGTCTTGCAGGACAAGGCAACCTTCAAGTTTTCCAAGGCGCTCAAGTATCCCAAGCGTTTTACAGTAGAATTTGACATACTGGCATTAGGAGATAAGATTACCGATATTTCGCCCCTGTCCTTTGGATTTGCAACAGATAATAGTGCCAGTGAGTATACCAGCAATGCGGGCTCATATGTAGAACTGCATTATTATGACGCCAATATGGTCAATATCGGCAGCAGCAATCCACAGAAATTTGTCAATACCACCTATGATCTTGCTCAGGACCTTAACCAGCCTTTGCATGTTGCATTATTTATTGATAAGGACACCATGACTGTATATCTGAACAACACAAAATTGGCCGATACCGTTTTATTTAGTCCTGGAGCAGCTAAAAACTTCTTTATAACCGCTCCATGGCAATATAAAAATGAGGCTAAGGTCTTGGTTTCTAATTTTAAAATCTCAGCATTCAGAAATTGAGAAAGTAGAATATTACAGTGGCAGAAGCAAGTGAGATCTAGTTTTAGAAGCATTTTTTTGTAAATGTAGTATGCGGCAGAAATGATGGTGCAATAAAATTAAATACTATGTTTTAGTCAAATATATCTGCAAAACATACCTCAAAGTGTAACTAAAATGAAATATAAATGTCTTTGGTAATAAAAACTATGAAAAATTTTATAAAATACTCAAAACGAATAGGCTTAGGCTTAATTACATTGATGGTACTATTACTTTTTGTTGGATTTGTGTTTGAAAGGATATCCCGAAATGATGCTGAAAAAATTAATCCCGATGGCAGCTTTGCAGAAGTTGAAGATCATCACCTCCATTATTTTAAAAAAGGAAATGGGGGCCCAACGGTTGTATTTGAAACTGCATTTGATCCTGCCGGACACCTGCAATGGTACCATATTCAACAAGAATTACCAACCTCTTACACAAGTCTTTCATATGACAGGGCAGGAATTCTATGGAGCGAAAGGGGACGTAACCCAAAATCAGGTGAAGAGATTGCTAAAGAGTTACATCTTTTGCTGGAAAAAACCAACGTTCCAAAACCCTATATTCTTGTGGGGCATTCATTTGGAGGTACACTTGTCCGATTTTTCGTCAACAAATATCCTGAAGATGTAGCTGGTGTAATATTAGTGGATAGTCAATGTCCTAATGACGAAAAATATTTATCTCCCGAACTATTTGAAATGGTCAATCAAGGGCTGCCAGGAGGATTTTTGAAGTTCGCCAATAATTTTGGACTGGCCAGATTAATGTTCAAAAACATGTTTCCAAAAGTTAAACAATACCAACATCAAAATGCAATCATGCCTGCTTTACTTTACAAGAGCGCTGATGGTGTGTTGGAAGAGCAAGATCAGATGCGTTCAATCAAGAAGGAAGCATCAAAAATAAATTCTTTTGGTGATATACCTTTGTACGTATTGACCGCCGCAGATGAAAAACGCTATGATTCCTTTATTAAATACGGTAAATTAAAATATGAAATGATAAATGCTTGGTCTTTGATGCAAAAGGATTTTTTACTCCTTTCCACAAACAGTAAACAAATCCTGATTCCCAAAAGTGGACATTATGTAAACCAGGAACAGCCAAAAGTTATTGAAAACGCCATCAATGATATGATTAAAGCAATAATAGTTCCACAATAATTAAGACCCCTAACAAGGACTGCATCAAGGGATGCGATGCTACAAATTGAAACTTACAAAACTATAAAGTAAAAAGTGTTCGATTCAAATATTTTTATCTTTTTTCCTTAAGATCCAACATTGATCATTTTGAAACTCACAACTTTTTATATTTATGGGATCGCAAAACCAATAATAAAATCGAATTAAAATTTATTGATGATTGGTTTACAATAAAATTATTGATTGCAGCACAAATGTTAAAGCATACATAAACAATGCAACCCATCCTGCACTGATAGCCGAAAAACTCAACAATCGAACACCTGGCAAAATAAGTGCTATTTTACAACGGTTAGCAGTAGGAAAGACTTTTAAATCATTAAGATAATTATAAAAAATAAACCATTACTTAATCTCTAACCATAGAGTTTCGCTCTCTTATAAAAACTCTTTATTAACTGTTTTAATCCCTATGATATTATGATAAAAAGAATACTTTTAATTATCTTTCTTTCTATGCCTCTTTTTGCTGCTCAACCACTGAAGGAAACTTTTACCATCTGGGGAAGGATTGTAGATAGTGGATTTAGCCCTATTGAATCATTTTCGATTAAGGTTTTCGAACTTAATACTTTTACAAATCAAAAAAAAATAATCCAAGATTTTAAAGTCAGAGATGATAATGGAGAATTTTTAATAAAAAACCTTAACTCAGAAACTTATCTTATTGAAATCACAGTTGAAAATTATACGAGGTACAGCATCATAAAAAAAATTGGAAATAAAAACGAATCAGTTGGAGAAATCGTTTTACAAAATACTTGGTAAATATTATGAAAAATAGATTCTCTAAGGGCGATGTAATGATTCGAAATTTAAATATAAAAAGAAGAACCATCAGTATGAGCTTCATGCTTTTCTTATTAATATTTTTTTATGTGCATGTAGTGAGAATTAGGATTGTAATTTGTTTTTTTATTAAGGTTTAGACAGATACAAGTCGGGCAATACGCCATTCATGATTGATTATCCAGATATCCATTACGGAATTCGAACTATATTTTCAACAATCCATACTCTCAGTAAATGCAGTTTGAGAAAGATATTGCCAAAATTATTATTCTGATTATAAACAGAATATTGTATTCCATAAATCGATCCGCTGTACAAGGCGCTGAAGTTTTATATACTAAGGATTACCACATGTATCACATTTCACTTATAAACAATTTCCGATTTTCCCATAAATTCCAGAACCCTCAATTAAAAAAAACTTTATTCCTTTAAAAAACGTAGTAAAATCAACATTCCAAAAGTTTTTATATTCATTTACAATAATCAAATATACAAATTTCTAATACCTGGTAAACTTTTCAAATACAAGACTAAACCTAGGTCCGAATGAGCTATATTCCATTTTATTGATTCTTTAAAGCATTTAAAACCCTAAAAAAGGGATGAGTACAACACTCATCCCTTTAAAGAAAATTTCACTTAATAAATAATGATTATCAATGTGTTTAAATTTTAAAAAATCGCATGATTGATACATTATTCTAATAAATCGCGGCTAACATATCTAAGTAACCGATGACTAATATGATACCAAAGTAGTTACACTGGAAGCCTCTAGGTTAATTCCAAAGCTTCCGCCTGAAACGGTAAAACTGCTCGACCCCAGATTTGTAGAACTAGTCGTAAAATACCTATTAAAGCCACTAACAGTTATGCCGGTATAGCCAAAAGTTTGATAAGTTACTGAGGTATTTTGGTTTATAATAACCAGGACTAATTTATTTCCACTTTTGTATGCGGTCACATATACTCCTGCTGCTGGATTAGCGGTACAGGATATTTTAGTATATCCTGGACGAACATATCGGGCGTATTGTGCCATAACATATCCTACCTTTTGGATATTTCCACTTTCACTAATGGGACCGTAGCTCCTCCTTATGTACCACCATACATATGCGCTCCATCCAGCATTCATACAATCATGAATTTCCTTTGCTGCAATCATTGCATTTGCCCAGTTATCACCACTTATAGTGGAATTGGTGTAATGCTCGGTCATCCAAACAGGTTTGCCGATATTCCCAAGATTATAGGGAGTCCGGCCATAAATATGGCCGCAAACAAAGCTGGTCTTTGATTTTGCAGTTGCATTACTCAGGTAAGTATTAATATATGCCTGATTCATCTGGAAGGGCTCTGGCGCCATAATAGGGGCTCCGCAATTGCTGCCTTGCGCTGCGACGAACTCAGCTACTTCTGATGCCGTTAGCTCCATAGACTCATATGGTACCTGATAATCTGGCTCGTTAGTAGGACTAATGGCTGCAAGTCCTCCAACCGCACTATTAAACGCACTTAAATGAGCTGCATATGCCGAATATGATGCAGTACTAATTTTACCTCCGACTATACTTCCATTAGTTTTCATGGAAGCAGGTGCAGACCATGACGTTGCGATTGCGGAGCCCCCGTAAGATTTACAGGCATCAATAGTAGGTTTTTCAGCTGCAAATTCAGAACTAGAATTAGGTACACGAACGCGGACAATGCTCATTCCTATACCATTTGTAGGAGAAAATGCTGTGTTCCGTTGAGAACTTGTCAGATCTCCTGTCCAGGCAACGATATTGGCTCCGCCGTAACCTTTAATGGTTTGCTGTAACGTCGAAGCATCAATTGTGGCGGTTCCTTGTACCGCTAAAACGGACTTTTGGCTGTTAGTTTTAGTCAACTCCTGGTCAACATTGTCAAGCTCGCTTGTTGAACATCCTGCAGTCAGCATTCCTACAGCGAAAAGACGAAATAGATTTTTTTTCATGGGGCAATTATTTATATTTAGTTATTAATATTTATTAACTAAGCTGCCATAAATTTCTATCATCATAGCTATATTATGATATGAAAAGATGAATAATTTGTAAACTCATTTAAAGCGGCAGTAGAATTGGTTTCTTCTTTATAAGGTGCCAGTAATTTATATCTCTATAGAAAACAACCTCACAATGTTAATTCACACATTTTTAAAAAGACCATTTATCCGCCAACATTCTCCATGGTGATTCATTAGTGCACAGTTTCCTGAATAAATACTTCCACCAAAAACAAGTACTATCACGAGTTTGGTGATGTATTTTTAACATGCCTGTTCTTATTTTGTGCTTGTTAATTATTGCCTAAACAAATATAACAGAACTTTTTATACAATCGGTTGCGTGATTTCATTTTCATTTACGATTTACGAATTGTAAGCTAAATACCCGTATTATTTATTTATCAGATAATTAATAATAAAAAATGTTTTTTTTTATTATTAAACATAAACTTACAGTTGATAAAAGCGTATGTTTTATTACTTACAGGCTAAATCTTATAGGGCCTACAGCAACAATAATTATTGATAAATAATATCTCAAAGAGATTTACAGTTAACCTTCTTAAATTTACACAGACAGCAGTGGAGGAGACTTTAAAATTATTGATAAATAAAACTAAATCGTCACCGATAAAGTTTCTTACTTTTGTGAATTATTCTTATTACTTACCTTAGTGTATGCTTTCTACATTATAATAGAAGTTACTCAACAATTAAAAAGAGCTGCCCGAAAGGCAGCTCTTTAGGGTTCTCTGCAGCTACAAGTAATATTTCTTTTTTACTAATTCAAAAAATTTAAAACAATGAAAACCCAAAAAATTATATCTTTTTTTAGTTGATATTTTCCTCTTCAATGGAAGCTATCTGGAGTAAAATATCATTATAATGATATCTGGTCGCCTGATCTTTAATCTTTGGTAATATTGCTTTTATTCTATTTTTCAATGAAAACATATGTTCTCTGATAACTCCGCTGAGTGTTATAGTAGCTACTGAAGGTTGTGATAGGTTTTTTAATAAAATCGACACATACTGTTGCTGTAGACCGATATGAAAATTACTTACAATTGTACCAGACGACAATTCGTTCCATACACCTTTGTCCAAATCGGTAAACAAATCCTCGACAGAATAGGTTTTCTCACCATATACCAAAGCCGCTTTTTCTAGGTTCATCAATTTTTGAATTGCTAATACATTATTCAACATTTCATCAGCAACAAACTTTTTTAACTGCCCATTTATCGGTATCCAAACCTGATCCATAATTGCAGTTGGCTCAATCCATTCGGCTTCTGGAGAAAAGACCTGTTTGTTTAAGTAAAGTACAGCTTCATGCTGCTTGCTTTTCGGAACAAGACTAAATACTTTTGTCGTATCATTTACAGATACATATGTTGAATATCCCTTGCCAATTGTGTTAACAACATGCATGTGATAGATAGACAGCTGATTTAGAAAAGCAGAATAATTTCTTCTTAGACCGTTACCAGATCTGTCACCAAATTGATCTGTAGGCATTTCTGACCATTTTGGCAGATTATCCAATATCCTCTTAAGGTTTTTTATGCCGTAAGTATTGGCCACCATTACATTATCACTTAAATCTTCACTTTGACGGCGAGGATCTGTCAGGCCTAAGAATAATTCTTGTGCCCCAAAATATAATCTCGGATTTGATTTTAATGTTGCTGTAATTTTATTAAAAAGCAATTTTTCCTCTTCTTCTCTATTTTCAATTTCTGGATAAAGGCGATAACCATATTCTATTGCCCATTTATCATAATCTCCTATTCTAGGAAAAATTCCAGCTTCGGAGATATTATCTTCGGGCTGTGCCACATAATTAAATCGTGCATAGTCCATGATAGAAGGAGTATGACCGTTTTCTTCTACCCATTTTTTATCACGAAGTTTTTCTACCGGAACTGTTGATGAAGAACCAAAATTATGTGATAGACCTAATGTATGTCCAATTTCATGCGAGGATACAAATCGGATTAATTGTCCCATTAATTCTGTGCTAAACTCTTGATGTTGTGCCTTTTCATCAATGGCACCAGCCTGCATAAGATACCAATCGTGCAAAAGGGTCATTACATTATGATACCAGCTTACATGGGATGCTAATATTTCTCCGCTTCTCTTATCAAAAGTAGAGGGTCCCGCAGCATTAGCCATAAGAGATGGTTTGTAAACAATAACACTGTAACGGGCATCATTCATATCCCAGGTAGTGTCATTTTCTGGCACTTCAACCGCTTTGATTGCATTTTTAAAGCCTGCTTGTTCAAAAGCTACCTGCCAGTCATTTACTCCAGCAATTAAAAAGGGAACCCATTGTTTTGGTGTAGCGGGATCAATATAAAATATAATGGGCTTGATTGGTTCTACCAGTTCACCTCGTTTGTATTTTTCTATATCCTCTGGTTTAGGTTCCATTCTCCAACGTGAAATCTTAAGCTGCATGGATGCAAAGGCAGAATTTTTATCATAATCAAAATTAAAAGGGGTAAAATATCCCACTCTTGGATCAAAATTACGTTCTCTCATAACCTGTTTTGGAAGTAGTAAAAATGACGTATTTAAAATAACCGACATGGTACTGTCTTTTGTTCCCACACCATAGGTTTTATATGCTTGTATTTCCGTATTAAGGGGAAAAGACTGAATTTTAGCAACATATGATTTATCAGCCTGAAAAGGCTTTTCGCTAAAGCTAAATCCCGAAATCAAACGGCTGTTCCCTGATATAAAATCGGTAACATCAATAATTGCTGATTTATTTTCAGCTCCGTAAGCCTTCACATCAAAAGACAATAAAATAGCTGGCGTATTATTTTGATCCAGTTGTCTTTTTAATCCATTTTTTGTTGAATCGATGGATCGGTCATTGCCTCTATATTCTGTTAGATAAATCTTTTTTCCATGTCCTTTTTTAAAAATGATTGTATTGTCCCCAAGTTCCTCACCACCATAACCTTCTTTAATTTTATCTATGGCAGCAGATGATTTTACAATACGATTTATCATCATTACGGGACGTTCCAAAATGGAATCTTTAATTTCGAAATAATAACGATCCTTGAGCGTATAAATATTTATCATCCCTGGAATACTTTTTGCCTCAGCAGTAATCAGTTTATCAAAAGGGACAGGCTCAGCCACAATATTATTAGGCAAATTGGAAGCTGGAGGCGGAATTAACTGTGCCTTTGATAAAAATGGCAACAGTAATAAAAGCGCATATAAAATATTTTTGTGCAGCATAATGTTTTTTTTTCAAAATTTACTTAATATTCAAAAGACTTACCACTCCAGCAGTCTAAACCTAACTGGATGTTCTTTTTGTCATTTGGATTAGCTGGTATAAGCGGTAGAGGAATAGCTCTTTTAGGATTTAACATTGTATTAATTTGAGATAAAATATCCAAATAATGGCTTTTTGATTTTTTATCTGTGGCAAGCTTTAAAGAATGCATTACTTTTTGCTTTAAATCGATAATATGCCCTCGTGCAATACCAATAACAACCGTGTTTGAAATATCACGAGGAGTATCAATAATTGTATTTACAGTTGTCAAATACATTTTTTGCAGCACCATGTGATAACTGCTTACTTTTTGAGCCGTATTAAGTTCTGTCCAGATTCCTGAATCAAGATCATTAAAATAAGAAACTAAACTATAGGTGTTTTCTGCTCCAAAACGCTCTGCAATAGCATTTATTCTCTTTAATTTTTTTATTTCCAGCATATTTTGAGCCAATACATTTGTCCCAATTGTATACACATCATTAGTGTAAGGCATGTCTGTAGCTAAATTAGTTACCGCTTTTGGAGCAAGCCATTTTGGCTCATTGCTAAATAACTCTTCTTTTAAAAATGCCATCGCTTTCTTTTGCAATGCTAATGACACACAGCTATACACTCTTTGAGTTGATTCTGCATCATGAGGATTATAATAGTAGGTTCCAAGAATATTAGATGCATTTTCTAGATAAACATTATATTGACTGAAAATATAACCAAGATTAACATTAATCTGACCGCTGTTAGGTAAGTATAATTCGTTCTCTTTTAAGGTCCATTTTGGCAGATTAGGAAGTATGATTTTCAAGTTTTTAATACCTAATTTGCTTGACTCAACAACATCATCTCCTAAGCTGTTTGGCAGGTTTCGGGGATCTGTTGGGGTTTCCTCTGGTTTAAGTTGAATACCGTAGTACAATTGAGGATTTGACTTCAAACTGTCAGTAATCATCCTGCGAAGGTAGGTTCGTTCTTGAATTAAATCATTTATTTCGGGATGTATTTTATATCCCCAGGCAATAGCAAATTTATCGTAGGCACCAATTCGTGAAAACAGTCCCTTTTGTGAAATATTATCTTCTGGTTGAGCTACATAATTAAATAATGTATTTTGCATAATCGAAGGGCTAATTCCATATTTTTCAGTCCATTGTTTATCCCTAAGTTTTGCTGTGGGAATTGTTGATGCAGCACCTGCATTTTTCAAAAGACCTAGACAGTTTCCTACATGCGAAGTAAGCTCAATGCGCAAAAGTTCTCCCATCAAATCATCACTGTATTCGCTTTTCTGGGCTCTTTTATCAACGGATGCTGCCATTACAAAATAGGTATTATACAAAGCATATAACACATTGTGGTTGATTTGAATGTTTGCCTGCAAAATCTCACCACTTCGTGGATCTGATACTAAACTATGTAGTATGTCGTTTGACATGTTAGCAGCATAATTGATGGTATTTAAACCTCCATTTTTGGCATTCCAGAGGCTGTCGGCAATGGTTGTTTCTTTTGCATAAATTGCATTTTTAAAACCTGCTTTTTCAAATGCAGGCTGCCAATCGTTTACAGCTCTTATAATATAAGGAACCCATTTTTTTGGTGTTGTAGGGTTAATGTAAAAAACAATAGGTTTTTGGGGTTCTACAAGTTCGCCTTTTGCATATCGCTCTCTATCCTCAGGTTTTGGTTCTAAACGCCATCTGTTAATTATTTCTACTTTTTTAATCCTTTGAGGATCCTGATCTAAATCTGTTCTCAAAAAGGCAGTGTACCCCACTCTTTCATCAGAATAGCGAAAGCGCATGGTTTCCTTAGGAAGTATTAAAAAGGAAGTATTTACCTCTGTAGTTAAATTTAACTTGCCTTGACCTTCATAGGTTTTTATACTGTGTACTTCTACACTTGCTGGAAGTGCCTCTATAGTAGTTACATAAGAATTATCTGCGATAAATGATGTCGCCTGAAAAATTTCTTTTAGGTTTCCTGTAAAAATGGCTAAATCACTATTAATATAATCGGTTACATCAATAACTATTGAGTTTTTGCCGTAAGCTTTGATATTAAAAGCAGACATAACGGGCTGCAGGTTATTTAATGTCAGGGCTTTATAAAGTCCGTTATCTGTACTGTCTGTCGCTATTTCATCATAAACAAAACGTTTTACAAAAATTTTATCATTGGGAGCTTTTGTAAATCGAATCTGTGTACTTTCTAACAGTCGTCCGGAATTTCCTGCAGCTGTTTTCATAAATATGGCAGGTCCTTTTCCAATGCGGCTGGTTACCTGAAAATCACGGTCTAAAATTTCATTTGGAATTTCAAAAAAGTACTTATCTTTAACTTTAGCCACAACAAATACACCTTTAAAAAACTTGGCATCTGATGTTATAACCTTACCATAAGGCTGTGGTTTATTAAAATCTTGTATTGAATCAGACTTTATTTCATTTTTTCCTTTTTTGTTTTTTTTACTTTTCTCTACATCATTTTGCGAAAAAGAAATATTAATTCCTACAAAACACAGCAGTATCACCAGAAATGTCTGGTAAATTTTATTTTTTTTCATATTAATTTATTTTGAGCAGTTAAGTCATAAGATAACAATACCAGAATATTGGTTTTATTTGAAGTTAGTAAACTGCCTGCAGGGATATTTTTGATAACCATTATATAGAACTAATGAAAATGCTATATAATGGTTTAAAACTTATTAAGTCTATTGTTTTTTAAAATAAATTCGGGATTGAACTTTTAATTATAACCATCATTCTGCGTAAGTTGAGGTGCTTTTTTAATTTCCTCAATAGGAATTGGATACAACTCATCTGTAGACTGCCATGAGCCTGGTTTCAAAGCCCCCAAAACCGCATCTGCGTGTCCTGTTCTTTTTAGATCAAACCATCTGTTGCCAAATTCCAGAAATAATTCAACACGTCTTTCCTGCATAATCGCATCTAGGGCTTCTGACTGTGAATCAAACTCAATATCAGTTAGCTCTGCTCTTTCTCGGATTTTATTTACATCATTTACTGCAGCTGCAAAATTACTTTGCATAGCTCTAGCTTCTGCTCTGATAAGGTAAATTTCGGATAATCTTAATAATACGGCATTTTCGGGAGATGAATCATTTCCATTAACCCCTTTATACTTTGCGCTAAATAAATAGTCAGTACCGTCATAATTAAAAGAAGCTGTCCAAGCTGCTTTTCTTGCATCTCCTGGTTCAAAAGAATTGGCAAGAGAAAAAGTAAGTACATACACCGGACCTGAATCACTATACTGAGTTCCATACAGATAATAATAATCTTCAAAAGTTAGATAATGTCCTGTTTGTGTTTCGGTATTGAGTCCAAAAATACTTTCTCTGCTGTCTTTTAAAAATACGCTGCCTATTTGCCCTTTCGGAAGCAATTCGTATAAAGCCGAGTTACTAATTACTTCCGAGGCTTTATTTTCTGCATTCGCATAATCTTTTGTATACAGGTACACTTTTGCTAGTAATGCAGTGGCAGCACTTTTAACGGGCCTGTCTCTTTTTCCTCCATAGCTGCTGTAATCTGAAGGCAGATTTGTTTCAGCATCTTTCAAATCAGACACAATTTGTAAGTAAACATCTGCAACTGCTGCTCTAGGTAGGTTTTTATTAATACTTACACTGGAACTTACTGCCAGTGGTACAGCACCAAACTGATTGACAAGATAAAAATAATAAAGTGCTCTGGTAAACTTTGCTTCCGCTATAATATTTGTTTTCCCTTCAGCAGTCATACCAGTAGA
This sequence comes from Flavobacterium panici, assembly GCF_024499525.1. Taxonomy (NCBI): domain Bacteria; kingdom Pseudomonadati; phylum Bacteroidota; class Flavobacteriia; order Flavobacteriales; family Flavobacteriaceae; genus Flavobacterium; species Flavobacterium panici. The sequence goes on along the minus strand of NZ_CP100437.1, from coordinate 3,383,488 downwards.
TTTAGTACTGTTATCAATAATACTATTAGCTTGGTATATTATTTTATAAAAACCGGTCCAGTAAGTTAAAGCTCCATAATCAGCGGAAGTTAAATTATTACTTCCAAAGCTGCTATAGCGATAATCAAAAATATTAGTGGCATCAGCCTCATCTGCAGAAAGACTGCTTCCAAAACCAACATTTAAAATATTATTATCGGTAATCATACTACTGTACATACCCATCAATGCGGAAGAGGCATTTGCATCAGATTTAAATACATCCGTATCCAACACCTCTGTCTTCGGGGGATCTATTTCTACCAAATCATCACATGCTGTATATAAAAGAGCCGTTATCAGAAGCACTAAGATAGTCCCTGTTTTTTTATATGAAGTGAAATTATAATTTCTCATACTACGATTAATTTATTAATTAAAATGAAAACTGTAATCCTGCAACAATTCCTATCATTGGAGGGACTGAACGTATACCCGTTTCTGGATCTATACCTGTATAGGTTTTACCAGAAAGATTTATAAGTAACAGATTTTGTCCTTGCGCATAAGCGCGTACTCCTGAAAGTTTCATACGTTTTGCTAATTCTTCAGGAAAATTATAAGAAAAGGCTACATTGGTTAATCTGGCATAAGAGTTACGCTGCAGTAATGCATCAGAATCTTTCAACAGATCAAAATCTGATGAAAATGATTGGGTGGTAAACATTTTTTCTAAACCTAAATTTCTCATTTCCTCAACCACTGCCTTTGGGGCATTGGCAAGGTTACCAATTGGTCCGCTTAGTTCCGATAATATTCCTCTAGTCTTTGCTCCAATTGTAAATGAGAAAGAAAAATCCAATTGGAAATTAGCATATTTTAACCCATTAACAAGCCCTCCGTAAAAATCAGGAGTTGATTTTCCTCTATAGGAAAGATCACCCTTACCATTAACTAATGGCAGGGTTCTGGTAATTTCCCCGTCATTATCCGCATCTTCAAATGTAGGTCTTCCGTTGGCGTCAGGTCCTGTATAATGAAGAAGTGCTAAAGAACTCGTTGGTCTTCCAATCATATAACTGTAAGCATAAGGAGAGGACGCCAATCCATCAAACGCAATCAATTTATTTTTGACAAAACTAATATTAGCTGAAGTAGTCCATTTGAATTTATCGGTTTGTATATTTGTACTAGTTAGCACAAATTCATAACCTGAATTTTCGACCGTGGCATCAAGGTTGGCCGTATAATTTTGAAAACCTGTTTGGATTGGAAGCGCATAATTTAATAATTGATTACTTGTTCTATTATTATAATAAGAAACGTTTAACAATAATCTGTCTTTAAAAAAGCCAAAATCTGCTGCTAATTCAAACTTTTTGGACAACTCCCATTTATAATCAGGATTTGCCAGTCTTGCTGGAACTAAACCTTTATTTCCAGAGTAGTATATATCAGATGAGTTATTAACATAGGTAGAAAGGAATGAATAATTCTCAACATTATCACTACCAACTATACCATAACTGCTTCTCAGTTTACCAAAGCTAAACCATTCGGGTTTGTTGTCTAAAAACTTTTCACTTGTAAAAATCCATGCTGCACCTACAGATCCAAAATTACTGTATAGATTGTTTGATCCAAACTTTGAAGAACCATCACGTCTAAAATTTCCATTAATTATATAACGCTCTTTATAAATATAGTTTAAACTTGCAAAAAGCGATGCATACTTATAGGAATTATTACCGTTTCGTACAATGTAACTAGAAGCCATAGAAAGATTAGATAAATACAAATCAGAAGGAAATCCTGATGCTGAAATATAAAACGGCTGTTCATTCGAAGTTTTCTGATAAGTTGCACCTACTAATCCACTAAACGAACCATTACCTATTAATCTGTTATAATTGATTTGCGGTTCAACCACTATATTTTGATTATTAGATTCTGAAAAACTAGCACTGGGTATTGAATAAGGATTCTTAGGATCGTTAGCCGTAGTTGGACTTATAGAACTTTGATTGGATTGTGATTTATTAAATCCTGCATTTACTGAAAAACGCAGATAGGGATTAATAGTATAGCTCAAATTAAGACTATTATTATTTACGTTCATTTTATTCTCATATGCTTTATTGAGTTCCGATAAGGGATTAGCAATAGAAGGAATTGATTGAGAATACCAGTACAACGATCCATCTTCGTTATACAAGGGGAAATTAGCCGGTAATGAATATACATTCTCATAGAAATTTGCGCCTGTCAGGTTACTGGTACTAGTACCGTTGGTGATAGATATTGTGGCAACAAACTTTTCATCTGGACTGGTATAGCTGGAACTGAAATGATACCCATAATTATTTGATGCACGATTGTCATCAAAAACAGAACCTGTACGAGAGTAGTTGCCTGAAAGCATGAAAGTCATCCCGTTATTACCGCCAGAAACAGACAAATTAGCAGCATAAGTTTTGGCTGGATCACCAATAAGCAATTTTTTAAAATCTTTTGAATCAGTCTGGCTCCAAACCGTTAAATCAGGTGCATTAGCAGCAGTCGGGGTTCTTTGATCATTAGCAAATGCTTCTTTACGAAGAGCAAGGTAGTCATTAATGTTTAATGCCTCCATGCGTGTTTTCATAATTGACATACCGCTATTAAGATCCACAGAAATTGTTGGTTTGCCCTCCTTACCTTTTTTAGTAGTAATTAAAATAACGCCATTTGCACCGCGTGAACCATAAAGAGCTGTTGCGTTGGCATCTTTTAAAATTTCAATACTCTCAATATCCTTTGGATTAAGAGCAGCCAATGGGTTTCCGTTTCCATTTGGACCTTGGATAAAAGAAAACTGTCCGTATTGATCCTTACTTGCTGCCTGCTGGTTGATTCCCGCTCCCGGATATGCAATCCCATCTACGATATACAATGGTGTGTTTTTCAAAGTATTTGTATTGGTATTATTTGAAGCATCTATTGAATTACTGCCACGAATCTCTACATTTATATCAGCACCATGTAGACCACTTGACTGATTGATTACTAATCCGGCAACCCTTCCCTGCAACGCCTGCATTACGTTTCCTACTGGTTGTTTTTCAATATCTTTGCTTGTAATTTTAACTGAAGAACCAGTTGTGTAACGCTCACTTGTCTTAATTCCATAAGCTAATACCTTGACCTCATCAAGCTTGCTTACTTTCTCTTCTAAGATGACAGAAGGGATATTTGACCTGCCATTTACATCTATTTCCTTATCGCTAAAACCTATAAAAGAAATTACAAGTTTCGCTGAACCAGGAACATCTCTCATGAAAAAATTTCCATTCTCATCTGTCACAACTCCTGTAAACGTATCTTTAATGGAAACTGTAGCACCCTGAAATGTAGAACCATCTGTTCTTATTACCTGTCCGATCACAGTGGGAATAATAGCAGAATTACCGTTTGTTTTAACTTCTTTGTTTTCAGGTTTGGTAACCACTACCGTTTTATTGACAAATTTATAGTTAAGTCCTTGATTCACTAAAACAACATTCAAGGCCTCCTCTATGGTAACGTTTTGCAGTTTTACCGTAATATAGTATTTATTTAAATCTACATCACCACTGATAAAAACATAACCAGACTGGGACTTAATCGATTTAAGCACTGCCGGCAGCGGCTTATTTTTATAATTTAGATTGATATTACTGATACTCTGGGCGTTCAAGTTTTGGAAAGATAAAAAAAACAACAGTAGGAATAAAATTATCTTTCCTAACAAAACTTCTAAAGGTTTACTTCTTGTTTCAACGCCTAAAATAGACTGATAATTTATAGTTTGATAAATAAATTTCATTAATTTTGGTTTAGATTATTATTGGTTATTTTTTTTTCCTCTTGCAGGAAATCAATTAATCCTATTTTGAAAACCGTGATAGTGGTTGCAACACTATTGCGGTTCTTTTTTATAAATAGTATTAATCTATAAATAAAAGTTTCTATATCATAAATATTTGTTTTTGGTTAATTTTTGTTTTATACTTCATTTCTATTGAGAATCAAGACTGTTGTGAAAAAACAATAAGGCTTCTTATTTTTTTATGATTAGTCTGCTACCCTGCAGTTTATAATTCACGCCTAAACTTTTTAATATGGAAAGCACCTCAACCCCGTCCATATTCCGGTAGATTTCTCCATTAATTGTCTTTGAAGGAATTGGCCCCTCGTATTCAATTTCAAGATCATACCAGCGTGCGATTTGTTTAAGAACCACCTCCAACTGTTGATCTTTAAAATGAAACAAACCGTTTTTCCAAGCCAGAGCCGAATCAAAATCAGCAGTTCGCACTGAAATTAAATCGTTTCCCTTAAAACTTATTGACTGCTGTTCGGGCTTTAAAATAACCTCATGCTCTTTCTTTTTTACTTTTACACTGCCCTCAACAAGAGTTACAGTAGTGAATTTTTCGTCATTATAAGCATTTACGTTAAATGATGTCCCAATGTCTTCTATTAACTGTTCACCAGCTTGGATTCTAAAAGGAATTTTACTATTGTGAACAACTTCAAAATAAGCTTCTCCAGTAAGCTTTACCAAACGTTCGTTCCCTTGAAAAGCGACAGGATACTCAAGCGTTGAACCAGCATTCATATAAACCTTCGTCCCATCAGACAACACTAACGAGAACTGACGTCCATTTGGTGTCGTCAAAGAATTATAAGCTATCTCTTTGTAAGCCTGATTTTTTACATCTTCATATTTCAGAATACTGTCGCTGTAACTGTTTATTCCAGATATTTTATTAGGATTGATATTTTTTAAAGAGTTTGAACTTAATTGCACTTTATCACCATTAGCTAATGTTAAGACAGCACCATTTGTACCTGCAGGCAGCTCTATAGAAGCACTAGATGTATTAAATTCTACCGTATTTAAAGTATGAAGAAAAAAAGCGGTTGAGCCAGCCAACAAAATTATTGATGCCGCCGCAACATATTTATACAGAGGACGAATTTTGAAGGTTTTAGCCGGTAAGATTACTGCATTAATCTTAGAAAGCATTTCATCCTTAATAAGAGCTTCCTCATCTAAAGAATCGGCAATCCATTTCTGAGATTTCGTTTGCTGATTTTTATACCAAGAATCTAGTTCTTCTTGCTCTTTAATATTAGCAGTGCCGGTAAGATATTTATGAATTAAATCTTCTATATTTTCAGGGCTCATAATAATTTTATAGATTGTATTAGAATAAATCTTATACTTGTTTCTATAAGTAAGTCCCGTGAAAAGATATTTTACCCTTGCTCGGGTAAAAAAAAAGTTATTTTTTATTTAAATAATCACAAACAAAGAATAGTAATAATCTGATTGTATTAAATATACGTTATGATTTAGTGCCTAAATTTATTGCGAATAATTTTAAGCCCCTTGGTCAGATGCCCTTCAACTGTTTTCTCGGAGATATCCATTGCTTTTGCAATTTCGGAGTTTTTCATATCCTCCAGCCTGCTGTATTGAATTACCAATCTGCATTTTTCCGGAAGATGTTCAATGAGATTCATAAAATAGTCATTTGTAAACATAGATTCGATCTGCTCGTCTAAAACGGCCTCCTGTTTGATTTCAAGTTTTTCTTCTCGGATCAGACGTCTTCTGCGTTCTTTCTCAAAATGGGAGAATACAGCCAACTTTAAGGATGCTGCCAGATAAGAATCGAAATTGTTTATTTGCAGTGTTTTTCTGCGGTTCCAAAAACTGATGAATGTTTCCTGAACAATATCTTTAGAGATCGATTTGTCCCTGGTCAAATTAAAGGCAATAGCCAGAGATTTATTCCAATAACGATCATAAAGCACGGTAAATGAAGCATGGTCATTATGCAGATTGATCTGTTTCAGTAAGAAATCATCGGAAACCATATTTGAATGATCTTTGCTCATTGATTAAAAAATCGCTCTCTTATTACTTGTTATTAAATGACGATGTTACAAAAAGGAGTTTTTTTTAGTCTTTTTCAATTTTATGCTTGTCTGCTTTTAATTAAGTTTCTTAATCGGGATTACTATATAGAAATCTTTGTTCTCAAATCAATTTAAGCGTCTTAAATAAGTAAATTTTATAGAAGCAAAAAGTGTTAATTCCATTTTCTGCCCGCTAATGTAATTAAATTTTTGATTGCACAAAACCCTATAAAATAAAGACTTCAATATTCACAGGAAAAACCATATAAATATGAGATATAAATAGGAAAACATAAAGATATGATAGATTTAAAATACTTTTTCTCAGAATTCACTTAAAGATCTTTAGTAACAAAGTATATATGCAAACGAAAATTAGATTAAAATATGGCATTTTCTCTAAGCCATCATTTTCTCAGTAAGAGAAAAAAACTAAACAATTTTACCTTTTTAAGTAGAAAACAAAAAGGAACTTTTCAGACGATTACTTATCTCACACAATTAAACCACAAAGTATTTAAAAAAACAACACTTTATACCAAAAAAAATCCGACCAAAACGTATCATTACGTATCTTCTTATCTCAGAAAATTAGAGACCTATCAATAAATTTCGTATATCTGATTGGTCATGAAATCAATTACCTATCAATATAAATTAAAAGCCAAAAGAAGTTTTTGGAGAACATACTTAGTCCTGAATTAGTCCTGGCAGAAATCAGCGGTTCTTTCAAAAATAAAGTTGATGGGAAGATTATATATAAAAAATTTCAGCATTCTTTAGAGGTCGCAGTCTTACCAAAATATTTTGGAAAACTTAGAGAAAAAAGAGGTGTTTGGAATTTTGTTTACGATCCATCAATTGTCCCAAAAAAAAAATGAAAAATTCAATAAATTATTTCGAAATAAAATATCTCATTTTGAATCGAATATAGAAACGACCGCAACCCATTTTAGAAACCAAGAACCAACTAGCGAAGAGGTTAAAAATATTTGTTATTTATTAGCAGCCGAGAGAATAGAAAACCGGAAGAAACTTTTCTAATATTATCTTTTCTTATATCACTATTTATTACAATGTAAATAATTCCATATTAGAAAGAATAAAACAAAACAGCAAAAATACTTGCATGTACACGCATTTTTATTATCTTTGCATCATGAAAGATATTAAGGAACTTTTAGAAAACTGCTTATATTTCTCCTCAGGGCAGTTGTTCAGGGAAATCAATACGCTTGCAGAAATCAGTTTTGCGCCGTTGGGTCTGACACCATCCTATGCATTTTTGTTGATGATTATTCATGATAAGAAGGAAGTTGCAACAGGAGATGCCGCTAAAATAATTGGTCTAAATGCATCAACAATAACACGTTTAGCAGATAAATTAATAAGCCGAAAACTCATTAATAGAAGGCAAGAAGGCAGAAATATATATTTAACCGCTACAGATCAATTAACGGCTTTTATTCCTAAAGTTTACGCATGCTGGGAGCAGCTCGGTGTTGATTACACTAATGTTTTAGGCGAGGCTTCTGTAAATGACCTTAAATTAAAAATAAATTTAGCAAATAAAAAATTTTAGTTTTTTTTTAAACCACAATATATGTATGTACAAGCAATTAATTAGATCAAATTAAAAAATGAAAACACTTATCGTATTATCCCACCCTGATCTGGAGCAATCCATAGCGAATAAAAATATTATAAGGCACCTTCAGGAAGATGTTAAAAATATTGAAATCAGGCATTTAGAAAAATTGTACCCAGACTTTACTATTGACGTACAAGCAGAGAAAAATGCATTGTTGTCTGCAGATATTATTATTTTTCAATATCCCTTTTATTGGTATAGTTCCCCCGCAGCCCTAAAACAATGGATTGACAAAGTATTGACTTTTGGTTTTGCTTATGGAGCTGGTGGGGACAAACTAAAAGGAAAACACTTCCTTCTGTCAGTTACCTTAGGTGGTCCAACAGAATCGTATACTCCTTTAGGATATAATAAATTTACTCTTGATGAATTTATAAAGCCGATTCAACAAACAGCCTATCTGACGGAAATGATCTATCATGGATTGATTCATTCCAACCGAAATGTATACGTAGAGGGGATGCTTAATTCTAAAAGCGAGATTAAAGAAAACGCAAAAAATCATGCTGGCCAAATAGGTGTTTTTATTGAAACGCTACGAAAAGGAAATACCCACAAAATAGAACCCTTTATGGAAAAATGGTTTGAGCATTTTGATCAATTAGAAGAAAATGGTTTTTTCTTACAATACTTATCGAGCGATTTGAAAATGAAAATTCCTGACCATAATGAATTTATCGGACACGATGGATTTAATAAATGGTATACGGAAGCTAAAAACAATTTTATCGGATTGACAGCGCACCATCTTTCTAATATTGAAATTACAGAAACTTCAAAGAACTTTTTTGAAATCACTTTCAACGTAAGATATGTTGCTCAAACTAAAGACGGTAATATCGATATTTTCCTGAAAGAAAATTGGCAATTAGTATGGAATACCACAAGCGACCGACCATTAATTTCAGAATATTTAGTAACCCAAATAAAATAATTAATAATATGGACACAAAAATGACAATCATTCCGCAAAAATTTTATGCAATGGATTTTGCTTTTTACAACAGCATGGGACTATATAGCTTTGAAGACCGTTGTGAAATTATTAAAGAAGTTGGCTATGATGCTATGCATTGGGTGGCTTGGGACGGTAGAAATTGGGAGGAAGCTTTTGGTTTAGCTAATGTAAAAGAAAAATTCGACCTTGAAGTCGCTGGGGTTTATATTGTTTTAGACTTGTCCCTGGGAGAACATGACATTCGAAATAGCGGTATTGTGAAGATGTTAGAAATTATGCCGGAAGGTTTTACTGTTGAGTTGGCAATAAAGTCAGCGGGCCGAGGAATTAGACCTTCTGAGGAAACTGGAGATGTTCCTGTAATGGCTTGGCTAAAAAAGGCACTTCTGATTGCGGAACGCCGTGGAATCAGAATTTTGTTGTACACACATATTCAACACTGGATTGATAAACATAGTGATGCACTTCGTGTTTGTGAGAAAATGAATCATCCGAATTTAGGAATGATTTTCAGCAGTGGCAATTGGTATATGGGAGAAGGAAATAACTTATCACAATTGCTAAAAAAAGCGATGCCTTATATCAAACAAGTCAACCTGGCAGGAGCAAGACGTAGTCCTCTTGGTTTTTTTAAAGTAGCTACAATTGAACCTTTGGATATGGGAGAGTTAGATAATTTTGCAGTAGTTGCGCTATTGAAACGGATGGGGTATACTGGATATATAGGCTATACGGGTTGGGATGAAGGTGGTGATGTGTACAATAAATTGGAACGTTCGCTTAAAATGTTAAAAAATATTGAACGTCGCATAAATGCACATCCACATTGGGGCAGTTACCTCAATTTTTAATTAACAATTAATAAACCAATTTATATATGTTGTCATTATCAAAACAGCCTTTTACTGAACAACCTGGGTTTAAGAGGACGTATCAGCCCAATAAATTAACTTTGGGATTATTTTATCCTATTGAGGCTTATCAGGGAGAAGCCCCAACAATGGAAAACCACATTGAAATAGCACAGCAGGCTGAGGATGCTGGTTTTGCGGCATTGTGGCTAAGGGATGTGCCGCTTAGGGATCCCAATTTTGGTGATTTGGGACAAATTTTTGATCCGTTTGTTTATTTAGGGTTTCTTGCTGCCAAAACAAAAAACATTGCACTGGCCACTGGAGCGATTGTTTTACCTATTCGAAATCCATTACACCTTGCAAAAGCGGCTACCAGCATTGACCAGTTAAGCGGAGGCAGGCTATTGCTGGGACTGGCTTCGGGAGACAGGCCAGTCGAGTTTCCTGCCTTTGGGGTCGATATGGATGAGAGGGGGGAAATTTTCCGTGAGTATTTTGAAGTATTCCGGAAATTTCAAAAAACCAGTTTTGAAACTATTGAGTGGAGCGGTGGATTACTCTCCAGAGCAGATATGGTTCCAAAACCCGTAACACAGGAAGTTCCATTACTAATTACCGGACATAGTCAGCAATCATTAGATTGGATTGCAAAAAACGGACATGGTTGGGTCAGCTATCCAAGATCACCAGAACAACAGAAAAATATAATACAAGAATATAGAGCTGCTGTTCAAAGAAATTGCGGAACCCTGTTCAAACCATTTTCCCAATCATTATATATTGACTTATCGGTTCAGCCTGATGATCCGCTACAACCTATTCATCTTGGTTACAAGCTGGGAAGAAATGTGCTTTTGGAATTGCTGGAATTGTTAGAAAGCATTGGTGTAAACCATGTAATTCTTAGTTTAAAATACAGTCAGAGACCAGCAGGTGAAGTTATTGAAGAATTGAGGAAATATGTAGTTCCACGATTCCCAAGCATTATGAAATGATACCTCAAAAATAGTACAATACCTACTTCAACGGAAGCAACTATACCTGTTATAAAGGGGATGGATACAGGCCATTACTAATAAAATTAAATATATGAAAAAGTTAGAAAACAAAGTAGCCGTTATTACCGGAGGAAACAGCGGTATGGGATTATCCACCGCAATTTTATTTGCAGAGCATGGAGCAAAAGTGGCGATTACCGGCCGTAACGCTATGTCATTAAATGAAGCTGCGAAACTAATTGGAGATGATACAGTAGCTATTGTCAGCAATGTTACCGATTTAGATAGTATCGGGAAAACCTATAAAAAAGTGGCTGACGAGTTAGGTAAAATAGATGTACTAGTTGTTAATGCCGGGGTGTTTATAGCAGCTCCCCTTAGCAGCTTTACTGAAGAACAGTTTGACCAAACAAGTGACATCAATTTTAAAGGCGCGTTCTTTTCTGTACAGCGGGCACTACCTTATTTAAATGAAGGCGCTTCCATTATTTTAACCTCAAGCGCTATGAATGCCAAAGGCGTGGTTACAGGCGCAGCATATGCTGCTTCTAAAGCTGCAGTACGTTCCCTTGCAAGAAGTTTTTCTGCAGAATTAATAGATCGTAAAATTAGAGTGAATGTAGTTTCTCCTGGTCCTACTGATACACCGCTCTTTGGCAGGGGTGGAGGTTCTGATGAGGAAATTAATGGATCTAAAAATTACTTTGCCGGATTAAATCCTTCAAAACGGATAGCTACTGCCAAGGAGGTTGCCCAGGCCTTTCTATATCTGGCATCAGATGATTCTAAATTTATATTAGGTTCAGAAATAGTTATCGATGGCGGGGTTAAGGAATTATAATAACCGCGAAGATTTGTGAATGAAGTACTAAAACGCACTGCAAACTTAAAAATTCTTTTGATCAATCCTCTTTACCTTACTGTAAAGAGGATTTTTAGATGCTGCCAATCCATTGTCTTTTCATACTGGCTGTATATGTCAATTCTCGAGCTGTATTCTTTGTGAAGCGGATACCTTTTTTGCCGCAAAACCTTAAGACGGTTTTGTTAAATGCTGGAGAATATTTTGAGTTAGATAACTTAGGAGGGCGTCAATTATGAAATAATTCAGCACTTAATAAATTTGAAAAAATGCCAAAAAACAGAAAAAAGTGGCCTCTGGAATTTAAAATTTGTGCGGTCACAATCAATAATCTCAGCGTAAGCCAAGGACTACTCATATAATTCTACTTTGAAATTGGCTTGTATATTGTTTGTTATCATAAAATTAGGCATACATTAAAAAAATCACAGACATGTAAAATTTAACATATTACATATATTATTGTATGAATAATATTACTATATTTGGTCTGTTTATTATTTAAAAAATAAAAAATACGATACATAAATTAAGAGTGTAATTCTGTTTTGGCAGAAGCATCATTGTCCTTCCAATCTATTATTATAAAAATTTCAGCGATAAATTCAGCCTATTATCTTGTTATCCTCCCCCCTTCTTTTTATGCCTGCTATCAATCGAAATACATTATATATTTTATCGAAAACCTGTTGCAATAAACCTAGATAAAACAAATACCTAGTTCTATAAATCATATTTTGACTCTGCAGTTATATCTTTTTTAAGGATTGTTTAATCACTATTTAAAATAAATATTATGAATGCATCAAACCCAAATCATGAAGTGTATGGATCGCAACAAAGCAGTGCTCCTATTGATCTTACAGAACAAGAAAAAAAACATCTGCTTTACACCTTTAATGATACCGGCACCTTAAATGCTGACTATTTTACATTGCTTGATCTATTTAGAGAAACGGTACATAAGTACCAGAATAATACAGCAATTGTGTGCGGCAACGACAGTATCACTTATCAACAACTGGATGAAGAAAGTAATAAAGTGGCCAATTATCTGCTGTCTATTGGCATAAGTAGAGGATCTCTTGTTCCTTTTCAACTAAACCGTTCTATTGAACTGATCATTTCCATCCTGGGTATTTTAAAATCCGGCGCTGCATATATCCCGATAGACTATTCACTACCACTCAAAAGAGTTTCTTATATCATTGCAGACTCTAATGCTAAAATCATTATAACAGACAATGCCAATAAGAGTTTAATAGCTAATGAAGTAAGTTGTATTTCTTTATCAGACGCTGTGGTACAAGAAAAATCTATCGAACCTTTATCTGTCACCATCTCACAAGATGATCTTGCTTATGTTATTTATACATCCGGCTCTACAGGAAACCCAAAAGGTGTGATGGTAGCTCATCAGTCTATTCAGCATTTGATAATCTGGCATAATAAACATTTTAATGTAACCTCCAATAGCAGTCTTAGCCTTGTGGCAGGATCTGGTTTTGATATTGCTGTTTGGGAAATATGGTCTTCACTCGCTGCAGGTTCAGTATTGTATATTGCCGATAATGATGAACGTATCAATGCCTCTCAGTTATTGGACTATTATGGTCGCAATAAAATAACGCATGGATTTGCTCCCACTGTTTTAGTACCGGACATTGTAAAAGAGTCCCAACAAAAAAAACTTTCATTAATCTATTTGTTTACAGCAGGCGAGAAATTAAAACCAGTAAATACTCAGGGACTTCCCTACACATTAGTAGATTATTATGGTCCTACAGAATGTACCGTTTATGCCACTTTTTATATGGTGAACCGCGCTGATGGTCTGTATGTTTCTTCTATTGGCAAGCCAATTGCCAATACACAGGCTTATGTACTCAGCCCCCAACTAGATCTCTTGCCAATAGGCGCGGTAGGTGAATTATGTATCAGTGGCGCATGTTTGTCTAAAGGTTACTGGGGACAAACGGAATTAACCAATCAGAAATTTATAGCACATCCTTTTAAACCTGGAGAAAAATTATATAAAACAGGCGATCTTGTACGCTGGCTGGATGATGGTAATATTGAATATATTGGAAGAATTGATAATCAGGTAAAAATACGCGGCTACAGGATCGAAATGGGTGAAATAGAAAATGTGCTTGCAGGCATTCCTAATGTCAGTAAAGCAGTGGTGATTGCTAAAGAGAACAACAAGCTATATAAAACATTGGTGGCATTTATTGTGCTGGATAAAAAAATAAATAAATTGCACGGGCCAACTTCTACCAATGCCATTCGGCAACATCTTAAACAAGAATTACCTGGATATATGATCCCTGCACATTTCATTTTGACAGAAGAAATACCGATGAATGCAAATGGTAAAACTGATCTCAATCGACTACATGAGCTTCCCTTACAACATGATGCAAACGGTGGAATAATTACAGCCCCGGAAACAGAAGCAGAAGAAATTATTACCAGTGTATGGGTAGATTTACTGGAGAGGACAGAAATTGACATGACTGATAATTTCTTTGATATCGGCGGAGATTCTTTACTAGTAGCAGTGGCTGCAACAGACATTACCAGTAAGATGAATGTCAAAACATACATGAGAGATTTGTATCAGTATCCAACAATACAATCGCTTGCAGCTGTATTAACACAGCGAAAAATCGCTGTTGCGGATATTCCCGAAGAAGATGTAGAACCGGTAATTGAATTACAGAAAGATGTTTATTTATCACCCGGTACTCTAATCACTGGCAGCTTTGATACCAGTAAACTTATCAACCCTGCACATATCTTTCTTACAGGAGTTACAGGTTTTATCGGGATTAATTTGATAGAAGAATTACTAACAAAAACCGACGCTGCTATTTATTGCCTGATACGCGCCAAAAATGAATATGATGCACTGCTTAAAATTAATGAGCTGCTGGATAAATTTCATATTTCAATTAGTGAAGAGTTAAAAAAGAGGATTGTACCTATAATTGGGGATCTAACGAAAAAAAACTTAGGCTTGCCAGATAAACAATTCGATATGCTCGCAAATAGCGTAGATGTTATTTATCATTCTGCCAGTTCTGTAAATTTTATTCAGCCTTATTCGTACATGAAAGCCACAAATGTTGATGGTCTTCGGGAACTTATCCACTTTGCAGCACATAGTAAACTCAAATGTCTAGTGCTATTATCTACCATATCTGTTTATAGTTGGGGACATGTCTTTACAAATAAAACTGTTATGACGGAGCGGGATGACATTAAACAAAATATCCTCGCCATCAGTAAAGACATTGGTTATGTTCGAAGCAAATATGTAATGGAAGAAATTGCAGATCTCGCCGCATCAAAAGGACTACCTGTCATTACTTACCGTTTGGGATATGCCATGTGTCATGGAACAAGTGGTGCCAGTGCGCCCTACCAATGGTGGGCAGGACTGGTAAAGCTTTGCCTGAAGCACAATACATATCCTGCTCTTAAAGAGTTACGTGAAGGCTTGATTACGGTAGACTATATGGTGAAATCAATGGTGCATATTTCAAAAAATCCGGATGCTATTGGACTTAAATTTAACCTGATCGCATCGCCGGAAACGAATCTAACACTTGATCAATTCTTTCAGTTGTTTCATAAATATTACCCCTTGCAATTAAATAAATTACCCTATAAAGAATGGCGAAAACTTTGGGAAGATAACAGTAGTTGTGAGCTATACCCGCTTACTAGTTTGTTTAAAGACAATATGCATGAAGGACTCTCTACTGTAGAACTATATCAGGATACTTATATATGGGACAATACGCAAGTGAAAACATTTTTGAAAGGAAGTGATATTAAAGAGCCCGCATTCGATAAGAAATTATTAGATGCTTATCTCCTTTATCTGGGCATAAGTGTTTTGTCGCATCTGTCAGAATCAAATATAAGAATTTAAATGATTTAAAAGTTAACCCGCCAATTGATTTAAACATACTTGTCTCTGACTTAACAATGTGATGCTTTCTCAAAAATAGAAAACTCTACCCATATAATTAATCAATTTAAAGTAAGAATTACTAACTTAGGCAGGAGTTGTATATTTATGCAAAACTTTATCTAAAAAAATAACATAACAATGAATATAATGGAAGATAAAAGCTCAAACAGTCCAAATGAAAAACATCAGCCTTTGCAAAGAATGCAATGTTTTTCAATTTTGATTTTATAAAAATGTAATTCATAATTAATAACTATACCGTCACATCCTTCATTTCGAATTACTTGTCTCTTCTTTTACTGATCAAGCCAATTCTTAAATTCTGCTTGAAAGCGATGCCTTTGAAACGATTGAACCGGATCAGGATAATCGCGTCAAGAGGGAATTCAAAATTGGGCAGCTTGGCAATGATGAGCTTAAAAAAGATGAACAAACCAGAAATGAGACTGATCAGGGTGGGAATTTTATTTTCTGCGACATTACCACAAGATCCATGCAAAGGATCCTGGCATCAATTCAGCTGCTCAAAAGAACTGGGTTGTACACCATACACTATAGTGCCCAATTCTGATACGTTTTGATGCAAAGATTCTCTTTATCACTCATGATAAAGTTTAAGGGGCTTTGACATTAAGCTTTGTCAGAAATTTACCCGAAAGCTAATATTCGGTGTTAAACCAAGTGATTTGTTGTCTACCTGAAGAGCATCATTGGAATCCTTCGGATTAACCCTGTAATAACGGTTAATAAGATTCTTCCGATCGACAGGATTAATGACACCAACAGTAACCGAAGCTGTAGTGGATGGTGAGAAGTTGAAATTATAATTTAAAGAAGCATCCAAACGCATGAAATTATCCAGATTTTCACTATTTGGAGCATCATAATTGACCAGGGTCTTATTTCCGTTTTGTACTGTTTCATCACCATCAACTGGTTTGGTGTAAGGCTGACCGTTTCTCCACATACCGCCCACAGCAATTTTTACATTTTTTATAAACTCATAATAAAAGCCAATCGATACAGAATGTCTGATATCGACATTATTAGGAAAAACAGACGGGGTAAGTGTTTCAAACTCATAATTGTTTTTGCTGAAGGTATAACTCATCCAGACACTATATTGACGGGCTGTTTTATTGGCTAAAAATTCAAAACCTCTAACCGTATAACTTCCGCTGGCATTAGTAAACTGAAAATTGTTATAGAAACCCTGGCTCGAGGCGGTTATGCCATCAACAAATTTATAAAATCCTGTAGCCTCAATATTTAATTTGTTTTTATTGAATTCTACACCAAAAGAACCTTGTTTACTTGTGGCAATAGGCAAATCTTTATTGGTCACTAAAACCCAATGTCTTTTTTCAACACCTAAAAAATCATCTTCAAAATCTACAATTTGGGCAGTAGACTGATTTTTAAATTCACCCTCTAATTTTAAAGCAAACTGCTCTGATACTTTTTGCCGGACATTTACCCTGGGCTCTAATAAAAACGTATCAAATTTTTGAAAGTAGTTAGCACGTAATCCCACTCTCAAATAGGTGTTCTTTCGATTATACTGGGTCTCAAAAAATAGAGCATGATTGAGTAAGACATCTTTTTTAGTGTTTATATAAGATGGATTAGTAACAGCGGTTTGGTTCAGCATGCCTGTCTCATTAAATTGATAACCTATCAAAAAATTCAGGTCATCGCTCGTTTTGTAATAGGTGTTGAGTTTAGTTCCCGTTTCCAGCACTTCATTGGCTTCAGTTAAACGCTGATTTGTCTCTACCCTGTAATCAGCAGCATCAATATTATATCGGGAAAAGTACGTTATTAAGTTTGTGCTTAGTTTAGAATTCCACTGTGCTTTCCAATTCCCTCCATAACCTATATTTTTTTGGGATAAACTGCTGATTTTAGATTGGGTCCGATCTGCATTTGTCAATCGTTCCGAATAATCAAGGGCGTTATTAATTCCGATAATGTTTGCCCTGAACTGATGTTTTTCGTTCAAATCGAAAAGCAATTTTGCTGTATAATCATAAAAGTAGAAATCAGAAGAAGTGTCATACTGGTCGCTATCGGCATTAATTTCCGTGTCCTGAAAACTACGGTCAAAATATTGGGTATAGGTAGGAGATTCAAGCACATCGGTAATAGAACGACGACCTGAGATGTGAAACTCTAATTTTTTAGTGATTGGAATCTCTAAAAAAACATCAGCGCTAATGCAATTAATACCTGCACCACCCGAAAAGGTATTCGAAACCAAATCTTTGGTATACATATTGATCGTGCTGGAAACCCCATCACTGTACTCGGCACTTGTTCCGTTTTTGCTCACAATCACTTTACTGGTAAGATTGGGATTATAAGCGGATATCAAGCCAAAAAAATGGCCTGAATGATACATTTTAATATTGTCCCACAGCACTAAATTCTGATCATTACTCCCGCCGCGTACATTAATATTGGCGATACTTTCATTCGTGCTTTCCACTCCGGGCAGCACCTGAATGGACTGCAGGATATCAGGTTCTGTCAATCCGGGCAGGATACCAAATTTTTTAGTATTTAAAACCGTACTTCCATCCACATATTTTTGCAAACCGGGAGTCAGATACACCTTGATCAAAACCTGATTCAACTGTTCGTTTTTAGCAGTTAGAATGATCTCCCTGCAATTGTTTTGTGAAGCAAACAATTCTTTAGCCGTAAAGCGTCTGGATTCAAAACCCATATAGGAAACAGTTACTGAGGCATTTATTGGAATATCCTGCAGACTAAATTTACCGTTTTGGTCTGTTATGCAGTGCCTGCGTATATTATCCACAAACACCGAAGCACCTGGCAGACCAGATTTAGTCTCACCCGATAAAACGGTTCCACAAATGGCTATTGTTTTGTTTAGTACTGAAACGGTAACATACCGGTCGTCTAAAGCCTTAAAACTTAAAAGGGTTTTCTGATTGAGGTAGTCAATGGTCTGTTCTAAGGTAAATGAGGGATTGGGTTTCTCAATGGTCACCGCTGCCACATCTTCGACAGCATAGGAGAACTTTACGTTAAACTGTTTTTCTATTGCAATAATAACCTCAGTCAAAGGCCTTTTTGGGGCTGTATTTTGTCCATAACAAAAACTGCCCATACAAACCAATAGATAAATCAGCCCTTTATTGGAGACCATAATTATAAAATATAATGGTTTTTCCCTCGATCCTGTAACTTAATTTAAGCGGGATGGTAACGGCTTGAAGTGCTATTTGTTCATTGGAATGGGTAAAACTTCCCGTAAAGAGTTTTGAAGTGTCCACACCTTCTGTTTTTATTTTTATATCGTATTGTCGCTCCAGCTCTGCAATAACCTGATCCAGAGGTATTCTGTCAAAACTAGATTCCTTTTCAATCCAGGAAGGTTTTTTGGCATTTAAATCTTCAACAGCTTCAATGATCCCATTTATAACCCTAAAGGTTTTTCCAGGTGGCAGTTTAACCGCTGTCTGCTCATAGGCAACACTTACCAGACCGTGATAACAGGTAACCTCAAAATAGTTTTTGCGCTCTTTGACGTTAAATTGGGTTCCTAAAACAGTAACAACCCCCGCATTGGTATTTACAGTAAAAGTCTGCCCTTTTTGAACTTTGAAAAAAGCTTCTCCCTCTAAGGTTAAATCTCTTTTATCAGCCCATTTTTTTTCGTTAAAACTTAATTTTGAGCCCGCATTCAATATTGCCTGAGAATGATCTGGCAATGTAACCGATTTTGTTTGCGCTATTGAAGTTTCAAATGATGTAATGTTATTGGAAAGCAAGAAATAGGCAGAAGCAAGCGCAATAGCCAGCACAGCTGCTACGCGGTAAAAAACTTTGTAGTTTAAAGTTCTTACTTTTGGTTTCTTTTTAGAATGGTTTTTGGCCTGGAAAGCTTCCAGAGCAGCATGGATATCTACTTTTGGAGTCTCGAACTGCGATGCATAATGATTAATCTTTTCAAGTGTTTGTAAATCTTCAGACTGCTTTAAATCTTCAATTTCCTTACCTGAAAGCTCATTATTGAACCATTTTAATATTTGTTTTTCATTTTTCATTTTATACCTCTGTGTTTATAAGACAACTAACTTTTAAATTACCCTATAGCTAAACCATTATATTATATATTTTCGATCTGGGATTTTAATATTTGCAGCGCCCCGGACATTCTTTTTTCTACTGTTTTTTGAGAAATATCGAGCAGCTCCGCAATTTCCCTGTATTTTTTTCCCTCTATCCTATTGAGTAAAAAAACTTCCCTTTGCAATTCACTCAATGATGCAATTGCACTAGTGAGTTTTAGTCTGAATTCTTCTTCTTCAAGCAAATACTCAGGGCTTTGGTTATGAATATCCAGATTAGGTGCATCTTTAGCGTACCTTAATACCACTTTTTGATGTTTTACTGTATTTAGAAACAAATTATTAATGCTGGTAAACAAATACGTTTTGACTTTGCTAAAATCTATTTTAGAACAATTTTCCCAAATTTTTGTAAATGCATCCTGCACCAGATCTAATGCTTCCTGGTCATCTCCACATTTGAAATAAGCAAAATTAGTTGCTGACTGCACATGTGTTACATAAAAGTCCCTAAAGTGATTTTCCTGGCAAAGTTTATTTTTTTTGTCGCTCATTGAGGTATTTATTCTTTTTTTGTAGTTTGTAAAAGTATATTAATTTTTTAAAAGTAACTCAGATGATCCTAATTGCTTTTTTATGAAAAATTATTAAATTAATAAAACCCTAGATATCAATGTATTACAATTTTATTTGCAAAAAACTATATTTTTTTCAAATTTTTCATAGGGTAAAAATAATCCTGGTTGTCTTACCATTAGAAAGGCGCTTATAGATCGCTGGTTACTATAAAAATATTAAATTTAAAAATTATGAAAAAATTAAAAATTGTTACCGCAGCTGCATTGATGTCTATTGTAGGTTTTACATCATGTCAAAGTGAAATTGATAATGAACAGGGAGAAAACCCAGATACAAATTCAGCCAATTCAACTACAACAACAAACCTTAAACGTACTTCTATGTATGATGGTTCCTTTGATGATTTCCTGGATGGAGCGTCATGTTCTTCAATTTTGCTGCCCGTTACCGCTAAAGTAAATGGAGTTCAGGTTTCTGTCCTAACTCAGGCAGATTACCAGCAGGTTATTTCTATTTTGGGACAATATAACGATGATCAGGATACTGTTGTATTACAATTTCCATTAAAAGTTAAATTAAGCAATTACACTGAGGTTACTGTCAATAGCCAGACAGAGTACAATGCGATTCTTACTGCTTGTACAGCGGCGGAAGCAGCGGGTCAGAACGCCATATCTTCTGTAAATATCAGTTTCCCTATTACAATTTTGACATTTGATGTAAGTTTTAAACAAACGGGAAACGTTGTTATTACATCAGAGGAGCAATTATATACGTATATGTCTAATTTAAGCAGTACAGAATTATATGCCGTTAATTACCCAATTTCAGCAACAATTGCAGATGGAACCAAAGTAACAATTTCCAGCGATGCAGAGTTGCAGACCACTATAAATGCAGCTGTAAAAACACAGGAAGCATTAGCTCTGGCTGCTGAAAATGTTAAAAAGATTGGGCCTATTTTGGTTAATGGAAAATTTAAAATAGAGTCCTTTGTAAAGGCAGGCGTAAACTCAGCGGTAAATTATAAAGATTTCACCATCGATTTTACAAACAATTTACTTGTAAAAGCTGCGGATTTATTAAATACAACTGTAAGTGGAACCTATGGGGTAAGTTCGGAATTAAGCGTGCTGCTGCAACTGAATTTTTCAGGTAATGCTTCATTTGCCTTGCTGAATAATACCTGGAAAGTAACCAGTTTTACCGCAACAACAATCACCTTACAAAGCACAACTGATGCCGGGGCAACACTTGTACTGAAACAAATATAACTGGATTTTGACTGGTAGTTTATTGCGGACAGCTCACCTAATTTAGCTGTCCGTGATAAAACACTAATTAATAAAAACAATAATGAAAAAAACATTTTCTCTATTAACCATTATTTTGCTCTTCTCTGTTGGGGCTTGCTCTAAGGATGACAGCACAGAGAATTCAGCGGCGTTAAATACTATTGCAAACAGACAGCAGACCGGAAGTTCGGCTAATGATCTACTATCGGATAAAAAGTTTAAGAGTATGGTTATTGAAGTGGTGTATGTAACCGGTTTTGAACCAAGTAATACAGCAATCAATAATTTTGTAAAATTTCTTACCGCACGAACATACAAACCAGACGGTATCAGTGTTATAAAACGCTCTATACCATCTCCGGGAAATTCACCTTACACCGATCAGGAAATTGTAAATATTGAAAATGCTAATCGCACCAAATACAACAATTCAGACCAAATAGCAGTCTGGGCCTTTTTTGCAGACGGCAAATCTTCAAAGGACACTGAAACTTCGCTTATTCTTGGAACGGCCTACAGAAATACTTCTTTTGTTATTTTCCAGCAGACTATTGAGAATCTAAGCGACAGTCCGTTTGAACCAAACAGAAGTTTGCTGGAAACCACTATAATTACCCATGAATTTGGGCATATACTAGGGCTCACAAACCTTGGAACGCCGCTGCAAAGCAATCATGAAGATACAGCACATCCAAAACACTGCATTGAAAAAACATGTTTAATGTATTGGTCAGCAGAAACAGGTGCCGGTATTTCTAATATGGTTTCAACTGGTAATACGCCTGGGCTGGATGCACAATGCATTGCGGACCTTCGTGCCAATGGAGGAAGATAAAAATTTAATCAACAAACAATTTTAAAACCAAAAAGATGAAAATAAATTTTTCAATAATAGCACTATTCTTTGGTGCCATAGCAACAATTAATGCGCAGGACAACACTATTCCAAAATCGAACGCAGGGATAAAAGGAGGTTATAATTTGGCAGCGGTAAGTTTTGACGGAGATGGAGAAACCGGACAGCGACATGGTTTTCATATAGGAGTTTATGGAGAGTCTTTTATCAGCGAAAGCTTTTCCATTCAGCCTGAATTGCTATATTCTCAACAAGGATATAAAATAACAAACAGCAGCGGCACTTTTACTCAAAAGCTGGATTACATTAACCTGCCCGTAATGCTTAAAGCCTACCCTTCTAAAAATTTCTTTTTGGAAGCCGGACCGCAAATAGGATTGGCGATTTCACATAAAGAAGAATATGAAGGGCTTTTCAGCAGTTCGCAAGAATATGATCCCAATAGCTTTGATTGGGGATTAAACTTTGGTGCAGGATTTAAAACAAATTCCGGTATAAGTTTATCCGCACGCTACCATTTAGGCTTAGGGGATTTATATGATCAAGGGAAAGCACAAAACAGGGTTTGGCAGTTTTCAATAGGTTTTGATTTATAAACTTTAACTCTGCATTTTTTAAAATTTAGATTTTTTGCATTTAATACCCAAGTATTATAGATGCCTTATATTAGTAAGGCATCTATATATGAGATTTGTTATTTTGGAAAATAAACGATTTGTCTAAATTTGAACCACTTTAGCTGCAAAAGACAGCATTTTCAAAGAAGTCAAACCAAATTTAGGTGACGCTTTCCCATACAATACAATAAACATCATAATTTTATGTTTTTTTTCTTACATTAAAGCATTATCTTTAATTAATATTTGCTGTACACCGATAGTTCACCTTTTTACCGAATTTAAAGATGTTTATTTTATATAATCATTTTTCAGATTTCTAGTTACTATCCTACTATTTACAATACAAAATTATACAGCTATGACTTTACAGAATCCCATCCTTCAAAGAAATATTTATTTAGCAGATGATGATGATGATGATCGGGTAATGTTTGCCGAAGCATTGTTTGAAATAGATAATACCGTAAATCTAATACAAGCTCAAGACGGTCAACAATTGATGGATATCCTTTATAAACAGCCAGATCCTTTGCCTGAAATTATTTTCATGGACATTAATATGCCCAAACGGGATGGTCTAAAATGTCTAGAAGAAATAAGAAATCAAAAGAGGCTAAAAAAATTACGTATCATCATGCTTTCTACTTCTAGTGATCCTCTTGTCATAGATAAAGCATTTAACCTTGGAGCAACATTTTATGCTGTAAAACCCAGTACATTTAATGAATTGAAATCATTTATTAAAGAGGTCCTGCAAATAGATTGGTTTTCACCCCAAAAAAATAATTTAACCTTTAGGTTAATTTGATACCTTACCACTCAAAATCTGCTGTGGAGGTAAAGCAACAAAGCCAATATTTTTATAAAGTATTAGAGAAAAATGAGTATCAATTTTCCTCCATCTTTTGTTTACATATCCGAAAATTGCGATAATAATTGCGATATTGATGAACAATAAATTAAGGCTCCGACCATAATAATTAATCACTTTATTACAGTCTGGAGGGCATGTCCATAAACATAATCTTCCAATTTTATGTTTACTATCCGCACTATGGCGTATGCTTTTAAACGGCTATCTAAATTATTAAATTCCTGAAATATGCCTAATTTTAAAAGTCTTTTTTTATCTGATTTTTATTTGTTTTTCCTAAAGCAATAAAAAAAGAACCCAAAATTATCACGGACTTTCCCTTTCTGGCAAAAGACTTAGACATAGTGCCTTGCTCGTACCACGAGGTAACAATTAGCATATTAAATTATTTATAGTAATTAATACCTAACATAAATTGGGTATATCGACTAGATTTTACTTAAGTGTATTTATGCGATCTTTTTTTTAAATCATTCTGTAAAGTCTCATTGGCCTACAAGTTATTGACTTTATTTATATATCAATCTTAAGTCCTCAATCAAAATCTTTCTGCCTAAATTCATCAGGAACAAGTTCTAAATTTGATTATTTTTTTAAAGTTTTAACAACCTACAGCTTAAAAATTATCTTTATTTGCTATATCCCTCTTTAAAATAATCACAATATCCTAATTTACATTTCTGTAATAATAAATTCACTTCTTCTATTACGCTGATGTTCTTCCTCAGTGCAAGGTACACCATCGCTGCATTTATTGACCAATTGTGTTTCACCATAGCCCCTTCCGGTAAGCCTGTCTGCAGCTATACCATTTTTAATCATATAATTAATGGTTGATTCTGCCCTCAAACCAGACAGCTTTCTATTGTATTTGTCCGATGCACGGCTGTCCGTATGGGAGCGTACATCAATCTTTATCTGAGGATATTGCTGCATAACTGCAATAATTTTTTGAAGATCAATAGCAGCATCTTTCCTTATATTATGTTTATCCAGATCAAAGTGAATTATTTCTATGTTAAATACTTTGGCCAGATCAGATCCTGTTGTTACTTTTTTAATATTTTTTTCAAGGCTGATAGGCGATTTTGTCTCCTGATTCAGAGGGTGTGCTGACTTTCTGCTCCTTGGTAAGGTAGTCTTCTTTTGCTGCTTTAATATAATACAAGGTACCGCATTCTGCTTCAAAGGAATAGCTGCCATCAACCCCTGTTATAATTTGTTTAATTGTATTTAAGTTAGAATCAGATAAAGTAACTAAAGCTCAACCCTTATGACTCGGAGAACCTTGATAATGAATCGGACAGCCATTCCAAAAATCACTGAGCAGGACATCGAAGAGGACCTTATCGAAAATGCACCCCCGTAGGCTTTGAAACTGATATTGATACTCAAAATAACATTGAAACTGAAAGCGATGCCTTTGAAACGATTGAACCCGATCCGAATAATCCCGTCAAGAAGGGAATTCGAAATTGGGAACTTGGCAATGAGGAGCTAAAAGAAGATGAAATTACCAGAAACGAGACTGCTCACAGTGCACCGGGCAATTATAAACCTTCCCAGCGAAAATTTTAATGTACCCAGATTAGATGCCTATAAAAAAACAGTTATCATTGACGCTTTTTATAGCCTCTTGGTACCAATCTGTCGCATGCATGTAGATTTATCAGCAAGACCTGAAAGGCCATAGCTTGCTTTGGCTTATGAAACACGACTACCTTTTCTGGTGAAATTAAACAAAAGCATACAGGGTCTTGTATAAAAAGAAAAGGGAAGCAATAGGGCTATTATGGATAAATAGCAATAGGTAGAAAAAGCAGAAAGCTTTGGGGGTTGAACTCCAAAAGATAGACAATGTACCTGCTAAGTATTACAGAAGCCTCAGGCTAAAATTACCTAATCACAGCTATTGCTTCACAGCTAAAAAGATTTCGTATATTATTCTTATATTCGCTTAAAAAATCTTACTAATAGCACAAAGCCAACTTTAAAAAGTCGTATTGGCCATCTTTTGGGCGGTATAGACTAGTTAGCCGTAATGCTACCAGAGATCCTGCAAGAAATCATCAGACTACTAAATGACAGATAAAATAATTGAATATATAGAAAAGTTTGTAAAGCTGACTAACGAAGAAAGACAGCAGATTGGTTGTTGCTTTAAAGAAGTAAAAATCAAAAAGCGACAATTCCTTGTTCAACCAAATTTTACAGCAAAACACAGAAACTATGTTTACAAAGGTGCATTTAGAGCTTATGTTGTTGGAGACGAGGGACAAGACCACACTATTAATTTTGCCATCGACGATTGGTGGATTACAGACTACAACAGTTACGTTTTTCAACAGCCAGCGACAATGTTTGTAATTGCACTTGAAGACAGTGTCATTTTGCAAATTGACTACGAAGCAGAACAAGAACTTAAAAGACAAAATCACAAGTTTGAAACCTTTTTTAGGATAATTGCAGAACGCGGGCTTGCTTTTCAGCAACGCAGAATTATCTCAAATCTTATTCATACAGCAGAAGAACGATACGAAAATTATGTTTCAAAATATCCTCAAATCGTTCAGAGAGTTCCTCAATATGCGTTGGCTTCCTTTTTAGGAATGACAACCGAATTCTTGTCCAGAATACGAAACAAAAGGGTTGCCAAAAAAAGTTGAACTACATCAACCGAATTTCCTAAACTACTTCATTTTAAATCGTCCTAAGTAGGCTCATTTTTGCATCGTCAATAATGACAAACAACAATTTAAAATAAAGTAAAATGTCAACATCAGAAAAAAGAACTTTTTCAGTTCCAACAAGAGCAGAAGTATCTGCAAACAATCAAGGTATTTTTGATAACCTACAAAAGGTTTTGGGTTTCATACCAAATCTTTATGCCTATTATGCAAAAAATGAAACAGCATTAGGCGACTATCTGACTTTGCAAAATCGCAAAAGCACTTTGAATACAAATGAAAGAGAAGTGATTAACTTGGTAACCAGTCAAGTTAACGGTTGCCGTTATTGCCAATCTGCACATACAGAATTAGGCAAAATGAATGGATTCACAGAGGAACAAATCATAGCAATTCGCAAAGGCTCGGCATCGTTTGACAGCAAGTTAGACGCATTGGCAAAATTCACAGCATCGACAGTTGAAAACCGTGGTAGGGCAACCGAAGAAATCAAATTGGCATTTTTTACAGCAGGATATGATGAAGCTAATATGATTGATGTGGTAGTATTAATTGGAGACAAAATAATAAGCAACTACCTACACAACTTGACAGGTTTTGAAATTGATTTTCCTTTGGCTCAACAACTTTAATTTTAAAAGACAATAAATGAAAAATTGGTTTATAACAGGAATTTCAAGCGGTTTGGGCAAGTGCTTTGCCCAAACCGTTATTGGCAAAGGCGATTTTGTCACTGGCACATTTCGCAATCAACCACAAACAAACACTTTTAATATCCAACACAAAGACAAGGCATTTGCCTTGACTTTGGATATTAGTAAAACCAACGAAATTGAAAAAGCAGTTAAACTTGTCATTGACAAATTTGGACAAATTGATGTGCTTGTAAACAATGCAGGTTATGGAATTGCGGATGCTATTGAAGAAACAAGCATCGAGGAAACAAAAGCAATTTTTAAAGCCAACTTTTTTGGGACTTTGAATTTAACACAATCTTTTTTGCCAATTTTTAGACGACAAAAAAGCGGACACATTATTAATTTTTATTTTATAAAACTTTTATAATCAGTACACTGCATCCGATTAGCTCTCAGGCACAGCATTGATATGGTCCCAGCGCTATTGCACACTGAAAATCGGCCGTTATCTTTCCCAAAAAGATAGAAGTCGGTCCAAGAGCCGCAGCGAAGACGAAATGAAAGACCCAGTGCGGAGATAAATTGATTTTTAAAAGCCATAAACAGACCCTATGCGAAAGATTACGCATTGATGCGGCACGGCAGTAAGCCTGATTATTTCAACAGGAGACCACTCTTTGCTTCCAAATCGGCGGCAAGGTCCATACCCAGCACATCTTCAAGCAGGGATTTGAGCCTGTTATATGAACTGGGCTTCACGGCATAAAATGTTGCCCCCATTTGCAATGCTTTTTGTATCGTATCGGAGTTGCTGCAGGTGGAGAACATAATCACATTCAATCCTTTTAAACTTTCATGATTTCTTATTTCTTGAAGACATTCAAAACCTGATTTACGCGGCATGTTGATGTCCAGAAAAATAAACTCCGGAAGTTCCCCGCTGCAGAGTGTAAGGAGACTCTCCATCAGATCCATCCCGTCCTTAGCCTGCATGAGCAAGACAGCCGGATCAACTTCCCTTAGCGCTTCAGCAAAGAGATCCCTGTCATCGCTGTCGTCATCGGCCAAATAAATATATCTCTGAGTATTGTGGTTTTCAAAAGCCATAATAAAAAAATTATATTAATCAAACAAGAGGACCGGCAGCAGCAAAATGCTATTTTTAATTTACAAAAAGAAATTTAACAGTACAGGATAATTTGCCCCAGCCTGATCAAAAGATCGTAAAGATAATTCATAATTAGGAAAAAACATACTAAAAAAGTTTTTTTTACATTTTCTTACTCCGGCCCTGGGCCAGTTTTGCTAAAAATCGATAGCTGCAGAAGTGACAGCGGAAAATTCCATTGATGCAGATTCTTCGCTGCTTTAACCCTGTGCTGTCCTTTTAGAATTAAGGATATTTTTGCTGCCTTTTTTTACGTCTTGCCTTCATGTAACAGTAACGCTATCGGCAAGACCGGCAGAGCTGATAAATGTTTTTATAAAATCCTGCACTTCCTCGATACGCTCGCCCTCCGTCTTAAAAGAATTAATATGAAACTGGTCATCCTTATCCAGAATATGAATAATTTCAGTATATCCCTTAGAAATTAAGCTGCCTTTTAATTTAATTATTTCCTGCTGCTGGCGTGCATCCAGCTCCTTGCGGACCTGCAGCCTAAGAGCTTTTTCCATTTTAAAGATTTTAATTTACAAGAAAAGAAATCCATGTTAAAATTATAAAATAATCAGGGGCAAAAAAATAATTTAACACTGGTTAATTGTTTTTTTTTACTGGCTCCAAATATGAAACTGCATTCAAGGCCCGATATAGAATGCCTTGTAATTACTATTATTGTGGATCATGTTTATATTGGGCATTCCAATTTAACGGTAAAAAATGATCTGCTCTACAACTAAAAGTTTTGCCAAATTGGCAATTGACGCCACATCAGCCAACAAAATAACGCAGTAAATGGCAGGTTCTATATATCAATAATAAGCTTTAAGTTCAGGGCAAACCCTGATGATACTAATTTCTTTTGGGATGTCAGGGAAATTATTAGAAATTATTTAAATAATAATCAAATCTTTGTACCTTTATTTAAAGCTATTATTTATTATTTAAACTATTACATCGTGGAAAGAGCATCTGTTCATTTTGAGAGCATACTGAGAAGACTTGCCCGGATTTATCCCGGTGCCTGCCCATTAGAGGAGCTGGCACTACTTGTAATCCCCCCTTATAATGTTCTGAAAACACTTACCGAGAATATTGCCGCTCAAAAAGAAAACCATGCAAAAATACTAGATACCCTGATACTGCTGGATGATCAGGGGTATATTGCTTTGAATCCAGTAACAGATGAAAGTTCTATAACCATAAAGGGCCTGATCAAAATAAATAACGACGCCTTGTGCAATTAAATTCTTTTAAAAACAGCTGATAAAACGGGAAGTGAATCAGAAAATTACAATTATCTGAGAGCGTGAAGTGAGATGATCAAAAAAAAACAGAAGTTTAAAAATTCAATAAAGCCCATCAGGACAAATGGACCGTACTATCCAACAGCTTGGTGAATTCACCTGACAGTTTGAAAACAAAAAATTTAATTTCGAGAGGACCATAGCGGGGCTTTCCAATTCACCGCGTACCTGAATTGCTTTTTATTTTCCCAGGAAATTCAAAGCCGCCGGCAAAGAGGCATCTTCAGGGGTAAAAAAACAGCATCTGGAGCAGGTGCAGGTATCAACAAGGCTCAGCAGCGCCTTTAGGAAATCAAAGACTACTTCAAAGATAGAAGTATTTAACCCGAGAGTTTATCTACGGCAGTACTTTGCAGATACGAAGTTTGGCCGTAATCCCAGATGTGATGAACCGGAAAATAACTGCGTATTGCCGGGTGGTCTTATATTTTGGTTGTAATGGCTGTGTTTTCATAATCCCTGTTCTTATATTTACACTATCTTAGCAAAGATTCAAGTACCTAATAATCCTTAACTGCAATAAAATGATCAAACATATCTTTCATATTGACGACGATGAGGAAGACTGCCTATTCTTTAATGCCGCTTTATCCAAAATCGGCTTCGCCGGTAAGTATACCGCGGCTGAGAACTGGCAGAAAGCCTTAGTCAAACTCTCACAAGACCCTGCTGCTGACCTGATTATCCTTGATTACAATATGCCGTTGAAAAACGGCTATGAAATTCTTCAAACCCTAAAGGCAGAAGCCAAGTGGAGTCAGATTCCCGTAGTTATGCTCTCTACCTCAAATTCCGGCGAGTTAAAGCAAAAATGCCTGTCTGGCGGGGCATGCTCTTATTATGTCAAGCCAACCGATTTCAATTCCCTGTGTGATCTTGCCCTGGTATTGACATCACTATAGTGGAGAAATAACGGTCGATTAAAAGCCTATCTGCCCTTCTCTAAAGCAAACACTCTTGGCAGGTCAATCCTAAAGGTTGTTCCCTTTCCCATGGTGCTTTGAAAAGAGATAGTGCCTCTGTGATTCTCCACTATCCTTTTGCACAATGCAAGTCCTATGCCTGTACCGGGAACATTTTTATTGACTCTTTGAAACATGGTGAACATTTTTTTTGAGAATTCGTCACTGAAACCGATTCCGTTATCACTGATGCAGATCCGTGCCATATTATCATCGGGACTGCTCTGCGGCTGACAGGATATGACGATTTCAGGGGCGCGTTTATTAAACTTAAGAGCATTGCTTATAAGGTTGAAAAAAAGCTGCTGTATCTGTATGGGAACTGCCTCTATGGTCGGGAGTTCAGCAATGGAAAATTTTGCATGTTTTTCAGCTGCCAGAAGGTCTAAGTCTTCCATTGCATTTCTTAGCACTTCGTTAAGGTCAGTGGGATGATAATCCTCCTGCTGGGCAGTGAGTTTGGAATAATCCAGGATGCTTGTAATAAGGCTGGAGAGCCTAGCTGCTGCGGCCCTTATCTTCTCATTATGGGTTTTTACCAGATTTTGATCCCCAAGATTCTCGCTGAGTATGCTGGAATACAGCTGTATTTTGCGTAGTGGTTCCTGAAGATCATGGGAGGCAATATAAGCAAATTCTTCCAATTGGCGATTTTGCTGTAGTATCTGCTCTTCATATTCCTTTTTATGAGTCAGGTCACGGGTTACCTTCGAAAACCCAATTAGCTTATTGTCCTTATCGTGCAGTGCTGTTATGATGATACTGCCCCAAAACAGGGTCCGGTCTTTTCGTACCCGCCATCCTTCAAGTGCAGCCTTGTTATTTTGGGCAGCCTGCCTTAGCAATAATTCGGGAAGATTCGATACCTGGTCCTGATCGGTGTAAAACACCCTGAAATTTAGCCCCACGGCTTCTGCTTCAGTATAGCCTTTTATCTTCTCAGCGCCTTTGTTCCAGTTGCGTATTGTGCCGTCTGTTCCCAAAAGTATAATGGCATAATCTTCCACCTCGGCGATCATTTTGTAATAGCGCTCCTCGCTTTCACGCAAATGCTCATTGGCCTGCCGGAGTTCCAATGTCTGTCTTTCCCTCATCTCATCAAATTCCCGCCTCTGTGTTAAATCGCGCGTTACCTTTGAGAACCCTATCACGCCGCCTGCTTGATCATGCAGTGCCGTCAGGACAATAAGCCCCCAGAATGTGCTTCCGTCTTTCTTAACGCGCCATCCTTCATGTGTGGCTTTTCCCCGAAGAGCCGCTTTTTCTAGCAGTTTCCAGGGAAGCCTGCTGCCGATATCGTCGCTTTGATAAAAAATGCTGAAATGCTTCCCTATAATTTCCTGTGACCGATAGCCTTTAATTTTTTCGGCGCCCAGGTTCCAATTTTTAATATTCCCATCAATATCCAGCAAAAGTATTGCATAGTCTTCTACTTCGGATATCATGCGATGGTAGAGATCCTCGCTGCGTATCAGCTCATCATTTTTGCGTTCAAGAGACAGAGCATTTCGCCGAAGCTTTTCTTCAGCCATCCGTTTCTCTGTCAGATCAAAGGTGACCATCGTATATCCGGTGACCACGCCATTTTGGTCTTGCACAGCTGAAAGTGTTACTGAAGCCCAAAAATTGCCCCCGCCCTTCTTGATTAAATATCCCTCGTAATGTGCCCTGAAACTCCGTTCTGCCGTTTCCAGCATCTGTTCGGGGAATCCGGCACCGCGGTCCATATGGAAGTAGAAGATACTGAAGTTTTTTCCAATAATTTCATCTGGTTCATAACCTTTTACAGCTTTAGCCCCTGCATTCCATGAGAGTACGGTTCCGTCAAGGCCCAGAAAAACTATGCCATAGTCGAGAATCTGGCCAACCATGGAAGCATAGATAGCGTCGTTCGGAAACTTATCTCGATGCGATGGCACCATGCCAGCGGGTTTATTTTTATTGTTCATGCCTAAATATAGGAAAAAAAATGAAAACTGCAAATTAACATAAGTATTTAGCTACTTTTTCTTATAGTATATAATGAAGTTATTAAAATTGGGATACCTCCAGACTTCTGCAGTTTAATACCTGGCTGCCCGAGTGTACAGTAAAGGGAGGTAAAGCACAACGTTCTGAGACGCACGCATCCGGCCCGGGATTTGATTTTCTTGCCTTCCATCGTGATCGGCAAAAAGGAGCCAGCAAGGGCAGCAGCACTATAAATATTGTTCAAAAGCTATAAGTTCTGTAGTGAAGAATCCAGAAATTTGGCGGATTGTATGCCCCAATACTTACTCGTGTTTAAAATAATCTCTTTTGCAATAGCCTTTACAAATGGTCCATTTTTAGAAATTAGTGTTGTCAAGGCAGTAATACTCGGGATTTTTAGGGTTTCAATAATTTTATTATACTTTGCACGTTTTCGATAAAAACATCTGTATCCTTACTTTTCTCTATAATTTCCACATCATATGCAGCCAAATGAAATACAATAATCATATCTCTTTTTAGATAACGTATCAGCGAGTCAAAAGCGCGGACATCTGCATCTCGTCGCTTATATCTTTTTAAATCACGCTGTTTGCTTTCTAAAAAACGCAAAGAATCCTGTAATTTTTGCAGATCTTTTTTATCCATATCTAAAGCATATTAATAAAGCGAAATAAAATACCTGTAGCTCAGAAAATGTTCTTACACTACATTAAAGGTATTATAATTCAATTCAGTAATTCATTTTTAATATTTACAAAATAAAAAAAATAACTCGCCGATTTTGAAAGGTTCTATAAATTGACAAATATGCGTGATAGATCTCCCGTTCTTTAGAGCAGATAAACTTTTGATCTGTAAAAAGCAGTTATACCCTATAGAGATCACTTATTACTTGTCGTTTTTTATATAAGCCACATTACTATTAATTTGCCAGATATAAAGAGTAATTACCTTGTCATATTCTTTGCAATATAATGCTAGCCACATGAAAAAACTCGTCTCATTAATACTATTCTATATCCCCTTAACAGCCCTTTCGTCAAATCCTCCTCCTCCCGGTTTGCCTGACGAGCCTGTTGCGGTTCCCATTGACTCAATGGTATTTATCTTAATGGCAGCAGGCCTAGTATTTGGATGCTGCATTATTAGTAAAACAAAAATATCACATAATAGCGACAACGAAGATTCCTTAACTAATAAATAAGCCCATCATGAAAAAAACTTTACTTTTTTTGGCTGTTTTTAACTTCTCCCATGGCTTTTCCCAACTATCAATTGGCGCCGCCTCGCCGCTTTACGTAAAGGGTCAGGTGCTGTATGTGGGGCAGAATATAAATTTAGCAGCCAATTCAAATCTATATCTCAGAAACAATTCTCAATTACTGCAGGGCACAACGGGGCTTTCTGCCAATACAGGAACAGGAGAAATATCAATTTACCAGGAAGGGACTTCTGACAATTTTGATTATGATTACTGGTGTTCACCTGTGGGAAATAATGCATTCTCGGCCGTTAATAATAATTTTGGAATCACACAGCTTTATCAGCCTGCGACTTCAACAATATCATCCAGTGCAGCCGTTCTTCCCCTGGGAAGTTATAATGGTTCAGCCAATCCTTTAACCATTGCCTCGCATTGGATCTATAAACTTACAAATGCAGATAACTATTCGCAGTGGACACAAGTGGGAAGTGCCACTGCACTTGCACCGGGAGAAGGATTTACAATGAAGGGAACCAGCGGATCTGACAGTACAGACCCCGAGGGAACCGGAATTGTAAACAACCCGGGCACAGGTATTCAGCGTTATGACTTCAGGGGAAAACCAAACGACGGCAATATCACTGTTGCCGTCGGCCCTGATAATGCAGCTACATTAACAGGAAATCCTTACCCATCGGCATTACATTTGAATGCTTTTCTGCTGGATCCTGACAACACTGCCTCTACAGCTATTGCCTATTTCTGGCAGCAGGACAAAACGGTCAACTCCCACTACCTTTCCGCCTACAAAGGAGGCTACGCAGCCTACTCACCGATCAGCCTGGAATCCAGCGGGATCTATACGGCGGCGGCATTTAGATCCTACAACAGCGACGGAACCCTGAACAACAACCCTCCCACAGGCACAAGTGCTGCCCTGCCAAGGAAATATCTTCCAATCGGCCAGGGTTTTATAATTAATGGCAATACAAGCGGAACTGTCACCTTTAGAAATTCCCACCGGATTTTTTATATGGAAGACAACAGCGGCTCCCAATTCGGCAAACCGTCAAAAAAACAAAACGCTAAAAATGAGTATATTCCCTATGAGGGCCCGCCGGTTCCTCCTTCGCCAATTCCTTATTTTAAGCTCAACACCATAATAAACAATGAATTTACAAGACAGCTTGCCTTTGCATTTGTGTCGGGGGCCACTGAGGGTGCAGACAGAGGAATTGATGCCAAAAATATGGATGAAGATCTTCCCAATGATGTGTCTTTCTGGATTGAAAATGAAAATTATGTAATTCAGGGCGTTAATTTTGATTTATCTAAAAAAATACCGCTTTCAGTAAAAGCCGCAACCCCAACCACCTTTAATTTTCGTATATCTGAAATTGTAGATTTTGATGATGAGCAGGCCATTTATATATATGACGCCCTTGATGATTCTTATCATAATATAAAAAACATCCCCTATGAGGTAACCCTTGCCCCTGGAAGCTATACAGAGCGTTTTAAATTAAGCTTTATGGGCCAGACTTTGGAAACAGACGAGCAAATAAAAGCTGGTTTTTATATTTTTCAAGACAACACAAATGCAGTCGTAAAAGCTGTCAATGCAAATAATGAAATAATGGAATCTTTTGCGCTTTATGACATTTTGGGAAGAGCCGTGATTTTCAAAGAAAATTTAGGTGCCCAGCCAGCCTACAGCTTTTCAACATCTGCATTGAGTTCGGGAGTCTATATTGCTGTATTTCTGAGAGATGGAAATACAGTAATTACTCAAAAAGTAATCATAACGAATTCTGGAAAATAGCCGTTAATCTTTACTTTAAAGCACACCAAAGTTCAATTTTCAAAATATTAAAATTAATTAATTAATTCCAAAAATTATGCTTATTACCTCTGCCCTTCAAAGCAATAAAACCATCTGGCTGCTGTTTTTCTTTTTCCTGACATTTATCGCCAGTGCACAAATTGGTATCGGGACTGTTACTCCCAATGCCAGTTCGATCCTAGAGATATCATCCACTACACAAGGTATGCTTGCCCCGCGTATGACAACTGCCCAACGAATTGCTATAAGTGCACCAGCTGATGGTTTGCTTGTCTATGATACGGATTTAAAGTCATTTTATTATTACAGTGCAACCGCCTGGATTGCTATTAATAACAGTGCAAGTGGAAGGTTAAATTTTAAACGAATAAAATCCACTGATAACCTGGCTGTCGTTCTGGCCACAGAGCTGGCTGCCGGCGGAGGTGCCAAATATGTGCTTACTCACAATACATTATATGAAATAAACGGTACGGTGACTTTTAATCTTCCTATCGATATCAATGATGCGTACATACAAGGTTTGGATGCCAATGAAGATATCATTTATAAAACATCAGGAACTCTCTTTGACGGAACCCGAGGTGGCAGCATCAGGAGCGTTACCATTTTAGCGCCGGGTGCAACGGTTTTTAATTTAAGTGCAGCGGCATCGAGCTCCACATTTTTACTTCGGGATACTATAATTGCCAATGCATCAAATATTGGAACTATCTCTGGTTATGGGCTGGTTTTTATGAGCATTGTAAATTTTTCAGGAAACACAAATGGTATTACCTACAGCAATATAGGCCAACTGCTCTTAAGCAATCAGGCATGGTTTTCCAATAATTCAGGGACCTATGAAAAATTTACAGGGACATTTAATCTGATAGAAAAGCAGGGTGGTTTCTCAAATGTAAATACAGGGGCAATAGGTCTGGATGTTTCTACCACAGGACTTAGCATCACAGGTGATGCTGTTCTGGAGTCCGTTGTTTTTACTGGACCGACTCCTGCAAATTATGTTAAAGGGTACACTACGGGAAGTTATACAGGCTATAATTTCAATAACAGCTGGAGTGTTAGATCTGCTGGAATTCCTAATGAGACCGACGCAAATGCTACTGCCGATTTTGCCATGGATTATGCTGTGGGAAGCGGTCTGGGAGTAGCTTTCAACAATTCAAATCCCAGTGATATTGTAAAAGTAGGCTCAGGGACACCCTCCACAACCTATTCTAATTTATTCAGATTTTCAACTGATTCCCCAAATAGGTTACGTTACATAGGAAAAAAGAAAAGAATTTTTCAAATATCGGGTTCTATCTCTTTTCAGGTCCCGGCTGCAGGGACTTACATTGTTTATTTAGCAAAAAATGGTACATTTTTAAGCCAGTATAAAATTTATGGTAAAGGTGCATCTACAAATGACATTGTGGTCTTGCCGCTTAATGCCTCAACTGAAATGTCAACTAATGATTATATAGAGGTTTATGCGCAGCGCTATACAGGTAGTAATGGAAGTATTGTAGTTCCTAATATGACCATTACAATCAAGTAGATTTACAAGCCGCATACATATTCATTGATAACGGTGAACCCTCACACCCTAATCTCTTTACCAATTGATAAACATAAATGGAAGATTATGTTTATGGACATGCCGCCACTTTTAAAAAGGTGGCGGTTATTGTAAAAAACTTATCCTATAGTTAAGGAAAGAGGATCATCTGGCTCTCTGGAGAAGAAACGTATTAAATATACCGTTAAAAGTTTCAATTCAAATTCTGATACTGTGATAATTTAAAGACACATTTACTGTAGTTCACTGCCAAGATGAATTATAAAGGATAAATGAGACGGATTGTTTTGTTTAAGAGCATGCATCTGTTTTATTTGATGTCTTATTTAGCATCTTTTCTTATATGACCCTGCTGAATTTATCCAATCTTGCTGAGCTGACCATTGCGCAGTGATTTTTTTATCGTGATTTACCTTAAAATATTATCGTTAAAAAATAGAAAAAGTAATTAATCCCTTTATCCTTTGCTGTTAATCTTATAAATAAAATTTAAAAATTATATAACATGATTACGTTTTTTATAATTAACTTTAATTTGAAGGTCGGCGGTGAATCGGACATTAAATCAATAGCTTAAATTCAGATACTGGTAATGATCGAATAAAAGCACTTTAACCGTTTGAAAGTATGCTTAAAATTAGATGCCCTGTCTTTCAGTTACCTGATGACAAAATTTTTACACAACCAAAGCCGCAATTGATGCTTTTTGCTTTATATACCCAAAGTATTTACTCCGTTAATCTGCTCATTACGCATTGCATTTACGTAAAGATTAGTTTCTGGATTTTCTCAAAAAAAAATTAAAATGAAAGCTATTAATGCCATAATTGTATCCGATGAAAAAGAAACTGCACTGACTTTAAAAAAATTTGAAGAAGACAATTCTGTAATTATGCAAATTATAGGTGATACCCGTTGCATAAGTGAGGCGGAACTACTGATCAAATCGAAAAAGCCTGACGTTATTTTTCTCGATATTATTTTTAAAAACAATGTCTTTTTTGAAATGCTTGAAGAATTGAATTTTACTATCCCTAAACTCGTGTTCATATCATCTGAAAGCCAATACGCCGTAAAAGCATTTAAGTATAATGCTGTTGATTTCTTGCTCAAACCAATTGATTTTAATTCAATAATTATAGCTGTCTATAAAGTGATAAAAAGAAAAGAAATGGAGCGCAGCTATCAGTATCAAAAAATTGAAAAAATCAATATATTAAACGAAATTAACCCAAAAAATGATTACATCGCTATTGCATCGCTGGAAAAAATAGAATTAATACCCATGTCAGAAATTATTTTTTGCAAAGCAGATGGGAAATACACTATTTTTATCCTTTCAAATGGCAGCAGAATTACCTCCAGCAGAAATCTGGGCGAATATATGTCGATTTTGGACAGCAGTCATTTTTTTAGAATCCATCATTCCTTTGTTATCAATCTTCGCCATATCACTAAAATTTCAAAAAAAGACGGCTATTATTGTGAACTTTCAAACGGGGTAGTTTTGCCCGTTGCCCAGAGACGTCAAGATGACTTTAATAAATTTATAAAATTAAAACAATAAATACACCCGCATTAAGTTACTTTCAGCTTATGCAGCTTCAATAATCCACATCTCAAACCAATAGGTTTTACAATAATGAAAAGCAAACCAAAAAAAAATAAAAGCAGCCTGTCACTCAATTCTAGTGCGCAACTGCATGACCTGTGTAAAATTTTAGATTTTTCAATGGATCTTATCTGCTCTTTTGATCGGCAGGGAAGATTTGTCTGGGTAAATAAAGCCGTAAATCATATTTTGGGCTACAAGCCTGAGGAACTCATGGGGGAAGTTTATACTGATTTTGCATTTGCTGAGGATATTGATAATCCTCATATTGGCTTAAGTTTTAAAAATGCGACCCAGCTATCCATATTTGAGAAAAGATTTTTGCATAAAAATGGAAGTATTGTTTATCTGCAGTGGTCCTTAGTACGGGATGATATTAAGAAATTGAGCTACGGGATCGGAAGAAATATCACCGAGGAAAAAAAAATGAAAAAAGCCTTTGAGATCGAGCAGCTCCGTTTTCATAATTTATATTCTCAAGCACCGGCGTGTATGGGAATTTTAAAAGGGCCTAACCATGTTTATGAACTTGCCAATGAGCGTTACCTGCAATTAATACAAAGAAAAGATATTATAGGCAAGAGCATCAAGGAAGTGCTGCCGGAAATGAAAGCCCAGGGAATTATAAAAATTTTAGATGCTGTCTATCAAACAGGAGAAACTTTTTCAGCCAATGAAAAGCTTATAAAATTTGATCTTTTTGGTACTGGAGAACTTACTGATGTCTATTTAAATTTTATCTGCCAGGCGCATAGGAATGCGGAGAATACTATTGACGGCATTTTTTTCTTTGCAAGCGATGTAACCGAGCAGGTTTTATCGCGAAGAAAAATCGAGGAGCGTGAGCAAATGTACAGGGAACTTATTGATAAACTGCCTGTGGCAGCGTACTCATGCGATGCGCAGGGAAGAATATTGGTCTATAATAAGGCCGCCGCGGCTTTATGGGGAAAGAATCCTGTAATAGGAAAAGATTTTTGGGACAATTCGTGGAACGCTTCTGAAAATATAAAGTCCTCTGTAAGTTTATGTTCGATGGCCGAAGATCTCAAAGAAGCAGGCCCCAACCCTGTCAGGGAAATAATTATCAAACGTCCCAATGGGGAAAAACGTAACGTTTTGCCTTATCCGGTCCCATTTCGGGATTCGCAGGGAAAGGTGACAGGTGCCGTTATTGTGCTTGCTGATATTACAGAAATGAAACTTGCGCAGAAAGCACTCCGGAAGAGCGAAAAAAAATATCGCTATCTTTTTGATAATAATCCAATGCCTATGTGGATAATCGAACCGGTTACCTTCAAATTTCTTGATGTAAATAAAATGGCTGTCCTCCAGTATGGTTACAGCCGTGAAGAGTTCCTTTCTATGACTGCCTTGGACATAAGGCCATTGGAAGATAAAAATCATTTCATAAATTCCAGCGATCCCTCTGCAATAAACCAGTCCAATTATAATAGGGGAACATGGAATCACTTAAAAAAGGACGGCACTATTATTCCTGTTGAAATCATTGCACATGACATCTCCTATGAAGACCGTCAGGCAAGATTAATTCTTTCAAATAATATCTCTGACCGTAAAAAGGCCGAACAAAATCTGGAAAAAAGAAATGAGGCGCTTATTAAAACCAATTTAGAGCTCGATCGGTTTGTATACAGTGTCTCTCATGATTTACGCTCCCCGCTGACTTCCGTTCTAGGCCTTGTTTCTTTTATTGAAACAGATAGCCAGGAAGCCGATACCCTTAAACATGCCGCATTAATACGAAACAGTATCTGCCGTTTGGATAATTTTATTAAAAATATTTTAAGCTACTCACGCAACAATCGTACGGGACTTGAAATAGAAAAGATTTCCCTTAATGATACTGTACAGGAAATAATAGCTTCCTTTCAAACCATCAAAGAGGCAACAGGAATTCGTTTTCTCACTGACATCCGAGCGGAGCATCCTTTTTATACAGACAAAGTACGCATTGTAACGATCTTGGAGAACCTTATTTCCAACGCTATAAAGCACCATAAAAAAGACCATTCTGACAGATATATAAAAATAGCCGCACATTCGGACAGCAAAAGCCTCCAATTTACAATTGAGGATAATGGGATGGGAATTGACCAGGCCTATCACCAGAAAATATACGAAATGTTTTTTCGGATTTCAAATACAGATGGTTCAGGCATTGGCCTGTACATCGTGAAGGATGCCGTAGAACTGCTTGAGGGTTCTATCGAAATTCAGTCAGAGAAAGGAACCGGATCTGTATTTATGATAACCCTAAAAAATTTAAAACCATGATTGAGAATACCCAAAAAAAATTTGATACCGTCATGATTATTGATGATAATGCTATCGATTTATATATTACATCGCGCATGGTCCTAAAAAATAATTTCGCGGCAAATGTGTTAAACTATGAGTCTTCCCAAGAAGCTTTGCAGTTCATACACGATAATCAAAATGCAATTTCTAAACTGCCGCAGGTCATTTTTCTGGATATTTATATGCCTATAATTTCTGGATTTCAATTTTTAGAAGCATTTCATATATTGCCTGATGCGGTAAAAAATTATTGCAAAGTATATATTATATCTTCTACAATAGATAATGCCGATATAGCTGAGTCTAACTCCAATAAGGATGTAGTTTCCTTTCACAGCAAACCAATTACCAAAGAATTTCTTGACAGGATTACCTAGGCATTTCCATCTAAAGTTTCTTGTTTTAAGTTAATTGGAAATTGAAATGCTTGTAAGGTATGATGAAATTTAAATTCATCTATTTAATTAAGCTAATAAGAGCCCTGTTAATCAACACTATACTCCGCCTGCTACTTAATTCAATCCCTGCATTAATCTGAGATTCAAAAACTATGTTAGTGGTGAAAAGGCTAAAATTGGCATCCTTATAAAATTAAAAGGACTTATTATTTTTTTAAAGAGGATTCAATATCTTTTTGATGGTTTGCAAGTCTTATTCCTGCCAGGCATTTTTTACCCAAAAAGCGAAAACATCCAAAAGCAATTATGATACATGGCGGCATCGGGCCCAAACTTTAAATACACAGCCTGAAGATCAAATTTATTTTGGTTAAAAATGGATTTACTACACGTGTTTTTTCTAGTTTTTTTAAATATGATCAAATACTGCATTAATATATTTAAAAATTGACTCTAAAACCTATATTGGGTGTTAGCCCCAGTGATTTATTATCGACTTTAACGGCAGTATTTGAATCATTAGGACTGACTTTGTAATAACGGTTGATAACAGCATTTTTATTAGTTAGGTTAATTGCACCTATAGTGCAGGATGCCTTAATTGCAGATGATACATTGAAGTTATAATTCAATGAAGCATCAGA
Organism: Flavobacterium panici; assembly: GCF_024499525.1. NCBI lineage: Bacteria > Pseudomonadati > Bacteroidota > Flavobacteriia > Flavobacteriales > Flavobacteriaceae > Flavobacterium > Flavobacterium panici. Next base: position 3,341,611 of record NZ_CP100437.1, on the reverse strand, counting down.
CGCATAAAATTATCAAGATTTTCGCTGTTCGGAGAGCCATAATTTACCCTTATATTATTTCCGTTTTGAACTGTCTGACTGCCTTGAACCGGTTTTGTATAAGGCTGGCCGTTTCTCCAGATACCTCCCATAGCAATTTTTAGATTTTTAACAATTTCATAGTAAAAACCAGCAGACACAGAATGCCTGATATCTGCAATATTAGGAAAAACGGAAGGTGTTAATGCAGGAAATTCGTAGTTATTTATACTAAAGGTGTAACTTAACCAAGCACTATATTGAGGTGCGGTTTTGTTGCCCAGAAATTCAAAACCTTTAGTGGTATAACTTCCATTTGCATTGCTATACTGAAAATTGTTATAGAAACCCTGACTAGAAGAGGTAATGCCATTAACAATTTTATAAAAGCCTGCAGCCTCAATATTTAGTAATACTTCTTTTGTTATTTTTGAGCAGACTAACCAGGGATTGAGTGACAGTCCATTTTGAGCCCAACAGAAACTTACTCGAGACAACAGTAATTACTCATGAATTTGGTCATACAGTAGGACTCACTAACCTTGGTTCAGCCCGGCAAAGCAATCATGAGGATACAGAACATTTTAAACGCTGCAGTGAAAAGACCTGTTTGATGTAATGGTCTTCAGAAACCGGCGCAGGTATCTCTAATATGGTTTCAGGCGGTAAGGCATCAGAATTAGATGCGCAGTGTATTGCAGATCTTCTGGCTAACGGAGGAAAATAAAATTTAAATAAAATATAATATAAAACAGATGAAAATAATTTTTTTGATAATAGCTTTGCTCGTTGGTATAACAACAACCGTAAATGCACAGGATAACACTATTCCTAAATCAAATGCAGGAATAAAACTAGGTTATAATTTAGCGGCGGTAAGTTTTGACGGGGATGGGGAAAGCGGACAACGACACGGTTTTCATATTGGAATATATGGCGAGTTTTTTGTTAGCGAAAGCTTTTCTATCCAGCCAGAAATACTTTATTCCCAACAAGGGAATAAAATTACAAACAGTGGTGGAACCTTTACGCAAAAGCTGGATTACATCAACCTTCCTTTAATGTTTAAAGCCTATCCCTCTAAAAATTTCTTTTTGGAAATGGGCCGCAAATTGGGCTGGCAGTTTCCCATAAAGAAGAATATGACGGGCTTTTTAATACTTCACAACAATATGACCCTAACAGTTTTGATTGGGGTTTAACTTTGGCGCAGGGTTTAAAACAATTCCGTTATAAGCTTGTCGGCACGATATTATTTAGGTTAAGGAGATCATACGACAATGACAAAGCACAAAACAGAGTCTGGCAGTTTTCTATAGGTTTTGATCTATAATAATCTTAAGCTAATTATTATTTTTAAGACATTGCCCCTTTAAGATATAATACCATCATTAAAAGGGTTCTGCTAAAAAAGTTTTAGTGCTTTTTCTGCTGTCCAGGAGCATAAGCTTTTGCACTTTTACTTCCGGAAATCTTTTTTGCCTGTCCGGGAGGAATCTTTCCTGATCTTGAAGATGAACTGCTGACACTGCAGCTTGTGATCACGAGTGATAGCAAGATCACTACAGCTTTGGTTTTAAAAAATTCAATAGTATTCATAGATTTTTTGTTTTTCAAAGTTACATATTTAAATGGCTAGTATATTATGTCTTTATAGTTATTTTCGTTACAATGTGCAGATCTGGCCAAAAGGCAGTCCTCTAGTCAAGATTTCAGAACAAAGCCCAAAAAAATATAACTTTAAAGCAGCTCATCCAGAGACGCACTCTTCAATATACTGTTTGCATTATTCTAATTTCCTTACACTGCATCGAAATCTTCATCTGCAATAATTAAATTTCAAGCAGCACTTCAAAAGTTATAATAAGTCACTGGGGCGATTCGCCGGAAAGAAGATGGTATAGCCGACACCTGAGCCTTTAACGGATTTGGCCATAATAGTTCCCATATGTTTCTCTACAATTCTTTTGCAAAAAGCCATTCCGATGCTGACTTTATTAAACTGTGCCGACTTCTGGAGAATCTGAAATACCAGCGAGGAATCTGTCAGGAAACCTTCCCCGTTGTCTGTATAGGTTATTTTTACAAATTTTTCGTATTGATATTTATCCGATGATTCCATAAAAAGATTTTTTTGGGTTTCTATCATTGAAATATCTATCTTTAAATTCCCTTTTTCAGGGTCTCTGTTACTAATGGAATTACGTATGAGTTCTATAAATAAATGCCCCAGCAGGCGCTGGTCTGCATAAAAAATGGGACAGCGTGAGGGATAAGTTATCGCTATGCTCTGATCGCTGCTGTTTAATTCCCTTATGGCCTGCTGCACTACTGCATCAAGCTGTATGGGATCATACGACAGGTTTTTATTCTCCAACTCCTCGTAGCGCTGCAGGGTCAGAAGCATCTCACGCATCTGGGCGGAATAGCTCATTATTTTTCGGAGCTTTTCTGCCACACCGCTTTCAATTTTCTGGCTATCTGCTAAAAGAAAGTTGCCCGTAAAGACCGTTTTCCGCAGCGGCTCCTGAAGGTCATGGGCAATGATTTTGAATATCTCCTGCTGCTGTTCTTTTAAGGACTTAAGTTTTCTTAATTGAAATTCCAGTTCTTTCTGATGGTCCAGCAGCGCATTTTTAACTGCAGTAAGCTCTGCATTTTCAGCCAGGGTCTGCTCCGCGGTCCTTTTGGCCTCCATGAGTTCTTTCTCAAATCGGTTTCGGTTTGAAATGATCATGCCCCCGCAGTGCATCTCAATGCCACCCTCAGTCTGCGTGGCTTCAACGTTTAATAGTACCGGAATGGAATCGTCCGGCCCTTTAAAGGAGAGAAATATTTCGCGCACCGACTTTTGCATTTTTATCAAAGGATAAAAGTGGGTCTGAAAAAATATCCTGCTGCCCACGGTGAGCAGATCCTCTATACTGCGTCCTATTACAGTGCTATCAACGCCCAGTTTTAAGCGCATTTCGGCATTCATTCTCACTATCTTCCCATTATCTGAAAATGAAAATAAAAAGCACGGGACAGCATTGTAGATCTCTTCCCAGTGCAGTTGTGGGTTTTCGGATTTAATAGGTAGTCTGGTTTAGGAATTTCTGGATCAGTTCCACCGTCTCTTCCGGGTGGCTCATATGGGGGCAGTGTCCGGTGGCATTCATCTTTTCAAAAGTGCTTCCCTTTATTTTATCGTGGATGTACAGCCCTACCTCTTCAGGAGCAATCGCATCATCGGAGCACTGCAGCACCAGGCATGGCATTGTTAAATTCGAGAGGTCTTCCCTGTTGTCCGAGAAAAAAGTAACCTCCGCAAATCGTCTGGTAATCACCGGGTCGGTTGAGCAGAAACTCTCCACAAGTTCTTCTGTTAATTCAGTGCGGTCTTCATTTTTCATAACAACCGGCGCTAAGAAGTTTGCCCAGCCAATGAAATTATTCTCCATTACCTCAAGCAGGCCCTCAAGATCTTCACGCGAAAATCCTCCGGTATAGTCAACGTCATTGATGTATCTGGCTGAAGGACCGATAAAAACCATACAGGAGAAAATATCCGGATTTTCCAGTGCTGCCAAAAGTCCGATCATGGCACTCACACTGTGTCCCACAAAGATGATATCTTCGGCTTCAAGTGCCTTGCAAATCTCCAAAACGTCCTGTGCGTACCCATGCAGATTGGAATAACGATCGGCATTGTAGGCACTTATATCGGACTTGCCGCATCCAACATAATCAAAAAGAACAATTTTATAATCCTCTTCAAATGCAGGGGTGACAAACCTCCACATATTCTGGTCACATCCAAATCCGTGTGCAAACAGCATTACCTGACGGCCTTTTCCCTTTACTGTAACATTATTTTTTCTTAAAATATCGTGCGGCATTGTTTTCTTTTTTTTGTGAAATTTAAAATTATAACAGCAATGAAAAAGTACTGCTGTTTCGCATCGGCTAAATGCTTTTGTGTCCTGCAGCTAATTATACTGCATAAAGAATGCTTAGGTCTCTCCTATAAGAACATACTCCATGGGCGTTATTTATCGGTTTTTTGAGTCTGCACGAAAATTTATAACGCTCAATACATGAAATTATTGTAATGAACCCGCTTAACTTCATTCTACAAAAGAGTAAAGATACGTCATTTTTACACTTATTTAATAAACCTTTTACTTTATTAAACAAAAAATCAATAACTGCCCACTTACAAGTCTTTATTTTATTTTTTCCAGCTGTATTTTAAAATCAGTCTGACATTAAATGGGCTTTCTGCCGTAAAAGGGATTTCCTTTACCGCATTAGTTTGAGTCCCTAATCTGGTTTGAGCCAGGGATTGTGTTTATGAATCAGGTGTTTCGCCTTCTCGCTAACGCGCCCCGGAATAGCGCTTAACTTAATTTTAAAACCGCTTTAGTACAAGAACATTATGTGAGATTTCAAAAAAACCGTAATGATTTTCGAAAGTTTTATCGAACATAGTGTAAATGATGGAAGATTCAATAACGCAAGTGAAGTTGTCAGAGCCGGTCTTCGTCTTTTAGAAGATGAGGAAAATAAAATTGAAGCTTAAGAAAAGCGATCAATTATGGACGGGAAGTACACGTGCAGTAGATTTTGATGCTAAAAAATACCTTACGGTTTTAAAAGCAGGTAGAAAATCAAATGGCTAAATAGTATTTAACAAATAAAGCTGTTGATGACTTATCTGAAATTTGGGATTATACAATCGAACCTGGTCTGAAATGCAAGCTGAAAAGTAATATGATTTACTATGGCATCATGTGATGATTTAGGAAATAATCCAGAACTTGGCAGAAATTATGATATTGTAACAAGAGGAATATTAGGTTTTAAATCAGGTGAACATATTATTTTCTACTCAATTATATCAAAGAACGAAATAGAAATCGCAAGAATTCTTTATGCAATGATGGTTTTAAAAAGCAGACTATAAGCAAACTCACGTAATAACCACTACCACGGGTTTGGAAAATAGGCTTAATAGAAATATTGGTTTTATTTTGGGATGATTTATACTCGCCTGTTCGCTAAGGGTCTGGCACTTGGCATTTTTGCTATTGCTCGCGTTGCAAAACCGGAGCTACAGCGCAATTTATTGCCAAACCCGCTGTAATTCCGGAACATTATATGACATAAAATCGTTGTATCCTTATTCCAAGCTGTTATGTTAATTTTTAAACTATTATCTCTTGGAAACATCATCTGTTTATTTTTACAGCCAAATTAGTGAACTTGCCGAAAGTTACTCCAAAACCAGCAAATTCGAAGAGCTGGCAGCACTTGTAATGCCAGCATACAATAGTGCTAAACATTTACACGGAATATTGCTGCCAAGAGTCAAATCATGCAAAAATAGTAGATGCTCCTGAATCCGGCCACAGATGAAAGTTCTATAACCATAAAGGCCTGATCAAAATAAACAATACGGTATTTAGCAATTAACCTCATAACTTAAAACTCCTATTCTACATAATAGAATAGGAGTTTTCCTTTTTTTACTAAATTAGGTTTTATTTCAACATTTCAATCTCACCTGGTCTCCAAGATTTATCAAAAAATGACTCTAAAGGACTATACAAACGTAAACAAGTAAACCAGCCTTTTCCTGGCACAGTCTGAATCCAGTTCCCTCTTTTTACACCCTGTGGCTGTTTTGGGCTAAAGTATATTACAGTCGTTCCATCAGCTTCAGCTTCAGCAGCTGGAGAAGGATAACTTTGACTTCCAGCTCTTGGGTATTTTTGTGAGTATCCAACATAGATCGGGTAATATTATCGTAAAGTGTAAATGACCAGAAATTGGCTTCCGGAATCCCTTTTAGCAAAACTACTCTATATGTTTTTGCACCATCATAATATTGTTTTTTAGAATCTAATGCATTGATAAGGTATTGAGATCCTATTCCAGGCAAACGCATTGCCATAGCTGGCTAATTCCTGTAATCCCGTAAAAGAAGGCTGACCTTGCATTTAAAGTGCGATATCCAGTAGGTTCAAACGGTTTAACTCCCTCTTTTGTAAACATTACCTCTTTATATTTCAGATTAGGCTTTGTCGCATCTGCCAGGATCAAATATAAGACCTTAAGTAATTTAAGTTAGCCCGCAAATTTACAGACTGATTTAAACATAGTAATCAATATTTAACCATTTGCTTCTTTGTCTGCATCTTTGCAACTTTGATTCCGCTCAATGTTTGTCCGGCCGATTTAAAACTTTTAAAACCTAATTCATTTAGTATACCTACTAATAAAAAGGCGGTCCTGTTCTGCAATACTGTTGAAATATTTAACTGATGAATGTTACCTTTTAGAGCAAACTATTAAATATTTGAACTTGCTAGCGTAACAGGCACGAAACCTAAGAATAAAACCATAATTTAAAAATTAAGGACTCTACAAAAATTTGGAAGAAAAAAAAATAACCTTTAAAATGTCGCTTTACTTTTAATGCATTTTTAGTTTGAATATTCCAAAGTATGTCAATCCACAGGAAGTAAAAAAGCACTATACTATGATATTTACCTTATGCAAGTGAAAAAAACATCTCTAGCTAAATAGAAAAGAATTATCTTAGTTAAGAAAATAGCCGACTATTAATCACTATTGCTAAATTGGTAAATAAGTTATATAATTCACTAGGAAAAGAAGCATTACCTTATTTTTAATTAACATAAAGAAGTCAGTCAATTATACCTAAAATAATAAAATCTGAACTAAATCCCTGCTTTTTAATATGAAAAAAAAACTATATTTTTGCGCAATGGAAGCGTACGAAATCATTTTAACATTTGAAATTATCTTCTGCAATTTATCCATAATCAGGTCCTTAAGCCTCCTTTACATTGCGTACTCGTATGACTATTTCTATAATTTTGATTTCTGTAGAGATAAATACGAAAAATGCAGTATTATATTCACTCTTGCATACTCTATCAGCCCATTTGTAATAGGTGTTTTGTTTTCTTTTATTTTCAAAATGATATTTAAGCTAAATTGGTTTGTTTATATCTTGTCTTTATTTAATGGTTTGTTTTTTTTTAACTTACTAGATTCCAAATTTAGAACCCTTTTTATTTTGTTTGAAAATTCCAAAGTTAATCTTTTAGTCCATTGCCTATTTTTCTTTATTTTGGAAGTAATTGTAATAACATTTTTTTATATAAATAATAATAAGAATAAACTTTTATATCGCTAAAAACCAATAATCAATATAGAGCATCGAAACATGAATTACAAATTCATTTGCAAGCAAATTACAGTGGTATTGAATTCTCTTCTCACATTTCAATATAAAGTGATTGACTTTAATAAAAAACTCTATGCTTGTTGAAAATCTTCCCAATCTTCAATTGTTTGGAAATACCTAAGTTTAGGTATTTCCAAACAATATCCTTAAAATTTCAAAGCTCATTCTTTTACGATCTTGCTTCTTTAATGATCATTAGAGTACAATTTTTTCCTTATTTTGTTAAATCACTTAAGGATAAATTTATAGACCTTTTAAAATAAATACAACTGTTTTACCTTTCTTTCCCATTACATTATCTACTTACGTTTATTTCTTTTCTTACTAAAGCCACATCGTTCCTTAAAGATATTTTAATCTCTAATTATAATAAACTCGCTTCTCCTGCTTCTTTTGTTCTGCTCATTTGTACAAACCTTACAGTCATAGATAGGCTGGCTTTCTCCAAACCCTTTCGCATGTAATCTATTTGGATTTATTCCTTTTTTGACTAAATAGGACGTAGTAGATTTCGCTCTCTGATTGGAAAGTTTCATATTATAATCATATTGACCTATATTGTCTGTATGAGCTCTAACCTCTATTTTAATTTCAGGTGTGTTTTTCATAATCAGAAATATTTTGTCCAATTCGACAGATGCATCATAACGCAAAACGGCACTATTAAAATTAAAATAAATATTTTTTAATTTTAAAATTTTAGCTAAATCATTCTTTTCATCATAATCAATTTTGATTCTGGACATCGAAATATTCAAAATACCATTGTCTGAAGGAGGAACTGATACATTCACATTATCATATTCCTTTTTTTCAGCCGTGATACTTACACCTTTAATTGTACTCAAGGTAAACGTGAATTCACCTCTCTGGTTACTCTCAGATTGCTCAATTATGTTTCCATCAGTATCTTTAACTTTCAAAATAACACTGGAAAGAACTTGTTTTGTTGATGCATCTACGATAGTTCCGGTAACGGTATGATAAAGTGCATCTTTAACCGATTGTTTTTGAATAACACCATAAATATCATCACCATTATTTCTATTTGAACTAAAAAAGCCCTTATTTGTATTATTATTAATTCTAAATGAAAAATCGTCTGTTGGACCATTTACAGGAGCCCCTATATTAAATAATTTTTTATTTTCTATTGATAAATCAATATAGTAAATATCTAAACCTCCAAAGCCAAAATGACCATCGGATGAAAAATAAAGTTCATTTTCAGATGAAATAAACGGAAAAGATTCTCTGCCTACAGTATTTACCTGTGGTCCTAAATTTTGGGGCTTACCTAACGAACCATCGGGATGCACATCCACATAAAAAATATCTGTTTCTCCAAACGTTCCAGGCATATCCGATGCAAAATATAATTTTTTTTCATCATAGCTTAAAGAAGGGTGCGCATTTGAAAATGACTCCCCATTAATAGATAAATCCTTTATATCATCCCATTTCCCATTAATTTTAGAAGCCCGGTAAATTTTCAATCTGTCTATTCCTTTTCCTTTATTCTTTTTATTTAAAGAAACACTGGTCCTGGTGAAATACATTGTATTACCATCTTTGGTGATTATGGGAGAAGAATCATGAAACTTGGTACGTAATTTTCCTCCCAATACCTTAACCTTTCCAAACTTATTTTCAGTTTCATTATAATCAACAATGCTTATATCCAGAAAATTACTATCTGTCCAGGCATCAATATCATTATTATTTACATCATTTTTATTTGATGAAAAATAGAAATTTCCATCATATAAAAAGCCTCCGAAATCAATACCATTTGAATTTATCGGCAATGACTCTATAATATATCTATCGGAATGAGTATCAATATTTTCTATATATTCTTGAGCAGATTTATAAGTATGGCTCAGGCCTCCTTTAGTTTTCAAAAATTTATCATAAATAATGGCTGCTTTAGAATTATTGCCTGTAGCTAATAAAGACTGAGCATACCTCAAGAGAGCAATGTAATCAATCTGTCCTGCATATTTTGTATACAAAGCATCATACCATTTCCGGGATTGTACATAATCCGAGTTCAGATAATAGATATCACCTAAATTCTTTAAAACTTCCAGCGAATTGTTTCCATTATTAGCTAATGTTAAATATTTTTTAGCGGCATCTGAATATTTCAAACCATAAAAATCAACATTTGCCTTTTCCAGTGCTGCTACCTGGGCCTTCACCGTAAAAGAGGGAATGAGTAATAAGATGCCAGCAATAAGTAATATATATCTGTATTTCATATTCATATTTTTTTATGATACTTAATAATTAGAAAAATCTAGGAGAAACTTTTCCGTTATTTTTATTAAAAAATTCATAGCGCAAAAAGATTTCATGAGAACCAGAATTGTATCTGGAAAATTCCGTTGTATCAAAATCATATGCATAACCAATCATTAACCCCTTTGATATTTGAAATCCTGCCAGCACACTTATAGCTGCATCCATACGATAGGATACACCAAAAGTAAATTTATTGTCTAGTAGGAAATTAAACGATACATCGGCAGCCAGAGGTGCGCCAGATGTCATTTTAAACAATACTGCCGGCTTAAATTTTAATCTGTAATTCAGATCAAAGACATACCCCCCTATTGCATAAAAAGTTACCCGTTCAGAGGCAGAAGAAACAGCAATATCATCATAGTAATCCGTTTTCAAAAGATTTGGAACAGACAAGCCAATGTACCATCGATCATTGTGCAGATAGCCGCCAAGGCCAATAATGGGTGACAATCTATTGACATTCTGCTGAAAAGAAGTATCATTTGGATCATATATATTCAATTTACTGTAATCAATATTTAAAGAATTTATGCCCCCTTTTAATCCAAAAGAAAATTTTGTATCACTATAATCATTAACCGGAATTGTATAAGAGAAATCAACGGCGCTGCTTATTTCTTTTGAAGGGTTTATTTTATCATTAACAACTGAAAAGCCCAAGCCAACTCTTGCTGATACAGGCGCATTTACAGATATTGTCTGTGTTGTAGGAGCACCTTCAACCCCCGCCCATTGTGAACGGTGTACTCCATTCAGACTTAAGACCTGCCTGCTTCCGGCATACGCCGGATTTACAACTTGCGTATTGTACATATATTGCGAAAACTGTGCATCTTGCTGCGCAAAGATTGTATTGCTTAACAAGATAATAAATAGTGATATTTGGATATATTTCATGATCGATCAATTAAGATTGTGTATTTATTTTCATTTCAATAATGAAATCTAAAAGAGATGTAAAAAAGTTCTCCGTGAAATTAATCACTATTAATATATAAATATCCCGATTTCCTAATAAGCTGGGGTTTTGAAGAGTCTGTATACTCATAATTTAAAATATAAAAATAAGTCCCCGTTGGTAATTTACTTTGTTTATCAATAGTTATTCGGCCATTAGAGAATCCATTGAAGACATTATCTGTTTCATTATAGCCCTCTGCTTCATAGACTTTTACTCCCCAACGATTAAAAATCAATAATGAATTATTAGGATATTTAGCTATCCCGTCGATAAAGAAAAAACTGTTTTTCTCATCACCATTAAAGGAAATGGCATTATAAATAACAAGATTTCCAGGTAAAACTAAATCTTCTTTAACTCTCCCTAAAGTAAAAATGCCAAACCCGGTGCTGTCGCTTATTGTTGAAACAGTCTTATTTGCCTCATCAACAATACCACCCTCATCAACCCACATCCCTAAAGTTTCATCCCAGCGAAGAACATGCAGGGCTGATTTTGGGGAAGTAAGCAGATTTTGGGGAGTAGTTTGCTCATTCCATGAAAGTGTAACCCTGACATAAGAGCTACCGTTATCACGCGTTAAGGTCCAATATTCCGCATCATCAATTGTTTCAATTATCCCTGCCTTTAGTTTATGAGGATAGAGTGTATTGCTATTTACTCTAAAATATTTAGAAGTAAAATTATCAGATAATGCAGTTGGCGCGGAAATTTCAGATGGCCTGTAAAATAAACCGTCTCCAATAGGATAAACAAAAGACTTATTCCCTTTTTTACTCACTAAACCATTAACATGACCTGCATTTGAAGTACTTAAATGGTATCCGTTATTTTCAAAAACAAAACGGCCTCCAAAAGCATCATTGTTTACAATTCCTTTTAAAAAATCTGCGGTGTTAAAAACGTTAATATCTCCTGATAATTCAAAGGCAGATGGTGTAGTGGCATTGTTAAAAATGACTTTATAAAAATCCGATTCCTGAAGTCCCGATATTTTTTGGACATTCGGACCAACAAAACGTATTAAACTCGTAGTTTCAGTAGGAAAATAAGAAAACAAACCGTCATTGTTAAAATTGGCGTAAACAAAAAGCTCCCCATCATTCATAGCTGACCCTGTAGGCGTGTTATTAAAATCATCTAAAATACTTACCTGGGTATTGGGAAGAATCACTAAATCTCCCACATTAGTTGTTTGAGCTGAAAGTGCTACACCCGAAAAGAGAAATAATCCGAAAATTTTATATTGATTTTTCATCTTACTTTTATTAATTAGTATTGTCATAAAACTGTTATTTAAGAGGAAGGTAATAAATTAAATTACCCACCTTCCTCTTTCCTAACTCAATTAGAACTTCATAGGCTGTTCTACACCGTCCCTGAAATATTTACCATGACGCATGAAATCTGGTAATAATATTCCAACAGTAAAATATTTATTACCTGAAAAATCAAATTTAGCTTCATAATTACTACCATTAATCTCAAACGGAGAAGTTACCAAATTGGTCGTAAATCCTGAGTCATCGGCCACAATTAACACTAAATCTGTTTTACTTGGAAAGCCAGTAAGTGCAGATGCAGGTATTTGAATTGTAACTTCACCTACATTCCCTGTTTCCTGAACCAGCCAATTTCGGCTTATTTTCTTATCAAAACCTGCAGGAATACCAGAGGTTAGCACTATTGAAGGAGAAGCATCATTATTACTCCAGGACAAGAAATCATTATTTGCTGAAAACGAATTTGTATTAAGTGCATTTGTTGTGGCAATAGGCCCCAAACCAATGGTGATTATATCATCTCCATTAGATGATTTAGATTGTTTTTGGTTCAACACCGATATATCGTCTCTTCCAATAACGGTAATATCATGCTTAAATACAGAATTGACAGCAGCATTCCAGGCTATTACCTCCTCTGATGAAATGTAATTGGTAGGTGTTGTCTGGTCTAAAGTTATTCCGTATTTAATAGCCAAATAACTGTTTACTTTAAGTTCATCTATAACTGTCATCATAGTTGTATTTTTATAAACTACAACTTCAGATAATGATGTACCTGCTCCAGAAATGCCCGTGGAAGACAATGAACCTATGCGACTTGACCTGGACGCAGATACATCTGAACTTAAGGTTGTCGCAGCAGTTGCAACGCTTGCCGTTTGTTTTCCCTGTGCATAAGTAACAATATTTGTAGTAGATCTTTTACCCGACATTAAATTGGGTTTACTATACTCACCTGGTGCCAAATTTGCAAAAGCACGTGTAGGAGAAGGAGCATCAAAATATACGTTATTATCAGTATTATTTTTAAATAGACGGGTATCCACCCCAGTAGTGGCCTTTTCACACCATACAGATAGATATTTCCCAGACTCTGGAATTCCAACTGAAAACACATACATGTCATTGTAGGTTACTCCTGATCCGGTAAAAACTGAAGTTGGATATTGATAAAAAGAGGCCCCATCAAATCCTAACGAACTATTAAAGTTCACTCCTGAAGGATTGAGGCTTATAGTACCGGTATTAACAGCATCATGTGTATTACCACTATAATCATTCCAGTTAGTCACCGAAGCTTCTAAATCGGCACGCCACCAGGCACCCATTCCCGCTAGGACTCCACCAGGGGAAATAGCAGAATACCCAATGGTAAACACATCATTATTGGCAAAGTTTACTCCTGAAAAAGTTGCAGTTCTGCCCACTAACGTACCGGTGTATTTAACTATTGTGCCAGTTGTGAAATTAGAATCCCCATCAGAATCTATAAACAACTCTATGTTGGTAGCAATTGAAGGAATATCAAATACGGTTACTGAAACCGGCCCCACCGTTCCTGCTTTTGAAACCTTCCACTCTCTTCCCATACGGTGCGAACAAGTAGCAATACTAGGGCGTTCCGTTTTTTGCAAGGTAGTAGAAACATTATCATTCCCCCAAACCAAGAAGCTCTTATCTGATCCAAAAGTGTTCGTATTCGATGCATTGTCTGTTGCCAAGGCTCCTAAAGACATCGTTATCAAGGCATCTGCATTTACTGATCTAGACTGCTTTTGATTCAAAGCAGACGTATCATCTCTACCAATACCTGCAATATCATTAGCATAAGTGGCACTGGCATTCCACATTTTAGTTATACCATCAGAGGCTAAATAATCCGTTGGCGGGCTCTGGTCTAAAGTAATTCCATACTTCAGAGCGAGATAACTGTTTACTTGAAGTTCCTGCGTAGGTGTCATTGCACTGGAATTCTTATAAACAATAACTTCTGCTAATTGTGAACCTCCACCCGAAACATACGCAGATGTTGCTCCTATTCTGTTAAAGAGTCCTGCTGTTGCTGAACTTCGGCTAACATAAGTTCCTGTAGCGGTAACAGCTTCTTTACCCTGAATAAAATTGGTAATTGTTGTTGGTGTTTTCTTACCTGCCATCAGGTTGGGTTTATCATTGACTCCCCCTTTTGTTACAAAAACATTAGAGGCGCGGTAAGTATAGGGAGCATCCATATACAAATTGTTATTGCTATACTTAAAGAAAGAAGCATCATTTGCACCATTATTTGATCTCTCTGACCATACCGATAAGTGTTGTCCAGCTTTAGGAATACCTACAGAAAACACATACATATTATCATAGTTGTTTCCTCCGACAAAAATTGGGTTCCCAACATACTCAAAGAATGAGTTTGTTAACGCAAAAGCAGGATTAAAATTTACAGTTGCCGGATTTAATACTACAGTTCCATTATTTACGGCATTGTGGCCATTCCCGCTAAAATCACTCCAGGCAGTAGTAGAGGCATTTTTATCAGCTCGCCACCAGGCACCTAAACCTGTAATTACCCCACCCGGTGATAAAATAGAATACCCTAGTGTAAAGACATCCCCGTTATTTAAATCTACACCTGAAAAGGTTACTACCTCTGATGCAAATGAAATACCAGTCGTTATTTTAGTTGCATTGGTAAAATCACCATCACCATCAGTATCTATATACAACTCAAAATTAGATGCAGTAGTAGGAATGTCTTTAAATGCGATGGTAAAATTACTTAAAGATCCAACTTCGGTCACTTTCCATTCTCTTCCAATACGATAGGTCGCTGCAGCTACTGTTGGCTTTTCAGTAGTTTGAGTTGCTGTACTGGCACCGTTATTTCCCCAAGTTAAGAAGTTTCTGTCGACAGCAAAAACTCCGGTATTCAAATGATTATATTCTGCAATTTCTTTTAAACCAATGGTAACAATATCAGCTGTATTTGATGAACGTGATTGTTTTTGGCTTAAAGCAGTCAAATCATCACGACCAATTCCTGCGATATCGTTTTTATAAATACCATTGGCTGCGCTGTTCCAGCTAACCGTAATTCCGTCTGACGCCAAATAATTCCTAGGTGTTGTCTGATCTAAAGACATCCCATATTTTAAAGCCAGATAGGATTCTACTTGCTGGATTTCTACTGCGTTTAAGTCTCTGCCATACATTATCGTTTCTGAAACATAGGCAGCGGCTGGTTCAGAATTTCCTGCAATATTTAGATTTATTGTAGAATTAGCCGAACTAGTTCCTGTATATAAACTTTTTCCAGAAGTATACATATCATAAGCTCCAGAGGCCTGACGTTTTAGTGTATATAAATTTGGATTGGTAGTTGCTACCTTACCCGCAGTCGAAAAATTTGGGTTGTTGTCTAAATACAATACATCCTCTCTTCCATTGTAGTACCCGATGATAATATTACCTACATTGGATTTGTAAATTCTACGATTAGCCGTTCCTGAATATCTTGCCAAACTGAACATGGTGTATTGTCCTTTAAATGCTGTTACAGGATCGTGGCCGTCATCTCCATCATAGTAAACAGCTGGATTAAAGTTAGTACCATTGGTCAATTCATAAGTAGGATCTCCAACTGCAACACCATGTGCAGCAGCAGGTGACTGATCTGTCCAAACACCAATAGGATCATTCTGGTTCACTCCTCCTGTTCCTTCATTGGCTTTTAGCCAAAGACCTAAATTTGGAGAAACACCTCCTGGAAATGGCGCAGTATAACCATAAGTAAACCTGTCATTATTATTTAACATCACACCAGAGAAAGTGACCACTCCTCCCGACACAACTCCTCCGGTTATCACTGTTGCATTGGTAAAATTACTATCCCCATCAGTATCTATGTATAATTCTACATTCATAGCATTAATAGGAACATTACTTAATGCAATAGTTACTGGACCTACAGTGCCTATTTTCGATATTTTCCATTCCCTGCCCACACGGAAAACAGCATTAGCAGCAACAGGACGTTCGGTAGTCTGTAAATTTACTGAGGCATTATCATTACCCCAAACTAAGAAACTTCTGTCTACCGGGAAACTTCCCGCATTCAATTGATTGGTTGCCGTAATTGTTCCTAATCCAATAGTTACTAAAGCATCTGAATTTACAGAACGGGATTGTTTTTGACTCAAAGCGGTTAAATCATCACGACCAATTCCTGCAATATCATTGTTATATAAAGCATTGGCGGTAGCATCCCAAATTTTAGTAGTTCCGTCCGATGCTATATAATCGTATGGAATAGTCTGATTTAAGGTAATACCATACTTTAAAGCTGTGTATGAATTAACACGCTGACGTTCCAGATCGGTCAAAACTCTGCTGTATAATATTACTTCTCCGATATCCCCAGTAAAGTAAGTAGCATTTGTCTCTCCAATTGTTTCCCGATTGGCCGTTAAATTAAAATTAACCACATTACTAGTAGTAGAACTTATTTTAGGCTGCCCATTAAACTGCACACCATAAACATTAGCAGCACTATGAGTACCATAGATGTTCCAGTCGGCTGTATCGACAAAATCACCAGTTGCACTTGTCACACCTGCTTTTGTATCCACAATAGTATTCAGCAGCGGATTAAACCCGACACGATCCGTCGTAAACGAACCCTGATAAATATTATTATTGCTATGGATATAATGAAAACCACGAACACTTCCTCCAAAATCATAAGGATGACCTGAATTAACGCCAACCCCATCGTTTTTGAGTACTGTAATAGCTTCTGCTGCAGTAAAAGAAGATACAAACGGACTAGTTGAAAAACGGAAATAGTCATCTCCGTCAAATCTGATGACCGGATTGTAATTCAGGCCCCCTTCCACTAATTCCGGATCAGAAACAGCAATATTTGCATCGCGCACATTTGTAGTCTGATCACCCCAGGAAGTAACCGCTGTTGTTCCTAGAACATCAGCATCTGCTTTTAGCCAAACTGCTAAACTTCCTGTAACTCCCCCTGGGAAAGGGACGGTATAACCTACAGTAAATAAATCATTATTTTTTAAATTTACTCCAGAAAAAGTTACTGTTTTACCCACCAGTACACCACCGGTAATAACGGTTGCATTGGCAAAATTACCATCACCATCTGTATCCACATACAATTCGATGCTGGTGGCACTAGGGTGAATGTTATTGAAAGCAATTGCTAAAGGACCTGTATCATCTCCTGTTTCCTGTACCTTCCATTCTCTTCCCAGACGATAGATGGTATTGACTGAAGCTGCAGCTGGTCTTTCTGTAGTTTGCAAAGCAACAGGAGCATTGTCATTACCCCAAACCAGGTAACTTTTATCTCCGGTAAAAGAATTGGTATTACTTGAGTTATCTGCAGCAATAGCACCAAGACCAATGGTAACTACATTATCCAAGTTTACCGATTTGGATTGTTTTTGAACCAAAGAAGTAAAATCATCCCTGCCAATACCCGTAATGTCAAATGAATAAGCAGCATTGGCTGTAGCATCCCAAATTTTTGTTCCGTCAGTCGCCAAATAATCAGTAGCAACTGTCTGATCCAGAGTAATACCGTATTTAATGGCTAAATAACTATTGATCTGCTGAGCATCCGTAGCAGTCATTGCTGAGGAATTTTTATAGACAATGACCTCAGACAATTCTGAACCTCCATTTGATATGTATCCAGAGGTGGCACCAATACGGTTTAAAGCAGTACTGTTGTTAGAAGAGTAAGTAACATAGGTTCCTGTTACCGTTGCGGCTGCTTTACCTTGAATATAATTAGTAAATGATGTTGGTGTTTTCCTTCCCGCTATTAAATTAGGAATATCATTAACCCCACCGCCAGTAAGGAATACATTAGATAAACGATACCCATAAGGCGCATCCAGATACAAACTATTATTGTTAAGCTTAAAAAAAGCAGCATCATAGCCCTGTGTTGCTCTTTCCGACCATACAGACAGGTTTTGACCCGCTTTAGGAATTCCTACAGCAAATACATATATATTATCATAATTATTTGGAGAGGCAAAAATGGATTTCCCCGCAGGATATTCAAAATAAGAACCACTCAAATTGTACGAAGGATTAAAATTGGCACTTCCGGTATTCAATGTCAAAGTTCCAGCGGAAGCTTTTGTCGCATCATATCCGTTACCGCTATAATCAGCCCAGGTAGTGGTAGTGGCATTTTTATCAGCTCGCCACCACGCTCCTAATCCCGCCGGCACCCCACCTGGCGAAAGATTCGTATATCCTATAGTAAAGACATCATTATTATCTAAGTCCACACCCGTAAAAGTAGCGGTTCCATTCACTAATGTTCCTGCATACTTAACTATCGTTCCACTTGTAAATACCCCATCTCCATCTTTGTCTACATACAGCTCAAGGTTGTAAGAGGAATCCGGAATACTATTAACGGTAACAGTTAAATTACTTATGCTTCCGGTTTCCTGTACTTTCCATTCCCTTCCAATTCTAAAAATAGCAGTAGCCACACCAGGCAAATCTCCTGTTTGTGGAGAAAGAGAACCACTGTCATTGGCCCATACCAGGAAATTTTTATCTGCTACAAAAGTATTGGTATTAGCAATATTATTTGCTGCAATTGTTCCAAGACCAATAGTTAAAAACGCATTGGTATTGATCGATTTTGATTGTTTTTGATTAAGACCCGATAAATCATCGCGACCAATGCCCGCAATATTATTTTTATAAGCTCCTTTACCGGAAGTATCCCATATTTTAGTAGTCCCGTTAGAAGCTATGTAATCATAAGGAGTTGTTTGGTCTAATGTTACGCCATATTTAATAGCCAAATACGTTTCGACTTTTTGTGTTTCTAAAGCAGAAAGTGCTCTTTCATAAAGAATCGCTTCAGACACATACGCAGCAGATGGCTCTGTATTGCCTGAAATATCCAGATCAATAGTCGAATTAGCCGAAGTAGTACCCGTATACAAAGACTTACCTGCTGAATACATATCGTAAGCGCCAGAAGTCTGACGTTTTAGCGTGTATAAATGCGGATTGGTAGTTGCTGCTTTACCAGTTAACAAATTGGGTGTACCGTCTAGATATAAAACATCTTCCTTACCTTGCCAGTAACCCGCCAAAAAGTTACCCACATTGGATTTAAATATTCTGGCATTTTTAGTTCCCGACAATTTAGACATCGTAAGGAAGGTATATTGATCTTTTACCGATGTTGCCGGATTGTGTCCGTCATTACCGTCATGATAAATAGTTGGATTAAAATTTGTTCCGTTAGTGAATTCAAAAGTAGGATCTCCCACCGCCACCGCGTCCAATGTTTTGAGTGACTGGTCCAGCCATGTTCCTACTGCATCGTTTTCATTTACTCCTCCTGTACCTGCATCCGCTTTTAGCCATAAACCTAAATTTGCCGGTACTGCGCCCGGAAAAACAGCCGTGTAGCCCAATGTAAATAAATTATTATTATTTAAATTAACTCCTGTAAAAGTTACTGTTTTACCTACAAGTGTTCCGCCAGTAATTACCGTTGCGTTAGTAAAATCTCCATCACCGTCCGTATCTACATACAATTCAATATTGGTAGCCTGAGGATGCACATTTGTAAATGAAATACTTAAAAGACCAGTGTCAGGACCTGTTTCCTTAACTTTCCATTCCCTGCCTAAACGGTAAATAGTACTGGCAGATGCCGCAGCAGGACGCTCTGTTGTTTGTAATTCTAAGCTTGCATTATCATTACCCCAAACCAGGAAGTTTTTATCTGCGCTAAATGTATTGGTGTTTAACTGATTGGTTGTCGCTAATGTGCCTAAACCTATGCTTACAATAGCATCCGAGTTAACGGAACGGGATTGTTTCTGGTTTAAAGCAGTCGCATCATCACGGCCAATACCTGCAATGTCATTACTATACAAAGCATTTGCAGTAGCATCCCAGCTTTTTGTAGTTCCATTGGACGCCAAATAATCTGTAGGCGTAGTTTGGTCCAGTGTAATACCGTACTTTAAAGCCGTGTAGGAATTGACACGCTGACGTTCTAAACTCGTTAAAACCCTGTTATATAATATGACCTCACCAATATCGCCAGTAAAATAAAAATTTCCGGTAGCACCAATAAGCTCTTTGTTTACCCCCAAACTAAAATTGGTAGTATTTGTAGTTGTATTTATTTTTGTTAGTCCATTAAACTGAATAGTATATTGATTAGCTGCACTTTGTGTGTCGTAGATATTCCAGTCTTTAGTATCAATAAAATTTCCTGTAACTGCAGTCACACCTGCCTTTGCATCAGAAATCGTATTTAATAAAGGATTAAAACCGATACGGTCTGTGGTAAATGAACCCTGATAAACATTTCGATCTGACCATGTATACGTAAATTCACGAGAAGACCCGCCAAAATCATAAGGATGTCCGGAGCTAAGTCCATTCCCATTGTTTTTAACAACTGCAATTGCCTCGGCAGCAGTAAAACCTGTTACAAACGAATTGTTTGTAAAAGCCAGGTAATCATTACCATCAAAATTGACAACTGGATTGTAATTTACAGCTCCTTGTATTAATTCAGGATCTGAAACAGCAATATCTGCGTTTTTTAAATTCCCCGATTGATCTGCCCAGGACGTTACAGCAGTTGTACCTACTACATCTGCATCCGCCTTTAACCATAATAGAACAGCTGTTGAAACACCACCAGGATAAACGGCAGAGTAACCTAAAGTAAAAGAATCATTATTATTCAAATCTATACCCGTAAAAGTAACGGTTGTTCCTGCTAACGTACCCGGATAAATAGTAGCATTGGTAAAATCACCATCATTATCGGTATCGATATACAATTCTAAATTGGCTACTGAAGTTGGGATATTTTTAAAACGAATGGTCAGGTTATTCACATTTCCACCTGTTTCCTGTACTTTCCATTCTCTGTTGTATCTTAATTCTGCATTGGCTCCAGAGGGTAACTCTGTTGTTTTTAAAGTAAGATTACCTGTGTCATGACCCCAAACCAAAAACGTTTTATCACTCGCAAATGTAGCAGTATTTGCGTCATTAGAAGCAGCAATGCCTCCATAACCTATTGTAACAACTTCGGCAGGATCTACAGCTGCTGACTGTTTTTGTAATAATGCAGAAGCATCATCACGGCCTATACCGGCAATATCTTTAGAATATAAAGCATTTACTGCAGCGTTCCACATTTTGGTTGTTCCATCAGAAGCCAAATAATCTGTTGCTGTCGTTTGGTCTAAAGAGATACCATATTTAAGAGCTAAATAGGAATTTACTTTTTGGATTTCAAGCGGGGTAATGGCTGAGGCATTACTATATACTATTAACTCTGCGATTTCAGAATTTGCTGTTGAGGGATTACTTGCTATAGCACCAACATAATTAAAAGCTCCTGTAGAAGAATAGGATGTAAACGGTCCTGTAAGTGGAGTTCCTATTTCTTTACCTTGCAATAAAGAGGTCATATAGGCCGGTGTTTTTTTGGCTCCAAAAAGGTTAGGCACATTTGTAATACCGCCTAAAGTTCTATAATCGGCAGTAGTTTGCTGAATATTTGAAGGTGCACCAAAACTAATAGCTTCTGTAGTCCATTTATAAAAACGAAAATCATTGGTACCTGAATTAGAACGTTCCATTATAAAAGACAAATTACCTCCATCTTTTGGAATACCTACCGCAAAAATATATACGTTATCATAATTTACAGGAGCTGCAAAGATGGGGCTATTATTATAATTAAAATAGGAGCCATTAAAACGCATTGCCGGGTTAAAATTAACGGAATTTGTGGTAAGTACTATGGTTCCTGTAGTAACTAAATCATGTCCATTTCCACTATAATCTTTCCAGGTAGTGGCTGTAGCGTCCCTATCGGCTCTCCACCAGGCACCAAGACCATTGGTAACACCAGCTGGACCTACATTTTGTATTAAAGCTGAAGCACTAAATTCTGAAACAGATGCATTTTGAGAAAAATCTCTTAATGTAGCGGTCCAATATCCCGTCGCATCCCCTGCGTAGGTTAAGGTTCGTGTATAGGTTCCTGCTGCCAAGGCTGTTTCGGTTTTTACATAAGTACGACCGTTATCCTTGACATCTGTTGGAAGATTTCCGTAAAACTCGATGTTGCAATTGGTGCAAAAAGAAGGCACAATAAAGGTCACATCATAAGTCCCTGCGACTGTTCCGTTTTTAGACGACAATATCGTTATCGATTTACCTGTACTTTTCTCCAATCCATCGTTTCCATCTGCTGTAACATTGTCAATTCCGCCTTTAGCATTATTAAAATAGGTGTTTAGCGAATACAATACCCCATCGGCTTTTTCATTATAGATTCCCTGGCCTGTATTATTACTAAAAATATTATTGGTAATCTGAATATTTTTCACTCCTCCAATACCTGCCAGCCACACTCCTATTCCAGGGCCTGTTCCATTTGAAAAGGTGTTGTTGTGGATATTAAATGCATTAGTAGCATTATCAGTAACAATCTTTAAAGCAGTGTGACCTGATTCATCAAAAGTGGAGTTTTTTATCTCATTATTAGAACGGGAAGTATTTCCTTCGAATTGTATACCGTAATTATTGGATTTGGTAATATTACAATTATCTATGGTATAATCGTTAGCATTCAGAAAATAAAATCCTCCAAGGTCTACTTCAGTCAAATTTACTCTTGTTAATTTCACATTATTGGATACGGATGAATTAAAATAAAGCCCATAATTAGCATCATCAGTTGTTCCTGTAACATCACCATTTATAGTCACATCCGTAATAGTAACATTAGTTGTATTATTATTAAATTGTATCATATAGGCTGCACCTGAGCCATCAAAATTATCAAGCACCCCATTTAAAAGTGTAAAATCAGTAGCCGCCAAATTAACGAATATACCATTCGACTCTGCATCATGAATGGTAAAACCATTTATATTTACTGAAGAAGCAGTATTGACAAAATAAATACCTAAATTCCCATCCACATTACTAGTAGGATTATCCATATCAAGGAGAATATTGGTCATAGTTATCCCTGTAGCGGCCTGCTCAAACCTAATAGCATGTGAGGCTGATCCCCCTCTTCCCGTAGTAAAAGTATAATCTGTAATAGCAACAGTATTAGTAGTACCATTGAACCAAAGACCGTAAGTATCAATATTGAGTGTCTTTACATTGGTTAAGGTACTATTCAAAACATTGCTATTGAAAATAACACCATAATTCCCATCATTACCAGGTACGGTCATCGCACCATCTATGGTGACATTAGTCAATGTAATACCATCCGAAATACCTGAAAATTGAATCCCCTGAGCATTTACATGTCCTTCAAGATTATCTATTGTGGTATCTAAAATATTAACTGTAGTTGCTGCAGCTCTCAAATAAATTCCTACTACTTCTGCATCATGAATGGTTGAATTTTTGATGATAAAATTACTGGCTGCTCCAACTACTTCCATACCATAATCTCCATCATTTGTACTTCCTGGTACATCCATGTTAAGTATTGCTGTATCTATAGTAACATTATCAGCAGTAGTAGCAAAAGACAAACCAACATTTACACCTGCAGTTGCGCCAGATGTATACGTGTAACGGGTAATATTAATTCCGTTTGCATTATTAAGAAAATGTATGCCTCGAAAATCAGCACGCATAACACTTACATCTGTAATATTCACAGTTGTAGCAGTACTGTTGAAGTAAATTCCATAACTGCCATCATCTGCACCCGTTGGATTATCCATATTCAATGAAAGATTAGACATGGTAATGCCGGTTGCTGCTCCGTTAAAATTTATTCCGTAGGAACCTGTTCCACCTCTTCCGTTAGTGAAATTATAATCGGTAATAGCGACAGTGTTTGCAGTACCCACAAATCGAATTCCATAGCCATCGAAATTTAATGCCTTTACATTGTTCATGGTAACATTAGATGTATTGCCGTTAAAGTAAATTCCATAATCGCCATCGTTTCCTGCAATGTTCTTAGCGCCATCTACAGTGACATTGGTCAAGGTAACACCGGACGAAATACCATTAAAATTAATACCGTACACATCCGTATCGCCTTCCAAATTGTCTATTGTAGTATCTGATATATTTACAGTTGTGGCCAAAAGCCTAAAAAAAATGGCTTGACTTTCAGCATCATGGATAACACTATTTTTAATAACCGTATTGGTAGCATTATTATAAAAATAAAAACCGTACTCACCATCATCCGTATTCCCCGGCACATCCAAACTAACGTTTGCAGCATCAATTGTTACAGTGTCCATTACACCAATAATATAAATACCATAACTTCCTGTACCGCTCCCTCCCGCTGTAAAAGTATAACGTGTCATTTCTACTCTGGTGGCAGCTCCACTAAGATAAAGTCCTTGAATATCACAACTCAATACTTTTATATCTGTAAGGTTTACATCAGTAGTAGTGCTGCCAAAAACGATTCCATAATTACCATCATCAATACCGGCTGAATTATCTAAATCAAGTGTAGTATTTTTTATGGTTACGGTGTTAGCAGCTCCTGTAAACCTCATGGCAGCATCTGCCATTCCTGAATTAGAAACATTGAAATTATCAATAACCGTATTTGTGGTAGTACCTTGTACATAAAACGCAAAACGAGTAGTTGTGTTTTCAATTTGACTTACCGTCACATTCGTAACCGTCAGGCTACTAACATTCCCAACAAACCAAATGGCTTTGTCGATAAAATTATTCTCCGTGTGTTTTACTACAATATCCTGAATAGTAATTCCGGAAACAGTAGCTGTGAACTTAATGGCGGTATCCCCCATGTCCTGCAAAACAAAACCCTTTATTGTAGTGTTATTCGCTGCAGCTGTTCCCTGAAAAATAATAAAAGTATTATTTCCCGTTCCTGCATCTATAGTAATATCCGGTATATTATCATTGTTAATGTCTCCATTAATAGAAACCCCTGAAACAGTTAGAGTTGGTAAATTAGTCGCAATGTTTATCGTTTGACCGGAGAGCGCCGGACTAAATGTTATGGTATGCGGTCCTGCTCCGGCAGCATTTACATTAAGCATGGCCTGACGTAATGTTCCGGCTCCTGAGTCTGCAATGCTTGTAACAGTAATATTGAGTGCATTTGCATTATAGGTCAATAAAAATAATGCAAGCATATAAAAGGTACGCATGTAATTATTCATCATAATCTTAAGTTTATATGTTTAGTAGTGTACTCTTATTTTTTGTAGTTAAGAGTAATGTCTCCTATGCGTATTTTGGCAGTACTGTCACTCACTTTACTTGATAATTTTAATACAATTATACCTGTAGAACCTGCTGTAAGCGCTGCAACTGAAGTAACATTTATGTTTGTCCAGGTAGCTGCGGTAGAAACGGGTATTGTTGCCAAAAGCGCACCTCCTGCTGCATATACGAAACCAGAAAGATTAGTTCCTGCATCTGCCCTGTAAGAAATTTGTATAGGGCTTGCAGCATCCCAGGCCGTAAAATCGCTTGGTACCGTAAAACGTAAAATTACATCGTAATCCTGAACGGTAGCCTGACCACTGGACCACTCGTAGAAATTTATCCAATCTGGCGCACCGGTATTATCAGATGTCAAAGTCCCAATATTATTAGTACCATCGGCCATTAACACACCTCCTGCATATTCAGCACTATAAACTACTTTAGCAATTGAATTAATATAAGCACCTCCGTCAGTTCCTACCTTAATAGCATTATTTGGATTTGCACTTATTACATTAAGTTCTTCAGCAGTATTAACATCTTCATCCGGGACTCCTTCTTCATCAAAATATCTAATGACACCAGTAGTATTATCTTGTGATATTCTTGTTATAGTTTCTTTTAAAATAACATCTGCGTTTGCCTCATTCTTATAAGTTCCAATATCATGTCCTGTAGTCAAAGCCCCAGTAATAGCTGTTACAGTTTCATTAATATCAACCGAATTACTTAGTTCATTTGTATAAGTTCCAATCAGATTACCTGTCGGCAAAGCACCGGATAGTGTAGTTACTGTTTCATTAGCTTTAATAGTAGCCTGATTAATGAATACACCCCTGTCGGTTCCAGGAATGATTAAATTACCAGTATCAGCACTAATGAAAGCCCCCCATTCTGTACTCACTCCAAGTGCATCTGTTCTTAAAACCTGATTTGCAGCACCATTATTAATTTTCTCCACTGTTACATTTTTATCCGCTATATCTGTAGTTTTTACTTCTCCGTCTTTAATATCCTCAGATAAAATAGTTTCGTTTAGGATTTTTGCTGTAGTAACGGCTCCGTCAATTATTTTTGGAGTAGTTACGGCATTGTCTGCTAACTGCATTACCGTAATGCCTGAATCTTTTACTAAAAATGGACTGGTGGTTGTTCCTAATCCTGCTATAGTAGATTGATCTGCAATGGCTCCAAATGCACTTTTATCCAGCCATGCCACAACGCCGGCTGCATCTGTAACCAATACTTTGTCATTTCCTCCCGAGGCTATTTTAGTTGTAGTTACCGCATTGTCAGCTAATTTAGCCGTTACAATTCCAAGGTCTTTTACCAAAAACGGACTCGCTGTGGTTCCAAGGCCCTCGATGGTTACCTGGTCGGCAATAGCGCCAAATGCACTTTTGTCTAGCCATGCCACAACACCTGCTGCATCTGTAACCAAAACTTTATCGTTTCCGCCTGAGGCAATATCTTCAGATAAAATAGTACCGTTTAAAATTTTTCCTGTAGTCACCGCATCATCTGCTAATTTTGCCGTTACAATTCCTAAATCTTTTACCAAAAACGGGCTTGCAGTAGTTCCAAGGCCCTCGATGGTTACCTGGTCCGCAATAGCGCCAAATGCACTTTTGTCCAGCCATGCCACAACACCTGCTGCATCTGTAACCAAAACTTTGTCGTTTCCGCCTGAGGCAATATCAACCGTGGCTACCTCGCCATCTTTAATGTCTTCTGATAATATAGTTTCGTTTAGAATTTTTCCAGTAGTCACAGCGTCATCTGCTAATTTGGCCGTTACAATTCCAAGGTCTTTTACCAAAAACGGGCTTGCAGTAGTTCCAAGGCCCTCGATGGTTACCTGGTCCGCAATAGCGCCAAATGCACTTTTGTCCAGCCACGCCACAACACCTGCTGCATCTGTAACCAGAACTTTGTCGTTTCCGCCTGAGGCAATATCAACCGTGGCTACCTCGCCATCTTTAATGTCTTCTGATAATATAGTTTCGTTTAGAATTTTTCCAGTAGTCACAGCGTCATCTGCTAATTTGGCCGTTACAATTCCAAGGTCTTTTACCAAAAACGGGCTTGCAGTAGTTCCAAGGCCCTCGATGGTTACCTGGTCCGCAATAGCGCCAAATGCACTTTTGTCCAGCCACGCCACAACACCTGCTGCATCCGTAACTAAAACCTGATCATTGGATCCTGGTGCTATTTTTGTAGTGGTTACGGCATTGTCAGCAATTTTAGCTGTTACAATTCCTAAATCTTTTACCAAAAACGGGCTTGCAGTAGTTCCAAGGCCCTCGATGGTTACCTGGTCCGCAATAGCGCCAAATGCACTTTTGTCCAGCCACGCCACAACACCTGCTGCATCCGTAACTAAAACCTGATCATTGGATCCTGGTGCTATTTTTGCAGTAGTTACGGCATTGTCAGCAATTTTAGCCGTTGCAATTCCTAAATCTTTTACCAAAAACGGGCTTGCAGTAGTTCCAAGGCCCTCGATGGTTACCTGGTCCGCAATAGCGCCAAATGCACTTTTATCCAGCCACGCCACAACACCTGCTGCGTCTGTAACCAGAACTTTGTCGTTTCCGCCTGAGGCAATATCTTCAGATAAAATAGTACCGTTTAAAATTTTTCCAGTAGTCACAGCGTCATCTGCTAATTTTGCCGTTACAATTCCTAAATCTTTTACCAAAAACGGGCTTGCAGTGGTTCCAAGACCCTCGATTGTAATCTGGTCCGCAATAGCGCCAAATGCACTTTTGTCCAGCCATGCCACAACTCCTGATGCATCTGTAACCAAAACTTTGTCGTTTCCGCCTGAGGCAATATCAACCGTGGCTACCTCGCCATCTTTAATGTCTTCTGATAATATAGTTTCGTTTAGAATTTTTCCAGTAGTCACAGCGTCATCTGCTAATTTTGCCGTTACAATTCCTAAATCTTTTACCAAAAACGGGCTTGAAGTGGTTCCAAGACCCTCGATTGTAACCTGGTCCGCAATAGCGCCAAATGCACTTTTGTCCAGCCATGCCACAACTCCTGATGCATCTGTAACCAAAACTTTGTCGTTTCCGCCTGAGGCAATATCAACCGTGGCTACCTCGCCATCTTTAATGTCTTCTGATAATATAGTTTCGTTTAGAATTTTTCCAGTAGTCACAGCGTCATCTGCTAATTTGGCCGTTACAATTCCAAGGTCTTTTACCAAAAACGGGCTTGCAGTAGTTCCAAGACCCTCGATGGTTACCTGGTCTGCAATAGCGCCAAATGCACTTTTGTCCAGCCACGCCACAACACCTGCTGCGTCTGTAACCAGAACTTTGTCGCTTCCGCCTGAGGCAATATCAACCGTGGCTACCTCGCCATCTTTGATGTCTTCTGATAATATAGTTTCGTTTAGAATTTTTCCAGTAGTCACCGCGTCATCTGCTAATTTGGCCGTTACAATTCCTAAATCTTTTACCAAAAACGGGCTTGCAGTAGTTCCAAGGCCCTCGATGGTTACCTGGTCCGCAATAGCGCCAAATGCACTTTTGTCCAGCCACGCCACAACACCTGCTGCATCTGTAACCAATACTTTGTCATTTCCTCCCGAGGCTATTTTAGTTGTAGTTACCGCATTGTCAGCTAATTTAGCCGTTACAATTCCAAGGTCTTTTACCAAAAACGGACTCGCTGTGGTTCCAAGGCCCTCGATGGTTACCTGGTCGGCAATAGCGCCAAATGCACTTTTGTCTAGCCATGCCACAACACCTGCTGCATCTGTAACCAAAACTTTATCGTTTCCGCCTGAGGCAATATCTTCAGATAAAATAGTACCGTTTAAAATTTTTCCTGTAGTCACCGCATCATCTGCTAATTTTGCCGTTACAATTCCTAAATCTTTTACCAAAAACGGGCTTGCAGTAGTTCCAAGGCCCTCGATGGTTACCTGGTCCGCAATAGCGCCAAATGCACTTTTGTCCAGCCATGCCACAACACCTGCTGCATCTGTAACCAAAACTTTGTCGTTTCCGCCTGAGGCAATATCAACCGTGGCTACCTCGCCATCTTTAATGTCTTCTGATAATATAGTTTCGTTTAGAATTTTTCCAGTAGTCACAGCGTCATCTGCTAATTTGGCCGTTACAATTCCAAGGTCTTTTACCAAAAACGGGCTTGCAGTAGTTCCAAGGCCCTCGATGGTTACCTGGTCCGCAATAGCGCCAAATGCACTTTTGTCCAGCCACGCCACAACACCTGCTGCGTCTGTAACCAGAACTTTGTCGTTTCCGCCTGAGGCAATATCTTCAGATAAAATAGTACCGTTTAAAATTTTTCCAGTAGTCACAGCGTCATCTGCTAATTTTGCCGTTACAATTCCTAAATCTTTTACCAAAAACGGGCTTGCAGTGGTTCCAAGACCCTCGATTGTAACCTGGTCCGCAATAGCGCCAAATGCACTTTTGTCCAGCCACGCCACAACACCTGCTGCATCTGTAACCAGAACTTTGTCGTTTCCGCCTGAGGCAATATCAACCGTGGCTACCTCGCCATCTTTAATGTCTTCTGATAATATAGTTTCGTTTAGAATTTTTCCTGTAGTCACAGCGTCATCTGCTAATTTTGCCGTTACAATTCCAAGGTCTTTTACCAAAAACGGGCTTGCAGTAGTTCCAAGGCCCTCGATGGTTACCTGGTCCGCAATAGCGCCAAATGCACTTTTGTCCAGCCACGCCACAACACCTGCTGCATCCGTAACTAAAACCTGATCATTGGATCCTGGTGCTATTTTTGCAGTAGTTACGGCATTGTCAGCAATTTTAGCCGTTACAATTCCTAAATCTTTTACCATTAAAGGACTGGTAATTGTGCCCAAACCTTCAATGGTTGTCATATCCACCACTGTCTCAAAAGAATCTTTATTTATCCACGCCACTGCACCCGATGCATCCGTAACTAAAACTTTATTAATACCTCCTGAGGCTATATCCTCAGATAATATAGTTCCATTTAAGATTTTTGCACTAGTTACAGCATCATCAGCTAGTTTAGCCGTTACGATTCCTAAATCTTTTACCATCAAAGGACTGGCAATTGTGCCCAAACCTTCAATGGTGGTCATATCCACCACTGTCTCAAAAGAATCTTTATTTATCCACGCCACTGCACCCGATGCATCCGTAACTAAAACTTTATTAACACCTCCTGAGGCTATATCCTCAGATAATATAGTTCCATTTAAGATTTTTGCACTAGTTACAGCATCATCTGCTAACTTCGCCGTTACGATTCCTAAATCTTTTACCATTAAAGGACTGGCAATTGTGCCCAAACCTTCAATGGTTGTCATATCCACCACTGTCTCAAAAGAATCTTTATTTATCCACGCCACAGCACCCGATGCATCCGTAACTAAAACTTTATTAACACCTCCTGAGGCTATATCCTCAGATAATATAGTTCCATTTAAGATTTTTGCACTAGTTACAGCATCATCAGCTAGTTTAGCCGTTACGATTCCAAGGTCTTTTACCATTAAAGGACTGGCAATTGTGCCCAAACCTTCAATGGTGGTCATATCCACCACCGTTTCAAAAGCATCCTTGTTTATCCACGCTACTGCTCCGGCTGCATCAGTAACTAAAACCTTATTACTACCACCTGAAGCAATTTTCGGTATTGTAATACCTGAGTCTTTAACCTGCACGCCATTGGCTGGATTAACCTCAAGTGTAGTATTATCTACTTTTACCTGTAGATTCATATCCGCTAAAACCGATTTATTCTGTACTCCTGAAATAGAACCGTCCGATGAAGTTACATTTTTGCCTAATTTATCTGCGCCTACAACGGCATCAAGAAAAGCTTTGCCATCAGTACCCTGGATAATTATATTTCCCGGATCAGTACTTACTGAGCTAGAGGATTGAATTGACCATCCTCCGCCTTTAAATGTATAAATTTCACCCGTAGTTTCATTAACATATATATTACCGGCAGCAGGATTAGCAGGAAAAAGAGCCGTGGGAGCTCCCGGCCCTGAACTTAGAGGTAGATCTTTTTTATTTAATAGTTTGTTCCATTGTCCGGAGGACCAATAATAAAAACCTGGAGGCATTCCGGAAACATTAGTAATATTATAAACTATCAACCCTTCTACATTCCCACTAGTTATTGTCAAATTATCTGTTAAAGAGGTCAGGTTTAACTTTGGTATTAAAAGCCCCTTATTAGAGGATACAATCTCAAGTTGAGCTGAATTATTTGGTGCTGGTGTTCCAATACCGACTTGTGCATAAACACCTGATCCAAAAAGAAAGATTATTAATCGTAATTGTTGCTTCATAATTTCAGTAGATATAATTAATAAAATAAGGTAGTAAATAAAAAAACAACAACATTTAACAAAAACAGAACAATAAATAAATGCTGTTGTAATATGAATCTTAACAATATAAAGTTAATATTTTTTTTTAATTAAATGTAATTTTAGATAAAAATATGTTAAATTAATTATTTATAAGTAATCATTTACTTAAATTTTAATTGACAGCAAAAAAAAAGAAGGTTAAAAAACAGACATCTAAATTGTTTTGTTTTTTTTAAATTGGCCAGTAATACACCATTGACAGCATTTACAGAATATTTAGAATAAATTTTTCTTAAATATTTTTAAATAAAATAAGACCTTAAAGAGATTATTAATTTTATGCTGTACTTTAAAAAATAATAAAAGATTTCATTCTGCAACAAAAATAAAACCTATAAAAAATTATCGGTGTGTTTTTTGACACAAGGCAGGTATTAAAATGTTAAAATAAAACTATTTCACCCCTTTTTATAGACAGGAACATGGAGAAAATTTATTTTCCCAAAATGTAGTGGTACGGAGAAGTCAGATTTAAAAGAACATAAAAGATTAAAATCTGCAACGAATGGGCAAAAACGATTTTTTTATGATTTGACGGCAAAGCAAATTTAATTTTCCCCAATCTTGTTACTCCTAATAACGGCAAAAAAAATATAGTACAAGGGATCCCAAAGAGTAAAAAGAGGTGTATAAACTTAATGTTTAAACACCTCAATTAAAATCTACTCTTCCAAAGTATGATTAAAGATAACCTAAATTATCTTTAATCAAAAATAAGTATTTATTTTTATAATGATAAGTGTTTTTTTATAATATTTTCTATTTATTTACAGAATTACATAAATTTCAGACAGATTTGGTCTTTAACCCTGCTTGGAATAGAAATGATCATTAAGAATAATTCTCTTTCCAAAAAAAGGCTTATGTAACTGAAGAAGTAAGCACATTCATTGATAGATCAAATCCTATCGAAAACTGCCAAACTCTATTAAATGATTTATTTTCCTTATATAATTGCCTAACCCATAGGATGGCAGACTCCAAAACTTATACCAGAATCTGAGTTTATACCTGCCCAAAAATTTACCTCTCCAGTGAAAACTATTAGGATGCACTCTTGTGAACTGACAATAAAACCATAATATTCTTCTTTGTGGGCAGCAGCTCAGCCTATTTGAGTACCGCTTAGAGATAAAAATTTTTACAGGATAAGCCTTCAACATTAAAGGCAAATTAATTTAGTTTTTGCTTTGTGAAAGAATTTTGGACTATGGTATTTAATCTAGATTGAATAGATGTGCAGCAATTGGGTTTGAATGTGCACTTATCCAGGACAAAACAGGGGCCCTGCGGCTGCCCTAGCCCCGATAGCAGTAAAAATCCTTTTGTGCCGGTCTTCGGCACAAAAGATGGAACGATAGCGGGAAAAGCTCCTAAAAAAATATTAAGCCCAAAAAATAATATTATATCCAATTGACGATGCTGACCACTCCGAATTAAATTCCGGTAGCAACTCCTAATACCCGATTAATCCGGGACCTGCAGAACTCTGCCCGCTTTTGTAGAATCAAAAAAAGAAAAAGCATTATTTTGCAAGCAGCAAACAAAAATCTCCAATGACCCAAAATAGCTGTTGGGGGTTTGCGAGCGGCATAAGTACAATGATCCTGCCGGCAGCCCACGCTGATCTAAATCGCGTTTTGGGTAGCCGCAAGTTTTATAAAGGCTGCTAAATGTGCCTGCTTTGATTTCAGAGATAATTAAAGAATCAAATAATATTTTTATCTCTACATTTAAGTGTCACCAAAGCGCAATAATGAAGATCTGGAGCACTGGTACGGCAACAGCTTATTTTTTAACGTTTATTCACAAACGGGCAACAACGAGACATTCGTTGATATTTTTAATGCTAAAAAACCAGACTTCAGGCTGCAGCTGGGAAAAATTACTGCATCAAGCTCAAACAGGTAGGTTTAATTTAGTGTGGGTTTTAAACAATTCCGCCAAAAGGCCAAGACGCAATCCATTGACAATTGGCATCCATTAAATTCTGATGCTAATGTCATTTATTGGTATTTAATTGCTATATTGCCACCCTTTATTGCAAAGTATTGACGAACTTTCAATGTAGAATAAGATCTTTAAAGAGTTCGGCCGGTAAATCTATATTTATTTTTTTATATAAATGAAGAAAACATATTTAACTACAAATAAAAATTTCATGATAAAAAACCCAGCCTTATTTATTTTGATAGTATTATTTAGCGCTATGGGGTACTGCCAAGGCGGCCCAATGATTGAATTTGAAGCTCCGGAGAATACCATAGATTGTGGTAGAGTTTCAAAAGCGGATAACCAGGTTCATTCATTTGAATTTAAAAATACCGGAGATGCCCCCTTGTTAATCACACGTGCAGAATCAACACTAAGTTCGATCGTTGTTACCAAACCTGCCGCGGCTGTTATGCCGGGTAAAAAAGGTAAAATCAGTTTTAAGTATAATAATATGGCCCCAGGTCCCATTCGTAAAACAATTACAGTGGAGAGTAATGCGGTAAATTATCCTGAGGGAAGAGTTGCTTTAAGGATTAAAGGCGAAGTGCTGTAAAAAATAAATTCATTCTTACTTTTGCTTATTTGGCCTTCAGATTTCTGGATGCCTTTTTTTATGCCTATTTTTAAGCAGCAGCATCCCGGCAATGATCCCGGAATGAAAACTTTAATTTCAATATAATATTTAAAACAAAACAGGAACATTCTACTCAATTCGAATGTTCCTGTTTAAACTAAAACAAACACAATACTATTTTAGCCTGCTTTTAAAATTTCAAAATATACAATCTATTGCCATCTCTATTAGTCCCACTGGCAGGCGATAGTGTTTTTGCTTTTATTTTATTGGCTGCATCACTCCATATACCAAAATCATCATCATTGATAATCCCGATGGTATTGGAATTAATTAGCCAGATACCTTCTAATTTATCATGCGGGTAATTGCCCAAATACTTAAACACGTCCACCGCAAGCACCTTTGAAACCGGCTTGATATTCGCTGTGGTTAATTCTTCCTACGTATTTGCCTCCAATGCTTTACCATTGACCAAATATCCGTTTTCGGCATTAAAGTCAGTACCTGAAACATCTGTCGCCCCGGTAATATCAATTTTATAGATATGCTTCATCACCGCACCATCCCCGCTAAAATTTCCATCTCTTTCTACAAGAAGAAACTGAGTGGCGCTTAAAGCCGAAATTTCAGAATTTGAATTATTATCTATTTCCTGTTTGTATAAATATTGTTTGGTTGCCCATGATGCGATATCGAAAGTCACGATTCTGGTCAATGTTTTATTTATTGCTCCTGCATTTGATGGGTTATATAAACGTGACTGCATGATTCCAACAAGTGTTTTTTCGTCCGGGGTAATCGCCAGGCCTTCCATTCCGCGGTTTGCCTAACAGCTTCAGGTTTACAATTGCTTCTGTAGGTTTAATATTTTCGTCAAAATAAGGTGTAAGCGATTGAAATAAGCTTATAATATCAGCTCGTGGCTCTATTTTGAAGATACCTTTATCGCTTATTGTACATTTTTTGGGTAATTTGGTCTTATCTATTTTGCTATAAAACTCTCTTAAAACAGCTCTGTTAAAAACGAGGGAATTCCTTTATAAGAATCATCTCCTTTGCTTTTTTTATACATAACAGCACGATGATTTCTACGAATAAATGCGCATTCACCGGCATTTATAGTAATTCTTTCCGTATCATTTTCGATGATTTGCTCCCCGGAATATAAATAGGACAATATATGTTCTGGTGCTGCTTCAACACATTTCTCTGCCTGCTCATTAAAGCAAGATAGAAAAATGCCTGCGTAGCTTATTGTTTTTAAGTTTTCGTTCTGTTGCACATCCATAAATGTTTTTATTTATTAAATCTTACAAAGGTAAATAATTAGAGATGGAATTTTATTGCTTTAAAGCTCAATTTCTATTGTTGTCAGGCTCAGATTTATTGGGCATACTTTTTTGAACCATAAACCTATTTTTGACTTTTAGTTATATTTCTCTCTTCACCCCAAAAAAAAAGTGGAGTACACAGCTTCTGTGTACTGACCTTCATCGAGTTCTAACAATAAGAAAATTTTAGATAATTAATAGTTTATTTGATATATTTCCGCAACATCAAAAACGCTTTTCATAAATAAAAACAATAAAATTTTATGGTAGATATGGAAACAGAGGAACTGATAAGGAAAGAATATAACAATGAAATTAATTTGTTTTGTTTTGCTGGAGAAGCGGTATTAATTTGTGTTGGTCATAATTGATTTCTCATTTGATAACCTAGCAAGTTCGAAGACCAATGATAGAACAGAAACTGAATATGTAACACCCTGATTTGTTCCAATTAATTTTTAATGGCAAATAACAACGGGGCAATTTTACAATTAAAAATTGTCAACTTAACTTTTTAGCCCCGATAGCAGTAAAAATCCTCCTGCGCCGGTGTTCGACGCAAAAGATTGCTTCGCCAGTTCGCTTGCGCTCGGGTGAAACGCACAGCGGGAAAAAGCTCCCAAAAGAAAGCATTAAAAATCCCCATACCACTACAAAATCGCAGGCAGACTTAAAATGAAAGCAGGAAGCGATAAAAAAATAAATCCTAATTTTGCCTTTTTACACAGATTAAAACCTGCCACTTCTGGTTTGACAGTGCTGGAGACATGAAGAAATTTGAAATTAAAAAACAAGACAGCGGCAAATGGCTGACTGGCCTTTCCATTCAATTCTGCTCATATCGGTATCCCAGAACAAGCTTTTCCTTAAGCGGCTGTATTGGGCGCTTAGGGTTTATTTTTAGAATCTTTTTCTTTTATTTTATCTATATCAAAATACACCTGAAGGATCATCAGCGTACCCTGCTCAAGGGCAAGCGCGTGTTGTATTTTCAATGCGGTAGCTGTAAGCACCGTTTTTATTGGCTTAAAAACAGTTAATCAATTTAATCGCTAATTATTTAAAGCACGGATTAAGATACAACTAATTTATCTCATTTTTATTATAACAAAAATTATAAAAACCTAACCCTAAATCAGTCACTCGATGTTTGTAGCGCCTAATCTGTTGGTAAATTTAATGCTTTTCCTTATTTTAAGTTTGTAGCAACATCGTGGCGCATTTTATTTTGAAAAAAATAAACCCTCAGCAAAATATGGCTAAAGGAAACT
The DNA here is from genome assembly GCF_024499525.1 of Flavobacterium panici. Lineage (NCBI taxonomy): Bacteria > Pseudomonadati > Bacteroidota > Flavobacteriia > Flavobacteriales > Flavobacteriaceae > Flavobacterium > Flavobacterium panici. The sequence goes on along the minus strand of NZ_CP100437.1, from coordinate 3,304,890 downwards.
TAGGTTCAAGCTGTATTGCTTATTATAATTAATTTACTTAGACAGGTTCTAGTCCTGTTCCTGCCCAAAATAATAATTCTAAATATGTTTAAATCTTGTCATTTGAGTTTTGTGGCAAAATCGCAGCAAATAGTATTTTCGAAAACATGAAAACCAGAAAAATCAGGCCTTCAGAAGCTCAGGTTCGAAAGTGTATAAGAAATATTGATTAAAAAGCCGATATTTTACAACTAACTAACTAACTAACTAACTAACTAACTAACTAACTAACTAACTAACTAACTAAGACAGCTTGAGACAGCTTGAGACAGCTTGAGACAGCGAACCGAAATTTACAGCAAAAATTCTATTTCATAAAAATCAAATTATTTCGTATTTTTGAAGTATGAGTACTAAAATTCAAATAGAACAAGATTTCATAATTGACAAATTAACAGATTCCATTTTAAACACAATTTCTGGAGACAGTTTTCAAACAGAAGTTAGCAGAATGACTACAGCTGACTTGAAAAATGTAACCAAAAAGAATGGCTGGAATTTTGACTGGAAATTAGAATTCAAAGATTTACAGAAAGAAGTTTATAAACTAACAATAGTAAACAACCCATCAATTTTGCAAGGCCTTTTAAGTATCACTGTTGAACAAGACCACATTTATATGAATTTACTTGAAAGTTCTCCGTTTAATATTGGTAAAGAAAAACTTTATGAGGGTGTTGCTGGAAATTTAGTGGCTTATGCTTGTAAAGTTTCTTTCCAAAAAGGTTTTGATGGTTTTGTCGCGTTTACAGCTAAAACAAACTTAATTAAACATTACGAAGAAAATTTAGGTGCTTTTCATTTTAAAAATCAGAAAATGATTATTGAAACGGAAGCAGCAAAAAATTTAGTGAAAAAATATTTTAAATCTTAGAGAGATGAACTTAATAAAAGAACCTAAAGGGGTCGATTTTATAATTCAAAGTCCCCCATTAACTGACCCAGAACGAAAAGAAATCAGCGATTTTATTGCAAGTAGAAAATCTAAAAAAAATGTTGCGAAAAAAATTGCAAAAGGAAAAATTACGGTGAAAAAATAAAAGCCGATCACATAAAATCAGCAATGGATTTGAGCAATCAGCTTAATAGGAAGCGGTCTTCATTTGAATAATTTGCTTTACCAGCCCGTTTTCTCTGTTTGCAATCCGAAGAATAGGCTTAATTTATTTCCAAAACTTTAGTATCAGAAGGTTGTTTTAAACCTAAAAAAAGATTCAATAAATTTCCAAACCGCACAAAAAGCTTGAGAAGGCACCCTCAGGCTTTTCAATTTCATAGTGCAGATAACAGACCCCGAACCAGTGCTGGAAATCTCATTAAACCATGAGTAATCAAATAGCCACCAAATAAATCTGCCAATAAAATCAAAAACATTCTTCTGGAAAGTCCCCCTATCACCGGCCAAAACAATAATAAAAAAATCTTAAAAGAAAAAAAACACAACTAACTAACTAACTAACTAACTAACTAACTAACTAACTAACTAACTAACTAACTAACTAACTAACTAACTAACTAACTAACTAATCTTTACGGTAGTAGCTTCAAATCTCCAGTAAAAAGTAATGGTTCGAATCTCGTCAATGTCCCTCTGCATAACAAAACAAACCATTATTTAATTCCGTAAACAAATGATCATCTTTGAGTGACAAAATAAGGGAAGACTTATAGATAATTCTTCAAGACAAAATAGGGCTTCTCAGAGTCCCTAGCCCCAATAGAAGATGAAATCCTTTGCGGCGGGATTCGTCGCAAAGATTGTAAAGCATAGCGGGGAAAAGCTCCAAAAAGACAGCATTAAAGAGCCCCATACCACTGCAAAATCGCAGGCATACTTAACATGAAAGCAGGAGCGATAAAAAAATAAATCCTAATTTTGCCTTTTTACACAGATTAAAAGCTACCACCTCTGGTTTGACAGCGCAGGAGACATGAAGAAATTTAAAATTATAAAACAAGACAGCGGCAAATGGTTGGTATCCCACAATGAGGTTCCAAAGTTCACCTGCCTTTTTGAAAATAAAAAATTTAATTACCAGAGGACCATCACAGGGCTATCCGACCCATCGGGAAATCCAGAGCAGATCCATCTGCTGCAGAAAATGGAAAAGTGGCTCTCACAGCATCACGGGGAAAAAATAAACGGATAACAGCAGCTCCGGGTTCCAATGCCAGCCAAATCCGCATTACTTTAAGGTAAACGTATCTGCAAGGTTTTCCTGATCGATAAATGCCGCGATATACTGCCGGGCTTCACCGCGCTTCTCCAGGTCCGTTTCAAAGGTATTGAGATGATATTCATCGTCCTGGTCCAGGATATGGATAATCTCGATATAGCCTTTCGATATCAGACTCCCTTTGAGCTTGATCACGCTGAGCTGCTGGCGCGGGTCCAAATCTTTTCTCACCTTTAATTGTATTGCGTTTTCCATTGTGAAAGATCTGTATTTTATAATAGTGGTAATTTTCATATCAAATATAGCAATTAAGATTTCAACCTCAGCGCCTTGCACTGTCTGGAAACATCAAAATGGCTATGGCCGCAAAAGCGAATCCAGCTGGGAAAGCAGCCCGCCAAAACTGTTGGGCTTGTGAGATAGGCAAGGATGTTTTGCTGCCCGATTTTGCTCTTCATGTAATCCGCTGAGGGGGTCGAGATCATCAGTACCGGAATATCCTTCAGCCTTGCGTCATTTTTTAAGGCCCCCAGCAGCTCCAGCCCATTGATTCTGGGCATATTATAATCTAGAAAAATCAGTTCGGGCAGGTTATCCGATTCCCTGAGTCCTTCCAAGGCAGTCTGCGGACTGCTCTCCCATCGCAGCAGTATGTTTTTATTGAGCAGGTCTACCGCTTCCATAAACAGCTCGGCATCATCACGATCGTCATCGATAAGCAGAATATTTTTATATAACATGGCACATATATTTTTAAGCTCCACGGCTGCAGTTAAATACGTTTTTTAGCTGGATGCGGTTTGGCGCGGCAGGCAAAAAACATAAATCGCCTATACAGCCCCGATAAAGGTACAGTGATTTTCTGCGGAAAATGGACGGCGCCTGCTAAAAGTGAAAATTTTATAACAGTATTTAGGAATTATATAAAAACAGTAGTGCAGTGAAGATTATTTTTTACGTTTTTATAAGATTTTTCATTACCTATCTGTATCATTTTAGATTTAAATGGAGGCTGTGAGAACCCTACTGCTCCTTTTTTGTGTACTGGCTGCCTGGCGCTTCTATCCGTAGCAGCACCATGATCGTAAAGTGCTTCTTGCCATTGAAACGGAGACTTTTTGAAAGGACAGGGGCGCTGCCCTGAAAAAGGCCGCCAGCCAGTTCCCTGCCTTTGCAAAAGAAGCCGCTGATCTTCAGAAAAAGGCTCAGGCGGTATTTGGAAGGGCAGAGAAAAATGCGGAACTCTTTCTGCGGCAGCAGCTCAGTGATCCGCAGTTCAGCAGTTTTAAAAAACACATTGACTTCTTGATAAAACAGTAGCTGTGATGGAAAAGGAAATGAAAAAATACTGATCTTAATTAATAATCTCCCCCAAGAATACCAAAACCTTGCACTTAATGAAAAATCCGTACAGGAAATTATACCCCCAAAGCAGGCTTATCCGCACAGAGCCGGTTACCATCGATGATATGCCCAGCATAATGGTGCAAATAGAGGAAATTTTGGACTCTCCCAAAAATAATATGAAACTGCCTTCTCCGACAAGCTCTTCACTTTCAGGCTGCAGTATTTCTACAACAACCAAACCGCTTTTCCTTAAGGCTGATGATGCCTTGTTTTCACAGCTGGCTGATATAATCGGCGAGTTGCTCTGTGAGATAAAAACATTCCGGTCAGACAGCGGACACCTTGTAAGGTCACTGCTTTACTTTATACTGATCAAACTCAACCGGGCCTATGCATCGCATTACCTTCTGTCATCCGAAACAGAAAATAACAGCACTGCATTCAGGTTTAAAGAGCTTTTACAAAATCAAATACGCAAAACAAGAAACATAGACCATTATGCCCGGCAGCTGGGAATCAGCAGGGTTATGCTCAATAAATGCATCCAAAAGCAGTTCGGGGTCACCGTCTCTGAAATGGTAAATGAATTTATTGTCTTTGAAATAAAGTCCCTGCTGTGCTATACCAGCCTTACTGCAAATGAAATTTCTTACCAGTTAGAATTCTCCCAGGCCAATCATCTGACGCGTTTCTTCAAGGCCCAGACCGGGACTTCCCTCAAAGAATTTAGGAATGCTTATCAAAATGGTAGTTCTGTTATCTAAGCGGTAATTATTCCCTTTGGGCTGTATTGTATTTTTGTACATGAAGATATTTTCCAAAACAGTCTGTCCATGAAAAAGCACATCCGATTTACCTTTATGTTTGCCTTAATACTGTTCCCCTGCTTACTATTGGGACAGCAGCGGCAAACTATTGAACTTGCTGATTTATACAAAAAAGCAAAGCTCAAACCGGTAAACAGAGAGATTAAAATTGTTTCAAGTGACAGCGGCGCTTACCTAAAAATAGCGGAAAATAAAAAGGAGGGCCTTGTATGGCTTACTGTTAAGGACTTTAAAAACGGAACAATTGAAATTGAAATGCGCGGAAAAGACGTTTTCCAACGGAGTTTTATCGGGATTGCCTTTCACGGGACAGATGACAGCACTTATGATGCTGTCTACTGCCGTCCTTTTAATTTCGCCGCAAAAGATTCCGTCCGCAGAATTCATGCCGTGCAGTATATTTCACATCCCGATTTTACCTGGGATAGATTAAGAAAGCAGAGCAATGCGGTTTTTGAGAAAGCAATCATCAATCCGCCTGATCCCAACGGATGGTTTACAATGAAATTAGTAATTGACGCCGCAACTGTCAAAGCGTATATAAACAATGCATCCCAGCCCTCGCTGACAGTCAAAAAACGCAGCAGTAGAACATCTGGAAAAATAGGGCTCTTTACAGCAGACAGCAGCGGAGGAGACTTTAAAACCATTAGGATAAATCATAAAAAATAAAAACACTGCCCAGCCCTGTGCCGGCAGTGTCCGGCCTCTTACAAAGAACCAATTTATTGACCGCCCCGCGCCTGGTCATATCGCAAGAAAGGCCTGTTCATTTGCTCTATAAAAACAGATTAATATTATGATCAAAAGAATGCTTTTAATTATCCTTCTCCTTACTCCCTTCTCGCTGCTCCATCACAAAAGCAGGGCTTTACCATCTGGGGAAGGATTGTTGATACTGGATACAGCCCTATTGAATCATTTTGCATTAAGGTTTTCGAGCTTGATGTTTTTACAGATCAGAGAAAAATGATCCAGAATTTTTAGCTCAGGGACAATAATGGGGAATTCTTAATAAAAAATCTTCATGCGCAGACTTATCTTATTGAAATTACAGTTGAAAATTATACCCGGTACAGTATCATTAAAACAGTCCTAAACAAAAACCAATCTGCCGGAGAACTCGTTCTGCAGAATACCTGGTAAAAATAAATGAAGGCGAAACTATACCGGAATTGTGTCCTTTTGAAACTAAAACTTACCAAAATGATGCTCTGGTATGACACAGATTTTTTCATCAGCAAAGCTTAAGCCGGCCAGGTTTTTAGAAGCGACAGCTGTGAAATCTGTCTGTCGCGGACTGCGTCGCAGACAGACTATAACGGACAGCGGGAAAATGCTGCCGGAAAAATTACTGCAGGCTTAAAAAGCAATTCTCAAAAAAATACCTTCTTGAGGCCAAAAAGAAAAAACAATCTTTTCTATTTTATCCTGTAAATCAGCTGCTGAATAATCGTAAGCCAGATTGCAGTGAGCAGCATCGTTGAAGTAATTACAGCCAGTGTTATCTGATAGACATAATTTTCCACTAATTTTAAAGAAGCTGCCATGGTCATCAAAATAAAACTGAATTCCCCTATCTGCGATAAGAGTGCCCCTGCATATAAACTGTCGCGCCAGGAGTTCTTAGTCAGTTTAAAAACAATAGTATTGATCAGGCTGTTTATAAATAGCACTGAAAATGAAATTAATATAATGGTTCCTGCATTCTGGATAAAAAAATGAATATCCAACTGCAGTCCCACGGCCAGGAAAAAGAAAGCCATAAAAAATACCCTGAAAGGAATAAGGGAACTTCCCAGCCAGCGGGTTGCCTTATCATGCCCGATTAATATCCCCGACGCAAAAGCACCAAAAGCAGTGGACAAGCCAAACCATCCGCTGATCCAGGCCATTGTGAAACAGATGCTGAAGCCGATAAAGACCTGCAGTTCATGGTCAGCGGCAATCTCTTTGCGCATCGGAATTTTAAAAAGCTTTTTAGTCACAGCCCCTTTCAAAAAAAGAACCATCAATGTCCCTCCTGCGCATACTTTTATCAATTGGACTGCCGATACAGCGGCACCGGACATAAAATTCAATGCCAGCATCATGGGTATAACCAATATATCCTGCATTAATAATACACCGCAGGTAATCATGCCCAGCCGGCTTTTAATTTCGCCTGTTCTGGCCAGATACTGAAATGCAATGGCCGAACTGCTGATGCTTATTATAAAAGCAGTCAGTACAATTGTGGTCATTTTCCATCCCCCATACGATCCTATAAAATACATGCCGATAAAACTAAGCGCGATCTGAACAAATGCAATTAACAGCGGCTTGTAAAAATTACGCGTGAGATCCTGAAGGTCAATCTCGCTTCCTAAAGAAAACATCATAATAATGATCCCGATCTCACCAAGTTCTGATATCACATCAGGTTTGTGGATAATATTAAACACCTGTGGACCTAAAAGCACGCCGGCCGCTATGTAGGCAATAAAGTAAGGCTGCTTTAAACGGCGCAGCAATAAAATCATCAATAAGACAATAAGGGATAGCACAGCTATCCCTGAGAATAATTGTGACAGCATATCTTTACATTATAATCAAGAAAGCTGCCTTTAAGGGCAGCTTTCAGTAAAATTGACAAAAGTTTTACGAAATCTCTATCATTCGCGGAGCTTTTTGTTTGCTCTGCTCCAGTTTGGGTATGGACAGCAGTAAAATTCCATTTTCGTATCGGGCACGAATTTTATCTTCGTCCACGACATTTTTAGGAAGCATAAAACTTCTCTGGAAAGACTGGTAGCTGAACTCTCTGCGCGTGTAATTTTCGTCCTGTCTGTCTACCTGCTCCTGCTTAAAAGAGGAGATAAGCAGCTTTCCATCCTCAAGGGTAACCCTGAAGTCTTCCCTGTTCATGCCGGGAGCAGCAACCTCTACTTCATAATTCTGGTCCGTTTCCTTAATGTTTACAGAAGGGAGTGTGGTGCTTGTAGCTGAAAAATTGTTGTTTTCCCAATTGAAAAGATCGCGGCCAAAAACATCATCAAAAAACAAACGCTGGAAAGCCGGCACACGGCCTTCGTTTCTTTTAATAAGATTCATAACAGTAATTTTTAAAATTGTTGTACAATAAATTTTTGAACTTGCACTAAGGCGTGCAGAAGAAAAAAAACAAAAAATATGCCAGTGTCCAATTCTGACATTTTATCATAATAGATAATGAAAAAATGTCATTAAGGATTATGGGAAACTTTAATCTTACTGCCATTTGTCCCTTTGACAAGAGCATGTGCAAAATACCCCTAAATTGCTGCTGCCGAATCAGCAGCGTGCGTCTAAGTATTCCCAGCTGCCTGCTCAATATCTTCTTTTTATAAAGACCCACTGCCTGTTTCTCAGGCAGATCGGATCAAAATCCTGATCAGCGCCAGTAAAATCTGTAAAGTTGCGCTGTATGGCTTCAGCATCATGCATATACTCGCATCGCCTTGCATGCAAAGCCATCATGTCAGCAATGCTGTAGTCCGGCAGAAGCTCATGCAGATCCCAAAAATCATTCTTGCGACCCCCAAACATCACGACATCAAGTTTCATGGCTATAATATCCTCAACACTTGCCATACGCACTCCATCCATCTCTAGAGCCGGATCAAGGAATTTCTCATTACTATAGTAAATATCCAATTTGATGGTATTTTCAGCATCAGTGCCTATCAGGTAGGATTTTCCAAAGGAAGCTATCCCTCCAAAATTGGGGTCTACATAATGGAAATGTCCTAGAAGATAGCTTTCAATTGCATCGAAATCAACTGTACTGTAATCCTGATCTGTAAAAAGGTCGATATCAATAGACATTCAATGCCCCCTGTGAAGACTCAGCGCTGTGCCTCCGACCAGCCTGAAACTACTGAATTCCGGCGCCTGCATTAAATCCAGCAGGCATTGCCTTAGCAGCCCATTAACCGTTTCCCAGTGCATCATTATTTTTTCATTTTTCATTTCTGCGAAACGGGCGCATCATTTCGTTTTTTTCTTTTAATTGGACTTATGCTTTCCGGCTTTAAATCTTTTGCGGCATTTAGCACCTTATTTTTAGGATCAAACCTATAATGCAGTTTTTTCGCTCTCAAATCCATTTTGGCATGCGCTGCATTAAGAACAGTCCGGATTTCAAGAGATCCATAAAATTTTACAATTTCTTTTTTCTCCCCTATATTCCCGCGTTCAAAAATCCTGTTGATTACTGCTGCTGATTGGCTTTTCCATTGTATCTTATTAATATCGGTATCCCAAAATAGACTTTTCCTTAAACGCTCGGTATTAGGTGTCTGAAGTTTTTTTTCCGTATCTTTTTCTTTTATTTTTTGTATATCAAAATAAACCTGAAGAATCATCAGGGTACCCTCTTCAAGTGCAAGCGCGTGTTCTATTTTCAAAGCTGTAGCTGTATTTAAGCTTCGTTTTCCTTTTAGTATGGCATTGATTGTCTGAGGAAATTCACCTATTGAAATGGCAAAAGGACGCTGTGCCATATTGCGTTTATCCAGTTCTCGTTTAAGTACGGTCCCTGGATGCAGTCCTTTGTATTTCTCATATTTTGGTTCCATAGTGCAAATGTAAACAAATTTGTTTACATAAAAAGATAATGAACTGTTAATTCATTTTTAGTGGCCACCCATCTCCGATATAATGCCTTTACCAAGAAAAAATCAATTTTCTATTTTAGACTTCATACTGTTTCTTCTACAAAAAGCTAAGATAAATTTTATAGTTTTTATCCTCCACAATTTTGGTACATTGTGATGGAGTTGCGTTCAATTTGCCGCAAAAGTTAAGGAGGTTTTAATAATAAGTCCTTAATGATTTGTTTTTCTAATGAAGCGAAATGTTGGTTTATTTCTTTATCGATAAAGTTCGAATCGTGCTCTATTTGAAAGAGATTAAATAGCATCAAATCAAGAAATTCGAAAGAAAAGCCGTATTTGTCTTTTAGACAGCGGATCGCTTTGCATTAGATGGTTTTGATGATGCATTGGAGCAATATAAGTATTCCTGACGTCTATTTATTTCGGTTATGATTAAATTTCAATGCGTCTGATTCGATTTCCTGAATGGTTTTCTTTTTTTCTTTAGAAATCCATTCCAAAAGTTCTTCTTCAAAAAAATAAAGTTTTTTACCATACTTATAGCACGGAATTTTTCTCTGCCTTACAAGAGCGTAAATTGTTGGCTTTGCTTTCCCTATTAGCCGGCTTGCTTCTTCAATGCCCATAGGAATGGTTTTTTCTTTAGATTCATATACCTGCACATTCTGAATCATAAGTTTAATCTCAGCAATTTCTTGCACTAAGTGCGCTACTGCTTTGGGCAGGTTCTCAAAAGAGATTTCGTTTGTGTCCATAACTGTCGTTTTAATAGTTATGGTGCAAATGAAAAAAGTGTTTCTGCTGTGTCCTTCTTCACAGCAGAAACACCTGAAAAACACAGTGATTTACAAGTATCGGCATTTAAAAATCTGTAAGATCTTCCATAATCTTTATAAGCCCTTTCTGTTCATCATCTTTCAGATGCGTTTTAATGCTTTTCTGCTCAACATCTTTTAAAGCGTCGGCAAAAGTCAGTTTTAAAAATTGTGCGGCTCTGTCCTGTCTGCTGGCTTTAAAACAATTCCAGATATTCCAGCCAAAATGATACAGATCCAGATTGGACAGATCTTTTACTTTTACCGGTTTAATCTTTTCAAAATTTATGCCTTCAGCATATATAATTATGTTGCTGCCCAATTGCTCCAGATCATCATCCGACATGTAAAGCGCGAACTCCTGCTGCGCATATCTCACGGCGATATCAATTCTGGCCTGTTTTTGATTTCTGGCTGCATTTTGCCGCTCCTTCCTTATCTGCTCAATATCAAGGGCTGAATTTTTATTTTCAGGCATTTCCGGCTTAATTAAAGCATCCTCTCGCTCCTCTTCTATTTTTACCAGGTCCTCACTTGTAATGCGGCTTTCAAGCGATTGCTTTTTTTCAGCCTTCAAAAAACGATTCACCAATCTCTCAGCCAAATCGTTTAGAAACAGGCTTAGAATTGCAAACATTAAAACTCCAAATCCAGTGCTGATCCAAAAGAAAACACCGGCCGTATATTCATCCGCACCTTTTTCCAGCAGCACCAGTCTTCCGATTACACCGACAAAGACACAGACTAAAAAAACAGACAGATAAACTGTAATATATTCGAAGTACTTTATTTTCATTGCGCTCTTTTCTTTAAAGATTCCAATTGTATTGCCTGCGAAGCTCTGTTTTTCTTCTCATCTATTACCTTGGCGTAGATTTGAGTAGTTTTTACGTTGGTATGCCCCAGCATTTTACTGACCGTATAGATGTCTGTCCCGCTGGACAGCTGCAGTGTTGCAAATGTATGGCGGAAGCAGTGGAAGGTTATGTTTTTTTTAATGCCTGCAGATTCAACCCATTTTTTCAGAGGGCGTGAAATCCACGACGGATCCGGCAGATCCTCAAAAACAAGCTGCCCGGGAAGCCTTGGCTCTCCGCAGAGCTGCAAAGCCTGCTCAGAAATAGGCATATATTCGACACCCCTTGTTTTTTTCTGGGTGAAATGCAGTTTGGCCATGTCGTCTTCCAGGCTTATCTCTTTCCAGCGGAGTTTCTGAATGTCGGAATGCCGCAGGCCGGTAAGCGCTGAGAAAAGCGCGGCTCTTTTAAGGACATCTTTTTCGCAGGGCGTTTCAGCCAGCACGTTCAATTCTTTAATGGTAAGATATTCGCGTCTTGATTCCTGCTCAGGTATGCCTTTTATTTTTGAAGACAAATCAACGGTTAGATACCCGTCGATAAAAGCCTGTTTCAAAGCGGCTTTAAATATGGAAAAATACCTTGCTGCAGTGTTACGGGAAAGTATTCCTTTTTTGCCTCCTCCGAGCGGCGCAGCCAGCAGAAACAGCTTAAAATCTTCCGCCATTCGGCCGTCAATCTGGGAAAACATCAGCCTGCCTTTGGAATAGATTTTTAAAAACTCTCCGGTCCGCTCCCAATTGATCATAATGGATTTTGAACTTCGGGCGTGCCTTTTAGCCGCCACAGCTGCAATGTATTTGATAAAATCCTCTTTTGCTTTTTCTTTCTGTTCAGCCAGCAGGTTCTCAGCATCACTGTACAGATCTGTATTATCGTATTCTTTCTGCCTGATTTTACGCACTCCGTCGGCATAGAGCATAATTTCACGGTCGATTTCGCTTCTGGTGATTATTATTCCGTTATCGCTGCGTCTGGGCTTATAGGATTTTATGCCCTGCGCATCTGTACGGGCGGTTCTCTGCTTGTCCCACTCCACGGTTTTTACGGTTCTGTTTAAGTATTCACGGATTCTCTGTGGCGTTTTCTTTCCAGAAACCTCAACAGGATAGCTTTCTATGTAGACATACCATTCCTCTCGGTCTTCTGCTTTTCGAAGACGCACAGTCACCTTGGTTTTTGCTAATTGTTTCATATAAAATCATTTCCGTTATACAAGTTATCAATTTCGCTTTTTGGAGCATATACATACTTTCCGATCTGCCTGGTAGGTATTGAATATTTCCTGATATGGCTGTAGACAGAACCTTCAGATATCTGAAATCTCTCAGCTATTTCGCCGATGGAATAGCAGTCTTCTTTCTCAAGGCTGTATAATTTTTTCTTCGGTGCGCTTTCATCCTGCCGCAGGCTGCGGGCAGGGCCAAACATCCTTTCCATAATGCTCCGGTCTATCCGTACAAGGCGGGTTCCCAGATTAACTGAAGGAATTTTTCCCTGATCGACAAACCTGTAAAGGGTTCTTTTTGCTATGCCAAAAAGCATGCCAGCTTCCGGGACAGAAAGAAATGCCCTATCCTGCGGTATTTTCTCGATCATCGCTTTGATGTCTGCTTCATTTTGAAGCTGCTTCATCTTCTGCTTGTATGCTTTTTTGCTGCATTTTGGCGAGCAGTAGATAGAAGTTACGGTCTTGGGCAGAAACACTTCCCCGCATACAAGACATTGTTTATTTATTCTTTTCATCCCCTTTATCCTCAATTTAAGTGCCATAAGTGTACATAAGTGCCACATTATCGCCTATTAAGTGCCGGTACAAATATGGTACAAATATATGATAAAAAACGATTAAAAAATAGTAGAAACAAAAATGCATAAAAAAGAAAAACCGCTGTAAACTTTACGTTTACAGCGGTTTAACACTTATTGTTAACTGATGTTAATCAGTACTTATTTGACTTCTTCGAATTCAACGTCTTCAACATTGTCTCCAGATTGCTCTTGTTGTGGAGCAGCTTGTTGACCTTGTTCACCACCTTGAGCGTACATTGCTTCTGTAGCTGTTTTCCAAGCTGCATTTACATTGTCTAATCCTTTTTGGATTGCCTCAAGATCTTGAGATTGGTGAGCAAATCTTAATTCAGTTAAAGCAAATTCGATAGCTGTTTTTTGATCGTCTGTTAATTTATCTCCCAATTCTTTCAATTGACTTTCAGTTTGGAAAATAGTACTATCAGCTTCGTTCAATTTCTCAGCTCTTTCTTTTGCAATTCTGTCAGCATCAGCGTTAGCTTCAGCATCTTTTTTCATTTTTTCGATTTCTTCAGCTGTTAATCCAGAAGAAGCTTCGATACGGATATCGTGAGATTTTCCAGTTCCTTTATCAGTTGCAGATACTTTGATAATACCATTAGCATCGATATCGAAAGTTACTTCGATTTGAGGAACTCCTCTTGGTGCTGGTGGGATACCATCTAAGTGGAAACGACCAATAGTTTTGTTATCAGCAGCCATAGCTCTTTCTCCTTGTAATACGTGGATTTCAACAGATGGTTGAGAATCAGCAGCAGTAGAGAATACTTGAGATTTTTTAGTTGGAATAGTTGTGTTAGACTCGATTAATTTAGTCAATACACCACCCATAGTTTCGATACCTAAAGAAAGAGGTGTTACGTCAAGTAACAATACATCTTTTACATCTCCAGATAAAACTCCACCTTGAATAGCAGCTCCAATAGCAACAACCTCATCAGGGTTAACACCTTTAGAAGCTTTTTTACCGAAGAATTTTTCAACTTCGTCAGCGATTCTTGGCATACGAGTAGAACCTCCTACAAGGATTACTTCGTCGATATCAGATGTAGATAAACCTGCATCTTTTAATGCTTTAGCAACTGGCTCCATAGAACGTTTTACTAAAGTATCAGATAATTGCTCAAATTTAGCTCTAGATAATTTTTTCACTAAGTGTTTTGGTCCAGAAGCAGTAGCAGTTACGTATGGTAAGTTGATTTCTGTTTCAGCAGAAGATGATAATTCAATCTTAGCTTTCTCAGCAGCTTCTTTTAAACGTTGTAATGACATTGGATCTAAACGTAAATCAATACCTTCTTCAGATTTGAATTCGTCAGCTAACCAGTCAATAATAACCTGGTCAAAATCATCACCACCTAAGTGAGTATCACCATTTGTAGATAATACTTCAAATACACCATCACCTAATTCAAGAACAGAGATATCAAAAGTACCTCCACCTAAATCGTAAACAGCAATTTTTTGATCAGTTCCTTTTTTATCTAATCCGTAAGCAAGTGCAGCAGCAGTTGGCTCATTGATGATACGCATAACTTTAAGACCAGCAATTTCACCAGCTTCTTTAGTAGCTTGACGTTGTGCATCGTTAAAGTAAGCAGGAACAGTAATAACCGCTTCAGTTACAGTTTGACCTAAATAGTCTTCAGCAGTTTTTTTCATTTTTTGAAGTGTCATTGCAGACAACTCCTGAGCAGTGTATAAACGACCATCAATATCCACACGTGGAGTATTGTTGTCACCTTTTACAACACTGTAAGGAACTCTTTTTGCCTCATCTTGAGTTTCAGCAAAAGTATGTCCCATAAAACGTTTAATAGAAGCAATCGTTTTTGTAGGATTCGTTACTGCTTGTCTTTTTGCAGGATCCCCTACTTTAATTTCGCCACCTTCAACAAAAGCGATGATAGATGGAGTCGTTCTTTTTCCTTCTGCATTAGGGATAACAACTGCTTCGTTACCTTCCATTACAGAAACACAAGAGTTCGTCGTACCTAAGTCAATTCCGATTATTTTACCCATTTTTTATATATTTAATTTTGATTTAATTTTCATAACTCACGTGGCATAAGTCAATCTTTGTGCCAAGATAAAAAACCAAAGTAAATTGTCAGTTTTAATATTGGCACAACAATAATCATCTGACAACATGACATTTTTCAAGACTGACAACCATGGCATAAATCTATAAATATGTCATAATTAAGGAGCTTATTCCCGCTATCCGCTATATCTTTTATGCTCTCGTTAAAGAAACGAGACCATAAAAGGATGCCGCTTCTATCGGGGCTAGGGCATTAGTTTTCATTAGAACTTTTGTCTTTCTCCAACCAGAATAATTTTTAATTAAATACTGAATTAAGTAAATTAGCATTTTTCTAAATCCAAAAAATGGAAAATTACAGTATCATTATATTTATACTTGCCATCGTAATCGGTTTATCTGCCTTTGCTGATAAAGCAAAACTTCCCTACCCTATTCTTCTTGTAATTGTTGGAATCGCCATTGGTTTTATTCCAACCATGACCGAAATCCAGATTAATCCCGAAATTATCTTTTTGATATTTCTGCCGCCATTATTATATGATGCTTCTTTTAATATTTCTCCAAAGGATTTTAAAACCAATCTCAACACCATCAGCACGCTGGCGATAACTTTAGTTTTTCTTACCACATTTTGGATTGCCGTAGTAGCTCATTATATGATCCCGAATATAACCTGGCCGCTGGCATTTGTACTCGGAGCAATCCTTTCTGCAACCGACGCCGTTGCTGCTGTAAGCATTACCAAAGGACTCGGAATATCTCATAAAACCATTACAATACTTGAAGGCGAAAGTTTAATAAACGATGCCTCTGCCCTTGTTGCCTATCGTTTTGCTGTTGCAGCCGTAATGGGATCTGCTTTTGTAATCTGGAAAGCAACACTGCAGTTTATTTTTTTATTAGGAGGTGGTTTTCTGGTAGGAATGATAATAGCAAAAATCCTAGCCTTTATATTAAGTAAAGTACATAAAAATACCAATGTCACGATTAGCTTTATGCTGTTAATGCCGTTTGTAGCCTACTTGGTAGCCGAACAATTCCATGTTTCAGGCGTAATTGCAGTAGTAGTTTCCGGATTGGCAATTGCCCGTTTCAGCAAAAAAATATTCCCCGAAAATTTAAAAAACAGTTCCCGAAGCCTTTGGGACATTATCATCTTTCTATTAAACGGATTAATCTTTATTCTAATTGGTCTTAATTTCAGGTATCTATTAAAAGATATTGATAACCACATGATTCTCCCTTATATTGGTTATGCTTTTATCATTACAATTGTAGCTTTGCTAATTAGGATGGTTAGAGTATTTCTCCAAAAAATTAATCTTCAAAAAGCATTTCAAAAAAACCGAGGCGGAAAAAGAAAAGTTAGTGAAGATGCGCTTTTAGACTTTAACAACAGTATTATTTTAGGCTGGTCCGGAATGCGCGGTATTGTATCTCTTGCCATTGCTATTGGACTTCCAAAATTCCTTGAAGACGGCACTCCGTTTCCCGAAAGAAATACAATTATTTTTATTTCTGTAGCAGTCGTACTTTTTACGCTTATTGGCCAAGGACTTACACTTCCGTGGATTGTTAAACGGTTAAATACTAAAAGTGAAAAAGAACAAAAACTAGAAGAAAATTTAAAATAAAAATAAAATACGGCTTCAAAATACAATACTATTTTACCTACATTAGCTTCGTTAACTTTAACCAAAAACTTCTAATGAAAAAAGTAGTATTACTGGCGATTGCCTTTATTTTCTTTTCTAATTCTTACGCCCAAAAAACCGAATTGAGAGTTTCTTTAGATTCAGGACTTTCTGCTTTTGGAGGAAAAAGTGCAGAATCATCTTCTTTTATTTTAGATTCTGAAACCATAGGTTATGGATATACCAATAATCCTTACGGATCAAAAAATGTACTCTCATACGGAGTTTCATTAAATCTAAAAAGAATAACCAAAGTTAATTTTATATACGGTATAGGAGCTGGTTACGAAGATCTGCGTAGCAAAACTTCCCTAACATCTGTATTTAAATATGAAGAAGCTGTTGCTATTCCCGTTTCTGGCGAAACTTTCATGAATGTTAACACCATCAACATAAACCCATTTGCCGGATATCGTTTTAATGCAGACAAATTTCCTATTGATTTAGTGGCCGGTTTTGATATTGCAAATATCCTTAGTGCCAAAGAAAAAGGAGATGCAGTTGATGCTTCCGGAAATAAATATACTACGTCCAGAGACAGAAAAACAATAAGTACAGATTTTCGCCCAAGAATTCAAATTTCAACAGATTATAAAAAATTTGGTGTTTATCTGGGTTATTCTTTCGGATTAAAAAATTATCTGGACGGATATGTTGGCGGTACAAACGAAGCTTATTCAAAAATTTTCAGATTTGGAGTAACATACCAAGTACTTTAAAAACAATTAAAGATTCTACAAAATGAAAAATAGCATTGCAATTTATGGCGCTTACGGACACACGGGAAAATTTATTGTTGCTGAACTTTCCAGAAAAGGATATCAATTAATTCTTTCCGGAAGAGATGAAGAAAACCTCCAGCAATTAAAAAAACAATATCCAAATTCGACAATAAAAGCCGCAGATATTAGTGATGCAACAAGTTTAGACAATGCTTTTTCTGAATCTGAAATTATTATAAATTGTGCAGGTCCGTTTTTAGATACTGCCGAACCTATCATTGAATCTGCTTTAAGATTAGGTATTCATTATATTGATTTAAGTGCCGAGCAAAAAGCTGTTTTAGATGTATTTGAAAATTATGCTGAAAAAGCCAAAGGTAAAATTTTAATAATTCCTGCCGTTGCATTTTATGGCGGTTTAGGAGATTTATTGAGTACGGCAGTAACGCAAGATTGGGACAAAATTGACGAAATAAACATTTATATTGGTCTTGATTCCTGGTATCCCACAAAAGGAACCAGATTAACGGGCGACAGAAATCATTACACCAGATTAACATTAAAAAACAATCAATTACAAGAACTGGAACCAAGTGTTCCAATTGACTGGAATTTCCAAAACCCAATTGGAATTAAACAAGTTGTGAGTCTTCCTCTCTCTGAAATTATTACCATTTCACGTCATTTAAATGTAAATACGATCAATACTTATTTAAGTCAAAATTCTTTAGACGATCTTAGAAATAAAGATACTCCTGAACCTGAACCTACTGACGAAAAGAACAGATCTTCACAGCATTTTTCTTTAGAAGTTGTTGCCACAAAAGATAATCTCAAAAGAAAAATTACGACACAAGGACAAGATATTTATGCCGTAACTTCACCTTTAGTCGTAGAAACGGTAAACAGAATACTATCTGACAAAACAGCAAAAACTGGTGTTACCGTTGTTGGAGAAATTTTTGACGCTGCAGATTTTTTAAAGTCTTTAAATGAAGATGACATCACAATTTCGGCTATAGAAGAATCTCATTTATAATTTTTCATTAGAAAAAAGTATCCGTAAAGTCCTGTAAACACAAGAGTTTTTAATTATTTTCAAATTTATTTCAAAAAAAATAAAATATTTTGTCCAATTCCGAAAGTTCGATTGTTATTAGAGTATAACATTAAAACTTTATACAAAATGGAAACAAGAATTAACATTCACGAAAAAGGACAAGACGCATTAAAAACACTTTACGGAATTGGTGGCTATTTAAAAAAATCAACTTTAGAATCAGCTCTTTTAGAATTAGTTTTATTTAGGGTTTCACAGATTAACAGCTGTGCTTATTGCTTAGATATGCATTATAAAGATGCACGCCATAAAGGAGAAACAGAACAACGTTTATACGGATTAAGTGCATGGAGAGAAACCTCATATTACACAAATCGCGAAAGAGCTGCTTTTGCCTGGGCCGAAGCTGTAACAAAATGCGACGTGCCAGATTCTGTTTATAAAGAAGCTGCAAGCGAATTTAACGAACAGGAATTAATTGATTTAACCTTGGCAATTACAAACATTAACACTTGGAACCGCATCAACCTTGCATTTCCTAACGAACCGGGAACTTACAAAGTTGGACAGTTCGGTTAATCAAAATAATTATCGCATAAAAATATTGAAATTAAAAAAATAATATCATGAACGAATTTGTATTAATATTTAGAAGAGATTATATCACTAAAGAAACGCAGCCTTCTCCGCAGGAATTGCAGGATTCACTTAAACTTTGGCAGGATTGGCTGGGCGGAATTGCGGCTCAGGATAAGCTTGCAAAACCTTTACAACGCTGGGATGGCGAAGGTAAAATTGTAAAATCGAACAAAAGTGTAATCAACGGACCGTATGCAGAAATTAAAGAAGCAATTGGCGGTTTGATTATGATAAAAGCGGCAGATTATGATGAAGCTGTAAGTATTGCAAACGGATGTCCGATTTTAGAATTGGGCGGAAATGTAGAAATTAGAATGGCCGTAACCGGAGCATAATAATCTTAAAAATAACTTCTTATCCTTTTAAAAAGGAATTTTATAAAATGGAAGAAAGTCAGCTTTTACCGAATTTATTTAGAACAGAGTACCGAAAAATAGTTTCGGTACTCTGTTATTTATTCGGAATTGAAAATATCGAAATCGCCGAAGATATTACCAGCGATACTTTTCTCGCCGCAACAGAATTATGGAGTTTAAAAGGAATTCCGGAAAACCCAACGGCATGGCTTTATACCGTTGCAAAAAACAAAACAAAAAATTACTTAAAACGTGATACACTCTTCGAACAAAAAATTGCGGTCGAAGTAAAACACAATGCTAATAAGTCTGAAGAAATTGAAATTGATTTATCCAATAAAAATATCTTTGACAGTCAGTTAGCCATGATTTTTACAGTTTGCGATCCCATAAATTCTGCCGAAGCCCAAATTGCATTGGCACTCAACCTATTATGCGGATTTGGAATTCAGGAAATTGCAGACGGATTTTTAACCAATAAAGAAGTCATTTACAAAAGAATTAACCGCGCCAAAGAAAAACTGAAAGAAGCCAATGTAAAAATTGAGCAGCCCAGCAATTCTGAAATAAACAACAGACTCGAAAATGTCTTAACAACCCTGTATTTATTATTTTCAGAAGGTTATTATTCGACTTCACAAAATACAATTTTAAGAAAAGACGTTTGTGCCGAAGCCATGCGATTGACTTTTTTATTAATCGAAAATCCTTCAACAAACCTGCCACCAGTAAACGCATTACTTTCCTTAATGTGTTTTCATTCTTCAAGATTTGATGCCAGAACAAACAGCGATGGAGAAACGGTTTTATATCAAAATCAGGATGAAACACTCTGGAATCAGGAACTTATAGAAAAAGGCACTTATTTTCTCGGTAAAGCATCAACCGGAAATACACTTACGAAATACCATCTTGAAGCCGGAATCGCGTATTGGCATACTCAAAAAGAAGATTCTGCCCAAAAATGGGAAAACATATTACAACTTTATAACCAATTATTAATTCTCGAATATTCGCCAATTGCAGCGCTCAACCGCACATTTGCCTTAGCCAAAACAAACGGAAAACAGACTGCCATTATTGAAGCAGAGAAATTACAATTAATCGATAATCATTTTTATTACTCTTTATTAGGGAACTTATATACACATATTGACAATAAAAAAGCACTCGAACATTTCGAAAAAGCTTTGCAGCTTGCCAGTTCCGTTTCTGATAAAAACATCATAAAACAAAACATCGATATACTCAAAATATAGATTAATCTCAAATTTACTTTCTCAGTTCCATTCAGTTTTTATTTGTAATTTAGATTTCTTAAAATGTATGTTCAAAAAACAATTTCAGTACAGCATTTAAAAAATTATTAAATTACAAATACAAAAATGGCTTCATTTATTAAAGAAATCTCTTTTCGCTGGTCAGATCTTGACCCAAATTTTCACGTTCGTCATAGTGCTTATTACGATTTTGGTGCACAGCATCGTATCGAAATTCTCGAAGAACTTGGCTTGACATTAAAAGTAATGCAAACGCAGGGTTTTGGTCCGGTTTTATTTAGAGAAGAATGTGTTTTTAGAAAAGAATTAAAACTTTCAGACAAAATATTTATTCATACCAAAACATCAAAAATGAAAGCAGATGCTTCGCGCTGGTCCATTATTCACGAATTTAGACGAGAAGATGACACACTTTGCGCCACCATTACAGTCGACGGTGCATGGATGGATACCAAACTTAGAAAACTGGCTTCTCCAACTCCCGAAATTGCAATTCAGGCATTAAGTATTTTCCCAAAAAGTGATGATTTTGTTGGATTGTAAAACACAAAACAAATGAAATATTCTATAGCGTTTTTAATTTTTCTGGCTGTTTTTACAAGCTGTGAATCGCATAAATCCAAAAAGGAAATCGCAACTCCAAAAGAAACTGTTACGGCTTATTTAGCTGCAACAAATCATTTTGATTTTAAAGCTGCGAAAGAATTCGTGATTCTTAATAAAGAGAATTTAATGAATTTAGAAACCCTTAAAAAGATGGAAAAAAGTATTCCGGATGATCAAAAAGCAAGATTTCTGGATAAAGAAAAAGACGCTCAATATTTCGAAAAAGAAATTACAGATTCGACTGCCCAAATAGTTGTTTCTCCAAATCAGGATATTGCTATGCCAATAGAATTTAACCTGAAAAAAGTAGACAAAAAATGGTTAATCGAATCTGTAATTTTACATTAATACAAAAATTCTCAAAGCTATGATCGATTACTTAAAAGACTTTAGAATAGGAATTTTTATTGCTATTATAGCCATCACAACCATAATTTTAGGTTCCATAACAGACAAAGTACTTCGTTATTTTTTATACCGAAAATTAAGCGATAAGGAATATGATGTAACCGGATTTAAGTTTCTAAAACATTTTATTATTACTGTAATTTATATTTTGGGATTTGCTTTTGCCTTAATTCAAATTCCTGAATTTAAAATCATCGGGCATTCCTTTTTAGCTGGTGCCGGCGTAATTTCTCTAGTTGCAGGTTTAGCTTCGCAACAGGCTTTGAGTAATATTGTGAGCGGAATATTTCTGGTGATTTTTAAACCTTTCAGAATCAATGATAAAATCACCATAAATAATTTTGTCGGCACAGTTGAAGACATCAATTTGAGACAAGTTGTTTTAAAAGATGCAGAAAACAACAGAATTATAATTCCAAACTCCGTTATCAGCAATCAGATTATTGTCAATACCAATATGCACGATACCAAATGCTGTAAAATAATCGAAATAGGAATTGGATACGAATCAAATGTTGAAAAAGCATTAGAAATAATGCAGGATGAAATTGCCAAACATCCGCTTTTTATTGACACCAGAACCGCCGAAAATAAAAAACAAAAAACGCCTTTGGTCGTAGCAAGAGTTGTCGCTTTGGCCGATTCTAGCGTAACATTAAAAGCCTGGGCTTGGGCAAAAAACTCTACAGACGGTTTTGTAATGTATTGCGATTTACTGCAAAGTATCAAAAAACGTTTTGACGAAGCAGAAATTGATATTCCGTATCCGCAAAGAGTTGTAACACTTAAAAAATAGTTTATAAACGACACTTCTCTCTTTTTTCTGATAATTTTAAGACTTTAATTTTTGCTTTTCAAAATGCATAGCGGTAAATTTATAATTCTTAATAAAAATGCATCAGAATGAAAATTATAAAACTCATCATATTAGTATTACCCTTATTTTGTTTTTCGCAAGAAGAAAAAATAAAGGCCTTAGATATCAATTTAAGCAATTATGACTATCCGTTTCCAATTCAGTTTTTAGAATTGAATAATCAGCGCCAAAATTTAAAAATGGCGTATATGGATATTAAACCAGACAACTACAATAACAAAAACATTGTTTTACTTCACGGAAAAAATTTCAACGGCGCTTATTGGGAAACTACAATAAAAGCTTTGACGGCAGCAGGTTTCCGAGTTATTGTTCCGGATCAGATTGGTTTTGGGAAATCATCAAAACCAGAAAATTATCAATACTCATTTCAGCAATTTGCCGAAAATACCAAGAAATTACTGGATCATTTAGGCATTACAAAAACAACGATTGTAGGACATTCTATGGGCGGAATGTTAGCTACAAGATTTACTTTGATGTATCCTGAAACTGCCGAAAAATTAGTTCTCGAAAACCCAATTGGTTTAGAAGACTGGAAACTTGTCGTTCCTTACAAACCAGTCGATTGGTGGTATGAATCTGAATTAAAACAAAATTATCAGGCTATCAAAAAATACCAAATGGAAAATTATTACGACGGAAAATGGAATCCCGATTATCAAAAATGGGCCGAACTTTCTGCCGGCTGGACTTCTGCTCCGGATTATAATAAAGTGGCCTGGAACTCTGCTTTAATGTACGATATGATTTTTACACAGCCTGTTTTATACGAATTCAAAAACATCAAAAGCCCGACGCTTTTAATCATCGGAACAAGAGATAAAACTGCAATAGGAAAACCTTTAGTTTCTGAAGAAATTCGGAAAACAATGGGAAATTATGCTGAGCTTGGTAAAAAAACTCAAAAAGCAATTCCGAATTCAAAATTGGTTGAAGTTCCAAATACCGGACATTTACCACACATAGAATCTTTCGATCAATTTATAAAACCATTAATCGTATTTTTGAAATAATATATTTTAATATATTTTTGGTTTGCCACAAATTATATTTTTATTCGCCACGAATTTCACTAATTTACACTAATTAATTTGAGCGCAGCGTAAATAAAAAATTCGTGAAAATTAGTGTAATTCGTGGCAGACAATAACTATCTAATAATCTAAAAATTAAATAATATGTTTACAATAGACCAAATCAAAGAAGCACATGCTAAAGTAAAAAGCGGCGCCGATTTTCCAAATTATATACAAGACTTAATTATTCTGGGCGTAAAAGGTTATGACACTTTTGTGAATGACGGACACGTTGAATATTATGGTGTTAATGGTTATTCTGTTACATCTGATGAAAAATACAATCCAATTTCAATTGCCGTAAGTGTAAACAAAGAGCTTTTTATCGAGTTTTTGGTAAAACACCAGCAAGGAGAAACAGATTACCTTACTTTTTGTAATCATGCCGGACAATGTGGAATTGCAAAATGGAGAGTTGATATTATCGAAATGACCTGCACTTATTTTGACAGCGCAGAAAACGAAATTTTAATTGAAAAAATTCCAGGTTAATCTAAAAAAATCGATGGCAAATTTAAATCCAATTTATTCGCTGATTAAAAAAGCTGTTTTAGTATTGCTTTTTTTAGCAAGTTTTTCAGGCTTTTCTCAGCATAAAAAAGAAAAATCAAAGTTTAAAGTAATTGCTTTTTACACCGCAAAAAACGATCAGGCACACATCAGTTTTGTGCATGAAGCTAATAAATGGTTCCCAAAAGCAGCCGAAGAAAATCATTTTGTTTACGACTCTACAGATAACTGGAACAATCTAAACGCAAAATTTTTAGCCAATTATCAAGTTGTTTTATTTTTAGATACAAGGCCAGAAACTCCAGAACAGCGTGAAGCTTTTCAAAAATATATGGAAAACGGCGGCGGTTTCATGGGATTTCATTTTTCGGCCTTTGCTTTAAA
The DNA here is from genome assembly GCF_024499525.1 of Flavobacterium panici. Taxonomy (NCBI): domain Bacteria; kingdom Pseudomonadati; phylum Bacteroidota; class Flavobacteriia; order Flavobacteriales; family Flavobacteriaceae; genus Flavobacterium; species Flavobacterium panici. Next base: position 3,280,717 of record NZ_CP100437.1, on the reverse strand, counting down.
CAATTCGAGTTATCCTCAAAATTGGGATTGGTATCATAATACCTTTTTAGGTTCGGGAGAATACGGAAGTAATACATGGCGCCCGACATCGGCAGTTTTAAGAGTTGAAAACCAGCATCCGGCAGTCAAAAATCTGCCTAAAACATTTACGTCTGCACCAAACGAATGGTACAGATGGAGCAAGGATCTTAGAAAAAATCCGGACATAAAAATTCTTCTTGCAATTGACGAAAGCAGTTTTCCTTTAGGAACCGGACCAAAAGCGCATGAAATTTGGCATGAAGGTTATTACCCAGTAGTTTGGACAAACAAAAACTACAAAATGCTGTATGTCAATATGGGACATAATGATATTGATTATGAAGGCGGAACCAACAAAACGCTTTCGTACACTTTTGAAAATAAAAACGAAAGCAAATTCATTCTTGATGCATTGCTTTGGTTAGGAACTTCTAAAAAATAAATGGATTAAAAATGTCTAAACTTTCACCCATTATAAACGCTGAAGAATTAGTAAAACTTAATTCCTCAGAAATTATTTTAATCGATGCCAGAGCAGGAATTAATGCAGAGGAAAACTTCAAGGCAGAACATTTAAAAGGTGCTCGTTATGTCGATTTAAACAAAGATTTAGCAACAGTCGACTGCAATCCGAAAAATGGTGGAAGACATCCGCTTCCATCTTTAGAAAAATTTTCAGAAGTACTTTCAAAAACAGGAATTTCACCAGAAACTCATGTTGTCATTTATGATGATAAAAATGGCTCAAATGCCGCTGCGAGATTTTGGTGGATGCTAAAAGCCGTAAATCATGAAAAAGTTCAGGTTTTAAATGGAGGTTTACAAGAAGCTATAAAAGCTGGTTTTCCTATAAGTTCAGAAATAGAAAATTTTGAAAAAACAGAAAATTATCCAATTTCAAAATGGAATTTAAAAACGGCTGCTATTGAAGAAGTCGAAAAAGCCCGAAATAACAGCGAAAATATCGTAATCGATGTAAGGGATAAAAATCGTTTTGATGGGCTTACAGAACCTTTAGATTTAATCGCCGGACATATTCCCGGAGCGGTAAATGTTCCGTTTAGTGAAAATCTGGACGAAAACGGGCTTTTCAAATCTCCTCAAGTTTTAGCTGAAAAATATACTGAAGTTTTAAATAATAAAACGTCAGAAAATGTAATTGTTCATTGCGGTTCGGGCGTTACGGCTTGTCATACTTTATTAGCTTTGAATTATGCAGGAATTGAAATTCCAAAACTTTACGTAGGTTCCTGGAGCGAATGGTCAAGAAATGACCGCGAAATGGCAACTAAACAATCAGAATAAATTATTTTTTTTGCCACAGATTAAAAGGATTAAAAAGATTAATCATTTAAATCTGTGCAATCTGTGGCAAAAAAATAATACAATCAATAAACAAAATACCACAATGCAACATTGGGATATACTTTTATCTAATCAGGTAAATAAAAAAGCATTCATAGACAGTTTACTTAACGGAGAAGCAAAAGGAGAATTAGCCGTTTTTAATACTCAAAAAGGGATTTTATTCTCAGACATTGCAATTGAAAAATTCATCGAAAAAGAATACCAATACGACAGCGTAGAAGCATCTCCTGAATCACACAGACAATTACGCACATTTTCATCTGGAGAACGTAAAAAAGAATTTTTAAAATACTGCATTAATCAAAAACCGGATTTTATCATTTTCGATAATCCGTTTGATCATTTGGATCAGGCTTCGAGAGTAATTTTAGCCGATTCGTTAAAAGATTTAACTACCGAAATCGCTATTATACAGCTGCTAAATCGTGTTGTTGATGTTTTGGCGTTTGTTCCAAATAAAGCACAGATAAACGATAATAAATTTGAATTACATCCCATTTCAAAAACCGAAAGTCATTTTAAAACTTTAAATACAGCGGCAATTCCAAAAGCAATTGAACCGCATTTTTTCCACGAAAGTGTATTAATAAAACTGGAAAATGTTTCGGTTAGTTATGACGAAAGAAAAATTCTTGACAACATTTCATGGACTATTAAACAAGGCGAATTCTGGCAGTTAATTGGCCCGAACGGTTCCGGAAAAAGCACGATTTTATCTTTAATTACAGGCGATAATCCAAAAGGATTTGGTCAGGATTTATATTTATTCGGAACAAAAAAAGGAAGCGGAGAAAGCGTTTGGGACATTAAAAAACAAATCGGAATCTTCACAACGTCAATGACGGATTTATTTCAAAAAGGACACACTTTGGAAGAAATGATTCTCTCCGGTTTTTTCGATTCCATCGGGCTTTATATCGAGCCAACAACGCATCAAAAACAAATTGTTTCGCAATGGCTTGAAGTTATCGAAATGACGCATTTAAGAAAAAAACGTTTCATTGATCTTTCTATCGGTCAGCAAAGAGTAGCTTTGATTGTTCGTGCCGTTTTAAAACATCCGCCTTTATTAATTTTAGACGAACCTGTAGAAGGTCTGGACGACGAAAATGTAGATTTGGTAATTCAGCTTATCAACACCATAAAACAAGAAACAAACGTTACAATTTTATACGTTTCTCACCGAATCGAACAAGGCCTCGCTCCTACTTCTGTTTTCGAACTTCTAACAAACCCAACGGGATCAATCGGCAAAATAAAATATCATTCAGAATTAAATTAAAAAAGATTGCCAATAGCATTATAGCACAAAGTATATATGTAGAGGCGCACTGCAGTGCGTCTCCGCAACGAATATCCACAATACGTTAGACGCACTGCAGTGCGCCTCTACAGAAAATTGGAACGATATAAAATTATAGCAAAACAAAAAAGCTCCCAAAAGGAGCTTTTTATTTATTTTCGCTAAAGAAATTATCTAATTTTCTAATTGACAAATTATCTAATTAATTCTCCTCATCTTCCGTATTATGTGACTTCACATACGTGCGCCATTTTTCAATACAATCCTGAAAATCCTGCGGTAACTCTGTATCAAAACGCATCATTTCGCCCGTATTTGGGTGAACGAATCCAAGCGTTTTAGCATGCAGCGCCTGACGCGGCAATGCTTTAAAACAATTCTCTATAAACTGTTTGTATTTTGTAAACGTAGTTCCTTTTAAAATCAAATGTCCGCCGTAACGTTCGTCATTAAATAACGGATGTCCGATATGTTTCATGTGCGCACGAATTTGGTGTGTTCTTCCAGTTTCCAGTTTGCAGGAAATCAAAGTCACATAACCAAAACGCTCTAAAACTTTATAATGTGTAATTGCCGGTTTACCTATTTCTGGATCAGCAAAAACCGCCATTTGCATGCGGTCTTTTAAATGTCTGGCAAGGTTTCCTTCAATTGTTCCGCTTTCTGCAGCAACATTTCCCCACACAAGGGCAATATATTCACGTTCTGTAGTTTTAGCTTCAAATTGTTTTGCCAAATGCGTCATTGCCGCTTCTGTTTTGGCAACAACCAAAAGTCCAGAAGTATCTTTATCAATTCTATGCACTAAACCAGGACGCTCACTGCTGTTCATTGGCAGATTATCAAAATGATGTGCCAAAGCATTTACAAGAGTTCCCGTATAATTTCCGTGACCCGGATGCACCACCATTCCCGGCTCTTTATTGATTAATAAAAAGGCGTCATCTTCATACACAATATTAATCGGAAGATCTTCCGGCAGAATATGGTTTTCATACGGCGGATGCGATAACATAACCGTAATCACATCAAAAGGTTTTACTTTATAGTTTGATTTTACCGGAATATCATTTACAAAAATATTTCCGTCAGATGCTGCGTTCTGAATTTTGTTACGCGTAGCATTCTGAATCAAATTCAGCAAATATTTATCAATACGTAAAAACGCCTGACCTTTTGGTACTTCAAATCTGTAATGTTCGAATAATTCGTCTTCCAGATCTAAATTTTCTTCAATATTATTGTTCATCTTTTGGGGTTTCTTCAGGCACTGCTGTACTATCTGCTGCCTGACTGTCATCTACATAACTCGCTTTTCCGTCACCTAAAACCAAATCAATTTTAGACGCTTTCAAAACACGGTCTCCTACTTTTAAATTTCTGCCTTTTAAACGCATTTCCAAAACCATATCTTTTCCAAGATTCGGAATATAAGTAATTGTTCCCGGCTCAAGTCCTAAAGCTTTTAAAGTTGGTACCGCTTCACGATATGTTTTTTCAATTAAATCAGGAATTTTCACAGACGAAAATCCCGAAGAATTAATTTTAATATATATTTTTCTTCCTACTTTAACTTTAGTTCCCGGCAGCGGATCCTGCTCTACAACACTATATTTCGGAAATTCACTTCGGTAATCAACACTATCCAAAAGCACATAATCTAAGTCCAGCTCGTCCAGTTTTTCTTCAACTTGTTCTTCAGTCAGCCTGGCTAAATTAGGAACAGCAATTTCGTGTCCGTGATCAGTTGTAAAAGTCAACCAATGCATAAACAAATAAACCAAAACCGCAACAATAGCAGCCGCACTTAATACCTGCAAGAAAAACACTCGGCTAGTTAAATACTTACGTAAACTCATAAATTTATTTTTAGTTGTCGCAAAGATAAAGTATTTCATTTCAAAAAAAATGATAATTTTGTTTAAAACAATAAACTCCTCAATTAGGCAGATAACCCTAGTGAATGCTGGATGTAGTTGGCACACGGATTTTACAGATGTAAACAGATTTGAAAAAAATAATTCATGAAAATTCGTGAAATTCGTGGCAAAAAACCTGAAACCTGAAACAAAGAAAACCTGAAACAAAATATAAAACAAAACATATAAATGAAAAACATTGCCATCATCATGGGCGGATATTCAAGCGAATACAAAATCTCGCTTATCAGCGGAAACGTTGTTTACCAATATCTTGACAAAACAAAATACAACGGATTCCGAATTCATATCTTCAAAGAAAAATGGGTTTATGTAGACGCAAACGACGCCGAATTCCCAATTGACAGAAATGATTTTTCTGTTACGGTAAATGGAGAAAAAATCACATTTGACTGTGTTTTCAACGCCATTCACGGAACTCCGGGCGAAGATGGATTAATGCAGGCTTATTTTGAATTATTAGGCATTCCGCAATCATCTTGCGATTATTACCAATCGGCATTGACTTTCAATAAAAGAGATTTATTATCTGTTTTAAAACCATACGGAATCAAAACCGCTATTTCTTATTACTTAAATAAAGGTGACGAAATCAATACAGCTGAAATCGTTAAAAAAGTTGGCCTGCCATGTTTCGTAAAACCAAACAAAGCGGGTTCAAGTTTTGGAATTTCAAAAGTAAAAAGCGAAGCTGAACTTCCTATCGCAATTGAAGTAGCGTATAAAGAAGACAACGAAATTATTATTGAAAGTTTCCTTGACGGAACTGAAGTTTCTGTAGGCGTAATTAATTACAAAGGAGAAGTTATCGTTTTACCAATTACCGAAATTGTATCAGACAATGATTTCTTCGATTACGAAGCTAAATACGAAGGAAAATCACAAGAAATCACACCAGCCAGAATCTCTGACGAGTTGACAAAAAAAGTGGGAGAAACAGCAAAACGTGCTTACGAAGTTTTAAAAATGAAAGGATTTTCAAGAAGCGAATTCATCATTGTAGACAACGAACCATACATGCTGGAAATGAACACAATTCCGGGTTTAACAACCGAAAGTTTGATTCCGCAGCAAGCAAAAGCAGCCGGAATTTCTCTGGAAGAATTATTTACAAATGCGATTGAGTTAGCTTTGGCATAGTTCCTAAGATACTAAGGTGCTAAGTTTCTAAGATCTTAGCACCTTTATTTTTTAATTTATACAACTGTCAGACTGAGCGAAGTCGAAGTCCTTCTCAAGAAATCTCCAAAAAACTTAGTAACTTAGAATCTCAGAACCTTAGCACCTAAAAAAATGAAAGAAATCTTCGAATGGAATAGACTATTTTTTAATGAACTGCCACAAGTTTTCCTTTTGGAAGTAATATTTCGTTCAACAGTAATGTTTACTATTTTACTGCTAACGTTAAAACTGGCCGGTAAAAGAGGTGTAAAACAATTATCGATTTTCGAAACCGTAATTATCATTGCATTAGGTTCTGCTGCCGGCGACCCAATGTTTTATGAAGATGTTGGAATTGCTCCTGCAGCCATCGTATTTTTGGTAATTATCATTCTCTATCGTTCTGTAACATGGCTTACCGGAAAAAGCAAAAAATTTGAAGAGTTTATAGAAGGCAAAACCGAATGCTTAATTAACGATGGAAAATTTTCTATAACGAGTTTTAAAAAAGAAACTTTGGCACAAGACGAATTTTTCTCAGAACTTCGCGTAAAATCAATCGAACATTTAGGACAGGTAAAACATGCCTTTATTGAGCCAAGCGGCGAAATAAGTGTATTTTTCTATGAAGAAAAAGATGTAAAATACGGTTTACCTATTTTACCAGCTTTGTTCAATAAAAAAAGTAAAATAATTTCAACAGACGGAATTTACGCCTGCACTTTCTGCGGTCATACACAAGAAGTTAAAAAAGGAACCACAAACTGCGAAATCTGTAAAAAAGATGAATGGGTTTCTGCAATAAAAACACTTAGAATAACGTAAATAAATTCCAATCCCGAAGTTTCGGGATAAATTCCAAATTCCAAAGCAAAGCTTCAACACAATTATTAAAAACTTTGAACCTTTGCAACTTTGAACCTTAGAACCTCAAAAAAATGAGAAAAGCAATATTTCCGGGCTCTTTTGACCCTATAACACTTGGACACGAAGATATTATCAAAAGAGGGATTTCTTTATTTGATGAAATCGTAATTGCCATTGGTGTCAACGCCGAAAAAAAATACATGTTTTCACTAGAAGAAAGAAAACGCTTTATTGAAGAAACCTTTAAAGACGAACCAAAGATTTCAGTAATCACTTATGAAGGATTGACCATAGATCTAGCCAAAAAACTAAAAGCCAATTTCATTTTAAGAGGCTTGCGCAACCCTGCCGATTTCGAATTTGAAAAAGCTATTGCACACACGAACAGACGCCTTTCTAAAATCGAAACAGTGTTTTTATTGACTGCAGCAAAAACGTCTTATATCAGTTCAAGTATCGTTCGTGATGTATTGCGAAATGGCGGTGAATATGAATTATTGGTTCCGGATGCGGTTAGGGTACAGAAATAAAGAAGAAATACATTTATGACAGAAGAATTTATAACTTTTGAAAAATTCAACGATAAACATTCTGCGGAAGAACTTGGGCAAATATTAAAAGAAACGAATATTGAATATCTTTTAGAAAATAACTCATTAAGTTTTGATCCCACTTTTGCAAATAATGGTTTTGGTACGGAGTATTGTTTAAAAATTAAGAAAGAAGACTTTAAAAAAGCCAACGAAATATTACTTAAAAAATCTGAAAAAGAGATAAATGAAATTGAAAAAGACTATTATCTTTTTACTTTTTCAGACGAGGAATTAATAGAGGTAGTTTCAAAAAGTGACGAATGGAACAAATTTGATGTTACTCTTGCAAAAAAACTCCTGAAAGAAAAAGGCATAGATGTTAGCGAAGAAAGAATTAAAAAGATTGAAGAACAAAGAATATTAGAATTATCTAAACCAGAAGAAAATCATAAAGGTTTTTTAATCTTGGGATATATTTCTGCATTTTTTGGAGGAATATGGGCATTATTTATTGGTTGGCATCTATTAACTTATAAAAAAACACTTCCAAACGGAAATCGAGTTTATACTTATTCAAAAGAAGACCGAAAACATGGAAACAGAATCTTAATAATTGGAATAATCTTTTCTATTCTATGGTTATTATATTACCTCCTGAAATAAAATATTCTAAATCATTTTAATAAAAAACATCAAAATCCATAAACTTGCAAACGAAGCAAATTATAAGTAATTTCGCATTTTTAAAACAAACAATAAATAATGAGCATCGAAAGAGAATTAAGCAAACGAAGCGGATCTAAATGTGAACTTTGCGGCGCCGAAGAAAACCTAAAAGTATATCAAGTATTACCAACTCAAAAAGGCGGTATTGATGAAGCTATATTAGCTTGTAACACCTGTATTGACCAAATTGAAAATCCTGATAATGTCGATTTAAATCACTGGAGATGTCTTAACGACAGTATGTGGAATGAAAATGTTCCGGTACAAGTTGTTGCCTGGAGAATGTTAAGCCGTTTACGTTCTGCCGGCTGGCCTCAGGAATTACTGGATATGATGTATTTAGATGAAGATACACTGGCGTGGGCACAAGCAACTGACGAAGGCGAAGATGATGAAAATAAACTCGTTCACCGCGATAGTAACGGCGTTGTTTTACAGCACGGAGATTCGGTTGTATTAATTAAAGATCTTAAAGTAAAAGGATCAAGTATGGTAGCCAAACAAGGAACTGCCGTAAGAAACATTCGCCTAGATCATGAAAACGCTGAATATATCGAAGGAAAAGTCGATGGACAGCAAATTGTTATTATTACACAGTACGTGAAAAAGATATAAGTCTTCAGTCGCAGTCGCAGTTTTCAGTCAAGTAAAACTGTAAACTGAGACCGCAAACTGTAAACTAAAAAAGGCCGTTCAAAAACTGAACGGCCTTTTTCAATATATTGTTTTTAACAACAAATTATTTTTGGAATAATTTGCTGATTTGATCTTTAACTAATGGCTCAGAAACGCTGTTTGTCGCTGCATCTCTATCTTTGCTAGAAACCATAAATTGAACTGTAGCTTTGTCTGGAACAACATTTCCTGTGTAGTGTAACCAAATATAGTTGTTTGGTAACTCTAATTTAATGTCATATAACGGACTCGCTGTAAAACCGCCAATAATAATGTTATATAGGTTAGTATAATCATTATTAACGTTTTTAAAAGAAAATTTTCTTAACGGAGAAGAATCATCATCGTTTAAAATACTTGTGTAGTACACAGTATACTCGTCTCCAATTTTCTGAATGTAGTTGTTATTTACTTTTCCTAATTTCTCTACAGGAACTGTTTCAATAACTTTAATTTGTGCAAACGAAACAAAACTAAAGAACAAAATGGCAATGGTAATAATCTTTTTCATAGTGGATTTGGGGTTTACAATTTTACTGCAACAAAAAAACACAGAAATATTGAAAAAACAGCTATCAATTCATTATTTTTTTAACACAAAATTGTTAATGTTGTTCAATAAACAATAAAAACCTGATATACAGAAGCATAAATACAATTCTAACTTTCTAAAACTATCTCAAAAAGCCTAAAATTTCTTATTTTTCTCTTCTTCTTTCTTTATGACATTTCGGGCAACTTCAATTTTAAACTTCTTGCCCTTCATTTTTTCATCTTTTATATTTTTTAGAAGCTCTTTTACTTTTCCAAATTTTACTGCCGCAAACGAAACAAAATCTTTTACTTCGATAAGTCCCAAATCATCTTTTTCAAGTTTTCCTTTTTGAGAAAAGAAACCTACGATATCAAACTTATTCAGTTTTGTCTTTTTTCCACCGCTGATATATATAGTTTGAAATTCTGGTGGATTTGGTAATGAAGTCACATTTTTCACATCCAAAACAGACATACCATAATCGATATAATCCAGTTGTTTTTCGCTTTCGTGAACAATAATATACGCCGTTCCTGTTGCCTGCATACGCGCTGTACGTCCGTTACGGTGTGTAAATTCATCTTCTTTTAAAGGCAAATGATAATGAATTACATGTTTCATTTCCGGAATATCTAATCCACGCGCAGCAAGATCTGTCGTGATGAGGTAACTTATACTTCCGTTTCTAAACTGAATCAAAGCGCGTTCACGTTCGTCCTGATCCATTCCGCCGTGATAATACGTAGCGTAAATTCCTTTTTCGTTTAAAGTATCGCTAATACGTTCTGCAGCATCACGATGGTTACAAAATATAATTGCCGACTGTGATTTTAAAGAACAGATTAAATTAAACAAACTTTCTAATTTATCTTTAGAAGGAGAAACAATCATTTTCATCGAAAGATTTGCTTTTTCCTCCTCTTCTACAATAAAATCCAAAACCGTTGGATTTACAACTCGTGTATATTTCGGAATCTCAATATCTGACGTTGCAGACACTAAAACTCTTTTGTTTACTTTCGGTAATCTTGCAATAATAAAAGACATTTGCTCGTGAAACCCAAGTTGAAGCGATTTATCAAACTCGTCTAAAATCAGCGTTTGAATTTTATCTGTTCTAAAAGTTTCTCTGTCAATATGATCGGCGATTCTTCCAGGCGTTCCAATTAAAACTGCCGGAGGATTGCTTAAATTTTTGATTTCAGTATCGATTGAATGTCCGCCGTAGCAAATATTTACTTTGTACTGCGTTCCCATTTTTTTCCAAACCTGCTCAATCTGCAGTCCAAGTTCGCGGGACGGAACCAAAATTAAACATTGAACCGATAAAATTTCAGGCTGTAATAATTCTAAAACAGGAAGTAAAAAAGCAAGTGTTTTTCCAGATCCGGTTGGAGAAAGCAATAAAACATTATTATCGTTCAGGATTACGTCCTGCGCTGTTTCCTGCATTTCGTTTAGGCTCTCAATGCCTAAATTCGAAAGTATATTATTAGAATGGTGTTTTTTATTCATTTTGCAAAAGTAGGGAAAAAAGTTGTTTCAAGTTTTTCTTGTTTCAAGTTTCAGGCTTCTATACTTTGGCTATAATTTTTTAACGCAAAGCGCGCAAAGTTTTTTTTTCATGTGAGGCTTTATAATAATGCAAAGTTCGCAAAGCTTTATCCACAAAGCTTTGCGAACTTTGTCTTTTTTAAAAGCTTGAATATAAAAAAATCTTTGCGCGCTTTGCGTTAAAAACATACAGTACGTCAAACCTGAAACCTGAAACTTGAAACAAAAAGCTATATATTTGATTCATAATAAAACCAAAATCATGAAACTTTTCACCATTATCATTTCACTTTTTACGCTTACCATTTTCGCTCAAAATAATAAAAAATACGATACCTTTTTTGAAAAAGGAAACGGAAATCAATCCGCATCTTATCCCGAAACTATTGCTTATTTTAAGCTTTTAGTAAATGATTTTCCAACGATTCAAATTAAAGAAATGGGTTTAACAGATTCTGGTGAACCTTTGCATATGGTAACTTTTAATCCTGACAAAGAATTTGATTTTGATAAAATCCAAAAAACAAAAGCAGTTCTTTTTGTTAATAACGGAATCCACGCCGGAGAACCGGACGGAATCGACGCCACAATGCAATTTTACAGAGATTTAGCAATTGGAAAACTAAAAGCGCCGAAAAATACTGTTTTAGTCTGCATTCCGGTTTATAATATTGGCGGCGCTTTAAATCGTAATTCGACAACGCGCGCAAATCAGGACGGACCTGAAATTTATGGTTTTAGAGGAAATGCCAGAAACTACGATTTGAATCGTGATTTAATGAAATCGGATACTAGAAATACAAAAAGTTTTGTTGAGATTTTCCAGAAAATAAATGCCGATGTTTTTATCGATAATCACGTAAGCAACGGATCTGATTATCAATATAAACTGACTTATATTATGACTCAGCATAATAAACTCGGAACTGTTTTGGGCGATTTTATGAACAACGAAATGATGCCGGCTTTGGTAAAAGATTTGCAGAAAAAGAAAATCGAAACTACGCCTTATGTAGATTCTTTTAAAGATACTCCAGACAAAGGCTTTGGGCAGTTTGTTGATAGTCCGCGATATACAACGGGTTACACTTCCCTATTTAATACGATTGGTTTTGTGGTCGAAACGCACATGCTGAAAAAATATGCCGAGCGTGTAAAAATGACATACGAATACATGAAATCGACTTTGGATTTTACGGATGCAAATTATCAGAAAATCAAAGAACTGAGAGTAAAAAACTTAGAACAATATCAGCCTAAAAAATCTTATACATTAAAATGGGAATTAGACAGCACAAAAGCGACAACTTTTTCATTTTTAGGATATGAAGCAGGTTACAAAAAAAGCGACGCCACAACCGGAAATCGTTTGTATTACGACCGAAGCAAACCGTACAAAAAAGACGTTCCGTATATCAAAGAATTTAAATCGGTTAAAGAAGTTGTGATTCCTACGGCTTATGTTATTCCGAGAGGTTATTGGAATATTATTGATCTTTTGAAAAACAATAATATTTCATTTAAACAAATTAAAAACGATACAATTATAGAAGTAGAAAGTTACAGAATTACCGATTTTAAAACCGTTCCGTCTGCTTACGAAGGACATTATGCACATCGAAATACAACCGTAACTTCTAAAATCGTTAAAATGGCTTTCGCCAAAGGTGATTACATCGTTCCAACCAACCAAAAAGGTGTAAAATATCTTGTAGAAGCTTTTGAACCAGAAGGCGTTGATTCGTTCTTTAATTGGAATTTCTTCGATCCTATTTTACAGCAAAAAGAACATTATTCTGAATATATTTTTGAAGATACTGCAGCAAATCTTTTAAAAGAAAATCCTGCTCTAAAAGCGGAATTAGAAACCAAAAAGCAAACTGATGCTGAATTTGCCAAAAATCCTGACGCGCAGTTAGATTGGATTTATAAGCATTCTGTCTATTATGAAAAAGCTCATTTGCAATATCCTGTTTATCGAGTGCTTTAAAGTTTTTAGCAATAAATAAAACTTTGATTTTGAAACTCTACGGATTTCCGTAACATTTTTATATTTGAAAAATATACTTTTGATAATAATAAAAACACTCAATTATGGCAAACCTTGAACTAATAAAAAGATTAAATTTAAAGTATAAAAAAACAACTCCTTTTTCAAGATCTACTAAAAGTTTTTCACTAAATGAATCATTTAATGGGAACATACAATTAGCAATTCAAGATAGTATTAATAGTCTAGGTCCAAATTACACCCAATATTTTGAAAATGGTAAGTCAGCTGAAGTTGTTCTACTTTTTATTGATGTTTGTAATTTTTCAACACGGTTTTCAAATTTAAGCGGTAACGAAATAAGTCAGTATTTTGATGAATACTATGATTTGGTAATTCCACTAATATATGAATTTGGAGGAGAAATAGATAAAATAATAGGCGATGGAATTATATGCATCTTTGGTCAACCTTTTTTAGACAAAAATCTGAAAGATTGTATATCTACTGCAGATGAATGTGCAAAAAAAATAATTATTGAGACAAAAAAGAAAGATAAATTTAAAAGTAAAATTGCATTTCATTTCGGAAAAATAAACTATTTCAAGAATAAATCAGGCTTTTATAATGAACTAACAATTGTCGGAAAACCATTAACGGAACTTTTTAGATTAGAATCAATTAGTGAGAACGAAAAAATAAATTACTTCATTGATTATCAATATGCACAAAATTGGAATCATTCAATTAATCAATACTCTTCACTATGGATACTAGAAAAAATTCAAGAAACACCCAGTAATTTAAAAGGTGTGAGTTACAAATATTTTCAAACAAACAAATATTTCATCTAAATGATTAAAAATTTATTAAGCGAAATTGAAAGCGACGTTGTAGATATCAAAACCAAAAAATTTGATTATGTAAAAACTCAAACAGTTCCCAATAGATATGATACAGCTTTAACTTTTGAACGAGGAGAAAATAAGATTGGAAAAGAGTTAGAAACTTGCGTATTATTTGTCGATATTAGAAATTCTGTTGCCTTAAATAAAAAACATACTACTCAAACAATGGGTAGAATATACAGTATTTTCACCAAATCAATTCTAAAAGCAGCTAAATATCATAATGGCCATATAAGAAACATAATTGGTGATCGAGTAATGATAGTATTTGATCCAAACAATTGTTTTACAAATTCAATTGAATGTGCATATACTATCAACAATATTTCCAATATTATTAATTCAAAATTTACTGAAGTAGATTTTAAATGCGGAATAGGAATAGATTACGGCAATCTAAAAGTATTAAAAATTGGTCTTCACAGAAGAGGTACAGAAGTTGTAGAAAACAGAAACTTAGTTTGGGTTGGGTATCCTGCAAATATAGCATCGCGTTTAACAGACAATGCAAATAAAATGTTATTTACTAGAAAATTTAATGTAACTTATAAATCAACTATAGATCTTAGTTTTTTAAGTTCTTCACCTACATTTAGTCCGTTTAAAAGTGGTGTTTTTTCTAACGAGATAACAGATAATCTAAGTCAAGATCAATTTTGTCAAAATATTAGTTTTGAAAGTGGAAAAATTAAGTACACAAAAGGAGAATTTATTAGTTTTACAAAAATTCCATCACTTAAAAGTTTTAAAAAAATCTTAATTACTAAAAGCGTTTTTCTTGGTTATAAAAAAGAAAATTCTAATCATAAAAGCATAAAAGAAAACTGGTGGAAAATTAATCGAAATCATGGTATAAAAGATGTTAATGAAGAAATATATGAATCATCAATACAGTGGACAATATGAATAACAAAATAGAAAACAGCTTAAATAAACTTGAAAATATAAATGCCTGGATCAATAATTGCGATTCTAAAAGTTCATACATTTTAACCTTTTTCGGTGTAATTATAACTATTATTTTCACTTCAAATATTGGAGAAGAAATGATTGCATGTTTAAAATTCACATCATCGGAAAAAATAACTGCCCAATCTTTTAGAAATTTTATTGAATTATTATTGTTTGTATTTTTTATGATTTCAACAATTGTTACTTTTTATTTCACTTATTTTACTTTGAAAGCTAGAATTAATAATTCTATTTTTGTTCAAGATGATTTAATAACGACAACTTCAAATCTTTTTTATGGAGCCATTTGTAAAAAAAAATTCAAAGATTTTAATTATGAGGTTAAAAATGAGACAGAAGAAGCTTTTCTTACTGATATAAATTCACAAATATTTATAAATAGCTATATCGCGAGTTTAAAATTCAAAAATTACAATTTAAGTTTAAAGTTTGTAATTATTACATTTAGCATTTTCTTACTTTACATATTTATCAAATAATCGAAAAAGAATAATTATTTATCCTTCAATATCTTTTCTAAATACTCAACTTTATCTTTTTCAGCTTGAACTAAACGTTCATAAAGTTGTTTATTTTCTTCATAAGCATCAATCAACTTTTCTAAAGGATTAAAAGTAAGATTACTGCAAGAGTTATTTAATATTTGTCCTTTTGCACTATTATCATAGAAATTATTGAAGTAATTAATTGCAGCTTCGTCTGAAAAGTTTTTAAGAGCTTCAACATTAACTCCTAAAGCTTTTGCAACAGCATTAAGTTTTTCATCATCAACCTCTTCACTATTTTCAATAACTGAAATTGCTTGCTGGCTCATTCCTAAAGCCTGCGCCAAAGCTTCCTGCTTCATATCTCTAAGTTCACGAATTCGGCTTATTTTTCGCCCTATATGGTTTGGTTTTGTAAATGTGCTCATAAGTCAAAGATAATATTAAGGTTCACAACAATCAATATGTAAAAAACATATTTTGCTATGTATGATACAAATTTTAAATGATTTGTATCATTTCGTTATCAAAACAAAAGTACGATTTTTGAGACATGAAATAGTTAAAAACTAAAAATTACTAAATATCTAAAAAAATCTTTTAAATGCAATTGTCGCGTGAGGTTACGTCAAAGTTGAAACAGGTATTTCAATAATAAAAAAATGTCTTATTCTGACATTTAAATGACTTATATGGTAGTTGAATAGTTTTTCGAAGGGTTAGTTTTAAGAATACTAACCTTATAACTATTTTATTATGAAAAGATTAAAAAAAGTACTAATGTCTTTTTTGTTTTTTGGCACTATTGTTTTAGTTGCTGGCTGTGACAATGAAGAAAATGACACAGGTCAATTAATAAGTCAAAATGCTAAAATTGGTCAGGCTAAAAATTGGTTTGAAAACTACAAATCAAACTCCACAACCAATAAATCAGAAGAAGGAGAATTTAATAAAGCATTTAGAAATCTTGATTACTATTGGGAAAATGCAAAAGTAATCCAACTGAGTGATAATTCTACAGGAATCACTGTACCTATTAAGGACAACCCCGAAGATCCAGATTACAAAGGACAGAAAATGTTATATTTGTATGAATCGGATTCAAAGTATCAAGCTCTAATACAGGAGATATTTCCAGAGTCGCAAGATAAAATTGATGATGCGCAAAAAAAGCAAGGGTTTGAGGATTTAACTTTTTTTAGCGGTTATATCATTCATTGGGATTTTAAAAAAGGCTTTTTAAAAGGAGCTAAATTAAAAGAAGGTCTTGTTATTGAAGATGTACAAGATGTGATAATGTTATTTGACAAAGATCACAAACATAGCTCGACATCTAAGATGATAGAAATGTTTGATGAGAGCGCTAATTATGGTGGAGAACGTGACGACACCTTACAGAGAGGAGGAACTGCGGCAATTCCATTAAATAACGTTATTGTTACGCAGAAATCTCCTGCTCCAGCTCCTAGGGACTTTAGCATTGCTGGTGCATTTGGTGGAGATGGAGGTTCAAGTGGGAATTCAAGTACTCCTAAAAGTGGAGGAGGTACTGGTGGAAGTAGTGGATCTGACATTAAAGATGTTTATCCTGATTGTTCTAGCTTTAATTTTATAAAATTAAATGGTGTACCTTGGCAAGAAGCTGCTGTGAAAAACATTCGATTTAATATTGTAATAATTCAATCTTTAACCCCGTTACGCACTAGTACGGAAACAATCGTATTACCACAAGCAGTATCTTTTCAAATGCCTACAAATACATCAATAGGAAATACAGACATTACTTCTGGAATAGCAGCTAGTATTGCCGCAAAGGCGGTAAACACAGCAATGGAAAAAACAAAAAATTATTATAAAGCTATTCCTGCAACTGAATTAATGGTAGATCAATTTTTTAGAAAAACATTGAAAGATGAATTTGAATTTATGGTTCCCGGAAGTAGATTAGTACTAAATCCTGTCAGCACAGTCCCACCAACTGAATATCGAAATAATTGGTTTTTCTCAAGCAATTGTAATTAAATATATTATGATAATCGAAATTTTAAAAAATATTTCAAATTCAAATTATCCGTCTAATATTTCGGAACTAAGTGAATTGGAAAAATATAACGAAAGTTATGAGCATAAAAATTTATGTAAAACATTAATCTTTTTTGAGAACAAGCATCGAAATGAAGGCTGTTTTACTGAATTAATAGAAGATTTCAAAGCAATAAACTTAAACATGAATTTTCATGATGCAACTTTGTTTAGTTCTTGTGATAGAGCCTTCAATTTACAACTTACCAAAATGAATGATAAAAATCTTCATTCTATTTGTTTAAACATAAGTGTTTTGTGCCCATATTTTACATGTTATGTTCTAGATGCAAAAGTTGATTTAAGTCTTGGAAAATGGATTGAAAAACCATATAAAAATGAAAATCTTGAAGTTTTGTATGCTGATGAAATTCATAAAATTAATGAATTAGTTGAAAAAAAATACCAAATTTCAAAGTTCCCTACAGAATTATTGAACTACAAACTTCCGCAGATTAGCAGAGGATTTATCCCATTTGGAGATTTTACATTTTTTAATGCGTTTTTTTTAGATGAATATTACACTAGATTATGAAATACATTATTTATTTCCTTCTGATTTTAGGAGGCGCATTGCTGATTTATGGTTGTATTTATCCATCTAAATATTGTTTAGATGTTAATATCCACGATACTTATTACGTGCTAACTTATATCCCAGTAGCAACATTTGTCTTTTTGTTTGCTTTTGTATTTTATGTTTTACATCTTTTATATCATTACTTAAGAAAATAACATTTTAATACTAGTTTCAGAAGTTTAAATCATACTAATAATAGCCCTAGAATGTCCTAGGGCTATGAGGTAGACTGGGAGTATTCATACTTCTAAATGGGGACTTGCGCCAGCGAGATATCAATAACACACCTAAACAAAAAATTCATGTCTATAAATTTGAAAGTTATAAAATTCATCGCCGTGCTATCTTTTTTAATAACTTATGGCGTTCAAGAGAATGGAGTACCAAATTTTATTCTTTTAATTATATATTTCTGCCAGTTTTTGTACGACCTCTTTAATAACACGTCGTCAATACTTTGGCAAGGATTAATAGTCATTCCTACATCTGGTCTGCTTGTTTTATTTTTAAGAAGCAGAAATTATAAAATTTTGCTGAGCTGTTTTGTAATCTTATTTTTTATAATGTTTTACATCACAGGAATACTGTACAATTACCACAGGATAAACACTGCTTTTGTAATCCCGTTAGTTCTATTTATAATATCTTCGGTTTATGCCATAGCGTTGGCAAGAAAAACAGCATCTTGATGTTATAGTGCCTAAATTAAATTAAAAAATGATAGAATAATTAATGGATCATTTAATTAATAATAAGACTGGCGAAATAATTACAGGTAAAAGACTTTAAACTATATAATTATGAAAGATGTAACAATTAATGACTTCTCAATATCATTGCTAATTTGGCAAATATTTTATATATGTTTTTTGGCAGCAATAGTATACTTATTGTATAAAATTTACAAAAAAGTCAAATAAGCTTTGTGCTCTACTAGCGTAAGCATCTCGCTCGTGAACGCAATCTAAAAAAGCCTAATAAACATAAGTTTTATTAGGCTTTTTAATTGGAAAAAGAATATCAGTTTTAAAACCGATAGCGCGGATTTGTAATCCGTGCCCGCAAAGTATATCTTTACGTCTTTTTGTCTTGATAATGCTTCTCTTTACGGGCACGGATTACAAATCCGCGCTATCGTTAATCGTTTTGCATTGTGTCCTCTAGGGACACTTGTTTTGCGGAAATATATCGATTACATTATTCAAACGTTCCTACGGAACGTATAAACACAAATCTTTTTTTGGCTACCAACCAAACATTTCTAACGGAATGAATTCTCACTGGCGCGCTCGCCGGCGAAAAAAACTTGAAAACCTATAGCGCGGATTTACAATCCGTGCCCGCAAAGTATATCTTTACGTCTTTTTGTCTTGATAATGCTTCTCTTTACGGGCACGGATTACAAATCCGCGTAATCGTTAAGGTTAATTTTAGCTTAGGATATTTAAATTGTAAAATCAAACTAAAAAAAAATCTGCAAGTAAAACGTAAGATTCAAAATAACAACACGAACTTCAAACCTGAAACGAATCTAACCTCAAAGTGCAGCTGCGTGAGGGATAGAGCTAAGCTACCGAAGTAGCAGCGAAAGCCCGACAGCATCCCGATAAAAGGGCGAATATGCGTAAAGTGAATTAGCCCTTTTATCGGGATGGTGGCACGCCCTAATTATTAAGTTTCAACGGAAAACGAATATCAATTTGAAATTCTAAAAAAAATCCCCACAATGTGACTTTCCGTAAAAATGGTTGGTTATAATATTTTATATTTGAAATAAATCTAACCAAATCCCAATCAAAATTCCTGCTGATGAAACACAAATTAATTTCGTTATTCGTGTTGGTTTTCATTATTTTTTCTTGTAAAAATGAAACTAAAGAAAGTAATTCTATTGCAGAACCTCAAAAATCGAACACAAATACAACTGAATCAGACAGCATAAAAAGTGATTCGGCAGCGGTGGAGTCTTCAACCAATAATTTGGCAGAAAACAAAAAATTATTGTTGGATTTTTATCTTAAAAACGACAAAAAACCGCAATACTTTTTAATAAACAACAATAAAGATACTACGATTGTCTGCGCCGAAAAAACCAAAATAACGATTACTGCGAATAGTTTTATTATTTCAAAAACACAAAAAGAAGTTTCGGGACAAATTAAAATATCGGTTAAAGAATATTATAGTATTTCGGATATTCTTTTAGGCAGACTTTCGACAACTTCAAACGGAAAGTTACTGGAAACTGGAGGAATGCTGGATATAAATGCTGTTTCTGGTGTGGAAAAATGTGATTTAAAAAAGGGAAAAAGTATTGAAATTGAAATGCCTAAAAAGAAAGAAAAAGAGGGAATGCAGCTTTTTAACGGAAAGAGAACAAATGATCAGGTTAATTGGCAGCTTGCTGAGGTTTCAATTAATTTGAATAAGGTTTATAATAAAGTTGATGAAATGCCTATTTATCCGGGTGGTAATCAAGTGTTATATAAAACTCTTGGCAACAGTATAGTTTTGCCGGACGAAATTATCTCAGGGAGAGTTATAACTACTTTTGTTGTAGATAAAGACGGAAATGTAACGAATATTAAAATAATAAAAGGCTTAAGCAAACAGGTTGATGAAGCTGTGGTTAAGGCTTTTAAAAAGCTTTCAAAGTTTATTCCGGGCAAAGTAAATGGCATTCCTGTAAATGTTCAATATTCACTTCCCGTTAATATCCACTCAGATGAAGATGGTAATAATGGCTATTTAAGTTCTACTACTAACAGCAGCGGATTTAGTAATTATGATGTAAAAAAAACAAAAGCAGAGGAATTTGGTTCTTACTTATTTAAAAGTGCGAAACTAGGTTTTATAAATTGTGACAGATTTTTGGATTATGACGAATCGTCTAAAATTGATTATGTGATTAATTTTAAAAATGACAGCAATACCTCTGTAAGCATTATATTTCATAGTATAAAATCTGTAATGACAGGATATTCAAATGCTGATAATGTCTCATTCAACAATATACCATCTGGAGAAAAGATTACTATTTTCGCCATTAAATATGTTGACGACAAGCCTTATTTAGCGACTCAGGAAACTGAAACTTCGCAACAAAAATTGAATAATTTGGCTTTTGAAGAAGTAACTCCTGAAAAATTAAAACAGGAAATAAAAAAACTGGACCGACTAAATTAATTGTCTTAATAAAAGGATTAACATTGATGATCTAAATAAATTATAATAAAAAGCCCCAATTAGTATTTGGGGCTTTTAATTTTATATTAATCTGCTTTGACTTTTATTTCTTCTGCAAACAAAAGCTTAATATTTTCATACGAGTTTTTAAGCGCTTCTTTGATTTGTTCCGGGTTTAGCCAGGCAACTTTTTCGATTCCTTCTTCGATTTGTCCGTGTGGAATTCCTTCAAAATCAGAATGCATTTCGAACCAATGTGTGATTTTGAGTTTGTATTTTCCGTTGCGTTTAAAGATATGATACGTTTTTTGGAGTTTTTGAACAATACGGAGTTTATTTACGCCCGTTTCTTCCTCGACTTCACGCATGGCGGTGGCTTCAATGTCCTCGCCTTTCTCGATTCCGCCTTTAGGTAAATCCCATTTTCCGTTTCTGAAGATAAATAAAACCTCGCCTTTTTTATTATAAACAAAACCTCCGCCGGCTTTATTTACCGGAATTTTGGCTTTAAGGGTTTTCATTATCTCACTTTCGTCAGGATGATATAAAATGGCTTTTTGAATTTTATTTTGAAAAATTTTTATGATAAGCTGTTCTATATCAATACTTTCCAACAAGAACAATTGAAAATCTGTCTCGCGGGAGATTTCATTTGTCAAAAAAAGTGGTTTGTCGTTCACAAAAACTTTATACATTTGTACTATGATTTTTAATAAAGATACTGCCGAAAAAACAGCCGAATTGCTTTTGCAAATAAATGCAATTAAATTGAATCCCGAAAATCCTTTTACATGGGCTTCTGGTTGGAAATCTCCTATTTATTGTGATAACAGGTTAATTCTTTCATTTCCGAGCATTAGAAACTATGTTCGTGATGAGTTTGCAAAGAACATCGAAAAACAATTTGGAAAGCCTGATGTGATTGCCGGTGTTGCTACTGGAGCCATTGGAATTGGAATTTTAGTTGCCGAAAGTCTTGGACTTCCGTTTGTATATGTACGTCCGGAACCAAAAAAACACGGAAGACAAAATCAGGTTGAAGGTTTTTTTCAAAAAGGACAAAATGTTGTAGTTGTTGAAGATTTAATCAGTACAGGAAACAGCAGTTTGCTTGCCGTTGAAGCTTTACGCAATGAAGGTGCTAATATTAAAGGAATGGCGGCGATTTTTACCTACGGATTTAATGTTGCCGAAGAAAATTTCAAAAATGCCAATGTTGACTTGTTTACGTTAAGCAACTACGAAAATCTTTTAGATTTAGCAGTTCAAAAACAATATATCACAGAAGACCAACAGTCTACACTACAAGAATGGAGCGTAAGTCCATCGACTTGGGGACAGGAATAGATTTTAGATTTTAGATTTTAGATTTTAGATTTTAGATTTTAGATTTTAGATTTTAGATTTTAGATTTTAGATTTTAGATTTTCTAAAAATCGCTTCGCTCTTTTTGGGATTTGGAATTTAAAAAATTGGAATTTATTTTGATTGCTACATACAAATAAAAAAACAAAATATTATATGAACTTAGAAAGTCCAAAAGTTACCGTTCAGAAATCAGCTCAGGATTTATTCGATCAACTGACTGATGTTAAGAATTTTGAAAAACTAATGCCGGATAACATCGCTAAATTTGAAGTAATTGGCGAAGATGCCTTTATTTTTGGATTGAAAGGTATGCCTGAAATCAAATTAAAAATGAAAGACAAATCAGCGCCAAACAAAATTGTTTTGGGTGCTGCAAGTGATAAACTTCCGTTTACTTTAACTTCAAATATTGACTCTATTTCTGATTCAGAAAGTGCTGTTCAGTTATTTTTTGAAGGCGAATTCAACGCTATGATGGCGATGATGGTTAAAGGACCAATCAGTAAGTTTATTGAAACTTTAGCAAACAATATGACAAAATTATAATTGTGAATTATAAATTGTTAATTATAAATGGAAGCCTGATCTGATAGATTGGGCTTTTTTTTGTTGCCACGAAGGCACAAAGGCGTAAAGAATTTGAAAGTATATTTCAAAAAAAACTTCGCGTCTTTGTGCCTTCGTGGCAAAAAACTTAGAATCTTAGAACCTTAGTATCTTAGCAACTTAGTAAAGCATCTGAATCTCCTTTATCTCAAATTCAGAAACAGAATCATCTTCCAGTAAAACCTGCAATTTTCCAATAGGGGAAACGCCTTGGATAATTCCCATAAAATTTTTATCCTGAAGATTTTTAAAAGGCATTGGGACTCCTTTTTTGAACAGCGAATTAAAATAATCTATCCAAAAAAGAGATGATGAGGTTACCCATAATTCGATTTTCTCTTGTATTTTTTCAGTAATTAAAATTGCCAGATTCTCTTTGTCAAATGTTTTTCCGGATATAACTGCCAGAGAAGAACCACGAGGCAGATCTTTATAATTGGTTTGATTGACATTTATTCCAATCCCGACAACTGACACGATCCTGCCATCGCTTTTTAGAGTATTTTCTATCAAAATGCCACCAATTTTTTTATTGTATGACATTATGTCGTTTGGCCATTTTATGCATAAATCAGGAATATTTAACGATTTCAAGGCGTCTAAAACAGCTAAAGAAACCACAATGCTCAAATTAAAAACCTGCTCATTATCAAACAGAAAATCTTTTACCAAGACGCTCATAATTAAGTTTTTACCCGTCTCAGAGCTCCACTTCGCCCCCATTTGCCCCTTGCCTTTTGTCTGATTTTCAGCCGTTACCACCGTAAAATTCTCCAGTTCATCCTGACTTGACAATGATTTTAAGAAATCATTTGTGGAATCTATGGCATCGAGTTTGATTAGTTTCATTAAATAATTTAAATATCTTAATTTAATATTTTGTTAAGGTTCAAAAATAATCACAAAATTTGGTAACTTTACAAATTCATATAAAATAATTCATGGCGAAAAAGACTATTAATAATGATGTTCTATTGGCGAACATAATCAAAGGGATTGAGGAAGTAAAAGGAAATGATATCGACATTCTTGACTTAAGAGATATAGACACAGCAGTTTGTGACTATTTTGTCATTTGCAACGGTAGCTCAAATACCCAAGTTAACGCCATTGTAAACTCAATTCAAAAAACAGTTTCAAAAGACTTAAAAGACAAACCCTGGCACGTAGAAGGAACCGATAATGCAGAATGGGTTCTTATGGATTATGTGCATATCGTGGTACATGTTTTCCAAAAACACATTCGTGAATACTATAATATCGAAAGCCTTTGGGGTGACGCCAAAATAACTACAATCGAAAACAAATACTAAAAGAAAAATTTTTCTAAATGGCTAAAGATAATAATCCAAATCCGAGTAAATTTAAAATAAGTCCCTGGTTAATATATACCGCAATACTTCTAGTTTTTTTATTTATAAGTTTTGCAACCGGTGGATCTAATTTAAGCGAACCTGCACAATTGACTTCTTCTAAATTTAATACTTTATTAGAAAAAGGTCAAATTGAAAAAGTGATCGTTTACAATAAAGCCGAAGCTGAAGTATACCTAACTGCCGCTGCTCTTAAAGACCCGGCAAACGAAAAGGTTTCTAAAGATATTTTTAAAAACCCTAACAAAGGGCCGCACTATACTTTAGAGATTGGTAACGACCAAATCTTTCAAACTAAACTTGAAAAAGCAGTTGGCGAAGGCAAACTAAAAGATTTTAATTTCCTTCAAAAAAATAACTGGAGCGATATTTTAATCAGCTTACTTCCTATCATCATCATTATTGGTGTATGGATTTTCATTATGCGTAAAATGTCTGGCGGAGGCGCTGGCGGAGGCGGACAGATTTTCAATATTGGAAAATCAAAAGCTAAACTTTTTGATGAAAAAACAGATATCAAAACTACATTTAAAGATGTTGCTGGTTTAGAAGGTGCTAAAGAAGAAATACAAGAAATTGTAGAGTTCCTGAAAAACCCTGAAAAATATACCAATCTTGGAGGTAAAATTCCTAAAGGAGCTTTACTTGTAGGGCCTCCTGGAACTGGTAAAACATTATTAGCAAAAGCTGTTGCGGGTGAAGCACAGGTTCCGTTTTTCTCATTATCAGGTTCTGATTTTGTTGAAATGTTTGTGGGAGTTGGTGCATCTCGTGTACGTGATTTGTTTAAACAGGCAAAAGAAAAATCTCCGGCAATTATCTTCATCGATGAAATTGATGCTGTAGGTAGAGCCCGTGGAAAAAGCAATATGTCTGGCGGAAACGACGAAAGAGAAAATACTTTGAACCAGTTATTGACAGAAATGGATGGTTTTGGTACAAACTCTAACGTAATTGTTTTGGCTGCTACAAACAGAGCCGATGTTCTTGATAAAGCTTTAATGCGTGCAGGACGTTTTGACAGACAAATTTTTGTTGACTTACCGGACATTCGCGAAAGAGCTGAAATTTTCAAAGTTCACTTAGCTCCTATCAAAAAAGTTGAAGGTTTAGATCTTGATTTCTTAGCAAAACAAACTCCGGGATTCTCTGGTGCTGATATTGCAAACGTTTGTAACGAAGCTGCCTTAATTGCTGCTCGTAACAACAAACCAGCTGTTGACAGACAAGATTTCCTTGATGCTGTTGATAGAATTATTGGAGGTCTTGAAAAGAAAAATAAAATTATTACTCCAGAAGAGAAAAGAGCAATCGCAATTCACGAAGCTGGTCACGCAACGGTAAGCTGGATGCTGGAACATGCTGCTCCGCTTATTAAAGTAACTATTGTTCCCCGCGGACAAAGTTTAGGTGCTGCATGGTATTTACCAGAAGAAAGACAAATCGTAAGAACTGATCAAATGCTTGACGAAATGTGTGCTACTATGGGAGGAAGAGCTGCTGAAAAGGTAACTTTTGACAGAATTTCGACTGGTGCATTAAGCGATTTAGAAAAAGTAACACGCCAGGCTCGTGCAATGGTAACGATTTATGGTTTGAACGATAAAATTGGAAATGTTACTTATTACGATTCGTCAGGACAAAGTGAGTACAACTTTTCAAAACCATATTCTGATGAAACAGCAAAAGTTATTGACAAAGAAATTTCAGAATTAATTGAAGGTCAATACCAAAGAGCTATTCAAATTTTACAAGAAAACAAAGACAAGCTAAATCAGCTTGCTGATATATTAATTGAAAAAGAAGTTATTTTTAAAGATGACTTAGAAGCAATTTTCGGAAAACGTACTTTTGACAAAAATTTAGAAGAAGTCGTTTCGTAAATTATTCATTAAATACACAATATTTTTTAAAATCTTAATTCAAAATACCCTTTTGAATTAAGATTTTTTTATCTTTGAACGTTTTCAATTAACATGTAAAGTATTTCATATAAAAAATGAATTTTTTCAAAAAAATATTTGGTTCCAGCGAATCTGCTTCTGACGAAGAACACGAAAGTGAGTACGCAGGAACTCCTGCTCCAAATAGTCATTTGTCTTTAGACGAACAATTCATCTTTAACTTTAAGAAAAATGGCGGTAAATTTTTGTATTGTGAAAACAATCAGGAAGCTGCAGAACAATTCGAAAATATTTTAGAAGAAAATGACTGGTTTGAAAGTGAAGTATTATGTTACGAACCGGCTCTTTTTCATTTATTGGACGAAAACAAATTATTTTATATTGCTCCATCTAAACCAAAATTTTTATTAGCAAGCTGCGAAAACCTGATTGCAGATGAAGGTTCTATTCTTTTCTCTTCAAAACAGATTAGACAAAATAAACCAAACGAATTACCAGCAAATATTGTAATTCTTGCAACAACTAGTCAGATTCTCCCAATGAAAAGTGATGGTTTAAGTGCCATTAAACGTAAATATGATCGAGATATCCCGACAAATATCACCACTATAAAATATTTCGAAAAAGCAAAAGAAGAAGATTTTACCCAATACGGAAGTGTTGCCAAAAATCTTTATTTATTGCTCTTAGAAGATCTTTAAGATGAACGAAACGCTTAAAAGAACCATTTCTGGTGCTGTTTATATTGCTCTGTTGTTAACTTCAATCTTGTTTTCTACCGAAAGCTTTATCATTCTCTTTGGAATTTTCCTAATTATTACCATTTATGAATTTTCAAATATTGTAAATCTTAACAAAGTCTTTTCGATTTTATTTGGGACTTTACTTTATACCATAGTAATACTAATTAGTCATTACAATAAACAAACTTCTGCTTATTTAAATAATATTTTTAAATCAAACCTTGATTTAGAAACCAATATTCAGCAATTAGATATTGTGCTTTTAGCCATTACACTGGTTGTATCTATTAAGTGTATTATCTTTTTATTTTACGACTCTGTTCAAAAAATAAGCACCTCCTCAAAATATCTATATCTTTTAGGATACATTGCATTACCATTTCTTTTTATCGTAAAAATTTCCTTTGGAACAAATGATTACAATCCAAAAATCATCATAGGTCTGTTTGTATTAATCTGGACAAATGACACTTTTGCTTATCTGGTTGGAAAATCAATAGGAAAACATAAGTTATTTGAGCGTGTTTCGCCTAAAAAAACAATTGAAGGATTTCTGGGCGGAATGATTTTTGCGGCTTTTGCAGGGTTCTTGATTTCAAAATTATATATACAGCCTAATCCGGCTTTTAGCGGTAAATCTATCCTTATATGGACAATTATTGCTTTAATTGTGAGTGTTTTTGGAACGATCGGTGATTTGATCGAATCAAAATTTAAACGAATTGCCGGCATTAAAGACAGCGGTTCGATTATGCCCGGACACGGAGGCATCTTAGATCGACTAGATAGTGTTATATTTGTAGCACCAATTATATTTTTATTTTATCAAATTTTATATTATGTTTCATAAAGAAGGAGCCCCATCTATTTTATTAGGAACAGTTTTCACTGTTGCCGTACTTGTAATTGCTGATAGATTTATTGATATCAATTGGCTGAGAATGCTAGTTCAGATAGCAGCATTATTGATTTTGATTATTATTTTACAATTTTTTAGAAATCCTAAAAGAATTGCTGTAAGAAACAGCGATCATATCCTTGCTCCTGTTGATGGAAAAGTTGTGGTTATTGAAGAAGTTTACGAAGGTGAATACTTTAAAGATAAACGCTTACAGGTTTCTATTTTTATGTCACCTATCAATGTTCACGTTACTCGTTATGCGATGGACGGAATTATAAAATTTAGCAAATACCACCCTGGAAAATTTTTGGTTGCATGGCACCCAAAAGCCAGTGAGGAAAACGAAAGAACAACTGTAGTAATCGAAAATGACACTTTTGGTGCCATCCTTTACAGACAAATTGCCGGTGCTTTGGCACGTAGAATTGTAAACTACGCTCAGGAAGGAATGCAGGTTATTCAGGGAACTGATGCCGGATTTATTAAATTTGGATCTAGAGTAGATTTATTTTTACCTTTAGGTACACCAATTAATGTGGTTTTAGACCAAAAAGCAATTGGAGGAAAAACTATTATTGCTACAAAAGCGTAAATGGCAGAAAAAGATTTAGATACACGCTTTAACGAGGCTGTTGAAACTGCATTGAAAATGACTCAGGCCTCACTGCCGCAAGATGTGCAGCTAAGACTTTATGCGTTTTACAAACAGGCTACTTTTGGAACTGCGGTTTACAATCAGTCTGAGAATTTTGATTTACGAAATGCTTTTAAAACGAATGCCTGGATGCAAATTAGTCATTTATCGATTGATGAAGCTAAGGAGTGTTACATCGAAATCATTAATTCACTAACATCAAAATAAATTAATATTATGAAGAATAACATTGTTCGTTTCAGCATTTTAGCTTCATTTTTTCTATTATTTTCTTGTAATGATAACAATAAGCTAACTGAAGTTGTAGAAGTTCCGCTGCCTACTAAAGAAGAAAAAATAACAATTGGCTCTCCAAATGATGTAAAAGCAGATCCCGGTTCGTTTGAACTTACAAAACTGTCTTTTGCTTACGACGGATTGAGTCCTGCGTTACGTTCCTTAACTTTAGAAACGCATTATTCTAAGCACTATTTATCGTATACAAATAATTTTAATAAAGAAATTGTATCTACTGAATTTGAAAATATGCCAATTGAGGATATTTTAAAAAAGATGGATCTTAATAACGCTAAGCTTCGTCAAAACGCGGGCGGATATTACAATCATACGCTTTATTTTAATGTTTTGACTCCAAAGCAGCAGACTCCAAAAGATACACTTGCGAGTTCAATTGATAAAGAATTTGGATCTTTTAATAATCTTACCAATCAGTTTAAAGGTCAGGCTGAAAAGCAATTTGGTTCTGGCTGGGTTTGGCTGGTTGTAGACAGATACGGAAAGTTACAAATTACAACTACTGAAGATCAGGATAACCCGTTAATGAAAAATGCATTGATTCCCGGAACGCCAATTTTAGGCATTGATTTATGGGAACATGCATATTATCTGGATTATCAAAACCGAAAAGGAAGTTATATTGATGCTTTTTACGAACACATAAACTGGGAAAAAGTAAACGAGTATTATGTAGAAGCCCTCAAAAAGGTCAAGAAAGTATAAAAAAGTAAAGCTGGTACTAAAAAAAGTATCAGCTTTTTTTTATTCCCTTATTTTAAAACTCAGTCTTCTTATTAATGAAAGATAAAAAAATATGACTAAAATCATAGCGTATCATTGTATATTCCTATATCTTTAAGCATCGTGAAATACTTTTTTAAATCAAGAATCATTTCACAAAGATCTATATAGCTATTTCGAGCAAACCAATATGCTAGGAAAAAATAGCTATTCTGAATGAAACTATTAAAAAAAAGTACAGTGAAGATTAAAGCTATTCTCTTATATTTTGTCTTAATGATTTTCTTTTCATGTGACAATAAAGAGAAAACCATTTCTATAAATAATACTCAAAAGAGTCCGTTTTTAAAAACCACTCCATTACATATCCACAATCAAAACTCTAAAACAATTGACGTAGAGTATTCATCTGAGCAGTTGGATAATAACAAAGGACTCTCAAATAGTTCTATTAATACTATTTTTCAGGATTCTGACAATTTACTCTGGATAGGAACCTGGGACGGTTTAAACCGTTATGACGGCAGTAACTTTAAAATTTATAGACCGGAAGCAAATAATGAGAACAGTCTGAGTAATCAGGTTATTTTAAAAATAGACGAAGACAACATTGGAAATATCTGGGTTGTTACTATACACGGCATCAATCGATTTGATAAAAAAACGGGTACTTTTCAACGTTATTACTTTTCGCGAAAAGATATCTCGCCGTTATCTGAATCTGAATTTAACATGGCGCTCGATTCTTCTAAGAGAGTATTTTGTGCTGCGAAAAATTGGGGAATTGGCTATTTTGAAAACGATAGTTTTCAATTATTAAATTCAAAAAATCTCCCTAAAAAGGCAGTAAAAAAAATGCAGTTCACACAAAAAGGTGAATTGCTGGTTTTGTTTGAAAATAATGATCTCTACAAATTATCTATTGAAACTGATAAAAATGGCAAAAAAGGGATTTCAGGAATAAAACTAATTTCGAAAGACATTCAGTCATTTGATGAAATTTCGAAACAAAAAATTGTTACAGTATCACTAAACGGAAACAGCAATTTATATTCTTTAAACAATGAAATTACTCCCTTCCATAAAAATCATATTGAAAAAATTATAGGAAAAATTGCTGAAGGCCTTATCGTTCTGGACAAATCAGGATATGCTGTTTTAGACCAAAATGGTGTTGAGGTAAAAAAAGATTGGCTAAAACATTTAAAAAACAAAACTACCGTTCTCATTCAGGGAAACGAAAATATATTTTGGGCAGGAACAGATGGCGACGGAATTTTTAAAATAAGTCCGCTTAAAAAACCTTTTAATCTCGTTTCTAAAACAGAGGTTCCAGAACTTGATGGTGCTATTGTGAGGGCATTTTTAGAATTAGAAGATCATTCTTTTCTGGTTGGTACAAAAGGAAAAGGTTTGTTTAAATTCTCTCCAAATTTTTATTCAAATCCTGAAAAACCATTAGATTATAAAAATTACAACGAGAGCAACAGCGCCATAAACAATTCGGTATTTTGTTTACACAAAGGACAAGATGATTTAATTTTTATTGGTACAGATGGCGATGGTATTACCGTTTATGATTCAAAAAAATCAAAATTAGTTACGTGGAAAGAAATTATAGGCAGCGACGCCTGTTCGTACTTTAAATCTGTTTATTCTATTTATCAGGATGAAAATGGTTTTATATGGGTTGGAACAAACGGATATGGTATGTTTCGATTTAAAATTGAGCATTTAGGAAATAATCTAAAAGTTTCTGATTTTAAAAACTATGCGGCCAATAATAATCAAAGTAATGCATTGAGCAGTAATATTGTCTTTTCGATAATTCCAAAAAACAAAAATCAACTCTGGATTGGTACTCGTTTAGGTGGATTAAATTTATTCGATATCAAATCAGAACGTTTTTATGCTTACAGAAACCATAAAAATGATCCTGAAAGTTTATCCAACAATGATATTTTATGTTTGGTTACCGATGCTAAAAACAGGCTTTGGATAGGAACCAGTCTCGGTTTAAACTTATTGGAAACAAAAAATGGCAAGCCTGTATTTAAAAGTTTTACGGTAAAAGACGGTTTGCCTAATAATACGATTCACGGAATTGTTTGTGATAAAAAAAACAATCTCTGGTTAAGCACCAATTTCGGTCTTTCTAATTTTAATGTCAAAGAATTAAACTTTACGAATTATACTAAAAACGAAGGGCTTCAAAACAATGAATTTGCTGACGGCGCTTTTTATCAAAATCTAAAATCAGATTTTATATTTATGGGCGGTATAAAAGGATTTAATTATTTTTTACCTCAAAATATAAAAGAGTCAAACATAATTCCAGATCTTTTTATTGATAAAATAAGTGGACAGAATCAGCCGCTGCCCTATTATCAAGGATTGGTTATCGCTCCAAATTCTACTTCTCATCCTTCTATTGTTTTAAATCATAATCAAAACTTTTTTGATATTGAACTGACTGCCCTGACTTTTATCAATACTGAAAAATGTCAATATGCTTACCAATTAAAGAATTTTGACAAAGACTGGAATGTTATTGATAATCGAAGAATTATTTCTTTTACAAACGTTCCTAAAGGAAATTATTCTTTATGGATAAAATGGTCAAACAGTGATGGTGTCTGGACTAAACCGGTTCAGGCTGTTGATATACGTGTTAAACCGGTATACTGGCAGTCCAACATTGCCTTTTTAATTTATGCCCTGCTCCTATTGGCTTTTGCATTTTTTATTCAGAGCTATTACAAAAAACGTCAATCATTAAACCAAAATATTTTATTTAGAAAAAAGGAAATGGAAATTCATGAAAACAGACTTACTTTTTTTACAGAAATAGCGCATGAATTTCAAACGCCGCTTACTTTAATTGTTGGGCCAATTCAAAAACTTTCTGAAGTAACAAACCTCAGCGAGAGAAATACAAAATTCATACACATGATTCAGCGCAATTCTTCACGTTTATTGTTTTTGACACAGCAATTACTTGAATTTAGAAAAGCTGAATTTGACCATATCGAAGTAAATGTAAAAAATTTTGATTTGGTAAATTTAATCGAACAAATAGCCGAATTATTTGATGAATGGGCAATCGAAAAAAACATTAGTTATTCGCTTGATATTCCGCCTGTTTTATTGGGTTGGTTTGACAAAGATAAAATCGAAAAAATAGTATTTAATCTAATGTCGAATGCTTTTAAATATACGCCTGAAAACGGAAAAATAACCTTGAAATTCAGCATTCAGGATATTGGCGCAGAAAAATTAAATATCACCATAACTAATACAGGAAAAGGAATTTCGAAAGAAGAATCAGATTCGCTGTTTGATCAATTTTTCTTAGCTAAATTAAATACAGATGCAGATAATACCATGTTTAGAACAGGTATTGGTCTGGCATATGTAAAAAAATTAATTACGGCATTAAGAGGCGAAATTTCGGTTTCAAGTCAGGAGAATGTCGAAACAACATTTACTGTTTTACTGCCTTGCAATAAAGCTTCTTTTGATGAAAAAGAACTGGACAGTACTGCAAGCGCCATTTTAATTTCGAATCATTTAAAAAATATTCTGGAAGAAACTCCCGCCAAAGAGGAAGAAACTCCGGATAAAATTTCATCATTAAGTCATATTACAGATGATCGAAAATCAATATTGATTGTTGAAGATGAAAAAGAAATTCATTTGCTTCTGAATGATTTATTAGATCAAAAGTATAAGCTTATTACAGCGTATAATGGCTTAGAAGCTTTAAAAATTATTGAAAATGAAATCCCTGATCTTATTATCAGCGATGTAATGATGCCATTTATGGACGGAATTGACTTTTGTAAAATAATTAAGAATGACCTTAAAACCTGTCATATTCCGTTTATCATGCTAACCGCAAAAGATTCTGTGCTGCATCGAATTGAAGGAATTGAAAGCGGCGCCAATTCCTATATCGCAAAACCATTTTATCCGGATCATTTACTCATAAGAGTTCAAAAACTGCTGGAAGAAAAAGAGCTGATCTCAAGACATTTTACACAAGATACCCCTATCGAAAATCTGGCTTCTCTGCCTATTAATAATGACGAAAAAGACTTCATAAAAAAAGTAATAGAACTAATTCGCCGTAATATAGACAATGAAAATCTTCAAAGTTTATTTATCGAAAAAGAACTAGGCATCAGCAATTCGCAATTGTATAGAAAAATTAAACAAATATTTGGTTTTACACCAGGCGATTTGATTCGAACCATCCGATTAAAATATGCTGCAGAATTATTGCGAAAGAATATTTTAACCGTATCTGAAGTTTGCTATAGTTCCGGCTTTAATAATCGCTCTTATTTTTACCGCGAGTTTAAAAAACTATATAATACTACGCCCAAAAATTACCAGCTCAAATACAAAAACAAGAGCTAAAAAAAGCACAAAATACTAAATATCAATACAATAAACACCAGTGTACACTTTTGAAGAAATAGTGTACACCGTTTCTTGTACACACCTGCTAATTTTATAAACGATAATTATTTCAATCGTTATCGTAAAACTTTACAAACATCTCTAACCTTTTTAACCATGAAAAAAAACAATCAAAACACTAACTCAACTAACACTTCCTTATCATGATGAAAAAATATATTTATAAGTTATTCCTGTTTGGAATAATGATG
Organism: Flavobacterium panici; assembly: GCF_024499525.1. Taxonomy (NCBI): domain Bacteria; kingdom Pseudomonadati; phylum Bacteroidota; class Flavobacteriia; order Flavobacteriales; family Flavobacteriaceae; genus Flavobacterium; species Flavobacterium panici. The sequence continues at coordinate 3,246,588 of NZ_CP100437.1, read as the reverse complement.
GTGGGAAGCATTATGAATGCTCAAACCATAAAAGGTGTAGTTTCTGATATTGATGGTCCAATGCCGCAGGCAAATATCAATGTAAAAGGAACCTCAACCTATGCCATAACCGATTTTGATGGTAATTATATCATTAATGCAGGTTCAGACGCTGTCCTTATTTTTAGCTATGTAGGATATCAATCTCAGGAAGTTGCCGTATCTGGCAGAAAAGAAATAAATGTTACGCTGGCAGCAGATTCAAATGCTTTGAATGAAGTTGTTATTGTAGGATATACAAGTGAAAAAAAATCGTCCATAACAGGTGCTGTTGCAACTGTAGATATGAGCGAATTAGCTAAAACAAAAGTATCTGATGTTGGACAAGCACTACAAGGGCAAGTTGCCGGAGTTTCGGTTTCGGCTAATACGGGTGCTCCTGGCGATGGACTTAAAATACGTATTAGAGGGGAAGGGACATTGGGTAACAACGAAGTACTTTATGTTGTAGATGGTGTTGCGACCCGCGACATTTCGTTTCTGAACATGTCTGATGTAAAATCGATGACCGTTTTAAAAGATGCTGCTGCAACAGCTATATACGGATCAAGATCTTCGGGCGGGGTTGTTATTCTTACTACTAAAAGCGGTGCAAAAGGAAAAGCAAATATTGACGTAGATTATTTTGGCGGAACAAGTTATGCCACTAACCTTCCAAAAATGCTAAACGCAGATCAGTATTTGACTGTAATGGATCAGGCTTGGCATAATTCTAACAATAATCCTGCAAATGCCATAAGTCCTTATCAAACCGATAGAACTAACGGACAGGTTAACGGAATTCCGTTATCAAACACAAACTGGTTAAACGAATTATTTGGTGCAGGAAGAACAGACAATTTCCAGATTTCAGCCAGCGGAGGTACTGATAAAACACAATACTTAATTTCCGGTGGTTATTTTGGACAAAATGGTATTGTAGTAGGCGATAAAGATACTTACAAACGTATCAATTTTAGAGCAAATATCAATACTGAAATTACAGAACGTCTTAAAGTGGGTACAAACTTTCAAATTACCAGCAGCAGACAGGATAAAATGTCTTCTAGCGGAGATGCTCCGGGAGTTATCAGACATGCGTTATTACGTCCTTCTGTTTTAGGAGTTTATAAAGATGTAAGCGATCCAACGTATAAAGCAAATGATCCTTATACTGATTTGCCTTTCTACTTAAACAATAATCCTAATGGCGGATGGAGCCGTAATTATGAGCTGACATCTAATCCTATTGCGATCGTTAATTTTACAGATGATGTACGATCTGCTTTTAAAACCTTTGGAAATGTTTATGCCGAATATGCTTTTCTGGCAGATAAATCATTAAAATTCAGAAGTAATTTTGGTGCTGAAATCACTTTCGATCACAATAAAGCTTTTGGAGAAAATTTTGGAGATGATAATGACAACGACCCAAATGAATTATATCCGGGACAAGGCAGACAAAACCGACCTTCAAACTTAAATGAAAACAGAGGTGAAGCCACAACTTTTACCTTTACCAATACTTTAAACTATACTAAAACTCTTGCAGAGAAACACAGTATCAATGCCTTATTAGGTGAAGAAACAGTTAGTTACGATCAATCTGCAGTTGGCGGAAGCAGAACGAATTATAACAATACGACAGATCCTTTCCGTTATTTGGATTACGGAAGTGATGTCAATAAAAACAGTTCAGGATCTGCACAAAGCTGGAACCTTATTTCCTTTTTTGCGTCTGCAAATTATGCATATGATAATAAATATTTAGTTTCAGGTACAATAAGAGCCGATGGTTCTTCGCGTTTTGGACCTAATAATAAATGGGGCTATTTTCCTTCGGTTTCCGGAGGCTGGGTTATGTCGAGAGAAAAATTCATGGAAAATGCAAAATGGGTTTCTAATCTAAAATGGAGAGCCAGCTGGGGACAATCAGGAAATCAGGAAATCCCTAATAATGCCTATGAAACTCTTGTTACTGAAACTGGCGGAATTATAAATGTGGTTCGTTACGGTAATCCTGACCTAAAATGGGAAACGACTACGCAAACTAACTTTGGTCTTGATTTAGGTGTTTTAGAAAATAAACTGACTTTCTCTGTCGATTATTTTGATAAAAGAACAGATGATATTTTACTAGCCGTAGGACTTCCGTCTGCAACAGTTGGTCAAATCAATAAAACCTACGTTAATGCCGGTGTTGTAACTAATAAAGGTTTTGAATTTGGAGCTAATTTTCAAAACAACGATCACGAATTTAAATACGGAATCAACGGAAATATTGCTACACTAAAAAATAATGTAGAACAGTTACAGCAATATGTTTCTGAAATTAATGATGATAAAACGCATACTAAAACAGTAGTTGGACAGCCAATTAGTTCGTATTATGGATTGAAGTTTGACGGAATTTATCAGAATCAGGCAGAAATAGATGCTGCTTTATACTCCAATTCAAACGGTGCAAAACCCGGCGATATTAAGTTTAAAGACTTAAACGGAGACGGACAAATTAATGCGAATGACAGAACGTTTATAGGAAGTTCAATCCCGAAAATAACATACGGATTTTCATTTAATGCTTCATATAAAAGATTTGACATGTCATTTCTTTTCCAAGGCGTTTCGGGTGTAGATCGTTACAATGATTTAAAACAAATTTTAGATTACGACAGCCGTCCTTTCAATTCTACTACTTCAGTATTAAACGCATGGAATGGCGAAGGTACAAGCAACACAATTCCTCGTAATACATTGAATGATAACGGAGGAAGTCAGGTTTCAAGTGTTTTTGTAGAAGATGCTTCTTATTTGAGATTAAAAAATCTTGAAATTGGATATACGTTTAATCCTAAAATAATTGGCGATACGTATTTAAGAATGTATGTATCCGGACAAAACTTATTGACTTTTACGAAATACACTGGTTTAGATCCAGAATCGACTTCTTTTATAGATCAGGGTACTTATCCTCAATCTAGTACAATATTAATAGGTCTAAAATTTAAAATTTAATAATCGAATCATGAAATATAAATATATAACAGTAATCCTTATTGCGCTTGCCTTAACAAGCTGCGAAGATGAACTTACTACAGATCCTATCGGAGCGCAAACTCAGGAACAAGCTAATTCTAAACCAACATTAGCTTCTGTAGAAAGTTCTGTAACTTCTTCTTACGATATGTTATCCAACAGATTAAATCAGCTGGCTGAATGGGATTGGAACGGAGGTCTAGTATTTCAAAATGATATTATTATAGATGATATCGCATCTGATGATATGGAGAAAAAATGGTCTCCGGATGGTGATCAATCCTGGATGGATGAAATCAATAATTTCACTTTTACTTCGACAAACGGTGGTCCAAACGGATTGTGGAAATACGATTATGAAGGTATCAAAAGAACCAACATTGCATTGAATTTTCTATTGAACCCGGAAATTGAATCGCTTACCGGAATTTCTACCCAAAGAAAAAACCAATTATTGGGCGAAGCTTATTTTTTACGTTCGTACTATTACTTTTCATTGGTAACCAATTTTGGTGATGTGCCTTTAATTCTGGCTCCTATAAAAACATATCAGGAAGCTTTTGATAAAGCCGTAAGAGCTCCAAAAGAAACCGTATGGAGCCAAATTAAAACAGATTTAGAAACAGCAAAAGGACTTTTACCAAACTTAAAATATTCGTCAAATACAGAAAAATGGAGAGTTTCAAAAGGGGCCGTTATTGCACTTTTGGCCAAAACCGCGCTATACAATAAAGACTGGTCGGCTGTAAATACTTTAGTATCAGAATTAGAAACAACAGGTTTTTATAGCCTTGATGCGAATTATTTTGATAACTTTAATATGAACAAGGAATATGCAGACAATGAAGTTATTTTCTCTTATAACCATGTTAAACAAGCTGATCCAAGAAAAGGAAACGGAATTTGTGCACCTCTTGGATGGGGATTTTTTGCTCCAAGCACTGATTTTTTAGCTTCGTTTGAGCCTAATGATCCTAGAAAATTATATACCGTAAATGCTCCTGAACAATGGGTTAATAAACTTTTAGGAACTACAGACGGCGGAAACAAAGGCGATGATGACGCTCCAAACAATAAAGTTTTCATTCGTTATGCTGATGTTTTACTTTGGAAAGCAGAAGCACTTAATGAAACAGGAAATTATTCAGGTGCGATTGACATTATAAACCAAATTAGAGCAAGAGCGAGAAATACAGTTACAACTGTTACGGTTAGAGTACAGGATCCGGCTTTTCCAGCTGACCCAAGTAAAACTATTCCGGTAACTTCTGTTGGTCCTCCTCCACCCGCAGGAACATTGCCAGACAGACCAAATTCTGGAGATAAAGCTCTTATAAAAACTTGGCTGATTGCTGAAAGAAGATCCGAATTAGGTTTTGAAAATCAAAGAATGCCCGATTTAAAAAGATGGGGAATTGCAAAAGAAGTAATGACGGCGCATGGAAAGGTTTTCTTAGACAAGCATATGCTGTATCCAATTCCGCAAGCAGAAGTAGATGCCTCAGCAGGGCTTTTAACACAAAATCCTGGATATTAAGATAAATCTATTTCCAACTTTTAAATTGCCTCCAGCTTTAGCTGGGGATCAAAAAGGGAATGAGAACTAGGCTTTAGCCAAAACACTTAATTATTTTGGCTAAAGCCGAATTTATTATCAATTCTTCAACCTCCAGCTAAAGCTGTAGGTAATTAAAAACGATAAAAAATAAAACTAAAAATCATGAAAGATATAGCGAAACGTTTTGCAGACAACCCATTATTATCGCCTGTAGACATTCCTGCAAGCAGAGAAGGATTAGAAATTACATGCTTATTAAATCCCGGCGTATTTCAATATGATAATAAAACCTGGCTGATAGTGCGCGTTGCCGAAAGACCAAAACAAAAGGATACTGTTATTTCGTTTCCCATACTGACTCAAACAGGTGAAATTCACATTATTGAAATAGAAAAAAACGATCCTGAACTTATTGCAACAGATGCACGTGTTATCAATTATAAAGGAGTTGATTATTTAACCACGCTTTCCCATCTTAGACTTTTATGCAGTGAAGACGGACATAATTTTTATGAACCCGAAAACTATCCGCATTTGGTTGGCGAAGGTATGCTCGAAACTTTTGGAATAGAAGACTGCCGCGTCGCCCAGATTGAAAGAACATATTACCTAACCTTCACTTCTGTATCAGACAATGGTGTTGGTGTTGGTTTGCGTACTACAACCGATTGGAAAAACTTTACCAAACACGGTATGATTTTACCCGCGCACAATAAAGACTGTGCCATTTTTGAAGAAAAAATAAACGGATTATTTTATGCTTTACACCGCCCAAGCAGCGTAGATATTGGCGGTAATTACATTTGGATTGCTTCTTCTCCTGATGGTATTCACTGGGGAAATCATCACTGCATCATAAAAACAAGAAAAGGAATCTGGGACAGTAAAAGGGTTGGTGCCGGAGCTGCGCCCATAAAAACAGAAAAAGGATGGCTCGAAATTTATCACGGTGCCAATGAAAACCATATGTATTGTTTAGGTGCTTTTTTAATGGATCTTGAAGATCCCACAAAAGTAATTGCAAGAACAATAGATCCTATTATGGTTCCTGCTGAAGAATATGAATTAAGCGGTTTTTTCGGAAACGTAGTATTCACCAACGGACACATTGTAGAGCCTGACGGAGACACTATTACCATGTATTACGGTGCATCAGATGAATTTGTATGCGGTGCTCAGTTTTCGATTAAAGAAATCCTTTTACTTTTAAAAAATAGCTAATGTTTAAAAAACTTATATCAGAAATTGATCATTTTAAAAGTCAGACCCATAATTTTCGTATTCTTATTTTCACCAACTTAGTCTACGCATTAGTACTGCCGGTTATCGATATATTTGTCGCCGCTTACATTATGCGAAACTCTAATGATACCTCAAAAGTAGTTATCTATCAATTGGCAATTTATACCGGGATTCCGCTTACATTTTTATTAAATGGATTTTTGCTGAAGCATATCAATATCAAAAAATTATATTCAATTGGAATGATGCTCAGCGGCGTTTCGATGATTATAATGATGTCCTTAAAAACACTCGATTTAATTGGAATTGGTGTTGCCGGGATTACTATGGGGCTTTCATTTGGATTATACTGGTCAAATCGCGATTATCTGGCTTTGTCTATAACAAATGACAACAACCGAAATTATTATTACGGATTAGAAACTTTTATTTATACCATAATTGCCATTGCAATACCTGCAGCAATTGGTTTGTTTATTCAGTCAAAAATAGGCGAAAACGAAAAACATCGGGCTTATGAAATCATTACAGCGGTTGTTTTTTTAATTACCATTATTGCTTCAATGGTTTGTTATAGAGGTAAATTTATAAATCCTGTACAAAAGCAATATATATTTTTCAAATTTCATCCGCTTTGGTACAAACTGCTGTCATTGGCAGCCTTCAAAGGTTTGGCGCAAGGATTTTTGGTTACCGCACCTGCCATGCTTATTTTTAAAATATTGGGAGAAGAAGGCGCATTAGGAAAAGCACAATCTATAGGGGCTGTTTTAGCCGCAATTATTATTTATTTCATTGGTCGTTTTTCTAAACCATCAGACAGGATTAAAACTTTTTCTGTAGGGTTAATTTTATTTGCTTTAGGCGCTTGTTTAAATGGTTTTCTTTTTAACAAAATGGGCGTAATAATCTTTTTACTATTATTACTTATAGCAAAACCGTTGATGGATTTAGCCTATTTCCCTATTCAGTTAAAAGTAATTGACATTGTTTCCAGAATCGAAAAAAGAGGCGAATTCGCTTATATCCTAAACCATGAAGCCGGTTTATACCTTGGAAGACTTTTAGGCGCCGGAACTTTCTTAACCTTGTATTTTGTTGTATCTGAAGATATTGCTCTAAGATATGCCATTGGTATTATCGCACTATTGCAATTATGCTCCATTTACATCAGCAAAAAAATTATCAAACAAGGTCTTGAACTTTCACCAGATGAAGAAATAGAAGCTAAAGTATTAGAAGAAACAGCCGCAGGACTTCTTTAAATTAAAAAGAACAAAATGAATACATTTATAAAAATAAGCACTTCGTGTCTGTTAGTTTTAAGTTTAACAGCAGCCGCACAAGTAACGCAGCAAAACATACCCCGTGTGGCACAAATGCCGGATTTACCACAGCCATTAAAAATTATTGACTATAAAAAACTGGCTTTAGATTTTGATAAAACAGTTTATGATTTTAATGCAAAAGGCAAATTTTGGCCAATGGTCTGGATGGATGACAGCAAGAAAAATTACCCGCAGACCGTTGTTGGATTATATACTGCTGTTGCAGATGTACGACAAGGCCCTAATCACAATAAAGGAATGTTTCATGAAGCCCTGGCAACAATGGGCGCGACACTTGGAGCCACATTAGTTGGAATAGACAAAAACAACTCGCAAAACCTGAACTATGTTGCGATGTTGAAAAACTATTTCAACAAAGAAACCAACTGGAATATTATGATGAATAATACCTGCCCTGAAGTTGCTTTACTGGGCGGAGGTTATGGCCGCGATTGGTGGTATGATGTATATCCGAATCTTTTGTTTTATGCCATTTATGATAAATATCCTAACGAACCCGGTTTTACAGAAATAGCCCGAAGTATTGCAGACAAATTTTATGAGGCCGATGTAATTTTAAACGGCAACTACGAATACTCCTATTTTGATTACAACAAAATGAAGCCTATGACAAACCAAATCTGTGCCCAGCCAGATGCAGCAGCTGGACATGCATGGGTATTGTATATGGCGTATAAAAAATTCGGCGATGCGAAATACTTAAAAGGAGCTAAAAGCGCATTGGCAGCATTAGAATCACAGTCCAAAAATCCGACTTATGAAGTATTAATGCCTTTTGGAGCTTATTTATCAGCAAGAATTAATGCCGAAGAAGGTACAAAATACGATACAAACAAAATGCTGGCCTGGACTTTTGACGGAACACCAATTTGCCGTGAAGGTTGGGGATCACTCGTAGGAAACTGGAATGGTATTGATATTTCGGGTGTTTTTGGAAGCACAGTAGATCACGGCGGATATGGTTTTTTAATGAATACTTATGACGCTGCCTGGCCACTTATACCAATGGTAAGATACGATCAATCATATGCAACGGCAATTGGAAAATGGATGCTGAATGCTGCCAATGCTTCTCGTTTTTTCTATCCGCAATATATGCCGAATGAGCATGAAACAATACCTGAACTAGCTGAAGTTACAAAAGGTGTTATTGGTTATGAAGGCATTATAAAGCAATCCAGTTATAAAGAATATGAAAACCTAAAAGGTCCTGTAGCACAAGGCGATGGTCCGCTTTGGGTACTTGGCGAAAATCCAAAAGAATCTCAATTTAGTATTTACGGCAGCGGTCATGTTGGTATTTTTGGAAGTATTATTCGTGAAACCAATGTTACAGGAATATTGGAATTAAATTTATTAGCAACCGATTTTTATAGCGATAAAGCTTATCCTTCTTATCTATATTATAATCCGTATTCTGCAAGTAAAACAGTAACTGTAAAAGTTGAAAAAGGAGCTAAAGTAGATTTGTATAATACCGTTTCGGGAAGTTTTGTAGCCAAAAATATTTCTGCTTCTGCAAAAATAAAAATGGATCCACTAAGTGCCGCTGTAATTGTACAAGTTCCTTCTAATGGAAAGGTAAGCTATGAAGGCTCAAAAATGTTAGTTGATGGTATAATTGTAGATTATCAGTATCAGCAAAAAAAATAAATCATTAAGTTTCACGCCTAGTTTGTCATTCCGAGGAACGAGGAATCGCACAAGAGAATCGACAAAGATTGGCGACATTCTTTACGGAGTTTCTCGTGCGATTCCTCGTTCCTCGGAATGACAAGATTGGGTACAAATAATGGATTAAAATCCAGAATTTCATATAGCGTTCCGAAGGAACAAAACATATTGTAGGGATGGATTTTAATTCATCCTTCGCAATTATAATCGACAATAATACTATGAAATCTAATACCTTCAATTATATATTCGTTTTTCTAATAATACTAAACATAAATCCAGCAATCGCTCAAAATACATCCAACAAAAAATGGTGGAAAGAATCCGTTTTCTATCAAATCTATATGCCAAGTTACGCCGATAGCAACGGAGACGGATATGGTGATTTTAAGGGAATGACTCAAAAGTTAGATTATCTAAAAGAATTAGGCATAAAAGGCATTTGGCTTACACCATTTCTTACTTCACCAAAAGTGGATAACGGTTATGATATTGCCAATTATTATGAAGTAGATCCAACATATGGTACTAAAGCAGATTTTGATATTTTTTTAAATGAAGCTCATAAAAGAGGAATAAAAGTCATCATTGATATGGTTTTAAATCATACTTCTACAGACTGTAAATGGTTTCAGGAATCGAGAAAATCAAAAGACAATCCGTATCGGGATTATTATATCTGGAAAGACGAACCGAATAATTGGGAATCTTTTTTTGGAGGTACAGCTTGGGAAAAAGACATCGCAACCAATCAATATTACTATCATAAGTTTGATAAAAGAATGGCCGATCTGAACTGGTCCAATCCAAAAGTAGTCGCTGAGGTTCAAAAAATACTTCGCTTTTGGCTTGATTCTGGTGTAGATGGTTTCAGGTTAGATGTAATAAACTTCCTGACTACTGACGGTATTACAAAAGATAATCCGATGAAAAACGGACAGCAGGAACACCTAAATGATATTGATCAGGAAGGCGTAAAAAACGCGATGAAAATTATAAAATCGACCGTAAATGAATATGATAACCGATTTATTGTGGGAGAAATTGGGAGCGATAAAATCGAGGTTTTAAAACAATATCAATCGCAGGATTTATTAGATGTTGTTTTTAATTTCAATTTTGGAAGTATTAAAGAATTTTCGACCCAGCGTATTTTTGACGAATTGCAAAGTATGGAAAAAAACATGAGCAATTATCCCACTTTGTTTTTTGGAAGCCATGATATGCCCAGAATGATCGACAGGCTGGCAGACGGAAATACAGACAGAGCCACCACACTTGCCGCTTTGATACTTACAGCAAAAGGAGTTCCGTTTATTTACTATGGCGAAGAGATTGGTATGCATAATATTATCGCCCAAAACATAAACGAAATGGTCGACATACAAGGCAAAACCCATTATCAACTGGCAATAGCACAAGGCAAAAACGACAAAGAAGCACTTCTTGAAGGTAACGAACACAATCGCGATAAATCCCGAAGCCCAATGCAATGGAACAGAGAAGCGTTTGCAGGATTTTCAACAGAAAAAAGCTGGATTAAAATCAATCCCGATTATAAAGAAATAAATGTGATGCTTTAAAACCTCAAAAAAAATCTATTCTTAACAGCTATAAAAAATTGATCGCTTTACGGAATAAAGAAAAAGTTTTGCAATATGGAATTTATGATAATCTGGAACTTGAGGGAGATAAAATTTCATTTACAAGATCTTTTGAAAATGAAAAAATTACTGTTCTAATTAATTTTGGTATAAAAAAAGAAATAACACTGCCTGCGAATGTCAAAGTATTAATGGGAAGCAAAATTCTAAAACCAAATAGTTTTATTATTTATAAAAATTAGTTTTCATCCTGCAAGGTTTTCGAAACCTTGCAGGTATGGTTCTAAAATAGTTAAGACCTACAAGGTTTCGAAAACCTTGCAGGACTAGCAAATCTGACAAGTTTAATTGTCGACTATTTCACTTCATAAATAAAAGATTCAGAAGGTTTTATTTTAACTCTTGCCGAACCTTCACCGTTTTTTACAGTAAAATAGGTTTTATCCTCAGAATATAATTTATCAACAAGCACATACGAACCATCTTTTAAATTCCATTTTGAAATAATATCTGATGGGATTTTTAATTCAAATTCACTTGTTTTTTCTGAAGAGAAATTAGCAACAATTATCAGTTTTTGATTTTCAGACCAGCGAACAAACGAATAAATCAATTCATCATATCCCACATTATTCTGACGGTTTACTGATTGAATTTCCTGAAAACTTCCCATTAAAGCCGGGCTTTTTATAGAGAAATTCAATAATCGTTTGTAAAAATCTCGTAAATGCTTTTCAGAATCAGACAATTGTCCGCCGTCAAATTTTCCTTCATTCATCCATTTTTGATGATTTGGAACTCCAATATAATCGAAAATAGAAGTTCTGGAACGAGTCCCAAAACCTGCATTTTCATTTCCGGCCTCTCCTACTTCCTGTCCAAAATAAACCATTGTTGGCGAAGTGCTCAAAGTAGTTGAAACTACCATTAAAGGTTTGCCGCGTTCCGGAGTTCCTGCAAATTCCGGAGAAGCTAAACGCTGTTCGTCATGATTGTCAAGAAAATGAAGCATATGATGCTCAATATCTGCCATTCCTTTTTGAATATCCGATAATCCATCCGGAGAAGATTTTCCACGAATAACATCTTTCAGTTTATCATAAGTTTCTACTTTATCATACAAATAATCCATTTTTCCTAAACGAATATAATTTCTGTATTCATTTGGATTATAAACTTCTGCCAATAAAAAAGCATTCGGATTTTTCATTTTAATTGCAGAGTTCATATAACTCCAAAATTCATACGGAACCATTTCTGCCATATCATAACGGAAACCATCAACACCTTTTGCTGTCCAGTATAAAGCTATTGATTTAAATTTTTTCCACGAATCGGGTATCTCTTTATCCTGCCAAAATGCAAAATGTTCCTGATAAGATTTTTGATCAAAACCAGTCGGAAGTTCAGGAAAATCTTTTGTACCGTCGGGACGAACTCCATAATTTACTTTTACTGTTTCATACCAGTCATTTTGATCCGGTTTTACTTTACGCGAACCATTTCCTGTCCACTTTGCCGGATTTTCATCAAAAACGCCATCAACAAGAGGATTTTTTTCTCCGTTTAACGGAATATCTCCATCGGGAATTTCAAAATGCATATTTGGAATATAGTAGAAATTATTGTCACGTTTGTATTCAACATTCACATCATCATCGGCACCAAAATCTCTTACACCCTCAGGATTATTTTTCCCTTCGTATTTTCTCGCAATATGATTTGGAACTATATCTATAATTAGTTTTAAACCTGCTTTATGTGTACGAGCAATTAAAGCCTCAAATTCCTGTAATCTGTTTGCGGGATTTACGGCTAAATCAGGATTTACATTATAATAATCTTTTACAGCATATGGTGAACCTGCACGGCCTTTTACCACTTCAGGATCGTCGTTTGAGATTCCATAAGCCGTATAATCACGAACCAAAGCGTGATGCGGAACGCCCGTATACCAAATATAAGTTACGCCTAAATCCTTAATTTCGTGAAGTGCTTTATCTGTAAAATCATTAAACTTTCCAACTCCGTTTTCTTCAATTGTTCCCCACGGTTTATTGGTTTTGTTTTTATTTCCGAATAAACGGGTAAAAACCTGGTAAACAACAATTTTATGATCTTTTGAATTTTCTTCTTTTACTTCACTCATTTTTAAATCTTTTGTTTTACAACCCGAAAACAACATTGCCGCGGCCATTCCCGCAACAATAAATTTACTTTTTATCATAGTTTTTTAAATCTAAACGTATCTGTTTATCGGAATTAGAAATCTAAATCCAATTCCTAAATTTAGTTTATTTTTTATAACTCCGAAGAATGCCATTTCAATTTATCATTTTGCAATAACGAAATCGTTAACTACAACGTGAGAGTTCACGGTTTTGTTGATAAAATTGAGGTACAAAGGTGCAAAGAGACAAAGGTTCAAAGGCCCTAAAATGTCATTAAAAATGCCAAATTCCACCTTTGAACCTTTGTACCTATGAGCCTCTGAACCTAAAAAGATAAATTAATGCTAATAACAATCTAAGGTTGTATCCTTTTTTATAAATTTGACAAAAATTTAATCACTTGAAGAAATTACTCTTTTTTATATCTTGTCTGCTTTTATTAAGTGTTCAAATCATTTCTGCGCAAGCACCAAAAAAAGCGCAGGGACCAAAAAAAATCAACATAGAACATTCTGATTATTTAGATGTGGATCAGGCTACAGCGCCTGATGCGGTCTTGCTTACCGGAAACGTAAAAGTAAACCATGACGGAGTAGTGCTTACTTGTAATAAAGCGTATTATTTTCAGAAAGAAAATTATTTAAAAGCCTTTGGAAATGTACAATTAGTACAAGGTGATACTTTGTTTTTAAATAGTAAATATGCCGAATATAACGGAAATATGAAAAAAGCTTTTGCAACTGGAGATGCTGTAATGACTTCGCCAGATGCTACTTTGCAAACAGACACTATTAATTTTGACCGAAATACCCAAGAAGTTTTCTACAATACAAAAGGAACAATTGTTAACAAAGACAATACTTTGGTTAGCAAGTCAGGAAGGTATTTTGTAGCCGAGAAAAAATTTCAGTTTTTGACAGAAGTTACGATTACGAACCCGAAGTATGTTATAAAATCAAATCATTTAGATTATTACAGTAATTCAGGGCATACTTATTTACTTGGTCCTTCAACAATTACCAGTAAAGCCAATTATATTTATACTGAAAAAGGGTTTTACGACACCAAGAAAAACCTCGCTCATTTTTTACGGAAATCATACATAAAATACGATGACCGACTCATTGAAGGAGATAGTTTATTTTATAATCGAAACACCGAATTTGCTTCGGCAACGCGAAATGTAAAAATCACAGATTCTATTAATAAAGGGCTTGTAAAAGGGCATTATGCCGAGATTTACAAACTAAAAGATTCTATGTTTGTTACCAAAAGGGCGGTTGCTATTAATTTAGTCGAAAACGATTCGGTTTACATTCACGGACAAAGATTAATGGTTACCGGAAAACAAGGTGAACGAATTTTGAGAGCGTTTAAAAATGTTCGTTTTTATAAAACCGACATGAGCGGAAAATGTGATTCGATACATTCAAATTCTAAAACCGCTTTAACAAAACTAATTGGAAGCCCGATTTTATGGAACGGCGACAGTCAGATTACAGGCGATTTAATGCATTTAATTGGCGATAATAATACCAAAAAATTAGATTCATTAAAGGTTATTAATAACACTTTCCTTATCTCCAAGGACACTTTAGGAACGGGATATAATCAGGTCAAGGGGCTCAATTTATTTGGAAAGTTTAAAGAAGGAAAACTCCACGATGTTGACGTCGTCAAAAATACCGAAGTCGTCTATTTTATGCGGAATGACGCCAATGAATTAATCGGAATTAATAAAAATGTCAGCAGTAAAATAAACCTGATTCTGGAGAATAATGCTGTAGAAACCATTACGTTTTTTAATCGTGTTGACGGAGATATTTTCCCCGAAGAAGATTTACCTGAAAATGCCCGTAAACTGCGTGGTTTTGTCTGGCGCGGTGACGAAAGAATAAAATCAAAAGACGATATTTTTACTGCCGAAGAAAATGAAATGAACGACAAATTAGTCAAAGAAGGAAAAGAGCAGGAAGAAAAAGATAAAAACGTTCCTATGAAAGTCAGGAAAGAGACTTTGAATTACGACAAGAAAAAACCAGCTGTGAAAACGGAGACTAAACCTAAGGTTAAATAGTTTTCAGTATTCAGTTTACAGTTTACAGACTTTGAAATTAGTCGCAGTATTCAGTCTCAGCTTTGCGATCTTCACATCAAGATGTAATCTTAGATTTTAACCTTACAAACTTTGCGTAAATCTTTGCGATCTTTGCGTTAAAAAAATAGTCTTAGTTTCAATTTTCAGTCGCAGTCACAGTTTTCAGCAACCTGAAACTTTAAACCTGAAACAAAAATCTAAGAACCTTAGCAACTTAGCATCTTAAAAAAAATGAACCCAGATTTTATAAAATACCAGGCACAAACTTCTCCTTATCCTTTAGGAATGGAAGTTTCGCACGCCATTGGATCATACATATACGATACAAACGATAAAAAATATTTAGATTTTGTTGCCGGAGTTTCGGCTTGTACGCTTGGACATCAGCATCCCAGAGTAAATCAGGCTATAAAAGACCAGTTAGACAAATATTCGCACGTAATGGTTTACGGAGAATATTCGCAAAGTCCGGCAGTTCAGTATTGCAAATTAATGGCCTCACTCCTTCCAGAATCACTAAACAAAACGTATTTAGTAAATTCAGGAACAGAAGCAATCGAAGGCGCTTTAAAACTAGCAAAACGAACAACAGGACGCAGTCAGCTTATTTCTTGCCATAACGCCTATCACGGAAACACGATGGGTTCTATGAGTGTTATGGGATTTGAAGAACGCAAACGAGCTTTTCGTCCTTTGCTTCCGGATGTAGATTTCATTACATTTAATAACGAAGCCGATTTAGAAAAAATAACAACCAGAACCGCAGCCATTCTTTTAGAAACAATTCAGGGCGGCGCTGGGTTTATTCAGCCGGAAAATAACTTTCTGCAAAAAGTCCGTAAGCGTTGTGACGAGGTTGGAGCGTTGATGATTGTAGATGAGATTCAGCCGGGTTTTGGAAGAACAGGAAAGCTTTTTGGCTTTCAAACCTACGATGTAGTTCCAGATATTGTTGTTATGGGAAAAGGTATGGGAGGCGGAATGCCGGTTGGCGCTTTTACTGCTTCGGCCGAAAGAATGGACCTTTTAACCGAAAATCCTAAATTGGGACATATCACCACATTTGGAGGTCATCCTGTCATTGCGTCAGCTTGTTTAGCTACTTTGCAGGAATTAACTGAGACAAATTTAATGCAGGAAGCCTTAGAAAAGGAAAAACTGTTCAGATCGCTTTTGGTACATCCTTTGATAAAGGAAGTTAGAGGAAAGGGATTAATGCTCGCAGCGATGACTGAAACGGCAGAAATAACGAATCAGGTTATTTTAAACTGTCAGGATAAAGGGCTAATACTGTTTTGGCTTTTGTTTGAAGGATGTGCAATCCGGATAACGCCGCCGCTTACGATTTCTGAAGAAGAAATAAGAGAAGGATGTTCCATAATTTTAAATGTTATGGATGAAATATTAAAAGCGGGCAATAATTAAATAATCTTTTAAAGATCAGAAGATTATAACTACATTTGGGACGTAAATTCTAAATTCATTGTTAATTAAATTGTTCAAAACAATTAATTTCCCTTCCCCACATCAATTATATGGTTGCCTAAATTTATAACAGGCTAATTTCAAATAAAACAAAGTATGCAATTAAGCAACGAAGAAGAAGATTATAACCTATCCTTATCGAAATTTGAGTCGATGTTAAAAACTAACAAAGTACTCTTTTTTGATTCTGAAGAATTTGAAGAAATTATTCTTCATTATTTAGATATAGGCAAGGCTAATTTAGCAAAAAAGGCCTTAAAACTTGCATTAGACCAACATCCAAAATCTACAGGCTTAAAATTAGTACAAGTAGAAATGCTGGTTTACGAAGACAAACTTGAAATAGCTGAGAAGCTTTTAAACGAGTTGTATGCAATCGAACCAAACAACGAGGAAATTTATATCCAAAAAGCAAATATTTGTTCTAAAAGAGATCAACACGAAAAAGCGGTAGAATTACTTAAAATTGCCCTGCAATATACAGATGATTATGCCGACGTGTACAACTTGATTGGAATGGAATATCTTTTTATGGATAATCTTGAACTGGCAAAAGAGAGCTTCATTAAATGTCTTGAAGAAGATTTAGAAGATCAATCTGCCTTATATAACGTAGTTTACTGTTTTGAATTTTTAGATCAAAATCAGGAAGCTATTGTTTATCTGAACGACTACATCAACAAAAACCCATATAGCGAAATTGCATGGCACCAGCTTGGAAGACTGCATTATGGCGTAAAAGAATATGAAAGTGCTATTCGTGCTTTTGACTATGCAACCCTAATCGACGATGAGTTTTTAGGTGCATTTATGGAAAAGGCAAAAGCTTACGAGCGTCTTAAAAAGTACAATGAAGCTATCGAAAGCTACAATCGTACAATTGAATTAGACGATGCGACTTCATATGCTTTACTTCGTATTGGTAAATGTTATGAAAAATTAGGAAATGCTGTAAAAGCGCTTCAATATTACAACCAGACTGTTCACGAAGATCCGCTTTTAGATAAAGGCTGGATTGCGATTACAGATTTTCATGTTCGCCAAAAGAATTTTCAAAAAGCCTTATTTTTTGTCAATAAAGCATTAGCAATCGACAATCAAAATCGTTTGTATTGGAAACGTTATGCAACGATCAATAAACAAATGAACTTTTTTGAAGAAGCTGAATTTGGATACAGAAAAGCAGTTGAATTTGGAGATTATGCTCTTGATACCTGGTTATATTGGGTTGATATTCTTCAATTTTTAGGAGAATTTGAAAGTGCTATTCAAACCTTGCTTCAGGCTTCAGAATATTTTCCGGAAGAAAACGAAATCGAATATCGTTTGGCAGGATTGTATTTTATGATTCAGGACAATACAAAAGCAAAATTCCATTTAAGTAATGGATTGCGTTTGAACTTTGATAATTATATTCTTATCGAAGATTTATTTCCGGTAGTTTGGACAAAAAAAACAGTTAGAAATTATATCGAAAAACACAGAAAATAATAATGATTGATATTTTAAAAAGGCGTTTTGGCTTATTGGGCCGTAATATTAGTTACTCATTTTCAAAAGGTTATTTTACAGAAAAATTTAATGATGAAATTTTCGTCGGCAACAGCTATGAAAACTTCGACATTTCTGAGATCAGCCATTTTACAGGATTATTAAAAAACAATCCGGATTTGAAAGGTTTAAACGTTACAATTCCTTATAAAGAACAGGTAATTCCTTTTTTAGATAAACTATCAAAAAAAGCAGCTTTAATTGGTGCTGTAAATACTATTAAGTTTACCAAAAACGGAAAGCTAAAAGGTTACAACACCGATTATTATGGCTTTAAAAAATCATTAAAACCTTTATTAGAACCGCATCATAAAAAGGCATTAATCCTTGGTACCGGCGGTGCTTCAAAAGGTGTAGCTTTTGCACTGGATGAACTGGGTATTCTTTATACTTTTGTTTCCAGAGAAGCAAAAGAAAATATCATTGATTACAACTTGATTAATGCTACTACTTTTGACAATTATCAAATTATAATCAATTGCACACCAGTTGGTACAAGTCCTAACATAGAAGCTTGTCCTGACCTTCCTTATGAGTTTTTTACAGAAAAACACATTGCATACGATTTGATTTATAATCCTGCCGAAACTCAATTTCTTAAAAATGCCAAAGAAAGAGGTGCCGTAATTAAAAACGGATATGATATGCTTATATTTCAGGCAGAGAAAGCCTGGAAAATCTGGAACAAATAAAAAAACTTGGAATGTAGGAAATTAAAGTAATTTTTGTAAATTAGTCTACTCATTTGTAGATAGTTATGAAAAAATCAATACTTTACTTCTGCATTTTATTTTTTATTTCACTTGCTTCTACAGCACAGGAATCTCAAAACACAAATGAGACCGCAAGTAGTGTATATACAGAAGCCCGATATCATTATTATTTAAAAACGATTTTACTTTTTAATGAATATTTAGATACTGATTCCGGTTCGTTTAATACAACACAGCTCCGATTTTTACATCCTATTGCCAATAAGGCCTGGAATTTAAGAGTTGATCTTCCATTGATTTCTACTAATACTTCTTCTATAAATAAAACCGGAATTGGAGATATAGGTGTCGGAATCAGCTATATTCCTTACTTAGAACATAAAAATGGCGGAGTTGCTTTTCGTGCTCGGGTTATATCAAACTCGGCCGTTGATCCTGCTTTGGGATCAGGAAAATGGGTTGTTGCTCCTGCTGTTTTCTATGGAAAATACCTGGTCATGAATAAATTTTTATGGATAAGTTCCTTAGAAAACCAATCCAGTTTTGCAGGATCAGACAACAGAAGCGATATCAATACGACATCTTTTGAAAATTACTTTATGTATATTTTTGGAAAAAACTGGTTTGCTGCCGATGCCGCTTTTAGATATAATAACACAAATAAAGGGTTTCCAAATAATGCTTTTGTAGAATTTGGCCGAAAAATAACGGCAAATGATATGACATATATCCATCCGAGCGTTGGTTTTGGAAATCATAAATCTTATAATTGGGGAATTGAAGTTGGAATGCTGATTTTATTTTAATCAGAAATCGACAAAAGTTTCTGTTTAAAATCATTAGTTTAACTTCAATCTTCTAAAAATAATGGGAAATTGAAATTTTTATTTCCTTCAAACAATTTATAAAAATTAACATATCAAAGGTGTAAATGATAGTAAAGAATAAGAATTTCATCGTAAAATACAGCATAAACAAACGATTTATTTTGTAGTTAGAAACACCTTTACTATCTTTCGCTCTGTTTAAAGTAAAAACCTTATACATTTAAAATGTTAGAAGAAAAGAATGATAACCTGCAAGATGCAGACGGAAAGTTAGGAATCGATATTAGTGATTCTACACAAGATGATACAGTTGAAGCTGCAGAACCTGAAACCGTAACTGATAATCCTGTTTCAAGCCCTGAAAATGAAGTTGAAGAAACAGCAGAAATTGAAGAAACTGATCATCAAAGTGCATTAGATGCCATAACAAATTCAAACGCCGAAGAAAGTGAAGATGAAACGCTAAAAGAGCGTCATGATATTCCTATGAAGGATTATGATACTTTTTCTTTGGATGCACTGGTAGACGAGCTTAAAAAATTGGTTAATATAGACAAAACAATGTCTGTAAAAGATCATATTGAGGAAATCAAAAAATCATTTTTACTGCAATACAACCATCTTATAGAAGAAAAAAGAGAAGAATTTAATGCTTCAAAAGAAGATCCAAATGAAGAATTTGAATATCATTCTCCTCTAAAATCTAAGTTTGATGAATATTATAATATTTTTAGAGAGAAAAGAAATGCTCACTTTAAACATTTACAAACTAATCTAAAATCTAATTTAGAAAACAGACTTGCAATAGTTGAGGAATTAAAGGAACTTATAAATCCGCAGGCCAATATAAAAGACACTCTTAAGCATTTTAATGATTTGAGAGAAAGATGGAAAAATGCCGGAGCAATTCCAAAAGACAAATACAATCACGTTTGGAACAATTACCACTTTCATGTAGAAAATTTTTATGATTATCTGCATTTAGATCGTGAAGCACGTGATTTAGATTTTAAACACAATTTAGAACAAAAACAAAAAATCATTGCAAGAGTTGAAGAGCTTGTAAATGAAACCGACATAAGTAAAGCGTTTCGTGAATTGCAGGATTTACACAGACTTTGGAAAGAAGATATTGGTCCTGTTTCTAAAGAACACCGTGATTCTATCTGGAATAAATTTAGCGAACTGACGAAAAAAATTCACGATAAAAGAGAAGTTTTATTCGAAAGCCAAAGAGCAAACGAACAGCAAAATCTTGAAGCTAAAAAAGAAATTATTTCTAAAATCGAGGTTTTAGGAACTGAAAAAGTAAACTCGCACTCGCAATGGCTTGTTCAGATTCAAAAAGTAGAAGCTTTAAGAAATGAGTTTTTCGCTGCAGGTAAAGTTCCTTCTGAAGTAAATGAAGAAACCTGGGCCGCATTTAAAATAGCTGTTAGAAATTTCAATGCCTTTAAAAATTCATTTTATAAGGACATCAAGAAAGATCAAAACGACAATTTAAATAAAAAAATGGCTCTTGTAGCTAAAGCCAAAGAATTGCAGGAAAGCACAGATTTTGGTTCTACTACTCCCATCATGAAGCAAATTCAGGAAGAATGGAAACAGATTGGTCATGTTCCTAAGAAATATTCAGATAAAATCTGGAAAGAATTTAAAGATGCGTGCAACCATTATTTTGATAAATTAAAAGAACACAAATCAGAAGAAAATGCTGATGAGGTTGCTGCATTTGACAACAAAAAAGCTTATTTGGATATTTTGAGAGCTTACCAGTTAACTGGTGATCACAAAACAGATCTTGATGCTATAAAACAACATATTGAAATCTGGAAAGGTTACGGAAAAGTACCTTTTTCAAGACGTCATATTGAAGGGAAATTCAATAAAATTTTAGATGCTCTTTTTGAGAAACTAAGTTTAAGCAAAAAAGAATCTGAAATGATGCGTTTCTCTAATAGAATTGATTCGTTATCAGACAGTAACGATACAAGAAAATTAGATAATGAAAAGATTTTCATTATGCGTAAAATTGAAGAAGTTCAAAATGAAATTTTCCAGTTAGAAAATAACATCCAGTTCTTTACCAATACTAAAAATGCTAAAAAAGAGAATTCAATTGTTACGGAAGTACGTAAAAACATTGCTATTCACAAAGAAAGCCTTGAAGTATGGAAAGATAAATTGAAACAATTAAGAAACTTAAATCAGCCGGAATAATTGTCAGGTTGAGCGAAGTCGAAACCATTTAAATATAAAAGGTGTAATGAAATTCATTGCACCTTTTTTTTGTGTTTATTTTTGCGCTCATTTTTTAACGCAAAGACCGCAAAGATTTTTTTTATTAAGGAATGTTTAAAAACATAAGTTCGCAAAGCTGTTGTCAAGACAAAGCTTTGCGAACTTTATACAATGGTGTAAAAACAAAAACTTTGCAAACTTTGCGCAAATCCTTAGCGTTATTTTTTTAACGCAAAGACCGCAAAGATTTTTTTATTAAGGAATGTTTGAAAACATAAGTTCGCAAAGCCGTTGTCAAGACAAAACTTTGCGAACTTTATACAATGGTGTAAAAACAAAAACTTTGCAAACTTTGCGCAAATCCTTAGCGTTCTTTGCGTTAAAACTCCACAATTCAACTTTCAACAAAACCTAAAACTTAACATTCTCATTAAATTTCGTAAAACTATTCTGCAAAATATTGATTATATTTGAGTTACCACTATTACTGGCAATCAAACAAATAACATTTAATACTAATTTTTAAATAAGAAGAACATGAAATTTACAAGAAAAGCAAATGCCAACTGGCAAGGAACCGGCATGGAAGGAAAAGGAACAATAAGTACACAAAGTACAACATTAGATAACGCACAATTGTCTTTTAAAACAAGATTTGCAGACGGAGTTGGAACAAACCCTGAAGAATTAGTTGCAGCGGCGCATTCTGGCTGTTTTACAATGCAGTTAAGCTTTTTACTTAACGAAGGCGGTTTCACTGCAGATGATTTGTCTACAGAAGCTACAGTAACTTTTGAAGACGGAACGATAACTTTAATTCATTTAGATTTAAAAGGAAAAGTGCCATCAATATCTGCAGAAGAGTTTGAAAAAACGGCTGCGAAAGCAAAAGAAATCTGCCCAATTTCAAAACTTTTAAATACGACTATAACTTTATCAGTAACATTGGTGAGTTAATTTATTTTCTAAGCATAAAAAAAACCATCCCGTTTTACAGGATGGTTTTTTTATATAATAAAATGACTAATATTAGTTCATTGTTGCTTTTAAAGCTTTTGCTTCAGCAGTCATTTCTAATGCTTTATAAACTCCTAATAATGTTTTAGCAACATCTTCGTTTTTAGGATCTAATTCATTTGCTTTTTTAAGGTAAGGAATTACACCTTTAAAAACGCCTTCTCTTTGTGCTTTTAAAACGTCGTAACGTTTCATATCTTTTGCAGAAGTACCCAATTTATTCATTTCGTCAATGATTGGTTTTTCAGCTTCTAATTTTAATGCAGCAAGGTTAAGGTATGCATTAGTATAGTTTGGATTGATTTCGATAGCTTTTAAATAGTATTTCTCAGCGTCAGCTTCATTCTTAGAATTTGCACTTAATACTCCTAAGTTAAATACTAAATCAGCATTGTTTGGATCTTTTTGCAAAGCTTCTCCAACTAATTTTTTATACTGATCGTAATCTTTTGTTTCAAGGTATAAGTTAGCTTCTGTAAGAATCAAAGAGCTGTCATCCGGATTTGTTTTTCTAGCGTCAGCAATTGCTTTTTTAGCATCTTCGATTTTTCCTTTTTGAACTAAAATCAATGCTAAGTTTTTGTAGATTTCTCCTCTTTTTGAAGGAATAGCTTCTGTTTTAGGTTTTTCGTGAGTTCCTAATTTTATAGCTAAATCTCTTTCTTTAGCATTAGCAAAGTTATCTTCATTGTTATTCGCTTTGTTTGTAGCTAAATATAAAGTTCCTTTACCAGAATAATTTAATTTTTTCAACTCTTCATACATTGGAAGCGCTGTATCAAAATCCTGTGCGTTTACTGCTGTAGATGCTGCATAGTAAAGATTGATAGTATCTTTTTTATCTAACTGGTAAGCATCATATAATTTTTTAGCACCGTCAGAATGTTTGTTTGCCTGAGTATCAGCGATCGCTGAGTTAATCAACAAACCTTTGATATTTGTAATCGAAGCCGCTGCCTGAGTTGAATATTTCTGTTTTCCAGATGTATTTTCAACATCAATCAATTTTTTATAGCTGTCAGCCGCTGCAGTTAAGTTTTTACTTTCTTCAACTTTTTTAGTTGCAAGGTCCAAATAAGCATTTCCTTGTACAAAATAATATTGAGCCTGCTCCGTATCTTTTGCATTTACTATAGAGTTTTCAGCATCTTTTAGCTGCGCAAGTGCTCCTTGTGCATCACCGCTTTTCAATGCTTTTTCAGCATTTTTAATCTGATCTTTTTGAGCAAATGTAGCTACAGAAATCAGTAATGCTGACGCTAGTATAACATATTTACTTTTCATAATGTTCAATTTGTATATTTAATTTAATTTTCTTGTGGTTTTATTTCTATTCTTCCGATTCTTCTTCTTCAGAGTCATCGTCGTCTTCCACTACATCATCAGCGTCATCGTCGTCGTCGTCAGCAGTTCCATCATCTTCAAGAACTTCATCCAGATCCGGCTTAACTCTTTCAATTGCAGATTCAACAACATTACCATCTTCATCTACAATAACTTCTTCTACATCATCTTTCATAACTTTTGTAACAGCAGCGATAGAATCTTTTCCTTTTAGGTTAATCAATCTAACACCTTGAGTAGCACGTCCCATAACACGTAAATCCTCAATTGCCATTCTAATTGTTAATCCGGACTTGTTGATGATCATTAAATCATCAGAATCTGTAACGGCATTAATCGAAATTAATTTTCCTGTTTTCTCCGTGATATTTAGCGTTTTCACCCCTTTACCTCCACGGTTTGTAATTCTGTACACATCTTCTCCATCGTCGTCAACTAATTTGGTACGTTTTCCGTATCCGTTTTCAGTTACCACTAATATTTGAGAATCAGCAACATCATTTTTAGCTACAGTAACCATACCAATTACTTCATCAGTATCATCTTTTAAAGAAATTCCACGAACTCCGGAAGCTGTTCTTCCCATCGGACGTGTTTTGGTTTCTTCAAAACGAACCAATTTACCAGACTTAACTGCCAGGATAATTTGGCTTTCACCGTCAGTTAATTTAGCTTCAAGTAATTCATCACCTTCCTTAATTGTAATAGCGGCAACTCCATTTACACGAGGCTTAGAATATTTCTCTAAAGAAGTTTTCTTAACCTGTCCTTGTTTCGTAACCATTACAAGGTTATGCGTATTGATATAATCTTTGTCTTTTAAGTCTTGTGTACAAATGAAAGCTTTTACTTTATCGTCGCTTTCAATATTCACTAAGTTTTGAATTGCTCTACCTTTAGCGGTTTTACTTCCTTCCGGAATTTCGTAAACACGCATCCAGAAACATTTTCCTTTTTGGGTAAAGAACATCATATATTGGTGGTTGGTTGCAACGAACATATGTTCAAGGAAATCCTGATCTCTTGTTCCTGCGCTTTTTTGACCAACTCCGCCTCTATTTTGAGTTTTATATTCTGTTAAGTTGGTACGTTTGATATAACCTGCATGCGAAATTGTAATAACCACATTTTCATCAGCAATCAAATCTTCGATACTTACATCTCCACCAGAATATTCAATAGTAGAACGACGTTCGTCTCCGTATTTCTCACGAATTTCTTCAAGTTCTTCCTTAATTAAGTTAGTTCTTAAATTAACATCTGCTAATAAAGCTTTTAAGTGCTCGATTAATTTCATTAATTCCTCAAACTCAGCTCTTAATTTATCTTGCTCCAGACCTGTTAACTGACGTAAACGCATCTCAACAATAGCTCGGGCCTGAATGTCTGACAAACTGAATCTTTCAATTAATTTTTCACGCGCTTCTTCTGTGTTTTTAGAACCTCTGATGATCGCAATTACTTCATCAATATTATCAGAAGCAATAATTAATCCTTCTAAGATATGTGCTCTTTCTTCAGCTTTACGTAATTCAAATTGAGTTCTACGAACTACAACATCATGACGGTGCTCAATAAAGTAGTGAATCATATCTTTTAGATTCAACATTTGAGGACGTCCTTTTACAAGTGCAATATTATTTACACTAAAAGAAGATTGTAATGATGTGAATTTATATAAGGTATTTAATACTACGTTTGGTGTAGCATCACGTTTCAGGATATAAACGATACGCATACCGTTTCTATCAGACTCGTCACGAATATTTGCAATACCTTCAATTTTTTTATCATTAACTAAATCAGCCGTACGTTTGATCATCTCGGCTTTGTTAACCTGATATGGAATTTCGGTAACAATAATACATTCTCTTCCATCAACTTCTTCAAAACCAACTTTGGCACGCATAACAATACGTCCTCTACCAGTTTTAAAAGCTTCGCGAACGCCTTCATAACCATATATTACACCACCGGTTGGAAAATCCGGAGCTTTAATATGTGTCATTAATTCGTCAACTTCGATATCATTATTATCAAGGTACGCTAATGTACCGTTAATAACTTCTGTTAAATTGTGCGGCGGCATATTAGTCGCCATACCTACTGCAATACCTGTTGCTCCATTTACTAATAAGGTAGGAACTCTTGTAGGCATTACTTTTGGCTCATATAAAGTATCGTCAAAGTTTAATTGAAAGTCAACTGTTTCTTTTTCGATGTCTGCCATAATATCCTCAGATATTTTACGCATTCTCGCCTCAGTATAACGCATTGCTGCCGGACTGTCACCATCAACAGAACCAAAGTTACCCTGACCGTCAACTAATAAATATCGCATACTCCATTCCTGAGCCATACGAACCATTGCATCATAAACAGAGGTATCACCGTGTGGGTGATACTTACCTAAAACCTCCCCTACAATTCTCGCAGATTTTTTGTGGGCAGATCTTGAAGTTACACCTAAATCATACATTCCGTAAAGAACTCTTCGATGCACTGGTTTCAAGCCATCTCTAACATCAGGAAGTGCTCTCGATACAATTACTGACATCGAATAATCGATGTAAGCTGATTTCATTTCATCTTCAATGTTAATAGGAATTAACTTTTCTCCTTCAGACATAAGTTGTTATGTTTTAATAATTACATTAGTTTCAAAGCGTGCCAAGATACGTTTTTTTAAAATTTTTTCAGCTATTTCCTTACACTTATTTAAATGATTTATTAACAACTTTATTTTAGGTTTTAGTTAATAAATTAAGCGTTTTTTAACGCTTTTATTGTTATTTTTTTTGTCAATTAGCTGACAGTAGTTCTCGATGGGTATGGTTTTTGTTTTTCAAACTGTAATTCATTAAATTTACAATACCAATTATATATTATGGATGATAATTTTTCACCAAGAGTAAAAGATGTTATTACATACAGTAAGGAAGAAGCCCTTCGTTTAGGACACGACTTTATTGGTACTGAGCATCTAATGCTGGGCATTTTAAGAGATGGTAACGGAAAAGCTATTCATATACTTAATAACCTAGCAGTCGATCTAGACCATTTACGCAGGAAGGTAGAAATACTGAGTCCAGCCAACCAGAGCGTTGAGATAAATGCCGAAAAGAAAAACCTTCATCTGACCCGACAGGCCGAAAGGGCATTGAAGACCACTTTTCTTGAAGCTAAAGTATTTCAAAGTTCGTCGATTAGCACAGCTCACTTGCTTTTATGCATCTTACGAAACGAAAACGATCCAACAACCAAGCTATTGAATAAGCTAAAAATAGATTATGACATAGCTAAAGAACAATATTTAAACATGACGCCAAACGAAGAAGAATTCTTAGAAAACTTGCCAAGAAACGAATCGTACAATGACGATTCAGGACAAGATGACAGTCTAAAGGAAAGTAGTTTTAATAATCCAGCCAATAAGTCAAACAAAAAATCTAAAACGCCTGTTTTAGATAATTTTGGGAGAGATTTAACAGAAATGGCTGAAGAAGGAAAACTAGATCCTGTTGTAGGACGCGAAAAAGAAATTGAACGTGTTTCACAAATTTTAAGCCGAAGAAAAAAGAACAATCCGCTTCTTATTGGAGAGCCCGGAGTTGGTAAATCTGCTATTGCAGAAGGACTTGCTTTGCGTATTATCCAGAAGAAAGTATCCCGTATTCTTTTTCACAAACGTGTTGTAACATTGGATTTGGCAAGTTTAGTTGCCGGAACAAAATACAGAGGCCAGTTTGAAGAAAGAATGAAAGCCGTAATGAACGAGCTGGAGAAAAACGATGACATTATTCTTTTTATTGATGAAATCCACACTATTGTAGGAGCTGGAGGAGCAACAGGCTCACTTGATGCTTCAAATATGTTCAAACCTGCATTAGCAAGAGGAGAAATACAATGTATTGGTGCTACAACTCTTGATGAGTACAGACAATATATTGAAAAAGATGGTGCTTTAGAAAGACGTTTCCAAAAAGTAATTGTTGAACCAACTTCTGTTGAAGAAACAATCGCGATTTTGAACAACGTAAAAGACAAATACGAAGACCACCACAACGTTACTTATACACAGGAAGCAATTGAAGCTTGTGTGAAATTAACAAACAGATATATGTCTGAGCGTTTCTTACCGGACAAAGCTATTGACGCTATGGACGAAGCCGGATCTCGTGTTCACATTACTAATATTGATGTTCCAAAACAAATTTTGGATTTAGAACGTCAGTTAGAAGAAGTTCGCGAAATGAAAAACATGGTAGTTAAGAAACAAAAATATGAAGAAGCTGCCAAACTTCGCGATGATGAAAAACGCATTGAAAAAGATCTAGCCGTTGCTCAGGAACAATGGGAAGAAGATTCTAAAAACAACAGAATTGAAGTTACAGAAGATAATGTAGCCGATGTTGTTTCTATGATGACCGGAATTCCTGTTAACAGAATCGCACAGACAGAAAGCAACAAATTAGCACAATTACCTCAATTAATTCAAAATAAAGTAATTGGTCAAAATGAAGCTGTTCTTAAAATTGCACGTTCTATTCAACGTAACAGAGCCGGACTTAAAGATCCTAATAAACCAATTGGTTCATTTATTTTCTTAGGTCAGACCGGAGTTGGTAAAACACAATTAGCAAAAGTTTTAGCAAAAGAATTATTCGATTCTGAAGATGCGTTAGTTCGTATTGACATGAGCGAATACATGGAAAAATTTGCAATTTCTCGTTTAGTTGGAGCGCCTCCGGGATACGTAGGTTACGAAGAAGGTGGACAATTAACGGAGAAAGTTCGTAGAAAACCATATTGCGTTGTACTTTTAGATGAGATCGAAAAAGCGCATCCAGATGTGTTTAATATGATGTTACAAGTTTTAGATGACGGATATTTAACAGATAGTTTAGGTCGTAAAATTGACTTTAAAAACACTATTATTATCATGACATCTAACGTTGGAGCCCGTCAGTTAAAAGACTTCGGACAAGGTGTTGGATTCGGAACTGCTGCAAAAGTAGCTCAGGCCGATGAAAACTCAAAAAGCATTATCGAAAATGCATTGAAAAAAACCTTTGCTCCTGAATTCTTAAACAGAATTGACGACGTAATTGTATTCAACAGTTTAGAAAAAGGAGATATCGATTTGATTATCGAAATCGAATTGAAAAAACTTTATTCTCGTATTGCTGAACTTGGTTACAAATTAAGCTTAACAGACAAAGCCAAAGCATTTATTGCTGAAAAAGGTTTTGATAAGCAATTTGGGGCAAGACCGCTTAAAAGAGCAATTCAAAAATATGTTGAAGATTTGTTAGCAGAAGAAATCATTACTTCGAAAATACATTCAGGCGATGAAATCATGATGGATTTGAAAGAAGATTCACAAGAACTTTCGGTAGAAATTCACAAAGCCGAAGAGCCGACAAATCAATAAATTACTTAAAATTCATAACAAAAATAATCCACCCGTTACGTTTTCATAACTTAACGGGTATTTTTTTTGGATAATTTACTATCTTTAGTAAAAGCAAATAGCTATTTTTGAATTTAAATTCTATAATTAAAAAACAAAGTATGCTTCAAAACAAAGTCATTTTAGGCAGCGAAGAATGGTGCGCATTTCCAGAACTTGGAATCCCGACAATTAAGGCTCGTGTCGATTCTGGTGCCAAAACTTCGGCAATGCACGCTATCAACATAGCTCCTTTTATAAAAAATGATGCTAATTGGGTTAAGTTTGACATTAATCCGATTCAAAATAATATTAAAACCATCATTCATTGCGAAGCTCCGCTTGTTGATAAAAGAATTGTAAAAAGTTCAAGCGGTTTTAGAGAACACCGTTATGTAATTCAGACCAATATTAGAATTGGCGATTCAAAATGGCCAATCGAAATGACTTTGACCAATCGTGATTCGATGGGTTTCCGTATGCTTTTAGGACGCGAAGCCATGAGCGGACGTGTATTGGTTGATCCGGAAGAAAAATACTTACTTGGTCAACCTACAAGTGAAGCTTTAAAAGAATTATATCAAAACTCAGAAAAAGCAAGTTCTGGTTTACGAATTGGTCTTTTAGCCAGTAATCCGGAATTATACAGTAATAAAAGAATCATGGAAGCGGGCGAAATGCGCGGCCATGAAATGCATTTTTTGAACATCAAAGAATGTTACATGAAACTCGATGCCAAAACTCCGGAGATTCATTACAGAGGCGGAAAAATCTTAAATCAGTTTGATGCCATAATTCCCCGAATTAGACCAAGTATAACTTTTTACGGCTGTGCCTTAACACGTCAGTTTGAAGCATTGAAAGTTTTCGTTTTAAATTCAGCTACAGCCATAACACAATCAAGAGATAAATTATATTCACTGCAATTGCTTTTAAACAGCGGTATTGATATCCCAACAACTGGTTTTGCCAATTCTCCGCTGGATACAGACGATTTAATTAAGATGGTTGGAGGTTCTCCTCTAATTGTCAAATTATTAGAAGGAACGCAGGGAAAAGGTGTTGTTTTAGCCGAAACCAAAAAAGCGGCAGAAAGTGTTATCAATGCTTTTAAAAGTTTAAATGCAAATATCTTAGTTCAGGAATTCATCAAAGAAGCAAACGGAAAAGATATTCGCTGTTTTGTAATTGACGGAAAGGTGGTTGCTGCGATTCAGCGTGAAGCAATGCCGGGCGAATTTAGAGCAAATATTCACCTTGGCGGAACAGCATCTGTAATCAAAGTAACTTCCGAAGAGAAAAAGATCGCGATTAAGGCCGCAAAAGCCATGGATTTAAAAGTAGCTGGTGTGGATATTATTCGTTCTTCAAAAGGGCCATTATTATTGGAGGTAAACTCTTCTCCAGGTCTTGAAGGAATCGAAGGCGCAACAAATAAAGATATTGCCGGAGAAATGATCAAAGCAATTGAAAAGAATTTTAAATTGAGTTAAGTTCATTTAAACTTAATTCCGAATAAATAATTTAGCAGCTTTGTCAAAGTTTTAAAACTTTGACAAAGTTTTTTTTTAACTTTAAAATAAAAAACATGCTTTTTCCCTATTTAGATATCATATTAAGAAGCGTTGCCGTCTATTTTTTCATGACAATTGCCTTACGCGTTTTTGGTAAAAAAGAACTTTCGCAATTAAATACGGCAGATATAATTCTGATTTTGCTAATTAGTAATTCCGTTCAAAATGCAATGGTTGGGCCAGACACAAGTCTTTCGGGAGGTTTAATTGCTGCATTAGTTTTATTTATAATCAATTTTATCATTAAAAAATTGACGCGCAAATACAAGGTTTTTGGCGAACTTTTATTAGACAAACCCGAAGTATTAATTCATGATGGAAAGCTCGATTTTAAAGCTTTAAGTAAATTAGATATTTCTGACGAAGAATTAAAGGAAGCCATGAGAGAACATGGAATCGAATTTTTTAAAAATGTAAAGCTTGCAATGTTAGAAATTGACGGAACGATCAGTATAATTTCTGAAGATCAGGAAAAATTAAAACAAACGCATTATAAACGTAAGCACAATCACAAAAGTCTTCAAAATTTTAATTAAAGAGAAACAAAAAACTTTATTTCTTATTTTTTAAAAGGGATTTTTGATTTACCATAAAATGATAAAAGTAAATCCTCATCCGCAAACCTCCCATCCAAATCATATCTCATAGGTGTTTTTACCAATAGTGTACTAAAGTTTCCTTCTACATCAATGTAAATCTTTTTCATATAATATCTTTCAGAAGAAATAAGACAGTCATTTATAGCAAATAACATTTTTTTTCGGGAAGACTTTTGAATCCCCATCATATCACTAACCTTAGCTATTACTAAAATAGTATCATTTCTTTCAACTGTATAATATTTTAATTTATCTGTATTTATGCCTTTCAAAGATTTACTGACCGACTCTTTTATAAAACAGGAAATTACATCCGATTCTTCATTTGGATTGCTTGTCACTTTCTTTTGATCTACTTTTAAGCGAATTCTTCTTATATCATCGTCGCCTTTACAAGAGAAAAGCAAAAAAAATACCAATAAGAAAAGCGGTGAAAGCTTATTGTTTTTAAAGATATGTATCAATTGGGATTAGCAGTTTTAAAAACTCATTTCAATCTATTTCAATACTTTAGAAAATGAGTTTACATGTTTAATAATCCTGCAAATATCAATTTACAAAATATTAAAAATGACTGCTAAAAATTATAAAAACACCATTTACAGACATATTTCCATTTACAATTAAACGAAACAAAAAAAGCCGATTTCAATTGAAATCGGCTTTTTTATTATGTAGACAAAATGCGATTTACATCTCACATTTTCGTTCAATCATTTTACGAAATAAACAAACTTAGTATAAAATAAACCAAACCTGCTAATATTGCTGAAATTGGAATTGTTAGAATCCAAGCCCAAACTAAACTTACGGTAACTCCCCAGCGAACTGCAGAAACACGTTTTGTTAATCCAACACCAATAATAGATCCTGTAATGGTATGTGTTGTACTTACCGGAATTTTTAAATGTTCTGTAAAATAAAGCGTTAAGGCTCCGGCAGTTTCAGCAGCAACTCCTTCAAATGAACTTACTTTTGTGATTTTAGAACCCATTGTTTTTACAATTTTCCATCCACCACTTAAAGTTCCCGCTGCAATTGCAGAATAACAAGCTAACGGAATCCATCCCGGCATTACTCCTTTTATTCCCAAATCATCATTTGGCAGTACAACTTTTAACCATGAATCCATATGAACTCCAGGATTTGTATTGATATAAACCGCTACAGCTGCAGCGATAATACCCATTACTTTTTGAGAATCATTTCCTCCGTGACCTAAACTAAAAGCAGCAGAAGATAATAACTGCATTTTTTTCAAACCAGCATCAGCCTGATGAAGATTTAAACTGCTAAATATCAAACAAAATGCACTTACAGTTAAAATAATAAAGGCTACTAAAAACCATTTAATATTATGAGGATCAAAAGCTACACTCCAAAAATGAGAATCAAAACGAGGTTTTCCGTGCTCTTTAATTTCTTCGTAAGGAACCATTTGTGTATAGACAAACCAAATAGTTGCAATCATTAAAACTACAGTAAATACTTTAGGCCAAATACTTTTACGAGAAGCATTTAATAACCAAATTGAAATTAAATACGATGCCAAAGCTCCTAATAAAGGCGCTAAAACAATAAAAGCAATAATAATAAGAACTCCAGAAGGCATTCCGCCATCTTTTCCGGCCTTATACCAGCTTACAATTTCATACCAGTAGTGTGTTGTTCCGTCCTCAACATAACCAGAAAAACCATGAACTGCAATAGCGTGCGCAACCGCTGCTCCTGCAAAACCTCCAATTAATGTATGAGAAGAACTTGAAGGAATCCCTAACCACCAAGTCAATAAATTCCAGCAAATTGCCGCAATAACCCCGGCAAGAATTACAACCAGGTTAATTTCCATTGTGTGCGCTGTTTTTGCAACAGTATCTGCAACACCAAATCCGAAAACCCAATAAGCTAAAAAGTTAAAAAATGCTGCCCAAAGAACGGCCTGAAAAGGCGTTAAAACCTTTGTAGCAACAACAGTCGCTATAGCATTTGCCGCATCATGAAAACCATTGATGTAATCAAAAATTAAGGCTAATACTATAATTAATATAAGTAGCGTCATAAAATTATAACTTCAGAATGAAAGATTGAATTAAGAATGTTTTACAGAAATAGATTCTAGTATGTTCGCAACACTCTTACATTTGTCTGTTGCTGATTCTAAAACAGATAACACCTCTTTATATTTAATGATATTTTTAGCGTCTGTTTCGTTTTCAAAAATTTCAAAAACTGCTTTGTTATATACATTATCAGATTTGTTTTCCAGTTTATTAATTCTGGCACAAGCATCTTTAATGATTTTAAAATTCTTTAAATTTCTTAACTCTTTTACAGCACTGTCAATGTTTTGACAAGCCTCAAGGTTAATTTCTGTCATTCTTCTGATAGATTTTGTAATCTTATCAACCTGATACAATCTCATACGGCTTGCTGCACCATGAAGGTAATCAGCAACGTTATCAATAGAAGTAATTAATGTATGGATATCCTCTCTGTCAAATGGAGTGATAAAGTTTCTGCTTAATTCCAAGTTGGTCTGACGTGTAATGTCCTCTCCTCTTTGTTCTAATTCGTCAATCTTTTGAAAAAGAATTTCTCTTTCTTTCAATGGAAGGTTTACCGCTTCGTGTAAATTAGAAGCTAATTCAATTAAATTGCTTGAAGCCTCTTCAAAAAGTGGAAAGAATTTTTTGTCTTTCGGCACTAAAAATTGGAAAATACTGTTTATTGACATTTTTATATTTTTGATAGTGCAAAATTACTTCAATAATATTTTACAATGTTAAGCCATTGTTAACAAATCGTTTTCTATTTGGAAACTCTCTAGGAACGAAACTGTGTTTTCAATATCATAATGTAAGATTCTATCTTCCTTAACCAACGGTACAACTTCTCTATAACTGCTTAAAAACATTTCGATGAAATCACTTGATTTTAAAGGTTCTCTATAAGCAACTGCCTGAGAAGCATTCAACAATTCAATCGCTAAAATACGCACTAAATTATCTAAAACCCGTAAGGCTTTCGTCGCTCCGTTTGCTCCCATGCTCACATGATCTTCTTGTCCGTTGCTCGAAACAATGCTGTCAACACTAGCCGGAGTCGCTAATTGTTTGTTTTGACTGGCAATACTTGCGGCAGTATATTGTGGAATCATGAAACCAGAATTTAATCCCGGATTGTCAACTAAAAATGCCGGAAGATTACGTAAACCGGAAATTAACTGATACGTTCTTCTTTCAGAAATACTTCCTAGTTCTGCCAAAGCAATTGCCATAAAATCTAAAGCTAATGCCAAAGGCTGTCCGTGGAAATTTCCTCCCGAAATAATCTGATCGGCTTCAATAAATATATTTGGATTATCAGTAACCGAATTTATTTCGGTCTTAAATACTTTTCTAACATAATCAATCGCATCTTTTGAAGCGCCGTGAACCTGTGGCATACAACGGAAAGAATACGGATCCTGAACGTGTTTCTTTTCCTGAGCGATAATTTCGCTTCCGTCTAAAAATTCAGTAATACGCTGAGCCGTTACAATTTGTCCTTTATGCGGACGTATATAATGTATCAATTCATTAAATGGTTCAATTCTACCATCAAAACCTTCTAAAGAAATAGTTCCAATTAAATCTGCCAAATAAGAATATTTATACGCTTTAATTAAAATATGAGCTCCATAAGCACTCATAAACTGCGTTCCGTTTAATAAAGCCAAACCTTCTTTTGACTGCAAAACAATTGGTTCCCAGTTAAAATGTTTTAAAACTTCGGCAGAAGCCACTTTTTTTCCTTCAAAATAAACTTCTCCTTCTCCTAATAAAGGTAAAGACAAATGTGCCAGCGGCGCTAAATCTCCAGAAGCTCCAAGTGAACCTTGCGTATAAATTACCGGTAAAATATCATTATTGTAAAAGTCAACCAAACGATTTAAAGTAATCAGTTGTACTCCAGAATGTCCATAGCTTAAAGATTGAATTTTAAGCAAAAGCATCATTTTTACAATTTCTGCCGGAACTTCCTCACCAGTTCCGCAAGCGTGAGATTTAACTAAGTTTTCCTGAAGTTTTGATAAATTTTCATTAGAGATTTTTACACTATATAAAGATCCAAAACCAGTATTGATTCCGTAAATTGGTGTCGTAAGTGATGCCATTTTTTTATCTAAATAATCACGGCATTTTTGAACATTTACTTTAGCTTCCTCAGATAACTCAAGCGCTTTATCATTTACTAAAATTTCCTGTAAAGTTTCAAGCGTAATAGTTTCAGTACTTATATAATGAATATCTCTCATGACATTTTTAAATTTAAGGTGTCAAAATTCAACAAATCAATATTAAAAAGCAACATTTTATCACAATAATTAAAATTTCGACAGAGCCCAATCTTTACTTTTATTTATTTAGCAATAGTAAAATGTAGATAATCATGGTCTTTTGCTCCTTTTTTCAGTAAAAATATCGTCGGGGAAGTATCTGTATTTCCATTTTAAATTATCAGAAATATATTAAAACGCTAACTTAACATCTTTAATTTTAACAAATGCTCAATATTGAAATCTAAGGATTTAAATTATTAAAATATTCGCAAAAAGGCTTTCAAAATTTTTAACTCGTATAAAAATCTGTACTTTTGAAAAATCAAAAATGAAAAGTAACAGCGCAAAATATCAATCTACAATGACAACTCAAACAGGAGTTGCAATTGCTGCTACAACAATTTCTACTACAACAACTACTACCCCTTAGGGGTATACATTTTTACATATAATCCAGATTATCTATACTTTTTTCGCAAAAGAAGAAAGGTATTGGATACATAAAAAACATTTACAAAAAAAATAGTCACAGTTTTCAGTTTCAGTTCACAGTTAATAACCTTTGAACCTTTGTTACTCAAAAGCTTTGCACCTTATTAAAAAATATCAAAATGAAAGTATTAAAATTTGGCGGAACTTCGGTTGCCAATGCTCAAAATATAAAACTCGTTCTCGAAATTGTTAACCAAAAAGCGAAGCAGGATAAATTAGTAGTTGTAGTTTCTGCACTTAGTAAAGTAACTGATTTATTGCAATTAGCAGCAGCAAAAGCAGCAGCAAACGACGAAAGCTTTAGAGATATCGTTGCCGAAATCGAGAAAAAACACCTTGACACACTTAAAGAACTTATTCCGGTAAGCGAGCAAAGCAGTTTGTTGAGCCATGTAAAAAGAATCATAAACCACTTAGAAACTTTATTAGACGGTTGTTTCCTTTTAGGCGAATTATCGCCAAGAACTGCAGATACTATTTTAAGTTTTGGAGAATTACTTTCGTCATATATCATCGCACAGGCTTTTCAGCAAGCAGAAAAAGATGCGGTTTACAAAGACAGCCGCGAGTTAATTAAAACAAATGCTGATTTTGGAAAAGCAGCCGTAAACTTCGAAATTTCAAATCAATTGATTCAGGAATATTTTGCTTCGAATCAATCAAAAATCAATATTCTTCCTGGATTTATTGCGCAGACTTTAGACGGAATTACTTCGACTTTAGGACGCGGCGGATCTGATTATACTGC
The DNA here is from genome assembly GCF_024499525.1 of Flavobacterium panici. Classification (NCBI taxonomy): domain Bacteria; kingdom Pseudomonadati; phylum Bacteroidota; class Flavobacteriia; order Flavobacteriales; family Flavobacteriaceae; genus Flavobacterium; species Flavobacterium panici. The sequence continues at coordinate 3,209,474 of NZ_CP100437.1, read as the reverse complement.
GGCGATTATTGCCGGAGCAATCGATGCAGAACAACTGGAAATCTGGACTGACGTAAACGGAATGTTTACTGCAAACCCAAAGATCGTAAAACAAGCACAGCCAATTGCGAATATTTCGTATCAGGAAGCGATGGAATTGTCGCATTTTGGTGCCAAAGTTTTATATCCGCCAACAATTCAGCCCGTTTTAAGAAAAAACATTCCAATTCTGATCAAAAATACTTTTGAACCGGAAGCCGAAGGAACTTTAATTTCTGATCATGTTCAATCTAAAGACACAGTTGTAAAAGGAATCAGCCATATCGATAATATTTCACTGTTGACACTTGAAGGTCCGGGAATGATTGGAGTTGCAGGTTCATCAAGACGTTTGTTTGAAGTATTGTCTCAGGAAAAAATCAACGTAATTTTTATTACTCAGGCTTCTTCTGAACACTCTATTTGTATAGGAATTTTAAATTCTGATGCTGATAATGCCGAAGCTGCAATTAACAGAGCTTTTGAAATCGAAATTGCACAAAACAAAATCGATCCTTGTTATGTAGAAAAAGACCTTTGCATTATTGCTTTGGTTGGTGAAAACATGAAAAATCACCAAGGTTTAAGCGGAAGAATGTTTAGCACTTTAGGAAAAAACAACGTAAACATTCGTGCAATCGCGCAAGGTGCTTCTGAAAGAAATATCTCGACTGTAATTAACGAAAGAGACGTTAAAAAAGCACTGAATACTTTACACGAAAATTTCTTCGAAGAAAATACAAAACAGCTCAACCTGTTTGTAATGGGCGTTGGAAACGTGGGAGAAAAATTCATCGAACAAATTCACAATCAAAGAAAGTTTTTAAAAGACAATTTAAAGATTAATGTTCGCGTAATCGCTTTATCAAATTCAAGAAAAATGCTTTTTGATGAAGACGGAATTTCATTAAAAGACTGGAAATCGACTTTAGACAAAGCTGAAGCAGCTATTCCTACAGAATTCATCGCACGTGCCAGAGAATTGAATTTACGTAACAGTATTTTTGTTGATATTACAGCAAATGCAGGCGTTTCTGAAATGTATGAAAAGTTCTTAAAAGAAAGTATTGCGGTTGTAACTTGTAATAAAATTGCCTGTTCATCTGCATACGACAATTACAAAAAACTAAAAAGTTTATCTCGCCAATACAACGCTCCTTTCTTGTTTGAAACGAATGTTGGTGCGGGATTACCAATTATAGATACCGTAAAAAACCTTATAGCATCTGGTGATAAAGTGCATAAAATTCAGGCGGTTTTATCTGGAAGTCTGAACTTCATTTTCAACAATTTCGATAAAAACAATTCTTTCCATGATGTGGTTAAAGAAGCCGGAGTTCAGGGTTTCACAGAACCGGATCCAAAAATTGACTTAAGCGGAATCGACGTGGCGCGTAAAATCCTGATTCTAATTCGCGAAAGCGGTTACGAAATGGATATTGACGCCATTGCAAACGAATCATTTTTACCCGCAGAATGTTTAGCAACAACAAATAACGAAGACTTTTTTGCTTCGTTAATCAAACACGCTTCTCATTTTGAAGATCTTTACGAAGATGCTTTTATCAGAGATTCACGATTGAAATATGTAGCAAAATTCGAAAACGGAAAAGCAAGCGTTGGTCTGCAATTCATCCCAAAAGATCATCCTTTCTATAACTTAGAAGGAAAAGACAATATCGTATTGTTCTACACAGATCGTTACGTAGATCAGCCTTTATTGATCAAAGGCGCAGGTGCCGGAGCAGCTGTTACAGCATCAGGAATTTTTGCAGACGTTATTCGTATTGGAAATGTATAGTATTAGCCGCTAAGGCACTAAGACGCTAAGTTTTTAAGTTTTTATTCTTTGAGACTTAGCGCAAAAAATAAAAAATCTTTGCGTCTTTGCGCCTTCGTGGCAAAAACCAAAGCCTTAAAAATAAAACTTTGTGACTTTGTGCCTTCGTGGCAAAAACCAAAAAAATGAAAGAAATTAAACTATTTTGCCCGGCAACTATCGCAAACCTTTCGTGCGGATTTGACGTATTGGGACTTTGCTTAGACAATGCGGGCGATGAAATGATTGTTCGAAAAGTCGATCAAAAAGGAGTTCGAATCACTAAAATTGTGGGTGCCGATTTGCCTTTGGAAACCGAGAAAAACGTTTCCGGAGTTGCGGCTTTGGCAATGCTTGACACTTTAGACGAACTGGATTTTGGATTCGAAATCGAAATTTATAAAAACATAAAAGCCGGAAGCGGAATCGGAAGCAGTGCCGCAAGTTCTGCCGGAGCGGTTTTCGGAATAAATGAATTATTAGGAAGACCTTATTCTCGTAAAGATTTGGTTCAGTTTGCGATGCAGGGCGAGAAATTAGCCAGCGGAAACGCACATGCCGACAACGTTGCTCCTGCCCTTTTAGGCGGATTTACTTTGGTAAGAAGTTATGCTCCGCTTGATATTATCAGAATTGACAGCCCGGAAGAATTATTCGCAACGGTTGTTCACCCACAAATTGAATTAAAAACTTCTGATGCACGTTCGGTATTAAAACAAAATGTTTCCCTGAAAAGCGCCATTATGCAATGGGGAAATGTGGGCGGACTTATCGCGGGTCTTTACACAAAAGATTACGATTTAATTGGACGTTCACTTCATGATGAAATCGTAGAACCTTTAAGAAGCGTTTTGATTCCGGGATTTGATTTAATCAAACAAACCGCTCTTGAAAACGGTGCTTTAGGTTCTGGAATTTCAGGTTCTGGTCCATCAATTTTTGCTTTAAGCAGAGGAAAAAACACCGCCGACCAAATCGCAAAAGCCATGAGCGACGTTTACGAAAAAATGAATTTACCGTATGAAATTCACGTTTCGAAGATAAACCCTGATGGAGTTCGCATTTTGTAAAATGTGAAATGTATTTAGTAAAAAGTACAAAGCAAAAAGAATTAAATATTTAAGACAAAGTTTTGTCAGGCTGAGCGAAGTCGAAGCCCACGCAAAGTATAAACACAAAGCATAACCGTCCAGTTTGTCATTTCGACTGAAAGGAGAAATCGCACTACTATGTCGACAACGTATAGACACAAAACATAACCATAAAGTTTGTCATTTCGACTGAAAGGAGAAATCTCCACAAGAAGCTCGACAAAGATTTGACTCTCATTGCGGAGTTACTTGCGGAGATTTCTCCTCCGTCGAAATGACAAGAAAACCGAACATAACTATTGGAATTTGGAATTTAAAAATTGGAATTTACTCTCCAAATAATCTAAAATCTAAAATCTAAAATCTAAAATATCAAAATGAAATACTACAGTTTAAACCATAATGCCCCAAAAGTTTCTTTCCAAGAAGCTGTTATACAAGGATTAGCAACTGATAAAGGATTATATTTCCCAGAAAATATTACGGCTTTAGATCCGTCATTTTTTGATAAAATCGAAAGTTTAAGTAATGAAGAAATTGCTTTTGAAGCGATAAAACAATTTGTTGGCGATGAAATCCCAGCTTCAACATTAAAAGAAATTATTGCTGATACTTTAGTTTTTGATTTTCCGGTTGTGAAAGTCGAAAACGGAATCTATTCATTAGAATTATTTCACGGTCCTACAATGGCATTCAAAGACGTTGGAGCGCGTTTTATGTCACGTTGTCTGGGATATTTCAATAAAGACAAAAAAGACGCTAAAAACACTGTTTTAGTTGCCACTTCGGGAGATACAGGCGGAGCCGTTGCCAGCGGATTTTTAGGTGTTGACGGCGTTGATGTTGTCATTTTATATCCGTCAGGAAAAGTGAGCGATATTCAGGAAAAACAATTGACGACTTTAGGACAAAATATTAAAGCGCTTGAAGTTGACGGTGTTTTTGATGATTGCCAGGATATGGTAAAAAAAGCATTTTTAGATGAAACTTTAGCGCATAAAAACCTGACTTCGGCGAACTCAATTAATATTGCGCGCTGGTTACCGCAAATGTTTTATTTCTTCTTTGCTTACAAAGCTTTGAAAAGCCAAAATAAACCTTTAGTTTTCTCTTGCCCAAGCGGAAACTTCGGAAATATCTGCGCCGGAATTATGGCAAAGAAATTAGGTTTACCAATTGAACATTTTGTAGCGTCTACAAACGTAAACGACACGGTGCCAAGATTTTTAGAAAACGGAAAATACGACCCGAAACCATCTAAAGCAACAATTTCTAACGCAATGGATGTTGGAAACCCAAGTAACTTTATTAGAATTCAGGAATTGTACAATAATGACTTAAAAGCTTTCGAAAAAGATTTTTCTTCTTATAGTTATACTGATGAAGAAACGCTTGAAGCTCTAAAGAAAATTTATAACACAGATGGTTATATCGCAGAACCACACGGTGCTGTTGGTTATTTAGGTTTGAAAAAAGAACTGAAAAAACACCCTAACGCAATTGGTATTTTCTTAGAAACGGCGCATCCTATTAAGTTTTTAGATGTTGTTGAGCCTGCTTTAGGAATTACACTTCCGATTCCTGCTCAAATTGAGAGTGTTATTAATGAGGAGAAAGTTAGTGTGAAGATTAGGACTTATGAGGAGTTGAAGGCTTTTTTAGGGTAATCAATTTCTATCACCATAAAGAAAACGACTGGAATTTTATTTCAGTCGTTTTCTTTTTTAAGTCAATATTTATTATCCAAAACATTCTTTAGATTTGTTTTCTTCCAAAAAATAATTATTCAATATCAAGTTTAAAAATCTAGTAAGAAAAAACCATATATTTGAAAAGTAAGAAAACATAATAGACCTTCGATTATCTATCTATTTTAGGTTTATCTGCGAAAGTTTATTTTGCCTATAAATGAGTTATGTAATATTTTATGATAAGTAAGACTGTTGAAATTAATTCTGGAAAAAATATTATTGACATAGCATATGATGGTTTTGTATTATGTCTAAGAATTTCTAAAACTATTATTGCTGATTTTTATGATGACAGTTTAGGAACTATGGGGCGTTATTTTGTTCTAAATTCTGATTATGACAGAGATAAATACATTAAAAATCTAAATGATGTATTAATTGATGGAACTGATGAAATTATTCTAGAAAAAATTATTGACTTTTTAAATTTATTTAATTCAGGTATCTATTGTGTTTATACCGGTGAGTTGAACTTAGATTATTACAAAATTCGTTATGATTATTCTAATTTAGAAGGTGCTTTTTATAATTATAATTACACTGTTGATTTTCGCAATCTAATGTTTACACAACCTTCTACAAGCATTTCAAGAGAAAGAGTCGATTATTATAAGGGGCTAATTAAATCTGGTTACAAACCAAGAGTCCTAATTATTGGCCACAATAATTTAGAGGGTATTTCTGGTGATTATATTAATACTGAATTTATACTTGATGGACACCACAAACTATTAGCATATTCTGAATTACGTGTTCCCTGCAATTACGTTCGCATTGAAAAAGAAAGTATGGAAGATGAAATTTATAAAAAAAATCTTTTCAATTCATATTCATATTTTCTAAATGAAGAGCTAAAAGCTGAAATTATTGGTAATAATCCAAAAATGCACATTGAAAATTCTGAGGAATCTGTAAAATATAATATTGAGTTTGATAATTATTTAAGAACATTTCAAAAATACATTTCTGGAGATGTTTACAAATTAATATTTAAATCTATTAATTCACTTAATAATGAAGAGAAAAAATGGGGATTGAGTAAATTAAGAATTATTGAAAAAAAAGATTTTTCAAAAGAAAAATTAATACTATGGAATGTAATCAATGAACACCTTTCTCTTTCATATCGTGAAATAAAATCTAAAGAAGAATTTAATTATTTTGTTTTGGAAACTTTTGGAAGATCATTAGATGAAATTGAGAAAGACATCACATAACATCAACTACCCAACGCTAGCGCGAGCGTCTCGCTCATGAACAAGACCAATTGAAATGGACACAAGCGAGACGCCCCCTGCTAGCGCGAGCGTCTCGCTCGTGAACACAAAGAAATTCAAAAAACAATTGGAACGTTCACGAGCGAGACGCTCGCGCTAGCAAAGGAAGTATATTTAAATAGAGAAAAGCAAAATATAATACTTTTAAGTTATGGAAGTATTTTTTCACAAACATATGATTTATATAAACCAACAAATAAACGTGAAGCTCTTGAAACCGCAAAAAAAACATTAAAGAGAATTTTTAATTAATTTTCCCCCGCTAGTGCGAGCGTCCTACTCATACACACAAAAAAATTCAAAAACCAATTGGACGCTCACGAAAGGGACACTTGCGCTAGCAAGGTAAAAACAAGAAAAAGAAACGAATAATTGAATGACGAAAAATCCAAAATATTACTTATTAAAAAAGAATCTTTTCCTATTAGGGTTATTGACATTAGTATTAAATGACTTCTATCTTAAATATACTTTTTCAAATTTTGTAACGGGTAAATTATCTGACTTTGCTGGTCTTTTTATTTTTCCTTACTTCATTTCAATTTTTTTCGAAAAAAATGCGAGCAAAATTTATCTTCTAATTTCTGTAATTTTTACTTTATGGAAATTTGAAATATCGCAACCATTTATTGAGTGGATTTCGAATTTTACAAATTTAGCTTTTTACAGAACAGTTGATTTAACCGACTTAGTTGCATTAATAATTCTGCCATTTTCCTATCTTTATTTCAAAAGAAAAACAACCGAAATAGAAGAAAAAACCAATAATATTCTTAATTCTGTTATTGGATTTTTGTGTATGTTGATTTTTGTGGCTGATTCAAGTCCTAGACAATCCATTAATTTAAAAAACCTCTCAAGTAGAGAATATAAAATTTCTTTAAATAAAGATTCAATATTTCAACAATCCGATTTTAGAGGTGAATATGACATAAATCGGGATGATAGTTTATTTACATTTTGTTTTCAAATACCAGAATATAATGCACAAGTTACCGCAGTAACAACAATTCTAAAGACAAGCGACAATATGACGACGATTAAACTCGACACTATAACAGAAATTGAAGTCTATGGCAAATTATTTATTGGAATTAAACAAAGTGATATTAATAATTGTAAAAAATTAAAACCTGAAGATTTAGAAAAATACTTTCAATTAAATTGCATTAATCATTTAACTTCAAACAAGGAATCAATAGATAGACCATATTATGTTTATTATTCAAATGATTATAAATAAAGAATGATTAGTGTCAATAACCTGCTAGCGCGAGCGTCCCGCTCGTGAACACAAAGAAATTCAAAAACCAATTGGAATGGGCACGAGCGGGACGCTCGCGCTAGCGATGCAATAAATCTCTGAATCATTACTTTCAAGTACAAATTCAATTAATTATTTTAGGAATTATTTCTGATTTCCTTTACTAGTTTGATATGTAAAACTTTTTTCCTTAAACTCAGAAATTTCATCTTTTAATTTTTTACTGGCATTGTGAATTAATTCATTCTGCAATTTCATTATAGATAATAAATCGTTGATAGCGTTCAAATTTTCTAATTGCATCATGACTATCTGTTCAAGATTTGCTTTCGTGTATGCTTTCATAAATAATATATTAAATTTCAATACAAATTTATATCAAATTATAATATTTTACAATATATTTTTATATTATAATTTAACACCCTGAAATAAAACTATCAATAGGTAATAATTTTATATATTAAATAGTATTATAAAAAATTATTCATAGCTAATATTCAAATGAATAGAATCAAAGAAGTCTTAAAAGAACAAGGAAGAACACAAACTTGGCTAGCCGAAAAAATTGAAAAGAGTTATGTAGTAGTAACAAATTACTGCAATAATAATTCTCAGCCAAGTATTGAAATTCTAAGAAAAATTGCTGAAGTATTAGATGTGGATGTTAGAGAATTATTAGTTCCAACAAAATAAATTAAAATTACTTCTATAAAAAATCAATTGCCTCCAGCTTTAGCTGGAGGTTTTGTTTTACACAATAAAAGGCTTTAGCCAAAAAACACAAAAGATTAGGCTAAAGCCTTTTTCTAACATAACTTTGTTCCTACAGCTAAAGCTGTAAGCAATTCAATTTTTTTCCAGTTAAAACTGGAAACTATTTATATTTATAATACAATCCGCATAACATGATTACAAAAGCATTACTCGAAGACATTCCAGCATTAACAGCCTTAATAAATTCAGCATACAGAGGAGAAACTTCTAAAAAAGGCTGGACAACCGAAGCCCATTTACTAGAAGGAAAAAGAACCGATGAACAGGAAATGACACAAATTTTTCTTGATCCAAAAAATACAATTCTGAAATTTACGGAGAATGACAAAATTATTGGTTCGGTTTTATTGGTAGAAAAAGGGCATCAATTGTATTTAGGAATGTTGACCGTTTCGCCAGAACTTCAAAATAGCGGAATCGGGAAAAAGCTTTTGGCTGAAGCCGAAATTCATGCTAAAACTCTTGGCTTGTCTGGCATTATTATGACGGTTATTTCGGTTCGTGAAGAACTTATTGCGTGGTACAAACGTCACGGTTATGTTGATACAGGCGAAAGAGAACCATTCCCTCAAAGCGAAATTCATATTACAGTTTCAGAAGAACCTTTGGAGTTTATATTTTTAGAGAAAAAGATTTAAGTTTTTTTTTGCCACGAAGGCACAAAGACACTAAGTTTTTTCTTTTTTACCATATAAGTGATATAAGTTCATTTAAAAGAAGATTAAATATGAATCTTAGATACTTTGAAATCTTATAAAATATTCAATAAATGAAAATAAGTCTTTTCTCTAAAAAAGATAGTAAACCCTCTATTTGGAGTGGCGGATTGACATATGAATATATGATATATCCAAAAACAGCAAACTATACTGATAGAGATTTTGTATTCAGAATAAGCAGTGCTACAATAGAGAAAGTGCCTTCAGAGTTTACCAAATTTAAGGGCTATTACAGATATTTGGTTATGCTTGATAACTGCTTAGATATTGAGGTAAACAAAGAAAAGAAAGTGTATGAGAAGTATGAAATCATAGAATTTAATTCGGATGATGAAGTGACTTCTTATACAAATGGTATGGATTTTAACTGGATGATTTCTGAAAAAATTTCCCGTCATAAACTGGAAATAACAAATAGTAATCAAATTTGTAATGCTCAAGTAATTATTTTATTTACTTTACATACTACATCTATTAAAATTAATGAGAAGTCCTATTATCTGGAACCTTATGATTTATTAGTGATTGAAAATCAAGAAAAGGAAAATATATTGCTTCATTTTTCTAATGAATGCCTGCTTGGAATATTGGATTTTTAATAGAAGTTGTTTTGCCACGAAGGCACGAGGACAAAAAGTTTTTTTTTAAATCTTGTAAAGTCGCAAAGTTTCCATACAGTTTGTCATTTCGACGAAGGAGACCCGAGCGACAGCGAATAGGCGAAGCAAATCTCCGCGAGAAGCTCTACAAAGATTGGATTCTCGTTGTGGAGTTACTTACGAAGATTTCTCCTTCGTCGAAATGACAAGATTGGGGATTAATCTGCGTGAAACAAAAATCATTTTTAATCCTTTTATCCCGATAGCTATTGGGAGCAAAATCGAAGATTTTTAAGACAAAGTTTCCATACAGTTTGTCATTTCGACGAAGGAGAAATCTCCGCGAGAAGCTCTACAAAGATTGTATTCTCTTTACGGAGTTACTTACGAAGATTTCTCCTTCGTCGAAATGACAAGATTGGGGATTAATCTGCGTGAAAAAAAATCATTTTAATCCTTTTAATCTGTGGCTAAAAAACTTATGTTAGACGCACTGCAGTGCGTCTCTACGAAAACCTTTGAACCTTTGTCTCTCTGTACCTCTGCTTCTTAAACCTAAGAAACGCTCCTCTTAATCTTGGACAAAAATTCATGCGAAACCCCTAAATACGATGAAAGATTTTTGTTATTAATGGTCTGTACTTTTTGCGGATAACGATCTTTAAAATCTAAATAACGCTGTTTTGAAGTTTTATTTAAAACATCTAAAAGTCTTTGCTGAATAGCCACATTGGCGCGCTCAATCATTAAAACATGAAACTGAATAAGCTTGGGAACTTCTGCAAACAATTGCGCTTTTTGGACTTTATTTATGACCAAAATTTCGCTGTCTTCTATGGCTTTAATATTGTAAGTCGTTGGCTTTTGGTGATAGAAACTTTCCAGATCACACATCCATTCATTTTCGAAGGAAAAGAAAATTACGGTTTCCGTTCCGTTTTCGTTTAAGATGTAAGTTTTAAATGAACCTTTTAAAATAAACCCCTCATAACTATTATTCGAATCCTGGATTTGAAGAAACTGATTTTTTTTAAGTTTAATAAGTTCAGCTTTTGAAACAATAATATTCCATTCTTCATCTGTGAGCGGGATCTTTCGCTCAATGTTTTTTCTTAGTAGGTTGTACATGCTTGTGGTTTTTGTTGGAAATAAATTTGTTTTTTCAATCCATTCTTTATTAGGGGTTTAAAAAATGTAATCGATTACGTAAATGTACACTATTTATGCATTTTTGTAAATTAACAACTGTTAAAAAAACGAATTTCATAGATTTTTTTGTAAAAGTTTGAACTTGTTCAACTTTTTTCCTGCAAATTATAGTCAGATTTGTGCTGTTAAACTTTTATAAATAACCAAACTTAAATTATGAAATTACAATCAACACTCTCCATGTTTTTACTAACATTGGCTTTAGGATTTACGGCATGTAATTCTGAAGAAATTGCTTCACCAAACACAGAAGCAAGTATCGAAACAACAATTCAGTCAGGTACGACGAATTTAACCGCAAAAATTGGAAACTGTTCTGAAGTTCCGGGCTGGGCTTCTCAAAACGGAAATACAACAGGCGGCGGTTCTTCGGCTGAAACTACTGTTACAACTTACGCTCAATTAAAAGCCGCTATTGAGAACACTTCTGTAAAAGTGATCAAAGTTTCCGGAACAATTACAGTTACTACACGATTATCATTTCAGGATCAAACTGGTAAAACCATTTATGGTACGAGTGGTGCAAAACTGGTTTCGACAAATCAGACTAAAGATGCTTCTGGTATTATTAACATTAAAAGATGTAAAAATCTAATCATCAGAAATCTTATTTTTGAAGGCCCAGGAGCTTACGATACTGATGGCTGGGACAACGCAATTCTGGATGAATGTACCAATGTTTGGGTAGATCACTGCGAATTTAGAGATGGTGTTGATGGAAACTTCGACATTAAAAACAAATCCGATTATATTTCGGTTACGTATTCTAAATTCCATTATCTAAAACCGCCAAAAGCTGGAGGTTCCGGAGGATCAGATGATCATAGGTATTCAAACTTAATTGGTTCAAGCGATGGTGCTACTGCAGATCGCGGCAAATTGAGAATTACTTTTGCAAGATGCTGGTGGGCTCCAGGATGTAAAGAAAGAATGCCAAGAGTTCGTTTTGGAAAAGTGCATTTGGTAAACAATTTCTTTAACAGTACGGTAAGTAATAAATGCATCGCTGCAGGTTTTGAAGCTGATCTTCGTGTAGAAAGCAACGTTTTTGAAGGTGTAAAAACGCCTATCGATTTAATGAGCGGCTATACGGCTGTTACGGCAACTGATAACGTTTTTACCAATACAACCGGAAATCAAGCCGGAAGCGGTACTGCTTTTACTCCGCCATATTCTATTGTAAAACTTAATAAAACTGCTGTTAAAGCTGATATTTCGGCAAATGCAGGAGCAACTTTAGGCGGCAATATCTGCGGATCGTTTTAATTGAATTAGAATAAAAGTAAGTTAGTTTTTAGTTAGAACCACGGATTGCAGGGATGCAGTTCGTGGTTTTTTATTTTTTTTCTACCACGAAGGCGCAAAGGCGCAAAGATTAAATGTAGAGGCGCACAGCAGTGCGTCTAACACAAAGTATGGACAATTGGGGCGTAGACGCACTGCTGTGCGCCTCTACAGAAAACCTTTGTAACTTTGAACCTCTACACCTTTGATCCTTTCCTTAAAGCACCAACTCTTCAAACAATCTCTGAATCGTTTTCTCCAAATCCTGACACAAACCTGGATGCGGTCTTGAAGTTTGGATTGCTGAACTTCTAATTGCCGTTAACCAACGAAAACGTTCCGGAATCTCAAATTCAGCGATTGGACCGCCGTCTTTGGCTCCTTTTGCTATTTTTTCTAATGAAGTCAGATTGCATTCTAATTGTTCGATATCAAAATCGTTTGATAGTGCTTCAATTTTTTCTTTATTTAAATGAAAAAGTACTTTTATAAATTTGGCTTTTTTGCAAAACAAAATGATTCCGATATTCAGGAATTCTTCGCGTTCTACCCTTGGCACAACACGAATCACAGCATATTCGTATAAGTGATTATCTTGCATTTTGAGCCTGATTTACAAATATTTCTGAATTCTCTAATCTTGTCTTTAAAAACTGTAAATAAACATTTCGCAAGTTTTCCGGTGTTTCGTCTGCATCTTCCCACTGAAGCCAGTTTAACGGAATTGTATTTACAATTTCTTCTAAAATTTCAGGCGTTAAAATCGCTTTAAATTCAGCGTCAACTTCTTTTAAAAGAGAAGCTTGCGGCAGTAAAACGTGATCTTTTATCAATGCAAACGGACTTTTGGCATGCTGTTCCCAATTGTTCCAGGAATGATGAAAATACAAACATGCCCCGTGATCAATCAGCCATAATTCTTTATGCCAGATTAGCATATTGGTATTTTTGAAAGTTCGGTCTACGTTTGTAATATAAGCGTCAAGCCAGACAATCTGCGAAGCTAATTTCGCATCGACAGTCGTTACAACAGGATCAAAAGTAATCGCGCCTGATAAAAAATGAAGTGCCAGATTTAATCCTTGGCTTCCTTGCAGTAAATCCTGAATTTCTTCGTCGGCTTCGGTTCTTCCAAAGGCTTCGTCGAGATTTGCGAATACTAATTCTGGTAATTGTAGTTTTAAGGCTTTTGCTATTTGTCCGCCTACTAATTCGGCTATAAGGGCTTTTACGCCGTGTCCGGCACCCCTAAATTTTAATACGTATTTAAAATCGTCATCGGCTTCTGCCAAAGCGGGTAAAGATCCGCCTTCGCGCAGCGGCGTTATATAACGCATGACGTTTACCGTTCTGAGATCGAAGTTGTTTTTCATAGTTACAAACTTACTAAGGTTTTTGCCACGAAGACACAAAGACACAAAGTTTTTTAATCTCGCAAAGACGCAGAGTCGCAAAGTTTTTGTTCACGCTATATTCCCAATCTTGTCATTTCGAGGAACGAGAAATCTCCACAAGAAGCTCTACAAAGATTGGATTCTCGTTGAGGAGTTACTTGTGGAGATTTCTCGTTCCTCGAAATGACAAACTGTATGGAAACTTTACCTAAAAACTTTGCGACTTTGCAACCTTTAAAAAGCAAAGCACCTTAAAAAACTTAGCGCCCTTTGCGAAAAACCTTTGCGCCCTTTGCGTTAAAATTACTTTTCTAAACTCAAAAAAGCTTTCCCTAAATTCTTGATTATATCTGAGGCTATGAAAGATTCATAACCAGTTTTGGGTAAAGCAATATCTGCTGTTAATCCATGAAGATAGACTCCGAATTTTGAGGCGTATTTGGGTTCGTAGCCTTGTGTGAGAAGACTTGTGAGGATTCCGGTTAAGGTATCGCCGCTTCCTGCGGTTGCCAAGGCTGCGTTTCCGGTTGTGTTTTCGTAGACAGAATTTCTGTTTATAGTGAATGTTGGTGCGCCTTTCATGACTACGATAACTTTATACTTTTCTGAAAAGGCAATTGTTTTTTGAAATTTTTCAGATTCTGAATTCCATTTTCCAATCAAGCGTTCTAATTCTTTTGGATGCGGTGTTAGAATCGTGTCTTCGGGAACTAATTCCAGCCAGGATAAATTTTCAGAAATAATATTTAAAGCATCGGCATCTAGAACTAAAGGCGCTTTGTTGACTCTTAAAAATTCAAATAAGGCTTTTTGTGTTCCGAGTTCCTTCCCTATTCCGGGGCCAATTCCAACTGCTTGCGGAATTAATGGTAAATGAATATTGGTAATAAAATTGGTATTTTCATCAGTAACCGTCATTACTTCTGGAATGGAGATTTGCAGGATTTGATAACCGCATTTTGGTATAAAAGTCGTTACAAGTCCGCAGCCGGATTTTAAACATGCTTTTGAGGCTAAAACGCCTGCTCCTATTTTTCCGTAACTTCCGGCAATAATCACAGCGTGACCCTGAATTCCTTTGTGTGTATGAGGATTTACGGGTTTGTATATTTTTAAGATTTCTTCTTTTGTGATTAAATATGGAGATTTCATTTGATGGCTTTTGTTGGTGCATTTATTTTTAAACACATAGAATCATAGCTTTTCTTTGTGGTTAAAGGCGTTTCACTTGTTTTTAACAAACATAGCTGATTGTGAAGCTTGACTTTATAAAAGATGATTCGTTACTGTTTATTATGATTAAAGTTACATAAAAAATCGAAAACACGAATGTTTATTGTTTCCCTTAAGTCCTAGCCCTGATAGCAGCGGCATCTCCCGATTTAGAAAAACAAGGCTCTTTAGCCGTAGTTTTTGTTTATCGGGAATATAGCGGATAGCAGGAAATTGCTCCTAATTATTGCGAAATTTATAATTTAAGGCATTCAAATTAGATATTTTTTGAATAGATTTGCAGAACAATTTTATAAAACAACACAATGAAAAATACTGCGCTTACGCACATACATGAGAGTTTGGGAGCGAAAATGCTGCCTTTTGCGGGTTACAACATGCCTATTACATATGAAGGTGTAAATGCTGAACATGAAACGGTTCGCAATAGTGTGGGCGTTTTTGACGTTTCGCATATGGGTGAATTTTTGTTAACGGGACCAAATGCTTTGGCTTTGATTCAAAAAGTGACTTCAAATGATGCTTCGACTTTAACTATTGGTAGAGCGCAATATTCTTGTCTGCCAAATAACGAAGGCGGAATTGTAGACGATTTGATTGTTTATAAAATGAAAGAAGAAGAGTATTTACTTGTTGTAAATGCTTCGAATATTGAAAAAGACTGGAGCTGGATTTCATCTTACAATGATTTGGGAGTTGAAATGAAAAACCTTTCTGATGATTATTCATTATTGGCAATTCAGGGACCAAAAGCGGTTGAGGCTATGCAGGCTCTATCTTCTATAGATTTATCTGCCATTGCTTATTACCATTTTGAAGTAGCAGATTTTGCCGGTTTTAATGATGTAATTATTTCTGCAACTGGTTATACAGGTTCGGGAGGATTTGAAATTTACTGCAAAAATGCTGATGCTGAAGCTATTTGGAACAAGGTTTTTGAAGCTGGTGCAGCTTTTGGAATCAAACCTATTGGTCTTGCAGCTCGTGATACTTTACGTCTTGAAATGGGATTCTGCCTTTACGGAAATGATATTAATGATACTACTTCTCCGCTTGAAGCCGGTTTAGGATGGATCACAAAATTCAATAAAGATTTTACTAATTCTGAAGCTCTTAAAAAGCAAAAAGAAGCTGGTGTTACCAGAAAATTAGTTGCTTTTGAAATGCAGGAACGTGCGGTGCCAAGACATGATTACGAGATTGTAGATGATTCTGGAGCTGTAATTGGAATTGTAACTTCTGGAACAATGTCTCCTTCTATGAATAAAGGAATTGGTTTAGGATATGTTACGGTTTCAAACAGTGCTGTTGACAGTGATATTTTTATTAGAATTAGAAAAAATGATGTTCTTGCAAAAGTGGTAAAATTGCCTTTTTACAAGAAATAATTAAAGTTATAAATATTGTAAGATGCATTACTATAATGGTAATGCATTTTTTTTTGCCGCATATTAAATGATTGCTGGGATTAATCCTTTAGAATCATTTAATCTGCGGCATTTTATTTCTTATTTATATGTAAGATTTTTTAGAAAAAATGTAAACCGTTTTCGAAAAATTACCGTAACTTTAATATAGAATGTTGAGATTTCACCTATGAACAAAATTTTGCCGCTATTTTTACTGTTTACTTCTTTCCTATTTAGTCAAAATAGCGCCCAGACATGCGAAATACTGAACAAAATAAATGCTGTTATTCAAACAGAACATTTACGTCCAAAACCAGTCGATGACAGTTTATCTGTTTTTGTTTTTGATAATCTTATCAATGAATTAGATCCTTCCCGTAATATCTTCTTTAAAAGTGAATACGATCAAATGGCAGCAGAATATCGTTTAAATCTGGACGATTTAATTTTAAGCAATGATTGTACTTTTTTAACTGATATTACCGCCAAATATATTAATGGATTGATTAGAACTAAAGAGGTTCTTGAAAAAATTCAGACAACTGCATTTGATTACACTAAGAAAGATACCATTCGATTCTACAAAAAGTCATTTCCTTTTTATTTAAAAAAAGAGGATTTAGAGAAAGTATGGCGTAAAAAACTGCGTTATCAAATTCTGGATGATATTGCTGAAACCAGCGATAATCTGGATTCTATAAAAGCAAATTTTGCTTCTATTGAAGCTAAATCCAG
Source organism: Flavobacterium panici (assembly GCF_024499525.1). Taxonomy (NCBI): domain Bacteria; kingdom Pseudomonadati; phylum Bacteroidota; class Flavobacteriia; order Flavobacteriales; family Flavobacteriaceae; genus Flavobacterium; species Flavobacterium panici. The sequence continues at coordinate 3,192,895 of NZ_CP100437.1, read as the reverse complement.
AAATCTGATTGTGTCGAATGAAATTTGCCGTATCAGCACGCTTTTAGAAACTAAAACGAAACAAGACGAGAATCTTTATAATTTCTTCTGTACTTATTTTGATCCGCATACGGCTTATTTTAGCGACGATTCTAAATCTAGTTTTGTGGCTTCCTTATCAAAAGAGCATTTATCATTGGGAATGACGGTGAATCTTAATGAAAAAAATGAGATTATAGTTCACGAAATAGATCCAAATGGTCCGGCGTATCAAACGGGACAGATTAAAAAAGGCGATCAGATTATTTCGGTTTCCAATCATAAAGAAACACTTCAGGTTTCCTGTTCTTCGTTAGAATCTATTTCTACCATGATTTTATCTGAAGCGAATAAAACTCTTACGCTTACGCTGAAAAGAAACTCAGGCAAAAATTTTGATGTTTTTATCGAAAAACAAGTCATGAAAGACGAAGAAAATTCGGTTTTCAGCTTTATAATTGGTAAGGAAAGTAAAATTGGATATATAAAAATTCCAAGTTTTTATGCTGATTTAGACGGAAACAGCAGAAAAGGTTGTGCCGATGATGTGGCCAGAGAAGTTATTAAACTGGAAAGAGATAATATTAAAGGTTTAGTGATTGATTTGATTGATAATGGCGGCGGTTCTATGGAAGAAGCGATAAAACTAGCCGGAATGTTTATTGATTATGGACCAATTTCGGTCGTTATAGATCATACTAAAGAGAAATCAGTTATTAATGATCCTTATAAAGGCATGATTTACAGAGGTCCAATTGTGATTTTGGTGAATAGCAATACGGCTTCTGCAAGTGAATTTTTCTCTTCGATTATGCAGGATTACAATCGAGCGCTTTTGTTAGGAAGCAATACGCTTGGAAAAGCTACAATGCAGACGATTCTTTCGCTTGACGAAAATAAAAATACTGATTTTCTAAAAATTACAATTAATAAATTTTACAGGGTTACGGGAAAAAGCCATCAATATATTGGGGTTACGCCAGATGTTGTTCTTCCTGAATTTTATGAAGATGTTTATCAAAAAGAAAGTGATTTTCCTACTGCGATGAAAAACGATAGTATTGAACCGTTTTTAAAATTCAGACCGTATGTAAAACGTGCTTTAATTGATAAACTGGCCAAAAACAGTTCTTTAAGACTGGCCGATAATTTTTATTTTAATGATATTAAAAAAATCAATCTAAAAATAGATCAATTGATCAATACACCAAAAGCAGAAATCCCGATGACTTTGGATGCGGTTTTTAATCAAAAGAAAGTCGTAAATTCTCTTTGGACAGAGATCAATACTTTTAATGACGAAAATAATCCGCTGGATGTTTATAATTCTTCTGTAAATCAGTTTTTATTGGGCGCTTATCCTAATGATAAAACGATTAATCAATACCAGATGGATAATTTAAAAACAAATCCATACCTCAACGAAGCGGTGAATATTATTAATGACTTTAATTTTTCGAAATAGGGAGTTTTAGATTTTAGATTTTAGATTTTATCCCTTTGTCAAAGTTTTCAACTTTGACAAAGCTTACTCCGATAAAGCTTTGCGACCTTTATAAATTATTTATAAAAGACCTTTTTCTAAACTTTGCGTAAAACCTTTGCGAACTTTGCGTTAAATTTATCCACAAAAAAGAATAGAATTGATTTTGGATAAATAAGGAATAACCTTTATTTTTGCATCACAAAACTAAAAATTAGAAATGGGAAGAGCGTTCGAATTTAGAAAAGGAAGAAAAATGAAACGTTGGTCTGCAATGGCCAAAACATTTACCAGAATTGGTAAAGACATCGTTATGGCTGTTAAAGAAGGCGGTCCTAACCCTGACGCCAATTCTAGATTAAGAGCTGTTATACAAAACGCAAAAGCGGCCAACATGCCAAAAGATAATGTTGAGCGCGCGATTAAAAATGCCAGCAATAAAGATACTGCCAACTATAAAGAAATTTTATTTGAAGGATATGCTCCTCACGGAATTGCGATTTTGATTGAAACTGCATCTGATAACAATAACAGAACGGTAGCAAACATTAGAAGTTATTTCAACAAATGCAACGGTACAATGGGAACTCAGGGTTCTGTTGAGTTTATGTTTGATCATACTTGTAATTTCAGAATTGCAAATACTGGTCTTGATGCTGAGGAATTAGAGCTTGAATTAATTGATTTTGGTGCAGAGGAAGTTTTTGAAGATGAAGACGGAATCTTGATCTATGCTCCTTTTGGAAGTTTTGGTGCTTTACAAAAAGAATTAGAAAACAGAGGTTTAGAAATTTTATCTTCTGGTTTTGAACGTATTCCTCAAATCACAAAAGAATTAACTGAGGCTCAAATCGCTGACGTTGAAAAACTAATTGAAAAAATTGAAGAAGATGATGACGTAATGAACGTTTATCATACGATGAAAGAAGAATAATTTTTTCTTTTTATAAAATTTTTAAAAGCTCTGATTTTTTCAGGGCTTTTTTGTTTTTGTTAAAATTGATGCAGAAGAAAGCAAAATATTATAAAAAGTAAAATAAACTATTATATTTGTCGCAATCAGATCATAATTCCTTAAAACAAAAACAAACATGCAAACATCAAAATACACAAGATTTGCCGTAATTATTTTGGTAATCTTATTTGTAGTGCTTAGTGTAATAAGCTAATAAAAAATCAAAAAGCCTTCTGAAATTCAGAAGGCTTTCTTTTTTAGAAAAATATAAAATTACTTTTTTGGTGTGTTTGATACTTTGATTAAATATGTTCCTTCTGGCAAATCACCAATATTAGAAGCGTTTGCTCCTATTATTTTTTGTCCCTGAGAAAAAACCTCAACACTTTTACCACTTTTAGTAGTTTCGGCAGAAGCAGCCACAGCGGCAGCTGGAAGCTTTACAGGTGCAGGAGCCGCTTTTTTCTCTGTATTTGAAACTGGCACTGGCGGAGCCGCAACTGTTTTAGCCGGTTTTGAACTGTTATAGGATTCCATAACCTGCTCGTCTGTCATAGCAACTGTATACAATTTAATATCGTCGATATCGGCATTGATGCTTGTTGCTGTATTTAATTTTCCGATGTTCAAAATATAACCTTTGGTTGAACGCGCGATTCCCTCAGTATATTTTAGTAATTCACCATTACGATAAATTTTTGAACTATTACCATCATAAGTAATACTGTACATGTACCAGATATCTTTTAAAAGCGGTGCAGAAACAACCACATCATTTCCTGGTCCCCATCCCGCAAGATTTGTTTCAGAATTACCTCCGGCTGCCGCTTGCTGCGTTAATCCGAAATACTGACCATTTGCTGCAGTACCATAACCTAAAACATGATTAACGGCATTTATTGCATTAAATTTAACCCAAACCGATATTGTTCTTGGTTTATTTCCCTGCGGAAGATCGCCTACTACAGCCTGATAAGCTTTATTAGAAAGTCGCAAAGCTCCTTTAGGGGCACCCATTCTGTCATTTACAAAAACAGGAGTACCTAAAAAGGAAATGGTATTATCTGCGCTGCTTAAATTTCCACTGAAATTAAATTCCTGAACGGGATTTTGTGCATTAGAATTTAAAAAACTTACAAACATTAAAGTGAGTAATATTTTTTTCATAGGTATATACATTTTTTACTGGATGATATCTTTTTATAATGATTTATTTGACAGCAAATTTGATCATTCGAATTTTACAATTACAAATTTTTAAATATTTTATTTATAAATTTTGTTAAAACTATAATTTTAATTCAGCATAAACAAACAAATCCTACATACAGATACAGAATTCTCACAAAATATAAAAATTTATAGTTATAAAGGGCTAAAAAAAAGCCTTCTGAATCCAAAAGGCTGTTTCCTAATTCCAAAAAATCTAATTGCTACTAAACAATATTTAAAAACTAACTAACTATTTAAAAAAATTAATTGATGGCCTTATTTTGATGTTATTTTTTTTGACGGAGCATTTGAAATCTTTAATAAATAGGTTCCTTCTGGAAGATCATTTATAGTCATAGAATTATTTCCTACTACCTTTTGTCCTTGCGAATACACTTCAATATTTTTCCCTCCGACATTTACATCTTTACTCACAATTATATTACCTGAAGTAGTTTTTGCTGTTTTAGATTTTACAGTGCCTTTTGTTTTAGGAGCTGCTGCAGCTTCTGCGACTACGATTAAAGGTTTAGAGCTGTTATAAGATTCCGAAACCTGTTCATCTGTCAAAGCCACATCATAGATCTTTAAATCGTCTACATCTGCGTTTATTCCAACTGATGTGTTTATTTCGCCTAATCTAAAAATAGTTCCTTTTGTAGAGCGTTTTAAGCCGTTTATGTATTTTAGTAATTCTCCGTTGCGGTAAATTTTAGAAACCGTCCCATCAAAGGTTACGGTATATTGATACCAAACTCCTTTTGCTAATGGAGTTGAGACAATTACATCATTTGCTGCGCCCCAGCCCGCTAAACTTAAATCTGAATTAGAAGAAACTGTCGACTGCTGCAGTAAACCAAAATACTGAGCATTGTAAGCTGAACCATAACCCCAGATATAATTTGCTGATGCTATATCATTAAATTTAACCCAAATACTCACTGTTCTCGCTTTATTGCCTTGTGGCAGATCATCAACCACAGCTTCAAGCGCTTTATTATTTAATCTTTGAGCATTTCCTGCAATTCCTGATCTATCGGGTACAAACTCATCTGACCCCATGAAAGAAATTGTGTTAGATTCATTATTTAAAGTCCCATTGAAATTAAACTCCTGAATTGGAATTTGAGCAGTCGCATTCAAATAACTTACAAACATTACTGAGAGTAGAAATTTTTTCATAATAGCAGAATTTAGGGTTATAAATAAAGTGAGTCATTTATACACAGCTAAGCTATACTATTATGCTTTTCGTCGAAAATTTTTTCGTTAACCTACCTAAATAATCGTTAAAATAACCAAAACTGATGATTTTGTCGACAAAATTAGTTTTAATTATACTATTGAAGTAATTCTTAAAATTATAAATTAACCTCAATTTCAATTAAAATATCTTACGTATAAATACGGTTTTCTCAAACAAACCAAAATAATTAACATTTCTAAAAATTTAAGCTTTTAAAAACAATAGTAACCCTTTTATCGAATTTCTTAATTACTTAAAAGTCAGCATAAAAAAACTCCATTCGCAAAACGAATGGAGTTTAATATTTTTAGAAAAATAGTAATCTATTTTACGAATTCAATTTTTTGGGTTTCTTCTTCATTAACGCTGTCAAAGAATCCTTGTTCGTTCATCCAGTCATCGCTAAATACTTTACTCATATAACGTGAACCGTGGTCAGGGAAGATTGCAATAATATTGCTGTCTTTTGTAAATTCACCTTCTTCTGCATATTGTTTAATTGCCTGCATTACTGCTCCGGATGTATATCCAACAAATAAACCTTCTTTACGAGTGATTTCTCTTGCAGAGTGAGCACTTTCTTCATCGGTAACTTTCATGAATTTATCGATGATATCAAAATCTGTTGCCGAAGGAATTAAGTTTTTACCTAAACCTTCAATACGATACGGGTAAATTTCTTTGTTATCAAATTCTCTTGTTTCGTGGTATTTTTTCAATACTGATCCAAAAGCATCTACTCCTAAGATTCTAATATTCGGATTTTGCTCTTTTAAGAATTTTGCTGTTCCGGAAATTGTTCCTCCGGTTCCGCTGCAAGCAACAAGATGTGTGATTTGTCCTTTTGTTTGTTCCCAGATTTCGGGACCTGTAGTGTTGTAATGGGCATCAATATTTAGCTGATTGAAATATTGATTGATATAAACTGAACCCTTTGTTTCTTCGTGTAATCGTTTTGCTACATTGTAGTATGATCTTTCATCATCTGCAGATACGTGAGCCGGACAAACATAAACTTTTGCGCCTAAGCTTCTCAGCATGTCAATTTTATCTTTGGATGATTTTGAACTCACGGCCAAAATACAATTGTAGCCTTTTATAATGCTTACCATGGCTAAACTAAAACCTGTATTCCCTGATGTAGTTTCAATTATGGTATCGCCGGGTGATAATATTCCTTTTCTTTCGGCTTCTTCAATAATATATAACGCTATTCTATCTTTTGAGGAATGACCTGGATTAAAAGCTTCTACCTTTGCGTAGAAATTTCCTTCTAACTCTTCGGTGATTTTATTTAGTTTAATAAGCGGGGTATTACCTATTAACTCTAAAACATTATTATAAGCGTTTATTTCTTCTTTCATAAAAAAATAGTTAATCGAAAGTGTTTTTTAAGCACCTTGATAGGTTGCAAATTTAACAAAAAAAATCTAATTAGCTTTTAATTTTTTCTAAATCTAATAAAAAAGTAAATTCTTTTGCTAAGTCTTTTAAAGCCTCAAAACGTCCTGAAGCCCCGCCATGTCCCGCGTCCATATTAGTATCTAAAAACAATTGATTATCATTTGTTTTTAAAACTCTTAATTTAGCCACCCATTTCGCTGGCTCCCAATATTGTACCTGAGAATCATGCAATCCTGTCGATACATACATATTAGGATATTTTTGTGCTTTTACATTGTCATAAGGTGAATACGACAACATATAATCGTAATATTTTTTATTGTTTGGGTTTCCCCATTCGTCATATTCTCCTGTTGTAAGCGGAATGCTGTCATCCAGCATTGTTGTAACAACATCTACAAAAGGTACCTGCGCTATAACTCCGTTATATAATTCTGGTGCTTCATTTACGATTACACCCATTAAAAGTCCTCCTGCAGATCCACCTTCAGCATAAAGATGTTCTGGTGACGTATATTTCTCGTCTATTACAAATTTAGAGCAATCGATGAAATCTGTAAAGGTATTTTTCTTTTTTAACAGTTTTCCGTCCTCATACCATTGTCTTCCCAAGTCTTCTCCTCCTCTAATGTGTGCAATTGCATAAACAAAACCGCGATCTAATAACGAAAGTCTTGTTGAAGAAAAATAAGTATCCATCGTAATTCCGTATGAACCGTACGCATACAGCAATAACGGGTTTTTACCATTTTTATTCAATCCTTTTTTATAAATCATAGAAATTGGCACTTTTACACCATCTCTTGCTGTTGCCCAAACGCGTTCTTCGACATAATTTTCTTTGTCAAATTTTCCGCCTAAAACCTGTTGTTCTTTTAGAATTTCTTTGGTTTTAGTCTTCATATTAAAATCAATTACAGATGACGGCGTAGCAAGCGATTGATAGCTGTAACGCAGAATATCAGTATCAAAATCAATATTTGTTGTAGTAAAAGCATTGTAAGTTTCGCTTCCAAAAGGCAGGTAATAATCTGGTTCACCATTCCATGGCATAATTCGAATATGATTTAAACCATTCGAGCGTTCTTCTACAACTAAATAGTTTTTAAAGATCTCAATATCTTCTAATAAAACATCTTCTCTATGCGGAATTACATCAACCCAGTTTTTTTTGCCTGTTTTATTTTCAGGCGTTTTCATTAGCTTGAAATTCGTTGCTTTATCTTTATTTGTTAAGATATAAAATGAATCTTCATAATGAGAAATGCTGTATTCTAAACCACGAACACGAGGCTGAAATACTTCAAATTCTCCATCCGGATTATCTGAATTCAGTATTCTGTATTCTGTCGTTAAAGTACTCGATGAACCAATTACAATATATTTCCTTGATTTTTCTTTACTTACCGAAACATTAAAAGTATCATCTGTTTCATCATAAACTAAAACATCTTTTTTAGAATCTGTATTTAATTTATGTCTAAAGATCTTATCAGATCTTAAAGTAACTTCGTCTTGTTTGGTATAGAAAATGGTTTTATTATCATTTGCCCAAACAGAAGCTCCCGTTGCATTTTCGATTTTATCTGATAAAATTTCTCCTGTTTCAAGATTCTTGATCTGGATGGTATAAATTCTTCTTCCCACGATATCAGTTCCAAAACTGGCAAATTTATTATCAGGACTTATACTTAACCCCCCCAGTTTAAAATATGCGTGGCCTACAGCTAGTTCGTTACAGTTGAACAGAATTTCTTCTTCTGCCGAAAGGCTTCCTTTTTTTCGGGCAAAAATTGGATAATCTTTTCCTGTTTCAAAACGTGTAATATAAAAATATCCGTTATAGAAATAAGGAACTGATGAATCATCTTCTTTAATTCTGCCTTTCATTTCTTCATACAAAGATTCCTGAAAATCTTTAGTATGAGAGGTCACTTTCTGATAATATTCGTTTTCTTTATTCAGGTAATCAATAACTTCCGGATTTTCTCTGTCATTCAGCCAAAAATAATTATCGATTCGGGTTTCTTTGTGTTTTTTTAATGTTTTTGGAACTTCCTTGGCTTTTGGAGCCTGTATATTTTCTTGCATTGATTGAGCATTTGTTTTTAAATACGAAGGAGCAAAAGTAGTACAAACACAACAGAACAAAATTAATTTTTTCATAAAATATTCCATTGATTTAATACAGCAATATACTAATTTTGTATGAAATAATTTAAAAATCAACAAAAAATGGATTTAATGGGAATGATGGGTAAACTTAAAGAAACCCAGCAAAAAATTGAAGATACAAAAAAACGCCTTGATACTGTTTTAATTGACGAACAAAGCGCCGACGGATTATTAAAAATTACAATTACTGCCAATAGAAAAATAAAATCAATCTCTGTTGATGATTCTCTTTTAGAAGATAAAGAACAACTGGAAGATTATTTAATTGTAACACTAAATAAAGCTATCGAAAGAGCAACAAGCGTTAACGAAAGTGAACTTGACGCTGTCGCAAAAATGGATATGCCGATGATTCCGGGAATGGATAATTTGTTTAAATAAAGTGACAAAGGTTCAGAGTTGCAAAGGGACAAAGGTTTTTCTTATTGTAACTTTAAAAAAAACGCACTATAAAAATAGTGCGTCTTTTTTTAACCTTTGTCCCTCTGAACCTTTGCAACTTTGAACCTCTTTCCTAAATCTTCGAAAACATCTCCAAAACATACGTATGCATTACCTCCTTATAATCTAAATGAGTAACGATTCTTAGTTTGTTGCGTCCTAAGGAACTTATTAAAATATTCTTTTGTTTTAATTTTTCGATCAAAAGCTGGTCGCTGTAACCTTCAGCTAGTGAAAAAATCAAAATATTTGTTTCTACAGGTTCTACAGATGCAATCCAGGATTTTGTGCTTAAAATTGCTCCAATTTCTTTTGCTCTGCGGTGATCTTCTGCTAAACGTTCGATATTATTCGCCAATGCATATAATCCCGCTGCGGCTAAATAACCAACCTGACGCATTCCTCCGCCTAATATTTTTCTGATTCTTAATGCTCGGTGAATATCTGCTTTGGTTCCCAATAAAACAGAACCAATTGGTGCGCCTAAACCTTTTGATAAACAAACCGAAATAGTATCGAAAATAGCTCCAAATTCTTTCGGGTTTTGTCTTTTTGCAACCAATGCATTCCAAATTCTAGCTCCATCTAAATGGAATTTCAAATTATTAGCATCACAGACTTTTTTTATTTCTCTTAAATCTTCTAATTCGTAACAAGCTCCGCCGCCTTTATTCGTTGTGTTTTCAACACAAACTAAACTCGTTAACGGACTATGATAAAATTCGGGATCATTGATTGCGGCTGCCACTTGTGCCGCATTTATCATTCCGCGGTCTCCGTCTAATAAAGAGCAGGAAACTCCGCTGTTAAAAGAAACTCCGCCGCCTTCATAATTATAAACGTGAGCATATTTATCGGCAATTAATTGTTCTCCGGGTTGTGTATGCAGTTTAATTGCGGTTTGATTCGCCATAGTTCCCGACGGAAAAAAAAGTCCAGCTTCCATACCAAAAAATTCGGCTATTCTTGTCTCTAATTCGATAACCGTAGGATCTTGTTTGTATACGTCGTCGCCAACCTGAGCGTTAAACATATACTGCAGCATCTCATAAGAAGGCTTGGTAATGGTATCGCTAATTAAATTTATTTCCATATAAAAACTATATCTATTTTGGACAGCAAAATTACGTATTACTGTTTGTTATTAATCCCAAGTTTTAATAAATTTTAACTTGTGAATTACTTAGAACCAAATTAACGTAATATTTATAAAAAACATATAAAACTAGCATTAATAATTTCAAAAGCTGTTTACATATTTTATAGAATGCAAAAAGAGCTTTCCGATAAACCGAAAAACTCTTTCAAAATTATATTTGTAAAATTAATTTCTTCCTGCCATAACCCCTCCGTCAATATCCCACACGGCTCCGGTAACCCAGGAAGCTTCATCAGAAAGTAAAAAACTGATTGTTCTAGCAATATCCTCAGGTTTTCCAACACGTCCAATTGGATGAAAACTATTAAAACCCATTAATGTTTCTTCAATCTTGCTTTCTTCAATAAATGATCCATAAATTGGTGTAACTACAACTGCCGGAGAAACAGCGTTTACACGAATATTAAAATCAGCTAATTCCATTGCTAAATGCTGTGTCAAACTATGCAATCCAGCTTTTGCCATTGAATAAGCCGAAGACGGAGTCGCTTTTATAGCTTGTTTTGCCCACATTGATCCAATGTTTACAATTGATCCTCTGCCGTTTTCTTTCATTATATTAACTGCAGACTGCGTTATAAAGAAAAAGCTTTTATTGAAATTGTGGTAAATATCAAAATCCTGTTTCGTGTGCTCTAAAAATGGTTTCGGACTAAAATATCCTGCCGCGTTTACTAAGTATTTTAAATTCGGAATAAGCGTTTTTAGTGAAACTGAAAAATTTTCAACATCAGTTTCATTCAATAAATCGACACCAATTGTTTTTATATCTCCTAAAGATTGTAATTCCTGTCTTGTAGTTTCCAAATTTTTATCGGCTCTGCCTACAATTATTACTTCAATATTTTTTTGTAACAATAAGACTGCTGTGGCTTTTCCCATTCCGGTTGTTCCGCCTAATATTAATGCTTGTGATTTCATCATTTTGTAGTTTAAAATTAACAAGGCAAAATTCCTTCGAATTGTTTATTTAAAATGGTAAAATCGAGACAACAAATGGTATTTTACGGAAGTATAGAAGATTGAAATTCCTTTGGCGTAATTCCGGTCGCTTTTTTAAAGTATTTCGTAAAATAAGTAGGCTGATCGAATCCTAAATCATAAGCGATTTCCTGAATAGAGAATTTCCCGTTTGCCAATCTTCTTTTTGCTTCTAATATTTTAATTGAAATGATAATATTTGCTGGTGTATTACCTAAATACTGCTTTACAACACTCGTCAGTTTTTTGTTATTTGTATGCAGTAAATCACTGTAGAAATCAATATTAGAAAAAGATTGTTTGTTTTTATAGACTTCTTTTTTAAACAAATAAGCCAGTTTAAAATCAGAATTTAGATTAAAATCAATCTTTGTCTCTTTACTTTTCAGTCTTTCAATTAGAAAAAGTAAACTTGTAAAAACAGAATAAACTTCTTCTCTCATAAAAATATCATTTGCCTGTATTTCTTCTTCAATAACTTTGCTAAAAACAGAAAAACGTTCAGTTTCAGTTTCTGAAAGCTCTAAATAAGGCTTTCCAATTTCGTTAAAGACTGATAATGAAAAACGCTCCAGAAATTCAGGATTAAATTGAGAAATAAAATAATCATTAAAGTGAAACAGAATTCCTTCGTTTACAGAATCTGGACAGAAATAATGGATTTGATTGGTATTGATAAAGAAAATTGTATTTTCAGGATGATCGATAATTTCGTAATCAACATAATGTCTTCCCGGAGTTTTAAACCAAATAACTTGATAAAAACTATGTCTGTGCGGTATTGAAGCGTGATCCAGGTTTTTTAGTAAATATGGCTTTGCATCGTTTATTTCAAAATGCAATTTCGAAAAATCATTTTTATGCAGATCGTATTTACTTATATTATCCATAAACTATTTTCTGAAGCTATTATTTGCCCTTTTTATTACTGTTAAAATTAATGCTGTATTCTAAAAACTAAATCTTATTTTTGTATAACGAAATTACGCATTAGTTTTTTGAATAAACTAACGTAATATCGACAAAAAACAAATAAAACTACTTATTAATTTATGACAACAGCCGAACAAGTAAAAGGTATTGTGGAGCGCCTTGGTGCGTTGAGGAGGTATCTTTGACGTTGATGCCAAGCTAATCGAAATTGCAAACGAAGAAGAAAAAACTTTTGCGCCTGATTTTTGGAATAATGCCAAAGAAGCAGAAAACATCGTAAAAAATCTTCGAAACAAGAAAAAATGGATTGAGGATTATGACAAAGCTGTAACACTTACAGATGAATTACAGCTTGCTTATGATTTTTATAAAGAAGGAGAACTTTCTGCAGATGAATTAGACGAACAATATGATACTGCACAAAGTCATATAGAAAACATCGAATTCAAAAACATGCTTTCTGACGAGGGCGACAGTTTAAGTGCTGTTGTTCAAATTACTGCCGGTGCCGGCGGAACTGAAAGCTGCGACTGGGCAGGAATGCTTATGCGTATGTACATGATGTGGGGCGAAAGTTATGGCTATAAAATAAAAGAACTTAACTTTCAGGAAGGTGAGGTTGCCGGAATAAAAACGGTAACTTTAGAATTTGAAGGTGATTATTCTTTTGGATATTTAAAAGGAGAAAATGGTGTTCACCGTTTGGTTAGAATCTCTCCTTTTGATAGTAATGCCAAACGTCATACTTCGTTTGTATCTGTGTATGTTTATCCGCTTGTTGATGATAGTATCGAAATTGACATTAATCCTGCCGATATCGAAATTACAACATCGCGCTCAAGTGGTGCCGGAGGGCAGAACGTAAATAAGGTTGAAACGAAAGTACAATTAGTTCACAAACCAACCGGAATCCAGATTCAGTGTTCTGAAACAAGATCACAGCAAGATAACAGACAGCGTGCCATGCAAATGCTTCGTTCTCAATTGTATGAAATTGAGTTGAAAAAACAACAAGCACAGCGTGCTGATATTGAAGCCGGAAAAATGAAAATCGAATGGGGTTCGCAGATTCGTAATTACGTAATGCAGCCTTATAAATTAGTAAAAGACGTTCGTACAGGTTACGAAACCAGCGATGTCGACGGCGTAATGAATGGTAATATCGACCCTTTCCTAAAAGCATTTTTAATGATGATGGGACAGAAAGAAGAAGAATAGTATTCAGTGTTCAGATTTATAGTGTTCAGTCGCAGTTTGCAGTCACAGTAAACTTGAAACCTGAAACTTTAAACTTTAAAACTAAAAAAGTTATGATAAAATGGGCAGATGTAATTCATTTTACAAATAAAGGAAATCCGGCTCCGGAAAAAAGAGTGGAGAAAACGGAAGAAGAATGGAAACAGCTTTTATCTCCGGAAGAATATCAGGTAACGCGTTTAAAAGGAACTGAAAGATCTTTCAGCTCTGAATTATGCAGTTTATTTGATCCCGGAATTTACGAGTGTAAATGCTGCGGAACGGTTCTTTTTGATGCAAACGAAAAATTTGAGTCAGGAACTGGCTGGCCATCTTTCACTCAGCCAATTAAAGAAAATGCAATTGGGTATCATGCTGACAAATCATACGGAATGATTCGTGTTGAAGTTGTCTGCAATGTGTGCGATGCGCACTTAGGGCACGTTTTTCCAGACGGACCAGAACCAAGCGGTTTACGATACTGCATTAACGCAGTTTCACTCTCGAAAATTAAAGAATAAATCAAAAAAGCGATTCCTTTTAAGTGAATCGCTTTTTTTTTAATACCCACAAAGAGAAACAATTAACAAAAGAAATGTAGGCTGCTACTTACCAATTAAATAATTTATTTTTTATTGAAAAAAACTAAGATTATTCACCCAAAAACTGAACAGCGACAAACCCCGACATTAAAAAACTTGCAAAAAATTAATAGTTAAAATGTTAATTTTGTAATATTTAGACTTCTATTTTAAATAATTATTAAGAAACATAAAAATTTTATTAGGTAATTAAAATCTATTTTATTTTATTTGACGAAAATTAACCCTAAGTCGAATAAAATTTGTCAATGAGATCGTATTCAATTCAAGAAATTAATGAAGTAATTAATGGTGTAATTTACGGCACTACTTCACAGAGCGTTACCGCAACAGAGCAATTAGAAAAAGCTACAACTTCAGAAATTTCTTTTATAGGAAATAAAAAATATGAAAAGTACTGGTCGACCTCAAATGCTTCAATTGCTGTCGTAAACGAAGACATTTCTATTGAACCTGGAGAAAATCGCGCTTTTATTAAAGTAAAAAATGCAGATTTAGCCATGTCGCAGATTTTGGCCCTTTTTGCTCCGCCTACTCCAATTTTTCATAATAATATCCATAAAACAGCTACTATAGACGAAACAGCAATTATTGGCGAAGGTGCTAAAATTGGTGCTGGCTGTTATATTGGACCAAAAGTTGAAATTGGTGCCAATGCAGTAATTTATCCAAACGTTACTATTCTGGATGAATGTACTATTGGAAAAAACACTATTATTTGGTCTGGAACAGTTGTTCGTGAACGTTGTCACATCGGAAGCGATTGTATTATTCATCCAAATGCAACAATTGGTGCTGACGGTTTTGGATTTCGCCCTTGTTCTGAAAAAGGCTTGGTAAAAATCCCGCAAATTGGAAATGTAATCATTGGAAACGGTGTTGAAATTGGAGCAAATTCTTGCGTTGACCGCGGAAAATTCAGTTCAACAATTCTTGGAGACGGTTGTAAAATTGACAATTTAGTTCAAATTGGACATAACAGTAAATTAGGCCGATTCTGTATTATGGCTGGAAACAGCGGTTTAGCAGGTTCTGTAACTTTAGGAAATGGTGTTATTATTGGCGGAAGTGCTTCTATAAAAGACCATACCACTATTGGCGACGGAGCTGTAATTGGAGCCGGATCTGGTGTTACCGGAGACGTTCCTGCAGGAAAAACAATGTTAGGTTATCCGGCTGTTGAGGCTCGTGATGCCTTAAAACAATGGGCAATGCTAAAACGAATGGTTTGCGCTCCTAAAAAATAATTATACTTTGTTTTATATAAAAAAACATCCGCTGCAACGGATGTTTTTTGTTTTTATAAAGCTTCACATTCAAAGCCAATCACTTTCATTAAAAAAATCACCTTTTCGATAATATCATCTTTACATTCAAATCTTAGAATATTATCGCAATCCTCAAGATCAAAATTCCATTTTGAGTTAGGAAATAACTGATTTAGTTTTGGTGCAACCTTTTCCACTTTCGAAATATTATCAACATTTGTTTTGAATACAAAAATCATAACTAATGGTTTTGGATTTTACTTAAAATTTTAGAATCAATGTAAAAAGTACCAAACGGAATCACGCAGGCTAAAAGCACTTTCCATGTTGTGTCTTTAAATTTCCAGCTCTGCTCTACTCCAACGCTCAATGTATTAAAAATAAAAAGCAGAAATAAAGCACCATGAACTGTTCCCACTGGTCTTGTTAAAAATGGCATTTCAAAAATATATTTCATCGGCATTGCTATAAAAAGCAAAATCAAAAGCGAAGTTCCTTCCAGAAATCCTATAATTCGTAATCTTCCGGTATTTGTGTTCAGTAAATTTTTCATAATTATCTAAAATAAGGTCGGTTTGCAAGAGGTGAAAATGGCCACGGAATGGCAATAAAAATGATTAATAAAGCAATAGAAAACCACATTAGCATGGTTCTGAATTTTTGATCATCAGAAAGTTTTCTTTTGGCTAAAGCCGAACCAATTGTAATAAAAACTATTGCGATTAACATTAAAGCAATGTGAATAATTCCGAAGAACGAAGCATCTAAATTTTGAACCGCTTCTTTAAAATTCTTCCAGAAATATTTCACAATCGGGCTTTGCACATAAACTAATATTCCAAAAATAAGCTGAATATGAGCAATTGTAGCCGTCCAATGCCGGATGAGGTTATCTTTCCTGGTAAAAGGAAGTTTTTGAGAATAACCTTTGTAAGCTGTATAAATAGAATATAACAAGCTTACCAATACGAGCCATCTTATAAAGGAATGGCATACTAAAAGAGTTTGATACATTGTTTTTTGATTAAGACAATGCAAATATATTTAAAAACATACTAAGTAGTATGTTTTTGAAAAATAATTTTATTTCAGGCCGTTTAAATAAACTTTAAGTTCCTTTAAATAAACAAGATAGGAAGAATTATCATTTTGAAGTTTTCCGAAATTTCGTATTCCCCAATAGCCTGATAAGATAAAAAAAGCAACTTGTTCGCCCACTACATCTTTGCGAATCAAACCTGATTCTTTCCCTTTTTCTATTGAATTTATAATTTTCTTTTTCCATAAATCGACCAATTCGGCCAAAGCTTCACTAAATCTATTATTCCACGGCGTCATTTCCTGTGTAAGATTTCCAACCGGACAGCCATATTTTACCTGCAAAAAAGGATCTTCGAGCAATAAATACGAAATCATATTATAAAAATCCTCAACTGGATTTTGAGAAGCTTCAGTTGGTTTTATAAAATTTTCCTGCATAGTCGGTTTTAGAATTTCTTCTATAATCGCAATTCCCATTTCATCTTTAGTTTTAAAATGGTAATAAAAAGCGCCTTTTGTAACTTGAGTTGTAGCAATAATTTCATCAATACTTGTGGTTTGATAACCTTTGGTATAGATTAATTCAAATGCTTTATGGAGAATCGTAAGTCGGGTATTTGCAGCTTTAGACATAAAAAATACTAGTTAGTATGAAAAAGCAAATTAAAGAAAAATAATTGGTGTAATTAGTTTTAACACATAGAAACATAGATTAAGTTCGCTTAAAAAGGCGTTTCACTTGTTTAAACAAACATAGTATCAGCTATGTGTTAGAAACTAGTTTCTTTTTTACTTCCTTCTTTAAACTATAAATCCTATCTCTATGTGTTTAAATAAAAAAAAGGATAACATAAACTTTTTCTTAATTCACAAAGCAATCGGTTTATTTCAATGGATTTTGTAAATTAGCCAACACTATTTTGTAAAATCAATATTATATCATGGATTTAAACTTCAATAAAAACGAAGATCACAATAAACTATTACTTTCAGACTTAAAACAAAAATTTGCCAAAGTAAAACTAGGCGGAGGCGAAAAACGAATCGAAAAACTACATGCCGAAGGAAAAATGACGGCTCGTGAGCGTATCGCTTATTTATTAGATGAAAATTCAGAAAATATTGAAATTGGCGGTTTTGCCGGAGAAGGAATGTACGCTGAACACGGCGGATGCCCTTCTGGCGGAGTTGTTATTAAAATAGGATATATAAAAGGCAAACAATGTATTGTTGTTGCCAATGATGCGACGGTAAAAGCTGGTGCCTGGTTCCCTATTACAGGCAAAAAAAACCTCCGTGCACAGGAAATTGCAATGGAAAACAGACTTCCTATTATTTATTTAGTAGACAGCGCCGGAGTTTATCTGCCAATGCAGGATGAAATTTTTCCTGACAAAGAACATTTCGGACGTATTTTTAGAAACAACGCCCAAATGAGCAGTATGGGAATAACACAAATCGCTGCTGTTATGGGAAGCTGCGTTGCCGGAGGTGCTTATCTGCCAATTATGAGCGACGAAGCTTTAATTGTGGATAAAACAGGCAGTATTTTCCTTGCCGGAAGTTATTTGGTTAAAGCTGCAATTGGCGAAACTATTGATAATGAAACTTTAGGCGGAGCAACAACACATTGCGAAATTTCTGGAGTGACTGATTATAAAGCCAAAGATGATAAAGATGCTTTAGATAAAATCAAAAATATAGTCGATAAAATTGGTGATTTTGATAAAGCCGGATACAGCCGAATCAAAGCCGAAAAACCTGCTTTAGATCCAAAAGACATTTACGGAATTTTACCAAAAGCCCGAAACGAACAATACGATATGATGGAAATCATCAATCGTTTGGTCGATAATTCAGAATTTGAGGCTTATAAAGACGGTTACGGTCAATCGTTAATTACCGGTTATGCCAGAATCGATGGCTGGGCAGTTGGTATTGTAGCCAATCAACGTAAAGTAGTAAAAACCAAAAAAGGCGAAATGCAGTTTGGCGGTGTAATTTATTCTGACAGCGCCGATAAAGCAACCCGTTTTATTGCCAACTGTAATCAAAAGAAAATTCCGTTAGTATTTTTGCAAGACGTTACCGGATTTATGGTAGGTTCAAAATCAGAACATGGCGGAATTATTAAAGACGGCGCCAAAATGGTAAATGCTGTAAGTAATTCGGTTGTACCAAAATTTACTGTAATCGTAGGAAATTCTTATGGGGCAGGAAATTATGCTATGTGCGGAAAAGCCTATGACCCAAGATTAATATTTGCGTGGCCAAGTGCAGAACTTGCTGTTATGGGCGGAACGCAGGCTGCCAAAGTTTTAGCACAAATCGAAGCTTCTTCGCTTAAAGCAAAAGGAGAAGTTGTCGATGAAGCCAAAGAAACGGAACTTTTCAACAAAATAAAAGCACGTTACGACGAGCAGACTTCGCCTTATTATGCCGCATCAAGATTATGGACAGATGCAATTATCGATCCACTGGATACCCGCAAATGGATCTCAATGGGAATCGAAGCTGCCAACCACGCTCCTATTCAAAAACCATTTAATCTGGGCGTAATTCAGGTTTAATATTCCACAATTACAGATAACGTGTTAAATAAATAGTAAAAAACTTATTTTCAGATACTTAAATTAAATATATCATTAAAAATTAGTAACTTTATATATATAATTTTAATTACGTAGTATCATGGAAAATGTCAAAAGCTTAAATAAGTGGGCAAATGCCCATACTTATTTACCAGTAGATTTAGTACGTATAATATTGGGTGTTTTTTTATTTATGAAAGGCGTTTCTTTTGTAACAAACGTTCAGTATTTACATGATTTAATATCTCCAATTGATCGGTTCGGAGGCGGAATGTTTCTTCTGCATTATATCGCGCCGGCACACATGATTGGAGGTATAATGATTGTTTTTGGGCTACTTACCCGCTGGGCAATTGCAGCTCAATTACCAATACTATTTGGAGCCGTTCTCGTAAATTTTATGGGACACATGCATTCTGAAAGCTTAATTCTTGCAATTGTAGTTTTACTCATTTGCATCTTCTTCTTATTCTACGGAGGAGGAAAACACTCTGCCGACTATTATTTTAAAATGCAGCAATAAAAATATTTTATCCTCAACTATTAAAAGTTGAGGATAAAATAATAAAGCTATTTTTAAGAAGTAATTAGCACTTAAAATTTCATTTATTGTGTTTTATGAACTAAATTCGCCACCATGAATTGCATTCGTAAAACCATACTTTTTGTATCACTTTTGATCATAGGACTTTTTGCCGCTCAGGCAAACGAACTTCCTGTGCAAAAAGCGGAAACTCAAAAAACGGATACCAATTTCTCTAAAGAAACTGCAGATTCATCAGCATTTATTCAGCCTCAGGGAAGTTATCACTTTGCGGCAAATATTAAGACAGATCATCTCGCGTCAATTAAATGGTTTGATTCCTTACTTATAGTTGTTCCACAGCATAAAGTAATAAAATCAGCCTTTAACTTTACAAACCCATTTCCTGCACAGAGCAAAAAAATCTCATTAATGCTCTACGCCTTCCATTTTTTCTGGTAATTAAACTTTGAAATTTTAATCCGGAGAAGCAATTCTTCATCAGCAATTAAACCGTTTCTATCCCGAAACTGTTTACTATTTCATATTATTTACCAAATTTTAAAAAAGAAACATGGAAACAAGTGTAACCATAATTGGTATTGTGATTGCGGTCATAGTAGCCATTCCTATATATTTTTCAGCACGATCGAGCAAAGCAAACAAAACAAAAATTTTAGACATCAAGAAGAAATTCAATCCAAACAATCCTCAGGAATTTGATTTGACTGAATCTCAAAGCAATAAAACGTTAACGATCGATCAAAAAAACAGAAAATTTATTTTGATGAATTTCAATCCAAATCAACAAGAATCAACTTATGTCGATTTGAAAAGTGTTTCATCTTGCAAATTAGTTTTAACTACAGAAGGAAACTCAGATACAATTGTAAAAATTGATTATGAATTTCAGGATAGAGAAACTTCAAAAAAAATTACAATTCCATTCTATGATTTTGATGATGACCGCATCAAACAAATAAGCGCCTATCAGGATCATATGTTTGCGAAAAAATGGCTTAAAATCATTCAGGATTCTATTTAGTGTTAGTTATTTAATTCAGTAGAAAGAGGCTCTTTATGAGTCTCTTTTTTTTGTCTCATACATGATATTTGTCATTTTATGTCTGTGGTTCAAACAGTAATTTTGATATAAACTAAATCCGTCTTTATGAAAATTTCATTGACCCAGAAATACAATGTACCTGGCCCAAGATACACGAGTTATCCTACGGTTCCTTATTGGAATGAGACCGCTTTCACAGTCGAAGAATGGAAAACATCTTTTCAAAAAGCATTTGCCGAAAGCAATTCAAAAATTGGAATTAGTCTCTATATTCATCTTCCTTTTTGCGAAAGTATGTGCACCTTTTGCGGATGCAACAAACGAATTACTAAAAATCATTCTGTCGAAGAAAAATACATTCAGGCTCTTTTAAAAGAATGGAGTTTGTATTGTAAACAACTGCCCGAAAAACCTTTTATTAAAGAAATACATTTAGGCGGAGGAACGCCTACTTTTTTTTCAACCAACAATTTAGAACATCTTATTAATGGTATTTTTAGTTTTGCTAATAAAGCTGAAAATCATGAATTTAGTTTTGAAGGACATCCTAATAATACAACTTATGAACAGCTTAAAAAATTATATGATTTAGGCTTTCGCCGAGTGAGTTTTGGTGTTCAGGATTATTCCGAAAAAGTACAGAAAGCCATTAATCGAATTCAGCCTTTTCATAATGTGGCAAAAGTTACTTTTTGGGCAAAAGAAATTGGTTATAAATCTATCGGGCACGATATTATATTCGGTTTACCTTTTCAAACTTTAGATGATGTTGTTGATACGGTTGAGAAAACAAATTCCTTAAAACCAGACCGATTAGCATTTTACAGTTATGCTCACGTACCGTGGATTAAAGGAAATGGTCAACGCGGATTCAACGATGAAAATCTTCCAAAAGATGCCGAAAAGAGACAGCTTTATGAAACAGGTAAACAATTACTTTCTGTAAATGGTTATCATGAAATTGGTATGGATCATTTTGCTTTATCTTCAGACAGTCTATTTCATGCTGCCCACAACAAAAAAATGCATCGAAATTTTATGGGCTACAGTGCTTCAAAAACACAACTTATGATTGGTTTAGGTGTTTCTTCGATTAGTGACAGCTGGTACGGATTTGCTCAAAACACTAAAAATCTGGAAGATTATTATCAGTTATTAGAATGGGATCAGCTTCCGGTTGTAAAAGGTCATATTTTAACTGATGAAGACCTTATCATCAGAAAACATATTCTGAATTTAACCTGTGAACTTGAAACTTCCTGGAATAATGATTCATTATATTTTAAAGAATTGCCACAAGTTTTAATGGCTTTAAAAGAAATAGAAAACGATCAGTTAATTGTAATTGAAGAAAACAGAATCAAAATTACTGAAGTCGGAAGACCATTTGTTCGCAACATCTGTATGGCTTTTGATTTACATTTAAAAAGAAAGTCACCTGAAACGAACTTGTTTTCGATGACAATTTAATGACAATTAGGAGTTCCCTGAACAAACAAACTCATATTTGAAGGAGATAAATAGGGAATTCCTAAACCTAAACCTCTTAAAATAAATAATACTCCAATTATAACAGCAACATAAGGAATTGCTTTTTGAATTTTATTTCGAAACGGTAATTTTAATAATGAATTGACGTAAACTACAACTGTCATTAACGGAATTGTTCCTAGTCCGTACAATAACATATATAAAACTCCAAAACCGGCGCTCTGCATGGCAATTGCTCCAAACAGAGCCACATATACCATTCCGCATGGCAAGAATCCGTTTAACAAACCAATTGTAAAAAGAGATTTGTAGCTTTTCTTTTTAAACTGACTTCCTAAACTTGATTTTATATTGGAAATTACTCTATAAACGGGTTTTGAAAAATTGTATTTAGCGAATACTTTTTCGGGTATCAGAACAATTAAAATCATGGCAATCCCAATAAAGATTGACATTCTTTGCTGTATTCCTGCTAAAAAAAAACCTCTTCCCAGTAACCCGAAGATTAAACCAATTGTTGAGTAAGCGGTTAATCTTCCTAAATGATACGTGATGATCTGTGCTATTTTTTTAGCTTCATTTTGATGGTCAACAGGAAGCATCATAGCAATTGGCCCGCACATGCCAACGCAATGCAAGCTGCTGATAAGACCTAATATGAATGCTGAAAATAACATTTTTTATTTATTTTTTGTTGTCAAATTTTCGGTTATCATGTGTCCCTACGGGACACTTTTTTATGAAATTTTATATTTTTTCTACCAATCAGTTGTTCCTAACGGAACATATCTCGTAAAATTTTATATATGTAAAATACCTTTAGTCCCTACGGGACATTTACATATTATCGATATGTTTTTTTCTACCGATATGTTGCTCCTAACGGAGCAGATCTTATTGAAATTAATTATCAATAATTTCCTTTGGCAGCATATTATTGAAACATATCTCGTAGAGATAAAATATCGGTAAAAAAGAAATGCTCTATTATTCCTATTGTTCCGTAGGAACTAAACATTTTGCCCAAAAGCTAAATCAATATTAACTTATAGTCCCTACGGGACATTTTACATTATCTATATGCTTTATTTCTCCCCATATGTTGCTCCTAACGGAGCATGTTTTTTATTATATAACTAATAATCTATTTTATAAATCATTTATTATTACCGATGAGTTGTTCCTAACTGGAGATATCTCGTAGAGATAAAATATCGGTAGAAAAGAAATAGTCGAGTACTTCTATTGTCCCGTAGGGACTAAACTTTCTACAAAAAAGACTAAATCACTTTACGTAGATAACTTCTTTCGTCAGGTATTTTTCCCCTTCATACTGCCATTCCATATTAACATCCCAACGACCTTTGATTAGTTTTTTATGCGGAATTACTATTGAAGAATTAGTCAAAGCGATTTCAGTATTAAAATCAAACTTTTTGTTTGAAGGTCGGTACAATAAAATATTTCCTTTTATTTTATCACTTTCAAAAGTGGCAGGAAAAGTAACTTTTACACCATCTTCTTCAAACTTTACTGAAGGTTTATGCTGTAAATCGTGTGCATTTTGAATTCTTGCCATTTCTTCCTGAAAATGCGTGTCATGTTTGTAATATTCTTCTACAACCAAATCATTATCGTATTTACTATTTGATTGTACTTCAAAAACAAAATATAATATGAAAGTCATAAACAATGCAAATGCAATGACAATTCCGGTTCCCCAATTAATTTTCATGATAGTATATTTTTAATTAAAACTTCGCGGCCCTAAGAAATTTGTAGTGGTAGTTTCGAGCAGTTCCTTGCCGTTATACACACCAATTTTTACATTCGTCTTATCACTTTCCAGTAAAACTTCATCTATTTCGATAAATAAAGTTCCTTGCGAAATAGCTTCTTTTGCCACTTTAAAATGCTCTTTCCCTACATTGTTAATTTTACCTTTCTGATCGATTAATTCAAAATGAATATCATTGTAATCTTTCATGGTTTTATTGACAATTTTATAGGTATAAACATTACTTATTTTATCTCCTTTATGTTGAAAAAGCTGCCCGGGTAAACGTAGAATAACGGCCTGAACATCAGTTCTTAAAAATAACATTCCAACAAAAATACCCATCAAAATAAAAAGAACCGCACTGTAACCTTTCATTCTGGCAGTAAATTTAAAAGGTTCTTTTTTAACGATTTCATCTTCTGATGCGTAACGAATAAGACCTTTTGGCAATCCTACACTTTCCATTATATGATCGCATTCGTCAATACATGCGGTGCAGTTTGTACATTCTAACTGAGTTCCGTTTCTAATGTCAATTCCCATTGGGCATACATGAACACATTGAAGGCAGTCAATACAATCTCCTTTTCCGGTTAAAGCTCTGTCTTCTTTTTTATTGAACTTTGCCCTTCCTGCTTCTTTTTCTCCTCTCACAAAATCGTACGCAACGTTTATAGATTTATTATCTAAAAGAACGCCTTGCAGTCTTCCGTACGGACAGGCAATTATACAAACCTGTTCGCGGAACCAGACAAAAACAAAGTAAAAAACTCCGGTAAAAATAAGTAGTGCAATAAAATTACTCGCCTGCTGAATTGGGCCTTGCTCGACCATTAATAGTAAAGAGTCACTTCCCACTAAATAAGCCAGAAAAATATTTGCAATTCCAAAAGAGATTAAAAAGAAAATCGTCCATTTAGTCAATCTTTTTTTGATTTTTTCAGCATTCCATTCCTGTCTTGCCAAGCGGGATTGTGAACCGCGGTCGCCGTCAATCCAATATTCGATTCGTCGAAAAACCATTTCAAGAAAAATGGTCTGCGGACAAATCCATCCGCAAAATATTCGGCCAAAAACAACGGTAAATAAAAGTATAAAAACAACGCCAATAAGCATTGAAATTACAAAGAGGTAAAAATCCTGCGGCCAAAAAGGGAAGCCGAAGATATTAAAACGACGTTCAATGATATTGAACATCATAAACTGGTTTCCGTTTACTTTTATAAACGGATTTACTATCAAAATTGCCAATAAAACATAACTAACAATTTTACGGTAATCATAAAATTTACCAGACGGTTTCTTTGGAAAAATAAATTTCCTTTTACCACCTTCATCTATTGTTCCAATGGTATCTCTAAAAGCTTCGTCTGGTAAATTTGACATGATATTCTAATTATTTTTTAACTGCTGTGGTATCTTTTTTTGTAGCTGCTGCATCTGTTTTAGGAGCACTTTCGTCTACCCAAACATCTCCTTCCGGCGCTTTTGGATCTTTTGGATTTGATCCTTGCAGTGATAAAATATAACTCGCCACTTTTTGAATTTCTTTTGGTTTCATACCATTTGTTTTCCAGGAAACCATTCCTTTTCCATCACGTCCACCGTTGGTAATGGTATGAAATACATTTTTAATACCTCCACCTAAAATCCAATGATCATCTGTTAAGTTAGGTCCAATTTGTCCTCCTGCATCTGCTCTGTGACAAGCCGCACAATTCATTGCGAAAATTTCTTTTCCTGCAGCTAAACTTGCATCATCTGTCAACAGAACAACCGTTTTTTCATCCATTAAATCCGGAGCGGTTTTTAAGTATTCTTCGACATCAATTTTAGCTTGTGCCATTTCTTTTTTAAGTTCCATTTCCTGATCATCGGCTCCTAAAACATCGTAACGGACTACATAGATTACTCCAAAAATGATACAGATATAGAATAAGTAAACCCACCATGGCGGTAAATTATTATCAAGCTCTTTGATTCCGTCATAATCATGATCCATCAATAAATCAGCTTCTTTAGACATTGGTTCTGTCTTAGTAAGCTTATGCATTAATTCTTTGAACCAAGTACTTTCCTGAAGACTTAAACTATTTTCGTAATCTAATTTTGCTTTTTCTTCTGGCGACAATAGTTGATACATTACCTTATTTACAGCAGTAAGTGTAACTTCGATAGCAATTAAAATAAACAGAAAAACAAGTAAAAAGACAGATACCATTGGGTATTTTATAAAAGCAGGTCTGTCGCCTGAATCTATACAATATTCCATCAAAGCGAATACGATGAAGAAAATCATCGGTACTCTAACATATACTGGGAAAAACTTTTTCATTTTTATCTATCTTTTGAGATTATAACTTGCCCTTCTTCTAAAGGTATATTACTCATTTCCTGAATTTTATCTTTTTTATAAGAGAACACCCAAATGCCTAATCCTACGAAAAAGAAAAAGAAAATCAAGAGGGAAAGTATCGGGTAAATTTCTACACCCGATATCGTTTCCATATTGTGTTTTATTTGTTCAAACATAATGCTGTTATTTAGTTTCTTTTACTTTAATATCAGTACCAAGTCTTTGTATATAAGCAATCAAAGCGACAATTTCTCTTTCATTCATAGGAATGAATTTTTCACCTGTTGCAGCTGCTTTTTCACGGCTTTTTTCATAACTTTTTACAAAGTCAGGATCATTTTCTAAACTTTTCTCAATTTTAACCGCCTGATCTCTTAAAGTTTTTTGTGCGTTTGCAACTTCTTCTGCCGAATAAGGAACTCCAAGTGAAATCATGACGTTCATTTTCTTTTGAGTCAATGAAATATCTAAAGGTTTATTATCAAATAACCATTTATAACCCGGCATAATTGATCCTGCAGATGTACTTTGCGGATTCCACATGTGGTTAAAGTGCCAGTTATCATTGTATTTACCTCCTACTCTTAACAAATCCGGACCTGTACGTTTTGATCCCCATAAGAATGGATGATCGTAAACAAATTCTCCAGCTTTTGACTGAGGTCCATAACGTTCCACTTCACTTCTAAACGGACGAACTGATTGTGAGTGACAGCCTACGCAGCCTTCTCTGATGTATAAATCACGTCCTTCAAGTTCTAACGGTGTATATGGTTTTACACTTGAAATAGTTGGAATATTAGATTTCACCATAATTGTTGGTACGATCTGAATAACTCCTCCAATTAAAATAGCAATTGTAGCTAAAATGGTTAACTGAATTGGTTTTCTTTCTAACCATGAATGGAATCTTTCGCCACTTAATCTATTACTGCTGATTTTTTGTAACGCCGGAGCTTGTGCTAATTCATCTTCGATTGTTTCACCAGCTCTAACTGTCATGATAATGTTGTAAACCAATGTCAGCATTCCTATTAGGTACAAACTACCTCCAATTGCTCTCATCCAATACATTGGCATAATTGCAGTTACTGTTTCAAGGAAGTTACCGTAAGTTAAAGTTCCGTCTGGATTAAATTGTTTCCACATTGATGCTTGTTGAAAACCAGCCACATATAACGGAATTGTATATACAATAATACCAAGAGTACCAATCCAGAAATGGAAGTTTGCTAATTTCTTAGAGAATAATGCTGTTTTTGTCATTCGTGGAATCAACCAGTAAATAATAGCAAATGACATAAATCCGTTCCATGCTAAAGCACCTACGTGTACGTGTGCTACGATCCAGTCTGTATAATGCGCAATAGCATTTACATTTTTCAGCGATAACATTGGTCCTTCAAAAGTCGCCATTCCATAACCTGTAATGGCTACTACGAAGAATTTTAAAACTGGTTCTTCACGAACTTTATCCCACGCACCTCTTAATGTTAAAAGTCCGTTGATCATACCTCCCCAAGATGGAGCAATAAGCATTACAGAAAATGCAACACCTAAATTTTGGGCCCAGTTTGGTAATGCTGAATATAGTAAGTGGTGAGGCCCTGCCCAGATATAGATAAAAATTAATGACCAAAAGTGAATAATAGATAATCTATAAGAGTAAATAGGGCGATTTGCAATTTTAGGAACGAAGTAATACATCAATCCTAAAAATGGTGTGGTTAAGAAAAATGCAACCGCATTATGTCCGTACCACCATTGTACTAATGCATCCTGTACACCTGCGTATACAGAGTAACTTTTTAATCCTGAAACAGGAATTTCGATATTATTGAAAATATGCAATACAGCAACCGTTACAAATGTTGCCAGATAAAACCAAATTGCTACATATAAATGACGCTCTCTACGACGCAGCATGGTTCCTATCATGTTAATCCCCATTACAACCCAAATTAACGCTATAGCAATATCAATAGGCCATTCAAGTTCTGCATATTCCTTTGAAGAAGTATATCCTAATGGTAATGTTATGGCTGCGGCGACAATGATTAACTGCCAGCCCCAAAAATGCAGATTACTTAAAAAGTCACTAAACATTCTGGCTTTTAGCAATCTTTGCATTGAATAATACATACCTGCAAAAAAAGCATTCCCAACAAAGGCGAAAATAACGGCGTTTGTGTGTAAAGGCCTTAAACGACCATAACTAAGCCATGAAATCCCATCTGTAATATTGGGAAAAAGGTACATAACCGCTAAGGTCAGTCCCACTAACATACCCACAACTCCAAAAAGAATGGTGGCGTAAATGAATTTTTTTACAATTTTGTTGTCGTAATAAAACTGTTCCATTTCCATAATTTATACTTGTTTTTCTTCGATTGGTGAATTATTATTTGGGGAAATAATTTTGGTCTCGTCATCAAAAAGGATTCTGACCGAGGGCGTATAATCGTCATCATATTGTCCGGATTTGACAGCAACGATAAAGGCAATAAAGAAACAGACTGCCACGAAAATACTTACTGAAATTAAAAGATAAATAACACTCATACCGTAAATTTATGTTAACAAAATTACTAGGTCAGTGGCGTTTAAAATATGATAATTATCATGCTTATAGAAGAATGTTAAAATTAAGTAAAATAATCTTACAAATTACGTAAAATCAATTTAAATTCTTACAACTGAAGTAATTAGACATAAAAGTAACGAAGCTTACAATCGTAATTGTACTTAAAGGCATAATGATTGCCGCAACAATAGGAAGCAAATTTCCCGTAACAGCAAACGTAAGACCTACGATATTATATAGAAGTGACAGGCCAAAACTCATTTTAATAATCAGGATCGATTTATGAGAAAGTTTTAAGAAATAGTTTAATCTTGAAAATTCACCTGCATCGAGAATTGCATCGCAGGCCGGAGAAAATACATTTACGTTTTCGGATACAGAAACTCCAATATTACTTTGCGCCAAGGCTCCGGCATCATTTAAACCATCTCCAACCATCATAACATTCTTTCCTGTTTCCTGCAGTTTTTTAATAAAGTCTAATTTCTGTTCTGGTTTTTGATTAAAAACGAGTTCGGTATTTTTAGGTAAAATGGCTTCCAGATTTTCTCTTTCGCCATCATTATCTCCAGAAAGCACTTTTATATTATAGTCTTTACTAAGTGTTGCAAACAATTTTTCAAGTCCTTCACGATATTGATTTTGGAAAACAAATTTTCCGTAATAGATATTGTCTATTCTAATATGAAGCGAGGTTCTTTCTATTTCTGAGGATTCTAAAATTGAGCTTTCAACAAATGATGAAGACCCTATTTTCACTTCTTTTTCTTCGGCGAAAGCCAAAATTCCTTTCCCAGTAATTTCCTGAAAATCATCAATTTTAACTCTGTCATATTCTGGTAAAAAGTCATATAACATCCTGCTTAAAGGATGATTTGAACCTCGAAGCACATTTTTTATTAATTGTAAATTTTCATCAGAAAAATCAATTCCTTCGTATAGAATATTAGACTTTTTATTAGTCGTAATCGTTCCAGTTTTATCAAAAACAATAGTATCAACTTTAGCCAATTGTTCGATTACTAAGGCGTTTTTAAGATACATTTTTTGTTTACCCATTATTCTGAGAATGTTTCCAAAAGTAAACGGGGCCGTTAACGCAAGTGCACAAGGACATGCCACAATTAATACTGCGGTAAAAACATTAAAAGCAGTATTGGCATCGATAAATATCCAGTAACCAAATCCTGCAAAGGCAATTAACAATAAAATTGGCGTAAAATAACGGCTTAAAGCATCTGTAATCGTTTTGTGTTTTTGTTCTACTTTTTTCTGAAAAATTTCGTTACTCCATAATTGTGTCAGATAACTTTGTGAAACAGAATGCAGTACTTCCATTTCGATTACTTTTCCAATTTGTTTTCCGCCGGCGAATATTTTATCTCCTGATTTTTTTGTGATTGGAACAGCTTCTCCGGTTACGAAACTATAATCAATTTCGGCTTTTTCGCTCATTAAAATTCCATCGACGGGAATTAATTCCTGATTTCGAATCAATAATCTGTTTCCTTTTAAAACATCATAAATAGGAACACTTTCTTCTGAAAAATCAGCATTTATTCTGGTTACCGCAATTGGGAAATAAGATTTAAAATCTCTTTCGAAACTTAAAAAACTATAGGTTTTGGTTTGAAACATTTTACCCAACAGCATAAAGAAAACTAAACTGGCCAAACTGTCAAAAAATCCTGGTCCGTGATCCATCAACATATCATAACTGCTGCGAATGAACATTACAATAATTCCCAAAGCAATAGGAATATCAATGTTTAACATTCTGGTTCTTATACTATGATAAGCTGAAACGTAATAACCGCTTGCTGAATAGAAAAAACTTGGTAATGCTAAAAGAAAAATTAAAATCCTGAAAAACGGTTTATAGCTATCTAACCAGAATTCTTTGATTTCGAAATATTCAGGAAAGGAAAGCAGCATAATGTTTCCGAAGCAGAAAAAGGCAACGCCTACTTTATAAGTTAAACTTCTGTCTACTTTATTTTTGCCTGTTTCGTAATTTTCTAAGCTAATATAGGGTTCGTAACCTATTGAACTTAATAAGTATACAATTGATTTTAGGGAAACGGTTTCTGAATTGAAGGTGATCCGAACCTTTTTTTCTGGGAAATTAACTTGTGAAGCGCTGATTCCGGGTTGTAGACGATTTAGGTTTTCGAGAATCCAGATACAGGAACTGCAGTGAATATGAGGAATATTTAATGAAACTATTAAAGTATTTGCTTCCTGAAATTCGAGAACTTTAGCTAAAATTGCTTCGTTGTCTAAAAAGTCGTACTTGCCCTGAATGTCCTGTGGAGTAGCACCAGGTGATTTTTCGAAATCATAATAGCAGGTTAAATCATTTTGACTAAAAATTTCGTAAACTGTTTTACAACCAGTACAACAAAACTTTTTTTCATCAAAATTGATTTCTTCATTTTTAGGAATAGTCAGCCCGCAATGAAAACAACTCTGCTCGCTCATAATTTGTTTTTTAATTTGCAAAATTCAAAAAAGGCAGTGACTATAACTATGACATTTATCATGTTATAACGAAATCTAATCCTAAAGTAATGAAATAATTTGTCAAATTGAAATAATACCTTTTTCTACGCATTTTTAAACGTAAAAGTACTTTTAAACCGCAGGAATTGGTTAATTTTGCTCCAAATTACTCCTGCTATGAATAAATGTGATCAATGTATTGTTCGTCAGCTTTCTTCTCTAAAAGCCCTAAATAAAGATGAAGTTATAAAATTAGCTAATAGCAAAACTACTTATACGATTAAAAAAGGCGAAGCTATTTTTGAAGAGGGCGATGTTACAAATGGCGTTTTCTGCGTTAAGGACGGAGTTGGAAAGCTTTCAAAATTGAGTGCCAACGGAAAAGATCAAATTGTTAAGCTTGTAAAATCCGGAGAACTTTTAGGACAGCGTTCCATGATTAGCAATGAACCTGCAAATTTATCTGCAAAAGCTATTGCTGATATGGAAGTTTGTTTTATTCCGAAATCTGAAATTATACATTTCTTTAATAACAATAATCAGTTTTCTTTGAATTTGATGCAGTCTGTATGCGAGGATTTGAAAGAATCTGAAAATGATAAAATTGCTTTGGTTCAAAAAACGGTCAAACAGCGTTTGGCAGAAACTTTATTGCATTTACATAATGAGTTTGGAGAAAATGAAGATAAAACCCTAAAAGTACAGCTTACCAGAGAAGAACTTGCCGGAATAATAGGAACGGCAACTGAAAGCTGCATCCGCTTATTATCTGACTTTAATAAACTGGAATTAATTGAATTAGTAGGTAAAAAAATAATGCTTAAAAATGTAAAGGCATTAAAACGAATGGCCGAATAAATTACTGTTTTTTAGCTTCGTTCCAAAAAACATTCATTTCTGCCAGAGTCATATCCATTAAAGGTTTTCCTAATTCACCTGCTTTACTTTCCAGATATTGAAAACGCTTGATAAATTTTTTATTTGTGCGTTCTAAAGCATCTTCCGGGTTAACATTTAAAAATCTGGCATAGTTTATCATCGAGAATAAAACATCTCCAAATTCTGCTTCGATTTTATCCTGATCACCGGCTTGAACTTCAACCTGTAATTCGTCTAGTTCTTCCTGAACTTTATCCCAAACCTGGTGCGGTTCTTCCCAGTCAAAACCTACACCTTTTACTTTATCCTGAATTCGGCTTGCTTTTACTAATGCGGGCAAACTTCTTGGAACTCCTTCTAAAACAGATTTTTTGCCTTCTTTAAGCTTTAGTTTTTCCCAATTTTGTTTTACTTCTTCTTCATCTTTTACAACCGTATCAGAATAAATATGAGGATGACGATGAATTAATTTATCACAGATTTCGTTGCAGACATCTGCAATATCAAAATCATTGGTTTCTGAACCTATTTTAGCATAAAAAACAATATGCAGCAGTAAGTCTCCGAGTTCTTTTTTTACTTCGTTTAAATCGTTGTCTAAAATGGCATCGCCTAATTCGTAGGTTTCTTCAATCGTTAAATGTCTTAATGTCTGCAATGTCTGTTTTTTATCCCACGGACATTGTTCACGAAGTTGATCCATGATAATTAATAATCTTTCGAAGGCTTTGAGTTGAAGTTCTTTGCTCATTTTTTTATTTTAAGATACCAAAATTAAAACAATTTGCGAATTAAATGACTCTTTCATAAACTAAAAAGAAGGCAAAATACCTTCTTTTTATTTAGATTGACTCTTTAATTTTTCTGCCGTTTAATTCCTGAACGTTCCTAAAATTATTCAATGGCATTATCTTTTTTAAATCTGTTATCATTTTAATAGAAACTTCTATTGGAGTTTTAAAAATAAACCATTGTACACTTTCTGTACAAGGCGGTGTTGTCAATGAACCCGTATAAGTGTAAAAAGATCTATTTTGAGGAAGAACTTTATTGATATTAAAATCGTTGTTAACTTTTACAGTATCGTTGGCTTTTTTAGGCAGATACTTATCAAGAAATTCAAAAGTTTCATTGCTTTTCTTGTCTTCTTGTGCCATAATAGAAACTACGGCAAATTTTCCGTCTTTATTTTTATGAACCATGTGAATTTCTAACGGATATCGCACACCTTTTATAGTATGTTCTGCTGATTCATGAAAATGAAATTGTTTTAATTCGTATTGATCTCCATTGATTACAATATAATCTCCAGGTTCAAAATCAAATTGAATAGTATGCCCATTATTGACAACATCGTGAATTTTTCTTTTTTGATTGTAATGAAAATCAATAGGTTTTATTGTTTTATCTTTTTCTGTTTCTACAATATCAATTGGAGATTGTGTTTTTCCTCCGCAATCATTCTGATCGATTTCTGACCAATGATCTGGCCCTGCTTCACCTTCGTACTCCCAATGTTTCTTGTTGTGTTCGGTTTTTGTTGTATCTGATGAAGTTACAGATTGTTCTGTTTCTTTTGATTTGTTATTGCAGGCTGTCGCTAATACTAAAACTGCTATTACGGCAAAATTTTTCATTTCCTTTTTCATTTTTCCTATCATTTAAAATTTAGTTTCAAAGCCAAAAAAACAATTTCAAAACAACTGCGAGAACAATGCATTCATGTATAAACACACAAACAATCAAATGCAATTTACGTCATTATTGAATATTATTTTTCTTACAAAATTATGTTTTAAAACTTAAATAGCAACTAATTTTAAATAAAAAATCCCGTTAAGAAATATCTTAGCGGGATCAATGTATTTGAATTCAGAAAAAATTATTTTTCTTCTTTTTTAGCTTTTGGCTTTTTAGCAGCTGGTGCTTTTTTTGGTTTTTCTTCAACAGCCGGGGTTTCTTCCGGAGCTTCAGCAGCAGCTGGAGCTAAATCAGTAACTAAACCTTTAGCCTGAAGTGTGTTGTACCAGTTTAATACTTTTTTAATATCTGAAGGATAAACTCTTTCTTCATCATAATCCGGTAAAATTTCTTTAAAGTAAGCAGCTAAAGTTGCATTATCTTCTTTGTGAGAAATCGCCTGACCTTTGTTTTCTTTAGCAGCAATTTTTTGCATTACTTCAGTCAATGGTTTTTCTCCTTCGTGTGTATAAATTGAAATTTCTGATAGTAAGCTTACATTACTTTTTAAGTTTACTGTAATTTTTTTTCCGTCTAATAATGATTCTGCCACAAAACCTGTACGAGTCTGCACTTTCAATACATATAAACCTGGTTTCCCAGAAATGGCTAAAATTTTGTCTAAATTCATGTTTATTAAAATTAGTATTAAGAATTTTTGTCTTTTTATTAATGTTCTAAATTTTTAGAACTTTTTATCTTCCTTTCTTTGCCGCTGCAAATTTCATTCTGTACTCCTGAAAAGTCTTGCCTTCGGTGATGTTTTTTAATTTCTTTTGAATCAAACGCTTTTTTAAAGAAGATATTTTATCCGTAAATAAAATGCCTTCGATATGATCGTATTCGTGTTGAATAACTCTCGCAATTAAACCGTCAAAAACTTCTGTTTTCATTACGAAATCTTCTTCGCAATATTCAATCGTAACAGTTGGTTTTCTGTAAACATCCTCGCGAACATCCGGAATACTCAAACAGCCTTCATTAAAACTCCACTCTTCACCTTCTTCTTTAACGATTTTAGCATTGATAAAAGTTTTTTTGAAACCTTCTAAGTCTTTCTGTTCATTTTCTGGTAAATCCTCATCGTCGCTAAAAGGAGTTGTATCAATAACAAATATACGTATAGGAAGTCCAACCTGCGGTGCAGCAAGTCCCACTCCTAAAGCATTATACATGGTTTCATACATGTTTGCTATTGTCTCTTTTAAGTTTGGATAATCTGGCGTAACTGCCGTTCCTACTTTTCTTAAAACAGGATCACCATATCCTACAATTGGTAAAATCATTTGTAATTATTTAATGTTTTATCTAATGAAAACCCTATATTAAGGTTAACATATTTCAGCTGGCAAAAATAGTAAAAAATACTCAACGATTAGCTGTAAAGCCACATTATAACAATTTTTTATATGCTTTGGAAAACTCCGCTATAATTATGCCAAAATATTTCGTACAATTCTTAACTTTGCTAGTAAACCTCACGATATGTTTGATCGAATCTCGAAATTTACCAACAGTACTTCCTTTTTAAATGCATCAAAAGTTACTATTGCTTCGGTTGTACCTGTTGTAATTTTGAATTTTTTGGGGCATTTTGAAATAGGTTTTACTATCGCCCTTGGTGCTTTTTACACCTATCCAAGTGATATTCCGAGTTCATTAAGCCACAAAATCAAAGGTTTAATTGTTGCTTCTTTAATTGTTTCGGGTGTAAATTTATTAGTAAATCTTGCTTATCCCTTTCCTCTTTTATTTTATCCTTTTTTAGGATTTTTATTATTTTTATGTTCGATGATTTCGGTTTACGGACAGCGTGCTACTTTGGTTTCGTTTTCTGCTTTATTGTCGATTTCTTTATCATTTGGGCATTTGCATACGGGCTGGGAAGCTTTGCAATATTCAGGATTTATTTTTACAGGAGGAATTTTATATCTTATAGTTTCACTGGTTTTTCATTTTGTACAGCCTTATAAATATGTAGAATTACAAATTGCCGAGGGTATAAAACTGACTGCAAAGTATTTAAAATTAAGAGGTGATTTATGGAGCCCCGCTGCAGATCGTCAAAAGATCATAGAAAAACAATTAGCAATACAAGTTGATCTTAATTTGATTCATGAGGATTTACGTAAAATGCTGATTGGAAATCAAAATGCATCTGCAACTACAACGCAGAATCGAAAAATGCTTTTGGTGTTTATCACTTTGGTTGAAATTCAGGAATTGGCGCTTTACACGTCATTTGATCACAGTAAACTTCATGAAAAGTTTGCCAAACATCCTGAAGTGCTTCGTACGTATCAAAATGTTGCTTATAAACTGGCTTCTACTCTTAAAAAGCTTTCAAAAAACGTACATCATATTGCGGTTTATGTAGATAAAAATGATTTAAAAAACGAATTAGATGCGCTTGAATTTGCCATTTTTGATTACGAAAAAACTTTAGGCAAAGAAGAAGCTGCAGAAGGTGTCTTGATGCTGACCAATATGCTCAAGTATGCCAAAAATCAGGTTGGGAAAATTAAAATTATTCAGCGTGCTTTCTCGCTGGCAATGCAGTCTTACAAGTTGAAAGATAAGGACAAGGAATTAGAAAAATTCTTAACACCGCAATATTATCCTATAAGAACCCTTATTGAAAATTTCAGTTATTCTTCGTCCATATTCAGGCATTCGCTTCGATTAACGATTACGATTTTAATTGGTTTTATAATCGGGAAATTTCTGCCGTTTCAAAACGTATACTGGATTTTATTGACGATTGTAGTAATCATGCGTCCCGGTTATGGTTTAACAAAAGAGCGTTCTTATAACAGAATCTTCGGAACTATTTTAGGAGGTCTTCTCGCTTTTGGAATTGTTTCTGTAATTCAAAATCATGTTGCTTTGAGTATTTTCTCGATTGTGTGTATGCTTTTGGGAATTTCGTTTACACAGATCAATTATAAAATCAGCGCGACATTTGTAACGATGTATGTGGTTTTTATTTACGGAATTTTAACGCCGAATGTGGTTGAAGTTATTCAGTTTAGAATATTAGATTCACTTGCGGGAGCAACTTTAGCTTTTATTGCCAATCAGTTTTTATGGCCGGCGTGGGAATTTATTAATACGCCAATTCATATTGAAAATTCGATACGCGCAAATCGAAATTATCTTAAAGAAATTGCCGATTTCTATAATAAAAAAGGTGAAATACCAACGTCTTACAGATTGTCCAGAAAGAATGCCTTTGTTGAAATAGGAAATTTAATGACTTCTTTTCAACGTATGATGCAGGAACCAAAATCGAAGCAGAAAACAATGCCACTGGTTAATAAACTGGTGGTTTTAAATCATTCGCTTTTATCTGCTTTAGCTTCGTTATCGACTTATATTCAATCGCATCAAACAACATCGGCATCAGAATCTTTCAACTATATTATAAAAACCATTTTACAAAATCTGGAACATTCGATTTCTATTTTAAGAAACGAAACCATTATAACAGATACTTTTTTTGATAAAGAAGATGTGACTTTACAATTTGAAGAACTGAAACGTAAAAACTTTACCCGTCTTGCAACCGACGATGAACTGGATAAAGAAACACGTCAGGCTAAAATGCAGGAAGCTTCGATGGTTATTGAACAATTGATCTGGATGAGTAATCTTGCAGAGAAAATTTTAAAAATAACGAAAGAATTAAAAGCGGTAAACAACGATTAATTATAATTTATACCAATAAAAAATGAGGTTGTCTCTACTTTTGAGACAGCTTTTTTACTATAATTATTTTGTTTGTTTTTAATGACTTAATTGATCACTTTTTGATATCCTATTTATCATTCCATAGGAATGTTTCGTAGGTAGAAAAAGATAAAAATCAGTCACATTTGCATTCCGTAGGAACGTTTGATAGGTCAGGTTAAAAAAACAATTCAAAAATCAAACGTTTCTACGGAACGTAATGTATTAACAATATAATTTTCTACCAATGAAATGTTCCTACGGAACAAGGAAGTATGTAAAATAAAAAAGAAGCTGTCTCAAAAGTTGAGACAGCTTCTTTTTTATTTTAACCGAAGTTTTATTTAATTTTTAAAACTTCTGCTGTATGTTTTCTCATTTCTGCTAAAAGCTCTGGTTTATCATTCAGCGTTTTACCATAAGATGGAATCATTGTTTTCATTTTAGCTTCCCATTCCGGTGTTTTAATTTGGTTTGTAAAACATCTGCTGATTAAATCAACCATAATGGCAACTGCAGTTGATGCTCCCGGAGAAGCTCCTAATAATACTGCTAAAGTTCCGTCGTGTGTTGTAATAACTTCAGTTCCAAACTCCAAAACTCCACCGCCATTTTCACCTTTTTTAATTACCTGCACACGCTGGCCTGCTTTTTCTAATTTCCAGTCTTTAGAACGTGCACTTGGCAAATATTCACGTAGTGCTTTCATTCTGTCTTTTGGAGACTGACGAACCTGTTCGATTAGATATTTTGTTAGTGGAATATTATGAAATCCGGCAGAAAGCATCGGAATTAAATTGTTTGCTTTTATTGATAATGGTAAATCTAAATAAGATCCATTTTTAAGGAAACGTGTTGAGAATCCGGCAAATGGTCCAAAAAGAAGTGCTTTTTCGCCATCAATTACACGTGTATCAATATGCGGAACAGACATTGGAGGTGCACCTACGCTTGCTTTTCCGTACACTTTTGCCTGATGTTTTGCAATAACTTCCGGGTTTGTACATTTTAACCATTGACCACTTACAGGGAAACCTCCGTAACCATTACCTTCAGGAACATCTGCTTTTTCTAATAATGGTAATGAACCGCCGCCCGCTCCAATAAATACGAATTGGGTATAAGCTTTTCTTTTTTGACCTGTAGATAAATCTGTGATTTTAATTCTCCAAGATTTATCCTCACGCTGTCTTAGTTTTTTAACCTCGTGATTAAAATATAAAGTTACCCCGTCTAATTTTTCAAGATAATTAAACATGCTTCTGGTTAAGGCTCCGAAGTTAACATCGGTACCAATTTCCATGTGGGTTGCGGCTAATTTTTCTCCTTCTTCTCTGCCTTCCATTACAAGAGGCATCCATTCTTTCAACTGATTAAAATCAGTACTAAATGTCATTTCAGCAAAAATAGGATTGCTTTGAAGTGCTTCGAATCTCTTTTTAAGATATTCAACATTTTTATCTCCCCAAACAAAACTCATATGAGGAACACTTTTAATAAAATTTTCTGGAGAAGGAACTTTATTTTCCTGTACTAAATACGACCAGAACTGGCGTGAAATTTCAAAAGATTCTGCTATGCTGATTGCTTTTTTGGGATCGATACTTCCATCTGCTTTTTCTGGAGTATAATTTAATTCGCAAAAGGCAGAGTGTCCGGTTCCTGCATTATTCCAGGCATCCGAGCTTTCGGCAGCTGCCACATCTAATCTTTCGTAAATTTCAATTTTTATATCGGGCTGCAGCTCTTTTAAAATTAATCCAAGAGTTGCACTCATAATTCCAGCTCCAATAAGCACTACTTCACTATTGGAACGTATTGTATTGTCAGGCATAACAGTAATTTGTTTTAAAATGCAAAGGTACTTTTTTCAATCGCAAAAAAAAACTAATTTTTACATGATAAAAGTTAGGAAATTATAAATTTTTCTAAAAATGGAAATTTAATCAGAAATAAACTTAAAAACGCTTAGACGAAAGATAATCCTGAAGCATAATAGTTGCCGAAATTTCATCGATAAGGCCTTTATTTTGGCGTTGCTTTTTACTAAGTCCGCTGTCGATCATGGTTTGAAATGCCATTTTTGAAGTAAAACGTTCATCTCCACGAATGATTTTCATTTCCGGAAAAATATTCGAAAAATGGGTTACAAAACCATTAATAATAGATGCACTTTCTGATGGCTGACCGTTCATTTGTTTTGGTTCGCCAATTAAAACTGCTTCTACTTTTTCTTTAGCAAAATAATCTTTTAGAAAATCAACTAAAGTATGAGTAGGAATCGTAGTTAAACCCGATGCAATAATCTGCATTTCGTCTGTAACAGCAATTCCGGTGCGTTTTTGTCCGTAGTCTATGGAAAGGATTCTTGGCATTTTTTGAAATTTTTATAAAAGATAGAAAAATAAAATTTGGTGTTTAATTCACGCAAACATTTCAGTAATAAAAGACATTATTTTTCATATTTTGAAATCGTTTTTTCTAGTATTTCGTCCATTTCCTCAAATGTAACAAACTTCGCAGTCCCATTTTCTATCTTAGCAATTGTAGCTTCTAATTTTCTTTTATTTTTATGAAATTCCTCATCTTCAATAATTACATTTATTTCATCAGACGAAAAAGTTCTTAAAAATTGAAATAATTTTTCTTTAGCTTCTGGTTTTACTTGCAATCTTATTACTTCCATAAATATTTAAATCATTTTACAAAGATAATTTAATATCAATTATAAAAAGACATTATGTTTCTTCAAAACCAAAAGGCCCGCCTTGAAAACTCAAAACGGACCCGAACCTAAATATTTAAAACTAAAATTATTCTCTTTTATCGGTTAAATAATCTTCCAAAAAAACCTCTGTGCTCCTCTTCTTCTCCTTCTTGTTCTTCTTCATAATGAGCAAACTTTGCCTGATTTTTTTCGTGATCGTAAATTAACTCCTTTATATATTCAACATATGATTTCTTTTTTTCTTCTAAAAAACCTATCAAATATTTCTCGCTAAACTCTACGCCGCTTGCCGCTTCAATTTGAAGTAACTTTTTATACAATGGTTCAATATGCATCGCAATTACTTCTTGCGGAACAGCTTGTCTTCTTCCAAAATAATTTACAATAACTCCATTTTCATCTCTTGCAATATCAAAATCTGTAATAACCCAATAATACCTTCCTGATTTTGCTAAATTTTTTACGATTGCATGAAAGTTTTTTCCGTTTTTAAGATTTTCCCAAAGCACTTTAAAAATAACTTTTGGCATATCGGGATGGCGAATAATATTATGCGGCTGCCCCATTAATTCATAATCTTCGTAACCACAAACATCAACAAAAACTTCATTGGCATATTCAATAATACCAAAGGCATTTGTTTTGCTCATAATTACCTGCGTTTTATCCCATGTAACTTCTTTATCGATTACTGTGACTGGAGTTTTAAGTTGATTTTCCTGATTCATGTCTAGTAGATTTTTTATGTTTTGGATTGGATTTTTAATGCTGATTTCTCAGAATTAATCCGGCAAAAGTAGCTGGAAGAAAAAGCAAAGAATCTGACATTTGTCATATTTTGATATAAAAAAAACTTTTAAAGGCGAATTATTAAAATCGAAACTATATTGAGAAACGTAATTTATCAAATTAAAAACAAAAAGTTATATTTATAACACTTTCAACTCCGTTTACTTTTTTGCTTTTCCGTAAATACGTTATCTTTGCCAAAAATTTAAACTATGAATTCTTTACAGACTATAATTGAACAAGCTTGGGAAAACAGAGCTTTATTACAAGAACAAACTACAACTGACGCTATTAGAGAAGTTATCGAATTAGTTGATGCAGGAAAATTACGTGTTGCTGAACCTGTTGGTGACGCTTGGCAGGTAAACGAATGGGTTAAGAAAGCGGTTGTAATGTATTTCCCAATTCAAAAAATGGAAACATGGCAATCTGGTATTTTCGAATATCACGATAAAATGTTGCTGAAAAAAGGTTATGCTGAAAAAGGAATTCGTGTAGTACCAAATGCTGTAGCACGTTACGGAGCTTATATTTCAAGCGGAGTAATTTTAATGCCAAGTTATGTAAATATTGGTGCTTATGTAGACGAAGGAACTATGGTTGACACTTGGGCAACTGTTGGAAGCTGTGCGCAAATTGGTAAAAACGTTCACTTAAGCGGTGGTGTTGGTATTGGAGGCGTTTTAGAACCATTACAAGCTGCTCCGGTAATTATTGAAGACGGTGCTTTTATTGGTTCTCGTTGTATTGTTGTAGAAGGTGTTCACGTTGGTAAAGAAGCTGTTCTTGGTGCTAACGTTTGTTTGACTGCTTCAACAAAAATTATTGACGTTACAGGCGATGAACCAGTTGAAATGAAAGGTTTTGTTCCTGCACGTTCTGTTGTAATTCCTGGAAGTTATACTAAAAAATTCGCTGCTGGTGAATTTCAGGTTCCATGTGCTTTAATTATTGGTACTCGTAAACCATCTACAGATTTGAAAACTTCATTAAATAATGCACTTCGCGAATACGACGTTGCGGTATAATTTATAAAGAACAAATAAATTAAAAAATCCAAATTCCAATTGATTATGATTGGAATTTGGATTTTTTTTGCTTCAATTTGTAACCAATTAAAAGATTCCCTTTTTAGATGAAGATACTTGTTATTCAACAAAAAATGATTGGAGACGTTTTAGTCAGCAGTATTATTTGCAATAATCTGCGTACTGCTTATCCAGATGCTCAAATAGATTATTTGGTTTATGCTTCGACAACTCCGGTTTTAGAAGGCAATTCAAGTATTGACAACATCATTTTATTTGAAGAAAAACATCGAAAAAGTAAAAAAGAATTATTGAAACTTGGTTTTCAAATTCGAAATGAAAAATACGATCTGGTTATTGATGCCTATTCAAAATTAGAAAGCTGGATTTTAGTATTTTTAAGCAACGCCAAAAGAAAAATCTCTTATAAAAAACCCGGAAGAAATTTTCTTTATACCGATAATGTTCCTTTCGCCCCTTTTCCTAAAACTAATTTAGGTTTAGCAATTGAAAGAAGACTTTCATTAATAGGACCTTTAGATTTAAAAATTCACATAGATCCAATCCCGAAGTTATTTGTTTCTGAAAAAGAAAATCAGGAAGCTTTAGCCGTTTTTGAAAAACATAATGTTCGCAAAGACAGAAAAACGGTAATGATCAGTCTTTTAGGAAGCGAGAAATTAAAAACGTATCCGCTGGAATTCATGTCGAAAGTAGTGGATTATATTGCAGATAATGCTGATGTAAACATTCTTTTTAATTATTTCCCCAAGCAGATTGAAGATGCAAAAACGGTTTTTAACGCCTGTAAACCTTCGACTCAGGAAAAGATATATTTTGATTTATTAGGCGGCGACTTACGTTCGTTTATTGCGATTATGAATCAATGTGATTTGATTATAGGAAACGACGGCGGCGCCATAAATATGGCAAAAGCTTTGGAAAAACCTTCGTTCATCATTTTTTCTCCTTGGATTGAAAAGAAAATCTGGGCTACGTTTGAAGATGAAATTCACCATTTATCTGT
The DNA here is from genome assembly GCF_024499525.1 of Flavobacterium panici. Taxonomy (NCBI): domain Bacteria; kingdom Pseudomonadati; phylum Bacteroidota; class Flavobacteriia; order Flavobacteriales; family Flavobacteriaceae; genus Flavobacterium; species Flavobacterium panici. Next base: position 3,149,928 of record NZ_CP100437.1, on the reverse strand, counting down.
GCATTTGAAAGATTATCGTTCTGATTTATTTGAGCAGAAATCTGAAAAAATGCTTAAAAAAGAAGCTTTGTCTTTGTATCAGGAATTTAAACCTGAATTTTTTAAAGACAAAATTGAATCATTTCTAGAAAAAAATATCCTCTAAAAATGATTTCGTCTCCAAAACAACTTTTATCGGCTTTATTGATAACTTATAATGAAGAATCCAACATACGTGAAGTTCTTGATAATTTGGCTTTTGCCGATGAAATAATTGTCGTTGATTCTTTTAGTACCGACAAAACTTTCGAAATTGCATCGACTTACAAAAATGTAAAAATTGTTCAGCGTGCTTTTGATAATTTTGCGATTCAGCGAAACTATACAATAGATTTAGCTACAAATTCATGGATTCTTTTTATCGATGCCGACGAGCGAATAAGTCCGGAATTGCAGCGAGAAATTATTAGTGAAATAAATCAGCCAAAAAGTGCTTCTGCTTATTTTTTTCGTAGAGATTTTATCTTCGAAAACAAGAAACTGTACTTTAGCGGCTGGCAGAATGATAAAATTATTCGTCTTTTTAGAAAAGAAGATGCACGTTATAATAACAATAAAATTGTGCACGAAAAACTAATTGTAAAAGGAGAAACTAAAAAATTAAAGCACAAACTAACACACCATTCTTATTCTAATTACGAAAATTATAAACAAAAAATGATTTTTTACGGGCAGTTAAAAGCGCAGGAAGAGTTAATAAAAAACACTAACCCTAACTTTTTTCATTTCTATATTAGACCTGTTTATCAGTTTTTAAACCAATACTTATTGAGACTCGGATTTTTGGACGGAAGAAAGGGAATTATTATCTGTTACTTAAATGCTTTGAGTGTTTCGGTACGTTTTCAGGAACTTAAAAAAATCCAGAAACAAATTAAGATTTCTTCCAGAATTTAAGTTTCTTTTTCAATCTTTTCTTTCTTGCAAATTCTTCCTGAAAAGTAGAAGTTGCCTGCCACATTTTTTCAAAAATTTCAGTTTCTGATTTATCCGTATAGAATTTAGAATATTCATTACTCATTACAGCAATCATTTCTTTTTTAGGCGTTAAACGGCTAAAATTGTTCATACGTTGTTCAAAGCTCATATTCTCGTGAAAATTCATTCGGTTTAAATCGACCAAAAAGAAACTATAAATGTTGTTTTCGTTTTTTCTAATTAATGTATTTCCCGGTGAATGATCCAGAAACTCTACTCCTTTTTCATGAAGATCAAAAGTGAATTTTGTAAACTGTCTTAAAATGTTATCATTATCAGGATATTCAGGAATTTCTACCAATTCTCTATAAGTCAGCTCTGTAATTAAATGTTCACTGGCATAGTAGCTGTCTTTTAAACCTACTAAATTAAAATTTTCAAGAAATGCAATTGGTTCTGGAGTTCCAATTCCTTTTTCTAATAAAATCGTAGCATATTCAAACGAACGTCTGGCTTTTGACTTTCTAAAATATCGGTAAGCAATTTTGTTAACTATATTCGGAATTTTAAATGATTTGATATTGATTTTTTTTCCCTCTAAATCAAACAATTTTATCTTATTACGATCTCCGTTTCCAAAAAGTTCGCCAGATGAGCCAAACGATTTGATGGTATTCAGAATTGCCGGAGTGTTATTTTCGAAAGAAGGATTTACTTTAAAATTCATCAGTAGTTTTTTATAAGGGGACAAAAATACGGATACGATTTAAGACTTCAAATTATTATTGTACTTTCGTAAAAAAGAAAATAATGTCCTCAAAAAGTATCTTTCTAGAAACGCACAATATCAACAACAGAGCATCGGGTTTAGGAACTTTTAATTATGAATTAATTAAAGGATTATCTACGTTAGATTTTAATAATTACGAACTAACGCTGAATAGTGCTAAACCTGAACTTTTAAAAGACGAATTTAAGGATAAATTTAAATACCATAAATACAGCAGTCTTTCAAGACATCCGTTGTTTAGAATTCGAAAAAAATACGATTTATGGCATTCTGTAAATCAAAACATTAAAGTTGAACCTTTTCACAAAATAAATTATCTGCTTACTGTTCACGATATTCATTTTGTTGAAGAAGTTTCAAACGATAAAAGCCCTAAATTAAAGAAGCTTTTTGCAGAAAAACTAGAAAGATCTACTGCGATTACTTATATCTCAGAATTTGCAAAGAAACATACACACGAACATTTTAATGTGCCAAATGTTCCTGAATATGTGATTTATAACGGAAACCCAATTTCAACACTTTTAGATACTTCTGCTTTTGTTTCAAATGTTCCTGTTGATAAGCCTTTCTTTTATTGCATTGGAGATTTTATTGAGCGAAAGAATTACAGTTCGATCATTAATATGATGAAATTCATAAAAGATTTTAATTTAATTATTTCAGGAAATAACGATAAAAAATACGGTGAAGAAATCAAAAAACTCATTTCTGATAATAATTTAGAAAATCAGGTTTTTTTAACCGGAAAAGTGTCTGATGAAGGAAAACAGTTTTATATGAAAAACTGTACGGCATTTCTTTTTCCGTCAATTCGCGAAGGTTTTGGACTTCCGCCAATTGAAGCGATGAGTTTTGGTAAACCGGTATTTTTATCTGATAAAACTTCGCTGCCTGAAATTGGAGGCGATGTCTCTAATTATTGGAACAATTTTGATCCTGAATACATGAAAGATATTCTTTTTAACGGATTAAACAATTTTGACAATAATAAAACCGAAATAGAAAATCAACTTAAAAAAAGAGCCGCAAGTTTCGATTGGAAAGTTGCAGCTTCTGAATATTTTAATGTTTATAAAGAGATTTTAAAATAAATTCTATTTATTTAAATGTTTAAACCACTGCCCGACGTTTTTTTTCCAAATGAAAAAATCTGAAGGCAGAACTTTAAAAAAGTCCAGGTTGTTTTTAATTTCATTAAAAGTTGAACCTTTAACAAATGCCAGTTTTTTCCATTTTTCCGGTTCCATATAAAAGAAGTTTCGCATGCTTTTATAGTTGCATTCGTTTACAGTTTCCCATTTATTTAGGAATTCTTCTTTATTGATATCCGTATCATGTCCCCAATTGTTAAACTTCATTTCCAGTTCTTCTTTTGTTCTGGATATGCATTCGTGTAAAATTGGGCCTTTAAAATAAATGATTCTTTTACGGGTTTGTCGTCCTATTTTATAACTAGGATAGTTTGTAGCCACCATAATTTTGGTCGGCTTTTTAACATACAATACTCCTTTATCCAATCTTTTATATAGGTTTATAAGGCATGGAGAAATCTGAACCTGATTTTTTTCTGGATTATCCAGAAAATGATTTTTTGACTTTAAAAATTTTACAAATCCTTTAAAATCTAAAAAATATTCATCAGCATCTAATTGAATGAGCCAGTTGCCTATACCCATTTTATCGGCAAGAATTTTTCGTTCCAAAACTTCACACTGCATGCTGGTAAGTTCCGGATGATAAAAATTATCTTCAAGTATTTCTATTTTAGAATCGACATCAATCGACCTTAACCATTGAAAAAAATCGTCTTCTATAACAAAAGATTCTCCTTTCCAGGTCTTTCTTTCCTTATCAATTGCTAAAAAAATTGAGTCAGATTCTTTATATACTTGTGGAATAGCAATTTTAAGCAATTCATAATCATACGACACTAAAAATCCGACCTGAATTTTTTTCATTTATTTAAATTTGTTAGGGGCAAAGATAAAAACATTCCGAAATTATCTACGAAATTTGCTTTCGAATTTTTAAGATAATTTTAACTTAAACATTATCTTTGCCTTATAAAACAAAAACCATGCAAATTCTTCAATTTCCTGAAATTTCTGTGATAATTCCTGTGTTTAATGCAGCTTCATTTTTGCACGAAAGCATTGAAAGTATCTTAAGTCAAACATTCTCAGATTTTGAACTTATCATATTAAACGATAAATCTACTGATGAAAGTTTAGAAATAATTAAAAAATTTCAAGCTAAAGATAATCGAATAATTATTATAGACAAAGAACAGAATGTTGGACCTGCAAACCTTAGGAATGAAGGTATTAACGCTGCAAAAGGTACTTATATTGCCTTAATGGATGCTGATGATATTGCTTTGCCAACCCGTTTTGAAAAACAAATTGAAGTATTAAAAAACAATCCGGAAATTGGAGTCTGCGGAACATGGTTTACTTTTTTTGGATCAAAAAAAGATAAAATCATAAAGCATAACACAAATCCAGATGCTATCAAAGTATCTTTTTTACACAGTTGTAACATTGGGAATCCAACTGTAATGTTTAAGAAAGAAGTTTTAGGAGATTTAAAATTCGATAATGATTATGTCCCTGTTGAGGATTATGATTTATGGAGTCGATTATTGGCTAAAACTAACTTTTATAATATTCCTGAATCTCTATTAAATTACAGACAGCACAATAATAACATCAGTAAAACAAAAATTGATAATGTAAACCGATCTGTAAAAAGAGTAAAAGTAAATCAATTGGCTTCGCTTGAAATTAATCCTGCCGATCCAAAAATTGATTTTTACCTAAATGCTGTTTCGTTTAAAAAAGGTCTTTCTCCAGAAGAAATTATACAAACTATTGATGCTTCAAAATTCCTGCTTTCGCAAAATGAAAAGTTAGGATATTTTAATCATGAGATTTTTCAAAAGCATATCACTAAAAATTTAATCCGCATTGTTCGAAATGCAGGTTCTTATAACCTTTCATTGTATAAACATTTGAAAAATAACGAAAGTTCATTATTCCAAAAAATAAACTTCGTTGATAAAGTACTTCTTTATTTTAAATCGTTAACCGGGAAGTAATAATTAAATGTTTGTTTTAATATATCGCCACAGATATTTCATTTTTAATGACAAGCTGGCTTTATCTAAAAATTCATTTATAGCATTTTGATGATCTTGGCTATTTTTAAATTCTTTGTTTTTACGCAATTTCAAAGCCTCAAAAGCCGAAGCTTTTAGCAAAGTTCCTAAAACTCTTTTAATGTTTTGTGTTCTGGATTGTGGAATATGGTCAAATATCTCTTTTAAATTCAGATAAGAGGAATAACGCTGTAGGAATGGCGTCTGCAAAGAATAAATTCCTCCTGAATGCCATCTGTAAACTGCGCCTTGAAAATTCAGAAAAGCTCCTTTTCCGTTACAAAGAGCCAAAGCATAAAGTGTATTATCTTTACTGTATTGGAACTTTTTATAATCTAAAGGATCAACCGCATCTTTTCTGAAAACGCTCGTTAAAGTATAAGTACAATACGGCTTAAAAATAGTATTAAAATCAATTGTATATACGGCTGGCAAAGTGTTGTTAAAATCGTTTGGTATTAATTCAGTTTCTTTTTTAGTATAAAAATCAGTCCAGGTAATTACATACTCTGAATTGTTTTCTAAAAAATCAACTTGTTTTTGCAGTTTTAATTCATCAATCCAATAATCGTCTCCTTCACACAATGCCATGTATTTTCCTTGTGCTTTTGGAAAGGTAAAATCACTCCAAATATTAACCTCTTTTTTAGAATACTGATTTTCTTTCTGTAAAATTGGTTTTATTATTAAAGGATATTTTGCAGCAAAATCATTAATTACAGATGCAGTATTATCTGTAGAAGCATCATCATGCACGATTATTTCAAATGGAAATGTAGTTTTTTGAATTAAAAAGCCATTTAGCGTTTCACCTATAAAACTTTCATGATTAAATGTGGTGCAAATAATGCTTACTAAAGGATTTGTATTATTATTCCAACTTGAAATGATATCATTTTGATCTCTCATATTTTAATTTATTCACTAAACAAAACCTAGTATTATAGCTATCATTGTTTTATGATTTACAAAAATCTAAGTCTTTAGTAAGGATTTTTAAAACTCCATTTTTTTAGCTGGAACACCAAAAACAGTAGTATTTTCTTTTACATTTTTAATAACAAGGCTGGCAGCGCCAACTGTTGCGCCTTTTCGAACGATTATATTAGGCAAAACTGTAGATCGTGTATTTAAGCATACTTCTTCTTCTAAAACAGTATAACCTCCGGTAAAACTATAGGCATTTATATGGCACCATTTACCAATTTTAGAATCATGCCCAATGGCTACAAATCCCTGAATTGTTACAAAATCATCAAGTACACAGTCATTGCTTATGTTAGAATACATGAATATAATTATACCGTTACCTAATTTTACGTTTGATGTAAAAACTACCGTTGGATGAATCAAATTAATAAACTGACCTCCTTTTGATAAAATTATTTCGACATAATGTTTTTTCCATTTCAGATCTCCAAGTGCGCAAACAAATACATCATTATCCTGAATTTCATAATTTTCTACTGATGAAATGATTGCAGGGTAATTTTCAAAACCGTCTAAAGCATCTAATTTATCATCTAAGAAACCTTTTATAGTATATTCAGTATTATAGCCCGAACATTGTCTTGCAAGCCCACATACCTCACGGCCGTATCCTCTTGCTCCTATTATGATTAAATTTTTCATCTTTAAATTATTAAGTTACAAGCAGCCCAGGAATATCCTACGCCAAATCCTGCCAATATTAAATTCTTGGATTGTATTAATTTCCCTTGCTTTTGAGCTTCATATAAAGCAATCGGAATTGTTGATGAAACTGTGTTTCCACACTCTTCCATAGCAATAAAGAACTTTTCTTCGGGAATTTTTATTTTCTTTCTCAGGTGATTAAGCATGTATTTATTTGCCTGATGAAAGATATATAAATCGATATCTTCTTTGGCTAAATTCGATTTCTCTAAAATAGCTTCCGTAAGTTTCGGAACAAATTCTCCTGTAAAATTGAAAATTTCTGCACCGTTCATGTACAGGTTTTTATCATTTCGAACGTTTCCATATTCATCGTGAATATCTTCATTTTCATTAGAAACCGGAAAACGCATTCCGCCTTGTTTTACAATTAAGTTTTCTGCCCCTTTTCCATCTGTTCCAAAAATAAATTTACCAAGAGAACAAAATCCTTCTTCGCTTGATATTAATGTTGCGGCAGCGGCGTCTCCAAAAATAGTTTTGTTACTTTTATCTTTATGATGAATAAATTTAGAATAGGTTTCGGAGGTAATCAGCAAAACATTTTTTGCCATTTCACCAGCTATTAAACCTTTTGCTAAGCTTAATCCATAAACAAATCCTGAACATCCAAGGTTAAAATCTAAAGCTCCTATTGAAGTATTTAGTCCTAATTTATCCTGAATAATACAAGCCGTTGTAGGCAAGAAATAGTCAGGACTTTGAGTACAAAACAATAAGTAATCAATAGTCGATTTGTCGATATTGTGTTCTGCAAATAATCGTTCTGCAGCTTTTACTGCCATATCAGATGAAAATTCATCTTTTGCGCTTATGTGTCTTGAATTGATTCCGGTTTTAGAACTGATTTTTTCAATATCCCATTCCGGAAATTCTTTATTTATTAAATCATTCGACAGAACTTCTTCTGGAAGATAATAAGATATGGCTTTTATATTAGCTTTCATTTTCCAGGAATTTTAAATATTGTTTTTGAAAATGATGTACTCGTTCTTCTTCATCAGATAGTTTTCCTGATAAATTGGTATGTCTTACGCCTTGCTGAACAAGCTGGCAAACCGTTTTATCTTCATCAAAAACTTCTCTGTTAAAACCAATTAAAGATTCTTCAAAAGCCTTAATTACAATCGGTGTTTTTTCAGAATCAGCTGTAGCGGTTGTAAAAACGTAACTTGTAAATTTTGTACTGTCTGGTGTAATTGGCTCGATTAAAGAATAATTAAACGAAATACCGTGTGTACTTGATATCAGCAAATTAGGAAAAATCAGTATATGTTTGTAACCTTCTATATCGTAGCTTCTTGGTGAATAATGGGTATTGATTTTTTTATATCCGCCTTTATCTTTTACGATATTTAAATCACTGGTCCAACTTGAATTATTTTTATCAAAAGCAAAATCTAATCCCGAAGGTTCTAATTTAGCAAGAGTTTCAGCATGAACTAAACCAACGTGATAACTTTCAAGCGTATTTTCGACAATCACTTTCCAGTTTGCATTTATTTCCATAGAATTAACATCAATTCTATTTCCTAAACTTAATGACATTGTCTTTAATTCATCATAAAATACGCCTATAAAATCTTCTAAAGGTGCAATGTCTTCATCTAAAGAAACAAAACATAAATCTCCGCAAAATGAAATTTTAAATTCCTTTAATTTCATTTCACAAAGTTCTTCTTTAGAAAATTTTTTAAATAAAGGCTTTTTCGGGATTCCGCTCGGAATTCCGTTTTTATCATACGCCCATCCATGATAAGGACAAACCAAAGGTCTATTTCCAGATGCTTCTTGCTGAATTATGGAAAAACGGTGCGAACAAACGTTTAAAAATGATTTAATTTCACCTCTCACATTTTGAACCACAACCGGTGTGCCTGCAATTTTTAAAGCAATGAAATCATTATCATTTAAAAAATCTGATCTGAATCCCACAAAATGCCACACTTTTTTAAAAAGCATATTGTTTTCTTGGCCAAAAACAGCGTCATCATAATAATGAAAAGCAGGTATGTTTGAATTCATAATTTTTATTTTAATGTGAATCCGCCATCAATAATTAAGTCAGAACCTGTCATCCATTTACTCACATCACTTAATAAATACATAACCAGTCCGGCAACATCTGATGGTTCTCCATATCCCAGCGGATATTCTAATTCAGCTTTTTTTAATTCTTCTTCAGAAGCTGCATCACTTGCCTGTTCTGTCATTGCTGTTTTAACAATTCCCGGACAAATGCTATTTGATCTAATTCCCTGCGGAGCCAGCTCTGTAGCCAATACTTTAGAAAAAGATATTAAGGCGGCTTTTGATGCTGCATACATAGCAGTTCCACCCACGCCTAGTTTTGATGAAATTGATGATATAAAAACAAGAGATGCTTTTTTATTCAGCAATTTCTTTTTGATTAATTTTTGACTTAGAATAACATTACTGTCAAAGTTTACAGAAAAAACAGCATCTATTTTACTTTCGTTCAAAAATTTAACTGGCAGATATTCTACAATACCAGCATTAAAAATAACGCCGTCATAAGGTAAACTTTGCGCAATTAATTCATCAATATCTGCAGCATTAGAAAGGTCAACAGCCTGCATTTTGTGTCCGCTTCCGCTTAACAATGAAATGGTTTCCTGCAGTTTTTCTACATTTCTTCCAACTATAGTAACAGTTGCTCCTAATTTTGAAGCCGAAATTGCAATTTCTCTTCCAATTCCCTGAGATGCGCCTGTAACTAATATATTTTTATCTTGTAATGTAATCATTCTATAATTCGATTAAATCCAGAACCTCTATTTTACAATTTTCAACAAACACAGTTCCCCATGATAATCCCACACCAAAACCGCACATTAATAAATTAGAAGACTTATTTTCTATTTTATCTTTTAATTCTGAAACTATGGTTAATGGAATTGTCGCTGAAGAAGTGTTTCCAAAATGCTGTAATGAATACGGAACTTTTTCAACTGGAAGTTTTAACTTTTTGGCAATCATTTTATTCATCATCAAATTTGCCTGATGAAAAATAAAATAATCTATTTTTTCTTTATCAATCGCGTATTTTTCCAATAACTTATTTACGGTTTTAGGCCCTTGCGAAATTCCAAAGCCAAAAACGTCCATACCATCAAGAACCAAATCGCATGAATTACGACTAATTCCTTCTTCAATAATTTTTATTTCTAAAGAATCAGCGTTTATTCTGTTTCTTGATCCTCCATCGGGTACAATTATGGTTTTATAACCTGAACCATCTGTTCCTAAATCAAAAAGGAAGTTTCCTGAATTTTCAAGTTCAAATGCAGTTGCGCTTCCGGCATCTCCAAAAAGCGGCAATGTACTTTTATCCTTATCTGAAACAATTTTACTAATTGTATCTCCCGCCAAAAGCAAACCTTTTTTTAAACCTGTTGCTTTCATCATTCCGGCAATAATAGACATACCATATACATATCCTGAACATCCTAGCGGAACATCAAAAGCAATACAATTGGTAGATAAACCTAATCTGTCCTGAAGAATAGCAGCAGAAACTGGCAAAATATAATCGCCTGTTTGTGAAACAAAAACCAGAATTTCGATTTCGTCTTTCTGCCAGTTTAAATCTTTAATTAATTTTTCAGCAGATTCACAGCATAAATCAGACGTACAAATTTCTTTTGCAGCAATGCGTCGTTCTTCAACTCCTGTTACATCTATAAATTTTTGAATTTCTTCCTTGGTCAATATATCCAAGTCAATATTGCGTTCCTTATTTTTAGGAACACAGCAAGAAATACCTTTTATTACAATATCATTTATTGAAAAAACGGCCATTTAATTATCCTTTATTTTTAATTATTTCGAAGATATCATTTAATGAATCTGAAGATTTAATATCATCTCCCGTTAACTTCACAGAATATTCCTCATCAGCCATTGCAATTAATGATAAAGCTGTCAATGAGTTCCACTCATCTAAATCTCTAAAAACAGTTTCCTGTGTAATTAAAGCCGCATCTGTATCATCTAAAATATCTGCAAAATTTTTCAAAAAAGCGTTGATTTCCATAGTAATCCTATAATTTATTTTTGTTTATTCTTTAATGTTGATTTTCGAAAACATCAAAAAGCATTCCTATAATTTCACAAAAACTATTTAAAACCTTGTTTGTCAAGCACGTTAATAACGTGTTTAACTACCGTCAATGTTATAATAGTTATTAATGTCAAAAATTAAGGTTTCTTTTCCTAATTTTACCCCGCAAATATAACAATAGTTTATCCGTAATGATAAATTAAACTCATTAAATCCATAATTAAATGATTCCTGTAACCAAAACTTTTTTGCCCCCGCAAGAAGAATATAATTCTTATGTAAAACGTGCATGGGATAAAGTTTGGCTAACAAATAGAGGCGAACTTACTTTAGAATTAGAAGATAAGCTTAAAAATCTTCTTGGCGTTTCTAATTTGATAATTACTAATAACGGTACAATTCCTATTCAAATTGCCTTAAAACTTTTTGGAGAAGGCGGTGAAATCATTACAACACCATTTTCATATGTTGCCACATCTGCGGCAATTGTATGGGAAAACTGCAAACCTGTATTTGTAGATATCAATCCGGATTATTTAACAATTGACGAAACCAAAATTGAAGCTGCAATAACAACAAAAACAACTGCCATATTAGCAACCCACGTTTTTGGAAATCCGTGTGATGTTATTGCCATCGAAAATATTGCAAAAAAACACAATCTAAAAGTTATTTATGATGCTGCACATTGTTTTGGAGTTAAATTCAACAATCAGTCTGTATTTAATTTTGGTGATGTAAGCACTTGTAGTTTTCACGCAACTAAATTATTTCACACAGGAGAAGGCGGTGCCATGTTTTGCAACGATCCAGCTCTTTTTTATCAGCTTTATTACAGTCATAATTTTGGTCATAATGGTCCTTTAGCTTTTCATGGTTTAGGAATAAATGCTAAAATTTCTGAACTGCAGTCAGCAATGGGTCTGGCGGTACTTCCATATATGGATCATATTATTTCTGAAAGAAAAAAAGTGGTTGATTTCTATAATAACAATTTAAATTTCAATACTGTAAAAACTTTAAAAATAAGAGAAAACACAGAATGGAATTATAGTTATTATCCTGTAATTTTAGATTCTGAAGAAACTTTATTAAGAGTTTTGGAAGCTTTAGCAAATGACAATATAATTCCCCGCCGTTATTTTTATCCTTCTTTGAATACTATAGAATATACAAAAGGACAAAAAATGCCTGTTTCTGAATCTATCGCATCAAGAATTTTATGTTTACCACTTTATGTGGGAATTTCTGAAGCAGATTTAAAAAATATAACTCAAATTATAAATACACAAACATCGTAATACAGAGCATTATTCTGTTATTATTAAAATATTTAGGTCATGAATCAAGATATAAATACTGAAGTTCACAATGCTTATGAAGTGATTAAAGAAGGCGGCATTATTCTTTACCCTACAGATACTGTTTGGGGAATAGGTTGTGATGCTACTAATCCTGAGGCTGTTACCAAAATCTACAAACTAAAACAACGTGCCGAAACACAAAGCATGATTGTTTTAATGAATGGAGAAAAAATGATTTACAACGTTTTTAAAAACGTTCCTGAAGTGGCCTGGCAGATTATGGATTTATCTGAAAAACCAACGACTTTAATTTTAGACGAAGCCAGAAACGTTGCCCACAATATTATTGCAGCCGATAAATCACTCGGAATAAGATTGGTAAAAGAACCTTTTTGTTTCAAATTAATGGAAAGAATGAAAAAACCATTGGTTTCGACTTCTGCAAATATTTCAGGACAGCCTACTCCTATCTCTTTTAAAGACATTAATCCCGAAATTATTAAAGGTGTTGATTATGTAGTAAAACTAAATCAGGATAAAATTGCCGGGAAACCATCGACAATTATCAAATTAACAAACGACTCGCAGGTAAAAGTTATTCGTAAGTAATTTTAGATTTTAGAGTAGATTTTAGATTTTAGATTTTTTGAATAAAGAACTCAGAACCTTAGCAACTAAGTAAAGGGCTTCGACTTCGCTCAGCCTGACAGGTCTATAATGTCATCTTGAGCGAAGTCGAAGGATATTTCAATTAGAACTTAGAATCTTAGTACCTCAGAGCCTTAGAAAACTTTGTCCCTTTGTAACTCTGAACCTTTGTAACTCTGAACCTTTGCACCTAAAAACTAAACAACTTTTAAACTCTCAATCAACCAATCAATATCTTCTTTTGTATTATAATGACTGAACGAAATTCGGAGATTTGGTAATTTTAAATCATCCTCCGAGAGCATTTCTTTTAAAACATGTGAAGGCTTTATACTTCCGGACTGGCAGGCACTTCCTCTTGAAACTGCAATTCCTTTCATATCTAAACTAAATAAAAGCATTGAAGTTTTATCTGAAGAAAAAGGTAACGTGATATTGATGATATTATAAAAATCATCTTTTTTTCCGTTAATTCTAAAACCAGGAAAATTAAGTTCCAATTCTTCTATAAGATATTTTTTAAGGTCATAAATATGATTTCTTTCTGCCTCTAAATTTTCATAAGAAAGAGACAAAGCCTTTGCCATTCCTGCAATTTGATGTACAGCTTCTGTTCCGGCACGAAGGCCTTTTTCTTGTTCTCCGCCAAAAATCAACGGCTGCAAACCAGAATTTTTTCGGATAAAAGCAAATCCAACGCCTTTTGGTCCATGGAATTTATGCGCACTTGCCAGAATAAAATCTACAGGAATTTTTTGAAGATCGATTTCTGTTTTTCCAACCGACTGAACGGTGTCTGAATGAAATAAAGCATTATATTGTTTGCAAATAACTCCCACTCTATCCAAATTTAAAACAGTTCCAGTTTCGTTGTTTACGTGCATTAAACTAACAATGGTTTTCTTTTCATCAGAAAGCAAATTAGAAAGATGCGTTAAATCAATACTTCCGTCTTGATTAACATTTACATAATCTACCTGAATATTGTAATCTGACTGCAATGCCAAAACGCTGTACAAAACAGCATGATGTTCAATTTTTGTAGTTATGATACGCTCTACTTTTAAATCTTCAACTGCCGATCTCAAAATCCAGTTATTTGCTTCTGTTCCGCCAGAAGTAAAAATAATTTCCTGCGCAGAACAGTTTAAATGTTTGGCAATACTTTTTCTTGAAAGTTCTAAAACTGTTTTAGCATTTCGTCCAAAACTATGCGTAGAAGACGGGTTACCAAAATCTTCTGCCATAATTTTAGTCATTTCCTGAATTACTTCAGGTCGCATAGCAGTTGTTGAGGCGTTATCGAGGTATACTTTTTTCATTGATGCAAAGTTATGAAATATCAATTGTCTAATCTAAAAGTTCATTTGCCAAATTTTTCACTATTTTTGACCCAAATAAAATTACGATGAAAAAATATGTAAGCCTTTTAATATTGGCTCTTTTGTTAAACGGATGCGACGACGGCGATTTAACTGTAGATACAATTAATTTTGAAGATATTCAGACTTCGGCAAAATGTCCTAATTCAAGTACTGACGAGACTGCGCCAACTCTAATTTATAAATTAAAAACTCAGGAAGCATTAATACTTCAGCTGCCGGCAAACAGTATTAAAAACGATGCTACACCAGATGGTGATCCGCTTATTTACGATATAAATAATTCAACTTATCGTGTACTTTACAGAGCTTATGACGGTAAAGTTGCAGTTGATAATATTTGCGGTACAATACCGCCAAGAACACCAAATGTAACAGAAGAATGGCAGGCTACAGCAGGTATAATTGAAATTACATCATCACAAGTTACAGGAGATAAAAGCCAAACTGACGGAAGTACAAGAATTACAGGTTACAATCATCAAATTGTTTTTAGAAATATTACTTTCTTAAAACCTGCAGGCCCTCAAACAGAAGAAGAATTTGTTTTTGGAAATTACACAACTTCACCAGATCCGCTATATTTGACTTTTACAACTCCGGCATTACAATGTACAGATAAGAAACAAGTTTATAATTTTAATCCAACTTCTTTTATGCAGGTTAATAATCTGGACCAGACACTTATTAAACAAGTAGTAGGTACAAGATCTGCAGCAATAACAGCAGCAGCAAACAATATAAATTATACTACTTTTAAATCTAATACAGGGACTTTAACCAGCTCGTACTTTTGTATAACCCCGGCACCTTCAGCACCAGCTATAAGCACAGTATGGAATAGCGTAGCAGATAACAAAGGTATTGTTGAAGTTACAACAACAGCAACAGGAACAACAAGTATTGTTTACAAGCATACTATTACCATAAAAAATGTTACTCTTAAAAAAGGAAACAGCAGCTTTTATTTAGCAGATAATTTTGTTCTTGGCACAATAACTGATCCTCCAGTAACAGCACCAACGTCCAAAAAATAGCAAAAAAATATTCTTACAAAAAACGTCTGTTTTTTAATCCGGTTTTTTATTAAATCAGATTCAAAAAACAGACGTTTTTTTATGCTTAAAAATAAAGAATTTTAAGTCTTAAAAATTCTTTTATTTATTGTTTTGGCGAATATAAACTTCAGTCGCACCTAAGCCATATTTTTGATAATTGGCATCCTGAAAATCAATTCCGTCATAACGGCCTAATAAAAAATCAAGTTCGGCTTTTAAAATTCCTTCACCGACACCGTGAATAAAAACGATTTTTGGAATGCGGTTTTTAATCGCAAATTCAATATGTCTTTTTGCCGTTTCTGTCTGAAGCGTCAGGATATCATAATTTGACATTCCACGTTTATTTGGAACCAGTTTTTCAATGTGCAAATCAAATTCTGGAGCCGCAATTTCGCGCTTATCTTTCTTTTCCTTAACAAAACTTCGTGGTTTTGGCTCAGCTTTTTCTTTTGAAACTTCTTCTAAATCAATTCTTTTAATAGAATTCATTAAATTACTGGAATCCTGAATTTTAAGCAATTCATTGACAAAAAATGTCATCATAAATCCATCCTCAGTTTCTATTAAAACTTCTTTATTTTTAACCGAAACCACTGTTCCGTTTATTGCTTCGTCTAATACCGAAACTTTATCTCCTTTAGTCAACATCCTGCTCCTCTTTTTCTTGATTTTTACTCGGCGTTTTTGCGCTTAACTGCATCATTCCATACATAAAAACAGCAATTGCAATTACCATTATATAGATATTTTTATCATCAGAAACCTGCTCATATAATGCAACTGAAATGGCAAGAATCATAATTAAAATTTTAAAAGCTTTCATTTTCTAAAGTTTAAGAATCCAAAAGTATAAAACTTTAAAATAGAAGTTTCTTTCTTCTGAAATGTTATCGAATATTTTTTTGTAAAATTGTAAAAAAATACGCTGTGAATTTAGAGAAATATATGATCCCCTGCCTCTTCAAAAAACTCTTTGGAGTTGAGTGCCTGGGCTGCGGTTTTCAGCGCTCTTTATTCTTACTTTTTCAAGGCGAGTTTTCGGCCGCTTTTAAGATGTATCCGGCCATCTACACTACCCTTTTATTTTTAATTTTACTGGCTTTATATTTTTTGGATAAATCCAGAAACTATCAAAAAATTATCTGGAAAGCTGCCGGAATAAATATCATTTTTATGTGTCTGGGTTATTACTACAAACACTTTTATCTTTGATATTTTAGGCCTGTTTTATTTCTTAACCTGATTTAAAATATCATTCATCATCTCGATTTGAACTTTCTGAATTTCGATTAATTCCTGTTGCTGGTGCATAATTAAATGATCAATTTTATCGTGAATCATTCTTATTTCTAATTCAGATTTCAGGTTAATCATATAATCTTTTTTGGCACGGTTTCTATCTTTTTCTTCCTGACGGTTTTGGCTCATCATAATTACCGGTGCCTGAAGTGCGGCTATACAGGATAAAATCAAATTCAATAAAATAAACGGATACGGATCAAAACCTTTATCCAGTAAAAAATAAACATTGGAACCAATCCAGATAACAATAAAAGCTATAAACGAAATAATAAAAGTCCAGCTTCCGCCAAAGTCTGCCACTTTATCGGCTATTTTTTGACCGAAACTTCTTTTTTCATCTTCATCTTCAACAATACTTACAATTGATTTATCTTCTTTTAAAGAAGAAATAACACTTTTTTCAAGATCTGAAAGTGTTCCAATTTCAGTCGATAAATAATTAGAAATATATTTTTGACGGTATTCATTCAATTCCTGAACCGAAATAGAGTCATCATCACAAAATGAAGGATGATCTTTTAAAATAAGGCCTAAAATGGGATCGTGGATAGAATTACCGGAAATTTTCTCACTTTCGGGAAAAGAAATATCAGAAATCGAACTTTTAAAAGTTGAATTATTTTTCATTTTTGTAGATTTTATCCGCTAATTTACACAATTAACTTCTTAAGAATCATATAAAACAGAAGCATTTATTAATCTTTTATTTATCACAAATACAATTCTGAAAGCAAAATTTCTTTCGTTAAATCGTATCCTTATTTACAAAAAACACCTTACTTTTAACGTTTTAAAATATCCACTCAATTTTACTATTGTGACTAAAGACAATATCATACAAAATATTAAGGCTTTAAAAAGCCATTCTAATATAAACTACGGTATCAAAACCAAAACTGAAGATTTTACCGAGAAGCTTTTTTACACTCTTTTTGATTCAAATGCTGCTCTTGACGAAAGTATCGATGAACTTGAAATCCGCTTTAAAGAAATAGCCGTTTTAGCCTGCAAAAAACCTCAAAATTTATGCGAATCAATCTGGGACAGATTTGTAGCAAAACTTCCGGGCGTTTTAGAAAAATTAAATCAGGATGCCGAATATATTCTTGAAAATGATCCCGCATCAAACAGCATCGATGAAGTTTATTTAGCCTATCCGGGATTTTATGCGATTGCAATTTACAGATTAAGCCATGAATTGTATCAGTTAGATTTATTGCTGTTTTCAAGATTAATGAGCGAATATGCGCATAGAATTACCGGAACTGATATTCACGCCGGTGCCGATATTGCTTCGCCATTTTTTATAGATCACGCCACAGGAATTGTTATTGGTGAAACCAGCGTTATTAAAAAACATGTTAAGATTTATCAGGGTGTTACTCTGGGAGCTTTGAGCGTAAGCAAAGACATGAAAAATGCAAAAAGACATCCAACCGTTGAAGCAAATGTGTGCATTTATGCCAATGCAACGATTTTGGGAGGCGAAACCATCATAGGGAAAAACAGTATTATTGGCGGTAATTCATGGATTACGAAATCAATTCCCGAAGATTCGATTGTACTGAATACCACCACAACAGAAGTTAAAATAAAAGAAAAAAAATAAAATGGGTCCACAGAAGTTACTAAACCTAATTGGAAATACTCCATTAATGGAAACCGTCAATTTGGTTAAGAATAAAAATGTTAAGCTTTTACTGAAACTGGAAGGAAATAATCCTGGCGGAAGTGTAAAAGACAGAGCAGCATATAACATGATTGCTGCAGCGCTTGAAAGAGGAGAAATTAAAAAAGGAGATAAATTAATTGAAGCAACAAGCGGCAATACCGGAATTGCTCTTGCAATGATTGCTCAATTGTTTCAAATAGAGATAGAATTAATTTTACCGGAAGATTCTACAAAAGAAAGAACCCAAACCATGCGTGCGTATGGCGCTACGGTTATTTTAACGCCTGCTGAAGAAGGAATTATTGGCTCAAGGGATTATGCCGACAAAAAAGTGGCTGAAGGCGGTTATATCATGCTAAATCAGTTTGCAAATGATGACAACTGGAAAGCGCATTATAAAACTACTGGTCCTGAAATCTGGAATGATACTGATGGAACTGTGACGCATTTTGTTTCGGCAATGGGAACTACAGGAACTATCATTGGAACTTCTACTTATTTAAAAGAAAAAAATCCTGCTGTTCAAATTATTGGTGCACAGCCAAGCGACGGTTCTCAAATTCCGGGAATTCGTAAATGGCCTCAGGAATATTTACCTAAAATTTTTGATGCTTCAAAAGTAGATACTGTTATAGATGTCAGCGAAGAAGAAGCACGAGAAATGACTAAAAGATTAGCGCTTGAAGAAGGTGTTTTCGCCGGAATGAGCAGCGGCGGCTCTGTTGCCGTAGCTTTAAAACTCGCAGAACAATTAGAATCTGGGGTTATAGTTGCCGTTATCTGCGATCGCGGTGATAGATATTTGTCTTCGGATTTATTTGATTAAAAAGAGGGACAAAGCGACAAAGGTTCAAAGGAACAAAGGCTCATCTGAGCTAGTTTTATAAACTTGTTACAAGCCTTTATAACTGCCCTAAAGACGCACTGCTGTGCGCCTCTACAGAAAACCTTTGTGCCTTTGTACCTATGAACCTTTGTAACTTAAAAAGAAAATGAACTACAGAAAACTAGGAAAAACAAACTTTAATATATCTGAAATCTCACTTGGAACCTGGCAGGTTGGAGGAAAATGGGGTTCAGGATTTAACGATAAAACTGCTGATGAACTGATCAACACAGCAATTGACAACGGCGTAAATTTTATTGATACTGCCGATGTTTATGAAAACGGATTAAGCGAAACTGCTGTTGGAAGAGTGGTTCGTTCGCGTTCTGAACGTATTTACGTAGCAACAAAATGCGGACGTCAGATTAATCCGCATGTGAATGATGGGTATCAGCCAAAAGTGCTTCAGAAATTTGTTGAAGACAGCCTTAAAAGAACCGGATTAGAAACTTTAGATTTGATTCAGCTGCATTGTCCGCCAACGGAAGTGTATTACCGACCTGAAATTTTCGAAATGTTTGATCGTTTGAAAGATCAGGGCAAAATTTTGAATTTAGGCGTGAGTGTAGAAAAAGTTGAAGAAGCTTTAAAAGCAATCGAATATTCGAATGTAACGACAGTTCAGATTATTTTCAATTTATTTCGTCAGCGTCCGTCACAATTATTTTTCTCCGAAGCTCAAAAGAAAGATATCGGGATCATTGCGAGAGTTCCTCTTGCAAGCGGACTTTTAACGGGTAAATTTGATGCAAAAACCACTTTTGACGCACAAGATCATAGGAATTTCAACAGAAACGGAGATGCATTTGATAAAGGCGAAACTTTTTCAGGAATCGATTATGATTTAGGTTTAAAAGCTGTTGAAGAATTAAAAGCCTTGTTTCCGGAAACAGCAAACCTTGCTCCTATTGCTTTGCAATGGATTTTGAGTTTTAACGAAATTAGCTGTATTATTCCCGGAGCTTCAAAAGAAAGTCATGTGCTGTCTAATTTATCAGTGTATGATTTACCAAAATTAAGTTCGGAGAAAATTTCGGAAATGAATAAAATTTACGAAAAGTATATAAAACAAGATGTACATCATCTTTGGTAGAAGATTCATCAACAATTCCCAAAAAAAACTAAAGCAGAAAAAGATTTACATTTAATTTTTTTCTACTTTAAGTTTAAATTTTGTCTTATTTTATTATTTTACAATCTTTTAGTAGCTGTGTTTTAAGCCTAAAACTTTCTTCTTTGCATGAAAATCAAAACCATGAAGAAAATTAGCTTAATTACCCTTATGATTTGTTTAAGTTTTACTGCATGTGATTCAGACAGTGAAATTAAACTTCAAGATTCTTTAAACACGCAAAAAAAAGAATCATTAAAAAATGAAGAATCTACACAAGATGAAGATTCTAAAAATTTAGAAAAATTGTATGATGAAATTATTGCACTTTCAGACAGCAATTCTGCTTGCTCTGGAGAGTGGGATTTTATTGCAATAGGGAAAAAACCTTGCGGAGGGCCGGAAAAATATATTCCTTATTCTCTAAAAATTGATAGGAGTGAATTTTTAGCAAAAGTCAATTCCTATGCTATACAACAAGAAATATTTAATACAAAATGGAATATTACTTCCACTTGTGATGTTGCACGCAGACCTTTAGCTGCCGCTTGTGTTGATGGAAAAGCAACATTACTTTATGAAGAAGATAGAAATATAGAAAAACAAGATTTACAAAAATTACATGATGAGATTATTGCACTTTCAACCAACAATGCATCATGTTTTGGAGATTGGGATTATACTGCAATAGGATCAAAACCTTGCGGAGGTCCAGAAAAATACATTCCTTATTATGTAAATATCGATAGAACTGATTTTTTTAATAAAGTCAATATCTATAAAGCAAAACAAATGGAATTTAACCATAAGTGGAAAGTTAATTCAACTTGTGACGTTGTTGCTGAACCAGTATCTGCCACTTGTATTAATGGAAAAGGAATTTTACTATATGAAGCTGAAAGAACTAAAGAAAAACAAGATTTAGAAAAATTGTATAATGAGATTATTGTGCTTTCTGACATCAATAAGCCATGTACAGGAGATTGGGATTTTACTGCAATAGGTTCAAAAGCTTGCGGAGGGCCTGAAAAATACATTCCTTATTCTTTAAAAATTAACACTACAGATTTTTTGGCTAAAGTGAATTACTATACTATAATGCAGGAATCATTTAACCATAAGTGGAAGGTTATTTCATTTTGCGATATTCCAAATAGACCAAAATCAGTTGAGTGTGTTAATGGAAAAGCAACATTAATGTATAATTAATTTAGAAATAAAACTTTAAGTTCTGGATTTTTTATAAAGTTCAGAGCTTAAGGTTTATTTTTCATATTTACGCAACCTTTTTAAAAAGTAAACATCTTCATAATAAAATTCACCAAACTCATAACCATGAAAAATATAAGTTTTTATCTAAAAGTTGTATGTCTATTAATTCTTTCCCGCGAAAGGGATGATGAAGAATTAATGGATGAACAAATAAAAAATTAAGTTCAAAGAAAAAACTCAAAACCTTAGAATCTCAGAAACTTAGAATCTTAGATCTCAAACTCAATCTTAAACTCAGCACCTTTATTTTTGCCTTCACTTATGGCAGTTAATCGGCCTTTATTTTTTTCGATAATTTTTTTGCATAAATAAAGTCCGATTCCGGTTGAGGATTCATTAGCAGTTCCTAAACGGCTCATTTTGGTGAATTTTTTAAATAATTCCTCCATCTGATGTTTATCAAAACCAATTCCTCTGTCTGCAACAGTAATAACAAGATTTGAGTTTTCTTTATAAATTCTGACTTTAATATCACTGTCAAAATACGAAAACTTAATAGCGTTACTAATTAAATTTACCAAAACCTGAACCAGCAAACCTTCATCAATCCAAAGTTTAGCTTCGTCAATTTCAACACTTAAGTTTAAGACTATATTTTTATCTATTAATCGCTGTTCAACCTGTTCATTGATAAAAGGAAGAATATTTTCAAAATAAATAGTTTTGGTTTCCTGATTTACTTTTAAAACCTGATCTTGTTCTTTTAATAATTTAATGAAGTTTTCGATGTATCGGAATTGCAAATTAGTCGACTCACAAATTAAATCTGCCAGATGTTTAACCGATTCAGAGGGATTTTCACTTAAGATTAATTTTGCCAGACCTTGAGGATTTCCTGCAAAGTTTTTTAAATCGTGTGAAAGCATGTAAATTAAATCCTGCTTTTCATTTATAAAACTTTCAGCCTCATAAATCGATTCCTGAATATTGCACATTAAAAGTCCGGCTTCATCAGTATATTCTGTCGGGAGAATGGATAATCTTCTTTTATTTCTATAATCATCTAATGATCGTGAAGCAATAGAAATAGGTCTTATTAGCTGTTTTAAGACTAAAAGAGTTACAACGGTTGCCAATAATGTCATTATTAATGAAAAAATCAGAATCGATGTGGGTGAAATAGTCTGTTCGAAAAAAAGAACAAAAAATAAAATTCCAATTAATGGAATATGTATTCCTATAAAAGCGACAAATAAAAATTTTAACGCATAACTTTTTTTCAAAAAGCTAATTTGTGAAAGATTATGATACAACTTCATAAAAACATAACAAAACTATTGATAATATATTGTAGCTTGGGGCTGAATATCAGGAACAAAGTTAACTTTTAAAGTTTATTAAACTAGTAAATTACACAATTTGATAAAATATTTTGAAAATAAAATTTGTAAAAGTTTACAAACCCTTATTTTTGCGCTATGGGAAGAAAAAATACAGACAAAGTTGTCTTTCATCAAATTCAGGTTCTTGATGCCGGAGCAAAGGGAGTCTCAGTAGCAAAAGCTCCTGACGGAAAAGTAATCTTTATTCCGAATGTCGTTCCTGGCGATGTTGTTGATGTACAAACATTCAAAAAAAGAAAAGCATACTACGAAGGAAAAGCCGTGAAATTTCACGAATTATCAGAACATCGTATTGATCCAATCTGTGATCATTTTGGTGTTTGCGGCGGATGTAAATGGCAAAACATGAAATACAGCCAGCAGTTGTATTACAAACAAAACGAGGTAAAAAATCATTTACAGCGTATTGGAAAAGTTGAATTACCGGAATTTGAAACTATTTTGGGTTCAGATAAACAGTTTTTCTACAGAAATAAAATGGAATTTTCGTTTTCTAACAGCCGTTGGTTAACTGAAAAAGAAATTGGAAGTACAGAAGATTTAGGAAACAGAAATGCTTTAGGATTTCATATTCCGAAAATGTGGGATAAAATTCTTGACATCGAAAAATGTCATTTACAAGAAGATCCTTCAAACGCTATCAGAAATGAAATCAGAGAATTTGCAAACGAGCATAATTTAGCCTTTTTTAATCCGAGAGAACATTCAGGGTTATTAAGAACTTTAATGATTCGTACCGCTTCAACTGGCGAAATCATGGTTTTGATTCAGTTTTTTGAAGATGATAAAGCAAACCGCGAATTGGTTTTAGATCATTTATACGAAAAATTCCCGCAGATTACCTCTTTACAATATGTGGTAAATGCGAAACAAAACGATACAATTTACGATCAGGATATTAAACTTTATAAAGGAAGAGATTATATCCTGGAAGAAATGGAAGGTTTAAAATTTAGCATCAACGCTAAATCTTTCTACCAGACTAACTCAGATCAGGCTTACGAATTATACAAAATAACGCGTGATTATGCCGGATTAACAGGAGAAGAAACTGTTTATGATTTATATACAGGAACAGGAACTATTGCCCAGTTCGTTTCTAAAAAAGCCAAAAAAGTAATTGGTGTAGAGAGTGTTCCAGAAGCAATTTTAGACGCTAAAGCAAATGCAGAACGCAATAATATTACGAATTGTGAGTTTTTTGTTGGAGACATGAAAGTGGTATTCAACGAAGCTTTTATTGCTCAGCACGGAAAACCTGATGTTATTATTACAGACCCGCCTAGAGATGGAATGCATGCTGCTGTAATTGATCAGATTTTAAAAATTGCTCCGAAAAAAGTAGTTTATGTAAGTTGTAACTCTGCAACACAAGCACGTGATTTAGCCTTAATGGACGAAAAATACAAAGTTACCCGCGTACGTCCGGTTGATATGTTCCCGCAGACGCATCATGTTGAAAATGTTGTACTTTTAGAACTTCGATAATTATAAAACGCTAGATGAAAAAAATAATTTCTCTTTTATTAGTCTTTACATTTGGTTTATCCAGCTGTGAAAAAGATGATATCTGCGACGCAAATACACCTACTACTCCAAGATTAGTAATTAAATTTTACAGCAGTGCAGATCCGTCTACACCAAGAAGTGTTACCAATTTAAGAGTTGTTGGTATTGGCCCGGGCGCTGATCCTAACGGAATTGTTTTTAATGAAAACGGTACATCTGCAACAAAATATCTGGCAAACGGAAATACGATTTCTATACCGCTAAAAATAGATGAAGATATCACTGGTTATAAATTTATATTAGATTCTGATGATCCAAATCCGGATGTCACAAACAGCGATATAATAACATTTAACTATACACGTCAAACTTCATATGTATCGAGAGCTTGTGGTTTTAAAACCATTTTTTTGCTTAACGAGCAAACTACTGAATTACCTAATAATTCTGGCTATATACGTACAGATGATCCTGATACTGGAGATGGCGTTTGGATGAAGACTTTAAATTTAAAAACCCGTAACATTGAACTGGAAAATGAAACACACCTTGAAATATTATTTTAGTCTTTGTTTCGTTTTTGTAATGCTTTTGGGACATGCTCAGGAAATAAAAGATTCGACAGCAACAAAACCAATAGTTACCGAAAAACCAAAACCAAAAACTAAAACAGCAAAACCTGTGGTTCAGGAAGTTAAGGCAGACACTATTCTTCCGCCCAAAACAGATCGTTACGGTTTGCGTGTGGGGGTTGATTTGTACAAATTAACCAGAGGTTTTTATGATAAGGATTATAAAGGTGTAGAATTTACCGGTGACTGGCGTTTAACAAAAAGATACTATCTAGCTGCCGAATTGGGTTTTGAAGACAAAACTACAGATGACGACAGATTAAACTCTACAGCGACAGGAACGTATATCAAAGGAGGTTTTGATTACAATTTGTATGACAACTGGCTTGATATGGAAAACCTTATTACTATTGGTTTACGAGGCGGTTTCAGCTCTTTCAGCCAAGACTTAAACAGTTATAAAATTTACAACTCAAATCCGTATTGGGGAGAAAAACCTTCAATTGAAGCAAATCAAAAAAACAGCGGTTTAAGTGCTGCTTGGCTTGAAGTTGCAGGAGGAATTAAAGCAGAAGTTTTCGATAATTTATTCGTAGGTTTTGGCGTTCAGTTAAAACTTTTAGTGATGAACAACAAACCTTCGGGCTTTGACAACCTTTATATTCCGGGTTTCAACAGAACTTATGACGGAAGTTTTGGTGTAGGTTTTAACTATACCGTTTCTTATTTCATTCCTATTTACAAGAAAAAGGTAATCGTGCCTGAAATTCAAAAACAAGCTCCTAAAAAGAAATAATTTCACAAAAAATAAAAGCCACGAATTCGTGGCTTTTTTTATATACTTATTTTAATCTAAGACAACTGAAATTCAACAGCCGCTTTTGCGTGTATCAATGTTGTATCAAAAATAGGAACCGATAAATCTCCTTCTTTTATTACCAAAGGAATTTCGGTACATCCTAAAATAATTCCTTCTGCACCGTTTTGAATCAGTTCGTTTGCAATTTCTATATAACGCTTTTTCATTTCATCGGTTACAATTCCTCTTCCTAGTTCTTCAAAAATAGTATAATGAATAAAATCTTTATCATTTTCGCTGGCAGGAATTATGGCTTCGATACCTTGAGCAGCCAGTTTATCTTTAAAAAAGTCCAGTTCCATTGTAAACTTAGTCCCCAATAAACCAACCTTTTTTAATTGTTGTTTTTGAATTTCAACCGCAGTTTCAACCGCAATATGAATAACAGGCAAATCGATCGCTTCCTGAAGTTTATCTGCAATTAAATGCATGGTATTGGCACATAAAATAATAGCTTCTGCCCCACCCGATTTTAAAAATTCACAGCCTTTAAAAAGCATCTTAAAAGTTGAATCCCAATCGTTATTGTCGTTATTTCTTTTTATATCAGCATAATTAAAAGAATAAACCAAACATTCAGAGAAGTTTAACCCTCCCAGCTTTTCGTTAATTCCCAGATTTATAAGTTTGTAATAATCTGTAGTCGAAACCCAGCTTATACCGCCAATAAGTCCAATTTTCCTCATATTGCTGATTTTAAAAATTTATCCAATAACTCTAATTCCTTTTATAAAAATCCATTTCATAAAAAGTTTTTCGCCGTCTTTAGTTTTCACAGCCTGAAATTTAGGCGCAATAATAGTTGCCGCAACAAACGATGTCATCGGAATCCAGATTCCGGTTAATCCCGTGTATTCTGCAATTATAAATCTTCCTAAAATAAACAGAATCGCGAAACTTCCTAATTGATATAGAAACGCTCTTACTTGTAGTTTTGTCATTTTTTTCTTTTTTGAGGTTCAGAGTTACAAAGGTTCAAAGGGACAAAGTTTTTAAACCTCTGCTCCTTTGAACCTTTGTCCCTTTGTTACTATTCAGAAACCTGAAATTTCGTTCTCTTACTTCCTTCGTACATTTCGTATTTTACTAAACGTGCTTCAAGGCTTCCGTTAAAAAGTTTGATTTTTCTTGATGGTTTTAATCCAACAAATTTTAAAGCTTCAAGATTTGCAGTAATAAACCAGGCATTTGTTCCCGGATAATTTTTCTTTAAAGTATCGCCTATGTTTTTGTAGAATTCTTCCATATGAATATCTAAACGCTCATCATACGGCGGATTAAATACAATATGAAGCTTTCCTTCAACCGCTTTTTCACTGTCAAAAAAGTTATTATCTTCAATCGTTACGTAATCTTCCAGATTTGCATTTCTGATGTTATCTTTAGCTTTGCTTACCGCACTTGGCGCTTTATCAAAACCTTTTATAGTGTAATGAAATTCTTTTGTTTTCTTCATCAAACTGTTTACAATCTGATCAAATAAATCATTGTCCCAATCTTTCCATTTTTCAAATGCAAACTCTTTACGATTAATATTTGCCGGAATATTACAGGCAATCATCGCCGCTTCGGCAAGAAAAGTTCCAGAACCGCACATTGGATCTAAAAAGTGACTTTGTCCTTCCCAGCCTGATAATAATAAAATTCCAGCTGCCAAAACCTCGTTTATAGGCGCAATATTCGTTGCCGTTCTATAACCACGCTGGTGCAGCGAATTCCCTGAAGTATCTAACGCAACCGAAACCTGATCTTTATCAATATGAACATTGATTCTCAAATCCGGATATTGTTTATCAATACTTGGTCTTTGTCCCGTTCTTTCTCTAAACTGATCAACAATTGCATCTTTACATTTTTGAGAAACAAACTCAGAATGGTTAAAATAAGTCGAATGCACCGTAGCATCAATCACAAAAGTTTGGTTGGCATTCAATAATTTAGACCAGTTTATTCCCGAAATTCCTTTATATAATGCCTGTTCATTATTAGCTCTAAAAGAGTAAATAGGTTTTAGAACTTTTAGTGCCGTTCTAAGCGATAAATTAGCTTTGTACATAAAACCTTTATCTCCTTTAAAACTCACCATTCGCACTCCTTTTTCAACATCCTGAGCCCCAAGCGTACGTAATTCCTGTTCTAATATCTCCTCAAAGCCAAAAAAACATTTGGCTATCATTCTAAAATTTTCTTCCATCTTTATTTTTGTATTAAAAAACAACTCCAATCGCAGACAGATGCCAACGTTTATTTAGGTATCCTCGCGAAATAGTTATTTTTCGGCAAAAATACACTAAATTTGCGGTACTTTATATTAATTGAAATAGAATAAATGTCTGACGCACCCAACTCATCAACACCAAATCAGGATAGAAATACCGAAAACTGGTTTACATCATGGTTTGATACTCCATATTATCACATCCTGTACAAGGATAGAAACTATAGAGAAGCTCAGATTTTTATGGACAATTTAACGCATTATCTAAATCTTCCCGAAAAAGCAAAAGTGCTTGATTTAGCCTGCGGAAAAGGACGTCATTCTATTTACCTGAATCAATTAGGGTTTAATGTTTTAGGTGCTGATTTATCTGAAAACAGCATTGCAGAGGCCAACAAAAACAGTAACGAACATCTTCATTTTAAAGTGCACGATATGCGCGAACCTTTTGAAGAAAAATTCGATGCTATTTTTAACCTTTTTACAAGTTTTGGTTACTTCGAAAGTGACGATGACAACTTAACAACGCTTAAAGCCATCAAAGAAAGTTTATCTGAATATGGATTTGCCGTTATAGATTTTATGAACGTAAATCAGGTAATTGAAACTTTGGTTCCTCAAGAAGTAAAAACCGTTGACGGAATAGATTTTCACATCAAAAGATATGTTGAAGACGGTCATATTTTTAAAGAAATTGATTTTGAAGACCAAGGCAGAAAATTTCATTTTACCGAAAAAGTAAAAGCCCTGACTTTAAAAGATTTTCAGGATTTAATGGATGAAGCCGGAATTTATCTTTTAGATATTTTTGGAGATTACAAACTCAAAAAATTCCATAAAACTGAAAGCGAAAGATTAATCATGATTTTTAAATAGCTTTAATCGTTTAACTGTTAATTTGTTTAATTGCCTGAACAAATTGACCAAAAAAAACCGATTAAACGATTAAACAAAAACCCGATTAAACAAAAATGAATTATCTACTACCCTTATTTTCTGTACTTTTAGGATATAGTGTGGCTTTGTTTTTAAAACCAACCAACAAAACCAATTTAAAACTACTGCTCGCATTTAGCGGTTCATTTTTGTTATCGTTAACCGTAATGCATCTGCTGCCAGAAGTTTACAGTTCTCACAATCATAAAATTGGTTTGTTTATAATGGTCGGGATTCTGTTTCAGATCGTTTTGGAATTTTTCTCCAAAGGAGCAGAACACGGACACGTTCACGGCCACGCAAAAATGTCTCAAATTCCCTGGCTTTTATTTATAAGCCTTTGTATTCATGCCTTTTTAGAAGGTTTTCCGGTAAGTCATCATCATGATTTAGCCGTAGGAATTGCGATTCATCATTTGCCAATTGCCGTGATTTTAACGACATTTTTCATCAATGCCGATTTAAACAAAAAAGCCATTTTTGCTTTCATGCTGACTTTTGCCATCATGACGCCGCTTGGAACCGTTGCATCTGAATATCTCCCAATATTAAACGATTATTATACCGAAATAACTGCAATTGTAATTGGTATTTTATTCCATATTTCGTCAACCATAATTTTTGAAAGCAGCGAAGGACATAAATTTAATGTTGCCAAAGTTTCCATGATTGTTTTGGGGATTTTATTGGCATTCTTTTTATAATCAGGGCGTGTCAGTATTTAAGAAAAGGCCCAATCAACTTTGCGTTCATTGGGCCTTTTCTTAAATACTGCCGGGCTATCCGCGCTACTTCGGTAGCCAGCTCCTATCCCTCACGCGAAATGAAGTTTCAAGTTTCAGGTTTCAAGTTTACAATATCAGAATTCACAATTAACCATTAACAATTCATAATTAATTTCCCGTTCTCTTTTTCTCATCCTGATTTCCAAAAGCGCGCTCTTTTATGTTGATTTTTTTGTTTCCAAAATTATAAACCACAGAAAAACGAACGAACCTGTTACTCTCATTTTGGCTATAAACTTGTTTTACACCATTTACAACCGAAGCAAAATCTTTTAAATAAGACGTATTAAAAATATCATTTGCCAAAAACGCAATCTGCATTGTTTTATTAAACAAATCTTGTTTAAAACCAATATCAAAACTCGATACATAACCAACTTTATACAAACCACTTTCAAAAAGCGAACTATAACTAAAATCAATTTGCAGTTTTGTTGTTTTACCTAAAATAAAAGTATTATTTGTCGAAAAATCAATTTGTAAACTATTTGACGGGGTGGCATTAATGTCTTTAATAAATTCTGTTTTTGCACCTAAAAAATACAATGAATTTTCACTTGACCACCATTCTGCAAAATTCGCCGAATAACTTTCTCCAATGCCATAATTTAAGTTCTTAAAATAATTCTCACGCGTTACAATTTGTGTATTTGTTTCGGGATTTGAAGTAAACAAAACTCCGTAACCATTTGTAATTACATTTACAAAAACACTTGTTCTTAAAACTTCTTTATACGAATGAGCAAATTCAAAATTATCACTAAATGAAGGTCTTAAAAACGGATTTCCTTCAGAATAACTATTACTGTTAATATAAACCTTAAACGGATTTAATAAATCAAAACGAGGTCTGTTGATTCTTTTTCCATAATTTAAACTAAAAGTATTGTTTTCATTTTTCTTGTACGAAGCGTAAACTGTTGGAAATAATTTCAAATAATTATTTACTGTTTCCTGATTCATGGTTTCAGAAAATCCGTTTGTCTGTGTATTTTCTAATCTTAAACCCATTTGAAAATTCCATTTTTCACCCATTTTCTTATCTCCATTAATATAAACTGCCTGATTATTTTCAGTATACTTAAATCGGTTGGATTGCGCTGGATCTAATTCTGGAGTTCCGGTAATTGTATTATAATAAAGCACATTACTTATACTATTTGTAAAACTCATTTTGGCACCGTAAGATAAATTTAAAGCCTGAAGCGGATGTTCCATATCGGCCTTAAAACTCCAGTTGTCAATATCCTGATTCGAGATATTTTGTCCCGATTGATTTACATCTACAAAAGTCATATCCGGTGTATAATTATTAGCAATAAAACTTCTGTCGAACTTTGAATTGTAATTGAAATAATCCACATCAAAAGATAACTTTCTATTCAAAGAATCTAATTTAGTGATCAAATGCGCATTATAAGTTTGATTTCCAGAACCTTTATCTGTATAACTATCATTCAGCGTAATATTGTCTAATTGATTTTGAGTATTATACTTTTCAATTCTAATATCCGATCCAAAATCCGGATTATTTCTATCATTCAAAAACTGAAAACCAACAGTTGTACGTTCTGAAAAATCATAGTCTAAAGCCAATTTTCCAGAAAGATTTTCATTTTTTACTTTCGTTTCACTTTTCATAACTGAAAGACCATCGGGAAAATACATTTCTAAAGATTCATCTGCATTTTTGTAACCTGTTTTTCCATTAACGCTCGCAGAAAATCTGAATTTATTTTTGTTGTAATAGAAATTATCCCTCAAAGTGTAAATTCCGTATTTATTTTGGTCGTAAGAAACTGTTGTTGTGTTTTTCCAGGAATCACGCATTCCTTTTTTCATAATAATATTGATTAATCCTCCAGCTCCTTCTGCTTCATATTTTGCCGGCGGGTTACTTATAATTTCAATATTTTTAATATCATTTGCCGAAATAGATTTCAAAAAATTATTCAATTCCTCGCCTGCCAATTCAATCATTCTTCCGTCAATCATAACTCTGGAAGTTCCTTTTCCTAAAATCGTAATCATGTCATTTTTTACCACAACTCCAGGGGCAGTGTTAATAGCACTTAAAGCGTCGCTGCCAACTGTTGTTACATTGTTTTCAAGATTGTAAACCAATCGATCTGTTTTTTGTTCCACAGTTTTCTTTTTCGATTGAATAACAACTTCTACTAAATTAGTGGTACTTTCTTTCAAAATAATTATTCCTAAATCAGTATCCTTTTCAATTACAATTTCTTTTTCATAATCTGTAAATCCCAAAAGATTGATTCCTATTTTATAAGATCCTTTTTTAAGATTGAACTCAAAATTTCCATCTTGTTTCGTTGTCGTTCCGTCAATAATTTTTCCTTCTGAATTTAAGATGGAAACATCTGCCCATTCTAATGAAGTTGTTTCGCTGCTTATGTTTCCTTTCAATTTAAATGATGCTTGTGCTAAACAAAATAAAGGCAATAGTAAAAAGATAAGGAGATTTGCTTTTTTCATGATTTCTAATTTTTAAACTTGTTTCGATTAATTTGAAGCAAAGTTGCCTTAGAAAATCTCCATACGCGACCGACAAAAAAAAGTCGAACCAATTTCTAATCCGGAAATTGGTTCGACTTTATTAAGTACGAAGTACGACTTTTTACAAACTACTTATTATGAAGCGTTTCGGTAAGCTGTAGGCGTTAAATTTGTATATTTTTTGAAAGAAGTATTAAACGAAGATTTAGAGTTAAAACCAACTTCGTATAGAATTTCCAGAACGGTAAGCTGACTTTTAGACTCATCTTTTAGTATCTGCATCGCTTTTTGAATGCGATATTCGTTCACAAAATCAAAAAAATGCTGATCCATTTGGTGATTAATCAAAATTGATAAATCCCGAACCGGAATATCAATTTGGTTTGCCAATTCCTGAATGGTAAGCGACGGATCAAGAAATGGTTCTTTCTCGGTCATATATTGTTTCAAAGTTCTTATTTGAGTGTTGATCAAATCGTTTTGAGCATTTATCAGTTCTGGTTTTTCCTCAACTTTTGGCAGAATGTCTTTGGTCAGTTTCAGTTTTGAATTAACACCTCTAAAAAGTTCAGGATGATTTAAAGCTTTCATTAT
Organism: Flavobacterium panici; assembly: GCF_024499525.1. NCBI lineage: Bacteria > Pseudomonadati > Bacteroidota > Flavobacteriia > Flavobacteriales > Flavobacteriaceae > Flavobacterium > Flavobacterium panici. The sequence goes on along the minus strand of NZ_CP100437.1, from coordinate 3,117,271 downwards.
AAACCAACAAGTGATGCATAAAGCTATCGTTCCAACAAGAACATTTGCCCACAGAAATATTTCACTGAAACCACTGTAACGCAATAAATTTTTTAATGCTACAATAATATGTGCCGTTAGAAATACGCATGTAATTTGAAAAAGCCATTTGTAAGTCGCTGTGCTTGCATTTGCATAATTTTCTAAATAGATTTCTCTGTACTTTTTCACAATCAAAAAGACAGATACAATATAAAATACATATTGACATTCTACTAAAATCTGAATAAAGTAAATCTCCGGCATTAAATTAAGTCCCGAAGCGAAAGTATCTTTGTCTACATCTACACTTAGATAAATTCTCGGAATAAAAACTAAATTGACAATTACAAAAGGTAATAAATGAACTAAATGTTTCCATTTTAACCTAAAATCTGAATAACAGACAGCCAACACAAAAAGATAAAATAAAGGCATTTCAAACAAACAGGTTGTCGATCTAAAAATCTCAAAATTTAGCTCTCTGCGAGTAGTCGTCTCAATAAAAAAGCCGCTAAGATCTACCGCAGAAAAAATAAAAAACCAGGCAAATAAGCGATTAGCCAATTTATTCTCGGTCTTGACCGTAAATAAAAAAAAGGCGAGCAGTAAAGACACAAAAACCGAGATTCTGCCAATCCCTTGTAATAAATCTAATTTATCCATTTAATTTTTCATTATTTAACAAATATAATATTTTAGTTCTTTTAACAAGTTTTATAAAGTGGTTTGATCTAAAACAAAATCACCTGAAAAAGTTTTTAAAACTTAGCGACTTTGCTTTCTAATTTTTCCCTATTTGCCATAAAAAAGTTTAATTTTGGAGGATAACTATTTCGACAAAAAATGACCTTTACAAAAACAACCGAACAATCTTCAAAATACGAACATTTAGAGAAAATGTCAGTTCACGAACTGCTGACTAACATTAATAACGAAGATAAAACTGTTCCTAATGCTGTAGAAAAAGCAATACCGCAAATTGAAGCTTTGGTAGCGCAAGTTGTTACTAAACTAAAATTAGGGGGTAAAATATTTTATATTGGCGCAGGAACATCTGGACGTTTAGGCGTTGTTGATGCTTCTGAATGTCCTCCTACTTTTGGAGTTCCGTTTGATTTGGTTAACGGAATTATTGCCGGCGGCGACACTGCAATTCGCCGTGCAGTAGAAAATGCCGAAGACAACGCTACACAAGCTTGGATTGATTTACAAGCACATAATATTGGTGCAAATGATGTCGTAATAGGAATTGCAGCTTCTGGAACTACTCCGTATGTAATTGGCGGTTTAGAAACTTGTAATCAAAATAATATTTTAACGGGCTGTATTACAAATAATGCAGGAAGTCCGTTAGCGCTGACAGCAAAATTCCCAGTTGAAGTTGTAGTTGGACCAGAATTTGTTACCGGAAGTTCGAGAATGAAAGCCGGAACTGCTCAGAAATTGGTTTTAAACATGATTTCGACAGCAGCGATGATCCAGCTTGGAAAAGTAAAGGGAAACAAAATGGTCGATATGCAGTTGAGTAACATTAAGCTAGTTGATCGAGGCGTAAAAATGATTATGGGAGAAATTCCGGTTTCGTATGAAGAGGCTTCTGAATTATTGAAGAAATATGGCAGCGTAAGGAATGCTGTTGATAATTATAAAGCTTAATTACTGTAGAATTTTAACGCAAAGATCGCAAAGGTTTTTTCGCAAAATTCGCGAAGTTTAAATAAATATAAAGAAGGCTGAGTTCGCAAAGATAAGATCTCAAAGTTTTTAACTTGAAACTAAAAAAACTTGAAACCTGAAACAAAAAAAAGATTGAAACAAAACAAATGAGTACAAACAAACAATTATTAGGAAAAGGAATTAAGTATTTAACAGGTGCTCTGCCTTTGATGTTTCTTGGGCCAACGTTGATTTATAATGCTTTTATGAATCAGCATACTAATTGGCATTATTTAGTTCTTGGAATTGGGATTGTGGCTTGTTTGAGTTCTATGCTTTTGATTTTTTTAGGACTGAGAATCATTATGAAAGCTTTGTTTAATGACTAAGTTTTCCATTCTAAATTCTTTTCAATGGATATAGAAAAAGATCTTCAATGGATACATCAAGAAATTGATAAAATAAAAAATCCTAAAACAATTAAGAAAATAAAGAGCCTTCTTGAATCGATTAATTATTCAATGGTGAGTTCTTCTGATTCTTACAATTTAGACATAGAAAATTCTCTTAGAAGTATTAAAGAAGGAAATATCTATACTGAAAATCAAGCTAAAGAAATAATATTTTCAAAGAATTATAATACAATATAAAAAAATGGAAGAAATAATCCACATTCAAAAAACATTCGAGAAAGTTATTTATATCGATAAAAAAATAAACAATCGGGAGTTTGAAGATTGTGTTTTTAAAAACTGCGATTTTTCGAACAGTAATTTTAATTCTAATAGTTTTTTAGATTGTGAATTTATTGATTGTAATCTGTCCATGACAAGTTTGGCAGGAACAAGTTTAAAAAATGTAACTTTCAAAAACTGTAAACTTCTGGGAATTGCTTTTCACGAATGTGATGATTTTTTATTTCAGGTTCATTTTGAAGAATGTACGCTGGATTATGCTATATTTTCAAACAAAAAAATGCCAAAAACTAAGTTTATAAATTCGTCTCTTCGTGAAGTAACTTTTGTTGGAACAAACCTAACAAGTTCTGTTTTTGATGATTGTAATTTAGATGGTGCCATTTTTAATGAAACACAATTGGCGGCAGTTGATTTTAGAACTGCTTACAATTATAAAATCGATCCTGAATTTAATGCGATGCGAAAAGCACAATTTTCGACTCAGGGAATTGTGGGGCTTTTAGATAAATATGATATTAAAATTGTATAATTTTTCGCCACAAATTCACAAATTATTTTGGCGTAAAAACTAAAATGATTCTTGAATTCGTCGCGAAAAAAACAAATAATTCCAGCTTATGAAAATTGATGAATCTTATTTAGAAAGCGTTAAAAAGCAGTTTTTGTATTATAAAATGCTTGGCGAAAAAGCAATTGAGCAATTAGAACAAGATCAGCTTTTTGTTTCTGTCAATGAAGATACCAACAGCATTGCAACAATTATAAAACATATTTCGGGCAATATGCTTTCGCGATGGACAGATTTTTTAACCTCTGATGGCGAAAAAGAATGGAGAAATCGTGACTCTGAATTTGAAAATGATTTACAGTCTAAAGAAGAAGTTCTGGAAATTTGGAACAAAGGTTGGAATTGTTTAGAAAATGCTTTGAACAGTTTAAAACCTGAGCAGCTTTCAGATATTATTTATATAAGAAACGAAGGTCACACTGTTATTGAAGCCATAAACCGACAACTGGCACATTATCCGTATCATGTTGGTCAGATTGTTTTTTATGCCAAACAATTAAAAAAGAGTTCTTGGGAAAGCCTATCAATTCCGAAGAATAAATCAGCAAATTATAATGCCGAAAAGTTTGCTAAAGAAAAAGAAATCAAGAACTTTACTGATGATGAATTAAAAAGATTGAAATGATCGAATATCATGCTAACATGGGAGGATTTTGGTACTGGATTTTAATTAAATTCGGCAGAACAAAATTATCTGATGAGCAAGCTGAAAAAAACAGAAGACGAAATTTATTTTTTCTTTTTTTCCTAAATATCATTTTTGTCTCGATTGGAATACTATTTTTAATTGATCCGAAATTTTTCTAGCCCTGATGGAAGCGGCATCCTTTTGTGGTCTCGTTTGTTTAACGAGACCACAAAAGATATAGCTGACAGCAGGATTAGCTCCTAAAAAAACAACTTATTTAAAATGAAAAAAATACTATTCTTATTTCCGGTACTGGCTTTGGTATCATGTTATAACGCCGAACACAATTGTAAAGATTTTAAAAACGGAAAATTCAAATTTGAGTTTGAAGTAAACGGTGTTAAAAAAACCACTTTTTTTGAACGTAAAGACAGCATCGAAATTGAAACTTTTGACGGAAAAACCGATACCGCTACAATACGCTGGGTAAGCGACTGCGAATATGTTTTGCAAAAGAAACATCCAAAAAATATGGCCGAGGAAAAGGCAATCAGTATGAAAATTCTAACGACTGCGAAAGATTCTTATACGTTTGAATTTGGAATGGTAGGTTCTGAAGAAAAACAACGCGGTAAGGTTTTCAAAGTTGAATAATAAAATTAAAGTCCCACAATTGGGGCTTTTTTTATGCCGCAAAGGCACTAACACGCAAAGTTTTTATTCTATTATGCAAAAAACTTTGTCCCTCTGTATCTTTTTCTCTTTGTAACTCAAAATTTAAAGGTGTTTCTTTTACATTTCTATTTTAAATAGTATTTTAGAACTCTAATCTAACCAAATGAAAAATACCATTTCGCAGAGAGTTGCTGACTTTCTAAAAAACTATCCGCCTTTTAATTTTCTACATTCGAAAGATCTGGAAAAACTTTCAGAACAGATTTCTATTGTCTATAAAGATAAAGACGCCGTTATTTTTGCGGAAAACGATCAAACACATGATTCTTTTTATGTGGTTCACAAAGGTGCAGTTGCGCTAAAGAAAAGTACAAAAAACACAGTTCTGGATATGTGTGACGAAGGTGATATATTTGGATTGCGTCCGCTTTTGGCACAGGAAAATTATATTATGGAAGCTGTGGCACATGAAGAAAGCATTTTATACGCTATTCCAATCGCTGTTTTTAAACCTTATGCATTAGAAAATAGAAATGTTGGTAATTTCCTGATCGAAAGTTATGCTTCGAATACCCGAAATCCGTATTCAGATATTCATAAAGATAAATTATACGGCGATGACGATTTATTAAATGAAAATCGCCATTCTAGCAATGATTCATTTGATTTAGCGCCAATTAAATATTCAAAAAAAATTGTGACCTGCAGTCCCTCAACAACAGTTAAGGAGATTGCCAGGATTATGAATAAGAAAAAAGTAGGCGCTATATTAATTGTAGATGAAATGCTCCCTATTGGTATTTTAACGGATAAAGATCTTCGAAATAAAATTGTTACAGGAGATTTTCCTATAACAACAACTGCCGAAACCATAATGACGAAACCCGTTATTACGTATCCTAAAAAAATGACCGTTACTGAGGCGCAAATGGCAATGATGAAAAGCAGTATCAGCCATTTATGTCTTACCAAAGATGGAACTGTTAATACCAAAGCAGTTGGGATTTTATCTAAACATGATGTAATGGTAGCTTTAGGAAATAATCCTGCCGTTTTAATTAAAGCTTTAAAAAGAGCTAAAAAAACGAAGGAAATAAAACCTATCAGAAACCGAATTATGCAATTGCTTCAGCGATATTTAGATCAAAACATTCCAATGACTTTGATTGCTAAAATCATAACAGAGCTAAATGAAGCCTGCACTACACGTGTTATCGAAATTTGTTTAGAAAAAATGAGCAGTCCGCCACCGGTTAAATTTGCATGGCTGGCGCTGGGAAGTCAGGGCCGAGGCGAACAAATGCTGCACACCGATCAGGATAATGCTATTGTTTATGAAAATGTAAATGACGTTTTTAGGGATGAAACACGAATCTATTTTTTAAAATTTGCTGGACTTGTCAATAAAGGACTTTTTGATATTGGCTACGATTACTGTCCTGCCGAAATGATGGCTTCAAATCCAAAATGGTGCATGAGTCTGGATGAATGGAAAAATCAGGTGCATCATTGGATTACTAATCCTGGGAAAAATGAAGTTTTACTTTCTTTTATTTTCTTTGATTACAGTAGAACTTATGGCGACGCTGAAATAGTAAGTCAACTGTCAGATTCCATTTTTGAAAATGTAAAAGCAAATCCTATTTTTTATATGCATTTGGTAAGCGGTGCTCTGCAAAGTCCATCTCCTACTGGTTTTTTTAGACAATTTTTAGTTGAACAAGACGGTGCAAACAAAGACAATTTTGACATTAAAAGAAGAGCATTAATGCCTCTAACTGATGCTGCGCGTGTTTTAATTTTATCTCATTCTGTGAAATCGATCAGTAATACTGCAGAACGTTTTGAGAAGTTAGCAGAATTGGAACCAAATAATAGAGAATTATATTTATCGTGTTCTTATTCGTTTAAAGCTTTATTGAAATTTAGAACGAAGCAAGGACTTTTACATCACGATTCGGGGCAGTTTATTGCTTTGGAATCTCTATCAAAAATGGAAAAGATTAAACTGAAACGTACTTTTAAAACGATTAAAGAACTTCAGGAACTTATTTCGGTACGTTTTAATATTTCAAATTTGGTATAGCGATGGGTTTATTTAATTTTTGGAAAAAGGAAGAAAATCTATTCGATGAAAGTATCACAATCGAAGAAACCCGTTTTGTTGTTCTGGATACTGAAACGACGGGATTCGATTATGAAAATGATCGTATTTTATGTATTGGCGCTCTGGTTCTTCAAAACGGAGTGATCTCGGTTCAAAATAGTTTTGAAATTTATCTTCAACAGGATCATTATGATAAATCCACAGCTCAAATTCATGGTATTTTAAAAGACTTACTTATTAAGCGTCCGTCTGAATTAGAAGCTTTAGAACAATTTTTATCTTTTCTTGGAGATTCAATTATCGTTGCGCATCATACCATTTTTGATGTTACAATGATTAATAAAGCGCTGGAAAGAAATAATTTACCTCAACTTACTAACAAAACTTTAGACACAGCTTATTTATACAAAAGAACTTTAATTAAATCGCATTTGTTTGAACGAAAAGATCATTACACTCTTGATGATCTTGCAGATAAGTTTGATATTTCGAAAAAAGATCGTCATACGGCTTTGGGCGATGCTTATATTACTGCTATTTCATTTTTAAAAATTGTAAAGAAATTGAGAGAGAAGAAAGAGGTTAATTTGAATTCTCTATTTAAATAGAAAAGGTTTGAATACATTTCAAACCTTTTCTATTTATTTGTCTATAAATAAACGATAGGGAAATACATTTGAAGATCTGTTTTTAAGATTTTTCATAAAACTGTCGCATAAATAATCCCATTCAATGGTGCACCTCCAGGCTATGTAGGTTATGAAGAAGGCGGATTATTGGTTAACAAAATAAGACAGAAACCATATTCTATTGTTTTATTTGATGAAATTGAAAAAGCACATCCTTCTGTTTTTGATGTTTTCCTGCAGATTATGGATGAAGGAAAACTACATGATCGTTTGGGAAAAGAAGGTGATTTCTCGAATGCTATTATTCTTTTTACTTCAAATATTGGTGCAGATCATATTGTGAGCACATTTAATAATGGTGAAATTCCAACGTCAACTTCCTTAATGGAAATTATGGGGAATTATTTCAGACCTGAATTTTTAGGAAGATTAACAGAGATTGTACCTTTTGCGCCTATCAGTAAAGAAAATGCATTAAAGATATTTGAAATTCATCTCAAAAAAGAGTTTATGGATTTATTGAAAAACATCAATATTCAAGTTGAAATTCCTATTGAAGCTAAACTTTATCTTGCCGAAAGCGGATATAATGCTAAATATGGAGCAAGACCAATAAAAAGCATTATTAGAAGTCATTTAAGAAGACCTTTGGCTAAAAAGATAATTTCCGGAGAAGTCAAAGATGGTGATACTATTTCTGTTAGCATTGAAAATAATGAAGTAAAATGGATTAAAAAAGAAGATCTTTATCCTCTTTAAAATTAGATTTACAAGCATAAAAAAACGCTAAGAAATCAAATTCTTAGCGTTTTCATTTTTTAGTCTAAAACCAAACCAATCTGACCATCGTCATCTAATTCTGTTTCTACAGGATCATCTTCTGATACTTCTGGTTTTTCAGGGATTTCTTCGACTGGCTCTTCGTAAGGAAGCGGGTCTAATAAATTAACCTGTTTTAGTTTATCTGTAGTTAATTGATTTCCTAAAGCTTTGAAACCTTTTACAGCTATAAAGTCTTCAACATCAATATGTAAATCTTCTTTTTGAACTCCTTTTACTTTCGCAAAAACCAATTGTGCCACCGGACGATAATCTGTTGAGACAATTTCTAATTGCGAATTTGGATGGTCTGTAATAAAGCTTTCTTCTTTACCTTCATTTTCAACAAGGAAACGTTTTAAGAAATAACGCTCTTTTTCTCCATCATAATAAATAGCAGAAATTGGTTTTTTAGGTTTCCATTTTTCCAAAATAATCATATCTTCCTCAAAATGAGTTGACAATTCCGGAATAATGACTTTTAGTTTACCTGTCTGGCTTATAACTAAAATTTTATCGCTTGGCTTAAATTCACCTAACAATTCACCTCTTGCATCAACATTTAAACGCTTTACAGTATCATCAAACCAAACTTTTCTTGGCAGTAAAGTCGAGATTCCTTTTTCTTTTAATTCGATTTTCTTGATTGGATATTTCGTAACCAAATTTCCTTTTGATGCACGGCCTTTAATCGCCAGTTTAGCAAAATCAATATCGAATTTTAGTTTTTTGATTGTTCCTACCTGACGCAATAATATCGTTACAACCTCAGCTTCTCCGTTTGGATTATGTGAAAAATAAACAACCTGAGATCCGTTTGTTCCGTTTGTTAAATCATAAGCTTTATCACGCGTTACTCCGCTAACGTTGAAACGTTTTATATATGAAGGTCCTGATTTACCGTCACGGTACATCATGTTATAAATAGTACGTTTATCACTCTTATCAAAAACGGCAACATGTATGATATCTTTTCCTATAAAGGTTTTGGCATCTACTTTTGTTATCATCAATGTTCCGTCTCGTAAAAACACAATTACATCATCAATATCAGAACAATCGCCAACATATTCGTCTTTCTTTAAGCTGGTTCCTACGAAACCTTCTTCGCGGTTTACGTACAATTTTGTATTACGTAAAACTACTTTTGTAGCCTCTACATTATCAAAAACACGAAGTTCTGTCTGACGTTCACGGCCTTTTCCGTATTTCTCTTTTAATTTGGTGAAATAGGCAATTGCAAAATCTGTTAAATGCTCCAGATTATGCTCTACTTCTTTCATTTCGTCTTCTAACTTCGCGATAAAATCATCGGCTTTGTCAGAGTCAAAACGAGTAATACGAATCATTGGAATTTGAGTCAGACGTTGTAAATCATCGTCGTTAATTTCTCTAACGAATGATTTTTTGAAAGGTTCAAATCGGTCGTATAAATATTTATAAAGTGATTCTCTGTCAGAATACAATTTGAAATCAATGTACATTTCTTCACGAATGAAGATTTTCTCCAAAGTAGAAAAATGCCATTTATTTTTTAATTCTTCTAACTGAATCTCTAATTCCTGACGAAGTAAATCAACTGTTCTGTGTGTTGAAATTTTCAACATTTCAGAAACTCCAATAAACAATGGTTTGTTGTCTTCAATAACGCATCCTAAAGGCGCAACAGAGGTTTCGCAGGCTGTAAAAGCAAACAAAGCATCGATTGTTTTATCTGGTGAAACACCCGGAAAAAGGTGAATTAAAATCTCAACATCCGCAGCGGTATTGTCTTCAATTTTCTTTATTTTGATTTTACCTTTATCATTGGCTTTCAAAATACTGTCAATTAAAGTCGATGTATTAGTAGAAAACGGAATCTGCGTAATCACCAAAGTATTTTTATCTAATTGCGAAATTTTAGCACGCACACGCACACGTCCGCCGCGAAGTCCATCATTATAATTGGAAACATCGGCAATACCTGCGGTCATAAAATCAGGATAGAGCGTAAAGGCTTTTCCTTTTAAAATTTTAATCGAAGCATCAATTAATTCATTGAAATTATGAGGCAAAACTTTTGTCGAAAGTCCAACTGCAATACCTTCTGCTCCCTGTGCTAAAAGCAATGGGAATTTTACCGGAAGATTATTTGGTTCAGCACGACGTCCGTCATACGAAACACCCCAATCTGTAATTTTAGGAGAATATAAAACTTCTAACGCAAATTTAGATAAACGTGCCTCAATATAACGCGAAGCTGCAGCTCCATCGCCCGTTAAAATATTTCCCCAGTTTCCCTGGCAGTCAATTAATAAATCTTTTTGACCAATTTGTACCATTGCGTCACCAATACTTGCATCTCCGTGTGGGTGATACTGCATCGTGTGTCCAACAACATTGGCAACTTTGTTATAACGACCATCATCCAGCTCTTTTAAAGAGTGCATAATACGACGCTGCACCGGTTTAAATCCGTCCTCGATAGCAGGAACTGCACGTTCCAGAATTACGTATGAAGCGTAATCCAGAAACCAGTCTTTGTACATTCCGGTTACTTTGGTAATAACGTCTTCTCCTTCTTCTTCCTGATTTTCGTAAAAATGCTGTCCTTCAAAATGTTTAGCATCTACGTTGATAATCTCATCGTCATCTCCATCCTGATTGTCATCTGTCAGGTTTTCATCTTGATTATTCTCGTCGTCGTTAGGAATTATGTTATCGTCTTCTTCGTCTTTCATTTATTTATATTCGAAATTATAAATTTGTATTTTTTTATTCTGAAAAATTTGATTGTCTAATTAAATCAAAATTAGCTTATTATTAATTTGAATAGTATTTATCCAGAATAGTATTTTTTAAAATATATGGTTTTAATTCTTCGTAGCTAAGAAAAATATGTGGTTCTCCACCCGCAAAACCTACTAATTCATATGGAGCATAAGAAAATGTAATTCCTGTTGGCAAAATATAAAAAGTATTAGCAAATGGTATTGTAGATGGCACCGCATCACCATAATCTGATCTTATTTTATTTTCATAAAACTCAATAAAATTTTCATCCTTTGTGTCCAGAATTTGAGTTATTTCTATTTTTTTTCCCGTACTTACTTCATAATTATCATATGATGTATGATATAAACCGTGTACTCCACCCATATAATGGTACCAGTAACCAGAAACTACATAAATATTTGAATCAATAAAAATGGGTGAACTAGTATATAGGGTTTCTGACTTATAATTATCATCATCACTTACTGACTTTTTAATGCCAAAATTATGTTTCCATTTTTTATGATCTTTTATAGTCAGTGAATCTGTATACAAATACTTTAAATTAGAACTCAAAGCTTCAAAACTCTTATCATTTGATAAAATTTCTCCAAAGAAAATATAATCCCTTGACGGCGTATAATCTCTTGCATTACCTTTTTTATAAGCTTCTCTAGTATCAAATAATGTATAATCTATTTTATCATAGCACTTATAAGATGGGAATTTTTTACTGGGATAAATTTTATACATTTTTTTGTTGTAGATACATTCTATAAACATTTCTTCAGTAGCTAAATTGTATAATTTAAGAGTGCAAATGGTTTTATCACTATCATTACTATCATAATATCCTTTTCCCGTATAGAAATTATCTTTGTTATTTTTTATAAGCCCGAAACCAAAAACTTGCTCTTCCCCATCAATATAAAGATCACCTGATTTCCAATATCCACCATATTCTTCAGTCAATTTATTAGAAATATGAATTTGAATTTTTTTATCACCATCAAGTGTTCCTTCAAAAGAATAAATAAAAGGAGCTTCTATTTTTAAAGTATCACCACCAATTACTATTGAATCTTCTGAAATTTTATAAATTAAACTATCATTACTTTCTTCAATTTCAACTTCATTAACTTTATTTGCAACAATGAGTTCTTTCTTATCTTCCTTTTTATTAGACTGGCACGAAACAAGTAATAAAATCAATAAAACAAAAAGATATTTTTTCATTAACGAAATTAAGTTAGTAATCATTAAAATTTATTTTAAACTTCCTCCAATTCATCAATCTCCACCTTCAAATTCTTGATAATAAACTCTTGTCTGTCTGGTGTATTTTTACCCATATAGAAAGATAACAACTGCTCAATCGAAGTGTGTTTATCCATCATAACCGGATCAAGGCGAATTGTATCTCCAATAAAGTTTTTAAACTCATCTGGTGAAATCTCTCCTAAACCTTTAAATCGGGTGATTTCTGGTTTTGGTTTTAGTTTTTCGATCGCATCTTTTCTTTCTTCTTCAGAATAACAATAAATCGTTTCTTTTTTGTTTCTAACCCTGAAAAGCGGTGTTTGTAAAATATACAAATGCCCTTCTTTTATTAACTCAGGAAAAAACTGCAAAAAGAATGTAATCAAAAGCAAGCGAATGTGCATTCCGTCGACATCGGCATCGGTTGCAATTACAATGTTGTTGTAACGTAATTTTTCTAATCCGTCTTCGATATCTAATGCTGCTTGCAATAAGTTGAATTCTTCGTTTTCATACACGATTTTTTTTGTCATTCCGTATGAATTCAAAGGCTTACCACGCAAACTGAAAACCGCTTGTGTATTTACGTCGCGTGACTTTGTAATCGATCCGGAAGCCGAATCTCCCTCGGTAATAAAAAGCGTACTTTCTAAGTTTCTTGGGTTTTTGGTATCTGGAAGATGCGCACGGCAGTCTCTTAATTTTTTATTGTGAAGATTGGCTTTTTTAGCACGATCTGTCGCCAATTTTCTAATTCCTGATAATTCTTTTCTTTCGCGTTCTGCCTGAAGAATTTTGCGCAACAAAGCTTCTGCAGTCGGCGGATTTTTATGCAGGTAATTATCTAATTTGGTTTTGATAAAATCGTTTACGAAAGTACGAACAGAAACTGCTGGTGTTCCATCATCAGAACCCATATCTGTAGAACCTAATTTTGTTTTTGTCTGAGACTCAAAAACCGGTTCCATTACTTTAATACTAATCGCACTTACAATCGATTTTCGAACATCTGATGCTTCGAAATTCTTGTTGTAAAACTCACGAATCGTTTTTACAACAGCTTCACGGTACGCCGCTAAGTGCGTTCCTCCCTGAGTTGTATTCTGACCGTTCACAAAAGAGTGATATTCTTCGCTGTACTGCGTTTTACTATGTGTTAACGCAACTTCGATATCATGATCTTTTAAGTGGATAATTGGATATTCTAAATCTTCTTCGCTGATTGTTTCTTCTAATAAATCACGAAGTCCGTTTTCTGAATAATATTTTTCTCCATTAAAAATAATAGTCAAACCATTGTTTAAGTAACAATAGTTTTTAACCATTTTGATAACGTATTCTAAACGGAATTTATAGTTTTTGAAAATCGTTTCGTCTGGTGTAAAAGTTACTTTGGTTCCTTTTCGCTTTGTGGTTTCGATTATGTCTTCTTCAAGAACTAAATTTCCGGCAGAAAACTCTGCTCCTTTTTGTTTATCATCACGAACAGATTCTACACGAAAATAATTAGAAAGCGCATTTACCGCTTTTGTTCCGACACCGTTCAAACCAACTGATTTCTGGAAAGCTTTAGAATCGTACTTTCCACCTGTATTCATTTTCGAAACTACATCGACAACTTTTCCTAACGGAATTCCACGTCCGTAATCACGAACTGAAACCGTTTTATCTTTTATCGTTACTTCAATAGTTTTTCCGGAGCCCATAACGAACTCATCGATACAGTTATCTAAAACCTCTTTTAAAAGAATATAAATACCATCATCTGGAGAAGAACCGTCTCCCAATTTTCCGATATACATTCCCGGACGCATACGGATATGTTCTTTCCAATCGAGTGATCGGATATTATCTTCGGTATATTGATTTTGCTCTAGCATAAGGTGAATTGGATTTTTGGCTAATGTACCATTTATCGGCAAAAAATGAAAGCGTATTTCTTTTTTGTTACGAATAATAACAGGTTTTAAATCTATTTAAATTGATTTTAAAAAAATATGACCGTTAAAAATATAAAAAATCAGCTATGAAACAAAAAAATACTATTTGATTCCGAGTACTTCCTTTGCCAAAGCAATCATTTCGGGCGTTCCGGTATTTTTGTTTTTTTCGTCAGAAAGTTTAACTACTCCCTGCCAATGTGTATTATCGGGTTTCGTTTCTGTTAATTTTATCACCATATTCATGGCTGGAAGTCCAACATCGTTAGTGAAATTTGTTCCAATTCCGAATGACATTTTGATTTTGTCCTGACAAAAGTCGACTATCGTTTTTACTTTTTCAAAATTTAAAGAATCTGAAAAAACAATGGCTTTCGATTTTGGATCAATTCCCATTTTGGTATAATGCGTAATTACTTTTTTGGCAAATTCAATTGGATCGCCGCTGTCATGTCGAACGCCGTCAAAAAGTTTGGAGTATTTTTTATCAAATTGATTGAAAAATATTTCTGTAGTATAAGTGTCTGTTAAGGCAATTCCGAGATCACCGCCGTAAACCTGTGTCCAATGTTCCAGACTTATAGAATTGGCCATTTTAAAGCCGTATTGTGCTGCATGAAACATAAACCATTCGTGTGCATGCGTGCCTAAAGGACGTTTGTTATTGACCATAGCAAAATGTACATTGCTGGTTCCTATAAAACTTTGCCCGCCAAAAGTTCGTAAAGTTTCATTTACCAAATTATGGACATCATAAGAATGGCGGCGTCTTGTGCCAAACTCTAAAATAGATACGCCCAGTTTATTGTAATTATCGATTTTATCTTTCGTGAGATTTTTAATAGCTTCATCATTTAAGCGGATTAAATGATTTGACTTATAAAAAAGTTCTGAAATTAAAGCCATTAATGGAACTTCCCATAAAATAGTCCGATACCAAAAACCTTCAACTGTAACTTTAATTTCTGATCCTTCCTGGCTAATCTGTACTTCTGACGGATCGAAACTATATCCCTGCAGAAAGTCTAAATAAGTGGGATCAAGATAAGGGCAGTAATGTGAGAGATAATTTTTTTCTTCTTTAGTTAAACGAAGATCTGCCAATGCATCTACAGAACGACGAAGTAAATCTGCAAAACCAGCCGGAAATTTATGTTTTCCTCTATTAATAAATCCGTATCGAACCTTTGCCTTTGGAAAAAGTCTTATTACAGCATGCTGCATTGTAAATTTATAGAAATCATTGTCTAAGATCGATTTCAAAAAAGTTGTCTCCATATCGCATTAATTCAATTCCTGAATTGCTAAGATACGGCAATTCAACAAAAGAAGAAAATCTGCCAATAAACAATGTTGACTTTATTTTGGAATAACTTTAAAAGAAACAATACTATTTGTGTTTACAAAAACTGTAACGTATTCACCAATATTATTGTCATAGGGAATTTGAAATTCTAAACCGCCTCTTTTTTCTTTTGCGTTTTTAATCAAAACGGGCTGATTCCTTTTATTTAAATAAAGAACCTGATCTGATTTTTTTACATTTTTAATTTCAACATCAATTTTATCTCCGTATTTAGCTTCGATAATTCCGGTAGTTGGAGATTTAATTTTAAAATCGTTCTCGATTGTTTTATTATAAATTAAAGGTCCGTTAAGAAATGCATCTTTATCTAATTTATCTCCCAAATAAGAACCGGAATCAGGGAAATGCTTAGCGAAGAAATAGTCCGGGTCTGTATCAAAGTAAACTGATGAAAAATCATTTACCATTCTGCCTTTGCTATTATCAAAATAACCTTGTCCCCAAGTCACATCGATCAAACGCCATTTTCTGTCAATTAAAACAATATTCCATGCATGATTTGAAGAAGTATTTTTTCGACCAATATCTCTTAATGAAATTTTAGAATCTCCTCTGATTATTTCAGATTTTAATCCTGTTAATTCTGCTAAATGCTGGTATAAAGCCGTAAACCCTTCGCAGACAGCTTTCTTCGAACTAAAGGCTTTTTGCCATAATCTGTCATTTAGTTCTTTAATTTTGCGTTGTTTTTCGGCTTCGGTAGAATAACTAAATCCCTGTGTTCTCGGCGGATTCAAAAAGGCATTGTAATCATATCTTATGTTGAAGGCAATCCAGCTGTAAATTGCTCGTGCCTTGTCATAATCAGAATTGAAGTCTTCTTCAATTCTTTCCGCTAATTTTTCTGTGGTTGCAAAACTTTTTGGATATTTTGCAACGATTTTATCTACTTCACTAATTTTTTGTGCGAAAGTATAATTCAAAAAAATACTATTCAACAAAAGGAATATAAGGGCAATCTTTTTTTGTGGCATTTAAAAATTTGATTTGATAATATCTTTCAATTCTTTATCTAACTCAACGTTAGAAATTTTATTTTCTTGTAAATCAAAATTCGCGCCAAATGCTGGTAATGAAAAAGTTCCTTTAATTTCAGCTCCGTATCTTGGCAAAGCATTTCGCGCAATTTCTAAAACGGAAGCGCCTCCTCTTGATCCAGGCGAAGTTGCTAGTAATAACATTGGTTTTTGCTGAAAAACTTCTTTCTTAATCCTGGAACTCCAATCGAATAAATTTTTGAATGCTGATGAATAATTATTATTATTCTCGGCAAGAGAAACTACTAAAATATCTGCGCTGGCAAGTTTCGCAAGAAATGCTTTTGCAAGTTCGTGCTGTCCTACTTCTTTTTCAAGATCAACACTAAATAATGGCATTGCGTAATCGTTTAAATCTAAAACTTCGACATCAGCATTTTCGAATAAACCTGCTGCGTAAGCGGCTAATTTTTTATTGATCGAATGCTGACTGTTACTTCCTCCAAAGGCGATAATTTTCATGGTTTTTCTTTTTGTAATTTTTCTTCTATTGGTTCTTTTTTTGTCTCGTCGATTTCGTAAATTTCTTTTGCTATTTCTACCGAGTACTCATTTGGATAAATTTTACCTCCGTAAGATTTTGCGTATACTTTGGTAAATTCTGCTCCAAAATACAGAATAATTGCCGAATAATAAACCCAAACTAAAATAATTATCACAGATCCTGCAGCACCGTAAACAGAGGCCACTGTTGAACTTCCTAAATAAAAACCGATGGCAAATTTACCAATCATAAAAAGTACAGCTGTAACTCCAGATCCTATAAAAGCATCTTTCCATTTGATTTTTCCGTCTGGTAATGTTCTAAAAATAATAGCAAAAAGAGTGGTAATACTTGCCAGTACAATAACTATATTCACTATATAAAATAAATAAACTGTACTCTCTGGAAAATAAACTTTTAAACGTGAACTAAGTAAGTCTAAAGTTGTACTTATAAAAAGACTGACCAGCATTAAAAAACCAACTGAGGCAATCATTGAGAATGACATTAAGCGGTTTTGAATAAATTTCTTAATTCCTTTATCTGGTTTTGCACGTAATCCCCAAATAAAATTAATCGAACTTTGTATTTCAGCAAAAACTCCTGACGCCCCAATTAATAGCATTATGATTCCAAATACAGTTGCAAAAACATTATCGCCAGATAATTGTACATTTTTAATAGCTTCCTGAATTTGACTTGCTGCGCCGTTACCTACCAAACCATTAATTTGTCCGTACAATTCTCCCGTTACAGCTTCTTCTCCAAAAAAGAAACCACAAATTGTAATAATAATAATTAATAAAGGCGGCAATGCAAATATGGTATAGTATGCAAGTGCCGCACTAAGTTTAATGGCATTATCATCGTTAAATTCTAAAAACGTGTTTTTTAATAGAAACCATGTCTTGGAGAATATATTTTTGATTTTCATTTTCTGATTTTTTGATATTCTCTCAAATTTACGCAATAATGAAAAATTTTTGATTCTTGATTTTTAACCAGATTTTATATTTTTTCCATGTTAATTATCTCGAATCTTATCATATTCCTGATCAGTTCCTATTTTTTTTATTTTCAGAATATTTTTAAATTCACGTCGTGTTGGTTTTATCAAATATGAAGTTGAATCTAACATTTTGCCTTTAATCAAAGTAACTGAATCAAGCTTAGTTAAATCGTCACGTAAATAAATATGCTTAATTTTCAGTATATTTTTTTCTAAAGCTATGGTTTTTATATCCCAAAATATCGAATCTCTTGTACTTAAAACTAACTGCCCATCAATGCGTTTTGCTTTTTGATTAAGCGAAAACCTAAAAATGGTATCAATACTTTTTTCTACCATTTCTATGGAATCTCCTTTAAAATAAAAATCAAATTTTTCCTTTGTTTCTTTATCTATCAATTGATCATTGACAACCTCATACTTCTGTTTTAAAGAGTCTAAAAAGTATTTATGAAATCTATATTTATAAAAATACTCCCTTAAAATTCTGTCTTCTTCAATTCTAATGTAAGTAGAATCGTTATTCATATATAATCCTTTAAATTTAGATGGAAATCCTCTTAATTCAGAATCATTAATAGGTTGTGGATTTTCAAAGTAAAAAGTCAAACAACCATCACAAACTTCTACTGCTTCCGCATCTGCTTTTTTACAAGAACTTAAAACAGTTATTAAAGCGAATATTAAAATTAGCTTTTTCATATCCAGTTTTATTTATAATGACAAAAAATCCCTTTATCATAAACTGTCCACAAACTTGCTTTTTGATTTGCCGCTTTTAAAGCATTATTTGCCCAGGTATTGCAAGTATAAAAAAGACTGTAACTTCCTTTTGCTTCATAAAAAGCATCTTTTTTTCCATAACTGTGACCTTCTATCCATTCTGGATGAATTGGATCGCTGAAACTATCCGAAATATAATTAACCAGACTTTGATAATTTTCTTTTGAAATCAAAATGCGTTTGCAATCCTCACCTTCTCTCAATTGTTTAAAAAATGTAGTATGCATTGCCGATGAACTGATTCCGAATGCGGCTTTGCAGGCTGTACTTGCTTTTAAATCTGACCACTCCGGCGTATCTAAATAAAAACCTTTGTCGCCCCAGCCAAAAGCAATAAAGTTCATTAATGAATCTTTTGATTGTGTTTGGTTAAACTGAATCTCGTTTCGCCAATCTTTGATTTCATTTTTTATGGGAACGACAATATCCGTATGAACTCCGTTTGAAAGAATGTAAATAGGAACGGCATTTTGCTCTTCGACCTGAGCGACATCTGAATTAACGGTAATTTTAGAAATCAGATAAACAGATAATACATAAAGGACAAGAAAACTAAAGATTCCGATAAATGTCCATTTTAAAATTTTGAAAGTTTTTTTTAGCATTTTGATTAGTTTATTTTAGATTAGTAATTGGTAATTTTTCTGTAACCAATTTTTGAGCCAAAAATTTTGTTTGCTGTAAATTGCTTGCGAAATGGCACGCGGATTTTACTGATTCGCTTTCGCGAAAGCGCGGATTTACACGGATTTTTTTATTCTCCTTTTTGTCAGGCTGAGCGAAGTCGAAGCCCGCAAAGATTGGCAATACTTTGTGGAGCTTCTTGCGTGGGCTTCGACTTCGCTCAGCCTGACACTAGAGAGTTCAAGTTTTAAAGCATAAAAAAACTGCTGAATTCCTCCAGCAGTTTTAGTCTATTCTCTATAATCTATTCTATCTTCTTTAAAAAAAATTAAACGTTAAAACGGAAATGCATTACATCACCATCTTTTACAACATATTCTTTTCCTTCAACTTTAAATTTCCCAGCTTCTTTTGCTTTTGCTTCAGAACCGTATTGAACGTAATCTTCGTATGAAATAACTTCGGCACGGATGAAACCTTTTTCGAAATCAGTATGGATAACTCCTGCTGCTTGCGGCGCAGTTGCTCCAATATTGATTGTCCAAGCACGAACTTCTTTTACACCAGCTGTAAAATAAGTCTGTTGTTTTAATAATTTGTAAGCCGCACGAATTAAAACTGACGCTCCCGGCTCTGTTAATCCCATATCTTCAAGGAAAACCTGACGCTCTTCGTAGCTTTCTAATTCTGTAATATCAGCTTCCGCTCCTACTGAAAGAATGATAACTTCTGCATCTTCATCTTTTACTAATTCACGAACCTGGTCAACATATTTATTTCCGTTTACAGCAGAACTTTCGTCAACATTACAAACATATAAAACTGGTTTTGCAGTAATTAATTGAAAAGATTCCATTAGAACTTCTTCGTCATTACCTTGAGGAGTAATTGTACGCGCAGATTTAGCTTGTAATAATGCTTCTCTAATTCTGTCTAAAAGTGCCTTTTCAGTTTGCGCTTCTTTATTTCCTGTTTTTGCAGCACGATTTACTTTTTCTAAACGTTTTTCAACTGTTTCTAAATCTTTTAACTGCAATTCGATATCGATCGTTTCTTTATCACGAATTGGATTTACGTTTCCGTCAACGTGAACAATATTGTCATTATCAAAACAACGTAAAACGTGAATGATAGCATTACACTCTCTAATGTTTCCTAAAAACTGGTTTCCAAGACCTTCACCTTTACTTGCTCCTTTTACCAAACCTGCAATATCTACGATATCTACAGTTGCCATTTGTACGCGTTCTGGTTTTACTAATTCTTCTAATTTGTTAATTCTCGGATCCGGAACGTTTACAACACCAATATTAGGTTCG
This sequence comes from Flavobacterium panici, assembly GCF_024499525.1. Lineage (NCBI taxonomy): Bacteria > Pseudomonadati > Bacteroidota > Flavobacteriia > Flavobacteriales > Flavobacteriaceae > Flavobacterium > Flavobacterium panici. The sequence continues at coordinate 3,096,894 of NZ_CP100437.1, read as the reverse complement.
ATTGTACAAAACGGAAAGTTTGCACTCTGCGCTTTTGCATTAGATAAACAATTAAATAATGTTGATTTTCCAACATTTGGTAATCCTACAATTCCTGCTTTCATCTGTTGTTTCTATTTATTTTATTGGGCTTTGAATTTATCAAAGTCCCACCATTAACTCTCTATTTTAATGGATTATGATTTACGTGAGTTTTTTTGTTTCTGCCAAAATGATATTTTTTGGCTTTAAAATTTTGCAAATATAAGATTTAATACCTCGTAAGCGAAGTAAAAATGTGCATTAATATAATTTTAGGGTAATTCTTAAAAATTTTTAAACTTATTATTAAGTTTTTGTTAAAAAATATTACTTTTATAAAAGTAATCAACAAAAAACCAAACAAAAAACCAACAACATGAAAAAGATTGCATTATTTTTATTACTGCTGAATTCAGCGTTTCTTTTTGCTCAAAAAGAAGTCTCGGGCGTCGTTAAGGATAAAACCGGAACACCGCTTCCCGGTGTTAATATTGTAGAAAAAGGAACTTCGAATGGTGTTTCTACTGATTTTGAAGGTGGTTATAAAATCAAAGTTAAAGAAGGCGCTACTCTTGTTTTTAGCTATGTAGGCTTTGGAACAGTCGAAAAATCAGCTTCGGGCGATAAAGTAGATGTAACTTTAGACGAAAGCGGCGGACAGGTTTTGAGCGATGTAGTCGTAACAGGTTCCAGAAGTACTAAAAGAACTGTTGTAAATTCTGCCGTTCCTATTGATGTTATTAATGTAAAAGACGTTACAACCCAAAGTGGAAAAATTGAAATCAATCAGTTACTGCAATATGTTGCTCCATCTTTTAATGCCAATAAACAATCTGGATCTGATGGTGCCGACCACGTCGATCCGGCTTCTTTAAGAGGTATGGGACCAGACCAGACTTTGGTTTTAATTAACGGAAAAAGAAGACACCAATCGTCTTTAATCAATTTATTTGGAACAAGAGGACGTGGAAATACAGGAACTGACTTAAATGCAATTCCGGCTGCTTCTATTAAAAGAATTGAAATTTTGCGTGACGGTGCTTCTGCCCAATACGGTTCTGATGCCATTGCCGGAGTTATCAATATTATTACAAATGATAATGTAAATGAACTTACAGGATCTGTAACTTATGGTGTTTTTAATACGCATGCAAAAGGTGATTTCCTTCCTGGAACGCCAAACACAAAAGGATACCGATTAGATAAAGACGGAAACGGAAATTCATACGGAAAAGATCAGGATTTTGACGGAGGTTCTGTTAGAGTTGCGGCGAATTATGGTGTTGCATTAGGAACTAAAGGCGGATATGCAAACTTTACTGGTGAATTTATAAATAAAAATAAAACTTTAAGACCTGCTTATGATTTTAGAAAAGGTTTTGGTGATGCCGAAATGCAAGGGGTAAATTTGTTTGCCAATTTTGCTGTTCCAATTGCTGACAAAACGGAGTTTTATGCTTTTGGAGGAAGTAATTTTAGAAATACAGATGCGTATGCTTTTACCAGAAATGATGGAGAAAGAGTTGTAGAGTCTGTTTATCCGGGTGGTTATACGCCTAGAATTACATCAAAAATTAATGATAATTCAATCGCTGCAGGAATTAAGACTGAATCTGGCGGAGGATGGAAATTTGATTTGAGTAATACTTTCGGAAAAAATAAATTCCAGTATGACATTAAAGGAACTATAAATGCTTCTCTTGAAGAAAAATCTCCACACGAGTTTGACGCGGGAGGACATAGTTTGCTTCAAAACACTACCAATTTTGATATTTCTAAAAATTACGATAGTGTTCTTAGCGGTTTCAACATCGCTTTTGGAACTGAATTTAGAGTAGAGAAATTTGAAATTTTTGCTGGAGAAGAAGGTTCTTACACTACTTATGACACTAATGGAGTGCCAATTACAGATCCAACAACTCAAAGTGCCCCAATTGATCCTATTTCAGGGAATCCTAGACCGGGAAGTTCTCAAGGTTTTCCAGGTTACAGTCCTGCAAATGAAGTTAACGAAAGCCGCACGAACTTCTCTTTGTATGCTGATGGAGAGTTAGACGTAACTAAAGCTTTTATGGTAAACGCAGCGGTTCGTTTTGAAAATTACAGCGATTTTGGAAGTACTGTAAACGGAAAATTAGCCTCGAGATTAAAACTTGGTGATCATTTTAACTTAAGAGGTTCTGTGAGTACTGGTTTCCGTGCGCCTTCTTTAGCTCAAATTTATTATAACTTACGTTTTACCAACTTTAATGCAAGCGGAGCAACGGAGGTTTTACTGGCACCAAATGACAGTGAAATTACAAGAGCTTTTGGAATTGGTAAATTAAACGAAGAAAAAGCCGAAAATGCTTCTTTAGGTTTCACAGCTTCTTTTGGAGATTTTACTGCAACGGTTGATGGTTATTATATTAAAGTAAAAGATCGTATTGTGCTTACCGGATATTTTGACGCAAGTGCTTTAAATCTTGGAGTTTCTGAAGCGCAGTTTTTTGCTAACGGAGTTGATACAAGTACACACGGTCTGGATTTAGTTTTATCATGGAAAAAAACGTATGATTTTGGAACTTTTGGAGCAACATTAGTTGGAAACATCAACGATATGAAAATTGACAAAGTGAAAAATGGCGATTTAGATGAAGCTACTTTCTTCGGAAAACGCGAGAAAGCATTCTTATTAGCTTCTGCACCAGACAATAAATTTGGTTTAAACTTAAATTATTCAAAAAGTAAGTTTGATGCAGGTTTAGCTTTTACTCGTTTCAGCAAAGTGGTTTTGGTTGATTATGCTGATGAAGATGATGTTTACAACCCAAGATTAGTTACCGATTTAACGGTAGGATATCAAGTGACTAAAAGCTTAAAATTAAGCCTTGGAAGCAACAACTTGTTTAATGTTTATCCAACAAAACAAGACGAACAAGGAAATACTGAAGCTGGTGGATATTGGGATGCTGTACAAATGGGTTTCAGCGGAGCTTATTACTATGCAAGGCTTGGGTTTAATTTCTAAAAGAAAAAAGGGCTTCGACTTCGCTCAGCCTGACAATACTAAAAACAAAAAATCCTGAACAATAGTTCAGGATTTTTTTATACTAATAAAAATAAACTACTAACAGCTCACTCTTTACTCTTTACTCTTTACTCTTTACTCTTTACTCTCTCACAATTTATAATCCAAAGAAGTAATAATTGCCTTTTCTTCATCAGTTGCAACAAATCCTGAAATATCCCAGTAATTGGTCAATATTTTATTTCTTTTATTAAAAAGTGATTTCTCTTTAAAAACATCACTTTCTTTATACGTAAAATTTTGTCTGTTGAAATTTGTCGTAATAAAACTATTGCGAACCTGAATTTTCTTTACCTGGTCTTTCAAAATAAGATTATAAGCTATTTCTTCATTTGAACTCAATAAATAATAATTCTCCCCGTCTACCCTATAATCAACATTAATAAATGATCTTGTAATATTTTTAGAATTCACATCGGCCTTTTCTTCAAGTTTATCAAGATTCTGCGGTGTAATATCGATTTTAAACTCAATAATCAGCTTCTTTTCAGGATCATAAACAATCTCAAAGTTGTCAATAGCCTCTTTTGCTTTATCCAGAGGCGTAATATACATTACATAATAATCCTTATTTTTAGCATGACCTCGGATAATAAAATCATATTCTTTTTTCGCTTTTGGATCTAAAAGCGGATCAAAATATTTAAAATCATTATAATTTTTCATGATATTATTCAAATCATAACCTCTTAAATCTGCGCTTACATCTGTTTCCAGCAAGCCATAAGATCTGTTTTGCTCTACCAAAAGCGTTGTCGAAGGACTTCCTGAAAATTGAAAATTAACCAATCCGTCATTAAAATAAGAATATTTATTATCAAGCATAAAAAACTCTCTCACATACACTTTTAGTCTGTAAGATGATGCCAGTTTTTTTGATGAATTATCTACAAGTTTTTGAAGTACTTTTTGTGGAGACTGCTTAGAAAGAACAATTTCATCTAGTTTGTTGTTATTACTTTTTAGATAAACAATAAATTTTTGATCTCCGTTTAATGATGTCCAGCGTACCGTTAGAGTTTCATAATTGGTTTCTGATACCTGTACATTAGAACCGCCGGTAAGCATAAAAGTAACTTTACCTTCTTTATTGCTGGATAATATTTGTTTTGTTTTTAGAATAACAACTGTGGCATTTTCAATAGGAAGCTGTGTTTCTATATCTTTTACTACAATAGAATATTGTTCTTCCTGCGAAAAAACTGTCAAACTAAATAAAACAAAAAATAAAAGTATGATTTTCCTCATATGCTTATTAAATTTTCACCTAAAGTATTAAATTTTTATTAAAAAAATAAGCACTAAAATATAAAATATTATAAACCAACGCAATAACTTTTTAACATTCCGAATAAAGCAAAAAAAAATCCCGAGTTTGAGCTCGGGACTTTTAATATCTATATTACAAAGATTATTCATCTCCATGTAAAAACGCTTGTCTATTCAACAAGGTTTCTTCATCTTCTACGTGATTATCATCCGGCACACAACAGTCAACAGGACAAACAGCAGCGCATTGAGGTTCATCATGAAAACCTTTACATTCTGTACATTTTCCGGGAACGATATAATAAATCTCATCAGAAATAGGAGTTTGTGCATCATCAGCATCAACCTCAGTTCCATCAGGTAAAATAACAGTTCCTTTTAGACTTGTTCCGTCTTTATATCTCCAATCATCTGCTCCTTCATATATTGCTGTATTTGGGCATTCTGGTTCGCAAGCCCCACAGTTTATGCATTCGTCAGTTATAATAATTGCCATCTTTTTATTTTTCTTAAAGTTAAAATTCTAAAGTCTTAAAGTAAAATAAAGTACATCAAAGACATTTCTCCCTTTTGACTTTAAGACTTTTGACTTTCGACTTAATTATGCTTATTTTTGTGCAAAATTACAATCAAAACAATTCATAAACAAACATTATGACATTAGAAACAAAAAAAAGTGTTTTTGTTGAATTAGGAAAATTTCTAAGTCAGTTTTCAGAAGAACATTCTGTACAAAAATCTGACGTTTTATATAACGATATCTTTTTTGATGATTTCGAAAAACTAATCCATTTATCACAATCTCATAATGGCTGGTACACGCCTGAACAAGTATATTTTGCAATAAAATCCTGGGCAGATGCTTTGACAGAAGAAAACCTAAACAAATGGATTTCTCAATATTCTTCCGAATTTGCTCAAAATGACAAAAAAGAAAAAACAGTTGCTTTAATCTTGGCCGGAAATATTCCGCTTGTTGGTTTTCATGATTTTCTGTCTGTTTTAATTACCGGAAATAAAGCATTAGTAAAAACATCTTCAAACGATCAGCATTTATTGCCATTTTTAGCAAAGTATTTAATTGCTGTTGATGAAAATTTAAAAGATAAAATCACTTTCGTGGATGGAAAACTGGAAAATTTTGATACTGTAATTGCCACCGGAAGTAACAATACTGCCCGTTATTTTGAATATTATTTTAAAGATAAACCTTCCATCATTCGAAAAAACAGAAATTCGGCTGCTGTTTTAAACGGAAAAGAAACACACGAAGAATTAGAAGCTCTTGGTGAAGATATTTTTAGATATTTTGGTTTAGGATGCCGAAATGTATCTAAACTTTTTGTTCCGAAAGGGTATTCATTTGATGCTTTTTTTCAGGCTATTTTTAAATATCAGGATGTTATTCATTACGAGAAATACGCAAATAATTACGATTACAACAAAGCTGTTTTCTTAATGAGTAATTTCAAATTATTAGATAACGGATTTTTGACTTTAAAAGAAGATTCGAGCTACGCCTCGCCTATTTCGAGCGTTTTCTATGAATATTATGAAAATCTCGAAGATTTAAAATCGCGTCTGGAAACCGATGCAGAGCAAATTCAATGCATTGTAAGCAGCGATTTAACAGAAAATAGTGTTGCATTTGGTCAAACCCAAAATCCTCAATTGTGGGATTATGCAGATAACGTTGATACTATAACGTTTTTGTTAACAACAAAGTAAAAAAATGTTTAATTATTTCGAATTATTTATCGCTTTTTCAGCTCCTATTGCCGAAATTTGCGTTTTTAAAATTTCGACTATTAACAACAACCATGAAAAAACACAACTACAGCGCAGGACCAAGTATTTTACCTCAGGAAGTTTTTGAGAAGGCATCAAAAGCAATTTTAAATTTTAATGATTCAGGATTATCAATTCTTGAAATCTCGCACCGAAGCAAAGATTTTGTTGCTGTTATGGATGAAGCTCGTTCGCTGGCTTTAGAATTATTAGGACTTGAAGGAAAAGGATATCAGGCTTTGTTTTTACAAGGTGGTGCAAGTACTGCATTCTTGATGGCTCCTTATAACTTATTGAAAGAAAACGGAAAAGCAGCTTATTTAGATTCAGGAACGTGGGCAACTGCGGCTATTAAAGAAGCAAAACTTTTTGGAGAAACTATTGTTGTAGCTTCTTCAAAAGATGATAATTATACACATATTCCAAAAGGTTACGAAATACCAGCTGATGCAGATTATTTTCACTGTACAAGTAACAATACCATCTTTGGAACTCAAATGCAGGAATTCCCGTCGACTAATATTCCAGTAGTTTGCGATATGAGTTCTGATATTTTTTCTCGTCAATTAGACTACTCTAAGTTTGATTTAATTTATGCCGGAGCTCAAAAAAATATGGGACCTGCAGGAACTACTCTTGTTGTAGTTAAAGAAGAAATTTTAGGTAAAAATGGAAGAACAATTCCTAGTATGTTAGATTATGCTAAACATATCAAAGCAGAAAGTATGTACAATACACCACCTGTTTTTTCTGTATATGTTTCATTATTGACTTTACAATGGATTAAAGAAAAAGGCGGAATCGCTGCTGTTGAAAAATTAAACAACGCAAAAGCAGATTTACTTTATGCTGAAATCGACAGAAACCCATTATTTAAAGGTGCTGCTGCGGTAGAAGATCGTTCTAAAATGAATGTTACTTTCTTATTAAACAACCCGGATCATACAGAAACTTTTGATGCTTTATGGAAAGCTGCAAATATTTCTGGATTGCCAGGACACCGTTCTGTGGGTGGTTACAGAGCTTCTATTTACAACGCTATGCCTATCGAAAGTGTTCAGGTTTTAGTTGATGTAATGAAAGCTTTAGAGTCTAAAGTTTAGTTCTCAGTCCCAGTTTACAATACCAAAAAGAAAAACCCAATATACTTGGTTCATCGATTAGACAATTAAACGATGAACCAAATAAACAAAATATCACACAATGAAAGTATTAGCAAATGACGGAATTTCTAAAAGTGGAATTCTAGCCTTAGAAAAAGGTGGATTTGAAGTTATAACTACAAAAGTAGCTCAGGAACAAGTAGCTAACTTTATCAATGAAAATAATGTAGACGTAATTTTAGTGCGCAGTGCCACTAAAGTTCGTAAAGATATTATCGACGCTTGTCCTGGTATCAAAATCATCGGTCGCGGTGGTGTTGGTATGGATAATATCGATGTTGATTATGCTAAAAGCAAAGGAATTCATGTAATTAATACTCCGGCTTCATCTTCAGAATCTGTTGCTGAATTGGTATTTGGACACTTATTTTCTGGTGTTCGTTTTTTACATGACTCAAACAGAAATATGCCTCTTGAAGGAGATTCAAACTTTGACGGTTTGAAAAAAGCATACGCAAACGGAGTTGAATTAAGAGGGAAAACTTTAGGAATTGTTGGTATTGGTCGTATCGGACAAGCTACTGCAAAAATGGCTCTTGGTTTAGGAATGAAAGTTATCGCTGCAGATAGTTTTATTCCTCAGGTAGATGTAAAAGTGGAATTTTTCGACGGACAGTCTATTACAACTACAATTGTTTCTCAATCTTTAGAATCTTTATTTAAAGAGTCTGATTTTATTACATTACACGTTCCTGCTCAGGATGGTTACATCATTGGAGAAAAAGAATTTGAACTTTTGAAAGACGGAGTTGGAATCGTAAACTGTGCACGTGGAGGTGTTATTGATGAAGTAGCTTTAGTAAAAGCTTTAGATTCTGGAAAAGTTGCTTTTGCAGGTTTAGACGTTTTCGAAAGCGAACCAAAACCAGAAATGACAATTTTAATGCACCCAAAAATTTCATTGACGCCGCACATTGGAGCTGCAACTGGAGAAGCACAAGACAGAATTGGTACAGAATTAGCTTCACAAATTATTACTTTGTTAAGCTAGTAATTAAAAAATAAACTATCTTTAAAGGGATTTACTACTAATTTGTAGTAAATCCCTTTCTTTTTTATTAGTTTTGGCGTGTAATTTAAACTCTAAATATTATGTTTGAACAATTAACCCAATTAGTACAACAATACGGAGGCGATGCTGTTGTAAACAACAATGCTGTCCCAAATGAGCATAACGAAGCCGTAATAAACGAAACAAGCAATTCTATTTTTGAAGGCTTAAAAAAGATTGCTTCAGAAGGCGGAGGTGAACAATTAGCTAGTTTATTTAATGGAAACTCTCCTATCGATAATTCAAATCCTGTCGTACAGCAAATCTCGCAGCAATTGTCTGGAAGTTTGGGAGAAAAATTTGGCTTAAGCAGCGCTGATTCATCTGGTGTAGCTTCAAACTTAATTCCGCAGATTTTAGGTTCATTAGTAAATAAAGCAAAAGATCCAAACGACAGCAGTTTTCAAATTTCGGATATTATCAATTCAATCTCAGGAAACAGCGGACAAGCATCTGGAATCATGGATACCATTTCAAAATACGGAACTCAATTTGGCCTTGACCAAAACAACGACGGAAAACTAGACGTTCAAGATGTACTTGTAGTTACCAAAAGCAAAGGTGGTATCGCCGGGTTTATTGGGAAGTTGTTTGGAAGCAAATAGTAAGGCACAAAGGTTCAAAGTAACAAAGGTTCAAAGACCTTAAGAAAAATTCTAAAAACTGATTACAAAATTGTAATCAGTTTTTATTTTTTATAAGTAAGAAGTTAAACCTTTGTTACTTTGAACCTTTGCCTCTGTGAACCTTAAAAAAAATTCGTAACTTTAGGGTTATGAAAAAGTGTATTTCCATATTAATTATAGCACTAACAATAATTGCTTGTTCTACAACTTCAAAGAATATTGCAAGTGCAGACACTACTGCTTCAAACAAAAAAATAAGTGATACCGTTAGAATTGCAAACGATTCTCTGGAATATGAAGTAATCATTATCGATAATGGTTTTAGCACCTGGCTGGCGTCAAGAGCTTATCCTAGAAATTACCATTCATTAGCCTATCTTGAAAACAAAAATAATTTGTACGTAACCGAATGGAACAGCAGAGTTTTACAGCCGCAGCGTTATAGCCCTGACTTATATGAAATGTCGATTAATTACCGTCCTGACATTCATTACGGATACGAAGTAAACTATCTAATTTACAATTACATGATTTATTTTCAAAATACTTACAAACAAAAACTTTGGGGGTATGTTCCTTCAAGATAATTACTATATTTGTAATCATTACAAATAGCAATGAATAAATTAAAAGAACGCTGGGGAATCTCCTCAAATCTACAAGCCATTATAATACTTACCGTTTTTGCCATCACAGGATCGGCTTCTGCCTGGCTGTCTAAACCATTTTGCGTTTGGCTGGGAATAACCAAAGAAGATTTTGGAGGATGGTTTACCTTAATTCGACTGCTTATAATTTTCCCAATTTATCAGGTTTTACTAGTCGCAATAGGAACTGTGTTTGGGCAGTTTAGATTCTTTTGGAACTTCGAAAAGAAAATGCTCAAAAACATGGGATTAGGATTTTTATTCAAAAACTAAATTTATTCTCTTACTCTCTCACTCGAAAAGAAATAAGTATAAATCCAAGTCAATGTAAAAGAAGGAATGATATCCGTAAACGGAATTACTTCTTCAATAAAAGTTAAAACGCTGGCAAACTTTCCTACTCTGCCTTTATACATTCTGGTCATAATTATAGCCGCGATTGGCGCCCAAATTACATCTGAAAATTCACCAAGAAGCGGAATCGAAAAAGAAATCATACCAATTCCGTCCAAAATTAAACCAATAATTAATTTTGACATTCTATTGTCGTCTACAACTTTTAGGTCTTGCATTTTAAGTTTGATTTGAGTTTGTTCCGAAATTAAAAATAATTCATCAAATTCATTTTATTTGAATATTAAAATTTAATTTCAAAATTTCCACCTTTTAATTATTTCTAGTTACTGCAAATAACGCACCAAAATCTCCATCAGTTTGAATCCAGTTTTGTGATGGTAGATATGCACGGGATACAAATCCGTCAAGGTAAAGTGCATTTTTACAACCTAAAGTTTTAAAATAATTCGCAAAATCATAGAAATTGACCTCTTTCTTAGACAACACAAAAACTACATTTCCATTCGGCAAAATGCCTACTCCATTCCTAATATTTAGATTTTTTGATCCTTCTTTAAAAGCAGTATGAATCTGACCATCAATAACTAACATTGGACCAGATTGCGTAGCAAATTCTATTTCTTTATTATTTCTGAAATTTTCTGTCGTACAAATTACCGCCGTTTTTTTAGTCGTAATATAAAATACGCCATTCGGTTTTAAATAAAAATTTCCGTCAGCTTTTAGGGTATCCAAAGGAGATAACACTTTTTGCTTTTCAATATAAAGTCCTTGAGGAGAACGATCTGCCTTGTACATTCCTGCATTCATGGCAAAATCTAATTTAAGTTTTTTTGAAGCAGTATAGAGTTTAAGATTCTCGATACTTTCAAACCGTTTTCCTTTTTCGTCTTTCCAAAACAATCTTAAATACTGCTGTTTAACATCAACTTTATAAGTCAAAAATAAATCATCAGAATATTGCCCTGCACTAACAAAAACAGCAGCAAGTCCAAATATAAATACAAACAGAACTATTTTTAATCTCATTTTTCAAATATTGAATTATTAAAAGTAAACGTAAAATTACTTCATAAAATTCTGTTACAACACATTTTTATATCGATAGATTCTTCGTTTCTTTGTAAAAACAGTTTCACTAAATGATACACGCAAAAAACATACATAAATTCTACGACAAACTTGAAGTTTTAAAAGGAGTTGATTTACATATTAAGAAAGGCGAAATTGTTTCGATTGTTGGAGCTTCCGGTGCCGGAAAAACAACTTTACTTCAAATTCTGGGAACTTTAGACACACCCGAAAGAAACTCAGAATCATCATTAACCATTAATGGTGAAAATATTTTGAAACTGCAGGATATTGAAAATGATAATTCAAAAGAAGAAAAAACATTTAAAATAGTAACCTGGTCAGGCTCAATTTATATTATATTACTAGCAGTTTTTTTATTGTTTTTTAGGACTAAAATCTTAGATGAAACATTACGATCAGCAACAATTAGCATCTTGTGTTTACCAATACTTTTAATGTTTATTTACTACAACAGGTATTTTAAAAAGAAAAGCAAACAGGACAAAATACTATCTGAATTTAGAAATTTAAACTTGGGATTTATTTTCCAGTTTCACCAATTATTACCAGAGTTCACAGCTTTAGAAAACGTTTGTATTCCTGCATTCATGGCCAATAAACCAAAAGCACAAACCGAAAAAGAAGCTAAAAAAATATTGGAATATCTAGGTTTATCGCACAGAATTCATCACAAACCAAACGAACTTTCGGGCGGAGAACAACAGCGTGTTGCCGTTGCAAGAGCCTTAATCAACAAACCCGACGTGATTTTTGCCGATGAACCGTCAGGAAATCTCGATACACATTCTGCCGAAAATTTACATCAATTGTTTTTCAAGCTTCGCGATGAATTCGGACAGACTTTTGTAATTGTAACCCACAACGAAGAATTAGCCAATATGGCCGACAGAAAATTAGTTATGGTCGACGGTCAAATTAGTAATTAATATTTATAGGAGCTATTTCCTGCTGTCCGCTATATTCCCGATAAACAAAAACTACGGCTAAAAAGCCTTGTTTTTCTAAATCGGGAGATGCCGCTCCCATCAGGGCTAGGACACTCGAATAAACAAGAACATTTCATTTCAAATGAATCAAAAAGAACTCAAAGAATTTCTCGACGAAAAAGTCATTCAATATAACAATCAGGATTTTATCGAAAGTGATCCTGTGCAGATTCCGCATTTGTTTTCTCAAAAAGAAGATATCGAAATTGCAGGATTCTTAAGCGCATCAATCGCTTGGGGAAATCGTAAAATGATTATCAAGAATTCGCATAAAATGATGGAATTAATGGGCAATACGCCTTATGATTTCGTCATGTCGCATTCCGAAGATAATTTAGCTGACTTAGAAAACTTCGTTCACCGAACTTTCAACGGAAAAGATTTCGGCGGATTCATTAAAGGTTTACAGCACATTTACAAAAACCACAACGGACTAGAAGCTGTTTTTGCCAAAAATCAGGAAAAAGACAGTCTGCAGAAAAGCATAAGCGAGTTCAAAAAGATCTTTTTCGAAATCGATCATTTACCACGAACTCAAAAACATATTTCAGATCCGCTGAATAATTCTGCCGCAAAACGCATCAATATGTATTTACGCTGGATGGTTCGTCAAGATACAAAAGGCGTCGATTTAGGAATTTGGAAAACTATTTCTCCATCTGTATTATCTTGTCCGCTTGATGTACATTCCGGAAATGTTGCACGCAAACTTGGAATTCTTTCGCGAAAGCAAAATGATGCAAAAGCTCTATTAGAATTAGATACACAACTTCGTAAAATGGACGCTGCAGATCCTGTAAAATACGATTTTGCTTTATTTGGTTTAGGCGTTTTTGAAGGTTTTTAAGCTTTAAAGTTATACATTTTATTTAAGGTTTCCTGCTGTCAGGCTGAGCGAAGTCGAAGCCCTCATTCCAATTGGAACGCTCTTCGACTTCGCTCAGAGTGACAAACAAAGCAACAAAACGTTATCTAAAATTACAAAATCAACAAAAAACCATCATTTTAACGTACATTTGCACAAAATTTAATGCAAATGAGCACTTTCGAAAAATTCAATCTCCCAAAATCATTACAAAAAGCTGTTGACGAATTAGGCTTTGTTACGCCTACTCCTATTCAGGAAAAATCTTTCTCTGTAATCATGTCTGGACGCGATATGATGGGAATTGCGCAAACCGGAACCGGTAAAACATTTGCCTATTTACTGCCTCTTTTAAAGCTTTATAAATTCACCAATACCAATACTCCAAAAATTGTTGTACTTGTTCCAACCCGTGAATTAGTTGTTCAGGTTGTTGAAGAAGTGGAGAAATTAACCGCATATATGTCGGTTAAAACACTTGGTATTTATGGAGGAGTAAACATCAATACACAAAAAAAAGCCGTTTACGAAGGCGTCGATATTTTAGTTGGAACTCCGGGTCGTACAATGGATTTAGCGCTTGACGCTGTTGTTCGTTTTGATGAAACTCAAAAATTAGTAATTGACGAATTTGACGAAATGCTGAATCTTGGTTTCAGACCACAGCTGACTTCACTTTTAGCGATGATGAAAACCAAACGTCAAAATATATTATTCTCTGCAACAATGACAGATGAAGTTGATGATATATTAAATGATTATTTTGATTTTCCGGAAGAAGTAACGCTTGCAGCATCAGGAACACCGCTTGAAAAAATTACTCAGGTTACATACAACGTTCCAAACTTCAATACAAAAGTAAATCTGCTGAAACATTTATTGCAAAACGACGAAAGCATGGATCGTGTTTTGGTTTTCGTAAACAATAAAAAGATTTCGGATATGTTGCACACACGCATTGAAGAAGATTTTGAAGGACAATTTGGAGTAATTCACTCGAATAAATCTCAAAACTATCGTTTGAGCACAATGGCCGAATTTCAGGAAGGAAATCTTCGCGGATTAATTACAACTGATATTATGGCGAGAGGTTTGGATATTTCTAATATCTCGCACGTAATTAACTTTGAACTTCCGGAAGAACCAGAATTATACATGCACAGAATTGGTCGTACAGGACGTGCAGATGCAACTGGAACAGCGATTAGTTTTGTAACTCCAAGAGAAGAGGAATTTAAAATTGAAGTCGAAGTTTTAATGAATCAGGAACTTGATATCACTGATTTTCCTGAAGAAGTCGAAGTTTCAACAAAATTAATTGAGCCTGAAAAAGACAAACAGCCTATTAAGTTTTTAATGAAAAAAGTAAAACTTGAAGGAGAAGGAGCTTTTCATGAAAAATCTAAAAAGAACAAAAAAGTCAATTTAGGAGGCCCTTCAAAAACAAAAAAGAAAACCCACGGTTCTGTCAATCGAAATATGTTAAAAACGAGAGATAAGAAGAGGAAAGACAACAATAAATAAATTTTTAGATTCTAAGGTTCTAAGTTACTAAGATTCTAAGTTTTTTTTTTAAAATTAAAAAGGCTCAATAATACAAGTATTATTGAGCCTTTTATCTTAGTGTCTTAGCATCTTAGAACCTTAGCAACTTAGATTAAATTTTCGTAAAAACCAGCCCTACAGGCGAACACAATTGAATTCGTTTTCCTGTATCTGTAATTTTTCCTGTTGCGATATCTCTTTTAAAAATAACAATGTCATTTGTGTACTGATGACCAACTAAAAGGTAATTTCCTGTTGGGTCAATAGAAAAATCTCTTGGGCCTTTTCCTAAAGTACTTTGCTGTTCTACTAATTCAATACTTCCATTTTTAAGGATTTTATATACTGAAATTGCATTAGCATCTACACGATCAGAAACATATAAAAAGTTTCCGTCAGGTGAGATTTTTATGGCTGCTGCGCCAGTTCCGCCTTTAAAGCCTTTTGGTAAAATGCTGGTTTCGGCAATTACTTTTAAACTTCCTGCTTTATCGTAGCTAAAAGTTGTCAGCGTACCATCTAATTCCTGAACTAAATAAACAAATTTTCCATCTTTGCTAAAAGTCAAATGTCTTGGACCGCTTCCTGGTTTAACGTCAACACTTCCTTTTAAAGTCAGGATTTCATTTTTAGACGCAGAATTATATTTGTAAATAAATACTTTATCTAAACCTAAATCATTAGAAAGTACAAACTTTTTATCTGGAGAAAAAACCACCATGTGCACATGCGCTTTTTCCTGACGCGCCGCGTTTGGTCCTTTTCCTTCGTGCTGAATCAATTGCTGTACTTCAGAAATACTTCCATCTGTATTCTTTTTATAAACTACTATATTTCCGCCTGAATAATTGGCAACAATTACATTTTTATCATCATTTATCAAGTGGCAAGGATCTGCTCCCAACGCATCATTTTTATTCAAAAAATTAATTTTTCCAGATGCAGAATCATATCCAAATGCACTTACCGTACTTTGTGTCCCGTTCTCGTTTACTGCATAAATAAATTTATTATCTGCCGAAACCGATAAATAACTCGGACTCACTACATTTTCTGAAGAGCTTTTAAGTTTAAACTCGCCCGAATTTGCATCAAATTCATAAACATAAATTCCGTTACTCTGGCATGTATTCGTATAAGTTCCAACTAAAAGGTTAAATTTATTTTGAGCTTTTGCAGTGGTTAATGCGAAAGCTGAAAATAATATTAGAGATATTTTTTTCATAGTTTGTTTTTTTGAATACGCTAAAATACGCAATAATATCTTTCAGATCATTACAAATAAAACCAGAAAAGTTACATTTTTGAAAAAGGATTTTCACCATATAAGTGATATAAGTTCATTTTAGAACACTTAAATATTTTTTACTTATAATCTCTTACATGAACTTATATGGTTCAACCAAAAAATTTGTATTTTTGACCAGCATCTTCGTGAAAAATAAAAGTAGCGAAGTAAATCGAAGCCAGAATGCACTTTAAACATCCCGAAATTCTATACTTTCTTTTTTTATTGATTGTTCCAATTTTGGTTCACTTATTTCAATTACGAAGATTTAAAACTTCTTATTTTACCAATGTTCGTTTCCTAAAAGAACTGGCAATTCAGACTCGTAAAAGCTCGAAAATCAAAAAAAGATTATTGCTTGCCACTCGTCTTTTATTGCTTACGTGCGCTATTATTGCCTTTGCACAGCCTTTTTTTGAGGCTAAAGACAGTAAAAATGCTTCAAACGAAATGTATATTATTTTAGACAATTCGTTTAGTATGCAGGCAAAAGGCAAAAAAGGAGAATTGCTAAAACGTACCGTTCAGGAATTACTGGAAAATACGCCCGAAACGGCTCAATTTTCGTTGCTGACAAATACCGAAAATTACTGGAATACCGATATAAAATCATCCAAAACTGCTTTACAGAATTTAAAATACAGCGCAACACCTTTTGAACTTTCGTCGATTATGGCAAAAGTAAAAGCGCATAAATCGGCACATAAAAAAGATATTGTCATTATTTCTGATGCCGTTGGTTTAACTGAAAACGATATTAAAAACATTGATTCTAAAGAAAAACCTTATTTCATAATTCCGGAAGCCGAGCAAAAAAATAACGTTTCAATTGACAGCGTTTACATTAATCAGACTTTAGAGAATTTCTACGAAATAAGTGTAAATTTATCAGGTTACGGAGAAGATTTTAAACCAATTTCGACCGCTTTATACAATCAAAACAAACTGATTGCCAAAACAATTATCAATTTTGATGCGAAGAAAAAGAAAATCAACTTCACGATTCCAAAAGAAGCTTTTCACGGATATGTTTCTATAGAAGACAACGGTTTAACGTATGATAACAAATTGTTTTTCAGCATTTCTAAAAACAAAAAAACAAACGTAATTAGTATTGGCGAACCTGAAAAAAGTAATTTCTTATCGAGAATTTATACTTCTGCCGAATTCAATTATAATAATTACTCTATTAGTTCTTTAGATTATAATAGTTTAGAAAAACAAAATACAATAATCTTAAACGAATTAGTTGAAATTCCACAGGCTTTGCAAACGACTTTGAAAGCGTTTGTTTCTAAAGGCGGAAATTTAGTTGTGATTCCTTCTGAAAAAAGTTCGATTTCAAATTTAAATTCTTTTTTAGGGAATTTCGGAAAAGTGCAGTTTAACAATCTTAAAACAGAAAGTAAACTCATTACCAAAATTAATTTTGATCATCCTTTGTTTTCGGGAGTTTTTGAGAATAAAATCACAAATTTTCAATATCCAAAAACAAACAGTTCATTTGATATTTCAAGTCCATATCCTGCGGTTTTATCTTATGAAGATCAAAGTACATTTGTAACAGCAATTCAAAATCCTACGGCTGGAATTACAATATTTTCGGCACCAATAAATGCAGTAAATTCAAACTTTCAGCAATCACCTTTAATTGTTCCGTTGTTTTATAAAATGGCGCAGAACAATCAAAAAACGGGTGTAAATGCTTTAACAATTGGAAATAATCAACCTTATTTTGTTGATGTTTTATTGACAAAAGATGCAATTCTGGAAGTAAAAGGAACAGAAGATTCATTTATTCCGATTCAGCAGATTTTGAATAATAAAGTCAAACTAACTTTTAATGATTTCCCGGAAACAGCTGGAAATTACAGCATTTTTGACAAAAAAGAATGGGTTGAAAATTTGAGTTTCAATTACAAAAGAACCGAAAGTGATTTGAGTCAGGTAAATACAAATGTTGTTTCTGATTTTAAAACCGCCGATACGATTTCGACCATTTTTAACACCTTACAAACTGAGCGAACTGACAGCCAAATTTGGAAATGGTTTGTTATCTTTGCACTGTTATTTTTAGCATTAGAAATGGCGGTTATAAAATTTGTGAAGTAATTTTTTCACCATTAAGACATTAAGAATATTAAGTTTTTCCTTTATTAACTTCATTTCTTAATGGTTCAGAAAATTAAGTTTTAATGTTTTAAAATAATTTCATTCTTTCAATTAAAATAAATTTCTCTACATATGAAAATAATCATCAAAAGCGCCAAAATTATCGACTCAAAAAGTCCGTTTCATAACCAGACCGTTGATCTTTTAATTGCAGATGGTTTAATTGAAAAAATAGGAGTTTCTCTTCCAAATGATAATGCTGAAACAGTAAGATTCGACGATCTTCATGTTTCTCAAGGATGGTTTGACAGCAGCGTTTCTCTTGGAGAACCTGGCTACGAAGACAGAGAAACTATTGCAAACGGATTAAATGTTGCAGCAAAAAGCGGCTTTACAGCAATTGCGTTACAGCCAAACTCCTTCCCGATTATTGACAATCAGTCTCAAGTCAATTTTGTAAAAAATAAAGCAAATGGTTTTGCTACAGAAATTTTCCCAATTGGCGCTTTAACAAAAGCCAGCGAAGGAAAAGATATGGCCGAACTTTATGACATGAAAAAAGCCGGAGCAATAGCTTTTGGAGATTATAACAAAAGTATTGACAATGCTAATTTGTTAAAAATTGCTTTGCAATATGTTCAGGATTTTGATGGTTTGGTAATTACTTATTCGCAAGATCCAAACCTAAAAGGAAACGGCGTTGCCAATGAAGGAATCGTTTCGACAAGATTAGGTTTGAAAGGAATTCCAAATCTAGCCGAAGAACTTCAAATATCAAGAAACTTATTCTTATTGGAATATACTGGTGGAAAACTTCATATTCCGACGATTTCCACAGCGAAATCGGTTCAATTAATTAGAGAAGCTAAAGCAAAAGGTTTAAATGTTACGACAAGTGTTTCTGTACATCATTTGGTTTTAACAGATGAAAAACTAGACGATTTTGACACGCGTTTTAAAGTGACTCCGCCATTACGCACTGAAGTTGACAGACAGGCTTTACTAAACGGAATTGCCGACGGAACTATCGATACCATTACATCAGACCATAATCCGATTGATATTGAATTCAAGAAAATGGAATTTGATACGGCAAAAAACGGAACAATAGGGCTTGAAAGTGCTTTTGGCGCATTATTAACGGTTTTACCGCTAGAAACTGTGATTGCAAAACTAACTTCAGGAAGAACTGTTTTTGGTCTTGAAAACAACACAATCGAAGAAGGCGCAAAAGCAAACTTTACTTTCTTTACTCCGGAAGGAAAATCAACTTTTACGAAAGAAAATATTCTTTCAAAATCTAAAAATTCTGCTTTTTTAGGAACTGAACTTAAAGGTTCTGTGTACGGAATTTTAAATCAAAATCAACTTGTTACAAAATAATACAATGAACAATTCAATCGAAGAAGGAAAATCAATTGCCATTACCAGTTACATTTTAATTATTGGCGTTTTGATAGCAATGTCTATGAATTCTGAAAATAAAAATAGTTTTGCGTCTTTTCATATTCGTCAGGCTTTAGGTTTATCGCTGACATTTATTTCTTTTGGGGCTATAATCAGTAATTTTGACAGCTTTTTTATCACTTTCCCAATGTGGATTTGTATTTCAATTCTTTGGACATATGGAATCTTCACTGCTATTCAAGGCCAAATGAAACCGATTCCTTTAGTTGGAAATGTATTTCAAAAATGGTTTAAATCTATAGGTTAGGGAAATTCCGAATTTTTGAAATCCAAAAAAAAAATCCGTTGAAATCAGCGTTTTCGCTTTAGCGAATCTGTTTTATCAGCGTATAAATTTTGAACACGGATGACGCAGATTTGCAAGCAAAAACGCGGATAAAAAACAGATTTTTCATAATAACATCATCCACAAACTTTGCAAAAGTTAAAAACTGAAAACTGAGACTGCGACTGAAAACTAACAATTCACAATTAAAAAAATGAATCTATCTTTAGAATATAAAATACAAGAGCCAAAAGTAATTTTAGATAAAAATCCGTTATTGCTTTTATTACATGGATACGGCAGTAACGAAGCTGATTTATTTTCTTTTGCTTCTGAACTTCCTGATAATTATTACATTATTTCGGCCAGAGCACCTTATGATTTGCAATATGGCGCTTATGCTTGGTACGCCATCAATTTTGATGCAGATCAAAATAAATTTTCTGATAACGAACAAGCTAAAACTTCGAGAGACGTAATTGCTTCTTTTATTGATGAATTAGTTGCTAATTATCCAATAGATGCCAATAACGTAACTTTAATTGGATTTAGTCAGGGATCTATTTTGAGTTATTCTGCTGCACTTTCGTATCCTGAAAAAATTCAGAGAGTTGTGGCAATGAGTGGTTATTTTAATGAAGAAATCATTAAAGAAGGTTTTGAGAAAAACGACTTTAAAAACTTAAAAATATTCGCTTCACACGGAACTGTAGATCAGGTTATTCCAATTGAATGGGCGAGAAAAACCCCAGCAATTTTAGAAAAACTAAATATTCCGGTTACTTACAAAGAATATCCTGTTGGACACGGAGTTGCTCCTCAGAATTTCTTTGATTT
Source organism: Flavobacterium panici (assembly GCF_024499525.1). Classification (NCBI taxonomy): domain Bacteria; kingdom Pseudomonadati; phylum Bacteroidota; class Flavobacteriia; order Flavobacteriales; family Flavobacteriaceae; genus Flavobacterium; species Flavobacterium panici. Next base: position 3,076,442 of record NZ_CP100437.1, on the reverse strand, counting down.
TAAGAATTGGCTGGCTTTGTAAGTTTACAGTGTTCAGTCGCAGTTTTCAGTCTTGGTCTGTCAATTGCAATCTGAAAACTTTGTCAAAGTTTCAAACTTTGACAAAGTTCTAAGCTGTAAACTGCGACTGAAAACTGTAAACTTTATTCTCCTGTATAAATAATCTTCCCGGCTTTTTTCAAGACATATCCTTTCCACGGAATTAATTGATAATCATCTTTATTCCAAGAATCTCCTTCAGATTTTCTTTCTAAAATGATGGATTCTTTTTGAGTATCCAGAAAAAGCTCTGCTTTGTTTCCTTCAAAAATTACGTAGGCAGCGGTTGTATACGTTTTACCTGTTTCTTCTGTATGCGACAGTTTTGTTCCTTCAAAAACTCTAATACATTCTTTTTTAAGCGTTGACCAAGTATAGCCGGCTGAACCTTTACATCCGTGTTCATCAGAATCTCCTCCAACTAATTTCTTTTCCTGTGGTTCTTTTACAACAGTATTTTCCTGAGAAACTTTTTTAGCACAGGAAAATCCCGCAATTGCAATAATCGTTAACAAAAACATCTTTTTCATAATCCTATCTATTTTATTGGGTCAAAAAAAATAGGATTATAAAATCCTATTTTTGATATAACCAAGTTTGATTTACTTCAAAGGTAATATTATCATCGTTATCAACAAAGTATTTTAACAAGACTTCTCCCCATAATTCTCCATTACTGTAATCTGCAATGATCCAGCGATGGTTTAAAATTTTTACTTTATTGATGATAAATTTATTTGGACCTATTTGATCTTGTCCTGTGTATGGGTTTCCTTTTGGATTTGCATTGAAATCTAAAAGTTTTTCGGTTACAACCGGGATTAGTTTTTCAAATAAAATTACTTTTCCGCCAGAAGCACTATTGTCAAAATAGTTTTGTGCATTTTCGTTATGTTCTAAAGAAAAATAATCTGCATCGGCTAATTTAGCTGACACTAAATTAATACTGTCTCTTAGCTTTTTAGTTGTTTTCTCATATCTTTCTTCACCAAATTGCACTTCTCGGCTGTAAAACATATAAGTAAAAACATTCATTAATATCGCAAGGATAAAAAGGTAAAGCATTAAGGATTTTTTCATTTTGTGGTATAATTAAATTGTAATTTCTAAATTATCATAGGCCAGATAAACGTTTTCAGGAAGTTGTTTCTGTACTTCTTCGTGAAAGCCTAAAACGTGGCTAATGTGTGTTAAATAAGCTTTTTCAGGTTTTACCAAATTGATAAAATCAAGCGCTTCATGTAAGTTAAAATGAGTATCGTGAGGTTCAACACGCAAAGCATTTACAACCAAAACTTTTAAACCTTTAAGTTTATCAACTTCAGTTTGTTCGATTGTTTTGACATCAGTTAGGTAAGCAAAATCATCGATTCTATATCCAAAAACTTGTAAATCACCATGCATGGCATTTATTGGAATTGCAATTTTATCTCCAGCTGCAAAAGGTTCGTTGTTTTTGACTTCAATAGTTTTTACACTTGGAGCGCCCGGATATTTATTTACGGTTTCAAAAACATAATCAAAACGGCGTCTTAAATTATCAAGCACGCGTTTATGTCCGTAAATAGGAATTTCGCCTTGTCTGAAATTATACGGACGAATATCATCTAAACCGGCAGTATGATCTGCGTGTTCGTGCGTGAATAAAATAGCGTCGAGTTTACGACATCCACAGGAAAGCATCTGCTGTCTGAAATCAGGGCCGCAATCGATTACAAATGAATGCTCGTCCCATGTAATCCAGATGGATACACGGAGCCTTTTGTCCTTAGCATCAGTGCTTTTACAAACGGGATGATCGATTCCGATAATCGGAATACCTTGAGAAGTACCAGTACCTAAAAAATAGACCTTCAATTGAACTTAATTTTTTTACAAAAATAGGATTATTTCTCTTTCATTAGAACCCTAATTTACTAACTTTGTAACAAATCTATTTAAAATAAAATGGGTACAGAAATAAAACTCAAAGGTGACAAGGTCATCGAACAGATTCCTTCTATAAAAGACAAAGCTTTACGCATTAATTTAAACGAGAATATTTACGGAACATTTGCTGAAATTGGCGCTGGACAAGAAACAGTTAGACATTTTTTCAGATCCGGAGGTTCTTCTGGAACGATTGCAAAAGCGATGTCGGCTTATGATAAAGATTTTAGTGATGCTGTTTACGGGATTGAAAGTGACGGAAGATACGTTACCGAAAACAGACTTAAAAAAATGCTTACGTTTGAAGGAGAATTGATCGAAGAACGTTTGAGCAGAGAAAAACACCCCAATAAACTTTTCTTCAGCTACGCTAATACAGTAGCAACAATAGATTTTGCCAAACAGTTTAAAGGACACGGCTGGGTTGGAATTCGATACCAGATTGAACCAGACGAGGCATATAACGAAATTATTCTTCATATTCGTTTTAAAGAAACTGATGCCAGATTACAACAAGAAACACTCGGGATTTTAGGTGTAAATTTAATTTACGGTGCTTTCTATAAATATAATGACCCAAAACGTTTACTGCGCTATTTATACGATCACTTAGATAAAGATCAATTAGAAATCGATACAATCAATTTTTCGGGACCTCGTTTTGCTGATGTTGACAATCGTTTGATGAGTTTACAATTGGTTAAAAACGGAATGACGGATGCCGTAATGTTTAATCCGGAAGGAAAAAATGTTTTACCGGCTGCTGTTTTATACAAAAAAAATCTTCTTGCTTTTAGAGGAAGTTTCCGTCCGGTTACAAATGTGAATCTTGACATGTACGAGAAATCATTAAAAATGTTTCTCGGGGAAAATAAAGTAGATAAGGACAACACATTAGTGGTTTTTGAAATTACACTTTCGAATTTACGTTCGGATGGTGAGATTGATGAGCGTGATTTTATGGACAGAGCCGAATTACTTTGTTCGCTTGGTCAAACGGTTATGATTTCAAATTTCCAGGAGTATTATAAAGTTGTGGAGTATTTTTCTAATTATACCAAAGCCCGTATGGGATTAGCAATGGGTGTAAATAACCTTGTTGATATTTTTGATGAGAAATACTATCGTCATTTAAGTGGTGGAATTCTGGAAGCTTTCGGTAAATTATTCTACCGTGATATGAAAGTATTCTTGTACCCAATGTTAGGAGATAATGGTGAAGTTATTACTTCTGACAACCTAAAAGTTCATCCGAGAATGAAGGAATTGTACAAATTCTTTAAATTCAACGGTAAAGTTGTTGACATTAAAGATTACAACCCAAACATATTAAATGTGTTCTCTCGCGAAGTACTAAAAATGATTGGTCAAGGAAAAACCGGCTGGGAACCAATGCTTCCGTCTGGAGTTGCCGAAATTATAAAAGAACATCATCTTTTTGGATATCATCCACAGAAAGAACTAGAGCAAAAAGCTTAATATAAAAAGTCCCTTAATTTGGGACTTTTTTTGTCTACTGAATGTTTTTTTTAACGCAAAGTACGCTAAGGTTTTTTATATGATAGACTGCATTTTTGCATGCTCAAAGTTCGCAAAGCTTTGTACTGACCAAGCTTTGTGAACTTTGCTTTTTTATAAAACCTACATATAAATAAAACTTAGCGCACTTTGCGTAAAAACTTAGCGTGCTTTGCGTAAAATCTTAGCGTGCTTTGCGTTAAAATTACACACAAAACAACCTGAAACTTGAAACCTCAAACCTGAAACAAAAATTTACTTCAAAATCTGTGCTGCGTGTTCTTTTGTTTTTACATTTTCGATTACTTCTTCGATGATTCCTTTTTCGTTGATTACAAAAGTGGTTCTGTGAATTCCGTCATATTCTCTTCCCATGAACTTTTTTGGTCCCCAAACTCCAAAAGCATTTATTACTGATTTATCTTCATCGGCAATTAATGGAAATGGTAATTCGTATTTTTCTTTGAATTTGGTTTGTGCCTTTTGACTATCAGCACTTACTCCAAGAAGCTCATAATTATTTGCCTGAAAACGGTGAAAATTATCTCTTAAATCACAAGCTTCGGCTGTACAACCCGGCGTACTTGCTTTTGGATAAAAGAAAACTACTAATTTTTTTCCGGCATAATCTGCCAGCTTATGTGTTTTTCCGTCTTGGTCTGTTCCTGAAAAGTTTGGTGCTTTATCTCCGGCTTTTAATGTTGTCATATCTTTTTATTTTAGATTTCAGATTGTTGATTTTAGATTTTAAAACAAAGATAACTCATAAGTTATAATTCGCTATTTTTACACTTTAAAATTACGGAAATGAATAAAGAAGCTCGCGTACAATTTGTTATAAATACGTTAAAAGAACTCTACCCTACTATACCTGTCCCGCTTGATCACAAAGACCCTTATACTTTATTAATCGCTGTTTTACTTTCTGCTCAATGTACAGATGTTCGCGTAAATCAGATTACGCCGCTTTTGTTTGCAAAAGCAGATAATCCGTATGATATGGTGAAGATGTCTGTGGAAGAAATTAAGGAAATTATTCGTCCGTGTGGTTTATCACCAATGAAATCAAAGGGAATTCATGGTTTGTCTGAAATTTTGATTGAAAAATATAATGGTGAAGTTCCGCAGAGTTTTGAAGCGCTTGAATCTTTGCCGGCTGTTGGACATAAAACGGCAAGTGTTGTTATGTCTCAGGCTTTTGGAGTTCCGGCTTTTCCGGTTGACACACATATTCACAGACTAATGTACAGATGGAATCTTTCGAATGGAAAAAATGTGGCTCAGACTGAAAAGGATGCTAAAAGATTATTTCCGAGAGATACATGGAATGATCTGCATTTACAGATTATTTGGTACGGACGTGAATATTCGCCCGCTAGAGGCTGGAGTTTAGAGAAAGATATTATTACGAGAACAATTGGTAAAAAATCTATAATAGAAGAAGCTGCTAAAAAGAAAGTTTAGCAGCTTCTTTTTTATTTTACATACTGCTTTTTAGAGCATTGTATTCGTTTGTCATATCAAGCGATCGATATACTCCCAAAAGTGTTTTTGTAGCTTCTGGATTTTTTGGTTCGATAATAAGTGCTTGTTTTAGATACGGGATTGCACTGCGGGCAATATCATCTTTTTTAGCATTTAGCTTGTCATATTTTTGCATTTCAGACGGTGACGTTCCTAAAGAAGCTATTTCATCGGCTAAATCTTTTTTGACCTGCAGTTTCAAATACGCCATATTTATATAGGCATCCAGGTAATTAGGGTTAAGTTCCAATACATAATTATAAACTGCTTCGGCTTTAGGATAATCTTTTTTCTCCAAATAAGCATAAGCTAAATTACTGTTAACCTCTATTTTTTTTGAAGGAACTAACTCGTTTCTTGGTTTTTCATAAAACCCTTGTTCTATAGCTGATTCTCTGGCTTTTGTAGAAACAAAAAAATCTTCTTCTTTTGTTTTCTTGTTTGTAGCATAATACATCATCCTCTTTCCGGAAAAATTTATTTTCTTTAAGATTTCATAATATTTTACTGCCGACTCGTAATCTTTAGCATTTATAGAAGATGCTGCAGCGTTAAATAAGTTCAATGTGTCTTTTTTATCAAACAAATAAACTTTATAACTTTTCTCTGCACTTTCTTTGAATTTTCCAGCATTAAAATCGGTCATTGCACCATTAACAAGAGTAGATTTCATAGCTTTTAAAGCTGCATTTGCTTTAACTGTAAATTTAAACTTTCCTGATTCGTTTTCATACAAAAATACATCCTGATAAGCTTGTGAGGCCAATGTAAAATTATTAGCTGCATCTATATTTTTTCCAGCTAAATCCTTATATACATTTCCTTTTAAAAAATAATAATCAGATTTGGCTTCATCTGATGCGTTAAGAATAAGATATTCTGTTTTGTTTAAAATCGCCAATGCTTCCTCGCTTTTTCCTTTATCGTATAAAGACTGCGCTTCTTTTATTTGATCATTTTGAGCAAATGCTGCGACATTTATCAATAACAGGATTGATAACATCTTTAGGTTCGTTTTCATATTTCGGTTGGGTTTTGGTTGTTAAAATAGATTTAGTTTTTTGAATGAATTTTGCTGCAAAACTGATAGTAGAGCACTTCAGCCTGCGTTTAAATGAAAAAATAAGATTTAGAGATCAAAATTGCCATAAGTCTCTTAATTTAATTTCTCAAAAAAATCAAATTTCTTAGTAAAGAACTAAGGCGTATAACAAACAAAATGAAATAAGGGAGAGTAGTTTTTTTTCATAGGTTTTTGGTTATTGGTTGGACAAATTAGGGTGATTGAAATGTTTTAATACGAAAAATTCTTATGTTTTTATGAAATAATAATTATTTTTTAACTAAAATAAAATTAATTATTGAATAAAGAAATATTTTGACTAAAAATATTGAATTTTAACAAAAACATAATTTTAAATCAAAATCATATTTAAGGGTAAAAATGAAGAATTAATAAGTGATTGGAAAAATCTGTTCAGGAAAAACACGCAGTTGAATTTATCATAATAAAGTAAAATTCAGGATTTAAGACAAAAAAAAACTCACTATCTGTATTTGCATACAAATAGTGAGCTTTCAACCAAAACGACCATTTGGTTTTTCTTTCGAAATAAACATCCGACCAAAGCAGCGGGCTGTTTAATTAGCTATAATCTCAAAATTTTTATCTTCAATTTTCACAACCGTTAAGGCTTGTGAATAACTTAGTAAAAAAGAAATTACTTCTTTTTTAGGTTTCAAATCTTTAGAAGCTAACGCTTTTTTTGAGTAAATTTTCGCCATACTGTGTAAATGTTTTATAATAGTATAACGGGCTAATATTCAAAATAGTATTAGTTGGTTAAAATAATTTGATGTTTGTCAATTATTTTTCTCAAATTCATAAGCGCATAACGCATTCTTCCCAATGCAGTATTGATACTTACATCTGTTAATTCTGATATTTCTTTGAAACTCATATCCTGATACATTCTCATTACCAGTACTTCTTTCTGATCTTCAGGAAGTTCTTCGATTAACCTTTTTAAGTCAACCTCAACTTGATCTACAATCATTCTGCTTTCAACATTTAATGAATCGTCAGACATGATAGAGAAGATTGAGAACTCTTCGGTTTCTCTGTACATTGGCATTTTTTTGGTTTTGCGAAAGTGGTCCACAATTAAGTTATGTGAAATACGCATTACCCATGGAAGAAATTTACCTTCTTCGTTATAGGAATTACTTTTTAAGGTTTTGATTACTTTAATAAAAGTATCTTGAAAAATATCATTTGAAATGTCTCTATCAGCAATCTTAGAATATATAAATCCATATATTTTAGATTCGTGCCTTTTTATTAATGTTGCAAGAGCAGCTTCACTGCCTTCAACATAATTTTTTACTAATAGAGCGTCTGGAATTTGCAGATCAGCCATAATACTACTTTTTTAGTTTTAATAATTTGGAGTAATTTTTCTAAAAAGTAATTTTATTTTATAGGCGTGATCTTTTTGAGTTATGTTAATTATTGTGACCAAATTTAACAAATATTTATTTTAAAAAGCAAACAAAAACAATAATAATTAACATTAAATCGTTAAGTTTTTTGCTGCAGAGACCATTTTTGATAAAAATAGTTAAAAAAATGCGGTTCAAAACGATTTAAAAAACAAATGTAAATAACTTACAATTAAATATTTAAGCTATTTACACCTGCTTTTTGAGTAAAATTTAATTCTATATTTTTTTATTGATAAACACGTACGTAATCGACGTAATATTTTTGAGGAAGTACAGAATCATCCACTTCAGGACCTCCAAAATTGCCTCCAATGGCTAAATTTACAATAATATAAAATGGTTTATCAAAGGGCCATGTATCTTCATTTTTAACTTCAGGATTGAAAGTATAAACTAAAGTCGAATCCACAAAAAAGGCGATTTTATCTTTATCCCATTCAATGGCATATACATGATAACCTTCTTCAATATTTGGAAATTCAGTTCTTTTGGTATTAATCGTATTTCCGTGGCTGTCCTGCGTATGAAGGGTTGTATAAACCATATGCGGATCTCTTCCTATATATTCTAAAATATCAATTTCTCCTGTTTTAGGCCATTTAACTTCATCAATATTGGCGCCTAACATCCAGAAAGCAGGCCACAAACCGTGTCCAACAGGAAGTTTTGCCCTTGCTTCGATTCGGCCGTATTGAAATTGTTTTTTTCCTTTGGTTGTGATTTTTGTCGAGGTATATTTTTCTCCTTCTTTTCTGGCTTCAATAACTAAATTTCCATCTTTGAATTCGTGGTTGGTTTTAGTATAGATTTGTCTTTCATTGTTTCCGTAACCGCACAAATTCGGACAGCCGTCCCCAAGTTCGAAATTCCAGACTTTTTCATTTAATTTTTTAGTATTGAAATTTTCTTCCCAGACCAGTTTCCTCTTTGTTTCCTGCGCGTATGAAAAACTGCAGATTAACAATAGTAAAATTATTTTATTCATAGTATAATTTTAAAATTAAGAAGGCCAGCCGAAGCTGACCTTCTAGAATTACTAATTAATTAACTCATATTCTATTGATAAATTCTCACGTAATCAATCTCCATAGAAGACTGTGTGAAAGCACCATCAATATTACCGCCTAGATTACCTCCCATTGCTACATTTAATATTAAGAAAAAGTCGCTGTTAAAAGGTAATGAACCATCATTTGGAACTGAATGAAGTAAATCATCATCTACATAAGTTTTTACTGATGCAGGGCTCCATACTAATTTATAAACATGGAATTCTGTTGAAACGTTGGTGTATGTTTTTGATGCTGTATTACCATTTCCACCTGAATGTCCAGGATAATGAAGCGTACTCAAAATCACATTTTGATTGTTACCCACATGTTCCATAATGTCTATTTCTCCACAGGCCGGCCAAGGTTTTGTAGCATAATTTTGTCCAAGCATCCAGATTGCAGGCCAAGTTCCTGCTCCGCTTGGAAGTTTAGCTTTAACCTCAACTTTTCCGTATGTAAAAGCAAATTTAGCATCTGATTTTAATCTGGCTGATGAATAATCTGCACCTCCAGAAGCTTCTTTTTTAGCTGTAATAACTAAATTACCACCTTGTACTTTTACGTTTGTTGCTGCGTTGGTATAATTTTGTTTTTCATTATTTCCCCAGCCGTTATCTCCTCTTCCTAAATCATAATTCCATTTTGTTGCATCTGGCGCTCCATCAGTATTGAACTCGTCAGACCAAACCAGATTTGTATAATCTGTTGTTGGATTTTGATTAGGTTTTGTGGTAGTAAAAATATGATACCAAGCTAATGCAGGATTTCCTCCCATTACGGCTCTTACAACCATTCTGTTTGCTGTGATTGACAAGATTTCGTATGAACTCTGACCAATATAGTACCCCATAAATCCACCGTCAGAGAAGTTCAGCATTGTTCCTCTTGTTTGTGTTGCATGATTTGGATTTTTGGTCACTACAGATTCTGATGGGCTTAATGAAACTGTTTTAACACCACTTGTATTATAAGTTAAACAAGCATCATCTGGTCCACTTCCTCCTCCTACGCTTGCAAAAGCTGCGTTAAAGAATGTTGCTCCGCCGTTGTTTAATTCAAATTTCAATTGATCTCCGTCTTTTGAGAAAGTCAATTCGTTTTCGTATAAACAGCTGCTTGCCGGCGATGCTGCTTTTTCAAATGGTCCTGCCATATAGTAGTTTGCATAGTAGTTTTTAGTCGCATCGGCATCGTTTTGACCAACTCCTAAGTGTCCTGCTTCTGAAGCTGACCAGTACCATTTTTTAGATGAACCACCTGTTAAGAACGCTACGGCTTCATCATCACTAAAGTTACTTAATACTGTAACATCTAGTGTTGTGTTTGATGCTACACCGCCTCTTCCGTTTGCAATTACTGTAACAGTATAGGTATTTACGCCTGTTTTTGTAAAACGTTTTGTAAAAATACCACTTGGAGAAGTTTCAGATGTTCCATCGCTAAAAACATATTTAAACGAAACAGCATTATCTGCTTTTGCAGTCAATTTTACCGTTCCTGATCCGTCTCCGTTTGGAGCATCAGCAGTTTTTCCTATAATTTCAGCTGTTACCTGAATATTAGAGGGCGCCGCCAAATCGCCAAAAGCAAAATCATCTTTTTGACAACTTATTGCTAACAGCAGAGCAAAAAGTAATACGAAGTATTTATTATATTTTTTCATTTTGTTATTTTTTATAAAATGTAAATTCATTTTAATCGATTAATAAGGTTCATTTTTTATTTATGAAAATAAACGTTATCAATATATATGGTATGACTTCCGGTTGGTGTTCCAGAATAAATAAGCTGTGCAATATGAGCTCTGGTTGTTAATCCTGTAAAATCACTTAAAGGAATATCCAGACTTACCCATTGTCCTTGTGCCGGAGCGGTAAATTTAAGTTCGTGTTCTTTATCATCTCCTCCTCCATTGTAAACTCCATTAGCTCCAAAATCAACTAATTTGATTCTGAATTCTGTAAAATCTGAAGACCAAACATCTACGTGGAAATGTGTCATTCCGGTTGCATCAATTGTTGTAACTGGCTCGATACCCACAAAATTTAAATCTGAGTATTTTTTAACTGCATTTCCTGCAACAGCTGTTTCTTCTAATGTTGCTGCAGACCAATCTGTACGCCATGTTTGAATGGCAATATTTGAATATGCATCACTAAATAATGAAATAACATTTGCTGCCGGTACAGCTGGCGTTGGTGCTGCTGTGCTTAATGTTTCGACGTCTTTATAGAAATAAATATTATCTATAAATACAGTTCCTCCAGCCCAAGGGGTTCCCACAAATTTCAATTGGAAAATATCTGCTACTGTTAATCCCTGACTTGTAAATGCCGAAATTGGAATATCAATACTTGTCCACTGATTTGCAGTAAGATCTTTTACAACTGGTTTTTCTCCATTTGTTTTACTAATTAATGAAGTTTCGATTTTTTGTAAATCTGCTGTCCAAACATCCATGTGAATGTAATCCATTCCAGAAACATCAACTGTAACATTATCTGCTAAAGCAATTCCCTGGTAGCTTAATTTGATATAGTTCAACATTTTGTCGCCATTCAAATCAAATTCTGTCCAGCTGCTTCCTTGTCCTGCTTGTCCCCAATCTGGGAAATAGTTTGTTCCGGCAACATTAGTGTATTTAGAACCGTAAATAGAAATTACATTTCCTGCTGCTCTGTTTGGCGGCGTTGGTGCCGAAGTTGTTGGATTAAGAACTAATTTTGCTTCAAATTCCTGAGATTTTTCAGTTGTTTTAATTGCAGCACTTTTTGAAACTACACGAATTGTGTAAACTCCAGCTTGCTGATACGTATATGAAACTGATTCTCCGTTATTAGCCGAAATTGGATCTGGTTTTCCTGCTTCTCCAAAATAAACATCATAAAACAAGGCAAAATCTGCTGTTGCTTTTACGGTTACTTTTTTAGAAACTGATAAATCGTTTGTTATTACCACTACTAAATTTTCCGGAGCTTTAAACGAAACTAAAACCTCTTGTGTTACTTCAGTCTTTTTTCCTGTAATTCCCATTGCAATAATTTTGCTTTGGTAAGTTCCTTCTTTATAAACGTGTGTTACGGTTCCTCCAGAAGGAAAATAATCAGATTCTGGCGATCCGTCTCCGTAATTTATTTTGTATTGTGTTACTCCTTCTCCTTTTGGTAAAAAAGTTACTTTACCGGAGTTATCCTGAGTTACAGTGGTCAAAGCAGATATGTTTGAGGGTGCGCTTACACCTTCTAAATCAATATTGCTGTCATCGCTTGAACAGCTAAAGAATAGCGCTAAAACGACAAGACTTAATATATAATGTAATTTTTTCATAATAGTATTTTTTAATATCCAGGATTTTGCGACCAGTTACCGTTTGCGAATTGAATTTCTTCGATTGGAAGTGGAAATAATTCATTCTTATTAGCTTTAAATCCAGGAATTGTTCCAACAGCTTTGCCAGTTCTTACTAAATCAAAGAAACGATGTCCTTCTCCAAAAAGTTCTACTCTTCTTTCTGCCCAGATAAAATCTGTAAGAGCAGCTCCAGAAGCCGTTACGTTATGGTTATTATCTCCAAATGCACGCGCTCTAACAAGGTTTAAATATGTTCTTGCTTTTGCGTCATCAATTGCACCTCTGTTGTAAGCTTCTGCAGCCATTAAAAGAACGTCTGCATAACGAATTGATCTGTAATTATTTGGATTTGTTAAATTCAAATCTCCCTGTGCATTTGAGCTTCTTTTTCTTGGAATATATTTTCTGTTGAAGAAACCTGTATCTTCATTTCCTTTTCCATAGCTAACTCCTTTTCCGTTATCATAATTAGCATTTGCAGCAGCAAAAGCAGCGATGTCTAAAATAGCTACATCTTTACGTCTGTCTCCAACTTCAAATGCATCAGCGCTTTCCTGAGTTGGTATATTAAAACTAAATCCTGAAGAGAAAAGTGGTCCTGAAAAATTTCTTACACCGCTAAAACCTACAGCTACGTTACCTTCACTACATTGTAAACATCCAAATCCAGCTCCTTCAATGTCTGTATATTGTACTTCAAAAACAGATTCTGCTCCGTTTTCTCCGTCCATTTCAAATATTGAATTATAATCTGTTACTAAAGAATATTTTCCTGAAGTAATTACAGATTCAAGTACCGTTGCTGCCTGCGTAAATTTATTTTGATATAAATAAGCTTTTCCTAATAATGCCTGAGCAGCAGTTTTAGTGGCACGCCCTTTTTGAGAAGCATTTGGTGCTAAATTAGCCGATGCGAAAATTAAATCAGCTTCAATCGAAGCATACACTTCCTGAACTGATGAACGCGGTATCTTTTTTTCATCTCCAAGTTTAAATCTCGCATCGCCCTTCATTGGTATACCGCCAAACCATTTCACTAATTCAAACTGGTAATATGCTCTAAGAAAACGCGCTTCGGCAATAACTTGGGTTTTCTCGGGAAAATCGGTTTTATCTTGAAATTCAAGAATATAATTAGCTCTTTGAACTCCTGCAAACATCCAGTTCCAGATATCTCTTAAGTTACTGTTTACCGGCGTATGAATCATATCATCAATTTGCTGCCATCCAATAACATCTGTTGGACTTTCTCCTCCTGCTAATGTATTATCTGAAGCAATTTCTCCCAATATAACATTTGCATATGAAGATTGAAGCAAATCGTAAGTAGCAACCAAAGCCTGATCGTAATCTGATTTTGAATTAAAATAGTTTTCAGAATCGATAGAATATTCTGGTTTAGGGTCTACAAACTCATCCGAACAAGAAATACACAAGGTCGAAAACAGAGTAAGAGATATAACGGTTGTAAATAAATATTTTTTCATTTTAATTGAAATTAAAAATTAATGTTTAAACCCATTAAATAGGTTCTTGGAGTAGGATAAAATCCATAATCAATTCCACCTCCAATTGGCGCACCATTTGAAGCTCCCGGATCGTAACCTTGGTATTTAGTAAATGTGTATAAATTATTTACTCCTGCATAAAGTCTTAATTTTGTGATTCCTGCTTTTTGAGCAACACTTGGATTAAGAGAATATCCTAACTGAACATTTTGAATTCTAAGGTATGAAGCATCTTCTACAAAATAATTAGAAAAAACATTGTTTGATGTTGCACCTGTTGTAACTCTTGGTGTTGAATTTGTAGATCCTTCACCTGTCCATCTGTCTAAAACATAATCTATACGATTTGCATCAGAAAGTGTTCTTTCATAGTTACGAACCATATCATTTCCTACAGATGCAAAAGTGTAAACTGCAAAATCAACGTTTTTATAGTTTAATTGAAGATTGAATCCCATTGTTGCAGCAGGAATTGGATCACCAATATTGGTTTTATCTTTTGTATCAATTACACCGTCTCCATTTACATCAACAAAGCGAAGATCTCCCGGCGCTGCATTTGCTCCTAAAGCTAATTGTGATGGGTGAGCATCAACTTCTGCCTGATTTTGAAAAATACCATCGGTTTTATATCCATAGAAATATCCCATTGGTTTTCCTATTTCCATTCGTGCAGGTGCAGGCTGTCCAACACCAAATCCTCCGGCTTCCAAAAAGCCAGTTCCGTTATTTACTTCCAGAACTTTATTTTTAATAAACGTAACGTTATAAGCTACATTCATTGAAAAAGAATCTGAGAAATTTTCTTTGTAATCAATAGCAAATTCGAAACCTGAATTTTTTACTGATCCTGCGTTTATAGTTGGAGAACCAGATCCCGGAGCACCTGTACCATTAATACCTGAAACAGGAATATTTCCAATTAATAAATCTTTTCTTGTATCACTAAAATAATCTGCTACAATAGAAACTTTGTCATTTAATATTCTCATATCCAAACCAACATCAAGCTTTCTAGCTTCTTCCCATTTTACATCCGGATTTGGAACTGCCCCTGTGGCTACACCGTTTACAAGAGTGCCATCAAAAACATAAGTTGCTTCTCCGCTCAAAGTACCTAAATATCTATAATCTCCAATTTGGTCATTTCCTAAAGTTCCGTAGCTTCCTCTTAATTTTAAGAAATTAATGAATTTAGGAGTTCCAAAGAAATCTTCTTTAGAAACAATCCAACCTCCTGTAACTGATGGAAAATAACCTACTTTATTCCCTGGTCCAAATTTGGTAGAAGCATCACGTCTAATCATACCAGATACTAAGTATTTCTCTTTATAATCATACTGCAGCCTTGCAAAATAAGATAATCTGCGTTGATCATAAACATAAGAGCTGTTTGTTAAAGTTGCTGAAACTCCTTTTGTTAAAGAAATATCGGCAAATTCCCAAGAATTATTAGGAACATCAAAACCAGTAGCAGAAAGACCATTTCCCCATGTTTTGAAAATTGTTGTACCAATTGTTCCTGTTATATTATGAGCATCTGCGATTTTTGTAACATAAGTACCAAAAAGGTCAAAAGAGTAATCGTTGTCATTAACAGCACCTTGAGTTACAGAACTTCTTTGTACATCAAAAACTTTTCCTCCATAACTTATTAGCGGAGCAAATGTTTTTGATTCGCTGTTTGAAGTATTAAAACCAATTGAACCTGTCAATGTAAATCCTTTAAAAATTTTGTAGTCTAATCCAAAATTTCCGTTTAATTTTTTATAATTATAATCGTTGTATGTATTTGCAATTTGTGCAAGCGGGTTGATAATTTCATTACCTAATCCTGTTGTATTTGGCACAAGAGTAAAATTGCCGTTTGCATCTTTAGGACTCAATGTTGCAGGAACATTCAGTGCATTAAATAATACAGAACCAAGACCGTTTTCATTTAATGTTTTTCTTGTAAAATAAGTATATATAACGTTTGACTTAAGTTTAATTTTACTGCTAAGATCTGCTCCTAAAGCAAGTCTTGCCGTATTTTTCAAGAAACCAGATTTGTCTCCTCCCACAATTCCTTCCTGATCTAAATGTGATCCACTAATAGAATACGTGATTTTATCTGAACCTCCGGAAATACTCAAATCATTATTGACAATTGGAGCCATTTGAAAAACTTCATCCTGCCAGTCAGTACCTTTTCCTAATCCGCTTACGTTTGGATAAGGAAGCGGTTTACCTCCATTAGCATAACTTTCGTTTAATAAAAGTGCATACTCCGTAGCATTTAAAGTTGGAAGTTTTCTTGATGTTTCCTGAAATCCAACAGAGCTATTAAAAGATACTTTTGTTTGAGTATTCTTTTTACCTGTTTTGGTTGTAATTAAAATAATACCGTTTGCCCCAATTGTTCCATAAATAGCTGCCTGAGCATCTTTTAAAACTGTTATGGATTCAATATCATTAGGATTTAACAGACCAAAATCCCCAACATATCCGTCAATAATAGCAGTTGGCGCATTTTGTCCGTTTGTAGCAATACCACGAATACGAATATCCAATGGCGCTCCTGGTGCTCCAGACTGGGTTGTTACATTCACACCCGTAACGGTGCCTTGCAGAGCTTGTTCAATTCTCGTTGGTCGAATAAGATCAATTGTTTTACTGTCTACTACAGAAACTGATCCCGTAACCTCTCTCTTCTTTTGAGTACCATAACCAATGACAACTACTTCATCAAGTGATTTTGCATCCTCAATTAACTTTACAGTTATTTTAGTTCCAGAAACTGCAACTTCTTGCGTTTTGTAACCTATATAACTGAAAATAACTGCAGATCCTTTTGGAACTCCGGTTAATTTAAAAGATCCGTCAAAATCAGTGGTTGTGCTTTGAGACGAACTTTTAACTTTTACATTAACGCCAGGCAATGACAAACCTGAGCCATCTACTACCGTTCCGGTTACATCAATAGATTGCGCAAACGCAAATGATGTACACAGTGATAGTACAATTAGTAATAATTTAGATTTCATAATTAGTTAGTTTTTATTGAAAGCTAAATTTATCTGTTCCCTTTATGAAAACGATAAAATTAACCTCAACAAAAAACATACATCATAAAAAAATATAGTCTTAATTTAGGATATCACAAAATAAACCGCTCTGTAGCTATAATTTGTGAATGTTAATTTCTTTAACATTTGCATTGCGATTTCCCAACAAAAGCATAATGTTGTGGTAATGTATAGTTTTTTTAAGCCGATTTTTGAATTCCTATACAGCCAGAATATATTCAACTAAACCGATTTCGTGCTGCAAATCCATTTTCTTTCGCAAACGATACCTTTTTATTTCAACACTTCGAACCGAAATATTAAACATTGGAGCTATTTCTTTTGAGGAAAGATTCAATCGAAGATAAGCACATAAACGAAGGTCGTTTGGTGTTAAGGCCGGATGCATTTGTTTTATCCTTTTTAGGAAATCTTTATCGGCACTATCAAAGGCTTCTTTAAAAATTTTCCACGAATCTTCCTCTGTAATGTTTTTGTTTATCGTACTAATTACAGATTTGATATTTGAACTGTCATTTTGAGATGTTTTCTTTAAATCTTCTTTAATAAAAGCCAGCAATTCATTTTTACTGTTTAAACTCATCGTCGAAACCGCCAGTTCACGGTTTTTATTATCAACATCCTGCGAAAGCTGTTCGTTTCGAAGCTTCATTAATTGTTGTTCGTTTTCAAGCTCCTGAATCTCCAGTAAAAGATTATTTTCTTCAATAAGCTTTTCTTTTTGCTTTTGGTAGTAATTTCGGTACGCTTTATTGATAAAATAAGCCATTGCCAAAATCAAAAGAAAATAAACGAAACAGGCTAAATTGGTCAAATACCAAGGTTTTAAAACTACAAATGTGTATACCGCAGTATTCTGCAGAATTGTATTGGCATATTTTGCCCTAACTCTAAAAGTATACTTCCCTGGTGAAAGGTTTTTAAAATTCACGGTCGCCTTTGTACTCCACTCGCTCCAGTCATCCTGAAAACCTTCTAATAAATATTGATATTCAGAATTGATATATTTATTGTATTCCGGAACAGTATAATTAAGTGTAATGTTATTTTCATCAGAATCAAAACTACCTTCACTTTGAATACCTACATTTTTAAACGTTTCGTTTTGTTTGTTTATCAATATATCGGTAATAAAAACATCGTAGTTTTTAAAACTTAAATCATCGATATTTAAGGTATAATAACCATCTGTTGTACCTATTAAATACGTTGATTTTGAAATTTGAGTGATATTTTCATAACCCAGCATCGAATTGGTTAAAGAGGACGGAATAGGAATTATATTCTGCTTTAATTGATTGCTCAATTTACTGGCAGAGAAATAATGAATGTAGTTTTTAGAAAATAACCAGATTTTATTTGAATGGTCTACAATTAATTTGCCTGATGTATATTCGTCTTTTTCAAAAATCGAACTTAAAACGGTATCTTTTTCAAACTGTCTCGTTTGAGGGTTTAATTTGAAAATTCCGCCTTTGTAAGCATAATAAATCGAATTATTAAAAGTCGTTAAACTCGCATTTATTCCTTTTTGCGGAGACTTGTAAGTATAAAAATCATGCGTTTGCAAAAGAGATTTACCAAGTTTTAATCTAAAAATCCCTTTGTATTCATGACTTATGTAAACATCCAGATTTTTTGTAATTTCAAAATATCTGGATGAATAATCAAATCCCTGAATTTTGTTTTTAAAAATCCACTGATTATTTACTTTCTCTAAAACCGAAAGTCCGTAATAATTTCCCTGAATTAATTGGTTTCTATTTGCTGGAGAAGGCTCAAACTTCCAGGTTCCGGAACCCAAAAATATACTTCTCGCCGAGTCATTTGCAATTATAAAAGTCCCCGAATCGTGTCCGCAAAAAAGTGTATTATCATAAGTAAACAATGACCAAACCTGACCTTTTGTTCCGTTTATAAATTTAAATTCAGCATTACTCTGCGTTGGTTTGCAAAACAATCCCTGATTTGTTCCAATGTAAAGCATTCCGTTAAAAACCGCAGAGGCATAAACGGTTCCTAAAACCCCAGTATCATCAGTAAAACTGTGTACCGGCGACTGAATATTAATACAATTAATTCCGTTATCCAGTCCAACCCATAAATTTTGGTCTTTATCTTCAAAAAGTGACAAAGCCGTATTATTGCTTAAACCTTTACTTTGTGTAAGGTGATATTTTAATTTTCCGTTATTTGATAAAATAAAAACTCCATTTGAAACCGTTCCTAAAGCAAAACTCCCGTCCTGAAGACGCTGGCTGCTGTAAACGAAACTCGATTTTAATTCTGCATCGACATCTGTTGCAACTCTGGTTAGGGAATTCCCTGTCAGTTTATAAATTCCGTCGAGCTGCGTTTGAATCAACAAACCATCATCTGTCGTAAAAACATTCGCAATTGTAAATTTCTTTAAAATCGGATTATCTGAAACTAATTTTGCTCTTCCGCTTTCAATTTCAAAAAGCCCTTCTTTAATCGTTTGAAAATAAATAGCATTTTTTGCAGAAAATGACTTTATAACACCATTTTTTGGTGCGATAATATTAAAACTTCTGGTTTTAGTATCGTAAATATAAATTCGGTTTAAGGATTGAAACAGAATCCATTGATCGTATTTTAAGATATTCCAAAATTGTTCATCGTCTAAAATTTTAGTTTTAATTTTATCGCTGAGTGATGTGTATTTCAGTTTGCCATTTTCATTTCTGGTCCAATAACCAAAATTCATGTAACTGCCTGTATATATTTTATTTGCAATCACTTTTACAGATCGAATAATAGTTTCATTGGGTCCCGGATATAATTGCCAGCTGGTTCCGTTATATTCTAAAAGTCCATCATTATTAGCAAAATACAAATAATTTTCATCGTCCTGCGAAATCATCCAGCTCTGATTTCCAGCTCCGTAAACAGATGAAGAATATTTAACAATTGGCGGAAGTTCCTGCGCAAAAAGCAAGAAATTCAATAAAAATAATAAGGTAGTTAGTTTAGTTTTCAAATTTGGTCAGGATATTAAATAGTACTAAAACAGTTCTAAAATAGCACATTTTAGAGTGAAACAATAATTTTTAGTAAAATAAAATCTTTACAAATAATCCTCGGTTTTTACCAGAGGAAAACAATTGTTATAATACTTTGCGTCCCAGCGGTTGAAACCGCTGGCAATATTTCCAAACAATTTCTCAAACATATTCAAATATAGCCCGTGGTTTCAACCACGGGAAACGGATTGTGATGATATACTTTGCGTCCAGCGGTTGAAACCGCTGGTTATGTTTCAACAATTTCTCAAACATATTCAAATATAGCCCGTGGTTTCAACCACGGGAAACGGATTGTAACAAATACAAAATTTCCCAACTTCTCTATTACACAAATTCCTCAAAACAAACATGGTAATTCTGTTAAGATTTGGAACAATATCCTTAACAAAACTCTATTCAAAATTGATTACTTTTGTAAAAATTGACTTTTTTTATGCAAATTGATCTTTCTACACTCGACCCAAAGCAAAATATTATAATAAAAGGCGCACAAGTACATAACTTAAAAAATGTAGATGTTGCCATTCCGAGAAATAAACTTGTTGTAATTACAGGACTTTCAGGATCAGGGAAATCAAGTTTAGCTTTTGATACTTTATACGCCGAAGGACAGCGCCGTTATGTTGAGAGTTTATCATCATACGCACGTCAGTTTTTGGGACGTTTAGACAAACCAAAAGTAGAATACATAAAAGGGATTGCGCCTGCAATTGCCATTGAGCAGAAAGTAAATACAACAAATGCTCGTTCGACTGTTGGAACTTCTACAGAAATCTACGATTATATTAAACTTTTATTTGCCAGAATTGGAAGAACTTATTCTCCGGTTTCTGGTCAGGAAGTCAAAAAAAATACCGTTACAGATGTTGTTTCTGATGTAAAAACACTCGAAATCGACAGCCGCTGGCTTTTGCTTGCTCCTATTCATTTAGAAGAAGGCCGTTTACTTGAAGACAAACTTAAAGTACTTTTACAACAAGGTTTTGCCCGTATTTTAGTCGATAACGAAATGGTTCGTTTAGATGAATTTACACCAACAGAACTGCATAAACTGGACAATAAAGACATTTTATTAATTATTGACCGTATTGTAGTTAAGGAAGAGGAAGAATTTTATAATCGTCTTTCTGATGCCGTACAAACTGCATTTTTTGAAGGAAAAGGAATTTGCTACCTTCAAGAAGTTGGTTCAGAAAAAAGGTTTTCTTATTCTAACAATTTCGAATTAGACGGAATTACATTTTTAGAACCAAACGTACATTTATTCAGTTTTAATAATCCTTACGGAGCTTGTCCGGTTTGTGAAGGTTACGGAAATATTATTGGAATCGATGCTGATCTGGTTGTACCGAATACTTCTTTATCCGTTTTTCAAAGTGCCATTTATCCTTGGCGCGGCGAAAGCATGAGCTGGTATAAAGATGAATTGGTAAAACACGCTTATAAATTTGATTTCCCAATTCATAAACCTTATTTTGAACTTTCAGAAGATCAAAAAGATTTAATCTGGAAAGGAAATCAATATTTTCAGGGTCTGAATGATTTCTTTAAAGAACTTGAAGAAAAAAATTATAAAATACAAAACCGTGTTATGCTTTCGCGTTACCGCGGAAAAACAAAATGCCACGCCTGTCGTGGAAAACGCTTACGCGAAGAAGCTTCATACGTTAAAATCAACGGGAAAACGGTTTCAGATTTAGTCGATCTTCCAATTAAGCATTTAGTTACTTTCTTTAAAAATATTGAGCTGAATGTTTACGAACAGCAAATTGCCAAACGCTTGATGATTGAAATCAATAATCGTCTGTCATTTTTGACAGAAGTTGGTTTAGATTATCTAACATTAAACCGAAATTCGGCTACACTTTCCGGAGGAGAATCACAGCGTATAAATCTTGCTACTTCATTAGGGAGCAGTTTGGTTGGTTCAATGTATATTCTAGATGAGCCAAGTATTGGTCTGCATCCAAAAGATTCAGAGCGATTGATTAAGGTTTTGCTTTCTCTTCGTGATTTAGGAAATACTGTTATTGTAGTAGAACACGACGAAGATATCATGAAAGCTGCCGATATGATTATTGATATTGGCCCGGAAGCGGGAACTTTTGGAGGAAAACTAGTTGCACAGGGAACTTATGCAGAGATTTTAAAATCAGATTCGCTTACTTCGAAATACCTGAATGGCGATTTAGAAATTTCGGTTCCAAAGAAAAGACGAAAATTCAAAAATCATATTGATATTATTGGCGCCAGAGAAAATAACCTTAAAAACATTAATGTTACTTTTCCTTTGGATGTCTTAACGGTTGTAACAGGAGTTTCCGGAAGTGGAAAAAGTACGCTGATTAAGAAAATTTTATTTCCTGCCATGCAGAAAAAGCTGGAAAATGCTGCTGAAAAAGCGGGGCAATTCAGTGAAATTTCAGGTTCTTTTTCTCAGATTAAACATATTGAATATGTGGACCAAAACCCTATTGGAAGAAGTTCAAGATCAAACCCTGTAACGTATATAAAAGCATATGATGATATTCGTGATTTATATGCAAAAGAAAAATTATCGAAAATAAGAGGATATCAGGCCAAACATTTTTCTTTTAATGTTGATGGAGGCCGCTGTGAAACTTGTAAAGGAGAAGGCTCTATAAACGTTGAAATGGTCTTTATGGCCGATGTTTCGTTGCCTTGTGAAACCTGCGGTGGAAAACGATTTAAAAAAGAGATTCTTGAAGTTACTTTTGATAATCAAAACATCAACGATGTGCTTACTATGACGATTGATGATGCAATCGCTTTTTTCGAAAAAAACAAGCAGACTAAAATCACGCAAAAACTACAGCCGCTGCAAGATGTTGGTTTAGGATATGTTCAGTTAGGACAATCTTCTTCTACTCTTTCTGGTGGTGAAGCACAACGCATTAAGTTAGCTTCATTTTTAGTGAAAGGTGCAACAAAAGATAAAGCACTATTTGTTTTTGATGAACCTACAACAGGGCTTCATTTTCATGATATTAAAAAATTATTAGCTTCATTTGATGCTTTAATCGAAAAAGGACATTCGATAATTGTAATTGAACACAATTTAGATTTAATAAAGTGTGCCGACTGGATTATTGATTTAGGTCCTGAAGGCGGTGAAAATGGAGGACATTTATTAGCCACAGGAACACCCGAAGATGTTGTTAAAATAAAAGAATCAGTTACAGGAATTTATTTAAAAGATAAATTATAAACGGAACTATTATAAAAAAAGTTAGCCCTAAATTACAATCTTAATAAATGTAATTTAGGGCTAAACTATTTTAGACTGAAATATTTTATGCTACTAAGCATTTTTCTTCAAAAGGAAAACCATCTTCGTCAATGGCAACTAATACCTTTTTTTGTTTGGAAGCCTCTAATGTTAAATATAGCCAAGCAAATGACCATAATCCGAGGGTTAAACAAAAAATCATGAAATTTAAACTGTGGTTAACTACTTTTCCTCCTTTAGAAAGAACCGCAAAAAGTAATTCATCATTTCTCTCTTCTAGTGTAAATCCATTATGAACTTTGTTCGATATCATATTGGAAAACACCTGTACACTTTGTTCCTGACTTAGCTTATTGCTTTTCATAATCATTTGTTGGGTTTGTCTGCATGTGATACTTAAATTTAATAATTTTGGATAGCTATTTAATTTAAAAAAACATTAAGACACCACTTTTACTGGCCTTATGTAAATATTTCTCATACTGTCAATGAAAGAGATGTAATAAAAATCTACATAAAATTAATTGTAATAAATTGAAAAACAAAATAAATTGGGTGATTTTTTTAAGATTTCCTTCACAATTTCAAGATGTTATATAAAAAAGTATCTTTTATTTTCGATAATGAAAAAATAATACCCTTAAATAATGAAGTTAGGAATTAAGCTATATAAGAATAATGAAAGTTGTTAAATCTTTATCCCAATTTTTCTGAAAATATTATCAATAACCTTATTAATATCCGGAGAGATATTAAATTTATAATTTAGATAAACATATAGAATTGTTACCAAAATTGATTTTAAGGCAATGCTGATAAGCTGGTAAAATGGAAATTCCCAAAAATAGAAAACTAAAAACAATACAAACGTAAGCAGCATTGAAGAAAGCGTTTCTTTTGTAAAAGGATATAAATGAAGTTTCTTGACAACAAAAAGCAGTTTAGCCAAACTGTATAATGTGATGGACAATAAAGTGGCAAAAGCTGACCCAAAAATTCCAAAAATTGGAATGAAGATCATATTTAAAACTACAGTCAACACAACCAGCATTAATCCTAAATACAATACCATTCGGTAATATTTAGTATTAAAAATAATCGCATTGTTGTTTCCTAAAATCAAATCGAAATATTTAGACAAACCAATCATAAATACAACTGCAATTCCGCCGCTGTATTCTTTTGGAACTAATTCGTACAATTGATTAATATTTACAAATATGCAGAGCATTACAAAACCACCCACAATCTGCAGATTAATAGAAGTCTTTTTATAAAGATCATTCAATTCGTCATGCTTATTTTCATGCATTAATTTTGCCGTAATGGGATATACAATCTGGTGCATCGCACGACTCGGAACTGAAATTACCAAAGCAATATAAGTTGCTACAGAATAGAAGGCAATATTTTCAATCTGCATATATTGATTTAATATCATTTTATCTCCATCCAAAAGCAAATTTGCCACGCTTCCGGATAAAATAATATAAAAAGTATATACTAATATATCTTTTGTATTGGTTGGTATTGTAAATTGAAAAGTTGGTTTCTGAATACTAAATGCATATAACATGGTGATCAGGAACGCCAGAAAATATAAAATTGCTGTTGCGTACACAAAACCTTCTACACTAAGCCAATTATAATAAACACCTATTAATAGAAATAATGAAAATAATCGCAAGCCTACTTCCTTGACAAAGTTTCCAAAAACGGAATGCATATTTACTCTAAGCCAGGCATAAAAAATTTCAAAATAGGCCATGCACAATCCTATAAATGGAATTAACCAGATGTAACTTTTTACAATTGCATTCTTTTTTGAAACAAAAAATAAAATCTCATCATAAAAAACAAGTCCAATCAACAAAAGTGGAATTATTAATAGCAGAGGAAACAAAACTGTAAAGGATAAAAAACGGGATTTTTCTTCATCAGTTTGATATTGCGAATAAAATTTAACCAAGGTATTTTGCATCCCAATCGCAAACAAAGGCATAATCACATTGGCACAAGACGTTACATAATTAGTTAAACCATAAAAAGTCGCGCCCAGAAAAACAGGATATAAATAGAGTGTATTAATGGCTCCAATTCCAAAGCCAATGTATGTTATTATAGTGTTTTTAAAAGACTGGTTTAAGACAATACCCATTTTTTGATTGCAGAGTTTAGATTGTAGAGTTTAGATTTTTGATTTTCTGCTCTCCTTTTGTTTTTGAAATTGTTATTAATTGATCAATTGTACTAATTGCTTAGTAAGGTTTTTTCGTGAATATTGCTGTAAACCAACACCATTAGCTTGTAATTTTCCTTCTAAAAATTGATTATAAAAGTCCAAAATTACACTTTTTAGCTTCGCTTTTTCTGAATAATCAAAAAATACGCCTGTATTAGTTTCTTTTATAATATCTGCAAAATCAGAACCTTGCGGCCCAATAGCAATAATTGGACGATTGGAGACCATATATTCAAACAATTTCCCCGGAATAATACTTTTAGTATCTTCAGAATTTATTTCGATTAAAAGTAAAACCTGAGACTTTTTTTGATGGGCAATAGCTTCAATATGCGAAACATATCCTAATAGGTTCAAATAATCTTTTAACTTAAATTCTTGGACAGAATCTAAAACTTCCTGACTTACGGCACCAATTAATTTAATTTCTAAATGGGTTTTAAAATCCGGAATTTCCTGAAGTAATTCAACCAGACATTCCCATAAAAATTTTGGATTTCTGTCTGATAAAAATGATCCAATATGAGCAAGAGTAAACTTAGTATCTAATATTTGTTTTTCTACGTTCTCAATGTCGTAACCGTTTGTAATTACTGAAATTGGCTTATTCGTAATCGCCTGAAACTCGGCTTTTGTAGTTTTGCTTGTTACAATTATAGTATCAGCAGAGTTAAGAACTTTATGTTCTAAACTTTTATGTTTTTTTGCAGCATAACTGGATAAACGCAACGCTTTATGATAACCAATCGTTGTCCACGGATCACGAAAATCTGCAAACCATTTTACATTTAGTTTTTCTTTTAATTCTAAACCAATTAAATGCAAACTGTGCGGCGGTCCCGACGTTACGATTGTATCAATATTATTTTCTTTGATGTATTTTTCAAGATAAGAAACAGAAGGTTTTACCCAAAAAACTCTCGCATCCGGAATAAATAGATTGCCACGTACCCAAAGAAAAGCTTTATCTAAAAAGGTCTGCTTTTTTTTATGTGGAAAAATTCCTGAACTGATTTTCTTGGTTTTGTTCTTTGAGAAAACAGAAGCTAACTGATAAGGTTCCCAAATTTTATTTTTAAGAACAATTACTTTATCGGATATTTCGCTTACCAAGCCTTCGTCAACAATTGGATAAGTTGGATTTTCTGGAACGTAAACAATAGGCTGAACACCAAAGTCTGGCAGATATTTTACAAATTTCAGCCAGCGCTGTACTCCCGGTCCACCAGCTGGAGGAAAGTAATAGGTTATAATTAAGAGCTTTTTTTGTTCCAAGGAAAATCTTTTATTATTTTAAAGTGCAAAGTTAAAGTTTATTTCAAAGCTAATTTCTTGTATACTTTATATACAATATAAATTAAAAGTAAACAGTTTAAGAAAATCCAAAAATTATAAAAACCCCAGACAATTTTATATTCAGTTTTCATACTTGAAAAACTAAAATATTCTCCTTGACTTTCATTGTAAAAGTCATCATAACCCATCATATAAATTCCGCAAAAAATAAATACGAATAAATCAAAAACGGCAAAGACAACTATTTTTAGAATTTTTGAAATTAGCATCTAAAAATTAGACTTTAAATTCACTCTTATTTGTATTATGTTTTTTTCGCTCAAAATAAATCCCCCCAATTAAAAGTGCAAACATTGCAATTGAACTTATAAGGTTAATTGTACCACCTGTTTTAATAACCTGCGGTTCAAACTTAAATTCTATAGTATGTTTTCCGCCCGGAATTTCCATAGCTCTTAAAACATAATCAACTGGAAAATGATCTGTCAATTTTCCATCTATATATGCATTCCAGCCATTTTTATAATAGATTTCAGAGAAAACAGCTAAACCATCCTTTCCATTATCTGATTGATATTTAATATAGTTTGGCTTGTATTGAACTACTTTTATTGTTCCGGTTGTATCCCATTGTTTTTTCATTCGGGCATTTTGGAATTTACTTTCATGCTCATGAACGTTAAAAACAGCCACTTTTTTAGTATCGATATGATCTAATGCTTTCATTACATCATCTGGTTTATTTACAAGCTTAACAGTCTCTACAAACCAAGCATTTCCATTTGCATCAGGGTTAACTGCCGGTATAGGTGCACCTGTACTATCTGCCTGAATTACATACTTAACATTTAACATATTAAGCACTTCAAGATTCATGTTTTTTGATTTATTACCAATTTGGTAATCAAACAATTGCTGCATTCTTCTTGGTTTTGCAGCGTGATATCCTCCAATAGAATGGTGAAAATAAGAAGCTGTCGCGCTCGACATATTTCCATCTATATCAAAAACTCTGTAATGCGTTGTATCTTCTAAAATTTTAGCATCTGCGGCTGTTTCCTGAAAAGGAGCTGCAATTTGAACCGGGCTCACAAAATCTTTTGCCGAAACGTATTTTTTGTCAACAAAAAACAAATCAAAAATCATTAAAAGAGCAACGATAACTAGAGTTGTTGTCTGCGAAAATTTGTTTTTAATAAACAGCCATAAAGTTCCAAATGTTACTATGATAAAAAATCCTGAACGCAGCAAATCTGCAGAATATAAAGACT
Source organism: Flavobacterium panici (assembly GCF_024499525.1). NCBI lineage: Bacteria > Pseudomonadati > Bacteroidota > Flavobacteriia > Flavobacteriales > Flavobacteriaceae > Flavobacterium > Flavobacterium panici. Next base: position 3,048,842 of record NZ_CP100437.1, on the reverse strand, counting down.
TTCTATCTTCTATTAAAACATCAACAAATTCTTGTCCGTACATCTGAAGGAAATAGTTGTCACTGCTTCCTGAAAAATGGAAGAAACCTTTAGCAATTACCAAAATTAAAATAACTCCCAATCCAAAAACTCCAGTTTGAACAAGCGCTTTTTGCTGTAATTTAGGTTCGTCTTTTGCTTTAAAAAAAGATTGGATTCCCATTACTGCTAAAACTGGCATACATAACTCTAAGATTACCTGAATAGATGATACAGCTCTAAACTTATCATACATTGGCACATAATCAATAAAGAAATCTGTTAATAGTGAGAAATTTTTTCCCCAGGAAAGTATCAATGAAAATAATGCTCCTGAAAGAAAAACATATTTAATTTTTCGGTCATCAATAAATAAAGCTAAGACTGCCAAAAAGAATACTACAATTCCAATATACGCCGGAGCAGCAACAATTGGCTGATCTCCCCAATAAGTTGGCATTGCTGATACAAAACCTTCTGCCTTAGAAGGTTCTACATTATGATCAGTCATAAAGGTATACATACTGCTGTCTTTACCTATATTTTCATGATTGGAACCTCCAAAAAGTCTTGGAGCAATTAAATTGAAACTTTCAGCAATTCCGTAACTGTATTCCGTAATATATTCGCGGCTTAAAGCGTTTTCATTTTCTTTTTTAGTTCCGTCAGGATTAAAAGTTAATTCGCTGTTGCTTCGTGTACTAAACTTAGCATATTCACTTGTCGCTAATAAATTTCCTGCATTAGCACCAATTGCAAAAATTCCGGCTACAGCCAAAGTTCCAATGGCAATTAAAAGCGGTTTATATTCTTTCTCTTTTATAAAAGTAAAAGCAAAATAACCTGAAAGTATCAATAAGAAAATCAATAAATAATAGGTCATCTGAAAGTGGTTCGCATTAACTTCTAATGCAACCGCAAACATGGTGAGTAATCCTCCCCAAATGTATTTTTTCTGAAAAACGAGTATAAATCCGGCAATAACCAATGGCATATAAGCAATTGCATGTGCTTTTGCATTATGTCCAACACCAAGAATGATAATTAAATAAGTAGAAAAACCAAACGCAATTGCGCCTATAAAAGCTTTTAAAGGATCTGTTTTTAAAACTAATAACAAACCGTAAAACCCTAAAAAGTATAGAAATAAATAATCAGCCGGACGTGGTAAAAAACGTAAAACATCATCTATTTTACCCACAAAATCATTAGGATAATTTGCACCTAACTGATAAGTCGGCATTCCGCCAAAAGCAGAGTTTGTCCAGTAAGGTTCTGTATGTTCTGCTGCTCTAAAATCATTTTGCTCTTTGGCCATTCCGGTGTATTGAGCAATATCTGACTGGAAAATTTGTTTTCCCTGCAGAACAGGATAAAAGTAAATTAAGGAAACAAGAATAAAGCCCAGGATTACAAGGGCGTGCGGATAGAATTTATTTACTATTTTCAATTTTGGCTGGTTTGGTTAAATGATGAATCCTAATACTACAAGGATACAAACTTAATCTATTTCTTCGTAATCAACATAATCGCCTACCTTTTTGGTTTCGCGAGGCTTTTTAGCATTAGCAGTATTAATGATTATTTCGTCATTATTGTTATTACGAGTTTGCTGCCAGGAATTATCCTGACTATATTGTTGTTGTCTCTGAAAATTTTCTCCTGCTTTCTCTACCGCTTTTTTAACCAATACCGGCAAAAAGATTCGGGCCAAAAATTTAAAAATATAATAAAACGCAATAATCCACATTATCGTTTTAAACAAATTTGTAAAAGATGCTTCTTGCATGATCATATAATTTTTTTCCAAAATTAGTAAATCCGTTGTTTAAAATTAAAATATCAATCTTAAATAAATAATAAAATATAGTACATTTGAAATGCGTTATAGCTTTTAATCAAAAAATACATTTATGTTGAAAATTAAAAACTTACTCTTTGCGTTTCTTTTTTTAGTACCACAATTTTTCTTCGCACAATATACTGATGTGATTAATTCGAACCGTCCGGGAGAAACAATGTCAGCTTATGCGGTTGGAAAATCAGTAATTCAGGGCGAGATTGGGGTTTATGGCATTAAAGAAAAACACGACTTATTAGATTATGACGCTACCGGTTTTGGTACCGATTTAACCGTTAGATATGGTGCTTTTTTAGAACAGCTTGAATTTATTTTAGATGTTCAGTATCAAATGGAAAACTTTGACACTCCGTACACCAGTTATAAAAAAAACAACTTCAGACAGACCGTTTTAGGAGCTAAATACCTGATTTACGATCCTTATAAAAACTATAAAAAAGAAGCTAATATTTATAGTTACAAAGCGAATCACAGTTTTCAATGGCGTGAATTAATTCCGGCTGTTTCTATTTTTGCCGGAGCGAATTTTGTTGGTGCTGATAATCCGTATTATTTTTCTCCAAATGGAGATATTTCTCCTAAAATTGCTTTAGTAACTCAAAACTTATTTGGCGGCGGAAGATGGGTTTTTGTAACCAATATTATTGCAGATTATATTGGAACAGATTATCCAAGTTATGGTTATGTTTTAACCTTAACACACGGATTTAATGACAAATGGTCTGGATTTGTTGAAAATCAAGGATATAAAAGTGATTTCTATAGCGATGCCATTGTGCGCGGTGGTGCTGCATACCTTTTATCTTCAAATATGCAGGTTGATGCTTCTATAAGTACTAATTTCAAAAACACGCCTTCAATTTTATATGGAGGAGTGGGTTTCTCCTGGAGATATGACGGATGGTACAAGGAAAAACAAATTGCCAATAAGAACAAAGAGAAAGCAAAGAAAAACTCTGATAATAAAGAAGAAAAAGTAGATTATCAGGAAAAAGAAAGAAAACGTAAAGCTAAATACGAATAAATTTAATAATCAAACCTTTAAAAAAGGAGTTAATACGACCTTAATGATTACAATCAAAGAAGCCAAAACTAAAAAAGAACTAACCGAATATATAAAATTTCCGTTCTCACTTTATAAAGATAATCCTTATTGGATTCCTCCTATTATTGCTGATGAATTAGAGTCTTTTGATAAAACTAAAAATCCTGCGTTTGATAATGCAGAAGCTTATTTTTATCTGGCTTACAAAGACAATGAAATTGTTGGACGAATTACGGCTATTATAAACTGGGCAGAAGTAAATAATCAGCATAAAAGAAAAGTTCGTTTTGGATGGTTTGATGTTATTGATGATATCGAGGTAACTAAAGCGCTTCTTGAAAAAGTTTATGAATTAGGCAGAAAACATAACTTAGAACATGCCGAAGGCCCAATGGGGTTTTCTAACCTGGATAAAGTTGGGGTTCTTACGGAAGGTTATGACCAAATGGGAACCATGATTACCTGGTACAATAACCCTTATTATGTTACTCATTTTGAACAATTAGGTTTTCAAATTGAGAAAGAATATATCGAAAGTATTTTCCCTTTTTCAAATGTAAAGCCTGAATTTTTCCTGAAAGCTCAGGAATTAATCAAAAAGCGTTACGGGCTTAGAGCATTAACTTTCACTAAAACAAAAGACATAATGCCGCACGTGGATAAAATGTTTGATTTGTTTAATGAATCTTATGCTAAACTGGCTTCTTTCGTGGCTATTTCAGATGTTCAAAAAGAATATTTTAAAAAGAAATACATTAGCTTTATCAATCCGGAGTACATCAAGTTTGTAGTAGATAAAGAGGATAATTTAATTGCTTTTAGTATTGTAATGCCAAGTTTTTCAGAAGCATTACAAAAAGCTAAAGGAAAACTTTTTCCGTTTGGTTTTCTCCATCTTTTAAAGGCAAGAAAGAAAAGTAAAGATGTTGTTTTTTATCTTATCGGAGTTCATCCTGATTACCAAAACAAAGGCGTTACAGCTATTATTTTTGATGAATATTTTAAAACTTTTTCTGAAAAAGGAATTCAAAATTGCATCAGAACTCCTGAATTAGCCGAAAATACAGCAATTCATTTACTTTGGAAAAACTTTGATCCGAAAATTCACTGTCAGAGAAAGACTTATTTGAAGTATTTATAAGTTTTCAGTCGCAGTTTTCAGTTTTCATAAATGAAAAAACTCAGTATAATATTGGCGTTATTAATTTCACTTTCATTTACAAAAGATGACAGCGATATTTTATATCAAAATTATGTTAGAGCAATAAATAACGGCGGTACTTTTCAATTTTTCTTGGTAGTTAAGATAAAAAATCTGAATACTAATAAAGTTAGAGAAATCTGCACTAAAGCCAATTTTCTGCAAGGAGCAATACATAGAGAATATAATATTGACTATGATGAAAGAGGAATAATTAAAGCCTATCAAACCGCTATAAAAAACAAGAATAGGTATTTTGAATTCAAGAATGACAGCGCAATAGCAAACCTTGGAATTGAAGATTATTCTGAAAATGATTTGAAGAAATTGCAATCAAGAATTAATTTTAATTTGCTAACTCAAAAAATTAAGAAGAATCAAAAATGGTCTTCATATCTTGATCATAAAGAATTAAAAATGTATGCACATGCTTTATTTAATCTGGGAATATTAACTGGCGAAAATAGTTGTTTTGGAGGTACGTTGATTTATGTAAGTCCAAAGAGCAATTAACTTTTTAAAATAAAACATAAAAAAAATCCATTCGCCCCCAAAACGAATGGATTTTTTACTTTAATAACAATTCATTAATCCACTTTGCAATCTATTTTTGTCAGCGTATTTTTCTGATCAAATTTTAGTTTTGTTTTATCTTTAAATGATACTTTGTCATTAGCTTGTACAACATCTCCGTACCCTTCAATAAGAGTTCCGTCTTTTTGTAAAAAAACAACTTCTCGTACTGATGAAGTCCCTTCAGAATTAAAAGTGTAATCGGCAACTATAGTGTCGCCTTTCATATTGCCAATCAGTGTTCCTTCATTTTTATCTTTTCCTACCAGGTTATAGCTTAATTTTCCATTTACTTCCTGATGTGAGTTTACATTAAAACTAAGTTCAATTACGCTTCCATTTGCTCTCCATGCATAACATTGATCTCCTGCTGGTTCTACAATTTCAGCCTCTTTTGGCGGGCTTGGTGTAATTTGTACTGGCTCTGTAGTAGTCGTTTCTTTTTTACAGGAAATAAGAACTGTCAAAATAAGGGTTGCTATTGCTAATACTTTTTTCATAATGCTGAGTTTTTTATTTTGTGATTTATGAATTAAAGTTACTTTAAATAAAAAAAATCCATTCGTATAACAAATGGATTTTTTTACATAATTTCCACTTAAGGAAATCTATTTTTAAATTAATTACGAAACGTCAACTGTTGTACGTTCTGCAATTTCTTTATAAGTTCCGTTAACTAATTTCTCACGAATCGCTTCAAAAGCAGTTAATGTTTCTTCAATATCAGATAAAGTATGAGAAGCTGTCGGGATCATTCTTAACAAAATAATTCCTTTTGGAATAACCGGATAAACAACAATAGAAAGGAAAATACCGTAGTTTTCTCTTAAATCGTTTACCATTACCATTGCTTCAGGAATACTTCCTTCTAAGTAAACCGGAGTAATACAAGTGTTAGTATCTCCAATATTGAATCCTTTTTCTTTAAGACCGCTTTGTAATGCATTTACATTTTCCCAAAGTTTATCTTTAATAGAAGATGAATTACGCAATAATTCTAAACGCTTCAAAGAACCAATTGTCTGGATCATTGGCAATGCTTTTGCAAACATTTGCGAACGTAAGTTGTATTTTAAGTAATCAATAACTGTTTTATCTGCAGCTACAAAAGCTCCAATATTTGCCATTGATTTTGCAAAAGTCGAGAAGTAAACATCAATATCGTCCTGAACTCCCTGCTCCTCACCTGCTCCGGCGCCTGTTTTACCAAGTGTACCAAAACCGTGTGCATCATCAACTAACAAACGGAAATTGTATTTTTGCTTCATAGCAACAATTTCTTTCAGTTTGCCCTGCTGTCCGCGCATTCCAAAAACACCTTCGGTAATAAATAAAATACCTCCGCCAGTTTCTTCGGCCATTTTAGTAGCACGCTGCAGGTTTTTCTCCATACTTTCAAGATCATTGTGTTTGTAAGTAAAACGTTTACCCATGTGCAAACGAACACCATCAATAATACAAGCATGTGAATCTACATCATAAACAATAATATCATTTTTTGTAACCAAGGCATCAATAATAGATACCATTCCCTGATAACCAAAATTCAATAAATAAGCAGATTCTTTCATAACGAAAGAAGCCAGTTCATTTTCTAATTGCTCATGATAAGTTGTGTGTCCAGACATCATACGAGCTCCCATAGGGTATGCAGCGCCATATTGAGCCGCAGCATCCGTATCTGCTTTACGAACTTCTGGATGATTAGCTAATCCTAAATAATCATTTAAACTCCAGTTTAAAATATTTTTTCCATGAAACGTCATTCTAGGACCCAACTCTCCTTCTAACTTTGGGAAAACGTAATAACCTTCTGCCTGAGAAGCCCATTTTCCTAAAGGTCCTTTATTGTCCTGAATTCTTTCGAATAAATCTTTTACCATAAATATATTTTGAAGTAATAATTTTATTTATACAGGTCGCAAAAATAATGATTATTATTCTAAAATGGAGTTGAGCATTTGTTTTTATTAAAAAAATATCAAAATATTAATTTACAAAAAATTTACACATACTTAAAGAATTGAATTTAAAACAGTTAACTGTAATAAAAGTGTACACAATAATTTAATATAAAGGTTTTATTAGTAAGTATTTCATGACTTTTATCATGATAAAAGACAAAATAGTCTTTTATTTTTACTCCTGATTTAAAACTAAATAAAACCAAAACCTTATGAAAAAGAAAAATGACATTTCGATTAAAATGAACATGTTGTTATGCTTACTTTTTACGATTTTATTAGGAAGTTGTAAAAAAGAAGAATCAGTAAATTATACTGATATAATGACCGAAGGAGAAATGAATGCTGAACTTACAGCCCCTCCAATGGTACCGAAACCTGTTGGAAACAGAACTGCCATGAAACTCAAATTAAACATGGAAATCAAAGAGCAGGAAGGCACAATGACTGATGGTGTAAAATATACGTATTGGACATTTGGAGGCTCTGTACCGGGAAGTTTCATTAGAACGCGTGTGGGTGATGAAGTAGAATTTCATTTAAAAAACCATCCGGATAATAAACTGCCGCATAATATTGATTTACATGCTGTAACCGGACCAGGCGGCGGAGCGACTTCTTCGCTTGTTGCTCCCGGACATGAAAAAGTGTTCAGCTTTAAGGTGATCAATCCGGGACTGTATGTATATCATTGTGCAACAGCTCCTGTTGGAATGCACATTGCAAATGGTATGTATGGTTTGATATTGGTTGAACCAGAAGGCGGACTCCCTCCTGTTGACAAGGAATATTATGTGATGCAGGGTGATTTTTATACGCAGGGCGAATATGGCGCAAAAGGCCTGCAGCCATTTGACATGAATAAAGCCGTAAAAGAAACACCTGATTATGTTGTATTTAATGGAAAAGTAGGTTCGCTTACAAACGGAAATGAGTTAACAGCAAAAGTGGGAGAAACGGTGCGCTTATTTGTGGGGAACGGCGGTCCAAACTTAGTATCGTCTTTTCACGTTATTGGAGAAATATTTGATCACGTTCATGTCGAAGGCGGGACTGTAATTAATAAAAACGTTCAAACAACTTTGATTCCGGCCGGAGGCGCTGCAATTGTCGATTTTAAGGTAGAAACTCCGGGAACTTTTATTCTGGTTGACCATTCTATTTTTAGAGCGTTTAATAAAGGAGCTTTAGGAATGTTGAAAGTAGAAGGAAAAGAGAATAAAAACATTTATTCTGGAACGATTCAGGAAGGAATTTATCTGCCAGAAGGCGGAACTATTCAAAAAATGCCTGAAAATGCAACTGCAAAAACTGCAACACCTAAACGAACTGCCGAAGAGAGAATAAAAATTGGAAAACAAATTTTTGGTACCACTTGTTTCGCTTGTCACCAATCTGAAGGGCAGGGAATTCCAAACACCTTTCCTCCTCTTGCAAAATCAGATTATTTAAATGCTGATTCTAAACGTGCAATTAAAACAATTTTACACGGTTTAACCGGAGAAGTAAGCGTAAACGGAAAAAAATACAACAATGTAATGCCGGCTCAAAATTTATCTGATGATGAAATAGCTAATGTGCTTACGTATATCTATAACAGCTGGGGAAATAATAAAACAGAAGTTACTCCGGAAATGGTAAAAGCACTGCGATAACAATCAAAAATAAAGCATGAAAAAATTTATTTTCATTCTTACCTTTTTCCTGATGTTTACAGGCGTAACAATAGCGCAGGAAATTGGAATGGCTCTGATAAAAGAGGGACGTTTTGTTCCTCTTTACGGAGCCTCATCTAAAAAACCCGTGTTTGTAAACTCTTTTTATTTAGACATTTATCCTGTTAGCAATGCCGATTTTTTGAATTTCATCAAAAAAAATCCAACATATAGTAAATCGAAAATCAAGGGAATTTTTGCCGATAAAACATATCTGTCTTACTGGAAAAATGATTTTGATTTTGGCAGTTCAAAACCAAATTCGCCAGTTACAGCCGTTTCTTGGTTTGCTGCAAAAAAATACTGTGAGTGTCAGGGAAAACGTTTACCCACAATGGATGAATGGGAATATGCAGCGATGGCCGATGCAAAAACAGTAGATGCCAGAACCAAAAAGGAATTCAACAATTACATTTTATCGTGGTATGAAAAGTCGAAAACGTATGAAAATGAAGTGGGAAAAACGTTTAAAAATTATTGGGGAGTTTACGATATGCATGGTTTGGTTTGGGAATGGACTTCTGACTTTAACAGCATTTTTTTATCCGGAGAATCTAGAAAAGATAAAAGCAGCGACAAGAATTTATTCTGCGGAAGCGCATCCGTAAACGCATCCGATTTAATGGATTATGCGGCATTTATGCGCTACGCTTTCAGAGGAAGTCTTAAAGTGCAATACTCAACCCGAAATCTTGGTTTTAGATGCGCCAGTTCAACAAAACAAAAAAGTCAATCTTTAAATTAATTTCAATGAAAAAAACAATAATTGCGGTTTTCATTCTTCTGTTTTCTTTGCAGAGCTGTAAAGAAAATAAAAAAGATACTGCAGTAACAAAAAAGGAAATAACTGATTTATCCATCTATAATCTTCCTTCAAAATGGACAACTCAAAACGGAAATGATATTGAATTAAAAAGCCTGAGAGGAAATGTGCTGGTTATGGTAATGATTTACACAAGCTGTAAAGCCGCCTGCCCCAGATTAGTTGCAGACATGCGAGATATTGAAGCAAAACTCAATAAAAACATCAAACAAAATGTAAAACTTATTTTAGTAAGTATTGATCCTAAAACAGATACGCCCGAAAGATTAAAAACTTTTGCAATTGCTAATAAAATGAATCAGGAACCGTGGCTTTTTCTTCGTTCATCTGAAGAAAACACACGCGAATTTGCAGCAGTTTTAGCTGTCAATTATAAACAAATATCTCCCGTAGATTTTTCGCATTCTAATATTATAAGCGTTTTTAATCCCGAAGGAGAATTAGTTTTTCAGCAGGAAGGTTTAGGTGTAAACAATGAAAAAACAATTGAAACTATAAATAAAGAAGCAGAGAAGATTTAAAATTTTGAATAGGTTGATTAGTGAAAAAACAAGGGAAGATTTTAGGAATGGATCGACTCTTGTTTTTTGTTTATAGCAGATGCCGTAATCAATATTAATCCTAAAACAAGCAACAAACTAAAACCAAATATACTTTGATAATAACCTAGAATTGTTCCTTTATTGAAAAGGAAAAATCCTCCTTGTAAAAACAATAAAACTTCTGTCCCAACATATCCAAAAATAAAACATTTCACTCCTCTTTTTAAAGATAAAGAATCACCTGAAAGCATTTTATTCTGAAGTAATATTCCAAATACAAATCCAGTAATAATTCCTAAACTGGTTAAATGAATAAATCCAATTACAAAATTCCTGACTTGGTGTGAAATTGTTTCAATATTTGGGAAGATAATCAGCAATTCAATTCCTATTTTAAAAAATAAAGAGCATAATGCTAAACCGTAAAACTTTTTAGCCTCTTTATTTAAATTAGCTTTAAAATCGCTTATTTGAGGTTGGAGCATTTTATAGAAATAAATAAAAGTCGTTAGCTGCAATACAACTCCAAAAGTATTTATCCAGCTTAAAACATTGCTCTCAACAAACCAGCGTATGGGAAATGAAACCGTTAAAATTGTTGAAACAATCAAAATAATATAGAATTTTCTAAAGGCGGTTTCTTCAATTTTATGCTGAAATTGTTTTAAAAACAAAGCTAAAACCGCCAATAAAAACCAACCGTTAAACTGAAAATGCAGAAAAAATTGAATCGCAATTTGATAAAAGGCGCTTTGTTTTCCTAATGTACTTACTGCCGGACCCAAACACCAAACTCCTAAAGTGGAAAAAACCATAAATAAAACAGAAGCACTTAAAAGTCTTTGTGAAGACGTTTTTTGTTTTGGAAGATCTTTCCAAATTAATCGGCAGAAAAGATAACTCAGCAAAATGTGCATTGTCGAAAATGCAATAGAAAACAGTCCATAACCCTGAAGAGGAAAAGCAAGCATCATTCCTGTTACAGAAAGTTCTGTTAACCAAAACAATCTGTTATATACAGGTTTCCGGCTTTTTTCTTTCGGAATAAAAAAATGAATTACCAAGACATAAATAATCATGTAAACCCAGCCCAGCATAGCAGCATGAGAATGCGCATGAAGTATAAAACTGTAGTTTATAAAATCTAAAGGAAAAAGAAACATAAACCGCATTAATAACCCAAATGCGCAGGCTATTAAAAAATTAAAGAAACAACAGATTATCCAGGTTTTTCGGAAATTCATAACGCATATTTTTTTAAACACATAGAAACATAGATTTTACAAGCTTAAAAAGGCATTTCATTTGCATAAACAAACATAGCTATGTGTAAAAATCTAGATTTTTTAAATTCTCTTTTTATAATTCTTCTAAAACCTATGTTTCTATGTGTTTAATATTTTTGAGCTCTAATAAAAAACACCGATAATGCTCCATAACTGGAATTTATCAGTGTTTTTCTCTAGTTAAAATTATAGTTAAGCAAATTCCTCTTCCAGCGCAACCGCTTTTGGAAACAAAATATTATTCTCTAAATGAATGTGTTTATGTAAATCTTCTTCAAACTCATTAAGCATTGCATAAGTCACTTTATAAGTTGTACATGCATCAGCCGGAGGTGTATAATTATTAGTCAGCTCAGCAATTTCTCTAAAACGATCGCCTTCATTTTCATGTTCATGCATCATCATGGCAATTGGATTTGAAACCGTTCCGAAAGAAGGCTGCGATAAAACTCCGTTAGCCTCTTTCGTTTTTACCATTCTTTTTACAAAAGGAAATAAAACCAGCTCTTCCTTTTTCATGTGCTGCGCTAATTCTCCTGCACATCCAATAAACAATTCATTTATTTTAAATAATTCAGGATGATTTGAACCATGAACACTGCATAATTTATCTAGAAAACTCAGCAAAACTTGTGTTTTATCTTCCACATAACGGTGATGCGTTTTTTCTATATAATCAACTAATAAATCTAAAGGCCAGGAATTAAAATCGATTCCGCTTTTATTTTCGGACTGCAAAACATCATAAATACTTTGAAGCAGCGCATCAGAATTAATTTCTTCCTTTTCACAAACTTCAGAAACGGTTCTGTTTCCTTTACAGCAAAAATCTATTTTATATTTAGAAAATACAGCCGCAGTTCTATAATCCTGAGCCACAAATGACCCGATTGTTTTGTTTTTTAAATTTTCCATTTTTCGTAAAAATTAATATTAATATATTTCTATTTTTAATAAAAGACAAAATTATCTTTTATTAGTTTTAAAAAAAACTCCAAACCAATCAGGCTTAGAGTTTTATGATTTATTCTACAATTAATACACCTTTCATCATAGCCACGTGACCAGGAAAAGTACATAAAAAGTTATATGTTCCTTTTTTATCAATTGTAAATTCGATAGTATCTTCTTCACCCCCGCCCAATAATTTTGTGTGGGCAACGATTGAAGCTTTTTCAGATGTCGGAATATAATCTGTAGCTTTTGCTTCGATCGCTTTTGCAGCAAAAGCACTTTCATCTGTTCCTTGCTGTAAAATTACCAAGTTATGTCCCATTGCTTCTTTTGGAATTTTACCAACGTGTTTTAAAGTAAGTTTAATAGGTTTTCCGGCAACTGCTTTTAGTTCGGTTTTATTGAACTGCATTTGGTCATTTCCTTCAATAACCAAAACGTTTTCAACACCTGCTTCGGGTTTTACACCTTCATCTGATGTTGTTTCATTTATTTCTGTAGATTCATCGGCAGGAGCTGCTTCTTTCTTTCCGCAAGAAGTTAGTGCTAAAAATCCCATTAGCATTACCATCGAAATTGTGACTTTTTTATTCATTACTGTATATTTAAATTATAATATTTATTCGGTTTTATTGAAGATTTTTAAATAATAATCTCCAGCATTTACACCAAGTGCCAGCTCCTCTAAAGTGGTATTAGTAAGCATTGCCAAAAGCAGTTCGCGTATTTTTTTAAATTGATTGTGTACCGGACAAGGATGAATTTCAGAACATTCTTTCAGGCCAATTCCGCAGCCTTTATAAATGGTATTTCCGTCAATCGCATCCACAATCTGAATTAATTTTATCGACTTTAATGCTTCTTTCGAAACCTCAAAACCTCCTCCTACTCCTTTTGCCGAATAAATGATTCCGTTTTTGGTTAAAATCTGCATAATCTTGGCAGTAAATGGTTCCGGCGAATCAATTTCTTTGGCAACATCTTTTATTCCAACCCTAATTCCTTCTGAAGATTTGGTTGCTATAAAAATAGAAGCCCTGATTCCGTACTCACACGCTTTTGAAAACATACACTGATTAATTAATTCCTTACAAATGTATTCAAATTCACTATAAAAGATAAATTTATCTTTAATTAATTTTTATAACAGAAACCTTATTTATAACCAAAATAATTAACACGGTCAAAAACACTTATTCACCAACAAATTCACCTAAAAACGAATTTTAATTTTAACTTTGATTGTACTTAATTTCTAATATCTAAAAAATGCCAGCAAGCAACGTAAGAGAATTAAAATTAGCTGTTCTTATTGACGCGGATAATGTGCCCTACAGTAATGTAAAAGGGATGATGGAAGAAATTGCAAAGTTTGGAACCCCTACAACGAAACGAATTTATGCGGACTGGACAAAGCCAAATGCAAACGGATGGAAAGCAGTTTTACTGGAGCATGCCATTACGCCTATTCAGCAATATAGTTATACGGTTGGGAAAAATTCTTCAGATTCGGCATTGATTATCGATGCAATGGATTTGCTTTATTCGGGAAAATTAGATGGTTTTTGTATTGTGTCCAGCGACAGCGATTTTACCCGTCTGGCGATTAGACTTCGAGAATCTGGCATGAAAGTAATTGGCATTGGTGAAAAGAAAACCCCAAGTTCTTTTATCGTTGCCTGCGACAGGTTTATTTATATTGAGGTTTTGGACGGCGCTATCCAAAAGAAAAAACCAAAAGCAACCGCAGCAGACACCAAAAAACCTGTAGAAAAACCTACCGAAAAAGCACTTCACAAAGTCGACAAACAAACCATTGATCTTATCGAAGCTACAATTGAAGATATTGAAGATGATGACGGCTGGGCATTTCTTGGTGATGTGGGCAATTTGATTGTAAAGAAAAAACCAGAATTTGACCCAAGGAATTATGGTTATTCTAAGCTTACGCCAATGTTGAAATCATTAACGGATATTTTGGAAATTGACGAAAGAGAATCGGATAAAAAAGGCATTAAACACGTCTATGTTCGATTACGGTACAACTAATTAAATTATTACCTTATTACTATTATTATTTAAACATGAGAAAAAAATTCTTTATTTACGGATTCTTATTGTTTCTAATTGTTATTGCAATTTATCATTACACGGGTCGAGGTTATCTACTCGTTTTTATTATCCCAATTTTATTAATTATTGGAGCTTATAATGCTTCTCAAAAAAAACATGCCATTTTAAGGAACTTTCCGGTTTTGGGTTATTTCAGGTATTTATTTGAAATGATTGCTCCGGAAATTCAGCAGTATTTCATCGAAAGATCTACAGATGGAAAACCTTTCTCCAGAAACCAGCGTTCTCTAGTTTATCAAAGAGCCAAAAATATTGATTCGAGTACGCCTTTTGGAACTCAGCAAAACTTAAATACGGAAACTTATGAAGGTATAAAACATTCTATTTTTCCGGCAAAAGTAAATGAAGAATTACCGCGTGTTTTAGTTGGCGGAAAAGATTGTAAACAACCTTATTTGGCTTCTTTATTTAATGTTTCGGCAATGAGTTTTGGTTCATTAAGCGAAAATGCCGTTCGTGCCATAAATATTGGTGCTAAAAAAGGAAACTTTTATCAAAATACAGGTGAAGGTGGTTTAACTGAATTTCATCTTGCAGGCGGCGGAGATATCACTTGGCAAATTGGAACCGGATATTTTGGATGCCGTGATGCTGAAGGAAATTTTAGCCCTGAAAAATTCTCGGAAAAAGCCAATCTCCCGAATGTAAAAATGATTGAAATTAAGCTTTCGCAAGGCGCAAAACCAGGACATGGAGGTGTGCTTCCGGCGGCAAAAAATACAGAGCAAATTGCTAAAATTAGAGGTGTTGAGCCGCATACTATGATTCTTTCTCCTCCGGGACACCATGCTTTCTCTGATTCTAAAGGGCTTTTGCATTTTGTGAAACAATTACGTGATTTATCAAATGGAAAACCTATTGGTTTTAAATTATGTATTGGAAACACGGCAGAATTTGAAGCAATATGTCACGAAATGATCGCCGAAGATATTTACCCTGATTTCATTACGGTTGATGGTGCCGAAGGTGGAACCGGAGCTGCTCCGTTAGAATTTGCAGATGGCGTAGGAATGCCTTTTGAACCGGCTTTGATTTTCGTAAACAAAACATTAATTGGTTTAAATATTCGCGACAAAATACGCATTATAGGAAGCGGAAAAATTATTTCTGGATATTCTATTTTGCACGCCGTTGCTTTAGGCGCAGATATGTGTAACAGTGCACGTGGTTTCATGTTCTCTTTGGGATGTATTCAGGCTTTACGCTGCCATAATAATGAATGCCCAACGGGAGTTGCGACTCAAAACAAAATGCTGATGAAAGGTTTGGTTGTAACCGATAAATCAGATCGTGTTTATCATTTTCATAAAAACACACTTCATTCTGCAAACGAGCTTTTGGCCGCGGCCGGAAAAACATCTTTTGCAGATGTAGATATCAATATCTTTATGCGTGGTGATGAATTTACAAATCTATCAGAATTGTATTTCCCTGATAATTTGACAAACGTTACGAAACGTAATTAAAACAAAAAGCCTCTTTGAGTTTTCAAAGAGGCTTTTTTAATTTTAAGAAGTTTATTTCTTCCCTTTCATATTTTGAGAAAAGAATTCAATAGCGCGTCCTTTTAATTTATCAAGAGGAAGTTTATTACTTTCGAATTCGTAGAAATTAAGATATCCGTCATTTTTAAAACATAAAGCATAACCATTATATCTTTTACTTTCTTTGGTTATTTTGTACGATATTGCCTTAACGTCTCCAATAGTATTTTCTACTTTAAACTTTTGCAGATTAGCGCTGTTTTTTAAGGTTTTAAAACTTGGTTCTATTTCTGCTTTAGATTCAAAATCGTGAATAAAAACATTGAGATTATCCGGCGATTTAAATGCCATTCGCAAGGAATCATCGTGTTTGTTTTGAAGATAAAAATCCTTTGGTATTTTTATCTGCGTATCTAATGCAATGTATATCAAGGAATCTTTTTGCATTTTTTGAAGACCATAATTATCTTTTTGCAAAGCCGATAAACTGTCTAAACTTTCATAACTAGAATACAATATCGCATTAGACATTTTCCTTTGCATTTCCTGGTGCTGTCTAAAATTCTCTTTCATCGCTTCCTGAGAATTTCGGAAACTTTCCATTACAGGATCATTTTCATAACGAGGCTTGTTCATATTGGAGCAAGTATACAAAAGCCTTCCGCCCAAAATTATAACCGATAAAACACTTAATACGGTTCGCCAGGTTGATCTGTCATCCATGATTATTTCAGGTCTTTTTCAGTCAAAATAATATCATTTACCAGATTTCCTTTAGCATCCTGATATAGATATTTTATTGTCGTAATGTTATAACGTTGTATAGAACCTAAAATAGTTTTTAAATCACTGCTTCTTAAAATACTTTCTTTCATTAAAACCTTTGCTCCTTCTCCTTTAAGCAATTCAGAATATTTTTTTGGCACTTCAATTTTATAAACCAGTTCATTTTTATCGCTAATTTCAATTTTTATGATTTTTGTTCCGTCTTCATTAACAATTGGCATATTTTGGTTCATTATGGCCAGCATTTGCTGCATTTCTGGATTCATGCCAGAACTTGAAAGTTCTTTTCTGTCTACAGCAGGAGTGTTATTTTTGCTTAAAATTTTATTTAACTCCTTTTCATCCACTTTCAATTCAGCAAGTATGGTACTGTTATTGGCCAAAAAGAACATTTCAAACGTTACTCCTTCTCTAATTAGTTCCATTGAGGCTCTATCACTTTTCAGCATTTCACCAAGTAAAGCCGGGAACATTTGATTGTAAATAGATTTACTGGATTCGTTTTGTTCCAGATTAGTATCAATTCTTATTTCAACTTTATTTTCATTTAAAAAAGCTTTTGCACTTGCGCTGCTGATAATATCATTATGAAAAAGTGCACTCGAATTATTAAACGTATTAACGTATTCCTGAATTTTTTGCTTGGTATTTTTACAGCTTACTAAAAACAAAGCAATAGCGATTGTGCATGAGATTTGGGTAATTTTTTTGATCATAGTTTTATAGGTTTTATTAGGTAGACTTTTAGACAAACATAATTTAATGTTAGAATTAATCCAACAAAAATTATTATTCTTAACGAAAAGAAAATAGCCTCTCTGATTTACAAAGAGGCTATTTTCAATACTTTAATTTTAACTTAAAGTTTGGCTGTTTCCTTATTTCCTTCTGCAGTTCCTTCTAAAACCGCTAATTCTTCTTTATCAACTGTTCTTTTAGCTAAAATAATATTATTATAGGCCAAAAAGTAAACATCAAATTTTACACCTTCGCCTATTAACTCTGTAGAGATTTGATCATTTTTAATCATTTCTTTTAGCAAATCCGGAAATGAATCGGCTGCAGCCTGCTTATTGGCTTCATCACCTTCTAAGTTGGTTTCAATTCTAATTTCAATTTTATTATCATTTAAAAATGCTTTCGCAGAAGTACTGGTAATCCCGTTACCTTTTATGGAAGATGAGTTGTTGTAGGTACTTACATGTTCCTGAATTTTTTGCTTGGTATTTTTACAACTTACCAGCAATAATGCAATTGCAAAAGCAAATGCGATTTGGGTAATTTTTTTCATAATTTTTTAGGTTTTTGGTTTATTTTTAACTCAAACATAATGAAATTATAACACAAAAACAAAACGAAGTCGCAAAACTTTAAAATGTAACTATTTAACTACAAATAGGTTATCGCGACGAAAGAATGAAAAGAATTAACTTAATAACTAAAAAAAATCCTCTTTAAAATTGTTTAAAGAGGATTTGATAAATGTTATAATCTGAATATTATTTTAGTAATTCAGCCAAAGATTCTTTGTTGATTATTTGTTTTACAAAAACGGTATTATCATCGGCTAAAAAATAAGCATCAAACTGAATACCTTCTTCAACCAGTTCTTTAGGAATTTGATCTTTATTGATCATTTCTTTCAACTGTTTTGGAAACGATGATTCTGCTTTTGTTTTATTCGCTGCGTTTTGCTCTAAATTAGTTTCAAACCGTAATTCGATTTTATCATCATTAATATAACCTCTTGCCGTTGTAAGCGTAACATCTTCAGCCTTAAAATTTGCGGCTGTACTGTTATAAGTCGTTACATATTCCTGAAGTTTTTGTTTTGCGTTTTTACAGCTTAGAAGCATAAAAACCATCATAACTGCACACAAAATCTGGCTTACTTTCCTAATCATAATCTAAAGTTTTTATTTCAATTTTTGAAGTCTTAAAAGTGCTTCAAGATAGTAATAATCTGCGTAATTTATAGAACAGTCAATTTCGCTTCCGGCAGGTTTATGACCTGTTGAGTGCAATAAAAATGCTGAATTAACATCGTGGCTTTGGTAATTATCTGAAAGCGACACAATCATTTTTTTAGATTTTGTCAAATATTCGTTTTTCAGCGTTTTATCTTTTGTATAAGAACTCAATTCTAAAAGTGCAGAAGAAACAATTGCTGCCGCCGATGCATCTCTTGGAGCATTTGGAATGTCCGGTGCATTAAAATCCCAATATGGGACTAAATCTTCTGTTGTTAATTTATCCAGATAAACACGAGCTAGTTTATGTGCAAAATCAAGGAATTTAGGATCTTTTGTTTCTCTGTAAGTCATTGTAAAACCATAAATTGCCCAAGCCTGACCACGTGCCCACATACTGTCATCACTGTATCCCTGAGCCGTTCTTCCTTTTATTTTCTTGCCGGTTTCATAATCATAAATAATAACGTGATAAGAAGTATTATCTGGTCTGAAATGATTTGCCATTGTTGTTTCGGCATGTTTTACTGCGATATCATACAGCTTTTTATTTCCGCCGTTTTTAGAAGCCCAAAACAACAATTCTAAATTCATCATATTATCGATGATGGTATTGTGTCCGCCCATTTTATTATGAGGCCAAGATTGAATTGTTCCTACTTTTGGATTAAAAAGTGTTGCCAGAGTATCGGCTGTCTTTAGAATGATTTCTTTGTATGCTGCGTTTTTAGTCAATCTGTATCCGTTCCCGAAACTATTAAAAATCTGAAAACCTAAATCGTGATCGGCAGCTTTACTAACCGACAAAGGCGTTAAAAAGCGACTAAATTTATCGGCTTCTTTTTCCCATTTCTTATCTTTTGTTGCTTCGTATAAAAACCACAATTCTCCAGGCCAGAATCCGCTTGTCCAGTCTTTGTAATTTACAAATTTCCAGTCTTTGCTCCCATTCGGAACCGTTCTTGGCGAAGTCCCGTCATCCGGAATCACTTTTAAAGTTTTTGAAGCCTGCTCTGCACAATACTCCAATTGTTTTTTAACGTTAAACGAATTGTCTTTTTGAGAATAACCCTGATTTCCAAGAAGAAATAAAGCTGTAATCAGAGCGAAAAATTTTGCATTCATGTGGTTATTTTTAAATAGATAGTTTTTAGAACTGATAAATTTATGAAATAAAGTAAACTTATTTTAGTCTTTGTATTTTTCGTTCCCTAAAAATGTACTTTTTTGTCATTGCGAGGAACGAAGCAATTGCACTAAGCTGGACGTAATGGCACGCAGATGACGCTGGTTTAAACAGATTTATTTTTGCTATATGATTGTCATTGCGAGGAACGAAGCAACCGCATTATCAAAAGCTGAAAACTGGACGTAATGGCACGCAGATGACGCAGATTTAAACAGATTTATTTATAATCTTGTCATTCCGAGGAACGAGGAATCGCACAAGAAACTCCACAACAGCAAGTCTCCAATCTTTGTCGATTCTCTAGTGCGATTCCTCGTTCCTCGGAATGACAAACTTCATGGTTACTGTACTTTTACGCATCGCAAGTCAATCAATAAAAATAAATCTGTTTAAATCTGCGTCATCTGCGTGCCATTAAATCCAGCTTTTTAAGATTTGATCTATATTTGCTCCCAACCAAAACCTGCCTAAACTTTGAAAAAATCCAGAATACAATATTTCATTTTATTTTTCTGCACTATTATTCTCGGAATCCTTTCAAGAAAAATCCACTTTATTCCTTTATGGATTGGCGATGCTCTTTATGCGGTTATGATTTATTTTTTGGTTAGAATATTTCTTCCGGCTAAAAGAGCTTTTATAGTTGCTTTATTTTCTTTTTTACTATGTTACTGCATTGAGTTTTTACAACTTTATCAGGCAGAATGGATTATTGAACTTCGAAAAACACTTTTTGGAAGATATGTTTTAGGACAAGGTTTTCTTTGGTCAGATATTTTAGCTTATACTTTCGGAATCACTGTCGTTTTTATTCTCGAAAAAATAACTCTGAATCGTATTAATCAAAAGTCTGTGTGATTTTTTCGATATTTAAACTGTTTGCCATTGCCATAAATATTTGATAATACGCTCCTTTATTATCGTACAATTCGTCGTGTGTTCCTTTTTCGACGCATCTTCCTTTTTCTAAAACAATAATATTTGAGGCGTCGATAATTTGAGAAATACTATGCGATATTATAATTACAGTTCTGTCTTTTTTAATGGCATCTAAAGACTTTTTAATTTGTTCTGTAGCAATTGCATCAAGACTCGCAGTTGGTTCATCCAGAAAAATTATAGGCGGGTTTTTCAGAAAAAGTCTTGCAATAGCAATTCGCTGCTGCTGTCCGCCGGAAAGCAAATGCGCATCAGAATCGTAGCCTTTTGGCAATTGAATAATTTGTTCGTGAATGTAGGCTTGCTTTGCCGCTTCGATAATTTCAGATTTCGAAGCTTCGGGATTTCCGTATAAAATATTCTCTCCAATTGTGCCTTTAAAAATGTGATTTTTTTGAAGAACCAAACCAATATTTTTACGCAGAAAATCGGTGTCATAATCCACTAAATCAATTCCGTCTAAAAAGATTTGTCCGGATGAAGGCAGATAAAATTTATCCAGTAAATTAATAATCGTGCTTTTTCCGGCTCCGCTTAATCCAACCAAAGCAGTCGTTTCATTCGGTTTAACCGTAAAATTAATATCGTAAAGTGCCTGAGTTCCGTTTGGATAAACAAAATCTACATTTTTTACTTCAATTAATCCGGTAATTTTTTCCGGCATATAAGTTCCACTGGTTTCTATTTCCTGTTCTGATTCTAAAATATCAAAAAATCCTTCGGAATAAATTAAAGCATCATTTACTTCATCATAAATTCGGTGCAATTGTCGAATTGGCGACGAAACATTATTAAATAACATAATGTGAAACATAATTGCACCAATTGTCATTTGATTATTTAAAACAAAATAAGCGGTTAAAATAATGATAATCACGACTCCTATTTGTTCAACGAAACTTTTAATACTTTCAAAAATAAAACTGGTTTTTCTGGTTGCCAGCTGGTTTTCGGTCATTTCATATTGAATTTTTTCATGACGATCAGCTTCAGTCGATTCGCGAACGAAAGATTTAATAACGGTTATGGATTCAATTAAACTAATGATTCCGTTGTTTTTGGTTTCTCGATAATTGCGCATTCTTCGTCTAAAACCACTCAACTTTGTGGCTTGCAATTGGCTGATATAAAAGTAAATCGGGATAATACATAAACTTACCAAACCCACATAAACATTGGCATAAAACATAATAACCAAGGCCACAAAAGCATTAGCAAACAGTGGCAAAATATCTATAAAAAAGTTTTGAACCAATCGTGTTAAACTGCTTATACCGAGATCAATTCTTGTTTGGAGTTTTCCGCTTTCATTTTCATCAGAAGTATAAAACTCCATTCTGTAACTTAGAATTTTTTCTACAATTGTCTGGGAAATATCGCGGGTTATAAAAATTCGGAGTTTTTCTCCGTAGAATTTTTGGCCGAATTGTACAATTGAGTTTACTAATTCTTTAGTAAGCAGCACGATACTTATTATCTCTAATAAATGAAATCCCTTTGATAAAGGTTCGTGCGCCACCATTAAATTATTGATGGCATCAACTGTATATTTTAATATTACAGCATTTACCTGTGCTGCAAACGAGCCTAAAAAGGTAAGCAGTAAAGTGGCAATTACCATTTTTTTGTACGGTTTTACAAATGGCATTATTTTTTTATACAGTACAGATAATTGCATTTATTTTTATTTTTAGGTAACTATCAAATATAAGAATTCTAAATTTGTGTTTAAAATAGTCTTACTTTTAAATATACAAAATATGAAACTGGTTTTCGCTTCCAATAATTTAAATAAAATCAAGGAAATTCAAAGTATTCTAAACGGATCTATTCAATTATTGAGCTTAGAAGATATTGGATGTCATGAAGAAATTCCTGAAACTGCTGATACTATTGAAGGCAATGCGATTTTAAAAGCCAATTATGTAACCGAAAAATATGGTTATGATTGTTTTGCTGATGATACAGGTTTAGAGGTGAAAGCTTTAAACGGTGAACCGGGCGTTTATTCTGCAAGATACGCGGGAGAACAAAAAAATGCCGATGATAATATGAATAAGCTTTTAGAGGCTTTAAAAAACGAAGAAAACCGCAGCGCACAGTTCAAGACCGTTATTGCTTTAAATTTAGAAGGAAAGCAGCATCTTTTTACGGGTTTGGCAAAAGGAAATATTACTTTGACCAAAGCCGGAAATCATGGTTTTGGATATGATCCGGTTTTTCAGCCGGAGAATTATAAGGAGACTTTTGCTGAATTATCTTCAGAAATTAAAAATAAAATCAGTCATCGCGCAAAGGCAACTGAGCAACTTATTGATTTCCTGAACTCAAGAAAATAATTGTTTGAAATACAACATTTTATTGGGCAAAATTGATATTTCACGACGTATTTTTTTTGGTTTCTTTGAAAAATGATTTTACCTCAAACATAACTTTTTGATAATCAAATCATAACAAATCTATAAATCTTAAAATAGCATTAGTTTATCTGAATAATTAACAGTAATTTTGCACCCTATTTTAAAAACACATATGAATAAATTTGAACAATTAGGATTGAATGAATCGTTACTGAAGGCGATTTTAGATCTAGGATTTGAAAATCCGTCAGAGGTACAGGAAAAGGCGATTCCCCTATTATTGGAAAAAGACACAGATATGGTTGCGTTGGCTCAGACAGGGACAGGGAAAACGGCAGCTTTCGGTTTTCCGCTAATTCAAAAAATTGATGCTGACAATAGAAACACACAAGCATTAGTTTTATCGCCAACACGAGAACTTTGTTTACAGATTACCAACGAACTTAAAAACTACTCAAAATACGAAAAAGGTATTAATGTGGTAGCAGTTTACGGCGGGGCTAGTATTACAGAGCAAGCCAGAGAGATTAAAAGAGGCGCACAAATTATTGTGGCTACTCCGGGGAGAATGCAAGACATGATTAACAGAGGTTTAGTAAACATTAAAAATATAGATTACTGTATTCTTGATGAAGCTGATGAGATGTTAAACATGGGATTCTATGAAGACATCGTATCTATTTTATCAGATACTCCAGATCAAAAAAGTACATGGTTGTTCTCTGCAACTATGCCGCAAGAGGTTGCCAGAATTGCAAAACAATTCATGAGCGAACCGGTTGAAATTACTGTTGGTACTAAGAACTCTGGTTCTGCAACAGTTTCTCACGAATTTTACTTAGTAAATGCACGTGACCGTTACGAAGCTTTAAAACGTTTAGCCGATGCAAATCCAGATATTTTTTCTGTAGTTTTCTGTCGTACTAAAAGAGATACACAAGCTGTAGCTGAAAAATTAATTGAAGATGGATATAGCGCTGCTGCGTTGCACGGAGATTTATCTCAGGCTCAACGTGATGGTGTAATGAAATCTTTCCGTGGAAGACAAATTCAGATGCTTGTTGCTACTGACGTTGCTGCACGTGGTATTGACGTTGATAACGTAACACACGTTGTAAACTACCAATTACCTGATGAAATCGAAACGTACAACCACCGTTCTGGTCGTACTGGTAGAGCTGGAAAATTAGGAACTTCAATTGTAATTGTTACAAAAAGTGAGTTGCGTAAAATTTCTTCTATCGAGAGAATCATCAAACAAAAATTCGAAGAAAAAACTATTCCGTCTGGAATCGAAATCTGCGAAATTCAATTATTACACTTAGCTAATAAAATTAAAGATACTGAGGTTGATCACGAAATTGACAACTATTTACCAGCTATTAACAATGTTCTTGAAGGTTTATCTAAAGAAGAATTGATTAAGAAAATGGTTTCGGTAGAATTTAACCGTTTCATTGCTTACTACAAAAAGAATAGAGATATCTCTACTCAATCTTCTGGAGAAAGACGCGAAAGAAACGATTCTGAGCCAAGAGAATTCAATAACAACGGAGCAGTTCGTTATTTTGTAAATATCGGTTCCAGAGATAATTTCGACTGGATGTCTCTTAAAGATTACTTGAAAGAAACATTAGACTTAGGTCGTGATGACGTTTTCAAAGTGGATGTAAAAGAAGGTTTCTCTTTCTTTAATACTGATCCTGAGCATACTGATAAAGTAATGGATATTTTAAACAACGTTCAGTTAGAAGGACGTCGTATTAATGTTGAAATTTCTAAAAATGACGGCGGAGGAAGACGTGACCACAACAACCGTGGCGGCGGACGTAGTTCTGGCGGACCAAGAAGAGAAGGATCTGGAGGTTTCGGCCCAAGACGTGAAGGTTCAGGCGGCGGCGGATTTAGAAGCGACAGAAACTCTGTTCCAAGAGAAGGTGGTTTCAGAAGCGACAGAAATTCATCTGCTCCAAAAAGAGAAGGTGGTTTTAGAAGTTCTGCTCCAAGAAACGAAGGTGGTTCTGACAGAGCTCCAAGACGTTCTGAAAGTTTTGGTGATTCACCAAGACCAAGAAGACCAAGAAGAGATTAATTCTTTTATATCTTAATAAAAAATCCCAAATTCCAGACATAATTGGAATTTGGGATTTTTTTTACATTAATAATATTAACCCGTTGGGCATAATTAATTTTAACACATAGAAACATAGATTTAGCATTCGCAAAAAAGGCGTTTCACTTATCTAAAACAAACATAGAGAGCTATGTGTTAGAAACAAGTTTCTTTTTATATTCTTTTACACACATAAAACCTATGTTTCTATGTGTTAAATGTTTTTACAGGTAAATCTTAATCTCTATAAATGAGTTTTGTAATTCAGAAACAATGTAATTTAATCTTCCTTTTCTCTTTTTATTTAAACACAAAAAAGCAGCACTGGCGACTTTGTTAATTTTCTGATAATTATATTCAAAGACTGCGAAATATTTAATCTCTATTTACTACTTTTAGTGCTTTAAATCAGGATATGAAATATTTCGCAGCTTTCTTTTTTTTACTATTCTCTGCCATAAGTTTTGCACAAGATGTCGAATCTACAACTCCGCAAAGAGTTTCAGGTTACATTATAAACGATGATAGTAAACAGCCTCTTTCAAATGTAAATATCATTAATACCAATAAAGTACGCGGCGCAAAATCTGATGCAAAAGGGTATTTTGAAATTGATGTACAGCCAAATGATACAATTCATTTCTCTCTTTTAGGATTTCAATCTCTTAGAATTAGAGTAACAAATGACTGGATAAAAAATAAAGTAACTCGAATTCAGCTTACTGAAAAAGCAATTGCTCTTGAAGAAGTTGTTATTGCTCCATTTAATTTGACTGGTTATCTTGAAATTGATTCGAAGTTAATACCAACCAAAGAAAATTACCGTTATAGTATTTCGGGCCTTACACAAGGTTATGAGGCGGGTGAATATTCTCCAAATGCTTTTGGAAAAGTATTGGGTTCTATTTTTAATCCGGCCGATATGCTTTATAATTTCTTCGGAAAAAACAGTCGGGAGCTTAAAAAACTCAAGGACATGAAAAAAGACGATACGATTAGAAATCTTTTAGAAACTAAATACGATCGTGAAACTATTGCCGTTTTATTAGGAATCAGCAAAGATGAAATTCCTGAAATCATGCATCGCTGCAACTATTCTGATGCTTTTATTCAGTCTGCAAATGACTTACAGATTTTAGATGCCATAAGCGGCTGCTACGAACAATATAAAGTATTAAAAAGGAATTAAAATTTCCCTTTTACAAAAACATACGAATCCTCAATTTTTAAAATTGGGGATTTTTTTATGCCCTATGATTTTTTAAAAAGCTATATTTACTATAACAAAACAGTAAAACAAATAAAATCAATACATTATGGCAAAAGGTCAAGATGCTAAAAAAACAGCAAAAAAAGAACCGTTAAAAACGGCTAAAGAAAAAAAAGAAGAAAAGAGAGAGAAGAAAAATTCTCCTAAAAGAGATTAATTAGTTTTCAGTCGCAGTCGCAGTTTTCAGTCTCTAAGGAAACTGAAAACTGTGACTAAAAACTGAGAACTTTATTTAACCGGAATATTTGAAAGAATTTCTAATACAAATTTCCAATATTTTTGAGCAGATGAAATACTGGCTCTTTCGTCTGGAGAGTGTGCTCCGTGAATTGTTGGTCCAAAAGAAATCATATCCATATCTGGATAATTTGTTCCTAAAATTCCACATTCTAAACCAGCGTGGCAAGCTACAACTTTAGGCTGTTCTCCATTTTGTTTTTCGTAGATCTCTTTTAAAACTTCTAATATTTCTGAATTTACGTTTGGAGTCCATCCTGGATAAGAACCAGAAAGTTCAACTTCACATCCCACTAATTCAAAAGCTGAACGTAGAGAATTAGCTAAATCAAATTTTGAAGATTCTACTGAAGAACGTGTTAAACATCCAACCAAAATTTCTCCGTCTTTTACAACAACGCGAGCAATATTGTTTGAAGTTTCAACCAAATCAGCCATATCAGCGCTCATTTTGTAAACCCCGTTTTGTGCTGCATAAATCGCTCTGACAATTCCTTCCTGAACACCTAAATCCATTATTTTTTCAGGCAAATCACCTTTTACAATTTCGATAGATAGGTTTGGTTCCGTTGTTTTGTATTCTGCTTTGATGTCAGCAATAATTTCCTGCATATCATAAACATACGCTTCATCAAACATTTGAGAAATAATTACTTTCGCAACACTTTCTCTCGGAATTGCATTTCTAAGACTTCCTCCGTTAATTTCAGAAACCTGTAATCCAAAGTTTTCAAAACCATCAAATAATAAACGGTTCATTATTTTATTGGCATTTCCTAAACCTTTATGAATATCCATTCCAGAATGACCTCCATTTAAGCCTTTTACGGTAATAGTATATCCAACAGAGCTTTCTGGAACTTCTTCTTCATTATAACCTCTTGTAGCCGTTACATCGATCCCGCCAGCGCATCCTATATCAATTTCGTCATCTTCTTCCGTATCCAGATTCAATAAAATCTGCCCTTGAAGAATTCCGCCTTTTAAATTTAAAGCACCAGTCATTCCGGTTTCTTCATCAATTGTAAACAGAGCTTCGATTGCAGGATGAGGAATATCTTTGCTTTCTAAAATTGCCATAATTGTAGCCACTCCTAACCCATTGTCTGCACCAAGCGTTGTACCGCGAGCGCGAACCCAGTCACCATCAACATACATATCAATTCCTTGCGTATCAAAATCAAAAACAGTGTCAGCATTTTTTTGGTGCACCATATCTAAGTGACCCTGCATTACAATGGCTTTGCGGTTTTCCATTCCCGGAGTTGCCGGTTTTCTGATGATTACATTTCTGATTTCGTCTTCAAAAGTTTCTAAACCTAAGCTGTTTCCAAAGTTTTTCATAAACTCGATTACACGCTCTTCTTTCTTTGACGGACGCGGAACGGCGTTTAAATCTGCAAATTTGTTCCAAAGTGCTTTTGGTTCCAGATTTCTTATTTCCTGACTCATTATATTTTGTTTGAAGTTTAACAATTAAGAGCTTCAAAGTTACAAAGTTTAAATGCTTTTTTCGCCACTAATTCCACGAATTAGCACAAATTATAATGGCTCTAAAGTTGAATAGTATGAATACTCTTTAAAGAGGATATTTCGAGGGATTTAATGAAGTATTAAAAACAGACATAACATATACTGTTTTCACATTCTCATCTATAAAATAAAAGATAATAAACGGGAATTTCTTAGTGGGAAGACCTCGATAATCTTTGTATCTGATTTCAAAAAAAGGATTTTCCGATAATGTATCTAAATGTTCATCAATCACTTGATAAAAATATTCACCTAAACCATTTTGCTTAGACTCATAATAATCAATAGCTTCTTGTATATCTACAAGTGCTCTTGGCTCAATAACAATATTAAAAATCATTTCTTTGATTTCAAACGTAATTGTTTTTTGGCTTCGTTCCAAGGAAGAAAATCATCTGCTTTTGAAGTTGATCTTCTTTCATCTAATAAATTTTTCATTTCTTCGGTTACAGAAAATTCATTAATTACGGTTTCATAATTGAATTTTTCTATCAACTGCATAAAGAATGACAATTCATTATCAGGAATATTTAAAGTGATTCGTGTCATTTTCCTTGTTATTGAGTAACAAATTTACAAAAAAGAAAACGAACTAGTATTTTAATTATTATTTTTAACCCAAAAGTAAAACCGTGACACGAAAATATATCCTTCCTCTATTTCTTTTAGTTCAGATTATCTTTTTAAAAATCCTTCCGTTTTATCCTGATTTTGTAGAAGGTCTTTACAGCAATAATTTATACATCAGAATTTCGCATTTCTCACGAATACTTTTGGGCAAAATTTCATTTTCTGTCGGTGATTGTATTTACGCAGTTTTAATTTTATCTATGATAAGCTGGTTTTGGAGAATACGAAAAACATGGAAAACAGACTGGAAAGATCATCTTTTAAAAATCACAGGTAAAATTTCTGTTTTTTACTTTTTCTTTCATCTTCTTTGGGCTTTCAATTATTATCGTAAACCTCTTTTCGAAAAAATGGAAATCAAAAGAGAATATACTGATGCTGATTTATTGGCCTTTACAAAAAGATTGATTGTTAAAACGAATGAAGTTCAGTTTAAAATCACAAAAAATAAAGATGAAAAAATCAATTTTCCCTATTCTCAGGAAGAGGTTTTTAAGATGAATCTTAACGGATATAATAATTTAGCCCTGGAACATCCTTATTTTAAATATGAGACTTTAAGCGTAAAAAAATCGTTGTTTAGTGTACCTTTAACTTATATGGGATTTGGCGGTTATTTGAATCCGTTTACAAATGAGGCGCAGGTGAATGATTTATTACCGATGTATTCTTTTCCGCTTACAGCTTCTCATGAAATGGCACATCAAATAGGTTTTGCAAGTGAAAACGAATGTAATTTTATAGGCGTTTTGGCAACTGTAAAAAATGGCAATTTATATTATCAATATTCAGGATATAGTTTTGCATTGCGTTATTGCCTTGGAATCTGGAAGTTTAAAAACGAGAAAATCTTTGAGATTTTAAAGAAACAAGTAAATCCGGGGATTTTAAAAAACTATCAGGAAAGTCAGGATTTTTGGAAACAATATGATACTTTTATTGATGAAGGTTTTCATTTTATATATGATAGTTTCTTAAAATCAAACAATCAAAAAGATGGAATAGAAAGCTATAGCAAGTTTATCGATTTGATGATTAATTATTATAAAGGAAAAGAATTTTAGTTTTTGCCACAGATTACACAGATTTAAAGGATTTTTATTTTAGATTAAAAATAAAATAGGATTATAAATCCTTTTTAATCCTTTAATCTGTGGCAAAAAAATAAAAATCATTGTAACAAAATAGATTTCAACACTACTAATACTTTTATGAGCGAAAATCTAGAACAGTCATTTGTTGCGCAATTGCAGGCAAATCAGAATATAATCCACAAAATTTGTAGATTGTATACTGCCGGCGAAGATGCTCATAAAGATTTGTTTCAGGAAATCACTATTCAGCTCTGGAAAGCGTATCCGAAATTTAGAGGCGACAGTAAATTTTCGACCTGGACGTATCGTGTCGCTTTAAATACAGCCATTACCTTATACCGCAAAACCAAAAGAACCATATCTACCGTAGATTATGAGAGTCATCAGCATTTTGTAAAAGATGTAGATTACAACTACGAAGAGGAAGAACAGATTAAATTGATGTATAAAGCTGTTTATCAGCTTAACGACATCGAAAAAGCATTAGTTTTTATGTATTTAGAAGACAAAGATTATCAGGAAATAGCCGAAACCTTAGGAATCAGCGAAGTGAATGCGCGCGTGAAAATGAACAGAATTAAAGGGAAACTTAAAAAAATACTAAATCCTTAAAAATTATTATGAAAGAACTGGATTTACTAAAAAAAGACTGGCAGAAGAACTCTGATTCTTTTGAACAAATTTCTGAAAAAGAAATCTATAAAATGATTCACAAAAAGTCATCTTCAATTGTGAAATGGATTTTGATTATCAGTATTTTGGAGATTTCGTTTTGGACTTTTTCAAACTTATTTATCAATACCGATGATGTTTTACGAAAAATAAACCATCCGGAAATTGTGGTTACGCTTGAATACTTAACTTATTTGAATTATTTAGTTGGATTGGTTTTTGTATTTATTTTCTATAAAAACTACACTACAATTTCTACAACTGTTGCCACAAAATCTTTAATGAGTGCCATTTTAAGAACCAGAAAAACGGTTCAGTATTATGTTTGGTATAACTTAGGAATGATTGTAATTACATCCATTTTAAGCTTCTTTATTGCTTTTGTTTACAATCCTGATATGGCTTTTTTAAGAGAAAAACTTGCCATAGATGGAAAAGCAATGTTTGCTACAATTGGAATATTAACCTTAGTAATATTAGGTTTCTTTGGATTGTTCTGGTGTTTTTACAGATTGCTATACGGAACTTTACTACGCAGATTGTATGTGAATTATAAGGAGCTGAAGAAAATTGATTTTTAAGATGCTAAGGTTTTAAGTTGCTATCCCGATAGCTATCGGGACTAAGTTTTTTTTAAAACTTGAAACCTGAAACCTGAAACTTGAAACAAAAAAATCTAAAATCTAAAATCAGAAATCTAAAATTCCTAATACTCCCACTGTCTCAATCTATTTAGTTCTTCCTGTGCTTTGATTTCTTCAGCTGGAATAACTTTTAGGAAAGATGGATGCTGCTCGATAGCATATTCTACTTTTTCTACGATTTCTTCGATTGTATCGTTTTCATAATCAATTTCAAGAGGTTCTTTGATGATGAAAGACTGAAGGATATTTTTCTTTTTCATACGAAGTCCTTTTTTATCAAAAGAACGACGGAAACCATCGATAACAATAGGAATTACGATAGGTTTATGCTGTTTGATTATGTGTGCTGTTCCTTTACGAACTGGTTTAAAAGATTTTGTTGTTCCTTGCGGAAAGGTAATAACCCAGCCGTCTTCAAGGGCAATACGGATATTTTCGGTATCGTTTGGATTTACGTCACGTTTTTCGGTTACGTCAACGCCTTTTGCACGCCAAGTTCTTTCTACGGTAATTGCGCCAACATAAGCTAAAATTCTTGGCAGTAATCCGGCCTGCATCGTTTCTTTTGCAGCCACGTAGTAAATATTCATTTTTGGCTGCCACAAATAACCTATGTTCTTAATAGTATCTTGACGTCCGCTTAAACTTGCGTTAAACACATGAAACATTGCCACAACATCGGCAAAATAAGTTTGGTGATTGGATATAAACAAAACGTTTCTGTCTGGAAGTGTTTTAATAATTTCAGATCCTTCAATCTGTAATTCATTAAAACCTCTATATCTTCTATGAGTCATGGCTCCCAAAATACGGATTAACCATTTCTTGATGAATAATATATGCCCAAAAGGATTTCGTTTAAACAATCCCATAACGTTGTTTTGTATTTTTTAGGTTAAGTCGCAAACATACAAAAATTATTCTTTTAGCAATACTAATATACAATTTACGAAATAAATCTATATACCTATGATTATCAAAACGTTAAATTAAAGTTATTATGATTTTTCTGAAAAAGTAAATTTTAGAACATCTCTCAATTCGCTTAAAATCATTGCGGTTGCCCCCCAAACAATATGATTTTGAATATTAAATGCCGGAACCAAAATATCATTTCCATAAGAAGTTGATAATTTGCTTTCGATTATAATTTCATCGTCTAAAAAAACAGATAACGGCAGTTCGAGAACATCGGCTACTTCTCGGGCATCTGGATAAAATACAAGTTCTTCTTTGGCAATTCCCAGATATGGATGCACCAAAAAGTTACTTGGCGGAATATACATAGGTGTAAAATGCTTTATGATTTCGATTTTCTCGGGATTGACACCAATTTCTTCACTGGTTTCTCGTAAGGCTGTTTCCTTATAATCGTGATCTGTAAGTTCATATTTTCCGCCTGGAAATGCGATTTGCGATGAATGAACACCATTGTATGCATTTCTAACAATTAAAATTAAATGTGTTTTTCCGTTTTTGGGATAAAACAACATCATAACTGCAGCAATTCTTGGATTTTTTGCGTCAATATCTAAATTTTTCAACGCCTGAATGCGCTCTAGAGGCGCCATTTTTGCGTGTGATGATTCTGCCGGAAGTTCAACTGGAATTAAATTAGGAACATATTGCAAAAAATCTTGAAAATCCATATTCAAAGTTTATTTTTGTACTTTCAAATTAAAATATAAATATACTCTAGAAAATGCGGTTCTACAAGTTTTCTAAAACAAAGCCATAAAAATGTACAGCAGAGAAGAATCACAAAGAATAAAAAGGGAATTTTGGGTTGCTTTTGCAGAAAAGTATCCAAGAAAATGGGTTCTTTATGATACCAAAATAAAAGATTTCTCTTTTAAATTTTATGTAGACAATAAAAAAGCGCAGGTTTTAATTGATATTGAACATCGCAGCGACGAAAAACGAAATGCGTATTTTGAAAAGATTGAAGCTTTAAAAAACATCCTTGAAGAGGAATTTATTAAAGACTTGGTTTTCGAAAAAAACTACACTTTAGAAAGTGGTAAAACGATTAGCAGAATTTGGGTTGAAAAACCTGGAGTAGGTTTTAGCAATCGCAATAACTGGGATGCTATTTTTGATTTCTTCAACGAAAACATGCATGCTCTGGAAATGTTTTATCTGGAATATGATGAGTTTATTAAGGATATTGAAGTTTAGAGGAAAGTTGCTAAGGTTCTGAGATACTAAGTTTTTTTATATAGCGAACCCGGCAGATTTTAAAATCTGCCGGGTTCGCTATATAGTACATTACTTAAAAATTTATACCGTAAAAATATTATAAACGATAATATGATCATCATAGTTTATATAAAGCTGTTTACGATTATCTTGTTTTTTACGTGTAATAATAGAAAGCTTGCATTCTCGTCCATCATTATCTTTACACATAAAAGAATACACAATATCGGTATCGTTTTCCTCTCGTTCGATGTAATCCAGAATACTAAAAAGCTGTATTTCCTGAGAATAAACTACAATCCTGTGTTTATCAGTATCTAAAACTACAGAGAGATTAACCAAATCAAGATCTGACCACTGTCCCCACTTTCCTTTTTCATTTTTTTCTAAAACACTAAATCCCGACGTTTTAAAATGATACGATTGACTCTGAACTTGTTGTAATCCAAAAGCCAGAAACAATGCTATTATATAAGTGCGAATAGAATTCATAAAATATTTCTTGCAGGTAATTAAAACTCAAATGTAGCTTTTTCTTCGCGAGCAGCTTTAAAATCGGCCATCATTTGTTGAACAATTTGTTCTACAGGCAAAATTTCATGAATAAGTCCGGCAATTTGTCCTATTTCAAGTTCACCTTCTTCCAGATCACCTTCAAACATTCCTTTTTTAGCTCTTGCTCTTCCTAAAAGTTCTATCAAATCTTCTTTTGAAGGGCATTTTTCATACAAAGCCTGAACATCATTATAAAATTTATTCTTAACCAATCGAACCGGAGCTAATTCTTTCAAAGTCAATTGAGTATCTCCTTCTTTTATATTAACTATCGTTTCTTTAAAATTATTGTGGGCAGAAGATTCTATCGATGCCGCAAAACGACTTCCAACCTGTACACCATCAGCACCTAAAATCATTGTCGCAAGCATTCCTCTTCCGGTTGCAATTCCGCCCGCGGCAATAAGAGGAATTTGTATTTTTTCTTTAACCATTGGTATCAAAGTTAAAGTAGTCGTTTCGTCACGTCCGTTATGTCCGCCAGCTTCAAAGCCTTCGGCAACAATGGCATCTACGCCTGCTTCTTGAGCTTTTAATGCAAAAACACTGCTGCTAACAACATGTACAACGGTTATTCCTTTTTCTTTTAAAAATGAAGTCCAGGTTTTAGGATTTCCTGCCGAGGTAAAAACGATTTTCACGTCTTCTTCAACCACGATATTCATGATCTCTTCAATATTAGGATATAACATCGGAATATTAACTCCAAACGGTTTATCAGTTGCTTTTTTGCATTTCTGAATATGTTCTCTTAAAACCTCAGGATACATTGAACCTGCTCCAATTAAACCTAAACCTCCGGCATTACTTACTGCCGATGCTAATTTATAACCACTGTTCCAAATCATTCCTCCTTGAATAATTGGGTATTTTATATTGAAAAGCTGTGTAATTCTGTTCATTAAAACTATTATTGTTTTATTATTTTTCCTGTTTTTTGTAAACCTCCAGATTTAAAAGTATAAAAATACAGTCCGCTGGTTAAGCTTTCTACAGAAAGAACCGGATTTTGATTTGTTATTTGTTTTTCAATCAGCTTTTGTCCCAAAATGGAATAAATAGACACAGAAGCCGTTTCATCTGCAAACAAAAAAGAAATATTAGATTTTGTCGGATTTGGATAAACTGAAAAATTTGATGAAGACTGAAAAACATCTACACTTAAAGTCGATCCAAAATTAGGGATTCCATAACCATAATTATTATCCGGAGTTGTATAGCGATCTGCAGATTCAATAATCATTTGTCTAATTTCCTGATTTGTTTTTGATGGAAATGCCTGCCAAAGACAAGCAACCATTCCTGCCATAATAGGACATGAAAAAGAAGTTCCATTTGCCGTACCAATCCCTCCAGTCGTGTTTGCAACAACAGCTGCAACACCTTGCGCCATTACATCTGGTTTTATACGATTGTCAAAACTTGGCCCGATAGAACTAGAAGCAGCTTTAACTTTTATAGAATTTACAGAACCAATTGTAAGAACAGAAATACCGTCTCCAGGCGATCCAACATGATTTTCAACTTGGTTTCCTTCATTTCCGGCAGATGCCAAAACGATAATTCCTTTACTAAAAGCAATTTCGGCGCCTTTTGTTATAAAGTTTGTCGTGCCATTCATATCGCTGTAAGTGTGGCTGTAATTGGCATTATCAAAACCAAAATACCCTAATGAAGTGGTAATAATATCAACTCCGTAAGCATCAGCTTGTTCTGCGGCTTCAACCCAATACGATTCTTCAACCGGATTTTCAGAAGCATCATTTTCTGTTATAAATAAATAATAAGAGGCATCTGGAGCTGTTCCTACCAAAGAATTCTCTTTGTAACCGCCCATTGTAGATAATACTAAAGTTCCGTGATCGTCGCCGGTATAAAAATTCGTACTTCTGTTGACATAATCATAACCTCCTAAAATTAAATTATTATCTCGTAATCGTTTAAAAGGTTCTGCTGTGTTTACACCAGGATATCCGGCATCCAGAACAGCAATTATTTTTCCGGAACCTGTATAATTTTGCTGATGCAAAACCTGACCGTTAAGCATTTGAATTTGATTTGCAGAATTTCCGTAAGCAAAATCAATCGTCGTTTCCAGCTTATTTTTTACCGCTGCAATATTATTTTGAGAAACTTTTTTCGAAGTTACATTTAATGTCTTATTGGCAAAAACTACTTTATCAACATACGAAAGCAGCTTTAAAGCCGTAATATTAGTTTGAGTTCCTCTAACATGAAGTGCATTTAACCATTTTGACTGTGCCAAAACTGTTATTCCTGTACTCGCTTTTATCTGATCTACGTAAGTAATTTCCAGAGGTGCATCTGTAATATTTAAAGCAATATTTTGTGTTGTACGACGATCTAATGATCTCTGCGAAAGAGTCAACGATGGATTATTGAAAAAATCCTGTGAATTTGGTTTTCCGTTAAAATATACCCAGGCATCTTCTTCCTGAGAAAACATTAAAGTCGAAAACAATAGTAAAAGAAAAGTAAAGTTCTGTTTCATATATACTCTTTTAAAAGGAAATCCTTCGTAAAAAAGTATAAAGCTAAGAAATTACTCCCGAACCAACTAATTCATTCTCTAAATACCAGGCAACAAACTGACCTTCTGTTATGGCAGATTGTGGTTCTTCAAAAGAAACATACATTCCGTCTTCAAATTGATGAAGTGTCGCTTTTTGCAAGGGCTGACGGTAACGAATTCTCGCCATAACTTCCATTGTTTCACCTGTTTTTAACTTCATATCTTCACGAACCCAGTGTACTTCAGATTCTCCAACAAACAAAGCTTTTTTAAACAATCCAGGATGATTGCTGGTTAAACCGGTATAAATGGTATTAGTTTCAACATCTGTAGCGATTACAAATAACGGATCTGTAGTCCCGCCAACATTTAATCCTTTTCTTTGACCAACAGTAAAATAATGTGCACCTTGGTGTTTACCCATAATTTTTCCCATTGTTGGAAGATAATCCAGTTTTTGAGCTTCAATTTTTAGATTTTCTTCTAAAGATAATGCAGCCGGTTTTTCAAAATTATAGATTGGATCATTTTTATCAATCTGAACAATTGTACCTTCTTTTGGCTGTAATTTTTGTTGTAAAAACTCCGGTAAACGAACTTTTCCAATAAAACAAAGTCCTTGCGAATCTTTCTTTTCAGCAGTCACTAATTCCATTTCAGCAGCAATTTCGCGAACTTCAGGTTTTGTCAGCGCACCAATTGGGAACAATGCTTTAGACAATTGATCTTGTGATAACTGACATAAAAAATAAGATTGATCTTTGTTCACATCATTTCCGGCAATCAATTGATAAACCGTTTTTCCGTCAACTTCAATTTCGCTTTTTTGGCAGTAATGTCCAGTCGCAACATAATCGGCACCAAGACTTAGTGCGATTTTCATAAAAACATCAAATTTGATTTCGCGGTTACAAAGCACGTCAGGATTTGGAGTTCGTCCTTTTTCGTATTCGTTGAACATATAATCAACGATTTTTTCTTTGTATTCCTCGCTTAAATCAACAGTTTGAAACGGTATTCCAAGTTTTTCAGCCACTAATAAAGCATCATTACTATCTTCTAACCAAGGACATTCGTTAGAAATAGTAACCGAGTCATCATGCCAATTTTTCATAAAAAGCCCAATAACTTCGTATCCTTGCTGCTGCAATAAATAAGCGGCAACACTAGAATCTACTCCACCAGAAAGACCAACAACTACACGTTTCATTTTAAAATCTTTAATTTTACAAGGGTGCAAAGATACGCCATATTTTATATAATCTGACTCCTTTCAATTAGTTTATATAATCCCGTGGTAGATAAAACTTATGGTTTAAATACTTACTTTTAATATTCAATACAATTGTCATGAAAAAATACATTTACAGCCTGTTTTTCTTATTCATTTTCATGTCTTTAAGTGCACAAAGATATTCTTCATCATTAGCTGATTATGAAGCATATAAAGCATTTAAAGGAAAACCTTTATCTGATAAATTCTCCAATATCGAATCGGTAAAAGTGGTTTATGATTTACGAAAACAAAAAATGTATTATTTCAACAGTACATTGATTCCGCTGCATTATGATTTTGTAACGAATTATCTGCATTACAATTATGATTTACAAATTTTTAATAATGAGAATTACAGCAACACTTTAAAAGACAGGGATTTTTTATTGGGAAATCTCAATCATATCAAAGGAACTGACAAATGGATTTTTGAACTCGCCGCTTCAGATCATATGCCAATTGAACAAATCGAACGTTTTTTCTATTTGGTTAAAAAGTCAACTTTTATTGGAGAAAATCTAAAATTCTATTTGAATAATCCTGAGCAAATGGAATGGTTTCGTTTAGAAAAATTTAAAATTCCGTGTGTAAAATCAGATTATATTTTTAATGAAATAAAATATCAGGAAGTCGTTTCAGGAAATAACATTGGCATTTTAAAACAATACAAAATCAAAGAGCTGGATAAAGTAAAACCAAATCCTGATGAAATTATAGTTTTAGACGGAACACCGGATATTTTACCTAATGTAAGAGGAATTATTGTGAACGAATTGCAGACGCCGCTAAGTCATTTAGTACTGCTGGGAAAAAACAGAAAGATTCCAATTATGGCCTACACATTGGCTTTAAAAGATGAAAACATTAAAAGATTACTTTCTAAAAAAGTAGAATTAAAAATTCAGGTTGATACTTTTTTTATAAAAGAGACTGATAAAAAAATTGTCATCAAAACGAATTCTAAAAAGAAAAAACTAATCATTGACAATAGCGTTACTGATTTAGTTGATTTGTCTAAAATCTCAAAAAAAGGAGTTAATTATATTGGTTCGAAAGCACAAAACATGTCGTATTTGATTGCAATTTCAAAAGAAATTCCATTTAAAGTTCCGGAAAATGCTCATGCCATTCCGTTTTATTTTTATACCAAACACATTCACAAAGAATCGATTTCTCCTTTAATACAAGAACTTTTGAATTCTACAAAGAAAGATTCAACGGTTTGGGTAAATCAGCAATTGAAAAAAATTCGTGATGCCATTAAAAAAGAACCTGTCGATCCTGAATTAATTTCGAAATTGAATCTGACTTTTAAAGATGCAAAATTTAAAAATTTCCGATTTCGTTCCTCAACAAATGCAGAAGATTTAGACGATTTTAACGGAGCAGGATTATATGATTCTAAAACCGGAATTCTTGGAGACAGCATTAAAACTTTCGAAAAAGCAATTAAGCAAGTTTGGGCAAGTGTATGGAATGAAGCTTCATACAACGAAAGAGAACTTTTTGGAATCGACCAACAGAATATTGCAATGGGTGTTTTAGTGCATCGTTCTTTTCCTGATGAATTGGCAAATGGAGTTGTAATTACGAAAAACATTTTCAGAGAAGATTTTCCCGGAATTACGGTAAATGTTCAAAAAGGAGAAAACTCGGTTGTAAAACCAGAAAAAGGAGAAATCTGCGAGCAGTTTGTAGCGTATCATTTAAACTCAGGAACTGACGATGAGGATTTTGACGTCGATTATACTTCAAACTCAAATCTCAACAATAACGAGCCTTTATTAAGCCGAAAAGAAATGAGCCGACTTTTTCTTGTGAGCAGTAAAATTGAAGAAAAAATGTATCGCTATTGGCGAAAAAACCTCTTTCATCCTGTAGATATAGAATTTAAAATCGTTGGCGAAAATCGGGATTTATATATTAAACAGGTTCGTCCATTTAATAATTAGTAGAATACTAAAAGATCAATTTCGTTAGTTACTGTATTGACCAAAACAATCTTGAAATCAAAATCCTGAATATTAATTTTTTCCTGAACTGCTTTACGGATAGTTCCATTTTCTAAAGAAAAATCACCAGCAAATGCAATTTTAACATCAACAGTATTCAGATATTTTGAAGCTTTTCTATTTACTATGATCGAAGCAACAACATAGAAACCAATGATTATGATTTGAAAAAACAAGAGTATTTCTATTTTTTCAAAAGGATACATAATATCTAAAATAGAAAGTGTGATCGTGGCAAAAAGAAAGATGATCGCGTTTACCGTAAACGATTGTGTCCTAAATCTTAGAATGGAAAAAATGGCAAATAAACCAAATCCAATTCCAACTCCTATTTCAATTTTCGTGAATAAATAGCAAAGCGAAAAAGTACACAAACCCACAATAACCATCAAAGGATTTATAGTTTCGTTATCTTTTCTATTGGAGAAAAAATACAAAACCAAAATCGAAAAAAACAATAAAAAGAATCTTCCAGCAAGTTCGTTTAAATCCATTGAATCAAAATATTAGCTCAATCAAATTTAAACATTTGAACAAAAAATCAGCCACGAATTCACGATTTTATTTTGAATAAAAAAGGTTTGCCACGAATTACACAAATTTCCACGAATTTTAATTTAACTAAGAAAGCAAAAAATTAATTCGTGAAAATTCGTGTAATTCGTGGCAAAAAAAATGCCCGCACAAGCGGGCCATTAATACTATTCGTTTTTAGGTTTTGAATTGGCTTTATAAGCACTTTTTGGATCGCTCATATTAACTTCTTTGGTCAATTTACCTTTCGTGTAAAACTGCCACATTCCGGCTTTTTTCCCTTTTACAAATTTTCCTTTAGAAGCTACAACTCCATCTGAATCATAAAAAACAGCATCGCCTTCATACTCATTATTTTTAAATACAGACTGTTCCTGAATGGTTCCGTTTTGCCCTATTTTTTTATAATTCCCTTCTTTTAAACCGTTCACATAAGTCATTTCTTCAGCAACTTGGGAATTCGGATAATAAACCGTTCTTAAACCGTGTAGTTTCCCTTTTTTATAGATTTCAGAAGTCATCAAAATCTTAGAAGCTTTGTGATAATATTTCCACTCACCTTCTCTATCCTTTCCAATTTCTTTTCCTTCACTTACTATATTTTTATTCTGATCATAAAAAATAGTATATGAGCTTCCATCATTAGCCGTAAAATCGCGTGTTGCAATTACATCGCCTTTTTTAGTATCATCAAAAAACTTAAAAATTCCGGTTTCTTTTCCGTGGTTGAAAGTTCCTTCATATCGCGGACGTTTTGATTCGTAAACACCTTTCCAAACACCATCTTTCTTTCCGTTAGCATCTAATTTATTAAACTCAGTCTGGGCATTTACAAAGAAAACATTTAGCAATAGCAGCCCAATTATTATTTTTTTAGAAATCATCTTGTATTCAATTTTTAACTTAAACGAAAATTAGTTTCATAAAGTATGTTTTGTCATTCTCAAAGTTAAAATTTTCATTTGTTATTTGAAAAGGAAACACACTCTTTAAAATAAAAAATCCCGATTAGATCGGGATTTTTAAAATTTATTTCTTTTTATTCTGAGTCTTTTTTGCTGCCTCTTGCTGCTCCATTACATCTTGAAGACGTTGTTGAAACTTGCTTGGCTTTTTAGGCTCTTTCAATTTATTTTCCTGAATTTGAGCGTGAATTTTCTCGCTGTCAACAATGTAATTTTTAATTACAAACATAATTCCAATAGTAATTAAGTTCGAGATAAAGTTGTATAAACTTAAACCTGCACCATAACTATTGAAGAAAATTAACATCATTAATGGCGAAACATAAATCATGATTTTCATCATTTTTGCCATATCCGGCATACCTTCTTGCTGAGGCGCAGCCATTTGCTGATCTCCAGAAGTCATTTTCATGTAGAAGAAAATTGCAATTGCTGCCAAAATTGGGAACAAACTGATATGGTCTCCGTATAATGGAATATGGAAAGGTAATTTTACAACCGAGTCAAAAGATGATAAATCGTCTGCCCAAAGGAAGCTTTTTTGTCTTAACTCAAAAGCTGATGGGAAGAATTGAAACGATGCATACATAAACGGAAGCTGAATCAATGCCGGAATACATCCTGCCATTGGGTTTACTCCTGCTTTGTTGTACAGTTTCATTGTTTCCTGTTGTTTCTTCATTGGGTCTTTTTTGTATTTTTCACCCAACTCATTAATATCCGGACGTAAAACTTTCATTTTAGCCTGTGATAAAAACGACTTATATGTAATTGGCGACATAGCCAATTTGATAATAATAGTAAAAATGATAATCGCAATTCCGTAAGCAATATAAGAGCTTAAGAATCCAAATAATGGCACAAAAATCCATTTATTGATCCATCCAAAAATTCCCCATCCTAACGGAATAATTTTTTGGAATTCTTTATCATAAGATTTCAATACTTTATAATCAGCCGGACCAAAGTATAAGTTCATCTTATAATCGATTTCTCCGTTAGAGAAAGCCAATGGAACTGTTGCTTTAAACTGTTTTGTAAAAAGAGTATCCACTTTTTCGTCCTTAACTAAATTCTCAGAAACTAAATCAGCTTTCTCAAAAGCAGTATTTGTTTGAAGAATTGTAGCAAAAAAGTGTTGTTTAAATGCAATATAATCTACTTTTTCAGGTGTTTCTTCTTTGTGATCTCCCTGACCTACATAACTTTCTTTTCCATCTGCATAGTTATAGTAAATTTCAGCATAACGATTCTCGTAAGAAACACTTTTTTCATTTCTGTATGTTTTTAAATCCCAAGCCAAGTTTAATGGTTTAGATGAATTTAAAACTCTGTTCAATCCTTGAGAACGAACATCAAAACCAATTAAATAATCGTTTGGTTTTAATACATATTTATACTCTAAAAATTCATTAGCTCCAGCTTTTAAACGCATTGTTAAAATTTGGTCTGCACCATTTTTTGTCAATGTTGGTTCAAAAAACAAATCTTTAGAATTTAAAGTTCTGTTATCTGTAGTTTGTAATTGAATATTTAAGTTAGAATTGTTATCCTTAATTAATTCAACTAATTGTCCTGAACCTTTTTTAAATTTTTCGAATTCTTTTAGCGTTGCTTCAACTATATAACCACCTTTATTAGCGATTTTAAGTTTAATCTTCTCGTTTTCGATAGTTGTAAAAGAGTCTTTTGCAGAAGGAAGCGTAGCAGAATATGCAAATCCGCCTAAAGTTTTTTGCAATTGTGCTAACTGAACTGTATCGCCTGGTGTAGCCGCAGCAACTGGTGCAGCAATAGTTTTAGCTTTATCGGCTTTTGCCTGAGCTTCTTGTTTAGCTACTAATTCTTTCTTGGCTTTTTCAGCAGCAATTTCTTTATCAGAAGGCTGATTTTGGTACATAATCCAAATCAGGATTCCGAATATCAATACAAAACCAATGATTGAATTAAGGTCAAATTTTTTTTCTTCCATTATTTATTTAAAAAAGTTATCCGTCAGAAGTTATTAGTTATGATTATAGCTTAAAAGTTACAACCTCTTAGAATATTAATTATTATTTTTTATGCGCATTTACCGCAGCAGCTACAAAATTCACAAAAATTGGGTGTGGGTTTGCTACTGTACTTTTGTATTCAGGGTGGTATTGTACACCAATAAAGAACGGGTGGTTTTCAAGTTCTACAATCTCTACTAATCCAGTATCAGGATTAACTCCAGAAGCTTTTAAACCCGCTTTTTGCAATTCATCTGCGTATTTATTATTGTACTCATAACGGTGGCGGTGACGCTCTGAAATGGTTGTTTCACCATAAATTCTGTGTGCCAGCGTATTTGGTTTAATATTACATTTCCAAGCTCCTAAACGCATCGTTCCACCTTTATCTGTAACATTTTTTTGCTCTTCCATTAAACTCACAACCGGATGAGGCGTTTTCTCGTTCATCTCAGTAGAATTGGCTTCCGTGTAACCTAAAATATTTCTAGAATATTCGATAACAGACATCTGCATTCCTAAACAAATTCCAAAAAACGGAATGTTATTTTCACGTGCATAACGAACTGCTTCAATTTTTCCTTCAATACCTCTTTCTCCAAATCCAGGAGCAACTAAAACTCCGTCAAGAACACTTAATTTCTCTGCAACATTATCAATATTGATGTGTTCTGAATGAATAGAAATTACATTTACTTTAGTTTCATTTGCAGCACCTGCATGAATAAATGCCTCTAAAATAGATTTGTAACAATCCTGCATTTCTACATATTTTCCAATCAAGCCAATATTTACGGTTTGTTTTGGATTTTTTAATCTGCGTAAAAAAGTATTCCATGTTTTTAAATCCGGAGATGCTTTTTTAGGCAAATCTAATTTTTTCAAAGCCACAACATCTAATCCTTCTTCAAGCATTAAATTTGGAACTTCGTATATCGTTGAAGCGTCGATTGACTGAATAACTGCTTCTTTTTTAACGTTACAAAACAAAGCCAGTTTTTGACGTAATTCCTGAGACAATTCGTGCTCAGTTCTACAAACTAAAATATCAGCTTTGATTCCGCTTTCCATCAAAGTTTTTACTGAGTGCTGTGTTGGTTTTGTTTTCAACTCACCCGCAGCAGCCAAATAAGGAACTAATGTTAAATGAATAACGATTCCGTTATTTTCTCCTAATTCCCAAACTAACTGACGAACAGACTCAATATAAGGTAATGATTCAATATCACCTACAGTTCCTCCAATTTCAGTAATTACAATATCATAATCGCCAGATTTACCCAGCAATTGCATTCTGTCTTTAATTTCGTTTGTAATATGAGGAACAACCTGAACTGTTTTTCCTAAAAATTCCCCTCTTCTTTCTTTTTCAATAACCGAAAGATA
The DNA here is from genome assembly GCF_024499525.1 of Flavobacterium panici. Classification (NCBI taxonomy): domain Bacteria; kingdom Pseudomonadati; phylum Bacteroidota; class Flavobacteriia; order Flavobacteriales; family Flavobacteriaceae; genus Flavobacterium; species Flavobacterium panici. The sequence goes on along the minus strand of NZ_CP100437.1, from coordinate 3,004,352 downwards.
AACTCTTCCTGTTGTAACGTTATTTGCCTGAGAAGTAGGAACGTTCAAAAAACGCTCATAATGACCTAAATCTAAATCTGTTTCGGCACCATCATCTGTTACATAACATTCTCCGTGCTCATACGGGTTCAATGTTCCCGGATCCACATTAATATACGGATCAAATTTTTGAATAGTTGTACGGTATCCTCTTCCTTGTAACAATTTTGCTAAAGATGCTGCAATGATCCCTTTTCCTAATGAAGAAGTCACACCGCCTGTAACAAAAATATATTTTGTTTGATTCATTCTGTTGTTGTTTGTAAGTAGTTGTGTAAAAAACTTGGCAAAAGTACAAATTTAATTAGATAATTTATCAATTCCAGAATGAGATAATTTGCAAATTTTTAAACAGATTGATTACTTGGTTTTGTAATCGATAATTTTAAGCTTTTATTAGCAGTATTTTTAAGAAATATCTTTAAAATGGGTTTGATACTGTTACTCAATAATGTCAAAAATCAATTATTTTAAGTCTTTCACCTGAGCACTATCCTTAATTATTTTTTCAGATTTGATTACTGAATCACGATGGCGTTTTATATCTGCTCTAATAGCTTCTACCTGACTTTGAGATACTTTATCTTTCACATAATCAGATTTAACAGCAAAAAAGATAGAAAAATATATCATTAAAGGAATAAAAATCAATCCTATTCCTAACCCTAATCCTATTTTTGCAAGTTTGGCTGAAACATTTGCTCTTTTTGCTCGTGATAAACCAATCACTCCAAAAATTATTGCGAGAACAGCCAATACTATATAAGCTATTTTAAAAGCTAAATGTGGTACAAAAACAAAAATAAGTGCCAATACAGACAGTATTATCGCATATCTGCCGTGGCTTTCTCCCGGTTTTGATTGTTGGGAATTGTTTTCCATTACTAGGTCTTTAATATTTACTGTAAAAATATAAAAACACTAAAAAGAAGTTAACACACTGAAACAAAGTTACTAACAATTAAAACAGTCTTTTTTTGACTATTCCTTTTGGATAAAATCAATTAATCTGTTTAAAATTATTTTAATTTATATCTTAAATTATCAAAGAAACGCTCAATCAATCTTCGGTCTTCAGTAATAATTTCTGCCGTTCCTTTTGCTTCGGCATGGAAATTCAATTCTACACCATAATTTGTTTTTAACCCAAATGGCAAATCAATATCTACAAGATAGGAATTAATTTTATTTTGATTATCAGATAATGTCTGCTGATTTGTTGCAAGCGATATTCTTTTTACTTTTCCTTTTATCGATCCGTATTCATTATAAGGATAATTATTGAGTTTTATGATAACGCTTTGACCAATTTTAACTTTTCCAGAACCATTTTCAGGTAAGTTTACCTGACCAATAATTTGATTATTATCAGGTATTATTTTAAACAATTCTTGTCCTGATTGTATGTAATCGTTATTTTTAATGAAGTTTAAGAAATCAATTTTGCCATCTATTGGAGCAACAAAAACATACATTCGTTCCCACTTTTTTATATTATCAAGTAAATCATAATAATTATTAAACATATTGATTATTAATTCTCTTTCCTTCATAGCCTTTTCAATAGCAATAACTTCCGATTTATTCTGAGCTTCCTTTATTTGATAATTTGTATTATTAATTTCTTTATCAATAGCATTATAATCAAGTTCGCTATTTGCTTTTGCAATTATTGAATGCTCAATATCTGCTTTAGAAGTTACATTTTTAGAATATAATGTGGAATCCTTTTTAAAAAGGCTTTGAGAAGTTTGATACTTAATTTTTTGATTTTGAAAATCGTTTTTTAATTGAATAAATTTATTTGTATGTAATTCTAATAACTTCTCATTTATTTGTTTTTGAAATTCATACGGTTGTTGAACTGTGTAGTCAAGATACTGGTACAAAGAATTTAAGAAGTTAAAATACTTATTATTTATTTCTCCTAGTGATAAATTTTCTGGAAATAAATTACGGTTTTCTTTATAATTGACCTTATGTATATTTATTTTATGAAGAATAATGTTCAATAATTGAACGTCTTTTAAATTTGCTTCATTTTTTATATACGCAATATATTCGCCCGTTTTTACAACGGCATTAGATTTATCTTGTAATAAAATAATATTTCCGGCTGTTGAAGCTATTAATTTAACTGGTGCTTGTTTTGTATTTATAACGATCTGACCTGATAATATTGAAGGGTATTTTATGAGCCAGCCGAATAAAAGCAGCAACAAAACTAACCCAATAGCTACTGCAGTAATTATAGTACCAAATTTGGTTGGCATTTTTTCAATTATCGAAGCAACTTCTTCAGTTCTATTTTCATTAAGCGTTTTATGAAATCCCTTATTAGCCATTTACAGTATCTCCTATTTGTGTTTTTACTAATTGATAATAATGTCCGTTTTCTCTTGTCATCAGCATATCATGATTTCCAATTTCTGTAATAAAGCCATTTTTTAAAACTATAATTTGGTCTGCTTTACGAATTGTACTTAATCTGTGTGCTACTACAATTACCGTTTTATCTTTAAAAATTTCTTCAAGCGCCATTACAATTTTTTGTTCATTTATAACATCTAAAGAATTGGTTGCTTCATCAAAAAACAAATAATCCGGATCTTTATATAATGCTCTGGCAATTAAAACACGCTGTTTTTGTCCACCACTCAAACCTCTTCCGTTTTCTCCCATCATAGTTTGATACCCTTTTGGCATAGCTTCTATTTCAGAGGCAATATTAGCAGCAGTTACCGCTTTTTTTAATCTTTCATAATCAATATTTTCATCATCTAAGACAATGTTATTTTGAATTGTATCGCTAAAAATTTTACCATCCTGCATAACCGCACCACAGCTTTCACGCCATTGCTTTAAATTAATATTCTGAATATTTAAATTCCCCATAGCTAATTCCCCATGAGTAGGTGTATATAATCTTAAAATAAGTTTTAATAAAGTGGTCTTTCCACTTCCGCTATCACCAACGATTGCTGTAACTTTTCCTTCGGGAATCATTAATGAAATATTACTTAAAATATAATCCCCATTACGACTGTATCGAAAACTAACATTTCGCAAAAACAAACTTTTATTTTCGGGAAGTTTAATACTATTGTTAGTATCATTTTCTTCTTCATTTTCAAGTTCGTGTATTTCATTTAGTCTTAAAAAACTGATTTTAGCATATTGACCTGATTGTATGAAAGAAATAAACTGCATAATTGGACCATTTAACATTCCAATTATAAATTGAGTAGAGATCATAACTCCAAATGTTATATCTCCTTTTATAACTGCTTTTGCACAATAAAAAGTAATAATTAAATTAGTTAGCTGATTAATAAATTGAGCCCCTAGATTTAGTGTATTTGTAATACGCAATATTTTTTGATCAACTTTAAACAACTGAACTTGTAAAGCTTCCCATTTCCACCTTTTTTGCTTTTCATAATTATTGATTTTGATATCCTGAATACTTCCAATAGTTTCGACCCAATAGCTTTGATTTTTAGTATGTATATCAAAATATTCCCAATCTAATTTTTTTCTAAACTGTAGGAAAAATAAAACCCAGCCAATAAATAATATACTTCCTATTACATAAATCAAACATAAAATTGGACTATAAATAAAGAGGATAATTCCGAATATGAAAAAGGTAAGAATAGAGAACAAAAAATTAAGTGAATTGTTCATTATAAAATCACGAATACGTTCATGATCCTGCGCTCTTTGTAAAATATCTCCAATTAGTTTATTTTCAAAAAATGTGATTGGTAATTTCATTAATTTAATGAGATAGTCTGAAATTAATGAAATATTGATTCTTGAAGTAAGATGAAGCAAAATCCAATCGCGAATCATATTACTTAAAAGTATACTCACAATAATGGTAATATTCGCAATTAAAACAAGATCAATAAAATCTAAATCGTTGGTTTGAATCCCAACATCAATAACTGCTTTTGAGATAAATGGCAAAAATGCCTGCAAAAGTGTAACGATTAGCATTACTACAAACAGGTTTATAAAACTCTTTTTGTATGGTGTAAAATAACCTAAGAAATTTTCGAATGTTTTGCGACGTTCTAATTTATCATTTATCGAACGTTGTTTAAAATCAGCCATTGGCTCTATGGCTAAAACTGCTCCAGTTTTAGATTCTTTTAACAACTATCTTTAAAATTTTCATGAGAGTATTTTAATAAGCCTTTTGCGGGATCTGATACAAATACCTGCGTATGAGTTATTTTATAAACTACTATAAAATGATTATCCTGCCAATGTATAATACAAGGCAATGGAATAGTTTTTAAAGTATTAAAATCTATTTTAATACTTTTAGTTCTTAAACTAATAGCTTCACAAGCATCGCTAAGATCTAGAAAACTTACGCCTTCACGTGTAATACCGCATAAATCACGTAAAAAAGGCAGGCTATAAAACCTGCCATAATACTTTGCTATTATTTTTATACAAGAAGGGCCACAGTCTTTGGCATCGAGCTGATACTCGTGAGGAAAATTGAACATTATTTTTTTGTAGATTTCAATTAAATTTATTCTAAAATCATTTTTTATGTGAGGGATACATACTGTCCATAACCTTCTTAGGCATAACATCTTTTAGTCTTTTTCTATATAAAAATGTATTCGGATCTTCCCACCATCTCGTGAGATTAGCTCTTAAATGAAAATTATAAATAAGTAACTCTTCATATCTTCTCTTGTAGATCATTTGCTCAATTCGAAGAAAAGCTTTATCATCGATTCTATATTCTCTATAATTAACACCATAAGAGGCACTCCACATAAATTCAGAAGCACTTTGATCTAAAACATAACTTTCTTTTAATTGATTTATTCCTGATCTAGCATCATCTTTAAAATGATTTTCGAATCCTATAATATTTAACTCTTCATCCATCACTCTAAATAAACTATCAATTTTATTTTTATAATCTACTTTTAGAAATTTTTTATCATAATCAATTTCATCAGAAGATATAAGTGAAATTAAACTAAGAGTATCTGTAAATGACTCTGGTAAACCAATATCTTTTTTTAGTTCTGATATTTTATCTATTGATTTAATATCAGGATTTGTTTTTTTACAAGCCACAAAAAAAAACATTATCATAATTGTATAAAAATTCCTCATGTTTTACTATTTTAGACCTAACTTTTTCAATTCTTCTTTTGCTTGTTCTGGTGTTACAGTTCTTCCATAAATAAATGCTTGAGCTTCAAAATACCTTCTATCTTGGAGCCCTCCATCAACTTTATTAAGATAAGAGTTTTCCATAATTTTATTTGCAGCTGCAACACCTCCCGATTTCATTGCTTCAAGAACTTGATGTGTTAAAGTTCTGTTTTCATTACTCCCAGGACCACCATTATAAGTCATATCAACTAGAGCAAAATACTGGCTTCTGTTAAATTGCCCTGTTAAATCCATATTTTCCATTTTCTGATTTAAAGCATTTTCCGCTGATATAACATCTTGTGCCAAAAAAGTAACAGCTTGATCAAAAGTTATTGATTTTGGATCAGTCGATTTTATAGCTCCATCGTGCAATTTATGTCCAAACCCAATAGTAGTATGTTTGGCTTTATTACTATCTAAATCATAAACGTTCAAAGATAAATTCTCATATAAAGCTATTTCATACAAGCCCTCCGCATTCAATTTCATAGTTGGTTGAAACATATTACCGTAATTATGTTCTTTTTTTATTGGGTCATAATCAACAATAGATTTATGAACCATCTCAGAAAATTTAATTTTAGTAAGAGTGTCCAGAACTTCTGTTTTTGTAAAAGTTGTTAACACCGCTTTTGTACCATTTATAGCTCCTCCCTGCCCGCTACTAGTACTGTTAATATGAAGTATCCCATTATCATAAACTACTCCTTGTGGAATTGTACTTGGTCCTTTGTAATTATTAACTACAGGAACTTCATTTAAAACTATGCCTGGCAGGTTGTTATTATTTATTTCTCTTCCACCAGCACTAACTTCTCTATTGAGAAAATCATACATTTGATTATTTGTAACATTTCCATTGTTAGCATTTAAAAAACCTAAATAACGACTAATGGCAGTAGGATCGTTTGTTGTTCTACTTCCATCAGAATTTAATATCCATCCACCATTATTGTAATTATAGTTATAACTAGAATTAGAACTAAAATTAGATGTCGATGAATTTAAATTATTTATTCCTAAAGTATTACCGGTATAAAAAGGCGATCCCGGATAACTACTTTCTCCAGCACCTGTTATGGAACCACTACCATAAACACCGCCTCCTACAGCATTTGCTCCTCCAAACCCACCGTAATTACTTCCAGTAAAACTTGTGTTGAATGGATTTGTACTAAGAGCTGGACCAGCTCCCCCACCAAGACCAGAACCTGCTGTGCCTCCTCCGCCAGAACCTCCAATAATTTCTCTCATTCCATCTCTTTCCAACATTCCTGCGATATCAGAAAATTTAATTTTTTTAGTAGCTTTCATAAGTTTAAAAGTTTTATAGTAGTAAATTACATTTAAATAATATTTAATTAATATTATTTATATTGTTAAAAAAAATTATCAATCATAATTTAATTTTATTGTTTTAGCATGAAGACCCAGTTTTATTCTACCAAAAATCAGCTCTTCGAATTCCGAATAATTCTTGTGTAATTCATTAGCCTCAAAATTTTGTTTTAGTTCATCTAGTAGTTCTCTAATCGTTTTCGATATTTTTAGAATATCTAAAATGAGTATATCTAATAAATCAACATACAATAGTGAAAATCTATTTTGGTCACATTCTGGAACTATTAAAGTTGTAATAAACGCAGTCGATTCTTCAAGTTCAATAACTTCCCCTTCTTTTTTTACTTTTTGCTTTTCAATAAAAGAACTCCAATTATACTTGCTTTCAATTTTCTGATAATCATTATCTCTTATTACTTTTTTATTATAAATTCCAATAGTGTCTTGAAATAAATCTTGAAAATAAAAGCTAGCTTTACAATCACGTGCGTATAAATAATCCTTAGAAAGTAAAAGAAAATCTTTTTTAAGTATCGTATTTATTTTTGAATTAAATATTTCAAAATCTATAAATTGGCTTTTGCTTAAATTAAAATTTCCTAATTCTTTTTTGAGATCTCGTTTGAAATCGAAATTTAATGAGGTTATAGACTCTCTTTCAACTTTTATACTCTTATTTATTAGACAATTGTATCTTTTAACCAAACACACTTCATCTAAACCATCTAAATTATAATAGTTCTTAAAAAGCGGCAATTTGTTCTTTTTAAATAAATCAATTATTCTATAATAGTACTCAGGATAATCTTGTCGAAGTCGATTAGCCATTTGTTTACAAACAAAATCATTTCGCTTATAACTTCCCAATAAATGTAAATAATGCTTTTCATAAGGAACTCTTCCAAAATCACCAAAACCTTTATATTGATTGTCTCCAATTGTTTCCGGCAAAAGAACATTTACTTTTTTATTTTGTTTCTTTGCCAAACAGTAAAAAAGATATTGTTCAAAAAAAATATTGAAATTTGAAACATTTATTTTAGAAAGATGCAATATATTTTTTCCCACAAAATCAAAAGATTTTGATGCATATTCTTTAAAGAACGAAATATCATTACCTCCAAATATTCCTGCATTATAAGCTAAAATTGGGTTTTTAGATTTTCTCTCCTCTCGAATTTCATCTGGGAAGAAGTTTAATGCAGATTCTAAAGAGATCATTATTTTTTCATAATAATCTGTAGCTGCTTCCATATTTTGGGCAATTAAGTTTCCCGATAGTAAAGTATCTTCGAACTTTTTCCAAATAAATACATCTCCATCCACATGCAAAAAAGGTTTTTCTTGTTGTGAATAAGCCATTATTTTAGGTAAAGCCCAAAGCTGAGGATGATAAATGTTTAAAGAATCAAGATTACATTCAACATCAGTATAAGGAAGCTGCAAAGTATCAATCAACATCTTTGCAGAAACACTATCGCTATAGAGAATTAATTCTGGATAATATTGTTTTAATTGTAAACAACTCAACGACCAGGACATTAAGTTATATTCAGGAGAAAGCCAGCCCGAATTTGAGGTTAATAAGCTTGATTTATTACATGTCCATGCGCTTTGAATTATCCTCATGATTTATTACTTATGCTTATCGCAATGTAATAACATGTTTTTTAAAAAGAATCCACGATACGTCTAAAAAACAACAGAATAAGGTTTATTTGAAAAACAAAAAAATAAATACTTAAATTAAGGCTTTGAATATTGCTTTTTAATATTCCGAATCAACTCTTCCAGTCCATTTAATTTCAGCTCATAAATAAGCTGCAACTGCTGTCCTAATTCTCCTTTTGGAAAACCTTTATTATGATACCAAACCACATAATATTCAGGTAAATCAATTAAAAAACGTCCTTCGTATTTCCCGAAAGGCATTTTGGTATGCGCTAATTTTATAAGAAGTTTTTTGTCTTGTTCCATTTTTTTTAAAGAAAAAGAAGCAAGAGGAAAGAAAATATAGACTCATTCTTTCTTCTTGCTTCTAATTGCTTACAAAGCTATTATTATTTTTATTCTTTTGCCACAGATTAAAAGGATTAAAATGATTTTTTTTCGCCACGAATTACACGAATTATCACGAATTTAATTTGTGGAAATTTGTGTGATTGCTTCCTGTTCGCTATCGCTCGAGTCATGGCAAAAAACAGAATAATAAAATCTGTGAAAATCTTTTTAATCTGTGGCAAACTAATCTCATTTTATTAAACTTAGAACCTCAGCATCTTACCAACTTAGAATCTTAATAGTGCCATCTCACAAAAGCTTCCATTGCAGCATAAGTTGCTAAACCTAATTGCTGATATAAAGCTGCTGTTTCGCTGTTTCTGTCTTCGGCTCTCTGCCAGAACTCTCTGGCATCTGTTCCCTGAAAAACAACTCCATCTTTTTGAGACTGGTGTTTGAAGATTCCGTGGCGTTTTGCCAAAACCTGATCCGGGCTCATCGGTACTGCCATTTCAACTTCGTCAATTCCCCATTCCTGCCAAGCGCCTCTGTATAACCATAACCAGCAGTCGTTCATAAATGGTTTTGGTTTTAAAGCTTTTACAGCTTCAAAAATCGCATCCAGACAAACTTTATGCGTTCCGTGCGGATCTGCTAAATCTCCTGCAGCATATATTTGGTGTGGTTTGATTTTTTCGATCAAATCCATTGTCAATTGAATATCCTCTTGTCCAATTGGTTTCTTTTCAATAGTTCCGGTTTCATAGAACGGAAGTTCCATAAAATGAATCTGATCATCCGTTAATCCCACAAAATGACTTGTCGCTCTTGCTTCTCCTTTTCTGATTAAACCTTTAATATATCTTACCTCTGGAATATCAATTTCACTGTTCTTTTTATTTTCTAAAAACGTTTGTGCTTTTTTATAGATGTTGTCTGCTTCTTCGCTTTTAATGTTGAATTTTTCATTGTAATCAATCACGAATCTTGCAAAACGTAACGCTTCATCATCCGCGACAGCGATATTTCCTGACGTTTGGTAAGCAACATGTACCTCATGTCCCTGCTCCTGCAGACGCATAAAAGTTCCTCCCATACTGATAATGTCATCATCCGGATGCGGGCTGAAAATCAATACACGTTTTTTAGCCGGTTCTGCTCTTTCAGGTCGATTGGTGTCTTCCGCATTTGGTTTTCCTCCAGGCCAGCCTGTGATCGTATTTTGAAGTTTGTTGAATATTTTAATGTTGATATCGTAAGCTGGGCCTGAATCTGCCAATAAATCGCTCATTCCGTTTTCGATATAATCAGCATCGGTAAGCATTAAAATTGGTTTTTTAAGATCAAGTGCTAAACCTAAAACTGCTTTTCTGGTTAGTTTATCTGTCCAAACGATTTTTTCTACCAGCCACGGTTTGTTGATTCTTATTAATTTTGAAGAAGCTTCTTTATCTAAAATAAAAACTGCGTCGTCATGTTCCTGTAAAAATGAAGCCGGAACTCGGTTTGTAACTTCATCTTCAACAGATCTTTTTACGATGTTTGCTTTTCCTTCTCCCCAAGCCAGTAAAATAACTCTTTTGGCTTCCATGATTTTTTTAACTCCAAGTGTAATGGCTGTTCTTGGTGTATTGTTTAATCCGAAGAAATCTTTACTTGCGGCAACTCTTGTAATATGATCCAGTGCCACTAATCTTGTTTTTGAGTTTTGAAGTGAACCCGATTCGTTAAAACCAATATGTCCGTTTCCTCCAATTCCCAGAATCTGCAAATCGATTCCACCCAAAGCTTCAATTTTTGCTTCGTATTCGTGGCAGTAATCTGCGATTTGTTCTTTTGTTAAAAGTCCGTCTGGAACGTGGGCGTTTTCAGGTAAAATATCAACGTGGTCAAACAAAAGTTCTTTCATGAAACGAACGTAGCTGTTGATTGAGTTGGGTTCCATTGGATAATACTCATCCAGATTGAAACTGATTACGTTTTTAAAACTCAATCCTTCTTCTTTGTGTAGACGCACTAATTCAGCATAAAGTCCTTTTGGAGAAGAACCTGTCGCTAAACCTAAAATACAAGGCTTGTTTTCTTTTTGTTTTGACTGGATTAAAGCTGCAATTTCCTGTGCAACGGCTTTTGAAGCTTCACCTGAATTTTCAAAAACAACGGTGTTGATGTTTTCGAAGCGCTTTTCAAAACCGGTTGCTTTGTCTATTTTACTTTTTAACATGATATAGTTTTTTTTTATTCTTCGGATTTATGTATCGGCTTTAAGCCTGAAAATTTTATTTTACATCGCAAAAACGCAAGCCAAAACATTGCTAAAACAATAGCAATCAATACCATATAAAGATAAAACCTTTATAAATGGAATACAACAAAATTTAAATTATTGATATAGGGCAGAATTTGGAATATCATTTTTATCTCACTTAGAGATTCCAAATAATATTAAAAAGTGATTCTCGTTTTCACTTTTGACATTGCATTATTTTTGCATAAATATGCGTATTTTTTGCAAGACAAAGATACTTCATATTATATTTAAGAACCAATATTTGATATGAATATTTTGTTAATTTTTTTAATTATGAGAATTGCATAAAAAAAACCGTCAATATTGACGGCTTTTAGAATATATCGTAAAAAAAATTATTTCCAATTAAAGGTTACATTTTTTTCAATTTCGGAACTTAGGCTTAAAAACACCGGACAAGTCATTGCGGCACGTTCTAAGATGATTTTACTCTTATCATCGGCGTTGCTTTTTAGTTCAAAAACAACTTCGATTGCTCCAATTCTTCTTGGTTCTGCATTCATAATTTTAGTTACTTCGGCAGTTGAACCAGCTAAATCTACGTTTAAATCACGGGCTTTAATTCCCATAATGGTAAACATGCAGCTTGCTAAAGCATTTGCAACTGTATCTGTTGGAGAAAAAGCTTCGCCTTTTCCGTTATTATCCAGCGGTGCATCAGAAATGATTTCACTTCCAGATTGTATATGTATTGAACTTGTTCTTAAATCGCCTAAGTAGGTTACTTTTGATGTCATTAATTTGCTTCTTTTAAAGTTAAGTCTGAATCGTAATATAATATGTAGACACCTTTATTTGCGTGTCCGCCATCTTCTTTTTTATAAAATTGAAATTTATTATCCACTTGCTGTGTCGTCATTAAATCTGCCGTTTCCTGATAGGTTTTACCCTGAACCAAACGCATCATAGTATCAAAAGTCACATCAAAACCTCTGGTTGCATACGTATTAGGATAAACTTTATTTTTCAACTTGTAATCTTTCTTAAAGATTGAAACTGCCTGATCGTCGCTGTCACGTGTTACAGACGGATACATTAATTTCAGTTTTACCAGGTTATCAAAACTAATTTCGTCTGTATCAAGCGTACTGTTTGGCTCTAAAATTACCAATTGCACCTGACATGATTTTTGAGCATCAGTCAACGCTTTGATTACTGTTTTAATCATAGCAGTATTTCCCGTTTCCATTACAACATAGTTCATTCGGGTTGGCAGTAATAAGCTTTTTAAATTAGCAGCATCTAAACCTCCCGCTTCTGTTAAAGCCGCAAAAACAACTCCTTTTTGATTTTGTTTAATATAACTAATAACTGATTCTTTTTTCTTATCTACAACAGCTACAATGTTTCCGTTTTTAGCCCTCATATAATCGAAAATTGCACTTCGAACCACATCGTTTGATGGTATTGTCTGATACAAATTATCGATAGGATTTGCCACGTCTTTTGATAGTGGCGAAATAACAGGAACATTATATAAACGTAATGAATTTGCTGTAGACTCAGCATTGTTTTGGTAAAACGGCCCTACAACAGCATCTGCTTCCTGTAATTTATTTTGTGCAATTAAACTCGAAATATTCGATGTTGTTTTTGTTTCCTGCGAATCATAAATAGCAACATCAATTGGTAATTTCAATGTTCTGGCTGAATCTATCGCCATCATTGCTCCTGAATAAAAATCCAGTGTCATGTTTAAAAATTTATCTGTTTTTAAACGTGCTGCCGTTCCGGTTGTATCACTTTGTAATTTAGCCAGGTTAAAAGGAAGTAATAAAACTACTTTCTTGCGTTCGTTTTGACCTCTTTTTTTAGTTAGTTCTACAATTTCAGGATCTGCAGAAACGGTTTCAGATTTTACTTTATCTACAATCTTAATTCCGCCTCCAGTGCTTTCAACTGGTTTTTCAGCTGGTTTTTCGATCGCTTTTTCAACTGGTTTTTCTACAGAAGTTTGTACAGGTTTTTCAGCTGGCTGTACTTGTGCAACAATTGGAGCCGGAGCAACATATCCTGTTGGAACTTTTAAAACCATTCCTTCTTTTACACCTTCCGAAAGTGATGGATTTAAAGCTGTTAATTCTTCTTGGGTTAAGTGAAAAACTCTTCCTAAACTATAAAATGTTTCTTTTGGTTTTACCTGATATTCCATATAAGAAACTGCTTTTTTAGATTCTGCAGGTTTCTTCGTTTCTTCCGGTTTTGCAGCTGTAGCAACAGGCGCTGCAACTTCTGTTTTTGGCGCAGTTCCTTTAATTGTCAATCGATATCCAACTGGTAAACTTGTTACAATTTCAGGGTTTTTCTTTTCTAATTCTTCTATTGAAATTCCGTATTGTTTGGCAATTCCAAATTTAGTTTCTTTTGGCTGAACATCGTGATAAACATATTTTTCAGCTCCTTTTTGTTTTTTATCCGAAGTTGCTGCAGCTTTTGATGCAGAGCCTTTTCCAGGAATTGTCAATGTCTGTCCCGGCTGTAAACCATCGGTAATTAAAAAAGGATTTGCTGCTTTTAAAGCTTCATCACTAATGCCATATTTTTTTTCAAGACCAAACAGTGTTTCTTTCGGCTGTACTTCGTGCGTAGTCGCTTTTCCATTACTGCTAGATTTTACCGCAGCTGTTTCTTTTTTGTCTGCATTTTTATTTGACGCTGCCGGAATCAGCAAAACCGTATTTGGTTTCACGCCATTACGCGCATCCGGATTTAATTCATAAATATCAAAAGGCGTAACCTTAAATTTTTGAGCAATTTGGTTAACCGTTTCTCCACTTGAAACTGTGTATTTCACCACTTTTCCTTGTGAAAAAGCAGAACAGGTTACAAAAAAAACAAGTAAAAATAATGTTGAATAATATTTCATAATAAAGGCTAAAACAATTTAATTTTTAATTCAAAAACAAGATACTAATTTCTCGTATACAAGATTCACGCCACTTGTCGATTCTTCCAAAAAATTATCGAAGATCGATTTCTAACTTAGCAATAATAACGTTCTTATATAACTCATTTTCCTCTTTTTTCTTGCATTGGTACAGAAGTTCTTCCATGTTTTGGAACTTATCTGAATAAACATAATAAGAAAGGCTGTTTATATTAAAGAAAAAACTAGCGTTAAAATCGCCCGAATCAATAAGTTGCATAATTAGCTTATCTCGCTGCGGCGCGTCTGTAAATATACCCAAAACTAAGTAATAGCCGTTTGAAACTTCTTTAAGATTATCATAAACTTCAATCTTTATATTTTTTTCATTTTTAAACGGATTTTCTTTTAGTTCCCGTTTCATTTCTTCCAGCGAAACTGCTTTTGAAGTTTCTGCAGAACCTGATTTTTTAATCGCTTCATCCTGATATTTTTTCAGTTTAACCAAAGCCAGTTTGTCGTCAAATTTTCTGGCTTCCATACTGTAATAAGAAGCTTTGCTGATATGACGTTTTACCTCAATTTGTTTTTGAGTATCGAGCGAATCAATTTTAGAAATTAGCAATTGATTTTTCGCATCGCCCTGCTCCTGCTCAATTTTGTAACGTTTAATTTCCTCTAAAGAAAGTCTTTGCTGAATCGAAGTAACATTTTTATTTTTTTCGCTTTCGCGGATTTTCTTCTTGTATTCCTGATTTTCTTCAACGGCGATTTTCTCTACTTTATTCATTAAGCCGGCATATGCTTTTCGGTTTTCTGCCAGTTCTTTTTTTAATTGAGATGATAATTCGCTTGTTTTTCCGATGCTTTCATATGATTGTTTTTCCAGACGTTTTGATTCATCGACATTTAAAACATCCATTCGTTTTAATTCGACCAGATCATTGTTCATCGTGTTTACCAACGAATCTAACTTTGCCATTAAAATATCCTGAACATTTTTATTGGCTTCTAAAACCAAACGCAGTTTTTCAACTGAATTTTCTTTTGAACCGTTCATATCATTCAAATTAACTTTCAAATCGTTAATTTTTATAATCTTCTGATTCATTTCTTTTTGAATAACCAATCTGTCTTTTAAATCATCAATTTCAACGGTTTTGGCTTTCGTTTTTTCGACTACAACTTGTTTCTCGGCAAGAGCCAGCATTAATTCCTCGCTTTCGTTGGCTGGTTTTATTTCTTTTGTATTGATAGCTAATTTATTGCCAACAATTAATCCGTTTATGATTTCCGGATTTTGAGATTCCAGCTGATCGATTGTAATTCCGTATTTTTTAGAAATCGAAAATTTAGTTTCCTTTGGTTCAACCACATGGAAAACAGTTTCCTGATTAATCACGCGAACTTTTCCGTCTAAAGTTTTTCGTTTGTTTGGAATGGCAATTGTCTGTCCAATCTGCAATCCGTTTTGCAATAATTCTTTGTTTAGATTTTCTAAATCCTGAACCGAGACATTATACTGCCTGGCAATGCTGAATAAAGATTCTTTCGCCACAACAAGATGTGTTGTTTTTGAAGGAGCTGTAATTTCTGTTTTTGGAAGATTTGAAGCACTTTGCGGAATAATTAATTCCTGTCCAACCTGAAGTCCGCTTGCAAGAATTGGATTTGCATTTTGAATAGCTTCTACAGAAACATTGTATTTTTTAGATAAACCGTACAGTGTTTCTTTTTCGCCAACAACATGAGTAATTTGCTGTTCTTGATTTATTTTTTGTGGAGAATGAACGGGAATCTTAATAATTTGGTTGTCCTTGATTCCGTTTTGCGATTCGGGGTTGAGTTTATAAATCTCGTCTACAGAAACCTTATACTTTTGGGCAATGAAATAAGCAGTTTCCCCTTTTTGAATTTTGTGCTCAATAATTGAATCTTGCGCAGCTATTTTGTTAAAAGACAAAATAAACACAAGAGAAATCGTTAAAAGTTCTCTCATAAATAGTAGGTTATAAAAAATTAAGGCCTTACAAATGTAAGACCTTAATTTTAAAAACAATACTATTCCCACTCAATTGTTGCAGGTGGTTTTGAACTTATATCGTAAACTACACGATTCACGCCTTTTACCTTGTTGATAATGTCGTTTGACACTTTCATCAAGAAATCGTAAGGTAAATGAACCCAGTCAGCAGTCATACCGTCTGTTGATTCTACTGCTCTAAGCGCTACTACTTTTTCGTAAGTACGCTCATCGCCCATAACTCCAACACTGTTTACCGGAAGCAAAATTGCTCCAGCCTGCCAAACTTTGTCGTATAATCCCCAAGATTTTAATCCTTCAATAAAAACAGAATCAACATCTTGTAAAATTTGTACTTTTTCTGGAGTAATATCTCCTAAAATTCTAATTGACAATCCTGGACCTGGGAAAGGGTGTCTTCCTAATAATTCAGGATCTATTCCTAAAGTAGCTCCAACTCTTCTAACTTCATCTTTGAAAAGCATTCTAAGCGGTTCTACAATTTTTAATTTCATATAATCTGGTAATCCACCAACGTTGTGGTGCGATTTAATTGTTGCAGATGGTCCTTTTACCGAAACAGATTCAATCACGTCTGGGTAAATTGTTCCTTGTGCTAACCATTTTACGTCTTCTATTAAATGTGATTCATCATCAAAAACTTCGATAAATACACGTCCGATAGTTTTACGTTTGGTTTCAGGATCACTGATTCCGGCAAGTTCAGAAAGAAAACGATCTCCGGCGTCTACACCTTTTACGTTTAATCCCATTCCTTTGTATTGATCTAATACATTTTGGAATTCATTTTTACGAAGTAATCCGTTGTTTACGAAAATACAGTAAAGGTTTTTACCAATTGCCTGGTTTAATAAAACCGCAGCTACTGTAGAATCTACTCCGCCTGATAATCCTAAAACTACTTTATCATTTCCTAATTTCTCTTTTAATTCTCCCACCATTTCTTCTACGAAAGCATTTGGTGTAAAGTTTTGAGGAACTTCGGCAATTTTAACTAAAAAGTTCTCCAGCATTTTTGATCCGTCTGTAGAATGGAAAACTTCTGGATGATATTGAATTCCGTACGTTGTTTCGCCTTCAATTTTATAAGCGGCAAATTCTACGTCGTGTGTGCTTGCTAATTTCACAGCATTTGTTGGAAGTTTTTTTACGCTATCGCTGTGGCTCATCCAAACCTGACTGTTTTCTGAAACTCCTTCAAAGAAAACTTCATTATCTTTTATATAAGATAAATTCGCTCTACCGTATTCTCTAGTATTAGAAGCTGCAACTTCACCTCCACTAAAATGAGCTAAATATTGCGCTCCGTAACAAACGGCAAGCATTGGAAGTTTACCTCTAATTTGAGATAAATCAGGATGCGGGGCATCTTCTGCGCGAACAGAAAAAGGGCTTCCGCCTAAAATTACTGCTTTGTAAGCTGATAAATCACTAGGAAAGTGATTGTAAGGAAAAATTTCGCAGAATATATTTAATTCGCGAACTCTACGCGCAATAAGCTGTGTATATTGCGATCCGAAATCTAAAATAAGTACGTTGTGTTGCATGCGCAAAAATACTTTTTATATTCGAAATTGAAAAATCGGAACAATGAAAAAATTATATTTTTTTTATTGTTCCGATTTTTTAGGTGTAAAGGTTCAGAGATACAAAGGTTCAGAGGTTTCTCTAAGTTAATTCTAAAGTTTTTTTCTTTGTCCCTTTGAACCTTTGCAACTCTGAACCTCAAAAAAGAGAAATCCAACCCCAAAGAAATATCGTATCTACGATAAAAACCCATATTTATGAAATCAAAATCAATTGCTCTTATCCTTTTATTGTCTCTGTTTTTAACTTCTTGCAATGCTGTAGATGATTTATTAAGTTTTACTATTTCAAACGAAGCATCGATTAAAATTAAAAGTACATCGCCGCTTAATTTACCAACAGAAATTATTACTCCGGATGTTACAACTAATTCTTCGGCTGAATTTCAAAACAATAAAACCAAAGCTAGTTTGGTAAAAGATGTAAAAATCAGATCGCTTAAACTTTCTATTTCTGATCCTTCTGATAAAACTTTTACATTTTTAAAATCGATACACTTATATATTTCAACATCAAATTCTGAAGAAATAGAACTGGCGTATCAGGATAATATCAATTCATCAAGCAATACGATTGATTTAATTTGTACCGATAAAAGACTGGATCAATATATAAAAGCCGACACCTATAAAATTAGGACACAAGTTACACTTAAAGAAACGCTTACGAAAGATGTAACGGTGAAAGCGGATATGAAATTTAGAGTTACGGCAGATCCGTTTTAGCCTAAGATTCTGAGGTTCTAAGCTTTTTCTTAGAGTATTAATATAATGGCTTCATATTAAAAAAATAAGGTTCTAAAATGCTGATAAAAAACTTAGCATCTTAGAACCTTAGTATCTAAAAAAAATCACTCTTTCGTAACGATAATCGTTGCTCTAAATCCTGCTGCAAGATTGTTCCAATAATCATTTGTAACTAACTGGCCTTTGTCGTCGTAAACTCGGATTTCTGCTGTATTTCCGCCCAAAGAACCAATATTTAGAGCTTCAAAATCTAATTTATTAAAACCTTGGGTTAGGTTTATTTTTACATCTTTATAGCCAGAATCTAAAAGTATCTGGTCTTTAATCACTACATCATTTGATGAAACTCTGACCAAATCGCCGTCGATTGCACCAAAATCACGAAATTTAACAATAAAGTATTCCGATTTGGTTTTAAAATCTCCAAGGGAAATATTTGCTTTTACCAATGTACCGCGGCCTTCTAATAATCCTGCATCTTTTAAAGCTTTATTTAAATCTTTTTCCATCTTTGCCACATATTGATCGCCTGGATTCGCAAAATCATTTTCTGTTGACATGGTAAATTTACTTTTCTCTGCGCCAACCTGAAGCTGCGATTTTGGAGTTATACTTGTATTATCAAAAACATTTGGCGTTTTAATACTGGGCATATCGGCAGTTTCTGCTTGTGGATCTTTGACTTGCGGAATTGGTGTTTTTTTCTTTGCGCTAAACTTAGGTGCCGGAATTGGCTTGAATTTTGTTCCAAATTCAGTTTGTGCTGAAACAGTTACAGCAGTAAAAAACAGTATAAAAAATAAGATATGCTTCATTGAAAAGTGGTTATCGAATTGGCTTTATATTTTTTTATTAGCATTCAAGTCTAGCATCGCAAAAATAGCATAAATAAGTTTGGCGCGACAACTTTAAGACTATTATAACAATATATTAGGCTAATTTTTGGAATCAAAAAACCTGCCAAAAATTTTAAAATAAAATCTCAATTACAAAATTCCAAATTCCAAATGGATCTTGATTATGCGTTAATTTTTTCTTTAAACCTACACATCACTTTGATAGTTAACAACTTATTCTTAACTTCAAGATCTCATTTTATTTTATCTTAAAATTTTATAAAGATGGATTATATCGACTATTATAAAACCTTAGATGTTACAAAATCAGCAACTGAAGCTGAGATTAAAAAAGCATATCGAAAACTGGCCAGAAAATATCATCCTGATTTGAATCCGAATGATAAAGAAGCGGAGAAAAAATTCAAGGAAATCAACGAAGCTAATGAAGTTTTAAGCAATCCTGAAAATCGTAAAAAATACGATAAATACGGAAAAGACTGGAAACATGCCGACGAGTTTGAAAAAGCGGGTTACGATCCAAATCAACAGCAATATTCGAGACAACAACAGCAAGGTAATCAAGACTTTTCTGGTTTTGGCGGAGGTGATTTTTCGGGAAGTGATTTCTCAGATTTCTTTAATTCTATGTACGGTTCTGGGCGAAGCAGCCGAGGTCAGTCTAAATATAGAGGACAGGATTTTAATGCCGAACTGCAATTAGATTTGGCTTCTGCTTATACTACACACAAACAAAGTTTGACTGTAAATGGTAAAAATATCCGTATTACAATTCCGGCCGGAGTCGAAAATGGTCAGGTTATCAAAATTCCCGGACATGGCGGCGCGGGTGTAAATGGAGGACCAAACGGTGATTTGTATATTACCTTTATTATTGAAAACAATTCTGATTTTAAAAGAGAAGGAAATAATTTATATTCTAATGTTGATCTGGATCTTTATACTGCAATTTTAGGTGGAGAAATTAATATCAAGACTTTTGACGGAAAGGTAAAAATTAAAGTTCCTGCCGAAACTCAAACCGGAACAAAGGTCAAATTAAAAGGAAAAGGTTTTCCTGTTTATAAAAAGGAAAATCAATTTGGAGATTTATTTGTGACGTATAACTTAAAAGTTCCGACCCAATTATCTGAAAAAGAAAAAGAATTGTTTGCAGAATTATCTAAACTTAGAAATCATGAGTAACAAGAACTTAATCCAAATAAAACAGTTTTGTATTTATCACGAAATTGAAAATACTTTTATTACTGAGCTTCATAATTATGGTTTGGTAGAAATTATTATTGAAGAAAATGATGAATATCTGCAGCCGGAACAACTGCCTTCCATAGAAAAAATGATTCGCATGCATTATGATCTGAATATTAATTTGGAAGGAATTGATGCTATTTATCATTTGCTGAATAAAATTGAAACTTTACAGCAGCATTTGACAAATACACAGAACAAACTCCGAATTTACGAAGAAAATCAAGCAGAATAAACCGTAAATCTCTCTTTTTAAATATCACAAAAAAGAATGATTTTCGGTGTGATTTCAACTCAATATAATTCTTTTTGACGGTCATATTTCCTAAATTGCAACGCATTAATTAACCTGAATTTGTTTTTAAAACGAAACAAAACAATTCAAAAAACCTCATAAAATGAAAAGAGAAAATATCTTAACAGGATCGCCGTGGGAAGACAAAATGGGATACTGCCGCGCTGTAAGAATTGGCAATATCGTTGAAGTTTCGGGAACTGTGGCAATTGTTGACGGCGACAAAGTTAAAGCCGACGATGCTTATGCACAGACCTATAATATAATTGAACGTGTTGAAAAAGTTTTAGAAGACTTAAACGTTGGAATTAAAGACGTTATCAGAACTCGTATTTTCACTACTAATGTTGATACTTTTGAAGAAGTTGCCAGAGCACATTCTGCTTTTTTTAAAGATGTAAAACCAACAACAGGTTTTTATGAAATCAGTAAATTAGTTGCTCCTGAATATTTAGTTGAAATTGAATTTACAGCTGTTATACAGTAAATAGTTTTTTGCCACGAATTACACGAATTTCCACTAATTATTTTTGGTTTGTTTCAAATTAAAACATATTAATTCGTGAAAATTCGTGAAATTCGTGGCAACAAAAACATCACAAAAAATTAATGACTTCCCAACCTTCAAAACAAATCCTGCTTTCCATTCCTAAATGGATTATTATTTGTGCTTTAATTGGCATATTTTCGGGATCTGCATCTGCATTTTTTCTTGTTTCTTTAGAATGGGTTACACAATATAGAATTCAACACGAGTGGATTATCTGGCTTTTACCTTTAGGCGGATTTTTAGTTGGTTCGAGTTATTATTATTGGGGCGAATCTGTAGTAAAAGGCAATAATTTATTGCTTGAAGAATACGAAAAACCTAAAAAAGTCATTCCGTTTAAAATGGCACCTTTGGTTCTTTTAGGAACTTTATTGACCCATTTATTTGGAGGTTCAGCCGGACGTGAAGGCACAGCCGTACAAATGGGCGGCGCAATTGCCGATCAATTCACCAAAATTTTCAAACTCGATAACTCTGAGCGCAGGATTTTAATTATTCTGGGAATCAGTGCCGGTTTTGCTTCTGTTTTTGGAACTCCTTTGGCAGGTGCTATTTTTGCTTTAGAAGTTTTGTATTTCAGTAAAATCAATTTTAAAAGTATTGTACTTTCATTTTTAGTCGCTTATGCCGCTTATTTTACAGTAGAATTTTGGGAAATAAAACATACCCATTATAGCATTCCAATTGTTTCTGAACTTAGTTTTAGCACTATATTTTACACCATATTAGTGGGACTTCTTTCTGGCTTTGCTGCCTTATTATTTTCACGAAGCACACATTTTTGGGGTTCTCTATTTTCCAAAAACATAAAATATCCGCCGCTTCGGCCAGTTATTGGCGGAATTATTTTAGCAATCGCCATTGCAGGTTTAGGATTTACCAAATTCTCCGGACTTGGAGTTCCCGTAATTGTCGATTCATTTTCAAACCAGAGTGAATGGTATGATTTCCTTCTTAAAATTTTATTTACCGGATTTACTTTGGGCGCAGGTTTTAAAGGCGGAGAAGTAACGCCATTATTCTTCGTTGGTGCAACTTTAGGAAGCGCATTATCCTTATTTATCCCGATGCCAATTGCACTTTTAGCCGGAATTGGTTTCGTTGCCGTTTTCTCCGGCGCAACCCACACTCCTATCGCCTGCACCATTATGGGATTAGAATTATTCGGCATCGAATCCGGAATTTTTATTGCTATAGGATGTACAATAGCCTATTTTTCATCAGGTTCTGTTGGTATTTACAAATCACAAATTATAAAAGGTGCGAAGTATAAATTGTACCAAAGATTTAAAGCGAAAGAATTAGAGCATTTGTAAAATAAATTCCAATTTTTAAATTCCAAATTCCAATTAATACGAAACTCTCTTTCCAAAAATAAAAAATCCGCCTAAATCAGCGTTTTCGCGAAAGCGAATTCGTATCATCCGTGTGCCAATTCCACGCACAGAAAAATGAATATTTCCAACAAATTAAAATCCGCTAAAATCAGCGTTTTCGCGAAAGCGAATCCGTGCCATCTGTGTGCCAATTCTACACACAAAATTTAAATTCCAAAATATATAATCCGCAGCAAAAATATTTTCAGCATTACATTAAAAAAATGTAAATTCGCACACTATGAAAATACAAGATATTCAGGCAATTCAATTATTGCTTGCTGCTCCAAAGAAAATTGTAATAATTCCTCACAGAGGACCAGATGGCGACGCTATGGGTTCTACTCTAGCTTTATACCATTTTTTATTAAAAAACAATCACCAGCCAACCGTGATTGCACCAAACGATTTTCCTGATTTTCTTGCCTGGCTTCCGGGTTCAGAAACGGTAAAAATCTTTGAAAAAGATACTGAAAACTGTACCAAAATATTAGAAGAAGCCGAGCTGATTTTCACGCTCGATTTTAATGCTTTTCACCGCACTGGCGAAATGGAACATACTTTAGCCAAGCTGACTGCTCCGTTTATTATGATCGACCATCATGAAAAACCGCATGATTATGCTGCTTATATGTATTCTGATACTTCATACGGCTCAACTTGCGAAATGGTTTACAACTTTATTACCTTTTTAAACAAAAAAGAAGATATTGACAAAACCATTGCAACTTGTATTTATACCGGAATTTTAACTGATTCTGGTTCATTTCGTTTTCCGGGAACAACAGGAAACACACACCGAATTATTGCAGAATTAATAGATTTAGGTGTTGAAAACACTCAAATTCCGGTTTTACTATACGATAACAGTTCGTACAGCCGTTTGCAATTATTAGGACGTGCGCTTCAGAATATGAAAGTTTTTGAAGAACATAAAACTTCTTATACTACTCTTACTCAGGAAGAATTAGATTCTTTTCATTATGTAAAAGGCGATACTGAAGGAATTGTTAATTACGGATTAAGCATTAAAGGAATTGTTTTTACGGCTATCTTTATCGAAAATAGAGACGAAAAAATAATCAAAATCTCTTTCCGTTCACAAGGAGGATTTGATGTAAACCAGTTTGCCCGCGACCACTTTAACGGCGGAGGCCACGTAAACGCTGCCGGCGGAAGATCTGATGTTACAATGAAAGAAACCGTTAAAAAGTTTGAGGATTTAGTAACTAAACTAAAATTATAAACCAATATGAACTACTTAAAACTTAGCATTTACTCACTGCTTTTTGCAGTTTTATTGGTGGGATGTAAACACCATGAAGAAGCGCGAAGACCCATTTCGAGAGCTTCGGGTACTTTTATGAAAAAATCGGCTGACAGAAATAAAAAGTTAGTGGCAAGCGAAGAAGAAGTTATCAAGAAAATCATTAAAAGCAATCCGAAAGTAAAATATTACGCTACTAAAAAAGGATACTGGTTCTCTTATGATGAAAAAAGTGCTACCGAAACTGCAACTCCAAAAAAAGGAGATATCGCTTACTTCAATTTAGAAGTTAAAAATATCGATGGTACGCTTATTTATTCAGAATCTGATCTTGGCCCACAGACTTATTATGTAGACAAACAAGATATTATGATGGGATTACGTGATGGAATCAAATACATGAAAAAGAACGAAACAGTTACATTTTTGTTTCCATCTCATATAGCATACGGATACCACGGAGACAATAAAAAAATTGGACCTAATGAATCCCTAATTTGTACTGTTACGCTTCGTAATTTTGTTCCGGATCCGGCACAAGCCACTTCTGCTCCGGCGGCGGGTACAGGTGCTGCCACCGCACCAGTAAAAACCCCAAAACCTGCAGCTGTAAAACCAGCCGCAACAACTAAAAAAGATACAATAAACCCATAAAAAACATTTTAAAAAATGAAAAAAAGTATTTTATTATTACTATTAGCCGTAAGCTCATTGTATTCATGTAAAGACGACCACAGTAATTTACCAGATGGTTTATATGCTGATATCGAAACGAATAAAGGACATATCATTGTTGAATTAGATTACAAAAAAGCCCCAATAACGGTTGCAAACTTTGTAACATTGGCAGAAGGTAAAAATGAATTTGTAACAGATGAGAAATTAAAAAACAAACCATTTTTTGACGGTTTAAAATTCCACAGAGTTATTGAAGATTTCATGATTCAGTCTGGAGATCCGCTAGGAACAGGTTCTGGAGATACAGGGTATAAATTTAAGGATGAATTCTCAGATTTAAAATTCGACAAAGCCGGTGTTTTAGCAATGGCAAACAACGGACCTGGAACAAACAGCAGCCAGTTTTTTATTACGCATGTTGAAACGCCTTGGTTAGACAATAAACATACAATTTTTGGACACGTTGTTGAAAAAGGACAAGAAGTAGTAAATAAAGTAGTTCAGGGAGATAATATCGTTGCTGTAACTATTATCAGAAATGGTGAAGCAGCTAAGAAATTTGATGCTGTAAAAGTATTCCACGATTATTTTGCTAATATCGCTAAAGAACAAAGCAAATACGCTGGAGCTCAAAAAGAAAAAGTAGATTTTTATGCTTCTATAAGACCAAAAGCAACTAAAACTTCAACTGGTTTAGAATATGTTATTACTGAAAAAGGTTCAGGTAAAAAACCTGCAATTGGAACTCAGGTTTACATTCACTACGCTGGTTTCCTTGAAAACGGAACTTTATTTGATTCAAGTATTGAAGAAGTAAATAAAACTTTCGGAAAATTTGATGCGGCAAGAGCAGAACAACACGGATATCAGCCAATTCCTTTTCAGGCAGGAAAAAAAGATGGTTTAATTCCTGGATTTATTGAAGGAATCGAAAAACTTTCTTTTGGAGATAAAGCAGTTCTTTTTATTCCATCTCATTTAGCTTATGGAGCAACTGGAGCTGGAGGAGTTATTCCGCCAAATGCAAATATTATTTTT
Organism: Flavobacterium panici; assembly: GCF_024499525.1. NCBI lineage: Bacteria > Pseudomonadati > Bacteroidota > Flavobacteriia > Flavobacteriales > Flavobacteriaceae > Flavobacterium > Flavobacterium panici. The sequence goes on along the minus strand of NZ_CP100437.1, from coordinate 2,978,912 downwards.
GAAGTTCAATTATTAGAAAAACCATAATTATTTTTATAATTAAATTCTTATAATTAGTTTTACAGACTTAAATTAAAAAACACAATGAAATTTAAATTTCTATTTTTATTCTGTCTGGCTGTATTAAACATTCAGGCACAAGCAAAAAAAACTACTACGAAAGCAAAACCAAAAACGGCTAAAACAGCTGTTGCGGCAAATCCAGCTGAAGGTATTTTTGCTACAATTTCAACAACAAAAGGAGATATTGTTCTTTCATTAGAATATGTAAAAGCTCCCGTTACAGTGGCTAACTTTATTTCTTTGGCAGAAGGAAAAAATCCTTTTGTAAAAGTAGAAAAGCTTAAAGGAAAGCCATTTTATGATGGTTTGAAATTCCACAGAGTTATTGCAGATTTTATGATTCAGGGTGGTGATCCGGACGGAAATGGTTCTGGAGGCCCGGGATACTCTTTTAAAGATGAATTTGTCAGCGATTTAAAATTTGAAAAAGGCGGTGTTTTAGCAATGGCCAATTCTGGTCCTGCAACAAACGGAAGCCAGTTTTTTATCACACATAAAGATACACCTTGGTTAAACGGAAAACATACTATTTTTGGTCATGTAGTTTCTGGAATGGACGTTGTAAATAAAATTGCTCAGAATGATGTGATGACAAAAATTACAATTACCCGCAAAGGTGCCGCAGCTAAAAAATTTGATGCTGTAAAAGTTTTTAGTGATAATGAAAAAAACCAAGAAGCTGATAAAGCGGAAGAAGCTAAAAAACTAGAAATCTTAAAAGCACAATCTCAAAAAGTTGCTGCCGAAAAAGCTGCTTATTTTACAGCTACAAAAGCTAAAGCAACTACAACTGCATCTGGTTTAAAATATGTAGTTACTAAAAACGGAACGGGTGTAAAAGGTGCTGAAGGTTCTAATATCTTTTTTCATTATGCAGGATATTTTGAAGACGGAAATCTTTTTGACAGCAGTATAACTGATGTAGCTAAAGCATACGGAAAATACGATGCAAACAGAGACGCTCAAGGCGGATATAAAGCTTTTCCTTTTACTGTTGGTAAAAAAGACGGTATGATTCCTGGTTTCATCGAAGCGCTTGATTTGATGACAGATGGAGAAAAAGCAATTTTCTTCCTTCCTGCAAATTTAGCTTACGGAGCGCAAGGTGCCGGAGGAGTTATTCCACCAAACGCTACTTTGGTTTTTGAAATTGAAACGTATCAAAATCAGCCTAAATAAGGATTTTAAATTCTTTTTAAAACATAATATAGCCATCAAAATTTAGTTTTTGGTGGCTTTTTCATTTTCTTAAATTCTGTCAAATCTTTAAAATTGAATTCAATAACACGTAATCAATATGCACATTGATAACGTTTGTATAGATTTTCTATTAATTCTTAAACAAAATAACTTACCTTTGCCAGCTTGAATTTTTTAAAATAAACGATCAAAATGTCACAAAATAACGTATTAAAGGGAGTATTTTTAGTTGCTTTAGGAGCTACAACTTACGGAATGTTAGCCACTTTTGTAAAAATGGCTTATTCTGAAGGATATACAACTGCCGAAGTAACAACCTCTCAATTTGTACTTGGAATAATTGGTATTTTGATTATCAACGCTCTTCAAAAAGTAAAAAATAAAGAAAAAGTAGTAAAAGCTACTTCAAAGAATATATTTCATTTAATGCTTGCCGGTACTTCTTTAGGAATGACAAGTTTGTTCTATTATCTGGCTGTTAAATTTATTCCCGTTTCTATTGGTATCGTTTTATTAATGCAGACCGTTTGGATGGGAGTTTTACTTGAAATGATTTTAGAAAAAAAATTACCCTCTAAACAAAAAGTTATAGCCGTTTTTATTGTCTTAATAGGAACCGTTTTGGCAACTAATATTATCCATAATGATATTGCTCTAGACTGGCGCGGAATTGTTTGGGGAGTTTTGGCCGCAGCTTCGTTTACAACCACAATGTTTACAGCAAATCGTGTAGCTACAGGAATTTCTTCTGCTCAGCGTAGTTTATATATGCTTCTTGGCGGTGCTGTAATTGTATTTACTTTTGGATTTTTTACCCAGGTTACCCCTTTCAATCTGGCAATTTTCCTGAAATGGGGAATTGTTTTATCATTATTCGGAACCATAATTCCGCCTCTTTTAATGAATTTAGGTTTTCCGTTAACCGGAATTGGTTTAGGAAGTATCGTTTCTGCATTAGAACTTCCGGTTTCAGTAATGATGGCTTATGTACTTTTAAATGAAAAAGTGATTTTTACACAATGGGTTGGAATTGTTCTTATCATTCTGGCAATCATTATTATGAATGTAAATTTCAAACGCAAAATATAAGGCTTTTTAACATCTTATTAAAAAAAGCTGTCTTGTAATGTAATAAGTGTTAATTTTTTTATAATTTCGTTATAAATAATTAATTATCATGAACTTACCCTGGCACTTATATTTAATGGCGATACTTTATATACTTGCCGGATTTAATCATTTTCGAAAACCCGGAATGTACATTAAAATCATTCCTCCATTTTTTAAAAACCCTCAAATACTCAATACTTTAAGCGGAATCGCAGAAATTTTATTGGGGATTTTATTAATGTTCTCTCTTACTACGCAATATGCTGCATGGGGAATTATTGCATTATTGATTGCAATATTCCCTGCCAATTTATATATGTTTCAAAATAAAAAAGCGAGTTTTGGTTTACCAAAATGGATTTTATTTGTACGTTTGTCCTTACAAATTGTTTTGATAGTTTGGGCATTCCAATATACCCTATAACAATCAAATCTATTAATCTTAAATTATTTTATTATGAAAAAATTGTTTGCAGAGTTTTTCGGAACTTATTGGCTGGTTTTTGGAGGTTGTGGAAGTGCCATTTTTGCTGCCGGTTATCCTGAATTAGGAATTGGGTTTGCAGGGGTTGCTTTAGCATTTGGTTTAACTGTTTTGACAATGGCTTACGCTGTTGGACATATTTCGGGCGGACATTTTAATCCGGCTGTTTCATTTGGTTTATGGGCTGGCGGAAGATTTCCTGCCAAAGATCTTATTCCTTACATAATTGCGCAATGTATTGGTGCAATTGCTGCTGCGGGAACATTATATACAATTGCATCAGGAAAAGCAGGATTTATAATCGATAATACTAAAGCCGGAGCTTTTGCATCAAATGGTTTTGGGGCATTTTCTCCAGATGGATATTCATTACAGGCTGCTTTTATTGCTGAATTTGTATTGACTTTATTTTTCTTATTGATCATTTTAGGAAGTACTGATAAATGTGCAAACACTAACTTCTGCGGAATTGCAATTGGTTTAGGATTAACTTTAATTCACTTAATAAGTATTCCAATTACAAATACTTCTGTAAATCCTGCAAGATCATTATCTCAGGCAATTTTTGCGGGCGGAGAACCGCTTTCGCAGGTCTGGCTGTTTTGGGTCGCGCCAATTTTAGGTGCTGTTGCAGCAGGATTTATTTATAAGCTCCTTTTACAGAAAAACGAAGAAGATCACACTAACTAACAATCAACTTATCCTAATCATGAGTTTTATATATTTTTTAATTATTGGTGCAATTTCAGGATGGCTTGCGGGTCAAATCTGGAAAGGTGCTGGTTTTGGTTTAATTGGTAATATCATTGTTGGAATCCTTGGCGGTATATTTGGAGGATGGCTTGCAGCTAAGCTTGGTATTGGCGGCGGCGGACTTTTATGGCAGATTTTAATTGCTGTTGGAGGTGCATGGATTTTACTATTTATTATTAGTTTGATTAAAAAAGCATAAAAATTTTAACCAATTATAAAATTTAAAGAGAAAATCAGATATATTTATATTTGGTTTTCTCTTTTTCTTTAGATAAAATCGAAAAAAGAAAGCTTCATTTCAACTCAAATCTAATTGGTTATGAACGAAATTATTTCTTATTTCAGCACTATTCCGTCTTCACACCGGAGTCTTATCTTAATTGGCGGGATTACACTTTTTTGGGTAATAGAAAATACTTTCCCTTTGTTTCAAATGCAATATAGAAAATGGCATCATGCGGGAATCAACATCTTTTTTACCATCACCACTATTATTGTCAACTTTATTCTGGCTTTTATTTTAATAAAAACGGCCAGCTGGACCACTGAAAATAATTTCGGGATTTTACAATGGCTTCCTCAAATCCCTATTTGGCTTTATACTATTATTGGTCTGCTTTTATTAGATTTAATTGGCGCTTATTTAGTTCATTTTGTAGAACATAAAATTAAGTTTTTATGGCGTTTTCATATAATTCACCATACCGATACCTGGATTGATACCACAACGGCAAACAGGCATCATCCGGGAGAGAGTATAATTCGTTTTGTGTTTACAACACTTGGTGTATTGATTGTAGGAAGCCCAATGTGGATGGTATTTTTATATCAGTCTTTATCTGTTATATTCTCACAATTTAATCATGCCAATATTTCGCTGCCAAATAAACTGGATTTATTCTTAAGTTATTTTATAGTTTCTCCCAATATGCATAAAGTGCATCATCATTATGTACTGCCTTATACTGATAGCAATTATGGAAATATTTTTTCTGTCTGGGACAGGCTTTTCGGTACTTATACCTATTTACCAAAAGATCAATTAATTTACGGCGTAGATACTCATATGCTTGCCGAAGAAAACAACCAATTGAAAAATTTATTGCAAATTCCGTTTCAGAAAACAAGATCTGCAAAAAACACTAAAAATCAATAAAAAAAATATACCTGGGCGTACCAACTAATTATTTTTTTTATTAATATTGATATATAAAATGAAAATCAATCTATTAATCATTAACCCTCTATTTTGAATTAATTTTCACGAGATGAAAAAGAGTAACCGCAAAGAATTGAATTGGGAACAAACGGAAAGACTTGTTTCGTTAGCCTTAGAAGAAAGAAATCCATTTGAAATCATAAAAAAAGAGTTTGGATTGGAAGAAAAAGAAGTTCTTGAAATAATGAAGAAGAAAATGCCTCTTGAAAAATTTGAGATGTGGAAAAAGAAGGCTATAGCGAATAAACCTAAACCAAAGCCTATTAAAATTGATGATTTTGACGAAGACTTGGATGGTAAATATTATATTAAAAATAAATTTGACTAAGATTTAAAACTCCTGTAAAAGCAGGAGTTTTTTTTTATTTATAACTTTTTACAATGATTTTGTAACTATTTTGTAATTTTCTAGTCTGATAGGTATAACTAAACATAAACAAATGAAAAAAATACTTTACACTTTAGCTCTTGCAGTAACGCTTTGGAGCTGTAAAACAGGAAGTTCTTCAGTTTCTGAAAAAAATGTCGTAGACGTTAACATCAATCTTGTTGATGTAAAAGACGATAAAGTTTTGGTAACTGTAACGCCTCCTGCAATTAAAACAGATGAAATTATCTACAGTATTCCAAAAACAGTTCCAGGAACTTATTCTACTGATAACTATGGAAAATACTCAGAAGATTTTAAAGCTTATGATGCTAAAGGAAATGCATTAACTGTAACCAGACTTGGCGATAATTCATGGTCGATTGCTAATGCTAAAACGCTTAAAAAAATTACTTATTTAGTTAATGATACTTTTGACACTGAAAAAGGTACCGGATTTGGTAATGATGATGTTTTCTCACCTGCAGGAACAAACATCAAAGCCGGAGAAAATTTCTTAGTAAATACACATGGTTTTGTTGGGTATTTCAAAGACAAACTAGAAATTCCGTACAAAGTTACCATTACACATCCTGAAACACTTTGGGGAGCAACTTCAATGACTGATGAAGATGCAAGCAAAACAAGCGATGTTTTTACAACGACTCGTTATGCTGTATTAGTTGAAAATCCAATTATGTATTCTAAACCAGATTACACTACTTTCAACGTTAACGGAATGGATATTTTAATTGCTGTTTATTCTCCAACTGGAAAATTTACTGCAGAAAGTATTACTCCTGAAATGAAAACAATGATGACAGCTCAGAAAAACTTTTTAGGTAAAGTAAATGCTAATAAAAAGTATACAGTATTATTGTATTTATCAAGCATGGCAAAAGACGATGCACACGGATTTGGAGCTTTAGAACACCCAACTGCTACTACAGTTGTACTTCCTGAATCTATGCCAAAAGAAAGATTGGTAGAATCAATGAAAGATGTTGTTTCTCATGAGTTTTTCCACATTGTAACTCCATTGACAGTTCACTCAAAAGAAATCCAATATTTTGATTATAATGACCCAAAAATGTCTGAGCATTTATGGATGTACGAAGGTGTAACAGAATATTTTGCAAATCTTTTCCAAATCAACCAGGGTTTAATTAACGAAGGAGAATTCTATACTAGAATTGCAGATAAAATTGAGCAGGCAAAAAAATTAGATGATACAATGTCATTTACTAAAATGAGTGCTAATGTTTTAGAACAACCCTATAAAGATCAATACTTAAACGTGTACCAAAAAGGGGCGCTGATTGGAATGTGTATTGATATTATCATTAGAGAAAAAAGCAACGGTGAAAGAGGAATTCTTGATTTAATGCATAAATTATCAACTGAATATGGTGTTGAAAAACCATTCAACGATAATGAATTATTTGCTAAAATCACACAATTGACTTATCCTGAAGTTGGGGATTTCTTAAACAAATATGTAGCGGGAACAACTCCAATTCCTTACGATTTTTATTTGGCTAAAGTTGGTGTAACAAAAGCAATGGAGAAAAAAACCGGAGCTGTTTTCTTAAAAGGACAAACACCTTATATCAAAATTGATAAGCAGACAAAAGAAATCGCAGTTCGTCCTGATGTTGAACTAAACGATTTCTTCAAAAACTTAAACTTAAAAGGTGGCGATATTATTTTAGCAGTAAATAACAAAGCTTATTCTTTAGAGAACATTTACGAACTTATTGGTGCAAGTGAAAACTGGAAAGAAAATGATCCAATTACTTTAAAAATAAAACGTGATGGTAAAGAAGAAACTATAAAGGGAACTGTAAAATTACCATTTGAAGAAACTGAAACTTTTAAAGCAACTGATGCTTCAAAAGAGAAACTTAAAAATGCATGGTTAAAAGGATAATTTCTTTTAAACCCATAAAAAAACCGACAATCGCTTGTCGGTTTTTTTTGTGATTATTTGTTCCGTTTGTCAGACTGAGCGAAGTCGAAGTCCCGCAAGTCAAATCTGCACTGTTGATGGGCTTCGACTTCGCTCAGCCTGACAATATTGTATCTCACCTTTGCCAAAGTTTAAAACTTTGGCAAAGGTTTTTAAAAGCCTAATTATTTCTTAACCGGAAACTTCCAGGCAAACTCATCTTTATCATTGATAATTGCACCAATTTCAAATTTTACAACCTCATCAAATTCCGTTTGAAGAATAAACCAATTGTCTTCGTTGAAGTAATTTTCGAAAGTATCAAAAGTTTCCTGAGTATATTTTGTAATTCCTTTTGCAGCAAAATCTTTCTTTACATCAGCAATTTTTCTTCCGATTATTTTAAATCCGAAAACTTCCAAATCATTGCTTGACGCTACTAAATAGCCTAATTTAAGTTCTTCTTCTTCATAAAATGTCAATCTGATTTTGTGTGCATTGTATACAAAAATCACATTGTCATCTTCATCTTTATAGTTTTTATCAGGTTTTCCTAAAACAGCTGTAACATCATTCTGCTTCATTCCAAAAAGCAGTTTATCAATTCCTGATTTTAAATTTATTTTCATATTGATTGTCTTTATTTGAAGTGCAAATTTCGTGAAGTTTTTTGTTGTTCTGCCACGAATTGCACAAATTTTCTTGAATTTAATTTTGTTCTCTTGTCTGGCTGAGCTATCCTTTCTGTCAGGCTGAGCGAAGTTGAAGCCCTTTTACGTTTATTTTTTTGCCACGAATTTCACAAATTTTCACGAATTAAATTTTATTCTCTAGTAAGTCTGAGTCCCCGTTTCTGTCAGGCTGAGCGAAGTCGAAGCCCTTTTTCGTCGTAAAAGCCCTTCGACTTCGCTCAGGGTGACATTAAATTAAATAAACATCAGTGTAAACCCGTTTCACCAGTAAAATCCGTGGCCCATCTTAATTTTGATAATTCTTTTTATTCGGTTTTGCACTCATGTAAAAAGTAACTTTACCACCATTAATAACATCTGCATGTTTCAGGAAAGGTCTTGAAATTTCTTTTCCATTCAGCAAAACTTTACTCACAAATACATTTTTATCCGATTGATTTACGGTTTCAACTTCAAAGTTTTTTCCGTTTTCTAAATTAAAAACAGCTTTTTTAACCAGCGGACTTCCCAATGCATATTCATCAGAACCCGGAGCAACTGGATAAAATCCTAAACTGCTGAAAATATACCAGGCACTCATTTGTCCAAAATCATCATTTCCTCCTAAACCATCTGCCCCGTTTCGGTACATTTTTTTAAGAATCATTCTGATTTTATCTTGTGATTTCCAAGGCGAATCTGTCCAGTTGTATAAATAAACTACGTGATGTGAAGGTTCGTTTCCGTGAACATAATTTCCAATAATTCCATCTCTTGTAATATCTTCTGTGTTTTCAAAATATTTATCCGGTAAATGCATATTAAACAATGAATCTAAACGAACTTTAAACTTTTCATTTCCACCCATCATTTTAATCATATCGGCAGGATCTTGCGGAACGTATAAACTATAATTCCATGAATTTCCTTCGATAAAACCCTGTCCGTGTGTATCAAGCGGATCAAATTCTTTTTTGAAAGTTCCGTCGTTTAATTTAGGACGCATAAAACCTGTTTTTTCATCATAAACATTTTTATAATTCTTCGATCTTTCGATGAATTCATTATAGATATCTGTTTTTCCTAATTTCTTCGCTGCCTGTGCAATCGCCCAGTCATCATAAGCATATTCTAAAGTTTTCGAAACCGAAGCACCATTTTTATCTTCAGGTACATAACCTTTTTTCATATAAAATTCTAAGCCATCATAGTAAGGCACTTTTGCAGTATTAACACAAGCCTGAAGCGCTTTTTCTGCATCAAAACTAGTATTCCCTTTTACAATTGCATCTGCCACAACAGAAACAGAATGATATCCAATCATGCACCAGTTTTCATTCGCATAATGCGACCATATCGGAAGCATTTTATGCACACTTTGGTCTGAATGCGCCAGCATTGAACTTACCATATCCGAGTTTCTTTTCGGCTGCACAATGTTGAATAACGGGTGCAAAGCTCTATACGTATCCCAAAGCGAATAACTGGTATAATTTGTAAAGTTTTCGGCTTTATGAACATTCATATCCAAACCTTTGTAATTTCGATCTAAGTCCATGTATTCTGTTGGTCCTAAAAAGGCGTGATACATTGCGGTATAAAAATTAACCAAATCTTCTTTTTGAATGGTTTCAACCTGAACTTTATTTAGTTCTTTATTCCAAACTTCCTGACTTTGTTTTTTAACACGTTCAAAATCCCAATCCGGAATTTCTTTCTTCATATTTTCTAATGCGCCTGCTGAACTTACAGGCGATAAAGCCATTTTAATTTTGATTTTTTCGCCTTCGTTTGTATCAAAATCAAAGAACAATTTCATGTTTTGTCCTGCCATTTCAGGGAAATTTTTCGTTTGATCGAATCTTCCCCAAAAACCTCTGTAAACACTTTTTTCCTGAGCGGCCTGTCCGTAACTTTTAATTGGTTTACTAAAAGACATAGCAAAATAAACAGTTCTTGTTCTCGCCCAGCCATTTGTCTGACGATATCCTGTAATTAAAGTATCGTTTTCTACTCGTACAAAAGTCCAGACATTCTTTTTATCGTAATTGTAAATTCCAGAAGTTAAATCAAGAATAATATGGGCTTCATCTGATTTTGGAAAAGTATATTGATGCATTCCTACTCTTGTTGTTGCAGTCAATTCGGCCTTAATATTATGATCTTCCAGAAGTACGCTGTAATAAGCAGGTTCTGCTTTTTCTGTTGAATGTGAAAATACCGATCTGTAGCCTGACAAAGGTTTTGAAGCAACGCCGGGATTCAATTGCAGTTTTCCTGTTGTTGGCATAATTAGAAAATCTCCTAAATCAGAATGACCTGTTCCACTAAAATGGGTGTGGCTGAAACCTACAATTGTTTTGTCTTCATATTGATATCCTGCGCAATATTTATAAACTTCACCATTATATTTTCCGTTTAAGCTGTACGCAATGGTATCGGTTTCCGGGCTTAACTGCACGCTTCCAAATGGTACTGTTGCTCCCGGATAGGTATGCCCCATTTTTGCTGTTCCAATCATTGGATCAACATATTGAATCAAATTTTTAAGGTTGTTTTCTTTTTTCTGAGCATTTGTATTTGCTGTAAAAGCAAACATAAAAGTTCCAAATGCAACAATAAAAGCAGGTTTTTGTAAAATATTCATTGGGTAATTTTCTGTAATTGTTTCGTTCAGAAAATTACGATAATTTATACTTTTAAAAAATTTAAATTTAAAATATAAATATAACAACCGAGCCTAGTGGCTGTTTTTATATTGTCCATTCTTTTAAACTGGATTAAAATCCAGCCCTACAATATGAATCGAGCCTAGCGGCTCTTTATAATGATTATGTTCAATTGGTTCGGTCTATGAAAATCCAATAGTTTTTTCCAAAAAAAATCTTTTTAAAACAATGGATTTCTAATTCATTTAAAATTATACCCAATAAACAAGAGTTCCGAAGGAACGGTTTATATTGTAGAGCCGGATTTTAATCCGGTTTAAAAATGAATCGAGCCTAGCGTTTTTTTTAAAGCTTACGCTTTAGACTTTCTTTTACCTCGTCAAACCATTCGTTTCTTAGAATGCTTAAAACGATAGAATCACGACGAACATTTCCGTCTCGTGTTGGCATGTTGCTTCTTAAAACACCTTCTACTTTACAGCCGATGCTTTTCATTGCGGCGATGCTTCTTTCGTTATTATTATCGGCACGAAATTCTACTCGCTCCATTCCAAGGGTTTCAAAAGCTAATTGAAGTAATAAAAATTTGCAGTGTTTGTTTAGTCCGGTTCCTCTAAAAGCTGATCCGTACCAAGTATAACCTAATTGTAAAGTTTTAAAATCAAGTTTGATATCATAAAAACGCGTTGAACCGGCGTATTTTTGAGATTTTTTATCAAAAACAATAAAAGGAAATTCTTTTTTATCTTCTCTTTCTTTTATTGCCAATTGTATGTAGTTGATCAAATTGTCTTTTCCTTCAGCACCAACTAAAGAATATTTCCAGGTTTCTGGTTCGTTGAGGGAAATTTCCAGTAAATTTTCTACATCTGATTCCTGAATAGGACGTAATAAAACGAAGTCGTCTTCTAAAATTATATTATCTGTGAAGCTGAAATTTGAAGTTTGGTTCATTGGTTTATTTCGATTAGTTAAATATTTCCAGACATTCTTTGAGTAAAAATGTAGTCCCTACGGGACAATGTGAAACCTGTAAATACGTCATATCTACCGATATTTAATCTCTACGAGATATTTACTTATAATATCTTACTCCGCTAGGAGTATAATATCGGTAGAAAAATAATACCTCCCAAGAAAAATGTTCCGTAGGAACTATACATTTACAATTATTTATGAAATATTCACAAAAAACTACTCACTCATTTCATCATAACGCTCCGGAACCTGCGGATCGTAAAGCGGACATTTGAATTCTGCCATCAAATCTACTAATTGATTCATGGTTTTTCCTTCGGTTCCATAACAATCAATTTTAATACTTTGCGGAGTGGTAATAACCTGAAACGCTCCTTTTCCTGCATTATTTTTCCAACTGTTTTCATCAACTCTTTCCCATTTTGAAAAAACAGAATTAATACGATTGATAATTACCTCAACAGGCAGTTTTTCAAGGCCGTCAACTTCTTCTTTTTCAACAAGAGCTTCGTAAACCTCATGATGGTTCAGGTAAATTTCGTCTAAGTATCTCCAAAAAAGCAGTTCGTACATAATACTGGCGTTTTATAAATTGTAGAGACGCACAGCAGTGCGTCTTTCGTAATGTTAGACGTACTGCTGTGCGTCTCTACTAAAATTCAGGTGCTAAAAAAACCTTTGCAACTCTGAACCTTTGATTCTTTGTATCTCAAAAAAAAATTAATATTCGAATGTTCCGTATTCGCTGGTGATCGTTAGTTTTTTAGCATCGGCTGCTTCTACTCTACCTACGATTTGCGCATAAACATTGAATGATTTTGAAATCTCGATAATATCCTGTGCAATGTTTTCAGGAACATAAAGTTCCATACGGTGACCGCAGTTGAAAACCTGATACATTTCTTTCCAATCCGTTTTTGATTGTTCCTGAATTAACCTGAACAATGGCGGAACCGGAAATAAATTATCTTTTATAATGTGTAAATTTTGAACGAAATGTAAAATTTTAGTCTGCGCGCCTCCGCTGCAATGCACCATTCCGTGAATTTCTTTTGGAGTGTATTTATCTAAAATTTTCTTGATAATTGGTGCGTAAGTTCTTGTTGGGGAAAGTACCAATTGACCTGCGTTTATTGGACTGTTTTCAACTTCATCAGTTAAATTAACCTGACCAGAATAAATTAATTCTTCCGGAACAGCAGCATCGTAACTTTCAGGATATTTTTTAGCCAGATATTTTCCGAAAACGTCATGACGTGCAGAAGTTAATCCGTTACTTCCCATTCCTCCGTTATATCCTTTTTCGTAAGTTGCCTGTCCAAAAGAAGCCAAACCAACAATTACGTCTCCAGCTTTAATTTTAGCATTGTCTACCACATCTGCACGTTTCATGCGAGCTGTAACAGTTGAGTCAACAATGATGGTACGAACAACATCTCCAACATCGGCAGTTTCGCCTCCAGTTGAATGAATCGTTACGCCAAAAGATTTTAGTTCGTTGATTAATTCTTCGGTTCCGTTGATGATTGCAGAAATAACATCAGCCGGTATTAAGTTTTTATTTCTTCCAATGGTTGAAGAAAGTAAAATATTATCGGTTGCCCCAACACATAATAAATCGTCAATATTCATGATTAAAGCATCCTGAGCAATTCCTTTCCAAACCGAAAGATCTCCGGTTTCTTTCCAATACATATAAGCCAAAGATGATTTTGTACCCGCTCCGTCGGCATGCATGATTAAGCAGTGGTCGTTGTCCTGAGTCAAATAATCTGGGACAATTTTACAGAATGCCTGCGGAAATAAACCTTTGTCAATATTTTTTATAGCGTTATGTACGTCTTCTTTTGATGCCGAAACACCTCTTTGTGCATATCTTTTGCTAGAATCTGAACTCATGAAAATTAGTTTGTGTTGATGTGGTGCAAAGATAATCCCTTTTTTTAATTCTTTAGGTATTCAGGTATATAGGATTCAAAAAAAGTTTTGCCACGAATTACACGAATTTTCACGAATCTTTTTTTCTTAAAAAACAAAAATCATCCTTGTAGGATGATTTTTGAAAAATAAAATTCGTGAAAATTCGTGTAATTCGTGGCGAAAAAAATTATTTAGTAAACAATAATTCTCTGTATTTTGTTAATGTCCAGCTTTCGTCATCAACTAATAATTCTAATTTATCACAGTGATTACGTATGTCTTCAAAATATGGTTTTACAGTATTGCAATATGCTTCGGCCATTTTTTGACCATCTGTTAACTGATTTGCTTTTTTTCTTTCATTGGTCATGGCCAAAACTTTAGAATTGATTCCTTCAATATGACCAGAAATTTCTTTGATCAAAGTGATTTGTTCTTTTGCAATAGTTTCAAATTCTTTCCCGAAGATTTCTTTTAAACCTTTTACATTTTCAATTAATGTATTTTGGTAACGAATTGCTGTTGGAATCACGTGATTTCTGGCAATATCTCCTAAAACCCTTCCTTCAATCTGGATTTTTTTAGTGTATTCTTCTAATTCAATTTCGTAACGTGCTTCGGCTTCAACGTGATTAAAGATTCCCAATTCAGCAAATAAATCTAAAGCTTGTTTAGAAACTTTAGCTTTTATCGCTTCCGGAGTTGTTTTAAAGTTGCTCAAACCTCTTTTTGCCGCTTCTTTTTCCCAAGCTTCGCTGTAACCGTCGCCTTCAAAAAGAATTTTTTTAGATTGTTTGATGTATTCTCTTAAAACATTAAAAATAGCATCGTCCTTTTTCATGTCTTTTGACTCGATCAGGTTCTCTACTTCATTTTTAAAATCTATTAATTGTTTTGCTACAATTGCATTTAAAGTTGTCATTGCGTTTGAACAGTTTGAATTTGAACCAACGGCTCTAAACTCAAATTTATTTCCTGTAAAGGCAAAAGGCGAAGTTCTGTTTCTGTCTGTATTATCTAATAATACATCTGGAATTTTACCAACTACGTTTAATTTTAAATCTGTTTTTTCCTCTGGAGAAAGTTTTCCTGTTGTTACGCTTTCTAATTCAGATAATACTTTTGTTAACTGCGCTCCAATAAAAACAGACATAATTGCCGGCGGTGCTTCGTTTGCTCCTAATCTATGATCGTTACTTGCTGTTGCAATTGATGCACGAAGCAAAGTTTCATTATCATTTACTGCTTTTATAGTATTAATGAAGAAAGTTAAAAACTGTAAATTGCTCATTGGCGTTTTACTCGGACTCAATAAGTTAACTCCGGTATCTGTTGCCAACGACCAGTTGTTGTGTTTTCCTGAACCGTTTACTCCTTTAAATGGTTTTTCGTGAAATAATACTTTAAAGTCATGACGCTCTGCTACTCTCTGCATTACATCCATTAATAAAGAGTTGTGGTCTACGGCAAGATTTGTTTCTTCAAAAATCGGTGCCAACTCAAACTGATTTGGTGCTACTTCGTTATGACGCGTTTTTACTGGAATTCCCAATAACATACATTCCTGCTCTAAATCTCTCATATAAGTAAGAGCACGAGTTGGAATAGACCCGAAATAATGATCATCTAACTGCTGTCCTTTTGCAGATGTATGTCCTAATAATGTTCTTCCCGTCATTACTAAGTCAGGGCGTGAGTTTGCCAAAGCTTTATCGATTAGGAAATATTCCTGCTCCCATCCTAAAGTTGCGGTTACTTTTTTTACGTTTTTATCAAAGTATTTACAAACTTCTGTAGCCGCTTCGTCAATTGCAGATAACGCTCTTAATAAAGGTATTTTATTATCTAAGGCTTCACCAGTATACGCGATAAAAACGGTTGGGATACATAAAGTTGTACCATATATAAAGGCTGGCGAAGTCGGGTCCCAGGCTGTATATCCTCTTGCTTCAAATGTGTTTCTGATTCCGCCGTTAGGAAAACTTGACGCATCTGGTTCTTGCTGTACTAATTGCGCTCCGCCAAATTTCTCTACAGGGTCACTTCCGTCATATGATGTTTCAAAAAAAGCATCATGTTTTTCTGCAGTAGTTCCCGTTAATGGCTGAAACCAGTGTGTATAATGTGTAACACCTTTTGCCAATGCCCATTCTTTCATTCCCATGGCGATATAATCTGCCAGTTTACGTTCTATTTTCGTTCCGTGTTGAATGGCATCTCTTACTCCTTTTAAAGCATCTGAAGTTAAAAACTGCTTCATTGCTTTCTCATTAAACACATTTGATCCAAAAAGATTCGATTTCTTATCAATTTCTTCAAAGTGTACCGGCTTTCTTGTAGAAGCTTCTTGTAAAGCTTGGAAACGTAATGTTGACATGTATATAATTTTAAAATTCGTAATAATTTTCACTAAAAAAATGAGCAACAAATATAAACAATAAAAGCCCCTTTTTTAAACTTATAATTGAGAATTTTATAAGCAGAATTTTCAACGTATGAAGCCTTTTTTAAAGAATAGTGATTATGTTGTAAAGAAATATAACAAAAAAGCTCAGTATTATTCATTAAATAAACATTTTTTCATAATTTCTTAACCCTAAAATTCAAAAAGTTACCCTTATTTTTACGAATTTATTTTTTTTAAGTATTTAAAATTGCTTTTTTTAGAATATACCCCTATCAAAATTGCGCTTCTCAAAAAAATTATACTTCGCCCAACAAAATAGCCCCCTAATTTTTAGGACTAAAAAAATAAATCTATATTTGACCCAGCGAAAAAACAAAAAAAATAAATTTATATTATTATGGCTAAAATTAAGTTAGAGTACATTTGGTTAGATGGATACGAACCAACTCAAAATCTTAGAAGTAAAACTAAAGTTGAAGAACACGAAAATTTCAAAGGAACATTAGAAGAACTTGGAAATTGGTCATTTGATGGTTCGTCAACAAAACAAGCTGAAGGTGGTTCATCTGACTGTTTGTTAGTTCCTGTTGCAATTTATCCAGATCCAACTCGTATTAACGGATATTTAGTAATGTCTGAAGTTATGTACGCTGATGGAACTCCACACCCTTCTAACGGTAGAGCTACTATTGATGATGAGGATGATGATTTCTGGTTTGGATTCGAACAAGAATATTTCATCATGGATACTAAAACTTTATTGCCATTAGGTTTCCCTGTTGGAGGTTATCCTGCTCCACAAGGTATGTACTACTGCTCTGTAGGTGGAAAAAACACTCACGGAAGAAAATTAGTAGAAGAACATGCTGATTTATGTATCGCTGCCGGAATTAACTTTGAAGGTATTAACCAAGAGGTTGCCTGCGGACAATGGGAATTCCAATTATTCGCTAAAGGTGCTAAAAAAGCCGGAGACGAAATTTGGGTTGCTCGTTACTTATTAGATCGTTTGACTGAGAAATATGGTTACTATATTGAGTATCACCCAAAACCTCTGGGAGATACTGACTGGAATGGTTCTGGAATGCACGCTAACTTCTCTAACGAGGTGTTAAGAACATGTGGAGACCAAGCTACTTACGAAAGAATTTGTGAGGCTTTCCGTCCTGTTACTGCTGAGCACATCGCGGTTTACGGAGCTTACAATGACCAACGTTTAACTGGTAAACACGAAACTGCTTCTATTCACGATTTCTCTTATGGAGTTTCAGACAGAGGATGTTCTATCAGAATTCCTTTAATGACTGTTCAAAAAGGATGGAAAGGTTGGTTAGAAGACAGAAGACCAGCTTCAAACGGAGATCCATACAAAATTGCTGCAAGAATTATCAAAACTGTTAAATCAGCGCTATAATTCAAAGCTTAGAATATATTCTAAAAGTGCCATCGTAATTGTTGGCACTTTTTTTTGTCATTGCGAGGAACGAAGCAGCCGCACTAAGAAAAAGTAAGCTTGTGTAATGGCACGCAGATGACGCTGGTTTAAACGGATTTTTTTATTATTTCTAAAAAACAACGTACAAACGCAATCTTGTCATTCCGAGGAACGAGGAATCTCCACAAGTAGCTCTACAAAGATTGGCGATTCTCAAGGCGGAGTTTCTTACGAAGATTCCTCGTTCATCGGAATGACAAGATTGCGCTAAACTTTGTCAAAGTTTAAAACTTTGACAAAGTTTTAACAAACCACAACTGTCAGTTCGAGCGAAGTCGAGAACCTTCTCACCTTTTACATCAAACATCTCACAAAATTGCTTAATTTTAAAAGTACCTTTCTTATAAATAATTTTTAATTTAAACTTCAAAACTTATCTTTGTAATTCATTTAAAAAAACCATCATGATAGTCTGGACTCTCTTTTTACTGGCCGTAATTTTTATTCTTGCTTTAGATTTAGGTGTATTCAATAAAACACCACATATTATCAGCACCAAAGAAGCCAGTAAATGGACCTTGATTTGGGTTACTTTATCTTTTTTATTTTCAGGTGTTATCTATTGGCTTTACACTACAGATTATATTGCAAATCCCGACGGTTTAAAGCCTGCCGTGGCTTCGATGAAGTTTATTACAGGTTATTTAATCGAATTATCTTTAAGTGTTGATAACATATTTGTAATTGCAATTATTTTTGCTTCATTTAAAATTCCGCAAAAGTACCAGCACCGCGTTTTATTCTGGGGAATTCTGGGCGCGATTATTTTCCGTGGTTTAATGATTTTCTTCGGCGTTATGCTGATTAATAAATTTACCTGGACAACTTATGTTTTTGGAGGATTCTTAGTATTTACTGCTATAAAAATGTTGTTTTCTGGAGAAGATGAAGATTTTAATCCTAAAGATTCTTTTGTATACAAAACTTTAGGAAAAATTATTCCGATTACGTCTCACATGGAGCATGAGAAATTTTTTATTTTAACCGAAAAAGGAAAAAAGGCTGCAACACCACTTTTCGTTGCTTTGATTGTAATTGAAGTTATGGACGTTTTATTTGCTGTTGACAGCGTTCCGGCGATTTTAGCCATTACTTCTGATCCGTTTTTAGTATTTAGTTCTAATATTTTTGCCATTTTAGGTTTACGTTCTATGTATTTCTTCCTGGCAAATATGCTGGCAAAATTCAGTTTCTTAGAATACAGCTTAGTTGCTATTTTAGCTTTCGTAGGTTTAAAAATGCTTCTTCACGAATGGATTCACGTTCCAGAATGGGCTTCATTAGGATTTATTGCGCTTTCACTTTTAGTTGGAATTTTGGTTTCACTTAAATTCGGAAAAGAAAAAGAACTTACTGATTCTGATTTGTAATATCATTTCAAAATATACTTATAAGAAGAGAAAATCGTAATGATTTTCTCTTTTATATTTTTAAAAGATAATTTATTTCACAAAAACAGTAAATTTTAATAATAATCTTATGTTTTTATTTATAATTATAAGAAAATAAACATAAACAAGTACATTTATAGAATTATTAATTTAATTCTAATTTATGAAACAAAATTATCTTTATTTATTTATTTTATTATTTTTCAGCTCAATAGCAATAGGACAAAAGGTCATACTTACACCACTTGTTGTCAATAATAAAAGTGTAATTAGTACAAGCCCTATAAATCTTGAATCAGTAGACAGATCTACTGTTTCATTATCAGTAAAAATAGAATCACCAGTACCTGTAGGCAGTGAAGGCACTCTAAGTATTTTATATACAAAAGATTCAGCAATCACACCAATTGTAACTGAAGGTGGCTTTGAAAGAGTAACAAACTTTATCGGAGGAAATACAGCCACAATAAGCTTTGTAATCAATTTAACTCTAAGTAATTTCAATACTACCGGAGGATACATATTAGCACAGTACAAAAGCAATTCAGGTATAGTTTATAAAAGCAACAATGTTTCTGTTATAAAAAATGGCAGTACTACAACGCCTCCAGTAACTCCTCCAGTAACACCACCTGATCCAAATTTCAAAAACACTATATGTTGTGATCAGGTAATTAGATACGGAGACAGACCTGCTCCAATATTAGGTTCTACTCTTGCCCCTAATAAAGTTTCTGTTTCATGGCTTAAAATTGACAATAGTCAGTTTCCTAACAAAACCTATACTGGTACTAACTATTCAAACGATAAAATTAATATCCTAATTCCTGATTATTTAACAGAAAACGCAACTTTCAAGAGAAGGCTTGGTAGTGACTTTCCTTTTAATGACAGTAACGCTATAAATATCAGAATTGTTCCTACGCCAATACTCAATGAAATTATAATTGATGGAGGTAAAGATGCAAATGGTTTTGTTGAAATCGTAGACTCAAACCCAAAACAAATATATAGTGACAGAGCATCTGCAAGGGTAAATCTAAATATTCTCGAAAATCCAAATCATATCCCACAATCTAGAGGAGATAGTTTTGATGCTATAGAACGTTATGAATGGCAATATGCAAAAACAAATCAAAATGATGATTTTACAAATAAAAATTGGATTACAATTGAAAACGGTAACTCTGCAACTTTAGAATATGCAGTTTTAAAAAACATCCCAAACCTAGAAGACAATTATCTAGTTATTAGAAGAATTGCTTTTTATAAAGGAATAAGCAATGCTAGTAATGTTATAAAAGTTATCCCTAGAACTCTAAAAAACAATAATGTAATATGTTGTGATCAGGTTTTAGCTATGGATACTACTTTAAAACAAATTGAGAATCCATCTACAATAAGCGGCTCGATAGCAGCTATTGAAAACATACCAAATGCTCAAATTATAAGCACTACTTACCAATGGCAGAGTCAGGCAATTAAAAATACAAGACCTAATCAATATAGCGCTTGGTCAAATATTGCCGGAGCAACATCAAAAGATTATCTTCCAGCACCATTACAATTTGTTATTGGAACCAGAGGAGACTTAGTTGTAGAAACTACTTATAACTACAGAAGGATCGCAACAATTAACTATACAATTAATAATACTGGAAATTACACCTCAAAGTCATATAGTAATGAAACTAATTTACAAGCAGGAAGAACATACGGCACTCCAACGTTAATTGCATATCCAAATCCGGCGTCTTCTGTTATATATGTAGAAAATAAGTCTACCGACTATCTTTTATCTAGTACAAAAATCTCTGTAGCAAATGTAACGGGAACAACTGTAAGTGTGAATTTTTCCGTTATAAATGAAAACCTAATAAGTATAGATGTTTCAAATTTAGTTATTGGAACCTATTTTATAAACATTGAAAATCCAACGGGAGGAGTAAGAGGTCGAGGTAATACCTCACAATTGACATTTATAAAAAGAAACTAATATATCTAACAATATAAAAAAAGGAAATCATTGCTGATTTCCTTTTTTTATATTGTTATTTTACTTTAATTCTTTAACATTCTTATCATTAATATTGTATTTCTTAATAACTGCATTGTAATCTGAATAATCTGCCTTATTTACGCTTTTATTTGTACCTAGGAAATCTCCTGGCACAATTACAATTCTAAATACTTGATTTAATCTATAACTACTGTTAACACCATCCAAATCATATCCATCCATAAATATATCAATATAATCTCGTGAAAACTGAAAAGTATAAGTAAAATCTAATCCTCTATCATCTGTGAAATATGTTTCTGGAAGTAATTTCCAAATTCTATTTCCATTTGTTTCCACTCCTGCTGATCTATAAACCAATATAACATCCGAAGCATACTGAGAAGGATTAGGAACTGATTTACTATAATCATTTTCCGAAGTAAAAGAAACATTTGGAACATCAAAAACTCCACTTATTGTATCATAATCTACATCATCATCATTGTTTGAACAACCCGTAAATGCAAACAACCCAACAACTGCGAATAACGTAAGTATCTTTTTCATAATATATATTTTTTTTAAAGTTTATAAAAGCATTCCAAAAACCAAACCAAAAATTTTGTTAAACCGGTTTTGAAATGAAATTTTATATTATTTTTTCACAACAACCTGATTCTTAAACAAGATCTTGCTAAAAAATAATACATGGTAAGGTAGTGAATTTTCCCAATATTCCCAAGTATGTGCACCCGGACGTTCGGTATAATCGTGTTCTACCTTATTATAAACTAATCGGCGGTGTAATTCTCTGTTTGGTTCGATGAGAAAATCATCAACTCCGCAGTCAATAATTAGAGGTAATTTGTTTGCTTTTATTTTATCCAGCATTCCCATAACGGCGTGCTGCGCGTATAATTCAGAATTATCACTTCTGTCTCCAAAAACAGGCTGCATTAATTTTATCACTTGCGCCGAAGATTCTCGGTTAAGCATTGTACTCATATCTACTGCTCCACTCATGCTTCCGGCAGCGCAAAATAAATCAGGATGTCTGGCAGAAAGATATAAAGCTCCGTGTCCGCCCATCGAAAGTCCGGTAATAACCCTTCCGGTTCTGTTGTTAATTGTTCGATAGGTATTATCTACTTTTTGAATTACTTCCTGTGTAATAAAAGTTTCAAACTGGCTTTCTTTATTTACGGGGCTGTCGAGATAAAAACTAAATGTTTCTCCTTCGGGCATTACGATGATTAAATTATATTGATCAGATAAACTCTGAACCAGTTTTTTATTTGGAGTATTTTTTAACCAGTCACTAAAATGTCCGTATGCTCCATGCAGTAAATACATTACCGGAAACGCGGTTTTACTTTTTGCATACGAATTTGGTAAAACTACAGCCGCCTTATAGGTTTTGCTCATAGCGGTACTTGCAATTTGTAAAGTATCTACTTTTGCTGCGTATGACATTGACGAAACACACAGAAAAACAAAGAATACTAAAATTTTAAGGTTTTTCATTTTGATAGTTTTTTTTGATTAAAGGAGTGTAAATATACCTTTTTTCTGAACAAACTAAATGAAAAATCCGACCAGCTTTTGACTAGTCGGATCTAATATTTTTGTCACTCCCGATAGCTATCGGGATAAAATGATTCTATGGATTATTTTCTTTGAAAAATTGGTTTGCCACGAATTGCACGAATTTCCACGAATTAAATTAATCTTATTTTTTTTGTAATTCACGGCAACTAAAAAAATCATTTTAATCTGTGTAATCTGTGGCAAGAAACATATAAAGATTGATTTGCCACTAATTACACGAATTTCCACGAATTTTATTTTTCAATTTGGCTTATAACGGATCCTAAAATCTTTTTAATCCTTTTAATCGGTGGCAAAAAATATCAAACATTCTTCACAAACTAATTCGTGGAAATTCGTGCAATTGCTTCGCCTGTTCGCTGTCGCTCGAGTCGTGGCTTAAAAAAAATCATTTTAATCTTTATAATCTGTGGCAAAAAACACAAAACTATTAACTAATAATAATCTTGTGTTCGTGACGGTATTGCGATGCGCTTTTACCTGTATATTGTTTAAATGATTTACTAAAGTGGCTGAAATTATTAAAACCGCTTTCGTAACAAACCTCATTTATACTTATTGGTTTTTCGGCCAAAAGTTTAGAGGCGTGCACCAATCTGTATTCGTTTACAAACTCTGTAAAAGTTTTGTTTGAAATCTTTTTAAAATATCTACAGAAAGAAGGAGTTGTCATGCTCACCAAATTCGAAACTTCGTCTATAGCGATAGACTGCTGAAAATTATCTTTAACAAAATTAAAAACCACATTCATACGATCATTATCCTGCGTTTGCAGTTCCATTGCAAAACCATCTGCGTTTAGCATTGTATATTCTTCAGACGAATCTAATTCATCCAGAATACTTAAAAGCGAAAGCAAACGTTCAAACGGAAGTTGGTCTTCCATTGCTTCGATTTTTTTTCCAATATGTTTTTTAGTTTCTCCGCCAAAAGCGATTCCGCCTTTAGACTGGCTTAAAACATTTTGAATTTTTCTCATTTCCGGTACTCCAAAAAAGCCATTTCCTAAAAATTCAGGTTTAATATGAATGACTGTTTCGTTTACGTTTCCCGTTTGTTCATTCGTAAAGCCGCAATGCGGCAAATTAGACCCTATCAAAATCAAACTACCATTTGTATAATAGGAAACATGGCTTCCTATTTGTCTTTTTCCTGCCCCGCCATTTATATAAACCAACTCAATCTCTGGATGATAATGCCATAAATGAGCTTTGCTATTGGTCTTTTCGGCGTGTTTAGTGTAGGTAAAAGAACTTCCGTATGAGTTAGTTATCACTTCAAGAGCTGGGGCAATTGTTTTCATGATAATTTCTTTAAAAAATAATAGCAAATTTAACAAAAACACCTAAAATAATTTAAATTTTAACCTATAACGGTTTCGTAAATGAGGATTTTTCATTAAAACAACAAAAAGATAATGTAACAAATTATCGCCAAAACGTCTTTTTTTAAACAACCCATATTTTTATTCCAGATTTTTTTAAGATTTCTTATTTATTCGACCTTTTTTATAGACATTCATAATTTATGTAAGAATATTGGAAGTTTTTCAAAACGTTAACATTTAGAAAACATTGAAAAATAACAACGTAATTAACTAAAACACCTAAAATAATTCAAATTTTAACCTATAACGGTTTCGTAAATGAGAATATAGCACATAAATTGGAAAATAGAGTTGATATTATTTTCGCATAGCTGGAGTAATTTTACATCAGAGAATTAGAGATAATAATTTTTAAAAACAAATACTATGAATAAGATAAAATTAAGTTTAGTGTGTGCGGTGCTTTTATCAGGAATTAGCACTTATGCGATTGATGGAAATGAGGACTTTAATCTTCATGTATTGAAAAACGGAAAAACGATCACTTTTGGTCTTAACCAAACTCAGAAAGCAAAATTAGCTATATACGATACAGATGGTACTTTATTGTATTCTGAAAATGCTTCTGGTAAAGACGGAATTTTAAGAACTTTTAGCTTACAAGATTTCCCTGACGGAGTTTACTTCTTAGAAGTTGAAGACAATGCAAAAAAAGTTAGATATGAAATTAATGTAAATAACGAAATCGCTACTTTATCTTCAAAAGCAATTTCATCTGTTTACAAAATAGTTTCAGACAAAAATACTAGCGTAGCAGTACGCTAAAAAACTTATACTTTTCTCATAAGTATAAACTAAGGTTAGATAGTTAGTAAAGTTAAAAACGTAAGTTTTAAAAACAGCTCTTTGTGGTTATTGGGCTGTTTTTTTTTGCTCTAAACTTTCGATATTAGATTTTAGATTGCAGATTTTAGAGTTTAGATTTTTATTGTGATTATATTGCGTTCCCCGTGGTTAAAATCACGGGCTATGTTTCCAATTCTTTCTGTACAAAAAATCTACATATTCACCACATCCTAAAAATTCATCGCAAATTTAAATATAGCGTGTGGTTTCAACCACGGGAACATATAGTTGATATTGTATTGTGGTTACATTACGTTAAACGTGGTTAAAACCACTGGCTATGTTTTCAATTGTTTCTGTACAAGAAATATACATATTCTCCACATCCTAAAAATTAATCCCAAATTTAAATATAGCCCGTGGTTTCAACCACGGGAACATATAGTTGATATTGTATTGTGGCTTCATTACGTTCCCCGTGGTTAAAACCACGGGATATGTTTCCAATTGTTTCTGTACAAGAAATATACATATTCTCCACATCCTAAAAATTAATCCCAAATTTAAATATAACCCGTGCTTTCAACCACGGGAACATACAGTTGATATTGTATTGTGGCTTCATTACGTTCCCCGTGGTTAAAACCACGGGCTATGTTTTCAATTGTTTCTGTACAAGAAATATACATATTCTCCACATCCTAAAAATTAATCCCAATTTAAATATAGCCCGTGGTTTCAACCACGGGAACATATAGTTGATATTGTATTGTGGTTACATTACGTTAAACGTGGTTAAAACCACGGGCTATGTTTCCAATTGTTTCTGTAAAAGAAATCTACATATTCTCCACATCCTAAAAATTAATCCCAAATTTAAAATATAGCCCGTGGTTTCAACCACGGGAACGCATAGTTGATATTGTATTGTGGCTTCATTACATTCCCCGTGGTTTCAGCCCCAGGAACACAAAATCCATAATGCAGATTTTAGAGTTTAGATTTTTTGCGCAAGTTTTGAAAAAAACTCAGAACCTTAGTATCTCAGAATCTCAGCATCTTTAAAAAAAACCTTTGTCTATTTGCCTCTTTGAACCTCTGCACCTTTTCCCAAAATCTTTGAAAAATAATAGCTGAATTAACGAAAACGATAAAAATAATTCAAATTTTAACCTATAACGGTTTCGTAAATGAGAATACAGCATCGAAATTGGAAAATAGAGTTGATATAAAACATATATATCTAAAGTAATTTTACATCAGAGAATTAGAGATAATAACATCAAAAACAAATACCATGAAAAAGAATTTAAAATTGAGTTTAGTATGTGCTGTACTTTTATCAGGATTAAGTACTTATGCAATTGACGGAAACAACGCTTTTAATCTACACGTATTAAGAGCTAACGGAAAACTAATCACTTTTGCTTTAAACCAAACTCAAAAAGCAAGTATTAGTATATATGACAAAAACAATAATTTAATTTATTCTGAAAACGCTTCTGGAAAAGACGGAATCCTGAGAACTTTTAGTTTAGAAGAATTTCCAACCGGAACTTACTTTTTAGAAATCGAAGACAACTTCAAGAAAGCAAGACACGAAATCACAGTTACAAGTGAAAAAACAGTTTTGTCTACAAAATCAATTAATTAAGCAGATTTCTGCAAAAAATATAGTGTGCCCCAAATACACTTAAAAATTTATACTCGCATACAGTATAAAAATGAGGTTAGATAGTTAGTAAAGTTAGAAAACGTAAGTTTTAAAACAGCTCTTTGTGGTTATTGAGCTGTTTTTTTTTGCTCTTTACTTTTTGGTAAAACCTACTTTTACAAATTCCCTTTTTAAGAGTTGGTTTATTATTAAAATGTAAGAAAAACGTAAAATCAAATATTTAGAAAAAAGTTGAAAAATAATAACCGAATTAACAAAAACGATATAAATAATTCAAACTTTAACCTATAACGGTTTCGTAAATGAGAATACAGCATCGAAATTGGAAAACAGAGTTGTTAAAAAAACTGGATTTCTGTAATACTTTTACATCAGAGAATTAAACTAATAATTTAAAACTAACAGTTATGAAAAAGATTTTAAAATTGAGTTTAGTATGTGCAGTACTTTTTACAGGAAGTACATATGCAATTGATGGAAATGAAGACTTTAATCTTCATGTAATAAAAGCTAACGGAAAGCTGATCACATTTGCGATCAACAAATTGCAAAAAGCAACCCTGGCAATTTATGACAAAGACGGAAATCTAATTTATTCTGAAACTGCTTCAGGTAAAGATGGAATATTAAGAACTTTTAGCTTAGAAGAATTTCCAGAAGGAACTTACTTTTTAGAAGCAGAAGACAATGTGAAAAAAGTTAGACACGAAATTACAATTACAGACGATACAACTGTATTATCTGCAAAAGCAGTTTCATCTGTTTATAAAACAGTTTCAGAAAAAAATACACGCGTAGCAGTGCGCTAAAAAAGGTATACTTATTGTAAGTATAAAAAATAGGTTAGATAGTTAGTAAAGTTAAAAAACGTAAGTTTTAGAAACAGCTCTTTGTGGTTATTGAGCTGTTTTTTTATGTTAAATTTTTCGGTTTTTGAAAAAATTGAAATTTTTTGAAAAATTATTCTTAATAATTGTATGTGTCTGGTTTTTATAGCATTAAAAAAATTCATTTTTTTAAAACCGCAAGCCCCCGTATTTACGTACATAGCGTAGACAAAACACAGAAATAGTTTTAATTCAGCATTTTAAGTATTAAAAAACATGATTTTTTTGCGGAAAATTAAATTTGTATTTGTAGTTTTGGACGTTCCACATTTAGTAATAAAACTTTAAAAAAACATGACAAAATTTACCAAAACCGGTCTTGTTGCAGCCTTCTTTTTTGCAACTCTTTTTTCTTACGCCATTGATGGAAAAGGCGATTACATTTTAAACATTCAAACTGGAAACGGAAAAGTAGTTAGCTTTACTTTAGACACCTTTGAAAAATCATCTTTTTCTATCTATGACGAAAATCACAATTTACTTTATGCGGGAGATTCTGCAGCAAACAAATTAGAAGTTTCGAAAACAATAAGTTTAGAAGGTTTACCAGCCGGAACTTATGTATTAGAAGTTAAAGCAAACGAAAAAGTTGCTAAACACGAAATTAAGGTTGTTGCAAAAAAGGCAAAAACTGTTAAGTTAGACGAATCTGTGAACCATAGTCCAGGATTTCGTCGTTAAACCACTTTTTTTGCCCCACAAAAAAAATGAAAGCAGCTCTATAAGATGGAGCTGCTTTTTTTTATTTATGTTTATAACGTTATGATGGATTAAAATCCATCCCTACAATATGTTTCGTTCCTTCGGAACTCTTTCTAAAACTCTATAAAAAATAACCCCAATATTGTCATTTCGACGAAGGAGAAATCTGCGCAAGTAACTCGACAATGTTAATCTTATGCTGGTAAAGACGGAATCTTAAGAACTTTTATAGAATTTTATTGTTCACTTTTTATGGGAACAATTATTTTAAAAATTGTACTTCCAGATATTTAGTACAACGATCCTTCATGTCATCGTAACAATCTATCAAAATTGCCGAGCCTCCATTTTCTACAATATCATGAATCATTTTAAACTTCATTTCGGTAACTTCTGCCCCAACTCCCATAAGATCAAATGCTATTATTTTTGACTTTGATAATGCAGCATATACATGCAAAAGTTTATTTTCTTTAAAAGGAAGGTTTTTGACTTTTGTTTTTTTAGTAACACCTTCAAATTCATAAATTTTTCTGGCAAATTGATTGTTTAAATCTGCATTTTTTTTGAGATATTCTCCAACAGTCGTTGGATAAAAATTATATCGAAAAAATGATTCCTGAAAATGTTCCATAAATAATATTTTTTCATGAACTATAACATTTTCATGGTCAGTCTTGCCACAAAATATATCTTTAATGACTTTCAATTTTTCCTGAAAATAAATGTAACTCAATAAGTTCACAAGTATCATTTCACCTTCATATAAAACAAAAGGCGGTATATAAAAAGTATCTGTTTTTATACCTTTATTTTCTAATATTACTTTCAACAATTAGATAGTTTTAAAATGAGAAAAGCACCTGCAGCGGCAGATGCTTTTTATTTCTGTTCAATTACTATTTCTCTTTTAGCAATTTCTCTAAATATTCTATTTTTGCTTTTTCTGACTGAAGCAAACGTTCGTAAAGATTTTTATTTTCTTCTACTGTTTCCATTAACTTATCTAACGGATTGAAAGTGCAATGATTATTATTTCCAAAGTGACTATTATGTACTGCTTCGTTAAAACTATTGAAATAATTAATTGCGGCTTCGTCTGAAAAATTCTTAATTGCTTCAACTGTTACACCAAGTGCTTTTGCAACTTCAATAAGTTTTTCTTCATCAATCGTTTCGCTATTTTCTATAGCCGAAATCGCTTGTTGGTTAGTTCCTAAAGCTTGCGCCAAAGCTTCCTGTTTCATATCACGAAGTTCACGAATACGGCTTATTTTTCGCCCTATATGATTTGGTTTTGTTAGTGTGCTCATAATTCAAAGATAATAATAAAGTGTCAAAATCGATAAAATGTAAAAAACAGATTTTCTTCTGTACAATACGGCAAAAAATGATTTGCTACAGAACAATCAATTTCTTTCTTCGCCGAATCAAACAAAAGTACAATTTTTCTTATAATAAATTATAAAAGCCAAATTGTATAATTATCTAACACAACTAAATATACGCCTTATGGAAACAAATGAAATTGAAATTGTAAAAAACCTAAAAAGATTAACTTCCCTGCATTTCCGAACTCTAAAACCTGCCAATAACGAATCTAAAACTTATATCGCTCAATTTGAAGTTTTAAATTATCTTGAATTAGGCTGCGTTATTACCGATATGCTAAAATTATGCATTCTCGCACTCGATCACGATATGCATAATGTTCCCGAAAAGAAAAATCAAGCTATTAATGTGAGTTTAATTTTAGAAACTGTTTTGCAAATGTTTCCTTTAAGTGAAATGGAGTTTTTGAGTTGTGTTGGGGAGATTGTTGGGGAATGATCTTCTGCTGATTTTTTCTAGCGCGGCAAATGGATTTTGATTATGGAATTTCTTTGTCATGATGGATTAAAATCCATCGTTACAATATGTTTCGTTCCTTCGGAACTTTTTATAGAAGTTCTTTAACCACAATATTGTTATTTCGACCGAAGGGAGAAATCGCACTAGTAATTCTGCAAAGATTGGCGATTTGCATTGTCGAGATTCTAGTGCGATTTCTCCCTTCGGTCGAAATGACAAACTTCATGGAATTTTATTGTTTTGCTGCTACAAGCAATATGGATTTTTATTACGGAATTTCTTTGTCATGATGGATTAAAATCCATCCCTACAATATGCTTCGTTCCTTCGGAACTCTTTATAGAATTTTATAAAAAATAACCCCAATATTGTCATTTCGACCGAAGGGAGAAATCGCACTAGTAATTCTGCAAAGATTAGCGACTTGCATTGTCGAGCTTCTAGTGCGATTTCTCCTCCGTCGAAATGACAAACGGTAAAGATTTACAAGATAAAAACAGAAAAATTATTATAAAAAATCCTATTATTGTAAATCAATAAATGAGAATAAAAGATGCTGAAAAGTTATAAAACAAGAAATTATAAAAATGAAAAATAAAATTTTAATTATTTTATTGCTTTGCTTTATCAGCTGTAAAATGGATAATCGTAAACCTGCAGAAGTAAGAAAAATAAAGAAATCAACAGACACCGTTTTTTTTAATGAACAAGGTGATACGATAGAAACACAAACTGCTTATCTTAAAAATAACTATAAATTAATTATTTTTCCAGCTATAGATAAAAATGAAAAAGTAATTAATTTTAGACTTATAAATGGTAAAAAAGATAATACCTATTTATTAGTTGATACTTTCATAGAAAATTATCGGCCTTATTATGAAGGAGTTGATTTTAAAAATTATTTTGCTTTACATAGCAACGGAGGCGGAACAAGCAATTTCTATTTCTGGTTGTATGATAAAGAAACCGGCAATGAGGTTTTAAATGGTATCACTGGGGATTTTGATTTAAAAAATGAACTGATTTTGTATACAGATGAAGATCATGAAGATAATATATTCATTTATGATGTAAATACGAAAGTAAAAACGTTGATAAATCTGCCATACGAACTTATGGATAAACAAAAATGTACAAAATACAACAATTCACCTAAAACCCTTTATATAAGACGAGTTACTAATGAGTATTACTATTTAGCATTCGAAATTTGTAAACCCTTATTAGTAGAATTTAAAGTTAAGAAATCGAAATAATAATTCTACTGCCTTGAGCTGAAGCCTTAACATAATTAATTCTACTTCATTCAAATATCTTCTGTTGATTTTCTTGCGTGGGCAAATGGATTTTGATTACGTAATTTCTTTTCATGATGGATTAAAATCCATCTCTACAATATGTTTCGTTCCTTCGGAACTTTTTTATAGAATTCTTTAAAAAATATCATTCATTAATTTAAACTCTTTTTTGATATTAGTTTTAATATTAAAATTAGTTTCAATTGAATCAATTTTAGTTTCCTTTAATTCATTATTCTTTAATTCATACTTTATCAAAACATACTTATATTTTTCTACAGAAATTCCATCATCACTTACTTTTGGTGTGCTTGAAACGATAAATTCAATTTTGTCAGCTTGTTCCTTAACCCAGACAAAAGTTAAAGAAGTTCGCAAATCATTTGTGATAACTTCCTTATTTTTTAAGTTTATTATACTGAGTGACAAACTATTATTATTAGCTAAAACAGGTAAAAACAGAATGCTGTCTTTTAATATTGTATGGCCGTATAATTTATATTTTTTTGATTTAATTACTGAAACTCCGTTTAATGGAAAAACATTATCATCATAATCAAAGTATCTGAATCTTAGTGTATCTTTTTTAAAATTGACTTTATTTAATTTGTAATCTAAAGTTATAAAACCATTAGTATCTTTTGTAATAGTCAAATAATCCTTTTCCTTTCTATTCAAATTATTTTTACCACAGGATATAAATAATAAACATACTATTACTATAATTAAATTTTTCATCATTATCAGGTAATTTTTACTTTGATTTTATATTTCCTTTTAATAATTTTTCTAAAGTTTCTAATAACCAATTCTCATCTGCTCTTTGAAGAGCTTTATTTCTTATAATCTGTTCTTTAATTAAGCTCACAAATTCTTTATCATTAAATTCTTCAATTGCTTCTAAAATTAAACTTCCAGATTCATCTATTTCTAGAAGTTCGCTTTTTAAAATTTCCCTAATATTTTCTTCTTTTCGTTTTGCTAATCCTACAATGGCTTCAAATCTCGTAATTTTATCTTCATCACTTACTCTTTCCCACAAAGCATCTCTAATTGTTGTGTTATTGGTTTCAATTTGAGTTCCAATTCCAAACGTTGCCCAATTTCTAATATCAGAATCTTTGTCTTTAGTCAATTCAATCAAAGTTTCAATAGGTTTCATTTTATCAATCGAAAGAAGCGCATAAACCAAACTATATCGCACATTTACACTTCTATGATTTTTATAATCACAAATTATATTGATTTGGTTCTCTGTAAGATTGTCATTATTATGTCCAATTCCATAAAGTATCGAACTAATAATATTTTTATCAGTTTCTGCTTTTAGCAAATCAAAATACCTTTTTAAAATTTCTTTTGAATGTAATCTCGGATATCCAAATTGAGCTAAGATATTTATACCAATTATTTTTTCTCTAACAATTTCTGATTTAGTAAGTTCAATACTTTTTTCAAAAACACCTCCTTGCTTTCGTTTTCTTAATTCACTAATAAATTTCCAATAATTTCTATTTGATTTATTATTCAAAAGTCGTTCAAATAGTTTTTCGGTAGAATAATTGATTAAGGTCATTCTAGTTCTTTTTATTCAATAAGCAATAAAAGTAACTACTATTAAATAAAAAACCGCATTAGTAAAGTAAACTAAATGCGGTTTTTTTATTTATCTGATTTTAAATTTTACATATTCCTTCTATATTGCCCACCCACTTCAAACAACGCCGAAGTAATCTGCCCTAAAGAACAAACCTTTGTAGCTTCCATTAAATGATCGAATAAATTTTCGTTTTTAATAGCCGCTTGCTGTAAATTATTTAAATGCTCATTAACTTTAGCTTCGTGAAATTGATGCAAGTTATCCAACATTGTAATTTGGTATTGTTTTTCTTCTTCGGTTGCACGAATGACTTCTGCCGGAATTACTGTTGGTGAACCTTTTGAACTCAGAAAAGTATTTACACCCACAATTGGGAAATCGCCGTTGTGTTTCAAAGTTTCGTAATACAAACTTTCTTCCTGAATTTTAGATCTTTGGTACATGGTTTCCATTGCGCCAAGAACTCCGCCGCGTTCTGTAATTCTGTCGAACTCTTGTAAAACTGCAGCTTCAACTAAATCAGTTAATTCTTCGATAATGAATGAACCCTGAATTGGGTTTTCGTTTTTTGCTAAACCTAATTCTTTATTAATAATCAACTGAATCGCCATTGCTCTACGAACTGATTCTTCTGTAGGCGTTGTAATCGCTTCGTCGTAAGCATTGGTGTGTAATGAATTACAGTTATCATAAATAGCGTACAAAGCCTGTAAAGTTGTTCTAATATCATTAAAATCAATTTCCTGTGCGTGTAACGAACGCCCCGAAGTCTGAATATGATATTTTAGCATTTGTGCTCTTTCGTTGGCTCCGTATTTGTTTTTCATGGCTTTTGCCCAAATCTTACGTGCCACACGACCAATAACCGAATATTCTGGATCAACTCCGTTGGAGAAGAAGAATGATAAATTTGGTCCAAAATCGTTGATGCTCATTCCGCGGCTCAAATAATATTCCACGTAAGTGAAACCATTTGAAAGCGTAAACGCCAATTGCGTAATTGGGTTTGCTCCCGCCTCGGCAATATGATATCCTGAAATCGAAACCGAATAGAAATTACGAACGTTTTTAGTAATAAAATATTCCTGAACGTCGCCCATTAATCGCAGAGCAAATTCGGTTGAAAAAATACACGTATTCTGCGCCTGATCTTCTTTTAAAATATCGGCCTGAACCGTTCCACGAACTTGTGATAAAGTTTTGACTTTTATTTCGTTATAAACATCCAAAGGTAAAACCTGATCTCCGGTAACGCCCAAAAGCATTAATCCTAAACCATTGTTTCCTTCTGGTAAATCGCCTTGGTATTTTGGTCTTTCAATACCTTTTCCAACATATATTTTGTTGATTTTAGCTTCAACTTCTTTTTCTAATTCATTGGCTTTAATGTACAATTCGCATTGCTGATCGATTGCCGCATTCATAAAAAAGCCTAAAAGCATTGGCGCAGGCCCATTTATAGTCATACTTACAGATGTCAAAGCATGAACCAAATCGAAACCTGAATAGAGTTTTTTTGCATCATCTAAACAGCAAATCGAAACTCCCGCATTTCCAATTTTTCCGTAAATATCCGGACGCAAATCTGGATCATTTCCGTATAAAGTTACACTGTCAAAAGCCGTCGAAAGTCGTTTTGCCGGCAATCCCGCACTTACATAATGAAAACGTTTATTGGTTCTTTCTGGTCCGCCCTCGCCCGCAAACATTCTCGACGGATCTTCGCCTTCACGTTTAAACGGATATAATCCAGAAGCAAAAGGAAATTCGCCAGGAACATTTTCCTGTAAATTCCAACGCAGGATATCGCCCCACGCTTCATATTTAGGTAAAGCAATTTTCGGGATTTGTAAATGCGATAAACTTTCAGAATGCGTTGCAATCTTGATTTCTTTATCACGAACTTTAAACGAGTAAACCGGATTTTTATATTTGGCTACTTTTTCATCCCAATTCAGAATAATTTCCCAATTGTACGGATCTAAATCCATTTTTACTTTATCAAACTGATTTAGTAAAAGATTTAAAAAGATTCTGTTTTCATCATGTTGCTGCGCTGCGCTTGGTAAAACAGTCGAATCATCGATTCCTGCTTTATTAATTTGAGGAACTTTTCCAGAAACCGATTCTATAGTTTTGAAAATTCCGTATAATTTCTGCGCTACTTTTTGCTGCGAAAGTGCGATTTCATCATAAGATCTGTTATTTTCTGCAATTTCAGATAAATAACGTGTTCTGTGAGGCGGAATCACGAAGATTTTTTCGCTCATTTCTTTAGTAATCTCAAAAGTCGATTTCAATTCAGAATTCGTTTTTTCGACCACTTTATCCATAATCGCTTTGTAAAGAGTGTTCATTCCCGGATCGTTAAACTGTGAAGCAATCGTTCCGAAAACTGGCATTTCATCAGGATTTTTATCCCATAAATTATGATTGCGCTGATATTGTTTTTTTACATCGCGTAAAGCATCAAGTGCACCTCTTTTATCAAATTTGTTTAAAGCCACTAAATCGGCAAAATCAAGCATGTCGATTTTTTCCAATTGTGTTGCCGCTCCAAATTCTGGTGTCATTACATATAAGGATACATCAGAATGATCCATAATCTCAGTATCAGACTGACCAATTCCCGAAGTTTCCAGAATGATCAAATCATATTTTGCGGCTTTCAAAACCTGAATCGCCTCGGCTACATATTTAGATAAGGCCAAATTCGACTGACGAGTCGCCAGCGAACGCATATATACACGAGGATTATTAATGGCATTCATGCGGATTCTGTCTCCTAAAAGTGCTCCTCCAGTTTTTCTCTTAGAAGGATCGACAGAAATTAACCCGATTGTTTTTTCAGGGAAATCAATTAAAAAACGACGAACTAATTCGTCAACCAAAGAAGATTTTCCGGCACCACCAGTTCCTGTAATTCCTAAAACCGGAATTATAGAATTGGTATTACTTTCGTGAATTTTATCAAAAACAGGTTTTGCTATTTCAGGGAAATTCTCGGCTGCAGAAATTAAACGTGCAATTGCCGTGGGAACTTTATTTTCGATATGATCGATTTCTCCGTTTAATTTATCTCCAATAGGAAAATCAGACTGCTGTACCAAATCATTAATCATTCCCTGAAGCCCTAACGAACGGCCGTCATCTGG
Organism: Flavobacterium panici; assembly: GCF_024499525.1. Classification (NCBI taxonomy): domain Bacteria; kingdom Pseudomonadati; phylum Bacteroidota; class Flavobacteriia; order Flavobacteriales; family Flavobacteriaceae; genus Flavobacterium; species Flavobacterium panici. The sequence continues at coordinate 2,943,283 of NZ_CP100437.1, read as the reverse complement.
CGCGTAAATTCGGGTAATTCCATATTCATGTAATTCAGAAATTTCACTTGGCAGGATCACTCCGCCTCCGCCGCCAAAAATTTTAATGTGCCCCGCTCCTTTTTCATGAAGCAAGTCATACATATATTTAAAGTATTCGTTGTGTCCGCCTTGGTAAGATGTCATCGCAATGGCATTGGCATCTTCCTGGATTGCTGTATTCACCACTTCCTCTACACTTCTGTCATGCCCAAGGTGAATTACCTCAACTCCTGTTGACTGAATTATACGACGCATTATGTTTATTGCTGCATCATGGCCGTCAAAAAGCGAAGCAGCGGTTACAATTCTTACTTTATTTTTAGGAATATATGGTATTTGTTGTTCCATTTTATGAATATGATAATTTAAAGGGAGCAATTTACAAAATATTTTAATATTTGATGGCGATCAAACCTTTATGTTTTTAAAAAATATATCGATTTCGTTAATAACTAGGGTAACAAACAGGCTAACCCGCTGATTTATACTATATAAACCTGTAACATGGCAATCTTGCAAAATCTAAATGTAATAAAGCAACTCATTATCAATAACCTAAAGTAATTTAGCAGTGTAGAAAAGGCCCCAAATTTTTACCCAGAACTTTCGAATCTAAGTAGTAACGTAAAAATTGAAATGAAAATGAAAACAACATATCCAGTAAGCATAATTTTAGCTCTTAGTTTCACTATATTATCTTTTGGAAAGCATAATAATAGTAATACCAGAGAAAACATAAGTTTGAATAAATCTTATCTAAATAACAATTCAGATACAAAAGTTGACAGTGAAGTATTGACTGATTTCTTTAAAAGGTATTCTGATCTAAAAAAATATCAAAACGAGGTGGTTTCCTTGTACAAAACAAGATCTTACGGATCAATTTGGTTTGAAGATGACAAAATCAACGAGTTTGGAAAAACCTTGTATGAGAAATTAAATGATACTTATGAGGAAGGTTTAATTTTTGAACTTCCTTATAAATATGAAATTGATCAAATTTTCAAAAAAGGATCAAACGATAAACCATCAAAAGCAGACTCTGATATGCTTTTAACTTCTTCATACATTATATATATGAACCGTGTGTATGTTGGTTTAGATGCCGAAACTGCTAAAAAAACAGGATGGCTTCTTCCAAAAAAAGAAATATCTTATGATACTTTGTTAGATTCTCTAATGACTCAACCTACTTTATTAGAGAAAAATGACGAACTTCTTTTTAACCAATATTATAAATTGCAAGATGCTCTTAAAAAATACAGAGAAATAGAAAAAGCCGGTGTGTGGAAACCTATTGTTGCCGAATCTCCTTATAAAGATCTTAGACCTGACGCCAATACACCTACAATTGGACAAGTAAGAACGAGATTATTTATTTTGGGTGATTTAGATCATGACTCTAAAAGTAATTTTTATGATCGTGAATTAATGGATGGTGTGATGAAATATAAACTTAGAAATGGGTTTAAACCAAATTACATTTTATCTGCAGATCATATTAAAGAAATGAACATTCCGTTAAAAGACAAGATTAATACCTTGATGGTCAATATGGAAAGATGCCGTTGGATTTCTCCAAAAATGCTAAAAGACAAAGAATATATTATTGTAAATATTCCTTCTTTTGAATTAGTATATGTGAAAAACGGAAAACCGGAACTTACTTCTAAAGTTTTTGTGGGATCTGCGGTAACTAAAACAACTATATTTAACGGAAATATTGATAAAATTGTTTTCAGCCCGTACTGGACAGTTCCTCAAAGTATTGTCGATAACGAATTGAAAATGAAAATGGCTGCCGATCCTAATTATCTAACGGAAAAAAATATGGAGATAGTTAATGGTCAGGTAAGACAAAAACCAGGTCCTAACAACTCTCTTGGATTAGTGAAATTTATTTTCCCAAATCCTGAAGATATTTACATGCACGATACTCCTGCAAAATCATTATTTGATTTTGAAAGAAGAACTTTCAGCCACGGTTGTATTAACGTAAACAAAGCAAAAGAGCTAGCTATTGCCATGCTTAAAGATTATCCGGAATGGACAACAGAAAAAATCAATAAAGCAATGGAAGGAAAAACGGAAAGTACATTTAAACTGCCAAATAAAGTGCCTATTTACATCACTTATTTTACTTCATGGGTACATGATTCCGGAGAAATAAGTTTTTATCAGGATGTTTATGAAAAAGATTCAGAATTAAATAATTTCTTATTTCCAGTTGATGGTGTAGCTTCAAACTAAATAGCAATTATAAATAAAATAAAATCGGGAATTCATTGAAGTGAATTCCCGATTTTCTATTTTTAAAAATAGCCTAACTTATTAATCTTAAAACTTTTAAGTCTAAAAATATTTTGATTTCTGTCGCAACTTTGCAGTGTAATATTACCACTAATATTAATTACAAAATCAATTTATCATGAAAACAGAAAATATCGATGGATTAACACTATTTGAAATAAATTTATTAATTCAGCAAGGAGCAAAATTTGTAATGTTTCCTAATATGATGAGCAAATCTAAAAGTTCAACTATTTATTTTGTTCGTCCTGAAGAAAAAACTTTTAAGTATGCCATAAAACATTTTTTTAAGAATATAGCAAATTGCTGGCATACAATACCTTTTAGACCACTTTATCTTTCTAAATCTTTATTTTATTTAGCAATTGGCGGTCAAAATTACACTCACGCAGTACTGGCAGATTTAAAAACTATTAATCCTGTCTACAACCCAAACCTATACTGCTTACAATACGTTTAAACTGCCTTTTTTGTCCCTAAAAAACTTAGTTATATAATTTGTAACGGTAAACCAAATCCTATCCAGACACTCAGGCAAACCCTACTAAGCTTGAAAAAAATGTCTTTTAGTAATTCGTTTATCAAAACAAAAATTAAATCATCTTATAAATTTTATGAGGTGATTTTTTTTAAAATAGAACCTTTGAAAATTTCCTGATTTTCTAAATAAATAAAACGATATATAGATTTTGTTTGAAATAATGCCTTCATTTTTGTCTTAATATACTATTTTAAAATCATCTTGAGGCTTATATCGTGATAGATTAAATAGAGATTTGCAGATTCCAAATCATCCATTTATAAATGAAAAAATACGTTTTAATTTTTAGTTTTATTATAGTAGCTTTACTTATTTCATGCAATAAATTCACAACTCAAGACGGGATTACATCTGATGGAATCAGCAATCCTAAACCACCAAAAGCTATAGGACCCCCACGTATATTATTTATAGGAAATAGCCAAATAGAATATTTTGTAAGTGCTCCTACGCTGTTTCAGGAATTGTGTAATTTTAATAATAAACATATAAATGTGCAGCAATTGGTAACAATGGGAGTTTCGCTAGATAAAGTTTATTATACTAATAAAACAGAAGCGAATCAAATTTTTTCTAATAGAGATAAGGATGGTAATTACTATGATTTTGTTGTGCTTCAGGAAGCGACACCAATTGCATTAACAGATCTTGAAAAGTATAGATCAAATTTAAAATTAATTGTAGAAAAAATACATAAAAATAGTCCGGATGTTGCCATATATGTCTATCAAAATATGTCTCCATTACCATATACAAATCCAGAATATGATGATTATTATAAAGAATTACAAAAAAATGCCGTTTTAGCTGCCGCTTATATTAAAAATGCAGGTTTATTGAGGGTTGGCGATGCTGTTAAAGATGCTTATGAAGGTAAAAGCGGTTATAAATATTTAAGTAATAATAAAGATAATCTTCGTTATGGTAAAAATATACTTCACTTTACAAACGATGGAGGATTTTTACAGGCAGTTTTACTATACTCTGCTATATTTAATAAAACACCAATTATTCCTAAAAAACTTATTTTAAGCACTGGAACTGGAGATAAGGACAATATGAGAAAACAAGAAGTAGATAAAGTAATCAGTAATCCAGAGGCCTTAGAAGAAATAGCTTTTAATAATCGTTAAATCTTAAAAACAAAAAATCATCTTATAGTTTATAAGGTGATTTTTTTATTTTGTTTCATCTGAAAATTAATATCTTTCAGAAAATTAACCTAATCAACAAATTATCCTTTATTACTATGAATGACGATTACCAACCTCAAAAAAATTGGTGGGACAGAAACTGGAAATGGTTTGTACCAACAGGATGTTTAGGTCTTTTAGTTCTTTTTGCTTTATTCATTGGCGGAATATTTTTTGGAGTAACATCGATGATGAAAGATTCTGATGCTTTTAAAGAATCGATGACTGCTGTACAGCACAATAAAATTGTAATCGAAAAATTAGGAAACCCAATTGAAACTGACGGAATGATGTCTGGAAGTATAAGCACAAGCAACGATACCGGAAATTGTGATTTACAAATCCCGATAAAAGGTCCAAAAGGAAAAGCTACTTTATTTGTTGTTGCTACAAAAAGAGGAAAATGGAAATACGATCAATTGTCTGTTTATATCGAAAAAACAAAAGAAGAGATTGATTTATTGAAGAAATAGATTTTTTAAGTTTCTAAGAATCTAAGTTGCTGAGATGCTAAGTTTTTTTACTATTTGATTTTGTATTAAATTAAAATATTACGAATGTTAATAATTAAACAAAATGTTACGTGCCGTTAAATAAATTGTGGCTTTATTTTTGAATATGTAGTATTTTTGAACCTTAATAAACCCCAATAAATGAAAAAGATTTTTTTATTAGTCGTTACATTTTCCCTAACGTCATGTGCGCAGGTACAGCAGACTCTAAATCAACTACCGCAAATATCTTCTCAGATTCCGGGAGTTGGCGGTGTTGATATCGCTTCTGGACTAAAAGAAGCCCTCAACAAAGGAATTACGCAACAAGTAAGTAAATTAACCGCAGTAGATGGTTTTTATAAAAATGAAGCCGTAAAAATTTTAATGCCCGAAGAATTACAAAAAATAGACGCTACATTACGTAAAATTGGTCTTGGCTCGCTGGCCGATGAAGGAATTAAAGTTTTAAACCGTGCAGCCGAAGATGCTGTAAAAGAAGCAACACCTATATTTGTTTCGGCAGTTAAAAATATGTCGTTTACCGATGCTAAAAATATCTTATTAGGAAACGATAGTGCCGCAACTAGTTATTTACAAGGAACTACAACAACAGCTTTATACGGAAAATTTAATCCGGTAATTAAAAGCTCTTTTGAAAAAGTAGGTGCCGATGTTGTCTGGACAAAAATCATCAACAAATACAATACTATTCCGTTAGTGAAAAAAGTAAATCCTGATTTAACTGACTATACAACTAATCAGGCACTGGCAGGAGTTTTTAAAATGATTGCTGTAGAAGAAAAAGATATCCGTAATAATATCAGTGCAAGAACAACACCTTTATTAAAAAGCGTTTTTGCAATGCAGGACGGAAAATAATTTTTTAAAGTTCAATCCCGATAGCTATCGGCACAAAGTTACAAAGGTACAAAGCAGCTTTTGTCACTTTGAACCTTTGCAACTTTGTTACTAACCAAAATAAACCAAATGCAAAAAATAACCATTCTGATTCATTGCAAAGACCAAAAAAACATCATTGCATCAGTAACTACTTTTATTGCAAAAGTGGAAGGAAATATTACTTACATCGACCAGCATGTTGATGTGGAACAAAATGTATTTTTTATGCGATTGGAATGTGAATTTACCAATCCGAAAGTTACAATTGAATCCTTAAAAGAAGAATTTAATAAAACTCTCGCTGTCGATTTTAAAATGTCATGGGATTTGTACAATCAGGAACAAAAACCAAAAATGGCATTGTTTGTTTCTAAATATGATCATTGTTTATTTGATATTTTAGGAAGATACAGCGCAGAAGAATTAAATATTGAAATTCCGGTTATTATAAGCAATCATAACGATTTACGATCTGTTGCAGAACGTTTTGATATTCCGTTTCACTGTGTTCCTTTTACAAAAGACAACAAAGAAGAAGGTGAAGCAAAACAAATTGAGCTTTTAAAAAGATATGATATCGATTTTATTGTTTTAGCGCGCTACATGCAGATTATTACTCCAAAATTAATTTCACTTTACGAAAATAGGATTATCAATATTCACCATTCATTTTTACCGGCTTTTCCGGGTGCAAAACCCTATCATTCGGCATTTAAACGCGGGGTAAAAATTATTGGTGCAACAAGCCATTATGTTACCGAAGAATTAGATGAAGGTCCAATTATCGAACAGGATATTGCCAGGGTTTCTCACATTCACTCTGTTGAAGATTTTATCATGAAAGGGCGAGACTTGGAACGTATTGTTTTGGCAAGAGCTATAAAGTTACATTCTGAACATAAAACAATGGTTTATAGTAACAAGACTGTGGTGTTTTCATAAGTTTTTTTAACGAAAAGAGCGCAAAGTTTTTTCGCAAAGAGCGCAAAAGATTTGTATTGAAGTTTTACAAATATATTTGGAGATCGCAAAGCCCACGGATTTAACGGATAAAACGGGTTTTCACTGGTTTGTTTTTTTAAACTTTGAACCAAATAATAACCCGATGGGATTTTAAAATCCCATCGGGTTATTTTGTACATATAAAACTGGACTAAAGTCCAGCCCTACAATATGGATCGAGCCAAAGGCTCTTTTTATAGTTCCGAAGGAACAAATTATATTGTAGAGCTGGACTTCAGTCCAGTTTACAAAGGTTTTGTGCATAGATTTTTGCCCACGGATTTAACGGATAAAACAGATTTTCACTGGTTTGTTTTATTAAATTTTTAAACCAAATAATAACCCGATGGGATTTTAAAATCCCATCGGGTTATTTTGTACATATAAAACTGGACTGAAGTCCAGCCCTACAATATGAATCGAGCCAAAGGCTATTTTTATAGTTCCGAAGGAACAAATTATATTGTAGAGCTGGACTTCAGCCCAGTTTACAAAGGTTTTGTGCATAGATTTTTGCTCACGGATTTAACATATGAGACAGGTTTTCGCGGGTTTGTTTTTTAACCTTTGAACCAAATAATAACGCGATGGGATTTTAAAATCCCATCGCGTTATTATGTACATATAAAACTGGACTAAAGTCCAGCCCTACAATATGGATCGAGCCAAAGGCTATTTTTATAGTTCCGAAGGAACAAATTATATTTTAGAGCTGGACTTCAGTCCAGTTTGAATAAAGAATATTTGAAATTATGGAAATCAAATTCATGTCGATATAAAATAAAAAACCCGACAGGTTTTTAAAACCTGTCGGGTTTACTTTTAAATTCTAATTAAGATTCAGAACCTTTGTCCCTTTGAACCTCTGATTGTTTTAACCTTATCTAACCACAATTGACAATCTCGGATCATCAAAAGTATTTACTTCATCCATTGTTAAACCTAGTGCGTTTGCAACACCTTCTCCGTATGCAGGATCAGCTTTGTAGCAGTTTCTGATGTGACGAATCTGGATAAATTTTTGAGCACCTCCAACTTGTGCAGCGGTATTTTTAAACAACAATTGTTTTTTCTCCGGAGTTAGTAAGTTGAATAATAATCCTGGCTGTGTGAAATAATCGTTATCGTCATCTCTAAAATTATGTGCCCATGCATCACCATGAAGTTTTAATGGTGGTTCTTTAAATTCTGGCTGTTCCTGCATTTCACCAAAACTATTTGGTTCATAATGTTTTTTAGATCCATTATTTCCGTCAACACGCATTGCTCCGTCTCTATGGAAAGTATTGTATGGGCATCTTGCTGAATTTACCGGAATTTGGAAGTTGTTTACTCCTAAACGGTATCTGTGTGCATCTCCGTAAGAAAACAAACGGGCTTGCAGCATTTTATCTGGTGAGAAGCTAATTCCCGGAACAACATGCGCCGGATTAAATGCAGCCTGTTCTACTTCTGCAAAATAATTTTCAGGGTTTTTGTTTAATTCGAATTCTCCAACTGGAATCAATGGGAAATCTTTTTTCAACCAAACTTTTGTCAAATCAAACGGATGAAAACGATAATTTTCAGCTTGTTCTTCGGTCATGATTTGAACGAATAATTTCCATTTTGGGAAGTTTCCTTCTTCAATAGCATCAAATAAATCTCTTTGGTGGCTTTCTCGGTCTCCTCCTACTAATTTAGCTGCTTCTTCATCAGAAAGGTTATCAATTCCCTGTTGTGTTACAAAATGAAATTTCACGTAATGTCTTTCATTTTGTTTGTTAATAAAACTAAATGTATGACTACCAAATCCGTGCATGTGTCTATAAGAGCTTGGAATTCCTCTGTCACTCATTACAATTGTAACTTGGTGTAAAGCTTCTGGCAATAATGTCCAAAAATCCCAATTGTTATCAGCACTTCTTAGGTTGGTTTTTGGGTCACGTTTTACGGCATGGTTTAGATCAGGAAATTTCATTGGATCTCTAAAAAAGAATACCGGAGTATTGTTTCCAACTAAATCCCAGTTTCCTTCATTTGTATAAAATTTCAAAGCAAAACCACGAATATCTCTTTCGGCATCAGCAGCACCTCTTTCCCCTGCAACAGTAGAAAAACGAGCAAACATTTCTGTTTTTTTACCAATTTCCGAAAACAAATCGGCTCTTGTGTATTTTGTAATATCGTGAGTTACCGTAAAAGTTCCGTAAGCGCCAGATCCTTTTGCATGCATACGACGTTCCGGGATTACCTCTCGATCAAAATGTGCCATTTTTTCTAAGAACCAAAAATCTTGTAATAAAACGGGGCCTCGCGGACCTGCTGTTTGGATATTTTGGTTGTCTGGAACTGGAGTTCCTGTAGCAGTTGTTAATTTTTTGTTTGATTCCATATCGCTGATTTTTAATATTTTATCAAATATACAAACTAATCCCTACGATATTCATAAACAAAATTGATTGTTATTATATTTTAATAATCAAAAATTATTTAACGCTGCAGAAAGCTCAAAAAAGGGTTTTGACAAATCTTAACTTATGGTCAACAAAGTAATAACAAAACCTTAACAGCATAAGATTGATATATGTCGGACATTTGTAATGTAATAAACTGGTTATTTATTATTTTGGTTTTGGTTAGTTAAATGATGCCGGCGTCTTCGAGATGCCGGCATTCTTTTTTTCATTAAATTCCAAAAAAAAATTCCAAATTCCAATTTAAGCTAGTTTGCATTTTGGAATTTGGAATTTGAAAAATATTGTAATTTTAAATTTAGACATTAACTTATATTCAACAAAGTAATAACAAGACCTTAACAGCATAATATTGATATATGTCGGATCTTTGTAATGTAATAAACTGGTTATTTATTATTTTGGTTTTGGTTAGTTAAATGATGCCGGCGTCTTGGAGATGCCGGCATTATTTTTTGTGTAAAGTTTGTTTCAGATTGTTTTGCTTTGAGTATAATTTTTAACGCAAAGAACGCTAAGTTTTTTTCGCAAAGTTTCGCAAAGGCTTGTATATTTCTTGAATTAAAGTTTTTTTTAAGTTCTCAAAGCTTTAAAAAAAAAAGAGAAAGGTATACTCTTTGAGAACTTAAAAAAAACTTTATAAAACTGCAGATAATTTCTTTGTGTACTTTGCGAAAAAAACTTAGCGTTCTTTGCGTTAAACCCCACGTTCCAACAACTTGAAACCTGAAACCTGAAACAAAAGAAAACTAATTCTTCAATCTTTCGTGTAGTAATTTAAAATAAGGGAAAGCCTTTAATAACCGGCTGCCGTGCCAGGAGAACATTTCGCCGTCGACGAAAATGTTTTTGGCGTGATGTGTAAACCTTCCTATTTCAAAGGCATCTTCTTCTTTAAAAGGGTACGGTTCTGAGGAAAGAAAAACGATATCAGGATCGCCTTCTAAACGCATTTTTTTAAGTTCGATTTCAGGATAACGTCCTTTATCTGCGTAAATGTTTTTAAAATGATTCAGTTTTAATAACTCATTTATATAAGTATCTTTTCCTGCCACCATATAAGGATTTTTCCAAATAAAATAAGCCGCTTTCTTTTCTGGAATATCCTGAATATATTTTTTGAAATCGCTCAAGGCGAAAGTCATTTTATCATTCCACTTTTGAGACTCAGTTCTACAGTTGAATAATTGTCCGAAATCTGAAATCATCTGGAAATTATCTTCTATAGAAACGATATTCGTAACCCAAACCGGACATATTTCCTTTAATTGTTTTACGATTTCTTCTGTGTTTTCTTCTTTATTACAAATAATAATATCAGGCTGTAATAATTTTATTTTTTCGAAATGGATTTTCTTCGTTCCGCCAACAATCTTCTTTGTAGATTTTAAATGATACGGATGCACACAAAACTTTGTTATCCCGATTATTTTATCTTCTAAACCTAAATCATAAAGCAATTCTGTTTGAGAAGGAACTAGCGAAATAATACGCTTTGGAGCTGTCTCAAAAAAATGTAAAGTGCCAAGCTGGTCTTTAATTTGTTTCATGTTTTTTTTGTTTCAGGTTTCAGGTTGTTGGTGTGTGTATTTTAACGCAAAGTGCGCTAAGTTTTTTTCGCAAAGGTTGCAAAGGTTTGTATTTTCGTTGAAGTAAGGTTTTTTTTAAGTTCTCAAAGCTTAAAGCAAAAAAACTTATACACTTTTGCTTAGAGAACTTAAAAAAACTTTTACAAAATCCAGCTAATTTCTTTGTGCACTTAGCGAAAAAAACTTAGCGCACTTTGCGTTAAAATTATGTTCAAACTAAACTTTAAACCTGAAACTTTAAACGAATAATTTCTGCCATTTCTTTTTGAACTGATAAAGCTTCTTCCCTAGCCTTTTCTGCAAAGTCTGTTCCTTTTGAGGCGTAGATAATCGCTCTTGCCGAGTTTACCAGTAATCCTATTTTATCGTTCATTCCGTATTTGCATACTTCAGATAAACTTCCGCCTTGAGCGCCAATTCCGGGAACTAGTAAAAAGCTGTCCGGAACAATTTTTCTGATATCGGCAAAATATTCGGCTTTTGTAGCGCCAACCACATACATTAAGTTATGGCTGTTTTTCCATGTTTTAGAAGTTTCTAAAACTTGTTTGTATAATTCTGTTCCGTTTGTGTTTAAAGTCTGAAAATCGAAAGCACCTTCGTTTGAAGTTAAGGCTAACATAATGGTATGTTTATTTTCGAAGGCAAGAAAAGGCTCAACAGAATCTTTTCCCATATAAGGTGCAACGGTTACACTGTCAAAATTTAAATCTTCAAAAAAAGCTTTGGCATACATACTCGACGTATTTCCAATATCGCCGCGTTTTGCATCGGCAATCGTAAAAATATCAGGATAATTTTCGTTGATATAATTGATTGTTTTTTGCAGGGACATCCATCCTTTTATTCCATATGCTTCAAAGAAAGCGGTATTTGGTTTGTAGCCAACAGTTAAATCGTGAGTTGCATCGATTATCGCTTTATTAAATTCAAAAATCGGATCTTCTGTTTCTAATAAATGTGATGGAATTTTAGCTAAATCAGGATCTAAGCCTACGCATAAAAATGATTTTTTTTGAAGAATTTGTTCGTGTAGTTGTTGTGTAGTCATATTGTTTTTTTAGTTCTTTTTCAAAGATTTTATTCTTTTTAGAAAGTATGCAAAAATAAAAAAAGCCACTCAATTAAGAATGGCTTTTTGGTTTTATATTCAATAGGGATTATAAATTACCTAAGTAAACAATTTCTGTTCTTCTGTTTTCGGCTCTTCCTAATGCGGTTTTATTTGTTTTAACCGGTTTTGAAGCTCCGTAACCTTTAGAAGTTAAATTAGCAGGATTCACTCCTTTTTCAATTAAAAGATCCATTACGGCTTTTGCTCTTGCTTCAGATAATTTCTGGTTTGCTTTTGCATTCCCTACATTATCTGTATGTCCGTTAATTGCAAATTTAGCATTTGGATAATTCTTCAAAATTTCTTTGATTGCATCAAGTCTTCCAGAAGTTTCTCCCATTTTAGCACCATCCAGAGTTGCTTTTCCAGTATTAAAGAAAATAGATTTCGCTTCCACTTTTAATTGTGCTAAAGTTTCTTTGGTTACTTTAGGACAACCTTTATTATCAGCTGGCCCGGCTACAAGCGGACAATCGTCTTCTTTGTCTAAAACACCGTCTTTATCAGCATCAAGATCTGGACAACCTTTGTTTACTGCTAATCCAGCAACATTTGGACACGCATCATCTTTATCTAAAACGCCGTCTCCATCTGTATCTGGCCATGGACATCCTTTGTTTTCTACCGGACCTGCAATTGCCGGACAGGCATCAACATTATCTAATAAAGTATCTCCATCAGAATCTTTCCACGGACATCCTTTGTTTTCTTTTGGACCTTTTACATCCGGGCAGGCATCGTCTTTATCAAAAACTTTATCGCCATCTGTATCTGGCCACGGGCATCCATTATTTTCTTTAGGGCCTGCTACTTTTTTACAGGCATCTTCTTTATCAATAATTCCGTCTCCGTCTGTATCTTTAAATTGTTTTTCGTAAACCGGAATTTTCATCCCAATATGAAAATCTGCTCCTTTTGATTCTTTTGAAACTAAATTGCTTAAAATAGAACCAGAACCTATAAAGAAAACTCCTGTACGCAAACCTGTACCAACCTGCATACCGCTATATTGCATATACGTTACCGGAACATAAAAACTAAACCATCTGCTTTCGTAACGAGGCGTTAATGTTACTCTGTCTGCAATTCCGTATGAATTTATTTTATTGGCAGAAACCATGCTGATATCTCCGTTAAGGTTCAAATAGAATTTATTGTACATGTTCCAGTCAGCATCAGCGTGAATAGCTGTTGGCAAATTTGTCTTTACTCCTTTTGAAGTTGAAACTTTAGTATAATGATCGTTTAAAAAATCGTATAAATTGTCTGCATCATCAATCATTTGCTGCGTTACAATACCATTTACATTATACGTATCCAGTTTAGAATTTTTGTAGTTGATTGATCCAATATCTGTAACCGATAATCCGAAACGTAATTTGTATTTATTTAAATCACGAAAATTATTATCTGCAGGTTTTGCGTTTCTTAAATCATATTGATCGTAATCTGGTCTCCATTCGTAAACCAATCCAAAATCAAAACCAAATCCGCGTGAGGCAGAATCAAAATCATAATCTTCGTTATTTTCCCAATCCTGGCTTCCTCCTACTGTAATTTCTCCGCTTGATTGTAATACTCCCAATTTCGGATTTGCTGTGTTCTCTACATACCTTACACTTACATCTTTTCCCTGAACATAAGCATTTGCTCCGCCTTGTAAATATTTAGCAGTTAAACCTCCTTTTAAAAAGTGTTGATTGTTTTGATATAAAACGGCCGCATATGAAATTCCTAATTCTCCCCATGCATTTGAAGATCCGTTAGGATTTCCTAAATTGAAATTAAAGTCGCTTGCTTCGTCTAAACCATCTTTTACCTGATCTACTAAATATCCGTTGATTTTCTTGGCATTTGTTATTGATCTTGCTCTTGTAAATACTGCAATTGTGTGTTTTGGAGCAATATTAAACATGAATGACGGTCCCATAACATCTACATTTACTAATGCATTATTGGCATTTTTTGGAAACATTTTAGACTCGCTGTCAAAATCATAACCTTTTTTATAAGTATCAAAAACTTTAACTCCGTACAAATCATTTTGCACAGATCCGCTAACAGAAAATATATTAATGTCTGTTTTAAAACGCGAATCGGCTATAGAAGCCGGATTAAAAAGAACACTTTGTACACCCGCATAATTATCCTGAAAATAACCTAAATAAGATTGTGCTTTTGCTGATACGGAAGTAATTAAAATAAATAAAATGAGTAACTGTTTTTTCATTAATCAGGGGTTTTAGTTTTAGTTGGCGGCAAAACTACAATTTTGAAATCATTAATATGTTATGAAAACATTGAATTCATGTAACATCTTTTGCTAATTATGTAAGATGCGCCAGACTCTTCCTTTTTATTTTTGAATTGAACCCAAAAAACAACAATTATGACTCCACATATCGGAATATCAAGTGCAAACTTAAAAAAGAGCTCTACTATATTAGCTACAATTTTATCAAACGAAATGACGCTTTACGTAAAAACGAGAAAGTTTCACTGGAATATTTCCGGAAATAGTTTTATGGAACTGCATAAGTTGTTTGAAGAGCAATACCGAATTTTAGAAGCGCAGATTGACGAGGTTGCAGAAAGAATCAGTCAGCTTGGCGAAAAAACAATTGGTACAATGAAGGAATTTATCGAAAATTCGACTCTTAAAGAATCTCCAAAAGAATATACTTCGCAAAAACATATGCTGGAAGAACTTTTAGAAAACCACGAACAATTGGTTACAGAATTTAGAGATTATATCCCGGTTTTTGAAAATGAAACAAAAGATGCCGGATCTGCTGATTTTGTTACGGGACTATTACAAGAACACGAAAAAATGGCTTGGGTTTTACGTCGTTATCAGGCGTAAATAAAGGCAAAATGTGAATTATGCAACGATCATCGAAATTCTTGTAACACAATTTTTATTGAGAAACTGCAATTTTACATTGTAATAATAAAAAACAAACACGATCATGAATACTACAGAAATAAAAGGAAATTGGAATGAGTTAAAAGGAAAACTAAAGCAAAAATATGCTGAGTTGACAGATGATGATTTAATTTATGCTGAGGGAAAAGAAGATGAATTGTATGGAAAACTTCAGCAAAAATTAGGTAAAACTAAAGAAGAATTTCATCAAATTCTGTCAGATTTGTAAACCTTCTGGCTCAATCAGGAAATACCGTCTAGTAATTAAATGTATTAGGCGGTATTTTTTTGAAACTTTTAGCGAGTATTATTACTGTTTATCGATTTTTAAAAAACATTAAACGCGGTAACCCCAAATAATTTATTTATCTTTAACCAAATTTTTTACAAAAATGAAGCTATTTATAAAGTTCGACATAAATACCATCTGTTCACTTTATCTAAAACAAAACCTGGAACAACAAAATATTAATTTTACCAGTTTAGGATTTGGCGAGATCGAGATTGACGACAATCTTGATGCTGATGCACTCGAAACTTTAAAAAATAATTTGACCCCGCACGGTTTTGAAGTTGTTGAAAATCAGAAAAGTGTTTTAGTACAGAAAATAAAAGATGCTATAATTGAACTTGTTTTTATGGAAGACAGTAACAATTATAAAAGTTCTGTATTTTTGGCAGAAAAACTAAACCATAGTTATGGTTATTTATCCAATGTTTTTTCAGAAGTTACTTATTCGTCTATCGAAAACTTCATCATTTTACAAAAAATTGAAAGAGCAAAACAATTGATTATTATTAATGAAATGAGTTTGACAGAAATTGCTTTTTTGTTAAATTACTCCAGCGTTGCGCATTTAAGCACGCAGTTTAAAAATACGACTGGAATTACACCATCGGCATTTCAAAGAATAATTAAAAAACGAAGAGAAAATTTAAAATAAAAAACCAAATACCATACTAAAATGCAAAAAAACGCATTAAATATTTTACTGGCGGATGATGACGAAGATGATCGTCTTTTTTTTAAGGATGCTTTTGAAGAAATCAAGATACAAACTAACGTAGAGTTTGTTCATGATGGAATGCAGTTAATGGAGCATTTAATGGACCAAGATAACAAACTGCCGGACATTTTGTTTCTGGATTTAAATATGCCAAAAAAAACTGGTAAAGAGTGTTTGATTGAAATTAAAAAAACAGAACATCTTAAAAATATAATTATTGCAATCTATTCGACTTCATCTTCTGAAGAAGATATAGAAGATACTTTTATTCAGGGTGCCAATATTTATATCAAAAAGCCAAGCGATTTTAATACGCTGAAAAAAATAATTAATGAAGTCGTGACCGTAAACTGGCACTATCATACCTCTGGGTTAAATCGTGATAATTTCTTGCTGCGACTAAAATAAAAGTATACCAATGAAATGGATACCAAATTTTAATTCTTCAAACTCTTTGAGAGTTATTTTTGTAATCGCAGTTTTCATTCTGTTATTTCTTTCTTCTATTGCTTATAAACATAATCAGGACTTGAACGAATCAAGTAAACTGGTTATGCATACCTACGAAATAAACATTCAGTTAGAAAGATTAATGTCGGCAATTAAGGACGCCGAAACCGGACAAAGAGGTTATATTATTACCCGAAATGCCCGTTTTTTAACTCCTTATATTTATTCTCGCGATAAGGTAAACACTTCATTTATTACTTTAAAAAAATTAACTGCTGATAATCCCGTTCAGCAGGCAAATCTTCGAAGGTTATTTAAACTCATTATTCAGCGTTTTGTTTCTTTCGAAAATTGTTTAAAATACAGCGATCCCAAAACATATGATAAACGAAGACTCGACAATCATATGTTTGGGGGACGAATCCTGATGGAAAACATTCGTTTTAAAGTAGACGAAATGAACGACATCGAGAAAACGTATTTAAAAAACAGACTTAAAATCTATGATGACGAAATTTCTTTAAGTCCTCTTTTCTCTATTTCCCTTTTTTTAACGGCTTTATTTTTTATCCTTTTGGCTTTTAGACAAATCAGCAAGGATTTCCAGCGTTTAAAAGTTTTCAATAAAAGACTTTTAATTTCAAACGGATTAATATCGGAGTCAGAAACTATTGGAAAATTCAGTACCTGGCAGTGGGATTTAGATAGTAATAAAATAGATTATTCAGACAATCAATATCGGTTATTGGGTTATGATCCGGGAGCATTTGTACCTGTAAAAGAAACTTTTTTAGATTTTGTACATCCTGATGACAAAGAAAATGTTTCGAATTCTATTGAAGGAATTTTAAAAAACAGACAGCTTCCGTTTGTGTATTATAAAGTACTGCTTCCAAGCCATGAAGTGAGATATTTTAAATCTACAGGAAAATTATTGACGGATCAGCAGGGAAGTAAAATTTTACTGGGAATTAATTTTGATATTACTGATGAGCATTTGCTAAACATCGAATTGCAGGAACGTAATAAAGAATTAGAAAAAAGTAATAAGGAACTTGCTTCATTTAACCACGTGGCGAGTCATGATTTACAGGAACCGCTGCGAAAAATCCAGACTTTTATTTCTAGGGTTTCTGATGCTGATAAAGCAGTAATGTCACAAAGTGCAAGAGATTATATTGAGAAAATTGAAGTTTCGGCAAAAAGAATGCGTGTTTTAATTGATGATTTACTTTTATTTTCAAGAACTAATACGACTAAAAAAGAATTTATAAAAACGAACTTAGAGGAATTACTTGAAAACGCCGAATCTGAACTAACAGAAATTATTGAAGAAAAAAGCGCGGTTATTGTTTCAAATAAACTTCCTAAACTTGCCGTGATTCCGTATCAAATAGAACAGCTTTTTATTAACCTTATTGGAAATTCTTTAAAATACAGCAGACCAAATGTTATACCTTCTATAACTATTGAAAGCTCCAGAGTAAATGCTGAAGATTATCCGAAACTGGATCAAAATATTAAAAAATTCCACAAAATAACTTTTACAGATAACGGAATGGGATTTGATCCTCAGTTTAAAGAAACGATCTTTATTTTGTTTCAGCGTTTACATTCAAAAACAGATTATCCCGGAACCGGAATTGGTTTGGCGATTTGTAAGAAAATCGTAGAGAACCATAAAGGATTTATTATGGCCGAAAGTGAGCCGAATAAAGGTTCTGTTTTTACCATATTTCTTCCTGACTAAGTCGTCAACACCCTAAAACACTACATATTAAACGTTATATAAATTCTTTATGGGAATTATATAACGTTTCTTTTTTATGCTGTAAAGCAAAACGTTGTATTCGTTAGCATCTTTGTAATGTAATACTTTAAGAAGTAATAATGAAAAAAATCCAAGTACTAAAAGCAGCATTTTTTACGGTACTAATTTTATTGATTATGATTTGTGCTTCATCATGCAAAAAAAATAATTCGATAGAAAATACATTAAAAAAAAATGAAGCTTTTACAAAAAACGAGGAGGAAGAAACAATAGCCTTTTTTTTTATTGAAACGGCAAATGTTGGAAAAACAATTATTTCAAAAAGTCAAATTGCACAACAAAAAAGTTCAGACAATTCAATAGTGGTTTTAGGTAAAAATATCGAAAGACATCAAAATCAACTGCTGCAGGAAATAACAGAATTAGCAAATAAAAAGCTCATTATAATTTCTGAAATAAATGCAACACACAGAAGAGATACTTATGAATTAATTACCGCAAATCCTAGGGATTTCAACAGAGTGTATTTAAACTCTATGAAAGAATGCCTGGAACAGCAAATTAAGTTATTAGAAACCGTTTCGAAAGAAACTAACGATAAAATAATTTTAAAATTAGTATTAAAGTATTTGCCTGAACAATTTGATCTCTTGAGGGAAACCGAAAGAATCAGCAACAAAAAAAATTAAAAGAGAATTATTTAAAAGCCCGGATTACTAACTAAATTATTTTATTATGAAAATGCAAACAAATTTTTTATGCGCCTTAACCCTTTTTATCTCAGCTTCATTTGGAATGCTGCACGCTCAGGACAATAATGTAAACACAGAGTTTGGTGTAAAAGGAGGATTCAACATGTCGAATTTAATATCTGATGGTGACAACGAACCTACTGATGAAAATGTTCTATACGGTTTTAATGCCGGTGTATATGCTACATTACCAATTTCAGATTTCGTAGCTATTCAGCCAGAGATTTTATTTACAACAAAGGGTTCTGAATTTGAATACAACAATGCTTTTGCATCAGGAAACGCTAAATTCAAATTAAACTATATCGAAGTTCCTCTTTTAGTAAGAGTTAACATTACTAAAAACTTTAATGTACATGCCGGTGGATATGCATCATATCTGGTAAGCTCTAAAGTTACAGGAAACGGAGATTTTGATTTTGACGAAGATGTAGACACAGACGATTTAAACAAATTTGATGCGGGTATCGCTGCAGGTGTTGGAGTAGATTTTAACCCAATAAGCATCGGATTACGTTACAATTATGGTCTTACAACTGTTGGAAAAGAAAGAACTGTTGCCGGAACAACGTATACGTTCCCAGACGCAAAAAACAGCAATTTAACCTTATACCTTTCATATAAGTTAAATTAAACAATTATTACTAACCCATTAAATAAACAACCATGTCAAATTTATTATATACCGTAGCAGTAATACTTATTATTCTGTGGGCTCTTGGGTTCTTTGTATACAGTTTTGGAAGTATCATCCATATTTTATTAGTAATCGCCATTATTGCCATTTTACTAAGACTTATCAAAGGCCGAGAGATTTAAAATTAATCAACATTAAATAAATATATTAATCTATTAAAATCAATATTATGAAAGCATCTAGCACAATTTTAGGAATCGTAGGAGCTGCAGCAGCAGGAGCATTATTAGGAGTATTATTTGCACCGGACAAAGGTTCAAATACCAGAAAAAAAATCAAAGATAAATCGAAAGATTACGGAGATAATATCAAAACTAAATTTGATGGTATTGTAAGCACAATCACTTCAAACGGTAAAGACATCATCGAGGAAGGAAAAGCAAAATTCAACCAGGTAAAAGATGATTTCAATACAGTTAAAGATGAAGCTAAAACTGTAAAATCAAACTATTAATATAAGTGATTTTTTCAAACCATAAATACCAACATCATGGAACCAAATGCAACAACAAACCAGGACTTTAATCTATATGAAAAAGCTGAAAATTATACAAAAACGAGTTTAGAATTATTAAAACTCAAAACAATAAATTCAGTCGCCGATGGTGTTTCATCATTAGCATCAAAGATAGCGGTAGGTGTTGTTGTTGCATTTTTTACGTTGTTCCTTAATGTTGGTTTAAGTTTATGGATTGGGAAAGAACTTGGGGAATATTATTTTGGCTTTTTTATCATGGCACTTTTCTATTTAATAGTGGCCATTGTACTGCACAAATCGCATCACAGACTGATAAAAACCCCAATTGGTAACTCGATTATTTCGAGTATTTTAAAAGAAAAATAAACTGATTTAAAACAATTAATATTAAAAAAGACTATTATGGAGCCTATTTACACTATTGATGAATTAAATCAGAGAATTAAATTATTAGAAGATCGTCAGGATACAGAATGGTGCGCCATTAAAGACCATATCGAAGATATTAAAGAGAATTTAAAACCTATTAACCTCATTCGAAATACGGTCGAGGAAATCAACGAAACTGTTGGTTTTAAAAGCCACCTGGCACAATCTGCCATAAGCATCGGAATTGGATATCTTGCTAAAAGATTTATTGTAGGCAAAGGCGATTCAGTTTTTAAAGGAATTTTGGGCTCAATCGTACAGCTTGTGGTAACTAATCTGGTTTCAAAACCAAGCGAATCTTCACATGATACTTCTGAAGATGAAGAAGAAGAATCATCACAATACGAACCATCTAGAGAGTAATTGTTAAACTTAAATTTTAAACATTATGGAAAAGTTAAGTCATATAGTATTAAAAAACGGTGTATACATGTACTCTAATCTATATAAATGTTTTGAATACACACGAGTATTTTTTGGTATATAACTCGTTTATACGTTTTTGCTATTACAAACGGTTAAACAGTTAGTACTTTATTATATTTTTAAGGTTCTGAAGTTCTAAGTTGCTAAGATTCTAAGATTTTAGTTTCTAAGTAATATAGTTCTCAACCAAACAAAAAGAGATTGTTTCACAATAGTGAAACAATCTCTTTTTCATTTAAAAAAAGCTTAGAAACTTAGCATCTCAGCAACTTAGTTATAATTTTGATAAATTGGCAGTTTCAAACCAACGTACACATTCGCAGCTTTAGAATTGTCCGAAAACAAATTCGAAATCAAAGATCCTGAACCAATAAATAACGGGCCGGCTCTAAAACCAGTTCCTATTTGCGTTCCGCTGTATTCCATGTAAGTTATTGGAATATAAAAACTGAATTGTCTGGTTTCGTATCTCGGTGTAAATGTAACCGAATTAGCAATGGCAGTTCCGTTGATTTTTTTAGCATCGACTAAGCTAAAATCGCTGCTTAAATTCAAATAAAACTTATTATCGATATTCCAGTCAAAGTTGGTGTGCAATGCCGTTGGTAAATTTGCTTTTACCCCTTTTCTCGATGAGATTTTGGTATAATAAGTATCAAAAAACTTGAAAACATCGTCTGCATTGTCAATGTCATCCTGAGTAACATTTCCGGTTAAATCATAAGTGTTTTCAATAAGATTTTTATAATTAAGTTTGCCAATATCTGTTACAGCTACAGCAGCTTTAAGCTTATATCTGTTTCCTATACAAGTATGGCAATTGGTGCGGTATTCATAAGTAAAACCCAAATCAAGCCCTACACCTGCCGAAGCCAAATCAAACTCAGGATCTTTTCCGTTTTCATAATCATAGCTTGCGGCCGTTTTCAAAGTTCCCGTTGAAGTATAGGAACTCAAAGCCGGATCTGCATCATTTTTATTAAAGCCAACACTCAAATTATTTCCGTTGATATAACCGTTCACTCCTGCCATTAAATATTTGATGGTAATCCCAGCTTTAAGAAAATGTACATCATGATCTAACAAAATTGTTCCGTAACTGGCTCCAATTTCTGCCCACGAATTATTGACACCATTAGGATTTCCTCCTGATATTAAAAAACTGTTTGACGCATCAATATCTTTATTTACCTCATCAACAAGCTGTCCGTTTACATCAACCAGATTGGTAATGCTTCGTACGCGCGTAAAAACGCCAATACTGTGCTGCTCATTAATATTCATCATAAAAGAAGGGCCTAGAATATCAACATTAAAATTCCCCCTGTTATTCGATTTGAATTTCTTTTTTGCATCTGTATCGAGATCGTAACCGCCGTCAAATATTTCGGCAAAATTAACCCCGTACAAATCATTTTGTGCCGTTGCACTTGCCGAAGCAATCGTAACATCGGCTTTGTATTTAGAATCTACAATTGCCGACGGATTAAATAATACTCCCTGAATTCCGGCATAATTATCGTCCCTAAATCCGAAATAGGATTGGCTCCGGGCATAAAAAAAGCTTCCAAAGAAGCAAAATAATAGTAAAGTTCTCTTCATAAATTGGTTATAATTGGTTGATTAGTAACGCAAATATGAAATAAAAAATGACAAAATAAAATTTTTTGGAAGTTTCTAAGGCTCTAAGATGCTAAGGTTCTAAGTTTCTCAGAAAACCTTTATAATTAGAGAAGATAGATTCGTAAAAAAGGGACAAAGATTAAAAGGTGCAGAGGGACAAAGTTTTTAAAAACAAAAAAGCCGAACAAATGTTCGGCTTAATATTTTACGTCAGAAAAAAACCTCTGAACCTTTGTAACTATGTATCTTTGAACCTAAGAAGTTTACGTTAGTAAACTTCTGAAGCTTCTTTCAATTTCTCCATATTGTTTACTAATTGTAACTCGGCAACAATTTTTTGGATATCACCATTCATGATGTTTCCTAGATCGTAAAGCGTTAAACCAACTCTATGATCGGTTACACGACCTTGAGCGTAGTTGTACGTACGAATCTTAGCCGAACGGTCACCAGAACTTACCTGAGAACTACGTTTTGTAGCATCTTCTTCTTGTTTTTTGGCTAATTCCATTTCGTATAAACGAGAACGTAATACAATTAAGGCTTTATCTTTATTTTTATGCTGCGATTTCTGATCCTGACATTGCGCCACTAATCCGGTTGGAATGTGCGTTAAACGTACAGCCGATTTCGTAGTATTTACAGATTGTCCTCCAGGTCCAGACGAACAGAAGAAATCTACACGAACATCGTTCATATCAATTTGAACATCAAACTCTTCTGCTTCCGGTAAAACCATAACAGTTGCTGCCGATGTATGCACACGACCTTGTGTTTCTGTCTGCGGAACACGCTGTACACGGTGAACACCAGCTTCAAACTTTAAAGTTCCGTAAACATCTTCTCCCGAAACCTCAAAAATAACCTCTTTGAAACCTCCAGAAGTTCCTTCGTTCATATCAACAACCGAAGTTCTCCAGCCCATGCCTTCGCAATATTTAGTATACATTCTAAATAAATCCCCTGCAAAAATACTAGCTTCGTCCCCACCCGTTCCGGCGCGAATCTCAACCATTACATTTTTAGCATCTTCAGGATCTTTAGGAATCAACATAAATTTGATTTCCTCCTCTAGCTGCGGCAAGCGCTCTTTTGCTTCGTCAAGTTGCATTTTGGCCATTTCAACCATATCAGCATCGCTTCCGTCAGCAATAATTTCGTTTGCTTCGTCAATATTTGCTAAAACAAGAATGTATTCTTCTCTCTTTTCAACCAGTGCTTTTATGCTTTTATATTCCTGGTTAAGCTGCACATAACGTTTTTGATCAGCAATAACATCCGGCTGAATAATCAAATCCGAAATCTCATCAAAACGCTGCTTTACATATTGAAGTCTATCTAACATTTTCTAATTCCTTTTATTGGACTGCAAAATTACAAAATTTTTGTGGAAAATTCTAGTGTTGATTTTTTGGGAATTTTGAGGGTGGTTTTGGGAGAAATTTTAGTAGAATTATGAGTTTTTTTGGAGCTGTTTCCTGCTATCCGTTACAATCTTTTGTGCCGAACCCCGGCACAAAAGGATTTTCACTTCTATCAGGGCTAAGAAAATTGGTTTTAAAAGAAGATTTACGGGTTTCCGTAAAATGATTGAATTTAAAGAGGTTACTTTTATCAAAAAAAATATCTAAAATTAAAAATTACATCATTATGAAATTACTCTTATACTTCCCGCTTCTTATTTTAATTTTTAGCTGTAATCAAAAAGAGCAAAATGGAACTAATTTAACAATAGAAACTAAAGCTGCAGAAATGACAGAAAAGAAAGAGATAACTTTAAAGAATTTCTCTTATGAAGATATTGCTCGATATACAATGGCTTCTATTATGGGACAACCATCGAAAATAATTAAAGTGAGAAAAAAGGACAAATTATATTTTGTGTCTTACATCAGAAAATCTGATCATCAGAAATTTGATTACAAGATAAAATTTGACGGAAACAAAATTCTTTGGGCAAATTTAGATGGAAGATGGAGAGATTCAAAATACGATGAAAAAATAACTTTTGTTGAAAAAGATAACAAAATTAATATAATTCAAACCTTTGATGATAATTCTCAAGATATTCAAGAATATGGAAAAGGAGACTAAATCAGGTGTTTTTACTTGATGATAAAATTAAATTTTATGCGATATTTGTTTTTAAAATATATTTAGTTTTTAATATCTTCATATTATTGAACACATCAAAAGAGGAAATTATATAGTACAAACTTTAAACAAATGTAATTATGGAAGAACAGTACATTATCCCAGGAAGTATTATTTTGGTTTCATTTTTAACTCTTTTGATATTCCTTGGAATCTGGCTTTTCGGTAAACTATTATATAAACGATATAGCATTGAAGATCTATACCTTCGTGAATTATTAAAAAGTCTTGATTATAGTTTAGCCAATAATAGAAATGATTGGAATAGACTTTTAAATACATTGTCAAATTATTTAGGAGACTTACTTGAAAAACGAAATAATTTTTGGAATAGTTATGGTCAAATGGCGATATGCATATTCATTATCGGTATAATTGCTATTTTACTTTTGACAAAAACTATAACTCCTGAAGCTGGTCTTCCAATTCTATCTGCAGTATCTGGTTTTGCAATTGCTAATAAAAATGGAGCAAACAACAATAAAACAAATGATAATTTCCCTAATGGTTAATTATTACTCTATTTTACCCTAAAATAGGTTTACATTTAATAAAAAATTACAGTAGATATATTTTCAATCCAATAATGAGAATATGATATTTATTCATATTGAAAAGTTCAATTATAAATTATGACTTCTACACAAATTCAATCAATTGGAAATTTCCTAGCGTATTACAAAACTGATTTGAATTATATTAAAAGGTTTCAATATTTTAAATTAAATCCAAATGTTGCTTCGGAATACATAAAAAAAGATATTGGAAGTTTTTATTCTTTTTTAATTGAATTTAGGGTTGTTAGAAATTTCAAAAGTGGAAGTGTGGATAAATTGCTTGAAGAAACATTGGTATGGATTAATTCAAAAAATTCAAATGATGTAGATTTATTTGCTGAAAGATTGGCACAAAGTAATTTAACTCGTGGAAAGGTAACGACATCAATGGCCTCAAAAATTTTATTTCTAAACAATCCGTGGGAAATTATCCCAATGGATAGATTAGCAAGAAAGACGCTAAATCAAAAGGAAAACAATTACTCAATTTACAACAAAAACCTTATTCAATTTCAAGAATATAACGAACATATTTTTGAAAAATGTTTAGATCATATCAGACCATTAATAACATTAATACATAATGATTTTAGTAATTTAGATAAACTGGATATCATTTGTAAAAACAGAATCACAGATAAATTATTATGGACAATGGGTAATAATAAGATTTTTTAATTTTTAAAACATATCACAACGTCGATTATGTTCACTGCTTTCCTAAGTGTTCCTCATAAAAGCTATACAAAGTAGGGAGACTTAAAATGCTTGAAAAGAATACAAAAAAGAAAAAGCAAATAAACTCAAAAAAAATTATGAAAAAAGGAACGCACGGAAAGGATGAGAAAACATTTGAAGAATTGAGTTATTCTGACCAAGCAAAGACTTTAAATGCACAAATTCAAATTATTGAAAAAGGTTTAAATGCACATTTTAGAAAAGGGAATGATCAAAATAAAAATATTGTTTCTTCTAAGGAAAAATATATTAAACAATTAATGAAATTAATTAACAATTTAGATAAACCTTTCTCTAAATAGAATTGAACTTTAAATCTACCTAAATTAAGAAATATAAAGAATGAGATTAGCAATTATTATTGAAGGAACGCAAAATTCAGGAAAAACTTCCACAATTAAAGAATTGATTAAACTATTTGGCTTTAAAAACTTAAAGCAAATGAAGGCTGGATGGCAACAAATATTTTTGAATCCAATTTTTAAAAGTTTGAGAATAGTTTTTTACTGTATACCAGCCTCTCCTTCAGAAACTGATATTCCTTTAAGCAAAAGATTTGAAGAATGGCAACACTTACCGGAAATGTTAATATTAGCAGAGCAAGTCGGTGGTCAACATCATGGAAGCACAATGGCTTTTCTAAATGCAAATCATTATCATATTAAAGTTTTTTCAATAAACAATTCCAATGGTGTTAATCATTGGGAAAGATTTGATAATTTAACTAAAAATGTCAAATTATCAAAAAGAGCATACGACATCACAGATTTTATAAAAAGTTTTCTAAAAACTAATTCGATTGTATAAAATTAGTAATTTAGTATAAAGTCAGAGACTTTGAGAAGTTTTCGTTTTCAAACAAATTATAGTAAAAATGGTGCAAAGCCTGAAACATTTGGAGTAACGAGATTTGCCATCTATTCTATACTTTTAAGACATTATGCAAATATCAAAAAAAAATGAAATCCGATAGCTCGGATTTACAATCCGTGCCCACAACAATAAGACACAACAAAAAACATCAAAAATAAAAGCTACAAAAATCATGTAGCTTTTTTTATTACAAAAGCACAAACTAACCCGATAGCGCGGATTTGCAATCCATGCCCACAACAATAAGACACAACAATAAGACACAACAAAAAACATCAAAAATAAAAGCTACAAAATCATGTAGCTTTTTTTATTACAAAAGCACAAACTAATCTTTGTGGGCACGGATTACAAATCCGCGCTATCGGATTGGCGATTTTGCATGTAGAATTTCTTGTGTGATTCTTCGTTCCTCAGAATGACAAAACTTTGCGTTTATTCACAACAGTAAGACACAATACAAATCAGCAAAAACAAAAAGCTACAAAATCATGTAGCTTTTTTATATTTACAAACAGAACAAACCAATCTTTGCGGGCACGGATTACAAATCCGCGCTAGTGGACATATACAAACCTTTACGAGAAAAAATCACTCCATATTCCCTAAAATTTAATTACAATTCATGCGAAATTCAACAAAAATCCTACTTGCTATTCTCCTTTTTATTATAGGAATCGGAACAAATATTGTTACCTCAGGAATGAACAATACAATAATTTCATTAATAAGCTTTATGACTTATGTTTTAAGTTTCAGTTATATCATTTATATAGCAACAAAAAAAAATAAATAATAACCTTAACCCGATCGCGCAGATATATCTCTACAATTCGTCCAGCCCCGATAGCGCGGATTTGTAATCCGTGCCCACAACAATAAGACACAACAAAAAACATCAAAAATAAAAGCTACAAAATCATGTAGCTTTTTTTATTACAAAAGCACAAACTAATCTTTGTGGGCACGGATTACAAATCCGCGCTATCGGACGGATTATAGAAAATTTATACTGTATCAGTCTGCAAATAAATCTTATGCAAATCATCTAATAACTCCATTTCTTCTTCTGGCAAAAGCTGTAATGCAATTTCAAGTAAAGTCAATACATTAATATCTGTTTCTTTATGAAAAACGGCTAAACTTCGGGCTTCTTTATTCATTAGAACAATACTGGCTTTAAGCAAATCTGAAACTATTAGATTTAATTCGTTATAAGAAGAAACTCTTAACGGTATTGTAAATGAACTGTCTTCTTTATACTCTTGTTTTAGTTTGGTGAAATAATTTCTTTTATTCATTAATTCCGATATTTTATCTTCACTTTGCGTTTTCATATATTATAAGATTTGATTTACAATTTTAAACAAATATATAAAAAATCAGCGACATACAACCGACTGTTTACATTCACTTAAAAACAATCGATTACTTGTAATTTCATTTCTATGAAAAGAGAAAGAAAAAGTGAAATTCCAGAAGTTGTAAAAGAACTGGGAATCAAGATAAAAGATGTAATTCAAGAAAAAAAATTCAAGCAAAGAGAGGTGGCTCATGATGCTGAAATGGATGTAGAAAGTTTAAGAAAATACATTAAAGGTTCTCAAGAAATGAAAATAAGCACTATGTTTAAAATAGCACAAGCTTTAAAAATTCATCCAAGCGAATTAATTAAGGATTTGTAATCTTATATTTATTTATATGAAGAATGTAGTTTACCTCATATTTTTTGTGATTTTTAGCGGCTGTAACAGTAACACTCCAAAGGATTTAACAAAAAAACCTGAACCAACAGAATTAATTGGAGAATGGAAGCTTGATTTAGCAAGTTACAATGCAATGATGCATTATGGTTATAAATGCAATGACGTTAGGTTAACATTAAATGAAGATGGAAGTTTTGAGACCGAAAATTTTCCTAATGTAATTAATAAAGTAACTAAGGAACAATATGCAGACTGTCAATCTATTGATGGAGAATGGAGTATCGAAAAAAGATTTTCTAAAGAGAAATGGGCTGTGCTTTTAAAATTTGATAAATATCAAATTTATGGAGGAAACAACTTAATTCTTTTTGAAGTATTAATGGAAAATAAAAAACTTATTTTAAGGCACTCCTTTTTAGATTACAAAGATTTAAATTCAGAGGAAAGACTGCAATTTTTTAAAATAGAAAATCAAAATTCATCACGCTAGCAGGTTAAAAACATTCCGTAAGAAAAATCTATATTTACAACGCAAATTTATAGGAAGATGAAAATACATACCACCAACTATTTTGATACTTTTATAGAAACAGCAGAAGACAGCAAAGTTTCTCACGGAACAAAACCACCAAGCAAAGACAAAAAAACAATTGCAGAAATGCAATACGAACTAATTAGCAAAAATCCGTATAAATACACCTCAGATGATGTTCTTTTTCAGGTATTTGCAGATCGGAATGATTTAACAAAAAGTGAATACGAAAAAGCCAGAGAAGATTTTTTTTCTAAGGGACAAGCTTGTTTTCGCGCTTCACCTCTCTCAAAAACATATGGTTTTGGAATTCATAATGACCATAATGGAAAAATAGCCATTTTTGGAATGGAAACAGATGAATACCTAAAGTTTTTAAAAGATCCCAAAATCAAAAAAGTAAAAGCCATGAAATCTGCTCGATGATTTCTCGCGCTGGGCGATCATTTTGTTCTAAACGCGATCTAAATACACAAAATAATTTACAAAGTGAGGCTTTTTTACACTTATTCAAGGATTCTAATTAGAATCCTTTTTTATTTTCCAAAAATTAAAAACGTCGTGCTGCCAGTAAACATTACGTTGTCTTATTTGTAATACAAACTTTACATAATTTTTTAAAAATATTTACAAAATATAGTTTTTTTCTTATTTTTTATTATTAAACTTGCAAATGTCTAATTCGCAAAAGTTTTAGATAAGTATTAACTAAATAACCAAAATATGAGAAAAAAAGCTAAGAATGCAGCAAGATTAATTGTCATTTTTATGATTTTGGCCACTTGCACAAAGTGTCAGAAAGATGATGATGTAGGACAGACAAATGATACGCTCTTTTGTCTGCAAAAAGATGGTTTAAAAACTATGAAGCCGAAGGAACTAATTACGAATTATTTCAAAATTTAGACTACGACTGGAATAATGCAGAAATTACAAAATCAGAAGACGGGACAAAAACAATTATAGTTCCCATTAACGAAATCAAAAAAGACCCGACAGAAAATTGGGAGCAAAAACTGTATATTTATAAGCTAGGCGAAAATAATTACCAAGCACTGCTCTTTGAAATTTATCCTGACAGCAAAAATACAGATCCTGAAAGTTCATCGATCGACAGCGGAATTTTTACAGGTTATATAGCCGCCTGGGATTTAAAAAAAGGTTTTGTAAAAGCCGCTTTGTTTGAAAATGGTAAAGTTGCACAAAATGGTAGTATAAAGGTATATTCTAAAAATAAGGCAATAACAGGTAAAGCACCATCGAACCAAGCTAATTGTCCCGCAGGAATAGAATGCGATACAGATGGCAGCGGTGACACAGGAACAGAATTAAAAGAAGTTGTTGTAAACAATAACTATCAAAACCCATCAGGATATGTTATAATATACAATAATGGAGGCGGAGGATATACTGGTGACACTAGTCCCGGTGGGTATACAAATCATGGAACTGGTACCAGTAGTGGAACTGAAAACACACAGGATACGAATAATGCCACGACTAACCCTTGTGATAAAATTAAAACACTAATGGCAAATCCTAATTTTATTGTCAAATTAGAAGAACTAGGTAAAAAAACAAATTTAAAAGTTGAATCAGGTTATTCACAAAGTAAAAACGGTCCTTTTACTCCGCTGATAGTTTTACTAAGTACTGATGGTGCTGACAAAATGAAATTAATTCCTACACCTGATATGGTTGGATATGTGCATACTCACCTTAATGATTACGATTCTGGACTAGTAAACGCAGATGGTGAACCTTTAATTAGAAAACCTCTAAGAATATTTTCACCTGTTGATATTGGAGCTTTTCTGCAATTAGTAAAAAATGCACAAAATAATAATATTCCAATAGACAATGTATATGGTGCAATGGTTTCTAGTGACGGTACTTATCAATTAAGATTTACCGGAGATCCGAATCAAATCAATATAAATTTTGATTGGGATGCAACAAGCATGGAAAAAGATTATATGACTTATCTAGAAAAAGGAAACAAAGAAGTAAATTTTTTAAGGTTTTTAAATGACAAATGTTATATAAAAGGTATTGAGTTATATAAGATTAATAAAGATAAAACAAGTACAAAAAAAACATTGGATACAAAAAAAACAGTAATAAACATAAATTGTTAAAATATGAAAACGATAATAATATTAAGCTTAATGATAGTATCATTATCATGTAAAGCACAACAAATTGTACCGTTAGAAAAGGCAATTGAATATAGAGATTCTGATATTGAAATCCCTGATGGAACTTACCTTAAGGATGTAAATGGTTTGCTTAATAAATACTTAGGAATTTGGAAAGGAACCTATAATAATAAAAATTACGTCTTTATAATAACGAAAACTAAAAAAGATTTTTTAGAAATTTCGAAAGATAAATTATTAGTTCGTTATTTAATAACTACACCAACAGGTTCAATTCTGGAAGATACAAGAAATTTACCTGATACGAATCCTTTAGTGATAGAAGGAGATTACATTAGTAAATCTAAAGGATATTATACATTAAATTATTTCGGTCAAAATTCAAAATGTGGTCAGTCTGGAGTTGTTTTTATCTCTACTGCCAAAGACAACAAACAAATGAAATTATCTTTATCTCCCAATCAGGGTTTTATTAATAACAAATGTTCTAAAATCGCAGACCAAATATTGCCTACTACATCAATGAATCTAACCAAACAGTAGTTTATTACAAAAATTCCTCAAGTTTAAAAACTTGAGGAATTTAAATATGATAAAAAATTCCACGAATTAATAATGCAAGAAAATGAAAAAAATATTTTTACTATTCCTTGTACTACTATGTCAAAATAATTTTTCACAAAATACCGATATAGAACGATTATATAAAATCTCAGTTTGTGGAAGACCTCAAACTATAACATTTATTGAATATAAAAACGGTATTGTAGAAGGCTTTCTGGAAACCACACTTTCAAGAAAGTTGTTTATAAAAGAAAAAGAAATTGTAAAAAAGAAAAGTTTTGATACTGCATTGGTAAAAAAAATAATGACCGATTTAAAAAACGCAGGAATTGAAACTTTAAAAAAATGCGATGACGATGAAGATTGTGCTTCTATAGGATTTCTTGACAGCGCTCATTTATACTTTACAATTCAAATAGATACAGTAAGTAAAGAATTTGGTTTTGATGCAATTTACCCAGCGTCTCAAACTAACGGAAAATTAGAAAAAATTGAATTAAGAAGAAAAGCCCAGTTTTTGGTAACAATTATTGACAAAGAAATAAACTTAGAAAAACAATTTTCAGATTTAATTGATAGTCTTCAAAGCGGGACGTATTGCTATTTTTCCAGAAATTCAATAATATGTATTAAACATCAATAAATCCCAATTCTTAGATAAGCTTTTATAAAAAAACTGCGTAAGTGTTTCTGATCTTGCGTAGTTTTCATTTATATAAATTGAGAATTTCCTGAATTACAAGATGAACTTATTCTTTCAAAATCACGCCACAACACATTCCATATTCTTTTCTTCCATTATCTGCATATCAATTATTTTTTGAGCGATAGTTCCTCTTTCAAATAAGCGAATAAATTTAAAAACGGCACTAACAAAATATCCGGGATTTGAAACTAATCGGGCGATTTCTGTTATTCTTTCATCTCTTAACTTTATACAGGCTTCTATTTCGTTTTCTGGAACGGCCACAAATTCATTGGCAAATTTCCATGCTCCGTTTCTTGCTTCTTCCATACTGAAATCAATAAAGAAATTATCTATTTTTCCTGTATATTTTAGTATCCAAGTAAGCGTTGGCCAAATTTTAATTAAACATTTTTCGACACCGCCAACTAAATTGCTAAGTATAAAGTTTATTTGGTCAAAATCATGTTTTAAATCTGCAATATCTTCTACTGTGCTGACTTGGGCTGAGGCAATTCCTAAATCAAGGTTTACGTGTGCATTGATTCCCAGTAATAAATGCTGCAGAACTATTGGCCAGAATTTTTCGGCTTGTTCAAAGGCAAATCCCCAGCATTCTGATGGTTTTTCTTTGGCCTGATATTGATAGTAAGCTTTCAAATATCGATTAGCAAAAATAACATCCAGTTTTTCCATTCGTTCGCCATTTTGAAAAGAACCTGTAGCGATGCCTTGTTTAACTCTTAGAGTAACTTCACGATACAGAATAGCAAATAAACCTATATTGCTTTGATCAATCTTTGATTTTTCTATTATTTCATCTAAAAACTGAATTACTTCGTCAATAGTATTTGCTTGTTTCATAATCGTTTAATGTTGGTTATTAGTCAAATTGAGAGCAACGAATATAATTATTTTAATCTTTCAATGCTTATTTTTTGAAGTAATTATCTTATTATTTTTAATGCAAAAAAATATCCCAAAAGAAAACTCTTTTGGGATGTTACTAACTTAAATGAAAACAATATTATGCCTCTACTTCTACCTTTAAAATTTCTAATTTTAAATTCCCTTTTTTAGCCGGCCATTCTATAAGATCTCCTACTTTGTAGCCAACCATTGCAATACCTTCATCAGAAAGAACTGAGATTTTGTTTTTACTTACTTTTACTTTTTCGGGACCAACCAGAAGAATTGTTTTTTCTTCATTATTGGTGTGGTCTTTATAAGTTATTTTTCGGTTTATGGAAACAATATCTTCCGGCAGATTTTTTCTCAATACCTGAGATGCATTTTTTAACTGTCCAAGTAACAACTCTTCTTCCTGAGGCGTTACTTTTTTTCGTCTTATGTGATCTTTAATTAAATCGTATGTTCCTGTGGTTAATATAATATTGTGTGACATGACTTTCTTGTTTGCTTCATTTCCATACAGTATGATATACAACTCTTCACTGAATATCATAAGGCTTTCAGTGATATCATATCCTAAAAAAATTGAAGATTAATAAATAAACTATAATATAGAAGTTCCCTGCCTAGAGTTGCGACAGGGCAAAATGAATAAACTCTTTTGAACTTTTTAAGAAAGTATCATCATGCAAATACAATAATGTGCACATCAGGCACATTAAACAGCTGTTTACTAAATATGAATTTGCAGTTATCATTTTATAATTATAATTGTTCTGCAAGATACATTTTATTTCTTACAAAAAACAATAAAAAAACAACACCAAATTACTTTTATAAAAAACATAAATTTCATAAAAAATGCTTTACGGTTTTTCCGTAAAACAATTGTAAATAAATAGGTTATTTTTAACAAATAGATTTATTATACATTTTAGCCTGTTACTATTTTATTTTAAAAAAACCTTAAAAACACAATTAAAACCACTTACATTTTTTATGGTTTAACAGCTAGATTTTATAATAAATACTTCAAAAAATTTCCTAAACAAATTAATTTGAAAAATTATGAAAAAAATGAAAAACCAATTATTTGGTAAATCAATGCTGTTTG
The DNA here is from genome assembly GCF_024499525.1 of Flavobacterium panici. Taxonomy (NCBI): domain Bacteria; kingdom Pseudomonadati; phylum Bacteroidota; class Flavobacteriia; order Flavobacteriales; family Flavobacteriaceae; genus Flavobacterium; species Flavobacterium panici. Next base: position 2,909,110 of record NZ_CP100437.1, on the reverse strand, counting down.
CTTTTGCAATTTCAGCCCTGTTTTTATTTCAAAATTGTTCTGATGAAAATCCTGATTCGAACAGTACAGAAAGCGCATTAAAAGATTCCCCTGTTGTTGATAAACTTATTGAAATGGGGTTCGCAAAAGAAAGAATTACAGAATATGAAAATTTCTATTTGGTTGAGGGCGATTTAATGTTTTCTAAAGACATAAAATCTTATTCAAAAAGTATTACTGACAGACATGCACATACCAACAATTTGGTTTCACAAACCAATGTTACTTCTATGACAGTTTATGTAGCCCCATCAATTCCAACTGGCGGAGCCGACGACTGGAGAGCTGCCATTAACAATGCTATTAACGACTTGAATACTATTTCTGGATCTAAAGTTAATTTTGAAATTTCTACAAGTCCTTCATCTGATATAATTATTCAGAGTGACGGGAATCAATTGGCTGACAATGTTATAGCAAGTGCGGGTTTCCCAACAAATAACCAGCCTTATAATCAGGTTATTATAAATCTAGATTTTTTAAGCAATGTTACGGTTACCGAAAGTAGTAAACGCTACAATATTGTACACGAACTGGGTCATTGTATAGGTTTACGACACACAAACTGGGATATTAGAGGTGAAACGGCAGGAACTGTTGGTGCAAACCTGATACCGAATACGCCAAATCAGGATCCAAATTCTGTAATGAACGGCGGAACTGCCAATTACGAATGGAGCGGGTTTTCAACTTACGATTTAATAGCCATCAAATACTTGTACCCAGAGCCTGTAATTTTACCTCAAATAACGGCATCTGGTCCAAGTTATCTGTCATCTGGAATCAGTTTATTTACATGGACATATACAGGAAATTTAGCAAATGCCGATTTAGACAGTATTATTTGGTGGTACTCAAAAGTAAATGGCGCTGGAGCTCCTTATGGCATTGGCTGGGGTGCAACCGGCTATTTTATGGCTGTTGCCGATACTTTTTATTCTGACCCGGGATTACAAACTTCTAATTTTATAATCTATTATACCATACGAGATACAAGCGGCAATCTTTATAGAAGCCCTGACTACAACATTATGAAAAAAGGAAAATTTAAACTAGAAGGTTCACTATAATACAAAAGCGCAAATGTCTCTGACTTTGCGCTTTTTTGTTCTTTGGAATTTGATACTTTGTTGTGTGAATAAATATATTTAATAGATTTATAAACAAATTAAAGCAATCTAAATGAAGCCAAAACCGTTTTACATTTATAGAGCATTCTTTATCATTTTTATTTCAGCCTGCTTTTTGTGGATGATAAGAAAAGATGCATTCAAAGAAAGAGCCACTTATATTGGTTATCGTGACAAAGACTTAGAAAAACAAATAGGCACTTCTTTAGAAGAATATTTAAAAACCAAATCGATGATTACATTGCAGTTTAACGGAAGTGAAAAATACGATAATAGTATTTTGAATCGCTTTCAACTGGAAATTCAAAAAATAAAAAAAGCAGAAAATTCCAATAAAGGCATTCATTTAATATTTAGCAAAAAAACTACTTATGAAAATGTGATTCGTTCTTTTCAGATTTGTAAAATAGAAGATTGCCCAACATATATACCAGATGGATATGACTTTTGGGTTTTTCCATATTATAAAAAGATCAATTAAAAAACTAAATAAATCTTTCTATAATAATAGAAATTAATAAGTCTTCTTGGGTATAATAATGTATACTAAAAAAAACGTGTTAAGTTCTTTATATTCAAAAAACAATAAAATCAGCTTAAAATGGAAAATTTCGACTGGACATCCTTCACCAAAAAAATAGCAATTAAGGCTAAACTCAGCGACATTTATAATGCCTGGACAATTGCAGATGAATTAGAAAAATGGTTTCTCGAAAAAGTATCTTTCTTTGATGCAAACCAAGAACCAATCAGCAAAGATAAAAACGCTGCAGAAGGCACAACTTACGATTGGCTTTGGTATTTGTATAAAGATTCCATGAAAGGAAAAATTACTGCTGCCAATGGAAAAGACTATTTACAATTTACTTTTGAAGGAACTTGTCTCGTAGATATAAAACTAACCGAAACTGATGGTTATACAGTGGTTGAACTTCGTCAGCATAATATTGCTACAGATGATTATTCTAAACAATATATCAGACTTGGCTGTTCAAATGGCTGGGGTTTTTACTTGGTTAATCTTAAATCAGTTTACGAAGGCGGTTTAGATTTACGCAACAAAGATGAAAATTTGAATCCCATGATTAACAATTAGAAACAACAATCAGTATATCAAACATCTACCTAATAAAAACAACCTGAAATCTGGACTTTTAAAGACATAAAATTTGGACTTTACAGCAAAATAAGCTGTTCGTTTTAATCTGAACTTTGCAGTATTAAAACTTAAAAAAATGACAAATTCAGAAAAAGACAAAACAGTTTTGGTTACAGGCGGTTCAGGCTTTATTGCCGTTCATTGTATTTTAAAATTATTGAAAGAAGGCTATTCGGTAAAAACAACGCTTCGTTCCTTAAATAGACAAGACGAAGTAAAACAAATGCTTAAAGTGGGCGGTATTAGCACATTTGAGAATCTTTCATTTATTCAGGCTGATCTTTCAAGCGACAAAAATTGGAATGAAGCAGTAAAAGGCTGCGAGTTTGTACTACATGTTGCCTCTCCTACTCCGGCGATTCAGTTTACACACGAAGACGAATTAATTAATCCGGCCAAAGATGGTGTTGTAAGAGTCCTGAAAGCTTCAAGAGATGCCAATGTAAAACGAGTAGTTTTGACTTCTGCTTTCGGCGCAGTGGGCATGGGACATAAAAACCGTAAAACGCCATATACTGAAGAAGACTGGACAAACATTGACAGTAATATTCACGCTTATCAAAAATCAAAAACCATTGCAGAACAAACCGCTTGGGAGTTTATAAAAAATGAAGGCGGAAATCTGGAACTTTCGGCAGTAAATCCGGTTGGTGTCATGGGGCCATTATTAGGTACAGATTATTCGCATTCCCATCAAATGATTAAACAAATGCTGGAAGGCGACATTAAAGCCTGCCCAAAAATCAGTTCTTGTTACATCGATGTACGCGATGTTGCCGATTTGCATTTACTAGCAATGACAGATCCTAAAGCAAATGGCGAACGCTTTTTAGCCACTACAGGAAATGTTTTATCCATGCTTGATGTCGCTAAAATTCTTAAAAACAAATTAGGCAATGAAGCTGATAAAGTTCCAACAAAAGAGCTGCCTAACTGGGTTTTAAAAGCTAGCGCATTAAAAAAACCATCGTTAAAAATGCTGGTTACTTTACTGGGACAATACATGCAGGCCAGCGGAGAAAAAGCAAAAAAAACATTAAATTGGTCTCCTCGTTCGAATGAAGAAGCAATTTTGGCAACTGCCGAAAGTTTATTGAAATTAGGTCTAATCAAAAAATAAAAAGATGAAAGTAATCATAACAGGAGCCACAGGAATGGTTGGCGAAGGTGTTTTATTTGAGTGTTTAGAAAACGAAAATGTAAAAGAAGTACTGATCGTAAATAGAAAACATTACGATCTCGATCATTCTAAATTAAAAGAACTTCTTGTACCTGACTTTTACAATTAGAAAATTTCTCTGAACAATTAAAAGGTTATGACGCCTGTTTTTACTGTGCAGGAATTAGTTCTGTCGGCAAAAAAGAAGAAGAGTTTACCCGAATTACTTATGATACAACACTTGCTTTTACAGACCAATTATTACAGTTGAATCCTGATATGATTTTCATTTTTGTTTCCGGTAACAGAACAGACAGTTCTGAAAAAGGAAAAGTAATGTGGGCCAGAGTTAAAGGCAAAACAGAAAATGCCCTGATGAAATTATATGGCAAAAATCAATATAATTTTCGTCCGGCGATCATGAAAGGAACTAAAGGACAGGCAAATGTAAAAACAATCTACAAAATATTAGGGCCGATAATTGCACCATTTTTTCCGCAAAAAACATTGACACTTCAACAAGTAGGGCGCGCTATGATTCATGCGGTTTCTAAAGGATATCCAAAACAAATTCTAGAAGTAGATGATATTGATCAATTAGCAAAACAATAAAAATTCTGAAAAATGAAAGAAACTGCTATATCTGCCTGTTATGTAAGTCCTTCACTTAATAATGAGCAATTTGTTCCTGAGCATTGCTTTATGTATTTAGTTTCGGGTTCGATGCTGGCTTACGACGGAAGTAAAGAATACAAAATTAAACCCGGAGATTTTGGTATTGCAAGAAGAAATCATTTAGCAAAATATACCAAACAACCTGATAATGGTGAGTTTAAAAAAATCTACATTTTGTTTGAACAGGATTTTTTAAAAGAGTTTAATGAAAAATATCAATTTAAAGTCGAAAGTGAGAAACCGACAAATGGTATTATAGCATTAACTAAAAATGCATTAACTAAAAATTTCATTCAGTCGCTTACTCCTTATTTCAACGAAAAGGGCACAATTGATGATCAGTTTTTGAATGTAAAACGCACCGAATTACTGCTTGTACTATTAAAAGTTAATCCTGAACTGGCCAATATTTTGTTTGATTTTGGCAGTCCCGAAAAAATAGACCTTGAAGCTTTTATGATTCAAAATTTCAGGTTTAATGTAAGCATAGAACGCTTTGCTTACTTAACAGGACGCAGTTTGTCGGCTTTTAAAAGAGATTTCGAAAAAATATTTAATGCTACTCCAAGTCATTGGCTGGTTCAAAAACGACTTGAAGAAGCGTATCATTTAATTGATAAAAAGAACAAAAGGCCGTCTGACATTTATCTTGACTTAGGTTTTGAGAACTTTTCCCATTTTTCGTTTGCATTCAAAAAACTGTTTGGACATTCGCCAACACAGTTTATTGAAACGAAGAAGAATGGCAATTAAAATTGAAGATTTTATGTTTGTAAACGCACCATTTTATTTTGGTGCATAACGGTTGTGGTCGTACGATTTTCTCTCTGAGATATATTGTATAATAAGATTCTTTTTTTGATCGTCAGTTAAATTCTGAGTGTAATTTTTGGCCACAACAATCTCAAGTCTGTTTAATTCATCCGCAGATAAATTTTCAAAATAAGAAAGTACTTGTTCCTTGTTTTCAAGCTCGTTAATATCAATATACGGAACTAGCTCCGGCCCCGCAGCGACTGTTTCCTTTTTCTTGAAAAAATTTGTTTTTTCTACTTTTTCAGGTTCTTTTTGAGATGAAACTTTAGCTTTAGTAAGGTTCACATTTTCATTTATTTCAACTTTTAACGTCGAAGATAATTCAGCATAATTCATTTGAGAAGTCTCTTTCAAAATATAACCTAAAACTGCAGCCACAATTGCTTTTGGCAAAAATATAATGATGTCACTGTCGATGACAGAAACTGCCTGCAACGCAGAACCAACTCCAAGTATAATAAGCGAAAAACCTAAAATCATGAAAAGATCTTTCAGAATAACATCAATTTTTCTGATACGGTTTCCTAATAAAATAGTAACCACTATCATTACAATATTAGAGAGAATCAGCAATATTGCACTCGAAATAGAGGTCGAAGCAAAAGAAGCTAATGAATTAAAACCTTGTTCTTCTTGTGCGAAATATATCGGTATTGAACTGAATAAAACTGAACCTAAAGAATAAATAGGTATTGCCAGGAAAACTAAAGATATAATTATTAATGAATCGGCCTTGCCATACTTAAGCACTCTATTTAAAAAAAGTTTAAAAACCAGTAGTATTCCAAACCAAACCGCAGCACTAAAAACTGCAAAACCATTTGCTAAAAAACCATGAAACCAGGTTTTGTCTACATAAAAAAATTGTTTGTAAATGGCAAATACAATTATTAAGGCAGCATAGATATAGGCAATTAATGCGGTAGTGTTATAAATTTTTGGTAAACTGGTTTCTTGGGTAGAGTTACTCATAAAGTTGGCAGGTTTCTGAAGTGGTTATTTGGGAGTTAAATTTTATTTTGATCAAAAATATATAAATTTAATTAGAAATCATTAGAAGATTTTTTTCGGTTCACAGAAGCTTCTCTTTCGTAAATATAATCTGAATCTATTATATCAGATTAGCATTTTTAATCGTATTTTCGTTTAACTAAAAATACCATTTAACGTACTCCCAAATAAAAATGAAAACTTATTTTGTTGACTCTTTTACCAATGAAAAATTTAAAGGAAATCCAGCTGCGGTTTGTCTTCCCGATACAGAATTAGATGCAGAAAGTATGCAAAATATTGCAACCGAAATTGGTTTTTCGGAAACTGCTTTTATAAAACTAATAAAAGACAATACATATAGTATTAGATTTTTTAGTCCGAAAACAGAAATTCCGTTATGCGGACATGCAACATTGGCTTCGTCTAAAATTCTTTTCAGCACCACTGCATTAAACAGTATAAAATTTATCAACTGCGATAATGTTGAATTGAATATTGAAAAAGAAGCGAATAAAATCAAAATGCAATTTCCTGTTTATGACACAGAACAAACAGAAGTTCCTCAAAAACTTCTTGAAGCTCTTGGAATTTCTGAAACTGTCGAAAAAAGGTACAGCCCCAACAACAAAATAATTTTACTCGAGATTGAAAGCGCTAAAGAACTGGCAAATTTAAAACCAGATTTCTCAGCCCTGATAAACTCACATACCGGAATAAACGGTGTGCTTGTAACTGCTGTTTCAGACAACGAAAATTTTGATTTTCATTACCGATATTTTTGGCCTTGGGCTGGAACTAATGAAGATCCTGTAACTGGTGGAATTCAAACTTTTTTGACAAAATATTGGGCCATAAAACTCAATAAAACAAAATTGAACGCTTACCAGTCTTCTCAAAGAACCGGGACTATGAGTACAGAACTTTTACAAGACAAGGTTTATATTCTTGGAGAAGCGGTAATTGTTTTAGAAGGTGAATTTATTTTATAAATCTTAAAAAAACTATGAAAGCATTAATTATTACTTTATTTTTAATTTGCAGTATCACTTTATCTGCCCAATCAAATCAATTTGCGGGCGATTATTCCCGTTCACTTTCTGAAGAAGGAAAACATATAATTGAATATAAACTGACCTTAAATCAAGATGGTACATTTGTATTTCATTCGTATTCTAAACTTCAAGGCGGAACTCCGCCGGAGGAAAATAAATACGGGAAAGGAAAATGGAGCGTAAAGGACAATATGATTACTTTTTCTGCCAATAAAAAAGAAGACTTTGATGAAAAATATACTTTAGATTTTAATAATTCTACAGCCAGGTTTGTAGCTAAAAATCCCAGAGATAAAAGTGATAAAGTCGTGAAAACGAAACTTCAATTTTTAGAATCAGAAATTAATTGGATGAGAAGAATTGATGTTTTTAGAATTTAGATATTCTTAAAAATAGCCAGATGAGATTGCTTCGTTCCTCGCAATGACAAAACTCTGCGTCTTAGCGAGAACCACGTAACAGCACAAAAACTTAGGATCTTAATATCTTAGAACTTTAGTAACTCTTTTTGTTGGTTTTATACCTAAATATGACGGACTTACGACATTTTTTTTGTAGTTACTTTCTTAATTATCTACTTTCAGGTATTCAAAAGAAATAATTACAAAAATTAACTAAAGCTCCATATTATGAAAACTACAAAAATGGTATTACTTTTTATCATAATAATCTCATTTGGTGCCTGTAAAAAGGACGCAAAGGGAGAAAAAGATAATTATACAACTGTAAAGAAAAGTGCTGCAGATTCTGAGTGTTTAGCTCCTGCTAATTGGTTTACGATCGTAAACAATACGCGCCAAACTCCTCCACCAAATGAAGGACCAACAAGCGTATTTGCTAACAATGCAACAGTAACAAACTGCGACTTTCATCAATGGTCATGGCAAAAATTTCTTTGGCTGACTAATGAGGTTAACGGACAACCGCAATTCATTACTAATCTGATTCAGGTGAATGCCGCAGGTCAGAGATTAGATCCAAGTAACGGGATTGTTTTAACGGATACTGCTCAGGCAAGTGGTAGTACTGATATCTTAAAAACGCCAAATTATCCATCGGGTGTTCCTAAATCGACTACGGTGTATTATTCTATATTTATGGACAAACTTATGTATGGAACTATGCTAAAATATGGTCCAATAGCAAAAAGTGACCCAACTAAAGTAAAAGATATAGCTTTTCCTGTAGGTTCATTAGAACTTAAAACTTCTTGGATTGATGCAAGCGTTCTTAAAGATCCTTCTTCTTATTTTGTTACTCAAGGAGTAATAAATGGAGTAAAAACAAAAGTAGCTCTTTTGGGGATGCACGTAGTGGGAATTGTAGAAAATCATCCTGAATTTGTGTGGGCTACTTTTGAACACGAAAATCTTGCACCTGCTTACGATTGGTCAAAAGCTACGCCAACAACAGATGCGCCGGTGACGAGTACAGTTGATTACCCATTTTTTAATAAAGCGAGTACGGCAACGGTTACCAATATAACCTCAGGAAACGGAATTTATACGGATGTTTTTTCTGTTTACAAATATGGTGTTCCTGTAGAAAAAGCAATGAAAGGCACTCATAATGTTCAGCTTTTTATGCAAACCAGTCAAAATGGTTCACAAAACTTAAATAATATTCGTACTATTAATCAAAGCGTTAAAACACAGCTAAAAGGTATCTGGAACAATTATTTTTACAATGGTTCATTATGGATAAATACCGCAGGATACAATAGTACTCCGGCACAAGCGGCTTTATTAGATTCGTTGAGTTATGATCTTTCAAATTCTGCTCCTGGAAAATTAACCAGAGGTTCGGTTTCAGCTTACAATATTACTATGGAAACTTATGTTCAGGTAGGTTTTAATCCAACATCAATACACGGGAATTCGGTATCTAATCTTGTTAATTGTTTCTCTTGTCACAACACATATTATAAATCAAATGTTTCTCCTCTTTTTATAAGTCATGTATTTACAGGATATGTAGGGGATCTACAAGGGTTAAACAGAAAACAAATCAAAGACGAACATGTTAAAGACATTGTTAAACAATTCAATTTGCGTCTAAAATTAAGAACTAAACAATAAGCCGATTTACTTTTAAATCTAATCAATATAAAAACCACAAGCTTCTGTTTGTGGTTTTTATGCTTTATTGATGAATCATAATATTAAAAATTCTATTCGATTTTTTAAATTATAGTGTGCAGATTTTGCTCAAATCTCTTTTAAATCTGCGTGAAACAAAAAACCTTTGCGAGTTTGCAACTTTGTAACTTTGCCTCTTTAAATTTCAATACCACTTTTTAAATTCCTAATTTCGCTTTCGAATAAGAAAGAGAGAAATGAAGGTATGTATTGCTGAGAAACCAAGTGTAGCACGTGAAATCGCATCTGTTTTGGGCGCCAATACCAAACACGATGGATATTATGAAGGCAACGGTTATGCCGTAACCTACACTTTTGGGCATTTATGTACTTTAAAAGAACCTAACGATTACAAACCGCACTGGAAAAGCTGGGATTTAAATAACTTACCAATGCTTCCCGAAAAATTTGAAACCAAAGTTGTTCAGAATTCGGGAATTCAAAAGCAGTTTAAGATTATAAAATCACTTTTCGATAAAGCCGAATTAGTCATAAACTGCGGGGATGCCGGACAGGAAGGAGAATTAATCCAGCGCTGGGTGATGAACGAAGCGCATTATAAAGGCGAAATAAAACGCTTGTGGATTTCATCCCTAACAACCGAAGCTATAAAAGAAGGTTTTGACAACTTAAAACCATCTGAAAACTACGATAATTTATTCTACGCCGGATTTTCAAGAGCGATTGGCGACTGGCTTCTGGGAATGAATGCTACACGTTTGTATACCGTAAAACATGGCGGTTACAAACAAGTTTTGTCTATTGGACGTGTGCAAACGCCAACTTTGGCAATGGTGGTTGACCGATTTAAAGAAATCGAAAACTTTAAACCTCAGCCCTATTGGGAATTGCAAACTTTATACAGAGAAACTCTTTTTAGTTATGAAGAAGGACGTTTTCTGAAAAAAGAAGATGGAGAAATTCTGGCTGAAAAAGTCAAAGAAAGTGATTTCGAAATTGTTTCTGTCGATAAAAAAAACGGAAATGAATACGCACCAAAACTGTTTGACTTAACGGGTTTACAAGTTTATTGCAATCAAAAATTTGGATTTTCAGCAGAAGAAACGCTTAAAATCGCACAGACATTATACGAGCAAAAAGCGATTACATATCCCAGAGTTGATACCACTTTCCTTCCGGGCGATATTTATCCAAAAGTGCCGGGAATTCTGCAAAAACTAACGCATTATGCGCATTTAACAGAGCCACTTTTAGGAAAGAAAATTAAAAAATCGCCAAAGGTTTTCAACGATAAAAAAGTAACTGATCACCACGCTATTATTCCAACAGGAATCGAAATTAACCTGCCGTACAATCAGCAGCAGGTTTATGATATAATTGTAAAACGTTTTATTGCCGTTTTTTATGATGATTGTCTCGTTGCCAACACAACGGTTATTGGAAAAGCTGCCGATGTTACTTTTAAAGCTACAGGAAAAGAAATCCTGAAAAAGGGTTTCCGTGTTGTTTTTGAAGATCCAAATGCGAAAGAAAAAGAACCCGATTTATTACCGAGTTTTGTTGTGGGTGAAAAAGGTCCGCATGAACCTTCTTTCCTTCAAAAAGAAACCAAACCGCCCAATCATTTTACCGAGGCAACTTTACTGCGCGCCATGGAAACCGCAGGAAAACAAGTCGACGACGAAGATTTACGCGAATTGATGAAAGAAAACGGAATTGGCCGTCCGTCAACACGCGCAAATATTATCGAAACGCTTTTCAAACGTCAGTATATTGTCCGAAATAAAAAACAGGTTTTGCCTACAACAACCGGAATTCAGTTGATTGATACGATTCAGAATGAATTGATCAAATCGGCTGAGCTTACAGGTTCTTGGGAAAAACAGTTAAAAGATATTGAAAAAGGAACTTTTACCGCTGCTGCTTTTATTAGAAACATGAAACGTATGGTTGAAGCTTTGGTTACCGAAGTTCGAAGCGAAACAAGACACGCTAATATTTCGCATGCTGCAACGATTCAAAAACCAACTGCAAAACCAGAGAAAAAGAAAACCGACGGAATTTTGGCAGAAACTTGTCCGAAGTGTCAGAAAGGAAATCTAATAAAAGGGAAATCGGCTTTTGGATGCAGTGAATATAAAGCGGGCTGTGATTTTGTGCTGCCTTATGTTTTTTTAGATAAAAAAATTACCGAAAGTCAGTATCTAAGGTTGGTTCAAAAAGGTTCAACCGTAAACATAAAAGGTTTTAAAACCGAGTCTGGAACTGTTGAAGGTTTAATTCGTTTTGAAGAAAATTACAAGCTTAAATTAGAACCGAAAAAAACCGAAGCGAAAAAGACAAAACAAGAAACATCAGATTCTTTAATGTGTCCAAAATGTAAAAAAGGAACCATCTTAAAAGGAAAAACGGCTTACGGCTGCGCTGAATATAAATCGGGTTGTGATTTTAAAGTCACTTTTGATGAAGTCCGTGCCAAACTAAAAGATCAAAAACCAACGAAAGAACTGGTGTATTCGATTTTAGAAGAAAGCGTTTAGTTTTTTTTGCCACAGATTAAAGGGATTAAAAAGATTTTTTTTCTACTGTGTGTTTTTTTTGCCACTAATTACACGAATTTTCACGAATTTATTTTTCACGCAGATTCTGCAGATTAAGCAGATGAGCTCAGATTTATTTAATTCAGAATCAAAATTAAATCTGCCTAAATCTGCAGAATCTGCGTGAAAAAAAATCATTTTAATCCCTTTAATCTGTGGCAAAACATTTCCAGTTTTTTCAAAAATTAATTCGTGAAAATTAGTGAAATTCGTGGCAACAATTTTTTTCATACTTTAGTGCTTCCATTTAACATCAAAAATCATAAATATGTTTCAGAAAATTACTCTTTTAGCGCTTGTATTAGCTGTTGTTTCTTGCCAGAAAAAGGAATCAGTTGAAAAAGATAAAATCAAAATCGCCGACTGGCTTATCGGAAACTGGGAAAATACTTCTCCAGACGGTGTTTTAACGGAAAACTGGGAAAAACTAAACGACAGTACTTTCAACGCTTATTCTTATTATAAAAAAGGAAAAGATACTTTACATTTTGAAACTATTGTTTTGGCTCAAAAAGGTGAAACCCTAACCTATTTCGCAACCGTAAAAGGACAAAATGAAGATAAAGCCGTAGCTTTTCCATCAACTGCAGAATCTGATAAACAATTGGTTTTTGAAAACGCAAAACACGATTATCCTCAAAAAATCACGTATACAAAAGGTGCAAATAATACTTTAACTGCTGAGATTTCAGGAAAATTGAATGGAAAAGTGAGTTCTGAGAAGTTTGTAATGACGAAGAAATAATTTAATAAAACAGAAAATAAATTATATCCAGAATTTGTGCGAGAATTAAAAAACTTCCTCCAATAATTCTGAAACTATAAAGTCCTAAATGAAAAAATACTTTATTTTGTTTTTAGTTTTGTTTTTCATTCTCAGTTGCAGTAATAAAACTCAAAATACAATTGAAAATATTTTCGATAATTTTTCATTTAATACTACATTATCAAATAGTTCTGAAATAATTATCAAAGTTTATGACTCGACTATAACACACAATCGATCTGGAAATCTTGAATCTCTTGTTCCATTAAAAGAATGTAAAACAAAAACCAATCAGCAAATTCAAGATTTCAAAAATATTTTCGAAAATGCTGAAAAAACTGGTTATTGCTGCTGTCCAGTAAGTAGTTATTCTATTCTTTTTTTAAACAAAAAAGATACTCTTGATCTTTTCTATGTTGATACTCTTGAATTTAAAAATAAGGTAAGAATCTTTGAAGGAAGTTTTCAATATTCATACATCATTGAAAAACAAAAGTGGGAAAATTATCTTAGCGAGATAGAAAATTAAAATGTCTAATTTTAATTAACCAGATTTATAAAGTTGAAGTTTTTACTAATTTTAGATGCATTTTTCCTTGAAATTTTAATTCAAAAAAAGAACCGGAGGTTCGATAAATTTTGTAGAGCTGGACTTCAGTCCAGTTTACAAATCAACCAGCAAAAAAACCTACTCATTCTCCCCGATCTTATTCACCATAAAAATCATCAGAATACCTAAAAGCGCCATAATTAAAAACGCCCATTTCATACTCAGATATTCAGAGATAAAACCCACCATTGGCGGAACTAGTAAAAATCCAAGATAACCAATAGTAGATATAGAAGTTAAGGCAGAACCGCTGCTGAGTTTTGAAGATCTTCCCGCAATGCTAAACACTAGCGGAACCACGCAGGAAACCCCAAATCCTATTAAAACATAACCAAAAATAGTTGGGTAAGCATATGGCAGAATAAAACAAAGAGCAAAACCAACAGTGATTAAAATACCGCTGTAAAGCAGGATTTTTTTAGTTCCAAATTTCATTACACCATAATCGCCAAATATACGTCCTAAAGTTACCGCAGTCGCAAAAAATACAAATGCTGCACTGGTTAATTTTGGAGAAGCCTTTAGTATATTTTCAAAATAAATTCCGCTCCAGTCGTACATCGTATTTTCGCAAGCCATTGATACAAAACAAATTAAGGCAAACTTGACAAGATTTTTTTCCGGCATCGAAAAGAACTTCTTTTTAACCGGTACAGGCTCATTATGAATACTAAGAGGATAAAAACAAGCCGTAAGAGCGAGCATAAAAACACTTACTCCTAATAAATGATGTGATGGTGCAACATGCTGTGTAACCATCACATAACCCAAACCAGCTCCCGAAAAAACAGCAATACTCCAAACCGCATGAAAACGGGTTATGATCGATTTTGGATATAGTTTCTGCACTTCAAGAGATTGTGCATTAATCGATAAATTGAAAATATTACGGGAAGCTCCAAAAATTAAAAGTATAATAACCAGCTGCCATACAAAAGCGGCTAGACCCGGTAAAGACAGCACGATATTAAACATAATCGCTCCTAAAAGCATAATATAACGGCTGCTGTATTTATTTAATAACTTTCCTGTAAACGGCATTGTAAGCATTAATCCAATTGGAAACGCAAATAAAACAGCTCCAAACTCTGCTTCGCTTAAATGCAATTGCGCTTGTATGTGCGGAATTCTAGATACCCAGGAAGAATAGCCAAATCCGGAAAGGAAAAAAAACACTGTATTTGCTATACGGAATCCTCGAGGTGTATTTTGTATTTTTTTGAAGAAAGGTAAAATCATGAAGTCTGTTTTTCAGATTGCAAAAATAAAGCTTTTAAAGAGAATTATTGTTCATTTTACATTTAATAAAAGCCTGCAAATTTCACTTTTATTCCTTCCATTTTCTCTTATTCAATGTTTATATTTTTTTCAAAAATAGATTTCTAACATTAAATTTTAAATATATTTTCTTTAAAAGTCCCGTATTTGTTGGTAAAGAGATTAAAATTTCTAAATTTGTGTTGTTTTTATTTATTCTAAATAATAAAAAATATCCAAAAAAAGAAATCCAATGAATTATTCAAATGTCAGCTTTAAACAGATCCTTACCAAAATCTGTTTGTTGCTATTCTTCAGCTGTAATGTATTTGCACAGCAAAACTTAGGTAAAATTAAAGGAGTAATAACTACATCTGACGGAGAACTTGCCGTTGGGGTTAATATCATCCTTAAAAATTCAAAATATAGCACAATTACTAATGAAGATGGTGCTTTTGAATTTAACCGCATAAAACCAAATACTTACACACTGCAAGTTTCGCTGACTGGATATGAAACACTAGAAAAACAAATAAGTGTAACTGCTAATGAAACAACTTCTCTTAATTTAAAATTGACTGTTTCTAACAAACAATTAAAGGAAGTTATCATTACCGGTAACCGAGGAAAAGCTTTTCCTAAGCAAAGTACCTATGTATCGAAGCTTCCACTTAAAAACATTGAAAATCCGCAGGTTTACAACATCGTTTCATCTGAATTGATGAAAGAACAAGCGATTACCAATTATGAAGATGCTTTGAAAAACGTTCCCGGAATTCAAAAATTATGGGAATCTACAGGGCGTGGCGGCGATGGAGGTTCTTATTATTCGCTTCGTGGTTTTGAAGTTCAGGCTAATATCGTTAACGGATTACCGGGCTTAACAAGCGGAACATTAGATCCTGCCAATATTGAACGCATTGAAGTTATTAAAGGACCGTCTGGAACTTTATTCGGGAGTAGTTTGGTTAGTTACGGCGGACTTATTAATACGGTTACCAAAAAACCTTACGAAGGTTTTGGAGGTGAAGTTTCCTATCTTGTTGGAAACTTTGGTCTAAACAGAGCTACGGCAGATATCAATACACCGCTGGATGATAATAAAAACATTTTATTTAGAGTTAATTCTTCTTTTCAAACAGAAAACAGTTTTCAGGATGCCGGTTTTCGAACTTCTTATTTTATAGCTCCAACTTTATCTTATAAAGTAAATGAAAGACTTTCTTTTTTATTGAATACAGAATTTATGCAGGAAGAAAAAACAACGCCGTCAATGCTGTTTTTAGGAAGGGATGCCCCTCTGCAATTTGCTAATCTAGCCGACTTAAATTACAATACCAATTTATCATTTTACAGTGATGACTTATCAATAAAAAATCCAAGATTCAATTTGCAGGCTCATATGAATTATAAAATTTCATCTAAATGGAGCTCACAAACTGTATTTTCAAGAGGAAATTCTAAATCAAACGGCTATTACTCCTATATTTATGATAATGAAGATGGAAACAGGGATTTTGGCTTATGGATTACTAAAGAAAAATCACAGACCTCAACCACAGATATTCAGCAGAATTTTATAGGCGATTTTAAAATTGGCTCTATGAGAAACCGTATTGTAATTGGTTTTGATTATTTTAAAAGAGATGTAATTTTTGCAGGTACTGGTTATGCAAAACTTTATAATCTTACAGCACAAGGCGAAGTGAGACAATTTGATGATCTTAATCCAAATTACCTAACTGTAGAATCTGTAGATAAAGCTTTAGCTGCAGAAGCTGGACCTGATTATCACTCTAAAGACGCGACTTATAGTACTTACGTATCTGATGTATTAAACATCACTCCTACTTTACTGGCAATGGCAAGTTTAAGAGTTGATTATTTTGATACTGAAGGAAATGTTAAAACAGCCGATGACAATTATAATCAAACGGCTTTATCCCCAAAATTTGGACTTGTTTATCAGCCTATTAAAGATCATTTATCTGTATTTGCCAATTATATGAACGGTTTTAGAAATATCGCTCCGTCTGCAATATATGATAATGACGGCAATTTTATCAGATCTCAAACTTTTGAGCCTGAACACGCTAATCAATTAGAAACTGGAATAAAAACGGATTTATTTTCAGATAAATTAACTGCAACTGCAAGTTTTTATCTTATTAATGTTGCCAATTTAGTGACAAGTAACCCAATGTACAGCGCACAAGGCGGTGAAGCAAGAAGCAAAGGTTTTGAATTTGATTTGAACGCTGCACCTGTAAAAGGTTTAAGTATTATTGCCGGATACAGTTATAATGACAGTAAAATTACAAAAGGAGATCAAGGAAATGTTTGGTTGGATCAAGGGCAAAGACCTTTTTGGGCCGGACCAAAAAATTTAGTAAATCTTTGGGCAAGTTATAAATTTAATGAAGGTTTATTAGAAAATTTCGGTCTAGGTTTTGGTGGAAATTATGCCAGCGATAATGCTATTTTGGATAGTTCTGTAACTGGGAAATTTGTTTTACCGGCATATACAGTTATAAACGGATCTGTTTTTTACAATTCAAATAAATTTCGCGTAAGCTTCAATGTGAATAATATTGCAAACAAAGATTATTTCAACGGAGGCTGGTCAACATTGAACCCGCAAAAACCAAGAAATATTGTAGCGAGTTTTGCTTATAAATTCTAAAAGATTATCAAGTGCAGCTTAAGCTTTGTCGGGCTGAGCGAAGTCGAACCCCCTTGTGCTTTAAAGCCCTTCGACTTCGCTCAGGGTGACAGTTCAATTTCATTCTAGTTAAATAT
Source organism: Flavobacterium panici (assembly GCF_024499525.1). NCBI lineage: Bacteria > Pseudomonadati > Bacteroidota > Flavobacteriia > Flavobacteriales > Flavobacteriaceae > Flavobacterium > Flavobacterium panici. Next base: position 2,891,956 of record NZ_CP100437.1, on the reverse strand, counting down.
CAAAAAAGGGATTAATTTTTATTAGTCCCTTTTTCTTTATTTTAAAAACTTGCAGCATTATTTTACTATATTATTAATAATTAATCTAAATAAGCATTGTGTAACAAATATTAAACAGTACATTTGTGACACAAAATAATAACCCATAAATCCAAAATTCTGAGTGTTTATCAGGATTTTTTCAATATTAATTTTAAATCTTATTATCATGAAATCAAAAACTTTTAAATTTGCATTTTTAATGCTTTTTGCTGCGCCTCAACTTTTTGCTCACGCACTTTGGATCGAAACTAAAGCAACCGGAACTAAAGGAAAAGCACAGGAAATTTCAATTTATTTTGGAGAATTTTCAGAAAATGATATTACAAAAGCAGACAAATGGTTTTCTGATTTAAAAGATTTTACTTTGGTATTGGTTTCTCCGTCAAAAAAAGAAACAAAACTTACTTCAAAAGCTTTAGATAATAAATATCAGGCGTTTTTTACTCCAGATGAAGACGGAGTTTATACAATCGTAATGCAGCATACAGTAAAAGATGTTTACGGTACAATGAAATTAGATTACAACTCAAGCGCAACTGTAGTTGTTGGAAACAAAACTGCAGGAAACAGCATTGCATCTAACACAAATAAAATTGCTGTTTTCTCAGAAAATGCAGATGCTGCCAAAAAAGATACTAAAATTACCGGAGTTGCATCTTATGATGGGGCTATAGCTAAAGAAACTAAAATTAAAGTAATTGCTCCAAACGGATGGGAAAAAGAATTATGGACAAATGAAAAAGGTGAATTTTCTTTTACACCAATCTGGTCAGGAAATTACATGGTAGAATATGCCCATACTGAAAAAGCTGCCGGAGACCATAACGGTAAAAAATACGATGAAATCTGGAAAATGGCTACTTACCTAATTACAGTTAAATAATTTTCAAAACTTTTTTAGATTTTAATTTTCGATTAAACCTTGCTCTTTTGGGCAAGGTTTTTTTGTTTTATATAATATCGTATCATAAACAATTAAAGTTACAAAAGCAAAATCTTAAGGCAATCTTAAGATAAAACTAATACAACTTTAAGCAAGATAATCATCTCATAATTTTTTGTTAAGGTGTTGTCAGTTCTATATTTGCACTCGATAATTTTTATTGAATCTAAATAAATACCATGAAACATAATTTAATTACATTCTTAGCCTTACTATGCTTTGCTTCTTCTTATAGCCAAAACTATACAAGTACAGAAAACAGTACAGCAGCCGATACTGTAAAAAACAAAAAAGGAGAAATCCTTAATGAAGTATTAATCACGGCAAATAAACCTAAAAAGCCAGTTGAAGCAGCACGTTCAGGTATTAAAGTAATGGACTTGCCACAAAGCGTTCAGGTTATTGGCAGTGAAGTAATCGAACAACAACAAGCAATTAGATTAAGTGAAGTAGTAAAAAACCTTAATGGTGTTTATGTAGGATCTGCTCGTGGTGGTGCGCAGGAATCATTCTTTTCAAGAGGATATGATATGAGTGCTAACAATATGTTCAAAAATGGTTTTAGATATAATGCCGGTTCTATACCTGAAGTTTCTTCTTTAGAAAAAGTTGAATTTTTAAAAGGAGGTTCAGCCTTATTGTATGGAAATGTTGCTCCTGGCGGAATCATGAATTTAGTTACCAAAACGCCAAAATTTACAAGCGGTGGAGAAGTTTCTATGCAAATGGGGAGTTACTCTTATTATAAACCATCTGTTGACTTTTACGGACCTTTAAATAAATCTATTGCTTACAGATTTACAGGATCTTATGAAAATTCAGAAAGTTTTAGGGATTTTGTAAAGAACGAACGTATTTATATAAACCCTTCTTTCCTATTTCATCTTTCAGATAAAACCCAAATTACATTACAAGGAGATTATCTAAGTGCTGACTGGACTCCGGATTTTGGAACTGGAATTTACGGAAAAACAATTTTAGACTTACCTCGTAACGAATTCTTCGGAGCACTTTGGTCTACTGCAAATACTAAATCTTCCAGCGCTTCTTTATTATTTAATCATGATTTTAATAAAAATTGGAAATTAAATTTTAATTCTTCTTACCAATCTTACAGAAGAACACAAACTTCTACAGCCCAATTAAGTACAATTGATGCAAATGGAAACTGGAAACGTGGTTTAACAAAAGCGGATGCTGCCGAACAAATATTTGGAGACCAATTAAGTTTACAGGGAAATTTTAATACCGGAAGCATTAAACATCAAATATTTACAGGAGTGGATTATGAAAATTCTCTTGCACCTAGTTATACTTTTGGATTTTATGCTCCTGGAAAACCTGCAGACCTTTTAACAACAGAAGCTACGGCTATAAATTTATATACTTATGATTATAGCACCCAAAGTACTGTTATTCCTTATCCAACAAGAACTACACAATTAACCAATACAGAAACACAGCGTTTTGGAGCTTATTTTCAAGATTTAGTTTCGGTTAATCAATACATTAAAGTTCTGGCAGGATTACGTTGGTCGTGGCAGCAAAGTGAAGCTACCACTACAAAAGAAGTGATTGAGAAAAAGAATAATGTAAATGTCATTACAACTGCTTACGAAGATGCAATACCTGTAACTGGTGCAAAAACTATAAGCAAAGCTTTTTCGCCTAAAGCAGGATTGGTCGTACAGCCAACTAAAGATTTATCGTTGTTTGCGAGTTACTCAAACTCCTTTACTCCAAACACAGGAACTACAGTAGATGCAAAACCATTAGATCCATCTATTATAGATCAATATGAAGTTGGTGTGAAAAAAGATTTTTTTAGAGGTCTTTTGACTACTAACGTAACACTATATCAAATTAGCAATAATAATTTAGCACAAACAGCTCAATATTTATCAGACGGTGTTACACAAAACGTTAATACTAATCTAAAAGAATTAGTTGGAGCTACAAAAGGAAAAGGAGTCGAAATAGATATTACTGCGACACCTGTAGAAGGTTTGAACATTATGGCTGGTTATAGTTTTAACGAAACCAAAGTATCTAAATCATCTGGTACAAGCGGAAGCCTTGTTGTTGGAGATGTTTTAGCAAGAACTCCAAAAAACACTGCTAATTTGAGTTTTTTCTACAAATTGCCTAGCGGTTTATTAAAAGGAGTAACTTTTGGAGCGATTGGAAATTATGTTGGAGATCGTACAGGAGGCTGGAATGATGATTATTTATGGACAGAAAACACACCCTCAACCAATCCAAAAACATATACGGTAACAATTAGAGATCGTGATATTCCTTTGGAAGGTTATGTTACTGTAGATGCTTCTCTTGGGTATGAATGGAAAAAATTCTCCATCTTATGCAGATTATCAAATATAACAAACGAATTGAATTATACCGTTCACGAAAATTATAGTGTGAACCCTATCGCACCAAGACAAGTAATGACAAGTTTACGTTATAAATTCTAAAATTTTGAATTAGATTTTTCCCATTCAGCATTTTCTGATTATTAGAAATTAGAATGTTTTTGGAAACTTTAAACCTCATCTTGCAAAAGGTGAGGTTTTTTGTTTTGTTAAAAAATGTATCTCTTTTTATAAGTACTTTTGTTTGTATAAAACATAAAATCCAAATATGTCTGATTCTACAAAAAACCAATTAAAGAAAAGTTTAGGTCTAAGTTTTAATATTGCCGTTTTAATTGGAGGAACAATTGGAGTTGGGATTTTACGCACGCCAGGCTCGATTGCAGATTTATTAAATAATTACTGGCTTATTCTTGCATCTTGGCTTTTTGGCGGTTTGTATATTTTATTTGGCGCTAATTCGTATGCAGAACTTGCAACGATGTTACCAAAAGCCGGAGGATCTTATAATTATATCAAAAGAGCTTTTGGTGAATATGCAGGATTTTTATCAGGCTGGTTTGATTATATTACAAATGCTATTCCGCCTGCATTTTACTGTATTGTAATCAGCGAATATATGATTATTTTGTTTCCTGCTCTTGCTGATTATTCAACAGTAATGGCAATTTCCTTATTAGCTGCTTTTGTATTGATTCATTTGAGCGGTGTAAAAAACGGAAGCGTAATTCAGCAGATTACAAGTTTTGTGAAAGTAATTTGTTTTGTAGCTTTGGTTGTAGCATGTTTTATGTATTCCGGCGTTGAAATTGCTCCAATTAAAACAGATAATTCGTTTTTTCAAATCGGACTTTTATTCGGATTCTTTAAATCATTACAACTTATTATAGGAACTTATAATGGCTGGAATGCGGCTTGCTTTTTTGCGGAAGAAAATGACGATCCTGGTAAAAATATTCCGAAATCATTATACAGCGGTGTTTTACTTGTTGTTGCCATTTATGTTTTGGTAAATGCGGCCTTTTTTCATGTTTTACCAATTGAAACTTTAGCCAAATCAAATCTTGCTGCCGCCGATGTTGCTAAAATTCTATTTGGAGAAAACGGTGCTATTATCGTTACGGTAATTTCTATATTTTCTTTAATAAGTATTTTGAATGCTTTTATGATGATTCCGCCAAGAATTCTTTACGGATTAAGCCGTGACGGATTTTTTATCGAAAAGGGAACTACTGTAAATAAAGGCGGAACGCCAATTGTGGCGCTTTTAGTATCATCACTTTTCAGCTTATTGCTAATTATTTTTGTCGGTTCTTTTGAAGTTTTGTTCGGATTCGCCGCTTTTATCTCCATTATTGTTTGGGGATTGGCTTATTTTTCACTTTTAAAACTAAGAACTTCTGAGCCAGATTTACCAAGACCTTATCGTTCATTTTGGTATCCGTGGACTACAATAATTGCTATTATTGCTTCGATTGCTTTATTAATCGGATTTATTTACAGCGACCCAAAAAGCTTTATTGTTATTTTGGGAATTACTATAGTTTCTTATCCTTTGTTTTTGGTTATCAAGAAGAAAAAGTAAATATTGCGCATAAAAAAACCTAACAGGTTTTATCCCGAGTCTTCGGGACTGTTAGGTTTAATCATTTATCTTCTTGCCTTAAAATAGTCTTCAAAGGCATTACAACCAAAAGCTAACCTGTCATAATCATATTCATAATTTAATTCCAAATCCTTATAGTATCTATTTTTATTCCAAAGAAAAGTTTCATAATTTTTCTTTGGTTTATTATAATCATCCGGATATTTATGAGCTAATTTATTTGCCTCACACCTAGCCATCATACTTAGACACAAAGCTTTAAACTTAGCTGTTTTAGCATTTTTATACGCCTGTGTATAATATTTTTTTGCCAGATTGCATTCATAATATTCATTGTTATCTTCAATAGGAAAATCTCTAATATCTGTTGTTTCTCCTTGTCCGTAACGTCTCATTTGCCAAAGGCTTCCATAAATACTCATGTTATAGTAGCAGTTGGCAACCAAAAAATTATAATAGTCTTTATTTTTCTCTGCAGGACTTGAAGCTTGTTTTAAATACCAAATTAATTTTTGAGTTATTGCATATTTATCAAACCTAAATATTTTTTTTTGCACAACAAATTCTGGCGTGTATTTTAAAACAAGAAAAGGGTCTTTTAATCTATTGTCACAATTTTCTTTTTCCCACAAACAATCAGAATAATTAATTTCTCTATATGATTTGTTATCATTTTTTTCAAAATAAAACAAAGCCTGTTCTAATTTATTCTGACGAATGTATTTTGTGCCTATTAAATCGTAAAGTCTTGGAATTTCTTTTTTAATAAAACTATGTTTCCAAACAGAAAATTTATCTGAATCTTTTTCACTTTTTACAGTTTCATCAATTATGGTTTGAACTTGTTCCGGAGAATAAAAAACATTGATATAAGTAAAATAGTCCGAATAATAATCTGTGTAGTAACCAACTTTTGCCTTTGAGCTTTTCCAATAAGCGAAATTATAATAATTATAATTATCTGGATTTTCCTCTAATTTCGAATATAGAAATGAAGCATCAATTCGATTTCCTTTAAATTCTAATTCTCTTCCAATAGCAAATAAAAATTTCTTGTGGTTTTTATTTTTTAGCAAAATAGGTTTAACATCATTCAGAATAACTGCTTTTTCATTTTTTTGATTTGCTGTTAATGCCAAAGCTTTAATAATCTCAATCTGATTATAAAGTGAATCTTTTTTAGGTATGTTTTTCTCTAATTGTGAAATTTGATTTAAACAACCCTGATTATCCTTTGTTACAAATGACAAATAAGCTTTACAAGTTTCCCAAAAAATAGGATTTTGTACTTTTTTTAAATTAAGGTTCTTGATAAAATCCAATACTTCACCAGCATAAATTCGGTCGCTTTCTACACGTTTCATAATTTCCTTGACCGAATTCTTTTCATTTTCATCATAAGATACTATCGATGGGTTAAAAAGAGAATAATAAGGTGTAAAAACCCAGTCTTCAATTTTATTGACTTCTCTTAATAGCAAAAATGAAAGTCCATCCAATTCAGGATTGTATTTATAAACCTGTTTTAGATAATCAAGCGAACGGTCTGCTTTTTTTATTCCACCAAGTAAATAAACATTTGCTTTTTCCTTATTTGTTTTAGCGTATTTTAAAACTTCTTCAATGGGAATTTGTGAATTAAATGCAGATGAAACTACAAAACGCTTATCCGGTGCATTTGCAAAAACCTGCGAGGCATAAAAACTAGCAACAGCTTTGTCTGGTTCTGCAAATGTTCTGAAATACAAACTCCAATATTTTAATATATTATCTTGTTTTTGAGTTTCGAAAACCTTAGCATATAAAGTTCTGATTTTTGGAAAATCTCCATTGTAATATGCTAATCGTATGGCTAAAAAAGTATATCGTTGTTTAAGGTTTTTGTTTTTAATTGAATTTGAAACCAAAATTGCCTCATCAATACATTTTGTTCTGTTTTCAACCTTTAATGATGCAGGATTATGCTCCCAAAGATTCTCATTAAAAATATTAAAAACTTCGCATTTTTTGGCAAATTTCAAATAATTGACAGCGTCAATATCTTTGATTTTATAAAGGTAACGAAGCATTTCATTTGTACTTTTATCTGTAATATCTTCTAAAGTAAAATCAAACAAAACCTCTTTTATCGATTCCAGAGAAACTTTGTTTCTGCAATATTGCATCCAAAGTTTTTCATTTGCATCCATTTTTATTATTCCATCTGCAAACTTTTGATTTGGACCAAAAGAGTCTGAAGAATAATCAAAACCAGAATACCAGTAATAGTTGAAGTTTTCCGGATTAAAAAACGAAAAACGAACATCTTCGCCATAAGGATAAAATCCGCAGGCAAAAATAGCATTACTTGCTAAAATTAGTATAAAAACCAGAAAGTGCTTCATCGTTGTATTTGCTTAATTGTTCTTCGTCTAAATGAAATAATGTTACAGTTGTTTCAGGATCAAAAACAACATTTTTCTTGATAATTTCAATGGCTTGGTTTATTTGTTCGGGAGTCAATACTTCATATTTAATTTTATCCCCTATTCTCAAATAAAAATCGCCTGCAAGCTGATCTTTTGTCACTTCATACCACAATGGTTTTATTTTTTTTAATGATTCAAAAATTTCCTTTTGATTGTCATAAATTACTTTTGAGAATTTATTATTCTGATACACCTGCATCCAGGAATAATTGGGCAATGCAATATCGAGATGCAACGGATATTTTTTTTCTTTATTAAGGTAAAGACCTAATTCCTTAAGGTCCAGAATAGAATTTTTAGAATGATTTTCCAGCGGGTTTACTAAGTTATAACACATCAAAGTTGCTTTGTCGACCGGCGGAATTCCCATTTTTTCAGGATATTTATAAGGATACAATCGTAATGTACAACTTATTTGCTTTTTAGAAATCGCTTTTAATTTCTTCAAAAAATAGAAGTAATTGTCTTTTGTTTTTAAAGTCCAGTCGCAATCCATTTGAAATTCAGTAACAGTATTAGCCTTCTCAAAATTCTCTTTTGTGTATTTATTTATAAGAAAGTTTACATTATCTGCCAAAGTATCCATTCTTTTTTCATTGGTGTTTTTAAAGACTTCGTTTTTTATATATACAGTAGGAACAATAGTTAGTATTTGTTCTCCATAATAGCGTAAAGATGTTTTTGAAATAGGAAAATCTCCATAATTTTCATCATGATCTACTTCAAAAAATTTGACATATAGCTTATTAACTTGTAAATCGCGCATTCTTGCCTTTTCATTGTCGGATAACTGCCAAGAATTACTTTTCCAGTAATAAAAAGATTTTTCAACGTTTTCTACTTTATTAGAACAGCCCAAAAAAAGAGAGGAAATAAACACAAACAACACGATTTTTTTCATTCAGAAGAGAGATTTTATTTTAATAGAAATCGTATTAAAATTATATCATTTTTGAGATATAAAATTTAAAAAATAAAAATATTTTTTAGCTAAAAACAAAATATTTTACAAATAAGAAACCCGACAGATTTTAAAAAAATCTATCGGGTTTTTATAATAAGAAAGAAATTCTGGTTTTTATTTCAAACCAGCTAAACTCTGCTCGATTGTAGCAATTTTTGCTAAAGCATCGGCTTGTTTTTGTTTCTCTATATTTAAAACTTTTTCAGGAGCTCCGTTTACGAATTTTTCGTTTGAAAGTTTTGCTTCAACAGATTTCAGGAATCCTTTTGTATAATTCAATTCTTCTGTCAGTTTTGCGATTTCAGCTTCAACATCAATATTTCCGGTAATTGGAATGAAATACTCATTTGATTTTACACGGAAAGATAACGCACCGTCAACTTTCGCAGAAACATATTCGAAAGCAGAAACGTTTCCTAATTTTGTTACGATTGAATCAAAATGCGTCGTTAGATTTTCGCTGTTGATTGCTTTTAATTCGATCGTATCTTTAAATGGAATATTTTTGTCTTTTCTGATAGTTCTAATTCCAGAAATTACTTCTGTAATATTATCAAAATCAGAAATTAAATCAGCATTAAACGGTTTTAATTCTGGCCAAGTCGAAATAATTAAAGCTTCTTCCGGAGTTCTGTCAGCAATTAACTGCCAGATTTCTTCCGTTAAGAAAGGCATAAATGGGTGAAGTAATTTTAAATTACTTTCTAACATTTCGATTGCTTTATCAAACGTTGCTTTATCAATTGGCTGTTGATATGCTGGTTTGATCATTTCTAAGAACCAAGAACAGAAATCATCCCAAACTAATTTATAGATTGCCATAAGAGAATCTGAAATTCTGTATTTCTCAAAATTATCTTCAATGTCAACTAAAGTCTGCTGTAATTTCGCTTCGTACCATTCGATTGCTACTTTTGATGATTCCGGCTGCGGAATTGTTTCTGAAACTTCCCATCCTTTGATTAATTTGAAGGCATTCCAGATTTTATTTGTAAACGATTTTCCCTGAAGACATAATTCTTCATCAAACATAATGTCATTTCCTGCAGAAGCGCTTAAAAGCAATCCTACACGAACACCATCAGCTCCGAATTTATCGATCAAATCTAAAGGATCAGGAGAATTTCCTAATGATTTAGACATTTTACGACGTTGTTTATCACGTACTAAACCAGTCAAATATACATTTGTAAAAGGTTTTTCACCTGCATATTCGTAACCTGCAATAATCATTCTGGCAACCCAGAAAAATAAAATATCCGGACCTGTAACCAAGTCGTTTGTTGGGTAATAATATTTATAATCTGCACTTTCAGGATCCATTATTCCGCCAAAAACTGACATTGGCCATAACCAGGAAGAAAACCAAGTATCTAAGGCATCAACATCCTGTGTTAGGTTATTGATTGTTAATTGTTGATTGTTAGTTTTTTCTTGTGCTAATTTTAAAGCGTCTTCAATGTTTTCTGCAACTACGAAATCTTCTTTTCCGTCTCCGTAATAATAAGCGGGAATTTGTTGTCCCCACCACAATTGACGAGAAATATTCCAATCGCGAATGTTGTTTAACCAATGCGCATAAGTGTTTTCAAAACGTTTTGGATGTAATTTAATATCTCCTGTTTCTAAAACTGATTTAATGGCAGGTTTTACCAATTCTTCCATTTTCAAAAACCATTGATCTGATAATCTTGGTTCGATTACGGCTTTTGTTCTTTCAGATGTTCCTACTTTATTTAAGTGGATTTCGGTTTTTGCCAAAGCTCCAATTTCTTCCAGTTCTTTTGCAATTTCAGTACGAACTACAAAACGATCTTTTCCTTGATAATGTAATCCGAAGCTATTTAATGTAGCATCTTCATTAAAAATATCAACGATTTCAAGATTGTGTTTTTCACCTAATGTTTTATCGTTCATGTCGTGCGCAGGAGTTACTTTTAAACATCCTGTTCCAAATTCTACATCTACATACTCATCTTCAATAATTGGAATTACACGGCCGCAAATAGGAACGATGGCGCTTTTACCTTTTAAATGTGTAAAACGCTCGTCGTTTGGATTGATACAAATTGCAGTATCTCCAAAAATTGTTTCCGGACGAGTTGTGGCAATGGTCAAAAATTCCTCAGTTCCTTCGATTTTATATTTTAAGAAAAATAATTTTCCTTGTTGTTCTTCGTAAATAACTTCTTCATCAGATAAAGTCGTTTTTGCTTCCGGATCCCAGTTTACCATTCTATATCCTCTATAGATCAAACCTTTGTTGTATAAATCAACAAAAGAACGAATTACGGATGCAGACATATCTGGATCCATCGTAAATTTAGTACGTTCCCAATCGCATGAAGCTCCAAGTTTTTTAAGCTGATCTAAAATTACACCCCCATATTTATCTGTCCATTCCCAAGCATGTTTTAGGAATTCTTCACGAGTTAAATCATTTTTATTGATTCCTTCTGCTTTTAATTTAGCCACAACTTTTGCTTCAGTTGCAATAGAAGCGTGATCCGTTCCCGGAACCCAGCAGGCATTGAAACCTTTTAAACGTGCTCTACGAATTAAAACATCCTGAATAGTATTATTCAACATATGTCCCATATGCAAGACACCAGTGACGTTTGGAGGCGGAATTACAATAGTATACGGCGTTCTATGATCTGGTTCTGAATGAAAATAGTTGTTTTTCATCCAGTAATCATACCATTTGTTCTCAATCGTCTTAGCGTCAAATTGTGCTGGAATTGTCATTTAAATAGGTTGTTTTAATCGTTAATTCGTTTAATCGTCAATTTGTTTATTTATTCAATCTTTCCGAGTGGTTCGGTTAACCGATTAAACTGTTAAACAAATAAACTAAAAACTTTGGTTCAATTTTTGTAATTGTAATTGACAGCAAAAGTAAATAATTAAGTACACTATAAAAAGCGAATTAATAATTTGTGTGTTAATTAAAAGAATGTATATTTACTTACAACTTAAAAATAATTTCAAGATGAAAAATGTTGCCTCTTTTATTGCAGTCGTATTGTTTAGCGCAATAGGTTATGCACAAAATGGCCCAAAAATTGAATTTGCAGCCCCGGACAATACAATTGATTATGGAAAAATTTCTAAGACTGATAATGGAGTTCGCTCCTTTGAGTTTACTAACACCGGCGATGCACCGCTTTTAATTATTGGTGCAGAATCGACAGTTAGTTCTATAGTTGTTACAAAACCTGCAGCAGCTGTAATGCCTGGTAAAAAAGGAAAAATTGATGTTAAATATAACATGGCTGCTGGCCCAATTCGTAAAACAATTACGGTTGAAACCAATGCTGTAAACTATCCTGATGGCCGCGTTGCCTTAAAAATTAAAGGCGAAGTTTTATAACAAAAATAAAATCTAATAAATAGTAAAAGCCGTTTCTTAAATTTAGAAACGGCTTTTTTTATGATGAATTAAAGTCACTTTTTGATGATTTTGTCATTTCGACGAAGGAGAAATCTCCGCAAGTAACTCCGCAACGAGTATCCAATCTTTGTCGAGCTTCTCGTGGAGATTTCTCCTTCGTCGAAATGACAATATTGTGGCTATTTTTCTGTTTTCACAGCACATTCAGCTGCATCAAATTTATATTTTACACGATCAAAATCAATTGGCTGGTCTTTTACTAAGTAAGTAACTCCCATTGTAGTCTGCATTGTTCCGTTTCCTAAAATAAGCTGTTTGTCTTTCTTTAAAAAAGCCATTGGGTTTTTAAATGTTTTGTCTTTAGTTGCTAAATCCTTAAAAGTATAATCAGCAAATAAAGTATCTCCATGAAATTCTCCTTTAATTTCACCCGTTCTTACGGTTGAAGGCGCAACTTTCATAATCATATTTCCACTTAATTTTCCGCTTTTTAAAGTGTTAAGTTTTAGTTGAAGAGTATCTTTTTCATATATGGCCTGATAACACTCCGTTTTTACAACTATTTCAGATTCAGCTTTTGCTGCTTCAGCTTGTTTTTGTTTTTCTTCATTTTTACAGCTTTGAAATCCAATGCAGATAAATACCAGACAAGGTAAAACTAGGTTTTTCATATTTCAATATTTTGTTTCAAGGTTATTTTATAAAATTAAATAAAAAAGAAGCCAAAATAAAGGCTTCTCAATTAAATTATTTGTTTTCACAGAATTTATAAATTCTTAATCACAAATTCAGATCTTCTATTTAATTCATGTTCTTCTTCAGAGCATGCATCATCGGTTTTACATTTTATAATTGGCACCGATTCTCCGTAGCCTTTAGCAGAAACCCTTTTGGCATCAATTCCGGATTGTATGATAAATTCTCTGGTCGAATTGGCTCTCTTTTGAGATAAATTTTCATTGAATTTTGCATTTCCACGAGAATCTGTATGCGAACCAATTTCGATTACCATTCCCGGATATTTATTCATCAGTGCTACAACTCTTCCTAAAACAACTTTTGATTCTTTACGAATGTACCACATATTGTAATCGAAATAAATTGGATCTGTTTTAATAATTAAACGATCTTTATCTCTTACAACATCTTTTTCCTGCTCTAAAATTTGTTTTACTTTTTCGTTCTTTTTGATTTCTGCGGCAGCGATTTCAGCTTCTTTAGCTTTTTTCTCTTTCTGCTTTAATTCTACAGCGGCAAGAACTTCTTTTTTCTTGTTTTCTTCCTCTATAACAATTTCCTGCTGTCTTTTCTTTTCGGCATTTTCTTTTTCTTCGAGTTTGATTTTTTCCAAAGATTTTAATGCTAAAGAAGCGTCATTTTCTTTATCTCTGATATTATCTAAAGTTACCGTTTTAGATTCATTTGTATATTTTTCTTTAAAAGCCGAAACTTTATAAGAAGCTTCACATGGAGCTCTAAAACTAAACTTTCCATCTGCAGAAGTTGTTGCTGTATTCAGGGTTTTATTATTTGAATCCTGCAGTATTACGGTTGCATTTTCTAAAACCAATTTAGTGTCAATATCTGTAATAATACCTGTAATTAACTGATGACAATCTTCAACAATTAAATCTTTAGTTTCTTTAAATTGATAAATATCGTCACCGCCCTTTCCTCCTTCTCTATTTGATGCAAAATATCCTTCTTTGGTTTCCGAATCTATATTGAATGCAAAATCGTCTAAATTTGAGTTTAATGGAAGCCCGATATTTATTGGTTTTGAATATTCATTTCCGTTTATTTCAGAAACAAAAACATCCAAAGATCCGTAACCTAAATGCCCGTCAGAAGAAAAGTAAAGTTTATTATCTGCGGAAGCAAAAGGAAATTGTTCTCTTTTATTTGTATTAATTTCGGGACCTAAATTCTTTGGAGTATCAAATGCACCTTTGTTTATGTTTACCGAATAAATATCAAAAGAACCTATTGAACCCGGCATATCTGAAGCAAAATACAATACTTTTTCATCAGCACTAAGCGCAGGATGTTCTACTGAATAATTTGGACTATTAAAAGGTAACGATGTTATATTTGTCCATTTTCCTCCGACTAATTCTGCCTTGAAAATTTGAAGGTTTGAAATTTTCTTTTCGTCTTTCTTTTTCTTTCCGTTTTTAGAATTATTCCTTGTAAAGTAAATAGTTTTACCATCTTTTGTAAAAATGGCATTTGACTCATGCATTCCGGTTTTTAATTCCTTTGCAAAATAATGCGTAATAGAATCTGCTGCATTAATATTTTTTAGCGGAACTGTAACCAGATTTAAATAGGTTTCGCCATCCCATTTAAATTTTTTATCGAATATTCCCGGTTTTAACTTAACTCCTGCAAAAACTAGGTTGTCTTTATATTTAACTGCTCCAAACTCAGAATTTGGTGTATTTATTGGAAGATTTTTAATTTCAAATCTTTTTCCAATTGCCGAAACATTTTCTAGAGTTTTTACGTCTTTTTCGTAATTTACTGCATCTTCGGGATTTGATGATTTTGAATAATATTCTTTTAAAACAGTATTTGCATCATTGTATGCATTTGTAGCTTTTAGAGTTTGTGCGTATCTAAAATAATATTCCCTGTCTAAATTGTCATTATAATTTTGAATCAAAAGACGATAATAGCGCTGTGCTTTTACTAAATCATTTGTATAATAATAAGAATCGGCAAGGTTTTTTATTACTTCCTGAGATGGTTTTTCTTCGGCTAATTTTTCATATAAAACAATAGCTTCGCTGTAGTAAGTTCTATCAAAAAATTTCTTTGCTCTAATCAATTCCTGATCCTGAGCGTTTATAAACTGTATTGAAAATACGAATATAATAACGAGTAGTTTTTTCATATTTTTCATTTTAGAAGAATCTTGGTGATTTATCAAATCCTTTACCTAATAAATCCAAATCAAAAAGCAGCATAATTTCATGTGTTCCCGAATTAAACTGACCTAAATTGGTAAGTGTATAATCGTATGCATAACCAACTCTTAAAGTAGGGGTTACATTAAAATTAAACAAAGCACTTACCGAATCGTCAATTCTATAAGCCGCACCAAGTTCAAATTTTTCATTATACAAAACATTGGCTGTTAAATCTATTGAAATTGGTGCTCCTTTTACAAATTTTGTCATAAATGCAGGTTTCACTTTCCACATATCATTTACCTGGAAAACATATCCAGCGGTTAGGAAAGTGTGAATGTTTTCAGCTCCAAAAGCATTCACTCCCGATTTGTCTTCAATATATTTTGTCCTCAATAAGTTAGGAACCGAAAGTCCGACATATAGATTATCTCTAAAATAATAAGCTCCTACTCCAATGTTTGGTTTAGTAGCATTTATGTTTTCGGCGAAAGCCATATCTGTTGCAGGATCATTAAACTTAAATCCATTGAAATTGGTTTGCATTGATGATAGTCCAGCTTTAAGACCAAGAGAGAGCTTATTTTTTCCTCCTAACTTTAAAACGTATGCAAAATCAGCATAAATATTGTTTTCTTTTTTAGCACCATCACCAATATCATCTGATATAAAGGAGAGTCCGGCTTCGACTTTATCAGATATCGCCGTGTGACCAAAAAAGGTAAAAGTTTTTGGCGCGCCAACTGCGCCAACCCATTGTGTTCTGTACAATCCACCAAAATTCATCATAGCAGGAACTCCAGTTGCATATGCCGGATTCACCACACTCATGTTGTACATATAATGTGTGTATTCAGGATCCTGCTGCGCAGAAACTGATGTTATATAGAAGAAGAAAGTTATATAGAGTATTATTTTTTTCATTTGAAATTTATATTAAAAATTATCGATTTAAATAAAGACGCCCTTGTTGAGGAGGTCTATTGTCTTTATTAAAATAGAGAATGTAAAAATATACTCCGTTTGGTGCTATTCCGCCGCCAATTCCACTTTGTTCGTAATTTATTCCATCCCAAGCCGGCTTATTTTTAAAGCCTTTATACATTCCGTTTCCATATCTGTTAAAAATTTCCAGTGAATAATTTGGGTATAAAAAATCGATGTCCGGAATAGTGAAAGTGTCGTTAATTCCGTCTCCGTTTGGAGAAAATCCATCGGGAACAAAAAATGTATATTCTGGAGAATCACAAACTATTAATGAAACCGTAACGGCAATATTTTCTTGTGAAACACAATTTTGTGTCGGCGAAAAATCAAACCCATAATAAGTTGCTTTATCTACTAAAGGAGTTGAAGCCGAAAGCAAGTTTCCATTATTTGGTGCGTCATACCAAACAACAGTTGAAGGTGATCCAGTATTATTTGATAAATCAAGAATTGTTGGATTGTCTAAGCCACAAAAGTTTTGCCCGTCCTGGTTTAAAGTTGGCGCTGGTATATCATTTATTGTTACAGTAATTTGCGTTGCAGGAGATACACAACCAGCAGCAGAAGTTTCCTTAACAAAATAATCTTCAGATTTTAAAACATATGTATTTGGAAGAGGTGTAACTTCGGTCGCAGAAATATACCATTTATATTGAGCTCCCTGAGGCTGCAAATTTGCAATAGTGGCTTGATCTCTTTTACAAAATTCCTGATTGTTTACTGATGGCGCAGCCGGAATTGGATTTAATATAAAAGTACCTGATATTCCCGTTACGTCACTTTCACAAGTGGTGATATTGTTCTTTATTTTAATAATAGAAATTATTGTTGAACCAGAACTTACAAGCAAGCTTGACGGAATAATAAAACTAGCACTCCCGTCTACTGGATTTAAAACAATCGTTTCTACATTAGAAATATTACTTCCCGAAAGTTTATAAGACAAAGTAACGTCTGTCAAAGTCTGAAAACCAGAGACGTTTACTTTTACTTCTTCACCAAAACATACATTTTGAATCTGCAATCTTAAAAGTGATCCATTTGGCAGAGGATTAATGAGAATCTCACCTGATAAATTGGCTGCATTAACGCATTGTGAAACTACATGTGTAATTGCTGTAATGGTTACAATAGAGGTACCACTTCTTGAGTTAAATATTTCCGGTACAACGAAGGTTGCATTTCCTCCTGATACAGTAATTCTAGCAACTTGTGAAGATACATTTGTTGCTCCTGATAGTTTATACACTATATCATAATCTCCATCTGCCAGTTTAACAGCATTTGAAATCTGGATTACAGCATCTTGATTTTGGCAAGTTACTGCGGGGCTAATTACTGCTCCAGATAAATCTGGATTGGGATAAATAATTAAATCATCAAACAAATTATTTATAACGTTTTGACATGCTCGAGCGCTGTTAGTAGGATAAATTGCTAAAATAGTAATTCTAAAAGTTCCAACTTTTTTAAAATTTTCTGAGTCAATAGGAAACGTAAGAACTCCATTTACGAAATTTGCGGCAATCTTTACATATCCTAAACGACCAGAAATATTGTATTCAACAAAATAACTACCGTTAGGAATATTTGCAAGTCCTTTTGTTATTGTTCCATTATAAGTGGCTGTTGGGATTTCTGTTTCACATATATCCGAATTAACTTCTAGAATCGCTCCCGTAAAATCAAGCTTATTCTCAAGGCGTATAAGTACTGTAGTTTGATCATCTGCACATATTGGATTTGTTGATGGAACGACATAATTGAAACCATATGTTCCTTCTCCTAGTGTATTATAAATATTTTCAACATTAACGTTGTGGTCCCCTTTAAAAGTTAATTCATTAGTTCTTCCCTCTATCCAGTTTCCTCCAGTATCATACCCAGAAATCAGACTATATAAATCGAAATTTGTATAAGCAGATAAACCATCACTTGCACATAAAATTAAAGCCGACGTCGCTTGCCCAGAATCTGGTGCTCTAAAAACAGTTACTATAGCTGTTGATGACATTGCTGGACAAGTCCCTATTGCAGGCATTGTATATGTAAAATAAAAAGTTCCTTCTAGATTTTCAACATTTACAGAAGATCCAAAAACATTCTCATTTGTAGTATCGTTGTGCCACTGCCCATTAAACTGCGGACTTACATCAACTCCGTTAAACGCTTGAAAAAGATTAAAATTAACTACAGAACTACAGACAGAAACATTTGGTGAAGTAACCCCGGAATAACCTCCTATAGTTACTGTAACGGTTGCCGAATTATCAACACAACCAGTATTTCCTGTAACTGTATAAGTATAACGATATATACCACTTGCTCTAATCACCTGAGCATTTAAAATTCCCGTAACTAAATTTAATCCACCTGAAGAATTATCATCAGTCCAAACTCCTCCTGTAACAGGAGATCCGCCTAGTAGTGAGAATAAATTTATTGTTTTGCTGCTGGGATTGGGAATATCACAAACTGTTAAACTTGCGTCATTCCCTGCACATTGAGCATTTACTATTTGAGGTAAAAATGATAAAAAAACAAAAAATAAAATTATACGTAAGAAATCATTGTATTTTTTGGCCATAAACTGCTATTTTTTGATAAACTTAATAAATTATTAATGTTTGTTAAACAAAAAAGTAGTTTTAACACTTATTTTTTCACAAAATTCAAACAATTTTAAAAATCATTAATGAAACAAAACTTTTTAATCTAAAAAATTTAAAGAATCATAATCCATAATTTACAACTCATCTTCGAGTTTAAATCTAAACTTCAAAATCAAGCTGTTACGCTCTACTTCGAGATTAATCCATTTATCTTCTTCTGACTTTAAAAGCTGGTTAATTTGCTGCAACGAATATTTATAAGGCCGTTCACCATTTATGGAGGTTATAATATCTCCTTTTTGCAATCCGCATTTTTCTGCTGCAGATTGTTTTCTAATATTGACAATCTCATAAACGGGTTTCAAAGAAAATTTATATCTAAAATTTCCCCCGTTATTTTGGTTTGGTTCTCCTTCATTTAGTGATGCAGCAACCTTTACAGTTTCCAAATGAACAGTTTCCTGAACCCATTGCAGTCCATTGTGCTGGATTGTAATTCCACTTTTATTATAAGTAAAAGGATCTTTAAACTTGTGATTTTTTTTAAGGTACAACTTTTTATCTGCATAATCTAAAACTACTGTAAAACGCTTTAAGATTTCTCCGCCAACAGAACCAATACGGTCCGGAACCATCTTTACATTTTTAATAGATGTCGAATCTGGAAAAGCTACAATTGGTTTCTTAAATTCAAATTCATCAATTATAAATTTTTGAATTCTTGCACGATGCCCTTCAATATCTCCACTAAAACCTTTTCCCAGAAAATCAGGAAAATTTCTCTTCGGGAGTTTTATTATATTGTTTTCAAAAATCCAAAAAGCATCACTATTACCAATATCAATTAATAATTTTGCCGGAATTTCTTCATCGTCTACAACTGCAGTTGTGTAAATATAAGGCTTAGATTTTTCAATTGTAATAGGTATTGCTTTAAATTTTTTATCTAATTTTTTTCTAATAGATTCATTATTTGAATGCACAATAATTTTTCGCTTTTCATAATTGACTTCTACAATATTATTTTTAAAGAATTTATGACCAATAATTCCATTTACCGGAATACCAATATGTGACGAAAGATTAAAACTTTGATCTAAAATCACAAACAGCATATGATTATCAGATCTTAATCCGTGTGTTTCAAAAGTATTTTTTGTCGATTTAAGTCCTTCAATTTCACTCTCAGATCCTAATCCTCTAAGTCTGATTTTTTCGACGTTATTAAATTTAACCTCCTGCATTTCATCCATACTGAATAAAATAGTTTCTTCGACACCAGAATCTAACAAGAAATTCAGCTCGATTCCGTTTACTTTAATTGGAATAAAAATGAGGTTATTTATCAATTTAAAAGGAATTACAGCCTTTTGTTTGTTATTTTGGATAATAAAACTATCCTGAGATTTTACACAAAAAGGTAACAATAACCCAAAAAACAACACTATATATTTTTTCATTGACAATATTTTATTATAAAATTAGTAAATATATTTATTATTGTTAGATTTTTATAAGTCTATGCATTGTTTACGTTAAATTCGAAAAAAAAATGCATTTTTGCACTTCAATAAAAAATCTCATGCCAACAATTTCAAGCAAAGGCAGAAACATGCCCGAATCACCGATACGCAAGCTTGCTCCTTATGCAGATTTAGCAAAGCAAAAAGGACACAAAGTGTATCACTTAAACATT
Source organism: Flavobacterium panici (assembly GCF_024499525.1). Classification (NCBI taxonomy): domain Bacteria; kingdom Pseudomonadati; phylum Bacteroidota; class Flavobacteriia; order Flavobacteriales; family Flavobacteriaceae; genus Flavobacterium; species Flavobacterium panici. The sequence goes on along the minus strand of NZ_CP100437.1, from coordinate 2,871,960 downwards.
GGTCAACCGGATATCAAGACACCCGAAGTGGCCATCGAGGCGGTAAAAAATATTGATTTAAGTATTATAGAATACAGTCCGTCAGCCGGATATGAAAGCTACAGAAAAAAATTAGCAAAATTTTACCAACGCCAAAATGTAAATGTTAACTCAGAAGACATCATTGTTACAACTGGTGGCTCTGAAGCCCTTTTATTTGCACTGGCCACAATTACAGACCCTGGAGATGAAATCATTATTCCAGAGCCTTTTTATGCTAATTATCACGCGTTTGCCTCTTCTACAAGTGCAACGGTAATTCCTCTTGTTTCGACTATCGAAACGGCATTTGCTTTGCCAAGTATTGAAGAAGTCGAAAAGTTGATTACACCAAAAACAAAAGCAATTTTAATCTGTAATCCGGGTAATCCAACCGGATATTTATATTCAGAAACTGAAATTAAACAATTAGCAGGTTTAATTAAAAAATACGATTTATACTTAATTGCTGACGAAGTATATCGTGAGTTTTTGTATGATGGAGATGATGTACACTATTCAGTTATGAATTTAGAAGATGTACAACAAAACGTAATCATGGTCGATTCAGTTTCAAAACGCTACAGTATGTGCGGCGCGAGAATTGGATGTTTGATTACTAAAAATAAGGAAGTACTGGCAACAGTAATGAAATTTGCTCAGGCGCGTTTAAGTCCGCCAACAATTGAGCAGATTGCATGCGAAGCCGCAATTGATACGCCTCAAAGTTATTTTGACGAAGTAATTGGAGAATATAAAGAGCGTCGAGACACTTTAATTTCAGAATTAAATAAAATTAAAGGTGTAGTTGTAACTAAACCAAAAGGTGCCTTTTACTGTATTGCTGAGTTACCTATTGCAGATTCTGATGATTTTGCTCAATGGCTTCTAGAAAGTTATGACTTAAATGGCGAAACAGTTATGATTGCTCCTGCAAAAGGATTTTATTCAACTCCTGGAATGGGATTAAATCAGGTTCGTATTGCATATGTTTTGAATAAGAAAGACTTAGTAACTGCTGTAAATATTTTAAAAGAAGCACTTTTGGCATACAACAGCAAATAAAAGACAAACTAAACTTAAACTTTCAAAAGACAATATCCATTCGTGTTATTGTCTTTTGTATTTTAAGGAGTCACACAATTAGACCATTTTTAAATTATATCCAAAAAGGATCAATTAAATAGTAAAAACGATAGAAAAGGTTTCCCATTTATTAATTATCTTTACCCCCTTAAAAAGATATACCCATTATAATAGTAGTTTTTAATGATAAATAACGAAGATTTTTTAGACGAAATAGGTGACAGTCATTTCAGCAGTAATGCAAAAAACCCTTTAAGAGCGGACGCATTTGACATAACTGATGAAGAAAAAATAGAAAAAATTAAAAAAGATGTTGAAAACATTCTGCAAACGCTGGGAATGGATTTGACAGACGACAGCATAAAAGGTACTCCAAACCGAGTAGCCAAAATGTTTGTAAAAGAGATTTTTGGTGGTTTAAACCCTGCAAAACAGCCAAAAGCTTCAACTTTTGACAATAATTACAAATACGGTGAAATGTTAGTAGAAAAAAACATTACTGTTTATTCTACCTGCGAACACCATTTACTGCCAATTATAGGGCGTGCTCACGTTGCTTATATTTCAAGTGGAAGAGTTATTGGTTTATCAAAAATGAACCGTATTGTTGAATATTATGCTAAAAGACCTCAGGTTCAGGAGCGTTTAACAATGCAGATTGTTCAGGAACTTCAAAAAGCTTTAGGTACAGAAGATGTTGCGTGCGTTATTGATGCGAAACACCTTTGTGTGAACTCAAGAGGAATTAAAGATATTGAAAGCAGTACAGTAACTTCTGAATTTGGCGGAAAATTCAAAGATCCTCAAACTAAAAGAGAGTTTTTGGATTACATTAAATTAGATACTCAGTTCTAATTTTTTACGATATTTCTATTATATTTATGGTCTAGCCCTGATGGAAGCGGCATTGTTTTATGGTCTCGTCTTTACGAGATAAAAGATACAGCAGACAGCAGGAATAGCTCCTAAAAAATCAACTAAAAAAATATGCCACTATATAGCAGTCAACCCCTAAAAATATACAATTCCCTTTCGGGTGAAAAAGAAAATTTCAAACCAATCCATGAAGGAAATGTTGGAATGTATGTTTGCGGACCAACGGTTTATAGCAATGTGCATTTAGGAAACGTAAGGACTTTTATGTCTTTTGACGTGATTTTCAGGTACTTTTTACATCTGGATTACAAAGTTCGTTATGTTCGAAATATTACCGATGTTGGCCATATTGTAGATGATGTTGATGAAGGTGAAGATAAAATTGCTAAAAAAGCACGTTTAGAGCAGCTAGAGCCTATGGAAGTTGTTCAGCGTTATACGGTTGACTTTCATGACATTTTAAAAGCCTTCAACTTTTTACCGCCAAGTATTGAGCCAACTGCAACCGGACATATTATTGAGCAAATCGAAATTATCAAAAAAATAATTGATACCGGAATTGGTTATGTTGCCAATGGATCAGTTTATTTTGATGTTGTAAAATATAACGAAACCAATAATTACGGAGTTTTAAGCGGCAGAAATATCGAAGATATGCTTGCTAACACCCGTGATCTTGATGGACAATCGGACAAAAGAAATCCGCAGGATTTTGCACTTTGGAAAAAAGCTGAACCAGAACATATTATGAGATGGCCTTCTCCCTGGAGCGATGGTTTTCCAGGCTGGCACTTAGAATGTACTGCAATGAGTACTAAATATTTAGGGAATCATTTTGATATTCACGGCGGTGGAATGGATTTAAAATTCCCGCATCACGAATGTGAAATTGCTCAAAATGAAGCTTGCACAGGACAATCGCCGGTAAATTACTGGATGCACGCCAACATGCTTACTCTTAACGGAAAGAAAATGGCAAAATCTACCGGAAATAATATTTTACCGGGAGAGATTCTAAGCGGTGATAATACTATTTTAAGCAAAGCTTTTTCTGCTTCTGTAACTAGATTTTTTATGCTACAGGCACATTACAGAAGTATTTTAGATTTCTCTGATGACGCGATTACAGCTGCCGAAAAAGGATATAAAAGATTAATAGAAGCTCTTGAAGCATTACCGACAATAAAAACCAGTTCATCAAGTTCTATTGATTTTGCCGCATGGAAACATGCTTGTTATGACGCAATGAACGACGATTTTAACACGCCAATTTTAATTGCGCAGTTATTTGAAGGCGTTCGTTATATCAATTTATTGAAAGAAGGAAAAGAAACCATTTCTGCTGAAGATTTAAAATTATTTTCAACAGCAATTAATGCTTTTGTTTTTGATGTTTTAGGTTTAAGCGATGAGAAAGCAGCAGACAGCAATAACGATAAATTAGAAGGTGTTGTAAACATGCTTATCGGAATGAGAAATCAAGCGAGAGCCGATAAAAATTTCGCTCTTTCAGATCAAATTCGCGATCAGTTAATTGCTTTAGGAATTCAGCTAAAAGACGGTAAAGAAGGAACTTCTTTTAGTATTTAATAAAAAGAAGTATTCAGTGTTCAGTATTTAGTGTTCAGATTTGCACTTTACCTTAAACTGATCACTAAATACTGAACACTGATTACTAATAAAATATGTTTTCAAAAATTCTGATATATCCGTTTGTAATACTGGTGCGCTTTTATCAAACTGCGATTTCACCTTTTACACCCGCTTCATGCAGGTTTGAACCAACATGTTCGACTTATATGATTCAGGCATTGCAAATGCACGGATTATTTTACGGAGGATATTTAGGAATGAAACGAATTTTAAGCTGTCATCCTTGGGGAAGAACTGGTTATGATCCCGTTCCTGAGAAGAAATGTTCACATAAACATTAACTTTTTATAAAGACTTGCTCCACATTTAATATTTATTTTTACAACATATAAAAAAACATTACACTATATGACACAGCCTTTAAACATCGTTTGGAATCCTTCAGAAGGAATAGATTTAGGATTTTTTATGATTCGTTATTACAGTTTAATGTTCGTAATCGCTTTTGGTTTAGGATGGTTCCTAATGAAAAAGATTTTCGAACGCGAACATGAATCGTTAGACAAATTAGACTCATTATTTGTCTGGACTGTTTTAGCAACGTTAATTGGAGCTCGTTTAGGTCATGTTTTCTTTTATGATTGGGAATATTTTAGAAATCATTTACTTGAAATATTTTTACCAATTAAAGAAAATGAACATGAAACACTATTAGGTTTTATTAAAGGCTGGGAATTTACAGGTTTTCAAGGTTTAGCGAGCCATGGTGCTGCAATTGCTATTATTGTTGCCATGTATTATTACAGCAAAATGATTTTAAAACGTCCGTTATTATGGATTTTAGATCGAGTTGTAATTCCAGTTGCAAGCGGTGCTATTTTTGTTCGCTTAGGGAATTTTTTCAATTCTGAGATTATTGGACATGAAACTACATCGGCTTTTGGAATCCGTTTTTTACATGATAAATTCAGCAAGGCAGAAGCAGTAAATGCAACTCAAATCGCCAATCCAAAAGAAGCTTATAATGCAATAGCGACAGATCCCAAATTTGCTGATTTATTGGCGCAGGTTCCTGCAAAACATCCAACTCAATTATACGAAGGATTTTGCTACATTTTTGTATTTGCTGCTTTATATTTCTTGTATTGGAAAACCAATGCCAGACTTAAAACAGGATATTTATTTGGATTATTTTTAGTTCTTTTATTTGCTGTACGTTTTGTCGTTGAATTTGTAAAAGAAAGTCAGGGAGGTATCGAAAAAGAATTAGGTTTATTCTCAACCGGGCAATGGTTAAGTATTCCTTTTATTATAATTGGTCTTTTCTTTATTATTAGAGCGCAAAGAAATCCTTTAGCGACTTCTTAATAATTAAATAAGAACCTTAAAATATAAAAGTCCAGTATTTAGAAATACTGGACTTTTTTTTTATAGTGGATATGAAATTCCAAATTCTATATTTTTAGTATTGTAACCTGCATTCTTACTACTCAATCCTGCATTAGAAACGTGCCGTAATTCAGGACGAATATCAAATTGGATCTTCTGTATCCTAAAAGAAAAACCAAGTGCTAAAACATCTGCAAAAGCAAAACCTTTAGACATTCTTTCGGTTTCCGTATCTGTTATCATTGGACCTACACTTCCCAAAACATAAAAGGAGCAATTTTTATTGATTGGTTTCCGAATTAAAAAACCAAGATTCAGTACATACTCACGAACATCTTTTAACTGCGTATATCTATCTCTTTTCTCTTGATAATCCGGAGTTTCAGGCTTCACAAAATAAAAATTCAACAATTGATGTTTGGCATAATTTATTTCGGGCTGAACCAAAATTTCATATTGAAAATGTTTTGTCTCTTTCAATTTATAATATAACTGCGCTTTATAAAAGTGATTTTCAAAAGTGTAATCTTTATTATTGAATTCACTTCCAAAACCATAATTAAAACCAATTGAGAATCGCGAGTTATCTTCTTGCGCAGTAATTCTTAATACGCTAAAAAGCAATAAACATAAAAGTAATTTTCTACCCATAAATCATTTTAAAGTTCATTAAATATAATACAAAAAAAAGATCCAGCTTTCACCGGATCTTTTTAATATAGTTAAAGCAATTAATTATGCTTTGTTATGCTTGTCTTCGATTGTGTGTTTATCAGCAGAAGAAATCGAGTCAACCAATACTGGTGTAGCAATAAATAATGATGAATAAGTTCCCACAATAATACCAATTAACATGGCAAAGATAAACCCTCTGATTGATTCTCCACCAAAGATAAACATCGTTAATAATACAATGATCATCATTAATGAAGTATTCAATGTTCTAGATAATGTAGTGTTAATAGAAGCGTTTACGATATCTTCGAAAGTACCTTTACGGTTTCCGATGATAAATTCTCTAATTCTATCAAATACAATTACAGTATCGTTCATAGAGTAACCAATTACGGTAAGAATCGCAGCAATAAAGTGCTGGTCCATTTCCATGTGGAATGGCATGAATTTATAACATAAAGAGTAAATTCCTAATACGAAGATTACGTCATGCGCAACAGCTGCAATCGCACCTAATGAATACTGCCATTTACGGAAAGAGATCATTAAGTATAAGAAAATAACTGCCATTGCTCCAAGAACTGCCCAGTATGAGTTAGTTTTAATATCTTCAGAGATAGAAGCTCCAACTTTAGAAGCTTGTAATACTCCAACTTTTTTACCGTCAAAAGAGTTGATGAATTTATCGTAAGTTGTATTTGGGAAATATTTAATTAATCCTTTATATAACTTTTGGTTTACTTCTTCATCGATAGCAACACCATCTTCTTTAATTTTGTATTTAGTTGTGATTTTCAACTGATCATCATCACCTAAAATTTTAGCTTCAACCGGAGTTCCAAAAGCAGCAGATAATTCATCTGAAACTACTGTTGCATCAATTGGTTTTTCAAATTTAACCTGGAAAGTTCTTCCTCCAACAAAATCAACACCTTCATCTAATCCGTTAACGAAGAAGATAGAAATTAAACTTACAACTACTACAATTGAAGAGAAGATATAAGTGAATTTTTTGATTTTAATAAAGTCAAAGTGGAAATTAGTAAACCAGTTTTTAGTAATGTTTGTAGAGAAAGTTAAATCCCCTTTTCCAGCAATGTTTCTGTCAATGAAAATTCTAGCAATAAAGATAGAAGTAAACAATGAAGTTACGATACCAATAAGTAATGTTAAAGCAAAACCTTTGATTGGTCCTGTTCCAAAGATAAATAAGATCGCTCCAGTTAAAACGTGAGTAACGTTTGCATCAATAATAGAACGCATTGCACCGTGCCATCCGTAAGATGCAGCTACAGCTTCAGATAATGATTTACCTTCACGTAATTCCTCTTTTGCTCTTTCATATATAATAATGTTGGCATCTACCGCAGTACCTAATGTTAATACGATACCTGCAATACCTGGTAATGTTAATACAAAACCAAAACTTGCCATAATTCCGAATAAGAAAAGTAAGTTCAATAATAAAGCAAGGTTTGCATACCATCCAGCTTTACCATAATAGAATACCATCCAAACACAAACTAATAAGAATCCTAATACAGATGAAATTGTTCCTGCATCAATTGCAGCCTGACCTAAAGATGGTCCAACAACAGTAGATTGAATAATGTCTGCAGAAGCTGGTAATTTACCTGCATTTAATACGTTAGCTAAATCTTTAGTTTCAGCAACATCAAAAGAACCTGTAATTTCAGATCTTCCTCCAGCAATAGGACCACTTGTAACACCTGGTGCAGAATATACGATGTTATCTAATACAATAGCGATATAACCTTTTTGAGAGAAAGCTCTTCCTGTTAGTTCTTCCCAAACTTTAGCTCCCTGGCTGTTCATTTGCATAGAAACAGCTGGTTTACCCATTTGGTCAAAAGTATCTTTTGCATCAGTTACAACACCACCACTCATAGCTGGTACGTTATCTCTGTTACCTTTTAAAGCATATAATTCAACTGCTTCAATATCTTTAGCGCTTGCTAAATCTTTTGCTTTAGGATCTTTTACAGTTGTTGGTTTACTCCATACAAATTTTGCATAATGTTGGTCAGCAGCCAATAAAATTCTGATTTCTGGTCTTTTGAAATAAGCATTGATTGTTGCAGTATCTTTTGTAGCGAAGTATCCTAAAACCGGACCGCCGCCTTGAGTAATCATTTTGTCAAATAAAGGATTGTTTCCTTTTTTAGTATCAACTGAATCTTTAGCATCAGTTAATAAAGCATTCAATGAATCTTTAGCAACTGTTTTAGTTTCTACTTTTTTAACTTCAGTTTTCTTTAAAGCTTCGTTAGCAGCAACTAAGAAGTTACCAACTTCTTCAATTTTATAAGTTTCCCAAAACTCTAATTGAGCTTTCCCACCTAATAATTTTTTAATCCTGTCAACATCTTTAGCACCTGGAAGCTCCACTAAGATTCTTCCAGTTTCTCCTAATTTTTGGATGTTTGGTTGTGTTACACCAAATTTGTCGATACGCTCTCTTAATACTTTGTAAGCACTTTCGATAGACTCATCAACTTTTCTTTTGATTACTTTTTGAGCTTGTGCATCTGTCATTTGGAAATCAATTCCACCTTCACCTTGTAAACTTCTGTTTGCAAAGATATCTGGCGAAGCCAATTTTGTATTTCCGTTTGAGTTTGCTTCAAAAGCTTCAAAGAATTTATTTAAATAGGTCTTATTTCCTTCTAAATTTGCAGTTGCATCAGCTAATGATTTATTAAAAACCGGGTTTTTAGAATTGTTTGCTAATCCTTTTAAAACGTCTTTAACAGAGATTTGAAGAATTACGTTGATTCCTCCTTCTAAGTCAAGACCTTTATTTAATTGTTTGTTTTTTACTTCATTATAAGTGAAGTCAGTAAAACCAAGATTAAACACTTTTTCTTTACCAATAGAATCTAAATATTTTAGCTCTTTATCAGGATTATCTCCTGCAAAAGCTTTAGCCTCACTTTTGACATTATTTGCCACAAAAGTGAAAGATAATTGGTAAATACTTACCAATGCAAATAGAATTGCGAAAAATTTAATAAGTCCTTTATTCTGCATTATTACTAAAAATTAATTATGTTTTATGTTTGTTTTTGGTTTTAAATCCCCTAAAAATAAGCCCTGACATGAGTTTTTAAAACTAAAAAATCGAGATCACGAATTACTACATTTTTTTTAAATCGAGCAAATATATAATTAACGAAAACATTAACCAATTTATTTATTAATTAATCTCAAAAAAAAGACTGCAAAAGTGCAGCCTTTTTCTTTTTTTCCTGTTTTTATTATACTAAAATCGATTTTAGAGCATCATTCATGCCACGAACTGCATCTGCACTTTTGGCAAATAAAGCCTTTTCCTGGTCGTTTAAATGAATATCTACAATTTCTTCGATACCGTTTTTACCAATTATACACGGCACTCCTATACAAATATCATTTTGTCCATACTCTCCTTCTACGAAAACAGAGCATGCAATCATTTTCTTTTGATCGTTTAGGATACTATCTACTAAATAAGCCACAGAAGCTCCCGGAGCATACCATGCAGACGTTCCTAAAAGCCCTGTAAGTGTTGCACCACCTACCATTGTATCTGCAGCAACTTTTTGAAGTACTTCTTCTGAAAGGAATTGCGAAACCGGAATTCCGTTATAAGATGCTAAACGTGTTAACGGAATCATAGTAGTATCACCGTGACCTCCAATTACCATCGCCGAAATATCATTAGCAGGTTTATCTAAAGCAAGAGAAAGATACGTTCTAAAACGAGAACTATCTAAAGCTCCTCCCATACCTATAATTCTGTTTTTTGGCAATCCTGTAGCTTTCAAAGCTAAATAAGTCATAGTATCCATTGGGTTTGAAACTACAACTATTATAGTATCAGGAGAATATTTTAGTACATTTTCGGCAACTGTTTTTACAATCCCTGCATTTATACCAATTAATTCTTCCCTTGTCATTCCTGGTTTTCTCGGAATTCCTGATGTAATAACCACTACATCACTTCCGGCAGTTTTAGAATAATCGTTGGTTACACCAGATACTTTAGTATTAAAACCAGTATTTGTGGCGCATTGTGTGATATCCAACGCTTTCCCTTCGGCAAAACCTTCTTTAATATCCAACAACACTACTTCACTGGCAATTCCTCTATAAGAAATAACATCTGCACAAGTAGCTCCAACATTTCCTGCTCCTACAATGGTAACTTTCATATTTTATACTTTATCGGTTATTAATTTGTTTGTTTGTTTTATAAATGACAATTCGTTTAATCGTTTAAGTAAATTTAAACAATTAAACGAATTGAAAGTTAATTTTTATTAGGCATCGATATTTGCGTAAACTGCATTTTTCTCGATAAATTCTCTACGTGGCGGAACTTCGTCTCCCATTAACATAGAGAACACTCTATCTGCCTCTGCAAGACTATCAATCGTAACCTGACGTAATGTTCTGAAGTTTGGATCCATTGTGGTTTCCCATAATTGCTCCGCGTTCATCTCTCCAAGACCTTTATAACGCTGGATAGCTGCACTTCCTCCCATTCTGTCATTTGCCTGATCACGCTGAACATCGTTCCATGCGTATTCTTTTTTGTTTCCTTTTTTAACTAAGTATAAAGGTGGTGCTGCGATATAAACGTGACCTTCTTCAATTAGTTCTTTCATGAAACGGAAGAAGAACGTTAATATTAAGGTAGAAATGTGACTACCATCGACATCGGCATCACACATGATGATTACTTTATGATATCTTAATTTTTCAAGATTTAATGCTTTGCTGTCTTCTGCAGTTCCTACAGTAACTCCTAAAGCCGTAAATATGTTTCTAATTTCTTCGTTTTCAAATACTTTATGGTGCATCGCTTTCTCGACATTCAAAATCTTACCACGTAATGGTAAAATCGCCTGAAAGTTACGGTCACGCCCTTGTTTTGCTGTTCCACCAGCCGAATCTCCCTCGACAAGGTAAACCTCACATCTTGCAGGATCCTGCTCAGAACAATCTGAAAGTTTTCCTGGCAATCCACCGCCGCCCATAACGGTTTTACGCTGCACCATTTCACGTGCTTTTTTCGCTGCGTGACGTGCCTGAGCTGCTAAAATTACTTTTTGAATAATGATTCGGGCGTCATTTGGGTTTTCTTCCAAATAATTCTCTAACATTTCTCCAACTGCCTGAGATACCGGAGAAACTACTTCTCTGTTTCCAAGCTTTGTTTTTGTTTGTCCTTCGAATTGAGGTTCAGCAACTTTTACCGAAATAATAGCTGTTAATCCTTCACGGAAGTCATCTCCCGCAATTTCGAATTTCAATTTATCTAACATTCCAGATGCATCTGCATATTTTTTAAGGGTTCTTGTTAAACCACTTCTAAAACCTTGTAAATGCGTTCCCCCTTCGTGTGTATTAATATTATTTACATAAGAGAAAATATTCTCTGTGTAACTTGTATTATAAATTAAGGCAACCTCAACCGGGATTTCACCTTTTTCGTGATCCATGCTGATTACGTGAGAGATAATTGGCTCACGGTTTCCATCTAAATAACGAATGTATTCTTTAAGACCTTCATCAGAATGAAAAACTTCGCTTTTGAATTCGCCTTTTTCATCTACTTCTCTTTTATCCGTAAAAGTAATTGTGATTCCTTTGTTTAAGAAAGAAAGCTCACGCATACGTGCTGATAAGGTATCATAAGAGAACTCTGTAGTTTGTGTAAAGATTGTATTATCAGGATAAAAAGTCTGACGTGTACCTCTTTTTTCTGTTTCTCCGATTTGTTTTACCGGATATAATGATTTTCCTCTTTCATATTCCTGCTCGTAGATTTTTCCATCTCTAAAAACAGTCGATTTCATATGAACCGAAAGTGCGTTTACTACAGAAACCCCAACACCGTGAAGTCCTCCGGAAACTTTATAAGAATCTTTATCAAATTTACCTCCGGCACCAATTTTAGTCATTACAACCTCAAGTGCAGAAACTCCTTCTTTTTTATGTAAATCAACTGGAATACCACGTCCGTTATCCTCAACTGTAATAGAACCATCTTCATTAATTGCAACACCAATAGTATCACAATGTCCGCCCATCGCCTCATCAATAGAGTTATCAACAACTTCATAAACCAAATGATGCAGTCCTCGAACTCCTACATCTCCAATATACATGGATGGACGCATTCTTACGTGCTCCATTCCTTCTAATGCCTGAATACTATCTGCTGAATAATTGTTCTTCTTGATCTCTTCGCTCATATAATTTATTCTAAAAAATGTATTTACTGTCTAACACGCAAATATATAAAAACGCAAGGTATATACCCATAAAATTCCGACTTAAAGCACTTAAGTTATTAACACAATTGTCTTAAAAACCAAAAAATAAATCTAAAAGGCAAGTTTAAATTCCAATTTTCATAAATTCGAAATTCTAAAAATAGGAATAACATAAAAAATATCAATTTCTAAAAGTAAATAAATTCCAATTTTCTTAAATTCCAAATTCCAAACTTTACCAGCTGCATAAAAAAAACCGAAATACAAATGCATTTCGGTTTTAATGATTTAAAATTCCTTATTTAAAATTGGAATTTGGATTTTTTTTATTGGAATTTCACCTCAATTATTGTTTTTTATTAAAATCACCAGCGTAAACTGAAGTCATTTTATCTAAAGTCAGGTATTTTTTCAAAACTTTATTTACTTCATCCACTTTTAAAGCTTTTACTTTAGTTTCAAGCTGATCATAATCATCAAGAGCTATTCCGTATTGTAAATAAGTATTTACTAGCTCCATTAAGGTATTGTCTACCCCTAATCTTGTTTTTCTTTCATTTTGCCAGCTTACTAAATTTGATTTTAATTCTTCGGCTGTAAATCCATCTTTTAATGCTTTTGCAATTTCCTCTTTTGCAGCTGTTTCAACAGCATTCTTTTTAGTAGGGTTTAAAAAAGCATAATAAGTCCAGGCTGCTGCATCATTGGTAATTGGCACATCAATAAAAGAGCCCGCACCGTAACTAATACCTTCTTTTTCTCTTAACCTCATCGGAATTCTGGCGCTTAAAAAACCACCGCTTCCTAAAATTTCATTTGCCATAACAAATGCCGGATAATCTGGATTTTTTCTATCCATTTTAAAACTGATTCTGCCTAGCGCCACAGCATTTTCTTTATCTGGCGTAATAATATCTTTATCTAATTTTTGTGTTTCAAAATAAGCCGGCTGAGCAAGTTCGTATTTTGATTTAGAATTCCATTTTCCAAATGTATTTTCTAAAATCTCTCCTGTAGTTTTTGCATCTAAATCTCCTACTACACTTCCTATTCCATTATTTCCACCTAAAAAATTGGTATAGAAATCAACAATTTCAGCTTGTTTAATTTTTTTAAACGCATCAATTTGTTCCTGAATTGTTGGTGTATAAAAAATACTTCCTTTTGGATATTTAGTAGTTATTCTCGAAATTTCTGTAAAAGCAACAGCCTGCGGATCATTTAAACTAGACTCTAAATAGGTGTTATATTCGCTGATTGTTTTAGTTAATTCATTTTCGGGGAAAGTCGAATTCGCTAATAAATCTGCTAAAATTCCCATTACCTCTTTAAAGTGCTCTTTATAAGTATTAACGCTAACCGATAATGTTTGTCTAGAAAAATTAAAATTAATTGATGATTTCAATTGATCTAATTTATCCTGAATTTGCTCTTTTGTCTGCGTTTTAGTTCCTGTTTTTAGTAATTGAGCCAAGATTCCGGCAATATCACTTTTACCTGTTAAATCTTTTTCATTGCTAACCGGAAACTTAAAACTTGCCTGAACTTTTCCGCCTTTAATCTCTTTTTTGATTAATCCATATTTGATACCATTTGTCAATTTTCCTTCAACAAAATTCTGTTTTAGATTTTTAATTGATGCCTCAAAAGGCGCCGCTTCTTTCTCTAAAGCTTTTCCTTTATAATCTTTAGTAAGTGCTAACAATTGTTCATCAGTATATTCATTTGGCTTAACCCTTACCTCATCTTTAGAAGGAATAAATACGCCGACTGTTCTATTATTTGGTCTAAAATATTTCTCAGCAACTCTTTGAATATCTTCTTTTGTTAATTTCTCAACAGCATCTCTGTATAAATAACCAAGTCTGTAATCGCCTGCACCAATAATTTCGGTTAGGTTAATGGCATACGAAATCGTATTGTTTTTTACTGATTCTATTTGCTTGATAATTTTTGCCTTTGCTCTGCTTACATCCTGATCTGTGTATTTTGTAGTAGTTATTTTATCGAGCTCGCTTCTTACAATATCTTTTGTTGCATATACATCTTTATCATTAGGAACTGCAACTCCAAAATAGATAAAACTTGCGTCTCTTACCGATGGCTGCCAAAAATAAATATTGGATGCTTTTTGTGTTTCAACTAATGTTTTATACAAATAACCCGATGGATCCGCTGTTAAGATTTCTCCTAAAGCATCAATTGCGGCATAATCTTTATCTGCATAAGATACCGTATGATATAAAGCGCCAACATTTTTGCTGTCACCCGCTCTTTTAAGCTCTACATATTTTTCACCATCCTGAGCAGGCTCTATTGTGTAAGTTTTATCTAAAACTCTTTTTGGTCTCGGGATTGCTCCAAAATACTGCCCAACATATTGCAATGCTTTTTGTTCATCAAATTTACCTGCAATGATCAAGGTTGAATTATCTGGCTGATAATATTTTTCATAAAAAACGCGAAGTGTATTTGCTTTTACCCTTTCAATATCTTCTTTACTACCAATGGTGCTGTTTCCGTAATTATGCCACACATAAGCCGAAGAAAGAATTCTCTCTTGTAAAACGCCGTCAGGATTATTTTCTCCAATTTCAAACTCATTTCTAACTACAGAAAATTCTTTATCCAAATCAGTTTGTAAAATGGTAGAGTTAATCATTCTGTCAGCCTCCATTTCGATACTCCATTTCAGGTTTTCATCGCTTGACGGAAATATTTCATAATAGTTGGTTCTGTCCAACCAAGTGGTTCCATTGGCGTTTCCGCCTTTGTCTGAGAGCATCTTTTTAATATCTCCTAAATTCTTAGTGCTTTTAAAAAGCATATGCTCTAATAAATGCGCCATTCCTTTTTCGCCATAACCTTCATTTCTGGAACCAACATTGTAAACAATATTGACTACCATATTACTTTGAGAAGCATCTGGAATTAAAAGAACTTTTAATCCATTATTTAAAGAATATTCTTTGACACCTTCGACATTTGTGATATACTTGGGTGCCTCTGTTTTTTGTGCATAAACTGAGCCCAATGAAACTAATGAGCAGCATAAAATTCCACTTAGTAATAAGTTCTTCATAAATTGTGTTTAAGGGTTATTTAATTGTTCGTGGTAATCAAATATAGTATTTTTCTGAAATACGTTTTATTCTTATTAACTTACTTTTAGCAATTTACGGGAAACCACAAAAAAAAAGCCGAAACTACATCATGAATGCATTTCGGCTTTATATTTTAGTTCCAAATTGAAATTCAGAATTTGGAATTTGGATTTTTTTTATTGAAATTTTCTATATTAAACAGCAACTCCAGATTTTACACTTTCAAAATTTCCTTGTAAGTGGGCTGCATTTGCTCTTCCGCTTGGATCAAGATTTTCCTGCCATTTCGGAATCCATTTACGAACAGTTTGCGCCGCACTAACCTGCGGATAATATTTATGAAAAATAGATCTGTAATAATAGGCTTCTTTTGTTGTTGGCGTATTATACGGAAACTCTGCACTTGCACCCGCCAATTGTTCGTCTGTAACTTGTGTAGCACAATATTCAATTAATTCATCAACCCAGTTATATCCAACTCCGTCTGAAAACTGTTCTTTTTGTCTCCATAAAACTTCTTTTGGTAAATAAGGATCATTTGGAGTATCAAAAGCTTTTCTTAAAATGTATTTTTCAATTCCTTCATACGTTTTAGGCTGTTTTTCCTCGGTTTTAATTCGAATAGTAACGTCTAAAAAATCTGTATCTAAAAACGGAATTCTGGCTTCGATTCCGTTTGCCATTGTTGTTTTATCAACACGCAGTAAATCGGCCGTAAATAACTTCTGAACTCTTTCTATAGTTTCATCCTGAAATTCTTCTGTAGAAGGCGCATTTCTAAAATACAAATGCCCGCCGAAAATTTCATCGGCACCTTCACCAGAAAGAATCACTTTTACTCCTTTATCAATTATCGCTTTTGATAACAAATACATTGGAACTCCTGAACGAACCGAAATAATATCGTACGTTTCAATATGCGAAATCACTTTTTCTAAAATCGCAACACCTTCTTCAACTGTAAAATGTATTTCATGATGATCTGTTCCTAAAAATTCAGCAGCTTTTCTTGCCGAAACATTATCCGGAGCATCAGCATCTAATCCGATAGAAAAAGACGGAAGTTTTTTACCATTTTCTTTTAATAATCTAGATGCGATTGATGAAATTAAAGAGGTATCTAAACCTCCAGATAATACAACTCCAACAGGAACTTCGCTCATTAATCGTTTGCGGGTTGCTTCGATTAATGATTCACGAATTAAATCTAAATCAAGTGGCTGAGTAGCATTTTTATGATCTTCGTATTCTGGGTGATAATATTTTACAAAACCGCTTTTTGCTGTATAATAATGTCCCGGAGGAAAAGTCGAAAATGATTTACATTGATCTGCAATTGATTTCATTTCTGAAGAAAAATAAATCCTTCCTCTTTCATCTAAACCATAATACAAAGGTTTAACTCCAATTGGGTCTCTTCCTGCAATATATTTATCTCCGTCGATTATTACGAAAGCAAAATCTCCGTCTAGTTTATTACAAAAATCATATCCAAATTCTTCGTACAAATGCACAATTACTTCTGAGTCAGAATTTGTTCTAAAAGTATGATCTTTTAAAACGGTATTTTTTAATTCCTGATAATTATAAATTTCCCCGTCGTGAACCATCCAGGCTTTGTCTGTTCCCTGAATAGGCTGTTTCCCCGATTTTAAATCGATAATAGAAAGACTTTCATGACAAAGAATACTGCCATTTTCCATAATGTGCAAATCGCTTTCATCAGGACCGCGATGCGACATTCTTTCAGAAAGTGCTTTTACAAGCTGCGGGTCTTTTCCTTTACCAATAACGGCCAATAATCCAGACATACTATTCTATTTTTTTATTTTTATTCTTCTGTTTCAGACTTAAAATAAGCCGAACATTAAAAAATCATTAAAATTTCCTGTTGAAAGCAAAACTAAATATTATTTTTTGCTTTCTTACATTTTCAGTATTAAAATCTTAGGTATTTAACTTTTTTGGGGAATGCCAAATATAAAAAAAGTAAGTTAAATAATTGCCGAAATATTTTTATAAAGAACTGAAATATAGAATTTAACAATTTTAGACAAGAAAGACGTTCTTAAAGTAAGAACGTCTTTCTGCAATATATATACTAATTCTAATAATTAAACGTGTTTATGCTTTAACATAGGCATCGTCGTGAACGCTTGCCACAGCTCTACCTGAAGGATCGTTCATGTTTTTGAATGCTTCATCCCACTCTAAAGCGATTTTTGTACTACAAGCTACACTTGCTTCCTGAGGAACGCATAATGCTGCTGCATCGCTTGGGAAATGTTCTGTAAAGATGGAACGATAGTAATATTCTTCTTTTGAAGTTGGTGTTTGTAACGGGAATTTAAATCTCGCGTTTGCCAATTGTTCGTCAGAAACTTCTCTGGCTACCACTTCCTTCAAAGTATCAATCCAGCTGTATCCTACTCCATCAGAAAATTGTTCTTTTTGTCTCCATGCAACACTTTCAGGAAGCATATCTTCAAAAGCCTTACGAACAACCCATTTTTCCATTGGGTGTTCTTTGTTGATCATTTTATCTTGTGGGTTGATACGCATTGCAACATCCATAAATTCTTTATCTAAGAATGGCACACGACCTTCAATTCCCCAAGCAGCTAAACTTTTGTTAGCACGTAAACAGTCATACATATGAAGTTTACTTAATTTACGAACGTTTTCTTCGTGGAATTCTCTTGCGTTTGGCGCTTTGTGGAAATATAAATATCCTCCAAATAACTCATCTGCACCTTCACCTGAAAGCACCATTTTGATTCCCATTGATTTGATAACTCTTGCCATTAACCACATTGGAGTTGAAGCTCTTACTGTAGTTACATCATAAGTTTCTAAGTTGTAAATTACATCACGAACAGCATCTAAACCTTCCTGAATAGTGAATTTAATTTCATGGTGAATAGTTCCAATATGATCTGCTACTTTTCTTGCTGCTGCTAAATCTGGAGATCCTTCTAAACCAACAGAGAAAGAGTGTAATTGCGGATACCAGGCATCTGTAGTATCATCTGATTCAATACGTTTTTGCGCAAATTTTTTGGCTACAGCCGAAGTAATAGACGAATCTAAACCTCCTGAAAGTAAAACTCCATAAGGAACATCACTCATTAATTGTCTGTGAACTGCAGCTTCAAGCGCTTTTTTGATTTCAGGAATACTTGTTTCGTTGTCTTTAACCGCATCATAATCAACCCAGTCTCTTTTGTACCATTGTACAAATTCACCGTCTTTGCTTGATAAATAATGTCCCGGAGGAAATAATTCGATTTTTGTACAATATCCTTCTAATGCTTTTAACTCAGAAGCTACATAGAAAGTTCCGTGTTGATCCCAACCAATGTATAATGGAATAATTCCCATATGGTCACGAGCTACAAAATATTCATCTTTATCAACGTCATAAATTGCAAAACCAAAGATTCCGTTTAATTCATCAACAAAACTTACTCCTTTTTCTCTGTATAATGCTAAGATAACTTCGCAGTCACTTTCTGTTTGAAAGTTATATTTTCCTTCGAATTGTTTACGTAAATCTCTGTGATTGTAAATTTCACCATTTGCAGCCAAAACCAATTTTTTATCTTCTGTAAATAAAGGTTGTTTTCCTGAAGCTGGATCTACAATTGCCAAACGCTCATGAGAAAGAATTGCTTTATCATTACTGTAAATTCCGCTCCAGTCTGGTCCACGGTGACGAATGATTTTAGACATTTCTAATACTTGAGGTCTTAACGCTTCGGCTTTTTGCTTTAGATCAAAGGCACATACAATTCCACACATAATTTTATATTTTTAACTTTTAAATTTTATTTTGATAAGGCAAAGATGCGGTATTGGTTATAATTGAAAAACATAAATATTAATTTTAATTACAATTTAAAACCATAATTTAGTTTTTACATATAAAATGTAAAATTTTAGCATCAAAAAATACCCGAAACTTATAAATTTCAATTTTGAAGGTAAAATACGAGTAAAACGGAAGGTTTTGAAGAATTCTTTGAATTAAATTTTGAGATATTTCAGAATCGTTAAAGATATTTCAAAGCATGAACAAATTCTCGAATAGAAATATGATTTTTCACAATATTGTCATTTCGAGGAACGAGAAATCTTCGTAAGAAGCTCTACAAAGATTGACAACGTTATTATTCATATGTAGTCCCTACGGGACAATCTCAACTTATAGTTATTTTTTTCTACCGATATTTAATCTCTACGAGATATGCTCCTTTAGGAGCTAAATATCGGTAGGAAACAGAATAATTAAATGTTAAAAATTGTCCCGTAGGGACTAAACCTAAATGTCTAAATCTCAAAAACATATCTCGTAGAGATTAAATATCAGTAGAAAAAAATACACGCAAGATAAAATTGTCCCGTAGGGACTACACCCAAACGAATAAATCACAAAACACTTTCAATCGTATAATGCGTCTTATTTATTTCAAACTGAAAACCAGCCTTATTCCCCATTAAATGATTTCCTAAAGGCGATTGCGGAGAAAGCGCAATAACATTAATTCCGTCAATTGCGATTTTAGGAAGCGCCACGCTTACATATAAATAGATCCCGTTTGCTTTTACCAAACTGCCTGAAATAATGTTTTCTGTATTTTTAGAAGAATCAATTTTATCTAAAACTGCTTTTTGAGCAATAGATTCTTTAAGTTTATTGGTTAGTTTTTCCTGTTCGATATGCATCATCGACAAAGCTGTTTCGTGCTTATCGCCCGCCGAACCTTTGGCATCGTTTTTAGAATCTTCTGTCAATCCCGAAATCATGTCTTTAAAAACATCTATTCGGTCTTGGACCATTTGTAAATAATGAGAATGTATTTTTTGTTTGAAAGTCATTTTTTTAAAGGTACTGAGGTTCTGAGGTACAAAGGTGCAAAGGTTTTTCTGCTGTCGCAAAAAAATAGCCACGAATTCACGAATTTACTCCAAAAAATTCACGAACTCATGGCTAAAAAAAAGGCACTTTTTATATTTTATATACTTTTTGTCCCTTAGTGTCTTTGCATCAAATCTTCTTAAAAATCGAATTTATAATTTCCTCCCACTAAAACCTGGAAGCCCTGAACAGGATAATTCAGCCATCTTTCGTAAGCTTGGTTTCCAATATTATTTAATTTTAAGAAGAAAGTCAAACGCTCATTATATTTATATCCTAAATGCGCATTGGCATCAAAATAACTTTTTAAAGTGGTAATTACAGGATCAGTTCCAAAAGTCAGATTGGTCTGCATGTCTTTACGTTCTCCCACATAAAACACATTTAAACCTGCATACCATTGCTCTGTAATATTTACATCAAGATTTGAACTTAATTTCATTGAAGGTAAATTCCACGCTTCTAAACCATCTGTTTTATAACTGTTGAAAGTTCCGTTAATTCCAAAAGAAACACTCTTAGAAAAATCAGCTTTTAATTCTCCGTAGAAACGGAAAGTTCTGACATCATCATAAATTACACTAAACGAGTTTCCAAAACCATAATTCTGATTCGAAAAATCTTCTGTATAATCATTGCTTTTAAACAACGCTTTATCTTTTTCGTTTAAGTAAGAACCTGTTACGTTATAACTCACATTATTAGCCAGTTTTCCTTTTAAACCTGCAAAAACGGTATATTGATTACTGGTTGGTCTCATATTTAAAGTAGGAGACAAAAACGGATTTTCGGTTACAAAATCAGCATAAGAATTTTGGTTTAAACTCCCGTTAACTCCGGTATAGAAAATCATTAAATCTCCCACTAACTTATACGATGCATTTACTTTTGGATAAATATAAAATTTGTTTCCGCTGTTTTCAGAGTCCAAAGCATAAAACAAACCAGCACCTAATTCTAAAGTCCAGTCGTTTTCATTAACCACAAAACTCGGTTCAATCCCAAAGTTTGTCAAGCTGTATTTTAAAGGTTCAACATTGTCCCAGGCATAATTATGTTCGAAAGAACCGCTAACGTGATCTATAATAATATTAGTATTAATTGCCTGATCCATAACATCAACTTTAAAAGTCGGTTTTAGATAAAAACGATTTTCTGAAGAAGAAAAACTATCCGAAAAGTTCGTAAATCTAGTTGAAATTTTGCTAAAAATACCTTCCGTAAATTCAGCATTTCCGCCTATAGAAATTGTGTTATAAGAATGATTCGGATTAATTCCTCTAATCAAATCTTCCTGTGTTCCCGGCGGCAAAGTCATTCCAAAATCAGCTGGTAAACCATACCAGTTATATACTTGATTTTGATAACCTAAATCAACGCCCCAAGATACATCACGATCTTTTACACCGTAACCAATATTTAAACCTGTATCGTAAAATTCATCATTAAGGTTTACATCTTTAATTCCGCCTTGAGAAGAATGATGACGCAGCATTCCGGCTAAATAATCGTTGTTTCCTAAATCCTGAGTTACGAATAATTCAGCGTTTAATGTTCCATAATTTCCAACTCCAAGTGTTGCATAATTATTAAACAATCTCTCTTTTTTAGATTTATCCACAGCTTGCGCATTTCCTTTTGACGGCGTAAAAGTCGAAGCCACAGGAACAGACAAAATACTATATTTAATAGTTTCTTTTGGCTGATTTCCCGCATCGTCCAGCGAAGGTGTTTCTTTCACTTTAAAAGCGTCGGATATTGTTGGCGAATAAGGTTTTACTACGTTTACCGTTTCAGTTCCAATGCTTTCATTCTTCTTAACCTGCGAAAACGAAAGCTGGCAGACCAATAACACTAGTAAAACGATAATTTTATTTCGGCACTTAATTTTCATATTTATTTCTTTTAAGAGAATAGAGAAAAGAGTATAGAAAATAGACTTACACTATTTCTTAATTCTTAACCTCAATCTCTTTGTTCAGTTTCTATATTCTAAAATCTATATTCTTTGTTCTTTATTCTATTTTCTCGACCTAAGCTTCCCACTCCCCTTTAGCAACAAACTGAGCTTTTCCTCCAATATTAATATCAAACTGATTCTCAACTAATTTCCCTTTGAAGAAAATCTGAGACGGGCGCCCAATATAATCTCCCTGATAATTCGTTAATTCAAATTCAGGTTTATGGTATTTTAACAGAAAAGCCTCCAAACATGTACTTGCACTTCCTGTTGCGGCATCTTCTACCAATTGATTGTGTTCAATGCATAACATTCTGCTGAATAATTTTGAACCTTCCAGATAATAAAAATACAAGCCTCTATGATCTGTTTTACAATGATTTCTCATCCATTGATCTGCTTTATCTTTATCTAAAACTAAATTTTCTAAAGCTCTTTTACTGCTTAGTCCAACCATTACAAACGCGCTTCCGGTTGTCACTTCCTGAATTGGAAATTGATTTTCAAAATCTTCTTTTTTCAGATTACTGAATAATGTAAAATCTTCTTTAGAGAAAATATCCCAAAATTTTGGCTGTGCTGCTTTTAGCCAGATCAAATCTTCAGATTGCTGAATTTGAATAGGTCCAATCGGAACATTCAGTGTTATACTTTCAGGCGAATTATCAAATATCTTATTGATCAAAACCCACGAAGTTCCAATTATTGGATGTCCTGCAAACTGCATTTCATGAGCCGGTGTAAAAATTCTTATTTCTGCTTTATTATTTTCTCTGTCCAGTTTGGTTATAAATGTGCTTTCTGCGAAATTAATCTCGCGCGCCATTTGCTGCATTTCTTCTGAACTTAATTTCTCAGCTTCTAAAAAAACCGCCAATTGATTTCCTGCATATTTTTTATCAGCAAAAACATCAACTATATAAAAAGGTAAACTCATTGTTCTTATTTCTTTTTTGAGAAAATAGATTAAAGAATATAGAAAATAGACTTCAAATCTTTGCTTTCAATCTATTTTCTATCCTCTATATTCTATACTTCTTTTTTTCTTATTTATTAATCGACGAATTTGTTTTTGATTCTTCCGCCTTAATCGCACTTAATTCTTTTTTCGCTTCTTCAACAACATCCGGATAATCTGTAAAGTTGTTGATTACGTTATCTAAAATGTATGTTGCCTGATAGCTGTCTTTTAATCCGTAGAAGTTTTTCGCCATTAAAACCAAACCTTTTGCTCCGTAATATTTGTAAGCAGAATAGCTTTTTGCCAGTTTTTGAACCGCAGTATTCGACGCATCAAATTTTCCTTCTTTAGTTTTAAAGTAAGCATCATAATACAATGCTTCTGCCGCTAATTCTCCTTTTGAAGTTGTAGACAGTTTTGCATACGCTGCTTTCGCTTTGTCTTCATCTCCGGTTTGAATCGCCGCGCGCGCTACAATAATCTGTGCGTCGGCTTTTACGTTTGCATCAGCTTTTGGATTTGCTAAAACTTTATCTGCAGCAATAACCGAATTGTCATAATCTTTTTTGTCATAATAACATTTCATCAGGTTTGCCTGAGCAAAGTTTTTGTTCTGCGGATAATCGGCTTCACTTTCTAAACGAACTAAAACCGGAATCGCTTTATCACAATCTTTCGCTTTTAAGTAAATCTGAGCCAGTCTGTTTAACGCTTGTTCTGTAAATTCATTTCTTGGCTGGTCAATTACATATTGATAATTCTGAGTTGATTTTGTTTCAGAACCTTCCGCATAATATAATTGCGCTAAATTGAAATTAGCCTCTAAAGCGTGCAATCCAGAAGGAAATTTGCTTACATAACCCGCAAAACCTGTAATCGCTGCTTTGCTGTTATTTTGACTGTATTGTTTGTTTGCTGCATCGTAAGTATCGTTATCTAACTCAGCATCTGTAACCGAAACGAAATCTAAAGTTCGAACCCAAGTTGCGTATTCATCTACTTTTCCTGAGTCAACATAAATTAATCTTGCTGTCGAAACGGCTTCAAGTGCTTCCGGCGTTTTTGGAAATTCAGCGGCTACTTTTTTGAATTTTGCCAGCGCTTGTTCATCACGATCCGAATTGTAATAAATCAAACCTTGTTTCAAAATAGATTTTGAAGTAAAAGATCCGTTTTTGTATTCAGAAATCAACTGATCGTACGTTTTAATTGCCAAATCATTCTTTTTATCCGCCACATATGTATTTCCTAGTTCGAATAAAGCATCATCGCGATATTCTGATTTTTTATACATTTTTAGGAAGTTATTCAGTTCGTTGATTTTCTGATCATTTTTAGACATAAAACCATACGAAAGTGCTTTTTGAAACTGAGCATAATCGGCATCAACACTTTTTGCGTCCATTGCTTTTCCGTAAGCTTCATTTGCCTGAGCATATTTAGAATTTACAAAACGTGAATCTCCCAAACGTAAATACGAATCATTTAAACGTACTTTATCAGAAGGAGAATTATCGATCTGTGCCTGAAACGAGTTCGCCGCCTGATCGTATTCTTTCAGTTTAAAATACGTATAACCAATATTATAATTGATGTTTTTATATTCGTCTGTAGATTTTGCTGCGGCAAGTCCGGCAAATTGTTTGTATGTCAATAAAGCATTCTGAAAATCATCTGAAACATATTCTGTTTCTGCTTTCCAGAAAGTAGCACGTGCTGTAAATTCAGGTGTTTTTTGCTCGCTGATCGCACTTTTAAACATTTTTCCGGCTTCTGTATAATTCGATTCATTATACAATTCAACTCCTCTGTAAAAAAGTACTTTTTGGTATGCCGCTTTGTTTTCAGCACTTCTGTTTTTTTCTAATAAAGCCAAAGCTTCTTTGTAGTTTTTAGTCGAAATATAAGAGTCAACTAAAAGTTTTTCTATTTCTGCCCTGCTGGAATTGTTTGGATATTTTTTTAAGAAATCAAGTAAAATTCCCGGAACGGTTTGATAAGCGTTTCCAATATCATAACTTACTTTAGCATAATTTAAAGCGGCATCTTCCTGAATCTGTGCATTGAAATCCATTTCTGAAGCATTTTTAAACGCGTTCAAAGCTTCTTGTTTTTTACCTGTATTTAAATAACTTAAACCTAAATGGTAATAGGCATTTTGAGCTACGAAATCTTTTCCTTCAATAATTTTATTGAACTGAGAAATGGCTTTTTCGTAATTTTTCTGTTCGTAATACGCATAACCTAATTGGTAGAAATCGGTATTATTCCATTTTCCTTTTTTACCAGCGTATTGCTCTAAATACGGAATCGCTTTTTCATATTGTTTTAAGTTGAAATAACTTTCACCAATAATTTTATTCAGTTCCGATTTTTCCATTTCATTTGATTTCGCCATTGCTTTTTGGCCCAAATCAATTGCTTTTTGAAAATTTCCTAGTTTAAAATTCATATCAGCCTGATAATACGAAAGCTTTTCTTTGTATTTTTCTTCGCCCGAAACCTCATCAAAATATTTTGTTGCTTCTTTATAATCGTCGCCTTCATAGGCCATAAATCCTAAATAATATTTGGCTTGAGAACCAAATTCAGGAGAATTCACGACTTTATTAAAATACGTTGTAGATTCTTTTTTCTTTTTAGCTGTAAAATAGCTGTATCCTTTTTGGAAATTAAATTTATCCGATTCTGATTTGCTCATGTAACCTTCGTCCACTTTGTCAAACCATTGCAAAGCTTTTGGATAATTTCCCTGTTCGAAGAAATATTGTGCAACCTCGATATAAGCTTGATTTTGTTTGGTGCTTGTTGGATAATCTTCTACAAATTTTTCCATCAAAGCATCGGCATTGGGCTGATTGGTTCTAATGGCGCAATTGGCGATATAATAAGCGCAGTCTGATTTTACTTCTTCTGTTTGTGCCGTATTATTTTTTACATACTCAAAAATATGTTGTGCCGAAGCGTATTGTTTATCGTTATATAAAGCCTGTGCTTTGTCAAAATCCTTTAAATCGTAAGTATAAATAGCTGATTTTTGTGCCGAAACTATGGTCGAAGTAAGGATAATTTGGAATAAAAAGAACCAGGAAAGTCTATGCATTTTAGTTATATTTAGTATTCAAATTTATCATTTTATACCGTTTATAACGAAACGTTTCTTGAATTTATTATGAACAAACATGGAATAACAAACATTTTAGAGGTAGTTTAAAAAATTAAAATGAATCCTATAAGTTATATAAGTAATTATAAGCTAGTACCTTTTAGCAGATTAACTAAAATCAACTTATATAACTTATATGGTTTAAATTTTCATTCCTTTTTCTACAAATTTTCTTAAGAAATGATTGAAATTTATTTTGAATCCAAACGTTATCTTATTACTTTTACCATTCAAATCAATTTTATTATGTCAGAAACCGTACTATCTCTTAAAGAAGTCACTATATATCAAGAAGGAAGAAAAATTTTATCTCATATTAACTTAGATGTTCAGCATGGTGAATTCATCTACATCATTGGTAAAACAGGTTCCGGAAAAAGCAGCTTTTTAAAAACTTTGTACGCAGATTTACCTTTAACTGAAGGTGAAGCTCATATTGTTGACTTTGATTTGGCAACTTTAAAAGAAAAAGATATTCCGTATTTAAGACGTAAAATCGGGATTGTTTTCCAAGATTTTAAACTACTTCCAGACCGTTCTGTTCAGGACAACATGCTTTTTGTTCTTAAAGCAACTGGATGGACTGAAAAAGAAGCGATGGAATACAAAATCGACGAGGTTTTAGATAAAGTTGGAATGAAAGATTTCCTTAACAAAATGCCTCACCAGCTTTCTGGCGGTGAACAGCAGCGTGTTGCAATTGCAAGAGCTTTACTTAACGATCCTGAATTTATCCTTGCCGATGAACCTACAGGAAACCTTGATCCGCAGACAAGTTCTGAGGTTTTAGAAGTATTAAAAAACATTAACGCACTGGGTAAAACCGTTATCATGGCAACTCATGATTATGCTTTGTTGATGAAATTCCCTTCTAAAACATTAAAATGTGAAGACGAAAGAATCTTCGAAGTGGTTCAAAGAAGCGTATAAATCTTAAACTTTTTTTAGAATTAAAATATCCTGATAATCAAACAAGTCATTAACCGCTCTGTTTGACCAGGTTCCGTATATCTTATTTTCTAATTTTAATTGGCTTTTTTGAATCATCTCAAAAAGTAATTCTTCTTTAAAAGCAATGTTAGCAGAAGGAACTTTTTCATTCATTAATCTGTAATTTTCTTTTTGATAAGGAAAACAGAATCCTTTATTTTCATTTGAAATATAATCTTCATTTTGATCATCGTAAAGAAAGAAAGTTGAAAGACATTTTCCATCAGGCTTTAAAACTCTGTAAATTTCATTTAAATAGTTTTGAATTTCCTTTGGCTGCATATGAGTAAAAACCGAGAACAGAAAAACGGTATCAAATGAATTATCTTCATAAGGAAATTTAAAATTCTCTGCCTTTTGATTGGTTAGATTGTATAAGTCATTGTTTAAAGAAATGTGCTGAAAATTAAAATTAGAGAAATCTTTGCTGATGTTTTTTTGACACCAGTCAATTCCTTTTTTCACCACATCAAAACCTTCGTATTTTCCTTTTGTTGACAAATACTGCGTTAAGGGTACGGCAGCGCGGCCAATTCCGCAGCCAACATCTAATACAGAATGATCAGGATGAAGCGATGAGTATTCTTTTAAAAGTTCTAAATGATGTTTTCCTTGTGACAAAAAATCACCGGAACCAATAAAGATGTCTCCTTTTTTCGGCTCATATTTGTTTTTCTTTTTATTTAAAGAGTTCCAAAAATCAGCAGGGAAATAATAAATCTTACGAACAAGAAATCTTGACTTTGGAGAAATAGCATAATAAAGAGACCTTAAATTCATTTTTGATTTATTATTTTAATAAAAAACATTTCCTTTACAAATATATTTTAAAAAAGAGAATAATGCTTTCTATTTTAATTCCGGTTTATAATTACAATGTGTTTTCGCTTGTAGAAGAACTTGCTGAACAATGCCGTTTTATTGGAATTAATTTTGAAATTCTGTGTCAGGATGATGCTTCAAATTCTGTACTGAATAAAGAAAATGAGCGAATAAATGCTCTACAGCATTGTTCTTTTGTTTCTTTAGAAAAAAACATTGGATTAAGTTCTAACAGAAATCTTTTGGCATCAAAAGCACAATATCAAAATCTTCTTTTTATTGATGGCGATTCTATCGTAATCAACCCCAATTACATAGAAAACTATTTAGATAATATACCCGATTTTGATATTGTATACGGCGGCCGAATTCATCCTGAAAACATTTATTCTGAAAAACAAAAATTACGCTGGAAATACGGACGTTTAATTGAAGACAAAACCGTTTCTCAAAGAAATACTGCTTTGTATAAAACCCTCATGTTCAATAATACATTAATTAAAAAAGATTGTTTTATAAAGATAAAATTTGATTCTACTTTAATTAAATACGGACATGAAGATACACTTTTTGCTTATCAGGTAAGTCAGTCTCATTTTAAGGTAAAACATATCGAAAATGCGATTCAACATGGCGATATTGACGAGAATCTTATTTATATATCTAAAGTAAAAAACAGTTTAGAAAACCTGCTTATTCTTGATCGCAAAAAACAAATTGATTCTGATTTTTTAAAAATACTCAAGGCATATCATTTGTTGAAACGTTTTAAACTACGTTATACGGCAGGGTTATTTTTCACAACATTTAATACACTAATTTTAAAACAGCTAAACTCTAAAAGCCCTTCTTTAACGTTGCTTAATATTTACAAATTAACGTATTTGTGCAGTATAAAAACAAATTAGAAATTCTCTAATAAAGTTTTCCATTGTTTCATGACAAGATCAAGCTGATATTCTTTCATTTTTTCTTTTGATGCTGCGCCAAATTTCATTCTCAATTCTTCATTTTCCATTAAAACAGAAAGTTTTTCTACAAATAAATCTACATTCCCATCCGGGATTAAAAAGCCATTTTCATTATCTGCAATAATCGATCTCGGCCCCGAAGGACAATCATAAGAAACACTTGGTAAACCTAAAGACATTGCTTCTATCAAAACCATCGGAAATGCTTCAAATCGCGAAGTCATAACTAAAATAGAAGATTCAAGATATTTCTCTTTAATGTTTTTTACAAAACTAAAAATATTCATTGTGGAAGTTAATCCTAAATCAATGACAATGTTGTTTAAAGAATCAACTTCATCGGTATAAATATCTAAAGTCCAGTCTGGAAATTTTTGGCTTACTTTTTTCCAGATTAACAGTAATCTGTCTAAACCTTTTTCATACGAATTTCTTGCTACGGCAATAACTCGTTTGTTTTTTAAAGCTGCGAAATTTTCAGTTTTAATCCAGGAAGGATTTGGAATTATAACGGCGTTATTAATATGCCAGTGTTTTAGATTTTCGCGAGATAAAGCAACTACTATAGTATATTTTTTGGCACCAAAATCTTTGAATCGATATTTTAATTTTGAAAAGATATTTGTTTTGATTGATTGCTCTTCAATAAATTTAGAAGAATGAATCTCTAAAACAATTGGAATTTTCGTTTTAACAATCAGTGGTAAAATAAAAGCTTTCAAACCATTATCGGCAACAAGAATTACATCTGGTTTTATTGCTGTAATTTTTTGATTTAACTGCTTTTTATACGAGTTTAGAAAATGAAAAACATTTCCCTCCAAAATCATATTATGAAAGAAAATTTTAGAATTGAAATCGTAAAAAGGTGAATTTTCGTCTTCGTTTTGTGACAGAATATGAACTTCGTAACCAAAGTGTTCAATAAAATAATTGGCTTTAATGGACAAAACTCTGGCAACTCCTCCCGCATTTTTTATGTTGGGAACAATGTAAAGCAGTTTCATTTTTTAGAATTCAAGAAAGTTTCATAATCCCGAATATAATCCGTCTCTTCAAAAACATCTGAAGCCAAAACCAGGCAAACTGCGCCCGAAGAAAAGTTTTCTAACTCTCTCCAAATTCCTTTCGGGAGATACAATCCAACATTGGGTTTGTTGAGTAAATAGCTTTTTTTGTCTTTTCCGTCATTTACCGTTACTTCAAAACTTCCGCTTAAAGCAATCAAAACTTCATGCTGTTCAATATGCGAATGTCCGCCGCGAAAAGCACTGCTTGGAACATCAAAAAGATAATAAACACGTTTGAATTCAAAAGGAAGAACTCCGCTTTGAATGAATGCTAAATTTCCGCTCAAGTCTTCAACAACCGGAATTTTAAGTAATGAAATATCTTGAATTGTTGTCATATTTTTAGTGTTCCTCAAGCAAATTTAACCATTGCTGACCAATTTTTTCTAATAAAAAAGGTTCAATACTTTTTAATGCATTTTTTTTACAATGCTGATATAAACTTTCATCAACCGTAAATAAATTCATTGCTTCCGTTAGTTTGTCCCAATTTTGATTCTCGACTAAAATACCATTTTCAAAAGAAGTAATCATATCTCTTGGCCCGAAATCACAATCAAAAGAGACAACTGGAGTTTCGCAGGCTAAGGCTTCTAAAATCACATTTGGAAAACCTTCATTTTTACTGCATAAAACTAAAAATTTAGCTTTTTGTACATATTTAAACGGATTATTTTGATACCTTAAAAGATGAACATATTGGGAAACATTATTTGCTCCAATAGCTTTTTTTAGTTTTGTTTCGTCGCCATTTCCAATAATTACCAAATGAATCTGTTTTTGAGGCAGATTAGATTTGCTGTAACTTAAAATCAGTTTATCAAATTGTTTAATCTCGTTTTCATATTGGCCAATTGCGATTATGAAATCAAATTCCAGATGAATTTTTTCATCTTGCTTTTCCTTAATTTCTTCAAGATTTACCGGATTATGAATTGTAATTACATTTTGCAGTTTATGTGTACTTTCAATCAGCGTTTTCATTTCGTCTGTAATCGCCACATTCGCATAACAATGATTGTACATCAATCGTGTCAGCCATGAATTTTTTGGCATATAATGATCGATTAAAAAGCTGTGAACCGTAAAAATAGTTTTGGTATTGTATATAAATCGGGCTAAAATAAGTTCCTGTAATATTTTGGTGCGAAAGCGGAAATCTATAATAAAATCAAACTGATTTTGGTTTAAATAATCACTTAAAACCTTTAACCTTTTGACTTTATTAAAAAATCCGTTGCTTTTATTTTTAAGCAATCCTAAGTTTACCAATTTTCCGGAATAGGGAAAACTCACTTCATCTATAACAATAAGTATATCAACTTCAAATCCCTGCTTTTCAAAAAAAACAGACAAATTTGCCATTACTTTATCGCTTCCGCCTCCGCTTAAACGATAACCAATAAGAGCAATTTTCTTTTTTTTGTGAGATGATATCATTCTTGATTTCTTATTTTCGTATCAAATATATCTTTTTTAACACATAGAAACATAAAAAGTGAGTCCAATGTTTGCGGGATATTTTTTTAAGTCTTTTTTTCTTCAGCAACGAAAAATTGCTCGCAAAGACGCAAAGGCGCTAAGTTTTATAAAAAACAAAACTTAAAAATAAAAATCTTTGCGAGATTAAAAAAAAGTAAATACTCTAAAAACAATATGTACAATAATCCATTAGTAACTATTATATGCCTGTGCTATAACCATGAAAAATTTGTTTTGCAGAGTTTATTATCTGCTCTAAATCAGGATTATGCTTTTATTGAATTGATAATTGTTGATGATTTTAGTACTGATAATTCACGAGAAGTTATAAAAAACTGGATTGCAGCTTATCCTGAAATTCAATTTATTGAAAATGAAACTAATTTAGGAAGCACAAAATCCTTTAATAAAGCCCTAAAACTTGCTAAAGGCGAATATATTATTGATTTAGCGTGTGATGATATTTTATTGCCAAATTGTGTTTCGTTACAATTAAAAACTTTCGAAAAAAACAGGTTTGAAAATCTTGGGGTTGTTTACGGAAATGCTGAACTAATCAATGAAAAAGGCGATTCTTATTTTTATTTTTTCCCAGTTGATGAATCCAAAAAAACAATCGAAAAAAGAGAAACCGGAGATATTTATTTGAGTGTAATTTCGGGAGGAAATAGTATTTGCTCTGTTTCATCAATGGTTAAAAAATCGGTTTTTGATGATTTACAGGGTTATGATGAAAATCTGGCTTATGAAGATTTAGATTTATGGATTCGGGCATCACGTAAATATGATTTTGATTATATCGATGAAATTTTAATTAAAAAACGAATTACGACCACATCTTTAGGAACTCATTTTCATATCAAAAACGATTCAAGGTCCCGAAAAATCAATTATTCAACTTATTTGATTATCAAGAAAGCGATTCAATTAAACAGAACAAAACAAGAGCATAAAGCTATTTTAAAACGAATCCATTTTGAGATGTTTTTAAACTTTAAAACATCTAATTATAAGCTGCTGTCAAAATATATTCTTCTTGAAATAAAGCAGCGGTTTCGTATACTATTTAAAGGATAAAACGATGTCTAAAATAGAACGCGGATTCACACGGATTCGCTAAAGCGAAGACGCGGATTGACACGGATTTTATTTTTTAAACAGATAATAAAAAAATCGCTTTTAATCCGCGTCTTTACGAAGTAAATCCGTTTCATCCGCGTATAAAAAAGCATTTTTTAAATCGTCAAAAATTTATCTAATTCATCCTTTTCCCCTTCCCAATCTCTTGAAATGTTTTCACGAATCAGCTTTGCCGGAATTCCGCCAATTAAAATATTATTCCCCCATGAAATGTAATCTTTATTGCAAAAGGAATTGGTTGCAATAGTACAAAAATCTGGAGTTTTTGTATTTTTCATTATCGAAATTCGACTGCCGCTAAAATTATAATTCCCAATAAAAACAGGTCCCGTTTTTTTTCGTTTTTCTCCAGTATTTGTATCAATCATATCATGAAAGTTAGTATCTATGATTTGACTATCGGCGCCTAACTGCACATAATTTCCCAAGACAATTTTTTCAATGCAGATTAATTTAGCGTTTGAAGCCATTGCAGCCATATTTCCAAATTCACAATATCCGTTTTCTCCAATAAATACAAAATAATCTTTTCCAAATTGTGCATGGCCTTTAAAAACCATTTTTCCGGTAATATTTATTTCTGCTATGCCTTTGTGGCGCGTATTTATCTCATACGGCTGGCCAAAACCAATCATTCCTTTTTTGATTTTCCCTTCTATTATTATTTCACCTCGTATCGATGTAAACGTTACTTTATTATAAAAGAAAACCGGGAGCTTTTTAGCTATTTCAAAGGGAAATTTTTTAAAATTAAAGTATAGTGTTTTGGTCCAGTTTACCGAATAGTAAAACTTTAATTTATGATAAAAACTTCGGAGTTTTCTATAACTGCTTCGGATCATTTTTTACTTTTTTTTTGTTGATCAAATGACGTTAACATTTCGCTCAAATTTATCTTTTTATTTATCTTGTAAAAACTAAAACCAAAAGAAATTAAAATCATCAATGCAAACAAACCATTTTTTAAAACCTCATTTTCGATAAATCGGAATAAAAAAGAAATGATACAAATGATAAAACAAATAAAATATATTTGATAGAAATCTCTCTCGAAATAAAAATGGTACTGTTTTTGGGTTATAATTTTCAACCCAATGAAATGAAAGAAAAAATAAAGACAAAAACTTATTCCTAGACCTTCCAGTCCATAAAAATAATATCCTGAAACATTCATTAGTAAAGATAAAATATTAAAACCAACCTCTGTTTTTATAAGTATTTTAGAATCGCCTTTTGCAATTAAAATAAATCCCATTGCCCAGGAAACAGCGCGAAAAAGCATTCCTAAAATCCCAATGCAGATCATGGGTAAAATAGCTTCAAACTTTAAGGTATAAAGCAGCTTAACGATAATTGGACTGAAAGCAAGAAACAAAACAATAATAGGCGTTATAATCAAAACCGAAATAAAAGCCTGCTGCTGTACGCTTATTCTAACTTTATCATTATCAGAATTTATAGAAGCTAGTTTCGGGAAATAATCGGTACTCATAACCGTAAAAATAATTCCCACATAAGAGTTTAATAACGTAAATCCGGCGTTGTAAAATCCTACTTGTTCCAAGCCTCCGGTTTTTCCAATATAAATTTGAATTAGATAAGCTGTCAAAAGCGTTAAAACACTGCTTATGGTAAGCATAAAACCTAATTTTACAATTGATTTTCCTTCGGTTACAAAGACTTCTTTTGTAATTTCTCCTTTCTTACTTTCAACTCGTACTTTATTTGAATAATAAAAAGAAAAAATCAATGAAGTTACAGATGCAAGCAAAATGGTTGGAATTATAGCATCGATTTTAAAATAAATATAGAGCGGAATTGAAAACAATAATCCGAATAAATTTCCATAAAAATTGGCTTTCGCCAAAAACTTCAAATGTCTTAAACCTTGCAAAACAGCCAATTGTCCAGAAGATAATTGTTTGAATAAAATAGTAAGCGAAAGAAATACAAACGAATACGTTTGGCTGGAATCTCCAAAAGTCAGAATACTCAAAGCTTTTGAGAAAATTAAAGTCAGAACCATTCCTAATATTCCGGTAAAAAAAATAATTCTTTTTACAATCCGAATCGTTATCGAAACCATTCGAATATCGTCTTTATTGAAATTTTCTGAAATACTTTTGACAGCGCTGGTTTCGATTCCCAGTCCCGAAACACTGCTTAACACATTCAAAGTAGAATTTAGTAAAGCTATAATTCCCATTCCGGCCGGACCTATAAAAACGGCAATTAATTTGGTGCGGATTATTGAAATTAAAATCGAAAAAAACTGAACACCTCCAAAAAGTGAAGTTGTTTTTAAAATCTGTTGATATGATTTTTTGCTATCAGTCACGAATTAATACTGATTTAGAATTTCGATAATATAATTTACTTCCGTTTCTGTCAAAACGGGACTCATTGGCAGACTCAAAACTTCATTGTGAATCTTTTCTGTAATAGGAAATGATAAGTTGTTCCAGTCTTTAAATGCGTTTTGTTTATGCGGCGGAACCGGATAATGAATTACGGTTTGAATATTATTTTCGGTCAAATATTGCTGTAAATGCTCTCTGTTTTTAGTTCTTATAACAAATAAATGAAAAACATGATTATTCGAAGAATCCCAAAACGGCAATTTAATTTTATCATTTTTAATTTCTGCTAAATAACGTTTTGCAACTGTTCTTCGCTTTTCATTATCAGCATCTAAATTGGGTAGTTTTTCGTTTAAAAATGCAGCTTGCAATTCGTCTAATCTTGAATTTAAGCCGATATATTGATTATAATATTTTTTTTCGGAACCATAATTTCGAAGCGAAAACAGCACTTTTGCTAATTCAGGATCGTTGGTTGTAATTGCGCCGCCGTCGCCAAGACAACCTAAGTTTTTTCCTGGATAAAAGCTGTATGCTGACGCTCCTAAATGCTCTTCGACTTCGCTCAGAGTGACATCTTTATAATTTGGAATTTGGGTTTTAGAATTTTGGAATTTTGAAACTCCGTGTGATTGTGCTGCATCTTCTACAACAATAAGATTATGTTCTTCTGCAATTTCGTTTATTTTATCCATTTCGGCTAATTGTCCGTAAAGATGAACGGCTAAAATGGCTTTTGTTTTTGAAGTGATTTTTTCGGGAATTAGATCTGGATTGATGTTGTAGGTTTCTAATCTCGGTTCAACTAGAATCGGAATTAAATCTGCTTGTAAAATAGCCAAAATACTCGCAATATAAGTATTAGCAGGAACAATAACTTCATCACCTTTTTTGAGTTTTCCGAGTTCAATATAGCCTTTAAAAATCAAAACCAAAGCATCGAAACCATTGCCTACTCCAATGCAATATTTGGTTTGGCAATATTCGGCGAAAGCTTTTTCGAAGTTTTCAGTTTCTTTTCCTAAAATGTACCAGCCATTGTCTAAAACCAATTTCAGTTTCTCCTGAAAAGCGGTTTCATAAGGTTCATTAATTTTTTTTAGATCTAGAAACGGTATCATTTTATATCCAATTTATAAAAATCCTGATTGTAAACTGCACAGCCTAATTCTTCTTTCTGCTTTAAAAGACCAGAATGATAACCGGATTCATTTTGTTCATTTACAATTCCCATATCAAAAAAATGTTTTCCTTTTCGTTTGTATCGGTGGATCAAATTAATGAATAAAAAATCTAACGCCCGTGTTTCTTCTCCTTTTTTAGAAGTGGCGCCATATTGTGATTTTACTACATTTTGGGTTTCAAAAATGGTTATTCCGGCAATAATTTCATCATTTTGATAAACTGAAAATTGTTTGATGTTTTTGGGAAACCGTTCTTTTAAAAGTGCTATTTCTTCTTTTGAATGAACGGGTTTTTCATTAAACTTTTCTAATAATCTCGGTTCTAAAACTTGATTCCAAAACGATTTAAAATCTTCTTCTTCAATAATATCCAAATCTAGATTTTCAATTCTTCTAAAATGTTTTAATTTACTTTTTGAAATTTTTAGAGGTGAATTTAAATTGGCTGCCAAATTCATTTCTTTTCGTTCTAAAACTGCTCCTCTTTTAAATAAAAAAAAGTCAAGTTCCTGATTTCCTTCCGGAAAATAAAAAACGGGAATGGGTTTGTAATAAAAAGTTACAATCGCGTTTTCTTTCAAAAATAATAAAACCGAATCCAGAATTGACTCTGTTTTTTCGGCATTTAATTTAGACGAAAAAACCAATCCTCCATAAGTAAGTCCCTGATGTGAATAAATGGAGTTTTCTTTTTTATTGGCTGGCAGAATGGCTTTTAGCTTTTCTTCTTCAAAAATTAAAAGGGAAAAATCTTCAAAACGATCCTTGTGATATTCCATAAAATCACGATGAAATAAAAACGTTGCATTTTTGGCCTGAACAATAAAGTCATTCCACAATTTGTAATCGTTTTGATCGTATTTTTTTACGGTGTATTTATTCATTTTTTGGTGTGTGTTCTTTTGCCACGAATTTCACGAATTTGCACGAATTTTTCCATTGATGATTATAAAATTTGTAATGCGTAATTACTACATTCAACCAATTAATTAGTGAAAATTAGTGTAATTCGTGGCAAACAAAAAAATCTTTATTTATGTTCAAAAGCCGGAAGATACCATTTGTATTTTACCGCTAATAAACGAACTGAAATTATTACAACAGAAGTCACAAGGTACAAAACATCATCTTCTAAATTTAATTTCTTAAGTCCAAAGAATACGATACCGCCAAAAATACAGATTGT
The DNA here is from genome assembly GCF_024499525.1 of Flavobacterium panici. Classification (NCBI taxonomy): domain Bacteria; kingdom Pseudomonadati; phylum Bacteroidota; class Flavobacteriia; order Flavobacteriales; family Flavobacteriaceae; genus Flavobacterium; species Flavobacterium panici. The sequence continues at coordinate 2,834,725 of NZ_CP100437.1, read as the reverse complement.
TGCATAGATTTCTCTTCTAAAAATTGTTGGAATTTCGGTACACAAAATATCCCGAATTACACCGCCAAAACAAGCTGTCATAGTTCCTAATGCCACACAAATTACTGGATGAAGACCCGTTAAAATTCCTCTCTCAAGGCCAATTAAAGTAAAAACTCCCAGACCAATGGTATCAAACAAAAACAGCGAAGTTCTAAGTTTATCAAACTTTTTTCTGAAGATGATAGCCAGAAAAAAACCTAAAATAATAACATAAACATATTGAAGATTCATCATCCAGCCCACTGGAGTTCTTCCAATTAAAACATCACGAAGCGTTCCGCCGCCTACAGCGGTGACAAAAGCAATGATAAAAACCCCAAACGGATCGAGTCTTTTATGCATTGCTGTTAATGCTCCGGACATTGCAAATGCCATTGTGCCAATAATATCTAGTAAGTGAAACATGCTTTAAGGTGCAAAAATTTAAAGGTGCAGAGATACAAAGATTAAATTAATTGCAGCTCCTCAATTTGTTATTTTTTTGTATAAATAGGGCTTCTTTTCAATAAATAGGTAATCGAATCCATCCAGCTGTCTTTTATTGCCAAAAACGGTTTACGAGTCTGCGAATATATTTTTGAAGCATTTTTATACATGTCAAAATAAACCGTGTAATAATAGTAAACCTGTGTGCTCGCCGTTGTTGTCGAAACATCGCTGGTTTTTACCTTCTTATTATTGTCGCTTACTTTTGCGTCTCCGCTGCTGTAAGTTGTGGCAGTTGTTCCAGAATTCATGGTATAGGAAACTTTTGCCGCTACAATATTATCGACTCCAAGAATTTTTTCAAGATCTTCAATTGGTGTTTCATCAATATTGTTGTGATCAATTCCAGCTTTGTGCAGTAAACTGTTTGTCGTTCTTAAATCCTGAACCGTCAGCGGAAAAATATTTGACGATTTATCAATCAGTTTATTATAAAGATCATTCTGGGCAAATTTTGCCATGTCTTCTGAGCTTTCCTGTGTATCTGAATTTAAATACGGAACCGGAAGTACTGCAATTGTATTGGGTTTTACCTCTGCAGCAGCTATAACTGCCGAATTTGAAGATGCATTATTTCCCTGACTTACATCAAAAGTCTGCGAACGGCCGCTTGCAAAATCGATTCTGGCAATTTGCGAAACATCGAGAGAAATGACCAGCGTTTCTCCGGGTAAAGAATATTCAACCGTTTTATCAGATATTTTGCTAATTGTACCTTCAATAATCTGATAATCTCTTTTAATAATTTTATCCAATTTTTTTCCGCCTTGAGCAAAACAAAAAACAGATACAAAAAACAGCAGTAATACGGCAGTTAATTTTTTAATCATCATATCATTTAGAATTTAATTTATAATCAGATTTTCCACGTCTGATAAATTTATAAAATTTAAACGGATAATTAACACTAAGAAAAACGATGAATTAACTCTTATTCAATTCATTACATATGCTGCGTATAGAAATTGTAATCTTTTAAAATTACCCTGATAAAATCGTTATTGTTTCCTGATTGATTTTTGATTCCGGTTACACCTTCAATTTTTGCAACCAGTTTATAGATAATTTCGTGATCATTTTTAGCCAGAGCACTTTGATACGTTTCCTTAATAATTCGCATATCATTATCAGATAATTTAATTACCAAAGGATAAGTCGGCACATAAGCCTCACCAATATCTTCCAGAATGGTATGGCTGATATTAATTTTATTCTTTAAAGTAATTACAGCTGTTCCGGCTGCCATATCTCCTAATCGCTGTGATTTTTTACTTGAAGCCACAGCAATTAAACCAATGATTCCGTTGAATAAACTAAAATCAATAATTCTAAAAAACCAACGAATTAGGTAATCGCCAAAACTTGCCTGATAACCATCTATTTTTACGACTTTTATTTTTACTAGTTTTTTCCCAAAGGATTGTCCTTCAAAAATACTTTCTAAAGTTAACGAGTAAATAATCAGTGGAAAAAACAACACCAAAAATATAGCTCCTCTGGACCATGAATCTAAATTTGTCATGAGCTTATCGATGTCCATCCAGTAAAAAAACACCCAAATAATAAAGAATATATAGGAAATTTTAATGCCTGCGTCAATGAAATAAGCACCTAATCGCTCGCCTACAGAGGCAGCAACAAAATTTATTTTGACATTTTGTGTTGTGTTAATAGATAATTCTGACATATTTTATATTTTAGCCCTCAATGAGAGAAGTTGCCTTTATAAAACAAAATAAAGAAAAATGGCTGGAATTTGAGCTAGCTATTTTCGGTAAAGCTAAGAAAAATCCTGACGAATTAGCTAATTTGTACATTCAATTAATGAATGATCTTTCCTATGCTCAAACTTATTACCCTAAAAGTAAGACAGTTATCTATTTAAATCATTTAGCTTCACAGATTTATCAAAAGATTTATAAAACGAAGCGAACGGAGAAAAACAGAATTGTAGAGTTTTTTAAAATAGAAGTCCCGCTTTTGCTTTTTGAATACAAAAGATATCTTTTATACGCTTTTGTACTCTTTTTTGCCACCGTTGCAATGGGAGTAGTTTCTGCACGCTATGATCCAAATTTTGTTCGGTTGATATTAGGCGACGATTATGTCAATATGACTTTAGAAAATATCAAGAAAGGAAACCCAATGGCGGTTTACGGCTCTGGATCTAACTGGGGAAGCTTTGTAGGTATTACTATGAACAATCTTTATGTTGGTGCAAAATGCTATATGTATGGAATTTTTGCAGGAATTGGAACCTTTTTTGTAGCAATGAACAATGGTATTATGCTTGGCTCATTTCAATATTTCTTTTACGAGCAAAATGTTTTCTGGAAAAGTGTACGCGGTATCTGGATTCATGGAGCAATGGAAATTTTTGGTATTGTAATTGAAACTGCTGCCGGATTTATTTTGGGTGCCTCTATCCTGTTCCCTAAAACCTATTCAAGAATAAATTCTTTTAAAATTGGTTTTAAAAACAGCTTTAAAATATTTTTAAGCACTTTCCCTTTTACCATTGGCGCAGGTTTTCTTGAAGGATTTATTACAAGATATTCTATTGATATGCCTAACTGGTTAAGCAGTTTTATAATATTATTTACTTTAGGAATAATTTCATTTTATTATTTGGTTTACCCTACTATTGTCTACAAAAAAGTGCATAAATTATCAGCCAAAACGAATTAATTAAACCAGTAATGAATAAAATTTTATTTATTTTATCTTTTTTCCTTTTCTGCAGTGTTTCGAATGCGCAGGATTCTTTGGTGACGGAAGATCCTCCAAAAATTGCTTCGATAAAATACACTGAAAAAGATATTCAAATTGATTCAGATTCAATTGAAAGCAGGACTTTTTCAAAAAATTATCAGAAAAAATATACCGATCCAGATTTTGTTTACGAACATAAAGCTCCCGAAAAAGGTCTTTGGGATCGTTTTAAAGACTGGCTTGCCAGTATTTTTAGAAGTCTGTTTTCGTTTAGCACAACCGAAGCTTCTTTAAACTTTGTAGGTATATTGATCAGGGTTATTTTGACGTTAGGAGTTATTTTGATGATTTATTTAATCGTTAAAGCAATTATCAATAAAGAAGGACAATGGATTTTTGGCAAAAATTCTAACAAAAGAACCGTTTATTACTCTGATATCGAGAAAAACATTCACCTTTTAGATTTCGAAAAACTAATCAAAGAAAGTCTAGAATCTGGCGAAAAACGTGCGGCAATTCGATACTATTATCTTTGGCTTTTAAAAATAATGGCCCAGAATAATTATATCGAATGGGATATCGAAAAAACAAATTCAGATTATTTATATGAGCTTCAAAGACCTGCTCATAGAGAAGAATTTACATACTTGTCATATCTGTACAATTACATTTGGTATGGCGAATTTGAAATTGATGAAACCACTTTCAACAAGGCACAGAGTAGATTTAAGAATGCAATAAAAACCTTTAGTTAATGAATAAGAATATAAAAATATACATTTCTGTTCTGGTTTTTATTTTTATCTTAATTCTGGTTTCAGATTATGACAAACCAAAACCTATCGACTGGCGTCCAACTTATTCTGTCAATGACAAAATCCCTTTTGGGTTATATGTTTTTGATAAAGAAATTGGCGGTATTTTAAAAAAACAAAAAATCCAAAGAATTTCAACTGTAACGCCTTATGAATTTTTAGATTCAAAATACGATGAAGATTCATTAGTGGAGACTTATTCTGTAAAAGGAACTTTTGTTAATATTTCTGTACAGAATAATATTGACGATCAGTCAATGAAAGAGATTATGTATTTCGTTTCACACGGAAACAATGCCTTTTTAAGTATGGCAAATTTCCCAAAACCTTTATTGGATAGTTTGAAGTTTGAATATACTTCAAATTTCCGTCCCACAGATAGTTCATTAGTCTGGATGGCAAATAAAAAACTGAGTCGAAAAGCATACAAATCAACAGGCGATATTGCAGATTATTTTTCTAAGATTGACACTTTAAACACCATTGTTTTAGGTTATCAGGGAAATCCAAAAAAGAAGAAAAACATCAATTTTATACAAATTCCTTATAAAAACGGAAATTTCTTTCTGCACATGCATCCTGTTGCTTTTACAAATTATAATCTGCTCAAAAAAGATCGCTATCAATATGCCGAAAATGTGCTTTCTTATATTCCAAAAGGAGACGTTTTTTGGTACACAAAATTGCAGACAGATGAAAATATTTCCGGGTCGCCCCTTCGATATATATATAGTCAGCCGGCCTTAGCATGGGCTTTTTATTTATTCCTGATTGGCATGTTGATTTTTATGATATTTAATGCCAAAAGAAAACAGAGAATTGTTCCTATTTTGCAGCCATTATCAAATTTGACAATTGATTTTACCAAAACAATTGGTAATTTGTACTATCAGGAAGGCGATCACAAGAATATAATTGATAAAAAAATCATTTATTTCTTAGAAAGAATCAGAACTGAATATTTAATCGATACCACAAAACTGGATGATGAGTTTGTTAAAAAACTGCATCATAAAACAGGTAAAGACGAAAAAGATATTCAGGAACTCGTATTTTTAATTAACGAACACCGAAATAGTTATCATGACAGCATTGAACAGGATTTAATCCGAATTAATAATGCAATCGAAAAAATTATACATTAAATAAAATACTTACAGCAGAGTTAAGATTACAATACATTTTCTAAAATCATTTTTAATCCTTTTAATCTGTTGCAAAAAAACAAAATAAACGAACTAAAAAAACACACCAAACATGGACGATATTAATACACCAGAAACAGAAATCACAAATGAAAATGTGAATTTTGAAACCAGAATAAATTTAGCACCGCTTTTAGATCACGTAAATGCGATTAAAAAAGAAATTGAAACCGTAATTGTGGGACAGCATAAAATGGTTGACCAGCTTTTGGTTGCTATTTTATCAAATGGTCACGTTTTATTAGAAGGTGTTCCCGGAGTTGCTAAAACAATTACAGCAAAATTATTGGCAAAAACATTAAACATTGGCTTTAGCCGAATTCAGTTTACACCGGATTTAATGCCATCTGATATTTTAGGAACTTCTATTTTCAATTTAAAAAGTTCTGAATTTGAATTCAAAAAAGGGCCAATCTTCTCTAATTTAATTTTAATTGACGAGATCAACCGTGCGCCGGCAAAAACTCAGGCCGCTCTTTTTGAAGTTATGGAAGAACGCCAAATTACAATTGACGGTTCCGGATATAAATTAGAAACTCCTTTTTTAGTAATTGCAACGCAAAACCCAATTGAGCAGGAAGGAACTTACCGTTTACCAGAAGCACAATTAGACCGTTTCTTGTTCAAAATCACGATCGATTATCCAAAATTAAACGAAGAAATCCTCATCATTCAGAGAGAGCATTTATTGCAGGATCACGGAAAATTAGAAGCTATCCAAACACTTCTTTCTTCTGCAGAAATAAACCAGTATCAGGCTTTAGTTAAACAAATTAGAGTAGAACAAAATCTATTGGAATATATCGCAAGAATCGTAGTAAACACACGTGAAAATGCGTTTTTATACTTAGGAGCTTCGCCTCGTGCTTCAATCGCAATTTTGAACGCTTCAAAAGGTTTCGCTGCTATTCGCGGACGCGATTTCGTTACTCCGGAAGATATTAAAGAAGCTGCAATTCCAGTTTTACAACACCGTGTTATTGTTGCTCCGGAACGTGAAATGGAAGGAATTACAAGTTCTGAAATTATCAAACAAATTATTGAAACCGTAGAGATTCCTAGATAGTTCTCTGTTCCTGCGAGGTTTTCAAAACCTCGTAGGTATTAATTATATTATTTATTCTAAGTCAAAAACACCTACAAGGTTTTGAAAACCTTGCAGGAGAACTTGAAACTTAAAACCTGAAACTATAAAAAACAGTGAAGTTTATAAAAAGTCTATATCTCAATAATTTCTTCTTCTATGTGCTTTTGGGCATTATAGCATTATTTGTCTGCGCTTTTATTTTTCCGAATTTGTACAACGCAGTTTGGTTTATTGTTTTGGTTTTGATCACTTTTTTAGGTTTGGATATTTTAATATTATATCTGGCCAAAACAGGAATTGAAGCCGAGAGAATTACACCCGAAAAGCTTTCAAACGGAGATTTAAACCCAATAAACATCAAAATCAGAAATCACTATACGTTTCCAATTTTGGTTAGGATAATTGATGAAATTCCGTTTCAATTTCAGGTTCGTAATTTTAAAATTGCAAAAAGAGTAAAAGCGTCTGAAGAAAAAGAAATTGGATATGATCTTCGTCCAACAGAACGCGGCGAATACCATTTTGGTTATTTAAATGTTTACGTTTCTTCGCCATTACGATTAATTTCAAGAAGGTTTTCTTTTGCAAAAGATCAAATGGTGCCGACTTATCCGTCTTATATTCAATTAAGAAAATACGATTTAATAGCATTTTCGAATAATTTGTATCAATACGGAATCAAGAAAATCCGCCGAATTGGTCATACCATGGAATTTGAACAAATCAAAGAATATGTTCAGGGTGATGATCTTAGAACTTTAAACTGGAAAGCCACAGCCAAGAAAAATGCGTTGATGGTGAATCAGTTTCAGGACGAAAAATCACAGTCTGTTTATTTGGCAATTGATAAAGGACGCGTTATGCAAATGCCTTTTGACGGTTTAAGTTTACTGGATTATGCAATAAATTCAACGTTAGTTTTATCAAATGTAATTCTGAAAAAACAAGATAAAGCCGGAATTTTTGCCTTTTCTAAAAAAGTAGAAAACAGAGTTTTTGCAGAAAGAAGAGGTTCGCAGATGCAAAAAATCCTTGAAACCTTATACAATATCAAAACCGACTTTTTTGAAAGCGATTACAGTCGATTGTATGTTGACATCAAGAAAAACATCAACCAAAGAAGTTTAATTATTCTTTACACAAACTTTGAAACTATGGACGGTTTACACCGCCAACTTCCCTATTTAAAAGGAATTGCGAAAAGTCATTTACTGGTTGTTGTCTTTTTTCAGAATACGGAACTAAACGCTATTATCAATAAAAAAACAGATACTATTCAGGAAGTTTACGATAAAGTAATTGCCGAAAAATTCATGTTTGAAAAACGTCTTATCGCAAACGAATTGAAGAAATACGGAATCCATTCGGTTTTAACACAGCCTGAAAATTTGACTTTAGATGCTATTAATAAGTATTTGGAGATTAAGGCTAGAGGGATTTTGTAGTTTTTGTGCTCTGTTAATTAATGGTTATATTTAAAAATATGAATTAAGTTGATTTGAATTATTGATTAGTTTTGGATATCAAATAACTTCTAAATCATTAAAAAATGAAAAAAGCAATCCTAATTGTATTCATTTTAACCAGCCTATTTTGTTCTGCACAAAAAACAGAAAACATTATCATTATAACTACTGACGGTTTTAGATGGCAGGAAGTTTTTAAAGGATTAGATTCGGCGATTGCCAATGATAAAAAATTCAATCAGGGAGACAGTACTTATATTTATAAAAAATATTCTGCTTCAGATTTTTCAGGATCACGTCAAAAAATCATGCCTTTTTTCTGGACAGAAATTGCTTCGAAAGGGCAAATTTATGGAAATCGCGATCTTGGAAGTAAAGTCGATGTTTCAAATCCGTATTGGTTTAGTTATCCTGGATATAGCGAAATCATGACTGGAAATGTTGATGTTCAGATAAATTCTAACGGTTACAAACCCAATCCAAACGTAAATGTTCTGGAATTCCTGAATAAACAATCTAAATTAAAAGCGAAAGTAGCAGCTTTTGGTGCGTGGGATGCTTTTGACCGAATTTTAAATGAGGAAAGAAGTGGTTTTCCTGTAATTTCTGCTTTTGATAATGTAGGCGGAAATAAACCTACAGCCTCTCAAAAACTACTAAACGAAATGCGAAATAATTCGTTTAAGCCTTTTCACGAAGATGAATGTCTTGATGTTTTTACGCATTATGAGGCAATGGACGAACTTAAAACCAAGAAACCAAAAGTATTATATATCTCTTACGGCGAAACCGACGAATGGGCGCATCATGGTCATTACAGATCGTATCTTGACGCAGTAAATCAGGTAGATAAATGGATTAAAGAAATCTGGGATTTTGTACAAAATGATCCACAATACAAAAACAAAACGACTATATTTATAACCGTTGATCACGGCCGCGGCGACAAAATAAAATCACAATGGACAGATCACGGAGCTGATGTTGCAGGTGCATCACAAATTTGGTTCGCCGCAATGGGACCTGAAATTGCCCCAAAAGGTGAAATCAAAACAGATTCGCAATTGTACCAAAAACAATTCGCCCAGACTTTTGCCAAAATCATGGGATACAATTTCACCACAGATCATCCTGTTGAAACTGAAGTTAAAGAACTTTTTGATAAATAGTTTTTTTTGCCACAAATTACACGAATTTTCACTAATTTATTTTGATTGAACTCAATTATAATTCGTGAAAATTCGTGTAATTCATGGCAAAAACTATAAATATTCAAAACCTTGCAGGAAGAAAAAAACTCTGTACCTTTGAGCCTTTGCAACTTTGAGACTCAAAAAAAATGAAACAAATAACTTCAGTTCAAAATCCGTTTATAAAATCGCTTGCTTTATTACAGGAAAAAGCAAAAGCCAGAAAACAAACCGGAAAATTTTTAATTGAAGGACAACGTGAAATTTCATTAGCCATAAAAGGCGGTTACGAAATTGAAACGGTTTTATTTTTACCCGATTTAGTGACCGAAAACCAAATCAATAAATTAGTTTCTTCATCGGTACAACTAATCGAAATCAACAAAGAAGTTTATCAAAAACTAGCTTATCGCGATACAACCGAAGGTATTTTGGCTGTAGCCAAAACCAAATCCTTAAAATTATCTGATTTAAAATTATCTGATAATCCATTAATTTTAGTCGCTGAATCTCTGGAAAAACCCGGAAATGTCGGCGCCGTTTTACGTACCGCGGATGCTGCAAATCTTGATGCTGTTTTAATTGCAGACCCAAAAAGCGATTTATACAACCCTAATATTGTGCGTTCCAGTGTTGGCTGTTTATTTACCAACCAAATCGCAACCGGAACAACCGAAGAAATTATTGCTTTTTTAAAAGAAAAAAAGATCAGTTTTTACTCGGCAACTTTACAAAATTCAACTTCCTATCATACCCAAAACTTCACTACTCCAACCGCTTTGGTTGTTGGTACAGAAGCGACAGGCTTAACGCAAAAATGGCGTGACGAAGCAACTCAAAACATTATTATCCCAATGCAGGGCGAAATCGACAGCATGAACGTTTCTGTAGCTGCAGCTATTTTAATTTTTGAAGCTAAAAGACAAAGAGGATTTTAGATTTTAGATTTTAGATTTTAGATTTTAGATTTTAGATTTTAGATTTTAGATTTATAAAAAATCGCTTTGCTCTTTTTTATTGGGATTTGGAATTTAAAAAATTGGAATTTATTTTCTGTCAGGCTGAGCGAAGTCGAAGCCCTTTTTTTATTCAAAAAATCTAAAATCTTAACTCTAAAATCAACAATCCATTCCCTTGCGTATGTTCTAAGTTATTCTTATTTTTAGTACTTGAACTATGCCGTTATGATAGAAATAGATATTGAAAAAGAAAACAAAGCAATTACGCACGAGTACAAGGAATTACTGCGAATTAGTTACCAGACTTTAACACCTGCCGACAAAAAATTAATTCGTAAAGCTTTTGATGTTGCTGTTGATGCTCACAAAGAACAAAGACGCAAATCTGGCGAAGCGTATATCTTTCATCCTATTGCAGTTGCGAAAATTGTTGCCTCAGAAATTGGTCTGGGAGCGACCTCTATTGCCGCGGCTTTATTACACGATGTTGTCGAAGATACTCCCATAACTGTTGAAGATATTGAGCGTTTATTTAACCCAAAAGTAGCGCAGCTTGTTGAAGGTTTAACTAAGATTTCATTAGTTCAAAAAGACTTAAATGCATCCATGCAGGCGGAGAATTTCCGCAAAATGATCCTGACCTTGAATGATGACGTGCGTGTAATTTTGATAAAATTAGCCGATCGTCTTCACAATATGCAGACTATGGATTCGATGGCAGAATATAAACAGACAAAAATTGCGTCTGAAACGCTTTATATCTACGCTCCTCTCGCCCATCGTTTAGGGCTTTATAATATCAAAACCAAATTAGAAGATTTGGGATTAAAATACACAGAACCTGCTGTATACGAAGATATTGTAAGCAAAATTAGAGAAACTAAGGAAGAACAAGATGCTTACATCAAAGATATCTCTGATGTTTTAAAGAAATCTCTTGATGCTGAAAATATAGATTATATTATAAAAGGCCGTCCGAAATCTATTTATTCGATTCGCCGTAAAATGCGCGCGCAAAACGTGAGTTTTGACGAAGTGTACGATAAATTTGCGCTTAGAATCGTTTATAAATCAGATCCGCACGATGAAAAATTCATCGCCTGGAAAATATATTCTATCGTAACCGATCATTACAGACCGAGCCCTAGCCGTTTACGTGACTGGATTTCATCTCCAAAATCTACTGGATATGAAGCACTTCACATTACTGTTATGGGGCCAAAAGGACGCTGGGTTGAAGTTCAGGTTCGAAGCGAACGTATGGATGAAATTGCCGAAAAAGGTTATGCAGCACATTACAAATATAAAAATGGCGCAAGTGAAGAAAGCGGTTTAGATGTCTGGCTGAATTTACTTCGCGAAGCTTTAGAAAATCCGGAAACAAATGCGGTAGATTTTGTAGAAGATTTTAAAATGAATTTATATTCAAAAGAAATTTTCATATTTACCCCAAAAGGAGAAATAAAATCATTGCCAAAAGGCGCAACTTCGCTGGATTTTGCTTTTAGTATTCACTCTGAAATTGGAATTAAAACAAGAGGAACCCGCGTAAACGGACGTCTTGTGCCTTTAAACCACGAATTAAAAAGCGGTGATCAGGTTGAAGTTATAACATCGGCAAACCAAAAACCTACGGTAAACTGGCTGGAATATGTAACGACTTCAAGAGCAAAAAATAAAATCAAAAACGTTCTTAACGAGAACACGAAAAAAATTGGCGAGGAAGGAAAAGAATTACTTACCCGAAAACTTAAACATTTAAAAATTACGCTTAACGAACAAGTTACAAACGAGTTAGTTAACTTTTTTAAATTAAAAACCAGTTTAGATTTATTTTATCGTGTTGGAATTGGCGCTATCGAAAATCAGCAGTTAAAAGATTACGCCGCACAAAAAGGAAATACGTTTATCAATTTCTTTAAAAATAAAATTAAAAGAAATAAAGACAACACCGCTGCCGAAGATATTCACAAACCAGTCATTAGCAGTAACTATGACATGCTGGTTTTTGGAACAGAACATGATAAACTGGATTATAAACTTTCGCAATGCTGTAACCCAATTCCGGGTGACGATGTTTTTGGTTTTGTAACGATAAACGAAGGAATTAAAGTGCATAAAAAAGATTGTCCAAACGCCATTGGAATGCAGTCTAATTACGCCTACAGAATCATGAGTGCCAAATGGATCGATTCTTCACAAGAAGAATTTAAAGCCATTATCAACATTACGGGAATGGACGTTTTAGGACTTACAAATCAATTAACGCGTGTAATTTCGAATAATATGAGCGTTAATATTCAAAGTATTTCTTTGAGTACTGATGCCGGAATTTTTCACGGTCAAATTGCTGTAATTGTTCAAAACAATACCATTTTGAAAAAAATGATCAATGCCATTAAGAAAATTGACGGCGTTGATAAAGTTACCAGAGAATATAGAACCTAGCTTTTAAAATATTTTACAAATTGAGTTATGAGTAATGAAACCCTAGAAATTCCAGAAGTTGTTTTTGATAAAAATGGAGAACTTTTAATTGTTGCTTCTCAATCTTCCTCAAAAGATGATTTCGATTTCTTTCAGGGAAAATCAGTTATTCATAACAAAAAATTAAAAACAAGATTTGCCAATTGTACAGAGTGGATTGAATTTCCATCAACTCAGGAAATGTACAAGATTTTAAACGGAATTGGCAATATTGATAATTTTCTTGCCACTTTTGACGGAGAACCTTTTGAAGGAATGACCGTTAGATTATTTAATCCGAAGACAAAATTGTGGAGCATTTACTGGGCCGATTCAAATTCGGGAACATTAGATAAACCCGTTGCAGGCTCTTTTGAAAATAAAATTGGACATTTTTTCTCTAAAGATATTTATGAAGGTAAAAATGTAATTCAGGTATTTAGATGGGATGCCCGTGACGAAAATAATCCGGTGTGGAGTCAGGCTATGTCTGATGATCAGGGAAAAACATGGGAATGGAACTGGTACATGTATATGTCAAAAACGAGCTGAAAATCTGTTATTTTTCTCCTAAATTAAAATAATTATGTTAATTAAGTCGTGTTGAACTTTGTAAAATATAATAGCGCAAAAGCCTGAATTTGGTACATTTTCTGTTATCAAATTCCAGTTTAAACGTTAAACTTTAAACCCGAAACTTTTATTCATTAAAAATAAAAAATTATCTTTGCAGGATATGACACTTATTTCAACTGACAACACTAAGAATCAAGAAATTGTAAAAAATGTTTTTACAATGTATCTTGAACAAAAAGGGCATCGCAAAACTCCTGAGCGTTATGCTATACTTCAGGAAATTTACGATAGCGAGGAACATTTTGACATAGAAAACCTATACATCAAAATGAAAAACAAAAACTACCGTGTGAGCAGGGCTACGCTTTACAACACGATCGAGTTATTGTTAGACTGCGCTTTGGTTAGAAAACATCAATTTGGACAAAATCAGGCTTACTACGAAAAATCATATTTTGATAAACAGCATGATCATATCATTATGACAGATTCTGGTGAGGTAATCGAATTTTGCGATCCAAGAATTCAAACCATCAAAAAAACTATCGAAGAGATATTTGATATTGAAATCACAAATCACTCACTTTATTTCTACGGAAACAAAAAACAGAGTTCACAGTCTTAAAATAAAGACTTTTTCAAAAAATTAAAAAAAAGAAAATTAACTACATAATCAGTAGGACAGCTTTTAATTGTCCTAACGCAAATTAAAAACAGAATGACGGTAGATTTATTACTAGGATTACAATGGGGAGATGAAGGTAAAGGAAAGATTGTTGACGTTCTTACCTCAAATTATGATATTATTGCACGTTTTCAAGGAGGACCAAATGCAGGACATACATTAGAATTTGACGGAATTAAGCACGTACTTAGAACTATTCCTTCTGGAATTTTCCATAAAGATTCAATAAATATTATCGGAAATGGTGTTGTAATTGATCCTGTAGTTTTTCAAAAAGAAATTGAAGGTTTAGAGAAATTTAACCTTGATATCAAAAAGAAATTAATCATTTCAAGAAAAGCACATTTAATTTTACCAACGCACCGTTTGCTTGACGCAGCTTCAGAAGCTTCAAAAGGAAAAGCAAAAATTGGTTCTACACTTAAAGGAATTGGCCCAACTTACATGGACAAAACAGGTAGAAACGGTTTACGTGTAGGTGATATCGAATTAGAAGATTTCAACGAACGTTACAGAGCATTGGCTGACAAGCACGAAGCTATGATTGCTTTCTATGATGTTGCGATTCAATACAATTTAGCTGAACTTGAAAAAGAGTTTTTTGAAGCTATCGAAGAATTAAAAAAATTAGATTTTATTGATAGTGAAGAATATATTCACCAGGCTCAAAAAGCAGGTAAATCTATTCTGTGCGAAGGAGCTCAGGGTTCTTTATTAGATGTTGATTTTGGAACTTATCCTTTTGTAACTTCATCAAATACTACTGCTGCCGGAGCTTGTACTGGTTTAGGAATTGCTCCTAACAAAATCAAAGAAGTTTACGGAATTTTCAAAGCTTACGTTACTCGTGTGGGCAGTGGACCTTTCCCAACTGAACTTTTTGATGAAGTTGGCGCAACAATGGCAAGAGTTGGTAACGAATTTGGATCTGTAACAGGAAGACAAAGACGCTGCGGATGGTTAGACCTTGTGGCTTTAAAATATGCTGTTCAGGTAAATGGAGTTACGCAGTTAATGATGATGAAAGGGGATGTTCTTTCTGGTTTTGAAACTTTAAAAGTTTGTACAGAATACAACTATAAAGGTCAAAACATTGCTCACTTCCCTTATAACATTGAACCAGAAAATGTTACTCCGATTTACAAAGAGTTTAAAGGATGGAAAGCAGATTTAACAGGATTGACAACTTATGATGCATTGCCAATCGAGCTAAAAGAATATATTGAGTTTATTGAGAAAGAAATCGAAGTGCCGATCAAAATTGTATCGGTTGGACCAGACAGAAAGCAAACAATAACAAAATAATACATTTAAACGCTCTGATAATCAGGGCGTTTTTTTTTATGAAACTATTTTCGAAATGAGAAAAAATCCAGAAATTGAAATTACAGAAACCAAATTATTATCTGATAATTGGTATGTATTAAACAAAGTTACTTTTAACTATAAAAAGGAAAACGAAAAAGTAGAATCGCATATTCGTGAAGTGTATGATCGCGGAAATGGTGCCGGAATATTATTATACAATAGTTCTAAAAAAACGGTTATTCTAACCAGACAATTTCGTTTACCAACTTTTCTTAACGGAAATAAAACCGGAATGATGATCGAGGTTTGCGCAGGACTTTTAGATAAAGATAATGCCGAACAAGCTATAATTCGAGAAACGGAAGAAGAAACAGGTTATCGCTTAAAAAAAGTTCAAAAAGTTATTGAAACCTACATGTCTCCAGGTTCTGTAACAGAGATTCTATATTTATTTGTGGGAGAATATGATGAAAACATGAAATTAAGCTCTGGCGGCGGACTTGATGCTGAACAGGAAAATATTGAAGTTCTGGAATATACTTTTGATGAAGCTTACGCCATGATTGAATCTGGAGAGATTACAGATGCCAAAACTATTTTATTGCTGCAGCACGCGAAGATTAAAAATTTAATTTAGATTTTTTGAGTATTTTTAAATTCTAAAAATACTCAAATGTCCAAATTCAAGATATTATTTTTTCTGTTTTTACCTTTTCTTATAATCGCACAAAATGAGAAACTGCCAGCCGAAAAATTAAAACAAGATCTTACTATTTTTAAAGATATTAGAGAAAAAGCCAATTCTGGTCTTTATAAATATCGAACAAAACAGCAAATTGACAGTATTTATTCCTGGGCATTTTCACAAATAGACAAACCTGCAACTCTGCTCGAATTTTACAAAATCATTTTAAAAATTACTGATTTTGAAGGCAGCGTACACAATGATACTACACTTCCTGATGAATTTCAGAATAAATTTTCATCAGGTAATGTATTCTTTCCATATCCTGTAAAACTCATTGAAGGAAAGTTAATCATCAATTTTCAAAACTCAGAAATTCCGTTAGGCTCAGAAATTTATAGTGTAAACAAAATTAAAGTCAATAAACTAATAAAAGACTTTTATAAATATTACACTACTGATGGCTACAATGTTTCAGGAAAATATATTGGATTAACAAGTTCGTTTGGAAAATATTTTGAAATGGAATACGGACCTCAAAAGAGTTTTTTGGTAGAATATTCGCTTCTTAACAACTCTAAAAAACTCACTAAAATAGTTTCTGCCGTATCTAATGATACCCGAAAAGAAAATTTCAAAAATCGGTTTTCACTTCCTATAGATAGTCTTCAGTTTAATAAAGCAAAAAACAAATATTCGTTTAAGATTATTTCTAAAAACACGGCCTTACTTTCTGTTCACACCTTTTCAATTGGTAAAAATGCAAAAGCGAAAGAACATTTAGCTTATAAAAAATATCTGGACAGCTGTTTTCAATATTTAAGCAAAAACAATCAAATAAATAACTTGATTGTAGATGTAAGGAACAATGGCGGCGGAAGCGACCCAAATGATATTTTGACTTTTTCTTATCTTACACAAAAGTCCTATCGCGAAAATGCTTCTGCATATGTTAGCTTTCAGGAAATTCCGTTTGCAGATTATTTCGTTTACGATGAAACCGAACCGCAAAAAAAGCTTGAAGAAAAAAATGATTTTGAAGCTGATTTAAAAGAAGAGTTTCCGAAATTAGAAAACGGAAAATACAATCAGGACGAGAAATTTAATCTTTTATTACAGCCTGATGTAAACAATTTTAAAGGACAAATTTACTTATTGATAAGTCCGAGAATTGCTTCTGCAGGATCGTTATTTGCTTCTTTGGTGACAGGAAATACAAATGCAATTGTTATTGGTGAAGAAACTATGGGCGGTTATTTTGGACATAACGGCCACACTCCTATTGAATATGAATTACCAAACACAAAGATTAAAACAAAATTTTCGATTGTAAATTTAGATCAGGATGTTCCTAAAAAAGCCAATCAGATTTTTGGAAGAGGAATTATTCCGGGTTATGAAGTCAAACAAACTTTAGAAGACTTTTTACAAAATAAGGATACACAGTTTGAATATACGTTGAAATTAATTGAATCGAAATAATATGAATATCTGGAAAGAATTTGCAAACCAAACTAATGGAATTTTTAAAGAAGGTTATTCCTGGCATTCAGATTCCGTTGAAATTGAATATGAAAACTGGAAAATTGTTTTTGATAATTATACCCTTTGGTCTGGAAAATACAGCACCGAAATGACTAGAGTAATTGTTCCGATTACTTTACAGGATAATTTTAGATTCGAAATTTATAAAGAAGGGTTTATTCGTAAAATTGAAAAATTCTTTGGGGCGCAAGACATAGAAATTGGTTATGCTGATTTTGATAAAGCCTTTACAATTAAAAGTAATAATGAATTTAAGATAAAAACATTATTAAAAAATAGTGATATAAGAAATAGTATCAGTAATCAGAAAGATGTAAACATTCAAATCTCAGATCAAAAAGGGATTTGGGAAGAGAAGCTTCCAAAAGACAAATTTGAATTATCTTATTTTAGTGATGGCGAAATTCTAGATTTAAATATCTTAAATGATTTGTTAGAACTTTTTAAACTTATCTTAAACGAAATGTTTGAAATAAATGTTATAGCTGTAAAATGAAAATCCAGCAAAGAATTTAAAGAATTGTGTAAGACATATTGACGGGTATAGTTATAATTTTATTTCTATAAAAATACGACCCTATGAAAAAGTTATATTATACAGCAAACGTACTACTTATATTAATGTTAGCCTTAGTGATTTCTTGTAAAAAAAGTGACACTGTAAAGCTGACAGATAATACAACTGATAAAAAACCTAAAAAAACAATTGAATATAAGAAACCAGAATCAGCAGTTTCTTATCAATTTAGCAATACTAAAGAATGGCTGAAAACAAATGAAGCTGACAGCAGTAAACTGGATATTGTTTATGCAGTAAACAGAACTGATAAAGCGAATTTAAAAAAGTTAGATTCAGTAGTTATTCCTGCAGATTTTAGTGGAGATTTAGTTTATTATTTACCGTTTCCACTGCATGTTGGGGCTTTAGAAGAAGTTTCGAAAATCATTATTTTCTCCTATCCTACTCAGACTTTTGCCGCTTACGAAAACGGTGAACTTGTTTATACTGGACCAACAAATATGGGAAGAAAAAAAGATCCAACACCAACCGGGTTATTTTTTACCAATTGGAAAGCAGAAAAAACAACGAGTACTTTTAATGACGAATGGGATTTAAAATGGAATTTTAATATCGAAAACAAACTTGGAGTTGGTTTTCACGAATATGAATTACCAGGTTATCCGGCATCACATTCTTGCTTGAGATTACTGGAAAAAGATGCTAAATATCTTTACAAATTTGCCGATGAATGGATTTTGAAAGACAAAGAAAATGTAAAAGTAAAAGGAACTCCGGTTGTAGTTTTTGGAAGTTATAATTTTGACGGTCCAAAACCGTGGCTGCAATTAGCCTCAGATCCAAAAGCTTTAAATATATCTGAATCTGATATTGAGAAAGAGGTAAAACCTTTTATTCAGAAGATTTTAGACAATCAAAAATTAAGAGAGGCGGAACAACAAACTACTGCTCTTTAATAAAATATTTTTTTCCTAAAAAAAAAGCAGCTTATAATTATCTATAAGCTGCTTTTTTGTTTTTAAACCAAAGGTAAAATTTTAGATAAAATAAAATTTTCATTGATGATAATTTGTCTATTTTCGTTTTATAAAATACCTAAAACAATTATCTCCCTAATTTTCACACATGAAAAAATCTTTTTTACTACTTTTTATTTTTACAACTTTTCAGAATTACTGCCAGTCAAATCAAATTTTAGACTTCAAACCGGGTTACTCACCTGAAAATATTTACAATCAAACAGTAACTAATTCTTCAGATTATGAAATGACATATTCAGGATCCGAAAAATTAATGGAAATATTAAAGAAAAACGGAACGGAAAATCCTGTCAAAATAAAGAGTTCATTTAATGTAGAAACTGTTTCTAAAACTGGTAAAATTGATAAAAACGGAAGCTTTCCTATTACCATAGAATACCTAAAATCTTCTGATAAAGATGGAAAAAGTGTAATTCCAAGTGGAACACTTTTATATGGTAATGCCACGCTTTCAAGCATGCCAAAATTGGATTCGATCGTAGGCACAGGAATGGAAGAAAATTTTAAAAAAACTATTTTTCAAATGGTTCAAAGTACTTTTAATCAATTAGCTCTGCCAGAGAAAAAATTAAAAGCAGGTGAATCTTTTTCTCAGGAAAGCCCACTTACACTTCCTATTGGCGGTATTAATATCGAAATGGTAATCACAACTACTTATAGTTTAAAAAATATTACTCCTAAATCTGCTTTTTTTGATATTGTCCAGACATATACAATGAAACTTGCTGATACTCGCTTTGAGTCGAGTGGTTCAGGAAATGGAACAGGAAAATTAGTTTATGATATACCTAATCATTTTGTAAGTGAAAATACTTTAAACATGGAATTAAATTTTAACTTAAAGCATACCGACTTTAATATCGATTTAAAATCAAAGAGCGATTACAGCCAACTTGCTAAAATCTCCAAAAAATAAACTAAAAAAGGCATAAGAATCAAACTCTTATGCCTTTTTTAATATTTGAAAAACTAAAAATTATCTAGAATAATTTGGAGCTTCTTTTGTAATTGTTACGTTATGTGGGTGGCTTTCAGTGATTCCGCTTGACGTGATTCTAACAAAACGTCCAGATTCCTGTAAAGTTGGAATATCTTTTGAACCACAGTATCCCATTCCGGCACGAAGACCTCCAATAAACTGAAGCATACTTTCGTTTAATTCACCTTTGTAAGGAACACGACCAACAATTCCTTCCGGAACTAATTTTTTAACGTCATCTTCAACATCTTGGAAATAACGATCTTTTGAACCTGTTTGCATTGCTTCAACAGAACCCATTCCACGGTATGATTTGAATTTTCTTCCTTCAAAAATAATAGTTTCACCCGGAGATTCTTTTGTTCCTGCTAATAATGAACCTAACATTACACAGTCAGCACCTGCAGCGATTGCTTTAGGAATATCTCCTGTATAACGAATTCCACCATCAGCAATTACCGGAACTCCAGTTCCTTTAATAGCAGCAGCAACTTCTAAAACTGCTGAAAATTGAGGAAAACCAACACCTGCAACGATACGTGTAGTACAGATAGAACCTGGACCAATTCCTACTTTTACACCGTCGGCACCATTTTCTACTAAATATTTAGCAGCTTCCGGCGTTGCAATGTTTCCAACCACTACATCTATTTGAGGAAATTTTGATTTAACTTCTTTCAATACATTTACAACACCTTCAGTATGTCCGTGTGCTGTATCGATAATAATTGCGTCTACTCCGGCAGCAACTAAAGCTTCAGCTCTTAGAACTGCATCTCCGGTAACGCCAATTGCAGCAGCAACTCTCAAACGACCAAAAGTATCTTTGTTTGCGATTGGTTTTTGAGTCAGTTTTGTAATATCTCTAAACGTAATTAAACCAACTAATTCGTTTTTAGCGTTTACAACTGGTAATTTTTCGATTTTATGGCCTTGTAAAACTACTTCGGCTTGTTCTAGTGAAGTTCCTTCGGCAACAGTAACTAGGTTTGTACTTGTCATTACCTCAACGATTGGTCTTGCTCCGTTTTTTTCGAAACGTAAGTCACGATTCGTAACAATTCCTTTAAGGATTCTGTTTTCGTCAACGATTGGAATACCGCCAATTCCGAATTCTCTCATGGCGTTTTTAGCGTCTGCAATAGTTGAATTCATTGGTAATGTTACCGGATCGATAATCATTCCTGCTTCAGCACGCTTTACTTTTCTAACTTTCGCAGCTTGCTGCTCGATTGTCATGTTTTTATGTAAAACTCCAATTCCGCCTTCTTGCGCCATAGCGATTGCCATTGCACTTTCGGTCACTGTATCCATAGCAGCAGATACGATTGGAACGTTTAATGTTATGTTTCTTGAAAATTTTGATTTGATACTCACTTCACGGGGAAGCACATTCGAGTAGTTAGGTACTAATAATACATCGTCGTAAGTTAAACCTTCGCCGATAATCTTGGAGTTGTGTGCTATCATGGTGCAATTTCTAGTTGAATTGCGTGCAAATATAGTGAATAAATTGCTAACTTAAATACTAACTTATTCATAAATTTATATTTACAGGAAACATCTTACGATTTAAATTCCAAATTTTTAAATTCCAAATTCCAATTAAAAACAGCGAAATAAAGGTTTCACATTCTCAGAAATTGGAATTTGGAATTTAAATAATTGGAATTTTATTTTTTATCCTGAAAAATGAAGTTGAAACCAAATTGAAACGCAAGACTATGCGCTTTTGTAACATCTTTATATTCTAAAACATTATCGAATAAAGCGTAAATATTAAATTTTCCGAGAGTTCCGGAAAGTCCTAAACCAATATTTTTATTCGAATACGGATCAAATGTATAAGTGACTTTTGCATTAAGTTTTTCAAAAATACTGCGTTGATAAAAAGCCGTTAGAGCAACGTATGGTGTTTCAGGCATTGTCATTAAAAACAATTGCGCACCAACAGCATTTAAATATCTTCTCTCGTTTTCAACTTTACAATTACACTCACCGTCGTATCTTGATTCCCCAAATGAATATTGAATGGAAGAATTAAATTTTACAGGTCGCCAAGTTGTGTATTTAGCATAAGATGTATCCCGCGGAATGGCGGCATCAAACTCATCAAAAATATTTTCCGGTTCATTTACAGCATCAAAATTTGGATTCACTCCGTCGTATCTGTAAGTTCCTTTATACCTTAAAGTCTCAATATCTTTAGTATGTTTTATAAAACCAACATCAAGAATACTGGCCGTAAGCTGCAGATTTTCCTTAATATTATAAGTGACACCGGCATCAAACCCCAAACCTAAACTTCCGTTGAGAAAAGTATTGTGTGCAATATCACTGGGAATACTTCCTTCATATTCATCTTTTGTAAATTTTCCTATGCCTGAAGTTTTAAGCTCTAAATTTGATTCGATTATTTGAGTATACAAATTTGTTCCCGTTCCTTGTCCAGTATAAATATATCCTGAGTTTTTAGTTGAAGTTGCATTGGCACCGCTTGAATAAATTTTAAATCGTCCGCCTAAAACCAGTTTTTTATTTATTTTTTTATGAAATCCGACATGAAAAACAGAAAGCACTTCGGCACGTAAATTTAAATCGGCTAAATTGAATGATTTTCCAATATGATTTTGATTTCCGTCTACGCCTAAAATGGCGAGGTCTTTTGGAAAATACATTAAAAAATCAAATTCCTGATAAGCACCAAATGAAATATACGATTGACTATCCTCGCCTCCTACTCTAAATCCGCCGGAAAAAATTTCAAGCTGTTGGTTTATCTGCGTTTTGTCATTTGCAGATGACTTATTGATAATATTTCGGACTTTGTCATTAAAATCTACGCCATTATCTGCAAATAAATCATAGGCAGAAAAACTGCTCGAACCAATATTTGCCGAAACTCCAGACAGAAGCGGCACGCCAAAATAGTATTTATAGGAAACATCGGCACCGGGATTTACAAGTAATGACTGCGGAATCGAAGTGAAATTGTACAACACTTGTTTATTTTGAGAATAACAAAAAAGCTGCAGCATCAGTATCAAAATTAAAAGTGCTTGTCTCATTTTATTTTCATATAAACGGTTGCACCTGATTTGAATTTTAAATTACCTGTAATATCTCCCGATCCAGATCCTGTTACGGTTGTTACTATAAAACCAATTTTCATGGTCTTTTTTAATAAATTCAACCGTTCTCCTTCAAAAACTTCTGTTGGATATTTTATGATATTGGAACCTCCAGTGTAGGTTGGAACAGCTAAATCAATAGTTTCTAATACTTGATTATTGGCATCTATAAACTGCAATTCAATTTCAAAAGCTCTGTTTATCGTATTTTCGATTTCGAAATTAAGTTCGGCTTTTGCTAAATTATCTGTTAAAAATTTCTTTTTAAAAATATCAAAATCTTCAACATCTGGAGGTATTTGCTGTCCCTGTCCATTATCTTCAATTTGGTCAGCAGAGACATCAAAGTAAGCGAGATTTGCTACAAAAACAGGTTCAAGTACAAAATCATCGATTTGGTCAAAGTCTAAATCACTTGAACAAGAGAGCAATAAAACTGCAGAAAAGAGTGTTATAGAGATTCTATATAAAAGATTTCGTTTCATTTTTTAATTTAATTAAAGATAAATAAAAACGCCTTTTCTTGTCAGATATTACTTATTTTACATTATTTTTTTAATGAAATTTTCCAAATAATTTAGATGCTTCATTATAAGCACTTTCAAAACTTAGAGAATTAATTGCAGATTATAATTTAATATTATTCTTTATTACTATACTTGAATTTAATACAACTTCCAGATTACCAATTTTTAATAAATCTTCAATTGTTTTTTCAATACAACTTCTAGTTAATTCCTTTACAAATAAATCTGGTGGAATTACATACAAACCTTCGAGATTATTTCCGTTCGTTTTATCATATTCTACAGTTGTTTTTAGAAATTCATAAGTCCAAACATTCATTCCATATTTCCTGCCATCAACTAACTCAACATTTATATTACAAAAATCATTATTTATCTGCCAATTATCTGGATCTACTTCTTCAAACTCTAACCAAAGTTTAAAATCACTCATAATTTCATTATTTTTTAATGAAACTTTCCAAACAATTTAGAAGCTTCATTATAAGCACTTTCAAAACTTAAAGAATTAAGTCCTGTTATTTTTTTATTGGCCGTAAAATACGAAATCAATTTTTCTGTTGGCATGTTTCCTGTCAATTTATCGGTCGCCATTGGGCAGCCTCCAAATCCCTGAATCGCACCGTCAAAACGTATGCATCCGGCTTTTGATGCCGCATCGATTTTTTCAAACCAGCTGTCTGGCGTAGTGTGCAGATGCGCTCCAAATTCGATTTCAGGATATTTCGGAATTAAATTCGAAAACAAATACGTAATAACATCTGGTGTAGAACTTCCAACTGTATCTGAAAGCGATAAAATTTTAACGCCCATTCCGGCCAGTTTTTCGGTCCATTCGGCCACAATTTCAACATTCCACGGATCTCCATAAGGATTTCCAAATCCCATGGAAAGATAGGTTACAACTTCTTTATTTTTTTTATCGGCGATTTCCAGAATTTCTTCTAAAGTAATTAAAGATTCGGCGATTGTTTTATGCGTATTACGCATCTGAAAATTTTCAGATATCGAGAAAGGAAATCCTAAATATTGAATGGCTTCATGTTCTGCAGCCTGAGCTGCGCCTTGTGTATTCGCAATTATCGAAAGTAATTTACTGGTTGTCTGCGACAAATCTAATTGTGCCAAAACTTCGGCAGTATCCTGCATTTGCGGAATTGCTTTTGGAGAAACAAAACTTCCAAAATCAATTGTATCAAACCCCACACGAAGCAACGCTTGTATATAAGTTACTTTATTTTTTGTTGGAATAAAGGTTTTGATACCCTGCATGGCATCTCGTGGACATTCGATAATCTTGATCTCTTTATTCAAAGCTTATTCTTTTGTAAAAGCTAAGTTAGGTTCTTTTTTAAAGAAATAAAAATTAACTCTTTGCGAATTATTTATTTTAATCTTATCGGGCTGTTTTTTTTACCATATAAGTTATATAAGGTCATTTAAATTTTAATGCTGGATAGTTTCTTATAAGTTAAATATAAGTGTAACTGTCTTTATTACGTTATATCGTAATAGATATTTTTATTACATAAAAACGTAATATTTTAAAATATTACCAAAAAATGTAATAATTAAATTTATTACTTATATTTGTAATAGAATTTTTATTATTTTTTAATTATATTTGATTATGACTAGTGTAATTACAGGTGACATAATTGGTTCAAGACAACAAGAATCGCAGCATTGGGTCGAAGATTTAAAAAAAATCCTGGCTCCGCTTGGTCAAACGCCCGGCGAATGGGAAGTGTACCGTGGTGACGAATTTCAAATTGAAGTTAAAAATCCGGAAGACGCTTTGTTGACTGCGATTTTGGTAAAAGCACATTTACGAACCATAAAATCTGATGCGCGAATGAGCATTGGTTTTGGAAATAAAACGCATAATGCTGCTAAAATTTCTGAAAGTAACGGAACGGCGTTTATCAATTCGGGAGAACTTTTTGAGACTTTAAAAAAGCAAAAAGTGACTTTAGCATTGCGAACAGGAGATACTGATTTTGATGAAAAAATGAACTTAATGATTCAGCTTGCTTTGACTTTTATGGATAACTGGCTGGTACAATCGTCAGAATTTGTTGCAAAAGCAATAGAAAATCCAAGCCTTTCGCAGGAAGAATTGGGACAAAAATTAGGCATTAATCAAGCTGCCGTAAGCCGAAGACAAAAGCGTGCTCAGTTTGATTTGGTTATGAATTTAGATCGTTATTTTAGAACACAAATAAAACAACTTACAGCCCCATGATTTTATTTATAAAACTGTTTCTGTCACATTTATTAGGCGATTTTATCTGGCAGCCCAATTCCTGGGTTATCGATAAAGAGAGTAAAAAACACAAAAGTATTTACTTATATATTCATGTTTTATTACATGGAGTTTTAGCCGCGATTTTGGCTTGGGAAATTAGTTTTATTCCGTATGCTGTTTTAATTGCGGTTACGCACGGTATTATCGATTTAATCAAACTCAATTTCCAGAAAGATAAAACAAAACGTACCTGGTTTATTGCAGATCAAATTGCACATATTTTGGTTTTAATAGGCGTGGTACTTTTATATCAAAACAAAGGCATTATTTATTTTTGGCAGGATAATGCATTCTGGATTTTAATTACAGGAATTTTACTGTTAACCAAACCCACTTCTATTTTAATCAAAACCATTATTTCGATCTGGGCACCCGAAAACGAAAACAGCCATCAGGATAATTCGCTGATAGCTGCCGGAAATTATATTGGTATTTTAGAACGCTTGTTTGTGTTCGGATTTATCTTAACCGGACATTTTGAAGCAATTGGATTTTTATTGGCTGCAAAATCTATTTTTAGGTTTGGAGATTTAAAAGAAGCCAAAGACCGAAAACTAACCGAATATGTTTTAATTGGTACATTAATTAGTTTCGGAATCGCCATTCTTGCCGGAATACTGGTTCAGGCACTTCTTTTACAACTGCCCTAAAACTTTTTTGTTGATTGCTTTTATTAACGCTGGCCCTTCATAAATAAAACCAGTGTATAACTGCACTAAACTTGCTCCTGCATTTAGTTTTTCGATGGCATCATCGGCAGAGTGAATTCCTCCTACTCCAATAATTGGAAATGCTTTATTGCTTTTTTCCGAAAGAAAACGAATTACTTCTGTAGAACGTTTTGTTAATGGTTTTCCAGATAAGCCTCCCATTTCTGATTGGTTTTGAGACTGAAGTCCGTCTCTGGAAATAGTTGTATTTGTTGCAATTACACCCGCAATCTGCGTAGTTTTTACAATATCAATAATATCTAATAACTGCTCATCTGTAAGGTCTGGAGCAATTTTTAATAAAATTGGTTTTACTTTTTGAGTGCTTGTTTTTTGTTTTTCGACATTTCTGTTTTGCAGCGTCTGTAATAAAGCGGTTAAAGGCTCTTTATCCTGAAGCGCTCTTAAATTTGGCGTATTTGGCGAACTTACATTTACTACAAAATAATCTACATGATCAAAAAGTGCATCAAAACAAATGATATAATCGTCAACCGCATTTTCGTTTGGTGTCACTTTATTTTTTCCGATGTTTCCGCCAATTAAAACGCCTTGATTCTTTTTCAAACGTTCAACAGCTTCCAGAACTCCGCCATTATTGAAACCCATTCTGTTAATAATCGCCTGATCTTCTTTTAAACGAAACAAACGTTTTTTAGGATTTCCTTCCTGACCAACCGGAGTTACAGTTCCAATTTCGATAAAACCAAAACCAAAATCAGAAAGTTCTTTGTACAACTTCGCATCTTTATCAAATCCCGCCGCAAGTCCCACCGGATTTTTGAATTTAATTCCAAAAACTTCTCTTTCTAAACGAGCGTCTTTTACTTCATAAATTGATCTTATAATTGCCGAAACTCCAGGTATTTTTGAAATGAATTTTACAAATGAAAAAGTAAAGTAATGCACTTCTTCCGGATCAAACCAAAAAAGTATTGGGCGAATTATCAATTTATACATAAGAGTTGTGTTGTTGTTATTTTGGCTGCAAATTTAAATATTATAGTTTAAAAAGGTACTGTTTTATAAAAAACAAATTAATAAGAGGTTGCAAGTTATAAAATGAAACAAGTTCAAGAGTTTCAATAACTATCTATGGATTATTTATTACCTAATTTTGAGATAGTTAAACAAAATATTTACTTAAGTTAAATATTGTCACCCTGAGCGTGACAAAACAGGATGTAATAAAGTGATATACGAATTATACCTATCAGCTTCGCCTATGCATCACACAAACAAAACAATTCGCATTTTAAAAATTTACTTTTTACTATTACTCTTATTTCTTGCCTTTAAATCAAAAGCGCAACAAGAAAAAGACACCACCAAACTGCTTAACTTTAGGTACGGCGATAAAGGAATTGAACTTCGTACCAATGACAATAAATTTCTTTTTCAATTGCAAAGCCGGCTTCAGTTTCGGTTTTCTACACCAAATGATACAGATCCTTTGACTTATGATGATTACAGTCAGGATAAAAAAACTACTTTCAAAATTAACCGTGCCAGATTAAAAGTGGGCGGTCATGCTTTTGAGCCTTGGTTAAATTATTATTGGGAATACGAACTCAGCCAGTCTAATTTATTAGATTTTAGAATTATGGTGGAGAAATGGAAATGGTTAAGCTTTAAAGCCGGACAATGGAAGGTTGAATTTACAAGAGAGCGTTTCATAAGCAGCGGTGAGCAGCAAACCGTTGATCGTTCTTTAATTAACCGCCCTTTTACTGTAGACAGACAAATGGGAGTTGAAGTTTACGGACATTTAAAAGGAAAAGGCATT
This sequence comes from Flavobacterium panici, assembly GCF_024499525.1. Classification (NCBI taxonomy): domain Bacteria; kingdom Pseudomonadati; phylum Bacteroidota; class Flavobacteriia; order Flavobacteriales; family Flavobacteriaceae; genus Flavobacterium; species Flavobacterium panici. The sequence continues at coordinate 2,806,497 of NZ_CP100437.1, read as the reverse complement.
GCCGATTTTAATTATTGGGCCGCAGCACTTACCGGAACTGGTCGGGGAAACACCTCTAACGATGATAATAATTTGATGTATTTCGGGCGGGCACAATGGAATTTTTTAGGACGATTTCTTGATTTTGAAGGAAGTGATCTGGAATTTCATGAAAAATTAACTCCAATTATTGCTTTTTCAGCTTTAACAAACCGAAGTCCTTACACCCGATTTTCACAATCTGGCGGAGGATATTTAGAAGAATATGAAGATGGTGCGCCGGGACAATACAGGGTAAATCAATGGAATTTTGAAACTGCATTTATGTATCGGGGTTTTTCCTGGCAAAGCGAAATGCATACTAAAAAAATTATCGACAAAATAAACAATGACGACGAAACCACATTAAAAGGCTACTATGTTCAGGCCGGATATTTTTTTCATAATGCTTTTGAATGGTGGCCCAAACATTTAGAAATGGCCGGACGCCATGCGGCATACAGACCTGACAATACTATTAGACAAAACCGACAAGATGAAACTACTATTGCTTTTAACTGGTTTTTTAAAGGACATAAAAACAAATTGACATCAGAAGTGACTTATTTCAGTTTTCAGGACAAAACACTTCCTCTTGAAGCAGGATGGAGATTTAGAATACAATGGGATATTTCATTGTAAAATTCTTACTTCTTTTTTAAATATAAATTTATTTTTTAATAACTTTATCTGACTTAAAATACTGAAAATGAAAAATATAAACAAAACAATAAGAAAAGCAGTAACAATATGTTTAGCCGGATCGTTTTTTTTGATTTCTATTGACAGCATAGCGCAACGTCGTGTGGGCGGTGGCGGTGGCGGCGTTCACAGACCTAGCGGAGGAACTCAAAGACCTGCTGTAAACAGACCAGCCAATCAGTCACGACCTACAGTAAACAGGCCTGCAACAACAAGACCTGGCTCTAATGGTTCAGGAACCAAAGTTACCAGACCTGCTAATACTTCAAACACAAATATTAACAGAAATAATTCTGTCAACAGAAATTCTGGTAATCGAAATTCTGGCAACATAAGCAATTCAGGTAATAGAAATACGAATATAAGCGGCAATACCCGAAACGTTGACAGAAGCAGGGACATCACAATAAATAATAACAGAAATACTGTTGTTAGACGAAATACCGTTGTGTACGCTCGTCCTCCTTATGTGTATGGCGGTTACAGATATCACGCTTACAATCCGTATTACTTTCATCCGTACAGACCATTTTATTATGGTCCGGTTTGGCATCCGTGGGGATTTTTTGTAGCGACTTTAGCAGTGACAGCAATAGTTGTAAGTGTCGAAAGTACGCAGTATCATTACGATCAGGGAGTTTGGTACGCACCTTCAAACGGAGGTTATACTGCGGTTCCTGCGCCAGTTGGAGGAACAGTAAACAATATTCCGAGTGGAGCGCAAACCATTAATACAGGAACCGTTAATAATTATTATTACGGAGGAACGTATTATGAAAAGGATGGCAATACCTATAAAGTAGTACCGCCAACAGCAGGAACGGTTGTTGACAATTTACCCGAAGGCGGTGAAGAAGTTACCATTGGCGATGTAAAATATGTTAAGTTTGGCGAAACCTACTATCAACCTGTAAAAGTTGATGGAAAAGACAAATACGAAGTAGTTTTGGTAGAAGAAGATAAATAACAAAATACAATTATTTTATTAATTCTATCAAACTAATATAACTTTAAAAGTTATTTTCATACTTTTGATTCAACTTATTGACAACCAATACAGCTCAAAAAACCATTACAATGAAAAATAAAACTTTTTGGATTTTCGCTATACTAACAATCTCCATAATTTCAATTACTTACGGTGTAACCAAATTAATTACGCCTAAACCAAAAGTAACCGAAGCGGCTTTAGATTGTCATGAAATTCCAAATACCTCAGAACCATCGGCATTTAAACCTACAATTGAAAATAAAAACAAACCCGCAGGAAAAGCTCCTGAAGGAATGGTTTGGATTCCGGGCGGCGAATTCTCCATGGGAAGTAATGTTGCAGATGAAAGTTTATGCAGTTTATCTGGCGTAACAAAAGATGCCGCTCCTATTCATCGTGTGTATGTTGACGGTTATTATATGGATAAAACCGAAGTAACAAACGAAGAATATGAAAAGTTTGTAAAAGCTACGGGATATATTACCGTTGCTGAACAAAAACCGACTAAAGAAGAATTTCCAACCGCTGCCGAAGAAGATTTAATTACTGGTTCTGTAATATTTACACCTACTCCATCAGCCGTAAATTTGAATAATTTTCTGCAATGGTGGTCTTACGTTGGCGGAACGGACTGGAAACATCCGCTTGGCCCTCAAAGTTCTATAAAAGGAAAAGAAAAATATCCTGTTGTGCATATTACTTATGAAGATGCTGCAGCCTACGCAAAATGGGCTGGAAAAAGACTTCCAACAGAAGCTGAATGGGAGTTTGCTGCCAGAGGGGGAAAAACAGGAGAAATCTACGCTTGGGGAAATACGTTGAAACCAAACGGAAAATTTCAGGCTAATATTTATCAAGGACATTTCCCGATTAAAGATGGTGATACGGGAGAAGATGGTTTTAAAGGAATTGCTCCTGTCGCACAATTTGCCCCAAATGCTTACGGATTGTATGATGTTGCAGGAAATGTATGGGAATGGACAAACGATTGGTACAGCGTTGATTATTATAAAACATTAAGCGAAAGCGGAAAAACAGCCAAAAATCCGCAAGGACCGGATGCTTATAATGATCCTAACGATCCAACTCAAATAAAAAGAGTGCACCGCGGTGGTTCTTTTTTATGTACAGATCAATATTGTACCAGATATATGGTGGGAACCAGAGGAAAGGGCGAAATTAGATCTGCTGCCAATCATCTTGGTTTTAGATGTGTAAAAAGTATTTAAAAGATAAAAACGGTTATCTCAAATACATTAGACTCAATAAATCAGGTGTCCTTACAGGACACAATCAAAATCTTAATATTCTTGCTACCAACCAAATATTCCTAACGGAATAATTTTTTTTAAATTGAAAAGGCTCATTCCGTTAGGAATGTCTGATTGGTAGAAATTCAATTTGTTGAAAGATATACGTTCCGTAGGAACGTTTGACTATTAGAACAGATAATTCAATAAAAAACAGGAGGCTGTCTACAAAAACGGTCTCTTTTTTTATTATTTTCGATACTAAAACCGCAAATTTACCTGCTAAAAAAAATGTCTATATTTGCTAAAAATAAAAAGAAATGCAACATATCATAGATCGTTTTATCAGTTATGTAACAATTGATACAGAATCAGATCCGAATTCAAAAACAACCCCAAGTACAGAAAAACAATGGAATCTTGCCAATAAATTAGTTGAAGAACTAAAAACAATTGGTTTAACAGATGTCACCATAGATGACAAGGCTTACATTATGGCAACTTTGCCAAGTAATGTGGATCATGAAGTCCCGACAATTGGGTTTGTTTCTCATTTTGATACTTCGCCAGACTTTAGCGGGGCAAATGTAAAACCACAGATTGTAGAGAATTACGACGGAAAAGATATTGTTTTGAATGCTGAAAAAAACATCGTTCTTTCTCCTAATTACTTTAAAGATTTATTACAATATAAAGGGCAGACAATCATTACAACCGACGGAACTACTTTGTTAGGCGCCGATGATAAAGCCGGAATTACCGAAATTGTTTCGGCAATGGAATACTTAATTCAGCATCCGGAAATTAAACACGGGAAAATCAGAATTGGTTTTACTCCCGACGAAGAAATTGGACGCGGTGCGCATCATTTTGATGTGGAAAAATTTGGCGCTCAATGGGCTTACACCATGGACGGAAGCCAGATTGGTGAATTAGAATATGAAAATTTTAATGCTGCCGGAGCTAAAATTACTTTTAAAGGAAAAAGCGTTCATCCTGGTTATGCAAAAGGAAAAATGATCAACTCGATGTTGATTGCAAATGAATTTATCAATGAACTTCCAAAAGGTGAAACGCCTCAGGAAACAAAAGGTTACGAAGGTTTTTTTCACGTTCATCATTTAACGGGAAGTATTGAAGAAACCGTTTTAGAATTAATTATCCGCGATCATAATAAAAGCAAATTTGAAAAACGTAAAGATTTAATTGGAAAAATTGCCAAAAAAATCAATAAGAAGTTTGCGAAACAATTTGGTGAAGATATTGTAACTACTGAAATTAGAGATCAGTATTACAATATGAAAGAAAAAGTGCTTCCGGTAAAACATATTGTTGATATTGCCGAAAAAGCAATGCGCGAATTAAACATCAAACCAATCATAAAACCTATTCGCGGCGGTACTGACGGATCTCAATTATCATATATGGGATTACCTTGTCCGAATATTTTTGCCGGCGGACATAACTTCCACGGAAAATACGAATATGTTCCAGCAGAAAGCATTCAAAAAGCAACTGATGTTATTGTAAAAATTGCTGAACTTACAGCAATTCCGGGAATTTTTGATTCAAAAGAAAAACCTAAAAGAACAAGATAATTTGGAACCAGCTTCTGAAAATAAAGGCATGTGGAAATATAGCGGTCAATGGGAAGAAGAATTACTTCTCCTTAAAGCTATTATTGACAAAACCGAACTAAAAGAAACCACAAAATGGGGTGGTCCGGTTTATGTTTATGAGAAAAAAAATGTCATTGGTTTAGGAGGTTTTAAAGATTATTTTGCGATTTGGTTTTTTAATGGTGTTTTCCTGAAAGATGAAAAAAAGAAACTTATCAATGCTCAGGAAGAGGTTACAAAATCCTTGCGTCAATGGCGTTTTGCTTCAAAAGAAGAAATAAACGAAAAAGATATTTTAGAATATATCTTAGAAGCGATTGAAAATGAAAAACAGGGAAAAATCATAAAACCTTCAAAAAAAGAAGCCATAGTTTCTGAACTTCTTAACGCAGAAATGATTAAAAACCCATCATTAAAAGAAGCGTTTGAGAAGTTTAGCCCTTATAAACAATATGAGTTTCTGGAATATATTGAAACTGCTAAACAGGAAAAAACAAAACTTTCGAGAATTGAAAAAGTGATTCCGATGATTTTGGCGAATGTTGGGTTGAATGATAAATACAGGTAATTAAATTCCAATTTTTTAAAATTCCAAATTCCAAGCTATATGAGACCTTTGTCAAAGTTTTAAACTTTGACAAAGGTTTTCGCATTTTTGTCATTGCGAGGAACGAAGCAACCACACTAACATCAACATGCGTGATAAGCATCGTGAGATTGCTTCGTTCCTCGCAATGACCACACGTTTAGCATAAACAAAAAAATCCCAAACTCCATTTGGAATTTGGGATTTAAAATATTGTAATTTAAAAAAGCTTAAGCTTTTTTATTCAAAGCAGCGCTTAATTCTAAAGAAATAGCTGAACGCTCTAATTTTAATTTTCCTGACATAGTTTCGATTACAACAGTAGTTTCTGCTAATTCAGCAATTTTACCGTGGAAACCACTTTTAGTAACTATTTTATCACCTACTTTTAGGCTGCTTTCAAATTCTTTTTCGTTTTTTGCTCTTTTTTGCTGTGGTCTGATCATGAAGAAATAGATTACCACAAACATTAATAGAAATGGCGCAAATTGAGTTAATTGTCCCATAATTTAAATTCTGTTTTTTGATTTATTATTAATATTTTATTTTTGGACTGGCTCTTCGACTTCGCTCAGAGTGACAGCTCAATTTCTTTTATTTTTACATTAACCCTCTACCAACTTTTACCATCTTTTTATTAGCGGTAAGTTCTTTTACAAGATTATCTAAAATTCCGTTGATAAAAATACTACTTTTTGGTGTAGAATACTCTTTTGCAATTTCTAAATATTCGTTAAGAGTTACTTTTACAGGAATTGAAGGGAATTTCAAAAATTCGCAAATTGCCATTTTCAAGATAATCGTATCGATTTCGGCAATCCTTTCGCTGTCCCAGTTTGGCGTTTTATCGTCGTATTCTTTTGCCAAAACAGCTTCGTTTAAAACTGTTCTTCTAAATAAATCTTTAGCAAAATCTTTATCCTCAACATCTTTATACAATTTAGGAACTCTAAAATCGTCCGGATCTTCGGTTTTAATTGCTTTTAATTGTTTAATGATATGCGTATTTACAACCGGAATATCATCAACCCAAGTCAATTTATCATCCTCTAAATACTCATATAATTTGTCATTTGGAACAATAACCTCAGCAAATAAATCAGCAATAAATTGTTTGTCCTCTTCAAAAGTATTGATATTATTGCTCATGTATTTTTTGTACAAATCGCTTGCTTTAATATCATTTAAAAGCAAAATAATATAATCGTCGTTTAATGACCAGTTGTTGATTTTACGATTTTCTAAAGCGATGCTAAGGGAATTACTTTCGGCAAGAAGCTGAAAGATTTTGTTTTTGATGAACTTTTCGTTCGGATTACGTTCTGCTGCAGTAGCAAGATGTTTTTTGCTTGACAGATGCAAGAATACTGATTCTTTTTTGCAAATTTCAATCAATGAAGAAAGCATTATAAGATATAAGTCCTGAATATTATCAATACTGTAAAAAAGAAATTTCTCTTCTTTTTCCATATTATCAGAACCGCTTTGGTGCATTGCATAAATGGATTGCATGACTTTAACGCGTATGTGTCTTCTATTTACCACCTTGTAAGAACATTTAAAAATTAGTCTGCAAAAGTATAACTTTTAAGGCATATTTTAAAATTAATTCGTAAAAAAGTCGCAGTTTTCAGTCGCAGTTTTCAGTTTAATTCAAAATTAATCTCAGTATTCAGTCTCAGTCTCAATATTCCTATAAAACTGGAAACTGCAACTGGATACTAAAAAAAATCCCAGTCTTCAGAGCAAACTGAAAACTGGGATTGAGACTGTAAACTAAAAAATTACTTCTTAGCAGCGTTTTCAATTTTTCTCGCATCAATACGATTTTGAGCAATTGTAAGTGCAGCTTTATGAGTTGTCATACCGTTTTTCACAGCATAATCGATAATTTCTAAAGTAGTATTGTAGATATTTTCGGTTTTAGCCATGATTTCAGCTTTACCATAATGCTCTAATTCAGCATAAACATTGATGATTCCACCAGCGTTGATCAAGAAATCAGGAGCATATAAAATTCCTCTTTCCTGTAATCTTGGACCGTGAACATTTTCATCAGCTAATTGGTTGTTTGCTGCTCCAGCAATAACTTTAGCTTTAATTTTGTTTACTGTATCGTCATTAATTGTTGCTCCCATTGCGCATGGCGCATAGATATCAACATCTGCTGTATATAAATCTTCACCAGTATAAATTGTCGCATTGTATTTTGAAGCAACCTGATATAATTTTTCTTCGTTAATATCAGTAATCGTTACCTGTGCTCCTTCTTTAGTTAAATACTCAACTAAAGTTTCACCCACGTGTCCAATTCCCTGAACCAAAACTTTTTTACCATCTAAAACATCAGAACCAAACTGACTTTTAGCAGCCGCTTTCATTCCTAAATAAACTCCGTAAGCTGTTACAGGAGAAGGATTTCCAGATCCCCCTCTTTCTTCAGAGATTCCAGTAACATAAGGCGTTACATCTCTTACAGTGTCCATGTCTTTAGTTTCCATTCCAACATCTTCAGCTGTAATATATCTTCCGCTTAAAGAGTGAACAAACTCACCAAACTTACGCATCAATTCAGGAGTTTTCTGCGTTTTAGCATCACCAATAATTACTGCTTTTCCACCACCAATATTCAAACCGGTAATTGCAGATTTATAAGTCATACCTCTTGAAAGACGCAAAACATCGTTTAATGCTTCCCATTCAGTATTGTAATTCCACATTCTAGTACCTCCTAAAGCTGGCCCCATAACTGAATTATGAATACCAATAATTGCTTTTAAACCTGTATCTTTGTCATTGCAAAATACAATTTGTTCGTGATCGTCAAAAGATAATTGACCAAAAACAGGATCCATTTTTTGAAGTTCCTTTCCAGTTGCGAAAGTTGCATCCATAGCGTTACTATTTAGTTGTTTAAAATTATGAATTTGTCAAAAAGACAACTCAAACATAAACAAAAAATATACATGTGCTAATTTTTTATCTTTAAAATAACAATTATACAAAATATTTATTTTGATTAGATTGCATTTTATTATACTTTTAATTAAGAATAATTCATAAAATTAAATCAAGTCAATATCGAATCTCTTAAAAAAATGAAAGAATTAAGCTATTTAAACAAATATTTCATTAAATATAAATTCAGTTTTTCCTTCGGAATTTTAATCACCATAATCGCACAAATATTCTTTTTATTTACTCCAAAGCTGGTTAGCCATTCTTTTGACGTTATCGAAAAGTTTTTAAAACTATCCGATGCCGATAAAAAATCCTCTATACTGGTTAACTTTTATCAGCAGGAATTAATTCATAACGTACTCTTAATCACGGGGAGTGCAATTGTTGGAGGATTCTTAACTTTTTTAATGCGTCAGACTTTAATCGTAATGTCGCGCCATATTGAGTTTGATTTAAAAAATGAGGTTTTTAGACAATACGAAAACCTTTCTCAAAATTTCTACAAACAAAACCGTACGGGAGATTTAATGAACAGAATTAGTGAAGACGTTTCTAAAGTTCGTATGTATGTAGGCCCGGCGGTAATGTATACTATAAACACGTTCATTCGTTTTGCCATCGTATTATTATATATGTATAATGTTTCGCCTTTGCTGACTTTATATACAATTTTACCATTGCCAATTTTGTCTTATTGTATTTTTAAACTAAGTTCAGAAATCAATAAACGAAGCACCACTTTTCAGCAGTATTTATCTAAAGTTTCGAGTTTTACTCAGGAAATATTTTCAGGAATTAGAGTTATTAAAGCTTATTCTTTAGAAAATCAGCATCAAAATAATATGGTAAATCTTTCGGATGAAAGTAAACGCAAGAGTTTAGATCTGGCTAAAGTTCAGTCGCTGTTTGGACCTTTGATGATTGCCCTTATCGGAATTAGTAATTTAGTTGTAATTTATTTTGGAGGCGTAATGTACATCAACGGCACGATTCCGAATATTGGCACAATTGCCGAATTTATTCTCTACGTAAACATGTTAACCTGGCCTGTTGCTTCTCTTGGTTGGGTTTCTTCTATGGTTCAGGAAGCAGAGGCTTCTCAAAAACGTTTAAATGAATTTTTGAAAATCGAGCCGGAAATTAAAAATAACAATCAAAATGCATCAGATATACAAGGTTCAATTGCTTTTGAAAATGTAAGCTATACGTATGAAGATACTAATATTGAAGCTTTAAAAAATGTAAGTTTCACAGTAAAAAAAGGAGAAACGCTGGCCATTTTAGGAAAAACAGGTTCTGGAAAATCTACTATTTTATCTCTAATTTCCCGTCTTTATGATGTTACCGATGGAAGAATTACAATTGATCAAAACGAAATCAGTTCTTTAAATTTAAACGATTTAAGAAACAGCATCGGAATTGTTCCTCAGGATGCTTTCTTGTTTTCGGATACCATAAAAAATAACATCAAATTCGGAAATCAAAATGCAACGGACGAAGAAGTTATTGAAGCTGCAAAAAATGCTGTAGTTCATGATAATATCATCGCATTTAACAAGCAATATGACACTATTTTAGGAGAAAGAGGAATTACGCTTTCCGGCGGACAAAAGCAGCGTGTATCGATCGCGAGGGCTATTATAAAAAATCCGGTGATTTTACTTTTTGATGATTGTTTGTCTGCAGTTGATACCGAAACTGAAGAAACAATCCTACATAATTTGTTTGAATTTTGTAAGGATAAAACTACCATAATTGTCAGTCACCGAGTGTCTTCTGCCAAAAACGCTGATAAAATCATTATTTTAGAAGATGGCGAAATCATTCAACAAGGCTCTCATAATCAATTAATAAATCAGGAAGGTTACTACGCATCGTTATATTTAAAACAACTTTCGGAAAAAGAATTACTTTAATTGTTGCGTAATAGATAAATTTTTATGATTTTTGAGTACTATTAATTACCAAAAATGATAGAACGTATTATGAGAGAAAATGACATGTTAGAAAAAGAAGAGATTTTTTCTAAAGTATTACGAGCAGGAAGAAGAACTTATTTCTTTGATGTGAGAGCTACTAAAGCTGACGATTATTATATTACGATTACCGAAAGCAAAAAGTTTACAGAAGAAGATGGTTCTTTTCACTTTAAAAAACACAAAATTTATTTATACAAAGAAGATTTTAGTGCTTTTGCCGAAATACTAGAAGAAATGACTTCATACGTTTTGAACCACAAAGGTGAAGAAGTAATCTCTGAAAGACATCAAAAAGATTTTAAAAAAGAATACGGTTCTGATAAAGCTGAAACACCAAGATCTAGCTTTACTGATATTGATTTTGACGATATTTAATCTTATATAACTTTTCTAAAAGTTCAAGTCCAATATGTGCAGCATTTTTGGACTTTTTTTATATATTTAAGTTCTCGATTTTAGATTGTAGACTGTAGATTTTAGATTTTTATATTTTGGAATTTGGAATTTAAAATTTGGAATTTAAGATTATTAAATGCAATTCAACTATTTCAAAATGAAAAAATTACTTTTCTTATTTAGTTTCATTTTTATTACGTTTTCAGCATCTGCTCAAAAAACAGAATATGAAACAAAATCAAACATTCAATATTATTCTTCAGAAATAAATAAATCCGACAGTTACATTAACGAAAGATGTGTTCTGGATATTTATTATCCAAAAAACACAAAAGGCTTTGCCACAATTGTCTGGTTTCATGGCGGAGGTTTAACGGGCGGAAATAAAGAAATTCCTGAAGCTTTAAAAAATAAAGGTTTTGCCATTATTGGTGTAAACTATAGATTATCTCCAAAAGCAAAAACGGTAAAAGCTATTGAAGATGCCGCAGCGGCTGTTGCCTGGGCATTTAATAATATCAGCAATTATGGCGGTGATTCTTCTTTAATATTTCTTTCTGGTCATTCTGCCGGAGGATATTTAGATATGATGATTGGTTTAGATAAAAAATATCTTCAGAAAGAAGGAATTGATGCGAACCGAATTGCGGGACTTATTCCGTTTAGCGGACAATGTATTACGCATTTTGAAGTTAGAAGAGAAAACGGAATCCCGGAAAAACAACCTACAATTGATGCTTTTGCGCCTTTGTATCACGTTCGCGCCGATGCTCCGCCGCTTTTATTAATTACAGGAGATCGTGAACTTGAAATGTTGGGCCGATATGAAGAAAATGCATACATGGCAAGAATGATGAAATTAGTTGGACACACGCAGACTAAACTTTACGAATTAGACGGCTACGGTCACGGAATGACTGAACCTGGTTTTCCGTTATTGGTAAACGAAGTCAACCGAATTTTAAAAGAAAAACAAACTAAGAAATAAACATATAATTCCACGGCAATGGAAACACAACTTTTAATTTTACCGGGATTAGGAAATTCCGGAGAGAAACACTGGCAGACCTTTTGGCATGAAAAATTTAAAAATTCAATTCGTTTGGTTCAGGACAATTGGGACGAACCTGTTCGCGAAGATTGGATTGCCCGTTTAAACGAAGCCGTTTCTAAATTAGAAAGTCCAACGATTTTAGTGGCGCATAGTTTGGCCGTTTCTTTAGTATTGCATTGGGCAGAAAACAATTCGAATAAAAATATTATTGGTGCTTTATTAGTCGCTCCCGCCGATGTAGATTCTCCAGAACATACTCCAGATATTATCAGGAATTTTTCTCCAATGCCGCTTTATAAATTGCCTTTTCCATCGATAGTTGTGGCAAGCGAAAATGATCCGTATGCCTTATTTGAAAGAAAACAATATTTTGCAGAAAAATGGGGAAGTGATTTTGTAAATGTTGGTGAACAAGGCCATATTAACTCTGACTCTGATTTAAGATATTGGGAAGAAGGACAAGTGATTTTAGAACAATTAATTACAAAAATAAACTCTTAATGCTTAACATTTAATATAAAATCACAGTTATGAAAATACTAGCATTATTATTTTTATCAATATTAATAGTCAGTTGCACAAATAAACCTAGAAATTTTGAAGGTATAGGAGAAATAAAATTAGGTCAAAAATTGAATTCATTAAAGCATTTCAAATCGTTTAAAAAATTAAATGAAAATGAATACCAAATTGATAGTTTTAAAATATCTCCTTCAGTTGGTTTTGTTAAAAATTTAATCATAAAAACGGAAAGCGGAGAAATTTTTGATGTAACTTTTGACAGCTCTGAATCAACAAACAATAAAGCTATAGATTCCTTAATGGAAATTTTTGGACAACATAGTATGATTCAAATTGCTGAGAACAAATCTGCTCCATTTCAAATAATTGAAAAAAGCGATGGAGATGTGGATTTTTCTAAAACAATAGACAAAAAAGATCCTAGACTTATTAATTATAGATATTTTGACATAAAAAAGTTGATCAACATTGTTGATAATGAAAGATAATATAAAAATTTAGTTATTTCTGTAAATTACCCAATCCTCAATCCATTTTCAATTTTAAAATCAGGAGCTAGTAAAATAACATCTCCCTCCTCGCCTACAGCTCCAAGAACCAGACATTCGCTCATAAATTTTCCTATTTGTTTTTTGGGGAAATTTACAACGGCCACGATTTGTCTGTTTAGTAAATCTTCTTTTTGATAGCGTTTTGTAATTTGTGCAGATGATTTTCTGATACCTATTTCGGCACCAAAATCTATTGTTAATTGAAAAGCAGGTTTTCTGGCTTCGGGAAAATCATTTACTTCGATGATAGTTCCTACACGCATATCTGTTCTTTCGAATTCGTTCCAGGTTAAATCCATTTGAAAATTGTTTTTTACAAACCTATAAATTTTGTAAGTAATACAACTAATTCTATAACCTATTTTTTTATACTAGGTTTAATTTTACTACACATGCATTAGTAACTAATTAGTAAAAATATAAAAATGGAAAATAGTGTAATAAATGCCAATCCAACTCTAAGGGATTTAGATTTTGATATTCATCAATTAAATACAGATAAATTCATTGAAACTGCAAAAAACGTAAAGCTTTATGTAAAAGATTACGGAAAAGGAAAACCAGTTATTTTAATTCACGGATGGCCGCTTTCTAACGAAATGTGGGAATATCAGGTTGAATATTTGGTTAAAAATAATTACCGAGTAATTGCTTATGACCGTCGTGGTTTTGGTAAATCGTCACAACCGTGGGAAGGATATGATTATGATACTTTAACGGATGATTTGAGCGAAATTATAAACCAGCTGGAATTAGAGAATGTAACTTTGGTTGGATTTTCTATGGGTGGCGGTGAAGTGGTTCGTTATTTTAGCAGATATCAGGGAAAAGGTGTTGCAAAAGCCGCTTTGATTTCTTCAATTATTCCTTTTTTACTAAAAACAGAAGATAATCCAGACGGACATCCAAGAGAAAAAAGTGAAACTACCGCAGCAGCAATCAAGGAAGACAGAATTGGATTTGTTGATAATTTCGGAAAGACATTTTTTGGTGTAAATATTATCAATAAACCTTTAAGTACGGCTTTATTAGAATATTACAGAATGCTTTGTTCATTCGCTTCTCCACACGCAACTTTAAAATGTGCCGAATCTTTTTCTTTTACTGATTTTAGAGACGAATTAAGTACAATAACAGTTCCAACTTTAATTATTCACGGAAATGACGATAAAATCGTTCCAATCGATTTAACGTCTAAAAAAGCTTCTGAAGCTATTGCAAATAATACATATATCGTTTACGAAGGCGCTCCGCATGGTTTGTTTTATACAGACAGAGACAAATTAAACGAAGATTTACTTGAATTTTTAAATTCATAAAAATAATATGGGCCACAGATTTCACGGATTAAACGGATTTTCACAGATTAAAATTAAATAATCAGTTTAATCCGTAAAATCTGTGGGCTAAATAAATACTGTTAAGTATACACAACAATTCTTCTTGTGCTCTTTTTTATACAGAATTTAAAGGCTATTTTTGAGTATTAATTTCTGTAAAAATGGCACGTACTCCTTCAAATATGATTCCGCTTGGGACAATTGCTCCAGAATTTTATCTAAAAGATACAAATTCGAATCACACTTATTCGTTTGAAGATTTAAAAGGTTCAAAAGGTACGCTTGTTATTTTTATGTGTAATCACTGCCCGTTTGTACTTCATGTTATTAATGAAATCGTGATGATCTCAAATGATTATCGTGTTCAGGGACTTGGTATTATTGCTATTTCAAGTAACGATATCGTGAAATATCCTCAGGATTCTCCAGAATTAATGACTGATTTTGCTTTACAGCATAAAATTGATTTCCCTTACTTATTTGATGAAACACAGGAAACAGCAAAAGCATACGATGCAGCCTGCACGCCCGATTTTTATTTATTCGATAATCAGGATAAATTGTTTTACAGAGGACAACTTGATGATTCAAGACCCGGAAACGGAATTCCGTTAAGCGGAACTGATTTAAGAAATGCAATTGATGCCTTAATTTACAACCGAACCTTGAATGAAATTCAGAAACCAAGCATTGGGTGTAATATCAAATGGAAATAAAATTTGTAAGAATCAAAAAACTTTACCTATCTTTGCAGATCATAATTAAAATCACTCATTGTGAACACTATAACAATATTTACAGTTTTTAGACCTGCGTTTTCTTGTAAGAGAAAATCGCTTTCGGCTGTATTTATTTCACATAGTAAGGCCTTTATTAATTAGGCCTCCGTCTATTTCAATTCTTCTTTCAGGCGGAGGATTTACATCGATTTAAACATTTACTTATTTGACAAAATTTAAGTTTTGGTCAGATACTTTTTTGTTTTTCAAACTAAATACTTTACACGCTTGTCTTTTTTTAAACAAGATGAGCGACAACTCGCTTTAGAAAGCATAAAAGAAGAAAAATCATTCAAATTCAATAACAATAAATTCAATATAGATATGAAACCAACACCCACTTTCTGTAAATCAGATTATCAATTTTTAAGGGAATTGATTTTAAAAAGTAAAAATTCAACAAATACTAAAGAAGCAAATCAGCTTTCGCAAGAATTAGACCGCGCTGTAATAAGCAAGGAAAGCGAACTCGACAACTCTGTTATCAGAATAAATTCTGTTGTAACAATTGAAGATGTAATAGCGAAGAAGCAAATGAAAGTTCAAATTGTTTTACCTTCATCCGCAGATATAAAGCAATCTAAAATTTCAATTCTGGCACCTTTAAGTGTTGCTATTATTGGTTTTAAAGAAAACGACGAAGTTGACTGGGAAATGCCGGCTGGTATCAAAACTTTAAAAATTATCGCGGTAGACAATACGGCTGTACATCATTCCTAACTTTTTAAACACCTCATTTTGTGAAGGTGTTTTTTTATATCTATTTGAAAACAAAAAACCTGTTCAAATTATTGAACAGGTTTTTTGTTTTTTTTCTAAATGCAAATTATAATTGCGAATGAATGTAATCTGTAATTGATGCCATTTGAGTTTCGTCCAGCTTCGCTTTTTTGCCCATTCTAACCAAAATTGGTCCCCATTCTTCTTTTGTATATTTCTTAGGATCTTTCAATTTGTGGCATTTTGCGCAATTGTTTTCATACAAATCTCTACCTGCTTCTAATTCAGGAGTTAATGCTACCGTTTTTGCAGGTTCGGGAGGAGCAGCTGCAACAGCTGGTGTTTTTTGAGTTCCGCAGGAAACTGCAAATAAAGCAAGTGCTGCAAGGATTAAAATATTTTTCATTGTCTCTGGTTTTTATAGTAAATATAAAAAAAATCCCATTCGGCTTGCGAATGGGATTGCTATTTAAAACAATACTAAATTGCTTGTAAATCCTTATTTTACGTCCATTAATTCAACGTCAAAAATCAAAGTTGCATTTGGCGGGATAACTCCTCCAGCTCCAGATGGACCGTAAGCTAAATCAGATGGAATTACAAAACGAGCTTTGTCTCCAACTTGTAATAAAGCAATACCTTCGTCCCATCCTTCGATAACTTGTCCAACTCCTAATTTAAATTCGATTGGTTTTTTACGTGGGTAAGATGAATCAAAAACTTTTCCGTTTTCTAAAGATCCTTCGTAGTGAACAGAAACTGTTTTTCCAGCTTCAGCTCTTTTACCTTCACCTTTTTGGATCATTTTATAACGTAAACCGCTTTCTGTTTTATCAAAACCAGCAGCAAGTTGTTCCATTTTTGCTTCAGATTCTGCTTTTAAAGCTGCTTCACGTTTAAGGCGAGCACCTTTTAAACCAATAAAAGCTTCAATAGCATTCCATTTTTGAGCTTCTTCTCCAACTCTGATGATTTCTAAAGTCTCTAAAGCATCACCTTGAGCAACAGCATCAACTACATCTTGTCCTTCTACAACGTGACCAAAAACACTGTGTTTTCCGTCTAACCAAGGAGTTGGAACGTGTGTGATAAAAAATTGAGAACCGTTACTTCCAGGTCCAGAATTTGCCATAGATAAAACTCCCGGACGATCGTGTTTTAAACTTGGATCAAATTCATCATCAAATTTATACCCAGGATCTCCAGTTCCAGTTCCTTTAGGACAACCACCCTGAATCATAAAATCAGGAATTACTCTGTGAAAGTTTAATCCATCATAGAATTTTTGTCCTTGAGGTTTTACTTTATTTTCCATATTTCCTTCTGCAAGAGCTACAAAATTCCCTACGGTTCCTGGTGTTAAGTCGTGTGTAAGTTTAACTAAAATCGAACCTTTGCTTGTGTTGAATTTAGCGTATATTCCGTTTTCCATGTTGTTATTTTTTAATTGAACGCAAATTTACAAATTAATTTCTTAATCAATTTGCGCTTTTTGTTTTTTAGATTTTGATTTATAAGTAAGTCCGTAAACGGTTAATGACAGTGCAGATAAAACCATACAGCCAATTGTTACAGCGTGCCATCCGCCCAGTTTCCACAATAATAATCCGTAGGCAGATCCCGCGGCAGTTCCTAAAAAGCTAAACGACATAAATACCGTATTTAGTCTGTTTCTTGCTTCTGGCAATAATGAATACACTCTGGTTTGGTTTGAAATATGAACGCCCTGGATTCCGATATCAATAAAGACAATTCCTATCGCAATTCCGATTACGCTTTCTATTGAAAAATAGAAAATCAAGAAGCTTATCAGGATTAATAAACAGCCGTAACCAACTGCAATTCTCGAATTTCCTTTATCACCGATTTTCCCAACCAAAGGTGCGGCCAAAGCTCCCGATGCACCAACAATCCCAAATAAACCAATTGTGGCACTGTTAAAATGAAACGGTTCTCCAGAAAGCAATAAAACCATTGTCGTCCAGAAAGCCCCAAACTGAGCAAAGCTGAAAACATTGATTGCTGTTGCTTCACGCAAAACCGGCTGTGTTTTTATAAGTGTAAATAAAGACTGGATTAATTGACCGTAAGTTCCCTGAAACTGAGGTTTGTTTACCGGGAATTTACTCTGAATGACAAAAAAGATTAAAAGACAAATTCCGGCTGCGATATAAAACATTGATCTCCAACCTAGAACTTCTCCAATAAAACCGCTTAAAGTTCTGGAAAGTAAAATCCCGACCAATAAACCGCTCATAATAGTTCCAATAACTTTTCCTCGCTGTTTAGGAGTGCTTAAGGAAGCTGCTAAAGGCAAAATAAGCTGCGGTACAATCGAAGTGATTCCGATTAATAAAGAAGCAATTTGTAAAATAAGAAAACTTTTTGCCGTTGCTGCAATAAGCAATGCGATTACAGAAGCAAAAGTGGTGATTAAAATCTGCTTTTTTCGTTCTAATTTATCACCAAGCGGCACCATAAAAAACAACCCAATAGCATAACCTGCTTGAGTTAAATACGTTATAGTTCCGGCGCTGGCTTCAGGAATTTTAAATTCGTTGGCAATTAAAACAATTAAAGGCTGGCAGTAATAAAGATTTGCAACTATAAGACCAGTGCAAACTGCCATAAACAGGACGTTGGTTTTAGATAAATTCATTTTGCAAAAATACCATCAATATTTATAATTAAAGTTATTTTTTTTATAAAATCTGCGTAAATCTGCGTCTTCGCGATAGCGAATCCGTTTAATCTGCGTCAATTTTTAGAACGCGGATGACGCAGATTCGCTATCGCAAAGACGCGTATATTTACTGATTTTCTTTATAATTTATTTTAAGAAATCTTCTCTTGCGGGGCTAAAAACGTCTGTAAGCATTCCGCTTTCTAAACAAACAACTCCATGAATTGCGTGAGGCGGAATATAAAAACTATCGCCTTCTTTTAATGTTTGTGTAACGCCGCTTATGGTTACATCAAATTTTCCGCTTGCGATATACGTTACCTGAGAATGATAATGTTCATGTAAAACGCCAATTCCTCCAGTTTCAAAATGAACATTTACAAGCATAACCTTATCATCAAAAGCCAGGATTTTACGCTTGATTCCTTCACCAACTACTTCCCACTCTATTTCTTCTCCTTTTATAAACTCTTTACTTGTTTTGATATTCTGCATGATTTTTAAATTTATTCTTACAAAAATAAGACTTTTTTATGATTGGATTTAAATCAATTCTTTTGAAATAAAATCAGAGCTTGTTTTAATGGACTGAAAAGAATCTCCAGCATAATTATTTTCCTGCTCAACAAAAAAGTGAATCATTCCGGATTGTTTTGCCTCTTTAAAGAAAGGTTTAAAATCAATTGATCCTGAACCAATTTCTGTATTTAAAGCCGGATTTGTTTTATCCATATCTTTTACATGCCACATTTTAAAACGGCCCGGATTTTCTTTAAATAATTTTAGCGGATCATTTCCTGAACGAACTACCCAATATAAATCTAGTTCAAAATAAACCAGGTTTTTATCGGTTTCATTTAATAAGATTTCGTAACCCGTAACGCCATCATGTTTTTGAAATTCGAAATCATGATTGTGATACGCTAATTTTAACCCTGCTTCTTTGCACATTTTTGCAGCCTGATTCAAACGCTGTGCGATCTTTTTATAATCATCGATACTTTTTCTAAAAGGTTCGTCGATCCACGGAACGGTTAAGAATTCGTTTTTTAAAATCTTTGCGGCTTCAATCGCAGCAATTAATTCCGCTGTATTTCCGTCATATAAATAACTTCCTAAATTATAATGTCCGCTAACCGCTTTTAGTTTATTATCGTCCAATATTTTTTTCAATTCAACTGGCGACAATCCCCAAAACTGATCTTTAATAGAAAAACCATACGTTTCTACATTTGTATATCCTGATGCAGCAACTTTTTCTAAAGTTTCTTTTACATTTTTCGGAAGTTCTTCACGCAATGTATACAACTGCAAACCAATTTCTTTTTTATTCATAGAAAATGCTAATGACGGTAAAGCCAAAACAGCCGTAGCAGCCAGGCTTGTGTTTATAATAAAGTTTCTTCTTGTTACCATTTTTGATCGAAATTTAGAAAAGTAAATCTACTATAAAAATTGATTCTCAAAATTATTTATAAAGTTTTGAAGTGCAATTTCTGTTTCTTCGTTTATAATTTTTCCTTCAGCATCAACTTTTCCTCGAATTCCCTGAATTAAAAGCTGTGTATTATCGTCAAATTTAGCTTCAAGGGTTTTCATAATTAATAAAAACTGTTCATGTCCCATTTCTCCAGAAGCAGAAGCGGTAATCAATCCAGCTTTTTTATCAGAAAAAATAGTAGTCGACACACACCATTCTAAAGCATTCTTTAAACTTCCGGGCAGGCTAAAAACATATTCAGGAGTACAGATTATAATTCCGTCGGCCTCCATTATTTTATTTCTGAATAAACTAATTTCTTCCGGCGGATTCTCTGTATCTAAATCTGGATTAAAATGCGGAATTTGATCTAAATCTTCAAAAATCTCAACTTCAAAATCTGATTTTATATGTTCTGAAATATATTTTAGAATTTTAAAATTGCTTGAGTTTTTTCTTGTACTGCCTGTTATGGCAACTATTTTAATTGTCTTCATTTTTATTGAATAACTGAGATATCTTTTTTCATTGAATCAGATTCCTCAGTCAGGTTATTTTTTTTAAAAAAATTGTCTAAGTCGGTTAATCTCTTTTTATTATCATATTGAATACATGAATTTAATTTTCTTTGGCAGACAGAGCACAATCGAATCGTACTTCTATCTGTTTCAGATAAACTGTTAGTACCATTCATAACACAATCAGCATTAATACAATGGTGCATTCCAAACATATGTCCAATTTCATGAGAACTCGTTTTGAGTAATCTTACTAAACATAAATCAAAATTTTCAGCAGTAAGTTTACCATCCTGAAATCTGTAAATAGAACTTACACCTACTTTATCTCTATAAGAAGCAAGTCCAAAAACATAATTCCATTCCGGTTTAGGGTATAAATCCAATTCTGAAAGTCCCATTAATGCAATTCTATTCTCCGGTTTTTCTTCTTTTAATACATCATTTAAAAGATATCCTGCTAATAATTGTTCATGACCTTCCGTAGACATTCTTCTTGCTGAATTTGGAACTATATCATTAGAAATCGGTTCTAATGTTTTTGTTTTTAATTGAAAAAAGAGTTCTAAATATTCATTAACAAGTTGAATCTGTTTCTTTTGCAGAGAATTAAAATTTCCAATCGGTTTTATGTAAATAATATTCTCCTCTTTAGTCGGAATAATATGCTTAGATCTAAAATATTGTTCAAAAGTCTGTCCATCTTCAGGATGAGAAAACAGCTAATCTCCATAAGTTGGTTTTGGTAATTTAACGTCATTAGTTTTGATATCCTTAAAATAGGACGCTTCTTCTGGAATTTGTTTTGGAGCTTCTTTTGTGGTTTCTTTAGCTTTTTCTTTGTTACAAGCGCATAATAATATAAGAATGAAGAAGGCTATTTTTTTCATTTACGTTTTGGATATAATTAAAAAACCAATTTTAAATTAATTCCTTAAAAATAAACTTTTCATCATAATCAACTTCAAATTTTTCGAGAAAATTGATGTATTCTTCTTTAAAGGTTTTCTTTTTATGATGCTCTTCTTGATTCTCTATATAGTCAGCAACTGCACTTAATTGAGATTTACTATATGAAAATGCTCCATATCCTTCCTGCCATTCAAAATGAATGTTGGTAAATTTATTTTCGTTTATCCATTTTGATGAATTTTGCTTTATGCTTTTCATCAATTCAGATATTGATTGTGCGGGTCTTATTCCGATTAAAATATGAACATGGTCTGAAACACCATTGATTGCTAAGATCTTATGATTATTGTTTTTAATAATTCCTGAAATGTATTTATATAAATCATTTTTCCAGTTTGTATGTATAGCCGCTTGTCTATATTTTACAGCAAAAACAAAATGAATGTGGATTTGGGTGTAAGTATTTGCCATGATTTTGTATAGTCCCTACGGGACATTTTTTCTTAATAATATTTTTTTCTACCAATATATTATTCCTAGCGGAATATTTTTTGATCGTTTTCAAATATATAAAAAAGAAGGAATATTCTTTCTTTTTATTTTAACAAAAATGTATAGTCCCTAACGGGACATTATGAATGTTGATCCATTTTTTTTCTACCGATATTTTATCCCTAATGGGATAATACTATTGATTTTAATTGGAATTTATTCAAATGGAATTACTCTAGAAAGTCCCGTTAGGAACATAATATCGGTAGCAATATTTTATCACACAGATTCTTTGTCCCGTAGGGACTATACATCTAGACAAAGAATAAAAATCGTTAAAAAAATTAAAACCTTATCCATAAATACTATACATCCAAAAAAAAAGTTTCGTTAAGAACAAAATATCGGTAGAAAAAATTTGCACCGACATGATTTTTTGTCCCGTAGGGACTATACCTATTACATCTTCATTTTTAACTTCGTATCTTTGCCCAAATTATTGAAGAAAAAATGAGAATTGACATTGTTACACTTTTACCTGAATTATTAAGAAGCCCTTTTGAGGCATCGATTATGAAACGTGCCATTGATAAAGGCTTGGTCGAAGTACATTTTCATAATCTTCGCGACTACAGCACTAATAAGCAAAAAAGTGTAGACGATTATCCTTTTGGCGGCGGCGCTGGAATGGTAATGACAATTCAGCCTATTGATGATTGTATTACGCATCTTAAAAGTCAGCGTGAATATGACGAAGTAATTTATATGTCTCCCGACGGTGAAACTTTAAACCAAAAAATGGCCAACAAAATGTCGATGTACGAAAACATTATCATTTTATGCGGACATTATAAAGGTGTTGACCAGCGCGTGAGAGATCATTTTATTACTAAGGAAATTTCGATTGGAGATTACGTTTTATCTGGCGGAGAATTGGGCGCATTAGTTTTGTCAGATGCATTAATTCGTTTAATCCCTGGTGTTTTAAGCGATGAAACCTCAGCGTTGACAGATAGTTTTCAGGACAATTTACTATCAGGACCAATATATACAAGACCTGCGGATTATAAAGGATGGAAAGTTCCGGAAGTTTTAATCAGCGGACATTTTGCCAAAATTGACAAATGGCGCGAAGATAAAGCCTACGAACATACAAAAAACAGACGTCCGGATTTACTTGAATAAATTCCAAATTTTTAAAATTCCAAATTCCAATTAATCAACTAGTTAAGAAATTGGAATTTGGAATTTATTTTATTTGGAATTTTATTTTTTTTAACTACATTTGCACCCGAATTAGACTAACCTCTGGCGAGATCCGTGAATGTTACTCTATTAAACTATAATAATAAAATTATCATGGCAGATTTATTAAAATTCGTTCAAACCGAATTCGTTGCTAAAAAAGATTTCCCTGAATTTGGAGCTGGAGATACTATCACAGTTTTCTACGAAATTAAAGAGGGTGAAAAAACAAGAACTCAGTTTTTTAAAGGAGTTGTTATTCAAAGAAGAGGTTCTGGTAACACAGAAACTTTCACGATTCGTAAAATGTCTGGAGCTATTGGAGTTGAGCGTATCTTCCCAGTAAACTTACCAGCTTTACAAAAAATCGAAATCAACAAAAAAGGTGCAGTTCGTAGAGCTAGAATTTTCTACTTCAGAGAACTTACTGGTAAAAAAGCTAAGATTAAAGATAAAAGAAGATAATCATTTATCAATCTGTTATAAAAAACTCGTTTCATGTTATTTGAAACGAGTTTTTTTTATGCCTTTATTTTAAGCAGTATCAAAACCGTAATTTTTTAATATCAAAATCATCGATTTAGCAATTTTACGAAATCGTATTAGCAATCTGATAATTTAAGCAATTATCAGGAAAACTAAACCGTTTTCGGACTGTTTTTATTATATTTGCTCCGCTCATTTTGAGCCAGCTCATACCTTTTACATCGCCATTCTTTGACGACACGATTATAAAAAAAAAAAAAATGACACAGAATTCAAAAATTTTTTACACCTTAACTGATGAGGCGCCTCTATTAGCGACTTATTCTTTATTACCTATTGTTCAGGCTTTTACTTCAACAGCTGGTATTGCTATTGAAACTAGAGACATCTCTTTGGCAGGAAGAATTTTATCTAATTTTCCTGAGTCTTTAACAGATGCTCAAAAAACAGTGGATGCTCTTGCTGAATTGGGTCAATTAGCAACAAAGCCAGAAGCTAACATCATCAAATTACCAAACATTTCAGCATCTGTACCACAATTAAAAGCGGCTATTGCTGAATTACAATCTCACGGTTACAACGTTCCAAATTTCCCGGAAGATCCGCAAAACGATGCTGAAAAGGAAATTAAAGCAAAATATGCAAAAGTATTAGGCTCTGCTGTAAACCCTGTTTTACGTGAAGGAAACTCTGATCGTAGAGCGCCAAGAGCCGTTAAAAACTTTGCAAAAGCAAATCCACACTCAATGGGTGCCTGGTCTGCTGATTCAAAAACTAAAGTGGCTTCTATGCCAAACGGTGATTTCTACGGAAGTGAGCAGTCACTTACTGTTGCAGAAGCAAATGATGTAAAAATCGAATTTGTTGCAAAAGACGGAACTACAACTGTTTTAAAAGCAAGCACACCGCTTAAAGCTGGAGAAATCATCGACAGTTCTGTTTTAAGTGTAAAAAAATTAAAAGCTTTTGCAGCTGATGCTATTGCAGAAGCTAAAAAAGAAGGTGTTTTACTTTCTGTGCATTTAAAAGCTACAATGATGAAAGTTTCAGATCCAATTATCTTTGGCGCTATCGTTGAAGTATATTTTGCTGATCTTTTCAAAAAATACGAAACTTTATTTGCAGAATTAAATATTGACACAAGAAATGGTTTAGGTGATATCTATGCAAAAATTGCAGGAAGACCTGAACAAGCTGAAGTTGAAGCTGACATTACGAAAGCGATCGAAAACGGACCAGCTTTAGCAATGGTTAATTCTGATAAAGGAATTACAAACTTACACGTTCCATCTGATGTTATTGTTGATGCTTCTATGCCGGCAATGATCCGTACTTCTGGACAAATGTGGAACAAAGATGGTAAGGCACAAGATACAATTGCAGTTATTCCAGACCGTTCTTATTCTGGTATTTATACAGCAACAATTGATTTCTGTAAAAAACATGGTGCTTTTGATCCTAAAACAATGGGAAGTGTTCCTAACGTTGGATTAATGGCTCAAAAAGCAGAAGAATACGGATCTCACGATAAAACTTTCCAAATACAAGGTGATGGTGTTGTTCGTGTTGTTGATGCAAACGGAACTGTTTTAATGGAACAAAACGTTGAAACAAACGATATTTTCAGAATGTGTCAGGCAAAAGATGCTCCTATTCAGGACTGGGTTAAACTAGCTGTAAACAGAGCTCGTTTATCTCACACTCCCGCTGTTTTCTGGTTAGACGAAAACAGAGCGCACGATAGAGAATTGATCGTAAAAGTTCAAAAATACCTTAAAGATTACGATACTACAAACTTAGATATCCGTATTTTAAATCCGGTTGCTGCAACTGAATTTACTTTAGACAGAATCATCAAAGGTTTAGATACTATTTCTGTAACAGGAAACGTTTTACGTGACTACCTTACAGATTTATTCCCAATTTTAGAATTAGGAACTTCTGCAAAAATGTTATCTATCGTTCCTTTAATGAACGGTGGTGGATTGTTCGAAACTGGCGCTGGAGGATCTGCTCCAAAACACGTTGAGCAATTTACAGAAGAAGGATATTTACGTTGGGATTCATTAGGAGAATTTTTAGCTCTTGGTGCTTCATTAGAGCATTTAGGACAAACTTTAAACAATTCTAAATCTATTGTTTTAGCTGAAACTCTTGACGAAGCAAACGATAAATTCTTAGCAAACGATAAATCTCCGGCTCGTAAAGTTGGACAAATTGATAACCGTGGTTCTCACTTTTACCTTGCATTTTACTGGGCTCAGGCTTTAGCTGCTCAAAATAAAGATGCAGAATTAAAAGCGATCTTTACTCCAATTGCTGCAGAATTTGAAGCAAACGAAGCTAAAATCGATGCAGAATTAATTGGTGCACAAGGAAAACCTCAAAACATTGGCGGATACTACCAGCCAACTCCTGAGTTAGTAAGCAAAGCAATGCGTCCTAGTGAAACATTCAATGCAATTATTGCAAAAATAAAATAAGAAATGCACGTTGTGTATTTTTAAAATATAGACAAAAAGGGCAGCTTTTACAGGCTGCCTTTTTTATTCTTAACTAATGTTTAACAATAGTTGGACTCTAATATTTAGTAAGAATTGCTAACTATGTAACTCAAAACCAAAACGATGATTACAAAAAAGATTAGTTTCCTTCTTATCATTATTTTTACCACACTTCATTCTTTCTCTCAGGATAAATTTACGCTAAGCGGTACAATTAAAGATTCAAAAAATAACGAAACATTAATTGGCGTCAATATTTATATTCCGGCTTTAAAAATAGGAACCACAACAAACGAATACGGATTTTATTCTATTACAGCTGCTCGCGGCGAACATCAAATCGAAATTAGCTATGTGGGTTATCAAACGATCCAGCAAACCATCACTTTAAATCAAAATACCAAAAACAATTTTTCCATCAGCGAAAGCGGCGAAGAACTTCAGGAAGTTGTCATTACAGATAATAAGAAGAAAATAAATATAAAATCTCCTGAAATGAGCGTTAACAAACTCTCCATTTCAACCATAAAAAAAATGCCTGTAGTTTTAGGTGAAGTCGATGTCTTAAAATCAATTTTATTACTTCCCGGAGTTACAAATGCAGGCGAAGGCGCTTCTGGATTTAATGTTCGCGGCGGCGGTGCAGATCAAAATTTAATTTTGCTGGATGAAGCAACAATTTTCAATTCCTCTCACGTTTTTGGTTTTTTCTCAGTTTTTAATCCCGATGCTATTAAAGATTTAAAATTGTATAAAGGCGGAATTCCGGCACGTTTTGGCGGAAGAGCTTCTTCTGTTTTAGATATTTATCAAAAAGACGGAAGCAGTAAAGATTTTCATATGAATGGTGGAATTGGTTTAGTTTCAAGCCGATTACTTTTAGAAGGTCCAATTGTAAAAGACAAAGGCTCTTTTTTAATTGGCGGAAGAGGATCTTACGCTCATTTATTTTTAAAACTTTCAGAAGACAATAAAGATAATTCTGCTTATTTCTACGACCTAAATGCGAAACTGAGTTATAAATTAAACGACAATAACAATTTATATTTATCGGGATATTTTGGCCGGGATGTTTTCAGCTTAAACAAAAGCTTTACTAATATTTACGGAAATTCAACTTTAAACCTGCGCTGGAATCATCTATATTCTGATAAATTATTCTCTAATTTATCTCTTATTTACAGCGATTATTATTACGGACTTGACTTGGATTATGTTGGCTTTAAATGGGATTCGGGAATTCAAAACTATAATATTAAATATGATTTCAAACATTATATTTCAGATAAATTCAAACTGAATTATGGTGTAAACGGTATTTACTATGAATTCAATCCGGGAACTATTATTCCAAGTAATACTTCTTCTGGAATTAATCCTGATCAATTAGATAAAAAATATGCATTTGAACCTTCGATTTATTTAGATGCCGAGAATCAGCTTTCAAAAAGAATAACGCTGGCGTATGGATTACGTTACAGTTTATTTTATCGTTTGGGTTCTTCAACCATAAATTATTACGACAATAATAGTCCGGTAGTTTTCAATTCAGATACAGAAGTTTATGAAAAAGGAGTTCCAACTTCAACAAAATATTTCGGTAAAAATAAAGTAATTCAGGATTATAATAATTTCGAACCAAGACTTTCGATATCGTATCAATTAAATGACGATCAGTCCATAAAAGCGAGTTATAATCGTATGGCGCAGTATCTTCAGTTAATTTCAAATACTTCATCTCCTACTCCGCTCGACGTCTGGATGCCAAGTGACAATTATATTAAACCGCAAATTGCAGATCAGGTTGCTTTAGGATATTTCCGAAACATTAAAGAAGGCGCTTATTCGCTGGAAGTTGAAACGTATTACAAAAAAATACAGAACAGATTGGATTATATTGACGGCGCCGATTTAATTGCCAATAATGCCATCGAACAAGTTATTCTAAACGGAAGAATGCGCGCTTATGGTTTAGAAATTATGGTTAAAAAGAATGAAGGCAAATTCAACGGCTGGGTTTCTTATACCTTATCAAAATCAGAACAGCAAACGCCTGGAAGAACTCCGGAAGAAATTGGAATCAACAATGGACAATGGTATAGTACTCCTTACGACAAAACACATAATTTGGCGATAACATCTGCTTATAATTTAAACGAAAAATGGTCTTTTGGTGCTAACTTCGCTTTGCAATCCGGGCAGCCGGTTACGTATCCAAACGCACAATATGAATATTTAGGAATTACAGTTCCAAGTTATGGCCTTCGAAATGAAAATCGTCTTCCGGCTTATCACCATTTAGATGTTTCAGCAACTTTAACACCGCGAACCAATAAAGGCCGAAACTGGAAAGGTGAATGGGTTTTCAGCATTTATAATTTATACAACCGAAGCAACGCAGCCTCAATCAACTTTAGACAAAATTCTGATACAGGTTTAAATGAAGCGGTACGATTATCAATCTTCGGAATTGTTCCGGCTGTTAGTTATAATTTCAAATTTTAAATTTCATTTCTGTAAAGAAAATAAAAAGATATAGTATGAAAAAAGCAATCGCATTAATCGTCTTATTTACATCGTTTTTCTTCACAAGCTGTGAAGATGTTGTAGATGTTGAGCTGGATACCGCGCCTCCAAAATTAGTTATCGAAGCAGCCATAAACTGGCAAAAAGGTACGACAGGAAAACAACAGGTTGTAAAATTAACAACAACTACTGGTTATTTTGAATCGGTAATTCCAACGGTTTCCGGAGCAACTATATATATTAGGAACAGTAAAAACGTGCAATTTAATTTTACCGAAGTTCCAAAAACAGGACGCTATCTCTGTAATAATTTTGCACCTGAAATTAACGAAACTTACACACTAACCATTATCAGCGGAGGGAATACCTATACAGCATCTGAAACTTTAAAATCTGTTGCACCAATAACACATATTGAACAAAATAACGAAGGCGGATTTACAGGAAAAGATATCGAAATAAGAGCTTATTTTAATGACCCCGCAGATGTAGACAATTTCTATTTATACAAATATGTGTACTCTAATAAAGTCACTTCTAATTTTTATGTTGATGAAGATAAGTTTTTTCAGGGTAATGAATTCTTTAGTGTTTCTGATGATGACGAACTCAAAGCTGGAGATGAATTAGAAATAACACATTTCGGCATTTCAAAACAATATTATAATTACATGAATATTTTGGTAAGTATTGCCGGTAGTAATGTTGGCGGGCCTTTTCAATCGCCGCCCGCAACCGTAAAAGGAAACATCATTAATACAACCGATAAAGCAAATTATCCTTTAGGCTATTTTTCGCTTAGCGAAAGTCAGACAAAAAAATTCAAAATAGAATAATAAAACATGAAAGCCAGAATTGAAACTTTAACCGAGAAAAAACTGATCGGACAACATATTGAAATGTCATTTATCGAAAACAAAACATTTCAATTGTGGAGTAATTTTATGCCAAAACGAAAGCAAATCAAAAATACCATTAACGAGAATTTATATTCACTTGAAGTGTTTTCTCACGGTCATTTTGATAACTTTGATCCAGGCAAAACATTTCAAAAATGGGCTGCTGTAGAAGTCGGAAATTATGACGAAGTTCCATTAGAAATGGAAACTTTAATTATTCCTGATGGTTTATATGCCGTTTTTATACATTACGGCCCTGCTTCAGAAGGACATAAAAGCTATCATACCATCTTTGCAGAATGGCTTCCGAATTCAAAATACACCGTTGACGACAGACCGCATTTTGCCGTTATGGACCATAAATACAAAAAAGAAGATCCAGAATCAGAAGAAGAAATCTGGATTCCCATAAAAAACAGAGATTAATCACTTGTCTATAAATTATTCTTTAAATTTTCAACTAAAAAAACATGTTAATCGAAACACTAAAAATACTTTTTAACAGGGATCTAAATAAACTCAAATTTGAAATTGAATCGTACGAATTCGAAAAACAAATTTGGGTAATTGATAAAAACATTTCTAATTCTGCCGGAAATCTAACACTTCATTTAATTGGAAACATCAATACTTATATTGGAGCCCAAATTGGAAAAACAGGATATATTCGAAATCGTCCTTTAGAGTTTTCCCTAAAAGATATTCCAAAATCAGAATTAATCGATAAAATCGAAAATACAATTATAGTTGTAAATGATGTACTGGATATTTTAACTGAAGAAGATTTAAATAAAATATATCCTGAAATCGTTTTTGAAAAAGAAATGACAACCGGATTTTTCTTAGTTCATCTTTCAACTCATTTAGCTTATCATGTTGGGCAAATAAATTATCATCGACGATTACTTGATTTCTGATTTTAGATTGCAGATTTTAGATTATTTCAAAGCTGGAAAAAATCTAAAATCTAAAATCTGCAATCTAAAATTCTAACCGTATCTTTGTAGCACATTCAAAAAAACTCACATGTCATCACATCATATAGTTCGCGACGATCAGGAACCAGCTTTAATAATTGCAAACGGAGCGGCCTGCGATCCTGAATTATTAGGACAATTGCTTGAATGGTCTCCGCTTGTTATCGTTTTAGATTCGGCAATAGAAAGAGTCATTGAACTAGGTATTAAAGTCGATGTACTTTTAGGAGATTTTGACAGAGGTTTTGATCCTGAAATTTATAAAACGTCACAATATCCACTAGAAATTGTTCACACTCCGGATCAGGATAAAACCGATTTAGAAAAAGCTTTTGATTATTTAGTTAAAAGAAAAATTCCTGCCGTAAACGTAGTTTGGGCAACCGGAAGACGTGCAGATCACACAATTACCAACTTAACGAATATTGTTCGTTACAGAGATTTACTTAAAATTGTAATTCTTGACGATCATTCAAAAATCTTTTTACTTCCAACAAAATTCGAAAAATGGTATACTGCCAAAACTCCAATTTCTTTGATTCCAATTGGTGTTGTAAATGGCATTTATTCTACCAATTTAGAATATCCTCTGCAAAATGACACCTTAACAATGGGTTACAGAACCGGAAGCAGCAATTCTGTAGCAAAAGACGGTTTGGTTACTATTAACCACACAAACGGTGATTTGTTATTAATGGAATGTTTTGATTAAAGAGCCGAAGGCTCGGTTTATATTGTAGGACCGGATTTCAATCCGGTTTACGCAAAGATGCACATTAAACAGATCATACCTACGGAATTTTTAATCCCAAAAAAGGAATGCGTACCTTTGCATCGAAATAAATCAAAATGAAAGCAGAAAACAATTCCCAAAAAGACAATTTACATCCAAGAAATCTTCATCGCTCCAGATATGATTTTGAACTTCTTATTTCAAATTGTCCCGAATTAAAAGCTTTTATTTCCATTAATAAATACGGAATTGAAACTATTGATTTCGCTAATCCAAATGCGGTAAAAACTTTAAACAAAGCTTTATTGCAAACTTATTACGATATTCAAAACTGGGATATTCCTAAAAATTATCTTTGTCCGCCAATTCCCGGCCGAGCCGATTATATTCATTACATAGCCGATTTATTAGCTGAAACAAACAACAATCAAATTACTGAAGGAAATTCTGTTTTAGGACTAGATATCGGATCGGGCTCAAATTTAATCTATCCGATATTAGGGCATTCTATTTACAACTGGAGTTTTGTTGCCACTGATATTGACAAAAAAGCAATCGAAAACTGCAGCAAAATTATCGAAGCTAATCCAAAATTAATTGACGCAATTAGCTTACAACAGCAAACTGAATCCCGATTTATCTTTAAAAACATTATAATTCCCGAAGACCGATTTACATTCACCATGTGTAATCCGCCTTTTCATGCATCGGCAGAAGAAGCCAATAAAAGTACTTCGAGAAAAGTTTCCAATCTAAATCCAAAAGAAAAAAGAAACACAAATCCAGTTTTAAATTTTGGAGGGCAAAATGCAGAATTGTGGTGCACCGGCGGTGAAATTGGTTTTGTAACACAAATGATTTACGAAAGCGCAAAATATGCTTCGCAATGTTTGTGGTTTACCACTTTGGTTTCTAAAAAAGAAAATCTTTCTTCGATTTATAAAACTTTGAAAAAAGTAAATGCTGTTGAAGTTAAAACAATTGAAATGTCGCAAGGGCAGAAAAATAGCCGTATTGTAGCGTGGAGTTTTTTGAATGATATAGAACAAAAATCTTGGAAACTTTAAGATTTTCAAAACTTAAATATTGATTTTGTTTTGTAACTTCGATGAAATTATATCATTATGAACACGCTTGAACTTAAAAATATTTTGATTTCAGAAATTGAAAAAATT
This sequence comes from Flavobacterium panici, assembly GCF_024499525.1. Taxonomy (NCBI): domain Bacteria; kingdom Pseudomonadati; phylum Bacteroidota; class Flavobacteriia; order Flavobacteriales; family Flavobacteriaceae; genus Flavobacterium; species Flavobacterium panici. Next base: position 2,774,399 of record NZ_CP100437.1, on the reverse strand, counting down.
GATGACGATATGTTTTTATCGGCATTAAAAACAATTTTAGATAGTCGCAAAAAATCTCCTATAAATTATTCTGAAAGATATAACGAAGATTTAAAAGTTGCTGAAGAAGATATTCAAAGTGGTAATTTTTATTCGCATAATGAAATCAAGGATAAAATTGAGCAATGGAAAAAGAAATAATTTGGTCAAAAACCGCTCAGAATCAACTTGAAAAAATTTACTTATACTTATTTAAAGAAACCAAAAACAAAAGCATTCCAAACAAAGTAATTGACGCCATATACAATTCTGTTACTATTTTAAACACAAATTGGGAAATCTATGAATTAGATGAAATGAAAATTTCTAATAATGGAAATTATCGTGCTTATGAAATTTATAGTTATAGAATAACTTACAAAATCACTCCAAAAGAAATTCACATTTTAAGAATTAGACATACAAGTCGAGATCCTAAAAAACTATAATCAAAAATTGTCTTTTTAGAATTCAAACAATTGATTTTCAGTCAAATTCTTGATTTTACATTACACTTTTGATAGTTTTGTTCTAAACTATTAAATATCAGAATCATGGCAGAATACATAGGTTATCTCGCTTCCTTTTTTATTGTTGGAGGATTTTTGCTAAAAGATCTTAAAACAATACGGCTCATAAATTTATTCGGCTGTATCTGTTTTGTAGTTTACGGTATCTTTTTAAAAGATTACAGGGATTTTAGCCAATGGCTTTTACCGATTATTATTCCAAATGCGATTTTATCATTTGTTCAAATCTATCATCTGACAGCTAAAAAAGTATAACAAGATTGTAATTATGATATTTTAAAACAAAATTCTGATACAATTCCTGTTTTCTATAATCGTAACTTTAAGTTCAAATTGAACTTATAACCATGTCAAAATTATACTCCAGATTAGCAATTCTCTTATTTTTAGTAACAAGCTGCGCTTCAACCAAAAAGGCAAAATTTGAGGATTATGTTTTTAAAACCAAAAGCGAAGAACAAAAATATGAAACCGCTTATAACAAGGCTTTAAAGCTTTGGGATATTCCGTATACCGAAGAAAATGTAAAAACAAGTTTTGGAAATGCGCATGTGATTATCGCCGGACCAAAAAACGGAAAAGATTTAGTTTTACTCCACGGAATGGATGCCAGTTCAACGATGTGGTATCCTAACATTAAATCTTTGGCTAAAAATCACCGCATTTATGCTATCGACTTTTTGATGGAACCCAACAAATCCAATTTAACCGCAAAACCACTTTCCTCAGAAGAAATTATCGTTTGGTACAACGAAATTTTCGATCATTTTAAATTAAAGAAATTCGACATCATTGGTGCTTCTCGCGGCGGTTGGATTGCAACATTATTGGCGACGCAAAAAAACAATTCTATAGATAAAATTGTACTGTTAAGTCCGGCGCAGACTTTTAAATTCATTGATAAGCCCAGAAAAACATCATCGGCTTTAATGTTAAAACTTTTTCCTAGTGAAAAGAAATTCAGCAAAACATTAAAAGCATTTTCTACACATCCAGAAAAAATTAGTCCTATCTATAACAGGCAATTTTATTTGGCTAATAAATACGCCAAATCAAATTCCAGTATGTTAAAAATGACACCATTTTCAGATAAAGAATTAGAATCAATCAATAATCCTGTTTTGGTTTTAATTGGCGATAAAGATGTTATTAATTCTGAAGAAAGTTTAGAGCGGGCTAAAAAATATCTACCTAAGAGCAAAACTACTATGGTAAAAGATGCGGGGCATTTTTTGACTATCGATCAGCCAAAAATTATTAATGATGCTGTTATTAACTTTTTAGAATAAGATTATTTGCCACGAATTGCACAAATTTCCACGAATTGATTTTGCATAATCCAATTAAATAAATTGGTAAAAATTCGTGAAATTCGTGGCAAACTTGTATCATAAAATGTAGCCCCTACGGGACAATTTGTACGGATGAATGTTTATTTTTCTACCGATATTTAATCTCTACGAGATATGTTTTAATGACAAGTTATTTATTGGAATTATCTTTTGGCTATTAAATTTGATTGAAAAAATCTCGCTTATATCTTAAAATTAATTCGAAAAAATTATCTCGTAGAGATTAAATATCGGTAGAAAAAATGATTATCATATTTTAAAATTGTCCCGTAGGGACTATACAAATCACCGGCTTTTTTATCTTTTTTATAGCATTCAAACTTTGTATCTTTACAAAACCAACTTTTCATCAGTAACAAATGAATTTCCAAGTATCTTCAGAATATAGTCCAAAAGGAGACCAGCCGCAAGCCATACAAAAACTCGCACAAGGTGTAGTTGATGGAGAAAAATACCAAACATTATTAGGAGTTACAGGATCTGGTAAAACATTTACAGTAGCAAATGTTATACAGGAAGTACAGCGTCCTACCATAGTTTTGGCACATAACAAAACTTTGGCCGCACAGCTGTATTCAGAATTCAAACAATTTTTCCCGAATAATGCGGTTGAATATTTCGTTTCTTACTACGACTATTATCAGCCAGAAGCTTTTATGCCAGTAACAGGCGTTTTTATTGAAAAAGATTTATCTATAAATGAAGAGCTTGAAAAGATGCGTTTAAGCACCACTTCTTCCCTGCTTTCAGGAAGACGCGATGTTTTGGTTGTAGCCTCAGTTTCGTGTCTATACGGTATTGGAAATCCTGTTGAATTTAAAAAGAACGTTATTGAGATCAGCAGAGATCAGGTTATTTCGAGAACTAAATTACTGCACAGTCTTGTACAAAGTTTATACGCCAGAACAGAAGCCGATTTTAATCCGGGAACTTTTAGGATTAAAGGCGATACGGTCGAAATTTATCCAAGTTATGCTGATGACGCTTACAGAGTTCATTTTTTTGGAGATGAAATTGAAGAAATAGAATCTTTTGATGCAAAGACTTCTCAGGTTATTGAAAAATTTAAAAGACTGACGATTTACCCTGCCAATATGTTTGTGACTTCGCCAGAAGTATTACAAGGTGCAATTTGGGAAATCCAGCAGGATTTGGTAAAACAAGTAGATTATTTTAAAGAAATAGGCAAGCATTTAGAAGCCAAACGATTAGAAGAAAGAACTAATTTCGATTTAGAAATGATTCGCGAATTAGGTTATTGCTCCGGAATTGAAAATTATTCGCGTTATCTTGACGGAAGACAAGCCGGAACAAGACCTTTCTGTTTATTAGATTATTTCCCAAGTGATTTTTTAATGGTTGTTGACGAAAGCCACGTTACGGTTTCACAAGTTCACGCCATGTACGGAGGCGACCGCAGCCGAAAAGAAAATCTGGTTGAATACGGTTTCCGTTTACCAGCTGCAATGGACAACAGACCTTTGAAATTTGAAGAGTTTGAAGCCTTGCAAAATCAGGTGATTTATGTGTCGGCAACTCCGGCCGATTACGAATTACAGAAATCGGACGGTATTTATGTGGAACAGATTATTCGTCCAACGGGATTATTAGATCCGGTTATTGAAGTGCGACCAAGTTTAAATCAAATTGATGATTTAATTGAAGAAATTCAGGTGCGCTGTGAATTAGACGAAAGAGTTCTGGTGACAACTTTGACTAAAAGAATGGCCGAAGAATTAGCAAAATATTTAACTAAAGTCAGCATTCGATGCCGTTACATTCATTCTGAAGTGGATACTTTAGAGCGTATCGAAATCATGCAAGATTTACGAAAAGGTATTTTTGATGTTTTAATTGGTGTAAACTTACTTCGTGAAGGTTTAGATTTACCCGAAGTTTCGCTTGTAGCAATTCTGGATGCTGATAAAGAAGGTTTTTTAAGAAATCATCGTTCTTTAACTCAAACAATTGGTCGCGCAGCAAGAAACTTAAATGGTAAAGCCATTATGTACGCCGATAAAATTACGGCGAGTATGCAAAGAACAATTGACGAAACCAATTATAGAAGAACAAAACAGATCAATTTTAATGTCGAAAATAATATAACGCCACAGGCATTAAACAAAAAAATAGAAAGTGCTTTTACCAAAAATCCTTTGGTAGAATACGAACTAGGTCATACTTTATCAGTTGCTGCAGAACCAGAAACGGCGTATATGTCTAAAGCTGATCTTGAAAAAATGATTCGCGAGAAACGAAAATCAATGGAAAAAGCAGCAAAGGAATTAGATTTTATGCAGGCCGCCAAACTGCGTGACGATATCAAAAAATTACAGGAACAATTACCTTAATTGTGTTGTTCCTGAAAAACTCTTAATAAAACTTTAGGCTCTATCATTGCATTTGGAGCCTTTTTCATTAAATCTAAAATGCGTTTTACTGCACTTGGATTTAATCCCATTTCAATTGCAATCTGCTGAATTCCTATTGCCTCTTTTTCATGTAAAATTCCATCGCAGTGCATAATCAAAGCCAATCTGTAAAACTGCTGAATGCGTTGAAATTCTGATTTTATAACTACAGGTTTTATTTCCTGATGAAATAAATCATGAAAAACATTCAAATCAATCTTTAATTCCTGAGCAACATGCCATATAAAATCATACTCTCTTTTATGCAATTGCCCGTCAACAGTAGAAAAGGCGATCAATTCTAAAAGTAAACTTTTCTTTTGTGCTTCGGTATTCATCAATTTGTTATTTTTAGCTAAAATATTGCTTTTAAATTAAAAATACAAAATCTAATGATGAGGGGATTTTTTATATTTATATTTCTTTGGATGATTTCCGGAAATGCACAAAGTACGGCTTCAAAAAACGTATCAACATTTACGATTGAAGCACCTCAGCTAAAAACTACTAAAAAAATCTGGATTTATCTTCCTGAAAATTATTCGGCTTCAGCCAAAAAATACAGCGTGATTTATATGCACGACGCTCAGAACTTATTTGATGCTAAAACCTCTTACGTAGGCGAATGGAATGTCGACGAGAAATTAGACAGTTTAAAAGCGCAGGTAATTGTTGTTGGAATTGAACACGGAAATGAAAAACGTATAGAAGAATTAACTCCTTTTAAAAACGAAAAATACGGCGGAGGAAATGCTGATAATTATTTAGAATTTATCGTAAAAACATTAAAACCGTATATTGATAAAAACTACAGAACCAAAACAAAAGCTAAGAATACAATCATTTTTGGAAGTTCACTGGGTGGTTTGGTTTCTTATTATGGAGCTTTAAAATATCCTGAAGTATTTGGCAAAGCCGGAGTTTTTTCACCTTCATTTTGGTACACAAACGACATTTTCACTTTTACTGAAAAGATACCCAAAATTAAAACAAAATTTTACTTTTTATGCGGCGATAAAGAAGATGAAAATATGGTGAAAGATATGACCAAAATGGAAAAATTATTGGACACAAAGCGTTGTTACTGTCTTCATCTGACCAAATCTAAAATTGTAAAAGGCGGCGAACATGATGAAAAATTGTGGCGGGACGGTTTTGTAAAAGCGGTTCTTTGGCTTAATTATTGAGAGAAAACATAAAAAAAATAGCACAAAAATCATGAAACTAATTTTAAGAGAATATAACCTAAAACTAAAACACACTTTCACGATTTCAAGAGAATCAATTGATTTTCAGCCTTCTTTAATTGTTGAATTGCAAAGTGATGGTTTTTCTGGTTTTGGAGAAGCAACTTCAAATCCGTATTACAAAACAACAGTTCCAATGATGATGCAGGATTTAGAAAAAATCAGAAGCATTATTGAAAGTACAAAAGATGAAACTCCAGATGTATTTTGGGCAAAAATTCATCCGTATTTAAAAGAGGATATGTTTGCACTTTGCGCTTTAGATTTGGCTTATAATGATTTGTATGCCCGTAAAAAAGGTAAAAAATTATATGAATTATGGAATTATACAACCGAAAGAAATCCGCTTACGGATTATACCATTGGAATTGCTTCAATTGAAAAAATGGTTTCAAAAATGCAGGAACTTCCCTGGCCTATTTATAAAATTAAATTAGGTACCAAAGAAGATATTGAAATCGTAAAAGAACTTAGAAAACATACCAATGCTATTTTTAGAATTGATGCCAATTGCGGCTGGGGCGTTGAGGAAACTATTAATAATGCGATTGAATTAAAAAAACTAGGTGTTGAATTTCTCGAACAGCCTATGAAAGCAGATAATTGGGAAGCGCACAAAGAAGTTTTTAAACATTCTGTTCTGCCAATTATTGCCGATGAAAGCTGTATTATTGAAGAAGATGTAGCCAAATGTCACAATCATTTTCATGGAGTAAATGTAAAATTGGTAAAATGCGGTGGATTAACTCCCGGCAAAAGAATGATTGAAGAAGCTAAAAAATTAGGACTAAAAACAATGGTGGGCTGCATGACGGAATCAACAGTTGGAATTTCTGCGATTGCTCATTTATTACCTCAGCTTGATTATGTTGATATGGATGGCGCGTTACTTTTAGCACAAGATATTGCAACTGGAGTAACCATAAAAAATGGCGCTGTGAGTTATTCTGAACTTAACGGAACTGGAGTTACACTTCTATAAAAATGATAGTAGAAAAATTTCCCGACCGTATTATTGAAATTGACCAAGAACAGTATTTGTATTTTGGCGGAACTGCTTATTTGGGATTACCAACAAACAAAAATTTTCAGGATTTGGTGGTTAAGAACATTCTTAATTGGGGAACTACTTACGGAAGTTCCAGAACGGCCAATATCAAATTAAAAGCGTACGATGAAGGAGAAAAGTTTCTGACTTCTCACATAGGTTCAGATAGTACTGTTACGGTTTCTTCAGGAATGCTGGCTGGAAAACTGGTTATAGATTTAATGAAAAAGCAGACAGATTGTTTTTTTCATTTTAATGATACGCACAATGCAATCAGCATTGAAAATAGTCTTCCTTTATTTGTTAATGACAAATTAAATGATCGTTTATTAGATTCAAAACGGGAGAAAATAACGATTCTTACTGACGGTGTTCCTACTTTTGAAACAAAGCCTGCTGATTTATCCTTTTTAAAACAAATTCCAAATCATAAAGAAGTTACTTTAATTTTGGATGAATCGCATTCTTTTGGGATTTTAGGCAAAAATGGTTCTGGAATTTATTCCTCAATTCAATATCCAGTTAAAAGAAAAATCATGGTTTCGTCTCTGGGAAAAGCTTTCGGATTAACCGGAGGAGTAATTGCCGGCGATTTTGGATTTATAAATGAAATAAAAGAAATGGAAACTTTTACAAGTGCGGCGGGAATGAACCCTGCTTTTGTACAAACCCTTTCTGATGCTGCAGAAATTTATACTTGGCAGCACATCAAACTGCTGGATAATTTAAAGTATGTGGATTCGATTTTAATCAAAAACAACAATATAAAGTTTGATAAAAATTATCCTTTGATTTATCTTTTATCAAAGGAATTAGTTGAAAAATTAAAAAACGAAAAAATTATTATTGCCAGTTTTAAATACACTAAAAATGCTGAACCGCTAAATCGAATTGTAATTACAGCCAACCATCTCAAAGAAGATTTAGATAAACTTGCTGTGGTTTTAAATTCTTAATATTATTTAAGGTTGCCACGAATTACACGAATTTACACGATTTTTTTTGCCACAGATTAAAAAAATTATGAGGATTCATAAATTGCTTAAAAAAATCATTAAAATCTTTTTAATCTGTGGCAAAACATAAAAATTAATTCGTGGCAAAAAAAAATAAATAGTCCGAATTGTTTTTAAACCGTACCTTTGCAAAAAATAAACGATGACAAATAACGATATACTTAAAAAACTTCGCGTGGCTTTGATGCTCCGTGATGACCAAATAGTTGAGATTTTAGAATTAGTAGATTTTAGAATTTCAAAATCAGAATTGGGTGCTTTTTTTAGAGCCGAAGATCATCCTAATTATATGGAATGCGGCGATCAGGTTTTAAGAAACTTCTTAAACGGATTGGTTATTCATTTAAGAGGAACGAAAGAAAATCCTAAAAACCCAACGGATGTTTTAGCAAAACATAAAGCAGAAATTCCGAAGAAAGAAACTTCTAAAGAAAGACCTGAGTTTAAAGCTGCTCCAAAAGATTCTGAAAGAGCAAGAGGCGATCAAAGTCCATCAAAGTCAGGTTCAGCAGCGGGAAAACCTAAGAAGAAAGCATTCCCAAAAGGAAATGGAAAATCATCTGTTGTAGAAAAAGTGGTTTACAAAAACGGTAAGAATAAGAAATAATCAATATTGAGATATCATTATTTCATAAAATCCCTTCAATATTCGAAGGGATTTTTTTATTACATATCATTTTATTGTAGAGACGCACAGCAGTGCGTCTACGTCTTGGGAATCCACAATGTTAAATACGTTGTGTAGACGCACTGCTGTGCGTCTCTACGATATACTTTGTCTTAAAAAATATTCTCAAAAGGAATGTTTTTGATATAATTACAAAAAAAACCTCCGAATATCTAAGGGATCTTTTATTACACATCATTGATCGTAGAGACGCACTGCTGTGCGTCTCTACGATATACTTTGTCTTAAAAAATATTCTCAAAAGGAATGTTTTTGGCATAATTTCAAAAAAAAATCCCTCCGAATATCGAAGGGATTTTCTATATAATTTGATTTCTTATTTAATTAAGAAAGAGCAGCTTTAACTTGGTCAGCAGCTTCTTGGAATTGAACAGCTGATAAAATTGGCATACCAGAATTATCAATTAATTCTTTTGCAATTTCAGCATTTGTTCCTTGTAAACGAACAATGATTGGAACTTTAATAGCGTCACCCATGTTTTTGTAAGCATCAACAACACCTTGAGCAACACGGTCACAACGAACGATTCCTCCAAAGATATTAATTAAAATAGCTTTTACGTTTGGATCTTTCAAGATAATTCTGAAAGCTGTTTCAACACGTTTTGCATCAGCAGTTCCTCCTACGTCAAGGAAGTTAGCAGGCTCAAAACCAGCATATTTAATTAAATCCATAGTTGCCATTGCAAGACCAGCTCCGTTTACCATACATCCTACAGTACCGTCAAGATCTACATAGTTCAAACCTACTTCTTTAGCTTCAACTTCGATTGGATTCTCCTCACGGATATCTCTCATTTCAGCATATTTAGCTTGTCTATATAAAGCGTTATCGTCGATATTCACTTTAGCATCAACAGCTAAGATTTTGTTATCAGATGTTTTTAAAACTGGGTTGATTTCAAACATAGAAGCATCAGAACCAATGTAAGCGTTGTATAATGCATCGATGAATTTCACCATTTCTTTAAAAGCATTTCCAGAAAGACCTAAGTTAAAGGCAATTCTTCTTGCTTGAAAACCTTGTAATCCAACAGAAGGATCGATTTCTTCAGTAAAGATTAAGTGAGGAGTGTGCTCAGCAACTTCTTCGATATCCATTCCACCTTCAGTAGAATACATGATCATGTTGCGTCCTGTACCTCTATTCAATAAAACAGAAACATAAAACTCAGAAGTTTCACTTTCACCAGGATAGTAAACATCTTCAGCAACTAAAATTTTGTTTACTTTTTTACCTTCAGGCGGAGTCTGAGGTGTGATCAATTGCATTCCGATGATTTGTTCTGCTAACTCTTCAACTTGCTGTAAGTTTTTTGCCAGCTTAACTCCACCACCTTTTCCACGACCACCTGCGTGAATTTGTGCTTTTATTACATGCCATCCTGTACCAGTTTCGGCAGTTAATTGTTTTGCAGCAGCTACAGCTTCAACCGCATTATTAGCCACAATTCCGCGTTGAGTGCGTACTCCGTAACTTGCTAAAATTTCTTTTCCTTGATATTCGTGTATGTTCATAATATAGAATTTGTCTGGTTCTGAATTTAGTTCAGAATAAAAGTCGGACAAAAGTAACAAAATACAACTTAATAGTAAAATCTTTTTCTATTAAAAAATGACACTTATAGGTATTAAACGTTTATTCTTTTTCAATGCAAAGAAATAGTTAACGAAACGATTTGTTAATATTAACTCAAAACCACTAAAACGTTTGATATTTAACAAAAACTTCACCGTATTTATTAGCCTTGAGACGATTTTTCTTAATATATTTTAATTCGGATTATCATTTTATCATTTCGCAATGGTTAATATAATAATATTATCAATTAAGAAGCCTTTTTCTAATATTACAACAAAAATGTAAGCTAAAGTATAATTTCACTACATTATGTTTAACGAAATCTTTATTTTTGTAGAAAAAATATCAAGAATGAAAGTTAAAGAACAAGGGCTTTATCTGCCTGAATTTGAACACGACAATTGTGGTGCAGGATTTATTTGTAATTTGAATGGTATTAAATCAAATGATATTATTCATAAAGCATTAGACATCTTAATTAAATTGGAACATCGTGGTGCCGTTAGTTCTGATGGAAGAACTGGAGACGGGGCGGGAATCTTATTTGATATCCCTCATGATTTTTTTAAGAAAGTTTGTGACTTTGAAATCCCGGAAACACGTGAGTATGCAGTAGGAATGGTTTTTTTACCAAAAAGCAAAAACCAGGTATCTTTTTGTATCAATGCATTTGAAGCAACTATTAAAGATCAAAACTTAAAGATCTTAGGTTGGAGAGATGTACCTGTTGACGTTGAAAATTTAGGGCAGATCGCCGCAGAAAAAGAACCAACAATTAAACAAGTTTTCGTTTCTAAAAACGGACAAGATTTAACTGAACAAGAATTTAATGCAAAACTTTTTGCAGCTAGAAAAATTGCTGAACATGCCGTAAGAGGATCAAAAACTTCTGAAAGCCACATGTTTTATTTTACTAGTTTATCGACAACTACTATAATATATAAAGGTTTATTGATGCCGGAAGACATCAGCCGTTATTATATAGATTTGAAAGATCCGGACTTGGTGACTCGTTTAGCGCTTGTACACCAGCGTTTCTCTACAAATACATTCCCATCATGGGACTTAGCTCAACCGTTTAGATACATGTGTCATAATGGTGAGATTAACACACTTCGTGGAAACGTAAGCCGTATGCGTGCTCGTGAAGAGCTTATGCAGAGCAAAGTTTTTGGCGATGATATCAAAAAATTATTCCCAATTATCTTAGAAGGAAAATCAGATTCTGCTTCTATGGATATGGTGGTAGAACTTTTATTAATGACAGGTCGTTCATTGCCAGAAGCGATGATGATGGTTGTTCCTGAAGCTTGGGAAAAACACCAGACAATGTCTCCTGAAAAAAGAGCATTCTACGAGTTTAACGCTTGTATTATGGAGCCTTGGGATGGTCCAGCTTCTATTCCGTTTACAGATGGAAATGTAATTGGAGCTTTATTAGACAGAAACGGATTGCGTCCTTCTCGTTATACATTAACACACAGTGGTTTCGTAATCATGTCATCAGAAATTGGTGTATTAGATATCGATCCGGAAGATGTAATTCAGCACGGTCGTTTAGAGCCAGGAAAAATGTTCCTGGTTGATATGAACGAAGGCCGTATTATTGAAGACGAAGAAGTTAAAAAAGCAATTGTTACAAAACGTCCGTACCAGGAATGGTTAGACGCTAACTTATTGCCTTTAGCAAAAGTTCCTTATACGAATAACCCAACTCCGGTTGAGAAATTAGATTTCCAGACAAGACAGCGTTTATTTGGTTATACAATTGAAGATTTAAAAACAATCATCAACCCAATGGGAGGACAAGGAGCTGAAGCAATCAGTTCTATGGGTAACGATACGCCTTTGGCAGTATTGTCAGAGCAGCCTCAATTGTTGTACAACTATTTCAAACAATTATTTGCTCAGGTTACTAATCCACCTTTGGATGGTATTCGTGAAGAAATCATTACAGATATTAGTTTAGCTGTTGGAGGAGATTTCAATATTTTTGAAATTGAATCTAAACAGTGTAAAAAATTAAAAATCCAAAATCCGGTTATCTCTAACGAGGATTTGGATAAAATTAGAAACATTGATCACGTAGATTTCAAATCGGCTACAATTTCTACTTTATATAAAATAGAAAAAGGAGTTAACGGTTTAGAGCGTGCACTTGAAAAATGTGTTCAGGCAACTTTCAAAGCTGTAAACGAAGGATGTAATATTATCATTCTTTCTGATAGAGGCGTAAGTGAAGAATTAGCTCCAATTCCTATGTTATTGGCTTGTTCTTACATTCACCACTCTTTGAATATTTTACAGGTTCGTTCTAAATTCGGAATCATCATTGAATCTGCAGAACCTCGTGAACCACATCATTTTGCATTATTGTTCGGATACGGTGCAAGTGCCATCAATCCTTACATGGTAAACGAAATCATTCACGATCAGGTAGCTCAAGGTTTCATTACCGGAGTAAAAGCTGATTATGCTGTTGTAAACTACAACAAAGCGATTGCAAAAGGTATCGTTAAAATCATGAACAAAATTGGTATCTCTACATTACATTCATACAGAGCTGCTCAGATTTTCGAGATTTTAGGTTTAAACAAAACATTTACTTCTAAATACTTCCCTTACACGCCATCAAGAATTGAAGGAATTGGTTTAATGGAAGTGGAAAAAGAAGTTAAAAAACGTTTCCAAAAAGCTTTCCCTAATTCAAAAGTGGCAAGTTTGCTTTCTCTTGAAATTGGAGGTATTTACAGATGGAGACGCGGTGGTGAAAAACACATGTTTAACCCAACTACTATTTCTAAATTACAACAAGCGGTTCGTTTAAACAGCCCTGAAAGTTATAAAGAATACTCAAATGCCGTTAACGAGCAAAGCTCAAACTTAATGACTATTAGAGGTTTATTTGAATTCAACAATTTGGATCCAATTTCTATTGATGAAGTAGAACCTTGGACAGAAATTGTAAAAAAATTCAAAACAGGCGCAATGTCTTATGGTTCTATCAGCCAGGAAGCACACGAGAATTTAGCGATTGCAATGAATAGAATTGGCGGAAAAAGTAATTCTGGAGAAGGTGGAGAAGATCCAAAACGTTTCCAGAAAGAAATTAATGGAGATTCCAGAAACAGTGCAATCAAACAAGTTGCTTCGGGACGTTTTGGTGTTTCGATCAACTATTTGACAAACGCTAAAGAAATCCAGATTAAAATGGCTCAGGGAGCGAAACCTGGTGAAGGTGGACAATTACCTGGAGAAAAAGTGGTGCCGTGGATTGCTGAAACCAGAAACTCTACGCCTTATGTAGGTTTGATTTCACCTCCTCCTCACCACGATATTTACTCAATTGAGGATTTATCTCAGTTGATTTACGATTTGAAAAATGCAAACCGTGAAGCGCGTGTAAACGTAAAATTAGTTTCTGAAGTTGGAGTTGGAACCATCGCTGCCGGTGTTGCCAAAGCTAAAGCTGACGTTATCTTAATTTCAGGTTATGACGGAGGAACTGGTGCTGCACCATTAACATCTTTACAACACACAGGTATTCCGTGGGAACTTGGTTTAGCTGAAGCACAGCAGACTTTGATCTTAAACGATTTAAGAAGCCGTGTAGTTTTAGAGTGTGACGGACAGTTAAAAACAGGTCGTGACGTTGCTATCGCAGCTTTATTAGGAGCTGAGGAATTTGGTTTTGCAACTGCACCGCTTGTAGCTTCTGGATGTATCATGATGAGAGCTTGTCACTTAAATACTTGCCCTGTTGGTATTGCAACTCAGGATCCTGAATTGAGAAAAAATTTCAAAGGAACTCCAGAGCACGTAATCAACTTTATGTATTTTATTGCTGAAGAGTTAAGAGAAATCATGGCGCAGTTAGGTTTCAGAACTTTAAAAGAAATGGTTGGTCAGTCACAAAAATTAAATGTGAACAAAGCGATCAAACATTACAAAGCAAATGGTTTAGATTTATCACCAATTCTATACAAACCGGAAAAAGCGAAAACACAGCCAAATCACAATACAACACAACAAGATCACCAACTTGAAAACGTATTAGATTTTGACATCATTAAAGAAGCGATTCCGTCTATTTATAGAAAAGAAAAAACAAGAGTAACATTTAAAATTAAAAATACAGACCGTTCTGTAGGCGCGATTTTGAGTAATGAAATCTCAAAAATTTATGGCGCACAAGGATTACCTGATGACACTATTTTAGTTGATTTTGAAGGTTCTGCCGGACAAAGTTTTGGAGCTTTTGCAACAAACGGATTGTCATTTAAAATTCACGGAAACTGTAATGATTACTTAGGAAAAGGTCTTTCTGGAGGAAAACTAATTGTAAAAGTCCCTCCTACTGCAACTTTCAAACCTGAAGAAAATATCATTATTGGAAACGTTGCCCTTTACGGAGCTATTACCGGAGAGGCTTATATTAATGGAATGGCCGGAGAGCGTTTCTGCGTTAGAAATTCTGGAGCAACAGCAGTTGTTGAAGGGATTGGAGATCACGGATGCGAATACATGACCGGTGGTACAGTAGTAGTTTTAGGAAAAACAGGAAGAAACTTCGCAGCTGGTATGAGCGGTGGTGTAGCTTATGTTTACGATCCAAATAAGAAATTCGACTCAACAGTTTGTAACATGGAAATGGTTGCATTCGACCCTATGGAAGAAGAAGATCTTACGAAACTAAGACGATTGATCAAAAATCATTCATTGTACACAAGCAGTCCATTAGCAAAAAGAATTTTAGCAGACTGGGAAAATCAACAAAAGCACTTCGTAAAAGTAATGCCAACTGATTACAAAAAAGCATTACAAAGAATTGCAGAAGAGAAAAAAATAGAAGAATTAATAGCTGGATAAATGATTTTAGAATTCAGATTTTAGATTTTAGATTTATTTACAATGTCTTCCTGAGCGAAGTCGAAGGATGAAATTGGAATTTGGAATTTTAAGAATTGGAATTTTTAAACATTTACATTTAATTAAAATGTCATGGGTAAAATAGGCGGATTTAAAGAATATAACAGAGCCGACGAAAGTAATTTAGCAGTAGCAGAACGTGTTTCAAACTACAACGAATTTACTATTCCGTTAGCAAAAGATAAAGTAAAAGAACAAGGTTCAAGATGTATGGATTGTGGTATTCCTTTTTGCCACAGTGGTTGTCCGTTAGGAAATTTAATTCCTGACTTCAACGACATGGTACATCAGGAAGAATGGCAGAGCGCATTAGAGATTTTACAATCAACTAATAACTTTCCGGAATTTACAGGACGCTTATGCCCTGCTCCATGCGAAAAAGCATGTGTATTAGGAATCATTAAAGATCCTGTATCAATCGAAAACATCGAGAAAAACATTGTTGAAATTGGTTTTTCAGAAGGTTGGATTAAACCTCAACCACCAAAAAAGAGAACAGGAAAAACAGTTGCTGTTATTGGTTCAGGGCCTGCGGGACTTGCAGCAGCTCAGCAATTAAACAGAGCTGGTCACACGGTTACTGTTTTTGAAAGAGACAATGCTATTGGAGGTTTATTACGTTACGGAATTCCAAATTTTAAATTAGAAAAAGGAATTATCGACAGACGTGTAGCAATTCTTGAAGCTGAAGGAATCACTTTTAAAACTGATGTAAACGTTGGTGTAAACTTTAGCGTAGCAGAATTAAACGCTTTCGATTCTATCGTTTTATGCGGAGGAGCAACAGAAAGAAGAAGTTTGCCAACTAAAGGAATCGAAAGCAAAGGCGTTGTTCAGGCAATGGATTTCCTTACACAACAAACTAAAGTTTTATACGGAGAATCAATTCCGTATCAAATTAAAGCAACTGGTAAAGATGTAATCGTTATTGGTGGTGGAGATACTGGTTCTGACTGTATTGGAACTTCAAACAGACACGGAGCAAAATCGGTAACTAACTTTGAGATTTTACCAAAACCTCCGGTTGGAAGAAGCGAGTCAACTCCTTGGCCTTTCTGGCCGTTGCAGTTAAAAACATCTTCTTCTCACGAAGAAGGATGCGACAGAAACTGGTTAATCAATACTAAAGAATTCATTTCTAACGATAAAGGTGAATTAACTGGATTAAAAACCGTTGAAGTGCAATGGAAAATGACTCCGGGTCAACGTCCAGAATTAATCGAAAAAGAAGGTTCTGAGAAAATATGGCCTTGCGATTTAGCTTTATTAGCTCTAGGATTTACAGGTCCTGAGAAAACATTAAGCGAGCAATTAGGAATTGAAACTGATTTTAGAAGCAATTACAAAGCGCATAATTATCAAACAAACGTTCCTCACATTTTCACTGCAGGTGATATGAGAAGAGGACAATCATTAATCGTGTGGGCTATTTCAGAAGGTCGAGAAGCAGCAAGAGAGGTAGATTTGTTCTTAATGGGCTCTACCAACCTGCCTACTAAAGGAAGAGGAGATTTACCGAGTTTATAAATTAAGACTCTAAGATGCTAAGGTTCTAAGATACTGAGTTTTTCTCTTAGAATTCTATTTACTCTTATTCCAATAAACAACATAACTACTAACAAACCCTTGAATTATATTCAGGGGTTTTGTTTTTTTTAGCCACAGATGCACAGATTAAAAGGATTTTTTGTTTGCCACGAATTACACGAATTTCCACAAATTTTTTATTTTCTTGCCGATTTCAATTTCAAACATAGCCCGTGGTTGAAACCACGTATTATATTTCGAGCATTTTGCGAAAAATCTACAATTAAAATTTGTGGAAATTCGTGTAATTCGTGGCAAAAAAACCTTTGTATCTTTGTATCTCTGCCCCTTTCAACCTCCTACAACGTTACAAAATTGGATAACAAACAACTTTTTGTTTAAAAACAAACAATTTGTTACAATTTGTTATTTTTCTACAAATAATTTGCAGTTAGTTAAAAGTGTAATAACTTTGCTCAAAATGATTTAAAAAATGCAAGCAAAAGATTTACTGCAGTTAGCAGACCAATTTGGAAGTCCATTATATGTTTATGATGCCGAAAAAATCCAATCTCAGTACAATAGATTAACTAAAGCTTTCTCTAAGGTAGAAAACTTAAGAGTTAATTACGCCATGAAGGCATTGTCAAACGTTGCGATTCTTCAGTTATTAAAGAACATGGGGTCTGGCTTAGACACTGTATCAATTCAGGAAGTTCAATTAGGACTTCATGCTGGCTATGAACCCGAAAGAATTTTCTTTACACCAAACGGAGTTTCTCTTGAAGAAATTGAAGAAGTTGCCGCAATGGGTGTACAAATCAATATCGATAATTTATCTATTTTAGAACAATTCGGAACAAAACATCCTCATATTCCGGTATGTATTCGTATTAATCCACACGTAATGGCGGGCGGAAATGCTAATATTTCAGTAGGACATATCGATAGTAAATTCGGGATTTCTGTTCACCAGATTCCGCATATATTGCGAATTGTTGAAAATACAAAAATGAGCATTGTTGGAATTCACATGCACACAGGATCTGATATTTTAGATATCGAAGTATTCTTGTATGCAGCTGAAATCTTGTTTGATACTGCAAAACACTTCAAAGATTTACAATTCTTAGATTTTGGAAGCGGATTCAAAGTGCCTTACAAAAAAGACGATATCGAAACCGACATCGAAGAATTAGGTAAAAAATTATCAAAAAGATTCAACTCTTTCTGTGCAGAATATGGTAGAGACTTAACCTTGATTTTCGAACCTGGAAAATTCCTTGTGAGCGAAGCAGGTTTCTTCTTAGCAAAAGTAAACGTAGTAAAACAAACAACTTCAACCGTTTTCGCCGGAATCGACAGCGGTTTCAACCACTTAATCCGTCCAATGTTTTACGGTTCACAACATTATATAGAAAACATCTCTAATCCAAAAGGAAAAGAGCGTTTTTACTCCGTTGTAGGATACATTTGCGAAACTGATACTTTTGCCAACAACCGCAGAATCTCAGAAATTACCGAAGGCGATATTCTTGCTTTCAGAAACGCCGGAGCATATTGTTTTTCAATGTCTTCAAACTACAATTCAAGATACAAACCAGCCGAAGTTCTATGGATGAACGGACAAGGAATCTTGATTCGTGCACACGAAACATTCGAAGATTTACTTAAAAATCAAATTCCGTTACCGCAAGAAGTTGCTGCAACAGTTTAAAATAAAAAAAAAGAGAATATCACCGAAGTCCCGTTTCTTATTTGAGGCGGGATTTTTTTTATTACATATTTTTATTAATTATTCCATACTGTTTTTTTAATATTCTCAAAAATGAGGTCTTAGAAAGGTAATCACATAAGAATCTAAAAATCTTCTATTTATAGAAAACATAATTTTAATTTTACAAGAAAAATATTATTTTTGAAACGACAATTTTGTAAAATAAAACTTAAATAAATTCTATGAAACAAATCTACTTATTCTATTTATTTCTTATTGCAAATGCAGTTTTGGCACAAAATACCTGGAAACCTAAATACACTTTTCAGGATAATTTTTCAACAAGCGAAGTGTTTTTCGTAACTTCAGAAAAAGGCTTTGTAGGCGGTTTTAGCAATGATGCAAAAGCTTCTCTTTATTATACTGCTGACGGAGGAACTACATGGACTGAAATCTTTAAAAAGAACAATGTAAAATTTCAATTAACAAGTCTTTTTTTCATTAACGAAAACCTCGGATGGGCAATTCAGGGTTCTGATCTGTACAAAACCGTAAACAATGGCGGCGTATGGTCAAAAATAACCATAAACTTCACCCAAAATGGGTCTTTAAAAAAACTATTCTTCAAAGACCAAAACAATGGTATATTAACAACTTCAAAAGGTATACTGGTTACTACAGATGGAGGAGCAACATGGTCATTAGAGCAATTTTTTGACAATAGCAATAATCTGTTAGTATTTGGCAATTATAGCATTGACCGTGCTACAGGTAAAGGATACGCTATTGTAAATGATAAATTCATTTATGAAACAGCAAATTACGGAATAAACTGGACTCAGGTATTTACGATGCCAGCAACAGCGATTACTCCAAAAGCATATAAGTTCACTAAAATTGACTACAGAGGTGTGGCTGTTGGTGACTATTTATACAATATTTTTGGTACAGATGAATATGACGGAACTACTTTTGTAAAAACAGATGACGTCTGGCAAAAAGTACCAAATAACTTCCTTCGTTTTAATCCGGCTGCATCATTTTCAAATGATTTATTCTTTGGTTATACCGAAGGTAAAATATATAATGCTGTAACAAAAGAGGTTTCTTATACTCTTCCTAGCGGTTTTATTTCAGATTTTAGTTTTATCGATAATGTTGGCTACGCTATTGGTGTACAGTCAATTTATAAATACGATGCAAGTGTTTTATCAACAGAAAAATTCGACTATAATAAAAACTTAATTATCAGAAATACGGATAACAAAGCAATAGTTTTTAATACTACTATTTCAGAACCGGTTTCCTATTCTATCTATGACATTTCAGGAAAATTAATCTCAAAAGAAAACAATATACTTCTGGATAATAAAACTGTAAATTTTAAAAATACCGGAGTTTATCTTGTAAAAATAACTCACAGCCAAAATGTTATAAATCGAAAAGTTTTGATAAAATAATCTATTCTTAATACGGATAATAATACCAAATCCTGTTTCTTAATTGAAGCAGGATTTTTTTATTGCAGATTTTAGAGTTTAGATTTTTAGATTTATAAACGCCTGTCAGGCTGAGCGAAGTCGAAGCCCGCACAAAGTTTATTCACAATTATACTTTTGAAAAGACTTTATTTCAAATATGAAAACCATTTATCTTCCATAGACTTTTCTAAATCAATATCATGATGATTGGCAAATAATAAAACCTGACCAAGAATATCAGCCAGTTCATTAGAGATGTTTTTTTTCAATTCCTCTTTTGTAAGGTTCCTATTCCTGCCTCTAAGCGTATATGAAAGATAATTTTGCGTTAACTCTCCTAATTCTTCTTGTAGCTTTAAAATATACCAGTCGTCGTCTCTTTTAATATTACAGTTTTTTTCATACTGATCAGATACCATTACAACTTTCTTTGTTAATTCATTTAAATCCATTCTTTTTTATTTGCATTTTATTATTAACTGATTTTCTTTTTATCTCTTCATATAAATAAAGATAATATGTTGTAAATATATGGATTCATTTTATTTATATAATTTTTTTCTTACTTTTTAAATTGTTTATTACAAATAAATTACTTAATTTTCTTACTTATTAATTTAACAGAACAATTATGAAAATAGCAGTTATTTATCCCGAAGTAATGGAGATCGCAAGATATAAAACAAAAAGAAAAGAATTTCCTCCCTTTGGAGCTCTATATATTGCGGCAGCATTAGAAGAACATCAATATAAGGTAGATATTATAAAACTTACTTCAGATAATTTAATTTATGACTTTTCAGATTATGATGCATTAGCTTTTAGTATATCATCTTCTGCAACTTTTAATATGTTTGTTGAATGTAGGTTTAAAAGCAAAATAAATAATAAAACCTTATTGATGGTTGGTGGAATACATGCAAATTTATTTCCTGAACAGACTTTAATAGATTTAAAACCTCATGTTGTAGGAATTGGAGAAGGAGAAATTACTATTATTGAAATACTAAAAGAAATTCATACCAAAAACTTTGATAAAATAGAAGGTGTATGTTTTATTAAAGATGGAAAACCGTTTAAAACGCCACCAAGAAAATTAAATAAAAATATTGATGGATTTCCTTTACCAGCTCGACATTTAATACCGCAAGACGATTTTATTATGAACAATAGAATGTCTAACACAGACATATTGATGACACATATAATGCCTGGAAGAGGATGTCCTTTTCCTTGCAGGTTTTGTGCTTCATCACAAACTCAAGTTCAATATAGGAGCGGCAACAACATAAGACACGAATTAATACATTTAATAGAAAATTATAAAATTGAAGGTTTTTCTGTAGTGGGAAATGATTTTATTTTGAATAAAGGAAATGTTCAAGACATCTGTGATTCAATAAAGGATTTAAATTTATCATGGTCTACTTTATCTAGAGTTGATAGAGTAGATCCAGACATCTTGCTCAGAATGAAAAATTCAGGTTGCTATGAATTAGACTTAGGAGTAGAAACAGGAAGTCAGAAAATTTTAGATGCAATGAAGAAAAAAATTGATGTTTCGCAAATAAAAGAATCTCTTAAAATGACTTACGAAACAGGTATAAAGAATAAAATATTTTTAATTCATGGTTTTCCTGGCGAAAATCATGAAACAACAATGGAGACTATAAATTTATTAGAAAATGTAGGACATTTAATTGATAGAATCTCTTTATTTCGTTTTGTTCCTCTTCCGGGCACTTATGTTTATAATAATCCTAATGAATATAATTTGAGAGGAACTTTAAATTCACCTAATTGGGATGGAGATTGGAGCAAATTTCATATACATCATAACCACTATCATTGGTGGGGAAGTGACAATGACTTTAAAGTGACTAACGATTCGTACGAAATGCTTAATAAGTATATTGAAAGCAAATGGCCGCCAAAATATGAAATTTAAATTCTAACCTCATGCTAAAAAAATCACTTTTATGATAAATTTAGAAAAGATCCAAACATACAATAACAACAAACATTGTTTAATAAAAACCGAGAATAATATTTTTAATGTTGTAAATAGTTTAATTGGATTGCATTCTGCAAGATTAATAACCCCATTTTCAACTTTAAACACCAGATTAGACGATTTCAATCCAGAAGAACTAATTTCTGAAACTTTCACTAAAAATAATCTAATCAAGTTACGTTGTATGAGAACTACTTTACATACAGTTAATCTTGATATGGCTCCAATTGTCCATCAATCAACAAAAAAAATAAGAAATACAATTTGTTTAGGGCTTTTAAAAAAATTGAATCTAACCAGCTCGACAGTATTATACACAGAAGAATTAATTAAGTCAATTTTACAAGAAAACGAACTGAGTTCAAAAGAAATAGAAAACCACCTCTTCATTAAAAAAAATATAAATATTAATGTTACAAGAGCTATTATTAAAAAACTTTGGGAAGATGGTATTATTTGTTATCTAAACAAAAGCACTTATTGGGGAACTGAAAAGCGCATTTATGCCTTAACCGAAAAAAGATATCCTACACTTTTTTTAGAAGGTATTTCAGAAACTGATTCTCTAAAAAAATTAATACGTATATACATAAAACAATATGGTCCGGTAACTGAACAAGATATTGTATGGTGGACAGGATTACCAGTCTCATTAATTAGAAAATCTTTAGAGCATCTAAAAAAAGAACTTTACATTATTCATATAAAAGAGATAAAATCTCCTTTTTTTTTACTAGATGAAGATTTAGAAACCCTGAAAGAAACTGAAAATCAATCGGATTTTACAAACATCAAACTATTAGCTTATGAGGATCCATTTTTAAAAGGTTATTTTGAGAGTAGGTTAAGATATGTATCCGAAAAAAATTATTCTGCATTATTTAATCCAATTGGAGAAGCAAGGTCAAGTATTATTAAAAACGGAATGATTGTTGGCTTATGGAAATGGAATAAAAAAAGTAATACTGTCGAAACAGAATTATTTGAAAAATTTTCAAAAAATGATTCCAAAATATTAGATATTGAAGTTGTTAAAACCATAAAATGTTTGTCAAAAAATGAAAAACATTAAAATAATTTCCGGCTTAAAAAAGCATCTCTCATTGCTCACACTAACGATGAAGATAAAATTTTGAAAAGCAGATACCAATTTCTATCAGAAAAAACATATTTTCATTTCATTCAAATAAAGAAAAAATTAAATACCTTTGAATTATGAGTACAGCGACAAAACCAAAACACATTGGCAGAACATTAGCCGAATCAGAGAACTTAAAGGTATGAAGCAGGAAGCGCTTGCTTATGCAATTGGATTAAGCCAGCAGACTATTTCAAGTATAGAAACAAGCGAAATTGTTGAAAAAGATAAGCTTGAAAAAATTGCAGAAGCACTTGGAGTCACTGTAGAAGCCATTGAAAATTTTTCAGAAGAAGCAGTTTTCAATTTTTTCAATAATTTTTACGACAATAGTTCCATTAGTGGTGCGCAAGGAATTAATAATTCTTGCACATTCAATCCGCTTGATAAAGTTGTTGAACTTTACGAACGTTTAGTTCAGGCTGAAAAAGACAAAAACGAATATTTAGAAAAATTACTAAAAGGAAAATAATTCCTCAACGATAAAAATTTCGAAAAAGCACAAGTATCACTACTTTGTGCTTTTTTTTAGCGTAAATAATAAACCATTATTTTAACAAGAATAAAAAAACCTACATTTCTATATGAAAAACCCATTTCTACTAATTTTAATTACTACCATCAGCTTTTATTCACAAACTAAAATCGAACTAAGAGATTTGACTTTTCAAGTTCCAAGTGAATTTACACAAGTAAAAAAAGAAAATGGAGGATTAAATTATAGTGGCTTTTATGAAAATGGAAAAATTTTTATTGATTCTACTAATGTAGAAGGATCAACGTTTATTGGATATCAGTATTATGAAAATTTGTATGCAGGTGAAGAAAGGTCAGAAAGTGTACTAAAAATGCTTAATAAAATAACTGCAGAAGACTATAAATGTGACACTTTAATAATTGAAGCCAATAAAAATTATTCACTTGCCAGATATAATGTATTCGGAAAAACATTATTTGAAGCAAAGAGCCTTGGAGAAAAAGGCTGGATTAATATTCAGCTTTTTTCGGATCCTAAAAATGACAAATCAAATTTTCAAAAAATGTTGTTCGTTCTAGGAGCTATAAAACATTCAGGTCCTTATGGTAAAGCACATCAAGAGCGAATGAATGAATCCGGAAATGCTTCAAAATTTGCAATTTTAGCACTTATCGTCTTTTTAATAATTCATTTTTTAAGAAAGCAAATAAATAAAAATAATGCATAACTAGTATTGGAAATTCTCTATATAAGAATTATATCACTGAAATTATTTACATAACTTGCATTAACAAAAACAAACAAAATGAAACCACAAATACGAATCCTACTTTATTCAATTCTATTCTTTTTATATCTTACTGCAACTTCCCCTTTATTGTTGCTGGGCGAAAAATTAAAAACAGATCCATATTTAACTTTAGGTTGTGGATTTGCCGTTCTTAATCTTATATATGCCTTTTTAGCCTTAAAATGGAAACCTTTACTAAATATATTCTTCGCTGTCGGGATTGCTGCTTTGGCTTTATTTCTGGCTCTGAAGTTTACAAACTTACATTTACTTTTAAATTACGATCCGTATCAGGTTAAAACAGCAATATTTGCTAATGCTGTATTTTCAATTATTTTTTGGGAAATTGTTTATCAGATAAAAATTAGAAGAGGATAAAAAAATATGAAAAAACTACTTTTCTTAGCACTCTTTTTATTCTTTTTCCAGACATCTTACTGCGATGTTGTTCCCGAAAACACACATTATTATGGAAAATGCGTCAAAATAATAAACATAGATGAGTTTCCGGATTATTCTTTTATTGGCTATATAAAGCAAGTATCAGGAGACCACTCTACTGAATCGTATATTATAAATTCTAAAGATTGTATTCACAAAGGATATAAATTCAACATGTTTTATATCGTGGCTGCCAAGAAAAGTTATCTTTTAAATAAAAATTTAGATACTCTGAATTGGTTAGAGGATAAAAATGTTCTGAAAGCTAATATTTCTATTGGCAGCGAGGGCGGATATACCGATAATGACGATCCTATGTCGTTTCTCGAAGAACAGTATAAAATTGTAAAACTTACCAAGACAAGAATTATATTATATAAATGCAAAGAATTATTTGAATATAGTAATGGAGAACCATTTTCGGTAAAAGAATATGCTTATGAAGAACAAAGCAAAAGCGATGTTTATCCTTTTAAAAATGATGACAGAGTAATTGAAATTTACCCAAACAGTAAAGTATTTCATTTTTTACTCGCATTGCTGGTTACAATTTTCATCGAAACTCTTGTTTTATTTCTTCTATTTAAAACCAAATACAAGAAACTAAACATAACAAATAAGCTGTTGTTAATTACAGGATTTATAACTTCATTTTCAACTTTGCCGTATGTTTGGTTTGTTTTTCCGGCCCTTATAGCATCTCGATTTCCTTATATCGCATTTAGCGAATGTTTTGCAATCATAATTGAATCAGTTATTATTTATAAGTTATTAAAAATAGATTATAAAAAAGCACTTTTAGTTTCTGTAATCTGTAATGTAATCTCATTTTCAATTGGACTGCTTATTAATTGGAATAGTGTCTATGATATTATTCTGAACTTTATAAACTCCTAAATCAATATCAAACTAAAACTATAAAAAAACTTAACCTAAATCAAAAACCTATGAAAATTACGATTCCCCTATCGGCATTATTCTTATTATTTACGGCAAATGTATTCAGCCAAACTCTAACAGATTTAAAACTAAAAGCCAAAGAAATTCCAAAAGGCTATGCACCTAACGACGGTCAGATTTGTGTTACTCCTCAGGCTTGTAATTTTTATACCGATATTGAAACCTACAGCAACATTGTTGGAACCGTAAAAAGCAAACAAATACAAAGTTTTAAAAACAGAGCAGACAGCGGTTCTATTATGTATTTTGAATTTGATCACGTATTTAAAGGCGACCGATTTCTGCAGGGTTTATTATGGGGAAAAGACGGTCAGCCAACAGATGAACATCCGGAAGAATATCTGGCAAAAGGAAAATTTCTAATCATCTGGAGTTTTCATCCTGACAGTCCCATTAAGGAAAAATCAGAAACCAAAATAGAAGCGATTTTGAATAAGATATAAAACCTAACCTGAGTTATTCTAAATGGGCAATTTTAATTGCTTTAGAGCCCGAAAATAAAAATTTATGATGCCCTAAATTTCGATTATTTTTTATCGGGAATACTTTTACAAAAAATCATTAGATTTACTTTTAAGTATTTAAAAATCAAAATCATGAAACGACATCCATCAATCGACATTGTTCGCGGAATTGTAATGATAATTATGGCTCTTGATCATGTGCGTGATTTGATGCATGTCAATTCGATCACACAAAGTCCCACCGATTTAGCGACTACTTCACCTTTATTATTTTTTACTCGTTTTATTACACATTTATGCGCACCCACTTTTGTTTTCCTGGCAGGAACTTCGGTTTATCTTTCACTTCAAAACACAAATAATTTTACCGAAACCAGACAGCTTTTATTAAAAAGAGGTCTTTGGCTCATTCTGCTTGAATTTACAATCGTCAATTTTGGATTGTTCTTCGATATTGGTTTTCACACACTTTTATTTGAAGTGATAGCTGCAATAGGTTTTGGGTTTATCGCTTTAAGTTTATTACTCAAAATCCGTTCTAAAACACTTGGAATAATAGGATTGCTGATTCTCGTCTTTCACAATCTTTTACCGCTTATTCCATTTGCAGAAAATTCAGTTATAAAAACTGTTTTAGCACCTTTTTTTAGTCCGGTTGTGTTTCCGTTTTCGGGAAGAGCTTTCATCATGGGATATCCGCCAATTCCTTGGCTTGGAATTATGCTTGTTGGTTTTGCAGCAGGAAAATTCTTTGAATTGGCAGAAGAGAAAAGGAAAAAACTATTCACAAAAATTGGTTTAAGTACTTTAGTCCTATTTACAATAATTCGCTTTATAAATATTTATGGCGACCCCGCTTTATGGACAATACAAAAAAATGCTGTTTTTACATTTTTGTCTTTTATTAATGTGACCAAATATCCGCCTTCACTCCTATTCTGTTTAGTTACTTTGGGCATTACTTTTTTACTTCTTGCTTTTGCAGATCAATTTCACAGCAAAGTTAAAAAGGTGACTTTAGTTTACGGAAAAGTACCTTTATTTTATTTTGTCATTCATTTTTATGTTATTCATATTTTAACCCTAGGCATGCTTATTATACAAGGGTTTGATTGGTCACAATTTGAATTTGCTTCTGGAACTTTCGGAAGACCTAAAAGCGTAGAAAGCGGGTTACCACTTTGGGCTATTTATTTGATTTGGATTTTTGTTGTTGGATTGCTTTACAAACCTAGTCAATGGTTTGGAAAATATAAGGCCGAAAATAATTTTTTGTGGCTGAAATATATTTAAATAATTAATGAAAAAATAATATCTTAAAGGACTTAAGAACTCAAAAAAACAACGGTAAATACGAATGGGTTCAGCAGGAATAAATCAATTCTTATTATAGATTCTAAAATATTGAAATATGAAAAACACTGTAGAAATTGCCAATCGTTTTAGAGAAACTATTTTAAACGGAACCTGGATTGCCAATACCAATTACAAACACCAGCTCGAAAATTTAGACTGGAAAATTGCTGTAACTCCAGTAAAAAACCTCAATACCATTTCAATTTTGGCGCAGCACATTCATTATTACATCAACGGAATTAATAATGTTTTTAAAGGCGGACCTCTGGATATAAAAGACAAATTTAGTTTTGACTTCCCTCCCATTACTTCGCAGGAAGACTGGCAGATTTTTTTAGATAAATTCTGGAATGCTGCCGAAGAATTTGCTTCTTTTATAGAACAAATGTCCGACGAAAAATTAGATCAGGTTTTTGTAGATGAAAAATATGGAACATATAAAAGAAATATCGAAGCCATGATTGAACATAGTTATTACCATTTAGGACAAATTGTTTTGATCAGGAAATTATTGACAGAATAAAATTAAAAAACATAAAAATGAAAACAAAACTACTAGTCTTAATAACCATTCTTTGTTTGGTAAGCTGTAAAGAATCAAATAAAATTGAAAGAGAAAATGAACCTGCAATTTATGGCGTCGAAAGTGAAGATAAAGAAATGAATGCTGCAATTGAAAAAGCCAACCAAACCTTGAATGATTTTAATATTGGATTATCAAATCCTAAAGCACAAAGTCAGGCTTTAAAAGTTGCGTTTACAGATTCAAACGGAACCGAACATATGTGGGTTGAGAATGTTGAATTTAATAATGGCAAGTATTCAGGAATTTTAAACAACGACCCGGAGTTCGTTACAGAATACAAAGCCGGTGACAAAATAGATATTGATTCTTCGAAAATTAGTGATTGGATGTATATCGAAAACGGAAAACTATTTGGTGGTTATACCATAAAAGTTTTACGAAATAGAATGACCTATGAAGAACGCAAACAATTTGATGCTGAAAGTGGTATGCAAATCGATTAAATTTAAGTAAGTATTTATTATCGATTAAAATACTTTACTTCATTTCTTATGAAAACTATTGTTCTTGCCTAGCCCCGATAGAGCCGATATCCTCGCAATGGAATGGAGAGATAAAGGCGAAAGCGGGACTAAAAGTAATTCTGAAAAACAGAGACCTCTGCTTCTAAAAAATTTAAAAAAGGCATAGTTGTTGAAAGTTAAAAAAGATATATTTACACCTTCAAAATGAATATCATGCAAAAAATTACTTTTTTATTTTCTATACTATTTTTAGCCTTTTCTTCATGCGGCGTTAAAACGACTCAAGCTTTAATAAGTGATGGTAATTACGACGGCGCAATTGATCGTGCTGTTGAAGCTTTGAGAACCAACAAAGATTCTAAAGGAAAACAAGATTATGTGTTTTTGCTTGAAGAAGCGTATGCAAAGGCAAAAGACAGAGATTTACGCGATCTTGATATGATGTCTAAAGAAGCCAATCCGGCAAATGCAGAACGTATTTACAATACTTATTTACAGCTCAATAACCGTCAGGAAAAAATTCGTCCTTTATTGCCTCTTCGTTTATTGAAACAAGGAAAAAATGCGAGTTTTCCGTTTGATAATTATTCAGATCAAATTGTGAGCAGTAGAAATGCACTTTCAAAATATTTATACGAAAATGCTTCGGCGCTTTTGAAATCAAAAAATAAACTGGATTTCAGAAAAGCATATGATGATTTTTTCTATTTGGAAAGCATAAATCCGAATTACAAAAACACCAAAAAACTGATGGACGACGCTCAGTTTAAAGGAACTGATTTTGTGGATGTTTATGCAAAAAACGAAACCAATATGGTGATTCCGAAACTGCTTCAGGACGATTTACTGGATTTTAAAACCTACGGACTCAACGATAAATGGACGGTTTATCACAATGCACGACAAAAAAATGTAAATTATGATTATAGTTTGATTATCAATTTCAAAAATATTCTTATTTCGCCAGAGCAGATTAAAGAGAAAGAATTCATTAAAGAAAGACAAATTAAGGACGGTGTAAAAACACTTCTTGACAGCCGCGGAAGACCTGTAAAAGACAGTTTAGGAAAGGAAATAAAAGTGGACAATTATAGAACGCTTCGTGCCAATATTTACGAGTTCAGACAGTTTAAATCTTGTCAGGTAACGGCAAAAGTAGATTATGTTGATTTAAAAACGAATCAGTTACTGCAGACTTTCCCCGTAAGCAGCGAGTTTATTTTTGAGAATATTTATTCGACTTATAAAGGTGATCGAAATGCCTGCGACGACAACTATATTTCATATTTTAATAAACGTGCCGTTCCGTTTCCAAACAACGAAAAAATGGTTTATGATACTGGCGAAGATCTAAAGGCAAGACTAAAAGATATTATTGTTCGAAATAAATTTAGAGGATAATTTAACATTACACAAAAGGCGCATTTTATGTGTCTTTTTTTCTTTTATAAATCTCTCACATAAAAAAAATACAAAAAAACAATTGCGCAACCAAAAAGTTGCCTATATTTGCAACTGATTAGTTGCGTAAATTATATTTAAAATGAAACGAGATATATTTCAGGCCATTGCCGATCCTACACGAAGAGCAATTTTAGTTTTGGTTTCTGCCAATGCATTAACACCAAATGCTATTGCAGATCAATTTAATACGACAAGACAGGCGGTTTCGAAACACATTAAAATTTTAAATGAATGTGAATTACTCGACGAAAAAAAAGTGGGCAGAGAAATTTATTATCAGCTCAAAATTGAAAAAATGAAAGAAGTTGATCAATGGCTGGAACAATTCAAAAAGATTTGGGAAAACCGATTTAGTCAATTAGATCAAGTATTAATTAATCTAAAATCTAAAAAAAATGAAATCTAATCTAGTAATGAATTTTGAAGTTGACAAAGAAAATAAAACCGTAAATATAAAACGTGAATTCGACGCATCGCTTTCAGATGTTTGGTCTGCCTGGACAGAAGCTGAAATTTTAGACCAATGGTGGGCGCCAGCTCCGTATAAATCTAAAACAACAATTATGGATTTTAAGGAAGGTGGAAAAAGATTATATGCCATGGTTGGCCCGGAAGGTGATGAACGCTGGAGTATTTTTGAATATAGTTCGATTTCTCCAAAAACAAACTTTAAACATGCTACCACTTTTTGCGATGCCGAAGGAAATCCAAATTCAGCTTTTGGAAGTTCTTATTGGGATTTAACGTTTTCTGAGCAAGGCGATTTGACAGTTGTTGATATTGCAATAAGACGAGACAGCTTTGAAGAATTGGAAAAAATAATCGAAATGGGTTTCAAAGAAGGTATTACAGCTACAATGCAAAGTCTGGATAAAATCTTTGAAGCACGAAAATAAAATAGTTTCAATAAGTAAGAATGAATTTAAAATCTAGAGAATTATGAAATCAAATCTTTTAATGAATTTTACTGTAGACAAAGAAAATAGTACCGTAAATGTAAAACGTGAGTTTGACGCATCATTAGCAAACGTTTGGTCTGCATGGACAGAACCTGAAATTTTAGATCAATGGTGGGCGCCGGCTCCGTGGAAATCCAAAACTAAAAGTATGGATTTTAAAGAAGGCGGTCGCAGAATATATGCTATGGTTGGCCCGCAAGGCGAAGAACATTGGGCAATTGCCGATTTTACATCGATTAGTCCGAAAACTAACTTTAAATATCTGGACGCTTTTAGCGACAGCGAAGGAAACTTGAATACTGATTTTCCGAGATCAAACTGGAATGTGAATTTTTCTGAAGAAGGAAATTCAACTATTGTTGATATTGCCATTAAACATGAAAATTTATCTGATTTGGAGAAAATCATCGAAATGGGTTTCAAAGAAGGATTTACAATTGCAATGGAAGGCTTAGACAAGATTTTTGCCGAGAAAGCAAAATAAATCCCTCCAAATGATATGAAAGACGAAAGCCGCAAAAAATAAAAATTGTAACTTTCGTCTTTTATAAATCATTTTTTACTTCCATAATGAACAAATTTTTTATCCTCACTTTTTTACTTCTTTCTTCAACTCTAATTTTAGGCCAAAACAGTAAATCTAAAACTACAGAAACGACTAAACCTTTTGTTTTAGGTGTTATAGATGAAATTCAATCTAAAGAATTAGGCGAAAATAGAATTCTAAACATTTATCTTCCTGAAGGTTATAATCCTAAAGATCAGGAAAAATATCCCGTAATTTATTTATTAGATGGTTCTGCCGATGAAGACTTTATTCATATTTCGGGTTTAGTGCAGTTTAATAGTTTTGAATGGATCAATCAGGTTCCAAAATCGATTGTTGTAGGTATTGCAACTGTCGACAGAAGAAGGGATTTTACTTTCCCAACAACTGTTGAAAAGGATAAAAGCCGATTTCCAACAACCGGACATTCAGATAAATTTATCGCTTTTATCGAAAAAGAATTACAGCCTTTTATTGATAAAAAATACAAAACAAACAATTCTAAAACAATTATCGGTCAATCTTTAGGTGGATTATTGGAAACCGAAATCTTATTTAAAAAACCTTCTCTTTTTAATAAATATGTAATTGTAAGCCCAAGTTTATGGTGGGACAATGGTTCTATTTTAAATCTGGATTCTGAAATTTTTCAGGAGAATTTCAAACAAAATGTTGAGATTTACATTGCTGTAGGCAAAGAAGGACTTGCGCCAACCCAAATGCCGAGAGTTATGGAAGTTGATGCTAATTTATTGGCCGAAAAAATAAAGGCATCAAAAAGCAAAAACATTAAAAGTTATTTTGATTATTTCCCTGCAGAGAATCACGGTACGATTTTACATCCGGCAGTTTCGAATTCTTTTAAATTCTTTTACCCGCAAAGCAAAGAATAAAATGAACAATACAGAAGAAAATAAATTAGATAATCCCGTTTGGAATTCGTTGTCTGAAAGCCATGCTAAATTTGCTTTTGACTATAACGGAACCAAATTTTATAATCCGGATTATTGTCCGTTTGGAGGATTTTTAAACCTTGATAGCACTTTAGAATCAGCAGAAAAATATGCTTCGTTATGTGAAAATTTCTTTATTGTTGGCGAAAAACCTAAAATAGCTGACACTTTAAAATTGGTAAAAGAACTAGTTTGTCTTCAAATGATTATCCATCAAAAAATTCAAATAACATTTGATAATGAAATCATTAAGCTGAATGAAGAGCATTCAGCAGAATTATTTGATTTAGTAAATTTAGTTCAGCCTGGATATTTTAAAACCAAAACATCTTTATTAGGTAATTATTACGGAATTTTCAATGATGGAAAATTAGTTGCAATTGCTGGTGAACGCATGAAAATGAATAATTTTACAGAAGTAAGCGCCATTATTACGCATCCGGATCACACCGGAAAAGGTTACGCTAAACAACTGACTTCGCACGTTGTAAATAATATTTTTGATGAAGGTAAAATTCCGTTTTTGCATGTTGTTGAAAGCAATATTGGAGCTATAAAACTCTATGAAAAATTAGGTTTTGTTACCCGAAGAAAAATGAGTTTTTGGAATATTTCTAAAAAAATCTAAAATTTACTTTCATTTAAGAACAGATTAAGGTCTAAAAAATAATAAGAAATTTCACTTGAAAAGAAATAGCAGATTATTAAAAAGTTCTATATTTATCCAAAATTAAACATTACCAAAAACCACAATTTTGAAACAAATGAAACTCCTTAAATTTTTATTTCTTGCATTGTTTATAATTTCTTGCTCTAATGATGATGAACCTGTAAATAATCCAGATAATGAATCTTTACTTAAAGAAATAAACCCAGATTTATTTTACTCTGACTTTGTACCTGTTAATCCGGGAGTAATGAAGTTTACTTTAGAATATGATTCAAACCAAAGGTTAACGAAAAAAAATGGTGGCTTTTTTGCTGTTGCAGGTTCAACTGGTTACAACAGAGTGTACACAAAAGATGTTTATACTTCTTTCGTTTATTCAAACAATACGGTAACTATCGAAGATTTTTCGAGTTCTCCAGATTTTGAAGTAGGGAAAAACACCAAACTAATTACTTTAAGTTCTGCAAATCAAATTATTGCGAAAGAAATTCCAAATACATCCAGTCCTTATTTGGCTAAAAAACAGATTTTTACATATAGCGAAAATAAGCTTGTAAAAATAACTACAACTTATCCTAATGTTCCTTATGATGCTTCAGATCCAAATGATTACGTTAGATCTTATGAGGAGAATTTTTATTATGATGCAAATGATAATTTGACAAAAACCGAATATCTTGAATTGCATAATGGAGTAAGTAAAGGCGAAAAAATCATCAGAACTTTTGAAGATTATGACAACTCAACAAACCCTTTCAAAAAATTACAATTATTAGAAGAATGTTTCTATCGTTCTCTTTCAAAAAATAATTACAGAAAATATACAGAAACCAAATACTATGATGACGCTTTGAGCTATGAAAGCAACAGAATCTGGGTTTTTACTTATGAATTAAACGGGCAAATAAAGATCAAATAATACGATTAAAAAATTATTAATTTAGTTTAAAATTTTAATCATGACACCAAATAAACAAACCGTAAACGAATACATGGCTGCTTTTATGGTAAGCGATCATGAAAGAATCCTTTCTTGCCTTACCGATGATGTAATTTGGGAAATGCCCGGAATTTATCAGCATGTGGGTAAAGAAGCATTTGATAAAGAAATTGAAAATGACAATTTTGTAGGCAGTCCAACAATTCAGATTATAAAATTAATTGAAGAAAATGATATCGTAATTGCCGAAGGCGCTGTTCAGGGAAACATGAAAAACGGAAATAAACTGGATGCCGTTTTTTGTGATGTTTTTGAAATGGAAAATGGAAAAATTAAAAAACTTACCTCCTATTTAATGTCAAAAAATGCCAGTTTAAAATTTGAATAATCTGCTATTCAAATCTTAAAAAATATTTTTTATATCTTTGCAAAACTAAATAAACCGCACAAACTCTATGTGAATAAAAATTTCTTTCGGACAATTTTAAGGTAAGCCACAATACGGCTTGCTAATTTGTTTATTCCTTAAAGAAAGAAATTATGGTTATTTTACAGAATATCTCATACCTGCATTCAAACAAAGATTTGTTGTTTGATACAATTACTTTTACAGTTAATCATCACGAAAAGATTGCTTTAATTGGCAATAACGGCGTTGGAAAATCAACATTATTAAAAATTATTGCGGGCGAATTACAGCCAGCCGACGGTTTATTAAAAAGTGATTCTAAACCCTATTATTTGCCACAGATATTTGGGCAATTTAATCATCTTACAATTGCACAAGCCTTGCAGGTTGAAGATAAGTTGAATGCGCTTCAGGAAATTCTTAACGGAAATGTTTCTGAAGAAAATCTCAACATTTTAAACGACGACTGGACAATTGAAGATCGCTGTAATGAAGCATTACAATATTGGCAATTACAAGATTTAAGTTTAGATCAGAAATTGGAAACATTAAGCGGCGGGCAAAAAACAAAAGTTTTCCTGGCCGGAATTTCAATTCATGTACCTGAACTTGTTTTGCTCGATGAACCGAGTAATCATTTGGATATTTCGGGAAGAGAATTATTGTATGGATTTATAAAAAACACTTCTTCAACTTTAATTATAGTAAGTCACGATAGAAAATTATTGAATTCACTAAATTCTGTTTACGAATTATCGAAACATGGAATTACGGTTTACGGCGGTAATTATGATTTTTATGCCGAACAAAAGCAGATTGAAAATAATGCTTTGAGCCAGGATATTCAGAGTAAAGAAAAAGCTTTACGCAAAGCAAAAGAAAAAGAACGTGAAACGCTGGAACGTCAAAACAAACTGGATTCCCGCGGTGAAAAAAAGCAGAAAAAAGCCGGAGTTTCGAGAATTATGATGAATACTTTACGCAACAATGCCGAAAACAGTACAGCAAAAACAAAAGGCGTTCATGCTGAAAAAATTGGCGGAATCTCAAAAGATTTACAAGATTTGCGTTCGGCTTTACCAGATATTGATCAAATGAAATTTGGCTTTGACAAAACCAATCTTCATAAAGGAAAAATACTTTTTAAAGCGACTGAAATTAATCATGGTTATGAAGATCAATTGTTATGGAAAAATCCACTTAGTTTTCAAATTCTAAGCGGACAGCGCATTGCCTTGAAAGGTTTAAATGGTTCCGGAAAAACGACTTTGATTAAAATAATCATGGGCGAATTACAACCCAAAACAGGAACTGTCTACAAAGCTAATTTTAAAATAATTTACATCGATCAGGATTATTCGCTTATTGAAAATGAAATTTCGGTTTACGAACAAGCTCAGAAATTTAATATTTCTGGTTTACAGGAACATGATATAAAAATGAAACTGAATAAATTTCTGTTTTCGCAAAATGACTGGAACAAACCTTGTTTCGCTTTAAGCGGAGGAGAAAAAATGCGCTTGATGCTTTGTTGTTTAACAATCAATAATCAAGCACCGGATATTATTATTCTGGATGAGCCAACAAATAATCTTGACATTCAGAATATCGAAATCCTGACGGCTGCAATTAATGAGTATAAAGGAACTTTAATTGTGGTTTCGCATGATGTTCATTTTTTGGAAGAAATACATATTGAGGATTTTATTGCGTTGAATTGAAATTAAGCGTATAATTTGTCATTCCTCTCTCGGAATGACATGATTGCGCAGAACTTTGTCAAAGTTTGAAACTTTGACAAAGTTTTCACCTCAAAGTATTACAATCTAAAATCTAAAACCATAAATCTAAAATCATCCAAGCCATCCCTCACGATCGAGACTTCTATATTGAATCGCTTCGGCGATATGCTGCGAAATTACAACCGGAGCATTATCTAAATCAGCAATTGTTCTGGCAACTTTCAAAATTCTGTCATACGCTCTTGCAGAAAGATTTAAACGTTCCATGGCATTTTTCAAAAGCTCTTTTGATTTTTCGTCTAAAGCGCAAAACTCACGAATTAATTTACTGCTCATTTGAGCATTGTAATGGATATTTTCTATGTCTGCAAAACGTATTGTCTGGATTTCGCGTGCGGCTGTAACCCGCTTACGAATTTCTACACTGCTTTCGGCCTTGCGGTCGTCTGCCAGTTTATCAAACGGAACCGGAGTAACTTCAATATGAATATCGATTCGGTCTAAAAGCGGACCAGAAATTTTACTCATATAACGCTGCATTTCGTGCGGTGAAGAAGTATTCGGCATACTTGGATCATTAAAAAATCCACTCGGACTTGGATTCATACTCGCCACAAGCATAAATGATGACGGATAAGTTACCGTAAATTTAGCACGCGAAATTGTAACTTCACGATCTTCAAGCGGCTGACGCATTACTTCTAAAACATCACGTTTAAATTCAGGCAATTCATCTAAAAACAAAACGCCGTTGTGCGCCATCGAGATTTCTCCAGGCTGCGGATAACTTCCACCACCAACCAAAGCCACATTCGAAATAGTATGATGCGGACTTCTAAACGGACGCTGATTCATTAACCCAACTTCTTTTAATTTTCCTGCAACACTATGAATTTTAGTGGTTTCGAGTGCTTCGCGCAAAGTCATTGGAGGCAAAATACTCGGAACACGTTTTGCCAACATTGTTTTTCCGGCTCCGGGCGGGCCAATTAAAATAATATTATGTCCTCCGGCAGCCGCAATTTCCATACAACGCTTTATACTTTCCTGTCCGCGAACGTCTGAGAAATCAAATTCAGGAAAATCCAGGGTTTTGTAAAATTCGGCTCTTGTATCAATTACGGTTGGTTCAAGAGTTCCTTTTCCTGCGAAAAAATCAATTACTTCTTGCAGATTCGAAACGCCGTAAACATCTAAACCGGCAACAATTGCAGCTTCTTTTACATTTTGAATAGGCAGAAAAAAACCTTTGTAACCTTCTTCTTTTGCTTTTATGGCAATGGGTAATGCGCCACGAATAGGCTGTAAACTTCCGTCAAGAGAAAGTTCACCCATAATAACATATTGTTCAATTTCCGGTGCTTTTATCTGATCTGAACCCACTAAAATTCCCATTGCAAGAGGCAAATCATAAGCAGAACCTTCTTTTCGAAGGTCGGCGGGCGCCATATTTATCGTGATTTTTTTCCCGGGAAAACTTAAATTATTATTTTTGAGGGCTGCCGCGATTCGGTAACTGCTTTCTTTTATGGCATTATCCGGAAGACCAACTAAATGATAACCAATTCCTTTATCCATATGAACCTCGATCGTAATCGTTGTTGCTTCAACTCCAAAAACGGCACTTCCGTAAACTTTTACTAACATAATATTCCTTTCATTAATTGTTTTTAAAACTAATGAAAAAAATATTAAAATGTAAATATTTTATTACAAATAAAGAATTTTAAAATGGAAGTCTAATCTGCGTTTTAATCTCCTCAACAATCTTACTCAAATCCAAACTATTCTGATGTGACCAAAGTTTACTTTCAATTTGATTATTTCTAACACAATTATTGCACTCAATTATTTCATGTGCATATCCTTTTCCTAAAGTTGGCAAATTATAAATAGATTCTTCTTCCTCTTTAAAAACAGAATATCCATCAGCCATAAACCACGGCGAATTTAATTCGATTCGGCCTTTTGTTCCGCTAATTAAAGCTTTCATATCAGATTCTGAAACTATAGAAGAATGTAAAATAGATTGTGCACTCTCATATTGTAATATCATGGAAGTCTGTAAATCAATTCCGTTTTTATGATAAACCGCTTTTGCAATTATCTCTTTCGGAATTCCGAATACTATATAGGAGAGAAATAATGGATAAACGCCAATATCAAATAATGCGCCGCCGCCTCGGTTTTTATCAAAAAGCCTGCTTCCTTCTATATCATTTCCTATAAAGGCAAAATCTGCTTTTATGTAATTTGCTTCGCCTATAATTCCACTTTCAACTTTTGCCAAAACATCCTGAACCGCCGGAATAAATCGTGTCCAAAAAGCTTCCATAAAAAACTTATTATGTTTTTTAGAAGCCTCGATCATACGTTCGGCATCTTTATACGAAAGTGCAATTGGTTTTTCGCATAAAACATGTTTACCACTTTCAAGTGCTTTTATAGATAATTCAGCGTGCGAATCGTGAGGTGTTGCGATATATACAATATCAATTTCTTTGTCCTCAAAAAGTAAATCATAAGAATTATACATTCTCATAGCATTGAATTTTGCTCCAAATTCTTCTGCTTTCAAAATATCCCGTGAAGCAACAGCAAGCAATTCTGCATCTTCAACCAATAATAAATCTGCTGCAAATTGATGTGCAATGTTTCCCAGACCAATTATTCCCCACTTTATTTTCTGATTTTTCATTCTTAAATTTTAATTACAAAAAGTGTTAAAAACATTAAATATAATTCAACAATAAATCTAATTAGATGTTTTTAGATAACAAACAACAAGTTTAACTCAAAAAAGTGTATTAAAAAAATAGGAAAAATATTCGATTTGATAACTAAGTAAAAAAAAACGCTGCTAAAATGTAAATTTTAAGTCTGTTTTAACAAATACATTCAAAATTGAAGGGGTTAAATTTAAAAATTAACAAAAATTAAACATTAGACTCTATTTTATTAGGGGGTATTAAATCATTTTATACTTTTATCAAAAATTTTAAAACTAAATAACTATGCGAAAAATTATTTTAAGTGTGATTCTTATCACTATTTTGGTACTAACCTTTATATCGAATTTCATCATCGCCGATAACCCAATTCCGGCAGAAGCTGTAAAGTTTGATACGGGAGATACGGCTTGGATGATCGTTGCAACTGCTTTTGTATTGTTAATGACTCCAGGATTAGGATTTTTCTACGGAGGTATGGTAGGTAAGAAAAACGTTATCAGTACTATGCTTCAAAGTTTTATGGCAATGGTAATTGTTACAATTTTATGGGTTGTTGTTGCTTTTGGATTGGCTTTTGGTCCTACAATTGGAGGAATCATCGGAAATCCATCTTCTAATTTATTCTTTGAAGGTGTTGGAACAAACACTGCATGGAGTCTTGCACCAACGATTCCGTTTATGTTATTCGCATTATTTCAGGCCAAATTTGCCATCATTACTCCTGCGTTAATTACAGGTGCTTTTGCAGAACGTGTACGTTTCTGGGCTTATTTGTTATTCATGGTTTTATTCATAATCGTTATATATGCTCCTTTAGCTCACATGACTTGGCATCCTGATGGAGTTTTCTTTAAAATGGGAGTTCTTGACTTCGCTGGTGGAACTGTAGTACACATGAGCGCTGGTTGGGCTGCATTAGCCGGAGCTATCTTTTTAGGAAAAAGAAAAATTCAAAAAGTTAATCCTGCGAGAATTACTTATGTATTATTAGGAACAGGTTTATTGTGGTTTGGATGGTTTGGTTTCAATGCAGGATCTGCATTAGGATCAAATGGTTTAGCTGTACAGGCTTTAGGAACAACTACTGTTGCTGCTGCCGCTGCTGCAATGGCTTGGGTTTTCCTTGATAAAATTTTAGGACACAAATTATCTGCACTTGGAGCTTGTATTGGAGCTGTTGTAGGTCTTGTTGCTATTACTCCTGCTGCTGGTTTCGTTAGTATTTCTCACGCAATCTTCATTGGTTTATTTGCTGCAATTGTAAGTAACCTTGTAGTAAGCAAATTCCCTAAAGGAAAAATCGACGATGCTCTTGATGTATTTGCTTGTCACGGTGTTGGTGGTATGGTAGGTATGTTATTAACTGGTGTTTTCGCTTCAAAAGCTATTAACCCTGTTGTTGGTGATAACCAAGGTTTGATCTTTGGAACTCCAACTTTGTTCATCAACCAGTTAACTGCTTTAGTTATCGTTTCAATCTTCGCTTTTGTAGGTTCTTATATTTTGTTCTTCATTGTAAATAAAATTACTCCTCTAAGAGTTACTGAAGAAAAAGAAGAATTAGGTTTAGATATCTCTCAACACGGAGAATTCTTATAGAAAATAATTTTTATATACTACTTGCTGATAAAAAAAGCACTCTATATTATTTAGAGTGCTTTTTTGTTTGAATTAACCTTTTATATTTTAGATTTTAGAGTGTAGATTTTAGATTAAAAACAGATCTAAAACATAAACTTCTTAAAACATAGCCCCCGGTTTCAACCGTGGGACGCATAGAATCGAGATTTGATATTGATTGTGTTCCCGCGGTTGAAACCGCGGGCTATATTTCTTAAGGTGCTAAGATTTTAAATCTTTAGACAGATTAAGAATTAGGATATCTCTTAATTCATAACTTATTTAAAGTTAGCAATTCCCTCTTTTAACCAATTTAAATATTCATCTGCACTTACATAGCTAATTGTTGGTTTAGAAGTATGTAAATTATTTCCTTCTAAGTCAGTAATAACATATAAAGGCTGTGTATTGGTTTTATATTTTGAGATCATAAAATCTGTCCATTTATCGCCAACTGTAATGATTTTGTCTCCGGCAGCGGTTACAAATTGTTCCTCTTTTGGCAATTCGCGTTTATCATCAACATAAAGAGAAATCAAAACAACATCATTTTTCAGGATTGGTAAAATCGTTGGTTCAGACCAAACGTTGTTTTCCATTTTTCTGCAGTTTACGCAAGCATAACCCGTAAAATCAAGCATAATTGGCTTATGGATTTCTTTTGCATACGCTAATCCATCTTCGTAGTCGTGGAAAACCATAATGCCGTGTGGCCCTAATTCTGCACCTTCAGGAAGTCCTTTTACATCGGTACTCAAACCTGAGTTACCAGATCCTCCTACTCCAAACGGACTTTCGCTGTATTGCGGCGGCGGCGGAAATGCACTGATTAACTTCAATGGCGCTCCCCAAAGTCCCGGAATTAAATACATTGTAAATACTAAAGTAAGTAATCCTAAATACAATCTTCCAACAGAAATATGCTGTAGCGGACTATCGTGAGGCAAGGTGATTTTTCCGAATAAATATAAAGTCAATGCAGCGAAAATAGCGATCCAAATGGCAATGAAAACTTCTCTTTCTAAGAAATGCAATTGTAAAACTAAATCGGCATTTGATAAAAATTTAAATGCTAAAGCCAATTCTAAAAATCCTAAAACCACTTTTACGGTGTTTAACCATCCGCCAGATTTTGGTAATGAATTTAACCAGCCCGGGAACATAGCAAACAACATAAATGGTAAGGCTAATGCTGATGAAAATCCTAACATTCCAACAACCGGAGCAATTCCCCCGTTTGAAGCTGCCTCGACCAATAAAGTTCCAACAATTGGCCCTGTACATGAAAATGATACAATTGCCAAAGCCAAAGCCATGAACAATATTCCAACTATTCCGCCTTTATCGGCTTGCTGATCTGCTTTATTTGCCCATGAATTTGGAAGCATAATTTCGAAAGCTCCCAAAAATGAAGTAGCAAAAATGATTAAGATCACGAAGAAAATCAAGTTAAACCAAACATCTGTAGACAAAGCATTTAAAGCATCGGCACCAAATATTTTAGTAACAATAAGACCTAAAATTACATAAATAGCAATAATAGAAAGTCCGTAAATAATCGCATTTCTAATTCCTTTTGCTCTGCTTTTACTTTGTTTGGTAAAGAAACTTACCGTCATAGGAATCATTGGGAAAACGCAAGGTGTTAACAAGGCTGCAAATCCTGATAAAAATGCAATAAAAAAGATGGACCATAAACTTCTGGCTGGTGCCGGAGCAGGAATTTCTTCTTTAGCCTGAGCTAATTTTTTATCTGTTTCTATTACTTGCTTTATCTCAGAAGCAGGAGCTTTTTCAACCGTATCTATTGCTAAACCAGCTCTTTTAGTTTCGTCTAATTGCGCTGGCGCTATAACTGGAACTTCATCCATTTTAAAGGTTGAAGGAACTGCAATAGAAAATTTCTTATTTGAATTGATACAAACTTCTTTACAAACCTGAAAATCAAAATCAACATCAACCGTTTTTAAATTTGGGTTGATGATTTTAATTTCTTGTTCAATATGCGCTTTTCTTTCAAAAAAAGTTTCATTTACACCAAAAACGTCATTAAAAGCAGTTCTGGTTTTACCTTCTTTTGCTTTTCCTACTAACTCGTAATTTCCTTTTTGGTTTTTAAAAGCGATTTCTAATGCAAGCGGTCCGCCTTCCGGAGTAAATTGCGAATACATATGCCAGTCTTTTTCAATCGTTCCGTCGAAAATTAAAACAGCATTATTTCCTTTTTTTTCGATTTTAGAAGTCCATTTTACCGGCTCTAAAATTTGGGCATTACTTGCCAAAGCAAAAAAGAAAAACAGAAAAAAGACAGTGATTTTATTCCAGATACTCCTAGAAAGTATCATTTTATGGTTTTGATTAAAGTTCATTATTGCAATTCTATTTTAAGTATTTTATTTGTGGTGTTTTTTATTTTAAAACGTTCATCCTGCCTGATTCCAATAACCCAGACTATCTGATTATCAGATGCTAAAATCCATGTTTTTTCCTTTTCGATCAGCGATAATTTTTCGTCTTTAAAAAGTTTGCTTACTTTTTTAGACTTTCCATGCATTCCAAAAGGCTGAAAAACATCTCCCTCATTCCATCTACGTAAAATCAAAGGAAACCGGATTTTTTCGGCGTCCACAAAGATAGCTTTATTTGAATCTATTGTAATGTCGTCTACCTGACAAAGCTTCAATTTTAAGGGAAAATTAACTTCTGTATCGTTTGCAGCAATTTCAAATTCTTCTTTTTCTGATATTTCTGAAACCGGACTTAAAATCAAAGTTTCTCTGTTTTTCAATAATCGAAATTCTCCAGAAAGAACTTGTTTTCCCGATTGCCCTTCAACTAAATCGTAAATATCATTCCAGGCCGAAAAACCAAATTCATTCAGCCATTGGTATAAATACGATTTATAATTGGGAAGTTTTTTCAATTGATTCAAATCGAAATGAATATCGTCGCCAGCTTCTTTTGCAACTTGCTGATAAATCATAATTGACGCATCTTCAACCATAATCTGCGATTCCTGCAAATACGATTGTGTTTTTTGAAATGCGTTTAAAAAATTGGGATTGATTTCTTTAAGAATGGGAACTAAATCGTGACGAATTTTATTTCGTAAATATTTATTAGAAGCATTACTGCTGTCTTCCCTCCATTCAATATTGTTTTCTTCGGCGTATTTCAGAATTTCTTCTCTTGAAAATGGCAGCAACGGACGTATTATTTTATCGTTTTGTTCCGGAATTCCGGTTAATCCTTCTAATCCTGTTCCGCGGGTTAAATTAATAATAAAGGTTTCCAGATTATCATCGGCATGATGCGCAGTTAAGATATAATCGAAGTTTTTTTCTTCCAAAAGTTCATAAAACCAACTGTAGCGAAGTTCTCGCGCCGCAACCTGAGTCGAAAGTTTATAATCTTTTGCAAATGCTTCGGTATCAAACTGTGTTATAAAAACGGGAATGTTATTTTGATCGCAATATTCCTGAATAAAATTCTGATCGCCGAAACTTTCCAAGCCGCGAAGCTGGAAATTGCAATGTAAAACGGCAATTTTATGTGGCAATTGTTTTAGTAAATGCAATAAAACCATACTGTCTAAGCCCCCGCTGACAGCGAGAAAGAGCTTTTTCCCGGCTAAAAATGGAAATCTGGATTTGATATGGTTTTGGAATTTTGAAAGCATTTGATAAAAGTAACAAATTAAATTTTATCTATTTTTAAATGAAATGTTAAGCAGTGATTTTTTTGTTTGCCACGAATTACACGAATTTCCACGAATTATTTTTTTGCCACAGATTAAAAAGATTTACACAGATTTTATTTATTTCTAAATGTTAAATTAAATCTGCAAAATCTGCGTGAAACAAAAAAATCTTTTTAATTCTTTAAATCTGTGGCTATATTTTTCACAAATTGAAGAAAAAAATTAGTGGAAATTCGTGCAATTCGTGACAAACCAACTTTACCGCAAAACTTCGTGCATTGCTTTAGCTTTTAGCAGGCATTCTTCGTATTCTTTTTCGGGAATTGAAAGGGATGTTATGGCGCTTCCTACTGAAAATGAGGCGTATTGTTTTTCCTGATTGTATAAAATACTACGAATAACAACATTGAAATCAAAATCACCTTCGGGTGTGAAATAACCAACGGCACCACTGTAAAGTCCGCGTTTGGTTTCTTCCAGATTTTCGATGATTTTCATAACCGAAATCTTTGGCGCTCCCGTCATACTTCCCATTGGGAAAGTTGTTTTCAAAACATCTAACGGAGAATATTGAGGATCTAATTTTGATGTTACGGTCGAAATCATTTGATGTACCTGCAGGAAAGAATATATTTTGCAAAGCTCTTCAACTTCAACAGAACCTTTTTGTGCCGTATGGGATAAATCATTGCGGACCAAATCTGTAATCATGATATTTTCGGCGCGTTCTTTTGCGTCAGATTCAAGGAATTCTTTTGATTTTTGATCTTCTGCCGAATCTGAAAATCGTTTTGAAGTTCCTTTTATAGGCTGAGAAATAATTTTATCTCCCACTTTTTT
The DNA here is from genome assembly GCF_024499525.1 of Flavobacterium panici. Taxonomy (NCBI): domain Bacteria; kingdom Pseudomonadati; phylum Bacteroidota; class Flavobacteriia; order Flavobacteriales; family Flavobacteriaceae; genus Flavobacterium; species Flavobacterium panici. The sequence continues at coordinate 2,729,586 of NZ_CP100437.1, read as the reverse complement.
CAAATAACGTTCTGGCGAAGCAGAAAGTAAATATTGTTTGTGATTTTTGAAGAAAACTGAAAATGGTGCTTGTGAAATTTCATTCAGTTTCTCAAATTTTTCTAACGGATTAATTACAACATTTTCGGCAAAAAATTCCATACAAAAGTTTGCTTCATACATATCGCCTTTATGAATATGCTCAAGCATTTTAGTTACTTTTTCTACATATAATTCTTTTGAAATACGCTGCTTTACTTCTCCCGAAGCCTCGGGATCACTCAGTGTGACAAACGGCTTGAAATAGCTAGTTGTAATCTCATTAAAATCATCTTCGACCTCATCATCACAAAGCAGCAAATATTGAATTTCAAGCTGATTTCCTTTCAATACAAATATTTTTTTTGGTTGAAAAAAGAACAAATCCGGAAATTCTAACCCGTCAAAATTATTTGATTTTAAGTCTTCAATATCATTTTTTAAATCATAAGATAAATAGCCAAACAACCAGTCTTTTGTAGTCTGCTGGTATTGTTTTAAGTCATCAAAAGCGTTGTGAAAATCAGTTTTTAATGATGTAAAAGCATCGACAGCCAATAGACAATCAAAACTTGAATATTGCTGCGGATAAGAATTACTGTCTAAAAAAATGACTTCACGAAATTGCTGTGCCCAGGTTAAAAGCTGTTGTTTAAACTGCTCTGGGTTTGAAATAGGCTTGGTAATAGAAACTCTCAAAAATGAATGGATTTTTAAATTTCAAAATTACAACAAAAAAAGACCTTCGATAAAAGATTCCATAAAAATTATTGGCACACATTTTAGTACATCGCTTTTATATTAATTCTCAAACGTTTTTAACAAATCAACCGAATTAATATCAGCCAATTATTTTATTTATTAATCAAATTTTTAAACCTTTATGAAAACAACTGCAAAATTAGGTTTGACCGCCTTAACTATTATTACTTTATTATTTTCCTGCAAAAAAGCAGATTACGATTCTGGGGAATTGGCAGATGCTAAAATGGCCGCAGATACTACTGCAATTTCATCTTCTGATGCCGTCGAACAAAAAGACAGCAAACAGAAATTTATTAGAACTGCTGATATTAAATTCAAAGTTAAAAACGTCGTCAAATCTACTTATGCAATTGATAATGCTGTTCAAAAATTTGGTGGTTTTGTTACTTATACCAATTTACAAAGCAACATTCACGATCAGATTAAAACTAAAATCAGTCAGGACAGTACACTTGAAACCACTAAATATTCTGTAGAAAATAATATTACCATTCGCGTTCCTAATACAAAGCTTGATACTATTATTAAGACCATTGCCAAACAAATTGACTTTTTAGACTACAGAATCATAAAGGCCGATGATGTTTCTATAAAATTACTTGCCAATCAGCTTTCGCAAAAAAGAGGCGTTGTAAACGAAAAAAGAGTTGAAAAAGCAATTGATTCTAAAGGCAAAAAAATAAACGATGTAATAGATGCTGAAAACGCGCTGGCCAATCAAAAAGAAGAAAATGATAATCGAATTATTGAGAATTTATCGATGCAGGATCAAATTAATTTCAGCACGATTACTTTACAGCTTTATCAAAACGAAACCATCAAACAAGAAATAATGGCGGGTGAAAAAGATAGTGCTGCTTATAAGCCTAATTTAGGTATTCAAATTATTGATGCTTTAAAAAGCGGATGGTATATTTTACAGGCAATACTAGTTTTCTTTGTTAATCTTTGGCCAATTATATTACTGATAATCAGCGGATTCTTTCTTTACAAAAAATATTATAAAAAATAAGAAAAGTGTTAATAAAACAACAATTTCATAATAAAAAATTCGTTATATTTGATATAGCATTAAACTAATCCCAAAATAGAATATTATTGATTGTTAAATTCTCAATAAAACAAAGCTTAAAATAGATTTCAGCGTTTTATTTGAAGAATATTGATTTGAATTATCAGCACACTAATTATATCATTTTTAACCTATTCAAATTCTAAGTATTATGAAAATTGCTACTATTATTGTCCGCGTTTTAATCGGCCTTCTTTTGCTGTTTGCTTCTATTTCGTTCTTTTTTAAACTTGCACCGGAACCAGAAACAACAGGAAATTTTAAGGCTTTTAATATGGGTTTAGTTGCTTCAACTTATTTGCTTCCCCTTGCAAAAACAGTTGAATTGCTTTGTGGTCTTTCATTTGTAACAGGTCGTTTTGTGACCTTGGCAAATATTTTGATTTTACCAATTACGATCAACATCTTATTTATCAATTATTTTTTAGCTCCTGAAGGGCTGCCAATTGCTGCCTTGCTTTTTCTGGCTAATTTATTTTTGATTTACAGATATTGGGATAATTATAAAACTGTATTTACACCTTGATTTTGTAAAGTATAAAACAAATAAACCCCGACATTTAAAAATGCCGGGGTTTTTATTTAATTTGATTTATCGTGGTTTACCCAAACCAAGTCTGATATGTTATATCCTATTTCCTGAGCTTTGATTAAAAAATCTGCTTTAATGCTTTCTGGCATTGTAGTTTCTCTGGAAAGTATCCACATGTATTTTAGGCTTTCGCCCGCAACAAGTGCATATTTGTAATCGCTGTCTACCGCAATAACATTATACCCTGAATAAAAAGGACCAAAAAATGAGACCTTGAGCATACCAACATTGTCTTTTTTGACAAACTTGGCTTTCCCGATGCTCTCTTCCCATCTGTCTTTTTTGACATCATAGCCCTTATTATCGACTCTAATGGTACCGTTATCGTTAAGAGAATATTCGGCGGTAACATTATCTAAGTTTCTTTCCCATTTGTAATCTAATCGTGCAATTTCAAACCATTTCCCTAAATACTTTGCCTTATCAAAATTGGTAACAGCAGCCGCTTTTTTAGGAATAGTTGAACCACAAGAATAAAGAACGAATGCAATTCCTGCTCCTAATAGTACCGGAGCAATATATTTGTTTTTCATGATGTAATCTTTTTATTATCATAAAGATACCATCTGAACTACACATCTAATTTACAAAATTTTTCTTGAAGTTTATATTTTTTCAGGCTAAAATTTAAACCCAAATAAAAACCCGTCTCGTTAAAAAACGAGACGGGTTTAAAATATGATTTACGTAAAAAATTATACGTGTATAGCTCTATTTTCAGTAGCTGCCAATGCTGCTTCTTTTACCGCTTCCGCGAAAGTTGGATGCGCGTGGCTCATTCTTGAAATGTCTTCAGCAGAAGCTTTAAATTCCATTGCAGTAACCGCTTCAGCAATTAAATCAGCTGTACGCGCTCCAATCATGTGAACTCCCAAAACCTCATCTGTTTTTTCGTCAGCAAGGATTTTTACAAATCCGTCTAAGTCAGCACTTGCTCTTGCACGTCCTAACGCTTTGAAAGGGAAACTTCCAGATTTGTACGCCACTCCTGCAGCTTTCAATTGCTCTTCAGTTTGTCCAACTGCAGCAACCTCTGGCCAAGTGTAAACTACACCAGGAATTAAGTTATAATCGATATGTGGTTTTTGACCTGCTAAGATTTCAGCAACCATTGTTCCTTCCTCTTCCGCTTTGTGTGCCAACATTGCTCCACGAACAACATCACCAATTGCATAAATATTTGGAACATTAGTTTGTAAATGATCGTTTACTTCAACTTGTCCTCTGTCTGAAATTTTAACTCCGGCTTTGTCAGTGTTTAATCCGTCTGTGTAAGGACGACGACCAACAGAAACTAATGAATAATCTCCTTCAAGGGTAATTGTTTCTCCTTTTGCATTTTCAGCCTGAACGGTAACAGCGTCGCCGTTTCTTTCAACTGATTTTACTTTGTGAGAAACGTAGAATTTCATTCCTTGTTTCTTCAATACTTTAGTCAATTCTTTAGAAAGAGCTCCGTCCATTCCTGGAATGATTCTGTCCATAAATTCCACTACAGAAACCTGAGCTCCTAAACGAAGGTAAACTTGTCCAAGCTCGATTCCGATAACTCCTCCACCAATAATTACTAGGTGTTTTGGAACTTCTTTTAAAGCTAAAGCTTCAGTAGAAGTGATGATTCTTTCTTTATCAATTTTGATGAATGGTAAAGAAGATGGTTTTGATCCTGTAGCAATTACAGTATATTTTGCTTCAATAGTTTCTGATGTTCCGTCTGCTTTTGCAACTGCGATGTGTGTTGCGTCAACAAAAGAACCTAAACCATTGAAAACGGTAATTTTATTTTTTTCCATTAAGTAGTTGATTCCACCTACGGTTTGATCTACAACGGCTTGTTTGCGTGCGATCATTTTCTCTAAATTGATTTTTACATCACCAGAAACCTCGATTCCATGATCTGCGAAATGTGCAATTTCAGCATAATGATGAGAAGAAGATAATAATGCTTTTGAAGGAATACAACCTACGTTAAGGCAAGTTCCGCCTAATGAAGTGTATTTTTCTACAATTGCAGTTTTGAAACCTAATTGTGCGCAACGAATTGCTGATACATATCCGCCAGGACCTGAACCTATAATGACTACGTCAAATGAACTCATAGTATTTGTTTTTATTTTAGCGGTTACAAAATTAAGGAATAAAGTTCTGTTTGAAGTTTAATTTTCAATGTTTTTTGCGTGAAATTTTGGGTTGGGGTTTTCTGCCACAAAGGCTCAAAGACACAAAGTTTTTTGCTTTTTTTTAATCTCGCAAAGACGCAGAGGCACAAAGTTTTTTTACAAAGTTGTCATTTCGACTGAAAGGAGAAATCGCACTAGCGAGTCGACAAAGATTGGAAATATGCTTTGCGGAGTTTCGTGTGCGATTTCTCCTTTCAGTCGAAATGACAAACTAGGCGTTAGACGCACTGCTGTGCGTCTTTACAAAAAACCTTTGAACCTTTGTCACTCTGAACCTTTGTGCCTCTTAAAAAGAAATCACTGTCGAGTTTTTCACTTCACTAATCATAAACATACTTTGTGTACTTCCAATATGCTGCAAACTTGTGAGTTTCGTTACTAAAAACTCTCTATAAGCTTCCATATCTTTTACTAAGACTTTCAGAATATAATCGTAATCACCGCTTACGTGATGGCATTCTAAAACCTCATTTAGTTTGATCACTTCGCTTTCGAATTTGGTTAGAAATTCTTTAGTGTGTTGAATTAATTTTAAATGGCAGAAAACCACAAATCCTTTATCAATTTTAGATTTATCGACTAAAGCTGCATAGTTTTTAATTATGCCTTCTCTTTCTAATTTTTTGATTCTTTCATAAACCGCAGTTACCGAAAGATTAAGCTTTAAGGATAATTCTTTGTTCGTTTTTTTGCTGTCGGTTTGAAGTAAAACCAGAAGTTTTTTATCGATTTCGTCTAAAGTCATGTTTATGTCATTGCGAGGAACGAAGCAATCTCATCCTCTGATTAATATTTATTGCTTGTTTTAAAAAGAAAGAAAATCTAATGGATTACGCTTTTTATATCAAATTTAGATTAAAAATCATAACAAATACATTTTAATAGATTTAAAATCTAATTAATTACCACATACTTGATTAATTTTCTAATTACGATTTACTTTGAATAGAATTTCTTTTGAAAACGAGAGTCCTAGCCCAGATTGAAGTGGAAAGCCCGGAGGAAAAAAGGCATAAGTTTCTTGTTTTAAAAAAGCGACCAACGGAAGCTCTTTTTAGAACATTAGAAACTTTGACTTTTTTACGAGGACTTGAAACGTAAAGCTGGAATAGCTCCTAAAAAAAATGTTTCAGGTTTCAAGTTTCAGGTTGTTGGAACTTGAAACATGAAACTTTAAACAAAACAAACAAAAACTAACTATATGAAAAACTTTAACCCAGCAGACAAAATTCAGGATTTGCAGTACTTTGGTGAATTTGGCGGTGTGAATCCGTCGATTTCTGATTCTTCGACTTATACTTTTCTTTCGGCGAAAACTATGTTTGATACTTTCGAGGGAAATATGGAAGGCTGTTATTTGTATTCCCGCCATTCATCGCCAAGTAATTTGTATTTGGATCAGGCTTTGGCAGCAATGGAAGGAACAGAAACAGCAAATGTTTCGGCTTCGGGAATGGGAGCGATTACGCCTACTCTATTACAGCTTTGCGGTGCGGGCGATCACATTGTTTCAAGCCGAACTATTTATGGCGGAACTTACGCTTTCCTGAAAAACTTTACACCAAGATTCGGGATTGAAACGAGCTTTGTGGACATTACCAAACTAGATGTTGTAGAAGCTGCAATTACGCCAAATACAAAAGTTTTGTATTGCGAAACAGTTAGTAATCCGTTATTAGAAGTTGCTGATATTGCTGGTTTGGCTAAAATTGCTAAAAGACATAATTTGAAATTAGTTGTCGATAATACATTTTCACCTTTATCTGTTTCTCCTGCTAAATTGGGTGCCGATATTGTGATTCATAGTTTGACGAAATATATTAACGGAAGCAGCGATACGGTTGGCGGCGTAACTTGTGCTTCGAAAGAGTTTATTAATGCTTTGAAAAATGTAAACTCTGGCGCAAGTATGCTTTTGGGACCTACAATGGATAGTTTACGTTCGGCAAGTGTGATGAAAAATCTTCGTACACTTCATATTAGAATTAAACAACACAGTCATAACGCGCATTTTCTAGCGGATCAATTTGAAAAAGATGGTTTAAAAACGGTTTATCCGGGATTAAAAAGTCACCCGAGTCATGAATTGTACAAAACTATGATTAATCCGGAATATGGTTTTGGGGGAATGATGACAATTGATGTTGGTACTTTGGAGAAAGCGAATGAATTAATGGAATTGATGCAAGCCAGAAATTTGGGCTATTTGGCGGTAAGTTTAGGTTTTTATAAAACTTTATTCAGCGCGCCGGGAACTTCAACTTCTAGTGAAATTCCGTTAGAAGAACAATACGAAATGGGACTAACAGATGGTTTGATTCGTTTTTCTATTGGTTTAGATAATGATATTGATCGTACTTACGAAATGATGAAGCAATGTATGGTTGAGCTTGGGATTTTAGAATTGTCTAGCCAACGGGTTTTACAGGTTTAACAACTCTTGTTTGTCATTTCGACGAAGGAGAAATCTCCGCGAGAAGCTCTACAAAGATTGGATTCTCGTTAGGGAGTTACTTGCGGAGATTTCTCCTTCGTCGAAATGACAAAAAAACTCAAAAAAGCCGTTTTTAAATAATTTTAAAAACGGCTTTTCATTTATAATTTATAACTCTTAACTTATATCTTCACTACATTAAGTTTACTATTTTTTCTACTGTAAGTAAAGTAAATAAATAGTCCAATTAACAACCAAATTGTAAAGTAAATCCAGTTCCAAACGCTTAATTCGGCCATCATGTATAGACAGCAGATTAATCCTAAAAGTGGAATTAAAGACAAGTTTCTTCTGAAAGCCCAAACAGCTAATCCAACCAAAACGAATAAGAATATCCACATTGGAATTTTGTGTTTGAATAAACTAAATCCTGATTCATATTTAGCAGAATCTGCAATTGGTAAACCTTTTACAACCTCAGCATATTTTACTTCGTCGTCTTGATATTGTCCTAATAAATGTTCTAAATCTGAAGTTTCGGCAGTTTTATTGTTTACTTCGATGCTTTCTAAATATTTGAAAACTTTTTCAGATTCTGATTTATCTAAAGAAGTTACGATTGAAGTAGCATCATAAATCTGTGGCTCATTATTAATAAAAGCCATTGTCGCTTTATTATTGAAAGCAAAAGCGTAATACAATCCCGCAATCATTAAAATCGGTAAAATATATTTGGAATTCACATAAGGCGTTTTAAATTTTCCTCTTGGAATTTCAGGTTTGTTTTGCAATACTAAAACTCCCGCACAAACCAATACAAAAGCAAATAAAGTTCCGATACTGCATAAATCAGTTACCATTGTCAAATTCAAAAATAAAGCCGGAATCGCTACTACAAAACCTGTAACAATTGTAGCGAAAGATGGTGTTTTAAATCTTGGGTGAACGGTAGAAAACTTCTTTGGCAATAAACCGTCACGGCTCATACTCATCCAGATACGAGGCTGTCCCATTTGAAAAACCAATAAAACGCTCGCCATCGCTACTACTGCACTTACGGCAATAATTCCCGACATCCATTTTAAGTCTAATTTATCGAAAACAAATGCAAGAGGATCTCCAACATTTAATTCGTGATATTTTACCATTCCGGTTAAAACCAAGGCAATAGCAATATATAAAATCGTACAGATGATAATTGCCCACATCATTCCGCGTGGTAAATCGCGCTGCGGATTTTTACATTCTTCGGCAGTTGTCGAAATAGCGTCAAAACCAATATAAGCAAAGAAAACGGCAGAAACTCCTTTTAAAACTCCACTAACTCCATTTGGAGCAAACGGATCCCAGTTTGCTGTATCTACATAAAATACACCAACAGCAATTACTAAAAGAACCACACAAAGTTTTACCACAACCATTAAGTTACTTGCGTTACGAGATTCTTTCATTCCTCTGTAAACCAAAGCTGTAATTAAAATAATAATGAATAATGCAGGTATATCGGTAACGAAATGGAAAGATCCAATTGTTGGTGCTGTCATCCAAGCCTCTCTTGCCTGTTGTAGAGCTATACTTAAATTTTCAGGAGATTTTCCGGCACTTATTAAAGCTTCGGCATCTTTAAATCCGTTTGAAGCGGTTAAATAATCCATTTGAATCCATTGTGGTAAATGAATTCCCCCACTCTGGAGCAGTCCGGTAAAATAATCACTCCACGATATGGCGACTGTTATATTTCCTACGGCATATTCCATAATTAATGCCCAGCCAATAATCCAGGCAATAATTTCTCCAAAAGCTACATAAGAATAGGTATAAGCACTTCCTGAAACCGGAACCATCGAAGCAAATTCGGCGTAAGCAAAAGCAGCAAAACTACAAGCTAAAGCAGTAAATAAGAACAAGAAAATAACAGCTGGTCCGCCGTCTGCGCTGGCTTTTCCAATTGTACTAAAAATTCCCGCTCCAACAATAGCCGCTATTCCAAAAGCAGTTAAATCTTTGGTAGTCAAATGTTTTCCAAGCGCATTATGACCATCTGATTCATTCTGAGCAACTTGCTTCAGAATATCCTGTACTGTTTTCTTTCGGAATAAACTTGAAAATGCCATATATGTTTTGTATTATAAATTAATTTAATTCAGTTGTTATGGTTTTATTTTGCAAATAATGCAAAAATTATCCTTATTTCAAATATATAAAACGATTTTGTTTTTACTGAAGTTTTTTTTTGCCACGAAGGCGCCAAGTCACAAAGTTTTTTTCTGCCACAGATTAAAGGATTTTCACAGATTAAAAATTTTAAATTAAATCTGCTCAATCCGCCAAATCTGCGTGAAAAAATCTTTTTAATCCTTTTAATCTGTGGCAAAACTTAAGATAAAACAAAAAATCCGTGTTCATCCGCGTTTTCACGAAGTGAATCCGTATCATCCGCGTGCCATTTCTTAACGCAAACAATTCCTCAAAATACTAACCGGATGCTCTGCCTCACGTTTTGTTCCATCATAAATTTGATGACGGCAACTCGTTCCAGCAGCAGCGATTTTTACGTTTTCGGCAGTGTTTCGTACTTTTGGAAAAAGCGTGTCCTCTCCCATTTGCATGCTTACTTTATAATGTTCTTTTTCATAACCAAAAGAACCCGCCATTCCGCAGCAGCCCGAATTGTAAATCGTAACCGTATTATTTTTAGGAAGGTTCAGCATGGCGAAAGTCGCTTCAACAGAACTTAATGACTTTTGATGGCAATGTCCGTGAATTTTAATTTCTTTCGGTTCTTCAGAGAAAGAATCCGGCGTTATTTTTCCGTCAATGATTTCTTTTTTAAAGAATTCTTCGATTGTAAAGGCATTTTGCGAAATCTTCTCAGCGCTTTCTTTATCCGATGCCAATCGTAAATATTCATCTCTAAAAGTCAAAATCGCCGAAGGTTCAATTCCAATTAACGGCGCATTGCTTGAAATCAAATCTTTGAATATATTGACATTAATATCGGTAATCTTTTTAGCTTCTTCCAAAAATCCTTTTGAAAGATAGGTTCTTCCGCTTTCTTCGTGATTTACGATTAAAACTTCATAACCTAATTTCGTCAATAATTCAAAAGCATCGATTCCGATATTTACGTCATAATAGTTGGTAAATTCATCAACAAACAAATACAATTGTCCATTCGGAAAATCTGTGCTTTTAGGTTTATTATTTTCATACCATTTTCTGAAAGTCTTTTTCGCCAAAAGCGGAACTTGTCTTTCGGGCGCAATTCCCATTGACTTTTTAACAAGCGACTGATTCGAAATAAAATTCGTAATCGACGGAAACAAACTTCCCATTTTATTCAATTTTGCGTTGTTGGCAAAAATTTTACTTCGGGTCGAAAATCCGTTTGCTTTTTGATATTGGTATAAAAATTCCGCTTTTAGAGTCGCAACGTCAACATTACTCGGACATTCACTGGCGCAGGCTTTACAGCTTACACACAACTCAAAAACTTCGTATAATTCTTTCTGATCAAATTTGTTTTCTTTTTCAGAATACGTCAAATATTCACGTAACGCATTTGCTCTCGCACGAGTCGTTTCTTTCTCGTTTCGTGTCGCACGATAACTCGGACACATCGCTCCTCCCGCCGATGACATTTTTCTACAATCGCCAGAACCGTTACATTTTTCCGCAGCGCGCAAAATCCCTAAACTGTCTGAGAAATCCTGAAACGTTTTAATATCCGGTTCTACTCTGCCCGAAATTACACGATGGTTTTCGTCCATTTTCAAAGCGTTGACAATCTTACCGATATTTAAAACCGAATTCGGGTCAAACGCTAATTTAATTCTTTTCAGTAATTCGTAATTCTTATCGCCAATCATAAACGGAATAAACTCGCCGCGCACGATTCCGTCGCCGTGTTCACCGCTTAACGAACCTCTGTATTTTTTTACCAAATGCGCCACTTCCGTAGCAATGGTTCTGAATAATTTTAAATCTGATGTTTTCTTCAAATTCAAAACCGGACGCAAATGCAATTCTCCCGCTCCCGCATGCGCGTAGTAAATCGCTTCCTGACCGTGACTTAACATCATTGCCGAAAATTCTGCAATATAAGCTGGTAAATCACTTAATTCTACCGCTGTATCTTCAATAGAATCTGCTGCTTTATTGTCGCCTACAATACTTCCTAAAAGTCCAAGTCCGGCTTTTCTAAGTTCGTTTGCTTTATCAATATCGGCTCCGTAAATTTTTACGAGTGCGTAACCAAAATTGTTTTTCTCTAAATCAGCAATTAAAGCGTTTGCCTGATTTTCTGAATCTTCTAAAGTATGGGATGCTACTTCAAAAAGCATAATCGCTTTTGGTTCACCAACTAAGAAAAACCTATTTTTAATATGTTCACGATTCGTTTTGGTACAATCTAAAATCGTATCGTCAATCATTTCGCACGTATACAAATGATGTTTCATTGCCACGACAACAGATTCTAAAGATTCTTGAATCGTATGATAATGCGCCACCACCATAATATTATGTGCTGGAGGCAAATCGTCTACTTTTAAAGTAATTTCGGTTGTAAAGGCTAAAGTTCCTTCGCTTCCGCAAAGTAATTTCCCTAGATTTATTGTTGGTTCTGTTCCGCCAAATAATTCTGATCGTAACAGAATATCAACAGCATAACCAGTATTTCGTCTGTGAATTTCAGGTTTCGGAAACTCCTTTATAATTTCTTCCTGAATTGCTTTTACCGAAAGTTCGTCGTAAACACTTTTATAAATTTTATTTTCTAAAGAATCACCTTTGGTTTTCTCGATAAATTCTGCCGAAGTCAATTCGCCAAAAGCCACTTCTGTTCCATCGCTTAAAATCGCTTTTACCTCAGCAATTTTATCACGCGTAACACCATACCGAATCGAAGTGGTTCCAGATGAATTATTTCCCACCATTCCGCCAATCATCGCACGATTTGAAGTTGATGTAATTGGTGCGAAAAATACGCCGTGCGGTTTTAAAAATAAATTCAGTTCATCGCGAATAACGCCGGGCTGAACCGTAACCGTTTTTTTCTCGGCATCGTAACCTAATATTTTGGTAAAATGTTTCGAAACATCAATCACAAGTCCGTCGCCAACTGCTTGTCCGGCAAGTGAAGTTCCGGCCGTTCTTGGTGTAATCGAAATATTGTGCTGTGCCGCAAAACGAATTAATTTACTGATATCTGCTGTCGATTTAGGCAAAGCCACCGCATTTGGCCGAATCCGATACACTGATGCGTCTGTCGAATAAAGTGTTTTATGAAGATCATCGTATAAAAGTGTGCCTTCGAGTTCGCCGGCTAATTGCTCTAAATGAGATTGGGTCAACATGTAAATGGTGCTTTTCTTAAAAAATAATTGCTCAAAATTGAGACAACAAATATAAAAATATAGCTGCTTAAAATGTATAAAATGCCGATTTATCTTAACAGCCCGTCAACATTTTATAAAATTAAAGCCAAATTCTGTAAAGCACCAAAATTGTGAAATGGGTAACTTTAAGATTTTACTTTTTACGCCTTACAATTATGGAAAATTTCGTTCAGGACGTCTTCAAACATTTAGAAAACTATTATTACAGCATTGTCGATCTCACGCCAAAATTTATTCTCGCCATTGTTGTCATTCTCGTTTCGTGGTTTATTGCAACCCGAATTGGTATTTTTACAGGAAACCGACTCAAAGCGAGAATGCACGACCGACTTCTCGCCACTTTTATTGCCCGTTTAATTAAATCGGTTTTGATAATTATTGGGGTTTTGTTCATGTTCAAAATTATTGGTCTTGACGGAATCGCACAAAGTATGCTTGCCGGAGCCGGAATCTCGGCCTTTGTAATTGGTTTTGCCCTTAAAGATATTGGCGAAAATTTCCTTGCCGGAATTCTGCTCGCTTTCAAACGTCCGTTTTCTATTGGCGACATTATCGAAAGCAACGGCGTAAAAGGCGAAGTCATCAACCTCAACCTCCGCGATACCGAAGTAAAAAGCGACTCTAAAATCATTTATATTCCCAACGCACTTTTAATTAAAAACACGCTGATTAATTACAATAGCGAAGGTTATCTCCTGCAGACTTTTACCGTTGGTCTCGAATATGGTTCTGATTATGGAAAAGCAATAGAACTCGTAAAAGAAGTTCTAAAACGAAACGAAGAAGTAACCGAAAAAGATCATGAAGATGCAGCCGTAATTACTGATATTTCCGGAGCGATTATTCAATTAAACATTCGTTATTGGGTAAAAACCGGAACCAGCAGAAAAAGTGCCGAATGCCGTTCAAAAATCATTGCTGAAGTTTTGAATACTTTAAAGGAAAATGGGTTTGTGCTTAAGTAAGGCTCTAAGGTTTTTCTTTTTCCTTGCCTCTAAACCTTACTGTCATCCTGAGCGTAGTCGAAGGCTTATGGAAACGTAAATCCTATTTTTTGGAATTTGGAATTTAAAAATTGGAATTTTAATAAGGAGCAATTTCCTGCTGTCCGCTATATTCCCGATAAACAAAAACTACGGCTAAAAAGCCTTGTTTTTCTAAATCGGGAGATGCCGCTTCCATCAGGGCTAGGGCTCTCGGTTTCATAAGAAGATTTATTGAACAAAAAATGATTCCTGAACAATTCTATAACATTTAAAAACACATCCAAAAGACTTTCCTTCAATTCTTTCGTAAGTTAACCATTCTAAAATTCCTTTATTTATAAGTTGATAGAGTTCATATTCAATAAACTCAGCAGTATAATTTAATTTCTGATATTCAGGATGAGTTCTAATAAGTTCTGTTAAATCCCATTGTGTGAAAGTAATTTCATTTATTGAAATATCATAGGTATAGATAATTTCATCTTTTTTAGCAGTACAGCCACTTCCGTGAAAATGATATTCAATTCCATTAATTGATCCCAATCTTTCAAAGAAGGTTCGAGAAAATGAACATGGATTTATATCTTGTTTGTATTTATCTTTTAATAAAGCTTCAAAGCTTCTGATAAATGTGATGTAGTCGGTTAAGATTTTTTCTATCATAATTTGCAGTTCAAATCTAAATCTTAAAATGTTATTTTCAAAAGAGATTCTCCAATCTTGTCATTTCGACCGAAGGGAGAAATCGCACGAGAAATTACGCAAACATAATCGACAATCTTTGTGGTTACGAGTGAGATTTCTCCCTTCGGTCGAAATGACAAACTGCCTGGAAATTTATTTGAGTTTATCTTTTCTCAAAATAACGCTTTATATTTACCATGCATATATGATTTAGTTTTTCCTAATTCATCTTTTTAAACAATAAAAATATAATCTTTTTCTTACTTAAAATATTTTTTTGATATCTTTACAATCCTAAACACAAAGAAATATGATATCAAAAAAGCTTTTGCCCGTGCGGTATGGTGGCGGTATTGGAAACAACTGCAACGCACTTTGTGGCGTAGGACACCTTAGCTGTGCGGGTTCTTTTCCTAAACACAAAGATTATGATTACAAACACAGTTTCAAAAGAAACTCAAATCAGGCTTTTGAATTTTTTCAACGAAAGAATTGAACCTGTAGAAATGGCTAAAACACTAAGGCAGGTAAATTTCACACTCGCATTAGGTATTATGAGCGAACACGAAGAACTTCAAAACGAAATCACCAAATTAAGAGACAGTTTTTACTGGCTCAATGAATTAGCTGAAACTTTAAATCCTTATTTGGATTTGGAGTAAGAATTTTTAAATGAAAAACCTCGGTTTTAAAAATCGAGGTTTTATTTTCAGTTGCTAATGCTAGCGTTTTTTTCTCGTCATTAAAACACGTAAATATACTTAGTTATTTTTATTATTAAATTACTAATTTTCTCCTCGGTTTATTCTTACATAAGAAAAAGAAAAAAATTAAAACCATAGTTTAAATAACCCTTTTTAGGATGCTAAATTAACCACGAATTCGGAGAATATTTATTTGTAGCATTTTTTATTAAACCATATAAAAGAGATATATGAAAGCATTAGAAATTACGGGAATTTTAGAAAAATTAGATATTGTTGAAATTTTAAAAATAGGTTCAATCGGTTTAGGTTTTCTTTTGGCTTTAATGTCCTATCAATTAATTAAGAGAGAGCAAGTAAAAGAAGAACCAAATGCTTTATTTTTGAAAAGCGCACAAATATTTATGTTCTTTTCAATTATTATAATGGCATTGGGAATATTTTCTGAATTTATAAAAACTAAAACAAGCTTAAATATTAAACTTGGAAGCAATGTTGTAAGTATTAATGAGCTATCATATAGCTCATTATCATCATTAAACACAAATGAATATTTCATCAATTCGGAGTTTGGATTTGCATTTAAAACACCAAATAAGA
Source organism: Flavobacterium panici (assembly GCF_024499525.1). Lineage (NCBI taxonomy): Bacteria > Pseudomonadati > Bacteroidota > Flavobacteriia > Flavobacteriales > Flavobacteriaceae > Flavobacterium > Flavobacterium panici. The sequence continues at coordinate 2,714,152 of NZ_CP100437.1, read as the reverse complement.
ATTGGTCAAATATTAAATCTGAAAAAGGTGTTGATGGATTATTAAAGATTATCAATACCAAAAGTGAATTAATAACCAAAGAAAATATTGAAACAGGGTTAAAACAAAATCGTATTGGTTCATTAATACTTAATGGCACATATTACTATTTTGAAAACACTGAATCAAAAACTATAGTCTCTGTTACTGATAAAACGGGGAATGACATGATAGATGATTTGATTAAGAAAGAGAGTAAAATACTTTTGGACACAACTTACTTTGGATATGATACAACCGACATTGGAGAAAAAAAGGAATACTTTGAAGAATTGTCAGATTACAGAAGAAAATTATTAGGATTCGATTCTTTTGAAGCAAAAGAATCGTTTGTAGTATCTGTTTTACCTAAGGATTCATTAACACCACCTCTAAAATTACCCAGTTTTTACACATCATATTCAATGGTTCTCGGGTTAAATGTTGATAAATTAGTTGCAAATGAAAAGCAAATTCTAGCAGGCACCGAAATAACTTTAAACAATATCAAGTTAAACAAACAAATCTCAAAATTTCAAAATAAAAAATGGATCATGTTTACAGAAAATGAGAAGTATTTTTTTATTGTTGAAATATCATATTCACCACAAATTAGTTCAAGTACGGACTTATGGGATAATCTCCAAGATACTTTAAATTCTTTTACCCTTTTAACGAATAAATGATCATCTTTCTCATAAACACAAAGTATTTTAACAATTTTTCAAATATAAATATATTGTGTCAATAGTAAAATCTTTAACTAACCACTGTTTCTCAGAAAAATAAAAAAAGTAATAATTAAAAGAACACAAAAAACCAGAGATCCTGATCTTAAAAACTTATTCATCTCGTTTGGAATCTCAAAAGTAATAGTAAATAAATACAGAAAAAGTCCAACAAAAAATAAAACAAAAGTTGAGACAGTCATAGAAACGATTCCTTCGCCAACCGGATTGAGCAAGTCTGAAAATCTCGCTTATTGTGTAGAAGAAAAAAAAATACAAACCAAATCCAATATAAAAATTGGAAAATATAAGCCAGTGTTGCTTTCATAAATGTTTGAATTAAAATTCTCTACTGCTTCCCCCAAATCCTAGTATTCAAATCCAGTTCATGAACAATATCATGCATGAATTTCACAATCGAAAGATCGCCGGAAAGTAAATCGGGATCTAAAAGCGAAGAATGAATAGGTGCTTCAAAATAATTTTCGGACAACGGAAAAGCAATATACATTTTAGAATGTATAAACGAAACCGAAATCGTTTCATCGCATTTGCCGTTTAAGTCCAGAATTCTTTCCATCATGGCAGGCGTTAAAATATATCGCGCTTCGATTTGGTTACTGGAATAGGTTACAAATTTATTGCTGAAATCGATGTTTTCTAATTCGATAATATCGGTATTTCCAAAACTAAAAACGTTTTTAGAAAACCAGGAACCAAAAGCTTCTCCAAAACCTTTTGGGCGAACAACTGTCGAAACATTGAAGTTTTTATTGAAATCGGCCACAAAAACAATTCCTTTAAAAATGGTATGCCATTGTGTACGGGTTCCGTTTTTTGTACTAGTTTCGGTTTTATATTCGGCGTGAACTTCGGCAAACCAAAAAGACGTTTTATCGTTTGTTCCGCTTATTAAATCCTGTGTTTTATAACGATCAGATTCGGTTGTAAAAAGTTCAGAACTTCTAAACTCATATTCAGGAAGTCCGCTTTGAGGCGTTATCGTCAAACTTTCGTTGATATTTTTTAATGCAGATCCTACAACATTGGTTTTATAAGCCATTTTGTATTTCTTAACATCGTCGCCAATTCTAAAATGCATTACGATGCCAGTAATGGCAGAAACGGCAAATCCCAGAAAACCTAAAGTCGGAAACCTGATCAATAAACCAATTATCATAAATACAATGGCGAGACCAAATAAAATGTAGGTGGTTTTATAGGTTTCGGCAATCTTTTTTCTCTCAACTTCTAATGTATTCAAAACCTCCTGCAAGGCTGAATTGTTGCTAATTCCTGAATCCATTAATTATTGAAAAGTTCTTTTGCACTAATATTTTTACGTTCTTCTTCTGGCGTTGCTAAAACATCAATTTTAGTATAATTCAGCATTCCTGCAAAAAGATTTCCTGGAAACATCATAATAGCATTATTGTAACTCGTAACCGAAGCATTATAAGTTCTTCTCGCAGCAGCGATTTGTTCTTCGCTTTCTGTCCAAGTGCTTTGTAGGTTTAAGAAATTGGTATTGGCTTTTAAGTCCGGATAATTTTCAACCGTAACCATTAAACCTTTTACAGCTGTGCTAAGTTCAGTATCTAAACTTGCTTTTTCGGCCTCGGTTAAAGAACCTGAAGTTGCTCTTGAACGAAGCTCTACGATTTTAGTTAAGGTACTTTGTTCGTAATTAGTATATTGTTTTACAATCTCAACTAAATTCGGAATCAAATCAAAACGTTTTTTCAACATTACATCAATAGAAGAAAAAGCATTCGTAACCTGATTTCTTTTTTCGATAAGAGAATTGTAAATGAACACTCCGATTATGATGAAAACAAAAAGGATAATAACTATAATCATGGTTTAAATTTTAATTAGTTTAGAAACAAATATATAAAAACGGGAATAAGTTTTGTTTAGCATTGTGTTTTTATTTAAACACATAGAAACATAGTTTTTTGGGAGTGAATAAAAGGATTAAATAAAATCAAGATTTTACACATAGTCGCATAATATTCTCATTCCTTTTAAAACATAGCCAGTGGTTTTAACCACTGGAAACGCATCGTGAATTATTCTGTGTCAAAGTGGTTGAAACCACTGGATATATTAAATACAAATGTTATTATATCCATTTTAAAACACCATTCTCTATGTTTGTTCAAAAAAAGTGAAACGCCTTTACCCACAAAGAAAAACTATGTCCCTATGTGTTTAAAAACAATTACCTGCAACGTTTAAAAAATAAATCTCAAAGTTTACTTATATTTATATGTAAAAAATCCCATTTTAGCGTTTCGAAATAAAATGCTTTTTTAAAACATCATTTTAATGAATAAAAATATAAGCGCTCTTTATGAAATTGCTCAAAAAGAGACCCGAAAAATACTAGGTTTAATGTCAGGAACTTCGCTCGACGGACTCGATTTGGCTCTTTGTGAAATTTCTGGCGAAGGCGAAAACACGGTTGTAAAAATCGAACAATTTGAAACTATTGATTACAGCGAAGATATTAAAACCGAAATTAGAAAAGTGTTTGCTAAAAAAACAATCGATTTTCAGCATTTGGTTTTATTAAACGAATGGATTGCTGACTTGCATGCCTTAATGATAAATGATTGTCTTTCAAAATGGAATATTTCCGCAAGCGAAGTGGATCTAATCGCATCGCACGGACAAACGGTTCTGCATGCGCCAAAGTTTTTGCATCAGCAGGAAAAATTTCCAAATGCAACTTTACAAATTGGAGACGGTGATCATATTGCGGTAAAAACCGGAATTATCACTTTATCTGATTTCAGGCAAAAACATGTTGCGGCGGGCGGTGAAGGCGCGCCTTTGGCAGTTTATGGCGATTATTTGTTATTCAGTAAAAAAGACGAAAATCGAATTATGCTCAATATGGGCGGAATAGCAAATTTCACTTATTTACCTGCTTCCCAAAACGCCGAAGAGGTTTTTGTAACCGATACCGGAACGGCAAATACTTTGATAGATATTTTTACCAAACAGTTTTTCCCTGAAAAAAGTTATGATAAAGATGCCGAAATCGCTAAAAGCGGAACTGTAAATCAGGAACTTTTAAGTGAATTAAAAAACAATGCATTTTTCCAAAAAAGCTTTCCTAAAACAATTGGTCAGGAATTATTCAACCATGATTTTGTGAACTCGGCTTTAGTAAAATTAGGATTAGAAAACATTTCGGCACCAGATTTGCTTGCGACTTTAACACGCCTAAGTGCCGAGACAATTGCCGAAGCGGTTTTGTTTGTAGTCGAAAATACTAAAACGCCAATCGAAGAGTTTACAGTTTATATGTCTGGCGGTGGCGCACGAAATCCGTTATTGGTAAGCTGGTTAAAGGAATTATTGCCATGTAAATTTGAGAAAAGCGATGTCGTGGGGATTTCAGGCGACGCAAAAGAAGCCGTTTTGTTTGCCGTTTTGGCGAATGAAACCGTAGCGGGAGGAAATTATAATTTTGGTTCAAAAAAAGGAATTCCATCCGTAACAATGGGGAAAATTTCTTTTCCAGACTAAATAAATAAGTTTGCCACAGATTAAAAAGATTAATCCAAATAATCCTTTTAATCTGTGGCTATAAAAAATGATTGTCACGAATTACACGAATTTTTACGAATTATTTTTTAATGCTTTGAGAATAAAAAATTGGTGGAAATTTGTGTAATTCGTGGCAAAAAAACATTTAAAATAAAATAAGCAGAATTCATTGAATTCCTAGCAAAACAAACTATTTTTGGTTCTTGTTAAAATTAAAGATTAAAATGCATAAAAATCAGCACTTACTATACTCAATCATTCTTATATTTTTCTTTGGATTAAAATCTAACGCACAAGAAAAAATAATGCATCCTAAAAATGAATTTAGAGGTGTTTGGATTGCGACTGTAGTAAATATTGACTGGCCAAAAACGGCGACAGATAATGTTGAAAAAGAAAAAGCTGATTATTTAGAAATTTTAGATACCTATAAAGAATTAAACTACAATGCTGTTATCGTTCAGATAAGAAGCGTTGGTGATGCTTTTTATCCATCTGAATTTGCGCCTTGGTCAAGATTCCTGACAGGAAAAGAAGGCGTAGCTCCAAGTCCATATTACGATACTTTGGCGTGGATGATTGAAGAAGCACACAATAGAGGTTTTGAATTTCATGCGTGGCTGAATCCGTATCGAGCGACTTTCGATTTAAATAAAAATCTTTTAAGTCCAAATCACGACGTTTTTAAACATCCGGAATGGATGATTGAATACGGAGGAAAATATTATTACGATCCTGCATTGCCTGAAGTTCAGTCACATTTAACAAAAGTCGTAAAAGAAGTCGTTGACAAATACGATATCGACGCGATTCATTTTGATGATTATTTTTATCCATACGCCGTTCCCGGAAAAGTTTTTAATGACTCGGCTTCGTACAAAAAATATGGTTCAGGTTTAAGTCTAGCAGATTGGCGTCGTGCCAATGTGAGCAACTTTGTACATACTATTTCAACAACTATAAAAGAAAGCAAGCCGTGGGTTCAGTTCGGAATTAGTCCTTTTGGGGTTTGGCGAAATAAATCTGTTGACCCAAAAGGTTCAGAAACGCAGTCAACTGCAAATTACGACGATTTATATGCAGATCCTCTTTTATGGATGGATCAAAAATGGATCGATTATATCTTGCCTCAATTGTATTGGAGCATGTATAATCCTAGAGCATCTTATTCGAAATTAGTAAAATGGTGGGCAGAAAACTCTAATAACACAGCTGTTTATATTGGTCACGCTTCTTATAAAATTAGAGCTGACGGAGATAAAAGCTGGAATTATATAAGCGAAATTCCAACCCAGATTGATTTTGCCAGAAGTACTAAAAATGTTTCCGGAAGTGCTTATTTCAGCGCAAAATGGTTCATGAACAAAAACTTGGATCTTGTTCGTCTTCTGGAAGACAATCAATATCGTTTTCCTGCGCTTCCTGCTGCGGTTCCAAATTTAAAACGTATTATTATCGATACGCCTGTTATTACAGATTTTGCAAAAGATACTATAAAATATTCTTTCAGCATCAAAAGTCCGCTGAATACAAAAGTGCGTTATATAGTAATTTATGGCGGAGAGCATATTTCAAAGATAAATACAAACGATGCTGAAAAAATAATTGATAAAGTAAGGGCTGTTGAAAAAGACGGCGTTATATCATTTTCTATTCCCGCAGAAAAAATCGATATGTATAAAGCTTGCGCTGTAACATTTATTGATTATTTTGCAAACGAAAGCACCCCAACTGCTGCCGACTTAAAAAAGAATTTTAAAATCTATTCACCTGCTCAGCCTAATGAAAACAGATAATAAACCCTGGTTCTGGATTCCACTTCTTAATTTTGCGTCTGGACTGCCTTACGCCGTAATTATCTCGGTTTCGGTAATTATGTATAAAAATTTAGGTATTTCAAATGAAGATATTGGCGTTTACACCAGTTTATTATACTTACCGTGGGTTATAAAACCACTTTGGAGTCCTTTTATTGAATTAAACGGAACCAAAAGAAAATGGTTTTTATCGATGCAGTTATTGATTTCGATTGCCTTCTTATTAGTCGGTTTTACGATTCCAACCAATGGCTTTTTCATGATGACATTGGCAATTTTCTGGGTTGCCGCTTTTGCTTCGGCTTCAAATGATATTGCGAGCGATGGTTTTTATTTATTGGTTTTACCTGAAAATCAACAGTCTTTTTTCCTCGGTATCAGAAGTACTTTCTACAGGCTTTCAATGCTTGCCGGCAACGGTTTAATTGTGCTTTTAGCCGGATATCTGGAACAAAAATATGGCGATAATACCAAAGCATGGTCGTATACAATGATTGGCGTTGGTTTATTAATGACTTTTATAACGATTTATAATTTTGTTTTTACTCCAAGAAATGAAATAAATGTTGTAGCAGATAATAAAGATCATCATCAAAATTTTGGTTCTATATTTGCCAGTTTCTTCAAGAAAAAACAAATTGGTTTAGTGTTAGCTTTTATTCTGGTTTTCAGATTAGGAGAATCACAATTGCTTAAAATGTTAAGTCCATTTTTATTAGACGGGAAAGAAGTTGGCGGGATGAGCTTAACTACTGAATCTGTTGGGATTATTTATGGAACTTTAGGGATTTTTACTTTAACAATTGGTGGCATTTTGGGCGGAATTGCCATTTCAAAACATGGTCTTACCAAATGGATGCTTCCTATGTTTTTGGCAATGCATCTGCCAATACTTGGTTTTATTGGACTTGCTCATTTTCAGCCGCAGGAACTTTTTCACCTTCATATAAATTTATACTTTTTTGAAATAAATTCTCCATTAAATCTGTATACTTGTATTACCGTAATTTTGGAACAATTTGGATATGGTTTTGGATTTACAGGTTTTATGATGTTTTTAATTCATGTTGCCGAAGGAGAATCAAAAACAGCGCACTATGCACTTGCAACCGGTTTTATGGCATTAGGAATGATGCTTCCGGGAATGTTGAGCGGTTTTATACAACAATTTTTAGGCTATCAAAACTTCTTTATCTGGGTTTTTATAGCGACAATTCCAGGTCTTATTTTATCACGTTTTTTAATTTTCCCGAAAGATTTTGGGAAAAAATCTGAAGAAGTTTAACCCCAAATCAAACTCTTACTTATGGAAATCAATGAAAATTTGCAGGCCGAACGCAACTTAAAAGGAGCTGAGTTCGAAAAAACCGGAAATCTTGAAAAAGCAATTGAATTATATGAGGAAAATGTCGCAGAAAGCTTTAAAGGAAATCATCCTTATGATAGATTAGCAACAATCTACAAAAACCAAAACGATCTCGACAATGAAATCAGGGTTTTAGAAAAAGCCATTATCGTTTATGAGGAAATTACAATCGAAGACAGATTAGAAGGCTTACCAAAACTCTTCCGTTTTAAAAACCGATTGGATAAAGCAATTGAAACCAAAAAGCAATTAGCAAAACAAAAGAAAGCAAAATTGAAATAAAAATACTTTTCAAAGCAGTGAATAATGCCTAATATAAAACGAACAAACTCAGACGATATCGATTTTATAAATCTGGTTGTTTTATTAGATCAGGATTTAGCAATTAGAGACGGAGAAGATCATGCGTTTTACAATCAGTTTAATAAAACCGATAAAATAAAACACACGATTGTTTATTACGAAAATGGCATTCCTGTTGGCTGCGGCGCTTTTCGCGAAAAAGAAAGCGACAAAACCGAAATCAAACGAATGTATGTTCATCCTGATTATCGCAAAAAAGGAATTGCTTCAAAAGTTTTAGCCGAATTAGAAATTTGGGCGAAAGAAGTTGGCTATACTTATACTATTCTCGAAACTGGGAAAAACCAGCCCGAAGCCATAAATTTGTATCAAAAATTAGGTTACACAATCATTCCAAATTATCCGCCTTACGAAAAGATGGATAACAGCGTCTGCATGAAAAAGACTTTATAATAATGAAAATTACAGCCGAAGCATTACGACAAAAAATAGGACAATTCTTTTTTCCTGCCGTTTTTATAAACGATACCGAAGAAAATATTCAGGAAACCGAACGTTTGATAAAAGAACACAATATTGGTGGACTGACCTTTTTTCACAGTCGTGCAAGCGCTGCAACAAATTACGAAAGCAAGAAAAAAGTTGTTTTTAATGATGACAGCTATCAAAAAATAAAAGAACTTATTGTTCGTTACCAAAAAGCCGCTTCTACTCCACTTTTAATCAGTATTGATGCCGAATGGGGCTTAGCAATGCGTATCGAAAAAACGCCACAATATCCTTATGCGATTACACTTGGCGCATTACCTGAAAACAAAGCCGATTTAGTTTACGAAGTTGGAAAACAAATTGGTTTAGATTTAAAAGCTGCCGGAATTCAGTATAATTTATCGCCTTTGGCCGATATCAACAATAATCCAAATAATCCTGTTATTGGATATCGTTCTTTTGGTGAAAACAAAGAAAAAGTAGCCAATTTTGCAGTTGAATATTTAAACGGAATGTCGGAAGTTGGCGTTTTAGGTTGTCTGAAACACTTTCCCGGACATGGAAATACTAATGTCGATTCGCATTTAGGATTACCGGTTTTAAAAGAAACGCTGGAAGAATTATTAGAAAACGAATTATATCCGTTCATCAAAGGAATTGGAAATAATGTCGATTCGATTATGATTGGACATTTAGCCGTTCCAAGTTTAAATGATGGAAAAGATACCTCGGCAACATTATCAAAAGCTGTGATTCAGGATCTTTTACGCGACAAATTAGGTTATGATGGGTTGGTGATTTCTGATGCTTTAAATATGCACAGTGTTTCAAAATTATACGAAACCAAAGGTCAGCTGGAATGGGAAGCTTTTAATGCCGGAAATGATATTTTATGCTTCGCCGAAAATGTTCCCGAAGGAATCGAAGCTATCTTTAGAAATGCATCTCCAGATCGCATTTTCAAAAGCCATAGCCGAATCATGAAAGCTAAAGAAAAAGCAGGAATTCTTTCTGGAAACACTGCTGCTTCGGGCGAATTAAATTTCGAAAAAGCATCTGAATTAAATCTGGAAATTGCTCAAAATGCGATTACAACTATCATAAATAATTCAAATTCAGAATTAGCATTTGAAGCTCAGAAAAACAACAAATTAGCTAAACTGAGTTTATATAAAAATACCGAAAACACATTCTTCAAAACTTTAAATTCAGAATTAGAATCTCCTGAATTTGCTTTTGAAAATTTAGAAGTTTCGGATATTTCTGCAATCAAAAAAGAATTAGAAAATTTCGAAACTATTATCATTTCATTATTTGTTCCAAAAGCAAAACCAGCAAATAATTTCGAAATTGATAATGCAGTTTTAGAGCTTCTTTCTGATTTAATTCAAACCAAAAAATGCATTGTTTACGTTTTCGGAAATCCGTATGTTTTACCCATAATTCCGAATCTGAAAAAGGCTTCAGGATTAGTTCAGGCGTATCAGGATTTTGAAGAATTTCAAAAAACGGCAGCAATTCAATTTTTAGATAAAATTTCTTCAGACGGAATTCTCCCAGTAAACATTGATATACAATAAGTTAAAAAGTTAAATAGTCAAAATTTATCAACTTATAAGTTTTTATAATCACATCTTATTGTAAGAATATGTGCTTATACCCTACTTTTGCATCAAATAAATTTTTAACGTAAAACGAAAAATATGTCTTTAGTAGGAAAAAAATTCCCAAGTATTGCAGTAGATGCTATCTCAGAAATGGGTGACAATTTAAAAATCAACATTTTTGAAGAAGCATTAAACAACAATAAAAAAGTACTTTTATTTTGGTACCCAAAAGATTTTACTTTTGTATGTCCAACTGAATTACACGCCTTTCAAGCTGCATTACCAGAATTTGAAAAAAGAAATACTATCGTAATTGGTGCTTCTTGTGACACAAACGAAGTTCACTTTGCTTGGTTAAATACTCCAAAAAACAATGGTGGAATCGAAGGTGTTACTTACCCAATCTTAGCTGATACAAACCGTAACTTAGCTAACATTTTAGGTATTCTTGATATCGAATCTACAAGCTACAGCGAAGATACTGATTCAGTTATCATCGAAGGTTCAAACGTAACTTACAGAGCTACTTACCTTATTGACGAAACTGGAAAAATCTTCCACGAAAGTGTAAACGATATGCCATTAGGACGTAACGTAAACGAATACTTAAGAATGGTTGACGCTTACACTCACATCCAGACTAAAGGTGAAGTTTGTCCTGCTAACTGGGAAGCTGGTAAAGAAGCTATGTCTGCAGACAGAGTTAGTACTGCTGAATACTTAAGCGCTAACTAAGAAATAAAATTTCCAAATTTTTAAAATTCCAAATTCCAATTGGGATTTGGAATTTTTCTCTCTCAAAAAATCAATAATATTTTCAAAATTTAGATTTTCTAAATTCAATCGTAAGATTTGGAATTTGGAATTTATAAACTTGGAATTTAAATACAGAAAATTATGTTAATCGACTTAAACGAAGATACGTTAGCAGATTTAGTTGCTAAAAACGAAAAAGTAGTAGTACAATATTCAGCATCATGGTGTGGAAACTGCCGTATTATGAAACCAAAATTCAAAAAATTAGCAACAGAAAATGAAGCTATCACTTTTGTTTTGGTTGATGCAGAAAATTCTCCTGAATCAAGAAAATTAGCTAATGTAAGCAACCTGCCAACATTTGCAACTTTCGTAAACGGACAATTAGTTGGTGAAACTCAAACTAATAAACAAGAAGTTTTAATCGACCTTGTAAACGCAATTGCTTAAATTTAGATTAGTTAGACTGGCTTAGATTTTTAGACTTCTTAGAAGTACTATAAACTTTAAAAAGGTCTAAAATCTAAGAATGTCTAAAAATCTAAGAAATCTAAACATGAAATTACCAGTAATAAAGCAATTAACGCAGTTCATCGAAGAAAACGATCAGGATTATATCATTGAAACGATTGAAGTTCTGGAAGCTATGACCGAAATTCCTTCTCTTAAAGACGAAGAATTAGATGTAATTGGCGAATTGATTTCGAATATGTACGGTGCTCTTGAAGTACACAAAATGGTTTCTCAGGGAACTGATAAAAAAGAAGCTTTAAACGCGTTCATGAAACGTGTTTTAGGTTCAATCGATAAATAATATCGGCCTCTTTTTCAAATAAAAAACAAAAAAACATGACTGAAAAAGCGTTTCTGAAAAGAGACGCTTTTTTTTGTTTTCAGTTTTTAGTCGCAGTTTTCAGTTTATCCAATCTTTGTCAGGCTGAGCGAAGTCGAAGCCCACGCAAAGTATATCGATTTAGATTATGGAGTTACTTTATGTGGGCTTCGACTTCGCTCAGCCTGACAAAAATCCGTTTAATCTGTGTCATCTGCGTGCCATTACACACAAACCAAATTATAGATCAAACCTTACTATTAATCTCACCTTAAACCCTTAACAAATACTTTTAGATTCAAATATTAATCCTTACTTTTGAACCTCATTAAAAAAAATTATCATGGCTTCAATAACATTAGGAGGAAATCCAGTTCATACTTCAGGCGAATTACCAGCAGTTGGCTCTAAACTTGCTGATTTTAAATTAGTGCAAAACGATTTATCAGTTGCTTCTTTGAGCAATTTCGCTGGTAAGAAATTAGTTTTAAACATTTTTCCAAGTGTTGATACAGGAACTTGCGCAGCATCTGTTAGAAAATTCAACCAAAGTGCAAGCGGATTAGAAAACACTACTGTTTTATGTATTTCAAGAGATTTACCTTTCGCTCAAAAACGTTTTTGTGGTGCTGAAGGTTTAGAAAATGTAGTTAATTTATCAGATTTTCAAACAGGAGCTTTTGGTAAAGCAAATGGTTTAGAAATCACTGACGGACCTTTAGCAGGTTTACACTCAAGAGTTATTATTGTTGTTGATGCAAACGGAACAATTACTCATACAGAACAAGTTGCTGAAATTGCAAACGAACCAAATTACGAAGCGGCTTTAGCAGCACTATAATATTTTCCACTAAATGGAGTTTCAAAAAGATAATACTTTTGTTACAGGTCGCTTAAAGAGTGTAACTTACGCCTTTAAAGGAGCTGTAAAACTGATAAGAACAGAACACAGCGTTATGGTTCAATTCTCACTGGGAATTATTATGACCATTGCCGGGTTCTATTTTCATATTTCTCAAACCGAATGGCTATGTCAAACCTTAGCCATTGGTTTGGTTTTAAGCATTGAAGGATTAAATACGGCTGTTGAAAAAATCGCCGATTTTATCCACCCCGATTACAGCAGACGAATTGGGTTTATTAAAGATATTGCTGCAGGAGCGGTATTTTTTGCCGCCATGACAGCAATAGCGATTGGTTTGATAATTTATATTCCAAAATTTATATAGGCGGAACGCAAGAATGGCAAAAACAAAAAAAGAAACTGTAGACAAAAAAACCGAATCAAAAGTCGCCAGCATTAGATCCTGGTCATTATCCAAACAACAAAAATTTGTTTTGGGCTGCCTTTTGGTACTCTTTTCTATTGCATTATTAGTTGCATTTATTTCGTTTTATGTCAACGGACAATGGCAGACAGACCAAAGTGCGGTTTCTCAATTGGGAGATCGTGATGAAGTGGTGCAAAACTGGCTCGGAAAATTCGGGGCTTTTCTTGCAGACTTAATTGTGTACCGAGGTTTCGGTCTTGCCTCTTTTATAATTGTTCGTTTATTCTTTTTAACCGGATTATTTCTGGCATTAGAACTTTCGACCAAAAAATTAAAAAACACTTGGTTCTGGGATTTATTTGCCATTATCGTTGTTTCTATTTTATTCGGTTTTTTTGCTACTTCGGCACCAGAATTAGGTGGAACAATTGGTTATGAATTAAATCTTTTCCTTCAGGATTATATCGGGAAAACCGGAACTTTATTAACCTTACTTTTTGGACTGATCGTTTATTTGATTTTCAAAATAAAAGTATCTCCGGAAAAAATCCAGTCTTATTTTGATTCTACTAAAAATGAATTGAAATCAGAATTAAATTCTATCAAAAAACCACAGCAGGATTTAGAACCTGAAAGTGCTTATAATTTAGAAGAATTTGCAATTGAAGAAGATCCTGAATTGGATAATATTCATTTAAAAACAGATGATTCTAAATTCGAAATCAACAAAGAAGCTTTAAAACCAACAATCAATCATTCGTCAGAAATTGAATTAAATCCGATTTTAAAACCAATTCAGCCAAAACAAGAACTTCCATTAGTTTCTCCTGATGAAGCATTTGTAATTGAAAAAGCGGAAGAAGAAGATATTATTGAAGAAAACCTTGCTTCTCGCCTTGTTGCTGATTTCGGGTTATTTGATCCAACTTTGGATTTATCTAATTATAAATTCCCAACTATCGATTTATTAAAAGAATATTCGACGGGTGGAATTACCATTAATCAGGAAGAATTAGAAGAAAACAAAAATAAAATTGTAGATACGCTTCGTAACTACAAAATTGAAATTGCACAAATTAAAGCAACCGTTGGTCCATCGGTAACTTTATACGAAATTGTACCGGAAGCGGGAATCAGAATTTCAAAAATTAAGAGTTTAGAAGATGATATTGCATTGTCATTATCGGCTTTAGGAATTCGTATAATTGCTCCAATTCCTGGAAAAGGAACAATTGGTATTGAGGTTCCAAATAAGACTCCAACTATGGTTTCGATGAAAAGCGTTATTGGTGCTGCTAAATTTCAAGAAGCTGAAATGGAACTTCCAATCGCTTTAGGAAAAACCATTTCAAACGAAACTTTTGTGGTCGATCTTGCTAAAATGCCTCACTTATTGATGGCGGGAGCAACAGGACAAGGAAAGTCGGTTGGATTAAATGCGGTTTTAACTTCGCTTTTATACAAAAAACATCCGGCAGAAGTAAAATTCGTTTTGGTCGATCCGAAAAAAGTAGAGCTTACACTTTTCAATAAAATTGAAAGACATTATTTAGCAAAACTTCCAGATACGGAAGACGCTATTATTACTGATAACGCAAAAGTGGTCAATACTTTGAACTCACTTTGTACTGAAATGGACAATCGCTATTCTTTATTAAAAGATGCGATGGTTCGTAATATTAAAGAGTACAATGAAAAATTCAAAGCAAGAAAATTAAATCCAGAAGCCGGACACCGATTTTTACCTTACATCGTTTTGGTTGTCGATGAGTTCGCCGATTTAATTATGACTGCAGGAAAAGAAGTCGAAGTTCCGATTGCTCGTTTGGCCCAGCTGGCGCGTGCTATTGGTATTCACTTAATTATTGCAACCCAAAGACCTTCGGTAAACGTTATTACAGGTTTAATTAAGGCCAATTTCCCTGCAAGAATTGCATTTAGGGTAACTTCAAAAATTGACTCAAGAACAATTTTAGATACTCAGGGAGCTGACCAGTTAATTGGTCGTGGAGATTTATTGTACACAAACGGAAATGACGTAACGCGTGTACAATGTGCATTTATTGACACGCCAGAGGTTGAAAAAATTACAGATTTTATTGGTTCACAAAAGGCTTATGCCACAGCATATTTGCTTCCAGAGTTTGTTGGAGAAGAAACTGGCATTAATCTTGATATGGATATTTCCGAAAGAGATACCTTATTTAGAGAAGCTGCCGAGATTATTGTTAATGCGCAGCAGGGTTCTGCTTCATTACTGCAAAGAAAATTAAAATTAGGTTACAACAGAGCCGGTCGTTTGATCGATCAGCTGGAAGCAGCAGGAATTGTTGGACCATTTGAAGGCAGTAAAGCAAGAAGTGTGAACATTTTAGACTTAAGTGCTCTTGATCAATTCTTTAATAATGAACAAAATTAATCCAATCATGAGAACAAACATTCAGGAAATCAAAAACAATTCTATCACTAACATGACTAAAAAGTGTTTTCAAATGGCAGTTATCTTGCTTTTGAGCTTCACTTCTATTCAAGCTCAGGATAAAAAAGCTAAAGATTTATTGAACGAAGTGACTGCTAAAATAAAAAGCTACGATAATATTGTTATTGATTTTAAATATTCTCTAAATAATGCAAAAGAGAATATTAACCAGGACAGTAAAGGAAATGTAACCATGAAAGGTAATCAATATGTATTGAATTTTATGGGCGTTACTAAAATTTTTGACGGACAAAAAACATACACAATTGTTCCTGAAGACGAAGAAGTTACGGTTTCTAAAGTAAATGAAAAGGATGATAATGCTATCACGCCTTCAAAAATGCTTACTTTCTTTAATTCTGGGTACAAATACAATATGGATATCGTACAAAATGTAAAAGGAAGAAAGATTCAATACATTAAATTAGTACCAACTACCGGAAAAGATCAAAGAAAAGAAATTCTTTTAGGTATTGATGTTCAGACAAAACACATCTATAATTTGATTGAAACTGGAAAAAATGGTACAAAAACAACTTTAACCGTTAATTCTTTTAAAACCAATCAGCCATTATCAAAAAATCAATTTACCTTTGTAGCGAGTAAATACCCGAAATACTACATCAACAAATTAGATTAATCAGAAGGTTGAAAATTCTAGACAAATACTTATTAAAAACATTCTTAGTTACATTTACCACGGTATTTGTAATCCTTTTTTTCATATTCATACTTCAAACGGTATGGCTATTTATATCAGAACTAGCAGGTAAAGATCTCGACTTAATATTGGTCGTGAAATTCCTGCTTTTTTCTATGCCGCGTATTATACCGCTGGTTTTACCGTTATCGGTTCTTTTGGCTTCTATCATGACTTTCGGAAATTTAGCCGAGAATTATGAATTTGCTGCCATGAAATCTTCCGGAATCTCACTTCAAAGAGCGATGCGGGTTTTAATTATTTTTATATTCGTTTTGAGTATTGTAGCATTTTGGTTTGCCAATAATGTTATTCCTTTTGCCGAATATAAGTTTGTAAACTTTCGTAAAAATATCGCACAGGCAAAACCAGCCATGGCAATTGCCGAAGGTCAGTTTAACGATGTTGGAACTTACAACATTAAAGTCAACAAAAAATCTGGCGAGAACGGAAATATTCTTACTGGTGTTACTATTCACGAAAAGGCTAACAATTTTGGGGAAAACAAAACGGTTATTAAAGCCAAAGATGGTGAATTGATCAGTAATGAAAAATCAAGTATCTTGAAACTTGTTTTAAATGATGGTTATTATTATCAGGATGTTACTCCAAAAAAATACGAAGACCGTGCTAAACTTCCTTTTATAAAAGGCGCTTTTAAAAAGCATATCATTAACATTGATCTATCTGAATTAAATAAGGTTGACGACAGTAAAGAAAGTATTGCAGGTACAAATGCAATGCTTAATGTTAATGAATTACGTTATACTTTAGATTCATTAAACAAGAATCTGGATAATGAAATTATTTCATTTTCTGAGAATATAAATCAACGTGTTGGATTTAGAAGATCAAGCACTCTGGTTACTGATAAAGCAAAAAAGAAAAAAACTTTACCAAGTGATCTTTTGTCTTTATACAACAACAAAGAAAAAGTTGATGTTCTAAAAATGGCAAGCAGCAATGTTACCAGCAACGTTTTCTCTATTGAATCAACCCAAAAAGATTTAAAAGATAAACAGCGAGAAATCAACAAACACTTAACGGCTTTGTATGAAAAGTTTGTTATTGCTTTTGCTTGTTTTTTAATGTTCTTTATTGGTGCGCCTCTTGGAGCTATTATTAGAAAAGGCGGACTTGGTTTACCAATTGTTTTTGCGGTTTTAATTTTCATTACTTTCCATTTCATCAATACTTTTGGAAAAAGATTATCGCAGGAAGGCGGAATGACTCCTTTTATGGGTTCATGGATGTCGTCGTTTATTCTTTCGCCATTAGCAGTATTATTAACCTATCGTGCTACAAATGATAACGGATTAATTAATTTTGATGCGATAACTACCCCAATCTCACAACTATTTCAAAAAATTTCCGAGCGGTTTTCACCAGCTCAAAACAAAGAATAATTATGTCAACAAAAATTCAACTGAATACCATTGAAGAAGCTATAGAAGATATTCGTCAAGGTAAAGTAATCATTGTAGTTGATGATGAAGATCGTGAAAATGAAGGTGACTTTTTAGCTGCTGCCGAAAAAGTTACTCCTGATATGATCAATTTCATGGCTACTCACGGACGTGGATTAATCTGTACACCACTTACAGAAAGCCGTTGCAAGGAGCTTGATTTACGCGCTATGGTTACTAATAATACAGATCATATGGAAACTGCCTTTACGGTTTCTGTTGATTTAAAAGGAAATGGTGTTACAACCGGAATTTCTGCTGCTGACAGATCTAAAACAGTACAATCATTAGTTGATCCAAATACAAAACCACATGATTTAGCGCGTCCTGGACATATTTTTCCTTTAATTGCTAAACAAGGTGGAGTTTTAAGAAGAACAGGGCACACAGAAGCCGCAATTGATTTTGCAAGGCTAGCAGGGTTTAAACCTGCAGGTGTTATCTGTGAAATTTTAAATGAAGACGGAACGATGTCTCGTTTGCCTGAACTTATTAAAGTGGCAAAGAAATTCGATTTAAAATTAGTTTCGATTGAAGATTTGGTTGCTTACAGAATGCAGCACGACAGTCTTATCATTAAAAAAGAAGATTTTGATATCGAAACCCGTTTTGGAACTTTTAGATTAAGAGCTTACGAGCAGACTACAAATAAACAAATTCATATTGCTTTAACGAAAGGAACATGGAATCTTGGAGAACCAATTTTGACGAGAATCCACTCTTCTCAGGTTAATAATGATTTATTAGGAACATTGACTAATAATGCAGAACAGCAGTTAGATGATATGTTTAAGGTTATTAATGAACATGGTAAAGGTGCGGTTATTTTTATTAACCAAGACATGACGGCTGTAAATTTATTAAACAGAATTTCTGAACTTAAAACTTTGCAGGCACAAGGAACATTAAAAGCACCAAAAGTTATCATAGATAGTAAAGATTACGGAATTGGGGCTCAAATCCTTCATGATATTGATATTTCTAAGATTAGATTAGTTTCGAACACGGAACAAACAAAACGTGTCGGAATGATTGGATATGGCCTTGAAATCACTGAATACGTAACTTACTAATCTTTATGGGTACATTAGAAGAAAGAATTTTAAAATCTGAAACACATATTTTCAAAGCGGTTTTCCCGAGTACAACGAATCATTATGATACTTTATTTGGAGGAACTGCGCTTCATTTAATGGACGAAGTGGCTTTTATTTGCGCTACTCGCTTCAGCCGTAAAAAAGTAGTTACAATATCTACAGGTCAAATTGACTTTAAAAAAGCAATTCCAGCTGGTACTTTAATCGAATTGGTTGCAAAAGTTGTTAGCGTGGGAAGAACAAGCTGTAAAATTCATGTTGATATTTTTATGGAACAAATGTATACTGAGCTTCGTGAAACAGTAGTTTCAGGAACTTTTTCGTTTGTTGCTGTTGATGAAAACAAGAAACCAACGCCAATTTTGGACAATTTGGATTAATTTTTTCAAAAATCTCTTTCTAGGAAATACTGATAATTAGACACTTGTAAATTATTTTAAAAAAGTTTCAAAAAAAGTTTTCAGAACCGAAAAACCGTCTTATATTTGCACCCGCAATCAGGCAATGATAGCAACATACTGGAGAAATGGCAGAGCGGTCGAATGCGGCAGTCTTGAAAACTGTTGACTGTAACAGGTCCGGGGGTTCGAATCCCTCTTTCTCCGCACAAATTCAAAACCCTTAACTTTTGTTAAGGGTTTTCTTTTTTATAATATTATTTTCTTTGTAAATAGTTTCAAAAAAGTTTTCTCAATTAAAAAAACACCTTATATTTGCACTCGCAATCACGAAACGATAGCGACATACTGGAGAAATGGCAGAGCGGTCGAATGCGGCAGTCTTGAAAACTGTTGACTGTAACAGGTCCGGGGGTTCGAATCCCTCTTTCTCCGCCAGTAGAAGTTTCAAAAGAAACTTTAAAATCAAAAACCTTTAAACATTACTGTTTAAAGGTTTTTTCTTTATTATCTATATCTTAAAAAGTGCATCTTCTATAAGCTTAACCATTAGTTATTCTATTTAAACTAATCTGTTTCTCCAAGCTTTACATATCCTTACATTGTTGAACATTACTTTTTTCATCTGCTGGTAAATTATCTAACTATGGTTCTCCATCTTTTTATTTATGCACAGAATAAACTCACACAGCAAACGTTTATACCTTAAATTACCGCTCTTTTTAATGTATATTTACATTTAAAATCCAAATAATTAATTCATGAAAAAAATATGGTTCAGGAGGTTTATATATGCCATTATAATATTGTTAGTCCTTATTATCTGCGTTTTTATCTGGTCAGATAATGAATTAAATAAAGTTTTAGGTAAATCAACTAAAGTCATTCCCATTTCTTCTTTTGTAAAGCCCTCCAAAACAATTCAAATAAAAAATGTCAATGTACTTTCAGAAGATTGTACTTCTTTTATTAAAAACCAGACAATAGTCATTGAAAATGGAAAGATAGTCAGCTTGGGAAAAAATCAACCTTTGGACAGCACAGCTATTATAATAGATGGAACAAATAAATTTTTAATTCCAGGTCTTATAGATTCACACGTTCATTTAAAAGAAAGTCAAAACGACCTATTTCTATATTTAACTAATGGTATCACTTATATTAGGGAAATGGCCGGAAGACCTGTAACTTTAGAATGGAGAAAGGAACAAAAGAAAAATGGCATTGGCCCCAGAATGTTTATTGCATCTCCTCCAATATATAGCGAAAGTGGATTAAGCGGTTATTATTTTAGCTGGACAAGACAGGCTATTAATTATTCAACTAAAGTGGATGCCCAAAAAGAAATTAAAAAGATAAAAGAACAAGGATACGATGCCGTTAAAATGTACGGTTTTGTTAATCCCGAAATGTATAAAACGACAATTGAGTTTGCCAAAGAAAACAACCTTCCTGTTATAGGACACATTCCTTTGGTTAACTTAGACACTTTGTACCATTCAGGTCAAAAAGAGGTTGCTCACGTTGAAGAATTAACCATCAAAAATATGGATGATTTTGGAAAATCAATTTCTAAAAATCCAAAAGAATATATTAATTTCTTAAAAATACAGTCAAAGCTAATAGCCAAAAAATTAAAGGAAAACAATATTTGTGTAACCTCAACTATTTCGTTAGTTGAAAGTTTTCCAAAACAGAGATTCGACTTAAAATCCAGACTCAGAGAAATAGAATTAAAATACGCTAATCCTAAAATTATTGAAGGCAGTCCAATATATAAGTTAGGCTGGTTACCTGGTAAAAATGGATACGAATATGATGGCGAGGATAATCCTGAAGCATTAAAATCGTCGTTAACTTTCTGGAACACGTATGTTGAAGCTATCCATATTATGACAAAAGCGTTAATTGAAAATAACGTTACAATTATGGCAGGGACAGATGCAAACGTTGCTACTATTGTTCCGGGTTTTTCGCTTCATAATGAGCTGCAATCTTTAGCTAAGGCAGGAATGACAAACTCACAAGTACTTTATTCTGCAACTGTTGAACCTAGCAATTGGCTAAAAAGCAAAACAGGAAAAATAAAAACAGGATATAATTCAGATTTAATTCTTCTTTCAAAGAATCCATTAGAAAATATTAAAAATACAAAAACTATAGAAAGTGTTTTCTTTGGAAAATATATGATGAATAAAAATCAAATCACAAGTATTTTGAAAGCTATAGAAAATGCAAATAATGAAAACAGGAGTATCAAAATTGACGAGTTTTTAAATTAATCAAAGTATAATTTTCCTGGATTAGATAAAAAAAAACCTGCAGATCTGCAGGTTTTTTTCACTCAATTATCTAAAAATTTTATTGTACAGCATCTTTTGCTTTCACTTGATGCAGTACTTTTTTATACTAAACTTTGAGCCACAGCTGCTGTTGCTAACGGAGATGTTTTTACTTCGCTCATTATTTGTCCATCGAATAGGTTAATTACTCTATGTGCATAATGAGAATCTCTATCTGAGTGGGTTACCATTACAATAGTAGCACCTTCCTTATTTAATTCAGTTAACAAATTCATCACTTCAATTCCATTTTTAGAATCCAGGTTACCTGTAGGCTCATCTGCTAAAATTAATTTAGGTCTTGTTATTACAGCTCTTGATATAGCTACACGCTGCTGCTGTCCTCCAGATAATTGTTTTGGAAAATGGCTTTCTCTGTGAGCAATTTTCATTCTTTTAAGAACTTCTAATACTCTTGCTTTTCGTTCACTTTTACTGATATTAAGATACATTAAGGGTAATTCTACGTTCTCAAAAACCGTTAATTCTTCAATTAGATTAAAACTTTGAAATACAAAACCTAAGTTTCCTTTTCGCAAAGTGGTAAGTTCTTGCTCTTTAAAACCTGCTACTTCAATATCATTAAATTTATAGCTTCCTTCTGAAGGATTATCCAGCATACCTACAATATTTAACAATGTTGATTTTCCACAGCCTGACGGTCCCATAATAGCAAGAAATTCTCCCTCTGCTACATTCAAATTGATATCATTCAACGCTAGAGTTTCAATATCTTCTGTTCTAAAACTCTTTTTTAAATTTTTAATTTTTATCATCTTTCTATATTTTTTAAGTATTTGTATGCAATTTATCTTGTTAATGTATTGTTTGCTAATTTAATATTATTTTGTCAACTTCCTTAAATCCTTCGTAACCAGAAATTATAACATTTTCTCCACCATTAAGACCTTCTAAAATTTCATAATATTTTGAATTTTGTCTTCCAATTCTAATTGGTCTTTTTAATGCCTGTTCTGTCTTATTATCTACAACAAAAACCCATTGTCCGCCCGTGCTGTTAAAGAAACTGCCTTTTGGTAACAAAATCCCTTTTTTAGATTCTCCCAGCTGTAATTTAATATTATAACTTTGACCGGTTCTTATATTTTCTGGTTTGCCACCTACAAAAACAAGATCAATTTTAAATTTTCCATCACGAACTTCCGGATAAACTTTTTGTATTCTTAAAGGATATTCTGTGTTGTTACGCTGTAAACTTGCTGATAAATCATTTTTTACACGATCAATATAATGTTCATCTATTGTGGCTTCAATTTTATAGTTGGTTAGTACATTTATTTGTCCTATACGGTCACCAGGGCTAATATTTTGTCCTACTTCTGCATTAAGAAGTCCAAGCTGCCCATCTGCAATAGCTTTCACATTTAAATGATCCAATCGTTGATACACCATATTTAATATTTTTTTCATGCGTACTAAATCGGCATCTAAACTTTTAAACGATGTGTTTCTTAGTTTACTGTCACTATCTGCTTGTGTTTTATTTATAACGTACTGTTCTTTGGTAAGGTTATACTTTTCTTTCGATAGTAAATATTCTTCTTTAGAAATAAGTTTTTCTTTATATAAAGATTCATTTTGCTCGTAATTTCTTTTAAGCTTTTGAAGATCATATTGAGAATTAACAAGATCTTTTTGATCTGTTAACTGTCTTGTATCAAAAGCCAGTTTTGTAGATCTTAAATCGTTTTGTTTTAGGGCAAGATTACTTTCGCTTGTTAGAATTTGCTCGTACAGGTCTAAGTTTTCCAGTTTTAAAATTACATCCCCTTTTTTAACCATATTTCCTTCTTCTACTAGTTTTTCTTTTACCCTTCCTCCTTCGTATGCATCCAGGTAGATTGTAGAAATTGGGGCAATATTACCATTGATTGTAATATAGTCATCAAACTTGCCCTGAGTAACCTGAGCGATTGATAATTTATTTTTTTCAATGTCATATGTGCCTAATGAGTCACTTAAAAATACTTTAAACACTACAGCAATCACTACGATTGTTAGTACCGCATAGCCCACATGCTTAAGTTTTAGGCCTTTTTTCTTTTCAATTCGAATGTCCATATTAATTAGTTCTTGATGTTAAAAATTGATAATCCTTTATAAAAATCCAATGTTTTTTTGTTGACTTTTAGTTTTATTTTTACCTGCAAATTTTCATTCTTGGAGTTAGCATACAGAGTTTTTGACTGATACAGGTCTATATCACTTATTAATCCTAATTCATACTTTCTCTGTTCTATCTTAAATGCAAGTTCTCTTGTTGCTA
This sequence comes from Flavobacterium panici, assembly GCF_024499525.1. Lineage (NCBI taxonomy): Bacteria > Pseudomonadati > Bacteroidota > Flavobacteriia > Flavobacteriales > Flavobacteriaceae > Flavobacterium > Flavobacterium panici. The sequence continues at coordinate 2,690,635 of NZ_CP100437.1, read as the reverse complement.
TTTTTTGATTGCTTTGCTCGAATTCTTTTTCAAAAGCTTTTTGATTTTGCACTAATTCCTGAATCAGTCTATAGAGTTCTTGTTTTTGTAGATTCAGATTATTATTAGCCCTTTCAAATTCTATCTTTTTTTGTTTGATATTTGAGTGGGCAGACCAACCGTTAAAAATTGGGATCTTTAATGAAAAACCAACCTGCTGCGCTGCATTATTACTGAACTGGTTCTTGAATGGAATCGTTTTTCCGTTTTCATCAAAGGAAGTTTCATAATATCCTGTACCATACGCTCCAAATAATGTTAAAGTTGGATATAAGGCCCCTTTCGCTATCGAAACATCTTTCATCGCTGCCTGAGTTTTAAATTCTTCAGATTTTATCAGCGGAACAAAACTCTTTGCCGTCTTAAAAATTGATTCATAATCTTCTAAAGCAGGATCGCTATCAGGCATATCAAATTCATTTGATGGTTCTGCTAATGAAATCTTGCTTATATCCCCTAAATTCATTTCCTGAATAAGTTTTAATTGAGCAATTGCTAAGCTGTTCTCATGTTGAGTAAGCAGTAATTTATCTGAAACTAATGTAGATTCTGCTTCATACAAATCAGTACCAGCCTTTAAGCCCAAATCTATTTTTCTTTTAACAAGGTCATAATTAGTTTGTGAGATTTCTAATTGTTCTTTAGATATAACTACTAACCCCTGATAAAAATAAATATCATAAAAAGCGACCATTACTCTAAAAGCCAGCATATATTTTTCATGTAATAAATCCTGTTGTGCAGCATTTTGTAATAACTTTGTCAATCTAATTGTATTTATTTTTTGGAAGCCTTTAAATAAATCAACAGAAGACTGTAAAGTATATTCGTTTGTAAAAAAGCTTGTAGTTGTATAATTATTATTAATAGGGTCAATAGAACGCCCATATCGAGTACTATAACCTAAAACTCCCTCAATTGCGGGCAATAAGCTTCTAACAGATTGTTTATGAGTTTCTTTATTTGCTTGAAAATTATACTTGTACTCATTCAATTTAAGATTGTGCTCAACTGCATAGTCTATGCATTGATCTAATGTCCAAGATTGTTGAGCGATTGCTGATTTAGAAATCAAAAAGAGTATAATTACAGTTTTAATATTATTTTTAATATTCATATATTAGTTGTTTATAACGGAATTCAAATTATTCTTTTTCTACTGCTACCGTTTATCCAAGCGTCGTGCCAAAAAAATACACAATTCATTATCAAACACTTACAACAAATATTTAAAAAACACCTTTTTAAAAGTGTCAAATATTTTTACACTCAGTGTCGAATATCTTAACAATTAAAATCAGAATTCGCTTATTATTTTTATATTTGTTACAACGAACCACACTTTTTTAGTTCTGATTTTCTCCTAAAAACAACTTCTCAATAAGCCTTTTTTATGATTGACGGAAAAATTTTGATAATTGATGATAACAAAAGTGTATTGAGTGCTTTAGAAATTCTCTTGCAATTTGAATACAAGCACATTGAAACGTTATCTAATCCAAATCAAATTTCATCTTTTAAAAATTTAATTGATTTTGATATTGTCTTATTAGATATGAATTTTTTAGCCGGTGTTAATAACGGAAATGAAGGGCTGTATTGGCTAAAAGAGATAAAAAAGAAGGCTCCAGACATTTCGGTTATTATGATTACATCTTATGGAGCTATCGATTTAGCTGTAGATGCTTTGAAGGCCGGGGCTTCTGACTTTATACTTAAACCCTGGAATAACGATAAACTTTTATCCACCATAAAATCAGTTTATTTATTAAAAAAATCTTTAAAAGAAAGAAATAAACCAAAAACGAATGAAAAAGGTTTAAAAGAGATTAATGATCAGAATGAAAGCTCTATTATTGGTAATTCTAAAGAATTATTATCCCTTCTTCATCTAACTCAAAAAGTAGCAAAGACTGATGTTAGTGTTTTAATAACCGGTGAAAATGGTACCGGAAAAGAGGTAATTGCTCAAGAACTGCATAGACTTTCGAACAGAAAAAATGAAATATTTATCTCGGTAGATATGGGTTCTATTTCTGAGTCACTTTTTGAAAGTGAACTTTTTGGACATATGAAAGGGGCATTTACAGATGCCAAACAGGACAGAATTGGTAAATTTGAAGCTGCAAATGGAGGTACATTATTTTTAGATGAAATTGGAAACCTGTCACTTCAATTACAAGCTAAACTTCTTTCGGTACTACAAAACAGAATTATTGTTAGAGTGGGCTCTAATAAGCCTATTCCTGTTAACATTCGCTTAGTTTGTGCGACAAACTGCAATCTGCATCAAATGGTTGCCGACGGTGTTTTTAGAGAAGATTTACTTTATAGAATCAACACTATTCATCTTGAAGTTCCTTCATTGCGAGATCGTGATAAAGACATTTTACTTTTGGCAGATTTTTATTTAAAAAAAATGTCTTCTAAATACGACAGACCAGACATGAAAATTGATGTTGCAGCTCAGGAAAAATTAATGGCTTATTCCTGGCCAGGGAATGTCAGGGAATTACAGCATACCATTGAAAGAGCTATAATTTTATGCGAAAGCAATGTTTTAAAACCAGATGACTTTTTGTTAATCAATAAATCCTCGGCATCTCCAAACACTCAGCCAAATACTTTGGACGAAATGGAAGAGATAATGATAAACAGGGTTTTAAATGAAAACAATTCTAATTTAAGTGCTGCTGCCAACCAACTAGGTGTTTCAAGGCAAACCTTGTACAATAAAATAAAGAAAAGAAAAAGCAATGGTTAACATAAATTTTTATTTAAATATTGTATTACGGATTGTTTTTATTACGATATCTTCTCTTGGATTTGCATTCTGTTTTGATAGAGAATTTTATATATTTTCTTTTCTGTTTCTTTTTATTTTAATATTGCAAGTATTATTATTTATACGATACATCAATTATACAAACAGGAAATTATCCCATTTTTTAAATGGTATTGAAAATGAAGATTTTACACTGCACTTTCCTGAAAAAGATCTTATAAAACCTTTTAAAAACCTTAACCAGAGTCTTAATAAGGTTAATAGCTTAATCCATGAACTGCATTTAAAAAAACAAGCTCAGGAACAGTTTTATCATGAAATATTAAAACAAGCCAATATTGGAATTTTTGCTTTTAATGAAAATGGTCATATTATTTACTCAAACCCTACTGTAGAAAATTTACTTAACTACAGACCTCTAAATCATATTAAACAACTGAGGCAGGTTGATGAAAAATTATTTTCTTTTTTTGATAACTTAAAACCTTTTGAACAGAAACTTTTTCAGATAACAAATGAGAGAGAAAAAAAACAGCTTTCAATAAAATCCAGCACTATCAACATACATAAGGAAAATCTTTTTTTAGTTACTATACAGGATATTAATAAGGAATTAGAGGAGAAAGAAACAGATTCATGGATAAAACTTATTAAGGTTTTAACGCATGAAATTATGAATTCAATAGCACCAATTACATCAATTTCTGAATCTATTTTAAAGTATTATAAAGTCAATAATAAACTAATTCCAATTAGTGAGTTTGACGAAAAACATATAATAAATACTGCTAAAGGTTTAGAAATTATTAGTGAGCAGGGTGATAATTTGATGAGTTTTGTTAGATCTTACAGAACATTATTAAGTGTTCCTGTACCCGAAAAAGAAATGGTTCCCGCTAAAACATTATTAGACAATATATTTTTACTAATAAATCCAAATAATGATACTGTAAAAATAGATATTGAGATAGTTCCTGAAAATTTAGAATTGTATATAGATAAAAAACAAATTACTCAGGTATTGATAAATTTGGGTAAAAATGCGCTGCAGTCATTGAACGATCAGGAAAATGGTATTATAAAAATTTCTGCCGGTATAAAAAATCAGGATAAAAAATTCATCATGCTTTCTGATAATGGTCCGGGAATAACGGCAGAGTTAATGGAAGAAATTTTTGTTCCTTTCTTTACTACAAAAACTACAGGAACAGGTATAGGACTAAGTTTGTCTAAACAAATTATGCGTTTACACGATGGCACCATTAAAGTACATTCGATTCCAAATATAGAAACAAGGTTTGTTTTAAATTTTTAAATAACTATTTCCAGACAAAAGAGGGATTACTAAAAGTTTGACATCATAGATAATCTAACGAATCATATTGAAGTGCATATTCTTCTATTTTTTTTGAAGATGCCAAATGCATTGCATATTCTTTATCAATTGCAATTTCGAGTAAATAATAAAATTTATCCTCTACTTCTACCTTTATTTCTGTTGTATCAACATTCCTTAAAGGAATTTGTAATCCTCTGCCATCGGCTTTGATTACTGCTTCTTTACGTGTCCAGTATTTATAAAAATGTTTCTCGCTGGTAATATTATTTTTCTCCTTTGAAGTAAAAACAGAACTAAAATTTTCAATATCGATAGTTTTTATTTTTTCAATATCGATTCCTATATTCTCTTTTTCATCTGTACTTATTACGCATACAATATAATCCTCAGAGTGTGATATATTAAAACTAAAAGTGTCATAAGAAAAATAAGGTTTCCCATATTGGTTTTTCTTCATTATCGCTAAAGAATCCTGATATCCTAATTTAAGCATGCCTTGTTTTAACAGCAGCTTTCCATATAAAAAAGAATGTGCATCCTCCCAGCGTCTGAATTTCTCAATTTTATTTTGCATATCATCAGGAAGCAACGAAACTGCTTTTATATACTTTTCATCCGTTAATTGCTTGCAAAGCGTATAATAAACTATTGTCATAAAGGAAGGAAAAATTAATTCATTAAGAAAGGCAGAATCATATTCAAAATATGTCCTGCCTTTTATTCTTTAAAGCTAAAAAAATTGTAGTATTTTGTTTAAAAAACTCGTTTTTTTTTCAAAATCATATCAATACATTTATTGCATACACCATTCAAGAACTGCTTTTGCACTATGTGCTTTGTTTTCTGCCTGTTCAAAAACGATACTTCTATCTCCATCAATTACTTCTGCTTCAACCTCTTCTCCTCTGTGAGCTGGAAGGTCATGCATAAAAATTGCGTTAGGATATCTTGACATAAGTTTTTGTGTGATTGCAAAAGGTTCAAATATGTCTCTCCAGTTGACATCTAATTTTACAGTTCCTGTTGTTTGCCAGCGTGTAGTATAGATTACATCTGCATTTGCCGGCAGAAATTTTAGATCATGATATTCAGCGATAACTGTATTTCTTCCTGCTCCTTCTTTTTGTGCATAATGTAAAATTTGAGGATCAATTTGATAATTTGGCGGTGTAAAAAAGCTGATTTTTACATTTGAAAATTTGGCAAATGCTAAAGCTAATGCTGATGCTGTATTATTTCCTTCTCCCAGATAAATAATCTCAAGGCCTTTGATTTCTCCAAAATAGCGTTTCATTGTTGTTAAATCAGCTAAAGCCTGTGTTGGATGTTCATCTTCGGTCATGGCATTCACGATTGACATTCTTTGCTGATTTGCAAAAATTCTGAGCAAAGCTGGAGATTCTCCGGTTCTTACTACTAAACCATCCAGCATTTGAGAAAGTACCTGCAAAGTATCACTCAAATTTTCACCTGTATTTATCTGTAAATCATTTGGGCCATACGAAATAACTTGTGCCCCTAGTCTAAGCGCCGCCGTAGAAAAAGAGGTTCTTGTTCTTGTAGAAGTTTTTGTAAAATATATCCCTACTATTTTACCTTGTAATTGATGGCCAAGTTCGACCATACCATTTGCATATTCGATACCTCTATTAACTATATCAAGTGTTTCCTGTACTGACAAATCTACCAGAGAAATGACATGTTTATTTTCTTTTACTGTTGTAAGACTCATTTTATTTTGTTTTTAAATACAATAGTTACTCTTAAATTAAAAATTCTAAGTTTTGCTGCACTAAGCTGGCATTAATAATTTTAATAACCGCATCTTTTTCTTTTAAAAGGAAAAAATGTCCACCTTCAATATAATATATCGAGCATCTTTTTGTTGTATGTGCTTTCCATTTAACCGCTGTGTCGCGTGAAATCCCTTCACTTTCCCCTATTAATACTGAAATATTTACTTTCAAAGGGATTATTTCCGGTCTGTGAACCATTGTTTCAGCTATGGCAAAATCACTTCTCAGTAAAGGAATAAATATTTTACTTAACTCCGGATGTTGAAAAATTTCAGGAGGTGTTACTCCCAAAGCTAAGACTTTTTCCTGAAACTCTTGTGGCCCCATAAGTGACCACAATTCCCTTACTCTTTGTACATCTGGCGGATATCTTCCGGAAAAAAAAGCATGTATCGGCGGCCTCATGCCCAATGACATAATTTTTTGAAGGACTTCGTAACCTAACGAAGCCCCCATACTATGTCCAAAAATTGCATAATCAGATTTAGAAATATCATCGGATATCTGATTGAAAATATCCTCTACTGCTTCTTCTAAATTTGCATAACAATCTTCGGCTATTCGAATACCGCGCCCGGCTAGTTCAATAGGGCATAATTCGATACTATCTGCTAATCCTGTTCCCCAATTTCTGTAAATACTTGATGCTCCTCCGGCAAATGGCAAGCAAAAGAGTTTTATTTTTTCTGTCATTGCATATTAATTTTATAGGATTATTATCTAATTTACTTACGTCAACATTCACTTTAAAAAATATCTTTATTTAAATTAAATTTGATATTTCTGCAGCATCCTGTAAAAATTACAGTAATGCTTTTTTAATAAGTGATGCCAGTTCGTCTTTTTGTTCGTTGATTATTTCATAATGGGTCGTATTTAAGAAATGATGCTCAAAAGTACCGTTAGTATATCCTTGCCATCCTTTCATTTTAACTTTATCTGAATTTTTATTAGCTTCTACTGCAATGATTTCACTGCTTATTTTACCTTCAAGTTTATGAGAGGCTAATATTTTTATGTTATGAAAAACTAACTGTTTAATTCGATCAAAGTCCTCTTTTCTAATTTCTTTGCCCCAGTGCGCTAATTCATTATCAATTACATCATCTGATTTTTTCTGATCAAATAAAATTTCTTCCGTTTCGTATGCACCTCTATCAATTAATATTAATTTGACATCGACATTTTCTTCTTCCAAAATTTTTGCGACTTCAAAACCTATTGTTGCACCCATTGAGTACCCCACTAAAACAGTTGGCTGATTTACTGATTTTATGGTTTTTATTTCCTGAACAAATGATCTGGCCATAACTTTTATGCTTTCATCAAATGGCTCATTTTTATCAAAACCTCGATACTGCAGTCCATATGCATTAGCTAAATTATTCAAATCTGTAGCTAAATTTTTAAAGATTATTGAAGATCCTAAAACCGGAGGAATGAAGAAAACGTTAGGAACATGATCTACTATTTTATTAAGCTTTATAAGTAAACATTCGCTTGTAAAATTGTCATTGATTTTTCTTGCCAGCTCTAAAATTGTTGGGTTGTTATAGATATCTTTTAAAGGAACATATATTTCCAGTTCCTTCGATATCATTGCCATTATCTGCGTAGCTTTTATTGAATTTCCTCCTATTTCAAAAAAGTTGGTGTCGATACTTATTTTAGATAATTTCAAATTATCTTCCCATACTTTTTGAATTTTTTCCTCGGTTATATTTTGAGGAGCTACATATTTTTTATCCTCTCTTTTTTCGATTTTTTTATTCTCCAAAAATTTTCTGTCTATTTTCCCACTCACAGTCAATGGCAGCTTATCCATTAAAACAAATTGAGAAGGGATTAAATATGCAGGAAGGAATTGCTTCATAAAATCTTTTAGCTCAAGATAAAATAACTTATTATGCAAAAGACTGTTTGGAGTAGGTAACAGTTTTACATCAATTTTACCATTTGAAGTTATTGGAAATTCTTCTATTTTTACCAAATAATCAGGTACCATATAATGAGGCAGTTCATTTCGCAAAAATGCAATAACTTCCTTTTCCTCAACTTTATCAGATCCTTTGTAATAGGTTACTAAATGTTTGTCGTTATTATAATCTTTTTTAGCAACAGAAACACTATTTAGTATATCCGTAAATTTCTGAAGGGTATTATCTATTTCGATAGGCTCAACACGATATCCTTTAATTTTTACCTGACTGTCTTTTCTTCCACAAAATTCCAGTTCTCCATTTTCATTATATTTCGCTAAATCGCCTGTTTTATAGATTAGTCCTTCAACCGAAGGGTGAGATATAAAATGTGATTTAGTTTCATCAATTCTATTAAGATATCCTCTGGCCATACCTGATCCGGCAATAAAGATTTCACCAATTTCTCCAGTCTCAACCTCTTTTAAGTTATCATCAAATAAGTAAATTGTATGATTATTTATAGGTTTTCCTATTACATTACAATTTTCAACACTATCAATTTGAGCAAAAGATGAACATATAGTAAACTCTGTTGGTCCATATGTATTGAATAGAGCTGTTTTTTCTATTAACTTATCAATATAAGATTTTCGCAATTCATCTCCACCACTAATAATGGCTTTTGGAATATACTGTAATCTGTCTGAATTAATATTAAGTTCATTAATAACCAAAGGTGTTGTCGACAGGATTGTTACATTATGGTTATTTATCCCATCAATAATCCCTTCAATATCTCTTCCTCCTTCAGAAAGCACAACTAAAGTACCTCCTGTGGATAATATTGGGAATATTTCCTCGATAGATGTATCAAATGATATAGACGATTGCTGGATAACTGCATCTTTATTTGATAGTTCAAAATAATTAGAAAATGTTTCAACATAATCAATAACAGATCGTTGTTCAATCATTACTCCTTTTGGTTCTCCTGTTGAGCCAGAAGTATAACAAATATAACATAGGTCTGTTAAGTTTGCAGATGCATCATCTTTATGCAGATAATGATCTCCTGAATGGTGTTTTGAATAATCGTAAAATAAAACAGGAATAGTATCATTTTCTATTTTATAATCGACATCCTGATCTATTATAATTAAATCTGCAGCACTATCTTCTACAATATAATTTATTCTTGCTTCCGGATAATCGTGATCAACCGGGATATAAGCAGCACCAATTTTCATGATGGCTAGAATGGATATAATTGTTTTTTCAGATCTTCCGGCAATTAAAACTATATGGCTTCCAACACCCAGATTATAATCGATTCTTAATAAGGCGGCAAGCTTGTCAACTTCCAAATTTAGTTCTTTATAAGTCAAACTCTTATCCTTAAAAACAATTGCGGTATTATTTGCATTTTTATCAAATGAATCTTGAAATAATTGATATACATTCGTTTTGTTAGAGGATAATTTTTCATAATTAAAATTTTGATTTTTAACTATTGGAAAATCTTTTTCTACAGAATTTTTCTTTTTTACTTCAATAAGTTCTTCATTTTTAAGCGTATAATAAGCCATTAAGTGCCAGTTATTAAACTCATCTTTTTTAGGGACTACAGCTATATTATGAACTCTGGGATGTTTTGAAATAACACTTTCTATTTCTCCCGGTTCAATTCTGGAACCATTTATTGATATTTGATTGTCTTTTCTGCCTAAAAACTGTACCGTACCATCTTCTAACCACATTCCCAAATCTCCGGTTTTATAAACCCTTGTGCTCTCATTTAAATTGAATTCACATTCTATAAACTGAGTTTTAGTTTTTTCTGGTGAATTTAGATAACCTTCTGCAAGACATACTCCTCCTATTGCAATCTCGCCAACAAAACCAATAGGAACTATTTTACGATTAGGATCTAATACATAGATCTGTACGTTATTAATTGGTTTCCCGATAGGAATTCTTGAACTGTTATTTTGTACAAAAGCAGGAAATGCATCAAAATAAGTAACTTCAATAGAAGCTTCTGTAGGTCCATAAAGATTTGATAATGGAATTTGAAGATGCTTATAATACTTCGTTAATATAGTTTTTGTCAATTCTTCTCCGCTGCAGACAATCCTTCTTAAAGAAGTAATTTTTAAAAAATCATTATCTACAGCATCTAAATAGTTATTTAACTGAGTAGGTGAGAAATGTATATAAGTTAAATTGTATTTAATAATACTTTCTGTAATCTGAAGTGAATTTTCCTCGCCGGTAGCAAGCACTAATTTTGCTCCAAAACACAGCGGCATGAATATTTCTCCAATCGAAACATCAAAAACAAATGGTGTTTTTTGAAAAATAATATCGTTTTCAGTAAATTCATAATGATCCCAAAACCAATTTATTCTATTTATTAACCCTTCATTTTTAATTAATACGCCTTTTGGATTTCCGGTTGATCCTGAAGTATATAATATTGAAAACAGATCTTGTAAATCAACGTTGACTTTAATATTTTCTGATGAAAACTCATTTAAATCATTTTTTATCTGATCCACTTTTACAAAAGCAACATTGTATCGCGATTCTTCCTGAACTACCTTACAGAAGCTTTCGGTCATTAAAAGTTTAGCATTTGTATCATTTAGTATAAAAGATGTTCTTTCAAATGGATTTTCCTTATCAATAGGCACATACACTCCCCCAAGTTTGATAATACTTAAAAGAGTCACCATTCTATCGACTGTATTATCCATCATAACCCCTACGCAATCTCCTTTAGAAACTTTAAATGTATCTTTGAGATAATGAGATAAACGATTTGCTTTATTATTTAATTCCTCAAAAGTTACTTCTCCATTGTCAGTAATTATAGCTGTTGATGCAGGATTTGTTTCAACACGGGATTCAATAATATGCTTCATCCCTTTATTAAAGTGAAGTGTTTTAGCAGTATTATTAAATTCTGCTAAGGTTTTAATTTCCTCTTTCTCTAAATAAAAAATAGCAGCAATAGGTTCATTTGGATTATTTAATACTTCTTCCAGCAAATTTTTAAAATGATGAATCATTCTTGTAATTTTATTTTTGCCAAAAAGATTTGCATTAAATCCTAAAGTTCCCATTATTGTACCATCTGGTTTTCTTTGAAAAGTATAAGATAAATCAAATTTACTTGCAATGGTATTACAAAATTCAATCTCATCTCCTAAAGAGGTGTCTGTAATTTTATTTGACGGATCTATAGAATCATCAGAATCATGATAGGAAATTAATACATCAAATAATGGATTTTTTTCTGCATTAACTTCGCTTTCGATTTCATTTACTAATAAATCAAATGGATAAGACTGATGTTCAAAAGCGTCCAGCGTTGTCGTTTTTACATCTTGAAGAATCTGCTTAAACGAACTTGTACCCTTAACATTAGTTCTAAGAGCAATAGTGTTTACATAAAAACCAACCTGATCTTTTAAACTGGCATGATCTCGCCCGCTTACAACAGAACCTAAAATTATATCTTCTTCACCAGTATATCTATGAAATAAGGATTTTAAAACCCCTATAAATATCATATATAAAGAGACATTATGCTGTTTTGCAAATTCTATCAGCTGATTTGAAATTTTATTTGAAATTTCGAAATTAGCATTGTTCCCTTCATAGGTTTGAGTTTCATCAGATGAAAAATCTACCGGTAATTTTAATCTGGCTATTTTACCAGAAAACTTATCAATCCAATATTTTCTGGCACCATCAAAGTTTCCTGTTTCATGTAAGGTATTTTGCCATACAGCATAATCTTTATACTGAATTGTTAATTTAGGAGTATAGGCAAAAGATCCCGTAGCTTTAGATTTGTAAATATCGGTAAACTCGTTACTAAGTACATTTAATGACCAGGCATCAATAATAATATGATGAAAAATAAGAACAAGCAGCATTTTTCCATCGTAATTTTTAACTAAAGATGCTTTAATTGCTGACTTAGCTAAATCAAAAGGATAAAAAAGTTCTTTCTCTATTATTGTTCTATAATCAGCGGGAGTAAAAGCATCAAGATGATCAATATCTAACTTAAAATCTTTAAAATCTTTAACAAACTGGCGCGGCTGGCCGTCTACAATTTTTATAACTGTTCTAAGGATTTCATGACGTAAAATAAGGTCATTAAGCGTTTCCTTTACTATATTAACATCTAATTCCCCTATAGGATAAATTAAAGGTGAATTATATAATCCCTGAGTTTCTCCCAGCTCATTAAGAATCCAAAGACGAATTTGTCCGCGTGACAACGGATAATGCGGTTGTATTGGAGCCGGTTTAATTAACTCAAACTCTTTTTCTTCAATTATCGAATTAAAAAAATCAAGAATATCTCTTTTTTTTGATTTAAGGTCTTCTATAATATCAGGTGTTAATACTCCGTCCGGAGCTTTAACCTCTACTTGATTTTCCTGAATAGACACCATAATTCCTTTTCCTCTCAAATGAGTAATGTATTCGTCTGTTCTCATAGTATAAGTTTTATTTCTTCTTTATTTTCTTCTGTTGTATCTGTTATTTGTTTAATTGTAATGATATAGTTCGCTATTTCTCTAATACTTTGTTTCGTAAAAATCTCTTTCAATGTTATTTTTACAGATAACATTTTAGAAACAGTATTTACAAGAGCAATTGCTTTTAAAGAATTACCGCCCAGTTCAAAAAATCCGTCATTAACATTGATCTTTTCAATTTCTATTTGTAATAGTTCAGACCAGATTAATACCAATTGCGTTTCTATTTCGTTTGATGGAGCTTCATAAATCTTTTCTTTCTTTTCCACATCTGGTAACAATCTGCGATCTAGTTTACCAGTTGGACTTAATGGCAATTTATCTAGCTGCATATAATGACTTGGTATCATGCTAAATGGAAGTCGGTCGATTAAAAAATCTTTTAATTCAGATTTAATTATCATCTCCTCTGCTACATAATAAGCCACCAGCGTTTTATTATTTTCAATTTCACGAAGGCTGACAACTACATCCTTAATTCCTTTAAAAGATTTTAAATGGCTTTCTATTTCACCTAATTCAATTCTAACACCATTAAGTTTTATCTGCCCATCTAACCTTCCTAAATAGTCGATAGTTCCATCTGCAAGCCATCTGGCCAGATCTCCTGTTTTATATAAAAGCCCTGATCCAAATGGGTTCTTTACAAAACGTTCCTGGGTTAAATCCAAACGGTTCACATATCCTTTTGACAAACCTTTACCGCCTATATAAAGTTCCCCTTTTACCCCAACTGGCAGAAGGTTCATCTGTGCATCCAGAATATATACCTGAGTATTGGCTACAGGACGGCCTATAGAAACTTTATCTCCTTTTAATGTCTTCGGAGTTAATTTTTGGGAAATAGAGATAACCGTTGTTTCTGTTGGCCCGTATTCATTATAAAAATCATAATCTATATTATACCTTCTGGCCAGTCCTAATTTACATTCCTCTCCGGATACTACTATTCGTTTAAGGCTTGGTAAAACAGGAAGTGATAAGCTTTCTAAAAATGACGGTGTAACATTGAGGTGTGTAACCGAATGTACCTCTAAATATGCTGTAAACAAATCCTGATCTGTTAATACCACAGAATCAATTAACACCAGACTTGCTCCTGTGGTCAGGGATAACCAGATCTGTTCTACAGAAACATCAAAATAATAAGGCGAAAACTGCAGGATTTTATCACTGGATTCTATTGCTAAAAACTCACGTTCGTGATTGATCAGGTTGGTAACCGATTCATGCTCTACCATAACCCCTTTTGGATTTCCGGTAGAACCCGAAGTATAAATTACATAAGCAAGGCTCTGTGGATTTACTTTTGGAAGTGTCTTTTTTTCCAGGCTTCTAATGATCTGCTCACTATCCAGATCTTCTACAGACAGATAAGTATATCCCTGCAGGTCATCTGACTCTAAATTGCTGATCACAAACTCACAGCCGCATTCCTCCAGCATATGAGCTGTACGCGATACAGGCTGGGTCGGGTTAATCGGTACATAAGCTGCCCCAGCTTTCATAACAGTAAGGATAGCTGTTATCATTTCACTTGAACGGGTCATGATTAAACCAACTATTGAACCGGCAGTTACACCGCAGTCAATAAGATGGGATGCCCAAAGATCAGATCTGGTATCTAGATCACGATAGCTAAGACGTTCTTCTCCAAAAACAACTGCATCTGAATCTGGTGTTTCAGCACATTGCGAGATAAACATATCCAGAACTGTCTGCTGTAGGTCATAATCTGCAAAAGTATCATTGAAGTCAACCAGTAGCTGCGATTTCTCTGCTTCAGATAAAATTGTAATATCACTTATTAACTGGTTTTCATTTTCCAGTATTTCCTCAATGATTCTATGAAGGTAACTGCTGAAACGTGCAGCGCTTGAAGCCGTAAACAAATCTGTACGATAATTAAAAGAAATACCTATTTCTTCTGCATCAAGTACAGCAAGGCTCATATCAAATTTGGCAGTATTATACGCTACTTCATGATAACTGATTTTAAATTCCGGATCGTTAAAACTCGAATCATCAACCTTTTTTTGATACGTAAAAGAAACATCAAATAAAGAATTACGGCTCGCATCACGTGGAAGCTCCAGTGCATCAACCAGTTCTTCATACTGATACAGCTGATGATCAAAAGCAGATAATGCCGATTCGTGTACCGAAGCCAGAAAATCCTTGAATGAAATTCCCGAATCTACAGTATTACGAAGTGCAAGCGTGTTAACAAACATACCTACTATACCTTCAAGATCGGCATGGTGGCGTCCGGCTGTCGGAGTTCCTACAATAATATCGTCCTGATTAGAGATCTTGCTGAGCAGTACATTATAAACAGCCAGAAACAAGGTATAAACCGTTACACCGCTAGAAGCTGCCAGACTGCGAAGCTTAGTGGTTTTCTCTTTATCCAAATCCAGCGAATGACTGCTGCCCTGACCGCCTTTATAAAGCGGGCGCGGATAATCCAATGGCAGGTCTAAAGCATTGATTTCTTTTGAATACAGGTCAAGCCAGTACGATTTATGGGTCGATACTAAAGACTGATGTAAATCACTCTGCTGCCATACGGCATAATCTGTATATTGAATACGTAAAGCATCTAACTGCAGGCCTTTGTACAATGCCCAGAATTCACGCATTAAGATCTCATGCGAAACACCGTCATTGATAATATGGTGCATGTCAAACATTAAAAGGTAATCTTCTCCTGCAACCTCCATCAGCGAGATACGGATTGGAAACTCTGCTGACAGGTTAAAGGGACGGATAAAGGCGCTGATGTAGGTATTCATTTCTGAAACATCCCCGCTGTAATGTCCCATTTTAAAAGAATTCTCATTTAATATGCGCTGTACGGGAATACCATCCACTATTTCAAATACGGTACGAAGACTTTGATGGCGCGAAACTAATTTTGCAAAAGCGGTCTCTAAACGGGAAACATCAAGCGGTCTGCCAATCCTGAAAAATCCCGGCATATTGTATGCTGTGCTCTCTTTGTCAAACTCATATAGAAAATACATGCGTTTCTGTGCAGAAGATAACGGGTAATAATCCTGCGGCTGTGCCTGAGGAATTGATACAAAACCAACCTTCTCGGCACTTAAAATATATATTGATAATTCAGATATAGTACGGTGTTCAAATAAATCACGCAGTGAAATATTAACCGAGAATACTTTATTAATTTTATTACTCAGGGTAATAGCCATTAAAGAGTGCCCGCCCAGATTAAAAAAATCGGAGTGGATGCTGATTTTATCAGCCGCAATACCCAGAACATCAGACCATATCATGACCAGTTTCTCCTGATCTTCATTTTCAGCAGCAGCATATACCTCTCCGGCTGTAAAATCTGGATTAGGAAGTGCCCTTTTATCTACTTTACCATTAGCCGTAACCGGAAAACTATCCAGCCAGATATAGGCTGCAGGGATCATGTAATCAGGAAGTTTTGCCGATAATATGGATTTTATTTTAGCACTTTCCAGCTGTTCACTGCCGCTTAAATAAGCAATCAGCTGTTTGTTGTCGTCTGATCCGTGGGCAATTACTAAAACCTGGTTTACTGTATCAATTGCTTCTAATTGAGATTCAATTTCTCCCAGTTCGATACGATAACCGCGAAGTTTTATCTGGTTATCGTTACGCCCTAAATAATCGATGGTTCCATCAGAAAACCATCGAGCCAAATCTCCTGTTTTATACAAAAGCCCAGTTCCAAAAGGGTTCTCTACAAAACGTTCCTGGGTTAAATCCAAACGGTTCAAATAGCCTTTTGACAAACCTTTACCGCCTATGTAAAGCTCCCCTTTTACCCCAATTGGCAGAAGGTTCATCTGCGCATCCAGAACATATACCTGAGTATTGGCTACAGGACGGCCTATAGAAACTTTATCGCCTTTTAATGCCTCAGGAGTTAATTTTTGGGAAATAGAGATAACCGTTGTTTCTGTCGGTCCGTATTCATTATAAAAATCATAATCTTCGTTGTACCTGCGGGCAAGTCCTAATTTACACTCTTCTCCAGATACTACTATTCGTTTAAGGTTTGGTAAAGCAGGAAGCGATAAACTCTCTAAAAAGGACGGCGTAACATTAAGATGTGTAACCGAATGTGTTTCCAGATATGCTGCAAACAAATCCTGATCTGTTAATACCACAGAATCAATTAATACCAGACTCGCTCCCGTGGTCAGCGATAACCAGATCTGTTCTACAGAAACATCAAAATAATAAGGCGAAAACTGCAGGATTTTATCGCTGGCTTCTATCGCTAAGAATTCACGTTCGTGGTTGATTAAATTTGTAACCGATTCATGTTCAACCATAACCCCTTTTGGATTTCCGGTAGAACCTGAAGTATAAATAACATAAGCAAGGCTCTGTGAATTTACTTTTGGAAGTGTCTTTTTTTCCAGGCTTCTTATTATCTGCTCGCTGTCCAGATTTTCCACAGACAGATAAGTATAGCCATCCAATTCATCGGATTGTTTCTCTAAATTACTGATCACAAACACACAGCCGCATTCCTCCAACATATGAGCCGTACGCGATACAGGCTGGGTCGGGTTAATCGGTACATAAGCTGCCTCGGCTTTCATAACGGCAAGAATAGCTGTTATCATTTCGCTTGAACGGGTCATGATTAAACCAACTATTGAACCTGCAGCTACACCCGAATCAATAAGATGGGATGCCCAAAGATCAGATCGCTCGTCAAGATCACGATAACTAAGGCGCTCTTCTCCAAAAACAACTGCATCTGAATCTGGTGTTTCAGCACATTGCGAGATAAACATATCCAGAACTGTCTGCTGCAGGTCATAATCTGCAAAAGTGTCGTTAAACTCCACCAGCTGTTGTGATGTCTCTGCTTCAGATAAAATTGTAATATCACTTATTAACTGGTTTTCATTTTCCAGTATTTCCTCAATGATTCTATGAAGGTAACTGCTGAAACGTGCCAGGCTTGAAGCTGTAAACAAATCTGTACGATAACCAAAATCAAGGCTTATTTCTTCTGCATCCAGTATAGCAAGGCTCAGATCAAATTTGGCAATATTATACGATACTTCATGATAACTGATCTTAAGTTCCGGATCACTAAAACCGGAATCATCAACCTGTTTGTTGTAGGTGAATAAAACATCAAATAATGGGCTGCGGCTCGCATCACGAGGAAGGTCAAGTGCATCAACCAGTTCTTCATACTGATACAGCTGATGATCAAAAGCGGATAATGTCGATTCGTGTACCGAAGCCAGAAAATCTTTGAATGAAATCCCAGAATCTACATTATTACGAAGTGCAAGTGTATTGACAAACATCCCCACTATGCCTTCAAGATCAGCATGATGGCGTCCGGCTGTCGGCGTCCCCACAATAATATCGTCCTGATTGCAGAGCTTGCTGAGCAGTACATTATAAACAGCCAGAAACAAGGTGTAAACCGTTACACCGCTTGAAGCTGCCAGACTTCGAAGCTTGGCGGTTTTCTCTTTATCCAGATGCAGCGAATGACTGCTGCCCTGACCGCCTTTATAAAGCGGACGAGGATAATCCAACGGCAGGTCTAAAGCATTGATCTCTTTTGAATAAAGATCAAGCCAGTACGATTTATGGGTCGATACTAAAGACTGATGCGAATCACTCTGCTGCCATACGGCATAATCTGTATATTGAATACGCAGAGCATCTAACTGCAGTCCTTTGTACAATGCCCAGAATTCACGCATTAAAATCTCATGCGAAACACCGTCATTGATAATATGGTGCATATCAAACATTAAAAGGTAATCTTCTCCCGTTACTTCCATCAGCGAAATGCGGATTGGAAACTCTGCTGACAGGTTAAAGGGACGGATAAAGGCATTGATATAGCCATCTATCTCTGAAACATTACCGCTGTAATGTCCCATTTTAAAGGAATTCTCGTTTAGTATGCGCTGTACAGGAATACCATCCACTATTTCAAATACGGTACGAAGACTTTGATGGCGCGAAACCAATTTTGCAAAGGCGGTTTCTAAACGGGAAACATCAAGCGGTCTGCCAATCCTGAAAAAACCGGGCATATTATAAGCCGTGCTCTCTTTATCAAACTCGTATAAAAAATACATGCGTTTCTGTGCAGAAGATAATGGGTAATAATCTTCTTGCTGTGCCTGCGGAATCGATATAAAACTAACCTTCTCGGCACTTAAAATATATATTGATAATTCAGATATAGTACGGTGTTCAAATAAATCACGCAGTGAGATATTAACCGAGAATACTTTATTGATTTTATTACTCAGGGTAATGGCCATTAAAGAGTGTCCGCCCAGATTAAAAAAGTCGGAGTGGATACTAATTTTATCAGCCACAATACCCAAAACATCAGACCATATCATGACCAGTTTCTCCTGATCTTCATTTTCGGCAGCGACATATACCTCTCCGGCTGTAAAATCAGGATTAGGAAGTGTCCTTTTATCTACTTTACCATTAGCGGTAACCGGAAAACTATCCAGCCAGATAAAGGCTGAAGGGATCATGTAATCAGGAAGTTTTGATGATAATATGGATTTGATTTTAGCACTTTCCAGCTGCTCACTGCCGCTTAAATAAGCAATCAGCTGTTTGTTGTCGTCTGATCCGTGGGCAATTACTAAAACCTGATTTACTGTATCAATTGCTTCTAATTGAGATTCGATTTCTCCCAGTTCGATGCGGTAACCGCGAAGTTTTATCTGGTTATCGTTACGTCCTAAATAATCGATAGTTCCGTCAGCAAACCATCTGGCCAGATCTCCTGTTTTGTATAAAAGCCCCGTTCCAAAAGGGTTCTCTACAAAACGCTCCTGAGTTAAATCCAAACGGTTTAAATATCCTTTTGACAAACCTTTACCGCCGATATAAAGTTCCCCTTTTACCCCAATTGGAAGAAGGTTCATCTGCCCATCAAGAATATAAGCTTGAGCATTGGCTACAGGACGGCCGATAGAAACTTTACTTTGTATATTTTCTTTTACTATTTTATGAATTGTAAAAGTTACAGTGGTCTCTGTTGGACCATATTTATTATAAAACGAATATTTATTTGAAATTTTTTCTGCTAATTGAAGCTTACAAATTTCCCCTCCAGATATCACTCGGCGAAGAGTTGACACTCCTTCAAAATCAACTTTTTCCAGGAAAGATGGTGTACTATGGAAATGAGTTATCCCCTTTTCTATTAAATAGGAATTAAGAATACTACTTTCTAAAAGCGTTGCTTCATCAACAAGAACCAGAGCTGCACCTGTTGTTAGGGATAACCAAATCTGTTCTACAGAAGGGTCAAAATAGTAAGGTGAAAACTGCAGGATTCTATCACTTGATTCTATTGAAAAGAATTCACGCTCATAATTAATCAGGTTGGTAACCGATTCGTGATGAACCATAACCCCTTTTGGATTTCCGGTAGAACCCGAAGTATAAATTACATAAGCAAGGCTCTGTGAATTTACTTTTGGAAGTTTCTTTTTTTCCAGGCTTCTAATGATCTGCTCACTGTCCAGATCTTTCACAGACAAGTAAGTATATCCTAACAGTTCATTCGGCTGCTTCTCTAAGTTGCTGATCACAAACACGCTGCCGCATTCTTCCAGCATATGAGCTGTACGTGATACAGGCTGGATTGGGTTAATTGGCACATAAGCTGCCCCGGCTTTCATAACAGCAAGAATAGCCGTTATCATTTCGCTTGAACGGGTCATGATTAAACCAACTATTGAACCTGCAGCTACATCCGAATCAATAAGATGAGATGCCCAAAGATCAGATCGCTCGTCAAGATCACGATAACTAAGGCGTTCTTCTCCAAAAACAACTGCATCTGAATCTGGTGTTTCAGCACATTGCGAGATAAACATATCCAGAACTGTCTGCTTCAGGTCATAATCTGCAAAAGTATCATTGAAGTCAACCAGTAGCTGCGATTTCTCTGCTTCTGATAAAATTGTAATATCCCTTATTAATTGATTTTCATTTTCCAGAACTTCTTCGATAATTCTATGAAGATAGCTGCTGAAACGTGCCAGACTTAAAGCTGTAAACAAATCTGTACGGTAACCGAAGTTAAGGATGATTTCTTCTGCGTCCAGTACGGCAAGGCTCAGATCAAATTTGGCAATATCATAGGATACTTCATGATAGCTGATCTTAAGCTCCGGATCGTTAAACCCGGAATCATCAACCTGATTTTGATAAGAGAAAAAAACATCAAATAACGGGCTGCGGCTCGCATCACGCGGAAGCTCCAGTGCATCAACCAGTTCTTCATACTGATACAGCTGATGATCAAAAGCAGATAATGTCGATTCGTGTACCGAAGCCAGAAAATCTTTGAATGAAATTCCGGAATCTACATTATTACGAAGCGCAAGTGTGTTGACAAACATACCCACTATACCTTCAAGATCAGCATGGTGGCGTCCGGCTGTGGGAGTTCCTACAATAATATCATCCTGATTGCAGACCTTGCTGAGCAGTACATTATAAACAGCCAGAAACAAGGTGTAAACCGTTACACCACTAGAAGCTGCCAGACTGCGTAGTCTCGCACTCTGCTGTTTATTAAGATGCAGCGAATGGCTATTGCCCTGACCGCCTTTATAAAGCGGGCGCGGATAATCCAATGGCAGGTCTAAAGCACTGATCTCTTTTGAATAAAGATCAAGCCAGTACGATTTATGGGCCAATACTAAAGACTGATGCGAATCGCTTTGCTGCCATACGGCATAATCTGTATATTGAATGCGAAGTTCATCTAACTGCAGGCCTTTGTACAACGCCC
This sequence comes from Flavobacterium panici, assembly GCF_024499525.1. Lineage (NCBI taxonomy): Bacteria > Pseudomonadati > Bacteroidota > Flavobacteriia > Flavobacteriales > Flavobacteriaceae > Flavobacterium > Flavobacterium panici. The sequence goes on along the minus strand of NZ_CP100437.1, from coordinate 2,669,371 downwards.
AGAATTCACGCATTAAAATGTCATGTGAAACACCATCATTGACAATATGGTGCATGTCTAACATTAAAAGGTAATCTTCTCCTGCAACTTCCATAAGCGAGATGCGGATTGGAAACTCTGCAGACAGGTTAAAAGGACGGACAAAGGTATTGATGCAGTCATCTATCTCTGAAACATTACCGCTGTAATGCTCCATTTTAAAGAAATTATCATTTAATATGCGCTGTACAGGAACGCCGTCCACTATTTCAAATACGGTACGAAGGCTTTGATGGCGTGAAACCAATTTTGCAAAGGCGGTTTCTAAACGGGAAATATCAAGCGGTCTGCCAATCCTGAAAAAAACAGGTACATTGTAAGCGGTGCTTTTTTTGTCAAACTCGTATAGAAAATACATGCGCTTCTGCGCTGATGATAATGGGTAATAAGCGCTCTCAGGAGCTTTGGATATACCAATAAAAAGTTCTTTTTTACTTTTTATCAAATTAAAAAACTCTAAAATATCTGTTTTTCTAACTTTTAGTTCTTCAATTATTTCAGAAGTTAAAGCATCATTTGGATCCTCAACCGCAATTTTATTTTCTTGTGAAGTAACTATAATATTTAGGCTTCTTAAATAAGTAATGTATTCGTCTGTTGTCATAGTACAAGTTTTACTTCTCCATTAATATCTGCTTTAATATTTTTTATCTGATTAACTGTCACGATGTAATCAGCAATTTCTCTTATGGTTTGTTTTATAAAAATTTCTTTCAGGGTAATTTTTACAGACAATGTTTTAAAGATTGTATTTACAAGTGAAATTGCCTTTAAAGAATTGCCTCCCAATTCAAAAAATCCATCATCAACATTAATTTTTTCTATTTCTAGTTGTAATAGCTCTGACCAAATCAATACCAGCTGTTTTTCTATTTCATTTGACGGGGCTTTATAAATCCATTCTTTCTTTTGTGGGGCGGGCAGTGATCTACGATCCAGTTTGCCTGTTGGGCTTAATGGCAGTTTATCCAGCTGCATATAATAGCTTGGTATCATACTGAATGGCATTTGATCTATCAAGTGGCTTCTTAATTCCGAAGGAGATATAACATCATCAGAAACATAATATGCTATCAAAAATTTATTATTTTGGATTTCGCGAAGACTAACAACAGCGTCTTTAATGCCTTTAAATGTATTTAACTGGCTTTCGATTTCACCTAATTCTATCCTGACTCCATTAAGTTTTATCTGATCATCTAATCTTCCTAAAAATTCTATTGTACCATCTGGAAGCCATCTTGCTAAATCTCCCGTTTTATAAACTTTTCCTTCGCCAAATGGATTATTTATGAATTGGCTTTCTGTCAATTCAGGACGATTTAAGTATCCCTTTGACAAACCTTTACCAGCTATATAAAGCTGACCGGTAAATCCTATTGGAACTAAATTTAGATTAGTATCTAAAATGAACGCTTTTGCATTTGCTATTGGGCGGCCAATAGCAATGTTTTTTCTGCTAATCATTTCCTGAGTCACTTTACCAGAGATAGTGATAACGGTCGTTTCTGTTGGCCCATATTCATTATAAAAATCATATTCCTTATAATATTTCTCTGCCAAATTCACCTTACATTCTTCTCCGGAGGCAACAATTCGTTTAAGGTTGAATAATTTTGGAATGTCTAAACCGTTCAAAAAAGAAGGTGTTACATTTAGCATCGTGACACTTTCTTTTTCCAGATAGTGTATCAATTGTTTTCTGTCGCTCAATGTATTTTTATGCACTAAAACCAGTTTTGCTCCAGTTGTTAAAGCCAGCCAGATCTGTTTAACAGATGCATCAAAGTAATAGGGAGAGAATTGTAATATACTATCAAAGGCATCAATATTTAAAAAATTACGTTCATGATTAATGAAGTTTGATACATTTTTGTGCTGTGTCATTACCCCTTTTGGCTGTCCGGTAGATCCAGATGTATAAATAACATATGCCAAATCATCCGGAGAAGAAAATGTAGTTTGCCGGGCTTTATTTATTACAGTTTTATCCAATTTTTCTGTTCCTAAATAAAGGTAAGATTGTTTCAGCTCGTCAGGAACAATCTCTAGATTTCCAATAACAAAACTACTTCCGCTTTCTTTTAAAATATGAAGTGTGCGGGATAAAGGCTGCTCCGGATCGATAGGCAGATATGCTGCTCCTGCTTTCATTACTGCCAGGATTGCTGTAATCATTTCTGTTGATCTTGATATTATTAAACCTATTATTGAGCCGGAAATTATTCCTGATTCAATAAGGTTTGATGCCCAACGATCAGAACGGGTATTTAAATCATCGTAAGTAATACGTTCGTCTCCAAATACAATTGCTTCTGCATAGGGTGTTTTTAAGGATTGAGCCACAAACATGTCTAATACAGTCTCTTCTAAATCATAATCTACCGCAGTATCATTAAAGTCAATCAGTAATTGTGATTTTTCTTTTTTCGATAATATTTCAATGTTTTTTATTAGTTGATTCGGATCTTTGAGAACTGTTTCAATAATTCGAATCATGTAATTTGAAAAACGACTGATACTTGATTGCTTAAACAAATCTGTTCGATAGGTAAATGACAAACTGATTTCTTCGGAATCCAATACTGCTAAATTGAGGTCAAACTTGGCCGTAATTTTAGGAGATGCATCATAATGCTCTATTTTAATATTGGAATTGCTAAGCTTTAATCCTTCCATTTCCTGACGATAGGAGAAGAATACATCAAACAAGGGATTACGACCGGCAGTACGGGGTATGTCTAATGTTTCAACCAGTTCTTCGTATTGAAATGTGTGATGGTCAAAAGCTCTCATCGCGGATTCTTGTACCGAAAATAAAAAATCACTAAAACTCTTATCCGAATCAACACGATTGCGCAAGGCAAGTGTATTTACAAACATTCCTGCTATTTCTTCCAAATCAGAATGATGACGTCCAAGAGTAGAAGTCCCAACTATAACATCATCCTGATTTGACAGCCTGCTAAGCAAAATGTTATAAATCGCTAAAAAAAAGGTGTACGTAGTGATTCCTTCAGTACTTATAAAAGCACGTAACTTATCGCTCTGTGATTTATTAAAATGTACAGAATGAGTATCTCCCCGATCACTTTGTTCTAATGACCTGGAATAGTCTACAGGTAATTCCAAAGAGAAAAAATCCTCCGCAAAAGTATCTAACCAATACGATTTGTGACTGGAAACCAAAGTTTGGTGTACTTTGCTCTGCTGCCATACAGCATAATCTTTATATTGAACAGGCAAAACGTTTAAGGCTTCTCCACTATACAACGACCAAAAATCATGCATCAAAATCTCCATGGTTCTTCCATCGCTTACAATATGATGCAAATCGATACCTAAAATACAAGTGTGTTCTGACTCCTTTATTATTATTACTCTTATCGGCAATTGTTTTGAAAGGTCAAATGGGCGTATAAAATCTCTTATTACAGATGCTGTTGTTAAATTATCATTTGCTGCATATTCAATCGAAAATGAAACATCATGAGCTAATCGCTGAACAGGACTGCCGTCTTGCAATTCAAATATTGTTCGTAAGCTCTCATGGCGATCTACTAACTTTTTAAATGTTTTTTCCAGTTGATGAAAATCAATATTCCCTTCCAGCTTTAAAAACATTGGCATATTATACGTTGTTCCGCTTTTATCAAATTCGTACAAAAAATACATACGCTGTTGTGCTGAAGACAATGGATAATAATTGCTTACAGGAGCTTTAGAAATAGGTATAAAGGATTCTTTTTTAGTTTTAATCGAGCCGAAAAAGTCTAAAATTTCTAATCTTTTAGACTTAAGCTCGTCAATTATTTGAGAAGTTAAAACATCATCTGGATCTTCTACTGCAATTTTATCTTCTTTCACAGTAATAATGATGTTTTCGTCTCTCAAATGAGAAATATACTCATCTATTTTCATATGAATAATTTGATTTTTTGCTGATTTTTCTCTGTGTCCGATTCCATTTGTTTAACCGTAATAATGTAATCTGATATGCCTTTCACTGTTTGTTTTTCAAAAACCTGACTTAAGGCTATATCAACAGCAAAAACTTTAAAGATTGTATTAACAAGGGTAATTACTTTTAACGAATGACCTCCTATGTCAAAAAAGTTAGTTTCTACCCCTATTTTTTCTTTTTCAATACTTAAAATTTCAGACCATATCTCTACTAATTTTTCTTCGGTTTCGTTAGATGGTTTTACATATGTTTCTGCGCTTAATATCTCAGGATCAGGTAAAGCAGATCTGTTCAATTTCCCGTTTGAGGTTATTGGAAGTTCATTTAACTTAACAAAATAAGATGGAATCATATAAGCCGGTAAAGACTTTGCTAAATAATTTTTTAGCTTTTCCAGTTCTAATGTTTCGTTATTTTCAGCAACATAGTACGCTACAATACAATAGTCATTATTGTATTTTCTATAATCAACTGCGCCTGCAAGAATTTGCGGATAATCAATTAAATAGCTTTCTATTTCTCCTAGTTCGATTCGGTTTCCTCTCAATTTGATCTGACCGTCAATTCTGCCTAAGTATTCAATATTGCCATCAGGAAGCCATCTAGCCATATCACCGGTCTTATATAATTTATATTTGTCCTTTTTGTTAAATGGATTATTTATAAATTTTTGAGACGTTAATTCCGGTTTGTTTAAATATCCTTTTGCTACTTGTACGCCTCCAATAAGCAATTCGCCTTTTACACCTACCGACTGAATTTTGCATTCACTATCTACAATATAAAGCTGCGTATTTGCAATAGGCTTACCTATTGAAACTTTACCTTCTTTTTGATGGGTTAAATCTATGGCAGTAACATCGATTGCTGCTTCGGTTGGGCCGTACAAATTATGAATACTAACACCCGGAAGTCTGGTTTGAAAATCTTTTAATGTCGCAGATTTTAATTCTTCTCCGCTGCAAATTACACTTCTTAACTGGCCTCCATTAAAGTTTTCCAGATTTATTAAAAATGCAGATAACATTGAGGGTACAAAATGCATTAATGTAATATTCTCTTTCTCTAAAATTTCTTCGAGATAAGTAGTTTCTTTATGACCTTCTGGTTTTGCAAATACTAATTTTGCTCCGGTAATTAAAGGAAGTATTAATTCCCAAACGGATACATCAAAGCAAAAATTTGTTTTTTGTAAAATGTTGTCTTTAGATGTTACATTAAAATGATCGCGCATCCAGGCCAATCTGTTATAGATACCTTCATGAGAATTCATTACTCCTTTAGGTTTACCGCTCGTTCCTGATGTGTAAATAACATAGGCTAAAGAGGTTTCACTTATTTTAACTTCCGGAGCTGATTTTAACTGTTTATCATAAATGGTTTTATCATCTAAGATTAATTTTGGTATATCAAAGCTGTTTTCATATTTGGACTCGGTTAAAATAAATGAAGACTGAATATCTTCTAAAATATAATCAATTCTATTTTGCGGATATGTAGGGTCTATAGGAACATAGGCCCCTCCTGCTTTTAGAATGGCTAAAATTCCTATTATCATTTCTAATGAACGATCTAAAGATATAGGAACAAGAGTTTCAGAATTTACCCCAATCTGAATCAGCTTATGAGATAACTGGTTTGATAAAGTTTCCAGCTCACTATAGGAAATCGCTTTATTATCAATTACAGCAGCAATACTTTCTGGTGCTGATTTTACCTGCTCTTTAAACAAATCTAAAATTGTTTCGTTTTGAGGGTAACTGAACTCTGTGTTATTAAATTCCTTTGTAATTACGTTTTGTTCTTCTTCATTTAAAACACAAGTATCATCCAGCATCTTATCTGCATCATTTAATATTTGATCCAGTGTACTTTTAAAATAAGAAGATAGTTTACCAGATTGTTCTGCTTCGAAAAAAGAAGTAGAATAAACTATACGGAAAATAAAATCGTCATTATTAGCAATGATATGAAGGTTAAGCAGTGTATTTTCATTTAAATAACTGGTTCTTGCATTTGATGGTCCAAAATAATTTTCGTCATATCCTTGGAAATCATTGTATACTCTAAAATCTATATAATTTAACTTAACGTCAAAGATTGGATTTGCATTAAATGTTTTCTCATCAATAAATTCTAATATTTTATAAAAAGGTACTCGCTCATGATACTTTAATTCTGTGAATTTTTGTTCGATAAAATTTACATACTCTCCCCATGATAAATTTTCAGGTATTTGAACTCTAAGCGGAACTGTATTTAAGAAACAACCCAAAAGATACTCTCCATCTGGAATTAATGGTCGAATATTAGTCACAACTCCCATTGTTATGTCATTTTCAAAATTTATTCTTCTTAGAGCATAAATAATTGCCGAAAAGCATAAGTGTTTAAAATTCGTGTTTAATCTACTTGCCGCTGCTTCTAGTTTTTTTCTATATTCTCTTCCAAAATCATGGTCATCAGTAATAAATACATGAGGTTTACCTGTTGGGAATAATTCAAAACGATTGTAGCCGGATAACTCTTTCTGCCAGTAATTTTTACTGGATTCGCTATTAATTGCGGCCAATTCGCCAAGTATCTGATCTTTATAACTACCGGTTATTTGCTTTGGAAGATAATTTTGATCTTTTTTAAGTGCTATTGCCGTATTGTTTAGCTCTGTTAAAAAAGAAGCCAGACTCCACCCATCAAATAAGGAATGATTAAAATCAAATAAAAGATATTGAAACCCTTCACGAACTTTAATAATGTGCATTCTCCATATTAAGGAAAGCGACAATTCTGTTGTTCTAAGTTTTTCTTCTTCTAATTTATTTTCTATAAATTTATCCTGCTCTTCTTTACTTAAATGGCATATATCTATAAAATGAACATCAGGTTCAATTTTTTTCAATATAATGTGCGTTAGGTTTTTTAGATCGTATATCTTTCTTAACTCACTGTGTTTTTTAATCATCATATTCAGTGTGGTTTTGAAAATTTCAAAATCGAAATTTTCAAATGGCACGTCATACATATTTTGTTCGTGATACATGATGTTATGGATACTATCTGTATTACCTAATAAAGAATAATAAACCATTCCTTTCTCGATACCATTCATAGGATATACCTCTTCATAGTTATCTAAAAATTCGTTTTCTGCTCTATATGTTTCCTGAAATAACTTAAGTTCTTTTATTGCTTCTTTCTTTAAGAATGCTTGTTCTTCGCCTTTATTAGATTTTAAAGCCACTACAAGTTCCTTAATAGTTGGAAAAGAATATAAGTCTGCAATCATTAATGATGCTGATAATTTTTCGTTTATAGTCGATATTAATGCAATGGCTCTCAACGAATCTCCTCCCAGACTAAAGAAATTATCCATTATTCCCACTTGCTCTATATCCATATATTTCGCCCAAATCTCACACATGATTTGTTCTTCCTCATTAGTAGGGGCTATATAATTGCCTAAAAAACCAATTTTAGGTTCTGGTAATTTGGCGATATCGATTTTATTATTAGAAGTAAATGGCATTTCGTCAATCTTAACATAAAATGACGGGATCATATAATGAGGAAGAAGTTCTTCCAGATAAGATCTTAAATTATTTATATCCAGTTCTTCTTTACCTACGTAATATGCACATAAATAAGGTTCATCTTTTTTAGACACTCTCATAATCACAACTGCATTGTCGATTAGTTTGTGCTGATATAAATGATGCTCTATTTCTTTTAATTCAATTCTAAATCCTTTTAATTGTATTTGATTATCAGAACGTCTTTTATATTCTAAATCTCCATTTTCCAATAATACAGCCAAATCACCAGATCGATATAAGCGGTCTCCTTCTTTAAAAGGATTTTTTATAAATCTTGAATCTGTTAATTCCTTATTATTCATGTATCCGCGTGCAACTCCCTCGCCCCCAACGTAGATTTCACCAATAACCCCTACTGGTACCGGTTTCATATTGTTGTCTAATAAATAAATAGATCCGGTTGGTAAGGCTTTTCCAATGTTGCTTATACTGTGCTGTATTTCTGCGTCTCCAATTTCTTTATAAGTCATATGCACCGTTACTTCTGTAATACCGTACATATTGATCAATTTTGTATTTGGATATAAATCTCTCCAATGATTTAATTTAGATGGTGTTAAAGCTTCTCCTCCAAAAACCACATAACGCAAGGGATTAAGATTTGCGTTTTTCTCAATGCTTTCTCTAATTAAATTATAAAATGAAGTTGGGGTTTGATTTAAAACAGTTACTTTATTGTCTTCCATTATTTTTACAAATCTTGAAGGATCTCGTGCTTCCAGAGTTGTAATGATAACTAAAACTCCGCCATAAAGTAATGGCCCGTACATTTCCCAAACACTAAAATCAAAACAATGGCTGTGGAACATTGTCCATACATCTTTGTCTGTAAAATCAAATTGGAATCCTTTATTAAAAAGAAGACGTACCACATTTCTATGTTCTACCATAACTCCTTTTGGAACTCCGGTTGTTCCTGATGTATATATGATGTAACACATATCATTAGGAGAATTTACAATATCCAGATTTGATTTATCTTTAATTTCATCTGCTTCAGAGATAAATATATTAGATACGTCTTTTTTATCTACAATATTTTCAAATTCCGGTATTGTAAGGATCATTTTAAGACCACTGTTTTCAACAATGTAATCGATACGGTTTTGCGGATAATTTACATCAATTGGCACATACACTCCTCCAGCTTTAAGAATACCAAGCATTCCTATAACCACCTCAAAACTTTTCTCCATCAATATTCCAACCACGCCTTCTCGTTCTAATCCTTTGGCTCTTAGCAATCTTGCTACCTGATTGGCTCTTTCATTTAGTTCGTTGTATGATAAAGTCCCGTTTCCTAGAACTAAAGCTGTATTATCCTGACTTTTAACAACTTGTTCTTCAAATAGATCAATTATGGTCAGATTTTGGTTGTACGCTACATCTGTAAAATCATTTAGCTGCAATAATTCATTACTCGACTCTTGATTAAGAAGTGTTATTTTATCCAGAATAACAGACTCATTTTCTGCAACCTGATCTAATATATTGATAAAATAATCGAAAAATCTTTCAATAGTTTCTTTCTTAAATAATTGAGTACTGTATTCAAATGTGCAGGCAAGTTCATTTTCTTTCTCGCTAAAATGCATTATTAAATCAAACTTTGAAGTTGATTTATTTATCTCAAAAGGTTTTATTTCTAAATCATTTATAGCAACTACTGTCTGCTCAAAATTGTCTAATGTGATAAGCGTATTAAAAAATGGGTTCATTTCATTGCTTTGTCTTGAACCTAAATCATCTAATAATGCTTCAAATGGATATTCCTGATTATCAAAACAATGAACAATTTTTGAGCTAACTTCTTTTAAATAATCACTAAAGCTGATTTCATTTTTAAAGTTGATTCTGATTGCCAGGGTATTGACAAACATACCAATCATGTTCTCTAAACTCCAATGACGTCTTCCTGCTACCGGAGTACCAATTGCTAAATCGTCAATGCCTGTTAATTTGGCTTGTAAGATGCTGTACAAAGAAGTAAGTACACTAAACAAAGAAGTTTCAGAGTTTTTGGAAAGTTCTTCCAGTGCTTTTCTTCTTTTTCCTTTAATGGTGAAATTTGTGTAAGCTCCTTCAAACGAAATTTTGTTTGATTTTTTAAAATCAGCAGGCAAAATAGCCGTGTTTTTAAATCCATTTAACTCCTTAAGCCAGAATGCTTTTTGCAAAGAAAGATTCTTTTGATAATCTTCGCTAAAATACCAGTCTGCATAATCTTTGTATTGTAAAGTAAATTCCGGCAATTCTTGTTTACTGTAAAGTGAAACGAGATCACGCAAAAATACCTGTAATGAAATCCCATCAAAAATAATATGATGTACGTCCATTAATAAAATAAATCTATCTGCCTGAAGTTCTACCAGTTTTGCTCTAACCAATGGTGCTTTCTCCAGATTAAAAGAAAATGAAAAGTTTTCGACAATTTCTTTTAACCCTTTCTCGTCAGACTTAATATGTTCTAATTCAAAATCGAATTTTTCCAGTACCTTTTGTATTGGCTCGTAATTGTTATCGAGTAAAAAAGAAGTTCGTAAACTTTCATGTCTTTGAATCAATTCAATAAAAGCCTTTTGTAATTGCAAAATATCTACTGCTCCTATTAATTCTGAAGCAAAAGGAATGTTGTATACATTAGAATCTTTTCCCAGACCCTGCAGCACATATAAACGAGCCTGAGGAGGTGTTAATTTTGTAGAAACAGCATTTTTTTTCTTTGGAATTTCTAAAGAGTTTATATTCTTTGTTCTACTTTCATGGATGTAATCAATTAATTCAATTTTATTTTTTTTGATTTCATCAATTAAGTCGTTTTCTTCAAAGTCATCAGGTACACTTAATTTTAAGTTACCATCCTCAACACTTAAATGAACATCCAGATTTTTTAGTTTTAAAAATAATTCTTCCATGTTTTTTTTGTCTTCGATTTATAATACAATTTCTTTACGTGTACTTTTTTGGTCACTTTCGGTTTCCAGCCAAGCTTTCATTCCTATTAATTCTGATAATTCTCTAATAGTTTTTCCATTGAAAATATCATCTAGTTTTATTTGAACCCCAAATTCTTTATTGATCGTATTGGCCATTTGAATTACATTTAATGAATGACCACCTAGTGTTATAAAATTAGATTCGACACTTATCTCGTTTTCTTCTAAATCAAGAATTCCAGACCATATTTTTACTAATTTTTCTTCCACATAATTGGATGGTTTTACATAGACCGCTGTTATCTTTTCCTCATTATTTAAAAGTGCTTTGTGGTCTATTTTTCCATTTACAGTGTAAGGAAACTCGTCTAACCAAATAAATGAGGACGGAATCATATAGTTGGGAAGAATGTCTCTAAGGATTTCTTTTATTACTATTGTTTCTATATCACTGTTTCCTTTTATGTAGGCATACAGTTGTTTGTTTTCATCTATTCCTTTAACTGTTACAAAAGCCTGCTCTATGAACGGAAGATTTTCTAACACTAATTCTATTTCTCCGGGTTCTATTCTATAACCTCTTATTTTTATCTGATCATCAATTCTTCCTATATATTCAATTTTTCCTTCAGCATCCCATCGGGCTAAATCTCCTGTTTTATAACATGTTGTGTTTTCTATTGATACAAATCTTTCTGCTGTTAAAGCCCGATTGCCCATGTAGCCTTTAGATACGCCTGAACCTCCTATGTATAATTCTCCTATTACCCCAATTGGCACGGTTTTTTGATTCGCATCCAAAACATAGATTTTTGTGTTTGCAATAGGATATCCTACCGTTATAGGTTCGTCGGTTATGGAAACCTCAACCGATGTACATCCTACTGTAGTTTCAGTTGGCCCATATTCATTATAAATCCTGATGTTTTTATTTAAATCTTTCAGAATCTTTATATGACTTTTCTTTAGCTGCTCGCCTCCACAAATAATTATAGTCACATTTGTATTTTGAATATCCAGATCTTTTAATAGAGTAATGTGTGTTGGTGTAAGCTTCACAGTATCTATTTCAGGATTGTTAAAGCAATCTTCTAAAAGCTGATCCAGATTTTCTTTTTCATTTCCTATAAAGAGTTTTTTTCCTCTGGTCAAGCTGGTAAAAATTGCCGTTACAGATAAATCAAATGACATAGAACTTGTGATTCCCCAATTGCCTTCTTCACTATTTTTAAAGTAATAATTGTTGCTCCAAACGATATAATTAAATAGATTGGCATGCGAAATCATACATCCTTTTGGTCTGCCTGTAGATCCTGATGTGTAAAGCAGATAGGCCAGATTTTCTGTATTTATTTCAGGCAGTTTAATGGTTTGGTTTTCAATTTCATGATTGTTTAAGTCTTCTACTAACAAGAAATTATAAGCCTCTAAACCTTCTATTTGCTGCTCTATATTTGTAATGATAAGGAAAGCAGTACTTTCTTCCATCATATGGGCTGCACGGGAACCCGGTAAATTGGAGTCAATTATCATATAAGCAGCACCTGCTTTCATTATGGCAAGAAGTGTGGCTATCATTTCTATAGATCTGGTCATTCTAAGTGCCACTACAGATCCTGGTTTAATCCCCATATCAAGTAAGTTAGCGGCCCAAATACTAGATTTTGAATCTAATTCCTTATAGGTAACATGATCATCTTCAAAAATAAGTGCCTGTGCATTTGGGTGCAGTAAAACCTGTTCTGAAAACAAATCCAAAACTGTTTTGTCTGTTCCATAATCTTGTGCTGAATCGTTAAATTCAACTAACAGCTTATTTTGTTCTTCTTCAGATAAAATAGAAATATCTTTTAGTAGTTCATTTTTATTATTTATTATGGTATCTATAATTCGAACAAAATAAAAAGCAAAACGTTCTGCACTGGCTGATTCAAATAAATCTTTGCTGTAAGCCAGACTTAGGTTAAGGTTTTCTTCTGTTTCTAATACTGATAAATGCAGGTCAAATTTTGCAATTGGATAAGGTATATCTATGCTGCCAATTTTAAGTTCTGAATCCTTTAAATCTAGCTTTTCATTTTCAAATTCATAATTCAAAAACACATCAAACAATGGGCTTCTATTTCCATTTCTGTCTAAATCTAAAGCATCTATTAACTCATCATACGGATATAACTGATTTTCAAATGCTGTTGAATTGACTTCTTGTACCTTATGCAGAAATGCTGTAAAGCTTTGTGATCCGTCAAGGTGATTCCTGATAGGAAGCGTATTGATAAAAACTCCTGCAATTTTCTCTAAATCTGCATGTCTGCGGCCGGCAACCGGCGTTCCTACTACGATATCATTCTGGTTTGATAACTTGCTAAGGAATACATTGTAAACTGCCAAAATAAGACTGTACATGGTTACTCCTTCTGCACGGGCTATTTTCTTTAATTGCTCAATTTGATTTTTGCTTAAATTAAAAGCGTGCTTATCTCCATATTCACTTTGTTGTTTTGGTCTTGCATGATCATAAGGCAATTGCAGTGCAGGGACTTCATCTACAAATTGATTAAGCCAATACTCTTTTTGTTTTAAAATTTCTTTTTGCTGGTTCTCTTTTAAATTCCAGATAACATAATCCTGATATTGTATATGAAGTTCAGGAAGTGTTTCTCCTTTATATAAGGATATCAAATCTCTTAACAATAAACCATTGGTAACTTCATCAGAAATAATATGATGGGTATCAATTACCATAATATGTTCCTGATTTGATACGGACATAATTCCAACGCGCCAAAGCGGAGCCTGATGCAAATCAAAAGGTTTGATAAAGTTTTTAATTGCTTTATTTGTGTCTTCTCCTTTGGCAAGATCTGTTATTACAAAATCAACCTTAGGCAAAATTCTTTGTATTGGGTTTCCGTCTAAAAATTCAAATGAAGTTCGAAGACTATTGTGGCGTTGAATTAATTTTTGAAAAGCAGCCTCCAGTTTTTCTTTCTTCAAAATCCCGTTTAAAGTAACAACAGCCGGAAGATTGTAGGCTAAGGAACCTGTATTGTATTCATGCAAAAAGTACATTCTTTTTTGTGATGAAGACAAAGGATAATAGTCCTGTTTTTCTGCTGGTTGTATAGCTGAGTGATTAACTGCTGTAGATTTCAGCATAAATTTGCTTAAATCAGCTACTGTTGAATACCTCATCATTTCCTTTAATGGAATTTTCAAATTAAAGGCCTTCTCAATTTTATTATTTAAGAACATCATGGTTAGTGAATGTCCGCCCAGATCAAAGAAATTACTATTAATTCCAATAATACTGCTGTCAACCTTAAGAACCTCTGAATATATGGCTATAAGTTTTTGCTCTGTTTCATTACCAGCAGGAATAATCCCTTTTTCCGGACTGATTTCATATTTTGGCAAGCTCTTACGATCTATTTTTCCATTACTGGTAAAAAGAAAGTTCTCGATATGCATGAAAAAAGACGGAATCATATAATCTGGCAGGTAAGCTGCTAGATATCCTCTTAAATCTGAAGTACTTATTTTAGATTTTGCCTGATAATAAGCTATTAAAGTTTTCTCGTTTTCAAATTCCTGAACGACAATAATTGAGTTTTCAATTTTTGGATGAGCCGTTAAATATTGTTCAATTTCTGTAGGTTCTATTCTATATCCTCTTATTTTAAATTGATCATCTTTACGTCCGTGGTATTCCAGGTTACCGTCTGGCAGCCATTTTACCAAATCTCCTGTTTTGTAAACCCTGTCTTCCCAAGGAATCCATTCTGAATTAAATTTCTCTGAAGTAAGTGACTGATCTCCAATATATCTTTGAGCCAAACCATTTCCGGCTATACACAGTTCTCCAACTATTCCCTGCGGTACCAGGCTGCCATGATTATCTGTCACGTAAACGCGTTCATTAGGCATTGGTTTACCAATTGGAATGGTTGTATAATGATCTATTTTTTTAGGATCTACTTTATATGATGTAGAATCTACACAAGTTTCTGTAGGACCGTAAAAATTAAATAATTGTGTATTTAAGCCTAATTTTAAGTGAAATGTATTTACTAAATCTTTAGATAAAACCTCTCCTGCTAATATCCAGCTTGATAAACTATTCAACGTGGAATTTTCCTCTAAAGAGTTTACTAATAAACGAAGGTGAGTTGGTGTACCGTCTGATAAATCAATGCTGTTTTTGTTATAAAAAGACAATAATTTCACACCATCTTTTCTGCTTTCTTCATCTAATATATAGAGGCTGTGACCTTGTAATAAAGATCCGAATATTTGCTGTACAGAGGCATCAAATACATACGAGGCTAATAAGGCTACACGTAAAACTTTATCTTCATAAGGCTGGTAAACAAGCTCATTTAGGCCATTTACCAAATTAATTACGCTGCCGTGATTCATCATCACTCCTTTTGGCTTTCCTGTTGAACCTGAGGTGAAAATACAATAGGCCAAATCTGTGGCGAATGTTTTAACCGCTACATTTGAAGTTATTTGAGAGCTGATTTTTGGAGAATCCATAGCCTGAACCGGAAGATATGCTGCATATTCGTCCAGATACTGCTGCTGAGATAATAAAAATGTTGCTCTGCTTTGATCCAGCATATATTCAATGCGTTTTTCAGGCAAATTAGGATCTAGTGGTAAGTAACCGGCCCCTACTTTTAAAACTCCTAAAATTCCAACGATCATTTCCCAGGAACGATCAAACAATAAACCTACAATATTGCCGGGAATTACTCCTTGTGAAACTAAATATTGAGCTACTTGGTTAGAACGCATGTCTAACTCTTTATACGTTATTTCTTTTGATCCAAAAACTAAGGCTGTACGCTCTGGATGAAGTTCTGCTTGCTGCGAAAAAACATCAATAATTGACTGATCTTTAACATACTCTCTTTTTGTATTATTAAATCCAGCTACTAAT
Organism: Flavobacterium panici; assembly: GCF_024499525.1. Lineage (NCBI taxonomy): Bacteria > Pseudomonadati > Bacteroidota > Flavobacteriia > Flavobacteriales > Flavobacteriaceae > Flavobacterium > Flavobacterium panici. The sequence continues at coordinate 2,653,894 of NZ_CP100437.1, read as the reverse complement.
TGTTTTTCTTCGTCTTTGGTAAGATAATTTAGGTCTTTTACCTGTTCAACATCCCTTAAAAAGCTTTCCAGTACTACTTCTAAGTGTCCTTTAATTTTAAGTATCATCTCATCCGAAACAAATTCATTGTTATATTTCAGCGTGATATTTAGTTTATCTAAGGATGAATAAACAATTAATGAAATGGTATAATTGGTACTTTCGATTCCTTCTATATTCTCTACCTGCAGTTTTTCTTTAAATTCTGATTGAGAAGCTGCTTCCGGATAATTTTGAAAAGAAATTATGGTGTCAAATAATGATCCTCTTAAATTACTTTGAGTTTCAATATCACTTAGAGCTAAATGTCCATACTCTTCCCTTCCTATTGTATGTTCTTTTTGTAATTCCTGTAACCAGTCTGATATTTTAATATCCCTCTTTAGGGTACTGCATACTGGAATTGTATTGATATACAATCCTATTTTTGTTTCTATATTTTCTTCTTTCGAATCTCTCCCTAAAACAGTTGCCCCAAAAACAACTGTTTCATTTCCTGTATATTTTGACAATAAATAAGCCCATGCTCCCTGCAATAAAGTATTTTCGGTAATGCGGTGTTTTTTTGTAAAAGCTTTTATTGATCCGCTAACCGTGAATTCTATTTTTTTGTTGCCAAATAATTTGTTTCGAAGTGTATTATCATTTACAAACGGAATATAACTTGGTAAGGTAAGATCTGAAAGATAGCTTTGCCAATAAGATAAACCTTTAGCCTCATTTACATTTGAAATATGATGAAGATGTGATCCAAAATCATCTAAAGCCAGTTCAGGAAGTGTTCCTTTTGTTTCTAATTGTATGTAAGCAGCATGGAAATTTCTCATTATGTTTTGAACAGACCATCCGTCTAGTATAATGTGATGATGCGTAAACACAAAACGGGTAAGATTCTCTCCAAGATGAATTAAAGTCATTCGAAATAATGGAGCTTCTTCAAAATCGAAGCCTGCTTCCTTATCTGCAGTTAAAAACTTATCAAATGCAGATTGAAATTCTTCTTTGGATAAGCTGCTATAATCAAGCTCATTAACTGGCAGCTTAACGTTATCATAAACGCATTGAACAGGAATATCCAGATCCTGACCAAAAATGGCTGTTCTTAAAACGGTATGCTGCTGTAGTAAATAGTTCCAGGTTTTATCAAAAGATTCTCTGGAAATTACTCCTTTTAAATCACAGTGAAACTGGCATATATAAGCTGCTTTATTATCATCGTATAAATTGTGAAACAAAAATCCTTTTTGTAAAGGTGTTAATGGATATATATTAGCGACCTTACTTTGATGTACAGGCAGTTCTAAAAAATCCTTTAATCTTTTATTTGATATAGTAGTCGGTAAACCATAGTCACTTACTGTTTTAATTTGATTAAGTGAATTGCTTTTTTGACTGTTTAAAAAAGTAATTAATTCCTCTTTATTTGATTTAATTATTGATAAAAGCTCTTCGGGCAGTTTGGTCGTTTTTTTGCTTTTAATGCCCAGCTGACTATCTTTTACAAACAAAGTAATGTCGTCACTTTTTAAAAATTCAATTATTTCGGGAATATTGTTACTTTTCATTTTATACTTCTTTAAATAAAATTTGACTTAAATAAATTGCGGTTTATAAGATGGAGATTTGATAATCATCTTCTTCAACTTCATCTTCTTCCTGATTAATAAATTGATTACTATGCGAGAGAATATCTTCTAATGCAGTTATATATGCATTGGCTAATTTTTGAACCGTTTCTTTTTTGTAACGTTTTGCATCGTAGTTCCAATCTACTTGTAAGCTTCCGTCTATAATGATGCTGTCTATAGAAATTTTATGCGGGTTTGCGTTTTGTTTGGCTACATTTAATCCTGTAGATTCAGAAGCTAAGTCAACCTTACTTTCCTTTTTTGCATCCAGAACATTTGTAAAACTTCCCAGATAGTTAAAAGTTAAATCCTCATAAAATATTGATAAGTCAGATTTAATTTTTTCAGATTTCGATTCAAATTGCAATACATTATATCCAATTCCTTTGTTAGGAACACCTCTTAGCATATCCTTTGTGTCTGCGATTAAAATACCTATATCATCTACTTCTCTTAAGTCTAAGCAAACAGGGTAAACACTGGTAAACCAGCCTGTTGTTCTATTAATATCTACATCTTCGAATAATTCTTCTCTACCGTGTCCTTCTAGAGCAATAACTACTTTAGGGGCATCTATCCATTCTGATAATGCTATTGTTAACGCACTAATTAAAATATCATTAATCTCTGTTCCGTACATAGTATGCATTTCATGTACAAGCAAATGAGTTAAAGCAGGTTCTAAAGAGATTCTGATATTTTCAGTCTCGTTATAAGTGATTTGTTTATCATAAGATGTATCTACCGGCAGTGGGGAATAATTAGATAATGCTTCTTTCCAATAGATATATTCGCTTTCAAGGTTCGCTGTACTTGCATAGCTATTAAGCTGTTCAACCCATTGACGGTATGAAGTTGCTTTTTCCGGTAAAGAAAGTTTACTTCCAGAGGAATGATTCTCGATAAGGTTTATAAGATCTTCTGTTAAAATTCTCCACGAAACCCCATCTACAGCTAAATGATGTATTGCGATAAACAAACGGTTCTCTTTTTCTTCCTCCGATGTTTCAAACAATACAAAACGAGCTAAATCGCCTTTAAAAATATCCAGATCAGCCTGATATTTTGTACCTGTTTCAGGAATATCTTTTAAGGAATCTACCTGCTCTATGTGTAATTTTGGAATATAGGATTCATATTTTTGTAAAGGATATATTGAGCCTTCATTTTGATAATAATTCATTCGCAAAACATCGTGGTGTTTTACTAGTTCTGATAGTGCAAAAACAAGAGTTTCGTTTGTAATTGTTTTTGAAACTTTAAGCAATACAGATTGATTACTGTGATTAACTGCTTCGTACCCTCTTTTAAAGAAAAGTTTTTGAATAGGATGTAATGGTACTTCTCCTTCTAAAAGTCCTGTCTCTTTTATTGCAGTATCTGCACTCTTTAAATGCAGGACAATCTCAGCAATAGTCTGGTAATTAAATACGTCTTTTACCTGAAAATGAATTCCAATTGATTTACTGCGGCTTGCCAGCTGAATGGCTTTAATAGAATCTCCTCCCAGTTCATAAAAATTATCATGAATACCTATTTTTTCTACGCCTAAAAGTTTCTGCCATATTACAACCAGCTGTTTTTCTAATTCTTCTACAGGTGCTGCATAGTTGTCATTAAATTCCGGAATTGGCAATGCATTTCTATTAATTTTACCTGCAGTAGTTGTAGGAAAAGCATCTAAACGAACATATACTCGAGGAACCATATACTCAGGCAGTTTGGTTTCCAGAAATTTTTGTACAGAAGCATTGCTAATTTCCTGACTTGAAACAATATAAGCAACAAGCTGCTTGCTTTTTGTATGGTCTTCTCTAATAATAACTGTAGATTCCTGAATTTCTTCTAAACTGTCCAGAACAGATTCAATTTCTTTTAACTGAATACGGTGTCCTCTTATTTTAACCTGATCGTCGATTCTTCCTGCATAATCAATTCTGCCTTGAGAATCCCATTTAGCCAAATCTCCTGTTTTGTAGCATATCGAATTGTTTATCGATACGAACTTCTCTGCTGTTAAAGATGGATTCCCTATATATCCTTTTGATACTCCACGTCCGCTTATATAAATTTCACCCACTACGCCTACTGGTACAGCTTTAGCATTAGCATCGAGAATGTATATTTTTGTGTTGGCGATAGGACGGCCTATTGAAATTTTTTCATCTTCTAATGAAACTTCAATTGCAGTACATCCTACAGTGGTTTCGGTAGGTCCGTATTCATTATAAATTTTACAGCTTTCATTGAGATTTTTTATAATTTCAATATGGCTTTTCTTTAATTCTTCTCCTCCGCAAATAAAGATTTCAATATTTGTTTTTTGAATGTCCAGATCTTTTATAATAGTAACGTGAGTTGGGGTCAACATTAAAGTATCAATTTCCGGATTGTTTAAACATTCCTCCAGTAATTGATCCATACTCTTTTTTTCACTGCCTATATAAAGTTTTTTTCCTCTGGTAAGACTTGTAAAAATTACGGTTACAGATAAATCAAATGACATTGAACTGATCAATCCCCAATTACCTTGTTCATTATTTTCGAAATAGTAATTATTTCCCCAGGAAATAAAGTTAAATAAGTTGCCGTGAGAAATCATACAGCCTTTAGGCTTGCCCGTAGAGCCAGATGTATAAAGTAAATAGGCTAAATCATTCGTCGTTACTTTAGGCAGTTCTACCTCATCGGCTTTTTTATTATGCAAGTCTAATTGTGCTATACTTATCCAAGTATAAGATTCTAATTCTGCCGGCTGATCCTCAATGTTGGTAATGATATTTGTACACAAACTTTCTTCCATCATATGGATTGTACGAGAATTTGGAAGCCCCTGATCAATTACCATATAAGAAGCTCCTGCTTTCATAACCGAAAGAATAGCCGTTATCATATCTGTAGATCTCGTCATTCTAAGTGCAACAACAGATCCTGATTTTACTCCCGAATCGATAAGATTTGCTGCCCAAAGTTTTGATCGTAAATCAAGTTCTTTATAAGTAAGATGTTCCTCTTCAAAAACAAGAGCCGTTGCTTCTGGATTTAGCAAAACCTGCTCTGCTATTAAGTCTAAAACGGTCTTTTCTTTATCGTAATCTGCTTCGGTATTATTAAATTCAATTAATAACTCTTCTTCCTTTTTAGTTAAATAGTTTAGCTCTTTTATATATTCAATATCATCTAAAAGGCTTTCAAAAAGTGTTTCAAAATGCCCTTTAATGTTTAATATACTTTCGTCTGAAATGAGTTCATTATTATATTGTAAAATAATTTTCAGCTGGTTTAAAGAAGCATAAACATCTAACGTAACTGCATAATTTGTATTTGTATCTCCTTTTAAATTTTGCATTCTTAATTCAGCATCTATACTTGGCGCATCCTCCTCATCAAGATAATTTTGAAAAGAAATTAAAGTATCAAACAAGGAACCTTTTATATTACTTTGAGATTCGATATCGTTTAGTGCTAAATCACCATATTCTTCCCTTGCAGTTGTATGCCCTTTTTGTAATTCCTGTAACCAATCTGCTATTTTAGCATCTTTATTCACGGTGCTGCATACAGGAATTGTATTCATGTACAATCCTATTTTTGCTTCTATATCTTCTTCTTTCGAATCTCTTCCTGATATTATCGCACCAAAAGTAACAGTCTCATTTCCTGTGTATTTCGATAATAAGTAAGCCCAAGCTCCCTGCAGTAAAGTATTTTCGGTAATGCGGTGTTTTTTTGTAAAAGCTTTTATCGATCCATTAATTGTGAATTCTATTTTTTTGTTGCCAAATAATTTGTTGCGTAAGGTATTATCCTTCACAAACGGAATATAACTTGGTATTGTAATATCTGAAAGATAGGTCTGCCAATAAGATAAACCTTTAGCCTCATTTACACTTGAAATATGACGAAGATGTGATCCAAAATCATCTAAGGCCAGTTCTGGAAGTGTTCCTTTTTTTTCTAATTGTATATAAATAGAATGGAAATTTCTCATTATGTTTTGAACAGACCATCCGTCTAGTATAATATGATGATGTGTAAATACAAAACGGGTATCATCCTCGCCAAACTTAATAAGGGTCATTCTGAACAACGGAGCTTCTTCTAAGTTGAAACCAGCTTCTTCATCTGCTTTTAAAAACTTGTCAAAGGCTGATTGAAACTCTTCTTTTGATAAGCTGCTATAATCCAACTCATTAATTGGTAATTGAACCTGATTATAAACCGTTTGAACAGGAATATCCAAATCCTGACCAAAAACTGCGGTTCTTAAAACGGTATGCTGCTGTAATAAATACATCCAGCTTTTATTAAAAGATTCTCTGGAAATTGCCCCTTTTAAATCGCAATGAAACTGGCATATGTAAGCCGATTTATCGTCATCGTATAAATTGTGAAATAAAAACCCTTTTTGCAAAGGTGTTAATGGATATACATTAGAAACCTTACTTTCATGTACAGGCATTTCTAAAAAATCCTTCAGTTTTTTATTGGTTATAGTAGTTGGCAAACCATAATCACTTACCGTTTTAACTTTATTAAGCGAGCTGTTTTTCTGGCTGTTTAAAAAAGTGATTAGCTCCTCTTTATTTGATTTGATTATTGACAAAATCTCTTCAGATAGTTTATTATCTGTTCTTTTCATCACCTTCAGTTCATTATCCTTCACAAATAATGAAATTCCATTACTTGTAAGAAGCTCAATGATTTTATAAATGTTTTTACTTTTCATTTTAATGATTTATAAAGAGATAATTTCAAAATCTTCGTCTTTGGTTTGATTTCCACCTTGATTAAAAATGTCATTACTATAAGAAAGAATATCCTCTAATGCAGCTATATAAGCATTGGCTAATTTTTGAATCGTTTCTTTTTTGTAACGTTTTGTATCGTATTTCCAATCCAGATATAAAGTCCCATCTACAATAATACTATCTACGGCTATCTTATACGGGTTTACGTTTTGTTTTGCAATATTTAACCCCGTAGGTTCTAAGGCTAAGCCAATACTGTTTTTCGTTTCTTTAGAAAAACTATTGTCAAAATCACCTAAATAGTTAAAAATTAAATCTTCGTAGAATATTGATAAGTCAGATTTGATTTTTTCAGATTTCGATTCGAATTGCAATACATTATACCCAATTCCCTTGTTAGGAATATTTCTTAGCATATCCTTTGTGTCTGCTATTAAAATACCTATGTCGTCTACGTCACTTAAGTCTAAACAAACCGGATAAACGCTGGTAAACCAACCTGTTGTTCTGTTAATATCTACATCTTCAAATAATTCTTCTCTTCCATGTCCTTCTAAAGCAATAACTACTTTAGGAACACCTGTCCATTCTGATAATGTCAAGGATAATGCACTGATCAAAATATCATTGATTTCTGTTCCGTACATACTATTTGTTTCATGTACAAGTAAATGGGTTAAAGGAGATGGTAATGAAACCTGAATCTTTTCTGTCTCTTCATAACTGATCCTTTTATCGTAAGATATATCTACAGGCAGTGGTGAATAATTAGATAATACTTCTTTCCAATAGATATATTCGTTTTCCAGTGTTGTTGTAGAGGCATAAACTCTTAAATGTTCCCCCCATTGACGGTACGAAGTTCCTTTAGCGGGCAGAGAAAATTTATTTCCAGATGAATGGTTCTCGACAAGGTTTATAAAATCTTCTGTTAGAATTCGTAAAGAAACCCCATCTACAGCTAAATGGTGTATTGCAATAAATAATCTATTTTCTTCTTCTTCCTGCGATGTTGCAAACAATACAAAGCGAGCTAAATCACCTTTAAAAATATCCAGATCAGCCTGATATTTTGTACCTATTTCAGGAATATCTTTTAAAGAAAGTACCTGCTCTACTTGTAGTTGCGGAATAGACGATTCATATTTTTGTGAAGGGTATATTGAGCCTTCATTTTTATAAAAATTCATTCGCAAAACATCATGATGTTTTACCAATTCTGATAAGCCAAAAACAAGGCTTTCATTTGTAATTGCTTTTGATACCTTAAGTAATATGGACTGGTTATTGTGACTGATTGCCTCGTACTCTCTTTTAAAGAAAAGTTTTTGAATTGGATGTAACGGTACATCTCCGGCCAAAAATCCTGTTTCTTTTATTGCTGTATCTGTACTCTTTAAATGCAGTGCAATCTCAGAAATAGTCTGATAATTAAATACATCCTTTACCTGAAAATGAATTCCTATTGCTTTACTTCGGCTTGCCAGCTGAATAGCCTTGATGGAATCTCCTCCCAGTTCATAAAAATTATCATGAATACCAACCTGATCGACTCCTAAAAGATCTTGCCAAAGCTCTACAAATTGTTTTTGTAATGTTTCTGTTGGTGCAACATAATTATTGGCAGTTTCCGGAGCTGGCAATGCTTTTTTATCAATCTTACCACCATCAGTCATTGAAAAAGCCGACAAGTGTACGTAAACTCTAGGCACCATATATTCAGGCAGGTGCTCCTCTAACAGCTCTTGAATTTCTTTGTTTTTAATTTCTTCCTCACAAACAACATAGGCAACTAATTGCTTACTATGGTTGGAATCTTCATTTACCATAACCACAGATTGTTGAATTTGAGGCAGACTGTTTAAAGCCAATTCAATTTCTCCCAAATGTATTCTGTATCCTCTTATTTTAACATGATCATCATTTCTTCCGTGGTATTCTATATTACCATCATTTAACCATTTTGCCATGTCTCCGGTTCGGTAAACTCTCTCTTTATTAAACATCCATTCAGAGTTGAATTTTTGAGAAGTAAGTTCCGGGTCCCCAACATAACCTACAGCTAATCCATCGCCGGCAATACATAATTCTCCTATAGTTCCTATTGGAGCTAAATTGCCATATTGATCTGTAATGTAAATTCTTTCGTTAGGCAGTGGTTTCCCAATTGGAATGTAATCATGAAGGTCTAATTGTTCCGTATCTATTTTATATCCTGTAGAGTCTACGCAGGCTTCAGTAGGACCATAAAAATTATACAATTGTACTCCTGTTCCCAGTTTTGAATAAAAAGTCCTAACCAATTCCTTTTGTAAAACTTCACCAGCCAATATCCAGCTGGATAAAGTATTTAATGTGCTGTTTTCTGTCAGTGCATCAACAAAAAAGCGAAGATGTGTTGGAGTACCATCTGACAGGTCTATTTTATTGTCATTATAAAAAGCTATCAATTTAACCCCATCTTTACGAGTTTCATCATCTGTTATATACAAACTATGTCCTTGTAATAATCCTCCAAATATTTGCTGTACAGATGCATCAAATGCATAGGATGCTAATAATGCTATATGTAAAGTTTTATCTCCATACGAATTATAAACACGGTTTTTTAACCCTTTTACCAAATTGATAACACTATTATGTTTTATCATTACGCCTTTAGGCTTTCCTGTAGATCCTGATGTAAAAATGATATACATCAAATCCTCAGCTGCTATTTTTGGTAATGCTGCTTTATAATCCGGTGTTATTAAATTATTTAGTTCTTCAACATTGATATAAGTATACGATTCCAACTCTATTGGTTTTTCTATACTATTTGAAATGACCACTTTTGCGTTACATTCTTCAAGCATAAAAACCACACGGGAAATACGCTGAGCAGGATCTATGGGCACATAAGATGCCCCTGTTTTCATTATAGCAAACATGGCCGTAATCATATCTACAGAACGCGTCATGATAAGACCTACAACGTCTCCTGGTTTTACATTGCATTCCATAAGATATCCAGCCCAGTTTGTTGACTGCTGGTCGAGTTCTTTATAAGAAATACTTTTTTCTCCAAAAACAACAGCAGCGGTTTCTGGTTTTAATGAAACCTGCTCCGAAAATATATCCAAAACCGTTTTCCCCTTTTCGTAAACTTCTTCGGTATTATTAAACTCTTCTAATAGTCGAGAAATCTCGTCATTAGATAAAATTTCGATTTCTTTAAGTGTACCATTTTTTCCATCTAAAACCCAGTCAATAATGTTGTTGTAATAAGAAGCAAAACGTTCTACAGTTTCTTTTTTAAATAAATTAGTTTGATAGTCCAGATTAAAAACACTGCTGTTTTCTTTTTCTACCACACGCAGTACCAAATCAAATTTTGAGAACATATTAGGATGATCTATTTTAGATAATCGCAAGTCTGGCTGTTCTACACCTGACCAATTGAAATTATGGTACTCAAAAGTGACATTAAATAGAGGATTATTGTTTGCATTGGGTTTTAATTCTAATTGATTTAATAGTCGGTCAAATGAATATTCTTCGTTAGCAAGACAATCTAAAACATGTGTTTTAACATTATCCAGAAACTCTAAAAATTCTAAATCCCCTTTTGCAGCGCAGCGCAGCGGTAATGTGTTAATAAATAAACCTATTAAATTTTTAAATTCACTATGCCAGCGGCCAATTGTAGAAGTACCAATTATGATATCTTCCTGATTGGTTAATTTTGATAGTAAAACGTAAAAAATTGTCAGGGTTAAGGTTGGCATTGTTACTACCTGCTGCTTACATATATCCTCTAATTTTTTTCTTTTATCTGCATTAATTTCAAAAGAAACCGTACTGCCATCAGCATTTTTTATATTAGATTTAAGAAAGTCAAAAGGCATGTTTAAAGTTTCTGGGACCACACTATATTCCTGTAACCAGAACTCTTTTTCGGCAGTTAATTCTTTCTCTCTCAGCTTTTTTTCCTGCCACTCCACAAAATCTTTATATTGAACACTTAATTCATCTAATTGTCCTTTTCCATACAAAGTTTGAAATTCCTCGATCAAAACCTCAAATGAAGCCGCATCTATAACAATATGATGAATGTCTAATATGATATTAGTAATTACATTGTTTTCTTTATTAATCAATACTCTAATTAAAGCAGGCTCGCTTAAATCAAAAGGTTTGATATGTTTTTTTAGTAATTCCTGAATATTTCCATCTTCATTCTCAATATATTGAATGCTGAAATCAACTTTATCGTGGATTTTTTGAATTGGTTCTCCATCTAAATCGTGGAAAGAAGTTCTTAAAATTTCATGTCGGCTGATTATTTTTTTGAAAACTTCCTCGCATAATTGAACATCTAAATCGCCTTCTACTTTTAATACTACCGGAGTATTATAAGAGATTGATTCTGTATCCATTTGATTCAGAATAAATAATCTTTTTTGAGTACTAAATAACGGATAATATGATTTTACTGGAGCAGACTCAATTGTAACAATTGATTTTCCCAGAGAATTTTTAATTATTTCTAATTGATCTTCAAAATTGGTGTTTCTAAATAATTGGCTGACATCTAAACTTATTCCAAATTCCTTTTGGATTTTTACTACCAAAATCCCTATTCCTAAAGAATTTCCACCTAGATGAAAAAAATTGTCTTTTGTTCCTACTCGTTCAATTCCAAAAAAGTCCTGCCAAACTTTAGCCAGCTGTTTTTCTAAATCAGTCACCGGAGCTACATAAGAATCGTCTTCTAAATGTTTCTTAGCTTTTTCAAATTCATCTAAAAATGCATCGTATTCTGCATTCAAATACTTATCACGCAGTACATAACGTTGGATTTTTCCGCTTGTTGTTTTGTGTATTTTTTCTACAGCAATTACTTTTTTTACAGTAACACCAATGCGTTCGCTTATTATCTTTTTTATAGCATCTGCCAAAACAACAAAATCCTTAACCTCACCTAAATAATGAACAAATACAAATAATTCGTCCTGATGGCTTTCTTCATTAAAAACATTACATGAAACTGCTTGCTGAAATTTTACTTCAGGCAATTCTTCTATTAGACTATCTAAATCATTAGGGAAATAATTTTGCCCATTAATGATAATCATTTCTTTTTTTCTGCCTGTTATAATCAATCGGCTGTTATGAATAAATCCTACATCGCCAGTATTGAACCATCCATCATTTGAAATTACTTCCTGAGTTGCTTCATTGTCATTATAGTAACCTGCGGTCATTGCGGGGCTTTTTAACTGAATAATGCCAAGTGTATCATCTAATAAAGTTTCACCTATTTCATTTGTGATTTTTATCTCTGTACGATTGTATGTCCCTAAATCTGCAAAAGAAGCAGTAGTATTAGAGCTTGTTTCCAGAAACTCAACCTCATCTCCAATGCTTAATTTATGGCGATTTAAAAAATATTCCTTAAAGCCATCTTCTTCATTATATAAAGACACTCCCAAAACAGCTTCGGCAAGACCATAACTTGGGCTTACAGCTTCTTTTTTAAAACCATAAGGTTTAAGTGTTTCTGCAAATTTTCTACAAGTTTCAATAGATACTGGTTCAGCACTATTAATCATTAGCCTTAATTTGTTAAAAGAAAAATCTTCCAATTTTGCTTTCTCAATATTTTCGAGAACGTGTACATAACCAAAATTTGGGGAACCCGAAATAGTGATTTCATTTTCAGATAAATTTTCCAGCCATAATTCAGGACTTGAAAGAAAGAACATTGGCGGCATTAAAAATTGATCAGCATTTGCCAGCAATGGCAAAATGTGAAAGAAAATTAATCCCATGTCATGAGTTAGGGGCATCCATCCCAGAAACTTGTCTGAATCCTGAATGCTGCATTTTTCTAATGACATATTAATATTGTATAAGATACTATCCTGCTGGTTCATTACTCCTTTAGGAGATCCTGTTGATCCCGAAGAAAATTGAATGAATACCAGATCTGAAGATGTACCAGGCACAGCTGTCGCTTTTTGAGTATAGGCTAACTCATCATAAAATATAATTTTTGATAAAAGTTGTTCTACTTCTCCATCATTCTCCAAATTAAAATCCTTTATAATGGAGGTTAAAAACGAAGCATCTGTTATTATAGATGGATTTTTAAGTTTTTGCCATACTTTATTAAGCTTTTGAACAATATCTGAAGTAGTTCCTAATACAATAGGAACTGGTATAAAGCCTCCTAAAACACAAGCCCAAAATGTAATTACAAAACTTTTATTAGACTGAAATTGAAATACTATTTCATCTCCGGGCTTTAGGCCTTTTTCTTGTAAAGCATATAGTTTATAACTGGCTTCGAGATATAATTTCTTATACGATAAATACTCAACTCCATTATTTCCTTCAATAAAAGTAATTCCAGATTCCTTTCCTGATTTAATGTTTTCAAGAAAGATGCTTTGTATCGTTTGTCCGTTCATTTCCATAAAATTTTGTTCGTTTTAAACTTGTACATTCAAATTCACTTGTTTCAAAATCATTTCAATTATTATGGCAGACAATCCATTTACAGAAGGCAGGGCAAGGATTTCCATAGAAGACATTTTTAATGCAAACTTATTGTTGATCACTCTTAGCAATTCAATTGATAAAATCGAATCGATTCCTAAAAAACCTATTCCTTTATCGGATTGGATTCTATCTTTTGGCATTTTTAATATCTTGGATAATTCTTCTTTTAAGAATGTCACAACAAATTCTTGCTGAGAAATCCTGTTTAAAGAAAGTAAATCACTTAAGCATGCATCTTGCTCCTGGCTTAATCCGTTAACAGATCCAAGATTGCTATCAATTAAATCTTTGAAAATAAATTGTCCACTTTCTTTTAAATTGACACTTAGGAGTTCCCAGTTCAAATCAAAAAAGCCTATTTGTGTTGGTTTTTCCTGAAGTATTTTTTCTAATCCGCTTAAAACCTGTTTGTTTGTAAAACTTCTAATTCCTACTCCCTGAAGAATCATTTCCAGGTTCTCGCTTCTAGATACTACACCAGATTCCGATAGAACGCCAAGATTAATTGTAGTTGCCGGTAAACCTTGACTTTTTCTTACGTGAGCAAATGAATCTAACAAGGCATTTGCAACAATATAATTGGCCTGCCCAACATTACCTATAAGTGAGGATATTGAAGAAAACAATACAAAATTGTCAAGCTTTAAGTTTTTAGTTAAGTGATGCAGGTTCATTGCGCCATCAACTTTTGGTTTTAACACTTTTCTAAATCTGTCCTCATTCATATCGATTAAGAATCCGTCGTCTAAAACCATAGCACAATGGAAAACACTTGAAATCTCCGGAAGATCACTTTGTATTTGAGAAAACACATTTGTTATTTGATCTATTTCAGCCACATCTGCTGCATAAACTTTCACATTGACACCTTTCTTTTCCATTTCGATAACTCCTTCTCTTTCTATTGAAGTGTTAAGACCGCTTCTGCTTAAAAGTGCTAAATTTTTAACGCCATTATCAACCAGCCATTTTCCTATTTCAAAACCTAAGCCTTTTGTCCCTCCGGTAATTACATAAGTTTTATCATCTTTAAAAATTGTATCTGTCTGTTTTTTGACGTCTACAGACTGTTCTTTAAAGTTTATAACTACTTTACCAATATGTTTTTCTTCATCTATAAGCTGAAATGCGTTTGATATAGTCTGAGGTGTAAACACTTTTACAGGTAAGGATTTTAATTCTCCAGCATTTATATAAGCTGAAATATCATCTAATAATGTCGAAATTTTCTCAGGCTTCTCCTTTATCATTTTATCCATATCTACAGCTATGTAAGAAATGTTTTTGTTGAAAAAATGCATTGAAAGGGAGAAGTCTACATTATCCTTTTTACCTATTTCTACATAAGTTCCATAAGAAGCTAAAATGGACAAACTCTGATAAAGCATTTCTTTTGGTAAAGCACTTAAAATAACATCCACACCTTTACCTTGAGTTTCTTCTAAAATTTCTTTAGCAAAATCAAGATTTTTTGAACTGTATACATGCTTAATTCCTATAGATCTCAGGTAATCAATTTTTTCTTCACTTCCGGCTGTAGCATAAATTTCAGCCCCTACCAAATTGGCATAATTAATAGCTGCTAATCCTACACCTCCGGCAGCATTATGTATAAGTACTCTGTGGCCTTTTCCCAGATTTGCCTTATCTCGTAAACAATACAGAGCAGTAAGATAACTTAAGCCAACATTTGATTCTGCTTCAATTAAATTTTCAGGACATTTTACGGCTAAATGTTCAGAGGTAGTGGTATAGGATTGAAACGTACCTGTAGCAAGGGCGATAACTTTATCTCCTACTTTAAACTTGGTTACTCCAGCACCAATCTGGGTAATAATTCCAGCACAGTCAATTCCTATGGCATTTTTACTATAAGTCCCCTCAAGTGCTTCCGGATAAATTTTACCAGATACTTTTAAATAATCTTTGAAATTAATAGAGGTATTTTCTATTAAAATTTCGATTTCGCCTGCCTTTGGTTCTGCTCTTTCAGTATTTTCAAAATATAAATCTTCTAACTGCTTAGATTTTGAACTCACTAGTTTTAATGATCTGTCCTTAAAGGATGCAGTTTCAATAGATAAAACTGAATCTTTTGCTTCTCTTTTTTTCGTTCCTTTTCTAAAAATTTTATCTTGTCTGATTGCAATTTCTTCAAAAGTTTTTGCAGAATAAATTCTATTAAGAGCAATCTTCCAGTCTTCTTTTGAAATAAGCAGACTATTTGTTCTTTGAAAATCTATCAATCGAACCTGCCATTTTGGTAATTCATTTACAATAAGTCTTCCTAAACCATGTGCAATTGTCGAGGTTATTGAGGTAATGTTGTCTTCTTCATTAACAACCTGACTTCCATAAGTTACTAGGTTTAAAGCAAGTTTGTTTTGTGATTTCTCTGAGAAAAAACGAACAATGTTTAAAAGAGGTTTTATTTCGTTTAAGCATTCCTCACTTACTGTTAAATTTTCATTAGTTTCCTGATTATCTGCAGGCAAATAAATTAATGTAATATCAGACTGGAAATCATTTTCTGCTATTTGGAGAATACTTTCCAAATCTTCAGGATTTACCATATAATAATTTTCGCCTAATTCTTTAAAACTAGTTCCTGCTTGTATTACTACAACACGACCTGCCAATTGTTTTAAAAGTGGCTCAAATAAAGAATAATCATCTGTAAAAACATAGGTTATACCAGAAGTATCCGGAATAGCATCAAAACCTGCTTTTTCTTCGATCCAATTGTTCTCAAACAAACAGTCATCGATGTATGTATCTTCTTCTTCGGTATTTATATTCAACTCCTGGCATTTGAAATCTTTTATTTCAATTGCTACGTTTCCTTTTTCATCACAAATTGACATATCAATTAGTACTGAATTATCTGAACGTGATATTAATCGTGAATAACAGAAAAACTCGGTTCCCGGAGAAAAATAACAGTGCATTTTTCCAATTGATACGGGTACAAATTCTGACTCATCAAATACAATTACAGATTGAAAACAGGCATCTAGTAAAGTTGGGTGAATAAAAAATTCATCCTGATTTTCAATCGCTGCGTGGCCTTTTATTTTTGCGATTGATTCTTCTTTTGCAGAATCAATATTTTTTATGGTTCTAAAATAAGGGCCGTAATCCAGTTTTGCCTTGCTCAGTCTTTCATATATCTGTTCTTCTGAATGTACTATATTCAAACGATCAGATATTGTTTTCAAATTTAACTGTGAAGCACTTTTTTCATAATCACCTAAAATAAATTTACCTGTAGCTCTTTGTATCCAAATACTTTCATCGCCCACCTCTTTACTGTCAATGCTAAAATTGGCATTTTTTGAATTATAGGAAGTATACAAGTCTTGTACCTTCAAATCATCCAGAACAAGCATTTGATGAAACTTTATATTTTCAAGACTAAA
Source organism: Flavobacterium panici (assembly GCF_024499525.1). NCBI lineage: Bacteria > Pseudomonadati > Bacteroidota > Flavobacteriia > Flavobacteriales > Flavobacteriaceae > Flavobacterium > Flavobacterium panici. Next base: position 2,637,511 of record NZ_CP100437.1, on the reverse strand, counting down.
AGAATTTCCGTGACTTATTTCCTGTTGATAAAATGCTATTCCTGCAGCCACATAACCCGCACCTGGAAATACTACTCTATCCTGAACAACGTGATCATTTAAAAAAGGAAAAAAATATTTATTAAGCTCTACTTTATAGGTTAATTGCGGCGCATTTATTAGTTGGTTTAAAAAAACATTTCCTTTACGTCCTATTCTATTTTCAAGAGAAGTACTTGACTCCTGCCAAAAATATTCTTTTTGCCATGGGTATGATGGTAAAGAAAGGTGCGGCAATTTATTTACCCATCGCTCCCATTTTAAAGGAACTCCAAGAGTAAACAGGGCTGCAATATTTTCAAAGAAATTCAATTGCTCTGATTCTTTGCGATTAAGAGTTTGTAAAAAATGACATGTTTCATTGTTCTTCATGCAATCCATCATTGCATTTTTCAAAACCGGATGCGGTCCAACTTCGATAAATACATTGTACTTATCTTTCATTAAAGAATCCATTGTTTTAGCGAATAGAACGGGCTGGCGAACGTTTTTCCACCAGTAATCATTATTTATTTGATTTCCCGAAATTTTTTCTGCCGTTACTGTAGAATAAAGATCAATAACTGTTTCTTTTCCTTTAAGTTCTTTTAGGGATTCCAGAAGTTCATCCTCAATAAGATTCATTACAGGGCTGTGGTAAGGAACTTCAACATCCAGCAGACGGTGAAATATTCCTGACGATTCATATTTTTCAATTAATTTTTCAAGACTTTCCTGATTACCTGCTAATGTTACTGAATCAAGGCTGTTTATTGCGGCAATAGAAACATCGCTAAATTCTTTAAAAGTTTCATTGGCTTCTTTTTCAGACAGGCCAACTGCCAGCATAGTTCCTTTACCGGCTGTTTTATGCTGTAAACGGCTTCTGTTGTAGCTTACCAATAATGCATCTTGTAGCGAAAGTGCCCCAGAGATATAGGCAGATGTTACTTCACCTACACTATGTCCTACTACTGCATCTGCATTAATTCCATAATGCTCAAGTAATCTGGTTAATGCAACCTGAATTACAAAGTTTGCAGGCTGTGCAATGTATGTTTCTTTTATATTCGATGTTTCTTCTGGTTTTTGAAGTTCTTCTAAAATTGACCAGCCTGAAATGTTCTTAAAATAATCATCACATTCCTGAACTGCCTTATAAAAAACGGGTTCTTTTTCCATGAGTTCTCTACCCATTTTCCACCATTGCGGCCCCATTCCTGTATATACAAAAACTATATTTGGTTTCTTGTCCAGTATATTTCCTGCAGTTACTCCTTTTACTAAGATATCTTCTTCAAATGCTTCTATTTTTTCGATTAATTCTTCTTTTGAAGATGCAACAATTGCTAACCTATCTGAATGAAGTGATCTTCTGTAAATAGCGTTACTAAGTATTTGTGCAAAATTTTTGTCTTTATCTTCAATATGTGATTTGTATTTTGATACAAGTTCTTTTAATGCATTTTTACTTCTTGCGCAGATAGGAAATATAAAATGATCCTTTTTTTCTAAATCATATTGTACTTCTTCTTTAATAGAAGAAAATTGCTTTAAAACTGCATGGGCATTTGTACCTCCATAACCAAATGAATTTATTGAAGCATAAGAATCAACTCCTTCCGGAAGTTTTTCTAATAAAGTTGGTACTTTTAATATGCTGTTTTCATAATTTAAAGCTGGGTTTGGATTATTAAAATGCAAGTTTGCCGGAACTGCATTATTCTTAAGAGACAATGCTGTTTTAATTAATCCTGCTACACCAGAAGCGGCTTCTAAATGACCTATATTCGTTTTTACAGATCCTACCAAACATTTCTCTCTGTCATCAAATAAAGTCTCGTTTAGAGCGCTAAATTCAATAACATCGCCAACTGCTGTACCTGTTCCATGAGCTTCGACATAATGAATGTCTTTATTAGTTATACCGCTTTCTTCGTATACTTTTTGTATAAGTTTCATTTGAGAATTTTTATTCGGTACAGTTATACCATTTGTATTCCCATCTTGATTTACACCAGTTCCGTTTATTAAGGCATATATTTGATCGCCATCTTTTACAGCTTGTTCATAAGGTTTTAAAACAAGTACTCCGCCGCCTTCACCTCTTACATATCCGGCTGCATCGCTATCAAATGTTTTACAGCGGGAATGTTTAGAAAGAAACTGACCTTTGCTCATAACCATAGAAACTTCTGGTTTAAGCAATAGATTGACTCCTCCTACCAAAGCCATTGAAGATTCTCCTCTCCAAATACTCTGACAAGCATAATGTGTTGCTACTAAAGAAGATGAGCAAGCGGTATCGATAGTAATAGAAGGTCCTTTTAAATCCAGAAAATAGGACAATCTATTGGAAAGCATTGTTAATGAAATTCCTAATGCTGTGTGCGAGTTTATTAAATGCTTATTTTCAACAGCTGTTTTTAGCAAATAGTTATCAAATGTGAACCCTCCAACAAAAACTCCGGTATCTGAACCTCTCAATTGCTCAAGCGACATTCCTGCATCTTCAAGAGCCTCATACGCTACCTCAAGCAGTATTCTTTCCTGAGGATCTAATGATTCTGCTTCAACAGGCGAGATCCCAAAAAACATTGGATCAAAATACTCTATTTCCTCTTTTAAAAATCCGCCTTGTTTAGCTTTGATTTTACCAGATTTTTTTTCATTTTCGTCATAAAAGCGTCTGTTGTCCCATCTGTTTGACGGTACATCTATTACTGCATCTGTTTTGTTTAATAACATCTCCCAAAATTTTTCTGGAGAGGAACTTGACCCTGGAAATCGGCATCCAATACCAACAATTGCGATAGGTTTATTTTGATCTTTCATAATTTATTTTGAAAATGTTGCACATTTTTATATTGTAGTTTATGGATTTATCTTTGCTGAAATCAATTAATTACACAGTTAACAATCCACTTTTTTATTTTTTAAAAAAAGCAATTAAATACCTGTCCACTTAGGCATAGCTAGTGGTAAATACATAGGATACTTAATAGAAATTAATTATTGAATTCTATTTTTATGGAACATGAATTTTAAAAAATTCATGGTAAACTTTTAGGAACGACTAATAGAATTTAAAGGATGCTCTTTTGAGGTAGACCAAATTTTACCGCATATTGTAAAGAGTACAATAAACAGGGTCATTATAATTACGCTTAAAAAATTAATCCATTGGATACCTACACTGTACGCAAATACCTTTGAAACTTGTATCACTGTGAAATAAGTTAATACAAGACTGATTCCTAACGCTATACTGTATAAAATCATATACTCTTTTAATATAAGTAAGAAAAGGCTTTTAGTACTTGCGCCCAATACTTTTCGTATGGCAATCATTTTTTTCTGCATGGTTAATGAAAAAGCAATCAAACTATATAGACCAATGATTACCAACAAAATAGAAATGACTGAAAATAAAATGAATATCTTCATAACATTTTGTAATGCGGTCATAAAACCTTCATCAAACCCAACATCCAAGAATCTAAAATCAACAGGTACATCTATAAAATTTGTATTGAAAGTTTCATTAATAAACTTTTGAGTATCTGTTCTGTCACCTCCTCTTGTTTTTATACTCACAAGAGAATAAGCTAAATCCTCGATATTCATTGATAACATCATTGGTGGTATTTTTTGAAATAAAGAGAATTGGTTAAAATCTTTAACAACACCAATAACTTTTAATCGACCGTCATCTAACGTTTTTCCTATTGGATTGTCCCATCCTAAAAGTTTAGCTGCGGTTTCATTGATAACACAAGAATTTTGAGCATCGGTAGAAAAATCCTCAGAAAACCATCTTCCTTTAACCATTGCCAGCTTATAAGTACGCTGAAAATCATAATCAACAGAATAAGAAGACATTAATATTTTATCATTTGCTTCTGCACCTTCCCAATTTAATTTAATTTCATCTCCTGATGCAAAAAAGGGAGCGCCGGTTGAGATGGAATAATCAATAACATTTGGGTTTTGAAGTAATTTATCTTTTATAACTTTAAGCAATTCCCTGTCTTCAGGATTAGGAGTTTTAATCCAGGCTAGTAAAACATCTTGTTTGTCAAATCCGGTATCCTTGTTATTTAAGTAATTGATTTGTGATATAATAAATACTGAAAGAAATATTAAAGGAAAGGCGATTAATAATTGAAAAAGCACCAGACCTTTTCTTAAAAAAGTACGTCTTTTAATTGAAGTAATTCCTTGTAAAATAGAATTTATTTTTAATGACGAAAGGTATATTACTGGGTATAAACCACTCAAAAGACCTAATGATACAATAATAACAAATACCTTTAAAAAGAACAGCCAGTTGCCGCTAAATCCTAATGACAGTTTTCTGTCTACAACTAAACTAAAAAGAGGTAATATAGAACTTACTAATATTGATGAGACAATTATAACCCCAAATACCATTAATAATGATTCGATAATAAACTGATATCTCAATTGTCCTTTAGAAATACCCAAAACTTTTTTCATTCCTATTTCCAATTCTCTGTTTACTAATTGGGTAGTTGTAAGGTTTATATAATTTACAGTTGTTATAAAGCCTGTAAAAAAAGCCACTGCAATAAAAAGATAAATAACAATTACATTATTTCTTATACCTCCCATAGCATCACTTCGTACATCTAATGTTTTAAGGTAAATGTCTGTAATTGGTCTTAGACTTAACAGTTCAGTAGTGCCTTCTTGTTCTTCAACATGATTTGCTAATGTTTTTTCTATTTTTTTTGATAGTTCATCAACCTGATCTTTATGTTTTACCTGAATATATGTAGCTACATAACTTTCTGCCCATCCTTTTTCAGGTTTAATACCATAAACACCTTCATAAGAGCTGTACGAAATCATATACTCCATAGTCATATGAGAATCTTTTCGATAATCTGCAAAAACTCCGGTAACAGTAAAGTTGTGTTTCTTGTTTAAATAAACCGTTTTTCCAATGGCAGCTCCATTTGGGAATAGTTTATCTGCTAATGATTTTGAAAGCACAATACTCATGGGCTGACTTAAAGCAGTATTTTTATCGCCTTCTAAAAAATCAAAGCTAAACATAGACAGGAAATTGCTATCTGTAATAAGCCCTTCATTTCTTGGAAATATTTCATCCCTTACTGATAAATAGTTGCTTACAGTTCTGGCACCTACAGCATTGCCTATTTCAGGAAATGATGATTTTAATTCTTTAGCCAGTTCATAAGGTGTGGAGTCAAAAATTTGACTTTGGCTTTTATCATTAACGGTTCTTTCAACTCTAAACAAGTTTTCGCTGTTTTCATTAAATGCATCATAATTATTTTCATATGATATATATAATGACATTAAGATGATAGCCGTAAAACCAAAGGACGTTCCTAAAAGATTAATAAAAAATGTTTTTTTATCTTTCTTTAATTGTCTTAATACTAATAAAAAATTAAGTTTTAACATGTTTAATATATTTTAGTAATTTAAATGTGTTCTGATAGTTTAAAAGCTTCTTTATTGAGATGCACAATTTTGCCCATTTCCATTTTATAGATATTATCGGCTATGTCAAAATATTTATCGTCGTGGGTAATTATGATCAATATCTTTCCTTCATTTCTCATTTTTGTTAATAAGTCATTGTAAAAGAAATCTCTAAATTCCGGATCCAAATCAGCAGCAACCTCATCAAAGAAATAGACAGATCTGTCTTCTAAATATGATTTTAAAATGGCCAAACGCTTACATTGTCCTTTAGATAGATCTATGGTACTGAAAACGCCGTCTTCAATTTTAACTTTATCAGATAACTGAAGCACATCCAGCCATTCGTATACCTGATCTAAGCGATTTTCTTTTATATCATATATCTTTTTAAACAAATAAAAATCACTATAAATAACTGAAAAACACTCGCTTAATTCTTTTGAAGTCACCACTTTTCCATTAATCAGAATTTCTCCTGATTCCGGCTCATAAAGGCCGATAAGTAATTTTAGAAAAGTTGTTTTACCGCTTCCGTTTCCTCCAATTATGAAAACTAATTCCCCGCGATCTGCTTCAAAGTTTATTGGCCCAATTCCGTAGGTAATGTCTTGTTTATCATTTTCACCCTGATACTTGAAATAAACTTCGTTAACACTTATTTTTTCAACTTTTACTATTTCTACTTCTTCAGTAATGTCTCTGTAGGATACTTCATCGACATCTGCATTTTCAAGGAAATCATTAATCCTTTTCCATGAAACCTGTACATTTATTATTTGCGGAACTCCGCTTATTAAAGCTCCAACAGGTCCCCATAAATACAAAACAGCAATTACATAAGCAGTAACCAGTTCTTTATTAAAATCAAAAATTACCGGAAACACTAAACATGAAACTCCTACTGCAATGGTAAAAGAAAGCTCTGAAAATAAAGCAGCATCAATTCCTGCATTTATATTTTCCTGACTTGCATCATAATAATCTTTACTTACTACTTTTAGATCTGATTGAAATCTGTCTCTTTTTACTTTATGCAAAACCAGTTCCTTAAATCCGTTAAGCAAACCAGATAGTAAACTTGTATAGTTTTCTCTTTTTGATCTTGCTCTGTGTCCCGTTCTTTTAAGTCTGCCTGACATTAAAAATAAAAGTCCAAGTATTATTACAGTTACGCCAATTAGCATTAATGAACTAATTATGTTTAGAGTAAACATGTATATCAAAACCATGACAGTAGTGATAAAAGTGGTGTAAATATTAACTACATTTTGCGAAAACCCAAAAATTGCATTAATATCATCATTCAGGATTGTATAGATTTTTCCTTTGGCAAGTTTTTCATATTTTCTATATGGGATTTTAAAAATTTTGTTAGCTATAATTATATTAAACTTATGAGCTATTAAAATCCCAAGGCTTGCTGTTTTTCTTTTACTTAACCTAACAGTTACAATATAAATAAAGGTGGTTACGGCAAAAAAGAACAAAAGATATTTGGCTTCTATATCATCAGTAACAAACTTGCTGATAATCATAACATTTATAGCACTTGCAATTCCCGGAAATAAACTTAACAATAACAATTGCGAACCAATATCATAGTATTCGTTTTTATGAGGGAAAAAAGTTGAAATTCTTACTAAAGCATAAAATCCTAAAATAATTATGCCTAAAAACAGTACTGCGTTTTGTGCTTCTACATATTGATATTTGCTGTCTAACCAAAAATCTTTATTATAAAGAGCAATTGGTATATAGTAAAGCGCGACTAGAACTGGTAAAAGCACTAAAAAGCCTTTGAAATAACTGTAAACTTTTTTATATGAAAAATCTACTTCTCTCTTTTTATTTATTTTTTGAAATATTACCAGTCCAAAAAATACCAAACCTAAAAGAGCAATAATGCCATTAATTAAATACAATTTGTATATTATATTTTCCATATTATTCTATATTTACCTAAGATTTGATTGTTTATTAATTAAAGTTTTACGTATGCTTTTTTAGGAAAGAATAAATTAAAAGAACAAGATGCCCATATACTTGTTTAATAAGATTTTCTTTTTAATAATTCCTTATTTTGATATTATAGTTTCATGTTTTGCGGCTGTCCCATAGCTGTTAATATAGTACGCTCGCCTTTAAATGGTTTTCTGCCATGAGAAAACATTAAATTATCCAGTAACAGGAAATCATCTTTTTCCCAGGTATAAACGATGGAGTGCTCTTTATAAAAGTTTTTGAACTCCTCTATTATTTCTGTTCCTATTTCACTGCCATCACCATAATAGGTGGCAAATGGTAAATCTTCTTCGTCAAAATATTCTAAAACAGATGGATCGTAGAGGTCTTTATGTCCAAAAAACATATGGTTAAACCACATTTCCTCACCAGTAAGAGGGTGATCCTGAAAAGCAGGAAGAGTCCATTTAATTCTTAAGTGATCACTATTTACCCAAGTAAAATCATGTCCGTTGTTTTTAAGAATTTTAGCTACCTCTTCTTTATCCTCTGTTTGATAAATAGTCTGCCAGCTCAATCCTATACCAGGAATAGTATTTCTAACATACTGAATACCTTTTTTCTTAAATTCTTCTACTGTTTCTTTTCTTAAACTGGCTAAAAGTTTTCTTTCATCTGCAATTGGTGTTTCTCCACCTATTTGTGCCGGTAATAAACAATAAAATGCAATGATTCGATTATAAATATTTGAATATGAATTTTCAGTATGCATATGAATAGTTTCGCTCTTAGGATGACTTGTAGAAGTATAAACATTACTATATACCTGATCTCTAGGCGATGTTCTATTTTTATATTCTATTGCCTGACCGGAAATAGTTGAAAATAATTCATTAAAATTTTTTGGGCTGTCAATTTTAAATCCTCTTAAAAGTATTGCGCCGTGTTCAAGAAGCAGATTATTTATCTCGTCTTTATGCTCTTCGGCCCATTCTAAAGTATCTCTTTCTCTGTCAGAGATTATTGTAAAAGGATTGTCTTTTGAAGCTGTTTTTATAATAATTCCTTCACCAAATTGAAATTCTTGATTGGATTTTGGTCTAATAGAAGTCTCCATAGTTTAAAAATTATGTTGTTTTAATTCTGATTGTTTTAATAAAAAATTGCCTTATTTTAATTTAATTGCGGTACGCTGTCCTCTAGAAAAACGCCAACATTATTTTTCTTCGCTAGTTCTAAATAATGGTTTGCAATTGCTATATCAAAAACTGCCATACCCATTGGATTAAACATAATAGGCTGATCTTTATTTAAACTTGGCAGAAAATCATTCAAAACATCCTGAATAAGTTTAACTTCATTTTCCTGCAGCCCATTTACCTTATTGAAATTTTCAACATCGGTATTTTCTCTACAAACTTCTTCCCAGTCATCTACTATCATTCCTTTTTCGAACCAAGGAAAAACATCTGTTTTATAATCTCTTAGAGAAACATTTAAATGAAGAGATCCTAATTTTGGTTTTAAGTTTATGTAAGGCACTTTTGATACTGTACAGGTAATAAAAATATCTGTATCTAAATATGCCTCTTCCCAACTATTTACAACATTTACCTTATGTCTTATTGCATCAGGAATATTTTGGTTTGAAACACCATTTAAATCATACAGCAGTACTTCGTCTATAGTATTTCCAAGCAATTGACTGCACATGTTTAAATGATACTGCCCTATAGGTCCAAAACCTATAATGCCCACTTTTACATTTTTAAGTTTTTTTAATTCCATGTATTTTCTAACAATCAAGCCGCTTACTGAGGCCGTTCTGATTGCTGATATAGAACCACTATTTATTACACATACGGGCTGTCCGGTTTCTGCCTCATTTAAAATTATAACACCATGAGCACGCGGCATATTTTTTTTAATGTTATTAGGAAAACTAGCAATCCACTTGATACCAGATCTGTTTATATCGCCGCCAATAAAAGCCGGCATCGCAATAATTCTATTTTGAGGATTTCCATATCTCAAATATGGCTTTATGGGCTGCGCTATATCTTTTGATTTTATGCATTGGGTTGCTGCTGCTATAACATCAACATTTTGCTCCCAGTTAAGATCAATAAGTTTTACATCATTATCGCTTAAATATATCATTTTAAAACACTTAACATTAATTACTATTTTATTGAGCCACTGCTTCTAAAGAAGCACTTAAATTGTATTTTCGAATTCTGTCACACCAGTCATCATCATAGATTGTGGTGATATATCTCTCGCCTCTATCAGCAAATACACACATTACACTAACCTGGCTATCTATTTTATTTTCAGAAAAATACTTTTTTATTGCAGCATATACAGAACCAGAAGATCCTCCTGCATACAGATTATGTAATTCTAATAATTCTCTGCAGGAACTTATAGTTTCTTCTTCGTTTACATAAACCACGTCATCTATTTTTGCATCGTTTAAAATATCTGGTCTCATGCTGGAACCTATACCTGGTATAAATCTTTTGCGTGCTTTACCTCCAAATATTATTGACCCGTAAACATCTACGGCTATAATCTTTACATTTGGGTACATTTCTTTAACCTTTCTTGATACTCCGGTAATTGTTCCTCCAGAACTGATTCCCATAAATAAGTAATCCAGTTTCTGTCTTGGCGCTTCAAAACAAATTTCTTTTCCTAAAGAATTATAGTAAGCCTGAGCATTTAATGGATTTCCATATTGGTTAATCCAGTAAATATTATCTGTAGTACTTAATATTTCTTTGATCTTTTTAAGCCTGTTCATTAAATACCCTCCATGCTCATCCGGTTGTGTTATACAGATAACTTCAGCACCTTGCTGGCGGATTAGCATCTCGTTAACAGGCAAAGTTGTCTTGTCTATTACACAGATAAATTTTAAACCGTTAAGTTTTGCATATGCCGAAAGTGCAACTCCAAAATTTCCTGAAGAAGATTCAATAAGTGTAGTATCTTTATTTATTATACCTTCGTTTAACAAACGGCTTATAATATAGCATGCTGCTCTGTCTTTTACACTTCCCGTTGGGTTGTAAAATTCTAATTTGGCAAAAATATTTAGGTTTGGATTCTCATCCATCGGAATGGATATTAATGGTGTATTGCCTACCTTATTTAAAATGTTATTTATCATAATATTTAAAATCGTTTACTTAAAAAATCCTTCTTTTTTTATTTTTAATCTTATACTCGTAAAATCAAAAAATCTATTTTTTTTGTAATATAAATTTGGGCCGATGAGAAATAAACAGTGTAAGTATTTTTTGTAATTAATTTCTAATTCTCAACTTTCCGAAACCAAAACTAGACGAATACAACCTTCAATACAAATGAAGCTCGTCGAGATTTATAAATATCGAGTCGGGATTTATAAATCTCAAACAAATACATATATAATCAATTGACTACTAATCACTTAAATACAATATTAAATTAAAATTACCATGCAGATCTAGCAGATAAAAAAGGAATTTTATTAAAAAATGACTATAAAAATCAGGTAGTTTTTTTGCAAATGGCCTTTTTAATTTTTGAATATCTGTAAATTTCAAATTAGAAATAGCTCATAATTTTATTATGCCGGATATCGATGAATTTTAAATTTTACAAGCTATTTTGCTTGTAAGAATTAACTTTATATGTTTAGATGAAATTCGACCTCAACCTTTTTCAAACTAAACATTTCTAATGTCCTTATTTGAATAATAAAAAGTAACGTCTATTTTCCAGCTGATTTAAAATTTTCAGGGAATTTTATTGTCCTTTTACAAAAAGAAGTTTTAAGAATTTGTAAAATGAGATTAGGCCAATAATTAAAATAAGTGTAGAAAACAAGCCTTTAAACAAAAGTTCAATATTTGTAGAAATCAGATTCCAGAAACCATTATTTAATGTATAAAGTATAAATCTGGATATTGTAGTGGGTATAGTAAGCAAAAAATAACGACATAAAAAGAAAACAAATACATACTGACCAATACTAAAAGCTAATAAAAAATATTGCAGTTTTACTTTTCTTTTAATCAGGTCAAAAATATAGGTATAGGATTTTTTATTTAAGTTAATAATATTAAAATAATCAGAAACTATCCAATATCCATCATTTCTTATAAATGGAATTAAGGAATAAACCATTACAAAAAGATTTGTTTTTATTATAATGATTATCAGGTAAGTAAATAAATTAAAGTTTTTATTACATACCAAAAAGAGCAAGAAACAACAATTGATAAGACCTTGAAAATAAATTCCTCCCAGGTTAACAATAACCTTTTCATTTTTATTTAACCTCCAGATTCGGGTTACATTTGAATATAAAACCGGAAATATTATATAAAAACCAAAACCAATTTCTTTAGGCTCAACTTTAAAATATTTACTTGCAGCAGAATGTCCCAGTTCGTGAAAAATCATAACGGCCAGCAAAATAAAATAAACAAAAATATAATCTGGCCATGACATATCGAACAAAGAGTGTTTTCGATATTTAAAATTTAGAATAAATTGAGTAATTATTGCCGCTAAAACAACAATAATAAACAGTACATTAAAGATGTATTTTTGAAAAAAAAAAGACAAATATTGAGATATATCTATAACTTTTTTTTCTGACAATATATTTACAGATAGTTTAATGTAACTTTTATTTTTCTTTTTTTTGTTCACAATAAAATCCAGCTTACTTGATGCAATAACTGAAAGTTCATCATAATCTGCTGAGCTTATTTTATATGTTTCAATAAATTTTTCTTTTTGATGATTATTGTTTTTAAGCTCTTTCAATAATTCATAAAATAACCGGCTAATTGAAAAATAATTTTCCTGATATAATATTAAATAACTTTCATTGTTTTTTAATAATTGTATTTCATGTATTTTATTATTGTGTATCAAATTATTGCTTTTATGTTGAATAGCCTTTTTAAATTAAAATCTGATTTTGAATTAACGACTCAACAAAATTCTTGTCAGGAATAAATTCGATTAATTCGATTTTAGTAAGCTTTAAATTTTTACTATTCACTTTTTGCAAGAAGATATACAACCCTTTATTAATTTTTAATGAATTCATCGAAACGCTGTTAAACAAAAAGTAATCTGATCCATTTATATAAAAGTTATACAATTGAAAATTAAATTTATAACCATAATCAGCCTCTTTAAATTCTAATGCATTTGGTTTACTATCAGCATCATTTGAAATAAAAATATTTTTATTCAAAAACTCATATTGCTCTGTAAATTCAGTAAAAATATCTTCAAACATACTCCAGCATTGATTTAAAGATTCTTCACAAAATGCATCTTTATCCTCTATCGGATAAATGGCCTCTTTAATAATAACTTTAATAAGACCATCTTCTCTATAAGAAAAAATAGGAATTAAGGGAATTTTTAATAAATAGCATAAGTAGGGAATACCCTTTTGAGCACTCATTTCATGGTTCAGAAATTTTACGTTTAAAGAATGCTTTTGATCATTAACTGTCGTTGTGTTTCCATCCAGATAAGAAAAAAGGCTTTTATTTTCTTTAATATTTCTTATCATTTTAAAGATTGATCTCGTATCTTCTGCATTTAAAAAATCAGGGTTCAATTTTAAATTCAAATCAATTCCAGATGTAGCAGGATTAATATCAGGATTCTCATACTGCATTTTTCTTTGAAACGAATAATCATCCATCACTACAGAAAAAGTAATTTTTTTTAACGCCAATAGAATTGGAATAGTCATATAGGCCCCCATATGAAATGATGCATAAAAAGCAGGTCCATTTAAAATCAAATTTTCTTCGCCATAAATCTTAATTTTTCCTGCGTTGTATAATGTTGAAAAATTATTAATTTCATTTATGGTAAGTCTTTTTTGTATGGAATAGTTTTTAAAAAATAAATCTTCTTCTATATTTTTTATCTTTTTACCATTGGCAGATACTCTAAGAAACTCAATCCTGTTTTCTGAGGATTCATCTTTCCATTTTAATGAATTTACTTTTTGCTCAATTAAATTTAAGTAATCTTCCATATAGCATTTTATATTAATTAAAAAAACTAAACACCCTTGAAACAATTAAGCTTCGTAGGTGTTTAGATTAATTTCTAGTGGCCTGAACCAAAACAACAGCTAGAATTTCCATTTGGACTTTGTGGTCCATCTGCAGCATCTGCAGCAATTAACTGAACCATTTCAAGTCTTTCTTCCAGTTCGATTACTTCCAGCTCTTTTTTTAAATCTTCTAAATCACTCATGTTTTTTGATTTAAATGTATGTCTACTCTATATAGGTTTTTCGACTTCCACCTATTGTTTGGCCTAAACAATATTTTTAAGTTGTAAATACTCTTCTTTTCTTTTGCTAAATTCTAACAATAACCGGTCTTCAATATTATACTTAATAGCGGGACACGGCGATATACCTTCTTTCCATAATTTAGGACAGGCACCACCGCAAATAGGTAATATTCTGCAGGTTGTACACGGAACTTCTCCATTTAAAATATCATCGTTCCATAAAGAAAATGACCTTTCCGTATTAAGATATGATTCATTATTTAGTTTACCTAACTTAAATTCATTGATATCTTTATAAACATCTACCTGAGAGATTTCTGTACAGTTATAAACATTACCATCTGAATCAAATACTTCTGCATGTTCGTGCAGACTGGTGCATACTATATTGGTTTTCTTACCTGGCAGTATTGCAAAAGAATGCTGTTTTTTCATTAACAATAAATATTCATTTATTTGAAACTTAGAATAATTTTGGTGCGACAATGCATTTAAATGAGCATCATTGCCCCAGGAATGTATGGGTGCGGTATAAAATGATATTTTTTCCAGAATTCTTTCCTGATCGAGCAGTTCAATTAAATCAAAGGCACTCTTGTAATTTGATTCATCTACATTACAGCGAATTCTTATGGCACAGTTTAATTGATCAAATCTTGTATCATTTACTATATCCTTTAAATTTTTAAAGATTAAGGCAAATGTTTTATCTTTTAATTTAGTATGTCTTCTTGCATCATGATCTTCTTCTGTACCATCCAGAGTAATTTCAAAATTTTCAACTTTATAATTTTCTACCAAATCAAAAAAAATATCCTTTTTTAAACTTAATCCGTTCGTTATCATTTTAGCCGAATATCCACAATTATTTTTTGAGGCTAACTCCATTAACGCTGCAGATAATTTCTTTATGTTTAGCAAACCCATTAATGGCTCTGCACCAAACCATGAAATACCTAATTTTTTATATTTTTTGATTTTTAAATTATTCGAGATTCTTTCAATAATTTTTTTGTTCAAATTATCGGTCAATTTTTTCTTAGTATGTACCTGACCACAATATCCACAGCCTAACTGGCAATTTGCAGATGGAGAAATAACCTGATAAAGTAAGTCCTCATTTTTAATAGCCTCTTTATTTTCCTGAATTATAAAATCTAACTCATTAAAGTTGCTCGGAACCAGTATTTTATTTTTTAATAATTCATTTAATGAAGAATTGTTAATCTTGTCGAAGAATTTATTAATTAAGATATGATACAAATCCAGTTGAATTAATATCATTGTAGTTGAAATAGTAGAATAAACCAGAACGTATTTATTTGATATGATAGGCTGGGAAAAAACTAAATAATCTGATAATTTATATTTCATTCTTAAATATTTTTGATCTTAATGGTATTCCCATCTAATATTCAGGCTTTAAAAACAGCAGGGATGATTCACAGATTTGCATTTTAATTATAAAAGCAATTCATTCTTTTCTAAAAATTATTTGGATTTTTTAGCGTCTGCTAAGCAATTTGTAAACTGCAAACTCTATTTATGGATTTTTTTCTGTAGTAAAACTAGATGATGACAACAAACAAAACAAAAACTAGTGTACTGGATTTATAAATATAGAATCGATATTTATAAATTGCCTGATGACTCCGTTGTACAGCCTTTCTGTTACTATGCTTAATAACTTCAACTTTTTTTGGTTTTCAATCACAAATTATCATAATCAAGTAAAAATTGTTTAAAGAAATAGTAATTATATTCTTATAATCATTGATTAATTGATAAAATACTCTATTTTTGAAATCCGATTCTTATACTAAAATGTATGCTTAAATCAGAAATAGATTATAGTTTTTTTTCATCCATTATTGCCCGAATTCCTGTTCACCCAATTAGTTTCTATAAAAATCTTACAAATGGATTTATAATTGAGGAAGAGGATATAAAGGAATTGTTAAAGGATAATAAAATTAAGGAATCTCTATTTGTAGCATCACCAGAATTATATAAACAAGTGCAAAAATGGATTTCTTCAAAAAATTATCCAGCAGATAAAGGTCAAAAAATTAAAATTTCGTTATTAAAGTATTTTATTCGGATGTCAACCAGATGCACACCCTTTGGTCTTTTCTCAGCATGTGGCTCTGGAAAATTTGGTACTGAAACAAAAATTAATATTGATAATGCAAAATCCTTTTATAGAAAGACCCGTTTTGATATGCAATTCATCGCTAATTTAGGGAACGAACTTCAAAATAATTTACTGATTCAAAATGATTTACTTTATTATCCAAACAGTACTTTATACAAATTAGGTGATTATTACAGATATGTTCAATATATATTAAATCAAGACAGCCGTAATTATTCACTTGAAGCAGTAAAACGAAATGAGTATTTAGATTTTATATTGGAAAAATCAGTTTTAGGAATTTCTAAAATTGAATTAATTAATTTTTTAAAATCAGATGAAATAACTGAAGGTGAGGCAATCGACTTTATAGACGAATTAATAAGTAATCAAATACTAGTTTCAGAATTGGAACTGACACTTACCGGAGATGATTTTTTAAATAAATTACTTTATTTAACTGATTCGCTCGAAAATTCTATAGGTGGAAAGGAAGAACAACTGCCAAATGATATAACTACTAAAAGCAAGTTACTTCCGAATCTGAAAATTTTGTCAAAAAAACTAGCACAGATTGATGAAGCACAAACACATTCAATATCATCTTATGAAAAAATTATTCAAATCATAAAAGATAAAAATCTTTTGTTTAATGAAAAATATCTGTTTCAAACAGATTTATTTCTTAATTCGAATGAACTTCAGTTAGATGGAAAATACAAAGGTGAATTATTGAATGCCATAAAACTTTTAAATAAAATTTCTTCAATACCCAAAAAAACATTTCTAGAGAATTTTAAAACTGAATTTATTAAACGCTATGATGGCGAATCTATACCATTAGTAAAAGCTTTAGATTTTGAAGCAGGAATTGGATACGGATTAGACAATGGAAATTTTGATGTCTCACCTATATTAGATGGTTTAGGATTAAATGAATTGAATATTGATCATAAAACTATTTTAGGGCCGGTAGAAAAAATAATTCATTATAAATTTGAAAAAGCCATAATTAATAATGAAAAAAGTACTGAATTAACTTTTAATGATTTTAAAGATATTGATTTTTCTAATCAAAATCTGCCCGATACATTTTCCTGCCTTTTTGAAATTGTTAAAGAAGACGAAAAAGAATGGATTGTAATTCAAAACATAGGAGGATCTAGTGCTGCAAATTTATTTGCAAGATTTTGTTATGGCAATGATTTTATAAATGCTTTTGCAAGTGAAATTACAAAACATGAATCAGATAGTAATGCCAATGCAATTATTGCTGAAATTGTTCATTTACCAGAATCTAGAACTGGAAATGTGCTAAGAAGACCGACTTTCAGATCTTATGAAATTCCTTATTTAGGTCAGTCAAATTTAGATTTACTAAAGCAAATTCATATTACAGATATCCATTTAAAATTAAATTCCGGCCGTTTAATTTTATGGAGTAAAAAACATGGAAAGGAGATTATTCCAAAATTAACTAATGCCCATAATTTTTCTTATAAAGCTTTACCTATTTATCAATTTTTATGCGATATGCAATTTGAAAATTGTAAATCCGGTATAGGAATTAAAACAGATAATTTAGAAAATTTATTTAATTATTTCCCAAGAGTAACTATTGGAAATTGCATTATTTTAAAAGCCAAATGGATTTTCAGCCATGAAAAAAATCCTGTTTTTTTCATGAATTTAAGTTCAAAATATAAAATTTATGAGAAAAATATTTTTAGTTTAATTGCAGATATTTCTTCAGCAATATCTAAATCACTGCCTCAATATATTTCACTGGTAGATGGAGATAATACTTTAATTATAAATACACAAAATTCGACTTGTGTTGAAATGCTTTTATCAGTCATTAAAAATCGAACAAAATTTATATTAGAAGAATATTTATTTCCATCAGATAAAATAGTTAAAGGTAAAGATGATTATTATGCAAACGAATTTATAGCAAGCTTGAAATGGGAAAAACATGGATTTTAAAACAAAAAGATTTTTTATCATTGGCGAGGAATGGGTCTATTATAAAATTTATTGCGGAAGCTACTCTGCAGACCGAATTTTAATTAATGAAATTGTAATAATTGCAGATGTACTATTTGAAAAGAAACTCATTGATGAGTGGTTTTTTATAAGATATAAAGATCCTAATAATCATCTTAGAATACGTTTTCATCTAACTAATCTGGATGCATTTCAGGAAGTAATAAAATTTACAAACCTGTATCTGGCTAAATTAATTAAAGACCAGGTTGTTAATGATTTTTTTCTGGCTAATTACAAAAGAGAATTAGAAAGATATGGAGGAAGTACTATTGTTGAAGCAGAAAAATTATTTTATCACAATAGTAAAAAAGTAGTTGAATTAATTAGTTGTACAACACCTGAATATGATGAAATAGCCAGGATTTTTAGTTCACTGCAAATGATTAAAGATCTGTTGAAATATTTTGAAATACCAATAGACATTTGTCTGGAGTTTGTACAGCATGTCTCTATGAAATTTAAATCCGAGCATAATGTAAAAAAAGAAAATACAAACAATTTATCCCGTGTGTATTTAAAATACAAAACAGATATTTTGTCATTTCTTGACAATGAACAGGATCCGGAATATTTGGATGGACTTAGTGAAATAATAAAAATTAATCACGAAGAAATAAAAACTATAAAAACAATTTTGAGTAAAAGCGATCAAAATCAAAACATCAATTCTTTAGATTTAATTACTTCTTTTATTCATATGAATATTAATAGAACATTCAGATCAAAACAAAAAGAATATGAATTGTTATGTTACGATTTTATGAGCCGGTATTATAAATATGTTATACATAAAAAACAATGAAAAAAATTACTTTAATCTTATTGCTTGCTATTAATGGAGTGATTTTCTCACAACAGAATAACTTACAGAACATAAATTTAAAAAAATTAAGTTTCAAAGAGTTAGATGAAAAAATAGAAAATTCAGCGTCAGACTTAAATCGAAAAAAAGTTTACATTGATGTTTATTATAAAAAAGCCAAAGAATTCAATGACGTTTTTAGAATTGCAGACGCTATGTATTACAAAGCTTTAATTCACAGAGGTAAAGCAATTCAATTAAAATATGCAGATTCAATTATTTCATTGACAAATAATAAGTCTGATTATATTTATCCGGCAAAAGCTTATGTATTGAAAGCTAATTACTTTCAAATCAACCTTAATTTAAATCAGGCATTAAAATATATATTGATTGCTGAAAAGCTGTCTCAGAAAAGAGGCAATTTTGAGCAGAATTTAATCATTAAAAGATATATTGGATTAATAAAAATTGAATTAGGAAGACCTGAAGAGGCTTTGCCTTTATTTGTCGAGAACTTAAATTATTTTAAGAACAAGCCAAATAAAAAAATCGACGTTATTTTTATTAAATGGGTCCTTGCTGATATTTATATAAGATTAAATAAAGAGGATGTTGCATTAAATTATATAAATAATGAATTAAAAACACTTCCCGTTACTAATCCATATTACCCATACTATATAATGTATAAAGGAATATGTTTGAATCTTAAAAATGATTTTAATCAAAGTAAAACTTATCTGGAAAAAGCTATAAGCTTAATTAAGAATACTGATGATACTTCAAACTTAGCTATTTGTTATTATTATAAAGGAGAGAATATCTTTAAAAGCGAAAAAAACATTGATAAAGCAATGCTTTATTATGAAAAAGTCGATTCCATTTTAGTTAAAACAAAACAATACTCTTGTGATATAAAAGACAATTACATCCGTTTAATAGAAATTTCAAAGATTACTAATAATGATAAAAAACAATTATATTATTTAAACAGGCTGATAGAGATTGAGAGCTATTTTAAAGCAAATAATGTAATACTTTCAAATAAAATAAGTAAAAATTATGACACACCAAATCTTTTAATTGAGAAAGAAAACTTAATTAAAGAGATTAAAAATGAAAATATTTTTCACACTATTATTTCTATTTTATTAATGTTAGGACTTGTATTTTCTATTTATTACCTAATAAAAGTAAAAAACAAAAATAAACTCTTTGAACAACGTTTTAATGAATTAATGCAGGCTCCTTTACTGGAAAATTCAAACAATGAAGAACAAATTATTCAAATAAAAAACAATCAGGAAGAAAAAACAATTGACCTGCCTATTGAAATGATAAAAGACATATTAAAAAAACTGTCTGAATTTGAAAATAAGAAAGGATATTTAAGACTAAACTTGAAACAGACAGATCTTGCCAGAGAATTTTCCAGTAATAGCAGCTATTTATCTAAAATTATTAATTTTTACAAAGAGAAAAACTTTAGTCAATACATTAATGATATGCGTATTGATTATGCTATTACAAGATTGAAAAAAGATAAAAAATTTAGGAGATATACTATAAAAGCTATTTCAGAAGAGGTTGGCTTTAGTAATTCGGAATCTTTTGCAAAAGCATTTTACACAAAGACAGGACTACAACCTTCGTATTTCATTAAAAAAATAGAAGAGACAAAAAATAAATTATCCGCATAGTACTGATTATCAATACTTAACAACCTAAATCATCTACATTTATAAATGTAGACAAGTACTATTATTTTAAATTACTTCATCAATATACATTTGTATCAAACTAGTATCAACTATAAATACAAATCAAATGAAAAAAGTAAACAGAATTGAAGAAAAAAAACTTTCTTTGGAAAAATTTAGAATTGCAGAAATTAAAAATAAGAAAGTTATCGTAGGTGGCGGATCTGCGCTGGCAGATGAAGATCCACCAATTACTTCACCTACGATTAGAGGATAATCAATTTTAAGTTATCCAGGCAATTAAATAATGTTACATTAATGAAATCAATAATAATACAGCTTATTTTTATATTTTGTTTCTCAATTACCGGCTTATCTCAAGATGTGATAGTAAAAGAAAAAAATAATGACGATAAACATTCGAATACTACAATTATGGATAATTTTCAATATCTAGAAAATTTACAAAATGATTCAGTACAAAAATGGTTTAAACAACATAATGATCGAGCTAGAGATTTATTGAATAACATTTCGGGTAGAAATGAATTTGTTGAAAAATTCATTGAATTTGAACAACGGAAATCCTTTAATGTAACATTATTAACAATTACAGAAAATAATTCTTTTTATTATTTAAAAAGAACCTCTGCAGACAAGTATGACAAACTTTATTTAAAAGAAAAAGGAAAAAATGAAGTTTTAATTTTTGATGCTGCAAACTATAAAAAAGAAACAGGAAACACCTACACAATTTCTTATCTTAAACCATCGTGGGATGAAACCAAAATTGCACTTAGTTTTACCAAAAATGGAGAAGAAATTGCCGAAATAGGTTTTCTTGATATTAAAAGCAAAAAAATATTACCCACAATTATTTTAAATTGCTGGCCTGCAGAATTAGGCGGAATTAACTGGTTACCAGATGACAGCGGAATAATCTATGTTAACATACCTGTTATTGACACAAAATCACCCAATTATCTTTTAGATACTGAATCTGTTGCTTATAAAATTGGAGATGATTCATCAAAACATATTGTTCTATTCTCAAAAAAAAACAATCCCAATCTGCAGATTTCACGATCAGATTTCCCAATTATTAAAAAAATAAATTATAAGGATAAATATATTTTAGCTTCCTTGAGCGGGGCGGCAATATATTTAGACTATTATTATGCTGATATCAGCGAATTAAAAAATCTAAAAATAGATTGGAAATTACTCTATAAAAAAAGCGACGGGCTATTAAATCCTGTAATTTTAAATGACGAATTGTATTGTATTTCTTCAAATAAAACTTCAAACTTTAAAATCATTAAGTCCCAAATTTCTAATTTAAACCTTCAAAATCCTGAAATAATCGTAAAAGAAAATGTAAAAGAAACGATTGATGATTTTGTAGTAAATAATGATGGACTCTTTTATACGACTAAAAAAAATGGCGTTGAAGCCAAGTTATATCATATAAAAAATAAAAAAATAAAGGCTCTTAGTTTACCTGCCCAAGCGGGAAATATCTCCTTAACTTCAAACAACAAATATGGCAGTGATTTATCAATAAACATAAGCGGGTGGCTAAACCCAAATAGAAGATTTTGCTATAACTTTGCTAAGGATCAGTTTACTGAAGACACTACCAATCCTATTGTTTCATATCCTGAATTTAAAGATTTTGTTGTAAAGGAAATTGAAATTCCTTCGCACGACGGTGTTTTAGTCCCTGTTAGTTTAATTTACAATAAGAAATTAAAACGTGATAAAGAAAATTACGTCATGATGGATGGTTATGGATCTTATGGAATTTCAAGAAGTCCGCGATTTCAGCCTATCATTCTGTCATGGGTCATGAATGGCGGCATTTATGTTATACCACATGTAAGAGGAGGAGGAGAAAAAGGAGATAGCTGGCATGAAAGTGGTTTTAAGAAAAACAAACCCAATACATGGAAAGATTTTATTGCTGCTGCAGAATATTTAATTACTAATAATATAACTACAAAAGATAAAATAGGTATGTTAAGCGGAAGCGCTGGCGGTATCCTTGTAGGCAGGGCAATGACAGAACGTCCTGATTTATTCAAAGTAATGATTTGTTATGATGGCTACCTTAATCCACTTAGAATTGACAAGGCACCAAATGGCCCCAATAATATGAAGGAGTTAGGTGATCCAGCTATTAAAGAAGAACTCACTATGCTGGCAGAAATTGATTCTTTTAATCATATAAAACAAGGTGTTAACTATCCGGCCTGCCTTATTTCTGTAGGTATGAATGATGCCCGGGTTGCCCCTTGGATGTCTGCCAAATTTGTAGCTAAACTTGAAAGTATTACATCGACTACAAATGAAATCCTTTTTGCCGTAAATTATGATGCCGGACATGGGATAAACAGTTCAAATTTGCAATTATATAATGATTTTGCAGATGAATTTGCATTTGCTTTTTGGCAAATGGGACATCCAAAATTTAAATTATCTAAAGGCAACTATAAAATTAGGGAGTAAGGATTTTATTTTCTACATTTTTTTGAGAGAAGAAATAAGCTCTGAAGCTCTTCGGAAAAATTTTAATATTGGAAAAAAATACAAAAACCTTCAAAATCATTTCTAACTTTGAAGTTTTTTTTATCTAAAACTCGTTTTACTTATACTCCTCTTCTTTCTGCGCGTACCAATCTTTCATTACATAAAAAGCTTTCTTTTTAATTCCATTACTTGAAATTAAGCCTTTACGGTTAAAGAAATCCTGAATGTTTGTCAATTGTCTTCTTGGTGATCTAAAGTCCACCAAAATCCACGGAGACACTCCAGCTAAGCCTTCAATTCGATTAAACATTTGTGTATTTTGAATATACAGATCTTCCTGATATTCTTCGTTCCAGCGTTCTTTTTTATCGCCGTGTAATCCTTGCAAAGCTTCGCCCCCAAATTCACTAATGATAACCGGTTTATTATATGGAATTACCCACTGCATATCTTTACAGGATTCATTAGTTCCTCTATACCAGCCTAAATATTGATTAAAACTCACAATATCTACATATTCGTTCATATTATCCTGCAGCGTATTGATATTGTTGGAACTTTTGGTTACTTCCATCGCCATACTAATCAAACGAGAATTGTCCTGTGTGCGGGCATATTTTGCTAATTTGCTTAGAAAAAGATCTCTGTCGTCGCCATGAGGCGTTTCGTTTGCTATTGACCAAATTACGATTCCACAGCGATTTTTATCTCTATAGATCATATCATGCAGCTGACGTTCGGCATTTGCGTATGTATCAGGATTTGTCCATGAAATAGTCCAATATACCGGAACTTCAGACCAAATCATTAATCCCATTTTTTCGGCTTCTTTTACCATGTTTTCATTATGCGGATAATGCGCTAAACGAACATAATTACAACCTAATTCTTTTGCCCAGGTTAATAACGTAATCGCATCTTCCTGCGACCATGCCCTTCCAGATCTGAAAGGCGCTTCTTCATGAATACTGATTCCTCTTAAAAAGACTTTTTTTCCGTTTAACAGAATTTCTTTTCCTTTAGTTTCAATTGTTCTAAAACCAATTTTATCGTTTATATTTTCATCTGCTTTGCTTATAGCAACATCGTATAATTTTGGTTTTTCCGGCGTCCATAAAATCGGATTTGCTTTTATTTCAAAATAGGCAAAACCTTTTGAGTCGGTTGTAATAGTCTTTTTGATTTTTAATTCAGGAATAGAAACCGAAAGTGATTGATTGGCCGTTTCACTATTCAGCTTAATCCAGCCTGAAATTTTTCCTTTTTCTTTTTTATCTAGCTGAACCAGATAATCTTCAACATAAGTATTCGGAACCTGAGCCAAAGTAACATCTCTTGTGATTCCGCCGTAATTCCACCAATCCATATTTACGGTTGGGACATTATCTTTATGACGTTTGTTATCTACTTTTACCACAACAAAGTTATTTCCGTCAACCAGCAAATTTGTTACATCAAAATTAAAAGGCGTATAACCACCAACGTGAGTTCCAGCCAGTTTTCCGTTTACATAAACTTTTGCATCATAATTAACCGCTCCAAAATGAAGAATTCCTTTGGTTTGAGCATCTTTTTTATAATTAAAGTCTTTCTGAAACCAAACCGTTCCTTCATAAAAGAATAATCTTTGATCTTTTGAATTCCAATCAGACGGAATATCCATTGTGGCTGAAGTGGCAAAATTATATTCGGTTAAATCTGTAGTATTGAATTTTTTATTTTCGAAAAATCCATTGTCTTTTAAAGGCATTAAACGATAATCGTAATATCCGTTTTCGAGTGGATCTACAATATAACTCCATTTTCCATTTAGGTTGATGTTATTTCGAGATGAAATATTAGATAGTAACGGAATTTCCTGTGCCATCGTTTTCCCAAAAACCAGAAAAGCAAAACACAGCATTATTATTTTTCTCATAGCAATAATTATTTATTTAAAAATACAATTTTCTATTTTTATTAAAAGAACAAATTAACAATCAGCTTCTTATCAAAAAATCATCCTTCATAACTAACTAATCCATTTGCCGTTCCTAAATTACAATAGGTTTATCTACCTTAAACTTAGAAAAAACATATCAAATACACTACAAAATAAATCTAACGCAAGAAAATGAGCGTAGTTATTTTTTTCTTTTGAAGAGGATCTATTTGCATTTTATTGATGGAATAAAAAATGAAAGCCTCTTAAATACAATAATTTAAGAGGCTAACTTTTATAGTGATATGTAAATTTACATCATCGTATTAATACGAATACTAGCTTTTATAAGGGCCAGCGCAGATATTTTTGAAATATGTATATCTTTTGGCTGATGATGTGAATTCTGACTTACCAATTTTACAAACTCATCTCCTTGTTCTGATTTCTGAACATACTTTACTGTAATATATTCTTCCCAGTCATTCAACTTGACACTTAAAAGATACATTTCTCCGAAAAAAATATTATCAAATTCCGTTTCCTTATATAAAATTATATCTCCGGATTTTAAAAGCGGATACATACTATCTCCTGTAACAGAAATTGCTCCGTCACATTTAGGAAGATTTGGAATTTTTATAGTATCCAAAACTCTTTGCGGTTTTCCGCTGCTAAATAATTCCCTCAAACCTGCCACAGCTTCCAAATCATATAATGGGATTTCCTGACTCACGTGCAGCGAATCGATTGTTTTTCGGTCATTATTCATAATTACAATATTAGTGTTATCCTCTTTTATCATGGATCCATTTCCGGTTAAAAGCCATTCAGAGTTTATTTCCGGATAGTAGTGTAAAATTTTACACGCTTTATCAGTTCCCATATTACTGCTATTATCTAAAAACTTATTAGAAAAGCCTAAATCATTGCAGAACTTATATTTAGTAATCCCTTTATAATCAAGGTATTCTCTTATTCTTTCAGTCGACCCCATAAAAGATGTATTTTTTTTACGTTAAAAATTTGTTTTAATGTATTATTTTACATTATATTTGCAAAGTAAAGAAAAACAAATATCAAAAACAAGCTAAACACATACAAATTTATGCGGTATACAAATTACACTCAAAACAAAATACTTTAATAAATTATTGATATTAAATTAATTACAATACATTTAAGTTACTAAAAAATAAAAAACACAGCACTACACTAAATCAGAATAAAACTACGAATGACTTGTAATATTAATCATTAAAATTAAAAAATCCTTATTCATCATTACTTAAATCATAAAAATGGAAACAAATCAAATCAAGGAAAAAATTCAGGAACTGGAAAATTGGCTGATTGATAATCCAAACAGCCCCGAGAGAAACTTAATAGAATCTGACATCAAAAATTACGAACCTTATTAAATAAAAATCATGAGTAAAAATCAAATCGAAACAAGAATTGCACAATTGTATCTTGCACTTCAATATTGTTCTGAAAGATCGAAATCTTTTACGCCCGGAGAAAGAATCTGCATTAATCAGGAGCGTTTTCAATGGATGCATATTCTGGACGATGAGACCGCTTCTCCCCGTCCCATTTCACAAGCAATTGAAAACAAATTAAAAGAGGTATTAAGACTTGCTGATCACTATAATTTTAAGCCTTATTACGGTGATCCATTTAAAGAAGAAATATTATTGCATAACTAAAATTATTATAAAAACTAAAAGCCTATTATTATGAACACGCCATTAACAAACACAATGAACCCATCTTTGGACTTATCTCAATTTTCTGCACAGCAATTAAAAGAAGCTTTAAACCGAATTGAAAATAAAAAGAATGAAGAACGAGATGCTTATAAGAAACTGGTAGCCGAAACAATTCCAAAAGCACTTTCAAGATTACATGAAACTTCTGAAATGATGCGAAATGCAAAAACAGAAACTTTTCAATTATTTGAAACTATTCTGGATTTAAAGAATCAGGTTTATGGTTTTAAAGAAAAGCAAATGTCACATACTTTTTCTAATGATAAAGAAGAAATTACGATTGGATATCGTATTAACGAAGGCTGGGACGATACAGTAACAATTGGTATTGAAAAAGTGCAGAATTATATTTCGTCGCTTTCTACCAGTAAAGAAACAGCATCATTGGTAAAAATTGTTTTCAATTTATTAAAAAAAGATGCCAAAGGAAATTTAAAAGGTTCGCGCGTTTTGGAACTTCAAAAATTAACGAAAGAATTTAATAACGAAGAATTTACAGATGGTGTTGAAATTATTGCTTCTTCTTTTAAACCAATTCGCTCAAGCTGGTTTATCGAGGCGAACAGAATTGATGAAAATGGTGTAAAAACCAATATTCCGTTGTCAATGTCGTCTGTAGATTTTTTACAGGGATATGCTTTTAATTTCTTTAACCAGCAAAACGAACAAAGTCATGCAGCCTAATAATGATATTTACGCTTCGGCCCTTTTAGCTCTTCTGCTTATTGCAACGAACTTAAAGCCAATTCTTTTATTCCGTGAATGGTTTTATTTCAGAATCAAAATAATTTTTAAACAATATTTAAATGAGCGTAAAAATAAAGCCAATTACTGACCACGAAAGTTACAAGGTTAATGAACACATCATTTTTAAAGACGGACTTGGTAACTGGAACTGTAAAAATGATTTATCGAATAAAGAACGTCAGGCTTTTAATCAATATGAAAGCATCGTAATTAAAAATCCGAGATTTAAAAAACACACAACTGCCACTTACAAAGGCTGAATAAATCCCTCAAAATCTACATTATAAAAACTTAAGTAAATAAAAAAATGGTTCCTGTTGTTCACTTCTTTCTGAAGGAAAACAGGAACCGAAGATGGGCGGTTTTTACCCAAAAAAGCAGCCAAAAACCATTCTTTCTGTAGAGTTCCCAGTCTTTAGAGCTGCGGAACGAGATCATGATAGGAAGAGTACAGACCTCAATTGTTAAAAAATATTCTTTAACAAATAGCACCTCAGAACGAGGTTCAAAAAAATGGCATTTGAAGTAGAAAAACCATTACTTAAAAAGATTAAATGGTTTGGCTGCAGTAAATCTTTATGTCATTATAACGTATTCAAATAATTCTTAATCATGATTAAATCTTCATTTTAATAATTCTTCTCTTTTCAAAAAATCTTTCTTCATTTTCTATCACTCTATAAATATCATTATCATGCCTATATCCTCAAACAGAAGCCTCGGAATTCAAAAAAATAAATTATTGCGCTACAAACTTGTTAAAGAACTGTATCAAAAACACAAGACGGAAGATATTCCTACTACGGTAGTATGGCGTAAATATGTTTATCCTGTTTATCCCATTTCACGAACTACTTTGTATGAAATTCTTTGTACGCCTATTACTTCAGAATTGAAAAAAATTGAAGAACTTATGAGCAATCAGGAAAAGTCTTCTTAATACTTATAAAAGGAAAACGAAATCTTTTGAGCTCCTAAAAAAACATTGTTTTTATGGTGCAAAGATGAGCCATTTACTCTCGTAAAAATGAGCTTTGTTCGCTTTCTGTACAACTATGTAAAGCCCTAGAATACTAATGTTCGCACGCCTTGCATTTGTTTTTTTTAGGGCTTTTTTTACCCAATCTTTGCAATCACAAAAGGAAAAGACAGCAGGAATCTAACTGCAAAAAATTAAGATTGCACCTTCTCCAAAAAAAACAGCACGCTGTGTGTTTCCCCAAATCACTTTTATAAACATTCAACATTAACACATTCAATGGAACAGTTTCTATACCCCTCTCTTACGGCATTTTTTGCCGCTTTTATAACCTGGTTTTTCTCTATGCGAAAATCATTAGCAGAAGACCGCGCCGCCGAACTTGACAACGCAGTAAGCGCTGTAAAATATTACCGTGATCTTCTTGATGACATTACCGCTCGCCTAACCGCCGCCACAGATACCATAAAAAAAATGGAAGTACAACACAAAGAACTTATGCTTATCAACCAGCAGCTGGTTGATGAGTTACAAAAATTTAAACAGCTTAACGGAAAAAATTCATGACACTAACCCAAAAAACCCTAGAAATCGCCACGGCACAAATTGGTGTCGAAGAAATTCCCAGAAACAGTAACTCCGGCCCCGAAGTTGAAATTTATTTAAGAAGCGTCGGCCTATCAAAAGGATATGCCTGGTGCATGGCTTTTGTTTACTGGTGCACGCAAAAAGCAGCGCTTCAGATTAATGCCAAAAACCCTTTAAAGAAAACTGCCGGAGTTCTGGATCAATATAATTCGAGACCACTTTTAGTAAAAAAAACACCTCAGCCTGGAGATGTTTTCATTATGGATTTTAATAACGGTGCAGGCCATACGGGTTTCGTTGAAAAAGTGACAGGAACCACTATTTACACCATTGAAGGAAATACCAATGATGCCGGAGGCCGTGAAGGTTACAAAGTAGCCAGAAGAAAACGTGATATAAAAAGCGTAAAAGGCTTTTTACGTCTGCAAAACTAAATTTATAAACCAACCTTAATTATGACTAAAAAATTAAAATGCTTTGTTTTTTCTCTTTTGATTATTCTGATCGTGATTTCATGCCGAAGTCCGAAACCTGTTGAAAACGAAAACAAAGTTCAAACTATTACTATTACAGAAACGCTGCACGATACAGTTTTTAAAATAGCCAAAGACAGTAGTTCTTACAACGCATTACTTGATTGTATTAACGGAAAAGTAGTTCTCAAAAATGTTATTCAGGCCGAACCAGGGCGTACATTAAAAAGCCCAAGGGTTCGACTTGATAACAATAAACTCAGCGTTGACTGTGACTTAAAAGAACAGGAACTTTACGCGTTCTGGAAATCGAAACAGGTAAAAGATGTTCAGGAAAAAACAATTACGATTACCAAGTTTGTCAATTATTTAACTTTTTGGCAGAAGGTGCAGATTTGGCTGGGCAGAATTCTTCTTATTGCTCTGTTCTTTTTACTTCTAAGATTCATCTACAAAATCTATAAGCCTTTGATGGTTTAAAATTAACTTTTAAATAATTCATTTAAATATGTCTTCACAGTCTCATTTTTTCGTGGAGTCAGGAGGCTTTACGCAAAGCCGCGAGCAAGCTTTTGGTCCACAATCGAGTACCGAGTTTAACCTGACCTCCAAATTTTCATTAGCTTCTCCCAAAAAGGCTTATGCAATCTGCAAAGGAGTTGTTTTAGTGCAGCCTCAAACAGGCAGTACTGATAAAGTAAATCTTATTCTTCGTCCTTACAAACAGCCATTTCCGGGATTAAATATCAAATATTTCGTTTATAGAGGATTGCAAAGAAGTGACTTTTTCACGACAGGTTCAAATCCTACGATAATTCCGCAAACAGAACAAACGTCTGATTTTATCAATAAGATAAATGATGATTTTGATGATTTCTATGCTGGAAATACAGCTATTGAAAAACCTCTTTTCCTTGCCTCATATATTGGATATGATGAAGAAAAACCCTCAGCAACACCTCTATCTGATTTGTTTTTTAAAGAATCGAAATTCAAAACAACCGATAATGTTTTAAAAGAAGAAGATTCTTTCGAACTTCCTTTAATTGATAGTGGTAAAACGTTAGGAAATTTTGCGCAAGACGAATGTGGTATTGACGTTGTTCTAAACTATGGTGATTACAAACATAATTTTGATAATGGCGAATTTAAGTTTGATTTAGAATATGCTCGTAAAGCATTTGCTTCGATTTCAATTACAGAAGGTACTCCGTATCAACAAAAATTACTGCGCGAGCAAAGTGTTCAATTTATTGATATTGCTGCTTTTTATGGTTTGTTTGTTCCGCAAAATTCTGTAGATGTTGTCACCGCAGGAACTAAAACAACTAAAAAGGGTGTAGAAATTTTTAATAGTGTTGTCAATAATTTTTTCACTAAAAATAATTGGTATGTCTATATCCAGAGTGACCGTACACGCAGTTATGATTTTTATGGAAACTACAAAATTGACCATGGACCAGAAAATTTTAAAACAGGTTTATTAGCGAATTCAGAAGGAATTGTCCCAATGACAACCGTATCTTATGGTACGGAGGGCTGGCCGGTTTTAATTGATAAACAGGAACAAGCAAATACAGTTACGACAAATAACCTTTATCTGCAATTTCCAACCGACAACAATAACAATACTGCTTTTTACGGACAGATTGCCAAAGTTGCCAATGCACAAAAAGATAATTTCATAAATGCTGATGGTTTGCGATTACCGCCAGATGAAGAAGGAAATTATTCAGATTTAACGACAGCAATTCAGCTTACAACTCCTGCTTATCAAGGCAAAAATATTGCTGCGCTTAGTATTTTGTTATATCAGGGAAAAATTAATACTTATAAAGCAGATGAAGTACTTGATGAAAATGGAGATCCAGTTGTTGTAATTGGCCAGGCTAACTTTTTTGATGATGTGTTTAGTTTAATAAAGGCAGAACCTTTATTAAAATTAAACGGTGATGACAGTTACTCAAGAATGACTTCTGAAAAACTAAATCTTATCAATGAGTTTTATGATAAAAAACAGCAAGGCATTTCAATTGTACAAACTCTTACTGTAAACGATGTTATTGAAACCGGAATTGAAGGAAATACGGTTGAACGCGTTACCTATCTTACAGAAGCCGTAGATGTAATGAACAATGCCGTATCTGCAACCGGAAGTACTACTCCTGATACCAAAACAACAGCTTCTGCAAGCGGTGCCGTTACAAAAAGTAAAACCTATCAATTGCCAGATCCTTATTACTATAATTTGAAATTGTTTACAGACAGCGCTCAAACTATTACCGGACTGGAATTAAAAACCCTGGATGGCTCTGCTCCTAATAAAATCATTTTGGGATTAACTACAGCTGAAAATGATACTATTAAAGCATTAATTACGGATGATACAAAAAATCCTCGTTTGTTTTTGATTGATTTATTTGAAGATGAAAATGAATTCATTTCTCCAGAGGACATAAAATATCAAAAATACAAAGTCGCAATTGTAGCAGAAAATGCAAATGGTGAAACAGAATTATCTGAACCAGAAAATGATGTTTTTGTTTACTCCCTTGATCGAAAATATCATTTCAGCAAAGATTATAGCGAATATATGCCTGATTTAGATATTAACACACCTTATTTCACTATTAATACCGTTTTATAAAATGACAGATATTGCAATTTTAAGAGATGGAACTCCTGTTAGATTATCTTCATTCAAAGATCCAATTTTTGATGTTAGTGGTTTTCTTATTCAATTTACTTTTGATTCACTAATTCCAGAGACTTACAGATACCATCAACATTATGAATTTAAAAGAGAAGATCGAAAAAAGCCTAATTTATCGGGCTATTACAATGAAAAACTATTTTTAAACTATATCCAAAATATTGAACCCATTCCTACGCTTGATAAATTGGATAAATATAATTTTAAAAGAAATCTAGCTACAGAAGATGAAGAAATAACTGTTAGTACAATTGATTTTGATGAACCATATGATTATTTTTATAACGAAAAAAAATACACTTTTAAGTTAAAAAACACATTAGATAACAAAGGTGTCCGTAACTATTTGCAACCAATCGTCGAAAACTTTCGAACTGTTGATTCTAAAATTAATACTGATGGTGCAAATCCTGTTATAGTTCTTAATAATCAATCAGGATTACCTGGTGGTTATTTTTATAAAAAAAATTTAGGCGATTTTATAAACACATGGTCGATAAGTAATATCCAAAAAAGCTTGATTAAGAAAGCGATGGGTATGATTATTTTTAAAATTAGAGAAATTAATCGAGATATTATACCTCGAATTGCTTCCCATACACATTTTTTTGATAAAGAAGAGGATGTTGCAAATGGAATTATCGATTATAATGATCCTACACACGGTTTCACTGATCTAGAAAAATTACTTTTTGATTTAAAAAGAGGCTGGGGCTATTACTATAGAGAAACCAATCAAGATCTTACTCCTTTAAGAGCAAGTTTTGATGCTGTTTTTTCTTCTACTTCCACTTATGAGGATTATTTATCATACCTATCAAATTTGCATAATTTTTATGATAAATGCTACTCCACTAAAAGTCTTGAATATTATCGTACATCAGAGAAGCTTCAATTTCTATTAGAAATTTTATCTCCATCAGCATTAAGCATTTTGCCTTATGATCTTATAATTAGCACTATAAAAAAATATTTAAAAATTAATTTAGAACAAGAAGAACAGCAATTTCTCGTTCGACTTGTTATATCAGTTACTCCATCACATGCTAATGATTTTTTAGATTTTTTACTTGAAAAAGAAAATGGCGAAAAAACTAATTTTCAAGCGATATATGATTCTCTAACCGATGCTAGACTAGAAAGGTATCCTTTTGTAAACTGGTTTGTTGATGAACAGCCTAATAGAAAATATTTTGCATTTGCTATTTACGAATTATGGAAAATTTCTAAATATAATTTAGATTACATACGTCCAGGTATCGTTATTCCTAATCCTTGGCCAAATTTCAAAGGTATTGATCCTGAAAACTATTTTTATATTAATTCTCAGGAATTTAATAAAAAAAGTTGGCTAACATTTGTTTCTTCGTCAAACGATAATGACTTATTCACGTTTAAGGAACAATTTTTCGAATCTACAATAACTGATAAAAAAATAAAAATAAATAAAATAAATAAAAACCTTACTGTTGTAGATACTTGGAGTGTCAGAGATAAAGATAAAGAATCTTTCTTTGGTTCATTTCATCTATATCAACAAGTTACATTTTCGGGATACGAGGCTAATCTTGACTTATCGATTCCTACAACAGCAACAATGCCAGCTTTTCTTTTTCATTTTATTACAGAATATGATGAATTAGCTGATTTTGATGCCGGAGTTGCATTAGCTGCAAATTTAACCGTTGACGCTTTATTAATTTATTTTACTGGAGGATCAAATATTCTTAGCGATTTACAATATTTAAAACATACTACTAAAATAGGAAGAGCATTAGCTGGTGGAATTGAACCCACTGAAGCCATTGAAATTTGGCGAGGATTCAGAGGGGCATCCGACATTTTCACACTTACAGCTGGCTCTTTAACGCAAATTAACCAGTATCTAATAACTACCGAAAATAATGAGGCTAAAAGAAAAATTTTAGAAGGATGTCAAAAAATATTTATATCCTTAACTTTTTTGGGAGTTGGTTTATCTTTAACAGCACAGGCCCATGCTGTAAGTGAAGCAGAAAAAGTTTTAGATTTAATTAAAGCCTTACCCTCTGGTGTCGCTCATGGTCTTGCTCCAGAAATGATTAATTTATTGACAACACTAAAAGGTAATAAAGAAGTAACTTTAACCTTATTTGGAAACAAATTAAACACTTTAGATCTTGGGAATGCTACTAATTACATTCTTTTAAAATACAATTCTGTTTTTACTGATGCTCAAAGGTTAAAGTTCATGACAGATTTTCAACATATTGATGATCTTGCATTTTGGAGATTACTAAACAATGGTAGAAATGCAAGTGGCATTCGTGATGGAAGTTTTATAAATAATTGGGTGATCTTAAGTGAAAGAGAGTTACAGGAAGCAAAATTTACTGATTATATTTGTAATCAGAAGATGACAAATGCAAGAATAAGATTCAACAATCAACCTGCTTTAGAACCTATTATTAAAAATATTAATTATGAAAAAAGATATGCTTTTTTAAATAAATATGGATTACCTCAAGATTTTAGTGAAATAAAATTTAGTAAATGTATTCAACAACCAAAAAAACTAGAATTACTAATTGAATCGGGGAGCTATTTGAAGAGAGGACAATTAGATGAACTACTTGAAGAAGATATATTAAAAATCATTGATAGTAACCTGAGTAATGCTCATATTGATTTATTAAGAATAAAAAATAAAAACAACTTAGGGCAAATTGTTTTCAACTTTGAAGAACAAATTAAAAACATCAATTTGGATTTGAATAGACTCAGAGCTTTAAGAGATGGAACCGCTTTTTCTTTTATGCAAGATCTAATATTAAATCCAAAGCAGATTAAAAATTTTCAATCTATGAATAAATTATTTGTTGAGACAAAGATCTATAATAATACTAATTTAATTAATACTTTTGAAGAGACTTATTTAGCTGGATGGAAAAAATTTATTGAAGATGTTTTTAATAATAATATCCCAAATAGCATTACTGAACCTGGAAACAATGCAAGCTTTAATATTTTTAAGCAAAAAGCTATTGATATTATAAATAAGAGGAAAAGATATGATGATACTGAGCTAAAATATGTATTTAATTTTTTAGAAAAACATTGGAATAAAGGTAATCGTTTTGAAATAACAATGGAAAGCACCTATTATTCCTGTCAAAGTTGTCAAGGATATATGTTATATTTAAAACAATTAGCAAAGCAAGAAGGGAAAGTTTTAAACATTACTATAAAATCGAATAAAAAAGTGAAAGATTATAAAACATTGGAAGAAATTCTATTAAATAATTAAGCATTATGACTATAAAATATTTGCAACAATTAAAAGACAATCCTGTTGCATATCCAAATGATACAGAGTTCAAATTTGAAATAAAAGGTATCTCTGAACCCGAAATACAACAATTGGAATTAGTATGGAACAATAATCGTCCTTTTCCTAAAGTATTAAAAGAATTATTATTTTTAGCAGGTAATTTTTGTTATGTCTGTGATTATGGCCCTAATGATAGTCAACAAGAAATGCAGGAATGGGTAAGAGAACATATGGAAGATAATAATCGTATCTTAAATCGTCCTTTTTATGCTTTTGATGTATATGGAGGTGATACGTTTTTATTTGTTTATTTAGATGAGGGAGATAATCCTAATGTTTTTGAAGCTAAACCATATTCTGATGAGACTAATTGGATTGAGACATTGGCACCACAAACAATACAAAGTATTGTAAATACAGGAATCAATAGAGTTAAAATGGGTCAAAATCCATATTGAAAAATAGCCTCCACTGGCGTGAAACATCCCGCTCGTGAAAACAAAGTATAAAAAGCCCAAGGACAAAATGTCTTTGGGTAACTCTTAAAACATCATTTTCCTTCCCAGAAAATGATAATCTAACAAAATTCAAAATCACATTTTAAAAACCCAATCAGGAACTTAAATATTAAGTTTCCTAACCTTTTATTGTCTTTTCTGAAAGTCAATAATTACCTAAAATATTTTACAAACTCTGTAAAATAAAACTATTGTGACGCCACTAACACAATTTTTAAAACAATCCATTTTGGTTGAAAACATATTAAAAAGAGGGTAAAAAATAGCCTCCTAAAAGCAGAAATCAACCAAAATAAATTACGGTAACCCCCATAAGCCTTAATAAACGCCTATAAATTTTAAAACCCGTAATAATTAATTAAAAATGAGTACAAATCACAACAGAATCAAAGTGGCAGATTTAGAAACAAATAAGTCTAACAAAATTTTAATAACCAACGAAAAAGGTGAACTGGAGTTTAATGATGTAAACAATATTCAAACCGAAAAATACAACGCACTTGATTGCACAACTGAGGGAAAAGCATTAGATGCCAGACAAGGAAAAGTATTAAAAGATATGATTGATAATGTCTCTCAGGATGAGTTTATTACCAAAAGCTCAAAAAGCTTCTTCCATATGTTTTATATAGGCGACATTGACATGGTTGACGTTGATGATAAATCATACTTGAAATTCGAACTAGGAATGACAGGTTTAAAATCCTTAAATATTACAGATCCAAAAAATTTATATCATGGCCGTGACTTTATTTTAAAAAATGGAAGCTTAACAAATGTTACTATTTTTCATAACTTAGGATCTGGCAATTTTAAATTTAATATACCAGGAGCTAACAATCTAGTTTTAAAACCTGAAGAAAGCGCTCACTTTGTAATGCGTGCTATTAATAACACAAATAACGGAGGATTAATCGATTACATAGGTATCTCAGCAACAGTTGATGCGACTCCATCTGTAAAAGGAACTCTAAAATTAGCAGGAGATTTAGAAGGATCTGCCGATTTTCCTACTGTAAAAGGTTTGAGTGGAAAACTTACGGCTGTTATTGCTACAGATTCAGAAACTCAAATAACGCAAACTGTATCTGAAGATAATAAGATTGTTAGTCGCTCCAAATTATTCAACTGGTGGACATGGATTAAGTCTCAGGCTCAAACTATTTCCGGACCTTGGAATTTTACTAATAAAGTTACATTGGCAGCTGGTACTATAAATACCCCTCCTTTAATTATACCTAATGGTACTCTGACAAATACAGCTCAAAATGGGGCTATCGAACGTGACAGTTCTGGTAAATTATTCACAACTCGTAATAATGCACGTTACAGACTTCTTGAAGATGACGGAAGTATTATTTCTCTTTTAGTTAATTTACCACCAAATGTAAATACATATACGCCTTCAGCAATTACAAATACAACTACAACAGTAATTGGAAACATTCCATTGGGTACTATACCGAGTATTTTTGTTGGTCGAATAGGCATGTATTATAGTACTTATTGGACTGAATCTGGTAGTGGAAATATATTGCCAACATCAATTAAGGTTGAGTATTATTTAAGAGTTACAAACGGTAGTTTTGATGGATACATATGGGGTACTGTACCACAAGGTGTGGATTACCTTATTTATAGTAACGATTTTCTAAGCACTACAACTCATCTTTCAACTTTTACAAAAAACGCAAGCGCAACAATTTTTTCAAAACGCAACAATACTGGTCAAAATGGCAATTATAATGGAATCGGTATCCAGGAATCTTTTAAAAACACGAGAACTCAAGATAACTCTAACAATCAAGACGTGGGAAATTGTTCTTTTCAAATTGTCGAAAAAATTACGCACACATACGCAGATAGCACAAATTCAGCTGGAAAAAATGTAGCAGTAAATGTAAGTGTCTCAACAGATGCCTTTTTTATTGAAAAAATCAGATAAGATTAAAGAATACAACACGTAAACAAATACTTTAATTTACTTTCTGTTGATGCAGAATCTCATTTAAAAAATCAGTAAGTGAGATGCTTGCATCTTCAGTAAAAAGACATAAAGAAGAAATTTATAAAATTTTGAGCGTACGTTTTTTATCTCATTATTCCTGATCCTCTCCACTCTCTTTACAACTCTGTAAAGTCCCAGAACACCAATGTTCAACCACTAAGCAGCTGTTTTTTAAACCTCTTTTTTAGGCTGATCTTTACACTATCAAAAGGAAAATACTGCAAAAAAAATCAATTTTTCAGCTGCTTTTTTCGAGGCATTATCTAAATCAAAAAATACTGTAA
Source organism: Flavobacterium panici (assembly GCF_024499525.1). NCBI lineage: Bacteria > Pseudomonadati > Bacteroidota > Flavobacteriia > Flavobacteriales > Flavobacteriaceae > Flavobacterium > Flavobacterium panici. Next base: position 2,599,187 of record NZ_CP100437.1, on the reverse strand, counting down.
ACCTGGTCATCAAATAATCGATTCATTATTTGAATACCTCATTTGGTTTATCAAAACAAGAATTTAATCATGCAAAAACACGAACGAAAATTAAAGTCAAAAACAAATTAGAATATGCCAACTAATCCAATTCCAGCGACTCCAATTCCTACGGCAAGGTATTATCCTCGACTATCTGAGGTAATTACCGTAGATGACTTACCGGAGTTTTTATCCTTTGTAGAAAATGGCTTAAATGACATTTTCAATAAAATTCATTACAAAAACTTACAATATTCAAAAGGACATCGCGGCGACTCGGCTTTTTACAGTCTTGATATTGTAACAAGCGAAAAACTTGCTATTCCTTTACCGTTTGGTTTAGGTCTTGTCCTTAATCCAGATCTTGATGGCGATTCGTCTATTTCGTCATTCCCTATCACTTTAGAATATCAATGGGAAATTTTAGCTTTCTTAAAAACCTTCAGTTCAAGTAATTTTTCTTTTTCAGTAAAAGATTTTTATTCGGTAGGATTACAAGTTTTCCGCATCAGCGAAGAACAAGTTGTGGCTCACATGCTGAATATTTTTGTTGAAGCTGAAGAAGGAAAAACAAAATACGAACAGCTTTTAGCAGATATTAATGATATTGAGAATTTAACTGGAGTACAAAAATTAGAATTCCCAGAAGGAACTGAACAATCTATTAATGCTGTAATTACGCTTATTAAAAACAATCCGGCAATTACAGAATCTGTTTCGCTATTATTGTTTGCAACTTATATCTTAAAATCAGATTTAAGCGCAACAAAACAAAAACTACAGGAATTCTACAACATTATTGTTCCAGATGGTATCGAAGCTCATATTAAAAGAATTATTACACCAAAGGCAAAAGCAACTTTAGCCTTAAGTGCTGGTATCGAGTTTCCTCAAAACATTTTAAAACCTGTTACAGATAAAGGTGAGTCTCTTCCGGATCCAACGACAAAATCAATGTTTGTATTTGGTCAGGCACAATTATATGCTGATACTGAAGAAGGAATTGGTTATCAACTAGAATTAGGCGGATCATTAAAACCGGAATATGCCATGATTGGCAATACTGGTTTAATTCTTCAATTAGATACTTTAAAAGTAGATTTAAGCAAAAAAACAAATATTCCTGAAGCTGATGCAGACGGACGTCCAAACGATTTCGTTGGAGTTTATGCGCGTGCCGTTTCAGTTACCTTGCCTTCAACATGGTTTAACAAAATTGAAGAAAATCCATTAAGTACAACTCCAACATTAAAAATTGGTGCTTCTGATTTATTAATAGGTTCTGGTGGTCTTTCGGGGAATATTTATCTGGAAACAGTTCCAAGTGCAAATGGTGCATTCAATTATTTCAATAACAAATTCAATTTTAATTACCCCATCACGATGTTCGAAAAAGATCAAAGTGGTGTGGCAAATAAAAAAGAAATTGCTGATTATGCCTCTTTACTTGTTTTTTTACAGGAATTAAATACTAAAAAAACTCCTTATGCATTTGATTATCCTTTATCGTTAACAACACTTTCTTCGGTAGATTCACCAACTATTGAAGCTTCTACAACTTATATTTTTACAGAGGCTAAAGATTATCAGAACTTTTTATTGGAGTTATACGACAATACACTTTGGAAAACAATTGGCTCGTCAAACAAAGGCTTCAAAATTGGTTTCAATAAGTTTGATATTTCATTTAAACAAAACAAAGTAATTGGTTCAAATATCAAGGGTGCTTTAGAAATTGAAAAATTCAAAAAGGGCAACGATGCTTTTAAAATAGATCTTGAAGGTCACTTACAAGATGATGGCGACTTCAATCTTACCGCTTCTTTCCCTAAAGAAAATAAGCCGACAGCAAACTTATTCGATCTCGTACAATTTGATTTCAACAGTTTTGAACTAGGAAAACAAGACGATGACTTTTATATAGGAACTTCATGTCATATTTCTTTTCCTCAAGGTTCTTTAATTGGAAACCTTATGAAGGGTCAGGGCTTTGATGTTGAAAAACTTCGTATTTACAGTGATGGAAATATTGAAGTTGAAGGAGGATCAATTCCTATTCCTATCAGTCTTTCTGTAAATCTTGGACCAGTTCAAATGGCTGTTACCAACATCAGCTTTGGTTCAACCCAAATTAACGGCCGTAAATATAATTTCTGGGGCTTTGACGGTGCAATCAGCATCAACCCGCTTGGAGTTGACGCTCGTGGAGAAGGTGTGAAATTTTATTATCCTACGGATGGCAATGATGAAGACGATCGTAAAGCAAAATCTTTCCTAAGAATCCAGACTATTGAAGTTGACTTAATCATTCCGGGAACAGCTACGGAAGCTTCTGCAATGGCAATCATTAATGGTATGATTTCGCTTCCTGAACCTGGAAAATCACCGGAATTTATTGGTGAAGTTGGTTTAAAACTGCCAAAAGCAAAAATTTCTGGTGGTGTTGGAATGCGTTTTATGCCAAAATATCCAGCATTCTTAATTGATGCTCATATCGAACTGCCTACTCCTATTCCACTTGGATTTCTTGCTATTTCTGCTTTTAGAGGTTTGCTAGGTTTTAGATATGTGGCGACAAAAGAAGCAGCAGGATTGAAAAAAGATAATTCTTGGTATGAGTTTTACAAAGCTCCAAAACCAGGTATTAATATTAGAAAATTCAGCGGACCGCCAGATTCTATGCAATACAACTCTCCGTTCTCTATTGGAGCCGGAGCTACTTTTGGAACCGTTGCAGATGGCGGACATGTATTGTCTTTAAGAGCAATGCTTTTATTGTCTCTGCCTACGTTATTTTATATCGAAGCTGGATTAAATGTTGTTGCCGGACGATTAGGACTTATTGAAGATGATCCAAGTAATCCTCCATTCTTTGCAATGGTTGCATTTGGTGATGATTCATTAGAACTGGCAGCCGGAGCAGACTTTAGTATTCCAAAAGACAGCGGTGAAATCTTTAAACTTCATGCGTTATTAGAAGCCGGATTCTTCTTTAAAAATCAAAAGCCCTGGTATGTAAACATTGGAACAAAAGAGAATCCTATCCAAGCCGATATATTAACCTTATTTAGTGCTAAAGCCTTTATAATGCTTTCGGCTCAGGGAATTGAAGCCGGTGCCCGATTAGATTTCAATTTAGATAAAAGCTTTGGTCCTGCCAGAGTAAAACTGTGGGCATATCTGGAACTTGGTGGAAAAATTTCGTTTAAACGTCCGCAAATGGGTGGATATATTACGGCCGGCGGAGGTATTCAAATTAAACTTTGGATCATTAATGTCGAGATTGTTTTAGATACTATTTTCTCTGTAGAATCATTTAAACCATTCTTAATTTATGCTAAACTGGAGTTGAGTGTTCGCGTAAAAATTGGTTTTATAAGAGTCCGTAAAAACTTTGTAGTCGAAATTCAATGGGATATTAACAGAGTTGTTGATCGTACACCTTACAGCCCGCTGCCTAAAGGAACATTTGGTGATGGAGTTGACAACAGAACTTTAGAAAATGTAAAAGGAGTTCACATGCTTACCAATCAAGCTTTTGCACTTGATTATTTCAAATCAACAGATGATAATGACTATGATCCAAATAAGTTTCATAATGGAATGCCTAAAGCAGAACTTATTACACAAATCATTCCTTTAGATACATACATCGATATTAAAATGGCAAAAGGAGTATTACCAAATCCTGAATTGTCACACAAAATTGGAGGTTATACCGGCGATGCTAAAAACTATACCGATTTTATGCCTCCAAAAGACGATAATCCTAAAACAGCTAAGAAACCACGTCAGGTGAAACATCAATATGCAATTAAATCTATTGATATAAAATCATGGAATGGTTCAACATGGGAAGATTATTATCCATTTGAAGCTGTAAAAAATATTGATGCAGCAGAAGATTTAAGCAATTTACCTTGGGCACAATGGCAGAAGGCAATTGATCAATATGATAGTATTCGTGTATTAGGAACCAATCCATTTTCATTCTTAAGTGCAGCTGAACCTGGATGGCACGTTCCGGAACAATTCGGAATCACTTCATCTAAATTATTCTGTCCTTCTGTGGCAATTGAACCAAAACATACCGATTTCCTTAACAAAAAAATTGGTTTACGTTATTATGTTCCATCTCAACATGAAGCAGATAAAATCAATGGATTGTTTTTTAAATTAATTGGAGAACTTTCAGAAATCACTGAAGATAATACAATTGAAGGTTTAGATTTTATGAGTATTTCGGGACAATCAAACCCGCATGGTTACAATAAATCTTTGTCTTTCAAAAACAATAATCAGTTAGAAGTTATTTTTCCTGATTCAGCAATTGAACCGGTTTTCCAAATAACAACTCAGGCGAAAGAAGTTGTTATAAAAGCCTTTACTGCTGTTACAGAAGATAATGCAAAATCAGTTTCATATAAGCCAATTAAACTTAAAAAAACAGATACTGATACAGCCCAATATGATTTGACTTACACTAAAGCTGAATTGTTAAAATGTATAAAATTATTAAGTGAAGAAAATGAACCAATATCAAAAACCAAAATTGATAAAATTGTAATTATTCCTTTATCGCCTTATGCAAAACGTATTTATGAAATTAGAAATGAAATAGCCACTTTATTTAACGAGACATACAGCAGCGAAACGGGTGAAGTTTCTATCTCTTTACCTGGTAATATGACTAAATATAATGAGTTATTAGCTGAATTAGCATCATTAAAAATTAATGCCGGAAATGATAATCCATCTGTAGGTGCTCCAAATAAATTGACTTTTACAAATTATTATGGATATAAAGGAAAAAACACTTATGCTTTTGATAAAGTAATTAAATTCAATGACACCTACATTATTGCTTTTCATCCGAAAGTTGATACAACGGTTCTGTTACAAATTGATTCAAAAGGAGCTATTTTAAGAGAACGTTTATTAAACGGAGTTGTTACTTCTATGCAGGTTGTAAATGGTAATTTACTAATCACTCAGGCATTGAATGCGAAGCAATGTAAAGTAATTGGAGAAGCTATTGTTGATTTTGATCTTATTATTGGCTGTACATCCCCTATTGCAGCGATGACTATTACGGAGCTTGATGATGAACTGAATTTAAGTTCCGGAGTACAGTATTTAAACAGCTATTCTTTAGGATTTAACAAAGTATTATCTCTTGCAAATAACGAATTGCTTTGGGTTAATGCATTAGAAACCGAAACACAGATTAATTGGGTTAACGGAACCGATCGTGCTCTTATTAAGCGTGTGAAAGTAAATGGAACTGTCATTAAAGTGCTGCAGCATAATGCTGCTGAATTTAGTTTAGTTACTAAAGACAAAAAGATTATTCATTTTAATCTTAATACCAGTACAAATGCAATTGAGGTAATGGATACAAAAGTTATTTCTGATCCTTCGGTATCTGAAATTATTGATGCTGTTGTTGCAAACGGAAAAGTTTTAGTTACTATTAAGTTCTCAAATGAAAAATTTGGTTTAGCTCAAATTACAGGAAATTCATTAGATATTGTAAACCAAGATACGGTTTTTGATTCTCCAATTTATTTATCAAACAGTACTCTGGCAGATAATTCGATTGTTGCTTATAACACAAAGTATTTATTTGTATTTAGTTCAGCATTAGCACTTACAAGATTAATTAAAAGAGGAAGCAATGTAGAAAATGCGTCGATTATTCATCTTCAAAATGAACCTTCTCAAAATGAAATTCTGATGCTTTCATCTAAACCAAAAGAAAAAGGTGTTTATTTTTCATTGTTTACAGATCAGTTTAATAATTGTTCTTTATATCCTGAACAAACTGTTACCATAACTACTTCTGCATCAGCTTTAACAACTGAAATAACAAGTTTCACAACAATTTCATTAGTTGAAAAAGTAAATTATATGAGAGCTCCAAAAAACTCAAAATTAATTTCGATTAATGAGATCATTTGTTCTAACGGAAATGCTGAAGAAGATCCTGAATTGGATTATACAACTTCAATTCAAAGTGTTGAATGGCTGAGTAAAGAAAGTTATTTCCATAATACAACCATTCCTCAAATCGATGCTGTAGAAGACGATCGAGAAGCAATGAAAACTGCAGTAGAACATACTGTTCAGCCAATTTGGAGACCAAATACAACGTATTGTTTAGACTTCACTTTAACTGACACAGTAGATGACAAAGACACAAAAGATTTTAATTATTTCTATGGATTTAAAACTTTAGGACCAGTAGGTCATTATCCGGTTCCTGATAAACCAGTAAAGCCTAATGAACAGCCGCCAGTTAAAAACGAGTTGACTGAGTTGTCGAAATCGCCATTGACTTCATTAAGACAATATTTAGATTACAATCGTTCTTACCCAAATGCTGATGGAAGTTTATTACAATCGAAACCTGCTTTTTATGGAAATGAACAATGCAAAGTTTCTTTGTTTTTTACAAATCCTTATGCATATCACATGTTTAAAGATTGGGGACCATATAATGATGAAAACGTACCTAAAATAAAAGGAAAAATAAATCTTTTTATTAAAGATCCTCTGACTGATTTACTTATCGAATATCCGTTTAAAAATGAAGAAATAGCATATCCAAAACCAATTGAAACAATTAATGATTGGAAAGACGATAATGATCCTAGAATTCCATTAGGTATTCAATTGATAAACAACATTCTTACTGACAAATCAGCAATGAGATGTACTTTAGATTGGGGCCAGCCTTTAAAACCAAAATCATATAGATACGAAGTAAAATTAACTGATTTAAAACCTTCTAAACTTTATACAGTTTTAGTAAATAACTTTTTTGATGATGCACAAAATGGAACTACCAGCTTAAGCAAAAACGTATTGGTACACCAATTCGGCTTCCAGACCTCTCGTTACAAAGATTTCAAAGAACAAATTGAAAGTTATTATTTAAGTGAAGATCAATCACAAAGAGCATTGTATGATGTCAAACTGAATGTAGTTCAGGAACAAATTGACAGCCTATATCATTTGGTTTCTGTAGAAAATACTGCTAACACATTAAGTGATTCAATGGCATCAAAATACCAGCATTCATTTGACCGTGCCATTGAAGGAATCTTAAAAATGTCTCCTCTTGATCCGGCACAAAATACCGAGGTTAATAAAATTATCGACACAAATACCGGTAATATCATCGCTCTTTTAGTTCGTAATCCGGAGCCATTTAATATTCCAAAAATGCCTTTGGAAGAAATCAAGGATTCAATTGTAGTTGTTGATGAATCACTAAATCCTAAAACTGGATATAAAGTATTGCATTCTAAAGATTATTCACAGGCTTTAATTATGCTAAACAGCAAAATAATTCCAAAGGAAAACCTAAACATTCACTTTGATTACAGAATGTGGAAAAATGGAGGAACAGCATTAACAGAATCTATTGTCAAGCAAAACATAGAGGTACAACTATCAGAAAATACAAATCTTTAAAAACAAGAAAAAAATGAGTTCTATAAATCTTCAGGAAAGCCAACTCTCTGGCTGCGAAAAATATATAGCAATCGTTGTTGACGAATCGGGTTCGATTAGCTCCAATGAAGCACAGCAAATTAGAGGCGGGCTGACTTCATTTATCAATTCTCACTCCCAAAGCAACATCACACTTTCATTAATCGGAATGTCTAACAGCGATACTGCTGTTAGACCCGATAATGTTATCCAGAAAAAAATTGCCGATAACAAACAGGATTTTTTAGACTGGATCACTTTATTTGGTCAAGGCAGAGTTACTGTTCAGTCTGATTATTGGGCTTCTGGTTTAAATGAAGTCAGGAATCTGGCTGTTACTCCTGATATTGTTTTTGTTGTAACAGATGGTGTTCAGGTAAACAATTCTCAATTCTTAAAAGACATATTCACAGAGTTAAACTTAAAATCACAGATTTTTGTTTATGGTGTTACAAGTGAAATTGGAAGCGAAAATGAGTTAACAACTCCATTAAATACGTTTTTGGGCAGAACGCCAAAATTAAAATCAGATAAACTTACTGCTTTAGATTCAGATTATCTTAGGGTTACTGATTTCAGCACTTTAGAGACAGAATTAAATCAACTTATTACTGATTTAAATAATGCTCAAACGGGCTGTATTTCGAATGTAAGTATTATTGAAAATAAAATTACTTATCCTGTTTTAAAGAAAGGAAAAAAAGTAAAGGAAGCAGCCGGAAGTTTAACTCTTAGAAACAAAAGCCGTGTTTCGCTTACATTAAGTGCAGGAACAAGAATTCATCAAAAAAGCAGTTTAAATGGTTTGATTTTCAGGCTTCAAAATGCTGTTACAATTCCCGGATCGGCTCAGGTTGATGCTGCGATTCTAATTGAAGGAAAACCATTAACTCTTGGAAATTCTTCGGCTCCAATTTTTCTGGACAACGTTAAAAACAATGCCGGATTCAGCATTAACTTTAATGTTGGTAAAGGATCTGCTGTAATTAATATTGATCCGTCAAAAACAAACCTGCAGTCTACTTATTTGCAAATTGCAGCAGCTGGCTCACGAGGAGTTGACAGTACAAAGGGAATTCACCTTCGCTGGATACTTGCTGGCATATTAGGAAAAAATCATCTTCCTAAAGGAGATTTATACACTGATGAGGCATCTAATTTTAATAAACCAGATGACTTCGTAAAAGTTTACAGAGCTCCTTACATCAAAAAAACTCATGTTTTAGATTTAAGTCAAAAACCAAACGTTGTTGATAATCAAAAAGCATTATGGATTTATAAACCTGCCAATTCAACGAGATCAATTTATGTTACTTTTCATAACATAACAAAATATAAATCGGTTAAACTTGCTATAGATCCGCTGGTTAATCCTGCTGATTTTATTCAGGCTTATGGAAATAATTTGATCGAAATTGAAAATAAGTCTGAATTGTTTTTTGCTGCCGAATTAAACTTTTTATCTGTAAACACTTCAAGCAGAGTAAGATTAGAAACGCTATCTGTTGCCGAAAATAATTTTATTGCAGAAAAAAAAGTTTCAAATCGTAAAACGTATTCTTCATCTAAAATAGACAATATTCGTTTGGTCTCTGAAAACGGAAAAAGTATCCGATTGAAAGCTGATAAATGTCTTTTACATTCAATAAGTTTTGAGTTTTACTCAGATTTTATCACGCAGACAAATACAACGGGAGACTGGACTTTAAAAGGAAAATATGCACTAAGTGATGACGATACTAAAGTTTTTGAACAATTAGAACCAAAGCTAAATGCCGTTCATGGAAAATGGTTAAAGTATAATGAAGACGACTATGTAAATATTGCTAATTATAAAGATAAATGGAATAGGTTGACAATTCCAACTGATGAAAGTGATAAAAACATTAAACAAATTCTTAATCAATATCTTGAATTAAGTAAAAAAGCTGATAATCCAACTGCATCTGAAATAATCAATTTTGGCGATCTTGATGCGGGAAGACCTCTAACAGAAGAAGAAAAGTTAGATGAAGATAAATTCACGAGGATATCTTATCTGGAACTCTTAAACATTGCAGCAAATGATTATCATATTGCACGTATGTTAGGCTTGGGATGTATTGATATGGATGACGAAGTTTTATCTGGAGAATTTGTTTATCTAACAGAATATACCACTTTGGGTGATTTGGATGGTGCTGGAGCAAAAGAAAGACAGCATCTTTCTATGAGTATTCCAACATCATTAAATACAGAACGTCAGTCTCTTCCTGTCCAGTTAAATAAAATTGTTCCGGGATTAAATATGGATTCTGATGAAAGTCAGACTGCAAACATTACAGATCCGGAAGGGTACAGTTTTGATGGAAAGAAAAGATATGTAAGTTTATTTATGGATGATGTCATGGATTATGACGTTAGTAAAGATGATAAAGATTTCTTTAAATCTCCTGAAGAATATGACGGAAGCACTTTTACATTTCCTGTTTACGTAGGAGTTGATTATAAAGTTGAAGAGTTGGATGACAATTGGGTTAAACCGGAATTATCACATGATTTAGAATACAAGAATGTTAATAAAAATCTTGAAGAATCGAATTATGAGTCTGTTCCTATTATTATTCCTGAATCTGGAAAATCGATTATAAATATCCGTCAGAAAGAAGTAGGCGAAAAAAATTATATCTATCAGGGATATGGTATTAATATTTTCTCCAGAGCAACAACCGGAAGACAAATAAATATTAAATCAGATATTAAACCGGCAAACAATTTAATGCCGCCAAGTAACATCAACTCGCTTTTAATTACAGACGAAAGTCCGTTAATGTTTACTTCAGCTTCTGAACAAGAACGTCTAAGCAAAATTACAGCAACTGACAAAACATTGGTTAGAATATTGTTTGATTATTACTCAGCTCAGGAATTGACAAATTATACGCTTCCTGCAGATATGTCTGCTGAAACAGCAAAAAATGACAAAAACAGCATTTATCCTGATAGTGAAGAAATATTTGCAGATCATTTTAAACTGTATTACAAAGATGGACTACCAGAAGTTGAATATGGTGCTATTGATGACATTATTGATAATGGCACAGATAATTTGACTTCAATTGTTAAAATTAAAGAATACAAAGTCTTAAGCAGTGGTCAGGAAATAAAAATTTCATTAACAGAAGACAACAAAGAAAGATATGATGGAGGAATACTGACTATTGGAGATCAAAATTATGTTGTTAAAAATATTGAAGTTATTACCAAAACAGTAGGTACTGATGTGCTCTTTGATTACGCACTAATTGAAATCTTGAAAAAAGAAGTCAGTGATAGTGTTCACGCAGATGGAGATGCCACAATAGATTCTGATCAAATTAAATCAATTCAGATGCCTGAAAACAGATTGTGTACTCTTGTACAGAATATGCAGTCATCTTGTAACTGGCATAAACCGGGAATTGATTTTAAAGTTGAATATCCAGCTTATCTTAATGAGATTCATCGTGAAGTTATTCAGCCAAAAAGTGAAAATACAAAAGATTTACAACTGGAAAAAACAAGAGGAATCTTTAAACCTGCAGTAATTGAGAGGGTTTTAGAAAAATCTTATGAAATGAATGCAGATGGGTCATATAAATTAGATGTAAACGAGGATGTTATTCCATTAGCAGAAGATGATAAGAAGCACTTGGGATTATACAAAATCACTTTTCCTGGTTTTAATTTACCTCAACATCCTCAATATAAAGCTGGAAACGAAAACTCAGTAGAATGGTTTAATGGTATTGTCCGTTTGTTTAGAAAAAGTTCTGTAAAAGCTGGAAGTACAATTCACGTAGAATCACGAAAAGAATTTAAAGTTGTTCGTGTTGAAAAAGAAGATTTAACTGGAGATTTAGTTTTAACTATAAATGATACTGACTTTAAATTGGGTAATTTCATAGATCAGACAATACATCCTGATTATGATGAAATCATTGTTGGAAATCAAGATGTAAATTATTATCCAAGTTATAGAGTTTATTTATATGCTGACGCTGCTTCTGGAATTAATGAACAAAATATTCAGCCAAGAGCAAATGAAAGTACGCATTACTCTATTTTCGGAATCAGCACACGTGCAGTAAGACCAACTTTCAAATACAAATCAAAGATTAGTATTCCTAGTCCGATGTATGCTGTTAAAATTGAAAAACCAGAAAAACCAGAAGAGGTAGAATGCAAGAGTTATTATGCTACAAGACCTGATTTTTACAATCGTTCGACTTTCACTTTTACAACAAGATATAAAAAAGACCGTAAACCTTATGGCGCATTGCATTACAGAGCCAATGAAGAAAGCTTCTTAAATGTTCTGTATGAAAGAGAAACTATAAAAACGATTCGTGAAGAACTACAAAAACTTGGCGGAAACGATGAAGTTAATTTTAGAGACAGATGGAAAAACTTTTTAAATTTTAATGAACTTGAAACAGATGGTCACTATAAAACCTTTCCGCAAAATAGTCCTGAAGGCTTTGCTTTCCCATTACCGGATAATGAAGAATTAAAAAATCTAATTAACGATTTTATTAAATGGCATAATGAAACACTACCTGGAACAATAGACGATGAAGTAGAAATCACATCGATATCAGCATTAAATCAAGTTATAATCTCTAAAGGAGTTGAAAATCCTGTTTTGGCTGTCCATTTTATTGAAGAAGCTATTCAATCCGCTTTTGTTCCCTTAACGGAAGTGCCAGTTATTTATGAACACATTAAAGGAGCAGAATATACTCCAACTAATAAAAAGCAAACTATTAAAGATAAAAATGGTCATGCCTTAAAACCAACTGACACAGATTTTGATATTGCTCCAATGATGAAAATCGTAAACGAAACTGATAATATTACACAGTTTACAGATTTTAATCTTGATGGAAATTCGCAGAGCATTTATTTCTACGCTGTTCGTGAAATGGACATTAAAATGAATTTTAGCCAATTTAGTGATCTTTTAGGGCCTGTAAAATTGGTTTCTTCAACTCCGCCTAAAATGCCGGAAATCAAGAGAATTATGCCAGTTCTTGAAAATCAGGTTTTAGGAATTAAACCTGCTATTCAGTTTGAATTAAATGCTTATCTACCAACATCCAACATTAAGAAAATTAATATCTACCGTGCTAAATCAATGCAGGAAGCACAATCGATAAGAACAATGACTCCGGTTAAAGAAATTTTAATTGATGAAGAAACTTTGTCTAATGAATTTGATAATGTCTGGACGGTTTATGACGAATTTGAAGATTTGGAATCTGTTCCGTTTGGAGATGGTCTTTTCTACCGAGTTACAGTTTCAAGAGAAATCGAATATGAAGATTCTAGTTCGACTGAATTAAACCCAATCGTTAATATTGATTATGCTCCTTCGCAGCCATCAAAAATTACGGCTACTATAATTGCAGATAATGTTTCGCCAGAATCTCCAGTATTAGAAGCTTCGGGAATCGAAACCGGAGCAAACGGAGAAATCTTTAAACCCGTAATTTTTAGCTGGGAAAAAACAGTTCATAATGGTAAATATCATTTGTATAAAATGAATAATCAAGGCAACTGGGAGAAAATTCACGAGAAAGCATCTAATGAAATTATTGTGAATTTACCTCTGCAGGAAACTAAACTGGGAACAGATCAATTAGTAATTAAAAATGAAGATGGTGAAAGAATTTACCATCACTTCAAAGTAATTTCTGAAAACTCATCAGGTATGTTCAGCAGCGAAGAAAAAATTCTAACTCTTTAAACCAAGAAATACCAATGACTAACCTCATTGGTATTTAAATCAGGTTTTATTCAACAAACATTTAAAGCAAGAAATAAAATTAAATAACATGGCAACAAGCAGAAATGACTTTCACAGCAAATTCAATAATGGAGATATTCCGTCACATGCTGATTTCGTCGAAATTTTTGACAATTTCGTTCACAGGCAAGATGACAAAGCCGATTTTCAAATGGTTGAAACTGGTACATCTAACGAACATTATATTACTCCCGCACTTTTAAGATCAGTTTTTCAAAATTCAGGAATTATTTCCGGTAACTGTTACTTCCCTTTAAAAGAGTATCGAGATGATTATACCGGCTCATTAATCGAATTAGAATACACACCTATTGAAAACAGCGTTAAAGTATTCAAAAACGGACAATTATTAGCGGAAGATGAAGATTATGTATTAGACTATGATACTGCAAAAATTACTTTCCCTGAGGGAATTATCGGCAGAAATATCGAAATAAATTATTGGTATCAGAACATGAATCCAATATTGGAAGATTCTGACTCCATTTATGGGAAATCTTCCATTCCGTTTAAAGAAAATTTTAGTGCCGATGTTTTTAGCAGTGATACTATTACGCTGCAAAACAAACCTCTAAAATACAGTGTGAAAATTTACAAAAATGGGCAGTTACTTAGAGAAGATAAAGATTATTCAATTGTTGACGGCACCAATGTCATTACGTTTTCTGAAATAATAAGCAACCGTAATATTGAAGTAGATTATTGGTTTGCAAGTTCAATATCATTGAATGATCAACAATTAAAATCAAAATATGTTGATTTAAAAACAAATCAAACTATTGATGGAAATAAAACTTTTACCGGAGATACGCAAAGTAAAAGTTTCATTAAAACTGGCGGTGCTTCTAACGAATATCTTATGGCAGATGGCTCGGTTTCTACCTCTACAGCTTCTGATTATGATGCAGGACATTCTGGTTTTGATATGTTAACAACAAGCGGTTATCAAAAACTTAGTAACGGGTTAATATTACAATGGGCTTATTTAACATCGGGCAGTGTAAGCTACAGTTTTCCTCTTGCCTGGCCAGTGGGAGCTTTTAGTGTGGTCTTATCTACTATTAGAGATTCTTCTGGGAATAAAGGTTTTAATCATGTCGCTAATCTTTCAAAAACATCATATCAGGCGATTATTGACGGTAACTATGGTTACATGTTTGCAATTGGACGCTAATCTAAAATTTAAAATAAAAAAATTATGTATAAAGGAACATACAACGAAGATGGAGAATACACAGGCTTTTATGTTGAAGGGATTCATGAAAATATTCCACAGCCAAATATTGAATTAACTACAGAAGAATGGCAGCAAGCGTTATCTAAAAATTACAAGGTAATTGATGGAAAACATACCTTTTCTGCTTTCGTACAGAACGAGGATACTATTTTAGAAAATCTAAGAACAACCAGAGATACATTGTTAACTGATAGTGACTGGACTCAACTAGGTGATTCTCCTCTTTCAAAACAGAAAAAAACAGAATGGAAAAATTACAGACAGGCATTAAGGGATTTAACCAATCTCGATGACTTAACATCTATTGTCTGGCCTACACAACCATCATAATAAAAACAATTGTTCAATGACTTTCTAATGGTTTTTAGAAAACAAAAGACAACATTATTATTTATTAAAACATAATGTATGGAAGAAAATACAACATATAAACCTTTTAATTATTTAGATAATTACACTCCTATAGAAGGTGAGGTGGTTTTTTATAATACAGAAAAAACATTAGCGGTTAAAAAGAATGATTGTTCGAAAGAAACAGCTGGAAATCTTATGACTTTAACTGCTGGTGCAAATAAATTTGTATCTACTGAAAGTATAGCAGATGCAAATGAACAAGCTGAATCATGGCTTAGAGCGAATGTACAGGCTTATGCAAACAATGAAGGGATTTGCAGTATTAGAGAAACAGCTTGGCGTGGTGTGAATCCTTCGTGCGTAATTGAACCACCAACAACCTTACAGCCTTTCGACTACATGGTTATAAGATACAAATGGGCTTTAGGTGCAGGGAAAGATCTTGACACTTTTACCGGATTTGTTAACACAGGAACTCCTTGGGATAATAAATATATGGGATATGGTCATGGCCAAGGAACTGAGTTACCAAACTACAGCAATATCTCCCAATCTTATATTATGTATGCTGGAGACAATCAAGAAAACAACGGCGTTGAGGCCTGCTTAATTAATTTCGACAAATTGTCATCTGATAATATTTCTTTAAAATCGATTCCGGTTACAATGGCTGCTGCTTGGTTTGGTCAATTTGGGAGTGGAAATATAGATATTGAGATAACGACTTTTTCAGGAGGAACTATGGAAAAACTAGGATTTGATTTTATTAACATAGACGGCTCTCAAATACAACAGTTGAATTTTTCGAAAAAGATTCCTTATCCACCTAAGTGGGTAAACGATGTAAATGAAGTTACAAACATTGGATATATAACATATAATGTAGACTCTTCAACAGCAAAAGTCGTAATAACTTATTAAAATATGGCAAATACAGGATATAAATCTTTTACTTTATTAGAAAGATACTATAAAGACGATGGTTCTTCTACGGGAGATACAAAACCAAATGTGGTAACAGATCCGGATTATATTGCACCAATTTTTGACACAACAAGCTGTCCTCAAGATGTACGATATTATAATACAGAACAAACTAAAACTGTAACAAAAAATAATTGTTCAGCAGGTGAAGCCGGTACAGAAGTCACCCTTACCGCTTATGTTAATCAGTTCGTATCTGAGATTAGTATTACTGACGCAAATAATCAAGCCATTGCCTGGCTGGAAGAAAATGCACAAGTTTATGCCAATAATTTAGGGACGTGTATACTTAATATCCCGGTTATTTCCAGCACTCTTTCAAGTGACGGAATGACTATAAATTTATCATGGATTGTCCCACATGATGATGTAAGAATTACAGGATATCAATTATATAGAACTCTTGATTTAAATGGTGATTGGTTACCATACAGATCTATAAATATTCCAGATCTAAAATCATTTTCAGATACCTCATTAGCAGCCAATACTACTTATTATTATAAGGTTGCAACAAGAAGCGCAACTGGTTTATCAACCCCAAGTAATATAACTTCTCAAACTACAGGCGATAATTCTACAGGAGGACCAGGTGGCAGCGGCGGAAGCTGTTTCGTTGAAGGCACATTGATTACGCTTCCAGATGGTTCTAAAAAAGCTATTGAGGAATTGCATCTGGAACAACTGCTTCTTTCTGCCGAAATTGAAACATTAATTGATACCAATAATGCTAATGAGTTGTATAAATGGTCTTCTGTTTCCTTGTTGGAAAGAAGAATAACATCGCCAATTACTAAATTAACGCAGAAAGATGCTTATAAAACAATAATTGTAAACGACGGATTGTTAGAGGCTACTCCAACTCACTTACAACTTATTCAACGTGATGGTTTGTGGAGATTTATCTCTCTTGGAGATATTCAGGTTGGAGATAATCTTTACACTATCAATAATGAAATCATTCCGGTTACATCAGTTAGAATTAATTTAGAGAAAAGAAGAATTTTCCCTTTAACATTAAATCCATTTCATACCTATTTCGCAAATGGAATTTTAACTCATAATTATAAAGAGGGAGAAAATCCAAATCCATAAATTAAAATTGGATTTATAGAGTCTAAAAATAATTTACTTTTTTAAATCTCTGTGATTTAAATCAAATTTTGGCAACGGAAATATCAAACAAATCCAGCTTTAATCAATTTGGGTTCAAATTTTTTAAGCTGGATTCTAAAGAAATAATAAAAATTAATTCAATCAATCATAAAAGTGGATACAAATTATAACAGAATAAAAGTAGCTGATTTAGAAAAAAATGAACGTGACAAAATCTTAACAACAAATTCTAGTGGTGAATTAGAATTTAGCGATGTCAATAATATTAAAACTGATAGTTACAATGCGTTAGATTATGTTCAGGATGGTAAATCATTAGATGCCAGGCAAGGTAAAGTTTTGAAAGATTTGATAGATAATAAAGTTGATAAAATTACAGGTAAAAGTCTTGTTTCAGATACTGAAATTACCCGACTTGCAAGTATTTCTAATTATATACATCCGGCTAATCATCCACCGAGCATAATTTCTCAAGATACTAACAATAGGTTTGTAACTGATACAGAAAAAACAAACTGGAACTCTAAACAATCCTTGTTTACCGGTGTAACAAATTTTATAGCAAAATCACTAAATCCAATAACACTAATTTCCAGCAGATTATTTGATGATGGAACTTTTTTTGGGATTGGTACGATTAGTACTCCCAGTAAAGATATAACTTTAGGAAAGCAAATTAATAGAGAGATTGGTATTGAACAATCAGATTCATCTACAAAAGGTCGTGATCTAATTATAACTGCTGGCCGTACTATCAATTATAATGACAATCCAAATTTTAACACAATAACACAAAATATAGGAAATAATGCTTTCTCAATAACAGGGCTTCAAAATAATAGTGTTTATGCTTCAAGGTATGGAGGTGATATTTATAAACAAACTGATGGACTTGGACCCTTTTCATCTACTGGCTTAGGAGCTGCTTCTAAAAGATACTCCTCGTTAACTTCTTTATATAATAATGTGTACGACGCAAGATTTGAAGGTGATATTTATATGCAAACTAATGGAACAGGGCCATTTACATCTCTAAACCAAGGCAATAAAAATTGGTTTGCTATGGGAAGTTTACCTAATAATAATGTTTATGCTGCTGTTGTTAATGGAGATGTTTATATGCAAACTAACGGTACTGGTAATTTTTTACCATTGAATCAAACCTCTAGGGCTTGGAGTGGATTAGCCGGTTCACCAACAAATAATATGTATGCTATCGTACAGTCGTTGGATGACATTTATATTCAGCTCAATGGTATGGGGAATTTTATTCCATTAGGAGTCAATAAAAGAAACTATACTGCTATTACTGTTTCATCCAATAACAATATCTATGTTGCTGTACAAAATGGAGATATCTATATGCAAACAAATGGAATCGGACCTTTTGTCGCTACTGGACAAATAAGTAGAGATTGGACTGCGCTTGGTTCTGCTCCAAATGGAAATGTATATGCAATGACAAGAAATGGTGATATTTATATGTTAGCAAATTCTGGCTTAGGGGCTTCAAATTTAGACGGTGGAACTTTAAAGTTTAAAGCAGGAACTGCAAAAGGTAATGGAAAAAGTAGAATTGAATTCATTACTGGACAAAAAACCACATCTGGGACTAATATGCAAATTGAAACTTCAAGGGCTTATATTGATGAGAATGGTTATATGATCTGGTTAAACATGCCAACTTATGCAGATAATTCTACAGCTATTGCCGCAGGTCTTCCTGTAGGATGTGAATACAAAACGGCAACTGGAGATCGTAAAATTGTTTACTAACTGCTTACTAAAATGTAAGCCTTACGTATGACGCAAGATATAAATTCCCATCATCTTATTAAATCATAATAAGAGACAAAATGATGCGATAACAGTAATAAATGCAACATACACTTATAATACAATTATTCAGAGAAAACTTTTCTATTACAATTGAAAAAGCAAATTTACTTTTTACACAAGAACCAGTACTAAAACATTTTATACTTTTTATTTCATCATGGGATCTTTATTACAAAATACAATTTTTGGAAGAACTAAAAATTCTTTCATTTCTACTTGGCGAACTTCAAATACTTCTACAGGTTCAAGTACTTCAAATCAGATAAAGCTGCCTTTAGGGTCGCAAGGAGTCTATAATTTTACAGTAGATTGGGGAGACGGAACTACAAATAATATAACTACTTGGAATCAACCACAAGTCACTCATACGTACTTTTCTGCTGGCGACTATACAATTAAAATATCAGGAATTTGTACCGGATGGTTTTTTTCAGGAGCGAATACAGATGTATTAAAGTTAATCTCTATTACAAACTGGGGAAAATTTAAACTGGGAAATGGTAATTTCTTTGGATGCGCTAATCTTACATTAAATAATGTTAGAGATGTTCTGGATTTATCACAAACTACATCTCTTAGTAATAGTTTTAGAAATTGTACATCACTAACAACTATTAATAATATTAACAAATGGGATACTTCAAACATTTACTCATTAAATATGACTTTTTATGGATGTTCATTATTTAATGATAATATTGGAGCATGGAACGTTTCTAACGTTGTTGATTTTAGTGGAACTTTCTATTTAGCTGCTGTATTTAATAACGGCAATAGTGCTGACATAAACAATTGGACCATTAAAAACAGTGGATCAGTATTAATGTCGCAAACATTTGCAAATGCCACTGCATTTAATCAGCCTATAAACAATTGGAATGTTCAGGCAGTAACTACTTTGCTAAATTTTCTTAATGGGACATCTTTTAATAAACCGCTTAATCTTTGGAATACTTCAAATGTCACTATTACTTCAGGAATGTTTGCTGAGACACCATTTAATCAAGACATAAGTAATTTTAATATGTCAAAAGTAACTAATGCATCTGTAATGTTTCGAAACAGTAATTTTAATAATGGCGGAAATCCTGGAATAAATTTATGGAACCTCGACTCTGTTACAAATATTGGTGGAATGTTCCAAAATACACCATTCAATCAAAATATTGGGGCGTGGAACGTTAGTAGTGTAATTAATTTCGCTAACATGTTTCAATTGGCTTCTGCTTTCAATAACGGTGGAAGCTCGTCCATTGGAAACTGGAATACGAGTTCAGCAACGGCCATGAATAATATGTTTCAAAATGCAATTTCATTCAATCAAAACATAGGAACATGGAATGTTATTAATGTAACTAATTTTTCTTTGATGTTTTCAACCTTTACGACACATGCATTTAATAACGGTGGCAATGATACAATTAACAATTGGATATTAAAAAATTCACAGCCTATTGTAATGACTCAAATGTTTACTAACAATAATTCATTTAACCAACCTTTAAACAATTGGGATGTCTCGGCAGTAACAAGTATGTTTCAAATGTTTTCAGGTACAAAAGTATTTAATCAACCTTTGACCAATTGGAATGTTTCATCAGTAACAAATATGTCTCAAATGTTCCTTAATGCATTAGCATTTAATCAAAATATAGGATCCTGGAATATTGGCAATGTAACTGTATTCACAGGTTTTATGAATGGTAAAAATCCATCAAATTTTTCATCTTTAAACTTAGATGCAATTTATAACGGATGGAGTACCTTACCAACTGTAAAACCAAATCTTGCTTTAGAATTTGGAACAATAAAAAGAACATCAGCATCTACTGTTGGAAAAGCAATCTTAACAGGAACGCCAAACAATTGGACAATAACAGATGGTGGAATATAAATGATATGCAATTTATTTAAATATCATCCTTCATAAAAATTTCAAAAAACTTATCTAATCACAATAAATAAAAACAAAAAATGATCACAAAAAAATATAACAGAATTAAGGTAGCCGATTTAGAAATAAATGAGCCAAACAAAACTTTAATAACTAATGGATTTGGCGAATTAGAGTTTAGCGATGGAACTGTTGTCACGACTAATAATCTTAAAACGATCAACGGAGAATCCCTTGTAGGAAGCGGAAATATCGATTTATCAAACAAACAAGATATTGCTAATCAGGTTGAAATAGCTACAAGTCAAACTATTCCTTCGTCATGGCATGGAAAAACAATCCTTTTCACAACAAGTTGTACAATTACAGTTCCTGTTTCTTTGCCAGCAAGTTTCATTTTTAACGGTATTACGCTGCCCGGAGTAAGTGTAACCTGGGCAATTACAACACCTCATACCTGGTTATTTGGAACTCCTTCTGTAACAGCTGAAAAACAAATTTTTACTTTCACAAAAAGAGGTAGTACAAATAGTATTTTATTATTAGGAGTATAAGTTATGGGAAGCTTATTACAGAATACTATTTTTGGAAAAAAATATAAATTGTTAAATAACTTAGTCGCATATTATAAATTTAATGAAAATGTTGCTGAATCTACTGGTCTATCTCCAAGTGGAACAGCGACAAATACAAACTATGTTACAGGAAAAATAGGAAGTGCAATAAATTTTCCTCTATCAAATGTAGCTTATGTTGATATTCCAAATACAGCAAACTTGAGTTTTACAGCAGGAAACGGAGCGGATATTCCGTTTTCTATTTCTTTCTGGTTTTATACATCTAATTTTTCAACAACGGGCAACTGGATTATAAATAAAAGAAATAATTCCACAGATGTTGAATGGCAAATACATTTAACCCCTTATGGAGCTGCAACATTAACTAAATTTTCAGGTGGATCAAATGCAGTTTATCAAAGTGCAATAACCTCAAATGGAATTATTGCTTTAAATAATTGGTACCATATCGTAGTTACTGATAATGGTTCAAAAATAGTTTCAGGAACTAAAATATACATTAATTCAATAAGTCAAACAATAAACGATACAAGTATTGGTCAATATTTAGGGATGAATATAGGTAACAGTATAACCAGAATCGGTGCTGCTAACTGGACTTTAGCATCAACTTTAAGACATGTTGGATATGTTGAAGAACTTGGTATTTGGAAAAACAGGGTATTAAATCAAAATGACGTTAATAAATTGTATAATTCGGGGAATGGTATATCATTTCCCTTTTAGAACTGTAAATCATTCATTTTAAATAAATGTCCTTGAGTATCAAAACTGCTCAGGGACATTTTTATTATTCATAATGAATGTACTTCATTTTATGAATTTTATCTATTACATAAAGCCATCCTTCCTAAAAAACAATTAAATTTGGACACCTTAAATCACCAAATTAATTATGAATTCAAAAAGAAATTCTTATTTATCCGCCTTACTAATGATACTTTTTTTCGTATCATTTTCTTATTCACAGACTGCAGCTTCAAAAACAGAAAACAAATCAAAATTATTTGAAGAAACCGCAACAGACAGTGACTACTTAATGTCTATCGAAAAAGCCGGCGATGTTTTGCAATCGGCTGCAAATGATGCCGAATTCGAAGGAAACACTTTTCACTTGTTTGGAGAAATTAAACGAACAGAAAGTAAACTCGATTTAATATTAGCAAGTTTAAAAGGTGCAAACCCAAATGTGCGAAATCAGCAAATGTACCGCATTGTTTTAAAAGAAATCGAACAGGAATTAAACGATCAAAATAAAGCGATAGATCACCGAAATGCAAATCTTGAAAAAATTAAAAGTAAAATTCTTGATCTGCGTAAAGATAAAACTCTTTTTACACTCATAAAAGATACCATTCGCAGAAAACAATTCAAAACAGAATTAGCCAATCTTAAAAAAAGATATCTTAAAACGGACAGCCTGATGACGAAAAATCAGGAAGTTTTAAATCTCAAAAAAAGGCTGACTGTCGAACATAAAATAGCTGTTTCAAACGCTTTAACAACTGTAGAAACAAAACTCGAAAAATCTGGAATCAGTATTCTTAAAAAAGAATATCCATCATTATGGAGCACTGATACTACAGCAAAAAAAGTAGTATCGCACAACATTAAAGCAAAAGTTATAATTGAAGAAAATGTTGCCGCTTATTACTTAAGTTACAAAGCCGGCGGATTAATTACGTTATGTTTTTTCATGGGACTTTTGGCCTGGTATATTTCACGCAATTTGAAATATTTAAAATCTAACGGTCATGCAGAAAACCTTTCTCTTTTTAATTTTAAATATTTAAACAGAGGCGTTATTTTACCTGTAATTGTTATAGGCTTAAACATTGCTATAGTTACAAATTTATATGCTCCTGCCCTATTTTTAGAACTGCTTCAGTTAGGTTCTTTAGGTGTGCTTACAATTTTATTTAAGAATGACTGGTCTGGAAAATCAATGCGCAACTGGCTATTACTTTTCGGATTATTTTTTGCACTTTGCTTCCTTGACCTTTTTATTGAAGTTGGATTGTTTCAACGCTGTTCTTTTATCATCATAAATATTCTGGGAATACGATATGGTTTAGTTCAAATTAAAAGTTTAAAAGATCAATTGTATATCAAAGGATTCTTTAAATGGGCCAGCATTATTTTTATCGGATTAAATGGATTATCAATTCTTTATAATATTTTCGGAAGAGTTTCACTTTCAAATATGTTGAGTTTAACTGCTTTTATTTCGCTGACGCAGATTGTTGCTTTAAGTGTTCTCTTGAAAATAATTCTGGAAATAATCCTTTTACAGATTTACACCACACGTATAAAACGCGGAATCGAAAAAATATTTGATTTCGAGAATGTATCTGATACACTGAAAAAACCATTTATAATTATAATCAGCTATATGTGGCTGGTTGTAATCGCTTCTAATTTAAACATTTGGGAATCGTTACGTACTTCTCTTGGAAATTTACTAAGCCGTCCAAATACGATTGGAAGTATCACTTTCACTTTAGGGAATATTGTATTGTTTTTCATTATTGTCTGGGCGGCACATTTACTACAGAATTATGTGGCTTACTTTTTTGGAGAAATTGAAGATGAAAATGAAGAAAACATCAACAAAAGACAACATTCAAAATTATTAATTACCAGACTTATTGTTTTAATTGTAGGTTATCTTTTAGCCGTTGCAGCTTCTGGAATGCCTTTAGATAAATTGAGTATTCTTTTAGGAGCATTAGGTGTCGGTGTTGGACTTGGGCTTCAAAATGTGGTCAACAATTTTGTTTCGGGAATTATTTTGATTTTTGATAAACCAATTCAAATTGGAGATGTTATTGATATTAGTTCTGAATCTGGACGAGTAAAATCAATGGGATTAAGAACAACCAAAATCAATGCTCCAAATGGTGCCGAAATTATTATCCCAAATGGTAACTTATTATCTCAAAACATCACCAACTGGACGTATACCGATAATTTTAAACTCGTAGACATTGCTATTGAAATTAGCGGCGATGCAACTCCAGAAGATATAAATGCAACTATTTTAAGTTCTCTTGAAAGTCTTCCTTTAGTAAATAATACCAAACCATCTCAGATTTATTATAATTCTATTTCTGATGGAAAATTTAAAATACAAATTAAATTCTGGTGTAGTATTTACAGAACCGAAGAAACTATAAGTACAGCTAAACAAGTTTTGTTTAGTAACTTTAAAACAAAAGGGGTGACTTTTTCGACATAGAAATTAGAAAAAATGGTTTGAATTATGCTTAAGTTTTTCAAACCATTTTTTTATTGTAAAAATTTAATTTTCTTTATTATTCAAATTAAAAAAAGATAATGGATTTTCTAGAAATAATATCTGGCAGATATATAATCGAAGTTTTAGGCGCATTTGCGAGATATATTTATTTAAATACGGCAATCTTTTTAATGACAATGATTTTATTTCATTTTCACAAATATGGTCTCCAAAAGGAAATACCAATAAAAAAAATGGTAACAGTGATTTAAATCATATGATTGGCGTTATTGTACTTGGCTCTATGATACTTTTACTTATATTTTTTACGACATAAATATTCTCCTTTTTGTTCAATATGTTAACTTATAGAACAATATTGTACAGAGGCTTTCCATAAGTTATTTTTGTTAATTTTTTTTATTAATATTTGAAGTTTTAAATTAATCATCCCTAAAAAAGAAAAAGCTTAAAAAATAAACTTCTAATGAAAGTACTGTTAATTAGGTATAAATACGGTTTTATATCATTTATTTAATTGTACATTTGCACACCCCTAAAATAAATTTTGAGAGGAGTTAAATCATTTTTAACAGAAATATATGTATTTCATCGATTATTTATAATTGATACAAATAAGTATTTTGAAATACTTATTTTGACAACAATTCGTATATTTAAATATATTTACATTGGATTTGAAGTAATTAATTATAAGTTACATAAAATCAATTTATTATTATGACACATACAAAAAAAGGCACTACTGGACTTAATCTGTTTAATAGCTATTTAGAATCACATCAAAGTTATGCTAAGAGCGAAAAAGTTAGTGATTTATACTATCATGTTAATGTAGTTGCTGAAGCTTACGACAAAGGTTTGAGCGACGGAAAAAACATTGGTAGACAAGAATTTGTTGAAAAAATAATGAAGACTTCCGCTGAAAGATTTACGGAAAAAGCTAATAATGTTTACATTTTAACTAAAACAATTCTTAACTTTTTAAGCGACAATGGGTATACAGTTGATTCATTTCATATAAACATATTCCATAAAAATCCTAAAGTAATTTTTGCCGTTAAGAATGAAATTTTACTAGAAGATAAATTTATTGAACTTGCTTATACAAAAATTCATGAGGTTAAATGTACCTTTAAAAAAACCTTCGAAAGTACATTAGATATGGGACTTATTGATGGGGAAAGTTTAGATCTACAACTGTTAAGTCAAGATGGTTTTGAATATTCAGAAGGTATTTCTAATGAGTAAAAAGAAAGATCATGGCGACAGGAATAAGAGCTTAAGTGATAAATTATTGGAAGAAAAAGTCTATTACGATTGGGCTATTACGACTGCATTTTACTCCGTTATTCATTTTGTTGAGGATATTTTACTTCCAACGGAGATAGATGGACATGAATGTAAATGTATTGCAGATGTTCGTAAAGCGTATAAAATGAATGGCAGACACGAAGCAAGAAGTCATTTAGTTATGGAAACTTTAGGTCCTATTATTGGTACTAAATACAATTGGCTTGATGATAAATCGAGATATGCAAGATATCAAACTTTCAAACTCCAACCAGCTGATGCTTTGAAAGCACAAGAATTTTTAAATTTCATACATAAACATTGTTATGCCAAAGTTGAAACAAAATAAAAAAGAGCCCTTTGGGCTCTTTTTTATTTTATATATCACTCCTCCCTCAACAAGCTCTCTAAATAAATATTTTTCTCTTTCTCAGATTCTAACAAACGCTCATAAAATTTCTTGTTTTCTTCAAGCGCCTAACAGTTTGTCAAGATTGAATATACAATGATTATTTTCCTAATCCTGCTTTATAAAAACCAATTCCTCTTCATAATCAGCAATACTTACCAAAGCATTATAAATATACTTACTCACCAAAGCACCACCTTCAAAATTAATTAAATCAATATCATCCTCGGGAGTGTGGTATTGCGGATGTCCGCCTGTGTGGAAACCTACGGCAGAAATCGAAGCTTTATAAAAAGAAACATGATCAGATCCGCCAACATCGCCTGCGAAAACAACTGGATTTAGTCCGCTGTTTTGGCCTTGTTTTTTCATTAAGTCGACTCCGTTTGGGAAAGTCCCTGCACCTCCCATATAGATTTGTTTTTCGGCATTTAATCTTCCTACCATATCCATATTCAGCATTACTTTTACGGCTTCTTTTTTGATCGGTAAATGATTTATGAAATATTTCGAACCCAATAATCCTTCTTCTTCTCCGCTGAAAGAAATAAAAATAATACTTCTTTTAGGTTTGGTTTTCAGCTTCGAAACTTCTTCCAAAATACATAACAAAGCCGAAACTCCAGAGGCATTATCATCTGCACCGTTATGAATTGCAATGGTATCTTTCTTTTTGCTTCCGGAACCACTTCCGCCCCAGCCCCAATGATCATAATGTGCGCCAATAACGATAAATTCATTTTTAAGTTTTTCGTCAGATCCTTCAATATATCCTAAAACATTTTGGGTCGAAACACTGTCTGATTTTGCTTTGTTGATTCCTTCTTTTACAAATACTTTAAAAGGCTGATAATAATTTTTATTAAATTCCTTTAATCCATATTTTTTAAAATATTTTTTGATGTAAGATGCTGCATCGTTATTTCCTTTTGTTCCAACGAAACGACCTTCTAATTTATCTGACGAAAGATATTTATCGTGTTTGTAAAATGTCTGGGCTAAGTTATCTCTTTGAGCATTTGCAATAAAGCTGAAAAGTAACAAACCGCAAACAAAGTTTATCTTTTTAAAAAATCTCATAATTATAGTTATCTAAAATTGGCACACAGATGACACGGGTTCACTTCGTGAAAACGCTGATTAAAACGGATTTTTATTTATAGAATTTTATAAAAAAAATCTGTGCCCATCCGCGCCTTTGCGAAGCAAATCCGTGTCATCTGTGTGCCAACTTATTTAAGTTCAAAAATTTTATTCATTAAAATCCATTTTTCTCCGGATTTGGCTTGCGGTAAGGCTTTTTGGAATTTCCACATTAGCGTTTCCCATTCCTGGACTTTGGGATTTTCGGCATCTTGTTTTGCTTTTTCTGTAAATGAGAAATCGTCATTGGCTTCGATAATCATAAACAAACGATCGCCAATATTGTAAATCTCTAAATTGATAATTCCAGAATCTTTGATACTTTTTTGAATTTCAGGCCAAACGTTTTTATGGTAATCAATATATTCTGCAATTAAATCCGGGTGGTTATTTAAGTCTAAGGCAAGACAGTGTTTTTGCATAATTCTGTTTTTAAAATTTATTTCAAATCAAATGTTGTATGCTTGATAAATTTTCGATTATAAGTATACAAAATATGAATCTTTTTATCTGAAGTCTGAATAATGGCCGGATAACTGAATTCTCCTTCTGGCTGGTTTTCTAAATCAAATAACTTGTTCCAATTTACACCATCTTTCGAATATTCTACATCTAAAACATTTCTTCCGTTAAACCAGTCTTTTCCCATCTTAAGCGGATTATTCACCAGTAAAAAAGATTTATTTGATAAAGTTACAGCATCAACTCCAGAATTTGAATTTACAACATTAATACTGTCTGTTTTCTGCCATGTATTTCCGTTATCTTCAGACCAAGATGAAATCAATTTATTATGTCGGCTTCGGGATAAAATCTGGATTTCTTTATCAGAATGAACTAAAAATGTGGGCTGAATAATATCAAAATTCTTCTTGTCATTAATATCGGTAATTGTCCAGCTGTCTGTCGCTTCAGTATAAGTTTCTATAAAAACTCTCCATTTATTATCGTCAACACTTTCGGTACTGCTTCCGCATAAAATAATTCCGGGAGTTGTTTCGATGGGTTTGTTCCGAATTGGACCTAAAATTCCTTTTGGAAGATATTTTGGGTTACTCCAGCTCTTTCCATCATCTTTTGAAACAATCATAGCGCCAAACCATTCTCTCGGATTTTTCCCCACTTTATAAAATAAATATAAATTTTGGCTTTTACTTTTAAACAAAACCGGATTCCAGCAGGGGAGTGTATCACCATCTTTAACTAGAGGCTCAATCAGTTTTTTTGGTGCCGACCATTTTTGTTCTTTATAAGATGAAATATAAATACTGACATCTTTTGCGCCTTCATATTTTCCGCCAAACCAAGCTGCCAGAAGTGTATTATTTTCTAATTCGACCAATGTTGAAGCATGACTGGCCGCTGTAACCGGATTTGCTGCAATATAATTTTGGGTAATATTAACTGCTTTTGGTTCATTTTTAATTGATTTACAAGCAAGAAAAACAGAAACTAATAAAACAATTGAACCGTATTTTTTTAAATTCATAATCTGACTTTTATATAAAACAAAAGGAGAGTTTCCTCTCCTTTTGAATTTTTAAGTAAAGATTGTGTGGATCTTTACTCAACCAAATAATTATTTTGTATCCCACCAAAGTTTAGTTCCTCCAGAATCAGGACCTCCAAGTTTTGAGATTCCGTCTGTAACAGCGTCTTTGTTTGAAGAATATTCGTTTGTAACATAAATGATACGTTTCATTAAGCTTTTTCCAACTCCCGGATCATTATTGTCTGTATTCAACGGCGGATAAATAACTTTTGCATCACTTCTACGTAAATCTGCCCAAGCTTCCCAAGATTCTGGGAAAATTGCCAAATACTTTTGAACTGCAATTTGAGTTCTCTGATTTGCTTCTGTAGAAGACCATGCAACAGGTAATTTTACCGGAATATCTTGTAAATCTAAAGTTGGATAAACTGTAAGTACGTTTGGTAAAGTTGGTAAAGTTGAACCTGCAATATAGCTGTTGATATCAGCAGCGTTAGTGATTCCCCATTGTTGTAAAGACAATCTAATACCTGTTTCGTACAAACTTTGAGCTGTTCCGCCCATGTTCCATCCGTTTAAAGCACCTTCTGCTCTGCTTAAATAGTTTTCAGAAGCCATGAAGATTTCGATATTTTTAGATTCGCTTACGTTTCCTGCAGCTCCGTTACCCATAATATCATTGTTGAAAGCAGAGAATTTAGTTGTTCCAAACTGATCTTCTAAACCTCCTATTGGCTGTCCTCTATAAACAGGAGTCGGAGCTGAAGCGTCAAGCGGAGCAAACCATTTTGCTAAACGAGGGTCGTTGTATCCAACCAAAATACTTTCCATAGAAGCTGTCATAGTATAACCCCAGCTGTTTACAATCATATTTAAATTGTTTGGAGTAATATTGCTCGCTTTGAAAAAAGCACTTTGATCGTTTGTCTGCATTACACCTGCAGCTACAGCAGCTTCTGCTTCTGTTTTTGCTTTTGCAGGTTCTTTATCAGAAATTCTTAAAGCTAAACGAAGTCGTAAACTGTTTCCAAAAACTCTCCATTTTGCTACACTTCCTGCATACACTCTGTCGTTTGGCTGAAACGAAGCCACAGTTGTTACAGAAGTAGAACTTAATGTCGCATTTGCTTCATTCAATAATTTAAAAAAGTCTTCGTAGATAGACTCTACGCTGTCATAAGCTACTTTTTCTTTCCCGTTTCCTGCCTCAGTGTAAGGAATTGGTCCGTAAGCATCAACCATTTGATTGTACATGAAAACTTTCCAGATTTTAAGAACTGCCAAAGCTTCAGCGTTTCCTTCAGATGCTTTAATAGCATTATTTAAAGCCGGAACTGCAACAGTGTAAAATCTTGTCCATCCACGGCCTTCGTATCCGTTTACGAATGCATTTCTCTCAGTACCATATCCACAATTTAAATATTGAATAAAAGTAGAAGATAAAATACCCGTAGCAATACCCCAGGTTCCCTGATCATCAACACCTGGTGATGAGTAAGATCCGTTATGAATACCCGCATAAAGCGCAGATGCAAATGATGGCCCCGCTAACGTAGCATCTAACTGATCCTCAGTCAATGAATTAGGATCTTTGTTTATTTCGTCAAAGTCACCAGTGCAGCTTGACAAAATAGAAACTGCCATTAATGCAACTCCTAACGTTTTTATTTTAAAACTATATTTCATGATATCTCTCTTTATTTAATTAAAATCCAAATTTCACATTAACTCCATAATCTCTCGTTGAAGGAATGTTGAAAGATTCTATACCTTGCAGGTTTCCTGTTCCTGCTCCTGCCTCTGGATCAAAATATTTAGCTTTGTTCACGAAGAAGAATAAATTTCTTCCCACTAATGAAAAATCAATATTTGTAAATCCTGAATTACCTAATATACGTTTTGGTAATGAATAACCAAAAACAAGCTCTCTTAATCTGATGTTTGTTGCATCATAAATAAAAGGTTCTGCAATAGGAGTTCTTTGTCCAATAGCTGTCCAGTATTGCTCTGCCGTAATACTTGTAGTATTTGGAGAATAAGTACCATTTCCGTTAGAAACAACACCATCAACAACAATTCCGCCTTCTCTTCCTGCTAAAGTAACATCACTAACTCCTAAACCAGCTTGTCTAGCCTGAGTGTATGAAATAACTTCACCGCCAATTCTAAAATCAACTAAAAAGCTTAAAGAGAAATCTTTGTATTTAAAGTTATTTTTAAAACCTCCAGTCCAGTCCGGGTTAAAGTTTCCGGCACGTACATCAAAACCATTTGTTGCCAGCGGAATACCTGCACTATTTACAATAACGTTTCCGTTTGGATCTCTTTGGAAACCTTTAATATATAAATCTCCATATTCGCCGCCCTGAACAACTTTACTTCTTACTAAACGTCCTTCTCCAAGAACTAACTCATCTCTTCCATCATAAATCGATTTTACTTTTGATTTATAAGATGCGTAATTTGCTGTAATATCCCAGCTAAAGTTTTCTGTTTGAATAGGAGTTGCTGTAAGCGTAAGCTCGATACCTTTATTTTCAATATCACCACCATTTACAATCGCTCTTGAGAAAGAAGAAGATTCTGGAGTATTGATATAGAAAATTTGGTTATCAGTTAAAGTATTAAAGTAGGTAAAATCTAAACCTAAACGATTATTAAAGAATCTTACATCTGCACCAATCTCTGTAGAAGAAGAAATCTCCGGTTTTAAGTTTGGATTCGCTTTTGTGCTTTGTCCGTATAACATACCGCCGTTTCCACCAATGTATGAAAATCTTTGTTGTGTTTGATAAGGATCAGTATCGTTACCAACTTGTGCATAAGAAGCTCTTACTTTTGCAAAACTGATTACTTCCGGTAATTTAACCATGTCTGAAATCACAGCTGAAAGACCTACAGAAGGATAGAAATAATCTGTTGGTAAAGTTGAAGACCAGTCATTTCTTGCCGTTAAATCTAAGAACAAATAGTTTCTGAAACCAATTTGACCAAATCCATAAACAGAGTTAATTCTTTTTTCTGAAGCTGTAGAAGTTGATTGAATTGTTTGTACGTTAGACAATGCAAAATAGTTTCTTTTACTTAAAACTCCTCCTGAATTTAAAGCTGAATTACTTTGCTGTAGTGAACTCGCACCAGCATTAAGTCCCACAGAAAAATCTCCAAATTTTTCATTGTAAGAAAGTAAAGCATCAATATTCAATTCACTTACAGTTTCATAAGATTCGCTGTATGAACCTAAGTTATTATTGAATGCTACAGTTGCATATCTGTTTCTTACATTTTTGTTTGTCATTTGGTCTAAACCTGCTCTACCTTGTAAACTTAACGTTTTTGTAAATTCGTATTTAAGGGAAGCTAAACCAATAAATCTGTTTCTTTTATCTGAACGGGCATCGTCTCTTAAAGCAGACCAAAATGGGTTTCCTCCAGGAGATCCTGTTTCGTCGATAAAATAATTCATTTGTCTTTGTCCTGCAGCATCAAAATATTCGAAGTTTTTATAATCGTTATATGCGATACTACGAGGCAATAAATAAGCTGATGTTCCAATAGATTCTTCACCGGTTCTTAATAAGTTATCAATGTCCTGAACGATGTAGTTTGTTTTTACATCTAATGATAATTTATCAGAAATTTTACTAGTCAATCTTAAGTTAAGATTGTGTCTGTCTAATTGGTTTCCGCCAACAATACCTTCAGCGCGCGTGTTAGTGTAAGAGAAATAACCCTGCGCTTTTTCGTTACCTGCTGTAACTGTTAAAGTATTAGCTAAATTGTAACCTGTTTTGTAAAAATCAATAACATTGTTTGGCTGTGGAGAATAACTTTGTGTAGCCGGCCCAGCATAATTTGGGTTACGAACTAACTGCCAGTTAGAAACCTGACTTCCGTCTAATTTTCCTCCCCAGCTTGAACTTGAAGTCGGATTGTAAACTCCGTTTGCTCCCTGTCCATACTCATTTTGTAAATTCATCAGGTTATATGCAGATGAAGCCATGAAATTAGAAGATACCGAAACAGATGTTTTTCCTGATTTTCCTGATTTTGTTGTAATTACGATAACACCATTACTCGCTCTTGATCCGTAAAGAGCTGCTGCAGAAGGTCCTTTCAAAACAGTCATCGAAGCAATATCCTCCGGGTTGATGTTTGAAATACCGTCTGGCTGTGTAGTTCCTCCTGTATCAATATCAGGGTTTGTTGTTGTTGTACCGTTACTAATAGGCACACCATCTACTACATATAATGGCTGGTTGTTTCCGTTAAGAGATCTGTTACCTCTTAATGTAATTCTTGAAGAAGAACCAACACCATTTGAAGTTGTAGAGTAGTTAAGACCGGCAACTTTACCAGATAGTGAGTTAGCAACGTTTAATGACCTTGCTTCTGATAATTCGTCTACTCCAATGTTTTGAGCTGAATACGTAATTGCTTTTTTCTCTCTCTTGATACCAAGAGCAGTTACTACTACTTCTCCTAATTGTTGTGTCGAAGCTCCTAAAGCAGCATTAATGGTAGTTTGAGTTCCCACGGCCACTTCTTTTGAAGCTGAACCAACATAAGAGAAAACCAAAACTGCTGATTGATTTGGAACTGTAATAGAGTACTTACCATCAAAATCTGATGATGTACTTGTTTTTGTTCCCTTAACAACAACATTTGCCCCAGGGATCGGAATTCCGCTTTGGGCATCTGTTATCGTTCCTTTTACTGTTGTTTGTGCTTCCAGATTTTGAAATCCAAATAAGCATATCACAAACAGTAATTTTAGTACGTTCTTGATCATATTTAGTTGTTTTTTGAGTTAATAACATGTTAAACTTAAGAATACATTTTGTTAACAGGATATAATTTCGACAAATGACAAGTTTGAAAAGGTGTTGGGAATACATTTATCTTTTAAGGGTACGAAAACGTTTTAAATTGTAATCTTTATCCTCTTTATTTCCAACACCTTGTTCGCATTAATCGAAGTGTTTTACTCTTTTTGCAACTACATTCTTTTCTAAATGACTTAAACGTTAAATATATTATTCAATTTGTGCGAATTAGTTCAAAACTTTGAAATTTGTTTTGATCAAATCCGTAGAATTTCCTCCAACCATAACTTCAAAATCTCCCTGCTCTACAACACGTTTCATTTCTCTGTTCCAAATAGATAACTCATCTGGTGTAAGTATAAACTCAACCGTTTTGGTTTCGCCTTTCTTAATATTTAATCTTTTGAATCCTTTTAAGGTTTTTTCAGGAGTTGTCGTACTGCTGTAAACATCCTTAATATATAATTGTGCAACTTCGTCTCCGTCTCTGCTTCCAGTGTTTTTAACATCAACTGAAACTTTTAGCTCTCCGTCAGCTTTAATTTCTTTTGAACTGATTTTCAAATTTGAATATTCAAACTTGGTATAACTTAATCCGTAACCGAATGTATATAAAGGATGTTCGCTCTCTGCTACGTATCTATGAATCGCAGATCTTTTTTGGTTATAATATATAGGTAGCTGTCCAACTGATTTTGGAACTGTAATTGGCAATCTTCCACCCGGATTATAATCTCCAAATAAAACATCAGCCACAGCTCTTCCTCCTAACTCTCCCGGAAACCAGCCTTCAACGACTGCCGGAATATTTTCTGCAATCCAGTTTGTCGAAAGCGGACGACCGTTTAACAATACACAAACCACAGGAGTTCCGGTTTTTTGAATTTCTTCGATCAATTCCTGCTGCATCCCGAATAAATCTAAAGAAGCAACATCTCTGTTTTCTTCCACCAATTCGTTTGATTCTCCTAAAACTACAATAGCAACATCGGCTTTTTTAGCAGCATCGATTGCAGGTTGTAAGTTTACTTTTTCTAAGTTCCAGCGTAAGTGCGCTCTGGCTCCCCAGCCGCCTTCCCACATTTCAATGCGGACTTTGTATTTTTTTCCTGCTTCAATATTTTTTGGAGTGGTAACCATACTTGTCGCACCTTTTGTCCAGTTGTCGATTACCAATTGATCATCGATCCACATTCTGATTCCGTCATCAGAACTTAAACCTATCCAGCCGTCAAATGCTTTATCTGATTTTATGTAACCTGTCCAGCGAATAGAGAAATCATCATCTGTAACGCCATCGCCCGGAGACCAAGGCCAGTCAAACTCTAATTGATTATCAATACGAGTTAACGCCGGAGTTCCTTCTACATTTCTGTTATTGAAATATTCTCCTTTTAATCCGTTTTGAGCTTCATCTGGAGTAAATAAATATTTAGATGGAATAATTTGTCCTTTTACGATTAAAGGAACACCTTCTTCATAAACTACATTGGCCGTTTTTCCAACTAATTGTTGAATACCTTCATAAACTGTCGTTCCAACGCTGTTTTTTGGAGCATATCCTCCAAGTCTTGAAGCATTTGCATTTGGCCCAATAACAGCTACATTTTTTATTTCTTTACTTAAAGGAAGAATGTTGTTGTCATTTTTCAACAAAACCATAGATTTCTGAGCTGCTTCCAGAGCTACATTCTGATTTTCTTTAGTATGAAAACGCTCTTTAATTAAGTTTTTATCTGTGTATGGATTTTCAAATAATCCCAATAAGAATTTCAAACGTAAAACTCCTCCGGCAGCACGGTCAATCTGCGCCATTGTTAGTTTCTTTTCATTTACCAATTCTATAATACTTGTTTGCCAAAATTCATTTGTAAAATCATAAAACTGCATATCAACTCCCGCTGCAATAGCTTCTCTAATACTTTCTTTTGGAGAACTGGTAACAAAATGCGTTACCTGAAGGTATTTTATAGCACCTAAATCTGAAACTACAATTCCTTTAAAGCCCCATTCGTTTCTCAAAACATCAGTCAATAACCAATGATTGGCTGCACAAGGAATTCCGTCTAATTCAGAATACGCACACATCGTTCCTAATGCGCCGCCTTTTCTGAACGCTTTTTCAAATGAAGGCAAATGATCTTCTCTCGCCGAACGTTCTCCGACTAAAATTGGAGAAGAATTTCCTCCCGCCTGCGGAATACCGTGAACGGCAAAATGCTTAGGTTCTGCAATAATCGAACGATCTGATTTTAAATCATCGCCTTGCATTCCTTTAATCATCGCCAATCCAATTTCACTGTTTAAATAGGCATCTTCACCAAAAGTTTCGGCAACACGACCCCAGCGTGGTTCGCGGCCTAAATCTAAATTTGGACCTAAACCAAAATGAACTCCGTGCGATCTTGCTTCCATCGCAATTACTTTACCTACTTTGTCCATTACACTTGTATCCCAAGTTGCTCCAAGACCAATATTCATTGGGAAAGCTGTACTTCCTTCGTCTAAATAACCGTGAAGCATCTCGCACATAATCAAGGCTGGAATTCCCCATTTATTTTTTTTAATTATCTCACTTTGAAGATCATTAATCATTTTAGCCGAACGCGGATAAATATCATGAATCGCCCCAATTCCCAGATTTCCAATTTTAGCATCTGATTTTACTTTTGAGAAATCTTCTTTTTCTTTAAAAAATTCGCCTTTGTACATATCCATCTGGCGCACTTTTTCTTCAAGCGACATACGGCTTAACAAGTCTTTTACCCTATCTTCTGTCGGTAGTTTTGCGTCTTGGTACGGGTATTTTTTCTGCGCATAGGTTTGGTTAAAAAAACCTACAGCCATTACAAAAATAATGGCTGTTTTTTTGATTTTGAGTTGTAACATAGTTGTGAGAGTTTAATTTTGAATCACTTTGAGCGTTCCTCCATTCACAAAATCATCGTGTGAAATAAAATAACTGTTCAGTGGTTTTCCGTTTAATTCTATTGTTTTGATTTTTCCATCAGTATTGATTTCTTTTTCAATAACAATATTTTCTTTTTTATAATATCTTGAATCTAATTTGATCGTTACTTTATCAAACATTGGGGTTGTAATCGTATAAATTGGGTCGCCGGGAGATATTGGATAAAATCCCATCATGGAATATACTAACCAAGCCGACATTGTTCCGGTATCATCATTTCCGGGTAATCCTTTTGGTTTGTTTTGAAAATATTCCTGTACCAGTTTTTTAACCAGTTCCTGACTTCTCCATTCTTCGCCTTTTACATAATTGAATAAATATGGATAAGCAATATCCGGCTCGTTTGCCATATCAAATTTTTTGGTATCAAAAACTTTTTGCAATTGATCTGTGAAAGGTTTATCACCGCCCATTAATTTCATCAATCCTTTGATATCATGCGGAACCATAAAAGCATATTGCCATGCATTTCCTTCGATAAAACCAACATTTGCTTCAAAATTAGATCCTGCTTCAGGGTCAAAAGGTTCGTACCAATTTCCGTTAGCAATTCTTGGACGGAGTAATTTTAAATTTTTGTCAAATAATTTTTGGTAGGATAATGAACGTTTAGCAAAACGTTTATAATCTTCTTTTTCACCCAAAGCTTTTGCTAAAAGTGAAATCGCATAATCTGAAGTATTGTATTCCAGCGTTGTAGAAACAGGTCCGGGATAATTAGTCGATAAATATCCTTTTTCTATATATTCTTTAAGTCCCGGACGCAGTGGATTATTTTCAATTTGGTCTGCTCCTTTAAGCATGGCATAGTAAGCTTTGTAAACATCAAAATCCTGAATTCCTTTTAAACAGGCATCAACTATAACAATACTTGCCGGATCTCCTACCATTGTAAATGTTTCTGTCGAATTTAATTCCCATTTTGGCAACCAGCCGTTTTCATCATACATTTTCAACATACTTTTTATCATATCCGATTGCTGCTTAGGATAAACTAAAGAGGTTAAAGGATGCATGTTTCGATACGTGTCCCATAATGAAAATACGGTATAACGCGTGCCATCGGTTTTACCAATTTTGGTTCTTTTAATCTGCGGATATTCTCCGTTTACATCATTTAAAGTATTCGGATGAATTAACGTGTGGTACAAAGCCGTGTAAAAAATCGTTTTATCATCTTCGGAACCGCCTTCGACTAAAATTTTCGAAAGTTCGTCATTCCATTCTTTGTAAGTGTCTTTATAAACGGCGTCAAACGATTTATCTCCGGTTTCTTTTTCTAAATTTTCTCTGGCATTTTCGATGCTTACATACGAAATTCCAATTTTAACTTCAACCGTTTCTTGTTTGTCGAATTTGTAGCTGAAATAACTTCCAATACTATCGCCAACTACTGTTTTGATGGTATTTTTCATTATTCTTGCCTTGCCATTGTATCCTGACATCCATTGTGCTTCAACACCGTTGTATTTAGAAGGTTTTTTCCAAACACCGAATTTTTCAGCAGGTTTAGAAAACTTGGCTACAAAATAAACCGGATAAGCATCTTCCGGGCTATTATAACAAAATGAGCCAACGGAACGCATTCCTTCAATTTCTGTAGAAGAAACCACTTTAATCATCGAACCTTCTTCATTCGTTAATCCTAAACCAAGATTTATCAAAATGTTCGACTGCCCTTTCGGGAAAGAGAATCTGCTTACTCCAACTCGTTTTGAAGCTGTAAATTCTCCTTTAACTTTATATTTTTTGAGGTCAACGCTGTAATATCCGGCTTTTGCGACTTCATTAGAATATGTCGATCCATATTTTAAATGATCGATTTCTAAATTTCCGGTTGTTGGCATCAATAAAATAACACCCAATTCCGGACAACCTACACCGCTTAAATTCACCTGACTAAATCCGGTTAAAAAGGTATTTTCGTTTACATATGGATTCGAAAGCCACTGACTGTCTTTTTCCATTGGAGTATTTTTTACCCCCGCAACATTAAACGGACTTATACTTGCCATTCCGCGCGGCGCAATCGGTCCCGGAAAAGCAGCTCCAAAGTTGGAAGTTCCAATAAACGGATTCACATAATCTGCAGGTTGTTGTGCAAAACTTGTGATGCTAAAAAACAGCATGCAAAAGCTGCATGCTGTTTTTAAAATTAATTTTTTTGATATTGAAAACATATTCTTATCTGTTAATAGCTTCTATTTTTAAAGTCCATGCTTCTTTTGCAGGTAAATTATTTCTAAGACTTTCCGGAATTACAACTTTAAATCCATTTCCTTCTTTTGTCCATTTTAGAGAAGTTTTAGAACCTAACATGGTAATTTTTGTTCCCTTTTTAGGGCTGATAGATTTCACTGTAACGCTTGCAGGAATTTTATCTTCTCCGTCTTTTGCTAAATAAAAAGCAAATACATTTCCGGCTTTATTTTGTGTAAAGCAGATGTTATCTTCTTTAAAAGGTTCAATTGGTTTTGTATCATAAATCGCAACACTGTTTACTTTCATCCAGTCTGCATAAGCTTGCAATAAATCATAAGCACCTTGCTGCCATTCTCCTTCCGGACTTGGTGCAACGTTTAATAATAGGTTTCCGCCTTTTGCAACAATGTCAACCAACATGTGAATTCCTTGTCTTCCCGTCATGTATTTTGCATCTGGAGTATAAGACCATCCGCCGCCAGATGTGATACAAGATTCCCAAGGATAAGGTAATGTTTTTGCCGGAACACGACCTTCTGGAGTTAAATAATTTTGGTTTTTTCCGTGAACCGCTCTGTCAACCACAATTAATCCTGGTTGTTTTTGGCGTGCTTTCACCACCAATTCGTCCATTTTTGGATCCTGATCTACAACTCTGTGTTTGATGAAACCGTTTTTAGATTCGTTTTCAGCAAATTTCTCGTCGTAGTTTTCTTTTAAATTTTGCTGATCTCTTTTTCTAACCCAGCCTCCGTCAAGCCATAAAATATCTACTTTACCGTAATTAGTAAGGATTTCTAAAATTTGGTTGTGAGTGAAGTCAACATATTTTTGCCATTTTTCAGGATATAATGACGGATCGTAATTTACGTTTCTGTCGAAAGGTGGAAAATACGGATCCCAGTAATTTTCGTTAT
Source organism: Flavobacterium panici (assembly GCF_024499525.1). Lineage (NCBI taxonomy): Bacteria > Pseudomonadati > Bacteroidota > Flavobacteriia > Flavobacteriales > Flavobacteriaceae > Flavobacterium > Flavobacterium panici. Next base: position 2,559,328 of record NZ_CP100437.1, on the reverse strand, counting down.
GCCAGTCTGGTTTTGAGAAATAAGCTCCAGTTGAAATATTCTCAGCTCTAAAAGCATTGAAAACTTCTTTCAAAACATCGGCTTTTGGATTTGTGCTGAAAGGACAATCCTTGTCTGTCACTTTATAATCAGAATATTTAGTGTCGTACATATTAAATCCGTCATGGTGTTTGGTGGTAAAAACCATGTATTTCATTCCCGCTGCTTTTGCTGCTTTTGCCCATTTTGTCGGATCAAATTTGGTTGGGTTGAAAGTCTTTTTCAAACCTTCATAATCTTTTACATATTGATTATAATTGGCAGGATTACTTCCTTTTTTACGTTCGCACCATCCATAATCTTCTGGGCATATTGACCATGATTCTACAATTCCCCATTGGCTGTATGTTCCCCAGTGCATTAATAATCCAAACTTTTTGCCTTGCCATACTTCTAAATTTTTCAACACCAACGGATCCGTTTCCGGTACATAACGCTCATCTTCATAAATGGCCTGCGAAAACATTTGAACGGAAAATAATAACGCGATTATGAATATTCCTCTTTTCATCTTTATTCTATTTATAGTTTTTTGTTTTTGTTTAATTGTAAAATTCACATTTCAACACATAGATACATAGCTCCCATAGTTTATAAAAAAGGTGTTTCACTTGCATTAACAAACATAGAAAGCTATGTGTGAGAAACTAGTTTCTTTTTATACCCTTTTTTTATTCATTCAAAAAATAAACCTATGTTTCTATGTGTTTAAAAATTATGCTCAAGCCTAACTTTGTCAAAGCTTCTGCGCATTTTTGTCATTTCGACGAAAGGAGAAATCGCACAAGAAATTCTTCAAAGCAAATCGTCAATCTTTGTCGATCAACTAGTGCGATTCCTCGTTCCTCGGAATGACAAAAAATGCGTTTATTAATTCACTAAAATCTCATCCACAAATAACCAAGAACTTTCCCCTTTCGGGCTTTTCTTAAGGTTATAAGCGATTACTTTTACAAATCGTGTATTGACTTTTCCAAAATTGATTTTAAAATCCTTCAATTCCGAAGTCACATTTGGAGCATACGGACGTGATACTTTACCAACTTCCTGATATTTGATTCCATCATTAGAAACCAAAACTTTAATCTTTACAGGAAAATTAACTCCGGCTCCCTGACTTTCTAAAGCTCCTACAATTACCTGCTCAACGCTTTCCTGTTTTTCAAAATCGATTACCAATTCCATATCATTAACAAGCCATGCCTGCCATTGTCCGTCGTGGAAGTTTTTGCTCCCTCTAATTGTATTGACCATCGTATTAGCATCACCTTTATAATTATCATTATAAGGCGTTAAATATTTTACTTTTTGTGCAAAAGCTTTATGGAAAATAATGGTATCTGTAAATGTTTTTCCAACTGGTTTTTCATCCTGAAATAAAGAAGCTTTTAAAACAGTAGTTTCTTTAAATTCAATTGGGTTTATATATTTTACCGCATGATGATCGATCGCTTTATCTCCTAAAACATATCGAATATCCGGATTTGGGAATTCATTTTTCAGTGTCACATTAATTTGTTTTTTAGCCAAATCTGCTGTTGAAGAAGCTGTTACCAAATAAGCACTTTTAGCATAATTGATTCCTAAATAATCATAGCGATTTAATAATGGTTTCAGTCTCGTTGTAAAATCAATCCAGTTACGGCTTTCTTTCGAACTCCATAAAACCTCAGCCATAGCTGCCAGTCTTGGAAAAATCATATATTCTGAATCCTTTGGTCCCGAAAGATATTCTGCCCATAAATTGGCTTGTCCGCCCAAAACATGATTCGCTTCAACAGGCGACATTGTTGGTACAATTGGCTCAAATTCGTACACTTTGTTTAAAGGATTATAAGCATCAAAAGCCAATGGTTCTTCATTTTGAGGACCTTGATAAAAATTAAAATAACAAGGAGATTCCGGCGTCATAATAACGTCGTGACCTTGATCTGCCGCTTCAATACCGCCTTTTGTTCCTCTCCAGCTCATTACAGTTGCTTCTGGAGCTAAACCGCCTTCTACAATTTCATCCCAGCCTATAACTTTTTTACCTTTAGAATTGATATATTTTTCAATACGTTTTACAAAATAACTTTGCAGTTCCGTTGAATTTTTCAGTCCTAAATCTTTCATTCTTTTTTGGCAGTTTGGACATTTATCCCAATTGGTTTTTGTCGCTTCATCGCCTCCAATATGAATGTATTTTGATGGAAAAATGGTCATTACTTCGTCTAATACATTTTGCAGGAATTCAAACGTAGATTCTTTTCCTGCACAATAAATATCTGTAATAGGCCAAACTCCGCCAGACGGAACACCAATACGCTGATCAAAACAAGCCAGTTCCGGATACGCTGCAATGGCAGAACTTACGTGCGCCGGCATTTCGATTTCAGGAATTACTTCGATATTTTTGGATGCTGCATATTTTACGATTTCTTTTAATTCTTCCTGCGTAAAAAATCCTCCGTAAGTTCCTTTTTCATCAGGGTTTGTGGCTAATCTGGCATTCCATGCAACATTTTCCTGATTCACTCTCCATGCCCCAACTTCGGTTAGTTTAGGATATTTCTTAATTTCAATTCTCCATCCCTGATCGTCTACTAAATGCAAATGTAAAACGTTCATTTTGTGCATTGCCAAACGATCGATGGTTGCCAGAATATAATTTTTATCGAAAAAATGACGTGATAAATCCAGCATTAAACCTCTCCATTGAAAACGCGGTTCGTCAGTAATCGTAACATTTGGAATCTGCCATTTTGCAGATGAAATTGCATAAGTGCTTTCAATAGCCGTTGGAAGTAATTGTCTAATCGTTTCTAATCCGTAGATAAAACCGGCATTTCCTTTTGCTGTAATTGTGATTATATTATTGTTTACCTCAACTTTATATGCTTCTTTATGAAGATTTGGATCTGTTTTAAACTGAACAAAATTGTTCTGCGGTGTTTTTACTCCCAAAATTGGTCGCCAGCCTGCAGCCACTTCAAATTTGTTGATTAAAGCGTTTGAAATATCTTTTTGAAAATCAGTATTGGCAACAAAAACGGTATTTTTAGAAAACTCAAAGCTTCCTGACTGAATCAAAACTTGATTTGGTTTCGGGATAATTTGAATGTCTTTCGCAGTAAAAACTTTTTTCTGACTGTAACCCAAACTTAAAACAGTTAAGAAGATTAAGACGAATAATGGTTTTAATGATCTCATAATTATTATTTTAAAGATGGTGTTATTTTAAATTGATACTGATAATTTTTTCCTCTTAAGAGATATTTTTCCATAGGCCAGGCCTGCCAGCTGTCGATTCCGCCAACTCCCATTTGTTTCGAATCGATTTTTAAACTCGTTAAATCCCTTTCCTTCAATTCGGCAGCGTGTCTTTGGTCTTTTTGCAATCCGTCGTCTAAATCTTCATTTAAAAAATGTAAAGCGGTTATGGCCAATAATTCGTCAGATGTTACGGTTAATTTCAATTTATCTCCTGATAATTCTAAGAAACGTACATCGGTTTTATTTCCTGTTTCCTGCGGACGGATATATGGATAATATTGCTCTGAAACGGTTTGTGTATACAATCCCACTTTTGAACTGTAATTTCTGTCGATGTAATTTTCGTGCGGACCTCTTCCATAATACGTCATATTACTGAAATCTCTCGGAACAATTACTTCCATTCCAAATCTTGGTAAAATTGGCTGTTCTTTGTTTTTATCAATATTTAAAACTTCTTTTAAGACTAATTCTCCGTTTCCATTTAATTCATAATTCAATTCTAAAATCGAAGAAACCTGTGGTAAACTATACGTTGCTTTTATCAGAATTTTATTGTCTTTTGATGGAGTAAATGTCCAGTTTACCAAAGTCGGATTTTCTGTTGCATCTTTCCAAGCCTTTAAGTTTACCTGAAAATTAGCGCCAAAATCATTATCATTTGGTGCTCTCCAAAGATTGGGACGCAATTGATATCCGTCTTTTATAATAGGCTGATTATTGAAGGAATAGCCATTGATAAATCCTGTTTTTTTGTCGAAAGAGATCTCAGCTTTATCACTTTTGAAAACCGTAGCATTTGCTTTTTTCTCCACCGTGATTTTTGATGCGCCTTCGATTTTAATATCGTTTTTCCAGGTTCCTTTATACGCCAGTTGTTCTGTCGCAATTTCGAAACCTTTTGGCAAAAATGGTTCTTCTTGTTTTAACTGATAGCTTATGTTTATAAAGGCTTCCTGAAATTTTTTATCGCCTAATTTAATAGGCAATGTATACGTTTTTGATTGTGTTGGATCGATTGCTAAATAATCGATAACGCCTGTCGTTTCTTTCACTCCGTCTAAAATTAAGGTCCAATGCAAAGTTACGTTGCTTAAATCTTTAAACGTAAATTCATTGTAAACTTTTATTGTAGCCGTTTCCTGATTTTCCCAGGAAGTCAGGATATTTTGATACACATTTCGCACTTCAAGGGCATGCGGATTTGGTTTTCTGTCTACCGTAAATACGCCGTTGTTCACAAAGTTGTTATCACTTTTTACATCTTTTGGTCCAAAATCTCCTCCGTAAGCTAAAATCGTAGTGCCGTTATCCAGTTTTTTATAAACCGATTGATCGATCATATCCCAAATAAATCCTCCCTGAAAGTTTGGATATTTACGAATAACATCCCAATAATCTTTAAAATTCCCCATCGAATTTCCCATTGCATGTGCATATTCGCACTGAATGTAAGGTCTCGACGGATTTGGATTTGCCAAAATATATTCTTCCATTTTATTTGGAGAACTGTACATTGGATCGATGATATCAGAATCCCATTCGAATTTTAAATCTTTTCCATCCCAAGCTCCCGCAGTTGCTCTTTCGTATTGAATTGGTCTTGATTTATCACGGTTTTTAATCCATAAATAACCTCTGTAAAAGTTGTAACCGTTTCCGGCTTCGTTCCCCATACTCCATATAATGATCGAAGTATGGTTTTTATCTCTTTCGATCATTCGCTGCATACGCTGAATATGCGCTAATTCCCAGTCTGGTTTATTACCTAAAGTTTTGGTAATATCGTATCCCATTCCGTGTGATTCTATGTTGGCTTCATCGACCACATAAATTCCGTATTTATCACATAATTCGTAAAAATATTCGTCGTTTGGATAATGCGACATTCTTACCGCATTGATATTAAATTCTTTCATCAATTTAATATCCTGCTCCATTCTTTCTCTTGAAATGGTTTGTCCCGTAATTGGGTCAACTTCATGACGGTTTACACCTTTTATGTAAATCGCTTTTCCGTTTACTAAAAGCTGTCCTCCTTTAATTTCTACTTTTCTAAATCCAACATTTTGATTGATAACTTCAATTACAGTTCCTTTTTTATCTTTTAAAATAAAACGCACCTGATATAAATTCGGGATTTCTGCGCTCCATTTCTTCGGATTTTCTACTGTAAAATCAAACGTTTGTTTTTCGCTTAAAGCGGAAATATTTTTTGACGTTATAATTTTGTCTCCGTCTTTTAACTGAACATCTAAAGTGTAGCTGTCTTTTTTATCTAGATCAGAGAATTGAGTTGTTATTTTTAAACTTCCGTTTACGTAATTGGCATCTAAATCAGGAATTATTTCGAAGTCATTTAAATGGGCTTTATTTCTGGCAACCAAATAAGAATCTCTTGTAATTCCGCTCATTCTCCACATGTCCTGACATTCTAAATACGAACCGTCATTCCATTTCATAACCTGAAGCACAATTGTGTTTTTTCCTGTTTTTACGTATTTGTTTAATTTGAATTCCGAAGGCAATTTTCCATCTTCACCATAACCTACATAAACACCGTTTACCCAAACGGTTAAGTTTGATTTTGCTGTTCCGATATGCAGAAAAATATCTTTTCCTTCCCAAGATTTATCGATTGTAATTTCTCTTCTGTAAACTCCTGTTGGGTTATATTTTGTGGGTACAAACGGCGGATTTGGTGCCATTAAATAATCAAAATCGTAAGTCGTATTTACATAAACCGGATATCCATAACCGTTTACATCCCAGCTTGCGGGAATTTTAAAATTATCCCAGCTTTTATCATTAAAATCAGTTTTCTCAAAGTCTTTTGGAAGCGCAGCCGGATTATCCACATATTTGAATTTCCAGGCTCCGTTAATGTCTAAGTAATTTTTAGATTGCCTCCATTCGTTTTTAGCAGCTAATGTTTCGTTTTCAAAAACATAATAGGCGGCGTGCATGGGCTCTCTATTATCTTCATTGATTTTTTCATTTTGCCAAAACGGAACTTTTTCCTGAGCGTTAACAGATAATACTGAAAGTAATAAGGTTAATATGGATATTGTTGTTTTCATTCTTTGTTGTTGTTTGAACACATAGCCCCGATTGTTATCGGGATAGATTGTGAGAGAAGAATCTATGTATCTATGTGTTTAAAATTTTTGTTTCTGTTTGTCATTTCGAGGAACGAGAAATCGCACTAGAAACTCCGTAATCTAAATCCTCAATCTTTGTCGAGTTACGTGTGCGATTTCTCCTCCGTCGAAATGACAAACTGGTCTATTTATCCCACGACATTTTAAATTTCGCATCTTCCATTCTATGCCCTTTTTCATCATCAGAAACCGCATAATTAAAACCAGATCTTAAACTATAACCTGCATGTTCGCCGTTTTTATTTAAGGCAATAAAACCAACTTGCAGATATTCCATGTCTTTGTGGTTTTTGTGTTTGTTGTAAATACGCTCTGTGATTTCTTTACACGCATCATAAGGCGATTTTCCCTGACGCATTAATTCGACAACCATCGCACTTCCTGCGGTTCTAATTACGGCTTCGCCCAAACCGGTTGCCGCTGCAGCTCCTACTTCGTTATCCAGAAAAAGACCCGCGCCGATTATTGGGGAGTCACCGACGCGGCCATGCATCTTCCAGGCAGCACCACTGGTGGTACACCCTCCCGAAAGATTTCCGTCTTGATCTAACATTAGCATGCTTATGGTATCGTGATTTTCTATATTAATAACTGGTTTGTATTTTGAATCTTCCAGCCATTTTTTCCAGTCTTTTTCAGATTCCGGAGTTAGTAAATTTTCTTCTTTAAATCCTTCTGATAATGCAAACTGCAATGCGCCTTGTCCTGCCAGCATTACGTGAGGCGTATTTTGTAATACTCTTTTTGCTACAGAAATAGGATGCATAATTCCCTGTAAAAAACAAACCGAACCGCAATTGCTGTTATGGTCCATAATACAGGCATCCAGCGTTACTTTTCCTTCGCGATCCGGATATCCTCCGTAACCTACGCTACGTACATTTGGATCTGCTTCTGGAATTTTCATTCCGGCTTCAATAGCATCTAAAGCTGGTTTTCCGGCTTTTAATTGTTCCCAGGTTTCTTTATTAGCAGGTAAACCATGATTCCAGGTTGAAATAACAACTGGCTTTTTTACTTTTTTTGAAGGAAATTCTAATGCGCCTTCTTTTTCATTTTCTTTCTCTTTTGCAAATCCGCTAAAGCCTACAGAACTCAAGGCTGCTGCGCCTAAAGCTGCTTTTTTGATAAAGTCTCTTCTATTTGACATGCTTTTTTACTTTTAGTTTTATTTAAACACATAGGAACATAGCTTTTAGAACCGAATAAAAGGCGTTTCACTTGCATTAACAAACATAGCTTTATCGCCTGAACTTTGTCAAAGTTTTAAACTTTGATAAAGTTGAATTATCTACATTATGTTTCTATGTGTTTAAAAATATTACTTTAAACTTGCTTTTGTTTCTTTGATTGTCTTTAAATTACTTTCAGACAATGCATTTCCGTCGAAAAATGAAACCCCAACTGCTCCATTTTCTTTTGCTTCTAAAATAGCTTGTTTTAGCTCTTTATCATTTTTCAATCCCGGAATATAAATTCCTGTATTGATTTTCGTTTTCTTATCTTCTAAATCGGCAACACCTTGTTTAGTGGCATAACCAACCCAGTCAATTTCTTCATTGTAAAAACTGTGGTAAATCATTGGATATACTTCGTCGATATTCCATTTGTCCCAACGCTGACGCACCATATGGTCTGCCATTTCTGGATAAGGAAATACGGCTGCCGTTAATTGTTTGTTGTGTTTGTGTGCAATTTTATACGCATCACCAACAACGGCTTTTATGGCATTTAAACGGAAGTTTTTCCACTCCATATCGATCGAAGTGTTGTGACTTTCTTTTGGGTTTTTATGGTGGATTTTTTCAAATGCTTTTACACATTCATCACAATAACAAAAATCGAATTGAGGTAATTCTACATCCTGAACCAAGTTGTATTTTGGCAATAAGCTGATTGGTAAAAAGATGTCCGGGAAACGAATATAATCTAAGTGAACACTTTCGATTCCTTCAACTTTTGCCAGTTCTTCAACTAAATGTAAAACATGTTCTCTGGATTCTTTTCTGGTTGGGCAAAGCCATTGGTAATAATCCACATACGGACGATTATCAAAACAAGATTTTCCTTCTTTACTTACCTGATACCAATCTGGATGTTGTAACGCAACTGAATCATTTGGACGGTTCATCGCCATAATCCAGGCGTGAACTTTTAGGCCTTCTTTTGTGGCAAGTGGCACTAATCTTTTTAAAAGTTTTGGGTCTGTTGTCGTATTGATTAATACTTCGTCGATTCCGCCGTCTTTGTATTTTTTGAATTCTTTGGTATAATCTGCGTCTGATTTTTTCGCATCTGCGGTTGTCCAGACTGCAAATTTAAATGAGGTGGTTTCTTCTTTTTTGGCACACGAAAAAATGCTGAATGCCAGTAAAAAAAGTAATAGTTTTGGTAGTTTCATAGTGGTTTTGTGGTTTATTTTGCTATTATTTTCCCGTCCTCTTTTATCACAAATGTTTGATTCGAAAAAGGACTTTTTACTGAAATATTATATCCGCTGGAATGATTTTCTAAGATAGGTTTTAAAATTTTATTATCAACACTGATGTTTTCTTTTGTGAGATTCGTCAGTGATTTTGCCCAAATTTTATTCTTTTGAAAATATTCTTTTTGGGCTCTGTATAAATTGTAAAGCTCCCATTTTACTTTTTCGTCCTGCGGAATTGTAAAGGTATCTTTTCCTTCTTTTGAAGAAAAATAAACATAGCCCCATTTTTCAGGTTCGTGCATATTGATGACACCCATTGGCGACCAAACCCAATTGTATTCTGGCAGAAATTTTCCGTCGGCATCTTTTTTGCGTTCGTATTTACCATCGACAATTGAATGCTGCCAGTTTACTCTTGAGAAATTGACTCTCCAGAATTTATCTACGGGTACGTTTTGATCAAAATAAGAGGTTTTGTAAGATGCCCACGGAATCGCCATTTCTAAAGTCCAGCCCTGATCAGTATCGTTTGGATTATTAAGCGTTCCCTGAACTTTAACTGCCGATTTTAAACCCGGAATATTCCAGTCGTTTAAAACTACAAGATCATTTTCTCTATAAGGTTTTGATAAAAATAGATCCCAAGCAGTGTTCAAGGCGTTTATTTCTAATTCGTAATAGTTAAAAGTGTCGCTGTCGGGATCTATAAAAACTTCGAAGTCATTGTTGTAAAAAATAATGGTGTCACGCTGTTTTAAATTGGCCCAAACGTGCGGTTCCTCCATCTTTGCTAAAATATAAAAATTGGTTTCGTCCCAGAGCATTTTGACTTTTGTTGCATACTTGGGTTTAATGCCGTTTTCTATATCTTCAAAAAGATCTGTCCAATCTGCTTTGCTCCATGAAGTATCAGATTCATCTCCGTCAATTGTAATTGGACTTGCCGTTTTTGCCGCGACGTATGTTTTAGGAATAATGGTATTTTTCTTCGATTGAGAAAAACCCACAACCGAAAAAGAAACTAAAACAACTGTTAACCATTGAAATTTTAAACGCATGCTTTTTCTATAAACTGTTATCTTTTGTAAACTGAATTACTTCACTTAATTTACCAAATGCAATGGCTACGGCAGTATCGGCAGCACCATAATAAACGGCTAATTTATCTTCTTCTGTATCGTGTAAAGCGGCACATGGGAAAACAACATTTGGCACATCTCCAACCATTTCATAAATCTCTGCCGGACCTAATAAATAAGGCTGTGTTCTGTATTTTACTTTGTCTGGTGAATCAACATCTAAAAGTGCTGAACCCATTGCATAACGGAAACCGTTGCAGGTATTGATAACGCCGTGATAGATCATCAGCCAGCCTTCGTTTGTTAAAATAGGAATTGGCCCTGCTCCTACTTTTGTACATTGCCATGCGCTGTCTTCAAACGGAGTTGGTTTCATTACTAATCTATGTTCTCCCCAATATTTCATATCCGGGCTGTAGCTGATCCAGATATCTCCAAATGGCGTATGTCCGTTATCACTTGGACGGCTTAACATGGCGTATTTTCCGTTTATTTTTTGAGGGAATAAAACACCATTTCTGTTGAATGGTAAAAAGGCATTTTCGCATTGAAAAAACTCTTTAAAGTCAAAAGTATATCCAATTCCAATAGTTGGTCCGTTGTAACCATTACACCATGTAATCCAATAACGATCTTCAATGAAAACCACACGCGGATCATATTTATAAGCAGATTCGATCATATCTGTATTACCAGACTGCATTACAATTGGTTCGTGGTTAATGTCCCAATCGATTCCGTTTTTACTAAAGCCGGCAAAAATATTCATTTGAACCGCTTTGTTATCACATCTGAAAACTCCCGCATAACCATCTCCAAAAGGAACTACAGCACTATTAAAAATACTGTTTGATGATGGTATTGCATATCTGTCGATAATTGGATTTTCAGAATATCTCCACATTACATCGTTACTGTTTTCGGGTCTGTCTTGCCAAGGAATACTGCTCATTTTTTTTGTTTTTTTATTGTTTTGTTTTTTTATTCTCTCACTTTTGTCATTTGTTTAAACACATAGAAACATAGTTTTTGAAAACCGCTTAAAGGCGTTTCACTTGCATCAACAAACATAGCTATGTGTTAGAAACTAGTTTCTTTTGTATTCTTTTTTATACACACTTAAACCTATGTTTCTATGTGTTTAATTTTTTTTCAGTTTTGTCATTTCGACGAAGGAGAAATCTCCGTAAGAAGCTCCTTCTCGTTAGTCGCCAATCTTTGTAGAGTTTCTCGTGGAGATTTCTCCTTCGTCGAAATGACAAATTGCTGTTTAATCTTCAATTTTTCTAACCTTATCCAACCACGTAAACTTCAATATCGTCGTCGTTACTAAAAACACAATCAAAGCCGTAATTGCTTTTGGATAATCTCTGATGATAAAAAATATCGGAAGCAAAATCATGCTCGACTGCCAAATAATTCCAATCGCACAATTCATCATATCTCTCCAAAAATCATTGTTTTTTTCGAAAGTAAAATCTTCTGACTTTAATACTTTATAAACCGGACCCCAGAATCCCCAAGGTCTTACGTTGGAATAGAATGATTTTAAAACTTCCATATCTGTTGGTTTGCTTAAGAACGTTCCTAAAACACATCCTAAAATTGAGAAACCAAATATTATTGGGAACAAGTAAATCGCTTGTACTTGTGCTAAATCGTATAAAAATGAGCCTTCGGTTAAACTTCCTTTGGCCTGACCTAAAGCAAATTGTAAAGAAGCTACAACTAATCCGGCGAACATTCCCCAGAAATAACCCCAGCCGTTAAAACGCCACCAAATCCATTTTAGGAAATTTGCTGCAACATAACCTCCGTATAAAGCACTTGTAATCCAAAGTGTTAAGGAATTGATCGAGTCTGCGAAGAATCCCATGAAAACTCCTAAACCAACTACAAGGAAAGAAGAAATCTGACTTACTTTAATATAATGCGCATTTGTCGCAACTGGTTTAAAGTATTTTTTATAAATATCATTTACAATATAGGCTGGCCCCGCATTTACGAAAGCTGAGAATCCCGACATAAAAGCAGCTAATAAACCTGCTAAAAGAATTCCTTTAATTCCAACCGGGATATATAAATTGACCACTTTTGGCATTAATAATTCTAAATCGGCTCCGGTTAAACCTGTGTTTGCATTTAATTCTGGTGCTAAATTTACCAATGCAATTACCACAATTCCAGTAATTAATAAATATCTTGGAATGAATAAAATTAAGTTCGTGAAACCACTCATATAAGCTGCTTCTTTTACAGATTTTGTAGAAAGAACACGTTGTAAATCGTAACTCGGTGTTGGTCCTGCGACACTTGCAAAGAAACCTTTGAATAACGTCATTCCTATAAAAGCACCAAACATTTTGTAACCTTCAGAATCAATTAAATTATTGAAGGTTTGGAATTTATCACTCCACTGGGTTTCAAACTGCCATCCGAAGAAAACATTTTTCCATTCTTCGGTAATAACTGAATTTATTTGAATATCAGTATAATTGACAAAAGCATATCCGGCAATTAAAACTCCGGCTACAATCATGATTAAATATTGTACAACCTCTGTTGCAACTACAGAAAACATTCCTCCTTTTACGGTATAAATTGTAGTTAAAAAGATGATAATTAAGGCATAAGAGCGCTCTGAAGTCAATAGAATTAAATCACCATAATGAAGCGTTAAATCCCACGGAAGAATAATGGTTACAAATTTTCCGATTCCTTCAAAGAAATAAGCGATAAAACCAATTGTTGAAATAATGGCAAAAATAGCCACAATAATATGCGATGCTTTTCCGGCTCTGTCGCTCCCAAAACGCGTTAAAATCCACTCAGAACCGGTCATTACTTTCGATCTTCTAATCCAGACTGCAAGGAACATCATTACGAAAATCTGGTTCCAAATTGGCCAAAGCCACATGAACATAAAACTTTTTACTCCATATAGAAAAAGTACCCCAATCATCCAGGAAGTTCCGGAAACATCAAACATTCCAGATCCGTTACTTAGACCTAAAAAATACCATTTGATTGTTTTTCCGCCAAGAAAATAATCATCCAATCCCTGTTTTGCTTTTCTTGAAATCCAAATTCCGATACTCACTGAGAGCAGAATGTAAGCTACGATTATCGATACGTCAATAATATCCATTAAATATATTTGTTAGTAGGTTAGTTACGTTTTTTGTTTTATTTTTTTGTTCCCCAGTTTTTATTTGGCTGAGGTCCCATTACAAAATGTAAAACCCCGCCTTTTAAAATCTGTTGATGTGTGATTGCTGTTTGATTGAATTCGACTCCGTTTAAAGTTGCCGACTGGATGTAAAAGTTTTTGTTTGAAACATTTTGAGCTTCAATTACAAACGTTTTTCCGCCTTCAAGATTGATGGTTGCTTTCTCGAAAATCGGACTTCCAATTTCGTATTCTCCCGAAGCCGGATTCATTGGGTATAATCCCATTGAACTGAAAACATACCAAGCCGACATTTGTCCGCAGTCTTCGTTACCGCTTAATCCGTTTGGTGTTGTATTGTATTGTGTATCTAAAATATGACGAACCCAATATTGCGTTCTCCAAGGCTGTCCTGCATGATTGAACATATACGCGATATGATGACTCGGTTCGTTTCCGTGTGCATATTGCCCAATTAATCCCGAAATATCTGCCGAAACATTGTTTCCTGTAATTTCTGAACTTTCGGTAAATAATTGTTCTAAACGTTTTGTAAAGGTTTCATTTCCACCGTGAATCGAAATTAAGTTATTGACATTTTGCGGTACAAACCAGCTGTGCTGCCAGGCATTCCCTTCTGTATAATCAGTATGTTCTCTGTGGTTAGAATGTTTCGGATCGAAAGGTTCGTTCCATGATTTTCCATCATCCGATTTTCCTCTCATGAATCCTGTTTTCGGATCAAATAAATATTGGTATGCCTGAGAACGTTTTAAGAAAAATTCGTAATCAGCATTTTTTCCTAAAGCTTTTGCCATTTGCGCTACGCACCAGTCGTCGTAAGCATATTCTAAAGTAATTGTAACCGATTCGTCTAATAAATTATAAGGGATATAACCGTATTTTTTGTAGAAGTTTAAACCGCGCTCGTCCTGCATCATGGTGGCTTTCATGGCTTCGAAAGCTTTTTCGGCATCAAAACCTTTTATACCTTTTAAATAGGCATCGACAATTACAGGAATCGAGTGATAACCTGTCATTGTGTTGGTTTCGTTGGCGTATAAAGTCCAAACCGGTAATATTTTTTTCGTATCGTAATACGCTAACATAGAGTTTACAATGTCTGAAGTTTTGTCTGGCGCCAATAAAGTCAATAAAGGATTTTCGGCTCTAAAAGTATCCCATAGTGATAAGGTCGAATATGCGGTATAATCTTTTGCTGTAACAATTTGATCATCCTCTTTTCTAAATTGACCGTTTTTATCACTATAGGTTACAGGGGCAACTTGTGCGTGATACATCGCAGTATAAAAAATCGTTTTTAACGAATCTACTGGTGTTTCAACTCTAATTTTGCTTAATGCGTTATTCCAAATCGAAGCAGCTTCTGATTTTGTATTGTAGAAATTTGCTTTTTCTGCGTCCAGATTATCTTTGGCATTAGCCACACTTACAGATGATAAGGCAACTTTTATAAATAGTTCCTCTGAGTTTTTCGGGTCAAAAAATAATTGTGCCGATGTATTTTCTGCATCTGCTTTTTTACCGGTAACAATCTGTTTATCAGCAGATAAAATTGACTCTGTAATAGGTTTCGAAAACCTGGCTACAAAAAATACTTTTTGATTTGCTGCCCAGCCTTTACTATATCGGTAACCGCTTATAGTATATTCGTCTTCAATTGTAATTCCGGTTTTTAAAGCTTTGTCCCAATTTATGGCAAATCCTAAATCGATAACTACAGATTGTTTATCGTTTTTGGTAAACGTATATTTATGATACGCTGTTCTTTGTGAAGAAGTTAATTCTACATTGATTTTAGGATCCTTAAGAAAAACTTGGTAAGAGCCCGGTGCTGCTTTTTCGTTAACATGACTGTAAAATGATTTATAAGGTAATTGATCGCGTGAAGTTGTTTTTAATGTTAAATCGACTTTTTTGTTGGTCGGCATAAATAAAATGTCGGCCAAATCGCCAATTCCTGTTCCGCTTAAGTGTAAATGACTAAAACCGGAAACGATAGAATCTGAATAATGATAGCCTGAACACCAGTCCCAGCTTGAGATTCCGTTATCTGGACTTACTTGCAACATCCCAAAAGGAACCGTAGCTCCAGGGTACGTATGGCCGTGTCCACCTGTTCCAATAAAAGGATCAACATGGTTAACAAAAATATTTTCCTGTTTATTATTTTTGTTTACATTTATTTTACAACTTGTAGCCAAAATTGCAAATAAAGCCGGCACGAGAATTTTCTTCATATAAAACAACCTTAATTTAACTTTAAATTTAAACAAACCGACTTTTTATTAAAACTTATTTAGACGGACAACACATAAACTTAGATAAACATCAAAAAAAGTCACAAAACATACTCATATTATGAATTTCAATTCTAACAAATTATACCGCGTACCTTTGTATTATCATGTGGTTTTTTGGCTGACTTATTTCTTATTTAATACTTTTCGATGGGGAAGTTATTTTAATGACTATCTATATTCGCTAAAAACCAATTTGCTGGGTTTTCCTATTCACATGACGTTGTGTTATTTGAATATTCTGGTTTTTATGCCGTATCTGGTTTACAGAAAAAAGTATGTGCTTTATGTTCTTGCCGTTTTGTCTGCCATCTTCCTTATGGTATTGGTAAAATTTAATCTTACCTATTTGTTAATCACACATAATGTATGGCCGGAAGGTCCGCAGACAATTGATAAACTGACACTTAATTATACCATTGATATGATGATGGGAGAATTATACGTAATCACATTTGTTACGGCAATCAAAATCACTTTGGACTTTTTAAAAGAGCAAAAAAGAGTAACTGATTTGGAGAAATCACAATTAGAAACCGAATTGCTTTTTTTGAAATCACAGATCTCTCCGCATTTTTTCTTCAATACTTTAAATAATATCTATTCTTTATCTGTAGAAAAATCGAATAAAACGCCAAAGATTGTTTTAAAACTTTCAGAATTAATGCGTTATATGCTTTATGATACAAGTGGTAAAAAGCAAAGTTTAGAAAACGAAATTTTATGTATTCAAAATTATCTGGATTTAGAAAGAATCAGAAACGATGAACGTCTGGAAGTGAACATGGAAGTTTCGGGAGATATTCACGATAAAGAGATTTCTCCGGTAATTTTATTGACTTTTGTTGAAAATGCCTTTAAGCACGGTGTAAACAAAAACACTGGAAAAGTAAGGATTAACATTGATTTTAAAGTAAAAGGGGATTTCCTGCATTTTACGATTTCAAATCCAACGCCAGAAATTACGCAGCATCAGGATAATTTTAACAAGTCAAGTGGTATAGGTATCGAAAATGTCAAAAAAAGACTGGAATTAGGATATAATAAAAATGACTATAAGCTTTCATTTAAAAATAAAAAGAATATTTTTGTCGTGAAGCTTGTGATTAAAGTAACCTAAATGCAGCTTTTTCTCGTATATAAGATTACCTGCTAAATTATTTCGCTCAAAAACATAAGATTATAGAAATGAAAATAAAATGTTTGATTATTGACGATGAGCCATTGGCAATCAATGTTATAAAAAACTATTTAGAGCCGATTGAGAATTTTGAGGTAATAGATACTTTTAGCAATCCAATTGAAGGCTTAAATTTTCTGAAAAATAATAGAGTTGATGTTATTTTTCTTGACATTAATATGCCTGTTCTTGACGGAATTAATTTTATAAAAAGTCTTGAAAATCCGCCATTATTAGTTATTACAAGTGCTTACAGTCAGTTTGCGATTGAAACTTACGAACTCGACGTTTTAGATTATCTGGTAAAACCAATCGAATTTCCGAGATTAATGAAAACGCTGAACAAAATCAGCAAAAGGCTTGAAAATAAAACCAATTCTCCACAAGAAAATACCACAGACAGCCCTTTTATTTTCGTAAAAATCGACAAAAAAAGAATGAAGAAGATTTTCTTCAACGAAATCTTAGTTATCGAAAGCCTAAAAGATTACTTAAAAATAAACACCTTAACTGGAAAATATATCATTCACAGCACTTTATCTGATTTTACAGATTTACTGCCGGAAAAAAACTTCCTGAGAATACATAGATCTTACACCATCGCAATCGACAAAATCGACGCCGTTGAAGGAAACAGTATTGAAATTGAAGGATTGAGATATGTGATTGGAAGATCGTATATTGATCATGTGAAACAGAGAATTTTGAATTCTTCGATATAGTATTTAATATTTAACCGCAAAGAGCGCAAAGGTTTACGCAAAGTTCGCAAAGATTTTTTTCTCATTTTTTGTCACCCTGAGCGAAGTCGAAGAGCACAAAGCTTTGCTAACTTTTTATATAACGAGACCTTTGTCAAAGTTTGAAACTTTGACAAAGGTCTTTTGCTTTAGTTGAGGTTTGTCTTTTCGAGGAACGAGAAATCGCACTAGAAACTCGATAACGATAATCGTCAATCTTTGTGGAGCTACTTACGAAGATTTCTCGTTCCTCGAAATGACAAGATTGTGTTTGATGTTTATTGAGGATATACTTTGTGGAGCTTCTTTGTGCCCTTCGACTTCGCTCAGGGTGACAAAAAATGACGAACAGCTTTGTGTCCTTCAGCTTCTTTTAATGATAAAGCTAAAAAAAAACTTTGCGAACTTTGCGTAAACCTTAGCGCTCTTTGCGGTAAAAAAATACGCAACGTATAAAAACAAAAAAAATGCAGCCAACCACGGCTGCATTTCAAAACTTGGTAACTAACCAAATAAACCACATGAAATAGTCTATTTTATTTTAAATATTTTCTTAGAAGAAATATCTCTTGAAAGCTTCAATTGCAGAATAATCTGCTAAACCTAAAGCGTGATATTTTTCTGCAGTTAATCTGTTTCTGTCTTCTGCCCTGATCCAGAATTCTCGACTGTCATCTCCCTGGAACATTACACCATCTTTTTGAGACTGGTGATAGAAAATTGCGTGACGTTTTTTTAACACCTGATCCGGACTCATTGGAACCGCCATTTCAATTTGGTACGTTTCCCATTCGTGCCAAGCACCTCGGTACAACCAAACCCAGCAGTCATCCATAAAACTTTTGTGTTTCAAACGTTTCAAAGCTTCAAATAAACTGTCCAGACAAACTTTGTGCGTTCCGTGCGGATCTGCTAAATCCCCTGCTGCGTAAATTTGATGAGGTTTTATTCTTTCGATGATATCGCACATAATTTCGATATCTGCCTCACCAAGATTATTTTTCTTTACCGTTCCCGTTTCATAAAAAGGAAGATCAAGGAAGTTTACATTAGAATCCGGCAAACCTAAATACCTTGTTGCTGCCAGAGATTCACTTCTTCTAATCAAACCTTTCAATTTTCTAACTTCTAATGAATCGATATCATTACTTTTTTTGTTTTTCAAAAAGTCAATAATCTTCTCCGCTTCAGCAGAATCAGAATTTAACGCTTTTGTAATCTCAGCAAATTTTAAAGCTTCCTGATTTGAAACTGCAATATTTCCAGAAGTCTGGTATGCAATATGAACATCATGCCCCTGCTCTACCAATCGGTCAAAAGTTCCTCCCATTGAAATAACATCATCATCAGGATGCGGACTAAAAATGATAATTCTTTTTCTTTCCGGAGTCGCGCGTTCAGGTCTGTACGTATCATCGGCATTTGGTTTTCCGCCTGGCCAGCCCGTAATAGTCTGCTGCATTTTGTTGAACATTTTAATATTCAAATTGTATGCAGTTCCTTCTTCGCTTAAAACACTTGACATTCCGTTATCATTATAATCTTTGTCAGTCAACTTTAAGAAAGGTTTTTTGGTCAATTCGCTTAACCAAGCCACCGCTTTCAATTTCAATTCGTCTGTCCAGATTACAGATTTTACTAACCAAGGTGTTTTTACTCTCGTTAATTCTGATGAAGCTTCGGTATCTAAAACAAAAGTTGTGTTGTTGTGCTGTTGTAAATACGTCGCCGGAACTCTAGATGAAATTTCACCTTCGATTGTTTTCTTTATAATTTCTGCTTTGCTGATTCCCCATCCAAGAAGTACAATTCTTTTGGCATTTTTTACTGTACCAATTCCCATTGTAATTGCTTTTTTAGGCACATTATCAATTCCTAAAAATGATGATGCCGCATCAACACGCGTTAAGTGATCCAATGTAATGCTTCTGGTTCCTGAATTAACGTGAGAACCTGGCTCGTTGAACCCGATATGTCCCGTTCTTCCAATTCCTAAAAGCTGAAAATCCAATCCGCCGTAAGCTTTAATTTTCATTTCATAATCGATGCAATATTGCTGAAGGTCTTCATTGCTGATGCTTCCGTCAGGAATATTAATATTTTGAGGCAGAATATTAACATGATTAAAAAGATGCTCGTGCATGAAATACCAGTAACTCTGAATATCTTTTTTATCCATTGGATAATATTCATCCAAATTGAAAGTCACTACATTTTCAAAACTTAAACCTTCTTCTTTATGAAGACGAACTAATTCTTCGTATACTTTTATAGGTGAAGATCCAGTTGCCAAACCTAAAACACAAGGTTCGTTTAATTCTTCTTTTCTTTGAATTATATTGGCGATTTCCTGAGCAACTAAAATCGAAGCTTCTTTTGATGAATCGAAAATTACATTGTGTATTTTTTCAAAACGCGTTTCTTCGAACTTTCCAGCCTCTTTGAAATTTATACTTTCTTTAATCATTTGCCTGTTGTTGTAATTATTTAGTATAAAATTAAATATTACATAATGTAAATAATCAAAATTTCGACTAATAACCTGTAAGCTTCGCTAAAAAACAAAATTGGAAACTTTAAGCAAAAAGATTACAAATCAAAAAGGAATTATAATGTTTCGATCACGTTTATTTCTGCAATAGAAACTGTTGAACCCTTCCCTACCGCTGACTTGGCAACAAAACGAACATATCTGGCTTTAGCTTTTTTGAAAGTCTTAACCTGTTCGATAGGATTATGTTTAATATTCGAGAATTCACCTTCAGACTGCAATGTCCAGTTAAGATTATCAGCACTGGTGTAGAACTCGTAATTGGAAATTAAATTAAGATTGTTGCCCACTTGCTGCGGTACATACGTAAAGCCGTTTAAGTTTAAAAGACTTCCCATATCAATAATTATTTCCTGCGGAAGTTTATTAGCGTCACCTCCAAAACTCCAATCCGTATTTGGATTTCCATCGATAACCCGGTCAGCTGATTTTAAATCTCCGCTTGAAGCCGAAACTATTTTCCAGTTTTCTTTTGATGCACCATATTTTGCCGTTTTTACAGCACTGCTGATATTTTCTGCAGCATCAATACCAACAGCTTTTATAGTAACCGCTTTATTAACTCGAAATACTCCTTTATATAAAGCACTTTTTTTCGTTGGATTTTTTCCGTCAAGCGAATAATAAACTGGATTTCCATCTTCAGATTTTATCGTCACATCGCCATTTCTATCACGCTGAATTTCCGGCATACACACAAAAGTCGGCGCGTTGTAAGCCTGAATATTTGAAATAACAATATTTGCTTTTGAATCCGTAATATTGATTCTTAATGCTGATGCTTTTACTCTGTCGATTCTTAAAATTCTTTTGTAACCAATAGTTGTTTCGTTTGCAACGGCTTTCCAGTTTCCATCAACTTTTGCTTCAACATTAAAAGCTTTTACGCGTTGTCCAAGCGCAATATATTCCTGAAGTAAAATTCGGTTTATATCTGTAGGTTTATCAAACTCAAAAGTTATCGAAGCAGTTTTGACATTATCGTCTGTTGCCCAATAGGTGTTTTTATTTCCGTCAGAAACATTTTTTGCAGAAAATTCTAAACTATTTCCTCTAACATTATCAGCCGTAATTTTTGTTTGGGATAATAATTCGGTTTTAAAATCAGCTTTTATGGTTGCAACTAATTCTTTTAATCTTGCTTCATCATTTTCGTGAACTAAACCTCTTTTGTCAACCGGAAGATTCAATAATAAAGTCGCATTTCGCCCAACTGATTCGTAATAAATATCGACCATTTCATCCAGCGGACGCACTTTATCATCTTCAACCGAATGATAAAACCATCCCGGCCTGATTGAAACATCGGCTTCGCCCGGAACCCATTTTTCACCGTCTTCATGCCCCGACATAAATTCGGTATAATGTACTTTTCCTGCTAATTCATCTTTTTGGCGCAAAAGCGACCAATTTGTTTTTCCGGCACGTCCATCTTCATTTCCAATCCATCGTGCTTCAGAAGGACCAACTCCCCAAACCAAAGTTTTAGGTGCAGTTTGGTAAATTAATTTATAAGTTTCATCCCAATTATAATATTTAAGCGTATTGATTTTTCGGGTTTCGTTTGCACCGCCGTAATAGCCGTCACCGCCATTTGCACCGTCAAACCACATTTCAAAAACATCACCGTAATTGGTCAATAATTCCTTTAGCTGATTTCTGAAATACGTAACATATTCCGGTTTGCCGTAATCGGCGCGGTTTCTGTCCCAAGGCGAAAGATATAATCCTAATTTTAAATTGTATTCTTTACAGGCAGCCGCCAATTCTTTAACCAAATCACCTTTTCCGTTTTTCCACGGAGAATTTTTCACAGAGCGTTCTGTATAAGCTGACGGCCATAAACAAAATCCATCGTGATGTTTGGCAACCAAAATAATTCCTTTCATTCCGGCCGCTTTCACAATGCGCGCCCATTGACGAACATCTAAATTGGTAGGATTAAATAATTCCGGAGATTCATCGCCGTAACCCCATTCTTTATTGGTAAAAGTATTTAATGAAAAATGTACAAAAGCATAAAATTCCATTTCCTGCCAGTCGATTTGTTTTTGCGTAGGAAGCGGTCCAAAAGGTTTTGGAGCATTCGCTAATTCCTGACTTAAACCGCTGGAAATTAAACCAAAAAAACATATGGAAAGGAAAATATTTTTCATTGCTGATTTACTTAAAATAATCTGTAAACATAAATGTACTATAAATTGAAATTTCGCAATGCAGAATTTCGACCAACAACGGATTTGAATTGTTGATTGTTGATTATTAATTGTAAAAAAATAAAAATCAACACAAAGCATATTGTAGAGACGCACAGCAGTGCGTCTTATGCGCAAAGTGATATTCGTTGGGGTTACGTTGCGTAGACGCACTGCTGTGCGTCTCTACAGAATAAAATGTGAATATTTAATTCTCTAAAAAAATAAAAATCAACACAAAGCATATCGTAGAGACGCACAGCAGTGCGTCTTGCGCAACGTAACCACAATGTTTGATATTCGAGACGTAGACGCACTGCTGTGCGTCTCTACGGAATAAAATGAGAATATTCAATTCTTTACAAAGATGAATTGCCTCCAGCTTTAGCTGGAGGTTTAAAATATGAAAACATGAAAGGCTTTAGCCCAATATTAAAGTTTTGGCTAAAGCCCTTTTCTAATAACTTTTTTACCTCCAGCTAAAGCTGGAGGCAATTCAAAAAAAACAAAAATCAACACAACGTATATCGTAGAGACGCACAGCAGTGCGTCTTATGCGCAAAGTGATATTCGTTGTGTAGACGCACTGCTGTGCGTCTCTACGGAATAAAATGAGAATATATATTGTGTTAAAAAATAATTTTGTCTCAACTTGAAACTTGAAACCTGAAACAAAAAAACTTCTTCCATTATGATTTGAATCATAAAATGGAGCAATACTGTGGGATTAAATTTGCGAATATAAGTTCTAAGGCCTTTTATTTCTTAGAATTTCAATTTTAAATCCTAATCAAATTATTCAAAATGAATCCACAACAATAAGAGCTTATTAAAGCTACGGTTCCAATTTTACGAGCGAGCGGCGAAGACCTTACCAATTATTTTTATGCCAGAATGTTTAAGCATCATCCTGAATTGCGAAATATGTTTAATATGGGAAATCAGGCAAACGGAAGACAAAAATCGGCGCTGGCAAATGCCGTTTTGGCTTACGCCGAAAATATAGAAGATCCGTCAGTTTTAATTGGCATATTAAAAGGAATTGGAACCAAACACCGAAGCCTTAATATTCAGCCGGAACAATATAAAATCGTAGGAACACATCTTATCGCTTCTATTGGAGAAGTGGTTGGAGAAGCCGCAACACTGCCAATTCTTGAAGCATGGACGGTTGCCTTTTACGAACTTGCCGATATTATGATTAATCTTGAAAAAGGTTTATACGAAGAAAATATCGCAAAACCTGGAAGCTGGAATGGCTGGAGAAAATTCGTTATTAAAAAAATTGTTGAAGAATCAGCCGAAATTAAATCCTTCTATCTTTATCCAGAAGATGAAAAAGCAATTGCCGATTTCCATCCAGGACAGTTTATCAGCGTTCAGGTTTTTGTTCCTGAATTGAATCTTTTACAGCCAAGACAATATAGTTTATCAAGCACTTTTAATCCTGAATATTACAGAATTTCTGTAAAAAAAGAAAGCGGAATTGCGCCAAATCCAAACGGATGGGTTTCGAATACTATGCACTCAAAATCTGAAGGCGATGTTATTTCGATTTCTTCTCCTGCAGGATTGTTTCATTTAGAAAAAGATTCTGAAAATCCGTTAGTATTAATAAGCGGCGGAGTTGGGCTTACGCCGATGTTAAGCATGCTGGAAACAAATTTAAATTCAATTCAGAATAAAAAAACAATCTGGATTCACGGTTGCAGAAACGAATCTGTGCACGCGTTTAAAGATCAGATTTCAGCCTTAAAAGAAGAAGCAAATCACTTGGAAACGTTTACTTTTTATGATGCTGTAACACCGGAAAATGTAATTTCAAACGAAGTAATTCAGGGTCGTGTTGACCTTCATAAATGTAAAGATTCTATTTTATTAGAAGAAGCCCGATATTATATCTGCGGACCTGAAATGTTTATCAAAACACAATATGAAGCGCTTATTAATTTAAATGTAAGTCAGGAAAATATTTTCTACGAAGAATTTGGACCTCAGCTTATCAATTTGAATTAAGATGAACATTGTCCGGTTTTATAATAGGAAATTATTAATTCAAGTACTTCAAAATCTGACAACAACGTTTTTTATAACTTTAACTCTCGCCAGTATTAACTGCTCAAATAAATCTATTTTTTTATTTTTTTGGATGCGTTCCTGGCTGGTTGCTGCTTTGATTTCAAACTTGTTTTCATTTTTTATATTTTCAAATAAAAAAGATTCCTAAAATAGGTTTCAACTCCTGCAAGGTTTTTAAAACCTTGCAGGCTTAAATTTTACGTCAAATAATTTATTGCTTTAACTTAAAATACAGAATACCTACAAGGTTTTGGAAACCTTGCAGGAAAACAAAAAAGGGCTGTCTCAAAAATCGAGACAGCCTCTTTTATTTTATATCTTTTTTGTTCCGTAGGAACATCTCATCGGTAGAAAATTATAATGTTATAATTGTTTACGTTCCGTAGGAACGTTTGATTTTGGCATCGTTTTTTAATAATCTTACATACCCAAACGTTCCTACGGAACGTAAATATGACTGAACTTTATTTTTTTCTACCGACGAAACATTCCTAAGGAATGATAACTGGATGTTATTAATTAACTTTTAGAAACTGAAAACTTGCAGGATCAGCTACTATTTTTCCATCTTTAAATTCAATTGAAATAATTCCGGCTTTTCTTGGCGAAACGGCACTTTCGCTATAATGAGTGTGCAAAACATAATGCATTTTATTGTCTTTATCCCAAAATACATCGCCGTGACCAATTCCGTTTTGTTTGGTGTTTTTTCTACTGATAATTGGGCTGTCTACAGCTTTTTCCCAAGGTCCAAGCGGACTTTTACTGGTTGCATAACCAACGGCATAATCTATATTTCTGAAATCATTTGCCGAATAAATCATATAATACAAACCGTTGTGTTTTAAAACGGTTGGTCCTTCTGTAACCGGCCAGCTTACGTTTTGTGTATTTTCCCAAAGCATAGTTCCAGAAATACATTCCGTTAAAGTTTCTGGTTTTATGCTTTTAAAATCGTCGTTTATTTCTGCCACGAAAATTCGGTTTCCGTTTGTTAAACGAACATGATACAAATATTTTTTTCCATCTTCATCAATAAAAATAAACGGATCGATTTGGTTTCCGGTTTTAATAATCGGTTCTTTTGAATCACTTTTAAATGGCCCAAGCGGACTGTCACTTGTAGCAACAGCAATATTTTCATTCGCCGTATAAATCATATAAAATTTATTTTGATACGAAAGAATCTGAGGTGCCCAAAATCCTTTGTCTCCAAAAGCATCTCCTTTTTTAAAAGCCAGACCATTCTGCGCTCCAACCGGGCCTTTCCAGTCTTTTAAATCCGAAGAAGTATAAACCTGAAATCCTTCTCCATTTGGAATATCTCCGCTTGTGGTTCCATATAAATAGTAGGTTCCATTATTGTAAAAAATGGTTGGATCGGCCAGTAAAATTGCTGGTGCTGGTTTTACTTCTA
Source organism: Flavobacterium panici (assembly GCF_024499525.1). Classification (NCBI taxonomy): domain Bacteria; kingdom Pseudomonadati; phylum Bacteroidota; class Flavobacteriia; order Flavobacteriales; family Flavobacteriaceae; genus Flavobacterium; species Flavobacterium panici. The sequence goes on along the minus strand of NZ_CP100437.1, from coordinate 2,533,714 downwards.
TTGGTTTTGATTGGTTGGTGTCTTTTTCCTGCGAGCAGGCTGCGAAGACACAAAGTGATGTTATTAGGGATAAGATTTTTTTCATTTTTTATTGGTTTTAGGTTTTAACGCTAAGTTTTTTTAACCGAAGAGCGCTAAGAATTACGCAAAGGACACAAAGTTTTTTTCTCATTTTATGTCACCCTGAGCGAAGTCGAAGGGCGCAAAGTTTATCGTCATTTTTTGTCATTTCGAGGAACGAGAAATCGCACAAGTGATTCGACAAAGATTGGCGATTTTCTGTACGGAGTTTCGTGTGCGATTTCTCGTTCCTCGAAATGACAAACTTTGAACTCATAGCTTATAACTTATTTCACAGAAAACTGATAATAAGAAACCGTATGATATTTTTCTCCCACTTTCAAAACAATCGGAGCAAATTTTGGCTGATTTGGTGCGTCTGGGAAATGTTGTGTTTCTAGAGCAAAAGCTGTTCTGAAGTCATCTTTTGAACCAGATTTAAATGTGTTTTTTGACTGCATGAAATTACCGCTGTAAAACTGTAAACCAGGTTCTTCTGTAAAAATATCCATTGTAATTCCAGATTTATCTCCAGAAATTGTTGCAGCATGATTCAGTCCGTTTTTCTTGGTTCCATTTAAAACATAATTATGATCGTAACCTTTTCCAAATTTCAACTGCTCATCTTTCGCTTCGATTCTTTCGCCAATTGTATGTTTTGAAGTAAAATCAAAAACAGTATTTTTTACGGGTTTTAATTCTCCACTCGGAATCAAACCTTCATCAACCGGCGTGAATTCGTTAGCATAAATCTGTAATTCATGATTTAAGATTGTGCCGCTTCCTTCTCCGTTTAAATTAAAAAAGGCATGATTGGTTAAATTAACTAAAGTTGTTTTGTCTGTTGTCGCTTCGTATTCCATTTTTACTGAATTATCATCCGTAATCGTATACGTTACTTTTACGGTTAAATTTCCTGGAAAACCTTGTTCTCCATCTGGAGAAACGTAAGTAAAAACCAACGTGTTTTCGTTTGCTTTTTGGGCATTCCAAACTACATCCTGAAAACCTTTTATACCGCCGTGCAAAGCATTTTTTCCATTATTTAACGGAACTTGATATTGTTTTCCTTCTAAAGTAAATTTCCCTTTTCCAATTCGGTTTCCAACTCTTCCGATTGTTGCTCCAAAATAAGGTTCTGTTGAGGTTTTAAAGCCTTTTGCACTGTTCATTCCAACAACAACATCGGTTGGTTTTCCGTTTTTATCGTTAACCCAAAGTCCGATTAATCTTCCGCCGTAATTGGTAAAAGCGGCTTTGATTCCTTTGTTTTCTATCCAGTATAAATTGACTTTTTTACCTTCGATTATTGTAGCAAAATTTTTAGTTTCTAAAACGGTATTTACCGAATCTGATTTTATTTCGGTAGTTTTAGTTGAAGTTGTATTTTCTTTTTTATTGTCTTTGCAATTAAACTGAAAAAGTGCCAGTAAAACAACCGCAGCGATTTGAATATTTTTCATTTTTATGTCATTGCGAGGAAAAAGTAATATTATCCTCTGGTTAGTTTTTATAGTTTTATTTTGATGGAATTGCTAGTTTGGTTTCTTCACTAACAGGTTCTCCTAAAACCGGAAATCCGTTTGCATCCCAATCAATTTTTTGCATTCTTGGTGATCTTTTGTTTCCGCAGCCTTCACCCGGATTAGAGTTGGCGTGATATAAAATCCAGTCTTCTTTGCCATCAGGAGATTTAAAGAATGAATTATGTCCCGGTGCGTAAACCTTATTTTTATCGGATTGTTTAAAAATTGGTTGCGGAGATTTTTTCCATGCATTTGCATCTAATAAATTATCGCTTCCGTTAAAAGTTAATAATCCCAAAGAATAAAAATCTGTCCAGCATCCGCTTGCCGAAAACACAATGAAAATTTTACCATTTCTTTCTAAAAACTGCGGGCCTTCGTTTACATTTACTTGTGCAGGATTTACATCATCATGCAATGCTCCGTGCGTTTCCCAATCGTTTGTTGGTGCCGAAATCATTACGCGGTCGCCGTCAATTTCAAGTGGGTTTTTCATTTTAGCGATATAAATATTCTGCTGTCCGTTTGTGTCGCCTTCCCAGCCAGCCCAAATCATGTAGAGTTGTTTTTTATGTTCGAAAATATTTCCGTCAATTGCCCATTTATCGGTTTTCGCAGCAATTTTTCCTTTAAATTCAAAATTCCCTTTAAACGGATCTGATGATTTATTTTCTAAAACATACATTCTGTGGTTGTTGTTATCACCATTATCTGCAGCAAAATAACAGTACCATTTTCCGTTTATAATATGAAACTCCGGTGCCCAGATTTCTGCTGAATAATTAGTGTTTTTTGGCGGTGTCCAGATTACTTTGCTTTCCGCATTTTTGATGTCTGATAAATCTTTTGTTTTCCACAAAACCAAACGATTTCCAAGGGTATTGGTGTAGTAATAATAGCCTTTGTAATATGTGCTATACGGGTCTGCACCTGCTGGCAGAATGGGATTTGTGAATGTTTTTTGCTGGGCAAAACTTATGGTTGTGAACAGAAAAAGGAATAGGTATTTTTTCATTTTAGTTTTTTTATTGTTGGGCGTGTTTTTTAACGCAAAGACGCAAAGGTTTTCGCAAAGTTCACAAAGGTTTTTTCTCAGCTTTGTCACTTCAAAAGAAGTCGAAGTTCGCAAAGCTGTTTGTCATTTTGAGGAACTAAAAACTATGTTTCTATGTGTTTAAAAAAATCACTATTTAATGATTCAAAGCATTAATAACTTCAGTATTAATTTGATTTACAGCTTTAAAATTCATTTTGTCTACTTTTCTGTCGTAGGTCATAAAACCGTTTACTTCGCCTTCAACATCGGTTGTCTGCGTATAAACTGCTGCCGAAAATCCTGTTTTTACTAAGCTTTTAAGGATTTGAGCGTACTTTACATATTCGGCAGTAACTTCTGCTTCGTTTTTAAATTTCACATAACCCCAATTGTCATTTGCTCTCCATAAATGTCCTTCTAACGGAAGTCCGATTCCGCCATATTCGCCTAAAACAGTAACTCTTCTGGCATCATACAAATACAATTCTGGAGCTGGATATTTGTGTAAATCTAAAATATCACCCGTTTGAAAATGATTTCCTCCGCTTGAAGAATTAATTAAACGACTTGGATCATGATTTTTAGTCCATTCTGTAATTTCTACGGTTTTGAATTGCCCCCAGGCTTCATTAAAAGGAACCCAAACTACAATACTTGGATACGAATACAAATGATCCATTATCTCCTTCCATTCTTTTTTGTAGATTTCTTGTGATTTTGGAGTACGCTGTAATTCTGTACCTTCAAAATACTTTTTATCTTGCCAAACTAGTTGTTCATCACCGCTTGGCATATCTTGCCAAACTAAAATTCCTAACTGATCGCAATGCGTGTACCAGCGTTCTGGTTCTACTTTCACATGTTTACGAATCATATTAAAACCTAATTCTTTAGTTTTAATAATATCGTATTTTAAAGCTTCGTCAGTTGGTGCAGTATACAATCCTTCTGGCCACCAACCTTGATCTAAAGGCCCAAATTGAAAATAATCTTTATTATTTAACTGCATTCTCATGATTCCGTTTTCATCTCGTTTTGATGAAATTTTTCGCATCGCAAAATAACTTTTCACTTCATCGACGACTTTATTCTTAGTGATTAAACGGATTTTTGTCTGATATAAAAACGGATTTTCCGGCGACCATAACTTTGGAGCATTTAAAACAATATCATTGCTTTCGCCAACTACGGCTTTTTCTTTTGCAATTTCTTTTCCTCCGTCAAAAACAGCAATTTCAACTAAATCCCCTTTTTCTGCTCCGTTTACATCGGCTTTAATACTGATCGTATTTTGATCAATATTTGGTGTTGTTTTTAATTCTGAAATGTTTTTAGCATTTACAGGTTCAATCCAAACCGTTTGCCAGATTCCGGTAACAGGTGTGTACCAAATTCCTTCTGGATTTTTAACTTGTTTTCCTCTGGGCTGAGGGCCGTCGTTTGAAGGATCCCAAACTTTTACAACTAATTTTTGAGTTTTTCCTTTTTGGATAAAAGGTGTAATATCAAATGAAAAGGGTGTGTATCCGCCAGTATGTGAACCAACTTTTATATCATTAATAAAAACTTCTGTTTTCCAGTCTACAGCTCCAAAATGCAGCAGAATATTTTTTCCGCTCCAGTTTGATTCAATTGAAAAATTGGTTTCGTACCAAAGTTCATTTTTTGCCCCAACTTCTTTCATCACGCCAGACAAACTTGATTCAACCGCAAACGGAACCAAAATTTGCCCGTCATATTTTGAAGGCGCCGTTTTGCCAAATTCCTGAATGGCATAATTCCATAATCCATTCAGATTTTTCCATTGGCTACGCTCCATAATTGGACGGGGATATTCTGGTAAAGTTTTGTTCGGATCAACCTGTGCTGCCCATTTTGTTTTGATTTTATCGCCTTGCGGTTTCCATTGTGCATGAACTAGACAGCTTAAAAAAAGCGCCACCAGAACTGTAGTTTTCTTATTCATTTTATATTGTTTTACGCAATAATTTCCTCGATTATTACTGTTTCTTATTTACTAAATAAATTACCAGACCATATCCACATAGTCTGGTAATTTCAAACACTAACTTTACTAACCAATTTTTTATGTATTAAGATTTTAGTACTAAGTATTAAGACTTTTCTATAATCTTATTTCAGTTTATACTTAAACTAAAATCTTAATACTTAATACTTTCATCTTAATTCTTCTTTCCAAATTTCTTCACTAAACTGTCGTATTCATTTTTAGAGATTGTAACCATGCAGCCGTGTCGTACTTTTTCTGGGAAACTGTATTTATCCCAGTCTGAGAAAAAAGTATATCCTGAAGCCTGAAACCAAGGTCCATTTAGATTATCTGCGATGGATAATCCGTATGAAACGCCCGGATATTGTTCGTAATACATATACCATATTTTATCATCTGGAGAAGGAATTAACATTGGCGCTTCTCTAAAATTTGGACTAATCGATTGCTGAGGCAAAGAATAAGGTCCTAAAAGGGATTTTGATTTGGCAATTCGGATGGTTTTTCCGGTTGTCCAGTACAAAGTCGGATACGTTTCATCTTTAATTACGGCGTAATAAGAATCGCCGACTTTACGAATAAAAACATCAATAGTTCCCATATCCCAATCGAATAAACGTTTTGGTGTTCCTTCAAAAGTTTTTAAATCTTTAGACAAAACATACAACGTTCGCTGACTTGCCCAATAACGTTCACCATCTTCTTTTGTCCCTTCAAGATGCGGCGTGTGCCAAGTCATAATAAACTTTTCAGAATCTTTGTCGTAGTATAATTTTGGAGCGCCAATTCGCTGTAAAGCGTTTGAATAATCAGGCGTGCTTTTTAAATCAGGCGTATAGTCTGAATGTTTTTTCCATGTAATTAAATCATCCGAAACCCAGATGTTGATACTTTTTGCATCGTCGCCTGTATTTCCTGCGATGTAATATTTTCCGTCCGGGCCTTTGCAGATATCGGGATGTCCTTTGTATTCTTCAAAAACTCGTTTTCCGTTGTTGAGGTTTTCCCAATGCAAACCGTCCAAACTTACAGAATAGTATAACCTGCCGTAATCGTTGTGCGTCATGTGCGCAAAAAGATAGGCTTCGTTTTTGGGTTTTTCATTTCCTTTTACTTGCCCCGGCGGATCTGGCTGTTGTGCTTTCGCAGAAAATCCAACCAAAATTACCATTAGAAAAAGGAGCTGTTTTATTGTATTTTTTTTCATGTTGCTAAAAATTAAAATGTTTTTTGCCACGAATTCCACTAATTTTCACTAATTATTTTTTTGCCACAGATTAAAAGGATTAAAATGATTTATTTTTATTGCCCTCGGATTAATCGGATTTTCACTGATTTTAATTTTCTAAATTAATTTTAATAAAATTGACCAGTGAAAATCCGTTTAATCTGTGAAATCTGTGGCCAATAATTCTACTTCTTATTAGCCTCAGATGTTAGTTTTTTGATTAAATCTGTTTCGGCTTTTATGTATGGTGTTCCGTCTGTGTGTAATACTTCGTGAAACCATACTTTTGGTTCTGCGTTGTATGTTTTCGTCCAGCTGTCCCAAGCGTATTTCGTTTGTGTTTTTCCGTCAACAAATCCCCAGTTGATCATTCCAACATTGTATTTTCTTGCGATTGGTAAAAAGCCTTCGAAAGTACTTCCGTTTGGTCTTGCCATGTATTCTGTACATAATAAAGGTTTTCCGTAACGCTGTAATTGTTTGATAACTTTTTCGAAATCCTGAGGTGTGTTGTAATTGTGGAATGAAACAATATCAGATTGTTCGATCTGCATTTTGTGCATTGGTTTCATTTTGGCTTCGTCGCTCCAGTCTCCAACCCAAACTCCAGAAGTTAATGGCTGTGAAGGATTGCTTTCTCTTGCCCAAACGAAAACATTTTTTAAAAGAGGAAGGATTAAATCAACTTTATTTTTGATTTCGATTTTTTCGTAAGATGGACCTGTCATATTATCTGGTTCGTTCCAAACATCCCAGCCTAAAATACGTTTGTCATCTTTAAAATGTGCAACGGTTTCTTTTACATATTTCTCTAAACGAGGATATTGTGTTTTATCCTGCAATACTTTTTGCCCCGGACTCTGTACCCAGCCTGAGTTGTGCGTGTGCGGTTTTGGCGCGCGTTGTTTTCCTAAAGCAGGAAAGGGATCCCAGCAGGAATCAAATAAAACGAAAAGGGTTTTAATATGATGTTTATCTGCAATTTCTAAAAATTGATCCATGCGTTTGTAAAATCCTTCCGCATCTTGCTGGTGCAATAAATCGTGCAGGTAAACGCGCATTACATTCATGCCTAAATTTTCTGCCCAGCCCAATTCCTGATCAATTCTTTTTGGATCAAAAGTATCTTCCTGCCACATCTCTAATTGGTTTATAGCTGTGCTAGGATAATAATTTGAACCTACTAACCAAGGCTGTTCTGCATACCATTTATTGGCTTGATCTTTTGTCCAGATTTCTCTTTTTTCAACTGCAGCAGTTTCGTTTTTATTTTCTTCGGTAGTATTCTTTTTGTTGTTGCAGCTTAGCAATACTAATCCTGCCAACATAAATGTCAGACACAATTTTACTTTTCTCATTATAAATTTTGTTATTATGAACAATCGTTCTTTATGATAAGGGAATCAGACAAATGCATCTGATTCCCTTAAAAAAATTAGTTTTTAATATCCTGAATTTTGTTCCAGATTTGGATTATTATCTACATCACTTTGTGGAATTGGCATTCTATGATTTTTACCCACTTTGAAGTTTTTAAAATCCGGATCACGAAGCGCAATTTTATCAACAGCAGCCTGAGTATCTAAATCTCCCCAGCGTTTTAAGTCTTCCCAACGCACGCTTTCTCCTGCTAATTCTAAAACTCTCTCTGTTTTTAAACGTTCTAAGAATTTATCATGATCGTTTCCTATTTCAGGATGAGCAACTGCTAAAGTGTTCATGTTTACACGGGCTCTTACTAAATCAACATATTGATAGGCTTGTGCTGTATTTCCTGTTTCGTTCAAAACTTCGGCATAGCGCAGTAAAATATCAGCATAACGAACTAATCTGTAATTTACCTGGCTGTAATAATCTTCATTATTTCTGTAATAATCACGGCTTCCTTTTCTAAACCAGGCTTCATTATTGTTCCATTCCCAGTTTCTTCCGTAGGTTTTATCTCCAAAATCAGCTAATAATTCCGGATAATATAAAGTCCATCTTAAACGAGTATCAAGATTACCATCTTTATTTGGTTCGGCCTTGAAAGCATTTACCAGCCATAAACGTGCTTGTCCGTCAGACCATCCAATTCCTCTTGGAGCAAAAAACTGACCTCGGTTGCTGGAAACTGCAGCGTTTGGATCTTCACCAGTTCCTCCTTTTCTTTGATCTCCAAACTGAATTTCAAAAACAGATTCGCTGTTGTTTTCGTTTACATCTGTAAAATTATCTCTGTAATTAGTAACCAGTCCATATCTTGCACCTGGCCCTGTAATCAAATATTCTAGCGCCGTTTTGGCTTCTGGCCATTTGTGCTGCTGCATGTATAATTTTGCCAAAAATGCTTTGGCAGCTCCTTTATCAGGTCTTCCGGTTTGATCAGATGGCCATTGCGCTGGTAAATCCACAAAAGCTTCGTTTAAATCTTTCTCAATCTGAGCCCAAATTTCAGTTACCTTTTTTTGTTGTGGTAAATCTGCCGGTGTAGATGGATCTAAAACTAACGGAATATCTTCCCAGATTACGGCTGCATAGTAATAATGTAATGCTCTGAAAAATTTAGCCTGAGCAATAATTTTCTTTTTATCATCTTCATTTTGAAATGTGATATTCGGAACATTTGCTAAAACCTGATTACATCTAAAAATGGCTTTGTAGGTATCTCTCCATGTTACAGCATTTCCTTCCCAAAAATTATAATTGATATAATTGAATCGTGTCCAGTCTGCTAATTCTGTCCACGGGCTTACACTATATCCTTCATCAGAAGTCAAATCTAAACGGAAATACATCCATCTTGCCCAAAGACCATCTTTGTAAAACATAGCGTAAATTGAGTTTACACCAGCCTGAGCATCACTTTCAGTTTTCCAATATTGGTCTACTGTAATATCATTAGGGCTGTTCAGGTCTAATTCACTTTCACAAGCTGTAAAAACAAGACCCAGAAAAGCTGCGGTTATTATGATTATTTTTTTCATTATGCTATTTTTTTAAATTAAAAGCTAAAATCAACACCAAAAGAATACGTTTGAAGATTCGGGAAAGCACCATTATCAACGCCTCTTTCAAAAATATTACTGTTTGTAAATTCAGGATCTAAACCTTTATATTTAGTAATTGTAATAATATTTTGTGCTGATAATGTTAATCTTGCTCTCGAAATACCTGAATTTTTCAAGACACTTTGAGGCAGGTTATAACCAAATCCAATGTACTTAAGTCTGATAAAATCTCCATTTTCTAAGAAACGGTCGCTGTCTCCTCTTGAATTTAAAGTTGACCCTTTTGTTATTCTAGGAAAATCTGTATTTGGATTTTCTGGTGTCCAAGGCTGGATACCGGCTCTGTAATTACTATTATCATCGAATCTGTCTACAACACTTCTAAATCCGTTATAAACAGTTGCTCCGTGAGAAGCAATCCAGTTCATAGAAAAATCAAAACCTTTATATTCTGCTCCTGCATTTAAACCCATTTCGAATTCTGGCCATGGGCTTCCCACAATAGCTTTATCAGTACTTGTAATTTGCCCGTCCCCATTAACATCTTTAAAACGAATATCTCCAGGAACAGCATTTGGCATAATTACTTGTCCATTAGCATTTTTGTAGTTATCAATTTCCTGTTGATTTTGAAACAATCCATCTGTTTGTAAAACATACCACATTCCTACCGGCATACCAGCTCTTGTGATTGTATTTCCAGAAATGTTTTCGTTTTGTCCGTTACCTAATGAAACCAGTTTGTTGTTAACTTTTGTAAAGTTGATAGAAGCATTAAACGAGAATTCATTGATTTTTTTGCTGTAAGCTAATTCTAATTCAAAACCTTTATTTTCAACAGTTGCAGCATTAGAAATTGGATTTCCGCCGTCATTTCCTGTCGTTAATAAAATTGGGAAACCAAATAATACATCTTCTGTACGAGCGATAAAATAATCTGCTGTAAGACGTAAATCATTATTTAAAACGCCTAAGTCTAATCCAAAATTGGTTTGTTTTAATTTTTCCCAACGCAGTTCTGAATTTGATAATTTTACCTGAGTTGCTGAAGGATATAAATTTTGACCTAACACAATCTGTCCAAAATTATTAACGAAACTTTTGTATTCGTACTCTTTAATATTTCCAGAACCTAATTCTCCATAACTCGCTCTTAATTTTAAATCTTTAATAAACTCTGATTTAAAAAATGATTCGTTGCTTATTCTCCATCCTGCCGAAACAGAAGGGAAATTCCCCCATTTGTTTGCATCACTAAATCTTGATGATCCGTCGCGTCTTAAAACAGCATTTAATAAATAACGGTTATCATAATTGTATTCAATTCTTCCAAGATAAGATGCAAGAGCTGCTTCATTAATAAAACCACCAACTACCGGCGAATCTCCTTGGTTTAAAACCTCATAATATTGTCCAGTTCCGGAGTTTATTGGCAGGTTTCTTTTTGTACCATAAATTTGATCGTATTTGTCTTTTTGAAAAGTCTGACCAACTAGAACCGTTATATCATGTTTTCCAAATTCTTTTTTGAAAGTCAAAGTATTTTCGAACAATGTTGTTTGTGATCTTCCTTTATTTTGATCTGTCTGAGATGGATCTATCGGTTGATTTAACGTCCAGTTCCCTACTTTTCTCATGAATTTATAAGAGTCAAAACTAGTTTCATATCCAAAATTGAAACGATATTTCAACCATGGAGCAAATTTTAGTTCAGACCAGATATTTCCTCTAATTCTGAAATTTTCGTTGATCGTATTGGCAAAATCAGCAATTGCAAGAGGGTTTGTTCCAAAAGTATCTGCAACACCTTGCTTACCGTAACCGTATCCTCCAGGATTAGCTGCGTCGTAAAGCGGAATTGTCGGCGTCATTCTGTACACATCAATAATTGGATTTCCAGACATTTCATCTGTTTTAGAATTACTAATAGCTAAGTTTTCTCCAATACTGAAAATTCCTTTTGTTCCGCTTGAATTTACACGGAATGAAATTCTGTCAAAATCAGTTCCGATTACTGCTCCTTCATTTCCAAAATAATTCCCCGACATAAAGAAGGTAGAGTTTTCATTTCCGCCAGAGACGCTGGCATTATAATCCTGCATCATTCCTGTTCTAAAAACTGCATCCTGCCAGTCTGTATTAACTGCCATATTCAGGTTTTGTCTTGTCATTCCGGCATTATCATAAGCCATATTATTTAATCTGGCAAACTCTTCTGTTCCCGCTAAATCATAGCGTGGGATAGTTGTAAAACTGCTTTTTGCCGAAACATCAATTTGAAGCGGCCCTTTTTTACCTTTTTTTGTGGTAATAATAATCACACCATTTGCTGCTCTTGAACCATAGATTGCTGCCGCAGATGCATCTTTTAAAACCTGAATGCTTTCAATATCATTTGGGTTAAAATCTCTGTTTGCAGAAGTAACTAGTCCATCAATTACATATAATGGATTTGTATTTTGAAGATTTTTAAGACCCCGAATCTCTACACTGGCTTCCTGCCCCGGACGTCCGCCGCCGCGAACCTTAACTCCGGTAACTAAACCTTGTAATCCATCAGCAACAGTAGTTACCTGACGTTTTTGGATTTCTGTAGCTTTTACCAGCGAAACAGCTCCTGTAAGATCTTTTTTCTGCTGTGATCCGTAACCTACAACTACAATTTCATCCAATTTCATTGCATCTTCTTGTAAAGTAACATTGATAGACGTTTTGTTGTTGATTTCAATTTCTGTTGTTTTATAGCCTTGTGAACTAAAAACCAATGTTTGGTTTCCTGCTGCGGCTATTTTATAAGTACCGTCAAAATCGGTAACTGCACCATTTTTTGTGTTTTTTATGACAACGTTAGCAAACGGAATTGATTCTCCTGTTGCAGAAACTACTTTTCCCGTTATGGTTATTTGCTGTTGTGCATACGTTTGTTGTAATAATAAACTAAAGAAAAACAAGAGGTAATATCTCTGCTTTAAAATTTGAGTGATCTTTGTTTTCATTGATTTGTCATTTAGATAGTTTTCATTTCTTGGTTGGTTTTACAATTGTTTTTTAAAAATTCTAATCATCTCTGATGCGAGCAAAAAAATAATTAATATTGCTCAGTAATAATAATGTGTTCATTTTAATTCAAAATTATTAATGGTGTATTTTTTCAAACTTAATTTTATTGATGCTGTATTTTTTTAGCCTAAAAATTATCAATATGATTTGTTTGAAAATCCAAAGTAGATGATTTTAATTCAAAATAAAATGATTCATTTGTGTCAATTTCTATCTCAAATGATTCAAATTGTATAAAAAAGATCAGAAATATAGCGGCTTGCAACATTTTGTTGAATATTGACACGATTTGAATAAGTCCTTGTTTTATCCTAAAAAACACAACTATGCGTAAATTCTTTCTTTTATTATTTTTTTCGCTTTTTTCGATAAATTTTATTCAGGCACAGGAATATTATTTCAAACATTTTCAGGTTGAAGAAGGACTTTCTAACAACACTGTTTTAACTTCTTTACAGGATGAAGATGGCTTTATGTGGTTTGGAACAAAAGACGGTTTAAACCGATTTGACGGTTATCGTTTTAAAACTTACAGAAGCAATGCAGACCCAATTCATACTTTAGGAAGCAATTATATTCAGTCTTTACATGAATATAAAGGTGTAATTTGGGTAGGAACTGATAAAGGTTTGTATCAACACGATAAAAAAACAGATCAGTTTACGGTTTTAAACGAAGCGATTAACGATCGTATCAACGATATTAATCATGATAAAAACGGAAATATCTGGTTTATCTCTGGAAATATTCTCTATAAATATTCGACAACAAAAAAGGAAACTAAAACTTTTAACCCAAATAAATATTTCATTGCCACTTCGATTTCCAGAGATGCAAATGGGCAAATTTGGGCTTCTTCTTTAAATAAAATCTATCGTTATTCTGAAGAGAATCTTTCTTTTGAAAATATTCCAATTACTCCTCCTGCAAGTTCTTCCAATTTTAGAATTACCATTATTTATGCTTTAGACAAAAATAATATTGTAATTGGCACACAAGACGACGGCGTTTTACTTTATAACATTCACAATAAAACAACTTCGAGTTTAGAATTTTCGACTAAAAAACCGGTTTATGTGCGCCAGTTTAAAAAGAGAGGAAATGATGAACTTTGGATTGCCAGCGAATCTGGAGTTTATGTTTATAATCTGAAAACGAAATCGAACATTAATCTTAAAAAAAATTACAATGATCCGTATGCGATTTCAGATAATGCGGCTTATTCTATAACTATTGATAAAGAAAATGGAATTTGGGTTGGAACGTATTTTGGCGGCATCAATTACCATCAAAAACAATATACGCAGTTTAAGAAATATTTCCCGCAGAAAGGACAAAATTCTATTAGCGGAAGCGCCGTTAGGGAAATTCATAAAGATGATAAAGGCGATTTATGGATTGGAACCGAAGATGCCGGTTTAAACCGATTTAATCCAAAAACACAGCAGTTTACGTCGTATTTACCAAACGGAAGCAAAAGCAGTGTTTCCTATTATAATATTCATGCTTTAATGCCCAGAAAAGATAAAATCTGGGTAGGAACTTTTGAACATGGTTTAGATGTTTTAGACCGAAATTCGGGTAACGTTGTGCGACATTATAGTGCTAATAATCCAGCGTCGGGATTGCGTAGTAATTTCATTTTTTCTTTTTATGAAACCAAAAAGGATGAATTGATCGTGATTACAACAATGGGACTTTATTTATACAATGAACAAAACGACAATTTTGAAACCTTAAAAACTTTCCCAGAAACCACACATTATACGACTTATAAAGAAGACAGCGACGGAAATCTCTGGGCAGGAAGTTATCGTGATGGTTTGTTTTATTACAATCCGAAAACAAAAAAGAAAGAGGTTTTTATTTATGATTACAAAAACCCAAACGGAATCAGTAATAATTCGATCAATTATATTTTTGAAGACAGTTCTAAAAATTTATGGTTTGCAACCGAAAACGGCTTGGATTTATTTGATAAAAAAACAAGGACTTTTAAAAAATTCACCACCAAAAACGGATTTCCGAGTAATGTCGTTTATTCGATTTTAGAAGATGAAGCTAAAAATTTATGGTTGACGACTTCTAAAGGTTTGGTGAAATTTGGCCCGGATCATAAAAGCATTAAAATTTATACAACGGCAAATGGTTTATTGAGCGATCAGTTTAATTATGCGTCGGCTTTTAAGGATACAAACGGCGATATGTATTTCGGGAATTTAAACGGAATGATCAGTTTCAACCCTAAGAATTTTACCAAGAACAAATACACACCTTCGACTTTTATTACCAATCTGCAAATCAATAATAAGGATATTGACGCCAATGAAAATGATTCGCCCATAAAACAATCTATTGCGCATATTGACGAACTCGAACTCAACAACAGTCAATCGTCGTTTAATCTGGAATTTGCTTCGTTAAATTATACCGCGCCAGAACTTACGGAATATTGGTATAAACTTGAAAACGTCAATAATGACTGGGTTTATCTGGAACGCAACAATAAAGTTTTCTTTACGGAATTGGCGCCTGGCGATTATGTTTTTAAGGTAAAATCGCTGAATAGTTTTGGCGTTTGGAGTAAAGAAGTGGAATTGAAAATCAGGATTCTGCCGCCGTTTTGGGCGAGTTCTTATGCGTATTTTTTCTATTTTCTGCTGATATGCGGTTCGTTTTATTACATCATTCGTTATTCTCAAAATCTCACTCAGATTAAACACAATCGAAAAATAAAACATTTAAACGACGAAAAAGAGAAAGAAATCTATCAGGCCAAAATTGACTTTTTTACGAATGTAGCGCATGAAATCAGAACGCCTTTGACGTTGATAAAAGGCCCTTTGGAAAAACTTTTGGTTATGGATCACATATTGCCGGAAGTGCCTCAGAATCTTTCGATAATGAAGAAAAACACTTCTCGTTTATTAAAATTGGTGAATGAATTACTGGATTTTAGAAAGTCTGAAATTGGTGGATTGAAACTCACTTTCGTGGAAGCTAATATTTCGTCGATGGTTCGGAATTTACATTTGAGATTCAGTCAATTAATTGAAGAAAGAGGAATTGAATTTGAACTGGAATTAGGTGATAAAGATATTTTTGCTTTTGTGGATAAAGAGGCTTTCAAAAAAATCCTGAGCAACTTGATGAGCAACGCTATTAAATATTCTAAAGATAAAGCTTCGATCACGCTTTTTAGAGATGAAAAGAAACTGACTTTAATTGTAAAAAATGACGGAAATCTGATTCCGTTTCATTTAAAAGATAAAATTTTTGAACCGTTTTTCAGGGTTGATAATATGGATACAACTTCGGGAACGGGAATTGGGCTTTCGCTGGCGCATTCGTTAACGCAATTGCATAACGGAAATTTACAAGTAATTCCGGATTCAAAATTGAATATTTTTGAGCTTGTTGTTCCGCTTCGTCAGGAAGAAGAATTTATGTTTTATAATGAAACAGAGAAAGACGAAATTGAAGCAGAATCTGAAACTGTAGAAATCGAAAACAAACACGAGAAAACACAGCTTTTAGTGGTTGAAGACAATGAAGATTTATTGAATTTTATTACGGCTGAATTAACGCCGTTTTACACGATTTTAAAAGCGGATAATGGCGAAAATGCGTTAAAAATAATTCATAATGAGAATATTCAATTGGTTATAAGCGACGTTTCGATGCCAGTTATGGACGGAATTACGTTGTGTAAAGAGATTAAAACCAATTTAGAAACTAGTCATATTCCGGTTATTTTGCTTACTGCAAAAAACTCGCTGAAATCGCAGATTGACGGCCTTGAAGTTGGTGCCGATGCGTATATCGCTAAACCTTTTTCAATGGATTATTTAAAAGTTCAGGTGAATAATCTAATCGAAAACAGAAAACAGATTATGAATTATTATGCGAGTTCTCCGCTTTCGCACATTAAAAGTATTGCGCATAACAAAACCGATGAAAAGTTCCTAAAAAAACTGGACGAAGAAATCCTGAAAAACATCACGGATTCTGATTTAAGCGTTGAATCTTTGGCAGAAATCATGAACATGAGCCGCTCGACTTTATACCGAAAAATTAAAGATATTTCGAATTTGAGTCCGAATGAGTTGATTAATATCGTCCGCTTAAAGCGTGCTGCGGAATTGCTTTTAAATGAGAATTATAAAATGTATGAGATTGCTGAAATGGTGGGGTATAAATCACAGACTAGTTTTGGGCGTAATTTTCAGAAGCATTTTACGATGACGCCTTCGGAGTATATTGCGATGAATAAGTAATTTTTTAGTTTTCAGTCGCAGTCTCAGTTTTCAGATTGTTGTCGATATTCGTTGGGGTTACGTTGTGTTAGACGCACTGCTGTGCGTCTCTACAGATATGCTTTGTGTTGAATCATCATTTTATACCCATTTTATTTCGTAGAGACGCACAGCAGTGCGTCTTATGCGTAAAGTTATTCCTCTACCAATTGCTCAATCAACTGCAATCTTTTTACAATACTATTTTTATCTAAAATTGTCCCCGGCGATAAAACCGCATTTGCACCAACTTTAGAATTATCTCCTAACAACGATCCAAATTTATCTGAATGTGTATTGATAATGTCTTCTTTATATTTAACTGAAATGTTTTTGTTTTTTCTTTCGTTATAATGATTGGCACAAATTGAACCTGCTTCAAAATTTATGTTTTGACCAATCAGACTGTTTCCTATGTAATTAAAATGTGCTACTGCCGAATTATCAGAAATAAACGATTGCTTTATCTCTGAACCCGGGCCTATTTTTACAGATTTACCAAATAATATTGGGCCACGCAAATAAGCGTGCGCACCAACATAACAATTTTCTGAAATTATAATTGTTCCTTTTAAGGTTACGCCTTCTTCGATTACGGCTGTTTTGTGTATCGCAGTTGTTCCTTCTATTTTATAATCCGCTGAAAGAAGTTTTAATTTTTCTAAAAGTATTTTGTCCAGTTCGTTAACAATATTCCAAGGCGCAGTATTAATATAATCTGGATAATAAAAATCAAAGTTTTCTATAAAATCGATTGGTTTTATCATTATTGTATTGATTTAAAAATGCATTATTTAATTTTATAAAGATAAGATTTCGAAAATTCGAATTTTAGTATTTAATAAAATAAATCTAAGATCTTGAAATGCAAAAAATGACAATAATATCAACATAAAGTATATCTGTAGAGACGCACAGCAGTGCGTCTTATGCGTAAAGTGATATACGTTGTGGTTACGTTGCGTTAGACGCACTACTGTGCGTCTCTACAGTAAAAAATGGGTATAAAAAATGACGACAATATCAACACAAGGCATATCGTAGAGACACACAGCAGTGCGTCTTATGCGTAAAGTGATATACGTTGTGGTTACGTTGCGTTAGACGCACTACTGTGCGTCTCTACAGTAAAAAATGGGTATAAAAAATGACGACAATATCAACACAAGGCATATCGTAGAGACGCACAGCAGTGCGTCTTATGCGCAAAGTGATATACGTTGTGGTTACGTTGCGTTAGACGCACTACTGTGCGTCTCTACAGAATAAAATGGGTGCTAAAAATTATTTACTTAAATCTGCTTCAAAAGGCGAAGCCGGCAAATTTTCTTTATTGTATAAATTGGCTTCAGCCGGATTATCTGCCCAAGCATATCTTACTTTTACAGGGTCTGTAATTGAATCATTACTCACGATAACTTTATCGCCATCGATAACGGCTTTTGCCCAGACAAATTTTCCATCATTTCCGGCGATTGCGAATTCTTTTAATTCACTTCCGGTTTTGATTTGCAATCCGGTTCCAATATCTGAAAAACTTAGAATTAGCTTGTTTCCTTCTTTTTTTATTGATTTAAAAATTGGTCCCGAAGCGACTAAATTTTTCTCACCATAAACCAATTTTCTTGCCTGTAACGACAATCTTTTCCCGACATCGTATTTATTTAAAGGATGAATATCGTTCCACTCGCCTACATCGATTATTACGGCCATTCCTGTATTTGGAACTTTTAGCGTATTCAATTGCTGCTGTCTTAAAGTTGCCCAATTACTTTCGACTGGTTCCGGTTTTGTTTCCATATAATTGGCAAGCTGAACGAATAAAAAAGGCAGTTTTTCCTGTTTCCATTGGGCGCGCCAGTTCGCAATTAAAGTCTCCATTAAAGGAAGATATTCTTCTGGTTTTTTGGTGCTTGATTCGCCCTGATACCATAGCACGCCTCTTATACCATAATTTTTAAGAGGCGCAATCATGGCATTATAAAGTCCGACTGGTTTTAATCTAACGAAAGTCTGTGCCGGAAGCGGTAACATTTTTGCCCCTAATTTATATTTCCAGATTCCTTTTAAATCGATGGTTTGATCACCATTAATTAACTCATAAGGTTTATCCAATACAAATCCGCCTTTACCCGAATTACTGATAACTCTAACCGTAATTTCGTTTTTTCCTTCTTTCAAAATATTGGAATTGAAAGAATAAATTCTAGGCGGATATTGATAGGAAGTTGTGCCAACAAAATGTCCGTTTACAAAAACAGAATCAGCATCGACGATTCTTCCTAAAATAATCTTGGCCTGATTTTCTTTTATTTTTTCAAGCGTAAATTCTTTTTTAAACCAAACCGAACCATTTATATTTCCGAGTTCGCCATCTGCCCAATAACCGGGAACATTCATGACTTTCCAATCGGAATTATCGATTTTAGATGCCCATTTATTTTTTAGTCCGGGATCTGTTTCGTCTAGTAATTTATCCCAGTCTGAACTTACTTTATCGTCGTTTTCGTCGATTTGTTTTTCGAGACTTCCATCTTTAAACTTTAAATATTCCTGATAATAATCTGGGAATTTTTTAATGTTTTCTTCGCTGATCCATGCTTCTGCCGGAGAACCGCCTAAAGAGGAATTGATTATTCCAATCGGAATTTGGTATTTTTCATAGATTTCTAAAGCGAAAAAATAAGCAACTCCAGAGAATTTTAAAACGCTGTTTGGATTTGCTGCAATCCATTCTCCGGAAGAGAAATCGGTATTTTCTCTTTCAAAAAAATATTGATTCGGAACTAGAAATTGTCTGATGTTTGGATTCTCCGCTTTAGCGATATAATCCTGATATTTATATTTAAGTCGTTCCATTGACAGCTGCATATTTGATTGACCGGAACAAACCCAAACGTCACCAAAAAGTATGTTTTTCAGGGTGATTGTGTTGGATGCTTTTAAGGTCATTTCGTATGGCCCGCCTGCTTTTTGTGATGGAAGCTGAATTTGCCATTTTCCGTCTTCGGCTGTAATGGTTTTGTATGTTTTGTGGTTGAAATCGAGTTCGATTTTTTCTTTTGGTGACGCCCAGCCCCAGATATTGACTTTTGTATCGCGCTGCAATATCATTCCGTCGCTTATTAATCTTGGTAATTTTATTTGAGCATTGGCATTGAAAACTATAAGTATTGCTAGTATTATTTTTTTCATTTGATCTTGTTTGTTTTTGCCCACTGATGACACGGATTATACTGGTTAACGCTGATTTTTTTTTGCCACAGATTATAAGGATTAACACTGATTAATTTTAAAAAATCATTTTAATCTGTGGCTAAAAATTTTTCACGCAGATTATGCAGATTTTTTATTTGTATAAAGATAATTTGTGCAAATTCGTGCAATTAGTGTTGAATTAAATCATTCATAAATGTATAGTTTTATTTTTTGAATTTCGTAATCACCTACTGAAATTCTCAGATGCCTTCCTTGATGGGTTTGGTCTCCGTTGAAATGTCTGATGGTTCTCCAATTTTCGTTTTCAAATTTTCCTTGGTCTGTTTTTAATATTCCGGCGTTAGTTGTTTTATTTTTTAAAGGTTTAAAAGTCACGACAATTCCGGAACCTGAAATGTAAAATTCATTGGGTGTGATTTCTATAATTATGGCGCTTGATGTTGGCCAGGTTTCTGCTTTTGCACCTTCTGACCAATTTAGGGTATAATCGTGTTTAAAGGTAAATTCGTAGTTTCCTAGATTAATGATTTGTGTGTTATTTACTTTATCTAATAAAACTCCATCAATTTTTCCTTGGCCTTTATTAGCTTCAATAACTGGCGTTAACTGCTGCACTAAATCATAAATTTTTCCTAGTGGATCTTTTTTGGCATCGGTTACTGATTCTATGGAGAAAGGCGAAAAACCAATGGCTTCATAATGTCCTATTGCGTAAAAACCTTTAAAAGGTGCGGTTTCATCAAAACGATGTTCGGGAATAAATAACGGATCGCCTTGTCTTGTAAATAAATCATTCCATTGCTTGAATAACGGATTATAAAAATCTGGTGAAAGAAAATCTATCGCGTTTCCGGCTGCTTTCCAAACATCCATTACATGCGGCAAAGGCCCTGCGCTTGGATATTCTCCGGGTTTCTTTTCTGGAGCGTTTAAGGCTGCGTTTACAAACATCGGAATTGGATAAACTTCTTTTCCTGCTTTGGCAATTGTATTGGTGAATTTTGAGAAATACCAGGCCATAAAAATTTCATCGGTCTGGAGGTTTTTTCCGAAAATTCCTTCCCAGTTTCCGGTTGTTTTAAATCCGTTTTTCTGCCAGATTGCTGAGAATTCTGGAACTAGTTTTTCTTTATTTTTCTGTAAATATTGGATGAATTCTTTTGGAACTTCTTTTTTGAAAGCTTCATTTGCTAACGGATGATAATCGCGTGCCGTTGGCAGCATTCCGATTTCGTTTTCAACCTGAACCATAATTACGGTTTGTTCTTTTTGGTCAAAATCTTTAATATGAGACATTAGTTTTTGGAACGCTTTTAAATCGGCCTGCAGGTTTTCTTCGCTAAAAGGCGTTAGAATTTCATGGCTTTTATTTTTGTCGTCTTTTATTCTTGGATATTTTTTCTGATTCAGTTTTACCCATTCCGGTGCGTGACTTGACATGCTGTTTTTCCACGATCCAAACCAAAGAAATACGAGTTTTAGATTTTTTTTTCGGGCTCTTACAATCAAATCATCTACTAACGAAAAATCAAATTTGCCTTCCTCCTTTTCTATTAATTCCCAATAAATTGGAGTTAAAACGGTGTTGAGGTTCATGTCGGTCAATTTTTCCCAAATGGGTTCCATACTTTCCATAGTGGTTGCCGAAGAATTTCCTAATTCTCCACCGCGAATAATGAAAGGTTTGTTGTTGACAATGAGCTGCGTTTTATTTCCTTTTTTTTGAAGATGCGGTATTTTTTCCTGAGCATATGCGAATTGTAAAAAAGCAAAAAACAGTATAACAATTGTATTTTTTGGGAACGTAAACATTCTGATTCTTTTTAAATTAAAAACAAATAATCCATAATACAAATCCTTTCAGATTCATATTATGGATTAAGACTACACTTAACTTACTTAACCAACTCTCCTGAAAAGTCTTTACTTACATCTTTTCCTGCAAGACCATCAGCAGTTCCTTTATAGGCGTGTTTACGAACGTAATTTGCATCCCAAAGATTTGGTGCTTCGTCCGGAAGCCAGAATTCATGTTCTTTGGAGTTATCAGAAACTCCCCAAACTGTAATACCATATTGCTGCGCTGCCGGAATATGTTTTTTATACATATCTACCACATATTGATACATTTCGGCTTGTGAAGCCTGCTGCGCAACTGTTGGAGCATTTGTTCCTAATCTCACATCTAACTCCGAAATTTTAATCAATTTTCCTGTCGCTGCCAGTTTTTGGAACATTTGGGCAATTTTATCTTTATCTGTATTTAGACCTATGTGCATCTGCGTACCAATTCCGTCAACTTTTCCGCCTTGACTTTCGATATATTCCACATATTGAATCAATCCGTCGCATTTGTCTAATCTTGATTCTAAGTTATAATCGTTGATGAAAAGTTTGTCTGTTGCATTTCCGTATTGGCGTGCTAATTTGAATGCCGTTACAGCGTAATCTTTTCCAAGATATTTTATCCAAGAGAAAAAATCTGCTGCGGTATCACCTTCATTTCCTGTTCTTAATGTTCCATCTTCTTTCATTGGTTCGTTTACAACATCCCAAGCAAAAACACTTGTTTTGTAATGTGTCATCATTTTAGAAACCCAGTCAGCCATTGCATCGCCAATAATTTTTGTTTTCTCTGCATCGGTTTTCTCGATAGTTATTGGTGCTGTTGGGCCTCCGCCTGATGATCCATCGGTTACTAAAACATTATCTATGTAATATGTTCCGGCTGCTCCTCCTAAATCAAAGTTTAAACCTGTTTCGGTTCCATTTCCGGTAAATTTCCATTCTACTAATTTCCAACTTGGTGTTGTTGCCTGATCTCCCTGATAATGAGCCGTTGTTCCTGTTGTTGAACATCTTACAGAACCAGTTGCTTCAGAACGTATCATATACGAAATGGTATATTCTTTTCCAGAAGTGAAGGTTGAAGTAAAATCAGCATGAATTTGCGTTTTCCATTGATTTGCCGCATCCGAAGTTGCGTTTACCACTTTCATAGCTCCGTTTCCTTCATATGCATCAGACGCGCCTGCTGCGCTTAAAGCATCATTAGCTCCATTGTATTTTGACCATCCGCTAATACCTGCATTAAAATTACCATTGGCAACCAAATTTGTAACTGTTGCTGCGGCATCAAGATCTACAACTGCAATTGTATTTACATCAATTAAATACGTCACATTTGGCAGATATCCTAAATCAATATTGAATTTGAAATTGGTGCTTCCGCCAACAAAATCTCCGGGAGCTAATTTAATTTTAACCTGCTGCCAAGCTGATGTTGTTGCAAAAGCTTCTGTCCAGGATCCGCCTGTACTGAACCAGTCTTTGTACGGATATTGGTTGGTTAAGGAAGCGTTGAAAGAAATACGTCCTTTTCCGGTTACATCTGATTTAATGTAGAAAGAAATCTCATAATTGTGACCACTTACAATCGATACATCCGGAGAGGTTAATTGCAGATTATAAGGTGCAGAAGACGTTGCGCTTGATTCTAATTTAATAGCCTGCGAACCCGTTGCAAGTCCTTCATTTGCTGCAATAGCAATTCCTTTTCCGGGATTATTTCTGGCCCAGTTTGTAAATGTTCCGTTTTTTAAACCTGCTACATCTAGTGTATTGGTTCCGCTTGAACCGGGAATTACAGTTGGTGCAATAATGCTGTTTAAATAACTTGCATTTTGGTTGGAATGCCAAACCAAAGTATGGCCAAAAACTGTTAATCCTGCTTTTTTTGTTTCGGCAATAAAGGCATCTACTTTAGTAAAATTAATTTCCCCTTTTGAGTTTACCATTGCACCGTGTTTCATTTCATAACCCGGCGTAACCTCATCAAAGTTGTCGTTTACAATTTTACGGTACGTCGCGTCAGTTAGGTATAAATCGGCACCAATTCCGTTTCCTAAAACAAAATCTGTGTACGTTTTAAGGTTATCGTATCGGCTTATTTTTTCTACTAATTCTAACGGAAGTTCTGCCCCTGTAACCTCGCCATGCTCAGGATCTTTTTCCCATTCCATTAAATTATCATCACAAGATGCCAGAAGCATTAAGGATGAAGCAATTACTGGTATTATATATTTATATTTCATTTTGGTGTTTTTTTAGTTAGGAAAATCGTTGTAAACCGGAGTATCTAAGGATACTATTCTCCAGTTGTCTGTGTACACTTTTACTGAAGTTGGTTTTGAAGCAAATTCTACTTCACTTGCAGTTCCTGTAACGTCTTTTAGTTTTACATCAGAATTTTCAAAGAAAAAACCAAAGTTTTGATACGTTGCAGCTTCACGATATGCTAAAACGGTTTCAAAAGTGAACGGTTCTTTAGACCATGCATAAAATTTATTTAGCGGAATTGTAACCGTTGTCCATCCTGTGGTTTGAAAAGCAACTGATTTTCCGTCAACAATCCACGGAACATAATTATAAACAGCTCCTGTCCATTCTCCTCCGTTAAAATTATTGACCATGCATATTTTTAAGAATCCAGAATCTTTCCAAACATCCGGAACGTATACATCAAACTGTAATGCGACTTTGTCAAGCGGCGTGCTTGCCGGAATATAAGGTGTTAATTGTGTTCTCCAGTTATCGACGCCGTTTCCTGCTGTCCAAACTTCTGTACATCTGTTTTTGGCAGCATCAAAAGAAGCAATTCTTTCCGGACGGTGCGGTACATATTTGCCTTGCGAAACATTTCCTGTTCCTAAAGCAAGTGATTCTAAATCTTCTGGCTGAATCATACTGGTTGAAGTTCCCCAATAACCGTGTTGTCCTCTTCCGTCAAAATCTAATAAAACACCTTTTTTAAAGTTGAAATAAGCCGGAGAATAAACACCTCCGTTTGAAGTCTGAACGAATAATGAACCTCCATTGTCTGAAACGCCGTTTGGCACTGCAACTGTAAAAAATTCACCGTCTTCATCTGAAGTAATTCCTGTTGTTACTTCGATATTTCCAGGGAAAACAACTTTGCTTACTTCGGTTAAACCAGTTCCAGAAACGGTAATGGTTTCTCCTGCATTAGGCATTGTGTTAGAAATGTTTGTGATCGCTGGTTTTCCTGAACGAATTTCAAATGAAAATGTAGTTTCATTATTATCGTTTACAAATCGAATCGTGTTTCTTACGGATGGATCTGCTTCTAAAATTGGAGTATCGGCAGAAACATTGATCAGCATTGAATTATCGGATACAAAAACTACATTAAAATAAGTTTGATATCCGTTGATGTAGACTCTTTTTAAGCCTGTAAAACCAGAACCTTGTATACGTAAAGCTTGTCCTAAACGGGCAAAAGTAACTTCTCTATCCGGAACAGTTGAGTTTACATCTTCCAGAAAAACTTTTGATATGGTTATGGTTCCGCCTTCAGAATCGTTATTATCACAAGAAGTAAATAGCGTACTAAAGAACATTATTCCCAGCAGTGCGATGGGTGCCCAATATTTTTTATTTAAAATATATTTCATATTAATATTTTTTAGATTGTTGTTTTTCAAAATACTAGAACAAGTCTGTTATTTTTTCTTCTGTAAATTGATACGGAACCGGATTTTCTCTCAACAACGGATTCTGAACCAGTTCTGATTCCGGATAAGGAAGAAGGAAAATTGTAGCATCGATCACGCCAATTGAACGCGGACTGCTGCTTCTTGCCGGATCTATAGATAAGGTATTTGTTGCAGAATCGTAAAGAATTGGCTCAATTGTTCCACGGTTTTGTGCCGTTACGTAGTTGATAACTTCTTGCTGTTTGTAATAAGCGCGTCGTACTAAATCGTACCAATATTGTCCTTCCATCGCTAATTCAACTCTTCTTTCGTGAATAATATCGGCATAAGTCAAGGTTGTTTTTGGATCAAGACCTGCACGCACACGAAGTTTATTTACGCCATCTAAAGCAAGTGCATCTGCTGTTGAAGCGTTGTTTCCTAAAGCCGCTTCGGCATAATTTAAATAAACTTCTCCCAAACGCAGCATATAAGTATTTAAGGCTGAGTTCATACGGCTAATTTTAGAATTGTCTTTTGTAGAACCTACAACTCCTTTTTTTACCGTTAAAAATTCTTTTGCGTGATCGACTGTATAACCTCCGTTTGATTTATTGATTTCCGGATAAAAATCATCATCGCCCATCCAGGTTGCTTTACGTCGAAGGTCTTTTGATTCGTATTCTTTTAAAACATCATTTGAAGCTCTTGTCCAGTAACCCCAAGCTGCATCGTCTCCTGTAATATCAGAACCTAAAGCAAAATAAGCCTGATGTGTATTAATAACTCCGTAATCTCCGTTTGGAACCCATTGCAAGGCAAACATAGATTCAGTATTGTTGTTGTTATCAACCATAAATAAATCAGCGTAATTTGTCATTAAAGTATATGGACCTGAAGTGATTACTTTTTCGGCCGCTTTTTTGGCTAAATCTAAATACTGCTGGTTTCTTGTTCCGCTGTTTGGGTTGTCGCTTACTCCCGAATATGATAGGTAAACACGAGACAACATTCCGAATGCGCTGTATTTTGTTAAACGTCCGGCTTGTCCTGCCGTTTCTGGCAGATATTTTGCTGCAAATTCTAAATCGCGAATCGCAAATTCGTAAACATCTTTTAATGGATTTTTGTTTACAATTGGATTTTTAACCAATTCTCTTGGGTCTGTAGAAATAATTACATCTCCCCATAAAGAAGCTAAATACCAATAGGCGGTTCCTCTCATAAAACGTGCTTCGGCAATGTATTTGTTTTTAACGCTTTCGTCTACTTTACTTTCGGAAATACCGATAATAACATTATTCGATTGCTGTACAACATTGTATAAAGACCCCCAAGCCGAAACTAAAGGTCCGGTTAATCCTGTTTCAGATAAATCTGTAAACGGATAAACGTAATCAGAATAAGGTGCGTACAAATTATCTGAACGTCCGTCGCCTAAACCGTAATAGAATTTATCATTAAAATCAAACCAAACTCTGTTGTAAAGCGGACCTGTTGCCGACTGAAAATCCGATTCTGATTTATAAAAATTCTCTTTTGTGATTTGATCTTCTGGTTCAACATCTAAAAGATCACTACAACTAGTCCAAACAAATGGCAATGCGATCATAAGAACCGTGTAAAATATTTTTTTTGTTTTCATAGTTTGTAAATTTTAGAAATTAACATTCAATCCAAGCGTTGTAATAATTGGCGAAGGATAACGTCCATTATCAATACCACTTAAAAGTGCATCCTGATTAATTGATCCCACTTCTGGATCGTAACCTTTGTATTTTGTAAAGGTTAAAACGTTTTGAGCGTTAGAATATATCTTAATGTTTGAGATTCCGTATTTAGAATATAATTTCTTTGGAAGATTATATCCTATCGAAATATTCTTTACTCTTACATAAGAACCATCTTCTACAAAGCGGTTGCTAAAACGGTAGTTTGAAGCTGATGATGCAGACGACGCCGCAATTCTGGTCATATAAGGATCTCCACCCACAATTTGTACATTACGATAATCGTTTGGCCCATTTGGGTCGATTAATTCTAATTGTGCATATCCTAAAGAAGATTTCAATAAATTGGTGTTTTCACGAGGATTTTCTAACCAGCGTCTTTGGTAGTTTACGATATCATTTCCGTAAGAACTAGTCAGCAAAATGTTGATATCAAATCCCTGGAAAGAAAATGTGTTTCCGATACCGAAAGTGAAATCCGGAGCCGGATTTCCAATGTAATCGCGGTCTTTTTCATTGATGATTCCGTCTTTATTTACATCTTCAAAAATATAATCCCCAATCCAAACGCCGTTTTCACCAATCGCCATTCCTTCTGGCAAAGCAGTTGGTTTTACCACTCCGTCTTTATCTTTATAATAGAAATCTGTTGCTTTTTCAAATCGGCCAATCACCTTATATCCGTAAAATTGTCCAATTGCTTCTCCAACCGCCGTTCTGGTAACAGTCGTAACATCAGAACCTTGCTGAATGTTTTTATTTAATACACCAGATTCTGTATTAAGTGCCAGAACTTTGCTTCTGTTCATTGAGAAAACAATATTCGATTTCCATATAAAATCGTTTCTCTCCATGTTGATGGTATTCAAACTGAACTCAAATCCTTTATTTTCAAGAGATCCAATGTTTACTGTTGGCGGTCTTGTTGCTCCCTGCCCAGTTGTTCCTACATAAGCCGGAAGTGGAAGTTCAAGCAATAAGTCGTTTGTTTTTTTGTAATATACATCGGCAACCAGTTCTACTCTGTTATTAAAAAGTCCAAGGTCTAAACCTAGGTTGCTTGAATAAGTAGTTTCCCATTTAATGTCTGGGTTTGCGGTGTTTCCTGCCAATTGTCCTGTTCCCCAGTTTGTTGCCGAAGATCCGTAAATTGAAGTATAAGCGTAGTTTGGCGCACTTTGGTTACCAACTGCTCCCCATCCTAAACGTAATTTTAAATTGTTGATGGTTTTATTTTCTTTTAAGAAATTTTCGTTTGAGATTTTCCAGGCCAAAGCGGCTGACGGAAACCATCCCCAACGGTTTTCTTCTGCAAATTTTGAAGACCCGTCTCGTCTTAAAGTCGCAGTAAGTAAATATTTATCGTTGAAAGAATAAAACAATCTCCCAAAGTAAGAACTGATAGAACTTACACTGCTTGCATTAGAGTTTCTGGCTGTTGTGGCATCTCCGGCATTTAAATCTGTAGCACCGTTTGTGATGTATCCAGAACGGTATCCGTAAAGATTTTCCCAGCTTGATTCCTGCATTTCCTGACCTAACATGGCATTAATCGTGTGTACGCCAAAAGTTTTATTGTAAGTCAATAAATTGTTCCAGCTCCAGAATGCACTGTTTGATTTTGTTCTTGTTCCTTCGCGAACATCGTTTACCAAAGCTCCAAAAGTATACGATGGATTAAAAGTATAATTGTTTGCAAATCCGTAATCTAATGAATATTGCGTTTTGAATTTAAGGTCTTTTGTAAAACCAATTTCAGCATACGTATTAGCTCTAATAGCGTAATTTTTATTGTGATTGTCTTTTATAGAAGCTAAACCAATTGGGTTATTTTGAACGAATTCTGTAGTATCAGGACCATCAAAAGTTCCATCGGCATTACGAACCGCAACGTTTGGCGTTTGTTTTAAAGCCGTTATAATTAAAGCATCATCTGTAACCGTTGTTGTTTGATTGTATTGACTTAGGGCAAAGTTTACTCCCAATTTTAAAAAGCTTTTTACCTGAGAATCTACAACTCCTCTTAAATTGAAACGGTCAAATGAAGATCCAATTGCTATACCTTCCTGATCTAAATAACCAATTCCTAAAGAGTAAGTTGTACTTTCTGAGCCTCCTGAAGCTGATAAATTGTAACTCTGCATTAAAGCGGTGTTGAACAATTCTTTCTGCCAGTCTGTTCCTTCGCCTAATAAATCAGGGCGAATAAAGGTATTGTCACGTTGTACAATTCCTAAGTCCGAACGTGTGTTTTTTAATGTTCCGTATTCTCTAAGGTTTAATAAATCCAAATGTTTCGGAATTTCCTGCCATCCTACATAACTGTCAAAGTTTAAAGTAAGGTCGCCTTTTTTACCGCGTTTTGTGGTTACGATAATAACTCCGTTTGCTGCTCTGGAACCATAAATTGCAGTTGCTGAAGCATCTTTTAAAACGTCCATCGAAACAATGTCTGACGGATTAATCATAGAAAGCGGATTCGTGTTTACAGAACTTGTTGTATTGTCGATAATTACACCATCGATTACAAAAATGGGTTCATTTGATCCTGTTAGCGAACTGATACCACGAATACGAATAGAAGAACTTGCTCCCGGCGCACCGTTGTTTGCCTGTACGTTTACACCCGCCGCACGTCCTTGTAAAACCTGCTCGATTGATGTAGTTACAGATTGTGTAACTGCCTGACTGGTTACTGATGAAACAGAACCTGTTAAATCTGATCTTTTCATGGTGCCGTAACCTACAACTACAACTTCTTTTAAGCTGCTTACATCTTCTTCAAGTGTTACATCTATTTTGCTTTTGTTAGCAACCGCAACGTCTTTTGATTTGTAACCAATAAAGCTGAAAGATAAAATTGCATTTGCGGGAACCGGGCTGATGGTATACGTTCCGTCAAAATTTGAAACCGAACTGATTTTAGTTCCTTTTACAAAAATGTTTACTCCCGGTATTGGTCCGTTACTATCAGAAACTGTTCCTGACACAGTGGTTTGTGCATTTACCGCAGCAGAAAATACCAGCATCAGGATTAAGTATCCTAAGTTTTTAAAGTATTTTGATTTGCTTTTAGTAATTAAAAGGTTAGTCATAAATAATTAGTTTAATGAGTTAATAGTATGGTTTAGTTAGTTTTTTTTATGAAATGATTCAGGAACTGTTTTCAGAATAAAAACAACTCATAATCATTATTGAAACAAATATATATAAAAAACAACAACACACAATCGGTTGCGTTGATTTTATTTAAGAATTTTAAAAAAATAGTATCTTAAAAAAACATATAGTTTATTTATATTAATAAAAAATTAAATTATATTCATATTTACAAACCTGAACACTCAAAACATTATGAATAAAAAACTGTTTTCTTCAAAATATTAAAAAAAGCATAAAATGAAGAATTTAAGATATTTTCAATATATCTACATCGTTTTAGTAATATAAAAAGTACAGAATAATTGAAATTTTAACTTAATATTCTAAAGGAAAGCTGAATAGGAGCGCATCTCTAAAAATATTTGACTTAAAAACTATTTAAAAAGGCAATCGGTTGTTGAAAAGTTACAAAAAAAGCCCTTTTCCAGAAGAAAAGGGCTTAATCATTGCGTTGTGTATTTAGGGTTTAGAGATTCATTTTTTTAGCATCTTCAACAAACTGTTTTAAACCAATATCAGTAAGCGGATGTTTCAATAATCCTTTAATTGCCGAAAGCGGTCCGGTCATAACATCTGATCCAACTTTGGCACAATTTACAATATGCATGGTATGTCTTACCGAAGCAGAAAGGATTTGCGTTTGATAATCGTAATTATCATAAATTTCCCTGATTTCGGCAATTAAATGCATTCCATCAGTCGAAACATCATCTAATCGTCCTAAAAACGGAGAAACATAAGTCGCTCCGGCTTTCGCCGCCAATAAAGCCTGACCTGCTGAAAACACTAATGTTACATTGGTTTTGATTCCTTTGGAAGAAAAGTATTTACAAGCTTTTATTCCGTCGCCGATCATCGGTAATTTCACCACAATCTGCGGATGCAACGCTGCAAGCTCCTCTCCTTCTCTTATCATTCCGTCAAAATCAGTAGAAATTACCTCAGCAGAAACATCTCCGTCAACAATATTACAAATGTCAAGATAATGTTTTAAAATGTTGTCTTTTCCTGTAATGCCTTCTTTTGCCATTAAAGACGGATTGGTGGTTACGCCGTCGAGAACGCCTAGAGATTGTGCTTCTCGAATGTCTTCGAGGTTAGCGGTATCAATAAAAAATTTCATAAGTTTTTTTGGTTTAAGGTTGGTGGTTATTTTGTGGTCTGCAATTGTTTTTAATGAAGTAAATCGTGCAGTTTGTCATTTCGAGGAACGAGAAATCGCACTAGTAATTCGACATGCAAAATCGTCAATCTTTGTAGAGTTTCTTGTGCGATTTCTCCTTTCAGTCGAAATGACAAGATTATGTGTAATTTGTAGAGACGCACAGCAGTGCGTCTAACTTTTAGTGAGAAAAAAAATGTGCATTTCGACCGATTCTGCTCTTCAAAAAACCTTCAATAAAAAAATAACTCACTTAATAATTTTATCGAACTGACTTTATTTTTAAACTTCAATTTTCAAAAAATAGCAACTAAACCTTCAATCTATTTTCTTCAAATCTAAATCTCAAAACAAGTCATAATCTTAATACACATTCTCTCTATTTTCATCTAAAAAATCACTAGAAACAGCTGTTAAAAAATTACTACTTTCTACAGCTATCACATTAAAATTTAGTCGTATTTCTTTAGATAGTTTTCTCACTAATAAATTTTAAACACATAGATACATAGTTTTCTTTGTCGATAAAGGCGTTTCACTTGTTTAAACACAAATAGCACTGTGTAAAAATCTAGATTTTTTTCACCTCTTTTTATAAAAACTCAAATCTATGTTTCTATGTGTTTAAATAAATTATTAAATATATTGGTTAATGATATTTTCAAACAATTCCTGTTTACCGCTTTGAAGTGTTAACTCTCCGTTTTGGTTTGCGATATCATATAAATCTTTAAGGTTTAATTTTCCGTTTTCGAAATCTTTCCCTTTTCCGGCATCAAAAGAACTGTATCTTTCTGTTCTTAATTTTTCGTAAGGAGAAGAAGTAATGATTTTATCTGCAGTCAATAAAGCTCTTGCAAAAGTATCAGCTCCACCAATATGCGCTAAGAAAACATCTTCTAAATCTGTAGAATTTCTTCTAATTTTAGCATCAAAATTAACTCCACCGCCTTGCAATCCGCCAGCTTTTAAGAAAACCAACATCGCTTCAGTAGTTTCCTGAATGTTATTTGGAAACTGGTCAGTATCCCATCCGTTTTGGTAATCTCCTCTGTTTGCATCGATGCTTCCTAACATTCCTGCTTTTGCTGCAACTTCTAATTCATGTTGAAAAGTATGCTGTGCTAATGTAGCGTGGTTTACCTCAATATTAATTTTGAAATCTTTATCTAAACCATATTCTTTTAAGAATCCAATTGCCGTTGCCGAGTCAAAATCGTATTGGTGTTTTGACGGCTCCATTGGTTTTGGCTCAATAAAGAAAGTTCCTTTAAAACCTTGCGCTCTTGCGTAATCTCTAGACATTGCAAGGAATTGCGCCATGTGGTCTAATTCTCTACCCATATCTGTGTTTAGTAAAGACATATAACCTTCTCTACCGCCCCAAAATACGTAGTTTTCTCCGCCTAAAGCAATCGTTGCATCAAGCGCTAATTTCACTTGTCCTCCGGCTCTTGCTACTACATTAAAATCTGGATTTGTAGCCGCTCCGTTCATAAATCTTGGGTTTGAAAAACAGTTTGAAGTTCCCCAAAGTAATTTAATTCCAGACTCTGCTTTTTTCTGTTTTAAGTAATCCGTAATAAAAGCTAAACGCTTTTCTGATTCTGCGAAAGTTGCTCCTTCAGCAATTAAATCGTAATCGTGGAAACAGAAATAATCGAATCCCATTTTGCTGATAAATTCAAAAGCAGCATCTGCCTTATCTTTTGCAGCCTGATACGGATCTGATGATTGATCCCAAGCAAATTGCTGTGTTCCTGGTCCGAATGGATCGCTACCTTGTCCGCAGAATGTGTGCCAATACGCAATAGCAAATTTAAAGTGCTCACGCATTGTTTTTCCAGCTACAACTTGGTCTGGATTGTAATATTTAAATGCCAACGGATTATCAGATTCCTTTCCTTCAAATTTTATTTGGCCAATACCTTTGTAGTATTCTTTATCTCCTAAAACTATCATTTGTTCTTTTATTTAGTTGTTAATATTAATTCTAATTCTTGTTTCCATTTCTGGTAAGCCTTTTCATAAGGTGCTGCGTTGTGCAGCGGTAAAAACGTCATTACATGATCGTTGTCGCTAACATTCGCTCCAAATTTGCTGTAATCACCATCTTTTAAACCAACAGCTCTTGCTGCTCCAACTGCTCCGGTTGTGTTATAAATTTCAATTTCGTGACCAATTAAAGTCGCCACCGTATTTGAGAAAATCTCCGAACGGAAAAGATTATCATTTCCGGCTCTAATCACATTAATTGTCGCATTATCATCCTTTAAACATTCCATTCCGTATACAAACGAAAAAGCAATTCCTTCAAGAGAAGCTCTAAATAAATGCGCACTGTTGTGAATATTCAAGTTGAGGTTTAAAAAATGAGTTCCGATGTTTTTATTATTGAACATACGTTCAGCGCCATTTCCAAACGGAATCACAACAACTCCTTCTGAACCTACTTCTACATTTGAAGCTTTTTCATTCATAACTTCATAACTTTCGTTCCCCATATTATTACGAAGCCATCTGTATTGAATTCCTGCTCCGTTAATATTTAAAAGTTTACCAACTCTAGGCGTTTCCAATTCGTAGTTTACGTGAACGAAATTGTTTACTCTCGTACTTTTTCCAGACGACATTTCGCTTACCGCATAAAATACTCCCGAAGTTCCGCCCGTTGCCGCCACTTCTCCCGGATTCAAAACATTCAAAGCCAAAGCATTATTCGGCTGATCTCCGGCTCTGTAAACAATAGGAATTCCTGCCGGAAGACCAGATTCTGCAGAAGCTTTTTCAGTAACAACGCCTTGATTCGTAAAATTTTCTACAATTTTTGGAGTTAATGACTGATCGATTCCGTAATAATCCAAAAGCCAGTCGGCTACTTTATTTTCTTTATAATCCCAAAGCATTCCTTCAGACAAACCATTTTTAGTTGTCGTTACTTCGCCTGTTAATTTCAAAGCGATATAATCTCCCGGAAGCATGTATTTATCAATTTTATTGTAAACTTCAGGTTCGTTTTCCTTCACCCATTTTAGTTTCGAAGCCGTAAAATTTCCCGGAGAATTCAGTAAATGCTCCATACATTTTTGTTCTCCAATTTCGGCGAAAGCGGTATTACCAATTTCAACCGCACGGCTGTCACACCAAATAATTGAATTTCGAAGCGCATTTCCGCCTTTATCCACAATCACCAATCCGTGCATTTGATACGAAATTCCAATTCCCTGAATTTTCGATGCATCAATATTAGCTTCGCGAATCGCTCTTTTGGTTGCCGTACAAATGTGCTGCCACCAGATTTCAGGATCCTGTTCTGCCCAGTCCGGGTGAATCGACAAGATTTCCATTTCGTTCTGCGGTTCATTCAAAACGATTACTTTTTTACCCGTTTCAGCTTCAACCAAGGCTGCCTTGACCGAAGAACTTCCAATATCATATCCGATATAATACATACTACAATGATTCTCTTATTATTAATTTTGTCGGCACATAACATTTCGTTTCTTCGTCATGCGTAATAAATGCCGCTGCTTTGGTTCCTAATTCCTTAAAATCAGTTGACACAACTGAAATTCCTTTATAAATAAATTTCTTCATTGGCGTTTCGTTATACGACAAAAAACCAACGTCTTTTCCAGGCTCAAAATCTTTCTCTTTGCACTGCTCTAAAAAATATCCTAAAATCCTGTCACTTACACTTATATATGCGATTCCTTTTTCGATATTGAACTTTTTAGGATCTGTAATAATTTCATATTCAAAGCCGAAATCAGCACAGAATTTCTTAAAAAAATCAACCGTTTCCTTCGGGTGATTGGTGAAATCCGGATACACAAATTGTATCTTTTTATACTTTCTAAACAAATCAGCCGCCTCTGTCAATGACTCATAAAACGCTTTTCCAAAATCCTGAAAAACATAATTATTACTTTTATCAGCCTGAATATTCCAGTCTATCAAAAGCAATTTGTCTTTTGAAATCGCCGACAAAGCCGGAGCAATTTCCTTGTGATCGAAATTCATCACCACATATTTGTAATACTTCCCAATTCCGTTATTGATGATCGTTTTAAAAACATCAATATTATAATGATGAAACTGCACATCAGTAATCACATTATCCGGCAGATTATTCACAAATGAGTGGTACAAAACCTCTTTATACGCCTTAAAAGTGTCTAAAACCAAAAGCACTTTTCTCGTTTCTCCCGAAACATAATATCCTTTATTCGGCACAGACTCAATTGTATTTTGATCTTTTAAAATCGTATAAGCCTTAAAAACCGTGTCTCTCGAAAGCTGATATGTTTTGCAGATTACATTTACTGATGGAAGTAAATCTCCTTTTTGTAAAATGTTCTCGGCAATAGCATTTGTAATCCCGTCAACCAATTGCTGGTACTTCGGAATATCACTATCGTGATTAATTATAAACTCAAATTTTTCTTCTTCTTTTAGCATACCGTTCTGTTCCGTTCTGTTATGCTAAAGTAAATAATTGTATCTTATAAAAAAATACTTTTTGCATTTAAATTGTTAACTTTTAAATCTGTTTCGACTTATACTTTGGGCGTGCCCCTCCGGGTCGGGCTATCCGTTTCAAGTCCTCGCACTTCCTTCGTCAGGCTGCGGGCTTTCCACTGCTATCCCTCACGCAAACCAACCTCATCAGAAACAGCAAAACCAACACAACCGATTGTATTTTTTAAGAAATTTTTTTAATCTATCAATCTTCTTATTCCATACGGATCAATCGTAACAATCGAACCATCTTCCAGATAATCGATTTTAGTTACTTTCATACTTCTTAAATGCGTTACACCTTTTGACAAACTCGAATCGTGATAAAACAAATACCATTCGTTCTCCACCTCACAAATAGAATGATGCGAAGTCCATCCCACAACCGGATTCAAAATTCTTCCCTGATACGTAAACGGCCCATACGGATTGTCGCCAATTGCGTAACAAATAAAATGGGTATCTCCTGTTGAATACGAGAAATAATATTTTCCGTTGTATTTATGAACCCACGAAGCTTCAAAAAATCGGCGGTTATTATCTCCAGCCAGCAGAATTTCTCCATTTTCATCCAGAATTTTAATCTCTTTTGGTTCTTCTGCAAACTCCAGCATATCATCACGAAGTAAAGCTACAATTGGTCCTAAAGCAGGTTCGTTTCCAGAAGGTTCTTCATTGTCCTGATCGTATTTATTATTTCTGTATTTCTGAAGCTGTCCGCCCCAGATTCCGCCAAAATAAATATAATGTTTCCCATCTTCGTCTTCAAAAACGGCTGGATCAATACTGTAACTTCCTTTTATCGCATCCGGTTCTGACTTGAAAGGCCCCGCAGGAGAATCTCCAACTGCAACTCCAATCTGAAAAATTCCGTTAGCGCGTTTTGCAGGGAAATACAAATAATACTTTCCATTTTTCTGTGCTGCGTCTGGCGCCCACATTTGTTTTTCGGCCCAGGCAACATCTTTTACATGTAAGGCAACACCATTATCAACGGCCTTTGATGAAATACTTTCCATCGAAAAAACATGATAATCTTCCATCCCGAAGTGATCACCATTATCGTTAAACGGAATTCCCGCATCAATATCATGTGACGGATAAATATAAATTTTACCATTAAATACATGCGCCGACGGGTCGGCCGTATAAATGTGAGAGACTAAAGGCTTTGAAATCGCCAGTTCATTAATTTCCTCGAAATTAATTTGTTCAATGCTATCTTCAGGCATAGTAATATCTTGGTTTTAAATAATTAAGTTCTTCTTTCTTTTAATTCGCTTTCGATCTGCACTTCCATTTGTTTGTTGATTTTATAGAAAAACAATAATCCGGCTCCAATTAAAAATGGAATTGCAGGAAAAATGCTGACCAATAATTTGATTCCGTTTATTGCCGTTTCTGTCTGTACGGCAGAATTTGGTGCATAATGGAAATATCCTAAAAACAATGTTGTTAAAGCGCCACCAATACTTAATCCCGCTTTTAAACCTACCATCATGGCAGAGAAAATAATCGCTGTCGCACGGCGATTGTTCAGCCATTCTGAATAATCGGCAACATCGGCAATCATCGCCCAAAGAATCGGGATTGTAATTCCGTAGAAAAATCCGTGCAGAATTTGGGAGAAAAACATGAAGCTAATCGACGTTGACGGAAAGAAATAGAAAGCGATAATAAACAATGTCGAAATGAATAAAAACACCCCGAATATATTTCGCTTTCCGTATTTATCTGCCAGGTTTTTAGACAATGTAATCCCCACAATCATAAAGATAATGCCGCCGGCATTAAACAATCCAAATCCGGCTGAAACAGGATCATTTCCAAAATGATTCAAACCAATGTTCGATAAAGTATCTAAAATAGGCTGAATAAAAACGGCTAATTGCTCTTTATCGACATAGTTTTCAAAATAATACACATACGAACCGCCTTTCATTGCGAGTGTAATAAAAACCAAAGTCGTAAGCGAAAGCATAATTATCCACGGTCTGTTTTTGACCAAATCGCTTAAATCTTCTTTTATGCTTGATTTTTGTTCCGGCTTTGGAATGATTCTTTCTTTTGTCGTCAAAAATGTGATTAAAAGCATGATAGTTCCAATGATTGCCAAAACGGTCATTACTTTTTCGATACCAATTGCTTTGTCCCCGTTTCCGGCGCTTTTTATAATTCCGAGCATAAAAACCTGAACAAAAAACTGCGCAAACATAACCGCCACAAAACGGTACGATGACATACTGTTTCTTTCGGACATATCGCCTGTAATTACACCGCTTAAAGCAGAATACGGCAAGTTATTTCCGGCGTAAAAAAGCAATAATAAAGTATAGGTTACAACGGCATAAATTACTTTTCCTTTATAAGAGAAATCGGGAGTTGAAAATGCTAACAGCGCCACAATTCCAAGCGGAATTGCGGTTGCCAAAATCCACGGTCTGAATTTTCCCCATTTTGTACTGGTTCTATCTGCTAAAACGCCAATAATAGGATTAAAAATAAAAGCTGCCACTAAACCCACAATCAACATGATGATAGAAGAATCTGTTGGCGATAATCCGTAAATATCGGTGTAGAAATAAGCCAGATACGTCATCAAAGTTTGAAAAACTAAATTGGCGGCCAAGTCTCCTAAGCTATATCCAATTTTTTCTTTGATGGATAATTTTTGTGAAATGTTATTCATTTTGTGGTTTGTGGTTAGTTAGTTCTTATTCCTGCAAGGTTTTCAAAACCTTGTAGGTTTAAATTGTTTTATAATGCTTTCCCAAAATATACCTACAAGGTTTTGGAAACCTTGCAGGAAAGCGAATCATGATTAAAACAATCGGTTGTGTAAAATTATACAAAAAAACATATTACGCAAATTTACTTTACTTTATTTCAAGAATATTTTCAAAAACAACCGATTGTTAACAATGTTTTAATTGAAAGCCATTTTAACTCGTTATTCTTCCGTTTTATTCAACTTTAAAATACTATTGTAAGCTGGTTTATGTTTTAAAACTGCATCAAATGGAAGCGGATAATTCGTTCTTCCTTTTATCGGCCAGTCATTTAACCACGATTGTCCATCGTAAACACCCCAAAAAGTAACACGGCTGAT
Source organism: Flavobacterium panici (assembly GCF_024499525.1). Classification (NCBI taxonomy): domain Bacteria; kingdom Pseudomonadati; phylum Bacteroidota; class Flavobacteriia; order Flavobacteriales; family Flavobacteriaceae; genus Flavobacterium; species Flavobacterium panici. Next base: position 2,495,110 of record NZ_CP100437.1, on the reverse strand, counting down.
TTTGTCTTTATGCTTTAAAAATAATTTAAAAATCGATGCGTAACGTTCTGCCAATTGCGTTTGAACTGAATCCGGCAATGTTTTAGGATACGGATTCATTTTCGCACTTCCCTCAAAATTCTGATTGACATCGGCACCTTTTAAATCCCACGGATTTGGCAGCACGGTAATATCCAATTCTGTAAAAGCAACTTTAATTCCCAATGCCGAATATTCTAAAATACTTTTTTCAATTTCTTCAATCGACGGACTCTGCAATCTCCAATGTCCCTGAATTCCAACTCCGTCAACCTTTCCTCCTGCTGCTTTTATCTTTTTGATTAAAGCTATTGCTCCTGCTCTTTTTGCGGGTTCTTCAATATTATAATCGTTGTAATATAAGTCTACTTTTGGATCTGCTTTTTCTGCCAGTTTAAAAGCATCAACAAGATATTTTTCGCCAAGTGTTTTGAAAAAAACAGATTGTCGCAATGTTCCATCATCGTTTAAAGCTTCATTTACAACATCCCACGAATTGATTCTACCTTTGTATCTGGAAACAATTGTTGTGATATGATCTTTCATGAAAGCCTTCATTTCGGTACTATCCGTTATTTTTTCCATCCAAGGCGCTAATTGACTGTGCCATATTAAAGTATGCCCGTGAATGAACATTTTGTTTTTTTCGCCATAAGCCACAAATTTATCCGATAAAGCAAAATCATATTTGTCTTTTTGCGGATGCGTAAACATCGATTTCATAATGTTTTCTGGCGTGATTGCATTAAATTCTTTTTTAATTAACGAATCAACTTTTTTGTCTTTTTCTTCAATTTGATCTGCACTTAAAGCTGTACCAATGTAGAAGTCGTTTTTATAAACATCTTTTAATGAAGCGGTTTCTTTTTGTGATGTACAACTTACGGTCAACAAGGTTGTGACGGCAAACAAATAAGGTTTAATAAATTTCATATATTTTTGGTTTAATAGTTAATAGATTTATTTTTTAACACATAGAGACATAATTTTTCTTTGTCTATAAAGGCGTTTCGCTTGTTTAAACAAACATAGTCTTTCTCAACGGAGACCTGACAGGTTTTTAAAACCTGTCAGGTCTAAATACGCTCACCGTTTTGTCATTTCGACGTAAGGAGAAATCGCACTCGGGATTCGACAAAGATTGGCGACATTCTGTACGGAGTTTCTAGTGCGATTCCTCGTTCCTCGGAATGACAAACAGAACGTAGTATTTTAAAATATCATTTCTTCCTAAAACTCTCCGACGGCCCCAAATACGACTCCAAGACTTTACCTTCTTCAGTTTCAATTACAATTTTCTGAAGCACTAAAGCCGGATCAATTCCGTAAAACTTTAAAACATGATTTCCAGCCTTTTCAATTGTATGCGATGATGTTATTATTTTGATATTATTCGCAACAGATTCAGCCCAGGCTTTCTCTGAATTATCTTGATTAAAATTGATTATTTGAGGCTTTTCATTATCAAAGGCAATTCCGTATTTCAAGCCGTCACGAATCGTAAAATTAATAGTTGGAGAAAAATAGGCATTTACTTTTATCTTTCCTTTACTAAAAAAATGAATGTCATATTCCAATCTTGGTGATTGCTCTGAGATTTGAATAGGTTTTATATTCGAAGGTTTTAAAGTAACGCCAGATTCTGTTTTACCTAGATTTGGAATTATAATCCATTTTACTAAATCCGAATTTATGGCTTTAGAATAATTTTTACTTTCTATTGAAATGTAACCGTTATTTTCAACAAAGCCCTGAACTTTACTCGAATCAATATTATTGGTATTTAACTCAACTTTATACTTTTTATCATCTGTTAAAATTGTAAACTCAGCTTTAGTTATTCCTTTTGCAACTTTTTTCCAGTCAATATTTATTAGAATTCTTTGTTGAGCATGAATTGTTCCTTTCATTAAAGAAAATAAAATCCAATTGTTTTTATTTTCAATATTAAGCTGAAAAGATTTTACTCCACGATTAAATAAATCAATATAAGACGACTTGTTTTCAAGAGAATTAAAAGTTGGCAGAACAATTGTTTTATTATTATTTGAATCATAAATCTCATCACTGCCTTCAACCGTAATTCCTGGATTTGATGCAGTATCGTAAAAAACAACTTTTGTATTTGGAATCACATTTTTATCGGGCTGCTGCCAATTATCATAACCAATATGTGTCTGCGACATCATATGATTCCATTTTCCCTTTGATAATTGAGTATGATAAAAATTCGTCAACTGAATGTCTTTCTCAAACAACTCTTTTACTTTTTTATCATATAAATTGGTAGAATCTCTGCCCTGACTTGCGTATAATTTATTTTTAGCCGCAGCAACATACAATTCATTTAAGTTAGCACTTGCCAAAACTGGAAATAAAACCAATTGATAAAAAGCATCTTTATATTCCAGCTGCAATTTTTCGTTGATTGAATTAGCTTTCTGAACTAGTTTTTGATAATCTTCTACAACCTTTTCTGCTTCATTATAATTTGTAATGCTGTACGTTTTTGAATCTAATAGTTCAGGTTTTCTGCGGGAATTGTATTTGGTGTATAATTTAAAAATTTCAGCAATGTCAGCTGTGTTTTGATCTCCAAAATTTTCTTTTGCCCAATTCACATAATATTGATCTAAATTTCCAGCATTAAATTTTTCAGGATTCCACGCCATATCTAAGAAAAATTCTATTGGAAATTCCATTGGTTTAATGTCACCCACATTTACAATCCAGATTTTATCAACCCCGTATTGATACGCCAAATCCATTTGTTCCCAAACTCTTTCAATTTGATTCGTGTTGATCCATTTGTAATTTCTTGGTCCGCCAACGTAATCGTAATGATAGTAAATTCCGTAACCGCCTTTTCTTGGCTTTGAATTGAGTTCTGGGAGTTTGCGGATATTTCCCCAATTGTCATCACACAACAAAAGCGTAATATCATCAGGAACTGTCATTCCTTTGTCGTAATAATCCTGAACTTCTTTGTAAAGTGCCCACATTTGAGGCGTTTCTTCGGCAGGTTTTTTCGTAACTTCTGCAATGATATTTCTTTGTGTTTTTACAATATTTTCTAATAAATCAATTGCAGTCCCTTCGGTCATTGGTTCGTCCCCGTCGCCACGCATTCCAACAGTTACAATGGTTTCGTTATTTTCCATTCTTTTAATTCCATCTTTCCAAAACTTAATTAAAGCTTCTGAATTGGTATTAAAATCCCATTTTCCGTTTGCTTTTCCCCATTCGGCGTGAGCTCTTGTTAACGGTTCGTGATGCGAAGTTCCCATTACAATTCCATATTCGTTGGCTAAAAAAGCGTTCTGCGGATCTTCTACATAAAACATTCTGCCCCACATTGCCGGCCATAAATAATTGCCTTTCATTCGCAGAATCAATTCAAAAACTTTATCGTAGAATTTCGAATTAAATCCGCCAAATTTTTCAAATGCCCAGCCAGATAAAGCCGGAGCTTCGTCGTTTATAAAAATTCCTCTGTATTTTACTTTTGGTTCTCCCTGCGAATGAATTCCGGGTAAAACATGTAATTCCGATTGTTTTTTGACCGGAACATCGGCCCAATAATACCAAGGTGAAACTCCAATTTGATTCGACAAATCGTAGATTCCGTAAATTGTTCCTCTTTTGTCTGAACCTGCAATTACTAAGGCTTTTTTAATTCCTTTAAACGGATTTTCTACAATTTGTGTGGTGAATTTTTCCCATTTTCCGAGAAGTTGGTTTGCATCAATTTTCCCCTTCTTAACTAATTGATTAATGATTTCGCTTTTTCCGAGTGTTCCTATAATCACCACAAAATCTTCCGCTTCTGTAATTTTATTGATTCGTTTTGGATGCAAATCTGAAACCTGAAAAATGTCATTTTCTAAATGTCCTGCCACTTTTAAAACGCCTGAGAAATCAGTTGCGCTTACTAAAATCGAAGCGGTTTTCCCTTTTGAAACCAAAGGAAAGTTTTCGGCGGAAGCCTGATTTACTATGTATTTCTCTGGGTTTATGGCATACGATTTTGTGCTTAATCCGATGAGGAAAAGCAGTAAAAACTTATATAGCAACTTAAAATTTAAACACATATAGACATAGTTTTTGTTTATCTGTAAAAAGGCGTTTCACTTGTTTAAACAAACATAGCTTTCGCCAGTTTTGTCATTTCGACGTAAGGAGAAATCGCACTCGGGATTCGACAAAGATTGGAGACATTCTGTGCGGAATTTCTCGTGCGATTCCTCGTTCCTCGGAATGACAAATAGAACTTATTATTTCAATTTATAAGCAATTCCCATTTCTAGTCCCCGTAACTCAGCAAGACCTTTTAATCTTCCTGTCAAAGAATATCCCGGATAAGTTTCTTTCGTTTCATCAACTAAATGCAGAAAACCATGGTCTGGGCGCATTGGCAGGCTTATTTTTGTCTTGTTCATTAACTGCAATAATTTCTCTACGATAATTTCCATATTGACATCGCCGTTTAAATGTTCTGATTCTCTAAAAATAGTTTCGCCTTCGCGGATGGTATTTCGAAGATGTAGAAAATGAATTCGGTCTCCAAAATCGTCTATTATTTTCTCCAGATTATTTTTTGGATCGGCACTTAATGAACCTGTGCAATAACACAATCCGTTTGCTGTTGATGGAACTGCATTGAAAATGGCTTTTAAATCAGCTTCTGTTGAAACAATCCTAGGAAGTCCTAAAACCGAAAACGGCGGATCGTCTGGATGAATGGCTAATTTTGATCCTGTTTCTTCTGCTATCGGAGTTACTTCTGATAAAAAATAAATCAGGTTTTCTCTTAGTTTTTGATTGTCGATATTCGCATAATTATCTAATAAAGACAAAATTTGTTCTGCTGTAAAATTGATTGTACTTCCCGGTAATCCTAACAGAACATTTTTAAACAATAATGCTTTTTCCGCTTCCGAAAGTTTATTGCCGAAATTCAAAGCATTTTGTTTTTGAATTTCCGTATAATCATTTTCGGTGTTTGGTCTTTTTAAAAGAAAAACATCAAAATAGGTAAACGCATCCTGATTGTACAACAGTGCTTTACTTCCATCTTCATTGATAAAATTATGATCCGTGCGTACCCAATCCAGAATGGGCATGAAATTATAGGTGATGATTTTGATCCCGCATTCTGCCAGATTTCGCAAACTGATTTTATAATTTTCAATGTATTGCAAATAATTTCCTGAGGCTCTTTTGATTTCTTCATGAATCGGAAGACTTTCAACTACAGTCCATTCCATTCCGTAATTTCGAATGATTTCCTGTCTTTCTTTTATATCAGCAATTGTCCATATATCGCCAACGGGAATTTGATGCAAAGCGGTTACAATTCCTGTTGCTCCGGCTTGTTTAATATCGATTAAACTTACGTTGTCGTTTGGTCCGAACCATCGCATGGTTTGCTGCATTTTTATCATACTACCTATTTTTTGCCACGAAGGCACTAAGTCACAAAGTTTTTCTCTTTAAAGTTTTTTAAAATAAAACTTTGTGACTTAGCGACTTTGTGGCATTTTCACAATTAAAACCCAATACTGTTTCCGCCATCAACTGGCAAGACAGTTCCCGTTGTATATTTTGATTCGCTTAAAGCGAAATAGTAAACTGCATCTGCAATGTCCGAAGGTTCTCCTAAAAAGCCCATTGGTGTTCTTCCCAATACTTTATTTTTTCTTTCCGGATCGTTATCCAAAGCTGTTGATGACATTTTGGTTTTTATAAATCCCGGTGCAATACAGTTTACACGAATACCAAACTGAGCCAATTCTACCGCCATTGCACGTGTCATCGATTCAATCGCGCCTTTACTTGATGAATAGGCAATTACTTTTGGGATTCCGTATTGCGAAGCCATTGAACTGATGTTGATAATGCTTCCACCGCCGTTTTCTTTCATGTTTTTTACGACTTCTCTACTTACAGCGAAAACGCTTAAAAGATTGGTATGGATTATCGTTAAGAAATCTTCATCGGTAACATCTGCAAATTCTTTTTTCATATTGATTCCTGCGTTGTTTACCAAAATATCAATTGACCCATTTTTTGCTATGTTTTCAATCATGGCTGGAATTCCTTTCAAGTCATTTAAATCGAATATTACCGGAATGGCATTTTCTCCAATTTCTTTGCAGGCTTCTTCTGTTTTTTCTTTTGTTCTTCCGATGATGTAAGTTGTGATTCCGTTGTCACATAATTTCTTTGCGGTTGCAAATCCTAAACCCGAGTTTCCTCCGGTTACTATTGCTGTTTTTTTATTCATATTTTTAAAATATATTTTTTGGTATTTGGTACGCGGATGGTACGGATTCGCTATCGCGAAAACGCTGATTTACACGGATTTTTTTTGTTCTTTTTTTATTGGAAAAAATCCGTTTTTTTCCGTGTCTTCGCGATAGCGAATCCGTTTAATCCGCGTTACATTTACTGAATTTATTATCCATTTCCTGGTGCAAACGGGAATTTTAATGATTTAAAATACTCTAAAGTTTGGGTTGGTTTTTCAACTCCGGCAGGAAGTTCTTTTCCTGAAAATTGCTGAAAATATAATAAGCAGGCATCTCGCCACCATTTTGCTTCTTTCTGCTGAATTTCGAGCAGCATTTTAACTTCATTGAAACGTTCGCTGTCAACATATTTTTCTGCTTGATTCCAAACGTTTTGCATCTCTTTGACTTGATTTACGCCTTCTTGATATTTCAATGCTAAACCATTCCAAAGCGTTTGGCCATTTGTTAATTTATAATCCCATGAAACGTGGTGGAACCATAATAAATCTTTTTCCGGACAAGTTTCTATGTTATCAAAAAGTTTCTCTATTTCTGGCGCATATTGCGAAGTAGCATTGGTTCCCGACTTTGATCTGTCAAAACCAATTCCGTTTTTATCTGCTTTATGGTAATAAGTCGGGTTCCATTCTGGACGTGATAAATTAGAAACCCACGGTCCTGGTCCGTAATGATGTCCGGTATCCATAATATGATGTAAACCAAGTGGTGTCATATAATTTACAACGGCTTCACGCGATTTCATCATCATAGCTGCAACTGGTTTTATGAAATTTTCATCGTTTGAAAAAGTACATCTTAACCATTCATCGGCAATGGTTTCCGAATCTAAATACGGATTCCAAGCTAATCTTCCGAAGCCGTACCAATTGGCTTGTGCAAACGGATGTCCAGTCCAGTTTAAATCGTTCCCGATGTTGGTAACGCCTGCAATTCCGGTAAGTTTGTTTTGATATAAAGTGCCGTCAATGACTTTGGCAACGGTTGAACCTTTTCCTTTTTGATAGGTATCTGATTCTAAAACTTCCTGAAATAATTTTGGCAGAAAAACCAAGTGTGTGCTAAAACCTAAGTATTCCTGCGTGATTTGAAATTCCATCATTAAAGGCGTTTTTGGCATGGCGCCAAATAACGGATGAAACGGTTCTCTGGGCTGAAAATCAATCGCCCCGTTTTTTACCTGGACGATTACATTTTCCTTGAATTTTCCGTCATATGGCTGAAATTCGGCGTAAGCTTGTTTTGCACGATCGTTTGCGTCGTGTTCGGAATATACAAAGGCTCTCCACATAATTATACCTCCAAACGGGGCAACGGCATCGGCAAGCATATTTGCGCCGTCAACATGATCTCTTCCGTAATTTTGAGGGCCGGGCTGACCTTCTGAATTGGCTTTTACTAAAAATCCGCCAAAATCAGGAATTCGTTTGTAAATTTCAGCTGCTTTATTTTTCCACCAATTCATCACTTCAGGATCTTTTGGGTCAGCAGTTTTAAGGTTTCCTATTTCAATTGGTGCTGAAAATCTTGCAGTTAAATAGACTTTTATTCCGTAAGGTCTAAAAACATTCGCTAAGGCTTCGACTTTTTCTAAATATTGCGACGTTAAGATTAAAGCATTTGCATTTACATTCGTCAAAACTGTTCCGTTGATTCCTATTGATGCATTTGCTCTGGCGTAATCAATATAGCGTTGATCGATAAAATCAGGCAATTTCTGCCAGTTCCATACAGAGAAACCTGCATAACCGCGTTCAACAGTTCGGTCGAGATTATCCCAATGATTTAGGATTCTGATATTTGTTTTTGGTGAATCGGTAATATTTAAGTTTTGAATTGATTTATTGGTTTGCATCAATCTTAAAAAATTAAAAACTCCGTATAAAACAGCTACATCATTTTTTCCTGAAATTATAAGCTGTTTTTTATTTTTAAAAGAAATTGTTTTAATCATAAAACCTTCGTTATTTATTTTGCCGAAATCTTCTTTTAAGGCTTTTTGTAAATCCGGATTTAAAGAATTTTGAGAAGCTATAATCAGATTGTTTTCTCCTTTTATTTCTGATTTTATTTCTAGTTTATTTCCCAACATATCGGCAATTCCGTTTTCTAATTCTTTTACGTAAATCTGAGAAGTTTGGGAATTTCTTAAAGAAACAATTCCCTGAATATTGTTTTTATATTCTAAAGCAATTTTTGAATTAGTTATTCTGTCATATTGAAGCCATAATTTATAATCCTTTTGAGCAAATGCCGAAAAGGAAATCGAAAGAAACAGAAATACAAATCTTACTGAAGTCATTTACTAATTAGTTTATTCTTAAAAACTTTCATTTTACAACATCAACATTTTGCATTTGAATCTTACTATTTGATAAAAATTTAATTTAAAAAATGTATTATTCTAACAAAACAACAATTGCAATCGGTTGCGTAAAAATATAGGATTGTTGTTTAAGAAAAAAATTTTAGTTCTCTTTTTTTCAAAAAATATATTTCTGTAACAAATAAAAGCAGGATAATTATAAAAACTATCCTGCTTTAGAGGGTTTGAATTCAGTGTTTGAATTCAGTGTTTAAATCCTAAATTTTATATTTTATTTTTGAGAAGATTCTCTTGCCAGTACTTCTGTATTTAAAAAGGTGATTTCTTTTGCATCATCATTTTTAGATGATTTCAAATTTTTGATAATAATTTCGGCTGCCGCTTTTCCCATTTTTTCGGCAGGATGCGTAATTGTCGACAAATTAGGATCTATAATCTGTGAAATTGGGTCGTTATTAAAACCAATTACTTTAAATTCTTCGGGCACTTTTATGCCTCTTTTTTTAGCGGTCTGCACGGCACTTACGGCTAAAATATCTCCGGGAGCAAATAGTCCGTCGGGCATTGGTTTTAAATCAAATAAAGCATTGCTGGCTTTTACTCCATCTTCGTAGGTAACTGAATTTAAATTAATTATCAATTCTTCTTCTACAGTAATATTATGATCTTTTAAGGCTTCTATATAACCCCTTTTTCTTTCATTATAAAGATTTCCTAATTCTGAACCAGCGGTTAAATGTGCAATTCGGATACAGCCTTGTTCTATAAGGTGTTTTGTGGCTTTGTAACCTGCTGTATAATTGTCGATAACGACTCTAAAAGTATTGTAATCTTTTGGAACCCTGTCGACAAATACTAACGGAATATTATTGTTTGAAAACTGATGGAAGTGTGCCGTATCTCTGGTTTCCATTGCAAGCGAACAAATTACACCGCTTACACGATTACTATACAGCGATTTAGCCATATTTACTTCTTCTTCGTAAGAGTCATGCGACTGCATAATAATTACGGTATAATCCGATTTTTGGGCTGTAATTTCGATTCCGCTGATTAATGATGATAAAAACGGCTGTGTAACGGTTGGAATTAAAACACCAATGGTTCTGGTTTTGTTTCCGCGTAAACCTGCCGCTAAAGTGTTGGGAACAAATCCCATTTCTTCGGCAGTTTTTTTCACTTTCTTTATCGTTTTGTCACTTATGGTGTGGTGGTCTTTTAAAGCGCGTGAAATAGTTGATGTTGCCAGGTTTAAACGCTCGGCAATATCGTAAATCGTTACATGTTTATTCTCTTCCATGAAATAAAAAATAGAAATGTAAATATAAACTATTTTCGTTCAAGATGTTCTTAACTATAAATTGGTGTTAAATAAAAAATTCCCGATTAAATCACAGGCTGATTTAATCGGGAATGTAAACCAATAAAAGATTTTTATTTGTCTTTTTCGTCTTTTAGAATTTTACCGTCTTTGGTAAATTCCAAATCGATTTTGTTTGTTAAATCAACATCTAAATCTTTGTGTCCATAGTCGATGTGCGTTATTTTTTCGTTCGGATGATTTTTGGCAACATACGCTTTGATATTATCCGGAATAAAATCGGTTGGAATTGGTTTGCCTTCTCCATCAACTTCACGATACGATCCGTCTTTCCAGAATTCTACTTCTGTTCCGTCTTTCAATATTACTTCAAAACCTTTTTCGCCGTGTTCTGCATCTTTTTTGGCGGTTACCACTGTGGTATGGCTAAAATGTTTCTTTAAAAATTCCTGTGCTGGTTTTGGAAGTTCTGTTACTTCGATTTTCTTCTGCGCACTGGCCGAGATTGTTAGGGTTAACAATACTATGGCTAAAAATATTCTATTTTTCATAATCGTTTATTTAAGTATAGTATTACTAATTTACTGCAAGAAAATCTGGCTTCAAATCTATTTAAGAAATTTTTAGTTTTTTTATACTTGTCAATTAACTGATTTACAAGCGTTTTTAATTTTGCTTTTTTAAAACAATTATATCACAACTTTGATTAAAAAATCTATTTTAAGAAACTGGTATTTAATTGTTTTGTGCTATTTTTACCTCTCTGTCAAAAATTGAACAGATTTCATAAACCCCAAGTTTACAAGGCTTTAAAAATTACTCTGATTCTGTTTTAGAGGACAAACCAAAAACGTATGGCAATCTGGTCTAAAAGACTTTTTTTATTGATTTTTCTCTTTTTATCATTCAGTCTGCAAGCGCAGATTGAAAATAAAAAGAAAACTTTTGTTTCCAGAAATTCTGTAGAGATTAAAGAGGATAAAAATACGCTGGCACTTTATGATTTATACAATAAAGGCGAAGAAAAAAAGGCGTATAAAAAAGCACATTCGATATTAAAATCGGGTGCGGCGGGAAATCGCTCCATAGCCAGAACCAATTTACTTCTTGCTTATTATTTTAATAAAAGGGCTATTATTGATTCTTCTATTTATTACACGAATCAAGCTTTAAAATTCAATACTGTCGTAAACGATTCTTTAAAAAACCGACTTTTTTCTCTTGGTTATAATTTACTGGCAATTAATTATAAAAAAAGAGGTTTGCTGAATGAAAGTAAAAAATGGCATTTAAAGGGTATTGAAGCTTCTCAGAAATACAATGAAAAAAATCTTTTTTATACGCATACACATGGTTTAGCGCAAACGTACAGCGAATTGGGCGATTATACCAATGCATTAAAATTGTTTAAACAATGCCTTGAATATAAAGATGATAATGAGATTATTCTGGGAAGTTATATTAATATTGGTGATATTTATTCGAAACTGAAGGATTATGAAAATGCGGGTATTTTTTATAAGAAGGGAAAGGTTCTTTGCGAAAAAACCAATAATAATCAGGGACGTGTTATTATTTTATTAGGCCTTGGCGAGAATTATCAACTACAAAATAAGCCTCAGGAAGCCTTAAAAATGTTTCAGGAAGGGCTTTTAATTGCTGATAAAAGTGAGCAGAACCAGTTGTCAATTGTATGCCGAAGCAGTATTGGCGATGCTTATATTTCGCTTAAAAAATATAATGATGCAAAATTGATCTTTTCTGAAGCGCTTCAGAAATCGGTTCATTTTGGACTGCTTCAAAATCAAAGTTATATTTATGATGAATTGCGAAAAATTGCGATTCAGCAGGATGATTATAAAAGTGCTTATTTGTTTTTTGAAAAATCAACTCACATTAAGGATTCTATTAATAAACTTCAGAAAATAAAAGAAATTAATGAATTGGAAATCAAATACAAAACAGCTCAAAAACAAAAGGAAATTGAGGTTTTGAAATTTGAAAATGAGACTAAAAAACTAACATTGGCAAATCAGGAAGAGGCGATAAAAAATATGCTGCTTCAGGAGGAAATTTCCAATAAAAATAATGAAAACACGATTTTGTCTTTTCAGAATTTATCAAATAAGAAACGAAACGAAATTTCGCTTTTAAAGAAGGATCAGCAATTAAAAGCTTTAGAAATCAATCAGCAGAAAAAAACAAAATTGTTTACTATAATTGCTTTTCTGATTTTATTATTACCTATTATTGGACTTTTATTTCAGTATTATAAACGTTTTAAGGTTCAGCATTTACTGAATATTAAGCAGGCCGAAATTAGTTCTCAAAAGATTGATGGAATCCTGAAAGATCAGGAATTAGAATTGATTAAGGCTTCGATTAGCGGACAGGATAAGGAAAGACAGCGTATTTCGCAGGAATTACATGATAGTATCGGCGGTAATCTGGCGGCGATAAAACTGCAGGTGAATCATTTAGATGTTTCTAATTTTTCGAATGTTCAGAAAATCAGCCTGCAATTGGATGAAACGTATCAGCAGGTTCGAAGTTTGTCACATACTTTGCTTCCGAAGAAATTCAGCCAAAATAAATTTTTAGAAGTTTTAGAATCTTATTTCAAAAATATCAGCGAGGCAAGCAAGATTAAAATTTCATTTATTCCGTATCCGAAAAAAGAGATTAATGATTTGGATGAAGATATTCAAATTGAAACGTTTAAAATTATTCAGGAACTTTTAACGAATACGATTAAACATGCAAAGGCTTCTGAAGTGGAAATTCAGCTGAATTATATTGAGAATATTCTAAATCTTTTATTTGAGGATAATGGTGTTGGTTTTGATACGGAAAAAAGTTCAAAAGGAATTGGCTTTATTAATTTAGAAACGCGAATTGATACCTTAAAGGGTTCGTTTGTAATTGATTCTAAATTGAAAAGAGGTACAATTGTTAATATTGAAATTCCGGTTTTAGAACCAAGATCAAAAAATAAAATTAAGGGAATTGATTTTAAAAATAAGCTTGACGAATTACAAAGTAACTAATATATTAGTTTGATGAATAAAATAAATTTACTTATTGCCGATGATCATACGATGTTCCTTCAGGGAATTATGTCTTTATTAGAAAAGGAACCGAATATTAGCACTGTTGATACGGCAATAAACGGGATCGAAGCATTGGAAATAATTAAAAAGGGTAATATTGATTTTATTATCCTGGATATCAGTATGCCGGAAATGGATGGTATTGAATTGAGTAAGATTCTGAAAAAAGAATATCCAGATGTAAAAATCCTAATTGTAAGCACGCACAGTAATGTGATGATGATTTCGAGGTTGATTAGAATTGGCGTAAATGGTTATTTACTGAAGAATGCTGAGAAGTCTGAACTTTTGAAAGCGATTAATACGATTGCTTCTGGAGAGAATTATTTTGCTGAGGAACTGGAAGAAAAACATCTTTCGAACAGTTCTAAAATTGAAAAACAGGTTTCGAATTTAACAGAACTGAGTTCACGTGAGAAGGAAATTTTGATTTTGATCGCTCATGAATATAATACGGCTGAAATTGCCGAAAAAACGTTTATCAGCTTAAATACGGTTAATACACACCGCCGTAATTTATTATCAAAACTGAATGCTAAAAATACGGCGGGATTAGTAAAATATGCGGTTGAAAATGGTTTGGTTGATTGATTTATTCGAATCCTTTACCCATTCGGTAATTTAAAACGAGCCCGAAAGTATCTGGAATTACTACATTATCAAAGGATTTATTATAGGTGCAGATTACTCTAAAATTATCTGAAACATGAAATCCTGCAAGAGCATTTATTGTATTTGAAGTTCGATAACCGCCTCCAAATTCGAATTTGTTTTTGTAGTTTGCTAATAAATTAAAATCGGCCTGAAAAGGTGATCCTTCCATATATTTTACTAAAACACTTGGGTTTAAAAGTAAATCTTCGCGACTGCTTGTAAAAAATCGATAGCCTAAATAACTGTAATATACATTTTTTAAATTGGTATTATTTTTTGAATTGAAGGCTTCATTTAACAAATTTGGTGCTGATAATCCTAAGTAAAATTTATTATAATTATATAAAAAACCTACGCCAACTGTTGGTGTAAAAGTGTGAATATTTTCTTGAAATTCCGGATCAAATTCTAATCCTAATTCGGTTAAATTTTCGTTATAAAGCATTGCTCCGGCTGTAACTCCAAACGAAATCATTTTTGAATTGGCTGATCTTTTCTCTCCTGCTTTATAATCTGAACCGTAATAAATTTTATACGAGTATGAAGTAAAAAAATTGGTTGTGTTTGTAACTCCAATCCCGTCGCGGGATATTCCGGCTGCTAATCCTAATCTGTCTGACCACGCTGATTTGTTTATGGAAAAATCAACATTTTTTGGACTTCCATCAAAAGAGTTGAAATATCCATTTGTGGTCATTGCAATATCTATATCTGAATAATATCCCGCATGTGCGGGATTTATTAAAACTGTATTGTAATTATAACTTGAAAAAACTGGTGTTTGTTGTGCGTAAGCCTTTTCTAAAAAAATGATTATGATGAGTAAGGCTACAATACTATTTATTATACTTTTCATGAATTAGCGTTTTAAAACAAGATATCCCTTGAGTTTTTTAAAGTGATGTGGTTGGTTGACACGGATTTCGAAGAAATAAGTTCCTTCTGGTAATTGATTGGCACCCCGATTTCGGCTTTTGTTGGCGATTCCGGTAAATACGTTTGATGTATTGTCGTAGTTTTCGGTTTGAAAAACTAAATCGCCCCAGCGGTTGTAAATCAAAACCTGATTGTTTGGATAATTTACAATATGATCGATTTGCCAATAATCATTTATTCCATCACCGTTTGGAGAAAAACCATATTTTGTTTCGTCTTTATCTTCTGGAACAACTGTTATTGTTACAAAATCTTCGGCTTCGCAATTGTATTCATTTTTAAAAACTACTTTATAGGTTGTGGTTGTTAAAGGTGCTGCAATTGGGTTTGCAATTGCATTATTGCTTAATCCATCTGAAGGGGACCATAAAAAAGTTCCATTTTCTGAAGTTACTGCTTCAAGGTTTACAGATTCTCCTTCTGTAATTTGCTGATCATTTCCTGCCTCAACTACAATTGGATTTGTAAATAGTTGAAAATAACAATCTTTTGAATTATTACTTTGATCTGAAACTGTTATTTTAACTGTCATTCCTGCTAAATAGTCACTTCCTGCTGCTGGATTTTGAACAATCGAAGGATTTGGATCCATGTTATCTGTTGCAGAAATCATTTTTGTATAATCTGGAATTACGGTTGTATTACATTCCACCATTTGATCTGTAAGACAGGTAAAAACAGGCACTTCATTATCTAATACAATATGTATCACAAAGGAACAACTGGTATCATTACCACTATTATCCGTAGTGTTCATAACTACATTCATTCCGTCAGAAATTGCAGATCCAGAATTTGGAGTTTGCGTTACCGTTAAATTTGAATCACAATTATCTGAAACTGTAACCATTGAACGATAATCTGGAAGTGACGTACCCACAAGCAGATTCTGATCTCCAATACAGGTTATAACTGGTGGAGTAGTATCTGCAGAGAGGCTGACAATAAAACTGCATTCTGAATATTGATTTGATGCATCTCTAGCGGTTACTGTAACGGTCATTCCGTCTGTAAAATCACTTCCCGCAGCTGGATCCTGAGTAATTACCGGCGATGGATCACATTCGTCTGTTGCTTTAACTAAAAGTGTATAGTCTGGAATTTTTGATCCACAAGCTAAAGTCTGGTTTCCGATACAGTTATAGATTAATGGCGGCGTAAAATCTTGTTCTGCCGAATGTACAACGAAGGTGCATTCGTCATAATTTCCTGATTCATCTGTGTATTTTATGTGTATTGAAATCCCATCATAGAAACGAGTTCCGGCTGGCGGTGTCATTTCTGCAGTAATATTATCACTACAATTATCTTGCAGATTCATTATAGGACTAAATGCGTAATTGGGGATAAATTCTCCACAATACAGTGTTACATTTGATGGTATTGTAAATGTTGGGGGTTTGGTATCCAGACCAGATGCATTGATAATTATACTGCAATTAGTGTAGTGTCCTGCATCATCATGTGCAGTAAAAACAATTTCCATTCCGTCATAAAAAGCAGTTCCTTCCGGCGGATTTTGCGTAAGCGTTACATTTGTATCAAGGTCATCTGTTACAGTTAGTAATGGAAGATAGTTAGGAACTTTTTCGCCACAAGCTAATAGTTGATTTCCCAGACAGGTTAAAACAGGTGCTTCATTGTCGATACCATCTGAAACAGTAAAAGTACAAGTTTGAAAATGACTGCTGGCATCGGTCACGGTTAAGGTTACGGTTTGTTTTCCTCCTGTAAAAATGGTTCCCGGAGCCGGATTTTGCTCGATTACAGGATATTCATCACAATCATCTGTAACTGTTATATTGTTTGTGTAATTTGGAATTTCGTCTCCTTCGGAAATAACTTCATTGGACGGGCAGTTAGCTATTACTGGTTTTTCGGTATCAGTTATATTTTTTCTTCCGTAAATAACATATACTCTTCCCGGATCCTCATTTATTTTTACAGAACCTGAAGAATTATACATAATACTGCTTCCAATAATATCATCAAAACCATCATTATTAATATCTCCGGTAAAATTAAATGATGTGTCATATCCTTTAGAAAATGTTAGTCTTAAACCGTCTTTAGCAGTAAAATTGAACATATTAATAGAACTTTTCCAGATCTCTCTACCGTAAATAATTACAGCACCTGAATTATTTACCGCAAAAAGGTAATCATCTATTCCATCTTTATTAAAATCACCAATGCTACCAGATTTACCTACTGAAGCGAATGAATTTTCTAATTTAAAACCGTTTGTACCGTCAAGATTGTTTAAATCTACTGAAGCCGGAAGACTGGCAGAACCAAAAAGGACAAAATCTTTATTGAATGCAATATCATTAAAGCCGTCATGATTAAGATCGCCTACTTTATTTATTCCTGAGTATTTTAAAGATGATGTTGAATGCTGTACAATAAAACCATTGCTGCCATTTAGGGTTGTTACATTAAATTCACTTGGAAAACCAGAGCTTCCGTAAATAATATATCTTTTCTCTCCATCATAAGTAGCCACAGCAATATCAGGAATGCCATCTCCATTAACATCTCCTAATCCTGTTAAAGAATTAGCAATTTTATCAACAGCAGGATCACCGGAAATTGAAAAACCATTGCTGCCATTTAACTCTGTCGATAATAATAAGGCTGGAAAAGGACCGCTTTTACCATAAATTATATGTCCTTTTTTTAATTGTCCGCTTCCAAAAACAGCGATATCATCAAAACCGTCATTATTAAAATCGCCAATAGGATCAATCCCTGCACCTATCGTTTCATAATATTCTGTCCCAGAAAATACAAATCCGTTATTTCCGTTTAAACCTGATAAAAAGAATTGAGCACCAAGACCTCCTGTTTTCCCAAAGATTATATAAACTGCACCTGCATCGTAATTAATATTTTGTTTGTGAGGTGCACTCAACATTATATCGTCTATTCCATCACCATTTATATCGCCTGCAGAAGCTACTACAGTCCCTGTTTTGTTATACCCGGTTAAATCTACATCATCACGAATAATAAACCCGTTCGTTCCATTTAAATCTTTTAAATGAACTGTAGGCGGAAATCCGGTGGTTTTACCATATACTATATATACACTTCCCTTTATTATTTCCTGTGTATTTTTAAAAGCTCCTGAAGAACTTCTTATATCTCCGACTGAGCTTAATATAAAATCTTGAATACCGTCATTGTTTATATCTCCTGCCTTATTTACACTAAATCCCGTTTGTATAAAACCTGTTTCTCCGTATACCACAAAACCATTTGTTCCATTTAATTCTTCCAACGAAAAATTTACTGTCTTACATGTTGGCGCTGAAGGAGGTGTTTTCAATTTTACTAAAAAACTACATGAATTTGTGTTTCCGGATAAATCAGTAACCGTAATCGTTACATTGGTATCTCCTTTGAATAAAGTCCCCTGAGGTGGGCTTTGAGTTATTACCAAATCATAATTACTGGTATACAGACAATTATCTGTTACATTAGGTAATAATGTAATATAATTAGGTAATGTTGAATTCACATAAAGTTCCTGATTGACAGGACACTCAATGATTGGCTTAACATTATCTATACGGTCTAAAGTTTCGCCGTAAAAAATATATGCGCTCCCTTTATCCCAATAATAATCTTCTTTTCTGGTAGATCCTAATATAAAATCATTTGTCCCATCATTATTAAAATCTCCGATTCCTGCTGCGTCACGTGCAAAAGTCTTATTAGAATAACCAACGAAATCATCAAAAATCTGGTATCCAACCGTATTTAAAATTTTATTTTCTTTTACAATTCCCGTAGCGGTATTTCCACCAAAAACAATATATAAGGCACCACTGTTTGAGATTCCTTCTTTAGAAGAAATTGCAATATCATCCTTTCCATCGTGATTAATATCTTTTACTCCAGCTACTGAAAATCCAAACTGATCATTGTATTTATTTCCTTGAAAAACTACACCTGTTGCTGGTGTTATACTTGTTATAGAAAATGAAGCCGGAAATGTATTCCTTCCAAAAACAACATAGGCTCCACCGACACCGCTAACTCCGTCAAGGTCTTTAAATGGAGCTCCTACTATAATATCATCAATACCATCATTATTAAAATCACCTGCTGATGCAACTGATTTTCCCATTCGGTTTTCCTTTATAGAATTGGTTATAATTGTTCCCTCTGATGCATTCAAAATATCCAAATCTATTATTGCAGGAAAACTTAAATTTTTACCGAATATCAGGACTACTCTTCCTGAATAAGGATTTGCTGGATCTTGAAAAGACGGAAATCCTAAAACTAAATCATCGATTCCATCATTATTTATATCTCCGGCATTGCGGCCAATACTGTCTCCATACCAAACTGCATATCCTGATATTTTAAAACCATTTGTACCATTTAATGATGAAGTGACTAAATCCGTAATACCTGCAGCTCCAAAAACAACATAATTATTAGTTCTTGCAGCGTAAAATTCAGTAATGATAATATCAGATATTCCATCGTGATTCACATCGCCAGCATAACTTACATCTATTATATATGTATTTGCTTCTCCATTACAGGTAATAGAAATTCCTTTTGTATTATCAATATCAGTTCTGTTGTAAAGTGGCTGAAACGTATTAGCTCCAAAAAATACTTGTGCGGTTGCCATCCCTTCCTCAGTATAATTTCCAATAATAATATCATCAATTCCATCATTATTAAAGTCACCAGCCGGGCTTAGCATAGTTCCTAATTTTTCCCCAGCGGCAACACCCCTAATTACAAAGCCATTAGTTCCGTTTAAGGCAGCAACATCAAAAGTTTTAAATGAAAATCCTGATCCGCCAAAAATGACATAAATCTCACCTACATCTTTCATTCCTCCAAAATCAATTCCCGGCGCTCCAATCATAATATCCGGTATACCATCATGATTGATATCTCCGGCACTTTTTGTTGTGTATCCCAGATCATCTTCATTAGCTTTACCTTCCAATAAAAATCCATACGATCCGTTTAAAACAGAAACCGGTATTTGAGCACAACCATTCTGACCGTTTGAAATCCATATTCCAGCGAAAAAAAACAGGAATAAGAAAATTTGAAACTTTGGTGTTATTTTTAAAATAGTTCTATTACTTTTCATTCTGCAGCTATATATTTTAACTTTTCACAAGTTGCAAAACTATAGCTCAACTGAATTTCATACATCACTATAAATAATGATTTTTCAATAATTTAAGTTAACACCATCATATTAATATTCATAAAGAATAATTTGTAATTTAGTCTAAACCCTTAAATTTTAAACATATGCGTTATACCGCAATCATTTCAATGATTATACTTTTAACATCTTGTAAAAATGAACCAAAATCTGATGTTCTTACCAATTATTTCACTTACAATCAAAATGATGTAGAATCAGCCGGTGTAAAAATGATTCCTATAAAAACACCTGTAGGTGAATTCAAAGTTTGGACAAAACGTTTTGGAAATAACCCTAAAATAAAAATCTTACTGCTTCATGGAGGCCCCGCAATGACACATGAATACATGGAATGTTTTGAAACATTTTTTCAACGTGAGGGATTTGAATTTTATGAATACGATCAATTAGGATCTTATTATAGTGATCAGCCTAAAGACAGCAGTCTATGGACAACTGACAGATTTGTAGATGAAGTCGAACAAGTTAGAAAAGCAATTAATGCAGATAAAGATAATTTTTATGTATTAGGAAATTCATGGGGAGGAATTCTTGCCATGGAATATGCATTAAAATATCAACAAAACATGAAAGGTTTATTGGTGTCAAATATGATGGCAAGTGCCCCCGAATATGGAAAATATGCTGATAATGTTTTAGCAAAGCAAATGAAACCCGAAATTTTAGCAGAAATAAGAGCTTTAGAAGCTAAAAAAGATTTTAGTAATCCGAGATACATGGAATTACTGCTTCCAAATTTTTATAAAGAACATTTATGCCGATTAAAAGAATGGCCAGACGGATTAAACCGAGCCAGCAAACATGTAAATGGAGAGATTTATACTATGATGCAGGGACCAAGTGAATTTGGTATTAGCGGAAGATTAGCAAAATGGGATATTAAAAATCGTTTACAAGAAATTACAATTCCAACACTTATGATTGGTGCCAAATATGACACAATGGATCCAAAAGCAATGGAAGAACAAAGCAAATTAGTCAAAAAAGGACGTTATTTATATTGTCCAAATGGAAGTCATTTAGCTATGTGGGATGATCAAAAAGTATTTATGAATGGTGTAATTCAATTTATTAATGATGTTGACAATAAAAAAATATAGTATGGGCATAAAATCCAATATACTGATTTACAAAACCTAAGTATCAATAGAATAATTATATAATTTCTCTTAGCGTAGCTGTCAGTTACTTTTTGCTTTTAGAATAAACAAAAATTTCGTTCTACGGCAGGAAATAATATCAATTTCGAATACTTCGACTTTAAATTACAAAATATTGCCTGCAGTTTCAAACGCAGGTAGTCTGGCACATATCTGTTAATATTAGTTTTTTAACCAAAAAAGAGTTTAGTTTCTAGAAGTATTATAAAACAAAAAATCCTCATCAAATACATGATGAGGATTCTTCAAAGAAAGGCGACGACATACTCTCCCACAATACTGCAGTACCATCTGCGCAGGCGGGCTTAACTACTCTGTTCGGGATGGGAAGAGGTGAGCCCCGCCGCAATAACCACCTTAAGGTTGTTAGTCTAAAGTCACAAGTCTTAAAGTTGTAAAGTCTTTCGACTTTTGACTTTAATCTTTCGACTTAAAGACTGCCCGCGACGGGCAAATATTTTAACATACTGAGATAAAGAAAAATAAGTTTTTGTTTAGAAAGTTTCCTCCCCTCTCGTCTGGGACGAGAGGGGAAAAGGTTGTACATAAGCTTACGGATTATTAGTACTACTCGACTATGACATTACTGCCTTTACATCTATAGCCTATCAACGTGGTCATCTTCCACGATCCTTAAAAGAAATCTCATCTTGTGGTGGGTTTCGCGCTTATATGCTTTCAGCGCTTATCCCTTCCAAACGTAGCTACTCTGCGGTGCCCCTGGCGGGACAACAGATACACTAGAGGTTTGTCCAATTCGGTCCTCTCGTACTAGAATCAGATCCACTCAAATTTCTAACGCCCACAGTAGATAGAGACCGAACTGTCTCACGACGTTCTGAACCCAGCTCGCGTGCCACTTTAATGGGCGAACAGCCCAACCCTTGGGACCTTCTCCAGCCCCAGGATGTGACGAGCCGACATCGAGGTGCCAAACCCCCCCGTCGATATGAGCTCTTGGGGGAGATCAGCCTGTTATCCCCGGCGTACCTTTTATCCTTTGAGCGATGGCCCTTCCATGCGGAACCACCGGATCACTATGCTCTACTTTCGTACCTGATCGACCTGTATGTCTCTCAGTCAAGCTCCCTTATGCCATTGCACTCTACGCACGGTTACCAAGCGTACTGAGGGAACCTTTAGAAGCCTCCGTTACTCTTTTGGAGGCGACCACCCCAGTCAAACTACCCACCAAGCAATGTCCCCCGCAGCGCGGGGTTAGGCCTCAGATAAACAAAGGGTTGTATTTCAACAATGACTCCACAACGCCTGGCGACGCCGCTTCACAGTCTCCAACCTATCCTACACATCATTTATCCAAGGTCAATACTAAGCTATAGTAAAGGTGCACAGGGTCTTTTCGTCCCACTGCGGGTAAACGGCATCTTCACCGTTACTACAATTTCACCGAGCTCATGGCTGAGACAGTGTCCAGATCGTTACACCATTCGTGCAGGTCGGAACTTACCCGACAAGGAATTTCGCTACCTTAGGACCGTTATAGTTACGGCCGCCGTTTACTGGGGCTTCAATTCAATGCTTCTCCGAAGATAACATCTCCTCTTAACCTTCCAGCACCGGGCAGGTGTCAGGCCCTATACTTCATCTTACGATTTTGCAGAGCCCTGTGTTTTTGATAAACAGTCGCCTGGACCTCTTCACTGCGGCCCCGATTGCTCGGGGCGACCTTTCTCCCGAAGTTACAGGTCTATTTTGCCTAATTCCTTAGCCATGAATCTCTCGAGCACCTTAGGATTCTCTCCTCAACTACCTGTGTCGGTTTACGGTACTGGTACTAATTACCTGAAGTTTAGAGGTTTTTCTTGGAAGCCCTTAGGCGCACTATCTCTTTGTCCGAAGACTCCGAGTACTATCGTATTTCACCAGTCTCTGCGGATTTGCCTGCAGAGCCTATAGCTAGGTACTTTAACGAACTATTCCGTCAGTTCGCGGCGCTTTCATCACTCCGTCACCCCATCACAGTAATTAGTAGTACGGGAATATTAACCCGTTAGCCATCGACTGTCCCTTTCGGGTTCGCCTTAGGACCAGACTAACCCACAGCTGATTAGCATAGCTGTGGAAACCTTAGTTTTTCGGTGTGCGGGTTTCTCGCCCGCATTATCGTTACTTATGCCTACATTTTCTTTTCTAACCAGTCCAGCATACCTGACGATACACCTTCAACCCTGTTAGAATGCTCCCCTACCACTTACAGTAAACTGTAAATCCATAGCTTCGGTAATACACTTATGCCCGATTATTATCCATGCTCGTCCGCTCGACTAGTGAGCTGTTACGCACTCTTTAAATGAATGGCTGCTTCCAAGCCAACATCCTAGCTGTCTGGGCAGACAAACCTCGTTCTTTCAACTTAGTGTATATTTGGGGACCTTAGCTGATGGTCTGGGTTCTTTCCCTCTCGGACTTGGACCTTAGCACCCAAGCCCTCACTGCTGAGAAACATTATATAGCATTCGGAGTTTGTCAGGAATTGGTAGGCGGTGAAGCCCCCGCATCCAATCAGTAGCTCTACCTCTATATAACTTAATTCAGCGCTGCACCTAAATGCATTTCGGGGAGTACGAGCTATTTCCGAGTTTGATTGGCCTTTCACCCCTACCCACAGGTCATCCGAAGACTTTTCAACGTCAACCGGTTCGGACCTCCACTGTGTGTTACCACAGCTTCATCCTGCCCATGGGTAGATCACACGGTTTCGCGTCTAACACTACTGACTAAAGCGCCCTATTCAGACTCGCTTTCGCTGCGGATCCGTGGCTTAACCACTTAACCTCGCCAGCAGCGTTAACTCGTAGGCTCATTATGCAAAAGGCACGCCGTCACCCCACGAAAGGGCTCCGACCGCTTGTAAGCGTATGGTTTCAGGATCTATTTCACTCCGTTATTCACGGTTCTTTTCACCTTTCCCTCACGGTACTGGTTCACTATCGGTCTCTCAGGAGTATTTAGCCTTAGCGGATGGTCCCGCCAAATTCAGACAGGGTTTCACGTGCCCCGCCCTACTCAGGATACCACTATCTATTACATTTATTACCCATACGGGACTATCACCCTCTATGGTGTCACTTTCCAGTAACTTCCGGTTCTGCATGCATAAAATCTCGTGGTCCTACAACCCCAGCATTGCCGTAACAACACTGGTTTGGGCTAATCCGCGTTCGCTCGCCACTACTTACGGAATCACTTTTGTTTTCTTCTCCTCCGCCTACTTAGATGTTTCAGTTCAGCGGGTTTGCCCACCTATCGGTGTACTATGTCTTCAACATAGTGGGTTGCCCCATTCGGGTATCTGCGGATCAATCAATGTGTGCTTGTCCCCGCAGCTTTTCGCAGCTTATCACGCCCTTCATCGCCTCTGAGAGCCTAGGCATCCCCCATACGCCCTTATTTTGCTTATTGTACCAATCTCGTTCTTAAAACGAGACCTTTTTTTTTGTTTTTTACAATAAATCGTAAAAAACGCTTTCTACTTTCTTATTATTTTCTTATCTCAATATGTCAATGAACTTTTATTATCTATCTTTACAGATAATCAGTGGAGAATAACGGAGTCGAACCGTTGACCTCCTGCGTGCAAGGCAGGCGCTCTAGCCAGCTGAGCTAATCCCCCATTTTTTAGTTGTCAGTTAACAGTTTTCAGTTAACAGTACTTAAAACGGTTACTCAACCTCTAAAATTTCCTTTTTTCTAAGTTTCAGTCTTTTTAATTTGTTCTTGTTTCTTATAATTTACAATTCATAATTTATAATTAACAATTCTTAAAAAGTAGTCCCGGGCAGACTCGAACTGCCGACCCCTACATTATCAGTGTAGTACTCTAACCAGCTGAGCTACGAGACTCTGTTTTACTTAAAAATTTATTATTTGAACTAACAGCAAGAGTAATATAATCCTCGATTCAAAACCAACAGGTTTCGCATCTTTTTTCCCCAGCGTGCATATAGCTAACACTAAGGCTCTAGAAAGGAGGTGTTCCAGCCGCACCTTCCGGTACGGCTACCTTGTTACGACTTAGCCCTAGTTACCAGTTTTACCCTAGGCAGCTCCTTGCGGTCACCGACTTCAGGCACCCCCAGCTTCCATGGCTTGACGGGCGGTGTGTACAAGGCCCGGGAACGTATTCACCGGATCATGGCTGATATCCGATTACTAGCGATTCCAGCTTCACGGAGTCGAGTTGCAGACTCCGATCCGAACTGTGACCGGTTTTATAGATTCGCTCCTGGTCACCCAGTGGCTGCTCTCTGTACCGGCCATTGTAGCACGTGTGTAGCCCAAGGCGTAAGGGCCGTGATGATTTGACGTCATCCCCACCTTCCTCACAGTTTGCACTGGCAGTCTTGTTAGAGTTCCCGACATGACTCGCTGGCAACTAACAACAGGGGTTGCGCTCGTTATAGGACTTAACCTGACACCTCACGGCACGAGCTGACGACAACCATGCAGCACCTTGTAAATTGTCTTGCGAAAGTTCTGTTTCCAAAACGGTCAATCTACATTTAAGCCTTGGTAAGGTTCCTCGCGTATCATCGAATTAAACCACATGCTCCACCGCTTGTGCGGGCCCCCGTCAATTCCTTTGAGTTTCATTCTTGCGAACGTACTCCCCAGGTGGGATACTTATCACTTTCGCTTAGCCACTGAGATTGCTCCCAACAGCTAGTATCCATCGTTTACGGCGTGGACTACCAGGGTATCTAATCCTGTTCGCTCCCCACGCTTTCGTCCATCAGCGTCAATCAACTGGTAGTAACCTGCCTTCGCAATTGGTATTCCATGTAATATCTAAGCATTTCACCGCTACACTACATATTCTAGTTACTTCCCAGTAATTCAAGTTCAGCAGTATCAATGGCCGTTCCACCGTTGAGCGATGGGCTTTCACCACTGACTTACTAAACCGCCTACGGACCCTTTAAACCCAATGATTCCGGATAACGCTTGGATCCTCCGTATTACCGCGGCTGCTGGCACGGAGTTAGCCGATCCTTATTCTTACGATACCGTCAAGTCCCGACACGTCGGGATGTTTCTTCTCGTACAAAAGCAGTTTACAATCCATAGGACCGTCATCCTGCACGCGGCATGGCTGGATCAGGCTTGCGCCCATTGTCCAATATTCCTCACTGCTGCCTCCCGTAGGAGTCTGGTCCGTGTCTCAGTACCAGTGTGGGGGATCTCCCTCTCAGGACCCCTACCCATCGTTGCCTTGGTAAGCCGTTACCTTACCAACTAGCTAATGGGACGCATGCTCATCTTTCACCGTTGTGACTTTAATTATAAAGTGATGCCACTCCATAATACTATGAGGTATTAATCCAAATTTCTCTGGGCTATCCCTCTGTGAAAGGCAGATTGCATACGCGTTACGCACCCGTGCGCCGGTCTCAAGCACCGAAGTGCTCTACCCCTCGACTTGCATGTGTTAAGCCTGCCGCTAGCGTTCATCCTGAGCCAGGATCAAACTCTTCATCGTATATTTTAATATTATTATTCGATGCTTACTCTAGTGGTTCTTTTCAAATCTTACGATTCTATTACTCTTATTCTTTTGTTCCGATTTGCATCGGAACGGCTGTCAATTCAATATGTCTACGAACGTGTCTTCTTTTTAACTTCGCTTGTGTTTCAAAGCGGGTGCAAAACTAAAACTTCTTTTTGTTTCTCGCAAGAAAAATTTAAAAAAAATTTGAAACTTTTTTTTCGTTTCCTTTTTCTTAATTTTTCTTCCAGTCTCTCAATGAACTTCCGTGTTTTGCGGGGTGCAAATGTAAAAGCATTTTTCAAATCTCACAAGCTTTTTCTAATCTTTTTTCTGAAAAATTTTTCAGTTTTGATTTCTTCTCTTGTCAGTCTTTCAGTGAACGTCTTTCGTTGTTGCGGGTGCAAAAGTAGAACCTTTATTTACATTTACAAGCCTTTTTTTTATATTTTTTCCATCTTTTTTATAAGTCGCTGGTATCTTGCTTTTTACAAGGTAAAGTTTTTTTCGTGGTTTTATCTTTATTGGGGATTTTGGCGGTTTGGCTTCGCTCTGCCTGATTCTGCCGCGAAGGCACTAAAACGCAAAGTCTGGTTTTTCGCTGTTCTTTTTAATCTCGCAGAAACGCAGAGGCGCAGAATTTCTTCTTTTTTTTCTTCTGGAAATGTCCTTTGCTTCGGAAATTTTATTCTGCAAACTCATGCCCTAGCCCCGATAGAAGTGGAAATCCTTTTATTTTGGGGTTCAAAATAAAAGATTGAAACGGATAGCGGGATTAAGCTCCTTATTATATTGTATAAAAGGACTTCGACTTCGCTCAGCATGACATTTACTATATATTATAGTATCTGAATTTCCTGTATAGATAAACTGCATTTTATATAGGACATAGACGCACTGCTGTGCGTCTCTACGGAAAATTGGGACGTAGTTATAATTTTGTACTTATATATATAAACAACAAACCCGACAGGTTTTTTAAACCTGTCGGGTTATGAGAATGAAACTACTCTTATATATACTTATATAAGTATACTTTCATTTAGGCTATCAATTGCTTCTTTTGTGATTTGAATGCTTTTTAGTTTTGCCTGATGATCGAAGATTGGACTTGTTACCATTAGTTCGTCGATTCTTGCGTAGTTGATGAACTTTTTCAAATCGGCTATTAATTGTTCTTTGTTTCCTGTGAAAGTTCCGGCTGCCATTTGATTGACATGGAAACGTTCTGCTTCATTCATAATATCATCTAGTGACGGAACTGGCGGCTGTAAACCTTTACGATCGTTTCTAATTAAGTTCAGAAACATTTGATACAAACTTGTAGACAATAATTCTGCTTCTTCGTTTGTATCTGCTGCGATTATATTCAGACAGGCCATTGTTTTTGGTTTGTCTAAATATTCTGAAGGCTGGAAATTTTCGCGGTAAAATTCAAATGCCTGAATCATCAGTTTTGGCGCAAAGTGTCCGGCAAAAGCATAAGGCAATCCGTAAGCTGCTGCTAAAGCCGCACTGTCCATGCTTGATCCTAAAATCCAGATAGGAACTTTTAGTCCTTCAGCTGGGAAAGCTCGAACCTTTCCTGTCGCATTTTCGCTTGAAAAATACTCTTGAAGCTTACTTACGTTTTGCGGGAAACGCTGTGCCTGCTCAAAAAAGTCTTTTCGAATTGCTTCGGCGGTTGGCTGATCTGTTCCGGGTGCTCTTCCTAAACCTAAATCAATTCGGTTTGGATAAAGTGTTTCGAGTGTTCCAAATTGTTCTGCAACTACTAAAGGAGAATGATTCGGCAACATGATACCACCAGAACCTACTCGGATATTTTTGGTCTGACTTGCCACATAACCAATTAAAACTACTGTTGCTGTACTTGCAACGTGTGCCATATTGTGATGTTCTGCAAGCCAAAATCGCTTGTATCCTAAATTGTCTGCTAATTGCGCTATATCTTTTGTTTTTTGAAATGTTTCTGTGGCATTGCTATCCTGAGTGATGATAGCGAGGTCTAATAATGAGACTGAAATTGGGTTTTTCATATAAAAAAATGCTAGTCTACAAAATTAACTCATTTATACGGATGCCTTTTGTTTTCTAATGTTAATAGATTTATAATATTTCTGAAACGCTTCAAAAATATAATTTTTAATAATTAATTATTGTTTTACGATAATTAATTATACATTTGCAATATCAATCTAACTTTTCTATATATGAAGACAACTCATATTGTATCCAAAATATTATTTTACTTTACCCGATTTTTGTCTGTGGTTTATTTCTTTTTGGCCGGATATTCTGTTTTTACATTAATTACAGGATTATTTTTGACATTTAAGGGCAGCGGAAAGTATTTTCAGGTTTGTTATCCTTTTACTTCTCATCCTTTAATGATTGGCGATTACAATATGCCTTATATTCTTTTTGATTTTTTGGCTCCACTGAGTTTGTATGGGCTTTTCTTTTTATTGAGCAGTAATGTTTTTAAAGTATTTTTTCAGCCTAAATTATTTACTGCAAACGGAATTTCTCATTTAAGGCGTTTCTATTTATCAAATTTATTAATTCCGGGTATTGTAATATTTGTGGCTTTCTTTTTTGTTCCGCTGGATAATGAAGTTTCGCTTTTTATTCTATTGCACGGAATGCTGGGTGTTTTCGCTTACTTTTTAGCAGCCATATTCAAACAAGGTTTAAACCTTCAGAACGAACAAGACTTATTTATATAACTATGCCAATAATTGTAAATGTTGATGTAATGCTTGCTAAACGTAAGATGCAGAGTAAAGAGTTGGCAGAAAAACTAGATATTACGCCTGCCAATTTATCGATCCTGAAAACTGGAAAAGCAAAAGGAATTCGGTTTGATACTCTCGAAGCTATTTGTAAAATATTGGATTGCCAGCCTGGCGATATTTTAGAATACGTGGCAGAATAGCTTTCTTTTAAATCTTATTCACTCTTAATAAATCGGTTTTTGAAGCCGACAGGCATTCTATTGCCTAAATTTTTCAAATCATAGTTTAATTCAATCATCTAAATCAATCAAAAAATGAACAGTTTATCAATCAAAAATCTCAGCAAAACGTATGAGAACGGCACAAAAGCGATTGACGATTTATCGCTTGAAATTACAAACGGAATGTTTGGTTTACTCGGCCCAAACGGCGCCGGAAAATCGACTTTAATGCGAACTATTGCCGCTTTGCAGGAACCTACTTCTGGAAGTATTGAATTTAACGGAATTAATATTCTGGAAAATCCAATGTTCATCAGGCAAAATCTGGGTTATCTTCCACAGGAATTTGGCGTTTATCCTAAAATTTCTGCTTATCGCCTGCTCGATCATCTGGCAGTTTTAAAAGGAATTATCGATAAAAAGGAACGACACGATCAAATTTTGTATTTGTTGCAGCAGACCAATTTACTCCAGCATAAAGACAAAGCGGTTCATTCTTTTTCCGGCGGTATGCGTCAGCGCTTTGGAATTGCTCAGGCTTTACTTGGAAATCCGAAGATAATTATTGTGGATGAACCTACTGCAGGACTTGATCCGGAGGAAAGAAACCGATTTAATAATTTATTGAGCGAAATTGGCGAAAGCATTATCGTGGTTTTATCGACTCATATTGTAGAAGACGTTCGTGATTTATGCCCCAAAATGGCGATTATCTCTAACGGAAAATTGATTTTGGAAGGAAAACCAAACGAAGCGATCGATTCTTTGAAAGATAAAATCTGGATGAAAGCCATTCAGAAAGCAAAACTGAAAGAGCATCAATCGAACTTTAATATCATTTCGTCCAACTTAAATTCAGGGAAAATCGATATTCATGTTTTTTCAGATGAAAGGCCAGATTCTGGGTTCGAATTGATATCGCCAGATTTAAGCGATGTTTATTTTAGTGTTTTGGCTCAAAATCAACTTAAAAATTAGTGTTATGCTTTCTAAATTAATTCAATTTGAATGGCATAACAATACCAGAAGCTGGACTTTTTATGCCACATTTATCATTTATTTGGTTTTAGGATTTTTTGTGAGTGCTTTTGCGAATTTTTCTTTTTCGGGCGCTTACAAAAATAGTCCGTATGTGCTTACGTATGCAATTGGCCTGATTTCGCTGATGACGATATTTTCGATTACACTTCAGGTGGCACAAAGTTTTTTAAAGGAATATGAAACGAAATTCGATTCGATAATTTTCTCTTCTCCTATTTCTAAGTTTTATTATTTGGCTCCAAAATTTATTACGGCATTTATAATCGCCGTAGTTTCTTTTGGAATGTTTATCCTTGGAATGATCGTTGGACATCAAATGTCGTGGCTTTCTAAAAGCGAGATTGGTCCTTTTGAAATTATAAATTATCTCTGGCCGTATTTTGTAATTGTGATTCCTAATATTTTTCTTTGTCTTTCTATATTGACGGCTTTGGCCTGGCTTACGAGAAGTAAACTTTTTATTTATGTTGGCGGTTTATTAATTTATATCTTATATATCGCGGGTTCGATTTTTTCTAATTCGCCAATATTTGCAAATGCTTCTCCATCTTCGGCGAAAGCCATGTCTTTGGCTGCAAAAATAGACCCGTTTGGTTTGGCTGCTTTTTTAGAACAAACAAGATATTGGACTTCAATTGAAAAAAATACCGAATTGGTTTCGCTTTCGGGGAACTTTTTATTCAACCGATTATTGTGGATTTTGGTTTCACTGTTTTTGCTTTTTATTTCGTATCGCTTGTTTTCCTTCCGAAAAACAAAAACTAAAAAGATAAAAACGTCAAAAATTATTTTAAAAGAAGTAAAAATCTTTTCTTCGGAAATTCTAAA
Source organism: Flavobacterium panici (assembly GCF_024499525.1). Lineage (NCBI taxonomy): Bacteria > Pseudomonadati > Bacteroidota > Flavobacteriia > Flavobacteriales > Flavobacteriaceae > Flavobacterium > Flavobacterium panici. The sequence goes on along the minus strand of NZ_CP100437.1, from coordinate 2,463,725 downwards.
ACGCATCGAGTTTAAAACTTTCAGGCATAATTTTGCTGTTTTTAAAAGCAATATCAAACTGGATATTTTTTTAGTTCTAAAAGGAATTCCGTTTTTAGTGATTGTTCTTTTATTTTCGGGATTATTGGCAATCGAAATTTCGGATGAAATTGACGGCGGAATTCGATTAGCTGAAAAAATTACGGATACTGCTTTGATGATTTCCACCATAATGGATCGCCTTCCTTTTATTCTGATTTTAATTCTGCTTTTTTACAGCAGTGAATTATTAAACCGAAGCGAAAATTCGAGATTTGAAATGCTGGAAAATACAGCACCGTATTCTCAATTTATAGTTTTACTATCAAAACTAACGGCACTTTTTATTATCCCACTAATCATAATCAGCATTAGTATTTTAATTGGATGCGGTTTTCAGATTATGAATGCAAATGCTCCAATCGAAATTGGTCTTTATCTTTCTTTGTTTTATTATCTGGGATTTCCGTTGTTGTTGATCTCGATTTTGGTAATTGCGATTCAGACTTTTATTAAAAATAAATATATCGGACTTTCGGTTGCTACTTTTGTCTGTATTTTGTTTTGTACGGGAATTGGAGAACAATTGGGAATTTCGCATCCTTTACTGCGATTTGGAGATGCTTTTAAAAGAGAGTATTTTGATTTGAATGGTTTCGGAAAATACACTTTCCCGTTTCATATTTCGATGTTGTACAATTTCGGATTGGCTTTACTGCTTCTTACTTTGACTGGAATGTTGTGGAAAAGAAACGCTTCAATTGTAAAAACCTTCCGAAGAAATTCATTTAATGATATTCAGAAAGTAACTTTTGCATTGGGAATTATCCTTTTTATTGGTTTTGGAAGTTATCTTTTTTATAAAACGAATATCGAATATCCGTATTTAACCGAAGAAGATCAGAATAATTGGAGCGAGCAATATGAAAAGCAATTCAAAAAATATACAAATCTTGCGCAGCCCACGATTGTTTCTGTAGAAAGTAAAGTTGATTTATTTCCTGAGGAAAATCGTTATGAAGTAAAAGGCACTTATGAATTGATCAATAATACTGAAAAACCTATTGATAGTTTACTCCTATATATAGATCGAAATTCAAAACTGACTTCTATTAAAATTCTGAATTCGAAAAAACTAGATGATGTTTCGGCATTTCATCACTATTGGTATCGATTGGAAAAACCTTTACAGCCTAAACATAAAATGAAAATGAGTTTTTCTTTTGAGTCTTCGTGGTCGCCATTTAAAGGACATACTGCCTTTAATTCTATTATCGAAAATGGTTCGTTTATGCGAATAAGCCGTTATTTTCCGCTTTTTGGTTATCAGGAATCGAATGAAATCAGCAGTAAAAAAGAACGAGCAAAAAGGCATTTGAAACCGCAGACGCCACTTAAAAAACTAGAAGACAAATCGCAAATTAGATATGATTTTGTTGATTATGATGCTGTGGTTTCGACTTCTAAAAATCAAACGGCAATTGGTGTTGGAAATTTAATTGGGAATTGGAAAAAAGACAACCGTAATTATTTTCATTATAAATCTAATGACAAGATTCCGTTTCGATTCGCTTTTTCTTCTGCGGAATATGAAATCCAAAAAACGAATTATAAAGGCGTTTCTATTGAAGTTTTTTACGATAAAAGACATTCCAGAAACATCAAAAAACTAATTCAGGATGTAAAAAATACTTTAGATTATTGCCAGAATAACTTTGGAAAATATCCATACAAAACGATTCGTTATGCCGAAGTTTCTGCTTTCGCCGATGGATTTGCTGCGACTTCATATCCGTCGACGGTTTTTATGAAAGAGAATTTTGGGTTTTACAGCAACCTCAACAACAAGGATAAGGAAGATGTAATTAATCAGTTAACGGCTCATGAATTGTCACATGAATGGTGGGGAAATTCGCAGATAAGTCCGGAACAAAAAGAAGGAAGCTGGATTTTGACCGAAACTTTGGCGCAATACACTGAACTGATGCTTTATGAAAAAGAGCATGGTTTGGAAAAAGCACTAGAAACTTTAAAAATTCATCTGGATTTATATCTGAGCAGCCGAAGTTATGATCCTGAAACGCCTTTGTATAAAACGAATTACGACACACCGCATTTACCTTATGACAAAGGAATGCTGGTGATGCATCAGCTTCGGGTTTTAATTGGTGAAGAAAAAGTAAATCTGGCTTTGAAAAATTTTCTGAATCATTATAAATATCCAAATCCGTTTCCAGATTCTGAAAGTTTATTAAATGAAATTTATGCTGTAACAGATCAAAAACTGTATTCTAAATTAGATGAAATGTTTAAGCAGATTATCACATATTCTTCAAAAATAGAATCGGTTTCAAGTATTAAACGAAATGGTTTTTATGAGGTTTCTTTTAAAGCGATTTCTAAAAAGTATAAGGAAAATGCATCGGGAGAACGAAAACTAGTTGCAAACGACGCAACAATAGATATTGGAATTTACGATGAAAACGGGAAATTATTTCGTTATCCTTTTGCCATAAAAAACAATAAAATTGATGGAAAAATTCAGCTCAAAACGAAACCTCAACGTATTGTTATTGATCCGTATTTAATGAATATTGATACTTTTATAAAGGATAACGAGAAGGAAATTGATTAGTTTTTTTGCCACGACCCGAGCGATAGCGAACAGGCGAAGCAATTCCACGAATTTTCACTAATTATTTTTTTGCCACAGATTAAAAGGATTAAAATGATTTTTTGCTTACGCTAAAGTTTATCCTCAAAGTAAATAATCCAAATAATCTTTTTAATCTGTGGCAAAAAACTTTTACTTCAGCTGAATTAAAATCTGCTTGTGAGTTGTTTTTCCATCGTCTTTAATTTTTAAATCTTTGTTTGATTTGATTTCAAATTTTGAAGATGCATCAACTGCTAAAGAAATATCTTTATTTCTAAAAGTTTCTGGAATTTCAGGCAGTTCAATTTTAACTTCTATTTCTTTATTTTTTTGTTTGTAATCGACTTTGATTCTGTCTCTTAACCAAATGTATTCGTAAACTTCCTGCCACGGCGCCATCCAGATCGAATCGTTTCCTTTTGTGCCGTATTTATTGGCAAGCGTTGTCATATAGTATTTAAAATCAGGAAAACGCATGCTTAGATTCCACAAATTTGTATTTCCTGTTCCGTGTGTAAATTCGTTAAACCAAATTGTATTAGGTTGTTTTACAATTGAATCTATAGTTTTTAAATAACGATCCATCGTTTTAAAACTAGTCGTGTCTTTTGAACTCTGCACAAAAGTTCTGCCCGTAATCATTTTATCTAGATTTACTTTTGAATCGACATTAAAAACGGGTCCAACACCATAATAAGATGCTACAGAAAAATGTCCGTTATTAAGTGCCTCTTTTTCATATTCCAAATAATATTTCTCATCACCTTCTCCGCCCGGAACCACAAAATGAGACATAGTAAAATCAAGATTCTGCTTTATTGAAGTGGTGTTTTCGGTTACTTCTGTCAAATAATTTGTGCCGTGTTTTGTTGCGTGGTGAAAACCGTGATTCAAAATGTCCCAACCAGCATTGTACATTTCTTTAATTTCCGACCACGAAAGATGTCCGCGATTTGCCGGTAAATAACGAATTGCGCCGCCATTTACTGCCAAAGCCAATTTAAACGGAATTTTATTCCCGAATCCGTCTGAATAAAAAAGACCTTTTGAAATTGTTCCGTCTCCGCCCTGATCGATTTTCCATTCGTTTTTATCTGGGCTGCTTATTTTTCCTCCGTTTAATAACGGAAAAGCTGTTAAATAAGCGGATCGATATCCATCGTCAAGCGTAAAACTGTACGCGAAATGTTTGTTGAATTTTAAAGGAGCTGGTTTTATATTGACTTTATTGTCTGATTTTAATTTGATTTTAAAGGAAATGGTTTTAGCTTTTGAAGAATCTATTTTGGTATTAAAATCATTTGCAAAACAAAAAGAAATCGAATTAATTAGGAGAACGAAAGTGAATAAAAAGGATTTTATTCGGGAATGTGGTATTTTCATTTTAAAGTTAGAATTAGAGATTCTAAAGATACATATACTTTAAAATAAATTGATAATTGTTGAGTGTAATAATTGAACGCGGATAAAATGGATTCACTTCGTGAAAACGCTGATTGACACAGATTTGATTTTTAAAATAATAAACCAGAAATAAAAAATCCGTTTTATCCGCGTTTTCACGAAGTGAATCCGTAAAATCAGCGTCTAAATTTTATTACATCAAAAGTTGATATTTCAACACATTAAACATATTTAACGAAATATAATAGTTCTCCCTAATTCAATATCACAGGAAATCCTTTATAATCAATACTTCGTAAAAAGGCATGTAGATTGTATTTTAAAATACAACTAAAAAATCCTGCTATGTATCTATCTAATACAAAAACAATTGTGTTTATTTCGGGAGCTTTTGTGAGCCATTTTTATTGGGAAAAATGGATTGCTTTTTTTGAAAATAAAGGATACAAAGTTGTAGCTCCGCCCTGGCTTCATAAAAATGATTCGGCTGAAAATTTAAGGAAACAAAATCCGTGTGTAAAAATTGGATCGATCCGTTTATTTGATCTTTTGTGCTATTATACCGAAGTTATTGAAAAACTTCCTGAGAAACCTATTTTAGTGGGACATTCTTACGGCGGACTTTTAGTACAATTGCTGGTTCAGAAAAATTTAGCGGAAGCTGGAATTTGTATCAATTCCTTTCCGCCCAAAGGCTTTACATCTTTAAAATTATCCTTTTATAAAATCATTTTGGATTTTTCGTGCGACATTTTTTCTTCTAAAAAAACTTTCATCTTATCATTCGAAAATTGGAAAAATATATTCTTCAATATTACATCAATTCAAGAACAAAAAGCAGAATATGACAAATTCATTATTCCTGAATCTAAAAAAGCTTTGTGGAATTTATTTTCAAAAAATGCTAAAATCAATTTCAGAAAAAAACATGTTCCGCTCTTTTTTATTTCTTGTTCTGAAGACCAAATTATTTCACCAAAATTGGTTCATTGGAATTTTAGAAAACATAGAAATCTACATTCAATAACTTGTTATAAAGACTTCAAAAACAAAAATCATTTTGTCATACTTCATCCCGAATGGCAGGAAGTTGCAGAAAGTGTTACAAGATGGATTGAAAAGGTTACTTAAGTTAATTAATTTAAACACATAGAAACATAGGTTTTACTGGTTTGAAAAAGGCGTTTCACTTGCATTAACAAACATAGCTATGTGTTAGAAACTGGTTTCTTTTAATTTTCTTTTTATAGATAAAGAAAAACTATGTTTCTATGTGTTAAGTTTTTTATACGGTAGATTAACTTATTTCTCGCTTAATTTCTAATTTCTTAATTTTTGAATTTAAGGTTGAAGGATGAATGTCTAAAATTTCGGCAGCACCGCCAGCACCAGAAATCTTTCCGTTACATTTTTTAAGGATATATAAAATGTAATCCCGTTCATTTTCTAAAATGGTTTTAATTGAAAAGGAATCGGTATTTTGCTGTGCGTGCATTTTTGATGAAGGCGAAAATTCAATTGCTTTAATTGTATTTCCTTCTGTCAATAATAATGTACGCTGGATAAGATGTTCGAGTTCTCTAATATTTCCCGGCCAATCGTAATTTGTTATTTGCTGTAAGGCATTATCAGAAAGCATTGGCACTTTTCGATTCATTCTTTCGCTGTATATTTTTATAAAATGATCTGCTAATTCGGGAATATCTTCTTTTCGTTTTTTTAATGATGGAACTAGAATTGGAAAAACGTGTAAACGATAATATAGATCCATTCTAAAACGTCCGGCAGCGACTTCTTCTTCCAGATTTTTATTCGTTGCTGCAATTATGCGGACATCAATTTTTATTGGCATAAGTCCCCCAACACGTTCTATTTCACGTTCTATTTCACGTTCTTGTAAAACACGCAGTAATTTTACCTGAAGTTCTAAAGGCATCTCTCCTATTTCATCCAGAAAAATTGTTCCGCCGTTTGCTAATTCAAATTTTCCTATTCGTTTTTCTAAAGCTCCTGTAAAAGCTCCTTTTTCATGTCCGAAAAGTAACGATTCTGCAAGGTTTTCAGGAATGGCACCACAGTTTATAATAATTAATGGTTTGTCTTTTCTTGGCGATAAATCGTGAATGCTTTTGGCAATTTTTTCTTTTCCAGTTCCGCTTTCACCTAATATTAAAACGGAAGTATCTGATGGTGCTACTTTTTTAATGTAATTAAAAACCGTTATCATTTGTGAACTGTTGCCAATTATTCCTTCAAAACCAGATTTTGTATTTTCGGTTTTTTCTTTTTTCTGCGGAATTTCTTTTGTTTCTAAAATTGTTGCTGCAGGCGAATAAAAACGGGAAATAAATTGTGAAAATGTATTTTCAAGATTGGATAACAGTTTCAGATTTTCATCGGAATAAACATTAAAATTACGGCTGTAAAACGTAAAACAAAAACGCTGCGAAACTGCAATTGAAAGCGGAAAAACCAAATATGATTTGATTCCGAAATTATGCGAAATAATTCCTTTTATCGGCGCGGCCTGAAAATTATTAATCAGTGATTCTTCACTGTAAATAATTGGTTTTATGTCTATTTGAGATTTTACGTAGGTTTCGTTTAACTCTTTTATGGATATATCGGCAATTTGAGAAAACTTTTGTACGCTTATGATTTGGTACTGATCGATATTTTTTCGGATGATTCCGAGGTTCGAATATTGTTCTGCATTTACAAATCCAGCTTCTAAATAATCAAAGCAAATAAAAGTCTGAATGATTTTAGCAAAAGCCAATAAAGCTTCTTCGAGTTTTAGATTTGAATTGATTAATTCTGTAATCTCATTTTTCAATTCCAGTTGCTGCATTAACTGCGATTCGAGACTGTATTTTTGTCTGTAAAACGCGATTTCGAGCGTTGTTAGAATATCTTGTTCTCTAAAAGGTTTTACAATAAATCCGTATGGCTGTGTAGTTTTAGCCTGATCCAGGATTCTCTTGCTTGAATTTGCCGAAATAAAGATAAAACCGATATTTTTTTCCTTTAAAATATGTGCCAGATAAATTCCGTTTTTATCTCCTTTGAGCATAATATCCAAAAATACCAAATCTGGTTTTTGGGTCTGAATTACATCCAAAGCCTGATCGACAGAACGCACAATTCCTATAACATTATAATTTGCTTTTTCCAGAATTAACTGCAAATCATGTGCTTCAATAAATTGATCTTCAACAATTAATATTTCTTTTTTAAAGTCGGTTTCGTCAGATTGGGTGCTTTTATCAGACAAGGTTCCCATAAATGTAGTATTATTTATATTATAATTTTATAATTCACTGGCATAAAATTAGTTAAATATCGCCAGTAATTTCAGTGTTTTGGAAAAATTAAATTAAAAAAATCACATTTAATGTGAATTTTCTTGATATTTTTCAAAAAAACCACACTCCTTTATTTCTATATTTGTTTACTAAAACCAATCCAAAAAACTAATTTTTAAGAAATTATGAAACGACCGCTTACTTTCTATTTGATTTTCTTAATTACCAATTCATTATTTGCACAAATAGCCCCTGCTGTAGCTAAATATGATCTTGCTAAAAAGAGATTATTAATACAAAGCTGTTCTACCTATTTATTTAATGCCAATCAAGGTGCAATAGATGTTGATAGTGCTGTAGTTGTTGCTTGCAAAGCTTACAAATTGCCTGTTTCATTAAGTTATACTGAAGGTTTTAGTGATGATACAAAATTAATTGGAAGTGAGTTCATAGATAAAGGAAACATCACTTCTGTACTAAAGCTTTTGGCTAAATCAAAAGGTGAAGACCAAATTAAATTATTACTTCAATTAGGGAGTTTTTATCTTTTTAAACCGGGAACAAAACCGCAGGATTTACAAAACGCAAAACTTTATATTGATAAAGCAGTTTTGGCAAGTAATCAAAGTAAAATAAAAAGATTACAGCATCAAAGTTTATTGTTATTAGGCAAATATTATTATCAGGCTAATAATCAGCCGGAAGGCAAAAAAATATTTTTGCAGGTTATAGACGAATGCCGAAAACAAAATGACAAATTAGGTCTTGCCGAAGCTTTAGATGCTTACGGAACTCTTTTATTCAATCTTGATCCCGAAAAAGAAAAAATACTGCAAGAAGCTGTTTCACTTTATGCTTCTTTAGGTTTAGAAGAAAAGAGAATAGAGAATTACACCAAAATCACGACAATCTATTTTTGGACAAATAAAGTAAATGAAGCTAAAAAAAGATTGTATCAAAATTTAGCTGATTTACGAAAAATTGGTTTTACACATCAGCAATTTGCAGAAACTACAATTGTTTATATTGAACTGGCAATGCACAATATACCAAACGCATTATATTATGCCCTAAAAAGTGTAAAACGAATGGATGCCGAAAAGGATTATACTTTTGGTGACATTTTTTATATGCGTTTGGGAGATGTATACAATCATTATGGTCATCACGAAGAAGCCTTAGAATTGTATAAAAAGAGTATCGAAATAGGCCAGCATACTATTGATACCGGTACTTGGTACAAAAGTTTTTACAGCGCTGTAGCGGCTTTATCTTTAAAAGGAAAAACTAAAGAAGCGATTGTTTATATTAATTCAATGACAGAAAAGCATCCTCCTAAAAGTACTTTTGATAAAATGTCTGTTGCGTATGTTAAAGCCAATTCTTATGACGAAATAAAGGATTTTGTTAAAGCTGAAAAATACTTTAAAGAAACGGCTTATTATGCACAGCAGTTAAATGGTCCGGAAACTTTTAGAGAAGTTGTTCACGAATATATTATAATAGCTCTTTTTTATATCAAAATAAATAAGCCTCGAGAAGCTAAATTTTATTATGATAAAGCTGCTGTACTTTTAAAAACCAATGACAAATACAATTCGCACGCACTTCAGCTTTTATTGTATAAAACAGACTCGATCAATGGTAATTTTAAAGGTGCTCTGGAACGTTTTAAAGATTACAAAAAAATAATGGATTCAACTCATGGAGTGGATAAAAACAAACAAATTGACGAACTTAAAATTCAATATGAAACGGCTAATAAGGAACAAAAAATTAAACTTTTAAATAATCAGGATAAATTGCAAAAAAGTGAATTGCAAAAATCAAAACTTTTAAATAGTGTCTCTATATGGAGTTTAATATTGTTATTGCTTGTAATTGCATTATTATTTAACCGATACCGATTAAAACAACGAAATCATGCTAAACTTGAAATCAAAGAGAAAGAAATCAACCAGAAAAATATTAATCTTAAACATTTACTGGATGAGAAAGAATGGCTGTTGAAAGAAATTCATCATCGTGTAAAAAACAATCTTCAAACTGTAATTAGTCTGTTGAATTCGCAGTCTGCTTATTTAGAAAATGATATGGCATTGTCGGCGATAAAAAACAGCCAGCACAGGATTCATTCGATGTCTTTGATTCATCAGAAATTATACAATTCCGAGAATATTTCGACAATCAATATGCCAAATTATATTAAGGAATTGGTCGAATATTTACGAGATTCTTTTTCGCTTGGGCAGAGAATTCGCTTTGAAGTAAAAATCGATCCGCTGGAATTAGATGTTGCACACGCCGTTCCGCTTGGATTAATTTTGAATGAAGCGATTACGAATTCCATCAAATACGCTTTTCCCGAAGATCGAACCGGAATGATTTACATTACGCTCGAAACTATAGCCGAAAATGAATATCTCTTGACTATTTCTGATAACGGAATTGGTTTTGATTTGAACCTCAACAATACAAAAGCGAACTCATTTGGAATGAGCCTGATAAAAGGTTTAACGGATGATCTTGACGGAAAATTGACAATGGAAAATAATAACGGAACCATTTTGAAAATTGAATTTTCACAAGAATTTCCTCTGAATCAAAAAAGGAAAATGATTTAAAACCTACATTTGTACATCAAAATACCTACTTGGTTTTAGCTTATCTGCAAATGACACACAAAATTTTAATTATAGACGACGAAGAAAAACTGAGAAGTCTGCTGGCGCGTATTATAAAATCAGAAGGATTTGAAGTTATCGAAGCCAAAGATTTAAAATCAGGTTTTAAGAAACTGGAACAAACTGATATTGATGTTGTTTTATGTGATGTGAAACTTCCTGATGGAAATGGCGTTGATTTTCTTCAAAATATAAAAGGAAGTTTTCCTCTCATAGAAGTTATTCTTTTAACTGCTTTTGGAAATATTCCGGATGGCGTTCAGGCAATGAAAAACGGTGCTTTCGATTATATTGTAAAAGGCGATGATAATGATAAAATTATTCCGCTTCTTTATAAAGCCGTTGAAAAAGTGCATTTGCAAAAAAAAGTGCAACAACTTGAAAAACGTATCAACGATAAATATTCATTTAGTACTATTGTCGGAAAATCTAAAGGAATTGAACAGGTTATTGATCTTGCACAAAAAGTAGCCAAAACCGATTCGACTGTTTTATTGACAGGAGAAACCGGAACAGGAAAAGAAGTTTTTGCACAGGCTATTCATGAAAATAGTAATCGCGTCGGGAAATCATTTGTTGCACTAAACTGCAGTACTTTTACAAAAGAAATTTTAGAAAGTGAACTTTTCGGTCACAAACAAGGCGCTTTTACGGGAGCTGTAAAAGATAAAAAAGGTTTTATTGAAGAAGCCAATGGCGGTACTTTATTTCTGGATGAAATTGGTGAAATGCCAATTGATCTTCAGGCTAAATTATTACGTGTTTTAGAAACTTCCGAATATATCCCGGTTGGTGACACCACTCCAAAAAAATCAAACTTTAGATTAATTGCAGCTACAAACCGAGATTTAAAAACAGAAAGTGATGAACATCGTTTTCGTTCTGATTTATATTTCCGTTTGAATATCTTCGAAATAAAATTACCTTCTTTACGAGAAAGAATCAAAGATATTGGAGTTTTGACGCATCATTTCGTGAAACAGTTTTCTGAAAAAACGAATAAAAAAACATTACATATCTCAGATGATTTTCTGCAGAAATTAGAAAATTATTCCTGGCCGGGAAACATCCGCGAACTTAAAAATATTATCGAACGATCGGTTATTTTGAGTAATGGCGATACTTTAACTTCGGATGTTTTACCTTATGAAATGCAGCATCAAGCGGAGAAAAGCACAAAATCAATGTCGGCTTTTTCTATGCAGAGTGTTGAGAAACTTCATATTCAAAAGGTTTTAAATTATACGAAAGGGAATAAAGCTGAAACGGCACGATTATTAGAAATTGGAATTGCGACTTTGTATAGAAAGCTGGAAGAATATAATATACAGCCGTGATCCTGCAAGGTTTTCAAAATCTTGTAGGTTTAGATTTTAAATAATTCGAACTTTACACTTAAATATAATACCTACAAGATTTTGAAAACCTTGCAGGAATCGGTAATAATCAAAACAACCTTATCATTTCAATAAAAGCTTATCATTTTGATAGGCTTTTTTTATGCCTGACTTTTGGCACACAACTGCATTCCTTTTATTGACAGCACTTTAGCTATAACTTGACTTTTTCGGAACATATTTTGGCATAAGGAGGGAGAACATTAAAAATTCATTCCAAATGAAAAATCAAGTAACCTCAATCTACAAACAAGCCGAACGGTTTGCTGAGATAACCAAAAAATCTATTATTTCTGGAAACATCGTTCGAGCAAAAAAATGCTTGGCACTTGCTGAACGTCTATTTATAACCGGAAGCATCGAAACTAAAAATGCCATTTCTAATGTGTATGTTTTTTCGGTTTCTTCTTTTATGGAAGTGCGTCACTGCAATATTTCACATCTATTTCCTCAAACGCTTAAAGCTGAATATATCAAACAGGTTAATGCCTCTGGCGTTTAATTGGTTAACTGTTTAATCGTTTAATCGCTCCAAAACAATCTAAAATCTAAAATCTAAAATAAATCTTATGATCACTTTTCTCTTACTCGGACTGGCCGTTGTGCTGTTTGTAATTTGTTTTCTCTCTGTTGAATTTTTTGAAAAAATCTAAATCATGACTGCACTATTTATTATTTCAATCGCCGTTTTCGTGTATTTGGTTTATGTACTAATCAAACCCGAAAAATTTTAAAATATGAATTTTTAGAATTTAAGATTGTCTCAAAGAAATCTAAAATCAACAATCTAATATTAAATATATGAACACAGAATTATTAGGCGTCATTGGTATTTTTATCCTAACCATTGTTTTAGCAATTCCTTTAGGAAAATATATTGCTAAAGTTTATTTGGGAGACAAAACACTTCTTGACCCGATTTTCAATCCAATTGAAAAATTTATTTTTAAAATCAGCGGTATCAATTCCACTGAAGAAATGAACTGGAAACAACACTTAAAAGCACTTTTAAGTATTAATATGGTTTGGTTCTTTCTTTGCTTTTTTGTTTTATTGTTTCAAGGTTCTTTACCTCTTAATCCAGATAACAATCCATCGATGACGCCTGATTTAGCATTTAATACTGCTATTTCATTTTTAGTCAATTGTAACTTACAGCATTATTCAGGCGAAAGCGGGGTTTCTTACCTTTCGCAAATCGTCTTGATGTTCCTTCAATTTGTTTCTGCTGGTATCGGAATGGCTGCTGCTGCTATGATTTTTACGGCAATGAAGGAAAGAACGACAGAACAATTGGGTAATTTTTACAATTATTTCATCAAAAGCTGTACTCGTATTTTATTGCCGCTTTCAGCAATTGTAGCTATCGCATTAGTTTTCAGCGGTACTCCTATGACTTTTGAAGGAAAAGATGCTATTACAACGCTTCAAGGTGATCATGTAGAAGTCTCTCGCGGACCCGCTGCTGCCTTTATTGCTATTAAACATATAGGTACAAATGGAGGTGGATTTTTTGGAGCGAATTCAGCGCATCCATTAGAAAATCCGACTTATTTGACTAACCAAGTTGAACTTTGGGCACAGATGATTATTCCGTTTGCGATGATTTTTGCACTTGGATTTTACCTCAACAAAAGAAAATTATCAAATATCATATTTGGTGTAATGACGGTTGGATTTTTACTTCTGGTTGTTCCAACAGTTATAAGTGAAATCAACGGAAATCCTGCTATCGAAAAAATGGGTATTGCACAAGCAACCGGAGCGATGGAAGGAAAAGAAGTTCGGTTTGGTCCTGCAATGTCAGGTTTCTGGAGTATTGCCACAACGGTAATTTCTACAGGTTCTGTAAACAGTATGCACGATAGTTCAATGCCAATGTCTGGTACTATGCAGCTATTATCTATGATGGTGAATGCCTTTTACGGCGGATGTGGTGTGGGTATTTTAAACTACTATATTTTCATTATTCTGGCTGTATTTATCTCTGGATTAATGGTTGGTCGAACTCCTGAATTTTTAGGAAAGAAAATCGAAGCGCGGGAAGTAAAAATTGCTGCTTTTATCGCCATTCTTCATCCTTTATTAATATTAGCCGGAACTGCTTTAGCTTCTTATTTTGCTGCGCATGATACTGCAATGGGTTATTGGTTTAACGGAAACGCGACAGGCTGGTTAAACAATCCCGGCAACCACGGATTCTCAGAAATGTTATACGAATACACTTCTAGTGCTGCCAATAACGGTTCTGGTTTTGAAGGATTGGGAGATAATAATCCATTCTGGAATATCACTACAGGAATTGTTTTACTGTTAAGCCGTTTTATTCCAATCATTGGGCCATTGGCAATTGCAGGTTTACTGGCAGGTAAAAAATACATTCCAGAGAGTGCAGGAACTTTAAAAACAGATACCTCAATTTTCGGAATCATGACTTTTGCCGTAATCGCAATTATCGCAGCTTTATCATTCTTTCCAGCGTTGGCTTTAGGTCCATTGGCAGAATTCTTTACTTTAAAATAAAAATGCTGGATATTTTAAACACATAGAAATATAGAATTTAAATCTATAAAAAAGAATAAAAAGAAAACTCGTTTTCACACATAGTTCGAATAACGATTTTACCATTCGCATTTCAATATAGCCCGTGGTTTCAACCACGGGAAACGAATTGCAGGGACAAAGATTGTGATATACGTTGCGTCCCAACGGTTAAAACCGCTGGCTATGTTCTATAATCTATGTGTTTTTAGCGCATAACATTTAACAAATAACATTTAACTTTTTACAAGAAAATGACAACTAATAAATCCACATCATTGTTTGAAAGTAAACAGGTAAAAGAAGCCTTAGTGCAGTCTTTTGTCAAGCTGAACCCAAAAATGATGATCAAAAATCCGGTAATGTTTACCGTAGAAATTGGAACTGCCATTATGTTTGCCGTTTGTATTTCCATTTTAATGGGAGCAACTGACCAAGGTAGTTTTACTTATAATTTAATTGTGTTTTTAATTTTACTGGCAACACTTTTATTTGCCAATTTCGCCGAAGCAATTGCCGAAGCAAGAGGAAAAGCACAAGCCGACAGTTTACGAAAAACACGTGAAGAAACTCCTGCAAGACAAATTATGCCAAACGGAGAAATTAAAAACATTAGTTCTTCGGCATTGAAAAAAGACGATATTTTCGTTTGCGAAGCTGGTGATTTAATTGCTGCCGATGGTGAAATTATCGAAGGTCTGGCTACAATCGACGAAAGTGCTATCACTGGAGAAAGTGCTCCTGTAATTCGGGAAGCTGGTGGAGATAAATCTTCGGTTACCGGAGGGACAAAAGTATTATCTGATAAAATTAAAGTAAAAGTAACTTCTGAACCTGGCGAAAGCTTTTTAGATAAAATGATTGCTTTAGTTGAAGGTGCAAGCCGTCAGAAAACACCAAACGAAATCGCCTTAACCATTTTATTAGCCGCATTTACTTTAATTTTCGTGATTGTGTGCGTTACGCTAAAACCGTTTGCTGACTATGCCAACGCACCCATCACGATCGCGGCTTTCATTGCTTTGTTTGTTTGTTTAATTCCAACTACAATTGGAGGTTTACTTTCTGCGATTGGTATTGCGGGAATGGACAGAGCGTTGCGTGCTAACGTAATTACAAAATCGGGTAAAGCGGTTGAAACTGCTGGGGATATTGATGTTTTACTTTTGGATAAAACAGGAACCATCACCATTGGAAACAGAAAAGCAACTAATTTTTATCCAACAAAAGGAATCTCTTTAGATGATTTTATTAAATCTGCCGTATTAAGTTCGCTTGCAGATGATACTCCGGAAGGAAAAAGTATTATTGAGTTGAGCAAAACGATCAATTTAAACGGTAAAATGCAGGAAGACATTTCACATTTTACAGATAACATTTCACACACTATAAAATTTACTGCCGAAACCAGAACTTCTGGAGTAGTATTAAAAGACGGAACTAATATTAGAAAAGGTGCTCAGGATGCTGCAAAAAATATTGCGCAACAGGCAGGAAATTCTTTTCCAGAAGATACTGCTCAACAAGTTATCACAATTTCATCGAACGGAGGAACTCCATTGGTTGTGATTAAAAACAATGAAGTTCAAGGTGTTATCGAACTTCAGGATATTATCAAAACCGGAATGAAAGAACGTTTTGAGCGTTTACGCCGAATGGGAATCAAAACGGTAATGGTTACGGGTGATAATCCGCTTACAGCAAAATTTATTGCCGAAGCTGCCGGTGTTGATGATTTCATTGCCGAAGCGAAACCTGAGGATAAAATGAATTACATTAGAAAAGAACAAGCCGAAGGAAGATTGGTTGCCATGATGGGTGACGGAACAAATGATGCTCCTGCCCTTGCTCAGGCGAATGTTGGAGTTGCCATGAACAGCGGAACTCAAGCGGCAAAAGAAGCCGGAAACATGGTCGATCTTGACAATGACCCAACAAAACTAATTGAGATTGTTGAAATTGGAAAACAGCTTTTAATGACTCGAGGTACTTTAACTACTTTTTCTATTGCAAATGACGTTGCGAAATATTTTGCTATTGTTCCTGCTCTTTTTATTACTGCGATTCCTGCGCTTCAGGGTTTAAACATCATGCATTTGCACAGTCCGGAAAGCGCGATTTTATCAGCTGTAATTTTCAACGCGATTATCATTCCAATTTTGATTCCGCTTGCGCTGAAAGGTGTTGATTATCGACCAATTGGAGCTAGTGCCATCCTTAAAAGAAACCTGTTGATTTATGGTTTAGGTGGTCTAATTGTTCCTTTTATCGGAATTAAAGTAATTGATTTGCTAGTAGCTCTTTTTATGTAAAAATCAAACCTGACAGGTTTTAAAAACCTGTCAGGATCACAAAAACTCAATTAAAAACATAGACTTTAAACTATAAGCTTTTAAGAAAAAACTTAGAACCTTAGCATCTTAGAGTCTTAGAATCTCAAAAGAAATGAAAAATCTATTTTCACTATTAAAACTTACCGTATTTACTTTGATTTTGTTTGCGGTTATTTATCCTTTAGCGATTTATGGAATCGCACAATTCGCTTCAAATCAAGGAAAAGGAGAAACTATTTCGGTTAACGGAAAAGTTGTTGGTTATCAAAAAATTGGTCAAAAGTTCGATAAGTCAAATTATTTCTGGGGAAGACCTTCGGCTGTTGATTATAATGCTGCCGGAAGTGCCGGAAGCAACAAAGGCCCAAGCAATGCCGATTATTTGGCTTTGGTTCAAAAAAGAATTGATACGCTTTTATTGGTTCATCCGTACTTGAAAAAATCTGATATTCCCTCAGATATGGTTACGGCTTCAGGAAGTGGTTTAGATCCTAATATTTCTCCGCAAGGGGCGCTGATTCAGGTAAAACGTATTGCTAAAGAAAGAAAGCTGGATGAAACTAAAGTTAAAGCTTTGGTTTCATCTAAAATTAATACGGCTGTTGTTGGTCCTGAAACTGTGAATGTTTTGGAATTGAATGTTGCGCTTGATCAGTTGAAATAATACGCTTTATAAACCTGTCGGGTTTGACAACGGATATTCAGTAATTCTTGTCATTCCGAGGAACGAGGAATCTCCACGAGTAGCTCGACAAAGATTGGCGAATTTCTATACGGAGTTTCTTGCGCAGATTGCTTCGCCAGTTCGCTATCGCTCGTGTTCTCGTTCCTCGGAATGACAAACAGAACGTGAACTTAAAATTAAATACCTACAAGGTTTTAAAAACCTTGTAGGAAACAAAAACGCCTTTTTACCCCAAATGCCCTAGCCCCGATAGTAGTGGAAATCCTTTTGTACCGGGGTTCGGTACAAAAGATTGAAACGGATAGCGGGATTAGCTCCTAAAAAATCTACTTAATAAATAATTGAATACCACAAAAATGAAAAAAATAATACTTACTGCTTTAATCGCTTTTGGTTTTAGCAATTTACATGCACAAGAAGAATCAAAAAGTCCGTTTACGTTTTCAGGATATTTAGACGCTTATTATAGTTATGATTTTGCAAAACCGGAAGATCATACGCGCCCGGAATTTTTTTACAGTTATAATAAAAGTAACGAGGTAAACCTGAATTTAGGTATGGCAAAAGTGAATTATTCGAAAGAAAATATTCGAGGGAATTTTGCCTTAATGGCGGGAACTTATGCCGAATATAATATGGCTGCCGAACAAGGTTTATTAAAAAATGTTTACGAGGCGAATGTTGGTGTAAAGATTTCAAAAAAACATAATTTATGGATTGATGCCGGAATCATGCCGTCGCATATTGGTTTTGAAAGTGCGATTGGAAAAGACTGTCAGACTTTAACGAGAAGTATTCTGGCTGAGAATTCTCCTTATTATGAAACGGGAGTTAAAATTGGTTATACGTCTGAATCTGGAAAATGGTATTTGGCAGGAATGTATTTAAACGGCTGGCAGAGAATTGAGAAAGTTGAAGGAAACCAAACGCCTGCTTTTGGAACTCAGGTTACATACAAACCGTCTGATAAAGTGGTTTTAAACTGGAGTACTTATGTAGGAAATGAACAGCCGGATATTGACAAAAAATGGCGTTATTTTAATAATTTTTACGGACAATTTAAAGTAACAGAGAAAACAAACGTAACAGCTGGTTTTGATGTTGGATCTCAGCAATCGGCTAAAAATAGTAACAAATACGACACTTGGTTTTCGCCAGTTTTGATTCTGCAATACAAACTAGTTGATAAAATTCAGCTTGCAGTAAGAGGAGAATATTACAGTGATGAAAAAGGTGTAATTATCGCAACTGAAACGCCAAATGGTTTTAAAACTTATGGATTTTCAGCTAACTTTGATTACTTAGTTACTGATAATGTTATGTTTAGAATTGAAGCCAGAAATCTTTCAAGTAAAGACGAAATCTTCACAAATAAAGACAATCTTCCAACGGATACGAATACGTTTGTAACGACTTCGCTGGCGATTAGTTTTTAGAAGAGTATTTCTTGCCACAGATTACACAGATTAAAGGGATTTTTTTAATGTCTTTGTGTAGATTTATTTGCCACGAATTACACAAATTTTCACAAATTTTTTTTTAATATAATTCGTGCAAATTTGTGTAATTCGTGGCTAAAAAAAAATCCTTCTAATCTGTATAATCTGTGGCTTAAAAAAAAACTTTGTGACTTAGCGCCTTCGTGGCAAAAAATATGGAAAACGAAAATAATAATGCACAGCACTTTCTCGATTTAATTCAGAAATCACGAAAGGGAAAGTTCAAAATCTACATTGGAATGAGTGCCGGTGTGGGTAAAACTTTTCGTATGCTTCAGGAAGCGCATTCGTTATTGAAAAACGGAATTGATGTAAAAATTGGCTACATCGAAACGCACATGCGGAAGGAAACGCATGAATTATTAGCGGGTTTGCCTATAATTCCGAGACGGACTATTTTTTATAAAGGAAAAGAACTCGAAGAATTAGATGTTCAGGCGATTATCAACCTTCGTCCAGAAGTGGTTATTGTTGATGAATTAGCGCACACGAATGTTGAGGGAAGCAAAAATGAAAAACGCTGGCAGGATGTTTTAGAAATTCTGGAAGCTGGAATTAATGTCATTTCGGCGGTAAATATTCAGCATATTGAAAGTTTAAATGAAGATGTGAAACGCATTACCAATATCGATGTTCAGGAACGTATTCCGGATAATGTTTTACGATTGGCAGATGAAGTCGTGAATATCGATTTAACATCTGAAGATTTGATTGCGCGTTTGAAAGAAGGAAAAATTTATACTCCGGATAAAATTCAGACGGCTTTAACGAACTTTTTTAAATCGGAACAGATTTTACAACTTCGAGAACTAGCTTTGAAAGAAGTAGCGAGTCAGGTCGTTCGAAAAGTTGAAAATGAAGTTCCGAATCTTCATGCTTTACGACATGAAAAATTGCTGGCTTGCATTAGCAGTAATGATAAAACGGCTAAAATTGTGATTAGGAAAGCAGCCCGACTGGCAAGTTATTATAACGGATCTTGGTATGTTTTGTATGTGGAAACTCCGCAGGAAAGCAGTACAAAAATTGCTTTGGATAAACAGCGACATTTAATTAATAATTTTAAACTCGCTGTACAATTAGGCGCAGAAGTTATTAAACTGGAAAACAAAAATATTGCCGATGCAATTTTGATTACCGCAGAAGAAAAACAAATTACAACTGTCTGCATAGGAAAACCGCATTTGAATTTATTTAAAGTAATTTTGTCTACAACAATTTTTAGGCGTTTGCTAAATAAACTGTCTTTATCAAATGTAGATCTTGTTATCCTGTCATGAAAAAATATTAAACCATATAAGTAATATAAGTTCATTTAAAAAGAATGCTTAATCAGCTGTACTTACATTTTCTTATATTACTTATATGGTTCAAAAAAAATGTTTTATAAAATGAGAATTAAAACCAAATTGAATCTGGGAGTTGGATTATTATTTTTAATGATTATTATACTTTCGTTAGTGAGTGGTTATTCTGTTTTTTTGATAAAAGCAGACACAGAGAATATTCTGAAAGCAAATTATAATACGCTGGAATATTCTCGAAATATGATTTTGTCTTTGGATGAAATTAAAGCGAGCCCTGATAGTAAGATTCATGTTTTCAAGGAATATCTTGAAAAACAAACACAAAATGTTACCGAACCAGGAGAAAAAGAAGCAACTGCCAGTCTTGAAAAAAGTTTTGCTCTTTTAGAGAAAAACGGCTCTAATGAAGCTTTAAAAACACAAGTTAGACAGGACATTTTCACTATTATGAAATTGAATCTGGATGCCATAAAACAGAAAAGCGATATCGCCAAACATACCGCCGAAAATGCTAATTTATGGATTGCTATTGTAGGAACTTTATGTTTTTTAATTGCTTTTAATTTACTGATTAACCTGCCTAATAATATTGCCAATCCAATCAAGGAATTGACGCTGAGTATTAAGGAAATTGCCAATAAAAATTATTCAGAGCGTGTTCACTTTACAAGTCATAGCGAATTTGGAGATTTGGCTAAATCGTTTAATACGATGGCACAGAAACTTCAGGAATATAACGACAGTAATTTGTATAAACTCTTTTTCGAAAAGAAACGACTGGAAACTTTAATCAATAATATGAACGATCCTATTATTGGTCTGGATAATGAAGGAATTGTTTTGTTTGCCAATGATGAAGCGTTGAAAATTATCGGTTTGAAACTGGAAGACGTTATCGGAAAATTGGCTTCTACTCTAGCCTTGTCAAATGATTTGATTCGTTCTTTAATTTTAAAAGATGATGTAGATTCTCCTAAAAAGCAACCGCTTAAAATTTATGCGCACGGAAAAGAAAGTTATTTTGAAAAAGAAATCCTGAATATTACCATAATTCCAACCGGTGAAGAAAAAGAAATTAATATTGGCGATGTTATTATTCTGAGAAACATTACACTTTTTAAAGAACTTGATTTTGCCAAAACCAATTTTATTGCAACGGTTTCGCACGAATTAAAAACACCTATTGCGTCTATAAAATTAAGTCTTCAATTGCTTGAAAACAATAAAACAGGTGACATGAACGATGACCAAAAACAATTGGTAGAAAGTATAAAAGATGACAGTCAGCGCTTATTGAAAATCACGGGTGAATTACTTAATCTATCGCAATTAGAAACGGGAAATATTCAGCTGAATATCGAAAAAAGCAATCCGCATGAAATTGTAAATTATGCTGTTGAAGCCGTAAAAGTTCAGGCTGATCAAAAACAAATAAACCTTTTAATTGATGCTGATGAAAATCTGCAAGACGTAAAAGCAGACAGCGAAAAAACAGGCTGGGTTTTGATTAATTATTTGTCGAATGCGATTCGGTATTCTTCTGAAAAAAGCACAATTATCATCAAATTAAAAAAAGAAAATAATCAAATCGTATTTCAGGTTATCGACACCGGAAAAGGAATTGATACAAGATATAAAGACAAAGTTTTTGATAAGTATTTTCAAGTTCCGGGAAGTCAGAAATCCGGAACGGGATTGGGTTTAGCTATAAGTAAAGAATTTATTGAAGCTCAAAATGGAAGTGTTGGTGTAGAAAGTAATTTAGGATTGGGAAGTACGTTTTGGTTTTCGTTGAAGGTTTAGATTTTTTTTGCCACAGATTTCACAGATTAGAAGGATTTTTGAATGACTTTATATTGTTGGTTTGCCACGAATTGCACTAATTTTCACGAATTATATTAAAAAAGAGCCGTAGGCTCGGTTCATATTGTAGGGCTGGATTTCAATCCAGTCTATTAATAAGAATAGAGGCTACGGCTCTTTTGAATTGTGGATATTTTTTTAAACCGGATTGAAATCCAGCCCTACAATATGAACCGTCCCTTCGGGACTTAAAAATTGTGGAAAATTATTCCTTTGGAATTTTAGAAAACAGATTTAATGTTTTTTTTATCTAATTACGATTGTTAGTCTGAGCGAAGTTGAAGACCTTTTTTACGTATTTGATGTATTATTCTTAATCTCCCTAACCTCTCTTTTCAATTCTAAAAGCAAATCTTTCATTGCTCCCGTTTCTGTGATTTCTTGTTTTTTATCCGAACGGCCAATATTACATTCGTATTCCCAAATCTCCAAAATATCAGAAGCTTTCACTTCATAATTTGGATAAAAACTATTATCTGATTCTAAAACCAAGGCGTTCTTTTTGTTTTTATTGAGACGTTTATAAACCATTCCTTCATTCTTAGTGATAAGAATATAGGTTTTACCATCCATCACCTCTCCCAGCTTTTCCACATAACGGCCAATAATAATAGAACCATCTTCGTGTGGAGGCATTGAATCACCTTCAACAGGAAATCCGCGATGTTTTCCTGGTCCTAAAAAAGGAAGCGTAATCTGCTGTAAACTTTCAATATATTCCGGATCAGCATATCCGTTTAGATAACCTGCTTTTGCTTTTTGAGATACAATTTCAATAAAGTTTTCTCCAAAACTATCCACTTGAATAGGTAAAATAAGTCGATTTCCTTCCAGTTTTATCAAATTTTGCACATCAATTTTGCGTATATCGACAGATAATATCAAGTCAATACTCATATGAAAATATAAGGCAATTTTCTTTAAAATGTCATACGGTGCTTCCGAAGTTCCATCTTCGTATTTAACGTATCTTCCTCTGGTAATACTAAGGTTCTCAGCTAATTTCTCCTGCGATATTTTATGCTTAACCCTTAATGCTCTGATGTTGTCTGAAAATAAGGACATAATTAATTTGTTATAATTTGGAACAGCAAATATATAAAAAAATGTTATCAACTGTACTAATTTTGCTTTATACAAAAAAACATTTTTTTGAAGTGATTATGAAATTGAGCAATATAAATACCACAAAATCAATAGAATTGTACATTCCGGATGTAAGTTCAAAAGTAAAACTACCTTTTTTTGACGTTGGTATCAGCGCAGGTTTTCCTTCGCCTGCTGATGACTTTATCGAATTATCGATTGATCTCAACAAAGAATTCATCAAACATAAATACACTACTTATTTTGCACGGGTTAAAGGACATTCTATGAAAAATGTCGGTATCAATGATGGTGATTTATTGATTATTGATAAAAGTCTGGAGCCTCAAAATAATAAAATTGCCGTCTGCCAAATCGATGGTGAATTTACTGTAAAACGTATCAAAATAGAAAAAGACATTATTTGGCTTATTGCCGAAAATGAAGATTATCAGCCTATAAAAGTAACCCCGGAAAATAATTTTGTGATTTGGGGAATTGTGGTTCATTGTATTAAAACTTTTTAAGTTGAATGTCACGCTGAGCGAAGTCGATTGTCAGTCTGAGCGAAGTCGAAGACCTTTATACGATGAATCCCTTCGACTTCGCTCAGGGTGACAGAACAGAAATAGAAATAAAAAAAAAACACATTTAGAAAATGTTTGCTTTAGTCGATTGTAACAATTTTTATGCTTCTTGCCAAAGAGTATTTGAACCACATTTAAGAGGAAAACCTATTGTTATTCTTTCTAATAATGATGGTTGTGTTATTTCGCGTTCTGATGAAGCTAAAGCTCTGGGTATACCAATGGCTATCCCAGCTTTTAAGTATGAATCTGTTTTTAAAGAAAAAAACATTTTTGTTTATTCTTCAAATTATCCGTTGTACGGCGATATGAGCAATCGGGTAATGAACCTGCTTCAAACTTATACGCCCGAAATTGAGATTTACAGTATTGATGAAGCTTTCCTGAAATTTTCGGGTTACGATTTATTTGACCTGAATACACTGGGTTTAAAAATGCGTAAAGAAGTCACGCAAGGAACAGGAATTCCGGTTAGTATAGGTTTTGCACCTACGAAAGCTTTGGCTAAAGTAGCGAATAAAATTGCCCGAAAATTTGCAGATCGTACACAGGGTGTTTATTGTATTGATTCTGAAGAAAAAAGAATTAAAGCATTAAAATGGACAAAAATTGAAGACGTTTGGGGAATTGGAAGAAAACATGCTAAACGTCTTAAATTAAAAAAAATAATCACGGCCTATGATTTTACGCAGTTTCCAGACGCCTGGGTAAGAAAAGAAATGTCTGTAGTGGGACTTCGGCTAAAACATGAATTAGAAGGGAAATCAACTTTGGATTTAGAAGAGAGAGCAGACCGTAAAATGATTGCGACTACGAGATCTTTTGAAAAAAGGTATACTACTTTTGAAGAAATCTCGGAACGAATCAGCACATTTACAGCTTCTTGCGCTGAAAAATTAAGACGTCAGGAGTGTCATTGCAATATGGTAACTGTATTTATCCAGACGAGTTTTATAAAGAATGAAGAATCACAATATTCACGAAGTATTACCATCACTACTGATTTTCCAACTAATTCGACAATAGAACTTAATGAGGCTGCACAAAAAGGTTTTAAAGCTATTTTTAAAAAGGGTTATCGTTATAAAAAAGCGGGTGTAATTGTAATGGGGTTAACGCCAAATAGTGAAACGCAGCTTAATTTATTCGAAACTTCAAATCCTAAGCATCAGCCTTTAATGAGTGTAATTGATAAAATGAATCAGAGTTACGGTAATAATAAAATTAAATTCGGTGTACAGTCGTTGGGACGGCAATGGAAAATGAAGCAGAACAGATTATCTCCTAAGTTTTCTACTTCACTCAAGGATGCTATTACGGTTAAAGTTTAAATGTAAACAACAGAAAAACAATCGGTTTTACGTTATAAAAAAGATGAAAAATACGGAATATGCCATAGTCGATATTGAAACCACAGGCGGAAATGCCAGTGGCAGCCGCATTACAGAAATTGCCATTATTATTCATGATGGCAAAAATGTACTTGATCGTTATGAAACACTCGTTAATCCGGAACAGGACATTCCTCCTTCTATTTTTGGATTAACCGGTATTAATAACGAAATGGTGGCCAATGCGCCTATTTTCGATGATATTTCAGAGAAAGTATTAGAAATGCTTACTGATCGTGTTTTTGTTGCTCATAATGTCAACTTCGATTATTCATTTGTTCATCATCAACTTGAAAAAGCAGGTTTTAAATGGTCTGCAAAAAAACTTTGTACCGTTCGTGCAGCCCGAAAAATCAAACCGGGTTTAGGCTCTTACAGTTTAGGAAATCTATGCAATTCCTTAAACATAGGTTTAGAAAACAGGCACCGTGCGGGCGGAGATGCAGATGCAACAGCTATTTTATTTCAGCTTTTACTGGAATGGGACGATGCAGGAGAAATCGACAAAATGATCAAAAAAACGGCCCAGGATCAGCGTTTACCGCCAAATCTTCCGCCAGATGATTTCAATAATTTACCCGAAAAACCCGGCGTATATTATTTTTATAATCAGCAGAAAAAAGTGATTTATGTAGGGAAAGCTATCAACGTAAAAAAACGTGTCGCTTCTCATTTCAGCGGTAATAATATTAACCCGCAAAGGCAGCACTTTTTAAGGGATATTCACGGAATTTCCTTTGAAATCTGCGGTACTGAATTAATGGCGCTTTTATTAGAATGCACCGAAATCAAAAAACTCTGGCCAACTTACAACAGGGCCTTAAAACGCTTTGAAGCAAAATTTGGAATTTATCAGTATGAAGCCCGAAATGGTTATAAATATCTGGCCATTGGAAAAGTAAGCAAATTTCAGATCTGTATTCATGAATTTAACAGCCAATATGATGGAATTAATTTACTGCGAAGTCTGGCAGAACAGTTTGAAATCGATCATAGATTCTGCAAATATACAAGACCTGAAGAAGGAGAACTTTTTCAAAATAATGAAGTAAAAGATCTGCCTGATGTTGTACTTCATAACGAGCAAGTTGATAATGCTATTGATTTTTTATTGACCAACAGACCCACTTTTGCGATTATTGACAAAGGAAGATCTAAAGACGAAAGAAGTTGCATTTGGATTGAAAACGGACATTTTCATGGCATGGGATATATTCCGTCAGATGTCTCTATTCATGATCCGTTAGAAGTAAAAAACTATACGGAGCCTTATAAAAGCAATCAATATATTGAACATTTGATTTTTGCTTACGCAGAAAAATATCCGGGTAAAGTGTTCTTTAACAAGCAGTTCCTGAAATAAGAATATTAAATTAATCTCGATTAAATGCTTAATAATCAGTAAATTTAATAATACAACTAATTAAATGTACCATGAAAATAGCAACATATAACGTAAACGGAATCAACGGTCGCCTGCCTGTATTATTACGCTGGCTTGATGAAGCTGCTCCAGATATTGTCTGCCTGCAGGAATTAAAAGCACCGCAGGATAATTTTCCGCTTAAGGCGATTAATGATGCCGGTTACAACGCGATTTGGCACGGACAAAAACAATGGAACGGCGTTGCAATTCTTGCCCGAAATATGGAAATTGAAGAAGTAACACGCATTCTACCGGGAGATGATGAAGATGTTCAGAGCCGTTATATCGAAGCTTTGATTAATGGAATCGTGATCGCCTGCCTTTATCTTCCAAACGGAAATCCTTGGCCGGGACCCAAATTTGAATATAAGCTAAAATGGTTTGATCGTCTTGCTGATCGCGCAGCTACTTTACTTAGTTTAAAAGTTCCTGTAATAATCGTTGGTGATTTTAATGTTATGCCAACAGAACTGGATGTTTACAAACCTGAAAAATGGGTTAATGATGCTCTTTTCAGACCCGAAGTTCGAAAAGCTTTTGCGTCTATAGTTTCGCTAGGTTGGACAGATGCGATTCGGAAATTATATCCTGACGAGAAAATTTACACTTTTTGGGATTATTTTAGAAATGCTTACGAGCGGGATGCCGGTTTAAGGATTGATCATTTTTTACTGAGTCCGCAAATAACTTCAGCATTACGTTCGGGTGGTGTTGACCGTCATGTGCGAGGCTGGGAAAAAACAAGCGATCATGCTCCTGTTTGGATTGAAATTGACAAAAAATAAATGGAAAATGACATTATTTAACGACACCGAATTATTTACCGCAGGTTTGGCAGGAAAAAAAGTATTTGACATCCCTGATTCTGAATTGATTTTGATTGATAATTTCTTCACCAAAGAAGAATCTGATCGTTTTTATGAAAGACTGCTTCGCAAAACGAAATGGAGAGAATATGAAATGGAAATTTACGATAAAACCTATACAGTTCCCAGAATGATCGCCTGGTATGAGGACAAAGATAATCCCGGAGCAGACCCAAAAGGACCCGACTGGAATTATGAATTACTGACTATTAGAGGTCGTGTAGAAAAAGAAACACAGCTGGATTTTAATACCGTTTTACTTAATTTATACCGAGATGGAAATGACGGGGTGGGCTGGCACAGCGACAAAGAACACAATACGGGTCCAAATCCGGTTATTGCTTCGGTGACTTTTGGAGAGACCAGAATGTTCAGGCTTCGTCATAAATTCAACAAAGAAATTCCGCAGGTCGAAATTCCGCTGCATCATGGATCTTTTTTACTGATGGCGGGAACCACAAATAGTTTTTGGCAGCATCAGGTTCCTAAAACAGCTCGCAAAGTTTTACCAAGAATCAATCTTACTTTTAGGCAAACCAAACGTAGTGTATGATTTATAAACAATTCAAAATGAGTTTTTTCACCATTTAATAACGATGAGGAAAATTCTGTCGAAAAAAGTTAAAATACTGATTGTATGAAGGTTTTATTAGGCAGACCCTTTCTTTTTTACTAGTTTTGCAACCCTTTTTTAAAATATAATACCAAAATGGCTTATTCAAACAATGATTTATCGCGTTTCTTAGATGCGCAAAATAAACTTTATCTTACTGCCCTTGCTGAGATCAAAAAAGGGAAAAAAGAAACGCACTGGATGTGGTTTATTTTTCCTCAGATTAAGGGATTGGGCACGAGCGATACTGCAAATCTTTATGCGATTGCCGATCTAAAAGAAGCTTCAGAATTTTTGGAGCATCCTATTTTAGGAAAACATCTTATTGAAATTTCTGAAATTTTATTGACTTTTAAAAGAAAATCAGCTGACGGAATTTTGGGTGATTTAGATGCTAGAAAATTACGTTCTTCGATGACTCTTTTTTCAATGACCGAAAATACGAATCCAATATTTCAGGAAGTTTTAGATGCTTTTTTCTCCGGAGAATCAGACCCGCTTACAATATCTATTATTAATTCAACTATAAAATCATCTACTGAAGCTGTAACTATATAATTTATAACATTCATAGATTTTTTACGTATAAAGGCACTGCATAATGCAGCGCCTTTTTTGGTTTTTATTTATCACGGTTTTTCATCAAAACACGAAAAACATAAAGTTTTATATTTATATTCTATTTAGTTTTACCTTACATAAAAAACCAAATCATGACCGAAAAAATCAAAACCCTTCAAATTATTCACCTTGCCGTTTGTGCAGCAACAATTGTCGCTTATTTCTTTTTAGGTGAACTTTCTGTCGAAAAATTAAATATTCCTCATATTGATTCATCATCATTAGTTTATGTTTTTATTCCCGTTTTAGCTTTTGTTTTGAGTACTTTTTTATTTAAATCGCAATTAAAACAAATTGACCCAAAACTAAAAACCGAAGACAAATTACCCATTTATCAGACAGCATCAATAATGCGATGGGCAGTTTTAGAAGGTGCTGCTTTTTTAATCTTATTTCTAAAACCTGATTTCGTATTATTCGGAATCCTTATTATCATATATCTTATTTTCCTAAGACCAACAGAAGAAAGAATCAATAACGATTTAAAAGGACTTTAATTCTTAATTTTGCTCACGGATTTTACGGATTAAACAGGTTTTCACTGGTTATTATTTTTGAATCGGATAATAAAAAAAGACGGCGTGAACCCGTTTAATCCGTAAAATCCGTGGGCACATTCATCAAACTTTTTGAAGAATTTTATTTTTGATTATAAACTTGCTGTACAAAAAAGCGCCTTGATATTATCAAGGCGCTTTTATTATTTATAAAGTTTGAAACTTGAAACCTCAAACTTGAAACAAATTTTTTACTCTTTCGGTTTTGTTAAGTAATAAACTGGAATTCCTGTTACCAAAATTAAAACTCCCCAACCGCAGGTTGAGAATTTTGTGATTAATAATGAAACACAAATTGCCGCTGCGATAATGATGTATAACATTGGTAAAAATGGATATCCGAAAGCTTTATAAGGTCTTTCTGCGTCGGGCATTTTTTTACGCAAAATAAAGATTCCGTAGATTGTTAAAATGTAGAAAATCAAAACAATGATGATTACGAAATCTAATAAATCACCGTATTTTCCAGTCAAACACAAAGCCGAAGCCCAGATACATTGTGCCCAAAGCGCCCAAGCAGGAACACTTGATTCGTTTAAAACAGCAGCTTTTTTAAAGAATAAACCGTCTTTTGCCATTGTGTAATAAACTCTTGCACCAGCCATAATTAATCCGTTGTTGCAGGCAAAAGTCGAAATCATAATCATGATTGCAATAATCAACGTTCCAATATTTCCGAAAATATATTGTGAAGCGACAACTGCCACACGATCAGATTTTGCTGTTGCGATTTCGTCTAACGGAATTACAGCCAAATACATAATATTCGTTAAAACATAAATAATCGTTACAATAAAAGTTCCTAGAAATAAACTGAAACCTACATTACGTTTTGGGTTTTTAATTTCACCGGCAATAAAAGTAACACCGTTCCAGGCATCACTTGAAAATAAAGATCCAACCATCGCGGCAGAAATTCCTGTAATTAAAGCTGTTCCGCCTATTGGCAGCCAAGAACCTGTTTCTTTATTAAACGAACGTGTATTCCATGCATCAGCCCAGTTGGCATCCCAAACCGAAGCTTTTGCTGCAAGCGTTAATCCAAAAACAATTAATCCCAGCAATGATAAAATTTTGATAATCGTAAGAACGGTTTGAAGAATTTTTCCGTTTTTAACCCCGCGGCTATTAATATAAGTCAGTAAAATAATCGTGAAAATCGATACTAACTGCGCAGCATTGAGTTTGAATGAACCAATTTCATAAAGTATATTTTCATCACTCAATGGTTCGTATAAATAAGCAGCAAATTTTGAGAAAGCAACTCCAACCGCTGCAATTGTTCCGGTTTGAATTACGGCGAAAAAACTCCAGCCGTACAAAAAGGCAATTAATTTGTTGTAAGCTTCTTTTAAGTACACATATTGTCCTCCAGCTTTTGGGAACATGGCACTTAATTCGCCATAACTTACGGCCGCAATAATGGTAATTAATCCTGAAATCAGCCAAATTAAAGTAAGCCATCCGGCAGATCCTACTTGTCTGGCGATATCGGCACTTACAATAAATATTCCAGATCCAATCATAGAACCCACTACAAGCATGGTTCCGTCTAATAATCCTAGTTCTCTTTTAAAGTGTTCTTGGTTTTCTTCTTGCATTTTTTTGGTTTTTGGGTTGGTTAAAGATATACTTTTTTCTGAAATTTTAGATTTTCTGTTATAAATTTTAGGTTATTAAAAATATTTTGGGCATATCCCTCCGGGTCGGGCTATCCACTTTATCTTTTATGGTGAACCCCACCATAAAAGGATACCGTTTCTATCCCTTACGCAAACTTTTCCATAAGAACTTTTTCGAATAAAACTTCAATTACGGTTTTCCATAAAATATAACTTTTCGGACTATTTACATTTGAAAATCGAAAACTTAAAAAAATCAATAATAACATGGCTAGAATCATTTTACAAAACGACAATATAAATTTTAGCACAGATAAACAAACCATAACAAATGGCTTCATTAGCGATCGTGATCTTTTAAAAAAACGTTCAAAAAAATATCTTGATCTTATTGCCGGGTTAGATGCCAAAACATTGACTGAAACAAAAGGAATGGATGAGCTTATAAAAGCTATTCAGGAAGAATTTGGCACAGCTGAACTTTCTAATTTACCATTGGGAATTCTTTCTAAATGTTTCTTAGGACATCCGTATGAAGTACACACATTGGACTTAAGCGGAAGTCAAATCATCAGGCATTACAACATTACCGAAACAATGGAAGCTGAATTCGAAAAAGCACGATCTGTTGCGAAACATAATGCTTATGCTATGGTTGAAATTTATAAAGACAAAATCATTTTAATCCGAGAAGACGGAACAGCAACAAAACTATAACATCAATAAACAAATAACTATGTCTCAACAAGTAATCTCATATGCAGACCTTTCGATTATAAATAGTGCGTTAAGGTCAATTAGTTCAGATATGAAAGGAGTTCATTCTGAATTAGGAACATTAAATTTCAAACAAGATCAATTAGAAAGTGAGTTGGTAAAACTAGCTGATTCCTTTGCTGATTTTGTCGAAGCAGATATAAAACACAAATCATTACAGCTTGCAGAAACCCGCCAAGGAAATTTAAAACAAGACCTGCAAATCAAATTTGGTTATTATGCCGAAGTTCGAAGAATGGCAACAGGTATACTACAAGGTATTGATACAGGTGTAATAGGCGAAGATACTTTAAGATTTACAACCGAAGAAGTAATGATAAAAGCACCTGGATATTGGTTAGCACCTGCTTTAGTTTCTTTAACTGCCTGGATACGAAACGACAAAAGCATAACTGAAAAAGCTTTAAATGAAGCTTT
Organism: Flavobacterium panici; assembly: GCF_024499525.1. NCBI lineage: Bacteria > Pseudomonadati > Bacteroidota > Flavobacteriia > Flavobacteriales > Flavobacteriaceae > Flavobacterium > Flavobacterium panici. The sequence goes on along the minus strand of NZ_CP100437.1, from coordinate 2,432,070 downwards.
AAAAAGAGATGATTACAAAACTACACTTTTCTTTATGATGGTCATGCGAAGATTGACAAGAAATGATGCAAGTTTGAAATGGCTTGAACGCTATTTTATGCATCAAAACCCACATAATCTTGATAGAGAATTTATCATCATTCTTGAAGCAGTTACTACAGGAGTATTCCCGCCAGCTGCAAGACAACTAATGATGGTGAACGTTAAAAACTGGCTTGACCAGCTTACACAAGGTGATCAATTTATAAATGAGCAAAAATCGCAATGGGTTAATTTTTTTGTTGCATTAGGTCCTTTATCTGAAGGCAAATATCCTTTATTAGAAAAATTTTCCAGCAATTGGAATTCACTTGAAAATTCCTTGAAAGAAGCCAAAACACATGATATTTTAAATACACATTTTAAAAATATCATTTCTTCTTCTGCTGATTTTTCAAAAGGGATTAAGGTACAATTAGATGAAATTTTATCTCTGCTTGTTACCAACTTTGATGATGAAGAGCTGCCATTACAAGAGCAAGTAAGGCTAAATCAACTTATTATTCAAATGGATGGAGACAAAAATGCTGCCCAATCTTTAATGGATGCTGAAAAACATATTTTTGATGAAAAGGTAGATTTTTTACAACTTTTGACAAATGCATCCTTTAATCCTGAATTGTCCGGAGCAACTAAAGTGACACAGGCTCTCGCAGTTTCAATAAGTCAGCCTTGGATATTAGAAGCATACGACACCTTTACTGCTCAAAGTAGAAATAACATTCCTCAGTACATTGAACTTTCAATTGATGATTTTAAAGCTTCTACAAAAGATGGAAGCGAAGAAAATGAACTTTTAAAAGAACAAGAATCTTATTATGATAAAATTTTAGAAACAGAATTAGGCAAAATCTCTTTTCCTTATGCGGCTGTAATCATTGGAATATTAATTTGTTTTCTTGGCTTATGGGCTTTTAGTCTTCATGTAATAGTTGGAATTCTAGGTTGTGGAATTGGCGGCGTTATAATCTGGAATTCGGTTTCCACATACAAGAAAGCCAAAAATAGAGTTATTGAAAACGTAGAAGAGCGAAAACAAAAAGCAAAAGAAGTTTTAAGAGGCTGTATTGCCGAAACGGTTGACTATAGAATAGAACACGCTTCAGAAGACAATAAGGCAGAACAAGTAAGAGATCTTATTTCATCCATTACTCCAGAAGATTTTTCAAGTATATCACACGAAACAGCAAGAAGCATTATTTAATTTCAAAAAAATCAATCATGACAAAAATAATTTTAGATAATCATTCAGAAGAATCTGAAGATAAAATGCAAGAATTGAAAAAAGAAATCAGCATTAAACCAAATCTTTTTCAAGGCAGAACGGAAGCCGAATTACAGAACGCAAAATTCCCAGAATGGGATATTACACCTCCAAATCAATTCATTAATCCCAGAATTAAAGCTCAATGATAAAGGGGCCGACAACATATTCTGAATGGGTAAATCTACTTAATCAATTCGCACATGGTGATGATTCGGTTTTAGATCAATTGAACAACGGAACATTTTTAATTGATGCCGGAACTGCAAATCGTTTCTATTCTAAAGTTGAAGAAGTATATAAAAAAAGAAAACAAAATTGGCTGGATAAATTTCAAAGATCTTTTCAATTACAAAATCTTAAAACAGAGAATGACTTTGAAATTGCCTTAAGAAACGGAAAACAAAACCTTATTTTGCTGAACCATTTTATTAGTATACAGGGCTTCCCTGAAGATTTAAGAAAAACATTAAAAAAAGATCTGGAGGATTTTATTACTGAAATTAGAACGTCATTAAAAAAGAATAATTCTAACACTTCAAAAAATGAAAAAATGCTAATGTTACTGAATTCTTTTCAATTCAATACAATCTCTAATGAAATCAAGTCAGATCAAAAAAATAATAGTGAAATAACCGCTTCAACGGGCAGAAAAATAATATTCTAGATGGCAAATAAATCAGAATTTAAAACTTCGCTTTTGCGAATGTTTAGAGCAAGAATACCTTTTATATCTATTAGAAGTATAGAGCGAGCAAGAGTGCTGGAAGTTATTCAACAATTAGCTGAAGAGATCAATATTCCCATTTACTACCATAATTTATCTCAGGGAACTATTGATATAAAAACAAAAAAAAGTGTCAACGATGATCGCTCAGTTGCCGGAGGTCTGGACTATGCCGTTCAAAATATTTCGCAAAGACAAAATTTGACATTTGTTTTTACTGAAGTAAGTGATATTGAAGATGATAATTTAGTTTCGAGACATCTTTATGATTGTGTAGTTCAAGCTATTGAAAGAGGCGGAAGTATTTGTTTAATTACCACCAAATCTATTTGGCCTCAATTACAGCGATTAGGAATGACCATTACACTGGATACGCCTAACGAAGATGAAATGTTAGAAGTTGTTAAAGAATGTGTTACTCCTTATAAAGGTTCTATTCCACTCGAATGGGATGAAACAGATTATAAAATGGCTGCAGCTATTTTAGCAAATATGACCAAAATAGAGGCCGAAAATGTTTTAGCTACTCAAATGGCCAAAGGTTCTTTAACCAAAGAAGATATTAAAGAATTAAGTAATGCCAAAGACAAATTATTTAGTGATATATCAGGTCTGGAAAAGGTGAAAATTGATTCTTCTACTCTATCTGTTGCAGGATTGACGGGATTACAACATTGGTTAGATAATCAAAAGCAACTTTTAACAGCTGACTTAAAAGCGAGAAAAATGCGGCCTCCAAGAGGAGTTTTACTTGTAGGAGTTCCTGGATGCGGTAAGTCTTTATCTGCCAAATTTATTGCTGCAAATTGGAACCTTCCATTATATCGTCTCGATCTTGCCGCTATTCACGGACAATATCTCGGACAATCTGAAAACCGACTAAAAGAAGCGTTAGCATCTGCAGATAATGCCGCGCCTTGCGTATTGTGGATTGACGAAATTGAAAAGGGTCTTTCTGGTGCAACTGGGTCAAGTGATGGCGGGACCTCAACAAGAATGGTTGGGCAGTTTTTGTTTTGGCTGCAGGAAAGTATGGCAAAAGTTTTTGTAGTATCTACAGCAAATGACGTTAGTAAGTTGCCTCCTGAACTATTACGAAGAGGGCGTTTTGATGAGTTATTTTTTGTTGACTTACCCGGAGATATGGAAAGGAAAGATATTATAAATCTTTATATAAATCGTAATTTATTAACCCAGCCTTCACCAGATACATTAAATCAGCTTGTTGAAATTTCAGATGGATTCGCTGGCTCAGATATAGAAGGTGCGGTAAGAGATGTTGCCATTCAGGCTGTAATTCATGGAGACAATCTTGTAGATGATAATCTTTTTGAAAAATGTTTTAAAAACATTGTTCCACTAAGTAAAACTGCGCCAGAAAAAATTGAAGCAATTAGAATCTGGGGGCGAGAAAGAGCAGTGCCTGCATCTGGAGTTTCCTGGGAAACTTCATCTAATGACAGGATCACAGGAAAACGTTCTATTATTATTTAAATTGATTAACTTTTACATCTAATACTAAGCGCATTAAAATTCATTAAACTGCAAATATTTTTGCAGTTTTTTTATTTTGCATTATTAAACAAAAAATCATACTTTACTATAACATTTTTCGTCAAATAAAGTAATAATCAAATAGTGGTTTTAAATTTACAATTATTTAAAACAAACATAATATTTTAATTATCAATTATTTAAATATTAAATACAAAAATTAACAAGAAAAAAACAACCGCTTGTAAAAAGATTCATATTTTTTACTAAATTTGGTTAAAGACTCCATAAGTCTTAAAATTTAAGTATTTTTATTAACAATTGTTCATTTTTAATCTTTAAAATAGTGAGCCTCAAAACTATTATAAAGAAAGAAATATACAAGCTTGATTTAGACCGGATATTAATATTAACCTACTAATATGAAAATCATACACAAGATTCGATCTTTAAAGAGCTTTCGCCTGCCTAATGTTTTTATTTTAATTTTGATCGTTTTTATTTCATGTGCATTGCTAATTTGCATCAACTTTTTTACGATTAAAATATTATCTGCTAACAGGGCATATGTAAACGGAGAATCTCATTACTCTAAAGGACAAAAAGATGCTTCGCTCCATCTTATTACTTATCTATATAATAAAGATCCCAATCAGTATAAATTATATTTAGAAGAACTAAAAGTACCTCAAGGCGACGGAATTGCGAGAAAAACACTTTTAAAGGCCGGCGACAATAAAGTAGCAAGGCAGGGTTTTACTATTGGCCGAAATCATAAGGATGATTTAGACGATCTTGTCTGGTTGTTTGTGAATTTTAAAAATGTTCCGTTTTTAGCGAAGGCTATTCATGAATGGGAAGAAGGAGATGCTTTAATCGAGAAACTATTTATCATTGGAACTCAGGTAAATGCTAAGATCCAGCATAACTCTTTAACTGTTGCTGATCAAATAAAATTTCTTCATCAAATAAGCAGTATTAGTGCCAAACTTACTATTAATGAACGAAATTTTTCGAGTACACTGGGAGAAGGAACCCGTAAAATCAAAAACCTGCTCATTATTACTAATATTATTTTCACTTTAATAATCATTTTAAGCGTTTGCTCTTATTATTCGATAATGGTAAAACGTTTAATTGTTTCAAAAAAAGAAATTGAGGTTAAAAATGAAAATCTAATTTTAGCCAATAACGAGTTAGACCGTTTTGTATACAGCGCTTCGCATGATTTAAGATCGCCCATAACTTCTTTAAAAGGTTTGATTGAAATTACGCAGCTCGAAGATGATATTGATCAAATAAAAGATTATCTGCGGTTAATGTATCAGAGTCTTGCGAAACAAGATCAATTTATCAGCGATATTATTGACTATTCTAAAAATAAACGGAAACAAATTATAATGGAGCCTGTAAGTCTGCAGGAAATCTTTAATGAAGCCATTTCGCAATTAATGCATATTGAAAATGCCAGTAAAATAACTTTTACACAGGAATTATTAGTAGATCAAATTGAAAGTGACGGTTTGCGTTTAAAAATCATTATCAGCAATTTACTTTCTAACGCTATCAAGTATGCTGATAATACTAAACAGGAAATGTTTATTTCGATTAAAACTTATATTCATGAAGGCTTTAACAAAATTGAAGTATCTGATAATGGAATTGGAATTAATGACGACTGCAAGGATTATATTTTTGAAATGTATTTTGGAACCAACAAAAATAAAGGTTCAGGATTAGGACTTTACATCGTTAAAGAAGCAGTAGAAAATATTAAAGGAAATATTTCGGTATTTTCTGAAAGCAATATTGGGAGCAAATTTATCGTAACAATACCAACTTCATATGGAGCTTAAACCTTCATTTCTATTAATTGAAGACAATTTAATTGATCAGCTTGTTACCAGAAAACTGCTGACAAAAGTTCTGGATATAGATCAGGTTTTTGTTGCCAATAATGGCCTTGAGGGCTTGCAGTGGATTATTAAAAATAAAAAAATCTGCCACTCTTTAATTATCTTATTAGATATCCAGATGCCAATAATGAATGGCTTTGAATTTCTGGATATATTCGAAACACTAAATGAAGAAATTAAAAACGAAATTCTGATTTTCGTAATGTCTTCCACTCTAGATCAGGAAGAAATTAAGCGTATAAAAGATAACATATATGTGAAGGATTTTTTAACTAAACCCTTTCCAATTGAAGAATTAAAAAAGCAGCTTACCAGCTATTTCTTATTCTAGAATACGGTTTATTTGTGAAAAGGCTCTTTGGTAATAAGCTTCTTTAGTTGAAGAAATCATAACACCTCCATGGGTCGAAGAATGCACAAATTTGATTTCACCATCAGTATTTTCAACTACCATTCCAACATGATTAATTTGGCGTCTTCCGTTAGTTTTAAAGAAAATTAAATCTCCTTTTTGTGCTTCTGTAGTAGCTACTTTTGTTCCGATGCGAGATTGCTCGATGGAACTTCTTGGTAGTTTTATATCAAAATTTCCGAAGGTGCAGAACATCAAACCAGAACAGTCAAAACCTGCTTTTGTAGTTCCGCCAGAACGGTAACGGGTACCTATATTTTCTGTTGCGTTTAGAATTAATTGATCAACTAAATCAGCGTGATTGCCGTTATAAACAAAAGTTGAATCTCTTTTAATTACTGTATTATCTGCAATTTGAGTTGTAGGCGCAGTCGTTTGGTTTTCTAATTGAGGTACAGGAGAACTTACTGAGCCAGCAGCATCTGCTTTTTCTTTGGTTGTCCTTATTTTTAAAACGTATCCAACTGGAAGTTTTCCTTTAATAAACGGATTTTGGCGTTCTAATTCTTTTACCGTTATTCCGTATTTTTTTGCTATTGCGTATTTTGTTTCTTTAGGCTGTACCTCAACGACAATATCAACATCTGTTACCGGAGTACTTTCAGGTTTTTCAGTAGTCTGAGTTTGAGACACAACAGGAGTATCTTTTATATTTTGATCTGTTTTTCCTCCAGAAGGACGAATTTTCAACATGTAACCCACTCCTAAATTCCCTTTAATAAAAGGGTTTTGGCGTTCTAATTCTTCAACCGTTATTCCGTATTTCTTGGCTATTGAAAATTTTGTTTCTTTGGGCTGCACTTCAACTACAATTTCTCCGTCTTCTGCCGGAATAATTTCTGGCTTTCCTTCATTGATTTTAACTGTATTTTCTAAAACTGCCTGAGCTTTTGACGGAATATTAAGCTGCTGTCCTATTTTTAAACCTTCTGTTTCTAACGTTGGATTTGCTTTTTTTAAATCTTCAACAGAAACATTGTATTTTTTAGCAATTCCCCAAAGTGTTTCTTTTTGTAAAACCTCATGTGAACCAGGAGTATTATTGGCAATTGTTTGGGGAGTATTTTGTGAAGACTTTGCGTTTTTATTCGGAATTAATAAAATCGAATTGAGTTTTAAAACTTTAGGTGCATCTGGATTTGCTTCTTTAATATCTTTAGCTTTTAATCCGTATTTTTTAGCAATTACAGTAAGGTTTTCTCCTTTTGAGATTTTATGTTTGATAAATTTTTCCTGAGAAAAAGCTCCAACACTGAAAAAAAACAATACTATAATTAATCTAAAAACCATATTTACCTATTAAAGTTTATTACTCCTTTTTTTAAGTTTAGATAATATTTTAAACTTAAAATGCGCGAATATATTACCTAAAAAGGCGAATTTAACTCATTCAAGCACAAAAACCATTTTTTTTAACAATTAATTTACTTCAAATTAACAAGAAAACCTCGGCTTTAACCTTAACTTCTAGTCTATCTGACAATTACATTTTTTCTCCTTAATTGTAATTTTTAATATAATTTTCATTTTAAAACCTGATGCGCTAGCCCAGATGGAAGCGGCATCCTTTTTATTTTTTCTTTAAAAATAAAAAGATATAGCGAATCCCGAAGTTTAGGGAGATTAGCTCCTAATAAAAAACGCCCTGTTTACACAGAGCGTTTTTGGTATATAATAAATCTTAAAGATTAAGCTTTTCCAGCTGCAATTAAGTTTAATGCAGAACCTGCAACGAACCATCCAATTTGTCCGGCGTTGTAAGTATGGTTTGCTAAGATTATATCTTTTGTACCATCTGCATGAACGAATTCTAATGTTAATGGTTTTCCCGGAGCGAACTCAGTTAAATCAGTAAAATTGATTGTATCATTTTCCTGAATTTTATCGTAATCTGCTTCGTTTGCAAAAGTTAATCCTAAAAGACCTTGTTTTTTAAGGTTTGTTTCGTGGATACGAGCAAAAGATTTCACTAATACTGCTTTAACACCTAAGAAACGAGGCTCCATAGCCGCATGCTCACGAGATGAACCTTCACCATAGTTATGATCTCCCACAACGATAGACGGAACTCCAGCGGCTTTGTAAGCACGTGCAACTGCAGGAACAGCATCGTATTCTCCTGTTAATTGATTTTTAACCGAGTTTGTTTTTTGGTTATAAGCATTTACAGCTCCAATTAACATATTATTAGAAATGTTATCTAAGTGTCCGCGGAAACGCAACCATGGTCCAGCCATAGAAATATGGTCTGTTGTACATTTTCCAAATGCTTTGATTAACAATTTAGCGCCTGTAATGTTTTTTCCATCCCAAGCATCAAACGGAGCCAATAATTGCAAACGCTCTGATGCAGGATTAACTACTACCTGAACGCCTGAACCGTCGGCAGCCGGAGCCTGAAATCCTGGATCTTCGGCATAGAAACCTTTAGAAGGCAACTCGTCTCCTGTTGGAGCATCAAGCATTACTTCTTCGCCGTCTTCGTTAATTAATGTATCTGTTAATGGATTAAATCCTAAATCACCAGCGATTGCCATTGCAGTTACTAATTCTGGAGAACCAACAAAAGCTAATGTATTAGGGTTACCGTCTGCACGTTTTGAGAAGTTACGATTGAAAGAATGAACGATTGTATTTCTTTCTTCTTTTTCTGCCCCTTCTCTATCCCACATACCAATACATGGTCCGCAGGCGTTGGCAAAAACAGTTGCTCCAATTTTATGGAATGTATCAATAAATCCGTCTCTTTCGATTGTAGAACGAACTACTTCAGAACCCGGAGTAATCGTAAACTCAGCTTTTGTTTTTAAGTTTTTATCTGCAACTTGTCTTGCTAAAGATGCTGCACGAGAAATATCTTCGTAAGATGAGTTTGTACAAGAACCAATTAAACCAACCTGAATTTGTAATGGCCAGTTATTTTTGATTGCTTCTTCTTTCATTTTAGAAATTGGAGTAGCCAAATCTGGCGTAAAAGGACCGTTTAAGTGCGGCTCTAATTGAGACAAATTGATTTCAATAACCTGATCAAAATATTTTTCCGGGTTTGCGTAAACTTCCGGATCTCCGGTTAAGTACGAAGCCACTTTATCTGCAGCCTCAGCAACATCAGCTCTGTTTGTAGAACGCAGGTAACGACTCATAGAATCATCATAACCAAAAGTTGAAGTTGTAGCTCCAATTTCAGCACCCATATTACAAATAGTTCCTTTACCAGTACATGACATAGAAGTTGCACCTTCTCCAAAATATTCAACGATTGCACCAGTTCCTCCTTTTACAGTAAGAATACCGGCAACTTTAAGGATAACATCTTTTGGAGCTGTCCATCCTGATAATTTACCAGTTAATTTAACTCCAATTAGTTTAGGAAATTTAAGTTCCCAAGCCATACCCGACATAACGTCTACGGCATCAGCTCCACCAACACCAATAGCTACCATTCCTAAACCACCTGCATTTACAGTGTGAGAATCGGTACCAATCATCATTCCTCCAGGGAAAGCGTAGTTTTCAAGTACTACTTGGTGAATAATTCCGGCTCCCGGTTTCCAGAAACCAATTCCATATTTATTAGAAACCGACGATAAGAAATCGAAAACTTCGTTACTTTGTGTTTTTGCTCTGGCCAAATCGGTTGCAGCGTCTACTTTTGCCTGAATCAAGTGATCGCAGTGAACTGTAGTAGGAACTGCTACTTTAGATTTTCCAGCGTGCATAAATTGCAATAATGCCATTTGAGCCGTTGCATCCTGACATGCTACACGATCTGGTGCAAAATCAACATAATCAACTCCTCTTCCAAATGCCTTTGTTGGATCTCCATCCCAAAGGTGATTGTATAAAATTTTCTCCGTTAAAGTAAGTGGACGACCAACAATCTCGCGTGCTTTGTCAACACGACCCGGCATGTTCTCATACACTTTTTTAATCATTTCAATATCAAAAGCCATAAGTTATAATTGTTTTTGTTTTTTTTATTTTGAACATGACAAGTTACAAAAAATAGAAGTGCCAGAAAAGAAAAAGCCCGAGTTTATCACTCGGGCTTTTAAAATATTAATAATCGTAAGATTACATTACTAACGATTTATTTGAAGGCGCAAATTTAGTTAAGTTGATACCGTCTACAGCCGTTGTATATTCAGCTAATGTTGGAGTTCTACCCAAAATTGTAGATAAAACTACAACCGGAGTTGAAGAAAGCAATGATTCTCCTTTTTTACCATCTGCATCTTCTACTACTCTTCCTTGGAAAAGACGAGTTGAAGTTGCCATTACTGTATCTCCTTTTGCTGCTTTTTCCTGGTTACCCATACAAAGGTTACATCCCGGACGCTCTAAGTATAACATGTTTTCATATTCTGTACGTGCTGCACCTTTTGGAGCATTATCGTCGAATTCGAAACCTGAGTATTTTTGTAAAACTTCCCAGTCACCTTCTGCTTTAAGCTCATCTACGATATTATAGGTAGGCGGCGCAACAACAAGTGGAGCGTTGAATTCAACTTTTCCATTTTGTGCTTCTACGTTTTTCAACATTTGAGCAAGGATTTTCATATCTCCTTTGTGAACCATACAAGATCCGATAAATCCAAGATCTACTTTTTTCACTCCACCGTAAAAAGATAAAGGTCTGATGGTATCGTGCGTATATCTTTTAGAAACGTCAACGTTGTTTACATCTGGATCAGCAATCATTGGTTCAGAAATTTGATCTAAATCAACCACAACTTCAGCATAATATTTAGCATTTGCATCTGGAGTTAAAGCTGGTTTCTCTGCTGATTTAATTTCTGAGATTCTCTTATCTGCTTTGTTAATTAACCCCTGAAGAACGTGTTTCTCATTATCCATACCTTTATCGATCATGATCTGGATTCTGCCTTTTGCAATTTCCAATGATTCTATTAAAGTATCATCTTCAGAAATACAAATAGAAGCTTTTGCTTTCATCTCTGCTGTCCAGTCTGTAAATGTAAAGGCCTGATCCGCAGTAAGCGTACCAATGTGAACCTCAATAATTCTACCTTGGAAAACATTTTCTCCACCAAATTGGTGAAGCATTTGCGCTTGTGTAGCATGAACCACATCACGGAAATCCATGTAGCCTTTCATATCTCCTTTAAATGTCACTTTTACAGATTCCGGAATTGGCATTGAAGCCTCTCCAGTAGCAAGAGCTAGAGCAACAGTTCCTGAGTCAGCACCAAAAGCAACACCTTTTGACATTCTTGTATGAGAGTCACCACCAATAATGATAGCCCACTCGTCAATAGTAATATCATTAAGTACTTTATGGATAACGTCTGTCATTGCATGATAAACACCTTTTGGGTCACGAGCTGTGATCAAACCAAAATCGTTCATGAATTTCATCAATTTTGGAATATTTGCCTGTGCTTTTTTATCCCAAACCGAAGCCGTGTGACAACCTGATTGGTATGCACCGTCAACGATTGGTGAAATTACTGTAGCAGCCATAGATTCTAATTCCTGAGCAGTCATAAGACCTGTAGTATCTTGCGAACCTACGATATTAACTTCTACACGAACATCAGAACCAGCGTGTAATACTTTACCTGCAGGCACACCAACAGCATTTCTGTTAAAGATTTTCTCTACAGCTGTAAGGCCTTGTCCTTCAATAGAAATTTCTTTTGATGGAGCAAAAACCAGAGGAGCTTCAACATCTAAAATTTTTGCTGCTAATGTTTGAAGTTTTTTACCAAACACGATAGCGTATGAACCACCAGCTTTAATGAATTCCATTTTTTGAGGCGTAAATGCCTTAGAAATATCAATTAATTCCTTATCGCCATTATAAAGTTTTTTCTCTTTAATATTGATTGTTAAAACTGTACCTGTTTCAACAGAATAGGTTTGCTCTAAAATTGGTTCGTCATTTTCATTACGTAAAACGTTACCATTTGCATCAACTTTTTTAACCCAGTTTTTAAGGTCTAAACCAATACCACCGGTAACATCTACAGTTGTTAGGAAAATTGGAGAAATTCCGTTTGTTCCACCAACAATTGGAGCGATATTAACGAATGGGATATATGGGCTTGCTTGTTTTCCTGTCCAAAGTGCCACGTTATTTACACCTGACATTCTAGAAGATCCTACTCCCATTGTTCCTTTTTCAGCGATCAACATTACGCTTTTATCAGGATGTTGTGCTTGTAAAGCTTTAATTTCTTGCTGTGCCTGAGGCGTAATCATACATTGGCCGTGAAGTTCACGATCTGAACGTGAGTGCGCCTGATTACCCGGAGAAAGCAAATCTGTTGAGATATCACCTTCACCTGCAATAAAAGTAACCACTTTAATTTCGTCAGCTACGTCTGGAAGTTTTGTAAAAAACTCAGCCTGAGCATAACTTTCAAGGATTTCTTTTGCAACGGCATTATTATTTTTGAATGCCTCTATTAAACGGTCTGTATCAGCCTCATAAAGGAAAACTTGTGTTTTAAGAACTTTAGCTGCTTCTTTTGCAATAGCAATGTCATTTCCTAAAGCTAAATCCAGCAAAACTTCTATAGAAGGTCCGCCTTTCATATGTGATAATAATTCAAAAGCAAAAGCTGGTGTAATTTCTTTAACTACAGCTTGCCCCAGAATAATTTCTTTTAAAAACTTGGCTTTTTCACCAGCAGCGCTTGTTGTTCCTGGTAAAGTATTGTAAATAAAAAACTTAAGAGAATCTTCTCTGTACTCGTTATCTAAATCTTTAATTTGTGCAATAATTTCGCTTAATAATTCAGCGCTATCGATTGGTTTTGGGTGAAGTCCCTGATTTTTACGTTCTTCAATCTCTTGGATATAATCCTTATAAATATTCATAATTAAGGCAGATTTATTTTTTTGTTCGCAAATTTAATCATTAATGCGGATAATTAAAAATAATATAATAGAAGTCGCCTTTTCAAAAATTATTATTGTTAAAAAACGATTTTCACTGCTTGTTTTTGTCAAAATATCAATTTTGTATTAAAAAAATGAATTATTGATATTTTAAAATCTTTTCTTTAACAAAGTCGAAATTTGGTGTTATAAAGTAAGTGAGATTTTACCTCTATTTTCATGAAGAATTGTTCTAAATAAACAATTATAACGTTATAGTTGCGATTTTTGACGTCTGTTTTCAGTCTTTTTCCCGAGTTAAAGTTTTATCAAATTTCACATTAAAAAAAAGCATCTAAAATATTTGTAATTCAATTTTTCTTTTAACTTTGCAATTCAAAGTTCTTTCAAAAACACAAAACTATGAAATACAAATTAGAAAATGCGAACGATTACATTAATCAAATTGGTGTTGGCTTTAGCATCTTCACCAGTTTATTCAGTGGCTTTTTTTTATTGATTTTATTATTAAATGAAAACACTAAATTTTTCGGTGCTGGAGCATTGGGCACTCTTACATTAATAATGGAGTTTATTTACGGAGTTACCGTTACATTTCTTATTCTTAGAAAAAGGGAAAAATATCTTCATTTAACTCCTTTTCTTATACTTAACTGGTTTATTGGATGTTTTTGCCTAAATACTTTCGTGCCTATATTTGAAGATCTTCCGTTCTGGGTTTATCTTATCTCTTTGCTCTTTTTTATTAGTAATTTTTTCATTTACCAAAAACCACAAGAAAATAATTTTACTCTTTCTGTCTTTTTTATAAATGGATTATCTTATAGTTTAATATTGTATTTCACATTCTTTCTATTACCCCTTACACCTTTTGCCTTCGTCGGAATTTTATTATTAGGAATTGGTTTTTATGCATTAGTCCCTTTACTAGTTTCCATTATTCACATAGCAACTATAGCTCGTTATTTTCAGGAAAACAGAAAACATTTGATTTCATTCATCGCAGGTTTTGGATTTATTTTAGTTCTCTTATTTTCTTTTGTTGTAATTCTTGACAGAGAAAGCAGGCTTATTAATGTTAGACGTCCCATCAGTTCCTTTACTTCAAATGAAGATTTACCTAATTATATTAAAATATCACAAAGTCTTGAGCCTAACTTTTTTAATGAAATTTTACTCAAAAAAGACATCGTTTATACTGGCCCTGAAAAGTACTTTGATTATGATCTTGGTTCTTTTGGAATTGAACAATTTAACGAAAGAAAAGTCCACAATCCTTTTATTACAATAGCTTACATTTTCTGTGAAGATCTTAATCTGAGTCAAGACGACCGAATTAATATTCTTAAATCTAATTTTGACAAACGATTAGAAACCGAAGAACATTTGTGGAGTGGTGAAGATTTGATTACCAAAGACATCAAAGAAGATGTGAAATTATATCCAGACAGCAGGCTTGCTTATACAGAAATCACCATGAATATTGCCTGTGAAAAAGATACATGGAGAGATCAGGAAGCTATTTATTCTTTCCAGCTTCCTGAAGGTTCTGTTGCAACATCACTTTCATTATGGGTAAACGGTATTGAAAGAAAAGGAGTTTTAACGACAAAAGAGAAAGCTGAAAAAGCATACAAACAAATTGTTGGTGCAGAAAGTCGCGATCCATCTTTAATGCAATGGCGAGAAGGAAACAAAGTTGTTGTGAGGGTTTTTCCTGTAAACTATAAAACACCAAGAACTTTTAAATGCGGCTTCACTACTCCTTTAAAAGTTGAAGATAATAAATTGAAATACGAAAGCCTTTCTATTAAAGGTCCAAATATTTCAAATGCATCTACAATTTCAAGAATCCAGATGACAGGAAAAAGTGATGTAGAGACAAGTAAGAATTTTAAACTGCAAAATAATTTCTATATCAATAAATCAAAAGGTCTTGATGACTGGGAGGCAATAATACCTTTAAGTAAAATATCGAAATTAAATTCTTTTGCCTGGAAGGATAAAATATATGAGGTAAAAGAAAGTCAAAAAATAAACATTCCTTTTAATGCTTCAGAAGTCATTTTAGATTTAAACAGCAGCTGGACTTTAAACGAAATAGAATCATTTGTAAACGTAAAAGGAAAACAATTTTATGTGTATGATGACAAGGAGAAAAAAGCAATAAACAAAGAAAACTTCGAAACTGTTTTTCTAGATTTCAAATACTTACATTATTCTTTATTACCCTTATATACAATCAAACAAAATAGTTTGATTATAACCAAATCCGGAAATTTTTCTGCAAATTTTGAAGAACTTAAGGAATCTGAATATTTAAAAAAGATTCGAAGTCAGACTAAATCACAAAATCTGAAAGTTATTAATATTTCCGGAGACATTAATCCGTTTTGGCAGACTGTAAAAGAGCAAAAATATGTAGATTTTTATCAGACAAATTTCAAAAATAGTTTAAAAATGCTGGAAGGAAATTATTTCATTAAGTATAAAACTGCTGATAATGTGGTTAATATTGAACCTTCAAACATTTCGATTCAGGAAAAACCAAAAGACAGTATTTCTAAAAGTAATGGACCAAATCATATTTACAGAATGTACGCTTTTGGGAAAGTTCTTGAGGAACAAATTAAAATTCAAAACGATACCTTAAGTGCTAATAAATATGTAACACTTGCAAAAGACGCTAATATTGTTACTCCAATTTCGTCTTTAATTGTTTTGGAAACTGATGCCGATTATGAAAATAACGGAATTGAGAAAAATGAGGATACTCTTGGAAACGCTTCGATTAAAAATGATGGTGCGGTTCCGGAACCTCATGAATGGATAATGATTATTATTGGGCTGACTACACTTTTATTTTACTATCAAAGAAACAAAAAACAAAAAGCTTAATGAAAGTTTTACTGCAGTCACACGCCAAATTAATTGCTATTCTTGCTATAATCATGCTCTTAGTTCTAAACTATAGTATTGTATCGACAGGATTAGACAATAATTTTTTTGGTGTTATATTTTCTATTTTCCTATTTCTTTACGCAGGAAGAAAAACTGCTTTAAGGATAAGTTATCCGCTGCTTGGATTAATTTTTTTATTAGAATTTATAAGCTTCAGACTGCATACAAAGTCATTGCATTTTCATGCTCTTTTGTTATTTGGATGTTTTGTTTATTACAGCTTTACCCAAAAATTTTCTTTTATTGCTTTTATCTGTCTCTTTTTGTTTTCGTCAATTTTTGATCAGTTATTCAATTATTTAACTGTCGAAATAAAACAGGCACTTTGTTACGGAGTATATTTAACATTAAAAAACTTCATTCCGATAACTAAAATTGAAGGCGTTAATTTTTATATCAATAATGCAAAAATTTCTATCGATACCGCTTGTATGGGTTTGTCGATGTTTAAAACGGGATTATTATTTGGAGCTTTTTTATTGACTCTAGAAGAACGTAAAAACCAAAAGTATTTCAACATACTGCAAATTTTATTGTTTTGCTGTATAATAGTAGTTCTGAATATTATCTCCAATTATTTCAGAATTATCACTTTAGTTTTATTCAATTGTACCGAAGAAAATATACTGCATCACACTATTGGAATTATGTGTTTTGTATTTTATCAAATTGTTCCTCTTTTATTTCTAATTCGTTTTTTTCATCCTAAAAAAGAAAGCATAACCAGCAATTCATTTTTGCCAAAACTTTTGCCAATGATAATTGCGACCGGAATATTGTTTATTACTAGTTTAGAGCTTAAAAAGGAACAAAACTATTCGCTGTTAGAAAATCTCAATCCTAATTATAATATTAAAAAAGGGGTTTGGATCAATAATGAAGTTTTTAAGATTGCATCTCCAGAAACTTTAACTTACATAAAAACACCAATTCACAAACCTTTAATTTGCTGGACAGGAAACGGATATAAAATCATTGAGTCTAAAGAAATCATGAGAAGCAATGAAAAAATATGGCTCACGAAATTAGAAAAGAATAATATTCGATATTTCTCTTATTGGTGGTACGAATATGACAATAAAAAATACACGTCGCTAACAGAAGTTTTACTGCTAAAACTTTTTCACAACAAAACGGTACGACTGATAAACGAAACAAGTATTAAAGAATTAAACTAAAAAAGAGCAGCCTTAAAAGTCGAGACAGCTCTTTTACTAAAATTATCTTGTTAGTTTTTAGCGACTTATTGTCCACTTTTTGATATCCTATTATCATTCCGTAGGAATGTTTCGTAGGTAGAAAAAAAATAAAGATCATACACATTTGCGTTCCGTAGGAACGCTTGATAGGTCTGATTATTAAAAAACAATGTCAATCAAACGTTCCTACGGAACGTAATCCATTATGCCAATATAATTTTCTACCAATGAAATGTTTCCTACAGAACAAGGAAATATGTAAAATAAAAAAAGGCTGTCTCAACTTTTGAAACAGCCTTTTTTTTAGATATATCTTACATCAGCTTTTTAATAATAACTTCTTCCGTTATTCCTTCAGCGTCTGCTTTGTAGTTTTTAATAATTCTGTGGCGTAAAATTCCGGTTGCCACGGCTTTAACATCTTCAATATCCGGCGAAAATTTACCATTGAAAGCTGCGTGGGCTTTTGCTGCTAAAATCAAGTTTTGCGAAGCTCTCGGCCCTGCTCCCCAATCCAGATAATTTTTAACAAAATCATTTGACAAAGCATTATCAGGACGTGTTTTACTTACCAGAGTTACCGCATATTCAATAACATTATCGGCAACAGGAATTCTTCTTATTAAATGTTGGAAATCAATAATTTCCTGCGCTGTAAATAATGGGTTTATTTCTACTTTATTATCAGATGTAGTTTGTTTTACAACTTTTACTTCTTCTTCAAAAGTTGGATATTCTAATTTAATCGCAAACATAAAACGGTCTAATTGTGCTTCCGGCAAAGGATAAGTTCCTTCCTGCTCAATTGGGTTTTGTGTTGCCAGTACAAAATAAGGTAAATCTAATTTATAGTTTTGTCCTGCAATTGTAACCGAACGTTCCTGCATTGCTTCCAATAAAGCTGCCTGCGTTTTTGGCGGCGTTCTGTTGATCTCGTCAGCCAAAATGATATTAGAAAAAATTGGCCCTTTTATGAATTTAAAATGTCTGTTTTCATCTAAAATTTCACTTCCTAAAATATCCGAAGGCATTAAATCCGGTGTGAACTGAATTCTTTTAAAATCTAAACCTAAAGCTTGAGATAAAGTATTAATCATTAAAGTTTTTGCCAAACCAGGAACTCCTATTAAAAGAGCGTGTCCTCCAGAAAATATACAAAGTAAAATTTGGTCAACAACGGCATCCTGCCCTACAATGATTTTTGCTATTTCGTTTTTTAATTCGTTGCGTTTCTGAACTAAGTTATGAATTGCTGTTACGTCAGACATTTATGAATGTATTTTAAATTAAAAAGAGTTAGTTGAATGAATTCATAAAACTAACTCTTTTTCTTTATTTAATAAAAATTATTTTTTCAACCAATTGTTAGCAAACGTACAATCTCTGTACTCTCCAATAATTTTGATATATGTATCTTTAATTTTAGTATCAAACCATTTTGCAATTGCGTTGATTTGTTTTTCTTTTAAAGCTAATTCTTTAATTTTTGTATAATCTTTAGCGTAGTCAGCAGTATGCTCGTCGATTCTGTTGGTAACAGTGATCAGTTTATACGTTTTTTTACCTTTATCATCCGTATTTAAAAGTGGCTGAGAAACTTCATCATCTTTTAAATTAGAAACCTGTCCGTATAAAGTTGGATCCATTTTAGTTAATTCAAAACGAGTATCCTGAGTGTTTGGATTTATTAAAGTTCCTCCGTTTGCTCTAGTTTCTTTTTCGTCAGATTCTGTTCTTGCAGCCTCAGCAAAAGTAATTTGCTTGCTTACGATTTTCTCTCTGATATTGGCAGCTCTTTCTTTAGCTTCTTTCAAAGCACTTTCAGAAACTACCGGAGCAATTAAAATATGTCTTAATTCAACTTCCTGTCCTTTTATTTTGTCAACCATTATAATATGGAAACCAAAAGTAGTTTCAAATGGCTGCGAAATTTCACCTTCCTGCAAACTAAATGCTACGTCTTTAAATTCTTTTACGAAAGGCGTTTTACGTGTCATTTTATAGTAACCTCCATTTGGTGCAGATCCCGGATCCTGAGAGTACAAAACTGCTTTTGTAGCAAAACTTGAACCTTCTAAAACATCTTGTCTAATAGCGTTTAATCTATCTTTAACTTTCTGTTTATCTTCATTAGAAACTTTAGGTTCAGTAACAATCTGCGCTACTTCCATTTCAGCTCCAAAAGTCGGCAATTCATCTTTAGGGATTTTTTTAAAGAAATTACGAACTTCTTCTGGAGTAATCTCTACATCTTTTACAATTTTATCTCTCATTTCTGAGGCTAATTTTTGCTCTTTTAAGATGTCAGCAAAATACGTTTTAAATTCTTCTACAGAACTCTTTTTATAGTATTCAACTACCTTATTGATATCTCCAACTTGCTGAATCATATAATTCAAACGCTCTTCCATCATTCCTCTAACTTCAGCATCACTTACAATAATACTATCCTGAATGGCCTGGTGCGCGTATAATTTATCTTCTAAAAGTTTACCAAGCATTTGGCATCTTGTAATATCTTTAGTATTGCCACCCTGGCTTGCAATCTCTAAATAACCTTTATCAATGTCAGAATCTAAAACAATATAATCTCCAACCGTAGCAATGATACCGTCAATTTTTTGTTTTCCGTGTACCGTTTCTACCGGTTTTTCGGCTACAACATCCTTAATAATTTCCTGTGCTGAAATTATTGAGTTGAAAAAAAATAAAAAACACATTGTTAAGACTACCTTATAATCAATTGTTTTTAGTTGCAATTTTTTTAATGACATTATTTTAAATTTAATTTTTGGATGTAAAGATCTGTATTCTAAAATTTAACTGGCTATTATTTATTTTCAAAAGCGATTCTGAAAAACTAAATAATGAACTTCTGTTTTCTTTTATAAAACGAACAAAAATAACAATTCAATTACATAATACAACTATCAGCCATAGTATTAACAAAAAATTATGTGGATCGTATTTAAATTCACGATAAGATGTTTAATTCTTCAATCTTTTTCTTTTTCAAAAAGCTTTTAACTCCAAAAGAGTCAAAACAATTCTAATTGATTTTCAAGCCTCTAAAAAAAAGTTTTAAACACTACAACGTTTTCGTTGTAAAACTATTTTCCTACAAAAACAAATCGAATCAAAAAACTCCTACTTTAGATGCGTTATTAATAATTTATAGCTGCAAAAAATAAGAATATCTTGTTTTTAAAGTCTTAAAATTAGCAATTTCAAACTTTATTAATTTAACCTTAACCACAATCTATTATGAAAAAACCTATTGTAAGATTATTTTTTCTTACTGCAATTACAACCTTTTTGTATTCTTGTACAAATGAAACGAATGATGTTGACGCTAAAGCAGAAAGTCAGCAATTTAAAATTATCAACGTGACTCACCACGATGGAAAACCTTTTAGTACCGGCGCTTCTTTATCTTCCCCTACAGGAAAATATGTAGATAATCCTGGTGGCGGCGTAATGATGCAGGCTTTTTATTGGGACGTTCCTGCTGGCGGAAACTGGTGGAATACCGTAAAAGGAAAAGTGACTGCCTGGGGAAATGCCGGAATTGGCTCTATCTGGCTTCCACCCGCTTCTAAAGCTCAAAATGGAGCATTTTCTATGGGATATGATCCAACGGATTATTTTGATTTTGGAGATTACAATCAAAATGGAAGTACCGAAACTCGTTTTGGTTCTAAAGCAGAATTAGTAAGCCTAATAACGTCTGCTCACACCGAAAACATAAAAGTATATGCCGATATCGTAATTAATCATAACAGCGGCGGGCAATCTGAAGCAAATCCATATACAGGCACTAGCACGTGGACAAATTTCAGCGGTGTTGCTTCTGGAAAATTTACACGTAATTATAATGACTTCTATAAAAACAGCTACGGAAATAATGATGAAGGCGCTTTTGGCGGTTTCCCTGATTTATGCCATGCAAATCCTCATGTTCAGGACTGGCTTTGGCTGAGAGCTGACGGAGTTGGTAAATATTACAAAAATACCATGAAGTTTGACGGATGGAGATTTGATTACGTAAAAGGATTTGGTGCGTGGGTTGTAAATTCATGGAATGCTAATGTAGGCGGATTTTCTGTTGGGGAATTATGGGATTCAAACGTAAATATATTAAATGACTGGGCAAATGCTGCAAACAGCTCTGTTTTTGACTTTGCATGTTATTATAAAATGAATGATGCTTTTGATGGCAATAATCTGGCACTTTTGAATGATGATATGATGTGGAAAAGAAATCCTTATAAAGCGGTGACTTTTGTAACGAATCATGATACAGATGAAATTTGGAGCAAAATGCTCGCGTATTCTTATATTTTAACTCACGAAGGTTATCCAACAATTTTCTACAGAGATTATGAAGAATGGCTGGATAAAGCGAAATTAAATAACTTGATCTGGATTCATAACAACAAAGCAACGGGTACAACTTCTATTTTATATTCTGATAATGATGAATATGTAGCAAGAAGAAACGGTTACAACGGAAATCCTGGATTAGTAGTTTACATCAATAATTCTGATGCTTGGCAGGAAAGATGGATTCAAACCAATTGGGCAAATACACAAATTAAAGATTTTACAGGAAATTCAACCTGGTATCCAACAACTCAGGCCGATAAATGGGTAAAAATTCAATGTCCGCCAAAAGGATATTCTGTTTGGTCAATTAACCAATAATTTATTTTTCAATATCAATGTAAGGCTGTTTTTAAAAACAGCCTTATTTTTTTATAAAAAGTACTGTTTTGAAAACTTATCGCTTTCAATTTAAGAACTGAATATTTTTATTAAGCCGTAATTAATAGTACTTTTGCAACCTATTTATACAAAATATGAGCTTTTTAAAAGAAATACAACGCAGAAGAACATTTGGAATTATATCGCATCCCGATGCCGGTAAAACAACATTAACGGAAAAATTATTGTTATTTGGAGGGGCGATTCAGGAAGCTGGAGCTGTAAAAAATAATAAAATTAAAAAAGGAGCAACGAGTGACTTTATGGAAATCGAACGCCAAAGAGGTATTTCGGTTTCGACTTCTGTACTTGCTTTTAATTATAAAGATAAAAAAATCAATATCCTTGATACTCCCGGACACAAGGATTTTGCCGAAGATACTTTTAGAACTTTAACCGCTGTTGATAGTGTAATTGTGGTTATTGACGTTGCAAAAGGGGTTGAGGAACAAACGGAAAAATTAGTTGCCGTTTGTAGAATGCGTAACATTCCTATGATTGTTTTCATCAATAAGTTAGACCGTGAAGGTAAAGATGCTTTTGATTTGATGGATGAAGTAGAACAAAAATTGGGATTAAAAGTTACCCCTTTAAGTTTCCCAATTGGAATGGGTTATGATTTTCAGGGTATTTATAATCTTTGGGAAGAAAACATCAATCTTTTCAGCGGAGACAGCCGTAAAAATATCGAAGAAACTATTGCTTTCTCTGATGTTCAAAACAATCCTGAACTAGATAAAATTGTTGGTCAAAAAGCAGCAGAAAAACTTCGTGAAGAATTAGAATTAATTGATGAAGTTTATCCAAAGTTTGAACGTCAGGATTATTTAGACGGAAAAATTCAGCCTGTATTTTTTGGTTCTGCCTTGAATAATTTTGGAGTTCGCGAATTGTTAGATTGTTTCGTGGCGATTGCTCCTTCTCCAAGACCAAAAGATTCTGAAACTCGTTTGGTTGATCCCGCAGAAGAAAAAATGTCTGGTTTTGTATTTAAAATTCACGCTAACATGGATCCGAAACACCGTGATCGTTTAGCTTTTATAAAAATTGTTTCCGGAACTTTTGAAAGAAACAAGCCTTATTACCACGTTCGCCAGAAGAAGAATTTAAAATTCTCAAGCCCAAATGCTTTTTTCGCAGAGAAAAAAGAAATCGTTGATATTTCTTATCCCGGAGATATTGTTGGTTTACACGATACCGGAAACTTTAAAATTGGAGATACTTTGACAGAAGGTGAAGTAATGAGCTTTAAAGGAATTCCGAGTTTCTCTCCGGAACACTTTAGATACATCAACAACGCCGATCCTATGAAAGCTAAGCAATTAGAAAAAGGTGTCGATCAGTTAATGGACGAAGGTGTGGCGCAGTTGTTTACTTTAGAAATGAATAATCGTAAAGTTATCGGAACTGTGGGAGCGCTTCAATATGAGGTAATTCAATATCGTTTAGAGCACGAATACGGTGCAAAATGTACTTATGAAAACTTCCCTGTTCACAAAGCTTGCTGGGTAAAACCTGATGATGCTAAAAATGAAGAGTTCAAAGAATTTAAACGTATCAAACAAAAATTCCTTGCGCATGATAAATACGGTCAGCTGGTTTTTTTAGCCGATTCTGATTTTACAATTCAAATGACACAAAGTAAATATCCAAGTGTGAAATTATACTTCACTTCTGAATTTGATTAATCACTTCTTTACAAAATACAAAAAGGCTGTCTACTATTAGACAGCCTTTTTCATTACAATCCCCAACATTTGTTTTATTGATCTGTATAATTAATTCCTAATCCGCCGGCAATAAAAATTTTAGTCAGCTCATCTGCATCAATAATTATATTTTGTGATAAAACATTATTTTTAACTGCTTTTATAGTAAAAGGTATTTCTTTTGAAAGATAATAATCACTTCCTGAAATCGTAACTATCAGCGTTTGGCTGTTTTTTGCAACTTGCGCTGCTATAGTAAATTCTCCCGTTTTTGGATTTATTTTCACAGGAGTTTCTGAACCATTAACAGATAACATTAAATCCGGATATGTTTCTTTATTAAAAGGTTTATGTGTTTTTGCTTCTAATAATTTTCCTTTTACTGTTATCGAAACTTCTTCATTTACAGTTTGATTAGAAACCACTTTGCCTAATCTATACATTGGTTCTGCACAGGCTTTTTCAATTTTAACAGGTTCTTTTTCTTGTGCGGTAAGATTTGAGGCAAGCAAAATAGTTGCTGCAACTGCCGCATATTTTAAAGTATTTATTTTAGAAGTCTCGCTGTATTCAAACTGTTCTTCAAGCTGTGTAGTTTTTAATCGTGCACAAATGTTTGCATCTTTATTTCCGGCAATGAACCTGGCAACTTCAGAATTCGTTTTTTTACTTAAATCAATCACATTTTTCATGCATGAATCACAAAATGAACCACCTGCATTAGGAATCATTTTATCAAAATTTTCAGAACAAGGATTTTTTATTTCTAAGGTGAATTTCTTTTTCATACTATACTTTATTTAAGTTAAAACCTTTTGTAATGGTTCTTATCTATATAGAGTATATTTTAAATTAAAAGGTTGGGAAGCGATCAAAATATTTTCAAATTATAAATTGATTTATTCATTATTAGGCATAAAAAAAGCGCTAATTTGATTAGCGCTTTTTTTTAATTTGAATTAAATCAACCTTACTAAGTCATTATATTTCAAAAATTAATCTTTCATAGGCACAGCCAAATTAGAACAATATAACCACGAAGGAAAATTTAGTCGATTAAAGTATATTAAATCAGATTAACTGCATTTATTGTAACTCTACAGCAAAAAAAAGCCCCATTAAAATGGGGCTTTAAAATTTATGCTTGTCCTGCCGGACCAAAATTAAGCGGTATTGGTGCTTGTTCCGTTTCTTTGATTTCGCCGTGAGCGGCCTCAAATCTATGGATATTTTCACCTATTGCTCTTAACAATCTTTTA
Organism: Flavobacterium panici; assembly: GCF_024499525.1. Classification (NCBI taxonomy): domain Bacteria; kingdom Pseudomonadati; phylum Bacteroidota; class Flavobacteriia; order Flavobacteriales; family Flavobacteriaceae; genus Flavobacterium; species Flavobacterium panici. Next base: position 2,407,459 of record NZ_CP100437.1, on the reverse strand, counting down.
GCATGTTGTGGTGTCAAGACAATTCTTGACTTTACCTTGGCTTTAGGAATACCCGGCATAATGCTGACAAAATCTAAAACAAACTCTGATGATGAGTGATTGATAATCGCAAGATTAGAATAAATTCCTTCTGCAATACTTTCGTCTAACTCAATGTTAATTTGCTCTTGTTGTTGTTTCGGATTACTCATAGTTTCCTAATTAATAAATGTATTCTTCTTTATTAGCCATCATTTCATTGTAATCGTCTTTAGATCCTACAATAGTGTTATCGTATTCTCTCATACCAGTTCCCGCAGGAATTCTGTGTCCAACAATTACATTTTCTTTTAATCCTTCTAGATCATCTACTTTACCAGCTACTGCAGCTTCGTTAAGTACTTTCGTTGTCTCCTGGAATGAAGCCGCAGAAATGAATGATTTAGTTTGTAACGAAGCTCTTGTAATACCTTGAAGAACTGGCGTTGCAGTTGCAGTAATTACGTCTCTTGCTACAACAAGATTTTTATCATTTCGTTTCAATAATGAATTCTCATCACGTAACTCACGAGGTGAAATAATCTGACCTGGTTTCAATACAGCAGAATCTCCAGCGTCTTCAACTACTTTCATACCGTATAATTTATCGTTTTGAACGATGAAATCTTTAGTGTGAATTAATTGATCTTCTAGGAATAATGTATCTCCTGGATCCTGAACTCTTACTTTACGCATCATTTGACGAATAACTACCTCAAAGTGCTTGTCATTAATTTTTACCCCTTGTAAACGGTAAACCTCTTGAATTTCATTTACCAAGTACTGTTGAACAGCAGCAGGTCCTTGAATTCTCAAGATATCATCTGGTGTAATTGCACCATCAGACAATGGAACTCCCGCTCTTACGAAGTCATTTTCTTGTACTAAGATCTGGCTAGAAAGTTTAACTAAATACTTTTTAATTTCACCAAATTTAGATTCGATAACGATCTCACGGTTACCTCTTTTGATTTTTCCAAAAGAAACAACACCATCAATTTCAGATACAACCGCTGGGTTTGAAGGGTTACGAGCCTCAAGCAACTCGGTAATTCTTGGTAAACCTCCCGTGATATCGCCTGCTTTAGAAGAACGACGTGGGATTTTTACTAATACTTTACCTGCTTTAATTTTCTCACCGTTTTCAACCATTAAGTGTGCACCTACTGGTAAGTTGTAAGAACGAATTAATTCACCTTCTTTACCATAAACTAATAACGTTGGGATTAATTTTTTATTTCTAGCCTCAGAAATTACTTTTTCCTGGAAACCAGTCTGCTCATCGATCTCTACCATGAATGATTGTCCTTGCTCTAAATCCTCGTAAGCAATCTTACCAGTAAACTCAGAAACAATTACACCATTATAAGGGTCCCACTTACAGATTACAGTTCCTTTAGCAACAGTTTCTCCATCTTTAACAAAGATACTAGAACCGTAAGGAATGTTATGTGTATTTAAGACGATTCCAGTTTTCTCATCAACTAATTTTAATTCAGTTGAACGTGATACTACGATATCTACCGCATTACCTTCGCTGTCTTCACCTTTAACAGTTTTTAAATCTTCAATCTCAAGTCTACCGTTGAATCTTGTAATAATACTAGATTCTTCAGAAATACCTCCAGCAACCCCTCCAACGTGGAACGTACGAAGTGTTAACTGTGTACCTGGCTCTCCAATAGACTGAGCTGCAATAACTCCGACAGCTTCACCTCTTTGTGTCATCTTACCAGTAGCTAAGTTTCTACCGTAACATTTAGCACAAATACCTTTTAAAGCCTCACAAGTTAATGGAGATCTAACCTCTACTTTTTCAATTGGAGAAGCTTCGATAGTTCTCATAATTGCTTCAGTAATTTGCTGTCCAGATTGAACCATTACTTCATTAGTAAGTGGGTTTATAACATCTTGCAATGCAACACGTCCTAAAATTCTTTCTCCTAATGATTCAACGATTTCCTCATTTTTCTTCAATGCAGAAACTTCAACACCTCTTAAAGTTCCACAATCTTCGATGTTAACAATAACATCTTGAGAAACGTCATGAAGCCTTCTTGTTAAGTATCCGGCATCGGCCGTTTTAAGAGCCGTATCCGCAAGTCCTTTACGAGCACCGTGAGTAGAAATAAAGTACTCAAGAATCGAAAGACCTTCCTTAAAGTTAGAAAGAATCGGGTTTTCAATAATCTCACCACCACCAGCAGTAGATTTTTTAGGCTTAGCCATCAAACCACGCATACCAGTTAACTGACGAATCTGTTCCTTAGAACCCCTCGCCCCAGAGTCAAGCATCATATATACAGAGTTGAAACCTTGTTGGTCTTCTCTAATATTTTTCATTGCTAATTCTGTTAACTGAGCATTTGCTGAAGTCCATACGTCAATAACTTGGTTGTAACGTTCGTTATTGGTAATAAGACCCATGTTATAATTCACAGAAATACCTTCAACTTGCTCTCTGGCATCTGCAATTAATTTTGTTTTTTGTTCTGGAATTCTAATATCACCTAAAGAGAATGATAAACCTCCTCTAAATGCGAATTTATAACCCATATCTTTCATATTATCCAAGAAAGCTGCCGTTGTAGGTACATCAGTCACACTTAAAATGTGTCCGATAATATCTCTAAGGTTTTTCTTAGTCAATACGTCATTGATATATCCAGCTGCTTCAGGTACTACTTCGTTAAATAATACACGTCCTGCAGTTGTTTGAATAATTTTGTACACTAATTCTCCAGCGTCATTAAAATCTTTTGCTCTAATTTTCACACGAGCATTCAATTCTAATCTTCCTTCGTTTAATGCAATGTTTACTTCTTCAGCAGAATAGAAAGTCAAATCCTGACCTAAAATAATGTGATCTTCTGTAGAAATACGTTCTTTGGTCATATAATATAGACCCAAAACCATGTCCTGAGATGGTACCGTAATAGGAGCTCCATTTGCAGGGTTCAAGATATTGTGAGAAGCCAACATTAATAATTGAGCCTCTAAAATAGCTTCTGGTCCTAAAGGTAAGTGAACCGCCATCTGATCCCCGTCGAAATCGGCGTTAAAAGCCGTACAAACTAATGGGTGTAACTGGATCGCTTTTCCTTCAATTAATTTTGGCTGGAAAGCCTGAATACCAAGTCTGTGCAAAGTAGGAGCACGGTTCAGTAATACTGGGTGTCCTTTAATTACATTTTCTAAAATATCCCAAACTACCGGCTCTTTTTTGTCTATGATTTTCTTAGCAGATTTTACTGTTTTTACAATACCTCTTTCAATCAATTTACGGATAACGAAAGGTTTGTATAATTCAGATGCCATATCTTTTGGCAATCCGCATTCGAATAATTTTAACTCAGGGCCAACAACAATTACCGAACGAGCAGAATAATCCACACGTTTTCCAAGTAAGTTTTGACGGAAACGTCCTTGCTTACCTTTTAACGAATCAGATAATGATTTTAATGGTCTGTTAGATTCTGTTTTAACAGCAGAAGCTTTACGAGTGTTATCAAATAATGAATCTACAGATTCTTGTAACATACGTTTCTCGTTTCTTAAGATAACTTCTGGAGCTTTAATTTCCATTAATCTTTTCAAACGGTTGTTACGGATGATTACACGACGATATAAGTCATTCAAATCTGAAGTTGCAAAACGACCTCCATCAAGCGGCACAAGCGGACGTAATTCTGGTGGGATAACTGGAACCACTTTCATAATCATCCATTCTGGACGGTTTTCGCGGTTTTCGTTAGACTCACGGAAAGACTCAACAACTTGTAATCTTTTTAATGCTTCAGTTTTACGTTGTTTAGATGTTTCGTTGTTAGCGCTGTGTCTTAATTCATAAGATAAAGCATCTAGGTCAATACGAGCCAATAAATCCATAATACACTCTGCTCCCATTTTGGCAACAAATTTATTTGGATCTAAATCATCTAAATATTGGTTTTCCTGTGGAAGAGTATCTAAAATATTCAAATATTCTTCTTCAGTTAAGAAATCTAGTCTTTGTAAAGATTCTCCATCTGCATTTTTAGCAATACCAGCTTGAATTACTACATATCTTTCGTAGTAAATGATCATATCTAATTTCTTAGATGGAAGACCAAGGATATAACCAATTTTGTTTGGAAGAGAACGGAAGTACCAGATATGAGCGATTGGCACAACAAGGTTGATATGTCCTACTCTATCACGACGTACTTTTTTCTCAGTAACTTCAACACCACAACGGTCACAGATGATACCTTTGTAACGAATTCTTTTATATTTACCACAAGCACATTCAAAATCCTTAACAGGTCCGAAGATTCTTTCGCAGAAAAGTCCGTCACGCTCTGGTTTGTGAGTTCTGTAGTTGATTGTTTCTGGCTTTAAAACCTCTCCTCTTGATTCTTTCAAGATAGATTCTGGTGAAGCCAATCCAATAGAGATTTTGTTAAATCTTTTAATTGGATTCTTATCTTTATTATTTCTATTATTCATCATAGTTTTTACTATTGATTTACTTGCTATTAAAAATTGATTTAGATTCACAATCTACATCTTTCGAAAAGTTCCCTTTTAAAAAGAGTTAAATCATTACGCTTACCACGAGTTACTTCTCTAAACTTCAAACCTAATTTGAAGCGCTAGTTATAAAATGTCTTGCATTATTATAAAAAATCGGAACGGGTTACGGGTATAAATCTTAAAAACTCTAATATTTAGTCACAGTTAGCAGTCTCAGTTTTCAGTACGGAACTGAATGCTGAGACTGCGACTGAAAACTTTTATTACTCTTCCAAACGAAGATCTAAACCTAGACCTTTCAATTCGTGCATTAATACATTGAATGATTCTGGTAAACCTGGTTCTGGCATAGTTTCTCCCTTAACGATAGCTTCGTAAGTTTTAGCTCTACCAATAACGTCATCAGACTTAACAGTTAAGATTTCACGTAGTGTACTAGAAGCTCCATAAGCTTCAAGTGCCCAAACCTCCATCTCTCCAAAACGCTGACCTCCAAATTGAGCTTTACCTCCAAGTGGCTGCTGCGTAATCAATGAGTATGGTCCAATAGAACGTGCGTGCATCTTATCATCAACCATGTGTCCTAATTTAAGCATGTAAATTACACCCACAGTTGCTTTTTGTGCAAAACGCTCTCCAGTTCCACCATCATAAAGATAGGTATGTCCGAAACGTGGTACGTTAGCTTCATCAGTCAAGGCATTGATTTCGTCAAGAGAAGCACCGTCAAAAATTGGAGTAGCAAATTTTCTACCCAAGTTCATACCAGCCCATCCAAGAACAGTCTCATAAATCTGACCAATGTTCATACGTGAAGGTACCCCAAGTGGATTCAATACGATATCTACCGGCGTTCCATCTTCTAAGAAAGGCATATCTTCATGACGAACGATTCTTGCAACAATACCTTTGTTACCGTGACGTCCTGCCATTTTATCACCAACTTTTAACTTACGTTTTTTAGCGATATAGATTTTAGCCAATTTCAAGATTCCAGATGGCAATTCATCTCCAACTGTAATAGTGAATTTTTCTCTTCTTAAAGATCCTTGTAAGTCGTTTAGCTTAATTTTATAGTTATGAATTAAATCATTAACCATTTTATTTGTAGCGTCATCAGCAACCCATTGACCTTTGCTTAAGTGAGCAAAATCTTCTACTGCGTAAAGCATTTTTTGAGTATATTTTTTACCTTTTGGTAAAACTTCTTCACCCAAATCATTCATTACACCCTGAGATGTTTTTCCGTTAACGATCAAGAATAATTTCTCAACTAATCTGTCTTTTAATTCAACAAATTTAGTTTCGAATTCCATTTCTAAAGCGCCTAAAGCATCTTTATCCTGAGTACGTTTACGTTTATCTTTTACGGCTCTTGCAAATAATTTTTTGTCAAGAACTACACCGTGTAAAGATGGAGAAGCTTTTAATGAAGCATCTTTTACATCACCTGCTTTATCCCCGAAGATTGCACGAAGCAATTTCTCCTCTGGAGTAGGATCTGATTCTCCTTTTGGTGTAATTTTTCCGATCAAAATGTCGCCAGGTTTAACCTCTGCTCCAATTCTAATCATACCGTTTTCATCTAAATCTTTAGTAGCTTCTTCAGAAACGTTAGGAATATCGTTTGTTAACTCTTCATTTCCTAACTTAGTATCTCTAACCTCTAATGAATAATCATCAACGTGGATAGATGTAAAAATATCATCACGAACTACTTTTTCAGAAATTACAATCGCATCCTCGAAGTTGTACCCTTTCCATGGCATGAACGCAACTTTTAAGTTTCTACCTAAAGCTAATTCACCATTTTGAGTAGCATATCCTTCTGATAATACTTGTCCAGGAATAACTCTGTCACCTTTTCTTACGATTGGTTTCAAGTTAATACTTGTACCTTGATTGGTTTTTCTAAATTTAATAAGGTTGTATGTTTTCTCATCAGCATCAAAACTAACCATTCTCTCGTCTTCTGTACGATCGTATTTAATAGTAATGATATTAGCATCAACATATTCAACAGTTCCATGCCCTTCAGCATTGATCAATACTCTTGAATCTGAAGCTACCTGACGCTCTAAACCTGTACCTACAATTGGTGCTTCAGGACGGATCAAAGGAACTGCCTGACGCATCATGTTTGATCCCATCAACGCACGGTTCGCATCATCATGCTCCAAGAAAGGAATCAATGACGCAGAAATCGATGCAATCTGGTTAGGAGCAACGTCTGTATAATGAACTACAGATGGTTCAACAACCGGGAAGTCACCTTCCTCACGAGCAATAACATTGCTAGCTGTAATTTTACCAGTTTCATCCATTTCAATGTTTGCCTGAGCAATCATTTTACCTTCTTCTTCTTCAGCACTTAAGTAAATTGGAGTACTTTCTAAATCAACTACACCATTAGTTACTTTACGGTATGGAGTTTCGATGAATCCCATTCCGTTTACTTTTGCATAAACACCAAGAGATGAAATCAAACCAATGTTTGGTCCCTCTGGAGTTTCAATCGGACATAAACGACCATAGTGTGTATAGTGAACGTCACGAACCTCGAAACCAGCTCTTTCTCTCGAAAGTCCACCTGGTCCAAGTGCAGAAAGTCTTCTTTTGTGTGTAATCTCAGCTAGTGGATTCGTTTGATCCATAAATTGAGATAACTGGTTAGTTCCAAAGAAAGAGTTGATAACTGATGATAATGTTTTAGCATTAATCAAATCAATTGGTGTAAACACCTCGTTATCTCTAACGTTCATTCTCTCACGAATAGTTCTAGCCATACGTGCTAAACCAACACCGAATTGTTGAGACAATTGTTCTCCAACTGTTCTAACACGACGGTTTGATAAGTGATCAATATCATCAATCTCTGCTTTAGAGTTGATCAATTCGATCAAATATTTTACGATTGTAATGATATCCTCTTTAGTAAGCACTTGCTTATCCATAGGGATATCTAAATCTAATTTTTTGTTCATTCTGTAACGACCAACTTCACCTAAGTTATAACGTTGATCAGAGAAGAACAATTTATCTATAATACCACGAGCAGTTTCCTCATCAGGCGGTTCAGCGTTACGCAGCTGACGGTAAATGTGCTCTACAGCTTCTTTTTCAGAGTTTGTTGGATCTTTTTGTAACGTGTTGTGGATAATAGCATAATCTGCTTGGTTATTATCCTCTTTGTGTAACAAGATAGATTTAACGTTAGAATCGATGATCTCCTCAACATTATCTTTGTCGATAATTGTATCACGATCAAGGATGATTTCGTTACGTTCGATAGAAACTACCTCACCAGTATCCTCATCAACGAAATCCTCGTGCCATGTGTTCAATACACGTGCAGCAAGTCTTCTTCCAATATATTTCTTAATACCAGTTTTAGAAACTTTAATTTCTTCTGCTAAGTCGAAAATTTCAAGGATATCCTTATCTCTTTCGAAACCAATAGCACGGAATAAAGTTGTTACAGGTAATTTTTTCTTTCTATCGATATAAGCGTACATTACGCTGTTAATATCTGTAGAGAATTCTATCCAAGATCCTTTAAAAGGAATTACTCTCGCAGAATAAAGTTTAGTTCCATTTGCGTGGAATGACTGTCCAAAGAAAACCCCAGGAGAACGGTGTAATTGCGATACTACTACACGCTCGGCACCATTGATTACAAAAGTACCACTAGGAGTCATATAAGGTATTGTTCCAAGATATACATCTTGTACAATTGTTTCAAAATCTTCGTGTTCTGGATCTGTACAGTATAGTTTTAACCTGGCTTTTAAAGGCACACTATAAGTAAGACCTCTCTCTATACATTCTTGAATTGTATAACGTGGCGGATCAACAAAATAATCTAGGAATTCCAATACAAAGTTGTTTCTTGTATCTGTAATTGGGAAGTTTTCCATGAAGGTATTGTATAACCCTTCGTTGCCTCTTTCGTCAGATTTCGTTTCTAATTGGAAGAAATCCTTAAAAGATTTAACCTGAACATCCAGGAAATCCGGATAGTCAGGAATGTTTTTTGTAGAGGCAAAATTCAATCTTTCAGTCTGATTTGTTATCATCAATGGACAAAATTTTGATTAAAAAAAAGTAATTTTTTTGTGTAAAAACACAGTGCTTAGTTTATACTTTCTTTTTAAAATCAATACATCTTTAAAAATAAACAGATAAAATCAGTTCTATTTTTTTTCTTCGTATTGATCAAAAACTTTTTCGTATTTTAAACTATTTGATAATAAAATTTAATGTATTTTATTATACGAAAAATGGTTTAGGCCTTTGAGTGTTAACTCAGGACCTAAACCTAGTTCTTAAAACTGAGTTGAATTATTTAAGCTCAACTACAGCTCCAGCTTCTTCTAATGATTTTTTAAGACCTTCAGCCTCTTCTTTAGAAACACCTTCTTTAACAGTACTTGGAGCACCGTCAACTACATCTTTAGCTTCTTTAAGACCTAAACCTGTAAGTTCTTTAACTAATTTTACAACTGCTAATTTAGAAGCACCAGCTTCTTTTAATACAACTGTAAATTCAGTTTGTGCTTCTTCAGCAGCACCTTCTCCACCACCAGCAGCAACTACTACAGCTGCAGCAGCAGGCTCGATACCATACTCGTCTTTTAATATTGTTGCTAATTCGTTAACTTCTTTAACTGTTAAGTTAACTAATTGTTCTGCGAATTGTTTCAAATCTGCCATTTTTTCTATCGTTTAAAATGATTTGTAAAAATATAATTTATTTATTGTGCGCTAATTAAGCAACAAGGAAGCAAGCTTCCCTGCTTTGATTATTATGCTTCAGTTTCTTCTTCGCTACCAGCGAATTTGTTTTGTAAAGCAGAAATAATTCTTTGAGCTGGAGATTGTAATAATCCAATGATTTCTCCAATTAACTCTTCTTTAGACTTGATAGTTGCTAGTGCATCTAATTGGTTATCTCCAATGTAAACTTCATTGTTAATGAAAGCACCTTTTAAAACTGGTTTATCAGATTTCTTACGGAAATCTTTAATGATTTTTCCAGGAGCATTAGCTACATCAGAAATGAAAATAGCACTATTACCAGTCAAAACTGAAGGTAAGTCACCATAATCAGTAGAAGAAGCTTCCATTGCTTTGGCAAGCAAAGTGTTCTTTACAACTTCTAATTTGATACCTGCTTTAAAGCAAGCTCTACGTAAGCTTGAAGTTGTTTCTGCGTTTAAACCAGAAATATCAGATACATAAATGATATTTGTACCAGCTAACTGCGCAGTTAAATTTTCAATCGCGATTGATTTTTCTTCTCTAGTCATACTAAAAATTTTTAACTACCAATTATACTGCTTTTGGGTCTAATGCAATAGCAGGACTCATTGTGCTTGTAAGGTGAATACCTTTAATGTATGTACCTTTAGCAGCAGTTGGTTTAAGTTTTATTAATGTTTGAATAATTTCGTGTGCGTTGTCAACAATTTGCTCAGCTCCAAAAGAAACTTTACCAATTCCTGCGTGAACGATACCAGTTTTATCAACTTTAAAGTCAATTTTTCCAGCTTTAACCTCTTGAACAGCTTTTGCAACATCCATAGTTACAGTACCTGTTTTAGGGTTTGGCATTAAACCTCTAGGTCCTAAAATACGACCTAATGGACCTAATTTACCCATAACAGCTGGCATAGTGATGATAACATCAACATCTGTCCAACCATCTTTAATCTTTTGTAAGTAATCATCAAGACCAACGTGATCTGCTCCAGCTTCTCTTGCTTCAGCCTCTTTATCTGGAGTAACCAATGCTAATACTTTAACATCCTTTCCTGTTCCGTGAGGTAAAGTTACTACACCTCTTACCATTTGATTCGCTTTTCTTGGATCAACACCCAAACGCACTGCGATATCAACAGACTCATCAAATTTTGCAGAAGCAACAACTTTCAATAATGCCGCAGCATCTTTTAGAGAGTATAATTTGTTCTTTTCAATTTTTGAAGCAGCCTCTTTTTGCTTTTTTGTTAATTTTGCCATGTCTTTTTCTTAATTAAAAAGGAGCATCTCCTGATACAGTTATACCCATAGATCTAGCTGTTCCAGCAACCATACTCATTGCTTTTTCTACTGTAAAAGCATTTAAGTCAGGCATTTTGTCTTCAGCAATAGCTCTAATTTGTTCCCAAGTAACACTAGCTACTTTTTTACGATTAGGCTCACCAGAACCAGATTTTAGCTTTGCAGCTTCCATTAACTGAACTGCTGCTGGAGGAGTCTTAACAACAAAATCGAATGATTTGTCTTTGTACACAGTGATTTGCACTGGACAAATTTTGCCAGGTTTATCCTGAGTTCTAGCATTAAATTGCTTACAGAACTCCATGATATTAACCCCAGCAGCTCCTAAAGCAGGTCCAACCGGTGGCGACGGGTTCGCAGCACCTCCCTTAACTTGTAGTTTAACTACCTTACTAATTTCTTTAGCCATTTTTAAAAAATTTAATACACAATCAATTGGAAGCGATTGTGATAGATATTATATGTAACAAAAAATTATACTTTTTCAACTTGCATAAAACTCAATTCTAATGGAGTTTTTCTTCCGAAAATCTTAACCATTACTTCAAGTTTACGCTTTTCTTCATTGATTTTTTCAACCGTACCATTGAAACCATTAAAAGGACCATCGATCACTTTTACCGTTTCACCTAAGCTGAAAGGAATAGCACGAGTATCTGTATTAACAGCTAGCTCATCTACTTTACCTAACATACGATTCACCTCAGATAATCTTAAAGGAACAGGTTCCCCACCTTTAATCTCACCTAAGAAACCAATTACACTTGTAATAGATTTAATAATATGAGGTATCTCACCAACCAAGTTAGCTTCAATCATAACGTATCCAGGAAAATATACTTTATCCTTAGACATCTTTTTTCCCTCTTTTACAGTAACTACTTTTTCAGTAGGCACTAAAACCTGGGAAACATAATCCTCCATCCCTAGTCTGGCAATCTCAGTTTCGATGTAAGCTTTAACCTTGTTTTCCTGGCCGCTTACTGCTCTAACCACATACCATTTTTTCACATTATTATCTGCCATCACAAAAAAATTATCCTTTTAACCAGTTAAAAAATCCAGCCAAAGCTTTTGCAAAAAATTCGTCTACTCCCCAAGTTGCCAAAGCGAACAGAATCGAAAATACAGCCACAACAATTGTCAATTTTTGAACTTCAGCCCAAGCTGGCCAAGTAACATTTGACTTTAATTCTTCGAAAGCCTCTGATAAATAATTAGTAACTTTTGTCATTTGATATAATTTTTATTGCACGGGCGGAGGGATTCGAACCCCCATCAACGGTTTTGGAGACCGCTATTCTACCCTTGAACTACGCCCGTAATTAAAAGCCAGTGATTTCGTTAAAAAAATCAACTGGCTTTTTATAATTTGTTATAGGATTATCCTATGATTTCAGTCACCTGACCTGCACCTACTGTTCTACCACCTTCACGGATAGCAAAACGTAAACCTACGCTCATTGCGATTGGGCTTAATAAAGCAACATTGATAGTCAAGTTATCTCCTGGCATTACCATCTCTACTCCTTCTGGTAGAGTAATAACTCCTGTTACGTCAGTTGTACGTACGTAGAACTGTGGACGGTAGTTATTATGGAATGGAGTATGACGTCCACCTTCTTCTTTTTTCAAGATATAAACCTCAGCTTTGAAAGTAGCGTGTGGTTTTACTGATCCTGGCTTAATGATAACCATTCCTCTTTTGATAGATTCTTTATCAATACCTCTTAACAATAAACCTACGTTATCTCCAGCTTCACCTCTATCAAGGATTTTACGGAACATCTCAACTCCTGTAATAGTAGAAGTTAATTTATCAGCTCCCATACCAATGATTTCAACAGCATCACCTGTATTAGCAATACCAGTTTCGATACGACCTGTAGCAACAGTTCCACGACCAGTAATTGTAAATACATCCTCAACCGGCATCAAGAATGGTTTAGCAACGTCACGCACTGGCTCTTCGATCCAAGCATCAACAGCTTCCATTAATTCAATGATTTTTGGTACCCAAGCAGGATCATTATTCAATCCTCCTAAAGCTGAACCTTGAACAACAGGACCATTATCTCCATCATATTCGTAGAAAGATAATAAATCTCTAATTTCCATTTCAACAAGCTCTAACAACTCAGCATCATCAACCATATCCACTTTGTTCATGAAAACAACGATTCTTGGAATACCAACCTGACGTCCTAAAAGGATGTGCTCACGAGTTTGTGGCATTGGACCATCTGTAGCAGCAACTACTAAGATAGCTCCGTCCATTTGAGCTGCTCCAGTAACCATGTTCTTTACGTAATCCGCGTGACCTGGACAGTCAACGTGAGCGTAGTGACGGTTAGCTGTTTCATACTCTACGTGAGATGTATTAATAGTAATACCTCTTTCTTTCTCCTCTGGAGCGTTATCGATTTGATCAAACGATTTTGCTTGACAGTAACCAGCATCTGACAATACTTTTGTAATTGCAGCAGTTAATGTAGTTTTTCCGTGATCCACGTGTCCAATTGTACCTATGTTTAAGTGCGGTTTGGAACGATTAAAATTCTCCTTTGCCATTTTACTTAATTTTTAATCTTAGTTATATATTAATTTTCAATTTCCTACTTACTTGAGCCAATGTCGGGATTTGAACCCGAGACCTCTTCCTTACCAAGGAAGCACTCTACCCCTGAGCTACACCGGCAGAGAGTTCTGATTTTAGATTCTTGAAATCAGATTTTAGATTTTGAAAATCTAAAATCTAAAATCCGAAATCTTAACTTCTTTTTTTTGTGGGGAGAGCAGGATTCGAACCTGCGAAGTTCACACAGCAGATTTACAGTCTGCCCTCGTTGGCCGCTTGAGTATCTCCCCGAATAATTTATGGATTTAATTTTTAGATTTTAGATTTCTCCAAATCATATTTTTTTTGCCCTAAATTTCTGTTTTACAATATTTTAAAAGAACCGATTTCAAATCGCATTTGAAATATTTTTGAGCCGATAGAGGGACTCGAACCCACGACCTGCTGATTACAAATCAGCTGCTCTAGCCAGCTGAGCTACATCGGCGAATACATTAAAAAAGTCCGCTATTTCTAACGGACTGCAAATGTAGCTATTTTATCTTTGAATCAAAACATTTTTTAAAAAAAATTTCAATTAAATATGTGCTCTTATTTTTTCTTTCCTTTTTACCAGTAAACGTTCTAAAGATTCTGCCGAAAGCTCAACTGCTTCTTCAAACGATTTGCATTGCTTTTTAACCAAAAATTCATCTCCCGGAACATTAATCTTAATCTCTACCGCCTTATTCTCCTTATCACTTGTTCTTTCAACTTTTAAAAAAACATCAGCCGAAACAACTCGGTCGTAATACTTTTCAAGCTTATCCATTCTCTCTTGAATAAAATCCACCAATTTTCTGTCGACAGTAAAGTTAACTGCATGAACATCTACCTTCATAATAATTATTTTAGGGTTAAACATTTCAGAGTTATTACTTATTTCTTGGATGAGCATCTGAATAAACTTTTTTAAGTTCTGCTAAACTATTATGAGTATAAACTTGCGTAGACGCCAAACTCGAATGCCCTAATAACTCCTTAACTGAATTTAAATCTGCTCCGTTATTTAATAAGTGAGTCGCAAAAGTATGCCGAAGCACGTGAGGACTTTTTTTTACCTTTTCAGAGACCCTACTAAAGTAACAATTTATTAATCGATACACAAACGATTCACTCAATTTTAACCCTTTTTTCGAAATAAAAAAATAATCAGAATCTATGATTTCTTCAACTTCCACTCTTTCTTTTAAATACAAATTAATCTGATCTGCAACTATGGGCAAAAGCGGAATAATTCGCTCTTTGTTTCTTTTCCCTAACACCTTAATAAGATTCGAAGACAAATCAACATTCTTCATCATTAAACCTATTAATTCTGCACGACGCATTCCCGTTGTATAAAAAAGGTCAACAATAAGCTTATCTCTAATATCCTCAAATCCGAACGGAGAATCTACTCCAAGCATTAAATCATTTACTTCTTTTTCTGAAAATGGAATCTGGACAATTTTAGGAGTTTTAAGCGCTTTATGTTTAAGCATTGGATTTACCTCAATTTGCTTAATCTTTAAAAGAAATTTATAAAAAGCTTTTAAGGAAGCCATTTTTCGATTTACGGAAACATTAGAAATTTCCTGATCGACTAAAGAAACAATCCAGCTTCTTATTTGACTATAATTAACCTTCTCTACATCATCCTGCTCGAAACGGGATTTATTAAATTCTTCAAAAAAACCAATATCATTCAAATAAGCATTAACCGTATGTGGAGAATATTTTTTTTCCAGCTGTAAATAATCACGAAAAGCTTCTTTGTTTGATTTCATAGGGAAATTTTTTTTTCGATTTATACCTATTATATATAAACCATCAGAAGATTTTAAAAATAAAAAAACCGTTAGCATCAAAGTTAAAACTTTTTGATGACTAACGGTAATTATTTTTGAAAAGCGAAATACTAACTTTCTAAACTATCTTTCAATGTTTGGATGTAAGCAGCTTTTTGAATTTGAGCTCTTTTTACAACAGAAGGCTTAATAAAAGCAGTACGTGCTCTTAATTGACGAACAGTTCCTGTTTTATCAAATTTTCTTTTATAGCGCTTTAATGCTCTATCGATATTTTCTCCGTCTTTAATTGGTATAATTAACATAATATAGACACCTCCTCTCGTTAAGGCTGCAAATGTAAAAATTAATTATTAATTATGAGTTATAAATTGTGAATTATTTTTTTCTGAGAGAATAGAGCATAGAAAATAGAGAATAGACGGAGCTTCTTTACTCTTTACTCTTTACTCTTTACTCTTTACTCTTTACTCTTTACTCTTTACTCTTTACTCTTTACTCTTTACTCTTTACTCTTTACTCTTTACTCTTTACTCTTTACTCTTTACTCTTTACTCTTTACTCTTTACTCTTTACTCTTTACTCTTTCAGCAAATTTCTAGAGATAACTAATTTTTGAATTTCAGTAGTTCCTTCTCCAATTGTACATAATTTAGAATCTCTGTAAAATTTCTCTACCGGGAAATCTTTTGTATAACCATAACCTCCGTGAATCTGCACTGCTTCATTTGCAATTTTAACGCACGCTTCTGAAGCATACATTTTTGCCATTGCACCCAATGTCGTGACTGGTTTATGCTGTTGTTTTAAGTATGCAGCTTTATGCAATAATAATTCTGAGGCTTCAATTTCTGTTGCCATATCAGCTAGTTTAAATGAAATTCCCTGAAAGCTGCTTATTGGCTGACCAAATTGATGTCTTTCTTTTGAATATTTTAATGCAGCTTCATAAGCGCCTTTTGAAATTCCTAATGATAAAGCCCCAATTGAAATTCGGCCTCCGTCTAGAATTTTCATTGCCTGAACAAATCCTTGTCCAACTTCACCCAATCTGTTTGCATCCGGAACACGGCAGCTGTCAAAAACTAATTCGGCAGTTTCACTTGCACGCATTCCTAATTTATTTTCTTTTTTACCAGATGAAAATCCCGCCATTCCTTTTTCTAAAACAAAAGCAGTCATTCCTTTAGAATCACCTTTTTCTCCTGTTCTAACAATTACAACCGCTATATCTCCGGAAATCGCATGTGTGATAAAGTTTTTAGCACCATTAATAACCCAAAAATCTCCGTCTTTAACAGCCGTTGTATTCATTCCTCCGGCATCAGATCCTGTATTGTGTTCTGTTAATCCCCACGCTCCTATATATTCGGCCGTAGCTAATTTTGGTAAATACTTTTTCTTTTGCTCTTCATTTCCAAAGGTCAAAATATGGTTGGTACAAAGCGAATTATGCGCTGCAACTGACAAACCAATTGAAGGATCTACTTTTGAAATCTCTTCAATAACTGTAATATATTCATGGTAACCTAATCCAGATCCTCCGTATTCTTCGGGCACTAAAACTCCCATAAATCCCATTTCGCCCAGTTTTTTAAACAAATCAACCGGAAAAATCTGGGCTTCATCCCACTCCATTATAAAGGGCTTAATATTTTTTTCTGCAAAGTCTTTTATAGATTGAGCAATCATCGACTGCATTTCGTTATAATCAAAATTCATTATGTACTATTTTTTTAGAACTCCAAATATAAACTAATTATTTTTGCTTTTTCAACAGGAAAACCTTTAATTTTTGACAAATCCTCAATATTATTAAAATTTCCGTTCATACTTCGATAAGTCACAATTTGTTTTGCAAGTGTATATTTAAAGTACGGAAACTGTAATAACTCTTTTAATGTCGCGTCGTTTATGGCTATCTTCTTAAAACCTGACGGCATAATTACTTTAAAATGGTTATTAAGCTGGGCAATAACTTCTGGCGAAAGTCCCCAAACTTCTTCAAGCTGTTCCATAGAAACAAAACCGCCTAAAATTTCTTTCTGCTTTAATATTCTTGATGACAAAGCTTCGCCAATACCATATATTGCAATTAAATCTTCCTGACTGGCTTGGTTTATATCTTTAATTATTATGGTTTCTTTTTTGAAAGATGCTTTTTGAACGTACTCTTTTTTCTCTGTTTTAAAATCATTTTTCTTTTGTGTCCAATCCGGGAATTTAAACAAGGGAGACATTACCTTTAATAATGAATCTGAAATTTGTGTTACTTTTTGAAATTCCTCAGCTGAGTTTACATATTTATCTTGTTTTCGGAAAGCCAATAAACGATCTATTTCTTCAACAGACATTCCGAGTTTGTATCCTTTATAATCCGAAATAAAATTTGGGTTGAAAGTATATACTTTTTGTTTGTCCTTATATTTTGTCTCTTTTGCAGCATCTATTTCTTTTTGTAAGGAGAGCCATTTCTTCTCTTCGGGAAAAGTTTTTTCATACTGGTTAAAATCTGCAAAAAAATAAATTAACTGCAGTGTGATGATAATTATAAAAAGTAAAAAAATACCGATTCTTTGCTTGCTTGTAAATTTAAAATATTGATTGAACATCTTGAAATTTGTGATTATTATAAATGTATTGCTATTATAAAAAGTATAAAATACGGGATAAATTTTATATTTATTAGGAAAAATACTAAAAATATTATTTCTGAATTTGATATTTCAAACTCAATCGATATAATAGAGATTAAAATAAACTCAGCTCTTACAGAAGATTGCAAACAGAATAAATCAAAAATTTAAATATTTTATAACTTAAAATATCATAATTGTTTTTATTTTTTACAAAAAACGATACATTTGGAGCTTAATAACAATAAACCAATAAAATAGTATGTCAATTTGGAGAGTTAAACCAATATCAGCCTTTGAGGCCGATATGAAAAAAAGTGATTTAAAAAGAGTTCTTACAAGATGGGGTTTAACTTCATTAGGAATTGGGGCAATCATAGGTGGAGGAATTTTCACTTTAACAGGAATCGCAGCTCATGATTATGCGGGTCCAGCTCTGGCTCTATCCTTTGTTATTGCAGGTATAGGCTGTTTATTTGCTTCTCTTTGTTATGCTGAATTTGCTTCAGTATTACCGGTAGAAGGTTCTGCATATGCTTATGCATACGGAACAATCGGCGAAATTTTTGCCTGGTTCATTGGATGGAACTTGATTCTTGAGTACATGATGGGTGCCACCACCGTCGCCGTCGCCTGGAGCGGATACTTTGTAAAACTTCTCCATTTATTTGGAATTAATATCCCAATCTGGCTCTGTAATGATTTTCATACTGCTACAGAAAAAATCATTGAACATAATAAAGAGTTTCCTCTCGATCATATTGATTTACCTACATTCGCATTTAACTTACCTGCTTTTTTAATTACATGGGTTGTAACTGCAATTCTTGTAAAAGGAATTAAAGAGGCTGCAAGTACAAATAATATTATTGTAATTGTAAAAATTGCTGTAGTTCTTTTTGTAATTGTTTGTGGTGCTTTCTACATTAATACTGATAACTGGCATCCATTTATTCCTACTGAAGTTCCTGCTCTTGATGCGTTAGGAAATGCAACTGGAAAGATGAATTTCGGATTTGGAGGAGTATTAACGGCTGCAACAATTGTATTCTTTGCTTATATTGGATTTGACGCTGTTTCGACTCAGGCCGGAGAAGCAATTAATCCTAAAAAAGATGTACCATTTGCTATTATCGCTTCTTTAATTATTTGTACAATTCTATATATTCTGGTTTCATTAGTATTAACTGGAATGGTTCATTACGATCAATTAGACAAAGCTGCTCCGGTTGCTTCTGCTTTTAGTGAAAACGGATTAACATGGGCTGTATTTATTATTACAATTGCTGCAACTGCAGGTTTAACATCTGTAATGCTTGTAATGATGCTTGGACAAACTCGTATTTTCTTAGGAATGTCAAGAGATGGTTTATTACCTCCATTTTTCAGCAAACTTCATACAACTTTCAAAACACCTTATAAAAGCACTTATTTAGTTGGAACAATTATTTCGATTGTTGCTGCGCTTACTCCAATTGAAAAAGTAAGTGAAATGTGTAGTATGGGAACATTATTAGCATTTGGAATGGTATGTGTTGCCGTTATGATCTTAAGATATAAAAAACCAGAATTAGAAAGACATTACAAAACTCCGGCAGTTTACTTAGTGGGAACTTTAGGGGTATCTTTCAATTTATTCTTAATGACTCAGGTAAGACATGATACCTGGATCGCATTTTTAAGCTGGGGAACTTTAGGTATTATTGTTTATTTTGCTTACAGTAAAAAACGAGCAAAACTTAACAATCCTCAAAACGAAACCGAAGAAATCTAAAAAAAGATTTATCATAAAAAAAACCTGTTCAATTGAACAGGTTTTTTTATTTTTTATATCGTCTACTTTTGATTTATAAATCGAAAACAGAAGTCCTTTTTGCTCGGATTAAATCTTTAAGGCGAATCCAGAAAGCCAATGTTAGGTAAACTCCAAAACCTAAACCTGCTGTTACAAACGAAATGTAAATAAAAAACAACCTTACGCTCGTTACACGCATTCCCAGTTTATCAGCCAGTCTGGATGATACATGAAAACCGTATTTTTCAAAAAAGAATTTAAGTTTTAAAATAGCTGACATCTTTAATTTTAGATTTTAGATTTTAGATTTTAGATTTTAGACTTAAGATTTTAGATTTCTTTGACTTCGCTTAAGGCAAAAGTACAAATTATCTCATTATCACATTTTCTAATTATCTAATTATTTTTAAGCAGCTCCATTCCTATTGCACATTTTAAACACGCTTTTTGATTGCAATATTCATTTTTAAGTTCTAATAAAGTTTGGGTTTCAAATGCATTTTTTGATTTTATTTTGAAGGAAGAAAACTTATCGATAATGGCGTTTTTTTCTGGTGCGACTTCATTCATAAAATCAATTAAATCTTCTGAAGCTGAATCTCCCATTATGTTAGAATAAGCAAACTGAATTGGGATTATGGTATTTATGATTACTAAATCAACAAATGATTTTGATAATGTTTTCGCTTTCTTCGGGCTTTCTTTATCGAATTGATAATGATTCTGCCAATAGGAACTTGCAGATACATTCAGCAATTCATAGACGTTTTTAGCTGATTTTTGCGCAATTATTTTCGAAAACAAGTTTTGATGTTTGTGATATAAATTAGCGAGCTGAGAAAGCCGAATTGTTGGGAAATTATCCGGTCGAAGTTTAAAAAACTGAACGGGATCTATAAATGTTTTTTCTAGCTGATATTTATGCAGCAAATAAAAATACCTAAACTTTAAATCTTTAAAATAAACATCTTCTTTTTCTCCATCTAATAAATTTAAAGTTCCTAAAAGCAATGATTCCAGATTTTCGACTTCAAAACTTTCTTTTCTGATGATTGAAAAAGGAATTGATTTTGACATTTGAAGAAAAGCCAAACCGTTTGTATTTAAACCAAAGTTCTTCGCTAAAAGGCAAAACAAAACCGCTTCCCAATCCTGATTGGTTTCTTCCAGTAATTCATAAACAAACTTTGATTTGCGTTCTAATCGCTCAAAAAATAATCTTTCCTGCCAGTTTTTAAAAACAAAAGCATCGATTTCATGTATTTGTTTTTCGCACGAAATCCAGGTTTTAGGAGAAACAAGTGCATTGTAATTATCTAAAACTTCTTTTTCGACATAATCTTTGAGTACCAAAACCGGAATTTCGGTATTGTTTTCTCTAAAAATTGCGGTGTCGTTTTCCCAGACTACATGAAGAATTACATTTTCGTAAGCGGCATCTTTTTCATGATTGTGCAGATACCAATCTGAGGATTTTACATGTATCTCTACATTTCCAGCCCATTTTTGACTGCCGATTTTAATATGGGCATTAAAAAAATCAGGCCCCGAAAGTTCTAAATAATCACCTGTTTTAATAATGGTAATAGATTCATTTTGAGCAGTTACAAGATTCAAAGTATCAAACTTTTTGAACCTCCAGAGATAATGAAGAAAGTCTTCTTTCATTTTTAGATTTTATATATTTCAAAAATCTAAAAATAGTAAAATTAATACTATTCTTACAAATAATAAAACTATTTATCGAAGCATATATAATTTAGCACAAGCCCTTGCGTCTGAAAGTGCTTCGTGGTGATTTAATTGTATTTTCATTTCGCGACAGCAATCACTTAATTTTGTTGGCTTTAAACCTTTTGCTTTATAAATTTTAACGGTACATTCCCATTTTGGGGCAATGTTTAAATCTTCATAATTTAAACCATGCAGTAACATTGACTTCATTAAAACATTTCGGTCAAAACTTTCGTTATGCGCCACCACAACCCTATTTTTTAATCTTTTCTCAATTTCAGGATATACCTGAAAAAAGGATTTTGCATTAATTGTATCTTTTGGATAAATACCATGAACACGAATCGTAAACGGATTGTATTCGTTATTTGGCGGTTTAATTAAAGTAACGAATTCATCTACTATAATTCCATTTTCAACAGTAACAATTCCCACAGAACATGGATGATGTCCAGTTGCTGTTTCAAAATCTATGGCCGTAAAATTCATTCTTTAATTATTTTTTAAAAAGATAAAATCCATAAATCTAACTGTTGAAAAGCTAGATTTATGGATGAAAATTATTTTGATAAAGTTCTTATTTAATAGAACCAATAATGTCATATTTAGTAATAATATGATGGTTTCCGTTTCCTAAATCAATTAAAACGGCATCATTTTCTTTGGTAAATAATTTCGAAACCTCTTCGATTGGAGTTCCTAATTTTACAATCGGGAAAGGTTTCCCCATTACTTCCTTAATTGGTTTTTCGGCTACGTTTTTATCGGCAACATAACTTCTAAACAAATCTGTTTCATCAACAGAACCCACAAATCCGTTGATATCAACAACCGGAATCTGCGAAATTTTATATTTACGCATACGTTCAATTGCGTGCGAAACCAATTCTTCTGTACGAACAACGATCAATTCTTTATCGATATGATCTTTAATAACATCTTCGGCCTTTGTTATGTTTTCTTCTAAGAATCCACGTTCGCGCATCCAGTCATCATTGAACATTTTACCCACATAACGGCTTCCTGAATCGTGAAATAATACCACAACAACATCATCTGGCTTAAAATGCTCTTTTAACTGCAATAAACCTTTGATACAAGCTCCGGCAGAATTCCCAACAAAAATAGCTTCTTCAAGTGCAATCTTTCTGGTATAAACCGCAGCATCTTTATCAGTTACTTTTGTAAAACCGTCAATTAGAGAAAAATCAACATTTTTTGGTAAAATGTCTTCCCCAATTCCTTCTGTTATATACGAGTAAATTTCGTTTTCGTCAAAAATTCCGGTTTCATGGTATTTTTTAAAAACAGAACCATACGTATCAATTCCCCAAATTTTAATGTTCGGGTTTTTCTCTTTTAAGTATTTTCCAACTCCTGAAATTGTTCCGCCAGTTCCAACCCCCACCACAAAATGCGTGATTTTACCATCTGTCTGTTTCCAGATTTCTGGTCCCGTCTGCTCGTAATGTGCCAATGAATTCGACAAGTTATCGTACTGGTTTACATACCATGAATTTGGTGTTTCTTCTGCCAGACGTTTTGAAACTGAATAATAAGAGCGAGGATCAGTAGGCTCGACATCTGTAGGGCAAACGACTACTTTTGCGCCAACAGCACGCAGAATATCCATTTTTTCTTTAGACTGTTTGTCTGAGATTACACAAATCAATTTGTAACCTTTTATAATCGCAACAAGAGCAAGTCCCATTCCGGTATTTCCAGAAGTTCCTTCAATAATAGTTCCGCCTGGTTTAAGTCGGCCGTCAGCTTCGGCATCTTCAATCATTTTCACAGCCATTCTGTCTTTAACAGAATTTCCAGGATTAAAAGTTTCGACTTTTGCTAGTACTAACGCATCAATTTCAGCAACAATTTTGTTGAGTTTTACCAATGGCGTATTACCAATTGTTTCTAAAATATTATTTGAAAAGTCCATTTTTATTTAAGTTTAATATTTGGTTTTTTTAAGTAAAGTTACGCTTCGTTTTTATTGGAAGAAATTCCAGACTAAACCAAATCTGATTACAAAATCACGATATGGATTATTAGGTGTTGAGTAATAATTAGTACTTGAAAATAAAGCATTTAAATGTTCTCCTTTTACATAAAAGCGTGTCTGGCGAATTCTTGCATTTATGAAAACATCAAAAGTGGCATAATTTCCAATTTCTTTTTTATCCTGCACAAAAAACTCTCCAATAACAGGGTTGTAATCGTTAGCATAATATTTAGTAAAGTAATTAAATACAACTCCTGCCTGAGCATATAATGCTTTTTTGAAATAATAATTTGAGTAATAAAGCGTGTTTCTGGTTACAAAATCAGGTACATTTAAAATCAAATCTGATTGATCTACTTTTTGATATAAAAGTGTATTGTCTAAAGCAAAATTTCCAAATTTAAATTCTCTATTTGCTTTTATCTCTAAATAATTAATTGCATTTCCGTATTGAGCTGGTTTTATGAGTTGAGTTCTAACCGCATCGTCATCAGCATCAGATACATCTTCAAAATACAAATGATCTTTTAAAATGGTATAATTAACTTCGGCATTTAACCAAGGCGTATTAATGCTGGCTCCTAATGAATTGATTTTTTCATTTTTAAAATCATTCGACCAGTTGTACGATACATAACTGCTTTGGTACAAATTATAATTGTTGTTTGGCAGTTTATTGATGTTTCTGTATCTAAAATCAAACTGAATTTTATCGTTTAATTTATAACGCAGTTTTGCATCAAGATCAGAAAGCGATTGATTGGTGATTGATCTTGTGTACAAAAATCTACCGTTCCATTTATTTTTTTGATATTCATACTGTCCGCCTACATTATTAATCTGTAGAAATAAATTATCCTGAATTGTTCTTCCGTCTTTAAAAATAATAATTTTATCATACTGATAATTAGACCTGTAATCATCAACAAAGAAATTAAATTTTCCTAAAAGAGAATTTTCATAAGCAACTCCAACTTTATTATAAAGTCTTTCAAAATGTGTTTGATCGTTTATATTACTTGTTACATACGATTCCCCGAAACGTTTTACCGGTTCATCGATTCCGTCGACTGCAGAAAGTACAGTTGGCTGATTATATTCGAAAAATTTGTTTTCGTAATTTAATTGATGGTTTATATATAAATTATTGTCTCCATGTGTAGGATTTATTCTAAAAGCGTGATCAAAAAATAAACGTCTTCCTTTTAAAAATGATTTAGCATCTGTTAAATAAACCTGCAGACGCTGACGATTTTTAAAATCGGGATCGTCGCTTTCAAAATCTTCCGGAGTTGTAATTCCACCGTTTTCTTCATTCGAATTATCCTGATATGTATAATGTGCATTCAACGCATATCTTCTGTTAGTAGTAGCGTAACTCGTTGTAAATCTAAAGTTTCCGGCACTTACTAATTGATTTATATAATCTCCTTCTGAACGTAAACCTCTGTATGCAATAGAAAAATTAAGGTTTTTAGACACATTCAGTGTGATGAACGAATCAACATTTTGTCCTTTATTAATCGTTGTATTAAAAAACAATTCTGTAAAAGGTGTCGCTGCAGAGTAATATCTCACTTCGTCTGCTTGTATATAATTCGAATGCATGGCGCTAAAACCAATTTCCGGATACGGCGAAAAACTCGTTAAACTATATTGTAATGTATTTAACGGCTGACCAATATTAGAGGATTCTAAAAGTCCAAAAAGGTCTTTTCGAAGATGATTTTGTTTGTAAGCACTTTTTATTGTCAGCGACGTATCTGCATAAATAGTATCGTGTTCCAGCGTAATAATTTGATATTGATCTATCGTTGCAATTTTTGCCTTCTTCTTTTTAACAGTATCTGTTATACTAGAATATTGCGTATTCATATCTAAATTATTTTTAGAAGCTGGTTTAGGTTTTTCCTGAGAAAACAATAATGCTGGTACAATTAATAGATATAGAAAAATGAATATTCTCATTTGATGGCTTTATATGTAATTATTTCGACAAAATTTGTTGAGCAAAGGTAAAAGATAAATATGTATAAATAAAAAAACACTTCAATTTATACAATTACCTTGGCAGACAGTATGAAAACGAATATTTTTGCATAAAATTTTATGATATTTGCCTTTTAAAATTTCAAAAAAATGCTTGCAAAAAATTTCTCGGGATTTGTTTTAGAAACTGGAACTGACGAGGCCGGCCGAGGCTGTCTTGCAGGTCCTGTAACTGCCGCAGCTATAATCCTGCCTGAAGATTTTGAACACGAAATTTTAAATGACAGTAAACAATTGTCTGAAAAAATGAGGTTTTTTTTAAAACCAATTATCGAACAGCATGCCGTATGTTTTGCTGTAACGCATTTATTTCCAGATGAAATTGACGAAATAAATATCCTCAATGCTTCGATGAAAGGAATGCAGGAATGTATTTTAAAATTAAAGCATGTTCCTGAATACATTATTGTGGATGGAAATCGTTCTATAAATGCAAAATTGGGTCTGAAAAACAGTTTTGGAAAACAATTTTCTCAGGAAGAAATTGCGTTACTAAAATCAATTCCCAATCAAAGCATTATAAAAGGCGATGCAAAATTCCTGAGTATTGCTGCAGCTTCTATTTTAGCAAAAACGTACCGCGATGAATATATGGATCAAATTCATGAGGAATTCCCCATGTACAACTGGAAACAAAATAAAGGTTATCCAACAAAAGAACATCGCGAAGCCATTAAAAAATATGGCCCAACAAAATATCACAGAATGAGTTTCAGGCTTTTGCCGGATCAATTAGAACTCAATTTCTTTGAAGAATAAAAAAAGAAGCTGTCTTAAAGTCGAGACAGCTCATATATTATATTTTAGTGACTTAATTGTTCGCTTTTTGATCTCAGATTTATCATTCCATAGGAATGTTTCGTCGGTAGAAAAAATAAAGATCAGTCATATTTGCGTTCCGTAAGAACGTTTGATAAGTCAGATTATTAAAAAACAATGTCAAAATCAAACGTTCCTACGGAACGTAATCCATTATAACAATATAATTTTTCTACCGATGAAATGTTCCTACAGAACAAGAAAACATGTAAAATAAAAAAAGGCTTATCTAAATTGATAAGCCTTTTTGGTTTTAAAAATCTGCCCCAACACATTCTTAACTAAAACTGAAATTTATATCCAAAATCTGGCGAAAAACCAATTTGGTCTTTTTGATTTACGCTGTTTGTTAATCTGTTATATTCTCTTGTAAATACGTTTGTATTATTGGTTACGTTTTGAAGATCGATATAAAACTGGTGAAACCTCTTTTTAGTTTTACTGTTTAATTTAATTCCGAATTTCACATCTAATCGCAAATACGCATCATATTGTTTGCTGAAAGCATTTGCATCGTCTCTAATTTCATAACCGGCGTTGTTTGAAGCGACTAAATCCACAGGCGTATAATAACGTCCGCCGGCAGTTGTAAATTTGGTATCGATCGAAAATACATTTCTTTTTGCTTTTCCAACTTTAAACTCTTTTCCGCCTAAAAGATTGATTACGTAACCATTATTGAAAGGAGAATTTCGCTCGATATTGTCACTTCCTTTATATTTACTTTCAAAAAGAGAAGTTGTAAATAAAGCATAATAACCTTCACTAAAGAATTTTTCAACCGTAAATTCAATTCCCTGATTAAATCCCGTTCCTTTGCTTACTAAAGAAGTTTTATCTATCGAATAACCAAAATCTGCGCCTTCTGTTAAAGAAGAATAACTGCTCGGAAAAGATTCAACCGCAGCTTTGCTAATATCCTGATAATACAATTCGACTTTTCCGCGCCATTTATTCGCCAAACGAACATCATAACCTAAAACATAATGCTGACTTTGAACAAAATCTAAATTTTTATTGGTTTGAACCTGAACTCCGTTTACAAATTCATTCAAAAATAAAATAGGAACGGGAACGCTTTGATGGTGAATTCCGAAACCAAAACTTACCGTGTTTTTAGGATTTATGGCGTACGCTAAAGCTGTTCTTGGTTCAAAAACAAACTGTTCATTTATCGAAAAATACTGCCCATGAATCCCTGCGTTAAAAGTTAATTTTTCCGTCAAGCGGAATTGCCCCTGCGCAAACGGCTGCACTACATTATAATTTCCGTTGTTGTTGATTAACGGAACAAAATCTGGAAAACCATCTCCGTCAGAATCCTGCTGTCTGTCTCTTGAAGACATTTTTGCATCGAGTGTATAATTTTCATACAATAATCCCGCTCTAAAAGTTATTTTTTTATTGATTTTAGAATTGAATAAAGTCGAAAACGTAAATCTGTTTTCATCATTTTTAATATCCGAAAATGGAAGTCTGTTTTCTGTTGGCGTACCATAATTGTAATAACGGAAATTTTTATACGAGTTATTGGCATTCGAATAACCAACAATGGTTTTTAAATACGATTTTGAACCAATCTCTAAATTGTGTTTTAATCCAAAAGAAGCAAATCCGGAAGTTACATAACTGTCTTCATCCTGCGCTGCAAAAGGATCTTCTTTGTCGATTTTATTACCAAGAAAATCAATATCAGAAACGCCGTAAATTCCGAAAACAGAAAAATTTCCTAATTTACTTTTTCCAAAATCGACATTAAAACTAATATCGCTGTAATTAGGCTGTGCATCAGTTCCAGCTAATCCGGTAATGCCCACAAAACCATATCTTGCCGCGGCAACAAACGAACCGCCTTTTTTACCCAGGGGTCCTTCTGCCATAAACTCTAATCCCGGATAAGCTCCGGCACTAATCATATATTCGTATTCGTCGGGATTTCCTTTTCTAAAACCTAAATCAAAAACACCCGCAATTGCGTTTCCATACTCTGCCGGAAAAGCCGAAGTAAGGAAATCAGAATTTGCTAAAAGATTTGGATTTAATGCCGAAACCGGACCGCCCGTTGTTCCTAAAGTTGAAAAGTGATTCGGACTTGGAACCGGCATTCCTTCAATTCTCCATAACATTCCAGACGGAGAATTCCCTCTCACAACAATATCATTTCGGCTGTCGTCTCCGGTCGAAACTCCGGCGAAATTAGAAACCAAGCGCGCCACATCACTTCGTCCGCCTGCAAATCTTGTAACTTCTTCTGTAGTAAATTGTTTTGTCGAAACCAATGCCATTTTGTTTAACGGCTTTGCTTTGTTTGTCCCGGAAGTTACGACGATTTCATCAAGTGTATTAAACTTTTCAATTAGCGAAACAGTCAGCAGGTTATCTTTTCCGGTGGTTACATCAAGATCTGAAACAGAAGTATTTTCATATCCTGTAAAACTTATATTGATACTCTGTCTCCCAAGCGGAATATTAATTAATCTAAAACTTCCTTCTGAATCTGATTCTGTTTGAATACTTTCATTTCCAGCTAAAGAAATAATGGCTCCGACGATAGGTTTTTCAGATTGCTTGTCTATTATTTTTCCCCTAACAACGCCCGTTTGAGCGTAGGAAATCAAGCCCAAAAGGCTTAAGACAATTGATAGTATATTCTTCATTTTATTTTTGCTTTATTGGTTATAAAAGCAAAAATAGAATGCTGAGATTTCTTAAAAATTGACTTCGGTTAAGATTTGCTGCTTAAAGTAATTCGGGTTCTGATTCGGCTTAAACTTTCCGGCTGAATTCCTAAATAACTGGCAATGTGTTTTAAGGAAACTCTTTCGACTACTTTTGGACAGTATTTTAAAAAACGTAAATAACGTTCTTCCGGAGATAATAATGACATGGCCATATTTCTTCCCGTTAAACCTTTAATCGTTCTTTCCATCATAATTCGCAGGAAGGAATTAAAAACAGGGTATTGTAAAACCAGTTTTTCAAAATCTTCTTTGTAAGCCAAATAAACTATCGAATCTTCGAGGGCTTCAATATTTAATAAAGAAGGTTTGCCGTATAAAAAACTTTCAAAGTCTGAATACCAATCGTTTTCAAAAAAGAAATTTCCGGTTGATTCTACACCGTCAACCAAATAATAATAACGAATACTGCCCTCAGCAATAAAAATTCCGAAATTACAAATATCTCCTTCTGCCAAAAGATGTTCGTTTTTTTTGACAGTTTTAAAGCGAAGTATGCTTTCAAAAGCCAAGCTTTCTTCTTCATTAAATTCTATCATTCGGGATAAATCTGTAATAACACATTCCATGATTATCAAGGTTTTAGAAATAAAATAGTTTTTAGTTGTTAAAATAAATAACTTAAACTATCGAAAAAAATTGCGCTAAAAACTTTAATAAACAGAAACATAACCTACTACATCGTTATTTAACTTCCCGTATATTATTTTCTGCTTTTTAAGAATTCAGCAAATTGTTTAGTATCAAAATAAAATGGTCGGATGGCTGTAATTTTTCCGTTTTTTAAATCAAAATGTTCTGAAATAGGCATTGAAAGATATTTACCAGATTTTTTTGATTTGCATTTTATGGTAAAATAAATAATAACTTCATTTTTAGTTGCATCGCTAAAATAAGTAGGTTCTTTTTCAATTTCTAAATCAAAAAACTCAGAAGATTTCGCATACATTTTAGTCCACTCGTTAAACCCAACATAAGTTCCACCATAAGGCAAACCTTCTGCCTGACTATAAACTGCACCATCTTCAATTATTGCTGCCATTTTTACAAAATCCCTTGTTTTAAAAAGGCATTCGTAATACTGCGCTACAACTTTATAATTATCAGCTTCAAGATTTTGTAAAACTTCAGCATCAGACAACGTAACATCTGTATTCCAAAAACCAATAATTTTACTTACCTGACCTTTTCCATTTAATCTGGCAAAATCGCGGCCTCCCATTATAGGTTCTTTTTTCTTTGCGTCAATAATTTTCCACTCCCAGGTTACATAATTGTCTTTTACAACTTTTGCACCCGATGTCAATACTGCATCAGGAAACTTTTTATAAAACTCATTTATTACATTATTTAAAGCTGCCTGACCTTTTATAGAAGCCGAAGGATCTTCAAAAGTACTGTCGTCCAGCCAGATTGATTTGATTAATTTTAATCTTGCATCACTATTTTTCTCCTGCCAAACTTTTTCGTAAATCGCAATTGGATTTAATTTATCTTTCTTTTGAGCAAAAAGGCCATTCAGCATAAAAAGGAAACATACAAAGTAGATTTTTCTCATAAGTTGTTAGATTAGATTTAGTTAAAAGCTTATATTTTAAGTAGAAAACCAAATTTACCATAAAAACATTAGAAAACCACGATATTGCTGCAATTTACCATCAATTCAAAATCCTGAGCGTTTACTGACCATTTTTAGATTTTTTGCAATAATTCTTTTGAAAAATAAATTTCTATTGAAAAACAGAAACTTCATCAGCTAGTTTAAAAGCATTTTTAAGTTCCTTTTCCCATTCTAAAACGCTTTCTGTCGAAGCTCTGTCTGCCTTGTCAAAATAAAAATGCTGTTTGATTTCAAATCCGCAATATTTAAAAACTCCAATATCCGAAGTTAATTCCAAAGCTTTATCCATTCCCATTGCTTCATATTCAGCATTTGATTTTCCGTGAGAATTTACAATAATGGCTTTTTTTCCTGTCAGCAGACCTTTTTGAACGCCCTGATCGTATCGATACGCAAATCCATAACTAAAAACGCGGTCAATGTAACCTTTCATAATGGCGGGCATTCCCGTCCACCAAATTGGGTAAACAAAAATAATCTGGTCTGCCCACGAAATAAATTCCTGTTCTGTTTTGATATCTTCGGCAACTTGTCCCATTCTTTGTCCCTGCATATCCTGCAAAGAGAGAACCGGATTAAAATTGATTTCATTTAAATCGCGAACCACAATTTCTTGTCCTGATTTTTCTAAAGATGCTACGATTGTATTTTTGAAGAAATGGTTTAAACTTGCTTCGTTTGGATGTGCGTAAATAATTAAATTTTTCATGTTTTCTAGTTTTAAAGATTGAACATGACAAATGTATAACGCAGGTTTGGGGAGTAATTGTAAGAAAACGAAATCGGCTTTACTGAGGTTTTGAACTGCAGATGTCGTTTTGAAATTTAAGAAATTTTGTTGGCGAAATATTCATATAATATTTAAAGTCGTGAATAAGCTGGCTTTGATCGTAATATCCGCATTCGTCAACAATCGTTAACCAGTCTATTTTTAATTCGTTTAGAATATTTTTCTGAATTTGATCAACAGCTTTTAAAAACCTTTCATACCGATTGGCTTCTTTAACGGAATAACCAAAAACTTTCTTTTGATTCAATTGAATATTTCTTTCGCTTTGGTTTATCTGCGAAGCAATCGCTTTTATCGGATTTAAATTTTCATTCTGAAAATCATTTAAAAGAGTCGTAATTGCAGTTTGTTCCCGTAAATAAGGTTTGCAGAAATCTAAAATATAATCGACACGTTCTTTTGGATCAGCAATATTCTGAAGTTCTTCCCATAAAACCGTAAAACAGTTTTCATTAATTAAATCATCGGGATGAATGGGCATTGAATCAAAAAGTGCGTTGCCAAAGAATCTGTAAAAAGCATCTTCTTTAAAATTGGCCACTAAAATCTGGGAACCGGGTTCCAGAGTATAATCAAAAGCTTGTTTGATTGGGCCTAAAACAATGCATTTTTCAACTTCCTGAAAAGTATTCTGCTGCGATTTTAAAGAGGATTTTGTTCCGAAGTTAAAAGCCATAATGCTTTGAAAACTTGGCAATAAAGTTTTGGTTATGGGAAATTCTGTTTTATTTTCGGCAAAGTAGAAATGCGAAAAAACAGTTTCAAATGCTGAAGGAACGGCAATTCTGTAATTGTTATTTTCTTCAGCATTTTTCATACTTTATCTTCTAACTTTTTTTAATCCGTTTCTGTATCTAAAAAAATTAAACACATAGAAACATAGCTTTTTAATGTGCTAAAAAGGGAATCAAGAGAAACTCATTTCTCACACATAGTATCTATGTATATTTAGAGTAAGTGAAACGCCTTTTTTAAAGTTACAAAATCTATGTTTCTATGTGTTTAAATTATATTTAACGCTTTTATTTAATAAACTCCGCTTCAAACAAATTAGCTACATGTTTGATAATTTTAGCCTTTACTTCTTCTTCGTCAACTTTTGCTACGCCAAGTTCTACGTTTAAAGAGGTAACGCCTTTTCCGCGAATTCCACACGGAATAATATTATCAAAATAACCTAAATCGACATTTACGTTTAAAGCAAATCCGTGCATGGTAACCCAACGCGAAGCGCGAACCCCCATTGCACAAATCTTACGCGCAAACGGAGTTCCAACGCCAAGCCAGACTCCGGTTTCACCTTCGCTTCTGCCCGACTCTAAACCGTATTCTGCTAAAGTTAGAATCATCGCTTCTTCCAGAAAACGTAGATACTTATGAATATCGGTGAAGAAATTTTCTAAGTCCAGAATTGGATATCCAACAATTTGTCCCGGTCCATGATACGTAATATCACCGCCGCGATTGATTTTATAAAAAGTAGCTCCTTTTGCTTCGAGCTGTTTTTCGTTTAATAATAAGTTTTCAAAATCGCCGCTTTTACCTAAAGTATAAACATGCGGATGTTCTACAAACAACAAATAATTTGGTGTTGGCAAGTCAAGTTCTTCTCTTCTGTTTTTGATTTTTAAGTCGACAATATCCTGAAAAAGTTCTTCCTGATATTCCCAAGTCGATTTATAATCCCGGTTTCCAAGATCTTGAAGTTGAATTTTTGTATTCATTTTAATTATTTTTCAAACTCAACATCAAAGTTAAGTTTGTCAGGATTCTCCATATAATCCGTGAAAGTGTATTGAATTGTAATTGATTTTCTATCGTCGCTGAATAAAGCATTCGGGTTTGATACTTTTTTTATTTTCTTCGGAAAGTGATATTTGATAATATAATTGGATGAAGCAAACATCATTTTAGACATATCTGGTGCCGAATCTTTTTTTACTTCTGCCAGTTTCTGTTTGTCAATTATGGCTTTTCTGGTAAATTTCTTTCCGTCGTAAGTATAACTTAGTTTACTGTTATTGTTTCCAAAATTACTTCCCATTGGATTTGCCGCAGCTGCCCCGCCTTCTAATTTTTGAAGTGTACTTGCCGTTTGCAAAATATCCTGAAGTTCGTTTACGCTTTTAAAATCAGTCTCAAAAGTCATTAAAAACTGTTTTTTCTCAGCGCTCATTTTAGTATGAACTACAAAATTTTCTAGTTTTTTAATTTCCTGCTGTGCTTCGGGAGACATTTTTGCGATGCTGTCTTTTTTATCTGCAAATAATTGTTTGAAGGTAAAAGTAGAATCAATGTCTTTTTTAGCGTCGGCTCCCATCTGACTGCCCACTTGGTCGCCCGCCATTTCCATCAATGCAGAACCATCCATGTCTACAGAGAATTTTCCGGTTCCGTTATCGTTAATATAAATATTTTCAGTGAAAGTACAGCTTGTTAATGTCGCTATTAAAAAAGAAAAACTAAGTAGTTTGTATAATTTCATCGTAGTATAATTTTTTATCAAATATACGAAGACTATTTTATTTAAAGATACTAAGATTCTGAGATTCTAAGGTACTGAGATTGGAGTGTGGTTTTTAATGTTTAACTGGAAAATTGACCACGGATTTTACGGATGAAACGGGTTTACACTGATTTCTTTTTTTACTATTGGCAACTTTGTCAAAGTTTAAAACTTTGACAAAGTTCAGGTTAAACAATAACCTGTGTAAACCCGTTTCATCCGTAAAATCTGCGGGCCATAAAAACTTACTCTAAAACCACTTCTAAATTTGTCATTTCGGGATCTCGTAAACAATCTGAAAACTGAAATTCTAAGGTTAAAGATTTTTTATCAGGGCTGATAATCGCTTTTTCATTTGAAACTGATTTTATCTTTTGAGGAAAACTATATTTTAAAGTGTAAGTCTGTGTTAATTTTAAGTTTCCGTATTTAGATTCATAGTTTTTATATCCGTCTTTTGCTTTTTGGAGTTCATCTGCATTGATAATTGAAACAGAACGTTTAAAAATTTTGCCGTTAAAATCATATGAAATCTTATAATAATGAGTTTCGGCAGTTAATGCGTAATTATTTTGAAGATCGTCTGCATAATCTTCTGTTTTATACAAATCCGGAATTTCTGAAACTTTATCAAAATGAAGCGAAAAAACGCTTCGAAATTCTTTCTCAAACGAACTCTTTTTGAGATGTACTTTTACATTGCTATATTTTTGAAACAGTTTTTGCTCTTCGGGCGTATATTTTAAAAATGTTTCCTTGTATTTTTCAATGTATTCCTTAAAAACATACGTAGTATCTTCAAATACATTTTCACGTCCATACGACTCTCCCGCCAATTGCATGTAGCTATTTTCTTCGCGAAGCTGCTCCATTTTAACATCTCCGCTTCCGTCAGAATTAATGGTTATGGTTTCGGTAATTTGACAGCTTGTTAATAGAATTAGAAATAGAAAGGCTGAGAGGTATTTCATTTTTTTGGGAAGGTTCTGAGGTTCTAAGTTGCTAAGATACTGAGTTTTTTTGTCATTGCGAGGAACGAAGCAATCTCACGATCAAAATCAATCAACGGTTTTCAATCCATCCATTTTTCATTCGTTTTTTATTAATCTTCTCACCCATTTTCCCATTCATTTTAAAGATTGAAATCCAATAAATTGCTATTACAAAAAATCTAAAACCTGCATTCTAAAATCTACATTCTTTTCGTTATCTTTGCACACTTAAAAAAAGAGCACAAAATGGCATTATCAGAACAAGAAATCATCAGAAGAGAAAAACTTCAAAACTTACGCAGTCTGGGAATCAATCCTTATCCAGCTAATCTTTTTCCTGTAAATCATACTTCTAAGCAAATAAAGGAGTCATTTGAAGAAGGTAAGAAGGTTATCGTTGCGGGTCGTTTGATGAGCGTGAGAGATCAGGGAAAAGCTTGTTTTGCTGAATTGCAGGATAGCGAAGGACGTATTCAATTGTACGTGAATCGTGATGTTTTGTGTGAAGGTGACGATAAAACTTTATACAACCAAGTATTTAAAAAATTAACTGATTTAGGTGACTTTATTGGTATTGAAGGAGAATTGTTTACTACACAAGTTGGTGCAAAATGTATTCGTGTAAGCGGATTTACTTTCTTGAGTAAAACATTACGTCCGCTTCCTTTACCAAAAGTGGATGAAGAAGGAAATGTACATGATGCATTTAATGATGCTGAGTTACGTTACAGAATGCGTTATGTAGATTTAACAGTGAATCAACATGTTAAAGAAACTTTCATCAAACGTACTAAGTTATTTAGCGCTATGCGCGGGTACTTTAACGATGCAGGATATCTTGAAGTTGAAACTCCGGTTTTACAGCCAATTCCGGGTGGAGCTGCAGCGCGTCCGTTTATTACACACCATAATTCGCTTGATATTCCGCTTTACATGCGTATTGCAAACGAATTGTACTTAAAAAGATTAATTGTTGGTGGATTTGAAGGTGTTTATGAGTTCTCTAAAAACTTCCGTAATGAAGGAATGGACAGAACACATAATCCTGAATTTACGGCAATGGAAATATATGTAGCTTACAAAGACTACAACTGGATGATGGAATTTGCTGAAGGATTGCTTGAACATTGTGCCATTGCGGTAAATGGAACAAGCGAAGTTACTTTTGGCGAGCACAAAATCAACTTTAAAGCGCCTTATGCACGCGTTACAATGACAGATTCTATCAAACATTTTACTGGATTTGATATCTCAGGAAAAACGGAAGAAGAATTGTTTGAAGCTGCAAGAGGAATGGGAATTGAAGTTGACAAAACAATGGGTAAAGGAAAATTAATTGATGAAATTTTTGGAGCAAAATGCGAAGGAAACTACATTCAGCCAACTTTCATTACTGATTATCCGAAAGAAATGTCGCCTCTTTGTAAAGAACACCGCGACAATCCTGAACTTACAGAGCGTTTTGAATTAATGGTTTGTGGTAAAGAAATCGCAAATGCTTATTCTGAATTAAACGACCCAATTGATCAGCGTGAGCGTTTTGAAGATCAAATGCGTTTATCTGAAAAAGGTGATGATGAAGCAAACGGTGTTATCGATGAAGATTTCTTAAGAGCGCTTGAATACGGTATGCCTCCTACTTCTGGAATGGGAATTGGAATGGACCGTTTGATTATGTATTTAACAAACAATGCTTCTATTCAGGAAGTATTATTGTTCCCGCAAATGCGTCCGGAGAAAAAACAAGCTCAAATTGAACTTTCTGATGAAGAAAAGGTAATCATTACTTTATTGAAAGGAAACGAAAATAAAATGGAATTAGGACAGCTAAAAGTTACGGCTAACTTAAGCGGTAAAAAATGGGATGCGTCTATGAAAAACTTATCGAAACATGGTTTGACTAAAGTTGTCGTTGACGGCGAGTTTAAAACTGTGGAATTGGTGGAGTAATCTTTGTCTTATTTTATTACAAATACAGCCCGATAGGTTTATAACTTATCGGGTTTTTTATTTAAAATTGTATAACCTTAAAAAATCGAATTATGAATACTTTAAAGGTTTATCAGTTTAACCAACTTGAATTAGATATGCTTAAAGAAAGCGAAGAAGATATAAAATATGGCAGAGTTATTTCTCAGGAAGATTTAGACAAAGAAGATCTTGAATGGCTTTCTCAAATATGATATTAACCTCGACAGGAAACCATCGGTTTTTTTTTTATGTCTTATTGTTGTCGAATTAGATTGCGTAGACGCACTGCTGTATGTCTTTACGGAATATCTTTATGTACATTTTTAACAATAATTAATATTCCGTTAGGAATATCTCATCGGTAGAAAAAAAATAATATTGTTTTGGATCGTGTCCCATCGGGACACCTGGTTTTACGAAAATAAAACATCTGCCTTGTTAATCAAATGTTCCTACGGAACATATAATCGCAATTCAAATTTAATTCTACCGATGAGACATTCCTACGGAATGAACTGCTTTTTCTAATAAATTTGACTAAAACGAATACTTCTCCAACTTCTTCTCATAAATATCCAAAACCTTTGTACTTTCTTTTGGAAGATCACCTTTCCATTTTTCCTCAATAGATGGATTTGCTGGATATTTTCCGTTTTTCATTTTTATATGATGAAACAAACCTCCGCTTTTCATTAAAAGATCATAAAAATTTTCTGTTGATGAAGTCGTTACATAAATTGGAAAATCGGTAACGGTGAAATGATTAATTACACTTCCGTCGTTATTTAAAATATAACCCGAACAGCCTCCGCTTCCGCAGAAATAGGAATTGGAGAAACCAACAAAATATTCATTTTTCTTATCGTTATTTAAATCAAAAGCTTCGTAATAAAAGAATCGATCTTCTTTTGTCACTTTGGGAATATCTTTCTTTAATAAAACATTCAATTGTTTTCGAATCAATTCAGCTGCTTTATCATCTTTTGCGGGAGCATTGCTTACATCCGCAGTCCCTCCAATTGTTTTATAAAGTGTATCCTGAACAATCGTTTTAATAATACTTTTTGATTCCGTTTTACTTTGACAAGAATACAATGCCAAAATTGCGATTAGAACTAAAATTTTATTTTTCATAATCTGATATTTTAAATCTACATCTTCCTTTACAACTAATTAAATTACGAAAAATATTCAACAAGCTCATTAAACCAGCTGCGCCGCTTTATTTTCAATATCATTTTGCGTCAATAATGATTTTATATTATTGAAAGTTACCAAAGCAATCTGCGTTAAAGCTTCGTTGGTAAAAAACGCCTGATGTGCCGTTACCAAAACATTCGGAAAGCTCATTAAACGCTGAATCGCATCATCCTGAATAATATCAGCAGAAAGATCTCTAAAGAATAATTTTTCTTCCTGCTCGTAAACATCGATTCCCAAATAACCAATTTTACCTTCTTTTAAGCCTTCAATAACACAGGCAGTTTCAATTAATCCGCCGCGGCTTGTATTGATAATCATAACGCTTTCTTTCATCAAAGCAATCGAATCTTTATTAATAACATGTTTGGTTTGATCGTTTAGCGGACAATGAAGTGAGATAATGTCACTCGATTTAAATATTTCTTCTAAACCAACAAACGAAACGCCATCTTTCACCATTTCCTCATTGGTAACAATATCATACGCCAAAACTTTACAGCCAAAGCCTAAAGCGATTTTCGCGAAAGCTTTTCCAATATTTCCCGTTCCGATAATCCCGATTGTTTTTCCGAATAAATCAAAACCTAACAATCCGTTTAAGGAAAAATTTTGCTCCCGAACTCTATTATAGGCTTTATGCGTTTTTCGGTTTAAAGTTAAAATCATCGCCATCGCATGTTCTGCAACTGCTTGTGGCGAATAAGCCGGAACGCGGCACACTTTTAAATTGTATTTTTTGGCAGCTTCTAAATCTACATTATTAAAACCTGCACAGCGTAGTGCAATGATTTTTACTTTTTTCTCTGCCAATTGTTTAATTACAGCTTCGTTGACAATGTCATTTACAAAGACGCAGACAATTTCTGCTTTTTCAATTAAAATTACCGTTTGTGGGTTTAATTGTGTTTCAAAAAAATCCAGTTCAAAACCAAAATCGGCATTGTATTTATTGAAGAAAGTTTTATCGTAAGGCTGCGTTGAAAAGAAAGCTATTTTATGGTTTGAAAAAGAAGAGTTCATGATAATTTGTTTTTGGATTGCATATATTGGTTTCCTAAAAATAAGAAAATATTTTCAATATACAGGAAAGCCTTGACCTTAAATATTTACATTTCAAAAAGTTAAATAAACAACAATTCAAACAATATTAATTAAACCTATTCAGTTTAATAAAGTCTAAACACTATAACCTTAAAAGAACAAATCATGAAAAAATTATTTATCGCAGCTATGCTATTGATCGGAATAGCAAGTTTTGCACAAGATGCCGACCAAAAACCGGCACGTGAACAAAGAGAAAGATTAACTCCTGAACAACGTAACGAAAAACAATTACAAAAGCTAACTACAGAATTGGGTTTAGATGCAAATCAACAAACGCAGGTAAAACAACTACTGGCTGAAAGAAGCGCTAAAGCAGAAAAATTGAGAGAAACAAGAGAAGCCAGAAAAGACAGCGATGTAAAACCAACTGATGCTGAAAGAGAAGCTTTTAAAAATGAATTAAAAGCAGAAAAAGAAGCAAACGAAGCCAAAATGAAAGCAATCTTAACTGCGGACCAATACACAAAATGGCAATCTTTAAGAGAAAAAAATAAAGAGAAAGCCAAAGACAAAATGAAAGATTACAAAAAAGAAAACAACTAAATATAGTTTACAAAAAGAGGCCATTGTGCCTCTTTTTTATTTTCAAAAATGATTTATGTTTTCCTTAATAGTTTCTGTTAAATAAAAGATAAATCTGACAATTCGATTAAACTTAATAAATCTGTTGATGTCCAATTGCTATAAACCTTTAAAAAAAAACGAAAATGAAAAAATTATTTATCACAGCTTTATTACTCGTTGGAATAGTAAGTTTTGCGCAAGACATCAATCAGAAACCAGCACGCGATCAAAGAGAACATTTAACTCCGGAACAGCGTAATGAAAAGCATTTACAAAAATTAACTTCTGATTTGAATTTAGATAAAAAGCAGCAGGAGCAGGTAAAACAACTTTTGGCTGAAAGAAGTGCTAAAGCAGAAAAATTTAGAGATGCCAGAAAAGACAGTAAAACAAAACCTACAGATGCAGAAAGAGAAGCTTTTAAAAAACAAATTACTGCCGAAAGAGAAGCAAACGATGCTAAAATGAAAGCAATTTTAAATGCGGACCAATACACGAAATGGACGGCTCTAAAAAAAGAGCATGAAGGCCACCGAGGAAAAGGAGATCATAAAGATCATAAAACGCCGCAAGAACGTAATCAGGCACATTTGCAAAAATTAACGACTGACTTAAACTTAAACGCTGATCAGCAAAAACAAGTAAGTGAACTTTTATCTGAAAGAAGTACCAAAATGGAAATGCTTAAAAAAAGCAGAAAAGATTCTGATGCAAAACCAACTGACGCTGAAAGAAAAGCCATGAAAAAACAAATGGAAGAAGATCACAAAGCTGCAGATGCAAAAATGAAATCTATTTTAAATGTAGATCAATACAAAAAATGGACTGCCATTAAAAAAGAGCATAAAGACAAAATGAAAGATCACCGAAAAGATAAAATGTAATTGAGATCAAAAAAAAAGAGGCTTTTTAAAGCCTCTTTTTTGTTTTTATAAACACGGATTTCACAAATTGACACCGATTAACTTGTTGTTGCAATAAATTCCACAAACTAGGCTAAATGAAAATTTGTGAAAATTCGTGAAATTCGTGTTATCCCGTGGGCTTTAAAAACCTCTTTTTTATTATTTAAAATGTTTTCGAAACCTTATCGATCGCATTAATAGTAAAGTCTAAATCTTCGTACGTTAAAGCATCAGTAATAAACCATGTTTCGTATGCAGATGGTGCGATGTAAATTCCTTCCTGCAATAATCCGTGGAAGAATTTTTTAAACGTTTCGTTATCTCCTTTTGCAGCCGTTTGAAAATCGGTAACCGGATTTGCATCAAAGTGAACAGAAATCATAGAACCTACTCTATTAATGGTAAAAACAACATTATTAGCTTTTAAAACTCTGTCGATTCCTGCTTCTAAATAAGCTGTTTTTTCTTCTAAACGCGTAAAAATTTCACGATCAGTATCTAACGCTTTCAACATCGCTAATCCAGCCGCCATTGCTAACGGATTTCCAGATAATGTTCCTGCCTGATAAACTGGGCCAAGCGGTGCTAAATAATTCATTATTTCTTCGCGCGCTGCAAAAGCTCCAACCGGAAGTCCACCACCAATTACTTTTCCGAAAGTTACGATATCAGCATTGATATTATACAATTCCTGAACTCCTCCGCGGGCTAAACGGAAACCTGTCATAACCTCATCAAAAATCAATAAGATTCCATTTGCTGTACACAATTCTCTTAAACCTTCAAGGAAACCTTTTGCTGGCGGAATACATCCCATATTTCCTGCAA
Source organism: Flavobacterium panici (assembly GCF_024499525.1). NCBI lineage: Bacteria > Pseudomonadati > Bacteroidota > Flavobacteriia > Flavobacteriales > Flavobacteriaceae > Flavobacterium > Flavobacterium panici. Next base: position 2,366,199 of record NZ_CP100437.1, on the reverse strand, counting down.
CCGCTTCAATAATAATCGCAGCAATTTCACCTTTATTAGCTTCGATTAAAGTTTTTACATTATCTAAATCATTGTATTTCGCTAACAAAGTATCTTTTGCAGTTCCTTCTGTAACTCCTGGGCTGTTTGGCGAACCAAAAGTTACAGCGCCGCTTCCCGCCTGAATCAAAAATGAATCAGAATGTCCGTGATAACAGCCTGCAAATTTTATTATTTTATCTCTTTTTGTAAATCCGCGAGCCAAGCGAATCGCGCTCATACAAGCTTCTGTACCAGAATTTACAAAACGGATTTTATCAATATTCGGAACCATAGAAACAGCCAAAGCTGCGATTTCTGTTTCCAGTTCTGTTGGCATTCCAAATGAAGTTCCCAGTTTTGCTTTTTCGATTACTGCATCAACAACCGGCTGATAAGCGTGTCCCAAAACCATTGGCCCCCAAGAGTTGATGTAATCTATTAATTTGTTTCCGTCTTCATCATACAAATAAGCACCTTTGGCACTTTTTACAAAAATTGGAGTTCCGCCAACCGCTTTAAACGCTCTTACTGGTGAATTTACTCCTCCCGGAATTACTTTTTCTGCTTCAGCAAAAAGCTGACTACTTCTTTTATATAACATTCTTATTTTAGATTTTAGAATTCAGATTTTAGATTTAAACTGAAAACTTATTTTTGGATTATTAGATTATTTCAAAACCAGACTGAAAACTGAGACTGCGACTGAAAACTTATTACTTAACCTTCAACCTCTGCCCTATTGAAATCGCATTATCGGTTAGATTATTTTTTTGTTTTAAATCATCAACTAATAAATTGAATTTTTTTGAAATTGAATATAACGTATCTCCTTGCTGTACTTCGTACAAATTAGGATCATTTGAATTTGAATTTGAATTTGTTTTAACCGGAGTTGGGCTTTTAGTTGGGCTTGAAGTTGTTTTACTAATTGGCGTATAATTTTTTCCGGTAACCTGACAATCGTATTGATGCAGATTATAGCGCTCAATATAACTTATTAATTTATCGGGATAATTAGGATCTGTTGCGTAACCTGCCGCTCGCAAACCTTTTGCCCACGATTTATAATCGTCTTTTTCGTAAGTAAATAAAGTCGCATATCTGTTTTTTCCAACTAAAAATAAAGCATGATCGCGGTAAGATTCTGCCGCTTCGGGATATTTTCTAAAACATTCCTGCGCCGAATCATCATCATGACGAACACTTTCTCCAAGCCAGTCTTTATGGCATTTAATTCCAAAATGATTGTTCGCTTCAAGCGCTAAATCTCCTTTACCAGCACCCGATTCCAAGATTCCCTGCGCCAAAATAATACTAGCAGGAATTCCGTACGTTTTCATGTTTCCCATTGCAATATCTTTGAACTGCAAAATGTAATTATTGATTAAATCGCTGGTTACAACTGTTTTTGAAGTAGATTGAATAACCTCAGTTGTATTATTTGTAGAAGGATAATTTTTAACTGCTGGTTTGCTGTAGACTGGTTTTTTCGTCGTCGCTACTCTTGGCTTTTGAACCGTCGTTTTTTTCGTTGCAGCGACAGCTGGTTTGCTTGACGAACAGCTTGCCAAAACTAGTATTGTAAAGAGCAGTACAATTTTTTTAATCATTTTTTTTAAGTATTGGTAATTTTTTCTGCTTCAACTTTATATTCATTCCTTCAATTCCCTGTAATCCGCCGGTGTGAATGAGTAGTATTTTTGAATGTGCAGGAAAATAATTTTTGTTGATTAAATCTATAACGCCAAAAACCATCTTTCCTGTATAAATTGGATCTAAGGGCACTTTTGTTTCTTCAAAAAAACCATTGATAAATTCGATTAATTCCAAATTTATCTTGCCATAACCTCCAAAATGATAGTCAGAAATTAAATTCCAGTTATCTTTTTTTGCAAAAATACGAATTTCATCGGTTAAAAAGTCACCTTTTAACGCCGGAAAACCCAAAATTTTCTGATTTTCCTTAGCACTATTTATTAATCCGGAAATTGTTCCGCAAGTTCCTACAGCGCAGCAAACGTAATTAAAAACCGAATCTTCATCGGTTAAAATCTCTTCGCAGCCTTTTACGGCGAGTTCGTTTGTTCCGCCTTCGGGAACTAAATAAAAATCGCCAAACTTATCTTTTAGCTTTTCTATATAGGAAGTTTCACTTTTTAAACGATATTCTTCGCGAGAAACAAATTCAAATTGCATTCCGTTTTCCTGAGCGAATTTTAACGTTGGATTTTCTTCTATTTTATCAAAAAGTTCATCGCCGCGAATAATACCGATAGTTTTAAAACCCTGCTCTTTTCCGGCAAAAGCTACTGCCGCAATATGATTAGAAAATGCCCCGCCAAAAGTCAACAAAGTTTCCTTATTTTCGGCTTTCGCCTGAAGTAAATTGTACTTTAATTTTCTGAATTTATTACCCGAAACAAACGGATGAATTAAATCTTCGCGCTTTATTGTCAAAGAAATATCATTGGGAAAATCAATAGAAATATGTTGATTGAAAACTGGGTTCATTTTAATAAAGTTCAAAGTCGAAAGTGATAATTCATATTTTAATATCTTTAAAGCTTAAAGCTTAAAGCCTATTGCTTATTGCTTACTTTAATGTAATGTAGAAACTGAAAAAAGGATCGGTTTTTTAAATATGTAAAATCGGCTTCTTTGGCGTAAGCTTCTCTTTCAAAACTGATATTTCGATAGGCCAATTCTGCATTTTTATATTGAAGTAAGCGAATTAAATATTCCAGAAAATACCAGACAAAAAACGGAATTACTAAAAGTTCTAACTGCTGTCGCAAATGTATTTTTTCATGATTAACAAAAACTGCATTTGCTTTATCAAAACCATATTTTACAATCACAAACGGAAATACAGCCATTCCGCGATATCCTTTCGGAATTAAATATTTGGCAACAATCAGAAACATTGGCTGTAAAATTTATAAATTTGTAGCTATAAAATTGTTCGATTTCAATAAAATCATAATCAAATATTTATATTTTTGATTTTTAAAGTTACCGAAACACGAACGCGAAGCAGATTTATGAAAGAGCAAAGTAATGAAAATAAATTAATCGAAGGCGAAGATTTTTACTATACACCCGAAGGTTACAAATGCTTTACTGAAAAACACCATTTAAAAAGAGGTTATTGCTGTAAAAGCGGCTGCCGTCATTGTCCGTACGGTTTTGATAAAAGAACGGGAGAAATCAGAAAATCAAATCCCAAATTTTAAATTCCAAATTCCAAATTCCAAATTCCAATCTAAAATCTAAAATCTAAAATCTAAAATCAACAATCTAAAATATCATATGGATATCCATTCAAGAAAATTCAGGATTAAAATCCACAAGTCTTATCACAGGTCGGATATCCGTTATCCCTAGTTTTTTAATTAGAAAATGTGCCAATTTGAAAATTAGATAATTTTAAAGAAATCCAAATTCCAATTGCACTCAATTGAGTGTTGGTGCATTTAAAGTTCCATTCGGACAACATAATTTAAAAAACAAAAAATTAATCTGTTGTTAATCTAACAAAACTAACTTAGCAACTCAGCATCTTAAAAAATGACTTTCAAAGAACAAATACAACAAGGAATTCCAAATATATTACCTCAAAAAGCAGTGTACGATCCGGCTATTAATCACGCTCCGAAAAGAAAAGAAATTCTTTCGGCAGAAGAAAAAAAGCTGGCTTTAAAAAATGCATTGCGTTATTTTGATCCAAAACATCACGCTGAATTAATTCCTGAATTTTCAGAAGAATTAGAAAAATACGGACGTATTTATATGTACCGTCTTCGTCCGAATTACAGAATGTATGCGCGTCCAATTGATGAATATCCGGGAAAATCATTGCAGGCAAAAGCGATTATGCACATGATTCAGAATAACTTGGATTATGCTGTGGCACAACATCCGCACGAATTGATTACGTATGGCGGAAACGGAGCTGTTTTTCAAAACTGGGCACAATATTTATTGACGATGCAGTATTTGTCTGAAATGACAGATGAGCAGACTTTAACGATGTATTCAGGACATCCGATGGGATTATTTCCTTCGCATAAAGAAGCACCGAGAGTTGTGGTTACAAACGGAATGGTGATCCCAAATTATTCTAAACCGGACGATTGGGAAAAAATGAATGCGCTAGGAGTTTCGCAATACGGACAAATGACAGCGGGAAGTTATATGTACATTGGCCCGCAGGGAATTGTACACGGAACTACGATTACTGTTTTAAATGGTTTTAGAAAAATAAAACAAAATCCGGAAGGAAGTTTATTTGTAACTTCTGGTCTTGGCGGAATGTCTGGCGCTCAGCCAAAAGCCGGAAATATTGCCGGATGTATTACGGTTTGTGCCGAAGTAAATCCGAAAATTACAAAAATCCGTCACGAACAAGGATGGATTAATGAAGTTGTGACTTCTACAGATGAATTAGTTGCCAGAGTAGCTTTGGCGAAAGCCAATAAAGAAACGGTTTCGATTGCTTATTTAGGAAATGTGGTCGACGTTTGGGAACGTTTTGATCAGGAAAACATCAAGATTGATTTAGGTTCAGATCAGACTTCACTTCATAATCCGTGGGCTGGAGGTTATTATCCGGTTGGGATTTCTTTTGAAGAAGCAAATGATTTGATGGCAAATAATCCGGATTTATTCAAAGAAAAAGTACAAGAAACGTTACGCCGTCACGCAGCTGCTATTAATAAACATACAGCAAAAGGAACTTACTTTTTTGATTACGGAAATGCATTTTTATTGGAAGCTTCTCGTGCCGGTGCAGATGTAATGGCCGAAAATAATATCGATTTTAAATATCCTAGTTATGTTCAGGATATTATGGGACCAATGTGTTTTGATTACGGATTTGGGCCTTTTAGATGGGTTTGTACTTCGGGAAAACCAGAAGATTTACAAAAAACAGATACCATTGCAAGTCAGGTTTTAGAAGAATTAGCGAAGACTTCTCCAAGTGAAATTCAGCAGCAAATGCAGGATAACATTAAATGGATTAAAGGTGCGCAGGAAAATAAACTGGTTGTAGGTTCTCAGGCAAGAATTCTTTATGCTGATGCTGAAGGAAGAATTAAAATTGCCGAAGCTTTTAACCAAGCGATTGCAAAAGGTGAAATTGGCGCTGTTGTTTTAGGACGCGATCATCATGACGTTTCCGGAACTGATTCGCCTTACAGAGAAACTTCAAACATTTACGACGGCTCTCGTTTTACGGCCGATATGGCGATTCAAAACGTAATTGGAGACAGTTTTAGAGGAGCAACCTGGGTATCAATTCACAACGGCGGAGGAGTTGGCTGGGGAGAGGTTATAAACGGCGGATTTGGTATGGTTCTTGATGGTTCTAAAGAGGCTTCAAAGCGTTTAGCATCAATGCTTTTTTGGGATGTGAACAACGGAATTTCAAGAAGAAGCTGGGCCCGAAATGACGAAGCTATTTTTGCTATAAAAAGAGCGATGCAAGTCGAGCCTTTATTAAAAGTAACTTTACCTAATATTGTTGACGAAAGTCTGCTTTAGTTAAAGATTTTATCATAAACGCAATGTCATCCTGAGCGAAGTCGAAGGCTTGTAAGCAAAAAAGGGGCTTCGACTTCGCTCAGCCTGACAAACGTAAAAGTTGCTTTTATGATAAAACAACCAGAACAAGAACATTTAATTCTAATAATATGAAAACATTCAAGTTAGTTCCGATTTTTCTGCTTTTGATACTTTCATCCTGCAGCAGTGTTACTGTTTATTCTGATTACGACAAAAATGTCGATTTTGCGCCTTATAAAACTTATGCTTTCTTTAAGCCCGGAATTGACAAAGTTGAGATTTCAGATTTGGATAAAAGACGTATTCTTCATGCCATTGATAATGAAATGGCGGCAAAAGGTTTCACAAAAAGTGATAATCCTGATTTATTAGTAAACATTTTTACTAAATCGAGAGAACAAGTAAATGTAAACCAATTTAGTGCTGGCTGGGGTTACGGCTGGGGCTGGGGTTGGAATCCTTATATGATGTACGGCGGTCAAACTACTGTTTCAACTTCTACAGAAGGAACTTTATACATTGATTTAATCGATGCTAAAAAGAAAGAAATGATTTGGCAAGGTGAAGGTTTAGGTACTTTGACTAAAAACGTTGATAAAAAAGACGAAAAAATTGCTGAGTTCGTAAACAAAATTTTAGCGCAATATCCGCCGGTTAAAAAGTAGTTTTCAGTCTCGGTTGTCAGTTTTCAGCATTTAGTTTTTTACAGAAAACTTCAAAACAGCTTTAACTACTTCGAAAAAAATAAGTACATTTGTTACTCTATCAGTTAAAAATGAAAAACTTTAATAACATTATTATCGCGATTATCAGCATTATTGCAATTCAGCAATGATGGAGAGGTGTTATATAAATAAGTAAAATATAATTTATAAAAACCTCCCACATCGGGAGGTTTTTTTATTTTAAAAAAGATTTTTAAAACCGAATATTTTTTTGCCACAGATTAAAGAGATTATAAGGATTTTTTAATCTGTGGAAATCCTTATAATCTGTGGCAAAAAAAATAAAAAACAAACATTATGAGTTTATTTAACGAAGTACTTAACGCAAAAAAGCAGCTTGAAAATGTAGTTGCCGCGACGCCTTTAACCCAAAATTTAAATCTTTCAGACGAGTTTAAATCGACTATTTTATTAAAAAGAGAAGATTTACAAATTGTTCGTTCGTATAAAATCAGAGGCGCTTATAACAAGATTTCTACGTTAAATGATAAAGAAAAAGCAAACGGAATTGTTTGTGCCAGTGCAGGAAATCATGCGCAGGGTGTTGCTTATTCCTGTAATCTGCTGCATATAAAAGGGAAAATTTACATGCCTAAAACAACTCCAAAACAAAAAGTAAAACAAGTACAATTGTTTGGAAAATCGTTTGTTGAAATTGTTTTAACCGGAGATACTTTTGATGATGCTTACGGATCGGCAACGGCAGATGCAATTAAAAACCATAAAACATTTATTCATCCTTTTGATGATGAAAAAGTAATTGCCGGACAAGGAACTGTTGGACTTGAAATTTTGGAAAGTTATACAAAACCAATCGATTATGTTTTTGTTCCGATTGGCGGCGGCGGACTGGCTTCTGGTTTATCTGAAGTTTTCAGGCATTTAAGCCCAAATACTAAAATTATCGGCGTTGAACCAAAAGGTGCCCCTTCGATGAAAACTTCCATTGAAGAAAATAAAAATACACCACTGAAAACGATCGACAAATTTGTAGATGGCGCGGCTGTAAAACAAGTTGGCGATAAAACTTTTGAAATCTGCCGTTATAATTTGGAAGATATTATTCTCGTTCCAGAAGGAAAAGTGTGCACGACCATTTTAAGATTGTACAATGAAGAAGCCATGGTTGTTGAACCTGCGGGCGCTTTGACCATTGCAGCTTTGGATTTTTACAAAGATAAAATTAAAGGTAAAAATGTAGTCTGCGTAGTGAGCGGAAGTAATAATGACATTGAAAGAACCGCCGAAATAAAAGAACGTTCTTTACTTTATGAAGGTTTAATGCATTATTTTATGATTCAGTTTCCGCAGCGTCCCGGAGCTTTAAAAGAATTTGTAAATAACATTTTAGGGCCGGATGATGATATTACTTATTTTCAGTTTGCTAAGAAAAACAGTCGCGAAGTTGGTTCTGTTATTGTTGGTTTAGAATTGAAAAAGAAAAAAGATATTCTGCCTATCAAAATGAAAATGACGCAATACGGATTTGAATTTCAATATTTAAACGATAATCAGGATTTGTTTACACAATTAATTGGATAAAAAATAAAAGGCTGCCTAAAAATTAGACAGCCTTTTAAACATCAATATAAAATTACTAATTGAATTCTCGATTTGTAATTATTGCTTTAATATTTTTTTAGAATAAGATCCCTGACTATCCGTTACTCTTACTACATAAACTCCTTTTGGAAGTCTTGAAATTTCGATTTCTGTTTGATTTCCTTTTACAAAGTTTATGTTCTTCTTCAAGATGTTTTGTCCCGCAATATTAAATATTGCTACATCTGCGCTTCCTTCATGATTGGTATCAATTTTTAAATAATCGTTTGCCGAATTAATGAAAATTGCCATATCGTTTGTGCTTTCACCATCTTCTGTTATTGTCAAAACTTTTTTTGCTGTCGATTCAACCTGAACAAACTGCCATTGCTGATTCAGTCCGCCCGTGTAATCCCAAACCTGAATGTTAGCTCCGTTTGCTGTAGAAACATTTTCGACATCAAGAGATTTGCCCGTATTTACATTGGTAACTTTATAATATCCACCGCCAAGACTTGCAACTGTCCATTTAAATTCATTAGAGCTAGAGAACGTTTTTTGCTGTACTTTCAATCCATTTGCAGTTCCGTTATTTTCAACTGCCAAATACATTCCGGTTGATTTTACAATAATGTAATAATTTCCTGCTCCGTCAGAAACAAATTTCCAGCGCTGATTATTTCCGCCGCCGCCTGTTACATCATATTGCTGTATTCTTCCGCCGCTTGCAGTTGAATTATCTGCTACATCCAGTCCTTTATTACTATTTCTTGAAATAATATTATAATACCCCGGAAAACCAGTTGGAGGTGGTGTTCCTGCTCCCCACGTAAATGTAACTGCTGATGATCCCGGAACTGTATAATTAAATGCAGATGATCCTGAAACTACTTTTATGGTATTTGATCCTCCGGAATTGTAAATTACAAGTGCAGTTGAGCCATCAGGGTTTTTGAATCCAACTGATAAAATGCTGCCGTTTGTACTTGAAGAACCAATTCTTACTGCACCCGGTTTTACATATTTAGAGATTTGACCAATAATATAAAAAGCCACATTTTTAGTATAACTTGTACTATTATTTACTGTAATAGCACCTAAACAAGTATTACATCCGCCCGGAGTTCTTGGCCCTAAGCTTGAGTTGTTAGCAGCGTTCCATTCTAAAACAGTTTTCGACCAGTTGTTTGTACTTCCAATAACAACGTTTTGCATGTGCCAGCCAAAATCTCCGCCAAAACTTCCGCCAGAACCTGTGTATTGTTCTGTGAAATAAACGTTTTTGTTTGTTTGCGTTTTTACAGTTGACATTGCTGAGATATTTCCTAAATACAAGTGAAATGCCGCTCCGTCAACATAACTGCTGTTGTTTAAAACATCAATTGGATATGCTGTATTATCGCAGTTGTGATCAAAAGCAATAATTTTGACACCTCCGTATCCAGCTGCAGCCAATTGAGGTCCAAGTTGTTGATTGATAAAATTCTTTTGTTCTGTAGAATTCATCAGCATACTTGGTTCGTTGTTTGGATTTTCTGGTTCGTTTTGCGGCGTGATTCCCCAAATCGGAATTCCCTGCGCCTGCATTGCTGCAATGTATTTTACAAAATATCTTGCATAAGCAGCATAATATTGTGTCTGCAGACTTCCGCCAATCCAGGAACCGTTGGTTTTCATCCATCGTGGCGCTGACCAAGGTGTTGCTAAAATTTTAATGTTTGGATTAATCAGCTGAATCTTTTTGATAATCGGAATCAGATATGTCAAATCCGGTCCGTTTAAACTAAAGTTATTCATATTAGTATCTCCGGAAGTTTCGTTATAACTATAAGAAGAATTACTTAAATCTGAAGCTGCAATACTAATACGAATTACACTTGCGTTTAATCCTGTATTAGGATTATACAAATCATTCAATAATTGGTTTTGCTGTGTTGCTGCCATTCCGCTGATTACTTCGGCACTTCCTTCGGTAAGAGTGTAACCAAAACCGTCCATTGTTTGGTACGTTATTCCTGCATTAACTGTAACTGTAGAAGGATTGGTTCCTGAGTTTGTTCCGAAACTTACAGTTGCCTGTTGTTGTAATAATCGCGTTTGATCACCTGATGTTATAAAAGGTGTAACCGTCTGTGCATTTGTTTTGGTAATAAATAAAAGCATTATAATAATGACTTGTGTCATAAAAGCTCTTACTCGGTTTGTAGGTTTTTGAGTAATTTTGTGCATCTTTTTTGTGGTTTTTGTGGTTTGTTGATAGTTAAATTTTTCTCATTTTATTATGATTATTTTTATTAAAACGATTCAAAAATATATCAATTTTCACGAAATCGTTATAATTACAACTTTACAAATACACATCATTTGTAAATATTACCTTAACAAAAACACATCTTTATTTTTTATAAATAATTAAAAATCAATTATTTAAAATATTAAAAACCATAAAAAACTTACATTTAAAATTCAGTATTTACAAAAATTTAAAAATGAGTAATTTAATTATGGTTTTTGATTCCAAAATACAACTTATAATTATTTCATAAATGACAAATATCATGGATCGAACCTGAAGTTATATCGTATTTTTGCATTTCAATTTTATTAGAAAACATGGAAACGCTTAAAGATATTTCGACCATAGAGGATATTAAACAAATGGTGAACAGCTTTTATGATAATGTTAGAAAAGACGATCTTATTGGTCCTATTTTCAATGATAAACTTCAAGATCGCTGGGAACCCCATTTGCAAAAAATGTATGGTTTTTGGCAGACTATTTTATTTGATGTTCGTGCTTATTCAGGAACGCCATTTCCTCCGCATAAACAATTACCGGTTGATAAAACTCATTTTGACCGCTGGATTCAGATTTTTAATACTACAATCGATGCGCAATTTGCAGGAGTAATTACGGAAGAAGCAAAAATGCGTGCTACAAATATGGCTTTTATGTTCAATCACAAAATTGAGTATTTTAGAAATGCCGAAAATGAGTTACGAAATTCATAGGGTAAATCTTAAAATAGCTGACAAATTAAATTTGAATACTATTTTAAATTAAATAAATTTGATTGACCCAAATACTAGAAAACCAATCAACTATTTAAAATGAAAAAACTTATCCTGTTCTTTATAATGTGTTTCTCTTTTTGTAATTTCTTAAACGCACAATCACAAGCTCCAGCTTTTAATTTATACAAAGGAACTGTCGACGGAAAAATAGCTGTAACCGTTTATATCAAAACAGAAGAAAATCCATGTACTGCCGATTTAATGTATACATCTATGTATCGATATGACAAATCAAAAAAATGGATTCAGCTTGATATTACTCAGAATAAAAAGAAAGAAAATGAATTTGTTTTAGTTGAACACGGTTTTAGCGGTGTATTAATTTTAAAGAAAACCGGAAACACTTTTACTGGTTTATGGATTAGTTCTGATGCTAAAAAACAATTACCAGTCGACTTGAAAGAAGCCGCAATGACGAAGAAAGAACTTGAAAACTTCGAGAAAACATTGGAAAAAGTTAATTATGAAAATAATGACTGCTAAAATCCTGCTTTTTTCAAGATCTCTTTAAAATCTATAAAAACGCAATAAAATCACTTTCAAAATAAATCCAAATATTAAAACCAATCCATTGTTAGAGTGATTGTATAAATATTTGAAAATAATAAACCTCAAATTTCGAGTTTAACTTTAAGTTTGAAATTGAGGTTTATTATTTATAATTACACCGCATCATAAACCTCAACTTTTGAATTTGGTATTTCAAACTCATTTGTTGGCGATTTCAAATAAACTTTACCGGAATAAATAGGCTTATTAATATTACTCTTCTTGATCTCTTTATCAAATTTTATATATAACTCTACATTTTGATTGTGCTCAAAAAAAGTTTTAAAACGATCCATTAACTGATTATTAAACGCGCGTTCTTCTATTGGATCTTGCAAATGATCATTTTCTTCTGTGGTTTTACCGTCTAATAAATCAACCCAAATTCGAACTTCGAGCTTGTGACGAAATCGATCTTCAATAAAAATTGCCATCATGTTTGGCACTCCTTTTCCGTTTACAGTATCGGTCAAAAACTCAAGTCCGGCATTACTCTTTTCCATTACTTCGCCATTAAGACAATAAATATGAAAATCGTGAATTTTAAAATCTGGATTGTTGGTCCCGATAGTATAATTGTAACGTTTAAGGCGATTTTTAAAATATGTATTGCTTACTTTATTATCGTCTATTTCCTTCTGAACAAAAGGCAGAAAATCATCATAATAAGATTTCATAACACCTTTACGGTCAGGGTTTTTACTAAAATCGTTCCAGTCTTCATCTAAAACTTCATTCGCCTGATAACTGCCTATTTCTCTAGGACCTACACTGCCTTGCATCCATAGTGTTATCATTCCTTTTGGTGCAATTCCTACCATTAGTGTATAATATGATTTTTTATATTCCTCTCCATCAGGATCAAAAGAAGTACCGTAATCTTTTTTAAAGAGATCATAGAGTTTTTTTTGCGGCAACTCAAAATCTCCTAAATAAAATTTATTCTCGGTATAAGAAAACCATCTTAATACCATCTTCTCCGGTACTTTTTTCCTTTCCTCCCCTACGGCATAAGAACTACTGCTAGAGCGCCAGTCTCCTTGAAGAAATTCTCCGCTAGGTATCCGGACGCTATTGCCATCTGAAAGTGCAAAACTCCCAAAAATTACTCTCATCGGGTAAGCAACATCAGCACTTACTTCTGGACTCCATTCAAATTTTTCTACTTTTACAATCATATCTTTTTCATTTTTTTTGCAGCTCAAAACAATTGTTAAGAGTACTAATACTATTTTACTGTATTTTTTCATATTTTTTAACCTTCTATTGATTTTCTATAAGGCTTGCCATCTAGATATCGCGCTCCTTTTCCTATAGCATTTGATGTTGAGCGATGCAGGTATTTATTACGAATCGGTTTCAAAAATTCCTCATGAATAGTTACTTTTAAGCTGCGCGCTCCATCATTTTTTAAAGCAAAACTCAATAAATTTTCTTTTGCGAAGTTTAAATCATCAGGAACTTTGTAAATAGCATCTTTACCTCCTTCTATGAATTTTTCATCAAACTTTAAACCATATTTCTCTGCCATTTTTACCATAACAGCCAACGCTATATATTGGTAGCTATTTGGAATTCCTTTTCGTGTTCCTCCATAAGGTTTTCCAGATTTTTCATTTCTCATTGGGTAATTAAGCTGTTCTGGTGTGTACCATCCTTGTTGGAGTAAAACTTGTTGGATGTTTTTAAAATCAGGTTCATCACTAAAATATCGTGTTTCATCCTCAATCTCACCATAGCCTCCGCCTACATCACTATGCGCGCCCGGAATTTCTAATTCAAAACCTACTCCTGCAGCAATAGAATGTTCTATGGTAGTAAGCGAAAAGTTTTCGCGATACTCATCGCCAGCGGTAAGATGAAATACTTTTTTTACACCTTCCATTTTTAATTTTAACTCATCTACATCATTATCAAAATCTTTATTCGTTGCTCCAGTTGACAAACTATGTGCATCATGATAAGAAGATACCGTATCAAAAAGACCCACAAATTTTATAGAAAACTTAGCCGATTCTATATTGTATTTATCCAGTACTTTATATTTAAGCGCGATAAAATGACGTGCAGCTGCGGCACCACGGCTAAAACCAAATACTGTTAATTCTATTTCGTTTATAAACTCTGTTTCATTAATCAACTTATCAAGCCTAAATTTTCTGATTTCACTAGTAATCTTACTAAAAGCTCTATTCACCTTAGCTGGAATACCCGTTCTACCACTGCCAAAAGCATAACCATACATACTGTCGCTCGAATAATCTTCTGTCCCTTCTCCTTCTATATATACTTTTATTTCTCTTTTTTTGTTATCAGCTAAATTCATTTGGTGCATAATAGCTATGTTCGAGTAATAATTTTCATAACTACTTCCATTTTCATGATTTTTTCTGTAGGCCTCAGCTGCTTTTGATTCATCAGGGTTCAATGCAAGTCCCTTTTTCTTTTTATTATAAGCTAATCTGGAATCTGTATTATTGCCATTATTTAATGTGCCATCAAAAAATAGATTTATGTTTACTTTTACGCCAGTTTTGTTTTCGGGCCTCTTTTGTTTGTCCGGAATTGATACTTTCAGAACACTATTACTCTTAGGCTGTTCTATTCTTTTTACTAAACTGTTAAAAACCTTAAGTTGTATTTTATCTTCGATAACATCTATTTTACCGATGTATTTTACTTCTGCATAAAACTCATGCATGTCTTCATTTATATAATCCTGATCATTAAGTATTTTTTGATATAGTTTTATATTGGTAAAATAGAGTTCTGCTTTTCCGTATTTGTCAACACGGGTTGTAGTATAGGTACCCATATTTCTGGATTTCTTGTCATGCCCGTCAAAACCTTCATCTTCCCAAATGGTTACTTGCAGTGTATCCCCAATAGGAATGTTAAGCGTATGAATAAACAAACGCACATTATCAAGATAAGCAATTGGTCTTCCGTTTAAATCTTCATAATATTGATCCTGCCATTTAAGGTTTTGAATACTTGGTTTTCCCGCGACAGGAATAATTTCGAGAGACGCACTGCCTGATACACCAAAAGCATCTGTAAAAATTACTTCAATTTTATACGCGACTCCTAAACTTGCCTGATTAAATGTGATACTTCCATCATTACCTAAATCTAAAAAACGTTTTCCTCTTTTATATAATGTCCAACGCTGTTTTACAATTTTTGAGGGATCTGCTTTTTGGGTTCTATCTGCATTGGGGGCAATTGCCGACATTAGTTTGTAAATATTTTTCCCAAGTAATGGTCTTGTTTCTCCTTTTATATAAAAACTCATAATTATTATTTTTCTACTTCTGGTATTCCGTTTAACTCGTTTTGAAATGCTCCTATATTCACTAATGGATTTATTTGATTCATTAGGAATGGATTAGTTTTCATAATATGAATTTTGGTAAGTTCTGCCTCTTGTCCATGTTTTACAATACTAATACAATCTGGCGCTCCCATTGGGCAAGTAGCTTTGCTATCTTCAAGTAACATTTTGCCTTTATTAGATAAAGTTACCTTTTCATAATAGTTAGTCCATTTTGTGATTTGTGCTGTACAAGGCAAATAATCATTTCCTGATGGTTGTTTTTTACATTTGCCAAATGTATTTTTCTCAAGAGTCTGACCTATTTCTTTAGTAGTAGCGATAAGTTTATTTTCGGCTTCATGATCATTCGCATAATGCTTTGAATTTGTAAAAACTTTTAGTATATCTGTTTTTGGTTCAACACTAAATTCACATTTTAAAGTTGCTCCCTGTACTACAACATGTTTATCAGCCATAATTATTTTCTTTTTTTTATAAGTTAATTCTTTCTTTAGATTAAAACAATATACAACTATATTTACAAAATATACTAAAAATCTTACTATAAATATTTGACTATAACTCCTTTCGACAAAACTATAAGCCAAAGGCTATTTAACAAAGAACAAAAACTCACGAAAAACGCAATAAAATACACTTTCGAATAAAAATTTTGTGATGAATAGCAAAAAATAGCGACCTAAATTCGTAATTTTACATTCTAATCTACAACGTTTTCGAAATGAATGCATCTATAGAAACCAATCCGTTATTAGAACGATTGCCAAAACATTTAAAGCAATTTATTAAGCCTCAGGATTATAGTGATTACACACCTATTAATCAGGCGGTTTGGCGATATGTTATGCGTAAAAATGTAGATTATCTTTCTAAGGTTGCACATCATTCGTATTTAGAAGGTTTACGTAAAACGGGAATCGAAATTGATTCTATTCCGAGTATGTACGGAATGAACCGTATTCTAACTGAAATTGGCTGGGCTGCAGTTGCTGTTGACGGATTTATTCCGCCAAATGCTTTTATGGAGTTTCAGGCTTATAATGTTTTGGTTATTGCTTCGGATATCAGACAATTAGAACATATTGAATATACACCCGCACCAGATATTATTCACGAAGGTGCCGGCCACGCTCCTATTATTGCAAATCCTGAATATGCGGAATATTTGAGACGTTTTGGTGAAATTGGCTGTAAAGCAATTTCATCTCACAAAGATTATCAAATGTATGAAGCGATTCGTTTGCTTTCAATTTTAAAAGAAGCCGAAGATACGCCGCAAGATAAAATCGACGAAGCCGAAAAAGCAGTTGCTGATTTACAAAACGATATGGGCGAATTGTCTGAAATGGCTCAAATTAGAAACCTGCATTGGTGGACGGTTGAATATGGCTTGATTGGAACGGTTGAAGATCCAAAAATTTACGGCGCAGGATTACTTTCTTCGATTGGAGAAAGTGCCTGGTGTATGACCGATAATGTAAAGAAAATCCCTTATGATATTTCGGCTGCAAATCAGAATTTTGACATTACGCAATTGCAGCCACAGCTTTATGTAACGCCTACTTTTTCTTATTTAAGTTTAGTTCTGGAAGAGTTTGCTAATAAAATGGCACTTCGCACCGGAGGACTTTCGGGAATTAAAAAATTAATTCAATCCAATGCTTTAGGTACAATTGAATTAAGTACGGGTTTACAAATTTCGGGAGTTTTTACAAATGTTATTGAAGAAGAAGGAAAACCGGTTTACATTCAAACAACCGGAAAAACAGCTTTATCCTATCGAGAAAAAGAATTAGTCGGTCACGGAACTCTAACGCATCCACACGGATTTGGAAGTCCGATTGGGAAGCTGAAAGGTTTTAATCTGGCAATTGAAGATATGAGTCCGAAGGATTTACAGGCTTACAGCATTGTGGAAAATGAAACTGTAAAACTGGAGTTTGAAGGTAATATTATTGTTGAAGGTGAAATTATTACAGGCTCCCGAAACTTACACGGAGAAATTATTTTAATCAGTTTTAGAAATTGTACTGTTACGCATGGCGAAACTATTTTGTTTCAGCCTGACTGGGGAAATTACGATATGGCGATTGGTAAAAAAGTGATTTCGGCATTTTCTGGCCCAGCTGATGTAAACAGTTTTGATTTAATAAATATTGTTCCGACAACTAAAACCATAAAAGCAAAACATACTGATAAACGTGATGAATTGGAAAATTTATATGCGTCAGTTAGAGATATCAGAAAAAATAAAACTTCTAAAACGGAGTTGAAATCTATTTTTGAAAACCTAAAAAATAGTCATTCAAACGATTGGTTATTATCTGTTGAAATTGCGGAACTTTTAAAAGATTCAGATGAAAAACAGCTTTTGCAGGAAGTATTGGTTTATTTGGATCAATTGAAAGAAAAACGTCCTGAAATTGCGCATTTAATTTCTGGGGGATTGGATTTGATTTTTGATAGTTCTTTGCCACAAAGGCACTAAGGCATGAAGTTTTTTTGCCCGCAGATTTTACTGATTTAAACTGATATACGCTGATTTATTTCTCATAAAGTTTTCCACAATCTTGTCATTTCGAGGAACGAGAAATCTTCGCAAGTAACTCCGCAACGAGAATCCAATCTTTGTCGAGTTTCTCGCGAAGATTTCTCGTTCCTCCTTTAGATTTGTTTTTTAAAATTTAAGTAGATTTATGATTGAGAAAGGAAGCAAAAGTAAACTATTCGTTCCTCTGAGTTTGTGGCTCATATCTTGATTAAGACTTTGGCTTCCCTTTCATCAAAGACTCAGATAGAAATTTGGGCTAGTGACCCGTTATTAAGGAGTTGAGCTTATGATGAATTTCTCAAATCATTGTTGAATCGTAAAAGCAAAGTTATGAAAAACATTATTATTGGCATTGATATCAGCAGCAAGACTTTAGATATTTGTGTAAAAGAAGAATCATTAAATTACTTTTCTATTGAGAATAACGTTCCGGCTATAAAGCGCTTTTTTAAAAAATATTCAGATGAGAATGTAATTTTAGCAATGGAAAATACAGGCAGATACAATTGGAATCTTTTTGAAGTATTGGAAAAATTCAACTTTAAAGTTTATGTAATATCGGCTCTGCATATCAAGAAAAGTATAGGTCTTGTCAGAGGTAAAAATGATAAAATTGATGCCCTGCGAATTTGTAGTTTTATTGAGAAAAATTATCAAGAAAATAGAGAATGGAAACCAAGTTCGTGCTCCATTAAAAAAATAAAAATACTATTGACCGAAAGAGCTTTAAGAATAAAAATCAAAAAGCAGCTTATGGTTCAGCAGCATGATTACAAATTAATGAAAGGCATTGGATTGGACAAAGAGCTAAAAAGTCTAAATGTAAAACTCATTAAAAATATTGAGGGACAAATTAAGGTTATTGAAAATGATATTGAAGAAGTAATCCATAATGATGAAAACCTAAGCTATCAGCAGAAACTGATAAAATCTGTTCCTGGAGTAGGTCAGGTTTTATCATGGACATTAATATCAAAAACAGAAGGTTTTACAGTGATAACTGATCCTAGAAAAATGGCATGTTACAGCGGAGTTGTACCTTTCGATTTTCAATCTGGAACCTCATTAAAAAGAAGACCTGGAGTGTCAATGCTTGCCGATAAAAACCTGAAAACTATTCTGCATCTGGCCGCAATGAGCGCTGTTCGATTAGACAATGATTTAAGAAAATACTACATCAGAAAAGTTGATGAAGGAAAGAATAAAATGAGCGTTTTAAACGCTGTGAGAAACAAAATAATACATCGGGTTTTTGCGGTAATAAAAAACCAAACCTTTTATGAAAAAGATTTGGTTTTATCATAGAAATCGAAATGACAAACATTAAGATTAATCATTACTTTAAATTTAGCGTCTTAGCGCCTTTGTGGCAAACCTCTACAGCTTCAAATCCTGATTCAACTCAGTCTCAGACTCAATTGTTTTTCCGTTGTATTGTAATTTCCAACCCATTGAATTTGTCATAATTAAGATTTTTGACAGCTCGCTTATTAATCTGTTTTGGGCGTTTGTTTTTAGGGTTGATTTTTCGATTTTTTTAGCCAGGTTGGCTTTTACCGATTTGTTGATTTTATTGTAATCGTCGCCCGTAAACGGGTTCAGTTTGCTTTGTTCGACATCATAAAACTGAATATCAGGATTAATTGTGATTTCTTCTTTTG
This sequence comes from Flavobacterium panici, assembly GCF_024499525.1. NCBI lineage: Bacteria > Pseudomonadati > Bacteroidota > Flavobacteriia > Flavobacteriales > Flavobacteriaceae > Flavobacterium > Flavobacterium panici. Next base: position 2,347,173 of record NZ_CP100437.1, on the reverse strand, counting down.
GGATATTTAGAATTGTGATGGTTTTGTTTTTTTCGTCGATATCGTATTTCATTTTATGCAAATCGTAGGCAACGGTAACATTGGCATTGACCACAATAAGTGCCTTTTTTTCAAATGAAATCATATCCATCAAATACTTCTGCTGATTTTTATAAGTAATCACTTCAGAGAAATGTCCTTCGGTGACAACCAGTTTTCCAACATTTAAAATTTGCTGCTGAATTAAATTGGTATTATAATCAATTGTAGAGTCGTCATCTTTTTTAAACTGGCAGTATTTAAAAGCCAGAACAATGACTAAAATAGTAATACCGATACTAATAATTCTTTTGATCAAGTTTTGCATTCCTGTAAAATATTTAGACGAATTTACTTCTTTTTTTTGAAGGTGACTAAAGTTTTTTTGCCACGAATTTCACTAATTTTCACTAATTCTATGCCTTGTATTTATTGGTCAATTCATAAATTAAGCATCTTCAAAAAAATTCGTGAAATTCGTGAAATTCGTGGCAAAAAAAAATCGTGGCAAAACTTTTTCTAAAAAGGATATCCAATAGCGATATTCAAAATCAGGTTGTCTTTTCGCCATGGTCCGCTTCCAAAATTAATATCATCAATTACCCATCTTTGTCCGTCTGGAAGAGCTGGATTTCTAAGAGGGAAAGCCAAATCAGTTCTTAAAACAAGGAACGACAAATCGAAACGCAATCCTGCTCCTGCTCCAATGGCAAGCTCTTTCATAAAATCTTTTGAGATCTCAGCTCCGGGTTTATTAGGATCTGCATTTAAGAGCCAAATGTTTCCTGCATCTATAAATAAAGCGCCTCTTATAACACTAAATAATTTTGCACGATATTCTGTATTGAATTCCAGTTTTAAATCTGCCGATTGATCTGGCGTATAATTGTTATTTGTCGTTGGCGGAATCACATAACTTCCCGGCCCTAAAGTTCTGGCTCTAAAGGCTCGAATACTATTGGTTCCTCCTACTACAAATTGTTTTGATGTAGGTAATGTATTTGAATTTCCATAAGCAAATCCAGCACCAACGATTAATCGACTAGCTAATTCACTTTCTTTTCCTAATTTCAAATAATGCCTAAAATCTGATTTGATTTTCACATATTGGCTAAACGGAACATCAAATATGGTTTTTACTTTATTTGGATAATCTGCTCCTGTAACTAATCCCGTTATGTTTCCCGCCAAATCTAATTCTCCATTAAAATAGATCGTATTTTTTCGTCGTTTCTGCATCGTGTTTGTATACGTATAACTGTAAGTCGGGCCAAAAATTAATTGCTTTTCAATTACTTTCTCTAAAGCCGGATCATCCTGAATATCTTCTAAATATTCGGGCGTAACATGATTTGGACTTACATACGTAACATCGATCACATTTAACTGATGTTCTTTCCTTATATTTTCTTTCCATAAATATCCAAAAGAGGCATTAAAGGAATTCAACGCATACAATTGTGTTCTTTTTTGATATTCATATCGTAGTGTCGCTTTGGTTCTTGGCACATATTCACTGTTTCCCTGAATATTAAAAGGCGATATAAATCTCGGCCAGGTCAAACTAACTTCTCCTCCCAGTTTATAAATATTTTTCCCTTTGTTAACTCCACCAAGCTGGAAATCGGCACCGCCAAAAACAGAAGCTGTAAATAGTTCCGCCCCTTTAAAAAAGTTTCGGTTATTCCAGTTTAGATTAACTTCTGTCCCTGTATAACTGGCTGAATTAGTTTTTCCTAAAACCTCAACCCTAATAAACTTTTTAGGCAGAAGCGTTAAGTAATAATACGAATCTAAAGTCTTTGGAATACTGTCTGATGGTTTAAATTCATTTTTTACAAAGCTGAATGTTCCCAAATTTACAAAACGGTTTAAGGTTAAATTATGATCTTTTCTATTGTATAAATCTCCTTTTTTAAAATATATCGTTCGATCATAAATCCTTGGCTTAAAGGTTTCAGTTGTATCGATGATTGTAAAATCTTTGTATTTTGTAATATCTCTTTTTCTATAAACCACACTGTCATTCGAAAGTGAATAATTGGGATACACATAAATATTATTGATTTTATACGCTGTAAGGGCTTTTGGCGGCGTATCTGGCTTTATTACAATTCTCACTTTTACTTCGTGATCGCCTTTACTGCTGTCTACCTGAGCTAAAAGATAATCTGGGTTAAAATAGAAATAACCTTTCTCTTTAAGTCTGGCGTCAATTCGTTCTCTTTCGGCTTTTATAACGTCCAAATCATACGGTTTTCCAACTTTCAATAAACTTCTTCGGCTTGATCTTCCTATAATTCTGGACATTGCCAAAGAGTCATCAGGAAAAGTCACGCTTTTAATGATATATTGTTTTTTAGGAATAACGGTATATTCTGCCGTAACTCGTTTGTTTCGAACGGTTGAATCGGCGCTGACACGGGTTTTAAAGTAACCTCGGTTTTCGGTAAAATTTCTTAAAACAGAAGCATTATAATCTAAATCGACTTTACTGAAAAGTACAGGCGGTTCACCTACTTTATTTCGAAGCCAATATCTGGTTCCTTTTTGTTTTTTAGGCTCTCCGGCAAGATTGTATATCCATAATTTAGGACGTAATCCTAAAATTTGTTTGTTTGGTTTTGGACGTAATAAATCTTCTAATTCTTTTTCAAGTGCTTTTCTTTCTTTTTTCTTTATTAAAGAATCTTTGACTTTTACAGAACCGCCAACGTAAAGCAAATCGCCTTCTGGCAGATATTTAGTATTACTGCAGCCTAAAACAAAAAACAGGCAGAACAGTACAAAATACTTTATATATTGATTTTCTATATGATTATGTTTTTTGTTCATTTCCTTCAATTTGATTTTCCTGCTGCTCTTCTTCTAATTTTTCCTTTTCTTTTGCTTCTTTCTTTTTTTGTTTTTCTTTCTCTTTACGGACTTTTTCTTCACGTATCATTTGCTTTTCTTGTTCTGATCGATGAAAAAGCTCTCTGAATTTATTGTAACTCATCGTAATGATGAAAGCAACACCCGTTTCTACAACCTGACCTTCAACTGCTACCTGATATTGATTTTTTCTGTAAGCACGAACCATATAACGTCCGTCTTTTGTAAGCTGATAATCGAGTGCTACGTCTCCGGCAATATTCGTACTTTCTTCGTTCGCGCGTTCTGCACCTTCAACGCCAAAACTACTTCCAACAGTTACTTTTAATCTGTCATCAAGCAGTTTTTTAGAAACGGCAACATTCAAATCAGTTCTGTTTTGCATCGTTCCTGAAGTGTAATCTTCTGTTGATTCTAAATCAAAATTGACTTCAAATCCGTTAATTAATTCACCCGCCAGATTGTTTAATTGCTGCGAAAGAATTTTGCTCACACTTTGTCTTGCTAAAGATTCTGCATTTGTACCGCCGCTTTCACTAGCAAACGGATTTTCACCCACAAATCGGTTTAATAATAAAAGTGCAAAAACCTGTTTATTTAGTTCTGCCGGATCTTGTTCTAATTGTTTCAGCTTGGTTTGTGTAAGCTCAACCACATCTGAAGAAACATCGTAATTTCCTTCCGGAAGTACAATTCCAAAAGAAATTTCCGGCTTCATTAATTCTCCCTTCATTTTCAGTAAAGTCTGAAACGGAAGTTTTTGTTTGTATGTATTTCTTACAGCTGAATCATCGTTGCCAAGCTGATTTCCGAGTAAATCGATTGGCGCAGCATTTACTTTATAAATTGCCGTAATATTTAAATTTGCCATTGTAGGTTCACCGTTCCAGGTGATAAAACTTCCTTTTTGAATATCAAATTTTCTTCGGATTCCGTTAAAATTCATTTCATACGCACCATCTGTAAACTCGTATTTTCCGGTCAAAGTTGTTTTTCCAGATTTGTCGATTCCGCCAACTAATTCAGCTTCACCTTTCAGTTTCAAATAATCACCGTTTCCTTTATCAATAAGTAAAGTCAATTCTGCTTCTTTATCAATCGAAATGGCTACATTCACGTCCATTCCTTTTACATCAGACTGATTCAGTTCGTTTTGCAGCTCAACAGTTTGTTTCAGGTACATATTATCTTCATCAACAAACTCTACAATTCCTTCACGATCTGCAATAGATGGATCTGACTGCGGCATTACAACCGTAAACTTGGTTTCTTTATTGATTTTAATTGTTCCGTCGACAACCGGGCTGTCCAGATTTCCTGTAATATTTAGTTTGGTATCCAGGAACATATCACCATAAAACAAATCGTTATCAACTTCTTTAGAATGTATCGCTCTAAAATCATCTGCTGTAACAACTAAATCAAAATTATAGCTCTTGAAATCAGGGGACTGAACCGTTCCATCTACAGATAATTCGTTGTCGTTTTCATCATTAAGCGTGAATTTATCAAACGTAATTACATCATTATTAAAAGTGATTTTTTCATTATCTGTTTTAAAGAAGGAATTCAGCTGTGTGATTCTAAAACCGGCATCGTTAAAATTTAATTCACCCGCAATTTTTGGACTTGATGCGTTACCTGCAACTTTAAAATTTCCCGATAGATATCCCGTTCCGTCTGTTACGTTATCCATTGTAAAACCCTGAATACTTTTGATATACAATTTATTGATATCTAAATTTAAATCAAGGTTTCCATCGTCCATTTTATAATTTCCGGTCAGGTTTACTTCATTTCCTTCTCCGGTTAATGCCACATTTGCATTTAATAAATTATTGGTTTTATTATCTACTTTTATTTCAATGTCGCCAACTGCATCTCCTCTAAAAGCAAAATCATCAATTTTTAAATCAGAAGTAAAAGTTGGGTTTGTCATGACATTTTCAACAACAGCATTTCCGTTAATTAAACCCTGCATTAACAGTTTATTTTTTTTAACCATGTTCATAATGGTTTCGATTTTGAAGTTTACAAAATCGACTTGCAACGGTGCATTATCTTGCGTTCCCTGCGATTGAACTTTTAATTCGTTTCCGTTATTATTCAGGAAAAATTTATTGACGTATAATCGTTTGTCTCCAAATTCAATTGCATTTTCAGGATCAATATTCCATTTATCATAATTTAAAATGAAGTTTTCGGCATCGATTTTAAATATGTTTTTAGAATCTTCTGCTTTAAATTCTCCTGCTATAAAATATTGCTGTTTCTCTTTTGCATCCTGAACTTCAAGCGCATAAGTCAAAATATTATTTTCTACTTTTCCGGATAAACTGGTAAACGGAATTTTTAATGAACCGCTTTCAATAGTGGCAATAGAAACAGAATATTCTAAAGCATTTTCTTTGGCTTCAATATTAATTTTTCCGTCGGCAATTGTGCTTTCTGCATAAACGATTCTTGGAATTGTTCCTCTTATTTCTAAAGAATCGGTTACGTTATTGTATTTTCCGGTAATTTTAATTGGCTCTAAACCTGTCAGTTTCGGAATCAGTTTAAAAAGAATCGGATCGTTATCAACAGTTAATGTAAAAGCCAAACGCTGCTCGTCAGATTCTCCGTTTGCTTTTGGAGTTTTTAAATCGATATATTTTGACAATGATTTTTTTATCGCTGCTGTCAAAGTGGTCAATTTGTATTTTCCATCAACCTCAGCTTTTAAAAACTGAGAAGATATTTTAATATTGTTTCGGGTATTATCTGAAAAAGCAATCACACGAACGGAATCTAAAACGATTGGTTCTTTATCCTGTAAAATCTGAATGTTCGAAAGAAATACTTTTCCGTTCAAAAAATCCGGATTACTATTCGCAATATCCGCATCAACATTACCGCGAAGTTTCATTGGTCCGGCATGAAGATTTAGTTTTTCCAGATCGGCAATATCAAGGTTTAATTTTAATTTTATTGATGGATATTTTTCTTGTGTATTTCCGCTTGCAACTAAATCAAAGTTCAAATTCGGGTCTTGCATTCCGGATTTTACTGCGAATGAACCGTTTGCAATATTTCCTTTTAAAGCTAAATCTCTATATGTATATCTGTTGAAAACCGCTTTCTGTACAATTCCGTCCAATTCTGCTTTTGCCGTTTTCGGGTCTAAACCATTTCCTTTTACTTTCGCTTTAAGCGTAATTTTTCCAATTGAATCGTTTTTGATTAATCTTCCTAAATCAAAATCAAGTAAATAAACCGTTGCATCGTATTTCTCTTTTTTCTTAACACGCTGATCGAATAAAGCATCAACTTTTGCGTTTCCGAAACTGCTGTTTAAAGCCAGATTGGTTTTAAAATTCTGAACTGAACCTTTAAATTTTCCCTGCAGGTTTATTTGTGATGGAAGCTGAATATTTTTCTGAATAGTTCCGACTGGTACAAACGTATTTATGTCTTTAGAAGTCGTAGCAATTTTTTTGATATCTAAATCATAATATGCTTTTTGCGCATCAGGCAGTCCGGTTATTTTTCCCGAAAGGGAAACTTTTGTAGTTCCAATTCCGCTCATTTCGAATTTCGGAATATTCAAATCTTTTACTTTTCCGCTCACACGACTGTTTATGTATAAAACAGCATTTGGATTACTCTTAAAAGGATTTGTTTTCTGTAAATCGGGAGCAAATAACAAAATGTCTTTAAACCCTATTTTCGAATCTTTTAAATTAGCATCGACAGCAAGATTTGCAATATCTTTTTGAAGTGCTTCGAGTGATTTATATTCTACCTTAATTTTATCTTTTACAAGGGTTTGCGGTGTTTTTAAATACAGATTATTTAAATAGGCATTTTTTGGACCGTAGAAAAAATCTGTTTTTAAAGATTGAATGTTCAATCCGCTTTTTTCTGTTGCTGCCAGTGATTTTATATTGCCCGAAATAATATTGTTACCATAATATAATTTCTCGGCTTCAAGATTGAATTTACTTAGATTTAAATGGCTGTAATCGATTCCTATTGAAGTTGGTTTCGATTGCATATTATCAAATTTAAAAGCAATGTTTTGTATGTTGACTTTATTTAGTTTTGCTTTCCAGCCTGCTTGTTTTATCGCTGTTGTATCTAAATTTGGAGTTTGTATTTGTTTATCTTTTACTCCTAAACGCAGATTTCCGCTAAGATTTTTTAATTCGAAAGTATCGAAATCTAAAAGTTGTTTGTTTAAGTCGATTTCATTTACAGATAAATTCAGATTTCCGAGTTTTATTCCCGAATCTAATTTTGAATCTTTATTGTCATAAGCAACATCAATTTTTGACAAACTGATTTTTCCCAGTTTTAATTTGAAGTCTTTGCGTTTTGAAATTGTATCTACGGTTTTTACCGAAACAACTGCAATTTGTTCCACAACATCCTGATTTAAAACTAATTTTAATCCATTTAAATCGATATTCGGAATATCAAAATCCATTTTATCCAAATCGAACTTATTGAATTTAGTATCGAAATGCGTCAGTTTTACGGCAATGTCATTTTTAGAATAATCATCTTTAAAATTAAATTTGATATTATCCAGATTTACTTTTACAACTGATATTTTAAATGGTTTAGCATTTGGATCTTCAACTTTTGGTTCTTTTGATTCGAATGCTTTTATTATATAATCGAAATTGAAAACGCCGTCTTTATTTCGGTAAATATTGGCTTTTACATTTTCAAGCGAAACAGAATTGATTTCGAGTTCACTGCTTACGAGTTTAAAAAGGTCAACATCAACTTCTAAACGTTTACCTGCCAGCAAAGTATCTTTTTTTTGATCTTCAAAATAAAAACCTTCCAGAACTACATCTTTGGGGAATTTGATAGAAATATGATCTAATGAGACTTTGCTTTTTATCTTTTTATGGAGATACGAAATCGCTTTGTCTTTGGTGAAATTTTGAACAGAAGGAACCTGAATTAATATAATAAGAAGTAATAAAAGTGCAACTACAGAAACCACGCACCATAATAGTACACGAAGTGTTTTTTTTACGTAATAAATTGGTTTCTTATTCATAGATCAATAAAATACAGGATTTAATTGCTTCTGAAAAAAGCATGGTTATACATCTTACAAAAATGGAAAATTTAAACCTTTAACAATTTACATAATTATTGGGAATTATTCTAAAATTTCACTGTAAAATAGTTAATTTCTTACTTTTGAATTTTAGCCACGAAGGCGCTAAGACACAAAGTTTTTTTATGCTTAAATATTTTATAAGAACGTTTTGTGCTTAATGAAAATTAAAATTTAATATGGGAAATCTTTTCTTCTAAAAGATTCATTTTTTGCTGAAGTTTGGCAAGAAATTTTTGGTGCTGTTCTGATTCGGGATTGAAGCTTCTGTGACGCAGGCTTTTTTGAATTTCATCTACTTCCTGCATTGTTGAAATACTTTCTTGTGAAATATAATTTTCGCTGAAAAGTTTCCAGATATAATCTATTGCGATTTGGTTAGGATGCAGCATATCTTCGTTATAAAAACGATAATCGCGAAGTTCATCCATCATGATTTCATAGGACGGAAAGTATTCAGCGTTCAGTTTTAAGTGTTCCCTATTTAACGCAGAATACAGCGCTGAAAATAAATGTGATTTACTTAATTGATTTTCTACAAAACCATCTTTGATATGGCGTACTGGCGAAATCGTGAAAATCAAATTGATTTCTGGATTTAAAGTCTGAATTAAATCGACTGTGTTTTGAATGCTTTTTTGAATTACTTCAATTGATAATAATTCTTTTAAAAATTGTTTTTGAGGAACTTTATGACAATTGGCAGCGATTTCAGTGCTTTCGATATTTCTGTAGATCCAGGAAGTTCCAAATGTAATAATGATATGTGTGGCTTCTTTTAGTTTTTTGTTGGTTTCTGTAACGGCTTTGTTGAGTGTTTCTAATAATTCTTGTCGGTCAGCATTACTTACATCTGAATGAACTTCGAAACTATGCCAACGTTCGTTGTGAAAGAAAACATCTTTTTCTGTAAACAATTCTTCTTTACAAACCCGGCTAAACAATTTTTCAATTGAAACGGGATTGAATATAATTCCAAACGGATTTGTTTCGTTTTGAAACTTGAAATAATCAAATTTCTCGGCCATATTTTCTGCAAAACAAGAACCTACAGAAAGTATCTTCGAATTATAATCGATTGGATTGTTACTTTTTGAAATTGGAATTTGGGTTCTGAATTGCATGGCATATTATTTAAACACGAATTTCACCAATTTTTACCAATAAAAAAACCAAATACATGAAGTATTTGGTTTTTGTAAATTTTTCAAGTTTTAAAAACTAATAAGTATATTCGATTTCGTATTCTATTGCTGTGCCTCCTCCATCAAATGAAGTATGCTTTAAAGGATAATTGCTTTCATTATAAGTATAGGTTGTTAAATAAACCGCTGTATTAGAATTTTCAGATGACGTTCTGGTAGTTTTTACAATATTATTTTTCCCTAGATCACTAATTTCATTTAGTAATAAATTAAACCCAGTAATATTTTTAAGAGGATTATTTTTTGTATCGTAATCATAAACTCTTGTCGTTGTCACTGAATTAACTTTTCTCACTTCTTTTATAAGATTACCATCTTTATAAGTCAAATTACCTTCTCTGCTTTTAGTTTCGACTTTTGTATTTTTATCTACTGAATAATTTATATATGAAATTAGCTCGTTATTACTATGCGTATAAACTGTTTTTTCTATATATTGTCCATCAGGATATTCGGTAGTTATATCTTCTTTAAAGATTCTTGTCTTTAATTTTCCATTTTCATAAGCATATACAACTTCTTTGTCTTTGGTCTCTTTTCCTTGTTGATCTATATCAAACACTTCTTGTTTTGTTATTAAATCTCCACTGTAAGTATATACCGTTTTTGAAGCAGGTGTAATGCTGTTTACAATTTTATTTCCGTTAAACGCAAGGGTACTTTTTTTATTTGTTCCCAGTTGTATATTGGGATATATGTATGAAATTGTTTTTGGTAAAGTTGAATTATCTTCAGAGGAAGGTGAAGAATTATCATCACCAGAACATGATGCAAAAATTAATGCTAAAGCACTAAAAAATAGTATTTTTTTCATATGTATCGTATTTTAAAGTGGCAAATATAGAATAAATTATAAATAAATATTGACAAAAGTCAATTGTACAAATTCTTCTTTTCAGTACTGCTTTCAAAAACATTTTATATTAAAAAAACTTCGAGATTCATAATTCATTCATTTCTTCAATTATATTTTTAAGGAATAAAAATATTAATTAAAAATTTACATTTTTAATAACAAAAATCAACTCCATCAAGACAAACTATTGCTTACTTTTGCATCTTCCATTTTTTTATACTCTATATGAAATTATTATATTCTTATATAATCAAACACAAAATGCTTTTGCTTTTTGCTTTGATTATGGCCTCCATAAACATTTGTTTCAGTTTATCAGACTCTATTATTACCGGTAAATTAATGCAGGATTGCGGTGTTGGATTACACAAATACGAAGGAAATCCAACTGGTTTTATCAAATCTCTTTCTTTCTGGCTTGGACTTTCGCTTGGTGCTGCGATGATTTCCAGAATTACCAAAAACTTCCAGGATTATTTCACTAATGTTGTGATCCAGAGAACTGGTGCTCAAATGTATACCGACGGAATTAAAAAATCCCTCGATTTACCTTATGCCGAATTTGAAGATCAGCGAAGCGGTGAAACTTTGAGTAAGTTAACCAAAGTTCGATCTGATTCTGAAAAATTAATTACGCTTTCGATTTCTTTGATTTTTCAAACCGTTATCGGATTCATTTTTGTAATTCTTTATGTTGCCCGAATTGATTTTCGAATCTCACTTATCTTTTTAATTACAGCTCCAATTATTGCTTTGGTAAGTTCTTATTTAGGTAAAAAAATCAAAATTGTTTCTAAAAAAATTGTCAATCAAACGAATGCTTTGGCAGGTTCTACAACAGAGAGTTTACGAAACATCGAATTGGTAAAAAGTCTTGGTTTAACGTACCAAGAAGAGAAACGTTTGAACTTAAACACATTTAAAATTCTGCAATTAGAATTAGAAAAAATCAGATTTATTCGAAGTTTGAGTTTTATTCAGGGAACAACAGTTCACTTTTTAAGAACTTGCGTTGTTTTTACTTTGTATTATTTCTTATTTGGAGGAAAAATTATTGTGGGTGATTTGCTGACAATGGTATTCTTTACGTTTTTTATTTTTGGTCCGCTTCAGGAACTTGGAAATTTCATTATTGCTTTGAATGAAACTAAAGTCTCAATGGAAAACTTTAAAACACTATTAAGCGCTCCAAAAGAATTCCGTCCAAAAAATCCAAAACATGTTGGAGCAATTCAGTCTTTGTTATTTTCGAATGTAAGTTTTCAGCATAAAACAGCAAAATTCAAAGCGGTTGAAAATATCAATTTTGAAATCAAACAAGGCCAAACTGTTGCATTTGTCGGCCCGTCTGGTTCCGGAAAAACAACTTTGGTTAAATTATTAGTTGGATTGTATACTCCGGCTGAAGGTCAGGTTCTTTATAATGATATTGATTCTACAGAAATTGATTTACTAGACTTAAGAAAACAATTAGGTTTTGTAACGCAGGATGCACAATTATTCTCTGGAACAATCCGCGAAAACTTATTATTCGTTAAACCAAATGCAACTGACGAAGAGTTATACGACGCTTTAAAAAGAGCCAGCTGTGATAAACTTCTTAAACGTGCCGAAGATGGTTTAAACACTACAATTGGTGAAGGCGGAATCAAAGTTTCGGGTGGAGAAAAACAACGTTTATCTATTGCCAGAGCGATTCTTAGAAATCCGAATTTATTGATTTTTGATGAAGCAACTTCTGCTCTGGATTCTATTACCGAAGAAGAAATTAATGCGACAATTAGAAATATATCTGATAAAAACAGAATCACGGTTTTAATTGCTCACCGTTTATCAACTGTAATGCACGCTGATAGAATTTTTGTTCTGGAACAAGGTAAAATCATCGAGCAAGGTAAACATGATGATTTAATTGTTGAAAGAGGTTTGTATTATGCTATGTGGCGTCAGCAAATTGGGGAACGAAAATAGTTTTTGAGTTTCTAAGTTGCTGAGATACTAAGATTCTAAGTTTTCATTAAAACACTTGATTAAACGTACTATTTGTCATTTCGACTAAAGGAGAAATCGCACTAGTTTATCGACAAAGATTGGCGACTTACTTTGCGGATTTACGAGTGCGATTTCTCCTTCGTCGAAATGACATAAATGATAGAAAAATCCTTTTTAATCCTTTTAATCTGTGGCAAAAAAACAAAACCCGACAGGTTTTAAAACCTGTCGGGTTTACTATATGAATAAAAAACTTAGAATCTTAGTATCTCAGCAACTTAGAATCTTATTTCACAAACTCAACTGCCTTAGCCAAAGCTTCTACAACTCCAGCAGCATTTTTACCTTTTCCAGATGCGAAGAAAGGCTGTCCTCCTCCATTTCCGTCAATATATTTTCCTAATTCTTTGATTACTACATTAGCATTTAAGCCTTTACTTGCAACCAATTCTTTAGCGATATAACAGTGAATATTTGGTAAACCATCTTCAACAGAAGCTAAAAAAACAAATGAATCTGGTTTTGAACTTCCTAAAGCCGAAGCTAAATCTTTCGTAGAAGCCATGCTTAAGTCTACTTGTTTAGCAAGGAAATTTACTCCGTTTACCTCTTGGAAATCTTTCTCCAATTCTGATTTTAAAGCACCTACTTTTTCTTTAAGCAACTGCTCAATTTGTTTTTTCAACTTAGCATTATCATCCTGAAGTGAAGCAACAGATTTCAAAATATCCTGTGGATTTTTAAGCGTTTCTTTTATCTCTGCCAATGTATTTTCCTGGTTTAGATAGAAGTTTTTCACCGCATCGCCCGTAATTGCTTCAATACGACGAATTCCAGCCGCAACAGCACCTTCAGAAATAATTTTGAAATGCCAAATCTCTGCTGTATTTTTTACGTGAATACCACCACATAATTCTTTACTATCACCAAATTCAATCATACGAACATTATCGCCGTATTTCTCACCAAATAAAGCCATTGCGCCTTTATCCAATGCTTCCTGAATTGGAATATTTCTATGTTCAACCAACTGCAATTGCGCTTCAATCTGAGCATTTACAGAAGCTTCAACTTGTTTAATCTCTTCATCAGAAACTTTACTGAAATGTGAAAAGTCAAAACGTAAATAATTTGGATTTACCAACGATCCTTTTTGCTCAACATGTGTTCCTAAAATGCTTCTCAAAGCTAAATGCATTAAATGCGTAGCCGAGTGATTTTTTGAAGTTGAAGTTCTTAAATCTGTATTTACTTTTGCTACAAAACCTGCTTCTACATTTTCAGGAAGTTGTTTTGCAAAATGCAAAATCAAGTTGTTTTCTTTCTTGGTATCGATAATTTCGATTGTTTCGTTTGCCGAAACCAATGTTCCTTTATCCCCAACTTGTCCACCACCTTCTGGATAAAAAGGTGTATTATCTAAAACGATTTGGTACAAAATACCATCTTTTTTAGAATCAACTTTTCTGATACGAGTAATTTTTACTTCGTTTTCAATTTTATCATAACCTACAAATGTTTCTACATTTCCAGGAATCAAAACATTCCAGTCTTCTGTTGAAACTTCAGAAGCGGCACGAGAACGTGTTTTTTGTTTTTGCAATTCAACTTCAAATTCTGCTTCATTATAAGAGAAACCTTTTTCTTTTAGAATTAAAGCAGTCAAATCTTTTGGAAAACCAAACGTATCATACAACTCAAAAACCTTAGCGCCAGAAACTTCTTTTCCTGTAGTTTCTGTAACTACATTTTCCAACAATTGTAAACCTTGATCTAAAGTTCTTAAGAAAGAAGCTTCTTCTTCACGAATTACATTGGTAACTAATTGCTGCTGCGATTTAATTTCAGGGAAAAATTCTCCCATTTGGTTTGCAAGAACTTCTACCAATTTATTAATAAAAGGTTCTTTTGTGTTTAAGAATGTAAACCCGTAACGAATTGCACGACGCAAAATTCTACGAATCACATATCCAGCTCCCGTGTTTGATGGCAATTGTCCATCAGCAATTGCAAAAGCAACCGCACGAACGTGATCTACAATAACACGAATTGCAATGTTGGTCTTATTTTGTTCTTCGCTGATGTTTTTTACTTCATCAGATGTATATTTTAAACCTGTAATTTGTTCTACTTTTTCAATAAGCGGTGTAAAAACATCGGTATCATAATTTGATGTTTTTCCTTGCAAAGCCATACACAAACGCTCAAATCCCATTCCGGTATCAACGTGCTGTGCAGGAAGTTTTTCTAACGATCCGTCAGCTTTACGGTTGAATTCCATGAATACATTATTCCAGATTTCAACTACCTGCGGGTGATCGTTGTTTACCAAACTTTTTCCAGTAACTAAAGCTTTTTCAGCTTCCGGACGTAAATCAACGTGAATTTCAGAACAAGGTCCGCAAGGTCCCTGATCTCCCATTTCCCAGAAATTGTCTTTTTTATTTCCAAGAATAATTCGGTCTTCATCAATTAAAGTTTTCCAGATATCCCAAGCTTCCTGGTCAAAAGGAACATTGTCTTCTTTGCTTCCTTCAAAAACAGAAACATAAAGATTTTCTTTTGGGATTTTATAAACTTCTGTCAAAAGCTGCCAAGCCCAGTTGATAGCTTCTTTTTTGAAATAATCTCCAAAAGACCAGTTTCCTAACATCTCAAACATAGTATGATGATACGTATCAAAACCTACATCTTCAAGGTCATTATGCTTTCCTGAAACACGAAGACATTTTTGCGTATCGGCTATTCTTGGACTTTTTGGAGTTCCGTTCCCTAAGAAAAATTCTTTAAACTGGGCCATTCCCGAGTTATTGAACATTAAGGTTGGATCGTCTTTAAGAACGATTGGAGCCGATGGAACAATAAGGTGTCCATTGCTTTTAAAAAAGTCTAAAAATTGCTTACGTACGTCTTGTGATTTCATATTTAAATTAGAAAATGTATCTGTTTACAAATGTGTCAATTTGATAATGTGATAATTAGAAATAATCTCAAATTAATAATGCGTTAATTTTAAAATCGAAAATTAAAACTTATGCTTTTCAACAATAAATTCCCTATTTTGCGCATTATATAATTATGTAATTCCCCCAAATTATCAAATTATTTTGTTCTTGTAAAAAAGCCGTCAACAATTGAAACATTTAGCACTATTGTTCGACTAATTGATTTTACAAGCTGCAAAAATAGCGTATTTTAAAATATGGCGAAAGTAAAATATTATTACGACTCAGAAAATCTGGCTTATACAAAAATAAAAACCAGAAAAAGAATCAAAATCGGTTATGCTTTACTGTTTTTAGTGGCTTCGGCATTGTTTGGATTTTTAGTTTTTGTACTTTTAATTAACACTCCTTATTTTGAAACACCAAAAGATCGTTTACAGGCACGTGAAATTGAAAATTTAAAGCTGCAATATTCAATTTTGAATAAAAAACTGGACGAAATCGACGCTGCCGCAGAGGCTTTAGAAGAACGTGACAATAATATTTACAGAGTATATTTTAATAAAGCCGAAATTCCGGATTCTATTAGAAAAGCAGGTTTTAGAAATCCTGAAAGATATAAAACATTAGAAGGTTATAACAATTCGCAGCTGGTTTTGAATACGACAAAAAGAGTCGATAAACTTTCAAAAGAATTGGCGATTCAGTCGAAATCATTAGATGAAATATTGAAATTAGCCGGTGCAAAAGAAAGTTTATTGTTAGCGATTCCGGCAATTCAGCCCGTGCGAAATGAAAATTTGAAACGTGTTGCATCTGGTTTTGGATACAGGATCGATCCTTTCACGAAAGTGCGAAAAATGCACAACGGAATGGATTTTACTGCCAACACAGGAGCGCCTGTTTATGCCACCGGAGACGGCGTTGTGGCAAGGGCTGACAACACAGCTTCGGGCTTTGGGAACCATGTTGTGATCAGGCATGGTTTTGGATATGAGAGTTTGTACGCGCATTTAAGCAAATACAACTGCAGACCCGGACAACATGTCAAACGCGGCGATGTAATTGGGTATGTAGGAAGCACAGGAAGATCTGAAGGCCCGCATTGTCATTATGAAGTACATAAAGATGGTAATGTTGTCAACCCGCTGAACTTCTATTATGGTAATATTTCGGCGGCAGAATACGTGGCAATTTCGAAAATGGCAAACCAGGAAAATCAGTCATTAGATTAATACTACAAAAAGTATTATTTTTGAAATAAATTAGAAACAAAAAAACATGCATATTGAGCTTTCAAAAGATAAAAGATATTACAGCATTGGCGAAGTTGCCAAAGCTTTTAATGTCAATGCATCCTTGATACGATTTTGGGACAGCAAATTTGATATTCTGAAACCAAAAAAGAACGCCAAAGGCAACAGAATGTTTACTCCAGAGGATGTAACCAATCTGCAATTGATTTATCATTTAGTTAAAGAAAGAGGTTTTACTCTTGAAGGTGCCAAAACACATTTAAAAGAAGGTCAGAAGAAAACATTAGATAAATTCGAAATAATACGTAAATTAGAGACCATTAAAACACAATTGAACGACATCAAAAACGAATTGTAATTAAAAATAGAAATAAACTTAAATCAAAACAAATATGAAAAAGTGGTTAATCCCTGTAGGAATTATTATCGTATTTATTGCCATTATCGCATTTTGGTCGATTGGAATTAAAAATAGTGCTTTGCAATACAGCCAAGCTGTAAATAAAGAATGGGGTAACGTACAAACGGCTTACCAAAGAAGAAATGACCTTATTGGGAATTTAGTAAATACAGTTAAAGGTGCTGCCGATTTTGAAAAATCAACTTTAACAGCAGTAATCGAGGCTCGTGCAAAAGCGACTTCTGTAACTGTTGATCCAAGTAATGTAACTCCAGAGCAATTAAAAGAATTTAATCAGGCTCAAAGTGGTGTTTCTTCTTCTTTATCAAGATTATTGGTTTCTGTTGAACAATATCCAACATTGAAAGCAAACGAGAATTTCTTGAAATTACAAGACGAATTAGCAAGTACAGAAAACCAAATTTTAACGGCTAGAACTCGTTTTAACGAAGCGGTACAAGGTTATAATGGTTACATCTTAAAAATTCCAAACAACTGGTTCCTGAGCGAATACAAAGAAAAACCATACTTCGAGGCTTCTACCGGAGCAGACAAACCAGTTGAAGTAAAATTCTAAGAATTTAATATTTTTAGAAAATAATCTAAAATCACAAATCTAAACTCTAAAATATTTCACATGTCAAAAGTAGAAGATTTTTTAACCAAAGCAGAAGAGCAGGAAATTGTTGAAGCTATTCGCATGGCCGAAAATAATACTTCTGGCGAAATTAGGGTTCATATAGAAAAAACAACTTCTAAAGCTCATTATGATAGAGCTTTAGAAGTTTTTCATGAATTGCGAATGCATGAAACCAGACTAAAAAATGGTGTATTACTCTATTTTGCAGTTGAGGATAAAAACTTCGTGATTTGCGGAGACAAAGGAATCGATGATTTGGTTGCTGATGATTTTTGGGATTGTACCAAAGACATTATGACTAATCATTTTAAATCTGGTAACTTTAAACAGGGAATTGTTGACGGTATTTTGAATGCCGGAGAACAGCTAAAAAAGCATTTTCCTTCATTAGCAGACGATACAAACGAATTATCTAACGAAATCTCAAAAGGATAAATAATGAAAAATTCCAATAATAAAATTTTAAATTCCAACAGAATTTTTCAGTTTACTCTTTTGTTAATCACGCTTTTTATCAGCAATAGCATTTTTGCTCAATTCGATATTCCTAAAAAACCGGATTTTCAAACTTCTGTTTACGATTACGCCAATGTTTTAAGTGCTGCTGAAAAAACGCAGTTAGAAGAAAAATTAGTTCGTTATTCTGATTCAACTTCCACTCAAATTGTAGTCATTACTATTGAAAGCTTAAAAGGTGAAGATATTGGAATTCTTACTCCAAAATGGGCTCAGGAATGGGGAATTGGACAAGCAAAAGAAGACAACGGTGTTTTAATTTTATTGGCTAAAGCCGAAAAAAGAATCTGGATTTCGCCTGGTTATGGATTAGAAGATCGTTTAACCGCAGGAATTGGAGGAGAAATTACCCGAAACATTATTATTCCTGAATTTAAAGCCGGAAGTTATTATCGCGGACTTGATAAAGGTGCCGATGCACTTTTTGATGTTTTTAAAGGCAAATACAAAGGCGAACGCAAGCAGTCTAAAGGAAAAGACTTTCCTATACTTCCATTTATCGTTATTGTTGTAATTGTTTTAATTTTACTTTCCCGCGGCAAAAGAGGAGGTGGAAATTCTGGCAGCAGTGGCGGCGGTCCAAGCCTGATGGATGTAATCCTTTTAAGCAGTCTTGGCAGAAGCAGCGGCGGTGGATTTGGAGGTTTTGGCGGTGGTTCATCTGGCGGAGGCGGCGGTTTCGGCGGTGGATTTGGCGGAGGCGGATTCTCCGGAGGAGGTTCTGGCGGAAGCTGGTAGAAAAAGAAAAACAGTTTGCAGTCGCAGTTTTCAGTTTCAAGTTTAAATTCATACATTTACATTTTACAATTAATTATATAGATGTTATCACATAAAGCAAAATACGCCCTTAAGGCCTTACTTTATTTAGCAGAACAAGACGAAAATCACATTTCTAGAACTATAGAAATAGCTGATGGCGCTAACATTCCTAAAAAGTTTTTAGAACAGATTCTTTTAGATCTAAAACGAGGACGTTTTGTGAGCAGTAAGCAGGGAAAATTTGGCGGATATTACCTGATAAAATCAAAAAATGACATCACTTTGGCAGAAATTCACCGATTATTTGACGGTGCAATTGCACTTTTGCCATGCGCTTCTTTAAATTTTTACGAGCCTTGCTCTGATTGTAAAACCGAGTCTGAATGCAGTCTGCGTCACGGTTTAATGCTTATTAGAGATAAAACTTTAAAGGCTATGGAAGGTATCACAATAGCTTCACTGGTAAATAAATAAAAAAATATTTTCTAATTCCTAGTAAATCGATAGAATTAATATTTATATTTACACAAAATAATTAACTAACCATTTACAAAATTTTTAACATGAAAGTACATTTTAGTCCATCGGGTGTATCAAAATTTTTGCAAAATAAACAAACAGAGCTTTCTGCTCCTGTAAATAGAAATTCATCTATGATATGTATGTGCTGTTGATTTAAAAAAATTTTATTTTAAATTCTACTAATCATATATACTTACTATAAAACATGAAAAATTCTACTAAAAATATACTTACAATTTTATTCTTTTTAACCT
This sequence comes from Flavobacterium panici, assembly GCF_024499525.1. Taxonomy (NCBI): domain Bacteria; kingdom Pseudomonadati; phylum Bacteroidota; class Flavobacteriia; order Flavobacteriales; family Flavobacteriaceae; genus Flavobacterium; species Flavobacterium panici. Next base: position 2,327,817 of record NZ_CP100437.1, on the reverse strand, counting down.
TCTCTATTTCATTTGCACAAAACATTGAAGGTGTTGTTACAACAAGCGAAAATATCCCTTTAGAAGCCGTAAACGTGGTAATTAAAGGAACTACAACAAGTGCCGTTACAGATAACAGCGGTAAATTTACAATCGATTCAAAAGGAAGATTGCCATTAACACTTTTAATTCAGTATGTAGGTTATACAACATCTGAAATTGAAGTTACTTCAATCCCTGTAAATCCAATTCAGGTTTTGCTTAAAGAAGAAAACGAACTTATTGAAGTTGTCGTTTCTTCAAGAAGAAGAATTGAAAAAGTTCAGGATGTGCCAATTGCCATTTCTGTTATTACAGGAAAACAAGCAGAACAAACGGGAGCTTTTAACGTAAACCGTATTAAGGAATTAGTTCCTTCAGTTCAGCTTTATTCTTCAAACCCAAGAAATACTGGAATCAACATTAGAAGTTTAGGTTCTCCATTCGGATTAACAAATGACGGTATCGATCCGGGAGTTGGATTTTATGTTGACGGTGTTTATTATGCTCGTCCGGCTGCGACAACTCTTGACTTTATCGACGTAGAACAAATTGAGGTTTTACGTGGGCCACAAGGTTCTTTATTCGGAAAAAATACAACTTCCGGAGCATTCAATATTACAACTCGCAAACCAAGTTTTACTTCAGGCGCTGACTTTGAAGTGAGCTACGGAAATTATTCTTTCCTGCAGGCAAAAGCTTCTGTTACGGGTGCTTTAGGAAGCAAAGTTGCAGGTAGATTATCTTTCTCAGGTACATCACGTGATGGTTTAGTTGATAATGTTGCAACCGGAAGATCTACCAATACATTAAACAATCAAGGTATTAGAGGTCAGTTACTTTGGACTCCAACTGTAAATACTAACGTTATATTTGCTGCTGATATTACAACGCAGCGTCCTGATGGATATGCACAGGTTGTTGCTGGTGTTGCTCCAACTCAAAGAGCTGCTTACCGTCAGTTTGATGCTATTATTAAAGATTTAAATTATCAGCTTCCAAGCCAAAATGCATTTGATCGTAGAATTGATCAGGATACACCGTGGCGTTCAAATCAGGATATGGGAGGTTTATCTTTAAATGTTGATACAAAAATTGGAGGCGGAACTCTTACTTCTACAACTGCATGGCGTTTTTGGAACTGGGATCCATCAAATGACAGGGATTTTACAGGATTACAAGTATTGGCTAAATCTCAAAACCCAACAAGACAAACTCAAATTACACAAGAGGTTCGTTACGCAGGGCAGTTAACATCAAAAATTAGCGGTGTTGCCGGAGTATTCTTCATCGATCAAACATCTCAAACTGATGGAACAGAAGAATCTGGAAACGCACAATGGAGATTCTCTCAAAGTACTACCAGTGCATTATGGAAAACTCCGGGCCTTTTTGAAGGATACGGAATTAAAACTGATGCAAGAATCAGAGCTTCAAGTGCTGCAGTATTTGGACAAATTGACTGGGCAATTACAGATTGGTTACACGTTTTACCAGGTTTAAGATATAACTTTGATAAAAAAGACGCGCACTACGCTCGTACAACATACGGAGGTTTACAAACTACTGATCCGGCATTGTTAGCCTTGAAAAAATTAGTTTATTCTGATCAGGCATTTGATTCAAGTACTGATAACACTGACTTTTCTGGAAACATAACGGTTACTTTTAAAGCAAATGACAGAATCAATGCTTACGGAACTTTTGCAAAAAGCTACAAACCGGTTGGTGTAAACGTTGCGGGACTTCCAACAGATTCTAAAGGTGCTCCTTTATTAGATCTTGCGGTTATTAGACCTGAAAAAGTATATCATTATGAAGTTGGGGTAAAAACTTCTCCTTTCAAAAATTCAATCTTCAATATTGCTGCCTTTAAAACAGACATTAAAGATTTTCAAACTAACGTTCAGGCTGCTGAACTGGGTGTAAACCGTGGTTATCTTGCTAATGCAGATAAAGTGCGTGTACAAGGTGTTGAATTAGATGCAAGTTTTGTAGTAAGTTCTCATTTAACTATAAATGGTGCTGCAACTTATACAGATGCGATTTATGAAAAATTTACTAATGCGCCGCTTCCGTTAGAAGAAACCGGAGCTCCGGTATCTTTCAAAGATGTTTCAGGAACTAATCTTCCGGGTGCTTCAAGATGGGCAGGATCTTTAGGCGGTGAACTTTCTGATAGTGCAAGATTCTTTGGAAACGCAGGAAAAGTTTTCCTTGCTATTGATTCTTACGCTCGTTCTGAATTTTCTTCAAGCCCTTCGGCTTCAAAATATTTAGTTGTTCCGGGTTATGCGATTTTTAATGCTCGTTTAGGTTTCCGTGCATCTCAAGGTTTATCTGTTCACTTTTGGGGACGTAACCTTTTAAATAAAGATTATTATGAGCAGTTATTGCCTGCAGGAGGTAACGCAGGACAATATGCTGGTGTATTAGGTGATCAAAGAACTTACGGAATCACATTGAAATACAACTTGTAAGAATAAATAAAAATTAAAACTAAAAACTAATTAACGGGATACGGTAAAACGTATCTCGTTTTTTTTTGGCAAAATGTTCTTCAAAGTATAAATTACCTTAAATTATTATTTTAAAAACTTACAAAGGCTTCCTTTTTAGCCTCAAACAATGAATTTAGTATTTCGTAGCAATGATTTTTCTTCTAGCTAAAAGATAATCAGCAATATAAAGAGAATACTAAATGCAGAATTACTATAATTTCACAGTTTCATCGAGTCAAATGTCATATAGTCCTTATTGGTATGTAAAATCAAATATCATTTTAAAATGTATATCAGGAATTTTAGTTTTGGCTTCCGGATTTGTTTTATCACACTTAAGTGATTTCAAAATCGGATTTATTATCTCTATTTTTATAAGTGCTGTTTTAATTTTTAATGGCATTTATAAATTCATGATTAAAAATAAAAAGACATTTATTTTTGATAAAACCGAAAACGCTTTGTACAAAATTACGCTGCGGGGTAAAAAGAAAATTGCTTCATTAAACAATGTCATAGATATCATTTCAAAGTCCGGAGCAATGAGTTATCATTATGTTCTTACTTCTAAGGACAGTACTAAAATTAAAAAGATCAAATTAACAGCCCGCATCAAAAACGAAAATAAATCCAATCCCGAAGTCCGTTTTTTAGAAATGGAAATCATACCGCAGCTGGAATCTTTTTTAAACTTAAATAGTAAAGTCATCGTTTTCGACTCCAAATATTGTTCTACGATTTAGATTTTAGATTTTAGATTTTAGATTTTAGATTTTAGATTTTAGATTTTAGATTTTAGATTTTAGATTTTAGATTTTAGATTTTAGATTTTAGATTTTAGATTTTAGATTTTAGATTTTAGATTTTAGATTTTAGATTTTAGATTTTAGATTTTAGATTTTAGATTTTAGATTTTAGATTTTAGATTTTACGAAAAAATCCTAAATCAAATAAATTTGATTTAGGATTTTTTCTATTCTATGTTCCTTTGAACCTTTGTCTATTTGAGCCTCTGAACCTCAAAAAAACCTACTCTCTCTGTCTTCTCTTTCCTCCTTTTTCAGATCCTGTAAAGTTTCCGATTTTATAAGCCAGGGAAAACATTACATAACGTCTTAAAACAGTATTTTCTTCATCGCGAATTGCGGTTGCAGAAATGGTTCGTGTAGCACTTAAATTTTGATTTAAAACATCATACACTTTTACTTTTGCATACAGTTTTTTATCAAAGAATCCGTAAGATAAACTAGTGTTCCATAGATAAAAATCTTTTTTGAAATCACCAGAAATATTCGAATTATAAGTATATCCAAAATCATTTCCGAAGATTAAATTCTCCGGCCAGTAGGTTGTCGTTTGCAAATTGATTCGGTGAACCACATTTGAGGTCGCATCTCTTGAATAATTTTCATATTTCGACTGATTGTATGATAAATTATAAGATGGCGCAATAGTCAATATTTCTCCATAATCGTATGACATATAAACTTTTGGAGTAATCGAAGTTGATTTTGCATTGTATAAAACAGCATTTGTAAATCCTTTGTCAAAAGAATAACCTGCGTTTAATCCTAAACCGTATCTTAAAGTATGCGCTCCGCTTTTTACGGACTGATTCCAGTTTGCTCCAATAGAGGCATTGTAAACGCCGGAAATATTTACATACGTTGTATTTCTTTTTCCACTTTCGTCATAAATAGAAGTCGACACGATATCATTATCATAATAATCTCCTTTTAAATATAAACTATAACCGGAACGTGAACGGAAATCGTAATTTTTGAAATTGAAGTTTACACTGCTTTTTTCAACCGGATGCAAATTAGGATTTCCCACAATTGTATTCAGCGGATTGTTAAGATTCACCACGGGCATTAACTGCGTTGCAGACGGCAGCGCGTTTGAATAATCATATTTAAGGGATAAATTTTTAGAACGCGTAAACTTGTATCTAAAAATGGCTGTCGCAAATGGCAATGCATATTTTTTATTTAAATCTGTCGCATTATTTAAATACAACGAATGATTATCAAAATTTACGATTGAAGTTCGGCTGTCAAGATTTAATGTAAACTTGTTTTTTTGCAGCGTAATTCCAACTTTTGGCGTAACTGAATTTTGTACAGAACTTGTATAATTACTCAAAGACAAATTCAAGTCACTATATTCTTGTGTATCAGGATTGAAATTAAAAGTCTTTTCATCATTTACGCTAGTATTCCAATCAAAATCAGATCCAAATCTCACTCTTAAAGAATCGGTTATGGGTTCTGTATACTCGATATCTGCAGAATAAGCATCACTGCTGTTTTTCTTTTTTGTAGTCTGATTTCTTTCATCATTTGGCTGATTGTCCTGATAGAAAATTGTTTCAGAAAGATTCAAACCATTAGAATCCGTACTTGTATTATTATTAGTAAATACAAAACTTAGATTTCGGGATTTCTTTTCAAAAGTTTTATTAAAATTGATTGTGTTACCAAAATTAAAGTTATCACTTTCAGAATATGACTTAGAATTGCTTTCGTTTAATGCATTTCCGTTTTCATCTTCAGAAGAACTTGATGAAGTCGAATTACTGTTTGTGCGCGATTGATTCAGCTTCGGTGCCACCACAATTCGCATACTTGGATTAATTTTATATTCTAATTCAAAATTGACATTATTCCCGGTACTTTCGTTTCTTGTTTTAGACTCGGCTTCTGTAATAATATTTCCGGTTGGCAAAAAACTAAGCTGGTTTGATTTGCTGTCGTTATTATTAATGGTATTCGAAAAATTATAGCTTCCCATTGCCAGCAGATTTTTCGTCCAGTCATCAGAATAATTAAGTCCCACTAAATTTGACTGTGTAATTCCCTTCCCACTTCCGCCAGAATTAGTACTTCCACCTCTTCCGCTGCTGTTTCTCCCGCCCGACATATTATCAAAAACATCATCCATAGAAAATCCGGTTGCGTTGATATTATTGGAAGAAGCCAGCAAGCTTATTTTTTGTTTATTATTAAAATAATTCAGGTTGACATTGGCTTCATAACGATCATCTGTACCGTAACCTCCCATTATTTTTCCAAAATATCCTTTGTTTTTCTTTTCATCAATAGTAATATTAATACTCGAAAAATCTGAAGTAGATTCTTGTTTTGCCAGCTCTTCTTTCTTGGTTTTAAAATCAGAAACCTGAATCTTTTTTATAATATCTGCCGGTAAATTTTTAATAGCAATGGCTCCATCTTTATCAAAAAAGGTCTTTCCGTTTACTAAAACCTGGTTAACCTCTCGCCCATTTACAGTAATTTTTCCATCATTATCGACATCAAATCCGGGCAATTGCTTTAGTAAAGTTTCGACATTAGAATCCGGACGGACTTTATATGACGCCGCATTAAATTCTAAAGTATCTTTTTTGATTGTTATGGGCGCTGCTTCTGTTTTAATAACAATATCATTTAAGGCGTTTACATTTTCAAGCATGTATATTTTACCGAAATCTTTGCTTTCTGTAAGTCCTTTATATTCTTCAAAATAGGTTTGATATCCCATATAACTTACCTTCAAAAATACAGGTTTGTCATATTTTTTAATATCCATTCTAAAAGCACCATTTTTATCTGTGGTGGCATATTCAATAACAGTAGAATCTTTAATTGTGGTAAAATAAACGGTTGCCATTTCCAGCGGCAATTGAGTATTGACATCTAAAATTGCCCCTCTAATAGTAATATCATTCTGCGAATGGGCTGTAAAGACAAAAAGGAAGAAAAACGAAAGAAATGAATAAATCTTAGTCATAAAAAATTTGGTTAGTTAGATGTTTAGACTGCAAAAAACCAAAAAGGTTTAATTGTAGTTTTTACATTTATTCAAATAGTATGCCATTTTAGCCTTCATTAAGATAACAAAAAATATTCACAACTTGTTATTTAAAAACATAATTTACTGATTTTCAAAAATTTAAACCCTTTAAAAAAGGGTAAAACTGCCCTTTTAAAAACAGTAATTAGCCTAACTCCTATTTCATCAAAATACAAAAACTTTGCAGCAACAACCAAAAGGAGAATTCAGAAAATCCTAAAATAGAGTATGACAGAAAAGTCGAAAACTGATAAGAGTAGGCAACTTAAAAACCAATTACCATGAGAAATATTTTTAAAGGTTCCTTAAGAGGATATGTATGTGAAGATTGTCTTGAAGCCGTATCTGAAGTAGAAATTTTAATTTATCATCCATACAGAAATGCTAATTCTACTGCCAATGCGGCCTCAAATGTAAAAGAAACATTTCGTTTTGTTTCAAAAGAGGAAGCGAAACAAAGATCAGAATTACTTGTGTATAAAGCAAAAACAGATGCAGAAGGTAATTTTCAAATTGAAATTAGTGAAAACCATCTTGATGCAAGCTTCGATATTGATTTTGTGTGCGGGACTGTGCCGCCAAAACATCCAAAACCAAAAAGAGATGAAATAGTACAGCTGCATATTACAACTTTCTCAATGCGTTTAGAGCTTGAAAAACAAGCAAAAGATGAAAAATACAGATGGGAATATGCTATTGCTTATAAATGGTGGTGCTATATTCGCGGACATTTTTTTGATGCGTGGGTTATCTGCGGACATTTAATGAACTGTCAGACTAATAAACCAATTGCTAATGCAAAAGTTACGGCAATGGATGCTGATTTTTTTACCGATGATAATTTAGGAACAGCAACAACAGATTCAAACGGGCATTTTAGAATTGATTATACTTCGGCCGATTTTAAAAAGACATTTTTATCGCCTTGGATTAACATAGAAACTGATCCAAGTTTTCTTTCTTTCCAGAGCGGGCCAGATGTTTATTTTAAAGCGGAATTAGGCGGTACAAAATTAATTAACGAAACCAAAGCAGACGCACGCAAAAATGTTGGTTTTTGTTTATGTGTAAATTTATGTTCTGATGTAAATGTTGTAGATCCAAATGATCCAAATTTCCCTAGTGCGTGGACAGGAATTGGAGCTGCTTTTAGTTCTTCATACGGATCAAGCTCTTATGATTTTGATGCTGATGGTTTTGCCGGATCTGGTAAAAACGTTTTATACTCTGTTATACGATTAACGGGACAAGCTGCGCTGAGATCAGGCTCAGGAAACCCAATCGAATATCGTTTTAGAGTAAGCGATACAACGGCACCAAATAATACGGTTAGTTTACCAGAGTCTAATTTTACCAAAATTGTTGGTGTAACTCCCGGATTATTTACTTCAAGCATAGTTTCTAAACTAACCCGTAAAGTTTTTTCTTTTATTCTTAACGATATTTTTGTTTGGAGTGACCAAAGTGATTTTGATGCCGAAGGCTGGTTTGATGTTAATCATGCTATTGAAAGAACTTTAATTGCCGTGGGATTAACTCCTGCCGATTTAGCGCTTTATAATATTATTGAAGAAGATACGCTGATTTCGCTAAATACTACAGCACTTACAACAGCTCCGAGTATTCCGGCAAACAGTATTAATGCTGGACAAAATATTCCTGCGGGAAGTAAAATTCCGCTAGAAAAATTTGCTATTAGATTTGAAATTAGAGAAGTGATCGACAAGCCTTCTAATAATTTTGGTGTTATTGGCGGAAACGGAAAAACATTGAATTCTGTCTTGATGAATAATAATCCTATTTATAGAAAATTATCTATAAAAGAATTAGATGAAAGCAGTCTTTGCAGCCCTATAAGTGGCACAATTCATGGACGATATACGGTTTATCATCCGTATTTGGCTGGCTGTAGTCTTCATTTAAACAACAATAGTCATACGGTTGAAAGAGATATTCTGGATGGCGTAATCAATGCGCTTCCGGCTGTTGATGAAAGAACCAACAATAGTTCGCAATTGAACAATCCTCCTGCAGATATGACGCGTTGTACGTATACATTAAAACTGTATTCATCAACTAGAAAACATAATGGTGATTATGGCGATTCTGATGGCGGAACACCATTGGAACAATTATTCTTTTATGATGTTTAAAATCATTTTGTAAATCAAAAAAGCAGTATTTCGAATTGAAATACTGCTTTTTTGATTTACAAAATGATTTTTGAAAATCTATTTCTCTCTGATATAAATATCGATTGGAACTCCTGAAAAATCCCAGTTATCACGAATTTTATTTTCCAGATATCTTTTGTATGGTTCCTTAACGTATTGCGGCATATTGGCAAAAAACACAAATTGAGGTGTTTGCGTTGGCAATTGCATGCAATATTTAATCTTTACATATTTTCCTTTTGTCGCCGGCGGCGGATAAGCTTCAATTACTTTCAACATATATTCGTTGAATTTTGAAGTTGCAATTCTTTGTTTTCTGCTTTCAAAAACCTGAACTGTAGCTTCTAAAGCTTTCAATAAACGTTGTTTTGTTAAAGCCGAAACGAATAAAATTGGCACATCAGTAAAAGGCATTAATTCTTTACGAATTTTCTCTTCGTAATCGCGGCTTGACATGGTATCTTTTTCAACTAAATCCCATTTGTTTACTAAGATTACAACACCTTTACGGTTTTTCTCTGCCAGCCAAAAAATACTTTGATCCTGTCCTTCAAAACCACGAGTTGCGTCGATTACTAATATACAAACGTCAGCATGCTCAATTGCTCTTACAGAACGCATTACAGAGTAAAACTCTAAATCTTCCTTAACTTTTGCTTTACGACGAATTCCCGCAGTATCAACCAAGTTAAATTCGAAACCAAAACGGTCAAATTTTGTATCAATTGCATCACGTGTTGTTCCTGCAATATCAGTTACAATATAACGATCCTGACCAATTAAGGCATTGATAAAACTAGATTTTCCAGCATTAGGACGTCCTACAACTGCAAAACGGGGTAATTCTTCTGTAACCTCAACAGGTTCTTTTTCTGGAAAAGCATCAATTAAAGCATCTAATAAATCTCCTGTTCCGCTTCCTGAAATACTTGCGAAAGTAAAATAATCTCCTAAACCAAGATTATAAAACTCAATCGCATCTTTTTCACGCATTGCGTTATCTACTTTGTTTACAGCCAATAAAACTGGTTTTGTTACTTTACGAAGCAACTTTGCAACTGTTTCATCCATTGGTGTAATACCTTCTTCTACATCAACAACAAAAATAATAACATCGGCTTCGTCGATAGCAAGTTCTACTTGTTTACGGATTTCACCTTCAAATACGTCATCAGATCCGCGAACGTATCCACCCGTATCAATTACAGAAAACTCTTTTCCGTTCCACTCGCTTTTACCATAGTTTCTATCACGGGTAACCCCAGATACTGAATCTACAATAGCTTCTCTTCTTTGTATCAGCCTATTAAAAAGGGTTGATTTCCCTACATTAGGTCTTCCTACTATCGCAACAATGTTATTCATTTTTTTGAATTTTAGACTTTAGATTTTAGATTTCAGACTTTTAGCTTCCTAAAAACCCAATCACTAATAACCCTAAATGCCTTATTTAAATTTTTTGCAAAGGTAGTTAAAAAAGTGACTAAGTCGCTAAGTTTCTAAGTACCTAAGTTTTTATATTCTTTTTGGGAGCTATTTCCTGCTATCCGTTCCAATCTTTTGTTCCGCTAAAGAAGCGTCACAAAAGGATTTCCACTTCTATCAGGGCTAGGGTTTCAGTTTTCAGTATCCGTTTTCAGTTTACAATAAAATTTTCATTTTCAAAACTGAGACTGAATACTGCGACTGTAAACTCTTTTATTGATTATAACCAAATCGTTTCAGCATATTAGCATTACTTCTCCAGTCTTTGTTCACTTTTACGTAAAGTTCAATGTGAATTTGTTTTCCGAAGAATTTCTCTAAATCAACGCGAGCATCCATTCCAACTTTCTTTAGTGCTGCACCTTTATGACCAATGATGATTCCTTTTTGTGTATCGCGTTCGACCATAATTACAGAACGAATTCTAATAATTTTCTCGTCTTCATGAAATTCTTCTGTTACAATTTCTACGGCATACGGAATTTCTTTACTATAATTCAATAAGATTTTTTCACGAATGGTTTCGTTTACAAAGAAACGTTCCGGTTTGTCTGTTAATTGATCTTTTGGATAATAAGGTGGAGATTCTGGAAGCAATTCGATAATTCGTCCAAAAACTTCCGGAACATTAAAATTCTGTAAAGCCGAGATTGGGAAAATTTCTGCGTTTGGCAGTTTCTCTTTCCAAAAACCAACCTGTTCTTCTAATTGTTCCTGATTTGAGTTGTCGATTTTATTCAGTAATAGTAAAACCGGGATTTTAGCATAAAAGATTTTATTAAAGAAATCTTCATCTTTTAAGTTCTGCTCCCCTATTTCAACCATGTAAATTAAAACATCAGCATCTTCAAAAGCCGACTTTACGAAGTTCATCATCGACTCCTGCATTTCATAAGCCGGTTTTATAATTCCGGGAGTATCTGAAAGTACCATTTGAAAATCTTCGCCATTTACGATTCCTAGAATTCTATGACGTGTTGTTTGTGCTTTTGATGTTATGATGGATAATCTTTCTCCAACAAAGGCATTCATTAGTGTCGATTTTCCAACATTTGGATTCCCGATTATGTTTACAAAACCTGCTTTATGTGACATTTGCGTATTATTTATTTTGCAAAGGTAGTCATATCAAGTTAATACAGAAAATAAAACATTTTTTAAAATTTTCGTTGGAATTCTCAAAAATCGGCGTATCTTTGCACCCGAAACATCGCGGGATAGAGCAGTAGGCAGCTCGTCGGGCTCATAACCCGAAGGTCACAGGTTCGAGTCCTGTTCCCGCTACTAAAAGAAAAGCTTCGGAGAAATCTGAAGCTTTTTTTGTTTTTACCCTTTTCCTGATTCTCTTTATGGGCACAGATTGAAAATCTGCGCTATCGTTGTCTACACATCGGAGTGATCGAATTTTATTTCGTCCGTTTTGCTTCTATCTTTTTTCCATTCTGTAATAAAAATAAATTTGAAATTTCTCCTTTTTCGTTCTTTTCAAACTGAATTTGTGCATCTACTACTTTGTAGAAAAATAACATTTCACTTTCTACAAATATTCGGAACGCATCTTGTCCTGTCAATTGTGAAAATAGTTGGTCTTTATCTAATGAAATTTTGATTTCAAAATCTTTTTCAACTTCATAAGTCCCAACAAACTTTTGAAGTTCTTCAGGTGTAATACTAATTTCCTTTCTGATTTTTTGCACAGGCAATGGTTTATTATATAGAATATTTCTAATTGCTTTAGAAGGAATTGAAACGTTGCTGTGATTTTGAAGTATTATAATTGTTTTATCATTTGTAATATGTCTATCGATAAAAGTTACATAACCTGGCCAACCCCCATCATGGTTTGCAATTTTTCCAAAATCAGCATTTTCTTCAATTCCCCAACCAAAACCATAATTCCTTTTAGCTCCGTCTTTCAAAGTTGCTAATTCAAAAACTGTTTTCATTCCCTCTTTTGTGAGTAATTTATTGTCATATAATGCTCTATCCCAAATCAATAAATCCTTTACAGTTGAATTAACTGTTCCGTCTCCAACAATACCATCAAGCCAAATAACCATTTTAGTTTCTTCCAATTCGTCTGGTAAAACATATTTTTTCAAACTATCTGAGTAAACATAACCAAAAGCATAATTGTCAATTTTCTTTGGCGATAATCTACGATTGTAAACAAAGGTATTTTTCATTTTCAACGGTTGGAAAATAGCTGTTTCTAAATAGTCAGCGTATGTCATACCCGATGCTTTCTCAATTATTGATGCCAATAGAACATAACCCGTGTTGCTATATTCCCATTTAGTATTTGGCTCAAATAATATTTTTGGTTGATGTTTACTAAATATATTAATTACGTCTTTGTTAGTGGCAATTTTAGATTTGTCAAATAAACTATCCATAAGCTGCATATAGTCTGGCAGACCTCCAGTATGATTCAATAAGTTTCTTATAGTTACACCTTTATAAAAAGAAAGTTCGGGTAAATATTTGTTGATGTCATCGTCCAAATTCAACTTCCCTTCTTTTTTAAGTATCATTATCCCCATAGCTGTGAACTGCTTTGAACAAGATGCCAATTCAAAAATCGAATTTTCGTTCAATTTTTCTTTTGTTGTTTCGTTCGCAAGTCCAAAACTATGTTTATAAATAACTTTCCCTTTTTCTGCAATTAGAAAATTTCCATTGATTTTCTCTTTTGAATAAAGAGAATTGAGTAAACTGTCAATTTTTTGAATTCTGTCTTGTCCAAATGTAAGATGTGCAATTAAAAGAAGTCCGATTGTAATTGTTAATTTCATTTTTTATTTCTGGTTAATTAATGTAGATGAGATGTCTCGCAAAATTGCCATCAACTTATTTATATTTGTGACAAAACCATACAAAGTCATTCAAATTTGGTTAGATATCTGTGATAAATTTCACACATGATTTATTTTCAAATATATAATTTTTACACTACAAACTGTTAAAACGGCTTTAAATTTGATTGATGCTTTTTGGCACTTATATGAGTGGCTATGCAAACAAAAAGTAGAGAAAAATTAAGATGCACATGCTAAAACATTTTAATAATTTAAGATAATCTAGTTAGATATTTGAATGCTTCCGCTGCTAAGACCAAAAGCTTCAGGGAAATCTGGAAGTTTTATAAACTTGATAAGTGAAAAATAAAAAACCACATTTTCAAACGAATGAAAATGTGGTTTTTAACTTATATATGCTTTCTAATTTACTTAACTATTATTTTTCTAACAATAGTAGATCCTTCACTTTCTAAATACACATAATAAATTCCTTTTGGGAATCCTGATAAATTGATGCTATTAGTGTTTGAACCATTAGTAAATTTCGTAGTTGTCACCAACTTTCCTAATACATCGTACACGCTTGCTTTTTCTAACACAATGTTATCAATGTGTAATTCTCCTTTGGTAGGATTAGGGTAAACGGCGAGTTTTTCAAAAACCAGATCTTCGATCCCTAAAGTACAAGCTGTTTTCGAATAAATTGCTGTTGCATCTTTAGCTGTTGACCAATTGGCATTAGCATAAGCAACATCATCTACCTGAATACAGGATTGTGAAGCATTCGTTTTGAAATTAACGTTGACCAGTTTGCTATTGTTTCCATTATTTAAATTCAAAGAAGTCAATTTATTATTTGAACAATTTACATCTGTAAGCAGCGTATTCTTAGAAAGGTCTAAACTTACTATTAAATTGTTAGAACAACTCAATTTAGTCAACAATACATTTTTAGAAACATCTAAGACCGTTAGTTGATTAGCAGCGCTGGTTTTGGCATTGATTTTTTTACTAGTTGTTACGATACCATCACAATACAATTCTGTAAGCTGGGTGTTTTTAGAAACATCTAAAGTCGATAGTAGATTTTTTGAACAATCTAAATATTTCAGTGCCAAGTTAGAAGACACATTTATTGAAGTCAATAAATTTCCTTGACATTTTAAGGTTTCTAGTTTTGAAAAATATTCGATTCCTGACAAACTGGTAATATCAGAATTGGATACATCTAAACTAGTTATATTTGTTATACTCGCCAGCAAAACAGAACCGTTTTTGCCATCTGTATCAACTCCTAAAGCGATTAATTGGTCTTCAAACGCACTACTAACTGCAACAGCACCAGAACAATTATCAGAATAACTTGCCGTAGCATCTTTCTTTGCAGCCCAATTGGCATTAGAATAAGCAACATTATCTACCTGAATACAACTTAAATTAGGATTGTTTGTAAAGTTATTACCGCTCATTTTAACATTATTTCCGTTCTTTAAATTTAAACTTGTCAATAAGTTATAACTACAATTTAAGTATGTCAAAGCTTTATTATTGGAAACATTTAAATTAATTAATTGATTTTGAGCACAACTTAAAATATCTAAAGCAGTATTGTTGGAAACATCTAAATTCGCTAATTGGTTTGTATCACATCTCAAATCTAGTAAAGTAAGATTCTTAGAAACATCCAAATTAGTTAATGAATTTGAATAACAATAAAAAGCTGATAAAACTGTATTCTTAGAAACATCCAAATTAGATAATAAATTTGAACTACAATCCAAATATCTTAAATCAGTATTTTTAGAAACATCCAAATTTGTTAGTTGACTATTATAAAAAGATATAGCTCGTAAAGCTGTATTGTTAGAAACATCTAAAGCTGTTAATTGATTTTTTCCACAAAATAAAGATTCTAGAGCAACATTCTTAGAAACATCTAAAGCCGTTAATTGATTTTCGGAACAATATAATTCTTCCAGTACATTATTTTTAGAAACATCTAAACTCGTTAATTGATTCTCAAAACATTTTAAAATCTTTAAAGCCGCAAAGTCTTGAATTCCGGTTAAATCAGTAATTTTACTATATGTGACATCCAAAGAAGTCAATGACGAAATACTCGCTGTTGACACTTTTCCGTTTGTACCATCGGTATCAATACCAAGAGCGATTAGTTTCTTTTCAAAATTCGCATCAGGAATAAGCGTGTATTGAACAACAGCTGAGCAATCTGTACTAAATCCTGCAACAGGATCTTTTGAACTAGCCCAGTTAGCAGCAGAATAAGCAACATTATCTACCTGAATACAAGTTAAATCAGGGTTGTTTTTAAAGTTTCTGATGCTTAAATAAGTATTAGTTCCAGTCTTTAAATTTAAACTGGTTAATTGATTTGAACTACAGTTTAAAGAATTTACAAGCTTATTCTTAGAAAGATCTAATGCCGTTAACTGATTACCGCTGCAATTCAATGTATTTAACTCCGTAAAATCCTGAATACCAGTTAAATTAATAATAGAACTATTAGAAATATCCAAAGAAGTTAATCTGTTTATTTTATAAGTTGGCACTTGTCCATCAACCGTTCCGGTATCAATTCCTAAAGAGATTAACTTTTTTTCAAAATTCACATCAGGAATAAGGGTGGAAGCTAGGCAGTCTTTACTATAACTTGCCGTAGCGTCTTTATATGACTTCCAACTGTTACTAGAATAATAATCATTATCTACCTGAATACAACTTAAATTAGGGTTGTTTGTAAAATTGTAGGAACTAACATTAGTATTGTTTCCATTTTTCAAATTTAAACTCGTTAATTGATTTGAACTACAGTCTATATATCTTAAAACAGTATTCTTAGAAGTATCTAAAGCCGTTAATTGATTCTCATTACAATATAAATATATTAGAGCAGTATTCTTAGAAACATCTAAAGCTGTTAATTGATTAGAATAACAATATAATTTTGTTAAAGCAATACTCTTCGAAATATCGAAACTTGTTAATTTATTAGAATAACAATGTAATTCTTTCAAAGCAGCATTTTGAGAAACATTTAAGCTTGTTAATTGATTTGAATAACAATTTAAATTTGTTAAAGCAGTACTCTTAGAAACATCTAAAGCCGTTAATTGGTTCTCATAACAATATAAATATATTAGAGCAGTATTATTTGAAACATCTAAAGTTGTTAATTTATTAGAATAACAATATAAATAGGTTAGAGCAACATTCTTAGAAACATCTAAAGTTGTTAATTTATTAGAATTGCAACTTAAATTTGTTAAAGCAATATTCTTAGAAAAATCTAAAGCCGTTAATTGATTATTGCTGCAATCTAATTGCTGTAAAGCCGCAAAATCTTGAATTCCTGTTAAATTAGTAATAGAACTACCGGAAATATTTAAAGTCGTTACTCCGGAAATCTTAGATGTTGGAACTTTTCCGTCAGGAGTTCCAAAATCATAACCAAGTTGAATTAACTTTTTTTCGAAATTAACATCAGGAGTAAGAGTGTATTGAACAACAATTGAGCAATCTAAACTATAACTTGCCTGAGGATCTTTGGCTGAAGCCCAATTTGCATTAGCATAAGCCACATTATCTACCTGAATGCAACTTAAATTATTAGCATTAAAGGAACTATTTGTCGATAATTTAGAATTATTTCCATTTTTCAAATTCAGTCCCGTTAATTCATTGTCAGAACAATCTAAGTATGTTAAAGCCGGATTCTTAGAAACATCTAAAGCCTTTAATTGATTCTCATAACAATGTAAAATTGTTAAAGCCGGATTCTTAGAAACATCTAAAGTTGTTAATAGATTATGATAACAACGTAACTCTGTTAAAGCAGTATTCTTAGAAACGTCTATAGTCGTTAAGTAATTGTCTCCAAAACTCAAGTATGTTAAAGCGGTATTCTTAGAAACATCTAAAGACGTTAATTGATTTGTATCACAAAGCAAAGATTTCAAAGCAGTAAAATCCTGAATTCCGGTTAAATCGGTAATGAGACTTACTCCCCTAACATTCAAAGTAGTCCGGGTGTTTATATTTGAAGTCAAAACTTTACCATCCGGTACGCCGGAATCAATTCCCTGACGGATTAGCTCTGCTTCAAAATACAAATCGGGGATCAAGGTGTATTGGGCAAAGGAAGATACGCTAGCCAAAAATAGTATAAAGAGTAGCTTTAGTTTCATAGGCAAAATTTTTGTTAAATTAATGCATCAAATGTATAGAATATTAACTAATATCTTACGTAAACTGTTAAAGAAATAAAAAGAGAGGAAACAAATTCCTCTCTTCTTAAAAAAATATAAATATTGAAGATAGTATATCATTATACAATCAACAAAGTAAGAGCATTAGTTTAAGTTTTTTGTTTGAATATTTAACTGCCTTTGTATGGGGTAGCTTAAGCTCTTAAATTTTCCATGTCTTACAATCAATATTTTATTGCAAATTAATTATTAATCTGCGAAGCAGCATCCTCCACCCTCTAGAGGATAATTTGGAGGACATGGTCCAGTTTTTAAAATGGCCAGTCCGCTTGCAATCCCTTTAACGCAAATTTCTGTTATTCCGCCATTTACCGCTTTTAGCTCATCTTTAGATAATTCTTGAGCTCCGTTTAATTTTAAAATTTTTTTTAACATAATCTAAGGTTTTAAAAATTTAGTTAATACCCCAATCATTTAAAGACACTTGGGATTTTTGTCTATCCTCGCGCAAGAATTTTTTCTATATTTTATAAATTGAATTAAATCTCTTCTCAAATGCTTCTTCTTCTGAAAAATCATTTAGAAAATATTTTAATTCAGTTATGGTTATTTCTTAGGGGAAACTTACATTGTACGAATATATCTTATCTAAATATTGATTTTTTACGGACTTACCTCATTTTGCAGCTTTTGTTCAATTATTTAAATCAAAATACCTTCTAAGAATACATTCTTTTCAAATGAATAAAATATTACAGATTTGGTTATAATATCTGACAAAAGAAATATTTACGGGATATTTTTTTATCTTTGAAACTCAGGATTTTTAATCTGAAACGGCTTTGTCTTTGAGCCTTTAGAAAAATTGACACTCATTATGGAACAGAAAATACATCAGGGAAGAAACGTAAAACGTTTCAGAGAAATGCTTAACATAAAACAGGAAGGATTGGCTTATGATTTGGGCGAAGAATGGAACCAAAAGAAAATTTCTTTACTGGAGCAGAAAGATGTAATTGAAGAAAATCTGCTGAAACAAATCTCGGCAGTTTTAAAAATTCCTGTTGAAGCTTTTCAGAATTTTGATGAAGAACAGGCGATTAATATTATTTCAAATACATTTTCAGATTTTAAAGATGGAGCTTCCGCAATTAATTTACATCCAGTATTTAACCCTATCCAAGAGGTTTTAAAACTTCACGAAGAAAAAATTGCGTTATACGAACGTATGCTTAAAGAAAAAGATGAAATGATGACAAAGCTTGAAAAACTAATTAATAAGTAATCATTTTATAAAGATATTAATTCAAGTAAAATTTGAGTTTAGTATCACACATAGAATAAATAAAAAAAGCTTCAGATTCCTCTGAAGCTTTTTTGTTTTAAGAACGTGGTTTTGACAAATTTCTGTCATACATAATAATAGTTCCTGCCACGGCCACGTTTAGACTTTTTTCTGATTTAAATTTTACCAAATGATGACATTTATCCATTGCTTTTTTAGACAATCCATGATCTTCTGCTCCTAATAAATAGACACATCTTCTTGGATGTTCAAAAGTTTCTAAATCAGAAGATTTTTCTGCTAATTCTACACCAACCAATCTGGCTCCTTTAGGTAAATTTTCAAAGAAAGCCTCAAAAGTTTCATAATGAAAATAAGGAATTGCTTTTACTGCATCATGAGTATCACATGCTTGTTTTGCATATCGATTACCAATGGTAAATATAAAAGTAGCACCCATATTTTGAGCCGATCGCCATAAAACTCCCAAATTTTCAGGTGTTTTCCCATTTTGAATTCCTATGCCAAAGTATTCATTTATAAAGTTATCATTCATAATGGCAAAAGTACAAACTTTAAATATTTCCAGAAACGAGATTATTACCAAATCGTTATTCTGTCTTTCTCTGCCAAAAACATTTTATCTCCGGGTTTTACATTAAATGCGTTGTAAAAAGGTGTAGTATTCATTAGAGGACCATTAACACGCCAGTTTGGCGGCGAATGTGGGTTATTGTTAATCCACAAACGCAGGAATTCGTCTTTCATTTTTACTCTCCATATTTTAGCTATAGAAATAAAGAAGCGCTGGTCTGGCGTAAAACCATCAATTTTTATGTTTCCTTTTGCTTGTTCGGTCATTTTAAAAGCATCATAGGCAACTGCTATTCCGGCAATATCTGCCGTATTTTCGCCAACTGTCATTGCGCCATTAATGTGTAAATCTCCTAAAACAGTATAGGTATTATACAAATTAATAACCTGTTGTATTCTTGACTTAAACTGTGCATAATCCTCTTTTGTCCACCAGTTTTTCAGGTTTCCATTTTTATCATATTGAGCACCCTGATCATCAAAAGTATGTGTTATTTCATGACCTATAACCATTCCAATTCCTCCATAATTAAGTGCGTCATCTGCATTATTATCAAAATATGGGGCTTGTAAAATACCTGCAGGAAAAACAATTTCATTTGCAGTAGGATTATTATATGCTGTAACTGTTGGAGTTGTAGTATACCATTCTGACTTATCGACTGGTTTGCCCAATTTTGCCAATTGAAATTGATATGCAGCTTTAGAGGCCGAAACCATATTTTCAAAATAAGTATCCCTGCCTATTTGTACATTACTATAGTCTCTCCATTTATCTGGATATCCTATTTTTTTAGTAATGGCAAACAATTTTTCTTTAGCCTTTTGTTTTGTAGCAGGGCTCATCCATTCTAATTTATCAATTCTTTTGGCATAGGCTTTTTGCAAATTATTCACGAGAACCAACATTCGTTTTTTGGCATCTTCAGAAAAATATTTCTTCACATACAATTCACCAAGCGCTTCGCCTAAATAATTGTCAATAACATTAGCCATTTTTTCACCACGTGATTTTTGAACAGCCTGACCAGAAAGCACTTTGGTGTACTCAAATAAAGCATCTACAAAAGGTTTGCTTAAATCATCTGCATATCTTTCCAGAGAATTTGCTTTCAGATAAATTTTCCAATTATCAATGGGAATGGTTTTTAAAAGTTTATTTAGGACATCATAATAAGCAGGCTGGCCTACATTAATAGAATCGGTTTTAGCACCTAAATTATTTAAAAAAGCAGTCCAGTTTATGTTGGGATGTTTTTTTACAAGATCTGTCACAGCCATTTTATTATAATTTGCCTGCACATCTCTAAGTTCAACTTTTGTTTTATGCGAAACTGCAAGTTTTTTATCAATATCATAAACTAAATCAGCATTCTTTTTAGCTTCTTGTGCATTGCTTCCTGTTTGTTGAAATAAGGCTGTAAGGTATTTTTTGTATGATTCCTGTATGGCAACAGTTGATGAATCTGACTTGAAATAATAATCCCTGTCTGGCAATCCAATACCCGTTTGATAAAGTTGAGCAATGTTCATTTTACTATTTTTATCATCGGGTGTCACTGTAAAACCTATAATAGAAGAATTGCCCACTTTTACTTCATTAACTACAAAGTTCATTAATGACGGCAAATCGTTAATTGCTTCAATTTTTGCAAGTAGAGGCTTGACAGGTTCATAACCGCGTTTGTTAATGGTTAAAGTATCCATACCAGATGCATAAAAGTCTCCTACCTTTTGTGCTATACTTCCTGTTGCATTTTTGCTTTTCGAAACACTATCCAGTATTCCCTGCAGGCGCATTCGTTGTGGAAAATTCATAAACATGTAAGCACCAACTCCGGCTTGAGATGCAGGTATTGATACAGAATCATACCATTTGCCATTTACATATTTAAAAAAGTCATTACCAGGCCGCAATGTAGAATCTATTCCGGTGATAGCAACATTTTTCTTTTCTTGATGTTTTGAACACGCTGTAAAAGCTAAGATTGCAATAAAGAGCATTAATGTTTTTTTCATAATCTAGATGATTTCTATTAAAATGAACTGAAAAAGTTTGAAGGCAACTATTTTAATTTTAGAAGAACAATATACGAATTCAGTTTTTAATTCTAAAGTTTTTGTCATAATGGTTCCTGCAATAAAAAAGCTCCAGATTTCTCTGAAGCTTTTTATTTTACTTATTATTGAGAGGACCTATATCCATCTCTTAAATCCATTTAACATAAAAAATCTTATTTAAACTATTTCAAATTTAGAAATTAAACCCTAAATTAGCTATCTATCATCCTCGCCTTTAAATATTTGCGTCTTTACATCTTAATAAAAAACCAAAACATAATCTTATTGAGTTTAATGCTAATAGATGAACAAAATAATACCCGTTTAATTACCTTCATTGATACCGAAATTGAACCAGTAAAGGGCAAAATCCTTGATATAGGAGCAATTAAAGATAACGGTAATCAATTTCATAAAGCATCTTTAGGGGATTTTGTCCAATTCCTCAAAGGTGACGATTATATATGCGGACATAACATTTTAAATCACGATATAAAATATATAGGCAAAGCAATTTATGATGCTGGTATTAACCCTTCAAACATAATTGACACTTTACATTTATCTCCTTTGTTATTTCCAACTAAGCCTTACCATTCCTTATTAAAAGATGATAAACTTCAGACTGAAGACACAAACAACCCGTTAAACGATTCTATTAAAGCAAGAGATTTATTCAATAGTGAAGTTGCCGCTTTTTGGCAAACGGATAAAACACTTAAAGAAATTTTTTATCTCCTTTTAAATCGTACAAAAGAATTTGGAGCTTTTTTTCGGTTTGTAAATTATAAAAATATAAGCTCTGATCCAGAAGCTGAGATTAGATTAAAATTCCGTGGTGAAATTTGTGAACAGTCGGATTTAGCTAAAATAATTTCTGAAAATCCTATCGAACTGGCATATTGCCTGTCTCTGATTAATTCATTTATAATCCATAAAAAAGTTCATTCCATTACACCTCCATGGGTTCTTAAAAATTACCCCGATGTGGAACGTGTAATGCTATTATTACGGAGCAAACCTTGTGTAATTGGCTGTATTTACTGCAACAACGCGCTTGACATCTATAAAGGATTAAAAAAGTTCTTTGGTTTTGATTTTTACCGAACTTATGGTGGCGAACCGCTTCAGGAAAAAGCCGTTAAGGCTGCTGTTAACAACAAGTCTGTACTGGCTGTTTTCCCAACTGGCGGTGGAAAATCAATTACATTTCAGGTTCCGGCACTTATGAGTGCTGAAAACTCTAAAGGGTTAACTATCGTAATTTCTCCGCTTCAGTCGTTAATGAAAGATCAGGTTGACAATCTTGAAAAAAACGGAATAACGGAAGCAGTTACCATTAATGGCCTATTAGACCCTATTGAAAGAGCTAAATCATTTGAAAGAATTGAAGATGGTTCTGCCTCTATTTTATATATTTCACCTGAATCTCTCCGTTCAAAAACTATCGAAAAACTAATTTTAGGCCGAAAAGTTGCCCGTTTCGTAATTGATGAAGCACACTGTTTTTCATCATGGGGACAAGATTTCAGGGTTGACTATTTATATATTGGTGATTTTATAAAGTTAATTCAGGAAAAGAAAAATCTTGAAGATGCCATACCGGTGTCCTGTTTTACAGCAACGGCAAAACAAAAGGTAATTGAAGATATCCGGGATTATTTTAGCGAAAAACTATCGCTGGATCTTGAAGTGTTCACTTCAAAAGCCTCAAGGACTAATCTTCACTATAAGGTTTTTGAAAAGCAAAATGAAGATGAAAAATATCAGACCGTCAGAGATTTAATTGAAGAGAAAAACTGTCCGACAATTATCTATGTATCCAGAACACTCAAAGCTTATAAACTTGCCGAACAGCTGGCAAAAGACGGTTTTAATGCAAAACCATACCATGGAAAAATGGATAAGCAGGAGAAAACCGAGAATCAAAATTCCTTTTTAGGTGGTGAAACACAAATTATGGTAGCCACTTCTGCATTTGGTATGGGAGTAGACAAAAAAGATGTGGGTTTGGTCATTCATTATGAAATTTCAGATTCACTTGAAAACTATGTGCAGGAAGCTGGGCGTGCAGGCAGGGATGAAAATATTTCAGCTGATTGTTTTGTACTTTTTAACGAAGAAGATCTTAGTAAGCATTTTATTCTGCTAAATCAGACCAAACTCTCCATTAAAGAAATCCAGCAGGTGTGGAAAGCGATAAAGAACATTACAAGATTTCGTTCTAAAGTATCCAATTCAGCATTGGAAATCGCCCGCAAGGCAGGTTGGGACGATAGTGTTTTAGAAATAGAAACACGTGTAACTACTGCAATTGCTGCCCTTGAAGATGCAGGATATTTAAAACGCGGACAGAATATGCCGAAGGTTTTTGCCAACAGTATTTTATCCAAAAATACCCAGGAAGCTATTGATAAAATAAACTCTTCTGGAAGATTTGAAGAAAAGCAAAAAGACCAAGGTGTACGTATTATCAAGAAACTCTTTTCAAGTAAAAGCAGAAAACAAATCAACAACGAAACTCCAGAATCAAGAGTAGACTATATTAGCGATCATTTGGGCATTGTAAAAGAAGAAGTCATTAATGTGATAAACTTGATGCGTGAGGAAAATATCCTGGCAGATGCTAAGGATTTGACTGCCTTTATAAAGAATGCAGATAATAAAAACCGCTCTCTTTCAGTAGTCGAGTCATACAGCAAAATTGAAAACTTTTTACTCTCGGTTTTTAAAGAAGAAGAAAGTATTTTTCATTTGAAAGAATTAAATGAGCAGGCTGAAAAAAACGGCTGTGACGATATAAACACCAATAAACTAAAAACGATAATTAACTTTTGGTCTATTAAAAACTGGATTAAAAGAAAAAACTTAGACCATGCCAGAAATCATATTGCTGTTCTCTGCCTTCAAAACAAAGAGTTATTAAAAGATAAACTTGAAAAGCGGCATGAACTTGCAGCATTTATCATTGATTTTTTTTATGATAAAACTATCACCGAAACACCAAAAGACCAGATGGATAAAGATGAAAGTTTGGTTGAGTTTTCTGTACATGAACTAAAAACTGCATATGATACTAGCTTAAGCCTTTTCAAAAAAGAAATAAGCATTTATGATATTGAAGATACGTTGTTCTATCTTTCGCGAATTGAGGCAATAAAGATAGAAGGCGGTTTTCTTGTAGTTTATAATAGCTTAACGATTGAGCGAACGGAACAAGATAATAAGAAAAGATATACTAAAGACGATTATCAAAAGCTCAACCAGTTTTACGAGAGCAAAGTCCAGCAAATTCACATTGTAGGCGAATATGCCCAAAGAATGATTACCGATTACAGAAACGCGCTTCAGTTTGTAGAAGATTATTTCCAACTGAATTATGGTTCATTTTTGAACAAATATTTTAAAGGCAGCAGACAAAATGAGATTAAGCGGAATATTACACCGGCAAAATTCAGACAACTTTTTGGTGAGCTCTCCCCTACACAATTGAAGATTATTAATGATAATGAAACACAACATATAGTTGTTGCTGCCGGTCCCGGAAGTGGAAAAACAAAGGTATTAGTGCATAAACTGGCTTCGCTACTTTTAATGGAAGATGTTAAGCATGAGCAGTTACTGATGCTGACATTTTCAAGAGCTGCTGCTGTCGAATTTAAAAAACGCTTATTAAAACTGATTGGTAATGCAGCGAACTTTATTGAAATTAAAACATTTCATTCTTACTGTTTTGATCTTTTGGGAAAGGTTGGCACTTTAGAAAAATCGGCGGATATTTTAAACACAACGGTTGAAAGAATTAAAAATGGTGATGTTGAGGCTAATAAAATTACGAAGACTGTTTTAGTAATTGACGAAGCACAAGATATGAATGCAGATGAGTTTGCTCTTATAAACGCATTGATGGAACAGAATGAAGAAATGAGAGTTATTGCTGTAGGAGATGATGACCAAAATATTTATGATTTCAGGGGAGCAAGTTCCAAATATATTGAACAATTCATTTATGATAACAAGGCCGTAAAACATGAGTTAGTCGAAAATTACCGCAGTAAAAGTAATCTGGTTGCATTTTCGAATCAATTTGTCCAGCAAATTCAACACCGCCTAAAAGAAACACCAATCATTGCTAATCAAACAGATAATGGAAAAATCAAAGTTGTTAAATATCAAAGCAGCAATTTGATTATGCCTCTTGTAACTGATATCGTTAACGCAGATCTTTCCGGAACTACATGCGTACTCACAAAAACTAACGAAGAGGCGATAAAAGTTACAGGGATGCTTTTAAAAAATGGCATCAAGGCAAAATTAATTCAATCTAACGATGATTTTAGTTTATACAATCTTGTTGAAGTTCGATTTTTACTAGATAAAATAAATGTTGGTGCTGATATTTACATCATCAGTGATGAAGTTTGGGACAATGCTAAACAAGAGCTAATTAACACCTTCCGTAACAGTAACAAATTAGAGATTTGCCAGAATATCATCAAAGACTTTGAAAGCACTAATCCTAATAAGAAGTACAAATCTGATTTAGAAGTTTTAATTCGGGAATCTAAATTAGAGGATTTTTATAATGAAAATGGTGAAACAATTTTTGTATCAACCATTCATAAAGCCAAAGGAAAAGAGTTTGATAATGTATTTCTTTTACTTGAGAACTTTAATCTGGCTGCAGATGAAGCTAAACGACAAGTATACGTAGCAATGACCAGAGCTAAACGCAATTTAAATATTCACTTAAATGCAAATAATCTCAATCATTTGACTGTAGAAAATCTGGAACAAATAGACAATTTTGAATTTTACACTGCTCCTGATAAAATTGCTGTACATGCCACTTTTAAAGATATCTGGTTAGACTATTTTATTAACAGACAAATTTTAGTTTCTCAACTAGCGTGTGGAGAAACGTTATATGTTAAGGATGATGAATGCTTAAATTCAAATGGACAATCTGTGTTGAAATTCTCAAAGTTATTTATTAAGAAAATTGAGGAAATGAAATCAAAACACTATGAACTAAAAAATATAAAGGTAAATTTCATATTGTACTGGCATAAGGAAGGAGCTTCTCAGGAAACCAAAATAATCTTACCTGAACTTTATTTTGAAATTAGTGAACAATAAGGTGAAAACTTATTAAAAAAACAGCTATTACATCAAAGAAAATATACCCCATCCAAAAAGAATGAAAGCGATTACCATCAAAATTTTAGACGTCTTTTTTATATAACCTCCCTTTTTAAATTTAAAAAAGATAATTGCAGCAATTCCCGATGCGATTATATCAATAATAGTCAAGTAAAAACCATTAGCAATAAACTTAGGAAACAAAATGAGATAAGCTGTCTTGGTTTCTTCAAATTCCGTGTATTTCGTGCAAATATATATCCAGCAAATTTTATTTAAGATGCTAATTATTAGCAGCAATACACCAAAAATATAAATAAGTGATTTGTATTTAGATTTCATATACATAGGTTTTAAAAGTTAGAAAACCTCAAAACTGCACAATTTGTGACAGTAATGAGGCCCGCTAAAACTATAGGTTAGTCGATTCAAATTGTTTGAGATCTCTGGTATTTTTTTGTACTGCAAGAGCTGAAAACAGTCCTAATACAAACGACATTCCGAAAAATCCCTTTTCACTGAGTAATAAACTGGCATTCCAAAGTCCGATTATTAATAATACTATAGAAGCAATAGTACTAAACCAGCTTATACTGTAATATAAATCGGTTACGGGGATTCCTTCCAATCTGTCTCGCACGCTTTTTTGTACTGATATCACAGAGAAAAGACCAAAAAGGAGAATGGTAAAATAGTATCCTTTTTCATTGTAAGCCATGGCCGAATTGTAAAGTCCAATACAATAGGAAGTCATACCTATAAGTAATGTCATCCAGGATGCGCCAACGAAAGCGGCGCTTGGCTTTAAAGGATTATTCCCATAATTTGATTTTGCATTTTTTAATTCTGAATTGTTGTTTGATTCATTTGATTTTAGCGGTTCCATAATTTTATGTTTTTATAATTATGAGGCAAATGTCAGCATGAAAAAGGAGTTCTAAAAACTAATTTATTTACAAAACTGATGATATAAAAATACATTTTACTATTTTTATCCTGATAAAATCTTATTTATGAATGCTCTGGAGGAAATATCGAATATGATGAATGATGCTGATAAAAAAGCATTTATACAGTATCTATCAAAAAAGAACAAACGCAAAGACACTGGCAACATAGAATTATTCAATTCGTTAAAAACTGACGATATAAAATTTAATAAAAAGATTTTAGAAGATAAAAAAACTACCGATGCTTACCATGCTCTTAGAAAAAGACTTTATGATAATATGATTAATTTCATGGCTAATCGAAGTTTTGAAAATGATAGTTCAGAAGAAAATACAATACTTCGTTTTATTGTCGTAAGTCGGTTATTTTTTGAACATAAACTTATAAAAACAGCTTTTAAATGTCTTGCAAAAGCCGAAGAGATTGCACTGAGTATTGAGCATTTTAGTCTTCTTAATGAAATTTATCTGACTCAGATACAATTTGCACATTTCAATCTATCTGAGCCAATTGAAAAAATAATAGAAAAATTTAAAGCAAATAAAAAACAGCTCGAATATGAGGAACAGCTCAATTTAGGTTATGCCATTTTGCGTCGTGAACTTGCTGCTATTTATCACGAAGGCCGAATAGTAGATTTTCAGGCACTAATAAAAAATACTATTGAAACACACGGAATATCATTAAAGCAAGGATTAACTTTTAAATCTTTATATCAAATATTATTTATTGCTAATGAATATGCTTCGATAAACAACAATTACTCACTTATACAGCCTTTTGTTGTTAAAAGCTATAGGTTTATTAGCCAAAAAACCGATCTGACAGAGAGACATTTATACTATCATATATACATTTTGTATTTTATAGCTAACTTCTATTTCCGAAATGGCCAGTTTACCGAATCTTTAAATTATCTTGAATTGATGCTTACAGAACTTCAGAAACAATCTGGCAAATATTATCAGCGTTTCTGTCTTAGGTATTTTTTATTATTAGCCTTCAATGAAAATTATCTTGGTAATCCTCAAAAAGCAATTGAGATTGCCGAAAAATCCCTTTCTTCAAATAAAAAAGCAGATCCTAATGACAGTAATGACATTCGTCTTATGCTTATCGTTTTTTATATACAGCAAAATGCCGGGCGTAATGCCGTAAAAGAAATGGCAAAATTAAACCATACCGACAGTTGGTACGAAAAAAAAATGGGCATGGACTGGACAATAAAAAAGCATGTTGTCGAAATCCTTCTGCATACTCAGCAAGAAAATATTGAACTGGCTTTATCCCGAATAAAAAGTTTTAAACGACGTTATAAAAAATATCTTTTAACGGTAAATGAAGAACGTGTTATTCAATATCTTTTGTTTGTAGAACAATATGTAATGAAACCTGAAATTATTCAAACACAAAAATTTCAAAATGCAATAGAAGATTTTATAATTACTGCTCAAAATGGTCCTAAAGATATTTTAATCATGAGTTTTTTATCCTGGCTGCTTGCAAAAGTGAGGCGAAAAACGATTTATGAAACAACTTTAAATCTCCTCACAACGTATTTTCCAGCGAACTGACAATCCGAAAAAAATTAAAAACCTTCATCATATAAAATACAGGTACCAGAAACTATTTTTTTCTATCTTCCCAAAATAAATTTTTGCAAAATGAACCAACAGTTTTTAATAAAAAAATCATTTTTATTCAGTTTCATTTTACTGACAAGCTATTTTCTAGTTTCTTTCCACTTAAAAAATACAAAACAAACCGCTCCTGCTAAAATCAAAAAAGTACTGGTTTTTTCTAAAACTAATGGGTTCAGACATGAAAGCATTCCTGCCGGAATTGAAGCGATAAAAAAACTTGGACAGGAAAATCATTTTCTAGTAGATGCTACCGAAGATTCTCTGGCAATTAATTCAAAAAATTTAAAGCAATACAAAGCCGTTATATTTTTAAGCGCTTCTGGTCATGTTTTAGGCGAAAGTCAGAAATTAGCTTTACAAAAATTTATAGAAAAAGGAAAGGGTTTTGTAGGCATTCATTCAGCTACAAACTGCGAACCAGACTGGTCTTGGTACACACAAATGATCGGCGGAATTTTTGAAGGGCATCCCGAGCCGCAAAATGCTAAACTAATAGTTGTCAATCATGAACATCCATCTACAAAATATCTTCCGGCAATTTGGGAACGAAAAGATGAATGGTACAATTTTAAAAATTTGAATCCAGATGTAAATGTGCTTATCAAAATTGATGAAACTTCGTATAAAGGCGGTAAACATGGCGATAATCATCCTTTGGCCTGGTATCACGAGTATGATGGCGGCAGAGCGTTTTACACCGCTTTAGGACACAGCCCTGAAAGTTACAGCGATCCTCTTTTTGTGCAGCATTTGCTTGGAGGCATTACATATGCAATGGGGAAATAAAATTTGCTAACCAATATTTAAATAAATATGAACCTGAATCTGAAAATTTCATTTCTTTCTATCTTTTTAATTTTAACCATTTTAGGCTGTTCTGATAAAAAAACAAAACACATTCCAGAAAATCCTTATTTAAAGCAATTAACCGAAAAGCAAATTGGAGATAGCAATTACTATATTTCTATCCCAAAAAAATATACAATTAAAGAAAACAGAGGGCCTGATTTTTCTGTTTATTATTTCTATCCTACAGACACGACAGCTACAGCAGCTTTTTCAGGCGGTTTCTATTTTGGGAATCATCCAAGTCAGTTTGAACCAGGTGATAGTTGTAAAACAGAAAAAATGCAGCGTAAAATTCTAAACAAAAATGCCGATTGGACAGTCTATAACTGCAAAGACAAATATTCGATCCAGTCGATTATTGAAAGCGGAAGCAATGAAGGCTGGAACCAATATATTCACACTTTTGCCAGTGCAAATTCTGCCGCAGACTTAAAAAAAGTATTTCTGATTTTGGGAACAATGAAAAAGAAAGAACCAGGCAAACAACCAAAATAGTTTATTAAAAACAAAAAAGTCAGATATTTTTGAGACGTTCATAATTTCTAAATTACTGACTTTAAACTTCTTCAAAATAATTAAAAAAGTTTTTCAAAATCCTTTTGCACATTTCAAAAATTAGTTCCATTTTTGCACCCGCATTAGCAAAACAGGTCCGTTCGTCTATCGGTTAGGACGCCAGGTTTTCATCCTGGTAAGGGGGGTTCGATTCCCCCACGGACTACTTAGAAAAATAAAAGCTTCAGAGAAATCTGGAGCTTTTTTGTTTATACTATCTTTGAAATATATCTCTAAATTGATACAAAAGTCTTTCAATCAATCTTAAATCTTCTGTTATAATATCTGCATTTCCCCGCATTTCTTGCTGAAAAGGAATTCTTTTTTTGTAAGAGCTCTCTAATCCTTTTGGCAATGCAACATCAATTAATAGATTTCCATCTTTATCTGGAGTTAATGAAATGGCTTGTATTTTTCCTTTTATTATTCCAAATTCTCTATCAGGAAAGTTTACCAGCTTTATATTGACGTTTTGACCTTCCCTAATCTTACCTGAATTTAGCGCAGCAGCTTTTACTTTTCCAACATATCCGTTTTCTTTATTTGGAATAATAGCAAAAATGGTTGATCCAACTTCTACAGATTGATTTTCAGACCAAATTTGCAAAAAACTGATTTTGCCATTTATAGAAGATCTTAAAACATAATTTAGCTCCCAGTCTTTTATCGCTTTTTTTAATAGGTATAATGCCTGAATTTTGTTGTTTTCAAGATTTATAGATTCTTTACTTTCGTTTATATGTGTTGTTTTACTATTTCGGTTTAATTCATTTAATGAAGATTTTAACTGCGAAATTGTACTAAGAAAACTTTTGTAGCTTTTTTGAGCTTGTAAATAAAGTAATCGCTGTTTTTCTACTTCCTGCGAAGCATATATTCCTTTTTGAAATAAAACTTCATATCTGTCTAGTTCATTTTTCTGAAGGACTAATTCATTTTGATTAATTTCTTTTTGTGACTCTAATAAATTTAAGCGTTCTCGCAGTTGAATTGACTCATAGTCTTGAGCGTTACCTTCAATACGATATGGCTGAAGCTTCATATTTAATTCGTCTGCAACATATTCTTTCTTAAAATTTGCAAATGCGCTCTCTACCTCTCCAAGCTGAACTGAATTTAATTTATTAAATGGAAATTTAACTCTGTTTATGTCTATTGTATCTAAAATACTTTTTAACATAAATACATCCCGATAATTTGCAGAATTTTCAAGAATAGCTAAAGCAGTATTTTTTGTAACAAAGATTTTATCTTTAACTAAAATAGCCTCAATTCTTCCAGATGTTTTAACAACTAGTTTTTGAGGAGGAATATTTGTTGTTATCACAATTTGCGAGGATATAATATCCGGATACTTAACAAACCACGATATTAAAAACAAAATTATTACAAATAACAGTAATATAGTATTCCCCCACTTTTGAATTGCTTGCGGTGGATCTGATAAAACATCTCTCACCTCTTCACTGTATATTTTTAAACCATCATTTACTTCTTCCATTTTAATTTCCTAGTTCTAATTGATTTTTAACCAATGAGTAGTACTTTCCTCTTAGTTGTGTTAAATCATTATGATTGCCTTGTTCTACTATTTCGCCGTTTTCGAGAACGATAATATTATCTGCATTTTTTACTGTACTTAAACGGTGCGCTACAATTATGGCTGTTTTTCCATGAATAAAATTACTTAGGTTTTCCATAATTACTTTTTCATTATTTGCGTCTAGCGCACTTGTTGCTTCATCAAAAAACAAATAAAATGGATCTTTATAAACTGCTCTGGCAATCATAATTCGTTGTTCTTGTCCACCGCTTAGACGTATTCCTGAAGTTCCTAATTCTGTATTATATTTGTTTGGCAGTTTTTCAATAAAATCCTCAATATTGGCAACAAAGGCAGCATTGTTTAGCTTCTCTCTATCAATAAATTCATTTTGCTCAGATTCTGAAATATTTCCGCCAATACTATCATTGAACATAAATGTATCCTGCATTACAGCGCCACAATTCAAACGCCAGTAATCATTATGAATATCATTTAAATTAATTGGCCCAATATTGATACTTCCTTTCGTAGGGTTATAAAACTTTAGTAATAATTTCATTAAGGTTGTTTTACCGCTTCCGCTGGCACCAACAATTGCAGTAGTCTTTCCTTCTGGAATAACACAATTAATGTTTTTTAAAATTAAAGGCGAAGATTTTCCACCATAACGATAGGATAAATCTTTTAAAATTATAGACTTATCATTTGGCAATTCTTTTGCTTTATGTGCAGAAACGACATCTTCATCTTCTCTTAAATGAACTTGAGATAAACGTTCTAAACTAATTTTTGCATCTTGCCAGGACTGGATAAAAAGAACAAAATTCCCTAGGGGCATATTAAGCTGCCCAACTATAAACTGAATTGATGTCATCATACCAAGTGTAAGATTTCCATCGACTACTGCTTTAGCAGAAAGAAAAGTAATAATGATATTTTTGAATTCATTTATAAAATTGGCTCCAATAGTTTGGTATTGGGCTAACTTTAAAGTGCTCAAAGATGTTTTAAATAAACTGATCTGGTTAAATTCCCATTTCCAGCGGTTTTTTCGCTGCGAATTATTTACTTTAATTTCTCTGACTCCATTAATAATTTGAATTAATGAGGTTTGATTTTGAGATAATTGATCAAATCTTTTAAAATCTAATTCAGCTCTTTTTTTTAAGAAAAAGAAAGTCCATCCCACATACAAAACCGCTCCAATTATAAATACGAGAAAAATCGTTAAATCGTAATAAGCAAGAATTGCATTAAAGAGCACAAAAGTGACCATCGAAAAAACCATATTCAAACTCGACGAAGAAATAAAATTTTGAATACGGGTATGATCTGTAATTCTTTGTAAATGTTCTCCTGAATTTCTTGTTTCGAAATAATTTACAGGCAGTTTCATCATTTTATATAAAAAATCTGAAATCATTTTTATATTAAACCTGCTGGTTATATGTATTAGAATCCATTCTCTAAAAACACTTACTAATGTTTGCGATAAAATCAGTACAAACTGCGAAATAAGTATTAGGTAAATAAAAGGAATATCTTGATTATTAACACCTACATCAACTATAGACTGCATTAAAAAAGGCAGAATAAATTGAATAATAGTGGCAACAAATAATCCAATAAATATTTGATAAATCAGCTTTTTATACGGTCTAAAGTAAGGATACAAAAAAGAAAATCCTTGGGAGCTTTCTTTTTCGTCATCCTGATCCTTAAACTTAGTATTTGGTTCTAATATTAAAATAAATCCTGTGGCATCTATGGTATCTGTCCATGCGGTTTTAAAATCTTCATGAGAATAAACCAGTAAACCTTGAGCCGGATCTGCAATCCAGATTTTTGTTTTAGATGTTTTGTATACTACCACAAAGTGCTTTTGTCTCCACGGAACAATGAAAGGTGTTGGAGCCTCATTTACTAAACTTTCTAAAGAAATACGCATTCCCAGAGTCCGCATTTCTATTTCTTCTGCGGCCTCGGCAATTCCTGCCATTGTTACGCCAAGTTTCGTAATGTTTGCTTTATCTCTTAAAAATTCTCTCGAAAAGGTTTTGCCATGATATTTGGCAATCATTCTCAAGCAAGTTGGTCCGCAGTCTTTATTGTCTAATTGCCTAAAATGCGGAAAATTTTTATTAATCATGTATGTGTAATTCTTTAAACTAAAATGCTAAAGGCTTCTATATTAAAATTTCCATCTTACCTGGTATGGATATGTTTCGTATATAGTATTATCTTCATTTATGGTATATCCAAGTTTTGCATCTTCTTTTGCATCTTTAAACAAGGCTTTAACCTCCTCATCTTTAGCTCCTAATCTTGCCAAACATATTGCTCTGTAATATTTTGCATCTGAAAAATTGGGATAAATCTTCAATGCTTTATCAAATAAGGCAATTGCTTCATCCCATTTTTTCAACTCATATTTTGCAATTCCATAGTAAAATAAAGCTGTAGGATGTTCTAAACTTTGTCTATTTTTAAATAAATCGTCGTTATATTCTTTAAATATTTTTTCAGCTTTTTCGTACTCATTCAATTGTAAATAACACAGCCCTATGTAGAAGCTGTATTTATGATCCATTCTGTAACCGTCGCCATATTTATTTATACAATCCTGAAAGTCTGCAATTGCATCTTTGTAGGTTTTAACAAAAATGCATTTTATAAAAGCGCGATAAGACTGCCATTCTTGCGGATCGTATTGAACCGCTTTATCAACATACTGCATTCCTATTTCATATTTTCTGGCTTTAAAATAAGGCATTGCTTTTTCCTGCCATAAAGAAGCAATTGTACTGTCTTTTTTTAAACCTTCATCTAAACAGTTTTGCCATTCGGCCATTTGAAAGTTATAATTATAGTGTTCTGCACAATTCGTTAGATGCTCTAAAATTATAGCGTCTTGTTTCTTCTTTATTTCCTGATTAAGTTGAGGATAAATAAACTGCGAAATATGAATTAAAATAATTAATAAAATGTTTTTCATTATGATTGAGTTTTTTCTAATGTATTTAAAGCATCAAAATTTTTAAATGCGAAATTATAAGTCTGATTATTATAATCAAACCCGCTTATTGTAGTCTGCCATTTTTGAACAGCTTCAGAATATTTTTGCCTTATGATATCATATATCTCTTTGCCTTCATTTGTTAGAACATTTTCTATTCCACTATACAAATCATTTATTTTTTCAAATCGATTCAAGTCATTAGAACATTTATTTAGATAAAAACCTATTCTTCCAATAGCCTCTTTTTCTTGTCTTTTATTAAATCTGTTTTTTGCCAATGAATTATCCAAACAAAGTAATGTAGTGTAGTAAGTATACAATGCATGAAGAAGTATATATACCGTTCTGTGATCTTTTAATTTTAAGAGATCTTCTACATTTTGTTCCTCATCTATTTTAAATATAGCTTTACGATTATGGAATAATGTTGTCAAAATAATATGACCGGTTTGATGGGCAATATCATCTATAAAGAAAACTTCATCATAATCGTCCTGATAAACATTAAAAAATGCAACTCCGTGTGCTTTTATAGTAGCAAACGAATTAGTATTACCGGGATCTGTTTTAAAAAGCAGTATTTTTTTGCAGCATTTCTCGATTATTTCATAATATTCTTTTGAATCTTCTTTTATAAAGGAAACTGCATTAGTTAAATACGATATGTTTTTCTCCAATAAAGAATTATCAAAAGTTATATCAAAATCTGGTATCACATTTCCAGACCCATCTGTAAAAACATTTCTAAGCAAATTAATTGAATGCCTGAACACTTCAATGTTTGAATTTTCAATTATATGTATCGGTTCAAAAAAAGCCGGTTCATTTTTTTTAAAATATCCCAATTTTGGCAGATACGCAATCTCATTTTCATTAAAGGAATAATTAATTTCCAACTCTTCTTTATTTACAAAATAGCCTTGCATAAACTCTGTCAAAAATTTATTTGGCAAAGAATTATCCATTTTATAATTAAAGTACGAGAATAATAACGGTTCAAGAAATAATTCATCATCATCAAAATTTATTTTTTCTAATAAGCCTGGATTTTCTTTATAGATTAATAATTTGATGGTATTTATTATTTCTGTTTGATTTGCATTAATTTCTTTATACTTTTTCATTGTCTTTTTTTTATTTCAAGAGGCTGATAAAATCAACCTCTTGAAAAAATAATTATTTTTGATAAATGATCAAATCTCCTACTTGGGCAATTACATGACAACCACTTGCATTACCACCTACGATTGAATTTAATAATTCATCAGAAGCTGTTGCTTCTGCTTTAACTTTTAAAGCTTCTAAACTTAATTTCATAGTGTTTTTATTTATATATGATTAAATCTCCTACTTTGGCAATTATGTGACAGCCACTTGCATTACCCCCTACGATTGAATTTAATAACTCATTTGAAGCTGTTGCTTCTGCTTTTTCTTTTAAAGCGTCTAAACTTAATTTCATATTGATTGATTTATATAATTATTGAATAAGGTGTGGTCTTTTTGCTAATTCAGTAAATTCGTGACAATCGTCCTGAATTCCACCGCTTATTGTACTTAATAGCTCTTGAGAAACAACTGCTTCTGCTTTTTCTTTTAAACTGTCAAAACTTAATTTCATAATTTTTTGTTTAAATTGTTAATGTATTTTATTAATATGGTAACTCATAAGGTCCAAAGTCCCCCAACCAGTCCGTTATAACGTCACCACCTGTATGGCAATCACTTGCCTTTCCTCCTGAAATTGACTCCATCAATTCTGTTGAAGCAACTGTTTGAATTCTTTCCTGAAGAGCTTCTAAACTTAATTTCATAATTTCAAATTTTAAATATTAATAATATCGGCATATAAAACTTGCCATAGTTTTGCTTGCAAGCGCTATTTAGATACATTTCTTTTACAACTGGCCATTTGTAAAATACTTAGTAATTAAATTGTACGAATTGTTTATTTCAAAATCTTTATGCTATTTACTTTGGAGATCAATAATGAAGTAAAAAATGATATGACATCAGAAACAGTTATCATAAATAATTTCTAAAACAAGGCATGTCAGATTTTCAAGCCAAAACTATATAAACGTGTTATCTGTTACAAACTATGTAAATCGGAATTCGGGAATTCCGATACGTAATTCCTGAATTTCTCACAACAAAAAACATAAATATTTAAAAACCAATAAGTTAAGACAAAATGTTTTTATATTATTTAAAGAGTAATTCTTGTGAAGATGATTTTTTTTGAAAAAATTACTGTACATAAGAATATTAGATTTTATTAATATCGAATATTTAAAAAGAGAAACATAAAACAACTTCAACATTTAAAATCTTAACCCAAAATAAGATTTATTTAGCCTCTTACTGAATTTAAAAATTAATTGTAACTGTAAGGATTTAGATTAATATAGACATAGAAAATAGCGATCTGGATATTATTTGCTATTGGAAAATAAATTTGATTTTAAAGAAAAAAACAGATCCGTTTTTCAAAATAAAATCAATTTTCACCTTTTTAATTTACGCTGCGAAAATCCATGCTTACATCAATTAAAGCATTCTGTAACGGACAAAAAAATAAAAAACCTATTTTATTATGAAATAGGTTTTTTTGTGGTGTTCGTACTTCTAATGCAAAAAAAGAGACAACCCAAAAGTTGTCTCTTTTATAAATGCTTTAAGCTATTTCTCTTCCAATAACTTAGACGGGGATTTTTAACTTTTTTTCTTTTTTAAATTGAAATAATAATTAAATCCAAGTCCAAAAGTCCATTTGGTGGTTATTCTGCTTTCACTTTCACGTACTTTGTCTAATGCTTTTCCTAATTCAACTCCTTGAAGATCAAGAATAATACATAGAGAGTCAGGATTTTCATCTGAAAGGTTAAAATTATAACCTATCCCAATTCCAAAGGATTGGTCCCATACTTTTTCAATTTTAGTATCATTTTTAACTACTAATCCTGCATTATTAAAAGTTTCTCTTTTTCCATGTGCTTCAATATTAGAAATTGAATATTTAGGAAGAATTACAAAATAAGAACTCAGTTCATCTGTATTTCCTAAAATTATTTTAGGGCAAATACTAAAATTTACAGCAGTAGCAGAGCTTGAATATTTTTCGTAAACTATATTGTTTTCAGTTTTTCTTTCAAACTCTTCAGGAGCACCTATTATGCCGCTTACTTCAATCTCCGGTCTCAGGTTTTTCAGTAATTTAAATTCCCCCCCAGTTTTTAAACTCAGAAAAACCGAACTCGAAAAATCAGTATGCAAATAAGTTACAAACCCTGCATAAGGACGCACAATTTGCGAATTGCTATAATGATAACATAGTAAAAGCACGATTATTAATATCTTCTTTCTCATATTATTTACCAATTACCCACCCTAAAGTGAAGTTAGCAACGGGAGCAAATTCTGTATTATATTTATCAACATTTATGCCTGCTCCCAAATGCAGTTCCAAATTTAGTTTCCCATTGTATGTACGTTGAAGTCCCCATACTGGTGCCAGGGTAAATGATGGAGCATATTCGCCAAAGTTGTTATTGGTCGAGATTGGCTTAAAATTATAGGTTGCATTTAATGCTAAAAAATTCCCTGAATTAT
Organism: Flavobacterium panici; assembly: GCF_024499525.1. Lineage (NCBI taxonomy): Bacteria > Pseudomonadati > Bacteroidota > Flavobacteriia > Flavobacteriales > Flavobacteriaceae > Flavobacterium > Flavobacterium panici. The sequence goes on along the minus strand of NZ_CP100437.1, from coordinate 2,289,500 downwards.
AGGCTGTTCTTTTACCTTTATCAGCTCTTTTTTCTAAATTATAATAATGACGAAACTGTTCATTAATCATAGGATAAAATGACCAGGTCGATTCATAATAATAACTACTTTTTCGATATCCAAATCCCAAACTTACTTCTGAATAGAGTGTGTTTTTTTCTGTAAAACCATGTTCATAAACAAAGCCCGGAAATAAAACATTTACCTTAAACTGATTCTTTGATACACTGGTAGTTGCATCCTGAGAATGAACATTTACTATAAAAGCTAATAGTAATAAAAAACTAAACCTAATTTTCATATTTTAAATATATTAATTACTTAACAATAATCTTCTTCCTCTCCATTCTCCATTGTGAAGAGCTGCTCCATAAAGATCTATAGAAACATTTGAGTATGAAGTTGCGCCCTTAAGCCCGTTTAAATAATCCTCAGTATTTTCATAAGTACTTTTCCAGGTAAGAAGAAAATTAAAATCAAAATAATTGGTGATTGCATTATCGTCATTTCGGCTCCATTTAACATTTTGCGTTTTAAAAGTAACCGTATTACTCAGAGAAGGAGCCTTAAGGACATTATATTTTAAACTTTCATTTTTTATTTTGTCATTTAATAGCACTTTATCAACTGTTGATGGCATCTTAGTAGCAAATGCTTTAGCCAGCACATCTATAGCTTTATTTAATTCCTTGGCTGTAAGTAAATCATATTCATTATTGTGAATAAATATTGTTAAACCTTCCTCTGGATCTCCGGTATCAAAAATAAATCTAGGACCATCTGTTGGTAGTTTAGTAATAATCTTTCCATCAATATTGTATTTTACACCTTTATATTCAAAAAAAACTGTACTATAATTATAACTTCCCTGATTATAAACAGGAGTATTAAACTTGTAATCATATTGTACATCATTTACCCCTAATTCTATAATATCTGCATACGATTTTTCCCAATAGGATACTCCTAATGTTTTTTCTCTTTTTTGAAGTCTGGCGCTGCAGCCAACCGATGAAAATAAATAATAATTTTGATTCCAGAAACTTACTTGTATACGTCTGTTATCGCTATAATAATCTTCAGCTTTATCAGAAGCACCAAAAACTTTTTCCCAAATACTATTTTTTTCTATGTAAGAAATCTCAAGATTTTGTTTGATTAATTTTGGACTTGTAGTAACAGGTGGAGCTGGTGGAGTATATCCGCCTCCGCCGCCTCCGCCACTTCCAGGGTCGATAGGCTGAATATAAGCCGGTGTAGGCAAAAATTGATTAATTCCATCATCAGCTACTACAACTTGAGGCATTGCTTTACCAGTCATCCTCGTTTTTGTAAATTTACTCATTCTACTAGTAACACTGGTTTTATTTAAATAATCGTACAACTTTTGTTTGTTATTTACGTGGCAAAAATAAAGCCCTGTTTCTGTATATTTATACAAGCTGTCACCAACAATGATTTCTCTGTTTTCATTTAAAAGAGAAGAAAGTACCGGGTCTGAAATCAATTCATCATCCAGAGCAACTTCTTCATTTGCTCCTGGTTTTGAGGTAATTCCAAATTCAACATTTCTCTTTGCAATTCTTTTCTTTTTTTCTAACACAAATTTTTGGACACCTTCGCTATCACCTTCACGGAAAAGAGGCGTTAAGGATTTAAAACCTTTGTTCTGGATTTTTCTGATTTTATCATTAAAATTGTTTTGGTTAGCGACATTTTCTTTGTATGATTTAAAAATGGTTAACAAACTTGCTTTACTTTCAATTTTAACTGTATTATCATCAACTACTTCGATTTCTTCAAGCGCTGCGCTCGCATCATTGCTTTCGGTTTTGTCAAAATCATTTTCGCAGCTGGCTAGTGTAATTATTCCTAATAAGGCAACCAAACATACTAAATTTCCCGCAGAAAATTTTAAATATTCATTTTTCATAATTTTATATTTCTTTAGTATTACTGATTATTAAATTAATTATACAGGTTTCCCTGTCCAATTATCACAACTGTTGTTTAAATGTTTTTCTCTTACAACTGGCCATTTGCAAAATATTACACATTGCATTCAAACTTTTATTAGCTTTTTAATCTCTACAATTCAATCTATTAGCTATATTTTTTAAGATTATTTTCATTTTGAAATTATATTCCAAGATATCAGACCTTGTTTTATAGACTAATATTAAATGTCCGGACAATTAATTGATGACTAAATAATGTGGAAATAGATAGAGCTAAAAAAATCTTAGATTTAGTAAAAACAGTTTTTTCTTTATTACCAACTTGGATCAAAATAAAATCTTGTTTTTTCTGCAGCCAAAACTATATAATGCTCTTACACTGCACAAACTATGTACATCTGAATTCAGGAATTTCGGCACGTAATTCAGGAATACAGTTAAAACAAAAACATAAACAACTGAAAGACAATACAATATAAAAATATTGTTTTTATTAAATTTCGACTTGTGTTTCTGAACTTATACTATATTTTTGTACGAAACTGATCTTTATGCCTTATTCTAAATTTCTATTACCACTATTTTTATTATTATTTTCTAGCCACCTACATTCGCAGACGATAAATAAGAATTTAACAAAACTTTCATTTGAAGATTTAAAGGAACTTTATTGGAAAAACGAAAACAAAAGTGTAAAACAGCTGCCTTATGCAAATGCTTATTTAAACAAAGCGAAAAGCGAAAATAAACCTGTCGAAAGAGCAAGAGGATACTTTTTACTTTCATTATTATCAGAAAATGAAAAAGCTATAGTTTACTTAGATAGTGCTATTTTTTATACAAAAGAGCTATCAGATCCAAAATTCCCTGCTTATGCCTATTCAGGAAAAGGTCATATTTATAAAAAACAATTTAAGTATAAGGAAGCAATAGATAATTTTTTAATAGCTGAAAATATTGCTAAAAAAAATAATCCGGATTTATATTATGAGACAAAATTTACTATTGCAGCCTTAAAATCTGAAGAATTAGGGGAAGTAAAAGAAGCTCTTGTTTTGTATAAAGAATGCTACAACTATTATAATGATAAAAAAGTCAGATCAACAAATTATTCTTATCCGTATCAATTGGTCCTTTTTGGTCTTGCAGATGCATACAAAGCTTTAAGTATTTCAGATTCTGCAACTTATTATAATAAAAAAGGATTTATTGAAACAAAAGCAACAAATAACCAATTATTAAATGCTCTTTTTACCTTAAATGAAGGTGCTAATTTAATCTTCAAAAGAAAATTTGGAGAAGCTCTGGATAGTATTAATAATGCTCTCCCAAAAGTTATACATTATAAAGATAAAGGAAATACATTGGCTGGTTATTATTATACCGGTAAAGCTTATGCCGGTTTGAATAATAAAAAAGAAGCTATTAAAAATTTTATTAAAGTAGATTCTTTATATAATGTTACAAAAAGAATTACTCCTGAATTTATGAGTGGTTATCCTTATCTAATTTCTTATTTCAAAAATAATAATGATAAGGTAAATCAATTAAAATACTTAACAAAGTATATGTATATCGATAGCATTCTACAAAACAATTATAAAGAGCTGACAAAAAAATTAAACATCGAATATGATACACCCAATTTAATGCAGGAAAAAGAAAACCTCATTAAATCACTTAAAATAAACAATACAAAATCGTATTGGAGCATTGGTTTTTTAATTTTTATAGTATTATTAATGGCTGGTTTTAGCATTTATCAATATAAACTTAAAAAAAGCTATCGCTCTCGTTTTGAAAAAATAATGCAGCAATCTGATGAAAAAATTGAACTAAATAATAAACTCGAAGAAATTGGAGTTTTCGAAGAGAACAAATCGAAAACGGATACTATTGGAATAAATGAAGATATTATTAATCAAATATTAAAAAAATTGACTGATTTTGAAACTTCAAAAGGTTTTTTAGATTCGAATATTACAATTCAGACTATATCTGAATCTTTTGACACCAATAACAAATATGTGTCTAAAATTGTAAATATTTATAAAGAAAAGACGTTTATACAGTATATAAATGAATTAAGAATTGAACATGCTTTAACTTGTTTGAAGCAGGATCATAAACTTAGAAAATATACTATTCAGGCTCTGGCAATTGAATTTGGTTTTAATAATGCAGAGTCATTTTCGGCTGCTTTTCATAAAAAAACAGGCATAAAACCAACCTATTTCTTAAAACAGCTGGAAGAGAACAACAAATAATAAAACACTAATAATCATTGTTTTAAAAACTAATTATTATCGAAATTCCTGAATTCCGATAAACATAAGCCACAATAAGCCGCATTTTAAGAATACACCTATATATTTGCAAAAACATATTTAATCAACAAACCATGAAAACAAACAAAAAAGAAATCAAAAAATTTGATTTAGAAAAATTTGAAGTTGCAAAATTAAAAAACCTAAGAACTATTGTTGGCGGAGATGCACCCGGAGATGATAAAACCATTACAGATGTTGTAACTGGAGGAAACAATAAAAACACCTAATATATTTTAAATTTTCCTCATGAAATTTCCCCCATTTATTTTCATACTCATACTATTCATATCAGGTTGTAAGTCTTCACAAGAACCTGTCACATCTTCTATACCAATTATTAATAAAAATAAACTAACGTCTCAACAATTAGAAACATGGTATCAAAAAGATTATTTAAAAGACAGTATACCTGGAATTTCATTGAATAAATGGTATAGTGAAAACAAAAAAAAATCTAAGCAACAGGTTATCGTTGCTGTTATAGATACACAATTAGATATTAATCATGAAGATTTAAAAGGTCAGTTTTGGATCAATCAAAAAGAAATCGCTAATAATAATATTGACGACGACAATAATGGTTATGTAGATGATATAAATGGTTGGAATTTCACATCAAACAAAAAAGAAGATTACGTTACCTGGGGAAACTTTGAATCTGTTCGATTTATAAGGCATTGGGATCCTGAATTTAAAGGAAAAACAGAAGACCAGATTAAACCAGAAAATTTAGCTAATTACAAAGAATACCAAAGAGCATTAAAAGTTAACGAGAAGGAAAACATTTATTACAACAGATGGTTAAGTGGTTTAAACCACAGTGTTAAAATTTTCCCTTTGGTAAAAGATACCTTAAAGCATTTTTTTCCAAAAGAAGACTATACTTATAAGCAATTAGACAGTCTTTATAAAAAACATAAAATAAATGATAAAACTTACAGACAAAGGCGAGAAAGTGATGATCGTGATCTGGGAGCTTTAATATTTTATATGATGATTAATATGGAAGATGGCGAGAGCACTCTTGAAGCTCTTAAAAAAAGTGAGGCTGAGTTAGATTCGATAGTAAATAAAAATTTAAATAAAGACTTTAACGACAGACTTGTAATTGGTGATAATCCAAATGTTTTAGAAAAAGGATACGGATGCGGAAATGTAAGTATCTCTAAAAAAGGAATTAAAAATCTTAAGGGACATGCCACAAAAGTTGCCGGCATAATAGCGGCAAACCGTCAGAATACCATAGGAGTAAAAGGTGTGGCAGAAAATGTAAAAATTATGCCTCTTAATATTTCTTATTCCGGAGATGAAAATGATAAAGATATTGCAATGGCAATTTATTACGCTGTAGATAATGGTGCTAAAGTCATTAACATGTCTTTTGGAAAAGAATTTTCAGTACATCAGGAATGGGTTTCAGATGCCTTTAAATATGCTGAAAAACATAATGTTTTATTAGTACACGGATCAGGAAATGAACGTTTCAATGTTGATGAAAATCCTTATTACCCAAGCGATAATACCTTTGATGGTAAACCTGAAGTAAGCGGTAATTTTATTAATGTTGGGTCAGTTTCGGCACGATTAGACAAAACATTTGTGTCGAATTTTTCAAACTACGGAAAGCAAAATGTAGACTTGTTTGCTCCTGGCGAACAAATTTATACAACAGCTATGGATAATGAATATAAATCAGATTCTGGAACTTCATTGTCTGCTCCAATAGTTTCAGGAGTAGCCGCTCTTATATGGTCTTATTATCCTAAACTTAAAGTACAGCAGGTCAAACAAATCATAATAGACTCAGGAACAACATATAACCTCGAAGTTATTGTTCCGGGAACAAAAGACAAGCAAACTTTATTTACAGAATTATCTAAATCAGGCAAAGTTTTAAATGCATATAATGCTATGAAACTTGCAGAAAAAGTAAGCAGGCAGAAAAAATGAAACCTCATTTTGAAATAAAAAGCTTTTCGAAATTTGTACTTCGAACCCCTTTGTTTCCCCTGTCAAATTACCTTGAATTATTAGAAAATTATTCTTTAGAGAAAGCATTCAGATTATACAATACACCAATAATTAGAGAAGCAATAAATTTAGCTTCACCAGAATTAGTAAGTGGATTAGATAAATGGGTGTCTGGAACTTCTACATTATCTAATGATAAAAAAAAAGCGTTCGAACTTACTTTTCTAAAGTATATGGCGAGAATTTCGTCACGATGTACACCATTTGGTTTGTTTGCAGGATGTTCTGTTGGAAATTTAGATACTGAAACAAATATTATTTTAGATACTGAAAATAATCACAGCCGTTTTACGCAATTTGATATGCATTATTGGGTATCTCTACTGCAGGATATTGCAAAAAGAAAAGAAATTGCAGTTTATCTTAAATTTTTTCCAAACTCTTCTATTTACGAAGTTGGTGAATTTTATCGTTTTATTGAATATAAATATGCCGAAACAAAACGGGAACATATTATTTCAGCAATACGTAAATCAGATTTACTAAAGAAAATTCTTTCTGAAGCAAAATCAGGAATTACTATCTACGAAATGATAGCGTTTTTAGCAGAAGATGAATCTGAAAAGGAAGAAGCATTTGAATTCATTTCACAATTAATAGTTTTTCAATTTTTAGTCAGCGAATTGGATGCCGTGATAACCGGAGACGATGAATGGAAAAGAACTTTCTCCATTTTGGAAAAAATTCCACACTTAAATAATGAAATTATTTTTTTTAAAGACCTTCAAAAAAACCTTTCTCATCTGGATAAACACTTGGTTACGAATCAGGGAAGTTATGAAAAAATCAGGGAAACGATCAATAATATTGGAACTCAGTATGAAGAAAAATATCTATTTCAGACCGATCTAAATGTTTCAGCTCTCAATAATAAATTAAATGCCGATGTTTCTCAAAAAGTACTAAAAGCAATCCGATTTTTAAACGGCATTCAGACTTCCAGGGAATTAGTAAATCTTGAAAATTTCAAAAAGTCTTTTATCAAAAGATATGAATCTTCAGAAATGCCTTTAAGCTTTGTATTAGATACAGAAATTGGGATTGGTTATCATGAAAATCACGAAATGAATGATATTCATGAAATTCTCGAAAGTTATTCTTTTAAAGCAAAAAACACATCTGAAAAAAATGAGGTATGGACAAATACTGATTTTATTTTACAGGCGAAGCTTCAAAATAGTATTCTGAATAACGACGAAATTATTGTACTTTCAGAAAAAGATTTTCCGGATTTTGATGCTGATTTTAAAAATTCTCCTACAACTTTTTCAGTAATTGTAGAAGTTTTTGATGAAAACAATATTGTTCTTACATCAACAGGAAATACAAGTGCTTCAAAATTATTAAGCAGATTTTGCAATGGAAACAAACAAATTCACAAGCTTACAAAAGAAATTATTCAAAAAGAAGATGAATATCACGATGATAAAATTTTAGCCGAAATTGTACATATTCCAGAATCAAGAATAGGAAATATTATAAGAAGGCCAATTTTACGAGACTACGAAATTAGTTATTTATGTGCTCCCGGTGTTTCGAGAGAAAACAATCTGGATTTAAACGATTTATCGATTTCGATTAAGTCGGGCAGAGTTATACTTCGCTCTAAAAAACAGAATAAAGAAATTCTTCCCTGTTTATCAAATGCACATAATTTTTTAAATAATTCTTTACCTATTTATCATTTTTTATGTGATCTGGAACGACAAAATTTAAAACCAGTTTCTACTTTTAATTGGGGAGTTTTAGCATCGCAATATAATTTTTTCCCAAGAGTAATTTATAATGAAATTATACTTTCAAAGGCAAAATGGATAATTAAAAAAGATGAAATCATTGGTTTCTGTAAAATAGATAAAGACAATTTAATCTTATTGTTTTCCGAATGGCGAATAAAGCGTAATATTCCACGCTATGTAACCTTAAGCAATTCTAACAATACACTTTTGTATGATTTTGAAAGTGAAATTTCTATTGAATTATTTTTAAAATCAGGAAAAAATCAAGAAAAAACTATTTTGGAAGAATTCTTGTTTACAGAAAAATCAGCAGTTCAAAATACTGAAGATGCTGTTTTCTGCAATCAAATTATACTTTCTTATTACAAAGAAAAAGCATAAAAATGCAAAGAGATTTTTGTCTGGGCAGTGAATGGTTATATTATAAAATTTATACCGGTGTGAAAACATCTGATTATATTTTATTAGAAAAATTAAAACCTGTCATTTTAAAATTAGAAAAAAAGAAGATCATCCAAAAATGGTTCTTTATTCGTTACAGAGATACAGAAGAGCATCTTCGTATTCGTTTTTTGATAAGCGATACAAAACATCTAACTAGAGTTATTAAATCTTTTTATTCTGTTTTTAATGAGCTATTAGAGCAAAATTTAGTCTGGAACATACAAACAGACACTTACAAAAGAGAAATAGAAAGATATGGCGAAAATACAATGTTAGATTCTGAATTCCTTTTTTGGGAAGACAGCAAAATGATTTTACGCTATATCAAACTTAAATCTCAATTTACTAAACAGGATACTCCGCTATTATTTAGCTTTTATGCAATTGATTCTTTTTTAAATTCCTTTAAATTATCAGATATGGAGAAGTTATCATTGATGGATAATTTACAAACTTCTTTCAAAATAGAATTTGAGACAGATAAAGAACAGAAAAAAGAAATGTCTAAAAGGTACCAATCATTATATCCTCAAATAAATGATTTTTTATCGACTACCTCAAATGATAATTTGAAAGAAATTGCAAAAATTATAAATAAAAAATCTAAAAATATTGCTGAAAAAACTTTAGAGATCAAAACTAAAATTGAAATTCCATTAGAATCTTTTTTGGCAAGTCATATTCATATGATGATTAATAGACAATACACTTCAAAACAAAGAATGTATGAACTTATTATTTATGATCATTTGTTTAGATTTTATAAATCGAAAAATTATCGAAAACAAAATATTATTCTCTCCTAAAAAATAGAACCTCACCATTTTAATTTTAGTTTTTGCATACATTAGCTTTTTAAATGCATCTTTCAAATCTAAAATTTGACCACTTTTAATTCTTTTCTTTCCTAAATTTTTGAATGTTCTTTCAATCCCCTGATATTACTAAGGATTAAAACAAAGCCTTAATATCATCACAACTAACTAAAAACCAATATTTTAAATAAATAAAAAAAGGGGAATTTTCCCCTTTTTTGGTACCCTTGCATTTATCTAATTTAGTCAAATCTTATCAGCCTTGTTTTCATACCAAGTTTAAAGCACAGTCAGAAGCCCCCATTTCTAATTATAATCTGCGCCTGAATCATATTCTTATTCAGTAAACATTTCATTTAGTATTTATAATAAATTTTATCAAAAGATGATTTTTGAAGTAATACAAATAATTTCAGAACAAGTAAACAACTATCTCGACGAAATTGGGTTAGAGAAATCTGTTGTTCCTGAGAATATTGCTTTTTTAGAATCACAAAAAGATGATGTTGGCGACCTGTTAAAAGATGGCGTGGCACTTACCGTAATTAATTTAGCCGAAGAAGCTACTTTAAAAAACTTCCCAAATCATACTATTGAAAATACTAAAACAATTTATAGAAACAGTATCGTCAATTTAAATCTGTATATCCTTTTTAGTGCCAACAGAGATAAATACGTCAATTCACTAAAGGACATTTCAAAAATTATTGAATTTTTTCAGGGAAAAAGACTTTTTACTCAAGCCAACACTATTTATAACAGAAGCAGCAGTGCAATGAGCAATGTAGACAACTTTAGATTTACGGTTGAACTCTACACTCCCACTTTTGAAGAACTAAATTATATCTGGGGAACATTGGGAGGTAAACAGCTTCCATCTGCTTTATATAAAGTGAGTATGATACAAATTGAACGCAATATTGTGCAAGCAGAAGGACAAGTTATTGGTGAATTTTCAGGAACAACCAAAAGAAAAGAACAATCATGAGTTTTGCTGCTACATATCAATTGCTATTTGAAGTAACGCTTCTTCATAATTATTTTTTGAATAACGGAGAAGAAACTTTTGCAAGTATGACAAATGCTGATAAAGAAAAAATGCTGCAGTCATTTAATACAGATGCATTTACAGCAATAACACCAACTCTGGAAACCAATATTGTACTTAAAAACTACAAAATGATATTCAAAAAAACCAAAACAGGTTTCGGAGTATATGTTAAAGTGAAAGATGAACTGGACCCATTTATAAAAGTCCCTGTTGATTTGAACTTAAAATTTTTAATTAAAATAAACGATTATCAATTTGAAAATTATACTAATCTTGATTTTGCTCTTACTCAGGCATATCTTTTCAGTAATGTAAAACCATTAACTGAACCCGTTTCATTTGAATATCTTCCAAAAATAAATGACAACAAGCTAATTTCAAATGTGTATTTAGTATCTGAAGAAACCACTGTCAATTTAATTTCAACACTGCAGCCGTCAGAACAACAAAATGTCTTTGGAATTATTTCGCTCACAGCCAAAGGCGACAACAGTTCAGGAAACATCATAAATAATTTGGGCAAAATGACAAGCCCAAATTTTAAAATTCATTTTGATAATCGGAAAACACTTTGGAAATATATCAACCGTAAAGCAGGAACCGAAATTAAAACCAATGCCGCAAAACCATTAACGCGCTCCGGTTTTGTTGAAATTGACCCGCTTACCGATTTTACGCCTTCACAACCGGCAGAAAGTCAATACCCAAATCCATCTGTAAAATCAATAACAAAAATCAATAGTGATTACTATTCGGAAATATTTATTTAATAATTAAAAAACAAATCAATTATGGCAACAACTTACAAAACGCCTGGAGTATATGTTGAGGAAATCGTAAAGTTTCCTCCTTCTGTTGCCCAGGTAGAGACAGCGATTCCTGCTTTTATTGGCTATACAGAAAAAGCCACGAACAAGATTAATGGAGATTTGAAATTGAAACCAACAAGAATAACATCTCTTTTAGAATACGAACGCTTTTTTGGCTTTGCTAAACCAGAGACAACAATTAGTGTTACCATTAATGATGTTTCAACAGATAATGGAGACACAAGATCTATTGTTGTAGATCAGCCAACTTCAAAACAGCCTTTTTTGATGTATTATTCCTTGCAGTTGTTCTTTGCAAATGGCGGTGGTCCTTGCTACATTATTTCGGTAGGGCGTTATGGAAATGATTTAGATGAGGCAGACACTCAGATTACAGCAATCAATAACAGTACTGCATTAAACGACGGATTAGCAGAATTAGAAAAGGTAGACGAACCAACACTAATTTTATTTCCTGATGCAACAAAAGTAAGCGGTATAACTACAACTGATTTCTACGGATTATACAATAATGCATTAATGCAATGTCAAAACCTGCAGGACAGATTTACCTTAATTGATACTTTAAGTTATGATGAATCTAGCCCAACAGATACTAATATAGATGATTTAAGAGATAAAATTAGTTCTGAAAAAGATACTATTAAATACGGGGCAGTTTATTATCCTCACTTAGAAACCATATTGGATTATGCTTTTGACAGCAGTAAAATTATATTAAAACATTTCTCCTATACGGCAAAAGCGTATGACCAAATCGCTGCAGGACTGGCAACTATCGAAAATCCAACAACAGGAATTGATGCTACTGTAGCTAAATTGATTGACGTTGATACTGTTCCCGGAGATATTTCCGGTCAAATGAGTGATTTACTTTTACAGATGTACAGCAATGATGCAACCGGCTTTGATTTAGGCGGAACTTTTGTTAGTAATCCTGCAAAAAAAGGAGCTTTCTTAGATAAACTAAATGCTTTGTTAATTTCTTTAGAAAGTTTATCTCTTTTAAGGAATTCGCTTAACGACGAAGCAAATGCAGCAATCAGTACAATTGATGAAGATCCCGTTATTGCAAACAACATTACAAGTGCTCTGACTGCATTTAATGCAAATTTTACTGCTGCAAATAAAATTGACTCTGTATATAAAAACTTAAAAACATTAAAGAAAAAAATACAGGATGAGAATACACCAGCTAAAATGCTTAAAATTATATCTACAGATACTGTAAGTTTTGATAAGGAATTAAAAAAATTGGTAAACTATACTGATTTGAATACTCAAACTGCAATTACGATAGTTACAAATAGTTTTTCCGGTATTAAAGCAAACCTTCTTTCACTTGTAAATGCTATTAAATCTGTTAGCGGAAAAGATGTAAATAATGGTGCATTAAACGGAAGAAAATTAAGCACTTTAGAATCTATCGACAATGCGACTTTTAATAAGATACTTACTGAAATTTACAACCTGTCAATAACACTTCCACCAAGCTCTGCTATTGCGGGAGTTTATGCCAGAGTTGACAGAGACAGAGGCGTGTGGAAAGCTCCTGCAAATGTAAGTTTGAACTATGTAATAAAACCAACCGTACAAATAACAAATACCATTCAGGACAATTTAAATATTGATACTGTTGCAGGTAAATCTATCAATGCTATCAGAACCTTTACCGGCAAAGGAACCTTGGTTTGGGGGTCAAGAACCTTAGCCGGTAACGATAGTGAATGGCGTTATGTACCGGTTCGCCGCTTCTTTAATATGGCCGAAGAATCTATTAAAAAAGCAACAGAACAGTTTGTTTTTGAACCTAACGATGCCAATACCTGGATAAGAGTAAGAGCTATGATTGAGAATTTTTTAATTCTTCAATGGAGAGCCGGAGCTTTGGCAGGAGCCAAACCAGAACAAGCTTTTTATGTTAGAATCGGACTGGGACAAACCATGTCTGCTATGGATATTTTAGACGGTAAAATGATCATCGAAATTGGTCTGGCAGTAGTTCGTCCGGCTGAGTTCATCATTCTTCGTTTCTCTCACAAAATGCAGGAATCTTAATTAAATCATCATTAAAAAAATATAGATCATGAGTTATCCATTACCAAAGTTTCATTTCTCAGTTGACTGGGGTGGAACAAAAATAGGTTTTACAGAAGTTTCCGGATTAGATGTAGAAACTGAAGTTATTGAGTATCGTCAGGGTGCAAGTCCGGAATACAGCAAAATTAAGATGCCGGGCATGCAGAAGTACTCTAACATTACCATGAAAAGAGGCACTTTTAAAAGCGACAATGAGTATTATGCCTGGTGGAATACAGTAAAACTAAACACCATCGAAAGAAGGGATATTACCATCAAATTACTTAACGAGGAGCACGAACCAGTGATTACCTGGAAAGTAAAAAATGCATGGCCGACAAAAGTACAGTCGACTGATTTAAAAGCCGACGGAAACGAAGTGGCTATCGAATCAATTGAATTGGTTCATGAAGGTTTATCTATTCAAAATGACTAGTCATGGCTAATTATTATCCACCCGTAGGTTTTCATTTTCTGGTTGAATTTGATCAACTGGGCACAAAAGAAAAAGACCATCAATTTCAATCCGTATCAGGACTTTCTGTAGATCTTGAAACAGAAGAAATTGTTGAGGGTGGAGAAAACAGATTCAAACACAAACTACCCGTTAAAACCAAATATCCCAATTTGGTTTTAAAAAGGGGGATACTTATTGACTCTGACGTAATTGAATGGTGCAGAAAAGCATTGGAAAATTTCGAGTTTAAGCCCGTCGATTTAACTGTAAAACTCTTGAATCAGGACCATGAGCCTTTAATGCACTGGAAAGTGATACATGCCTATCCCGTAAAATGGGCAGTGGAAGATTTTAGTGCTTTAGAAAGCAAAATTGTTGTTGAGAGCTTTGAGCTTGCTTATAATTATTTCACGCTTCATAAAAAATAATTTTATCATGCCAATTGAAATCAAAGAGCTTCACATTAAAATAAACGTGAGCGAAAATTCAAATTCGGGTGCAAAACCACCTCCTGCATCATCTGCTGCAGAAAAAGACAATGTGGCTGAGTGTGTCGAGCAAGTAATGAAAATTATAGAACGAAAAAAAGAACGCTGATATGACAACGACTAATGGTGAATTAAAAAAACTGAAGATCATTGCTTACAGCGATCCTCAATTCAACAATCCAATTTCGGATATTGAAGAGTTCATTACTCTGATGAATCCCGAAAAATATACTTTTCATTACAAGATAGAGCAAGATACAACGCAAGCTGCCGGAACAAGCAGTCCTGCGCCAAGATTTACAGCAATTGCTCCGGAGGAATTAGAACTGGATTTTGTTTTTGACCGAACAGGTATAATTGCCGGAAAGGAAACTACCGAAAATGGTGTTATTGAAGACATTGAGCATTTTAGAAAAGTAATTTTAGAATATAATGGTACCGAACATAAACCAAACTATTTAAAAATTGCCTGGGGAAGTTTGCTGTTTAAAGGTTCTCTCACAGAAATGACTATTGAATATAAACTTTTCAGGCCAGATGGAACACCCATTAGAGCCATTGCAAAAGGAAAATTCAAAGGAGTTGTTGAAGATGAGTTAAGAGCAAAACAGCAAAATAATCAATCACCTGATTTAACACATACCAGAATTGTAAAAGCTGGCGATACGCTTCCTTTAATGTCTTTTAAGATCTATGGCGATTCAAAATATTATCTCGAAGTAGCAAGAGCCAACAAGCTTATCAATTTCAGAAAATTAAAAATTGGTCAAAAAATATTTTTCCCTCCATTGCAAAAACAACAATAGATGAACAATAGCGGCGTCATACAAACCAGTAAAAGTGCAGATTTAGTAACGCACAAATTGCTCATTGAGGGAACTGAGCTGTCTGGTATTTACCAAGTAATAAGCATTGTAGTTCATAATGAGGTGAATAGAATACCGATGGCGCAAATTATTTTGACTGATGGAGATGCTGCCTCACAAGATTTTAAATTGAGCAATGAAGATTTGCTCATTCCGGGAAAAAAAATAGAAATAAAAGCTGGCTATCACAGTGACGAAGAAACCATTTACAAAGGAATAGTTGTAAAACATTCCATAAAAATAAAAGACAATTCGTCCTTGTTAATAGTGGAATGCAAAGACGAAGCTGTAAAAATGACCATTGGCAGAAAAAGCAAATATTTTTATGACGTAAAAGACAGCGATGCTTTTGAAGACATTATAGGCACTTACGGATTAGAAAAAGATGTAGAAAGCACTAATTATAGCCACAAAGAGCTAGTGCAGTACAATACTTCCGATTGGGATTTTATTGTCTCCCGTGCGCAAGCCAATGGAAAATTATGTTTTGTTGAAAACGGCAAAATCTCGATTAAAAAACCAGATTTGGCTTCTGAAGCAGTTGAAACGGTTTCTTTTGGTTCGAGTATGCTCGATTTTGATGCCGAAATTGATGCTCGAAATCAGTTTGCCAAAGTTTCATCCTACAGTTGGAATGCATCCAATCAGGAATTATTAGAAATCGAAGCCAAAGATCCCAGCGTAAGCCTAAACGGAAATTTATCTCCTTCGGATTTATCCGATATAGTAAAGCTTGAAAATTTGGAATTGCGCCACGGCGGTCACGTTACCGATACCGAATTGCAAGATTGGGCTGATGCTAAATTATTATTTCAACAACTATCAAAAGTTCGCGGAAGAGTAAAATTTCAAGGCATTCCCGCAGTAAAACCCAACACGATTATTACACTTGAAGGCGTAGGAGATCGTTTTAATGGCAAAGCATACATTACAGGAATTTTCCATGAAATTGCAAACGGTAATTGGACTGTAAACGCGCAGTTTGGATTAAATCCAGAATGGTTTTCTGAAACTTATGATGTCAATACACCGTCGGCTTCAGGAATAATTCCATCCATAAAAGGACTTCATATTGGTATTGTAACCCAACTTCAGGACGATCCCGATGGTGAAGACCGAATTTTGGTAAAAATACCAATTATCAATAACGAAGAACAAGGTATTTGGTGCAGAGTTGCTGCCCTTGATGCAGGTGACAACAGAGGAACTTTTTTTAGACCTGAAATTGAAGACGAAGTAATTATTGGCTTCATCAACGAAGATCCTAATGATGCGATTGTATTAGGAATGCTCCACAGCAGCGCAAAACCTGCTCCGCTAAAAGCAGCTGATGATAACCATCAAAAAGGGATTTTTACAAGAAGCGAAATGAAAGTGCTCTTTGATGATGATAAAAAATCGATAGCCATTGAAACTCCGGCAGGCAAAAAAATAACACTCGATGAAGACAAAGGATCTATAGTTATTGAAGACGAAAACTCTAATGTGATTACCATCGACAGCGCAGGAATAAAGATGGAAAGTGCGGGCGATATTTCAATAAAAGCAACAGGCGATGTAAAAATTGAAGGCACCAATGTAAATCTAAAAGCAACCGCCCAATTTAAAGCCGAAGGCAGTGCTGGCGCAGAAATGTCGTCGGCAGCAGTAGCGATTGTAAAAGGCAGCATTGTTCAGATAAATTAAATTATTTCTATTGCTTTCCATTAAAAATCTTTTAACACATAGAAACATAGGTTTTTATGTCGAAAAAAGAAAGTAAAAGAAACAAGTTTCCACACATAGCTAAACTATGTGCATTTAAATTAGTGAAACGCCTTTTTTTTAAAGCTACAGAAAACTATGTTTCTATGTGTTAAAATAATTACAACTAACTTAATAATTACAATTATGGGAGCACCAGCCGCAAGAATCAACGATATGCATGTTTGCCCAATGGTAACAGCAACTGTTCCTCATGTAGGCGGGCCAATATTGCCGCCAGGCGCACCTACAGTATTGATAGGCGGTCAGCCAGCAGCCTGTTTGGGAGATATGATCACTTGTACAGGTCCACCTGATAGTATTATAGCAGGCTCAGCCACAGTGCTTATTGGAGGAAAACCAGCCGCAAGAATGGGAGATTCAACTGCGCATGGCGGAACAATTGTAATAGGATGTCCAACCGTTTTAATAGGTTAATTATGGAAAGTAAAGAAGCTTTTTTAGGTACTGGATGGAGTTTTCCGCCAGAGTTTAAAAAGAACACTAAAGCAGTCGTCATGACATCTGATGAGGCGGATATTAAAAGCAGTCTGGAGATATTGCTTTCTACCAAAATCGGAGAACGTATTATGCTGCCCAGATATGGCTGCAATATGGATGAATTACTTTTTGAAACATTAGACAGAACACTTAAAACCTATGTTTCAGAACTCATAAAAACGGCCATTTTATATTACGAACCCCGAATTGATGTTGACAAAATTGACATTACACAAGGTGATGATTTAGAAGGAGAATTACTGGTCATAATCGATTACAGAATAAGAAGTACAAACTCAAGAAGCAATCTTGTTTATCCATTTTACAAAGGAGAAGGCACTAATATTTAAAAGTTTATAAGCTATGAGTACCAACAGCCAAATAGACAATGTTATTTTTAAAAGAAATGGGGTCAATCAGGAAGAACGTTTTAGTGACGCACTAGAGCCGGGCAACCTGAAACTTCATGATTTTACTATTGAAGACTGGCTGTTATTTGCTTATAATTTTGCAAAACAAGTCAACTTTTTCGACACAAATAATGATAAAACTCCAGAAGGAGATTGGCAGGAATTTTTTAGCTATTTCGGTTTTTCAAAAAATGATCATCCGGATGGAATTCCAAAAAGAACAGATAAAGAATATGCTGTTTTAAAAGAAAACATTACCAAAACATTATCTACTTCCAATATCAATCAGGACCTTACGCCTCACATGACATTGTTTGTGTGTTTCCTGAAATTATTCGAATTGTCCCAAAACAAACTTAATCTTATTACAAAAAAGCATTTAGACTTTTTTTATAAAGACATACTGCAAATCGAAAAACTGCCTGCAAAAGCAGATAAGGTGAGTATCATTTTTGAGCTGGCTAAAAAAATTGCCGAAGAAAAAATAGCCGTAAATACAGAACTTGATGCCGGAAAAGATCCTGATGGCAAAAAATTAATATACAAAACCACAGAAGAATTTATTGCCAATAAAGCTAATATCGCATACCTAAAAAGCGTGTATAATGACGTTGATTTGGGCGAAATAAAATGCAGTCAAATTGCCAATTCCCTTGACGGAAAAGGAGAACCACTAAAAGAAGAAGCTCCATATTGGTTTCCTTTTGGATATACATCAAATGAAAAAAAGTACCCGGAATTAGACGATGCAAAATTAGGTTTTGCAATAGCTTCAGAATTATTTAATCTTAAGGAAGGCGATAGAAATATTGACATCACAATTACTTTTGATCAAAATTTAACTTTTCATAATCCATTTAATACAGATGATCTTTTAAAAAACATCAGCATTCTGTACAGTGGAAAAAAAGGATGGATTGGAAATTTTAAGCTTAGTACAGCTGTTGCTTTTAAAAGTGGAAACCAATCTTCCAGCATTGGCACCAACAAATTAAGATTGGTTTTTCAGGTACCTAAAGATGACCCGGCAATTGTTAACTACGATAAGAAAGTTTTAGGCGAATTTTTCTCGACAGAACTTCCTGTAATTCGATTTTTAATCAATACACAAGATGTAAAAGGGCATACTCTTTTTAGAGCTTTAGTAACAAAAACAATCACCAGCATTACTGCAAAAGTTGAGGTTAAGGATGTAAAATCGCTATTATTAGAAAGTGATAACGGTTTACTTAATGCAGCAAAACCCTTTTACCCTTTTACACCTCAACCTGAAAAAAACAGTTCCTTTATAATAGACTATCCCGAAATCTTTTCTAAAAAATGGATAGATGCAGATATTAACATCAAGTGGAAAAACACTCCATTATCATTTGAAACTCATTACGCAGCCTACAAAAATAGTTTTCTTGAAACCATAAGTAAACAGATTTTTCTTGATGCCATTTTCATCAAGGACAACGTTAAAAAAATAATGCATGCCAACCAGCCTGAAGATGGAATTCCTAAAAAAAACAATTCAGAAATAAAAGCTCCTATAGAAATTAATGATGCAATAGAAGCTGTTGAAGAAACACCCGAACCACCTGAAATAAACCCAAATGATCCAATTGTTGAAGAGGGCTATTTTAAAGCAACATTATCTGTTTTAAACAAAGAAGTTTGGGATGAACAAAATAAAATTGTCAATTTATTTGATGATACTGATGGTGATAAAGTATATGAATGTAATATCAATGTAAAAGGGAACACTTATGGCATTGACAAAAGCGGACCTATACGATTGACATTAAATCAATCATTTTTACATTCGTTATTTCCAAAAATATATACTTTGGCCATAATGAATGTGGCGACAGACCCAACAACGCCTATCCCAAATGAGCCTTACACACCAGTTGTAGAAAGCATAAGCCTGAATTATTCTGCTGAGGAAACTACTGATTTTAGTATTTCTGCGTACGAGTCTAACCGAATAAAATTATTTCATGAAGCTCCTTTTGGTCAGCGCGAAGAGCATTCTTATTTGAAAAAACAAGCCATCAATAAAGAAATTTTAGAGACCGGCACGCCAACTACAAATTGTCTGGTTCCGGATTATTGCGATGGAGGCGAATTTTATGTAGGGCTTCAGGATGCCGAAATACAACAGCAAATTTCATTATTATTTCAAATATTAGAAGGAAGCGAAAATATAAGCGTTCCCACTTTTACAGGAAAACAAAAAGTAGAATGGTATATATTATGCGATAATTATTGGAAAAATCTTGATAAGGAAATTTTAGCAAATGGTATCGATAACTTTTTAAAATCGGGTATCGTAAAATTTAGCATTCCAAAGCAGGCAACTAATGACAATACATTGTTTCCAGCCGATACCATTTGGGTAAAAGCAAAAATGCACAAAGATTATGATGCAGTTTGCAAAGTTATCGATGTAAAAACTCAGGTTGTTACCGCCCAGTTTTTTGATAACAACAACAATTTAGCTCATTTAGACAGCACATTACCTGCCAAAACAATATCAAAATTAATTACCAGAGTTCCGCAAATTAAAAGTATTGAACAACCCTTTAATTCATTTGATGGAAAACCATTGGAGTCTGATCCCTCCTATTATCTGCGTGTAAGTGAACGCCTGCGTCACAAAAACAGAGCTATAACACTTTGGGATTATGAGCATCTTATTTTACAGGAATTTCCATCTGTTTTTAGAGTAAAATGCCTTAACCATACTTTTATTTCGGGTACAAATACCTCGTTTTTATCGCCGGGAAAAGTAACGCTAGTAGTAATTCCGGATATTATAGACAAAAATGTATTCGATATTTATGAGCCAAGAGTAAGCACAGCCACATTGAACAGCATAGAGAGTTTTATTAATTCTAAAAACTCAATGCAAGTGTCTGCAAAAGTTATTAATCCTGATTATGAAAAAGTTATAATAAAACTGGATGTAAAGTTTTATCCACAATACGATGAGAATTTTTACAAGAAACAGCTCAACGAAGATCTTATAAAGTTTTTATCTCCCTGGGCATTTGATACCTCTAAACAAATCATATTTGGAGTTGAACTGCAGCGAAGTATAGTAATTGAATATATCGAAAATTTATATTACGTAGATTTTTTATCTACGCTTGAAATGGCAATATATATCGATAAGAAAACAGATAAGGAACATCCTAAGCCATTAGAAGATACAGAAAACAACAAGGCTAATGTACATCTTTTAGACTTTTTAACTACGCTGTCCCCATCAAGCCCAAAAAACATTTTAGTCTCTGTTAAAAACCACATTATCAGCACTGACATAATAACTTGTACAATAACAACCCCAGAAGAACCTGAAAAATGTCGATACTAAACCAACATATCACCATTCCTAAAAAATCAGCAACCGAGGACGATTTGGATTTCTTTTATTTGAGAAAAAAAGGAATCGAATACATCGAGTCTTTTGGCAGTAAATTTTGGACTGATTTTAATGAGCATGATCCGGGAATTACGATGCTGGAGATGCTTTGCTACGCCATTTCTGATCTTGGAATGAGACTCAATCTCCCAATAGAAAATATCTTAGAATCTAATGACATTAATAAAGGCATTCCAAAACAGTTTTTTAAAGCTTCTGAAGTATTATCATCAAGTCCAGTCACGCAAAATGATTATAGAAAACTATTTATAGACATAAAAGGAGTTAGAAACTGCTGGCTTGCAAAACATAAAAAAACAGTGTATGTGGACTGCAAAAAAGATAAACTTTCTTATGATATTAAGGATTATGAAAACCTGCCAGATAATTTAAGAAAATCTTTTGAGCTCAATGGTTTATATGATCTTTATGTAGATTTTGAAAGCTCAAAACCTTCAGAAATAGAAGCTGTTAAAGAAAAAATAAGAAAGCAGTATCATGCAAACAGAAACCTTTGTGAAGATCTTGTTGAGATAAAAAAAGTGGTAGACTACCCTATCAAAATATGTGCAGATATTGAAGTAGATACGGAAGCCGATGAGGAACTGGTTCATGCAAATGTGATTGACGCTCTGGAAAGTTACTTATCGACAACGGTCAATTTTTATTCTCTAAAACAAATGATTGACAAAGGATATTCAACTTTGGAAATTTTTGACGGTCCATCTTTAGAAAATGGTTTTATTGATACTAAAGAATTACTTACGGCCGATTTGAGAAACGAAGTGCGTCTTTCAGATATCATGAGAATAATAATGTCGGTTCCGAATGTAATCTTAATTAAAGATATTTCTTTAGGAAATTGCGGAGGTGATGATCTCGAAAACAAATGGCTTATTTGCCTTTCACCTTACGAAAAACCTGTTGTTTGTGCTAAAAGTGTTTTTAATTACAATAAAGGATTATTACCCTTAAATATCAATCAGGCTCAGGTAAAAATTTATTTAGACGCCATAAAAGCCGAAAAAGATAAAGCGACAACAAACGCCAGTCTGGATAAAGAATTAGATATTCCAAATGGCGAATATCTTAACACCGATTTTTATACCACCATACAAAATGATTTCCCTGAAACCTATGGTATTGGCGAAGTGGGACTTCCTTCCAGATCATCTGTTGAACGTAAAGCTAAAGCAAAACAATTAAAAGGATATCTTTTATTTTTTGATCAGATATTAGGAAGTTATTTTAAACAATTAGGTCAGGTAAGCGAATTGCTTTCGGTAAGCGGAAATTTGACCAGAACCCTTTTTACGCAAGTCGTTAAAGATATTGAAGGCGCTGATGACATTGTAAACGGATATGAAAATTACAACGATGAAACGATTACAGCACTGCTTTTTGATCAGCAGGACAACAATATCGAGCGAAGAAATAAAATTTTAGATCACCTCTTGTCCCGTTTTGCCGAAAATTTTTCAGAATACGTATTTGTGAACAAAACCATTTACGGCAACACTACAGATCAGGTAGTATTGCGCGACAAAGAAAACTTTTTGAAAGATTATAAAGTAGTAAGCAAAGAGCGCGGCAATGCTTTTGATTATTACAAACAGCCTATTGCCAATTTGTGGAATACTAATAATGTTTCTGGGGCAGAAAAAAGGATTTCGAGACTCATTGGTATTAAAGATTACAGTCGCAGGAACCTTTCTAATTCATTTGTCGAAATGTACAATTTTATTGACACAGACAATCAATCTGTTTACAGATGGCGTATTGTAGACACTAATAAGGAAATTGTACTTTCTTCAACAGCAGAATATTTCGATACTTCGGCAGCAAATAAGGAGCTTTATTTTGCCGTACTGCAAATTATTCAGACTCGGGAATATAAAATAAAAGAGGCATTTAAAAACGGTACAATAACAGATTTATCTATTGTTGACAATATTTTAATTCAAAAGTCAGATGCCGGAAAATATTCTTATGATATTATAAATCCTGCCATTAAAGACAAGAAAAATCCAAACCGCATTATTGCCCGCAGATTTGAATATTATACTGATTTGAAGGATTTAGAAAAATCGATTCTCGACTTGATTCACTTCATGAAAGAAGATTTTACCGAAGAAGGAATGTTTTTGATAGAACATATGATGCTTCGCCCGGATGTAAATCTTACAACCGTAAATCCGGATACTTTCATGCCTATCTGCGCCGATGAGTGCGATAATTGCGAACCCATAGATCCCTACTCCTACCGTGTGAGCGTAGTGCTGCCGGGATATACATTGCGATTTGCCAATACCGATTTTAGAAATTATATCGAAAAAATAATTAAGGAGGAATTACCCGCTCACGTTCTGGCAAAAATATGCTGGATTGGATATAGGGAAAAAGATGTAAAAGACCCCGCAGAAAACCAGCTTGTTCAATTTGAAAAAACATATAAAGACTATTTGTTCGCCAAAACCGATTTGAATCAAGAGCAGCCAGAACCTCAATTAATCAGCTTTATTAAAGCGTTAACCGTTCTCGACAATGTTTACCCAACAGGACGACTGTTTGACTGCAGCGATGAAAACGAGCGATTGTCAGATAAAATTATACTAGGAAAAACGAATTTAGGATCACTATAAAAACTATTGCCATGTCAGCAAAACTTTCAACAATAACAACACAATACCGTCGATTCACAAAGAATCAGGTACTTACAGAAGGAAACCTTAATGAGGTAGTAGATTTTTTTGACGATCAGGATCGCCTGTCCCGCATTTACCTGAGTGGCGTTGGTATAGTTTGTGGACTTTATCCGGCTTATGATCCGGATAAAAAAACCATTTCAATAACGCAGGGAACCGGTGTTACTACTGATGGTGATCTTTTTAAATTATATCAGGCAGATGTATTGGGAAATAAAAAAATCGATTTTGACTCCAGAACCTATACGCATTGCAAAATTTATGACAATACAAAAGCAGCTTATAAACCTTTTTTTTATGATGGGTCAAACAAGCAATGGCCTCTTTTTGAACTCTTGACAGAAGAACAGCAAAAAAAAGAAAAAGACCCTTATTTTTCTTTAGCAGAATTTGCTGCCAATACAAAATTTGAGTTTAAAGAAGCCGTAATTCTTTTGTATCTGGAGTCCTATGAAAAAGAATCTGACCTATGCGTAAGTCTTTCTTGTGACAATCAGGGATTAGAAATTGTGGGCAATTATAAAGTTTTAATTGTCAGCAAAGACGTTGCCAAACAAATAATGAATCATGACAGTATGATTGGCAAAATCAATTATTCTAATTTATACTATACATTACCTGACCTAAAATCAAACAGAATTGTACTAAAAAAAGAAGATTTTGTCCATCTTGATGCTATAAAACAAACTTTTACCAAAGGAATTTTCAAAAACAATGTTGTTAAGAATTTGCAGGAGGGCTACAATAAGTTGCTGAAAGGCTTAAATATGCCAATCATTTCAGATGCTATTCAAAAAAAGATAAGCGAATTATTTAATTTTGAAGGAAACCCGGTACTTCCTCCCGATTTTCAATACCTATATGATCTGCTTAATGATCTTGTTGATACTTACAACGAAACCAGAGCATTGCTGCTTACTATAAACGATAGCTATTGTTCTCCAGATATTAATGCTTTTCCAAAACACTTAATGCTGGGCGAACTAATAAAAACAGAACCTTGTTTTGAATTCCGTCATGCTTTTTACAAATCGCCTTTGCTTACAGGAGAAAGCCTTAGCACTTGTAATGACTGCCTTGCAGATGATGCCGTTCCTGCTGAAGATTCAGAAAAAAAGAAAAAAGAGGAAAAAGCAGATGAAATAAATATATGCTACGGCGAAGACACAGCCAGACAAAGAATCTACAGTCTTATACTGCGAAGCGCACAATTATTAGAAAACTACAATCCTTTATACGATGTTATAAAAATTACACCCTCTTTGCAAATGGGTAAATTGGGCAAAAAAGCCATTCCGTTTTACAATAATGTAAACGATTCGCTTATTAACGCCTGGGATTTTGATAAAACCATTTTAGGATTACAAAAAAACAATGTTAGTTACCACGACGATTTATTGAACACTAAAAAACCGCTCGAAATTCATCTTGACAGTGATTTTTATAGAATTGAAGGACATCAGGGACGCAATTACAAAGAAGCCTTAAAAGATATTCAACAAATTAGATTAGAAAACGGACTGGGATTTAATATAATGATCCTGGCAGTAAATGCTGATGAACAGGATAAAACGATCCAGAAGTTTACCCAATATTACCTCAACAAAAATCATGGTTACGAGCATAAAGCAGGCGTAGTTCCCGGCGGTACATTTATAATGATATATCTGGAAGAAAAAATACCTTATTATAATAAAAGCCGCAGACTATCTTTAACCGGTGACTTTGAAAAATTTGCTGAAGGCATCCCTATTTTAAATCCGGTTGTTGCTGATTTTTCGCTGCCGTATTTATGCTGTGACGAAAATAATATAGGCCTTACTTTACCTGTAGACAAAATTTGCTTTGACAGCAAAACACCACCTCTGCCTTTTAAAGTATCTCCAGCTGGAGGTTATGTAAAAGCCAATGTTAGACCTGATCAAAACGGAGGAGTAACAGTAAATGAATATGGATTACTTGTTTTTGATCCAAATTTAGTAAGTAAAGAATTAATAGGTCAAACCATAACATTTACAGTTAATAATTTTGATACTGAATGTGCCATTACCATTTTTGAAAAACCAAAATTCGATTTTGTCGCTGTTCCTTTAAAACCTTCAGGAGTTAACGAAACCATAGTTACTTTTACCGTAACCGGAGAAAATATTGAAGGCAATAAATATATCTGGGATTTTGGGGATAAAACCACTCTTGTAGCAGATGATAAAACAGAAATAAAACACACCTACAAGTATAATAGTGAATCGCAGAAAAAATTCACATTTGATGTTACTCTTAATGCAGATAATGGCAATTGTGGTTTTCACATCAGTCATCAAGTAAGTTTTGAAATTGAAGACTCAAAAGTACTGGTAGATGGAAAATTGGTAAACAAAGTATCTTTTTGCAGAAACGATAAACCGGTGATCCTTACCCTTGAACCAAATATAAAAGGAGCCGTTATTTCTGGAGACGGAGTTACTGTAATAACAAAAGGAGGACAAGTGCAGTTTAATCCAGCTGTTGTAGGTGCGGCTGTCAAAAGCGTAACTATTTTAATAGACGGCAAACCATCTAATCTTGTAATTTCACTTTTAGATCTGGCTACAGCCAATTTTACATTTGTTATAGATCCAACGGGAATGTTAACCTTAACCAACAATTGCCAAAACGCCGATAGTTACACTTGGGAAATTGATAAAGAAATAATAAGTACAGACAAAAAAGATCCAATAAAAAGACTAACTTCTTCATTTAATGAACCTTCTATTTTAGTTTCATTAACTGCCGAAAGTAAATGCGGTCCAATAACCGATGGTCCAAGGTCAATTGAGATTAGAAAGGCGCCTCAAGAAAATAGATGTCTTGACAATGCAGACCTGTTTGTAAAAGATTCAATTGGCATTACTTCTAATTTAAAAGAAACTTCTGTTTTAAATAAATTCAATAAGGATACTATTAACTTCATTTCTGAAACGGAAAGCAGATTTGCAGAAGTTCAAAAAGACCTTGATAGTTACATCATCGGTAAGTCAAATGATAGATTATCTGATTTATTTACACAGGAATATTTCAATTCTATATCTACGGTTGTTGCTGCTGCCATTAGACTTCAAAATTTAAATCAGATTGCTGCTGTACAAACACTTATAAAGCTAAATACTTCATTGTATTACACTATTTTAAGATGTCAGGATCCGGAAACGCTTAAAGGATCTGAAAAACTGATTATCCCGGCAGGATTACTTTTTAATAATTTATTTAAAAGTTTCGCAGAAATAAAATTCAATGCAGATAAAGACGGATCATTGAAAGACTTTTTAGCAAGCATGCTAAAAGTATTCCCAAAAGTCGATTTTATACTGACTAATTTAAATATACAAATAGGAGACCTTACATCTGATGGTAAATTCAAATAAACATATAATCAATAAAGTTTTCCTTGAGATAAATACCAATTCTAAAGAAAAAGGGTATTATCTCAAGGACAATATTGATGCGTTTTTGCAAAAGGAAATATTCTCGTTTTTAGAAAATTATTTTAATGAATTAGATTCAAAAAATCCTTCGCACAGCATACAATTAGATAAACTTAATCTTGATATTTCCATCAATCAAAATTTGGATTTTGAAGATTTTAAAGGGCAAATCCTAAACAAAATCACAAAACAAGTTGAAGAAGTTTTTGAAAAAAAAGATGCAAATATAGAAGGCTATAAGGTCATCAAACCACAAGAAAAAGAAATAGAAAGCTTTTTTTATTTCCTGGAAACTGGCACAAATGCCTGGTGGACAACCTTAAATCCTGATTTCAAAATAGTAGAAGACACTACGCTTGATAAAATCTTAAGTGAAGAAACCTTTCTTTTTAAGTGGGCAAATGCAGTCCAAAAACCAATTGTAAGAACAAGGTTTATCAAACAATTTAGTGACAGCCAAATTGTAGCAATTATTAAAAAAGGAATATTGCTTAAAAAAAATAGCGCTGACAGCAGTACCAAAATAATCAGGATTGAGAAAATAAAAAAACACATTGAAACCAGTATTACAAAAAATCAATTGATTCCTAATCAACGATTTTTAATGTGGGAAATAGTTGTTTTAAGTCTTTTGGAAACAAAAAATGCAATTGTAAAACAAAAGCTTTCCAAATTGATTTACAGTGTATTTGAATTTCATAAAAAGAAGAACTTTTTAGAACACAAAGAACTTTTTCTAAAAGAAATTGAAAATCAGATTGAAAGCCAAAACGAACTGAAATTGCTGGCTAATCTTGATGCTATTGTTTTGATTATCGAAAAAAAATTAGACAACATTATTTTAAAAGAAAAAGAAACAGGAAAAGAAACTTTTCTCAAAAACCAAGCTTCAGTAAAAACGGAGAAAGAGTTACAAAAGGACACAGAGACAGAAATAGAAACTGGAACAAAAATAGAATCAGAAAAAATTCAGGAAAATAATGAAAAGTCAACGCCCGATTCGGATTTGATTTTATTAAAAAACAAAGAGGCGTCTGTTGACAGCGACGATAAAAATATCGAAGCCTTATCCAATAACTCAAAAGAAAAAGCTCCAGATAATCACGAAGAAATGATCGATAAAAAAGAGCTTTCTCTTGAAAAAGAAGAAAAAGAACAAGAGATATTAGCTGCAGATATTAGCGAATTATATCTTGACAATGCGGGTTTAGTATTGATTCATCCATTTTTGAAATCCCTTTTTGATAATTGCAAACTGCTCAATAAAGACAATACTATAAATAATCCCGAAGTTGCCACGCACCTTTTACATTATATAGCCACAGGAAAAGAACAGGATTATGAGAACGCTATGGCTTTTGAAAAATTCTTATGCAATATTCCAATAGCCCAGCCTATTGAAAGAAACATTGTACTCTCTGAAGAAATGAAAAAAGAAGGAGAAGCAATGCTGCAAGCGGTATTAAGTAATTGGGATATAATGAAAACATCATCGGCAGAATTGCTGCAAAACGAATTTTTGCAGCGCCCCGGAAAACTGAATATTAATGGAGACGACAGTCCTGTAATAATTATAGAACGAAAAACACAAGATATTTTATTAGACAAATTAAGCTGGAATTTGAGCATTATAAAATTGGCCTGGAAAAAACGAATCATATATGTTAACTGGTAAAAATTAAAAGTATGAATATTGAGAATGCCTCTTTTTTAGAATACGATAAAAAAAATATTTTTATTGAACAGCAAAAAGCGTTAGGATTTGTATTCGATAATCTTGATTTGTCAAAAATCGCCTTTTGCGGAGGAATCGCAGATTATTTGAACCTTCGTCAGTACTATCAAATGCGTGTAAATGATTTGGACATAATGTATGAAAACGAAGAAGATTTAAACCCAATTAAGCATAAAGTTGACATAAAGAGATACACCTCTAAATTTTACAGAACCAAAAACGGAGAAACATTGGTTTATAAATTCAAAATTTATGGCAAGGAAATAAATGTAGATAATTTCCCCAATGATTTTTCGAGATTAAGCCTTACACAATCACCTCTTTTGGGCAAAATGGTATGGCACTCCTCATTTAATGAAATGAAAAAATTTCATAACAATGAGATACATCTAAAAACCTCGAAAATAGCAGGAATAAATTACGAATGGAGACGATTATATAAACACAGCCGAAAAGCTTCTTTGTACAACAATGTAACTTTTCTGGAAGAGAAAAACTTAATTCATACTATTAAAAAAAATATTTTATGAAGGAAGAGCCTAGAATAATTTACAGCTTAGATGCATTTCCTGTTAGTAATAATCGATGGAATCAAGGGAATAAATTTAAAGAAACGATTTATTCGACTGCATTAAGTATACTATACAGCCATTTATGGTATCAGGATATCGAACTTTATGCTGATGACACAGCGTATAAGTTTCTTTATATGCTTCCCTGCAGAGTTACTAAAATTAACAGCAATAAAGACAAAGTTATTTGGATGAAATCGAAAATTGATGTGATGGAAAAACAAACCAAACCTTTTGTGCATCTTGACAATGATGTCTTTATAAAGAAAAAAATAAATTTTGATTTTGATAAGGTAATTGTTGAACAAAACGATTACGAATTATACGGCATGTACCAATACCGTGTAGATTTTTTTAATAAATATACCCAAAATTTAGACCATTGGAAACCAGATTTAGGATATGCATTTAACTGTGGTGTATTAGGTTTTAGAGATTTGGAACTTCGGGACCAGTTTTTAAAAGTTTTTTATGATTTAGAAGAAATTTTTATAAAAAATCATAATCCAAAAATAGCAAAAATAGAGCCCTGCATTGTTTTAGAACAATATAATCTTGCGTCATTATTAGCTCATCATAATATTAAACCAACGTTATTGCTGTGGAAAAAAACATTGTTCGAAAATTTTCAGCTGGCAGATAAAATGGGTTACTCACACATTGTAGGTCAAAAAAAATATAGAAGTGACATTGTTCAGGAAATAGAAAACAGGCTTTTTAAACTGTTTCCGTATTGGTACAAAGAAGTAAAGAATGCATTAGAGAAAGAAGGTATCTTTTAAAAACTATAAATAGCTGTATATGAAACAAACACACAAGATCATTTATAGCCTTGATGTACTTCCTATTATGAATAACAGATGGGATATGGGAGACAAACTAAAGGAAACGATCTACATGACAGCTCTAAGTATATTATACAGCCATATGTGGTATGATGAAATTGAACTTTATGTAGATGAAATAGGCTTTAAGTTCCTGTATATGCTTCCTTGTGCTGTTACCAAAGTGAACAATGACAACAAAATAGAACTTTGGATGAAATCTAAAATTAATGCCATGGAACTGCAGACAAAACCATTTGTTCACGTAGACACTGACATATTTATTAAGAAAAAAATAGATTTTAGTTTTGATGATGTAATAGTAGAACGCAAAGAAGATACTTATGAAATTCATTATAAGAAGCAGGTAGAATTTTTTAATAAATACACCAATAACTTACCTTATTGGCATCCCAATTTAGGCTATTCCTATAATTGCGGAATTTTTGGTTTTAACGATCTCAAACTCCGTGATGAATTTATAAAAAGCTATTATGATTTAGAGAAAATATATCTTGAAAATCAAAACAACTTTTCTGCATTGAAAGAAGAAGGTTATGAAACCTGCATTTTAATAGAACAATATACGCTTGCATCGTTACTGAACTATAAAAACAATAATCCTGCAATACTATTAAAAGGAGAAAACATAACAGAGCAAGGAAAATACGCCGATACTATTGGGTATTCTCATTTTTTTGGAATGAAAAAATATGAAAAATATGTTGTTGATGAAATTGAACTTCGGCTCTCTAAAATATTTCCGTATTGGTATATGCAAATCAAAAGCGCATTAGAGAAAGAAGATGTTATCGCGAATAATCCGCAGTTTGTTTAGTCAAACAAATTATTAACCAAAAATGGTAAAATAATATATCATGAGAGAATTTGAACACAAAAAAATAGCTAACCCCTCTTCTTCTCCTTTTTTTGGACCAAAAATTCAAAAAAAACTAACCACAGGCACTGTAGGAGACAAATACGAAACCGAAGCAGATAATGTTGCTGATAAAGTCGTGAACAAACGTAAAACGGGAGGACTCTTGCAATCAAGAAGTGAAGAAGCTATTCAGCAAAAACCTATTTCAGAAACCATTTCAACAGTTCAAAAACAAGATCTGGCACAAGAAAAGCCTTTGCAAAAAAAGGGCAAGGAAAAAGAAGAAGACAAAAAAGTTCAAAAGAAATCCGATAAGGAAGAAGATAAAAAAGTACAGAAAAAAGGAGAAAAAGAAGAAGACAAAAAAGTCCAAAAGAAATCCGATAAGGAAGAAGATAAAAAAGTACAGAAAAAGGGAGAAAAAGAGGAAGACAAGAAAGTACAAAAAAAATGTGCCGAATGCGAGGGCGAAGACAAAAACGTTCAGAAAAAAGATAAAAAAGAAGAAGAAAAACCAGTTCAAAAGAAAGAGCAAAATTCAGAAACTGAAATTCAGAACAATGACTTAGAAAAAAAGCTCGACAGCTCAAAAGGAAGCGGAACCGGATTAGACAAAAAAACCAAAAAAGAAATGGAATCTGGCTTTGGCTCTGATTTCAGTAATGTAAAAATTCATACCGACGCCAGTGCTGTTCAAATGAGTCAGGAATTAGGCGCGCAGGCTTTTACCAATGGTAATCATGTTTACTTTAATGAAGGGAAATACAATCCAAGTTCTCAGGAAGGAAAACATTTATTAGCGCATGAACTAACCCACACGGTGCAGCAAACCGGAGCCAAACAAAAATCAGGAACAATACAAAAATCATCTATTGAAAACCATCCTGAAGATTTACAAGCTGAGAGACCCCAAAATCCACAGTTTAAAGGCAACCCTCCGCTTGAAAAAGCCAATGATAATCAAATGCTGATCTCTACTGGTCAAAAAGGGAATTATGTTGCGGAATTGCAGAAGGGGTTGTTGGAAGCAGGTCAAAGTTTACCAAAATTTGGAGCAGACGGAGATTTTGGAAGCGAAACACGAAATGCGGTAATAGGCTTTCAAACAGATAACAATTTGAATAAAATTGACGGTCTTGTTGGCCCGGAAACTATAGGAGCGTTAGACAATGTACTGGTCGCTGAAAAAGGAGGCAAAAAAGAACCTCCGCCATGCAGCAGGAAAGATTTCGTTGCTATTCTGGGAGGTACATTCACTAATCAAATATCAGGTACTTTTTTTGCAGAAGAAGGATGCGAGAATCGTTTAAAAATCGTCGCACAAGATTTACATGATAATTCAGAAACAGGCGGCTGCAATGCGTTTGAAGTTAATGTAGATGGAAAATTGCGAGATACAATTAATCCTACAACAAAAAAGAAAACAACTTTCGTTTCATTGCCCGGTTTAAAAAAAGGAAAACATACAATCTCTTTGACAATTCCTCCATTTTGTAACGCACTAATAAAAGCATCTGTATCAATTAAATAAAATTTATTCATGCCAGTTTTAACCAAAAAAACAAATACGAATCCTTCGCACTCTGCGTCACATCATGACAAAGGGAAGGAATCTTTTTTTGGGGTACAGGCAAAATTGAATATAGGAAAATCTAACGATAAATTTGAAGCAGAAGCCGATAGAGTCGCAGACAAAGTAGTTGCCAATAAACAAACAGCAAAAACAGACACTTTCTTTTCGCCATCGCCGGTAATGCAAAAGAAATTGGCGGTTGATGTTCAAAAGCAAGAAGAACAAAACAAAGAAATTCAGCAAAAAACGGCAGCCGAAACCATAACACCAGTTGGGCAGTTAAATGGTGAATCAATCCAAAATAAACTTGATTCCAGAATGCCAGAAAAGCGAGAAATTAATCCGGCTTTTTCTTCAAAAACTTTAATTCAACATAAACTCGAAGATAAAATCCAGAAAAAAGAGGAGACAATTCAGAATAAGACAGAAGTCAAAAAAACAGAAACTACCTCAAAAACAAATACACTTTCACTCAAACCTTTAATCCAAAATAAAAATAAAGGAGAAGAAGAAAATGTACAGCAGAAAAAAGAAGAAGAGAAACAGGCTAAAGACGACGAAAAACAAATACAAAAAAGTGCTGCTGCCGATGCGAATCCTGGCGACAACTCAAATTTAGAATCGAATTTAAACAGCAGTAAAGGCGGAGGTTCTCCACTATCCGGAAAAGTAAAAACCGAAATGGAATCCGGCATTGGAGCTGATTTCAGCAATGTCCGTATACACAATGACTCTAACGCTGTTCAAATGAATAAGCAATTGGGAGCTCAGGCTTTTGCAACCGGAAACAATATTTATTTTAACGAAGGAAAATACAATCCAAATTCGAAAGAGGGCAAGCATTTACTCGCTCATGAATTAACACATACTGTACAACAGGGAGCTGCCATTAGAAAAAAACCGGAACCTATATCCCCTGCTCCCGAAATGGTTCAGGGTTCGTTCCTGGATTTAGTTCCAGACTGGATCATCAATGAGGCACGACACGTTCCGGGTTATACTCTTTTCACCGTTATTATTGGTTATGATCCGCTGCGACAAGTTGATGTAGAACGAACTCCAATTAATCTGGTTGAAGGCTTAATGGGTCTTGTTCCTTTTGGAACTGCTATATTCGACAAGCTTCAGGAATATGGAATTTTGCAGCAGGTTTTTGACTGGGTAGAAGGAAAATTAAGCGAACTGGGATTAACGATCGACAGTATTTTAGATTTAGTTGAAGAGGTTTGGGACGAAATATCATTCCCTTATACCGGTATAATTGACTTAGTTACTGAAAAATTTAATGAAGTAGTTAACAGAATAACTTCTTTTGTAAGTTCAACAGTAGATCAGGTTATTACCTGGATAAAAGAAGCCTTGATTGGTGTGGCAGAACCTATACTGGCAGAAAACAAAGCCTGGTCATTAATCAAAAAAATAATCAAATACGACCCGTTACGCGATGAAGCAGTCAATGCCACAACGGTTGAAATATTAGAAGATTTCTTAATACTTATAGACAAGCAAACAGAGCTTGAGCAAATGCGTGAAAAAGGCACGCTGCAAAAAACTGCCGACTGGCTTGACACTCAGGTTGGAACTTTCAATTCATTGTTAGGTGAACTTCGCGGACTCATAACTGCAGCCTGGGATGCTATTCAGCCTGCAAATTTGGTCAATATTGCTGATAATCTTTCAGCACTTGCAGCCCAAGCTGGAGGATTCCTGCAAAGGGTTTGGGATTTTGCCTCAGGCGTGGCATTAAAAGTATTAGAACTTGTTAAGGAGTCATTATTAGGATGGCTGTCTTCTCAAGCTGCAACTGTAAGAGGTTATTCACTTATTAAAGTAATTATTGGAAGAGATCCTTTTACACAAGAAGCTGTACCTCGCACAGTTCCAAATCTAATACGAGGTTTTATGAGCCTCATGGACGGTGGAGAAGAACAATATGCACAAATGGTTGAATCTGGTGCAATAGCCAAAATTGTAGGCGAAATTGAAGCTGCAGTAGCGACGCTCAACATGACACCGCAATCTATAATTCAATTGTTTACCGACATTTGGGATTCTATGAGCATCAATGACCTCATCCATCCTATAGATGCTTTCTTGAGAATCATTGATAAATTTGGAGAACCTATAGGCCGATTAATTGCGTTTGTCGCAGAAATTGTCCGAATCGTTATTATAGCCATTCTCGAAATCATGAATTTCCCATTTGACCTCATCGGAAATATCATTACAAGAGCATTAGAAGCTATTGATGACATTAAAAAAGATCCAATTGGTTTCTTAAAAAATATACTGCGAGCCCTAAAACAAGGATTCATACAATTCTTTGACAATATTGTAACCCATTTAATAAATGGTGTAACCGGCTGGTTAATGAGTGAGTTAAAAGATGCCAATATTCCGGTACTTAGTGATTTCTCTTTGCAAGGTGTTATTACCTGGGTAATGGAAGTGTTGAATATCTCGATGGAGAAAATCTGGGAAAAACTCGCCGCACATCCTCGTATTGGGCCTGCAAGAGTTGCCAGAATCCGCAGCATGATTAATACACTCGAAGGTATTTGGACATTCATTAAAGATGTTCAGGAACGAGGTATGGCTGCTATTTGGGATAAAATACAAGAACAGCTTAGTAACTTGTGGAATACCGTTCTCGATGCCGTGAAAAACTTTGTCATGGAACGCATTGTGAACAGAATTACAGCCAGACTTTTAAGCATGTTAGACCCAACCGGAATTATGGCGGTGATAAACGGTGCAATGGCGTTCTTTAATGCGATACAAAGTTTTATAAAATACTTGCGTGAAATGCTCGAAGTTGTCAATTCATTTGTCAACGGTGTAGCTGATTTAGCCCGAGGCAATGTCACCACAGCCGCAGATTACCTCGAAAGAACTATGGGACAAGCTATGCCGGTTGTGATAGGTTTCTTAGCGAATCAGGTTGGATTAACCGGAATTGGGGCAAGAATTGGCGAAATGATTATTTCTGTACAACAAATGGTTGATGAAGCGCTTACATGGTTGGTGAATAAAGCTGTTGATACGGGAATGGCCTTATTAGACAGAGTGATGGGAAGAAGTGAGCCAGAAGCTGCAGCAGCAACACCATCGGGACCAGTTGCAGGAGCTTTAGCAGAAATTGATACAGAATCGGAAAAAGAAAAAGACGAAGGACAAATAACTCTTGAAGAAGCTCAGGCTATCAAAAATAAAGTGAATACTGACCAGGCGTCTGTTATAAATATTTCTTCTGTAACTGATGGCGGGGAAACTTGGGATTATAATTATGTTCAAAGAGCAGTTAAAAAAACTTCTAAAAGAGGTGCTGCTGCAGGCATACGATTACGAGCTGAACAAGCCGGATTAACAGGCGTTACTTTAAACTATATCGAAACTGCTCATAGAGCATTTGGAAATGTTCTCTTTTCAAGAGCTCAATTGGAAGGCGCCATAAATATTGGTTCGAGTACAACACGAGCGCATCTAAGTTCATGGAAAGAAAAAGGATTGGTAATTTCTTTTTCAACATCAACGAGTGATACTGAAGGGCAATATACTTTTGATCTTTCTCATACCGAAGACAGGGTAGCTTCGAGAAGAAGCGGTGAAACCGATTTTGATGCCTTAATTGCAAAATATCGTATCATGTATACTAACGTTCTTAAATCCAGAAGAAATTTACAATGGGATCCAACTTGGGCAGACACCGAAAAACAAAGCAAAATTGACACCTACAGAGAAAACTTCAGAGATTTAATTGTTGATAAATATGCAGACAGTCTTGAAGACTTAGATAATGATGTAATAAAATCAACCGATATTCCTGCTGAATTGAATGCTGTAAGAGGGGTAATTTTCGAATTATGGCTTGTGCGCAATCGTGTCATGACAAGAACTCCAAGACCAATGTTTTTCAAGAACTACTACAAGTCAAAAAAACTCACACAAGACAGAGATGCTGACGGATACGACGGTTCTAATCTGGTAGAGGCAAAAGCAATTAGCGTAGACCGTGGTCCAAGTGGTGAAGAGCAGACGCAAATGGAAGATTACAAAAAAATAATAACTGCACCAAAAATACCTTGGGTAAAGGAACCAGACGATAAAAGAACTTTTGATAAAGTACAGTATAATTTTACACGAGAGTCTGTCAAAGATTTATGGGTACCTCACTTGAGAAGGGTTATTGGTGGATCAAAATGGGAAACAAATGTTCAATCATAAAAATCAGTCAAATGGAAATTATCCTGCGTTTAGAAGATTTTAAACTAAAAAAACCGAAAAAAAACTGGATTGAAAAAAGTAGTTTCATTTCAACAATTATCAAGCACATTGAAACATCTGTTTGGGGTAAAAAATTAAACTTTTTTTATCGATTCAAGGATGATGAGGTAAGACCTTTTAAGTCCTTTGATGAAATTATCAGCTCTGTCCTTGAGAACAAATACGACACTTATGTTCTACAAAATTCAACAGCTGGGACTCCTTCATGTGGTTTATATCTTAATGTAAATGATTCTGGTTTCAGTTTAATTATTTTCGAAAATATAAGTCAGGACAAACTCGATAAATCTGTTATAGAGCACATGATAAATTTGACCCTTGATCTATACTCTGAATTTCATACAGATTTCTTAATAGGATATAGATTAGGAATCGAATTATATGAGTTAAAAGGATTCACTCCAAATGATACTATCATAAATGATTATTGGGAGACCTATAAAATAGTCGATTTTTTAAGTCTTGATTATCATATAAATTCCGAAGTAGGAAAGCCGGATGATTTTAAAAAATTCTCAGAGGGAAAATTTGAACCAAATGTAAAAAAAACAAAAAAAGATGATTTACTGATCATTAACTGGAATAAAAATATTGATGATAAAGTTAATCAATCAATGATCTACCGTGATGAATGGATTCATAAAAACTTAAAATCTTGACATCATTGGTTGTAGTTCTGGTTTAATTTATTTGCTATGCAAAATGAAAACAAAACCCTGTCATGAACAGAATCAGAAATTTTAAACAATCAAATAGATTTTTTTCAATCGAATTATTAATATAAAATGGAAAATGTATTCACTTATCTAAAAAACCAATTCGTATTTCAGCTTGATAACCTTTTTCAGACCGAAAACCCAATGGAAAAACCTGTTTTGAATCAAGTTAATTCGAATGGGTTTATAAACGAATTCATCATTGAAAATAACCTGACAGAAATCGATACTCTTTTGTTGGGACTGGCTCTTGCGCCACACTTGAAACCCGATTTTTTAAGTTCGATTATTGCCGAATATTTACCGAATGGCGGTGAATTACCCGAATTTGGAGGAATAAAAACCAAAAACCATCGCGGAATTTTACCAACTGGCGAAACGGCTCAGTTTTTAATTGCGGGAAATGATCTCGATAAACGAATTTCATTTTATGACTATCTGCTCAATCAGTCTTTTCTTTATCAAAAAAGAATCATCAAAATAGAAGCTGTTCCAAATGGTGAACCTAAACTGAGCGGTTTATTGATTTTAGAAGATGAATACATCGAGAAATTCATTACCGGAAAAATTCTAAAACCGCAGCTTAGCAGTATTTTCCCTGCGCAATTAATCGAAACCCAATTAGACTGGGACGATTTGGTACTCAATTCTTCTACTTTAAATCAGATAAAAGAAATAGAAACATGGCTTAAATTCAATGATATTTTACTTCATGAATGGAATATGAAATCTAAAATAAAACCCGGTTTTAGAGTCATGTTTTACGGTGCGCCGGGAACTGGAAAAACGCTTACCGCTTCACTTTTAGGAAAATATACCCAAAGAGATGTTTATAGAATTGATTTGTCGATGGTGATTTCAAAATACATTGGTGAAACCGAAAAAAATCTTTCTTCCCTATTTGACAAAGCGACGGATAAAGACTGGATACTGTTTTTTGATGAAGCCGATGCCGTTTTCGGGAAAAGAACAAATGTGAGAGACGCACACGATAAATATGCCAATCAGGAAGTTTCGTATTTGCTGCAACGTATCGAAAATCATCCGGGATTGGTTATTCTGGCTTCTAATTTTAAAGCAAATATTGATACCGCTTTTACTAGAAGATTTCAATCTATAATTGAGTTTGAAGTACCATCTTACGGCGAACGTTTAAAATTGTGGCAAAATAATCTGCCAAAAGGAATTAAGATTGCGGAAGATGTAAATCTTAGCGAGCTTTCAAAAAAATATGATATTACAGGCGCCAATATTGTAAATATAATTCAGTATGCCTGTTTGAGAACTTTAGAAGATCAAAACAAAAGTATCAACCTGAATCATTTGCTTCAGGGAATTAAAAAGGAATATGCTAAAGAAGGGAAAATGATGTAACTTAGTTAGTTGATAATAGTATATTCTTTTGTGATAACCACTTTACCGTTTACTATTTTTTCATATTTATCTTTATAATATCCAACTGAATCGTTTTGACTAAGATCTAATCTGGTTATAATTTCAGAATATTTTATTGTACCGTTTTTATTAAAATAATGCTTTTTTCTAATTTCATTATCTATAGTAAATGAACTTGTCGAAAGTTTTCTATTAACCTTATCTACTTCGTCTATTGTATTGTCTGACAGCTCTTCTGAAAATTCAAATGATTTTGTTTTTTTATTAAACAAATATATGTTTACCAAATCTGTCATGGCAGTACTTCCACTGCTTGTGATCAAAAAATCTTTAAAACCATCAAAATTTAAATCCTCAAAATGTTCGTTAAAATAATCCTCTGCATTAACATCATTTCCTGATTTAAAATAATCAGAATAGCTTAATAAAATCCTTTGTGTTTTATAGTCTCTTAATTCTATTGTAATTGCTCCTGAAACAGAATCAATTTGTTTCCAGTTACATTTTATATTATTAAGGTTAAAAGGCGTACTTACTTTTACAGAAGTATCTATCTTAGTTTGGTAAAGTTCTTTTACCGAAACCTCATCTTTGCGATCTTTTTTTAAAGAAACATTTTCCGCCGTATTTCTACAGCTCATTAAAAGTAAAATAATAAATATCGAAATAAGGTTTTTCATTTTTAGATGTTTTTAGAACTGAATCTAATAGTGATGTTAAATTCTAACAGCTTGTAGGTGCATAAAAGACAATGAATTTTTCAACTATCGCGTTTGTTTTACTATTCTTTGCTCTAATTTTATAAATGTATCTTGTTGTAAAAAAACTGGTTTTTATTTTATCAAGAGATTTAATATTTTTGATTTCATCTA
The DNA here is from genome assembly GCF_024499525.1 of Flavobacterium panici. Taxonomy (NCBI): domain Bacteria; kingdom Pseudomonadati; phylum Bacteroidota; class Flavobacteriia; order Flavobacteriales; family Flavobacteriaceae; genus Flavobacterium; species Flavobacterium panici. The sequence goes on along the minus strand of NZ_CP100437.1, from coordinate 2,249,329 downwards.
ACCATTCAGAACCGCAGTGTTTCCCTACAGCAGTTTTGAGTTCATCAATAGTAAAATCTATTGGGCGGTCTATTCTATCATCAATCATTGGGAGCTGCAAATCATTTTTATTGACTTTAAATTTAGTCCATTCAGAAGTGTAGCTTTTCCAATCTTCTATAAGGCAAAACGGCACATCAAGTTCTCGTTCTGTATCAATTCCCACGTTTATTTCAAATTGTCCATACAATTCTATTTCATCAAACTCAGCTTGATCAATTTTAAATGATCTTTCAAGAGAGTAACCCGGATCAAGATAAAAAATGGCTGTATCTTTTCTGGTTTCATAAATATTATCGGTTTCTTCATATTCATCTTTCCAGCTTGTATCATCGTCACTCATTGAAATCGTTAAATCAGAAAATTTAATAGTAAGATCTGCTATTGCGTCATTTACTTTTTCTCCAGCCGATACTAAATCTTCTTTCTTTTTACTTACAATCTCTTTTTTATTCGGTTTTTCACTTAGCTCCTTTTTATTTTCTTGACAAGAGAATAACAGCATACTGATTATTAAAATTTGGAGCGTAATTTTCATAAGGGGAATGGTTATTTATTGGGATGATTATTTTTAATAGAGTTTGTGCTAATTCTCATGTTATCTATCAAAGCCAATTGCTCCTCTTTTTGGTGCGTATAATAATTTTAAATCTGAATAGTATTTATCAAATTCATCTTTAGAAATTGCTTCAACGTTTCGCAGCCATCTCAAATCATTTACCTGAGTTTCGTAACTTAAATTAGGGTCGAGACTTAGATATCTTTCTCGCAAATAATTATCTCTCTCAAGAAACAATGTTGATATGAATTCATCAACAAAATTTTGATTGGGATGTTTTTTAATTAGAATGAGATATCCACTATTATGAGTTCTAATTCTCCATGAATTTTCATTCATAAAAAAATATACGGTAAATAAAACAATTGCTATAAATGTAAAAACTATCCATGCGTCTGGGTCAGAATCTTTATCATTGCGGAAATAAAAAGAGATTCCAGCCATTCCAAAAATAAGCAGTGAAAGTACTAATATGATATTATTGGATGTTTTGTAAGTCGTTTTTTCTTTTGACAAATTTTCAAAGGCAACCATTCCTTCACTTTCACCTCCTATATAAGATGTTTTATAATTCAGTTTATTGTCAAGAATATTATATTCTCTTTTCGTAAATAATCTTCGCTGTTTTATTGTGTGCATTTATTTTCTTTAAAAATGTTGTCAACTTTATTTTCAAATATATTCATTTTCTACAAACATTCAATTCGAAGAAAACACTTTATACAACTTTCAACTGACCAATAATCTCAACAATATGTTCTTCATCGGTTCAGCAGCAACCCCGATAATACACAACCAATAATTTACTATTTTTATTCTTTAGGTCCTTACTTCAAATCAAGTATTTCTACCTAAAACCAGTTCATTCTATCTTTATAAATTAGCCTTATAAAATGAACGTCATTTTTAATTCTTTTATAAAGACACTATGAGCAATTTTCTTACTGCCCTTTTACCAATACAAAAAGAGTATCCTTTGCATGTTTTACCTAATAGAAATTTTCTTCCATTTAATGGAAAACCCATGTATGAGTATATGATTGAAAAATTACTGAAATTCACTCAATTTGAAAGTATTGTAATCAACACCGATTCTGAGGAAGTTAAAGAATATTGCAAATGGAACGGCAGATTAAGAATAATTGACCGGCCGGAATCATTAATTGGTGAAGACATAAAATCAGATTTGATAACGACTCATACTCTTGAAAAAATTTCGGGTGAACATTTTATCGAATTTCAAAGTTTTAATCCTTTATTGACAAACTTTACCATAGATAGTTTCATCAAACAATATACGGACTATGTCATGCCCGGAGAATATTTTGATTCGGTTTTCAGCATACAGCGTTATGAGTTGAGAAATTATGATCTCGAAAAAAGAGAAATGAATGATGAATTTCAATTTTCAATAATCGAAAATGGGATTCTTTATGGTTTTACTCGTACTTCTTTCCGCAAACATGGAAAAAAGATTGGAAAAATGGCTACAGTATCCGAAGTAAAAGAAATTGAAAATACGCTTTTGGATTCGGATACTAATTATGAATTAGTGAAATTGGTTTTTGCGAACCAAGATAAATTTCCTGCTATTTTTCATAGTGGAGTTTAATTTTTTAATTCATTAGCAATTTCAACAATATGTTCTTCATCAGTTCCGCAGCAGCCACCAAAAACATTTAAATGCGGGAAAGAATCTTTTAATGTTTTATATTCTTTTCCTAATTCTTTGGGTACTCCCCTGTCTAGTTCTGTGGCTTCGTCTAATTCGGCGTGGCTTTTACAGGATGCGTTTGCACGAATAGCTTTGATGCGTTTTACCCAGTTTCCATTTTTACTTTCGCTTAATTCGTTTAAAAAATGTGTTGGATGCGCGCAATTAATCATATAATATATTGGCGGAATATTGACACTTTCGTCTACTTTTTCAATAGCATCTTTTAGACTCATTCCCGTTGGAAGTTTGCCATTTGTTTCGACTGTAAAAGAAATAACCACAGGCAAATTAAAAGATGCTGCAGCTTTAACAATTCCAATAGTTTCTTCGATATAATTCATGGTAAGTGCCGAAACAAAATCTATTGAGGTTTTACTAAAAGCTTCTATTTGTGCTGTATGATATTGCTGTGCTTCTTCAATACTCATACAATTCTCCGGTAAATAACCGTCGCCGCGAGGGCCAATGCAGCCGCTTATTAAAATAGAATTTATATCGTTTTTAAATTCTGTTCTTAAATTTTCTAAAAGAGTAACGGCTTTTTCATTCAGCGTGGCTAATTCGTTTTTATGATGACCAATCTTTTCGATCCAATCTGGATTTGTGCGCCAGGTTGGGGTTTCCAGAATAAAATTGGTTTGATACTTTTTTGCGATTTTTAAATATCGGATGTAATAATTTTTAAGGGCATTATATCCTTCCTGATTTTTTAATAAATCAAAAGCGGCGAAATACGGAAGATCAAATCCTTCCAGAAAAACTAATGTAGTTTCGAGTCCGCCGTCTGTTAAAAATATTTCATCCGTTTCATTTGGCAAGGTTTTATTATTATTTTTCATATCTTTAAAATAATTATAAATATGTAACAATCAAATAAATACACATATAAATATACAAAATTTGATACTCTCTAAAAAAATTATTCGAGGCTAAAAAAGCCTTTCACTACATTTTCTTTAATGGTAAAAACCATTTCATTATTCTTTTATATTTTGAACTTTTTTAAGGAACATTTCATCGATTTCATCCAAAAATTCAAATGTATTCAAAGGAAAAAGCTGATGCACAACTTCTAAAATTAAAGACAAATTAATACTTGTTCTTATATCAGTTTCCGAAGTTTTATGCACGTCGTGATCCACGCCCAAAATACATAGTTTTAGCATCTCATTAATAACACATCCAAGCTCGTAGTAACTCGAAAACTTAACCTCAGCAACATAATGTTCATTTTCTTTATTCGCCGACTTTAGGGTTTTAAAATAGTAACGCATTAATTTTTTAAATTTCTCTTCATTTTCCATTTCATTTTTTTCCATAATATTTTATTCTTTAAATATGACCGTGCAAATATATACAAAAAAACAGACTTATTTGACTGGATTTATATGTTCCTGTTTTTTTATCTACTTACTTATAATTTTCAACTCTTAATAATTTTAGGAAATGAGAAAAACTGAAGTCCCTGAATCTGTCAAAATTGTCGGAAATAATATAAAAGAGATTATTAAAGAAAAAAAACTTAAAGTAAGACACGTTGCGCACGATTCTGATTTAGATATCGAAGCATTAAGAAGATATATGTTAGGAAAGCAAATTATGGGTATTGACAAGCTTATTCGTATTAGCAAAGCTCTAAATGTTGAAATAGCAGATTTATTCCAAAAAATATAATTTAAAGATCATTGCTATGATATTTAAATTAATTTATATCTCCCTTTTTTATAAGTGAAAAAGAAAATTAATCCAAGAAAATTAATCTTCGATAAAGAGGGTTTACAGTTGCTGGCCAAGCGACTAAAAGAAATACGCGCTGAAAAGGGTATATCACAAGAAGAACTAGCCTATCGTGCTGAAATGACATTATCACAAATTGCCAGAATTGAGACCGTAAAAACAAATCCTACTGTAAGTACTATATTTAAAATTGTTAGAGCGTTAGAAGTACCGCTTAGTGATTTATTTAATTTTGAGCTGCCTCCATTTTCAAATGAATAAACTTACACTCTAAAAAAAAATTGAATATTTAGAAAAATTGCTAAAATTGAAATAGGATTTTATCGATTTACTAAAACAAAAAAGAGGCTTGAAGGCCTCTTTTTTAATTGGTGTTTTTGGTGATTCAACAAATGGTTGTGGTTAACTGTTTTTCTATTTTCGTCCTCTTCTTTTTCTTAATTGAAGAAACCTAAATAAATAAATTAAACTTCCAAATATTAGAAACAGTAAAGCAAAATAAAAATAACTTATACAATAGTAAGTATCATAATATGCATAAACGTAAAGATGCATATCAAAATAAAAATATATTATAAAAGAAATGCTGATTGTTAGAAAGATTAAATAGGACTTAGTTATTGTTGTATTCATTTATTTTCTGTTGTTAAAAAAAGCGTTATACATCGTAAAATTACCAAGATAAATATCCCCAAAACTTACATCTAAAATTTTATACTCCATTAACAATCGCGGAAACTTTTTATAAAAAAGTTTGTTTTCAACTATACTTTCAACAGCAAGAACTAGTTCATCGATTTTTCTTTTGTCTAATTTTTCTTTTTCTAATTCTTTAATCCTTTCTTTTGAATAAAAAGGTTCAGCTGGATGCCATTGTTTTCTAATCGTATAATATGGAATTAAAAAACTTAAATACAAAGAAATTGAATATAGTTCTCCTCCTTCAAATACATTCAGAAAGAAAGTATAACATCTATCTTGATTACTATCCAATATAGAAAAATCTTCAAAATCTTTTAAAATTACATCATCTTGAAATTCTTTTTTTATGTTATTTCGTACTGATTGTTTTCCATCAGAATCAAAATAGTCAATTAGAGATTGTAATCTTTTATACTCTAAAGTGTTTAAATATTTTTCTTTATCATCCCAAGGACATACGTTCTTGGGATAATATAGATATTACACAATTTGTTAAAACTTCTTCTATCATTTTTCAAATTTAATTTAACAATTGCAATTTCATTATCTTTATTCAATAACAAACACAGGTCCTACTTCAACATATTCGGTTTTGTCTTCTTTTTTGCTTACTAAAATAACAATGTAATTATCAAATAAATTTATTATTTTAAGCTCGCTTAGCAGTTTTTTATTATTGGCTCGATACAATTTCGATGATTCTGCAAATTTTTTAAAACAAATAACTTCTTGAGGTTTATTGCACTTTACAATCTTATATTCCTTAAAATAAATTGCCCCTTCTCTTACATCATAATTATCCTTAATGATATATTGTTTTGGTTCATTATTTTTAGATTCCAAAAGATATTTGCCATCTAATTTAAAAAAAAGAGTGTCTTTTGCTTTTTCTTGAGCAATTAAAGAGCTCACGAAAAAGAAAAAGGATATGATTATAATGTATGTTTTCATGACTAAAAAAGGTATTGTTTTTAATAATAATTCCCATCATATATCTCTTGAAATAATATCCATTTCCCATTTTCTTTTTTCATAACAACAATAGAATTAGGTTGAATAAATTGTTTTTTAGTAGTAGTTTCAGATTTTGCAAATATTACATACTCTGAATTTTTATAAAAAATTGGTTCTGAAAATGAAAACACAATAACTTCATTCTTTTTCTCTGTCATGTATTCATTAAAAAGGAATGGTTTTGGGAAAACATCTTCTTTTATAAATTTGATCTTAACATTTTTAAAATCATTTTGATTCCAAAATGTATTTTTTAACCAAATTTCATCAGTGTTTTTAAGTCTGTATTTTTGGTTCATCGCACTCCAATTTTCTTCAGTGTATAGTGGAGGTTTCAAACCAACGCTATTTTCATTGGTATTATTAGTTACTACAGCAATAGACCTTTCTTTTAGAAGATCTATTGCATAATTATTATTTAACTTATTTTCAATGACGATAATTGTATCATTATTTTTAAGTTTAGAATTTAGATATACATTAACAGGATCTTTTTCTTTTTCCTGAGCAATTAAAGAACACAGAGAAAAGAAAAAAAATATGATTACAATGTATGTTTTCTTTATGTAAAAGAATCTTCGACTTTCTTTAATAAAAAGCATTTTCTTCTGTTTTATTTATCACGATCCATTTCCCTTTTTCTTTTTTCATTACAATAACATATACGGTTCCTAAACCAAATGATTTTGTAGTTCCATTTGCAGTAGCAAAAGTTACTATATTCTTATTTTTATATATTATCGGTTCTGAGAATGAATAAACAGGAATTTCTTTTATTAGATATTTATCAATTACCGAAGAACCAACACAATTTTTAAGGTTTTCAAAAATAATTCTCTTTGAGTTAAAGTTTTTACTGTCCCATGTTTCTATGTTAAGCCAAAATTCAGTATTTGGATTTTCATATTTCTTTTTCATTACTAACCAATCATTTTCGTTATATAATGGCATAGGAACTCCTCCTTCTCTTTCTGTTTTTTTAATATTGTTATCTACTAATATGTTGCCCTGAAAAATTTGTATTATAGAATTAGTATTGATTTTTTCTTTGACTATTATAATCTCTTCATTTTTATCTTTTGTTGTAGAGTCTAAATAATAATCTATAGGAGATAGCTTATCTTTTTTTATCGCACAACTACTAATAATGAACAAAAATATCATTAGAGGAATATACTTTTTCATTTTAAATTTAATTTAGTTATTGACAAGGTTTTCCGATTGGAACTTGATTTTTGACAGATCTTCCTGTTCCTTCAGATTCATATCTAGCTTTTATTCTAATATAGTCTGAACTTCCCGTAGGATAAATTTCTGTAAAAACTGGTGCATCTAATAATCCTCCCCATGCTAAATCTGTATAAATTTGATTTGGCATTACTCCATTAGGAACAGGAATACCTGTTTGAAATTCTTGAAGGGCGGCTCCAATTGCGTTCACATAAGTATTCGCCATCTCCTGATGATGAGCATTTGAAGAGCTTCCTGGATATTTCTTATCACAAAATGCCTGAAATAAACTTTGAGTATCACCAAACACTGCTAAATTACCACTAGAACTATAATCATCTTGTAAACTCATAAAAAAAGCATGTGTTATTTCATGTAATATATTTGCAGCTCTAAATAAACGAGTTGCTGAAGTATAATCTTGACTTATTTTAATAGTATAATCATACCTAATTTTAGGATCAGTTCTAAGAGTTTGTGCTGGACTATTATTACTTGGGGTTTGAGATATAATGGTTACATTGTATATATTATTCGCCCCTAATTTATTCAATATATTTGCTATATCACAATTTGTTGCATTTTTTAATTGCTCTAAAACAGCTTTAGGGCATGGATCTAGTTTAGAACCGTCAATTTTCTTTTGCAAAGCATCCGCAATTTCCGCAGGTGTTGGCGCTGTAATACCGCTAGCACCAGTTCCATGATTGGTGTATCCGCCGGGACTAGTGTCGCCTGCATAACCGCCGCCGTTGTTATTGTATATTATAACATATCCTGGTGGGTTTTGATAGTTATTATTTATAACTACTTCTTTTAATTGTGTTCCTGTATCACCGCTGCCATCTGTATCACATTCTACACCTGCGGGGCAATTTGCCTGATTTGAAGGGGCTTTTCCCGTTATTGATTTGTTTTTAGAATATACTTTAATGCTGCCGTTTTGTGCAACTTTACCATTTTCAAACAGAGCGGCTTTTACAAAACCTTTTTTTAAATCCCAGGCTGCCATATAACCTGTAAAAATTCCGCTGTCGATCAATGAATTTTCAGGATCTGTATTTTTGCTGTCGGGATAAATTTCAAAGAGCAGTGCTTCGTAATTATTTTCGCCTAGCTTATAAATATACAGTTTTTGTTCCCAGGTTTCTGTGGGGTCTTTTTTGATTTCGTTAATGGGAATTATAATTGTTTTTGTCCCATCTTCTGACTTTGTAATTGCGGCATTATTCCAGTCGTAGTCTAAATTTTGAAATAATTCGAAATTAATGCTTTCTGCTTCATAGTTATTAAACCATGTTTTGGCAGACAAAAGGGTTTTATCATTTGCCTGTTCCAAATGATCATCTGTCTGACACTTTGTAGAAGTGATTAAAATCATAAAAATGACAATTAATCTTGCTGCATTCTTAAATTTTGTTCTCATAGTTTTATGGTTATAAGTTAATTAAACCAATTTACCATGTTAAAAATCAGCATACCGCCACTAAAAGTTCAGATAATATCAATATAAGACAATTCTCTAACCTTTAAATGTTTAGATTTCTGTAATACTGATTTATTCCAAAAAATATAATTTTAAAAGATTACAATAAAACAAGAAAACCATTCAAATTGAATGGTTTTCTTGTTTATAAACTGTCCTCTATCTGGAAAGTGTATTTTAATTACATAATCGTGTAGAACAAACAAGTCATGTTTATACATTAAACACAAACCAATCAACACTTTACAAAAAACAAAAATAAATTGTGAATATCTATTTGCCGAAATCCTGATTTATTTTCCTGTAAAATCTATCTTTGGCATCCTTAAAAATTAGAAAAAATGAGCGCAATTTGGTACGAATGCAAAGTAAAGTATAGAAAAACCGATGAAACTGGAGGCCAAAAAGTTTTAACAGAACCTTATTTGGTAGACGCAGTATCTTATACAGAGGCTGAAAAAAGAATTAATGAAGAAATGGCAGCATATATTAGTGAAGAATTTAAAATCACCAATATTAAAGTAGCAAATTATGCCGAGATTCATCCGTTTGAAAATGCTGATCGTTGGTTTAAATCGAAAGTTTCTTTGATTGCTTATGATGAAGAAAGCGGAAAAGAAAGAAAATCAAATATGTATATGCTGGTTCAGGCAAATGATGTGCGAGAAGCTTTTGACAATACGATTCATGTTATGAAAAATACAATGGGAGAATATTCTATTCCTGCCATTTCAGAATCGCCAATTATGGATGTTTTCCCTTATTTTAGCGGTGAGGAAGAAGAAACCGAAATGCTGGAAAGATTCAACGCTCTTAAAGCTTCAAAACCTGCAAAAGCAGATGAAGAAATAATAGACCACATGGAATTTGAAACCGTAGAGGAATAATTTTTTTTAAATCCCAAAAAATTAAAATTCCAAATTCCAATATTGAAATTTTAACAAATTAGCTTCAGAGAAATCTGGAGCTTTTTTATTTTGGGGCAGTAAAACTTATAGGTGTTTTCAAATCAAAATAAATCCTATATTCGTTATACAAAACCATTTACAACCAACCAAAAACTTCATGAATAAAAAAACACTTATTTTAATTGGGTTAATTATTTTAAAATTTGTCTTGCAATATGTTTTAATAAGTCCCGAATATGATTTGCAGCGTGATGAATATTTACATCTTGATCAGGCGCATCATTTGGCTTGGGGTTATTTATCTGTTCCGCCGGTAACTTCGTGGTTTTCGTATATTATATTACTGCTTGGGAATTCTGTTTTTTGGGTCAAGTTCTTCCCTGCTCTTTTTGGCGCTTTGACGCTTTTAGTTGTCTGGAAAACTATTGAGCTTTTAAAAGGAAATTTATATGCTTTGGTTTTAGGCGCACTTTGTATTTTATTTTCGGCTTTATTAAGGATTAACATGTTATACCAGCCCAATTCATTTGACGTTTTGTGCTGGACATTATTTTATTATATTTTGATTCAATATGTTACTACAGAAAAATCAAAATGGCTTTATATAGGAGCCGTTGTTTTTGCTTTTGGATTTTTAAATAAATATAATATTCTGTTTCTTTTAATTGGTCTTTTACCGGCAATTATACTTTCTAAACAAAGAAAAGTATTTGCAGAGAAAAAATTATACTTCGCCTTGATTTTGGGGTTATTATTGATTCTGCCGAATCTATTATGGCAGTACAATAATCATTTCCCAATTGTACATCATATGAAAGAATTGGCCGAAACACAATTGGTAAACGTAGATCGTGCAGACTTTGCAAAAGAACAGATTTTATTTTTCATAGGTGGATTCTTTGTCATTCTTTGTTCTTTTTATGCCTTACTTTTTTATAAACCTTTTGAAAAATATAAGTTCTTTTTTGCGTCAATAGTTTTTACATTAATTGTGTTTTTATACTTTAAGGCAAAAGCTTATTATGCGATTGGCTTATACCCTATTTATATCGCTTTTGGTTCGGTTTTTCTTGCAGATGTTTTACAAAATGGCTGGAAACGTTTTTCAAAACCTGTATTTATTGCACTTCCTTTACTATTTTTTATTCCGATGTATTACCTGGCTTTTCCCAATAAAAGTCCAGAAAAAATAGTTGCCGAAAAACTGGAAACGCATCGTTGGGAAGATGGAAAAGAACACAATTTATCTCAGGATTTTGCCGATATGCTAGGCTGGAAAGAACTTGCGCGAAAAACAGATTCGGTTTATGCTTTGTTTCCAAAAACAGAAAACACTTTGGTTCTTTGTGATAATTATGGTCAGGCCGGAGCTATAAATTATTATACCAAAAAAGGAATTAAAGCAGTTTCTTTTAATGCCGATTATGTAAACTGGTTTAATTTGAATCTTTATTATACAAATTTAATCAGGGTTAAGGAATTTGACAAAGACAGTAAGGAATTTGTAGAAACGAGTCCTTATTTTGATATCTCTTTAATTGGCGGCGAAATCACAAATAAATACGCCAGAGAATACCGAACCACAATTTTTATTTTTAAAAACGCGAAAATCAACATCAATAAAAAGCTTGAACAGGAAATCAAAGAAGAAAAAAATTACGATAAATAAATGATTGATTTCAGCAATATTGAATATTTAAAAACCGGAAATCCAAAACAGATTGAAGCTTACAAAACCTTAAAGCAAAATAAGGTTATGGAAGCTCTTTTTGAATTTGATCCAATTTTGGCTGGAACAATCCCCATTAATATTGATATTGAAAACAGCGATCTGGATATTATTTGTTATTGGAAAAACAAAACCGAATTTATTACTGCAATTTCTTCTTTCGAAAATAAAAATGATTTTAAGATTAGAGAAACTATTATTGATCAACATGAATCTGTAGTCGCTAATTTTAAAATTGATGATTTCGAAATTGAAATCTTCGGCCAAAATATTCCAACCAAAAATCAAAACGCGTACAAGCATATGATTATTGAACATGAAATATTAGAATCAAAAGGTGAAAATTTCCGTTTAGAAATTATTAAACTCAAACAAAATGGTTACAAAACCGAGCCAGCTTTTGGCGAATTATTAGGTTTACAAACCAATCCCTATTTAGAATTACTTGAATATAAATTGTGATTTAAGGAATCACAAGCCACAATTTACTAAATATCAATTACTTAAAACTAAAGTTATTAAAATGAAAAATTTTCAATAATTTCTTTGCATAACAGTATTTAGTGCGTATCTTTGCACCCGAAACATCGCGGGATAGAGCAGTAGGCAGCTCGTCGGGCTCATAACCCGAAGGTCACAGGTTCGAGTCCTGTTCCCGCTACTAAGTAAAGCTTCAGAGAAATCTGGAGCTTTTTTCTTTATAAAAAAAAGCACTTTGCAAAAAAGCTTGCTTTTTGATTGATTTTCTTTACGTTAACGAGAAGAAAAGCAACAATTATCTTAATTATTTATTTAAAATTATATTTTAATCGTAAACTCCAATGTTTAAAAAAAACAGCCCCCAAATTCTTATCCTTACCTTTTTAAGTTTATTTTTTTCCATCAATTCATTTTCTCAAAAAAATCTTTATGCCGGAATTGAAGTTGGCCGAAGAGCGATAAAAGTTTCTGTTCTGGATGTAAGTAATATCAAGAAAGCAGATTATAAAATCCTTTCTTTCTGGACTGAGAGAATTAATTTTGCCGAACATATTGCTAATACCGGCGAACTTACTGAAGACGATATTAACAGAGCCAGCACTATTGTAGCTGAACAATTGACAAAAATACGAGCAGAGCATAAAATGCCCGAAACCAATATTTTTATTGTAGCTGCTCCCGTTTTCTCATCTGCCCGCAACGCTGATGTTTTAAAAAATAAAATTGCGACGCTAACGAACAAAGAACTTGAAATACTTAATGTTAACGAAGAGGCTAAAACACTGGTTAAAGGCGCAATGCCTCCTGTTGATTATTCTAACGCTTTTTTGCTTGATATTGGTGCTCAAACTACTAAAGGCGGATATATTGATGAACTTGAAGATAATAAATTAGAGTTTATCCCTTTGGAGCTTGATTTTGGTACAATGACACTTACTGATGCGGTGAAAAAAACAGTAGTAAATCAAAGTCAGGTTAATGATATGTCGGCATATCAGGAAAAGTCTTTTGATTTTAACTCGGTGCTTCGTAAAAAAGTGCAGGCATTGCTGGACAAAAATCCTCTTTTATTAAAAAAGGATAAAATATATTTATCAGGCGGAGCTGTTTGGGCTTTTGCAACTTTATATTATAATGAAAATGTAAAAGAACATTATATTTCTTTAAACATGGAAGACATTCTGAATTATGATGCCATCCTGAAAAACAACTTTGTTAAATTCACTAACCTTGCTAAAACTAATAAAGAAGCTGCAAGAGTTTTAAGTACTTATAATCAGGAATATTTAATTTCTGCAAATAACATATTAATTGCCTGCTTAGAAGGTGTACCAAATTTAGAAACAAAGAAAGTATACTTTGTGAAAGAAGGACAAGTAACATGGCTTATTTCATACATTGCCGATCGTTCTAAAAAAGTAAATACTAATTTTTAAGAAATTATATTTCTAACTTGTACAAAGCTCCAGAGAAATCTGGAGCTTTTTTATTTTGAATAGAATTCAGTTTGAATAATTCAGGAACAAATTCTAAAAAAACAAATTTACAACCAATTTAGAATATAAATCAATTTTAGGATTTTTCTTAATATATAGCTAAAAATCTGTAATTTAGCTATTTACAAATTAATAATTTTGATTTTATGCATTCAATAACTCAATATACAGATTTTTTTATTAGTTATTTAGAAAATCAGATTATAGATAAAGAGCCCAAAAACCTTTATGATCCTATAAGCTATATATTATCATTGGGAGGAAAAAGAATACGGCCTGTCCTGACCTTACTTACAACAGAAATTTTTGACACAGATTACAAATTAGCATTACCAGCCGCTTTAGCCATAGAGGTTTTTCATAATTCTTCACTAGTTCACGATGATATTATTGATGAAGATCCTATAAGAAGAGGAAAACCAACCGTACACAAAAAATGGAATACAAACGTCGCTATTCTTGCCGGAGACGCCATGATTATTTTAACCTATCATTATCTGCAAAGTTACGAACCAAATCTGGCCAAAGCTTTGACTAAAGTAGTTACCAAAATGGGAATCGAAGTTTGCGAAGGACAAACATGGGATGTTGATTTTGAAACCCGACAAGATGTTACGGTTTCAGAATACCTAAAAATGATTGAGTGCAAAACCGGAGTGCTCATAGCTACATCGATGAAAATGGGTGCTATTATCGCTCAAACTTCTAAAGAAAATTGCGATTTAATTTATGATTTCGGACTTAATGTAGGTTTAGCATTTCAGCTGCAAGACGATTATCTTGATCTTTTTGGCGATACTCCAACCTTTGGCAGACGATTATGCGGTGATATTATTTCGAATAAAAAAACTTATTTATATTTTAAGGCTCTTGAAATTCTATCTAAAAGCGAAAAACAACAATTAATGGAATTGTACGCTGTTCGCCTTGATGATAATGCAAAGAAAATTGAAACCATAACAGAATTATTTCGGGCATCTGGAGTACCAACCGCAACTCAAGAATCCATTAAAAAATATACTTTTAAAGCTTCTGAAATTTTAGAGAAGATTGATATCGACGAAAATAAGAAAACACTTTTGAAAGATTTTGCAGAAAGCTTAATAGGGAGAAGAGTTTAGTTGTTTACGTTTAATATAAAATCTTCCGGCAACTGCATATTAAATTTCAGTTTCCAACAAAATATTGATCTCATCTAAAAATTCAAATTCATCCAGAGGAAAAAGTTGCAGCACTAATTCTAAAATAAGCCCTACATTAATAGATTGACTTTTTCCTTTTTCCGAAATTTTATGCGTTTCGTGATCCACCGCCAAAATACATAATTGCAGCATATTTTTAATAACGCAGCCTAGCTCATAATAATTTATGAATTTAATTTCGGTAGTGTAAACCTCTTTTTCATCATTAGCACGTTTAAGAGTGTTGAAGTATAATGCAGATAGCTTTTTAATATTCTCTAAATTTTTAGTTTGTTTTGTTTCCATTGTTTTATCCTTTTTGTGATAATTCAAATTTGGTCATATTTTTGTTTAATGTGGTTATCTTTTATGACAACTAACTAAAAAACAGAAAACAAAAAAACCGCCTCAAAAAAGACGGTTTTCCAAAAGTATATTTTATTAAAAAAATGCTTAAGCTCTAAACAAAGCATACTTATTATAGTTATACAACACCTTATCATAAGGAACATAAAGAGAAACTATTTTCTCAGTCGATTCGTCAAATTTAATTCCGTTGTGTTTTCTGAATAAGTAAATTTCTCTCAAACAGTTTGATAAACTTTGGTGAATTTCACTTGTAAAAGTTGGCAGTTTTTTGTCTCCAACTAAAAGATCAATTTGATAATTCGAACTGCTTTTTGATAAGTTATTACCAATAATTCTGATGGTAAATGTGGTTGACTTTCCGTATTGTTCACCTTGATATTGTAGTGTCATAATTTTATAGTAAAAAGGTTAGTATTGTATGTTTAAATTTTCTTTAGAATTGAATCCAATCTTAAAGTTATAAAAAATATTAATGCTTTATAAAAACCCGCATCAAAATAATTGAAGCAAAGTTAATATAAATTCTATTTACTGCATTTTTTTACACCAAACTAATTAATTCCAAATACCAGCTTTTCCCTTTTGAGTAATATTATTGGCAAACAAAGGCGTTTCTTCATTATTATGAGCTTCTAAATTTTGCAGCATCTGGCTTTTCACTAAACTTAAATCAGTAATATTTAATGATTTCAGCACCGCCAAAAACTCAAGAGTTGCGCTAACAGCAACATGATTATGAAGTTCGCACTGATCGTTTGATATCGGGACAATTTTAAGTTCCCAGGTCACTCCTATTTTTGTTGTACCTAAAGGCGAAATCGAATCAGAAACAGAATTTACTCTGCAATGGTTTTTACTTCCTATTTCTTCAACATAATGCTGTACTAAAAAGTTATCTGCAACTTTTTCTACATTGATGGACATTCGTTTTCCTTCTTTAGAAAATGAAACTCCACTGGCAATATGCCCCTTTGAACACGATTGATATTCAAAATCCTTCAAAGTAAACAGCCATTCGGTAATATTTATTTTTTCTGCAGGACAATCAATAATTGCCTTTGCAGTACATTCAGCAAGTATTTCCATCTTTATGATTCTAAAATGTTTATAAATTCTTGTGCAGATAAAAGTGAATGTCCATAACTCGGAAAATTAATTTCTACAGTTGCGATTATCTCGTCCTGATTAAAAGAACCTATTCCATCTTTGATCAAAGTAACGTGATATCCTAATTCTACGCCATATCTTGCCGTTGAATCAATACAAGTATTGGCTCTCATTCCGGCAATTACAATATGGTCTAAATCATGAATTTTTAAAAGAAAATCCAAATCAGTATTAGCAAAACCACTTGCTGTCCAATGATTTTGGGCTATTAAATCTCCCTTCTCCGGCAGCAAATCCGGATGAAATTCTGCACCCCAGCTTCCTTTTTCAAAAAGAGTTAAATTTTTGCTTCCGTTATGTGATGGAGAAAAATATTTCCATTTCAAATAATCTTCTTTTTGCGTTTGACGATGCGGCACATAAATTACTTTAATATTATGTTTTCTAACCGCAGTCAATAAACTTTTTAAGTTTACAATAATATTGTTGCTTTCCACGGTTTCTTTTACAAAAGGCCAAAGTTTTCCTTTTTCAGAAAGAAAATCATTATAGGGATCAACTAATAATAATGCAGTTCGGTGGTTTTGATACGTACTCATAGTTTTGAATTTTAGAAATTAGAACTAATAGATTCCAAAATCCAAACCCAAACATATAGTATTGATATTCAATCATTTACAAAATCACAAGAAATTGATATTCCGCTGAAAATCATCATATTAACGAAATATCAAAAATATATTTCTACTAAATTATATAACAAAAAAAGCTGTAACGAATTACAGCTTTCATATTTTTAAATACCTGATCGTCAACAATCAAGTAAAACTTCATAAACAAATTAGTTCACAATATTGCTTTCCGTTTTTCTTTCTTCATTTACATCTAATAAAAACAAATTCCCATTTTCATCAAACATTGTCATATTTAAGGCATCTAATAAAGTAAGATTTTTTGAAACCGAGCCTGTGAATTTGTTATAGGAAAGATTCATTTCTGAAAGGTTAGGCATTTTTTCTAATTCCTTAGGAATCTCACCACCCAAACTATTATTGTATAAACTTAAATTTTGGAGAATATTCAAATTAGAAATATCTGAACTTACGGCGCCAGATAATCTATTATTATTTAATAACAGAATTTTTAAAGTCGAAATTTTATATAACGAACTTGGCAAAACACCAGCAATTTGATTATCAAACAAACAAAGAATTTCTAATTGATTTAGTTTTCCTATTTCCTGAGGTAATTCACCGGAAATATTATTCTTAAAAAGTTCCAGATCTTTCAAATTCTTCAAATCGCAAATACTTCCCGGAATTGCGCCAGACAACTGATTACCGGAAACATTTAAAACCTGAAGCTCTTTAAAATTACTGATTGAATTTGGTAATTGTCCTTTAAGATTATTTTTATGAAGATCAACTGCCACTAAATTTACCAGCTCAAAAAATTCGGCAGGCAATTCTCCCTGCAAATTATTATCTGCTAAATTTAAAGAAGTTACTTTTCCGTTTTCGGCATAAACTCCATACCAGGTTGAGACTGATTGTGATAAATCCCATTTTATTTTCCACTGCGAACCATTCGTCGCGTGATATAATTTAATTAGCGCGTCTTTCTCTTTATCTGAAACAGTATCTGCAAAAATATTAAGAGAAAAAACAAATGCTAAAAAAAGTGTTGCAAGGCTTTTCATAACAGATTTGGGGGATATGTTTTTCTGCTTCAAAATTAGTTAATTACTAGATATAAAGCGACTTATGTCGATAAAGTGTTAATAAATAAAAAATTCGTCTTACTTTTCTTCTTTATAAAAATATCGAAATCGTTATAGTTTTTTAACTATTTTTGAAACAACTAATTACAAAAACCTATATTATGGAAAAAATTAACCTAATTACATTTTTCGTTGCCGCGATTGTGACACTCATAATCGGTTTTATCTGGTATCACCCAAAAGTTTTTGGAACAATCTGGATGAGAGAAAATAACTTTACCGAAGAAGATCTGAAAAAAGGAAACATGCTCAAAATATTTGGGTTTACGTACATTTTTTCTGTAATGCTTTCGATGGCTTTAATGTCGTTTACCATTCATCAGTCTGGCGCTATCGGAATGATTGGCGGCCCGCAATTTATTGAAACTGCAAAACCATCTTTCCATGCTTTCATGGCAGATTACGGAACTGCATTTCGTACTTTTAAACATGGTGCGCTGCATGGATTTATGTCGGGATTGTTTTTTGCATTTCCTATAGTCGGAATTAATGGTTTATTCGAAAGAAAATCATGGAAATACATCTTTATTCATGCCGGATATTGGATGCTTACTCTTACTATAATAGGCGGTATTGTTTGCCAGTTTGCCTAAATTATAAATAGTATAAACCCGTTTGAAGCCAAAACTCAAACGGGTTTTTCTTAATAATAACTTAAAGAAAATGAGTTATTACAAATATTATCTAATTTTGAAGAAATTAGCTCACACTTTTGAATACAACTTATTCTTTTCAAATCTATAACAGCGCGTCATTACTACCTTTAGAATGGAATTCGCTGGCTGCAGATAATATTTTTTTGACACGGGAATATCTCGAAGTACTGGAAAACTCTTGTCCGGTAAATATGATTTGTCATTTTATCGGAATTTTTGAAGAGGAAAAATTGATCGGAATTGTTTTAACCCAATTTTTATTTGCCGAAAAACTGGAATCGTTTGGCGAACGCGATCAATGTTTAAAAACATCTGTTCGTAATTTTGCTTTAAAAAATTTCGCTTCCCACGTATTATTTGTTGGAAACAATATGTTAACCGGACAAAATGCTTTTGTTTTTGATCAAAATGTAAAAGAATCTAAAGCAATTAAAACTCTTCATAAAGCTATTAATCAGCTTAAAAAAGATTTAAAAGAAAGTGGTAAAAAAGTTCATATAACGAGCATAAAAGATTTTACTGCAAAAGAAATCGAGCCATTACAGGCCGAATTTAAAAACAACTATACGTTCTCGACACAGCCCAATATGATTTTTAAAATCCACGAAAATTGGAAAACAGAACAGGATTATGTTGATGCTTTGTCAAAAAAATATCGGGATCAATACAAACGCGCCCGCAAAAAATCTGAAGGAATAGAAAAACAGCAATTGTCTTTATCTGACATTAGAAAATACGAAGATGTTATTTACGATTTGTATTTTCATGTGGCTAAAAATGCTCCGTTCAATACTTTTTTTCTGGCCAGAAACCATTTCAGTTTTTTTAAAGAAATCATGAAAGAGGACTTTTTGCTTTATGGTTATTTTTTAGATGAAAAACTAATTGGTTTCAATACGCTGATAAAAAACGGAGAAGTTATGGACACTTATTTTTTAGGTTATGACGAAAGTGTGCAGCGCGAAAAAATGCTGTATTTAAATATGCTTTACGACATGATTGCCTATTCTATTAAAAAAGGATTTAAGGAAATTGTTTTTGCCAGAACCGCTCTCGAAATTAAAAGTTCTGTTGGGGCAAAACCTATAAAAATGTACGGTTTGATCACACATAGTAATGCCTTAATCAATCATAATATTGCAAGGTTTTTCAATTATTTGGAACCAAAAACAGAATGGCAGGAACGCAATCCGTTTAAGTAACAGCTTTGACAAAGTTTAAAACTTTGTCAAAGATTAAGGAACTGCCAGTTTCATTTGTTTGTGCAGAATATGAATTTCTAACTCCTTTTGCGCTCCGCAATATTCACCATCAATTTGAAAATGAACTGGAATATCTGTTTTTATTTCTGCATTATCTGTCGAAATAATTACAATATCTTCAGAATCTATTGGCATGTTTCCGGTTATAATTTTTCCAATTAATAATAAATCGAGGCTTTTTAAAATCACCAATTCAAATTTTCCGTCGTTCATGGAACCATTTGGGTTAATAACTACACCAGTTCCGTATTTCTGTGAATTAGCAATAACAATCATTCTTGCGACATGATCAACGGTTTTATTGTTTGCCGATATTGTTGCTACAAAAGGTTCGTCAGATTCTGTTAATGTGGTAAAAGCTTGTAAAGCATAACCCCAAAAACCTCTCACATCGCTTTCTTCATAATTTTTGACCAAATTGGCATTCAAACCAAGATCACTTAAATGGATACTTTTTTTGCCATTAATGCAAATCATATCCATTTCTATATAATGATGCAGAAAAGCAATTTTAAGGTTTTCTTCGATTCCCGCAGGCAGATTTAAATCGACCGAAAGTCCGTTTGCAGATCCGGCTGGCAAAATTCCGATAATTACATCGTGTTCTTCCATAGCTTCGGCAACCATTTTTATGGTTCCGTCACCGCCGGCAACTATAATTCGTTCTGGCTTATATTGATTATAAAGTGCTTGTATTTCTTTTAAATCATTTTTACCGGTAGTTTCATAAACTTCCAAATCAAAATGATTTGTCGCCGCAAACTCCTGAACAGCCTCAATTAAACTTGATTTATCAAGATCTCCCGAAATAGGGTTTACAACAAATATGATGTTCTTTTTCAAAATTTTATTTTTAAAACCAATTAAAATAATTAATTTACATGTTATATAAATATACGTAATTAATGAAACCAATTTTACAATTATATCGGGGTTATGCCAATGAGGAAGAATTAATTGTGATGGGGCATGTCTTTAAAAGAACGTATGATTATGATTTCCAGAAGAAAAGCCTAAAAAATGCACGCTCAGTTGTTAACCAATTCAGAATAAAAACAATTGAAAATTTTGATATTTATCTAAAATGCGGCAATCAGGAAATCCACACCAAAACGCTGGACGATGGTTATTTTAAGTTTTGTATTCCGCTTGAAAAAGAAAGTCCTTTTGGATGGATTGAATACGAAGTGAGCATCAAATATGGAGGTAAAACTATTATTTCAAAAGGAAGTTATATACGTCCGCATAAGGGAAATCTAGGAATCATTTCTGATATCGACGATACTTTTTTGGTTTCGCATACGCAGAATATGTTCAAAAAAATGTACATTTTGCTTTTCAAAAATGTAAACGACAGAAAGGTTTTTAAAGATGTTGTTCCGCATTATCAGGCTTTAAGTTCAGCCGGCCGACACAATAAAGAAGAGGAAAATGCTTTTTTTTATGTTTCGAGCAGCGAATGGAATTTATACCGATTTATTATAGAATTTACCAAAATACATAATCTGCCGCGCGCCGTTGTTTTATTGAAAGATATTAGGCGAGGAATTACTGATTTCTTCATGAGCGGACGTGGGAATCACGATCATAAATTTGATAAAATAAAGCATGTTTTAGAGTTTTATCCTAATCTTAAATATGTTTTATTAGGAGATGACTCTCAGCACGATCCGGTTTTATATGAGCGAATCTGCAAAATATTTCCTGTTACTGTAATTGCTGTTTACATTCGACAAACAGGCAAAAGTAAAAAAAAGGAAGTCAAAAAAATCATGAAAAATTTAGAATCGCTTGATGTTTCTGTTTGTTATTTTAAAGAAAGCAGTGAGGCGATTGCGCATTCCAGATCTATTGGGGTTATTAAATAGTCTCATTTTTTGTCATTTCGACCGAAGGGAGAAATCGCAATAGTAGATCGACAAAGATTGGCGACAAACTTATGGAGTTTCTTGTGCGATTTCTCCCTTCGGTCGAAATGACAATACTTTATGTAAAGAAAAAACCTTTGTCAAAGTTTTAAACTTTGACAAAGGTCTGTAAGTAAAAAAAATGTGTTTCAGAAACTCAAAACTGAGACTGCGACTGAATACTAATTAAGCGCTAAAATTATCAATCTCTTCCTGAACAACTTCCCAGTCTATAAGTAATTGTTCTAAATCTTTTTTCTTTTTATTGTATGCTGTAAAAAACGATGCATCTTCGATGTGTTTGTCGTAATTAGAAGCCAGCATTTTATCATCGTGCTGAATGTCTTTTTCTAATTGCTGAATTTGACTTTCAATTTTACTCAATCGGTTTTGAAGCGCTTTCCCTTTTTTCTGATCTTCGTATGATGCTTTGTTTGTTTCCTTTGGAGCAGCTGCTTTTGCAACGTCTTTTTTCTCGACTTCACGCATATTTTCAAGGTTGCGCTGTTCTAAGAAATAGTTGATATCTCCTAAATATTCTTTGATTTTTTGATCTTTAAATTCGTAAACGATATTAGACATTCCCTGAAGAAAATCCCTATCGTGAGAAACTAATAATAAAGTTCCGCCAAATTTTTGAAGTGCTGCTTTCAAAACATTCTTAGATTTAATGTCTAAGTGATTTGTAGGCTCATCCATTAGCAATACGTTGATTGGCTGTAATAATAACTTACAAAGTGCCAAACGGTTACGCTCGCCTCCAGAAAGTACTTTTACTTTTTTCTCAACATCATCACCTCTAAAAAGGAAAGATCCCAACATATCACGTACTTTCATACGATTGGTGTCTGTTGCGGCATCTTCCATTGTTTGAAGCAAAGTGATTTCGCCATCAAGATATTCTGCCTGATTTTGAGCAAAATATCCTAATTGTACATTGTGACCTAATTTAATAGTTCCGTCGTATTCAAATTCGTTTACAAGCGCTTTGATGAAAGTAGATTTTCCTTGTCCATTTTGTCCAACAAAAGCAATTTTACTGCCTCTTTCAACAAGTAAACTTATGTCTTTTAAAATTGTTTTGTCTCCGTATGCTTTTGTAACATTTTCTGCTTCAATCACTACTTTTCCTGGCTCTTTTGAAACCGGAAATGAAATATTCATTACAGAATTATCGTCTTCATCAACTTCAATTCTTTCTACTTTATCTAACTTTTTAATCAGCGATTGCGCCATCGAAGCTTTTGAAGCTTTCGCACGGAACTTTTCGATTAATTTTTCTGTCTCCTCAATTTTCTTTGCCTGATTCTTTTGAGTCGCTAATTGCTTTTCACGAATTTCATGGCGAAGTTCTAAATATTGAGAATAAGGTTTATTAAAGTCGTATGCTTTTCCTAAAGAGATTTCGATTGTACGGTTTGTAACGTTATCCAAGAACATTTTATCGTGCGACACAATTACAACAACTCCGGGATAATTTCGAAGAAAACTTTCTAACCAAATGATACTTTCGATATCTAAGTGATTCGTTGGCTCATCCAAAAGCAATACATCATTTGACTGCAATAATAATTTAGCCAATTCTATACGCATTCTCCAACCTCCTGAAAATGTTTCAGTTTGATTGTTAAAAACTTCTCTTTTAAAACCTAATCCTAAAAGAATTTTCTCTGTATCTCCAACATAATTGTAACCTCCAAGAAGCTCAAAACGATGTGTATAATCAGATAAATCTTCAATAATCTGTCCGTATTCTTCACTTTCATAATCGGTTCTGGTAACCAATTGATGATTGATTTCTTCTAATTTTTTTTCTACAATTTTAATTTCGGTAAAAGCTTCATAAGCTTCTTCTAATACGGTTCTTCCACGTTCAAAATCAATATCCTGACGTAAAAAACCCATTTTGATATCTTTCTCCTGAGAAATAACTCCTGAATCCGGAGCAAAATCTCTTGCTAACATTTTAAGCATTGTCGATTTACCTGCTCCGTTTTTACCAACAAGACCTACGCGGTCGCCGGCGCCTAAACGAAAAGTAACTTCTTCAAATAAATATGTTCCTCCAAAAGAAACCGAAAGATTGTGTATATTAAGCATTAAATTGTTGTTTATAGTTTAAAGTTTCATGTTTTGATACCTTAAACAGAGAATGAAAATTGTAAATTTGCGTTACCCAGATAAATGGTAATGTAAATTTTTTGCAAATGTTAAAAAAAGGATCCAAACTAAATAGTATTTTAACAGGAAGTTGTCCAAAATGCCAAAAAGAGAGCATGTATTCAGACAAAAATCCGCTTCATTTGACTAAAGTTCTAAAAATGAACGACAATTGCGGTCATTGCGGTTTAAAATATCAAATTGAACCTTCGTTTTTTTATGGTGCAATGTATGTGAGTTACGGATTAAATGTTGCGGTGGGAATTGCTGCCTTTATTGTTTCATTTGTGTTTTTTGGAGCAAGTATTGGAGAATCTTTTATAGCAATTGTTATTACATTAATTGTTTTGTTTCCGTTTGTTTTGCGACTTTCCCGAAATCTATATATTAATATGTTTATTTCTTACGATCCTAAGGCCGGTCAGGAATAAGGGATTTTAAATATCTTTTATGAAAGCGTTTTATATCGGCTTCTTTGTCTATTGGGGTTCCGTTTTCAATATTGTCATACAACATTTTTGCCAAAGCCGGACCCAGCATTACACCACGGGTTCCTAATCCATTAAGCAGATGAATAGATTTGTATACTTCATGAGTACCAACCAGAGGTCTTCTGTCTGCAACTGTAGGTCTAACTCCTGCAAAATGTTTTACAATTTCAAAATCGCAGGTAATAATTTCTCTAATACGATCTAAAAGTTCTTGTTTGCCTTCTTCCGTTGGAAGATCTGTTTTGTCATGCCAATTGTAAGTTGCACCAACTTTATACAAATTACCGCCTATTGGAAAAATAAAAACGCTTGTATTAACAATTACATCTAATTTTAAATTAGGTGCATTTATTAAAAACAGCTCGCCTTTTGTTCCATCCAAAGGCAGATAATTAAAATATGGATTTTTATGCAGTCCAAAACCTTCTGCAAATATGATATGACGGGCTTTAATGTTTTTATACTGAATTCCTGAATCATGAAAATCTAAAAAAGAGCTATGAAAAGATTCTTCCAGAAGGAAATCATTCTTCTTTAAATATTCTCTATAGCTTTCTAATAATTGCCCGGTTTTTACATATCCAGTATGCAAAACTTCACCATAATCATAAGGAGAATCGATACTTTGGTATTTTTTAGTAATTAGTTTTGTAGATAAAAAGGGAGCTAAATTAATTTTATCAGAAGCAGCAAACCAATTATTCTGTTCTTCAATTGAAAAAAACTTTCTAAGAATGGGCATTTTAAAGTTGAATTTTTCCTGCAGTTTTTCTTCAACTTGTTCATAGAACTCATTCATTAAGACCAAATGTTCTTTAGCATTCCAAACTTCACTGAAACGTTTCAAAATAACCGGATTATACAAACCTCCCGCAATTCGGGAAGAATTTTGAGATTTGTCATCAACAACTAAAATAGACTTATTGTTTTTAAGGGCAACTTCTGCAAAAGAAATCCCAGCCAGCCCAGATCCCACGATTAAATAATCAAGCATTGTGAATGTATAGATAAAATAAAAAAACTCTTACTGCAAAGGTAGTAAGAGTTTTTCTTATAATTGGTTTAGATCTTTAGTAGTTCCACATATCTTCTTCGAAGTTACGAATCTTCTCTTTTACTCTTTCAGATTCTAACAACTGATTTTGTGCATTATCTTTCATGTAATCTTTAATTTCACGATCTCCATACATATTCTCCTCTTTGTAAATAACTGCGTTAAAACGTCTTGAATTAAGTATTTGATCAAATGAAATTGGAAGTGCCGAATTACTGTCGTTAAAAGCTTTTGCTTCATGAAGTACAGTTCGGGCATTTGGGAAGAAAACCCAGAATAGTTCAATATAATCTTTTTCGTCACTATTCATCGTGTAAACATCTGGGGTTACAGGACAAATTCCAAGTAAGCGATATTTCAATTCACTTTGGCGTTTATCAAAATACCAATATCCTTTTACTTTATATTGTGAAACATCGGCAGCTGTAAGATCTTGTCTTAAAATATATTCAGCAGGAACCGTTCTTGTTGGACCTATAGTTTGGTCAACATAATTTACCACTTTCTTTTTACCAGTACCCGTTACCACTTTTTTCTTTACAACACGTGTTTTAAAATCATCCGGATATTGATTTATAAGTTCCCTACCTGCATCTGTTGTATCAACACGGGTTAATGAACCTTCAATGTCTTTCATGGATTTTTTGGTATTGAAATAACTATCTGTATAAACTTCAGTTATTTTTCCTTGTCTGATTCCTTTGGTCAAAACATCATAAAGTGAACGTCTGTCTGAACCAATATTGACAGTATCTACAGGAAAATATAAAGGAAAATTGATTTTTTCATTTAAATCAATAATCTCCCAGGTAGTTTTTGCCATTAAAACATCACGATCATCTACATAGCCATAAGCTAAAGGCTTATCATTATCAGAGATAAGCTGCGCAGCTGTTTTAAGCCCAATTTGATCTGCTGTTTTAGCATTAAGTAAATTAGATTGAGCATTAGAAATAATACCGCCAGCGATAAAAACAATAACCATTAAAAAACTTTTCACTTTCATCATAATATTTTTTATAATAAACCTAAACGCAGTTTGATGTGTAATATTGTTATTTTTCTTACAATAATGTGAATTTGTAGAAATTATAATTACAAATTTAAAAATTAATTTTAATTAACGTTTAGCTAACATACAATAAATATTTTACAAAACACTATAAATCTGATCATTACAAAATAAAACCATACCTTTTGTAATATCTTTCCCTGCTATTTTGCTTTTTTAAAAATTTAAATCTTAATAAAATTTATATAAGATAGTATTAAAAAGTGTTGTCATCTGATCAAAAAAAAACTCTCACTACGTTAGCAGTGAGAGTTTTTCTTATAATTTAATTTTAGAACTTAGTAGTTCCACATATCTTGTTCGAAGTTACGAATCTTCTCTTTTACTCTTTCAGATTCCAATAACTGATTTTGTGCGTTATCTTTCATGTATTCTTTGATCTCACGATCTTGGTACAAGTTTTCTTCTTTATAAACAATCGCATTAAAACGTCTTGAATTTAAAATCTGATCGAATGAAATTGGCAGAGCCGAATTGCTGTCATTGAAAGCTTTTGCTTCGTGAAGGACTGCTCGAGCATTTGGGAAGAAAACCCAAAATAATTCGATATAATCCTTTTCGTCACTGTTCATTGTGTAAACGTCTGGAGTTACAGGACAAATTCCAAGTAAACGATATTTTAATTCACTTTGACGTTTATCAAAATACCAGTATCCTTTAATTTTATACTGAGTAACATCTGCAGCAGTAAGATCTTGCTTTAAGATATATTCAGCAGGAACTGTTCTTGTTGGCCCAACTGTTTCGTCTACATAAGTAACAACTTTCTTTTTACCAGTACCAGTTACAACTTTTTTCTTCACAACACGTGCTTTATAGTCGTCTGGATATTGGTTGATAAGCTCTCTACCAGCATCTGTTGTGTCAATACGAGATAAGGCACCTTCGATGTCTTTCATAGATTTTTTAGTATTGAAATAACTATCAGAATAAACCTCAGTTATTTGGCCTTTTCTAACGGCTTTCGTCAAAACATCATATAATGAACGTCTATCAGAACCAATATTAGCAGTATCTACTGGAAAATACATAGGGAAGTTGATCTTTTCATTTAAGTCAATAATCTCCCAAGTTGTTTTACCCATCAAGATATCTCTATCATCAACATAACCGTAAGCTAAAGGCTTATCATTATCAGAGATAAGTTGCGCAGGAGTTTTAAGCCCAATTTGGGCAGGCGTTTTTGCATTTAGCAAATTTGATTGCGCATTAGAAGCAAAACCTCCAGCGATTAGAACAATAGCTATTAAAAAATTTCTTACTTTCATCGTGGTATTATTATAAATATTGACTGAAGATTTCAGTACTTAATTATTGTATTTCATAAATTACCGGAGCAGTTCTTGGTAATAAATAACTACCAGCTCCAACAAGTTTAGTTTTAATTTCAGAAATAGTAACTTGATCTCCTTTACCTGCTCTTGAAAGTACTTGCTTACATTGTGCATTTAATCTATTACCAGTAACAACAACTGTAGGCTGTCCAGCAATTTTCATGTTAAATCCAACAACATCTAAACCAACTTCAAAATCAAAATCAAGTAATTTAGCACCAATAGTAGCAATTTCTAAGTTAGATCTAGGTCCTTTAACAACACCCATCTCACCTCTAATTGTACCTGTTGGTCCAGGAATACCTTTAATTCTGAATGATTTCTTATCAGTAACTTTATCTCCGTTTGGTAATGTTCCTGTTACAGAAATTGTAGCTTCTGTTCCTGAACCCGGGCTCATGTTATATTTACCTGGTTTACCAGCTGAAGATAATCCTGGAGCGCTAGCAGAAATTTTGTTAGCATCAACTCCTGCAAATGATACAGAGATTGGGTTAACAACTCCTCTATACACTACATTCATTTTATCAGCAGAAATCGTAGCTGAGTTTGGTCTTGGAACTACAACGTAAGTTCCTTTGAATTTTAATGGAATGTTTTTACCGTCTTCTAAGAAAGTAAATTGACCATTAATGTTTTGTTCACCTACACCACCAGCAGTTAAAGAGATAACAGCTTGTCCGTTAACAATTTGTCCAGGACCTTGGAATGAAGTTGGTTTTGTGTTTTCGTCATAACGACCTAAAACTACTTTACCTGTAACTTTTTCTCCTTGGAAATAAGCATTTTTATCTAAAACAACGATTGCCTGGTAGTTGCTATAAGAAGCAGCAGCAACTGCAGCTTTTCCTAAAGCACTGTTGTAAACATCTGTTTCTGCTTTTTTAACGTCATTCTGCCAAGCTGAAAGTTTAGCAGCAGATGCAATTGCAGGGAAACCTTTAAAGTGGTAAGCTAAGTATTTTTCTTTTATACCTTCTTTGTTTTTTACTTCAGAAACGTCAAATTTCTTTTCAACTTCTGCAATAATGTTAGCATACTTTTTATCTGTTCCTAAAGCAGCTTTTAAGTCTGCTTTGTATTTTTCGATTTTAGCGATAATTTCGTTACCTTTTTTAGTGTAACCGTCTCCTGTAAACCAGTCGTCGATGTTATCACCTCTATCCATAGCTTCGTATGGTAGTTTTCCAGTTTCTTTTTCAACCTCAAATCCTTTGATAGACTGAGCTTTTAAAGTACCAATATAATCGTAAAATTCTTTTGAGATTCCTTCAACTTTGTGTGCAGTTTCTGCTGCAGTAATGAACTCTCCTTTTGCTTCAGCAGCTTTTTGATCTAAAGATTGTAATAAGCCTTCGTTTGTTGTAACTGAAGTAGTATTTGCAGCTTCAAATTTTTCGTTCATCAAACCAAAAGCAGAAATTACTTCTTTTGATACGTTCATTGCTAACATCGCGATGAAAACCAGATACATCAGGTTAATCATCTTCTGTCTAGGGGTTAATTTTCCTCCTGCCATTTTTTTCTAATTAGTTCTTATTAATAATTTTAATATAATAGTTAAAAACTAATTATCCTTTGTTACTCATTGCAGAAAGCATACCACCATAAACACTGTTTAAAGAAGCAATGTTTGCAGTCATAGACGCCATTTGCTCTTTTAATTTAGATGCGTTATCAGCGATTTCTTTATTAGCTTCAGCATTTCTTGCTGCACTTTCTAATTGTACTTTGTATAAACTGTTTAATGATTCCATTTGAGCAGCAGCAACAGATAATTCTTCAGAATATTTCTTTTGACCTGCAATAGAGTCTACCGTTGGAGAGATTGCTTTAGCAGCTCCTTCGAAGTTTTTGATGCTGTTTCCTAAGCTTGCCATTAACTCACCGTCAACTTTAGCTTCTTTTAACATTGCATCTAATTTTTGAGATAATAATCCCTGGGCATCAGTTGATTCAGGTTTATCCGCTTTTTTTCTAGCTTGTCCGTTAGCTAATTCTGGGTAAACAAGAGTCCAATCTAACTCGTCTTCAACTGGTTCAAAAGCAGATAACGCGAAGATTAACGCCTCAGTTAATAAACCTACTGAAAGCATAACTGTTCCTGTTAATGGTCCAATTTCAAAGTGAGTAATTTTGAATAATGCTCCAACGATTACTACTGCCGCTCCCATACCATAAGCGAAATTCATTGCTTTTTTACTTAATAATGCCATAATAATTTTTTTTTAGGTTTTAATTTTAAAATAGATTCGATTTGGTTATTGTATTGATTGAATTATAAATTACTATTTCTTTTTACCAGTTCCGTTTCCGGTTACTTGAGTTCCCATGTAATCTTGTACAGTTCTGAAACCGATATAACTTCTTGCAGAATCAGCATATTCGTGGTCACGAGTACTTACTTGTAGGAAGTAAGCCACGTCTTTCCAAGAACCTCCACGAACCACTTTTCTTTGATTCTTTCCGTCAATTACGTTAGGGTTCATTGTAGAAACATACTCGTATGCGTTTGGATTATAAGCTGAATCTGTCCACTCTGAAACGTTTCCTGCCATGTTATATAATCCGTATCCGTTTTGCTCGTAAGATTTTGCTTCAACAGTATATAAAGCTTCATCGGCAGCATAATCTCCTCTGTTAGGCTTGAAGTTTGCCATGAAACATCCTCTGTCACTCTTCGTGTAAGGACCACCCCAAGGATAAGTTCCAGACTCCAGACCACCTCTTGCAGCATACTCCCATTCTGCTTCTGTTGGAAGTCTGAATGCGTTAACCAGGTCACGCCCTTTTTTCTTAGATTTAATGTAGCTGTTTTTGTTTAAAGTTCTCCAGGCACAGAATGCTTTAGCTTGTTTCCAAGTTACACCTACTACTGGATAATCTCCATAAGCTTTATGCCAGAAATAATCATTATGCATTGGCTCATTATATGAATATGCGAAATCTTTAATCCAAACTGTAGTATCAGGGTAAACACTAACTTGCTCAGTTTTAACGAAGTCTTTTCTTTTTCCAACTTTAGCTTTTGCAGCAGCCTGAATATCCATCCAAGAATAACGGAATTTCAATTTATTTACGTCAATTGTTCTTAAACCATTGTATGATTCTTCAATTGGTAAATACATAGAATCCATTACTTCAGCATAATACTCATCTGGATAAGCTTTAGTATCTCTAATTAACTTAACTTTTTTGTTTAATTTTCTACCAGCATACGGATCATCTTTTGTTCCTACACTATAGTAGTTATCATACATATATTTATCGTAAGCTGTCATTTTATCCGGCTCAGAGTCATTAAATGCATAATCAGCGATACTTCCTCCTTTAGCACCTTTACCACCAGTACTTTTTTGACCTGTTTCATCAGCCAAAATAGCAAGACGTACTCTCATTGTAGAATCTTTTACCCATTCTACGAATTGACGGTACTCACTGTTAGTAATCTCAGTTTCGTCCATATAAAATGATCTAACTGTTACTGTTTTAGTAGGAGCATCTTCTACGTTAGCTAAATCAGCGTCTGATTTACCCATGATAAAAGATCCACCAGGAACTAATGTCATTCCATAAGGCTTCTCGGGATGCCATTTCCCTCCTGTAACACCAACTAATTCACCTTTGTCACCTGACTTACCACAGCCGATTACTAGTGTTAACATTGCTGCAAATGCAATAAACTTCTTCATATAAATTTGGGATTATCTATTCATTATTAAAAGTCCGTAAACGTATTTATTATTTATCTAAAAAACAATACTACTTGCGAAATTTATTTTACCGTTCAAAAATAATGTTAAATAAAATAAAAAAAAAATATTTCATCGACAAACTGATTAAAAAAATCGACGTAAAACGTTAAATTTTATAATATATAAACCTTATCTTACTAAATTTTTTAACAATATTTTGAAAAACTTGAAAAAATTAAGATTTTCATTAAAATTTTCTTCTACAAAGCGTTTTTTCTTTGTGCTTTCCACCATCTTTCTGGCAATTCTTGATTACAAGCGCTCAAATATTCTTCATAAGAACACGGTAATAACGTATTTCTTTTTAGTTTATTGCTGCCGTTTGTTTCAAATGGAATCTCGATCCACCAACGCTCTGTTTTATCACTTTTATAAAAAACCAGCTCCTCCTCTTCTAAAGGAACAATATATTTTAAATAATTTGTTCTGCTTCCAAATGGATATTCTTTTGAACGATAATGATATCCTTCAATAAAATACCAAACAATCTGAGCAATAATAGGCGCTTCTGCAGCTGTACTATTATGATTAAATACTCCAAACGAAGACACTTTATCACTAATCCCGGCATATCTTGCCAAAGAACAAATCTCTTTTCCATTGAAACCATTTGGTTCAAATGTAATAGTATTTCCTGAAGCTGAAGACTTTACCGAATTCAAATCGATACTAACTAAATCAGCATCTCTAAAAACAGGTTCTGCCAGCGCTATTTTGTTTGAGATTTCACCTAAACGGTAAGCATCAAAAAACAATTTTTCAATTAAATCAATTTCTTCCTGCGAATTATAGTACGTTTGATATCCTATATTACAATAATTGAAAAGATTATTAGGCTCATCAATTATGATTTTTGTTAAATATGAATTAGCCGAAACTGTTTCATCTTCTTTACCAAAATCAAATCTGTTATCGACAGCAACCATATTTACCATTTGCTCCAAATCATCGTATGCGCGATATAAAGCGTATGTTAAATCCTGCGAACCTCCCAGGACTATAGGAATGACTTTATTTTTAATTAATGCAGAAGTTACCTTTTTAACTGCAAAATAAGTATCCTCTACAGAATCTCCAGCAAGGATATCTCCTAAATCAGCAATTGAAGCATCCCAATTTCCAGGAAACATTCCATAAAGCTTTTTTCGAACTGTAGTAAGATTAACTTCATTAACCATGTTAATATTGCGTCGGTCTTCTAAAACACCTACAATTGCAATGTTAATTTTACTAATATCCGGAAATTGATCCTGAGTATGCAGAACAATTTTACTTCCCAGTTCTTGTGAAGACAATGAACTAATGAATTTTAAAATTCCATCATTTAAAGGCTCTAGAAAATCAAATTCCATTCTTTATTTCTTTTTTGCTGCTGTTTTTTTTGCTGGTGCTTTTTTTACTGCTGTTGTTTTCTTAGCAGCGACTTTTTTAGCCGGTGCTTTTTTCTCGATCATTTCCTGAACTTCGGCCAATGTTAACTTTGTCGCATCAACATCTTTGCTTAACTCAATTTTGATTTTACCTTTTGTAATAACCGAGCGTCCCCAGCGCGCTTTTTCAACCAAAATTCCTTCGTCTTCCCAATTGTGAAGAACTTTATCTATGTTTTTTTGTAATTTATCTTCAATTAATTCCTCAACATCAGCCTGAGACAAATTATCAAAATTGTATTTTTTACTCACATTTACAAACAGACCATTCCATTTAATGAAAGGACCAAAACGTCCCACACCTTTTTGAACAGCTTCTCCTTTGTAAACCGCAATTGGAGCATCTGCAACAGCTTTTTCATCAATTAATTCCTGTGCTCTTTCTTTAGTAACACTTAAAGGATCTTCTCCTCTAGGTAATGAAATAAACACGCTTCCATGACGAACATATGGGCCGTAACGACCGTTGCTTACTTCAACTTCTTCTCCTTTATAATCTCCTAAAGTTTTAGGAAGCAAGAATAAATTCAAAGCTTCTTCAAGCGTTATATTTCCAATATTTTGATCTGCCATTAAGCTGGCAAACTTTTTATCTTCATCGTCTGCTTCTCCAATTTGAGCCATTGGTCCAAATTTTCCTAAACGAACAGAAACCTGTCTTCCGTCAGCATCTTTACCCAAAATTCTTTCACCGCTTTCACGTTCAGCATTTGCCTCAACTTCTTTTACATTTGGGTGAAATTTATTGTAGAAATCCTGCATCATAGTTGCCCAGTCAATATTTCCTTCGGCAATTTCATCAAAATCCTGTTCTACTTTTGCAGTAAAATTATAATCCAGAATATTTCCAAAGTTCTTTACTAAGAAATCTGTTACGATAGTTCCAATATCTGTTGGAACTAATTTTCCTTTATCAGAACCTGTATTTTCTTTTAAAACCTTCTCTCCTACTTTACTATTTTGCAAAGTAAGCTGCGTATATTTACGTTCCTGACCTTCAAGAGTCCCTTTTTCAACATAATTTCTGTTGATAATTGTAGAGATTGTTGGCGCATAAGTAGACGGACGTCCAATTCCAAGTTCCTCTAATTTTTTTACTAAAGATGCCTCAGTATATCTTGAAGGCGGTCTTGAATATCGTTCTGTAGCTGTAATATAATTGTTAGCTAGTTTTTCGTTTACTTTTAATGCCGGAAGCATTCCTTCTTGTTCTTCTTCATCATCATCGTGACCTTCAAGATATACTTTTAAGAAACCCTCAAAAAGTAAAACTTCTCCCGAAGCTGCAAAAATTTCGCT
Source organism: Flavobacterium panici (assembly GCF_024499525.1). Taxonomy (NCBI): domain Bacteria; kingdom Pseudomonadati; phylum Bacteroidota; class Flavobacteriia; order Flavobacteriales; family Flavobacteriaceae; genus Flavobacterium; species Flavobacterium panici. The sequence goes on along the minus strand of NZ_CP100437.1, from coordinate 2,215,375 downwards.
GTGATTATCAGCTTCAATTTTCACATTTGTTCTTTCTAATTGCGCATCGCTCATTTGCGAAGCCAATGTTCTTTTCCAGATCAAATCATACAAACGAGCCTGATCACGATCAATATTTACTGTATGACGTGACATATCAGTTGGACGAATTGCTTCGTGCGCTTCTTGTGCTCCTTTGCTTTTCGTTGCAAAAGTTCTCGGTTTCGAAAACTCTTTTCCGTACGATTTTATGATTTCAGCTTCAGCCGCGTCCATTGCATCTTTTGAAAGATTCACCGAGTCAGTTCTCATATAAGTAATAAGTCCCGCTTCGTACAAACGCTGTGCTAACTGCATCGTGATTCCAACTGGCAAATACAATTTTCTTGCAGCTTCCTGTTGAAGCGTAGAAGTTGTAAAAGGTGCTGTTGGCGATTTTTTGGTAGGTTTAGTTTCTAAATCAGCTACCGTATATTTAGAACCGATGTTTTGATTTAAGAAATCTTCGGCTTCTTTTTTAGTATTGAAATTTTTTGGAAGTTTTGCTTTAAAAGCTTTTCCAGCCTCGTTTACAAATTCGGCAACAATTGAATAGGTTGCAACAGCATTGAAACTTTGAATTTCGCGTTCTCTCTCCACAATCAAACGTACAGAAACAGACTGTACACGACCAGCAGAAAGTCCTCCTTTAATTTTTCTCCACAAAACCGGAGATAATTCGTAACCCACTAAACGATCCAGAACACGACGTGCCTGTTGTGCGTTTACTAAATTATAATCAATTTCTCTTGGATTCTCGATTGCTTTAAGAATCGCAGATTTGGTAATTTCATGAAAAACAATTCGCTTTGTTTTTTTTGTATCCAGTTTCAGTTCTTCCGCCAAGTGCCATGAAATAGCTTCTCCTTCGCGGTCCTCATCACTTGCTAACCAAACCATTTCGGCATTTTTAGATAGTGTCTTAAGTTTACTTACCAAGGCTTTTTTATCCGGAGAAACTTCATATTTAGGTTTAAACCCATTCTCTACATCTACCCCTATTTCCTTTGATGGTAAGTCGGCTATGTGACCATAACTTGACTCCACCTGAAAATCGCTCCCAAGAAATTTCTCGATCGTTTTCGCCTTTGCAGGTGATTCCACTATTACTAAATTCTTTGCCATTGCTCTTATTTTCTGCAACAAAAGTATTTATTTTTTTTAAATATTAACCTCGCGATTGAATTTTTGAGGTATTTTGATATTATGAAACTTAAAATTGCAGATTTATCTGTAATATTCTGTAATATATATATAGGTATAACTTTTATAGGATTATGACCGTCAAATTCTTTTATTTTAGATTGTTGATTTTAGATTTTAGCTTTCTCATGAATCTTAATTTATTTCTATTAATATAAAATTTAAGCGCTAAAACTAAAAATTTAACCGCAAAGTTCACAAAGGTTTACGCAAAGTTCGCAAAGATTTAATGTAAGCTGAAAATTCAGTGCTATTTAAATATTTTAGATTGTAGAATGTAGATTTTAGATTACTCCATAAATCGATTTTCTTTATATCAATCTAAAATCTTCTTCCTAAATCTAAATTTTAACCGCAAAGTTCACAAAGTTTTTACGCAAAGTTCGCAAGTTTTTTTTCTGAGCTGAAAATTCAGTACAAAGTCCGCAAAGCTTTGAGAATCATTTTAATCTTTTTAATCTGTGGCTATTTAAATATTTTAGATTACTGATTTTAGATTTAAGATTTCTCACAAATCGATTTTCTTTCTATGAATCTGCAATCTAAAATCTAAAATCTAAAATTTCTCCTCTGCCATCTTGTCATATTGACTGTATTTACGCTATCTTTGCACTTTGAAATTTTACAATGGAAAAGATTATTGAAGAAAGTAAACAAGGCGAAAGTCTTGTTTTAGAAAATAAACCTGAGAATACTAAAAAACTATTTATAGAAAGTTACGGTTGTGCGATGAATTTTTCGGACAGTGAAGTCGTAGCTTCCATTTTATCTGAAGGCGGATATAACACCACTTCGGTTTTAGAAGAAGCTGATTTGGTTTTGGTTAACACGTGCTCAATTCGTGATAAAGCAGAACAAACTATTCGTAAGCGTCTTGAAAAATACAATGCGGTAAAACGTACGAACCCGAAAATGAAAGTAGGCGTTTTGGGCTGTATGGCGGAGCGTTTGAAGAGTCAGTTTTTGGAAGAAGAAAAAATAGTGGATCTTGTTGTTGGCCCTGATGCTTACAAAGATCTTCCGAATTTGTTAGCAGAAGTTGAAGAAGGCCGTGACGCTATCAATGTTATTTTATCAAAAGAAGAAACTTACGGAGATATTTCGCCAGTTCGTTTAATGAGTAACGGAATTACTGCTTTGGTTTCAATCACTCGTGGCTGCGATAATATGTGTACGTTTTGCGTTGTGCCTTTTACACGTGGACGTGAGCGTAGTCGTGAACCTCAAAGTATTATGACCGAAATTCAGGATTTATGGAACAAAGGTTTTAAGGAAATTACACTTTTAGGTCAAAATGTTGACAGCTACCTTTGGTACGGCGGCGGTTTGAAAAAGGATTTCGTAAACGCTTCAGATATGCAAAAAGCGACTGCGGTTGATTTTGATCAATTACTTGAAATGGTTGCTGTTGGATTCCCTAAAATGCGTATCCGATTTTCGACTTCAAATCCGCAGGATATGCACGAAAGCATCCTGCATGTTATTGCAAAATATCCAAATATTTGTAAACACATTCACTTGCCGGTTCAATCTGGAAGTAACCGAATTTTAAAAGAAATGAATCGTCTGCACTCTCGTGAAGAATATATGGCTTTGATTGATAAAATCAGAGCGATTGTTCCAGATGCTTCGATTTCGCAGGATATGATTGCCGGTTTCCCAACTGAAACGGAGCAAGATCACCAAGATACTATGAGCTTAATGGAATATGTAAAATATAATTTCGGTTATATGTATTCGTATTCTGAACGCCCGGGAACTTTGGCCGGAAGAAAAATGAAAGATGATGTAGAAGAAGAAACAAAAGCCAGAAGACTTCAGGAAATTGTCGATTTACAACAAAAGCATGCTTGGTTTAGAAGTGAGGAATTTGTTGGAAAAACAGTTGAAGTTTTAGTAGAAAAAGTTTCTAAAAAGTCAAAAGACGAATTCTCCGGAAGAAATTCTCAAAGTATTACGGTTGTGTTCCCAAAAGAGAATTATAAAATTGGTGATTTCGTAAACGTAAAAATCACAAGCTGTACTTCAGGAACTTTAAAAGGTGAAGCTGTTGGCTTGAGCAGCATGAATTAATTTTTTTGCCACAGATTAAAAGGATTAAAATGATTTTTGTATTATTTTTCTTTCTTTAATTTGTAACAAATAAATATTCATGCAACATTATAGAGAGAAAGACACTTATAAGATTATTGGAATTTGTATGGAAGTACACCGAAATCTTGGCCCGGGTCTATTAGAAGTAGTTTACAAAGATCCTTTAGAATTAGAATTTAAAGAAAATAACATTCCTTTTGAAAGAGAAAAGGAATACTCAATTGAATACAAGGGTAAAATTTTGCCTCATAAATTTTATGCTGATTTCATTATTAATGAAGATATTGTATTAGAAGTAAAAGCAATAAAAAAATTTTCAAATGAACATATTGCTCAGATCTTGAATTACATAAAATTATCAGATTCTGAAGTAGGCTTGCTTGTAAATTTTCAAACAAAATCTCTTCAATATAAAAGATATATTTTATAATTTAGAATAATCTGTGTTAATCACTTTAATCTGTGGCAAAATAAAATATAAGCCTAAAGTTTTAAGGTTAAACGCTAAACGTAAAACCTGAAACAAATAAAAACTTGAAACAAAATATACATGGAAACAGTTCAAGCAATAAAACAACGATTTGAGATTATTGGTAATGATCCAAAATTAAATCGTGCCATAGAAAAAGCCATTCAGGTTGCTCCAACTGATATTTCGGTTATGGTAACTGGGGAAAGTGGTGTTGGTAAAGAAAACATTCCCAGAATTATACATTCGCTTTCACACAGAAAGCATGGTAAATATATTGCTGTAAACTGCGGAGCGATTCCGGAGGGAACTATTGACAGTGAACTTTTCGGACACGAAAAAGGAGCTTTTACAGGTGCTACAAGCACTCGTGAAGGTTATTTTGAAGTGGCCGACGGCGGAACTATCTTTCTTGATGAAGTGGGTGAATTGCCATTAACAACTCAGGTTAGACTACTGCGTGTTCTTGAAAATGGTGAATTTATAAAAGTAGGTTCCTCTCAGGTTCAAAAAACCAATGTTCGTATTGTAGCTGCAACAAACGTAAACTTGTTTAATGCAATCGAAAAAGGAAAATTCCGTGAGGATTTATACTATCGTTTAACAACAGTCGAAATTACATTACCGCCTTTGCGTGAGCGAAATGACGATATTCATTTATTGTTCAGGAAATTTGTAGCCGATTTTGCGCATAAATACAAAATGCCTCCGTTAAGATTAGATGATGATGCGGTAAACGTGCTTCAAAAATTTAGATGGAACGGAAACATTCGTCAGCTTCGAAATGTGGCTGAACAAATTTCGGTTTTAGAAACCAATCGTGATATTTCGGCTTCGACTTTATCCTCTTATCTTCCGTCAGAAGGAAGCAATTTACCATCTGTAATAAACGACACGAAAAAAGACAGCGATTTTAGTACCGAAAGAGATATTCTGTACAAAGTGCTTTTTGATATGAGAAGCGATTTAAACGATCTGAAAAAGCTGACTTTGGAATTGATGAAAAACGGCACTTCAAAAATGCAGGATATTAATCCGAATTTGATTCAGAAGATATACGGGTCGCAGGAAAATGACAGCGAAATTGATTTTGAAGAAGAACCAAGAACAGCGGTTATGACACCAACCGTTCGTGAAGAAAATTACCACCAGCAGATTCCGGAAGATAATTATTTATTTGCCGAGACTATTGAAGAGGAAGAAATTCTGCGTTTAGAGCAAAAAGAAATCGAAATGATCAAAAAATCATTAGAAAAAAACAAAGGAAAAAGAAAAGCCGCTGCAGATGAATTAGGAATTTCTGAAAGAACTTTGTACCGAAAAATTAAACAATTCGACTTGTAATTTCTTGTAAAGAAGTTAAAACTCAAAAATGTTTTAAACGAATTGAATATCTTTGGCCTAAACGCCAGCAAACTGGCGAAGTAATCTTATAAAATAAAATGAAACACTTAAAATATCTTCTAATTCTTTTAATTGCGACAACTTTTAGCGGTTGCGGGTTTTACAATTTTACTGGTTCAACAGGGCAAATCGATGCTAAAACATTTCAGGTTAACTTTTTTCATAACAATGCTGATTTAATAGAACCTGGAATTGACAGAGATTTTACGCTGACATTACAGGATTTGATCCAAAATCAAACAAATTTAAACTTGGTTAGTAATGGCGGGGATTTGATATATGAAGGAGAAATTGTAGATTACAGAATTACGCCAATGACAGCAACAGCTGATCAGCAAGCGGCACAAAACCGTTTAACAATACGTATTAATGTAAGATTTACCAATAAAAAGAAAGAAACTGACGATTTTGAGAAACCTTTTGAATTTTACTATGATTTTGAAGGAAGAGATCTTCCAACAGGATCTACTTTAAATACAGCCATTAAAACGATTTACGAAAGAATCACACAGGATATCTTTAATGAATCTCTGGCAAAATGGTAAAAATGTTTATTTGTTGAATCGGTTAATCGATTTTAAAGCAATTAAACAAATAAACAGTTAAACGAATAAACACAAAAAAACGATTAAACAATAAAAAATGAACGTTACTGATTATACATACTTAATGAATAAACCTGATGCTATTACAGAAAATCAGGCAGAAGCATTAGGAAGTGTTTTGAATGAATTTCCATATTTTCAAAGTGCCAGAGCGCTTCGATTAAAAGGACTTTACAAACAAAACAGTTTTAAGTATAATTATGCATTAAAAGTAACGGCGGCACATACAGCAGATCGTTCGGTCTTGTTTGATTTTATAACTTCTGAAACTTTTACTTCTATTCAGAATGATTTTTACGATCAAAAACTAAAAGAACTTTTAGAGATAAAAGTATTTGACAGCGAAGTTGTTACTTTTGAACCTGTTGTAAAAATCCCAGAAATTCGAATTGATCCAATTGAACAATCTATTCTAAAATCAATTAAGGAAGCTACAACTGTTGTTTTTGAAGAGCCTTCTAAAATTGAACAAAAAACAGCTGAAGTGATTATTGAAGAATCACCTTTAGCACAAACAGAAGAAATCGAATCCAATACTTTTGAAGAGCCTGCAAAAGTTCAGGAGCAAACAATTGAACATATTGCAGAGCCATCAATTGTAATTCCAACAGAAGAAGAAATACTTAGCACTTTTAAAGAGGTAACTGATGAAGAAACTACTGAAGATTTAGTTACCGAGAAACCAATTGCTATTATTAATGAAGAAGAAATATTCAACTCTTTTCAAGAAGTAACTGAAGTTGAAGAAAAAGCAATTGAATCGGAATTTATAGAAGAACCAATCTCAGCATTTGAAGAAGAAAAAACTGAAAGTTCTTTTAATGAACCAGCTGAAATTGAAAATATAACTGTTGAAGCAATTGTTAATGAATCTGTTCTTACTCCAAGTGAGGAAGAAATATTGGATACTTTTAAAGAAGTAACAGAAACAGAAGAAGAAACTATTGAAGTTGAAACAGAACAAACTATTTTAACTCCAAGCGAAGAAGAAATACTAAATACATTTAAGGAAGTACCAGAAGTTGAAGAAAAAACAACTGATACGATTATCGAAAAACCTGTTACAAAAATAACTTTCTTTGATGAAGTAGTAGAAGACGATGAAATTGAGGAAGTTCATGTTGATCCAATCGAAGAATCTATAATAGTTTCTATTAAAGAAGCATCAACAGTAACTTTTGAAGAACCTATAATTGCTGAAGAACCAAAAGACGAAACAGAACTATTAGAATTTGAAATTCCTAAAATTGAAGTTCCCGAATCTGTAAAAGAAGCAGAGGAGAATTTAGAAATAGGAAAACCAATAGATTTTGTACGTGAAAAACATTCTTTTCAGGAATGGCTGCAATTAGCTAAAGCAGAACCTATTGACAGAAGTTCAGATGCTCCAAAAGATGCAGAGACCGATGAAAAAAAAACAACTGAAGTGACTGAAATAGTTTCTGTTGAGGAAGAAAAGAAGAAAAAGGCAGAAATAATTGATCGTTTTATTGAAACAAACCCAAAAATTTCTCCAATAAAACCAACAATGTCTACTCCTCCTATTTCTTTTAATATTAATGAAGAGGAGAATTCATACCTAATGACAGAGACTTTGGCCCGTGTTTATTTGGAACAAAAAAAATATACAAAGGCCATACAAGCATATGAAATATTAATTTTGAAATATCCAGAAAAAATTAGTTTCTTTGCAGACCGCATTTCGGATATAAAGATTTTACAACAAAATAACAATAACATTTAATACAATGAGCACATTTTCAATTTTCTTAGTTTTAATCACAATAGTTTGCTTTCTATTGATCGTAGTAATTATGGTACAAAACCCTAAAGGTGGAGGATTATCTTCAACTATCAGTGGAACTCAAATGTTAGGCGGTGTACAAAAAACAACTGACTTTTTAGATAAAAGTACTTGGACACTAGCTACTATTTTGATTGCTTTAATCCTACTTTCAAGCTTAAGTTTCACTGGAGCTCTAGGTGATACAGGATCTAAAATTATTGATAAAACAGAAGCGCCTGCGTCTACACCAGCTGCCCCAGCTCAACAAACTCCTGCTCCGGCAGCACCTGCAGCAAAATAATAATTTTGATATAAATTAAAATGCCAGCCTGTCAAAGCTGGCATTTTTTTAGGAAATAATGTCAGTTTACAGAGCATGGCACAATTTCTGAAAGTTTATTGAACATTAAAAAACGTATAACTTAATATAATATAAAAATCATGGCTTTAAACATTAAACCGCTTTCAGACCGCGTACTTATTGAACCTGTTGCAGCTGAGACTAAAACTGCTTCAGGTATTTTTATTCCAGATACTGCCAAAGAAAAACCACAAAAAGGTACTGTAGTAGCAGTTGGAAACGGATCTAAAGATCATACTATGACTGTAAAAGTTGGTGATACAGTTTTGTACGGTAAATATGCCGGAACAGAATTGAAATTAGAAGGAACTGATTATTTGATCATGCGCGAGGATGACATCTTAGCGATAATCTAAAAATAATATGTATCAGGTTGTAAGTATTAAGAATTAAAACTAAAGTAACTTGAAACAAATCAAACTTTAAACAAAAATTAAAAAAATGGCAAAAGATATAAAATTTGATATTGAAGCACGTGACGGATTAAAACGTGGTGTTGATGCATTAGCAAATGCTGTAAAAGTAACGCTTGGACCAAAAGGTCGTAATGTAATTATTGGAAAATCATTTGGTGGACCAACAGTTACTAAAGATGGTGTTTCGGTTGCAAAAGAAATCGAATTAAAAGACCCATTAGAAAACATGGGCGCGCAAATGGTTAAAGAAGTTGCTTCTAAAACCAATGATTTAGCGGGTGACGGAACTACAACCGCTACAGTTTTAGCTCAGGCAATCGTAAAAGAAGGTCTGAAAAACGTTGCTGCAGGTGCAAATCCAATGGATTTGAAACGCGGTATCGATAAAGCAGTTGAAGCTATCGTTGCTGACCTTGCAAAACAAGCTAAAGTTGTTGGAAGCGATTCTGATAAAATCAAACAAATTGCTTCTATCTCGGCAAATAATGACGAAGTTATTGGTGAATTAATTGCTACAGCTTTCGCTAAAGTTGGAAAAGAAGGAGTTATTACTGTTGAAGAAGCTAAAGGAACGGATACTTTTGTTGACGTTGTTGAAGGAATGCAGTTTGACAGAGGTTATCTTTCTCCTTATTTCGTAACAAATCCTGAGAAAATGGAAGTTGAATTAGACTCTCCATACATTTTATTATACGACAAAAAAGTTTCTTCTTTAAAAGAATTACTTCCAGTTTTAGAGCCAGTTGCTCAATCAGGAAAACCATTATTGATTATCGCTGAAGATGTTGACGGAGAAGCTCTTTCTACTTTAGTAGTAAACAAATTAAGAGGTGCTCTTAAAATTGCTGCTGTAAAAGCTCCAGGTTTTGGAGACAGAAGAAAAGCAATGTTAGAAGATATCGCAATCTTAACTGGTGGAACTGTAATTTCTGAAGAAAGAGGTTATACACTTGAAAATACAACTATCGAAATGTTAGGAAACGCAAAAAGAGTTTCTATCGATAAAGACAATACAACTATCGTAAGTGGTGCTGGTGAAGCAGATATCATCAAAAACCGTGTAAACCAAATTAAAGGTCAGATGGAAACTACAACATCTGATTATGATAAAGAAAAATTACAAGAGCGTTTGGCTAAATTAGCCGGAGGTGTTGCAGTTCTTTATGTAGGTGCAGCTTCTGAAGTTGAAATGAAAGAGAAAAAAGACAGAGTTGATGATGCATTACACGCAACTCGTGCTGCTGTTGAAGAAGGAATTGTTGCTGGTGGTGGTGTTGCTTTATTAAGAGCAAAAGCTGCGTTAGCAGACCTTAAAGCGGATAACGCTGACGAAGCAACTGGAATCCAGATTGTTTCTCGTGCAGTTGAATCTCCATTAAGAACTATTGTTGAAAATGCGGGTCTTGAAGGTTCTGTTGTTGTTGCTAAAGTTTCTGAAGGTTCAGGTGATTTTGGATACAATGCTAAAACTGACGAATATGTAGATATGCTTACAGCTGGAATTATCGATCCTAAAAAAGTAACTCGTGTGGCTCTTGAAAATGCTGCATCTGTTTCTGGAATGATCTTAACTACAGAATGTGCATTAATTGATATTAAGGAAGAAAGCGCTGGCGGAATGCCAATGGGCGGTGGAATGCCGGGAATGATGTAATCGTTCTTTTCTTAAAACTTAAAACGCCAGATGAATGTCTGGCGTTTTTTTGTTTTTGTTTGCCACAAATTACACAAATTTTCACGAATTATTTTTTTTAGCCACAGATTAAAAGGATTCTCACAGATTATAATCTTTTTAATCCTTTTAATCTGTGGCAAACTTTTTCACACATAGCATTCGTGAAAATTCGTGCAATTCGTCGCAAACCTCTTTTTAAATTTATAATTGTTTAACATTCTGTTTTTGCTCTTAAAGGTGGTTATAGGTAAATTTGTGAATTCAATAAAATTCAATAATGAAAAAGCATTTTACCTCACTCCTATCTTTAATTTTCCTTTTACTTTCTTTTGTTTTACAAGCCCAATCTAATAAAGACGCTTATGTAGTTTTAGTCTCTATGGATGGATTTCGCTGGGATTATCAAAAGCAATTTAATCTTCAAAATTTAAAGCAGATTGCAAAAGAAGGCGTTCATGCAAAATCAATGAAACCGTCTTATCCAAGTAAAACTTTCCCTAATCATTATTCTATTGTAACAGGACTTTATCCAGATCATCACGGAATCATTAATAATGTTTTTTATGATGCATCACTAAACGAATCGTTTTCATTGTCAAGTAAAGCAAAAAATGATTCTCGTTTTTATGGCGGAAATCCAATTTGGAATGTCGCTGAGCAGCAAGGTGTAAAAGCGGCATCATTCTTTTGGCCGGGATCTGATATTGACAAAAGAAATCCAAGTTATTATAAAAATTACGATAATAAAATTCCGTATGGAGCAAGAATCGATACCGTTTTAAAATGGTTACAGCTCCCAGAGAAACAACGTCCGCATTTGGTAACTTTATACTTTGACGAACCAGATCATACAGGACATAATTTTGGCCCGCTTTCTCCTGAAAACAAAAAAATGGTAATCAAAATGGATTCTATTATGGGCCAATTGTCTAAAAAATTAGATCAATTAACCATCGGAAAACAAATCAATTTAATTATTGTTTCAGATCACGGAATGGCCGATATCAGCAATGATAAAAAGGTAGCTGTTCTGGATTATCTAAAACCGGAATGGCTGGGTTACAAAGATGTAATTAATCCAATTATGAGCCTTCAGGCAAAATCGGGTTTTCAGGATTCGATTGCAAACGCTCTAAAAAAAGTTCCACATATCAAGTTTTGGAAATCAACAGAAGTTCCGAAGAGATTGCATTATGGAACAAATCCGCGTGTACATGATTTTGTTATTGAAGCAGATAAAGGATGGAGTTTAGTTGGTAAGGAAAGTACACACATAAATGGCGGTACACATGGCTATGATAATGACGAAAAAGATATGCATGCTATTTTTTATGCCAAAGGCCCAGCTTTTAAAGTAGACAAAATTGTCCCAACATTTCAAAATGTTTCTGTTTATCCTTTAATTGCTCATATTTTAGGCTTGCAGATTGGCGAAATTGACGGAAAATTCATTGAAGTAAAAAACATGCTGAAAAATTAATTATAATTAAAACAAAAAAGCCTCATAGAGTTTCTATGAGGCTTGTTTGTTTATTTTCTTCCCCAGACAACAAAAGCTGCCAAAATAGCAAGAAAAACATTAATACCTATTTGAGAAGCTTCTCCTCTGCAGATATGAAAAATACCGGCACTAAACATAAGAACAATTATTCCAATAGCCGTTAACCATACAAGTCTGGATTTTTGAATAAATGACGGAACTATAATTCCTATTCCCGCTAATAAATCAATTATTCCCGTTCCTTTTACCAATGCAACAGGAACTTCTCCTGCCCAAGGCCACATCATAGATAATTCTTTTATTGAAAGAAATAATTTCATTGATCCTCCCCAAATAAAACATACAGATAAAATAATCTGTGATGTCCATAGCATAATAAGAACTGTTTTCGAATGTGGTTGTTTTTCCATTTGAGATAAATTATAAATTAAGATCTCAAAAATATTTATATTTACTTCCTTATTTACAGTACTTCCACTTTGGAAAGTGCTATCCAAAGTGAAAGTGGTATAATTCTAAAATAAACTAAAATGCTAATTAAAGGCGGATGTCCAAAAACTGCACTTTCAATCAAAGATGCTTTAGAAGCACTGGAAGGAAGATGGAAATTGCTAATCCTGTTTTCTCTTTCGACAGAAAATAAACGTTTTAACGAAATATCTAAGGCTGTTACCGGAATAACTGATAAAACCTTATCCAAAGAGCTGAAAAGCCTCGAAAGCAATCAACTGATAAAAAGGACAGTTTACGATACTTTCCCGCCAACTATTGAATACTCTATTACAGAACATGGAAAATCTTTAGAAAATGTTCTAAATGAATTGCATTACTGGGGACTTCTACACCGACAAAAAATGCTGGGCTAAAATCTTTTTTAAAAACCAGTTGAAACAGAAACTGATTTCCATTGTTCCAATTCACTTTGAACACTTGCTATTTTTTGATTTGCCATATTATAGGCATCCTCTCCTAAAAACAAATGTAACGGTGGGTTTTGGTCCTGACTTGCTTTAATTAATGCTTCTGCTAATTTTACAGGATCTCCTGGCTGATTTCCGTTAATATCGTCTTTGTGAGCACTTTCAGATTCTCTAACGTTTTTGTATTCTGCAATTGGATTTTCCGGCAATAATAAAGAACTGTCTTTTAAGAAATCTGTTCTAAAATAGCCCGGATAAACGATAGTAGCGTGAACTCCAAAAGGCTTAATTTCTGCAGATAATGATTCTGTTAAACCAGCAACAGCAAACTTTGTAGAGCAGTAAATTCCCCAGCCCGGAAATTCTCCATAATAACCTCCAACAGACGAAATATTAAAAATGTGTCCCGATCTCGCAGCACGCATATACGGCATTGTATTTCTGATCACATTCAGTAATCCGAAAACATTTACTTCGTAATTTTTTCTTGATTCTGCATCAGTCAATTCTTCTAATGTTCCTAATAAACCATAACCTGCATTGTTTACTAGAACATCGATTGTTTTAAAATGACTTACAGCTAATTCAATTGCATTTTTAACACTTTTCTCATTAACTAAATCCATTTCCAGAGGAAGAAAATTTTCTGATGGATTTCCTAATACTTTCACTAAAGCTTCCTGACTTCTTGATGTTGCAGCAACTTTGAAACCTTCTGCCAATAATTTTTTAGCCAATTCTAATCCAAGTCCTTTTGAAGCACCTGTGATAAACCAAACTTTGTTATGTCCCATGATTTTAAATTTTTACGTTTTAATTACAGGACAAAGGTATAAGCGAAGTACTTCTGAAAAATTAAAGTAATCAAGCAAGAAGTTACAAAAATCAAACAATTTCAGTCAAACGATAGTTTTTAGGTGAAACCTGAACATTTTTTTTGAAGAAATTGATAAAATGAGACAATTCTTCGAACCCTAAACACCATGCAATTTCATTAATATTCCAATTGGTTTGTTTGAGCAGAATCATCGCTTCCTGAACAATTCTCTCTGAAATTATCTGCGATGTTGTTTTTCCGGTAGTTTCTTTTAATGCTTTATTCAAATGATTCACATGCACATTTAACTGACTTGCATATTCAGAAGGCGAGCGAAAATTAACTTGCTGCGTAATCGATTCAATCGGAAACTGGCGTTCTAATAATTCCAGAAACAAAGAAGAAATTCGAATCGTAGCATTTGATTTGCTATATAATGAAGTAGTTACAGTCTGCGTTTTAAGCGCAAGATGAATAATTTCGAAAACCAAATTTCGGAGCACATCATATTTAAATGCATAATCAGAATTGATTTCGTCAAACATTCTTAAATAAACCGTTTTTAAAGATTCGGCCAATTCCATAGAAATCGGAACAATCGGATTTCCGCCCGGTTGGAATAAAGGGTATTCTTTTAAATTTCCATATTGACTAAAAAAAGCGTCGGTAAAAATGCAGAAAAATCCGGTTTGATTTTCATCAACCTGTTCCCAATTATACGGAATTTGCGGATTGGCAAAAAACAAAGCCTGATCTTCTATAACCGAAATCTTATCGGCATAATGCACTTTGTTTTTTCCGATGATTAAACTGATTTTATAAAAGTCTTTCCGAGTATAGGGGAATGGTTTACAGATACTTCCAACAAAATCATCCAATTTAAAAACATTAAAATGTCCGATTTCTTTTTTAAGATTCTCGGGCATTCCGTTTACTTTTATTGTGTAAAAATCTTCTAAGGTTTCTGTCAGTTTCATTTTGCAAAGTTACGAAAATCAAACAAATTAGACAATTTGATAATTAGAAAATGAGATAATGGTTGAATATAACGCATATTTGTTGAGGCGCACAGCAGTGCGTCTACGTCTCGTATATCAAATATTGTGGTTACGTTGTGTGAGACGCACTGCTGTGCTCTCTACAGAAAATTGGAATGTTTGAATTACCATCCTTTAATAATTAATTATATAACGAACCGAGTGTCACCCTGAGCGAAGTCGAAGGGCGTTCCAATTGGGACGTGGGCTTCGACTTCGCTCAGCCTGACAATCTTTAGATAATTTTCATTTTAACACAAGGCATATTTGTAGAGGCGCACAGCAGTGCGTCTACGTCTCGTATATCAAACATTGTGGTTACGTTGTGTGAGACGCACAGCAGTGCGTCTCTACAGAAAATTGGGACGTATAAATTAATTCACAATTAATAATTCACAATTCACCATTATTAAGACACTACTTTGTACGTAGGATCTTCAATAACATTGACATTAATAACTGCATCGGCATTTTTAAGTAATTGCCTGCAGTCTGGACTTAAATGTTGTAATTCTATGGTTTTATTTTCCTGATTGTATTTTTTGGTCAGATTATTCAAAGCTTCAATCGCCGACATATCTGAAACACGGCTTTCTTTAAAATCTATAATTACATGATTTGGATCATTTTGTGCATCAAATTTTTCTAAAAAAGCAGTTATAGAACCGAAGAATAACGGGCCGTAAATTTCGTAATGTTTGACTCCGTTTTCATCAATAAAATGTCTGGCACGAATTCTTTTAGCACTTTCCCAGGCAAAAACCAAAGCTGAAATGATCACGCCAATTAAAACTGCTAAAGCCAGATTGTGCAATACAATTGTAATTAAGGCAACCAAAATTCCGACGAAAATATCATGTTTTGGCATTTTATTGATAATCCTGAAACTTGCCCATTCGAAAGTGGTAATCGCCACCATCATCATAACGCCGACTAAAGCCGCCATTGGTAATTTTCCAATTACAGGCGCTCCAAAAAGTATGATTATTAAAATCGTCAAAGACGCAATAATCCCCGAAAGTCTTGCTCTTGAACCTGCACCAAGATTTACCAAAGTCTGTGCAATCATTGGGCAGCCTCCCATTCCGTAGAAAAAACCGTTTAAAATATTCGAACTTCCTTGCGCAATACATTCACGATTACTGTTTCCGCGCGTTCCGGTAATTTCGTCAACTAAATTCAGCGTAAGCAAACCTTCGGTTAAACCAACGGCTGCTACAATAACAGAATACGGAAATATTATTTTTAAAGTTTCAAAAGAAACAGGAATATTCGGAATATGAAATGGAGGAAATCCGCCTTGAACGGATGCAATATCTTCGACTGTTTTAGTTTCAATATTAAACACAATTACCAAAGCAAAAACAATCATAATGGCAACCAAAGATGCCGGAACTGTTTTTGTGATTTTAGGAAAAACCAAAACAATCGCAACCGTAAGCGCCACCAAACCCAGCATAATATACAGCGGTGTTCCCTGAAGCCAGGAAACCTGACCGTTAATTATAGTTTTAAATTGTTCTAACTGCGACATAAAAATCACAACAGCCAAACCATTTACGAAACCAAACATAACAGGCTGCGGCACTAAACGAATAAATTTTCCGAGTTTAAAAAGTCCAATGCAAATTTGTACGACACCGCCAAGTGCGACGGCTGCAAATACATATTCAATTCCGTGAGATTTCATTAAAGCAATCAAAACGATTACCGTTGCTCCCGCTCCGCCCGAAATCATTCCGGGTCTTCCGCCAAAAATCGCAGTCACTAATCCGGCAATAAAAGCAGCGTATAAACCAACTAAAGGCGGAAAACCAGCCAAAATAGCAAACGACAAAGATTCTGGAATCATTGTCATAGCGACAGTAAATCCAGCTAAAATTTCATTTTTATAATTGACCTTTTGGGTAAAATCGAAGAGTTGGAAAGCTTTTTTCATAAGGCACAAATGTAGAAAATAATGCCCAAATAGAATTAAACTTCTCTAGTGGAAAAAGTATTTACAAGAAACCGTACAGTTATCTAACAAAACTGTTTTAAAAGAAAAACGAAAACCGAAAGTATAAAACTTATCATTTGATTTTTTTGATTTTTAGAATGAAATATTATGCAAAACTATCTATAAACTGATATATTTAGCTGCGTATTTCTACCTGTTTTGTTTAATAAAATGTTAATCTAAACGAATACAGGTATAACCGAGGCAATTAACGTAATCTATAATATTATCGCAATGCAATTCTACGCCTTCTACACGCAGTATTTTGTCGCAGTCTTCAAGGTCAAAATTGATTTTATAATCCGGAAACTGAGTCTGGATAACGGCGGTTACATAGTTTTTGTCTGATTCTTTACAGACGTTTGTTTTAAAAATTTCAACAACCATAATTATTAATTTAATTTTTAAACTGTGGGATTAATTTCGTTGAAAAAGATATAAGATGTTCTAATTCTGGCGTAAAGCAATAATCGTAGGCAGCAGCAGATTTAAATTCCGGCTGACACAGCTCATAAACGCCTTTTAAATTTGAGGTGTTTAAATTTAAGTAAAAGCTTTCAGTATTTGATTTTGTACTTAAGGAAATTCTACGGTTTTTAAATTCCATTTTAAATAAAAAATGCTGTGACAAAATAAAATCCATGTCTTTTTTAGTTTTGGAGGATAATTAAATTCGAAGTCAAAAATACTTTAGAGTTACCTATTATAATAGAATATTTATACTAACGGCGTATCATTTATACGAATGGCGTTTGTATAAAATAGTATTCACAAATAGCTATGAACTATAATATTACACTATTTTTGCCTTCATGAAAATCCTCAAAATTTACCAAAACTTCTTTCTCAGAAACCTCATCGTGCACACCTTCATACTTATGGTAATTTTTGCCTGTGTGTATGATGAACTTCGTTTAGCTGGTCATGACTTTTGTTACATGATCACTAAAATTGCAATAGGATATTTTCCTTGTATTCTCTGGATTACTGTTTTTAATCTATTTATAATTAAACGATTATTATTCAAAAAAAAGGTCAAAATATTCTTTCTGCTTTTTTTAACGTATTGGACTTCTTTTTACTTTTTTATTAATTGGTTTTTTCCTTTAGTTGGTTTCGGAAATTTTAAAACACTGCAGATATTATCGCTGCTTATCAACGGAATGTTTTTCTATTTTATTCATGTTGTAATTACAAAAAAAATCATGGATGCTGATAAGGATATTATGAATTTCAAGTCTGAACTTTCCTTTTTAAAACAACAGCTCAATCCGCATTTTTTATTGAATGCTATGAATAATCTTTATGGAGAAGCATTATCTGAACCGGATAAAGTTCCGGATAGAATCCTGAATCTTTCAGATTTACTGCGTTATCAAATAGAAGCCACCAAAAAGGATTATGTTTTAGTGGCAGAAGAAATTGCTTTCGTAAAAAAATACATTGAATATTATTCTTTTAGAAACGATCGTTTGAATATTACTCAGAATTTTGAAGGTGATTTTGATGAAATCGAGATTCCGCCTTTATTCTTTTTACCTTTGGTAGAAAATGCGGTTAAATTTTCTGCCGAAACTCCAATGCCTTTTATTGAATTAGATTTAAAAGTAAAATCACGAAATTTGACTTTTACCATTAAGAACAATTATCTCGAATCTGGCTCGCGGCTTTCGGGAACCAGAATTGGAATTGAAAATTTAAAAAGACGATTGGAAGTTTACCGTTTAAGACATAATTTAAGCTGTGAAAAAGAAAAAAATATGTTTGTTGTAAAATTAAGTATATGGCACTTACCTACCGCTGTCTTATAGTCGACGACGAATCGCCAGCGCATAAAGCGCTTGCCTCGCATATTTCAAAGTTTGACGAACTGGAACATTCCGGAAGTGCTTTTAGCGGAATGGAAGCCCTAAAACTGCTTAATGCCAATCAATATGATATTATTTTTCTGGATATTAATATGCCTGTAATTTCGGGTGTCGAATTAATGGAACTCCAACCTAATCGACCACTTACAATTGTCACAACAGCTTATTCTGATTTTGCGCTTTCGGCCTACCAAAACGATGCAATTGATTATTTGCTAAAACCTATTTCGCCTGATAAATTTGCCAAAGCAATCGAAAAAGCTAAAACCTATTTCTCTGGAAATAGCCTAAAAAAAGAAAATAATACCACTACAAAAAACCTTTCTTACCGCCTAAACGGACAAACAATTGATATGCCGCTTTGTGATATTATTTATATCGAAAGTCTTGGCAACTACATGAAACTTTACTGCACAAAACTTAATTTACCACATATTGTTTATGGTTCGCTCTCAAGCATCGCTTCCGAAATTGATAGTTCAAGTTTTGTTCAAGTTCATCGCTCTTTTATTGTAAACGTAAACAAAATTTCTGCTGTTACGTTTAAAAGCCTTACTATGTCTAATGGTGAAGTTATTCCTGTTGGAAGGAAATATCAGATTTTATTGGATAGTTTTTTGAAGTAGCTTCTTTTTTGTTTAACGAATTATATAAAATCCTCAACTAAAATTAGTTGAGGATTTTTTTATTTTTTTTTAGTAATAAAATACCGTATAAATACGTAATGTATATTTTTGGAATTGTAGTAATCTTGTTTAACAAATGTTAAAATTATTTAATTAGTTAATCAGCCATCAAAACAAAAAACTACTATGAAAACAACTTTACGCTTTTTATTAATTCCGTTCTTTACTTTAACGTCTTCTTTAATATGGTCGCAAGCCATTCCCGAAATTACATCACTGACAGAAACAAAAGTTATTGGACAGGGTACTCCAAATGCCGTATTGCATATTAAACCTGCAAATGCTACTGCAGTAATTGATATTACTATCCCTGACGATGGAATAATAAATTCAGCATTAAGAGGAGCTTCCGCTGGGGTTGATGCTATAATTTGGGAATCTCTCGCAGGAAAAGAATCAACTAAAATTGTAAAACCAATACTATCAGATTCTGAAATGGTAACATTATTAAGCAATCCGAAATATGTTGGAGATAAGGCACGAGAAAACTTTAATATTTCTCAAAGATTAATTGCAGAAGATTTATTAATGAAAAGCACCGTTGCCACCTATAAAAGAACAATTGTTAATACTAATTTTACTATACCCGTAGCACGTTTTGATATTACCAAACCAGAATATGACTCAAGTGGAAATTTAATAAGTGATACTAAAGGCAGTATTTCTCTTTTCTCATCTTTTGGTTTTGGAATTGGAATTTGTGGCGGACGTTCTGAAGTTACGAGAGATAGTAACGGGATAATTATAGACGATTCTTTCTCAAATACATTCGGCGTTTATTTAGGTGTTTTGTATCAAGCTACTACCGGAGAAAACCAAAAAAATGTATTTGCTCCAACATTATCTTTATCAGTATTAGATATACAAGTTGGTATTGGTTACGATTATGGAAAAGTGCCACAAAATCAAGAGCGAACATTCATAACTGTATCATATGGAATTCCTTTGTTCAAGCTCTTTAAAACAAATCATAGAGTTTGGCTAGACACTCAAAAAGAACCAATAAGTGTCAAAAGGATCTAGTATATAAGAAAGGAATAAAAACAATTATCAAGTCCTGTGCAAATTTGTAGATATTTTGCACAGGCTATATTACCCTAATAGTTACTAACTAAACCTTAATTGTAATATCTCAATATCACCTACGCCTTCTGGATATTAAGTAAACTTTATATTAAACCCGATAGCGCGGATTTGCAATCCGTGCCCGCAACAATAAGACACAAGTAAAAAAGGCTATAAAGTAAAAAATTGTAGCTTTTTTTACTGTTTTTGAATCAAAAAATGTCTACTAAATACAAAGCTACTATTCCTGAAAACGCTTATTTTATAACCATAACAACCATAGGATGGGTTGATATTTTTACACGATTAAATCAAAATTATGTAATTGTCAATGCATTGCAATATTGCCAGCAAAGCAAAAATCGAGAAATATATGGTTATTGTATAATGTCAAGTCACATTCATATGCTTTGCAGGGCAGTTAATGGTACTGTTTTATCTGATATTATCCGACTTTAAAAAATTCACTTCGAAAAAAATTATCCAAACTATAATTGAAGAACCTGAAAGCCGGAGAGAATGACTTTTAAAACATTTTGAAAATGCCTGCGAACATCTTAAAAGAGCACAAAAATATAAGGTTTGGCAAGACGGTTATCATGCAGAAGTTGTAGAAAGCAATTGGTTTATTAAGCAAAAAGTAAATTATATTCATAATAATTCTGTCAATTCAAAAATTGTTACGCTTCCTGAGGATTATTTTTTAGTTCAGCCAGAAATTATGCGGGACTAAGTAATGATTTAGACGTAATTGTTTTAGACTTATTTTAATTCTCTTTGCGGGCACGGATTGCAAATCCGCGCTATCTTTGCCTACTATCTTTGTCTATCTTTGTACCACAATTGAGTAGTTTCTTAATTTTAAAAGTATTTAAGAATGAATTGGATAATTCAACACACAGATAAACTAGACTTTCACACCGATTTAAAAGCATTATTAAAACCCATTTTAGAGGAAATAGAATCGTTTAACTGGTTAATAAGTGACTTCCAATTTATATCAGATAAAACACTTCCAATACATCACGAAAAAGATTTTTTCGTTTTAACAAGTAAGGAATTTAATGTGATCCTGAATTCTAACACACAATTAATTTGGGGAATTCTGTCTGGTTTTTCAGAAAACGAACAAATATCTTTCGATGAAAACAATCTGCCTTTTGCAGATGGAAATGATCTGATTTGGAAAAATGGAAACTTTCAAGTTCCCAATTCTACAATTGAAATCATTGCTTTTGATAACTCTTACACTATAATAAAATTTAAAGATAAAAATCTGTCTGATAAATTTAAACCATATTTTGACGAAGCAATAGAATTAGAAAAATTTCAATAAATGTAAAGCCAGAGATGAAAAACTTATTTTGTACCCGTTTTTAAATTCTTCAAAAACCTCAAAAATTACATTTATAAGTTTTATTTTCGTTTTAAAAACATTTAAAAAAAAAATGAGGAATTTTTTGTTTCTAATACTTTTACTGGTTCAAAATTCTTTTTCGCAATCTACTTATGATAATGGGAAATGTATTAGAACAAAAAATATTTCAGAAAAAGAAAGATTACTCCGTTTTCCTTTTTCTGAATCTCAGCAAATTAAAATTGTGTCTTTTAAAGGTAAACCCGATGAATATCCCGGACAAAGTTTAATAAAACACATCAATTCAATTGTATTGGGAAAAGATGTTTTTAGATCTGAATTATACAATGAAACTGCTGTATTGAGTGCAGAGCAAATAAATAAATTATCTGATATTATTTTTAATTTCACGTATACAAGACTTCCTCACGAAGATGCAGAAGTGATGTGTTATATGCCAAGAAATGCTATTATGTTTCTCGATTCAAATAATCGAATTGTCGCTTACCTCGAAATTTGTTTTGGCTGTAATAACTACAAATCGAGCGATAAAAGATTTAGCATTGGCGAATATTGCAATGAAAAGTACGATATGCTAAAATCAATATTTGCAGACAGCAATATTAAATACGGCATTTCTATTGTTGAATAATTTCTTTTCTAAAATACCCAATCGCCCCAGTCGACCACAAGGCCAGGAAAATCAAAACGGGCTGAAAAAATAATCTTATTAAACGCGCTTGATCTGTGTCGAGTCCAAAGGCGGGAGTTTGGTTTAAATATTGGGCGATGTTACCCGGAAAAACCAATACATAAAACACCGCCAGTGCAATCCCTACGAATACTTTATATTTTGTTAGAAAAAGCATACTAAGTCCTAAAGCTATTTCAACAACTCCGGAAAGAATTACAACAAGATCTTTGTCCAGCGGAACCCAATTTGGAACCTGTGCCTGAAAATCGGCTCTTTGAAAAGTAAAATGCCCTATCGCTGCCGTAATCATAAAAAGCCCTAATAGAACTCTAAAAAAATTCTGGATTTTGGTTGTCTGTATATTTTCCATCTGTATTGTATCCTTTATGTTATAGTCTCTATAAAATGTTTATTCAAATTTATAACATTAAGCCCAAAACCATTTTCTACATTTTTTACTTATGGGTTATCTAATATCCATGTTTAAAATTCAATTTTGCATACAAAGCAGCTATTTCAAAAGTTCAAAAAAGTATGAATTTATTAAGGAAATCTTATTCTTCAAAAAAAATACCCTTTCAAAATAATTTTCTTACATAAATAATTACCTTAGCGTACTAAGAAATGTTAATATAATTTGTTAGAAAATGTCCATTTTTAATTTCCTATTTAAAAAATCAGATTTACAATGTCCCAGATGTCTTGGGAAAGGTTTTGTTGATTGGGATGATATCAGGCGTTTAAACAAACTATTAAAATGGGTACCTGCTCCCTGCGCCTACTGCAATGGTTCTGGAAAAACTACTCCCGAAATGCTTTCAAAAGTTCCTGTAGATATAACGTATCTCACTATTGATTTACCGGAATCTGAAATTGAAAAAATAAAAAATGGCGATGAAGAAACGCTGGAAAAAGGAAGACAAAAAGAACTTTTTTTAGAAAATCTCATACAATATGCACAGGATCATTATTTAAACAAAAACATGGATGCCGAAACTATTGCAGATTTATACCTTCGCACCGAAAGTGAAAATGCTCAATTTTCGATAGAAAGAGAAAACCTAATACAATACATTCAGCAGATAATCGAGTTAAAAAAATCAGACCTCAATTAAGGAAATCTTTGTCCCTTTGAACCTCTGTAACTTTGAACCTTGAAAAAAAAAACTAAAAACAGGTATAAATACGTATTGCCAGAATTTTAATAAGTGGTAAAATTGCAGGGAATAATTTTTTCTTTTAGAATATAGTCTTCCGAAAGGAAAACTTGTAAATTTTGTCAATTTTTTTGGAACAAGAAAGTGAGATTTCGTATCGCTGGTAACGATTAGAAATCTCACTTTTTCTTTTTAGTACTTTACGCTATTGATTGTTTTGTTTAAAAGCAGCAATCTGTTCATCCTGATGCTGAATAATCTTTTTTAGACTTTCAATTGTTTCCTTTCTGGCTTCAGCCAGATCCTTGTAGTTAATTTCGTGTTCATTAAGCTTTTCTGTTTTTTTATAAACCTCTCCTTTTTCGCGCAAAACATTCAGTTTAATCATGTCTCCCTCGCCGGTTAAAAGCCATTCTATATCAATATCTGTATATTTTTTTAAGATATTTTCTAACTTATCTACACCTATCGTTTTATTATGTTTTAACTGGCTCGCAAAAGAACCGTTAGACATACCCACCACTTTTTCAAAGGCACCCACTCTAATACCTCTGTAATCTAAATACTGTTTGATCCTGTTTATAGTATTTTCTGCCATAATGCTTCATTTTTATTTATAGAAATAATCTAATTTATACTCATTCTTAAGAAATATCTTACTATATTTGTCTTACTTTTAATACAAATTAAGCAATGAGCAAAAATATAAAATCTAAGCCAAGTTACAACCAAGATGTGTTAAAGATTATTAAAGAAAAACACGGTTTTTCTTACGACTACATTCGCAAATCAATTCGAGGGGATCGTGCAGGCATTATTTGCGATCTAATAAAGGCCGAATATAAGAGGCTTGACAACGAATATAAGATCGTGAGAGAGAGTCAGGCCAATAGATTAAAAAAAGAAATAGGCAGTAAATAATTATGCATTAAACAATTTGGATCAATATTACCAAAAAGAGCGGTCCAGCTCTTTTCTCCAGGAGCAAACAAAAACTTAGAGTTAGAAAAATCCGGATTTTCTATATCAAAGTGTATGTAATGGGCCAAACATCTATTCGTGAAATAGATAAACAATTTAGTTATGCAGCTGATCCTCGCATAATCTAATGTATTCCCCTAAGGAGCTAAGCCGTAAAGAAATATCTTTGCGGCTTTTGTTTTTATCAAAATAACCAAACCTGTAAAATGTCTGTAAATCTGCATATCGAAGCATTCTAATTTTATAAATCTTTTAGTAATAATCAATCGTTGATTTTTTTACAACCTTTGTACCTTTGCGATTCCACGCCAAAAAACAAATTAAAGCCCTGAATCGATATGACTCGAGAACATTATATTCCGTTTAATAAAGAATTTTTGCTCGAACAGCAAATTGCAGCTTTCGCCGATGACAGACAAAAAGTTGATGATTTTAAAAAGTTATTCGATATTATCGAGCATTATTATCATTATGAATCTTTTAATCTTAACCGAAATTTAAAGCAAAACTACGCGCTTTATGATCCGGATTTGAGCGAAAAAGAACGCGAAGTTTTTATTGGTAAAAGCGATTTTTCTGTTTTTAAAGAAACGCTGCGTACTGTTTTAGAGCGCGGCAATTATTACAGAATCGATCAGGAAACTTTAAAAGAAGCTTTTACAGAATCTGATTTAATAGGCTTAAACCTTGCCATTGATTTTCATGCTTTTAAGGATTACGAATTGTACGTTCGCGGTCATCATAAAGCAAAAGAAACTGTTAAGAAATATTATTTCTGGAAAAAAGAAGTTGAAATCGAATATTATGATCGTGTTCTTATTTACCTCAATTACAGCGACGCCGATTATTTGACCCAGAAAAAAGTCAAGTTGGGAAAAATGCCAATTGATCCGGGGTCTATTGCTTTAAAGATTTTTAAACGCGTTCCTAAAAATGACCTCGAAACGATTTTTCCAAATGCAATTCCAAAAATGTCTTTAAAAGACAAACTGTTACTTTGGGTTCCGGGAGTTTTTGGAGGTATTTCATTATTAAGTGCCAAAGTAATTCCCGCCTTAATAAACATGTACAATGCTTATGAAACCGGAGAAACTATCGATTTACTAAACAGCAAAACTTCTTTAAATCAAGGTTTAATTGCTTTAGGAATTTTATCTGCTTACTGCTTTCGACAATACAATAATTTCATAAACAAGAAAATCAGATATTCTAAAATGCTTTCAGACAGTTTGTATTTTAAAAATGTCGGAAACAACAGCGGTGCTTTTTATTCTCTTTTAAACTCATCTGAAGAAGAAGCCTTAAAAGAAACCATTTTAGCGTATACTTTTTTAAATAAAAGCCCAAATCCGTTAACTGCGCAAGAACTGGATTCTCAAATTGAATCTTGGTTTGCCTCTCAATTAAGTACTGAATTAGATTTTGATGTAAACGATGCTTTGCTAAAGCTAAAAAGCATTGGTTTAGGAATAGAAACCAACGGAAAATGGGAAGTTATTCCGCTAAATAAGGCGCTTATTACAATCGATGAATTATGGGATAACGTTTTTGATTACAATCAGAAATAAACTTTACATTATTTTCACTTAATAAAACGAAAATGTACCACTACAAATGTTCTTGCTGCGGAGAAACTTTTGACGAAATGCCATTATGTTTTGGCAATGAATTTCCGGCTTACTATTTTGCAATTCCGCCCGAAGAAAGAGAACAGAGAATTGAATATGGCGGCAGTTGGTGTTATGTCGATGAAGAACATTTTTTTCATCGCGGCAGGTTAACGATTCCGATAATCGATTATCATGAAAATTTAGTTTTTAATGTTTGGACAACCATAAGCGAAGATAATTTTTGCCTGCGAATGGATTTATGGGAAGATCCAAATAGAGTTAATCAGGAACCATATTTTGGATGGATGCAGACTGATGTACCAACTTATGGCAAAACAATTTCACTAAAAAGTATTGCTATTGAGCAAGGGTTAGGATTGATTCCGGAAATAAAAATGATCGAAGAAAACCATCCTTTGACAATTGATCAGGAAAAGGGAATAACATTTCAAAAAGCCGTTTCTATCGTAGATGAAATTATGAAAATACAGCACGGTAAAACCTAAAAGAAATTTTACTAGATTTACGTTAACTAACCTTAAAACCACAAAAATGAGAACACTAGATCAATGGTTTGCAGAATATGCCGTAAGTCACCAAAACCCAAAAAACAAAGCCATACATTATATTTGTGTTCCGGCAATTTACTTTTCTATTGTTGGTTTATTAATGAGTATTCCAAGTGGTATTATAGCGAATACTTTAAAACTAAATGCACCAATTATCGAAAATTGGGCTTTTGTGGTTTTGCTATTTGTCCTTATTTTCTACATTAGACTTTCGATTGCAATGGCCGTAAAAATTGCCATTTTTTCAGGAATTTGTTTAGTTGTTAATTATTATATCGGACAGGTTTTTCCGTTATGGGCATTCTCTATTGGTGTTTTTGTAATTGCCTGGATTGGACAGTTCTACGGACATAATATTGAAGGGAAAAAACCTTCATTCTTAAAAGATCTTCAGTTTTTATTAATTGGCCCGGCCTGGGTTGTAGAAAATTTGTTTTCGAGAAAGTAATTTACTTTTATTTCCAATTGTAAAAGATTTAAACAATTCAATTTTGTTATATGAAAGATTTTAATCTGGATGATTTTCCTAAAAATTTAAGTGAAGAAGAAATTCAAAATCTGACTGAACTAGCAATTAAAAATCCTATTGGTGAAATATGGAAACAAATTGCAGCCAGGCTGACATCTGAACAAAAAATCAAAATTAACAGAAATATAGAAAGAAAACATTATCCGGAATCAGAAAAACTAGCTTCTTTTCAAAAAAAACCAATGAACGATGAAACATGGGAAAGGCTGATAAAAGAGCAGGAAGTAAATAAATTTTACGGAAATATGGGACAGCCGGAAACTCCTTTAGAATTTAAAAACAGATATGGAGTGTGGCCGGCAGGATTTGATGAAACCAGATCTGAAAATAATAGTTGATTGATTCTTGTTTACAAATTATGATAATAGATACCAAAGAAATAAAGATTGAAAATTATGATATTTTCACGTACCGAAGAATCAGGCGGGCAATTGGTTATCTGGGATTTTTGCTGCCTGTATTTTTGGTTGGTTTTTCTTTAATCCCTTTTTTTCAAACCAAAATCCAGCCTTCTGTCAGCGATTATTACTATACCAATTTAAGGGAAATTTTTACCGGAACTTTGTGTGCTGTAGGTTTATTTTTGATTCGGTATAAAGGGCACGGAAATAAATCAATTTTCAAAAATGATAATTTACTGACCAATATTGCCGGAATTATGGCAATTGGTGTGGCGCTGGTTCCCACAAATCCAGAAAGCATTTCACAAAAAATCTATACCATTATTCCATTAACAGAGCAATGGCTCGGCTGGCTCCATTATGGTTTTGCTGCGGTGCTGTTTTTGATATTGGCTTTGCTTGCTATTAATGTTTTTACAATTACTCAGGAAAAATATATCGAAACACCTAAAAGCATTTTAAACGAAAATAATATTTACAGAACCTGTGGTTATATTATTTTGATTTCTATTGTTTTGGTTCCTGTTTCAGAGAGTTTAAAACTTTTTACTTATTCTACTCTGGCCCTTGAAGCGCTGGCTCTTTTTGCATTTGGAACCGCATGGCTTATAAAAGGGCGCGCATTAGGTGATAAGGGTAAAATTGGGCAAAAATTGTATCAGGAAAACAATCCTGTTGATACCGAAAAAGTATTCGAAGAATAATGGCATATTTAAGGTAAATTCTGCTGGTATATTTTTTGGATATTAATCAACTTAACTGTTATCAATTCTAAAATCTATATATCATGAAACTCACTTATTACGGACATTCTTGTTTTTCTGTTTTTGCAAATGGAAAACATCTTCTCTTCGACCCTTTTATTACGCCAAACGAATTGGCAAAACACATTAATGTCGACGAAATAAAAGCCGATTATATTTTTATTTCGCATGCGCATTATGATCATATTCTGGATGTGGAAAGAATTGCAAAAAACACCGGAGCAAAGGTTTTGGGGAATTTTGAAATTTACAACTGGCTTTTAAAAAACGGAATTGAAAATGCGCATCCAATTAATCCGGGTGGAAAATTCAGTTTTGATTTTGGAACTGTAAAATGCGTGATTGCACAGCATCCAAGCAGTTTTATGGATGGAACTTATGGCGGAATCGCAACTGGTTTTGTACTCACAACTGTTGATGGAAACTTTTATTACAGTGGCGACACAGCGCTAACTTTAGACATGAAACTGATTCCGAAGTTTACTAAACTTGATTTCGCCGTTTTCCCAATTGGCGACGGATTAACAATGGGAATTGAAGAAGCGATTGAAGCTTCAAAACTGGTTGAAGTTGATAAAATTTTAGGCGTTCATTATGATACTTTTGGCTTCATTAAAATGGATCATGAAAAAGCTTTAAGTGATTTTAAAAACGCAAATCTCCATCTTTATTTACCTAAAATTGGCGACACAATTGAGATATAATATTTTCTATATTTCGTAAAAACATTATTTTTTAGCGAAATAAAAACAGCAAAATAACGGCTTAAATCCTGTAAAGGTTTGATTTGTAAATAAAATCTTCAAAGGCATTAAAATTGTTTAGTAATTCATTATTAACCAAAAACTTAAAGCAATGAGCACAAAAATAAACGCTGCAAATTCAGAAACTCAGTTTGCCGAACTTTCCGGCCGAACAATCGCTTACAGATCAATTGGCGAGGGAAATCCAATTATTTTAATTAACCGTTTTAGAGGAACTCTTGATACCTGGGATCCGTTATTTTTGGATCTTCTTGCAGAAAAACATCAGGTTGTTACTTTTGATTATTCGGGAATTGGCTATTCAACTGGAACACTTCCTACAGATATTAAAGAAGTGGCTAAAGATGTAAAAGATCTTGCCGACTTCTTAAAAATCAAAAGTGCCATTTTACTGGGCTGGTCGTATGGCGGATTGGTTACACAAGCCGCAACACACCTATATCCAGAATTGGCTACACATACCATATTGTTAGGAACTGGCCCAATAGGAAAAAGAGTTGTTCCGCTGGAACAATCTTTTCTGGATCATGCTTTAAAACCAATAAATGATTTTGAAGATGAAGTGATACTTTTCTTCGAACCAGAGTCTGAAGAAAGCAGAAAAGCCGCAAAAGCTTCCCACGACAGAATTGCTCAAAGAATTGATGTTTCTAAAATTCCTTCGACTATGGAAACTTTTCAATTGTATTTTGCCGGAGGCGAAGGTGCTGCCGAAGATAAAGATAATTTTAGAGATAAATTAAAAACGACAAAAACACCAATTTTAATAATTTCCGGAGATCACGACACTAGTTTTGCTGTAGAAAATTGGTATCCGCTGACCAAACAGCTTCCAACATCACAGTTAATAGTTCTGCCGCAAACAGGGCATGCTCCTCAGCATCAAAATATTCCACTGGTAGTAAATTACATCGATAATTTTTTACAGAACACGAAATAGATTTCCGGAAATTAACTTCGGAAATTCTTTTTTAAAGATTTCCGAAGTTTCAAAAAATGCTCGGGAATCAGGGCAAGAAATTCAAATTTACTGAAATTCGTGTTTTTTTATTTTCTAAAAAAACACGAATAACTATATTAAATAATTTTCTTAACTCCGGGAATTAATAAAATAAGTGACCCAAATATAAAACTGCCTATAACTATTAATGGTGCTGTAACCAAAAATTTTATTGCAGGTTCAATTGCCCAGTTTCTTACTGCGAGCGTACAACCAACAATTACTAATGGGTGAAAAATATAGACGGCAAAACTGCTGCGTGATAATTTAGTCAATAGTACAGAAGATTCATTCCATCTTTTTTTTCCTCTAATTAATAATGTCGTTAGTATAGAAATACCTATACATTGTTCCCAAACGGCATACAATAATGCTTCCCAATGAAAACCTCCCGAAAACCAGGAAGAAGGTGTATTGAGATTAAATTTGATTATAAAAAATACTGGAAAAAGCAGCAAACATATCCTTGTCGCTCTTTTTAAACCTCTGTATGTTTTATCAGAAAGTTTATCAAACCAATTGTTTTTGGCGGCCAGTAATCCAACAATAAATAAGGCGACATACTGCGGAAAATGTCCTAATTGAAATCCGACTGGTTCAAGAACCCATCCCACAGGGAAAATAATTCTAACTAAAAAGCTGATGATTCCCAGTAGTACTGCAAACCATAATATGGTACAGGTTTTTGGTACTTCTACAGGTTTTTTGAAACTAACTTTAAATATTTTTTTTGCTCCTGCATAAATCAATGTAAAAAGCAATAATGCCGCTACAAACCATGTAACGCCTAAATCGATCCAGCTGTCAAATCCGCTTAAATATTGAAAATAAGTAATATGATGTCCTTTTGCAAAATAATATACCAGATAGCTGATGAATGGGGAAAGTATAAAGGAATAGAATACTATGGGAATTCCTAATCTTACAAGACGGTCTTTAATAAATTTTGATGCTCCTTTTCTAGTATAAGAAGAACTTGTAAAGTATGCTGCCAGCAGGAAAAAAAATCCCATAAAAAAAGACTGATTGAGGCTTACAAACATTGTCATAGGAATACGTGCTCCCATAAGTGTAGTTTGTTCTGTATAATACCAGCCTTCTGATGAACTATAGGCAATAACTGTGTGATGAAGCACAACTAATATTGTCAATAAAATTTTAATATTATCTATGTATACTAATTTGTTTGACGAACCAGAATCCTGATTCAAAGCGATTGATGAAGATGACATAATAAATAGATTTAGTGTTACTGAGGGCAAACCTACAACAAGAAAAAACAGCTGTAAGAGCACATGTTATCAGTAACTAGCTTTTGTGACGAACAACAAGCTTAGGCAGTATATTTGCTTCGAAGTTGTTCGTAACAGCTGTTAAAACTATCTATTTGTTTTCTGGAAACGGGAACTTTTGCATTCGTTTCATTAAACGATAATAAGTATCCTTGAGAATTTCCTGCTATTTTTTCGATCTTAAACATATTCACTAAATAGGTTCTATGGCATCTAAAAAAATGAGGATAAGCGGTTATTTGGGTTTCAAATTGGCTTAGAGAAATTCGTTTTAATTCTGTAGCAATCTGAGATCCGTTTGATTTTGTTAATTCGATATAATTTCCATCCGCTTTTACAAACAATAATTCGTCTATGTCCAGACTAAAATCGTCTTGCTTAACCTGAGTATTGACATAAAGTTTTGACTGAAGGTCTGTTGTTTTTGATTCAATATTTAGCTTTGTAAATTGCAGTACAAACGGAGAGCCTTTTTTTGATTCAAAATAAAAACTGGATAATCTTAGAAAAAGATAGAAAAATATACCTGCAACAAAACAATTTCTGATTTCTTCCCATAAATAACGCCATGACCAATTGCCTTCATTATTGTAAATCAAATCACGCATGAAAAAACTCGACAAACCTGCTAAAACCAGCACTGCTCCAATATGAGAATATTCTTTGAATAAAGTCCAATTTTCGGTTTCGTTTTTTCTTTTTCTGATATAATTAAGTCCCTCAAAATAAACGAACAGGATTAATGCGGGTGATAAGGCGTGAAGAAAACAAATAAAAAAATAATGCATTCTCATTTCCGGATCATAAACTCCAAAAGGCCTGAATAATAAAAGAAACATTAATATTAGAGCAAAAACTATCGTAACGCTTTTAAGCAGGTTTTTTGATTGATATCTCGGAGGATATTCAATATCATGAATCAAATGTTCTTTGTTGATGTAAAATCCCATTGTTAAAGCTGTTTTTGTCTGGCATTAAAAATACGAAAAATCTTCAGGAAGCTGGATTGAATATTGGTTTCTGATTATTCAAACTTAAGATTATTTACTTCTGTTAACTTTAATAAAGACCAAATCGAAAAGCTTTTTACGATTATTTTCCTTAGTTTATCAATATTTCTGTGTAGTTAATTAAATTTGTACACACACAAAATCAATATATTATGAGAAAAATAATTGTTTTGTCAATGATTTCGCTAGATGGTGTTATGCAGGCTCCGGGCGGACCGAAAGAAGATAAATCTGATGGATTTAAATTTGGCGGATGGACAGCACCATTTGGCGATGAAGTTTATAGTAAAGCTGTAGCAAATGAAATAAAACCTGCCGATTATCTTTTAGGCAGAAAGACTTTTGAAATCTGGGAAGAGTACTGGCCTAAAAACAGAGAATTTTGGCCCGGAATTAATGAAGGTAATAAATACGTTTTTTCTAAAACCAGAAAAAAATCAGATTGGAAAAATTCTAATTTCATCAAAAGTCTGGCCGATATCAAGAAACTCAAAGCTTCAGAAGGATTGGACATTCAGGTTTGGGGAAGCAGTGAACTTATTCATTTATTATTGAAAAATGATTTGGTAGATGAACTTAAGTTAAAGATTCATCCGCTTCTGCTTGGCAAAGGAAAAAAGCTGTTTGACGATACTTCGCATCCATCAGGATTTACTTTAACAGAAAGTACCGTTACTACAACCGGAGTTATTTTAGCCAGTTATAAACGTGCCGGAGAAGTGAAAACAGGAAATGCCGGAAAAACTATTAAATAATTAACCTTTTATAAACCAAAATATCAAAACCATGGAGAACAAAAACAATGTACCAGTATTTACTTTTAGTATTGTAGCTATCATTTTAGGCGCAGCGCTGTATAAGCAATTTGACTTTGAAACACTAAAATTTGAAAAACCGGCACTGGCAATTGTGTATAGTATTGTTTTTGTGTTTTCAATTATTGTTTTGATTAAAGCCTTTAGAAAAAAACGATCTGAGAAATAACTAAGCTTTAAGATTTTCACGTTCCGTTTAAAAGAAAAACTTTAAAAGTAAAAGTTTGTTTACCTGACTCTCGTCGCTTTTATCAATTTCTCATTGCGTTTGTCTGCTCTTGAATTTTGTAAAGAAATCACTGCCCAAATTGCAGCGGGAATCCAGCCAATCAAAGTTATCTGCAGAATTAAACAGATAATGGCAGTGAAAATTTTACCTCTCAATAAAAAAGAAAGGGACGGAAAAAATATTGCAATTAGTGTCATCATACTATTATTATTGTTTTTATTTATGACTAAAATAGTTGTATTATAATGAGTTTTTCAATGTTTCAATAACTTCATTTTCGTTGTCTGTAATTAACCCTCCATAGACATTTAAAATGATACCATTTTTATCTAATATAATAGTCATTGGTAAAGCGTTTATTTTTAATTCATTAAGAAGTGGAAATAATGAATCTGTAATCTGGTCATAATCAAATTTATGTTTTTTGAGAAAATTCTCGACATCTACAGAACTATCAACTGTAATAGCCACAAAATTTACTGAATTATTAAACTGTTGCTTAATTCTGTTCAAATCAGGGAATTCCTTAATACAAGGTTCACAATTTATGGACCAAAAATTAATTAATGATGCTTTACCTTTTAGATAATTTTCATCATAATTTTTGCCTTCCTTATTTTTGAATTTTTGAATTTCAAATGCAGTACCAATTTTCTTTTTATGTTTCGTAAATGGATTTAAATAATCTAATTTAACCTCTTTTATGATTGAATCATTTCTTATAATGCCTGCTTCTACTGTAACATTTATATTTCCTGTTTCAATCATATCATTTTTTTTCCTGTTGAAAGTTTTTTCATCTAAGATTGTACCATCAGGCATTTTAAAAAAATTAGTTTGAGCTAATATAGAATTTGAAATAAATAATAAAAATAGAATGGTTTTAATTTTAATCATAATTAAGTTTGATTTGTGCTATTAAAGTACTGTAATTTAATTAATTATTTTAGAAATTAATATACAAACGAAAAATAGAAACAAAGTAATTTGTTTTACTCTACTAAGAATATAAAGTTAGGTTTAAAATTAAAGACGCATAATGGATTTCGAATTATAAAAAAGGAAAGCCTGCAAAATAATATTTTGCAGGCTTTCCTTTTTTAGTGACCGCGGAGGGGTTCGAACCCCCAACCCTCAGAGCCGAAATCTGATATTCTATCCAGTTGAACTACGCGGTCAAATATTTAAAATTCAATTTTTTTTTTAAAATCCCAAATTCCAATCTTAAACTTGGAATTTGGAATTTAAATATTTGGAATTTACTAAGAAAGTAATTTTTTCACAATTGTAGAAATTGTTTTTCCTTCAGCAGTTCCGCCTAATTGAGCAGAAGCTAATCCCATAACTTTTCCCATTGAAGCAATTCCTGAGGCTCCGGTTTCAGCGATAATTTTTGCAACTACAGCTTCTACTTCTTCTTCACTTAACTGTGCTGGTAAAAATTTCTCGATTACAGCAACCTGAGCCAATTCTGGTTCTGCTAAGTCAGGACGGTTTTGTTCTGTAAAAATTCTTGCGCTTTCTTTACGAGTTTTAACTAATCTCTGAAGTAATTTAATTTCTTCATCTTCTGATAATTCTTCTTTAGATCCAGAAGCTGTTGAAGCTAATAATAATTCAGATTTAATTGCTCTTAAAGATTCTAATGCTACTGTATCTTTTGCTTTCATGGCAGTTTTAATCTCTTCCATGATTTGTGTTTGTAAACTCATCTTTTATTTTTTATTTGAATAAGCTAGTGCTTATAAATTGATTATTAACCAGATATTTTTTTATTTTAAATAATATTCTAGTTGTCAGGCTGAGCGAAGTCGAAGCCCTTTCCGACAAAAAGCCCTTCGACTTCGCTCAGGGTGACAATATTGTCTTTAAAATACTAATTTAAAAGTCAAATTTCTAAATTCTGTGCGAAGATAAAAAAAATAACCCGAAAATTAAATCCAATTTTCGGGCTATCCTAATATTATGATTGTAAAATTAATCTACGTTGTCGTGCAAAAATGAATTGTTTGAACGCAATTGCAAATCGTTGTTACTATCTGTTCCAACCGAAATTCTTGAATTTGTATTGTTAGATTGAGAATTCGATAAATCGATTCCTAATCTTTTGTAAGCCGGCTCTTTTTCCAACTCATCGATTCTTGAAACGTTATTGTGGAATTTATAATTAAATTCTTTTAGTTTCTTTCTTCTTTCTTCCGCTCTTAAACGAAGTGTTTCCTCAATTGTTAATTCCATTGGAGAAACTTCTGAAGTTGTTGTAAAATCAGGCTGACTTGCAAAATCAACTCTTGGTTTTAAAGTAATATTCAATTCCTCAGGAACTGTATCTTCGATCACTTTTTCAACTGGCTTAGAAGCTGTTAATTCGTTTTCAACTTCCATATATTCTTCTAACGAATATTTGATAATTCCGTTATCAGAAAGTTCTGTTACCGGAACAAATGAAACTGGATCGTTTACTTTAATATTACGAGTTTCGTTTGTTAACTCAAACATGATTTTATTTTCCTGCTCTGCAGCTGGCTCTCTTCTCACTTCTGGCTCAGACTTGAAAAGCGGTAAATCAAATGAAAAAGTAGTTTGTTCTTCTCTTTCAAAAGTTTTTTGCTGCTGTACAGGTTTTACTTCCTGAACGACTGCTGCCGGAGTTGAAATTTTAAAATCAATATCTGTAATTGGCGAAACGATTTCAAAAGTTACGTCAAGGTTTTTAATAAACTCAGACATCACTACCAATTCTTCCTGATTAATTGTTGGTGTTGTTACCGGCGCAACTGGAGTTTGAATTACGGGAGCAACCGTATCTTCCATTAAATCAAAAACTACTTTATCTTCTGTTTTTGCAATTGGTGTCTCTGCATTTAAATCAAAAGAAGTAAGTGGTCTGTTTGTTAAATTATGAACAGATCTTTGCTCATCTTCTAACGTGTGAATGATTTTTTTAGGCTCCGTATTAACGATTTCGTTTTGTTGTTCAACGTCAAAACCAGTCGCAATAATAGTTACAGCAATAGCTTCACCAAGAGTTTCGTCTTCACCAACTCCCATGATAATATTTGCGTTGTAACCTGCTTCTGCCTGAATGTGATCATTGATTTCTCCGATTTCGTCAAGCGTTATTTCGTTAGATCCAGAAACGATAAGCAACAATACGTTTTTGGCTCCTGTAATTTTATTGTCATTTAATAATGGAGAATCTAATGCCGACACGATAGCATCTTTTGCTCTGTTTTCTCCTTCTGCTACAGCAGATCCCATAATAGCCGTTCCGCTGTTTGCTAAAACTGTTTTAGCATCGCGTAAATCGATATTTTGAGTATAGTGGTGCGTGATTACTTCAGCAATACCTCTAGAGGCTGTTGCTAAAACTTCATCCGCTTTTGAGAATCCTGCTTTGAAACCAAGATTTCCGTAAACTTCTCTTAATTTATTATTATTAATTACGATTAAAGAGTCAACTTGTTTACGTAATTTTTCGATTCCCAATAAAGCTTGCTCCTGACGTACTTTCCCTTCAAACTGAAACGGAATTGTCACGATACCAACTGTAAGAATCTCTCTTTCTTTTGCTAATTGTGCAATTACGGGAGCGGCACCAGTACCGGTTCCTCCACCCATACCTGCAGTAATAAATACCATTTTAGTACCACGGTCTAACATTTTTTCAATGTCGGCGATACTTTCAATAGCAGACTGCTGTCCTACATCAGGATTTGCTCCTGCTCCTAAACCTTCTGTTAAATTCATACCTAACTGAATTTTGTTAGGTACTGAACTATTTTGCAATGCTTGTGAATCGGTATTACAAACGATAAAATCTACACCTTTAATGCCTTGCTTAAACATGTGGTTAATCGCGTTACTACCACCTCCACCTACACCTATTACTTTGATTACATTTGATTGATTTTTCGGTAAATCAAATGAAATACTTCCAAATTCTGAGTTGCTCATCATCTTTTTGGTTTTTGAAATTCTTATTTAGTACATTTTTTACTTCTTGACTTGGGGCAAAAAGTAATCCTTTTCTCTTATTATTCGGCTTATATTTACTCAGCGTTGTCTAAAAAATCTTTGATTTTGTCGACATATCTATCAAAAAATGATCTTCTTATTTTTGTTTCTGTAGATTCTGCTGCAACCTTTGTCGTTTTCACTTCTCTTGGCTCTTCAAAAGTTTCTACTTGTTCAACGTAGTTTTCTTCAACTTCGTATCGCTGCACCGGCGGAGGAACGTTTCTATAAACAACTTTTGGCTGTTCGTTTACTACTTCCATTCTAATCGCGCTTTGTGTGCTGTTCTCGATGCTGTTCATTACTAATCCAACTGCTGTCGCAAATAACGGACTTGAAATTTCTTCGCTTGAGTTTCCTGCTAAATGCTCGTTTGGATATCCTATTCTGGTATCCATCCCAGTAATATATTCCACTAATTGTTTAATATGTTTTAGCTGAGCTCCACCACCTGTAAGAACAATTCCTGCAATTAATTTTTTGCGAGGATCTTCGTGTCCGTAAGCTTTGATTTCTGCAAAAACCTGCTCTACAATTTCCACTACACGGGCGTGGATAATTTTAGATAAGTTTTTAAGCGAAATCTCTTTTGGTTCTCTTCCTCTTAAACCAGGAATAGAAACAATTTCGTTGTCTTTATTTTCTCCCGGCCAAGCTGATCCGAATTTTATTTTTAAAAGCTCTGCTTGTTTTTCAATAATCGAACAGCCTTCTTTAATATCATCTGTAATTACATTTCCTCCAAAAGGAATTACAGCGGTATGACGAATAATTCCGTCTTTAAAAATGGCTAAATCTGTAGTTCCACCACCAATATCGATAAGCGCAACTCCAGCTTCTTTTTCTTCCTGACTTAAAACAGCATCTGCCGAAGCTAATGGTTCTAATGTCAATCCAGATAATTCGATTCCTGAACTCTGAATACATCTTCCAACGTTTCTGATTGAAGAAGCCTGTCCAACTACAACGTGAAAACTAGATTCTAATCTTCCGCCGTACATTCCGATTGGTTCTTTTATTTCAGATTGTCCGTCGATTTTAAATTCCTGCGGCAGAACGTGAATAATTTCTTCTCCCGGTAACATCGCCAGTTTATTTACCTGATCGATTAAAAGCTGAATATCTTTTTCGCCAATTACTTCTTCCGGATTGTTACGGCTGATGTAATCTGTATGCTGAATACTTCTGATGTGCTGTCCGGCGATACCCACTACAACATCTTTTATTTTGTAACCTGAATTGTTTTCTGCTTCAAGTATTGCTTGCTGAATCGATTGAATAGTCTGTGTGATGTTGTTTACAACACCTCTCGCAACACCTAAACTTTTGGATTTACCAATACCCAAAATTTCAAGTTTGCCATATTCATTCTTCTTGCCTATCATGGCAACTATTTTTGTCGTTCCAATATCTAGACCTACTGCAATGTTATCTTTTTCCATTTTCTATTATTTTGTGCAAACTACTTGTTCCGTAAACCTAAGGTCAATCTTGCTGTATTTATATAACGAACTATCTAAAACTGCTTTTTGAAAAAACGCTTTATAGTTTCTAAATTTTTTATCAACATTCATTGTACGACCAAAATCTATGAAGTAATCATAGTTTCGGTTAAACATTTTTAGGCTGCCATTAGGCATAATTTGTATCGCAATGATGTTTTTTTTCAAAAACGCATCGTCGTAAATTGTGCGAAATAAAGCAGCTAAATCTTCGTTATTTTTTTCATTTATTGCCCCTGAAACAAGAGGAACTCGCGCCGTAAAATTATCTGACAAGGGCATTTTATTTCCCTCATAGTCAATATAAAAAGAGCGATCACCATCATAAACTCGCGCTATTGGTGTCTTCTGTTTTACTACCGCTTTTAGA
The DNA here is from genome assembly GCF_024499525.1 of Flavobacterium panici. Lineage (NCBI taxonomy): Bacteria > Pseudomonadati > Bacteroidota > Flavobacteriia > Flavobacteriales > Flavobacteriaceae > Flavobacterium > Flavobacterium panici. The sequence goes on along the minus strand of NZ_CP100437.1, from coordinate 2,176,390 downwards.
ACACCGTCGATACTTACAAAAACATCTGACTTCTCAATCATGTCTTGCGTATCAAGGTTTTTTTCTATCTTATTCAAATCTACTTCATCTTTTCTAATACTGGAAGCGTCCCTTTTATTTTCTATCAACAATTTATTAACTATTTCCGGTTTTACAAAAAGCGTATTTTCTCCTACAAAAACAACCATAGATTTTTTCAATTTTCTATCTCCGTTTCGATGTTGTGCGAAAGAATATAAAAAAAGAACAAGCCCTAAAATGAGTACTAATCGAATATTTGTCCAATTAAATATTTTCATTTAGCATTTTTTTAATTGACGGTACCATTTCACCAATATCACCAGCTCCTATTGTTACAATTATTGGCGCATCACTGGCTTTAATCTGCGCTAATAAATCTTCTTTTGCAACAATTTTTTTGTTCGAATTGGTCATTTTTTCCAACAGCCATTGCGATGTAATCCCTTCCATCGGTAATTCGCGTGCCGGATAAATATCCATTAAAAACACTTCGTCAAACTGAGATAAGCTTTCGGCAAATCCGTCGGCAAAATCCCTTGTTCTGCTGAACAAATGCGGCTGGAAAATCGCCAAAACTTTACGTCCCGGATATAATTCCCTAACTGCTTGATGAACAGCATTTATTTCTGTTGGATGATGTGCATAATCATCTATATAAACTAATTTTTCAGATTTAATCTGATATGAAAAACGTCTTCTGATTCCGTTAAACGAGGCAATAGCTTTTGCGATGGCATCGGTTGGGGTACCATAAGTTTTTGCCATCGCAATAGCCATTAAACCATTCATAAGATTGTGTTTTCCTGGCAGTCCAAAATGAAGGTCTTTTATAATTTCTGATGGCGTCTGCACATCAAAAACATAACTTCCGTCTTCAATTCGAACATTATATGCTTTGTATACAGCATCTTCATTTATAGCACATTGAACTCCGTCAAGAGGCAATTCTTTGGTTATAAATAATTTGCTTTTATCTTCAACTTTAGAAGCAAACTCCACAAACGAAGCTTCAATAGCATCACTTGTTCCGTAAATATCCAAATGGTCAGCGTCCATTGAGGTTACGCAGGCAATATTTGGGTGTAAATGCAGGAACGAACGGTCAAATTCGTCGGCTTCTACAACGGTTACCGTTTTTCCGGTTCCAATTAAATTAGAATTATAATTCTCTACAATTCCGCCCACAAATGCTGTAACATCTGCACCGCTTTCGTATAGAATATGTCCTAAAATACTTGACGTTGTTGTTTTACCGTGTGTTCCGGCAACTGCGAAACTAAAAGTATCCTTAGTGATAATCCCTAAAACCTCGGCACGCTTTTTAATTTCGTAATTTCTTTCGATAAAATAATTCCATTCTGAATGTGTTTTTGGAACTGCAGGTGTAAAAATCACCAGCGTATTCTCCACATAATAATCAGACGGAATTAAACCAATATTGTCTTCAAAATGAATATCAATACCACTTTCAATTAATTCACTTGTCAGCATTGACGGTGTTTTATCGTAACCTGAAACTTGTTTCCCGATATATTTAAAATAACGGGCCAAGGCACTCATTCCGATTCCTCCGATGCCAATAAAATAAACGTTTTGTATTTGATTTAAATTCATTTTGATTCTTGCTTTAAGCATTATGCTTTAGGCTTTAAGCCTTTAAACTTTCTCCTTTAATTCTATTTTAAAACTTGTTTACTGTTTTTAATCCCATAAAAAAACTAGTAATTAAGCCTTTGTGTTTTTCTTGTTCTTATTTGACCAAATTGCCTAAAATAACATTGTGCAATTCCTTGGATGTTTCATAATTTTTATAAAAAGTTATATTATAACAACTTTTTAATTTCTTCAACAATTACTTTTGTCGCATCTGGTTTTGCCAGTTTTTTAATATTTGCGCTCAATTGTTTTTGTTTTCCATCATCTTTCAGCAGCGCTTCAAAAACAATGCTAAACTCGCTGTCTAATTCAGTTTCTTTCAACAAAATCGCACCTTTAGCCTCTACAATAGCCTGTGCATTTTTTGTTTGATGATCTTCAGCTACATTTGGTGACGGAATAAAAATTACCGGTTTCCCTACAATGCATAATTCTGAAACTGATGATGCTCCTGCTCTTGAAATAATTACATCTGCGGCAGCGTAAACAAAATCCATTCTTTCAATAAAATCAACTACTCTTACGTTTTGCTGATTGTGTTTTTTATAATCCTCAAAATATAATTTTCCGCACTGCCAGATGATTTGAACATCCTGCGAAAGAAAATTTGACAATTCTTTTTCAATTAACTGATTGATTCTTCTTGCGCCTAAACTTCCGCCCAGCACCAGCAATGTTTTTTTATCTGGATCTAAACCATAAAAAGCAATTGCTTCATCGCGTTTATTATCAATATCAATTAAATCCTGACGAACCGGGTTTCCTGTCAAAACGACTTTATCTTTTGGGAAAAATCGCTCTAAATTTTCATAGGCCACACAAATTGCATTTGCTTTTTTGCTTAGCAGCTTGTTTGTAATTCCCGGAAAAGAGTTCTGCTCCTGAATTACCGTTGGAATCCCTGCTCCTCCTGCTGCCTGTAATAATGGTCCGCTGGCAAAACCTCCCGTTCCTATTACTACATTTGGTTTAAACTGTTTGATGATTCTTCTTGATTCTAACAAACTTGTTGCTAATTTTAGAGGAAACATCATATTCTGCAAGGTTAATTTTCTTTGTAAACCAGCAATCCAAAGACCTTTTATTTCGTAACCTGCCTGAGGTACTTTCTGCATTTCCATTTTATCTTTGGCACCTACAAAAAGAAATTCAGCATCAGGAAATTGTAATTTTAATTCATTTGCAATAGCAATTGCAGGATAGATATGTCCACCTGTTCCGCCTCCGCTTAGTATGAATTTATACTTTGTCATATCTCGTAATAGTTATCGTTAAACTATTTATCCTTTATTATTTGTTTAAAACTGCATTCATCGGATTTCTTGAATTATCCTGAATTGAATACATCGCTTCTTCTTCGTAAATTTCTTCTCTTTCATCAACCGGCAAATCTTCTTCTGCCAATTCTTTATCTATTAATCTTTGAAGTGCTTCTTTTCTTCTTTCTTTTTCTTCTTGTTCTTCGGCGATTTCTTCGTCTTTCTTGGTTACACTAATGATGATTCCAAGTGAAAAACAAGTCATCCAGATGGAACTTCCTCCTGAACTTATCAACGGAAGCGTCTGTCCTGTTACCGGCAGCAATTCTACTGCAACAGCCATATTAATCATGGCCTGAAATATCATTGGAAATCCGAGGCCGACGACGACTAATTTTCCGAATAATGTATTGGCTTTATGTGAGGCGATTACAAATCGGAACAATAACAATAAATAGAGAACTAATATTGAAACTCCGCCGACTAAACCATATTCTTCAACTACAATGGCATAAATAAAATCGGAAGATGATTGTGGTAAAAAGTTCTTTTGAACACTTTTTCCCGGTCCTAATCCGCCTAATCTTCCAGATGCAATTGCAATTTTTGCTTTTTCAATTTGATAATCATCTTCATCCGGTTTATCTGTGGTAAAGTTCATAATACGACTTTCCCAAGTTGATACCCTGCTGAAGAATCTTGATTCTGGAAATGCTTTTGCTACCAAAAGGAAAAAGGCTAACATTGCAATTCCTGATCCAATGATAAAAGCAATATATTTTAATGGATATTTACCAATAAATGTCAGCATCATTACCATCGCAAAAATCAACGCGGTGGTCGAAAAGTTGGCTGGTAATATCAATGCCAAAGTGATAAATACCGGAACCCAAAGCTGAACAAATGAGGTTTGAAACGGCTCGTTTTCTTCTTTGGTTTTTGACAAATAACGGGCTACATAAATAAACAATACGCTTGCCGCTAATGTTGATGTTTGAAACGTAATTCCAATGAACGGTACCTGAATCCAACGACTTGCATTTGCTCCTGCAATTACAGTTCCTTTTAATAAGGTATATAATAACAATAACCAAACTACCGGAAGTGCAATTTTTGAAATGGCTCTAAAATAATGATACGGTACTTTGTGAACCCAGTAAATAATTAGGAAACCGATGCAAACGTGTGCCAAATGTTTTACCAGATAACCTAATGTATTTCCGGTTCCATGACCGATATACGCCAGATTGCTACTCGCACTAAAAACAGGCATAAACGAAAACAACGCCAATAAAGCCACGAATGACCATATTACCCTATCTCCTTTTAGTTTGTTTACCAATTGCTTCATTGTAGATTTCTGATTTTAGATTTTAGATTATTTTCTAAAACCTTCGGTTTTTATTTATTTATTCTTCTGTTTACTGTTTTTAAACTGCTTACAAAAATGGCTGTTAGTTCATTTCCTTCTTTCAAAATCATTTCTAATTCTGATTTATCGCTCCAATCTTTTTCTTTTATAATTTCTAGCCAAAATAGAGTTTCATCAGATTCTTCTAAAACTATATTCATTTTTGAAATAAATTCTTTATCGCTTCTCGCTCTGCAAACTGCCCTGTAATTAGCTCCAACAGATGTACCGCTTCTCACAATTTGATTTGCAATTACTTTTACAATGTATGTACCAGGCAATTTTTCAGCTAAACCAATTACACTCAAAGAGAACTTTTTTGTTCTCAACTTCATTTCATCCGTCGTCATAATCAAAAAGAACTTAAAAAATTTATTAATCTAAAATCTCAAAGTTTAGAAACAATCTAAAATCTAAACTCTAAAATCTAAAATTATAAATTATGTACCGCTTGCTTGAATTGTTTTCCTCTGTCTTCGTAGTTTTCGAATAAATCAAAACTTGCGCAGGCTGGAGACAATAAAACTGCATCACCTTTTTCGGTTAATTTTTGGGCTGTTTTTACAGCGTCGTTCATATTGTTCACTTCAACCATAATATCAACAACATCGCCAAAAGCGCTAATAATTTTATGGTTATCAACTCCAAGACAGATAATGGCTTTTACTTTTTCACGAACCAATGGCATTAATTCGTTGTAATCGTTTCCTTTATCAACTCCTCCTACAATCCAAACGGTTGGAACATTCATGCTGTCTAAAGCAAAGAAAGTAGCGTTTACGTTTGTCGCTTTTGAATCGTTGATGTATTGTACATTCTGGATTTTTAACACTTTCTCTAAACGGTGTTCAACACCTTGAAAATTAGATAAACTTTCACGAATTGTTGCATTTCTAATTTGCATCAATTTTGCTACAGAGCTTGCTGCCATTGCGTTTTTCATATTATGTTTTCCTTCTAACGCAATGTATTCTGTTTCCATTGTAAACTCTTCTTGGTTGATCTTTATTTCCATTTTGTTGTTATTTATAGAAGCTCCTTCGTCAAAACTTTTTGTCAATGAAAAAGGAATTAATTTTGCTTTTGTTTTGTTATTTTTTAACCATTCTGCGCTTGCCTCGTCGTCTGCATCGTAAATGAGATAATCGCTTTCGGTTTGGTTCATTGTTATTCGGAACTTCGAATTGATATAATTTTGATATTTATATTCGTATCGATCTAAATGGTCCGGGCTGATGTTTGTTATTATCGCTATATCCGGCCTATATTCTATTATTCCGTCTAACTGAAAACTGCTTAATTCAAGAACGTATGCGTCGAATTTATTTTCGGCTACCTGCCAGGCGAAACTCTTTCCTATATTTCCTCCCAAACCTACATTTAGTCCGGCCGATTTAAGCAAATGATACGTGAGCATTGTTGTTGTTGTTTTACCATTACTTCCGGTAATTCCAATTGTCATTGCTTCTGTATAAGGGACGGCAAATTCGATTTCCGAAATTACTTTTACTCCTTTTTCAATCAACTTTTTAACTATCGGAGATTTATCTGGAATTCCGGGGCTTTTCATCACCACATCAGCATTTAGAATCAAATCTTCTGTATGCTGTTCTTCTTCCCAGGCAATTTTATTAATGATAAGAACTTCTTTATAGCTTTCTTTTATCTTTCCAAAATCCGATACAAAAACATCGTAACCTTGTTTCTTTCCGAGAATGGCGGTTCCAACCCCACTTTCTCCTCCTCCTAATACCACTAATCTCATTTATCTTAATTTTAAAGTAACGATTGATAATATGGCTAACATTACAGCAACAATCCAGAAACGGGTCACAATTTTACTTTCGTGATATCCTTTTTTCTGATAATGATGGTGCAATGGCGACATCAGGAAAATTCTTCGGCCTTCGCCAAAGCGTTTCTTCGTATATTTAAAATAAGTTACCTGAATAATTACTGAAGCACTTTCGGCAAGGAAAATTCCGCAGAATAAAACAATCAATATTTCTTTACGAACTGCAATCGCTAAAACGGCAATGATTCCTCCAATGGTCAAACTTCCTGTATCCCCCATAAATACGGATGCCGGAAATGAATTGTACCAAAGAAATCCAATTAAAGCTCCAACAAAGGCAGATATAAAGACGGTCATTTCTCCCGAATTGGGTATGTACATTATATTTAGATAGTTTGAGAAAATTATATTTCCTGAAACGAATGTAAATATTCCGAGTGCGAGTACCGAGACTGCGGAGGTTCCGGCCGCTAGACCATCGATTCCATCTGTTAAATTTGCTCCGTTTGAAACTGCTGTGATGATAAAAATTACAACCGGAATAAATACCAGCCAAGCCCATTTTTCATATCCGTCTCCCATAAATGACAGGACTTCGGCATAATCAAATTCATTATTTTTTACGAAAGGAATTGTGGTTGCTGTCGATTTTTCTTCAACTGGCGCCGGCAAAACTACTGTTGTGCTAACATTTGATTTAAAAACATCTGTACGACCTGTATCTGTTCTTACTGTCACGGCTGGATTAAAATATAGAACTGCTCCAACTATTATCCCAAGACCAACCTGACCAATTACTTTAAAAATTCCTTTTAGTCCTTGTTTGTCTTTCTTGAATATTTTGATATAATCGTCAACAAAACCAATAGTTCCCATCCATAACGTAGTTACAATTAGCAATACGATATAGATATTATGAAGTCTTGCAAATAGAAAAACCGGAATTAATGTGGCAAAAATGATGATTAATCCTCCCATTGTTGGTGTACCAGCTTTCTCGTTTTGACCTGCTAAACCAAGTTCACGAACTGTTTCCCCAACTTGCTGGCGGCGCAAAAAGTTAATCACCCTTTTACCATAAATAGTTGACAAAAGCAATGAAAGCATAAATGCTAAAGCCGATCTAAAAGTGATATACTGGAATACTCCTGTTCCTGGTAAATCTAATGTTTTGTCAAAATATTCAAATAAATAGTACAGCATATTTTCTATTTTTTAAATTCCAATTTTGAATGAAATTCCAATTTTTAAATCCCAAATTCCAACGTTATATTGGATTTTGGAATTTGGAATTTTCATTTTGTTATTTTCCTAGTTGGTCTAAAATTTCTTTTACAGTTTCCATATCGTCAAAATGATGGCGAACACCATTTATTTCCTGATAGGTTTCATGCCCTTTTCCGGCAATCAGAATAATATCATTTGGCTGTGCCAATTGACAAGCGGTTTTAATAGCTTGTTTTCTATCCGTAATTCTCAATATCTTTTTATAATTATGAGCTTCTACACCTTGTTCCATTTCATCGAGAATCACTTCAGGATCTTCGTTTCTTGGATTGTCTGATGTTAAAATTGCTTTATCACTAAGATCTGTCGCAATTTTTGCCATAATTGGTCTTTTTGTTTTATCTCTGTTTCCGCCGCAGCCTACAACTGTAATCAATTGTTCGTTTTTTGTACGGATATCATCAACCGTTTTCAGCACATTTTCTAAAGCATCCGGCGTGTGTGCGTAATCTACAATTGCTGTTATTTTTGAATCGGTAACAATGTATTGAAAACGACCTGAAACACTTTCTAAATCAGACAGTAAGCGCAATGCTTCCAAACTATCCATTCCTAATTCAACTGCAGTTCCGTAAATAGCCAAAACATTGTATGCATTAAAAGTTCCAATTAGTTTTACCCAAACTTCATTGTCGTTTACTTTTAACAATAAACCAGATAACTGGCTTTCTAAAATTGTTGCTTTAAAATCAGCATACGATTTTAAGGCATATGTAAATTTTCTTGCAACCGTATTTTGCAGCATTACAGTTCCGTTTTTATCATCGATGTTTGATAATGCGAAAGCTGTTTTTGGCAGTGAATCAAAAAATGATTTTTTTACATCTCTGTATTCAGCAAATGTTACGTGATAATCTAAATGATCGTGCGAAAGATTCGTGAAAATTCCGCCTACAAAATGCAAAGCCTCTGTACGTTTTTGATGGATTCCGTGTGAACTTACTTCCATAAAACAATGCGTAACTCCAGCTTCGATCATTTCATTTAAATAATTATTGATTGTAATTGAATCTGGTGTTGTATGCGTTGCCGGATATTCCGTATCGTCAACCATGATTTTTACGGTTGATAATAAACCAACTTTAAATCCTGCTTTTTGAAACAATTGAAATAATAACGATGCAATTGTTGTTTTTCCGTTTGTCCCGGTTACGCCAACTAATTTTAGTTTTGAAGATGGATCTTCAAAATAATTAGCCGCAATAAAAGCCAATGCTGTATTGGTATCTTTTACCTGAATATAGGTTACTTCTTTCTCAATATTTTGAGGAAGTGTATCACAAATAATAGCTTTTGCACCTAACTGAACCGCTTTTTCGATATAATCGTGTCCGTCAGATAAGGAACCGCGAATGGCCACAAAAATATCATTTGACTCTACTTTTCGGGAATCAAATTCAATTTTCTGGATGCCGACTTCTGTCGAACCTGCAACAGATTCGATAGCTACTTTGTATAATATGTCTTTTAGTATTTTCACGATAATTCTAATACTATAGTTGTGTTTTTATTTATAGTTTCCCCTGCCTGAATAGACTGCTTTTTCACCTTTCCTACTCCTATTACTTTTACCTTAATTTTCACATTAAGATTTTCAAGCAAAGCAACGGCATCCATTCCCGGCATTCCTTTTAAATTAGGAATTGCATTTGATTTTTTTCTTGATTCTACATCGTACTTCTCGTAACTGCTTTCTTGTTTTGCAATTTTAGAATCAAGTTGTTTAATTTTATTTGTTGATGGTGCGTCTGTAAATATTTTTTGGGCAATTCTTTTAAAAACCGGCCCTGCAACGTCTGCTCCGTAATAATTATTTTTTGATGTATTTGGTTTGTGAACCACTACAATACAAGAATATTTAGGATGATCTGCCGGAAAATATCCAACGAAAGAAGATGCATAATACAATGCTGATTTTCCTTCTTTTCCTCCATAATTCATCTGAGCCGTTCCTGTTTTTCCTGCCATCGAAAAATCTTTAGAATACAACTTAGAACCTGTTCCTTTTTTAACGACATTCAGCAATACTGCTTTCAGTTTTTTAATAGTCTCCGGCGAACAAACTCTTGGGTTTATTACTTCAACATCAAACTTTTTGATGGTTTTGTTCCATTCTTTAATTTCAGAAACAAATTGCGGTTTTACCATTACACCATTATTGGCAACTGAATTATAATATGCCAAAGTCTGCATTGGCGTAACCGAAACATTATATCCAAAAGCCATCCACGGAAGCGTAGTTCCTGACCAATGTTTGTCTCCAGGTTGCGGAATATACGGTCTTCCTTCTCCTTTAAAATGTAATCCTAATGTCTTATTTAATCCGTAACTATTAATATGATTCACAAACTTAGACGGATTACTTTTATAATTTTCATAAACCGCCTGAACCATAACTGTGTTTGACGAAAGTTCAAATCCGCGTGCTAATGAAACTTTTCCATAACCACCTTTGTGCGAATCATTAACAGCTCGCCCGTAATATTTAACCTGACCTCCGTGACTATCGAAAACTGTACTTGTATCAGCTACTTTGTCTTCTAAAATCGCCATTAAATCAACTAGTTTAAAAGTCGATCCCGGTTCATGAGATTCTGCAATTGCGTAATTTGTTGTTTCGTAATACGATCCGTCTTCTGCTCTTCCTAAATTTGAAATTGCTTTTACGTGTCCGGTTTCTGTTTCCATCACTACCACACAACCATGATCTGCTTCATAATCTTCCAGTTGTTTTAGTAATGCGTGATGCGCAATATCCTGAATAAAAACATCTATTGTCGAAATCACATCGTAACCATCAATTGGGTCTACTTCGTTTAAATCACGAATTGGTTTCCATTGGCCTTTTGCAATTTTTTGTTTTAGGATTTTCCCGTCTTTTCCGTTCAAATAACTTTTAAAAGCCCATTCGATTCCTTTTCCAACTTCAACTCCGGTTGCAGGATCAATACGGTCGTAACCAATTGTTCTTTCGGCAATTTTTCCAATCGGATGTTTTCTAACCGTTTCCTGCTCTACAATAATTCCGCCTTTAAAAGCGCCTAAATTGAATAATGGAAAACCTTTAATTTTCACATATTCGGTATAACTTAAATTGCGCGCAATCAAATAATAACGATTTTTGTTTTCTCGCGCTTTTCTTAATTCTTTTTCATAATAACCTGATGGTCTGTCTAAAATCGTTTCTAAAGAATCAGATAATGGTTTTACATACTTTTCAAAAGTTTCTTTTTTTGGCGCTTTTGCATCAAAACGAATTTCATAATTCGGAATTGATGTTGCCAGTAAACTTCCATCTGCAGAATAAATATTTCCTTTGTTTGCCGGAATTACAAAATTTCTAACGGTACGCTGTTTTGCCAGTTTTCTGTAATAATCTCCTTCAACCCATTGAATATTGGTTAATTTAACAACAATAGCAATTGCCATCAAAAAGATGAAAACTGCTACGAGGTAAATTCTGTAGGATATATGTTTATCGTCTACTGCCATATTCTTTTAAAGAAACTTTTTTCTTCTTCTTTTTTAACTTCTATTTTTGTTGGAGGAACAGTTGATGGATAAATTTGCTTTTCAAGCATTTTATCTGATATCGTCGATTCCATTTTTAACTTCATCAGTTCTGAACGTCGATCTACAAATTCAGATCTCAATTCTTTTACTTCATTATTTAGTTTTGCGATTTCAAAAACCTTTTGTTCGTATCGCTGTGTATTTGCAATCATCAAAATGGCCAGCAGAATTATAAAAACTATGAACCTCCAGTTTTTTACTGCGTCATCGTTTATCAGAAACCTTGCTTTTAATATGCTGAATACTCCACCTTTCATTTTTTCTACCTATATATATTATATCTTTTCGGCAATTCTCAATTTTGCACTTCTTGCTCTGTTGTTGATTTTGATTTCTTCATCATCCGGAACAATCAGTTTTCCTATTGTTTTAAACGGTACTGAAAAATTTCCGAAAAAATCTCTCTCAGGCTCCCCTTCAAACATTCCGTTTTTAATAAATCTTTTTACCAGTCTGTCTTCTAAAGAATGGTATGAGATTACTGAAAGTCTCCCACCCGGATTAAGAATTTCTAACGATTGCTCAATAAATTCTTTTAGAACGTCCATTTCCTGATTTACTTCAATTCGAATGGCTTGATAAATCTGGGCCAATATTTTGTTTCGAACTTTTTCAGGTAAAAATTTCTTCAAAACGTCTTTTAATTCGTCTGTCGTTTTGATTGGGTAATCTCTTCTCGCTTCTACTATTGTTCTTGCTAAAACCGGCGCGTTTTTCAACTCCCCATAATCAAAAAAAACACGACGTAAATCCTGTTCTTCATATTCGTTAACCACACGATAAGCATTTAAATCATTTTTCTGACTCATCCGCATATCCAGCTCGGCATCAAATCGGGTTGAAAAACCTCTTTCCGGAACATCAAACTGATGTGATGAAACTCCTAAATCTGCCAAAATCCCGTCAACGGATTTAACACCATGAAAACGAAGAAATCTTTTTATAAATCTGAAATTCTCATTAATTAAAGTAAACCTTTCGTCCGGCAGGGCATTTGCTAGAGCATCTTCATCCTGATCAAAAGCGAATAACTTTCCGTTTGGCCCTAAACGTCTCAAAATTTCTTTTGAGTGACCGCCGCCGCCAAACGTTACATCTACGTAAATGCCGTCTGGCTTAATATTTAAACCATCAACTGTTGGATGAAGTAAAACCGGATTATGATATTCCATTGTCGTCGTCATTAATATTTCCCATTACTTCTTCGGCTAAATCTGCAAAATCCATATCTTCGCCGCTTATTGATTTTTCGTATAAATCTTTATCCCAAATCTCCACAATATTAACCGCAGATGAAAAAACAACATCTTTAGCAATACCTGAAAAAGTCACCAAATCTTTTGGGACTAACAATCTTCCTAATGCATCAATCTCTACCACTTTTACACCGGCAGTAAATCTGCGAATGAAATCATTGTTCTTTTTTACAAAACGATTCAACTTGTTAATTTTCGCCATCATCAAATTCCACTCATCCATTGGATACAACTCCAAACATTGCTGAAAAACAGAGCGCTTCAAGACAAACCCGTCCTGAAGAGAAGAAGCCAATTGCTTTTTTAAAGGCGCAGGTATCATTAACCTCCCTTTAGCATCGACTTTACACTCATATGTTCCTACAATTGTGTTCAAGAAAATCCACTTAACATGTTATACAGCAAAAATATAAAAAAAATTACCACATATTACCACTAAATACCACTTTGTTAATAAGTTTAACCATATTTCTACCACTTCACTTAATTATTATCAAATCAACACTTTAGATATTAATCAGTTTAAGAATTGAATCTTTTAACAATTAAAAAAAATAAATAGTCTTTCTCTTAAAAAAGTAATTATAATGCAATGATTTTAACAATTCCGTAATATCACAAAACACACTCTAAAAGCTGATTTTTAAACACTTATATATTCGACTAAAATTATGTAGTTAAAAAATGGCAGCAAAAATTCATTTTTATTTATTAAACCCTATATTTGTCGAAATTGAAATTGGCATTAAACTAGATGGACAAAAACTACAAAAAAGAAGGCAAATACAGCTATTTTGAAGCTGGCGAAGGAACCCCTATTGTAATTTTACACGGGTTAATGGGAGGCCTTAGTAACTTTGATGGTGTAGCAGAATATTTCCCAACAAAAGGATACAAAGTTGTTATCCCTGATTTGCCAATATACACACAAAGCATTTTAAAAACGAATGTAAAAAGCTTTGCTAAATACGTTAAGGATTTCATCACTTTTAAAGGTTTTGACAAGGTTATTTTATTAGGAAATTCATTGGGAGGACATATTGCACTCTACCATACAAAATTATATCCTGAAAAAGTAGCCGGACTTGTAATTACCGGAAGTTCTGGACTTTACGAAAGTGCAATGGGAGACAGTTATCCTAGAAGAGGTGATTATGAATACATCAAGAAGAAAGCTGAAGATGTGTTTTATGATCCAAAAATTGCTACTCCTGAACTTATCGATGAAGTATATGCGACGGCTAACGACCGCATCAAACTGATTAAAACTTTAACGATTGCAAAGAGCGCTATTCGTCATAATATGGCTAAAGATTTACCAAAAATGACAGTTGAAACCTGTATTATTTGGGGTAAAAATGACTCTGTAACGCCGCCAAATGTTGCTGAAGAATTTGATAAATTATTGCCAAATTCAACTTTGTATTGGATTGACAAATGTGGACACGCAGCTATGATGGAACATCCTCAGGAATTTAATGAAATTCTTGAAAAATGGCTTACTGAGCAGAAATTATAGCCTCTAACTTTCGATTTTAAGGAGGTTTTAAAAAACAAGAATATGAAAATTAATACCGCCGAATTTATCATCAGTAATTCTGATGCATCAAAATGCCCGAAAGATTTTCTGCCGGAATATGCATTTATAGGCAGATCAAACGTTGGTAAATCATCTTTGATTAACATGATTACCAATCATAAAAATTTAGCAAAGACATCTGGACGACCAGGAAAAACACAGCTGATAAATCACTTTAAAATCAATAACAATTGGTTTTTAGTCGATTTACCGGGTTATGGTTATGCTAAAGTTTCAAAAAAAACAAAATCAATTTTCCAGCAGTTTATTACGGATTATTTTGAAAACAGAGAGCAGTTAGTATGCGCTTTTGTTTTGATTGATATTCGTCATGAAGCTCAAAAAATTGACATTGAATTTATGTCTTATATGGGAGAAAGCGAAATTCCGTTTTGCATTATTTTCACCAAAGCCGATAAAATCAGTAAAGTAAAAATTGATTCACACATTGCGGCTTACAAAAAACAAATGTATGCTAACAATTGGGCCGAAATGCCGCATTATTTCGTTACCTCATCTACAGAATCTATTGGAAAAGAAGAGCTTTTGACTTATATAGATGAAGTAAATCAGGAAGTTTTTAAAAGCAATAGTGGATTTTTAGATTCGATTTAAAGTTATAAATTCCAATTTTTTAAATCCCAAATTCCAATACTAAGATTCAATTTTAAAATATAAAAAATCCCAAACTCCAGCCTTAAAATTGGAATTTGGGATTTTTTTATTGGAATTTAAAACTACTTTGTTAGTTCCAGTTTCTCTGCAAAGTAATCGCAGAAATCTTTCATTGTATCTGACATTTTTTCGTCGTCTGTGGCACGTTTAAAAGTATCAGCCATTGCTACTAAAGTCTGGTGAAAGAAAATTTTCATTTCGTCTACCGGCATATCTTTTGTCCATAGGTCAATACGCATTGTTTCTTTTGCTTTACTGTCCCAAATTGACAACATTATTGCTTTTGCTTCTTCCGCTTGAACACCGCCGTCTTGTGCGCTCCAGGTTAATTTTTCCGGAACACGGTTTTCGTCTAACTCGACGTTGAATTTAATTTCTGATTGTATTGTATTTGACATTATTTCTTAGGTTTATATTTTGACTTTTCGAAAATTTCTTTTGCATTCACTTTTAATAATTCTGATAGCGACACATTGTTGTTTTTCATATAGGAACGAACAATCTGCCAGCCTATCCACGCTCCGACTCTTCCCGGAGAATCATTGTCAATTTCTAAATAGAATTTAGAAAATGGAGCCGGTGCTATAAATCGTGTTGTTAATTTAGGATCTAAACTGTACAACATTTCGCTTTCAAGAAAATAACGCCACATATAGCTTTCATTTTCTTCACACCATTTTATTTGTTCGGCTGTGTAACCCATTTTTTCTGCATCTGTATAATTAGGCAGAAGCAAATCTTTTGCGTACAACTGTTTCCCTTCAAAAATCATTTGAGAAACTAAATTTTTATCCGGATAAGCCGGAATGTTTCGGTAAGTAAAACTCGAAACTACATCGGGCATAATTTGCTTTTCTTCAAAATTGTATTTTAAATAGGCCGGAAACTCATAAAATTTATGATCTTTTCCTAAATACAGTTCTAAAGCAACCACAACTAAGCTGTCTGCATAAATTGCTTTTGCATTATAATCCATTTCACCTATTACAGTAACAACTTTTGGCGTTTTGGTTTTAGGAAAATAATATTTTACATGTTTAAAAAGCTCATTGAATTCTTCGCGGACAGGTTCAAAATTGCTGTATTTTTTTTGTACCTCTTCGTAAACTTCTCTCCAAATTGGCTCTTTCATTTTTTGAAGCCAGACGTTATCATCGTTCCCGGGAAAAAAGTATGGATATTGTTTTTTTAGTTTGGCAAGATCCTCTGGTTTAGTTTCAAAAAACGCTTTATCAAAACGTTCTACTTTTATATCTACCGGAATTTCTTCGACCTCTTTTTCAACCTTTGTTTTTTGGTCACAAGACAAAAAAAACAAGCACAGAACCACTACAAAGCGATAAATTTTCATTTTATTTTATTTAGATTTGTGTTGCTGGATTTTTAAATACATATTACATATATATGCAGTATATGTAGTTTAAAAAATAATTCTGCAAATATACATCCCTCCATCTTAAAACTTGAACTATTATGGCTAAAAAAAGCACAATTCAAACAGAAAAAGTAAATACACATATTGTTGAATGGTTAAAAAATTATGCTGCTAATGCAAAAGTCAACGGATTTGTAATCGGAATCTCAGGCGGAGTTGACTCTGCAGTGACCTCTACGCTATGTGCACAGACCGGTTTGCAAGTTTTATGCGTAGAAATGCCGATTCATCAGGCTGAAAGTCAGGTATCAAGAGGAAGAGAACATATTGATCAGTTAAAAAAACGTTTTCCAAACGTTTCGAGTGTAAAAACAGATTTAACTGACACTTTTGAGGCGTTTAAGTCATCTGTGCCAACTTCAAAAGATTCAACAAAAGTTAATTTATCATTAGCCAACACAAGAGCACGTTTAAGAATGACTTCTTTATACTATCTAGCTGGTATTCACGGGCTTTTAGTGGCCGGAACAGGGAATAAGGTAGAAGATTTTGGTGTAGGATTCTACACAAAGTATGGTGATGGCGGTGTTGACCTAAGCCCAATTGCTGACTTAATGAAGTCGGATGTTTATGCTTTAGGTGAATTTTTAACTATTCCAAATTCAATTTTAACAGCTGCTCCAACTGATGGACTTTTTGGAGATAACAGAACAGATGAAGATCAATTAGGCGCAAGTTATGATGAACTGGAATGGGCGATGATCGCCGCGGAGTCAGGAAAATCGGCAGATGACTTCAATGGGAGAGAAAAATCTGTCTTTGAAATTTATAAAAGATTAAACACCAGCAACAAGCATAAAATGGATGCAATACCAGTTTGTTTGATCCCAAAAACGTTAAAATAAAATTTTTAACATTTGTCAACAATTAATTACAGAATTTATTTATTAATTTTACAATTCCAAAAACATGATAACAATTCTAAAAAGGTAAAATTATGATTAAAGTATGTCTTGCAGACAATCATCCTGTGACTCACTTTGGCGTTAAGTCTTATTTCAAAGACCACGATCAAATTTCAATTGTTGCCAACGTAGGCAATTTTTCAATGGTTAGAGATATTCTTCAAACGAAGGAAATCGACATCCTAATCTTAGATCTAGAATTAGAAGGACTTTCAAGTATCTTCGAAGTTAAATCAATCTTGAAAAATTTCCCGAAGACAAAAATTGTAATTTTCAGTGACCTAGCTGAGCAAATGTATGCTCCAAATGCTATTAAAGCAGGAGTATCCGGGTATGTACACAAAACAGAAAAACTTGAAACTTTAGGTCTTTCTATTATTAAAGTACATGAAGGAAAAATTATCATCAACGAAACAGTTCGCAAAAACATGGCCCTTATTGCTAAACAAAGCAAGAGCGAACGTTTGTACAGAAAACTTTCTAACCGTGAAATCGAGGTTTTACGTTATTTAAGTGATGGTAAGAAAAACAATGAGATTTCTAAAATCTTAAATCTGAACGAGAAAACGATCAGTACTTACAAACTAAGATTATTAACTAAATTAAACGTTACTAATTTAGTAGACTTAGTAAACAAGGCTAAGACTTTAGAAATTATTTAATTTGATGGTATCCTGATTCGCTTAGGCCAGAATCATCGACCATAAAAAAAGCTCTATATTGTTTATCACTATAGAGCTTTTTGATTTTTATCCACCATGGTAAGGAACTACTACCCTTCCCAGCTTTTTAGAAAAATTATTCAATAATTTAGAATAATCTACTACCATCATCAATAATTCTGAATTATCTTCTTGCGGATCAGAAATAAGTGAATTTTTTAATTCATGAATAAGTTTTGAAACCAAAAACCATCTCATAGAAAATATAGTCTCTGAAACGTTTTGTTCGATGGTTTCATTTTTATGCTTCGGAAAAATATTCTGTCCTTCCCAGTTATGAATGTTTACTTTTTCATCTTCCATTAAAATATTGGTCACTTCCTGTGCAAAATCAGGCTGTAAGTGCATCAAATATTTATCAAGACTAAAAGCCTCGTTTTGATTATAGAATTCAATAATATTAGTGTAAATATTTTGAAACAATGTGTTTGAAAGCTCTACCTCATCTTCCTGAAGACTCAAATAAACTTTTTCGTAAACTCTGTATCTTCGTTTTTCAGTAATTTCTTTAATATTTCCTTCTTCATCTGCTTTCAGAAAAACATCTTCAAAATCTTCTTCTACACTTCCGTAAAGCAATAATATTTCAATAATTTTTCTTTCAAAACCGTATAAAATGTCTACTTTCTCCTGTTCAGCAGGATACCCAAAATCACCCGGATAATTATCCGGCGGTCCATTTCTTGGATCTTCTGGATCTCCTCCGGAATAATTGGCATTTTTTGAAGGCTGATTTCTAACAACATCAAAAGGTTTTTGTTCCTGCTTTTGTTTTTTATTAGCGTCTGCAAGATCTTTTTGAATTAACTGCGCCAGCGTACTTACTAAAACCTGCTCCGAGATATCCATGATTCGGGCACATTCCTGAATGTATACTTCACGCTGAATACGGTCTGGTATTTTAGAAATACTCGTTACCATATCACGAATCAAGTCTGCTTTTTTGATTGGGTCGTTTTTAGCTTCATTCATCAGGATGGAAGCTTTAAACTGTATAAAATCTTTACTGTTTTCTTCTAAATAAGCAACTAAAGCGTCGTGCGAGTTTTTGCGGGCAAAACTATCAGGATCATCTCCATCAGGAAAAGTACAAACCCTGACATTCATACCTTCTTCCAGAATCAAATCGATTCCTCGAATAGAAGCTCGTAATCCAGCAGCATCGCCGTCAAAAAGTACCGTAATATTTCTGGTCAAACGATTCACTAATCGGATTTGATCCGGCGTTAAAGCTGTTCCTGAAGAAGCTACAACATTTTCAATTCCGGCTTGATTAAACTGAATAACATCCGTATAACCTTCTACCAAATAACAATTATTTAGTTTTGCAATTGACTGCTTTGCCTGATAAATTCCGTACAGGACTTTACTTTTATGGTAAATATCACTTTCGGGCGAATTCAGGTATTTTGCTGCTTTTTTATCGTTGGTTAAAATACGTCCTCCAAAACCTAAAACACGCCCCGACATACTGTGAATTGGGAACATTACACGACCTTTAAAACGGTCAAAAGGACGATCTTCTCTGGCAATTGTTAAACCTGTACTTTCAAGAAATTCTAATTTATAGCCTTTTCCTAGTGCTTCTTTAGTCAATGCATTCCAGGTTTCGGGAGAATATCCTAAATTAAATTTTTTGATCGTTTCGGCAGTAAATCCTCTTTCTTTAAAATAAGATAAACCAATGGCTTTTCCTTCTTCGGTATTAACCATAACATCCTCAAAATACTTTGCAGCAAATTCTGAAACCAGATACATACTTTCACGAACATCCGTCATTGCCTTTTCAGCATCTGTCTGTTGGGTTTCTTCGATTTCAATATTGTATTTTTTGGCTAAATACCGAATGGCTTCGGGATAGGTAAAATGCGAGTGTTCCATCAAAAAAGCAACTGAATTTCCGCCTTTTCCGGAACTAAAATCTTTCCAGATTCCTTTTGCAGGCGAAACCATAAACGAAGGCGAACGCTCATCAGAGAACGGACTCAAACCTTTGTAGTTACTTCCTGCGCGCTTTAAATTGACAAAATCACCAATAACCTCCTCAACGCGAGCAGTTTCAAAAACAGAATCTATTGTACTTTGTGAAATCAAAACGTAATTTATTTTTTAAAAATTATAGCTTGTAAAAGTACATAAATCAATCTTGAATTTTTAGAATTTAAAATAAAAAAAGTGCCTCTTTCGAAGCACTTTTTCTACTAACTAAACTCAAACTTTATTCTCAATTTAAATCAAGACGTAATCCTAAAGAAACATTATTTTCTTTGGTTAAATTATCCTGAAATATGGGATTTAAATCGTATTTAAAATATAAGCTCAATTCTCTGTAACCAATGTAAGAACTCAAACCGTAAATAAAGTTGTTTACATTATAATCGCCTTTAATTGTGGTTTTATATTTTAAATCGTCTTCTTCAAATTTTAAAATTTGTTTTGATTTTACATTGATTCCAGCGTAACCTCCCACTCCAAAACGGAAACTTTTGTGGGTTTTAAAATATTTTTTTCCGTTGTTTTCTCCTGCTTTTGTAAAATCAAATTCTAAGTGAACCGGCGCTACTAAATACACATTTCTAAAACGAGATTCTGTCAAATGAACCGGGTTTTCCACCAAATTGGTTTGATCGCCGTTTACCACAAAACTTCTGTTATCTGTTGGGCGAATATTATTATACATTAAGGAAAGCCCGTATTTTGCATGAAGCAGATTATCATTTTTCATTAATCTTGAGTTATACGTAAAACCCCATTCGTAAAAATGCGAACCCATAAAACGGTAATTAGAATCCTGAAGTTTTCCGTCGATCATGGTGTTGTTTAATCCCATTGCAAATACAAACTGTGATGTTGTTCTTTTTTCGCCATGAATTGAATCTTTGTCATGTCTGTTAGATTTCCATCGAATCATGTAGACTTTAGAAGAATCTTCTTTGATTTTTCCGTCGACTTTTTGCTGAACCAAATCGTTTAGTTCATTTTGTGCCAAAGTCACTTTTTCTTCGATAATTACAGCACGGGCTTCTGCTAATTCTTTTTTGCGTTTATCAGCTTGTTCCTGTGTAATTTTCCCTTCAGATAATTGCACATTTACTGCTTCAATTTCTTGTTTTAGGGTTTCTTTTTCTTCTTTGGTAATCTTTTCGATTTTATTAGCAATTTGCTTTGCTCTTGATTCAAAGGTTTCCTGTCCCAGTACTTTGCTTACGAATAAGAAAACCAGGATTACGAGGTAAATGGTAAAATTTTTCATGATTGATTGATGATGATTATTAATTGTTGATTGTTAATGATTAATGATTTGATTTTTATTCTCCATCGGGTTAAAACCCGACGCTACAATATGGATCGTTCCTTCGGAACTGAAAATCTGTACTCTTGCTTCTTATTGCATCTCCATCGGGTTGAAACCCGACGCTACAATATGAATCGTTCCTTCGGAACTGAAAATCTATATTCTTATTTCTTGCTTCTTTATTCTATGCTCTTTATTCTTTCTCCTGCTGGTTTCTATTTGCTAAAGCCACTTTTACCGTTTGGTAATTTTTATTGACTTTGGTAATTACTTTTTCTCTAAACGAAAGCTCTAATTCGCCATCGACTTGGTTTAGTAAATCAGAAGCATTGATTTTTACTTTTGATTTTTTTACTGAACTTTGAGCCAAAACGGTTTTTTCGGCCGTTTCTAGTAATTGATCTGTATTCTCTTTTTTAGGATTTTCGGTAACTACGACCGAGTTTGTATTCGATTGTTTTTCTTGATTGTTTTTGATGATGACTGAAGACTCCGCTATTTGATTTGATTCATTTTTAATGGTTTTATTTGGTGTTTGATTAAAGTTATTTTCTTTTTTATTTGATTTTTGTGCTTTCGTTTCTGTTGAAGCTTTTTCAGCAATTACAGTTTCAGTTTGAGCTGATTCAACTTTATTCAAAACTGGCTTAGCAATCGAATCTTTTTTAATATTTTCTTCGATTACAACACTTTTAGGCGTTTCGATCACATCTTTCTTTTGATTGAAAAAGAAAGTTCCAACTAATAAAAACCCAACAATACTAGCGGCGATATACAGCCATTTTCTATTTTTTCTTGGTTTTTTAGTTTCTTCGGCAACACTTAACATGGCATCTAATCGATCCCAGGCTTTTTCGCTTGGCTCAATTTTGCGTTGGTTTAGTTTTTCACGGAAATCCTTTTCAAAATTATTCGGTTCCATTATCTTGTTTTTTTAGAATAGTAATTTGTGTTTGCAGCATTTTTCTAGCGTGCGATAATTGCGATTTTGATGTTCCTTCATTAATTCCTAACATCTTAGCAATCTCATTATGTTTATATCCTTCGATGGCATATAAATTGAAAATCATTTTATAACCATCCGGTAGTGCATCAATTAAAAACTGAATTTGATCAACTGTAAACTGACTGTCGATTTCGTTGAAACTTTCTTCGACAAAAAATTCATCTTCGGCAAATTTTACTTTTTTCTGAACTCTTAAATAAGAAATACATTCGTTAACCATAATTCGGCGAATCCAGCCTTCAAAACTTCCTTTATGTTCAAAGTTTTTTAGATTCGTAAATACTTTCATGAAAGCCGTAATCATTACATCTTCTGCCAGCTGAATATCTTTTATATATTGTCGGCAAACGCTTAACATTTTCGAAGAAAACTTACTGTAAATCTGCTGCTGTGCTTGTCGATTATTTTCGACAGCAAGCTTTATGATTTTAGTTTCTTCTTGATGTAAATGAATAATTTTCATTAATAAGCTTTTCGGTTTTTGGTTTTAGAAACAGACTTCTATTAGCATAGACGCATGTCGATTTAAAATGGTTGCATGGGAGGTAAAAAAAAATCAATTTTTAAATTCCAAATTCCAAAACTATATCAGATTCTTGGTTTAAGAAGCATCTTGACTGAAAATAAAAATATATAAATTATATTTGATCAATAGTTTTATAGAAATGGGAAGAACAACAGAGTTTTTTAAATTGAATGCTGAAAAAGCAAAAAACAATTTAATTTTAGATTTACATTCTAAAACTAAATTTAAAAAGTCATTTGAAGATTTTATTATTGAAAGAAAAGCTGAATTTGGAGATCGTTATGTTGTAACATTTAATAATGTAATTCAAAAAGTTAGTTCTAATATTAATACTATTCTTCCAAAGGAATTATGGGAACTAACTTACTGGCTTGGCGAAATTGAGTATGAGAGAATATATCAACAAGGAGAAAATTATGAGAAAGTACGTAACGAATTATACATTAATAATGGCATAGAATCTCTTTATGAAGTACAAAGCACAAACGCATATGGCTTTATGTTTCAATATGGAAATTTTACTGATTATTTTGAAACAGACGAAACAGATGAACCATATGATGGAGGTAGAAATATAGATACCATAAAATTTATACGTTTTTTAGATTACATGATTCTTTTAATGAAAAAGATTTTAGAAGCTGATTTAACTTGGTACAAATATGACTTTTCTAAGGAAGAAATTGAAGAAACATCAAAAATTGAAAATCTAAACCAGGAGAATAAATTATTATTTGAAGTTATAGAATCCGAATCTATTTCACTAAAAGAAAACTTCTTCGTTGAAAAAGAAAAAGAAAATCTGGAAGAAAACTACAGATCCAGAAATGGTGATTATTATACTGTTTTTTGTGCTGATAACTTTTTTGAAAATTGTCTTAGAATGAAAAAAGAAATCGAAGAAATTAATACAAATATTTTAATCGTAGATTCAATCTAAAAATTATTTCTTTCTCTCAATAACGTAGTTTACCATTAAGGTAAGTGCCGCTTTGAATTCAGAATCCGGGTAATTATCTAAAAGGGAAAGTGCTTCCTGCTGAAATTGCACCATTTTGTTTTCGGCGTAAGCCAAACCATTATTATCTTTTACAAAGGCAATAACTTCTTTTACGCGTTTTTTGTCTTTGTTGTGGTTTTTGATGGAGTTTATCAACCACTTTTTTTCCTGCGGAGTACAAGTATTTAAAACGTGAATTAAAGGCAAAGTCATTTTTTGCTCTTTAATATCGATTCCGGTTGGTTTTCCGATGGCTTCTTCGCTGTAATCGAATAAGTCGTCTTTAATTTGAAATGCCATTCCGATCAATTCGCCAAACTTTCGCATATTCTCCACCTGAATATCATCTTCAATTACCGATTTTGCGCCAAGTGCACAACAAGCTGCAATAAGTGTTGCAGTCTTTTTTCGGATAATTTCGTAATAAACATCTTCGGTAATATCGAGTCTTCGTGCTTTTTCTATTTGAAGTAATTCACCTTCGCTCATTTCGCGAACGGCTACAGAAATGATTCGGAGTAAATCAAAATCGCCGTTATCGATAGAAAGCAGTAAGCCTTTTGAAAGTAAATAATCTCCAACTAAAACGGCTATTTTATTTTTCCAAAGTGCATTTATAGAAAAGAATCCGCGACGGCGATTACTGTCGTCCACCACATCATCATGAACCAAAGTTGCCGTATGAATTAATTCAATAACCGAAGCACCTCGATAGGTTCTTTCGTTTACAATGCCGCCGGAAACCATTTTTGCAGTCAGAAAAACAAACATCGGACGCATTTGTTTTCCTTTTCTGTTTACAATATAATAGGTGATTCTGTTTAGCAACGCAACCTTTGAAGTCATCGATTCGTGAAACTTTTTTTCAAAAAGTTCCATCTCGGTAATAATAGGCTGTTTTATTTGTGAAGTAATATTCATTTCGATTTCAAATATACTATTTTAAATAAAAAAACGTTGTCTATTTTATGTTAGTATATCTATAAATATGCACTAATTTAAAAAAAACAATCCAAAAACACCTCAATCTAATAACTAATTTGAATTCATTGAAAAGTAAAACCAAAAAAACTATTTATTATGAAAACAAAATTTTTATTAATTGGAACCTGTATCGCTTTATCATTATTTACAAGTTGTAATTCTGATGAAAACACAAATGACGGAACTAGCAAGGCTATTACTAATGACGAGATAATTGCAAATTCTAAAATAGATGCCTCTATTGAAGATGTTACGAATATTGCTGAAGACCAGTTTATTTCTCAGGTAAACATCAATAGCAAACCTTCTGGAAACATAAAACATTTTTTACCTGAATGCGCTGTTATTACAACAGTTTTAACGAATAATACTTTTACAAAAACAATAGATTTTGGCGTTGACGGCTGTACGCTTGATAACGGAAATACGGTAAAAGGAAAAATGGTGGTTTCGTTTTCTAATGATTTTTCGGCTTCTACTCAAACAATCAGTTATACGTTTGAAGGATTTTATCACAATGGTAAACTACTTCAGGGAAGTAAAAGCATTATTAGAACCGTAAAATCGACTGATTTACTGGCAGAAGCGCATCCGGTTTTAACAGCCGCAATTGATTTAACTATTACTTTTGATGACGGAAAGGTTTATGTCAGAAAAGGTTCGTTAGTAAAAGAAATGACTGCCGGTTATAACACTTGGTTCAATTGGGAAGACAATGTTTTTGTAGTGACCGGAAGCGGCACCACAACTTTACCAAACGGAGATACTTATACTGCAGAAATTACGACTCCATTAGAATTTAAAGCTTCGTGCAGAAAATCATTTGCAGTAAAAGGAGTTGTTGAAATAACTAAAAATGGAGCTTCGGCTACTATTGATTATGGCAATGGAGATTGCGATACTCTGGCTTCTGTAACCAAAGACGGCGTTACAGAAGAAATTGATTTGAAAAAATAAGATCCTTTTTGCCCACAAAAAAAGCATTAAAAACAAGATTCACCCTCGTTTTTAATGCTTTTTTTATTACCTATCAAATGTTCCTCTGGAACATCATTATATTGTCATTATTTTTTTTCTACCGATGAGATATTCCTAACGGAATATTAATCTTGGAGTGATATATCGTCAGCTACCGATCTGTAACTCCTAACGGAGTATATGTTTACCTGCTCTATTGTAATATCTCGGAGAGATTATATATAGGTAGGCATCATTTACGCGATATCGCTTTTGTCCCGTAGGGACTATACCGCATCTGCTTCTTTATTGGCTAATTGTCCGCAGGCAGCATCAATATCTTTTCCACGGCTGCGACGCATCTACCGATCTGTAACTCCTAACGGAGTATATCTCGGGAGATTAAATATCGGTAGCAAAAAATAGCATAATTCGCACCTTTGTCGCGTAGGAACTATACTGCATCCGCTTCTTTATTGGCCAATTGCCCGCAGGCAGCATCAATATCTTTTCCGCGGCTGCGACGCATCTACCGATCTGTAACTCCTAACGGAGTATATCTCGGAGAGATTAAATATCGATAGCAAAAAATAGCATAATTCGCACCTTTGTCCCGTAGGGACTATACTGCATCCGCTTCTTTATTGGCCAATTGCCCGCAGGCAGCGTCAATATCTTTTCCGCGGCTGCGACGTACTTTTACCACAACTCCAATATTTTCTAACGCTTTTATATAAGCTAAAATAGATTCTTCTGAAGCTTGTTGAAATTCACCGTCATCAATTGGATTGTATTCAATTAAATTGACTTTACACGGCACATATTTACAGAATTTCACTAATGCATCAACCGAAGCTTTATCATCGTTGATTCCTTTCCAAACTACATATTCGTATGAAATTTTGCTTTTGGTTTTTCTGTACCAATATTCTAATGCTTCTCGTAAATCTTTCAAAGGAAAATTTTTACTGAAAGGCATAATCTTCGCGCGAATTTCATCAATTGCCGAATGAAGTGAAACTGCCAGTTTGAATTTCACATCATCATCGGCCATTTTCTTGATCATCTTCGGAATTCCTGATGTCGAAAGCATAATACGCTTTGGCGACATTCCTAATCCTTCTGGCGATGTAACCATATCAATTGCTTTAATGACATTATTATAATTCATTAAAGGTTCGCCCATTCCCATAAAAACAATATTCGAAAGAGGATGATTGTGATACAAACGGCTTTCTTTATCAATTGCTAAAATCTGATCGTAGATTTCTCCCGGTTCCAGATTTCGCATTCTTTTTAAACGTGCAGTTGCGCAGAAATTACAATCTAAACTACACCCAACCTGACTTGAAACACAAGCTGTTGTTCTGGTTTCTGTTGGAATTAAAACAGATTCTACTACTAATCCGTCGTGCAGGCGAACGGCATTTTTTACTGTTCCGTCGCTGCTTCTCTGCATGGTATCAACCTTAATATGATTGATAACAAAATTTTCTTCAAGCATAGAACGTGTTGTTTTGGCAACATTCGTCATATCCTCAAAACTGTGTGCTCCTTTGCTCCAAAGCCATTCATACACTTGATTTCCACGAAAAGCTTTGTCATTATTTGCGACAAAAAAATCTCGTAACTGATCTTTTGATAAGGCTCTTATGTCTTTTTTCTCGATTTGCATGCTGCAAAGTTAATCACTTTTGTTCTTTTTTTCGATTTTTAGATGCA
The DNA here is from genome assembly GCF_024499525.1 of Flavobacterium panici. NCBI lineage: Bacteria > Pseudomonadati > Bacteroidota > Flavobacteriia > Flavobacteriales > Flavobacteriaceae > Flavobacterium > Flavobacterium panici. The sequence goes on along the minus strand of NZ_CP100437.1, from coordinate 2,149,326 downwards.
TTCTTCGTTTATACTTTCTTGAATTTTATGCAAAATCATAAGCCTATTTACCTGTCAAAGCCTTACTATAATAATTTAATTAAAGTTTGGCTATGATTTTTATCATTTAATTTCGGCTGTCTGCTTGATAATTTTGATCTAAGAAATAAGGTCAGTTCACAACCACTTACAGAACTCTCCTGATTAAAATTAACAAATACCTATCAAGATGAAAACAATTAAATCAATCCTATTAACAGCAATTTTCACAACAATATCAATACAGCTAAACGCACAAAGAACTTATACTGTAGCAGCTGCTAAATCAACTTTTGAAGTTGCCGGAACTTCTACAGTTCACGATTGGACCATGAGATCTACAGAAGGAACTGGTATTGCCAACTTAACGGTAAAAGATTCTAAACTTACAGCGATAAACAGCCTAACTATTACCTTATTAGCAGAAAGTTTAAAAAGCAGTAAAACAAGCATGGATCAGGTGGCTTATGAAGCCTTAGATACTGAAACACATAAAACTATTGAATACGTTTTAAAATCTGCTGAAAAAATAAATGAATCAACCTGGATTCTAACCGGGACTTATACTATTGCCGGTGTCAGCAAAGAATACAAAACTCAGGTAAAAATAACGGCTGATAATGAAACTTTTATTCTACAGGGTTCTAACCAAATTACTTTTGGCGATTTTGAAATGACGCCTCCAAAAGCGGCTCTTGGTGTTGTTAAAACAGGTAAAGATTTAACTGTGATTTTCAACATCATGTTAAGCCAGATAAATCAGATTTCTGATCTGTAAACGACAATTACATTCTTGAAAATTTAATTTTTGATAAAACCCCGAATCACATTTTTGGGTTATAAATATGCTTTGCAAAAAAATGAAAACGTTGTAGTTTTTAAATACCATTTTAATAAAATTTTAACAATGATTTTTATCATGTATCTCGGTAAAATATAGGCAGATCTTTGATACAAGTTAAAACAGCATTCTTAGTACTAAAGAAAATCGGACGATTTGTTAACTTATTTTTCACAATAAAAACATGACAAAAATGAAAACCAATAAAATAAAATTATTCGCATTTGTAATTGCCCTTTTCGGAATTACTTCAATTGCTACAGCACAAAAATCATATTCTTTAGATGACAAAGCTGCATTTTCAGTTGCAGGAACTTCAACATTGCACGATTGGGAAATGAAGTCGGCTTCAGGAACCGGAACAGCAAACTTTTCAATAGCAAATTCAAAACTTACTGAAATAGAATCCCTATCGGTTACTCTATTGGCAGAAAGTGTGAAAAGCGAGAAAAAAAGCATGGATAAAGTGGCTTACGAAGCTTTAAAAACAGATAAAAACAAAAACATCAAATATGTTTTAAAATCTGCCGAAAAAGTAAATGAAACCACTTGGGAATTGACCGGAACTTACACCATTGCAGGAGTTAGTAAAGTTTATAAAACGACTGTAAAAACAACTGTTACAAAAGATGGTTTAAACATGCAGGGGTCTAACAAAATCACTTTTGCGGAGTTTGGAATGAAAGCGCCAACTGCCATGCTTGGAACTATTAAAACAGGACAGGATTTAACGATAAAATTCAATTTAAACTTTAATTTATAAACGCCATGAAAAAAATTTATATCCTATGTATAACATTAGTCAGCACGTTTGCTGTTAATGCTCAGGTAAGTTTTGGCCACATTCAAAACCAGATTCCACGAAGCCAAAAAGGTATTAATCAATTTGATGTAAAAAAAGATACTGTTGCTTATAAAGGATTAAGTGTCGATATGGGAGCCGCTTTTGCACTTCAATTTCAAGCTTTAAACTCGTTTAACGATCAAAAAAACTTAGCCACGGCGCCAGGTTACAGATTAAATAATTTAGAAAATAATTTCAATTTACCAAATGCAAACTTCACGATTGGGGCTCAATTATATGATGGTGTACGTGTAAACTTAGATGTATATCTGGCTTCCAGACACCACAACGAAACTTGGGTAAAAGGTGGTTATTTGCAAATTGACAAACTTGATTTCATTAAAAAAGATTTCCTTGCTGATTTCATGCAGTATACAACGATCAAAATTGGTCAAATGGAAAACAACTACGGTGATGCACATTTTAGAAGATCTGATAACGGAAATGCGTTTATGAATCCGTTTGTTGGGAACAATATAATGGATGCGTTCATTACTGAAATGGGAGCTGAAGTTTATTATAACAGATCAGGCTTTGTAAGCATGATTGGAGTAACAAATTCTAAATTAAATCAAAATGTTCAGGAAGTTGTAGCGGCAAATCCTACAGCAGCAAAACCAGATAATAATACAACCATAAGCCCTTCTATTCTTGCAAAATTAGGCTGGGATAAACAAATCAACGACGATTTGAGAATTAGATTAACAGGTTCTTATTATCATACAGCAAATTCTAGCGGAAATTTATATTCTTCTGATAGAGCAGGAAGCCGTTTTTATGGCGTAATGAGTCATTCTGATTACAATATTATCGATCCGGCTACCGGAACACCTATTAGCACTGTTGCAAACAACTTTGATCCAACGGCTAATAAAGACACTGGAAGGTTTAATCCGGGATACGGAAACTGGGCAACATCATATATGATAAACCCATTTATTAAATATAGAGGTCTTGAGTTTTTTGGAACGTTAGAATTTACTTCTGGAGGAGATTACAAAGGAACAGATGACACTCGTAAAGTAAATCAATATGTTGGTGATTTAGTTTATCGTTTTGGAGAGAATGAAAGATTTTATGTGGGTGGAAAATACAATTTAGTTGACGGAAAATTAGCTAATGCAAATGCTAAAGCAATTCAAATAAACAGGTTTGAGGCTGCTGCAGGATGGTTTATGACCAGAAACGTTTTGGCAAAATTAGAATATGTAGATCAAAACTATGAAAACTTCGCTCAATTTAACGGAGTAACTCCAAACGATCTTTTCGGCGGAAGCTTTAAAGGACTTATGTTCGAAGCAGTAATTTCATTTTGATAAAATGTACAAAAGATTTATTTTTTTAATTATGGGTTTAGCGGCTTTCTTTTTATCAGGAAGTGCTAAACCCACTTTTTTAACAGAAGAGACAACCTTAGTAATAAATAAAATTAAAATAGAAATTACAGGAGCATCTACTGTTGGCAAATACAATTGTTCAAATACTTTTTCAATAAAAGATACGGTTTATATAAATTCAGCTAAAAAAGAAGCTTTTAATACCGAAATCAAAATGTCAAACTTTGACTGCGGTAATAAAATAATGACGAAAGATTTACAGGGAACTGTAAAAGTAAAACAATTTCCAAATAGTACGGTTTGTATTACTGATGTAAAACCAAATGGTAAAAATTACAAATGCAGATTAAACTTTTATATCACCGATAAAACTTTAAAATACAAAGATTTTATTTTATATAATTCTGATGATAAAATTCAGGGGACACTAAATTTAAAATTTTCTGATATTGACTTAGAACCGCCCGTAAAAATGGCCGGATTAATAAAAGTAAAAGATGATATTGTGATAAATTTCAGCCTTTACAAAAACTAAAACTTACTTTTAAAAAGCTTCAGCAAAAAAATTTCTTCAACTTTTCAAAACTGCAAAAATTTGGCACAAGAATTGTCTTGCACTCAAAAGAAAAGTAATCTTACAAAGCGCGCCATAATTTTAAAATTTGTATTTTTATTATTCCACTTTATAACCTTTTAAATTTTATAACCTAAAAAGACAATTTATTATGAAAAAACATTTTTTAAGTTTAGCTGTTGTTGCATTATTAGCTTTGGGATTACAATCTTGCGAGAAGAAAGAACCTAAACCTGCAGATGAAGAATTAACTCTTGGAAACAAAGTTGACTCCTTAACAACAGATATTGAAGAAGTGAAAGACAGCGCTGTAAGCAAAACAGAAGAGGCTGCTGCAAAAGCTAAAGATGCTACTCAAAATGCTGTACAAGATGTAAAAGATGGAGCTAAAAAAGCAGCATCTGATGTTGAAAGTGCAGCTAAGAAAACAGCAACTGATGTAAAAGACGCTACGAAAAAAGGAGCTGAAAAAGTTGAAAATGCTGCAAAAGCTGCAAAAGACGGAACTGTGAAAACAGCTAAAGATGTAAATGAAGCTTTGAAAAAATAATTTTCAAATTAAAACTAAAAACAGAAAGCCATTCGCCTAAACGAATGGTTTTTTTATGCAAAATAGTCAGCGGATATTTTTTGTATTTTTGCATTCAATTACAACAACTACAAGATGCATTTTATATCACAAGAATTAGAAGATTATATCGAGCAGCATTCTGAAAACGAACCAGAATTATTAGCGAAACTTAATAAAGAAACCTACCAAAAAATACTTTTACCGAGAATGTTAAGCGGTCATTTTCAAGGCCGTGTTTTAAGTATGCTTTCTAAATTAATTCGTCCCGTAAATATTCTTGAAATTGGGACTTATACAGGTTATGCCGCGCTTTGCTTATGTGAAGGAATGCAGGAAAACGGACAATTGCATACTATTGATATTAAAGAAGAATTGATTGATTTTCAAAGAAAGTATTTTGATGCTTCTCCTTGGGGAAATCAAATTTTTCAGCATTTAGGCGAAGCCATAGATATTATCCCAACTATTGACGTAAAATTTGATTTGGTATTTATTGATGCTGATAAGGAAAATTACCTCAATTATTGGGAAATGATTGTTCCAAAGATGAATAAAGGCGGCATTATTTTATCTGATAATGTTTTGTGGAGCGGAAAAATCCTAGAACCGGTTCACCCAAATGACGTAAGCACAAAAGTACTTTTAGAATATAATCTACATTTAAAAAATGATCCAAGAGTGGAAACGGTTTTATTGCCAATTCGCGATGGATTGACCGTTTCAAGAGTATTATAAAAAATCAATAGCCTCCAGCTTTAGCTGGAGAAACCTATTTAAGAAAAGTCAAGGGCTTTAGCCAAATTAAACACTAGTAGATAATTTGGCTAAAGCCCTTTATTCAATTCTATTTTACCTCCAGCTAAAGCTGGAGGCAATTCAACAAGCACCTAATCATGAATTACAGCACCGAAATAAACTTTGAAGGTTTTGCAATAATAAACAATGTTTATACTGAAAATGAAATTGAAAATCTGATTTCATTAATCGAAAATGTAACCGAAAATGATTCTGATAATGCTACTTTTAGAAAATCTCAGGATTTATTTGCTATCAGACAATTTCATAAAGAAGTACCTGAAACCTTAGATTTTATTTTCAATCAAAATTTAAAAGATATTATCGAATCTAATTTTGGAAAAGGATATTTCATTACCAAATCAATTTACTTTAATAAACCTGAAAAATCAAATTGGTTTGTGGCTTATCATCAGGATTTAACTATTTCTGTAGATAAAAAAATTGAAGCCGAAAATTTTGAAAACTGGACTGTAAAACAAAATCAGTTTGCGGTTCAGCCGCCAAAAGAAATTTTAGAAGATAATTTTACGATTAGAATTCATATCGACAAAACCACAAAAGACAACGGTGCTTTAAAAGTTATCAATAATTCCCATTCAAAAGGAATTTTGAGAATCGAAAATTTAGATTTTGAAAACGAAAAAGAAACAATCTGCGAAGTCGAAAAAGGCGGAATTATGATTATGAAACCTTTATTGTTTCACGCTTCAAACAAAACCACAAACAACGAAAGAAGAAGAGTTATTCATATTGAATTCAGCAAACAAGAACTTCCCACAGGGCTAGAATGGAGTGAAAGAAAAATTCTTGAAAATAATTTAGACGACTTCAAGAGTATTATAAAATAAAAAATTCAATAGCCTCCAGCTTCAGCTGGAGATAAAAAAGCTAAAAAAAGAAAAAGGCTTTAGCCAAATACCCAGTGTATTTTGGCTAAAGCCTTCTTAATTTTATCTATAGACTCTCCAGCTAAAGCTGGAGGCAATTTATCCAAATTTTATATGAGAAAACTTAGAAGCTTAGTATCTTAGAAACTCAGAACCTTAGATTATCCCGGAAAATATTGCGGTTTCAACCTTCTGTAAGCTAAAAAGATTAAGAATCCGAAAAGAGCTCCAAAGAAATACCCTGTTAGAATATCACCCGGATAATGTAATCCCAAATAAATTCGGCTATAAGCAAAAATTAAAGGCCATAAGAATAACAAACCAAAATATTTGAAATGACGTTTTAAAACCAAATATAAAAAGGTTGCAACGGCCATTGTGTTTGCAGCATGTCCTGAGAAAAAGCTAAAAGATTTTCTAACCTGAACCACTCTGATAATTGTATTGACATCAGGATCATTACAAGGGCGCAAACGCTGAAAAATATGTTTAAACAAATTACAAGTCTGATCTGTAAAAGCGATTAAAATTGCGACAAAAAGTAATATATACAAGGTTTGCTTTCCCCCTACTTTTCTATAAATAAGATAAAACAACAGCAAAAAGAATGGTGTCCAATTCAACTGTTCGGTAATAATCAGCCAGAATTTATCATATTTTTCAGAACCTAAACCGTTTAGATATACCAATAAATTGACATCTAATTCTTTTATTTTTTCAAGCATATTATCTTTGGCGTTTTATAGGTCCCGAAAGTGATTCAATATCTTCTTTTACTTTGTCAATTTCTGTGGCAGTTTCACCTAACAGATTACTGGATAAATTAGTAGTATCGCCTAACAAATTAGATTTTGCATCATTAATTTGTGCGTTAATATTACCTGTAATATCAGTCAAAGATTTCGTGTCAAGACCATTCGCCTCTGCACCTTTTTGAATTTCACTTTTTATATCGTTGGTTGCATTTTTTAACTGCGCCATTGCTTTACCCATAGTGCGGGCAATTTCCGGCACCTTATCAGAACCAAAAAGCATTAGTACTATAAACAGTATGAAAACTAATTCTCCTCCTCCTATACCAAACATATCTTTTATTTTTGTTGTGCCACAAAGATATTAAATTTTGAAGCGCACAGTTTTAAAATTTACTTAAAAAAAAAGACTCTTTTCAGAGTCTTTTTCGTTTGTTCTTAGTCAAATTTTGATTTTTGCTCAGCCTTTGGCCATGAATTATTTGTTACATCGATATCTGCCGTAAGTAATTTTGGATCTATCTGAATGCTTTTTACAGGTTTTGTAGTCGCATAAACTTTTTTAGCTGTATCATTACTTTTTCTCCAGATTTGAGCTGGATATTGGTAATTATCTTTTGTACCATCTTCATAAGTAATTTCAACAAGAATTGGCATAATCATTCCGCCCGGTTTGTTGAATTCAACTTCATAAAAATATTTAGGCGATTTAATGCTTGCTTTTTCCTCAGCAGTAAAAGTCTGGTTCACATAATCAGCCAATGGTTTTACATCTTCTAATTTTAATGCTTTTTTGCTTGAAGCGGTAACTTCTGGATTATCTCCTGAAACTAAGTAAACAAAAGGGCCTTTTTCAAATCCAAAACGACCTTTTCTCACTTTTACATCTTTAATGTCAGCAGTTGGAGTTTCAGAAACATAATATTGTTTTACATCTTTAATTCCAATATCTACAAAATCAGTTGAATAAAACCAGCCTCTAAAAAACCAATCTAAATCTACAGCAGATGCATCTTCCATAGTTCTAAAGAAATCCTCTGGAGTTGGGTGTTTAAATTTCCATCTGTTTGCGTATGTTTTAAAAGCATAATCAAACAATTCTCTTCCCATAACTACTTCTCTTAAAATATTAAGACCTGTAGCCGGTTTTCCGTAAGCATTATTTCCAAATTGGTGAATCGTTTCAGAGTTAGACATAATTGGCTCTAAAAACTTTTGATCTCCACTCATATAAGGAACAATATTTTTTGCAGGTCCGCGTCGTGAAGGGAAAGTTGGATCTAATTCCTGTTCAGCCAAATATTCTAAAAATGAATTTAAACCTTCATCCATCCAAGTCCATTGACGTTCATCAGAGTTTACAATCATTGGGAAGAAGGTGTGTCCAACTTCGTGAATAATAACACCAATCATTCCGTTTTTAACCTCTTTAGTCGTAACACCATTTTCATCCGGACGACCAAAATTCCAGCAAATCATTGGATATTCCATTCCCTGATCTTCTGCAGAAACAGAAACCGCTTTAGGATAAGGATAATCAAAAGTATGAGATGAATAGCTTTTTAAAGTATGTGCAACTGTAAGTGTTGAAGTTTCTCCCCAAAGCGGGTTTGCTTCTTTTGGATAAACAGATTCTGCCATAACAGTTTTGTTTCCAATTTTTACAGCCATTGCATCGTAAATGAATTTTCTTGAAGAAGCAATTCCGAAATCACGCACATTTTTAGCACTGAATTTCCATGTTTTTTTCTTTTCAGAAAAACCTTTTTCAGCTGCTTCAGCTTCAGCCTGAGTTACAATAACAACAGGTTTATCAAAAGATTTTTGAGCCTGCTCGTAACGTTTAACTTGTTCTGCTGTAAAAACTTCGCTTCTGTTTGTTAATTCTCCTGTTGCATCAATTACGTGATCTGCAGGAACTGTAATACTTACATCAAAGTTTCCGAAAGGAAGAGCAAACTCTCCGCTTCCCCAGAACTGCATATTCTGCCATCCTTCAACATCGTTGTAAACTGCCATTCTAGGATAGAATTGCGCAATTACATATAATTTATTACCATCTTTTTCGAAAAATTCATAACCAGAACGTCCGCCTTCTTTTCTGTAATTATTGATGTTATACCACCATTTTATAGAAAATGAAATTTTTTCTCCCGGTTTTAAAGGCGCAGCCAAATTGATACGCATCATCGTTTCGTTTATCGTATAAGACATTGGAGTTCCTTTAGCGTCTTTTACCTGCTCGATATTAAAACCGCGCTCTAAATCTTTTTTCAAATATTTAGATGAAAAACCATCAAGAGCTAAAACCTGATTGATTTTTTCTCCTTCTGCTAAAGAAGTCTGTCCATTTGCTCTCGCTTGATTTTGATCTAACTGAACCCATAAATACTCTAAAGTATCTGGTGAATTGTTAGAATATGTGATTGTTTCTGCACCGGTTAATTTTGAATTTTTATCATCTAATTCAACATCAATTTTATAATCTGCCTGCTGTTGGTAATAAGCAGGGCCCGGCGCTCCAGAAGCTGTACGAAACATGTTTGGTGTTGCCAGCAAATCGTACATCTGGCTAAATTTATTTGTGTCGTAACTGCCTTGCTGCTTTGGTGTCGCAGCTTTTTCCTGAGCAACTAACATTGCAGGAAAAATTAATAATAATGAAAGCTTTTTCATAAAAGTCTAATGGTAATTTTTGTCAGGGTGTGAAAATAACAATTAAAATATTAATTTAACAGATTAATTAATACTTTAACAATTCTTTCCTTGAAGATTCTGTAAAGAGGACACTTCTTTTAGTACCAAATGCTGAAATATGTGTAATATTCTGCTGTTCAGAACTCCAGTCCACAAGTAGAGTATTTGAAATTTCGATCGATTTAAATTTATCGACATCTTTTATTCGCGAATAACAGATTAAAACATCGTCACTTTCCACTTCTTTTGACAAAAAAGTAATTGGTTTTGATTGCCCGTTTATTTTTATTGTAAAATTTTCAGCAAGATATTTTTTTAACAAATCAAGATCTGCCTGAGTTTCCTTTTCGGTTCCTACGAAAGTTTTTTTATGGTATTTTTTCTCCAGTGCATTATTCAAATCATCCACAAAAATGCGGGATGTAATTTGAATCATTTTTTTCTCTGCTGCATATTCAACCTGAAAAACACCTACATAAAATTTATGAAAAGCAAAGGAAGAAAGCGACAGAAACAATATCCCGATTAAAGGATAAATCAATATTTTTTTCATTATTGAGAAGCATTCACTTTTTTAAATTCAGCATTTTTGTTGATTAAAAAATCAATCAACTCAAATTTTTGATCTTCGTTAAGATGTCTTTTTGATTCCGGATCATTAGAGCAGAACATCAAAAACAAATCAACTTCGTCTTTTTTCAAACCTAAAGTTTTAGTAAAGAAATCAGGTTTAAAATTGGCTTTAGAATATTCTACAAAGGCAATATCTGTGATTTCTTCTTCTTTTACATCATTTTTAGAAAGAAGTTTTTTAACATCTTTAAAAATTCTAACGAAGTCCATTCCGTATTTTATGGTTTGATCAGAATACATTACCGTATTTTTCGCAGTCGAGAGTTTATCATCTTCAAACTGCATATCAACATATTTCTGCGAGTTCTTATCTAACGATTGTACTTTTAAATCCTTACGAACCACAACTTCTTTTAATTCATTGCTTACCAAATCTAAAGGCACAGAAAAAAGTATTTGTGCACAATCTTTCTCTGTCAAAACAATTTTTTTAGACTGAAAAGCCAAACCCGTAAAAACTAAAGTGTCTTTTGGCTGGGCCAAAATATCAAACAATCCGCCCGGACCAATAAAAGTTCTGGATTTTGCATTAATATTCATAACATAACCACTTTCTATAGCAAGTGATTTGTTTGTAACCTGACCGTGCAGCGACCTTCTTGAGCCATTTTGCCCAAACATTATTTGACAAAATAAGCAAACAACGAATACTCCTAGTTTATTTTTCATTTTCGAGAATTATTAGATATTTTCGAGCTAACTCTGTTATTAAAAACATACTCATTGTTTTATTCTTTGTATTCAAAGATACGGCAAATTCGGCATCATCCACACAATATAATTGAAATCCTTTGATATCATCTACCGGAATTTTTAATCTTTCGGTATAATAATTTTCATCAAAAAGATACTCAATTTTTCTGAAAAGCATCTCCTTTTTTTCCACATTTACCTCTTTTTTTAACATTGCCGTACGTCCGGATATTTTATTGAGGATTTTATCTATAGAAGTCGAAGTTGCAGTATACACTTTTCTTTCTGCAGGTGTATATGTTTTTTGGCCGTGCGGAACAATTCCTAAATTTTCAGTCGTAATTCCATGATTGTCATTCACCTTGACTTCTTTCAACTCAATTTCTTTTGCTGTCATTTTAATCACGAGCAGACTTAAAGTTAAATCCTCAGCAGAAATTCGGCGTTTATAAGGTTCTAAATTTACTGCTGAAAAAACCAAAACATCGCCTTCTTTAACCGCAATAGAAAACCTCCCGTCGGCATCAGAAATAGTCGAAACTTGTGTCGTGTTATTAATAATATTCACTCCGTCAACCGAAGTAGTTTTTTCGAAGATTTGTCCTAAAATTTCTTTAGAAGATACATTTTGTCCAAAACCAATTTGAACAAAAAATAGAATTAAAATTATATGTAGGGTATTATTTAACTTCACTCGCAATTATTTCATTGTATTTCAAAGCTTGCTGATAAATTAACAACTTTAGCTTTGCTTTTTCTTTATTTCCTAACAACAACATTATTTCCTCATTCTCAACAAGGTAAAATTTAAAACCTGAAATGTAATCTGATGGAATTTTCAACTCATTGATAAAATATTCATCTTCAAACAAAGCCCCCAACTTCTCTAGAGCAATTTCTTTCTTTTCAATCTGAACATTTTTCTTCAACATTTTAGTTCTCCCATTTATTTTATTTAAAATAGGGTCTATTGCCACAGAACCTCCTAATAACCCTAGAAGTGAAATAGCTTTAAAATCTCCTGCAGTTGCTAATTTTCTTTCTGCGGGCGTATACTTTTTTTGGTCTTTAGAAACAATTCCCAGATTTACAGCATTTATATGAGCATTTTCATTAATAACAACTTCCTTCAACTCGATTTTTCCCGCTTTCATCTTTATTTGAATCAAAGCCAGATTAAAATCCTCAGCCGTAATTCGATGTTTTACAGATTCTTTATCTACAGCCGAAAAAATCAAAACATCTCCTTCTTTTACTTCAATCGAAAATCTTCCATTTTTATCAGAAACTGCTGTTCTTTGTGTTGCTGTATTAATGATGTTGATTCCCTCAATTACACTAGACTGCTCTAAAATCTGCCCAAAGATTTCCTTTGAAGTTTTTTCCTGTCCAAAACTCATTTGGACAAAACACAGAAATAAGATTATATCTAGTTTATTATTTAACTTCACTCGCAATTATTTCTTTATACTTTACCGCCAGTTCGCCTAGCAAAAATTCGGTTGAAGTTTTATTTTTAGAGTTCAAAATATTCGTAAACTGTTTATTATCGACAGCGTAATATTCAAAACCTTTTACATATTCTGCCGGAATTTTTAAGCGATCCACAAAATGTTCAAGCGTAAACATTTTCTCTAAAAGTCTCATAAAAAATTCTTTCTGCTCTACCTCAATTTCTTTTTTCAGCATTGCTGTTCGGCCCGAGAAAAAGTTCAGCAGAGGATCTGCAGAAATTGATCCGCCTACCATTCCTGTAGCACTTGCTGTGGCATCTAAAGCGGTAGCGGTACGTAATTTTCTTTCGGCTTCAGTATATGATTTTTGACCCGCCGGAACAATTCCCAGAGAAACAGCATTTATATTATCATATCTTTTTACAATAACTTCCTGTAATTGATGCACAACTAAGTTCATCCTTACGGTAAAATTTAAATCGGTAAAATTTTCGCAGGCAAGAGAAACCCTATTTTCCTTAAATTGAATCGAAGAAAAAATCAGCACATCATCTGGTTTTGCCAAAATAGAAAAGGCTCCGGATGCATCTGTAGTAGTCATAACCTCAGTTTGAGAATTAACAACATACACTCCTTCCAAATCATTTGTATTCGCCGTAATTTTTCCGTTTATAATCGTACGTTCCTGATTTTGAGACCAGGAATTCTGACTTATAACGGCAACTAAAAAAAATACAATATTCTTTGTCAAAATGAAAATATTAGGGAATCATTAAAAAGGTAAAAATATCCTAATGTCTTCCAAATTTAGTATTAATGAGTTGGTAAAAATATGTTAATTAAACTCCAATATCTCAATTATATTAGACAGACTTTTTTTAATATCTTTATCAAATAGAATTTGAGTTTAGAATTATGAAAAGCATTATCATCGCCAGCACATCTACCCTGCACGGCGGCAGTTATTTAGATTATTTACTACCCACGTTACAATTACATTTTAAAAACTGTACCACTGTTTTATTTATTCCGTACGCACGTCCCGGAGGAATATCTCATGAAGAATACACCAAAAAAGCAGCAGAAGTTTTTGCTTCTATAAATATTAAACTTCAGGGAATTCATGAATTTGAAAGTCCTGAAAAAGCCATACAAAATGCTGAAGGCTTTTTTACGGGCGGCGGAAACACTTTTTTGCTTGTTTCACAGCTTTATAAAAACAATATTATGCAATTGCTTGCAGAAAAAGTCAAAAGCGGAACTCCTTATTTAGGAACCAGTGCCGGAAGTAATATTTGCGGTTTATCCATGCAGACAACGAATGATATGCCGATTATTTATCCGCCGAGTTTTCAAACTTTAGGATTAATTCCGTTTAATTTGAATCCGCATTATTTAGATCCTGATACAAATTCGCAGCATATGGGCGAAACACGTGAAACGAGAATCAAGGAATTTCACGCTTTTAATGCCATTCCTGTTTTAGGTTTAAGAGAAGGAAGCTGGCTGGAAGTAAAAGGAGATAGAATAACTTTGAAAGGTTCTCTAAAAGCAAGACTTTTTAAACAAAATCAAACTCCGGAAGAACTAGAACCTGAAAGCGATTTGAGCACTTTAAAATAGTTTTTTCCACCATATAAGTTATATAAGTTCATTTAAATAAGGCTTAGCAAAAAACTTATAATAACTTATATCACTTATATGGTTTAAAAACAAAAAAAAAGCCTCAAACAATGTTTGAGGCTCTTGAAGAGCGAAAGACGAGGCTCGAACTCGCGACAACCAGCTTGGAAGGCTGGAGCTCTACCAACTGAGCTACTTTCGCATTAACAGGGTGCAAATATAAATAATTTATTTTAAAAAACAAAAATTATTTAAGTTTGATAAAAAAACCGAAACGATTAAATTTCGGTTTTTTAGAGCGAAAGACGAGGCTCGAACTCGCGACAACCAGCTTGGAAGGCTGGAGCTCTACCAACTGAGCTACTTTCGCATTGCTGGTGCAAATATAAAAATAAAGTTAAGTTCAAAACAAGCTTTTTGGCAAAAAAAATTAATTAAAATCAACATTTTCTTATAACCTATTTAAAATTAAAAAGTTATAAAATCAATTATTTTTAAAAAATCATGAATACTATTAAAGAAATCCCATCAAAAGAAACTTATATCGTTCGTCAGCCTGTACTAAGAGAAGGCAAACCTATCGAAAGCTGCATCTTTGAAGGAGATGATTTAGACACTACACATCATTTTGGTTTATTTAATAATGAAGATTTAATAGGAATTATTTCGTTATTCAATAAAATCAATCCTATATTTGCCGAAAAAAGTCAAGCACAAATTCGAGGGATGGCAGTTTTAGAAACGCATCAGAAAAAAGGATTTGGAGAAGCCTTAGTTAAGCATTGCGAAACCTACTGCAATGACAACAAAGTCGATTTGATTTGGTTTAATGCTAGAACCGCCGCCGTTGGCTTTTACAGAAAAATGGGATACCAGCCCCTAGGTGAACCATTTGATATTAAAGATGTTGGCGAACATTATTTAATGTTTAAAAATTTATAAAATGAGGAAACTTTACTTTCTTTTATTGGTATTAAGTTTAATTAGTTGTAAAAAAGATGCTCCTAAACCAGCTCCTGTTGCAGTAAAAAAAGCACCGCCAATTATACTTACTGATGAACGAAAAGTAGAAGTTGATACGGCACTTTTAAGTACTTTTAAAAGTGAAACGCTGAAGCAATTTTATACTTCATCTGAAAATAAGACCGTTTGGGGAAATCTAAAAAAGAGACAATATGTATTATCTCAATTAGAAAAATCGGAAGAATTAGGACTTAATCCAGAAGATTATAAAGCTTCGCAGCTGGAAAAATTTGAAAAACGAATCGGCAGTCTAAATGATGCCGACCTGGCAACCTATGATATTTTACTGACTTATAACTTTGAGAAATATTTAGAACATTTATATAAAGGAAAACTTGATCCTAAAAAATTGTACACAGATTGGGATTTAGATGAAAAAACATTTGATATTAACAGCGTTTTGATTAATGCTTTTAATAAAAACAAATTAGACAGCATTGTTGAAAATATTCAGCCTAAATCTATCGTATACAAACAATTATTGAAATCACTTGAAATAATTAATTCGTTTCCTGATGAAGATATTGCCACTATTGAATCTTTAAAGAAAATTACTTTAAACGATACAAACAATGCGGTAATTAACATTAAAAAGAAACTTTTATTCTGGAAAGACATGACTGGACAAGACAGTCTTACAGATAAATACGATCAAAAAACTTTTGAATCGATTAAAAAATTTCAGGCAAGACATGGTTTAGCCGATGATGGCGTCATTGGTCCGGGAACGATCAGCGCTTTAAACTATTCTAAAGAAAGAAGAAAACAGCAGATTATTGCCAATTTAGAACGCTGGAGATGGTACCCGAATGAATTTGCCGAGAATTATTTTCTGATCAATATTCCGGATTACAGCTTAAATGTTGTCGA
Source organism: Flavobacterium panici (assembly GCF_024499525.1). Lineage (NCBI taxonomy): Bacteria > Pseudomonadati > Bacteroidota > Flavobacteriia > Flavobacteriales > Flavobacteriaceae > Flavobacterium > Flavobacterium panici. The sequence goes on along the minus strand of NZ_CP100437.1, from coordinate 2,133,711 downwards.
AAATCAGGATACAACTTTAGTTCGAAATATTGTAGTAGGAACAAGTAAAAGAAAAACGCCTATTATTACATCTGTTTTAAAAACGGTTGTTTTTAACCCAACGTGGACCGTTCCGCCAACTATTTTAAAAGAAGATGTTGTTCCGGCAATGAAACGCAACCGAAATTATTTAGCGAAGAAAAACATAACGATTTACGACACATCAGGAAATGTTGTCGATCCGCATTCGTGGAACGAAAACAAACCTAATAATTACAGATATGTTCAAAGTCCGGGTTATAATAATTCATTAGGCTTAATGAAGATTTTGTTTCCAAATCATCACAGTGTTTATCTGCATGATACCAACCACAGAAATTATTTTGAACGTAATAATCGTTCATTAAGTTCGGGCTGTGTTCGTGTTGAAAATCCGCTTGAATTGGCAGAACATATTTTGGATGATCCCGAAAGATTTTCAAAAGTAAAAATTGATACGATAATTGCGTCTAAAAAAACCATGAGTTTTAAAATTACCAAAAAATATGCTTTATATCAATGGTATTGGACGGCTTGGAGCAAAAAAAATCAGCTCATTTTCAGAGCTGATATTTATAATCTTGATTCAGATTTGTATACTAAGTTAAGAGATTAACTTCTCTTCCATCGTAAAGCTTCTTGACGGATGGTAGATATACAAACATGATTTGTCTTTAATTACCTGAATGATTTCATCTGTCAATTCAACCGGAACTGCAGGACAACCCTGGCTTCTGCCTAATCTTTTGTGGTCTCTGATAAATGATTCAGAAACATAATCAGCTCCATGCATTACAACTCCTCTTTCGCGGGCGTTGTCATTTAAACCTCTTTCAAGACCGTCTAAACGTAATGAAGCACCATGTTTTCCCTGATAGATTTCACCTGTTGCATAAAACCCTAAACTACTTTTAAATGAAGAGTTTAAGTTTGAAAATGCTGTAGCAAATTCTTCTCCGGTATTTCTACCATGAGCTACCAAAGAGTTAAATAAGATTTTATTAGTTGTCATGTCAATTACCCAAAGACGCTTGGTATTTGATGACAAACTAAAATCAATTAATGTTAAAATGTTTTTCTGAACAATTCCTCTTTCTTTTAAAAGATAAAATCCTTTTAAAGCTTCTGTAAAACTTTTAAGATCAGGAATTTTACAATTATTGTTCGAATCTAACTCACTGTAAACATTTGCAATTTTTGCTTCGACAGAAAGGTTTGTTTCAACTTTTGCAATACTTTTTGTTGTTACAGATTTCAATTCGGAAGTGTTTTTAGAATCTTTACCAAAAGACAATAGAAAAAACACCAGCAGTGGATACATTTTGTAAATCATTGAATTTCTTTAGGTTAATAATAAATTTGGGTAAGGCAAAAGTAGAAATTTTTGAAAATACACAAAATAAAACCCTGTAAATCAGGCTTTTTTTGTTGAAAATTTAACATTATTAACACAAATTAGATCTTTCTGTAAGATTTTTTCTCATGCAAAAAATCATAATATTTTAACTGCTTTTCTTAAAAAAAGGTCAAAAAAGTGGAAATTTTGAAACTAAAACTGTAACAAGTGAAACAAAATGAAGTCTATTATTCTTAAATTAAAGTACTTTTACAATCATTTTTCGCTCAAATTTTCATGAATAAACTTGTTTTTCTAACGTTTTTTTTATCTACTTTTTTGTGTTTCAGTCAAAAAAAGGCATTGCAGGCGAAGTCTATTTCGCAAAACATTTCTATTGACGGAAAACTGGAAGAAAGCGCATGGGAAAATGCCGGAATTGCTTCAGACTTTATCACATTAGAACCCGATAACGGAAAAGCTGCTCCGGAGAATAAAAAATCTACTGTCAAAGTTTTATATGATAATGACGCCATTTATATTGGCGCCATGATGTATGATGATGAGCCTGATAAAATTTTAAAAGAGATTTCGCAGCGCGATAATTTTGGAACTGCAGATATTTTTGGTGTCTTTATAAACGGTTTTAATGACGGTCAGCAGGATTTTATGTTTTATGTTTCTGCTGCTGATGTTCAGGCAGATTGTATAATGACTGATGCAAATGGCGAAGATTATTCCTGGGATGCTGTTTGGATCAGTAAAGCTTCGATTACCGAAAATGGATGGGTTGTTGAAATAAAAATTCCATATTCAGCATTGCGTTTTTCACAGGAAAACAAACAAACCTGGGGAATTAATTTTTTCAGGGAAGTAAAACGTACGCGTTATAAGTATACGTGGAACTTTGTCGATAAAAAAATTGGAACTTTTACGCAGCAAGCCGGAACTTTAGAAGGAATTGAAAATATAAAACCTCCTACCCGATTGTTTTTTATGCCTTATGCTTCTTATTATTTGAATGCCGGTGAAGGACAAAAAACATATGGAACTGTAAAAGGTGGAATGGACATAAAATACGGAATCACGGACGCTTTTACTGTTGATGCTATTTTAATTCCTGATTTTGGGCAGACCAAATATGACGATCAGATTTTGAATTTAGGTCCGTTTGAACAGCAGTTCAATGAAAACCGAGCTTTTTTTACCGAAGGAACTGATTTATTCAATAAAGGAAATATGTTTTATTCGAGAAGAATTGGCGGTAAACCTTCTGTTGAACCCGATTTAAAAGACAATGAAGAAGTTATTGAAACCGTACAAAACGTTAATCTTATTAATGCTTTAAAACTTTCAGGACGAACTAAAAACGGTTTGGGAGTTGGAATTTTAAATGCGGTGACCGAAAAAACTTTTGCGACTATAAAAGATACTATTTCCGGCGAAACCAGACGTGAGGTTGTTGAACCGCTTACAAACTATAATGTTTTGGTTCTGGATCAGCGTTTTAGAAAAAATTCATCGGTTACTTTTATCAATACAAATGTGACCAGAAACGGTCATTATAAAGATGCGAATGTAACGGGTTTAGCATGGGATTTAAATACTAAAGCCAATACTTACAGCTTGTTTGGAAATGTAAAATACAGTACTATAAATGATAAAGAAGATACAAAAGGTTTTTTCTCCACTGTTAGTTTTGCTGAAACAAGCGGGAATTATCGCTATAGTTTAGGTACTGATTTTGTTTCTAAAGATTTTGACCCAAATGATTTGGGAATTAATTTCTATACCAATTATTACAATTTTTACGGAAATGCGAATTACAGAATTCTAAATCCAACAAAGCTTTTTAATAGTTTTAGAATTGACTATGAAATGTATTCTGAATTCAATAAAGACTCCGGAAAAGTTCAGGCAAACCGAATTGAAGCCGAAGTAAATTTAAGTACCGTAAAAAATAATTATTACGGAGCAGGACTTTCTGTTTCTCCATTAGAATCTCATGATTATTACGAACCAAGAGCAGACAATCGATATGTTATAATTCCGAGAAAATTTGATTTTTGGGGAAGCATTTCGACAAATTACAACCATAAATTTGCTATCGATATTAATCCGTCATTTTCTGTTGCTGATGAACCCGGAAGAGCCGCTTATGGCACCGACATTAGTCCGAGATATCGTTTTAATGATAAACTTTTACTGGTTTATACTTTTAGTTTTCTTAAAAGAAACAATAACAAAGGTTATATCGACGGTTATGACGACGACGATAATGAAAGCACTCCCGAAACTGTTGTTTTTGCTAATCGTGACGTTATCACATACGCCAATACTATATCAGGAAAATACGCCATTAACAGCACTATGACACTTAATTTAGCTGTTCGACAATATTGGTCTTCTGCAGAAAATAAAGATATTTTGAAGCTTGAAGCAGATGGAACTCTGGATCCGTATCCGCAATATACCGAAAATAAAAACTCAAGTTTTTATTCCTGGAATGCCGATTTATCGTATTCATGGTGGTTTGCACCCGGAAGTCAGCTTTCGGCTTTATACAGAAACAACGCTTCTAATTTTGAACGTATTATCGATAAGGATTTCAAACACAACGTAACGAGCTTATTGACTAACGACGCCTTAAAACATATTTTTTCTGTTAGTGTAAAATATTTTATAGACTATAACGCTGTCAAAAATAAGGTTAGAAAAAGAGCTTAGCGTGAATTAATTTTAAAAAATAAAGAGTTCTATAATTAATTTAGTATTTTTTGTTACACTTCATTTTATTAAACATAAATGTCATTAAGCTTTCTCTCCAAATTTTAGAAATGGCTTATCTTTGTAAAAAACAAAAATGTAATGAACAAAAAAGTTATCCTTATGATTTTAGATGGTTGGGGAAAATCTCCTGACCCTAAAGTATCTGCAATAGACAATGCAAATGTTCCATTTATAAATAGTCTTTACAAAAATTACCCAAGCGCGCAATTGCGTACCGATGGATTAAACGTTGGTCTGCCGGAAGGTCAAATGGGAAATAGTGAAGTTGGGCACATGAACCTTGGTGCCGGAAGGATTGTATATCAGGATTTAGCAAAAATTAATTTAGCCGTAGCGCACAAAACACTTGCTAAAGAACAAGTGTTAATCGATGCTTTTACTTACGCTAAAAACAACAATAAAAAAGTACACTTTTTAGGACTAGTTTCTGACGGAGGTGTTCACTCTCATACTTCTCACTTACGCGGATTAATCGACGCTTCGCAAGAGTATGGTTTAGATCAGGTTTACATTCACGCTTTTACAGACGGACGTGACGTTGACCCAAAATCCGGAGCAAAATACATTCATGATTTAGATGAATATATTAAAGATACTCCGGTAAAAATTGCTTCTATCGTTGGTCGTTATTATGCAATGGACCGTGATAAACGTTGGGAACGTGTAAAACTGGCTTATGATTTAGTAGTAAACGGAGTTGGAATTCCGTCTACAAATGCAGTAGCAAGTGTTCTTGACAGTTATGCACGCGATGTTACTGACGAATTTATCGAGCCGGTTGTAATCGTAAATGAAGAGCAAAAACCTTTGGCTACAATTATTGAAGGAGATGTTGTTATCTTCTTTAATTTTAGAACAGACAGAGGACGTGAACTTACTGAAGCGCTTTCTCAGCATGATTTTCACGAGCAAAATATGCACAAGTTAAACTTGTATTATGTAACGCTTACGAACTACGACGAAACGTACCAAAACGTAAAAGTGGTTTACAATAAAGATAATATTACCGAAACTCTTGGTGAAGTTTTAGAAAAAGCGGGTAAAAAACAAATTCGTATTGCTGAAACGGAGAAATATCCTCACGTAACTTTCTTCTTTTCAGGCGGTAGAGAAACTCCTTTTGAAGGTGAATCAAGAATTTTGAGAAATTCTCCAAAAGTTGCAACTTACGATTTACAGCCAGAAATGAGTGCTTACGAACTTGCTGATGCTCTTGTTCCTGAATTGAACAAAGGCGAAGTTGATTTCGTTTGTCTAAACTTTGCAAACGGAGATATGGTTGGACATACTGGAATCATGAGTGCTGCGATTCAGGCTTGTGAAGCAGTTGACGCTTGCGCGAAAAAAGTAATCGAAGCCGCTCTTGCAAACGACTACACAACAATCGTTATTGCTGATCACGGAAACTGCGAAACAATGATCAATCCTGACGGAAGCCCAAATACAGCACACACAACAAACCCAGTGCCGATTATTTTAGTTGACAAACAATTGAAAAATATTCAAGATGGTGTTCTTGGTGACATCGCTCCTACTATTTTAGAATTAATGGGAGTGCAGCAGCCAAACGCAATGACTTGTCATTCACTTTTGTAATTTTTCAAACCATATAAGTTATATAAGTTCATTTAAATTGAATTTAAAAAAATCTCGCAAAGACGCTAAGTCGCAAAGAAATTTATAAACTTTGCGTCTCTGCGACTTTGCGAGAACTATTTTATACCAGAATGTAAAATATTTAAACCATATAAGTGATATAAGTTCATTTAATTGAAGCGCTAAAGCTTTATTAAACTTATACTTCTTATATGGTTTTTAATTTTATATACCCGTTTTGTCACCCTGAGCGAAGTCGAAGGTTTATGGAACCAAAAAGGGCTTCGACTTCGCTCAGCCTGACATTCGTGTTTTTATCAAATAATAAAATAATGATACAATTGCTCAACACCATAAATCACAAGCCCAATAATCCCTCCTACTAAAGTTCCATTGATTCTGATGTATTGAAGATCTTTTCCTATTTCAAGTTCCAGTTTTTCAGAAACTTCTTTTCCATCCCAGCTTTTTACGGTTGATGAAATTAAATCACCAATTACTTTTTTATTGTTTAGAAGAACCGATAGCAAATCATTTTTGATGAAATTATTGATTTTGTCAATCATAATCACATCTTCTTTAATACCATTTCCAAAAGTTTGAATTAAACCCGAAACACTATTTTTAATTGAAGATTCATCGCCTTTATCTAAATCATTAGTTATCGAAAGTTTTATTTCGTCCCAAATTCCGTTGATGTAATCCTGAACTTCTTTTTTTCCGGCAAAACTCAAAATCATATCGTTGATTTTAACTCGCATTTCTTCGGAGTTTTTGACTTTCTCTAAAAAATTAAAAATATACTCATCAATCTTTTGGCGCACTGCGCTGTCCGGTTTTTTGGCTTCATTTAAAAAATCCTGCAAACCATTAAAAACACCTTCAGTAATACTTTTATCGGCCAGTCCAAAGCTTAAAAACGGTGTCGATGCTTTTACTTTTTGCCTGATTAAATCTTTATTATTAGTCAATTCGCTGCTCATTACTTCAAGAAGATTCGTCAGCATTTGATTTTTTAAATCCCCTTTTTGTAAAGGTTCTAAAGCAACTGCAACCCAGTCTCCAAAATTTATTCCTTCTAATTTTTCTTTAAATTGAACCTGAATAAATCTTTTTACATCTTCATCTTTTATGGTTCTTAAAATTCCGGGAATAATATTTACCGCAACAACATTCGCAATTTTATCTGCATTTTCTTCCTCTGAAAGCCATTCTGAAGCTTTTGTAGCAAAGTTGAATTCATCGAGTTTAATTTCCAGTTTTTCCCGATTTAGAAATTCTTCTGAAACAAAATTTCCGAGATTTTCTCCAATTTCATTTTTCTTCGTCGGAATAATAGCTGTATGCCAAATCGGAATCCCAAGCGGGTGGCGAAATAAAGCCACAACCGCAAACCAATCGGCAATTCCCCCAACCATTGCCGCTTCGCTAAAAGCCTGCAGTATTGGAATTTTAAAATAAATAGCAATTATAAAAAGAAGCACCGCAAAACCCAAAAGCGCCAAAGCACTTGCCTGCATTTTCCTTAAAGCTTTTATTTTTACTATATCTTGATCTGTAGCAGTTTCCATGATAATCACATTTTACTACTAATTTATGGCTTTTTTCTGAGATATTAAATTAAATAAGTTTGCCACGAATTTCACGAATTTTCACGAATTGCTTTGTCTTTAAAAATTCTGCTAAACTATAATTCGTGTTAATTCGTGAAATTCGTGGCCAAAAAAACCTAATTCGCAGCGAAAAATTTTAGACAAAAAATAATATTAAAAATTGTACTTTTGCGAACTGAAAATCTGAAAAATATGATTATCCAAAAAACGAGAGAGGAAATCGAATTAATGCGCGAAAGTGCTTTGATCGTATCGAAAACATTAGGAATGATTGCTTCTGAAATTAAAGAAGGAGTTACTACATTATATCTGGACAAATTAGCCGAAGAATTCATTCGTGATCACGGTGCAGTTCCTAGCTTTTTAGGATTGTACGGTTTCCCGAATTCACTTTGCATGAGTCCGAATTCTCAGGTTGTACACGGGATTCCGAATAATACACCTTTACAAAGTGGTGATGTAATTTCTGTAGACTGTGGTGCGTTCAAAAACGGATATCATGGAGATCACGCTTATAGTTTCGAAATTGGAGAAGTTGCACCGGAAGTTAAAAAACTTTTGCAGATAACTAAAGAATCTCTTTACGTTGGGATTAGAGAATTTAAAGCCGGAAATCGTGTTGAAGATGTTGGAAATGCGATTCAAAAATATACAGAATCTTACGGTTACGGAGTAGTTCGTGAATTGGTTGGACATGGTTTAGGACAAAAAATGCACGAAGAACCTGAAATGCCAAACTACGGAAAACGCGGGCGCGGAAAACTTTTCGTTGAAGGAATGGTAGTTGCAATCGAACCTATGATTAATATGGGAACAAGAAACATCAAACAACATAAAGACGGCTGGACAATCACAACAGCAGACGGAAAAGCAAGTGCGCATTTCGAACACGATGTGGCGTTAATTGATGGTAAACCAGAATTATTATCGACTTTTCAATATATCTACAAAGCTTTAGGAATCGAAAGTAACGAAGAAGATGAATTCAGAAAAGTGCCGTTAGTATTATAACACGAATTTCACGAATTTGCACGGATTAATACTGTGGTGAAATTTCACGGATTGAAAGATTGAATGAATGATGAGTGAATTATATTTAAAAGATGAATCCTATAAAATTATTGGGATTTGTATGGAAGTCCATAAAATATTAGGAAAAGGACATAGTGAAAAGGTTTATGGAGATGCTTTAGAATATGAATTTCAACGAAATGAGATTCCTTATAATCGTGAATTAAGATATAATATTGCTTACAAAGACATTGTATTACCAAGTTACTATTTTGCAGATTTCGTTATTTTCGATGAAATTATTTTAGAGCTTAAAGCGATTGCAACATTAACAACAAGTGAAATCAAGCAGACATCAAATTATTTGGCTGCATCAAAAAATAAATTAGGCCTATTAGTCAATTTTGGAGAAGACAGCCTTAAATACAAAAGAATAATACTATAACCCAAATCAAAAGTTCGTGAAATTTCACCACAGTATTAATCCGTGTCAATTTGTGAAATTCGTGTTCAAATTTATTTAACCGTGAAGAAACTTTTTAAATTAGTACTTAATACAATCCCGCGTCCATTATTAATTCGTTTGAGTTATGTGGCGCGTCCCATTTTAGCTTTCTCGTTAAAGGGAAATAAATTTACTGATCCTATTGATGGCAGAAGCTTTAAATCATTTTTACCATACGGGTACGGAAAGCAGCGTAACAATGTGCTTTCGCCAAGTACACTTTCTTTAGAAAGACACCGTTTACTTTGGCTGTATTTAAACGATCAGACTGATTTTTTTACAGCACCGAAAAAAGTACTTCATTTTGCGCCGGAACAAGCTTTTTATAAAAGATTCCGCAAGCAGAAAAACCTTGATTACACGACAACCGATTTATTTTCGCCTTTGGCAGATGTAAAAGCAGATATCTGTAATTTACCATTTAAAGACAACGAATATGATGTGATTTTATGTAATCACGTTTTAGAACATATTCCGGATGATACAAAAGCAATGCAGGAATTATTCCGTGTTTTAAAACCGGGCGGAATGGCGATTTTGCAGATTCCACAAGATTTAAACCGTGAAGTTACTTTCGCAGATGATTCAATTACAGACCAAAAAGAACGTGCTAAAATATTTGGGCAATACGATCACGTTCGTATTTACGGACGCGATTATTTCGACAAATTAAGAAGCATCGGTTTTATTGTAATTGAAGAAGATTACACCAATAAAATTGCACCAGAATTAGTAGAAAAATACTGTTTGGCAAAAGGAGAAATTATTCCACTTTGCTTTAAACAGGAAAACTAATTTTTTTCACCATATAAGTGATACAAGTTCATTTCAAAAGAGTTTTCAAATTATTGATATTTTGAAAACTCTTTATTTTTTTGCCCAATAACTAATTTACAAGCCAACCAAATCCCTAAACCTTGGAACCTACAAAATCATTTCAGTTCTGTTTTGACATCAGTTTTGAAAAAAATCTGAATGTTTATATTCCAACATCCTACATCGTTGAGAATACCGATGAAATCAAATATCTGGACAAAAAAGCAACCGCCGGAATAATTCAAAGTTTCGGAATTGTTTTTGACGATTTAGATTCGAATACAAAAAAAATACTGACTGCCTGCGAATCTTTAAAACCTGAATTTATATTCAAAAAATTCAGTGCCAAAATAAAATCGGCAAAAACCATTGCTGATTTGCAAAAAGATTCTAAAATTGAGTTTGCAATCCGTCAGCATTTAAAATTAAATCTGTCTTCTTTTTACAGTCTAATTGTAGAAGAACAATTTCCGTTGTCAATAAATATTGGCCCTGAAAAAGATTTTTACCGTTCGAGAGTTGATATTAGTCCGCTTTATTTTGAACCTCAAATTCAATTTGATAAACACGCTGAAGGAATTACCTATACCCTTTCTTTAAAAGAAAATGAAACGGCTTTTTTACCCATGGAAAGCAATATTGATATCCTTTTAGATGAACCGGGCTGGTTAATTATCAATAAAAAACTAGGTCAGTTAACAGCCCTTAATGCTAAAAAACTGATGCCTTTTTTAAAGAAAAAATCAATCGAAATACCTTCAAAATTAGTTGATGATTACTTTAAGAATTTCATTCCCGAAATAGCTAAAAAAATTGACATCGAAGCAACAGGTTTTGAAATCGAACAGCGTGATGAAATTACTTCCTGCACGATTCAGCCGGTTTATGATTTCTTTAAAAACTGTTATTACCTCAACCTTTATTTTGATTATAACGGCTATTCATTTGACGGAAGTAAAACAAAGAAAACACATTCGTTTGTAGATTTCAGCGTTGCAAATGAACCTAAAATCATTCAGTTTAAACGAAATGCTGATGAAAATTTGTATGCCGATAAATTAACCGAAATTGGTTTAATAAAAATCAAAAACGAGTTATTTGGATTAAATTCTGAGGCTGAAACTTCAGATCCTTATATCAACATTCAATTGATAATTGACAATAAAGAAAAGCTGGAAAGTTTAGGTTTTAACATTCAAAATTTAAAGCTGGAAAGCAAAGAAATTGTTACTTCAAATCATACCGTTTCTGCGTCAAAAGATACAAATGGAGATTGGTTTGACATCAAAATTATCATTACAATTGGGTCGTATACAATTAATTTCAGCGAAATTATTCCGAATATAAAAAGCAAAGAAAGACTCTTTCCTCTTCCTGATGGAAACTATTTTTTGATTCCATTAGAATGGTTCAGCAAATACAGTTCGCTGGCAAAACTCGGAAAAATAGAAAGCGGAACTTTACTTTTACGCAAAAGTAATTTCACTGCCCTTGATGCTATTGCCGAAATCAAAGACGATGTAACTTATAAAGCTGAATATGTGGCTTCTGATTTATTAAAAGCAACTTTAAGACCGTATCAAATTGACGGTGTAAAATGGCTTTTAGGGCATTTTAATTCCAATTTGGGCGCTTGTCTGGCAGATGATATGGGACTTGGGAAGACGTTACAGACTTTAGCCGTTCTGGTTGCCGTTCAGGAACAATTAGGATTTACGACTAAAACTACCAATTTTGATTTATTTGCAAACGAAACTACTGTAGAAAGAGAACCGCTTAAAACTTTGATTGTTTTACCTTCTTCATTGGTTTTTAACTGGTACAACGAATCTGCAAAGTTCACTCCGCATTTTTCGAAAATGCAATATGTGGGGAATGACCGAAAACAATTAGTCGCAAGACTAGCGACAACTGATTTAATTTTTACCAGTTACAGCATCGTTCATCGTGATATTTCTATTTTAGAAAAATATGATTTCCGTTATTTGATTTTGGACGAAAGTCAATACATTAAAAATAAAAACTCTAAGATTTTTAAAGCCATAAATAAAATAAGTACGGGTCATAAAATCGCTTTAAGTGGTACACCAATCGAAAATTCGCTTGACGATTTATGGTCACAAATGCAGTTTATAAATCCGGATATTTTAGGAACTTATAATTTCTTTGCAGAAAATTTTAAAATTCCGATTGAGAAAAAGCAGAACGAAGATGTTTTATCTGAATTAAAAAACTTGGTTCAGCCTTATATTTTACGAAGAACCAAAGAACAGGTTTTAAAAGATTTACCTGAATTATCAGAGCAGATTTATTATTGTGAAATGGACCCTGAACAGGAAAAATTATATGAACAGGAAAAATCAAAAGCGCGTAACTTTTTATTAAAAATGGATGGCTCAAGTCCTGACAAAATCAGCATTATTAATACGCTGATGAAGTTAAGACAACTGAGTAACCACCCAAAAATGGTAGATCAGGAATCTGAAATTGATTCGGGAAAATATATTGCGGTTACTAATTATCTCGAAAATTTAGTCAAAGCAAAACAGAAAGTAATCATTTTCAGTTCGTTTGTTACCAACCTGCATTTCTATACAGATTGGTGCAAGGAAAACAAAATAACCTATTGTGAAATTACAGGCGAAACGCCAGCCAGCAAAAGAGAACAGCAGGTAAAACTGTTTCAGGAAAAAGAAGAACCTTTATTGTTTTTTATTTCGCTAAAAGCCGGAGGAGTTGGTTTGAATATTACAAAAGCTTCTTATGTTTTATTTTTAGATCCTTGGTGGAATCCTTTTGCAGAAAAACAAGGAGTTGGAAGGGCTCACCGAATTGGACAGCTAAATAAAGTAAACGTGATTCGTTTTATTTCGAAAAATACAGTCGAAGAAAAAATCATCAAACTGCAGGAAAATAAAAAGCTTTTATCTGATTCACTTTTAGAGGAAAGCTATATAAATGATGAGATCGAAGCTAATTTAGAATACATTTTAAATTCTTAATAAATCGCTTCATCCAATAAATGGCATCTTATTACGTTTAATAAAATTCTTATATTTACAATCTTACAACGTAATAAGATGCCAAAATTTTTATATCAAAGTTTGCTTTTGTTTTTTGTTTTTACTTTCGCGAAAGCTCAGGAAATACAAACTGAAGTAGTTCCTCCATACAATATCAAAACCGTTACTTTTGTTCAGAATGGCAATAATGTTGTTCCGATATTTGAATTGAATTCTACATTTGAATTTCAGTTTGATGATTTATTTGGTAACGAAGCCAATTATTATTTTGAAATCACACATTGCGATTATAACTGGAAACCAACTGATATTCCGAAAACAGATTATTTAAGAGGTTTTGACGGCCAAAGAATTACAGATTATTCGAACTCATTTAATACGCTTCAGGTTTATTCACATTACCGACTGGCGTTTCCAAATCAATTTACAACGCAGTTAAGATTGTCCGGAAATTACATCTTGAAAATTTTAAATGAAGATAAAGAAGTTATTTTCTCCCGAAAATTCATTTTATACGAAGATCATTGTACGGTGGCGGCACAGGTAAAAAGAACCCGAAACTTGAGCAATATTGATTACAAACAGAATTTGGATTTTTCGATTGTTTCAAATGATATTACATTTCAGACTCCAATTCAAAATGTAAAAGTTCTTTTGTTGCAAAACGGAAATTTCAATACCGCCATTAAAAATATTCCTCCACAATACACGATTGGGAATCAACTGGTTTATAAATACGATGCTGAAACGCAATTTTGGGGCGGAAATGAATTTTTATATTTTGAAAACAAAGACATTCGTGCTGCAAATAATAATGTAGGACGAGTGGGCGCTAACAACGATATTTACAATGCTTATTTGTATACCAATGCAGCAAGAGGAAATCAGATTTATACCAATTATCAGGACGTAAACGGTAATTTTGTTGTGAAAAATATAAATGGTTCAGACAACAGTATTGAAGCTGATTATGCCTGGGTTTATTTCACGCTTTCGGCTCCGGCTTTCAGGCTTAACAAAGATATTTATGTTACAGGAATGTTCAATAATTACAGCTTATCGCCAGAATACAAACTGGATTACAATACCGATAAAGCCGTTTTTGAAAAAGCAATAATGATCAAACAGGGTTTTACTAATTTTCAATACACCGTTGCCGATAAAAAAGGTACTATAGATAATGAAAATGCCGTTGATGGTAATTTTTATCAAACAGAAAATGAGTATACTATATTAGTTTATTACAAAGAAAGTACAGATCGTTATCAAAGAGTTATTGGAAAAGGCAATGCAAACTCCATAAACATAGTTAATTAAAACATTGTTAAGGTTTTAGGTTTCCTAGTTTTTTTTCGTAGCTTTGTGCCTATAACTCACACAGATTTACTAGGTTAATATGGTTTCTCAAATTACACGAGGCATAAAAATATCGGTTCTAACTAGTTTTGAAGGCACTTACTTCAAGAACTACAAGATTCACTTTGCTTTTAGTTACGTAGTTACAATCGAAAATCATAGTAAAGATTCTGTTCAGCTTACTTCTCGCCACTGGGAAATCCATGATTCATTAAACGACTTAGATATCGTTGATGGTGAAGGCGTTATAGGCAAAAAACCTGTTTTAAAACCAGGTGAAAATCACACTTACAGTTCTGGTTGTTTATTATCTTCTCCTTACGGCGCTATGAAAGGTCATTTTAATATGATCAATTTCACTACAACCAAAACATTTAAAGTAATTGTGCCTACTTTTAGAATGTGTGCTCCTTTTGCATTGAATTAATTCATCGCTATTTCTATTACTTCTTCTTTTGTAATGGCGTAAACTTGGTCATTTTCTTCGGGAATTAAGTAAAAATTGCCTGTGAATTCTCCAAAAGAAGGAAAAATCAATTGATGCGGTTTTCTAAAAAAACAGGACAAACTCAAAAATTGTTTCCCTAATCCTTTTAGTTTTATTCCGGGATGAATATGTCCGCAAAAATTAAAAAAGTTTTCTCGTGTTGTGGGATGATGCGTTAATAGAAAATCATCGATTATCAATTCTTCGTAAATTTCGATATTTAAATCGGCGTAGTTTTTTTTTGAGATAATATCGTGATTCCCTTCAATCAGAATAATCTGCTGAGAAACCGTTTTAGTCCAATCAGCAAAAAAATCCCATTCGTTATTGATTTTACTGTGGAATAAATCTCCAAGAAAAATAATCGTTTCAGAATCGAATAGATTCAACACTTCATTTAATCTTGCAAAATTTTCCAAAACCGCTTTCTCCGGAATTGCCATTCCGTGTTTTCTAAAATGCGCAATTTTCCCCAAATGTAAATCAGAGATTAAGAGCATCTTCTTTTCTTCCCAAAAAGCGGTTCCGGATTGATGCAAAACGAAATTTTGATTGTTGATACTGATCTTCATATTGTAATTATTTCATGTAACTCGCTGTCATTTTTTTAATTCTTTCTTGTAATGTTTCGCTGGATATTTTTTCCCTTAATCGATCTGTAATTATAGGAAAACTAAATGGCGTTGGCTTTTTGCATTGTTTCCAGACAATCGTCTGATTATTTATTCTTTCCATGGCCTGAATTAAACGTCCTTCTTCTAACTGATGTTCAAAGGTTTCAATATAAGCCTGCTGTAATAATAAATTATCGGGTTCATAATCCCTAAAAACTTCAAAAAGCAATTGTGAACCACTTTGCAAATGTTTTGTTTTAACTGGTTTTCCGGGCATTCCGGTAAAAACTAAACCCGCGATTACGGCAATATCACGAAATTTTCGACGCGCCATTTCGGTTGCGTTTAAGCTTTTCTGCAAGTCATGATGAACATATTCTGTAGTAAACAAATTATTATCAAAAACAGACTGCATATCAATTTCCTGATCAGAAAGCAATTCGAATCCGTAATCATTATAAGCCAGCGAAAAAGTGATTGGCGACAATAAACTTATTCTATAGGAAATTAAACTAGCCATTGCTTCGTGAACATATCGGCCTTCAAAAGGATAAAAAATCGCATGAAAACCTTCGCGTGTTTTAAAAGTTTCTATTAAAAATTCGTCATTATTAGGTACAATACTTTCTTTTCTTTGTCTGTCAAAAATAGGTTTCAAAGCTTTTAATTCGGGAGTTAAATGATCTGTGTTTGCGGCGTATAATTCTTCCCGAAGCAATTCACTCATTTGTGCCGATAACGTCATTCGTCCTCCCATCCAGCTTACCACTCGTGCAGTTTTTTTAGGATCGGCTTTTCGAACTAAAACCTGCATATTTTTAATTTGAAATAATTCAAGCCGCCTTCCGGCAAAAGTAAAAACATCGCCTCGCTGTAATTTTGAAGCAAACCATTCTTCCACAGTTCCAATAAATCCTCCACTTAAAAATTTCACATTCAAAACGGCGTCGCCCACAATTGTTCCCATTTGCATTCTGTGATGCATGGCAATAAAACGGCTGTTGATTTTATAACGTCCGTCTTCTTCAATTTCTACTTTTTTGAATTCATCGTAAGCTTGCAAACTCTGGCTTCCGTTGGTTATGAAATTCAAAATCCAGTTCCAGTTTTCTTTGGTTATATTTTGATAACAAAATGTTGTTTTAACTTCTTCGTAAATTTCATCCGGAAAAAATCCGTCAGAAACTGCGAGTGTATTTAAATATTGCACTAAAACATCCCAGCTGTTTAAATACGGCATTCGGTCTTCGACAACGGTTTGGGCAACTGCTTTTTTTAATGCCGAAGCTTCGATTAATTCCATCGCATGTGTGGCGAGAAAGTAAATCACACTTTCTTTTCCAGGCTGATGTCCGCTTCGTCCCGCTCTTTGCAGAAATCTTGCAACTCCTTTTGGTCCGCCAACCTGAATTATGGTTTCAACAGGTGCAAAATCGACACCAAGATCTAAACTCGAAGTACAAACCACGACTTTTAATTCTTCGTTTCTAATTGCGTTTTCAACCCACAAACGAGTTTCTCTGCTGATACTGCCGTGATGCATGGCCATTTCGCCTGCAAATTCCGGATATTTTTCTAAAATAGCCTGAAACCAAATTTCGCAGGCAGAACGCACATTGGTAAAAATTAAAGTCGTTTTGCTTTTTCGGATAATTTTCGCAACCTCATCAATCAAATGTAAACCCATGTGTCCGCGCCACGGATAGGTTTCCATTTTTTCAGGCAGAATCGATTCTATCTTTATTTTTTTATTGATATGTGCTTTTATCAAAACGGAATTTTTATACGCTTCCGTATCATGTCCTAACAAAACTTCTTGTGCTAATTCGAGATTTCCTATTGTTGCCGAAATCCCCCAAATTCGCATTTTTGGTGCAATTGTTTTTAATCTCGAAAGCGCTAATTCCATTTGCACGCCTCGTTTAGTTCCCATTAATTCGTGCCATTCGTCAACTACAATGGCACCGCAATTGGCAAAGGTTTTTTCATATTGTTTTGATGCTAAAAGAAGCTGCAAACTTTCGGGCGTTGTAATTAAAAGATCGGGCATTTTGTTTTTCTGCTTTGCTCTTTCACTTTGCGAAGTATCTCCGGAACGAATTCCGACAGTTAATGGCAAATCTAAATCTGTAATAATTCGTTCTGCTGCTTGTTTTATTTCTACAGATAGTGCACGTAATGGCGTAATCCAGATTGCTTTTAATCCGGGTTTATGTTTAGTTTTATAATCAGGATTTTTTTTAATATAATCGAGAACTACAGGAAACCATAAAGCATAGGTTTTCCCACTTCCGGTTGGCGCGTTTAATAAACCGTTTTTTTCCTGCAAAAAAGCAGTCCAGGTTTGTGTCTGGAATGGAAAAGATTTCCAACCCTGGCTTTTAAACCAGTTTTCGGCTAATACATATAATTCGTCCCTATTCATTTATTATATTTTGAATATTAGAATAATGCCACAGATTTTAATGATTAAAAATGATTTTTTTTGCCACGAATTTCACGAATTTTCACAAATCATTGTGTGAAAATTAATTCGTGGAAATCCATGAAATTCGTGGCGGTAATTTTAACACATAAAAACATAGTTATTAAAACTGCATAAAGGCGTTTCACTTGCATTAACAAACATAGCTATGTGTGAAAATCTAGATTTTTTTTAAACTCTTTTTAGCATTAAAATCTATGTTTCTATGTGTTTAAAAATTGTCAACGTATTACGAAATCATACTTTTTAAATCTTCAATACAATTGGCTTCTTCTATTTTTTTGTCTTGTCGCCATCTCAAAATTCTTGGAAATCTTGTAGCAATTCCGCTTTTATGTCTTTTGGAAAGCGAAATTCCTTCAAAACCAATTTCAAAAACCAACTTTGGTGTTACGCTTCTAACGGGGCCAAAACGTTCTAAAGTATTCTTTTTTATAAAATCATCCACTTTTCTGAATTCGGCATCGGTTAAACCGGAATAGGCTTTTGCGAAAGTGACGAGTTCTTTTTCTCCCTTTTCATTGTTTTGCCAAAGCGCAAAAGTATAATCGGTAAATAAATTAGATCTTCGTCCGTGTCCTCGCATGGCGTAAGTCAGAACGGCATCGATTACCAAAGGTTCGATTTTCCATTTCCACCAATCACCTTTTTTTCTTCCAACTTGATAAGGTGAATTGTTTCTTTTTATCATCAAACCTTCGCTCTTCATTTCGCGGGCGCGCTCTCTTTCCTTTGCTACATCTTCCCAAGAAGTTAAAGCAACCCGTTTTGAAAGTTGAAAAGAAGTCGTATAATCTTTTATTTCTTCATATAAATCTTCCAATAATTTTCTTCTTTCTATATACGGTAAATTTCGAATATCTTTTCCTTCCCATTCTAAAATATCATACGCTTTAAGAATTACAGGAACTTTTTCCAGCAGATTTGCCGATATGGTTTTACGCCCAATCCTGGCTTGTAGATCATTAAATGTTCCTATTTCATTTTCGGGAAAAGCCAAGATTTCTGCATCAATTACAGTTCCGTTTGGGATAAGTCCAACGAAAGATTTAAACTCAGGATATTTATCGGTAACCAGCTCCTCGCCTCTTGACCAAACATAAATTTCATCATCTCGAATAATGGTTTGCGAACGTATTCCATCCCATTTATGTTCGATGGACCAATCTTCGGGATTTCCTAAATCTTCGACATCACCTTCAATTGGATACGCGAGATAAAACGGATAAGGTTTTGATAAATAATCGGAACTTTTTTCATCCAGAATCAATTCCTGAAATGTAATAGTATTGGGATTCCAGTTTCCCATTAATTTATAAGCCAGTGCATCTTCATCTACTTCTTCTGCTTTTGATAAAGCACGTGTCATTAATTTTTGGCTTACGCCGATTCTGAAGCTTCCGGTAATTAATTTGGTGAAAACGAAACGTTCGTAATAATTTAAAGCCATCCAGTTTTCATGCAGATATTCCTTTTTCTCTGGATCGGTTTTCTTTTTTAAGGCTATGATTTCCTGTAGAAACTCGGTTAAACTTTTATCAGAATGTTCTTTTGTAGTTGGAATTATCAAAGCAATAGTTTCAGCCAAATCGCCCACAATATGATAACTTTCTTCAAAAAGCCATAACGGAATATTCGCCAGTTCATTTGCCCAAAGCCTTAATAAAGTGGTATTAACAGGTCTTGCCGGACGACGATGTGAAAGAATCGCAATAGTCCATACTTTATCTTCCGGCGATGCATTTTTAAAATACATCGTCAAAGCATCGACTTTTACGTTCGTTTTATTAGAACTGTCCAGTGTTTTTATAAGTTGGGCGAAATTTTTCATTTACATCATACTATTTTAAACTCATTGTGTATAGTTTTTAAACACATAGAAACATAGGTTTTATTGCTAAAAAAAGAGTTTAGAAAAAATCTAGATTTTTACACATAGCTATGTTTGTTTAGAAAAAATGAAATGCCTTTAACCACAAAGAAAAACTATGTTACTATGTGTTAAATTTTTTCATTGCAAATTTTCAGAAATAATCGAAGTTTCATTTTGATCTATTTCGGTTTCTTTTTCTTCTTTTTCCATTTCTGCTGCTTCACCTTCGTATTGTGTTTTTTCAGTTCTGGCATCGTAACCTAATTCTCTTAAATATTTGGCAAAAATATCGGTATAACCATGCGTGCAAATTACTCGTTCTGCGCCGGTTGCTTTGACGCTTTCTAATAAAGAATGCCAGTCGCAGTGATCGCTTAAAACGAAACCTTTATCAATGGCACGTCTGCGTCTTGCACCTCTAAAGGCCATCCATCCGCTTGCTGAACCGGTTACAAAAGGCGTCATTTTTCTAATCCAGATACTTCCGTGTGCGCTTGGCGGAGCGAGAACTATATTTCCTAAAAGAGCTTCTCTTTTGGTTTCTCTGGTTATTAATTCAGTTGGAGGAAAATAAACCATCGGGCGTAAAACATTTGTCATATTTTCGATGGCGCCGTGGGTGTATATTTTTCCAATATCAGTATCTAAATATTTTAAAAGTCTTTGTGCTTTTCCTAAAGAATATCCAAACAGAATTGAAGTTCTGCCTTCTGCTTTATTTTCTGCCCACCAATTATTAATTTCTGTAATAACTTCGGTTTGCGGCGTCCAATTGAAAGCTGGAAGTCCGAAAGTACATTCGGTTATAAAAGTGTCGCATTTTACAACTTCATACGGAGTTGAAATTCCGTCGTCTTCTGTTTTATAATCTCCGGTAAAAACCCAGACTTCGCCTTTGTGTTCTACTCTGATCTGAGAACTTCCAATAATATGTCCGGCAGGATGAAGGGAAAATTTTACATTATTGATTACAAAGGTTTCTCCCCATTCTTTTCCGGTAACATTTATTTCTCCCAAACGATGTCGGATTATGGGAATATTGGTATGATGTGTAATATAATTTTGATGTCCCCAGCGCGAGTGATCGGCATGTCCGTGTGTGATTATGGCGTTTTTTACAGGTCGCCACGGATCAAGGTAAACATCTGCCTGCTGGCAGTAAATACCTTTGTCATTAAAAGCTAAGAGGGGGATTTTCATAATAATACATTTAAAAACATCTTTTCAGAAGTATCTCAAATTTAAACGTTTATAGAAAACTTCGTTTTACAACTTCACCTGATTAGTTTATTAAATTACAACTTTTTAATATTGTATTGTGATATAATCAAATTATCATTTGTACTTTTGTATAAAATTAAACAATTCGTAAATTTTAAAACAATTTATCCCATGTTAAAAGGATTCTTTCATGTACCAAAAGCGGTAAACGAACCTGTAAAAGGTTACGCACCGAACTCACCAGAAAAAGCAGCTGTTCAGGCAGCTTACACTACAATGTGGAACTCTCAAATTGATGTTCCTTTATATATTGGAAGTGAAGAAATCAAAACTGGAAACACAAGAAATATTACAGCTCCTCATGATCACAAACACATCGTTGGAAAATATCATTTAGCTGAAAAACAACATATCGAAAAAGCGATTGCAAATGCTCTTGAATCAAGAAAAGCGTGGGCAAATATGGCATGGGAACAACGTGCTGCTATTTTCTTAAAAGCTGCTGAATTAATCGCTGGTCCTTACAGAGCGCGTATTAATGCTGCAACTATGATTGGTCAATCTAAAAATATTCACCAGGCAGAAATTGATGCTTCTTGTGAATTAATTGACTTTTTACGTTACAATGTTGAGTTTATGACTCAAATCTACAACGATCAGCCAAAATCTGATTCTACTGTTTGGAACCGTTTAGAATACAGACCTCTTGAAGGTTTTGTTTACGCTATTACTCCTTTTAACTTTACTGCTATTGCTGCAAACCTTCCTGCAAGTGCTGCAATGATGGGTAACGTTGTGGTTTGGAAACCAAGTGACAGCCAGGTATTTTCTGCAAAAGTTATTATTGATGTTTTCAAAGAAGCTGGAGTTCCAGACGGTGTTATCAACGTTGTTTTTGGAGATGCTTTAATGATTACAGATACAGTTTTAGCCAGCCGCGATTTTGCTGGTGTTCACTTTACAGGTTCAACTCATGTATTTAAAGATATCTGGGCTAAAATTGGAGCAAACATTCACAATTACAAAACGTATCCAAGAATCGTTGGTGAAACTGGTGGTAAAGATTTTATCATTGCACACCCAAGCGCAAACGTAAAACAAGTTGTTACGGGTATTACTCGTGGAGCTTTTGAATTTCAAGGTCAAAAATGTTCTGCAGCTTCAAGAGCTTATATTCCGCAAAGTTTATGGCCGGCTGTAAAAGAACAATTAATTACTGATGTAAAATCTATGAAAATGGGTTCTCCGGAAGATTTCGGAAACTTTATCACAGCAGTTATTCACGAAGGTTCTTTTGACAAATTAGCTAGTTATATTGATCAGGCTAAAAAAGATGCTGATGCTGAAATTATCATTGGAGGAAATTACGATAAATCAGTTGGATATTTTATTGAGCCAACAGTTATTGTAACTACAAATCCAAAATATACTACAATGGAAACCGAATTATTCGGACCAGTAATCACGATTTATGTTTACGAAGATGCTAAATGGGAAGAAGCTTTAGAATTAGTTGATACTACTTCTGAATATGCTTTAACCGGAGCAGTTTTCAGCCAGGATCGTTATGCTATTGAAGTAGCAACTACTAAATTGCAAAATGCTGCCGGTAACTTCTACATTAATGACAAGCCAACTGGAGCAGTTGTTGGAATGCAGCCATTTGGTGGTGCAAGAGCTTCTGGAACTAACGATAAAGCAGGTTCTGCATTGAACTTATTACGTTGGGCTTCTCCAAGAACTATTAAAGAAACTTTTGTAACTCCAGAAGATTACAGATATCCTTTCTTAGGTTAATTTTTTGTTTCAAATTCAGGTTTCATGTTTTGTGACCTGTCCATATAAAAAGCCGAATCTTAAAAAAGATTCGGCTTTTGCTGTTTAGATACTTTTGCTAATAATAAAGTTATAATTAAATCTGTATGAGTCTTATATACAAGACAATTTTAAAAATTGTAGTACTTTTCTTATATATCTAATTATCAACAACATACGTTGCGAAAAAAACATATTTTGATATTTTAAAAACTTCTTGTTCCATTCTAAAAAGACACATCACTCTAAATTTGTCCCTGTAAAAAATTACAAGTTATACAAGATAAACAACTAAAAAATATGAGAAATTTAAACAATGTTCCACAGGTAATTTCAGAAGCAAAAAGTATTGGACATCCTATTAATTTTAAATGGACAAAAAAGAAAATAGATCAGCTTTTAGATCCTATTGAAGGAAATGATGCATTAGAATGTGTATTAATGCAAATTAACCATAAAGCGTCTGTAGGTTTAACAGCTGCTTTATTAGAATGGGTTTATTGGCGTTTTACAGGTTATACACAATTTACGCAAGACACACAAAAACGTATTGAAGCACTTTGGTGCTCCATTAACGATCGTGAGCAAACAAATCCTTTATTATTTGACTGCAATCTTGATATACCTGCTAATGGTTTAGTAAACGGGGCTTTATGGATCGCTCTAATGAATGTGAGAATGGTCGATGTAAAATACAGAAAAGGATCTTACCTGCTTCAAAGCGAACTTGTAGGTCTGACCTTATTAGCCCGACACGTAACTCCAAAAAAGAAAACATTTGATAAATGGTTCGAGAAAACAATTGCCGAACTAATTCGTTTATATCCTTGTCAATATAGCTATGATAATCTTGATGAAACTGATGAAGCAGTTTATGATTCTTCAAACGAACCGGTTTTATGCAGAGAATTGTTCTTTGATACTGAGTTTAAATACTCTGTAGAAGCATCAGAAAATGCCATTCATAACTTTATTGATAATTTAGACATAAAAGCAAATCCTTTTCTGGATTTTTCCAGGAGAGCATCTTAGTAGTAAAAACTATTAATTCAAAAAATAACCCGGAAAGAAATTCTTTACGGGTTATTTATCTTTTATGTTTAACTTAGGGTTTAAACTTTAAAGGAAGATGAACCACTTTTTTAGTTTCAAAAAATTCATCATCAAATATTGCTGCCAAATCATACAAAGTTGCACTTGGAAAATCTTTTAATTCTTCGGCCAGGTCGCCGCCCTTTAAATATAAAATTCCATTTTTTAAAGTATGCTTATGCTGTTTTTTAATTTTATCTTTTATCCATGAAACAAAATCCGGCATATTGGTTACGGCACGGCTTACGATAAAATCGAAATCGCCTTTTACCAATTCAGCACGTTTTTGTTCAGCTTTTACGTTCTTTAATTCTAATGCATCAACAACACCCTGAACTACTTTTATCTTTTTAGCAATAACATCAATTAAATAAAAACGGGTTTCCGGAAAAAGAATCGCTAATGGGATTCCTGGAAAACCGCCGCCGGTTCCAACATCCAGAACTGTTGCTCCGGGTTCGAACTTCATAATTTTAGCAATCCCTAAAGAATGTAAAATGTGTTTTGTATATAAGGAATCAATGTCTTTACGTGAAATCACATTGATTTTTTCATTCCAATCGTGGTATAAAAAGTCTAATTTTTGAAATTGTTCTATTTGAAGATCGGTCAAATCAGGAAAATATTTCAATATCTCATCCATTGCAGTAAATTTTTAACAAAAGTACTACTTTACGATTGAAATATTTAACTCAATTTTGCAAATTGAGAATTTATAATAATTACCTTTGAAAACTATTTAAAACAATTATGAATAACACTGCTCCAACTTTTGCAAGGCAAGACAATCTGAAGTTTTTCAGAACACTTAACTCACGGGTAAACAATTACTTTAAGGAGAACAACATTCAGAAAACTGGAAACTGGAAGTTACACTTAAAAGCCGTTATTCTATTCGCAGTTTTTTTAACTCCTTATTTTTTAATTCTTACATTAAACATGCCTTTTTGGGTAATGCTGCTTTTATCAATCGTCATTGGCGTAGGGATGGCAGGCGTTGGAATGAACGTAATGCACGATGGTAATCACGGTTCATACTCTAACAAAAGCTGGATTAATAAATTCATGGGCGGAACTATTTATGTTCTTGCCGGAAACGTTTACAACTGGCAGGTTCAGCACAATGTGCTTCACCATACTTATACTAATATTCCCGGACACGATGAAGATCTGGATGCGGGAAGGATTATCCGTTTTACAGAACATGCTGAATGGCATAGTTTTCACCGTTTTCAACATTATTACTCTGTTTTCTTATACGGTTTATTGACTTTCAATTGGGCGATTACTACCGATTTTAAGCAAATGAGAAATTATCTGAAAAGAAAATTATCTTACGGTGAACCAAAAAGTCCAAAAATTCTTTGGACAACATTAATTATTACAAAAGTAATTTACATTTCAATCTGGATTGTTTTACCAATACTTATTGGAATTACATGGTGGAAAGTGCTTCTAGGATTTTTCGTAATGCACTACACAGCCGGATTAATCTTAAGTGTTGTATTTCAATTAGCACACGTTGTAGATCATACTACAAATCCATCTCCAAATGAATTAGGAGAAATGGACAATACATGGGCAGTTCACCAATTGTATACTACAACTAATTTTGCACCAAAAAATGCAATCGTAAACTGGTACACTGGCGGATTAAACCACCAAATTGAACATCATATTTTTCCAAATATCAGTCACATTCACTATGGTAAAATTGCAAAAATCGTAAAGGAAACTGCAAAAGAATGTAATTTACCATATTACGAATACAAAACAATGAGAAGTGCTATTGCAGCTCACTTTAAACATTTGCGTGACTTAGGAATGAAACCTGAATTATCTGTTTAAACTAAAAAAAATCTATTAATAATTAACCATCCTTAAATAGCGCAACAATTAAGGACATTCAAAATTTTTATAATGAACCATATTCTTTCGGACAGAATCAACAATCTTGCGACTTCGCAGACATTGGCAATGGCAGCTTTAGCTCGCGAATTAAAAGCACAAGGAAAAGACATTATCAGTTTAAGTTTGGGTGAACCAGATTTCAATACACCAGACTTTATCAAAGAAGCTGCAAAAAAAGCAATCGACGATAATTACAGTACATATTCTCCTGTTGATGGATATCAGGATTTAAAAGAAGCTATCTGCAGAAAATTTAAAAGAGACAATGATTTAGAGTACAAACCATCTCAAATCGTAGTTTCTACAGGAGCAAAACAATCTTTATACAACATTGCACAAGTAATGTTAAATGATGGTGACGAAGTTATTTTACCAGCACCATACTGGGTTTCTTATTTCGAAATCGTAAAACTTTCTGGCGGAGTTCCGGTTGAAGTTCCTACTTCTGTAGAAACAGATTTCAAAATTACTCCAGAGCAATTAGAAGCTGCAATCACGCCAAAAACAAAAATGATGTGGTTCTCTTCTCCTTGTAATCCTTCAGGATCTGTTTACAGCAGAGAAGAATTAACAGCACTTGCAAAAGTTTTAGAAAAACACCCAAATATTTATGTAGTTGCCGATGAGATTTATGAGCACATCAATTTCTCAGGAACTTTCTGCAGTATCGGTTCTATCCCGGGAATGTTAGAGAAAACAATCACAGTAAACGGAGTTGCAAAAGCATTTGCAATGACAGGATACAGAATTGGATATATTGGAGCTCCGGAATTTATCGCAAAAGCGTGTACAAAAATTCAGGGACAAGTAACATCTGGAGCAAACTCTGTGGCACAAAGAGCTACAATTACTGCAGTAGATGCTGACCCAAGCGTATTAAACGAAATGGTTCAGGCTTTCCACGGTCGTAGAGACTTAGTTGTGGGATTATTAAAAGAAATCCCGGGAGTAAAAATCAACGTTCCAGAAGGTGCATTCTACGTATTCCCAGACGTTTCTTCTTTCTTCGGAAAAACATTAAAAGGAACTGAAATTAAAGATGCAAACGACGTTTCGATGTATCTTTTGGCTGAGGCAAACGTAGCAACAGTAACTGGAGACGCTTTCGGAAATCCAAACTGTATCCGCTTCTCTTACGCAACAAGCAACGATATTTTGAAAGAAGCATTACGCAGAATCAAAGAAGCTTTGACTGTATAATTAGCTATAATATAAAGTAAAAAGGGTGTTTTAAAAACACCCTTTTTTTGTTTAATCAATTAAAAGAGCAGCGATATCTTTTGTAATTGAAGTTGGAGAATTACATTCACAATTACTCAAACCAACCACATAAATTTGTTCTGTCGGCTCATAAACTCCCATAGATTTAAAACCGAAAATACTTCCGCCATGTTCACGGATTATTTTGTTTTTCACCTTTTCTAAATGCCAGCCGTATCCATAATCTATATTCGTCCCGTTATTTAGCTTATAATTCGTAAAAGCTTTTTCTGTATAAACTGGATTTAATAATATATTGGTATTTATTGCATTTTGCCATTTCAGCAAATCATCAACATTGGACATTATCGATCCCGAAGCATACGGAATAGAAAAACTAATATAATTTGCATTTATATAACCATTCTTGTCACGATAACCAGATACCCTGTTTTTAATAATTTTATCATGACTTGCATAATAACTATTCTCCATTCCTGCTTTCTTAAAAATATTTTGAGTTATGAATTCCTCATAAGTCTTTCCTGATACGATTTCAATTATATAACCCAAAAGCATATATCCCGAATTGCAATATTTATATTGTTCGCCAGGTTTAAAATCAACAGGTTCATTCTTAAAAAAATCTACTAATTCTTTAGGCGATAAATCCTGTCTGGCAATATCTTTAATCGATTTCATACTCGTAAAATCTTTAATTCCTGAAGTATGTGTAAGCAAATGATGCAGTGTAATCACATTTCCATTCGTTGGATAATCCGGAATAAACTTCGTAATTTCATCATCAAGCTTCAGTTTTCCCTGTTCAGCAAGCATTAAAACAGAAACAGCCGTAAATTGTTTGGTCATCGAACCAATTTCAAAAACAAATTCAGGCTTCATTTTAATATTCATTTCTAAATCAGCCATTCCAAAAGCTTTTCTATACACTACTTTCCCTTTCTTAACTGCAAGAAAAACAGCTCCTGGGTTTTCAGGTTTAAACTTTGAAGTAATTAAACTATCTATTTTAGTTTCTAAATTCTGAGCCGACAAACCCGAACAAGCCATTATAAACAGAACAATAAACGATTTTAAGATTGTTTTCATTTTGTGATGATTTAGTTTGATTGATAAAGCTTTGACGGCATCAATCAATTAAAGGTTACAAAAAATAAGTTTCTATAATTTTTGGGCGTGCCCCTCCGGGTCGGGCTATCCGTTACAAGTCCTCGTCTCGTCAAAAGACGAGACTGCGGGCTTTTCACTACTATCCCTCACGCAAAACGGAAACGACACAATTCATTTTCAAAAGAAAAAATCAGCTGAATCTGCTAAATCTGCGAGAACAAAAAAAATAAACTTTCAAAATTCCCATTCCACAATATTGTAAAACACCACATATAATCCTGTAAAACATAACACTTTATAAATCGCCAACTTTGTAATGTATTAATTTAAAAACTATTAGTCATGATACATACAGATGAAACCACAAAAGAAACAGTGAAAACTTTAGAAGGATTAATTTCAATTCTTGAAGATGGAAAACTAGGATATACAAACGCCGCAGAACATGTAGAGAATTTAGCCATTAAAGCTGATTTTCTTGAATATGCTCGTGAAAGAGCTTTATTTATTGTAGAATTACAAGACGAAATCAATAAACTTGGAAAATCAACAGATACATCAGGCGGCGGACCACTAGGAGCTTTACACAGAACTTGGATTGATATCAAATCATCTTTCACAGGTGGTGATACCGAAGCTATTATAAACGCTTGTATTACCGGAGAAGAAGCTGCTATCGAAAAATATAAAAAAGCGCTCGAAGAAAATGAATTAGAACACAGTCAGGTTTTTATTGTTTCAAAACAATTAAACAGCATTCAAAATACTTTATCGCAAATTAAAATGAAAGCAAGCTAATCGATTGGTTCATGCTTTTTTTGAAAACTACTTGGTTTTAGGACTGGGTAGTTTTTTTGTTTTGTCAAAATTGATAAAAAATCTTACTTTCATCGCAGCCAAAATAATAAATCAAAAAACATGACCTTAACTTTACGCAGGATATTTATTTGTTTCATTTTTATTTCCTTTTTCCCTTATGCGACCAAGGCACAAAACACAGGTAAATTTATCAACGCCTCAATTGGCCTTGGATTGACTACGTCATATTACAAAGAAAAAAATCCAGAAATAATTGATGGTTCGGGTTTTTATGCTCAGGGAGAATATGTAGTTGGTTTAACTTCATGGTTTAGCTTGCGACCTTATGCAGGAATTATAATTACATCAACTAATGAAAATTTAGAAAAAAACCCAGAAAATTATAAAGTGACAACTAAAGCTTTTTCTTTGGGAGGAAAAGTTCGTATTTGTGCACCAATTCCTTGGGTTGCACCTTTTGTTGAGGGTGGAATTGGTACTTCAATAGGTTCTTTTGAAACTTATATTCCAGATGTTAATATCAAAAAAAACGGGATGGTATTTGACATTCCTTTCTCTTTTGGTTTGGCACTCGGTCCTAAAAACAATATAGATGTTGCATTTACTTATCTATTTCATCCAGCTGCTGATCAATTCTCTGGAGCAGTAGCCGCAGGATTTTCTTTTCCATTAGATTAAAAATCCATTTATCATCATTCCATATTAAGTTAACAATTTCAAAAAAATCCCTTCATCATTAGCAAACTCAAATAATTTATAAGACCTTTGCACACTTTTTTTCGGGAATACCACAAAAGTCTAAAGTTTTAGAAATGAAGAAGAAAATCGAAATATTAGCTCCTGCTAAAGATTTAATTGGAGGAATGGCAGCCATAAACAGTGGTGCTGATGCAGTATATATTGGTGCGCCGCAATTTGGTGCACGTTCTAATGCAAACAACTCTATTGAAGATGTTGCTGCTTTGGTACAATATGCGCATTTATTTAATGCTCAGGTTTTTGTCGTTATGAATACCATTTTATACGACAACGAATTAGAGACTTGCCGCCAAATGATTTGGGAATTATACGAGATTGGTGTTGATGCCCTGATTATTCAGGATATGGCGATTATGGAAATGGAGCTTCCTCCTATCGTACTTCACGCGAGCACACAAGCTAATAATCGTGATGCCGATAAAATAAAATTCTTAAAAGATGCCGGAATTAAACGTGTGGTTTTAGCACGTGAATTGAACTTGCATCAAATTAAAACGATTTACGACCACGCTGATGTTGAATTAGAATTTTTCGTAACCGGAGCTTTATGTGTTTCTTTTAGCGGAAACTGTTATATGAGTGTGGCAAACGGAGAACGCAGCGCTAACCGTGGTTCTTGCGCACAAAACTGCCGTTTACCTTATAACTTAATCGACGGAAACGGAGAAACTTTAATCAAAAACAGCCACTTACTTTCTATAAAAGATTTAGATATTTCAGAGCAAATTCCGAATTTGATTGAAGCTGGAATCGTTTCCTTTAAAATTGAAGGACGATTGAAAGATGTGGTTTACGTAAAAAACAACGTGTCTTATTTACGTCAAAAACTAGACAGCTTTTTAGAAGGCGAAGGAAGCGAAAAATATAGGAAAGCTTCTTCGGGAACTTGTACTTATACTTTTGATTCTTCTTTAAGCAGAACCTTTAATCGTGGTTATACAGACTATTTTGTAAACGAAAGACACAGCTCGATTGGTTCTTGGGAAAGCCCAAAATCAAAAGGACAATATATTGGTAAATTAATCAGAACGGTTGGAAACGCTTACGAAATAGAAAACGGTGAATTATTAAATAACGGTGACGGACTTTGCTTCATCAACGAAAATAACGAAGCCGACGGAATTTACGTAAACAAAGCCGAAAACGGAAAAATTTACCCGAACGTTCTAAAAGAAGTAAAAGACGGAACTTTCATCTATAGAAATAACGACGCTGCTTTCATCAAAATAGTAGAAAGGGAAGACAGTGCAGTTCGTAAATTAAGCACAACTTTACTACTTACAGAAACTGAAACTGGTTTTGAATTAATCGCAACCGACGAAGACGGAAATGTAAGTATCGTTAATTTAGAACACGCTAAAGAGCAGACAAAAACTGGTGAATCAATAGAAGAAAACATCAAAACACAATTGGCAAAAACAGGTTTCACACCTTATACTGCTGATGAAATCAATATTATGTTTTCTCAAAACTGGTTCCTTCCTATTTCAAAAATCAACGAAATGCGAAGAACTGTTTACGATCAGTTAACTGAAATTCGTTTGGCAAATTACAAACGTGAAGAGCACCAAATGGTAAAAACGTCACATCCGTATCCTGAAACCAAATTGGATTTCATGTACAACGTTTCAAACAAAACGGCTCGTAAATTCTACGAACGTCACGGTGTAACCGAAATAGAAAAAGCATTTGAATTACAATGGGATCCAGGAAAATCTCGTGTAATGACAACGAAATATTGCATCAAATACGAATTAAAAAAATGCCCAATACACCAAAAAGACATAGTAGGTGTTAAGGTAAAAGAGCCATTGGTATTGAAACAAGGCGAACTTGAATACAAACTAAAATTCAACTGTAAACCCTGTGAAATGGAAATCTGGGAAAAAGATGCTGAATTTGAAATTGAAGAAGATCATTTTCATTGATTTTACCGCAAAGATTCACAAAGAAATACACAACGGTTCGCAAAGATTAATCTAAAATCTTTGCGAACCTTTTTCTTTTTTTATCCTGCTATTTGCCTCAATCTTGTCATTTCGAGGAACGAGAAATCTTCGCAAGTAGCTCCGTTCCAATAAGTCAATCTTTGTCGAGCTTCTCGCGAAGATTTCTCGTTCCTCGAAATGACAAACTGCATGGTTACTTAATCTAAAAATTAAATTCCAATCAAATTAAATCTCCCGAATCTGCAAAATCTGCATGAGAATAAATTCCATTTTATTTATCTTTACTCTCCAAACTAAATTTAAATGGAATTAAAAAATAATATTCAAAAACACGCAATTATTGCTGGGATTTTTGTGACCGCTTTTTTTCCATTATTAATATTTTCGGATAGTTATTTTATCGATTTATGTATTCAAATATGTGATTTCGGTATTTTTTGGAATCCAATTTTCTGGGGAATTTTATTTCCAATATTTATCATTTTTCTTTTTTGGAATACAGCTAAAAAAATAAGTTATTCATTAAATCAAATCACTTATTTTCAAGTTTGTTCTCAATTTTCTTTTGGAGTAAGTTCAAAATTAATATTAGCTCTTTTCACACTTTATATAGTCGGATTATTTTTTAACGGAATATCTGTTGCATTGAGAGTAGAACTTTATGACAAAATTCTATTTTCAATGCTAATGATTTTATTCCTATCATTTATATTAATGATTTTAATTTTTATAAGCAGTTTAATTATTGTAAAAGCAAGCCAAAATACCCAAACTTTAAATCAAATAAAATGAAAATACTACTCCTAGGTTCAGGTGAATTAGGCAAAGAATTTGTCATTGCCGCACAACGAATCGGACAAACCATAATTGCAGTTGACAGTTACGAAAATGCACCCGCCATGCAGGTTGCACACGGTTTTGAAGTCATTAATATGCTCGACGGCGAAGCACTTGACAGAATCGTAGCCAAACACAAACCCGATTTTATAGTCCCTGAAATAGAAGCCATTCGCACCGAACGTTTTTACGATTACGAAAAACAAGGAATCACCGTTGTACCTTCAGCGAAAGCGGCAAACTTTACCATGAACCGTAAAGCAATTCGTGATTTAGCTTCAAAAGAATTAGGTTTAAAAACAGCAAAATATCAATACGCAACTTCAGCCGAAGAACTGCAAAAAGCCGTTCAGGAAGTTGGAATTCCGTGCGTAGTAAAACCTTTAATGTCTTCATCTGGAAAAGGACAATCAACAATCAAAACAGAAAGCGATATCGAAAAATCATGGCAATATGCTGTTGCGGGTTCGCGTGGCGATGTTATCGAAGTTATTGTAGAAGCTTTTGTAGATTTTCATTCAGAAATTACGCTTTTAACGATTACTCAAAATAACAATCCAACTTTATTTTGCGCTCCAATTGGACACAGACAAGAACGCGGTGATTATCAGGAAAGCTGGCAGCCAGCACAAGTTTCTGAAGCTGATTTATATGAAGCACAGGATATGGCTGAAAAAATTACCGAAGCGCTTGGAGGTGCCGGGCTTTTTGGTGTTGAATTTTTCCTGACAAAAGAAGGCGTTTATTTCTCTGAACTTTCTCCGCGTCCGCACGATACCGGAATGGTAACTTTGGCCGGAACTCAGAATTTTAACGAATTCGAATTGCACTTAAGAGCTATTTTAAGTCTCCCTATTTTTGAAATTACATTAGAAAAAGCTGGAGCAAGTGCCGTAATTTTAGCATCAGAAGATTCTACAAATCCAACTTTTACCGGAATTGAAAAAGTAGCTGCTTTACCAAAAACTGATTTCAGAATTTTTGGAAAACCAACTTCAAGACCGTATCGCCGAATGGGAGTTATTTTAACCCAGGATTCTTTATCAACTCCTATCGAAAAAGTAACCGAACGCGCCAAAGAAACGGCAAAATTAATAACTGTAAATTCATAAAAAATGAAAAAAATTATATTCGTGCTTTTCCTGTTTGTTGGAATTGCTACTCAAGCTCAATCTAAAAAAGTAATCGATAAACCAACAATTGTAGAAGCTTCTTGTGGAGAATGTCAATTTGGAATGAAAGGCAAAAGCTGTGATTTAGCCGTTCGTATTGACGGAAAAACGTATTTCGTTGACGGAACTACGATTCACGATCACGGAGATGCACATGCCGAAGATGGATTTTGCAACGCTATAAGAAAAGCTTCTGTAACCGGAACAATAGAAAAAAATCGTTTTAAAGCGACATCATTCACTTTAGTAAACGAAAAATAATGGCATTAATTCTTGAAAATATTGCCAAACATGTTTCTTTGACATCAGAGGAACAAGCACTTTTTTTATCAAAACTAGAAACGAATACTTATAAAGCCAAAACGATTTTATTAAATGCCGGCGAAGTCTGTAAACATTCTTATTTTGTAAACTCAGGTATTTTAAGGAGTTTCAATATCAACGATAATATTGTGGAACATGTGCTTTCATTTGCCTGCGAAGGCTGGTGGATGAGCGATATGTACAGTTATTTTTCGCAAAAACCGGGACAGCTTTTTATTGAAGTTCTGGAAGAAGCCGAAGTTGTTTCTTTATCCAAAGAAAATCAGGAACAATTGTATCTTGAAATTCCAAAATTGGAACGCTTTTTTAGAATTTTAATTGAAAATTCATTAGTCGCTAATCAACAAAGATTAATGGACAATTTAAGTTTACCCGCCGAAGAACGTTTCGAAAAATTCACTAAAAAATACGGAACATTGGTTCATAAAGTTCCTCAAAAACAAATCGCTTCTTTCATTGGCGTAACACCAGAATTCTTCAGCAAAATGAAAGCTAGACTTTTGAAGAAATAGTTTTTTTTTGCCACAGATTAAAAGGATTAAATAGATTTAAAAAAATGTTGCCACGAATTACACAAATTTCCACGAATTAAATCGTATTAAAAATTGAAATAAAATTCGTGGAAATTTGTGTAATTCGTGGCGAAAAAAAATCCTTTTAATCCTTTTAATCTGTGGCAAAAAAAATAAAGCCAGTTCATCGAACTGGCTTTTCTTTTGAATTAAAATTGCTCAACCTCTGTAGAATGTTTCATCGCTGTTATTGAGGATCTCCCTATCATAACCGTATTTTGAACTGCGTCGAAATAAGAAGTCCCTACAAAAGCCTGATGTTTTACCGCTCTGAATCCGTTTTTCTGTAAAGCGAATTCACGTTCCTGCAATTCAGAGTAACCCGCCATTCCGCGTTCTTTATACGCTTTAGACAATTCAAACATACTTGTATTCAATGCATGGAATCCTGCCAAAGTAATGAACTGGAATTTATATCCCATTGCTGCTAAATCTTCTCTGAACGTTTCCATCTCGGCAACCGTTAATTTTGCTGCCCAATTAAAAGACGGAGAACAATTGTATGCCAGCATTTTATCCGGGAATTCTTTTTTCATAGCCGTTGCAAACTTTCTTGCAAATTCTAAATCCGGATTACTGGTTTCCATCCAAATTAAATCGGCGTACGGTGCGTAGCTCAAACCTCTTGCAATTCCTTGTTCGATTCCGTTTTTTACGTAGAAGAAACCTTCGGCAGTTTTCTCTCCGGTTAAAAACTTTCTGTCTCTTGGATCTGCGTCGCTCGTTAATAAATTTGCCGCATCTGCATCTGTTCTGGCAACGATTAAAGTTGAAGCTCCCATAACATCTGCAGCCAAACGTGCCGCAATTAATTTATTGATTGCTTCCTGAGTTGGAACCAAAACTTTTCCACCCAAATGGCCACACTTTTTAGCAGAACTTAATTGATCTTCAAAATGAACTCCAGAAGCTCCTGCTTCAATCATTGATTTCATTAATTCGAAAGCATTTAAATTCCCTCCAAAGCCCGCTTCAGCATCAGCTACAATAGGAACTAAATAATCTTTTTTATCTTCAATTTTATTTACGGTCTGAATCTGATCCGCACGCAGTAAAGCATTGTTGATCTTTTTAACCACCATCGGAACGCTGTTTACCGGATAAAGCGATTGGTCAGGATACATTTCGCCCGCCAGGTTTGCATCAGCAGCAACCTGCCATCCGCTCAAATAAATCGCTTCTAAACCCGCATCGACTTCCTGAATCGCCTGATTTCCAGTCAACGCTCCCAAACCAGCTACATAATCCTGACTTTTTAACTTTTTCCATAATTTTTGCGCTCCCATTTTCGCAATAGAATGCTCAATATGATAAGATCCCTGAAGTTCAACTACTTCACTAGCGGTGTAAGGGCGTTCAACACCTTTCCATCTTGGGTTTGTTATCCAATCGTTAATCAATTCCTGAATTCTGTCTTCTGTTGTTTTCATAAGTATAGTTTAAGTGGTTAGTAAAGTTTTCAGTCTCAGTTATCAGTAATCAGTTTTAACTGGACTTATTTTTTTAACACATAGAAACATAGTTATACTTTGTGGTTAAAGGCGTTTCACTTGTTTCAATGCATCCCGATAGCTATCGGGACTATGTGTGAAAAACTAGTTTTTTCTTTTCCCTTTTTAAAGAAAAATTAAAATCTATGTTTCTAAGTGTTTAAATAATTTAATACTGAATTTTATCTGCCTGATCCGCTAAATCTGCGTGAAAAAATTATTCGCTCGCAGATTTGGCAGATTGAGCTGATTTTATTTATATATTCTGTGTCTAAAAAATCACAAGTATTTGTAACATGGAATCGTCAAGAAATCAACAAAATCAGTATTTACTACTAATCTTTCCAGTACTTTTTCAGCCAATGGAAATTGTTGTTTTTCATGATTTTCTTCTCCTAATTCTTCTTTTATTTTTCTGAATTCATCTAAAGTTAGTTCATGATAATAAGCCAAATCTAATTTTCGTCCGTTATCTAAAAGCACTTTATTCTGAAGCCATTGCCACAATTGCGATCTCGAAATTTCGGCCGTTGCGGCATCTTCCATCAAATTATGCAATGCCGCCGCGCCCTGTCCGTTTAGCCATGAAGCCAGATACAAAACCCCAACATTGATATTTTTTCGAACGCCATTTTCAGTAATGATCCCAATTGGTGGTTCAATTAAATCAGCTTCTGTAATTTTTCGATGTTCTCTTTTAACATGAATTTGATTTGGAGTTGGCATGCCTTTATCAAAAATTTCTTTTGCCAGCGCAACCAAATCCGGATGAGCAACCCAGGTTCCGTCGTGTCCGTTTTTAACTTCACGTTCTTTATCCGTTCTCACTTTTGCAAAAGCGACTGCATTGGCTTCTTCATTATTTCTAATCGGAATCTGCGCTGCCATTCCGCCAATCGCATGAATTCCGCGTTTATGACATCTTTGAATAACCAAATTAGAATACGCATTCATAAAAGGCGAAGTCATATTTACCTGATCGCGATCCGGAACGATGAATTTTGGATTTTTTCTAAATTTTTTGATGTAGGAGAAAATATAATCCCAACGCCCGCAGTTCAAGCCAACAATATGTTCTTTCAATTCGTAAATAATTTCATCCAGCTGAAAACTTGCCGTTATCGTTTCAATTAAAACCGTCACTTTTATCGTTCCTCTTTTCAGTTTCAAATAATCCTCGGTAAAATCAATTACATTATTCCACCAGCGAGCTTCCAGATAATGTTCCAATTTCGGAATGTAGAAATACGGCCCTGAATTGTTTTCTAAAAGTCGTTTATGATTATGAAAAACATACAATCCAAAATCTACCAAAGAACCCGAAACCTCATTTCCTTCAATTAAAAGATGTTTTTCTGGCAAATGCAGACCTCTTGGACGCACAATTAGCGTTGCAATTTTTTCATTTAAATGATAGGATTTTTGTTTTACCAAATCGGTATAGGTAATTGTTTTGTTAACCGCATCGATTAAATTCACTTGGCCATCCATAAGGTTTTGCCACGTTGGCGAAGTGCTGTCTTCAAAATCGGACATAAAAGTTTTGGCGCCAGAATTCAAAGCGTTGATGATCATTTTTCGATCAACTGGACCAGTAATTTCCACTCTTCGGTCTAACAAATCTTTTGGAGTTTCGGCAGCTGTCCAATTACCTTCTCTGATATTCTTCGTTTCCGGAATAAAAGTCGGCATGATTCCCTGATCAAAAGTGACTTGTTTTTGCTCGCGCTGTAAAAGCAATAGTTTTCGCTGTGATTCGAATTTTCTATGCAATTCAGTTATAAAAACAATCGCTTCTTCTGTCCAGATCTTTGGATAACGAAGCTTCTTTTCGGCTAAAAATTCCATTGCCGTTTCGGTAATTTCAATTTGGTTTTTCATAGCTGTGGTTTTTAATTTTCATTAGAAACAATTGAATCGTTTGTTGTTTTTCAAAACACTAAACCATAACAATCTGATATATAATAATTTCTACACCACAATATTAGAAAAAAGTTTTTTACAAAACAAGCGAACGTTCGCTAAATATTAAAAATAATTTTTTGGCGATTATTTTTAGAATAACTATATTTGATTCATGGATATCGAAAAAGACTATATAAAGCTGATTTTCGGGCTAAAACTGAAGCAAGTCCGCACCCAAAAAAATCTGTCACTTTTTGGCTTGGCCAAACTGACAAATCTTTCAAAATCGTATTTAAACGAGATTGAAAAGGGAAAAAAATATCCAAAAACTGATAAAATTTTATTGCTCTGCGAACATTTGGACGTGACTTACGACCAAATGGTGTCTTTAAAACTTGATAATAATCTCGCTCCGATTGGCGAAATTTTAAAATCCGGAATTTTAAAAGAGATTCCGTTAGAGCTTTTTGGAATTCAGGAAGCTGATTTAATTGATATTATTGCCAATGCTCCTGCAAAAGTCAATGCATTTATTAGTACCATTATCGAAATTGCACAGCATTATAATCTGAGCCGAGAAAGTTTCTTTTTAGCCGCTTTACGTTCGTATCAGGAAGCGCACAGTAATTATTTTGAAGATTTAGAAGAAAAAGTAATTGGGTTTTCGAAGTCGTTTCAAATTAATCTGGATTCTAAAATCAGCACTGAAGAATTAGAAGATATTCTAAAAGAAGAATACGAATACAATATAAAAGAAATTGCTTTTACAGATCAGGAAGCTTTAGACGATTTACGTTCAATTTATGTTCCTAAAAGCAAAACTTTATTACTTTCTACAGAACTTGATGCTCCGCAGAAAGCTTTTATTTTAGCCAAAGAAATTGCTTATAATTATTTAAAAATCTCCGATCGATTATTGACTTTCAGCTGGATTAAGTTTGAAAATTTCGATCAGGTTTTGCATAACTTTTATGCTTCTTATTTTGCCGGTGCTTTATTATTACCGAGAAAATTAGTGGTTGACAAAATCAATTCTTTTTTGGAAAATGAAAATCCAAAACCGGAAGAATTTGTAGCGTTAATAGAAAGTTTTGAAGTTTCGCCTGAATCTTTTTATCAGCGATTAACTAATTTATTACCGAAAGATTTTCAGTTAAAGAATCTTTTCTTTTTAAGATTATCACATAAAATCGGATCTGATTTTTATCAGATAAATAAAGAATTACACATTACGCATCAGCAAGAACCGCATGCTAACGAAACCAACGAACATTATTGCAGAAGATGGGTTTCTGTTAAAACGATTGACGAGGCTATCAAACAAAATAAATCTCATTTTTTTGATGCACAAATATCCAGTTACGCCAATAGCGGAAACGAATATTTAGTTTTTTCATCGGCGACAAAAGATCCTTTTGCAGAAAATTATATTCGAAGTATTTCAGTTGGGATTTTAATTAATCCGACAATGAAAAAGAAATTCAAATTCATTGAAGGCAAACCTTTAGTGAAACGAATTGTTGGTGTAACTTGTGAGACTTGTGCCGTAAAAGATTGTCTGGAAAGAGCTGCGCCGCCAATTGTTTTAGAAAGAAAAAAACGCCATGAGAATACTGATGCGGTTGTACAGCAGTTTATTAACCAATATAGTTAGAACGTTATGAAATATTTTGCTTTAATAATAATGCTACTTTCCATTAACTTAATCCAAAAAACAGATAAGCTTAATGGCCACTACAATTATTTGATTGAAGAAAACGATTCGTATATTCAAAAAGATAAAATTTCTTTTAATGATAGTGTTTTCAAATTTGACAACAAGTATTTACCAAAAGGAACAATTTCTTATGGCAACAAAATACTATTGGATAATTTTATTAATACGGATTTAATTATAAGTATTTCAAAAGATCAAATTACAAAAGACACTATTCTATTTAATATGCATGATAAGCAAAGTTCGTCTGCAAATTATCTTGATGAAGTGGTTGGAAAAGGGAAATTGATTAGGATTAAATAATTCAGACTTTAACTGACTTCAACATAACACCAATCTTTGTCGAGCCACTTGCGAAGAATGGATTAAAATCCATCCCTACAATATGTTTTGTTCCTTCGGAACGTTATCCCTTTACGCCTATTCAACTTCTGAAAATTAAATTTCTAGTTTAGCCCCGATAGAAGTGGAAATCCTTTTGTATCTCGTTTTTGAACGAGACACAAAAGATTGCAACGGATAGCGGGACTGAACGTCTTTTGAAAACCAAAATTTCTGCTCCAGAAAAAACCTTTGAACCTCTGCAACTCTGAACCTTTGAACCTCTCAGAAAAACTTCTTAATCTAGGTTAAGTGCGTTTCCTTGACCTTGGTGGTATCTTTGTACTATAAAATTACAAAACATACAAGATCATGGAAAATATAATATTACATAAGGCAGAAACAAGAGGAAATGCAAATCACGGATGGCTAAATGCTTATCACAGTTTTAGTTTTGCGAGCTGGTATAATCCAGATAGAATTCAGTTTGGAGCGCTTCGTGTTTTGAATGATGATACAATTGCTGCAGGAATGGGATTTGGAACGCATCCTCACGATAACATGGAAATTATTACGATTCCGTTAGAAGGAGATTTGGCTCACAAAGATAGTATGGGAAATACTGAAATTATCAAAAATGGTGATATTCAGGTAATGAGTGCAGGAACCGGAGTGCAACATAGTGAGTTTAACCCAAATGCAGATCAACAGACTAAATTATTGCAGATTTGGTTGTTTCCAAATAAAAGAAACGTTACGCCACGTTACCAACAAATTACTTTAGATGTTGCGGACAGACATAATAAATTATCTCAGATTTTATCTCCAAATGCTGATGATGAAGGTGTTTGGATTCATCAGGACGCTTGGTTCAATATGGGAAATTTTGACTCTGGCGTAACGACTGAATATAAAATTAAAAAAGAAGGAAACGGAGTTTATGCTTTCGTTTTAAAAGGAAACGTAACCATCAACGGGCAGGAATTAAATACCCGTGATGCCGTTGGAATTTCAGGAACTGATATCTTAAATATAAAAGCAAATACAGATGCTGAATTTTTATTAATGGACGTTCCGATGAACTATTAATTCAACAGCAATTTATCAAACAATAAAAACAAAACAAACTGGGAATCAAATATTTATTTCGTCTTCATTTCTTAATCTAGGTTAAGTGCCAAATGAAGACTACCGAAGTAACTTTGTCCTATCAAAATGAAATTAATATTTAAAAAATAAAATTATGGCAACTACAAAATGGTCAATTGACCCAACACATTCAGAAATTGGTTTTAAAGTTAAACACATGATGTTTACAAATGTTTCAGGTAAATTTGGAACTTACGACGCTACAATTACTACAGACGGAGACAACTTCGAAAATGCTCAAATTGAATTTTCTGCTGATATTGCTTCAGTTGATACTGCAAATGCAGACAGAGACGGACATTTAAGAAGCGGTGATTTCTTTGATGCTGAAAATCATCCAAAATTAACTTTCAAAGCTTCGTCTTTCAAAAAAATCAATGAAGGAAGCTATGAAATTACTGGAGATTTAAGCATTAAAGGTGTTTCTAAAAGCGTAACTTTTCCTGTAGAATATAGCGGAATCCTAACTGATCCTTGGGGGAATACAAAAGTAGGTTTAAGCATTGAGGGAAAAATCAATCGTAAAGATTGGGGTTTAAACTGGAATTCAGCTCTTGAAACCGGAGGTGTTTTAGTTGGTGAAGAAGTAAAATTAAACATTGAGTTACAATTTGTAAAACAAGCTTAATACTTTATAATAGGTTTTAATTTGGTTGGTTACGAAGCCTGCACCTTTTCTCGGGAGTGCAGGCTTTTTTTTTGGTTTGCCACGAATTACACTAATTTTTACGATTTTTTTTCTTTCAAAAACTGGAGATGTTTTTTTTCTGCCACAGATTAAAAAGATTAAAAAAGATTTTTTTTGTATTGCGTAAGAATAAATAATCTGTGAAAATCCTTTAATCTGTGGCAAAAAAATTAAAATAATAATTCGTGGAAATTAGTGTAATTGCTTCGCCTGTTCGCTATCGCTCGGGTCGTGGCCAATAAAATCATCGCACTGTATTTCGAAATTCTGTTGGTGACAATCCTGTTTGTTTTTTGAAGAATCGGGAGAAATAGGAGTAATCTTCGTAGCCTACTTTAAAGGCTACTTCGTTTACGGCTAATTGTTTGTCGATCAGCATTCTTTTAATTTCTAGGATTACACGATCTGTGATAACTTCTGTGGCGGTTTTTTGTAAAATTTCGTTGCAGATTCTGTTTAAATGTTTTAATGTAATATTTAGTTTTTCTGCGTAGAAAGACGGCAATTTTTCAGTTCTGAAATATTCTTCTAAAAGCAATTCAAACTTATTGATTTTAATATTGTACGAATGGGTTTGATGCGAATACGTTTCGCCATATTTGCGTGCAATTTCGATATGAATTGAATCTAATAAATTCAGCATTTTGTCCAGCTGATATTTATTATTTTGATTGTTTTCCTGAATCAGCAAATCAAAATAAGGCTGAATTTTCGGAATTTCTTTTTCTTCAAAAACCAATTCCGGTCGGTTATGAATGGAATGATAGAAATTATATTCGTTGATGTTTTTTTGTCCAAAATATAAATTATACAATTCCTGCGAAAAGATAATTACAAAACCTTCAACATCTTTAGACAAACTCCAATGATGCATTTGTCCGGGCTGCAGTACAAATAAACTTCCTCTTTTTA
Organism: Flavobacterium panici; assembly: GCF_024499525.1. NCBI lineage: Bacteria > Pseudomonadati > Bacteroidota > Flavobacteriia > Flavobacteriales > Flavobacteriaceae > Flavobacterium > Flavobacterium panici. The sequence continues at coordinate 2,091,204 of NZ_CP100437.1, read as the reverse complement.
TTTCGAATTGATCAAAATCTACTTCGTGCTGCCCGGAACCTTTTGTAAAAAATACCATTAAATAGGAATCATGGCGATGTGGCTCTTCGACAAAACTGTGGCTTTTTAAATGCTCTGTAAAAGTATTGACGTAAAAATCGCGATGAATATCATTGCAGCTAAAATTCTGAACGCTGTAAATGGGATATTTTTTCATAACAAATGTCTTTATTGTGCTAGAATAAGCGAAGATACTAAAAAGGCTTTTATCCTGCTCTGAATTACCTTTGTATAAATAAAAAACATCAAAGTCATGTCAAATTCATTAACTCATATTTTAAGCAACGAATGTCCTGTTTGTCATAAAGGAAAAGTATTTACAGACAGAAATATTTTTTTATCTTTTGGTCTTCCAAAAATGAATGAATACTGCAGTCATTGCAATTACAAGTTCCAAAAAGAGCCTGGTTATTTCTTTGGTGCGATGTATGTAAACTACGGATTAACAGTCGCTCAGGGAATTGCAACGTATTGTGTTGCTCAGTTTTTCTTTGAGACAAATTTCGATTTAAGAATTATTCCAATCATCGCTGTTGTCATTACTTTACTTACTTCTTTCAATCTTAGATTTTCAAGATTAGCATGGATTTACATGTTTAAGGATTATACGAAATAAAAAAATAGTACTTTTGCCTTCCAATTGAAACTAATTTTCAATTTTAAAAAAAGTAAAAATTAAATTAGACAAATGAAAGCATACGTATTTCCAGGTCAGGGCGCACAGTTTACAGGAATGGGCAAAGACCTATATGAAAACTCGGCTTTAGCCAAAGAATTATTCGAAAAAGCCAATGAAATTTTAGGTTTTAGAATTACAGATATCATGTTCGAAGGTACAGCCGAAGAACTAAAAGAAACTAAAGTTACACAGCCGGCAGTATTTTTACATTCTGTTATTTTAGCGAAAACTTTAGGCGAAGATTTTAAACCAGAAATGGTTGCAGGACATTCTTTAGGAGAATTCTCTGCATTGGTTGCTAACGGAACTTTATCTTTTGAAGATGGTCTTAAATTAGTTTCTCAACGTGCACTTGCTATGCAAAAAGCCTGCGAAATCACTCCATCTACAATGGCTGCCGTTTTAGGTTTAGCTGATAATATTGTTGAAGAAGTATGTGCGTCTATCGACGGAGTTGTTGTTGCTGCAAATTATAACTGCCCGGGACAATTAGTTATTTCTGGAGAAACTTCAGCTGTTGAAAAAGCTTGTGAAGCGATGAAAGCTGCGGGAGCAAAACGCGCTTTAATTTTACCTGTTGGTGGTGCATTCCACTCACCAATGATGGAACCGGCAAGAGAAGAATTAGCTGCTGCAATTGAAGCAACTACTTTCTCTACTCCTATTTGTCCAGTGTATCAAAACGTAACTGCCAATGCGGTTTCTGATGCAAATGAAATTAAAAAGAACTTAATCATTCAATTGACTGCTCCTGTAAAATGGACGCAATCTGTACAGCAAATGATCGCTGACGGTGCTACTTTATTCACTGAGGTTGGCCCAGGAAAAGTATTAGCTGGTTTGATTAATAAAATTGATAAAGAAGCGGTTACTGCTAACGCATAATTAGTGTTCAGTATTCAGTTTTTAGTGATCAGTTAAAAACTATACTCATAAAAAAATCCTCATGAACTAATTGTTTATGAGGATTTTGTTTTTATAGCTCTTTTGCTTCTTCTGTATAATTATTTGTAATTCCTGTTATTATATAATTCCGATCTCTTTTCTCAAAGAAAATATACCAAGTTGTTCTTGCATTTGATTTATAAAAAATATAATTCGAACCTAAATATTGAAGTGATTTTGGAGTTTTCTTGGGAGGAAAAGTAGAAGTACTCGAAATAATAAAATCAACTATTTTATCGATATAATTCTGAGCGGATTCATGAAAACCGAAATACTCTTCTTTAAAAACTGAATAAACTAAATTATCAAAATATTCAAGAACTGCTTTTTCAAAAATTATTTTTTCCAAGGATAAGCCTTTATTCTTTTAGACATTTCAGCTTTAAACTCCTCCGGTGTTAATCCTCTTGCAAACTCAGCATCAAAATCAAAAGTTTCAGGATCTATTCCTTTAAATTTAGGCTTTTGAATTTCGTATTCTACTCTTGGCTCTTCAACCTTATCATTCTTTTTATTTTCTTCTTCCGAATTCATAATTCCTACATTTTTAATTCTTACAAATTTACAAAATAAACTGAATCAAAACTTATAAAGCTTTCTTTTCCTTCTTCTTATAATTGACAATAAAAACGCCAAGAATAATCAGCGCAGTAGCAATAATAAAATCAATTGTAATAACTTCGTCTAAAAGCAACCAACCCAAAAAAACCGCAATTATCGTATTTATATAAGCTAAAATAGAAACTTGAACTGCTGTAACATGTTTTAAAGCATAACTATAACTAAAAAAAGCAATTACTGATCCGAAAATCGACAAATACAAAGCCGCGAAAATACTTCTGGAAGTCCACGAACTAAAATCAGGATTTGGCGAAAAAATTGAAGCCAAAACCAACTGAATACAAGACGCAGATGTAAATTGATAAAACAAATTAAGCACAATATTGTTTGATTTATTGGCGTGTGTTTTGGTGTAAATTGTTCCAATGGCCCAAGCTAAAATCGCAAATCCCATAAACATCATTCCAGTTCTATAATCAGCATCTAAAAACGACCCAAGTCCGTCTTTGAATATAAAAACAACTCCCGAAAACCCAATTAATACTCCAACAAAACCTTTAAAGCTCATTTTTTGCAAACCCACTAAAATGCTTCCAAGAAATATCAATATTGGAGATAACGCACTTATTACAGATGCCAATCCGCTTGGTAATGTCTTTTCTGCAATTGTGGTAAAACCATTTGCAATTACAATCATCAAAACCGAAGGAATAAGTTGTTGTTTAAAACTCTGCCAACCAATCCATTTTAATTCTTTTTTGAATAATAAAATAGTCATCATAATCAATCCAGCCAATCCTTGACGAATTGAAGTAACAAACCAAGGCGGAATAGTCTCAACCGCAACCCTGATTCCTAAAAATGTCGTACCCCAGATAATTCCAACAGCTGCCAGAGCAAAAATCAATTTATAATCTAAACTTTGTTTCATAATAATCAGCATCTAAAAAAAAATCCCAAACTATATTGCTATAATTTGGGATCTAAAAATTTTATAATTTTAATGTGGAGAATTATTTATTCCTCACTTTTTGTTCCCATTTCCAGGCGCTTGCCATAGCTTCGTCTAAACTTAATTCAGCTTTCCAACCCAAGACATTATTAGCCTTATCTGTATTTGCATATGCTTCTGTAATATCACCTTCGCGACGTGGCTTAATTACGTATGGCAATTTTTTATCGCTTACTTTTTCAAAACTGTGAATCACTTCAAGCACAGAACTTCCTTTTCCAGTTCCTAAATTAAACGTTTCCACTTTTTGCAAATTCTTTTTATTCAATAAACGCTGTAATGCAATTACGTGCGCTTTTGCTAAATCGACAACGTGAATATAATCGCGAACAGCAGTTCCGTCTGGTGTTGGATAATCATTTCCGAAAACTGATAATTCCTGACGTAACCCTACTCCTGTCTGTGTAATAAACGGAACTAAATTTTGAGGAACTCCTAATGGTAATTCTCCAATTTCTGTAGAAGAATGCGCACCAACCGGATTAAAATAACGCAATAAAATCGCGCTAATGTTAGTTACTTTTGCTGTATCTGCAATTATTTCTTCTCCAATTTGTTTGGTATTTCCGTAAGGAGACATTGCTGTTTGAACCGGAGCATCTTCTGTAATTGGCATTTTTTCGGCTTGACCGTAAACTGTACAAGACGAACTGAAAATAAAACTTGCTTCAGGTTTTTGCTGTAATTCCTGTAGAAGATAAACCAAACTGCTGATGTTGTTTTCGTAATACAACAAAGGCTGTTCAACACTTTCACCAACTGCTTTTGAAGCGGCAAAATGAATTACCCCAGTAACATCATTATGTTTTTTAAAGAAATCCCGAACGGCACTTTTTTCTCTTAAATCAATTTTTTCGAATAAAGGCGTTTTTCCCGTAATGGCTGTAATTCCTTTTAAAACATCTTCTGAAGAATTTGAAAGGTTATCAATTATCACAACTTCAAAGCCTTCATTTTGCAATTCGACTACCGTGTGAGAACCTATAAATCCTAATCCTCCTGTTACTAATACTTTCATTATTTGGTTGTTTATGTGGTTATTTTGGCTGTTAATTATTTATTCAAAAATTCTAAAACAGAATCTGTAATAAATTTGATTTGTTCGTCGTCAAGTTCTGTATGCATTGGTAAAGCAATTACTTCCTGCACTAATTGATTTGTAATCGGAAATTGCTCTTCTTTATAGCGAGGATCTAAATATGCTTTTTGAGAGTGTAACGGAATTGGGTAATAAATTGCACATGGAATTCCTTTATCTAACAAATGCTGCATTAAAGCATTTCTGTCGGCATCTAAGATTCTTAAAACATATTGGTGAAAAACGTGATCGTTTTCATTTACATCAAATTCTGGCGTAACAATGTGTTTATTTCCAGCAAATGCCGCATTGTATTTTGTTGCCGCTAAACGACGCGCTTTATTATATTCATCTAACAAAGGAAGTTTTGCATTTAAAACTCCTGCTTGGATACTGTCTAAACGTGAATTTACTCCCACAACATCATGGTGATAACGCTCGTACATTCCGTGATTTACAATTCCGCGGATAACGTGAGCCAATTTATCATCATTTGTAAAAATTGCTCCACCGTCTCCGTAGCAACCTAAATTTTTAGATGGGAAGAATGAAGTTGCCGCAACGTGACCAATAACTCCGACTTTGCTTTTTGTTCCAGATTTTGAAATATAATCAGCTCCAATTGCTTGTGCATTATCTTCGATTACATATAAATTATGTTCAGCTGCAATTTCCATAATGGCATCCATATTTGCAGCGCGTCCAAATAAATGTACCGGAACAATTGCTTTTGTTTTTGGGGTAATTGCTTTTTTTACTGCATCAATATCGATGTTCATATTATGCAAATCAACATCAACTAAAACCGGAGTTAACTGTAACAATGCAATAACCTCAACTGTTGCTGCAAAAGTAAAATCGGCAGTAATAACTTCATCACCTGGCTTCAAATCTAATCCCATCATGGCAATCTGCAAAGCATCAGTTCCATTTGCACACGGAATTACGTGTTTTGCTCCTAAATAGTCTTCAAGATTTTTTTGAAACTGATGAACTAAAGGTCCGTTAATATAAGTATTTGTATCTAAAACCTCTTGAATTGAAGCGTCTACAGTTGTTTTTATTTTTTCATATTGACTTTTTAAGTCAACCATTTGTATTTTTTTCATTTTCGATATTTTATTTAAAAAAGCCTTTCTATTAAACCAGAATGTCAGAAAGAAGGAACAAAAATAGTTATTAATACCTTCAAACCAATGAAAATAAACGAAAGAAATGTAATTTAGCTGCAAAAATTACTACATGCTTTTTTTATACAATTTAGCTGTTTCTTTAGCAGCGTTTTTTCTTAAAATAGTCGCACTTTTTAGTCCGAAAATTAAGCTTTTTGTTGAAGGTCGGAAAAATGTATTCTCCATTTTAGAAGAAAAAATAAAGCCCGAAGACAAGACAATTTGGTTTCACTCTGCTTCGCTTGGCGAATATGAACAAGGACTTCCGGTAATTGAAAAAATCAAAGAAAAATATCCTACGCATAAAATTATTGTAACTTTTTTTTCCCCTTCGGGATATGAAGTGCGTAAAAATAACACCGTTGCCAATGTCACCATTTACCTGCCTTTGGACACCAAAAGCAATGCTAAAAGATTTTTAAAATTAGTTCATCCTGAATTTGCTTTTTTCATCAAATATGAATTTTGGTTAAATTATTTAAAGGAATTAGAAAAAAGCAAAACGCCAACTTATTTGATTTCCGTAATTTTCAGGGACAGTCAGATGTTTTTTAAATGGTACGGCGGTTTTTACAGAAAAGCATTAAAAGCCTTCACTTATTTCTTTGTGCAGAATGAAAGTTCAAAACAAAAAATTGAAGCTGTAGGTTTTAAAAATGTAATTGTTTCCGGCGATACGCGTTTTGACAGAGTTGCTGCGATTTTAGAAAGAGATAATACGCTTGATTATATCGAAAATTTCAAAAATAGCCAGCAAACGATAGTTATTGGAAGTTCATGGCCAAAAGATGAAGTTTTAATTGCTGAATACATCAATCAGGCGCCGGAAAATGTAAAATTTATTATTGCACCGCATAATATAAAAGCAGATCAAATTTCAAATCTTAAATCGCAAATTACAAAATCGACAGTTTTATTTTCTGAAAAAGACAATAAAGATTTATCCAATTATAATGTCTTTATCATTGACACTATTGGGATTTTAACAAAAATATATAGCTACGGAACGATCGCTTATGTTGGCGGCGGATTTGGAAACCCGGGAATTCACAATATTTTGGAACCGGCAACATTTGGAATTCCAATTGTAATTGGCCCTAATTATTCTAATTTTGCCGAAGCGGTTTCTTTAGTTGAGTTTGGCGGATGTATGCCAATTTCTAATGTTTCTGAACTAAAAGAAATTTTAGACCGTCTTCTGACTGACCAAACATTTCTTAAAGAAAAAAGTCAAATTTGCGAATCTTTTATTCAGAATAACAAGGGAGCCACAAATGCAATTATGAGAGTTGTTTCGAAGTAAGTCACGATTCAAATTAAATTTTGGGAGCGATTATTTCAGAGAAACGAATTAAAAGCTGGTAATTTTCATTGTGTACACGAAAGCAATATTCCTTAAAAAGCAAGATAAAGTGCAATTAAGAGAAATGAAATAGCCAATTCGACCGTAGAATTTTCAACAAAAAATTATTTATACAAAATATTAAATAATTTAAGATAATTTTATATTTTTGGCATATTCTTTGATAAATAAGATAAACGTGAGCTAGGAAAATATTTTAAAAAAAAAGTGAAAAAATATTTTACATATTAAAAAATTTATATCTTTGCCACGAATTAATAATTAACCTTTTATAATAAAGTAAGATGAAAAAAGTATTTTTAAGTTTAGCTGTTGTTGCTGTTTTAACTGTTGTATCTTGTAAAAAAGCTGACGCTGCAGCTACTGAAACTGTAGATTCTACTGCTGTTGCTGTTGATTCTGCTGCTGCTGTAGTTGATTCTGCTGCTGCAACTGTTGACTCAGCTGCTACTAAAGTTGATTCTGCTGCTGCTAAAGTAGAAGAAGCTGCTAAAGAAGTAAAAAAATAATTAGAACCTAAATTCTAAAGATTTTAAAACCATCCTTGTGATGGTTTTTTTTTGCTTAAAAATCAACAAAACAAAATTCTAATATTTTAAAATTCCAAATCCCAACAATACATTACGCACATTGGAATTTGGAATTTTAAAATATTGGAATTTCTTTTTATTTAATCCTCCACTTCTTCTTCAATAAAAACCTCTTCATCTCCAAAAATCGATTCACCCGACGAGAAATCCAAAATCTCTGCTTTTGATGCATAAGTCACAATTTCTTTTATTCCTTTTTGCAAAAGCAATTCTGTAGTGTATTTTCGGCTTGTTGCAAAGTGAACGCCATCTAACATCAATTTAAAAAAATACTTTCCTCCAGAGCCTTTAAATTTTAAAAATTTAGAAAGTTCAATTGTTCTTTTAAATCTTTCAATATCTTCTTCACATTCAAACCTCAATTCATAACTCAAACTTGTAAAAATCACTTTCCCTTTTCGAGAAGTAAACACAAACTTATATTCATCATTAAATCGCCTGCTAATTACAAAAGCACCCATATATTGAATTGTTGATTTTAGATTGTTGATTTTAGATTATTGATTGTTAATTCCCTCAGAATCTTAGAACCTCAGCACCTTAGCGCCTTTTAAAGAATTTACACAATAAAAAAAGCCTCTTCAAAAGAAGAGGCTTTAGTACTCAGAGCGGGACTTGAACCCGCACGAACATTGCTGTTCACTGGATTTTAAGTCCAGCGTGTCTACCAATTTCACCATCCGAGCATTATATGGTTTTGAGCGAAAAACGGGGCTCGAACCCGCGACCTCGACCTTGGCAAGGTCGCGCTCTACCAACTGAGCTATTTTCGCGTTTCAAATTCTAGTAAGAACTACAATACTTGACTTGTTTCGTATTGCGAGTGCAAATTTAGGACATTTATTCAATTACACAAGCCTTTTTTCAAAAAAATATTTACTTATTTTATAACTTTCTGATAACCTAAACTTTAAACTTGAAAAATTTTTTCGATTTATTTCTTAACCAGCATTCTTTTTATTTCATTCAGCTTCATCAAGGCTTCAACGGGTGTGATCGCATTAATATCGAGGCTTAAGATCTCTTCTTTGATTTCTTCCAGCAAAGGATCATCAAGATTAAAGAAACTCATCTGCATTTCATCATTAGCAGATTTTACTCCGTTTAATGCATCGCTCGAATGATTTTTTTCTAATTTCTTTAAAAGTTTCTGTGCTTTCAAAATCACAATCTGCGGCATTCCGGCCATTTTTGCCACGTGAATTCCAAAACTATGCTCACTTCCGCCTTTTACAAGCTTTCTAACAAAAAGAACGGTATCTTTTAATTCCTTTACCGCAACATTATAATTTTGAATTCTGGAAAGTGATTCCGTCATTTCATTCAATTCATGATAATGCGTCGCAAACAACGTTTTTGGTTTTGAAGGATGTTCGTGCAAAAACTCGGCAATAGCCCAGGCAATCGAAATTCCGTCATACGTACTCGTTCCTCTTCCAATTTCATCTAGCAGCACCAAACTGCGATCTGAAATATTGTTCAAAATAGAAGCCGTTTCATTCATCTCAACCATAAAAGTCGATTCTCCCATCGAGATGTTATCAGATGCACCTACCCTTGTAAAGATTTTATCTACAACTCCCATTCTTACGCTGTCAGCCGGAACAAAACTTCCCATTTGAGCCAAAAGCACAATTAAAGCAGTTTGTCTTAAAATAGCCGACTTACCCGACATGTTAGGTCCGGTAATCATTATAATTTGCTGCGTTTCTCTATCCAGAAAAACGTCATTAGCTATATAAGGAGTTCCAACCGGCAATTGTTTTTCAATTACAGGGTGTCTTCCGTTTTTAATGTCTAATTCAAAAGTTTCATCAATTTCAGGACACACATATTGGTTTTCAACCGCCATTTGCGTAAACGAACATAAACAGTCTAATTGTGCTACCAAATAAGCATTCATTTGAACAGGTTTGATATAAGTCGCAATCCATGCAACCAACTGCTCAAAAAGTTCTGATTCAATTTTATGGATTTTTTCTTCGGCACCTAAAATTTTGGTTTCGTATTCCTTTAATTCTTCGGTAATATAACGTTCTGCGTTTACTAAAGTCTGCTTACGAATCCATTCTTCCGGAACTTTATCTTTGTGCGTATTTCGAACTTCAATATAATATCCGAAAACATTATTGAATGATATTTTTAAAGATGAAATCCCTGTACGTTCTGATTCTCTTCTTTCTATTCCTTCCAAAAATTCTTTTCCAGATGTCGAAATGGCTCTCAATTCATCTAATTCTTCATTAATTCCTGTTGCAATTGCATTTCCTTTTGAAATAGCAACGGGCGCATCCTGATTTAAAGTAGTTTTGATTTTTTCGCGTAACAAATCACACGAATGTAAACTGTCGCCAATAACCTTTACAGCTTCCTGCGGGCTTTCGAGCGCTAAAGTTTTTATTGGAATAATAGCATCCAGAGATTCTTTCAAATACACAATTTCGCGCGGAGAAACTTTTCCTGCTGCAATTTTAGAAATCAAACGCTCTAAATCTGAAATCTGCTTAATTTGATATTGAATATTTTGTAAAACATCCTGATTTGATTTCAAATATGCAACCACATCATGACGTCCTTTTATTTTATTACCGTCTTTTAGCGGAAGTGCCAGCCAGCGTTTTAACAAACGTCCGCCCATTGGAGAAAGCGTTTTATCGATTACATCCAAAAGTGTTACAGCATTTGGATTATAACTGTGATACAATTCTAAATTTCTAATCGTAAAACGATCCATCCATACATAAGCATCTTCGGCAATTCGCTGAATCGCTGTAATATGCTGCACTCTGTTATGCTGCGTTTCAGACAAATAATAAAGGATTGCTCCCGCAGAAATAATTCCTTCTTTTAATTCTTCTACACCAAAACCTTTTAAAGAATTGGTTTGAAAATGTTTCGTCAGCGTTTCTAAAGCGTAATCTTCTTTGTAAATCCAGTCTTCCAGATAAAAACTGTGAAAATCTTCTCCAAAAGCGGTTTTAAAATCACTTTTGCAATTCTTAGGAACAAGAACTTCACTTGGATTAAAATTCTGCAGTAATTTATCTATGTATTCGGCATTTCCCTGAGCGGTAAGAAATTCTCCTGTCGAAACATCTAAAAATGAAATCCCGATATTTTTGTTAGCAAAATAAACAGATGCTAAAAAGTTGTTTGTTTTAGATTGTAAAACTTCATCGTTTAAAGAAACTCCCGGAGTTACCAATTCTGTAACACCTCGCTTTACAATCGTTTTTGTCATTTTAGGATCTTCAAGCTGATCGCAGATTGCAACACGAAGTCCGGCTTTCACCAATTTTGGCAAATATGTATTGATTGAATGGTGTGGAAAGCCTGCCAGAGCCGTCTCTGTATCAGACCCTGCGCCTCTTTTTGTTAAAGTAATCCCAAGAATCTTAGAAGCTCTGATGGCATCTTCTCCAAAAGTTTCATAAAAATCCCCTACTCTGAAAAGTAGACAGGCATCAGGATATTTTCTCTTGATCTCGTTATACTGTTTCATTAAAGGTGTTTCCTTCACCACTTTCTCTTTAGCTGCCAAAATTGATATGTTTTTAAATGAAAATTAAGACAGCGAATTTATAATTTTTTGGCGGCATAACAGTCACTTCAAAAATTAAAATATTTTAAGATTTTTTTATGTTCAGATATAAGAATTTTATATAGCTTTGTTCATCATTAAAAAAGACCCTTAAAAATGAAAAAAATAATTTTATTCGCTATGTTAGCTGTAGCTGGTATTACGGCTACTAACGCACAAACAACTAAAAAAGCTAAAGCTGCTAAAGTTGCTAAGGTTGAAGGAGCAGGAATGCTTTTTGAAACAGAAACTATCGATTACGGAACTATCGCTCACAATGCTGACGGTAAACGTGAATTCGTTTTTGTTAACAACGGAACAAAACCGTTAATCATTACTAACACTCAAGGTTCTTGTGGTTGTACAGTGCCTACAACACCAAAAGAGCCAATCGCTCCAGGTGCTAAAGGTATTATTGGTGTAAAATATGCTACTGACAGAGTTGGTGCTTTTACAAAAACTGTAACTGTTACTTCAAATGCTGAAGGACAACCAACAAAAGTACTTACAATTAAAGGTACAGTTTTACCAGATCCAGTAAAAAGCTAATCTGAGAAACAACAAAATAATTGAAAAAGCTTCCTTATCTTTGGAAGCTTTTTTTATGACCTGAATTTAAACCAATGAGAAAACTCGAAAATAGCGAACTAGACAGAAAATCAATCGAAGATTTTAAAAAATCAGATAAAACTCCTTTAATATTAGTTTTGGATGATATTCGCAGTTTGCACAATATTGGATCTGTTTTTAGAACTGCCGATGCTTTTTTGATCGAAAAAATAATTCTTTGCGGTATTACAGCAACTCCACCCAATAAAGAAATTCATAAAACCGCTCTTGGTGCTACCGAAACTGTTGCGTGGGAACATCACGAAAATGTATTGGAAGTTATCCAAAACCTAAAAAAAGAAAATGTCCTTACTCTTGCTATTGAACAAGTTGAAAGTGCCATTTTTCTTCAGGATTTTAAAGTGGAGAAAAACCAAAAATATGCTTTAGTTTTTGGAAATGAAGTTTATGGTGTATCTCAGGAAGCGGTTGCTATTTGCGATGGCTGTATTGAGATACCGCAATTAGGAACAAAACATTCCTTAAACATTTCTGTAAGCGCCGGAATTGTGGTTTGGGATTTATTCCAGAAATTAAACTGGCCAAACTAAGAATTAAAGAATATTTCTACCAAAAAAATGTGATTTTTAAATTAGTTTCAGACTTTAAATGTTAGAAATATAAATATATTTTTTTATTATTAAGAAATTGATACTTTTATAAAATGAAAACTATCTATTTCCTTAAACCACAACATTTATTTTTCTTACTGCTTTTCCCTTTTACCGGATTTGCTCAATATACATCTATTCCTGATCCAAATTTTGAACAGGCTTTAATTGATTTAGGCATTGACAGCGGCGTTATTGATAGCCAGGTCCTGACTGCAAATGTTAAAGATGTAACGATATTATTCATTCAAGGTAGAAACATTGCCGATTTAACTGGTATTGAATCTTTTGTAAAACTGGAAAGATTAGCCTTGGGAATAGCGAATGATAATATATATCAAAGAAACGCTCTTACCACTTTAAACCTTACAAACAACATTTTCCTGAAGTCTTTATCGTGCGAGTATAATGAATTATCTACTATAGATCTTTCAAAAAACACGGCATTGGAAGTTTTATCTATAGAGAATAATAAATTAAGCAGTCTGGATGTTTCAAAAAATACCTCCTTAAACACTCTTTTTTTTTCCAACAATAACCTAACAAGTATAGATATTACTAAAAATACTTCTTTAACAAGCTTATCTTGCTTCTTTAATAAGTTAACAGCTTTAGATCTTTCAAAAAACATTAATTTAATATCTCTAAGGTGCGATAATAACAATTTATCAAATCTTGACCTTTCTAAAAACGCAGCATTGCAATTTTTAGTCGCAAATAATAATCAAATAACTTCTCTAAATGTTTCCAATAATCCAGATTTAGGATTTTTCGATTGCGGTAAAAATCAAATAACTTCTCTGGATATTTCTAATAATTCAATTTTAGGACACTTAGATTGCAATAATAATCAATTATCTAGTTTAGATTTATCTAAAAATATTAATCTAACTACTCTTTTGTGTAATGATAATCTGTTAACAAATTTGAATTTAAAAAACGGGCAGAACGCAAAAATAAGCCATGGAAATTTCAAATCGAATTCAAGTCTAACCTGCATACAAGTTGATAATGAGATTTATTCAAACACAAACTGGACGGCCTACAAAGAAAGTACAGCAAAATACTCAAACGACTGTAGTAAACCTGCAACAACTGCCCCTATTGTTAAAGCAACCGGAGATCAGTTATACTGCCCACAAAATACTATAAAGATTGTAACTGATTTTACTATTACGCACGATCCAGCAGAAACAGCAACTGAAGGTGTTTATATTCAAATTTCGTCTGGTTATTCAAGTGGTTTAGATCAGCTTGCGCTTTCAAATGCGGCAGCACACCCTAACGTAATAACAAGCTGGGACGCAACAGCAGGAAAATTAAGCATAACAAGCCCAACAGGTGGCAATGTTTTATATGCTGACTTAGTTGATGCTGTAAAAGATGTGGTTTTCTCAAATTCTTCGGCTACAGCTTCCGGAACAAGAACTTTCTCCATAACAATTGGTAATGCCAATTATTTACCTTCAACACAGCACTTTTATTTATTTGTCCCGAGTATTGGTATTACCTGGACAAGTGCAAAAGCAGCTGCAGAAGCAAGTACTTATTACGGGCTTACAGGATATTTAGCTACTGTTTTATCTGCTGATGAAGCTCAATTAATAGGTGAACAAGCCTCTGGAACGGGATGGATTGGCGGAAGCGATGCTGAAACTGAAGGTCTATGGAAATGGGTTACAGGGCCCGAAGCCGGAACTATAATGAATTATACTTTCTGGAACTCCGGAGAACCAAATAATTTAGGTGAAGAAGATTATGCGCATATTACGCAACCGGGAATAGGAATTAGAGGTTCATGGAACGATCTTTCTAATACCGGTTCGTTAACGTCTGGAGATCCTTATCAGCCAAAAGGTTATGTGGTGGAATATGGCGGAATGCCGGGAGAATCTCCGCTTGAAATTGCGGCAAGTACAAAAATTACAATTCCTGTTGCAACACCGGGAGCAAATCCAAATCCGGTTTGCGATTCTGGAACTTTTACTTTTACTGCAACAGCAACTGCGGGAGCAACAATTAGCTGGTATGATGCCGCTGTAGGAGGAAATTTATTAGGAACAGGAAACACGTATACTACTACAACAATAAATACTACAACAACTTATTATGTAGATGCAGGCTGCGAATCAAACAGAAAATCGGTTACGGCTACGGTAAACATGACCCCAACAACTCCGGTTGCGGGTAAGCCTTCTTATTCAAACTGCGGGCCGGGATCTGTAACTATTAGTGCAAGTTCAAACATTGGAACTATAAACTGGTTTACAACTCAAACTGGAGGAACAAGTGTTTTTAACGGAAGCAGTTTTACAACGCCAACAATTTCATCAAATACAACTTATTATGCTGAGGCTTCAAATTCAAGTTGCGTTAACCCAACTCGTACACCTGTAGAAATTCAAATTTATACACCGCCAGTTGTTCATGATGAAACCTTACCGCTGTGTCAATCTCAAACTATACTACTAGATGCGGGAGTTTCAGGAATGACTTATGCATGGTCAAATGGAGATACAACACAAACAACACCCGTTTCAAAAGGCGGTACTTATACTGTAATTGTAACAAGTCCAGCTCCTGAAAGCTGTTCAAGTACAAAAACAATAATAGTTGAAGAGCGTCCGGTTCCAGAAATAGACCGAATTGATGTAAGCGGAACGAGAGTGGTAATTTACATTAAAAAACAAGCTCCGTATTTTGAATTTTCTGTAGATGGAGTTAATTTTCAGGATTCGAATGTTTTTTATGATGTTCCGGGCGGACTGCAAACGGCATATGTTCGCGAAAAAAGCGGCTGCGGCGGAGATACGCAAAACTTTGTTGTTCTTGTTTTTCCAGCATTTTTCACTCCAAATAACGATACTCATAATGATTTATGGGAAGTAACCGGAATGGAAAATTATCCACAGGCAGAAGTCACTATTTTTGACCGTTATGGCAAACTCATCGCGCAGTTAAACGCTTCTAATATGACTTGGGACGGAACTTTTGAGAGAACACCGCTTCCGGCTTCGGACTATTGGTATGCTTTAAAAATAGACAATACAAAACCTATTTTACGAGGACACTTTTCATTATTAAGATAATATCTTAATTAGAAAATGTGTCAATTAGAAAATGAGATAATTAAAAAACATCTTAAAATAAATTTTCTAATTGACACATTTTCTAATTAGCTAATTAATTCAGCTTTTTCTGGATTTCGCTTAAAACAAAAAGATAATCTTCCTGTTTTTTCACAAAATCACGATCAGAAACATCGATAATTAAAACATTCAAATCGGTTTGGGATTTTATGTATTCCAAATATCCGTTGTTGATTTTATCCAGATATTCAGCTTCAATATTTTGTTCGTAGCTTCGGCCTCGCTTTTTTATGTTTTGAAGAAGACGTTCAGTATTTTGATACAAATAAATATACAAATCCGGTTTTGGCATTTCTTTGTAAATGATATCGAATAAATTTCGGTACAAACGATATTCATCTTCCTGCAACGTAATTTTAGCAAAAATCAGTGATTTAAAAATATGATAATCGGCTACGATAAAATCTTTAAACAAATCAAATTGCGCCAAATCATCAGATAATTGTTGATAACGATCGGCCAAAAAAGACATTTCAAGCGGAAAAGCATATCGGTTTTGATCTTTATAAAACTTGGGCAAAAACGGATTATCTGCAAAACGTTCTAAAACGGTTTTCGCATTAAAATCATCTGCAAATTTGTGAACTAAAGTAGTTTTTCCGGCACCAATATTTCCTTCAAAAGCAATATAATTATATTTCTCTAAGGGAATTTCACTCAGCGGACATTTCAAATCCTGAACAACCGTACAAACGCTGTCGTCTGGAGAAAGGGTAATTAATTCTGAAATAGATTTCTGAAAAACAGGATGTTTCCAGTCTAATTTTAAATCCTGCATTGGTAATAAAACAAAATTTCGGTTCTGCATCAAAGGATGCGGAATATGAAGTTTTTCTGTTTTAATAATCTCATCATCAAAAAAAATTACATCAACATCAATAATTCGGGATTGATAACCTTCCTGATTTAATCTGATTCTTCCTAACTGTTTTTCGACTTTTAAAACCTGATTTAATATTTTTTGTGCCGATGATGTAGTGTGCAAAAGTAACGCGCAATTATAAAATGCATCGCTCTCAAAACCCCAGGCAGGCGTTTCATAAAGTTTAGAAACCTTGATTACAGTTCCCACTTCCTGATGTATCAAAGCGATACAGGTTTCAATGTTTTCTAACCTGTTTCCCTGGTTGCTGCCTATAGATAAAACGACTTGGTGCTGTGATTTCATAATTAATGCAAATTAACTAAAACTATTTTAGAATTAACCAATATATTTGTGAAACGGCACATCGAGCCGATTAAAATTTATGTGCGAAATTTGTAACAAATAGCCCTTTATCGCTACTTATTAAAAAAAATATACTTATGAAGTTTTTAGGAAATGTAATTGCCACAGTTATTGGTATTTTTGTATTTATCATGCTCTTCTTTTTTGGAGTAATCCTAATTGGGGCCATTTTTGGCGGAGATGACAAGGTTTCGGTTAAAAATGATTCTGTTATCGAATTAGATTTAAAGCAGATCAATAATGATTATGCCGGAAAATATAAAGATCCGTGGGTAACTGTTTTTTCAGATAAAAAAAGTGTTGGTTTAACGGATGTTATCAATGCAATTGAAGCCGCAGAAACAGACGATAATATTAAAGGAATTTCAATCTTAAACGACGAGTCTTCTCTTGGACTTGCACAATATAAAGATTTGAGAAATGCTTTGGAAAGTTTTAAAAAATCAGGGAAATTTGTCTGGGCTTACGCCAATACATATTCGCAGAAAGAATATTATTTAAATTCTGTTGCTAACGTTGTGTATTTGAATCCGGCCGGAGATTTAGATTTTAAAGGACTTTCGTCAGAAGTGATGTTCTTTAAAGATTTTCAGGAAAAATCAGGAATCCATATGGAAGTGATTCGTCACGGAAAATACAAAAGTGCCGTTGAGCCATTTTTAGAAAACAAAATGAGCGATGCGAACAGAGAACAAGTTACCGCACTTTTAAATTCGATTTGGTCAACAGTTTGCAGCGATATTTCAAAAAGCCGAAACATTCCAGTTGATAAATTAAATGAAATTGCAAACGGTTTATTAGCCAGAACTCCACAAATGGCAAAAACACAGCATTTAGTTGATATTGTAGCTTATGAAGATGTGTATCACAATGCCATTAAAAAAGCGTTGAAAGTTAAAGACGACGAAGATTATAATAAAATTTCGATTTTAGATTATACTCAAAATAATGTAACAACGGCATTAACCAATGTTGCTACTGATCAAATTGCAATTATTTACGCTCAAGGCGAAATTGCCGGCGGTGAAGGCGATGTAAATGTTATTGGCGAAGGTTCAATGCGCCGTTCGCTGCAGGAAGCCAGAAAAAATGAAGATGTAAAAGCGATCGTTTTAAGAATTGACAGCCCGGGCGGAAGCGCACTGACTTCTGACTTAATCTGGAGAGAAATTGAAGTAACCAAAAAAGTAAAACCGGTAATTGTTTCAATGGGGAATTATGCTGCTTCAGGAGGTTATTATATCGCTTGTAATGCGAATAAAATTTTTGCAGAAAGCAATACGATTACAGGTTCTATCGGCGTTTTTGGAGTTTTACCAAACTTTACTCCGCTTGCTAATAAATTAGGAATTAATACAGAACAGGTAAAAACACACGAAAACTCAGCAAATTACAGCCCGTTTGTGCCAGTTGATGAAAAATTCAAAGCTTTTACACTGGAAGGCGTTGAACAGATTTACAAAACTTTTGTAACACATGTTGCCGAAGGAAGAAAAATGACTTTTGCTCAAGTTGATTCTATTGCACAAGGAAGAGTTTGGTCTGGATCGGAAGCGTTGAAAATTGGATTAGTTGACAAAATTGGAGGTTTGAACGATGCTATTGCAGAAGCTGCAAAAATTGCTAAAATCAAAGATTACGGCACACAAAACTATCCTGAATACGAAAAAACATTTGGAGATTTAATGGGTAGTTTACCTTTTGCTCAATCTAAAGAAGCTTTTATAAAAGAAGAAATTGGCGAAGAAAATTATTTGCTTATCGAGCAGGTAAAAAGATTTCAAAGACAAAAAGGAGTTCAGGCGATGATGCCTTTCGGAATAAACATTAAATAATTCCACTTAAAGATGAAAAACATAATTCTGTTTTTAACCGTTTTGTTTCTGACATACGTAAATGCTCAAAGTCCGAAACAAGATACTTTTAAAGAAACACCTGCCATTTTAAAAATCAATAATGATCAGATTTTTGGTACACTTACCGTTCCAGACGGTGTAAAAAAATGTCCGGTTGCGTTGATTATTGCAGGTTCTGGCCCAACAGACCGAGACGGAAATAATTCGATGATGAAAAACAATTCCTTAAAAATGCTGGCAGAAGAACTGGCAAAAAACGGAATTGCATCTTTACGCTTTGACAAACGCGGCATTGGCGAAAGCAAAAAATCGGCAGTTGCAGAATCTAGTTTGGTTTTTGAAAATTACACCGAAGATGTAAAAAGCTGGATTAACTATTTGAAACAAGACAAACGTTTTACACAATTAACGGTTATTGGTCATAGCGAAGGTTCTTTAATAGGAATGATTGCCAGTGCAAAAGCCAATAAATTTGTTTCGACTGCCGGAGCCGGAGAATCTGCAGATAAATTGATAAAGACGCAAATTGCTTCTAAATCAAACAAGCAAATCGAGGATATGACCTTTCCTATTATTGACAGTTTAAAAGCCGGCAATAAAGTAAACAAAGTAGATCCGCTTTTAAATTCGCTTTTCAGGGCAAGTATTCAACCGTATTTGATTTCGTGGTTTAAATACGATCCGCAGACAGAAATTAAAAAACTGACAATTCCTGTTTTAATCATTCAGGGAAATAATGATTTACAAGTTTCGGTTAAAGATGCCGAAAACTTATCGAAGGCTAAAGCTAATTCAGAATTGGTGATTGTAGATAAAATGAATCATATCATGAAAATAATCGACGGCGATCAAAAGGCGAATATGGAAAGTTATAATAATGAAACTCTTCCCATTTCTGAAACCTTAGTCCATAAGATTGTTTCCTTTATTAAAAAATAGTTACAACAATAAAAAACTAAATCCGTTTGAAAAGTATCAAGCGGATTTTTTTTATTTAATACTAACATAATTTTCTTACAATATTAAGAAAATTTTATCGCCGTACTTCAATAAAAAAACTATTTTTGCAAGAGTCAATTTTCAAAAAATAAACCTCAAATCTATAAATATGTTAAAGAAAATTTTAAAAGTAACTGCCATTGTTCTAGTGGTTTTTGTGGCCGCTCTATTTGCCATTCCGTATTTCTTTAAAGACCAGATCAAAGCAAAAATTGCAGAAGCCATCAACGAAAGTGTTGATGCAAAAGTGAGTTTTGCCGATGCTGATTTAAGCTTGTTTAAGAATTTCCCGAATGCTGCGGTTGGAATCGAAAAATTAGTGATTATCAACAAAGCTCCTTTTGAAGGAGATACTTTGGTATCATTAGGACAATTAAACCTAAACATGAGTATTAAAGAGCTTTTTAAAGGAAAAGACGAACCTTTAAACATTCAGGGAATTACATCTGAAAACGGTTTAATCAACATTATCTTCAATAAAGACGGTGTTGGAAATTTTGATATTGCCTTAAAAGACAAAAAAGAAGACAAAACGGATGAAAAAAGCAGTCCGCTTTCTTTAAAAATCCAAAACTATAAAATCGAGAACTTTACTTTTAGATATATTGATCAGGGTTCAAAAATTAAAATGGTTATTGATAGTTTAAATCACGAAGGAACTGGAGATTTTACCAATTCTAAACTGGATTTAAATACAAAAACTACAGCAAACGTATCTTTAGATATGGATAAAGTTAATTATATGAAGAATATAAAACTGACTTTAGATGCAATTTTAGGAATTGATTTAGAACAAAGTAAATATACTTTTAAAGAAAATAAAGCTTTAATTAACCAATTGCCGTTAGAATTTGACGGATTTATTCAAATGGTTAAAGAAGGTCAGATTTATGACCTGAAATTTAAAACGCCAACTTCGTCGTTTACCAATTTCTTAGGCTTAATACCTTCTGCTTATGCATCAAGTCTTGATGGTGTAAAAACAACCGGAGACTTTACCGTTGTTGGTTTTGCAAAAGGAAAATTAACAGACACTACAGTTCCTGCGTTTAACATTGCCATTGCATCAAATAATGCTTCGTTTCAATATCCGAACTTGCCAAAATCAGTTCAGAATATTGTAATCGATACTAAAATTATCAACGAAACCGGAATTCTAAACGACACTTATGTAAACCTAGATAAGTTATCATTTAGAATTGATCAGGATGTTTTTAGCGCTAAAGCAAATGTTAGAAACATTACCGTTAATCCGCTTGTAAATGCGGCTTTAAAAGGAACTATCAATTTAGCTAATCTTTCAAAAGCGTATCCAATTAAAATGGATAAACCATTGGCAGGTATTTTAAAAGCTGATGTTACTACAAATTTTGATATGGCATCTGTAGAGAAAAGTCAATATCAAAACATCAAGAATGCCGGAACTATGAGTTTATCAGGATTTAAATATACTGATGAAAACAATAAATCAATGAATATCAGCACAGCTTTAGTTGAATTCAACCCAAGCACAATCAACCTGAAACAATTTAATGCTACAACAGGAAAAAGTGATATTGCCATCAACGGAGTTTTAGAGAATTTCTACGGTTTTATGTTTAAGAAACAAGAACTTAAAGGAAACTTCAATATGAGCTCTAATCAACTGGCTGTTGATGATTTCATGACTTCTGGAGAGCCTGCTAAAACAGAGGAAAAAACGCCTGCTAAACCAGCGGAAGCAATGAAAATTCCAGCTTTCCTTAACTGTACTTTAAATGCAAAAGCGACAACTGTTTTATATGACAATTTAAAGCTGAAAGATGTTTCCGGAAAATTGATTATTAAGGATGAAAAAGCACTTTTAGAGAACTTTAAAACGTCCATTTTTGGCGGAACAATTGGTTTGACAGGATCAGTTTCGACAAAAGCAAAAGTGCCAACGTTTGATATGAATTTAGGTTTCAATCAGGTTGATATTGCTCAGACTTTTACGCAGTTAGACATGATGAAAAAAATTGCACCAATTGCCGGAATTATCAATGGTAAATTGAATTCGACTATTAAATTAAACGGAAATTTAGATGATAAGGAATTAACGCCTGATTTAAAATCTATTTCTGGGGATTTAATTGGTCAATTACTTTCTACAACGATAAATGCTAAAAATTCAACGGTATTAAATTCATTGACTTCAAACATTAAATTCCTTGATATGAATAAACTGAATTTAAATGATATTAAAGCAGCCTTGACTTTTGAAAACGGAAAAGTAAACGTAAAACCTTTCGATATTAAATATCAGGATATTAAAGTAACAGTTGGCGGAACTCACGGTTTTGACCAGACTATGAATTACAATTTAAAATTTGATGTTCCTGCTAAATATTTAGGAAGCGAAGCAAATGCTTTTCTTTCTAAATTGTCTCCTGCAGATGCGGCGAAACTGGAAAATATTCCAATCAATGCTGTTATTGGAGGAAACTTTTCAAATCCAAAAATTACTACAGATATGAAAAGTGCTGTTACTAGTTTAGCATCGCAAGTGGCAAATCAGCAAAAAGAAAAACTGACTCAAAAAGGCGCTTCTGCTTTAACTGATTTAATTAATAAAAACACAAAAGCGAAAGACACAACTCAGGCAGCTAAAACGGAGAAAGAACAAAAAACTCAGGAAACTACTAAAAAAGCAACGGACTTACTCAACGGGCTTTTCAAAAAGAAAAAATAAGTTGTCCTAAAAATAAAAAACTGCTCCCGAAATTACTTTCGGGAGCAGTTTCTTTTTATAGCAATCTGATTTGAATTTATTGATTCAATATCTTATTTATGGCATTTATATAATCCGGAACTGTTAATTGGTTGGTATCAATCCCTACGCTGTTATTTCCGTATGGCTGATATTTTTTTAAACTTGAAATTGAAAATAAACCAGCAGTTGGAGCTTTTGAAGCACTTGACAAATGCATAATTCCACTATCTGCACCTATAAAAACATCTACATTTGCTAATACGGAACCTATTTCACGAATATCCTTACTGTAGAATGAAGGCGCCTGAAAATTAATTTGTGATACATTTTCGACCGGTAAAACTTCAAAAATATTATAATCCGGATATTCGTTTTTTAAAGCAGCATAAAACTCTTCCCACCACGAAATGCAATAACATTTTTCTCCGGTTGCAAACGTAAAAATTGCGATGGTTCTTTTTTGTTCATCAACAATGTTATTGAGAATTTCTTTTCCTTTTGAAATTTCTTCCTGGGTTAATTTTAAATCCAGAAGCGGTACTGGTTCTTTTTTATCTTCAATACCAAATTGACTTAAAAAATATCTTAAATTATAAACAGGATATTTTGCTATATGATCATGATCAACATAATTGGACTGTACATTTTCAGGAAGATCTCCAAAAAATTTATATTTAGCATTTGAGAATTGAACGGCTAAGCGGCCAGAAGAAGAATTTTGATCAACATTTATTACAAGATCGTAATTCTGTTTTTTTATTAAAGTCCAGACTTTAAAATATTTGACTAAGTCTTTGAAAGGTTTTTTAGGGAGATCGATTATTTTATCGACATTATCATACTTTTCAAAAACAATTGGAGCCAATGTCCCTTTTACAAACAAATCGATTTTTACACCCGGAAACACGGCAGAGACTTCCTGAATAAGCGGTGTAACTAAAAGCATATTTCCAAGTCTGCCGTTTGGCCTGCAGATTAGTACTTTTTTAATTTTGCTTTTATCAATAGTTCCGCCTTTACTAATGTTTGCACTACCAATATTTTTGGTTAATATGCGCATTAGGTTACGCCTGACTTTGTTAATGCTAACTTTTTTTAAGCTACTCATTGTGGTATTTATTTCGAGATTATTTTTGGAAACAGCAAAAAACATTTTAGCTAAAAAATAAAGCATAAATTGTTTAAAACACACTTTTTAAATGTTTCCAAATTTAGCCTCTTTTTTTGCTCAAAAATAAATTCTAATAATAAGCAATTATTACAAAATTGTAATAAAATCTATAATTATTCCCATTTTTGGACCTTCCAATGAAATAAAATTACAACAATTAACAAAACAAATGACAAAAAATAGACCATTAGTCGTTAAGAATCGACAGAGAATAGAAAATACTAGACGTTAATATTTACGACATAACCTTCTGAACCACGTATGTTAAAAACTGTTCCATTTTCAAAAATTAAATACTGGCCTTTGATTCCCACAAGTTTTCCCTGAAAAGCTGGCGTTTTATCTAAATTCAAACTAGCTACTTTTGGCGGATAATTTAAAACCGGATAATTTAGTTCGTATAAATCATTTTTCTGACTGTAAAAGTACTCCTTAACTTCTGCCGGGATTAGGTTTTCGACTTTTGACTTTTCAAAAATTAAGTCACATCCTTCTGCTGTACACTGCAGCATTTTACGCCAGTTTGTTTTATCAGCATAATGATCTTTTAACGCTACCTCGGTAATTCCTGCTAAATAACGGTTGGGAACCTCAACAATTGCAATAGCCTGTGTCGCTCCCTGATCGATCCAGCGTGTTGGAACCTGACTTTTGCGCGTTACCCCTACTTTTATTTCGCTCGATAAAGCTAAGTAAACAACGTGCGGCTGCAATTGTGCTTTTTGTTCGTATTCTAAATCACGATCTGCAATTCCTAAATGTGCCGTACTCAATTCAGGTCTCATAATCCAGTCGCCTACAGCAGGACTTGAGTAAAAACAATCATAACAAAAACCTTGTCTAAAAATCTTTTTCTTCTTTTGACAATTCAAACATTGAAAACCTGCAAAACTAATTTCAATTTCTTTATCTAATAATTGATTCACATTCAGGAAACTATCTTCGAAAACTAAATAATATTGAATTGGGTTTCCAAATTCAGTCTGCATTTTTGTAAGTACGCCTTGATATGTCATTAGGATTAATTGTAGATTTTAGATATTAGATTTTAGACTGCTCTTATTTTTTGAGTTAATCTTTAGTTTATAAGTAGTGGTTTTTATTACAAAAAAACACTATTTTTGATACAATGACAAAGTTACTATTTGTTGCTTGATATTCAAATTTTAAGTTCCGATTTACATGAATCGTAAAACCTAAATTTAAAATCAGCAATCTAAAACCTAAAAAACACTCATGCCTTTATCCATAATAAATTCTTTCGCTTCCTGGGTCCTCAAACAAAGGATACATCAAATCGAACTTTTTTTAAAATACCCAAATGAAGTTCAGGAAGAACTTTTGCATAATTTATTATTGGCATCTGAAAATACCGTTATTGGAAAAAAATATGATTTTGAATCGATAAACTCTTATCAGACTTTTGCAGAGAGAGTTCCCATTGCGAGTTATGAAGAATTACAGCCTTTAATTGAGCGTACACGTCAGGGCGAACAAGGTGTTTTTTGGGAATCGCCTATTAAATGGTTTGCGAAATCGAGCGGTACTACAAATGCCAAAAGTAAATTTATCCCGGTAAGTAACGAAGCTCTTGAAGATTGCCATTATAAAGGAAGCAAGGATTTACTTTGTTTGTATTTGAATAATAATGAGGATTCTGAATTGTTTTTGGGTAAGAGTTTACGTTTGGGCGGAAGTTCTCAGATTTACGAAAACAACAATACTTTTTTTGGCGATTTGTCGGCAATTTTGATTGAAAATATGCCTATTTGGGCCGAGTTCAGCAGTACGCCAAGCAGTAAAACTTCATTAATGAGCGAATGGGAAACTAAAATCGCGGCAATTATTAATGAAACCAAAAATGAAAATGTAACCAGTTTTGCAGGAGTTCCTTCGTGGATGCTGGTTTTAATGAATAAAGTTCTGGAAAATACGGGCAAACAAAGTTTATTAGAACTTTGGCCAAACCTTGAAGTTTATTTTCACGGCGGCGTGAGTTTCTCTCCTTATAAAGAACAATACAAGAAAATTTTACCAAGCAAAGATTTTAAATACTACGAAATCTATAATGCGTCTGAAGGCTTTTTTGCGATTCAGGATTTAAACAATTCAAGTGATTTATTGCTGATGCTGGATTACGGAATTTTCTATGAATTTATTCCGATGGAAACTTTTGGTGCAACAGATCAAAAAGTGATTCGTTTGGCCGATGTTGAATTGAATAAAAACTACGCCATTGTTATTACGACAAATTCTGGTTTATGGCGTTATTTAATTGGCGATACGGTGCGTTTTACTTCGTTAAATCCGTACAGAATTAGAGTTACGGGAAGAACCAAACATCATATTAATGTTTTTGGGGAAGAATTAATGGTTGAAAACACAGATCAGGCCATTGCGAAAGCCTGCGAAATTACTCAAACAGAAGTTATCGATTATACCGTTGCTCCTATTTTTATGCAGGACAAAGAAAAAGGCGCTCACGAATGGATGATCGAGTTCAAACAAAAACCAGCCGACGTTGGTCTTTTCCAAAAAGTTCTGGACGAAACCCTGCAAACTTTAAATTCTGATTATGAAGCGAAACGTTATAACAATATGACTTTAAATCCTTTAGTGATTAATGTCGCAAGGGAAAATTTATTTTATGATTGGTTGAAAGAAAGAGATAAACTGGGTGGTCAGCATAAAATTCCGAGGCTTTCGAATCAGAGAGATTATTTAGAGCAGTTGAAGGAGATGTAAGATTTTTTGGTTTGCCACGAATTTCTCGAATTAGCACGAATTTTTATTAAAGATTTTTTCATAAAAAAACCTTAGTCTTTATTGAAAAGCTAAGGTTTTTTATTTTTTATAAGTTCAGTATGTCATTTCGACGAAGGAGAAATCGCACTCGATAATCGACAAAGATTGACGATTTACATTGCGGAATTTCTAGTGCGATTTCTCCTTCGTCGAAATGACAAAAATGTCGTGAACTTTTACTGATTACATCATATCGATATATCTGTCATGATAACCTAAAAGGTATAAAACACCATCAAGTCCTAAACTTGAAATTGAGGTTGAAGCACTTTCTTTTACTTTTGGTTTTGCGTGGAAAGCGATTCCTAGACCAGCTAAGTTTAGCATTGGTAAATCGTTTGCACCGTCGCCAACTGCAATAGTCTGGTTAATGTGAATTCCTTCTTTCTCGGCGATTGCTTTTAGGTATTCGGCTTTCTTTTGTCCGTCTACGATATCTCCTAGATATTTTCCGGTTAGTTTACCATCTTTAATTTCTAATTGATTAGCGTGAACATAATCGATACCCAATTCTTTTTGAAGATAATCTCCAAAATAAGTAAATCCTCCAGAAAGAATTGCGGTTTTATATCCGTAATATTTTAAGGCTTTCATTAAACGATGTGCACCTTGCGTAATTGGTAAGTTTTTGGCAACATTTTGTAAAACGTCTTCGCTCAAACCTTCCAACAAAGCCATACGCTGTTTGAAGCTTTCGTTGAAATCAATTTCACCATTCATTGCTGATTCTGTAATGGCTCTTACTTGTGCGCCTACTCCATTTAGTTCTGCCAATTCGTCGATAACCTCAGTTTGGATTAAAGTCGAGTCCATATCGAAGCAAACCAAACGACGGTTTCTTCTGTAAATATTATCTTCCTGAAAAGAAATATCAACGTTTAAGGTTCTTGAAATTTCCATAAAACTTGCCGTCATAACAATTTTATTTACAATTTCGCCTGTTACAGATAACTGGATACATGAACGTGGATATTCCTCTTTTTCTACAATTGAAGTTCTTCCCGTTAAACGTATAATAGAATCGATATTTAAATTTTGATCTGACATTATTTTAGTTACTGCAGCCAATTGTGACGCCGCCAGTTTTTCGCCTAAAATATTGATTATGTATCGCTGCTTAGATTGCGATTTTACCCATTTCTCGTAATCTTCAATAGAAATTGGAATAAACTTTACCTTAATTTCTAATTCGTAAGCTTTAAACAGCAAGTCTTTTAAAACTGGTCCTGAAGATGAACCCGCTTCTATTTCGAATAAAATACCTAAAGATAATGTATCATGAATGTCGGCTTGGCCAATATCTAAAATATTAGCATCGTATGCCGCCAATACAGCTGTTAAACCTGCCGTCACCCCTATTTTATCGTGTCCTGAAACTTTTAATAAAATAATCTCTTTGTCTTCTATTGCCATTTTATCTTTATTATTTACGAGCGACAAAAATCGGCAATCTCTTGGTGATAAAAAAGAATAATCATTGTTTTTTTTGCAAAGAAAAAGCGCATATTCATGCGCTTTCCTGAGTAATTTAACAATTATGCTCCGCTATTAGAATAACGTAACTTTTTAATTATTTGTTTTGCATGTTTTCGTCAAAGTTTACCATCCAGTTTATACCGAATTTATCTTTGAACATTCCGAAATAAGCGCCCCAAAATGTTTTATTTAAAGGCATTTCAATTTTACCTCCAGCCGAAAGTCCATTAAAAATTCGGTCTGCTTCTTCCGTGCTTTCTGTATTAATTGAA
This sequence comes from Flavobacterium panici, assembly GCF_024499525.1. Taxonomy (NCBI): domain Bacteria; kingdom Pseudomonadati; phylum Bacteroidota; class Flavobacteriia; order Flavobacteriales; family Flavobacteriaceae; genus Flavobacterium; species Flavobacterium panici. The sequence continues at coordinate 2,063,278 of NZ_CP100437.1, read as the reverse complement.
ACTGAAAAATTTTCTCCAAAAGGCAGATCACCAAATCTTGTAGAGCTGTCACTTCCCATTAAAATTGTATTTCCAATTGGCAGGGAAACGTGCATAATTCTTTCTGCATCTTCTGCTGAAACTTCGTCACAGCCTTCTTCTTTTGGCATTTCTTTAAATTTTCCGATATAAGGAAATTCTCCGCCAAAAACGGATTTGTAAAACAGGAATGCTTCTTCGCAATTTCCATTAAATAATAAATAAGGATTTACAGTTGCCATGATATTTTTTTTAATTGTGAGTTGTAAATTATAAATTGTTGTCCTTTGCTATAGTTATAAAATTTAATCTCTTCTCTTTGTTCTATTCTTTTTATTCTATAATCTTTTTTCTTTCTTCTATTTCCCTTCCTCTGAAAGTTCTTTCACAACCTCTAAACCCCTGGGAAAAACATCTTTGAAATAATCGACATATTTTTCGCCCGAATCGTTACGAGCAATCAAATCTGTAAATTCACCATCTGGAATTAATCGATAAGTTTCCATTGCGCCGCTCCATTTTTTTGTTTCTTCATCGAGAGGCTGTTCTTTAAAATCTTTTATTTCACCTATATGCTTAAAAGCCATATATTCGTTTGGCGTTTTTGTTTCGATTATGCTATACATTCCTTCTCCGGTTGGTGTCATAAAATGTATTTTATCACCTTCGTTCCAAGTACTTATGGTATGAGATCCTTCGCAAAAAACACTTGTCCATTTTCTATAGGTTTCATCCTCCCATAAAACATCCCAAACTTTTTGAGCCGGGGCTTTAATTCTAATTTTAAATTCTAAAGTTTCCATAATTAAGATAGTTTAGTAAAATCCATAAATAAAACATTCCAGCGATGTCCATCTATATCGGCAAAACCAAAGCCGTACATCCATCCCTGACTTTCGGCTGGAGAAGAAAAAATAGTTCCTCCCGCATCCTGAACTTTTTGAGCCAGTTCATCAACTTCTTCTTTACTTTCGGCATCAATTGAAATCAAAATTTCAGAACTTGCTTTTGTGTCGGTAATTTTGTTTTGCGAAAAACCTTCAAAAAGTGATTCTTCAAACAGCATTACTACAAAATGTGATTCACCTACAACCATACAGGTTGAACTTGGTGTATCGTGCTGCTCATTAAAAGAGAAGCCTATTTTCCAGAAGAAATCTTTTGCTTTTGCCACGCTTTTCACAGGCAGATTTAACCATATTTGTTTCGTCATTCTTTGATATTTTTCGTTAAACATTTTTTTTTAACCATATAAGTGATGTAAGTTAATTTAAGATTAGGGGAAACCTTTGTTACTTTGTCGCTTTGTCACTTTGAACCTATTAAAAAATCAATTATTCTCTACATAATTTTTAAAGTTGTCCAAAATTGCCTGCCAGCCTCCGCGCTGCATTTCTTCTGGATTTTGAGTTTCCGGGTCGAAGCTTTCTGTTATTTCTACTCCGTCTAAAGTTTCTTTGAAGGTAATTTCAACTTTTCTTCCGTCGGCCATAACGTATTTTATGGTTTTGTTTGGTTCTACGAAAGTGTATTCTCCTTCAAAATCAAAACTCATGCTTCCGTCTTTTGCGGCCATTGTTGATTTGAATTTTCCGCCTTGTTTTACATCATTTTCGGCATAAGGCGTATGCCAGTCCGGAGAAGCAAAACTCCATTTTGTAATATGTTCCGGTAATGTCCAAAAATCCCAAACTTTGTTTATTGATGCGTTAATTGTATTCTGTACTGTTATCATTATTTATATATTTAAAAATTATACTTATTCAACACTTTCAACGTATTTTTTAAAATTGTCAATTACGTTCTGACACCATTGCTTCTGCATACTTTCAGAATCTTCTTTGTTTGGTTCAAATACTTCTGTGATTTTTACCTTTTTGCCTTGTTCTTCAAAATGAACACTTCCGGTTCTGTTATCCAAAAGTTTATATGCTATTAATCGAAATTTTTCTACTTGGGTATATTCTCCTTCAAAATCAAAACCTGCGCTTTTATCTTTAGCAGCCATTTCATATTTAAATTTACCATTTACCTGTAAATCATTTTCTGCATAAGGCGTGTGCCATTCCTCAAAAGCATAATTCCAGTTTTGAATATGTTTTGGAGAAACCCAGAAATCCCAGACTTTATCTATAGATGCATTAATTGTATTTTGAACTGTAATCATTTTGGTCAAATTTTAAATTAATTACATCTGATCCGGAATCTGACTTTCATCCATATAAAAAACTTCCCAATGATGTCCGTCTAAATCAAGAAAAGTTTTTTGGTACATCCATCCATAATCCTGTTCTCTTTTATAATCAGTTCCACCGGCTTTAACTGCTTTCTCAATCATTTCATCAACTTCTTTTCGTGATTCTAAAGAAATAGAAATAAGGGCTTCGCTGGTTGTATGAGAATCGCAAATCTTTTTATCTGTAAAAGTTTGATAAAACTCTTCTACCAAAATCATGAGATAGATATTTTCACCAATAACTATACAAGCTCCTTTATCATTTGTAAATTTCGGATTCGTAGGAAAACCCAATTCATTATAAAATTTTATCGCTTTATCCAGCTCTTTTACAGCTAGATTTAAATACATTTTTGTTTCCATAATATATAAAGTTACAATTTATTTAAAACAAATTTAGAATTTTAGAATGGCCTTTATGATACATTAAAAGTCAACTTTAGGGGCATTTAAGACATTTTTATTACTTTTGTTGTAAAGCCAATCCTCCAAAAAACTACAAAATCATGAGCAAGAAAGTAGGTTTAATCGTTCCTCACGACTATAAATTATTAAGTATAGCCGCAATTTTAGAAGTTTTTGAAACTGCAAATAAATTAAGTCCGGCAACTGACAAACCATTTGGAATTATGATTTTTCAATTGGCAGAACAAATCAATCAGGAACGTTTGTTTGGATATGAAATTAATTCTATCGAGAATTCTGATACACTTTTAGAGCTCATTTTGATTCCGGCTTTTACTACGGATAATATGAGCGAAATGATTGCGAAGAATAAAAAATTTATTCCGTGGCTGCAAAAACAACATCAGGCAGGAGCTGAATTAGCTAGTTTTTGTACGGGAGCATTTTTGTTTGCTGCTTCGGGATTATTGAATGAAAAACTGGCAACAACTCATGTCGACGCTTGCAGTGCTTTTACTAAAGCTTTCCCAATGGTGAAATTAAAACCCGAAGAAACTTTAACAGCCGACGGAAGTTTGTATACGAGCGGCGGATCTACCTCAACGTTTCATTTATTGATTCTTTTGGTTCAAAAATATTGCGGCAACGAAATCGCAGTACAAATTGCCAAGATTTTCTCGATTGATTTAAACCGATACAAACAAAGTTATTTCAGCACGTTTAGGCCGAATCATTTGCATAATGATACTTTGGTTGCGATGTTACAGCAAAAAATTGAAAGCCAATATCACAGCATCGAAAAACTGGAAGAAATTACCAAAGATATTCCAACAAGTGCCAGAAACATGACACGTCGTTTTAAACAAGTTACGGGAATTCCGCCAATTGAATATTTACAGAATATTAGGGTTGAGAGTTCAAAGAAATATTTGGAACAAACGCAGCTTTCGATTTCAGAAATCATCGAAAAAACCGGATACAACGATCCGAAAGCTTTTAGAAAAGTGTTTTATAAAATGGTGGGCATGAAACCTATTGAATATCGAGAGAAGTTTAGGGTTCAGTAAAATTAGAAAAGAATTTAAATTATATATTTCATTCATTTTGAAGGATAAAACTATTATAAAAAAGAAAGATTTGAAAACATAATAATAACACAAAACACTTTTTTATTCCCTATATTTATAATAGATTTGAAAAAGAATATATATATATTTGCACACCAAATATTTTTTTTAAAAAAAATTCAACAATGAAACCAGATAAAACTCTAGCTATAAAATACACTATTTTTAAAGTTGCGCAGGAATATTTGAAATTTCATGGTCAGCCTGAGAACAACGTTGATTATTTTAATGAAAATAACAACTTTAATCTAGATAAATGTATTTTATTACCTTATATAATTACTATTGCAAATGGTAAGAAGGATAAATTACTAAACGGTGTATTCAATCATTCTTTTTTTCCAGATTTGGAAAAAAATGATGGAATATTTATTTGTGAATTAAAAGATAATAAAGCTACTAAATTTACAAGTAAGGATTTAGATATTACATTTAATGATAATCAAAAATTAGTTTTTAACTTCAATTCAAAAGACTTTGAATCTTTAGATCCTGACATTAAGCAAAGTATAAATCATTCTGTTGAATTTATCATTAAAAGAAGGTATCCAGATTTTGCAAATTTTAATTATACGCTATTAAAAGAAATTTGCTATGACAATGATGCTTTTGAATATTTCATGGAATTAAAAGAAACTGGAGAACTTAATGGTCTCAACGAAATTAAAATCATCGAAAAATTTCAAGAAATAGTTTTACAGTTTCCATTTTTCATTTCTTATATGAAAGAAATAGAAAAAGAATTTGAATATAGTAAATAATTCATTTGAATTATTTAAAAGACATACAAGATATTGATATCGAATCTGCTATAATTGGTGGTGGTATCGATTTTATTAAAATTAGACAAAAGTTCATTTATTCTGTTTTAAATGGCGAATATTATTTTGATAATTGTATTGATATTTTAAAAAATTTAGAAAGTAGGCTGGAAAATATAATTAGTTCTAGTTTATACTCAGAATTAAATACCAACTATCAAGTACTTGCACACACAAGATATACACTTTTATCTCATTTTGTAAGTCACTTCAAATATATTAATACTACTGTCCTAAATAGACTTTTAAACAACTACCATAGCAAGATTATAAATTTTGAATTGGATTTTTATTTTAAAAAATTTAATTTATTTGAAAAAGAAGAAACCACAACTATTCAAAAATTTCATTGGCTATTTATTGCTAATATAAAATTAGCTGAATTTGATGAAGGATATTCTGTTAATGAAAACAACATCTCTTCTCTTCTTGAGATTTATCATAAATTAAAAATAATACTCGAAAAAAATACTGTTTATTCTTTAAAGCCATTAATAAAAATCACTAAAGAAAAATGCAGTATTTTACTGTACAAAATCTTAAAAAGATTAGAAAAAACAAATAGTTCTATTTATTCTATTCTAAATAATGATTTATCTATTGAAGTTTTAGAAAAATCAATTGAAAATACAAACATTGTTGAAGAAATAAAAAATCATTATTTTTTAAACAACCCTCTGTTAATTGAAAATGTAATTCATGAGATAAAAGAAAAACTTAAATTAAACTCCATAGAAATAAAAGACATACACAAATACACGAAGTATGTTAAAAAACAAAAAAATATCAACAATAGTTTTATCTCTGAAATAAAGCAAGTAAACGCTAGCTTAGAATATTTTTTAGAAAACAAAATCCAAAAATCTAAATCAACAAACGGCTATTTAAAAGACATAAATGAAATAACTTTTAAATCTTCATTAAGTTTAATTTATAATACTAATTTCAAGATAGAAAGCGAAATACTCATAAAAAACGTAAAAAATATTTTTTCATTTAAAGATGTAAATATTGCTTTCGAGAGATTAATAGAATATTACGATATCTTAAAAAACAAAGAATTAAAAACAAACCCTAATTTTATTCTATCAAAATTATTTATAGAACAAATAGTTAAGTTATTAGAAATTTGCGACAAACAACCAAGTTTAGTATTAAACAATGATGAAGATGATTATTTAAATTTATTAAGCAAAGTATTTAAAAAATCTTACGATGTATTAAGTGATTTAAAAACACAAATAAAAATTTGTGAATTTAATCGTATTATGCCTCTTTATTTAGAAATTGAAAAATGCAAATCAAATAGTCAATATTTCTTAGATAGTCAATATATTTTACCTTCAAACTACGAACACTTATTAAATGATTGTGAAAATAAACGAGATGAATTAAAACGTCTAGAAACTATTATCAATACAATAACCCCGAAAAACATAAAAGACTTAGGTAAACAATTAAAGAAAGAAGTAAAAGATCAACAATATAGTATAATTACTGTAATTGGACTTTATGCATCATTTATCACTTTCATACTTGCCAATGTGAACGTTTTACCTGAACTGTTAAAACACAGCATAGGTTCAGTTTTAGCATTTATGTTTGTCTTCGGAATAGTTTTATTTTTCTTTATTACTTCTTTAAAGTTATTATTTACAAGTAATAGCGCTTTTGAGTATATTAAACAAAAGAAAATAAATTATATATGGTTATGGGTAATTTCTGCACTAATAGCAATCACAGGTACCTTTTACATACTAGTAAGATATTCAACTACCGATTTTAATAAAAATAATGAAAACATTAATTCATCAACAACTACAGTAATTTTTGACCCAAAAACAGGAAAAAAGCAATCTGAAACTAAAATTAAAGAGACTAAAATCAACACTGTAAAAAGAGATAGCATATAATATAAAAAAACCTGCTCAAATAAATGAACAGGTTTAAAAGTGAAACTTTGTCAAAGTTATTTGGAGATTTACGAAGCAATTTCCATTCGTTTCAATAAGTTTTTACTTAAAGTATGTTCTGCATAATCTTTATCGATTAATAAAACTTTATCGTCAGAACTTGGCAGTTCATACATTGCATCTGTCAAAATAGCTTCGCAAAGCGAACGTAATCCACGTGCTCCTAATTTGTACTCTAATGCTTTGTCTACAATAAAGTCTAAAGCTTCATCGGTAATCGTAAACTCAACTTCATCCATTAAAAATAATTTCTGATATTGTTTTACCAATGCATTTTTAGGTTGTGTCAAAATAGCACGTAGTGTTTCTTTATCTAAAGGATCCATGTGTGTCAATACCGGTAAACGACCAATGATCTCCGGAATTAAACCAAAATCTTTAATGTCTTTTGGTATGATATATTGAAGCAGGTTATTTTTATCGATATTGTCCACATTTTTAGAAGTCGAATATCCAACTGCCTGACGGTTTAAACGTTTAGAAATAATACGTTCTACTCCATCAAAAGCTCCTCCTGCAATAAACAGGATGTTTTGTGTATTTACCTCAACAAATTTTTGGTCCGGGTGTTTACGTCCTCCTTTTGGCGGTACGTTTACAACTGTTCCTTCTAAAAGTTTCAATAAAGCCTGTTGTACACCTTCACCAGAAACGTCACGTGTTATTGACGGATTATCGCTCTTACGGGCAATTTTATCAATTTCATCAATAAATACGATTCCTCTTTCTGCTTTGGTTACATCATAATCGGCAGCTTGTAAAAGACGCGTTAAAATACTTTCAACATCTTCTCCTACATAACCAGCTTCTGTTAATACTGTTGCATCAACAATAGCCAAAGGAACGTCTAACATTTTTGCAATTGTTTTAGCAACCAATGTTTTTCCTGTTCCGGTTTGACCAACCATAATGATGTTACTTTTTTCAATCTCTACTTCATCGTCTAATTGCTGCTGCATTAAACGTTTGTAGTGATTGTAAACCGCAACTGACATTACTTTTTTTGTCTGGTCCTGACCAATAACATATTGATCCAGGAAAGCTCTGATTTCTTTTGGTTTCTTTAAAATTAAGTCGCCAACAAGTTTCGCGCTTCCGCTTGATTTTAATTCTTCTAGAACAATTCCGTGTGCCTGTTCAATACACTTATCGCAAATATGTGCATTAATACCAGCAATTAATAAATTAGTTTCTGGCTTTTTTCTTCCACAAAACGAACATTCTAATACTACTTTTGCCATTCTTTATTTAAGTTACTAAGCTGCAAAGATACTAAGTTTCTAAGCTTTTTTTATCTAAAACTTTAAAACTTAACGCCTTTACAGCTTAATATTTGATTTTAAATTACAAAGAACACTTAGATTCTCAGCGTCTTAGCAACTTAGAAGCTTAAAAAAAATTAGCTTCTTCTTAATACTTCATCAATCATTCCGTATTCTTTTGCTTCTTCAGCGATCATCCAGTAATCACGCTCACTGTCTTTGTGAACTCTATCAAAGGTTTGTCCTGAATGCTGCGAAATGATGTGATATAATTCATCTTTTAATTTCAACATTTCACGTAAGTTGATTTCCATATCTGTTGCAACACCTTGTGCTCCTCCAGATGGCTGGTGAATCATTACTCGTGAATGTGGCAGAGCCGAACGTTTTCCTGCTGCTCCTGCACATAATAAAACTGCTCCCATAGAAGCTGCCATACCTGTACAAATTGTAGCTACGTCTGGTTTAATAAATTGCATTGTGTCATAAATTCCTAATCCTGCGTAAACGCTTCCTCCAGGAGAATTTAAATAAATCTGGATATCTTTTGATGCATCAGCACTTTCTAAAAATAATAACTGAGCCTGAACGATATTAGCGATTTGGTCGTCGATACCAGTTCCTAAAAAGATAATTCTGTCCATCATTAATCTTGAAAAAACGTCTAATTGAGAAATATTCAACTGACGTTCTTCGATGATATATGGTGTCATATTCGTTGGGTTCATCGCAGCTATGATTTTGTCATAGTACATAGCGTTTACTCCTTGGTGCTTTGTAGCAAATTTTTTGAATTCTTTACCGTAGTTCATATGTATCTGTTCTAAGTTTACTTTATTTAATATATATTCTCCATCAAAGGTTGTACCTATTTCTAAAGAATGTCAATTTGTCTTAGTTTTTGTTTCAGGTTTAATTTTGTTTCAGTTTTAAAGTTCTCGAACTTCAATAAACCTTAAACTTGAAACTTGAAACAAAAAAAAGAGCGTCGGCAGAAAAACTGCCGACGCTCAAATATAATTATTTTTCAGAAATTATTCTCCGTAAGAAGCTGCAATAAATTCTTCGTAAGTAACTTCTTTAGTTGTTGGATTTGCTTTCTCTTTGAATAAATCTAACAATTTAGCCGCTACAACTTGCTCAGAAAGTCTTTTCACTTCTTCTTGGTTAGATAAAACTCTAGCCACTATTCCCTGAACTTCTTCGTCAGTTGGGTTTGTTTGTCCAAATTGAGCCATTTGTTGTCTGATTGCGTTTGTTGTAAAAGCTTTCAAATCTTCAAATGTAATTTGGATATTGCTTTGAGCCATTGCTTTTCCTTCGATTAATTGAAAACGTAAACCTTTTTCAGATCTTGCGTATTCAACTTCAGCTTCTTCTGCAGAGAGTTTTTTCTCTCCAACAGTTTGTAACCATTTTTTAAGGAATTCAGCCGGTAAATCAAATTTTGTATTTTCGATTAGGAAATCCTGAACGTCTAATAATAATTTTTGATCAGCTTGCTGTGCAAATTGAGCTTCAGCATCTTCTTTAATTTTAGCTTTTAAGTCTTCTAAAGAAGCTACTTTTCCTTCACCAAAAAGTTTATCAAATAATTCCTGATTTAATTCTGCCAATTCAGCACCGTTGATAGCTTCGATAGTAAAGTTTACTTCGATATCTAAACCGTGAACATCATCATGAGATACTTTTAAATAATCCATTAATTGGTGATCATCTTCAAATAAACCTTTTGTGCTTACTTTAACAACATCTCCAACTTTTTTACCGATGAATTTATCTCCGGCTTTTTTGTTGAATGTAGAAACAGAAATTGTAGTTGTATTGCTGATACCTTTTTCTTCGTTTGTAAAAGTTCCTGTTAAATCTGAATCAGCTTCAACTTTATCCTGAGGAATTGCTTTTCCAAATTGTTTTTGGATACGCTCTACTTGTCCGTCGATTAATTTATCATCAGCAGTAACGATATATTTTACGATATTGTTTTTAGCTTCTAAATCAATTTCGAAGTTTGGCACTAAACCAATTTCGTATTCAAAAGTTAATTCTTCTGCATCCCAGTCAATATTTTCGTTTTCTTTAGCAAGAGGAGTTCCTAAAAGATTTAATCTTTCAGATTGAATAAAACGCTCTAAAGCCAAATCAACTACTTTTTTAATTTCTTCTTGTTTAATACCCTTTCCGTATTGTTTTTCAACAAGATCTTTAGGAACTTGTCCTTTTCTAAATCCTTTTACTTGCGCTAAAGGCAATTTTTCGTTGATTCTTTTTGCCACTTGACCTTTATAATCCATATGAACAACGTTCAATACAATTGTCTCGTTTACAGCGTCTATTGCTACTCTTTTAATATCCATCTTCTTCTTTAATTTACATAATAAAATTGGGTTGCAAAATTATAAAATTTTTGCAACCCAACCAAGTTTTTAATTTATTGTATTTGAAGCAGTTTATGTGCTTTTAATTTTGATTTATTTATCGTCTCCTAATATTTTGTAAGTAATTGACTGAAGAATAGACAAAATAATACTAAAAAATAATGCTGTCCAGAATGATTCGACTGCAAAACCTCCCACAATATAAGTGCAAAGTATAATTATTATAGCATTGATGACCAGTAAAAATAACCCCAGCGTAATAACTGTAACCGGAAAAGTTAATATTACCAAAATTGGTTTTATAAAAACATTTAACAATCCTAAAACCACTGCAACTATAACAGCCGTGGCAAAACTGGCAACATGAACCCCTGGTAAAAAATTCGCGATCAACAAGACTAAAGCTGCCGTGACAAGAAGTCTTAGTATTAATTTCATAACTTTTTCTTTTAAAATTTTAATAAAAGTAATGATTTTTTTCTAACCCTATATTTATTCAGAAATGGTTTCTTAAATTAAATTTTCATATTAGTTTAATATATTGTTTTGCTTCAATTCATATTCTCTTTGATAATCTTTTACTGTTTTTCCTTGTCCGTTTGGTTTCCAGCCGGGAGCATAAAACATATACTTCAATCGGTTTTGCCAACCGATGTTAGGCTGCTTAATATCTTTCCACATTTTTTTCCATTCGTAAAATAAAAGTTCAAAAGCACTATCATCTTTTGGTTTTGGATAAATTCCAAATTTCACGGGTATTTCTGGTTCTTCTTTCTGAAAAGTCCCAAATATTCTATCCCAAATTATTAATGCCATTCCCATGTTTTTGTCTAAATATTTAATATTTCTGGCATGATGCACTCTGTGATGCGATGGTGTCACTAAAATCCATTCTAAAATACCCATACTTTTTACACTTTGAGTATGTACCAAAGTTCCATAAACCTGAAACAATGCATAAGCCGCCATAATATGCCAAGGGTTAAAACCTAGAAAAGCCAAAGGAGAAAAATACAAATAACGATAAAGCGGCTGGAAAACAGGCGACCTGAATCCGGTAGAAATATTATAGTATTCTGAACTGTGATGCGTAATATGTACGGACCAAAAAAACCTTGATTTATGATCTACAACATGCAATACATAATATGCGAAATCCTGTAGTAAAAAAACAGCAGCCCAATAATACCAAATATGTATATTCCAAGAAAAAATACGGTGTTGAAAAAAGAAAAACATAACTCCAAAAGCAAATGATTTCATTATAAAATCTAATGCAAAATTAAGCACCGCAAATGTGACATTTACAAAAACGTCATTTTTAGTATACAGGTTCTTTTTACCAAAATGACTAAAGAGCATTTCGACAAAAATCAAAAGTGCAAAAAATGGAGAGGAATACAAATAAATCAATCCTAAACCACTTTCGTCAAATAAATTATAAAAATTGAAATCCATTAAATTATAAACATTAAAATTCAAAAAGCAAATTTATGAATTTTAATATTTATACGTAAGTAAATTCTTATTTTTAAGATTTTTTTAATTAATAGCGTACTATCAATTTACCTAATATTATTAATGGCTAAAGCATTTTAAAAATTACTCTTTCAAAAACTCGGTTGTCAGTTCAAAAAACATTTTAGGATTTTCGGCATGAAGCCAGTGTCCTGCGCCCGGAATAGTTTCTAGTTTAAAATTCGGAAACTGTTTTCTTATTTCATCCAAATCTGTATCTAAAATATATCCAGATTCTCCTCCTCTAATAAACAAGGTTGGATTATTAAAAACTAAGTTTTCCGCCAATGGTTTCCCGATAGCATCAAGATTGTTGTTGAAAACCTCCAAATTAAAACGGAAAGCAAGTTGTCCGGGTTCTTTCCAATATAAATTTTTCAATAAAAACTGGCGCGTTCCAAAATCAGAAACATATTGTGCAACGATTGCTTCAACGTCATTTCGGCTTGGCTTTACAGAAAAATCAACTGCATTTAAACCTGCCAAAATATCCTGATGATGCTGTTTGTAAAATTTCGGTCCAATATCTGCCACAATTAATTTATCTACAAGATCAGAATGTGTTGTCGCAAAAAGCATCGCCACTTTTCCGCCCATCGAATGTCCAAGAATATCAATTCTTGTCAGATTATTTGCCTGACAATATTCATATACGTCCTGAACCATCGCTTCGTAACTCCATTCGTCAGAATGAAAGCTGCGTCCGTGGTTTCTTAAATCTAAAATATGAACCTGAAATCCGGCCTCAACATATTGTCCTGCCAGCGTTTTCCAATTATCAGACATTCCAAGAAATCCATGCATGATGATAAATGGTTTTCCTTCGCCTTCTATTTTTGAATATAACATTTATGTTTGATTTTATCTTATAACAAAGGTAAAAAGATCTACTAATCTGTAATAGAATTTAATTGCATATTTTTGTAAAGTATTTTTATATTTATACATAAAAACTTACTTTTTAACAATTAAATTGTAAGTAAAATACTTATTTTTATTATATTGCCTTTTCAAATCAGAACTCGTTTGATTTGAATTCATTTAATAACTATATAAACCATGATTAAAAAAATTTTATTCTTAGCCGCGATTATTTCTCAGCTTACAATTTCATGCTCAAGTGATGATCGTTCAGAAACAACTGACCAGCCTTTAAATGAAGACATGTACTTATGTTCGTTTGATCTTCGAAATCAAATTCCAGATGATCATACACAAAACAATAAAACTGCGAAATCAGGAAGTACCATCGAGTCTTGGACCGGTTGGAATACTGGTCAAACAATTCGAATTAAGTTTTTAGATGGAGACGTTACAGATCATGACATAGTTAAAAGAATTGCTGTTGAATGGACTAACTATGCTAATCTTAAGTTTGAATTTGTGCCAGCTACGGAAAATGCAGACATTAGAATTGCTATTCTACAGGGAGCAGGTGCATGGTCATATATCGGAAGACAATCTAATACCTCCCAATATCAAAAACTACCGACAATGAGGTTAGGACAGGTTTCGAAAAGCTTTAATGAAGAAGCAGCAAGAAGAACAATATTACATGAATTTGGACATGCTTTAGGATTATATCATGAAATGAAAAACCCCACTTCAACTATAGCATGGAATAGAGCAAAAGCCTATAAATATTTCGATCAGTATAGTCCAGAAGAGGTAGATCGCCAGATAATAGAAAAAACCGATATTAATCGTACAAATTACAGCAAATATGACCCATTATCAATAATGCATTATTACATCCCAAGTTCTATAACATTAGACGGAATAGGTGTAGCTGCTCAAAATGATCTATCAGAAATTGATAAAAGATTTATTGAAAAACAATATCCTCGTCCCTCAAAACTAAGTTTATATCCCGGCGAACGTTTAGACAGTAATAACAAATTAAGCTCGTCAAATGACAATTATTCACTTTTTGTAGAAGTAAATGATTTAAAATTGTACAATTACAAGGATTGTAAACAAGAGGGAAAATTTTTTGCAAATATTAAATTTAATAATTTCACATCTAGTAAAGTATACTTAGAAATAGTTGGAAACAAATTATTGTTGTATAAAGGAAGTGTTCCTAGAACATTATTCGAACACCCTAACCCATTATTTAAAATTGACTACATCACTCTAAGTGATTCTGGTAAAATTAACTTAATATCACAAGGAATTTTACAAAGCTCAATTGAAATGCCTAAATAATTTTTCAAATAAAACAACCACTTAACTTACTGTTTTGAGGTTGTTTTTATTTGAAGGATTTGATAAGTTTGAATCTAAATTTGAAAATTTTATTCAAGCTTTTGAAAAATAATATTTTCTAAAATATTACTAACACCGATTTGAAATATTTCAAATCGGTGTTTTTTTTTATGAAAAATTTGATAATCAATATAATAAGTTCAATATCTTGATAAAAACATTTTATTAAAATAAAACTTACCAATTTACGGTTTCCCGTAAGGATTAGATAAATCGAAAATGTATATTCGCATTTTAAAAATCAAAACCAAAAACTTGATTTAAATCCAAATTAATTAATACCACCTTTATGATTAAAAAATTCCTTTTATTATCATTAGTTGCTTCGCAGCTTATGGTTTCATGTTCAAGCGACGAAAGCAATGATGAAGAAACTAAACCTGAAACAGAATTATCATTAGAAGAGCAAATTGCTGCAATTATCAAACAGCCTTATTCTAAATTAACTCCTGGTGAGCAAAAATTAAAATTAGAGGCTGAAGCTAATCAAATGCTTACTGAGCTGGACAAAACGAAAAGTTCTGGAGCTATTGAAGCATTAGAAAATTTATCAAGATTGTTAGGTGTTGATCAAATTGAGCTTTTTGATGGAAAAGATGATAATGGCATTGAAGATATTTTAACTGTTTCTGGTGTCTATGGTGTTTATACATGGAATAATACCAACAAAAAATGGGTAAAAACAGCTTCAACTACAGAGTTAAAATTTGTTTTCCCTGCAAAAGAATCTCAAACTGCAAACAATGCTGTTTTTACTTCTAAAAGTGTTTCATCTGACATAAAAGTAAAATTCGCCACTAATTATTATGACGATGAAGAAATAACTGACTATTTCTTTCTTCCACTTTCTGCTGATGCAGTTTTAACAATTGATAATGCTCAAGCGGCTGTATTTACACAAACTGCAAAATATGCCAACGGAAAAGAAATCCCTACTGATTTTGCATACAAAATGACTTTAAACGACGGTTACACTTGGGAAATGAGTGGTGTTAAAGCAGCGCAAAATACCTCAAAAGCATCTCTTACTTACAACGGAAAAACTCTAATTAACTTTAATGCCGGAAGTAACGCTGAAATTGACAAATTACTTGCCAATGAAGAACTTACTCAATACAGAGGTAAAGCAAATGGTTTATTCCAATTAATGGATAATTTTCTTGTTGTTGCCGATATGGATTTAGTTACTGAAGCGGCTGATCAAGCAGCATTAGAAAAAAGCCTAGTATATCCTGCTTATCCTGACTATCAAAACCCTAAAACTGATTTTAAAGCTTATTATACAGCAAAAAATGTATATGAGAAAAAATACTCTGAAGGAAGTGCTGTCAATTTTAATAAAAATATAAAATTGATTTTAGTTTCTAAAAAAGATGGAACTAAAATAGCGGATATTATACAACATTCTGCAGAGGATTACAGCTATTATGCTAACGTACCTGTATGGACAGTTGACCAATGGAATCCTGATGGTTACTGGTCTTATAACGAAGAGTTTAAAGTACAATATTATGGTGAAGATTATTATTTAAAATTCAATGATAATACTGAAGTATCTATGAGTACTTACTTCTCTGAAGGATTTGATACTTTCCAAACTAAATTTGAAGACTTTATTAGTGCTTTTAATAAAGAAGAAAAATAGTTTTAAAAAAATATAATTTAAAGCCGGTTTGAATATTCAAATCGGCTTTATTTTTTTGGAGGTGTTTTAACAATTATAGTACTTTGTCCATATCCTGCCCAAATACCAATACCTCCTTTTATATTCGATTTTAAACTTGTATTTGATGGATAAATGGGATTTTTGCTGTTTACGATTTCGTTTTGCCAGCTGTTCCAGAAATCTAATGCTTCTTTGGTTTGAGTTCTTAGTTTTACATAAATAACGTCTCCATCAGCAAAATAAGGGGTAAATTTTGTTTTAGGAAACAACAAAACACCTCTGTTTATCTGCACAGAAACCGAAGAAGTTTCGAAATTTTTATCGTCTAAATTTCCATAAAATGAAGGCACAAAAATAGGCTCTTCACCGTCAATTTTTGTAGCGATTTGGTAATAGTTTTTTTCGGCTGGCGGATCATCAAATTTTACAAAAATATAACCGGTTGTATCTATTGCATTCTTCTTTATATATTCTGCACTTTTAAGCGGCACTGATTTTGGAATTGATGTTACAGCTTCAACAACACGATTTAGGTATTCAATTTTAATAGAATATTCTTTTCCAGCCTCTCCTTTTAATGTTGATCCGAAATACACAAATGGAGGAATTCTGTTTTTATCGTTTTTCACTCTTAAAACTTCTGAATTCACACCGTCAGAAATTGTAATTTTTGCAGATCGAATTACGTGATTTAAAACATTTGTAGAATCAATAACATCTGTAACCGGAATACTGCTCGACAGTAAAACATTGGCAAAATCACCTTCTTCAATCCAACCTTCAACGACTATTTTTGATTCCAGGTTTTTTTGTTCACTAAAGTCGTCTTTTGAACAACTTGTTAGTACTAAAGCAAAAAGAAATAGTATATATTTTTTCATCTTTAAAATTTAAATCTCCAGCTAACAGAAGGAAGAATTCGGTATAAAACTTTTTTTTCCTGCTTTACCACAACTTTGCTTTTATCTTCGTTTACTTCTACATCTAAAACAACATAAACCGGGTTTGAGATATTGAATGCATTGTAAATAGAAAAGTTTAAAGCACTTTCTTTTTTCTGCGTTTTTATAAAATAATAATTGGCAGAAAGATCAGTCCTAATATAATCCGGCATTTGTGCATTATTATATCCTGAGTATTCTTTGACAGGATTATTGTTTATGAAGTACCAGGAAGTTGGCATTGTAAATCGATTTCCAGAACCGAATATTTGAGTAACCCCAAAATTCCATTTTGAGTTTAAATCATACATTCCAACAACAGAAAGATTATGGCGTCTGTCATATTTAGCAAAATACGTTTTCCCGTTATTCAGTTCATCAAAATTTCGATCAGACCAGCTTAAGGTATAACTCAGCCAGCCCGTAAATTTTCCGTTGCTTTTTTTGAGCATCATTTCAAATCCGTAGGCTTTTCCTTCACCTACATACAAATCATTTTTGAGCGTTGTGATTTCATTAAACTGCGTTATTCCATACGGATATTCCAGCAGGTTTTTCATCGAACGATAAAATCCGCCAAATGAAGAAGAAAAATTTCTGGTAATATTATGATTGGAACCAACAGCAAATTCATTAGATGATTGTGGTTTTATCCCATCAGAACTCGCAATCCAAAAATCTGTTGGAATACCAACGCTTGAAGTTGTAATCAAACTCAAGTATTGGTATTGTCTATTATAAGAAGCATAAAATGAATATTTTTCATTCGCATAATAATTCAGCACAGCGCGTGGTTGAAAATGCAAATAAGAATCTGATCCAGAAGTGTAGTAATTAATTCGAAGCCCTAAATCGGCCGTTACGTTTTCAAATAACTTAGGTTTTGCGTTTACAAAAATCGCTGCTTCATTGGCATTAATTATTCTTTGGGAGTAATTATCAAGCGTTGTCAGGTTTTCGACATTAACTTTTTGAGGCTGCAAATTGTGATAAACATATTGCAATCCTGACTCAAACGGAATATTATGAATTGAAAATCGTACGGCATTTGTAAACCCAAAATCTTTAACAAAAGAAGAAACTCCAAATTGAATTGTTGCCTGTTCCATACTTAAATCATTTGAATAATGACTAAAATAAACGGAATTAGACATACTTACTTTTGGAGAAAATGTTGTGGTTAAAGATGGCGAAACTGTAAAGTTGCTCCATTTTAATTTCGTTCGCAGCGCCAGATTTTCGTCTTTTATTTTCAATTCGTCTCCACTAAAAAAAGCATCTAATGAAAACAGATTCTTTTTAGATATTTGGGATAAAAAAGTAAAATTCGCGTCAGAAAAACCATATTTCATATCCTGAACATCATTGCTATCTGAACCAGATTTTAATATTGGTCCTACAACTTCATCTATATAAGTTTTTCTTCCAGAGATATAAAATCCTGTTTTATCATTTAAAGGAACTGCCAATGTTACTTGCGAAGCCAAAATTCCTGCATTTCCCTGAATCGAAAATTCTGACGGTAATTTTTTATTGGTGTTTAAAACTGTTGTCGAGCTCAATCGTCCGCCGTATTTTGCATTTGAACTAGATTTGTCAAATTCTACATCCTTAATATGATCTGCGTTGTAAAAAGGAAAAATTCCCAGTAAATGAGACATTCCATAAATAGGAGCTTCGTTATATAAGATGGCATTATGACCGGGATCACCGCCGCGCACGTACAAGTAACCGTTTGCATCTCCAGAATTTTGCACTCCCGGTGTAAGTTGCAAAAGTTTTATAATATCTGTAGTTCCTAAAAGTGTTGGAACAGCGTTTAATTCTTTTAAATTAAAAGAAAGTTTTCCGCCGGATAAAGTTTTGATGCCACTTTTCTTATCATTCGAAATAATCACTTCTTTTAAAAGCGAAATATCTTTTTCTAAAACAATAGAAAGTATGGTATCTTTTTGAAGATTGCAATAAATAGTTTTTGGTATAAAATCTAAATGGTTAATTTTTAGAACCAAATTACCTGAAGGAATGTTTTCTGAAAAGTTACCTAAAGTATCTGTAATAGTATACAGCTGTTTTTGGTTTATCTCAAAAGAAACATTGACACCAATTAAATTTTGATTTTCGGATGATTTTACATTTCCTGATATCCTAACATTTGACTGTGCAAAAAGGTTGGAAAAGGATAATAATAAAAAAAGAATAATAGATTTCGACACTTAATTTTAATAAGAAAAGTGCGAAAATAAACAATTATAACCCAATTACATCAGGTTATAATTGTTTTAATTTTAATCTTACTTCAATTTATTCAAATACATATTCACAACATTATCTAAACCAAGATAAAGTGCTTCTGAAATTAAAGCGTGACCAATAGAAACCTCTAATAATCCCGGAATATTTTGTTTGAAGAACTGAATATTGTCTAAACTTAAATCGTGTCCGGCGTTAATTCCTAAACCTAATTCGTTTGCTAATTCTGCAGCTTTCACATACGGATCGATTCCGTTTTTGTTTCCTAAATCATACTGATGTGCAAAAGCTTCTGTATATAATTCGATTCTGTCTGTTCCTGTCTTTTTAGCTCCTTCGATAATTTCTAAAACCGGATCAACAAAAATCGATGTTCTGATCCCGTTTCTTTGAAATTCCTGAATAACTTCGGTTAAATAATCTTGATTTTTAATGGTATCCCAGCCTGCAGAAGAAGTAATAGCACCAATTGCATCTGGAACTAAAGTAACCTGATCTGGTTTGCATTCTAAAACTAAATCAATAAAATTATGCTGCGGATTTCCTTCAATATTATATTCGGTAGTAACAATTGCTTTTAAATCGCGCGCATCCTGATAGCGAATATGACGTTCATCCGGACGCGGATGAATGGTAATTCCCTGCCCTCCAAAACGCTGAATATCGACAGCAACTTTTAATAAATCAGGTACATTTCCGCCTCTTGCATTTCGTAACGTTGCAATTTTATTGATATTAACACTTAACTTTGTCATATAAATAGATAATTAATTCAAGTAACACTATATTTGTTACGACAAAAATACAAAGTAAAACGCAGCAGTTTTTGGTATTTTTTGATTATTTTGCATCAAATATCTTCGATTGATTTATGACAGAAATTACAAACTATATCACAAATGATTTCAGAGCGATTGATAGTCAGGAAACGATAGCCTCGATTCAGGACTTTTTCATCGATGTAAATTTTTCTCATTTCCCGATTTTAGAAGATGGGATTTTCATTGGAAGTATTTCTTCTGATGATGTGGAAACATTTGATACCGATAAAAAAGCTATTGATTACAAATACACTTTAGAACGTTTTTTTGCCAGAAAATCAATGATCTGGCTGGATGTTCTGGAAGTCTTTGCAAAAAACCACACTAATATTATTCCAATTCTTGATGAGAATAACAGCTATATAGGCTATTATGAAATGGAAGATATTATGAAATTTTTTCAGGAAACGCCATTTTTAAAGGAACAAGGAGGAATTATTATTGTTCAAAAAGGACTTCTGGATTATTCAATGAGCGAAGTAACGCAAATTGTAGAAAGTAATAACGGTAAAATTTTAGGCTGTTTTGTTTCTGAAGCCGATGTAGAAAATGTACAGATTACCATAAAAATAGGTTTGGGAGCGATGAATGAAATTATTCAGACGTATAGAAGATATGGTTATGAAATTATTTCAGAACATCAGGAAGACACCTATATTAATAGTTTAAAAGAACGTTCTGATTATTTAGACAAGTATCTTAATATTTAAATTAGAAAATGTTCTCAACTAATAAATTATCAAATTAACACATTTCCTCATTATCTAATTAAGAAGAATGAAAATAGCCATTTACGGACAATATTATCAAAACAGTACCGAACCTATTATAAAAGACATTTTCTCGTTTTTCAATTCTAATAATGTAGAAATGGTAATTGAGGAAAATTTTCTGGACATGCTTTACGATAAGCAGCTTGTAAAAAAGGAGTATAAAACTTTTTCTCCAAGTACTACTTTAGATAATAGTTTTGAAATGCTGATTAGTATTGGCGGCGATGGAACGATTTTGAGAGCGGCGGCTTTTGTTCGTAATTCAGGTATTCCTTTATTAGGTATAAATGCAGGAAGATTAGGGTTTCTTGCAAAAGTTCAAAAAGAAAACATTGACAGTTTACTGCAATATGTTATCGATCAAAACTACACAACTTCTGAAAGAACTTTACTGGGCATATCCTGCGAACCTAAAAATGATGCTTTCGCAGAACTTAATTTTGCTATGAACGAAGTTACTGTCAGCAGAAAAGATACGACTTCGATGATTACTGTTGACACTTATCTAAACAATGAATATTTAAATTCTTACTGGGCAGATGGTTTGATCATTTCTACTCCAACAGGTTCTACAGGATATTCATTAAGCTGCGGAGGACCTATTTTAACTCCAGATGTAAAAAGTTTAGTAATTACGCCAATCGCACCACATAATTTAACCGCCAGACCACTTGTTATTCCAGACGATACAGAAATCACTTTGCGTGTAACGGGAAGAGAAGACCAATATTTGGTTTCTTTAGATTCCAGAATTTCTTCGGTAAAAAACGAATCAGTTCTTAAGATCAAAAAAACAGATTATAAAATAAAAATGATTGAAATACCGGGCGAAACTTTCTTAAAAACCTTAAGAAACAAACTGCTTTGGGGAGAGGACAAGAGAAATTAAACTCTTTTCTCCTTCATCACTATACGATAATACCACATTTTCTCGTTCTGCATATAGCGAATCATCATTAAATTGCTCAAAATCATAATGTAAATTGAAAAAAAAGCACATTTATCTAAAGGAACTTTGATTCGTATTGATAATTATTATATTTGCACGCAATTTTGAATTAAATGAAGAAAATTTTTAATTTATTGTTATGTTTTTTCCCTTTTATTACACTTAATGCTCAAATCAATGAGCTTGGTGTGTTTGTTGGCGGAAGTAACTTTGTTGGTGACGTTGGAAGTACAACTTACATTAACCCAAATAAACCGGCTTTTGGTATTTTGTACAAATGGAACAAAAGTCCAAGACACTCCTATCGTTTTTCTTATACACAGTCTAATATTCTTGGAAATGATGCAGATTCAGACGAAACAAGCCGCAGCAACAGAGGATATCGTTTTGAAAACGAGGTAAAAGAATTTTCTGCTGGTTTAGAATTTAATTTTTTCGATTTTAATCTTCATGATTATCACACAAAAATTACTCCTTATATATATTCAGGTTTAAGCTTTTTTATTTATGATGGCTTATACCGTAATATCAACAGCATTAGTACAACGCAAAAGATCAATTCAAATTCATTTGCTATACCTATAACACTCGGAATTAAATCAAATGTAACTCCACATTTTGTTATAGGTGCCGAAGTTGGCGCACGATATACTTTTACCGACAATATTGACGGCAGTAATCCTGATACCAGCAATACAAATATTTTAAAATTCGGAAATTTAAATAATAATGACTGGTATGTCTTTTCAGGTATTACTTTAACTTATACCTTTGGACAAAAACCTTGCTACTGCGCAGAATAATAAAAATGAATTTACTAGACTCTATAGATCAATCAAACTTACCAAAACATCTGGCCATCATTATGGACGGAAACGGGCGCTGGGCTAAACAACAAGGCTTTTTAAGAGCTTTTGGACATGAAAACGGCACCAAATCTGTAAAAAAAACAATTACAACTTGTGCCAAACTAGGTATTGAGTACCTAACGCTGTATGCTTTTTCTACAGAAAACTGGAATCGTCCTAAACTGGAAGTTGAGGCATTAATGAAAATATTGATCAATTCCTTAAAAAAAGAGCTAGTTACACTTCAAGAAAACAATATCAGACTTAATGCTATTGGAAATCTTGATAAATTGCCAAAATCGGCACAAAAGGAACTTTTAGACGTAATTGAGAAGACCAAAAACAATACCAGACTAACGTTAACCCTTGCTTTAAGCTATGGTTCCAGAGAGGAATTGGTAAATGCTGTTAGAGTGATTAGTGATAAAGTTAAAAATAATATAATTTCAATAGACACTATTGACGATTCAATTATAAATGAGCATCTTTACACGCAAAATTTACCTGACGTAGATTTATTAATACGAACAAGTGGAGAACATAGAATAAGTAATTTTCTGTTGTGGCAGATTGCCTATGCTGAATTATATTTTACTAATGTCTTGTGGCCAGACTTTAAAGATCAAGATTTATATGAGGCTATTATTAGTTATCAAAAAAGAGAACGTAGATTTGGAAAAACCAGTGAACAAATTAAATAATTTTTTAGTGTTACAAAAAAGAATACCACAAATAATCTGTACCCTTTTACTATTGGGTAGTTTTTCACAAGTTAAAGCTCAAGATAGAGTTCCTTTTGACCAAGGAAAAAAATATATTCTGGCTAAAGTTTCTGTTGTTGGTAAAATAAGCTTCAATGAGCAGACTGTTGTTACTTTCTCAGGCCTTCAAGTGGGGCATGAAATAACAGTTCCGGGTGAAGAAATCACGGGCGCTATCAAAAAATTAGGTAAACTGGGTCTTTTCGACGAAATCTCTTTTTATATTAATAAGGTTCAAAACGACAGTATTTATTTAGATTTAAATATTGTTGAACTTCCAAAATTAAATGAAGTTAAAATCACCGGCGTTAAGAAAAGTAAAGTCGAAGGATTAATTAAGGATAACAATTTAACTAAAAATAAAATTGTAAACGAAAACTTAATTACAACTACTAAAAATTACATCGAAAACAAGTATAAAAAAGACGGCTTTTACAATACAAAAGTTACCATTACTACTACTCCCGACAGTACTGCCGGAAATCAGGTAAACATGCTAGTGAGGGTAGATAAAGGAGATAAAGTTAAAATAAGCAGTATTGATTTCATTGGAAACAAACAGCTTACCGATACAAAATTAAGAGCTGCGATGAAAGATACGAAACAAAAAAATCTGCTTCGTGTTTTTAAAGCGTCTAAATTTATCCCTGAAAAATATAAAACTGACTTAGAAAAAGTTATCGCTGCTTACAAAGAAAAAGGATATCGTGATGCACGTATTATTTATGACTCTGTTACTTATAACAAAGACAAAAATATGCTTGCTATAAAAATTAATGTAGAAGAAGGAAACAAATATTACTTCGGAAATATTAAGTTTTTAGGAAATACCGTTTATTCAGATCAGCAGTTAAACCGTTATTTAGGGATCAAAAAAGGAGAAACTTATAATGGTGTTTTACTAGAAAAAAGAATCGCTGATAACACAAAACCTGACGGGGAAGATATCACGAACTTATACCAAAACAACGGTTATTTATTCTCTAAAATTAATGCTGTAGAGGTAAAAACTGTAAACGATACAATTGATTTTGAGATTAGAATTACAGAAGGTCCTATCGCTTATTTCAATAAAATCTATGTTACTGGAAATGACAAAACAAATGACCACGTTATTTACCGTGAGTTAAGAACTAAGCCAGGAAACAAATACAGCAAAGAAGAATTAGTTAGAACTATTCGTGAAATTGGTCAATTAGGTTTCTTTGATCCGGAGGCTATTAAACCCGAATTTAGAAACGTTGATCCTGCTGCAGGAACTGTTGATATTGAATACCAATTAGTAGAAAAAGGATCTAGCCAGGTTGAGCTTCAAGGAGGTTACGGAGGAGGAGGTTTTATTGGAACTTTAGGTTTATCTTTCAACAACTTCTCGGCTAGAAAATTATTTGATAAAGATGCTTACAAACCGCTTCCTATGGGAGACGGACAAAAAGTAGCACTTCGTTTACAAGGAAGTACTTATTTCCAAACGTACAGTTTATCATTCTCTGAACCATGGTTTGGAGGTAAAAAACCAGTACAGTTTAGTTCATCAATTTCATACAGTAAGCAGTTCAACAACAATTATGTAACGAGAACTGTAGATAAAAGCCAAAGTTTTAATATTTTTACGGTTCAGGTTGGTTTAGCAAAACGTTTAACGGTGCCGGATGATTATTTTGTTCTTTCACAATCTGTGAGTTATCAGCATTATGACTTAAACAATTACTATACAGGATTGTTTACATTTGGTAACGGAGCATCAAGAAACCTTGCTTATACAATAGGACTTTCAAGAAGTAATAAAGGGGTTAACCCAATATTCCCAACTTATGGTTCTGAATTTAGTATCTCTGCAAAAGTTACGCCTCCGTATTCATTATTTAATGGGGTTAACTACGGAGATTTAGGAAATCAAAAAGAATATAAAGTACAATATACCGGAGAGGCAAAAACTGGTCCAGACGGACAGCCTATAAATCCAGGTGATTATATGAAAGCTGAAACCATAAATGGATCTTCTCAATATGTGAGTGTGGGATCTGATTATAAGAGTGCTGACACAGATGCTGCAAAGGTCGATCAAAAGAAATATAACTGGTTAGAATACTATAAAGTAAAATTTAAAGCAGACTGGTATACTAAAGTGTATGGAAAATTAGTTTTAAGAACATTAACAGAATTTGGTTTCTTAGGAGCTTATGATCAATCAAGAGGAGTTGTTCCGTTTGAACGTTTCTATTTAGGAGGAGATGGAATGGCAAACTATTCAATGGATGGTAGAGAAACAATACAATTAAGAGGTTATCCGAACAACTCGCTGACACCTGTTAATTCATTGGGACAACAGATTGGAGCTACTGTTTATAACAAATTCTCGATGGAATTACGTTATCCTATTACATTAAAATCGTCTGCATCGATTTATGCATTGACGTTTTTAGAAGCAGGTTCATCATATCCATCGTTTAAAGATTATAACCCGTTTGATTTAAATCGTTCTGCTGGTGCTGGTTTACGTGTATTCATGCCTGCATTTGGATTATTAGGAATTGATTTCGGTTACGGTTTTGATGCTCTTCCAGGGTCTGTTACAAACAAGGCAAATGGATGGGAAACACATTTTATTATTGGTCAACAGTTTTAGTGCGGGTTTTAGTACAAATTTTAATACCTTTGGCTAAAAATTCAAAATAAAGTAATGTTATGAAACAACGGTTTTTATTTATATTTTTAGTCTTGATTGCAGTAAATACAATTCAGGGTCAAGGTAAAACGACTAGAATCGGTTACATTGATATGGAATATATTTTGGAAAATGTTTCTGATTACAAAGAAGCAAAATCACAATTAGAGCTAAAAGCTCAAAAGTGGAAGCAAGAAATAGAAGCCAAAAAATTAAACATCAATACGCTTAAAGAAAATCTTAAGGCGGAAAAAGCTTTATTGACTAAAGAATTAATTGATGAAAGAGAAACTGAAATAAAATTTCAGGAAAATGAAATGCTGGAGTATCAGCAAAAGCAATTTGGTGCTGATGGAAATTTAATGAGACAGAAATCAGCTTTAGCAAAGCCAATTCAGGATCAGGTTTTTACAGCTGTTCAAGATATTGCCGAAGCTAAAAATTATGATTTCATTTTTGATAAATCGTCAGATTTGACAATGCTTTTTAGCAATAAAAGATTCGATATTAGTGATCAGGTACTGCGTATTTTAAACAGAACTGATAAAAGAGAGCAATTGACTAAAAAACAATTGAAAGATCAGGAAGCTAAGGAAAGTAAAGAAAATGCAATTGATGAAAATCCTGCAATGGCAGATCGTCAAAAAGCATTAGATGAAAAGAGAACTGCAAGAGAAAAACTGATTGAAGACAGAAGACTGGAGCAGGAAGCTAAGAAAAAAGAATACGACGACAGAAGAAAAGCAATTCAGGCAGAACGAGAAGCTAAAAAAAATGGCACGGTTTCTGAACCAGCAAAAACAACCGAGGCAGCAAAAACAACTGAAACGGCTAAACCTGGAGAAACAGCTAAACCTGCAACAACAACTACTGAGCCTGCGACAACAGAACCTGCAGTAGATAAAGCGGCAGAAAGACAAAAGCTTTACGAACAGCGTAAAAAAGAATTAGAAGAGAGAAGAAAAAAAATACTCGAAGAACGAGAAGCTGCTAAAAAAGCAAAAGAGGCCGAAACACAAAAAACAAATACGACCAATAATTAATTAATTTTTTAAAATGATGAAACAAATCAAAACTTTACTAATTGCTGCAATACTTATTTTAGGAGCAAGTAATACAATGAACGCACAGGCGAAGGTTGCCCATGTTGATGTTAGCGAGATTATGTCGAAAATGCCTGCTATGCTAGATGCTCAAAATCAACTGCAAAAATTAAGTGGGACATATGATGCTGAATACAAAAAAATGGTTGACGAATACCAAACAAAAATCAAAAAGTATGAAGCTGAAGCAGCAACTGTAACTGAAGCTGTAAACGGTGATCGTTCTAAAGAAGTTCAGGATATGCAAAAAAGAATTGTTGACTACAGAGACAATGCTCAAAAAGAACTTCAACAAAAAGAAACTGATATCGTAAAACCTTTAATGGAAAAAGTAAGAGCTTCTATCCAAAAAGTTGGTAAAGCTAAAGGTTTCCAATATGTTTTAGATGGTTCTACTCTTTTATTAGCTGATGGTCCAAACATTACTGCTGACGTGAAAAAAGACTTAGGATTCTAATAAACGAATTCCTTATAATTAAACTGCTTAAATTTTAAAAATTTAAGCAGTTTTTTTTTACATTTATTTAAAATTAAAATCCATTAATATTTCCAGATTTCTACTAAATTGGAATATATTTTTATTTCAAAAAATACTAATTTTGTATTATGACAAACAATAATCCTATAGGCGTTTTCGACTCTGGTATTGGAGGGACTTCAATCTGGAAAGAAATTCACGATTTACTTCCAAACGAAAAAACAATTTATTTAGCCGATAGCAAAAATGCTCCCTACGGTCAAAAAACAAAAGAAGAGATTGTTGCCTTAAGTAAAAAAAATGTAGAGTTTTTACTTGAAAATAATTGCAAATTAATTGTAGTAGCATGCAACACTGCAACAACAAATGCAATTTGGGAACTTCGTAATGATTATGATATACCGTTTATAGGAATTGAACCTGCAATAAAACCCGCTGCTAATAATTCTAAAACGCAGGTAATTGGAATCCTGGCTACAAAAGGAACCTTAAACAGCGAACTGTTTAATAAAACTGCAGAGATGTTTCAACATACTACAATTATTGAGCAGGTTGGTTATGGTCTGGTTAAATTAATTGAAGATGGCAATTTATATTCTCCGGAAATGACGCAATTATTAGAGGAATATCTACAGCCTATGATCGATGCTAATATTGATTATCTTGTTTTAGGATGCAGTCATTATCCTTATTTAATTCCGCAGATTAAAAAGATACTTCCGGATCACATTCAAATCATAGATTCTGGAGAGGCAGTAGCAAGACAAACACAAAATATTTTGCGTGAAAAAGTCGGTTTTACTGACACTCCAAAAAGTGAACCTATATTTTATGTCAATTCAAATCCAGCAGTTTTAAAATCTATCTTAGAAGATAAATATCCGGTAATTGAAAAAAACTTTTAATTAATCAAACTTTCGTTTCACAAACCAAATTCCGTCTAAAGATAAATTAAGGGTTATCTTATGATAATTTTCTTTAATAAGATTTTCTGATACCCTGCCTCTTTGACCATAGGAATAGGAAATATTTAGGGACGAAGAGGTATTTTCGATTGGCAGATTAACTCCCACAGAAATTGAGGCGTTGTTAACTCTTTTTCCGTCAACTTCAAGATAACCGGTATCAAAATTTGCTCCTGCAGAATACGTTATCCTATCCCAATATTTACGAATATTTCTATTAGCATTGAAATATGAAAATCCAAGGGCAAATCTGTCCTGATTTACAAAATCTCCATAAAGATCAGACTGTCTCGTATCATTCCACAAACTTTTTTCGTAATCTAAAGTCATGTTCAAAACATTCTTAAATCGCTTGCTGATCCCTACTCCTATTTCTAAAGGCATATAATAATCATCCACATCCGAAGCTGTTTCAGACTCAATAACATTAACAACTCCATCTGCAGATGTTTGAACAGATTGAACTTTTGAGCCTTTAATTTGTGCCGGAAGTTTAAAAGTTGTTCCAATTGTCAATGTGGAATCTATTTTATACTGCGTTCCTAAAGTAGCACGAAATCCACTGTAATCTGTTTTTTTATGTACATTAGTAATTGAATTCAAAATAGTAAAGGTGCGGTCGTCTGTAATATTTCCAAATAACAAAGCGGCAGTAGCTCCAACAGTCAGCTTTTTACCAAAACGATATCCATAGGAAAAATCAAAATCATTTAATCCTCCTGAACCAGCTGCAGACAAATTATACGATTCCTTACTATCTGCAATAGGCAGTAAAAGATTTGAAATTTTATACGTAGAACTCGAATACGGTTTGAGTGCAATACTAAAACCTGAATTCTTAGTTACGGGAAAAGCAAAAGCTAAATGAGAAAACTGAAAGTTATTTCGCTTCTCGGTTTTGGATTTACTTTGGTATGTTGTTCCAATAGCTTTTCCGCCCACATCAAGCATAAAATGATTTAAAGGCATAAATCCTAAAGACGCCGGATTTAGATTATTGATAAAACCTTCTGAAGGCAAAGCAATTCCGGAAGATCCAATTGATGAAATCGCACCAAAATCGGCATCATACACACTTCCTAAACCATACAATGAATAGGGCGAACTCGAAATACTTTGAGAAAATGAAGTCAGCGCCATTAAAATGAAGCAGCTTACAAAAATTATTTTCTTTTTCATTTAATAGGAGAGGTAATAAATTTTTATTAGAATTTTATTTTCGGGATGTTTTTGATCTCCTAAAACAAGTCTGTTAACTGATTTAGAAATTCCGGGCAATGTTAATATCAGGGATGATCTTGAATCTGATGCTTTAAGCATTTCTTTCTGCAAAAAACTACCAAGCGGAATGGTATAACCTATATTTTCATTAAACTCATCGCTTTTCTGACTCAAAGTTCCATAAACTGCCGCTCCAGCAGCATTAAGCAAACTGCCACTAATTCTGTTTAAATTATCGCCTACATATACTTTTAAAGAATCTGCCAGAGGATATTTATTTGAATACGAATTGTTTACAGGTTTTATAAACATTTGAGCGTCGACAATAGCTCCGTTACTTGAAATATTTTTAAGCTGTTTTATGTTTGGAAAATCAATACGGCAGGCAACTCCGGTTCCGGACTGAATAAAACCTTGTTTATTGGTTAAGGAACTTGAAAGTTTACTGGTCGAAACGGGTAAATTTTGAATTATAGTTCCTGTTTTATCGAGCGATATAGAGTTAAATTGTGTCGCTGTATTTGACATCAGGAAATCGATAAAAAAAGAATCGGCATCTGCGTCGCCCTGATATTTGGAATAATACATTCGAACTTTACTGGTAGCAGTATGAAATCCTATTACACTTGATGAATTAGAACTTGAAGGAACAAGCACTAATCCTTTTAAGTATTCCGTAAGATTATCTAAACCTGTAATTTCTCTCTTTTTTATTTTTTGAAAGAGTGCTTCTCCAAAATCCTTACTCATTTTAATATTAATAGAATCTTTTTCAATTGGACGGGGTTTGTACGAAACAGTGCCCAGACTTTCGTCGCTGTAGCTTAAAGTGGAGTTATTGTAAAAACTATCATCATCTTTATTTGGCTTTACTTTTTGGGTCAGTCGATGAATGTCAAATTTTTGAACCTGAGTAGTATCTCCGTAATAATAGTTATCATATTTTAAAATCATGGAGATAGAATCAAAAACAAAATTTACAGTCTCAGTATCTGAACCTGAATTATTCAAGGCATAAGAACTGGCAGAAAGCTGGAAATAACTGTTTGATTTTACTTTTCCTAAAATAGGATCATCATAATTACCTATTAAAATTCGGCTTTGTCCCGAAGTAATAAGTGAATCGAAATTTATAGTTGACATTTCGACCGTAAGCGTGTCGATCATCACTACTTTATTATTTATAGCCAAATAATCTGAACCTACAACAAAATTTCCCGCATCAGTATCTGTACCGCAGGAAAATATAGTAAAAGCAAAAACCAACATTAATAAAAACTTGCCCATAATCAATTTTTTGAGCAAATATAAAATGCAGTCTTCTGCACCACACTATAACATATACAGTCACGTGTTTTTAGACTATCAACGGCGAAAAAACATCTACAATGGAATATTGCAAATAAATATTTCATTCGACCTTAAAAAAGGCTGTTTTGTCTATCAAAAAGAGTCATACATATATCTTCTTTTTTTTAAAACCTTCTCCAACCTACTTTTGAACCAATAAATAAGTAATGAAAATAAGGTTTATAATTTGTTCGGTTTTTTTAGTGTCATTTCTAAATATGAATGCGCAGGAAAATTTTTCAGTGCAGCTGAATTTAAAAACAGAGCCTACTGACAAAATTGATTTTACTGAAACAAGTATTGGTGTCTCGCTCAACAAAAAAATAAGTTCAAAAAGCCTGATTACAAATACACTGGAATATTCGAATTTGAATGTAAACTATGATTTAGGCCGTTATGAATCTTTTGAAGATTTAGACAAGCTGCAGTTGATTAAGAACAAATTTGAATTTTCGCAGGAAATATCAAATTCGACAAAACTGAATTTTGCGGTTACGCCAACGTTCAGTTTTCAGGAAAATTTAGGTTTTTCTGATTTTACACTTTTAGGAAGTTTTGAAATAAAACAGGAATTAAATTCAAAAACAACTTTAAGTATTGGAGCGGCCAGAACCAGCGCTTTTGGAAATCCAAAATTTCTGCCGTCAGCCTCTTTAAATTATAAAATGAATGACAACGCTAATGTGCTGATTGGTTTTCCGGATTCAAGGATTTCGTATTCAAATAACATACGCAATAAGTTTAGTTTAAGTAACAGCTTCAACGGAAGTTTTTACAATTTAAATATTCAGAATGAAATAGATAAAAATGCCGCAAAAGCTACTTTATCACAAATGACAACCTCATTTGAATATGAAAGAAATGTCGACAAAAACTGGTTTTTAAATTTTAAAGCCGGATATGATTTTGACAAAAAATACAAATTAACAGACGGTGATAATCATACTGTTTATGATTTCAACATAAACAACGGATACATTTTAGGAATTGGGATCAAATACAAACAATAAATAAATTTTAAACACTATGAATAATCTAAAAAAAGGAATATTATTCGCAACCCTGCTTTCGAGCCTCTTTTTTATAAGCTGCAGCAATGATGACGATGATGATGATTTAGTAGGTAACTGGATTAAAAAATCAGCGTTTGACGGTCCTGCAAGATCTAGTGCAACAAGTTTTGTAATTGGAGATTTTGCTTATGTAGCAACGGGTTATACCGGAGATGAATATTTAAAAGATTTATGGGCTTATAACTCAACTGGAGATTACTGGGAACAGAAAGCTAATTTCGGAGGTGTTGCCAGAAGTTCGGCATCAAGTTTTACGCTAAATAATAAAGGTTATGTGGGACTTGGTTATGATGGAACTAATAAATTAAAGGATTTCTATCAATATGATCCATCAAGCAACAGCTGGACTCAAAAAGCTGATTTTGCAGGAACAGGTCGTTATGCTGCCGTTGGTTTCCAGGCTGGCGGAAAAGCTTATTTTGGAACTGGTTATGATGGAAATTATTTAAAAGATTTTTACCAGTATGATGATCAGGCAAATACCTGGACGCTTGTAAATGGATTTAGCGGTAATAAAAGACGTAATGCTACTGTATTTGTAATTTCAGATAAAGCTTATTTGGTTACCGGAGTTAACAATGGCGTGTATCAGGAAGATTTTTGGGAATTTGATCCTGCAACTGATGTCTGGACAAGAAAAAGAGATATCGATAAAGATACAGATGATGATTACACCTGGAATGATGAATATGCCATTACAAGATCTAATGCTTCTAGTTTTTCAATGAACGGATTAGGATATGTTGTGGGCGGTGAAAACATCAAGACCGTTTGGGAATACAATCCTTCAACAGATCTTTGGGAAGAAAGAACAGCTATGGAAGGTGCAACAAGAACTGATGCTGTTGGCTTTACAATTAACAATCGCGGTTTTTACATGTTAGGAAGAGTGGGTTCTACTTACTTTGACGATGCATGGGAATTTAGACCGCAAGATGAACAAAGCGACGATGACAATTAATACTAAACAATTCTTCTGGAGTAAAATCCAGAAGAATTTATTGCTTTTCATTCTGGTTTTACAAATTGTTTCCTGTACAAAAAAGGAAGTTTTTAAAACCGAATCATTTAAAACAAATACAGGCTGGGGATATTCGATTTCTTATAAAGATAAAATCATAATCAAACAATCGATTATTCCTGTAATAAATGATAACAAAAGTTTTTCAACAGAAGAAGATGCCTTAAAAACAGCCCATTTTGTGGTTGAAAAACTCAAACAAAACTTATCTCCAACGGTAACCAAAAATGAATTAATTTTATTAAAAATAAAATTATAAATGACACTAGATACCATTAAAAATACAAATTCAAATAAAATACTATTCCATTTTATGATTTGGATTTTCTTTATTCTAACATCGCTGATTCAATTTTATGAAAGTCCATTTAGAATCAATAATGATTTCTATGTACAATGGGCAACAGGAATTTTGTTATTTTATCTGAATTATTTTTACTTGGTACCTGCTCTTCTTTTACAAAAAAAGTATTGGAAATATTTTCTGTTCATTTTTATTCTTATTGCTGTCTTCATGATTATCAGGATTCATTATTTTATTCCTGAGTTTAGACACATGAGAACAAGAATGATGCCGCCCGAAGCAATTAACCTGTATAAGCAAAAAGGCAGAGTAATGATGGCGCCGGCGAGACAGCCGTTGTTTTTTAAAATTGGCCCGTCTTTTTTTTATATTTTAATTATTACCATAAGCGCCGTTATTAGAACGCTGACAGAGTTTTACAATAACCAGCAAAACAAATTAATCGCCGAAACACACAGAACGAATACTGAATTGATTTATCTGCGAAAGCAAACCAATCCGCATTTTTTATTCAATTCGTTAAACAGTATTTATTCTCTGGCACATAAGAAATCTGATTTGGTCCCTGATGCCATCGTAACCTTATCTGAATTAATGCGCTATATGCTCTACGAAACAGATAACAAAACGGTGGCTTTAGAAAAAGAGATTAATTATATCCAGAATTATATTGAACTGCAAAAACTCAGACTGAATAATATTGAAGACATTGTTATAAATGTTCACGGCAATACCAAAAACAAGTTTATTGAACCTTTGCTTTTAATTTCTTTTGTAGAAAATGCTTTTAAGTACGGAACTGATTACAAAGGCGCTACACATGTAAAAATTAAGATATTCATTTCTGAAAATGATCTGGATTTTTGGATCGAAAATACTATCGAAAATTATGAAAAAGATCCTGACAATTCTGGTATCGGACTTATAAATATTCAAAGCCGACTGGATTTACTTTATCCAAATGCACACGAACTGACTATTAATCAGGATAATCATTTTTATCGCGTTCATTTAAGTTTAAAATTAGATGAAATAAAAACCACATAAACGTTAAAATGATACTTGGATTAATTGCGTACTTTTATGATAATTTTAAAACTTAATTCATTGGTTTAAAACTACTTTTGACTGCCAAAACAAATTTAAAAACTTAATTTTCAACAGATGAAATGTGTAATTATAGATGATGAACCTTTAGCAGTTGAACTATTAGAAGATTTTGTCAAGAAGGTAGATTCGCTTGAACTGGTCAGCACTTTTAATAATGCGATCGATGCCGTTTCATTTATCAATCAAAATAATATTGATTTGATTTTTCTTGATATTCAAATGCCGCATTTCTCCGGAATTGACTTTTTAAATACAATCGAAAAAAAACCTTTGGTCATTTTTACAACCGCTTATTCTGATTATGCCGTTGAAGGTTTTAATCTTGGTGCGGTTGATTACTTAGTAAAACCAATTCCGTTTCATCGTTTTTTAAAATCTGTGGTTCGGGCGCAGCAAATCAGTAATCCTGCAGCGGCTGTTCAGCCCATTTCTGAAAGCATTGCCACTCCGGAAGTTGAACAAGATTTTATGTTTGTGAGAGCTGAATATGAAAATGTAAAAATGAATTTCTCGGATATTCTTTTTATCGAAGGTTTGAAAGATTATGTAAAAATTTACACGACAGACAATAAATTCACGCTGACTTTAATCAGTTTAATAAAATTAGAAAACCTGCTTTCAAGCAAAGGATTTTCGCGAATTCACCGATCTTATATTATCAATATAAAACACGTAAAATCAATACAAAAAAATAAAGTTTTGATTAGCGATAAACGAATTCCAATAAGCGAAAGTTATAAAAATGCTTTCTTCGAAAAAATCAATCTTTAAAGTATTAAATTCCAAAAAATAAAAATTCCAAATTCCAATGAAGTGTCAATAACTATTGGAATTTGGAATTTTTTATTTTGGAATTTTTATTATTTGGAATTTAATAGAATTTATTCTTTAAACCAGCCAGAATACATTACGTAGTTGTTTGATATACGTTCAATTTCTCCGGCAAAATCAGATTGATCTATATCTTTTACCTTTTTGGCAGGAACACCGGCAAAAATAGTTCCCGAAGGAACAACTGTATTTTGGGTTAAAACCGCTCCGGCCGCTACTATCGAATTACTTTCGACAACGCAGTTATCCATTACAATAGAGCCCATTCCTATTAAAACATTGTCGTGAATTGTACAACCGTGAACGATCGCATTATGTCCTATAGAAACATTGTTTCCTATAATTGTTGGGTGTTTTTGATACGTACAGTGAATTATTGCGCCATCCTGAATATTTACTTTATTTCCTATTTTGATAAAGTGAACATCGCCACGAACAACTGCATTAAACCAAACGCTGCAAGATTCACCAAAAGTAACATCGCCAACTATAGTTGCATTTTCGGCAACGTAACAATCTTCTGGAATTGCAGGTGATTTTCCGTTTACAGATTTAATAAGCATAATAAAATTTTAATTAATTGCCGGACAGTTACAATCGTAACGTTCCTTTCTACAAAATATATTAACTCCTAAAGTAATCTGGTGGTATCCGCCAGTATCAAATTTTACATCGCCTGTAACCTGAGAATAGGTGTAAGCAAACATAAAGTTTTTAAAATTCACGCCCACAATTGGTGTAAAATATTGCAGTTTTTGATTTGAAACTCCGCTTCCAGAGCTAAACTGAGCTCCGTCAAAACTTCTTCTATAAGATAAAGCAGCCCATAAACTTCCAAAATCTAAATTCTTATAAGCTTTTAAGTTCAGGTCAATAGATTTTTCTTTTGTCTGATCAAACAGTTGAAATAAAATAGAAGGCTCCCAGGTAATTTTATCTCTTTTCCCAAATACATAACCTGCACTAAAAAGAAACTTTCTTAAATTATCACTTTCGTAATCTGTATACAATTCTCTTCTCGTTTCAAGAACGCCCTGAACCGTTGCATGCGCATAAAAATCTAAATAGTTATAAGAAGCTCCAAAATCTACATTAAAATAAGAGTCTTTTTGAATCGAACCAAAAACAATTGGATCAAAAGTACCGCCAAATTTTGTTTCATCTAACTGATTCTGAATCAATCCTCCGCTAATACCAAAAGAAAGCTGATTTAAATCGACTTCATCTCTTGAAAACATAATATGATGTGCATAGGTAAGCTTTACTCCTTTTTCAGAATGATATCCGTTTTTATCATTAAAAACAATAATCCCGGCACCGGAACGCTCTCCTAATCTTCCGTTAACACTTAAAGTTTGAAGTGTTGGCGCATCTTCCTGACCAAACCATTGCTTTCTGGCTGTTAATCTAACTTTTGCACAATTTGCTGCTCCAGCCATCGAAGGATGAATCAAGTAGTAATTATCTGATAAATAATCAGAGTAAACAGGAATTCCTTCTTGAGAATAAGTATAAAAAGTCGTTATTAAAAAAACAATTAATAACTTGATTTTTAATTTCATAATGGCGGGCTAGTTAGTCTAATTTTTACACTCTTGATAATTTCGTACGAATTATTTGAATAGAGTCTTAATTATTTTATTAAAAAATCAAATATAGGTAATAGTAGAAAATAACTTTAGTAAATTTGCAAAAAATTACTACCATGACAAAAATCACTATAAAAGAGACTCAAAATCCTACTATCTTAAAATTCGAATTTGAAGATTTTATTACTCAAAATCAAAACTTTGAATTCAAAAACATAGATGAAGCCCAAGCTTCGCCTTTAGCACAGCAATTGTTCTATCTGCCGTTTGTAAAAACCGTTTATATTTCAGGAAATTTTATTGCAATCGAAAGATACAGCATTGTAGAATGGAGTGACGTACAAGATGATGTTGCAGAGCAAATTGCAGCATTTGTAGACAAAGGCGGCGTTATCATTAAAGTTGACGAAAACAAAGCAAAAAAACAGCCTATTACGGTTTATGGAGAAACAACTCCAAATCCTTCAGCACTAAAATTTGTGGTAAGCAGAATGTTGACTAGAAACGCGGTTGAATACAAAAATATTGACCAGACTGCTTCTTCTCCGCTTGCGCAGGAATTATTCAAATTCCCTTATGTAAAAGAGGTTTTTATTGATGAGAACTATATTTCTGTTACTAAATACGAAATCAACGACTGGTCTGAAATCACTTTGGAGTTAAGAACATTTATTAAACAATTTATTGAAAACGGAGGAACTGTTTTAGATGAAAATCTAATTCAGACTACTACTAAAAATGATGTTACAAAAGATGAAGCATTTGATAAATTAGATGTTACATCTCAGCAAATTATCAATATTTTAGAAGAATACGTAAAACCAGCAGTTGCGGCTGATGGTGGAAATATTGCTTTTGATTCTTATAATGAAGAAGACAAAACTGTAAAAGTGATATTGCAAGGTGCGTGCAGCGGTTGTCCATCGT
This sequence comes from Flavobacterium panici, assembly GCF_024499525.1. Taxonomy (NCBI): domain Bacteria; kingdom Pseudomonadati; phylum Bacteroidota; class Flavobacteriia; order Flavobacteriales; family Flavobacteriaceae; genus Flavobacterium; species Flavobacterium panici. The sequence goes on along the minus strand of NZ_CP100437.1, from coordinate 2,025,620 downwards.
CTACTTTTACTTTAAAAAGCGGTATCGAAAATATGCTGAAAAGCATGTTGAATGATGAAGCCATTAAGGTTGAAGCTTTAAATGCATAAAAACTTCAATTATCTATAATTATAAGCGTCTCATTTGAGGCGCTTTTTTTATTTCATAATTAATTAAACGAAAATTAAATTGTTTTTCTCGAAAAATAATTAATATTGTAACCTCAACTAATCATTTTAAAACCATGGGATTATCATCATTTTTCAGCAATTTGTTTGGCTCGGCAAAAGAAACAGCAGTAGATTTTGCAGATCAGGCCGAAAATACTTTTGAAGAAGTCAAAGAAGCCTCAGAACCTATAATCGATTCTGCAGCAGAATATCTGGAACATACTAAAGATGCTGTGAGCGAATATGTAGAAAAAGCATCTGACTCTATACATGACGTGATTGATTCTATTAAAGAAGTAATTACTGAAACTGCAAATGAAGATTATAAATTGGTTACAGAAACTGTAGTTGATGTGAGCGAAGACGCAGTAACAGATTCAGACTCTGAAGAAGAGAAGTAACGGAAAGTATTTTCATATAAAAACAAAATATAGCTATATTTGCAAAATCAATTTACCTTCTCTTTGAGAAGGTTTTTTTATTCAAAATAATATGTACATCAATCCTGAACAATTTAGCAATTACGCTGCAAAATTCATCAATATCTTAATCGATTATTCTCCAAAATTAATCTCAGCATTATTAATTTTATTTGTTGGTTTATATGCCATTCGATTAATCAACAGAATAATTAGAAAAGTAATGGTTAAGAGAAATCTTGACCCAACATTAACAAAATTCCTTGCTGACATTTTATTGTGGGCGCTTCGAGTTTTATTGTTTGTTACTTTTATTTCAAAACTGGGAATCGAGACTTCTTCATTTGTTGCTATTCTGGGCGCAATGGGTCTTGCAATTGGTTTATCACTACAGGGTTCGCTTTCGAATTTTGCGGGCGGAATGCTGATTATCGTTTTCAAACCTTTTAAAGTTGGAGATACAATCGAAGCTCAGGGAGTTATTGCAACGGTTTTAGAGATTCAGATTTTTGTCACTAAAATGTTGACCGGAAATAATCAAACGGTTTTTGTTCCGAATGGTGCTTTGTCAAACGGAACTATTATTAATTATTCGATGCAGGGAGAAAGAAGAGCCGATTTGACTTTTTCTGTTTCTTATGATTCTGATATTAAAAAGGCAAAAGAAGTTTTATTGGATGTTTTAAATAAAAATCCAAAAGTGCTTAAAAAGCCGGCACCTGAGGTTTTCGTAAAAAATTTATCAGCAAGTTCTGTTGATTTTGCAGTTCGTCCGTGGGCAAAAAATATTAATTACGGAGCTGTTTTTTCTGATACTTTAGAAAATTGCAAAACAGCTTTAGACGAAGCAGGAATTTCTGTTCAGCCGTTTACAGTTCAAAAATAAAAATTAGATTATTGTTTTTTTGATGGCAGTGTCATCATAAAATCTTTCAAATAATAAGGTTCAAAATAAGCGACATCTACTGTGTCGCTTTTTTGATATTTATCAAAACTGATTTTACTCATTTCTCTTGCCGAAGGGTATTTGATTTCTTCTAAAAACACAAAATTTTCTTTAGTCAAAACTGGTTTGCATTTCTCTGCACAATCCCCTACGAAATAAAGTTTTTCTGTATAGGCTGCAAAAGATTCTTCTGTAATAATCTCCGCTTGGATTCCTCTTTTAACTTGTAAATCAGCAGTAAAAATCTCGCTGTACACTTCCATTCTTCTGGCGTCCAGCATCGGGATGATTTTCCCATCAGAAACATTTGCTTTTGACGCTAAAGTCTGCAAAGTATCTACAGCAATTAACGGAATATTTAATGCAAAACACAATCCTTTTGCCGCCGAAACCCCAATTCGTAAACCTGTATAAGAACCTGGTCCCTGACTTACTGCAATGGCTTTTAAATCCTGAACTGAAATACCGGATTCTGCAATAACTTCTTCAATAAAAACATGAAGTTTTTCAGCATGCGAATATCCTTCTTCAGCAATTTCTTTACAGAGAACAGTTTCTCCATTTTTTGCAATTGAGACTGAACAGTTTTTGGTAGCGGTTTCGATATTGAGAATGAAAGACAATGTAGTAAGTGTTTTTATTAAAAAATCATCTGAAAATTGTAGCTGCAAAAATAAGGGTTAATAACCAAAATAACAGAAATGCCACACCTAAATTTGCTGCTAAAAAGCCTAAATATAGGATCAGTTTTTTTTGTATTGTAAAATATTTAAATTCATCATTATAATATTTTGTTTTATAGACGCTGTAATGCACCCATATCAAATATATAACGACAGAAATAAAAGCACCCAATAAACTGAAAATCATTTCTGCCGGAACTCCATGCAATGCAATAATCATATTATTGATTTACTTTTTTGGAGCATCCGCTTTTTTAATTTTTACTTTATCACCAGAATTTAATTCTTTAGAAACTGTTGTGTACGGTCCAGTAATTACCACATCACCCGGTTTCAAACCAGACATTACTTCGATATTTGTATCGTCTTGAATTCCTGTTTTAATGATTCTGATTTTAGCTTTGTCTCCTACTTTCACAAAAACACATTCGAATTTCTTGTCGCTTTTTGGAGTTGCTTTTTTCTCGTTTGGATCTTCTACTTTAAAGTCAGTAACGGCTGTTGTATCTGACTTTACTACAACAGAACTAATTGGCACTGCTAAAACATTGTTTTTAGTTGTTGTAATAATATCAACAGTAGCTGTCATTCCAGGTCTAAAAGGAGAATACGCTGCTGGTTTTCCTTCTAATAAATCCTGATATGATTCTTTTAAAATACGAACTTTAACTTTGAAATTGGTAACCTGATCTGAAGTTAATGTTGTACTTGCAGAATTTGAAATACTGGTTACAACACCTCTAAATTTCTTTTTTAGATAGGCATCAACTTCAACATTTGCTTCATCCCCTATTTTAATTTTTACAATGTCATTTTCGTTTACATCAACTTCAACTTCCATGTTATTAAGATTCGCAACTCTTAAAAGCTCTGTTCCTGCCATTTGCTGCGTTCCTAAAACACGTTCTCCTAATTCCACATTTAGTACTGAAATTGTACCATCTGCAGGAGCATAAATTGTTGTACGTCCTAAATTGTCTCGGGCTTCTGTAACAGAAGCCGAAGCACTTTGAACATTATAGTAAGAAGATTGTTTTGTTGCCTTTGCGACTTCATAAGTCGATATGGCTTTATCCCAATCTGATTTTGAAATTACACCTTTATCATAAAGCGTTTTGTTACGCTCATAATTTGCTTTTGCCTCTTTAAAACTGGCTTCAGACTGCACTAAACCGGCTTTAGTTCCAGATAAATTTGCTACTGATCTTTCTAAACCTGAAGTATACAAATCAGGGTTTATTTTTACCAGTAAATCTCCTTTTTTTACAACCTGACCTTCTTTTACATTTAATGCAATAATTTCACCGGAAACCATTGATGAAAGTTTTACTTCAATTTCCGGCTGGATTTTTCCTGTTGCCGAAACTGTTTCTACAATTGTTGAAGCAGCTACTTTTGATGTTTCAACTTCTTTTCCTTCATCTTTGTTTCCTATTACTCCTGCTTTGGAAAGCCCTATTAATGCTATGATAATAATTACAGCTCCGCCAACTAAGAAGTAAATTGTTTTTTTTGACATAATAAATTATTTTGTAATAATTGGAACAATTGGAATTCCGAAATAGAACTCAAGTATTTTTATTTTGAACATGTAATCGTATTTCGTTCTGATAACATCAGATTGTGCATTTGTCAGCAAAGTTTGTGCTTGTGTAAAATCGAATGAATTCATTAAACCAACATCGTACTTTTCTTTAGCATAATTATATGCCTGCTGTCTTGCTTCTAAAGTAATCGTTGAAGATTCATAAGTATTTAAAGCACCTTTTGCATCTGTAAATGCTGTATAAACGTTACGTTGCAAATCTAAACTTTTTTGCTCTAAATCTATTTTAGATTTCTCTAAACTTACTTTGTTTCTTTCAACATTGTTTTTTACAGAGAAGCCATTAAATATTGGAACACTTAACTGAAAACCAAAATTGTGTCCTTTATTATCACTAAACTGATCAAAAACCGGATTTGGAGCTGCATAAATTGGCTCATTTGTAACAGGATCAGCTCCAATTATTCTGTCACTGTAACTTGCACTGGTACTAAATTGATAAAAACCTCTCAAAGTTGGCTGATAAGCTCCTTTTGCAATAGCAACATTTTTTTCGGCAATTTCCAGATTAGTCTGAGCTAATTTAAGTTCTGTTCTTGTTTCTTTTGCTTTATTGTAAATATCAATTGGGTTTTGCGCCATGATATTATTTTCATCTTTAGCATTTGTATCATCAACTACATCAAAATCTGCAAATTCCTTTAATTGTAAAAGCTGAGCCAAACTTAATTTCGAAATCAATAAATTGTTTTCAGAAACGGTAATATTTTGTTTATCTGTAGCAACAGTTGCTTTTAAATCAAATAAATCTCCACGCGGAATTGTTCCTGCATTTACCATTTCTTCAGAACGAGAATAACGTTTTTCGTCGATCGCTAATTGTTCTTTCTTTATTTTTAAATCTTCTTTGTTAGATAAAATCTGAAGAAAAGCATTGGCAACATTCAACGAAATATCTTCTTGCATTTTCATCAGTTGATATTTTGATGCTATAATAGAAAGACTAGCTCTTCTATAGGCATTTTGATTTTGAAGACCTTTGTAAATATCAACATTAGCATTTACACCTAATGAAGAATACTGCGTTGTTTGTGTAGTGGCAATATTGGTAACAGGGTTAACGTTCAAACCGATATTCCATGAATGTGAAGCGTTCCCGTTTACTGTTGGAAGATAACTTCCTAATGCTCCTCTTTTGTCAATAGTTGCCGTTTTGACATCCAGTTCAGATAATTTAATTGTAATGTTATTGTCTAATGCGTATCGCACACATTCTTCCAGTGTCCATTGTTTTGATTGTGCGTGTCCGGCTAATCCAAACCCGAACAACATAGCAAAAACAAGACTATTATATTTATTTATTTTCATATATTTTGAATGAAAGCGCAGTAAACCAAACTACGCAAATTTAACATTTTTTAAAACCAAAAAACTCTTTACAGCTTCAAATTATTTTTTTTCTTCTTTCTCGTCAATTAAACCCTGATTCCAGATTTTAATTTTATCCGTGTTTTTGATTCCGCTTTTAACCTGAACGTAAATTCCGTCGCTTACACCCAAAACTAAATCTCTTCTTTCAAATTTTTGAGGTGCTGTTTCAACTTCTACATATGGTTTTTGAGTTTTTTTGTCAAATTGAACTAATGATTCTTTTATAGCCAGAACTTTATCTGCTTTTTCAAGAATAATAGATGCATTTGCGCTTAAACCGGCTCTAATAAATGTATCATCTCTATTTTCTAATCTTGCTTTTATTTCAAACTGAATTGCTCCGTTTTCTACAACTCCTTTTGGTGCAATATCAGTTAAAACTGCTTCGAATTTTTTATTTTCAATTGCTCCAACAGTTATTTCAATTGCCATTTTTTCTTTGATTTTTCCAACCTCAGATTCGTCAATTTTTCCAATAAAAATCATTCTTCCAACATCGGCAACACTTGCAATTGTAGTTCCTTCGTTGAAATTATTACTTTCAATAACCTGGTTACCCACTTTTACAGGAACTTGTAAAACCATTCCGTTTACTGTTGAACGAATTAAGGTATTAGCATAACTTCCTAATGAAGTCGTTGTACCTGTTTTAACGATATCTAAGTTTTGTCTTGCAGCCAGATACGTTTGTTTTGCTTGTTTGTAAGCTACTTGTGCCGCATCAAAATCATTGGCAGAAATTACATCTTTATCAAAAAGTGTTTTTTGTCTCTGAAAGATTTTCTCCTGATTGTCTAAAGCAATTTTGGCAGTCTGAACCTGATTTTGAGTACTGCTTACATTAGATACGTTGGCTACAACTCTAATTTTAGCGATCATATCTCCTGCTTTTATTTTTTCTCCCGCTTTGATATAAACCTGCTCAATAATACCTGAAATATTTGGTTTGATTAATACCTCTTCATCAGGCTGAATATTACCAGTCGCAATTGTATTTTTTACGATTGTTTTAATCTCTGCTTTTTCCGTTTTAAAAACAATTGGCGATTCTTGATTCTTTGCGTATAAATAGTAAAGTGCGCCAAAAAAGACTATAGCAATTAAAATTAAAATGGTTACGGTTACTCCTTTTTTCATTTTGTTTTTTAGTTTAATCGATTATTTTTTTGATTGATAATTTTATTCTGTTCGTAAAGCATCTACGGGCTTTACATTAATTGCGATCTGTGCCGGAATAAATCCTGCCAGTAAACCAGATCCTACTAATATAATTAAAGCAACAAATACAACTCCTAAGTCGACACTTGGATTAGCAAACATGGTATCGTTTCCGGGCGGCATCGAATCCAGCGCCATGTTTAAGAGGGCTATAATTCCTGTTGCTACGGCAATACCAAACATTCCAGAAATGATTGTTAAAAATATAGACTCAGATAAAATCTGACTGCGAATTGCTCCCGGAGTTGCCCCTAAAGCTCTTCTAATTCCTATTTCTTTTGTACGTTCCTTAACTACGATCAGCATAATGTTTGAGATTCCAATAACACCCGAAATCAAAACTAATGTCCCCACAAAATAGGCAATGATTTTCAAGATATTAAATAAACTCTGCACTTTATTGAATTGCTCGTACAAATCAAAATTCCCTACTGCCCTATCATCTGCAGGATTTATGGAATGAAGTCCTTTTATTATTTCTAAAATTTTAGGTTTCAAGTCGGTAATCGATGTTTCATCTTTTGCCGTAAGTGCCATCCATCCTACTTTGTCTCCATAATTAAAAGCCTGTTGAAAAGTCGTGAACGGAATAAAAATATTTTTTTGTTCCTGTTCTGCATTTCCACCTTGCTGTTTAGATTTGTAAACACCTACAACCATAAAGTTGACACCATTAATTTTGATATAAGTCCCAACAGGTTCTTCTTCTTTTCCGTAAAGTTCACTAATAACACCTTTACCAATTATAGCTATTTTTCTTTTATCCAGAATATCCTGCTGGTTTATAAATCTTCCGTTTATAATATCCATTGGCTGCTGTTTGATCAACTCGGGATAATCTCCATAAATGGTAAAAGCAGACGTTTTTGTACCTCGAACCACATTATTTGTTCCGTTAAAATCTCCTAACTGATTTCTTGGCGAAACATATAATAAATCCGGCAGCGCTGCTTTTAAAGCTGCAACATCACTATTTCTAAAATCATAACGACGTGTTTTTGGCAGGCCTTTATACGCTTTAGAGGTTGTCTGGCTCCACATAAACATTGTATTTGTGGCAATTCCGTCAAATCCTTTTTTAATACCGTTTTCTAAACCTTGTCCTGCTGCAAGTAATATCACTAATATGAATATACCCCAAAACACTCCAAATGCAGTTAAGATTGTTCTAAAAACATTTGCTGTCAGAGCCTGTAAAATCTCATCCCAATTATCTTTCTTAAACATAATTTATTCTTCTCTAAGTGCTACAATAGGTCTAATTTTGGCGGCTCTGTATGCAGGAAAAAAACCTGCCATCGCACCTGCAAATACAAGTAAAATAAGCGTCGTGAATGCTACGCTAAAATCAACCTGCGGATTCACAAAATATTCGCTTTGTACTTGCGGACCAACAAATTCAAGCAATAACAAACTTGCCAGCAAACCAATAAAACCAGCAACAGTGGTAATAAAAATAGATTCATGAAGGATCATAGAAATAATAGAAAATGGTGACGCTCCAAGCGCCTTTCTAATTCCAATTTCTTTGGTTCTTTCTTTCACAATAATAAGCATAATATTACTTACCCCTACAACTCCGGCTATAATCGTACAAATTCCAACCCACCAAAAGAATAGCCTGATATAAAGATTCAAATCATAAAATTGCTTAACATCTTTAACTGAGTTGTAGGCATTTACCCCTCCATCATCATCAGGGGCTACCATATTTTTACTTCTAAGTAAAGCCTTTAAATCTTGAGTAAATTTCTCAGATTGAGCCAAAGCTTCATCATAATCTTTTGTCTTTTTTAAAGTAAAGAAAATGTTACTTATTTTATCTCCTCCTCCATAAGCTCTCTGAACAGTTGTTTTAGGTAAATACGCCCTCGCTTCCTCTCTCTCCCCACCAGGATCTGTAAAAACTCCTACTACTTTAAAATTGACATTATTGATTGCAATTTCTTTTCCTAAAGGATCTTTGTCTTTAAACAAATCTGTTTTTATTTTCATCCCAATAGCAACAATTTTTTCATTATTTGTCAAATCATTGCTATTAACAAATCTACCTTGAACAATAGTAAGATTTTCAACTCCGGCATAATCAGGATCTACTCCTTTATATTGATAAGTACCCGATTCTTTCCCATATGTAAATGAAGCTCCCCAAAAATTATATGATGCAGACCTTAATTCTAATTTATCACCAAATTTTTGAACCGATTGATTATAATCGCTATTTCTAAATTGAATTTGTCTGCCAGGATTTAATCCTTTATATTCTTTAGTTGTAGTTCCTGACCAAACTTCAATAAGACCAGTAGCATCACGCTCAAAACTTTTTTCAATACCGTTTTGAAGCCCTTTTCCCGCTCCAAGCAAAATCACCAAAATAAAAATCCCCGAGGCCACCGATACTCCTGTCAAAAAAGTTCGGAGTCGGTTTTTGGAAATTGCATCAAATATTTCCTGCCAACGCTCAATATTAAACATAAGATGAAGCTCTAACTTGTTCTACTAATTTATCATCGATAATTAATCCATCTTTCAGGACCACATTTCTTTTGCACATTGCGGCAATATCAGGTTCGTGTGTAACGATTAAAATTGTTTTTCCTTCATCGTTAATTCCTTGAATAAGTTCCATAACTTCATAAGAAGTTTTAGTATCTAAAGCTCCCGTTGGCTCATCGGCAAGTAAAACTTTTGGGTTCGAAGCCAGCGCTCTTGCAATTGCAACACGCTGTTTCTGTCCTCCCGAAAGTTCATTTGGTAAGTGATGAGAATGTGAACCCAAACCTACTTTTTCAAGGTATTTCATTGCAATATCGTAACGCTCTTTTCTTTTTACACCTTGATAATACAATGGCATAGCAACGTTATCTAATGCTGATTTATAATTAATCAAATTAAAAGATTGAAAAACAAAACCTAAAAACTTGTTTCTGTATTTTGAAGCCAGAGTTTCGTTTAATTTTTTAATTGGCGTATTGTCTAAAATATAACTACCAGAATCGGCTTCATCCAGAATTCCTAAAATATTAAGAAGCGTCGATTTTCCAGATCCTGATGATCCCATAATCGCTACTAATTCTCCTTCGGCAATATTAAAATTTATTCCTTTCAACACATGCAGTTCCGAACTTCCCATTTTATAGGATTTATGCAAATCTTTAATTTCGATCATGGTATTGTTAAATTTTTAAAACAATAATAATATATTTTATAAGTAAATTATGATAATAAAACGTTAATAATTGTGTTTCATTATCTAAATAAGACGGCAGTTGTTATCAAATGTTACACTTTATCAGGATAATTTAATAGTTTTCTTAATTTTGCTTCACTTAAAAAAATCATTAATTATGAAGTTTTTTTCCATAATCTCAGTGTTTGCGGTAACTGCCACATTCTTTAGCTGCTCAACTTCTCAAAAATTAGAAACTTTAAAACCAGAACCAGATGATGCAAGTCCGCTAATTTATGATGCCAATCCTTCCTTTATAAATCTGCCTATTACGGTTAAACTGAATGACATTGAAAATCAAACCAATACACTCTTAAACGGGTTGATTTATGAGGATAACAATATCGAAGATGACGATATTGAAATGAAAATCTGGAAACAGGCTCCAATAAAAATTCAAAACGATCCTGCAAATCCGGATAAAAAAATAAAAACAATTCTTCCGTTAAAAGCGACTATTAAATACCGAATTGGAACAAAAAAAATGGGTATTGAACTTTATGATACGAGAGAATTTAATTTAAATGGTGTTATTACATTATCCAGCGATGTTGCTTTAACGAATTGGAAACTGAACACTAAAACCGAATTCAGATCTTTAGACTGGAATGAAAGTCCAACGATGACGGTTTTTGGAAAAAATATGCCGATTACTTATTTGATTAATCCGGCAATCTCTATTTTTAAATCTAAACTGGAACATAAGATCGATGAGGCAATCGAAAAATCTATGGATTTTAAACCGAATGTTTTATCGGCTTTAGAAAAAATCTGTACGCCTTTTCAAATGAGCGATACTTATGAAAGCTGGTTAAGAATTGTTCCTGTTGAAGTTTATTCGACAAATGCAAAATTGAAAAATGATTCTTTTTTACTCGAAATGGGAATGAAATGCAATATGGAAACTATTGTAGGCAAACAGCCGGAATCTAAGTTCAATGCAAGTAAGATTGTTTTAAAACCGGTTACTAAAATCCCAAATCAGATATCGGCAAATATTGCGGCGATTTCAAGTTATATGGATGCTTCAAAAATTATGACGAAGAATTTTGCCGGACAGGAATTTGGTTCTGGAAGCAAAAAAGTAACGGTAAAAAATGTTTCAATCTGGCACAAAAATGGAAAAATGATTATTGCACTTGATGTTCTGGGTTCTATTGATGGAACACTTTATTTAAACGGAATTCCGCAATATAATGCACAGACAAAGGAAATTTATTTCGACAAACTGGATTATGTTTTAGACACCAAAAGCAAACTAATGCGAACTGCAAACTGGCTTGCGCAAGGTTTTGTATTAAGAAAAATGGAAGAAAGCTGCAGATATTCTATTCAGCCTAATTTAGAAGAAGGTAAAAAAAGTATGGCCGCTTACCTTAAAAATTATTCTCCAATGCCGGGCGTTTTTGTAAATGGAAAAATGGAAGATATTCAGTTTGATAAAATTCAATTAACGAATCAGGCGATTATCGCTTTTATCAAAATAAACGGAACTGTAAATGTTTCGGTAAATGGATTGAAATAAGCAGATTTAAATCGAATTGAAATAAAAAAAATGCAGTATAATTATACTGCATTTTTCTTTTTAGATCGGTACATCTTATAAATAAGAAAACCAATTATAGCTACAAGTAAATACGGGATTATCATTAAAAAAACGATTCCGTCATTTACAGCTTCTGCTTTTTTTACGTTAGAATCTCCTGCAAGTGCGGCACGGCACATAGCACATTGTGCATTCGCCGAAATTCCAATTAGGAAAATACAAATTCCAAAAACAAAACTTTGGAATTTGGAATTTGAGTTTTGAGTTTTAGTTTGCATAGTAAGGAGAAATCATTAAATAAACTACAACGCCTGTTACCGCAACATATAACCAAAGCGGGAATGTTATTTTAGCTATTTTTTTGTGTTTATCAAAACGCTTCGCAAGTGCTCGTACATAGGTTACCAATACAAACGGAATAATGATGATGGATAAAAGAATATGTGTGATTAAAATAAATGCATAGATATATCTAACAGCACCAATTTTAGCTTTTTCTACTGCATCTAAAATTCCGTCATGATTTACATCACCAAATTTAGTAGAATCAGCAGTCATATGGTACGCAACATACATCGCTAAAAAAGCCAAAGACAAAGCAATTGCAAAAGTCATTAAACGTTCGTGTAACTTAAGTTTACCGTTTTTAACAGCAATTACTGCTGCAACTAAAACAATCGCTGTAAGACCGTTTGTAGAAGCATAAATTGGAGGTAAAAAAGAAAGTGGTTCTACATTGATTCCAAAATCTTTTAATTTGATTGCAAAAAGAATCCCTACAAGTACCGGTATAACAATTGAAACCGCAATGATGTATTTATTGTATTTTTTTTCTAATGAATGATCTTCCATTTTTATTCTTCTAATAGTATTTTAATATCTTCCTGAATTTCTCTAACACCTTTTTTATCTAAACCGTCGTAATAGATATTTGGGTTTCCAAATTCATCTTTTCGGCAGCGAATGTTTCCGTCTTTGTCAATTAAAGCAAATAATCCTGAATGTTCAAATCCTCCGCTTACTTTTGAGTTTTCTCCGGCATAAAGATTAAAACCTTTGTTAGACAAATCCATAATTGTAGCTCTGTCTCCGGTTAAAAAATTCCAGTTAGAAGATTTTACTCCTAATAATTTTGCATGATCTTTTAAAACCTGTGGTGTATCATGAGTTGGATCAATTGTAATGGAAACGATTCCGAAGTTAGGATTGCCAAAAAATGTTTTTTCTATTTCCAGCATGCTCAAATTCATCTTTGGACAGATTGACGGACAAGTTGTGAAGAAAAATTCTAAAACATATACTTTTCCTTTATAGGTTGCATTAGATACTTTAACGTTATCCTGATTGGTTAATTCAAATTTTGGAGCTGCACCAATCGTTAATAATTTTGCGTCTTTAGAACTTTTAGAGCCAACATTATCTAAACGATTACCTTTTACAACATCCCCATTTTTAATTCTGTCAACAATTTTTGGCACTGCATAGATTCCGAAAATCAAAATAATAAACGAAATCCCTATGTAAGATTTATTTTTGAACATTATATATGTGTATTTAAAGTTGTTTTGTGGCATTATGGTTCTTTTTAAGAGCGGCACGATATTCATACAAAATGATTTTAAAATCATCCAGCATTTCATTACTCAATTCTGATGGATGAAAAGTATCGTAACCTTCTTTGTATTCGTCTTTTTTATCTTTATTTCCGCCTTTGCGTCCTCTTAAGTTTCTTTCTTTATCTACAATGTAAACATTTGATGTACCCAATTTATCATCCAATTTTCCTTTTAAATGCAATTGATTATAAAATGTCTGAATATCATCTGGTGAAGCAAAAACAAAATTCCAGTTTTTAACATCTGTAAAAGGAGACAAGGCATCAACAATTTTCTGAGCTTCTTTTTCAGTTCCCAGCGGACATAAAACTACAAACTGAAGATCTTCAAAACCGTTATAACGTTTGTAGATTTTTTCATTTAAGTTGAAATAATTTCCTCTATTTTCAAGAATATCTGAGCCTGAAAAACCTAGTATAGTGATTTTTTTATCTAAAGAAACTTTTTTGCCGTCAAGAGATTTCCAGTTTCCAAAGTCAGCAATTTTTGGAGTAATTATGGGAAGTTTTGTAAAACTATTTACACCTGAAGCGAAAAACAAATAGGCTACAATGGGTAAAACAAAAAGCACAAAAAGAACTATATTTTTTTTCATTGTTTTAACGGAAGTTATTGAGGTACAAAAATAAAAAAAGCTCCGTTAAACGGAGCTTCTTTTCGAATTAATATCATGTTAAAAATTCCATTTAATAGTAGAATCTTTAAAAACCCCATAAATATAGTGTCCTTCTGTCAACAAGATGAACAATAAATATAATACCAGGAAAATAACCGGTGATACAACAGACCATCTAAGGCTGCTTTTTTCACCTTCCATGTGCATGAATGCCCATACAATATAATAAGCTTTGAATATTGTTAAGATATAAAATATCCAGTTTAACAAATTCAAACCAACAAAATGATTAAACTCTAATACTCCCGGTTTGTAAATACCAAGGATAACTTCTACTGTAGTTACTACTGATAGTAATGCAAAAACAAACCAGATTCTTTTTGTATTTGATACGTGCTCGTGTGACATAATAATTAAAATCTAAAATTAAACTAAGTAGAAAACTGTAAATACAAATACCCAAACTAAATCTACAAAGTGCCAGTATAAACCAACTTTCTCTACCATTTCATAGCTTCTTCTTTTCTCGTAAGTTCCTAATAATACATTAAAGAAAATAATGATATTAATGATAACTCCAGAAAATACGTGGAATCCGTGGAATCCAGTGATGAAGAAGAAGAAATCAGCGAATAGTTTACTACCGTATTCATTTCTTGTTAGGTTTGCTCCTTCTACTACATATTTTGCATCAGCTAAACGAGCTTCTGATTCTGCTCTTGTTAAAACTGTTTTTTTCTTTTCAGCAGTAAGTTTTTCAGTTCTGATTAATACATCAGGGTGTGCTTTAAAACCTGCCTGAATTTCAGCAACAGTATAAGTTGGCTGTGTTTCTGCATCCTGAACGAACCAAGTTGCATGGCTTCTTGTTAATTCTTGTCTTTGTTCTGGCAATTTTACTGCAAAATCAGCAAGAGCAACTCTTGTTCCATCTGCTTTAACAAACTGCAATAAACTTCCACCTTTAGTTTCAACTGCACCGTATTCTCCTTTAATGAAGTTTTTCCACTCCCAAGCTTGAGAACCAACGAAAATTAAACCTCCAATAATTGTTAAGAACATGTACACAGCAACTTTTGATTTCTTTAATTGGTGACCTGCATCAACAGCCAAAACCATTGTTACAGATGAGAAAATCAAGATAAAAGTCATTAAGGCTACATAATACATAGGAGCCGAAACGCCATGCATAAAAGGAAAGTGAGTAAACACTTCGTCAGCCAATGGCCATGTTTCAATAAATTTAAATCTAGAAAAACCGTAAGCACCTAAAAATCCAGAGAATGTCAAGGCATCTGATACGATAAAAAACCACATCATCATTTTACCATAACTTGCTCCTAGTGGCTGGCTATGCTCTCCGCCTCCCCAAGTTTTTTCGTCGTTATTTGCAGTAGTAACTGTCGCTTCCATAAAAGATATTCGTTAAAAAGTTCCCAAATTTACGTTTTTTTCTTATTTAAAGAAATATAAAAATAAAAATAATAATACCCATAATAAATCCAAAAAGTGCCAATACATCGCACCTAGTTCTATACCAAGAGTTTGAGTCGGATTGTATTTTTGTTTAAAATGATTATAAATTATAATTAAAAGCGAAATTAATCCGCCTGCCAAGTGCAATAGGTGCATAAGCGCAATTACATAAAGGAAAGTTGTAGTAATTGAGCTACCTTGTCCTGTCATATAATAACCGCTTTCGATAATTTGCCCGAAACCTCTAAATTGTAAAAATACAAATAGAATTCCTAAACCAAATGTTCCTAAAAGAAATGCAGAAGTTGCGCTTCTGTTTCCTTTTTCGATTGCTTTTTTCGCTAAATAAAAAGTAACACTACAGCCAATAATAACTGCTGTACTAAAATAAAATGCAGTTGGTATTTGAAAATTACTCAACCAGTCTGCTCTTGATTTACTTACCACAAATGCACTTGCAAGTCCTGCAAACATCATGGTCATACTTACCATTGCGAACAGCAAAATCAGTTTTGCCGATTTTGATTTTCTTACCTGCTCTTCACTTATTTGAATTGCCATTTCCATAACTATCTTAAAAATTTATCTACTATAAATACAATCTGCAGTAACGAAATATACGAAACGCTCACCAGCATTAACGTTCTTGCGGCTTTTGGTGTTTTCAATTGGTACAAACGCACCGCGTAAAACAACATCCATAAACCTAATAAAAACACTAAAACTGCTGCGATTGGCGAAATAAATAACTGTCCTGTATATCCTAAAACTGGTAATAAGGAAGCAATAATTAACCAAATCGTATATAAAATAACCTGCAAAGCTGTTTTTCTATCTTTATTTCCCGTTGGAAGCATGAAAATACCTGCCTTTGCATAATCATCATACAAAAACCATCCAATGGCCCAAAAATGAGGAAACTGCCAGAAAAACTGAATTAAAAATAATGTTCCGGCTTCGATACCAAATTCTCCGGTTGCCGCAACCCATCCTAACATAAATGGAATTGCTCCGGGAAACGCACCAACAAAAACCGACAATGAAGTTACGGTTTTTAATGGTGTATATATGCTTGTATATAAAAATATTGATACTGCGGCAAACATTGCCGATTTTGCATTGATAGTGTACAACAATGCAATACCTATTATAGTAAGCAGACTTGCAACAATTAATGCCGTTACAGGAGACATTCTTCCGGAAGGAACCGGACGATTCTTTGTTCGATCCATCAAAGAATCGATATCTTTTTCAATTACCTGATTGAAAGCGTTTGAAGCTCCAACCATGCAATAACCGCCAATTGACAAAATAAGCAGAACACTCCACTTAAAAGGGTGTTCGTCATTAACTCCTAATAAATATCCGGCGATTGAAGAAAACAAAACACTAATAGCCAAGCCGGCCTTAGTTATCTCTTTGAAATCCAGAAATATTGATTTGATTGAAATTGTATTTTTAGCAGCGTTCAATACCGTAGTCTTTGTATATTTTTTTTGAGTGGTGCAAATGTACAAATTAGATTATAGAATTTGGAACTTTAAAATTAGATTTTTTCCAATAAAACCTCTACAAAATAAGAACTTTCCAATCTTTAACACTATTATTTCGAAAAATCTTATTAAAAATTCTAGTAATCAAAATACCAGTTAAAGATATCAGAACGTAAACCAATAGTAAACCAGGTTGTACTTTGCTTAAATGTTGTCGCCGTTTCCTGAGTTGGATCAAAATTTCTGTAAATAAAACTTCCGAATAATTTTAAATTTGTAATTGGATTTATTAAATATCCTCCTTGGATATCGGCAATAAAAATACTGGTTTTATTTCCCTGACCCACTTTTACACCTGTATCATAAGGACGGTTTAAATCATAGTCTTTATAGATATTTCCTCCGTAATTATAAGTGTTTTCTGCGGTATCAAAATCTAAACCTCTTTTACCAACCGTAAATTTAGCATCGGCAAAAAGACGTCCTTTATGGTAACGGCCAATTGCAATAAATTCTTCAAAGTTTCCTCCCCATTGATGCCCAATACTTTGATTATTATGGCCATAATTCGTAATTGGATCACTATGAGAATACACATAAGGACGAACGTGATTGTATTCTAATTGTAAAAGCAAATCTTTTACATGAAAAGCATTGTAATATTTAGCGCCTAACTGGTAACCAAATTTATTTTTCCAACTTTGATCTCCGGATTTCATATCACCAATCGAAAATTCGTCTAATAAAAACTGAGCGTATAAATTAACATTGTTATTCCATTTGTATTTAGATGTCATTCCTAAAAGCGCATTTCCGCTTCGTGATGATGAGGCAAACTCAACAGAACGATAAAAAATAATAGGGTTTACAAAGTTAACATCAAATCCTCTGTTGTTGGTATCTGTCCAAACTACCGATTCAAAGAAACCAAAATTCAGTTTATTCGAAACATTCCAGCTCAAATAATGATTCGCCATATATTTGCTTGCATACGTTCTGTCTACTGTTACGTCTGGACGAACATCTTTAAGCCACATATAAGTATTGGTATATTTAATTTTCCAGAAAGTAGTATTGATTTTAAAATATGGATAAGGACTTGCACCATCAGTTTCAAGCAAAGAACGATATCCGTCTCCAATAAAATTTCTTCCGTAACCTAATTGTAAATCAAATATTTTACTTGGTGCAAAAGTAATATTGGCTTCCGCCAAAGGAAAATCGTAAGCATCAGTTTTAAATCTCTTAGCAATTCCCATTCCCGGAATAATCGCCGGATTTCCACCAGAAGGTTTTAATGTCTCTGCATAATCGTTATAATAACCTGCAAATCTTCCCTGACTTTCAAAAATGGTAGTCGTAAAATTAATCTGTTTTCCTAAACCTCCTCTAAAATTAAGCCCACGCGTATTTACATACGAATAAGAAGCATCAAGATCTGACGCTTTCCCCATTTGCAAATCAAGAATTGGGTTTAAGGCCAGCCAGTAATCTTCACCTTGAATCTGAACAAGATTTTCATTCCAAAGTTTTCTTCCCCACCAGCCAGAAACTTTTTTCTGAAGCGATTCGTTTACTGCTTTTAAATTGTAATATTTTGAAACCTCAGCATAAGTATACGGTTTTGAAGCCGTATGATTATTACTTCCTACCTGGTTCATTGCGCCATCAAACTGCGCATAATAACTATGCGAAAATGGAATATTTAAATGACTTTCAAATTCAGGCATATTGTATTTTTTGTATACAATACTGTCTAATTCTGTCATTGGTTTTTCAATTGGCTTTTCAATTTCAGATGCTGCCAAAGCTTCTGCCGCAATCTGGTCTGCGCTTTTTAAAGGAATATCAATTGAAATAGTGTATTTTGAATAAGTCGGTTTCCCGTTATAAGTCGAAGGTTTTATTTTTGGAAATTTTCCAAAAACACGTTTTGCTTCTTCACCTAATTGATCATTTGCCGCATTTACATAAATTACTTTAAATTCACCGTTTGCATCAACTTCAAAAAGTACTTTTACTTCTCCTTTGTAATTGTTTTGTTTTAAGTTTTCGGGAATTTGAAAATTATCATATACAAAATTCTGCACTTCTCTGTAAAAACAGTTTTCTAAATTTTTAGACTGAAGATTTTCGCAATGTGGAAAAACAGGAAACTGCTCTGAAGTAAAATCAGGTTTTACATTAGTCTGTTGTGCAAAACCAAGTAAGGTAAACAGGCTGATAAAAAAAGATAAAAAAAACTTATTCACTAGATTGGGGCTTATGATTTAATATTGATTTGTGGTATTTTTTCCGTCTGCGATCGCTTTTGCTGCCGAAGTCCCGATGCGTTTAACTCCTAAACGAATCATTTCTACTGCATCATCATAAGAGCGAACGCCGCCGGCAGCTTTTACCGGCAAAGGCGAAGCATTTTCGAGCATCATTATAATGGCAGGAACTGTGGCTCCGTTTGGCAGATCATTTTCGGTTTTATAAAAACCTGTTGATGATTTTACAAAAACAGAAGCGTAATCTTCTTCTTTAAAATTCGATATAACAACATTTTTTATTAAAGCCGAAAGCTGAATAATTTCTTTATCCGTCAATGCTGCAACTTCAATAATCCATTTTACTGTTTTATTGCTGGCTAATCCTATTTGGCTTCCAATTAAAACTTCTTCTTTTATTAATGAAATTTCTCCATTTTTAAAAGCTTCATAATTGCAGACAAAATCTAAATCATCGGCACCATTTTCAATCGCTTCATTTGCTTCCTTAATCTTAGATTCCAAACTTGAATTTCCCTGTGGAAAATCTATTACGGTACCAACCAGTAAATTCGAATTTTCTTTTAAGATCATTTCTTTTGCCAGACTTACATATTCAGGCCGAATCATGATGAGTTTAAACTTTTCCTGAATCGCTTCTGCAATTGCGTTTTTAACTACAATACTATTCTCCTCTTCCGAAATTCCGGCTTGAGCAGCAGTTTTTAAATAAGTAGAATCTAAGTATTGCTTAACATTCATAATATTGAAGTTAGATCGAATGGGGCAAAAATACATTTAAATTCAGAAAAAATACTGTTTTAAAAGCTTGATTTTATGCCAATAAAAAACCCACCGAAGTGGGTAATTATATTCTTATATTTTATCGATTTGTTTTTTAAAAGCTATCGCTGAAAAAACTGCTACGAATGCACCTAATGCATTTGCTAAAACATCTGTTACATCTGATGCTCGTGTTGTTGTTAAAACACTTTGCATAATTTCGATTGTTATTCCGAAGAAAACAGAAAAGATAAACGAAATCAAATACGCTTTGTAATCGTTAGCATCTTTTCCTTTAAGCTCTTTCTTAAAAAATAAGATCCAGGAAATTGTAAAACCAAAGTGAAAACAAAAATGCACAATCTTGTCAATACTCGGAAAATTTACCTGCGGAATATTACTTGAATCTATTAAACAAAAATACGCAATGATTCCAGAGCAGATAATTGCCCAGATTAACAATAGTTGTTTAGGCACCGATAAGTTCTTTATAAGCTTCGTCAGATAATAAACTATCTATTTCTGATGCATCAGCAATTTTAATTTTAATCATCCATCCAGCTCCGTAAGGATCAGAATTTACAGTTTCTGGAGCGCTTTCTAAATCTTCATTAAAAGCAATAATTTCTCCAGTTAAAGGCAAGAACAAATCAGAAACTGTTTTTACAGCTTCAACTGTTCCAAAAACCTCATCTTTATCAAGTGTCTGATCTAAAGTTTCTACTTCAACATACACGATATCCCCTAACTCTTTTTGTGCAAAATGAGTAATTCCTACAGTCGCAACATCTCCTTCGATGCTAACCCATTCGTGATCTTTTGTGTACTTTAAATTTGCTGGTATGCTCATAATAGTATGTTTGAAAATTGATATTTTAATAATTCAGCAACAAATGTAATAATCTTCTAATAAATTCTCGATTATAAACCTAAATTTAATTTCCGAAATTATATCGAAGCGTAAAACCAGATCGAATGTTCGTTAAAGGGAATGATGTCGAAATCACTGCCTTTGAGAACGAATGATCATAATAGAATATTGCCGTAAGGTTTTTACTGAATGAATAATCTGCTGTTAATTTTAATGACCAGATATTTTGTCCGGCCGCTAATTGATTGTTATCATAATCTAAGTAACGAACTAAGGTTTGATTATTTCTAAATGAAAAATCAGCTTTTATGTTGATGTCACTTTTAATAATTCCTGTTGGATTGTCAGCAAGTCTTGATGAAAATATAACATCTTTAAATCGATATCCTAAACCAACAACGTATTCAATCCCTTTAACTTCTGTCAATAAATTATTGTCAAAACTCATTGATAAAGCTCTGTCTTTTTTAATTTCAGAAAGAACTCTCAGCGAACTTTTCAACTCAAAATCCATTCTGATTAACGGGCTGAACTGTTCTACCAAGTTGATATTCGACATAATAATTTTATTGAAGAAATTGGTATTAACGTCCTGTACTGTTGGCGTATCATTATAATCAAAATTTGATCTAAACTGATTGATGGTATACGATGCTCTATAATTATGCTGTAATGAAAAACGCTTGAATTTATCTTTGAAATATTTGTAACGCATTAACCCATTGTATTTAATACTCCAGTTTGGAATTGGGAAACTTCTAAATATATCTGTTGATGAACTAGAAGCATCGTTTCCTGCATACGCCGCAAGGAATGACGGCAATAATACAGCCTGATTACTCTTAGTGTACCCTATTGGATATCCTTGATTGGCGGTATAAATCGCATAATTTGGTGCGGTCTCTGCCGGAATTGGATTGTTCACATCTCCATATCTTGGAATCTCAACTCCTGAACCGTAATGCTGCTCTGCCAAACGGTTTGCAATTATTAAACGGTTATTTCTAAAGTCATCAAATGCCGCAGACTCGTTTTCGTTGCTGGTTTGAAAAGCTGTCTTTATTAATACTGTCGAAATAGAGAACATTCCATAAGTATAAGGAGACAACGGCATATATTCACGTGTCGCCGGATCAACGGTGTATTGTTCTGAAGTATTTTCAGAATAAGAGCGGTCCATCGACAAATCAACTTTTAAATCTGGCAATAAATCAATATTAGCTGTAACCTTCAACAGTTTATTAGTAACCTGCGAGTAGCTTTGGTTGAAATCCTGATAAGTTGTAAGCCATCCGTTTTTAGCCGCTTCATAACGTACATCATCCTGACTTCCAAAAATAAATCCTAAACTTGGTTTAGATGTTCCTAAGAAACCAATACTTGGCGTATAACCCGGTAAAACAGTTCCGCTGTTTTTGGTATAATTAATCTGTACATTTTTAAGACTTGTTAATACTCCAATTAAACCATCGTAGAACGGACTACTGCTTACTACTGGTTTAGCTGTGTTTACAATTTTTTCTCCCGGTTTTGGCGGAGCTGCCGGTTTAGGTTTCGCTTGCTTTTTTGCACCAGGAACTAAACCTAAATACTTATACAGCGTAGCCATTGTTAAGGTCGTTGTAAGCGTATTTGAGTTTGCATTTTGAATTGTATTTCCTAAATCATAAATAGCACCGGTATTAGGATCTTCGTATTGAGAAAACGCTGTTGATGAACGCTGCCAGTTATAATCTGCCGTATAAGAATAACTTGCTTTTACAAAACTAAAAATTGGAATTTTATTAATTGGAATTTCATAATTCAAGACCAATTGCTGTGCGTGCTGGTTTGGTGTTCCAATATCAAAGTAATCATCCCAGATATTAAAATCTTCTTTTGGAGTATTATCATCGTTTAAGAAGTTTCGAACAATGTTATTTGATGTTGCACTATAATTCAGTTTTAAAGATTTAGTTAAATTAAAACCAAAACCATATTGATAATTAAAGGCAAAATTTCGTCTGTAAAGCGGATCAAGTCCAATACTATTTTCAGTTAATTCAACTTCTCTAAACTGCTGGCGATTGCTTTGTCTTAAAATATTAGAATTGAAAGATATATTTGAAGGAAGATAATTAAAGTTGAAATCACTTAGCAATTTCCAGTAATCACTTTTCTTCATGAATTTAGTACTCTTAAACGGAACAACTTCTTTTGGCTGGAACGTATAAGCATAGTTTACAGCCGTATTTGATTGTTCGTCTTCATAGTTTTCAACTTCATAATCATGACGTTCTACCTGATTGTAGGATTGTGAGAATGTAAAGTTCTCCACATCGTAAACATGAGGTTTTTGCTCTTGCGCTCTGTCTTTTCTTACGCCGATAAAGTTGATACTTTTTCGTTTTGTATAATCTACCGCACGAGTTCTAATATTGTCTTTTTCTGCCTGATCTGTCGTTTCTCTAATTAATTGATCTAACTTAATATCCTGATTAAACGGATCATATTCCGGAGTAATTACTTCTTCTCCAATTGCGTAATTAAACGGCAGATTAATTCCCCATTTTTTAGGCAGTAACTTTCCTAAGTTTAAATTAGTAACGATGTTATACTGCTGAATATCTTCACGGCTGCGTTCGTTTGCTCCCTGTTCTAAAGAACCGAAACCAATTGTACTTTTTCTACCCGTTGCAGAAAGCGTAGCAAGATCGGCCATATTGGTGTCGACATTTAATATCGCCGCCATACCGCCTTTGTTTTCTAAATCAGACATACGAAGTTCGTTGAACCAAACCTCTCCTTTAATATCTTTATGATCTGCCCTACTCTTTACTCCGACCATTAAGTTTCGAACTAAACCGAAATTAGGATTTCCTTTAATACCTAAAGTTAATCTGTCGCTTCCGTCACCGCCTTCAACATCAGGGTCATTATCCGGGTAATAAATACCATTGACATCTCTTTTAGTAGAATTGATATCAATGCTCATACCTTTGATTTTCATTTTAGTCAACAATTCGAGCGCCAAATCAATATCATTTTCTTCCATCCAAACCTGATCCGGACTTATGTTACAAGATGCTCCTGTAGGAGTTACTTTTAACGGAATTTCTACTTGATAAAAGTTTTGTGTAAAGTCATTTCCAAAACGAATGAAACCTACCATTTCATCATTTTCAAGTGTGTTTTCACGTGGTAAAGATTCTGCGTGTAAAAACATTTTCAGTTTTTTATACTGACGCATATCAACACTTACGTTTTTGAAAACTGCTCTCGAATCCTGATATTGTAAACCAGAACCAGCAACTCTTACTGCTAAAGCTTGTTCATTTTGATTAACAACTGTATTATTATTGTACAACTGCTCTCTTTGTACCCCCGGCGGAATTACATAGTTAACCGGACATTTATTGCTGTTTTCCTGAATGTTTACCGCTGCAACATCAAATTCTACAGTAGAATCTTCTGGTTTTGGGTGATTAACATCTAGTGTTCCTGTGTATCTTCTCCATTCTCCTCTTACTAAATCTAAAGCTCCAAAACGTACCGTTGCCTGACTGCTAAATCCGGTCATGAACATACGCATGAAACGAATAGATCTAAAGTCTGTAATGTTTCCAATAGTATTTTGCGGCTGAGAAACCGGTATTTTAAACTGAATCCATCTGGCAGTTGTTGTTCCTCCATTTGGCAATTCTATAGGTCCTAAATCACCCGGTTCACGAATATCTGTAATGTAGTTTTGACCAATCTGCATTCCTGGTTTAATATCAATACTATATTCATAATACGCATTGATGGTACTCATCGTGTTGTCACGGTTAATATCTTCAACATCCGGCAAAGTTGTAGAACCACGATTAGGATCATCGATGCTTACTGCAGAGTTTCCTTCTGTACCGTTATAATTTTTATAGCGTTCTAAAACGCCTCCGTCTGTATTTAAATAATACGTATAATCATCTGCAGCCGGATCTGCCTCGCCTGCATAATTGGTATAAATTTGTCCTTCCTGAGAACTTGGCAAACCATCTAAACCAATATCCTGATTTTTTCTATTGTCAGGATTAGTATCAAAAGCATAAATTAAAGATTGCGAAGCCGGAACGTCTCCCCAAAGCGGTCTCGGATTAACCTTAATCTGGTCTGGCCCTAATCCGTTTTCGTATTGCTTTCTTCCGTCTTTTAAAACATCTTCAGAGATTTCCCCTAAGTTGAAATAAATTTTACCTGTATTATTTGCCGGAGCTTCTGAATTTCCAACATATGGATCAAGAACCCAAAATTGAATGTACTCCACATTTCCCTGCTCAAAATTTGTTGAATTTAAAGCACGCATAATTCCCCCAAAATTTGTTGCCGGATTAGTGGTTCCAAAATCGGGATTATTATTATACGGACCTCTTTCAGATGGATAATACGTTAAATCAAGTGTGTTGACTACCTGAATTTGTCCTTGCGCAATATCTGTATTTGGATAAAGCTCTCTGCTGTAAATTCTTCTTGTTGTATTTAATGATAAATCATCATTTGAGATTCCGGATGGTTTTGAGGTATAAAATACAGGGTCAATGGTATACCATGATAATTTTGCTCTTTTATAACCGTATCGTAAATCATTAAAATTAGCATTAAAAGTAACATCTGCATCATTAGTGATAAATGGTACAGAAGCTAAACTCCATGCATATGCAGAACGCATATCTATGGTTGACTGCGAGCCTTCAAAATCATCAACATATATTGTTGCTTCTCCTTCAAAATCACTGGCTTTTGGCGCATCTGGTTTTAAAAATGCGATCTCACCACGAACAGATAAATTCGAAGGAACATCTGTATCAACATTTGGAAGTTTATTTGCTAATCTCGTTAAGAATGGAACTTCTGTTGAATAGTTTCCGTTGAATCCAAAAATAGTATTGTTTACAGATTCCTGACCATAACTTGATTTTTGGGTAAATGGTCTTTCTGTCATTTTTAAGAAAGTTCCGCCCACTACAAATTTATCCGAAATTTTATGCTCGACATTTAATCCCATAAATCTTCGGGTCTGTTGTCCGAAGATGGAGTTGTTTTCTAATGAAACTTCAATTGGCGTATTTGATGCCTGCAATGAAGGATCAAGAATTTGAACCCTTCCTAATTGATAATCGACGCTATAGTCAATTCCTTCAACTAAAACTCTTCCGGCTGCCGTAACTACAACAGAACCTTGCGGTACATTGAACGCTCCAATAGGGATTCCGTTACTTCCGGATGATTTGTATTTTCCTCTTAATAAGAATTTATTTTTATCACTGTCCTGCAATGCACCTGCTTGTGTATTTCTGTACATATTTCTAAATACGTACTTCTGCTGGTTTGCATTATAGGTTGATGGATCGTTATAATTTTGACCACCATCTTTCAATTTATCAAATATAAGTTCCCCAAAAGGCTCTTTTGTGGTAAATATGATTCGTCCGTTTTGAACATCGACTGTAACACCCGGAATATAATCGAAGAAACCATCTCCTCCAGCTTGTGGATCGTTATTATAATTTAAACGGTCTAGGTTGAAAACATTTAATAATGGGGTATTTTCTACCTTCATATCCGATGTTGGGTTTGAAGGGAAACTCGATCCCTGAACCGGCGTGATATAATTTATTGGCGAAGGATCTGTGTAAAGAATGTTTAACCTGAAATCGTCTTGTTTAATTTGATATGCCTGCGGAATTTGATAAACGTTTTTCATCATCAGGTTCCAAACCGGATTTTGAACGTTTGTCAAATTACTTTTCAGCATTTTTAAAACTAAACTCTGCGTAATAATTGCCTGATTTGCGTTGTTATTTCCTGTTACAACTGTTCCGTCAACACCATCACTACCAAATTCTCCAACCTGATACACTTTTCCTCCAATTGTATATTCAAAGGCAACGGCAAGAATTTCATCATTTGCCAAACGCTGCTGCAAAGAAAGATATCCTAACTGCGGATTAAATGTATACTCTGCAGTAGTTAATTTTCTTGCATTTTCTAAAACAGAATAATCTGTTGCTTCGCTGACATTTGTGTTGTTGAATCCGGCTTTTGCTGTTACAATTTCTCTAATTTTAGAATTCAGGAAAGAACTTGCCTGACCTATTGTTGCCGGGTCGTACTTATTATTATTGTTATCCGTTGGCGAATCTATCCCATTATTGAAAAATCCTGCAGTTGAACTAATAACTACAACCTGATTATCTGGAATTCCTGTAATTTGAGCTTCACCTAAATCCTGAAGCGCGATAATATTTCTTAAGTTATTATTATTCGTACTTACACGATTTTGTTTGTTTGTTACCCAAACTTCTAATCTTGTAATTTGAACACGGCTGTCAATAAATGGATATTTTTTTAATGATGCATCGTACTTATTTCTAAAATATTGAGATAAGAAAAAGTGACGATCACTATCGTAGTCTAAAGCATATAAATCAAAGTTTTGAACTGTTCCTCCGTTTTCTGCAACTACACTTTTTGTTTGTGATTTTTGTTCGGAGAAAACTCCTGTAATGGTTGTTTTCCCAAATTGTAATTGTGCTTTTACCCCAAATAAACTTTGCGCCCCGCGAATTAACGTACTATTCAGCGGCATACTCACGTTACCAACCTCTACTTTTTGAATAATATCATCTTCGGAAGGAGTGTACGCTAACTTAAATAAGTTTTGAAATGCAAACGTAGATTGGGTATCATAATTAGCATTTACTTCTAATCTTGTTCCTACTTTCCCCATTAAACTCATACTGATACGCTGATCAAAGTCAAAAGTAAGACTTGATCTGTTTCGAGGTGAGAATGAAGGGTTGTCTTGTTTGGTGTAACGGACACCTAAATCCATTTCGACAGAACCTGTAGGTTTTACATCAATGGTATTACTTCCAAAAACGCTTTCAAAAAGACTTGAATTGATATAGTATCTTGGCAGTAAATCTTTTTTAGCGGCTTCAGCTCCGGTTTTTTTACCGTCGATTGCATCTGCTTTTTTTCTAAAATAATCTCTTCGTGATTCTTTTAGAACTAAATCTTCATATTCTTTAGGAGTTAAAACAAGAGGATAGTCGATTGAAAAACCATCAACCGAAGTGGTGTAAATATATCGATCTGTAATGGGATCGTATTTATAAGCCGAAAGTATGCTTGGTGGATTATCGATCTCGAGTTTCCCTACAGAAAACTGAGTTTTAGTTGTATCTTGAACCGCCGGATTTACTTGTGATCGTATAACATTACCACAAAATAAAACCAGTAAAAAAATACAAATTTTACGCATACAATTGGTTATAAAAAATTGGTTTTATAAGCTTTTTAAAGCCTTTTTGATGATCGTTTCTACAGTAGCTTCCGGATCTTCTTTTACGATCTTCTCTACTACTTTTTCTGAAGTTTTTCGAACGAAACCTAAAACTTCCAAAGCAGATAACGCTTCATCTCGATTTGTATTGTTTTGAACTACTGAAACTTCATCCAAATCGTACAACTTTAACACTTTTTCTTTCAAATCAAGTATTACTCGCTGTGCAGTTTTGTTTCCAATTCCTTTTATGGACTGAATTAAACCAACATCTCCTGAGGCAATTGCATTAATAATTTGTCTTGGTTCTATTGAAGAAAGCATTGTTCGTGCAATGTTTGCCCCAATTCCTGATACAGACAAAAGCATTCTAAATATTTCTCGTTCAGATTTTTCTACAAATCCAAATAAAGTATGCGCATCTTCTTTGATTTGAAGATGCGTATACAATTTTATAAAATCAGCATTAGGGATTAATGAAAAAGTATGTAAAGAAATATTTACGTGGTATCCTACTCCACCGCAATCAATTACAACTTCTGTGGGATTCTTTTCGACTAATTTCCCCTGCAAATGTGCTATCATATGTATTATTAATAAGTATCAAATATAATAAAAATGCAATAAAAATAAGACAATATTATTTGATCCTTATTTAATTCTACCTATTGAGCCAATTTATTTTTTTTATTTTCTTTTTCCTGAGCGTCGATAACAGCGATTGCTGCCATGTTTACCATTTCTTCAACGCTTGCTCCTAATTGAAAAATGTGAACCGGTTTATTTAATCCCATCATAATTGGTCCAATAGAAGCTGATTTATTCAATTCTTTCATCAACTTATAAGTGATATTTGCCGACTCTAAGTTAGGGAATATCAGTGTATTTACTTTTTTTCCTGCTAATTTAGAGAAAGGAAATTTCTCCTGAAGCATTTCTGAATTTAAAGCAAAGTCTGCCTGAATTTCACCATCTACGACCATCTCAGGGTGATTTTTATGCAAATACGCCACCGCATCTCTTACTTTTGAAGCATTTTGATGTGATGATGAACCAAAGTTTGAATACGAAACCATTGCAATAACAGGTTCAATTCCGAACATTTTTGCTGTTTTAGCAGTCATCAAGGCAATGTTCACTAAATCTTCAGATGATGGATTAATGTTTATTGCAGTATCTGATAAAAACATTGGCCCGCGTGAAGTCAACATCATGTTTGCTGTTGCCACAAGTGAAGCTCCGTGTGCTTTTTCAATCAATTGAAGCATTGGTTTTACTACGCTTGGGTAACTTCTTGAGTAACCTGTTACAAGAGCATCTGCTTCGCCTTCGTTTACCATCATGGCAGCAAAATAGTTTCTTTCACGCATGAATTTTTGAGCATCAAGCAATGAAACTCCTCTGCGTTCTCTTGTTTCCCAGTATGAAGCTGCAAATTTGTTACGTCTTTCTTCTTCTTCGTTTGTTTTAGGATCAATGATTTCTAATTCAGCATCAAAACCTAATTCTTCTTTTAATTCTAAAATAGTCTCTCTGCTTCCTAATAAAACCGGAATACCAATTCCGTCTTCGTGTACAATCTGCGCTGCTTTTAATACATTTAATTGGTCTGCCTCAGCAAAAACAATTCGTTTAGGATCTAATTTAGCACGGTTTGTAATTAAACGTACCATTTTATTATCATTACCCATACGTTCGCGAAGCTTATCTTCATAAGCTGCCCAGTCTGTAATAGGATTTTTTGCTACTCCAGACTCCATTGCTGCTTTTGCAACTGCAGGCGCTACAACGGTAATTAATCTAGGATCAAATGGTTTTGGAATGATATATTCTTGTCCGAAACCTAATTTTGTTGCTCCATAAGCTACGTTAACCTGTTCTGGAACTGGTTCTTTTGCTAAAATAGCCAATGCTTTTACAGCAGCCATTTTCATAGCTTCGTTAATTTTTGTAGCACGTACGTCTAAAGCTCCTCTAAAAATATAAGGAAATCCTAAAACGTTATTTACCTGATTAGGAAAATCAGAACGGCCTGTAGCCATAATAACATCTTTACGAGTTTCTACAGCTAAATTATAATCGATCTCCGGATTTGGATTTGCCATTGCAAAAACAATCGGGTTATCTTTCATTGTCAATAACATTTCTGGTGAAAGAATATCTCCAGATGATAATCCGATGAAAACGTCAGCTCCTTTTACAGCTTCTGCTAATTCAATTTTTGGACCGTCGATTGCATATTTTAATTGTAATTCTGAAAGTGAAGGATTGTCTTTTGTTAAAAGTCCTTTACTGTTATACATTAAAACATTCTCCACTTTTACACCTAATAATACATATAAGTCTGTACAAGCAATTGCTGCAGATCCTGCTCCGGAAACTACTACTTTTACGTCTTCGGCTTTTTTTCCTGCTAATTCAAGTGCATTGATTAAAGCTGCAGAAGAAATAATTGCAGTTCCGTGCTGGTCATCGTGCATTACCGGAATATCTAATTCTTCTATTAATCTTCTTTCGATTTCAAAAGATTCCGGTGCTTTGATATCTTCAAGATTAATACCTCCAAAAGTTGGAGCAATATTTTTTACAGTCTGAATAAATTCTTCAACGTCTTTTGTACCAACTTCGATGTCAAAAACGTCAATATCAGAGAATATTTTAAACAACAAACCTTTTCCTTCCATTACAGGTTTTCCTGCTTCCGGACCTATGTCTCCAAGACCTAATACAGCTGTACCGTTTGAAATTACGGCAACTAAATTTCCTTTTGCAGTATATTTATATACATCTTCAATGTTTTCTGCAATTGCTAAACAAGGTTCAGCAACACCTGGCGAATAAGCCAGCGATAAATCTCTTTGGGTTGCATATTTTTTTGTTGGAACTACCTGAATTTTTCCTGGAGTTGGCTCTGAGTGATACAGTAACGCCTCTCTTTTTTTACTCTCTTTGTTCATTATTTTAGCTTTTATTCTAGCTTACAAAGATATAAGTCTTAGTTTTAAAATGGGGCGTTTTGGTTCTTTCTTTTGTTAAAATATCAAAATCGAGAGGTCAAAAAAAATAGTCCGAGCTGTATCGGACTATTGAAAAAAGTATTTTAATAAGCGTATTTACTGTGATATGTAAGAGTTTAAGTGATTAATAGTGTCTTTTTGAATTTCGATAATTGCCTTAACAACATCGCTAATTGAAATAATTCCCACTACTGTTCCATCTTCTAAAACAGGAAGATGTCTGATTCTTTTTGAACTCATGAGTTCCATGCAGTCTTCGATATTATTTGAAAGCAGTACCGAGAAAACATTGCTTTCCATAATTTCATGTACAAAAGTTTCTTTTGAAGATTTGTCTTTTAAAACAATTTTTCGAGCATAATCCCTTTCAGACAAAATCCCTTTTAAATCGTTTCCGTCAATAACAAGAATGGCGCCTATGTTTTTATCGCCCATTACTTTTAAGGCTTCAAAAACGGTTGTTGTTGAACGTACGGAATATACATTCCTTCCTTTTGCATTAAGTATTTGATGTACAGTCATATCTGAAAAATTTTAGATTTATAAAGTTAAAATAAAAACAAATACAATGCGCAACGAAATCGATTTTTTAAAAATACAAATTGCTCATTTTAAACAAAATACACAAAAATTAAAATTTTAAAAATTATACGTTAAAGAAAGAAAAGATTTACAAAGTTTTTTTAGAGAAAATTAGATTTTTTAACATTTACCGACCAGTTACTCCTAACGGAGTATTTTTTTAAAAATTAAATATTATAGTTTAAGATTTTTGTTTGGAATTAGATATTAGCAGAAACATCATCCCAAAATATTTCTCGTGGGAGATATATAATATAATATTAAATGTATAGTCCCTACGGGACAAAATGCATGTCGGATATTTTTTTTTTGCTACCGAGCAGTCACTCCTAACGGAGTGCTTCGTAGAAATTCAATATTAGAAAAATTCCATTAGGAATTAAATATCGGTAAAATCAAATGTTATAATTTGTATGGAATACTCCGTTAGGAGTATCTGGTTGGTAGAAAAAATGAAATCATTCATCCAATAATTTCCCGTAGGGAGATATAAACAATATTAAATGTATAGTCCCTCCGGGACAAAATGCATGACCGATATTATAATAGCTACCTATATATAATTTCTACGAAATATTAAAATGACAAAACCGAATATAAATTTTTAGAAATACTCCGTTAGGAGTAATTGGTTGGTAGAAAAAAAAAGAAATCCCCACCCAAACAATTTCCCGTAGGGAGATATGAAACAATATTAAATGTATAGTCCCTCCGGGACAAAATGCATGGCGATATTATAATAGCTACCGATATATAATTTCTACGAAATATTAAATGATAACAAAACCGAATTTAAATTTTTAGAAATACTCCGTTAGGAGTAATTGGTTGGTAGAAAAAAAAAGAAATTTCCACCCAAACAATTTCCCGTAGGGAGATAGGAAACAATATTAAATGTATAGTCTCTACGAGACAAATGCATATTGATATTTTTTAAATGGCTACCGATATATAATTTCTACAAAATATTAAATGATGACAAAACCCAATATAAATTTTTAGGAAATACTCCGTTAGGAGTAATTGGTTGGTAGAAAAAAAAGAAATTTTCACCCAAACAATTTCCCGTAGGGAGATATGAAACAATATTATATGAATAGTCCTTACAGGACAAAATGTATGTCGATAATTTTTTTGCTACCGATATATAATTTCTACGAAATATTAAATGATGATAAAACCAAATATAAATTTTTACGAAGTACTCCGTTAGGAGTTAGATATCGGTAGAAAAAGAAAATCACAATTGAAATAATATCCCGTAGGGATTATATAAAGAGTTTTAATTTGGAAGTCTAATTGATTTATTATGGATTTTCAGAAAATATTTTACCTATTAATACACTTGATTCTATTTTCAATGAATCAGCTAATGAAAAAAGTAAACTAATGGTAATATTTTGTTTGCCTTTTTCAATTCTTTGAATAGTTCTTACATCAACATTACATAATGTTGACAATTGTTCTTGTGTAATCTTTTCTTTTCCTCTGAGTTCTTTGATTAATAAACCTAATTTAATAATCTCTAACTCGTATTTATTTTTTTCCACAAATCAAATCTATTAAACTGTGAAAAAAATAACCGCGACATATATGTCGTGTTTAAAATATAATACTACATTTGCTAAAAACATACTATGGAAACAAATGAAATTAAAAATTTAGAGCAATTACAAAAATTAACCGCCAGATATTTCAGCACCTTAAAACCAGCTGACGATAAAACAGAAAATAATGTCGCTCAAATTAAATTTTCAAATTATTTTGAACTTGGTTGTGTTATAACCAATATGTTAAAAATGTGCATTTTGACATTAGACCAACAAGCAGATAAAATTTCGGAAACAAATAAAAATCCAGTTAATGTATCTCTAATTTTAGAAACCGTTTTAGAAATGTTTCCTTTAGATGAATTTGAGTTTTTAAGTGAAATTAGCGACATGTTTATTCCGAAAAATAATAACATCAATTCATAAATAAAAAGCCCTTTTCTGGATTTGAAAAGGGCTTTTTGTTATATTATAAAATTACATACTTGTAATTATAAATTCGCTTCGTCTGTTTTGCTGATGTTCTTTCTCGGTACATTTTACGCCATCGGCACATTTATTTACCAGCTGCGTTTCTCCGTATCCTTTTGCTGTTAAACGGCTTCCATCAATTCCTTTTTGTTCCAGCCAGTTTTTTGAAGATTGTGCTCTTTTATCTGATAAAATCTGATTGCTTTCTGATGATGAACGGCTGTCTGTATGCGAACGAATATCTATTTTTATGTTCGGATATTGTTTTAGTATATCAACAATTTTTTGCAGTTTAGGCTCTGATTCTTTTTTAATTGTTGCTTTACCTAAATCGAAAAAGTTCATTGGTATGTTTAAAAGTTTTACCAAATCGGTTCCTATTGTAATGTTAACTTTAACTGGTTTAATAGAGTTTCCTTTTATTACAACCGGCATTGCTTTTACAATTGGTTTTGGTTTTTGTTCTAAAGCTATTGGCAGCGTAGTTGAACCTGTTGCTTTTTTTAGTGTTAGAGAAACTTCTTTAAACAAATAATCTTCTTTTGATGTTTTGATGAAATATTTTTTTCCGCATCTTACATCGGCGAAAGCATAATTTCCGTTTGCATCTGATTTTGTTTCAACAGCAGTTTTACCTGATTCATCAAATAAAATCAAATTAACATTTGAAAGTGGTTCGTTTGTTTCCTGATCTGTAACGATTCCTGATAATTGCTGCTCGCAAATTAATCTACGGTTTTCTGTAAAACGGTAAATATCATCAAGTCCGTGACCGTTTACTCTGTTTGAAGAGAAAAAACCGTTTCTGTTTTTACTATTAATTATAAAAGCAAAATCGTCTTGTTTACTATTTACTGGTTCTCCAACATTTAGCACTTCATCAAAAGCACCTTCTTTTGTTATTCTTGAAACATAAATATCAAGTCCGCCCAGACCTGGTCTTCCGTCGCTGGCAAAATAAAGTTCGTTTTCATCTGAAATAAAAGGAAATGTTTCTCTGCCTTCTGTATTAATTTCCGGGCCTAAATTTTCTGGTGTTCCAAAAGATCCATCGGCAGCTATACTTACTTTAAATATATCCGAAAGTCCAAGTGTTCCCGGCATATCTGATGCAAAATATAATGTTTTTTCATCGGCGCTTAAGGCTGGATGCGCAACACTGTATTCATCACTGTTGAAAGGAAGTTCCTGAACTTCTTTCCATTCGTTATCGATTAAAACTGCTTTATATAGTTTTAAAAGCGTAATGTTCTTTTCGTTTTGTCTTCTTTTACCGTTTACAGAATTGTTTCTGGTAAAATACATGGTTCGTCCGTCTTTTGTAAAAACCGGAGTAGACTGGTTGAAATTTACTTTTAAATTCTTTTTGTGAAATAATACTGGTTTTTCTATACTTCCGTCAGCATTTAATTCAACTGTATACAGTGTAGAAATGGCTTTATTTGTCCATTTGAAATTCTTTTTGATGATCGCACCCGTATCTCTTGCAGATGTAAATACTAATTTATTGTCTAAAATTGTACTTCCGTAATCTGAATCTTTTGAATTAACTCCGGCATCAGCAATATCAAATCGGCCTGAATTTGCTTTGATATCTTCCAGGTAACTTTTGTTCTTTAAAAACAAAATGGCTCTTTTATCTGAAGGTGCTTTTTGGCTGAATTTTTCCAAAACTTCATCTGCTTTACGATAACTTCCAATTGATTTTAAGCATTGGGCATATTTGTACATATACTCAGCTTCCTGATTTTCATTTAAATTGAATAGTTCCTGATAGTAGTTTAGGGCTTCTTCTAATTCTCCTATGAAATAATAGGAATTACCAAGTCTTTGAAATATTCTTTCTTCTTTAACTCCTTTTTTTACTAAACTTTCGTACGCTTTTATAGCATCCGCGTAAGCGTAATTATCATATTTTTGATCTGCATTTTTTATACTGGCAGTTTGTGCATTTGCATTGATGAAAAGGCAAAAGAACAAAAAGGAATAAATTAAATTTTTCATCTTCATATTTAAATATTAAAAGAATCTTGGTGAGGTTAGTTTGCTGTAGTTATTGAAGAAATCAAAACGAAGGAAAATTTCATGTGATCCTGAATTGTATTTTTGTAAACGTGTTGTTTCATGATCATAACCGTATCCTACATACATTCCTCTTGTAACCTGAAAACCTGCCATTGCACTTACAGAAGCACTCCAACGGTAAGCAAGTCCTACAACAAATTTATCATTAAACATAAAATTTCCTGAAACGTCTACCTGCAAAGGTGCTCCTTCGACCATTTTTGTTAACAATGCCGGTTTGAATTTTATGTATTCTAAACGATCTAAATTGAAAACATAACCTGCCATGAAATAGTAGTTTATTTTTTCTTTGAAGATGGCAACATCGTTATCATCGTATCTGTTTGTTTCGATAAAATTTGGAACTGATAATCCTAAATAAGCACGATCTGAATGCCAGTAAATTCCGGCTCCAATATTTGGTGTA
Organism: Flavobacterium panici; assembly: GCF_024499525.1. Classification (NCBI taxonomy): domain Bacteria; kingdom Pseudomonadati; phylum Bacteroidota; class Flavobacteriia; order Flavobacteriales; family Flavobacteriaceae; genus Flavobacterium; species Flavobacterium panici. The sequence goes on along the minus strand of NZ_CP100437.1, from coordinate 1,989,929 downwards.
AACTTGTTTCTTAAATCCTGAAACATTTCATCATTTTGATCTTCGTAGCTTAATTTACTTTTGTCAAGATTAAAAAGATTTGCTGTGGCTTTTATACCAAATGAAAGCTGAAAGGATTCAGAAGTTGGAACGCTATAAGACAAATCTGCCGATAGTGTGTTTTCAGTCGTTGGTCCAATTTTATCATTTACCAGAGAAACCCCTAATCCTAATTTACTATTGTCCAAAGGTGTGTTTACTGAAAAAGTACTTGTTACCGGTGCTCCGTCAAGTCCAACCCATTGTGTACGATATAAACCGAAAGCACTTAATACGCCGCGCGAACCTGCATATGCCGGATTGATTTCGATTGTATTATACATATATTGTGTGAATTGAGAATCTTGCTGAGCAGAACACACAATTGTAAAAAACATGAAAATTAAGCCTAATTTTTTCATTTATAAGAGTTTTAAAAACGGCTTAGCTTGTACTAAGCCGTTTGTAATTTTTATTTATTGATATATAAATAACCTGATTTTTCGTGAGGGTTTGAACCGCTGTCTTTATATTTTAGAATATAGAAATAGGTTCCTACTGGCAATCCTTCTGATTGTTTCATAGTTGTACGCCCTTCTGAATATCCTTTAAATACTCTGTCTTCATTGTTGTATCCAGATTTTTCGAAAACCAAAACTCCCCAACGGTTGTAGATTTCTACTGTATTATCCGGATAACATTCTAATCCCTGAATGTAGAATCGTTCGTTTTTGCTGTCTCCATTTGGAGAGAATGCGTTAAGAACATTGATCTCACAACCGTTTAATGTTATTACTGTAGGTTTGTCTCCGTTTATTCCATCATTATCTGAAAGATCCTCAACTACTACTCCTTTTGCACTGCTTCCTTTAACACTTGCCTGATTTGTAACTTTTCCATTATTGATATCTGTTTGTGTTATTTTATAAACTGCTGTAAAGTTTGTATCGTTTGATTCGCCAACTGCTAAACTAATAGCTTGTCCTGAAACGATTACTCCCGGCAGCGGATCTGTAATTGTAATTCCTGTTAACGGCACATTTCCTGTGTTTGTTACTTCGAATTTGTATGTAATTGTTTCGCCTGCATTTGCAATGTCGTTATGATTATCATCATTGAAGACTGCTGTTTTAACAATTGCAATTCCCGGAACTTCTACAAAAACTGTCAATGTTGCTGAAGCACAATTTGTAGTCGTTGCTGCTTTTTCACAAATTTGATATGTAATATCATAAGATCCGCCTGGTGTATTTGGTTTTACATTTACGGTTCCGTCTGCATTAAATTCAAAGTTGTTGTTTCCAGATGTATTTGAAATAGTAACGTCTGCAGGATTAACTGCTAATCCGTCTAATAAATCATTATCTAATACATTTATGAACTCAAGAGAACCATTAATTCCATCAACCGATATTACTCCGTCATTGTTAGCTACAATTGGTTTTGTAGGTGTAACCGGTATAACTGTATTCAAGACTTCAATAGTTACAACTGCCTGACTGCAATTAGATGAACTTAAAGCATCGCATATTTGATACGTCAAGTGATAAGTTCCCGTTTGTGTTCCAGGTTTAATACCAACTGTGCCATCTGCATTTAAAGTTAAATTAGCATCTGGAGTAACTGTACTTAAAATTACGTTTGCTGGAATAACTGGTGCTCCGTTATGTGTATCATTATTAAATACATTTATACCAGAAGTTTCTCCTTTGCTAACATCAATTGGTCCTGCTGTATCATTATTTGCCTGGATAGCAAAAGTTGGTCTTGCATTACAATCTCCCGTAGCTGCTGGATAATTTACCGGCACACTAACTGTTGGGTTTAATGAGAATACCATTGTAACCCCTGGTCTTGTTTTCTCAAATCCATCAGCAGCTTCTGTCCATTGACCGTTTGTATTTACCCATCCCGGCCAGTCTGTTCCATTTCCGCTGCCATCAATAGTTGCACCCGGCCATAATATATCTCCGCTTAATGGTAAGTTAGTTTGAGTTGCAACTATATTGTTTGCACTATCGATCCATTGAATCGTTAATAAATTAGTTGGTGTAAAATTATCTGCCACGACATTGTATTTCACATAAGGAACGTTATTTGAACAATAACTGCTTGCTGTTACTGTCATTGTTGGTTCATCAACTGTTACTTTAATCGAAGCCGAACTACAATTTGTTGGGTTCAATTTTTCACAAATTTGATAAGTCAATTCATATGTTCCTCTTGGTGCATTTGCTCCCAATGTTACTGTTCCGTCAGGGTTCAATGTTAAGAATCCTGTTGGATCTGGAGTTACAACTGAAAGGTTCATATCATTTGCAACAACTGGTAATCCGTTGTTAGTATCATTATTAAATACATTAATAATGGTTTGAGGATGATTTACTCCAACTACTGATCCTACTACATCATCAATCGCTTGTAATAGCGCTCCACTAATTACCACAACTTTTGAGATTACTGTATCACAATTTGTCGGGTTGCTGATCTCACAGATGCTGTATATAACATCGTAAGTTCCTGCAGGTGTATTTGGTGCAACTGTTACTGTTCCGTCTGCATTTAATGTCAATCCTGTTGGAAGCATTCCTACTGCAGTAAGTGTTACCTGTCCTGCTGAAGTTCCAATCACAGCTGGGTTTCCGTTTAATGTATCGTTAGTTATTAATGATACTGTTGTACCTCCAAGGTTTCCGTTAATGGCTGCCGTAGTTTCTGTTACTGCATCAATTACCGGTGTTGGTGTCGGTGCCCCTACTGTTACACTTACTGTGTTTGAACTGCAGTTTGTTGGGTTTAGTTTCTCACAGATAGTGTAAGTCAACTGATAAGTACCTGCCGGAGCATTTGCACCTAATGTTAAACTTCCGTCCGGGTTTAGAACTAAATATCCAGTTGGGTCCGCAGTAGTCGTTGTCAGATTTACATCTGATGGAACTAATGCTGTTCCGTTTTTAGTATCGTTATCAAATACATTTAATGGTAATGTTTGAGCTGCGTTTGTTGATGTAACTGATCCGATAGTATCAGGATTTGCAGTTAATACTCCGCCTGTTACCACAATTTTTGAGATTACTGTATCACAATTTGTCGGGTTGCTGATCTCACAGATGCTGTATGTAACATCGTAAGTTCCTGCCGGTGTATTTGGTGCAACTGTTACTGTTCCGTCTGCATTTAATGTTAATCCTGCTGGAAGCGTTCCTACTGCAGTCAATGTTACCTGACCTGCTGAAGTTCCAATCACAGCCGGGTTTCCGTTTAATGTATCGTTAGTTATTAATGATACTGTTGTGCCTCCAAGGTTTCCGTTAATCGCTGCTGTAGTTTCTGTTACGGCGTCAATTACCGGCGTTGGTGTCGGTGCCCCTACTGTTACACTTACAGTGTTTGAACTGCAGTTTGTTGGGTTTAGTTTCTCACAGATGGTGTAAGTTAACTGATAAGTACCTGCCGGAGCATTTGCACCTAATGTTAAACTTCCGTCTGGGTTTAGAACTAAATATCCTGTCGGGTCTGCAGTAGTCGTAGTCAGATTTACATCTGATGGAACCAGTGCTGTTCCGTTTTTAGTATCGTTACTAAATACATTTAATGGTAATGTCTGAGGTGCATTTGTTGATGTAACTGATCCAATAGTATCAGGGTTTGCAACTAATACTCCGCCTGTCACCACAACTTTTGAGATTACGGTATCACAGTTTGTCGGGTTAGTAACCTCACAGATGCTGTACTCAACATCATAAGTTCCTGATGCAGTATTCGCAGCAACAGTTACTGTTCCGTCTGCGTTTAAGGTTAATCCTGCTGGAAGCGTTCCTACTGCAGTCAATGTTACCTGTCCTGCTGAACTGCCTATCACAGCCGGGTTTCCGTTTAATGTATCGTTAGTTATTAATGATACTGTTGTGCCTCCAAGGTTTCCGTTAATCGCTGCTGTAGTTTCTGTTACGGCATCAATTACTGGTGTTGGTGCTGGTCCTCCTACTGTTACACTTACGGTGTTTGAACTGCAGTTTGTTGGGTTTAGTTTCTCACAGATGGTGTAAGTTAACTGATAAGTACCTGCCGGAGCATTTGCACCTAATGTTAAACTTCCGTCTGGGTTTAGAACTAAATATCCTGTTGGGTCCGCAGTAGTGGTTGTCAGATTTACATCTGATGGAACTAATGCTGTTCCGTTTTTAGTATCGTTATCAAATACATTTAATGGTAATGTCTGAGGTGCGTTTGTTGATGTAACTGATCCGATAGTATCAGGATTTGCAGTTAATACTCCGCCTGTTACCACAATTTTTGAGATTACTGTATCACAGTTTGTCGGGTTAGTAACCTCACAGATGCTGTACTCAACATCATAAGTTCCTGATGCAGTATTCGCAGCAACAGTTACTGTTCCGTCTGCGTTTAAGGTTAATCCTGCTGGAAGCGTTCCTACTGCAGTCAATGTTACCTGTCCTGCTGAACTGCCTATCACAGCCGGGTTTCCGTTTAATGTATCGTTAGTTATTAATGATACTGTTGTGCCTCCAAGGTTTCCGTTAATCGCTGCTGTAGTTTCTGTTACGGCGTCAATTACCGGCGTTGGTGTCGGTGCCCCTACTGTTACACTTACAGTGTTTGAACTGCAGTTTGTTGGGTTTAGTTTCTCACAGATGGTGTAAGTTAACTGATAAGTACCTGCCGGAGCATTTGCACCTAATGTTAAACTTCCGTCCGGGTTTAGAACTAAATATCCTGTTGGGTCCGCAGTAGTGGTTGTCAGATTTACATCTGATGGAACTAATGCTGTTCCGTTTTTAGTATCGTTATCAAATACATTTAATGGTAATGTCTGAGGTGCATTTGTTGATGTAATTGATCCGATAACATCGGTATTAGCAACTAATACTCCTGCTGTCACCACAACTTTTGAAATCACTGTATCACAGTTTGTCGGGTTAGTAACCTCACAGATGCTGTACTCAACATCATAAGTTCCTGCTGCAGTATTCGCTGCAACTGTTACTGTTCCGTCTGCATTTAATGTTAATCCTGCCGGAACACTGATCGCTGTTAATGTTACTTGTCCAGCTGATGTTCCGATTGTAACAGGGTTTCCATTTAAAGTATCATTTGCTGTTAAGGCTGCTGTTATACCGCCTGTGTTTCCGTTGATAGATGCTGTAGTTTCTGTTACTGCATCAATTACCGGCGTTGGTGTCGGTGCCCCTACTGTTACACTTACTGTGTTTGAACTGCAGTTTGTTGGGTTTAGTTTCTCACAGATCGTGTAAGTTAACTGATAAGTGCCTGCCGGAGCATTTGCACCTAATGTTAAACTTCCGTCCGGGTTTAGAACTAAATATCCTGTTGGGTCTGCAGTAGTTGTTGTCAGATTTACATCTGATGGAACTAATGCTGTTCCGTTTTTAGTATCGTTATCAAATACATTTAATGGTAATGTTTGAGATGCATTTGTTGATGTAATTGATCCGATAACATCGGTATTAGCAACTAATACTCCTCCAGTCACCACAACTTTTGAAATCACGGTATCACAGTTTGTCGGGTTAGTAACCTCACAGATGCTGTATGTTACATCATAAGTTCCTGCTGCAGTATTCGCTGCAACTGTTACTGTTCCGTTCGCATTTAGTGTTAATCCTGCCGGAACACTGATCGCTGTCAATGTTACTTGTCCAGCTGATGTTCCGATTAATACAGGATTTCCGTTTAACGTATCGTTTGCTGTTAAAGCTGCTGTTGTACCGCCTGTGTTTCCGTTTACTGATGTCGTTGTTTCTGTAACTGCATCGATTACTGCTGTTCCAACCACAATTTTTGAAATCACGGTATCACAGTTTGTCGGGTTAGTAACCTCACAGATGCTGTACTCAACATCATAAGTTCCTGCTGCAGTATTCGCTGCAACTGTTACTGTTCCGTTCGCATTTAATGTCAATCCTGCCGGAACACTGATCGCTGTCAATGTTACTTGTCCAGCTGATGTTCCGATTAATACAGGGTTTCCGTTTAACGTATCGTTTGCTGTTAAAGCTGCTGTTGTACCGCCTGTGTTTCCGTTTACTGATGTCGTTGTTTCTGTAACTGCATCGATTACTGCTGTTCCAACCACAACTTTTGAAATCACGGTATCACAGTTTGTCGGGTTAGTAACCTCACAGATGCTGTACTCAACATCATAAGTTCCTGCTGCAGTATTCGCTGCAACTGTTACTGTTCCGTTCGCATTTAATGTCAATCCTGCCGGAACACTGATCGCTGTCAATGTTACTTGTCCAGCTGATGTTCCGATTAATACAGGGTTTCCGTTTAACGTATCGTTAGCTGTTAAGGCTGCTGTTGTGCCGCCTGTATTTCCGTTTACTGATGTCGTTGTTTCTGTAACTGCATCGATTACTGCTGTTCCAACCACAACTTTTGAAATCACGGTATCACAGTTTGTCGGGTTAGTAACCTCACAGATGCTGTATGTTACATCATAAGTTCCTGCTGCAGTATTCGCTGCAACTGTTACTGTTCCGTTCGCATTTAGTGTCAATCCTGCCGGAACACTGATCGCTGTCAATGTTACTTGTCCAGCTGATGTTCCGATTAATACAGGGTTTCCGTTTAACGTATCGTTTGCTGTTAAGGCTGCTGTTGTACCGCCTGTGTTTCCGTTTACTGATATCGTTGTTTCTGTAACTGCATCGATTACTGCTGTTCCAACCACAACTTTTGAAATCACGGTATCACAGTTTGTCGGGTTAGTAACCTCACAGATGCTGTACTCAACATCATAAGTTCCTGCTGCAGTATTCGCTGCAACTGTTACTGTTCCGTTCGCATTTAATGTCAATCCTGCCGGAACACTGATCGCTGTCAATGTTACTTGTCCAGCTGATGTTCCGATTACTACAGGGTTACCGTTAAGTGTATCGTTAGCTGTTAAGGCTGCTGTTGTGCCGCCTGTATTTCCGTTTACTGATGTCGTTGTTTCTGTAACTGCATCGATTACTGCTGTTCCAACCACAACTTTTGAAATCACGGTATCACAGTTTGTCGGGTTAGTAACCTCACAGATGCTGTACTCAACATCATAAGTTCCTGCTGCTGTATTTGCTGCAACTGTTACTGTTCCGTTCGCATTTAGTGTCAATCCTGCCGGAACACTGATCGCTGTCAATGTTACTTGTCCAGCTGATGTTCCAATTACTACAGGGTTACCGTTTAGCGTATCATTTGCTGTTAAGGCTGCTGTTATACCGCCTGTATTTCCGTTGATAGATGCTGTAGTTTCTGTTACCGCATCGATTACTGCTGTTCCAACCACAACTTTTGAAATCACGGTATCACAGTTTGTCGGGTTAGTAACCTCACAGATGCTGTACTCAACATCATAAGTTCCTGCTGCTGTATTTGCTGCAACTGTTACTGTTCCGTTCGCATTTAGTGTCAATCCTGCCGGAACACTGATCGCTGTCAATGTTACTTGTCCAGCTGATGTTCCAATTACTACAGGGTTACCGTTTAGCGTATCATTTGCTGTTAAGGCTGCTGTTATACCGCCTGTATTTCCGTTGATAGATGCTGTAGTTTCTGTTACCGCATCGATTACTGCTGTTCCAACCACAACTTTTGAAATCACGGTATCACAGTTTGTCGGGTTAGTAACCTCACAGATGCTGTACTCAACATCATAAGTTCCTGCTGCTGTATTTGCTGCAACTGTTACTGTTCCGTTCGCATTTAGTGTCAATCCTGCCGGAACACTGATCGCTGTCAATGTTACTTGTCCAGCTGATGTTCCAATTACTACAGGGTTACCGTTTAGCGTATCATTTGCTGTTAAGGCTGCTGTTATACCGCCTGTATTTCCGTTGATAGATGCTGTAGTTTCTGTTACCGCATCGATTACTGCTGTTCCAACCACAACTTTTGAAATCACGGTATCACAGTTTGTCGGGTTAGTAACCTCACAGATGCTGTACTCAACATCATAAGTTCCTGCTGCTGTATTTGCTGCAACTGTTACTGTTCCGTTCGCATTTAGTGTCAATCCTGCCGGAACACTGATCGCTGTCAATGTTACTTGTCCAGCTGATGTTCCGATTACTACAGGGTTTCCGTTTAACGTATCATTTGCTGTTAAGGCTGCTGTTATACCGCCTGTATTTCCGTTGATAGATGCTGTAGTTTCTGTTACCGCATCGATTACTGCTGTTCCAACCAAAACTTTTGAAATCACGGTATCACAGTTTGTCGGGTTAGTAACCTCACAGATGCTGTACTCAACATCATAAGTTCCTGCTGCAGTATTCGCTGCAACTGTTACTGTTCCGTTCGCATTTAATGTCAATCCTGCCGGAACACTGATCGCTGTCAATGTTACTTGTCCAGCTGATGTTCCGATTACTACAGGGTTACCGTTAAGTGTATCGTTAGCTGTTAAGGCTGCTGTTGTGCCGCCTGTATTTCCGTTTACTGATGTCGTTGTTTCTGTAACTGCATCGATTACTGCTGTTCCAACCACAACTTTTGAAATCACGGTATCACAGTTTGTCGGGTTAGTAACCTCACAGATGCTGTACTCAACATCATAAGTTCCTGCTGCAGTATTCGCTGCAACTGTTACTGTTCCGTTCGCATTTAATGTCAATCCTGCCGGAACACTGATCGCTGTCAATGTTACTTGTCCAGCTGATGTTCCAATTACTACAGGGTTACCGTTTAACGTATCATTTGCTGTTAAGGCTGCTGTTATACCGCCTGTATTTCCGTTGATAGATGCTGTAGTTTCTGTTACCGCATCGATTACTGCTGTTCCAACCACAACTTTTGAAATCACGGTATCACAGTTTGTCGGGTTAGTAACCTCACAGATGCTGTATGTTACATCATAAGTTCCTGCTGCAGTATTCGCTGCAACTGTTACTGTTCCGTTCGCATTTAGTGTCAATCCTGCCGGAACACTGATCGCTGTCAATGTTACTTGTCCAGCTGATGTTCCAATTACTACAGGGTTACCGTTTAGCGTATCATTTGCTGTTAAGGCTGCTGTTATACCGCCTGTATTTCCGTTGATAGATGCTGTAGTTTCTGTTACCGCATCGATTACTGCTGTTCCAACCACAACTTTTGAAATCACGGTATCACAGTTTGTCGGGTTAGTAACCTCACAGATGCTGTACTCAACATCATAAGTTCCTGCTGCTGTATTTGCTGCAACTGTTACTGTTCCGTTCGCATTTAGTGTCAATCCTGCCGGAACACTGATCGCTGTCAATGTTACTTGTCCAGCTGATGTTCCAATTACTACAGGGTTACCGTTTAGCGTATCATTTGCTGTTAAGGCTGCTGTTATACCGCCTGTATTTCCGTTGATAGATGCTGTAGTTTCTGTTACCGCATCGATTACTGCTGTTCCAACCACAACTTTTGAAATCACGGTATCACAGTTTGTCGGGTTAGTAACCTCACAGATGCTGTACTCAACATCATAAGTTCCTGCTGCTGTATTTGCTGCAACTGTTACTGTTCCGTCTGCATTTAATGTTAATCCTGCCGGAACACTGATCGCTGTTAATGTTACTTGTCCAGCTGATGTTCCGATTGTAACAGGGTTTCCATTTAAAGTATCATTTGCTGTTAAGGCTGCTGTTATACCGCCTGTGTTTCCGTTGATAGATGCCGTGGTTTCTGTTACCGCATCGATTACCGCTGCCCCAACCACAACTTTTGAGATTACAGTATCACAGTTGCCTGGGTTGCTCACCTCACAGATTGTGTATGTAACATCATAAGTATTTGCTGGTGTGTTTGGCGCAACTGTTACTGTTCCGTCTGCGTTTAAGGTTAATCCTGTCGGAAGCGTTCCTACTGCAGTCAGGGTTACCTGTCCTGCTGAACTGCCGATTACAACAGGGTTTCCGTTTAAAGTATCATTTGCTGTTAAGGCTGCTGTTATACCGCCTGTGTTTCCGTTGATAGATGCCGTGGTTTCTGTTACCGCATCGATTACTGGTGCAGTTATTATTATAGTAACAATAGCTGAATCACAAACACTAGAATTAGTTGCTTCACAAATAGTATAAGTTATGTTATGTGTTCCTGCTGTTGTATTTGGAGCTATATTTATTGTTCCATTAGAATTAAAAGTAATTCCTGTTGGAAGAGTGCCTGTTGTTAAAACAACATCTGCTGGAATAAAAGATACTCCATTTATTTTATCATTAGAAAAAATAGTTAAGATTGATCCTCCAACTAAACCATTAACCGATGAAGGAGCATCGTCTTCAGCGCATATATAATCTGAAATTACCGCAGCTGATGAAGCAGCCGAAGTACATCCGTTTGCTGTAGCCGTTACCGTATAACTTCCCGCAGGAGCTGTAATTGTGTTTCCTGACTGGGTAACTCCTGTTGAAGGGCTTACCGCATAAGTATTAGAAGCACTGTAGTTTGATATGGTAAAACTTCCTGTAGCTATTGAACATGTAGGCTGGGTTACAGCACTTAATGTTGGAACTGCTGGAGTTGCAGGCTGTGCATTGATAACCGCAGCTGATGAAGCAGCCGAAGTACATCCGTTTGCTGAAGCTGTAACTGTATAGCTTCCTGCCGGAGCAGTGATCGTGTTTCCTGACTGGGTAACTCCTGTTGATGGGCTTACCGCATAAGTATTAGAAGCACTGTAGTTTGATATTGTAAAACTTCCTGTAGCTGTTGAACATGTAGGCTGTGTTACGGCGCTTAATGTCGGAACTGCAGGTGTTGCCGGCTGAGCGTTGATAACCGCAGCTGATGAAGCAGCTGAAGTACATCCGTTAGCTGTAGCCGTTACTGTATAGCTTCCTGCCGGAGCAGTGATCGTGTTTCCTGACTGGGTAACACCTGTTGAAGGGCTTACTGCATAAGTGTTAGAAGCACTGTAGTTTGATATGGTAAAACTTCCTGTAGCTGTCGAACATGTAGGCTGGGTTACAGCGCTTAATGTCGGAACTGCAGGAGTTGCCGGCTGAGCGTTGATAACCGCAGCTGATGAAGCAGCCGAAGTACATCCGTTAGCCGTAGCCGTTACTGTATAGCTTCCTGCCGGAGCAGTGATCGTGTTTCCTGACTGGGTAACACCTGTTGAAGGGCTTACCGCATAAGTATTAGAAGCACTGTAGTTTGATATGGTAAAACTTCCTGTAGCTGTCGAACATGTAGGCTGGGTTACAGCGCTTAATGTCGGAACTGCAGGAGTTGCCGGCTGAGCGTTGATAACCGCAGCTGATGAAGCAGCCGAAGTACATCCGTTTGCTGAAGCTGTAACTGTATAGCTTCCTGCCGGAGCAGTGATCGTGTTTCCTGACTGGGTAACACCTGTTGAAGGGCTTACCGCATAAGTATTAGAAGCACTGTAGTTTGATATGGTAAAACTTCCTGTAGCTGTCGAACATGTAGGCTGGGTTACAGCGCTTAATGTCGGAACTGCAGGAGTTGCCGGCTGAGCGTTGATAACCGCAGCTGATGAAGCAGCCGAAGTACATCCGTTTGCTGAAGCTGTAACTGTATAGCTTCCTGCCGGAGCAGTGATCGTGTTTCCTGACTGGGTAACGCCTGTTGAAGGACTTACCGCATAAGTGTTAGAAGCACTGTAGTTTGATATTGTAAAACTTCCTGTAGCTGATGAACATGTAGGCTGGGTAACAGCGCTTAATGTCGGAACTGCAGGTGTAGCAGGCTGTGCGTTGATAACCGCAGCTGATGAAGCAGCCGAAGTACATCCGTTAGCCGTTGCTGTTATCGTATAACTTCCTGCCGGAGCAGTGATCGTGTTTCCTGAACGGGTAACACCTGTTGAAGGACTTACTGCATAAGTGTTAGAAGCACTGTAGTTTGATATTGTAAAACTTCCTGTAGCTGTTGAACATGTAGGCTGTGTTACAGCGCTTAATGTCGGAACTGCAGGAGTTGCAGGCTGTGCGTTGATAACCGCAGCTGATGAAGCAGCTGAAGTACATCCGTTAGCCGTAGCCGTTACTGTATAGCTTCCTGCCGGAGCAGTAATCGTGTTTCCTGACTGGGTAACTCCCGTTGATGGGCTGATTGTATAAGTGTTAGAAGCACTGTAGTTTGATATGGTAAAACTTCCTGTTGCTGTTGAACATGTCGGCTGTGTTACAGCGCTTAATGTCGGAACTGCTGGTATAGCATTTACTGTTACTGTCGTAGCAGTTGAAGCTGGACTTTGACATCCTGAAGCATTCGCAATTCTTACACTATAAGTTCCCGAAGCAGATACAGTAATAGACTGTGTTGTTGCTCCTGTTGACCATAAATAACTGTTTCCTCCGCTAGAAGTTAAAGTAACACTTCCACCAGAACAAAAAGTTGTTGGACCACCTGCTGTAATAGTTGGTGCCGATGGTGTTGGATTTACTGTTACTGACACTAGCGTTCTAGCACTTTCACATCCAGTTAAAGTCTGGCTTACATAATAATTTGCTGATGTTAATGTTTCTGTTCCTGTATATAATGTTCCACCTGTTGAAGCACTGTACCATTTTAAATTCGTTCCTGTTGCAACTAAATCGCTTACTTTTTTAGCATCAGCTACGCAGAAAGTTTGCGAAGAGGCTGTTGGTGCAGCTGTATTATTTACTGTAACTGCCACTAAAGTTCTTGTACTCTCACAACTGTTTAGAGTCTGGCTTACATAATAATTTCCTGATGTTAATGTTTCTGTACCTGTGTATAAAGTTCCACCTGTTGAAGCACTGTACCATTTTAAGCTAGTTCCAGTCGCTGCCAGATCGCTTACTTTTTTAGCATCAATTGCACAAAATGTTTGTGAAGATGCTGTAGGTGCAGCTGTATTATTTACTGTAACTGCCACTAACCTTCTTGCACTCTCTCCACAACTATTAGTAGTCTGACTTACATAGTAATTTCCTGTTGTTAATGTTTCAGTTCCATTATAAAGTGTACCTCCGCTATTTGCGCTATACCATTTTAAATTTGTTCCTGTTGCCACTAAATCACTAACTTTTTTAGCATCAGTTGCACAAAATGTTTGTGAAGATGCTGTTGGTGCAGATGGTGGAGTATCTATCGTTACCGCTACTAACGTTCTTGCACTTTCTCCACAACTATTAACAGTTTGGCTTACATAGTAATTTCCTGTTGTTAATGTTTCTGTTCCATTATAAAGTGTACCTCCGCTACTTGCACTATACCATTTTAAATTGGTTCCAGTGGCTACTAAATTACTTACCTTTCTATTATCAGAAGCGCAAAAAGTCTGAGGGGAAGCAACCGGAGCCGAAGAGATCGTATTAATAGTTACAGCTACCTGAGTTCTTGAACTTTCGCATCCACTCACAGTTTGGCTTGCAAAATAATCTCCTGTTGCTAATGTCTGAGTTGTCGGAAGAGCTGTTCCGCCAGTGCTCGCACTATACCATTTCAAATTGGTACCTGTAGCCACTAAATCACTAACCTTTTTATTCTCAGAAGAGCAAAATGTCTGCGAAGAAGCTGTTGGTGCTGCAGGTACAAAAGTTACTACTGTTGCCGCAGAAATGTCACCAGGACAGCCTGCTGCATTTATTCTTCTAACAGTATAACTTCCATTTGTAGTAACTGTAATGCTTTTCGTTGTTTCTCCCGTTGACCATAAATAAGTACCTGAACCACCAGATGATGTTAATACAATACTTCCTGTTGCACATGTAGTAGAACTACTTGCTGTAATTGTAGCTGTATTTGCTTTCGCGTTAATTGTTACCACTACCGGCTTTATAAACTGACATCCATCAGCAGAAACTGCTTTTATGTAGTAAGTTCCTGAAGCAGTAACAGCACTTGGTGTTGTGTAAGCAGTAGATGCAGCTGAATCTGTCCAATATGAAAGTGTCATATTTGGAGTACTTCCTGCTGTAACTGCCGGAGCTGTTAAATCAACCGTAGCAGGTGCGCAAATTGCAGCAGGATTGGTAATAATAAGATTAGATGTCTTTGGAGTTACTGCAGCACTAGCTGAATTGTTTGCTGTATTAGTATCTATTGATGCTGGTAATGAAGCAGTATTTGTATAATTACCTGTTGTATTTATTGTTGCAGTAATTTTTAAGGTCACAGATGTTTGAGCGTCTACATCACCAATACTCCAACTACCGCTTGCCGAATCATAAACACCTACTGATGGCGTTGAACTTACATAAGTATAGCCTGAAGGAAGCAAATCATTTACCGAAACCCCTGAAACATTATTTCCTCCTAAATTGCTTACTTTAACAGTAAATTCAACAGTAGATCCTAAACATGGTGTTGCATTATCAACTGTTTTTGTAATTCCTAAATCAGTACATAAAGTAACACTAACAGGTTTTGACTGTGTTTGAGCTCCACAAGTTAAAGTTGAAGCTACAGAATATGCTCCTGTTTTTGTTGCTGTATAAGTTGAAGAATTAGCACCTGCTATTGCCGTACCATTATAATACCATTGGTAAGGTGCAAAACCAGCTGGCGTTGTCAATTCTGCTTTATTATTAGTACATCCTCCACCAGAAATATAAGTCATGGTTGGATCTTCTGGCTGAACCGCAAAATTAGAGAAAAACCCTGCCATAGAGAATCCTCCTCCTTGCTGTACAATTGAAACCGTTAATTTGGCCGCACTTGAAATAGAAAGAACATTTGGACTTCCTATTTGAGTATCTTCAAAATTAATCAAATACCAGCCTGTAGTTCCTAATTGATGACGGGCTGTAATACCACTTATAGTCTCAATATTAGTTCCATTTACAGTTACTACATCTGTAGCACTTCTTAACAGTATATATCCAAAATAAGGTAATGAACCAGTACCATAATTTCTAAACTTTGCTGTTTCTATAAAATTAGATCCCCCGCATTCTGATACTGGGGCAATTGTCGAAATATCAACTTCACAAGATTGTGCTGTACCTGAATACACAACAATTTTCTTATCTGCAAAAACACGCGATGCCGAAAAACTTGTATTCGACACACCATTCTGAAAAGTATAAAAACTCCCCGCTGTTGCCAAAGTAACGTTAGTTGTACCAACTAATGCTCCTGTTGTTGAATAGGTATCTATTGTTAAAGCTGTATTGTCTTTTGTAGCAACTACAGTAGTTTGTTCTGCAGTATCATTTCCTTTTCCTCTTTCAATAAAGTACTCCGTTCCTAAAACTGATTCAGGCGGAACCTGATTAAAAGCCCCATCTCCACAGCCACCCGGCATATCTATCGCCGCTGAAGTATTCATCACAGCAGGACTTGAAGACTCAACCAATGTTCCTATAGCTGCTTTAAACAAATAACTTTGCCCTGCATTTAATGTAGCTGCAACAGCATTATTAATTTTTACAGTTGTATTATTAGCAGTTGCCATAATACTATAAATTGGACGTTGATCTCCTAAACCGCTAAAATTTCCTAATGTACCATCTCTATAATATCCTACTCTAAAACGTACCCCTACACCAGCATCACCAAAACTGGTCAATGCCGCATTTCCCTTTAGGTTTGCATCAACGTTTTCCCCATTAACATAGTCATCAGAAGCAACATTTCGCATGTTTACAGACGTTGGTCCATCACTTGTTATGATCAATCCCGCCCCTGAAATTACCGTATTTAGAGGATTCATTGGAAGATCTTTCGAATAAAGCTTAAATCTGTAGACCGCTGGAGCTCCTTTTACCGCGGTTAAAGTTGTTTCTAAAGTACCATCACTCTTACTTAGCGTAATATTTACAGTAGTAGTAGAATTTGTTGCAATAACAATTTCATTTGCTTTACTAAAATATTGCCAAGGTGCCGGCGCGATATAATGTTTCGTGTAAAATTGAGCAGAAACACTATAGCTAAGTAGTAAAAAGAATAAAACAAGAAAATTTGGTTTGGAAAACTTAAACCAGTTAAAAGTAAAGTTACGCATAGACAAACTCAGTATTAATTTGTGTAATAGATAGTATAGAAACTGAATACCAAAAATTGATTTTCAGATTATTTAGCAGATACGATAAATTGAAAGGATTGGTTTTTTGATTTTTGAAAAAAGATTTTTCAAAATCATAAAAATAATTGGAAAGCGTTTGGACCATAATTGTTTCAGGTTCAAGACACATAGTCGTCTTTGGATTAAATTAGTAGATTTGGTGCTGCGAAAGTATATAAACACCTCAATACTAGCTACATTACTCGACAAACTACCCAGAAAAACGTTGAAATACACATTTCATCGAGATAAATTAACTTTAACAAGTCAATAAACATAGTAATTTAACAATGAAACAACAGAAATTTCTTAATTTTTTAATGAAAAATTAATATTTTGTAATTTAAACGAAAAATACGCAACATTATCCTACAAAGGCAAAAAAATTAAATCGATTACAAAAAGATCAAAAATCTAATTATCAACTAGTTACAATTAATTCTGTAAAATAAAAAAACGGAGAAAATTGTATTGAAATATTCCTATTTAGACTTTACTCAAGAAATTTAATATTTCGCTTAAGTCCATCAAATTTTGTTCTCTTAATAGGTGAATTTTTAAAAACTTTTTGGAAAGTTTCTTCAGTTATTTCTGCCCAATCTTTTTTAGAGAAAGAAATTAAATCCGGATTTGGATTAAAAAGAGGTTCAGAATGCGGCTTTGAAAATCGATTCCATGGACAAACATCCTGGCAGGTATCACAGCCAAACATCCAATCATCAAATTTTCCCTGCATATCATTTGGGATATTTTCTTTTAGTTCAATAGTATAATAAGAAATGCACTTGCTTCCATCTACAATATAGGGTGCAAGAATTGCCTGCGTAGGACAAGCATCTATACACGCAGTACAAGAACCACAATGGTCTGTAACGGCATGGTCATATTCTAAATCAAGATCAAGGATAAGTTCTGCTATGAAGTAAAAAGAACCTACCTTTTGAGTTATTAAATTACTGTTTTTTCCAATCCAGCCTAAGCCGCTTTTTGCCGCCCAGGCTTTATCTAAAACCGGAGCAGAATCAACAAAAGCACGACCCGAAACTTCGCCTATATTCTCTTGAATTGAATGAAGAAGTTCTTTTAATTTTTCTTTTATAACGAAGTGATAATCCTGACCATAGGCATATTTTGAAATCTTAAAACTATTATCATTTTGAGATTCCGATGGGAAATAATTCAACAATAGAGAAACCACACTTTTACCATCATCAACCAATAAAGTTGGATTCAGGCGTTTATCAAAATGGTTCTCCATATAAGCCATTTGGCCATTATGATTGTTATTTAACCATTTCTCAAGCCGAGGGGCTTCTTGTTCCAAAAAGCCTGCTTTAGATATACCACAAGAAATAAACCCTAACCTTTTGGCCTCCTCTTTTATAAATTTTGAATATGTTTCTTTTGAATTGATACTCATCTTTTAGAAAATGAAACTTCGACGTTAACAGGTTTTAAAGTAATTAGCGGGTTAAATTGAATTACATCATTATTAGATTGAATGACATATTTTTTAACAATTTGAGATATCGTTAAGCACATTTCGTAAATGGCAAATCCGGTTCCAATACACATTCTTGGTCCGGCACCAAATGGATAAAAATATTGCGTGGATTCCTTTTTTTGTTCCCCAAGAAATCTTTCGGGAATAAATTCATCCGGATTATTCCAATATTTAGGATTTCGATGCAATTCGTAAAAAGAAACTCCAATTAATGTACCCTTTTTAATTTTGAATTGAGCCAGAGAATCATCCTCAATATTTTGCCTGTCTGTAATCCAGGCTGGCGGATATAATCGCATAGATTCGTTCAAAACGGCATTGGTATATGTCATTTTTTGAAGCTGTTCAATAACGTTTTCAGTTTGCGACTCAATCTCAATGATCTCATCAAATATTTTTTGCTGTACTTCTGGATTTCTGCCTAAAAGATGAAGCGTAAATGTTAAAGCATTTGCAGTTGTTTCATGTCCTGCAATAAACAAAACCTTAATTTCATCAACCAATTGCTCAATAGACATACTTTCACCAGTATCTTCATATCTGGTTTCCAAAAGCATGTTTAATAAATCATTTATTTCTTCTTTTGAAGCTTTTCTTTCTTCAATTATTTCCTGAATAATTTTATTATTCTCTTCAGCCAGCATGAGATGTTTCTTTACCTGACCACTTAATGAAAACCACCACGCTTTATGCGGAAGTCTAATTTCTTTTATTAGAAAATTTTGAACTTCTTCAATTATAAATTTGATTCGGTGAAATTTATTTTCGGCAGTTGAAAGTTGAAATAAAGATTTAGCAACGACATTAAATGCCAAATTACTCATTACAGGAAAAAGATCAATCGCTTTATCTTCTACTAAATTATCTAATTCTGCACTAATAGTTTTGTTCATATTATCTACCAGCTGATTCATCTTTTGTTTATGAAAAGCCGGTTGAATAAGGCGTCTTTGTTTCAGCCAAAAATCGCCGTCGCTGGTTAAAAGCCCTTTTCCTAAATACTTAGAAAGATATACAGATTGAAATTTAGACTTATGATAGTTCTTCTGGTTTTTAACTAAAATATGCTGTGCAATTTCATTATCTCTTGACAAGATTATATACTTTGATAAACCAATTCTAATAGAAAAAGAATCACCGAATCTCTCAAAATATCTTTTATGGAAAGGGATCGGATTTCTACGAACACCTTCAGCATCTTTAAAAAATCTGAGTATCGATAATTTATTAGGGTAAATATATTTTATATTTTCAGACATTTTGAATAGAATTAAAATAATTCACCTTGAATATTGATCTTTATATTTCTTGATAATCAAATTTATTTATTGTGCTGTATAATCCATTCTGTAATATCATTAATATTCTGAATTTCAGTTTCAGGTGTATTCATTCCAACATCATGACCTTTACCTTCTCTAATTATCAATTTCGTCTCTACACCTTTCCTTTTTAATTCATCGTAAAGATTTTGAGATTGGCTGACATTAACCAAATTATCTGCATCACCATGGATCAGCAATGTTGGTATATTCGAAATATTATTAAAAGGACTTATCTTAATTAATGCAGGATTAGCTCTGGTTTCAATTTTAGTTCCTGCCAGTTTTTCGATAATATCCAGATGACCATTCTTTCTCATAAAATCGACGGCTTCAGAAGAATCTAATCTTGATGGTGCACAAAGTGCTGCTATAGATTTCATGTTCTTTTTAGTATAACCATATAATAGTGCTAAATGAGCACCAGCACTAATTCCAACAATATGATAACCTTTCTTTCTATAGCCATATTTATTAGAGGCTTCTGAAACGTAAGCAACAGCTGCATCGATATCTGCTAGTAAATCTTTACCCGAAATATTGTCACTTACATAACGATAATCGACATTCGCAACAACAAATCCTTTATTACAAATATCCTGAGCATGTTTACTCGTATACTCAAGTCCGCCCATTGACCAGGCTCCTCCATGAAGAAGTATAACAACAGGTACATCTTTTAGATCTTCATTCGGGATGTATAGATCTAAAACTTGCTGCGACGATTTTCCATAAACAAGACGCGGAAAATATTTAGTCTGACCAAAAGAACTACAATATGTAAATAATAAAAATAAAACGAGATGTTTCATGATATGTCTTTAAAATAATCCGCCTTGAATATTTGTATTTACCTTTCCTAAATGTTTATACGCTTTCTCTGTAACTTCACGACCTCGCGGAGTACGCATAATGAATCCTTCCTGAATTAAAAAAGGTTCGTAAACTTCCTCAATAGTTTCACTGCTTTCAGATACTGCGGTAGCCAAAGTCGAAAGTCCAACAGGCCCTCCTTTAAATTTATTGATAATGGTTAGTAATATCTTGTTATCCATTTCGTCAAGTCCGTGAGCATCTACATTCAATGCTTTTAGTGCATATCTGGCAATTTCAAGATCAATAGTCCCATTACCTTTTATCTGTGCAAAATCACGAACTCTTCGTAATAAAGCATTTGCAATACGAGGTGTTCCACGGCTGCGGCCAGCTATTTCAATAGCTGCTTCAAGATCAATTGGCATTTTTAATATACCGGCACTTCTCTCCACAATAGTGGTTAAAAGTTCTGTAGAATAATATTGCAAACGTGATGAAATCCCAAAACGAGCTCTCATAGGAGCTGTCAATAATCCGGAACGGGTAGTTGCACCAATTAAGGTGAAAGGATTTAAATTGATTTGAACCGTTCTTGCATTTGGACCAGATTCAATCATGATATCAATTTTGAAATCTTCCATTGCAGAATATAAGTATTCTTCCACAATAGGACTCAAACGATGAATCTCGTCTATAAATAAAACATCTCTTTCATCAAGATTAGTCAATAAACCGGCTAAATCTCCTGGTTTATCCAGAACAGGCCCCGAAGTAATTTTGATTCCCACTTCCAGCTCATTTGCTAGAATATTAGCCAAAGTTGTTTTACCAAGTCCTGGAGGTCCGTGAAACAAAGCATGATCAAGTGCCTCACCGCGCTGATTTGCAGCTGCGACAAAAACTTTTAAGTTCTCTAAAACCTGGTCCTGACCGGCAAAATCATCAAATGACAGTGGACGCAATCTTTTTTCAAGATCTAATTCTTCTGGGTTATATCCTTTTGTAGTAGGATCTAGGTTTTCATTCATTCTACAAAGATATAGAAACTAATCAGTTTGTAAAACAGTAAATCTGAACGATTAAAACTTTAACTATACAAAAAAGGCTATCATTTCTGACAGCCTTTGATTATTTTTAGTGGTGTAAAACTTCTTCACCTTCTTTCATCGGTACATTTTGAGGAACA
Source organism: Flavobacterium panici (assembly GCF_024499525.1). Taxonomy (NCBI): domain Bacteria; kingdom Pseudomonadati; phylum Bacteroidota; class Flavobacteriia; order Flavobacteriales; family Flavobacteriaceae; genus Flavobacterium; species Flavobacterium panici. Next base: position 1,969,083 of record NZ_CP100437.1, on the reverse strand, counting down.
AAATCTACATCGTGATTTGGGTTACTATAGTCATACGGCCAACGGTATACATGAGGAATTTCTCCTGGCCAGTTTCCGTGAATATGTTCAACTGGAGTTGTCCACTCTAAAGTTGTAGATTTCCATGGGTTTTGAACTGCTTTCTTACCGTAGAAAATACTGCTAAAGAAGTTGTATAAGAATACTAACTGGAACGCTCCACCTACAAGAGCAAATGTTGTAATTAAAACATTAACATTTTGTAAATCATCAAATAATGGGAAATTAGTATTTGTATAGTAACGTCTTGGTAAACCTGCTAATCCAATAAAGTGCATTGGGAAGAAAACTCCATAAGCACAAACTGCTGTTACCCAAAAGTGAATATAACCTAAGTTTTTATTTAACATTCTTCCGTACATTTTAGGGAACCAGTGGTAAATACCAGCAAACATTCCGTAAAGTGCAGAGATACCCATTACTAAGTGAAAGTGAGCAATTACGAAGTAAGTATCGTGAACGTTAATATCTAAAGTACTATCTCCTAAAATGATTCCAGTTAAACCTCCAGTGATGAAAGTAGAAACCATTCCGATAGAGAATAACATTGCAGGGTTAAATTGTAAGTTACCTTTCCATAAAGTTGTAATCCAGTTGAACGCTTTTACAGCAGATGGAATTGCAATCAATAAGGTTGTAAAAGTAAATACAGATCCTAAGAAAGGATTCATACCAGAGATAAACATGTGGTGACCCCAAACAATAGTTGATAAGAATGCAATTGCAAGAACTGACATAATCATCGCTCTGTATCCGAAGATTGGTTTACGAGAGTTCGTAGCCATAATTTCAGAAACAAGACCCATCGCTGGTAAGATTACGATATAAACCTCAGGGTGACCTAAGAACCAGAATAAGTGCTCAAACAATACTGGAGAACCTCCTTGGTAGTGTAAAACCTCTCCTGCTATATAGATATCAGATAAGAAGAATGAAGTACCAAAACTTCTATCAAAAATCAATAATAAAGCAGCAGATAATAATACTGGGAATGAAATAACACCAATAATAGCTGTTACGAAAAATGTCCAGATTGTAAGTGGAAGTCTAGTCATAGACATTCCTTTAGTTCTCAAGTTGATAACAGTTACAATGTAGTTTAATGATCCCATTAATGAAGATGCAATAAAGATAGCCATTGAAACTAACCATAAAGTCATACCTGCTCCAGATCCTGGAATTGCTTGTGGTAAAGCACTTAATGGAGGATAAATTGTCCAACCTGCAGAAGCTGGTCCAGCTTCAACAAATAAAGAACTTAACATTACTACAGCAGATATAAAAAACAACCAGTATGAAATCATATTCATAAATCCAGAAGCCATATCTCGCGCTCCAATTTGAAGTGGAATAAGTAAGTTACTAAAAGTTCCACTCAAACCAGCCGTAAGTACAAAGAATACCATGATGGTACCGTGAATTGTAACTAAAGCCAGATAAATATCATTTGCCATAACACCGTCAGGTGCAAATTTATCTCCTAATAAAACATTGAATATTTTAAAAGACTCTTCTGGCCACGCTAATTGCATTCTGAAAAGCAAGGACATTGCAATACCAATTACTCCCATAACAATACCAGTAATCAAGTATTGTTTAGCAATCATTTTGTGATCAATACTAAAAATATATTTAGTAATGAACGTGTCTTTATGATGATGTTCGTGCTCGTGATCGTGTCCGTGATCGTGACCGTGCGCTTCTGCTGACATATATGTGTACTTTAAATTTTCTTAATAATATTATTTCATAGCTACTTTAGCTACCGCAGCTTTAACAGTATCGATAACTGCTTTTACAGTATCTTTTACTTTAGCAGCAGTATCTACAGCAGTTCCTTCAACTCCCTCAGCTGGTTTTTCAGCAGCAGCTGCCGCTTTAATATCCTGAGCTAAAGTTGTTTTTTCACTTAACCATTTTTTATAATCTTCAGGAGTATCAACAACAACTTTCATTTGCATGTTATAGTGTGAAGCTCCACAGATTTTATTACATAATAATAAATAATCAAATGTATAAGGATCTAAAGCTGTTCCTCCTTTTGCAACCAACTCAACACTTTTTTCAGCTCTAAGTTTATTGATATTTGCCACTTTTTCAATCATAAATGGCAATTCTCTGTACTCTGCAGTAGTGTAAGTAGGAACAAAAGCAAATTCAGTAACCATTCCAGGTACACAGTTCATCTGCGCTCTAAAGTGAGGCATGTAAGCTGAGTGTAAAACGTCTTGAGAACGCATTTTGAAATGTACTTTTTTACCTTTAGGAATATGTAATTCAGTAACTACAATATCATCTTGAGAATTAGGATCTGACATATCAACTCCTAATGTGTTGATTCCTTCAATTAAACGTACGTTAGCTTTTCCTAAAACATTATCATTTCCTGCATATCTCGCAGTCCATTTAAATTGCTGAGCGTATAATTCAATTTCAACTACATCTTCATCTTTATCAACAAACATAATGTTATTCCAAGCATACAATCCGTAAAGAATTAAACATGCTAAAACTACAGATGGAATAATACTCCAGATTGCTTCTAATTTATTACTATCTGCAAAAAATAATGCTTTTCTATCTTTATGCCCTCTATTTTTAAAAGAAAACCAATATAGTAAACCTTGTGTAATAACCTGTACTGTAAAGATTAAAACCCAAGTAATATTCATTAAACTATCTACTAAAATTCCATGCTCAGAAGCAGGAGTATGAAGTGCCAAATTACCCCATTTTAGTAAACCATAAATAGTAAATATATAAATGAATGCCAAAAAGCCAAACATAATATATCCCTGAATGTTATTATCATTATCTGATGCAACTTGAGAATCGTCCGAAGAAGATCCTACTTGAGTAAGATCAAATATCTTGGTCAATTGCCATAGTGCAACTGCTAATAAAACTAAAACTATAATTACCAACAAACTTGTCATCTGTTTACTTCTTTAAATATTAATAATGAAAATGTTTACTTTCTTCGATGAAAGGATTTCTTTTTGCAAGCAAAGGTGACTTAGTTAATGCAGTAAATACAACAAATATAAATAGACCTAAGAAGAAAAGAATAGACGCAATTTCAGGAACTCCAATAAACCATTTGTCTCCAACTGTACCAGGCATAATCATATTAAAGAAATCAACATAATGACCTAATAATATTACAACACCCGCCATAACAATAACCCAGCTAAGACGTTTAAAGTCAGTATTGATTAATATTAATAATGGGAAAACAAAATTCATAACAACTGCACCAAAGAAAGGCAGGTTATACAATTGAATTCTTGTTACAAAATAAGTTACCTCCTCTGGAATGTTAGCATACCAGATCAACATGAATTGAGAAAACCATAAGTAAGTCCAGAAAACACTAATACCAAACATAAATTTAGCTAAATCGTGAATGTGACTTGTATTTACGTATTCTAAATATCCTTTAGATTTTAAATATATTGTAACTAAAGCTATTGAAGTAATTCCACTTACAAAGAAAGAAGCAAAAACATACCATCCAAACAAAGTACTGAACCAGTGAGGATCAAATGACATAATCCAGTCCCAAGACATAATTGACTCAGAAACAATAAAGAAAACTAAGAATCCTGCAGATAACTTAAAGTTCTTTTTGTAGTAAAGATCATCATTAGCTTCGTCTTGAGCTAAACAGTTTTTTCTAGAAAAATGACGGTATAAATTCCATCCTAGTAAAAAGATAAAAGCTCTAACAATCCAAAATGGAAAGTTTAAATATCCAGATTTACCCGCAATTATTTCATCATAATCAGCATGAGTAGGATCTGTAACATGCTCACCTAACCATACAAAAATATGATTGAAATGTAATCCGCATAAAACTAAGATTATAAAAAAGATGATAGAACCAGCAGGCAAATAAGCTGTAATACCTTGCATTACTCTAAATAAAACCGGAGACCAACCTGCCTGAGCAACTTGTTGAATAGCGTAAAAAGCTAAAACCCCCATAGAAAGCAGTAAAAAGAAAATACAAGCTACATATAATGCAGACCAAGGCTTGTTTTGCAATTGGTGCAATACGTGATTTAAATGTTCTGTGTGTTCATCAGCAGCGCCAACTTTTGCGTGCTCTCCACCTTTGTGTTCTTCGTGTGAAGCTTCAGCGGCAGCTTCATGATGTCCTGCTTCTTTATGAGAAACCTCTGCAGATTCCGCATGTGCAGCACCATGTTCTCCATGAGCCTCAGCAGCTAGTATTTTTTCAACTTCTTGAATATCTTTAGGCGCACTTAAAAAACCATACCCAATTCCTAATAGTCCAAGAACCATTAAGATGATAGAAAAAGTTTTTAATTTACTTGAAAATGTATACATATCTATTACGATCAGTTTGTTCAACAATTATAATTGGCTTTTTAGTTTTAGAACATAGTCAGCAACTAACCAACGTTCGTGGGCACTTAATTGATTTGCGTGTGAACCCATTGCATTTAAACCATAAGTTTCAACGTGAAATATACTTCCTTCAGTAATATCTCTGTCTTTATAGCTAGGTACTCCAAGAAATTTTTCTCTTTCAACCAATTTACCTTTACCGTTACCAGCAGCACCATGGCAGCTGATACAATAAATTTCGAAAAGTTCTTTACCTTTTCCAGAATTTCTTTCTTCTTCAGTCAAAGGAGATTTTAAATTAGCTTTTGCCAATTCATAACCTGCAGTCGAATTTTCATATTCATAAGGTTCGAAACCTCTATTAATAGTTCCTTCTACAGGAAGTTGTCCTTCTTTGTCTCCTTTAAATATTTTTGCCTCTGTATATGGCTCATATGCCACAGATTCATACATATTTGGGAAATACTGATAGTTTGGTGCCGAATTATTGTGGCAAGATGAAACTAAAATAGTTATACCAACTAAAAGTGTTATTTTATATATCCTTTTCATAGCTACAATTAATTCTTTTCAATTACTTTAACTTCAACAGCTCCTGTACCTTCGAAAAAAGAAACAAGTTCTGCTTCGTTATCGTTTACAGCAACTTCCATTAAGAAATGGTCATCTGTTGTTCTTACATCAGGATTCTCAGCTTGCTTAAATGGCCACAATCTACTTCTCATATAAAAAGTAATTACCATTAAGTGCGCAGCAAAAAATACAGTCATCTCAAACATAATTGGCACAAAAGAAGGCATATTCTGAATGAAACTAAAACTTGGTTTTCCACCAATATCCTGCGGCCAGTCATGAATCATAATATAACTCATCATTGTTGTTGCAACAGAAATACCAACACATCCATATAGGAAAGCACAAATTGCTAATCTTGTTGGTGCTAAACCCATGGCTTTATCCAATCCGTGAACTGGGAATGGAGTAAAAACCTCTTCAATATGATGATGAGCAGCTCTGGTTTTCTTTACTGCATCCATCAAAATATCATCGTCATTATAAATGGCGTATATTACTTTATTACTCATGATGTGAATCTTTATTTGCTCTTTCTCTAATGTAATTATCTCCTGTTCCTTTCAAAATTGTTTTTACCTCTGCCTGAGCAATTACAGGGAATGTTCTAGAGTATAATAAAAACAATACAAAGAAGAAACCAATTGTTCCAATGAAAATTCCAATATCAACAAATGTTGGTGAGAACATTGTCCAAGAAGATGGAAGGTAATCTCTATGTAAAGAAGTAACAATAATTACGAATCTTTCAAACCACATTCCGATGTTTACAACGATCGAAATAATAAATGAAAACATGATACTTGTTCTTAATTTTTTGAACCACATAAATTGTGGAGAGAAAACGTTACAAGTCATCATCGACCAATATGCCCACCAGTAAGGTCCGGTAGCTCTGTTTAAGAATGCATATTGCTCATATTCTACACCTGAATACCAAGCTACGAATAACTCAGTGATGTAAGCAACACCTACAATCGAACCTGTAATCATGATAATGATGTTCATTAACTCGATATGTTGTAATGTAATGTATGCTTCAAGGTTAGAAACTTTTCTCATAACGATCAACAATGTATTTACCATTGCAAATCCTGAGAATACCGCTCCAGCAACGAAGTATGGAGGGAAAATTGTTGTATGCCATCCCGGAATTACAGAAGTAGCAAAGTCCATAGATACAATCGTGTGTACAGAAAGTACAAGAGGGGTAGCTAAACCAGCTAATACTAAAGATACTTCTTCAAAACGCTGCCAGTCTTTAGCTCTTCCACTCCATCCAAAACTTAGGATAGAATAAACTCTTTTATTAAATGGAGTTATAGCTCTATCACGAAGCATTGCAAAGTCAGGTAATAAACCAGTCCACCAGAAAACTAATGATACTGAAAGATACGTTGAGATTGCGAATACGTCCCAAAGCAATGGTGAATTAAAGTTTACCCATAAAGATCCAAATTGATTTGGAATAGGTAAAACCCAGTATGCTAACCATGGACGTCCCATGTGAATAATTGGAAATAAACCTGCTTGAACTACTGAGAAGATAGTCATTGCTTCTGCAGAACGGTTAATAGCCATTCTCCAACGTTGACGGAAAAGTAATAATACCGCTGAAATCAAAGTTCCAGCGTGACCAATACCAACCCACCAAACGAAGTTAGTAATATCCCAAGCCCAACCAACTGTTTTATTTAATCCCCATGTTCCAATTCCGGTAGATACGGTGTAAATTATACAGCCTAACCCCCAAAGGAAGGCTGTTAATGCGATTGAAAATACAATCCACCATTGTTTATTTGCAGGTCCTTCAACAGGCGCTGCCACATCTACAGTTACATCATGATATGATTTATCACCTATAACTAAAGGTTTTCTAATGGGTGCTTCGTAGTGAGACGACATAATCCTTTATATTGTTTCTTAATTAATAATTTTACTAAGTGTTTCTAACTTTTACGTGGTAGAAAACATTTGGTTTTGTACCAACATGCTCTAATAAATGATACATTCTTTCGCTTTCTGCTAATTTAGCAACTTCGCTTTCTTTATCATTTACATCTCCAAATACCATCGCACCAGAAGAACAAGCTGCAGAACATGCACAAGCATTGTTGAACTCGTCTTTAGCTACTACTCTACCTTGACGTTTAGCTTCAAGGATAACAGCCTGAGTGCTTTGGATACAGAATGAACATTTTTCCATAACTCCACGAGAACGAACGTTTACGTCTGGGTTTAATACCATACGACCTAAATCATCATTCATGTGATAATCGAATTCACTGTTTTTGTTGTACAAGAACCAGTTGAAACGACGAACTTTATATGGACAGTTATTAGCACAGTAACGAGTACCAACACATCTGTTGTATGCCATGTGGTTTTGACCTTGACGACCGTGAGAAGTTGCAGCAACCGGACAAACTGTTTCACATGGTGCATGATTACAGTGTTGACACATTACAGGCTGGAATGCCACTTGTGGGTTATCTCCAGGTTTTTCCATTTCATTAAATGTAGATAATGAACTAGATAAACCAGCAATTTTTTCTTTTCTTTCGTTATCACCTTCAAAAGTACTTTCAGAAGAATAATATCTGTCAATACGTAACCAGTGCATATCACGGCTTCTTCTTACCTCTGCTTTACCAACAACTGGTACGTTGTTTTCAGCATGACAAGCAATAACACATGCTCCACATCCTGTACAAGCATTTAAGTCAATTGAAAGGTTAAAATGATGTCCAGTAGAACGATCAAATGATTCCCATAAATCAACAGTAGTAGCTTTTACTTCCTGGTGATCTAAAGATACCATTGGCTGTGGGTTCCAATGTTCAGCATTTTCTTTATTAAATACGTCTAGAGTAGTTTCTTTAATGATATCACCTCTACCCATTAATGTTTTCTGACCTTGAACACAAGCAAACTCATGCTCTCCATTTGCCTTAGCAATAGAAACAGACTGAACACTATTGAAATTTTTATATAAAGCGTAAGCATTTAAACCTACTTGCATTTCTTCTTTTAAAGCCGCTTTACGACCGTAACCTACAGCTAAACCAACTGTTCCAACAGCTTGTCCTGGCTGAACAATTACCGGAACATTTTCTAATTTAGAACCATCAGCTATAGTAATAGTAGCATAACTACCATTTAAACCTCCGTTTGCAACAATTTCATTTGACAATCCTAATTTCTTAGCGTCTGCATTTGAAACTGTAACGTAGTTATCCCAAGAAACTCTGGTAATTGGATCTGGGAACTCTTGTAACCAAGGGTTGTTTGCATGTTGTCCATCACCCATACCTGTTTTAGTATATAATACTAATTCAAAGTCTCCAGCAGATTTTGATTTTGAAAGTGCACTTGCAGCACCAGCGAAATCAAATGAACCACCAGCTAAAGCAGTAGAGCCAATTACAAAAACACCATCATGTAAAACTTTATTCCAAGAAGAACCAGTAATGATTGCTGCAGAATTAGCTTTTACATAATCATAGAAAGTCCCAGGTGTTCCATTCACTGATAATAAAACATCCTGAAATTGTTTTGTATCAAAGATTGGACGAATTGTAGGCTGAGTTAAACTATAAGTTCCTTTTGTAATTACTACATCTCCCCAAGATTCTAAATAATGAGGTGCAGGAGCAGCAATTGTAGATATTGCAGCAGTTTCATCTTCTTTTAAAGAAAATGTAACTGAAGTTTTTACTTTTTTCAATCCAGACACGAAAGAAGCTGAATCAGCTAAAGTGTAAACCGGGTTAACACCACTCATAATTAAAGTATGAACACTTCCTGCATTCAAATCTTTAATTAACTGTGCTACAACAGCATTAGAACCTTTTCTAATTTGTCTAGTTCCAGCAGTATTAAAAGCTTCACTAGCCAATGCCTGATTGATAGCTAAAACTAATAATTGTGCATTTTTATCTTCAATTCCTGATACTAAAATTCCTTTTGTACCAGATGCTTTTAATTGCTGAGCAGCTTTTACAACTTCTGCTTTAAATTTTTCATCTAAAGTAACCGGAACAGAAGCACCAACAACAATATTATAAATTTGAACCAAAGCTTGTTTTTGATCAGCTGTACTCATTGGCACACGCTTATCAGCAGCAGCTCCAGATAAAGTCATATTTGATTCAAACTGAAAATGACGGGACATTTTTCCGTTTTGAGGAATACGTCCTTTTGCATATCCAGCATCGTATCCACCACCTTGCCAGTCTCCTAAGAAATCAGCACCAACAGATACAATTAATGAAGCTTTTGAAAAATCATAATCAACCAAAGCTCTCTCTCCATATACAGTTTCGAATGCATCTAATGCATCAGAAGAAGAAACGGCATCATAAACAACATGCTTTGCATTTGGGTTTTTAGCAATAAACTCACCTATTAATTTCTCAGTAGATGGACTTGCTAAAGTATTAGTTAATAATACTACCTGACCTCCTTTTGCTTTCGCATCTGCCAAACTTGATTTAATTTTTAAATCAACTGCTGACCAGCTGCTAGCTTTTCCATCTAATTTAGGAGCTTTCAAACGCATACTATCATATAATCCTAAGATAGATGCATGAACTCTTGCATTAGCTGAAAACTTAGCTCCAGAAATAGTATTGTTTTCAATTTTAATTGGACGACCCTCACGAGTTTTTACCAAAAGGTTAGCAAAATCAAAACCATCAAAAACAGTAGTTGCATAATAATCTGCAACACCAGGAATGATTTGCTCTGGTTGTAATACATAAGGGATAGACTTGTGCACAGGACCTTCACAAGCAGCAAGTGTAACTGCCGCAGTACTAAATCCTACGTACTTTAAAAAGTCACGACGTGAAGTTCCAGATGAAGCTAAAGCATCTGCATTTCCTAAGAATTCATCCGTAGGAATCTCTTCAACAAATTCGTTATTTCTAAGCGCCTCAACAATAGAACTATTTTCTAGTTCTTCAACACTTTTCCAGTATTTTTTGTTTGATGACATTGTATATAAATATTAAAATCTTAATAATTCGATTAATAGTGGCATTTACCGCATTCTAAACCTCCCATTTGCGCTGCAGTTAATTTCTCTACACCGTATTTTTTAGAAAGTTCAGCATGAATTTTATCATAATATGCATTTCCTTCCATCTTAACATCAGTTTTTCTATGGCAATCAACACACCATCCCATTGTTAATTTAGAGTATTGCTTCATGATTTCAAATTCCTGTACTGGACCGTGACAAGTTTGACATTCAACTCCTGCAACAGAAACGTGTTGTGAGTGGTTGAAGTAAACAAAATCAGGAAGATTGTGAATACGAACCCATTTTACAGGCTGTGTTTTTCCAGTATAAGCTTGTTTAGTCTTATCCCATCCAACAGCATCGTATAATTTTTGAATCTGAGCATCGTAAAATGCTTTGCTGTATTCAGCAGTAGCAGTAGTTTCTGCAACTTCAGAAATATTTTTATGACAGTTCATACAAACATTTAAAGAAGGAATACCTGCAGTTTTACTCACACGTGCAGCAGAGTGACAATATTTACAATTGATCTCGTTATCTCCAGCGTGAATTTTGTGAGAATAGTGAATTGGCTGAATTGGCTCATAATTCTGATCAACACCAACCTGCATCAAGTAACCATATACAAAATATCCACTAGCTAAAAGCAAGAATATAGAAGTAACTAATACTAAAAATTGGTTTTTAGCAAATGCTTTCCAAATTGGAGTTCTAGCTTCTTTAGGCCCAACTACAATTCCATTATTACTTGCAACTTTAGTTAATACTTTGTTCACCATGAACAACATAACAACTAAAATAGCCATTACTAAAGCAAGAGCTCCTAAAATAATATTGTTAGAAATTCCACCGCCTTCAACTTGAGTTCCCGGAGGCCCTGCACTCACCGTTTTAGTAGGATCAGCAACAGGTTTTTCTTCAGAAGTGTAAGCGATAATATTATCAATATCAGCTTCAGATAACTGAGGAAAAGAAGTCATTACAGACTTGTTATTCTCTTCAAAAAGCTTTACAGCAACAGGGTCACCTGACTTAATTACTTCAGAGCTATTATGAACCCACTTGTAAATCCAAGCCATTTCATGTTTAGCAGCAACTCCTCTAAGAGCCGGACCAGTTGATTTAGCATCTAATTTGTGACATGCAGCGCAATTTGCATTAAAAAGTTCTTTCCCTTTTACCGGATCACCACCACCAGATGCAGCAGCAGGAGCTGCAGCAGCTTCAGTCGCCGCAGGAGCTGCAGCCGGATCTTGAGCAAATGAAGTTAGGGAGAAAATTAACGTTAGCGATAAACTAAGTAATAATTTTCTGGAGATCGAATTATGGTTACCCACCTTTTTCATATAGTATAATAATTATCTACTAATTTTTGGTATGATTTTTTCTGTAATAAATCAGACAAAAACTAATACCTTCTTTTAAAACTTGCACAAAAATACGACTTATGAACTATTCTCAAAACCTTAAAATAGTCTTAAATATCAATTTATATCAATTCTAAATAATATTAAAATTTTACATACAAACTTTAAATAGTATTTTTGCATAAAAACCATCACATTATGAGAATTTTAACCTCTTCAAAAAACGTTTTCTTAACATTCACAATGTTGACATTAGCATATAATATTCATGCTCAAAGCCAAAATTTAACACTGAATCAAGACCCAAAATTTGAGCAATTATTGAACGACAAACGTAAATTTAACACATCAATAAGTACAAACGATTCTTATCGAATTCAAATTTTTAGCGGCAAAAGCGAAGATGCAAAAAAGACTTTGTCAGACTTCAAAAGAGAATATACAAATATTGACGGCACCATAATTTTTAACACTCCGAATTACAAGGTTATTGTTGGAAATTTTAAATCAAGAATAGAAGCCGAAAGGAATTTAATTGACATTAGAAAAAAGTACAAAAGCGTCTTTTTACTTAAGCCTGGTAAATAATTAAAAACTAAATAAAAAGAAAAAGCGAGATAATTATCTCGCTTTTTCTTTTTATAAACCTAAACGTCTTTAAACTCTTCAACTTTTGCAGATTCAACTATAAATCAAAATTTAGTTCACCACTTTTATTCCATCTGCTAAAAATCTAATTTCTTCTTTTGGCGCAGTAATAGCATCTATCTCAGCTTTTGACTTTTTAGCATCTTTTGCATAATGCTTCAACTCGTCTACAGATGTAACTTTGCGCTCTGCGTTACCTTCTAAAACTACTTTTTTACCTTTTAGAGCTGTTGGAACAAAAAACGCATAATCTTTCATTTTTACAAAGAAAGATGATCCATCTTCCATCTTAAGAGTTATCCAGCATCCCCTTTTTTCACAAACATTAGTCACCTCACCTTTCACAGCAATCCCTTCTTCTTTTTTTGTATCCTTTAATTTGCTTTCAAGCTTTTCAACAGAAATTGCTTTGTCAATTGAAACATCAGAAACATCAGCACCATAGAAATCTCCAATTAGTGCATTACCCGCTGGCGGAGCAGGTTTTTCTACAGCTTCCTGACAAAAAGACAAAGTAGAAAAACATAAAAACAAAACTAATGAATATATTATTGGTTTCATATTATATAGTATTAAATTGATTCTCCCAAAAATAATATTAAAATTTGAGTTGGCTAAAATATTTATAAACTATATCAAAGTAGACAAATATAAATTGAGCCCATAAAAAAAGTCCCAATTTTCATTGGGACTTTACATATAGATTTGAATATTATTTCAATTTCTTTTTAATTGCTACTTCATGGTAAGCTTCAATAACATCGCTTATTTCGATATCATTAAATCCTTTAATTTGGATACCACAATCATAACCTTTGCTTACTTCTTTAACGTCATCTTTGAATCGTTTTAAAGCAACAAGATCACCTGTATGAACTACAACTCCATCTCTAATAACTCTAATCTTAGAAGTTCTTAAGATTTTACCATCTGTTACCATACAACCAGCGATTGAACCAACTTTCGAAATTTTGAAAATCTCGCGAATCTCTGCAGTTCCTAAAATTTCTTCTTTCATTTCAGGAGCTAACATTCCTTCCATCGCATCTTTCAAGTCATCGATTGCTGCGTAGATAATAGAGTAGTAACGGATATCGATTTCTTCTTTATCAGCAAGCTGTCTTGCGTTTCCAGCAGGACGAACGTTAAATCCGATAATAATTGCATCAGATGCAGAAGCCAACATAACATCAGTTTCTGTAATTGCACCAACTCCTTTATGTATGATATTAATTTGAATTTCTTCAGTAGAAAGTTTAGAGAACGAATCTGATAATGCTTCAACAGATCCATCAACGTCTCCTTTAAGGATTACGTTCAATTCTTTAAACTGACCAAGAGCTATACGACGTCCAATTTCATCAAGTGTAATATGACGCTGAGTACGTACAGATTGTTCACGCATTAATTGAGAACGTTTAGATGCAATTTGTTTTGCTTCTTTTTCATCTTCAAATACATTAAACTTATCACCTGCTGTTGCAGCTCCATCTAAACCTAAAACAGATACCGGAGTCGAAGGACCAGCTTCTAAAACTATATGCCCTCTTTCATCATGCATCGCCTTAACTTTACCATGGTGTTTTCCTGCAAGCATATAATCTCCAACTTTTAAAGTTCCGTGCTGAACTAAAATTGTTGATACATATCCTTTTCCTTTATCCAAGAAAGCTTCAACAACTGTTCCTTGAGCCGCTTTATTTGGATTAGATTTTAAATCTAGGATTTCTGCCTCTAATAAAACTTTCTCTAATAATTCTTTTACTCCTGTTCCAACTTTTGCAGAAATATCATGTGACTGAATTTTTCCACCCCAATCTTCAACAAGTAAATTCATACTAGCCAGACGCTCTTTGATTTTCTCAACATTAGCATTTGGTTTATCAATTTTATTGATTGCAAATATAATTGGCACTCCCGCAGCTTGTGCGTGAGAAATTGCTTCTTTTGTTTGTGGCATGATATCATCATCCGCCGCTACTACGATAATAGCAATATCGGTAACTTGAGCTCCACGTGCACGCATTGCGGTAAACGCCTCGTGACCCGGCGTATCTAAGAATGCGATTTTTTGACCATTATCAAGAGTTACTCCGTAAGCCCCAATGTGCTGTGTAATACCTCCAGACTCACCAGCGATAACATTTTCTTTACGAATATAATCCAGTAAAGATGTTTTACCGTGATCGACGTGACCCATTACAGTAACGATAGGTGCTCTTGTAACTAAATCTTCTTCTTTATCTTCAACAACCTCAATTGCTTCTTCGATATCAACAGTAATAAACTCAACTTCGTAACCAAATTCATCAGCAACAATAGTTAATGTTTCAGCATCTAAACGCTGGTTCATCGTTACCATGATTCCAAGAGACATACAAGTTCCAATTACTTTAGTAATTGGCACATCCATCATGATTGCAATTTCACCTACTGTAACAAATTCTGTAACTTTAATCGTTTTACTTCCTTCGTCAAGAGCTCTTTGCTCATCATCAGATTTCTGACGGTGCGTTTCTCTTTTATCTCTTCTGTATTTAGCCGCTTTAGATTTACCGCCTTTACCTTGAAGTTTTTCAAGAGTTTCTCTAATTTGGTTTTTTACTTCTTCTTCAGTAGGCTCAACTTTTGCAACAATTGCAGGACGGTTTCCTTTTACAAAACCTGGTCTTGCACTTCTGTTAGCATTGAAGCCTCCACCTCCTGTATTTGGAGTAATTTTATTAGGATTTGGTGTTCCCGGCGCATTTCCTGTTGCAGGTTTTGGCGCACCCGGTGTACCAGGTTTAGGAGCGATTCTTTTACGCTTATTTTTATTAGCGTTATTATTGTTTCCAGCTCCCGGAGCTCCAGGTTTATTTGGAGTAATTTTCGGTTCTTCCTTCTTTTTCTTAGGCTTGTTAAATTGAGATAAGTCAATTGTCTGCCCAGTAAGAGTAGTTCCTGATAATTTTTGATATTGAGTAGTGATCGTTTCTTCAGCAGTTGCAGGGTCAGTTGAAACAATTGGCTCCTGCGCTGTTTTAGAATTCTCAGCTTTTACTTCTTTTTTCTCTGTAATAATTGGTTTTTCCACCTTTTTCTCTTCAGATACTACAGGAGCAACAGGCTCTGATGGTGTAGTTTCTTTTTGAACAGGTTTTTCTGTTTGAGATGGAGTAACAGTTTTAGGCTCTTCAGCCTTAACTGGTTCTTCTGGAGCAACAGCAGGTTTTTTTGGATTTAAATCAATTTTACCAACTTGAACAGGTCCGGTAACAACAGCTCTCGCTTTGATGATTTCTTGTTGTTTCTGACGCTCTTCGTCTTGTCTGCGTTTGTCCTCAATTTCTTTCTCGCGCTCAACACGCAATGCTTCTTTTTCTTTTCTTTTCTCTTCCCCTACTTCTTTAGAAGCTTCCTTATTCCCCTTATCGCCCGCAAATTGGCTTTGCAGGATATTAAATTCGCTGTCAGAAATTTTAGCATTTGGATTTGCATCAATAGCAATTCCCTTATCTTTTAGATAATCAACAGCTCTTTCTAACGAGATATTTAATTCCCTTAAAACCTTGTTTATTCTTATTACTCTCTCTTCAGACATATAACCTTTTTATTATTACCTTTTTCGTTGTGTTGTTAGAGCAGATAATTAGTTATCAAACTCTTCTTTTAGTATTTTCATAACGTCAAGAATTGTTTCCTCTTCTAAATCCGTTCTTCTTACTAAATCTTCTACTTCTTGTTTTAAGATACTTTTTGCAGTATCTAAACCTATTTTAGCAAATTCTTCAATTACCCAGTCTTCGATTTCATCTGAGAACTCTGTTAATTCAACATCGTCTTCATCAGCCGTTGCACCTGCAACATCTCCTTCACGAATAACATCTAATTCGTAACCTGTTAGCTGACCCGCTAATTTAATATTGTGACCTCCTCTACCAATTGCTTTAGAAACTTCTTCTAATTTCAAGAATACTTCAGCTCTTTTGTTTTCTTCGTCAATTTTGATTGAAGAAACTTTTGCAGGGCTTAATGCTCTTGTAATAAACAATTGAATATTGTTTGTATAGTTGATTACGTCGATATTTTCGTTTCCTAATTCACGAACAATTCCGTGAATACGCGATCCTTTCATACCAACACATGCTCCAACAGGATCAATTCTGTCGTCATAAGAGTCTACAGCAACTTTTGCTTTTTCTCCCGGAATACGCACTACATTTTTAACTGTAATTAAACCGTCGAATACTTCAGGAATTTCTTGTTCAAATAATTTTTCTAAAAACTTCTCAGAAGTTCTAGACATAATAATTTGTGGTTTATTTCCTTTTAATTCCACGCTTTCAATAATTCCACGAACATTATCTCCTTTACGGAAAAAGTCAGATGGAATTTGTTTTTCCTTTGGAAGCACAATTTCGTTTCCTTCGTCATCAACTAAAATAACAACTCTTGGACGTACGTGGTGTACTTCGGCAGTATAAATATCACCAATAATATCTTTAAATTGCTTGTAAAGATTTGTATTATCATGTTCGTGAATTTTAGATATTAAGTTTTGGCGTAAAGCCAAAATAGCTCTTCTTCCTAAATCAATCAATTTTACCTCTTCAGAAACCTCTTCACCAATTTCAAAATCCGCTTCGATCATTCTTGCTTCAGTCAAAGTAATTTCTTCATTTTCAAAATCAAGATCTTCGTCAGCAACGATAACTCTTCTTCTCCATATCTCCATATCTCCTTTGTCAGGATTTATAATGATATCGAAATTATCATCAGAACCGTATTTTTTCTTCAATGCATTTCTAAACACGTCCTCTAAAATTGCCATAAGCGTTACACGATCAATAAGTTTATTATCTTTAAACTCTGAGAATGAATCGATTAATGCTAAATTTTCCATGCGAATTCTTTAATTAAAATGTTACTGTAACAACTGCCTCTTTAATTTCTGTATAAGGTATCTGTTGTTCTTTTTGAACTGTTTCTTTTCCTTTTCCTACTTTTTTCGGTTCTCTTGCCTCCCAAGACAAAATTATAAAAACATCGTTAGCTTCTACTAATTCTGCTTCAATTTTTTCATTATTTGTAGTAACAATCAACGTTCTACCAATATTTTTCTTGTATTGTCTTATTAATTTCAAAGGAGAACCTACTCCAACCGATGCAACTTCAAGCGAAAAATCCTGTTCTTCACGATCCAGATTATTCTCAATTGCACGACTAATATCAATACAATCCTGAAGCGCCACTCCATTATCTCCGTCTAAACCTACACTAATTTTAAAAGAATCAGAAATAGCAAGATCAATCAAAAAGATCGATGGCTTTTCCAGAAGAGCTTCTGTAATTAATTCGTTTACTTTTTCCTTAAATGTCATAATTTTATAAAAAGAGGGGACAATTAGTCCCCTCATTATTTAGATTTTAATAAATAACGGTGCAAATATAGTGATTTTTTTATAAATCAAATAAATAGATTGCTCTAAAAATATTTCTTATCTTTATAGTAGCGTTCAAAAACATATTATTCTAATAATTTAACCCGAAAATTATGAAACGAATTTTAGTACCTACTGATTTTTCAGAACATGCAGAACACGCCTTAAAAATCGCCGCTCAAATCGCAAAAAAAAACAATTCTGAAATCATTATTTTACACATGCTCGAATTCCCGCATCAAACCAATGATGCAATATTTGGGGGTGTAAGCATTCCCGAAACTATGCTTTTTATGCAAAAAGCAAATGAGACTCTTGACGCAATCTCACAAAGCGCTTTTCTTGACGGAATTCAGGTCACGGAAGTTGTAAAAATGGACAAACCAATTCACGGTATTACTCAAGTAAGCAAAGACTATAATATTGATTTAATTATTATGGGCTCACACGGTTCTTCAGGACTTGAAGAATTATTAATTGGTTCAAATACCGAAAAAGTAGTAAGAAATTCCGAAATTCCTGTTTTAGTCATCAAAAAAGATATTTCAGATTTCAATGTTCAAAATATTGTTTTTGCTTCTGATTTTACAGAAGAAACCAAAAAACCGTTTGAAAGGCTTTTAAATTTCACTAGATCCTTTGACGCAAAATTACATCTGGTAACTATTTGCACTCCAAATAGTTTTAAACCAACACACGTAATCGAACAAGCAATTAAGGATTTTACAAATCATTTCAATCTCACAAATTACGACACACATATCTACAATGACACTAATATCGAAAAAGGAATTATCAATTTCTCTAACAGCATAAACGCCGATATTATTGGAATGTGTACTCATGGAAGAACTGGTTTCGCACACTTTTTTAACGGAAGTATAAGTGAAGGCTTAGTAAACCATGCGGTAAAACCCGTTATCACCTTAAAAATTTAAACTGAAATTTCAATGAAGAAATAAATACTCTGAATTTTAAATTTATTCCATAAAAAAAGCCTCTCAATCGAGAGGCTTTTTATGTTGGTCTACTAGGACTCGAACCTAGAAAGACTGCACCAAAAACAGTTGTGTTACCATTACACCATAGACCAGCAATGCTGTTAAGCGGGTGCAAAATTAAACCTTTATTTAAATTGTGCAAATTTTTAAGCAAACTTTTTTGCATAAAAAAAAGCCTCTCGATTTGAGAGGCTTTTTATGTTGGTCTACTAGGACTCGAACCTAGAAAGACTGCACCAAAAACAGTTGTGTTACCATTACACCATAGACCAGCAGTGCTGTTAAGCGAGTGCAAATTTAAGGTTTTATTTAGTTTGCGCAAACTTTTTTGTCAAAAAAAATATTTTTTTTCATTCTTTTTCATTTTAAAGTCTCGTACTTTTCCCAAAGAGCCTTATACACAATACATTAATATTTACAAATAGTTATTATAGAATTTTTTGTTAATGCTCGTTTCTTTACATAAAAAAACATTTTCTTTGTAGGATTGAAAAACATACAAAATTATAACACCTAAATATGGCACAATTCAATTTCAATAAATGGAATACAATTATTGGTTGGTTTGCATTTGCAATCGCTTTAATTACCTACACATTAACTGTCGAACCTACAATGAGCTTTTGGGATTGCGGCGAATATATTGCCACAGCAGCTAAATTAGAAGTTGGCCACCCGCCGGGAGCGCCTTTATTCCAAATGATGGGAGCTTTCTTTGCCATGTTTGCTATTGATGCCCAGCATGTAGCCTTAATGGTAAATATGATGTCTGTTTTTTCCAGCGCCTTTACAATTTTATTTATGTTTTGGTCTTCTTCTATGATTTTAAAGAAAATCGTAGCGCGTTTTGCCGAAATCGATCAAAATAATTCTATTGTTATTTTAGGAAGTTCTTTTGTTGGGGCTTTAGCTTATACTTTCTCTGACAGTTTTTGGTTTAATGCTGTCGAGGCCGAAGTTTATGCAATGGCTTCTTTATTAATTGCATTACTATTCTGGCTTGGATTACGCTGGGAACAAGATATGGACAAACCAAAAGGAAATAAATGGTTATTAATCATTTCTTTGGTTGTTGGTCTTTCTTTTGGAGTTCACTTTATGGCGTTATTAACGATTCCGTCAATTGGATTCTTATATTATTTTAAGCATTACGAAAAAGTTACCATTAAAAACTTCCTTATTGCCAATGTCGTTGTAATTGGAATTTTGTTGTTTATCTTCAAATTACTTTTGCCTTTAACCATGGCTTTCTTTGGTAAAACCGAAATTTTCATGGTAAATAGTTTGGGATTACCTTTTAATTCAGGAACTATTTTTGTGACTTTATTATTAATTGCTTTCTTCTATTTCGGATTAAAATTCACTAGACAAAAAGGATTAATTTTTTATAACACCATCATCCTTTGTACTTTGTTTATATTAATTGGTTTCTCTACCTGGATGATGCTTCCAGTTCGTGCAAATGCCAATACGGTAATTAATGAAAACAAACCATCAGATGCTGCCGAGGTTTTAGCCTACTATAATCGTGAACAATACGGTGTAAATCCATTATTTTATGGCCCTCAATATACCGAAGTTTTCGCCGGTCTTGATGCTAACACTCCATATTTAGACAAAAAACCTAACTACGAAAGAGACAATAAAACTGGTAAATATATTATTACCAACAATTATAAAAACGCTGAACAAAACAGCGACGACAATCAAAAAGCAATTCTGCCAAGAATGTGGAGTACCGAAACCGGACACATTCAAAACTATATCAGTTTCACAAATCCGCCTAAATTCCGAATCAATCCAGACTATAATTATGAGGATGATTTAGGTAAATACGGAATTGATGCAAGTCAATTAACCGAAGAAGAATACAACAAAGCAACTGGACAGCTTCGTAATGAAGTAGAAAAAACAATATCTGAATTCAGAAATGCTTATGCTCAAAAGCAAATTGACAACGAAGGTTATGTTAAGTTCTTAAAAAGCTACGGAGAATATCTTATAATCGAAAAACCAACTACTGGTGATAATTTCAGTTTTATGTTCGAATACCAATTTGGATATATGTACTGGAGATATTTAATGTGGAATTTTGTTGGACGTCAAAGCGATGTTCAGGGGAAATACGACAACTTAGATGGAAACTGGATTAGCGGAATCAAAGCGCTGGACTCTGTTCATTTGGGCTCTCAGGATAAATTACCATCTGATGTTTTAAACAACAAAGGACGTAATGTTTACTATTTCCTTCCTTTCATTTTAGGATTAATTGGAATAATGTATCATGCTAATAAAGACCTTAAAAGTTTTTATGTGCTTTTAGCCTTATTCTTATTTACGGGAATCGCTTTAAAAATCTATTTAAATGAAAGACCTTTTGAACCTCGTGAAAGAGATTATGCGCTGGTTGGATCTTTCTATGTCTTTGCCATCTGGATTGGTTTTGGAGTTTATTCTTTATATGAAAGTATTCAGAAATATATTGCTCCAAAAATCGCCGGGCCAGCTATTATTGCAGTAAGTTTATTGGCTGCGCCGGTTTTAATGGCTTCTCAAAACTGGGATGATCACGACAGATCAAACAGATATACTGCTGTTGCAATGGCAAAAGCGTATTTAAGTTCGTGTGATAAGGATGCTATTTTATTTACTATTGGAGACAACGATACCTTCCCGCTTTGGTATGCTCAGGAAATTGAACATTTTAGAACCGATGTTAAGATTGTAAATACAAGTCTTTTCATGACAGATTGGTATATCGACCAAATGAAAGCAAAATCATATGAATCTGATCCTTTACCAATATCATTTACACATGATCAATATGTTGGGGATAAATTGGATTATGTAGCTCATATTCCGAAGATTGAAACACGCTGGAACATTAAAGATTTCCTTGATTTTATTAAAAATCCAAAGTCAACTGTAGGTTTACAAAACGGACAAACGATTCATTTTTATCCAACGAATAAAATTAGAGTGAATGTTGACAAAAACATCATTCTTAAAAACAAAGTTGTAAATCCTAAATATAATGATTCAATTGTTCCTTATATGGATATTGACATTAAAGGAAGTGCGCTATACAAAAACAGGTTAATGATGCTGGATATTTTGGCTAATAACAACTGGAAACGTCCAATTTATTTTAGTGGAGGTGCTTTTGATGATGAAGATTATTTATGGTTGAAAGATTATCTTCAATTAGACGGTATGGTTTATAAATTAGTTCCTGTTAGAAACGTGCCTTCTAAAGATGGCGGGCCAATGGATATGGGACAAATTGATGCTGATAAAATGTATGATATCGTTATGAAATGGGATTGGGGTAACAGCGAAAGTGAAAAAATTTATCATGATCCTGAAACCAGAAGAAACAGTATTACATACCGTACTAACTTATCTCGTTTAGTAGACGAACTTATTGCCGAAGGTAAAATTGACAAGGCTAAAAACGTAATTAATTTAGCAATGACAAAAATGCCATTGGATAAATTTGGTTATTATTCTTTAGTTGAGCCATTTGCAGGCGGATATTATAAAGTAGGAGAAACAGCTAAAGCGCATGATTTATTAGATAAACTAGTAAATAAATACAAAGAGAATCTAAACTATTACGCTACTCTGCCGCCTGGTGACCAAACTGATTTAGCAATGGATATTATTACAGATATTGAGCGTTACAGAAGTTTACTTCATGTTATGAGAGAAAATAAAGATAAAGCTTTCTACGAAAAACATAAAACAGTATTTAATACGTATGTAAATGTTTTTGAACGTTTTGGACGCGAAAAAGAATAATAATATACGAAAAATATATTGATTAAAAAAATGCAGTGCTTCTTGATAAAAAGCGCTGCATTTTTTATTTTTACGTAGATATAAATAAAATCAAAATGAGCTTTTATTGGGTAAAAACTAATTCATTTATTAAAAAGGTGTTTTCTAAATATTGTTGGGATATTCCAAACAACGAAAAGAAAATATACTTAACGTTTGATGACGGCCCAACCCCAGAGATTACAGACTGGGTTTTATCTGAACTTAAAAAGTTTGATGCAAAAGCTACTTTCTTCTGTATTGGAAAAAATATTAAAGCCAATTTATCTTTATTCGAAAAATTAATCACAGACGGTCATTGTATTGGAAACCATACGATGAACCATGTAAACGGCTGGAAAATACATACCAATGATTATATCGAAAATGTAAATAACTGCGCTAAGATTTTAGAAGAAGAAATAAAACCAAACAATTTAATATTTCGTCCGCCTTACGGGAAAATTAAAAAAGCGCAATCAAAGATTTTACGCAAACTTGGCTATAAAATAATAATGTGGGATGTTTTAAGCGCGGATTTTGACCAAAGTATAACTCCTGAAAAATGCCTTGAAAATGTTACCAAAAATGTAAAATCGGGAAGCGTAATTGTATTCCATGACAGCATAAAAGCATCGCCAAATTTAAAATTTGCCTTACCAAAAACGCTGCATTTTTTAAAAGAGAATGGATATAAGTTTGACATTATTCATTAGAAAACCCGAACAATATCTTATTTCTGAAGTATTTTATACGTCGAATTGATCCTGAACAATTCCGATAAGTGTATTTGCATCAAGTTCTCCGGATTGTCTCCAGATCATTTGTCCTTCTTTATAAATCATTAAAGTCGGAAGTCCTTTAATTCTTAATGCTTCGGCCAGTTCCTGATTTTTATCAACATCAATTTTAATTACCTTCGCTTTGTCTCCAAGCGCAGCCGCAACATCCTTTATTACCGGATGCATCAATACTGATGATTCGTTCCAATCTGTGTAGAAGTCAATTAACACCGGAACCTGAGCATTTATAAGTTCTCCAAATTTTGACATAAAACCAAAAATTTAATTCTTTTAATCTATTAAAAAGATATAATTAATACAAATGTAGCATTTTTAACGAATTAAGCCACATTCTTACCTTTTTTTAGTTCAATAACCGTGATTTCAGGCATAATTCCAACTCGTCCAGGATAAGCATGAAAACCAAATCCGCGGTTCACATAAACATATCTTCCGGCTTCTTCATAAAGTCCCGCCCATTGTTTATAAATGTATTGCGCCAGACTCCATTTGAAATATCCCGGAATTTCAATTCCAAACTGCATTCCGTGCGTATGACCTGATAAAGTTAAATGAAAGTTTTTAGGATCTTTTTTAACTTCATATTCCCAATGACTTGGATCGTGGCTCATTAAAACTTTAAAATCAGATTCCTGAAGTCCTTGTGAAGCTTTTTTTAAATCTCCGGCCTTTTTAAAATTCTGTCCCCAGTTTTCAACACCAACTAAAGCAATTTTATCTGCACCTTTTTGAATGTATTTATTTTCATTCAGCATCAAATCAAAACCTATTTTACCATAAAGATTTTTGATTTCTGCAAAGTTCTCATCTTTTTCTTTTTCAGAAGGCCAAGTCACGTATTCTCCGTAATCATGATTTCCTAAAACAGCATATTTTCCGTATTTATAATCTTTAATTCTGCTAAAAGTTTCCAGCCACGGATGCATTTCTTTTGCATGCGTATTTACAATATCTCCTGTAAACAAAATCATGTCTGATTCCTGTTCATTAATCAAATCAATTGCATAATTAATTTTATCAGGATTATCAAAACTTCCGCTGTGAACATCAGAAATCTGTGTTATTTTAAAACCATCAAATTCATCTGGAAGATCTGGAAAAAAGATAGTCTGCTTGAATACTTTAAAATTATATTTCCCTTCGAAAATTCCGTAAATCAAAGATAAAAACGGAACAGCTGCCAATCCTAAAGCAATCTGACTAACAAACTTACGTCTGTCCGGCATCATTTCTTTTCTAGGCGCATTGTACATGCAGTAGTTTAATATACTGGCTCCAATTCTAAAAATATCTTCTCCAAACATTACAAGTGTAAGCACAATTTTAGGAACATAAACCAATAACATTAATCCCATTGTAAACATGGTTTGTTTGGTTTGCCCAACAGAACGGTCAAATTGCGTAAAAGAATATATAATGAAAACTAAAAGCAGTACACTAATAATTTGATAGCTGATCAATACCCATCTTAATTTTATTAAAGTACGAAAGGCTTGATACGAATAGAACTCAATAAATAGAAAAAGAGCACATAGAATTATAAAACGAAGGATCATTTATTTACAGTTTTAAGCAAAGTAACAAAGAATGAATATTCTATCGCTTTTTATTATCAAAAATTTAACTCAAATAATAGCAAAAGCCGATAGATTTCTCTATCAGCTTTTGCAGCCAAATTATTTAAAACCTTTAGTCTACAACAAAGTTTATTCAATAAACCTTTATCGCATTATTTTTGAGCTTTTGCCGCTTCTGGCTTAGCTTCTGCTTTTTTAGCTTTTTTATCAGCTTTTTTCTCTTTTTTAGCAGCTTTTGCTTCTTTTGCCGGAGTTTCTTTTACTGGAGTTGTTTGAGCATTTACCATTGCAGTTGTTCCTAAAACTGCTACCGCTAATAAAATTAATTTTTTCATGATTGTTGATTTTTGTGATTACTACTTCTTTATTTATAGCTCAAAGATATAATCAGTAAATGAAGACAAAATGAAGATTGCACCAATCTGAAAAAATTAACTTTTAATTGGGTTTTTGGGTTTCTGGAAACAACAAAGTAAAAGTTGTTCCTTCGTTTATAAGAGAATTAACTTTAATTTCTATATGATGAAAAACAGCAATACTCTTAGCAATAGCAAGGCCTAACCCCTGCCCTTCCTGATCTGAGCTTACTCTGGCAAAGCGGTTGAAAATATTTTCGATTTGCGATTCATTTAAACCAATACCAGAATCAGTAATTGAAATAAAATATTGATTTTGCAAAAACCCATCAGAAACAATAATACTTCCATCCGGTTTATTATATTTTATGGCATTCGTTACTAAATTATAAATCAGAATATGAATTAAAGTTTTGTTTCCTCTAAAAGCAAAATCATGTTCCATTTTATTGACAAACTCAATTCCTTTATCATCAATACGATCCTGCAAATCTTCCTGCAGATCTTTTATTATTTCCTGAAAACTGATATTTTCGTTAGCTTCATATTGATTGTTTTCGATTCGGGAAATCAACAGTAAATTATTGATGATTTTTTTCAGCATATCGAGCGTTTTCAATGAACCCGCAATTTTATCCACAGCATTATCATCTAAAGAATCATTTTGTAATAAATTCTCCAGCTTGTTTTTTAATAAAGCAATTGGAGTTAAAAGCTCGTGCGAAACATTAGAAATAAACTGTTTTTCTTTTTTAAAAAGCTCTGCAATACGATTCATCATTTGGTTTAAAACCAAATCTAATTCCCTAAAATCTCTCGATTTTGCATTTATGGGCGTATGATCAAAAACCTCCGGTTCATTGACCCGCCTTATTTTAGTATCGATAATTTTATAAAAAGGTTTCAGTAAATATTCGATATAAAAAGTATCGGCCAAAAAAGTAACCAAAAGAATAACGACCAAAACTACAATTATAAAAAGCTTTATAATAAAAGTCAAGTCTTTTACTTCGCTTAAGCTGCTGCCAATTTCGAGTTGATATTCTTCATTTTGATAACTAAAATGATGCTGCAGAATTCGGTATTCATTTTCCTCCCCTTCAATAATTCGATATTCATTACTAAAAGTTGTTCTTTTTTGATGTGGTTTTATGGGAACTCTGGAAAGAACCAAAAATTCGCTGTGAAGTGTAGAAAACTGCGAATAAGTTTCGGTAGAATCATCTTCATTTTCGATAAAATCATTAATTTCCTGCTGATTTAAATGATCAATGAATTTCTGTTTCTTTTCGATTAATCCATTATTAATATGTCTGTAAACCACATTTTCGACCAAAATAGGAAGCATGAGCCATAAAACCAAAATCACCAACAATCTTGTTAGTGCATTAAATATGGCCAATTGATGTTTTATCTTCACAAAAATCTATTTATTCATTAATACGATAACCAACATTTCTAACGGTTTCAAACCAATCAATCGAAGTATGTTTGTCTAATTTTTTTCGAAGGTTACGAACGTGTACGTCTATAAAATTAGAATCGGAGTTTACCTCCAGAATATCGCCCCAAATATGTTCTGTCAATTGAAGTCTTGTAATTACCCTGTTTTTATTTAAAACCAAATATTGAAAAATATCAAATTCCTTTTTGGTCAAACTTAAAGGCACATCATTAAAACTCACTTTATAATCCTGAAGCTGCAGTAAAAATCCGTGAATGCTTAAATTGTTTAAAGTAAAACCATGAATACGGCGGATTACGGCAAATAATCTTGCTGCTAATTCGGTTAAAGCAAAAGGTTTCGTCAAATAATCATCCGCTCCAAGATGAAGTCCGTTAATCCTGTCGTCTAATTCTCCGCGCGCCGTTAGCACAATTACCGCAATTTTTGATTTTGTTTTTCGAATCGTCTGTAAAACCTCAAAACCATCTCCGTCCGGCAAACCAAGATCCAGCAGCATCGCATCATAATCATTGCTTGCAAATTCTTCAAGAGCATCGGCGCAATTATTAGCGATTTTACAAATATAACCCGCATTGCACAAAAAGTCGTAAACCTCTACAGCAAGTTCCTTATTATCTTCAACAATTAAAACATTCATAAAAAAGGCATTTAAACGCAACTAAAATTAATCAATTATCAAAAGTCCAGTTACGCGTTATTAAAAAATTAACGAATAAAAAAAGCTGACAAATTTCTTCATCAGCTTTCTTCAATCGCATTCATCATAATCATTATTCCTGTTTTGCCTCCGTTACAATGCTTCGAAAACAAAACGAGAGTAATTCTTATTTTTTCACAGTTGCAGCTTCGTCTTTTGGAGCTTCAGCTTTTGCCTTTTTATTTCCTTTATGATGGTGTTTTGTCGCTTTAACTTCTTTTGCAGGCGCTGCCTGAGCTGGAGTTGTTTGAGCATTTACCATTGCAGTTGTTCCTAAAACTGCTACCGCTAATAAAATTAATTTTTTCATGATTTTAAATTTTTAAATTAACCAACCTTTTTTTCTAAATTATCTTTTTGTTTATTTTTTTGCTTTTGCTGTTTCTGCTTTTGGAGCTTCACTTTTTACTGATTTTGTTTTTTTATCAGTTTTGCTTTTCGGGTGTTTTGTTGCTTTTACTTCTTTTGCAGGAACTGTTTTACCATCTTTTGCAGGAAACGCATGAACCATTGCGCTTGTTCCTAAAACTGCTGTTAATAACATCAATAAATTTCTCATGATTTCTAAGATTTAAATTAATTACCTTTTATTTTACAGATCAAAATTACTCCCATAACATTAAGACAAAATGAAGAAATCCCTGAATAAAAAAAATTAACTTGACATTAACGCTTTGCTCGTTTTTCCACCATATAAGTTATATAAGTTCATTTTAGTAGAGACGCACAGCAGTGCGTCTATTTCGATACCGCATATATTAAATGAACTTATATAACTTATATGGTGAAAAAAAATCTATGGTGGAAAAAAAATCTCGTTAGTCTAATTTTTGAGGACCCAATTGTTTATTTTTACAGACTAATATTTTTTATATGTCAACTCAAAAACGCCTTTTTCTTCTAGATGCTTATGCATTAATTTTTCGCGGCTATTATGCCTTTATAAAAAACCCGAGAATAAACTCAAAAGGAATGGACACATCTGCAATTATGGGTTTTATGAACTCACTTTTAGAT
Organism: Flavobacterium panici; assembly: GCF_024499525.1. Lineage (NCBI taxonomy): Bacteria > Pseudomonadati > Bacteroidota > Flavobacteriia > Flavobacteriales > Flavobacteriaceae > Flavobacterium > Flavobacterium panici. The sequence continues at coordinate 1,940,895 of NZ_CP100437.1, read as the reverse complement.
GTTATTAAAAGAGAAAAACCAGATCATCTTGCTGTTGCTTTTGACAAAGGCGGAAGTCATGTAAGAACGGAAATGTTCGTAGAATATAAAGCCAATCGTGATGAAACGCCTGAGGCGATTAAAATTGCAGTTCCCTATATTCAGGAATTATTAAGAGCCATGCATATCCCGATTATTGAAATCGAAGGTTGTGAAGCCGATGATTTAATTGGAACTATTGCCAAACAAGCCGAAAAACAAAATTATAAGGTTTTCATGGTAACGCCGGATAAGGATTTTGCGCAATTGGTTTCTGAAAATATTTTCATGTACAAGCCTGCCCGTATGGGTAACGGAATCGAAATTTGGGGAATTCCCGAAGTTTTGGCAAAATTTGAAATCGAAAGACCTGAACAAGTTATAGACTTTCTAGGAATGATGGGCGACGCCGTGGATAATATTCCAGGATTGCCTGGAGTTGGTGAAGTTACCGCTAAAAAGTTCCTAAAAGAATTTGGTACAATGGAAAACCTTTTAGACAATACACATTTACTAAAAGGAAAAATGAAGGAGAATATCGAAGCGAATAAAGATAAAGGTATTTTGTCTAAAAAACTGGCAACGATTATCTGCGATTGCGATGTTGTTTTTAATGAAGATGATTACGAACTTTCTCGCCCTGATATTGAAAAAACAGATGCTATTTTTCAGGAACTGGAATTTAGAAGAATGGCGGAACAGTTTGACAATTTGTTTAAAGTTGGAGGCGGAAATGAATTAGCAAATAGTGCTCCGGCAGCCGATCCTAAATTATACAAAAAACCGCAACCTAAAAACGAAGACCAATTTGATCTTTTTGGCGGAGGCGGAATTACTCTTGATGAAAGTGCAGAAGCTGCAAGAAATTCATTTTACAATACTTTAGAAAATACTGAGCACTCCTATCAAATCGTTCAGGGGGATTTAGGAATTAAATTGCTTTTACAGAATTTACAAAAACAGACTTCAGTTTGTTTTGATACCGAAACTACAGGAATCGATGCGTTGCATGCACAACTTGTGGGAATGTCTTTCTCTTACGAAAAAGGAAAAGCATTTTATGTTCCGTTTCCGGAAAGTCAGGAAGAAGCAAAAGCTTTAGTAGACAAATTTGTTCCGTTTTTTGAAAATGAAAACATCGAAAAAATTGGACAGAACTTAAAATACGATTTAAAAATTCTTGCTAATTACGGAGTTACGGTAAAAGGAAAACTTTTTGATACCATGATTGCGCATTATTTGATTAATCCGGATATGCGTCATAATATGGATATTTTGGCCGAAACGTACTTAAAATACTCACCAAAATCAATTGAAACTCTAATTGGTAAAAAAGGAAAAAATCAGCTTTCGATGCGTGATGTTCCTTTAGAAGATATTAAAGAATATGCTGCAGAAGATGCTGATGTTACTTTACAATTAAAAGAAATCTTTACTACAGAATTAGACAAAACAGAAACTAAAAAGCTGTTTGATGAAATTGAAATTCCGTTAGTAAGCGTTTTAGCTGCAATGGAAACAGAAGGAATTCGCCTTGATGTTGATTTCTTAAAACAAATGTCTGGAGAGATGGAAATTGAAATCAAATCTTTAGAAGAACAGATATATGAAACTGCGGGCGAGAAATTCAACCTTGCGTCTCCAAAACAATTAGGAGATATTTTATTTGATAAACTTAAAATTGGCGGAGCAAAGCAAAAGAAAACCAAAACGGGTCAATATGCAACCGGAGAGGAAGTTTTGACTTATTTAGCAAACGACAATCCTATTGTAAAACAAATTTTGGACTGGCGTCAAATGGTGAAGTTACAAAGTACTTATATTTTGGCTTTGCCGGAACAAGTTGACAAAAAAACATTACGCGTTCATACCGATTATATGCAGACTGTTGCCGCAACTGGACGTTTGAGTTCTAATAATCCGAATTTACAAAACATTCCGATTCGTACGGAAAGAGGACGTCAGATTCGTAAAGCTTTCGTAGCACGCGATGAAAATCACACGTTAATCTCTGCCGATTACTCGCAAATTGAATTACGAATTATCGCTGCTTTGAGTGGTGAAGAAAATATGATTGCAGCTTTCCAAAACGGTGAAGATATTCACAGAGCTACTGCAGCAAAAGTTTTTGATGTAGCGCTTGAAGAAGTTTCACGCGAACAAAGAAGTAATGCTAAAACGGTAAACTTTGGAATTATATATGGTGTTTCTGCTTTCGGATTAAGTAATCAGACTTCATTATCTCGCGGTGAAAGTGCAGCTTTGATTGATGCTTATTACAAAACGTATCCGAGATTAAAATCATATATGCAGGATCAGGTTGATTTTGCGCGTGAAAACGGTTATGTACAAACTATTTTAGGTCGTCGCCGTTATTTAAAAGATATTAATTCTGCGAATGCCGTTGTGAGAAGTGCTGCCGAACGAAATGCTGTAAATGCACCAATTCAAGGAAGTGCTGCCGATGTGATTAAAATTGCCATGATTAACATTCATAAAAAATTACAAGACGAAAACTGGAAATCCAGAATGCTGCTGCAAGTTCATGATGAGCTTGTGTTTGATGTGCACAACGACGAATTAGAAAAAATCCAGCCAATGATTAAACACGAAATGGAAAATGCTTTCAAAATGGCAGTTCCTTTAGAAGTTGAACTTGGTTTGGGTAAAGATTGGTTAGAAGCGCATTAATTTATTTTAGATTGTTGATTTTAGATTTTAGATTTATGAATCAAGAACAATCAACACAATCTTGTCATTTCGACGAAGGAGAAATCTTCGCGAGAAGCTCGACAAAGATTGGATCCTCATTGCGGAGTTACTTGCGGAGATTTCTCCTTCGTCGAAATGACACTAAACATAAAAAAAAGGACTGTTCAAATGAACAGTCCTTTTTTTATGAATTACATTTTATAATTAAGCCTTTCTTGTAGACTCTCTTTCTTTCAATTTTGTTTTGATGATGATCGTTTCGTAATCAGAAGTTTCACCTTCTGGCTCTTCCAGTCTTTCGATTAGTTTTTTGGCAGCCACTTCACCAATTTCAATTCCGTGCTGGCTTACTGTTGTTAAACTTGGAGACAAACGTCTTGAAGCCAAGATTCCATCAGCAAAACCAATTATCGAAATATCTTCTGGAACTTTGTATCCTTTTTTCAAACTTACTCTTAAAGCTGCAACTGAATCATTTTCATCTAAAGCAAAAATCGCATCAATTTTATGATCAAAAATCGAATCAATTTTAGCTTTCATATCATCTTCAGAATCCGTACGAAGAATAATTTTTTCGTTTACCGGAATATTATTGTCTTTTAAAGCTTTTAAATATCCATCAGCTCTTAATTTTCCAACACTTAAATTATCTACAGAAGAAATTAAGGCGATATTTTTACAGCCTAAATTAATTAAATGCTGCGTCGAGTTTAAAGCAGAGTCAAAATCATCAACTACAACTTTATCACATTCTACTTCATCAGCAATTCTGTCAAACATTACAATTGGCGTTCCGTCATTAATAATAGCCGAAAAGTGATTGTAATCTTGCAGCTTTTGTGCTTCTTCAGAAACCGAAAGAATAAATCCGTCGATAGTTCCGTTGCTTAACATTTCAAGCGTATGAACCTCTTTCTCTAAAGATTCATTCGAAATACACGTAATTACATTATATCCCTTTTTATCGGCAACCTTTTCGATGCCGCTAAAAACCTTTGCAAAAAAGGAGTTTAATATATTAGGTATAATTACACCAATTGTTTTGGTTTTTCGATTCTTCAAGTTCAGACCAATAACATTCGGTTTATAATTTTTGAGTTTGGCATACTCTTTAATCTTCACCTTCGTCTGCTCACTTATTTCCGGGCTGTCGTTTAGTGCTTTAGACACTGTAGACACAGAAACACCTAGTTCCTTCGCAATTTGTTTTAGAGTTGCTTTAGCTTTCATCTAATAAAAGTTTATGTAATTAATACAAATATAGTAGAATTACCGAAAATAAAACAAAAAACCCCTACCACTATTTGAAATAATAGTATCTATTCGAAATAATTCTAAAAAAGAAGAAATTTCTGAAACCGCATGTCTAAAAATTTCGTTAATAAACTTAATAGAATGTTATTAACTTAATAAAAGCCTAGATTATGAAAAACGAAGTTAAAATTCAGGAAGTCAACCCTTCCCTGGATAGCAGAAGGAGCTTTCTGAAGCTCAGTGGACTAACATTAGTTACCGCAGGTTTGGTTTTAGCTGGTTGCAGCGACAATGATAACGATGACAATATGGAGGATAATTCCTTACCTGGAGTCAAAAATGGTGTTTTTGACTTAGGCTCAGGAGACTTTGGTGTTCTAACTTATGCGTACGCCTTAGAGCAGTTAGAAGCCGATTTTTACACTAAAGTGGTAAATGCCTCCAACTTTAATACTGTATTTAATGACACAGAACGTCAGGTCCTGACAGATCTTTACCATCACGAAGTAGTGCACAGAGATTTTTTTAAAGCCGCTTTAACCGGAGCGCTTCCAGATCCTGGTTCTCAATTACTTCCTTCTTTAGCCTTTAGTTATGGTGCTTTAAATTTTAATAGCCGTACCGAAGTTTTAGCTACCGCAAAAGCACTTGAAGATACTGGTGTTGCTGCTTATAATGGAGCTGGCAGACTTATTAAAAGCCCTGATTATTTATTATTAGCCGGAAAAATTGTTTCTGTAGAGGCCAGGCATGCTTCTGCAATTAGAAGTTTAATCAACCCGAATTCAAAAGATTTTGCCGGAGATGATATTATAAGCACTTCAACCGGATTAGACGTTGCAAAAGATCCGTCAAAAATCCTACCAGTTGCCGCAGGATTTATTACCACAAAATTCACGGCAAACTATTTACCTTAATCTTAACTAGCTAAAAATTAGAAATTATGAATATTTTAAAATTTATAGAAACCTTTACTGATGACAGCTTAATGAAAAGCACTGGTTCCAGAAGAGACAGTTTTACGCAGTTTGGGAATATCGGAAAAAACCTGGCAATGGCATCAATTCCTTTTGGATTGGCTGCTTTTACCAATAAAGCTTTTGCAAAAGACATAACCGCAACACCGGCGACACCAATTGGAGCTTTGCAGTTTGCATTGACTCTGGAATATCTGGAAAACGAATTTTACGCCATGGCATTAGATTCTGGAGTAATCCCAGCTTCTGAAAATGGCGGACGCGATTTAAAAGTTTTTCAGCAAATCGCGGCACACGAAGCAGATCACGTTTCGTTTTTAATTGCGGGGCTTGGCGGAACAATGAGCGCTAACTTCGTTCCAAAACCAACTTTTGACTTTACTGTAGGCGGAGCATTTGATCCTTTTAATGACTATCCTACCTTTCTGGCATTGGCACAAGCTTTTGAAGATACAGGCGTAAGAGCATATAAAGGTCAGGCCGCTAACTTAATATCTACACCTGATTTACTGACAGCAGCATTACAAATTCACTCAGTTGAGGCCAGACACGCTTCTGAAGTTAGAAGACTGCGAGGTTTAAAAGGCTGGATCTCTAATGCTGAAAGAGGTGCCGGAATGCCGGCAGCAACGCAGGCTGTTTATGATGGCGAAGGAGTAACCATGCAGGCAGGCTTCAATACAGCCTCAGCATTTGGTGCTGCCGCAGGATCAGAAGCTTATGATGAACCGTTAACGACACAACAAGTGGTCGATATAGCCAATATATTTATTGTTTAGTTAAAAATTAAGGTTAATTTTGAACCGCCCTCGCGTTATTGTGAGGGCGGTTTTTTTATGGTTTTAAAAATAAAAACTGAAAGCCTGATTTTCAGGATATAAAATATTCTTTTCAGGTATTTGGTTTTAAAATAATTAATTGTACTTTTGCATCCCCTTTATTGGGGATGGAATGTTTAATTAAAATAATATTATGGACGCATTAAGCTACAAGACAATTTCAGCTAGCAAAGCCACTGTAAATAAAGAGTGGATTGTTGTTGATGCAGAAGGTCACAACTTAGGTCGTCTTGCTTCAAAGGTTGCGATGATCTTAAGAGGTAAGTACAAGCCAAGTTACACACCGCACGTTGACTGTGGAGATAACGTAATTGTTATCAACTCAGAAAAAATTAACCTTACAGGTACAAAAATGAATGACAAAATTTACATGCGTCATACAGGTTACCCAGGAGGACAAAGAACTTTAACTGCTAAAGTATTGCAATCTAAAAACCCTGCATTATTAGTAGAAAAAGCTGTAAAAGGAATGTTACCTAAAAACAAATTAGGAGCTGAACTTTTTAGAAATCTAAATGTTGTTGTAGGTGCTGAGCATACTCACGGAGCTCAAAAACCTAGAACTGTTAACCTAAACGATCTTAAGTAATGGGAGTTATTCACAAAATCGGTAGAAGAAAAACCGCTGTTGCACGTGTATATGTTTCTGAAGGAACAGGTAAAATCACTGTAAACAAAAAAGAATTCGCAACTTACTTTCCAACTGCAACTTTACAATACAAAGTATTACAACCATTATCTATGACAGAAAATGCTAGTAACTTTGATGTAAAAGTAAACGTTTACGGAGGTGGTTCAACTGGTCAGGCAGAAGCTGTAAGAATGGCATTAGCACGTGTAATGTGTGAAGTGAACATCGAAAACAGAGCTATCCTTAAACCAGAAGGTTTATTAACAAGAGACCCTAGAATGGTTGAACGTAAGAAATTCGGTCAGAAGAAAGCTCGTAAGAGATTCCAATTCTCTAAACGTTAATATTACCTGTCTTGTTCAGATGGGACAAGACATTATCAATTATTTATTGAAATTAAAAAACACAGTTATTGTTGCTCTCCTATCGAGGTAGGATATAGTTTAGCATCTAAATGTATAAAGCCAGAGAAATCGCCATTTATACATTGCTAATCAACAGAACGTAAACTAGTACAAAAATGGCAAACAAAATAGAAGTAAAAGAATTACTAGAAGCAGGTGTTCACTTCGGACACATGACTAGAAAATGGGATCCAAACATGGCTCCTTACATTTATATGGAGCGTAATGGTATTCACATTATCAATCTATATAAAACTGCAGCTAAAATTGAAGAAGCTAACGAAGCTTTGAAAAAAATCGCTGCATCAGGTAGAAAAATCTTATTCGTAGCTACCAAAAAACAAGCTAAAGACATCGTTGCTGATAAAGCAAAGGCTGCAAACATGCCTTATATCACTGAAAGATGGCCAGGTGGAATGCTAACTAACTTCGTAACTATCAGAAAGGCAGTTAAAAAAATGTCTTCTATTGATAAAATGAAGAAAGATGGTACTTTCATGACGTTATCTAAAAAAGAGCGTTTGCAAGTTGATCGTCTACGTGCTAAATTAGAGAAAAACTTAGGTTCAATCGCTGATATGTCTAGACTACCTGCAGCATTGTTCGTAGTAGATATCAAAGCTGAACACATCGCAATAAAAGAAGCACAAAAATTAAACATTCCAGTTTTCGCAATGGTTGATACGAATTCTGACCCAAGAGAGGTTGATTACGTTATTCCAGCAAATGATGATGCTTCTAAATCAATTGACAAAATTTTATCTTTAGTGACTACTGCAGTTATCGAAGGTCTTTCTGACAGAGGTTCTGAAAAAGAAGTTGAAGTAGCTGAAGAAGCTGCTGCTCCTGCTGCTGAGGCTGAAGCTGCTCCTGCAACTGAAGAATAAATCAAATTTAAATTCCAAATTTTAAATTCTAAAATCCAAACCACAAATTAAAAACGTTATGTTGATAATTTAATAAAATTGGAGTTTAGAATTTAAAAGATGGAATTTTTACTTTTAACATTAAAATTCAAAATATTATGGCAACAATTACTGCTGCAGACGTAAATAAATTAAGACAATCTACAGGTGCCGGAATGATGGACTGTAAAAAAGCTTTAGTTGAAGCTGATGGAGATTTCGATAAAGCTATACAAGTCCTTAGAGAAAAAGGACAAAAAGTTGCTGCTAACCGTTCTGACCGTGAGTCTTCTGAAGGAGCTGCTGTTTCTTTTGTTAATGCTGACAACACTAAAGGAGCTATCATCACTTTAAACTGCGAAACAGATTTCGTAGGTAAAAATGAGGCTTTCGTAACTTTGGCTAAAGATTTAGTAGAAAGAGCTATCAATTTCTCTTCTAAAGAAGATTTCTTAGCTTCAGATTTCAACGGAATTACTGTTGCTGAAAAATTAATCGAGCAAACTGGTGTTATCGGTGAAAAAATCGAAATCGGTGGTTTTGAAATTTTAGAAGGTGCTTTCGTTGGATCTTATGTTCACGTTAACAAAATTGCTGCATTAACTGCAATTTCTGCTGCAATTCCTAACGCTGACGTTTTAACTAAAGATGTTTCTATGCAAGTTGCTTCTATGGGAGCTGATACATTATCTTACAAAGATTTTGATCCTGCTTTTGTTGAATCTGAACTTGCTGCTCGTATTGCTGTAATCGAAAAAGATAATGAAGAAGCAAAACGTTTAGGAAAAACTTTAAAAAATGTTCCTAAATACATTTCTTACTCTCAATTAACTCCAGAAGTTTTAAAACAAGCTGAAGAAGATGCTAAAGCTGAATTAAAAGCTGAAGGTAAACCAGAGCAAATTTGGGACAAAATTATTCCAGGAAAAGTACAGCGTTTTATCTCTGACAATACTACTTTAGATCAAGAGAAAGCTTTGTTAGATCAAAACTTTATCAAAGACGATAGTAAAAAAGTTGGTGATTACGTTAAAGGATTCAACGTTGAAATCACAGGTTTCAAAAGAGTTACTTTAGGTTAATATATTATTATTTCAATATAAAAAGCCCGAATATTAATTTATTCGGGCTTTTTTATTTTCAGTTTTTAACTTTCAACTGGAAAATTTCTCGCACGCATCAAAGCATCCGATTTTGGAGCATGTCCTCTAAAATCCTCATACATCCTTTCATTATCTACACTATTCCCAACACTTAAAACAATGTCATAAAGACGTTCTGCTACTTTTTTATCATAAGGGCCGTCTCCTTCCAGAAAAGCTTCATAAGCATCTGCATTTATTACGTCAGCCCATAAGTAACTATAATATCCGGCTGCATATCCATCGCTTGAAAAAATATGTGCAAACTGCGGAATTCTATGTCGCATCACAATCTCTGACGGCATATTAATTTCTGCCAAAACATCTTTCTCAAATTGATGCGGATCAACAGTTTCTGTCGTTAAATGCAGTTTCATATCTACAAAAGAACTCGAAATGGTTTCGACAGTTGCAAAACCTTCATTAAAATTCCCTGCTTTTTCTATTCTTTCTACCAAAGATTCAGACAATGGCTGATTTGTTTTATAATGAAGTGCAAACTTGTTCAGTACCTCTGGAGTTGCCAGCCAATGTTCCAGTAATTGCGAAGGAAACTCAACATAATCTCTCGCAACCGAAGTTCCTGACAAACTAGGATAAGTAACATTTGAACATAAACCGTGCAAAGCGTGCCCAAATTCATGAAATAAAGTTGTAGCATCGTCCCAGGAAATCAATACTGGATCATCACTATTTCCTTTTATAAAATTACAGTTATTCGATACTATTGGCAATACTTTTTGTTTTATTTTTTGCTGATCTCTATGCGAGTTCATCCACGCTCCAGAACGCTTGCCAACACGCGCATAAGGATCAAAGTACCACAGCCCGATTAATTTACCTGTATCCTTATTATTCACTTCCCAAACGCGAACATCGGGATGATAAACCGGAACATCAAATAATTGTTTAAATCCTAAATTAAATAATTCACCCGCAACCCAAAACATGGCTTCACGTAAATTTTCCAACTGCAGATATTGTTTTATCTCATTTTGGTCTAAATCATATTTTGCTTTGCGCACTTTTTCTGCATAATAACGATAATCCCAAGGTTGAATTTTAAAATTTCCGCCTTCGTTATTTACCATTTCCTGCATTGCAGCAACATCATTTTTTACTTTTTCAACAGCTGGCTTCCATACCGATTCCATTAAATCTAAAGTCTTCTGTGGGTCTTTAGCCATTTTATTAGACAAACTCCACTCAGCAAAATTCTTAAAGCCTAATATTTTGGCTTTCTTCGCACGTAATTGTAAAATTGAAACCAGTGTTTCATTAGTATCATTTTGATTCTTGTTATCACCACGTTTTACAAAAATATCAAATGCTTTTTCTCGTAAATCTCTTCGATTTGAAAAAGTCAAAAACGGTTCTATTGAAGATCTTGTGTTGCCAATACTAGCTAAACTATTCAGCTTTCTTTCTTTCGCTTCAGCAATGGCTGCGTTTTTAAATTCCTCAGGCAAACCATCCAAATCATTTTCAGATTTTAATTCTAAAAACTGATCATTTTCTTCTGCCAATAATTTTTGGCTGAAAAGAGTAAAAAGTCCGGCAAGTTCCTGATTAATTCTGGCTACTTCCTTTTTATCTTCTTCATTTAACTCCGCTCCTTCTCGAACAAAATCAGTATAATAAAGCCAAAGCAAACGCTGTTGTTCAGGATTTAACTTTTTACTTTCGGCAGCTTTATACAGTTTTTCAATTCTGAGGAACAATTTATCGTTTTGATATAGTTTATCACTAATCTCTGCCAGTTTTGGAGACATTTCTGTATCAACCACATTAAATTCAGGACTGCTTAAATTGGATCTGTAAATTCCGTAAACGGCATGAATTCTGTCCAGTTTTTCGCCAGAAAGCTCTAAAGCAACAATTGTATTATCAAAAGTAGGTTCTTCAACATTGTTTGCAATTGCATCAATCTCCTCTAATTTTTCCTGAATAGCAAACTCAATTGCGGGTTTAAAATCAGAGATTTTATATTTTGTAAAATCCGGAACTCCGCCATAAGCACCAGACCATTCCTGAAGTAACGGATTATTTAAATCTATTTGTGTTTTCATAATAAAATGCATTAATAATTTTCTGCTTAAATAGTTTCCCAAAAAAATAAGCAGCAACTCAAAATTAACCAATCAAAAGCAAACTTCAAACGAACTCATTAATCCATTTCGAACATTTGAAGAAATAGTTTAAATTTGAATCATTATAACCAAAATAACATGTTTAAAACCCGAAAAGAAATTGTCTTTGTAGTTCTATCAGGAATATTTATCACGAATGCCGTTGTGGCTGAACTTATTGGAGGAAAATTAATTCAGATTGGTCCTTTTGTAATGAGTATAGGGATTTTACCCTGGCCGATTGTTTTTCTAACTACTGATTTGATTAATGAATACTTTGGCGAAAAAGGAGTAAAAAAACTCTCTTTTATAACCGCTTGCCTAATCGCATATGCTTTTTTGATTTTATTTATGGCGATTGTAATTCCGGCAGCAAAAGGAATCAGTCCGGTTAATGATGAGCAGTTTCATGCCGTTTTTGGACAAAGTATGTGGATTATCTTCGGAAGTATTGTTGCTTTCATGGTATCACAGTTAATCGACGTTTGGATTTTTTGGTTTTTCAAAAAAAGAACCGGAGAAAAGAAAATATGGTTACGAGCAACTGGTTCTACTGTAATTTCTCAATTATTTGACTCTTTTATTGTATTGGGAATAGCTTTTTGGCTTCCGGGAAAAATCGATTTTAAAACTTTTATCACTTCTGGGCTAACAGGTTACATTTTCAAACTTTCGGTTGCGGTTGTATTAACTCCTTTAATTTACCTTGGACATCATTTGATAAAAAAATATTTGGAAGAAGATCTTACTATCAAAGATTAAAGCTAACTTGTAGTTATGAAAAAGACAATTGCCACGCTATTTCTTTCAATTACCTGTTTTTTGATGGGCTGTGGCAACGATGAAAAAAAGCAGCAGAAACGAAAAACAATTTATCCTGTCGATAAATTAACTCCCGCTTCTGCGAAAACATTAAAAAAAACACCATTAAAAACTATCGGAATATCTAAAGATCTTGCTCATAATTCTGCAACTAACAAACGAAATCATTTTTCATCAAAAAAGGAAAGCCAAAGCAGACCACTAATTCAAAATCAACAAGTTGAGACAGAAAACGCTAACTTAAACTGGAATGAAGAAGAAAACAAATCTTTGGTAACATTTGGCAATCTAAAAAAAATACTTTCTCTCAGTAAAATTGGACAGACTTTAAATCAGAAACAATTAACTGAAAATTTTGAAATCCCTAAAGAAGCCGTAAAACTTGTAAAAAGTATTACAAAAACTTCTGAAGATGAAATAGCCATAAAATGGCGGTCGACCTGGTTTATTGAAAAAGTTTCAGATGCTAAATTCAAAGATGGTCTTATGAAAATTACTTTTAAAGCTAATAAATTATATACATCAGGAACAGCAATTGGCATTAAGTACGACAAAAAAATCCATAATGAATTGATCATAATTGGACGTTCTGCTTATATTCCGGGAGTAGAAGGATATAGCTGGCAAATAGGAAAATAATGAAAAACGAAGATCAAGTAAGATGCGACTGGTGTTCAGCCAGTGATTTATACAAAAAATATCATGATGAAGAATGGGGCGTTCCCGTTTATGATGATGCATCTTTATTTGAGTTTTTAATTTTAGAAACTTTTCAGGCTGGATTAAGCTGGATTACCATTTTAAATAAAAGAGAGAATTTCAGAAATGCCTTCGATCATTTCGATTATAAAAAAATTGCGAATTATTCTGAAGATAAAATTGAAGAATTATTGCAGAATACCGGAATCATCCGAAATAAACTTAAAGTTAAAGCAACTATTTCAAACGCTCAGGCTTTTATAAAAGTTCAGGAAGAATTTGGAAGTTTTTCAGAGTATATATGGAAATTCACCGATGGAAAACCTATCGACAATAATCCCAAAACTTTAAAAGACGTTCCGGCAACAACGCCTCTTTCAGATGCAATCAGCAAGGATTTAAAAAAACGCGGATTCAAATTCGTAGGCTCAACCGTTATTTACGCTCACATGCAGGCAACCGGAATGGTAAATGATCATATCAAAGACTGCTGGACGAGAAAAAAATAGTTTCCAGTCTTTAGTCGCAGTTTTCAGTTTTCAAAAAACTTGAAACCTGAAACTTGAAACTTTTAAACAAAAAACATTATATTTGCTTCACACTTTAGGGGTGTCTACAACTTGTAGGCTGAGATTTTACCCTCTGAACCTGATCTAGTTCATACTAGCGTAGGGAAAAGTAAGATGACTTCTGCGCGCATTTTTATGCGTTCTTGTAGCCATTCCTAAAGTATAACTCTATACTAATTCAAGAAGGAATGGAACTAAAAATCAATCAACAAACCAAACATTTCAATGCTCAATCGCTAAGCGTTCAAGCATTGCTCGATCTCGAAATTCCGAACAAACAAAACGGAATCGCCGTTGCTATTAACAACACTGTTGTTCCAAAAACCAAATGGAACGAATTCCTCATACAAGAAACTGACGAAATTTTAATTATTTCTGCCACGCAGGGTGGATAGAATTTAAATTCCAAAAAATAAATTTCAAATTCCAATTATATACTGGACGTAGACGCACTGCTGTGCGTCTCTACGGAAAAAAATGCGTTAAAAAACATAATCCATATCAACTTGAAACTTTAAACTTCAAACCTGAAACAAAAAACACGATGACAACAGAAGAACAAATATCCAGAACTCCATTTCCTAATTCTAAAAAAGTATATATAGAGGGTGAAATTCACCCTATAAAAGTGGCGATGCGTGAGATCCATCTTAGCGACACGAAACTTTCAAACGGTGGGATCGAAAAAAATCCTCCAGTAACTGTTTATGATACTTCTGGTCCATACACAGATCCAAATATCGAAATTGATATTCGAAAAGGATTGCCACGTTTGCGCGAAAGCTGGATCCTGGATCGAAATGATGTTGAAATTCTAAGCGAAATCACCTCAGATTACGGTCAAAGCCGATTGAAAGATGAAAGCCTAAACCATCTTCGTTTTGAATATTTACATCAGCCAAAACGTGCTAAAAAAGGTGCAAACGTAACGCAATTGTATTACGCCAAACAAGGAATCATTACTCCGGAAATGGAATACATCGCAATTCGCGAAAATCAGCGTATTGAGCTTTTAAACGAACAAACGAAAGCTATGCAATGCCAGCATGGCGGTCATAGTTTTGGAGCCAATACACCAAAAAGCAAAATCACACCAGAATTCGTTCGCACAGAAGTTGCCTGCGGAAGAGCCATAATTCCCAACAATATCAACCATCCTGAAAGCGAACCTATGATCGTAGGCCGTAATTTTTTAGTAAAAATTAATGCTAATATCGGGAATAGCGCCGTGACTTCGAGCATTGAAGAAGAAGTTGAAAAAGCCGTTTGGGCGTGTCGCTGGGGCGCTGATACCATTATGGATTTATCTACAGGAAAAAATATTCACGAAACCAGAGAATGGATTATTCGAAATTCCCCAGTTCCAATTGGTACCGTTCCCATTTATCAGGCTTTGGAAAAAGTAAAAGGAATTGCCGAAGATTTAACTTGGGAAATTTTCCGCGATACTTTAATCGAGCAGGCAGAACAAGGTGTTTCTTATTTTACAATTCATGCCGGAGTTTTACTTCGATACATTCACTTAACTGCAAATCGTGCAACGGGAATTGTTTCTCGCGGTGGCTCCATTATGGCAAAATGGTGTTTATTTCATCATAAAGAAAACTTCTTGTACACGCACTTTGAAGAAATCTGCGAAATCATGAAACAATATGATGTAGCTTTTTCTTTAGGAGATGGTTTACGTCCGGGTTCAATTGCTGATGCTAATGATGCAGCACAATTTGCGGAATTAGAAACTTTAGGCGAATTGACTAAAATTGCCTGGAAACATGATGTACAAGTTTTCATTGAAGGCCCGGGACACGTACCAATGCACATGATTAAAGAAAACATGGACAAACAATTAGAACATTGCCATGAAGCGCCTTTTTATACTTTAGGGCCTTTAACTACAGATATTGCGCCGGGTTACGATCATATTACGTCTGCAATTGGAGCAGCAATGATTGGCTGGTACGGCTGCGCGATGTTGTGTTATGTAACACCGAAAGAACATCTTGGTTTACCGAATAAAAAAGATGTAAAAGATGGCGTGATTACCTATAAAATTTCTGCTCATGCTGCCGATTTGGCAAAAGGTCATCCAGGAGCTCAATATCGAGATAATGCCTTGAGTAAAGCCCGTTTTGAATTCCGTTGGGAAGATCAGTTTAATTTGGCTTTAGATCCAGATACAGCAAGAGAATTTCACGATGAAACACTTCCTGCAGATGGCGCAAAAGTGGCGCATTTCTGCTCCATGTGTGGTCCAAAATTCTGTTCTATGAAAATATCTCAGGAAATTAGAGATGTTGCTGCCGCAGAACAAGGAATGAAAGAGAAATCAGAAGAGTTTATTGAGCAGGGAAAAGAGATTTATATCTAAAAGAAAATAGAATAAAGAGCATAGAAAAAAGATATGATTGTAATTACAAATCCTTTTTTTATTGAAGATGAAATTCGAATTCTTCATTCTTTATTTGAAGAAGGATTGTCTTTGCTTCATCTTCGGAAACCTGATTTTTCTGAATTGGAAATGGCGCAGTTTATTCATCAAATTAAGATCGAATTTAGAGATCGAATTGTCTTGCACAATTATCATTTGCTAGCTGAAGATTTTGGAATTAGCAGAATTCATTTTTCTGAAAAAGAAAAAAAACGTATTCATGATTTTCCTGCAAGGTTTCCAAAACCTTGTAGGTATAATTTTTCCACATCAACACATTCTATAGAAGATTTTAATTCTCTGGAAAATGATTTTGATTATGCATTTCTAAGCCCTGTCTTTAAAAGTATTTCCAAAGAAAATTACGAGCCAAAAATCGATCTTTTTGAAGCATTAAAATCTAGAACAAACTATAAAACAAAAGTGATTGCTTTAGGCGGAATTGATTCTCAAAACATTCAAAAAACAATGAAAAATGGCTTTGATGATATAGCTCTTTTAGGAACAATTTGGAATAATGAAAACCCGATAAAACAATTTAAATTATGTCAGCAAATCGTCCTTTCGTACTTACAATCGCAGGTTTAGATCCGTCTGGCGGAGCTGGTATTTTGGCTGATATCAAAACATTTGAACAGCATAAAGTAACTGGTTTTGCTATTACAACAGCCAATACGATTCAGACCGAAAATACATTTTATGAGATTCAATGGACAGATTTGAGTTTTGTTATTCGTTCAATCGAAACGTTATTTTTAAATTATAAAATCAGTGCTGTCAAAATTGGAATTATTTCTTCTTTGTATGATTTAAACCGAATTGTTTCGACGATTAAAATGCTTTCTCCTTCCACCAAAATTGTCTGGGATCCGGTTCTTCGATCGACAACAAAATTTGAATTTATGGCGATTAAAGATTATTCTGATTTACATAAAATCTTGTCTAAAATCGACTTGATTACCCCTAATTACAATGAAATTGAGATTTTATTTCCAGATTTTATATCAAAGAATCTTCATCTGCAAAATGAGATTACAACAAATATTTTATTGAAAGGCGGACATAATGAATCAGCGATAGGAACTGATCTTTTATTTCTTGAAAATGAAGTTTTGGATTTGCTTCCAACTAATAAAAAATGCTTTGAAAAACACGGTTCCGGCTGTGTGCTTTCTTCTGCAATTGCTTCCAATTTGGCTTTAAATCAAAATATAACAGAAGCCTGCAAAAATGCTAAAATATATATCGAAAATTACCTGAGTTCAAGTTCAACATTAATTGGATATCACTATGTATAACAAGCTGCAATATATTTCACAAGGCGAAACCAGCAAAGAACAATTGTACAATATTCATCAGGCTCTTGATGCTGGCTGTAAATGGGTACAAATGCGTTTTAAAAATCAAACCAGCAAAGAAACATTTGCTTTAGCAGAGAAGGTAAAACCTTTGTGCGAAGAGTATCTGGCTAATTTTATTATAAATGATGATCTGCACCTTGCTGAGCAGATTGCTGCAGACGGGGTTCATTTAGGTTTAACAGATATGAAAATCGATGAAGCGAGAGCCATTTTAGGAGCAACAAAAATTATTGGAGGAACGGCTAATACTTTTGAAGACATTCAAAATCATGTCAAAAACGGCTGTGATTATATTGGTTTAGGCCCTTTTCGATTTACGATTACAAAAGAAAAACTAAGTCCGATTTTAGGGTTATCAGGGTATTTCGAAATTCTTCAAAAAATGAAAAAGGATAAAATCGAAATACCAGTTTATGCCATTGGCGGCATTACATTAAAAGATGTAAGTCCATTAATGGAAACCGGAATTCACGGAATTGCCGTTTCTGGGATCATCACAGAAAGTGCAGAGAAAAAAATACTAATTAAACAATTAAAGGAAAAATTATATGCAAACGTCATTGTTTAATATTGGAGACAAAAGTTTCAAATCCCGTTTGTTTTTAGGAACAGGGAAATTTGGTTCTAACAAAGAAATGGAAGAAGCGATTTTAGCTTCAGAAAGTGAATTGGTAACCGTTGCTTTAAAACGCATTGATTTAGAAACTGAAACTGATGCTATTCTTTCGCATTTACAACATCCGAATATTAATTTACTACCAAATACTTCCGGAGCAAGAAATGCAAAAGAAGCCATTTTTGCAGCTCAATTAGCTCGTGAAGCGCTTGAAACAAATTGGATAAAATTGGAAATTCATCCGGATCCAAAGTATTTAATGCCAGATCCTATTGAAACTTTAAAGGCTACGGAAGAATTGGCTAAACTTGGTTTTTTTGTTCTGCCTTACATTCATGCCGATCCTGTTTTGTGCAAACATTTAGAAAGTGCCGGAACAACTGCCGTGATGCCTTTAGGATCTCCAATTGGAAGTAATAAAGGTTTAAAAACCATTGATTTTTTAGAAATTATAATTGAACAAAGCAACGTTCCGGTTATTGTAGATGCAGGAATTGGCGCTCCCTCTGACGCTGCAAAAGCAATGGAAATTGGCGCCGATGCTGTTTTGGTTAATACTGCAATTGCCGTTGCCGGAAATCCAAAATTAATGGCCGAAGCTTTCAAAGAAGCCGTAATAGCAGGAAGAAAAGCCTTTGAAGCAAAAGTAGCCAATCAACAAAATTATGCTGTGGCTTCTAGTCCTTTAACTTCTTTTCTTTATGAGTAATTTTCTAACGCAAAGTTCTCAAAGTTTTTTCGCAAAGTTCACTAAGCTTTGTGAACTTTATTATTAATAATAAGAACTCAAAGCTTAGTGAACTTTGCGTATTCTTAGCGCACTTTGCGTTAAAAAACAAAATAAAAAATGAACACATTCAAATCAATTTTTGAGCAATATAATTGGGATATTATTCAATCAAAAATATACCAAACCTCATCAAAAGATGTCGAACGAACTTTAGCTAAAACCAGACTAAATCTCGATGATTTTTTGATTCTAATCTCTCCTATTGCTCAAAATTATTTAGAAGAAATGGCGCAGAAATGCCATGAAATCACCAAAAAACGTTTTGGGAAAACCATCCAAATGTATGCGCCGTTGTATTTAAGCAACGAATGTCAAAACATCTGTACGTATTGCGGTTTTAGTTTAGACAACAAAATCAAACGAAAAACGCTTTCGGATGCTGAAATAAAACTCGAAGTCGAAACTTTAAAAAATACAGGTTTTGATCATGTTTTACTGGTTACAGGTGAAGCAAATTACACCGTTAACATCAATTATTTCCTCAATGCAATTGCTTTAATTCGGGAAGAATTTTCGATTATTTCTGTTGAAGTTCAGCCGCTTTCTACCGAAGATTATGAACGTTTACATAGCGCCGGAGTATACTCGGTTTTGGTTTATCAGGAAACCTATCATCAGGAAGTTTACAAAAAGTACCATACCAAAGGGAAGAAATCAAATTTTGATTATAGGCTTGAAACTCCGGACAGAATTGGAACTGCGGGAATTCATAAAATTGGTTTAGGCGTTTTACTAGGCTTAGAAGACTGGAGAACAGATAGTTTTTTCAACGCTTTGCATTTAGATTATCTTCAAAAAAAATATTGGCAGACGAAATATTCGGTTTCATTCCCTCGCCTCCGTCCCGCCGAAGGAATTATTGAACCTAATTTTATTATGGACGATAAAGATTTGACACAATTAATCTGCGCTTATCGTTTGTGGAATGAAGATTTAGAAATTTCGATTTCAACCAGAGAAAATGAAAAATTCAGGAACAATATAATCCCAATTGGCGTTACAAATATGAGCGCAGGTTCAAAAACAAATCCGGGTGGTTATGTTGTTGATCCACAATCTTTAGAACAATTCGAAATCAGCGATGAACGTTCTGCAGAAGAGATTTCAAAAATCATAAAAGATGCAGGCTATGAACCCGTTTGGAAAGATTGGGACAAAAGTTTTATTTCAGATTTCAGAGTTTAGATTTCAGATTTTTTTATCTTTTTCAGCAATCTAAAATCTAAAATCAACAATCTAAAATTATCAAAAGTGAGCATTATCAAAGAATTCCTCCGTTACAACAGACAAACCATACTTCCAGAAATTGGCGATGAAGGTCAGGAAAAACTAAAAAAAGCTAGAGTTTTAGTAATTGGTGCAGGTGGTTTGGGCTGTCCAATTTTACAATATATTGCAACTGCGGGAGTTGGTTTTATTGGAATCATGGATTTTGACACAATCGAAATTCACAATCTGCACAGGCAGATTTTATATACCGAAAATGAAATTGGGCAATTTAAAGCAATTGTGGCTAAAGATGTAGTTTCAAAACTGAATCCCTTAATTAAAGTTGAAGCAATTCAGGAGAAACTAACTTCTCAAAATGCATCAAAAATAATTCAGCAATATGATATAATTGTGGATGGTTCAGATAATTTTACAACACGTTATTTGGTCAATGATACTTGCGTTCAACTTAACAAGCCTTTAGTTTACGGAAGTATTTTAAAATTTGAAGGACAAATTGTAGTTTTCAATCATAACGGAAGTAAAAACCTGCGAGATTTATTTCCAGAAATGCCCGATCCGAAAGATGTTCCGAATTGTGATTTAAATGGTGTTTTGGGGACTTTACCCGGAATTATTGGAAATATGATGGCACACGAAACGCTTAAATTAATTTTAGAATTACCTGTTTTAAAAAACGAATTGGTTCTTTTTAATACACTGAACTGGAATTTTACAAAACTGAATTTCTAGAAAATAAGTGCGTCTCCAACCTTAATATTTCCAGAGTTTAAACTCACGATATTCGTTCCGAACAAAACAGAATTATTTACATTTCTGTATTTGCTTAAGGTTTTTAAAGGCTCTTTTTTTAATTTGCCATTTTCCGGATCATTATTAACCATAATGCATCTTCCGCAAGGCTTTATATTTTTAAATTGAACTTCTCCAATTTTAAAAGTATTAAAATCATCTTCTTCATGTTCACTCTGACTGCTGATTACAATATTTGGACGAAACCTTTTTACTGTGATTTTTTCATCGAGTTTGTCATTTAAAAAATCCAGGCTTTTTGATCCAATTAATAAATAAGGATAACCATCGGCTAAACTTACATTAAAAGTTTCTTTTAGTTTTGAGCTTTCATGTTTACGGTCTCCATTTTTCATGATTTTGACTAATTTACATTCAAAGCCCAAATGCTGGCTAAACCATTTTGAAGTTTCGTGATTTACCTCAACAACTTCGCTTTTATCTTCCCAAACATCGACTTCCAGAGAATTTTGCAAATGTTCGTTGATAGAAAATTCATGTTTTTGATCCTTAAAAGTAATACTGATTTTTCCATCAGAAATTTGTGGATAAAACTGACTCATAATACGATGTTCTCTTTGCGTTATCATTTGATTTTCAGCATCGATTAACATCCATCTTCGGTCATTTTCAAATCCCATTTCTTCAGCCAGAGCAGATTGAACACTAATTCCTGCTAAGCTTTTTATCGGATAAATATAAATTTCTTTTACAACATGAACTGCACTCATTTTTATTTGCTTTTTAAAATGGACATAAATTCGTCACGATCAATTTCGCGACATCCTAAACTATCTAAATGCGGATTATAAACCTGACAATCTAATAATTTATAATTCTCTTTTTTTAAATGATTTACCAAATATATAAATCCGACTTTAGAGGCATTTGATACTTTAGAAAACATACTTTCGCCACAAAAAACATGGCCCAAATCTATTCCGTACAAACCGCCTACTAAAACTTCATCCTGCCAAACCTCAACAGATTTTGCAATTCCCTCTTTATGGAGTTCGCAATATGCTTCTATCATTTCATCAGAAATCCAGGTTCCGTCCTGACCGTCGCGTAATATTTTTTGGCAGTTTAAAATTACTTCTTTAAAACGTGTATTAAAAGTAACAGTGAAAATATTCCTGTTCAGAATGTTACGCATACTTTTAGAGACAATTAACTCATCCAGAAACAAAACCATACGCGGATCCGGAGCCCACCAGAGAATCGATTCGCCTTCATTAAACCACGGAAATATTCCGTTGTTGTACGCCAGTTTTAATCGTTCCGGACTCAAATCACCGCCAACGGCCAGAATGCCTTCATCATCGGCTTCTGAAACGGGTGGAAAATATAATCTGTCAAATAGGAAATACATCTTTTTAAATAATCAATTTTTAAATTCCAAAATCCAATAAATTGAAATTTCAATACTGAAATTCCAAATTCCAAACTTCAGCAATCTTATATTTCTCCCTTCGGTTGAAATGACAAAGCTTGTGCTTAAACTTTATACAAAAAATTCCAAATCCCAAATTCATGCTAATGAATTGGAATTTGGAATTTATGTTTTGAAATTTAAACTTTCTTAGAACGGTAAATCGTCTGGTTCGTCTTCGTTTAAATTTGTAGCTGGAGCAAAAGCTTCTGCAGCAGGGACTGACGGTGTTTGTGCAGGTCCTTCTGGCGCCATTCTTTCGATTCTCCAACCTTGAATACTATTGAAATATCTGGTTTCTCCTTGTGGATTAACCCATTCTCTTCCTCTTAAATTGATAGAAACTTTTACTGCCTCTCCTTGTTTATAGCTGCTCAATAAATCGCATTTATCTTGTGTAAATTCGATTAAAATGTGTTGTGGATACTGCTCATCAGTAGTAACTACTAATTCTCTTTTTTTGAATGAAGCACTAACTTGCTGTTCAGGATTAACCACTTTTACTTTTCCTATAACTTCCATCTTCGTCTATAATTAATTATTGTTTCTATTCTTATTTTTTAGCTAAAAGTACTTTCCAAGCCGATTCTATATCATCATTATTCAGATACTTTTTGGCTTCTAAGTGTACTTTTTCCTGATCATCTGAGCTTAAAACTCCTTTCACAGAAAAATTTTCCTTCACAAATATACTAACTTCTTCGCTTGTAGGCAAGGCTTCGATATTTCCTAATTTTCCAAGATCATTCCCATTAAACACAGGACTTTCCTTGATAAAATTAGGTATTACGTCAACACCAACGCCTAAAGTGGTCAGCGGTTTTGGCACTTCAAAAAGTCCTTGATTCGATCTTGAATACCAATTTCCCCCAAGTCTTGAAACCAAATCTATTTTATGCTGATCGATTGCTCCGTTTTCATCTAAAATTGATTCGTGAATATGCATTTTTACTACTTCACATAAAATCAGGTTCCCTGCTCCTCCTTCTGTTCCTAACGGAATAATCTGTGTTATCTTGCATTCAAACTGAACCGGAGATTCTTTTACGCGGTATGGTTTTACCAAATCTGACGGAATCTGTGTTAAACCTGCTTTAATAAATTCGTTTACGCCTTCTCCATATTCTGTACTTGCTAACGAAGTCTGCTGTACCAAATCGTAATTTACGACATTTATAACAACTTCCTTTGTTGCTTCGGCATTAATTAAAGTATGTTTTACGGTATTGTCGCGCACGCGTCTTGAAGGCGAAAAAACCAGAATTGGCGGATTAGCACTAAAAACATTAAAGAAACTAAATGGCGACAAATTCGGAATTCCTTTTTCGCTTATTGTACTTGCAAAAGCAATTGGTCTCGGCCCTACCGAACTTTGCAGATAGGCGTGCAGCTGCGGCGTTGTAATTTCTTTTGGATTGATGCTAATCATAATTTTCTAGTTTAACCGAACCTCATTTCGGTTGTACAAAAGTAGAGAAATCGTTCAATTCATGGAAATAGTTTTAGAAGATAAAACCAAAAAAACTTTTAAAGCCCTGCAAAATATAAAATGTGTTAATTTCGTTATATTTATACCTCAAAAATTAATTTATGCGTTTTTCTGAAAGTAGAAATACAACTCGCTGGGTCATCATTATTATTTCCTTTTCAATCATTACTTTGATTCTTTGGAATACTTATACTTTTTTCCAAATTTTTAAAAATGAAGAACGTCTGAAAATGAACCTTTTTGCGAATGCGCAAATTACAATCGTTAATGCAGACGAAAATACCGATGTAGATCTTCCGCTTCAAATTTTCAGCAACAACACTTCAATTCCTGCTGTAGTAATGCTTTATGGTAATGTTGTAAGTTCTAAAAACGTTCCTGATGATATTCTTAATGACAAGAAAAAATTAAAAAATTTCCTGAAAAATTTAAAAAATGAAAATGAACCCATAACGTTTGAATATGCTCCGGGAAAATATCAACATTTGTATTATGGTAATTCTGAATTGCTGAATAAACTAAAATATTATCCAATTGCCTTATTACTGATTATATTTTTATTTGTTGCTTTAATTTATAATTTTTACAAAAGCACCAAAATGGCGACACAGAACAAATTGTGGGCGGGAATGGCAAAAGAAACGGCACATCAAATTGGAACGCCGCTTTCCTCATTAATTGGATGGGTTGAGATTTTAAAAACCGAAGAAATTGATCCATCTATAACATTGGAAATAGAAAAAGATATTGATCGATTACAAACCATTACGGATCGTTTTTCTAAAATTGGTTCTATTCCTGTTTTAGAACCGTATGATATTGTCAGCGAAACTTTAAATACTTATGAATATTTACAATCTCGTTTTTCTAAACAGGTTTCGTTCTCGTATCATGCTCCTGAAAAACTTATTTTTGCTTTAATTAATCCAACGCTACACAGCTGGACAATTGAAAACCTGATCAAAAATGCAATTGACGCCATGAAAGGAAAAGGAACTTTGGAGCTTTCGATTGAGCAGGATTCACATCATGTAAAAATACATGTGAAAGATTCTGGAAGCGGAATTCAAAAAAAACAATTCAAGACTATTTTTGAGCCTGGTTTTACAACAAAAAAACGCGGCTGGGGATTAGGACTTTCTTTAACGAAAAGAATTGTCGAAGAGTATCACAACGGAAGTATTAAGGTTTTACATTCTGAAATTGGAAAAGGGACTACTTTTCAAATCAGTTATAAAATAGTTGAACCTCTTTAAAAATAGAAATAAAAAAACACCAACTCATAATTTGAATTGGTGTTTTTTTTATTTCTGGTTTTATTATGTCATGTTGAGCGAAGTCGAAACCTTTTCAACCAAGCTTAGGACTTCGACTTCGCTCAGTCTGACAGATGTTTAAAGATTTGCCTGAATGTCTTTTGCTAAAGCTTCAAATTCATCTTTTGAAAGAGATACTTTATTTTGAAAACGCATTTCATCCATATGGTTTAACGGAATCAAATGTACGTGTGCATGAGGAACTTCTAAACCTACAACTGCAATTCCGATTCTTTTGCAAGGAACCGTTTTTTCAAGGGCAGCGGCGACTTTTTTAGAAAATTTCATCAAACCTAAATACTGTTCGTCATCCATATCAAAAATCTTGTCGATTTCTTGTTTCGGAATACAAAGTGTGTGTCCTTTAGCATTTGGATTTACATCTAAAAAAGCTAAAAAATTATCATCTTCAGCAATTTTATATGCAGGAATTTCTCCGTTTACTATTTTTGTGAATATGCTGCTCATTGTTTTATTTTTAAAATCTTAATAGTGTGATTGCTTCGTTCCTCGCAATGACTTAGTCTCTTGAGATTTCCAAGATTTCAAATTTCAAAACACCATTTGGTACCGTAATTTCTGCTACTTCACCAACCGATTTTCCTAGTAAACCTTTTCCAATAGGAGAAGTTACAGAAATTTTTCCTGTTTTTAAATCTGCTTCACTTTCTGCAACAAGTGTATATTTCATTTCCATTCCGTTGCTTTGGTTTTTAATTTTCACATTAGAAAGTACCAAAACTTTCGAAACATCTAATTGTGATTCGTCGATTAATCTTGCGTTAGAATATACTTCTTCTAATTTAGCAATTCTCATTTCTAATAAACCCTGCGCTTCTTTTGCAGCATCATATTCGGCGTTTTCAGATAAATCGCCTTTGTCTCTTGCCTCTGCTATATCTTGAGATGCCTTAGGACGCATTACACTTTTTAAATGCTCTAATTCATCTTTCAATTTTTTTAATCCCTCTGCGGTATAATAAGATACTTTACTCATAACTTCATCGTTTACATAAATAGAAAAAATCCCATCGGGACGGGATTTTGTATTACAAATATACTATTATTTTTAATAGTACATAATTATATGTTAATCATATAAAAATCAAATCTAAATAAATTATTTTTGTTTAACTAATTCTTATTAAAATAATGAAAAAAATCTGGCTCTTACTTCTTTTCGTTTCTGTGCTTATCGCATGCAGCGACAGCGAACGCAGTAATAAAAATCCTTACATACCTAATTACAGTGTTAATTTGTCTGTAGACATGAACCTGCCGGCTTATTCAAATCTTAAATTTGTAAGTAACGGTGTTATTGTTCCTAATTACGGGGCAAAAGGAATTATTATTTTTAATGCAGGAAGTGGCTATAATGCATTTGATGCAGCATGTCCAAATCAGGAATTAACTTCTTGCGCTGCAATGACAATTGATGGTATAAATGCCGTGTGTTCGTGTGATAAAACTTCTTACAGTTTGTTTACCGGACTTGGAGGAAAAGAATATCCGCTAAAACAATATAAAGTACAAGTAACCGGAACTGTGATTCACGTTTACAACTAGAAATAAAAAAAGCCTGAAAGTTTAATTTCAGGCTTTTTTATTTTTTAGAATTTCAATGTCAATCCGGCTAAGAAATTAATTCCTGCCTGCGGATAGTAATAGGGATAAATATCCCACATTGCTCCGTTTGAAACATATTTTTTGTCTAAAATATTATTTACCAAACCTGTTATTGTAATTGATTTAAAGATTGATTTTGGTTTTATTTCATAAGAAACATTCAAATCGTTTACAAAATAATCAGCCAGTTTAGCTTCTGGCAATTCGATATTATTCATGTATTGTTCGCCAACATATTTTTGCAATAAAGAAATATGCAGACTCTTAATTGGACTATACACGATTATATTTCCGGCAATAACTTCTGGAGAATATGCAATTTTTGTTGTTCCATAATATTGTCCTTCAACCGCAAGATCCACATTTTTATTACTGCTAAGCGTAAAATTTGGTCTAAGAATAAATTTTTCTGAAAGCGAAATTGTTGCATCAAATTCAAAACCTAAACGGTAGCTTTTTTCAGTATTAGCGCGAATTGGCGCTCCAACATCATCTAATCTTCCGGTTAAAATCAATTGATCTTTGTAACCCATATAATAGAAATTAGAATTCAACTGGAATTTCTCTGAATTAAACCTCCAGCCTAATTCAAAATCGTTTAGTTTTTCCGGTTTTACATTTCCGCCTTCATAATCCGTTCTGTTTGGTTCACGATTCGCACGAGCGTATGAAAAATACAAAGTGTTTTTTTGATTGATTTCGTAGTTCAAACCCGCTTTTGGGTTAAAGAAATTAAAGGTATCATCAACTAAACCAGTTTCAGGACTATCTGCTTTATATTCTACTCTTCTATATTGTAAATCACCATAAAAGCTTAATTTTTCTGTAAACTGATAATTTGCTTTTGCAAAGATATTTCCATCTGTTTTTGTAGAAAAATCATCGTAATAATGATCTCCCAATTCTGATTGTGAAGCGTATCTTGCCCAGATTACTTTTCCGTAATGATCGCCTTCGTATTTATTCCAGCCTCCGCCAAGAATAACGTCTAGTTTTTCATCTTTGTATTTCGCTGAAAATGTAGTGCCGTAAAAATCATTGTCTAACCATTTCTGACGTACTAAATCTGTTGTTGTAATAGCTCCAACAGGATTCAAATTATATTCAGCCATATCGGCATCTTCTTTATAATTTTCATAGTAACCCTGCCCTTTTGTATAATGCAAAGCTAAATTAGTACTCCATTTATCAGAGAAAGATTCGCTCCAGTGTAACTGATAATGATCTTGTTTATAATTGTCAGTTTCATTGTCATAAAAACGCACATTTCCTGCTTCATCTGTATACATTCCTGCAGAGTTAAAAGTACGGTCTGAATTTAAAGTTGCAGCGTCGATTCCGTTCCAGGATTGGTATGTTTTTTCTGTTCCGCCAAAAACCAAAGCTTTTATTAAAGTTGTTTTTCCAACATAAGTTCCTTGCAGGAAATAAGATTTCAAGTCAGAACTCGCTCTATCAACATAACCATCAGATTTAATTCTTGACAAACGTCCTGCCAATTCAAAATGATCATTTAGCAGACCAGTGCTGAATTTTACTGTTTCTTTTTGAGAATTAAAACTTCCAAATGAGCCTGAGACTTCTCCAGTTGGTTTAGATGCATAACTATCTGTCAGCATATTTAAACTTGCTCCAAAAGCTCCAGAACCATTAGTAGATGTTCCTACTCCGCGCTGTAATTGTAAGCTTTCTACAGAAGAAGCAAAATCGGGCATGTTTACCCAAAAAGTTCCCTGACTTTCTGCATCGTTGTACGGAATTCCGTTTATGGTTACGTTTACTCTTGTAGCATCGCTTCCGCGGACACGAATTCCGGTATAACCAATTCCTCCTCCAGCATCAGAAGTTGTAACAACAGATGGAAGATAATTCATTAAAACAGGAATATCCTGTCCAAGATTTCTAAATTTAATTTCTTTTTTGTCCATATTACTAAACGTAACCGGAGTTTTAGCGGTAACACGAACTGCCGAAACCAAAACATTATCAAGCTGATTTACCTGAGTTGAGTCTTGTTCCTGTCCGAATGTGAATAGAGAATAGAATAAAGAAAATAGAATAAAGAAAATAGATTTGGTTCTGGCTGCATTTTGAACCTTAGAACCTTTGTAACTTAGTACCTTAGTACCTTCAAAAATAGTTTTCATTCGTAAAGAATTACGAATAAAAGGGGGAATTATTCTTTTGTTAAATTAATAAATGTGTTTCACGACAAAACAAAGTATTCACACTGAAATTGTCGTTTTTCCCTTAGCAACATTACTCGCTCAGGTTCTTTGGGTATGATCTCAGCTCGTTATTTAGAGCACCCCTTTGAGACAATGCAAATGTAATGTGTTAAATCTCAAAAAACAAATTCCAAATTCCAAAACTCACTTTTCAAGTTAGTGTCTTTGGAATTTGGACTCGAGCGATAGCGAACAGGCGAAGCAATTTAAAAAATTGGGATTTTACTCCAAGTTAGGTTTTCTCCTTGATTGTTTTATTTCAGAAATACTTTTCTTATCCTTGATCCTTTTCTTGATTACCGATTTTGGAATCTTTGTCGCTTTTCGAATCTTCGGAACATATAATCCCTTTTTAATTATTTCCAAAAAACGTTTCGTAACAATATCTTTATTTTTAAGCTGACTTCTGTCTTCGTCGCAATTTAAAATTAAGACATTTTCGGTTGTTAAACGAGGAGCAATATTAGTTTGCAAAAGCAGCTTTTCATCTTCAGACAAAGCTTGTGATGCATTTAAATCAAAAGACAAAACCACTTTTGATGAAACTTTATTTACATTTTGTCCGCCCGCACCACTGCTTCTAACGGCTTTGAAATTTAATTCTGATATGATTTTATCGCTATCCATTATTGTGGCTGATGTGCCGGTTTTAGTAAATCATTTACGGTTTTCACCGGATTAAAAGTAATTAACGGAACTGCCACAAAAACAGTTAACCAATTTGCCATTGACCCATTCCATAATCCCGGAAGTTCATAGCTTTTTACCGGTTTCCCTTCAACACTTTTTTCTACAATAAATCCTGATTTTTGATCTACAAATTGTTTTAGGTCAAATTTTTCGCCTTTATAATTCTTAATTCCACAAACTAAATCAACTGGATTAAAATGTGTTGCTTCTTCTAAAATTTCAAGCTGTTTTTTATTCCCCAAATCAACTTGAGAAGTTTCTACAATTTGCAGAGAAGTTTCTCCTTTTTCATTCATTACCCAAAACGGCCCGCCGCCCGGTTCTCCTTCATTTTTTACCATCCCGCAAACTCTGATAGGTCTGTCTAATAAATCTTTAATTTTAGCAATTTTATTTTCAAAAGTAAATTTATTAAAATCTTTAGTCATTTTAATGTTTAGCTTTTGCACTAAAAAATCTACAATTTCCTGAATATTATTTTCATATATTTCATTCTTTTCAATGGCACTTAAATAACCAAATACTTTTTGTTGTACGGCAATTAAAATACCTCCTAAAGCTTTTTTGTACAATGTAATTTGATCAATATGATTTTGAATTACATTATCGATATTTTTAATAAAAATGATATCTGAATCCAGACTATTTAAATTCTCAATTAAAGCACCGTGTCCGCCTGGTCTAAAAACTAGATTGCCATCTGCACTTCTAACAATTTTGTTTTTTGTATCAACATTAATAGAATCTGTGCTTTTATTTTGATACGAATAATTTATATTAATTTTTATTCCTGAAGGTTTTTCTATTTTCTCTCTAACCTCATCAACTGCTTTTTCAAACAAATCCTGATGAATTTCTGAAACTGTGAAATGTAAATTTGAAACACTTTTTGATGTAGCATAATGCACACATTCATTTAAATGTTCTTCAATTGGATTTGCAATGTGCGTTTTATATAAATGGAAAGGTAAAACTGCTTTTGGCTTGTTTGCTGAATTGTAATAATCCGGAGACAAGAGCAATTTTATAAAATAATAATTTTTATAATCTCTTTCTAAATTTTCAAAATCAGGATAAATTTCTTTAAGCTTTTCATGAACTGTTTCAAAAAAAGGAAACTTATCCATCCCAATAATAAAAATGGCAAGTTCTTTATCTTTTTTTCTGTTTAGATAAGCGTTTATCGTTTCTTTTTCGATATCAAAATCATTCAAAAAAGCACTTAAAAATTTGAACATTCTGGTTGCTGCGCCAGATGCAGGAACAAATTTTTTAATTTTTAATTTCTCTTTCTGCTTATCAAAAAAAGAAGCTTTTTCTTCAAAATCAGTTTCAGACAAACTTAAAATTCCGTTGTTTATGGTTGCCGGACTAATCAGATTGCTTTTTGCTATTCCTTTCTTAAATATTTTTAATTGCTTTAAGATATTTTCGAAAGGGATTCCGTGATTATAAATTTCAACAAAGTCCTGAGATGAAAGTCCTTTTTCTTTAAAAGCATATAAAGCATCAACAATAGCGGTTGCTTTTGCCAAACGACTTTCTTTATCTCCTGAAAGTGTTATAAAAGGTTTCTTGGTATCTATTAAAGCTTGTTTAAAGACAGAGAATACTGTTTCTCTTCCTTCCGGAGTATCTCTAATATCATCTTTCTCCCAAGGAACATCAATATCCGTCAGGAAAAATAAATCGTAATCATGCTCAAGTGCAGCTTCATTTAAAAGAGGGTCGCAAAAACCATAATATACTTCCGAAAAAACTTTGGTAACCATTAAATTGGTATCGCAAAACAGATATTTATTTGCTGCAGCAAGTTTTTCATTTTCTAGTGCAGTCTGCCCGTAAGCAATAGGCATCATATCATCAGCAGTACAAATATGCTGATTTTCTTCCCATTTTTCCTGCAGATAATCGCGCGCAAATTCAGGAACCCATTCGGTTTCATAATAATCTGCAAGCTGTTTTGCTAAAGTTGTTTTACCTGTACTTTCAGGGCCAAATAAAGCAATTTTTATTATTGTTGTTTTTTGCTGTCTAAGATCTTTTTCCATTCTAAATAAGCTGAAATAGCCAAAATTGTAAAAATTAAATATTGAAGTGACAGCATCCCTAAGCCGCGATAAGCATAAAGAGGTACTACAATAATATCACCGATAATCCACAATGTCCAGTTTTCGATTTTTTTCTTTGCCATATACCACATTCCTGCAAAAAAGATTCCAGACGATATCATATCGACATAATTGTCATTGTGTATTTCGTAATCGAAATATTTATAAATCCCGAAAACTACGAAAATGGTCACGAAAAACAACAAAACCCCGATTATTTTTTCATTAAAATTTGTTCTTGTAATTGGCAGGTTATCTTCAACCGTTCCGCCTTTTGCCCAAACATACCAGCCATAAATACTCATAATCGAGAAATAGGCGTTGATAATCATATCACCAATATAACCGGCAACATATAAAAGATATACTGAAATTACGGTGGCAATTAATCCTGTTGGATAAACCCAGATATTTTCTTTTTTAGCAAACCAAACACTTAAAATTCCAAAAACAAAGACCAAAAACTCCAAAGCGACATGCCATAAAGGAGTATTTTTATAACTATTAAGAAAAAAGTCAATCATTTTTGCGGTATTTGTGGCTGTTAAATTTTATTTATGAATCAAAAAAATGACTGTCGTTTTCAAAAGCAGTTCCAATAACTACTAAATCTGCACCGGCATTATATGCCTTTTTAATTCCGTGCAAATCTACAATTCCTCCTCCAACAATTACAGGAATTTCTATGTTTTGAGCAATTAATGAGATCATTTCCAGTGGCACTGCTTTTTTTGCGCCACTTCCTGCTTCTAAATAAATTAATTTATTTCCTAGCATTTCACCTGCCTGAGCTGTTGCTAAAGCCAAATCAAAATTTTCTCGGTTAAGCGGTTCTGTTTTACTAACGCGGGCAACTGCCGTTTCATTACCGCTTTCGATTAAAATATATCCCGTTGAAATAACTTCAAGCTTTGTTTTTTTGAGAATTGGTGCTGCCTGAACCTGATATTCGATTAAATAATCCGGATTTCTGCCAGATAATAGAGATAGAAATAAAATAGCATCGGCTTGAGGAGAAATCTGTGACGGATCGCCCGGGAAAATTATAACAGGCAGATTTGTTTTTTGTTTTAACTGTGCAATTAAATCTTCTAAAATGGTACTTTGAACAATACTTCCGCCCACAAAAATATGTGTTGCAGGTGATTGGTTTATTTTAAGTAATAAATGATCTAAATTTTCCCAAACAATTTTATCAGGATCTAAAAGAATAGCCAATAGTTTTTGCCCGTTTTTCTTAGCATCCAAAATTTGTTGGTGAATCGTGCGTATTTTTTGCTCCATAACGGCAGTAAAAGTAAAAAGTTTTTAACGTAGAAGAACTATTTTGAATGAATTATATTTGTAAACTCTCTGTTAACACCCAAAGAAAACAAATATGATTGCGACTGAATTATTAGAAAAATATGGCGCCTTGAAAAAGTCTTTTGAAAAAAGTGAAATCATTTTTGAAGAAGGAAATCTGCCAACGCATTATTATCAGATAATTTCGGGCGAAATTAAAATGAGTAATTACAATGATGACGGACGCGAATTTATTCAGGGCATCTTTTATAAAGATCAATCTTTTGGAGAACCTCCTTTATTTTTAAACCAAAAATATCCTGCTAATGCTATTGCGGTTGAAGACAGTGAGATTTTGCTGCTTCCTAAAGCAACTTTTTTGAAACTGCTGGAAGAAAACCCTGCAATCAGCATTAAAATAATCGAAAATCTCGCACAGCGTTTGTATTATAAATCGGTTATGGCTGCCGAAATTTCTACACATGAACCAGAACATCGCGTATTAAAATTAATTGATCACGGAATTGCTTATTTTAATTTTAAAAAAGATACAAGCGGCTATTTAATAAATTTTACACGACAACAAATTGGCGACTTAACCGGTTTGCGTGTCGAAACTGTGATTCGAGCTATTAAAGCCTTGGAAAAAAAAGGCGAATTGAAGATTATTAATCGAAAAGTATACCGATAAAATAATTCCTATTTTATGATTTTAATCATAAAACGCAGCAGTAAAGTGGATGTAACTTTGTAGTGTAAAAATCTCAATATCATGACACTATATCAAACAACATTCGAAAATTTCAATAAAAATTATATTGGTTCTGCAACAATGGCTGTAATTGGCCAAAGCTGTTTAGGTGCGGCTGCAGCAATGTATATTCTTTCTCACGGAACTTCTATTGGTCAAATGATCCAATTGGCCATTATTGTATTGGCTTGTATCTTTGTAAACACTTCAATTTTGGCACAAATGAAACATAGGGTTGTTTTTAACCTTTTAATTTTGAGTACATTTCTAAGCGTATTGTTTATTCTTTTAAATACCTTTATTCTGTGAAAAAACAAATAGAAAACAGAGCCGATATTTCTTTCTTAGTACATCAGTTCTATGCTAAAATAAGAGCCGACAAAGAAATCGGCTTTTATTTTAATACGATGATTCAGGATTGGGATATGCATCTGGAAAAACTGACTGATTTTTGGGAAACTAATTTGTTTGCCGTAAGAAAATACAAAGGAAATCCACACGCTGTTCACAATGAAGTTGACGCACATTTTGGTGATAAAATTACGGCAAATGAATTCGGAATATGGCTTAATCATTGGGCTCAGACATTAGACGAACATTTTGAAGGCGAAAATGTAGAAACACTAAAAAGACGCGCCCGTAAAATGAGCACCTTTTTATATGTGAGTATGTTTGAGCATCGAAAAAAAGAAAGTGAAGTTTAATGTCATTGCGAGGAACGAAGCAATCGCATTTGCTAAATCAATCATAGTGAGATTGCTCCGTTCCTCGCAATGACCAAACTTTGAGCTTATTTTTCAAAGGCATATACCAAAGTAAAATTCCCTTCGAAATTATCTGATTTGATTTCTTCATAATGCACATCAAAATCTTTTATTAAATCATCAAAATGAAGGCTTGCCTGCACTTTAGATTCATTTAAAGAGAAATCTCCAACTCTGATATGATCTTTAAAACTAATTCCTTTTTCGTTTCTAATTTTAAAGATTGCTTCTTTTGCACCCCAGATTACGGTAAGTTTTTTAACGTAGTCTCCTAAAACATTTGGATTTAAATACTCAAATTCAGTATCAACAAATT
This sequence comes from Flavobacterium panici, assembly GCF_024499525.1. Classification (NCBI taxonomy): domain Bacteria; kingdom Pseudomonadati; phylum Bacteroidota; class Flavobacteriia; order Flavobacteriales; family Flavobacteriaceae; genus Flavobacterium; species Flavobacterium panici. The sequence goes on along the minus strand of NZ_CP100437.1, from coordinate 1,906,570 downwards.
TATCAGCTATGCGAAGGATTTTTTCGCGCTGTAATTCCATATCGATTCCTACCGTTTCATGGCTTATAATTATGGCCGCAAAATGATACGAATGTGTTATTGAAATATAATTATGACAATCAAAATAAGGTTTGCCGAATTCGTCATAATGCAAATCTTTATCTGTAAAGCCCATTTCCTGAATCAACATGCGAACACTTAAAAAAGCGCGCTGATGCATTTGCGATTTCATTCCGTCCAGTCTCTTTTGTGTTTTTTCTTTCAACACAACTTTGCTCAATAACTCCTCTAAGGATTCGGTTATTTCCCAAATTAAGATTTTAGTCGTTTCATTAAATTGTATGGTTTGAAATAAAGGCATTCGTGTTTTTCGTTACGGTTATTATTTTTAACCATATAAGTCATGTAAGAAAATATAACTTTTGGGTCAAAAAATGTATTAAGTAAATATAAGCAATTCGCAGCAAAGGTAATAGTTTCAGAATCTTTTTTAAATGAACTTACATTACTTATATGCTTAAAAACGATTCATAAACTAACATTCTAGAGATTAAGATTTTAAAGATTTCACAAATCTTACAGAAAGTAGTAAAAATAAAAAGGTATTCCGTAAATTTGCAAAAATTTTACAATTATACAAATATACTATAAATGAGTACTACAACTACGCCTTTTGTGGCTTTCAAAGTAAAAGACATTTCTCTAGCGGCTTGGGGAAGAAAAGAAATTGAACTGGCTGAGGCTGAAATGCCAGGTTTAATGGCGCTTCGTGCTGAATACAAAGACGAACAACCTCTTAAAGGTGCTCGTATTGCTGGATGTTTACACATGACGATTCAAACTGCAGTTTTGATCGAAACTTTAATTGCTCTTGGTGCTGAAGTTACTTGGTCTTCTTGTAACATTTTCTCTACTCAGGATCAGGCTGCTGCTGCTATTGCTGCTGCTGGAATTCAAGTTTATGCTTGGAAAGGTCTTGATGAAGAATCATTTGACTGGTGTATTGAGCAAACTTTATTCTTTGGTGAAGACAGAAAACCATTGAACATGATTCTTGATGATGGTGGAGATTTAACTAATATGGTTATTGATCGTTTCCCAGAATTAGTTCCTGGAATTAAAGGTCTTTCTGAAGAAACTACAACTGGTGTTCACAGACTTTACGAAAGAGTAAAAGCTGGAACTTTACCAATGCCTGCAATCAACATTAACGACTCTGTTACTAAATCTAAATTTGATAACAAATACGGATGTAAAGAATCTGCTGTGGATGCTGTACGTCGTGCAACTGACTTAATGTTAGCTGGAAAAAGAGTTATCGTTTGTGGATATGGTGATGTTGGAAAAGGAACTGCTGCTTCTTTTAGAGGTGCTGGTTCTATTGTAACTGTTACTGAAATTGATCCAATTTGTGCTTTACAAGCTGCAATGGACGGTTATGAAGTTAAAAAATTAAACACTGTAATTGCTAATGCTGACATCATCATTACAACTACAGGAAATAAAGATATCGTTCTTGGAGAGCACTTCGAGCAAATGAAAGATAAAACTGTTGTTTGTAACATTGGTCACTTCGATAACGAAATTGATATGGCTTGGTTAAACAAAAACCACGGTGCATCAAAAATCGAAATCAAACCTCAGGTTGATAAATACAACATCGCTGGAAAAGATATCATCATTCTTGCTGAAGGTCGTTTAGTAAACCTTGGTTGTGCTACAGGTCACCCAAGTTTTGTAATGAGTAACTCATTTACAAACCAGACTTTGGCTCAAATCGAATTATGGAACAACAGCGCAGCTTACAAAAATGAAGTTTATATGTTACCAAAACATTTAGATGAAAAAGTTGCTGCTTTGCACTTAGCTAAATTAGGCGTTGAACTTGAAGTTTTACGTGACGATCAGGCTGCTTATATTGGTGTTCCAGTTGAAGGTCCATTCAAACCAGAATACTACAGATACTAGTAAATTTTAGATTTCTGATCTTAGATTTTAGATTATATAAACCCTTGCAGAAATGTGAGGGTTTTTTATTTTGGTTTGAGTCTATTTCAAAATATAAGTATATTTTTGAAAACCAAAACCAAATTATGAGAACACTCCTGATTGCATTAATAATCATACTATTTCCCCTTTTTGCAGCCGCACAGAATTTTGATCCTTCAAAATATGGACCTCGCACACAAGACTTATTGTTTCCTGGAGCGAATCAGAATCCAAAACTTCCACAATTGGAAACCGTTAAACCTCTTTCAAGAAATGATGTAGAAAAAACAAAAGCAAAATTAGCAAGAGAAGAGCAAAAACTAATCAAGCTTGCAGAAAAAAAATGGCAAATAGAACTCGACCTAAGGGCAAAACGGGAAAGTTTAAAAAACCTTGAAAATACTTCGAAGAACAATAATGATCCTGATTATCAAAAAAATATTGAAAAATTAAAAAAGGAAATAGCTATATCTCAAAATAAACTAGATGACGCGAAAAGTAAGCAGGATTTTAGAGCTGAAAAAGTACTTGAATTAGAAATAATGCTAGAAGAATCCAAATTTACGAGAAAAGGTTCTTAAAAATATTTCAAACCCGACAGGTTTTTAAAACCTTGTCGGATTTTCTTTTTAATTTAAATTAATTAGAAGATTTCTCGTGTTTCTTTTAAATATAAATATACATTTGATTCACCAAAAACAAATCCTAATTTAAATCATGAAAACACGTTTTATTCTATTACTATTATTACTACTTCCATTTTTTGTTTCTGCACAATTTAGCAATATGCAATCGCAAGCAAGAAGTATGCATACACAAATGAATATGCAAAATCAGAAATGGGCAAGCGAAAGGGCTGCTTCAAATCAGCAATGGCAAATGAGAAATATGATGTCGCATCAAGTTTCTAAAATTGAAGCTGCTGAACATAAATTAGCTAAAGAAGAAAAAAACAAACAAAAATTAGAAAAGAAGACAGAAAAACTAGAAGCTGATTTAAAAACAAATCAAGATCAATTAGCTAATCTTAAAAATAATTCAGAAAACAATGCTGACCTTCAAAAAGAGATTGAAAAATCTGAAGAAAAAGTAAATAAGTCTGAAGAAAAATTAAACAAAAGCAGAACAAAAATTGAATCCAGTTCAAAAAAAGTGGAAGACTTAAAAAAAGAAGTAGCAAAATACAAAACCGAAAAAGAAGAATTACAGAAAAAACAAGAAGAAGAGAAAAAATTAAAAGAAGAAGAAAAAGCTAAAAAAGAAAAGGAAAAGCTAGAAAAGAAAGCGAAATAAATCAAGCCTTCTTTTTAATATCTAAATCAATTTATAGATAAAAGCAACTGAATATTATTTCAAAAACTAATCTTAAACCAAAAAATTATGAGAACTTATTTTCTTTTAATAGTATTAATGTTACTGCCGATTTTCGCTTCTGCACAATATAATAATAACCAACAACTACAACAGAGTAGATCTTTTGAGAGACAAATGAATACCCAAAATCAAAAATGGGCAAGTGAACGCGACAGAGCAGACCGTCAATGGGGTCAGCAAGCAATGAATAGACAATTAATGAATAAGAATGCAGCAGCAGATAAAAAAATTATCAGTGAAGAAAATAATAAAAAGAAACTTGAAGAAAAAACTGCAAAACTAGATTCTGATTTAAAAGTGCAAAAAGATAAATTAACAGCGCTTGAAAATTCGAAAAATAGTGCAGACAGCCAAAAAAATATAGAGAAAACTAAAGAACAAATAAGCAAAACTGAAGAAAAGCTTAATAAGGTAAAAAGTGAACTGGAAACAAGTTCTAAAAAACTTGACGACTTAAAAAAAGAAAAAGAAATTTCTTTAACAAGACAAGCAGACCTTGAAAAAAAGGAAAAAGAAGAAGCAGAAAGAAAGAAAAAACAAGAAGAAATAAATCAGGCTCTTTTAAAAAGCATAAAATCTAATAAATAATTTTTTAGCTTTTAGAAAATAATATTTCAGACCCGACAGGTTTTAAAAACCTGTCGGGTTTTCTGTTTTAATCTAAAATTTTAAGTTTAAATTTGAAATTAAAGAACTCTCCAAAATAAAATTCTTTAAAATTATGATCGAAAAAGTTTTATGTGACATACATGGTTCAAAAGAAATGTCTTTTAGCTGTATTCACATTGCAATTGCAATAGACTCAAAAGAAAAAGTAGGTTTCTTCTATTCAGAAGCCGAAGAAGATCTTCCTCAAATTGCGTGGTGTGGAGAATGCGAACAATATCTTTTAGATAATGACGAAGAATGGACTGATATATTTCAAGCTAAAGCCGATTTTAAAATGTTATGTTCTGATTGTTTTGAAGAAGCAAAAAATAATGAACTAGAAACTCATCTCAGATAAATAAATTTTCATGAAAAAGATTATTATCCTTTGCCTTTTTTTCTGCTTTAATTACTCTGCATTTGCCCAAAATAATGATGTATGGATTTCCTTTTGGGATAAAGACACGACTCACATAGGTTTTAAAGATAAAAATGGCATTGTCAAAATAGAACCAAAATTTACTACTGGTTTTACAACTGCCCGTAAATTTGAAAATATTATTGCCGCTAGTGAAGAAAAAGATGGGAAATGGGAAAGCTATTATTTAATCAAAACAGGAAGAATAATTGGTCGTGACAGTTTATATAGTTTTGACAATGGTCCCGATTGTGAAAATGAAGGTTTAATAAGATTTAAAGATCGTAAAACAGATAAAATGGGAATGTTTAATGGCGAAGGAAAAATCGTTATTCCTGCAGAATATAGCAATTTGACCAAAGCCATAAATGGGATGTTTATAGGTTTAAAAGACGCTGAAAAAGAAACGGATGGAGAGCATTTTTTCTGGAAAGGAGGAAAAGAATTCTTAATCGACACTAACAATAAAATCTTAATTGAAAATTTTGCTTACAACGATGATTTAAATTTTTATTCTTTGGAAAAATCAAAAGAGCCAATTAAAGATCCAACAAGAGAAAATTTTCTTGGGGTTGACGGACAATATTATTCGTTTGTAAATTTTGATAAAGAATTTAAATATTGGCTCCAGAACACGTTACTTTCTGATTTATCCAAAAACAATTTAGAAAAACATTCTTTTGATAAAATCTCGTATTGGAAAGAACCAGATGGTTGGATAAACTCATCAAAAACTAAATTCATCAATCAAAATTATATCTATTTAAAATCTAAACTTAAGGAACTCAAAAATCCAAAAACAGATTACTTTGTTTCTAATGAGGGATTAAATCCCTTTATTTTTGAATCAAGCGAATACGAAATATATTTCAACAATTGTAATGAATCAAAAGATTGGATATATCCAGTTAAAAACATTGTGATCAATCCAAAAAATAAACTTGAACACGGACAAGATCATTTTGAATTTTTAAGAACTGAAAACGGATATAAATTGATAAGTGTTTCTACCAGAAAAGAAGAATTAAAGTAAATTGATCTAATACTCAGACATTTATTCTTAATTAAAAATCTTAAAACTTTTAACAATTACTAACTTATTAACTCAAACAAATAAATTTTGTTAATATATTAATCTTTCATAATTGTTTTTCGAAATAAAACATTCAAAAACTTTTATATCTTCGGCACCAAATTCAAAAAAAGATATAAATCTATTAATTCATAGTTGAATCCCTTTTATAATGAAAAAAACAGAATGTACTAATTGTGACAATAAAAGTGTACCAATTAATGAAACAATTACAATTGATGAAAAAGATTTTTGTAACTCCTGTTTTGAAACTAATTTCCCCGACGATAAAAGTCTTAGTGGGAAAAAAGTAGAAAAAAAATATGATCCCACAATCTGTTCTGCTTGTTCTAAAGACTTTGAAGAAATAGAATTAAATAAAATTGGAGTATACCCTCATTGCAATGATTGCGAAACAGCAGTCAATAATCGAGTTTTCCCTACCTGGGTAAAAGCTTTCTTTATTGGTATTATAGTTATTGTTTTATTTTCATTTTATTGGAATTGGCAATATTTTGACGCTTATAATAAATTTCAAGATTCAAATGATTATTTCGAAAAGGGAGATTTTAAGAATGCTTCGAAGTTAATGACAGAAGCAGGCAAAGAAGTTCCTGAAGTTGAAGATCTTAAAACACTTGCAGATTTTTATAGTGGATTTGATTTTCTTAAAAAAGACAAAAATGAAGATGCTTTAAACAAGTTCAATTCATGTATAGGAAAACTACCTCCTAATTACAATCTTGGTTTATACATTAATATGGCAAAAATTGGGGTGACTTTTGATAAAAAGGATTACGACGGTTTTCTTGCCGCATCTCAGGAAGTCCTTAAAATTGACTCCACTTCTGCAGAATGTTATTCAGGTGTTGCTTCTGCCTATTCTTGCATTTATGCCACTAAAAATGATGAATCTGCAAAAATTAAAAGCTTCGAATATTTAAAAAAAGCAAAAGCAATAGACAGTACAAGTTCCGAAGCCAAATTCTATTATAATATGATAGAATATAGATTATTTGCCCATACAGTAATAACTAGAGAAGAGTTTATTAAAAAATTTCCAAACGGTTGGATTAAAAATTAAAAAGATATGTTTTTTATACCTGGTGAATTAATTTCAATTGTGTCATTTCCCGGAATCATTGTTCATGAATTTGCACATATGTTATTTTGTAAAATTAGAAAAGTAGCTGTTTTTGACGCTTGTTATTTTAGAGTTGGAAATCCTGCGGGATACGTGATACACGAGAACACAAGCAATTTTACATCAACTTTTTTAATCTCTATGGGGCCATTTTTTGTAAACACCCTTTTATGTTTACTTATATGTCTTCCTGCTTATATGCCAATAAAGTTTTTTGATATTGAACATCCATTATCTTATTTTTTAATCTGGCTTGGAGTTTCAATAGGCATGCATGCTATTCCATCAAATCAAGATGCCGAAAATGTGTTTAAAGAAGCAAAAATAGCAATCAAAAATAAAAACATATTAGCAATAATATCTTTTCCCATAATTGGATTAATTTATGTCTTTAACATTTTAAGAATTATTTGGGCAGATGTAATTTATGGCGTTGCAATAGGAATAGGAATTCCTTCTTTAATATTTGGATAAAATTTAAGATTCTTCATTTCACTTTATAAAGTCTAACTTTGTAAAAAACCGGAACTATGAAGAATTTTTTATTTTTATTCATTGCCATTATTTTCGAAATCATTGCGACTTCGGCATTAAAAAAGTCTGAGCAGTTCACACAGCTTTTGCCAAGCATTATTACCGTTGTTGGCTATTTTGCTGCGTTTTATTTTTTAAGTTTTGCTATCAGAACAATTCCGGTTGGTTTTGCTTATGCGATTTGGTCTGGAGTTGGAATTGTTTTAATTACAATCATTAGTGCTGTTTTCTTTAAAGAAATTCCAGATTTACCTGCGATAATTGGATTGAGTTTAATTATAATTGGCGTTTTTGTCATTAATGTTTTTTCTAAAACTACAGCTCATTAATTTTAAAACTAAAAAATGCATTTTAGAAAAGCTACCATTTTAGATTTAAATGAAATACAGGAATTATTTGTCCAGACTATTCAATCTGTTTGTAAAAACGATTATAATCCTGATCAAATTAATGCCTGGGTTTCTGGAGTAAAAATTACAGAACGCTGGATTGATGTTATCGAAAAACAATTTGTTTTACTTGCCATTATAGAAGAACAGATCGTTGGTTACGGAACTTTGAAAGACAACAATTATATTGATTTCTTTTTCATTCACAAAGACTTTCAACGACAAGGAATTGCTCAAAAGATCTTTAACGAATTAGAACTTAAAGCTAAAAGTCATCATACAAAAATTATAACTTCTGACGTAAGTATAACCGCAAAGGGATTTTTTGTAAAGAACGGATTTTTTGTAAAAACAGAACAAAAAAACATTATAAAAGGCGTCGAAATTATCAATTACAAAATGCAAAAGAATTATAAGTAAGTTTATAAATCTCGCAAAGACGCAAAGTTTTATTTTTTAAGTTTATATCAATCTTTATAGAGTTACTTTACGGTCCTTCGACTTCGCTCAGGATGACATACTTTGAAAAAACATTTGCGACTTCGCGACTTTGCGAGATTAAAAAAACTTAGCACTCTTTGCGGCAAAAAACTCAGCAAGTTTCGGATTTTATACCTGCAAAAAGCAATCGATATTTGCCTTATAAAATTGAATGAAAATGAACACACAGGAAAACATCAATTATAATCGTATCGCAGATGCCATCGATTACATCAAAGCAAATTTTAAAGAGCAGCCAAATCTTGATGAAGTTGCAGAGAAAGTGCATTTGAGTCCGTTTCACTTTCAGAGGCTTTTCAGCGATTGGGCAGGAACAAGTCCGAAGAAGTTTCTGCAGTATACAAGCTTGGAACACGCCAAAAAATTACTCAAAGAAAATCAGGCAACTATTTCTGAAACCGCTTACGAAACCGGACTTTCGGGCACAAGCCGACTTCATGATTTATTTGTAAATATTGAAGGAATGACACCAGCTGAATATAAAAATGGCGGAAAAAATCTGGAAATAAACTACAGTTTTGCCGAAAGTCCGTTTGGGAATATTATTGTGGCTTCGACTCAAAAAGGGGTTTGTTTTATGGCTTTCGCCGAAGATGAAACGATGGGATTTAATGATTTGAAAAATAAATTTCCAAATGCCGCTTTTTCCAGAAAACTAGATTTAGCACAGCAAAATGCACTTTTCATTTTCCAAAATGACTGGAGTAAATTGTCTGAAATTAAACTGCATTTAAAAGGAACCGATTTTCAACTGAAGGTTTGGGAAACCTTATTAAAAATTCCGATGGGGCAGCTTTCTACTTATGGAACTATTGCACATCAAATTCAAAAACCAAATGCTTCCCGCGCTGTTGGAACTGCAATTGGGAGTAATCCTGTCGCATTTTTAATTCCATGTCATCGCGTAATTCAGTCTTCGGGAATCTTTGGCGGTTATATGTGGGGAAATACCCGAAAAACGGCTATTATTGGCTGGGAAGGTGCGCAGGTAAATCCAAATTTATAATTTACAAAATAATATAATACACACAATATATGTGTAGAGACGCACAGCAGTGCGTCTAACATTATGTATTCCAACCAAAATTGACGAGCAATCTATGTCGACAATCGTTGCGTAGACGCACCGCTGTGCGTCTCTACGGATATGCTTTGTCAAAAACTCAATCTTTATTTAAAAATTTATGCAAACTATACAATCAAAAATGGCTTCTCAAAATTGGGAAAGCATCACCGAATCTATGCACGAAAATGGCTTTGCTATTATTCAGAATGTACTCAATAACGAACAATGTGAAGACTTAAAATTCGATTATGATAATCCAAATTTATACCGAAAAACGGTTGTTATGGAACGTTATAGATTTGGTTTGGGCGAATACAAATATTTCAATTATCCCCTGCCCGATTTAATTCAAAATATACGAAATTCCATTTACCCGAAATTAGCACCAATTGCAAATGCATGGATGAAGGCTTTGAATATTAATACTTTTTTTCCTGAAACACATCAAGAATTATTAAAACAATGTCACGACAATAATCAACTCAAAGCGACTGTTTTAATTTTAAAATATGGAAAAAGCGGATTCAATACTTTACATCAGGATTTATATGGTGATATTTATTTTCCCATTCAAATTGTGCTTTTTCTTTCTGAACCTGATGAAGATTTTACGGGAGGCGAATTTGTATTAACACAGCAAACGCCAAGAGCGCAATCGAAAGCAATTGTTTTAAAACCTAAGAAGGGTGATATTTTAGTTTTTACAACAAATTTTAGACCTGTAAAAGGCACAAAAGGTTATTATCGGGTAAATACGAAACATGGTGTGAGCGAAATTCATTCTGGCGAAAGATATACGCTGGGAATTATTTTTCATGATGCATTAAATTAAGGTTCAAAGGCCCAGAGGTTTCAAAATAACGCATATCTGTAGAGACGCACAGCAGTGCGTCTACGCAACGTGAATCAAAAAAGAAAGATAATTTCTCCCGCAGATTTGGCAGATTTAAACAGATTTTTTAATCATTATAATCCTTTAAATCTGTGGCAAAAAACATCATATACAGCGTCTATCACCGTATTCAATCTGTGTCGACAATCTTTGCGTAGACGCACTGCTGTGCGTCTCTACAGAATAAAATGTGGTAAAATTATGATTGAACACAATAAAATTTCAGATTCAGATCTTCGGAATAAAATTAAAAATGCGGAGATTTGTTTCGGCGGCAACCGGAAACTAAAAATTTACGGAACCCTGAAATGTTCTTCGGGAAAAAGAATGAAACGTGAAAATCGGGTTTTCTTTTCTTCTGAAAATGAAGCAAAACAAAACGGTTTCAGACCTTGCGGACATTGTATGAAACCTGAATATTTAAATTGGAAAAATGGACTTATTTAATCCTGAAATAAACGAAACAACAAACCTACTTCCGAAAGATGGAACTGTAAATTATTACGGAAAATTATTTTCGAGAGAAGATTCTAATCATTATTTGGATGTTTTATTGAATACAATTGAATGGAAAAATGATGAAGCCATAATCTTTGGGAAATTAATTTTGACCAAAAGAAAAGTGGCTTGGTACGGCGATCAGGAATTTGAATATACGTATTCGAATACTACAAAAAAAGCACTTACGTGGACGAAAGAATTATTGGAATTAAAGAAAATTATTGAGGATGAAACGGGAGAAACTTTCAATTCCTGTCTATTAAACTTATATCATTCCGGCGAGGAAGGAATGGCCTGGCACAGCGATGCCGAAAAAGATTTGAAAAAGAATGGTGCCATCGGTTCTGTAAGTTTTGGTGCTGAACGCAAATTTGCTTTCAAACATAAAGAATCTAAAGAAACGGTTTCTTTGATTTTACAACATGGAAGTTTATTGGTTATGAAAGATGAAACACAAACGTACTGGCTACATCGTTTACCGCCAACAAAAACTACTCAAAAACCTAGAGTAAATTTGACTTTTAGAACTATTGTAAGGTAGATTTATTTCTTCTTTTTTGGAGCCACGTTTTGGTAGGAAAGCTGTAAAGCATCTTGAAACATTTCTGGCCGAACTTTAGAAAGCTCTACAATTGTCCAGCCTTGTTTTCCCCATTTATTTGGAATTGGATAAAAAATCATTTCGCTTGAAGCACAAAAAACAGATTGATCAATTTCGTTTAATTTCAAAACGGCGTGATTGTTTTTTTCATCAAAAGTGGCAAATATCTTTTTGTTTACCCTAAAAGAGGTTTTCTCAAAATGTGGTTCTTCAACTGCATTTTCAAAGGATAAAGCTGCTTTTCTAAAATCTTCAGAAGAAACCATAATTGTAAATTTTAAAGTTAGACCTTTATTTACCAGCCTTGATTCAATCCATTTTTTAAAACTTCATCGTATTTCTCTTTATCAAAAGAATATAAGTTTGGCGCTTTATGTGCTACATTATTTTTCTTTTCATCCAATTTATTCAAAATTCCGATATTAGTTATTTTTCGCATAAAATTTCTTCTGTCAAGTTTTTTGTCCAGAATCGTTTCATACAATTTTTGCAGTTCCGGCATTGTGAATTTTTCCGGTAATAAATTATATCCAACAGGCATTAAATTTAATTCTGTTCTTAGTGTGTCAAGGGCTTTATCAAGAATTTCTTTGTGATCTAAAATAAGTTCAGGAACTTCTTTATGGTCGATCCATTCTATTATTTCAGAAGAACTTGTTCGGACAGGAACAATTTTTAAAAAATCTACCAAAGCATAATACCCAATGGTTACAAAACGACGTGTCAGCCATTTGCCTTTCTCCGGATCGATATCTAAATATTTTAGAACCTCTTTTCCAAAATGGTCATCATTTCGTTTAGTTTTTCCAAATGCTGCAAACTGTCTTAAAAAAACACCTTCTACTCCGGTCCTTTCATTTAAAACAGTCACTGCTGCTGTATCAATATCCTGATCTATCGGAATAAACCCGCCTGGTAAAGACCACTTTTCACTGTGCGGAACTTTAATCAGCAAAACTTTTAATTGATTATCATGAAACCCAAAAATAACGCAATCAATGGAAAGTCCCGGCTGGTAATTCTCGTTATTTTCTATAATAAATTTCAGCATTTGAGTTCTTATTAAACTTGCAATTTACTTTTATTTTTCAAAACTGTTACATTTTTATAAAAAGCACGTCTTTATAAAATAAATAAGTATTGAAAAAATCAAAAGTGTACAAATCACAATTTTAGTTAAAATTACGAAATGAATTGAAAAAATAAGTACATTGCGTCATAATAACACATTTGAACAACAAATTGTTAAAACAAAAATACTAAGAAAGAAAAAGATTACAAATACTTAACTTTGTATTCTGTAGGTAAATAGAGAATTGAAATTTAATAAACGAGATTATGAGTGTCAATCCGCTAAAAAATATTAACAAAAAAATTAGATCCAAAATCTGGACTTCCTTCGGATTTGTTTCTAAGACTTATCTTTTAGAAGCTTCGCTAAAATACAGTGAAGAACAGGAAAGAATTTTTAACGAAATGATCGTTAAAACGGAAGCAAAGGATAAAAAAGCAAAACGCGAAGCTTTTGATAAAGCTTTGTACGCGTCTTATAAAGGAATTGGCGCTATGGATTTTATAAATACTGTTTTGAAATAATTCAAAACCTTTATAAAATCCATAACGCCAATTTTAATTGACATTCTATATTACTGTACTAATTCAAAATCTGATTTTAGTTTAATATCTGCTGATGAAGCTCCAATCAGCACTTCAAAATCTCCAGGCTCTGCCGTCCATTCTAATTTATCATTGTAGAAAGAAAGTTTTTCTTTGTCGATTGTAAATTCGATTGTTTTAGTTTCTCCCGCATTCAATTTCACTTTTTGGAAATCTCTTAGTTCTAAAACCGGACGAACTACTGATCCAAATTTGTCTTTTAAATATAGCTGAGCCACTTCTTCTCCAGCAACTTTTCCAACATTTGATAATTGAAATGAAACTTTAATTGTTTCGCTGCTTTTGATTTTTGTCGAAGAAAGTTTCAATCCTGAATAATCGAATTTAGTATAACTCAAACCATATCCGAAAGGAAATTTAGGCGAGTTCTTTAAATCGATATAGGCTGAAACATAGTTTTTTGAATCTTCATTTTTAGCTGGTCTTCCTGTGCTGAAATGATTGTAATAAATTGGAATCTGACCAACTTCTCTTGGAAAAGTGATTGGCAGTTTTCCTGACGGATTGTAGTCTCCAAATAAAACATCTGCAATTGCATTTCCAGCTTCTGTTCCTAACCACCAAGTGTATACGATTGCAGGAACGTTATCTGCAGTCCAATTAAAAATAAGAGGTCTTCCTGCATTAATTAAAACTACAACTGGTTTTCCTGTTGCCTGAATTGCTTTTACTAAATCTTCCTGAACACCTGGCAAATTGATATTACTGCGGCTTTTTGCTTCACCGCTCATATCATGTCTTTCACCAATACTCAAAATTACAACATCTGCTTGTTTCGCTGTTTCAACTGCTTCTGCAAAACCATCTTTATTATCTCCGGTAATGTCACAGCCTTTTGCGTAAAGCAATTTTGTGTTTTTACCTACTTTATTTTGTAAACCATCCCATTGCGAAACTACCCATTTATCATAATTTACATCTGGAAGTTCAACAGACCAGAATCCCATATTGGCTTTGTATTCTTTTACCATTGGACCAATGAATGCAATTGTTTTTACACTTTTAGAAATTGGTAAAGTCTGGTTTTCGTTTTTCAACAAAACGATACTTTTTTCTGCTACTTCAAGCGCTGCTTTTCTGTTTGCAGGATTAGCCAAAACTTTTTCTGCTCTTTTATCGTCAGAATATCTGTAAGGATCATCAAATAAACCTAATTCAAATTTTTTGCGAAGAATACGTTTTACAGCATCATCAACCAAATCAATAGAAACTCTGCCTTCTTTTACTAACTGTGCTAAATTGTAACGATATGCATTACTTTCCATATCCATATCACTTCCGGCAGTAATTGCAGAATATGCAGCTTCTTTAAGGTCTTTTGAATAACCGTGAGCTACCATTTCTCCAATTGAACCCCAGTCTGAAACTACGAATCCCTGAAAGTTCCATTTTCCTTTTAAGATATCTCTTTGTAAATGCGCATTTCCAGTTGCAGGAATTCCATTTAAGTCATTAAATGAGTTCATAAATGTTGCTGCACCAGCATCTAAAGCAGCTTTAAAAGGCGGTAAATACGTTTCAAGAAGCATTCTTTCGCTCATATCAACTGAGTTATAATCCCTGCCTCCAACTCCAGCTCCATATGCTGCAAAGTGTTTTACGCAAGCCATAACAGAGTTTAAATCTCCTAATTTATTTCCCTGAAAACCTTTTACTCTTGCATAGGCAATTTTAGATCCTAAGTAAGTATCTTCTCCAGCACCTTCCATTACACGTCCCCAACGCGGGTCACGGCTAATGTCTACCATTGGAGCAAATGTCCAGTGAATTCCATTTGCAGAAGCTTCTTCAGCAGCAACTCTTGCCGCTAATTCAATGGCTTGTAAATCCCAGCTTGCTGCTTCGGCCAACGGAAGCGGGAATGTTGTTTTATATCCGTGAATAACGTCCTGACCAAATAACAACGGGATTTTAAGTCTTGACTGCATGGCCAATTCCTGATATTGTCTGGTATATTTTGTTCCGATGATGTTTAGCATCGAACCTATTAAACCTTGTTTGATTTCGGCTTGTTTGTTCGGGTTTATTGTAATTGGCCCTGTTGCCTGATTGTCTCCCGTGTATTGATTAAGCTGACCAATTTTTTCTTCAATTGTCATTTTCTTTAACAGATCATTTACTTTTTGATCTATTGTCTGCTGCTGGGCCGCCGCAAAAAACGAGACCATCAACAAGGCAAATGTGGTTATTTTTTTCATGAATTTAATTTTGGTTACCAAACGTAAGTTGCAACTGCACCAGCGTTTAAAGTAGTTGAAATTTGTTTTTGATTGTATTTGATATTGAATGTTTCTGTCGAAGTTCCGTCGTTTTCTACAATTAAAACGGTTTGTCCAGATGGAGTTTTGAAAGCTGCATTGTGTAAGTTTCCAACAATATTACTTCCAATTCTTACTGAACCTTCGGGAACAAATTTAGAAGCATGTCCAATAATGTAATAACCAACTTCACGCTTAATGTTTTGATTTTGATCAATCATTAAAGCTCCTTTACAAGTTGAACATCCGCCTGGTGTAAATGGTTTATAATATTCATCATTTGCCAATCCCCACGAAAGTGCATTTTTACTCCAGTTACGCATAGAACCAATTACAACATTTTTTACAGTCCATTTTAAATCATTTTCAAAACTGCTTTTTGATCCTGTATATTGTTCTGTAAAATATAAATCTTTGTTTGGAAATGCATCATGAACTGTGGTCAAAGCACTAATATCTCCTTCATATAAGTGAAATGCTGAACCTGCAACAAATGGGTTTGCTTTTGCATCTTTTAAAATAGTTAAAGGATATTCTGGTTTATTACAATTGTGATCGTAAACTATAATTTTGGTTTTAATTCCTGCTGCTTTAAAAGCTGGCCCTAAATGATTTCCAATAAAATCTGCCTGTTGTTCTGCAAGCATTAATAAACTTGGATTATTTCCCGGATGCAACGGCTCATTTTGCGGTGTAATGGCATCAATAACAATTCCGTGAGATTTCATTGCCTGAATGTATTTTACAAAATACTGCGCATAAACCTCATAATATTTTGGCTGAAGGCTTCCTCCTTTTGAGCTTCCGTTGTCTTTCATCCAAACTGGAGGAGACCAAGGTGAACCCATAATTTTTATTTTTGGATTTATGGCTAAAATTTCTTTTAGCAGTGGTACCACATCATTTAAATCCGGACCAAGATTAAATTGCTCCAGTTTTAAATCTGTTTGTCCTTCTGGCATATCATCATACGAAAAAACTTTCTCATTCAAATCTGAAGCTCCAATACTAATACGCAGGTAACTTATACCAATGGCATCATTTTTTCTGGAAAACAATTCCTGAAGCAATGCTTCTCTTTTTGCTTTATCCAGTTTTAAAATGGTCTGAGCGCTTCCTCCGGTTAACGAAAATCCAAAACCTTCGATAGTTTGAAATTTTTCAGAAGGATTTACTTCAATGGTTTGGTTTGAATTAGTTTCGGTACTAAAAACTAAATCATCCTGTTTTTTAAGTTTAGAAGATTCATCTGTAGTTGTAATCCATGATTCTGCTTTTCCAGAATTGGCAACTGCATTTTTTGAAGCTCCGCATTTTATCTGCATCGCAATAAGCGGCAGTAAAAGTAAGATTTGAAGTTTTTTGTTAATGTTTTTCATTTTAATCTATTTCTATTAAAACAGGTAAATGATCTGACGGATATTTTAAATCTTTAGAATCACTTAAAACTGCATGTTTTTGAATTTTTAATCCGCTATTTTTTGAAATAAAAATATAGTCTATCAATAATGTAACTGGTTCGTTATGTTTGAAATCATTAAACGTTCCTGATGGTCCAAAAGGTTTTTCTATTGAAACATCTTTCGTATCATCCATTACTTTTTTAATTTCTCCAATTTGCGGCGTGTTTGGTTCTGAATTGAAATCTCCCATTAAAAATGCCGGATATTTCTTTGTGTTTACTTCACTTATTTTTTTCAAAACAAGCTGTACACCTTTTATTCTTGCTTCTTCTCCCATATGATCCAGATGCAGGTTAAAAATCCAGAACGTCTTTTTTGTTTTTAAATCTGTAAAAAGTGCATAGGTACAAACTCTGTTACAAGCTGCATCCCAGCCTCTTGAAACTACGTTTGGTGTTTCTGAAAGCCAAAATGTATTGGAATTCTGCACCTTAAAACGATCTTTTTTGTAATAAATAGTACAAGCTTCTCCCGTTCCGTTTTCTTCTCTTCCTATTCCAAATCTGTTATAATTTGGAAAAGCTGCTGCGATATCTATTACCTGATTTGGCGTTGCTTCCTGAACTCCAAAAATTTCCGGACTATAAAATTGTATTTGAGAAGTAAAATAATCTTTTCGTTTCGGCCAAGCATTTTCTCCGTCTGATGCAACATCTAAACGAATATTATAAGTCATAATTTTTAAATTTTGACCATAAAATGAAACACTTACAAAAAGTAAGAATACTACTAAAATAAATTTATTTGTCTTTTTCATAATTTTTAAAATTTTAATCCGTAAAGCTAGTGTTTCTCTATCCTTAAAGAAAAAAACTTATTTAAAACTTATGTTAATTATATACTCTCACATAATCAACTTCGAAAGTTGCATTAGTGAAATTTGGATCAACTGTTCCTCCAAAATTTCCTCCCATTGCTAAATTTAAAATCAGGAAGAAATTAGCGTTAAATGGTGTTGAAGCAGAATTTGCATAGGTATAAAACAAATTATCATCTACATAAAACTTAATGCTTTCGGCACTCCACTCTGCGGCGTAAATATGAAATTCTGTTGCTGAATTTGGAACTATTGTCGTTTTAGTATCAGGCGTGTTTCCTGAACGTCCAGGCGAATGCAGTGAAGAGTGGTTCACATTTGGATTATTTCCAACTGATTCCAGAATATCAACTTCACCACAAGCAGGCCAAGGCGCAGTATCGATATTATCTCCTAACATCCAGAATGCCGGCCATGTTCCGCCGCCCACTGGTAATTTTGCACGAACTTCTGCCCTTCCGTATTTAAATGAAAATTTACCTTTTGTAAGCATTCTTGTCGATGTATAATGGCTTCCCATATACTCTTCTTTAATGGCTTTAATTTTTAGGGTTCCATTCGAAATAATTACGTTTTCTGGACGAGTTGTGTAATATTCTAATTCGTTATTTCCCCATCCGTCTCCTGTTCCTGTGTTGTAACCCCATTTCGAAGTGTTTGGCGCACCATCTACATCAAATTCATCTGCCCAAAGTATTTTTCTGGCAACATATACATTTACTGAAGAAGTTGAACTGATAAATTGCCCAGAACCATTGTAAGCCGAAACAATTATAGAATATGTTTTTGTTCCTGAACCTGTAAATGTGTATGTAAGTTCTCCGTTTGTAATTTCTTTAAGCTGATTGTCTATTAAAACTTTATACGAAACTGCATTTGCAGCATTAATTTTTAAGTTCACTTTACCGCTTCCGTCCCCATCAGGATTTGCTGCATTTTTACCCACAACTTCAACCTGAATAGTTAAGTTTGAAGGGGCTGGATTATCTGAACCTCCGTCTGAGCTATCGTTACTGCTGCTGCAAGATTGAAATATCAGCAATAAAATAGCGGTTAGAAAACCTGCTTTGTCCATTATATTTTTAAATTTTTTCATTTGCTTTTATTTTTTAGAAACACTTTTTTTACCGTCCAAAAAATCCAGATAATTCAAATTGAATCCTCCTTTTTCAAAAACTACTTTTATTTTATTTTCACCTGCGTTTAATTCTACATCAGATAAAATAATGGTTTTCCATTTTTCATTTCCACCAGTTACAGGCAATGTTATGGTTTTTGATTTTGCGCCATTTGCTGTTTCTAAATGAAGCTGTCCTTCCAGATTTTCGCTTGAATAACGTATGGCAACATTGTATTTATTTTGTTTTTTAACCTGTACAGTAAATTGTAACCACTCTCCATCTTCAATAAATGAAACCTGATAACCGTTTGATCCGACATCTTTACAGGGCAAAATATCAACGCCATCGTTACGCATTGTATTTCCTTTATTCCATTGATCAAAATTTCCTGTTGCAACTCTGTAA
The DNA here is from genome assembly GCF_024499525.1 of Flavobacterium panici. Taxonomy (NCBI): domain Bacteria; kingdom Pseudomonadati; phylum Bacteroidota; class Flavobacteriia; order Flavobacteriales; family Flavobacteriaceae; genus Flavobacterium; species Flavobacterium panici. Next base: position 1,887,700 of record NZ_CP100437.1, on the reverse strand, counting down.
TTGATAAAATCTTTATCAGAATAAGCAAATCCATTTGTTCCTAAATCATATTGCGTTGCAATGATTTTTCCTGGAATTGTATTCTTTTTATAAGGCTTTGTATCATTGGTCTGCACTTGTCTGAACATAGCATCGATTACATCTGGTTTAACCGTTACATTTTCCATTTTGTAGTTATCGGCCATTTTCATCAATGCTTTTTTCGAAAATTCTGCCGATGGTTTTTGACCACCGTCTCTCCAGTATTTTAATAAAACATCGTATTCCGGAATTTTAGTTACCGAAGTTACTCCTGCAATATTTTCGATTTTTTTCATTGGCCAAAAAGCCCATCCAATATTATTGGTTTCCACCAATGTCAAAGCGTCTTTAAACCAAACATTTGAGTTTTCGCCACTTTCTCCTAACCAGATAGGAACATTATATTGGGTTCTGTAATCCAGCATTTTCTGGATCGATTCCTTGTCATTGTAGTTCCAGTATTTGTGGAAACTCAACGCCAAGTTATCATCCCATAAAGGGAAAACTCCGTTGTAATTATTTCCCCAGCAATTTCCTTCAATAATTACTAAGTGGTTGGTGTCGACTTCGCGAATTGCTTTTGTAACGGCAACCATTAAATCTCTTAAAGGTCCGTTTGAATTTTCGTCGCAGCCATTTTTATTTGATCCGGTAAAATTCCAGTTTGGTTCGTTGATAATATCATAAGCTCCAAGCCACTGACTTTCTCTGTAGCGAGAGGCCAGTTTTTTCCATAAAGCAATCATTTTTTTCTGATTGGCTTCACTTTGCCATAATGATGGTTTTGTGGTATCGTAATCAGAAATTGCGGCATCATTTCCTTGTCCGCCTGGTGCAGCGTGTAAATCTAAAATCAAGTAGATTTTGTTTGCTTCGCACCATTTCAATAAATTATCTGTCATGGTGAAGCCTTCTTCTATCCAGGTGATTTCTCCATTTTTTTCCTGCTCAATGGGCGGCGTATATAAGTTATAATGCATTGGAAGACGGATCGAATTGAAACCCCAAGCTGCCAGCGAATCGATATCACGCTTTGTGATTCCGTTTGCTTTGTAGGCTGCGTAAAATTCCTTTGTTCCCTGTTCTCCAATAACTTCTTCAATTTTTTGTTTGATTTGGTATTGCGGACTTGCAAAAGGCTGTGTTTGTAACATATAACCTTCCTGAACCATCCATCCACCAAGGCCTAAGCCTCTTAGAATGATGTTCTTTCCGTTTCCGTCCACAATTTTTTGTCCGTCTCTGTGCAGAAAACCTTGTCCAAAAACTGTAATGGAAAACAAAAGCTGTAATGTTATTATTGCTTTTTTCATTTGAAAACCAATTTTACTTTGCCTTTAATTTACTTCCAAGTGTATGTTCCAACAGCTCCTGCCTCAAGAGAAGTTGTAATCCATTTATCATTGAACTTAACATTGAAAATTTCACTTACTGACGAATCATTTACTACTACTAAAACTTTTGATCCAGATGGTGTTATAAAAGCAACGTTTTGTAAACTTCCGCTTGAGTTACTTGCAATTCTGATAGATCCTGCAGGAACAAATTTTGATGCGTGAGCAATAATATAATAGGCAACGTTACGTTGAAAACTTTCTGATGAAGTTACTGTCAACGCACCTTTACACATAGAACAGCCGCCGTTTGTATGAGGCTGGAAAGATCCATCATTAGCTAAGTTCCATTCTAATGCGTTTTTACTGTAATTTCTCATCGAGCCAATAACCACGTTTCGAACATGCCATTTTAAATCTCCGGCAAAATCCCCTGCTGAAGATGTCCATTGTTCTGTGAAATACACATTTTTTGTTGGATAAGAATTGTAAACATTACTTAATGCACTAATATCTCCGGCATATAAATGGAATGCTGATCCGTCTACAAAAGGAAATGCATCTGCATCTGCCAAAATTGATTTTGGATAATTTGGATTATCACAATTATGATCGTAAGCAATAATTTTTACACTAAGGTTTGCCGCTTTTAAAGCCGGTCCTAAATTGTTTTTTATGAAATTACCTTGTTCTACTGCAGACATGTACATACTCGGATTATTTCCGTCATGTAAAGGTTCGTTTTGCGGAGTTATTGCATCAATTGTAATTCCTTCCGCTTTCATTTGCTGAATGTACTTTACAAAGTATTTTGCATAAACATCATAATATTGTGTTTGCAGTTTTCCTCCAATAAAACTGTCTTTGTCTTTCATCCAAAGCGGAGCTGACCAAGGTGTTGCTAAAATTAAAATCTTTGGATTAATTACCAGAATTTCTTTTAAAAGTGCAATTACTCCCGCTTTGTCTTTTTCTAAACTAAATTTTGTCAAAGTCAAATCAGTTTCTCCTGCTGCAAGGTCGTCATATGTAAATGGCGCAGCATTTAAATCTGATGCTCCAATACTAATTCTTAAATAACTAATTCCAATTGAATTAGCTCCGGTACCAAATAATTCTTGTAAAAGTGCGCTTTTTTTAGCTGCCGTTAACTGATTAATTACATCAGCACTTCCTCCAGTTAATGTATAACCAAAACCATCAACAGTTTGATATTTTTGCGCTGCGTTAACTTCAATATTTGTATATGAATTTGGTACTGTACCAAATCCTAATGTTCCATTTTGTTTTGCTAACAATACGCTTTGGTCTCCTTTTGTTAACCAGAAATCAACATCGTTTGTTACCACAACTGGCGGGTTTACAACAGGTGGATTTACTACAGGATCAACTGCATCGTTTGATGTAGAACATTTTACCTGAGAAAATACTGCCATTGAGAAGAACAGTATTTTTATAGTGTTTTTAAAATTTAGTTTCATTTTTGATCGTTTTTTAGTGCAGCACTTAGTATACAATAGTTTGTATTGCATGTGCCGGGATAGTTATAGTATTTTGTGAATTGTGGTTTATTAGGGTGTAAATAATCTCATTATCTGATTGGTTCATGACAATGGTTACTATTTTATTATCAGAATTTTTAAACGATGTGCTTATTAATTTTTTATCGCTTATTGTCTGTATTATTCTTTTCGCATTTGGGCGAATAAATTTTGAAAGATGCCCTATGTAATAATACATCGGCGTGTAGATTAATTCATCTTTTGCAGTATCAGCATGAATTGGTGAAAAACAGAAATTCCCAACATGATTTGGACCTCCGTTTTGATCCAGAAGAATATTCCAGTCTGTCCAGCCAACGGTTCCGTTATTAAAATCGTTGATCATATTAAGTCCGTATCGTTCTGCATTTCCCCAAAACTGAAATCTTGAAGCATCAAATTTTTCGATACAACCTTCTGTAAAAAGTAAATTTTTATTTGGAAAAGCTTCGTGTACTTCTCCTACTGATTCGAATTTAGGTGTGCCGCCGTTCCATGTTTCGTACCAATGAAACCCAATTCCCCATGCATATTTTGAGACTGCAGGATCTGAAAAAACAAGATTGGCTCTTTTGGTTAACATATCTCCGCGATTGTGATCCCAGATTATAACGTTCTTAGAATTTAATCCTTCTTTCTCTAAAGTTGGTCCCAGAAAGTTTTTCAGGAAATCTCTTTCGGCTTCTGGAGTGTAGATGCAAGATTCCCATCTTTGTTTTGCCATTGGCTCATTCTGAATGGTTAACCCCCAAACAGGAATTCCTTCTTTTTCGTAAGCTCTTATAAATTTAACATAATAATTTGCCCATGATTGTGCAAACTCTGGCAACAAAACGCCGCCGTGCAAAATATCATTATTGTCTTTCATGAAAGCTGGGGGACTCCATGGACTAACAAATAATGTTAAATTTCCGCCGGCAGTTTCAATTGCACTTTTTATTAATGGAATTCTATATTTTCGATCGTGATCAATGTTGAAGGTTTTTAAATCTTTATCACCTTCGGCAACATAAGTATAACTGTCACTGCTAAAATCGCAGCTGTGAATATTTGTTCTGGCTAAAGTATATCCTATTCCTTTATTTTTATCGTAATAAGCGGTTAGGAATTCTTGTTGTTTTTTTGGAGATAGCTTCGCGAAAACTTCAGCACTTGCGTCTGTAATTGCGCCGCCAATTCCTAAGAAAGTCTGATCTGTTTTATCGGCATCTAAAGAAATAGAAACCGTTGATTTTGTTTGTTGTGCAGTAGAATTTAAAATTAAATTATCTGATAATGATAATCTCAAATTGGTGTTTTCGGCTGTAGTATAAACCTTAATTTTGTTGTTGTTTTTGGATGCAGAAACAGCTGATCCATTTGCAGTTTTTGATGTTGAACAACTTACTTGCAAAATTATTATTAAAACTAATAAGATTCTATTGATGGTTTTCATTGTTACTTCAAAAAGCATTTTATTTCAAATTAAAAATTGAGGGCTGGGTTGGATGATTCAAATCAGCCCTCTTCTGTTAACTCAAAAAATATTAATAAACAAGCGTTTGTATAGCGTGTGCAGGAATTTTGATTACTGATTTTTCTGCTGCTATTATCAAATTATATGTAATTTCTTTATCTGTTTTGTTCATTACTATTGTTGCCATTGTACCATCTGTATTTAAGAATGATGTACTTAACAAACCACTTCTGCTTACTGCAGAACTAACTCTTTTTGCATTTAAACGAATGAATTTTGAAAAATGCCCTATGTAATAATAAGATGGTGTGTAAATTAACTCACCTGTTGTTGTGTCTGCGTGGATTGGTGCAAAACAGAAATTTCCGACATGATTAGGTCCTCCGTTTTGATCTAAAAGAATGTTCCAGTCTGTCCATCCAACGGTTCCGTTATTGAAATCGTTAATCATAGAAATTCCGTAACGTTCTCCATTACCCCAAAACTGATATTTTGCAGCATCAAATTTCTCAACACATCCTTCTGTAAACAAAAGTTTTTTGTCTGGATATGCCTCATTTACTTTTGCAACATTGTCAAACATTGAATCTCCTCCTGACCAGTTTTCATACCAGTGAAAACCCATTCCCCAAACATATTTTGCTGCTTCCGGATCAGAATAAATTACGTTTGCTCTGTAATTCATCAGGTCACGATTGTGATCCCAAACGATAATTTTTTTATCTCCAAGTTTTTCTTTTTTCAAAGTTGGCCCAAGGAAGTTTTTAATAAAATCTCTTTCAGCTTCAGCTGTATAAATACAAGATTCCCAAGTTTGAACAGCCATTGGCTCGTTTTGAGTTGAAGTTCCCCAAATTGGAATTCCTTCTTTTTCATATTCTTTTATAAACTTGACATAAAAGTTTGCCCAGGTTTGATAATATTCTGGTAATAATGTTCCTCCTTTTAGTACGTTTCCGTTGCTTTTCATGAAAGCATTAGGAGACCAAGGTGCAACATAAGTTAATAATTTCCCTCCTGCAGTCTGGATTGCCTGTTTGATTAACGGAATACGAAATTGTCTATCGTGTTCAATAGTAAACGTTTTTAAATCTTTATCTCCTTCTGTGATATAAGAGTAGCTTCCACTGCTAAAATCAGAACTTTGGATCGTGGTTCTTAGCAAAGAATAGCCAATTCCTTTTTGTTTATCGTAATAGGCATTTAAGAATTCTGTTTGTTTCTCTTTTGAAAGTTTAGCAAAAATTTCGGCACTTGCGTCAGTAATGGCACCTCCAATTCCCATAAATGTTTGAAACTTTTTAGACGGTTCTACAAAAACAGAGATCTCCGTTTCAAGAGGCTGTTTTGATGCTGAAAAAGTCAAATTATCTGTTGATGTTAATCTCAGTTTTGAATTTTCGGCAGTAGTGTAAACCGTTATCTTTTTCCCGTTGGTTGTAAATTCTTTCTTTGCTTTTGTCTGCTGTGCAAGAGCGGTGACTGTAAACAAAAAGCACAGAAACTTTAAAGTATTTTTTTTCATTCTTTTCTTTGATTTTTTAATTCTAAAAGAAGTTTTCAGAAACTCGTTCTCTGATTGCTTAGGATTTAAAAATAGCCCATACTCATAATGATTATGGGCTATTTACAACCAAACTTAAACTTAACTTAAACTTTTATTTTCCTCTCATTTCGATTCTGCTCACAGTAATTCCATCTTTTGTGAAAGTATTACCACCAGAACGAATTAGTAGATAGATTTTACCTGTAGTATCAAATTTTACAACATTTGAAACAGAAGCTGTTCCGTCATTTTTAACACAGCCAACTGAAGAAAGCCTTCCTGTAAAAGCTCCTTTTGCGCAGCCATCCCAAGTGCTCAGACCCATTACTTTGTTATCTTTATATTCGACACCATCTTTAGGTACAGATTTCCCGGCATATACTTCAAACCATGTTTCATCAGATCCACTTGGACAAGAAACAAGCATATCAATTGTATATTCTTTATCTTTTACAACATCAATTGCTTGATAAATTCCTTCTTGCGCCCATCCTCCTGGAGAATGAATTGTTGCAGTTCCTGAATTAAATGACCAAAATGCAGCACCAGTAGCGCTTAATTTTGCTGATGACCATTGAGCTATATCAGCTGCGTTATTAAAGAATCCTCCTCTAACTAAATTAGGTTTAGCAGGGTCTGAAGCTGCAACTACAATATCATGAGAAACTTTAGATGTAGCACCTCCAGCAGCAATAGCTGTATGAGTTACAGTATAAGTACCGGCATCTGGTAAAACAACTTCTTCTTCCATTTTACCCATATAAGGTCCATATCCAATATCCCATTTTGATGAAATTACTCCATTTTCCTGAGCAGTTAAAAGATAAGTATTTACTTTTCCCGCAACAGGAGCAATTGTAAAAGCAGCATCAACATTTGTAGCTGTTAAACCGTTATTAGCCGGATCATCATCACAGCCTGTAAGCGAACCTAATGCTATCGCAAGCATTAGGTAAGCACTTCTTTTTAAAATTATACTTAGGTTCATTTTCTTTTTGGTTTTTGGTTAGATAGTTTTTTTTGTTATTCGTAGTTAGGGTTTTGTTTTAATTTAGTCCCTGTTAATTCTACGTAAGGAATTGGGAAAATTTCATCTGTCCCAGCATTGAATCCTCTGTCAGATAAAGCAGTAGCAGCATCACCCCATCTTACTAAGTCGAAGAATCTGTGTCCTTCACCTGCAAGCTCCATTCTTCTTTCATTTTTGATAGCAGCTAATGTTACCGGAATTGAAGCAAGACCAACTCTCGCTCTTACTGCATCAAGTAAAGCTTGTGCTCTAGCACCTGTAGCACCTAATGCTTCAGCTTCTAATAAATAAGTATCTGCTAATCTGATAACATAAGAGTTTTGTTTGTAGTTCAACTCAGCAGCTCCACCACCCGTACGAACGTCAGTTTTTCTTGGTAAAAATTTGTTCAAGAAATAACCTGTGTCTTGGTAACCTGGAATATAATCCGCTTTACCAGCAGCTTTTAATGCTTTTAAGTCAAAAATAGTTGCGTCAAATCTAGGATCAGTTTTCATTGCATCGTATAGTTTTTGTGTTGGAACACTAAAACTCCATCCAGAAGGAAGGTCTGCTGCATTAGAATTTGCTGGTCTAGAATAACCTCTAGGTCCAACCATTACGTTTAATGAGTTTCCTTCGTCTCTTCCAGACCCCCAGAATCCCCAATCAGAGTTTCCTGCACTAGTATGAGATACTTCAAGAAGTGATTCTGAATTAAATTTGTTAGCTACAACCCATAAATCACTAAACTTAGCAAGTAATTTATTTCCATATTGGTTAGCTTGTCCTGGTGTACCATTTACTTGAGCAAGAATTGCAGCAGCTTCTGCATTTTTCCCATCATATAAATAAACTTTTCCAAGTAATGCCTGAGCAGCTCCTCTTGTTAAACGACCTGATCCTGTAGCAGCATCTACACTAGTAGGTAAAGCTGGAATAGCTTCCACTAAATCTTTTTCGATTTGAGCATAAACAGCAGTTGGAGCTGATTGCTCAACATTTAACATAGTTGATGTTGTAAGTGGTTCCAAGATTAATGGAATATTCTTAAACATTCTAACTAAATTGAAATAGTATAATGCTCTTAAAGCTTTAGCTTCACCTGTGAATCTAACTTTTAATGCATCTGACATATTAACTCCCGACATTTTTGATAACAAAACGTTTGCTCTGTAAACACCTTGATAATGATCATTCCAGAAACTTCCAGGAATAATTAATGAAGTTAATGAGTGAGTTGAAAAATTTTGAATTCCCTGACCATCTGAAGCTCCACCACCACCAGCATAGAAATCATCTGAACCGGCATTTAGCATAGCAACCAAGTTTTCAAAACCTCCAGTATTTTTTCTTAATGGATCGTAAACCCCAACAAGAGCAGCAGTAGCTTGCTGTTCGTCTTTGTAGTAACTAGTTGATAGGAAAGATCCCTTTGGGTCAACGCTCACGAAATCTTCTGAACAAGATCCTGCTAAAGCTGCCAAAGCTACAACAGCGTATATATATTTAAATTTATTTTTCATCATTCTTTAATTATTAAAATTGTACGTTCGCTCCAAGCATAAAAGTTCTTGCTTGTGGATAAACACCTCTATCTACACCAAATACCTGACCTCCAATTTCTGGATCATATCCTGTATATTTTGTAATAGTGTATAAGTTCTCACCAGTTAAGTAGAAACGAATTCTGTCTGCCCCAATTTTAGAAGAAAGGTCAACTGGAAGAGTATATCCTACCTGAACTATTTTCAAACGAGCATAATCACCGCTTTCTAAATAAAAATCAGACATTTTGCTGAAGTTACCATTACCATCATTATTAGCAAGTCTTGGGTAATCATTTGAAGTTCCTTCTCCTGTCCAACGACCTAATGCTTCTGTTTGATAGTTAGCATTCAAGATATCTAATCTGCGTAATCCTTGGAAGATTTTGCTTCCAGCAGCACCTTGAACGAATGTCATAAAATCAAATCCTTTGTAATCTAAGTTTAATGTTAAACCGAAAGTGTATTTAGGAATACTTGTTCCTAAAAATTGTTTATCTGCATCAGAAATAGATCCGTCACCATTGTTATCAACCCAACGGAAATCCCCTGGTTTTGCATTTGGCTGGATTAAACCACCTGCTCCATTTTTATAAGCGTTGATCTCTGCTTGGTTTTGGAAAATACCTGCAGTTTTGTATCCATAGAATTCATTGTATGAATGACCAACTTGAGTTCTTGTAACAGGTCCCATAGATTGGAAAGAAGCATCTCCAATAATAAAGTCATTATCTTTTCCTACGTAAGTAATTTCATTTTTCAAGTAAGCCACGTTTCCGTTAACACCTAAATTAAAATCACCAAGTTTTTTCTTCCAACCTAATTCAAATTCAATACCGCTGTTGTTCATATCAGCAACGTTAGCCCATGGCTGCTCAGCAACTCCAACATATCCAGGAATTACAACTGGTCTTAAGATACCTGTTGTTTTCTTTTTGTAGAAATCTAATGTTACTGTGAAATCATTAAATACTCTTGCATCAAGACCAATACTTGCCTGAGAAGTCTCTTCCCATTTCAAATCAGGGTTATCAAGAGTTACGTTAGCATAACCTGTTGTGATTGAACCAGCATTTCCAAAAGAATAGTTATAACCTCCAGATACTAATGAAATATATCTAAAATCAGCAACCTGGTCATTACCTACAATTCCGTAACCTCCTCTAAGTTTTAATGAATTTACAGCATTATTTTCTTTCCAGAAACCTTCTTTTGAAACAACCCATCCTAAAGAGAATGATGGGAAAACTCCAAATTTATGATTTTCTCCAAAACGAGTAGATCCATCACGACGAATAACTCCGGTAAAAAGATATTTCTCCATATAATCGTAGTTTATACGACCAAATAAAGAGGTTACTTTGTGTTGAATAAAATCATCTGTAGCACTGTTTCTGTCAGCTTGTGGGATATCAAATTTGAAAGATGCATCTTTATAGCTTGTAACAGGTAAACCAAACATTGTAGCTCCAACGTATCCACCAATATTATCAACATAAGATCCTTGTCCAGCTAAAACGCTTAAGTTATGATCTCCAAATTTGTTAGAGTAAGTAAGAACGTTTTCAATATTCCAGTTGAATGATTTATTGTTATTTTGATAATAACTGTTTTTAAGAACATTCACGTTTGAACTTAAGAAGTATACAGGAGTAAATCCTTGGTCTCCCCAATAAGAAAGTTTACCACCAAGTGTAGATCTAATTTTTAAATGTGGAGTAATAGCAGCTTCTAAATAAGCATTTCCAACGAAATCATCAGACCATCCATATCTTCCTAATCTTGTTTGGATGTATCCAAGTGGGTTTGTCATCTCCTGACCAACTACACTTGAAATTCCATAAGGATTTCCGTTAGCATCACGAACTACAGGGTTTGTAGAATATGGAGCTGAATTTGCAACAGTTGGATCAGTAACTACAAGTGGAGTTAATGGATCTAAGTTGATAGCAGAGCTTAAAGGCCCCCCAAACTCACTGTTTGTATTTCCAATTCCAACAGTCTTTTGTCTTGTATATCCAAAAGTTTGTCCAAATGTGAAATATTTAGAAATCTTGTGAGTAGAGTTTAAACGGAAATTCTTTTTAGTATAATTAGAAATTTCTGTAGCAACAATACCTTCTTGATCCTGAATACCAAATGAAGCATAGAAAGTAGAAAATTCTCCACCACCACTAATACTTAATTCGTGTGTGTATCTGAAAGCACTGTCATTAAAAATAGCATCTTGCCAGTTTGTTCCTTTTCCAAATGCAGCTGGATTAGAGTAAAGAATCCCTCCGCCATCAGCAACTGATTTTTCGTTCATTATTGTAGCATACTCTGTAGCATTCAATAAATCTAATTTTTTTGCTGGAGAAGATACACCAGCAAAACCATTATAGTTTACTGTAATTTTACCTGCCTTACCTTTTTTAGTAGTAACTAAAATAACCCCTGTTGCAGCACGTGTACCATAGATTGCAGCAGAAGCAGCATCTTTAAGCACCTCGATAGACTCGATGTCTGATTGATTTAGGTAACCAATTCCACCAGCATCAACAACGTTACCGTCAACAACCCAAAGTGGGTTATTTCCACCGTCTCCAAACGTTGTAATACCACGTACACGGATTGTAGATCCTGAACCCGGCTGACCTGAACTGGAAGCGATTGTTACACCCGCAACACGACCTTGTAAAGCCTGTTCAACTCTACCATTTGGTACTTTCTCTAAATCTGCAGCTTTTACACTTGAAATTGCACCTGTAACTACTGCTTTCTTTTGAGTACCGTAACCAACTACCACAACCTCATTTAATGTTTGTGATTCTGGTTTTAATTGAATTGTAATTTTTGTTCTTCCGTTTACAGCTTCAGTTACTGTAGTGTATCCTATAAAAGTAACTGTCAAAACTCCGTTTGAAGGTACTTGTATTTGGAATTTCCCATCAAAATCTGATGCGGTCGACTTTGTTGTACCTTTTAGGACAACTGTTGCGCCCGGAACCGGCATTCCACTTTCATCGTTTATCATTCCATTTACTGTGACATCCTGAGCCACAGCTATAACCGAGAATAATAAAGACGAAACACAAAAAATAAGTAATTTTGTTAATTTCATTTTTCTAAAAATTTTGGTTAATTAATTAGTAATTTGATGCAATAATAATGTTATTTTTTTACTATCAACATTTAAATTTCATTACAAAAACACATCAAACTAAAATTTTATACATTACAAAAACACATCATTTTTTTTATAAATATCTAATATAGTGATATTTAAAAACAAAAAATAAGATGTTATGAAAATGTTAATTGAAAAAATAAACACTACAATTATATAAGATTGCTTATTTTTATGAACGAAATGCTTTTCTACAACGTGATAGTACAGAAAAAACACTCTTAAATACCTAAAAACAAACAACTTACAATCTAAAAAACAAATTAAATCGAATAATTAATGAAATTAACAATATCATATTTTTATATTACTTTTTTTACATTATTCACAATCACCTTTTTTGGGCAGGTTAAAAACATCGGATTACCGGATGTAAGAAATTACAAGCGTAATGAATACAAAGGAGGAACACAAAACTGGAATATTGATCAGGATAAGAATGGGAATTTATATTTTGCTAACAATAATGGTCTTTTACAGTTTGACGGCTCTTCATGGAAGAAATATCCACTGCCAAATTTAACTTCCGTACGATGTTTAAAAATTGACAACTCGGGAAAGATATATGTGGGAGGTTATAATGAATTTGGGTATTTTCAACCAGATAATAAAGGAAAACTTCAATATACATCATTATCTAAAAAAGTTGATAAGAACAAAATTAAGATCATTGACTTTATATGGAAAATTCATTCCATAGATAATCAAACTGTTTTTCAATCTTTTGCCAGGGCATATATCTTTAAAAAAGGAAAATTATCAATACTAAAAGCCCCTAAACGCTTTCAATTCTCATTTGTAGTAAATAACAAGCTTTACTTTCAAGATGAAGAAAAAGGGATTTTAGAATATAAAAACGGAAAGCTTTATTCGCTGCCAAACACTACGAGCCTAAATAACACCGAGATTTGGGCTATGTATTCTATAGGCAAAAACAAAATCTTAATTATTACATTAGAAAAAGGCTTATTTATTTACGAAAATAACACGTTAACACCATGGAATACTGAAGCTAATAATTTTGTAAAACGAAACAATTCACTTGGAGGTGTTCTCATAAACAATAAATTCATTGTTTTAAATTCGGTTTTGGATGGAATTGCTATCTGCGATTTTGACGGTAAGATCATTCAGCATATTAATAGAAAAAAAGGCCTTCAAAACAACACGGTTTTAACTTCTTTTATTGACAACAAGAACAATCTTTGGCTTGGGCTGGATAATGGTATTACTTATGTTAATGAAAGTTCTCCTTTTACCTATTTTGGGTTTAGTTATGACATTAGTACCGTTTATGCATCTGTTGTTCATCAAGGCAATTTATATGTCGCAACCAATCAGGGTGTTTTTTATCATGCCTGGAATAATAGTTTTAAGGAAGATGTTTTTAAACTTGTTGAAGGAACAACTGCCCAATCATGGAATGTACAAGTTATCGACGATGAATTAATTTGCGCCAATAACAGAGGAGCATTAATAATTAAAGGGGGAAAAGTCACCAATATTATAGATTCAAAAGGATATTTTGGGTTTAAGAAAATTCCAAGTCATCCCGGCTTTTATATTGGATCAAATTATGACGGATTTGCCATTTTTCAAAAAACAGCAAACGGGCTTTCATTTAAAAATCAAGTAGCGGGATTTGATAAATCATCAAATAGTTTTGAGCTCGATCAATCTTATTTATGGCTTAAAAAAGATGAATCTATCTATAAAATGTCTTTAAGTGAGGATTTAACTAGATTTTCAAGCATCAAAAAAATTGACCATTTAACACCTCAGTTTAAAAATATAGGAAGTATTCAAAAAATTGACGGCAAAATATACTTTCAAACCAATAATCATTTTTATAAATATTCTTCAGAACAGGAAATATTTTATGAAGACAAAAAAATAACCGGTCTTTTTAAAAATATTCCGGTTATAAATGCATTAAGTGAAGATTCACAATCCAATCTTTGGTATGCCTATGATGAGTCTTTAGGGGTTTTAATGAAACAAAACAATGGTTATAAAAATATCGTTGCACCATTTTCTAACCTAACCGGCAACTTAGTTACTAATTATCTTTCGGTAAATACGATTGATTCTAAAAATATCTTTATCGGACTAACAGATGGTCTGGCACATTACGATTCTGAACTTTTAAATAATTTTGTAACGAAACCAAAGGCATTCGTTCGCAGCTTTTCATTCCCAGGCGATACAATAATTCTTGGAAACAATCAAAACAAGAGCGAAAACATCCGAATTCCTTATTCGTCAAATCATGTTCGCTTTACTTTTTCGTCTCCAACATACGAAAACCTTGAAAACGTGCAGTTTTCTTATCAATTAGAGCCTTTTGACGAAAAGTGGAGCAACTGGTCAACTATTTCAATTAAGGAGTACACAAACCTTCGTGAAGGTGATTATGTGATGAATGTAAAAGTGCGAAACAGTTATGGAGTTCAATCTGAACCGTCAACAATATCTTTTACTATTTCTCCGCCCTGGTACAGGCACTTTCTGGCTTTTATGCTATATTTTATTCTATTAATAATTGCCATTTATGTAATTTCCAGTCGAATTAAAATGAAAATTAGAAAGAATAAATATTACGAAACTATTGAACAGCGAAGACTTTATCTTGAAAAAGAATCCAGAATTAGACAGGAACAATATGATCTTGAAAAAGAAATCGAAAAATTAAAAAACGATAAACTGCAAATTAAGATTTTAGCAAAAGACAAGGAATTAGTCAACAATTCTTTACAAGTAGTAAAAAAGAACAAAATCCTAAATGGAATTATTCACAAACTAAAAGAAATTGATGTCGAGGCGCTGGACGACTCCACTAAGTTCCAAGTCAGCAAACTAAATAAAAGCATTGTAAAAGAGGTAAATACAGATAAAAGCTGGAAAGATTTAGAAAAACACATCAAGAATGTTCACTTTGAGTTTTTAAAACGTTTAAAGGAAAAATATCCAACAATTTCACCTCGTGAACTCGATTTATCGACTTATTTATTAATGAATATGTCTACCAAAGAAATTGCCGAAATTATGAATATTTCAACCGGAGGAGTAGAATTAGCCCGTTATCGTTTGAGAAAAAAACTCGGATTAAATAAAAAGGAAAACCTAATTGGTTTTTTAATGAGTATATAAATAAAAGGCCTTCTGTAATAGAAGGCCTTTTTATGTTTAAGAAATATATTCTAAAGTTCTCTCGAGAGCCATTCCTCTCGATCCTTTTATCAAGATAGTATTATCTTTAAATTGAATACTTTTTAGATAATCTGCAAAAGCATCAAAAGTTTCAAAAAATTGAATTGTATCACTCGCAATTTTATTTTCATAAAATGACTTTCCAATCAAATAACAAAGTGATTCTTTTTGATTTCCTAAAGAATCTACAATTAGCTTATGTTCCTGCGGACTTTCTTCCCCTAACTCAAACATGTCACCCAGAATCATAATTTTATTTTGATTCTCCAATTGCAGGAAATTTGCAATTGCAACCGCCATACTACTTGGGTTTGCATTATAAGCATCCAAAATAATTTGATTAGAACCTTTGTTTAGTAATTGAGATCTGTTATTTTCTGGAATATAATTTTCTATTCCATGTTTTATCGCAGCGTCATCAACTTTAAAATATTTTCCAATTGCGGCAGCGGCATTGATATTATTAGCGTTATAAAGTCCTATTAAATGCGATTCAACCGTAAAATCATTATAGTCAATAACCACAAAAGGATTTGCCTTTATATCTTTAATTTTTAGATCTGCGTTTTCTTTATTTATTCCAAAAGTGAAGGATTTTATACCATTTGATTTTTCAATTTGAATAGCATCTTCAAGATTAACAAAAGCAATTTTATTGTTTTTTGCTAAGTATTGATACATTTCACTTTTTCCTTCAATAACACCTTGAACACCCCCAAAACCTTCTAAATGTGCTTTCCCAAAATTGGTAATATAACCAAAATCAGGCTGTGCAATTTCACACAAAAATTCGATTTCTTTTTTGTGATTTGCTCCCATTTCAACAATTCCAATTTCTGTTTCTTTTGTAAAAGAAAGCAATGTTAAAGGAACTCCAATATGATTATTTAAATTCCCAATAGTCGCTTTAGTTTTAAATTTTTGACACAAAACAGCATTTATCAATTCTTTTGTCGTCGTTTTTCCATTACTTCCTGTAAGCGCAATAATAGGCAGTTTTAAATAGGTACGATGAAATTTTGCAAGTTCCTGAAGCGTTTCTAAGCTATTATTTACCAAGATCGTTCTCTCGTCAATAAAATAAGATTCGTTGTCAATAACAACATATAAAGCACCTAAATCAAGCGCTTGCTTAGCAAAAGTATTTGCATCAAAATTTTCGCCTTTTATAGCAAAAAACATAGAATCTTTTTCAATTTTTCTAGTATCAATTGAAAGAGACCTGCATTTTAAAAACAAGTTATGAATTTCCTGAATATTCATTTATAACACTTTAAAATTATAAAAATAAAAAAATTCCAAATTCCAAAATCTGAATATTTCAGTATGGAATTTGGAATTTTTTTATTGAGTTTTTTAAACTTTAGTTTCTTGGTGATTTTCTTCTTTCAGTTTTAGCACCTACTCTAGACATTGCACATCTAAATCCAATATAATCAGTTGCCATATCCTGAGGAAAATATCTTCTTTGAGCTGGATCTAACCAGTAAGCTCTATCTCTCCAAGATCCTCCTTTGTAAACTCTTACTTTATCATCGATTAAAGTAGTACGTTTACTAGAGTTATCATATTTTCTAATCATTTTACCTAAACTATCAACTGTTACGTTATGTTTAGGAGAATTGTACATTGCCTGATCAGGTTTAGGTCCAGACTCAGACTCTCCAAAGTCAAAGAATCTTGAAGATTGTTTATCTCCGTCTCTATAGTTGATGTTATCGCTTGTACTGAAATTTTGTCTTAAGTAAGTTTCTTGTTCATCAACCGGAACCTGAGCAATTTCTCCAGGAAGGTTTCTTGCAATCACTTTACCGTTACTTAAAGTATCGTATTTAATTGAAGCAGTCGAAACAATTTCAATTTTACCATCTTTACCAATTTTGTTTTTAGCATATTGATTTCCTCTGTAGTAGTTAAAATCATTTGCTTCATTATCAATAATAGGTCTGTAAACATCGGCAACCCATTCTGCTACGTTTCCTGCCATATCGTATAATCCGAAATCATTTGCAGCATAGCTTTTTACCTTATTTGTAATATCAGCACCATCATCAGACCAACCAGCAATTCCACCGTAATCACCGTTTCCTTGTTTAAAGTTAGCCAATTGATCACCTTTGTTTTTACGTTTAGCTGAACGAGTATAATCTCCAGACCAAGGATATTTCTTTTGTCCTTTGTAGATGTTATATTCTCTTTGTCCAACATCAGCAGCAGCAGCATATTCCCATTCTGCTTCAGTAGGAAGTCTGTATTCTGGTAAAATTACACCAGAAGAACGTTGTGCATAAACATTATGCTCTTCAGGTACAACACCATCTTTTCCTGCTTTTGGTCTTTTTCCAGCTGGGTTTTTCTTTAAAACTAACTCTTCGTTTCCACCATAAGTAGTAGTTGGAGAAGCCAAGTAAGTTTCTGTATTAAATAAGCTTTCTGCACTAACATCTTGTGTTTTAGCTCCTTTTTTAAGATATCCGTTTTTTTCTAAAACAGCCTCGTTTACACGGTCTGTTCTCCATTTACTAAATTCAACAGCCTGAATCCAGTTAACACCAACTACAGGATAGTCAGCATAAGAAGGATGTCTTAAATAGTTATTAGTCATCGTTTCGTTATAACCTAAACGATTTCTCCAAACTAAAGTATCTGGCGATGCTCCTTCATAAATATTTTTGTAATTTTCTTCTGTTGGAGGGAAAACTTTTTTCAACCACTCAAGGTACTCTAAGTACATACCATTCGTAACTTCAGTTTCATCCATATAGAATGATTGAACGTGCTGTTGAGTTGGCGTGTTATTCCAATCGTGCATAACATCATCCTGTACTTTACCCATTGTAAACGTACCTCCTTCAACAAAAACTAAACCAGGTCCAGCTTGTTGTTTTTTCCCAGCATTTCTAGCAGCTGTTCCGTTCTGACTATCTACATCCCAGCCTGTTGCTCTAGAAGCGTGACTCGAACTCGATTTTTTGCTACAACTAGCCGTGCCCAACATCAATACCATTGACATCATTAATTGCAAGACTACAATTTTGTTTACTTTCATACTCATTCTTAGGTGATAAATTTAGGTGCTGCAATATAATAATTAACATTTAATTAGCAACATCTGTTCTAATAATTTTATTTAGCTGTTTTTTACCAGAAAATAACCTATAGTTACGAACGCAAAAATATACTTTTTATTATTTACTGTAACATGAAATACTATATTTTTACTTACTAATTTTATTTTAATTAAATTTCGGTTTTTAAGCTAATGAAACAAGCCATAATCCTATACATTTTTCTACTCCCTATCTTATCATTTTCCCAGATAAATGGGAGCTTAACGCTCGATTGGCAGAGTAAAAAAGAGATGAATTACGGCGACAGCAAAATTATTATTCCTTACTTTTCCGGAAACGCTTTTCGCTTCGACATTACAAAAAAAAGCATAACATTATTGCTTAATCTCAATCAGGCAAACGTCGCAAACAATAGTTCTGTAGAAATTACAAATATAAATTTTGAACCTATTTCGAGAACTGATTTAGGAGATATAGCTATGGAAAACATTCCGAATAAGATAACCGAAACGATAAAAATCACTAATTCGAGAGACACAAAACAAGCATTTCTGTCTCTCTATCCTATTATAAAAGACGGAAATAGCTATAAAAGAATCAGATCATTTTCTTACAATATAAATAATTCTTCAGCAAAAAGCAGCAACTCATCGGTCTTTCAAAAAGCAGCGATTATTTCTAATTCTGTTTTAGCCTCTGGAGACTGGTATCGATTTTATGTAGAAAAATCCGGTGTTTATAAAATTACACGGGCATTTTTACAAAGTTTAGGTTTTGATCCAGGAAAAACTGATCCAAGAAGAATTAAAATTTATGGAAATGGCGGAAGAATGGTTCCATTAGCCAACAACTCTTATTATCCGGAAGATTTAACCGAAAATGCCATTCAAATTATTGGCGAAGGTGACGGTACTTTTAACAACGAAGATTATATCTTATTTTATGCCGAAGGTTTGGATAAATGGAACGATGAAAGCCAGACTAATTTAAACTTATACAGTAATAGGTCTTATTATTATGTTACCACATCAGGAAATGACGGAAAAAGAATTGCAAACCTGAGTCAGCCAACAGCAAACAGTACTCTGGAACTGAACACGTTTGATGACTATCAATATCACGAAATTGACCAAACCAATATTGTCCATTTGGGACGTCAATGGCTTGGAGAATCATTCGATATAAATCAGGAACAAGAATTTACCTTTAATTTCCCTAATCTGGATGCAACTGTACCAGTAAAAATTGAATTAAACGCCGCTTCGGCCGCTTTTACTCCAACTTCTTTTGTTGTTGCTGCAAACGGACAAAACATCGCAACCCTAAATTTTGCAAGCTTAACAGCTAGTTCAGAAATTAAATATGTAACCAGCAAAACTCCTGCAAACACAACATTTACAGGTGCCGAAAGTGTAAAAATAAAACTTACCTATAATAATAATGGTGTACCGGGCTCAAAAGGATATTTAGATTACATTAATCTAATTGCCAAAAGAAAACTCTTAGGAACAGGTAAACAATTTAAATTTCAATACAATTTAGCAGGTTCAACCGCGGGAATTGTAAATTATACTATAGGAAATGCTTCGGGAATTTCTCAAATTTGGGACATTACAGACCTATATAATGTATCAAAAGTTGAAAATGCAAATCAAGCCTCTTTTAGTTTTAAAGCCAATCTGGGTGAAATTAGAAATTACATCGCCATTGATCCTGCTGATTATTACACTCCTTTAAAAGAAAGCCAGTCAAAAATTGCCAATCAAAATTTAAAAGGAACACTCTTAAAAAACAATCAAAACAGTTTTCAGGATATTGATTATGCCATTATAACCCCAAGGTCTTTAGCATCGCAAGCCGAGAGACTGGCTAATTTTCATCGAACTAATTCCAATCTAACTGTAAAAGTTATTTCATTAGAAGATATCTATCAGGAATTTTCATCAGGAAAACAAGACATTGCCGCTATTAGAAATTGTATACGTTATATATATGACAATGCATCTTCTACTAATAAAAGAATAAAATATGTAAACTTATTTGGTGATGCTTCTTACGATTATAAAGACCGAATTTCTAACAACACTAATATTGTACCTATATATCAATCCTTAAGCAGTAACACAACTGGCGAAGCGTCTTTTGCCTCTGATGACTTTTTCGGACTTATGGATGCTAATGAAGGAATTGTGGCTTATCCTTTTGGAGGAATCGACATTGCTGTTGGCCGAATGTTAGTTTCTGACAATACGCAAGCACAGGAAATGGTTAATAAAGTTTTAGAATATTACGATACAAAATCATACGGAAACTGGAGAAATAATTTTGTTTTAATCAGTGATGATGCTGATCAAAGTTCTGACGCTTCATTACAATCACGTCAAAATACTTTAGCTGATTTAATTGCTGTTGAAAAGCCATTTTTAAATATCGACAAGATATTTTTAGATGCTTATACTCAAGAAGCTTCTGCGGGCGGATCAAGATATCCAAAAGCGAGAACAGATATTTTTAATGCTTTTGAAAAAGGTGCATTAGTCTTTAATTATTTAGGCCATGGAGGTGAAGACGGATTAGCAGGTGAAAGAATTTGGGAAAAATCAGACGGGCAAAACCTGAACAATCAATACAAATATCCTTTATTTATAACCATTACCTGCGAATTTTCACGATTTGACGATCCTACCCGACCAACTGCCGGCGAATATACTTTTTGGAATCCAAAGGGCGGTGCAATTTCGATGCTGACAACAATTCGGACTATCGGACAGTTTAATGCTGAAAATTTCAATGACAGTTTAAGCAAAAATCTGCTTTCATACGGCTCTAATCAATATAATAGTATTGCAGAGTCGCTTCGAATTTCAAAAAATGAAAACCCAAGTTCTTCAAGTAATGTTGTAGTATATATAGGAGATCCGGCTTTGATGTTAGCTATTCCGAAACCACGAATTAATTTAACGAAAGTAAACGATATTGTGATTTCTCAGCCAATTCCTGACTTTAAATCCTTATCAAAAATTAAAATTTCGGGCGAAATTACAGATGAAAACAATGTACTTTTAAGCAATTATAATGGAGAACTTGCCACAGCTATTTTCGATAAAATGATTACGTCTTCGACATTAAATAATGATGGATATAGCCCTGCAATGTCATTTAAAACTCTTGGAGAAACTATATTTAGAGGGAATGCCTCTGTAACCAACGGTCAGTTTGAGTTTAGCTTTGTTGTACCAAGAGATATTCGTATTCCTGTTGATAATGGCCGAATTAGTTTTTATGCTAAAAAAAGCCAAGCACTTGAGAATCAATCGGGCTATAATAATATCATAAAAATTGGAGGAATAAATGAAAATGCACCTCAGGACAATATAAGTCCAAAAGTTAAGTTATATATGAACGATGAAACTTTTGTATCTGGCGGAATTACAAATGCATCGCCCTTTCTTTTAGCGTTTTTAGAAGATGAAAATGGTATAAATACAGCTAGCGGAATTGGTCATGACATCATAGCAGTTTTGGATGGAGACGTAAGCAACCCATATATTTTGAATGATTATTATCAGACAAAATTAGATGATTATACGAATGGAAATTTACGTTTTCCGTTACGAAATTTATCTGCCGGATTGCACACCATTAGTTTTACGGCATGGGATGTTTATAACAATCCCGTAACAAGCGAAATACAATTTGTTGTGGTTGGTGACGAAGAATTAAAATTGACACACGTGCTCAATTATCCTAATCCTTTTTCAACATACACACAATTTTGGTTTTCACATAACAGGCCATATGAACCTTTAGATGTTCAGGTTCAGGTTATGACAATTACAGGCAAAGTGGTTTGGACAAAAAACCAGATCATTACGACTGAAGGCTTTTTATCAAGGGAAATAACATGGGATGGGAAAGATGATTTTGGCGACCGAATTGGAAAAGGAGTTTACATTTACAAACTGACTGTAAAATCAAACTTAACAAATAAAAAAGCAGAAAAATACGAAAAACTTGTCATTCTATAATATTATATATATTTGTAACATAAATACCATTATTCCCAAAAATGAGAAAAATATCACTTTTATTAATTTGTTTATTAGTAATTTCCTTCGCCAAAGCCCAAAACATTGAACCTATTACAACCGGAGTTCCTTTTTTATTAGTCGCAGCCGATGCAAGAGCAGCCGGTTTAGCAGATCAGGGAGTTGCCACTTCTTCAGATGTTTTTTCACAACAATGGAATCCTGCAAAATATGCTTTCGCAGAAGATGCACAAGGACTTTCAATTAGTTACACCCCGTATTTAACAGATCTTGCCAATGATATTTCGCTTGGTCAATTAACCTACTACAACAAAATCAATGATAAAAGTGCTTTTGGAGCAAGTTTTCGTTATTTTGGTTTTGGAGGAATTGAACTAAGAGAAACCGGAGACCCAAATGAAGCTACCCGAGAAGTAAGCCCTAATGAATTTGCATTAGACGGATCCTACTCTCTAAAATTGAGCGAGACTTTCTCGATGGCAGTTGCGGGTAGATATATCAGATCAAATTTAAAAATCCCTTCCGGTGAAGTTGACGCTTCGGCAGCAAGTTCATTTGCTGTAGATGTAGCTGGTTTTTATCAATCAGAAGAAATTGCATACAGCGATTTTAACGGAAGATGGAGAGCAGGTTTCAACGTTCAAAACTTAGGTCCAAAAATCAGTTATGATAATGATGACTTAAGCTCAAACTTTTTACCGGCTAATTTAAGATTAGGAGGAGGTTTTGATTTTATTTTAGATGACTATAACAAAGTTAGCGTTAGTGCTGAATTTACTAAACTATTAGTTCCAACTCCTCCGGGACCAGGAACACCATTTGACGCAAACGGAGACGGAGATTTTACAGATCCGGATGATATTTCTCAAACTGAAGCAAACGCAATTAGCTATAACAAATACAAAGACACTGGCTGGGTTGAAGGAATTTTCAAATCATTTGGAGATGCTCCGGGAGGTTTTAGCGAAGAAGTTAAAGAAATAACGTATAGCGCAGCAGCAGAATATATGTATCAGGATTCGTTTGCAATGCGATTAGGGTATTATCACGAAAGCCCTGAAAAAGGTGCAAGACAATTCTTCTCTTTAGGCGCAGGTTTTAAATACAATATTATAAAAGTTGATGTTTCTTACTTATTTTCGGCATCAAAAGTTAAAAATCCTTTAGAAAATACACTTCGTTTCTCTTTAACTTTTAACTTTGGCGATAAATACGAAGTTTATTAAACAAACGATATAAAAAACAATTACAATCCAAATTTCTAACTTTTTAGGAATTTGGATTTTTTTTCCCATAAAAACAATGAAAGAAATTAGCATTACATCATCGTTCACTATTTACGATAACATCAATGAGCTTTCTCAAGATGTACAAGATTTAATGAATCAGGCTATCGAAATTCGTAAAAAAGCGTACGCTCCTTATTCACAATTTAGAGTTGGAGCCGCCTTACTTCTTGATAATGGTAAAGTAATTTTAGGATCTAATCAGGAAAACGCCGCATATCCGTCAGGATTATGCGCAGAAAGAACAGCAATTTTTTATGCAGGAAGCGCATATCCCGAAGCCAAAATTTTAAAAATGGCAATTACTGCCGCTTCAGATACAAATCAAACTCAGGCTCCAATTCCACCGTGCGGTTCTTGCCGTCAGTCGATTGCAGAATATGAAATCAAACAAGACACCCCTATTGAAATTTATTTTATGGGCGAAATTGGCGAAGTTTACAAATCGGCATCCCTAAAAAATCTGCTCCCTTTTATGTTTGATAAAAAGTTCTTGTAAAAAAAAGCCAAAAAAGACCTTTTAAATTTTAGTTCTTAAACGGAATGTCTTATTTTTGCATCCCGACCTTTCGGGCGCAAATTTGTGGGAGGAAACTATTTTGCGTTACAGGCAACAATTGATAACACAAACAACTTTAGCAAAAGAAAGAATTCAGATGAAAGAAGTTACAAAAGAGGTATATTTAAAGTGGTACGAAGACATGCTGCTTTGGAGAAAGTTTGAAGACAAACTTGCAGCATTATACATTCAACAAAAAGTTAGAGGTTTTTTACACCTATATAATGGTCAGGAAGCTGTATTAGCGGGCGCTCTGCACGCTATGGACCTGACTAAAGACAAAATGATTACTGCATACAGAAATCACGTTCAGCCTATTGGTATGGGAGTTGATCCTAGAAACGTAATGGCAGAACTTTTAGGAAAAGTTACCGGAACTTCTAAAGGCATGGGAGGTTCAATGCACATCTTTTCTAAAGAACACCGTTTTTACGGAGGTCACGGAATCGTTGGTGGTCAAATTCCTGTTGGTGCAGGTTTAGCTTTCGCTGATAAGTATTTCAATACTGGCGGAGTTACTATGACTTACTTTGGTGACGGAGCTGCGAGACAAGGTTCTTTACACGAAGCTTTCAACATGGCTATGTTATGGAAATTACCAGTTGTATTTATCGTTGAAAACAACGGTTATGCAATGGGAACTTCTGTAGAAAGAACTGCAAACCATACTGATATCTGGAAATTAGGTTTAGGTTATGAAATGCCTTGCGGACCTGTTGACGGAATGAATCCTGTAAAAGTTGCCGAAGCAATGCACGAAGCTATCGAAAGAGCACGTCGCGGAGACGGACCAACTTTCCTTGAAATGAAAACGTACCGTTACAGAGGACACTCTATGTCTGATGCACAATTATACCGTTCTAAAGAAGAGGTAGAAGAGTACAAAAAAATTGACCCAATTACTCAGGTTCTTGATGTAATCTTGGATCAAAAATATGCTACAGAAGAAGAAATTGAAGTAATTGACCAAAGAGTTAAAGACTTAGTTGAGGAATGCCAGAAATTCGCTGAAGAATCTCCATATCCAGACTTACAACAATTATACGATGTAGTATACGCACAAGAAGACTATCCATTTACACCTCATAAACTATAACATCATGGCGATTAAAGTAACAATGCCTCGTTTGAGCGATACTATGACGGAAGGAACGGTAGCGACTTGGTTAAAAAAAGTAGGCGACAAAATTAGCGAAGGAGATATCTTAGCTGAAATTGAAACAGACAAAGCAACAATGGAGTTCGAATCTTTTAACGAAGGAACTCTTTTACATATTGGAATTCAAGCTGGAGAAACCGCTCCTGTTGATTCATTATTAGCAATCATTGGCAAAGAAGGAGAAGATATTTCTGCTCTTTTAGCTGGTGGTGACGCTCCTGCTGCTACTGAAGCTCCAAAAGCGGACGCTCCTGCTGCAGAAGCAAAAACAGAAACTGCTGCTCCTGCAAAAGCTGCAGCTGAATTACCAAAAGGTGTTGTAGTAGTAACTATGCCACGTTTGAGTGATACAATGACTGAAGGTACAGTAGCAACTTGGTTGAAAAAAGTAGGTGATACTGTAGCTGAAGGTGATATTTTAGCAGAAATTGAAACAGACAAAGCTACTATGGAGTTTGAGTCTTTCAATGCTGGAACATTATTATACATCGGAATTCAAGAAGGAAACACTGCTCCAGTTGACAGCTTATTAGCTATTATTGGACCAGCTGGAACTGATATTTCTGGAATTGCTGACAACTATACTGCCGGAGGCGCTGCAAGTGCTCCTGCTGCAGAAGAAACAAAAGCAGCTCCTGCTGCTGAAAAAGCACAAGAAGCTGCTGTGGCTGACAACTCTAACGGAGGAAGAATTTTAGCTTCACCTTTAGCCAAGAAAATTGCTTCTGATAAAGGAATTCAATTGAACCAAGTTAAAGGTTCTGGAGAAAACGGACGTATCGTAAAAAGCGATATCGAGAACTTTACTCCATCTGCACAAGCACAAACTACTGCTTCAGCACCAGCCGCTAAAGAAGAAACTTCTGCTCCTGCTGCTGCGAAAATATTTGTTCCTGCCGGAGAAGTTTACACAGAAGAGATCAAAAACTCTCAAATGCGTAAAATTATTGCTAAACGTCTTGCTGAATCATTATTTACTGCGCCTCACTACAACTTAGTGATCGAAGTAAGCATGGACGAAGCAATGGGTGCAAGAGCAACAATCAATACTGTTCCGGATACAAAAGTATCTTTCAACGATATGGTAATTAAAGCTTGTGCTTTAGCATTGAAAAAACATCCAAAAATCAACTCTCAGTGGAAAGAAGATGCAATCATCATCAACCACCACGTAAATATTGGTGTTGCTGTAGCAGTTGAAGACGGATTAGTAGTTCCTGTATTGAAATTTACAGACGCTATGAGTTTATCTCAAATTGGTGCTGCTGTAAGAGATCTTGCAGGAAGAGCTAAAAACAAAAAACTTGGACCACAAGAAATGGAAGGAAGTACTTTTACAGTATCTAACCTTGGAATGTTTGGTATTACTGAATTCAATTCAATTATCAACCAGCCAAACTCTGCAATCCTTTCTGTAGGTGCAATTGTTGAGAAACCCGTAGTTAAAAACGGTCAAATCGTAGTTGGAAACACAATGATGTTATCATTAGCTTGTGACCACAGAACAATTGACGGTGCAACTGGAGCTCAGTTCTTACAAACATTAAAACAATACATCGAAAGCCCAGTTACAATGCTGGCGTAATTAGTTGTTAATTTTATAATTAAATCCCGTTTTGCTTATTCAAAACGGGATTTTTTGTTTAATTTTCATCCTCAAAATTCAATACTTCATAATATGAAAAAACTAACCTTTCTAATCTTGTTTCTTACAGCAATAGCCTGCCAGAAAAAAGATCAAACAGAAAAACCAACCAGCGTTGTTGATGAACACAGTTATTCTAAACCAGAACTTGCTGTAGTTAAACACCTTGATCTTGACATTAAAGTTGATTTTGATACGCAGACTATTTCAGGAAAAGCTTCGTGGACAATTGACAACATCAGTAAAGGAAACGAGATTATTTTCGACGAAAACACGCTAAACATTACCAAAGTAACTTTAGGTGACGACGAAAAAGAAACCAAATTTGAACTTGGAAAAGATGTCGAATTTCACGGAAAACCTCTTCACATTACGATTGAACCAAATACAACCAAAGTAAACATCTATTACAGCACAACTAAAGATGCTGTTGCATTACAATGGCTTTTACCGGCACAAACTGCAGATAAAAAGAAACCTTTCCTTTTCTCTCAGGGAGAAAGCGTTTGGTCAAGAACCTGGATTCC
Organism: Flavobacterium panici; assembly: GCF_024499525.1. Lineage (NCBI taxonomy): Bacteria > Pseudomonadati > Bacteroidota > Flavobacteriia > Flavobacteriales > Flavobacteriaceae > Flavobacterium > Flavobacterium panici. The sequence continues at coordinate 1,860,571 of NZ_CP100437.1, read as the reverse complement.
ATGTCAGGATTCACCGGGAATTCGTTTTACCTATAATGCAAAAGTTACCGTTCCTAAAGATTTATTAGCCGTAATGAGCGCTGTAAATCCGCAGAAGAAAAATGATACCGGAGTCTATACTTTTAAACAAGACAAAGCAATTCCATCTTATTTAATGGCAATTGCAGTTGGAAATATAGAATTTCAGGCAATCGACAATAGAACCGGAGTTTATGCAGAACCATCAATGCTAAAAAAATCGGCTTGGGAATTTGCCGAACTTGGAAATATGGTTGTCGCTGCCGAAAAACTTTACGGCCCATATCGTTGGGGACGTTACGATGTTTTGGTTTTACCTCCAAGTTTTCCTTACGGAGGAATGGAAAATCCAAACTTAACATTTTTAACTCCGGGTGTTATCGCTGGAGATCGTTCACTAACTAGCTTATTAGCACACGAATTAGGCCACAGCTGGAGCGGAAATTTAGTTACAAATGCAACTTGGGATGACATTTGGTTAAACGAAGGTTTTACAACTTATGTAGAACACCGCATTGGCGAAGCAATCTTTGGAAAGAAAGAATTTGAAATGCAAAATGTTATCACAAACAAAGAATTAGTTGATAATGTAGCAGAATATGGAGATACAAGTCCAGACACAAGACTTAAAGTTTCGCTGACTGGAAGAAATCCTGACGACGGAATCAGTCAAATTCCTTACGTAAAAGGATATGCATTTTTAAGAGTTATTGAAAACGCTGTTGGACGTGATAAATTCGATCCGTTCATTAAGAATTATTTTGACTCACATGCTTTCAAATCAATTACTACAGAAGATTTCGTAAAATATTTAAACGAAAACCTTATCAAAGGTGACAAAGCATTAGCTGATAAAATCAAATTAGACGACTGGATTTACAAACCGGGAATTCCATCAAATATTCTTCCGGTAAGTTCTGTGGATTTTGATGCTATCGATAAAATTCAAAAAAGCTGGAGAGAAACTGGTGTTGCAGGTTTAAGTAAAAAAATCACAACTACAGCAGAAAAACAGCACTTTATAGATCATCTTCCAGCTGATATTACAGCAAAAGAAATGGAAGCAATTGACAATGAATTCAACTTTACAAAAGGTGGAAATTTTATCATCAAGCGCCAATGGTTTGTACAAGCACTAATTCACCAATATAAACCTGCTTATCCTGCAATTGAACAATTTTTAATCGGAATCAGCAGAACAGGATCTGTAATGATGCTTTATAAAGAAATGGTAAAAACACCAGAAGGAAAAGTTTGGGCAAATCAAATTTTTGAAAAAGCAAAATCTGGTTATCACGCTACAACAATTCAGGCGGTTGAAGGCATTTTAAAATAAAATATCCCGAAGGGATTATATATCGGTAGAAAAAAAATACCGTCGTTTCCATTGTCCCGTCAGGGACTACACATTATAACGAATTGGTTTAGTCCCTCACGGGACAAATGACCACAATGCGTAATATTCTTTTCTACCGATATATAATCCCTTCGGGATAAAATCATAATTATTCAAATCCCCGATTACGAATGTAATCGGGGATTTTTTTATTCAAAAAATTACCTAGGGAAAATTGTCCACCACATAGCGTAAATTCTCCATGTTCTAAAATCTGTAATCGTCGCACCTTTGTAATTTCAAAAGACAACAACTAATAAATAACATAAAAAATTAAATAAAATGACACGATTAACAGCATTAAACCCAGAAGAAGTAACAGGAAAAACTAAAGATTTATTCAACGCAGTGCAATCAAAATTAGGTGTAGTTCCAAACATGATGAGAACAATGGGAAATTCACCAGCAGTTTTGGAAGGATATTTAAATTTTAGCGGTGCATTAAGCCACGGAAAATTAAGTGCAAAAACAGGTGAATTAATTGCCTTAGCAGTTTCAGAAAGCAATTCATGTGATTACTGTGTAGCAGCGCACACTTTTATTGGCGGAAAACTATTAAAAACAGACGCACAAGTTTTACAAGATGCAAGAAAAGGAAATTCTGCAGATGCTAAAACAGAAGCTATTTTACAATTGGCCAAAACATTAATCAGCAAAAACGGATTAGTAAGCGACGAAGATGTAAACAAAGCTAAAAACGCAGGGGTTTCTGATGCCGAAATTGCAGAAACTGTAGCACACGTAGCATTGAATGTTTTAACAAACTATTTCAACAATACTGCCAATACACAAATTGATTTCCCAGAAGTTTCAAGCCTATAATTTCAAAAAGATTCAAACAAAAAACAATTTATAAAGATAGTTGTGAATTCAATTCATGACTATCTTTATATTTCCAAAAACCACAACAAATCATGAGTCAGAATGTTTTCACTTTAATTAATCCGCAAAATGGAAATCTAGCTTTTAAACTGCTGCCATTTGATGACAACAGTCATTTTGATCATTTACAGCGAAATAATTTTTTCTCATTAATTTGGGTTACCAAAGGAAAAGGCAAAGTAAAAGCCGATTTTGCTGAACATCAATTTGAAGAAAACTCACTTCTCGCCTTTTCGCCTTATCAGCCTTTTATGCTTTGCGTAAACGAACCAATTGAAGGAATTGCAATTCATTTTCATCCTGATTTTTTCTGCATTCATATGCATCAAAAAGAAGTTTCCTGCAACGGCGTTTTATTCAACAACGTTTACCAGCCGCCTTACACAAAAATTACAGAACAGGCAGCACAGACTTTTGCAATGGTTTTAGACCAAATGAAAACCGAAATTCAAAATGCAGAACTAGCACAATACGAATTGCTTATTTCCTATTTAAAAATCTTTTTAATAACGGCTTCCCGATTAAAAACAGAACAATTAGAAGAAATGAAATCAGTTCCGGATTCTAAAGAACCTGTGATTCTTCAAAATTTAAAAGACGCTATTGAACTCAACTTCAAAACCAAGCATTCCGCCGGAAATTATGCTGATTTACTGAACATTTCACCTAAAGCTCTGGCAAAATTATCCAAGAATTATTTCAACAAAACCCTAACCGATTTAATTGCCGAAAGAATCATTATTGAAGCCAAAAGAGAGTTATACATGACCAACAAAACGGTAAAAGAAATCGCTTATGAATTGGGTTATGACGACGAACATTATTTCAGCCGATTTTTTAAAACAAATGCTGATGTTTCGCCGCAAATTTATCGTGAAACGGTAGGTTTTGGAAAAATGGAAGCTTAGTTTAGAGTTACAGTTTTTCAGTCTCAGTCTGCTGATTACTGTAAACTGGTACTGATTACTTATTCTTCGCTTCAATCCATTTTGACATATACATTGTGCTTTTATAAGCGTGATGCTGCAATAAATTCCCCATAAAATTATGAAGACGATGACTTTTGGAATCCGTCAATAATGAATTTACAAAAGACACTAATTCATCTGAATATTTATCCTTCTGATAACATTCATTAATAATGGCAATTCCGTTTTTTTGAGCTTGTTTCCAAAGATTTTCATCCTGATAAAGTGCAATTGCTTTTTGAGCAAATTCGGACGTATCATCTTCAATAAATCCGTTCCAGGGTAAATTAGCATGCATAGCTTCTGAACCAATTGAAGTCGTTACACTTGGCGTTCCGCAGTGCATGGCTTCTAATAATTTTCCTTTTAAACCGGCTCCAAAACGAATTGGCGCCAAAACAACTCTGGCATTTTTTACCACTTCATTTGCATCTTCTGCCCTTCCCATAATAAAAAATCCATTTTTGGGCTGATGCAATTGCAATACTTTTTGCGACGGATAAGCGCCATAAACTTCTAAAACCGCTTCTGGAAAATCTTTTTTTATCGAAGGCCAAATCGCTTCTTTTAAATATTGAACCGTATTCCAATTGGGTTCATGAAGAAAATTCCCGATAAAAACAAAACTCTTTCGATCTTCAAATAAAGGTAATTTCGAAAAATCATCTTCAGACATTTTATCAACCAAAAAAGGTAGGTAGAAAAGTAAATCTTTATTTATTCTGAAAACATCTTGCAGGATATTCATTTCAAATTCAGAAATAATCAGGGATAAATCACATCTTAAAATACTGGCAATTTCTCGTTTTGCCACTTCTTCAGAAAACAAATCTGCTATTTCAAAATCTCGATTTTCTTTAAAAGCTTTTTGGCGTGCAGTTCGAAGACAATGTAAATCTTCGGTATCTAAAATTCTGATCGCATTTGGACAGTTTTCCGTTACACGCCAGCCAAATTGTTCTTCAATCATAAAACGATCAAACAAAACGACATTTGGATTTAATTCGATTATAAAATCATCAAAACTGGCAGAATTAAGTTCGATACTTTTTTTAGTAACTCCAAATTTAGATAAATCAACCATAAAATCACTGTCCAGAGCCGCACTTACAAATGTAATTTCAAATCCATTTTCCTTGAAAATAGAAATTAACTGCATCATCCTTCCGCCTGCTGCTGAAGAATTTGGCTCAGGCCAGACAAACCCAATTATGAGAAGTTTTTTTAGCTGATTCATCGTTATTTATTTTAACATACAAAATAATGCTTTTTTCCGCGCAATCGCACGACATTTCGTGACTTTTAGTAATAAAAATCACTAATTTTGCAAGAATTAAATGCTGGGAAATTATGTTGGGATTAAAATTAGCTACAGACCCTCGCTGGGTCAATATCGTTGAGTCAAATATTGAAGAAATTTTAACTGATCATGCATGGTGCGAACAAAAAGCAGCCTCAAACGCAATCAGTATTGTGACTTACAACTCTGAATTAGAAGAATTAGTTACCGAAATGCTTGTAATTGCCCGCGAAGAACTGGAGCATTTACAAATGGTTCATGATGTTATAAAAAAACGCGGACTAACTTTAGGACGCGAACGAAAAGACCATTATGTAAATGAGCTTTTTAAATTCATGAAAAAAGACGGAAGCCGACGTGATGCGCTCTGCGACCGTTTATTATTTTCGGCCATGATCGAAGCCCGCAGCTGTGAGCGTTTTAAAGTACTTTCTGAAAACATAAAAGATGAAGAATTAGCTAAATTCTACCGCGATTTAATGATTTCTGAAGCCGGACATTATACTACTTTTCTAGGGTTTGCCAGAAAATATCAGGACAATATCGACATCGATAAACGATGGAAAGAATGGATTGAATATGAAGGTTCTATCATTACCAATTATGGTAAATCAGAAACCGTTCACGGATAAATTACGCTTTTTTTCACTCTATTTTTATTTAAACACCACAAACTGCTATGCAAAAAAGTAAATCCAGATCAATCGTATTTAAAATTGCGAAGTATTTAGGGATAACTTTCGCTGTTATTTTAGCACTATTATTTTTAACGCCTATCGTTTTTGAAGATCAAATTAAAGAACAGATCAAAAAAACAGCTAACGAAAGACTAAGCGCAGAGTTGAATTATTCTGATGTTTCGGTTTCGTTTTTCCGTCATTTTCCGTCACTGACTTTAACCTTAGACAATTTGAGTCTTAACGGTTCAGCGCCATACAAAAACGAAAAATTCATTACGGCAAAAGAGGTTTCTTTTGGAATAAACGTAGCCAGTTTGATTTTTAGTAAATCGGTAAAAATTGACCAAATTTATTTATCAGATTCTTTTATCAATGTAAAAGTCAATCCAAACGGAGAAGCGAATTACAACATTTATAAATCGCAGGCTAAAGCCGCAGAAACAAAAGACAGTACAGATACTGCTTTAAAATTAGAACGAATTGAAATTTTAAACAGCAAAATTATCTATGATGACAAATCAACAAAAGTTCATTTTGATGCTTTAGGATTTAATTACTTAGGAAAAGGCGATTTGAACAAGGCGGTTTTCGACTTATCTTCAAAAGCAAAAATTGAAAAATTAAATATCATTTATGAAGATGAACCGTATTTAATGAATAAAAAAATTGATGCCGATTTAATTACCAAAGTAAACATCAACTCGCTCTCCTTTTTCTTCCAGCAGAACAACTTAAAAATCAATCAGCTTTTGGTCGATTTTAAAGGGAAATTCGACATTTTAAAAGATGGTTACAATATGGATTTTGTAATTAAATCTGACAACAGTGATTTGTATGATGTATTTACAGCTTTTCCGCCAAAATACATTACATGGCTTTCAAAAACAGAATTAAAAGGAAATACGACTTTACTTTTTACTCTAAAAGGAGATTATATTACTTCGCAAAATATTGCTCCAGATTTAAACCTGGATGTAAAAATCGACAACGGATTTGTGAATTATAACAAAAGTGCATTTCCGGTTTCTAATTTAAATCTCGAAGTTAAAACAAAAGTTCAATCTTTAAACCCGGACCTTTTAACGGTTGATGCTAAAAACCTATCCTTAAACATTAATAAGGATTATATAAAATCTAAATTCTTTGTAAAAGGTGCAAACACGCCAGAAATTAATGCCGATTTTAAAGCTAAAATTGACCTGAGCAAACTAACAAAAGCACTCGGAATTCCAGATGTTGAATTAAAAGGTTCTTTAGCAGGAGATATTCAGGCGAATGGGAAATTCGATCAAAAAAACAAACTTTTCCCTGTTACAAAAGGTGTTTTTGATTTAGAAAATGGATATGTAAAAACAAAATATTACCCAAACCCGATAACTAATATTACGATAAAATCTAAAATCGACAATCAAAAAGGAACTTTTGACGATTTAAAAATAAAGCTAAAACCGGCTCAATTTACTTTTGAAGGAAAACCTGTTTTTGTAGAAGCTGATTTGAGTGATTTTAATGACTTAGCTTACGACATTAAAGCAAAAGGAGAACTGGATGTAAACAGAATCTATAAAGTGTTTTCTCAAAAAGGACTGGATCTGGATGGTTTCGTAAAAGCTGATTTAGTTTTAAAAGGAAAACAAAGCGATGCCGAAAAAGGAAACTACAACAAATTATATAACAAAGGAACGCTTGAGTTAAGAAACATTGGCATTGCGTCTGAGTATCTTCCTAAAAAATTCATTATTAAAGAAGGAATTTTCAAAATCAATCAGGATAAAATGTCGTTTAATAATTTCACAGCTGCTTACGGACAATCTGATTTTAAAATGAATGGTTATCTGCAAAATGTTTTTAATTACGCAACCACAAATACAGGCGTTTTAAAAGGTTCTTTTAATGTTTCGGCACGATATATTAATGTTGATGAATTTATGTCGAATACATCTGCAAATGCTTCTGTAACAAAAAATGCAGCTCCAAAACCAGAAACAAAAACCGAAGCTGCACAAACCGGCGTTATTATTATTCCAACAAACCTGAATTTACAATTATTGGCAAATGCCCAAAAAGTAAATTTCGACAAATTAAACCTTCAAAATGCAACGGGTCATTTAACCATGAACAAGGGTAAATTGACAATGCAGAACACAGGATTTGATTTAATTGGCTGCAAGGTTGCCATGAATGCGAATTATCAAGCTGTAACGCCGCAAAAAGCAAATTTTGATTACGCCATAAAAGCATCAGACTTTGATATCAAAAGAGCTTACAACGAAATAGAAGTTTTTAGAAAAATGGCAAGCGCAGCCGAAAAAGCGCAGGGAATTGTTTCGTTAGATTATCAATTAAAAGGACGTTTAAACGGAAAGATGGAACCTGTTTATCCTTCGCTTGTTGGCGGTGGAGTACTTTCTGTAAAAGATGTAAAAGTACGAGGATTGAAAATGTTTAATGCAGTAAGCAAACAAACAAGTTCTGAATCGATGAAAAATCCGGATGTTTCAAAAGTAGACATTAAAAGTACGATCAAGAATAATATCATGACCGTAGAACGCTTTAAATTTAAGTTTGCGGGCTTTAGACCAAGAATTGAAGGAACAACAAGTTTAGACGGAAAATTGAATTTAAAAATGCGTTTAGGCTTGCCTCCATTAGGAATATTCGGAATTCCGTTAACTGTTACCGGAACTCAGGATAATCCTAAAGTAAAAGTGGGACGCAAAACTGAGGATTTAGAGGAAACTAAGGATACTGAATAAAATAAATTTCAATTTTTTAAATTCCAAATTCCAATTCTCATCAGCTTAGAATAAATCTTATAGACCTTTGTCAAAGTTTAAAACTTTGACAAAGGTTTTTTTTTGACGATCCTGTTTTCGCAATTTTTGTCATTGCAAAGAACGAAGCAACCGCACTAACAATGATCAGAATTGATTTAGCACGTGAGATTGCTTCGTTCCTCGCAATGACCAATCTTTATCGAAATACTAATGCGATTTCTCCTTACGTCGAAATGACAAGATTGTGGTTAATTAATCTTAAATAATAAAAACAAAAAACCCGATCTTTTCAGAACGGGTTTTTTATAAAAAGTAAATCTTGTTAATTATGCCTCGAAAGGAATAATAGAAACATAAGATTTGTTATCTCTTTTCTTTTGGAACTTAACAACTCCAGCTACTCTTGCGTGTAGTGTGTGATCTTTACTAATGTAAACATTTTCACCTGGATTGTGTTTTGAACCTCTTTGTCTAACGATGATGTTCCCAGCAATAGCAGCTTGTCCACCATAAATCTTAACGCCTAAACGTTTTGATTCTGATTCTCTACCATTCTTCGAACTACCGACACCTTTCTTGTGAGCCATGACGTATGAGTTTAAATATTGTTATTATTCTTTAGTAGCTTCTTTTTTCGCTTTAGGAGCTGCTGCTTTTTTCACTTTAGGAGCTTCTACTTCTTCAGTAGCTGCTTCTTCTGCTACAACCGCTTTTTTAGCTGCTGCTTTTTTAGTTCCTCCTGCTGCAGTAATACCTTCAATTACAATTTGTGTAAGATATTGTCTGTGACCATTTCTTTTTTTGTATCCTTTTCTTCTTTTCTTTTTGAAAACGATAACTTTATCACCTTTTAAGTGTTGTAACACTTTAGCTTCTACTGAAGCACCTTCTATAGCTGGGGCGCCTAAAGTTACATTTCCATTATCATCTAATAAAAGAACTTTGTCAAAAGAAACTTTTGAACCTTCTTCATTAGCTAAACGGTGAACATAAACCTTTAAGTCTTTGCTTACTTTAAATTGTTGCCCTGCTATCTCTACGATTGCATACATACCAAATTGATTTATTGATTTTTAAGGTTGCAAATATACAACTAATAATTTACTGTGCAATCTCTTATAGTAAAAAAATTTTAAGCTGTTTAATCGTTGTTTTTCAAGGTTTTTTAAAAGAATTCAATCCTCAATTAGAGGTAAAAGATTGTTAAATTGCAATCAAAACAAAGATAAACCTCTAAATGATAATTAAAAAAAGTTATTTTTGATGTAACTATAATCAACTCTTGGCTACCTACATATTTTATTAGGTATTTAAATTTATTAATCTTTATGAAAAATTCGATAATGATGTTAAGTGCAGCACTAATGCTTGGCGGAGTAGCTCATGCTCAAAAGGTGGCTTTTGAAGAATACAATTTAGATAACGGCATGCATGTTATTCTGCATAACGATCCTTCGGCACCCGTGGTTATTACTTCTGTAATGTATCACGTAGGTTCAAAAGACGAACGTCCGGATCGTACTGGTTTTGCACATTTCTTCGAACATTTATTATTTGAAGGAACTCAAAATATAAAACGCGGCGAATGGATGAAAATCGTTACCGCAAATGGCGGCGTGAACAATGCCAACACATCTGACGACAGAACGTATTATTATGAAGTTTTCCCATCAAACAATTTAGAATTGGGTTTATGGATGGAATCTGAAAGATTGATGCACCCCATTATCAACAAGATTGGAGTTGACACGCAAAATGAAGTTGTAAAAGAAGAAAAAAGAATGCGTTACGACAATCAGCCTTACGGAAATATTCTTCCTGAGGTTAAAAAGAATATGTTCAAAAATCATCCGTATCGCTGGACCACAATTGGTTCTATGAAAGATTTGGATGCTGCAACTCTTGAAGAATTTCAGGCTTTTAATAAAAAATTCTATACGCCAAATAATGCAGTTTTAGTAATTGCAGGAGATTTTGATAAAACAAAAGCTAAAGAATGGGTTCAGAAATATTTTGGACCAATCCCAAAAGGTGAAGACGTTAAAAAACAAACTTACACAGAAGAACCAATCACACAGACCATTAAAGCAACTTACGAAGATCCGAACATTCAGATTCCAATGGTTGTGGCTTCATACAGAACGCCGTCAATGAAAACCAGAGACGCTAGAGTTTTAGATTTGATCTCCTCTTATTTAAGCGACGGAAAAAGCTCTAAATTGTACAAAAAAATTGTCGACGACAAAAAAATGGCGCTTCAAATTGGTGCTGTTGGTTTTAGTCAGGAAGATTACGGAACTTATATATTATATGGATTGCCAATGGCGCCAAATACTACAGCCGATATTTTAAAAGAAATGGATGAAGAAATCGTAAAACTTCAAACCGATTTAATTTCTGAGAAAGATTGCGAAAAATTACAAAACAAATTCGATAACAATTTTGTGAATGCAAATGCAAGCGTAGAAGGAATTGCAGAAAATCTGGCTTCGTATTATTTACTTTACGGAGATGTAAATTTAATTAATACCGAAATTGATATTTACCATTCTATTACAAGAGAAGAAATTAGAGAAGTAGCCAAGAAGTATCTAAACCCTAATCAGAGATTAATTTTAGATTACATTCCTACCCCAAAATCTCAGAACTAAGAATATCGAATCATGAAAAATCTACATACATTTTTAATCATTTTATTCCTAACTGGAATTATGCAAGCACAAGATCGTCCACAACCAAAACCAGGAAACCCGCCTGTAGTTAATATTAAAAAACCTCAAACCTTTGTTTTGGCAAACGGTATGAAAGTTCTGGTTGTCGAAAACCATAAATTACCAAGAGTAAGTTTTAACCTTACGCTGGACAACGCTCCTTTTACTGAAGGAAATAAAAAAGGTGTTGATGAATTAACCAGCAGTTTAATTGGTAATGGAACCAAAAAAACTGCGAAAGAAGCTTTTAATGAAGAAATTGATTTCTACGGTGCAAACATCAATTTTACATCACAAGGTGCTTTTGCAAGTTCATTATCTAAATATTCAGGACGTGTTTTAGAGCTTTTAGCCGAAGGTGCTTTACAGCCAAATTTCACACAGACTGAATTTGACAAGGAAAAAGCAAAATTACTGGAAGGGCTTAAAGCCGATGAAAAAAGCGTTCCGGCAATTGCAAATCGTGTTGTAGATGTTTTAGCCTTTGGAAAAAATCATCCTAACGGTGAATACCTTTCTGAAGAAACTGTAAAAAATGTAACGCTTGAAGACGTTCAAAAAAATTACGCTACTTATTTTGTACCTGAAAATGCTTATTTAGTTATTATTGGAGATGTTAAGTTTAAAGAAACTAAATCAGCAGTAGAAAAACTTTTTGGCGGATGGAAAAAACAAGCTGCTCCAAAAAATACCTATCCAAATCCTGAAAATGCATCTAAACTTCAAATTGATTTTGTAGATGTTCCAAATGCAGTTCAGTCAGAGATTTCGCTGGTAAATACTATAAATTTAAAAATGAGCGATCCTGATTTTTTCCCTGCTGTAATTGCCAATCAAATTTTAGGAGGCGATTTCAACAGTTATTTAAATATGAATTTACGCGAGCAGCACGCGTGGACTTACGGCGCAAATTCAAGCATTGGAAGCGGAAAATATGTAACTAAATTCAAAGCTTCGTCTGCGGTTCGTAATGCCGTTACAGACAGCGCTGTCGTTCAGTTTATAAAAGAAATTAAAAGAGTTCGTACTGAAAGAGTAGATCCAGAAGTTTTAAGAAATGTAAAAGCAGGATATATTGGCCGTTTTGTAATGCAGGTAGAAAAACCTCAGGCTGTGGCACGTTATGCTTTAAACATTGAAACAGAAAAACTTCCGGCTGATTTCTACGAAAAATACATTCAGACGATTACAAACGTAACTGCTGATGATATTTATCGTGTAGCAAACAAATACTTTTTGCTTGACAACATGCGAATTGTTGTTGTTGGAAAAGGTTCTGACGTGATTTCTGGTTTAGAAAAACTTCAAATTCCGATTTATTATTTTGATAAATACGGAAATCCAATTGAAAAACCAGCTGTTAAAAAAGAAGCTCCAACAGGAATTACAGCAAAAACGGTTTTCGAAAATTACATCAAAGCTATTGGCGGAGAAAAAGCCGTATCTGCCGTAAAAACACTTTATATGGACGGAACAACAAAAGTTCCGCAAGCTCCGGCTCCGTTGACTTTTACTTCAAAACTGGATTCTAAAGGAAAAATGATGATTTCTCTTTCTATGGGAACTATGAATTTGATGAAACAGGTTGTAAATGATAAAGGCGCTTATATCGAGCAGCAAGGAAAACGTAAAAACCTTGAAGGCGATGATCTTAAAGAAATGAAAGCAAACGCCGCTCCTTTTGAAGAGTTACAATTAGTAAAAAGAACAGATCTTAAAGTAGACAGTATTGAGCCAATTAACGGAAGCGACGCTTATGCTATAAAAGATGGTAACACAATTCATTATTATGATGTAAAATCTGGATTGAAAGTAGCAAAATCAAAAATTCGTGAACAAGACGGAAAATCGGTTACACAAATCACAAACTTCAACGATTACAGAGAAGTAAAAGGTGTAAAAGTTCCTTTTAATTTGGTTCAAAATGTAGGTTTTGAATTAGATATCAAAATGACAGATATCAAGATTAACGAAGGAGTTTCTGATGCAGATTTTCTTTAGAGAGGTTCAAAGTTGCAAAGAAACAAAGAGACAAAGGTTCTGAGATTCTGAGTTGCTAAAGTTTTTTTCTCATAGGCTTTGTCAAAGTTTTAAACTTTGACAAAGCTTTTTTTTGTTTACACAGTTTTGTCATTTCGACCGAAGGGAGAAATCGCACGCGGGATTCGAAAGATTGGCGACATTCTTTACGGAGTTTCTAGTGCGATTTCTCCCTTCGGTCGAAATGACAAGCTTCGTCTAGAAAACTTTTTATCGCCTTCTTTGTCAAGCTCATCAATGTCGACGCTCTTTGCGACCTTCGACTTCGCTCAGGGTGACATGTAAATAATTTACCAGACATTGGCATAGCTTTGTCAGGCTGAGCGAAGTCGAAGCCCCCGTTCCAATTGGCACGCCCTTAAACTTCGCTCAGGGTGACAAGACTTTCTGCAAAAACAAGAAAGGCCGTCAATTACGACAGCCTTTCTTGTTTTGATCATTCAACATCCAGATAAGGATTCAGAATTTCGGCTAATTCATTCAGCCAATAAAAACCATCCTGAAGATTCATTTTTTCGGTTTCCATTGTTTCGCAATCCCGCATTATACTTAAGGCAAGTATATAATTCACTTTTCGAATGGTTTTTGCCATAAGTTTAGGATCGATTGAATTGTTGAAAAAATGATTTAATCTCAATTCTGTTTCTTTTGAAAGGGCGTTTGTGTTCATAATTTTGACGATTAGGAAGTAAAAACCCGCATAGCTAAGGTGTCCTACGCCGTCAAAAGCGTTACGGTTGTTTCCAATACCGCCACCATACCACACGGGCAAAAATTTCTTTGAGTTCATATATTTGACATTTATAGGAACTTCAAATATATTAAAAAATAAAAGAAAATTACTACAAATAATATATTTCCTCAAAGTTTGTCATTTCGACCGAAGGGAGAAATCGCACACGGGATTCGACAAAGATTGACGACATTCTTTGCGGAGTTTCTAGTGCGATTTCTCCCTTCGGTCGAAATGACAAAACTTCGTCTAAAAAACTTTTATAGCCTTCTTTGTCAAGCTCGTCAATGTTTTTATTTCTTAGCCGATAAATAAACTCCAATCAAAATAATAAAAGCGCCAAAAAACTGAATTGGTGTAAGCATTTCATTATCTAATAATCCCCAGAAAAAAGCAACAATAGGAATTAAATAAGTAACCGAAGTTGCAAAAACCGGAGACGAAATCTGAATCAATTTAAAGAACAAAACATTGGCAATTCCCGTTCCTAAAATTCCTAAAATCATGACAAAGAAAATAGAATGCTGTGTTGCTTCAAAAGTCAGTTTTTGAGAAATATCTGTTGTGCTCAAAATAATCAAAGCCGGAATTAATAAAACGGCAAAATTTCCTGTTGTAATACTTACCGAATTTAAATCAGGAAGATATCTTTTAATCAAATTAACATTTATTGCATAACAAAGAGTTGCAATTACAACCAATCCAACATAATAGTAGTTTTGTCCAGGATGTGCCGATGCTCCGCTTAAAACCAAAAGCAAACATCCAATTAATCCAACAAAAACCCCTACAACCTGTCGTTTTTGAAATTGAATTCCAAAAATAAGTATTCCTAAAACTAATGTATTTAAAGGCGTAAGTGAATTTAAAATTGCCACGATTGAGCTGTCAACTTCGGTCTCTGCAATTGCAAAAAGAAAAGCTGGCGTAAAAGTGCCAAAAAAAGAAGTTAAAGCAACAAATTTCCACTGGGAGCGCGATATCTTCTTTAAACTTTTAAAACCAACAATCAATAAAAAAAGAGCTGCAAAAATAATTCGGAAAGATCCAACCTGAATTGCGGTTAAACCAACTAATCCTCTTTTGATTAAAATAAAAGAACTTCCCCAAATTAGTGACAATACTAGCAAGTAAGCCCACTTTAACTGTTTTGCATCCATAAAAAGTATTTTACTGCAAATTTGTACTATTTTTACGAATTAGCCTCTTCATTTTTAGTAATTTTGCAAAGAACATTATTAGCAAATTAAATTCTTATAATATGAAATTCACAAAAATCATAGCTTCATTAGCAATTGCTGGTTTAGTATTCGTAAGCTGTAAAAAAGAAGAAGATAAAAGTTTGGCAGTAATAAATGCTGAAAAATCTACTGCAAAAGAACATAAACCAATTGCTGCCGAAAACGTACAAACAGCAAGTTTTAATATTGAAGGAATGACTTGTGCGGTTGGATGCGCCAAAACTATCGAAACGGAATTATCTAATTTAGAAGGTGTAGAAAAAGCAACCGTTGATTTTGATAAAAAATTAGCAACTGTTACATTTGATAAAACGGTTCAAAACTCTGAATCGTTGACTAAAGTTGTTCAGGAAACCGGAGACGGAAAAACATATAAAGTTTCGAATTTTAAATCGTAAGTTTAAAGTTTATAAATACAAAAACGGCGTTCAAATGAACGCCGTTTTTATTATTTCTTTATTTCCATTTTAATGTTTCCATCAATCGCTGCATATCATTTTTGATATAACTCGCGGCTGGCATTACAGAATCAAAATTTGGTTTTGCATAAAAATAAACTGATCCTGTTATAAAATGTTTTGTACTGTCTGTAACGTAAAATTGAGAGTTTGTAGCCGCGTTTCCATCCACTTGATAAAACATTCCGTAAACTTTCTTTTCGGTGTTTAAATACGGTTGTTCTAAAATATCATCGGCTTTAATAACGTGTTCGTAAGTCAATTTTTGAGCATCTTTTAAAAGCTTTTCAATATCGCCGTGAACAGGTTTATAGGTTAAATAAATCGTAGCTTTCATTTTTGGATAGGTGATTGCAAATCCGCAGTCTTTTTCACCTTTAATAATCGCATCTTCATTCATCTGGAAAGCAAACGGACAATTATTTTCAAAATTGACATATTTAGCTTCTGGATAATCTAATCTAAGGAAACTTGCAGGTTTTGGCAAAACGTCGTCTTTACAGCTTACCACTGTTAATGTGAGCAAAATTACCGCGACCGAAATTATTCTTTTAAACATTTATTCTATTGTTACTTTTATTTGTTTTACACGCTTTTTATCAACGGTTTCTATTGTAAAAACACAGTTTTCAAAAGCTATTTTTTGATCTTTTTTAGGGAAATTCCCCAGGATTTCTAAAATAAATCCGGCAAGCGTTTCGGCTTCGCCTTTATGAGATTCAAATATATCTTCGTCGACATCAACAATTCTATAGAAATCTTTAAGATTTATTTTACCTTCAAAAAGAAAATTCTTTTCATCAATTTGAGAGAAATTTAAATTTTCATCATCAAATTCATCGCTTATATCCCCTACTATTTCTTCGATTATATCTTCTAAAGAAACCAAACCGGAAGTTCCGCCATATTCATCAACCACAATTGCAAGGTGGCTTTTAAGGCTTTGAAAATCCTTTAATAAGTTATCCAGTTTTTTATTTTCGGGAACAAAAAATGCTTCTCTTATTAAAGATGCCCAGTCAAAATTATCTTTGTCAATATGGGGCAATAAATCCTTAACAAACAAAACGCCTTCTATCTGGTCAATATTATCTCGATAAATAGGAATTCTTGAAAATCCTTTTTCGATTATTTTAGGATAAATAGCCGAAAATGGTTCTGTAATTTCCAATGCAAATATATCAATCCTCGGACTCATAACCTGCTTTGTATCTGTATTTCCAAAAGAAACAATTCCTTCTAATATTTTTTGTTCTTCTGTTGATGTTCCTTCAGAATCTGTCAATTCTAAAGCCTGAGAAAGCTGATTTATCGAAAAGCTGTTTTTTTGTTTTCCTAATTTATTGTGCAAATATAAAGTAACACTGCGCATAGGCAAGCTTATTGGCGACAGTAATTTATCTAAAATTGAAATGGAATAAGCAAAACGTTTGGCAAATTTTATATTGTTTCGGCTGGCGTAAACTTTTGGTAAAACTTCTGCAAATAATAAGATAAGGAAAGTAACGAGAACTACTTCTAAAATAAATTTTAAAACAGGCGATTCGACTCCTGCAAAAATATTCCTGCCAATGAAAGAGAACAGGATAACGACTCCAATATTTAAAAAGTTATTGGCTACTAATAAGGTCGCTAAAAGTTTTTTGGGTTTATCTAAAAGATCAGAAATAATTTTTCCTTTTGATAGGTTTTCCTGAAGCGTGTCGTCAATATCTTTTTGAGATAAAGAAAAAAGTGCAACTTCGGCACCTGAAACAATTGCTGAAAGAAACAGCAAAATAAATATTCCGACAAAACCAATGATTAAATTGGTGTCTAAAATTGTAGTAAATAATAAACTGGGCTCCGGGTCCAAATTACATAAGATTAGTTAAACAATCAAAAAGGCAGATCATTAATGGGCAAGCCTTCGTTTGGCGCATCAAAGTTAGTGTTTTTTGCGGATTCCTGATCGTGGTTTGGCCTATGATTTCCCGTTTCTTTTTTGGTAGTCAGAAAAGTAAATTCTGTAACCTGAATTTCTGTTGTATATTTTGTCGTACCATCTTCAGCCTGCCATTGTCTGGATTTGATACGGCCTTCAACATATATTTTATCCCCTTTAGATAGGTATTTTTCGCAAATTTCGGCGGCTTTATTACGCACAACCAAATTATGCCATTCTGTAGATGTTATTTTTTCATTGGTCGTTTTGTTAATATAAACTTCATTAGTAGCAAGCTGAAAGCGTCCAATACAGTTCCCTCCATCAAAATAATGCATTTTTACATCATCGCCTAAATGACCAATAAGCATAACCTTATTTAATGTTCCATTCATAATTAATAGTGGTATTTCTACCAAAGATACATTTTTTTAGCAATTTATTTCTTGCTTTTCTATAAAATTATATATAACAATTGGAAAAGGAAAACTTTTTAAAGTTTTCAAATCAATTCCGTTTTGGAGGACTTCATTAATTTTTATTTTCCAAAATTGGATATGAAGATGCTGGTGCGAAAGCTTATGAATTACGGTCGCTTCACTGCATTCTTCTATACCTAATATAGTATAGGAAGAAAACAGGTCATTTTGTGCTATTTCTGAAACAGTATTAAAACCTGCAATTTCACTGGTTTCAAAAAGAGGAAACTCATATAAGTTATGCCAGATTCCTTTTGCCGTTCTTTTTTGAATGATGGTGTTTCCTAATATATCTTCTAAAACAAGATAATTAAAGAAACGGTTTATCACTTTTACTTTTTTAGATTTTACAGGCAGAGAATCAACTTTCTTTTTTTGCAGCGCTAAACAGCTGTCGTTAAAAACACAGACAGAACAATTCGGACTTTTCGGAACGCATTGCAATGCACCAAATTCCATTATCGCCTGATTGAAGATTGCCGGGTTATCTTTTGGCATTAATTCGTAAGCCAGTTTTGTAAATTCTTTTTTTGTCGCGGGAAGCGCAATATCTGATTCTATATCAAAATAACGGGAAAGTACACGAAATACATTTCCGTCTACAACCGGAACAGCTTCATTATAAGAGAAAGATGCAATAGCGGCAGCGGTATATTCGCCTACACCTTTTAAATTTAAAAGTTCTTTATATGAAGGAGGAAAACTTCCGTTTAGATCCTCTGCGACGTATTTTGCCGTTTTATGAAGATTTCTTGCTCGTGAATAATATCCAAGTCCCTGCCAAAGTTTTAAAACTTGTTCTTCAGATGCATTTGCAAGATCAAAAACTGTAGGAAATTCCGCTGTAAATGCAAAAAAGTAAGGCATTCCTTGCGCGACTCTTGTTTGTTGCAGCATAATTTCTGAGAGCCAAATTTGGTACGGATCGGCCGTTTTTCGCCATGGAAGATCACGTTTGTTTTGTAAATACCATTTTATCAGCGTGTTATGAAAATTCATCGTTAAATCCTTAAAATGCAAAAGTAAATGTTTATGTAATTAAAATTTAACGAATTAGCTTGATTAATTATTTTTTTAATTCCTATATTTGCAAACTCAAAAAAATAGTACACCATTTATAAATAAAATAGGAAAGAAAATGACGAAAGCAGATATCGTAGCGAAAATTTCAGAGAAATTAGGTCTTGAAAAAGGAGATGTTCAAGCAACAGTAGAAACTTTTATGGAAGAAGTAAAAACTTCTTTAGAAACAGGAGACAATGTTTACCTAAGAGGTTTTGGTAGTTTTATTGTAAAAACCAGAGCTGAAAAAACTGGTAGAAACATCTCAAAAAACACTACAATCAAAATTCCAGCACACAACATCCCTGCGTTTAAACCTGCAAAAGTATTTGTAGAAGGAGTTAAAACTAACAACGAAGCAAAATAATATTAATTAACATAAATCTGACACGATATGCCAAGTGGTAAAAAAAGAAAGAGACATAAGGTAGCTACTCACAAACGTAAGAAAAGAGCGAGAGCTAACCGTCACAAAAAGAAAAAGTAGTTTTAAACTACTTTTTTCTTTTTAAACGTTCATTGAAATTTGGGAAATTTCAAAAATTCCAAAAAAGAAAATCCAAAATCCAAAATCCAAAAATTAAGAAATCAATATTGATTTAATTGGAGTTTGGAATTTAAAAATTGAAATTTAACTTTCCCTCCCGGGTTCAATACCTGTTAAAATATTGTTTAATCCATCTGTAGATAAGATTTTAGATCTTAGATTTTAGATTTTAGATTTTTTTAAATCTATGCTCTTCTCTCTATACTCTATTTTCTGAAAAAACAGATAAAAATTTACAGTGTGAATAAAGAATTAATCATTAGATCTAGTTCTGAAGCCGTAGATTTTGCCTTATTAAAAGATGGAAAACTAATTGAATTACACAAAGAAGAAGAGAAAAGCAACTTTCAGGTTGGTGATATTTTTATTGCCAAAATCAGAAAACCAGTTGCAGGACTTAATGCTGCTTTTGTAAATGTAGGCTTCGAAAAAGATGCCTTTTTACATTATCACGATTTAGGTCCAAACTTAGCTTCTCAGCTGAAATTCATAAAACTTGTAAGCGCAGGTAAAATAAAAGATTTCTCCCTAAAAACCTTTCAGTTTGAAAAAGAGATTGACAAAGATGGCATCATTACTGATATTTTAAGTGCCAATCAATCTGTTTTAGTTCAAGTAGTTAAAGAACCTATATCGACCAAAGGACCAAGAATAAGTGCTGAGCTTTCTCTTGCCGGAAGATTTATTGTTCTAGTTCCTTTTTCTGATCGTGTTTCTATTTCTCAAAAAATAGAAGACAAAAAAGAAAAGGATCGTCTAAAAAAACTTGTTCTATCGATCAAACCAAAAGGATTTGGTGTTATTGTTCGTACAGTAGCCGAAGGCAAAAACGTAGCCGAATTAGAAAAAGATTTGCAGAACCTGCTTGGCAGATGGTCTGCAATGTGTAAAAAATTACCAACTGCTCATCATCCATCAAAAGTATTAGGAGAGCTTAACAGAGCTTCTTCAATATTAAGAGATGTATTTAATGATACCTTCAGCGGTATTCAAATAGATGATGAAGAGTTGTTCCACCAAACGAAGGAATATCTGCAAGAAATTGCACCTTCGAAACAATCGATTGTTAAGTTTTATCAATCAAATGACACTCCAATTTTTGAGAAATACAATATAGAGAGACAAATCAAAACTTCTTTTGGCAGAACCGTTTCTATGAGTAAAGGGGCTTACCTTATCATCGAACACACTGAAGCTCTTCACGTTATAGACGTAAACAGCGGAAACCGTTCGAATAAAGCAACCAACCAGGAAGACACCGCCATGGAAGTAAATATGATTGCCGCAGCAGAAATCGCCAGACAACTTCGTCTGAGAGATATGGGCGGAATTATCGTAGTTGATTTTATCGATATGTCTAATCCAGAAAACAGGAAAGTTTTGTTCGACTTCTTGCGAGAAGAAATGAGCGACGATAAAGCAAAGCATAAAATATTACCGCCGAGTAAATTTGGTTTAGTCCAGATTACAAGACAGCGAGTAAGACCAGAAGTTAATATAAAAACTAGAGAAGAAGATCCAAATAAAGTTAATGGTGAAATTGAAGCGCCAATATTAATAATTGACAAGATCACCTCTGACTTAGAAAGACTTTTAAAAACCCACAATAAAGTTGTGCTTAATACACATCCGTTTGTGGCTGCATACCTCAGCAAAGGTTTTCCATCATTACGTTCAAAATGGTTTTTTGAACATAAGAAATGGGTGAAAATCATACCTCGTGACGCTTACACGTACTTAGAATACCATTTCTATGATAAAAAAGGAAATGTTATTTCAGAATAAAAATCAAAACCGCCCCGATGCATCATCGGGGCGGTTTTTTTATGCGTCATTGCGAGTAACGAAGCAATCTTTTCGCCACGAATTACACGAATTTGCACGAATTAATTTGTGTCAATTGGTGTAATTCGTGGCGGAAATTTAGGTTCAAAAAGTATATTTAAAAAGTTATTTTGAATACAAAAGTGTCACCCTGAGCGAAGTCGAAGGGCGCTCCAATTGGCACGTGGGCTTCGACTTCGCTCAGCCTGACATACAATGCCTTTCATCTTTTATAAAGAAGCAAAATTTGGAATTTGGAATTTAAAAATTGGAATTTCCTTTAAAATTTTATTCCCTCACAATTTCAATTCTGCGTCTAATTTCATTTCCAGAAGCATCTACAACTGTAATATAATGTATTCCCGTTGTTGGCATAATTGGCAGTTCATGAAAAGTTTTTGTGGTGGCTTTATAAACATCATCAACATACCAAAAAAGCTCTTTATCCCTTTCAGAATAAGCTACTTTTAAAATTACAGGCTGTACTTTACTGTTAAAGTCTTTAGTTAGGTAAATTTTGCTGTTTGCTTTTGGATAAATAAAATCCATTGTTTTGGTTTGTGTTCCCTCACATCCTTCTTTAAATGGCGGTAAAGGTAAATATTCTATATGCTGGCTTTTGTAATACCAAGCCATCACCGGAGGCAGTACAAACCAATTTTTTGTCACAATATTTTCGATACTTTCGCAGCTGCTGTTTACCTGAAATTGTTCTGTTTTATCTAAATGAATGGTTTTATGATACGGACAAACTGCTGTAGATTTTCCTTTTTTAGAAACCCATTGTTTAATTTTCGGACAGTTTTCTTTTGCCAGATATCCGCTTAAACGACAAACCTCAACTTCTTCTAAATCTTTATAGGGAATATCAAACCATCTTTGTCTTGGCAGTAAATTAAAAACGTCAAATAAAATTGGCGCCGCACTTGTAACTCCGGTTAAAGTCGGTCGTCCTTCTCCGGTTGCATTTCCAACCCAAATTCCCACTACATATCTTGAATTTGTTCCAATGGCCCACGCATCACGATTTCCGAAACTTGTTCCTGTTTTCCAGGCAATTTTTAACGAGCTGTCATAAAATTTCCAGGCTTCATCTCCTTCCGGCCTGTTCACTTCTTCCATTGCATTATAGGTTAACCAAATTGATCCTGCACCTAAAATATTCTTCTGATTGGTTTCTGAACCAAAATCAGGCTTAAAATCGTTTTTATAATTTAGCTCTGTGAATTCGTTTGTTCGGTATTTTCCGTTGTTTTTAGTATAATAATTAACCGTAGAAGAAAGATTTGCATACGTTCGGCATAAATCCCACAAATTACTTTCGGCACCGCCTAAAATAAGCGATAAACCATAATGATCTGGAGTTTTATTAATGTCTTTTAATTTGAATTTTTGCAGTTCTTCATAAAATTTATTGACCGTAAATTCCTGAAGCATTAATACTGCCGGAATATTTAACGAACGTGACAAAGCACGATGCGCAGGAACAGCTCCATCAAATGTTAAATTGAAATTCTGCGGTGTATAACCTGAAATCTGCGTTGGAACATCAGCTACTAAAGTGTTTGGTAAAAGTTCACCATCATCGAGCATTGCGCCATATAAAAGCGGTTTTAAAATACTTCCGGTACTTCGCGGAGCATCAATAATATCAACATCTTTTTGATGATCTTTATCTGTTGGAGAATTTCCAACATAACTCATTACATTTCTGTTTTGAACATCAATTACTAAAATTGCCAGATTATGAACTTCATTTTGTTTATACTGATTGTAATAATATCTTGCTATTTGATTTACACGATTTTGCAAAGCATGATCGATCGTAGTTTTTACTCGCGTTCCTTCTTCACTTTTTGCCACTCTTTGTAGTAAATGCGGCGCAATTTGAGGCAGATCGTAAGGTTTTTGAGGTAAAGGTTCTTCTATCGAAAGTTCGTACGTCTGTTTGTCAATTATTCCTTCCTGATGCAATTTCAGTAAAAGTCGGTTTCGTTTGTTCAGTAATTTTATCTGATTTTTTCCGGGATAAATTAAACTTGGCGCATTTGGTAAAACGGCTAAAACCGCATTTTCTGCCCAAGATAATTGATTAGACTGCACACCAAAATATCGCCATGAAGCCATTTCTAACCCTACAACATTTCCTCCAAAAGGCGCATGAGCAGCGTACATTTCGAGAATTTCATTTTTAGAATATCCTAATTCTAATCGGGTTGCGAGAATAATTTCGACAAGCTTTTCAAAGTAAGTTCTGTTTTTTCCTTTTCGGGAAAGTCTGATTATTTGTTGCGTTAAAGTACTTCCTCCTCTTACTACTTTACCCGCTTTTCGGTTTTGTTTAAAAGCATTAACCATTGCTCCCGGATTAAATCCCGGATGTTTGTAGAAATACTCGTCTTCAAAATAAACAATACATTTTTTGAATTTATCAGGAACGCTGTCTTGCGCCGGAAAACGCCATTGTCCGTCGCGGGCAATTTTGGCTCCGAGTAATTCTCCTTCTTTACTTTCAATTACGGTTGAATACGGTTCTTTGAATAAAGTTCGGGGAAGGGAAAAATAGTAACCCAGCAAAAGCACAAATGCAATTGCTGATTTTATTTTATTTCTTTTAATCCAGTTTATGATGCGTTGGAAAAACGCTATAAGTTTATTTTTCAACGTATTTAAAGTTTTAGACCACGGATTTTACGGATGAAACGGATTGACACAGATTATATTAAAAATATCCGTGTAAACCTGTTTCATCCGTAAAATCCGTGGGCTATAAATTTATTTCACAACTTCAACCCAGAATCCTTTAGTTCTTGCCAGGAATGTGTTGTCGTACATGGCTTCGCATTGTAATCCAGGTAAATAATAATTTCCTAGATATGATGCGTTTAACAGAATCCTGAAAACTTTTGTTTCTCTCGATTTCATTCCGAAGTAGAAATTAGTTCTGTCGTCACGAATATCGATATAATCGGCAATATTATTTACTGCGTCTCCATAATCTGTGAAACGTGTGTTTACAATTTCGAATCCAGAAGGCAGAATTTGCGATAACGCCACATTTTGAATACTTTCATTTCTTTGGTTTTTAATTGTAACCTCAGCAATAAATTCTGTTCCCTGACTAATTCTTGAAACATCAATAGTACTTCCTTTTCTGTTTTTGAAAACAATATTTGCCGAAACATCACTTTGAACCGCATTTTCATTTCCTATTGGTAAAATTCCAGTGTTCAATACACGAACATAAACCGTATTGTTTTTAAGGTTTTTTAATGTGATACTATTTGTTCCGCTGGCAGCAGACAAACTACGATCTGCGATTGTTTTTTGCGTATTGATCGTTTCTCCTTTACCATTTTTACTAAACTGGATATTGATTCCTTTTGGACCATTGCTAATCGCAAATTTCGACATTGAATACAAGCAGTAAGCTGTTGTCTGCGTACTCATCCATTGATTTGCTGACATTTCTTTGGCTAATTTTGTCGCCGTTGCAAATGCTTTTTGTTTTTGATCTAAAAGAAGCAGCGTTTCTAAAGCCATTGCTCTGTTTCTTTCGTCAGAACCATAATAGTAATAATTATAACCATCCGATCCATCAATACTCGTTTGAAGCAGTAAATTTTGTCCCGCCGATTTTTGTCCAGCTAAGACATAAGCCGCTGCCAAACGAAGTTTACTTTCATTCGAAATTGATTTTGTTTCTCGAAGCCTGTTCATTGACGATAAGTCGGCATTTCCTGCTAAAGCCAAAGTATATAATCTATAAGATTGCGCCAGATCGTTACCGTATTTAGGTTCAAAACGCCATTGTTTTGCTTCTTTTTGCTGATATGAAAGCCATTTTGATTTGAAATTAATTGGCAGTACATAACCTTTTTTCTCTGCTTCAATCAAGAAATGTCCAGCGTATGAAGTTCCCCAATCGTCTGCAATTGCATTTCCCTGCCAGTAAGGTAATCCTCCGTTTGATAACTGGAAGTTTCCTAATCTCTGAATTCCGGCTGCAATATTTTTTTGAATAATATCTTTACGTTTCGCATCAATATCGGCAACATCACTTAAGAATAATTGCGGGAAAACCGACGATGTTGTCTGCTCGACACAACCATGTGGATATTGAATTAAGTATTGCATTCTTCCATTCAAATTCATTGATGGCATAGACGAAACTTCTAATCTCGCTTTATTGCTTCCGGCAACACCAAACGTTTTCCACGAAAGTGTTTTGGTACTATTTGGAGTTAAAACAACATCAGTAAAAGTACTTGTTACCGGATTCGGGTTTGTCATATCGATTTCAACATCATAACTTGATTTCTCATTTCCAGATGTTGCAATGACCTGCACTTTTGCAATTCCGGTTGCAGATCCTACAACTAAATTGAAATACGCCATTTTTTCGTCAGGCTGTGCAAAACTTAGCTTTTGAACCGCACTTCCCACAACTTTCAATCCGTTGCTTGTTTTTATTTGAACAGAAACATTTTTGATTTTATTTTCAGTTGCAAAAATGGTAACCGGAATCGTTACTTTTTCGGATGGCGAAATTTTTCTCGGTAATGAAGCCAAAACCATCAGCGGACTTCTAACCGGAGTTGCTTTTTCTACACTTCCGTATGCACTTGTCGCAGCGTCGCCGGCAACAACCATTGTTCTAACAGATCCAATATATTTAGGCAGTTTTAATTGGTGTGATTTTGTTTCTCCTTTTTCTAATTTAAAAGGTCCATAATATAATACAACTGGTTTAAAACGGTTTGCTTTTTTAGCTTTTCCAACGCCCAAATCCTGATCTCCTCCAATACTGAAAATCTGGTTTATTTTTCCGCCGTAAGCGCCAATTACATCATCATAAACGTCCCATGTTTTTACCCCCAAAGCTTCACGAACATAGAAACTATCCCACGCATTTGGCGTTTTAAAACGGGTTAAATCCAGCAATCCTTCATCAACAACTGCAATTGTATACGTCATTTCTTTTCCTGATTTCTCCCCTACTTTAACCGTAAATGGCTGTTCTGGTTTTAATACATCAGGCATATTAATGGTTGGTGCCAAAATCGTGTTTTTATCTACAACCTCAATCGGGACGATTCCGTACATACGAATTGGCGAATCGTTTTTAGTCGAAGCGTGCGGCTGTAATAATGTGATATTAAAATACACATTTGGTGCCATTGCTGCCGTAATTGGAACTTCAACTTTTGTTTCTCCGTTTTTAGTTTCTGCCCAAAGTGTTTGTACAACGCGAGAACCATTTTCTATAGAAATCAACGCACGTCCGCCTTCGCTTGAAGGGAAAGATATTTGTGCTTTTTCCCCAACGGCATAATTCTTTTTATCGGTAGAAAAAACTAACATATTGGCTGTCGAAGCATCTCTGTTTCTGGTTTTTCCAGACCAAATTGGCCAATCGATATTTACGGTTAAAGCCGTTGCATGGCCGTCGTTTGGATCTTCAACACGAATTAAATAACGCCCCCATTCTTCATCGGTTAAAGCAAATTGAAAACTTCCGCGTCCGTTCGAATCAGTGTTAATTACTGTAGATTTATAAGATGTTGTCGAGTTCGATGAATTATAATTCGATAAATTATCGCTTGAAGAATCCCACCACCATCTCCAATCTACTTTGTAAATTCTTACTTCAAGATTTCGAACTGCTTTTGGTCTTCCGTTTTCATCAACCGTTACCACTTCAAAACGATTATTCGTTCTGGTTTCAAGCATATTGTACTTGTTCAATTCAGGCGATTTTACCCCAACATAGGTTTTATATGGAGAATACGTTGTCGAAATAACATCGGTACTAAAATCACCGCCTTCTTCATACACTTTTGTAATGAATGAAGCGCGAAGCATTCCCGGCGCCTGACCTTGTAATCTTGGCTGAATATTTACAGATGCTTTTCCGCTTTCGTTTAATTTACCTGAAAAAACATTGATTTCTTCTGTGCTAAATTGACGAACCATATCATCAAAGCTATATTTTTCATATCCTTTAAAAGTTGTGGTTTGCTGCGAGAATTTTGCCTGCATTTCTACATTTAAATTCTTAGCAATTGCACCATGAAGCCACGTTACTTCCAGATTATCTGTGTTTGGATAAGATGATGAAAGTGTTTTTCTTGTAAATGTATTTTTGATTTTTAAACGATTTGGTTTGATCGTTTCTATTTTAATGCTCTTATAAAATTTAGCTCCGCCAACGCTTACCATCGCTTCCCAATTTCCGGTTGGTGCATCCTGATTTGTTGGAACTATAAACGCATAATGATTTAAATCGTTTGTTTTTTGAACAGTTTGATAAACGGTTTTTCCATTCGGATCGTTTAATCTGAATTTTATCGGATGCGATTTCGGAAGTTTATTCGCCGCATCATTTAAAATGAAAGACAAATACAAATTATCTCCCGGACGCCACACGCCTCTTTCTCCGTAAATAAATCCTTTTAAACCTTTTTGTAAAGTCTCTCCGGCAACATCAAAATTACTTACAGATAACGAAAGTCCGTCGTCCAATTTTACATACGTCGATTGATCGCCTAAAGTAACAATTGCAAAATAGGCGAATTTATCCAGCTGGAAAGATGCAATTCCTTCGCTGCTTGTTGCTTGCGTCGAAATTTTTTGCTGTTGAAAATTGTACAAATCAACTCTCGCGTTCGAAACCGGTTCTGTCGTTACAATATTATTTACAGCAAATAAATACGATTTGTTTTCACCTCTTTTGGCAATAACTCCTAAATCTGAAGCCAGAATATTAGTTGCAATTTTCGCATTATAATAATACGATCCAGAGCAAGGATCCTGACTTTCTCTCCATTCGTAATCATCGTAATAATAATCGTCGTATGAGTTTCCGCTGTAGTTTACATCATTTTCATCGACTTCTTCTTCCTCTGTTTCATCCTGATCTCCATCTGATGTTTCACATTTATACAGGGCGTATTTCTTTTTATATTCAAACTCAACTCTATAAATCGCTCCCGGTTCCGGTTTTATAATTTTAGATAAATCTAAAGCATAGGTATTCCACTTCGTTAGGTTTACGAGCGTACTTTCTCTTAAATTAAGTGTGGTTTTTGCAATAGGCTGCGCTACTTTTTTGAGGTTTTGCGCACCATTTAATTCATTATATTGAAGAAACTGCAAAATATTGTTTTTGTAAATTTTATAAACCTTTACATCAACGGCACTTAAATTTACGGCTTCGAAATTCAGTTTTAAATTGTTTGAACTTGGCAGAATTGTTCCATTTTTAACGAAACGCACGCTTGGTTTAATCTGATCAAAAGAGATTTTTTCAGAATAGTTCGCTTCCATTTTTTTGCCATACTGGCTTTCAATTCCTTGGAAAACTTCCAAAAGCAATTCTCCAGTAATCACTTGTTCCGGTTCTTCATCTGGAACAACTTCTACTATATCTTCTACCGGAGCTTCTACAACGGCAGCGGCAGAATCAACAGCAACGGCAGCAGAATCAACGGTAACTTCAGCCGTTTCTTCCTCAACAACAACTGGTGCTGGTTCTTCTTTTTTAGGAGCGTTTTGGTTTGTAAAATATACTTTTAGTAAATTCCCTTGTGTAGAAAACTTTAAGTTATTGGTGTTCTGAATCGAAACCAATCCGGCAAAATCCTGTCCTTTTTCTAAAGGTTCAGAAAAATTAATTGAAACCGATTGATTGTTTCCATCAGGAACTTCAACTTTTATAATTTTAAATTCGTTTATACTTGTAATCGGAAAATCGATTTGTCCTTTTTGATCGATATCAAAATCATTTCCGTCATATATAATCTCCAAATTTGAAGCTTCAGAAAAACGCTGAATACTGTCAATTATAAAACGAAATTCTTTGGAAGGACCAGTCGTTTTCTCAAATTTAATTTTAAGATTGTTTCCTTTTTGTTTGGCTTCAACCAATTTTTGAGCCGTTTCAAGATCAATTTTATCTGCTGTTTTTAAAACGCAGTTTAAATATTGATATTCTTTACTGTACGATTGAATATCGCCGGTATTTATGGTAAAATCCTGCTTAACTGTTTTAACCGTAAAGTTGAATTTAGAAAGTTCCTTTTCTTTTTCTTTCGGAATTGCTGTCAGTTTATCTAAGTTTAAAGTAACCTGATATTCTGTTCCAGGATTTAATTTTTTTTCAGGAATAAAAGCAATTGTATTGGTAGAAAGTGCTACCACTTTTCCGTGAACGTTTGGTGAAATATCAAACAAATCGTCGTCTAATTCCTGATTGGGTTTCCAATCATTTTTGTCGAAAGCCAAAACAACCCGAATATCAGAATCGGAAGAAACGATTCCGCTGGTAAAGCTGGTTATGTACTCTTTAAATAATGAAAAATCGGAGTTGAAATCTGCAGCCGATTTTCTGCCGCAGGATTGAAAAATAAAAAACACAAAAAATACGAGAACTAAACCTTTTGCTTTCACTTTTATTTAGAGTTAATGGTTAACAAGTTAGTAATTTAACATGATCGCTGTTTAAAGTCTTAACAGCAAAACGCAAATTAAATTACAATAAAAGTAAAGTATTTTTTGATTCTTTAAGAAGAAAATTCTTTAGCAATAATTATTTAACTTTTGTTGAAGTTTGCAAGTTATTGCAGCATTGATTAAGAGCATCAAACCTTAAAGTTCTGTTCCTAATTTTGACAAAACCTTATTTAATTCGGCAAAATGCTTTTCTGAATTTGATGCATAAAACATTTGATTTCCACTCATAATAATAATTACATCATCAGGACAATTTCCGTAAAAGTTTATTCCATCAAGCCATTGTTTAAAACCAACTCCTTTATCAGCAAAATTCTCTTTAATAAAATCTAATTCCTTCTGCTCTAATTCAAAAAAGGTATTGCATGGAAATTGTAATGCAAAACCAGCTTGCAGAAAAGCCATTGCAGTAAAAAAATCGGATAATTTTTCTGTTTCTAAGTTCCACTCTTTTTCATCAGAACTCATATAAACAGGCGGATCAGGTTTCAACAAATCGTCTTTATGTATTCCCCAAACACAAGCTTTTTGATTTTCAGAATAAAAAATCAAATAGTCATCATGCTTATAATATTGAAAACGCTCTGGTACAATTAGAAAATCCTGTGTATGATTTAAATTTTGAATTTTACCTAGTTCTGT
Source organism: Flavobacterium panici (assembly GCF_024499525.1). NCBI lineage: Bacteria > Pseudomonadati > Bacteroidota > Flavobacteriia > Flavobacteriales > Flavobacteriaceae > Flavobacterium > Flavobacterium panici. The sequence continues at coordinate 1,830,375 of NZ_CP100437.1, read as the reverse complement.
ATAATAATCCACAAAAACCTGGGGAAGTTTCCCAAAAATATTTTCAATAGTTTGAACTTCATCAGAAATAAAACCAAAAGGTTCTGTAATATGAAATAGTTTTTTTATTATTGAAAAATCAGTCATAACTTATCGCTTATCAAAATATTCAAAAAGATTTTATTTACGTCTTTCCAGAAAAAAACGCTTCATCAAATCTGCAGCCTCATTAGCCATTACACCAGAAACCACAGTTGTTTTTGGATGCAGTTTTGTTCCCATTGTTATAAAACCTCTCTGCTCGTCGCGCGCACCAAAAACGATTTTCGAAATCTGGCTCCAATACAAAGCTCCTGCACACATTTGGCAAGGTTCAAGCGTTACATAAAGTGTGCAGTCTTTTAAATATTTTCCGCCAAGGAAATTCGCAGCGGCGGTTATGGACTGCATTTCGGCATGAGCGGTAACGTCATTAAGTAATTCTGTCAAATTATGGCTTCTTGCAATTACTTTATCGGCTACAACAATAATGGCCCCAACAGGAATTTCGCCTTTAGCAAAAGCTTCTTCCGCTTCCTGCAAAGCTTTTTTCATGAAATATTCGTCGGTGAAAGGGTTTATCATAATTGCAAAAATAGGATTTTAGAACTTATTTTTTATTACATTTATTTTTTGATATTTGAATATGGAAGAAAAACATAAAATAATAATTCCTAAACCTTGTGGTGAAAACTGGAACAAAATGACGCCAAACGAAAATGGCCGGTTTTGTTTGAGCTGTTCTAAAACGGTTGTTGATTTTACTTCCATGCTTCCTGATGAAATTCAGCATTTTTTCATTCAAAATCAAAACGAAAGAATTTGCGGAAAATTTAAAAACGAGCAATTAGATTCTATTACAATTCAAATTCCAAGTCGGGTTTTATATACGCAGACGAAGTACCATAAAATGTTTTTGCTGGCTTTGTTTGTTACAATGGGGACTACTTTATTTAGCTGTCAGGATAAAAATGAGAAGAAACAAAAAATTGATAAAGTAGAAATTGTTGAGAATGATACAATATCTGCTACTACATTGGGTATGCCTGTCGTTCCCGATGATCATCAAATAAAAACCGAAGACATAACTATTAATTATGATGATATTTTTAGTCCAATAAGTTTAGATGTCATACCTGAGCCAAAAAATGGAATGAAAAAGTTTTATGCCTTTGTTAACGATAATTATGTTATCCCCAATAAAACAGAAAAATATACCGGAAAAATATATGTCTCGTTTGTAATAGAAAAAGATGGAAGTTTAAGTACTTTCAAAATATTACGTGATGCCGGAACCGGAACTGGCGAAGAAGCTATTAGAGTTTTAAAAATGTCCCCAAAATGGAATCCGGGAAAATTAAACAATCATGCCGTTAGAACATCTTTGAACTTACCAATTTCTTTTAAGCAATAAATAATGAATAGAAAACATAAAATCACAATTCCTGAACCATGTCATGAAGACTGGAACAAAATGACTCCAGATGGAAATGGTCGTTTCTGTTTAAGCTGCTCTAAAACTGTTGTTGATTTTACAGCAATGCTTCCTGATGAAATTCAGCATTTTTTCATTCAAAATCAAAATAATAAAATTTGCGGAAGATTTAGAAAATCGCAATTAGATTCTGTTACAATTCAAATTCCAAGTCGAATTTTGTATGCACAGACTAATTACTATAAAATGTTTTTATTGGCATTATTTGTGGCAATGGGAACAACTTTGTTTAGCTGTGCAGATAAAGAAGGAAATAAGAAAAAAATTGATAAAGTTGAAGTTGTAAAAGATACCGTTGCTAAAGAAAGAATTATGGTTGGAGACGTTCCAATTAATCCGAATGATGCTCATCATAACCCTTTACCGCCACCTCCTCCGCCTCCAAAAGTTGATCAGGTTAAATTTGTAAAAAATCCTGTAAATAATACTAAAAAAGAAAAATCTGCAAAGCTAAATTGTAAAAAAGCTGTGGAAGAAGAAGAAGATAATTCAACATTTGTTACTGGTGCGGTTATGCAGACAAATGCAGAATTTCCTGGTGGAATTGATCAATTTTACACATTTTTTGCAAAAGAATTTAAAAAACCAGAAGGCTCAAATATTGGAAAAGCGAAAATAATTCTTGCGTTTGCTGTAGAAAAAAACGGTTCTGTATCTTATCTTCAATCTCAACCTGCTGTCGACCAGCCTTTAGAAAAAGAACTTATCCGAGTTTTAAGTTTATGTCCAAAATGGCAGCCGGGAGAATCAAATGGAAAAAAAATTAAAATGCAGTATTCTTTACCAATAGTATTGCAGTAGATCTCACTTATAAAATTAAATTTAAAACCGTAAATTTGCTTTTTACCTTACAATGAAAAGCAATTTACTTTCGAACATATACAATCCTGCCGATTTACGTCTTTTAAAAGAAGAGCAGCTTACTGAGGTTGCTCAGGAATTACGCCAGTTTATTATTGATGTGGTTTCTGTAAAAGAAGGGCATTTAGGTGCCAGTTTAGGTGTAATCGAACTGACAATTGCTTTGCATTATGTTTTTAATACGCCCGAAGATTTGTTAGTTTGGGACGTTGGTCATCAAGCTTACGGACATAAAATTTTAACCGAAAGAAGGGAAATTTTTCATACGAACAGACAAATTGGAGGAATTTCGGGTTTCCCAAAAAGAGCTGAAAGTGTTTACGATACTTTTGGCGTTGGACATTCTTCTACTTCTATTTCTGCAGCATTGGGAATGGCGATTGCTTCTAAACTAAAAGGAGATTTCGACAAACAACATATTGCAGTTATTGGCGATGCTTCTATCGCAAGCGGAATGGCTTTTGAAGGCTTAAACCATGCCGGAGTTACCGATGCTAATATTCTTGTAATTTTAAACGACAACGCTATTGGAATTGACCCAAGTGTTGGTGCTTTAAAAAAATATCTTACTGCGGTTAAAAACGGAAAAAATCCGAAGCAGAATAACATTATCAAATCTTTGAATTTTGATTATTCCGGTCCAATCGACGGACATGATTTTCCAACTTTAATCAAAGAATTAAATAGATTAAAAAAGATAAAAGGCCCAAAGTTTCTTCATATTGTAACTACTAAAGGAAAAGGTTTACAGCAAGCTGAGGAGAATCAGGTAAAATATCATGCACCCGGAAAATTTGATGCTTCAACCGGAGAAATTCATTTAAAATCAGAAGAAAATCTTCCTCCAAAATATCAGGATGTTTTTGGTTTAACGATTTTAGATTTAGCCAAAAAGAACGAAAAAATAATAGGAATAACGCCTGCAATGCCATCTGGAAGTTCTTTAAAATTCATGATGGATGAACTGCCGGAACGTGCTTTTGATGTGGGAATTGCAGAACAGCATGCCGTAACGCTTGCTGCCGGAATGGCAACGCAGGGAATGATAGTGTATTGCAATATTTATTCGACTTTTTTACAGCGCGCTTACGATCAGGTTATTCATGATGTGGCGTTGCAAAATTTACCCGTTATTTTTTGTTTGGACAGAGCTGGTTTAGTTGGCGAAGACGGCGCCACGCATCACGGTGTTTTTGACATTGCTTATCTGCGTTCTATACCTAACATGATTATTTATGCGCCAATTAATGAAATTGCGCTTCAAAACATTTTATATACGGCTCAATTAGGCTTATTAAATCATCCCATTGCGATTCGATATCCAAGAGGACGCGGCGTCTTACAAAACTGGGAAGTAGAAAATTTCGGACATTACGAAAAAATTAATATTGGAGAAGGAAACTGCTTAAAAAACGGTACAAAAACAGCTATTTTATCTACAGGGGCAATTGGAAATAATGTAATCGAAGCTATAAATCAATGTTCGAATTCTGATGATCTGGCACATTATGATTTTTCTTTTATTAAACCACTAAATATCAATCTATTAAATACTATTTTTTCAACTTTCGAAAATATAATTACAATTGAAGACGGAGTAAAAAAAGGCGGATTTGGAAGTGCTGTTTTGGAATTTGCTGCCACAAATAACTTCAAAAATGATGTCAAAATTTTGGGTATTCCAGACGAGTTTATTGAACATGGAAGCGTGCTGAAGCTACAACAATTGTGTGAAATTGACGTTAAATCTTTAATAAATCTTTTTTCAAACGGTGTAAAATAATTATTTTGCAACACCAAAAATACAAAAATAAGCCTAATGAAATTATTACGTTCTACCCTTTTGCTTCTGTTGCTTCTCTTTTCTTCAAAAAACTTTGCGCAGCTTATACAAACGACTTTAGATCCAAATCAAGTACCTAAACTGCCTTCAAACTGGACTAAAAAAAATCAAGTGGGTTTTGATATTTCAGAGATCGCTTTTGTGAATTGGAGTGCCGGGGGAACAAGTTCTATTTCTGGTTTATTTAAGGGTGAATTTGGACGAACTTTTGTAAAAGGAAATCATAAGTGGGTTAACGAACTTATTGTTAAGTATGGTTTAAACAAACAAGACGGGACTGAACTTAGAAAAACAGACGATGCTGTTTTATTAAACTCAACATACGGATTTAGAAAAGATACGGTTTCAAACTGGTATTATTCTGCTAAATTTAACTTCAATACACAATTTACAGACGGTTACAATTATCCAAACCGGGATATTGCAATCTCTAGGCCTTTTGCTCCAGCTTATATATTTCTGGGAGCGGGAGCTGAAAATTCAGACAAAAAGAAAAACAGAACTTTTTACTTCTCTCCTATTACGTTAAAAACTACTTTGGTATTAGATCAATACCTGGCAAATCAAGGTTCTTTTGGTGTGAAAAAAGCGGTTTATGCACCAGATCCTTTAGATCCTAATAATCAAATTTTAATTGAGGAAGGACAAAAAGTAAAAGCGGAGTTTGGTATTCTTTTTACGGCATACATGAAAAGCGAAATCTTTAAAAACATTTTTTACGAAAACAGATTAAGTTTATATACCGATTATTTAAACAGATTTGGAAATGTCGATGTCGATTACGATACGCGTTTAGATCTTGTTGTAAATGCTTATGTAAAAGCAAATATTGGTATTCATTTAGTTTATGATGATGATATTAAAACTAAAAAAGATGTTGTCGATCCTGTAACCGGAAGTACTTCGCAGGTTAACGACGGACCAAGAGCGCAATTACGCCAAGTTCTTGGTGTTGGTTTAGTTTATGCTTTTCAATAAATAAAATTCATACTATAAAAAAAAGTGCCTGTAAACAAACATACAGGCACTTTTTTATACTATAATTTGAACATTAATTCTTTTTTCTTCCCTGAATCATTTCGTATAATTCTAACGCATTTCCATCTGTTAAAAGAGAAACGTAATGACAAATATGAAGCAGACGTTCATATAAATTACCTTTCTCTAAATTATGTTTTTCCGGCAGCATTTTCAGGATTAATTTATCATAATTTGATGCTGTCCCTTCGTATTTGTTATTGAATGCAGTAATAAACTTATCAAGCAGAGTCTGAATGATTTGATAACCAACAATTTCTTTTTCGATAACTTCACGGCTTTGATAGATTTTTTCAACGCTTAAGTTGATAATATCATTCATCTGTGCTTTGTATTTACTTTTGTCTGTTAAAGCAAAAGGGAAATTTCCGGCCAGAATTGCTTCTTCATTTTCTACGAAAACATCGACGGCGTCGTTAATTAAGGCTCCAATTGCTAAGGCACGCAAATAACTAATTCTGTCTTCTTTTGTTTCTAATAATTTATATTTGGCAACGCCAATATTGTCTTTTACTAATTTGATTAAGTATTCTAAAGCATAATCTTCAGAAACTAAACCAAGATTGATTCCGTCTTCAAAATCGATAATCGTGTAGCAAATATCATCTGCGGCTTCAACTAAATAAGCTAAAGGATGTCTTTCAAAACCAATATCTCCATCTTCTTTATTTGGGATCATTCCCATATCTTCGGCAACTTCTTCAAAAAAAGCTTTGTCAGACTGGAAGAAACCGTATTTTTTATCAGCAATATTATTGGTTGGTTTTTTTGGAAGACTTTCTTTAGGATATTTCATAAAAGCACCTAATGTTGCGTATGAAATTCTAAGTCCGCCTTCAATTCCCGGACGGCTTGCCGTTAGTACCGAAAATCCATTGGCATTTCCTTCAAAATCAATTAAATCCTGCCATTGTTTTGCTGTTAATTTATCTTTGTATTTTAATCCTTTTCCGGTAGAGAAATATTCGCCAATTGCTTTTTCTCCCGAATGTCCAAAAGGCGGATTCCCGATATCATGCGCTAATGAAGCAGCGGCTACAATTGCCCCAAAATCATTCATATGATAACCGTGAATTTCTTTTAAATAAGGATATTTTTCGATGATTTTTTTACCTACCAAACGTCCTAAAGATCTTCCCACAACAGAAACTTCTAAACTGTGCGTTAATCTGGTATGCACGAAATCTGTTTTAGAAAGCGGAATTACCTGGGTTTTATCCTGCAGAGAACGAAATGCTGCCGAGAAAATAATTCGGTCATAATCGACTTCAAAACCTAATCGTGTATCATCTTGTTCTACACGTAATCTTTTGCTTGTATCTCCCTGACGTTTTAATGATAAAAGTTGTTCCCAGTTCATTGTTCTATTTTAGATTGTAGATTATTGATTTTAGATTGAGGATCTAAACGTCAAAAATACATTTTATTTTAGGATAATATTAAATAAAAATAGGCTGTAGATTAATTTGAATTAAAAGATTAAATATTTTGTTCGCCACGAATTTCACGAATTTTCACGAATTAATTTATACACAATGATTTGTGAAAATTCGTGAAATTCGTGGCAAAAAACCTAACCATCAATCCTAAAAAATCATTATAATCTGTGCAATCTGTGGCAAAAAAAAGATTAAAACTCTAATGCGGTACTGTGTTTTATTTCTCCCATTACAAAAATACTGTTCGTATTTCCGATGTTTTCTATCGTTGACAATTTATTCATTACAAAATCTTGATAACTAGCCATATCCTGGACGAGAATTTTTAGCATAAAATCGTAATCGCCCGCAATATTATAACATTCTATAATTTCAGGAAGTGCTACGATATCTTTTACAAAATTACTTCCCACGTTTTTAGCGTGTTCTTTTAAACGGACATTGCAAAAAACTGTCATACCGCGGTTCATTTTCTTTCTATCAAGTAATGCCACATACTTTGTTATAAATCCGTCCCTTTCTAACCTTTTTATACGCTCATAAACAGGCGTTACAGTAAGAAATAATTTACTGGCGAGGTCTTTTGTGTTGATATTTGAGTTTTCCTGAAGGTGTTTCAGGATAAGTAAATCGGTTTTATCCAGGTTTTCCATAGTTTTTTTTACGGCTAAAGGTTCGTTTGAAAGATATTTACAGTAATAAAATCTTTTTAAAATCATTTTTAAAATACATTTTACTGAAATAAGTATCAAATATAAGTTATAAAATCTAATACAATAAATTTGTTCAGTAAAAAATACTGAAATCAAAATGAAAACAAATAATTTAGGTTATCCAAGAATCGGGAGCAACAGAGAATTAAAAAAAGCCAGTGAATTGTATTGGGCAGGAAAAATTTCGGCAGATGAACTTATCGATGCCGGAAAAGAAATTCGTATCAAAAACTGGCATTTACAATCACAAGCCGGAGTTGATTTGATTCCGTCAAATGACTTTTCTTTTTATGATCAGGTTTTGGATTTGACTTTGACAGTTGGTGCAATTCCGCAGCGTTACCACGAATTTGCAAGAAAAAATTCATCTCTGGATTTGTATTTTGCAATGGCAAGAGGCGCGCAAAAAGAAGGTCAGGATGTTGTAGCAATGGAAATGACAAAATGGTTCGACACAAACTATCATTATATTGTTCCTGAATTTACAAAGACCCAAAAATTTGAATTGTTTTCAGAAAAAATAATCAATGAATTTAAAGAAGCAAATGCTTTAGGAATTGCAACAAAACCAGTTTTAATTGGGCCAATTTCGTATTTACTTTTAGGAAAAGAAAAGGAAGAAGGTTTTAACCGAATTGATCTTATTGATGCTTTATTGCCTGTTTATTTCGAAATTTTCGAAAAATTACAAGCAGAAAATGCAGAATATATTCAGCTTGACGAACCTTTTTTAGCTTTAAATTTAACTGATAAAGAAAGAAATACATTTACACAGGTTTATAACGAAATCAATATTCGTTTCCCAAAACTTAAAATCATTTTAGCAAATTATTTTGACTGTTTCGGAGAAAATTTAGAAACAGCTTTGGCTCTTCCGGTTGATACTTTCCATTTAGATTTAGTTAGATGCCCACTTCAGTTAGATGATATTTTAGAATCCGGAAAACTGGCTTCAAACGTAAATCTTTCTTTGGGAGTTGTTGACGGGAGAAATATCTGGAAAAATGATTTCAAAAAATCTTTAGAATTAATCAAAAAAGCAACTGATGCTTTAGGTAAAGACAGAATTTTAGTTGGGCCTTCTTGCTCTTTAATCCACAGTCCGTGCGATTTAGATTTAGAAACAAACGACGAAACTCTCACGCCTGAAATCAAACAATGGCTTGCTTTTGCGAAGCAGAAAATCAACGAAATTGTACTTTTAAAACAAATTGCTTCAGGTGAAGTTGATGTTAAAACTTCTGTTGACTACGAAAGAAACGTAATTGCAAATGAAAACCGTAAAACTTCAAAATTAATTCATAATAACGATGTTAAAGCGCGTGTTGCCGGAATTACAGCTTCTGATGATAAACGTAAAAGTGCTTTTGCAGCGAGAAGAAAAAGTCAGATTGAAGCTTTAAATCTCCCATTATTTCCAACAACAACAATTGGATCTTTCCCTCAAACAGCTGAAGTGAGAAGCTGGAGAGCGAAATTCAAAAAAGGGGAACTAACTACCGAGCAATACAATGATTTGATCGAAAAAGAAACCGAAGCTACGATTCGTTTTCAGGAAGAAACCGGAATTGATGTTCTGGTTCACGGAGAATTTGAACGTAATGATATGGTGGAATATTTCGGCGAACAATTGGCCGGATTTACTTTTACCAAAAATGGCTGGGTTCAAAGTTACGGAAGCCGATGTGTAAAACCTCCGGTTATTTATGGTGACGTTTCAAGACCAAACCCTATGACGGTAAAATGGTCTAAATATGCACAGTCTTTAACTCCAAAATGGGTAAAAGGAATGCTTACAGGACCAGTAACAATTTTACAATGGTCGTTTGTACGTAACGATCAGCCTCGTTCTGAAACTTGTACGCAAATCGCTTTGGCAATTCGTGACGAAGTTGTGGATTTAGAAAAAGCGGGAATCAAAATTATTCAAATTGACGAGCCTGCAATTCGTGAAGGTTTACCTTTAAGAAAAGAAGAATGGGCGAAATATTTAGACTGGGCTGTAAAAGCTTTCCGTATTTCTGCAAGCGGTGTAAATGATGATACGCAAATTCATACACACATGTGTTACAGCGAATTCAACGACATTATTCAAAACATTGCCGATATGGATGCCGATGTTATTACAATTGAATGTTCTCGTTCGCAAATGGAGCTTTTAGATGCTTTTGCCAACTTTAAATATCCAAACGAAATTGGACCCGGCGTTTATGATATTCACTCACCGCGTGTGCCTTCGAGTGCAGAAATGGTTCGTTTGTTAGAAAAAGCTTCGGCAGTAATTCCTGTAGATCAATTATGGGTAAATCCTGATTGTGGTTTAAAAACCCGTCATTGGGATGAAACCAAAAAAGCTTTAATCGAAATGGTTGCAGCGGCTCAGGAAATGCGCGCTGCGGTTGAAAGTCCTGTAAATTAATAGTTCTTTTTAGATATATTTTTGTTTTTTAGTGTCAGCTTAGTGAAGTCGGGAATTAGTTATGACTTAGTTTCGACTTCACTTTTGCGGGCATTATTTTTTTTAAGCAGAAGACTTTTTGTTTTCAAAAAATCTTAGCGAACAATACGCTATCTTAATACAAAATGTTTTATTCGATATTCGTTGCGTAGACGCACTGCAGTGCGTCTCTACAGAACAAAATACGTGTATGATTATCAAAGAAAAATCAACACAAAGCATATCGTAGAGACGCACCGCAGTGCGTCTTATGCGAAAAGGATACACTCAATGGGATTCTATCAATAAAAAAAGCACCCCAATTGGAGTGCTTTTCTGAAATTGAATATGTAACTTAAGATTAGAAGTTTTTAGAAACTCCAATGTTAAATGTTTGTCCAAAATTGAAGTAGAAATTACTAACATCCGGACCATTGTTGTCATAGCTGTAAGTATCGTAACCTAAACCACCAATGCTGAAGTTTAAACCAAAACCTTTTTTCATGTTAATGAAAAGAGCTGGAGTTACTCCAACGTACATTCCGTCTGCTTTAGATTTTGAGTAATCATTTCCAGGACCATCAATAGTTCTTTTTTTGTTTTGTAAGCCTAAGCCCATGTCTGCAAAAACAGAAAAAGTTTGGTTTAATGGCACTGAATAACGTACAAAAGCTCCTAATTTGAAATCATTATCTTTTATTTCTCTTGCACCATTGTCATCATTAGCTGAAGATACTGTAAATTCACCTCCAACTGTCCAGTTTTCATGAAATTGGTAACCTACTTTAGGAGAAAAGCTAAATTGATTTGTTTTTGTTTCACCAACTCCATAATCAACCGTTTCAGAAGAATATCCGATGTTTCCACCTACTAAGATTGTTCCTTTTTGTGCATTTGCAAAACTGCAGATAGCTAATGCAGCCATCACTAGAATTTTTTTCATAATTTGGGTTTTATTTTAATTTAGCATTCCTTTAACAATAACGATGCCGTGAATACTGGGCGATGTTTAATTTTTTATAATTACTTTAAAAGATAAATTTTAGCAATCGAGACTATTTCTGTTTACTTTTGTAGCAAATAAAAAGTCATGTCAGTAGAAGTAAACAGTATATCAAAAAGTTACGGAGAGCAAAAAGCTTTAAATGAAATTTCGTTTAAAATTGAGAAGGGAGAAATCGTAGGATTTCTTGGTCCCAACGGAGCTGGAAAATCTACTTTAATGAAAATTTTGACGACCTATTTACTTGCAGACAGCGGCTCAGCCCTTGTAAATAGCCACGATGTCATGACAAACGCTAAAGCGGTACAGCAGTCGATAGGATATTTACCAGAGCATAATCCGTTATATTTGGATTTGTATGTTCGTGAGTATTTGGCTTTTAATGCCGATGTTTATAAGGTGCCGAAGTCAAGAATTGAAGAGGTAATTCAACTGACAGGACTGACACCGGAAAGCCATAAAAAAATCAGTCAGCTCTCAAAAGGATACCGCCAGCGTGTTGGGCTTGCGAATGCTTTACTACACAATCCGGATGTTTTGATTTTAGACGAACCAACTACAGGTCTGGATCCTAATCAGTTAATGGAAATTAGAAATGTAATTAAAAATATTGGTAAGGATAAAACAATTTTTCTATCAACACATATTATGCAGGAAGTCGAAGCAATTTGTGATCGTGTCATTATTATTGACAAAGGACAAATTGTTGCCGACAATAAATTAGACCATTTAGTTGCCGCAAACAAAGAGCAAGTTATTGAAGTAGAGTTTGATTATAAAGTTGAAGAACAGCTTTTAGCCAAATTAGAAAACATTTCGTCATACAAAAACACGCATGACATGACTTGGGAATTAACTTTTGTTACCGAGAAAGACATGCGCCCTGCAATTTTTGACTTTGCTACAGAAAATGGTTTAAAAACATTACAGTTAAATCAGAAAAATAAAAACCTGGAGGCGGTGTTTAGAGAAATTACTAAGTAAGTTTTTTAGTCGCAGTCGCGGTTTTCAGTCGCAGATATATTAAAACCGATTTATTCTTAGGAATAAATCGGTTTTTCTTTTCTAAGAATCTCTGTTTCTCTCTTAATCTTTCTTAATATCAAATATTTATCTACTTGGTATCAAACATGTAAAGTTTTATTGCAATTTTTAATTATTTTTATTTAGACTTGTTATAAATAATATTATATTTGCATCTGTAAAATTTATATTGATATAATCTGGATAATCCTATTAGTGCATTAACTCCAAACATATAGAATTTTAGATCCCTTGAACTTGTTTTTTTGTTTTTTATTTTTTTTTGAAAGAAAAGAGCCTGCTAACTTTAGACAGGCTCTTTTTATTTTACTGAAATGATATTTGATTTTAGTGTTTTGAAAGTAATAATAGATATTTTGTAATTCTAAAATGAAATTGTTATTATAAAAAAACCATATAATCAAGTCTGTAAATGAGATTGATTATATGGTTTAATAAAAATTAAAACAGAAAGTTTTTTATTTTATAATTATTGAGCCGTATACGTTAATTTAGTAATAGCCGAAATATCAGTTCCACCACCTGTTACTTTTGCACCAGCAGTTGCAACTCCAGTTTCTAAATTAATTTTGTAAATACGAACTTCATCATTTGTTACAAAAGCTTTATAAGCATTTCCATTTTCAACAAATAAACTTCCTATACCAAAATAGTTATCACCAGCGTGTCCAGGTAATCCTGTTACTGCAGTTATTTTTTTAGTTGGTAAGTCAATAATCGCAGATTTAAATTTAAAGGTATAATGACGTAAAAATCCCCATTCTACCGTATCGTCTGCAGCAGGAAGATAAACGATGTATGCTTTTTCTCCTCCAATTGGGTAAGCTGCAAGTACTTTTCCGTTAAGAGTGCTTTCCTGAAGATCGAAGAAATAAGAAGCATCAAAATCTGTCTGCCCTTTATTAATACGAAGAATTCCAGAGTGAGAATCTTCTTTTACAGTATAACCTCCAGCTTTAGCATTTGAAGAGAAAGTATAAATATTTCCTGAATCTGTGCGTATAATACCTGTATTAGTGTAATACATACCAGCTGCAGTTGTACGAGGATCAGCAATTCTTTTTACAAAAGTTAAAGATGGGTAATCGTAAACTCTAATGTAAGCTTGTTTTTGATCTATCTGCCAGTCATCACTTGCGTCTCTGTTAAATACAGATACAAATACTTTATCTCCAACTACTGTTACACCTGTTGGGAAATCAAAACGACCTGTAGTAGTTGCAAAATCGTTAAATTTACGACTTGTAATAAATTGTTTTACAGGATCGTAAACAATTAATTCATTGTTTGAACTCGCACCTTCCCATGAAGCACCAACAATTAATAATTTATTATCTTCAGTAACACCATAAGCATATGGAGATTCGATAAAAACACGGCTTCCGGCAACTAATGCTCCGGCAGCATTTAATGAAAATGGTGCAGAACCTTCTGCCTCACTATCCATTGCAAACATCGTATTAGCAATTGGAATGTATGAACCGCCTTGCTCAATTCCTTTTCCATTCATGTCTATAGTTCCGGTCATTAACTGATCTATTGAACTAAAACTCCACATGTAGTTTTCATTCCAGGTATCAGTTTGATAACCAATTACATATTTGCTTAACGTTACCGGTTCATCTGTATTAGAATTGTCACTGCTACATGAAAATATAGTAACTGACATTAGCATAACTGCTAATAGATTTTTAATTTTAAGTGTTTTCATAATTATTTAAATTTAGTTTAGTTGTACCAGCAGCTTTAACTGTTTCTGGCATTAATTTTTATATAGTATTAGAAAGTTTACATGAAGAAATAACGAAGTTTTAATGTAAATGATCGCCCGGGCTTTTGCACATTAAAATAATCGTAAAGTTTAACGTCTGTAATATCAAAACACTCTACGGCAACATTATAACGGCCATTTTTTAGAGAATAAGCTACAGATGCTGAATAATAAAGTTGCTCAGGTATTTCTTTTTTACCTGTTTCTCCAAGATTTGGATTTCTTAAATAGTAACTGCTTGAATAATTCGTTAATAAGTTAACGGTAAGGAAGTCGTCATCAAATTTAATTTTCCTGAAGTTAAATCCCAGATTAGCATTTCCATATAAAATTGGCACGTTTGCTAATTGTTTATTATACAAATAATTAACCTGATTGGTGCCCGGAGAAACCGTTGCGTCTTTATTAACCGTTTTTTGATACGTTGCATTTAAATCTAAAACCAGCCAGTCTTTGTATCCATAATGCAAAACTCCGTCAACTCCGGTTACTTGAATATTTTTAAAATTAATCGCTTTACTTTTTGATGGATTGCTTTGATCTTGTCTGTCTTGTATAAAGTCATCAGCTCTTCTGTAAATAAAATTTGCTTCTGCTCCATAAGAATGTACCGCAGCAGCATTTTTATAAGAAAATCCAAAATTAAAATTATCACTGGATTCCGGCTGAAGATTTGGACTTGGACTTACTCTAAGACCATCTCCTAATAATTGAAGTGCTGATGGCATTCTGTAAGCATGCTCAAAAGATGTTTTAACCTGTAAAGTTTCAGGAATTAAAAAATAAGCTGCGGCACTTCCATAACCAAAATTGTTAAAGGAAGGGTTAACTACTTTTTCTGAAGTTGTACCCGGATCTGTTGTTACTTCTCCTTTTAAATCAAGCATTTTTCCAAAAGCTGTAAAAGACAATCTTTTTTCAAGTGCTGATAAACTATATGAAAAACCTACTATATTTTTATTCAAAAATGGTTTTGTTGGTTTATCTGTAGTTATATATTCATTATCCTCTGTACGCTTATATCCTACATAAGTATAATTTAGAGCAAATGTGTTATTCTCATCCAACTCATATTTTAAATTAGCATTACTTTGAAGAGATTTTACATCATAAACCATTAAAGTTTTAACGGTATTAATTTCTCCCGAACTATTATAAGCCGGCACATCTGTGCGTACTCCTCTCCATGTAAATCTTCTGGATGACGTATCAACCTTACGTTCTTCTGCTATGTTGTAAGATGCCGCCCAAGTTGCCGTTAATCCTTTAGTAAACAAGTTTGATTTCTTATACTTTAATGACGCAACAAAATTTTGGCTGTCTTCAAAAGCATCCCCAACAACTCTAAACATAGTAGGCCCTTGTTGTACTTCCTTTTTGTTTGCACTGCCAGTAACACCAACTAATAAGTAATCTGCATATTTTTTGTCTTTTACTCCTACTTCTGCTATAACAGTTGCTTGTTTATAACCATCATGAAAGTGTTTAAGTTCTTCCGGCGGTCCAAAAAGTCCTGTTACAGGATCTGGAACCTGAGCTTCGACTTTATAGCTATTATCAG
Organism: Flavobacterium panici; assembly: GCF_024499525.1. Lineage (NCBI taxonomy): Bacteria > Pseudomonadati > Bacteroidota > Flavobacteriia > Flavobacteriales > Flavobacteriaceae > Flavobacterium > Flavobacterium panici. Next base: position 1,815,152 of record NZ_CP100437.1, on the reverse strand, counting down.
AATAATTAAGAAAGGCATTAAGATTGGTTACAAAACCATTTTTACTTGTAAAACGTGTATTTAGTGCAGCTTTGTGCGTATTAAAAGAGCCATAACTGTATGATGCATCAATATATCTGTTTACATTTTTATTCGTTACAATATTTACTGCACCTCCTAAGGCATCACCTCCTAATTCAATTGGCACAACTCCTTTATAAACATCAATTCTTTCCGCCATATTTGTTGGAATATTATTCAATGTAAAAGATGGTCCGTAATTATCTAATGGAATTCCGTCCATAAAAAATTTAACCTGATCTCCGGAAAAACCGTTCAATGAAAAATTAAAAGCAGATCCCATTCCTCCTGTTTCTCTCACACGAACTCCGGTAGTTCTATTTAAAACCTGATTTAAATCTGCAGAAGTATTATAAAGTTGTTTTAAATCAACTGCGGTAATATTAAAAGCTTCTTCGCGAACGCGCTGTACTTTTGATTTTCCTTTAACCTGAACCTCTTCTAAAGCCGCCATATCCTCTTCAATAGTGATCGTTGGGATTGTTTTAGACTGATCCAGATTTATTTTGATTTGTTTTGATTTGTAACCAACATAAGAAATTGATAAAGTATAATTACCTGGTACGGCACTAATTTCAAATTCTCCTTTTTCGTTTGTTAAAGTTGAATAAGATGTGCCTTTTAATGCAACCGAAACACCTTCGGAAGGTTTTCCATTATTTCCTAAAATGACACCACTTAAGTTTACTTTACTACTTTGTGAAAAACCCTGAATCGAAGTGAAGAACAATAAAATCAGGATTAATAGTCTGTTAATTTGCATTATATTAATTTGGTTTAAATTAAATTTTTGCACAAAATTAACATACAAATATAAATAAAAACAAATTAATTTTTATTTATTCTAAATAAGAATTAAATTAACCTTTAAAATAAAATATCAATAAAAAAATCCATCAATTCTTAAGATTTGATTAATATTAAATTAAGTTTTTATTAAATAAAATTGAAAATAAGTTAAAATCACAAAACTTAAATCCATTAAAAACCTTACAAATTCCTAAAAAAAAGTCCTGCTAACCGTAGTTAGCAGGACTTGTAAAAAAGTTTTTGTTTGTTTTTTTAGATAAGCTGTTTCATTTCTTCTAAAACTATTTTAATATCCTTTTCTGTAGTTCGCCAATTTACAAACGAAGCTCTGATTCCTTTTCTATTTTGATAAAAAGTCGGCGTCATAAAAACGGTTCCCGTATCATTTAGTTTGGCTAAAAACTCCCCCACTTTATCTTGATTTTCATCCCCTTTTAAAGTAAAGCAAACATTATTTAATCTAATTGGAGCAAGAAGTTCAAAGCTGCCGTCTTCAATAAGAGCATTTCCAAAATGAAGTGCCAGTGAAATACTTTTTTCAATAATATCGCAAAAACCCTCTTTCCCGTAAGCTACTAAAGAAAACCAAACTGGAAGCGCTCTTAAACGACGTGAATTTTCAGGAAGAACATTTAAATAATTAAAATTCTCCAGCGGATTTCCTAAATATGGCGCATTCGAATTCTGAAACGTTTCAATCTGCAGGTTCACGTGATCTTTTTTAATTAAATAAAAGGCACTTTCATAAGGCACATTAAGCCATTTATGACAATCAATTGTAATACTGTCTGCATTTTCCCAGCCTTTTACAAAATGTTTGTATTTCTCCGAAACTGCAGCAAATCCACCAAAAGCACCATCAATATGCCACCAGAAATTGTATTTTTCTTTTAGATTTGAAATGGCTTCAAAATCATCAAAATCTGCAGTATTTACAGTTCCGGCACTTGAAATTAATATAAAAGGTTTTCCGTTTAATTCTTTAATTTTCAATTCTAAATCAGCAATATCAATTGCTTCACGATTGCCTTCTATAGTTTTTACTACAGTGTAATTCTGACTTCCAATTCCTAACATTGATAATGATTTTATGGAAGAAGAATGCGGCGTTGCGGTTAAGATATTTATGGTTTCAGAAATTCCGTTTTTAGCAAAATCTTTTCCAAGTTGTTTCCCAAACCATTGTCTCGCAACTGCTAAATTGGTAAAGTTTGACATTGTGGCTCCCGTTACGAATCCGCCTAAAAAGGAATCTGGAAGTTTTAATAATTGAAGCAGTAAATTAATAGTTTCAAATTCTATTAGTGCCGAATTTCCTCCTTGCGAATTAATTGATTGTGCATTTTGATCATAAACCGTTGCCAGCCAGTCACCAACAATAGAAGCCGGAGTTGATCCTCCCGTTACAAATCCCCAATAACGCGGTCCCGGAGACGAAACTAATAAAGGTGCTAATCTTTCATTAAATTCTTTTAAAGCTTTTTCTGAACCTAAACCTAACTCGTTTAAATTTCGCTTGGGATCAATTCTATTGGTATTGGATGTTGGAATGTTTTCAAGATTATTAAGAAAATCAATCCCTTGTTGTTTTGCTTTTTCTAAGATATTTTCTAAATCGTTTAAATCGTGTTGTAGTGTTGTGTTCATATTTATATAGTATTTGTCTCACCCCAATTGTCAGGCTGAGCGAAGTCGAAGCCTTTACATGCGAGATAAAGTTATTTTTAAGAATTATTTTTGAAAGGAAATTTTTTATACCGAAGCTACCACTTGGTTTTTTCAGAGAATCGCGAAACCATCATCGAGCAGATTACATCACCATTTGCGTTTAGTAAAGTGGCAATTGGATCAACCAAAGTTCCCAAAATCATAGCGACTGGCAGTGCTTGTTCCATCGGGAAACCGTAAACAGTAATGGCTAAGATTTCGCCAATATAACCTCCGTTTGGAATTCCGCCCTCTACAATTGAGACAATTACCGTAATTCCCAAAGCCAAAAGGATGGTCATAGGATCTGTAAAATCTTTCCCAAACATGGCAAACAAAAAGGTTATTTTTAAAATGGATGACATACTCGAACCATCTTTGTGCAAAGGTGCTCCAAGCGGAATTACCAAATTACGAACATGCGACGGAATTCCCATTTTTTGTGCAGCATCCAAATTTGCCGGAATCGTTGCAATACTGCTGCAGGTTCCAACTGCTGTTAATGAAGGCGTAATATTATTGCTCCAAAAAACTTTAAATGCTCTTTTTCCGCCAGAGACAAGTGCGTATAAACTAAAGAACACAAAGAAATAAAAAATACAGGCTGCATAATAAACTGCCATAGGTTTTGCATAAACTCCAAACAACTGCGGCCCGAAAATACCAACCTGATAGGCAAAATAAGCTCCTAAACCAAGTGGTGCAAATTTCATTATAATGTTCAAAAGTTGTTTCATAACCTCGTTTCCCGAATCCAGAAAACTCTTGAAAGCCTTTCCTTTTTCTCCAGACTGCAATGTGGCAAAACCAATTAAAAAAGAGAAAATAATCAACGCCAGCATACTTTTTCGCGACAGTAATTCGAAGAAATCATTTGCCGTAAGCAGTTTCGCTATCTGATCTCCCGCAGATCCTGATTCAATTTTTTCAAACGGAACTTTGGTAATGGCAATATCCTGATGAATTGGAAAAAGATAAACGGCACAAATCATTACAATTCCTGAAATAAGAATTGTCGCCAAAAAAACCAGAATCATGATAACAAACAGCTTTCCTAATTTTTCTGTTCTTTCCAAATTAGCAATGGAAGAACCAATCGTGAAAAATATAAGCGGAATAATGGCAGTAAAAAGCAGGTTTAGGAATATATCACCAATTGGTTTTATTATCAAAACTTTTTCTCCAAACACTAATCCAAAAATACTCCCGATAATAATACCGCCAAGAAGCAAAAGTATGCTGCTGTAATTTTGTAGAAAATTGATTTTTTTAACTTCCATAATTTAATAAGGATTATAATTCAGAAAGATTAATAATAAACAATGAAAGTACTTAAAAAACTGCTAGAGTTAATTATTTTTTGCCACAGATTATATAAGGATTAATACAAATTAAAAATCCTTTTAAATCTTTTATCCCGATAGTTATCGGGAGTGGCAGAAAAATTATTTTTCCAAAACAATAGTTGTATAATCTCTGTCTGCCAATTCGCCTGTTTTGCTCTTTACTTTTTGTGTCTGCGTTTCTGTGTAAACAATTTTAAAAGGCGTTTTTTCAATTAATTGCTGAGCCTTTTCAGTGCTGTATAATTCGAATTCAAATTGTGTAAAAGGCAATTGCTTCATGAAATCTTCCTGGGCAAAGGTTATACAGAAATTTCCATTTGGTTGCAAAACTCTGTAAATTTCCAGAAGTAATTCTTCTGGTTTCTGCCAAAAATAAATGGTATTTACTGTAAATATTTTATCAAAAGATTCGTCTTCAAACGGAATTTTATCTCCGTCATAAAGCGAAAAGAAAGCTTGTTTTTGAGAGACAAAATTTCTGTTTATCTGGCGCGCTTCCTGAAACATCAGTTCCGACATTTCCAGTCCGTAATATTTAAGATTTTCTGCTTGTTCAAACAAAAACTCAACGTGGCCAGCGTTTCCGTGGCCTAATTCCAGAATTTTATTTTCTTTGGATATATTTAGATTTTGAATCGAATGATGTGTCATATTGATGTTCGTTTCGTTCATCATATTTGCCATTTCGATTCCTTTTTCTCCAGTTGGATGTTTTAATTGAGAGGCTATGGCTTGTAATTCTTCGTTTTTCATAATTCTTAAATTAAATTCCAATAAAAAAATACCAAATTCCAAATTAAGCCTATTCTTGTCTTCCGAGGAACTAGACTCGAACAACTTTGTCAAAGTTTAAAACTTTGACAAAGTTCAATCCGTAAAAACCTTAAAAAACCTGACTCGCGATTTGACGAATATTCTCAGATTTACCCATTGAATAATAATGTAAAAACGGCACTCCGGCAGCTTTTAATTCTAATGACTGCTGAATCGCCCATTCGATTCCCACTTGTTTGATTTCAGCGTTATTTTTGCATTTATCAACCGCATTAATTAAATCTTCCGGCAAATCGATTCTGAAAATCTGCGGTAAAACTTGTAAATGTCTTTGAACAGCAATTGGTTTAATTCCGGGAATAATAGGAATTGTGATTCCCATTTCTCTTGCTTTTGCAACAAAATTAAAATATTTCGAGTTGTCAAAAAACATTTGTGTTACCACATAATCTGCTCCCGCATCAACTTTTTCTTTCAATCTTTTTAAATCTGATTGTAAAGATGGAGATTCTAAATGTTTTTCAGGATAACCTGCAACACCAATACAAAAATCAGCTTTATTGTCAATATCCATCACTTCATGCAGATATTTTCCGCAGTTTAGATCGTTGATTTGTCGTACTAAATCAATTGCATAATGATTTCCTCCCGCTTTTGGCACAAAAGATTGTTCGTCTTTCATTGCATCGCCGCGAAGCGCCATTACATTGTTGATTCCCAAATATTGACAATCAACCAGCATATATTCTGTTTCTTCTTGTGTAAAGCCACCGCAAAGCAAATGCGGAACCGTATCTACATTGTACTTGTGTTTTATAGAAGCACAAATTCCAAGCGTTCCCGGACGCATACGAGTCAATTTTTTATCCAGAAGTCCGTTGCCTTTATCAATATAAATATATTCTTCACGAGACGTTGTTACGTCAATAAACGGCGGTTTAAACTCCATTAACGGATCAATATTATCGTATAATTCCTGAATACTTTTCCCTTTTTGAGGTGGAATAATTTCAAATGAGAATAATGTTTTTCCTTTGGCGTTTTCTATATGCTCTGTTACTTTCATTTTTTAAGTTATGGGTTATGAGTTATGAATTTTGAGTTTTAGTCTGTGTAAAAAATCTGAAATCAAAAAACGTAAATCAATAATTTTATTCGTTTCAAGTTTCAGGTTTAAAGTTTCAAGTTGCTGTAGAGAACTTGAAACCTGAAACTTGAAACAAAAATTTTAATCTGCTATATTAGGATTTAACCATTTCATGGCGTAATCAGTTGGAACATTGCGTCGTTTGGCGTAATCTACAACCTGATCTTCTTTTATTTTTCCGAGTCCGAAATACCTGCTTTTTGGATTTCCGAAATAATATCCCGAAACTGATGAAGCCGGCCACATCGCCATGCTTTCTGTCAGGGTCACTCCAATTTCTTCGGCCACATTTAAAAGCTTCCAAATCGTTGGTTTTTCCAAGTGATCCGGACAAGCCGGATAACCTGGTGCCGGACGAATTCCTTTATAATTTTCTTTAATCAATTCTTCGTTGGTCAGAGATTCTTCTGAATCATAACCCCAGAAATCTTTACGAACTTTTTCGTGAAGATATTCGGCGAAAGCCTCAGCAAAACGATCGGCAAGCGCTTTTACCATAATCGAATTGTAGTCGTCTAAATTCTTTTCATATTCCGCTGCCCATTCGTCAACACCAAAACCTGTGGTTACACAAAAAGCTCCCATATAATCGGTTATTCCGCTTTCTTTTGGCAGAATAAAATCGGCTAAAGCAATGTTTGGAGCTCCTTTTGTTTTTTGTGACTGCTGACGAAGCGTTAAGAATTTCTCTAAAACTTTTCCGTTTTCATCACGCAATTCGATATCGTCATCATCAATCTGATTCGCAGGGAAAATTCCGTAAATACCTTTTGCTTTTAGTTTTTTCTCTTCTAAAATCACTTTTAACATCGCCTGAGCATCGTTAAAAACAGAAGTTGCTTGTTCACCCACAACCTCATCCGTTAAAATTGCCGGATATTTCCCGTACAATTCCCAAGTCTGAAAAAATGGTGTCCAGTCGATATACGGAACCAAAACATCCAGTTCTATTTCAATAGTTTGTGCGCCAATTACTTTTGGTTTAGTTGGTGTATATTCAGACCAATCTAATGGTAATTTGTTTTTACGGGCATCTTCAATCGTCAGGAAGTTTTTATCTCTCGAACGATTTAAAAATGTTTCTCTAAACGAATCGTATTCTGCACGAATATCTGCCGCATATATTTTTCGGTTATGATCTAACAGGTTTCCTGCAACGGTAACAGCTCTTGAAGCATCGTTTACGTGAATTACAGTTTCTCTGTATTGAGGCGCAATTTTCACGGCTGTATGTGCACGTGAAGTTGTTGCCCCGCCAATCATAATTGGGATTTTAATATCTTGTTTGTCTAATTCTTTGGCTAAATACACCATTTCGTCAAGCGAAGGCGTGATCAGTCCGCTTAATCCGATAATGTCTACATTATGTTCAATCGCCGCTGCAATAATTTTTTCCGGAGGCACCATAACACCAAGATCTACAATCTCGTAATTATTACAAGCCAAAACCACCGAAACGATGTTTTTACCAATATCGTGAACGTCACCTTTTACGGTCGCCATTAGGATTTTTCCGTTTCCTTGTTTGTCTCCCGCTTGTTTGCTTGCTTCAATAAATGGCAGTAAATAAGCAACCGCTTTTTTCATTACACGAGCCGATTTTACAACCTGAGGCAGGAACATTTTTCCGCTTCCGAATAAATCTCCAACCACATTCATTCCCGTCATCAAATTAATTTCGATAACTTCAATTGGTTTTGTTGCCGCCAAACGTGCTTCTTCAACATCTTCTTCAATAAAAGCATCAATTCCTTTTACCAATGAATGTGTGATACGCTCCTGAACCGTTCCAAAACGCCATTCCTGAACTACTTTTTCATCGCTTTTTGCTTCACCTTTTACATTTTCTGCAAAATCTAAAAGTCGTTCTGTCGCATCGTCGCGTCTATCTAAAATTACGTCTTCAACGTGTTCTAATAAGTCTTTCGGAATATCATCGTAAATCGTAAGCATCTCTGGATTTACGATTCCCATCGTCATTCCGTTTTTAATCGCGTGATATAAAAACACGGAGTGCATAGCTTCACGAACGTGATCATTTCCTCTAAAAGAGAACGAAACGTTACTCACTCCACCGCTGATATGTGCGTGAGGTAAATTATCGCGAACCCATTTTGTTCCTCTAAAAAAGTCCAAAGCATTTAAGCGATGTTCTTCCATTCCCGTTGCAACCGGGAAAATATTTAAATCGAAAATAATATCCTGTGGAGGAAACCCTACTTTGTTCACCAAAATATCATACGAACGCTGACAAATCTCCACTCTTCGGTCGAAATTATCGGCCTGACCAACTTCGTCAAAAGCCATGATAATTGCCGCCGCTCCGTAACGTTTGATTAATCTGGCGTGATGAATAAAAGCTTCTTCTCCTTCTTTTAAAGAAATCGAGTTTACAACGCTTTTTCCTTGTACTACTTTTAGACCGGCTTCGATAATTTCCCATTTTGAACTGTCGATCATAATCGGAACTCTCGAAATGTCTGGTTCTGCAGCGATTAAATTCAAAAATTTAGTCATTGCATTAACGCCATCAAGCATTCCTTCATCCATATTAATATCGATGATCTGCGCTCCTCCTTCTACCTGTTGTCTTGCAATATCAAGTGCCTCGTCATATTTCTCTTCCTTGATTAATCTCAGGAATTTTCTTGAACCTGTTACATTCGTACGCTCTCCAACATTCACGAAAACACTTTCCGGCGTAATAATTAATGGTTCTAATCCTGATAATACAAGGTCTCTTCTTTTTTCTGTCATTTTCTTTTTCAGTTACTAAGATTCTAAGATGCTTAGATTCTAAGTTTTTTTATTCTCTATTTGTGTTCCTGCAAGGATTTTAAAACCTCGTAGGTATTTATGTTTATTATTTGGGGCGTGTCCCTCCGGGTCGGGCTATCCGCTTTTAGTCCTCGCTCTTCCTTCGTCAGGCTGTGGGCTAACCGCTTCTATCCCTCACGCAAACTCGGTTTCATAATACGATTTATGTTTTTATTATCACAATTAGTGATACCTGTAATCTGATTTCGGTAACTCGTTAATTTCTTTCTTTTTATATAAAATATCCCATATCATTTTATATAAATCTAAAAATGGCTTTGCGTTTTTATCATTTAAATCATTTGTGTAACCATCATTATAACTCACAAAATTCTTTTTCCCATTTGCATAAACTACTATTACTTCTTTAAAGCTTGGGTTTTTAATTTCAATTATACCTTTAGCTTTAAAGTCAATTGGCATCTCAAAAAAATTAACTTTCTCAATATATGAGTATATTTTTTCCTTTTCTTCCCTAGTTAATTCAACTTTGATTGTCTTTTCTCCATCATTATAATTCCTGTAAAAACTATTATACTGAGAGTTGTAACCATCATTCGCTCCATCGTGAATTGTAAAATTAAAATCAGCAGGTATTTGCTGTTTAACTATTAATGGATCTTTTTTAATAACATCGAATCCAAAAATTATAAACATAGCAAACAGAATCGTTAACTGTTTAATTATTAAATATCTTTTGTTTTTCCAGATTTTCATTTTCATTATTTGATGAAATAAATCCTCAATATTATATGTTCCGTTCCTACGGAACTCTTGTCATGATTATCTCTTTTTTCAACGGAATAAATTCCGTTGCTACCGATGTTTTGTTCCTACGGAACATTTATTTCCATTTTGAATGCTCTATATATTTGCAGGTTACTCCTGCATCATATATGTAATATTTAGTTTTAGTAAATCCTGCGTTAACTAATGAAATTGAATCAGGTTCTAATTCTTCTTCTAAAACTATATAGTTTTTTTCTGGGTTGTCTAAATCGTATTTTACTTTATAAAACTTATTTAAATGTCCATAATCACTAGAAACCTCAGCTAAAACTTTTTTATTTGTGTAAAAATAATATCTCAAATACCTCCTTTTTCGGTGGTAATTTGATCTAGTTGTAAGTCCTATTGTTTCTCCTTTAAATGTCTTTTTATACTTTTCAGATTCATCAGCATTGTTACGACTAAAAAGAATCATTAGCATAATTACTGCTACAAAACCAGCTACTGCCAAATAATTTGCTTTCGCATCGTTTTTTACTCCCATAATTATTAAGCCAAGACAGGCGCAACTCTAGGTTTATAATCCTTCGCAACTTCTGCAATTAATCGAATATGATCCGGAGTTGTTCCGCAGCAGCCACCAATTATATTAATCAAATTATCGTCTAAATATTCTTTAATGAAAGCCTGAGTCTGCTCTGGCGTTTCATCGTATTGTCCGAATGCATTTGGCAGTCCTGCATTTGGATGTGCCGAAACATTAAAGCTTGTATTATGCGCTAATGTTTTTAAATATGGTTTCAATAAATCGGCTCCAAGAGCGCAATTGAATCCTACACTTAATAACGGAATATGTGAAACTGAAATCAAAAACGCTTCAACAGTCTGCCCTGAAAGTGTTCTTCCAGATGCATCTGTAATTGTCCCCGAAACCATGATTGGAATATCAAGATTACGTTCTTCTTTTACTTCTTCGATCGCAAAAAGTGCTGCTTTTGCATTTAGTGTATCGAAGATTGTTTCTACCAAAAGTAAATCGCAGCCACCATCCATTAAGGCTTCTACTTGTTCTTTGTAGGCAATTCGTAAATCGTCAAACGTTACGGCTCTGTAACCTGGATCGTTTACATCTGGTGACATACTTGCTGTACGGTTTGTCGGTCCGATTGAACCGGCTACAAAACGTGGTTTTTCTGGATTTTTTGCGGTAAACTCATCGGCTACTTGTCTTGCGATTTTTGCCGATTCATAATTTAACTCGTAAACCAAATCTTCCATATGATAATCGGCCATACCGATTGTCGTTCCTGAGAATGTATTGGTTTCTACGATGTCAGCACCGGCTTCATAATAAGCGGCATGAACATCGCGGATTGCTTGCGGTTGTGTTAGGGATAGTAAGTCGTTGTTTCCTTTTAACGGATGCGGAAAATCTTTGAAACGCTCTCCTCTGAAATCTTCTTCTGAGAAGTTATAGCGCTGCAGCATTGTTCCCATTGCTCCATCAAGGATTAGGATATTTTTTTTAATTGCTTCTTGAATTGTTATTGCCATCTTGTATTTGCCGCTAAGGCGCTAAGGCACAAAGCTTTTTTTATTTTTAATTTGAAGGCTCTATTTACCTTCGATATTTTTCACATTAATACCAAAAATGCATTATTGCTGGCTCATTAGCCCCGATTACTTCACTTAATTTCTATTTTCATAGGAGTTCAGTGAACTTTGTTTGAGCCGGTATCCTCGCAATGAAATGGAGAGATATAGGCCAAAGCGGGAACTATTGACTGCAAAAATGCGCCAATGATTCGCTCCTGATACAGAATCTGTTTCAGTAAATATTGTAGTTGTCTGGAAAAGTTTTGAGAAATACGAGTAATGTATTTGTGTTATCTATCTTTAATACTGGAAAATGTTGTATAAAGTAGAATTTAGCACCTTCTTTATGATAAAGGGTTGCTAAGGTTTCATCGGGTCTATCCCTCCGCCTTTCGTGATAACTGACAATAATTTTAAGAACAGTGCAAAGGTATGAAATAGGGTTTCTATTTGCAAATGTTTTTTTAAAGATGCTGAGACTCTAAGATACTTAGGTTCTAAGTTTTAAAATTAACTTCTGTTTTTCAAATATAGCCCGTGGTTTCAACCACGGGAAACGTATTGTGATAATTCTTTTCGTATTGTAATCATTTATTGTGTATGGATTGCGTTCCAGTGGTTCAACCACTGGCTATATTTTAAATAAAAGGAGACTATTATTTGTTAAAATAAAAAAGCTCAAATTTTGTTTGAACTTTCTATAAAAATCTTAGAAACTTGATATTTCACTTAGTATTTAGGCTTTTGTTTTGTTCCTCTAAAATTGATAATTTCAATAGTGTTGGATTCCTTATTTAGTCTGTAAACTAAATAATTATTTTTGTCTACAATTGCTTTATGTAAAGATTCGTTTTTTACAGATTTTGGGAATTGATCGGGATTTAAATTGATTTGATTTATTACTTGCCGGATTTTATCTTCTAAGTTTAAAATCTCTTTTTTAGTCCATTTTTCTTCCAGATAATCAACAATTTTATTAAAACCTTTTACGGCTTGTGAAGTCCAAATAAATTTTAATGCCATTTTGAAAATCTTTTCATAACATCTTCGTGGCTTACAACTTCCCCTTTTTCGGCTTGATCTATTCCAATTTGAATTTCGTTTTTCTCCGATTCTGATAATTCATCAAACCAATCATTCTGATTTGCTTTCAAAACCAATTCCAGTTTCTCTAAAATGCGCTCATCTTCAACCTTAGCCAACTCTTGAATAAATTGATATTTTCTAGCTTCTAAATTCATGATTATCAAAATTTATAATTACAAAGATACGTTTTTTTAGGTTCTGAGATCCTAAGTTTCTAAGGGATTAAGCTAAAAAAAGCCCAAACTAAAAGTTTGAGCTTTATATAGAAATCTTAGTGTCTTAGGACTTAGAATCTCAGAAACTAGACAATCGCTTTCACAACCGCTTTTGGTGCTTCTTTACGAGTTCCGTCGAAACCGTCTACACCAGATACTGTTGTATATTTCAATACATATTTTTTACCTGGATTGATGATTCCGTATGCAGCCTGGCACATTAAAGTTGCTTCGTGGAAACCGCAAAGGATTAACTTTAATTTTCCTGGATATGTGTTTACGTCTCCAATGGCAAAGATTCCCGGAATGTTGGTTTGGTAATCTAATGCATTGTTTACTTTGATTGCATTTTTCTCGATTTCTAATCCCCAGTCTCCAATTGGACCTAATTTTGGTGTTAATCCGAAAAGCGGGATAAAATAATCCGTTTCGATTTTACGGTGTGCTCCGTTTTCTTCGATATCTAATGATTCAACGTGCTCAGCACCATTGATTCCGATAACTTCTGCTGGAGTTATTAATTTGATTTTTCCAGCTGTTTTTAATTCCTGTACTTTTTCTACAGAATCTAAAGCGCCTCTAAATTCGTTTCTTCTGTGAATTAAAGTTACTTCTGAAGCTACATTTGCTAAGAAAATTGACCAGTCTAACGCTGAATCTCCTCCTCCTGCAATTACAACTCTTTTATCTCTAAACTTCTCAGGATTCTTGATGAAATATTTTACTCCTTTATCTTCATAAAACTCGATATCTTCAATAAGTGGTTTACGAGGCTCAAAACTTCCTAAACCTCCAGCGATTGCAATAACAGGCGCGTGAAATTTAGTTCCTTTGTTTGAAGTTACAATGAAAGATCCGTCTTCTTGTTTTTCGATTGTTTCTGCACGCTCTCCTAAAGTAAAACCTGGCTCGAATTGTTTAATTTGCTCCATTAAACCATCAACTAAATCTCCCGCTAAAACTTCTGGGAAACCTGGAATATCATAGATAGGTTTTTTAGGATATAATTCTGAAAGCTGTCCTCCTGGCTGAGGCAAAGCATCTAAAATATGGCATTTCAATTTTAACAATCCTGCCTCGAAAACGGCAAATAAACCTGTTGGTCCTGCTCCAATTATAAGTATATCTGTTTTAATCATTATGGTTGTTGTTTATAATCATTCTTAATAATACAAAGAAACGAATAATTTATTCTCCTGACAATGATTTTTATCATTATTCATTTCTCGTCGTTCATCCATTGGATTGTCCCGATAGCTATTGGGACAACACTTTAATATAAATTGTTCCTTCGGAACTTTTTTGTTATTCTTTATTCTTCAATGAATCGGTTATCTCATTCATTCTCTTCACTTTTTCTTCAAAATTACCTTTTAAGGTTTTACGATATTCATTGAGGTTTTCAACCATTTGATTTATATCTTCTGGAATTACTTCTTCAAAAAATTCCCGAAGCCTTTTGGCCGTTGTTGGTGATTTTCCATTGGTTGAAATAGCAATTTTTACATTTCCTTTTGTTACTATTCCGCCTAAATAATAATCACATAAATCGGGCGTATCAGCAATATTGCAAATCAAATAACGTTTTCTCGATAATTCGTAAACCTTTTTATTCACTTTCAAATCGTCTGTACAGGCAATTACCATGTGACGTTTTTTGAGCATCTTCTTTTTGAACTTCGATTTGGTCAACGTAATTGAAGGATGGTTTTCTGCTAAAACTTTGATTTCTAAATGAAATTCTTTTGCTACAACCTCAACATTTGCATTCGGACTTGACTTTAGCAAGAAAGAAAGCTTTTCCAGACCTACATTTCCTCCGCCTACAATCAGTACATTTAAATTGTGTAGCTTTAGAAATATTGGATATAATTCGTTTTGTTCCATTTTAATTTATTTTCATCTAATCAAAATTAGATGATTTACCAACGAATTGTTCCTAACGGAACATTTTTATTGGGAACATTTATTTTTTTCTACCGACCAAATGTTCCTAACGGAACATTCTCTTTGGCAAAATTGGGTTAAAATTCAACGTTATTGCCATACGTCCATCGGGTTTAAACCCGACGCTGCAATATGAATCGTTCCTTCGGAACTTTATCTTGCGATTTCTTTTGATAGAAATTCTTCGTAAAATCCTTTTAGTTTGTTGCTTTCTCTCACAACTTCTCCAAGAACAATAATCGCTGGTGAACCTAGTTCTTTTTCTTTTACAACTTCTAAAATCGAATCTACTGTTCCAACTCCCACTTTTTCTTCTGTTGTTGTTCCGTTTTGAATGATCGCAACAGGTAAACCTCCTTTATCTTCTTTCTGGAATAACTCGATGATTTGAGGCAATTTGTGCATTCCCATCAAAATCACAACTGTTGCAGATGATTGTGCTGCCAAAGCTACATCTGAAGATAATTTTCTATCAGAAGTTGTTCCAGTAATCGCCCAAAAGCTTTCTGAAACTCCTCTTTTAGTTATTGAAATTCCCTGACTTGCAGGAACGGCAACTACAGATGAAATTCCAGGAACTACAATCGTTTCAATTCCGAAGCTTTCTGCAAATTCCACTTCTTCGCCTCCTCTTCCAAAAATAAATGGATCTCCTCCTTTTAATCGGACTACGTTTCCGTATGTCAAAGCATTATCTACAATCAACTGATTGATTTGATCTTGCGTGTAAGCATGATTTCCAATTCTTTTTCCAACAAAAATTCTAATTGCACTTTTTGGCGCGTAATCCAGAATTTCTTCGTTGGCCAAAGCGTCGTATAAAACCACATTTGCTTCAGCCAATGCTTTTACAGCTTTCAGCGTAAGTAAATCAGGATCGCCCGGACCTGCACCGACTAAAGTTATTTTGGGTTTTATATTAAGCATTTTCTAATTCCTGAGCTCTGAAAGTTTCGATTTTATCAAAGAAAACTACTGCCTGAGCAATGTAATCTTTAGCGAAAACTTCTGATGGTTCATTTTTATTGATTTGGTAAACCAAGTCTTTAAAAGTTGAGTTTAATTCGATTTTATTATTTTCGATAAAAACGGTATCAAACAAATCAACAATTCCTGCGTGATGGTTTGTTTTTTGGTTTTCTGACAATAACAAAGCTTTTGCTCCGTTTACAAATCCTGCGTAAGCATGATAAATTGCATCTGACCATTTTTGGTTGTCGAAAGATTCCTGAGCCAGGATCAATTTTTCTTTCGCTTCAAATAATAATGTCGCAACTAAATCGATCACAACTCCAGCACATTCTCCAACTCCAACTGCTTTTACGTAATTGTCTGCGTTACCCCAATCCACAAAATCAGCTTCTGTTAAATTGGTTACATCAGCATACGGTTTTAAGATTTCGTAGAAATACTTTTCTCCTTTTGTATCATAATAATCAAGGAATTTTTGTCCGCTTCCGTTAGCATCAAAATCATTTAAGATGGTACGCAATGCATCAGGACCTCTACGGCTAGGCACTTTGATTACTTTATCGGCAAAACGTCCTGCTCCGTTTCCTAATCTTCCTCCACCCAATAAAACCTGTAAAGCCGGAGCTACTAGTTTTCCTGAGTTGATAGACATTCCTTGGAATCCAATTGCAGACATATTGTGTTGTCCGCAAGCATTCATACAACCTGAAATTTTAATTTCGATTTCGCGGTTGTTTAAATACTGAGGATATTCTGCCGTTAAAACTCTTTCTAATTCTTCTGCAATACCGGTACTACTTGCAATCCCCAAGTTGCAAGTATCAGTACCCGGACATGCCGTAATATCTCCAACTGAATTATATCCTAATTGAACAAAATCTAATTTGGCTAATTCTTGATAAAAGAAAGGCAAATTCTCTTCTTTTATGTGACGTATTACAATATTTTGACGCAATGAAAAACGTAATTCATTTGCTCCGTAATTCTTAATCAAAGCAGCTAATAATCTCGCTTTATCAGTATAAAAATCTCCTAATAAAACTTTGATTCCAATAGCATAATAACCGTCTTGTTTCTGCTTGATTACATTCGAATTTTTCCACGCTTCATACGCTTTTGTATCTTCGATTGTAACTTGTGGAACTTCTAATAATGGTTCTGGAATTGGACCGTCAAAAGCTGTTGTATCTATTTTGTATGTTTCAAAAGCGATGGCTTTTTTCTCTTTTTCAACCAAATCAAGGAAAACATCTTTCCCCATTTCTTTGATTAAGAATTTCATACGCGCTTTCATTCTTTTTGCACGTTCTCCGTATCTGTCGAAAATACGAATGATTCCTTCTGCTGTTGGAATGATTTCGTTTACCGGAACAAATTCTGAAAGTAATTCAGCATGCGCTGGCTGAGATCCTAAACCTCCTCCAAACATGATTTTGAAACCTTTTTGTCCGTCTTTAATTTTAGGAATAAATCCTAAATCGTGTAAATAGCTCAGCGCCGTATCTTCGTCTGAAGAAGAGAACGAAATTTTGAATTTACGTCCCATTTCCTGACAAATTGGGTTTCTTAACAGATATTGAAAAAGTCCGTGTGCATAAGGCGAAACATCAAATGGTTCGTTTACGTCAACTCCAGCCAATTCGCTTCCTGTAATATTTCTAACCGTGTTTCCACAAGCTTCACGAAGCGTAATATCGTCTTTAGCTAAATCTGCCCAAAGTTCTGGTGTTCTGTCTAAACTCACATAGTGAATCTGGATATCCTGACGTGTCGTAATGTGCAAACGTCCTGTAGAATATTCATCAGAAACTTGTGTGATACGCACTAATTGCTCGCTGGTAACTTTTCCATACGGCAATTTGATACGAATCATCTGAACGCCTTCCTGACGCTGACCGTAAATTCCACGCGCTAAACGAAGACTACGAAAACGCTCATCATCAATTTTTCCTCCACGGAATAAATGAATCTTTTTTTCTAATTCGATAATCTCTCTTTGAACTACCGGATTTTCTATTTCTGTTCTAAAACTTTCCATTTCTCTTTAGTTGTTGGTTGTCAGTTGTTGGTTGTTGGTTTGCTGGCAGAATATCTATCAACCAAAAACCATCAACTATCAACTAGCGAATGAATCCTACTCCTGCTGTTGTGTTTGTTGCTGTATCAATTAAGATGAAAGCTCCGTTCGATTTGTTTTCATTGTATGAATCAAAATATAACGGTTTGCTTAATTTGATCGTTACTTCTCCAATTTCGTTGATAGCTAGTTGTGAAGCTTCTGTCGTTCCTGAGTAATCTGTAGCAATTGTATTTTTAATACTTTCTACTTTTGCTAAAACCGAATTTGTATTGTGCTGTACAATGTATTTTGTTCCTGCAACCAGTTTTTTGCTGTCCATCCAGCAAACTGTTGTTGTGATTTCTTTTTCAATTTTTGGAAGTTCTGATGATTTTACAATCATATCACCTCTCGTCACATTGATATCATTTTCTAATTCGATTGTGATTGAAGAACCTGCAACGGCTTCGTCAAATTGTTTATCGAAAAAGTGAATTTTAGATACTTTTGATTCTGTTAAAGAAGGAAGAACTGTTACGGCATCTCCAACTTTGATTGAGTTTCCGTATAATTTTCCTGCGTAACCTCTAAAGTCGTGGTATTCTTCAGTTTTAGGACGAATCACAGTCTGAACCGGGAAACGTGCTTTTCCTGTTTCAAAAACATCATGAGCATGTAATCCTTCTAAATGTTCCAATACAGTTTGTCCGTCGTACCAAGGCATATTCTCAGATTTATCAACCACGTTTCCGCCGTTGATTGCACTTAACGGAATATAACTTACATTTTGTTCCTTGAAAGTACTTTTTGCATTTAATGCCTGAAAATCGGCTTTAATTTTATTGAAAACTTCTTCTGAATAATCAACTAAATCCATTTTGTTAATCGCAACAATTACTTCTTTTACTCTCAATAAATTATTGATAAAAAAGTGACGATATGTCTGTTCAATAACACCTTTTCTGGCATCGATTAAAATAATTGAAACCTGAGAAGTTGAAGCTCCTGTAACCATGTTTCTTGTATATTCTACGTGACCCGGAGTATCGGCGATAATGTAACTTTTCTTTGCAGTCGAAAAATAAATATGCGCAACATCAATCGTGATTCCCTGTTCTCTTTCTGCTACTAAACCGTCAGTTGCCAAAGAAAAATCAAGGTAATCGTATCCTTTTTGTTTACTGCTTTTTTCGATTGCTTCTATTTTATCAGTTGTCAATGATTTTGTATCGTACAATAATCTCCCGATCAAAGTACTTTTTCCGTCATCTACACTTCCTGCTGTTGCTATTTTTAAAACTTCCATTCTTGTATATTGTTTTCAGGTTTAAAGTTTCAGGTTTCATGTTCTCTCGAAACTTATAAGTCTGTATATTTTTTGTTTTCTTGATTTTTACTTTTAAAATTTCGTTCTGAATTGCATTTACAATTAACAATTCATAATTAACAATTATTAAAAGTATCCTTGTTGTTTTCTCTTTTCCATTGCAGCTTCAGAACGTTTGTCATCGATTCTGGCTCCTCTTTCAGAAATAGTTGATTCTCTGATTTCGCCAACAACTTCTTCGATTGTTGCTGCGTAAGATTCAACTGCTGCTGTACAACTCATATCTCCAACGGTTCTGAAACGAACAATTCGTTCTTCGATTTGTTCGTCTTCTTCCTGATACACAAAAGGAGAATGCGACCAGATTAAACCGTCTCTCAAAAAAACTTTTCTTTTATGTGAAAAATAGATTGATGGAATCTCGATGTGTTCCTTTTCGATATAACTCCAAACATCTAATTCTGTCCAGTTTGAAATTGGGAAAACACGAACGTTTTGTCCATTTTCAATTTTTCCATTCAAAATATCAAACAACTCAGGTCTTTGATTTTTTTCGTCCCATTGTCCGAAATCATCACGAACTGAGAAAATACGTTCTTTAGCTCTTGCTTTTTCTTCATCACGACGTGCACCGCCAATACAAGCATCAAACTTAAATTCTTCAATTGCATCTAAAAGTGTTGTTGTCTGCAAGCTGTTACGGCTTGAATATTTACCAGTTTCTTCAACCACTTTTCCTTCATCAATAGCATCCTGAACATTACGAACGATTAATTCCAAACCTAATTCTTCTACCAATTTATCTCTGAAAGCGATTGTTTCAGGGAAATTGTGTCCCGTATCAACGTGCAACAGAGGAAACGGAATCTTAGCAGGGAAAAATGCTTTTTGCGCCAAACGCACTAATGTAATAGAATCTTTTCCTCCTGAGAAAAGTAAAACCGGTTTGTCAAACTGTGAAATTACTTCTCTGAAAATGTATATCGCTTCACTCTCTAAAGCGTTTGTTTTTAATACTGAACTCATTGTTTTTTGTTTGATATTTTTTAGTTTCAAGTTTCAGGTTTTAAGTTACTCTAAAACTTTACACTATTTATTCTGTTTTCTATTCTTCCCCGGATTAAAATCCGGCGCTACAATATGGATCGTTCCTTCGGAACTTTAAATCTATATTCTTTATTCTATTCTCTATTTTCTTGTCTCTTGCTTCTTGCCTCTAAAAATCTAGACTTACTCTTTCTTAGCGCTATGCAAACCACACTCTTTATGGCTTGATTCCCACCACCATCTTCCGGCTCTGATATCTTCGCCTGGGAAAATTGCTCTTGTACACGGCGCGCAGCCAATACTTACGAAACCTTGTTTGTGTAAAGCATTTTGAGGAACATTGTTTTCTTGCAGATACGTTTCAACTTCTTCTAAAGTCCATTTTAATAATGGATTGAATTTTATAATTTCGAAGTTTCCGTCGTATTCAAACAAATGCAAATCTTGTCTATTTTCTGATTGTTCGGCTCTTAAACCTGTAATCCAAACTGAATTTCCTGCTAAAGCTTTTCTCAACGGAACTACTTTTCGAATAAAACAGCATTCTTTTCTGTTTTCTACCGAATCGTAAAAGCTATTCGGCCCTTTTTCTTTTAGAAGATTTTCTACCGCCGCAGCTTCTGGGAAATAAACTTCAATAGGTCTTTTATACTTTTTTAATGTTTTGTGAAAAACGTCGTAAGTTTCCTGAAATAATCTTCCCGTGTCTAAAGTAAAAACGGTAATATCAGTATTACTTTTTGCAATAAAATCTGTAATCACCTGATCTTCCTGTCCAAAAGAAGTGGAAAAAATTACTTTCCCCGGAAATTTTTCTGCTAAAAAAACTAAGGTTTGATCCAGCGAAAAATCTTTTGTTTCCTCTAATAATTCTTGTACAATAATCGCACTCATAATCTCTTTCTCCGTATCTAAAGAATTACAATAATTTAGATAATGTTTTTAAACTCAATAATATAATTAGAATCCCAACCGCAACCATCATTGGTTTTCTTTTGATTTTGTTTACCAAATATGCTGCTAATGGTGCTGAAATAACGCCTCCTAAAATTAATCCGATGATTACCTGCCAGCCGTGGATTCCTCCAAAAAGCATAAAAGTAATACCACTTGCAAATGAAATCGCAAACTCAGCTGCATTTACAGAACCAATTGTGTATCTCGGGTTTCTTCCTCTTCCTAATAATGTTGAAGTTACGATTGGTCCCCAGCCTCCGCCGCCAACCGAATCCATAAAACCTCCAAAAACAGCTAAAGCGCCTAATCTTTTCGTTTTCTTCTTTACAATTGTTTTTTTCAATGCTTTTCTAATAATAACAACTGCTAAAATAATCATGTAAACCGCAATAAATGGTTTAATAACATCCCCATTAATAACATCAGACAATAAATAAGCTCCTGTAATTGAACCTAAAACACCTGGAATTAATAAATGTTTTGTCAATTTTTTATTGATGTTTCCAAATCTATGATGTGAAAGTGCCGACGCTCCTGTTGTAAACATTTCAGATACGTGAACTGCCGTACTGCTTACAACCGGTGGAACTCCATAAGCCAATAAAAATGAAGTTGAAGTTGCTCCGTAGCCCATTCCTAAAGTTCCGTCAACTAATTGAGCGAAAACTCCAATGGCAAAAAACACTAAAAATTCTTCATTAAATCCTTCTACAAATCCATTCCACGAAAATTCAGTGTAATGATTGTATATTAATACAGTTAATAAACTTACTAGTAAAACAACAGGAATTCCAATCCATAGCTTTTCTTTAAAAGAATCGGCGGTATTTATTTTCAGTTCTCTTTCCATATTAAAATGATTCGATTTGTTTTCAAAGCCTATTACCCTATCGGGTTAATAGATTACTTTGCAAAAATACTATTTATTTCTAAAAATCAAAACAAATATTCTCGTTTTTTTAAACCTTTAACTTACTCTGGATCACGTTGAAACAAATAATTGAATTAATTTCACAAATAATGCGCTATAACATCATATTTAAACAATATATTCCTTTTAAATGTTTGGTTATATAAATATATCTTAATCTCTACAATTTCCATAGGATAATTATAAAAATGTCGTTATTTTAGCGACAAATTTTTTGTATGGATTTTCAAATAGGTCTTGTAATTGCAGGTTTAGTAGTAGGTTTTATTGTAGGATTGACCGGCGTTGGAGGCGGTTCTTTAATGACTCCAATTTTATTATTTTTTAATATTCCGCCAACAACCGCAGTGGGAACAGATTTGCTTTATGCCGCTTTTACTAAAGCCGGCGGTGTATTTGTACACAATAAAAAGGGAAATATAAACTGGAAAATTACCGGCTGGCTCACATTAGGAAGTGTTCCTGCTGCCTTAGTGACTTTATGGATATTAAATAGTATTAAAACAGATATTGAAACTATTAATCGTGTAATTAAATACAGTTTGGGCTGGGCTTTATTGTTCACCTCAATTGCTATTATATTTAAAAACAGAATTTTAAAGTTTTCTCAAAAACATGCCGGAGATAAATTTCACAGCGAAAGCCATACTCAAAATATGCTTACTGTAGGAATTGGAGTTTTACTGGGAGCTACTGTAACCTTAACTTCAATTGGAGCCGGCGCTTTAGGAACTGTAACTTTGTTTTTCCTTTATCCGCTTTTGCCAACTCCTCGTTTGGTAGGAACTGAAATTGCCCATGCTGTTCCGTTGACTTTAGTTGCAGGAATTGGCCACGCTTCTATGGGGAATTTAGATTTAGCGCTATTAGGACAATTATTATTGGGATCTCTTCCCGGAATTTACATAGGAAGTAGTTTAAGCGGAAAAGTACCGGATTTATTCCTTAGAAATGCTATCGCTGTAATGCTTTTCCTGGCAGGATATAAATTGATTTTTTAAAATATTTTTTTTAAAACCATATAAGTTATATAAGTTCATTTAATTTATCATCGTTTAAATGTAGACGCACTGCTGTGCGTCTCTACTAAAATGAACTTATATAACTTATATGGTTTAAACTTAAAAAGCGATATCTGCCAGAGAATTGCTTTCTAATATTTTAAGTGTATTATCTCTTACTTCTGTCATTAAACGTCGTGCTGCGCAGGTAGATTCATCATCACAGTCATCACATTTTTCGTAGAAATTATGACTTGCACACGGAAGCAATGCAATTGGCCCTTCAAGAATTCGGTATACTTTGGCCATACTGATATCTTTTGGATCTTTTATTAAATAATATCCGCCGCCTTTACCTTTTTTAGCTCCAAGAAATCCTGAATTCCTCAATAATAATAAAATACTTTCCAGAAATTTTATCGAAATATGTTCACTTTTTGCAATTTCAGCTATTTGTACAGGTTCGTTATTTTCTCGTCTGGCTAAATAGGTTAAAGCTTTAATTCCGTATTTTGTTTTCTTTGAAAGCATCTTTAAATTTTAGATTTCAGACTGTAAATTTTAGATTATTTTTAAAATTTACAAGCTTCATATTATTCTGCAACAAAAATAGGCTTTTTAAATGAGAAAAATAACAGATTGAGATTTATATTCTACTTATTCTATCAATTTAGTTCGGTGTTCCCTATTAAATTGAATTCGTGGAATAGTTTTACTTCTTTCTCCAAATCTTTTTTATTGACAACATAAGTATCAGTAATTGAATCATGCCAGCCTCTGCTTCCTAAAAAAGAAAAAACTTCAAAAGGAATTAGTCGGCATAATGATCTCTTAAAAATCGTTCCGAAAGAAGGTTTTTCGCCATTTTCATCTACCACAACAGTTCCCGTAACAAATTTCCCAAGTGATCTTCCAAAAAGACCTTCTGACAATGAATAATAAAAAACAGAAATAACAATAAAAACTAACTGTCCTTCAAAATCACTCAAATTACCAAGCCAGTACAAAAGATCATTCCAGCCCAAAAAATTTCCTAAAAAAGCAATCATTAAAGAAATAATAAAAATTAAAGCAAGGATTACAACTATATCTAAAATATAGTTTACAAATCGGCTTCCGCCGGATGCCAATAATTTTTCATCAAGAATGTAAGTAGAGTTACTCATGGTTTGGTCGTTTATTAAATTGATTATTATAGATTTAAATTATAACGAAAACAAAAATATATTTTTTACCCAAATAACCATCAAAAAAGAATGACGATTTTTAACAGTAATAAATTTACAGTCAAAAATCGTCATTATACGGTTTAGAAAATCTAATATCTAAAATCAGAAATCTAAAATTATTTAATCCAGCGCTTGCTTTAAATCAGCAATTACATCTGCTACTGTTTCTAAACCTACAGAAACACGAACCAAACCTTGTGTGATTCCAACAGCTAATTGATCTTCTTCAGATAATTTGCTGTGTGTTGTTGAGGCAGGATGTGTTACAATCGTTTTTACGTCACCAATATTTGCCGAAAGAGAACATAATTTAATTTTGTCCAAAAATTTTCTACCTGCTTCAAGACCGCCTTTAATTTCAATCGCAATAATGTTACCGCCTAAAAGCATTTGTTTTTTGGCAATTTCATATTTTGGATGTGATTTCAAGAACGGATATTTCACACTATTTACATTTGGATGACTTTCTAAAAATTCAGCCACTTTTAAAGCATTTTCACAATGCTTGTCTACACGAACTGCCAAAGTCTCTAAACTTTTTGACAAAACCCATGCATTAAATGGCGACATTGCCGGCCCAGTATTTCTTGAAAACAAATATATTTTACGAATTAACTCCGCTTCTCCAACTACAACTCCTCCTAAAACACGACCTTGTCCGTCTATTAATTTTGTTGCCGAATGAACTACCAAATGCGCACCATATTTAATAGGCTGTTGAATATATGGCGTTGCAAAACAGTTGTCAATTATTAAAATCAAATTATGCTTTTTCGCAATTTGACCTAACAATTCTAAATCAATTACATCTACACCAGGATTTGTTGGTGTTTCAGCGTATAGAATTTTAGTATTTGGTTTGATGAAACTTTCAATAGTTTCCGGTTTATTGATATCAAAATAAGAAGTTTCAATTTTCCATTTTGGAAAATACGTCATGAACAATGCATGAGTTGATCCAAAAACGCTTCCTGCAGAAACAATATGATCTCCAGAGTCTAACAATGCAGCAAAAGTAGAGTATATTGCAGCCATTCCGGTTGCAAAAGCATAACCAGCTTCGGCACCTTCCATTGCACAAACTTTGTCTACAAATTCTGTTGTATTTGGGTTGCTGAAACGAGAGTAAATATTTCGGACTTTTTCTTCTGTAAAAGAAGCTCTCATATCCTCTGCATCTTCAAATATAAAACTTGATGATAAATACAAAGGAGTTGAATGTTCCTGAAATTGTGTTTTTTCTAAATGTGTACGTATGGCTTTAGTTTCAAAACCAAATTCTTGTTCGTTCATTATGTTGTGTGTTTAAAAGATTTATTTCGCAGAGTTTCACAAAGTGATCACAGAGTTTCGCGAAATAGTCTTTCATTATTTAATACTTAGCCCAAAGAATTATCTAATTCTTAAATTGACTAATTTTCTAATTGAATGTTGTTTAAAACAACTTTGTAATTGATTGTTGCTGTTGGTTCTACAGTTTTAGCAACTGAGCAGTATTTCTCAAAAGAAAGCTGTGCGGCACGCTGTGCTTTTTCTGGATTGATATCGCCTTCTAAATAAAAAACCACATCGATTTCTTTAAAAGGTTTAGCTTCATCAATCTGTACGCGTGTTCCATCAACCTCAGCGTTAAAAGAAGTGATTTCCTGGCGCTGCTTTTTCAAAATCGAAATCATATCTATTGCACTACATCCTGCAACGCCCATTAATACCAACTCCATCGGACTTGCGCCTAAATCGCTTCCGCCGAATTCGGCTCTGCTGTCAACGTCAACTATATGTCCGCGTTCATTTTTAAGTTTAAAATGAAAAGCGTCATTTACTCTGTTCAAAGTTACTTTCATGTTATTTTTCTTTTTTTTTAATTCAATTTTCCGCAATCTTGTCATTTCGAGGAACGAGAAATCGCACCAGATTGTCGACAAAGATTGAGGGCATTTTGTTGTGGAGTTTCGTGTGCGATTTCTCGTTCCTCGAAATGACAAACTAAACTCAATTAGAACAAATCTTAAATCTAAACTCTAAAATCTGCAATCTAAATTCTAAAATCAATTACCCTTTATCAGATAATCTCAAAATATCTCCAAAAACTCCTCTTGCCGTTACCGCAGAGCCTGCACCAGCTCCCTGAATAACAATTGGACGATCTCCGTAAGATTCTGTGTAAATTTCGAAGAAAGAATCAGAACCTTTTAAACCACCAAGAGCAGTGTCTGAAGGAACAGAAACTAATTTTACTTCTAGATTTCCTTTATCATTTTGTAAATCACCAGACAATTCACCAATGTATCTTAATACATGATTTGGTTTTTGATCGGCTTTTATTTTCTCGTAAATTGGATCGAATTCTTTTAATTTCGTCAAGAAATCAGCAACATTTCCTTCACGTAAATGTTCCGGAATCAGGTTTTGAATGGAGATTTCTTCAAACTCATTTTGTAAATCTAATTCTCTCGCCAAAATCAATAATTTTCTTCCCACATCATTTCCGCATAAATCCTCACGCGGGTCTGGTTCTGTATATCCGTTATCAATCGCTTCTTTCAGAATTTCGCTGAACGGAACATCTTTTGCAGAGAAATTATTGAATAAATAACTCAACGTCCCTGAGAAAACTCCTTTAATTTTTGTGATATTTTCACCAGAAAGATGTAATAATTTAATCGTATCAATTAAAGGTAAACCTGCGCCAACATTGGTTTCATACAAATAATTCTTTTGGTTTTCTGCCAAAGCTTTTCTCAGTTCTTTATAAAAACCATACGTCAAAGTATTGGCCACTTTATTTGAAGAAATCAAGTCGAAACTGCTTTCTACAAGCGGAACATAATTTTCTACAAATGATGCACTTGCCGTATTATCAATCGCAATTAAGTTCTCTAAATGATACTCATTTGCATAAGCGATAATATCTTTGATTGTATACGGTTCGCCTTTAGTTTCAATGTCATTTTTCCAGCTTGAAGTTACGCCACTTTTATTTAAAAGAAGCTTTTTAGAATTCGCAATTGCGAAAACATTCAGCTTAATATCTTTACGTTTTTCAATTGAAGAAGCCGATTCTAAAATTTGATTGATCAACGTTCCTCCCACCAATCCGTGACCGAAAATCGCGATGTTGATTTTTTTAGAAACTCCAAAAATCTCTCCGTGAATAACATTTAAGGCTTTGTTTAGTTCTTCTTTCTTCACAACCAAACTCACGTTTTTCCCCGTAACAGTGTTGTTGAACAAAATTGGAACTATTTTATTTTTGATTAATGCAGTGTATGGTTTGTGGAACGTACTTAAATCCTGTCCAATAATCGAAATTACCGAAACATTATCCGTAACCGTAATTTGGTTTACATCTTTAGAATAAAAGTCGTTTTCAAACTCTTTTTCTAATTCCACCATTGCCAATGTTGCTTTTTCTTTTGCCACAACTAATCCGATTCCTCTTTCTGAAGAACCTTGCGAAATGATACTTACACTGATGTTGTGATCACCCATTACTTTAAAAATACGGGCATCAACGCCAGATTTTCCAAGTAATCCGCGTCCTTCAAGATTTACAAGAGAAACGTTTTCTAAAACAGAAAGTGTTTTAATTCCTTCTTTTTGAGAATTTGAAGTGATTAATGTTCCGTGGTTTTCGTGATTGAATGTGTTTAAAATACGAAGCGGAATATTTTTTTCTAATAAAGGAATTATCGTTTTGGCGTGCAGAATTGTTGCTCCAAAATTCGCTAATTCGTTTGCTTCATTAAACGATAAATATTCGATTTTTTTAGCATCAGCAACTAAATCCGGGTTTGCTGTGTAAATTCCGTCAACGTGTGTAAAGTTTTGAAGTTCTTCGGCATCCAGATAATTTGCGATTAACGAAGCGGTATAGTTACTTCCGTTTCTTCCTAAAGTTGTCGTGTCGTTGTTGTTGTTTGAACCAATGAAACCTGTAACGATATTTACTGTTTCACCGTTATGAAGTTTGAAATAGTTGATAACGTTTTTCTTTGAAAGTTGTTCCAAAGGCTGAGCGTCACCAAATTTAGAATCGGTTTTTAATAATTCTCTTGTGTCAACGAAATTGGCAGGAATTCCTTTTTCTACTAAAATTGAAGTCAATAATTTAGCCGAAAGCAATTCGCCTTTAGACAAAATCTGATCTTTGATTTTGTTGCTATAATCGCCAATTAAGCTTACTCCTTCGAATAATTTATCTAAAATATTAAATTCTTCAGATAAATCAACTTTCGGATAATCTGAAGTCTGGTATGCTTTAAAGCTTTCTAAAAGCGGTTTGTAGTTTCCGTTTTTGGCAGCAATTCTTAAAATATCTTCTAATTCATCTGTCGCATTTCCGCGTGCAGAAACAACCACGGCAATTTTTTCGCCTTGATTTACTTTATCAGAAATGATTGAAACTACTTTGTTAAGCCCTTCTCCGTTTGATAATGATTTACCACCAAATTTTAATATTTTCATTTTATTTTGCTATTGTTTCTGCCTTAAAAATATCGGCAAGTAAATGATCTAATTGTTTGTACTCGATTAAAAAAGCGTCATGTCCGTGAACGGAATCAATTTCGCTGTAAAAAACATTGTTTTTAAATTTCTTTAATTCATTGTAGGTTTCCAGATTTTCTTTTGGTGTAAAAAACAAATCTGAATTAATAGCCACGATATGAATCGCAGCGTTTGATTTGGATATTAACGTTTCGAAATCCTCACTATTTCGGGTAATATCTATAGTTTTAAGCAGCTGATTCATCAATTTGTATGATGCTAATTGATAGCGCTGCTGTAGTTTTTTTCCGTGATGTGCCAGCCAGCTTTCAATATTAAAAATCAAAAGATCCTGATTGATGGTGCGTTGGAATTTTTCTTTGAATGATTCCGGAGATCGATAACACAACATGGCGTGAATTCTGGCATCTTCAATTGGTTTTGAAGAATTGTTCAGAATTTGTTCTTGCAGAAAACAATTAGCAATCATCCAGTCGGTCGATTTCCAGTCGGTTGCAATTGGGATTAAATGTTCAGTAATGTTGGGTTCCAAAGCCAGGATCTCCCAGGCAATTCCACCGCCAACAGAACCGCCGATGATGGCAAATACCTGTTCAATACTTAAAGCTTTTAATCCTTTGATCAAAAGCTTAGCGATATCTCTGGTTGTAAAATCCTGATAATTTTCGATTATAAACGAATCGTTTCCGTTTCCGGGAACATTAAATGCCAAAACTGTATATTGATTGGTATCGATAGTTTTTGCTTCGCCTATTAAATCATTCCACCAGCCGTTTTCTCCGGTAACGTGAGCGTTTCCGGTTAAGGCGTGATTTACCAAAACAATTGGGGCAGTATACAGCGGTTTCCCGGAAAGTGTAAAACTTAACGGTAACGACGGATACAGCGCACCACTTTCGGTGATGAAATCTTGAATTATAATGGGACTTGGTATATTTTCCAATTTCAAATCTATTTATTATTGATTTGTATGTGGAAATATTAGAAAGAAAGTCTAGAGTTGAAACTAGAAAAATTCTTGTTGTTATCTTTCCACGTTTGGACGTGGTAGAATGCAGCACCTTCTTCGAATTAACGAAGGGTTGCTAAGGATTCATCGGGTCTAATCCCTCCTCCTTTCTTTATAACATTTCAATACGTTTTTGAACTTAACGGTGCAAATTAACTACTAATTTCTTAAACTAACAAATTTTAATGAAACTGATTACTCAATTTCTTAAACATAATTCAATCAGAAACTTTTGTACGCACAAAATTACCGAACATTATGCCCAGTAAAGTCATGCAGGTTTTAACCTATTTTATGGCTGCTTTTCAAGTTAGATGAAAAGGGTTTCATTTTCTTTTGAGTACATCAAAAACAATAATGAATTTGGTGCTTTTTTCTCCGCTTTTTTATCTGTTTCAGTTACACCGAAACTTGGATGGATTAATTCGTTTACAGGCGGCGGATTGTTTCTTTCAGCTTTTGCACTTCTGTACCCTGTAAGTTTTTTTCTTAAGTAAGTTATTGCGCTCATATTATTAAGTTTAAGTTAGTTATTTTTTAATCTTTATATTTCCTTTAATTCTTTGTTATGCTTGCCAAACGGAATAAAAAAACCCTTTTGGATTTTAATACCAAAAGGGTTTAAGTTTTTATAGAACTTATATATACTTTTAGTATCAACAGACGTGTACACAAATACGTGCGACATTAAACATCATGTTCATCTGTAGGGACTTATTCATTTGCGATTTGACAGTTATTTTTAAAAAATCTTGCATTTACTTTTCTTTAAAAAGCTTTTTTTAGATGTGATTAAGATCTCAAAAGCTATATTTATTTTAACAATTAATCAGCTGTTTTTAACAGTTCTTACTTGTCTTACAAATGTGCGAATATTTTTTCAATATTCCAAGTTATAAAACCCTATTTTTTCTTAAAAAACGTTAAAAAACAGCTTTTTATCGTTAAAAAACATCCTACAAAATTACAATTTGAACCAAACGAAGTATAATCTTACAAAAAATAACTTTACTTTTTAGTTTCAATCTGTCAAAGAACTACTAATATTACAACCACTTATAGCCAGACTGCTTCCTTATTTTTAATCTTTTCAGCTACTTTTAAAATATCTGTAATTAAACCTCTTGAAATGGCCTGTTTGCATGGCGACGCACTTTGTAGTACAATGGGTGTACTGGCATAAGATTGGGTATAAATTTCAAAAATAGAGTCGGAACCTTTTAATTGTCCAATGGCCGATGTAATAGGTTCTGAAACTAATTTTACTTCTAATGTATTTTTCTCGACATCAAATTCTCCTATATATCTTAAAACATGATTGTCTTTCTGGGTTATTTTGGCAATCTTAAACGATCGGTCAATGGCATCTTTATTAAGGATTCCGTTTTTCTCTAAATGTTCTTCTCCAATAAGAGGATTGATTTTAATATCTGAAAATTCGAATTCTTTGCCTATTTCACGGGTTAAAATCAACAGTTTTCTTGCGGTGTCATTTCCGGATAAATCCTCTTTAAAAGTAGAGCGCATTAATCCGAGAAGGCTTGCGTCTTTTAAAATAGATGAAAATGTGTTTTCTTCGGCAGAAAAACGATTAAAGACATAACTCAGATTATCTGAAAATACGCCTCTAATTTTGGTGATTTTTTCTCCTGAGAAATACAAATCCCTTAAAGTCTGCAAAACAGGAAAACCGGTATCGACTGAGGTTTCATACAAAAACTCTTTGTCATATTTTTTAAGATTTTCTCTCAATTGTTTATAAAGATCAATGGGCAGTGTATTTGCTTTTTTATTGACAGCAACAATATTAAATCCGTTTTCGATCAACGTATTATAATGACCAATAAGTTCATCACTTGCGGTTGCATCAACAGCGATTAGATTTTCGAACTCGTTTTCTTTTGCAAATTCGACAATATCCTGCACTCTAAAAGGAACAGCCAATTCTCTAAAATTGGTTTCCCACGCATATCCCACACCTTCTTTCTCGAAAAAGGCAACGGTAGAATTGGTAATTATTGGAAAGTGAAAATCGACGTTTTTACTTTGCAGAAAAAACTCCTGACTTTCTATAATCTGATTGATTAATGTACTTCCTATATTTCCTATTCCGAAAAGGATAATATTTATTTTAAGCTTTGACATAATTTTAATTTTTTAAAACATATCTGTAATTAGTAAACCATATAAGTAATATAAGTTCATTTAATTATCAACGTTTATAATTTTAGACGTTCCAATAAATTGGTGCGTCTCTACAATGAACTTATATACCTTATTATATGGTGAAACTTTTATCTTGATTTCTTTTTTCATAAAAAATCACCTCTAGCAGAACTCACGCTGCTAAAGGCAATTTTTCAAACAAAAAACAAAAAAACCTAATTTTTATTAATACTGTACTGTGACTGAGTTACGCTTTCAAAAACCAATTGTAAGTCGGCAATTAAATCCTCTACATCTTCTATTCCAACTGAAAGTCGGACTAAATCTTTTGAAACTCCTGTCGCCAATTGCTCTTCTTCTGACAATTGCTGATGCGTAGTACTCGCCGGGTGGATAATCAACGATTTTGTATCACCAATATTAGCCAGAAGTGAGAACAATTTTGTTTCGTCTACCACTTTTTTAGCAGCATCAAAACCTCCTTTTAGTCCAAAAGTGATCACGCCGCTTTGTCCTTCAGGAAGATATTGTTTTGCTAAATCATAATATTTGCTTGATTTTAAACCTGGGTAATTTACCCAAACCACCTCATCTTGTTTTTCTAACCATTCGGCCAGAACCAAAGCATTTTCGCTGTGTTTTTTAATTCGGATTGGTAAGGTTTCTAGTCCCTGAATAATCTGGAAAGCATTAAATGGACTTAAAGCTGCTCCAAAATCACGTAAACCTTCAATTCTTGCTTTTGCAATAAAGGCGGCATTTCCTAAAGCTTCGTGATATACTAATCCGTGATATCCTGCAGAAGGTTCTGTAAATTCAGGGAATTTTCCGTTAGACCAGTCAAAAGTTCCGGCATCGATGATCGCGCCGCCTAATGAAGTTCCGTTTCCGGCAATATATTTTGTTAAGGAGTGAATTACAATATCGGCACCATATTTAATTGGGTTTAATAAATAAGGTGTCGCAACTGTATTATCTACTATAAATGGCACTTTGAATGCTTTGGCTTCCGCCGAAATTCCTTTTAAATCTAATACATCCAGTTTTGGATTCCCCAGTGATTCTACAAAGAATGCTCTGGTATTTTCTTTTGCTGCTTTTGTGAAGTTTTCAGGCTTTGAAGGATCTACAAAAGTGGTTGTAATTCCTAATCGCGGTAATGTTACACTTAATAAGTTATACGTTCCGCCGTATAAACTATTTGACGCTACGATATGATCGCCGGTTCTTAGCAAAGTCAAAAAAGTTGTTGAAATTGCCGATGCTCCAGATGCTGTAACTACAGCTCCAATTCCGCCTTCGAGAGCTGCTAATCGTTGTTCTAAAACATCATTTGTTGGATTATTTAATCTGGTGTAGATAAAACCGGCTTCGGCAAGACCAAATAAATTAGCTGCATGATCTGCGTTATTAAATACGTATGATGATGTTTGGTAAATTGGCACTGCTCTTGTTCCAGAATTTTTAGTTACATCATGTCCTGCATGTAATGCGTTTGTTGCAAATTTTTGTGTACTCATGATTTCTTAGTTTTTTAAATATTGTTAATACTATATAAAGTGGTATTTGACTTTGAAATTGATTTTTGAAATTGAAATTGTCAATTGATTTACGCAAAAGGAAGTTCTCCTTCTATTTCAAGATCATACATTTGAAACAGTAATGATTTTTGGCTTTTTCTATCTTGCTCCGATTTTATTCTGACAACTTCTTTTGTGATCTCTTCTGATCTATTATTGTTTGTTTGAGAATCGTTTCTCAATAAATACTCTATGGCGATTGAATTTAGTGTTTTCATGATTTTAAAATTTTAAGTGTGGAAATGAAAAAAGCCCTTTCGGATGGCGACCAAAAGGGCTTATAGTTTAACTATAACAAAGATTTTATCTTTTTACTTTTGGCAACAGCAAGGTTGGATGCACATTTGCATCATACTACAACACATCATATTATTTCTTGCTATTGTTTTCATTTTAATTTAAAATTTAATTCTTTTTTAAACTCGACTAATTCGATAGAGTAAATGTAATATTTATTTATTTAACTGCCAAATAAAATTTTGATATTTAACGTTAAATTTTTGTAAGTCCCTAAAATGCTGGCTTTCTTTTTAAAAATTGACCACAGATTTTACAGATTAAACGAATTGGCACGGGTTTTCTTTTTTAATACCAACCCTATGTAATATAAAAACCATTTACATGGATTGAAAAGGTTAGCCACAGATTAAAAAGATTACATTGATTTTAAAAATCAGTGCTAATTCGTTTAATCCTTAAAATCTGTGGTCTATCTTATATTAATCCAATTTTGTCAAAGATTACATTGATTAAAAAAAATCAGTGCTAATCCGTTTAATCCGTAAAATCTGTGGCCTATTCTTTTTGCTTAGAATTTAAAGCTCAAACGCGCAAATCCAAATCTTCCGTTTAATCCAAATTGTGATACGGCTCTTGAATACGCAAACTGATTTGCATTTGTCAAGTCTGTACTTGGCGCCGGAGATAAAGTTGGAGTTGTATTTGTGAAAGCCGGAGTTGACGGATTATTTCTGTCCGGATAAACGTCTCCTATATTATTAAAACCAACAGTTGCTCTAAAATGTTCGTTGATTTGATATCCAAAAGATAAATCGGTAACCAGTTTTGCGCTGTATTCAGGATGCTCGTATACAGAAGCAAATCCATCTAAATTAACATCTGTTGCTCCAGGATCTGTTACTTTTCCGAAATAACTGTTTCTTAAATAAATATCCAGTTTTTTGATGCTAAAAGTGGTTGTTAAGTTCGCTTTCAATTTCGGAATTGCTTCTTCTAAATACACTCGGCTTGACTCAGGAAAAAATGAATATATATAAGGATCTCCACCTGCATTCACAATAGATTGCGGAATATGTAAATCTCCTACTCTTTTTGTTTCGTTATAACTTAAAGCAAAATCATTTCTGATCACAAAATCCTGAATTACGTCGTATTTTTGAGAAATTACGACATCAATTCCTTTTGTTTCAGAGTCGATTCCGTTTGTCCAGAACGAAGCTCTTTCTACACCTTTCAAATCAAAAGCTTGTTGAAACAATGTCAAGGCATCTTTTTGTGTTTGTGATGTTGCGGCATTTATCTGCGCATCTGTAGGTCTTGCATATTGTCCTGACAAGACAATTCTGTCGTTGATTCTTGTAAAATAAGCATCGGTTGCGATTGTAATATTAGCTTCCGGAATTTTAAAAGTAAATCCTGTGCTGATGCTTTTTGATTTCTCTGGTTTTAAATTTTCTACACCAATACTTTTTGCCGCCTGAGAATCGTTTGTAAAATATCCAACCTGATATGGAGATCCGTTAATGAACTGAGTTGAGCTTGCTTCAAAGTATTTTTGTTGTAAGGATGGCGCTCTAAAACCTGTTTGTCCAGAAATTCTCCAGTTGATATTATCATTTAGTTTTAAAAGAGAAGCTAGTTTAAAAGTAACCGTACTTCCAAAATCTGAATAGTTTTCATAACGCGCCGCTCCGTTTAAAAGCCAGTTTTCGGTTGCATTTAATTCTAAATCAATATAAGCTGCACCGCTTCGTCTGTCTCTTTCTTTAGCATCTGAAGGCTGAAATCCTGAAAATCCCTGCGCTCCCGCTCCACGTTTGTTTCCAAAGAAATCTGTAACAATTAAAGGTGAAGTAGTTGGTAAAACTCCCGAAACTAAAGCTCCGTTTACATCATATAATCCGTATGAAGCTTCTTCTCCTTGTTTGATTTGGTAATTTTCATATCTGAATTCTCCACCAAATGCAACGTTTAAACCTGCAAGGAAATCAAATTTTCTGCTGAAATCTAAATTCGTTGTGCTTTGTAAAAAGGAAACTTTTCCGGCATCAAAACTTGAAGGAGAATTTACGCCCAAAGTTGCATTAATCGTATTGTTTACATCATATTTAAAAGAGTTTGTCCCCAGGTTTGAACTCAAATCTGTATCAAAACCAAATAATTGAGTATTTACTCCAAGCGCTGCAGAAGCATCTAAAATTCCAGATTCGATTTCCGGTAAAAATCCATTTTCATAGACTTGCGTGAAAGTTCCTGAACCATTTGGGAGTCTGTTAAAAGCATAAGATTTTCCATCTCTATACGATACTCCACCAAATGAATACAATGAAGTTGTTTCTGTTAAAGGATATTTTGCATTATAATAGGCTTGTCCCGAAGCCAGTTCTGACTGACCAACACTCATATTATAGTCTGCTCTTTCTTGTCCTCTGTAGGCTAACTCATTATTGGTAACATCAAAATTAAGTGCGGTCTGTAATTGCGTAATTGTTGTTGCAGATGAAATTGCAGTTTGCTGTGCCGGCGTAAAATAACTTACCTGCGGTGCGTATTGTTGTATCGAACTTATAATTTGTGCCGAATTTGGAGTCGTATTGATATTACTGAAAAGCGAATTGATCTGAACTCCATTTTGAGCCGCTCTGTTTTCTACAGCATTATAGGCATTAAAAATTCCGTTATTTCTAATTCCTGCGCGGCTTGTTGCTTGTCTTGTTACGGCTGTTCCGGTAACATTTAAAAAACTTCCCGGTTTTCCTAATGATGTTCCGTAATTTAAATCGACTTGTACCGTTTGTCCGTCGGCTCCGCCTTTAAAATTGTTAGATCCAGATGATAAATTAGTTCCGTATTGAATGCCTCCCGAAAGATATTTAGCGTTCTTTTTCAATACAATATTGATTACTCCGGCAATAGCATCAGAACCGTATTGTGCCGCGGCTCCATCTCTTAAAACTTCGATTCTTTCAATGGCAAAAGATGGAATCGCATTTAAATCTGTCCCTACAGATCCTCTTCCCGGTGATCCATTTATGTTTACTAAGGCACTGGTGTGTCTTCGTTTTCCGTTTACTAAAATTAAAACCTGATCTGGGCCTAAACCTCTTAATTGTGCCGGATCAACGTGGTCTGTTGCATCGGCAGTTGATGTTGCGTTACTGGTAAAGGATGGTGCAACATAATTTAAAATCTGGGTTACGCTGGTTTGCGGCGCTCCTTTTGTTATTTCAGAAATATTAAAAACATCAACCGGAACCGGCACATCTGTTTTTACTCTATTTTTATTACGAGTTCCAATTACGGTAACTTCTGACAGTTCGTTATTCTTTAAAGTATCCTGCTCAGTTTTATTATCCTGAGCATACAGGCCTGAAAATGTCAAAAGACCTAAAACGATTAGTACATTTTTTTTCATTTCTTTTTGCTGATTAATTTGTTTTTGGCTTAAAAAAAATTCTTACAAGTTTAATTTTCGAACAAAAAAAAACCTCTGCGGCTGGCAGAGGTTCTATATATGTTGTTGAAAATAAACTACAATAGAGTCTCTGCGGAGGATTCCGGCATCTTACAAGACATCATATTGCAAATTGTAAATTTCATTTTGTTCTGTTATTTTAACGAGGCAAATGTGCAAACTATTTTTTAACTGACCAAACAAAAACAAAAATATTTTCTATTACCCTATCAAATTAGTATATTACTGTTAAATTTCTGCTATAAAAAATAAAAAAAGTTGAACTTTAATTTGCAAATCAAAATGGTTTTATACCTTTGCACGCGAATACAGAGGAAAAATTTGAACTGATTGCAACCTCTTCATAATGAAATGATTCGTTATGGATGCCGAAACTAAGATTTTGGTAGTAAAAAATGCTAAAGCAGGAATTCTCCTTTAGCACTTTCAGCAATTACTTTTCCTCGCTTAATGTTAATTTAATAAATTATTATGGCTTATTTATTTACGTCAGAATCTGTTAGTGAAGGGCATCCAGACAAAGTTGCAGATCAAATTTCGGATGCTTTAATTGATAACTTTCTGGCATTTGATGCTGACTCAAAAGTAGCTTGCGAAACATTAGTTACTACAGGTCAGGTTATTTTAGCAGGTGAAGTAAAATCGAATACTTATCTTGATGTACAACAAATTGCACGTGAGGTAATCCGTAAAATTGGATATACTAAAAGTGAATATATGTTTGAAGCAAATTCTTGTGGAATTCTTTCAGCAATTCACGAGCAGTCTGCAGACATTAACCAAGGTGTTGACAGAGCTAAGCCAGAAGAGCAAGGTGCAGGTGATCAGGGAATGATGTTTGGGTACGCTACAAATGAAACTGAAAACTATATGCCTCTAGCTCTTGATTTATCTCATAAATTATTACAAGAGTTAGCGATTTTAAGACGTGAAAATAAAGAAATCACGTATTTACGTCCAGATGCTAAATCTCAGGTAACTTTAGAATACAGCGACGATAACAAACCAACTCGTATTGATGCGATTGTTATTTCAACGCAGCATGATGATTTTGATGAAGAAGCTGTAATGCTTGCTAAAATCAAAAAAGATATTATCGAAATTCTTATTCCTAGAATTATCGCTAAAAACCCAACTCACGCGCATTTATTCAACGATAAAATCAACTACCATATTAACCCAACAGGAAAATTCGTTATTGGAGGACCTCACGGAGATACTGGTTTAACAGGAAGAAAAATCATTGTTGATACTTACGGTGGAAAAGGTGCTCACGGTGGTGGTGCATTCTCTGGAAAAGATCCAAGTAAAGTAGACAGAAGTGCTGCTTATGCAACTCGTCATATCGCTAAAAACTTAGTTGCTGCAGGTGTTGCTGACGAAATCTTAGTTCAGGTTTCTTACGCTATTGGAGTTGCTGAACCAATGGGAATTTTCATTGAAACTTACGGAACTTCTAAAGTAAACTTAACTAACGGTGAAATCGCTAAAAAAGTAGAAGCTATTTTTGATATGCGTCCTTACTTTATCGAACAGCGTTTGAAATTAAGAAATCCAATTTATAGTGAAACTGCTGCTTACGGACACATGGGACGTAAACCAGAAACGGTTACTAAAACTTTCTCTGCTCCAGGCGGAAACGAAAAAACGGTTACTGTTGAATTGTTTACATGGGAGAAACTTGATTTTGTTGACCAAGTAAAAGCTGCTTTTGGACTATAATTCATAGCTAAACACGATTAATATTTTTTAATCTTACTTATATATATTACCCCGAATTCTATTCGTTTAGAGTTCGGGGTTTTTATTTGGTTATTTGATGGCATTTGCTTTTCTTAGTACAAATTAACTGACCAAAAAATGAGTAAACTTCCATCGTTACAAAATGTTCTGAATGCCACATTAAAAACTGTTCTGAGATTTCCTTTAGAAACTATAACCGCAATTTTAGGTACTGTTTTCGCTATTTTATTTATTAGGCAAGATCGTGTATATGATGATGAATTCTACATCAAAGCCATTATGAGCTGCTCATTATGTCTGGTATGGTTTGTTTCTGCAAGTTTGTTTTTTGCTGCAAAACACAAAAACGGTATAATCCGGTTTGTAGTTAGTTTATTGTTTAGTGTACCATTAGTCGCTTTTGTATTTAATTTTGGAGAAAGAATCTCAGAGGTTGAAGCGCAGCAGTTTTTTGTATTCAGCCTAGCTTTACATTTATTGGTTTCTTTTGCAGGTTTTTTACCAAGAACTTATAATCAGGAAGAGTTTTGGGAGTTTAACAAACAGCTTTTTTTACGAATTCTTACGGCTGGCTTATATAGTATAGTTCTTTATACTGGTTTAGCTTTAGCAATTTTAGCCGTAGATAAATTATTTAAAGTGAAGTTTGATAGTAAAATCTACGGATATCTATTTTTTACTATTGCCGGAATTTTTAATACTGTTTTCTTTTTAAGCGGTGTTCCTGAAACCAATAGTAAAGAATATCCGCTTCGTTTAAACTATCCTAAAGGACTTAAAAATTTCACTCAGTTTGTTTTATTACCTTTAATAAGCATTTATTTGGTGATTTTGATTTGTTATGAAGCCAAAATCCTTATCACACTTTCATTACCTGTCGGCTGGGTTTCTTATCTTGTTTTAGCATTTGCAATTGTTGGAATTCTTTCTTTTTTACTGGTTCATCCTATTGCAAATGAAAATGGGAATTTATGGATGCGAACTTTTAATCGCTGGTTTTATTTTTTATTAATTCCGTTATTGGCATTATTGTTTTGGGCTATTTTATACCGAATCAATCTTTACGGATTTACACACGAACGTTATTATGTTTTCTTATTATCAATTTGGCTTACTATTGTTGTAGGTTATTTTCTAATCTCAAAATATCCAAAAATAAAATTCATTCCTATAAGTATGTGTCTGGCAGGATTGCTTTCTATTGTGGGTCCGCAAAGTGCTAATTCTGTTTCAAAATACAGTCAATTATCACGGTTTGAAAGTTATCTGCAAAAAGCTGAAAACAAAAAATTGACTTTTGAACAAGAACAGGAATTAAGCAGCATTGTTGATTTTTTAGATAAAAATTATACTCTTGAAGATATGCTTCCGTATGCAAATACGAAATTAGATACGTTATATAAAAAAGACAAAGATCCCGGCTCATATAAGATTATGGAAAGTTTAGGTCATGAGTACAGATCCAGATATGATCGAAAAGATGATGCTGACGATATTTTTAATTATTATTTCTATGAAGATACTGATGAAATAGTAGATATCCACGGATATGATTTCATAATCGTTTTATACAAAAACAGTCCATACGAGTGCAAAAGCTGTTTAACTATTGGCAAGAATATTTATTCTATCAAATCTAAAGCTACAGATTATGGTCAGGATTTAATAATCAATCAAGATATTATTCCGCTAAAAATAAACGATTTCATCAATTCATCTTCTGGCTTTAATAACAATAACTCAGACAAAAAAATTGAGCAGCGAATTGAGAATTCAAAATACACTATTTTACTAACTTATTTGAGTGCAAATGGAGATATTGAAAACAAGAAAAAAACTCCAGAAAATTACCAGATCAAAGTGATGGTAGGTATTAAAAAATAAAAAAGAACCCGACAAAATTTAAAATCTTGTCGGGTTTTCTTTTTATAAGTTTTGAACTTTAATACGTTCCGTTTTGCATTTTTGAAAGCGTTTCTTTTATATCGCTTGCGGTTACTTCTTCAACTTCCGGAGTTAAATATTTTACTGCCAAAGTCTGTGTTGCAATTGCTTTTTCTTTTTGACCGTCTTTATAATATAATTGCGCCAAAGTATCTAAATAATACGGATTGTTTTTTGTTACAACTAAACTGTATTCTGACCAAACAATAGCACTTTTTATAAATGAAGCATTCTGAGGTTTTAAAACCACAGTCCATGCCGTAGAATTACAAAGGTTTGAATGATAATCTTTAAAAGCATTCCATCCGTCATAAGAATAACTTGAAGTTGGATCTAACGAAGTATATATGACATCTAATTTTTCAATTGGGCTTCCTTTTTCTGAAGCCAAGTTGGAGTCAAAATAACTGCTAAAATCTTTTAGGAAATTCGTATTTGAACCGTCTTTATCTTCAATTTGGCTTAAATAATCAAAATAATTTCGGTACGATTCAAAATTTCCTTTTCCTAAAGCAATGATCTTTTTATAAATAGAAATATTCTTTTCTTTATTTACTTCTCCCGAAGTTCCTTCCTGAGAAATATAAGTGTTTTGCTGTAATGCAGAAGAAATTTCAGAAACTACATTTCCTAAAGTATGTATTTCTCCTTCTTTACTATTGAATGCTGTACGTTCAGCTTCAATTGCGTCAGAATGTTTTAAAAGATAATCTATCGCTAAATAATCTGTATCGTTTAAGATTCTGTCTTCATTAAAAAGCTGTTTTGTAAACCCTTGGTTTTTGATTTCTTTTACAATTGTTTCAACTAAATACAAGTTTGGTTTTGCATCTTTTTGATGTGCTTCAATCAGTTTTTTCCAGGTTTGAGCAATCTCTTTTTTATCTACAGCTGTTTTTGTTATCGCAAATTCAGTTGGGTTATCTTCTGTGACAACATAATCTGAATCATAATCATACGAAGATTCTAAAACCGAAGCTCTATTAAAAGCTCTGATCAAATCTGCGTCGGCTGCCTTTTTGTTTTTAAAGATTTTATCAATCGTTACAAAAACATCTGCACGCAAAAGTTTTCTGTAAAGATCTCCATAATAATTAAAGTGATATGATTTGTCTGATAAATCAGATTTTGCAACGGCTAATACATCTCCATTTCCGTTTAAAACAACTACGCTCGGATCGTTTGTAATTTTATTGTTTTTCAGC
Source organism: Flavobacterium panici (assembly GCF_024499525.1). Classification (NCBI taxonomy): domain Bacteria; kingdom Pseudomonadati; phylum Bacteroidota; class Flavobacteriia; order Flavobacteriales; family Flavobacteriaceae; genus Flavobacterium; species Flavobacterium panici. The sequence continues at coordinate 1,773,524 of NZ_CP100437.1, read as the reverse complement.
CACTTTTTATCATCGGCTCCAGCCAGATAATAATTAAAAACATCATATTGCGGATTATATGCTTCGTACATATTATATCCGGTTTGCGTTTCCTGATCTTTTACAAAAGCATCGAAACTTTGTTTTGCCAATTTATTTTTGTCATTGGCTAAAACAACTAAATACTTATTGGTACTTGCTCCTTTAGTAGATTCAATTGCCTTTTTAAGGTTGTTTTCGATTTTTAGTTTGAAATCAAATTTTACAACATTAGGATCAACTGCATAATCAACCACAGCTGCAGCAGCCGTATCAACAGCAACTCCGGTTCCAAAATCTTCATTTAAATAATCAACTTTACCCGGATAAGTCCATTTTGAAACCGTTTGATTTTCAAGAGGCGTAACTTTTGATTTTTTTACAGGCTGTGGCTCTTTTTCATTTAGAAATACCAATGGATTTTTTCCTCCTTTTTCAGAGATTTTTAATTCATTTGTTTTCTTGTCATAAAATCCGGCAAGTTTTAAATCGCCTAAAACTTCTAGTTCGTAATTAATCGTTATTTCAGCAGCATCTTTTGGTACAGCATATTTTTCTAAATGACTATTTCCGTCATATTCTTCATAAACTAAGTATAAAAAATCTGATTTTTCGATTTCAAATTCTAAATCTGTTTTTGTCCATTCAGGATCCAGTTTCGTTTTTATATCCGAAATTCTTTGGTATTGAATTTCTTCTGTACCGTTTTGAGTTCCTATATAAAAAGAATAATAAGATGGATCTAAAAATTTAATCTTGATGTTTTTTGCTTTTTTATCAGTTACAAACGACAGATCAAATCTGTTTTCTGCAGTTGGATTTCTACTAAAAACTAACGAGTCGCCTTTAATTTCATAACCTCCCGTATAAAAAACTAATTCGTATTTATTATCGTCTAATAAATTCAGTTTGATTTTCTGACCTTTGGCGGCAGATAAATAAGTCCCTTTTTCGATACCTTTTGTTTGAGAAAAAGACATAAAAATTCCCGAAGTAAATAGCAATAAACTCCAAATAGAATTGCGCATAATATAAAAATTTGGCTGTTAATATTCATGTAAAGATATTCTATTCTTACTAAAATAAACTCCTAAATTTTAAATTAAGTCAATCTATTATAAATTATATTTCATTGAAAAGATAATGTAGCGCGGCTGAACCGTATATTGAGAAACTCTTGTAGAGAACTGCGTAAAGTTATCATCATTAAGATATCTGGTGTTTAACAAATTGGTTGCCGAAACTTTATACTCCCATTTGCTGTTTTTCTTTTGATAAATTAAACTAGCGCTTAAAAAATCATATTCGTTATCGACCGTTTTATCTCCGTTATAATAATGGTAGAATTCATATTCTGAAACAAAAGAAAAACTATCCAAAAAGTAATAATCTAATCTTGCGAAAGGTTTGTCTGTATAAAATGTAGAACCGCTGTATTTATTCACCAAAAGATTGTACCCAAATTCGATATTCGGCAGGTTTTTATAATTGGTTGAAGCTCTAACTGTATAACTTTGCACAAAACTTTCTGTGGTTCTCAAATCATCATTTTGAATGTTATTGAATTTTGACCAGTTCAAACTTGCATTTACTGATGCTTTGTAATTCTTTAAAAACGAACGTCCGTAAGCTCCCATTCCTGAGAAAGTTTCATCGGCTAAGTTTGAATTATAGGGAACCGATGATTGATTAATTCCATCAAAATTGGCTTCTGTTTTAATCGCATCCACTTTTCTTGTATAGGTTGCATTCGCGAAAATATTCTCGAAATTGAACATATTGTATTTGAAATAACGAAGTGTATGAACTTGCGAAGTTGCGTTTTCTAAAGTACGATCTCCACGAAATAAACTGCTGTAATCTGACAAAACGTAACCTGCCGCCAATTGATTAATATCGGTAAAATCATTTGTTAAAGAGAAATTATACGTCAAAGTTTCTGATTTTTTGATTTGGTATAAAGCAAAGAAATCAGGTAATATTTTGGTGAAACTTTGAGAATAATTTGAACCCAATTGTCCGTTTGTCATTTGGTAAGAATGCAGACTAACTCCAGGCGTCAAAGTAAATTTTCCTGTTAGAATTTTATAATGGAAACCTAAAAATGCATCATTAAAACGATAATCAACATCATTATTATTTTCTGAATTATTCAAATCATTTCTGTCTCCGTTATCCAGCATTTGAAAAATATGAGAATTGAAGTTTTGATATGAATAGGTATTTCCCAACGTAACATTGAAATTACTTTTTGGCGTAACCATATAGTAGTAATCTAGTTTTGCATCGAGTTTATTGGTTTTCACAAAACGATCCTGATTTAAATCGTTCCGATCCTGACCCGGAATATATCCTGACAAATTGAAAGGAAGTGTTCGCAGATTCGCATTATAAAATGGATTTTCGTCCTGATACAAATGCTGCATTTCAAAAGCAAAAATATTCTTTTCGCTTTGTGTATAATACAAACTCAAATTTTGATTAACCGAAGTTGGATCTTGTTTCTTATTTGTAAAAATAGTTTCTGAGTCAGGAATCTTATTTACAATTTGTTCACGAAGTAAATCGGTATCTTCTTCCTGTTTTGATAATTTGGTCAGGATATCATAATCAAACTGAAATTTATCGTTTGGCTTATAAGTTGAACTCAGTTTAAACAATCCTAAATTGTTTTTTTGATGCGTTAATTCGTCTCTTTTCTGCTGATCTCCAGAATCTAAAATCGTAGTCTGTGATTTGGTTTCTAAATCGGTTTTTGAAGTCGAAAGAATTCCGAAACCACTTATATTCCAAGCTTTTGTTGGAGAATAAGAGAAGTTTGTTGCACCAAATTTGGTTTCAATTTCTTTTGCCCGATTGTTTCTTAAAACCGAAATTCCTAAATCATTTGATGAAACATTAAAAGAACTTCCGCCTTTTTTCATCATGTTTTTAAATCCACCCGTAAACTTAAAATAATCCTGCGCCGTAAGAGGCAGTTCTCCAATATTATTAAAATTGGTAATTAAATTTATACTGTATTTCGGACTGTAATAAAACAGTTTTGGATTTATAATATAACGGCTGTCGAGTTCTGCAACACCAATTCCGGCCGTCATATCTCCAAACCAAAAGTTCTTTTTACCTTCTTTCAGTTTAATATTCATCGCCACATTTTCCTGATCGTTTTCAAGACCTTTTAAAGCGCTTACTTCGTTGTAATTTCGTAAAACCTGAACTTTATCAATCGCATCTGCAGGAATATTTTTAACGCCCAGTTTGGTATCTCCGTCAAAAAAGTCTTTTCCTTCCACCATTAATTTACTTACTTTTTTTCCTTCAACCTCAATCTCACCATCGGCATTTACCTCAACGCCCGGAAGTTTTTTCAGGACATCTTCAAGCTTTTTTTCTGTTCCAGATTTAAACGAATCGGCATTGTAAACAATAGTGTCGCCTTTTATAGAAACCGGCATTTCACGAACGATTTCAACTCCTTCGAGTTCTATTCCCGCGCCGTCCATAATAATATTTTGAACGATATTTTCCGTTTTGGTAGAAATGGCTATTTCTTTCGATTTCATTCCCAGATAACTTACTTTAACCGTGTAAGAAGCATTTGGTTTTAAAGTCAATTGAAATTTACCTTTATCATTGGTAATTCCGTACGAATCCATTGCTTTTGTAGCATTGTTGACCGCCATAATATTGGCCATCTCCAACGGATTTTTTTGTTCATCCTGAATAAATCCATCGAAACGAACACTTTGAGAAAAGCATATAGAAGTAAAAAGTAAGGCAAATAAAAAAAGTGTCTTATTCATTATCAGAATATTGGAAGTTGTACCCGAGCGAAAGCGAACGGGCGAAGCAATTTTGGAATTTGGGATTTGAAATTTGGAGTTTTACAAATTTTATCTTCCCATTGGCATTGCAGCCCCGGACGTACGTCCGCGGTTCATTTCTCTAAATTCTTCCATTTTTTTAATCACCGTTTCATCGTACTCTTTTTGAGAAACTACTTTTCCTTTTTTAGATGGTTTTATCTCCGCTTTTTCTTTGGCATTCAAAACAATTTTAGAACATAAAATAACTGTTTTTCCATCGTTTACTTCTAAAATCAGACCTGGTAATCCCCAATAATTTTCTGGTCCCTGATTAACCGGAATTTCCGGTGTATACCAAGCGGTAACTGTAATTTCTTTTGGGATTTCAAAATTGTCTTCAAAATTAGTTTTTGTCTCTCCCGATGTTTTTTTGGCTTCATCTTTTTTGTCATTATTTTTAGGTCTGAAGTTTCTAAAATCGGTTTTACTGGCTTCTTTTACAGCCGTTGCTTTGAAGCAATTATAACCGCCAATTTGCTTGGTTTCCTGTTCCAGTTTCCAGTTTAATTTTGGCAGAGAATCAACAACGAGAAATTCTTTTCCCATAAATTCTTTATCAACAGTATACGATTTAGCTTTTACATCTTTGTAAAAAGTTCCGCCGCCGCCCATCACCGAGCTCATCATAACTCGAAAACCGCCTTGTTGTCCCGGAGCTTCCAGTTTTTCTTCTTCTTTATAGATAGAAGCTGTTTTATCAAAATTCAATATGAAAGTTTTCTCCAGCATTTGTTTCATACGCTCTTCCATACTTTTTTGCATTTCTGGCGTAATGTCCCGATTTCCGGCACGCATTCCTTCAAATTTAGGAGCCTGGGTTTTAGACTCGTAAACGGCCATTCCCTGAAAATCTTTTTGTGCATGTACTTGTGTAAAAGCAAATATTAAGAGTAAATAAGATAGTTTTTTCATGTGGTTTTATTTAATAAGGTTGTGAAGTCTTGTAAAACTTAAATTCAAATTTATTACTAATTTTAAAATACTGAAAATTAAATATATCAACGCCAGAATGGTATCGACAAAATCTAATCTTTGTAAGACTACTCTAATTTACAAAGGTTTAAATTCAAAAAACAGCCAAAACTCTAATTTTAAGATATTCTTTAACGTAGTTTTTGTACTTTGGCTTTTGAAATTATACTATTATGAGTAAAACAATACGCCAAATTTTATTATTGCTGTTTATTGCGTGTTCGTTTTCGACTTTTTTTGGGCAAAGCCAAAAAGTAAATGCTTCTCTAATTTCAAAATTCAAAATTGATGCTGATGAATTTATTGGCTATGACTCTTTTGGATATTCTTATCAAATAAAAAACAATGTTTTTAGCAAAATAAAAGGAAACGAAGTCTTTGAATACAAGAATGTTTCGTCAGGAAATATTACAAAAGTTGATATTCAGAATCCGCTTAAAATTGTTTTGTTCTATGAAGATTTCAACATTGTTATTTTATTGGATAATCAATTGAATAAAATGACCGAAATTAATTTTTCACAAAATACAAATCCTATCGTTGTCAGCGCTATTGGAATGTCAACTCAAAATCAGCTTTGGATTTTTAATACGTTGAATCAACAGATTTGCCTTTTTGATTATTTAAAAAATGAATACAAAACGGTTTCTATTCCGTTAACCGAAGGCATAAAATATTACCAAACCGACTTTAATACTTTTTATTGGATTGATAAAAAAAACAATTGGTTTTCATGTGATATATTTGGAAAAATTTCAAGTTTGGGCAATGTTTCTGATTTTGATAAAATGGAAATAATTTCTTCTCAAAAATTCATTTTCAGCAAAGCTAACTTGCTGTATTTGAGAGAAAATACTAACACAATTTCTGAAATTGAAGTTTTAGAAAAAACGTTTGACAAATTCTATTACAAAGACCAAATTTTATCTATTTTTACAACTAAAGAAATTGTAAATTATAAAATCGTAACACCGTAATGCACATAGCAATAGCAGGAAATATAGGCGCAGGAAAAACTACATTAACTAAATTATTAGCCAAACATTTTAAATGGGAGCCTCATTATGAAGATGTGGTTGATAATCCGTACTTAGACGATTTTTACCATCAAATGGAACGCTGGTCGTTTAACTTACAAATCTATTTCCTGAATAGTCGTTTTCGTCAGGTTTTGCAAATTCGCGAAAGCGGTAAAAAAATCATTCAGGACAGAACGATTTATGAAGATGCGCATATTTTTGCTCCCAATTTATATGCAATGGGATTGATGACAAGCCGTGATTTTGAAAATTACACGTCTTTGTTTGAATTAATGGAATCGTTGGTAAAAGCTCCGGATTTATTGATTTATTTAAGAAGTTCTATTCCTAATCTTGTTGGACAAATTCACAAACGCGGACGCGAATACGAAAACTCTATTTCGATCGATTATTTAAGCCGTTTGAACGAAAGATATGAAGCATGGATTCAGACTTACACGAAAGGAAAATTATTGATTATTGATGTTGATAATATTAATTTTGTTGATAATCCTGAAGATTTAGGAAACATCATTAATAGAATTGATGCTGAATTGAATGGATTGTTCTAGAACACGAATTTCACCGATTTGCACGAAATAAAAAAATGCCTCTAAATAATTTTAGAGGCATTTTTGTTTTATGAGACTTTTCAAAAATTTAAAGCCAGGATTATTATTTAATATTTTTTAGATTGAATCGTAATGTATAGTCCCTACGGGACATTATTCCAACTGCTTTTTATTTTTTCTACCGATATTTAACTCCTAAAGGAGTATGATTTTTCGTTCTTTATTCTTTTACCAAATATTTAATTCTTATAAGGAATATGATTGTCTATTCTTTATCCATTTATCAAATATTTAATTCCTAATGATATATCTCGTAGAGATTATATATCGGTAGAATATTATCGCACCACCTAATATTTGTCCCGTAGGGACTATACCAAACGAGATGATTCTTTATCAAATATTTTATTCCTAAAAGTATATATCTCGTAGAGATTACATATCGGTAGAACATTATCGCACCACCTAACATTTGTCCCGTAGGGACTATACCAAAGGATCAAGTTTCTTACTCGATCAAAATTCATTAAATAAAAAAAATGCCTCTAAAATTATTTAGAGGCATTTTCGTTTTATGAAACTTTGACAAAGCTATTTTTTATTTTGCAGTTGCTGCGCTAATTTTTGCTTCAACTTCTTCTTCTGTTCCTTCGTAAACTTCTGTGGTTGTTTTACCGTTTTCAGTTTTGGTTACAGTTCCGGTAGTTTTTCCGTTGTCATTTCTTAAATCAACGCGAACAGATTTTTTCTCATATTTACTTGTATCGAAACAATCTGTTTTTTGATATTTTCCGGTTTTATCAAAATGTGCTAAACATTTTGCTGTTTCTTCTTCAGTACAGCCTTTTTCTTTGCACATTTTAATACATTCTTCTTTTGTCATTCCTGATAAATCTCCGCATTTAGAAACTCCTCCGGCATGCATTTCAGTTTTTGCACAACAAGAAGCTTTTCCTGCGATGTTTGATTCAGAATGTCCATCACCTAAAATTGGCGCAATTACTAATCCAATCAAACAAGTTAGTTTAATTAAGATGTTCATTGATGGTCCGGATGTATCTTTAAACGGATCTCCAACTGTATCTCCGGTCACGGCAGCTTTGTGTGCATCAGAACCTTTATAAGTCATTTCACCGTTGATCATAACTCCGGCTTCAAAAGATTTTTTAGCATTGTCCCAGGCACCTCCGGCATTGTTTTGGAAAACTGCCCAAAGAACTCCGGAAACCGTAACTCCGGCCATATATCCTCCTAACATTTCAGCAATTAACTGGTTGTTATCTGAGTAAACTAATTTTCCTAAAAGTACAATTGCAATTGGGAAACCAATCGTTAAAATTCCCGGAAGCATCATTTCGCGTAAAGCGGCTTTTGTAGAAATTTCAACACATTTTCCATATTCCGGTTTTCCGGTTCCTTCCATAATTCCAGGAATTTCCTTAAACTGACGGCGTACTTCATAAACCATATCCATCGCTGCTTTTCCAACAGAATTCATCGCTAAAGCAGAGAAAACCACCGGAATCATTCCACCCACAAATAACATCGCTAAAACCGGTGCTTTGAAAATATTGATTCCGTCAATTCCTGTAAACGTTACGTATGCTGCAAATAAAGCTAATGAAGTTAAAGCTGCAGAAGCAATTGCAAAACCTTTTCCGGTTGCTGCAGTTGTGTTTCCAACAGAATCTAAAATGTCAGTTCTTGTACGAACTTCTTTTGGTAATTCACTCATTTCAGCAATTCCTCCAGCGTTATCAGAAATTGGCCCGAAAGCATCAATTGCTAATTGCATCGCAGTTGTTGCCATCATGGCTGAAGCTGCTAGCGCCACTCCGTAAAATCCTGCCAAAGCATATGAAATCCAGATCGCACCGGCAAACAATAATACGGTTGGGAAAGTCGAAATCATTCCCGTTGCTAAACCAGCAATTACGTTTGTTCCCGCTCCTGTAGATGATTTTTGAACAATTGCCAAAACTGGTTTTGTTCCTAATCCTGTATAATATTCTGTTACTGATGAAATAGCTCCACCAACAACTAGACCGACTAATGTTGCATAAAAAACACGCAATGATGAAATGTCTTTTGATCCTTCTCCAAAGAAAGTCATCTGCATAGTTTCAGGAAGCATATATTGTACTAAAAAGAAACAAGCTACGGCCGTTAAAGCAATAGAAACCCAGTTTCCTATATTTAATGCTTTTTGAACTTGTGCTTCTTTCGCATTGTCATCTGAAATTTTTACTAATGTTGTTCCGATAATAGAGAATAAAATTCCGAAACCGGCAATTGCCATTGGAAGTAAAATTGGACCAATTCCGCCAAAAGCGTCATTGATACTTCCGCCCATATCTTTTATAACATAGTTACCTAGTACCATTGCTGCAAGAACTGTTGCTACGTAAGATCCGAATAAATCGGCACCCATACCGGCAACGTCACCAACATTGTCTCCAACGTTATCTGCAATTGTTGCAGGGTTTCTTGGATCATCTTCCGGAATTCCGGCTTCTACTTTACCTACTAAATCGGCACCAACGTCGGCCGCTTTTGTGTAGATTCCGCCACCCACTCTGGCAAATAATGCGATAGATTCTGCACCAAGAGAAAATCCTGCTAAAGTTTCTAAAACAACGGTCATTGTTTCAGTATCTTTCCAAACTCCGTCAGAAAATAAATTAAAGAAAATGATGAAAAAAGTAGTTAAACCCAAAACTGCAAGACCTGCAACGCCCAGTCCCATTACGGTTCCGCCTCCAAAAGACACTTTTAGTGCCTGTGGTAAACTTGTACGTGCCGCTTGTGTTGTTCTAACGTTTGTTTTGGTTGCGATTTTCATACCTATATTACCTGCATAAGCTGAAAATAATGCGCCAAAAATAAATGCAATTACGATCAATAAATGTGTTTTTACACCCGGAATAAAAGTAATTCCTGCCAAAGCTAAACTTGCAATAATAACAAAGATGGTTAATAGTTTATATTCGGCTTTTAAGAAGGCTAAGGCCCCTTCGTAGATGTAATCTGAAATCTCTTTCATTTTACCGTCTCCCGCGTCTTGTTTTAAAACCCAAGTCCTTTTTATTCCCATGAAAAGTAATCCTAAAACTGCCATGACAATTGGCAGGTAAATCATAAATGCATTCATAATATATTAATGGTTTTGGTTAATAGTCAACAATCTAACTGAAACGAATTTAAACAAAAAAGCAATACTCCTGACGGCAGTATTGCTTTTTTTATAATAAAATAGGGTATAAATTATTTAATACTAAATAATCCCTCTGGTTTGTTTTCAATATCGTTAAAACGTTTTGTACACTCAGCAATAATTGCAAATGCTTCGTTTACGTCTCCCCATCCTTCTACATCTACTTGTTTGTTTTCAAGATCTTTGTAAACCTGAAAGAAATGCTCGATTTCTTTTAATAAGTGTCCATTAATATCTGAAAGGTCATTTAATGAATTCCAGATTGGATCTGAAACTGGTACACAAATAATTTTTTCGTCTGGTCCTTTATCATCTGCCATGTGGAAAACACCAATTGGTTTTACTTCCATAACACATCCGGGAAAAGTTGGTTCGTTTACTAAAACCAATACATCAAGAGGGTCACCGTCAAGTGCTAAAGTTTCAGGAATAAATCCGTAATCTGCAGGGTACATCATTGAAGAGAATAACATTCTGTCGAAACGCATTCTTTTGATTTCAAAATCGTACTCATATTTATTTCTGCTTCCTCTTGGTATTTCGATTAATACATCGAAAGTTGTTAGTTTGTCTGCGGTCATTTTCGTTTTTTATTATATCTATAATTTCGACTGCAAAAGTAACTAAACAATCCTTTTTTACAATGAAAAAAGTATATTAATCTCTGTATTTATACATTAATTAATATACTTTTCTTTTTATATAACAGACAGTTAATATATAATTTTCCTATTTCGCTTACTTAGGTAATAATGCCATAGCAAATATGTGGCATATGATCGGTACGGACTCCATTGTTCTGCATGGATTTCCATCTCTTGTTTGTCGTGAATATCAAGCAATTCTTTGATTGTATTTATGACTGCAATATCGCCCAGCGGAATTAAATCCGGTTCCTGAAGACAGAACATTAAATAGATATCAATTGTCCAGTTTCCGATTCCTTTTAGTTTAATCAGCTCTTCGCGAACTTGTTTTGCCGGTTTTGAAGCCAGACTTTCTACATCTAGTTCTTTGTTTAAAATTGCTTCGGACAAAATCTTGATGTATTTTGTTTTCTGGCGGCTTACGCCAAGACTTCGATATTCTTCATCTGTCAAAATCGCCATTGTTTCAGGATTGCAGCTTGTATAGGATTTTATTTTTAAGAATGTGGCTTTCGCCGAATCTACAGAAACCTGCTGTTCAAGAATTAGTAACACCAAAGTCTCAAAGCCCTGTGGTCGCTTTGGTATTGGCGGAAGCCCGTATTTTTCGATTATTTCCCGAAATACTGGATTTTTATTGGTTAGAAAATCTATTGCTTCTTGCATGATGGAAACTTTTTATCCTGATATATATTTACCATAAGGTAATTTATTAATAGAATATATAATCACAGTAGAGATCAACAGACAAATTAAAGTTACTAAGGGAATTGCAAATACTGGATTTATAAAATCATAATCTATTTTAACTGCCCACATAAATCGCAAAATCAAAACGTGGATCAAATAAATTCCATAACTATATTTACTGATAAAATTAGTGATTTGTATTACTACAGAATTAGTGATCTCCAGATTCTTAAAGAAAAGAAAAAGACCAACTGAAACCATCAAAATATTTAAAGAATTATAATTATAAAAATACTCTTCAAAACTATTGCTGTCGCGCGATAAAAAATAAGTCCCAAATATTGTAATACTTACTCCAATAAATACCAAAAATACGGCAGTTCCAATAATTGTTCTTTTAGGAAACGAGAAAGATTTAATTGACAAATAATATCCTAAAACCAAATAACCTATAAACCCCGAAAAATAGGTTAAATCAACATTAATTCTAAAGCTGCATAAAGCTGGCTGATTAATAAACAGAGTAAATATCCATATAATTATAAAATATAAAATCTCTTTTTCTGTAGCATTTTGAATCCATTTACTCATGATCGGCACAAATAAATATATTCCAATAATCATATAAATATACCAAAGATGATAGGAGCTCCCATTTAGTAACAGATGGAATACCCATTCAATAATTTCCCAAAAAGACATTTCATGACCTCCAGAAATATTATCGTTTAGTGCAAACATTGCATACACAAAACTCCAAAATAAGAAAGGTAAAACTATTCGTGAAAATCTTTTTTTAAGGAATTCGCTTAATTCGTATGTTCTGCTTAACATTAATACTCCTGTTAACATCACAAATACAGGCACACAAAAGCGCACAAAACTATCATAAACATTCCCTGTCCACCAAACAAAATTTGAGACATAACCATATTGATATAAAATCTCCGCTGTTACATGTACTAGAATTACACTAATCGTTGCGGCAACTCTTAGATTAGTTGCCCAGCTCATTTTATTACCCACTTGGTTTTCACTCATAAAATATTATTTGTTAATTATAATTATGAAAGCGAAGAATCTAAATGATGTTTAGAAATAAAATCCGAAAGATCCTTTTATAGCAAATTTATGGGCGTCAGGCATATCTAGATAATTTCCTCTCCATGAAAAATCAAGACGGAAAACTTTGAAGATATTTCCTATTCCTGCATTGTATTCCCAGTATACATTTTCTGGTGCATTATAAGGAAGTCCGGAAGCATTTATTTCACGATTTGCTTTAGAAATTGTTCCATGAACTGCTCTTACTCCTATAAACTCTCTCCAGTTTAACTTTCGCATAAATGGAACTCTGGCGAATAATCTTCCTCCAAAATCATGATTCCATTGTAATGTTGTATACTGATCCGTAACGAATTCGTAGAAATTCAGGTTACTAAATGTATTTTCAATGGTAAAGTAAGTCTGGTTCCCCGGAATTACACTCATTAATCCTAACGGAATTGTTCCGAATGTTTTTCCTGTTTCTATAATAATGTTAGATCTTCCTAAAGGTCCAATAATAATAGGCTGTTTGTAGAATACCTGTATTTTTTCGTAAGCAAAATCACTGTCAAAAACACCTTTTAAACCGTAGCTAAAGTTAACAAAGAAATGACTAAACGGACTGTCTACTAAATCTCTTTCTACTCCGTAACCAATAGTTTTACGGTTTGGCATATATTCAAACTGAATATTGGCTTCTGATTGTTTTACATCACTTTTTACAACTCCCATAGGGTCTGCTGCGGTTGGTAATGTTGTATAATAATCTAAACTAAATGTTTTTGATGCCGATTCTAATGTTCGATAAGAAAACCCTGCCTGAACAACAAAATTCTTTTTCGGTTCCATTTCTACCGAAATGTTACTCAAATTAATGTTGGTCAATTTTCCGTTGCTTCCGGTTGTAAACAACGCAGAAGAAGCAAAACTTCGGCCTAAAATATCATTTGTTGTGGTTAAACTGGCTCCAATCTGCTCGATGTCACGCCTGTTTCCTCCGGAAATAATAACACGTTTTTTCTTGTCGACCATCCATTTTCCAGAAACTCCGTATTTGAATTTACTGTCGTCAAATCCGTAAGCTGTATAAGCTTGTATACGCCAAGGATCATTTGGCCCGAAATAAGTTCTACCTCCTACTCTTAGCCTCAAACCTTCGACTTCATTATATCCAAATGTAGAGAAAATAGGCCCGTAATCGAAGTTTTTAAATTCGACGTAACCACTTCCCAAAATGGAGACGAGATTATACAATTGCTTAAATCGCTTGACCGTTTGCAAAGTATCGAGCATTTTATAAATACCCGCTTCGTCTTTGTTTAATTTCTCAAAACGATTTTCTTCCCAAAATTCCGGCGGTCGTTCGTAGACCGCATTGTCAATGAAATTGACTTCTTCTTTATAGAATTTCTCCGGTTTTTGAATATTGAATTTATGGTTTCGAAATAAGGTCGTTCGTTTTCCATAAACTCCTTTTGATTTTTCCTTTTTATTCAAAGCAAAATCAGACATCATATAATCGCGGGTCAATAGAAAAACAGAATCGTTATCTACTTCAAATTCTTGTTCAATATAAATGTCTTTTACCCAGTTAATATTGGCACTTTTAGTAACGCCCATATTAATTTTCTTGATCGCAAAAGTGGTATCGTTTACCCAAAAGTCTCCTTTAAAAGTCAATTCGTTTTTACGCCTCGGATAAAAAACAATATTAAAACACCATTTTTTATCAATAAAAGCACTGTCTTTCAATACATAATTGTAAACATCAATTCCTGTTCTTGAAAGCGGACTTGTAAAACTTTTGTCAAAAAATTTAAGGTGATTATCGTAAATATTATAATCTGAATAAAGGTCTTTTACAAAAGCTAAAATCTGCTGATTTCCGTTGAAACCAGACATTTTATTTCCCGTAATATTTTCTTTTACCTTTTTTAATTTATTATCTCCGTAAACATCATAAACAGATTCGTTGATAAAAATTGGCAGATACGTTTTTCCGGTAACATCTGAAGTATCAACATGATTAAACACAAACTCCATTCCTTTAAAGAGTTTGTTTTTCATGAAAGCACTATCAATCGTGTTCATATCGAACTCGACTTTTTCGTACTTCTGCATTTGATATTGATTGAATTGGTAAAGTCCGTTTTTACGTTTTCTTTCCCATATTTTTCTCAAAATATCAAGTGCTGGATTGTTCTTTTTTGATGTTTTTCCGGTATAAATTACCACTTCATTTAATGCCTGAGGTTCGCTCAAAACAATTTTAAAATCGTAATTGACTGCTTTTTCTAAAGGAACTTCCCTATCTGAAAATCCTGCAGAACTAACCAATAAAGCGGTATAAGTATTTGGAGATTCGAGATAAAAACGACCATCTTCGTTAGAAACGATTCCGGTGTTTGAACCTTTAAAAACAACATTTGCAAAAGGTATCGGCTGATTAGACTTGTCCAAAACAATTCCACTCACTTTCGTTTGTGCAGTAGCAATAGCCGCAAATGCGAATACAAAAAATAGGCTGAGTAAAATTATTCTTTTCATTGTCTGGGCAAAAAAAAACTTCATCAATTAACATGAATGATGAAGTTTTATGAGTATTCTAAATGTGTACTATTTGTATAACACTTTTTTAACTGCTTTTACTACATCACCTGCATTTGGCAACCAGTCTTTTAATAATACTGGAGAGTAAGGCGCAGGAGTATCTGCAGTTGTAATACGTTGAATTGGCGCATCAAGAAAATCAAATGCTTGCTCCTGAACGATATAAGTGATTTCAGAAGAAATACTTGCAAATGGCCAGGCTTCTTCAAGAATTACTAAACGGTTTGTTTTTTTAACAGATTTAAGAATAGCATCTTTATCCATAGGACGAACTGTTCTTAAGTCGATAATCTCACAAGAAATTCCTTCTTTAGCTAATTCATCAGCAGCGATAAAAGCTTCTTTGATGATTTTTCCAAAAGAAACGATCGTTACATCTTTTCCTTCACGTTTTACATCAGCAACTCCTAATGGAATTGTGTATTCTCCGTCTGGCACTTCTCCTTTATCACCATACATTTGTTCAGATTCCATAAAAATTACAGGATCATTATCACGAATTGCAGATTTTAAAAGTCCTTTTGCATCATAAGGAGTTGAAGGCACAACAACTTTAAGACCCGGAGTGTTTGCAAACCAATTTTCTAAAGCTTGTGAGTGAGTTGCTCCTAATTGACCTGCAGAAGCAGTTGGTCCGCGGAAAACGATTGGCACATTAAATTGTCCACCAGTCATTTGACGCATTTTAGCAGCATTATTTATAATTTGATCAATACCAACTAAACAGAAGTTGAAAGTCATATATTCTACAATAGGTCTGTTACCATTCATTGCAGAACCTACTGCAATTCCTGTAAAACCAAGCTCAGCAATTGGAGTATCGATTACTCTTTTTTCACCAAACTCAGCAAGCATTCCTTTTGAAGCTTTGTATGCTCCGTTGTATTCTGCAACTTCTTCGCCCATTAAATATATGGATTCATCGTGACGCATTTCTTCGCTCATCGCTTCACAAATGGCCTCTCTAAATTGTATTGTTCTCATATTTTATATTGTATGTTGAATTTTCTGAAGAGCAAAAATAAATATTTTAAATAACTTAAAAGCATAAATTGAATTTAAAATCGCATGAAGTTCTTTCTCTCTTTAGCTTTTAACTTTTTAAATATTATTGTGATATTTACGAAATCGATATAATAGACGTGTGACCCACACTTAATTTGTCAAATCCATTTTTTTGACAAACTTTAATCTATTTGTTTAATTCCTGTTTCTCCGAAATTCTTTCATAAGAACGGGGAAATTCAAAAATTAGTATTTACAGACCCAAACTTTAACCATTGTTTAATCTTCAAAAATTGCAAAATTCCTAACAATCAGGCAAAATGAATGCTTTTTCATTTTAAGATTCCGATCAAAACCACTTCAAAACACATAATCTTCGAAATCGTAATAGTTTTAAAAAATATTATGCATGCATAGTATAATTATTCCAAATTAAATTCTAAATTTGTAAAAGCATATTACAAATTCAAAATATATACTTTATGAAAATATTAGTTTGCATCAGCCATGTGCCTGATACTACTTCAAAAATTAACTTCTCCAATGGTGATTCAGAATTTGATACCAATGGTGTACAATATGTAATTAATCCTAATGATGAGTTTGGGCTTACACGTGCCATCTGGTTCCAAGAACAGCAAGGTGCAAATGTAACAGTTGTAAACGTTGGAGGCCCTGATACTGAACCAACATTGCGTAAAGCATTGGCAATTGGTGCAAATGAAGCAATTCGTATTAATGCAAACCCAACTGATGGATTTTTTGTTGCAAAACAATTAGCTGAAGTAATTAAAAATGGAGGTTACGATCTTGTAATTGCAGGAAAAGAATCTCTTGATTATAATGGTGGAATGGTTCCTGGAATGATTGCAGGAATTTTAGGTTCTAACTTTTTAAATTCTTGTACTTCTTTAACTGTTGACGGAAACAATGTAAAAGCGGTTCGTGAAATCGACGGTGGAAAAGAAACTGTAAGCACTACTCTTCCTTTAATTATCGGTGGTCAAAAAGGTCTTGTTGAAGAAAAAGATTTACGTATCCCGAACATGAGAGGAATCATGACAGCAAGAACTAAAGCTTTAACTATTCTTGAGCCAGTTGATGCTCCTGTAAATACAAAAGCGGTAAAATTTGAAAAACCAGCTCCAAAATCAGCAGTGAAATTAGTTTCTGCAGATAATTTAGATGAGTTAGTTAATTTATTACACAACGAGGCTAAAGTGATTTAAGATTGTAGAGTTTAGATTTTAGATTGCGGATCGCAATACTAAATCTAAAATCAACATTTGATTCACTTCAAAATCTAAAATCAATAATCTTTTTAGATTTCAATTTTCAAAAATCTGAAATCTAAAATCTAAAATCTAAAATTATTATGTCAATATTAATATATGCAGAATCTGCAGAAGGAAAATTTAAAAAAGTAGCTTTCGAATTAGCTTCTTACGCAAAAAAAGTAGCTGAGTCTTTAGGTACAACTGTTACGGCTTTAACTGTAAACATCAGCGACGTAAGCGAATTATCTAAATACGGAGTTGATAAAGTTTTAAAAGTAAACAACGATAAATTAGCCGGTTTTACTGCTAAGGCTTACGCCGATGTAATCAAACAAGCTGCTGAAAAAGAAGGAACAAAAGTAGTTTTACTTTCTTCTACTACAGACAGTATTTACCTTTCATCATTAGTTGCAGTAGCTTTAAATGCTGGTTTTGCTTCAAATGTTGTTGGATTACCAATTAGCACTTCACCTTTTCAGGTAAAAAGAAACGCTTTTTCAAACAAAGCTTTCAACATTACAGAAATTTCTACAGATGTAAAAGTGCTTGGTTTAGCTAAAAACTCTTACGGAATTTTCGAAAGTGCAGGATCTGCATCTGAAGAAGATTTTAATCCAACAATTGGAGACAATGATTTTGGAGTAAAAGTAGAATCTGTAGAAAAAGTAACTGGAAAAGTTTCTATCGCTGATGCTGATATCGTAGTTTCTGGCGGACGTGGATTGAAAGGTCCTGAAAACTGGGGATTAATCGAAGATCTTGCTGCTGTTTTAGGCGCTGCAACTGCGTGTTCTAAACCAGTTTCAGATTTAGGATGGAGACCTCACAGCGAACACGTTGGACAAACAGGAAAACCAGTTGCAACTAACTTATATATTGCAGTAGGTATTTCTGGAGCTATTCAGCATATTGCGGGTATTAACTCTTCAAAAGTAAAAGTAGTAATCAATAATGACCCAGAAGCTCCTTTCTTTAAAGTGGCTGATTATGGTATTGTTGGCGATGCTTTTGAAATTGTTCCTAAATTAACAGAGAAATTAAAAGCTTTTAAAGCACAACATTCTTAATTAAAAATTCTCTTAAAAAATATAGCTGCCTAAAAACAAGATATTGTATCTTTGTTTATAGGCAGCTTTTTTGTTCCATATTTTTTGATTAAAATTGCACTTTTATTTTTCAATCAAAAAACCATAAAAATGAGGCGCTAAGTGCCTTTTTTACAAACATATATGAGTCTAGTTAAATTATCTATAAAAGGAATTTCATACAGTCAAACTCAAAATGGCGCTTATGCCTTAATTTTGAATGAAGTTGATGGTGAAAGAAAATTACCTATCGTTATTGGTGCTTTTGAAGCCCAATCGATCGCTATTGCCTTAGAAAAAGAAATAAAACCACCACGTCCGTTAACACACGATTTATTTAAAAATTTTGCTGAAAGATTTGACATTGTTGTTAAACAAGTTATCATTCACAAATTAGTTGACGGTGTTTTTTACTCGAGTTTAATCTGCGAAAGAGATAAAATTGAAGAAATTATCGATGCCAGAACTTCTGATGCAATCGCTTTGGCTTTACGTTTCAACGCTCCAATTTTTACTTATAAAAACATCTTGGACAAAGCCGGAATTTATCTAAAATCAAACACTTCAGATTCTGATCAGGGTTCACAGGAAATTGACGATGTACTTTCTAATCCTGAAACTTTTGGTCACGAAGAAGAAACAAATCAATCTGGAGACGTTTACGCAAAACACAGTTTACAAGAACTAAACGAACTTTTAGATCAGGCTGTTTCTCAGGAAGATTACGAAAAAGCAGCAAAAATCAGAGACGAAATCTCGAAACGTTAGACATTAGGCTATAAGCTTTAAGCAATAAGCCTAAAATATTAAGCAAAGAGATTAAAGATCAAACTGTAAGCAGCAGACAAAAGCTTAAAGCTTAAAGCTTACAGCATAAAGCAACAATGAAACAATGAAACAATACTTAGATTTAGTAAAGCACGTTTTAGAAAACGGCAATCAAAAAGGAGATCGTACCGGAACCGGAACAAAAAGTGTTTTTGGTTACCAAATGCGTTTTGATTTAAGTGAAGGTTTCCCAATGGTTACGACCAAAAAATTACATTTAAAATCGATTATTTACGAATTGCTTTGGTTTTTAAAAGGCGATACAAACATAAAATATCTTCAGGAAAACGGAGTGAAAATCTGGGATGAATGGGCAGATTCTAATGGTGATTTAGGACCTGTTTACGGACATCAATGGAGAAACTGGAATAGTGAAGAAATTGATCAGATTTCTGAATTAATTACCGAATTAAAAACAAATCCAAACAGCCGCAGAATGCTGGTTTCTGCATGGAATCCTTCGGTTTTGCCAGATACTAAAAAATCATTTGAAGAAAATGTAGCCAATAACAAAGCGGCTTTGCCTCCTTGTCATGCATTTTTTCAATTTTATGTTGCAGCTCCAGATTTAGAAAAAGGAGAAACAAAAGGGAAATTATCCTGCCAATTATATCAGCGTAGTGCCGATATCTTTTTAGGAGTTCCTTTTAACATTGCTTCTTATGCATTATTTACTATGATGATTGCACAGGTTTGCGATTTAGAGCCAGGCGAATTTATTCACACTTTTGGTGATGCACACATTTACAACAATCATTTTGAGCAATTAGAATTGCAATTAAGCCGTGAACCAAAACCATTACCAAAAATGATTTTAAATCCGGAGATTAAAAACATTTTTGATTTTGATTTTAATGATTTTACACTTTTAGATTATGATCCGCATCCTGCAATAAAAGGAAGTGTTGCCGTATAATTATAAAAAAATCCGCTGAAAATTTTCAAGCGGATTTTTTTATACCACTAAAACACCATTTTCACTTCCGGCGTAATCATTCCATTTGTAAAAATCTGCTTCAGGGTCATTCACATAAATACCGTCGATTACGTATTTAAATTCGTAAATCGCGTCTTTAACCAGATCATAAGTAGCTTTAAAAGTTCCGTTTTTCAACTTGCTTAACGTTCCTTCTTCTACATTCCAGTTATTAAAATCTCCAACTACTGCTGCCGAATCAGCATCTTTGGCATCTATTGAAAATGTAACTTTAACAACTGGCTTCGTTTTAATAAATTGTTTCTTCAAAGACATAACTATTTAGTTTTTAGATTTCTACAATAAAATTACATAAATTCACCTGAACA
This sequence comes from Flavobacterium panici, assembly GCF_024499525.1. Taxonomy (NCBI): domain Bacteria; kingdom Pseudomonadati; phylum Bacteroidota; class Flavobacteriia; order Flavobacteriales; family Flavobacteriaceae; genus Flavobacterium; species Flavobacterium panici. Next base: position 1,753,369 of record NZ_CP100437.1, on the reverse strand, counting down.
TTCGATAGCACTGTAATCGATTTATGATTATGACAAAAACAGTATATTATTTTAATTAGATATGTAATTTAATGTACGATATTTTTCACATTTCTAATTCACGGCAGATTTTGCAGGAAATATTCTGGGGTCAAAATATGTAGTTTTTTGAAAATAAATTTTAACTTTATAATCTCATTTTTATCTTATGGAAAAAGAAGCGCACGAACAATATGAGTATGCCAGAAGGCGATTAAGACAAAAAAAAATCTTATATTTTCATTTTGTTCTTTTCCTGCTGGGAAGTTTATTTTTATTTATTGCTAATAAATTTTTTGGTTTTGGCGAAGGAACAACTCAAAACTGGTGTATTTGGGGTATTACTATCTGGCTCTTTATCTTTATTTTACATTTTATAAAAGTCTATATAACAGATCGTTTTATGAATAAAAAATGGGAAAGGGAGCAAATTGACCGACTTGTTGCTTTACAGCAAAAGAGAATTAGTCAATTAGAATCAAAAATAAACGAAGACACCGAGAATAAAATTTAGTTAAAACACAACATGATTATAATGATAGCGGCTGTTGCCGAAAATAATGCTCTGGGAAAAAACAATGATTTAGTCTGGCATTTACCCAATGATTTTAAAAGATTTAAATCATTGACAACTAATCATCATATTATTATGGGAAGAAAAACTTTTGAAAGTTTCCCTAAGCCTTTACCAAACCGTACACATATTGTTATAACCCGTCAAACAGATTATAACCCCGAAGGATGTATTGTTGTAGACAGCATTGAAAAAGCCATAGCATTGTGCCCTGAAGAGGAAGATTCGTATGTCATTGGCGGTGGAGAAATCTACAATCTGGCTTTACCATTTACGGATATAATTGAAATTACTAAAGTACACCATACTTTTGATGCCGACACTTTTTTTCCTAAAATCAGTAAGAGTGAATGGCAGTTAGTAGAATCTGAAGAAAATTTTAAAGATGAAAAACATCTTTATGATTATACTTATGAAACTTACATTCGAAAATAAATAAAAAAACACCCTCTTTTGGAGGATGTTTTTTAAAAATGATTGACTTTTAGTCTTGACTTGCTCAAGAAATAGTTTTTGTAAAAAATCTCAAATGGAAAAAAGACATTTGAAATAAATGAATAACATTTAATGTTAATTGAGAACAAGTCTCAAAAGCGCCTTTAATAACAAATACCACTAAGATATTAAAGGCAAGAAAATTAAAATTTCCAAAAACAAATTTAATCCTAAGAACGTACTTCGCACTTTTTAAAATAGTATTCCCCCAAGAACAACACTTTAAAAACTACCACTTGAACAAATGACTGCCAGTGCAAAAAAAGCGGCCATCTGATTAAGTCAATGTGAAACTATCAATCATTAAAATTTCATCATTTTTACTTTGACAAAGTTGGGCATAAAATCAGCCGGACACAATACCCACTTTTGGTGATTTTTTAAAAATACCCACTTTTGGTGATGCTTGAGCAAGTCCTCAAAAATGATTTAATGCATCCTCTAAAACATTTAATTGACAATTTAAAAAACTCAATTACAGTTAAACTAGATTGTTTATATTTGCGTAAATTATAATAATGTCTGAGAAAATAACTCCATATAAAGACTCTTCTTTAGGTAAGAAAGAGCAGGTTGCCCAAATGTTTGATAACATCTCTGGGAACTATGATAATTTGAACCGCGTAATTTCATTTGGTATTGATACTAAATGGAGAAAAAAAGTATTGAAAATAGTTTCTGATTCTAAACCAAAAGTTATCCTTGATATCGCTACCGGAACCGGTGATCTGGCTATTTTAATGGCAAAAACTAATGCAGAAAAAATCATTGGTCTTGACATTTCGGCCGGAATGCTTGAAGTTGGAAAAAAGAAAGTCGAAGAAAAAAAGCTTTCTAATGTTATAGATTTAGTTTTAGGCGATTCTGAAAATATTCCTTTTGAGGATAATTATTTTGATGCGATTACAGTAGGTTTTGGCGTACGTAATTTTGAACATTTAGAAAAAGGTTTTGCCGAAATTTTACGCGTTTTAAAACCAAACGGCGTTTTTGTAATTCTGGAAACTTCTGTTCCGGATAAAACTCCCTACAAACAAGGATATAAATTTTACAGCAAAAATATACTTCCACTTATTGGAAAATTGTTTTCAAAAGACAATTCAGCTTACGGTTATTTATCTGAATCTGCTGCGGCTTTTCCTTATGGTGAAGCATTAAACAATATTTTGAGAAAAACTGGGTTTATAGATGTTGTAGCAATGCCGCAAACTTTTGGTGTAGCAACCATTTATTCAGCATCTAAAAAATAGTATGAAAAAAATTGTAATCGTATTTTTATTAGTCTTAACGACAAAAGGATATTCTCAATTTGCTAAAAGTATGTTTAGTAAAGATCCTATTATTAACCTTGAAAACTGGCAGAAGCAACGTGTCTATTTCGGTTATTATTTAGGCTTTAATAGTTTTGATTTTAAATTTGATTACAAAGATGTAGTTCAAAAAGATATTCAGGTAAAAAAAACAACTGGTTTTAATGTGGGTGTTGTTGCCGATTTAAGACTGCAGGAATATATTAACTTGCGTTTTGAACCAGGTTTATACTACACAAAAAGAGATTTATATTACCCTGGCGTTGGAAACTTAGAAAAAGATTATTTACGAGAAGTAAACAGTACTTACATTCACTTTCCGTTATTATTAAAGTTCTCCTCTTTAAGAACAGGAAACATTCGTCCTTATTTAGTAGGCGGAATGTCAACGACTTTAAACTTATCAAGTAACTCAAGCTCTGTCGATGATAACTTTGAAGGTAAATTCAGGGTTAAACAATGGACAGCTGCTTACGAACTAGGTTTTGGAATTGATTTCTTTACAGAATATTTCATCTTCTCTCCTTCTATTAGAGGTATGTTTGGTATTACTGACGAGTTAATTCGTGATAATGTAACTCCAGAACATCCGGTAAGTCCCTATACAGATAATATAGATTCGATGAAATCGAGAGCTATTTTAATAAATTTCACATTTCATTAAAACAAAATCTTAACTATTTCGTTTAAATTCACTTAAAATAATTGCTGTTGCTGTAGCTACATTTAAACTTTCGGTTTTTTGCAGCTCTCCAAATCTTGGAATTGTAAGTCGGCTGGTCACTATTTTTTCAATTTCTGCCGAAATACCATTGGCTTCATTACCCATAATAATGATTCCGTTTTGTGGTAAATCAGATTGATAAATATTGCTGCCCTCCATAAAAGTTCCAAAAACAGGAAGTTTTGTCTGACTTATAAAAGTTTTTAGATCAACATAATTTACGTTTACTCTGGCAATTGATCCCATTGTGGCCTGAACTACTTTTGGATTATAAATATCGACTGTTTCTTTTGAGCAGACAATTTGTTTGATTCCAAACCAGTCGCAAAGACGCATTATGGTCCCTAAATTTCCGGGATCACGAATATCGTCTAACGCCAGGATTAAACCAGAATTTATAATTTGATTTTCTACAGGCATTTTAAAAACTGCCAAACAAGAATTTGGAGTTGTTAAAGCACTTATTTTTTTCAGTTCTTGTTCATTAATAAGAGTTCGTTTTGCAGTTTGAACTTCTTCAAAATCATTTAACGTGGTGTATAAATGCTCTAATTCAAAATTGGATTGCAACAATTCCTGAATTACCTTTACTCCTTCGGCAAAAAACAATTGATTTGCAAAACGCTGTTTTTTTTGATGCAGGCCTGATATAAGCTTTATTTGGTTTTTACTAACCATAAAATAAATGTACTTTTGAATTAAATATTAAAAAACACTTGAAAAATAATTCCACAAAAATAACAGCATTTATTCTAATAGCAATACTTATTTGCGCTTGTAATGCTGTAAAAAGAGTTCCGGATGGAAAAAACCTTCTCGTAAAAAATAATATTGTTGTAAATGGAAAAAATACAAACGACGAAAATGCGTCGAATCAATTGTACCAAAAACCAAACGGTACTTTATTAGGATACAAACTGCGTTTAAACTTATACAATCTGGCAAACTTAAATCCGGATTCGACTTATCAGGCAAAATTCAAAAATAATCCCGGATTATACGAACGTCAGGCAAAACTATTATCGGCCAAACAAGTAGACAGACTTGGTCAGTCTTTTTTATACAAAGGAATTCACGAATTTTTAAAAAATACTGGAGAACCGCCTGTAATTATTGATACAGCCAGAACTAAAAAATCTTTGCAGCGTTTAAAATTTTACTATTTCAACAACGGTTATTTTAATGTTTCAACAGATTATACTATTGATAGTATTGCCCGAAAAAAAGCACAGGTAAATTATAATATTACCACAGGACCAGGTTATATTTTGGATACAATTAGAACAAAAATCCTTACTCCTGCACTCGATTCATTATACAAAACAAATACTGAACCTTCGTTTTTAAAATCGGGAAATCAATACAAAACTACTGATTTTGAGGAAGAAAAAAACCGTATTACAACTTATTACAGAAATCACGGTGCTTACTTTTTTCAGCCAACATATGTAACTTTTGATATTGATACAATTGGCAAAAAAAACAAAGCAGATGTAACTTTAATAATCAACAACAACAATATTCAGGAAAGAGATTCAAGCAGAACAGAGCCTTTTAAACTATACAAAATCAGCGATGTAAACATTTATACCGATTACTCTCCTGCCAACTCAAAAAGCAAAATTAACGACAGCACAACGTACAACAACTTTAATTTATACAGTTATAAAAAACTAAAGTATAAACCTCGTGCCATAACAGATGCAATCTTTATTAATAAAGGAAGTACTTATTCTGACACAAGAACAACGCTTTCTTCCAGATATTTAAACAATCTTAAAATTTTCAATTATCCTTCTATACAATATGAAGTAGACAAACGCGATTCGACTGCACAGTCTTTAATTGCAAATGTGTATTTAACGCCGAGGAAAAAATACAGTTTTGGTGCAACTCTGGACGTGACACACTCTAATATTCAGGATTTTGGTATTGGAGCCAGTATTTCTCAAACTATCCGAAATGTATTTAACAGAGCTGAAACATTAGAAATTTCGGCACGAGCCAATATTGGTTCTTCAAAAGATATGGCTAATCCAAACAATAATTTTTTCAATGTTTCGGAATACGGACTTGACTTAAAGCTTAATTTCCCAAGGATTTTACTGCCTTTTGGAACAGAGAAAATTATTCCGAAGAGGATGATTCCTTACACTTCGATTACATCGGGTTTTTCGAAACAGCAAAACATTGGTTTAGATAAGGAAAATTTTACCGGAGGAATCTCGTACAACTGGTCGCCTAAAAGATACAATACTGCTAAACTGGAGTTATTAAACGCTCAATATGTTCGAAATTTAAATCCGAACAATTACTTTAATGTTTATACTTCATCTTATGATGAATTAAATGGTATTGGTAAGGATTATAATACTGTTCCTACCAACTGGGGAGAAGAAGCAGAGCAACAAGCTCAAAAAAATCTAACGATCCCAACCGGAACTACAAATTTTACAAATGAGGTATTAACAGGTCAAACTGCATTAAAACCTGGAGACCCTCAATATAAAGATGTAGAAAGTATTGAAGAAAGAAGAGTTCGTTTGACCGAAAATGATTTTATTCTTGCCACAAGTTATACATTTACGAAAACAACAAAAAAAGATCTTGCCGATAATACTTTTTATCAGTTTAAAACCAAAATAGAATCTGCAGGAACCTTATTATCTGCCATTTCAAGCATTGCAAAATTGGAAAAAAATGCAAATGGAAATTATTCGATTTTTAATTTAGAATATTCTGAATACTTAAAAACCGAATTTGATTACATCAAACACTGGGATTTCGGGAAAGAAAAAGTACTGGCGGTTCGAAGCTTTTTTGGAATCGCTGTTCCTTTTGGAAATTCAAATTATATTCCGTTCTCACGAAGTTATTATTCAGGAGGATCAAATGATAATCGCGCATGGCAGCCCTACTCTCTTGGTCCCGGAAGTACAAATGCTTTAAACGATTTTAACGAGGCCAATATGAAAATTGCCTTAAGCGCTGAATTTCGTTTTAAAATTTTCGGAGATGTTAAAGGAGCACTCTTTGCAGACGCCGGAAATATCTGGAATGTGTTCGATAATGTGATTGACGACAAGGCAAGATTTAACAACTTAAACGATTTAGATGAAATTGCTTTAGGTTCAGGATTTGGTTTACGATACGATTTAAGCTTTTTTGTTATTCGTTTAGATTTAGGCTTCAAGACCTATAATCCGGCGCATGACGAGGGCGACAGATGGTTTAAAGAATACAATTTTGGGCACTCGGTTTTAAATTTTGGAATAAATTATCCTTTCTAATGCTAATTAATTCTTATTTTTGCAACCTAAAAACTAAAAACAACTATAAAAAAAATTACAATGGCACACAACATTAAACCAGGAGTAGCTACAGGAGATCAGGTTCAGGAGATTTTTAATTATGCAAAAGAAAAAGGTTTTGCTTTACCAGCAGTTAACGTAACTGGGTCAAGCACAATCAATGGAGTTCTTGAAACTGCAGCAAAACTAAATGCGCCAGTTATCATTCAATTTTCAAACGGAGGAGCACAATTTAACGCTGGAAAAGGTTTATCTAACGCAGGTGAAAAAGCAGCTATCGCTGGTGGTATCGCCGGAGCAAAACATATTCACACTTTGGCAGAGGCTTACGGAGCAACTGTAATTTTACATACTGACCACTGTGCAAAAAAATTATTGCCTTGGATTGATGGTTTATTAGATGCTTCTGAAAAACATTTTGCAGAAACAGGAAAACCATTATTTAGTTCTCACATGATCGATTTGTCTGAGGAGCCAATCGAAGAGAACATCGAAATCTGTAAAGAATATTTGGCTAGAATGAGCAAAATGGGAATGACATTAGAAATCGAACTTGGTATTACAGGTGGTGAAGAAGATGGTGTTGACAACTCAGATGTTGATAGCTCAAAATTATACACTCAGCCAGAAGAAGTAGCTTATGCTTACGAAGAATTATCTAAAGTAAGCCCTAAATTTACAATTGCAGCTGCTTTTGGAAACGTTCACGGTGTTTACAAACCAGGAAACGTAAAATTAACTCCAAAAATCTTAAAAAATTCTCAGGATTTCGTTCAAAACAAATTCAACACAGGACACAATCCAGTTGATTTCGTTTTCCACGGAGGTTCAGGTTCTACACTTGAAGAAATCAGAGAAGGAATTAGCTACGGAGTTATCAAAATGAACATCGATACAGATTTACAGTTTGCATACACTGAAGGAATCCGTGATTATATGGTTAAAAATCTTGACTATTTAAAATCACAAATTGGTAACCCAGAAGGTGCTGATGCTCCAAACAAAAAATATTACGATCCAAGAAGATGGGTTCGTGAAAGCGAAGTGACATTCAACGCAAGACTTGAACAAGCTTTTGCAGATTTAAACAATGTGAATACACTATAATTTTAGATATCTGATTTTAGATTTTAGATTTCTTTTTTGGAATCTAAAATCTAAAGTCTAAAATCTTAAATCTTAAATTTTAAAAAATGGCTTGGTTTAAAAGACAGGAAAAAGGGATTACGACCGCGACAGAAGATAAGATGGACGTTCCGAAAGGATTGTGGTACAAATCTCCAACAGGAAAAATTATTGATGCAGACGAATTAGCAAGAAACTTATTCGTAAGCCCTGAAGATGATTTTCACGTTCGAATTGGAAGCGCAACCTATTTTGAAATTTTATTCGACAACAACGAATTTGTTGAGTTAGATAAAAACATGACATCAAAAGATCCTCTGCATTTTGTGGACACAAAAAAATATGCAGAAAGATTGAAAGATGTAATGGAAAAAACTCATCTTAAAGACGCTGTACGTACGGGAGTAGGAAAATCTAAAGGAAGAGAACTTGTAATTTGCTGTATGGATTTTGCCTTTATTGGCGGATCTATGGGAGCGGTTGTAGGTGAAAAAATCGCAAGAGGTATTGATCACGCGATCAAAAACAAACTGCCTTTTGTTATGATTTCTAAATCTGGTGGAGCTCGTATGATGGAAGCTGCTTATTCTTTAATGCAATTAGCAAAAACTTCTGTAAAACTAGCTCAATTAGCAGAAGCTAAATTACCTTATATCTCTCTTTGTACAGACCCAACAACGGGTGGAACAACTGCATCTTACGCAATGTTAGGAGACATCAATATCTCTGAGCCGGGCGCTTTGATTGGTTTTGCTGGTCCTCGTGTTGTTCGTGATACTACAGGAAAAGATTTACCAGAAGGTTTCCAAACTGCTGAGTTTCTTTTAGAGCACGGTTTCCTAGACTTTATCACGCCTAGAAAAGAATTAAAAGATAAGATCAACTTATATATCGATTTGATTCAGAATAATGATATTAGATAGTTTTTAAACTTCTAAAACATATAAAATCCCATTCGCTTCGGCTGATGGGATTTTTTTATATCTTTAATTCAAATCTCATTCTTTATGGCTAGAATTTTTGTTGGTTTTATGATTTGTTTTCTTCTTTTAAATTGCAGTAAGAAACAAGATATAGAAAAAAATATTCCGTATATAATTTCTAAAGAAAGTAAAGGAAAAATTACTGGCAATGATACCATTCCTCCAACCCCTCCTATTCCCGGCTGGCTAGTGTACGGAACAAATACATTTATTATCAATACTGATTCTACAGCATACTACTTTCAAAATAAAGGAATAGGATTTATATGCGGAACACCAAATGCTGATACGATTCCTTATTTTATAAATTTACAACCCAAAGATTTAATTCAAATTTCAAATAAAAATCTCTATGAATTTATAAAATTGAATTATAAAGACAACTTTCGAAATGCAACTTTTATTGCATCAGAATCTGATACATTGAAATCGAAGATGTTTTTTGATTTATTTAAATCTTTAAATTATTTCAAAAGAGATCGAGATTTTATTGCCATCAGAAGAACAACTCAAGAAGAAGATACTGTTTTAAAATATAAAAGAGGTAACGAATCTTATTATCCCTCGGAACACATAAAATGGGATAAAACAAAAATTAAATTTCCCGAATTTGTCAAATTTGTAAAAAAACCTAAATAACATATACAGTTCCTACGGAACATCTAAATGTACCGTTTAATTCCGTTGCTACCGATATTTAATTCCTACGGAATTTTCCTGACTTGCGATTTTAATCTCAACTAATTAATACTTGTCTGAAAAATTGTATTTTTGTTTTGCAATAATAGTTTTATCCCAAGCGAACTGTTAAAAAATGTATCTTACAGAAACAGACTTGTTTTTTACCAAAACTAATTTTTATTAAAGCATTATAAATATCTTTGAACTATGAACACAGCAACAAAACCAAATCATATAGGACGAAAAATAAGCCGTATTCGCGAACTTAAAGATATGAAACAGGAAGCTCTTGCGCAGGCTTTAGGAATATCTCAGCAAACTGTATCTGCAATAGAAAACAGCGAAACCATAGAAGATACAAAACTTGAAGAAGTAGCAAAAGCTCTTGGAGTAAGTGTTGAAGCAATAAAAAATTTTACCGAAGAAAACATGATCAATTATTTTAATAATTTTTATGATAACAGCTGTAATGGAGCAAATGGAATGTTTCATGCGAATTATTGTAGCTTTAATCCATTAGATAAAGTAATTGAACTTTATGAGCGTATGATTCAGGCAGAAAAAGAAAAAGTTGAGTATTTGGAGAAATTATTAAAAGAGAAATAAGATTTTTAAAAACGTTTCGATATTATAAAAAATCCCAAGAAGAGTTTCTTGGGATTTTTTATATCTTTATTTGAAATCCTATCGGCATGACAAGAATTCTAATTGGTTTTATTTTATGTATTCTCTTTTTGAATTGTGAAAAGAAAAAAGAAAATAAGGATATAAAAAGTAAAGATTACATCATTTTGTATGAAGATAAAAAACTTCAAAATTACATCGATTCTTTAAAGAAAAACAGAAGCGATTTTGTTGCATTCCCGAGAAAAGGTTTTTACGGAGAACATCAATTGATTATTGATAAAAAGGGTAATCTTTATTTCTATCAAAAAGAATACATCATGATCACTTGCAGTTATGGTAGTGAAAATGATACTCTTCCACGTTTTTTAGGTTTAGAACCTAAAGACATTGTTAGAATCCCTCAAAAAAACTTAACTGATTTTCTTTCTGAAAACATATTGACTAAAGAAAAAAACAGACCAATTTTAATTATTGCTTCTCAAAAAGACACTATAAAAAACACTTCCTTTTTTGAGTTTTTAAACAAGAAAAATATCGGCACTTATATTATCCGAAGAACTACTCAAGAAGAAGATACTGTTTTAAAATATAAAAACAATGCCAACAAACATATTTACTATTATCCTGATTCAATCAAATGGGATCGAACTAAAATTAAACTTCCTAATAATAAATAAACATGTATCGTTCCTACGGAACTTCTAAATGCGGGATTTCATCTTCCAACGGAATAAATTCCGTTGCTACCGATATTTCGTTCCTACCGAACTTTTCTCAATGTGGGCTTTTTTAGTTTTATCTAGTCTAAAAATTATAATTCTGAAATTAGATTAGTTTTTTGGTTTGCCTTTTCTTAATTCCTTTTCCGCAATTTTAAAAGCTAGTTTCTCACGCCATTTAGCATAACGTTCTCTAAAAACTATTTTTACTGCACTATCTACCGCTCCATGCATAAATAAACTCCAAACGCTGGCCATTTTTCTGGTTATGGATGAATCCCAAGCGCGAAGACTCAGCGAAAAAGAACCATCAATATAACGCATCCAGTGCCACATTCCGGTTGGCATAAATAAAGTATCTCCATGTTCGAGAAAAACTTCGTAACCTTCAACACCTTTTAGGGCAGGGAATTTTTCAAAATCGGGATTGGCAACATCATAATCTTCTAAAGCGTAGGTGGTATTTGGAACACAATAAAGTCTTTTTTTCCACCTGTTATCAAATAGTATAATATGTTTTCGGCCTCCAAAATGGGTATGAAAAAGATGCGGTAAATCGATATCATAGTGTAAAAATGTGATAGCTTCTGAGCCTCCAAAAAACATAGCAGGCATGCTTTCTATAAAACCACCCATTAATTCTTTGGGTACTTTTACATCATTAACTAATTCGGGTCTGTGTTTGAAAAGATTGAAGAAAAAAATACGCAGCTGTGTTGGCTCTCTTTTTATTAAATCGAGATAATCGCCAAATTTCATACTCGCAATCGAAGCATTAATTATTTTGGCTGGATCTGCTTTAGAATTGTCAACAAGCTTTACTTCAATATCTCCTGCAATTTGCTTAAAATAATCCGTCGACCATTTGTCTCTTGCAGGCCAGTCTTTTGTTAGTCCTTTTATAATTAAGGGTTTCCTTTTATCTAAATAGTTCTTTTTAAAATCACTCCTAGAAATTGATTCAACGGTATCAACATGTTTTAAAATAAAGCTCATTCGTTTAGTGATTTAAATTGTTGATTGACAAAAAAACCAACTGATTCTAATCTTCAAAAATCATATAGAAACAAAAAACAATATTTTACATCCCGGTTCGAATCGCTTCTACAGGATCTAAATTTGCAGCAGAAATTGCCGGAAGTATTCCCGAAATTAATCCAATAAGCGCAGCTAATCCTGTTCCTAAAAGAATATTTCCAATGCTTAAAACAAAATCAAAATCCAGGGCTTTTGTCAAAATAACAGCAATTCCCCAAACCATCAGTAAACCAATAATTCCGCCAATAACAGAAAGAATTATGGCTTCAAATAAAAACTGAAATAATATAAAACGATTTTTTGCTCCTAAAGATTTTTGAATACCAATTAAATTTGTTCTTTCCTTAACCGAAACGAACATAATATTGGCAATTCCGAAACCACCTACTAAAAGAGAAAAACCACTAATAATCCATCCAACAACATTCATTTGACCTAAAATTCCGTCAATGAAATCAGTAAATCCAGAAAGTACATTTATAAAGAAATTATCCATTTCTCCTGCTTTCATTCCGCGAATTGCTCTTAATTTTTGTGCGACTTCTGCTTTGTAAGCATCCATATCGACACCTTTTGTTGGTTTTAAAACAATAACCGGAGTCATCGCGTCGCTGTCGCCATACATTCTGCGTAAAAAGTTTGCCGGCAAATAAACTGATGTATCATTACTGTCTCCAAAAAAACCGGCACCTTGCTTGGCCATTACACCAATAACGATAAAACGCTGTCCGTAAAGACGAATATTTTTTCCTATTGGATCCATATTTCCAAAAAGACCTTGGGCAATTTCATATCCTAAAACAATAACTGCAGTTCCTGAATTGGATTCAGATTCATTGTAAAATCTTCCTTTATCAAAACTTAACCCGTCGATATCTACCATTTCAAATGAAGATGGAACTATATTGACATCAGCAACTGTTTTCGAATCGTATTTTAAAGTTTCATGATTTACAAAAAGCTGATAACCTACTTGGTCTGTATTATTCATTGAATTTTTCAAGCCTATGTATTCATCATATTTTACATTTGGAAACTGTTCTCTCTTCCATTGTGGAATTTCAGAAGGCCCGAAGTTGAATTTCATTAAATAAATCGTATTTTTATCTAAGCTGCTCAAATCTTTAGTGATTTTTTTGTCTAATGAATCAACAGCGGCCAGAACGGCAATTATTGAAAATATACCAATTGTAACACCTAACAATGATAATAAAGTACGCAGTTTATTATTTCGTAAAGCGTTTATTGCAAAGCTGAGACTTTCTTTTAACAATCTTAGGTAAAGAAGCATATAATAGTATTTTTCAATAAAGTAAAATTCAATAATTTAAAAACAAAAACCTAATAAAAGTTAACTTACTCATCAGTAGATTTTTTTAAGAGAATGTTACATTAATTTCTTTTAAAATAATATATAAAAAAACTACTTTTGCAGTCTGAAAATCATAACTACACAATGAGCACAACTAAAAAAATACAATCAGCGTTAATATCTGTTTTTTCGAAAGATGGATTAGAACCAATCGTTAGAAAATTACACGAACAAAACGTAACACTTTACTCTACAGGAGGAACAGAAGATTTCATTAAAAACCTTGGTATTCCGGTAGTTCCAGTTGAAGATATTACTTCTTTTCCTGAAATTCTTGGCGGAAGAGTAAAAACTTTACATCCGAAAATTTTTGGCGGAATTTTAAATCGTCAGGATAATGAAAGTGATGTACAGCAAATGAAAGAATTTGATATTCCTCAGATTGATTTAGTAATTGTTGATTTGTATCCTTTTGAAAAAACAGTTGCTTCTGGTGCAAGCGAACAAGATATTATTGAAAAAATTGATATTGGCGGAATTTCTTTAATCCGTGCCGGTGCAAAAAACTTCAAAGACACTGTAATTGTTGCTTCTGTTAACGAATACAGCCTACTTTTAGATTTAATTACGGAACAAAATGGTTCAACAACTCTTGAAAACAGAAGATTGTTAGCTACTAAAGCGTTCCACGTTTCTTCTCACTATGATGGTGCTATTTTTAACTATTTCAATACAGATGAAACGATATACAAAGAAAGTATTGATAACGGACAAGTTTTAAGATATGGTGAAAATCCACATCAAAAAGGATTTTTCTTTGGAGATTTTGATGCTATGTTCAAAAAAGTTCACGGAAAAGAGTTATCTTACAACAACTTATTAGATGTTGATGCTGCAGTTAATTTAATTGCTGAATTTAAAACTGACGGACCAACATTTGCTATTTTAAAACATAACAATGCTTGTGGTTTAGCTTCAAGAAAAACAATCAGTGAAGCTTATTTAGCGGCTTTGGCTTGTGATCCTACATCTGCTTTTGGAGGTGTTTTGATTTCAAATACTAAAATTGACCTAGCTACAGCACAGGAAATCAACAAATTATTCTGCGAAGTTGTAATTGCTCCAAGTTATGATGATGAAGCAATTACTGTTTTACAAGAAAAGAAAAATAGAATTATTTTAGTTCAAAATGAAGTTGAATTACCATCTCGTCAAGTAAGAACTTGTCTTAATGGTTTGTTAATTCAGGACAGAAATAATATTACAGATAATAAAGAGCATTTAAAAACCGTTACAATAACAGAACCTACTGCTCAGGAGATCGAAGATTTGATCTTTGCATCAAAAATTTGCAAGAACACAAAATCAAATACCATTGTTTTTGCAAAAAACGGAACATTAATTTCATCTGGTACAGGTCAGACTTCAAGAGTTGATGCTTTAGTTCAAGCAGTTGACAAAGCAAAAGCTTTTGGATTTGATTTAACTGGCGCTTCGATGGCGAGTGATGCATTTTTCCCTTTTCCGGATTGTGTAGAATTAGCTAAAAAAGCAGGAATAACCGCAGTAATTCAGCCGGGAGGTTCGATAAAAGATGAATTAAGCATAAATTATTGCAATGAAAATAATCTTGCAATGGTATTTACAGGAACACGTCATTTTAAACATTAATTTGTTTAACTTTGTTCGATAAATTATTTTATAACATTTTAAACCCCTAAAAAACTTATGGGATTTTTTGATTTCATGACCGAGGATATTGCGATAGACCTTGGTACCGCAAACACTTTAATCATTCATAATGATAAAGTTGTTATTGATAGTCCGTCAATCGTTGCACGTGATAGAATATCAGGCAAAATCATTGCTGTTGGTAAGGAAGCCAACATGATGCAAGGTAAAACGCATGAAAACATCAAGACCATAAGGCCTTTGAAAGATGGTGTAATTGCCGATTTTGATGCTTCGGAAAAAATGATCAACATGTTCATTAAAAGTATTCCTGCATTAAAAAAGAGAATGTTTACTCCTGCATTACGCATGGTAGTTTGTATTCCTTCTGGTATTACTGAGGTGGAGATGAGAGCGGTAAAAGAATCTTGTGAAAGAGTAAACGGAAAAGAAGTTTATTTGATTCACGAGCCTATGGCAGCCGCAATTGGTATTGGTATCGATATTATGCAGCCAAAAGGAAACATGATTGTTGATATTGGGGGTGGTACAACAGAAATTGCAGTTATCGCATTAGGCGGAATTGTTTGCGACAAATCTGTAAAAATTGCAGGGGACGTTTTCACAAACGATATTGTTTATTACATGCGTACACAGCATAACTTATTTGTTGGAGAAAGTACTGCTGAGAAAATTAAAATTCAAATTGGAGCGGCTATCGAAGATTTAGACGGACCGCCAGAAGATATGTCAGTTCAGGGTAGAGACTTACTTACAGGTAAACCAAAACAAGTTGATGTTTCTTACCGTGAAATTGCAAAAGCATTAGATAAATCTATTCAGCGTATTGAGGATGCAGTAATGGAAACATTATCTCAAACTCCTCCTGAGTTAGCTGCCGATATTTACAACACTGGTATTTATTTAGCCGGTGGAGGATCTATGTTAAGAGGTCTTGACAAACGTATTTCTCAAAAAACAGATTTACCAGTTTACATTGCTGAAGATCCGTTAAGAGCAGTTGTTCGCGGTACAGGAATGGCGCTTAAAAACATCGCAAAATTTAAAAGTATCTTAATCAAATAAGATTCAAAAATAACAATCAATATACTTTTATTAGGGTCAAATTTCTAATATTTGACCTTAATAAAATTTGAAACCCTAAAGCATACCTGAAACAAAATAACCAGACACGAAATGCAGCAAATTTTTAATTTCATTATAAGAAACAGTAATCGATTGCTGTTTTTGCTGCTTTTAGGTATTTCGTTGACTCTCACAATTCAATCGCACTCGTACCACAGAAGCAGAGTAATCAGTTCCGCAAATTTTTTGAGCGGAGGTGTTTATGAAAGAATCAATCATGTAAACGAATATTTGAATTTAAGAACTGAAAACGACGAACTTGTACTTGAAAACGCAAGGTTAAAAAGTCTTTTATTCAATAAAGAAGACACAACAAAAGCACCATTACCAGATAGCATTAAAGGAGTTAAACCTGCTGATATTATCGTTTCAAAAGTAATCCACAACTCTTACAATACGCACGAAAACTATATTACACTTAACTCTGGAAGTAAAGAAGGAGTTAAACAAGATATGGGTGTTATCAACAGCTTAGGAATTATTGGAGTTATCGACAATACTTCAACAAATTACTCAACTGTAGTGAGTATTTTGAATATGAAATCACAGATAAATGCTAAACTAAAAAAGACAAATCACTTTGGTTCTTTAACGTGGGACGGAAAAAGTACTGGATTTGTTCAGCTTGAAGATGTTCCAAGATTAGCCTCTGTAAGAAAAGGAGATACTATCGTTACAGGAGGACAATCTGTTATTTTTCCGGAAGGAATCAATATTGGTACTGTTGAAAATATATACAAAAAAGAAAACTCAAGTTTTTATGTTATAAAAGTTAAACTTTTTAACGATATGACAAACTTAGGCCACGTATATATTATCAAGAGTAAAGACAGAGAAGAACTTATTAATCTAGAAAACAAAAGCAAGGAAAAAAATGAGTAGCGCTTTGTTAGTAAATATTTTTCGATTTATTATGTTGCTGGCAATTCAGATTGTTATTTTTAACAATATGAATTTTCTAGGATACATAAGTCCTTTTCCATATATTCTATACATTATTTTATATCCGGTAAACAGTAACAGAGCAGGGTTAATTATTTCCAGCTTTTTATTGGGATTAGTAATGGATATGTTTTGTAATTCTGGCGGAATTCACGCTACTGCTTGTGTTATTTTGGCTTACTATCGACCGTATATTTTTAAGTTTTCGTTCGGATTAAGTTATGAATACCAAACTATTAAACTGAACGAATCTTTAACCCCAGAACGGTTTTCATTTATATTAGTTTCTGTTTTATTACATCATATTGTTCTATTTACATTAACAGCTTTTGAGTTTAAGTTTATATTCGACATTTTACTGAGAACACTATTTAGCTCAATTTTTACAATAATCACTTCAATTATAATAATTTACATTATTAAGCCCAATAAACGATGAGAAAAGTTCTGCTGCCCTCTTTAATTATTATTGCAGCATCTTTGCTAGTGATTCGAATATTTTATCTGCAAATTGTAGATGATTCATTCAAATTGAAATCAGAAAATAATGCGATTAAGAAAGTCTATGACTATCCGGAACGCGGCTATATTTATGACAGAAATGGTAAACTATTAGTTGCCAATCAGGCTTCTTATGATATCATGGTAATTCCAAGAGATATTAAAGAAAACCTTAATGTTGCTGAATTCTGTGCCCTTTTAAATATTACACGAGAAGATTACGAGAAAAGAATTGCAAAGGCCAAAGTTTACAGCCCTAGGCTTCCATCTGTATTTTTATCTCAATTAAACAAAACCGAATTTGCTGCTTTTCAGGAGAAAATCAGAAAGTATGAAGGTTTCTATTTTCAAAAGCGTTCTCTTCGCGATTACGAAGTAGATTATGGTGCCAATATATTTGGGTTTATCACACAGGTAAACGAAAAACTGATTGCAAAAAATCCATATTACAACAGTGGAGACTTAATTGGAAAACAAGGTGTAGAAGAAAGTTACGAAGATATTTTGCGCGGAATTAAAGGTGTAAAATACATTCAAAAAGATAAATATAACCGAGAAATTGGTGCTTACAAAGAAGGAAAATACGATACTATTGCCGTTGCCGGAGAAGATATCAATTTAAGTATTGATGCTGAACTTCAAAAGTACGGAGAAGAGTTAATGATTAACAAACGAGGCGGAATTGTTGCTATTGAACCAAAATCTGGTGAAATATTAGCATTAGTTACAGCTCCTTCTTATGATCCGGGTATTTTAGTTGGAAGACAAAGATCTAAAAACTATACCCTGCTATATCATGATTCTATCGCAAAACCTTTATACGACCGCGGACTTTTAGCCGAATATCCTCCGGGTTCTCCGTTTAAAATTCTAACAGGTTTAGTGGCGCTGCAAGAAGGTGTTATCAACGAACAGACTACTTTTATGTGTCATCATGGATTTAGTTATGGCGGCGGCCGTTTTATGAAATGCCACGGTTTTGGACCTCATCAATTGCATAATGGTATTTATAATTCCTGCAACACTTATTTTGGACAGGCTTATATGTTAACGATTAACAAATATTCAGATCCTGGTAAAGCCGTTGATGTTTGGAGCGGTCACGTAAAAAGTTTTGGTTTAGGTCAATTTATGGGATATGATTTACCAACTGGTAAAAAAGGTAATATTCCAACATCAAAAACATATAAAAGAATTTATCCTAACGGAGGATGGCGAAGCTCAACTATTGTGTCAAATGCTATTGGACAGGGAGAGGTTTTAATGACCCCTATTCAATTGGCAAATATGATGGCAACGGTTGCGAATCAGGGATATTATTATACGCCTCATATCATTAAAAAAATTGAGGGCAGAAAAATTGATCCTAAGTTTACAGAAAGACATACGACAACTATTGATCAAAAATATTTTCCACCAGTTATCAGCGGGTTATTTGATGTTTACAACAAAGGTACTGCTTACGCTCTTAGAGTAAACGGAATTGATATTTGCGGAAAAACAGGAACAGCTGAGAATTATGCCAAAATAAACGGCAAAAGAGAAAAGCTTAAAGATCACTCTATTTTTGTGGCTTTTGCACCAAAAGACAATCCGAAAATTGCAATTGCGGTTATGATTGAAAATGGAGGTTTTGGAGCAACTGTTGCGGGACCGATTGCCAGTTTGATGATCGAAAAATATCTAAGAAAGAAAATCACAAGAACTGATTTGGAAGTTCGTGTTTTAAATAAAAGTTTAGCGGCTGAATATGCTAAACTAGGCGGAATGAACGAGGCTAGCGCAATTGAGTCTACACCAAAAGATTCTGTTTTAAAAGCTAAGATTGTAGTTCCTAAAACGGTAACTACTCCAAAAACAGAAGCTAAAAAAACAATAATAGACACCACTAAAGAGAATTAAGATTATTTCAGATGAGAAATCAAAGTGTAAAAAATAACATTGACTGGATAAGTGTCTTTATCTACATTGCGCTGGTAACATTGGGGTGGCTGAATATTTATTCCTCTTCTTTATTATCAACCGATGGAACATATCAAAAACAATTAATTTTTATTGGATGTACAATTCCACTAATTTTTGTTGTGTTATTTGTTGATGGAAAATTTTACGAAAAATACGCCAGTATTATTTTTGGTGTGGCATTATTGTCTTTAGCCGGATTGTTTCTCTTTGGAAAAACAATTGCCGGTCAGCGATGCTGGTATGCGATAGGAAGTTTCACGCTTCAGCCGTCAGAGTTTGCAAAAGCCGCTACATCATTGGCATTAGCCAAATATTTAAGTGATACACAAATTAACCTTAAAGAAACAAACAGGCAATTACAGGCTTTGGCAATTGTATTTTTGCCCGTAATGCTTATTTTACCACAGCCCGATCCGGGAAGTGCATTAATCTACAGCGTTTTTATTCTTGTTTTATTTAGAGAAGGATTACCATCTTGGTACGTTTGGACTGGTTTTATTACCATTTTATTATTTGTATTAACGCTTATTTTAGAACCTTATGTTGTTATTTTAATTGCACTGGGTGTTCTAATTATTATACATTTTAAAGGAAGAGCCGTTGATAGAAATCTTCTTTTAAGTGCTATTTTATTGGTGCTGATTTCTGGATTTGTTCTTTCTGTTGATTATGTATTTGATAATGTATTTAAACAGCACCATAGAGATCGTTTCAATATTCTTTTAGGAAAAAGCGTTGACATGAAAGGTATTGGTTATAATACTAATCAATCTGAAATTGCTATTGGATCTGGTGGATGGCTTGGAAAAGGCTTTTTAGAAGGAACTCAAACTAAAGGCGGATTCGTTCCTGAACAACACACCGATTATATTTTTACAACTGTTGGTGAAGAATGGGGGTTTACAGGTTCTCTTGTTGTTATTTTACTTTTTACAGGTTTATTCCTAAGAGTAATTTATTTGGCAGAAAGGCAGAAAACTAAATTCAGTCGGGTTTATGGTTATTGCGTCGCCGGAATTTTATTTATACACTTCTTTGTAAATATTGCAATGGTTATTGGTATTTTCCCAACAATTGGAGTGCCTCTGCCCTTCTTTTCTTATGGAGGTTCGGGACTTTGGGGATTCACTATTTTATTGTTTATCTTCTTAAAAATGGATGCCAATAAGGTTAATGAATGGTAGGGTTTAAAATTTTAAATTCCAAATTCCAATTGTAGAGATTTGCTTTTGCATTGGATAACAACATAAAAACATTCTGTAAACATAGCCCACGGTTTCAACCGTGGGAAAAGAATGGAATGACGAATGGATTGCAAATCTAACATGCGATTACATATATTGCGTCCCACGGTTGAAACCGTGGGCTATATTTAAAATGTGCAATAATATTCAACTGATGATTTTAAATTGAATCATATCTAATAAACAAAATAAAAAAAGTCCGAAGTTTTTAAGCTTCGGACTTTTTTTATTTTGTTTATTTAATTATATTTCTTCACTTGGTCTCTTTTTTAAAAGTTTTAATAGAACAGGGAATGTAGAAATGATAACGATGATTATAATGATGTATTCGATGTGTTCTTTTAAATCAATTCCTTTTTTCAAAAAGACACCATACAAATAATGTCCGGCAAAGATTAAAATGAATGACCACAAGAAAGAACTTAAGATGTTATAAAACATAAATTTCTTTTTATCCATAGAAACTATTCCGGCAATAATTGGAGCGAAAGTTCTAAAGATTGGAAGGAAACGTGCATAAATAATTGCTTTTCCACCGTATTTTTCGAAGAAATCTTTTGATTGTAAAAGGTATTTTTTCTTAAACCAAAATGTATCTTCTTTTTTGAATAAATAATAACCGCTTTTTGCTCCAAACCAATAACCGGTCATATTTCCAAAAACGCCCATTACGGCTACAGCTGTCGAAAGCAAAAATACATTGATAAAATCTCCCGGAATATAAAGAACATTTTGAATTAAGTCGCGGCTATAAATTCCAGCTAGAAAAAGCAAACTGTCTCCTGGAAGAAAAAAACCTGCAAAAAGCCCTGTTTCAGCAAAAACTATAAACAGAACAATAAATAACCCAATCTCAAAACCTCCGATACTTAAAGTTATATAGAATTCAGGGTTTAGTAACTGGGTCCACTCAAAATTATTCATAAAACGAATTTGGTTATACTTATAAGTTTGTGAAATTAACAATTATTTACCTTAACCACAATTAAAAGCCATATTTTAAAGATAAATTAACTATATAAAAAAGCCCGAAGATTAACTCGGGCTTTTAAAATTATTTTTCTCTCTCGTACTTACAGCAAGAATGAAGATTTTCATAATCGGCATCTGTGGCTTTTACTTCTTTTGTATCATGTCCTACTTTTGCAATTGCGGTATTCAAATCCTGTGGAGAAGATTTTTCTTCGTTTAAAATCACAGTAAGCTGATGCGTGCTAATATCCCAGGAAGCTGTTTTTACACCCGGAACTCCAAATGCAGCTTTTTCAATTCGTTTTTTACATTGTTCACAGTTTCCGTTAACTTCTACAGTATATTTTAAATTCTTATTTTTTTTAGTCTGCGCCTGAGTCGAAAATCCTAAAAAAGTCATCATTGCTATTAAAATCAAATTTTTCATTGTCTATTATTTAATGTTATAAATTTATTATTTTATCTTAAATCGTAATCCGGCATAATACATCTGCCCAAAAATTGGTGCATAAGCAACCGAAGCATCAAAATTTGGTCCGAAAGGATCATTTGCTCCTAAAATCGCTTTTTGCTGTTTGTAATTTCCAATATTTTCCCCTCCTATATATACCTCAAAAACTGACGAGAAAACCCTTGTAACCTGAGCATTCATAACAGCATACGAAGGCGAGAAATCAGGAAACTGGTCTTCAGCAGGATTTGACGCTGTGTACGGAAGCTGTTGTTTTCCAGACCAGTTAAAAGTATAATCAAACTTCCATTGTTTATCATTGTTCAACGTTGTTTCGTATTCTAAATTTCCAAGAAAACGATGTTTCGCCTGCAGCGGACGCTGAAAAGTTCCTCTTAAATAATCGGTTTGTATGTCATAATATTTATAAGCCGTTCTTAAATTTAAGTTGTGAATTAACTCGTAATTGAATTCTACCTGAATACTATTGGCAAAAGAACTTCCTTTTAAATTATAAAACAAAACTTCTTGCGGACTCTGCATTAAATCTACAACGGCCTGATTTTGAAAATCAGTTCTGTAGATATCAAATCCGGCATCGGCATTTTTACCGAAAAGTTTAAATTTCTGCGAAAAACTAACTCCATAATTCCATGCAATTTCCGGATTTAAACCATAGATTTTTCCGCTGTTATCTAAAATTGAAAATGTTCTTGAACTGGCAAAAAGCTGTTGATTCTCGGCAAAAATATTAGCCGAACGTTTTCCTCTTCCGGCAGAAAAACGAATTACTGTATTTTTCCAAGGATTGTACCTAACATGAAGTCTCGGCGTAGCAAAAAAGCCTAAACGGTTATGATTGTCCACTCTTCCTCCTAAAATTATACTGAAATTATCGGTATTGTCATATGTATATTCAAAAAACGCCCCAACCGAATTATCGATTCGACTGTAATCTGTAACATTTACAAATTCCTGATATTGATCGTATGAAAAATTTAAACCAGTTGTAAATTTATGCTTCGTATTATTGATAATTGAATTGAAAATTAAATTCGAATAAAAACTATTCTGCTTAATATCATATTGATTTAAACCAAAATACGAATCCTGTTTATGGCTGTTGAAAGCATTTTGAAATCCAATGCTTTGATAAGGCATATCTTTAAAAACATAACCTATTTTTGTAGACACATCAAAACGTTCTGTATTGATTTCTGAACCCCAATGATTTGTAGTTCCGCGATCACGGTCTTTATCAAAATCAACTTCTCCAGTTTGCTTTTTATCATTCATGTATCTGAAATTGATAAAACTTACCAAACCGCTTTCTGGATCATAATATTGATATCGGTTTAAAACATTAATTTGTTTCCCTAACGGATTATCTAAAAAACCGTCATCGTTCATGTCGTTTTTTGCAACACGCGTATTTCCGTGAACAAATAGACTTGTTGCCCATTTATCAGATAACTTTTTATTAAAATGTGTGTTTAATTCAAATCTTGAATCAGTTGATCCGTAGGCATTCAGGAAAAACGGAATATCACTTAACGGTTTTAAAAGTTCGGTATTTATTTGTCCCGAAATACTTTCGTAACCATTAATAACGCTTCCTGCACCTTTGGTAATCTGAACACTTTCAATCCAGGTTCCGGGTGTAAATGATAAACCGTAAGCTTGAGACGCTCCGCGAACCGAAGGAATATTTTCTTCGGTAATCATTAAATACGGACTTGTTAAGCCTAGCATTTTTATTTGTTTCGTTCCTGTTAAAGCATCAGAAAAATTGACGTCAATTGACGGATTTGTCTCAAAGCTTTCGGCAAGATTACAACATGCTGCTTTTAAGAGTTCTTTACTCGTAATTAAAGATGTATTTGCGGTAACGGTATAGGATTTTGTAATTCCTTTTTGCTTTTTTTTGACTTTTACTTCCTCTAAATTTTCTTGTGAAAACATAGAAACCGAAAGTAAAAACATCGCAAAAAGCATGATATTTTTTGGCATAAAAAAAGATTTTAATGTTATTTAGAAATTCTGTTTTGGGTTTCTGTAGAATAAGAAACACTAAAACATTCATTGCAAGCCATAGAAAGAAGGCTTGATTCTAAACATTAAAATCAGGAATAAAAAATGTATTGATTGTATAATTTGAATAAAGGGGGCGCATTCGCATCTGAATAATACGAAATAACCTGATTGTTTTTGAAGTTTGGAATGGACAAAAACGCAATTGGTTTGTATTCCTGAATTACAGCCGGAAATGCAAGCTGGAAAAAGAAAACCTTAAAAGTTGCATCGCTTGATTTTTTTTCAAATTTTACAACTTTGTCCTTGCAGCAAGATGATTTTTTCTCTTTTTCACCACAGCATTTTTTCTCTGGTGATGCCGAAGCTGAAGTATTTAAAGAAACGGAAGCTATTTTTCCTCCGCAGTAATGCACATCAAAAGCAAACCCAATGTTGGAAACCAACAATAGGAACGCTAAAAATAAAACTGTGCACTTTTTTCTCATAATGCAAAAGTATTTAAAAAGAGTCAGATAAAATTTAAATGAAATGTTATTTTTTTAGATTTTGAAGCTGATAGTAAAATGCCGGAATAAACAAAAGTACAAATATAGGCTGAATGATAAATCTTCGAACATAAAACAAGAGCCAGCTTTTCTCCGGAAAATATTCGACAATTATAAAAAACATTGCGAAAAGAACGACTGAAAAAAAAGCGTATAAAAAGGAACTGAAAATTAAAATTCCTTTGTCTCTAAAAAGGGTATAAATTAGAATAAGTGATAGCGCAGTATTTAAAGCAAACCGAAGTAAAAGGTTCAGGAATAGTTTTAGCGAATCGACTTCTGGTAATTTTATATTATTAAAATCCTTTTCAAAATAATCTAAAAACGGATCATAAAAGAGCATATTTTCAAAAGCCCGAATAATTCCAAAACAAAAAATAACAAGTACCGAAATGAAAATTTTCGTTTTTTCTTCTCTTATTTTATTTAGCATACTTCGAAAATTTATTAACCCAGATAATCCATAAAATAAAAACGGTTCCGTAAATAATTAACGGAAAAAGAACGCCGTGCAAAAGGTGATTTTTTTCCGGAAAATGAAATAACAAAATGGTCAATAAAGCGATTCGGGCAATATTTAAAAGATAAATAAACACAATCCCGAAAAGGATATAATATAAGGTAACTTTAAATTTCCCCGAAAAAGCGAGCACGAAAGCAATAAACAAGATAATAACGCTTACCGCATTGCATCCTTCAATAATTCGAACGATATAATGATTGTTATATAAAACTTCTAACCAGGAACCGGAAAGGCTTTTTTGAACTTTTATATCAAAATTAAAAGCATGAAGCAGCTGCTCAACATTGCGGCCAACCAAATTTGTAATTCCGTCGACTTCATCAGCTTTAAAACTGTTCAAATAAAATTTATATAATAGCGTTAATGCAATATAAGCTGCAAAAAAAGTACCTATAAAAATTAAAAACGGCTTGAATTGGGCTAGATATTTTTTCAACAGATTTTTTTTTCAAATTTATGTATTTTTTGAGTTCAGCTTTAAATACTTTTGTATAAAATTTTCAAATCATGACATTTCAAGAATTACAACCAAAAATAAGCGCTATAGTATCTGATAATAACAAAGTTAGAGACAAAAAACTATTAGCTGTCTGCCAATTATTAAACGAAAATGTAGAATATTACAACTGGGTTGGTTTTTATTTTGCAAATCACGAAAACAAAACACTTCATTTAGGCCCTTATGTAGGTGCAGAAACTGATCATACTGTTATTCCTTTTGGAAAAGGAATTTGCGGACAAGTTGCCGAAAGCAATGCCAATTTTGTTGTGCCAGATGTAAAAGCACAAGACAATTATATTGCCTGCAGTTTAACTGTAAAATCAGAAATTGTTGTTCCACTTTTTGTAAATGGAGTAAACATTGGTCAAATTGATATTGACAGCCACGTAATTGATCCGTTTACAGAAGCTGACGAAAGATTTTTGGAGTTTGTTAATCAAGAAGTTGCTAAGTTATTCTAGAAGAGCTATTTTTAATGTATAAAAAATAGATCTGAATGAAAAAAAATGTATTCATCATATTTCTTCTTATAAGTTCAGTCAATCTATTTGGGCAGATTAATGTTGTTTCAAAGAAAATTTTCCTTGACTCCTTAAATCGTGAAGCTACTCCCGAAAACTATGTCTATACCAGAGTAATTACTAATTATTCTCAAAAAAGCGCGCGCTACGTTGTAACCGATTTTTACAAAAACGGAAGAAAGAAAATGACGGGCTGTACTTTAGACAGAGACATTTTAAAAAAGGATGGCGAGTTCATTTGTTATTTCAAAAATGGATCTAAAGAATCTGTTGTAAATTATTCTGATGATCATAAAGTAGGCAAAGAGATTAATTGGTACGAAAACCAAAGTAAAAAATCCGAGAAACAGAATTCGTGGAATCCTAAAACCAAAACATCTCAAACTTTAATTCTTAATTTTTGGGATGAAAATAAAAATCAAACTGTAGTTGATGGAAATGGAGAATATGAAGAAACCGATAAGTTTGTAACTCAAAAAGGAATTATCAAAAACGGTTTAAAACAAGGTGTCTGGGTTGGAAACGATGCTTTACGCAAAATTTCATTTACAGATAATTACGATCAGGGAGTTTTAATTTCTGGAACAAGCATAGACGAAAACAATGTAAAACTTTCTTACTCCTCCTTAAATGAGAAACAAATGGGTAAAAAAGTTGCAAAATCAAAATAGGTTTTAGTTTATTAATTAACCTTCAAACGAATCACAAATAGCTGAATTTGAAATCAAACTAGTTCAAAATCAATAAAAAAGGATTATTTTTACCTGAATTTGATTAATTATTAAAATTTTCAAAGTTTAAATTTATTTTTTCGGAAAAAAGATGTAATTTTGCACCCGTCTTACAAAAGTTGTCTGACATACATAAAAATCATTAAATAATATTGGAATGTATTTAACTAAAGAAAAGAAAGAAGAGATTTTCGCACAACACGGTGGTGCAACAAACACTGGAAGCGCAGAAGGTCAAATTGCATTGTTCACTTACAGAATTTCACACTTAACTGAACACTTGAAAAAAAATCGTCACGATTACAACACTGAGCGTTCTCTTGTACTATTAGTAGGTAAAAGAAGAGCTTTGTTGGATTACTTGAAAAAGAAAGAGATCAACAGATATCGTGAGATTATCAAAGTATTGAATATCAGAAAATAATCAATATAGAAAAGAGGTGCGAAAGTGCCTCTTTTTGTTTTTACATATTGTATTTAATTACAAGCATATTACAAGAAAAAAAGTTTGGTTTTTCATTGGGTTTTAGATTACAACAACTACACACAACAACACTACAACACAACTAAAACCCATTGTATAATCAATAAGGAAAAAATTTATGATTCCACAATTATTTGTAGAAAAGATCGATTTAGGTGATGGCAGAAGCATCACAATCGAGACAGGACGTCTAGCTAAACAAGCAGATGGTTCTGTAGTAGTAAGAATGGGCGACACAATGATTCTTGCAACAGCAGTTTCAGCTCGCACATCAAACCCAGGCGTTGATTTTTTACCGTTAACGGTAGATTACCGCGAAAAATTCGCAGCAGCAGGTCGTTTCCCGGGAGGTTTCTTCAAAAGAGAAGCACGTCCAAGCGACAGCGAAGTATTAACAATGAGATTAGTTGACCGTGTTTTACGTCCGCTTTTCCCAGACGATTACCATGCTGAAACACAAGTTATGATTCAGTTAATGTCTCATGACGAAGAAGTTATGCCAGACGCTTTAGCTGGTTTAGCTGCATCTGCAGCATTAGCAGTTTCAGACATTCCATTTTACAACTTAATTTCTGAAGTACGTGTTGCACGTATCGACGGAAAATTTGTGATCAACCCAAGCAGAGTAGATTTAGAAAAATCTGACATCGATATGATGATTGGAGCTTCTATGGATTCTGTTGCCATGGTTGAAGGTGAGATGAAAGAAATTTCAGAAGCTGAAATGGTTGAAGCAATTAAATTTGCTCACGAGGCTATTAAAGTTCAAATTCAGGCACAATTACGTTTACAGGCTGCTTTTGGTAAAAAAGAAATTCGTACTTACGAAGGTGAGAAAGAAAACGAAGAAATCTATAAAAAAGTAAAAGCTGCTGCATACGATAAAATTTATGCTATTGCAAAAGTTGGCTCGGCTAAACACGAAAGAGGTACTGCATTTGCTGAAGTAAAAGAAGAAGTTAAAGCTTTATTTACTGAAGAAGAATTAGCTGCTGACGGTGATTTAGTTTCTAAATATTTCTACAAAACAAACAAAGAAGCTGTTCGTAATGTAGTATTAGAATTAGGTGTTCGTTTAGATGGTAGAAAAACTACAGATATCAGACCAATTTGGTGTGAAACTGATTATTTACCAAGAGTTCACGGTTCATCTTTATTTACTCGTGGAGAAACTCAGGCTTTGGCAACTGTAACTTTAGGAACTTCCAGAGAAGCAAACCAAATCGATTCTCCATCTGAACAAGGCGAAGAGAAATTCTACTTACACTATAACTTCCCTCCTTTCTCAACTGGTGAAGCAAAACCACTAAGAGGAACTTCAAGAAGAGAAGTTGGTCACGGTAACTTAGCTCAAAGAGCTTTAAAAAATATGATTCCTGCTGATTGTCCTTATACAATTCGTGTTGTTTCTGAGGTTTTAGAATCTAACGGTTCTTCTTCTATGGCAACAGTTTGTGCTGGAACAATGGCTTTAATGGATGCTGGAGTTCAAATGGTAAAACCAGTTTCTGGAATTGCTATGGGATTGATTACTGACGGAGAGAAATTTGCTGTATTGTCTGATATTTTAGGTGATGAAGATCACTTAGGAGATATGGACTTTAAAGTAACCGGAACTGCTGACGGTATTACAGCTTGTCAAATGGATATTAAAATTGATGGTTTACGTTACGACATTATGGAGCAGGCTTTAGGGCAGGCACGTGAAGGACGTTTACACATTTTAGGAAAATTGACTGAGACAATCGCTGCTCCAAGAGCTGACGTAAAAGCTCATGCACCAAAAATTATTACCAGAACTATTCCTGGAAACTTTATTGGAGCATTAATTGGACCTGGTGGAAAAGTAATTCAGGAATTACAAAAAGCTACTGGAACTACTATCGTAATCAACGAAGTTGATGAGCAAGGTGTTATCGAAATCTTAGGTACAGATCCTGCCGGAATTGAAGCGGTATTAGCAAAAATTGCTTCTATTACTTTCAAACCAGTATTAGGAGAAGCCTATGAAGTGAAAGTAATTAAAATGCTTGATTTTGGAGCTGTTGTAGAATATACTGCTGCGCCAGGAAACGAAGTATTACTTCACGTATCTGAATTGGCTTGGGAACGTACTGAAAACGTTGCCGATGTAGTTAATATGGGAGATGTGTTCCAAGTGAAATACTTAGGAGTTGACCCTAAAACTAAAAAAGAAAAAGTGTCTAAAAAAGCACTTGTTCCAAGACCTCCACGTGAGGACAAAAAAGAGTAATCAGATCTTAGTTTACTAAAGGTTTATTCATAGAAAACCCCAATTCATTTAGTTGAATTGGGGTTTTTAAGTTTTTAAATCTACTTTCCAACTAAAAATACACGGCTAAAAGACTAGACTACAACGTTTTCAGGAAACACATTATAGATTAAATAATGTTGTTGGTTTAAAAATCAATGTTGTTGGTTTAATTTATTTTTTTGTTAACCTTCATTAACATAGTTTTATATAGAAAACAGCTGCATAAAATTAAAAATATTGATGAAAAAGGATATTGGAAGATCAAAAATTAAAACAATATTATTTATTATCTCTTTTTTTAAACTCAAACTATATTGTAAAAACCTACCATTGAAAATTACAAATTACTCAACACTAATTTTCATCCTGCTATTACTTTCAATCAACAGTTTTTGTCAGACTAATGTAAAAAAAGACGTTTCTAATTACTTAGATAAAACAATTGGCAAAGAAATTTTAAACATCAATAATGGCAAAATTCATATTGATCCTTATAATTTAAAAAATACTAACAACTATTATTTAAATAAAAACTTCGTTAACGGATCTGTTTTTTACGATAATCAATTATATGAAAACATTCTTGTAAAGTATGACATATACAAAGATGAACTTGTTAAATCATTTGAAAACAATAACACATTTGGCATAACTCTTATAAATGAAAAAACAGATTATTTTTTAATTGATGATAAGAAATTTGTAAATATTGACAATAAATATAAATACCCGAAAGCAATCACCGGTTTCTTTGAAGAAAAATATTTAGGCAAAAATATTTCCTTATATATTAAACACATTAAAACTGCCAAAGAAACCATTATTGAAACGACTTTATATACTGAGTTTAAAGAATATAATAATTACCAGCTTCTTTATAATTCAAAATTTACATCTGTAAATACACAAAAAGAAATCCTCGCAATATTTCCTCCGCTAAAAAAAGAGATAAAAGAGTTTTACAAAAAAAATAAAATTCAAGAAGAGACAAATCCATACCAGTTCAAAGCAGATTTGATAAAATTTATTGATAACAATTTATAAGCTCTATTCCCAAATCTAAATGAAAAAGTACTTTATCTTCTGTTTATTTTTCTTGCTGCCAATTGTTCTCTTTTCTCAAGAAAAGAATATTTCTATAGAATATTCAAATGTTACACGAAAAAAAGCTCTTGAAATAGTCGAAAAAAACACTTCTTTCCATTTTTATTTTGAGGATCAATGGTTATCTAATAATGAACTTATATCAGGAGAATTCAAGGATACCTCTATTTCAGTAATTTTAGATGCTATTTTTAATAACACTACCATAAATTATATTATTGACAAAAACAATATTATTTTAAGCAATGGCCTTTTAATATCAAACACGATAACAGAGGATTATTTTAAAAATACTGATAACTCAAATGTTAGTAAAAAGCCGAATTTACAAATTGTTCCTATTTACAATAAGCAATATCTGAATGATTCTAAGAAAGATTCAGATTCAATTATTTCTCTTGGAAGACAGTCGTTAATAAACGAATCTCAATCCTATACACTTTCAGGCTATATTAAAGACAGAGCTTCAGGAAAACCAGAATATAATATTACTATTAAAGTAAAAGGCAAAGATATAAGTACAACAACTGATGAAAATGGTTATTATAGCTTTAGAGTTCCTGCTGGCATTAATATAATTGAAACACAATCTATTAAACATGAATCAAAGACTAAAAAGATTGTACTTTACAACAACGGAAAAGTTGATTTTAATTTAGACGAAAATGTGAATGCGCTTAAAGAAGTTGTCATCGAAAATAAAAGAACAAGAAATACAACTTCGACAGTTACAGGTCTCACAAGCATTGATATCGAAAACATCAAAAACGTACCTTTAATTTTAGGCGAAAGAGACATTTTTAAAGTCGCTACAACTCTCCCGGGTATAAAAACAGCCGGAGAAGGCTCTGCAGGATTTAATGTACGCGGAGGAAAAGACGATCAAAACTTGTTTTTACTAGACAATGCTTCTTTATACAATCCATCTCACTTTTTAGGTTTCTTTTCTTCTGTAAATCCTTTTACAACAAAAAAAGCCGATATCTATAAAGGAAGCATTCCTGCTGAATTTGGAGGACGTCTTTCTTCTGTTTTTGATATTAAATCTAAAAGTGGAAATACCGAAAAAGTTTCTTGTGAAGCAGGAATTGGCCCCGTAATGAGCAATGTTACTCTCGAAATTCCGATAGTAAAAGGAAAATCAAGCTTATTGTTTGGCGGCAGAGCAAGTTATTCTGACTGGATTTTAAAGGCTATTAAAGATCCTGAATTAGATAACAGTCAAGCTTCTTTTTATGATTTGCTTTTAAAATACAATCATCAAATTACTGCAAAAGATAATCTCGAAACTTCTTTATATTATAGTCATGATAAATACAGCATCAATTCAGACTCTATTTATAAATACAGCAATTTATTAGCAACCGTAAAATGGGATCATGATTTTAACACAAAAAATAAATCTTCATTTATTGTTACTAATAGCCAATATAAATTTAATATTGATTACGATTCTCAGCCTGAAAAATCATTTGATTACGGTTATAAAATCAATGAAACTCAGTTTGTTTTAAAAATGAGGTACAATCTCAATGAAAAGCACTCCTTTAATTATGGCGTTAGCAGCAAAATATACAATATTAACCCTGGTTTCCTAAAACCAACAAGCAGTGACTCTCAAATTAAAAACAAAACACTTGAAAAAGAAAAAGCTTTAGAGTCGGCTTTGTTTTTTACCGAAAATTATAAAGTCAATGACAAACTTTTAATTGATTTAGGTTTACGTTATTCTTTTTATTCGGCACTTGGTCCTTCTACCCAAAACATCTATCAGGATGATCTTCCTAAATCTGAAAGAACTGTTATTGACAGCAAGACCTACACCAGTAATGAGTCCATAAAAACATATGGAGGTTTTGAACCCAGAATTTCAGCTCGTTATTTTATACTTCCGGATCTATCCATAAAAGCAAGTTTTGACAGAACGTACCAATACATGCATTTACTGTCCACAAATACGACTCAATCACCAATGGATGTATGGAAGCTTTCAGATTTAAATACTAAACCACAATCCTCTAATCAATTTTCGCTAGGGATTTTCAAAAATATAATTCAAAATTCATTAGAACTAAGTATAGAAGGTTACTATAAGCGTTCGAAAAATATTCTGGATTATAAAGTTGGTGCCGAATTGTTTTTGAACGAAAACATAGAAACTGAACTTCTTCAAGGTGAAGGAAAAGCGTATGGCGTTGAATTTTTGATCAAGAAAGAAAAAGGAAATTTTAATGGCTGGTTAAGCTATACTTACTCCAGAGCTTTAATAAAGCTGGACAGTAAATTTGATGCTGAAAAAATAAATAGCGGAGATTATTTCCCCACAAATTATGATAAACCACATGATTTTAGTGCCATTTTAAACTATAAATTCACCAAGAGATATAGTTTATCAACTAATTTTGTTTATCAAACCGGCAGACCGGTTACTTTTCCAATTGGATCTTATGATTTTGCCGGAGAGAGTTTTACGTTATATAGTAATCGCAATCAATATAGAATTCCAGATTATTATAGATTGGATATTGGTCTTAATTTTGAAGGAAATCACAAAATAAAAAAACTCGCTCATAGTTTCTGGAATCTTTCTGTTTATAATGTTCTGGGCAGAAACAATCCTTATAATGTTTATTTTGTTACCGAAGACAGAAAAATCAAGGCTTATAAAACATCGATTTTTTCTGTTCCAATTCCAACAATAACTTATAACATTAAATTTTAATTCATTTATCACAGCAATATGAATTTATCAATAATCAAAAAAACAACATTGATCCTTTTTGCATCTGTCATCCTGGCAGGCTGCACGGAACAATATGTATATCAAAATCAAGATTTTGAAGATGCAATGACTGTTGAAGCCACATTGACAAACGAATTAAAATATCAGGAAATAAACATTTCAAGAACAAGACTTCTTAACGACACCATAAAAATTCCCGAAGCTGGAGCTAATGTTACTGTTGTTGACAGCGATAACAATGTATTTCAGTTTAGCGAAAAAAATGGAAAATACATTTCTGAAAATGAATTTAAAGTAGAACCAAATAAAAACTATCAATTAAAAATAACAACTAAATCTGGAAAATCATATGTTTCTTCACCAGAAGTTTTAACTACGCCAAATATTATTGATCTTGAAGCAACAGCTGCAGAAAAAGATGGCGTTAGAGGTGTTGAGGTAAATGTTAAGAGTTTTGACCCAACAAATACATCTAAATATTATCGCTATGAATATGAAGAAACTTATAAAATAATAACTCCGCATCCTATTGAAACTCGTATTAAATTAGTACAGCAAAACGGCCATTACAGCTACGTAAAAGTTCCTGTTCAAGAAAATATTCAGGTTTGTTATACTACTAAACACTCTACAGGAATCAAACAAACCAATACGACCGATTTGAGTGAAGATCGCGTAAAATATCCTATTCGTTTTATTGCTGACACAGATTATATGCTGACAAATCGTTACAGCATAATAGTTTCTCAATACACGCAAAGTCAAGGTGCTTATGATTATTATTATACATCAAAAAAAATGATTGATTCAGGAGAAATATTATCTCCAAATCAGCCCGGATATGTTGTTGGAAACATAAAATCAACAACAGATTCACATGAAAAAGTTGTGGGCTATTTTGAAGTTGCATCTGTGACCAAAAAAAGAATCTTTTTTAGCTTCAAAGATTTTTTTCCTTCCGAAAAACCAACCGAGTATTTTACAACCTGCAATGCCAGACTCTTCTATTTTTATGAGATCGAAAAGGACAATTATGACTTGATTAAAACACATGATTATATTGGCGATGGTCCTGGGTTTGGTCCTTCGGGATTTTATATGGTCGAAAAAGAATGCGGAGATTGTACATCATTTTCTTCTAACGTAATACCTTCATTTTGGGAAAATTAAATATAAAATTAGCTTTTCTGCTGTTATTAGTAAATTTCACTTATAAAGGTAGTGCTCAAAATAATACTGTTTTGGGTACAGAATCATTATTAGTTAAAACCAATACCTCGGTAGTCTTAACCGGCGAAACACTATATTACCAATTATACTGTTTAAACAAAACAACCGTATTTTCTGACATAAGTGAAGTGGCCTATTTAGAAGTAATTAACAATCGTAAAGAAAGTATATTTAAAACTAAAATTAGTTTAAAAAACGGAATTGGATCTGGTGATTATTTTATTCCAACAACATTAACAACAGGAAACTATAAACTTATTGCTTATACGAGCTGGATGTTGAACAATAGCCAAAATAACTTTTTTGAAAAGGATTTTACCGTTATAAATCCGTTTGAAGAACATATCAATATGATTATTGATAGTATATCTAAAAAACCTGAAGTTTATAAAAACACATCTGAGGGAATTGTTTTAAACCTTGACAAAGAAAAATATTTTAAAAGAGAAAAAGCCACACTTGTAATACCAAAAACACTGGATAAAGGAAATTATTTTTTAAATATCAGAAAAATAGATTTTATACCTACAAACTCAAATAATGAAATTATTAATACTGATATCAATTTAAAACAAGAGATAAAAGTACTTCCAGAAACAAGAGGCGAAATTATAACGGGGTATATAACTTCAAAAGCTGCAAACGCTAACTTAAACTCTAAAATAGTTACACTATCGATTCCGGGAAAAAATTTCATTTTCAAAATAACTAAAACAAACAGCAGCGGAAAATTTACTTTTTTAATAGATAAACAAACCAGTGCATCAAACTGTTATGTGCAATTGTCTGAATCTGATAGAGAAAATTATGCTATTACAGTTGATAAAACACCAAGTCCGGATTTATCAAATTTAATTTTTTCTAATAAAACAGCTATTTCTCCTAAAAATTTAAAAGCGATTCAAGAGCGCTCATTGGCAACTCAGGTAGAAAACGTTTATTTTTCACAAAAAAAAGACAGCCTTATTGATGCTGTTAATACCGATTTATTTTTTGAACCTACCGAGAAAAATTATGATCTGGATAGTTTTGAAAGATTTAGAACATTTAAAGAAACCATAATAGAAATTATTACCGAACTTAATTTTAAAGATTATAATCAAGTTCCTTCACTGTATTTAAGAAATTCCAGATTTAATATAACTCAATCTCCTGAACCGTGTCTGGTTTTGGTTGATGGGCTGCAAATTCAGGATATAAATACACTACTTAATTACAATGCTTATCAAATTCAAAGTATTAGCGTTGTGGACAGACCATATTGTTATGGCCCTAAAATATTCAACGGAATTGTTAGCATTATTACAAAAAATAACGATTTTGAGAGTATTTATACGGATAAAAATATTTTAAAAACGACGATTTTGAGACCTGAACCTGCAAAAGTGTATTTTGAACCAAAATATGAAATATCTAATACCCTAAACCGAGTTCCTGATTATAGACATCAATTACTCTGGAAACCTAATATAGCTCTTAAAAATAGTGAAATGGTGATCTCTTTTTACACGTCTGATATTGCCGGAGATTATGAAATCCTGCTGGAAGGAGTAAACGAAACAGGGAATTATATTCATTTTTATAAAACATTCAAAATTGAATAAATAAATCAAATTTCTTAAATAGAATATTTGGCTTATCTAAAATTATTAGCTAAAACCCCAATTTATTAATTGAATTGGGGTTTTCGGTTTTAATTAAAAAGCTTATTCTTTTTAAAAGGAATATTATTCCGAATCAAATAGGCATGATAACAGCTGGGAACATCAAATGTCCATTTTGGAAGAATTAAGATGATAAGCAAAACATCTATATGACCGACAATTCCAAAAATAATTGCTAAAGAAAAAGTAATTCCGGAATATCCAAAACCAATCATTCCAACAAAAGCAAGTAACAACGTTATTCCCCATAATTTAGAAAGAAACGCATGTGTACAGGTTTCTTTGCCAAATTTCATAAAGCTGAAAACATACGTCAATGCTTCCATTATAAAAATCAAAGCAATAGGGAATGCATTTTCTATTATTATTTCGGGGTTTAATATCCATGAACACCAGGCAACGCATAACCAAAAAACTAAATCTGTCTGACTGTCCATTCTTCGGAGTTTTTCTGAGGAAGTTCCTAGCCGGCGTGCAATAATACCATCAAAAATATCAGACAATAATCCTAAAAAGATTAAAACAACAAGTTCCGTTCTAATTTCGGTTCCAAAATTATAAGTCAGCATTATTAAAATTGGCCCTAATAAAAGCCTGAAAGCAATAAGCAGGATTGGTATATTTTTCATTTGTTTTATTTTTTATTTCTTAAACTGCCAGTTAAAAAAAGGAAGCTTACGTTTTCCGTTTGTGTTCCAAAAACCAAATTGCATTCCTCTCAAGTCTTTCGAATTATTAAATAATCCAATCTGAATTCCGTTATGTCGTCTGGAAACATTTGACGACCCAATTTGAATTCCATTTCCCGAATCAGAAATATTAGCTAAACCCGAAATACTCACACCAGAAAAGCTCTTTGTATTTAATATTCCTCCAACAGAGAATCCATTCATTTTATTCATTCCAGAAATTATCGAAATATTTATACCTCTTAATTCTGCACCTCCCGTAAATCCTCCCGAACTAATATTCAAACCATTTACCTTAATATAAGTATCTTTATGATCATCAAAAAAAGCTACGTTACTTATAACATTATCATTAATTCCCACTAAAAAAGACTCAAAAGGAACGTTAATTGAAATTGTAAATAAAGCCACTGACAGCGGACTGGCTTCGATATTTAATCCATTAATTGTTTGAAGTTTAATTTTTTCATTCTCATAATGACCTACTCCAAGAGCAAAACCATTTACTTTATTTACTCTTCTGGATATTGGAGACAGACTAAAAATCTTTATACTGTCATTTCTTAAATTATTATTAGATTTCCATCTGAAATAATGCAGATCAATATCTTTTCCATCAAATTCTAGACAAGGACTTTCTGAAATATTATTAACTAAGGTATCTGTGACTTTTGACGAAGCATCTTGTCCAAAACAAAAGCCAGTGAACAAGAAAAGACCTATAAATTGTATTCTGTGAAAACGGCCAAAAGAATTGGCGCTCATAATTTGATTTATAATTTTCATACTATTTCTTTTTAAAATTACAGGACAAACCTATTGCATTTATCACATATTGATTTGCGTAAAACAATAAAAAAATATATTATATTTGTGATTATCGCAAATTATGAAACATCAGGAATCATTTTTAAAAGCTATTAGAAGTAAAATTTCCAAGTCAAATTCTTTGATAGATGAGATTGCTTCTATCTTGGAAATCAGTTATGATGCGTCGCATCGAAGGATATCTCAAAAAAGTAAATTTTCTATTGACGAAACCATCAAACTGGCGAATCATTTTAATATTTCATTGGATAATTTATTTTCACCAAAAGAAAAAGTCATTGTTGAAAAAACGATCGAGATTGAATCCTTAAAAGATATGCTTCAATATTTTAAAGCATCAGCACAACAGGTTGAAATACTGACAAAAAACCCAAAAACAAAACTTTATTATTCGGCCAAAGATATTCCGTTGTTTTATTTTATGGACGGAACGATTTTGTCAAAATTCAAGGCTTTTGTCTGGCTGAATCTTCTAAACACAAGCCAAAAAAAAGTGTCTTTTGAAAACTTTGTTATTGAAGAATCTTTTACCGAATATATGCAGACCTTAAAAAAAGCATATGAAAACACTACCGTAAATGAAATTTGGAACGACACCACTATAAACAGCAGCTTGCAGCAGATTCTATATTTTTATGAAGCCGGCTTGCTAAATTTAAAAAATGCTAATGCTCTTTGTAAGGACTTAAAGAGAATAATAAGTTTAATACAGGCAAAATGTAATGACTCAAATAACAACTTTGCCCTTTATTATAATGAACTGATATTATTAAACAATAACATGCTCATAGAAACGGAAGAAAAACTAACTATGTTTGTTCCTTACACGCTCTTAGGGTATTTTATTACAGACAATGAAGACAGCTGTAAAAATGTGCATCAGTTTTTTAAACAGCAAATTAGCAACTCAATAGCTTTAGGGCAATCTGGTATTAAAGAGCAAAACCTTTTCTTTAATCGTGCTATTCGAAAAATAGATTATTATCTCGAAAAAATTAATTCGCAGGTTGACTTACTTTTCTAAAATAATAATTCATTTCTAGAACAAACCAATACATTTTTTTTTAGCTTGTTTTTTCCTTAGTAAAGTAAATTATAATATTTATTACTGATGAACGGCAATAAATAAATAATTTAACAAAAAAAACACGACAATGCTTATATTTTCTTAAAGAAATAAAATATCTTTAACCCACCAAAAATAAAATTATTAACCCTAAAAACCTTATTATGGACTTTAATGTCATTCAAATCACAAGAATTAACACCGCAGATTTTACTTTTACAGACACAGTGAACATCACTTTTCCTGTTCCTCCTTTGGCTTCGGCAAAAATTTACGATAATAACGGAGTTAAAACATTAAAAATCTGTGCTACTGTATACATTAACTCTAAAGATTCACAAAATCCGGTAGTTGGAACATTAACAGAACATGTTAATACTGTTGAAATCTATTTTGATTACGATTGGGATGAAGAAACACCAAATACTTATGATGTATGGTATGTTGAAATAGATTATACTTCTGAAAGCGTTGAAAACATTACTACTGTATTCTCATATTTAAGAAATATTGATCCTGAAACATCAAGAGGAACAGAGACATCTGTAGGTCGTTAAACCTCGCAATAGATATTTTACTAACATCGTTTATTGAGATTATAAATTATCCATTAAACGATGTTTCTTTATTACATAATATTTTCTTATTAAATTCTAAACAAAAATGAGTAATGCTTATTATTAGATTTTTTTTTAATTTCTTGATTCTTTGCTCCCCTTTCTTGTTGTTTTCTCAATCATCAAACAAACAATTAAACGAAGCACTAAAGAAAAAAGAGATTGAATTCAAAAACGAGTTGAATTTTAGCAAAGCTTCTAACTTTTTTATTAAAAAAAATTGGGACTCGACTTTGGTCAGTTCTATGAAACAATTAAATATTAATAAAAATAAAGAAGTCGCAGATTATTGCCACTTTTTTAGGGGATATAGTTTTATTGAAAAAAAATTATTCAAAGAAGCAAAATTTGAATTAAACTTAATTTCCAAAAAATTTACGTTCTATCCATTAGTCAATAAAAACTTAGGGGATGCTTCAATAGAATTAAAAGAATTTGAAAAAGCAATTATATATTTCAAAAAAATAGAAGACCTTAAATCCTTAAATCAACAAGGATTAAAAATAAGCCTTATTTATCAAAATTTAGGAATTTGCCATTTACATCTAAGTGATTTTATCAAAGCAGAAGAATATCTTTTTAAAAGTTTAGAAATTCTGGAAACAGAAAAAGACATTTCAAATTTATTTTGCATTTATAATGATATTGCCAACTTATACTATATTCAATATAAAGACCAGCAAGCAATACCTTATTTTGAAAAAGCATACGATTTATCAAAAAAAACAATTGATTTTGATATAAAGAGAAAAGCTTCATTAAACATGTCTGTCGTAGAAGAAAATAAAGGCGATTTTAAGAAGGCACTGTTTTACAGAAAAGAATCTGCTCAATGGAAAGATTCTTTAAACAATCAAAACAAAATTTGGGCTTTGGCAGATTACGAAAAAAAGTTTGCAGTAGCACAAAAACAAAAAC
Organism: Flavobacterium panici; assembly: GCF_024499525.1. Taxonomy (NCBI): domain Bacteria; kingdom Pseudomonadati; phylum Bacteroidota; class Flavobacteriia; order Flavobacteriales; family Flavobacteriaceae; genus Flavobacterium; species Flavobacterium panici. The sequence continues at coordinate 1,713,086 of NZ_CP100437.1, read as the reverse complement.
AAATTAAAGTACTCGAAGTAGAAAATGACTTAAAAAATGCACAGCGTAATACCTTATTCTTTTCTTCAATTGGTTTATTGTTGATTTTAACCGGCGGTGTTTATTTATATGCACAAAAAGTAAAAAATGGTAAAACTATTTTGCGTCAAAAAAACAAACTTGACGAACTCAATGCTACAAAAGATCAATTGTTTTCGATTGTAAGCCATGATTTGCGTTCATCTGTAAATGCATTAAAAACCAGTAACTCTAAATTATCTGCCACGCTGGAAACGAAAAATTATGACGAATTAAATCAATTAATTATTCAAAACAGCGGTATCGCAAATGGTGCTTACAGTCTTTTAGATAATTTATTGCATTGGGCTTTGTTGCAAACCAAACAGTTGTATTTTCATAAAGAATCGGTTCATCTGCATTCTGTAATACAACAAATTGAATATAATTATAAGCCTTTATTGTTAGACAAAGCAATCACACTTGAGAATTCGGTTTCAAAAAACATATTTCTGTTTGTTGACCTTGATTCTCTAAAAATTGTATTTAGAAATTTATTAGACAATGCTATAAAATTTTCTAAAGAAAACGGACAAATAACCTTTTCGGCAAATGAACCAGATTCTGATTTTTGTCAGGTTATAATTCAGGATACCGGAATTGGAATGAATGAAAACACTATTAAAGAATTGCTTTATGAAGGAGAATTATTAGCTAAAAAAGGCAATTCAGAAATTATAGGAACTGGTTTGGGTTTACAATTATGTAAGCAAATGATCAAGAAAAATTCGGGAACGTTTGAAATAGAAAGCGAACTCAATAAAGGGACTAAAATGATATTAACATTCCCAAAAACTAAATGAAATGGATAATATTAATGTTTTAATTATAGAAGATACTTTAGAGCAGAGTGATGAACTTGTAAAAGTATTAGAGAAAAACAATTATAATGTTGCCGGAGTTGCCGTAAATTACACAGAAGCACTAAAACTTTTTTATGAAAAACCCGTTGATATAATTATAATTGATGTTTTCCTGGATGGAAAACCAGACGGAATAACTTTTGCAGAATCTATCAATATAATTCCGCACGCATCGAAACCATTTGTGTTTTTAACAAGCTCTCAGGATCGTCAGGTTTTTGAAAGGGCAAAACTCACAAGGCCTTTCAGTTTTTTAATGAAACCGTTTAATGAACTTGAAATTTTGTATGCCTTAGAAATGGCTGTCGAGAAATTTTATGAGCAGACAAATGTCTTTTTTAGCGAAGAACAAAATACCGTAATCAGTAATGATTCTTTATTTATTAAAAAGAAAAATTCCTTAAAAAAAGTATCTCTTGAAGACATTCTTTACATTGAAGTTGAAGAGCGTTACTGCAATATTATAACCGAGAAAGAAAAATTTGTAATTCTAATTTCATTGACTAAAATCAGCGATTTATTAGACAAAAATAAATTCATAAAAACGCATCGCAATACAATTGTAAATACGGATAAAATAGAAGAAATTATCCTGGCAGATAACCTTATTATTTTAAAAGGAAATCATAAAATAAACCTGAGTGATACCTACAAAGATTTTATAAAAAAAATGAATATTTTATCTTAGTAAAGATCTCAAATTCAAAACCAATCCTCTTTAATAGAGGATTTTTTTATGCTTATTTCAAAGAAAATATTCCTACATAATAAACATTTCATGGCGTTCATGACAGAGAAAAAGCGTTTCGTGACATTTTCACACTTATAAATTGAGATCAAAATTACTTTTATCCCACCTAAATCAAAATAGAGATAGATGAAGATAGCCTTAACGAGACAACCTGAAATGAAACTTTTGCCAACTATAAAAAAAATAAAAAACAATCCGTGGGTTGGGGTTGTTGTATCCTTGGCTGTAATTATTCCCTGCTTATATAGAATTTTAGACGATGTTACTGTTTTAAGATTAGAATATATCTTACTGGCCATTGCGTTTCCAGTTTATATAAGATCATTAAAAAAAATATTCGACGAAATCCTTGATAACACTGATGATTTCTATGATTAAAATTTAAATACACAATTCTAATTCGATCAAATTATTCGTTAAAAACCCTAAATCGTTATTGCGATTTAGGGTTTTTGTTATTAAAAAAATAAGAAATTATCACAATTTAACAGATATACGTTTTGTTTATAACCTTTTTTTAATAAATTTGGAAACCCCCAAAACAAATCACTAAAAACCATAGAATCCTTTGAAAAATTATCAAAAAAAATTCGTTTTCCTTGTGTTATTTGGATTATTGTTAAACATTTATGTTATTCATAGCCAAACAAATAACGATGTAAATATTTACAATTGGTTTGACAAAACTGTTGGAAAAGATAATCTTGATCTTAATAACGGAACGCCGTACACTAATCCGTATAGAACGATTGGAGACAGTCATTTGTATTTAATAAATAAATACGAAATTGGAAAAATCACTTGTGAGGGGCAAAAATATTATGAAGTAAAACTCAAATATGACATCTTCAGAGATATTTTAGTTCTAAATCCATATGGAGAATCTGAAAACACTGGAATAAGTCTTATTCAAAATAAAGTTCAGTCTTTTTCAATACTGGATAAAAATTTTGTCAAGATAGACAGAAAAATTGCAACAGTTCCTGAATTCACACTTGGATATTATGAGGAAAGTAAAGTTGCTCCAGATTTTACATTTTACATCAAACACCATAAAGATCTTCAAAAAACAGTATTAGAAACCGGCGTGTTTTATACTTTCAAAGAAAATAATTCTTTTTTTATTGATCTAAAAAATAACATTTACCTCATAAAAGGAAAAAATGATATTATCAAACTATTCCCCGAGCAAAAAAAACAAATCAATGGGTTTTATTTACTGAATAGAGAGTTAAAAAAATCTGATTTAAATCAATTTATGAAAAATTTGATGAAATACATTTCTAATTCTCTTTCAATTCAAACCAAATAAGACAAATGAAAAAATTTTTACTCGCCTTTGTTATTTTATTCTCATTTCAATTGTCTATTGCACAAAATTCAAATGAGAAATTATCAATTACTTTTAAAGATGAAACCATTGAAAATGCAATAAAACGCATTGAAGCTGTAACATCATACAAATTTTATTTTGATCCAACATGGGTCAGTTCTAATAAAGAATTGATTTCCGGAGTTTATAATGATGCTACGATTGATACTGTACTTAATTCAATTTTAAGTAAAACAGATCTGAATTATATTGTTCTCAAAAACAAAGTAATTTTAACGCTTAACAGTACAATTCACGATACTCTGCCTTCGAATTATTTTAGCGATGCACCAGTCGAAACGAATCAAAATAATGGAAACGATCAATCTGATAATCCGGTATTTCATCAGCAATATGATTCTTTAAACAGTTACAGCGTAACTAAAAAAGCTTCGATTGTTTTTATCGGAAAAGAAAATAAAGATTCTGTTAAGAGAAATTATACTGTTTCTGGTACTGTTAGAAATGAAGAAACAGGAAAAGTAGAGCAAAACATTTACATTAAAGTAAGAGGAAAAAACATCAACACATCTACTGATCTTGATGGAAATTACACATTACAGCTTCCGCGAGGCATAAATGTTATTGAAGTAAAATCATTAAGCCACAAAGAAGTTGTGAGAACTTTAATGGTTTATGATGACGGAAAATTTGATATTGGCATCAATGAAAAATCCAATCAATTAGACGAAGTTGTCATTAAAAAGAAAGGACAAAAAACAACCGAAACTACAGTTTCTGGTTTAGTTTCAATTGATATAGAAGGAATTAAAAATGTTCCTTTAATTCTTGGAGAAAGAGATATTTTAAAAGTTGCCACTACATTTCCGGGTATTAAAACTACGGGTGAAGGATCTGCAGGATTTAACGTAAGAGGCGGAAAAGACGACCAAAACCTTATTCTTTTAGACAACGCCGTTTTATATAATCCGCAGCACTTTTTAGGTTTTTTCTCGGCCATAAACCCTTATACAGCAAAGAAAGCAGATATTTATAAAGGAAGCATTCCGGCAGATTTTGGAGGAAGATTATCCTCTGTATTTGATATTACAACAAAAAATGGAAATCCTGAAAAATTCTCTGGTGAAGGTGCCATTGGACCTATAACCTCAAATTTGACGCTTAGCACACCAATCCAGAAAAACAAATCAAGTATTATTGTTGGAGGCCGTGCTACATATTCAGATTGGATTTTAAAATCTCTTGACGATGAAAATTTAAAAAACAGTCAGGCTGGATTTTATGATGGAATTATTAAATACAATAACGCAATCAACAGCAATAACAATCTTGAAGCAACTGTATATTACAGCCATGATAAATTTAGTTTAAGCTCAGATTCTATTTATAAATACAGTAACAGGCTTGCTTCTTTAAAATGGGATCATACTTTTAACAAAAAAAGTAAAGGGGCTTTAATTTTTACAAACAGCGAGTATAAATTTAATATTGACTATGATTCAAATGATATTAATGCATTTGATTTTGGATATAAAGTAAACGAATCTCAATTGCAGGCAAAGTTAAATTATCAACTTAATCCAAAACATACTTTGTCGTATGGTGTTGCAAGCAAATTATATAACATTTCACCAGGTTATCAGCATCCAACAAATCCTGATGCCACTTTAATTGCTACCGATCTTGAAAAAGAAAGAGCGCTGGAATCTGCTGCTTATTTAGCCGATAGTTACAAATTCAGTGATAAACTTTTAATTGATTTAGGTTTAAGATATTCGTTTTATGCCTCTTTAGGAGAAGCAAATGTAAATACTTATCAAGCCGGTCTGCCTTTAAGCGATGAGACTGTAACTGGAACAACGCATTACAAAAAAAACGAAGTCATAAAAACTTATGGCGGACTTGAACCTCGTTTAGCAGCACGTTATTTTATTACTGAAGATTTCTCAATAAAAGCGGGTTATGATGTTACACGTCAATATGTTCACCTTTTATCGAGTAACGTTACGCAATCTCCTACAGATACATGGAAATTATCTGATTCTAACGTAAAACCTCAAACTGCGCAGCAAGTTTCTTTAGGCCTTTTTAAAACACTAAAAGATGAAGAATACGAAGTTAGTTTAGAAGGATATTACAAAAAATCTAAAAACATCCTTGATTATAAAGTTGGAGCGCAGCTTCTGCTAAATCAAAATGTTGAAACAGAATTATTACAAGGTGAAGGAAAAGCATACGGAGTTGAGTTATTATTAAAGAAAACAACCGGAAGATTAAACGGATGGATTGGCTATACTTACTCTCGTACTTTTATTAAACTTGATAGTCAGTTTAGTTCAGAAATTGTAAATAACGGGAACTATTTCCCGGCAAATTTTGACAAACCTCATGATTTAAGTGCTATTTTAAATTATAAATTTACAAAACGTTATAGTTTGTCTTCAAATTTCTTATATCAAACTGGAAGACCAATAACATACCCAATTGGAACATTTCAATATGGAAATTCTCAATACACATTATATAGCGACAGAAATGCTTATAGAATACCAGATTATATCCGTTTAGACATTGGTATTAATATCGAAGGAAATCATAAAATTAAAAAGTTAGCGCATAGTTTCTGGAACATTTCGATTTATAATGTTTTAGGAAGAAACAATCCATATTCTATTTATTTTGTGACAGATCAAAACGGAAAAGTTAAAGGTTATAAAACGTCTATTTTCTCAATTCCGGTACCAAGTATAACTTATAATTTCAAATTCTAAGAAATGAAAAATTATAAATTTTACAATATTGTAATTTTAATTTTTCTTACTTTCATCCTTAATGGATGCACCGAAACATATCCGTTAATAACCAACCGATTTGAAGATGTCCTTATAGTTGAAGCCAACATAACCAACGAGCTTAAAAAACAGGAAATAAAACTTACCAAATCTGCAAAGTTTGAAGATGAAGGCTATCTTCCGGAAAGTGGAGCTGAAGTTTTTATTACAAATGATGCTGGTCATCAATATAATTTTAGCGAAGATGCTGGTAAATATGTTTCAACTATAGAATTTCAGGCTGTTCCTAATACTAAATATCAATTGCACATTAACACCAAAGACGGCAGATCTTTTGCATCATCGCCAGAAACCCTTACAACCATAACGCCTATGCAAAGTGTAGTCGCTGCAATTGAACAAAAAGATGATAAAAATGGTGTTGGTATTCGTATAAACAGCTTTGATCCTACAAGCACATCAACCTATTACAGATTTGAATTTGAGGAAACCTATAAAGTTGTTGCACCAAAATGGCTGCCTACAAAACTTGAATGGAATAATGGATCTCCAACCTTCGAGCCAAATTCGCCAGTTACTAAAACTTGCTATGGATCTAAAAAAAGTTTAGAATTACTTTTACTAAATACAAACAATCTAAAAGAAGATCGTGTAGATTATTTGATTCGATTTATTAGTGATCAGGATTACATTATTACACACAGATACAGCATTTTGGTCAGACAATATGTAGAAAGTCTTGCAGCATATAATTATTACAATACATTAAACAAAACTGCTTCCTCTGGCGGAACTATTGTTTCTCCTACTCAGCCCGGTCTTTTATTGGGCAATTTAAAAGCGGTTAATAGTGACAGTAAAATAGCAGGATATTTTGATGTTTGCTCCGTATCGACTGAACGAATATATTTTAATTATGAAGATTTATTTCCAGGTAAATTTCCTCCTCCTTATTATACGGACTGTACACAATTTTGTTATGCAAAAGAACCAAACAACCCTATTCCTTGTACACACTGCTGCCATTATGCGGAAGATCTTCCTTATGGAAAAATACGCTATTTTTCAGGAGATGGAACCAGCAGCGTTACAACTTATTGGGTTGATGCGCCATGTGGAGACTGTACAACAATTGCATCTAACATAAAACCAACATTCTGGGTAGATAAGTAAAAACGATGATTTTTTAATAAGAATCAGATTAAAAGAATATTCAAACAATGAAATTTCATATAATAAAAAATATAGTTCTCTTCCTATTTCTTGCAATCGTTTTTAACGGGTGTACAGAAACATATCCGTTAATTACCAGTAGATATGAAGAAGTAATAGTTGTTGAAGCAACATTGACCAATGAACTTAAAAAACAGGAAATAAAAATTACCAAAACAGCAAAATTTGAAGATGAAGGTTATTTAACAGAAAGTGGTGCACAAGTTTTTATCACAGATGATGCAGGAAATCAATACGATTTTGTAGAAAATTCTGAGAAATATGTTTCCAGCACAGAATTTCGTGCCACACCAAACACCAAATATCAATTGCATATTAATACAAAAGACGGCAGATCATTTGAATCATCAGCTGAAACTCTTACAGCCATAAACCCAATTCAAAGTGTTGAAGCTAAAGTTGAACAAAAGGATAACGTAAATGGTGTAAGCATTAAAGTAAATAGTTTTGACGCTGCCCATAGTTCAAATTATTATAGATATGAATATGAAGAAACCTATAAAGTTGTAGCTCCAAAATGGACATTGACTAAAGCTGTCTGGGATCCAAATGGTTTTATCGTTTATATGCCAAATTTGACTGATACAAAAACCTGTTACGCAAGTGGTAAAAATTATGACTTGTTACTAGCAAACACAAATAACCTAACGGAAGATAAAGTTGATTTTTTAGTTAGATTTATTAGCGATCAGAATTATATTATTACAACCCGATACAGCATTTTAGTTAAACAGTATATAGAAAGTCTTGAAGCATTTAATTATTACAGTACGTTAAAAAAAATATCAGGTTCCGAAAGCATTGTTTCTCCAAATCAACCAGGTTTTTTACTGGGTAATTTAAAATCAGTTAAAAATCCTAATGATAAGATAGCCGGATATTTTGATGTTTGCTCAGTATCTACCGAACGAATTTATTTTAATTATGCCGATTTGTTTCCTGGTAAAAAACCACCACCGTATGTTACAGACTGCAAAGAATTTTGTTATGCTGTAGAACCTTTTGTTCCTGATCCTTGTACTCATTATGGCGGTCCCGGAGATGACTTGGCGGCAGAAAGAATAAAATATTTTTCAGGGATGGGAGGGCGTACTTTTTGGGTTGAACCGCCGTGCGGAGATTGCACCACTATAGCCTCAAACATAAAACCAACATTCTGGACAGATTAAAAAAGCAGATAAATAATTTTTCACTCCCAAATGAAAAACACATTCTTATTTCAATTAAAAATGAACCTATTTTAAGTAATGAAAATTCATAAAATAAAAAATATAATCCTATTAGCATTTCTTGCAATCGTTTTTAACGGCTGTACAGAAACATATCCGCTGTTAACAAACACTTACGAAGAAATCATTGTTGTTGAAGCCACTTTGACTAATGAACTTAAAAATCAGGAAATAAAAATAACGAAAACTTCGAAGTTTGAAGACCAGAGCGTTCAAACCGAAACTGGTGCAAAAGTTACTGTTAAAGACGATCAAAATAATGAATATCTTTTTATTGAAAGTGCTGGTACTTACAAATCTCAGTCTGCATTTCAGGCATTGCCAGATCGAAAATATACACTGGAAATCACCACTAAAGATGGGAAAATTTATCAATCTACCCCGCAAACTTTAACAACAGTAAATCCTATTGAAAGTGTTGTTCCTTCGCTTGCAACAAATAAAGACAATGAAACCGGAGTTCAGATAAATGTAAATACTTTTGATCCTGCAAAAACTTCAAAATATTACAGATATGAATATGATGAAACATATAAAATTGTTGCCCCAAGATGGACATCATTAAAAATTATTGCAACCGGTACACAAACTGTTGACTTAATTAATAACGATCCTAACACAAGAATTTGTTATTCTAGTAAAAACTCAACAGACATTATTTTAGTAAATACCAATGATAAAACAGAAGATCGTGTAAACCTGCCAATCCGTTTTATTGAAGAAAATAATTACATAATAGGTCATAGATACAGCATATTAGTAAAACAATATGTAGAAAATTTAGAAGCTTACACCTTTCATAAAACATTAAGAGATATCGCTGGTTCATCGAGCATTTTATCTCCAAAACAGCCCGGTTTAATCTCAGGAAACATAAAATGTATTAATGATTCGAGTACTAAAGTCATTGGCTTTTTTGATGTAGCTTCTTATTCAGAAAAAAGAATATTTTTTAATTACAGTGATTTTTTCCCAAACAAACCTATACCCTATTTTAATACCTGTGAGGACGTTCCTTTTAAATTTTGTTTTGGAGGAGAAGACTGCGAGGGAGAAACCATGATCTATAATATTAATAGAGAACTCATGACCTATATAGGGAACAGCGGTATAAATTATAAATTAGTAGACGCTGTTTGCGGAGACTGTACATCATTTTCATCTAACATAAAACCTTCATTTTGGATAGACTAAAACACATAATTTTATTGCTTGTATTAATTAATACACAATTAAGTAAAGCGCAGCAAACAATTGCTGTTGATGAAACTGTTTTCATTCACGCAAATGCAACAACATTTGTTTCGGGTGAAACCTTGTTATATAAAGTTTATTGTTTAAAAGCAACAGACAAAACGCCAAGTGACATTAGTAAAGTTGCTTACGTAGAACTTTTAGATAATACTAAAAAATCAGTATTTAAAACAAAAGTTTCAATGGAAAACGCAAACGGACAGGGCGATTATTTCATTCCCACAACTTTAAAAACAGGGAGTTATAAATTAGTTGGATACACAAACTGGATGCTAAATAAACCCGTTTCAGAATTATTTCAATTGAATATAAACATCGTTAATCCATACAAAACAGATGAAAAAACTACTGCTGAAAATCTTTTAGCAAGCAGTTCAAATGCATCTGAGGATTTAAAAAATGAAAATGTTGTACTTAAACTAAACAAAAAAACATTTACAAATCGTGAATTGGTTGACTTAAAAATTCAGTCTTCAAACAATAATTTTGTAGACGGAGTTTATTCCCTTTCAGTTCGAAAACTGGATAACATTCCTGCTCAAAATCAAATTTCGGCTGTCAAATTTGCTTCAAATACTTCCTATCCGGTTGTATTAGATTTACAAAATCAGGATAAAATTGTTTTGCCAGAATTGAGAGGTGAAATTATTTCGGGAAAAATTACAGCAAAAAATAAAACTGATAAAATCGAAAATCTTTCAGTTGGATTATCAATTCCGGGAAAATCTTTTGCTTTTAAAGTTGTAAAAACAGACAGCAAAGGGAACTTTATTTTTAATGTCGACAAAACATTTTATACTTCTAATATTGTTATTCAGCTTATTGATGAAAAAGCTAACAATTATGATCTTGCAGTAAACAATGCTCCAGAGATTGATTACAGTAAAATATCTTTTGAAAAAGATGCTAAACTATCGTACACATTTAAAGAAAGTCTTTTAGAAAGATCAATTTCAAGTCAGGTAGAAAATGCCTATTTTCATAAAAAAGTTGACAATATTGAAAAAGCTCCAAGTCAGGATGCTTTTTATTATCCTCTTCCAAAAGAATATATTTTAGATGATTTTACTCGTTTTAAAACCTTAAAAGAAACCATTACAGAAGTTGTTGTTGAAGTGTATTCTAAACAAAAAGACGATAAATTATATCTGCACGTAAATGATCCAAGTATTTTTCCTCAGCTTCCAGAATCAGCACTGGTTTTGGTTGACGGATTATATTTAGAGAACCAAAATGATCTTGTAAACTACAATATGAAAAACGTTTATAAAATTGAACTTATCGTAGGCCGATATTATGTTGGTTCAAAATCATTTAATGGTTTGATCAGTTTTACAACTTTTGACAGAGATTTCAAAAGTACACAAACAGGTTCTTCAATCATAAAACCAACTATTTTAAGACCACAGCCAAAAAAGATATACAATAAAGTAAAATACGAAAACACTGCTGACAATCAAAGAATTCCTGATTTTAGAAATCAATTATTCTGGAATCCTGATGTTCAGTTAAATAAAGATTCTGAAACTTCATTTTATACTTCTGATCTTTCGGGCACTTTTGAAATAAGACTTGAAGGTTTTACTAAAAGCGGAATCCCGGTTTCTGTAAAAGAAATTATAGAAGTTCAAAATACCACAGCAAATTAATTGATTTTTTTAATTTAAAAAACATCATAACACACTGAAAACCTGTCTATTTCCAGACAGGTTTTTGATTTTTGAAAAAAAACAAATTATTTTTGATACAATTTGTAACTTTTTTGAAACTTCTTACGTATAACCACTTGTACACTTAAAAATTGAGGAGACAAATAACATGAGACAACTTAAAATCACCAAGCAGGTAACTAATCGTGAAACTGCATCGTTAGATAAATATCTACAAGAAATCGGAAAAGTTGACCTGATTACCGCTGATGAAGAGGTAGAATTAGCACAAAGAATAAAGGCTGGTGATCAAAGAGCTTTAGAAAAATTAACAAAAGCCAACCTACGTTTCGTTGTATCGGTTGCTAAACAATATCAAAATCAAGGATTAACTCTTCCTGATTTAATTAATGAAGGAAACTTAGGTCTTATTAAAGCTGCACAGCGTTTTGATGAAACTCGTGGTTTCAAATTCATTTCTTATGCCGTATGGTGGATTCGTCAATCGATCCTTCAGGCTCTTGCAGAACAATCACGTATTGTTCGTTTACCATTAAACAAAATTGGTTCTATCAATAAAATCAACAAAATGTATGCATTATTAGAGCAATCTAATGAGCGTCCGCCTTCTGCTGAAGAAATTGCAAAAGAACTTGACATGACTGTAAATGACGTAAAAGAGTCTATGAAAAACTCTGGTCGTCACTTATCAATGGATGCACCTCTTGTTGAAGGTGAAGATTCTAACCTTTATGACGTTTTACGTTCTGGAGAATCTCCAAACCCGGACAGAGAGTTAATTCACGAATCATTACGTACTGAAATTGAGCGTTCATTAGAAACATTGACCCCAAGAGAGGCAGATGTTGTACGTTTGTATTTTGGTCTTGGCGATCAGCACCCAATGACTTTAGAAGAAATTGGAGAAACTTTCGACCTAACTCGTGAGCGTGTTCGTCAGATTAAAGAAAAAGCAATCCGTAGATTAAAACATACTTCAAGAAGTAAAATCCTTAAAACATACCTAGGATAACAATATTAAATTTCAATATTTTTAAATTCCAAATCCCAACCAACAATTGGAATTTGGAATTTTAGATTTGGAATTTTAAAGCAAACAACAGTTTGATTGACTGTTCGTTTTTTGATTGATGATTGAAACTCCGGCTGATTACCGGAGTTTTTTATTTATAACATCAAATATTTTAAGATTTAGAAGTTAATCTTATTGTTTTTTAAGCAAAACTTTTTCTTGGGTAAATTGGTAAGCTGCTTCTAAAAAGTCTACTATTTTGTTCCAATTTGCATTAGGCTCGTAGTAATTATTATATTTCTTCACTGTTTTAATTACTAGCTTATTATCTTTTAAAACAGCTGTACTGCTAAATTCTCCCGTTGAATTTTGAACATTTTTATTTAATTTTTCAATTCCTGAAATTTTATATCCCGCAGGAATTTCAAATACAATTTCATTTTCAAAAGCTCTTGGAAATGGCATATATACATTGTTCTTTCTATCAGCTTCTTTTTTATCAATTTCAAGTTGATTGGTCAGCATTTTTCCAATTTCAACAATATAATTTTCGCCTGCTTTTTTGATGAAATTATTCTTTATAACAAATTCTTCCTCATATGAAACTGGAGAATTATCGCCATATCTTCCGGTATTTGTAATTTTAATTGTTGGATTTTCAATTTCAAAATCAAACTCTCCCGAAAGAGATTTTTTCTCGTCTTCTTTTTGTATATCTTTTAGTTTGTTTTTCAAAGCATCAAACTCTTTATTATATTGTTCGCGTTTGCTTTTACTTCCTACTTTATCTATAACTCTTTCCGTTCCGTATTTTTGATAATCTTCTTCTACATAATCATAAAACTTCAATTTGTCTTTTTGTTCATCGCTTTTAAAATGTCCATAAAACTCTGAAGCTCTTTTAACATTCAAACTAGACAAATCAGCATCCATAGAAACATTCGTAACGACTTTTGTAATATTATCTTTAACGGTAGTCGATGGCAAATTCACTTCCTTTACATTTGCAATAGTCCTGTTGCTGACAAAATCCATTATGTAACCTTTGGTATTTTCTAAATTGTAATCAATCGTTCCAGGCGTGGTAAATGGGTTACAATATTCAAGATATAACGGAGTTGGTGTATTGATTCGTAATAACGGAGTCAGGTTTTTTTGAATTAGTAATTCATCCAGAGAACCATTATTTCTGGCTGTCGCTAATACAATATTGTAATCAATTTTAAACTCTTTCATGTAAGCCATAAAATAGGATATAAAAGACCACTCGTTTGAAAAGAAATCAGGGTTCTTGTACATGGCATACGAATTAAAAATATCTGCCTCTTTAATTACTGCCGATTCAATAAATTGTGTGTAATATTGATGTCTGGCAAATAAGTAAACTGCTTTTATTTTTTCTTCTTCACTTTCAAAAGTTTTTCCTTTCAAAAACTTTAGTGTTTCTCCTAAATCAAAAACAGCATGAAATTTCTTTTCATAATAATCGAAAATATCATCTTTATCGACTGTTTTTCTAAAAGATTCATTCTTTTTAGGTAAAAATATCTGGGAATTATACGGAACAGCATCACCTGATTTTTTTGCAAAAAACACCTGAAATTTATAACAAGGCAGCTCAACTAACGGATAAAACCATCTAGGAAACTCTTCTTTTTCAACATTTTGAGCCGTTAATTCGTATGCTTTAGTATGTTTTTTCCCAGACTCAACTTCCTTTAATTCAGGTGCACCATGGTAAGTATTAAAATTAACATAGAAATCCTCTTCGACTAAAAATTTCATTTTCCTGCTCATAATAGGATATACATCTCCTAATGTATTTTCAACAGGTTCAAAATTCTGAGTTAAACTAGCAAATGGCTCATAAGAGTAGTAATAATAATCTATAATATCTCCTATTTCAAGGCCATTTATAGCTATTTTTTTCTGGTCGTCAACATTCTTTGCATCTTTATCTACATCAACCTCAATTTCTTTTCCGTCTGGTTTAACAATTTTAACTCCTAAAAATGTTGTTCCTTGTTTATAGCTATATCCTCTTGAAGAATAAAACTTGTTTTTAAACGAGAATTCCGAAAATTCTTTAACCGAATTCTCATCCTGAAGCTTTAGTCTTTGTCTGTAAGCACTTGTAAACACTACTTTGACACCAGAATTATGATAGTCATAATGTTCATATTTATAAATAATAACTGCCGACTCATTCTTCCATTTGTCTGGAGTTTTGGTCACCGTTTTAAAAGTATCTGATTTTCCCCAAAAGAAATCTTTTACTTCGGTTTTATCCTGCGAATAAGAAGAGAAACAAATTGTAATAAAGAAAATGAGTAATGTTTTATTCATACTGTTTTATGATTTTGTAAAAATTATTTGTTGGTTATAAATTGTTTTAAGGTTTTTATTGAAGTCATTCCATTTTGCCATATCGGTTTTTTTAACCACGGCATTTTTAAACACAAATTGCTTTTTGTAAACAATCTCTTTACCAACTTGTTTAAACGAAATCAGAACACTGAAATCTTCTTCATTTACATTTAGGCTTTCAGGTAATTTACTCAGTTTATATCCGTCAGGAATTGCCAAAACTACATTCGACTCGTAATTTGTTTTATAATTTAGTTCGTAATTTGTTTTTCTGTCTTTAAACTCAAAATTTTTATATTCATCCATATAGGCTAAATCTATAAAAATATCATTATCAAACTTTGAAACCTTATTTTGAACGTCTAAATCATAATTCAGAGAAAGTTTCAAATCTCTGTTTTTTAAATCTGAGGTTTTAATATTTTTAGCTGTAATATTTTTATCATTTCCAGAAAGGTATTTTTCTAAAGTTTCGCCTTTTTTATTATTTTCAAAAGAATTAAAAATATTTAAAAACTCCGTTTTACTTTCGCCCGAATAGGTTTTAGAACAGCTTCCGCTCAATTTATCATTGTCAACAATTAATTTGGCGTTATAAATTTCTTTATTTAATTCACTTCCCGAAGCAGGAACTTTTTTAATGATGAATTTATCTCCGTCTTCAATCATTACTTCCTTATTTTGAATTCTTTCCGCATCTTCGCCAAAAGAATTATACTTCTCTGTACCGTCAATAAAATAGGTTTTTCCTTTATAAAACAACGTACAAATCATATGGTTGTCAACCGCTAGAGAAGGCGTCGTATAATCATACAAAATATGTTTGGTTCCTATCCAGGTAAGTCTGGCATCAAATCCTGCCAATTTTAGCATTTGTTTACTAAGGTTTGCCATTCCTTTACAATCGCCATATCTTTTTTCAAAAACGTTTTGTGCTTCATCTGGTTTAAAACCGGCAATTCCGTCTTCAAATGCTATGTATCTAATATTATCCTGAACCCAGTAATAAATATTCTTGATTTTTTCTTCATCCGTTTTTGCCGTAGCTGTCAACTCTTTAACTTTAGCGGCAAGCAGACTTGTATCGTCCTTCATAGAATCTACCAATGATTTATACCATTTATACAGATCTGCCGTCGAATTAAAAAGCATCGTCTCTTTATCTCTATGTTTAAATGATTTTGCTATAACCAGAACATGCGGATAGATATAACTTCTTCCCGGTGCTTTTTTCTCTTTATAAAAAGCATCAACATTTTCCATTACATACGTATAAATTGTAGTGCCGTTTCGATCGTCACGTGTTTTAGTTTTAGAAATAGTATTTCCATCAAAATTAAATTCCTTCAATTCTAAATTTAACCAGTCCGGAACCGTAACTGTGATTTCTTTTTTAATAACCGGAAACTCATCATTAAAATACAAAGAGGTAAAATACTTAATATCATTGTATTTTTTTTCAAGCTCATAGATATAGCTATATCCCTGAACCGGAAAATCTACGTCCATATACTTTACACGGGCATCATTATAGAACAAATCGTTGTCTTTATAAAACTGATCTTTTATTGTAAAACTGGTATTTTTTTGATTTCTGTATTTCAGAATAAAACTTTCAATTGAAGATTCGCTGTCATAAAACTCATATTTATTAATATCAGCTCTATGATTAATGTTCATTAAAACTTCTCTCACAGAATTTTTAACCACAACTTTAGCATCGCTTTTGTTAAGTTCAAACGTAATGTTTTCTTTGCTTTCTAAAACGGCAACATCATCTTTAGAATATTTCTCTCTAAGTGATTTTGCTAATTGAATATCTTCTGGTGTAGGGTCTAATGCCTTTTGACTAAAGAGCATATTGGCAGACAAAAAAAAGGTAATAATTGAAAGTAGAGTTATTTTCATCAAGTAGGATTATTTGCCGCAATTTACAAAAAAACCCATACGAATTATTTATTTCCTTTTTTAGATTTACTATATTTCTTTCTTATTATTTTAATTAAAATAATGACAAAATCTTAATCTATTAAAAATAAATTTAGCAAAACATAAACCGCTTAAACTTATAAAAACTTTACCTGAATCCTTGCTCTTATAGCTATCAAGATTACGGCTAAAAAATTTTATCTTTGTAAAAAAACACACCACTACAAAATGAAAAATACTCTTATTGCTCCTTCTGTTCTTGCTGCCGATTTTGCGAACCTGCAGCGCGATATCGAAATGATTAACATCAGCGAGGCCGATTGGTTTCATATTGATATTATGGATGGAGTTTTTGTTCCGAATATTTCTTTTGGGATGCCTGTTTTAGAAGCTATTTCTAAACATGCAAAAAAATATATTGATGTACATTTAATGATTATTGATCCGGATCGTTATATTAAAACTTTTGCTGATTTAGGCGCTAACGGTTTAACGGTACATTATGAAGCTTGTACACATTTACACAGAACATTACAAGCTATTAAAGCCGAAGGAATGAAAGCGGGAGTTGCCATCAATCCGCATACTAATATTGACTTGTTAGAAGATGTTATTAATGATATTGATTTAGTTTGTGTAATGAGTGTGAATCCAGGTTTTGGCGGACAGTCGTTTATTGAAAATACTTATGATAAAGTAAAAAAACTAAAAGCTTTAATTACACACAAAAACGCATCAACGCTTATCGAAATTGACGGCGGTGTAACCAACAAAAATGCCAAACAATTAGTAGAAGCCGGAGCCGATGTTTTAGTTGCCGGAAGTTTTGTTTTTAAAGCCGAAAACCCAACCGAAACAATTGCAGATTTAAAAGTCCTTACTGCTTTTTAAGTTTTTTAAATTCGGGAAGAAATCAATTCCAGTCATTTTTTCCAGAGTTTCGATAGGAACTACGAAATCATAAATTGGTTTATCGCTGTCTTCATTTGGAACCAAAAAAGCGATTGCTTTATGTTCCTTTCCTGATTTAGCTAAAACAATTTTATAAAAATATTTAGGAACAGAAACTTTCTCTGTTCCTATTTTTTTATCCGAATCTTTCAGGATTCCGCCAGTAACTACATAAATGTCATTGTATTTTCCTGCCCAATAACGTGTTTTCTGTTCAATTCGGTTCCAGATTCCGCTGTTAAAATCATGTCTTTGAGGCGAAATATTCGAAGTATAAAAAGTATCATTATAAGCATCTTCACTAAATTCCATATCGCCGGCTGGGCAAAGATGGCCTTTATCATAACCTGATTTTTTATAATTTCTCCAGTCTGCAGAACCCGTTGTAACTTTTGGATCTTCAATAAAATACGGACGTTTGTAATTTCCGTTTTTTAGATATTCTTTCTTCAATTCATACGCCACCCATTCGGCCTGTTCAAACTTTTCATTATAAGAAAGTGTATAATATTTATGTTGTACAATTTGATTTGTAGTTGAAGTTGGCTGATAAGCAATTGAATATAAAGAACCCGTATTAGTTTGGTCAGAAACAAATGAATTTTCTGTTTTTGCTATTTCTGTTTCAACAACAGTTTCATTTTCCTTTTTACAGGAAAGCAATGCTAAACCAATCAACCCGCAGACTAAAATATTTTTCATAAATATTACTTTTTCTTTTAAACTAAAAAACGCTTCATAAATTACTTTAAGAAGCGTTTTTTAATAACAAATTAAACATTTAAAATCTTTAAGATTTTACCAATTTATCTTTTTTCATTTTTGGAGAAACGCCAGCTTTTACTAAAGATTTAGATTGTAAGTCATCTAAAACATTTAATGCTTCTTCAACATAAACATCTTTAGATAATGCCTGGTGCCAAGCCTCTCTTTTTTCTTTCAATGTAGCGTCATTATTCATTTCAACTTCTTCATAAGGCAATGATTTAAACACTAAACTGTTTTTATAATCAGAAATTGGTTTGTATTTTTTTCCTTCATTTTCAACTTGTTCCTGAGTTTGTTTAAAACTGTTAATGTTCAAGCTGTATATGTTTTCTTTATTCTTAACATCAATCCATTTCGCATTATCTTCAATTAATTTAAATTGAGGATTTTGTAAAATTCTGTTTTTACTTTTCTCGATTGCTTTTGTAAAGTTTTCGTTAGAAGTCCAAGTGCTGTAATCTGCCGGGTCAATTTTATCCCATGGCATTGCATTGTCAATATCACGTTCTCCCATTTTTAAGTAAGCATAACGATCTGGCATAACCACGTCACTATGAACACCTTCTAACTGAGTTGAACCTCCGTTAATTCTATAGAATTTTTGACCTGTAATTTTCAAAGCTCCTAAATCTCCATAATTTGCATTACGAACAAATTGGTTCAAATCAAGTACATTTTGTACCGTTCCTTTACCGTAAGTTTGTTTACTACCAATGATAACGCCACGTTTGTAATCCTGAATTGCAGCTGCTAAAATCTCAGAAGCCGAAGCAGAGAAACTATTCACCATAATTACTAATGGTCCGTCCCACTCTATTTTTTTATCTTTATCGTATAAAACTTCTTTCTTTTTACCAGCAGATTTTACCTGAACAATTGGTCCTTCTTCAATAAATAAACCTGCGATATCAACCACTGTAGAAAGAGATCCTCCGCCGTCATCACGAACGTCAAGAACAATACCGTTTATGTTTTCTTTTTTCAGTCTTTCAACTTCAAGAGCAATATCTTTTCCAGCATCACGACCGTCTTTGTTTTCAAAATCGATATAAAATTTAGGCAGGTAAATAACGCCGTATTTCAATCCGTTTTTCTCAACAATACTTGATTTTGCGTATGTTTCTTCAATTTCAACAACATCTCTGATAATTGAAATTACTTTAATACTTCCGTCAACTTTTTTAACCGTAAGTTTTACTTCAGTTCCTTTATGACCTTTGATTTTTTTCACAACATCATCAAGACGCATTCCAACCACATCAACAGGTTCTTCGTTTCCTTGGGCTACTTTCAGAATTAAATCTCCCGCTTCAAGTTGTTTTCCTTTCCAAGCTGGTCCGCCAGAAATTAACTCATCAATTTGAGTAAAGTCATTTTTCTTCGTTAATCTTGCGCCAATTCCTTCTAATTTTCCGCTGATATTTACATCAAAACGATCTTTTTCTTCTGGAGCAAAATAACTTGTATGAGGGTCAAAACGAGCCATGATTGAATTCAAATACACTGAAAACCAGTAATCTTTATTCAAATCTTTAATTACACTAAAATTATCATCTAAAGATTTTAATGAACTTTCGCGTGTATCTTTTTCTAAAGCATCAAAAGATTTTTCCTGATAAGAAGGATCTTTTTTCTTTTTTTCTTCTTCAATTTTTTGCTTTGTTACAAGAGATGAAAGTGTAGATAATTTAATTTGTTTTCTCCATCTTTCGTTGATTTCCGTTAAGTTTTTTGCATACGGGAGTTTCTCATAATCTGCATTAAAAGTCTCATCTGTTGTGTAGTTAAATGGCTGGGCTAAAATCGTTTTGTAACGTTTTTTGCTTTCTTCCATTCTCTTCATCAGCCTTGTATAAGTCAAGTTGAAAAATGTCAAATCTTTATTCAAAAACTGATCGTCCAGCATTAACTCATATTGTTTAAATTCATCAATATCAGACTGCAGGAAAAATCGCTTCGAAGGGTCTAATGCCTCGATGTAATCTTTAAAAATACCTTTTGAAAATTCGTCATTTATTTCAGCCGGACTATAGTGTCCTTTTTCAATAACAAAAGCCAGTAATTCTAATAATGTCTTGTCTTTATTTGGGTCCGGATCATCATTCTTGTCAGCATTTATTTTAAAAGCAAACAGGGTTAAAGACAAGCATAATACGGCTATAAGTATTTTATAATTTCTTTTCATAAACTTAATAATAGCATTCATCAAATTTTTTAATCTAAGTTACGGTAAAAACTATGCCAACATGCCAAGATCAGTATAATTTTTTGTTAAAGATATAAAAATGTTTGATGCTTAAAAGTCTTCTGGAATTTAGTTTACAATTTTTATTTATTTGTTAGTATTCTACCAAAATCTGTTACTACATTTGCCTTAACAAGCTTTTATTTTGATAAATCTAAAATGGAAAATGCTGCATGAAAGACGAAAAACCTTTAATATTAGTTACGAATGACGACGGAATTCTGGCTCCCGGAATCAGAGCTTTAATAAGCGTTATGGAAACTATTGGCGATGTAATTGTAGTCGCTCCAGACAAGCCTCAGAGCGCAATGGGACACGCCATTACGATAAATAATACTTTATTTCTGGATAAAATTTCTAAAGATGGAGATTCGATTACAGAATACAGCTGCTCCGGAACCCCTGTAGACTGTGTAAAACTGGCTGTTAATGAAATTTTAAAACGAAAACCGGACTTGTGCGTTTCGGGAATTAATCACGGATCAAATTCTTCTATAAACGTGATTTATTCAGGAACCATGAGCGCCGCTGTCGAAGCTGGAATTGAGGGGATTCAGGCAATTGGTTTTTCTCTTTTGGATTTTGACTGGAATGCCGATTTTGAACCTGCTAAAGCATTCGTGAAAAAAATAGCTTTAGAGACCTTAAAAAATAAACTTCCGGCCGGAGTGGTTTTAAATGTTAACTTTCCGAAATTGAGCGAAAAAGAAATCAAAGGAATAAAAATCTGTCGTCAGGCGAAAGCGTATTACGCCCAGAAATTTGACAAAAGACAAACGCCTTACGGTAAAGATTATTACTGGTTAACAGGCAAATTTACTAATGAAGACAATGGCGAAGACACAGACGAATGGGCGCTTGAAAACGGATATATTTCGGTAGTTCCTGTTCAGTTCGATCTAACGGCACATCATACAATGCAGCAACTTAATACTTGGAAATTAAATGGATAAAAAAGAACTCGTAATCGGATTTATTGTTGGAATTTTTACTTCGCTTCTTGGAAGTTATTTGTTTATCAAATTTTTTACAAAGTTTGATCTTCCAGCCGGAATTCAAACTATTAGAGAAATGGGATATTTAGGAAAAGTGATTACAATTGGAGCTGTTTTAGATCTTCCTGTGTTTTTAATTCTTTTAAAAAGAAACAAGGAAATGATGGCCAGAGGCGTGATTTTAGCCGTGATTGTTTTAGCAATTTCGACCATAATTATTTAAATCCTATCTTTGTGCTGCAATAAAAATTCGTTAATATGAAATATTACATAATAGCTGGCGAAGCTTCTGGAGATTTACACGGTTCTAATTTAATGAAAGCATTATACGAGGAAGATCCTCATGCTGACATCAGATTTTGGGGCGGTGACTTAATGCAAAAAGCCGGCGGAACATTGGTAAAACATTATCGCGAATTGGCTTTTATGGGATTTGTTGAAGTAATTTTTAACCTAAAAACTATTTTAAACAACATCAAATTTTGCAAAAAAGATATCTCTGAATTCAAACCCGATGTTTTAATTTTTATTGATTATCCGGGCTTTAATATGCGTATTGCAAAATGGGCTAAAGAACTGAATTACAAAACACATTATTATATTTCTCCGCAAATTTGGGCTTGGAAAGAAAACCGAATCAACGCTATTAAACAAGACGTTGACAGAATGTTTGTGATTTTGCCTTTTGAAAAAAGTTTTTACGAAGACAAACATCATTTTCCTGTAGATTTTGTTGGGCATCCTTTAATTGATGCGATTCAAAATCAGTCTGCTTTTAATGAAACCGCTTTTAGAGAAGAGTATAAATTAGGAGAAAAACCAATTATTGCTGTTTTACCCGGAAGCCGTAAACAGGAAATTACTAAAATGCTGAGTGTTATGCTAAGTGTTGTTGATGATTTTCAGGATTATGAATTTGTTATTGCCGGTGCGCCAAGTCAGGATTATGAATTCTATCAGCAATTTATTAAAAATAAAAATATTGCCTTTGTTTCGAATAAAACGTATGATTTATTGCGTTCTTCAACTGCGGCATTAGTTACCTCAGGAACTGCAACTTTAGAAACGGCTCTTTTTAAAGTTCCCGAAGTGGTTTGTTACAAAGGAAGTGCGATATCTTACCAAATTGCAAAACGAATTATTACTTTAAAATATATTTCGCTTGTCAATTTAATTATGGATCAGGAAGTTGTAACGGAATTGATTCAAAGTGAATGTAATACAAAACGAATCAAAGAAGAATTGAACAAATTATTGGAGCCTTCTCACCGCGAAAAACTGCTAAAAAACTATGATATTTTAGAGCAAAAACTGGGCGGCGTCGGCGCAAGCAAAAAAACAGCTAAACTTATTGTTGCCGATTTAAAATCTTAATCATTTCTATTTTGAAAAAAATACTCGTTTTTCTTCTTTTGTCAATTGTGTTGGTTTCTTGTAAATCGACTTCGACTGCTGTGAGCAAAAACGAATCGAAAAAAGAAAACAGATCTGTTGTAAAAAATTTAATCGAAACTGCGACAGATAATATTGGCGTTAAATACAAAGCGGGCGGAACTACAAAAAGTGGTTTTGACTGTTCTGGATTAGTGTATACGACTTTCGAATCTGAAAATATAAAACTGCCGAGAAGTTCTTTTGAACAGGCAAAAATTGGAAAAGTAATTCCGCTGAATGACGCCAAAAAAGGCGATTTGATTTTCTTTAAAACAAATAAAAGCAAGCAGATCAATCATGTTGGTCTTATTACGGAAGTAAACTCAGATGAAATTAAATTTATACATTCTTCTACTTCAAAAGGCGTAATCATTTCTTCTACAAAAGAAGCTTATTATAAAAACTCGTTCGAACAAGTAAATCGCGTAATCGAATAAATAAAATATATTTATTTTCTTACAAATTTTTAATACTTTTAAGCCATGAAAGTATTAGATTTTCCTTTAGCTAAAATTACAATTAGCTTTCTTTTTGGCATTTTAGTTTCTTATTATTGTCTGCCTTCCATTCAAATTTCATTTATTTCTCTTGGAATTTGTTCTGCTTTATTTTGTATTAGTTTTTTTCTTTCGAAGAAAAACAAAAAGACAAATCTATTCTTCGGAATCAGCAGCGCTCTTATTTCGTTCTGCACAGGAATCTGTGTTTTGCTTATTCATACAGACACTTTTGATAAATCAAATTACACACATTCTAAAACAGTTTTTGAAAAGCCTCAATTTATAACTTTTACATTACGGGAAAAACTCAAAAGCAACGATTACAATGATCGATATATCGGGCTTGTAAATACGGTTGAAAATAAAACTTATTCAGGAAAAATTATTGTCAATATTCAAAAAGACAGTACTCAAAATCCGTTGATAATTGGAAATACGATCAAAGTAAAAACTATTTTACAAAGAACATCTTCGAGTAAAAATCCAAATCAATTTGATTATGCTAAATACTTAGCCGACAAACAGATTTATGCTCAGGTTTATTGCAAAAAATCAGAAATCAAAATTAGCCAAACCATCAAAAAAGACATTTGGTATTACTCCGGCCGACTGCACGCTACTATTCTAAAAAATTTGGAAAGCGCTCATTTTAGCAAAGACGAAATGAATGTGGCGCTGGCTTTAATTTTGGGACAGCAGCAGGAAATTTCAGCCGATATTATAAAAGATTATCAATATTCTGGAGCAACGCATGTTCTTTCAGTTTCAGGGCTGCATGTTGGCTTTATAATGCTTTTTATCATGTTTATTTTAAAACCAGTTCCCAATACCCGAAAAGGTTCAGCCATTAAACTATTTTCTATTTTAATTTCACTGGCGGGTTTTGCTGTTATATCTGGTTTATCTCCATCCGTTTTGCGTTCGGTTGTCATGTTTTCTTTTGTAGCCATTGGAAATCATCTTCGCAGAAGCGGAAACATTTATCATACGTTATTAGTTTCCATTTTATTGATATTGCTTTTTGAGCCTTATTTCTTATTTGATGTTGGTTTTCAATTAAGTTATTTAGCGTTGTATTTTATAGTTTGGCTTCAGCCGATATTAAAGAAAATCTGGTCGCCAAAAAACAAAATCGCAATTTATATCTGGGATTCTTTAACGGTTTCATTTGCTGCACAAATTGGAACTTTACCTTTATGCCTTTATTATTTTCATCAATTTCCGGGATTGTTTTTTGTTACCAATATTATAATTCTTCCTGTTTTATCTTTCATCATGATTGCCGGGATCATTGTGATGCTTTTTGCAATGTTCAAAAGTCCGCCCGAAATTTTGGTTTACATTTTTGAAAAAAGCGTTTTCATTTTAAACCAAATGATTCATTATGTCGCATCGTTTGAATCTTTTGTTATTCAGGATATCAGTTTTAATTTTTATTACTTGGTAACGCTTTACTTCGTAATAATCAGTGCAATAATCTGCTCAAAGAAACCCACTTATAATAAACTTGTCATTGTATTCGTATCTATAATTTTATTACAGCTTTCTTTCATTTACACTAAAAAAGAAACCGCAGATCAAAAGGAGTTAATTGTTTATAATATCAAGAAGAACACCTTAATTTCAAAAAGGTTCGGCAATAATATCACACTTTTTACGAGCGATACAACTAGAGACAAAATTTCAAAAAACAATGCTTTTAATTCTTATTTAGTAGGCAATTTTAGTGTTTTAAATAAATCGCAGCGAATTGGGAATGTCTTGTTTTTTAATGGGAAGAAAATCTCCATAATTGACAGCACCGGAGTTTATGAAAATAAAAACAAACCTGATATTGTGATTTTGACACAGTCTCCCAAAATAAATATTGATAGAGTTTTAATAGAATTACATCCTAAAATTATTATTGCAGATGGAACAAATGCGTATGCAATTCAAAAAATGTGGAAATTAAGCTGTGAGAAAAAAAATATCCCTTTTCATGCCACGGCCGAAAAGGGATTTTATAGATTAAATTAATCCTTTTTATTCTGGGTTTAAAATCAAATTGGAATCAGAAATAAAAGCTTTTACTCCATTTGAATTATACGGAAGTCTCCCTAATAAATTAAAAGCAGTTTTGCCATTTCTAATGGAACCGGTTGTATAACAAACCTCCGGAAGATTGGCAACGCCAAATGCATTTTTTAATTTAATGTTCTGCTCTTTAATTTCACTCGACACTGCGGCATCAGACAAATCGAGTTTTAATAAAATAACGTTTCTGCGGGACCATTTTTCAAATTCTAGTGTTTTAAAAACTTCATTTTGTAAATTTTCCGGGGCATTAGCAGCGGTAAAAAAAATCAATAGTGGTTTTCTTTCTTCATTACTTAAGGTAATGGCATCAACCACACTCGTTTTCCATTCTAAATTTTGCGATTCGGCAAAACATGTTACTAAAAAGAATAGCAGGATAAGTAGTTTTCGGGTCATAGTTTATTGGTTTTTGGCTGGTTAATAAAACTAAATTAACACAAAACCTGTTGCCAACATCTCCATTAAAACAAATAGTTACAAAAAAAACGCATTAAAATGAATTTAATTATTTAAGATTCTTTATTTGAAAAAAACGAAAAATTTACGGTCTTAAAATATTAAATGTACAATTTACATTTTAGCTTGTTTAAAAAAAATATCCCTTTTCAACATAATTGAAAAGGGATTCTACAAATTAAACTAAGAAACTTAATTTAAATTATTACTCACTCGGATGCAGAATATTGTTTGATTCTGCAATCCATGCTTTTGCACCTCCTGGTTTGTATGCAATTTTACCAAGAGCGCTAAAAGTTGTTTTGTTTTTTCTTATCGAAGCCATCGCATAACATACTTGCGGAAGATCATCAACTCCAAAGGCATTTTTTAATTTAATGTTTTGTTCTTTATCTCCGTCTGAAGCTGTAGCGTCTGATAAATCTAATTTTACAAGAATTACATTGTCACGCGACCAAACGGCAAAGTCTGGGGTTTTAAATACTTCGTTCTGAAGATTTTCTGGTACACCTGAGGCAGTGAATAAAATTAACATGGGTTTTCTTTCTTCATTACTAATTGCAATTGCATCAGTCATGTTTGTTCGCCATGCAAGCGTTTGTGCGTGCATGAAAAATGAACCTAAAAAAAACAGTAGGATAAGTAATTTTTTAGTCATATTATATATTGGTTTTGGTTAGTATAGCATGACGAAATTAACACAATATTTTAATTATCCAAATTTAATTACATCAAAAATTACATTATATGTTTTTTTATTTATAAATAAATATTGAAATAATAATTTAGGCTTAACAAATGAAAATCTTTTCCTACTAAACAAAAAAACTCCTTACATTACTGTAAGGAGTTTTATATATAATCTTGATTTAAAAATTAAATTCTTTACGATTTCTTAGGATGAACAATTCCATCTGCAACTGTTAACCAAGCCGATGGACCTCCGGCAACATATCCTGTTCTGCCAAGGCCTGTAAAATTAACTTTTCCATCTTTTGTTTGTGCGCTTGTAAAAAATACAGTTGGAAATCCCTGGATACCAAAAGCCTGTTGCAGCTCATTATTTTGGCTTTTAAGCTCTGGCGTTTGAGGTACAGCTCTTGGATAATCCAATTCTACTAAAACAACATTATCAGCAGCCCATTTTTTAAATTCCGGAGTTTTTAAAACTTCGTTTTGCAAACGAATACACCATCCGCACCAGTCGCTTCCTGTAAAGAACAACAACATAGGTTTTTGTTCTTTATTACTTACTGTGATTGCTTCTTTTACATCAGTATACCATTTTAGTTCCTGAGCCTGAGTTGCAAATGCTCCAACTATAAAAAAGGCTATTAGTAATATTCTTTTCATAACGTATTATTTTTTTGCAAATTTAAATAAAAAATAAATTCAAAATACAGTAACTATTTTACTTCTTGCATTAACCTTCTAATTAACGGAGTCAAAACAATTAATGCAATACCCGCAATAAGAGAATATAATGCTAATTGATAATACCCATCTGTATAAGCGATAAGTTTAGACATTAAGGTTGTTCCTGTATTTGCATCAGATATTTCGGCGCCTAATTTTCCGGCAGCAAATTGTCCGAAAGCACTAGAAAGGAACCATAATCCCATCATCATTCCAAACAAACGTTTAGGCGATAATTTTGTAATTACCGACATTCCGATTGGGCCAATACACAATTCTCCAAGCGTATATACAAGGTATCCTAAAGCAAAAACATCTAAAGAACTTAATCCATCTTGATTTACAAAAAATCTGGCAGTGTAAAAAATAAAGAACCCTGCAGCAAGCAAAACAAATGATAAACCAAACTTAATAACGGTATTTGGTTCAATTTTTCGCTTGGCCATAAATATCCATAACAACCCTACTAATGGGCTAAAAATAACAACATACAATGAGTTGATACTGTTATTTACCACATTTGGATCAATATGAAAAAACAACATCTTGTTAGATAGATTATCTTTTGCAAACAAAGACAATGAGCCTCCTGATTGCTCAGAAATTGCCATAAACATGAAGTATCCAAAAATAAATACAAATGCTGCTAAAAGTTTTCGCTGCTGCTTTCCATCCTTTAACATTATCAGCTCATATGCAAAATATCCTAATGCAACTATTCCCATAGTATACATAAAATACTCTGTAAAGTCAGAGTTGATAACCATTATATATACTAATGGAATGACAACAAAAGAACCAACATAAACTGCAATTTCATATAAATTACGTTTTTTTTGCGGTTGATTTTCTAATGGAGAATTTCCAATTGGTGCTAAATGCTTTTTTGTTAAAAGAAAAGTAATTACGCCAATAATCATAACGATTGCTGCCGAAAGAAAACAAAGGCTCCATGAATAGTTTTTCCCTAAATAAATAGGAATTGCTCCACCAAGCATTCCGCCAATATTAATTCCCGCATAAAACAACCCGTAACCTGCGTCACGACGTCCGTCATTTTCATGGTATAATTCACCAACCATTGAAGAAACGTTTGGCTTAAAAAAACCTGTTCCGATAATAGAAAGTGTTATTCCGTAATAAAAGAAATCATGCGGAGAAGCTGCAATCAGCAAATTCCCCAAAATCATTACGATTCCTCCAAAAAGAAGTGATTTTTTAAATCCTAGAATTTTATCTGCAAAAATACCTCCAATAAAAGTAAATGCATAAACAAAAGCCTGAATGGCTCCGTATTGTAAATTTGCTTTTCCTTCAAGCAAACCTAATTGGTCTACCATAAAAAAAGCTAAAACACCACGCATTCCATAGAAACAAAAACGTTCCCACATTTCAACTAAAAACAAATACCACAATTGTTTTGGGTACTTGCCTTTAAAATTCTGAATTTCCTCTAAAGCTATATTATGTTCCATATTATCTTACTCCGTGCATCATTTTTTTCAACAATGGAGTCAAGGCAAATAATATAATTGCAGCGATACCCGTAAGAACAACAAACACCATAAAGAACTCATATAAATTATGAATTTCAAATCCGGCGAAAATAGGATTGTGATCACTAATTTGATGTTTATCTAATAATGCTAATTGTTCCGCAGTTGGCGTTATTTTTTTGTCTAAAACAGCCTGAAGATCAATTCCTAATTCTTTTGCTTTTGCAAATTTATCACCAGTTGCAGGAAGGATTGAACCTAAAGTTCCTCCTAATGCATAACCAGATGCGTTTGATAAGAAAAACACTCCGTATAATAACGATGCAAAACGTTTTGGAGATAATTTACCAACTAATGACAAACCAATTGGAGATAAACATAACTCTGCACACGTGTTTAAGAAATATAATAAGATTAACCATTTTACAAGTAATAATCCCGAAGTTCCAATGAATGAAACCTGAGTTGCAATCATGAAGAAACTAATTGAAATAATTACTAATCCGGCTGCTAATTTTACTGGTGAAATTGGTTCTTTGTCTTTTGCTCTTAAAGTATCCCAAAGAATGCTAAAAGGAACTGCCATTACAACTACAAAAAGTCCGTTGAAAATTTGAACCATTGACGGCGGCATTAGGTAGCCAAAGAAATGTCTGTCGGTTTGATTATCTGCAATAAAAGTTAACGAAGAACCTGCCTGCTCAAACGCTGCCCAGAAGAAAATAATAAAGAACGAAACGATATAAATTACAATAATCCTGTCTCTTTCAATTTTAGTTAAAGATGTATCAGAAATAATTAATCCTGCTAAAGCCAATCCACTTGAATAAATCAAAGTGTAAATTAAATTTTGACCTACAGCATAATGAAAAAAGAATCCTAAACCAATAAATGCAACACCTGCCATTATCAATGCTTTAGTAGAAAAATTAGCTTTTTGCGCTTCTCCTTCTTCAAAATCTTCTGCAACATTTTTAGAAGGCAAACCTCCTAATGGTCTTCCTTCCGGAGAAACCACATATTTATTTTTTAAGAAATAGAAAAGAATAGTTCCGATAAGCATTGCGCCAGAAGCCGCCATGAATCCCCATCTAAAAGCATGAATATCTCTAATTCCTCCAGCATCTTTAACATCTCCCAACAAAGGACAAATAGACTGGCCTAAAAAAGCACCAATATTAATTCCCATGTAAAAAATTGTAAAAGCTGTATCCAGTTTAGTTTTTTCCTGTTTTGGATATAAACTTCCCACCATACTGGAAATGTTTGGTTTGAAGAATCCGTTACCAAAAACAATTACACCTAATCCGCAGTACATAATAGCTTTTGCCATTTCCAGATTAGATTCAAAAACACTACCGCTGGTAAACAATAACATTTGACCAATTGCCATTAATAATCCGCCTAAAAGAATACAATTTCTGTTTCCTAAAAAACGATCGGCAATAAAACCTCCTAACATTGGAGTTAAGTAACAAAGTCCAAGGAAACCTCCATAAATTAAAGACGCTTCTTCTTCCTTCATTAATAATGAATTCACAAGAAATAAAGTTAATAAAGCTCGCATTCCATAAAAATTGAATCTCTCCCACATCTCCGTCCCAAACAATACCCAAAGTCCTTTTGGATGCGCAGTTTTTACTTGAGTTTCTCCCATATTATTCACTATATTTAAGGTTAATATTTTTTAAATTATAAATTTTCTTTGATGAAATTAGTCATCTTATTGTAAAGCTGAATTCTCGTTTTTCCGCCATAAATACCGTGGTTTTTATCTGGATATATTTGAGATTCAAATTGCTTATTCGCCTGAATTAATGCTTCCATCATTTGCATTGAATTTTGCACATGAACGTTATCATCACCAGAACCGTGAATCAATAAAAATTTACCTTTTAATTTATCAACATGGTTTATAGGAGAGTTTTGATCGTATCCGCTTGCATTTTCCTCTGGCGTCTGCATATATCTTTCTGTATAAACGCTGTCATAAAATCTCCAGTTTGTAACCGGCGCAACAGCGATTGCCATTTTAAATACATCATTTCCTTGAAAAATACAGTTAGAAGACATAAAACCTCCATAACTCCATCCGAAAATTCCAATTCTTGAAGCATCAACATAAGGATACGCGCCAATTACTTTTGCAGCATCGATTTGATCTTCAACTTCGTATTTCCCTAATTCTTTTTGCGTTACTTTTTTGAAATCAGCACCTTTAAAACCAGTTCCTCTTCCGTCAACACAAGCTACAATGTAACCTTGCTGTGTAAGAGATAAAAACCAGTAATCATCGCTGTTATTCCAATCGTTGTTTACCTGCTGAGATCCCGGACCAGAATATTGGTACATGAAAACAGGATATTTTTTTGAAGGATCGAAATCTTTTGGTTTTAAAATCCATGCATTCAATTCGTTTCCTTTTGCAGTTTTTAAAACAAAGAATTCTTTTGCAGGAAGGTTATACGCTTTTAATTTATCAGCAAGAGCCTGATTGTTTTCAATAACCTGAATTTCTTTTCCTGTTTTTGCCTCGTTTAAAGTATATGTTGTAGGCACTAAATTACTTGAGAATGTTGTAATAAAATATTGGAAATTCGGGCTGAAAGTTGCCGCGCTTGTTCCAACTTTTGTAGTTAAACGGGTTTTATTTTTTCCGTCTAAACCAATTCTGTAAATATCTCTGTTGATAGAACCATTTTCTGTAGACTGGTAGAAAATAGTTTTTGTTTTTTCGTCGAAACCGTAGTAAGACACCACTTCCCAGTTTCCTTTTGTAACCTGATTTTTAAGTTTTCCGGTTTTATCATAAACATAAATATGATTGAAACCGTCTTTTTCACTTGTCCAGATAAAACTGTTATCTTTTAAAAAAGTCAAATTATCTGTAACATCTACGTAAGCTTTGTCTTTTTCATTCAAAACCACTTTTGCAGCAGCTGTAGTTCCGTCAATAAATAATAAATCAAGATTATCCTGGTGACGGTTTAAAACCTGTGCAGACAGCGTATTGTTATCATTTGTCCATTGCATTCTCGCAATATAGAAATCATTATAATTTCCTAAATCTACTTTTTTAGAAGCATTTCCTGCTGTATCATAAATGTGTAATGAAACTACAGAATTTTTTTCTCCGGCTTTAGGATATTTAAACGTTTCGATTGTTGGATATAAATCTTTTTTGAAGATTGACATTGAAAACTCAGGAACCTGGCTTTCGTCAAAACGAATATAAGCTAACTTTTTACTGTCTTTACTCCAGTCAAATGCACGAACAAAAGCAAATTCTTCTTCATAAACCCAGTCCGTAATACCATTAATGACTGCATTTTTCTTTCCGTCAGTAGTAACAGCTGTTGATTTCTTTGAAGCTACATCGTAAACATATAAATTGTTTTCTCTAGCATAAGCAATCTTAGTTCCATCTGGAGAAAAAGTTGGCTCCTGAATTTGAAAATCAACAAGTTTGGTTAGAGATTTTGAAGCGATATCGTATAAAAAATAATCTGCTGTAAAAGAGTGACGGAAGATTTGATTTGAATTACAAGCAATTAAAATCTTTTTTTCTGAGGCATCGAAGGTGTAGCTGTCAATTCCGTCCTGAAGTTCTTTGTGGTTTTTAGTATCAATAAGGTTCGATACTTTTTTTAGTGTTGCAAAATCATATAAATCAATCTGCATTGTCCGGCTTGCCTGATCAACATTTAGAACCGTATATTGATTTGTATTCTTTAAAGATTGCAATTCGTCCATTCCTTTTGCCCGAAATGCACCACCATAAATATTTTCGACCGTTATTTTTTGCTGCCCAAAAACCGATGCAACTATAAATAAAAGTACTACAGTAATTTTACTTGTATTCATTAGAATTATTTTAAATATAAAAAGAGCCCAATTTTAGTGAAAAAAATAAACATAATACACATTTTAAGTGTTAAATGTTAAAAAAAATAACGATTGCGTACTTCCATGTTTGAAATAGATTACAATCAAAACTCTTAAAATAGTATCTTTGCGGCAACATTATTATTTAATATATTGAGAATGAACAACGCTGTTGCCGGATTTTCGAAATTATCCAAAAAAGAAAAAATTAACTGGATTGCCAATGAATATTTTTCGGCTCCTGATGAAGCCTTGAATATTATAAGAAATTACTGGAATTCAGATGAAAAGCTACAACAGCTCCATGATGAATTTATTGAAAACACAATTACCAATTTATATATTCCGCTTGGGGTTGCTCCCAATTTTTTAATCAACGGAAAGTATAAAACAATCCCAATGGCAATCGAAGAAAGTTCTGTGGTTGCCGCAGCCTCAAAAGCTGCAAAATTCTGGGCTACACGCGGAGGTTTTAAAGCAACGATAATTGATACTGAAAAAATTGGCCAGGTTCATTTTACTTTTAATGGCGATGCCGAAAAACTACAATCCTTTTTTGAGCAGATAAAACCTAAATTCTTTTCTGAAACACAAAGCATTACCAAAAACATGCAGGAACGCGGCGGCGGAATTTTAGATATCCACTTAAAGGATAAACGAAATTTACTGGAGAATTACTATCAGCTTCATGCCACCTTTGAAACTAAAGACAGCATGGGCGCGAATTTTATCAATTCGTGTTTAGAGCAATTTGCAACGACTTTAAAAGAGGAATTTCAAAATTCTGATTTGTTTTCTGAAGAAGATACGCTGACTGTAATTATGAGTATTTTATCTAATTATGTTCCAAATTGTCTTGTAAGAGCCGAAGTTTCATGTCTTATTGAAGAATTAGCCGAAAAACACATTACAAATCCTCAGGAATTTGCAGAACGTTTTGTACAAGCTGTCCAAATTGCCGAAGTAGAACCTTTTAGAGCCGTAACACACAATAAAGGGATCATGAATGGTGTCGATGCCGTAGTTTTAGCAACAGGGAATGATTTTAGAGCCGTAGAGGCCGGAGTTCATGCTTATGCTTCAAAAAACGGACAATATGCAAGTTTATCTCATGCTAAAATCGAAAACGGAATTTTTACTTTCTGGCTTGAAATTCCTCTAGCTTTAGGAACTGTGGGCGGATTAACTTCACTACATCCTCTGGTAAAATTATGTTTAGACATACTTGAAAAACCTTCTGCAAGAGAATTAATGGAAATTACCGCAGTTGCTGGTTTAGCACAAAATTTTGCTGCACTGCGTTCTTTAACTACAACCGGAATTCAGGAAGGCCACATGAAAATGCACCTAAATAATATCATCAATCAATTTGAAGCTACAGACGAAGAACGTCATTTAATTAAAATACATTTTAAGAAAAATACAGTTTCACACAGTACTGTAGTTGAATTTATTGAAAGTTTAAGAAAATAGAATAAATAAAAATTCCAAAAAATTATAGTCTCAAAATAAAATTCCAAATTCCAATTATCTTTGGAATTTGGAATTTAAAATATTGGATTTTTAGAACTGAAGTATGAAAACAACCTTTTATAGTAACGGAAAACTATTCATCTCTGGAGAATATTTAGTTTTAGACGGCGCAGATGCCTTTGCATTACCAACAAAATTTGGTCAAAATTTAGTTGTTGAAGATGGCGAAAACCAAATAATAGAATGGAAAAGTTACGATTACGATAACAAACTTTGGTTTGAAACTGCTATTTCATTTGAAGAAGTCATAAACAATATTGTTTCTGAAATTGAAACTGTAAAAACAACCTTAATCAACATACTTCACGAAGCATACGTTTTAAATCCCGAATTTATTCAGCAGTCAAAAGGATATAAGGTAACAACGAATCTTACTTTTCCAAGAAATTGGGGTTTAGGAACGTCATCTACTTTAATTAACAATATTGCTCAGTGGACAAATATTAATGCTTTTACGCTTCTTAGAAACAGTTTTGGCGGAAGCGGCTATGATATTGCCTGCGCCCAAAATAACACTCCTATTTTATACAGAATAGAAAATAATTTTGTTGAGCCTGTTATTTTCAATCCAGACTTTACAACGAACATTTTCTTTGTTTATCTTAATAAAAAACAAAACAGCAAAACTGCAATACATGCTTACAATAAACATAAACAGCAAAATTTAGCTAAAAGTGTTATTGAAAACAATAAAATAACGCATGCTATTTTAAATGCCAAATCTCTAAAAGAGTTTGCAAATGCAGTCGAAAAACATGAAATCCATTTAAGCAACATCATGGAAATAAAAACGATCAAAGAAATCGCTTTTCCTGATTTTAATGGTACGATTAAAAGTCTTGGTGCTTGGGGCGGCGATTTTGTAATGGTAATTTCTAAAGAAAATCCAAGAAAATATTTTGCGTCAAAAGGCTATGACACAATACTAACGTATGACGAAATGATTTTACAGGAGTAATGGTTTGATCAAAGAAATAAATTAAAAATTTACTTTCTGATCACTAACGTGTTCTGCTTCCAGACGACGAACTTTTTCGTTTTCCTGTTCGTTTGATTCGATAAGTGTGTTGTGCAGACGTTCGGCCATTTTTTCTATACTATTCGTGATAGAATCATAAACCAATTCCATTCTGCGATGTTTTTCTTCTTTTACAGCTTTTAAAACAT
Organism: Flavobacterium panici; assembly: GCF_024499525.1. NCBI lineage: Bacteria > Pseudomonadati > Bacteroidota > Flavobacteriia > Flavobacteriales > Flavobacteriaceae > Flavobacterium > Flavobacterium panici. The sequence goes on along the minus strand of NZ_CP100437.1, from coordinate 1,677,671 downwards.
CTTCAACAAAAACCTTATCGTACTTTTCAGCCACAGAATCGCGAGTATTAGTAAGCCTGATCACATAGTCGTTACTTAATATAGTAACTTTAAAATGCTGTTCTTCATTGCTCAAATAATACTTGCCTCCTAATTCATCAACATTGATGTCAGTACTGCTCACCTTTAGAAGTTCCGTAATTATTCCAAAAATATGATTCTCGATTTTAGAATAAACTTTAGGTTTTCTTCTCAGTAGATTAAACATAAACATTAAACGCCCCAATTTTTAAAGTATTTGTTTATCATTCTCTTTCAGTTTTTATTTACAATTTGGCAAATAAAGTATACCTCGTTACAATAAAAATTCCGACAAATTAACTGTAATATTTTGAATATCACAAATTTTTTAAGTTATATTTCGATTATTCCCATATAGTTAAGAAAAACACATAAAGCATTTACTACAAAACAGTTATGAAAAAATATTAAAAAAAGAAAACCCGAAACATTCGATTGAATGTTTCGGGTTTTCTTGTATGAATTGTTTTACTAGAAACTAGTAATTGAATTGTAATCTGTTGTCTTCGATTTTAGCATTGTTTTTCAACGCTGGTAAAATTCTGCTTGTATCTGACGCGCCTTGAGCTTTTACTTTAGCAACATATTCAGCGTGATTTGCAATTGCAGGAGCTTTTACTGTGCTAATGTTTTTCACTACATAAACTCCAGTGTTTCCTTCAATTGGAGCAGAAATTTTGTTTGCAGCTAAAGCAAATGCATTTCCTACTACTTTTGGCTCTTGTCCAACTCCACCAGGTAAAACCGGATTTTCAAGAGTTACGTTTGTCGCTTGTTGTACTGCTACACCAGCGCTTTTTGCAATAGCTTCGATAGTTGAACCTGTCAATTTAGCTTTTAAGATTTCAGCTTTTTTCTTGTTTTTCAAGATTGGCTCAACGTAAGGTCTTGCCATTGTAACAGAAACTAAACCTGATTTGTTTTCGCTTTTGTATTGAGCAATTACGTGCCCAACGTTAGCGATTTCAAAACGTTTTACGTCTCCAGTACTTGTTTCTTTATCAAATGCCCATCTAATGATGTTTCTTTGGTTTCCTAATGGTCCAAATTGCTCATCCATAGCTTTTGCAGAAATTGGTGCTGCAACTTTTAAACCTAATTCTTTTGCAGTAGCAGCAAAATCTTTGTCCGCAGCTTCCATTTCGAATTTAGTAGCTAATGTAAATACTTTATCAGAAGTAGCTTCAGAAGGCTCAATTTTTTGAGCGATTGTAGCTAAACGAATTCCGTCTTGTTTGTCAGTAACTTTGATAATGTGGAAACCAAATGGAGTTTCTACTAAACCAATTTTTCCAATACCATTATTGAATACAAAATCATTGAATGGTTTTACCATTTGACCTTGACCAAAGTATCCTAAATCACCACCTTGTTGTGCAGATGAATCATCAGAAGCTGTAAAAGCAAGCATCATGAAACTATCTGGATTAGCCTGAACTTGTGCTAAAATTTCTTCAGCTTTAGCTTTAGCTTCTTCTTTAGTTCTTTTTTCTTTTGGAGATGGAGTTTGAGAACCTTCATAAGCAATTAAGATATGACTTGCTTTTGCGTTAACTCCAGCTTTAAATCCTAAAGATTTAGAAATAGCATAATATTTTCCGTAAACATACGGTCCGTAAATTGCTCCGGCTGGTAAGCTGAATAATTTATCAGCATCAACTGCTGGTAAAGCATTTTTAGGAACATATGTAGAATCGTAAGGAACGTCAGAATTTGCGTTTACGAATTCAGCAATATTAGTTGCGCTTTTAAAACCTGGCAATGTATCGTTTTTACCAGTTTTTGCATTGTATTCTACTCTACCGTTTAATAAAGCAGTAATCTTAGCTTTAATATCAGCTTCGTCTTGTTTAGAAGCTTTATCTTCAACTAAAACGTATTGAATTTCACGAGTTGCATCCGCTTTGAATTTTTTCTCGTTTTTCTTCATATAATCTACGATATCTGAATCAGAAATTTTTACTTCACTGTCTTTAATAGAAGAATATAAAGCTCCGGCATAAGCAAAGTTTACTTTGTTAGCTTCCATTTCATACTTCAGCTTTCCTTCACTAGCAGTTGTATAAAGTCCAGATTTTATTAAAGTATTGTAAATTTGAAATTTTGCGTTTAATTCAGCATCTTTTTCTTTTGCAGTAATAAATTGAGCTGCTTCAGGATTTGTTTTGATATAGTCTTTGAACTTTGTAACATCAAACATTCCTGCTGCATTTAAAAACATAGGAGCTTTTCCAATGTTCGGATCTGCTTTTAAAACTTCAATTAAGTGTTTTTCACCAACTCTCAATCCTAATTTATCAAACTGAGTTGATAATAAAGCGATTGAAACTTCTTGATCCCAAACTCTGTTTGCAGCTTCAGTGGAAGTAATTCCTTGACCACTTTTTTCAAGATTACTAACTTTAACTCTAAAGTCTTCAAATGAAATATCTTTTCCATCGATGCTTCCTACATCTTTTGAACTTTGACCAAATGTTCCTCTAGTAAATAAATCTTGTATTATAAATGCAAATAATGCAAGTGCAATAACACCTATCAATAGAGCTGAACGCTGTCTAATTTTTGCTAAAACTGCCATTTTAATTATCGTTAATTTTATATTCAGTTTGCGAAAATACAATTATCTAGTTAATAACAATACAACTAGCGTTTTATTTTACACAATTTTTTTTAATTCTTTAAAAATTCACTCTTTTATTGTCAATCTGACCAATTCAATTTTGTTGTTTGACGCCTGTTCTATAACGAAATGATACCTGTCAATGACAATCTTTTCGCCCTTTTGCGGAATTTCTTTAGTCGAATTTACGATAAAACCTCCTAATGTCCCGTAAGAATCTTCCTCTGGAATCATCAATTTGTAGGTTTCGTTTAAATACTCTACATCTAATCTTGTCGAAAACAAATACTTACCTTCTCCTAATTCCTGTTCTATCAATTCTTCGTCTAAATCGTGTTCGTCTTCGATTTCGCCAAAAAGTTCTTCAACTATATCTTCTATGGTTATAATCCCCGAAGTTCCTCCGTATTCATCTAAAACTACAGCAACATTTTTTCGTTTTTTAATTAAAAGATCCAAAGCATCTTTAATTAAAATGGTTTGCGGCACAAATTCAACGGTCATTAAAACCGATTTTATAGTTTTTGGCTTTTTAAACAAATCAAATGAATGTACATAGCCCACAATATCATCGAGCGAGTTCTGACTTACAACGATCTTAGAATATCCTGTTTCAATAAAAAGTTCTTTTAGGTCTGAAACGGTCTCAAATAAATCTATCGAAACAATCTCTGTGCGCGGGGTCATAATATCGCGAGCTTTTACCCCGGAAAACTCTAATGCGTTTTGAAAAATCTGTATTTCTGAATCGACTTCTTCATCATCTTCAACAGAATTCATTTGTTCTGTAATATAATTACCCAGTTCTATTTTACTGAAATACAATTGCACCTGATCGCCTTCTGTCTTGAAAAATTTCTTCAAAACAAAATCTGAAATCCAGATAAAAAATGTTGAGATATAATAAAAGAGTCTGTAGAAAAGATAAGCCGGAACTGCAAAAACCTTAATTAATGAATTGGCATAAATTTGAAAAAATACCTTCGGGAAAAATTCAGCCGTTATTAAAACTATAAAAGTTGAAATCACAGTCTGAACCAGAATTGTTGTTAAATAAGAGAATTGAAATCCAAAACCAATTATCCATTGAAGCACAACATCTCCCATATAAAACCCATAAACTACAAGTGCTACATTGTTTCCAATAAGCATTGACGCAATAAATTTTGAAGGGTTTTGGGTAAGTTTGGTTAAAATTTGAGACAGAAAATTATCTTGTTTTTTTTCAATTTCAAGATAAATTTTGTTTGAGGAAATAAAAGCTATTTCCATTCCTGAGAAAAAAGCTGATAGTATTAAACATAATATTATAATACTAATCTCCATGTTTACTGTTTTTTATTACGATCATCAAACCTCTTGGTAAACCTTCTTCTAAAGAAAAACATAAAAATCGCCATTCCGGCAATTAGAAAGCTTAACGGATAATTTACATTTCCTTCGTTTAGTTTTATTACACCGTCGTAAATAAAGAAAACCGCAAATGCTATGTAGACGTATTGTGTATATTTTAAGTAACCCATAATTTATAATTTATCATCATTTGATTCAATTTCACCGCTTATTCGCTGTGAATTGATCACTTTAAAATCTTTGCTAAAATCAATTCCCTGTCCGTAAGAAACTCCTTTTGCATCTGTAAGCTTAAATTTTCTTTCGGTATAAAACCATTCATTTTTCTGGTCAAAATACAATTGCTCTGTTTCCAGAACCTGACCTGCTTCTGATGTGATTTTAACTTTTCCCTGCAAATCAATTATACCGGTCGTTTTGTATGAAACGGCATAATTTGATCGTATAAAAGTACGCTTTTGTTTTTTATCGTATAAAGTAACATCGAGTCCTTTAGGAAATTCAGTAAAAGGAAAGTCAAGATTAGAATAATCCAGCATTTTTGGACTTATCAAAACGCCTGTTATTCTTCCTGAATCTGTATATTTAATGTTTACGGTATCTGCATCACTTCCTGGAACGAACTCTGAGAAGTTAATTTTCTGGACGTCTTTAAAATTACTTTCGCATCCAAAAAACAGTGTCACAGCAAAAACTGTGACAACGTTTATGATATATCTCTTTGGTAAATTCATCTGCCAAATGTAATAAATTGTGACGAGGTTAAAAAACCACGTAAATTTAGGTTTAGTTAAATTTACTCTTCACAAACCATCTGTCGTTAAATGAGAAGCCTACGCTGAAGTTCATATAATTTTCCTGAACCAATCCTGCAGAAGTTGTTCCTCTTTTTCCAAATTCGATTCCGAAATTTACATTTGAAAAAGTTCCTGTGATTGGGAATCCTGCTCCTAATGACATTCCAACATCGTTGATTGATTCGTTGTTCACTATTAAACCCAATTTTTCATATTTCAAACCAGCTCTATAAGTAATTCTGCTAAAGTAGCTAGCAAATGAACTATAGTTTGGAATATAATAACCTCCTACTGCATATTTAGTATACTTTTCATATCTAACATTTGGGCTTGCGTTATAATAGTTAGCAAGTTGTCCTGTTCCCTGAAAAGCAAGTGTAGTACCTACTAACCATTTTCTTGCCTCTCCGATACCTGCTCCGAAAGTCAATTTATTTGGAAGTTTTAATTTTGTGTCAACCGGATCTGCAGTTACTGCATCCGGATCTCCATCAACTTCAATTACTCTTGTACTAACTGAATTTAATGTGCTTCCGAAAGTATAGTTTAAACTCGTGTAAACGTTTAGCTTTTTTGTAATTTTAGTTTGATACATTGTACCAATATTAAAATTCACACCCGATAATTCAGATGAATTTGTTTCTCTGGTTGCATTTTGCACATCAGTCACAGCTTCAATTGTCGTTGTTGTGATCTTACCGAAGTTGTATTGCAAATCTGCTCCAATGTTCCACTTTGGTGTAATTTTATATCCTAAACCAAAGAATACTTTATTAACACCACCTTTTCCTTCAAGCTGGCTGCTAACTTCATTTGGTCCGGCATTAAAATCTGTGATTTTATAACCAACTGATGATAATGGAATCAAACCAAAACCAGCTCCAAATTTGCCCATAGGAATTCCTAATGCCAAATAATCAAAAGTTGATCTTTGTGCTTTTGAGGATTCTGTGCTGCTTTTGATAGTATTAGTTCCAAAAGTTCCTCCAACTGAAAAAGTAGTTTGACCCAGACTGGCATAACTTGCCGGATTTTCAATATTCAGGTGAATACTATCCTGTTCAACCGCAACTCCTGCCATGCTTCTGTTTTCAAGAGTTCCTTTAAATCTTGTATCTCCAATTCCGTAGAAAGAATATGGCGACGAAGTACCTTGCTGAGCAAATGAAACGAACGAGATAAGCAGACAAGCGCTTATTATAATTTTTTTAATCATTGTCGATTTTATATTGAAATGTTTGGTTCAAACTTTCCAGAAGGAAATTTGAATTGGCAAATATGGTATTTTTTAATCGTTTAGCCAAAAATTCTGCATCACCTCCCGTTAAAATTATTATAAAATTTGAAAAGTTCGACCTATATTCATCGATAAAACCATCAATTTCATAGACGAAACCATTGACAACTCCAGAATGAATGGCTTGTGCAGTCGAGTTTCCTATATAGGAATCTGGTGCTTCTAAGGTCAGTAACGGCAGTCTGGCTGTGAAATTGTGCAAAGATTCGTAGCGCAAACGAAGTCCCGGAGAAATCGCTCCGCCCAGATAATTATCATTTTCGTCGATAAAATCGTAGGTTATGCAAGTTCCCGCATCAATTACTAATCTATTTTGCTTCGGAAATTGTAAAGTTGCTCCAGCGGCCAAAATCATTCGGTCTATTCCTAAAGTTTTTGGTGTTACATATTTATTTATGAAGGGAAAAATATCTTCATGGGTAAAAAAATGAATGTTAAGCTGTTTTTCGAAAGTCAAAAATGATTGTTTTTCGACATTTCCAACTGAAGCAACGACCAAATCTGAGCAGTTTTGAAATTTTTCTAAAATTTTTGTAATTTTTTTTTCGAGTTCATTTTTCTCAAAAACAAAATTCTCAACAACAGTACTTCCCTCAAAGACAGCTGCTTTAATTCGAGTGTTTCCAACGTCAACCGCTAAAGTCATATTTATTTTTTTACCCTTGCGAAGATACGAATTGATTTTTTTAAAAAAATGTTTTGGATAAACGAAAAATGATTCTATCTTTGCACCCGCAATAAGCACCACACGGTACCTTAGCTCAGATGGTAGAGCAATGGACTGAAAATCCATGTGTCCCTGGTTCGATCCCTGGAGGTACCACCAAAACCCGAATAGCAATATTCGGGTTTTTTGTTTTTAATATTTTCCTGAAATTTAACCGCAAAGCACACAAAAAAACATCAATCATTTTCTATAATAGCAGTGATCCATTATACCAAATACGTCTTGGACTAATTGAATGTTAGCATTTGATGTTACTATTTCATAGGGATGATTCATAGGTGAATAATACTGAACTATCTTTTCATCATTATGTCTTATTTCTAATATATATAATGATGCATGTCCATGATCATGTGCACAATTTTGATAGTAGCTCTCTTTCTTCAAAATTTCTAAGATATTTTTTAGGCGCATTTTTTCTTCCAAAGAAAGAATTACTGCCTCCGTTGAATTTTCTCTTTTTTTGATAGCATTGAATTCTTTATCAAAGTCAACTATCAAAAAAGTAGAATTCTTAAAACCTTCATTCCAACGACACATAAGGATTCCATTTTTTATTTTATTAAAATCTTCAAACTGATTAATGTTGAAATATGAAGAAGAATAAAATGCTTTGTAATTTGAAGCCAAATCTTCTGGAGGAACAATTAAAATACTGCATTCATTCTTTTTATACACCGCTTCTTTTCGAGTTGTGCATGCACTTAAAATTAAAAAAACGATTAACAGCCCTATTTTCTTTTTCATAATAATTTTAAACTTTTACTCTCATTTAATTAATTTCAAATGTAAATTAAACAGTTAAATCTTATAAGTCAAATTTTAAGTTGTTTTTGTTAAAAAAGTATTAACTAAATAAAAAAATATCCGTTATATTCGTGAAATCGTATTATAGCTTTTTATTTATTATTAAAAACACAGAGCGTTTTTTATGGGTAAAACTTCTACTAAAGGCATTTGGAAAGTAATTTCTGCCTCTTCTATGGGAACAATGATTGAATGGTATGATTTCTATATTTTTGGAAGTTTGGCTGTTGTAATTTCTACAAAATTTTTTCCCAGTGATAATCCCACCGCTGCTTTTTTATCGACTTTAGCCACTTTTGCTGCCGGATTTGTTGTTAGACCTTTTGGAGCTTTGTTCTTTGGAAGATTAGGCGATATTATTGGCAGAAAATATACTTTCATGGCTACTTTATTATTAATGGGAGGCTCTACTTTTTTAATTGGATGTATTCCGAGTTACGAAACGATTGGTTTTCTTGCTCCATTATTAGTTTTGATTTTACGTTTATTACAAGGTTTAGCCCTTGGCGGAGAATATGGCGGCGCGGCTACTTATGTTGCAGAGCATGCTCCTGTTGGTCAAAAAGGATATTGGACTTCGTGGATTCAAACCACAGCAACTGTTGGTTTATTTATTTCTTTAATGGTAATTCTGGCTACTAAAAATATACTTTCAAGTGAAGCTTTTGATTCCTGGGGATGGCGCGTTCCTTTTTGGGTTTCTATTGTTATGGTTGGCGTTTCTTATTTGATTCGGAAAAATATGGATGAATCGCCTGTTTTTGCAAAAGCGAAAAAGGAAGGAACTACAAGTACAAATCCGTTAAAAGAAAGTTTTGGTAATAGATATAATTTGAAATTTGTTTTGCTGGCTTTATTTGGAGCCACAATGGGACAAGGGGTTGTTTGGTACACCGGACAATTCTATGCCATGAGTTTTATGAAAACGGTTATGAATGTAGAATCTTCTCAGGTTGATAGCTTACTGGGAATTGCATTATTATTAGGCACTCCGTTTTTTATTGTTTTTGGATGGCTGAGTGATAAAGTGGGCCGAAAATATATTATGATGTCTGGAATGCTGCTTGCTATTCTGTTTTACAGACCTATATATAAGATGATGTACAACACGACTGATGTTAATTATAAAACAGAAATCGTAGAAAGAACAACCCAAAATACGGAAACAGCAAAAAATAATGATGTAATTGCCACATTTTCAAAAACCTATACTGATGGAACTACGTATATTGAAAAGAAGACAGATTTTGCTGATAAGAAGAAATCTCAAAGCAGTGTTATTATTAATATCAATTCTGGCGATGAATGGACCTTAATTTTTTTAGTTTTCATTCAGGTTATTTTTGTTACAATGGTTTATGGGCCAATTGCGGCATTTTTGGTTGAGATGTTTCCAACTAAAATCAGGTATACTTCGATGTCACTTCCTTATCATGTAGGAAATGGAATTTTTGGAGGTTTGCTGCCGGCAATTTCGACTTATTTTGTAACGCATGCAAAAGCGGCGGGAAAAAGTGATTTTTATCTTGACGGACTTTGGTATCCTATTATTATAGCTTCAATCTGCTTTGTGATTGGAATGATTTACATAGACAACAAAAACAAAATTAATCATCTTTAACATTTTATGAACATGGACAAAATCAAACAAACTTTAGGCGTTTTATGGGTTATTTTGGCAGTTGCAGCCGCTTATTTCTGCGTGTTTGAATTTGGCTTACCTAAATTATTATCAGACCAGCAAGATGATTTAGTTTTTGGCATCATTATTCTTTTTATTCTAACGCCCCTTATTGTTTTGGGCTTAGGGACTTTTGGTTATTTTGCCGTTATTGGAGAATACAACGATAAAAAGAAATAAACGAAAACAATAAACAACTAAACCAGAAAAGGGCTGTCTATTTTTCAATAGAACAGCCCTTTCTCATTACTAACCAAACCAAATTTTTAATCTGTTAGAGATATATTTTTTTCAGCGTTTATTTTTTGATAAACTTCATTACCTGAACTTTGTTATTTTCATCTGAAGCTTTTACGACATACAATCCTGTCTGTAATTCGCTTACGCCAAATTGAAAATCAGCATTACCATTTGAAGCAAAACTTTTTACTAATTGTCCAGAAATTGAATAAACCTGAACTTTTGTAAAAGCAGTATTTAAGGTAAAGTAATTTGAAACCGGATTTGGATACAAACTCACTGAATTTCCTTTTTCAAAATCTTCAATGGCAAGATTTGCTGTTTTATTACCATAAATTCTGTATTCTCCTGCTGGTAAATTTATTGCAGCATTTACATCCGTAACATTTATTGTTGTATTATCCATTAAATTGTACCAAGTTCCTGTGTAAGGAAAGCCTGTTGCAACATTTTGTGCAGAAGTACCAAAATTGGCTAAAATCACAACATCTTTTAATTGTGTTGAAGCTAAACTTGCATTTGTAATTTTGATGTTTACTGTTGATGAATTAGCATTTGTAATTGTAGAAGTTCCTAAAAATACCGGCTCTACCGTTTTTAACGTAATCATTTTTGCCCAATCGTTGTAGATTTTACTACGATTTGAATCTCCTAACCAATTGTTTACCCATTGCGGCTGTGGTTTTGTATCTAATTTACAATCTCCTGCTATTGTTGCTGAAGCATCATTTACTGTTCCATCATTACAAGTAAAAATAGATTTCTCCCATCCTAATTCTCCAAAATGCCAAATCATTTTCGGCCCCGGAACAAGTAAAGAAACCGCTCCAATTGCAGACATTCTTGACAAAGCGGTATTTAATGTTTTTACATTGTATGAACCATTTGAAGCTCCGTATTGTATATTTTTATACATCAGTCTTTCTTCATCATGACTTTCTGCATAACCCATTAAACGGTTTGCTGTAAAACCACGACTTGCACTTGACATTCTTGTAATATTACTTGTGTATCCCATTGACAATTCATTGTATTGATCTGTCATTTTTCCCCACATCATAATACCTTTACTTGGCGTTTCGGCAATTCTGTAATTTGCCCATTGCTGCTCCTCAGTATCAGTTCCTAAATGTTCGAAAATGGTATAATGTGTTGGATCTAAACTCCATGAATAATCTGCATATTTCTTAAGAATATCAACTCTATCCTGCTGATATCCATTCGTACAAGATTCATCTGAAGCTGTACAAGCCTGTGTAAATCCTTTTGTCAAATCCCAACGGAAACCATCGATTTTATATTCTTCAATCCATTGTTTAATAACACGATTAACATAATACTGTGTTTTAAGTGATTGATGATTAAAATCTTCTCCAACACTATAAGTATGTTTTGCAACCATATTAAAATAAGGATTTTCAGCCGTTGGAGATCCAAAACCGTCTCCATCAGGATCGTTCATCCACATTCTCACCATTGGATTTCTTCCAAAAGCATGGTTTAGCGCAACATCAAGAATAACTGCGATTCCGTTTTGGTGGAATACATCTATCAATTCTTTCAATTTATCAGATGATCCGTAAAATTTATCCAAAGCCATATGAAATGATGTATTATAACCCCAGCTTTCATTGCCTTCAAATTCCATTACGGGCATTAATTCGATTGCATTTATTTTAAGATTTTTAAAATAATCTATCCTATCTATTAAACTTTGATAATTTTTAGCAGCATCAAAATCACGAACCAAAACTTCATAAACAACCAATTTTTCTTTTGCTGGTTTTGTAAAGTTTGTTACTTGCCAATTATAAGGCGTTTGTCCTGTTTTAAGAACTGTAACTTCAAATTGCTGTCCTGCTGGGTAAGCAGGAATATTTGGGTAAGAAGCTGCAGGAATTCCCGGATCATCATATGGAGATAAAACCAAAGTCGAATACGGATCGGCAGTTTTTACCATTGCAGGAGAATTTGCAAGCGGCGTCGCATCTACAACCCAATATTGGTATGTATTATTTACACCTGAAACCAAGCCAGTTAGTTCCAGCCAAAATTTCCCAGACGTTGGATCTTTTTTCATGGCATACGCCGAAGTTGGCTGCCAGTTATTGAAACTTCCTGCTACGTAAACAAAATCTTTTAAAGGTGCGTCTAAAACTAAAGTTGCTTTTGAAGCATCTGCACTATTATAATTAATTCCGTCAACCAAGCCAGCCGGCATCGCTGCTGAAACTGTGTTAGGATTTACTACAACCGAAAACTTTTTTACAATCGTAACTGCTCCTTGAGTTGCACTTAATTCATAGCTTTGATTACCGGTAATATTGGTGTGAGAATACGAGTAACTTGCTGTACTTGTATTTGTATTAATAACAGCTCCGTTTGCTTTTAAAGAATAACTTGCATTCCCGTTTGTATTTGTCGCTGTGATAGTAAAGTTAGAACCAGAAGCTATAATTGTTGCGCTATTTTCAACTGGTGCAGATAGATTTACCTGAAAAGATCCTACCTCAACTAAAATATCCTGAGACTTTTTATCGCCTGTTCCGTTTTTAGCTTTAATTAAAAAACCAATTTTTCCAATTCCTGTAGTGTTGTAATAAGTAGTTGGAACAATTGTTTTTGTATAAGTATCTGTACCTGCATTATAAGTAAACTTGCTGGCATCGCTAGAAGCTTCCCAAGAACCATTGTTTGGAGTACCTTTTTGTGTCGTGTCGTTTGTATCAAAAGCCCACGCCCACATATAAAGAGAATGATCTGTAACGCCCCATGTAGCTTCATTAATACTGTTTCCATTAACTGTAATAGTTATAGAAGTAGTTTCTTCAAAAGCTGCAGGGCTAACAGAATAGGTAACCGTTTGCTGCTGTGCAAAGGAAAACACAGACAATAAAACGAAAAATAAGAGTAAAGTTTTTTTCATAATAATTCGGTTAGGTAAATGATTAAAAAAGGGCTATCTGAAGATAGCCCTTTTGTTTATCTACATTAGGAATTAGTCTAATGTTATAGTTTTTGCACCATTATCAATTGTTAGAACTCTTGATCCTGTTGGTCCAGTATATTTAAAGTTACTGTCTCCATCTCCTGCGTTTACTAATTCTGGATCAATTGTAAATCCTAATCCTGAATAGTAAGTGTAGTTATGACTAGAATCCCAGTTACCATCACTTGTAAAGTTATTTCCTAAGAATTCTCTAAATGCTTCTCCGCTTTTAAGAACAATTGTTACTTGATAAACATCTGTTTTTCCAATTACTAATGGGAATTCAGTTTCAGCATCACCAGCCCATGTCCATCCTCCTGGAGTTGCAGCACCTACTAACCAGTGAGAACTTGCTAATGGTACGTGGTATGGAGTAGCTGTAATAGTGAAAACATTAGAATATTGAGGCAAACCTGAAGCACCTACAACAGATTTGATACGAATATCAACTTTGTTTTCTTCTTTTTCAACAAAACCACCATTTACTAAAGCTGAGTTTAATTCAGCAACCGTTAAACTTTTAACTCTTTCAGTAGTATTTGACACAACTACAGGAACAGCAAAATTTGTTCCTGCTTTTGCTACTTCGATTGTGTAATTAACAACTGTTTGGGATCCTTCATATTTTGCATCATTCCATACTACAATTGTTGCTACATTGTTTTCAGTTTCTTTCGATAGAACGATACTAAAATCAGATTTAGGATTTAATAATACGGGAGCAGTTGCTGCCTCGATTACTGGTCTGTTTTCTACATCGTCAGCATTACAAGACACAGCTAATACACCAATGAATGCGATTAATACTTTATATATATTTTTCATTTTGTTTTATTTTTAGTTATAGGTTAGTTTAGTATCCTGGATTTTGTTTTAATGTTGGATTTGCTTGTATATTTCTTGCAGGAATAGGCATTAAATCTCTGTATGATTCAGTTGCGCTTCCATTTATAGAACCACCTTTCCATTGCCAGATTTTTGATCCACCAGTAAATTTCCCAAAACGGATTAAATCAGTTCTTCTGTGGCATTCCCAAAACAACTCTCTTCCTCTTTCATCTAAAATAAAATCAAGGGTTAGTTGAGGTGTTGTTATAGTCTGAGCTCCGGCTCTTGTTCTAATTTGATTGATGTACCCTAAAGCTGTACCCATATTTCCTGTTGATGCACCTCTAAGCGTTGCCTCAGCATACATTAAATAAGCATCTGTTAATCTGAACATTGGGAAATCGATATCTGGAATATCATTTCTTTGTGCTGCAGATCCATCAGAATTAACATTGATGTATTTAGTTACAGCATAACCATCTGTAAAAGTTCCAACATTTTTGATGTCTTTTGATTGTCCATTTGTATAAAATGTACCTCTCTTATCACCAGTTGCAGTTTCATCAGGAAAAAGATTTACAAACTCTCTACGAGTTCTAATTCCCTGCCATCCTCCGTCCATACCTCTGGATGCAGCGTTCATACTTCCTCCAATTGAAGCGTGCATAATAAAACTCATTCCTCCACCAGTAGCTCTAATTGCATTACCATCACCAATAATAGGAAAGATAACTTCACTTTGAGCACCGTTTCTGTTATTGTCTGCAGAAAATAAGTATCCGTAAGGAACATTTGCAAAAGTATAACCTGAACTAGTAATTATTTCATTACATAATGTCGCTGCTTCATCATTTCTTGCAGTACCTGTATATACTTTAGCATTTAAATAAAGCTGAGCTAATAAAAATTTAGCAGCAGTTTTGTCAACTCTTCCATATTCATTTGCTTTTGAAGCAACTAAGCTATTATCCAAGTCTTTTAATTCAGATTCAACAAAAGCAAAAACTTCTGCTCTTGATTTTTGTACCGGATAAAAGAATCCAACAGGATCATTTTCTGTTGTAATTGGCACATTACCGAACAAATCCATTAAATTATAATATGAAAAAGCTCTCAAGAAACGAGCTTCTGCTCTAAAAGCAGCGATTTGCGTTTTTAGATTAGCATCAACTCCTCTTGCAGTTAGTTTTTCATCTGTAGTTTGTCTTAAAAATTCATTAGCAACACTAATGTGATAAAATGCTCTAGAGAAAGTTCCTGCCAAAAATTCATTTGCCGGAGACCAGGTTTGACTATTTAATGTTGGTAAAGTACCATCTGCCCATGCAATAATTGCTTCATCTGTTGTAAATTCCTGAGTTACAAAAAGTAACCTTAAGTAACTACTAAAATCTCCTCCAAGTCCTGCAATATCAGGGCTTTTTGTTGGAACCGCTGCATCTCCATCTCCATCGTTACCTCCTACATATAGTCCTGCATATAATTTTGCAAGTACTTGTTTGTATGATGCCGGATCTTGAAAAAAAGTTTCAGATAAAAATTCATCATCATCCTTTGGCGTCACGTTTAAGTCGTCCGTACACGAAGTAAGCGTCATACTTAATCCTAAAACGAATAGGAAAAAATAACTTATATATTTAAATGATATTTTCATTTTGTTTATTTTTTAAATTTTGATTTCAGTTCCTATTAGAAATTCACATTAACACCAAACAAGTATGTTCTTGCTCTTGGATAAACATTGTTATCAATTCCATTGAATTTTTCCGGATCTAAACCATCATATTTGGTTAGAATAAATACATTCTGTACACCAGCAGTAAATCTTAGAGAAGCCCCTTTAATTATTGTTTTATCAAAAGTATATCCAAGAGTTACATTATCCAGTTTTATAAAAGAGGCATCTTTAACAAAATAATCTGATAAATAACGCTGTGTACCGTTGTCTTCAAATGTAAAACCAGTATTGTAGTAATCTGAACTCACGTTAGATAAATCTGTTTGTCTTCTTAAACCTGCATCAGAATATCCTAAGTTAGAACTTACGTTATCAAAAATACGATTCCCTAAACTCGCTCTCCAGTTCATTGTAAAGTCGAACTTTTTATAGTTTAAAGTAGAAAACAATCCGAAAGTATAATCTGGAGCTGTTTTATGAAATCTGTAACGATCTCCAGTATCTATTTTTCCATCTCCATTTCTATCCACATAAGCACCAGCAATTGGTCGTTTGTTTGCATCATATAATTGTTCGTAAACAAAGAATGAGTTTGGAGCGTATCCAACAGAGTTTATTTGAATTTTATTTCCACTTCCTCCAGCAATATTATCGCCAGCTAAATAGCCTTGAAAACCTGGAACAGTAATTCCTAAATCAGCAATTTTCTGATCGATATAAGTAGCATTAAAAGCAACATTCCAATTCAGATCATCTGTTTTAACAATATCCGACTGAATACTAAACTCAACCCCTTTTGTATCTACACTACCAATATTAAAGAAACCTTGATTTCTAAGATTAGCTCCATCAGGAACTGCGATATCAGCTAATAAATCTGTTGATTTTTTATTAAAATAATTGATAGATCCAGTTATTCTATCATTGAAGAAACCGTAATCAATACCTACGTTTGTCTCTGCCAGCTCTTCCCATTTAATATCTTCATTATAACCTTCTGGTCTTGCTGTTGAATAAACAGTATTTCCAAAAATGTATTGTGTATTAATTGTTCCAAGAGTTACTCTGCGTAAATAATCATACTGCGCAGAAATATCCTGTTGTCCGGTTGTACCGTAACCAACTCTTAATTTTAAAGTTGATACTGTTGCATTATCTTTTAAGAAAGCTTCTTCAGAAAGATTCCATGCAAAAGCAGCTCCTCCAAAATTACCCCATCTGTTATCTTCAGAGAAACGAGAAGTTCCGTCTCTTCTGTAGTTAAGTGTCAATAAATATCTACTGTCATAACCTAAGTTTAAACGACCGAAATAAGATTGTAAATTAACATCTGGATCTGTAGCAACATCCGCATTAGGATTTGGCTGTCTAACTTCTCCTGATGAATATTTCTCTTTTTGGAATAACTGATAGTTATAACCTGCTGTTGCATCAATTTTAAACTTTCCTAAATCTTTAGTATAATTAAAATAAGCATTTAAGTTTTTGTTTTGAAGTGCATCAGTATAGTGATTATAGTTTCCTAAGTTCACATAACCTGGATCAGTGAAAGGTTTTGGCTGATATCCTAAAGCACTTTGAGTACTTACTTCTGTGTAACCGCTACTATCAAATCTATCGATACCAGCTTCAACAACAGCTCTCAAATCTTCGAAGAAATGGAATTTATAATCCAATCTAACATTTCCCCATTTTCTTGTAGAAGTTGCTCTTCTTTCATCTTGATTCAATCTTGCTACAGGGTTTCTTGCTGGCAATAAAGGCAAGTTTCCAGTAGGCTCTAACCATTCGAAATATCCTCCATAACGAGATCCTGCCTGATATACTGGCTGCGTTGGATCAAATCCGATAGCACTTCCAATTACTGCTCCTTCGTCCTGAAATTGATTTTTTCCAAAAGATAAGTTTCCGCTAATATCAATTTTTAAATGATTGTCAAATAAAACTGGATTTAACGATAACGATGTCGTAGTTCTTTCAAAAGAAGTGTTTCTTAGGATTCCAGGATTATCAACATTTCCAACAGATAATCTTACAGGCAATTTATTAAATAAAGCACCACTTACAGAGATATTGTTGTTTGTTGTTAAAGCTGTATGAAAGATTTCATCTTGCCAGTTTGTGTTTGCGTTACCTAATAAAGCTTGTTGAGCAGGAGTACCTTTTGTATTAACCAATTCACGGAATTGATCTGCACTCATCACGTCAACAGTATTAGCAACAGTATTGATACCAACCTGAGAGCTAAAGTTTACTTTAACACCACCTTTTGTTCCTTTTTTAGTTGTAATAACAATTACACCATTTGCAGCACGAGATCCATAGATCGCAGCAGCAGAAGCATCTTTTAAAACTGTAAATGACTCAATATCATTAGGATCAATTGTAGATAAAATACTAGTAGCTCCACTTGGTACTGCATTACTTAAAGGCAATCCGTCTAAAACGATCAAAGGCTCATTTGATGCATTTAAAGAAGATCCTCCACGAATTCTGATATCTGCTTTTGCACCTGGCGCGCCTCCTCCTGTTACATTAACGCCCGAAATACGTCCGCTGATTAAACTTTCTGGAGTTACGTTAATACCTTTGTTAAATTCTTTAGCAGAAATTTGAGATACTGATCCTGTTGCGTCTTTTTTCTTAACAGTTCCGTAACCTACTTGTACTACAACTTCTTTAAGTTGATTTGTATCTTCTTCTAAAGAAACGTTTAGAGTTTTTTGTCCGGCATACTCAATCGTTTGCGTTTTGTACCCAATAAAAGAAACTACAATTTTGTTTCCGCTTTTAACATTTGACAGCTGGTAATTACCATCAAATCCTGTTGATGCACCGCTTGGAGCACCTTGTACATTTACATTTACTCCTGGTATTGGCTGACCTGTTGCTTTATCGACAACAGTCCCGCTTAAAGTGTTTTGAGCTAACACTGTAAACGGCAACAATAGGAATAAAAATAACAACTTTTTGTAAATTGTTTTCATACTTTTTGTTTAAATTAGTTTGAGTTTGTGATTGTTAGTTAAGTTTTTAATTTTACTTCGAATTTCAAAATTAGGAATTTATTAACACGGTCGACGAGAGGCATTTTTAATTGGTTTACGAAAACGTGGTAGTGTTGAAAACTTTCTATTTTTTGTAATCTTTTAAGTCAAAAATTGCCAATTATAAAAATTTCAGATACCTTTATTATTAATTAGATTTTTTTCAATTCACGCCATGAAACGCAAAATAACCTTAAAACAGATTGCAAAGGAACTCGATGTCTCTATTTCAACTGTCTCAAAATCACTCAGAAACAGCCTTGAAATTGGAGAAGAAACGCGCTTAAAAGTGCAGGCTTTTGCAAAGTTTTACAACTACAAGCCCAACAATATTGCCCTTAGTTTAAAAAATCGAAAAACCAAAAGTATTGGTATTATCATTCCGGAAATTGTACATTATTTTTTCTCTACCGTTATCAACGGAATTGAGCAGGTTGCGAACGAAAATGGATACAGCGTTGTGATTTGTTTATCTGATGATTCTTTTGATAAAGAAGTCCTGAATATGGAAATGTTAGCCAACGGAAGTATCGACGGTTTTATCATGTCTCTTTCTAAAGAAACCCAATTTAAAGGTGATTTTCACCACATTACAGAAGTTATCAATCAAGGAATGCCGGTTGTAATGTTCGACCGCGTGACCAACGATATTTTATGCGATAAGGTTATTATTGATGATAAAGCTGCCGCTTATGAAGCCGTTCAGAGTTTGATTGACAATGGGCGAAAAAAGATAGCTTTAGTAACTACAGTCGATTATGTAAGTGTCGGAAAATTGAGAACAGATGGTTACGAAAAAGCACTTTTAGACAACGGAATTCCCTTCAATGAAGATTTAATTATTAAAATTGAGGACGTAGATACCTGCGAAATTACAATCAGTCAGCTTTTGCATGATCGTGCTTTCGATGCTGTTTTTGCTGTAAATGAGCTTTTTGCAGTAACAATTATCAAAACAGCTTCAAAAATGGGATTAAAAGTTCCAGAAGATTTAGCCGTAATTGCTTTTACTGACGGAATTATCTCAAAATACTCCACTCCAAGTATCACAACCGTAAGTCAAAGTGGAGAAAAAATGGGAAATAAAGCGGCTAAAATGCTTATTGAAAGACTCGAAGCTGAGCATGATGATGACGAAGAAGAAAACGAAAACTACACAACAGAAGTTATAGAAACACATTTAATAAAAAGAGAATCTACTGACTAAAATTCTTAAAATCAATACTTTCTAAAGCCATAAAAAATATTTATGGCTTTTTTGTTAGCATATATCTAAAAATAATTTATACTTTTACGGCCGTCAAAGCTTTTACTTTTACTTCGAAAAAACAGTAAGTTTTGATAAGCAAAGCGCTTATCGTATAATTTTTCACAAATTACGATAATGGAAAAGCGTAAATTAAGTTTCTGGGAAATTTGGAACATGAGTTTCGGTTTCTTAGGAATACAGTTTGGTTTTGCACTGCAAAACGCAAATACTTCAAGAATTTTTGAAACCCTTGGTGCTAAAATAGATGAAATCCCAATTTTGTGGATTGCTGCGCCTGTTTCTGGTTTAATTATTCAGCCCGTTATTGGTTATTTCAGTGACAGAACCTGGACTCGTTTAGGCCGACGTCGCCCTTATTTTTTAATTGGAGCTATTTTGTCTTCAATCGCATTATTCGTTATGCCAAACTCTCCTACTTTGTGGATTGCGGCAGGAACTCTATGGATCATGGATGCTTCGATAAACGTTTCAATGGAACCTTTCCGTGCTTTTGTTGGCGATAATTTACCAGACCATCAGCGTGCATTAGGTTTTGTAATGCAGAGTTTCTTTATTGGTACCGGAGCCGTTGTTGGTTCAGTTTTGCCTTATCTTTTCACAAATGTCTTTGATGTAAGCAACGTTGCTCCAAAAGGAATTATTCCGGATGCCGTAAAATGGTCTTTCTATATTGGCGGAATTGTTTTCCTTCTTTCTGTTTTATGGACTGTTTTTAAAACAACCGAATATACTCCAGAGGAACTTCATGCATTTGAAGCGAACAGCAAAAAAGATTTAGATAAAGATGCTCTAAATTCAGAAGCAGAAACGGGTGTTACGATTAAAAAACAATTGTTTTTAGGATTAATATTTGCCGCTATTGGAGGATTAGTTTCATTTCTAATTTTCGAAAACAGCCTTGCAAAAGAACTATATATTTTATTCATCGGACTAATTTTCATGGGCGTTTTATTTGTAATTGCATCACAATTACGAACTAAAAAAGTTCAAAATGGATTTACCATAATCATGACCGATTTATTGAATATGCCAAGAACAATGCAAAAATTAGCTTGGGTTCAGTTTTTCTCTTGGTTTGCGCTTTTCTCCATGTGGATTTATACAACTCAAGCCGTTACCCAGCATATTTTTGGTACAACAGATACCACTTCAAAAGTATACAATGATGCTGCCGACTGGGTTTCTGTTTTATTTACGGTTTATAACGGAGTCGCTGCGGCCGTAGCTTTCTTATTACCAGTTATTGCAAAAAAAGTAGGCGTTAGAGCAACACATTTATTAGCATTATGCGCTGGAGGTGTTGGTTTAATTTCGATTTATTTTATTGGTGATAAACAAATGCTAATCCTGCCAATGTTAGGAATTGGTATTGCATGGGCAAGTATTTTATCAATGCCTTATGCTATGCTTTCTGGAGCTTTGCCTGCTGCAAAAATGGGTTATTACATGGGAGTTTTCAACTTTTTTGTCGTAATACCACAAATTGTAGCCGCTACAATCTTAGGATTTGTAATTAAACAATTCTTTCACAATGAACCTATTTATGCCTTAATAATTGGAGGTGTATCGATGATATTTGCCGGATTACTTACACTTAGAGTAAATAGCAGAACTAAAATTGAAATTCATGAATAATAAAAAAGCATTCATCTTCGATCTTGACGGAGTGATCGTTGATACCGCTAAATACCACTTTTTAGCCTGGCAGAAAATTGCACAATCTCTAAATATAAATTTTACGCATGAAGACAACGAACTTTTAAAAGGCGTGAGCCGAGTTCGTTCGTTGGATATTATACTTGGATTAGGAAATGTTCAGGCTTCTCAGGAAGACAAAGACAAATGGTTAATTCAAAAAAATGAAGATTACTTATCTTATTTAGTTGACATGGATGAAAACGAGATTCTTCCTGGTGTTTTTAAAACGCTGCAACTATTAAAAGATAAAAACCAAGGAATTGCATTAGGTTCAGCCAGTAAAAATGCAAGACCAATTTTAGAAAAAACAGGGATCATCTCTTACTTCGATGTTATTGTTGACGGAAATGACGTTACCAATGCAAAACCAGATCCGGAAGTTTTCTTAAAAGCGGCTCAATTATTAAATATTGATCCAAAAAATTCAATTGTATTTGAAGATTCTGTTGCCGGAATTCAGGCAGCAAATATTGCAGAAATGGTAAGTGTGGGAATTGGTGAGGAAACAATTTTGCATGAGGCTGATTTCATTTTTAAAGATTTCACTGTAATAGATGAAAACTTTATCGAATCATTAATCACAAAGTAAAATCAATCATAAATCAATCAATCACGAAAAACACTTTAAAAACAAATGAACCAAGATTATATAAAACCAGACAATTGGTCAATTATAGAAGAAGGATTTGATGCCGAGAGAGTAAAATCGTCTGAAAGTCTTTTTAGTATCGGGAACGGTGCTATGGGACAACGCGCCAATTTTGAAGAAACATATTCAGCAGAAACTTTTCAGGGAAGTTATATTGCTGGAATTTATTATCCGGACAAAACAAAAGTAGGCTGGTGGAAAAACGGATATCCGAAATATTTTGCCAAAGTTTTAAATGCTCCAAACTGGATAGGAATTGACATTGAAATCAACGAAGAAAATCTTGATTTAAATAATTGTACCGAAGTTAGAAACTTCCGCAGAGAATTGAATATGAAAGAAGGATGGTACAATCGTTCTTTTGAAGCAGTTCTAAAAAACGGAACTGAAATCGCCGTTAACGTTCGTCGTTTTCTTTCCTTAGATTTAGATGAAGCCGGAATCATTAAATACGATATTACACCTTTAAATAAAGATGCAAAAATCGTTTACAAACCTTACGTTGACGCTGGCGTAACCAATGAAGATGCCAACTGGGAAGAAAAATTCTGGGAACCGCTTGAAGTTAAAAAAGGCACAAACGAAGCTTTTGTAACCGCTCAAACGTTTAAGACGCATTTTAAAGTTACGACTTTCATGCACAATACGATTTTGGCAAATGGTGAAGATATTCATGTTTCTCCTTCAACAATCGATTCAACAACAGATAAAGTTCAGTACACTTACGGAACTATTATCGCAAAAGGACAAACCTCATCAATCCAAAAAATTGGTGGATATACGGTTTCTTTAAACCACGAAAATACTTTGGCTGCAGCCGAAAAAGTAATTAAATCGGCAGTAAATTCAGGATACGATGTTTTGCTTCAAAATCAAATTGAAGCTTGGGCAAAAATCTGGGAAATGTCAGATATTACAATTGAAGGTGATGTAAAAGCACAGCAGGGAATCCGTTTCAACATCTTCCAATTAAATCAAACTTATTCAGGAAAAGACAGCCGCTTAAACATTGGCCCAAAAGGTTTCACCGGAGAAAAATACGGCGGATCAACGTATTGGGATACTGAGGCTTATTGTATTCCGTTTTACATGGCAACAAAAGATCAGCAAGTTGCTAGGAATTTATTGACATACCGTTACAATCAATTAGATAAAGCGATTGAAAATGCTAAAGATAATTTAGGTTTCAAAAACGGCGCAGCGTTGTATCCAATGGTTACCATGAACGGTGAAGAATGCCACAACGAATGGGAAATCACACACGAAGAAATCCACAGAAATGGTGCGATTGCTTTTGCGATTTACAACTATTACCGTTATACCGGAGATTACTCTTATATTCCAGAAAAAGGCTTAGAAGTTTTAATTGGCATTGCACGTTTCTGGCACCAAAGAGCATCTTTCTCAAAAGAGAAAAATCAATATGTAATTCTTGGAGTTACCGGACCAAACGAATACGAAAACAACATCAACAATAATTTTTATACCAATTATATTGCAAAATGGTGTATTGATTTTGCTGCAGATCAAATCAATAAAGTAGCTTTAGAATATCCGGCAGATCACAAACGTGTTTTAGAAAAAGTAAACCTTACTTCGAATGAAATTCACGAATGGAAAAAAGTAGCCAATGATATGTATTTTCCAACTTCAAAAGAATTAGGAATTTATCTGCAGCAAGACGGTTTCTTAGACAAAGATTTAGTTCCGGTAAAAGATTTAGACCGTTCACAGCGTCCGATAAACCAAAAATGGTCTTGGGATCGCGTTTTACGTTCGCCATACATCAAACAAGCCGACGTTTTACAATGTTTTTATTTCTTCGAAGATCATTTTTCAAGAGAAGAATTGAAGCGTAATTTCGAATTTTATGAATCATTTACTGTTCATGAAAGTTCACTTTCGCCTTGCGTACACTCAATTCAGGCTGCTGTTTTAGACAAAATGGATATGGCTTATACTTTCTATTTAAGAACTTCTCGTCTGGATTTGGACGATTATAATAAAGAAGTGGAAGAAGGCTGTCACATCACGTCAATGGCCGGAACCTGGATGAGTATTGTAGAAGGTTTTGGCGGAATGAGAGTGAAAAATGGTCAATTGCATTTCTCTCCAAAAATTCCAAAAGAATGGAAAGGTTACTCTTTTAAAATTAATTTTAGAAACCAAATTTTAAAAGTAGCTGTAAATCATAACGAAACAACATTTACGGTAGACGGCGATCAAGATTTAACAATTGTAGTTAACGGAAATCCTGTGATTGCAAGTAAATTTGCACAAATAAATTAAATTACAATACACTTAAAAACTAAAAAACATGAAAAACTTATTTTTCGCAAGTTTAATTTTGTTTGCGTTTAGCACCGTTGCAAAAGCGCAGCAATTAAAATCACCCGAAGGCAAGTTCGTAATGGAATTTTCTCTTCAAAACGACGGAACTCCAACGTACAATTTAAAATACAAAAACAAAGAAGTTGTAAAAACCAGTAAATTAGGTCTAGAACTTAAAGATGACAAAAAATCTTTACTAAATGACTTTACAGTTGTTGATACCAAAACTTCAACTTTTGATGAGACCTGGAAACCGGTTTGGGGAGAAGTAGATAACATCAGAAATCATTATAATGAACTGGCTGTCACTTTAAACCAAAAAGGAACAGACAGACAAATCGTAATTCGTTTTCGTTTATTCGAAGACGGACTTGGGTTTAGATATGAATTTCCGGCACAAAAGAATCTTACTTATTTTGTAATTAAAGAAGAAAGATCACAATTTGCAATGACTGGAGATCATACTGCTTTCTGGATTCCGGGAGATTATGATACGCAGGAATACGATTATACAAAATCGAAATTATCTGAAATTAGAGGCCTTTCTGAAAAAGCATATACAGCAAACGTTTCTCAGAAATCTTTTTCACCAACAGGAGTTCAAACTTCTTTGATGTTAAAAACTAATGACGGAATCTACATCAATTTACACGAAGCAGCTTTGATCAACTATTCTTGTATGCACTTGAATTTAGATGATAAAAACATGGTTTTCGAATCTTGGTTAACGCCAGATGCAAAAGGAGATAAAGGTTATATGCAGGCGCCAAGTCACTCGCCTTGGAGAACGATTATGGTAAGTGATAACGCTACAGAAATCTTGTCTTCAAAAATGACTTTAAACTTAAACGATCCATCAAAAATTGATGATACTTCTTGGATTAAACCAGTAAAATACGTTGGTGTTTGGTGGGAAATGATTACAGGAAAAAGCTCTTGGTCATATACAAACGATTTTCCAACAGTTCAATTGGGAGTTTCTGATTTCTCAAAAGCAAAACCAAGCGGAACGCACGGCGCAAACAATGCTAACGTAAAAAAATACATTGATTTTGCTGCTGCAAATGGTTTCGACGCTGTTTTAGTTGAAGGTTGGAACGAAGGCTGGGAAGACTGGTTTGGACATTCAAAAGATTATGTTTTTGATTTTGTAACGCCTTATCCTGATTTTGATGTAAAAGGTTTGCACGAATACGCAAAATCTAAAGGAATCAAAATTATCATGCACCATGAAACTTCAGGTTCAGTTCGTAACTACGAGCGTCATATGGACAAAGCATATCAATTCATGAAAGACAACGGATATGATGCTGTAAAAAGCGGATATGTTGGAGATATTTTACCTCGCGGTGAAAATCACTACGATCAATGGATTGTAAACCATTATCAATATGCAATTGAAAAAGCTGCAGATTATAAAATTATGGTGAACGCTCACGAAGCAGTTCGTCCAACAGGAATTTGCAGAACATATCCTAACTTAATTGGAAACGAAGCAGCAAGAGGAACAGAATACCAAGCTTTTGGAGGTTCTAAACCAAATCACGTAACGGTTTTACCATTTACACGTTTAATCGGTGGACCAATGGATTACACGCCGGGAATCTTCGAAATGGATATCAGCAAAATGAATCCTGATAATAAATCGCATGTAAATAGTACATTGGCGAACCAATTAGCTTTATACGTAACTATGTACAGTCCGTTACAAATGGCGGCAGATACACCGGAAAACTACAACCGTTTTCCAGATGCATTCCAGTTCATTAAAGATGTGGCTGTAGATTGGTCAGAAAGTAAATATATTGAAGCTGAGCCGGGAGATTTTATTACTGTTGCACGTAAAGCAAAAGGAACAAACAACTGGTTTATTGGAAACGTAAACGGAGAAACTCCGCG
The DNA here is from genome assembly GCF_024499525.1 of Flavobacterium panici. Lineage (NCBI taxonomy): Bacteria > Pseudomonadati > Bacteroidota > Flavobacteriia > Flavobacteriales > Flavobacteriaceae > Flavobacterium > Flavobacterium panici. The sequence goes on along the minus strand of NZ_CP100437.1, from coordinate 1,651,700 downwards.
TACATCAAACATCGATTTCAGTTTCCTTGAAAAAGGAAAAAAATACACAGCAACCATTTATGCTGATGCAAAAGATGCGCATTACAAAACTAATCCGCAGGCTTATACAATTAAGAAAATTGCCGTAACAAGCAAATCAAAATTATCGCAGTTATCTGCTCCAGGCGGAGGATATGCAATAAGCGTTATTGAAACCAAATAACACCCTAAAAAGACAAGTAATTCTCCCCAAAATTGCTTGTCTTTTTTTTAATCTTTTATAGTCGTCCTGCAAGGTTTTAAAAACCTTGTAGGTCTTCTAAAAGCTTTACTTTACTCAATTCATACCTACAAGGTTTTCAAAACCTTGCAGGAAATCGAACTAAAAAGAAAAACTATGAATAACCTAAAAAATAACCATTCGATTTATAAAATAATTCTGTTTGTTCTACTATTTTCCGCTTCCGCGAAAGCGCAAATTCAAAAAGTAGAACCACCATTTTGGTATGCCGGAATGAAAAATCCGGAACTCCAGATTATGTTCTACGGAAAAGACATTGCACAATATGAAGCTTCAGTTTCAAATAATGTGACGATTAAAAATGTAGAAAAAACAGAAAATCCAAACTACATTTTCGTTACAATTGATACTCAAAACCTAAAAGCTTCTGAATTGGTTTTTTCTTTCAAAACCAAAAATAAAGTGGCGTTTACGCAGAAATATTCGCTTAAAGAAAGAAGAGCAAATTCAGCAGATCGAAAAAGTTACGATGCATCAGATTTGATTTACTTAATCATGCCGGATCGTTTTGCTAATGGAAATCCTAAAAATGACAGCGATGCTTCTTTAACTGAAAAAGGAAACCGTCAAGATCCAAGCGGACGCCACGGCGGAGATATCGAAGGGATTATCAAAAACTTAGATTATATTTCGTCTCTTGGCGCGACAACAATTTGGAGCACACCTTTATGCGAAGACAACGACAAACAGCATTCATATCATACTTACGGACAATCTGATGTTTACAAAATAGATCCGCGTTACGGAACAAATGATGACTACGCTCGTTTATCAGCAGAAATGCACAAAAAGAACCTAAAACTGGTTATGGATTATGTTACCAATCACTGGGGAATTACGCACTGGATGATGAAAGATATTCCAACCAAAACATGGTTCAATCAATTCGAAACTTTCACACAAACACATCACCGTCGTGAAGTAATTACAGATATTCACGCTTCAAAAATAGATCAGGAAGTTTGTGTTGACGGTTGGTTTGTTCCTTCGATGCCGGACTTAAATTTAAGAAATCCTCTAGCAGCAAAATACTTAACTCAAAATGCAATCTGGTGGATCGAATTTGCTAATCTTGATGGCTTTAGAGTTGATACTTATAATTACTCTGACCAAACTGCGATGGCAAATTGGGCAAAATCAATTACAAATGAATATCCGAATTTTAATATCGTGGGAGAAATCTGGATGCACAATCAGGCGAATTTAGCTTATTGGCAAAAAGACAGTAAAATTGGTGCTATCGAAAATTACAATTCAAACCTTCCAAGTGTAATGGATTTTACGCTTCAAAGTCAGATTACTTCTTCTTTCAACGAAAATGAACCAAGCTGGGACAACGGATTGATTAAATTCTACAACAATTTCGCAATGGATTATTTATATCCAAATACCAATAATATTTTGGTCTTCGCCGAAAATCATGATACAGATCGTATGAACGAAAAGTTCAAATATGATTTACCAAAATACAAACTAGCGATGACCTTATTGGCTACAATTCGCGGAATTCCACAATTGTATTACGGTTCAGAAATTGGAATGGGCGGTGATAAAGGAAAAGGCGGCGATGCCGATATTCGTCAGGATTTCCCAGGAGGATGGGCTGGTGATAAAAACAATGCTTTTACAAAAGAAGGAAGAACAACAGAGCAAGCAGCTTACTTTGATTTCTCTTCGAAATTGTTCAACTGGAGAAAATCAAATGAAGCAGTTCACTTCGGAAAAATGACACATTATATTCCTGAGAATAATACTTATGTGTATTTCAGATATACAGATGCTAAAACGGTAATGGTAGTTTTCAATAACAATGCAAAAGAGCAGGTCGTAAAAACAAACCGTTTTAAAGAAAACATCAAAAACTTTAAATCAGGAAAAGATGTTATTTCAGGAAAAACATTCGATTTAGCTGCTGAAATTACATTGGAGCCAAAATCAGCTTTGGTTTTAGAATTGGAATAATATTACACACAAAGCATATAACGTAGAGGCGCACAGCAGTGCGTCTACGCAAAGGATTTTAGCCACAGATTAATACGATTAACACAGATTTTATTCGCCACGAATTTCCCGAATTTTCACTAATTTATTTTGTATATAATAATTCGTGGAAATTTGTGCAATTCGTGGCAAACGAAAAAAAATCCTTTTAAATCCTTTAATCTGTGGCTATTTTTTTTCAACACAATGCATCCTAAAATATTCTAAAATAATGAAAAAATACACTTTCCTTTCTCTATCTTTAGTATACTTAATAATGAGTTGTTCTGGCTCAAAATCAGTTACAATGAATAACGAAAATACTTCGAAAACACCTTTCGTTTGGGAAGGGGCAAATGTTTATTTTTTACTTACAGATCGTTTTTACAACGGAAATCCTTCAAACGATATCAACTTCAACCGAACCAAAACTCCGGGAAAATTACGCGGATTTGAAGGAGGTGACATCATCGGAATTACCAAAAAAATCGAATCAGGATATTTTGAAAAATTAGGAATAAATGCCATTTGGCTTACGCCGATTGTAGAACAAATTCATGACGGTGTTGACGAAGGAACAGGTCTTAGTTACGGCTTTCATGGTTATTGGGCGAAAGATTGGACGGCTCTTGATCCCAACTTCGGAACTAAAGAAGACCTAGCAAAACTCGTAAAAAAAGCACACGAAAAAGGCATCAGAATAATTCTTGACGGCGTAATCAATCATACCGGACCGGTAACTCCCGAAGATCCCGTTTGGCCTTCTGACTGGGTAAGAACAGGAGTTGTCTGCGATTACAAATCATTTGAAAATACAACGATGTGTACTTTGGTAGAAAATCTTCCAGACGTAAAAACCGAAAGCACTCAAAATGTAGAACTGCCCCCTTTTTTAACCGAAAAATGGAAAAAAGAAGGTCGTTACGAAAAAGAAATTGCTTCATTGGATGAATTCTTCAAAAGAACAGGATATCCAAGAAGTCCAAAATATTATATCATAAAATGGCTTACCGATTATATCACAGAATTCGGAATTGACGGTTATCGCGCCGACACCGTAAAACATACCGAAGAAGGCGTTTGGTCCGATTTTAAAACACAATGTGATTACGCATTTGAAACCTGGAAAAAACATCATCCGCTGGAAGTTTTAGATCAGAATCCTTTTTACACTATTGCGGAGGTTTACGGTTACGGAATAAGCGGCGGACAGGATTATGATTTTGGAGATCGAAAAGTAAATTATTTTCAAAATGGTTTCAATAGCATGATCAATTTTGAATTTAAATGGAATGCTGCTCAAAGCGATTACGAAGGTTTATTTTCGAAATATTCGAATGCTTTGAATAATGATTTAAAAGGATATTCGGTTTTAAACTATATATCTTCACACGATGACGGACAGCCTTTTGATGCCAATCGAGTAAAAGGTATTGAAGCCGGAACTAAACTATTACTTTCTCCCGGAATGTCACAGGTTTATTACGGCGATGAATCGAATCGTTCTTTAGTAATTGAAGGCACAAATGGCGATGCCACTTTACGTTCAAATATGAATTGGGACGATATTCAGAACAATCCTGAAACGCAGAAAACACTTTTTCATTGGCAGAAATTAGGGCAATTTAGAAAAAATCATCCAGCCGTTGGAGCCGGCGTTCACAAATTAATTAATCCGTATCCTTACACATTTTCGAGAATCTATATAAAAGGTGTCTTTACAGACAAAGTAATTATGGGAGTAGATTTACCAAAAGGCAGAAAAGAGCTTCCTGTTGGCGATGTCTTCCCAAACGGAACCAAATTAAAAGATACTTACTCTAATCAAAATGTTGAAGTAATTGACGGTAAAGTAATTGTTGACAGTGAATTTGATATTGTTTTACTGGAACTGATTTAACTGCAAAGTTTTTTAGCCACAGATTTGTCTGCCACAAATTCCACGAATTTCCACGAATTAATTTATCATATTTAAATTTGTGAAAATTCGTGCAATTCGTGGCGAAAGAAAAAATCCTTTAATCCTTTAATCTGTGGCTAACTTTTTTTTATAAACCTTGCGACCTTTGCGTAAAACTTTGCGACCTTTGCTGTTAAACAAACAACACATGCTCAAGATTGCACATCGAGGCGCCAAAGCCTACGAACCTGAAAATACTTTACAAGCTTTCCAAAAAGCATTAAACTTAAATTCAGACGGAATTGAACTTGACGTTCATCTTAGCTCTGACGAACATATTATCGTAATTCACGACGAAACTATAGACAGAACCACTAATGGAAAAGGTCTTGTAAATAATTTTACTTTAGCAGAATTAAAATCATTTTTAATTGATGGGAAATATCAAATCCCAACTTTAAACGAAGTTTTTGATTTAATTGACAAAAAATGTCTGATCAATATCGAATTAAAAGGTTTAGGAACTCCGAGTAAAGTTGTATCTCTTATAAAAGAATATATCTCAGAAAAAGACTGGAATTACAATCATTTTATAGTTTCAAGTTTCGATTGGAATATGCTGGAGGAAACATCAAAGTTAAATCCAAAAATTGCAATTGGTGTTTTAACAGAAGAAAATCTTGATACCGCTTTGGCTTTCGCCGAAAAGATCAAAGCAAAAGCCATTAATCCTGATTTTCATTTATTAAATCCAGAAAACGTAAGCAAAATACAGGAAAAAAGATTCTTAGTTTTCCCATGGACAGTAAATAGTAAAGAAGATATTCAAAAAGTAAAAAGTTATAAAGTCGATGGAATTATCTCTGATAATCCAGACAAAATATAAAGTATAAATTTTTTAGCCACAGATTATTAAGATTAAAAGGATTTTTTCTTTCGCCACGAATTTCACGAATTTTCACGAATTAATTTATGCTTAAAGTTGTGAATTCCGAGCAAAAAATCTGTGTAAATCATTTTAATCTGTGGCAAAGAAAAAAAAATTAGTGCCAATTCGTGAAATTGCTACGCCAGTTCGCTATCGCTCGGGTCGTGGCAAAAAGATAAAAATATGATCAAAAATTTCGACATAATCATCGTTGGCGGAGGCGCTGCAGGTTTTTTCACCGCGATTAATATTGCAGAGAAAAATCCGAAACTAAAAATTGCCATTTTAGAAAGAGGAAAAGAAGTCCTTTCTAAAGTCCGCGTTTCCGGTGGCGGGCGCTGTAACGTTACACACGCTTGTTTTGAACCCAACGAATTGGTTAAATTTTATCCACGAGGCGAAAAAGAACTTCGTGGTCCGTTTCATCAGTTTTGTTCTGGAGATACAATTGAATGGTTCGAAAAACATGGCGTAGAATTAAAAATTGAAGAAGATGGGAGAATGTTTCCAGTTTCTAATTCTTCTCAAACTATTATAGATTGTTTCCTAAAAGCAACTGAAAAATTAGGCATAAAAGTGTTGACAGGACAAAGCGTTCAGTCGATATTTAAAAAAGAAAATCACTGGAAAATTGATACTCAAAGCGACAATTTTGCTGCCGAAAAATTAATTCTGGCAACCGGAAGCAACCCAAAAATCTGGGAAATGCTTCAACAACACGGACACGCAATTGTGAGCCCCGTTCCTTCCCTATTTACTTTCAATATCAAAGATTCCCGAATCAAAGAATTACCCGGCGTTGCAGCACAAGTTACCGTAATCGTAAAAGACACCAAACTAGAATCGACAGGACCTTTGTTAATTACACATTGGGGAATGAGCGGTCCGGCGATTTTAAAACTTTCGGCTTGGGGTGCTCGAATTTTATTCGATAAAAATTATCAGTTTACTATTTTCGTGAATTGGTTAAATGATGTTGATTTTGAAGATGCTGAGAAAATCCTAAAAGATTTAAAACAAGAACATGCTAAAAAAGCAGTTTCTAAAAAATCTCCTTTCGACTTTCCGAACCGTTTATGGGAAAGTTTGGTTTTAGCTTCTGGAATTGAAATAGAAACCAAATGGGCAGATTTATCTAAAAATCAATTACAGAATCTAGTTTCTCAATTAATAAAAGCAGAATTTAAAGTCAACGGAAAAAGTACTTTTAAAGAAGAATTTGTAACAGCGGGAGGAATCGATTTAAAAGAAATCAACTTTAAAACCATGGCCAGCAAAATTCACGAAAACCTTTATTTTGCAGGCGAAATTGTAAATATCGACGCTATTACAGGAGGTTTTAATTTTCAAAATGCCTGGACAAGCGGGTTTATTTTAGCCAATAATATTTAATAGAATGAAATTTAAAGGAATTATTTTTGATTTAGACGGAACGTTAGTAAACTCATTAGAAGACATTTCAGATGCAATGAACATTGTTCTTAAAAGTTTAAATTATCCAACTCATACTTACGATACGTATCAATATTTTATCGGCAGCGGTTTGCGAAATTTGGTCAGCAAAGCTCTTCCTATAACAAACAATTCAGACGATCAAATTGAAATTTGTCTTGAATTTATGGTAAATGAATACCGAAAAAGCTGTACGTTAAAAACAAAACCATATGAAGGAATTTTGGAGTTATTAGATAATTTGACTTCACAAAATATCAAACTGGCTGTTTTTTCCAACAAAGCCGATGAACTGACTAAAAAAATAGCATCAGAAATATTTCCTGATTATTTTGATACTGCAGTTGGTTTAAGCACCGAAACACTTAAAAAACCAAACCCGTTTGAAGCTGTAGAAATAAGCAAAAACTGGAATTTAAAACCAGAAGAAATTCTTTTTGCAGGTGATTCTGATATTGACATGCAGACAGCAATAAATGCAAATATGTTTCCGGTAGGTGTAACTTGGGGTTACAGAACCGAAGAAGAATTGAAAATCAGCGGTGCAAAACTAGTTATTAATAATGCTTCGGAATTAATTGAAATTCTGTAAATCATGAATTCTTCATTAAAAAAACAAATACTATCAATCGCTTCGTTTTCTGAAAATGAAATCGAAAAGATCGATTCTTGTTTTGAATATGAAAAATTTAATGCCAAAGAATTTCTTTCCGAAATGGGAAAAATCAGCAATAAAATCTTTTTCATTGTTAAAGGTCTGGCACGTGTTTATTATTTAAAAGACGGAAAAGAAATCACCACTTATTTGAGCTCTGATGAAGGTTTTATTGCTTCTTATTCCAGCTTTATAAATCAATCGGTTTCTTTTGAAAATATTCAGTGTATAGAAGATTGCGAAATCCTTTCTATTAGTTTTGAAAAGATGCAGTATTTATATTCGGAAATTCCAAATTGGGAGCGTGTTGGAAGAATTCTTGCTGAACAAAATTACCTATGTATGGCAGATCGCGTTTTAAAATTGCAGATGATTCCTGCCAAAGAAAAATACCAGACTTTTTTAGCATCGGCTCCAGCCAAAATAATTCAGCGAACACCTTTAATTTATATTGCTTCATTTCTTGGAATAACGCCTGAATCTTTAAGCCGAATTCGTCAAAGCATTTCTTAACATTTATCAAGTGAATTGAGTAACTGAATTCAAATCTTTGTCAATATAAAATTCAAGAAAATGAAATCTATTGCCAAAGACGTTTATCAAATTCCTTTGTTTCCAAGAAACGCTATTAATTGTTATGTAATTGAAGATGTTTTAATCGATGCCGGAATCCGCAGTTCAAGCGGAACAATTCTAAAAGCTTTAAAGAACAAATCAATAACAAAACACGCACTGACCCACGCGCACGCCGATCATCAGGGAAGCAGTAAAATAATCTGCGAAACTTTGAACATTCCACTTTTGAGCAGTGAGCCTGAAAAAACTGCTGTCGAAAATGGAAACGTAATTTTTGAATACTCAAATCCTAATCATATTATTTCGAGATTCCAAAAACGATTTTGGGCCGGAAAAGGACATCCAGTTTCTGAAATATTAAAAGAAGGCAATCAAATTGGCGGATTTATTGTTATTGAAACTCCAGGTCATTCCAGCGGACATTTATCTTTTTTTAGGGAAAAAGACGGCGTTTTAATTGTTGGGGATGTCATGACAAATATGAATCTATTAACCACAAAAGTTGGGATTAATGAACCGCCAGGTTTATTTACAAAAGATCAGGAAACGAATAGAAAATCTATTCAGAAACTGGCTTCGTTAAAACCAAAAATACTTTGTTTTGGACATGGTCCCGTTTTATTTAATAACGGCGAATTTGAAGTTTTCACTAAAAAGATCGAACGATATTATTAACAAGAATTTACAGATTTCACAAGTTTTCATTAAGACAATTCTAATAATTTTACTTTCACTAAATACCACTAGATGAAAGTAAAATTACTTACCACGATTTCTTTTTTCACTTACCAGCTCTCAATTTCTCAAACAGAAAAATTACTTCACGGAAAAGTTCTTGCTAATAAAACTCCTCTTAATAAAGTTGAAGTTATAAATAAAACAGCTAAAACCAGTACACGAACAAATGAGCTGGGAGAATTCTCTATTCTGGCAAAAGAACAAGATAGTTTACTTTTTTTCTCTAAAGATTATTTCTTTACACGGTTGAAACTTACATCGGAAAATTTAAAGAATAATAATCTTGTAGTTAATATGATTATTAAAGCCGAAGAGCTTAATGAAGTTGTAATTACAGCAATAAAATTCCAAAAAGTAGAGTTTGATGCCGAAAAAGTAAATGAGATAAACAATAACAAAACTGCAAACGATCTTACTCGTTATACTGGTGTAAATGATGGCAGAATAAGATATGCTGCAAAAATGAATATACCTTTAAGAGGTTCATATTCAAAAGAAAAACATGAAGTGGACGATCGTTTTAAAAAACATGCCGCTGCATATTGTCCTCCAGATTTCTTTACTAAAAATTTAAAAATTAATGCTGATCAAAAAGACCTTTTTCTTGAGTTTTGTGATGCCGATCCAAAATCGAAAACTCTTTTAGAACATCCTAATGTTTTGGCTACAATGGATTTTTTGTATGCCAAAAATGAAGAATTTAAGAAATTGAAACCTTGAACCTAAAACAAAATTTTACTTATTCAACCACCAAATACTAGCATTCAAAATCGTCGCAAATGCAACCCACGCTAAATACGGAATTAACAAATAACCTGAGATTTTATTGATTTTGGTGAATTTTAAATACGTTTCATAAATCATCAGCCATAAAAGAACAATTTCAATTAAAGCCAAAAGCGGATTTTTTAATCCGAAGAATAAATAAGACCAAATCGCATTGAGCGTTAATTGAATCAAAAAGAACAGAAGCGCTGTTTTCACTTTTTCGGTTTGCTCTTTTATTTTATCCCAAACAAGTGCCGCGGCAATTGCCATAAAAATATAAAGCGTAGTCCAAACCGGCATAAAAATCCAATTTGGCGGATTAAAAACTGGTTTCGCAATTGTTGGATACCAGCTTTCTACACTCGGTCTTGTTACCATACTTGCAGAATATCCTACTGCTAAACAAATAATTAAAGCTATAATAATTTTTACGGTCTTATTCATTTTATCAAATTTTGTATCCAAAAATAATCAAAAGATATTTGGAAACCATATAAGTTATATAAGTTCATTTAGCAAAGCTTGCTTATAATTTCTTATATAACTTATATGGCGAAATATTTTAAAAACTATCTTTGCCAAAATTTATATTTCATGTTTACAGCAGCTGATTTTATTCCAAATCCATATACTTCAACAATCGAAAACGGAAACTTTGAATGGAGCGCTCCCAGTAATATTGCGTTAGTTAAATATTGGGGGAAAAAAGACAATCAAATTCCGGCAAATCCTTCGGTAAGTTTTACTTTGAATAATTGTAAAACGATTACGAAATTAGGGTTTGAAAAAAGAGACGCTTCGACTCCGCTCAGCGTGACAGATAGTTTTTCTTTTGATTTACTTTTTGAAGGAAAACCAAAAGAAGATTTCAAACCAAAAATTCAGAAGTTTTTAGAACGAGTTGAAGTTTATCTTCCGTTTTTAAAAGACTATCATTTTACGATTGATACACAAAATACATTTCCGCATAGTTCAGGAATTGCATCTTCAGCTTCTGGAATGGCTGCTTTGGCAATGAATTTCATGAGTTTGGAAAAATTACTGAATCCGGAAATGACTGATGAATACTTTTATCAAAAAGCTTCTTTTCTTGCCCGTTTAGGTTCAGGAAGTGCCTGCCGAAGTGTAAAAGGAAATGTTGTTGTTTGGGGAAATCAGGCAAATATTGAAGGAAGTACTGATTTATTTGGAGTTGAATTTCCGTATACAATTCATGAGAATTTTAAGAATTATCAAGATACTATTTTATTGGTTGATAAAGGTGAAAAACAAGTTTCAAGCACTGTTGGACATGATTTAATGCACAATCATCCTTATGCAGAAAGACGTTTTGCTCAGGCACACGAAAATCTGGATAAATTAATTACCATTTTTGAAAACGGAAATTTAGACGAATTTATTAAAGTTGTCGAAAGTGAAGCGTTGACTTTGCACGCCATGATGATGACATCAATGCCATATTTTATTTTGATGAAACCAAACACACTGGAAATTATAAATGCGATCTGGAAATTTAGACAAGAAACCCAGATTCCTGTTTGTTTTACGCTTGATGCCGGTGCAAATGTGCATGTTCTTTATCCCGAAAACGTTAGCGAAAAAGTATTACAATTTATTCAGGACAAATTAGTTGTGTTTTGTCAGAATCGTCAGTATATTTGCGACAAAATTGGGAGCGGATCAATTGCATTATAATTTTCCGTATCTTTATATTTTTAATACATATTTTAAAGTCAGAACATGAATATTGCAACTAAAGATTTTGTGAAGAAAGAAATTGTAGATGCAAAAAATGATATGATTAAATGGTTTATTGGTGTATTCTTTGCATTGGCCATGATGATTATCGGATTATACATTAAAGGTTAAGAATCACCAGACAAGACCCAAATAAAAAAACATAAAATAAATCATGAAAGGACCTTTATTTTACTCAAAAATATTACTCTTTGGAGAATACGGAATCATCCGCGACTCTAAAGGACTTTCTATTCCTTATAATTTTTACAATGGCGCGTTGAAGAAGTCTGAAGAACCTTCGGCAGAAGCAATTGCATCAAACAAAAGTTTACAAAGTTTTGCAGCTTATCTTGAAGTTTTGCAGACCCAACAGCCAGAATTGGTTACTTTCGATTTAGCAGCTCTTAAAAATGATGTTGAAACCGGAATGTATTTCGATTCAAGTATTCCGCAAGGATACGGCGTTGGAAGCAGCGGCGCACTTGTAGCTGCTATTTATGACAAATATGCAACTAACAAAATCACCGTTTTAGAGAATTTAACTCGTGAAAAACTATTACAGTTAAAAAATATATTTTCTCAAATGGAGAGTTTTTTCCACGGAAAAAGTTCTGGTTTAGATCCTTTAAACAGCTATTTGAGTATCCCGATTTTAATTAATTCTAAAGATAATATTGAAGCAACCGGAATTCCGACTCAAAGTTTTGACGGAAAAGGTGCTGTATTTTTATTAGACTCTGGAATTGTTGGAGAAACAGCTCCAATGGTTAATATTTTTATGGAAAACCTAAAAGATAAAGGTTTCCGTACTATGCTTAAAAACCAGTTCGTAAAATACACTGACGCTTGTGTAGAAAACTTTTTACATGGCGACATGAAGTCTTTGTTTACCAATACTAAAAAGCTTTCAAAAGTTGTTTTAAATAATTTCAAACCAATGATTCCGGAACAATTTCACGGAATTTGGCAGAATGGAATTGACACAAACGATTATTACTTAAAACTTTGCGGTTCGGGAGGCGGCGGCTATATTCTTGGCTTCACTGAAGATCTTGAACGCGCAAAAGCCTCATTAAAAGATTATAAGCTAGAAGTAGTTTATCAGTTTTAACTCTTAAAAGCCGAAATTATTTGAGTCGATTTTCATAAGTATTCATCCTAAAAAGTTATTTATTATGAAAAGCATTTTAAAAATAATTAAAGCAACTTTTTTAGGAGGAATTCTGTTTTTAGCACCTTTAGTTGTACTGCTTATTATTCTTGAAAAAGGATATGGTATCATTCAAAAAGTCACGCTTCCACTTGTAAATTTTCTGCCCAGAGTACACGTTTTAGGAATTGCACTTCAGGAACTTGTTGGAATCATAATCTTAATTCTTATTTGTTTTACAGCGGGTTTACTGGCCAGAACTGCCGGCGCAAAAAAGCTCATTCATAAATTAGAAAATGGCGTTTTAAGCTTTGTTCCCGGATATTCATTTATGAAAAACATGAATGAAAATATTATGGGACTTGAATCTAAACAAGATTTAAAAGTTATTTTAGTTCCTACAGATGCCGGCTGGCAATTTGCCTTTTTAATAGAACAAATAAATGAAAACAATTTTACCGTTTTTATTCCGGATGCACCAAATCCGTGGAGCGGTTCTGTTTGTTTTGTAGAAAAGAAAGACATTAAAGAAATTGATATGACACAAAAAGAAGCTTTGGCCTGCATTCGAAAACTAGGTTTTGGCTCTAAAGAATTGTTAAAAAACAAACTCTAAATTTCAGGTTTCAAAAATATCCTTTAACTTCCCTTAATCTAATCCAACACCACAATAATTTATGTTAAGCAGACAGCACAAACTTTTAGTAATGAAAATTGTTAGTTTGTTTTCTGTGGTACGCGGTTACAATATTCCTATTATTGTTTTAGCACAATATTTATCGGCAATTTTTATTTTGGCTCCAGAAAAAAGAGCGTTGGATATCTTGCTGGATTTTTATTTGTTTTTAATTGTATTTGCTTCAGCGGTAACAATTGCTTCGGGTTATATTATCAATAATTTTTACGACAGCCAGAAAGATTTAATTAATCGTCCTAACAAATCAATGCTGGATCGATTAGTGAGTCAGAAAACAAAATTGACGGTTTATTTCAGCCTGAATTTTCTGGCGGTTTTAATGGCTTCAATTGTTTCCTGGCGCGCTTTTTTATTCTTTTCGGCTTATATTTTCCTGATTTGGTTTTACTCTCATAAAATAAAGAAATATCCAATAGTTGGGAATTTGACTGCTGCATTTATGGCTGTAATTCCATTTTTTGCGATTTTATTGTATTTCTATAATTCTATTTCTTTTGAAGAAATTGAGAATCACAGAAGTCATTTTGCAGTAATTTCGGCACACGCCATGTTTTTGTTTTTATTGCTTTTGATTCGGGAAATGATAAAGGATTTAGAGAACTTGAAAGGGGATTTGGCCAATGATTATCACACTATTCCAATTACGTATAACGAAAAGGTTTCAAAACAAATTATTACGATTTTGACGTTTTTAACGGTAATTCCTGTTTATATTTTGGTGAATATTTATGATGTTGGTTATATGGATATTTACTTTTATGTATGCTTTCTAGTTTTACTTTTTTTTCTGCTTTATTTATGGAGATCGAATTCTAAAGAGCAATTTTTATTACTGCATAATGTATTGAAATTTTTGATTGTTTCGGGAGTTTTCTGCATTGTTTTGATTAATCCGAGTGTTTTGTGGCATGGACGTCAATTGATTTCTACATTTTAGATTGGACCACTGATTTTACGGGTTGAACGGGTTTTCGTTGGTTATTTTATTTCTTGCCGATTTTTCTTTTGTGCATCTTTGTGCTGACTTTGAGCGACTTTGTGAAATAACTAAAGGTTTAAAAGAAGCCAATTGTTTGAATGATAGCCCCGATTGAAGTGGAAATCCTTTTATTTTTTTCTTTAAAAAATAAAAGATTGAAACGGAAAGCGGGAACTAATGTCTAAAAAAAGCCAATTGTGATGCTTCAAATCATCTTAAAATTGAAAGCTATCAATCTAAGAACATTGAACTTAAGATTTATTAGCAGGAAAAAACTATCTTTGCACAAATTACAGAATTTATGAACAATAAGGAAGGCAATAATAAAAGAGGCGGATCGAGACCAAATAGCTCAAGATCAAACTCAAGCAAGCCAAAACCTCCTATGGCTAAGCGCGCGCAAGGGCCTAAAAAAGTGAAACCTGAAGTTAAGGCAGCGCAGGAAGCAGCAGCTGAAAAAATTAGAAAACAAAATCAGCCGGCTAAGAGACAAAAGGCTTCTGACGAAATTCGTTTGAACAAATATATCTCAAATTCTGGGGTTTGTTCTCGTCGTGATGCTGATATATATATTCAGTCTGGAAACGTGAAAGTAAATGGCGTTCCGGTTACTGAAATGGGGTATTTAGTAAAATTAAATGATGTTGTAAATTTTGACGGCGTTGTTTTAACTCCTGAAAAGAAAGAATATATCTTACTAAACAAGCCTAAAAACTTTACAACTGCTCTTGATGAAGGTCAGGAATATCGTAACGTTCTGGAACTAGTACGTGGTTCTACCAATGCAAAAATTGCTGCAGTGGGAAGAATGGACAAAAATACAACTGGATTGTTATTGTTTACTAACGATACTGACATGATTCGTAAGTTTACTTTACCGAATCAGAAATCTTCTAAAATTTATCAGGTTTCTTTAGATAAGAACTTGAAATTTGAGGATTTAGAAAAAATCAGTAAAGGCTTAGTTCTTGACGGACATCGTGTGTTTGTTGAAGAGGTTAGCTATATTGAAAAAGAGGCAAAAAGTGAAGTTGGCCTTAAACTAAAATCATCTAATGTAAAAGTGGTTCGTGCTATTTTCGAACACTTTGATTATGATGTTTTGCGTATTGACCGCGTTGCTTTTGCTGGCTTAACTAAGAAGAATCTTCCTAGAGGAAACTGGCGCTTTTTGACAGATCAAGAAGTTATTAATTTGAAAAATTCGTAAGAAACTAAACTTTCAAATTAAACATCAAATACATTTGAATCCTGTTTTACTTTGTAAAATGGGATTTTTTTTATTCAGAAACTAAAAAAGTTATGTCCGAAAAGTGTAAAGATTGATCTTCCGATGTTTTGATTTTTGTCTTCAACAGATTCGTAACATGAAAATCCTAAGATGATTTTGATTCCTGGCTGAATGCTGTTTAAAATGTCTCTTTTTTGTTCTTCTAACAGTAATTTTAAACTGTCAAGTAATTGGATATTATTTTTAAGATAAGAGACTACTAGTAGTGCAGAGAAGTTAAGTATTTCGCGGGCCGTTTCGCTTTTGATGCCGACTTCGTTTGAAATCATTTCAGAAATTCTGCCTTTTTTATTGGCGAAGATTTCTTTTAGCAGTGAATTTCCTTCTAAACGATAACAGTCGTCAACTGATAAAATTCTTCCTGAAGTAAAATCGACTTCCTGGTAAAATCCGGAATTATCTTCAATTAGTGAGACAACTTCTTTGTAAAATCCTGATTCTTCAGCCTTATTGTAGAGACCCATTAAAACTGTACCAATCGAAACATCAATTCCCTTTATCAGGAGTGCATCATTTTCAAAATAAAACTTGTTTAGTTTTGAAACAACGTTAGAAGAAATAAAACGTCTAAGCTCAATTTGTAGGTTTGGGGTCATACTCATAACTTATTAGATAATAATTTATACTCATTCAAAATAATCGATAAAGTAGGGCTTTTTATCGTTTATCAGGATAAAAATATAAAATATTTTAACATATCCAAAAAATAAGTGAAGAATTTACACGTTAGATTGTTAGGCCTTTAACAGAAAAAACGCTGTATACCAGTAAATATAACCCTTTCGTAATCAAAACAAACTGAAATATCTTCTTAAAAAAATTCCAATTTTTCTTAAAAAAAACGAAAAATAAGAAAAAAGCTAATTATTTGTTACATAATTAAAACAATATGTTTCGATATTCCCATGTGGTGTGTAAAAAAATTCCGAAGTATATGATACAGAATAAAAAGTTTATAAAACTCGACGCAAGGAAACCTAAAAGTGATCCTGTTGCCGCCTTAAAGGCTCGTTTATGATTTGTTGAATCGTAAATTAATTCGCCAACTAATGCTCCTACAAATGGCCCAATTATAACTCCAAAAGGTATTGGAGCCAGGATTCCAACAATTAATCCAATGTTTGTTCCCCACACGCCGTAGGAACTTCCGCCAAACTTTTTGGTGCCTTTTGCCGGAATTATATAATCTAAAACTGTAATAATTATAGTAAGTACAAGTGTGATTCCTAAAAGCCAGTAATTATTTTCGACTGCTTTTGTTAAACTCAACAGCAGTAAGCCTACCCAGCAGCTTGTAAGACCAGGCAAAACAGGTAAAAAACTGCCTAAAATACCCACAATCATACATATAAAACCTAACGTAAATAATAGTAAATCCATATATTTTTGTAATTTTGCCCTTACAAACTTTTATAAAAATTAAAATGCGCCCTTATTTCCAATTCATTCTTTTGTTGTCATTGATTTTTTCAATCAATACTACATGTGCGCAAACTAAAAAACTTTCCATCGACGATCAATTACTGCAAGACAGTATTTATAAAAGCAACAAGAAGAAGATATTAAACTTTTCCATGAAAGAATTTGATACTCTTTTCTTTGAGTTTTTTACTCGTAAAAATGATCCCGATGTTCTTTTAACAAAAACCGAATTTTACAATTATACGGTTCAAATTGCGACCTTTTCTGACCGTCTTGCAAAATTATATCCTGATCAAAAGGAAGTTGCTGCACAAAACAAAGAACATTGGCTTTCAGAAAGGTATGAAGATTATTTAGAATACAAAGAATCTCAAAAAAAATAATTGTATTTTTATACTTCAGTTTAATTTATCCAATTCAACATCAAAGCCTTGAAGCAGTTTTCATTTTTTATTTTTTTACTATTTTTTAATTCTTGTCAATATTTTGAGAAGAAGGTTCCTTCTGAAAAAGAATTACTTCAAAAGGAATTAAAATCTATAAACTGGAAAGAGGTCGACGAATATCCTACTGTTGCTGAATGCGAGACAATTAATGATAAAAAACTGCGTCAAAAGTGCTTTTTTGATGTAATGTCTCAGCTTATTCAGGAAAAACTAAACGTTGACAGTTTATCTATTTTATATCCTGATCTTGATACTATACAAGTAAAAGTGACTGTTTTTCCTAATTCAAAAATGAAATTCGAACCTGAATTTCGAAAAGATTCTGTTGCTTATGACACTATTAGAATTGACAGTATTCTTCATGCGCGTTTAGTTGATTTCCCTAAAGTAAACCCGGCTATCAAACGTGGTCTTCCTGTAAAAACACAGTTTACTCTTCCTGTAATTATTAAAGCTAAAGAATAGTTTTTTTTCACCATATAAGTGATTTAAGGTCATTTAAACTTGATGTGAAGTTTTACTTAAATCTCTTATATAACTTATATGGTTTTTAACCTATTTTACAAAGCGTCGGTCTTTCCATTCGTAAGAACCAAATAAGCTGTATAAAGCTACTGTTGAGCTGAAAAAAGGATAAAGCAAACTACTTAATAAAAGGCTTTTGATTCTGGTTTTGGTCAAAAACTGATTAGTTTTATAGAGCAGAATAAAGTCCGTTGTGAACTTTAAAAAAGCAAATAAAACGAAGAATTGATAATGCCAAATTCTTAAAAGAAATAAGAAAAACGCGATCACAAAACTCAAATTTCCAAAGAAAACAATTATTCCTAAAAACTTTCCAAACGCACTTTTATAGGAACTTGTTTTTGCCGCCCAGCGAACTCTTTGGTAAAATAAAGATTTCCAGTTTTCGGTTGGTTTTGTAATTACAATTGCTTCTTGGGCTTTTAAATAATGAACTTCATTTGGGAATTTTTCGATTGCTTTTTGTAGCAAAAAAACATCATCTCCGCTGGCAATTTTATCATTTCCATCAAAACCATTTAAGCTTTCAAACAATGATTTTGTGTAGGCAAAATTTGCTCCGTTGCACATAAAACCTTTGCCCAAACCAAAACTGCCTATTGTTGCGCCTTGAAGACTTGTTAAATCTAACTGCTGAAAATGATGCAGAAAAGAATTTTCACATTCATACGAAACCGCACCGGCAAGCATTGAAACTTTATTTTCCTGAATATAATTATCGAAAGTCAAAAGCCAGTTTTCCGGAACAATACAATCGGCATCAGTAGTAATTACCCAATTGGTTTTTACGTGCTGCATCGCAGTTGTAATGGCGTCTTTTTTAGGAGAATTTGAATTCCTAACATTATCAACTATCGAAATTTGGAATTTGGAATTTAAAATTTGGAATTTCTCATTTGAAGAATCATCAACTAAAATTACTTCAAATAAATCTGTTGGATAATTTAAGTTTGAAAAGCTATTTAAAAGTTTTGGGAGATTTTCTTCTTCATTTCGAAATGGAACTATAATTGTAAAATTCGTCTTTGGAATTAATCCTTTTTTTTGATAGTTTTTCACTTTGAAAAAACCATGAATAAGCGAACCGATACTTATTATATAAATGGTCAATATTTCGAATAAACCGAAAATCATGCTGCGTTTTTGGTTTTAAAATTCAGCACAAAATAACTTCCCAAAACTACTGGTAAAACGACGTTTAAAAACCACATTAAGGTGCTTATAAAAACTACGATCCATTCGTTTACGCCCAGAATTCCGAAGAAATAAATGGCTACGCTTCCTTTTACTGCAAAATCTAAAAACTGAAAGGTTGGCAAAGAAGAAGCTAAAAAATAGACTGATGTAACTGCTGCCATTAAAGTTAGATAAGGCAAATCAACATCAAAAGCCAGAAATAAAAAGTAATATTGATGTGAGAAAACTAAATATCTTAAAACTCCTAAAAGAATATTTTTTTGGTGAACAGATTTTGGAATTTCATTGATTTTATGAATCAGTTTTTCAATGGAATAGCCTTTAATTTTGATTTTTTTCAGAGAAAACAAAACAATCAAAATCACAATAAATCCAGCAAACAAGATCGCAACCGTTTTTGATGTAATAACATTGTATTGTGCGTTGAAATACATCAATCCGAAAATTCCAAAAATGACCGTCAAAATCATTTGGATTCCGTTGCAGATTAAGTTTAGGAAAACTACTTTTTTTGCTTCATTTTTTGGATAATACAAGGCTTTTCCGGCGTACTCGCCTACTCCATTTGGTGTAAAAATTCCAGCGGTTAAGGCGGCTAACACCTGTTTTGTGGCTTCGTAACCTGAAATTTCATGAATTACTTTAGCAAGATTCTGCCATTTTAAAATCTCAAAATAACGATTCAAAACACTCAAAAGCAATATAAAAGAAATCCCTAAAACCGATTGATTTTTTTTAAACAAAGTAATGAACTTCTGCCAGTCGAGTTTGTCGTTATTTGCCAGCTGATCGTAAATAAAATAAAATGCGCCGCCTACAATCAAAAGTTTGACCAGAAGAACTAGGAATTGTTTAGCTTTGTGAGGAATTGAAATCATGCCGCAAAAGTAAGCAAAAGTATTGCGAAAATGCTATTTCACAAAGATTCACAAAGAATTCACAAAGACACGCAGAGATATAAAAACTTTGTGAGTCTCTGCGAATTCTTGGCGAGGCTTTGTGTAACCCAAGAAATAATGACAAAAGAACGCATCATATTAGGAATTGACCCCGGAACCACAATTATGGGTTTTGGATTAATTAGGGTCATCAATAAAAAAATGGAATTTTTGCAGTTAAACGAATTGCAATTGTCCAAATACGACAATCATTACCAAAAACTAAAAATCATTTTTGAAAGAACCATTGAATTAATTGAAACGCATCATCCAGATGAAATCGCAATTGAAGCGCCTTTCTTTGGGAAAAACGTACAATCGATGCTGAAATTAGGTCGTGCGCAAGGTGTTGCAATGGCTGCGGGACTTTCAAGAGATATTCCGATTACGGAATACGAACCAAAAAAGATAAAAATGGCGATTACGGGAAACGGAAATGCCAGTAAAGAACAGGTTGCAAAAATGCTGCAACAGCTTTTAGGCTTAAAAGAATTACCCAAAAACCTTGATTCGACAGATGGTTTGGCAGCAGCGGTTTGTCATTTCTTTAATTCAGGGAAAATTGTTGCAGGGAAAAGTTATACGGGCTGGGATGCTTTTGTGAAACAGAACGAGGATAAAATTCGAAAATAGTTTATAGTCGCAGTCACAGTTTACAGCCAAACTGAGACTGAGACTGTAAGCTGAGACTGAAAACTAAAAATGAGCGGTATCTACATTCATATTCCTTTTTGCAAGCAGGCTTGCCATTATTGCGACTTTCATTTTTCGACTTCAATGAAAAAGAAAGACGAAATGGTTTTGGCTTTAGCTAAAGAAATTACTGTGCGCAAAAACGAATTCACAAATGAAATTGTAGAAACTATTTATTTTGGCGGCGGAACTCCTTCTGTTTTGTCAAATGACGAAATCAACTTTTTAATTTCAGAAGTTTATAAAAATTATAAAGTTTCAGAAAATCCGGAAATTACTCTTGAAGCAAATCCGGATGATTTATCTGCTGAGCGAATTTTGGAATTATCTAAAAGTCCCATAAACAGATTAAGTATTGGGATTCAGTCTTTTTATGAAGAAGATTTGAAGATGATGAATCGCGCTCATAATTCGGCTGAAGCCAAAAAATGCTTAGAAGAAGCGACCAAATATTTTGATAATATTTCGCTCGACTTGATTTATGGAATTCCGGGAATGAGTGACGAAATGTGGAAAAAAAATATCGAAACGGCTTTGAGTTTTGATATTCCGCATATTTCGAGTTATGCTTTAACGGTTGAACCAAAAACAGCTTTGAGCAAATTAATTCAAACCGGAAAAATTGCGGAACCTCAAGACGAAGCAGCTTCAGCCCATTTTATGATTTTGGTTGAAACGCTTCAGAAAAATGGATTTATTCATTATGAATTATCCAATTTTGGAAAAGAAAATTATTTCTCAAAAAACAATTCGGCATATTGGCTTGGCAAAAAATATATCGGAATCGGACCATCTGCACATAGTTACGACGGCATAAAAAGAGGCTGGAATATTGCTAATAATTCATTGTATTTAAAAGCAATTCAAAACGATGAACTTTCAATAGAAACTGAAGTTTTAACCGTTTCAGATCGTTATAATGAATATATCATGACGGGATTACGAACGATTTGGGGCGTTTCTTTAGAAAGAATTGAAAATGAATTTGGTTTAGAATACTTGAATTATCTAAAAAAACAAGCTCAGAAATTTTTAAACGATGATTTGCTTTCAATCGAAAATAACATTCTAAAACCAACTCCAAAAGGAAAATTTTTAACGGATGGAATTGCAAGTGATCTGTTTTATTTAAATTTGGAAGAATAAAATTAGCCACGAAGGCACAAAGGCGCAAATTAATTAAACTTTGTGACTTAGCATCTTTGCGGCATAAAACCTAAACTTGTGTTAGCCAAAATCAACGACTTCGAAATCGACTTATCAAAACCTATTGATATCTCTATTCCATTAACAAATACAGACGAAAACCCAATTGCCTGGTATATCGAAAAACCGGTTATTGAACCAGTAGTTTTTGGCGATTGGGTTGGGAAAGTTTCGGAAGGAAAATCATCTACGAATTTTAATAATATATTCTTTAATCCGCATGGGCATGGAACACATACGGAGTGCTTGGGACATATTACAAATGATTTTTTCAGCATTAATCAATCGCTTAAACAGTTTTTCTTTTTTGCTAAATTGATTACGGTTGAGCCGGAAAAAATTGGTGATGATTTTGTGATTACGAAAGAATTACTTGAAAAGGCGTTGAGCGCTTCGACTTCGCTCAGCGTGACAAATGAAGCTTTAATTATTCGAACGCTTCCAAATCAAAAGGAAAAAAAATCAAGAAAATATTCGAATACAAATCCGCCTTATTTGTCTGAAGAAGCTGCGATTTTCATCCGCGAAAGCGAAATTCAGCATTTATTGATCGATTTACCAAGTGTTGATAAAGAGCATGACGAAGGTAAATTATTAGCACATAAAGCGTTTTGGAATGTAAAAGACACGCATAATCTAAATAATGATGCAAGATTGAATGCGACAATTACCGAAATGATTTATGTTCCAGACGAAATTGAAGATGGAAATTACATACTAAACTTGCAAATCGCTTCGTTTGAAAACGATGCAAGTCCTAGCAAACCAATATTATATAAAATTTAAAGGTTGCCACGAATTTCACAAATTTTCACGAATTAATCCTGCTTTTTTTGCCACAGATTAAAGGATTAAAAATGATTAAATCTGTGTAAATCTTTTTAATCTGTGGCAGATAAAAAAAAGAAATTAGAGAAAATTCGTGAAATTGCTTCGCCTGTTCGCTATCGCTCGGGTCGTGGCAAAAAAAATCTAAAATCTGAACTCTAAAATCTAAAATTAAAATGATAACTGTTTCAACAGATAAAACCAAACTCGACGTTCCGTTTATACAAAACTTTTTAAAAGATATTTATTGGGCAGCGGGACGAACTATTGAAGAAGTGCAGACAACAATTGATGCTTCGATTTGTTTTGGAATTTATTTAAATGACAAACAAATTGGCTTTGCGCGCGTGATTACCGATTATGTTGTTTTTGCTTATTTAATGGATGTTTTTATTACAGAAGAACATCGCGGCAAAGGATATTCGTCGATTTTAATTGAAACGATGATGAATGAACCTCAACTTAAAGATGTCAAAATTTGGAGATTGGCGACAAGTGACGCTCACTTTTTATACGAGAAATTTGGATTTACAAAACTGAATCATCCTGAAAAAATGATGGAAAAAATAGTATGATGAACACAATTATTAAACTCGAAGAAACGGCTTTATTTATTCTGGGAATATTTCTTTTTAATCAATTAAATTACGCCTGGTGGTGGTTTTTGGTTTTAATACTAGCTCCGGATTTATCTATGATTGGATATGCTTTTGGCAATAAAACAGGTGCATTTCTATATAATCTCTTTCATCATAAAGGAATTGCGCTTTTAATTTATGGTTTGGGATATTATTTAAGTATTGAAAGCATTCAATTAGCCGGAATTATTTTATTTTCACATTCGGCAATGGATCGTGTTTTTGGTTACGGATTAAAATATGAAAAGGGTTTTAAATACACACATTTAGGTGAAATTGGTAAATAATAAATGATATGAATTTAGAAACGTTTTACGAATATTGTCTTTCAAAAAAAGGCGTAAGCGAGCATTTCCCTTTTGATGAAGATACTTTGGTTTTTAAAGTGGGCGGTAAAATGTTTGCTTTATCATCTTTATCACAATGGGAAAAAAATGAAGCATCTGTCAATTTAAAATGTGATCCAGACCGCGCACAGGAACTCAGAGCTGAATATGATGAGATAAAACCGGGATTTCATATGAGTAAAGTGCATTGGAATACGGTTGCATTAAACGGAAATCTTCCTGATAAATTTGTCAAAGAATTGATCGATCATTCGTATGAATTGGTTTTCAAAAGTTTGACAAAGAAAATTCAGAATGAAATTATCGAATTAGAAAATTAGGCATTACATTTGCACGGTAAGAAAAAAAACTTAGCAACTTAGTTACTATATAACTTAGCAACTTATACAACCATGAAAGAACAATTTAAAAAATTTCTAAACGAAGAACAAGATCCAAAAGCGATTGAAAAAATCACTTCAAAACTCAACGATTTATTGATGAAAGGCGAAGAAGTTGGATACATCGCAGTGCAAAAAAAGCCTGCAATTACTGTTTTTCCTGATAGTATTGTATTAACAAACAAACGTATCATTATCTGTAAACCTAAAAATTTAGGTCTTTCTATGGATTTTACAGATTATACTTGGGATGATATTGCAAGTACTTTTGTAAAAGAAAATATCTTAGGTTCTGAATTTTCATTTGGTACAAAAACAGATTTAGCTGTTTCTATTGATTATATTCCGAAAATCCAGGCTAGAAAAATTTATACTTACGCTAAAGAACAATTGGATTTATTGAAAAATCCAGTTTCTGCAGGAGCACCAGTTCAGGAAGTTGTTGAACCTGTTTTTGAAGAGGAAACAGAAGAAGTTGAAGAAGTTGAAACGGAAGAAGTAACAAACTTTGCTGAAATTTTACCAGCAGCGCCAGTATATACTGAAACTTTTGAACCAATTCAGCCAGCACAGCCTTCAACCGGAGATCGCAAATTAAGCGAATTATCTAAAGAAGAACTTTTTGATAAATTACAGAATTATAAAAAACTTCTTGATAATGGATTAATCATGCAAGGAGAATATGATGCTTACAAAAAAGAGATTTTAAGTTACATGTAGAATTAGTCTTAAAGTTGGAAAGTCGAAAGTCATAAAGTCTTTTCCTCCTAAATAATAAAAAGCCAGAAACAGAAAAATTCTATTTCTGGCTTTTACTTTTTTATATGACTTTAAGACTTTTGACTTTATGACTTTCGGCTAAAGCGTAGCCTTTTGTTTGTCTAAAAAGTTATGTGATTGTAATTCTAGTAATTCCTTTGCATTTTTTCGCTGTAAATCGTACAAACCTTTATCTTCGGCAATATCAGCGTATACTCTGTCATGCATTTCTGCACTTGTTTTCATTAATAATTCACGTTGGTATTTGTTTTGTTCCAAAGTAGCTTTCATTGCTGTTTCAGCCTCTTCTTGTTTAAAGTCGAATTCTCCTTTTGGTGCTAATAATTTGGCAATAATTGGAGACGTTTCGATTGCTAAAAACAACAACATTATAAAAAATGACGGAAGCCACGGCAGTTTGTTTAACGCATTTATACGCGCCATTAATCCGTCAAAACCTTCGATAATTGGCTGTGTTTGCGTAACTTTTTTATCTAAATCGGCTTGAAGTTGTTTACCTGCTTTTTCTTTTTCGGCAATTTTAGCTTCGTTCGTTTTTTTCAGCGTTTCAAATTCTTTTAGAGACGCATCGTGTTTTTCGCGTTTTTCTTTATAAACCGGGCCTTTTCCCAATTTCTTAGTTCCGGCAGTTCCTTCAGCTTCTGTAATATAAGTTGAATACAAAGCGTTTACTTCTTTTTCTTTCTTTACAATATCCGCTTTTAAAGCTGCAATCTCAGCCTTATTTTTATCTAAATCGGTTTTGAAATACGTTCCAATTTGCTTTTTATTGGCCAATTCCATTTCGTTTTTCTCTTTCAATAAAACGGTATTGATTTCTTTTTCGAAAATTTTAATTTCTAGAGGTTTCGAAATTACAATAGCAATAATAATGGCAAGTAGAATACGCGGAGTCGCCTGCAGAAATTCATCCATAAAACGGTCTCTCTTTTTAATTGTAGAAACGATAAATCGGTCTAAATTAAAAATCAATAAACTCCATACAAACCCAAAAATTAAAGCCGGATAAATAGAGTCAAAAACGGTGAAAAGTGCATAAGCACTGGCTAAAAATGCCATTACAGCGGTAAAGAATACGGTGGCACCAATACCAACATATTTGGTTTGTTCGCCTTCTGAACATCCTTCTAATAAATCTCGGTCAGCACCGGAACAAAGGATAAAAAATTGTTTTAACATGATTGATGATTTTTGATTGTGATTGATATGGCAAATTTAACGCCAAATTTTCAATTACGTTCAAAATATCGATTTGTTTTTAGCTGCAAATCAATTATTTGAGACATAAATGTTAGTTAAACATTAATAAGAATAAGGAATAACTGACTAATCATAACACTATGTTAATTTTTTTAAAGGGTTTTAGTAATACTAAGAGTCTAGTTTCGCAAAGAATCAAAGTAAACACACAATGAAAAAAATCAATTTATTATTAATGTTCTTATTTTTAGCCGTTTCGGGTTATGCGCAAAAAGCGATAATTTCCGGAAAAGTGCTGGATGCAGACGACAAACTTCCGCTGCCGGGAGCTATGGTCCAGATTATTGGAGAAAACAAATACACGATTTCTGACTACAACGGCCGTTTTGAATTATTAAATATTAATGTTGGAACTTATAAAGTTGAAGTAAAATATATTGGATATACTTCTATAACTCATGAAATTACTGTTGAACAAGGCAAAAACAATGTTTTAGATTTCGCTCTTAAAACTTCTGGAACGGAATTAAACGAAGTTGTAGTTGGAGATATCTTAAAAGGTCAGGCAAAAGCGCTGAATCAGCAAAAAAACAATAAAAACATCGGAAACGTAATTTCATCAGATCAAATGGGTCGTTTTCCAGATGCTAACGTTGGAGATGCTTTAAAACGTGTTCCGGGGATTACAATGCAAAATGACCAAGGTGAAGCCCGTAATATTATTATTAGAGGTTTGGCTCCGTCTTTAAACTCGGTTACTTTAAATGGAGACCGAATTCCTTCTGCAGAAGGAGATAACAGAAACGTACAAATGGATTTAATTCCGTCTGATATGATTTCGACTATTGAAGTAAATAAAACTTTAACTTCAGACATGGATGCTGACGCTATTGGAGGTTCTGTAAACTTAATTACAAGAGCAACTCCAAATGGGGAAAGAATTTCTGCAACTCTTGCGGGAGGTTATTTACCAATTCGTGAACACGCAAGTTACACAGCAGGTTTTGTATACGGAAATCGTTTTTTCGACAATAAATTAGGGGCTGTATTTAGCGGTTCTTATAACAATGTTGATTACGGATCTGATAACATAGAAAACGAATGGGTAAAAGATGATTTTGGAAATGAATATTTACAAGCTTCAGAAATTAGAAAATATGATGTACAGCGTATTCGCCGCAGCGGATCGATTGCTTTAGATTATAAATTTGACGAAAACAATACCATTTTTGCTAATGCCATTTACAACTGGAGAGATGATAGAGAAAACCGTTTTAGAACGACTTATGATGATATCGAACCTATTTATAATGGTGAACAAATTACAGGTTTTGAAGGTCGTGTAAAACGTCAGACAAAAGGTGGTTTAGATAATAGCAGAAACAAAAACAGAAGATTAGAAGATCAAAGAGTCCAGAATTATTCTCTTCGCGGAGAGCATTTAATCAATTCCAGTTTAGATTTAGACTGGTCTGCAAATTATGCGAAAGCTAGAGAATATCGTCCGGGAGAACGATATATTGAATATCGTCAGAAAGGTTTAGAAATGTTTGAAGATTTATCTAATCCAAGATTTCCTTTAATGACAACTGTGGGAGAATCAACGGATGAATTCAAGTTTGATTCAGTTACTGAAAATACAGATGAAACCAGCGAAAGTGAATTCGGTGCAAAAGTAAATATCCGTTTTCCATTTTCGGTAATTGCCGGAGAAAAAGGAAGATTAAGAACAGGTTTAAGACTTCGTTTGAAGGAAAAAGAAAGAAATAATATGTTCTATTCTTACGAACCTGTTAATGACGGAATGGAATTATTATCTGAAGTTCCAAACAGTTATTATGATGGACAAGGATTTAATCCGGGAAGTAAATATGTTCCAGGAGCATTTGCTTCGGCTGCTTTTTTAGGAAGTTTGGATTTAAACAATGCAGCTTTATTTGATAAAGAAGCAAATCCTTCGGAATATTTAGCGGTAAATTACAATGCAAAAGAGCGTATTTCTGCCGCTTACGTAAGATGGGATCAGGATTTTAACGACAAACTTTCTATGGTTTTAGGTTTCCGTATGGAAAATACACATATTGATTATACTGGAAACCGTGTTTTGGATGAAGAAGAATTAGAAAGCAAAATCAACAATACAAACTCTTACACAAATTTACTGCCAAGTATTTCTTTTCAATATAATGCTACTAAGGATTTAGTTTTAAGAGCTGCAGCAACTACCGCTTTAGCAAGACCAAACTATTATGCTTTAGCTCCTTATGTAAATAATATTGCTTCAGATAAAGAAATTACTGCCGGAAATCCAGATCTTGATGCAACATACTCATACAATTATGATTTCATGGCCGAGAATTATTTCAAATCTGTTGGTTTGATTTCTGGAGGCGTTTTCTACAAAAGATTAAATGATTTCATTTACAATTACAGTGATAATGAATACGACAGCGTGAAATTTGCCAATGATTTCCCTAATCAGACAAATCCAATTCCGGTTGGTGAAAACTGGTCATTTTTGCAATCACGAAATGGTGATACAGTTGATGTTTACGGATTTGAAGTCGCATTTCAACGTCAGTTAGATTTCCTTCCGGGTCAATTCTTAAAAGGTTTTGCAGTTTATTTAAACTATACGTACACAAAATCTAAAGCAAAAGGAATTTCCGATGAGGATGGAAACGAAAGAAAAGATATCAGTCTTCCGGGAACTACTCCGCATATGTTTAATGGATCTTTATCTTGGGAAAACAAACGTTTTTCTGCAAGAATTTCAACCAACTTTACTTCTGATTATTTAGATGAATTAGGTTCAGAATCGTACAAAGACAGTTATTACGACAAACAGTTTTTCTTAGATGCCAATGCTGCTTTCAAGATTACGCCAAAACTTCGTCTTTTTGCCGAAGCTAATAACTTAACCAACCAGCCATTGCGTTACTATCAAGGAATTGAAACGCATACAAAACAAGTAGAATATTACCAGGCCCGTTACAATTTCGGATTGAAATTAGACTTGTAATAATCCATTTATAAATTTCTTAAATTAGACAGGACTTTACCGTTCTGTCTAATTTCATTTAAAATAAAATACCTAATGAAAAACAAAACTGTACTTGCTTTTTTATTTTTAAGCCTTTCATTTACAGCTTGTAAAGACGATAAATTAGCACCAATCCAACCAAATGCGGTAAAACCAACAACGGTTACCGAAGCGTTGCCTCACGATACAGATGATCCTTCAATATGGATTAATCCAACAGATGCAACAAAAAGTATTATTGTGGGAACGGATAAAGATACCGACGGCGGCTTGTATGCTTTTGATTTGAATGGAAAAATCCTTAAAAAATCAATTGTTTTACAACGTCCAAATAATGTTGATATCGCTTATGGATTAATTATTGACGGAAAAAAAGTAGATATTGCCGTTACAACAGAACGTGAAACCAACAAAATTAGATTTTTCAGTTTACCTGATTTAGAACCAATTGATAATGGCGGAATTCCTGTTTTTGAAGGCGAAACAGAAAGAGATCCGATGGGAGTTTCTTTATACACACGTCCAAGCGATCAGAAGATTTTTGCTATTGTGGGAAGAAAAACGGGTCCGACAGGAAGTTATTTATGGCAGTATGAACTTTCTGGAAACGGGAAATTTGCTGCTGCAAAAGTGATTCGTAAATTTGGAACTTACAGCGGTAAAAAAGAAATTGAAGCAATTGCAGTAGATAACGAATTAGGTTTTGTTTACTATTGCGACGAACAAGTTGGCATTAGAAAATACAAAGCTGATCCTGCCTTAAACGATAATAAAGAATTGGCTTTCTTTGGTCAAAAAGATTTCAAAGCAGATCATGAAGGAATCGCGATTTACAAAAAAACCGATTCAACGGGATATATTTTAGTTTCAAATCAGCAGGCAAATTCTTTTATGGTTTATGCCAGAGAAGGTTCAAAAGGAAATCCAAATAAGCATGTTTTATTGGCAGAAGTTCCAACTTCAACAATTGAATGCGACGGTGCCGATGTTACAAGCGTAAACTTAGGTCCAAAATACAAAAACGGACTTTTCGTGGCCATGAGCAACGGAATGACGTTTCATTATTATGCGTGGGATTTGATCCAGAAACGTATTGATGAAGGGAAGAAATAAAGTGGTCAGTGGTCAGTTTTTAGTGATCAGTTTTTAAAATGACGAAAAAATTTGTCAGGCTGAGCGAAGTCGAAGCCCTCGCAACGTAAAAGCTCTTCGACTTCGCTCAGAGTGACATTGCAAACGTACCGTGACTGAACACTAAAAATCTGAACACTGAATACTAAAAAAAAGCTGTTCATAACTGAACAGCTTTTTTAATTTGAATTAAATAATTCCTTTTATTCTGTAATCGGTGCGCCTGCTAAGATTTCAGCATTTGCAAACTCTTCAAATTTGGCAAAATTAGCTTTGAATTTCTGAGCTAATTCCAGCGCTTTTTTATCGTATAAATCTTTGTCTTCCCATGTATTTCTAGGATTTAAAATTTCCTCTGGAACATTAGGGCAAGATTGTGGTTTTGCAATTCCAAATACTGCGTGATTTTTGTATTCTACATTATCCAGTTCTCCGTTTAATGCAGCAGTAATCATGGCGCGAGTATATTTTAGTTTCATACGGCTTCCCGTTCCGTATGCACCGCCAGTCCAACCTGTGTTGATTAACCAAACTTTTACATCAGCATCTTTCATTTTTTTGCTTAACATTTCAGCATATTTTGTTGGATGTAAAGGCATAAAAGGCGCTCCAAAACAAGCAGAGAAATTAGGTTGTGGTTCTGTAACTCCAGCTTCTGTTCCTGCAACTTTTGCTGTATATCCAGAAATAAAATGATAAGCAGCCTGCCCGGGAGTTAATCTTGAAATTGGAGGCAGGATTCCGAAAGAATCTGCTGTAAGGAAAAATATATTTTTTGGGTTATGACCAATAGAACCCGGCTGAATATTGTCAATATGTGTTATTGGGTAACTTACACGAGTGTTTTGAGTGATCGAAACATCATCATAATCCACTTCTTTAGTTCCCGCTTTGAAAACTACATTTTCTAAAAGTGCACCTTTTTTGATCGCTCTGTAAATGTCCGGTTCGTTTTCTTCTGTTAAGTTGATTACTTTAGCGTAACATCCGCCTTCAAAATTGAAAACAGTATTTTCTCCAGTCCATCCGTGTTCATCGTCTCCGATTAATTTACGTTCCGGATCTGCAGATAAAGTTGTTTTTCCTGTTCCGGATAATCCGAAGAAAATAGCTGTATCTCCATTTTTACCAACATTGGCACTGCAATGCATTGGTAATGTATTTTCAAAAACCGGTAAAATGAAGTTTAAAGCAGAGAAAATTCCTTTTTTCATTTCTCCTGTATAACCCGTTCCGCCAATTAAGGCTACTTTTTTAGTAAAATCTAAAATAGCAAAGTTAGACTGACGTGTTCCGTCTACAGCAGGATCTGCCATGAAACTTGGAGCACAAACTACAGTCCATTCTGGAGTAAAGTTTGCAAGTTCAGACTCTTCCGGACGTAAAAACATATTGTAACAGAACAAATTTGACCAGGCTGTTTCGGTAACAACACGAACGTTTAGTCTGTAATTTGGATCTGAACACACGTAAGCATCACGAACAAAAACCTCTTTGTCTGATAAAAACTTGGTTACCTTATTATATAATTTCTCAAAAGCTTCTGGTGAAAACGGAATATTTACATTTCCCCACCATACTTTATCTTCTGTAATGCTGTCTTTTACAATAAAACGATCTTGTGGAGAACGCCCTGTAAATTCACCTGTATTAATTGCCAAAGCACCTGTAGAGGCCTCAACACCTTGTCCTGACTGCACAGTTATTGCATGCAGTTCATCTGCTGATAACTGGTAACGAACCGTTGCATTTTCTATTCCTAATTCTTTTAACGAAATCGATTGCGCGAAAAGTGTGTTATTGTCCATAAATTTAATGTTGTGTTGTATGTTATTTTTTGGTGCAACAAAATATAATTTTACTTATTCTTAAACGTAAAGTCCAAGTTTGCAAATTGTTATATTTTTCATCAAAGAAGATAAAAAGGAATAAAAATTCACATAAGTAACGTTATATGTTAATTATGAGACAAAATTAAAGATTAATTTTTACACAGAATTTTTTTTTCTGGATTTTATGATTTTTTCCTCAAAATAGTAAGAAATAATACCGCCCAGCCAATAATTAATAAGAATCCGCCCAAAGGTGTTGCGAATACGATAATTTTAGAATCAAAAACTGTAAGACTTTTAGTAGCTAATAAATAAATAGATCCGCTAAAGAGAACAACACCGGCAACAACTAAATTATAGATTGTTTTTAAGGTTTTTTCGGCGATGTCTTTTCTGGTTGAAAGAAAAAGTAAAAAAAGAGCGTGGTACATTTGGTAACGAACACCAACTTCAAAAGTGTTTAACTCATCAACACCCAGATATTTCTTAAGTAAATGGGCTCCAAAAGCACCAAAAATAATGGCTAACATTCCTATAAAGGCTCCAGTTAAAACTATTCTTCTTTTCATATTTTCCAGACTTTTAATTTGAAACAAAAATACTTCATCCTATTCAATATTCATTTTAGTTTTTAAAATATTTCAGCTCTAAAAATGACTTTTTTGTTCGATTTACGAATTAAATAATTATCATTTTTCAAATTATATTTGTTATATTTATAACATTTTAATATGTTTGTGTTAAATATTAGAGTTATGAGAAGCGTTTTAATAATTGGAGCCGGCAGATCAGCATCTTCGCTGATTCGTTACTTACTTGCAAAATCAGAAACCGAAAACCTGCATCTAGTTGTTGCCGATTTGTCTTTGGCTTTAGCCGAGAAAAAAACACAAAAACATCCAAACGCAACTCCAATTGCTTTAGATATTTTTAATACCGAAGAAAGACGTGCCGCAATTGAAAAAGCTTCTATTGTAATTTCAATGCTTCCGGCACATTTACATATCGAAATTGCTAAAGACTGTCTTCAGTTCAAAAAACATCTTGTAACAGCATCTTATATAAGTGATGCCATGCAGGCTCTTGATGAAGAAGCCAAAAAGAACAACCTGATTTTCATGAACGAAATTGGTCTTGATCCCGGAATCGACCATATGAGCGCCATGAAAGTTATTGACGAAATCACTTCAAAAGGCGGTAAAATGCTTTTGTTTGAATCGTTTTGCGGAGGTTTAGTAGCTCCTGAATCTGATAATAATTTATGGAATTATAAATTTACCTGGGCGCCTAGAAACGTAGTTTTAGCCGGACAAGGCGGAGCTGCAAAATTTATTCAGGAAGGCACTTATAAATATATTCCATACAGCGCATTATTTCGCCGGACAGAATTTCTTGAAGTGGAAGGCTACGGAAAATTTGAAGCCTACTCTAATCGTGATTCGCTTAAATACAGATCAATTTACGGACTTGATGATGTTCTGACATTATATAGAGGAACAATTCGAAGAGTTGGTTTTTCGAAAGCGTGGAATATGTTCGTGCAACTGGGAATGACAGATGATAGTTATGTTATCGAAGATTCTGAAAACATGAGCTATCGTCAATTTATGAATTCGTTTCTTCCGTATCATCCAACAGATTCTGTTGAAATCAAGACTCGTTTTATTCTTAAAATCGATCAGGACGATATTATGTGGGATAAGCTTTTAGAATTGGATTTATTTAACCCAAACAAAAAAGTAAACCTGCCAAATGCGACTCCGGCTCAAATTTTAGAAAAAATCTTAACCGACAGCTGGGCTCTTGAACCAGATGATAAAGATATGATCGTGATGTATCATAAATTTGGTTATGAACTAAATGGCGAGAAAAAACAAATCGATTCAAAAATGGTTTGTATTGGCGACGATCAAACGTATACCGCAATGGCAAAAACAGTCGGACTTCCAGTTGCAATGGCAACTTTGCTGATTTTAAACGGAAAAATTACAACTCCGGGCGTTCAGCTTCCGATAAAAAAAGAAGTTTACGAACCAATATTAAAGGAATTAGAAGAGTACGGCGTTATTTTTAACGAACAAGGAGTACCTTATTTTGGATACAATCCGGATTTATTTTAATCCGGATCTCACTTTTTTATTTTTAGAATTTTTTTTAGTTTATTTTTCCGCTTTCAGAAAATCTGAAAGCGGATTTTTTATTTTTAGGCTAAAAGGACAGCGCTATAGACTTCTGTTTATATTTTTATGAATTCTATGATTTTATTTGCAATTTCATTTTGTCCATTTTCGCTAATCAGATAATTTCTATCATTTTCATTTGTCAAATAGCCAATTTCTACTAATAATGCAGGACATTTTGAGTTTTTGAGCACAAAGTAATTCGCATCTTTAACCTCACCTTTGGCAAGCTTTTCATTTGAAATTTTATCAACTAAATTTTCAGCCTTTTCCTTTGATTCTTCATAAAAACCATTTTGTTTTGAAACATACGCATTTACCCCATTTTCATTCAAATTTTCTGAACTATTTACATGTAGAGAAATGACCAAACTTGGGTTTATTTTGTTTATTTTCGATACTCTTTCACTTAATTCAATAAAGCTGTCATCTTTTCTAAGCAAAATAATTTCAATTTCATCTTTACTATTCAATAGCTTTATTTTATTCGCAATATTTTCTACAATTTTCTTTTCTTGCCCGGCACCAATCTGCGCTCCAATATCTTCTCCTCCATGTCCGGCATCAATTACTATAGTTTTTTTGCCACTTAATGGCAATGGTTTGAAAGCTAATATCAAAAAGATTGTTAAAAGGCCTAAAACAGCTAAAGACTGCATCATTAGGGATTTTGTTTTTGAAGTGATTTTTGTCATCATAATAAGTCGTTTTTTTGTTGATAAAAAATTTAAATTACTAGTCAAATAAATGGGTTGGGAAATGTTGAATTTGTTAAGCAAAAGGTTCTGATATAAATAAACATCATGATGTGCTGCTATTACATTTTCATCTGCCAAAAACTCATGATTAAGCTGAATGGCTTTTTTGTAAAAAATAAAGATAGGATTGAACCAAAATAACGTTTTCAAAACTTCTATAAAAATCACATCAAGAGTATGTTTTTGCTTTACATGGGCAATTTCATGCGTAAACAATTCTTGCTCTATTAGTCCATTTTCAAAATCATTTTGATTCATGTAAATGGAATTCCAAAAAGAATAAGGCAATGTTTTCTCTGAGAGTAAAACCATTCTTATGTTTTGATACACAATGATTTTAGATACTTTAGCCTTAGAAGTGATTTTATAAATATTTTGAACAAACCGATAACTTAGTATTAAAGTAATTAAACCATAAATTATCCATAATAGAGAAAGCCAGTAATTGGTTTGTTCATCTTTGTTTATATCTATCAATTCTGTTTGAATTGGAAAATGACCTGTATTAGTCGAAAACGGAATTGCATTATTGTACACAATAGGAATATCTTGTTGAATTTCAAAAGACATGAAAGGAACCACTATTGAAAACAATAAACTGACTAATAAAAAATACCTGTTGAAGCGAAACATTTTTTCTTTTTGCAAGAGCAAATGGTATACAGCCAAAAGAACGCTTAAGCTAACTGTCGATTTTATTAGAAAGTCTGTCATTTTTTCTTTTTTTGAATTTCCGAGTCGATTATTTTTCTAAGATCTTCTAATTCTGAAGCCGACAAATTGGTTTCGGTCGTAAAAAAAGAAGCAAACTGCGAAGCTGAATTATTAAAGAAATTGCTAATAAGCCCTTTTACATGTTTTGAGAAATAATCCGTTTTTTTTACCAAAGGATAATATTCTCTCGAATTTCCAAATTCATTATAAGCAACAAATTTTTTGTCGATCATTCGTTTTAAAAGCGTTGCAACGGTTGTTGTTGCCGGTTTTGGTTTTGGATACGCTTCAAGTAAATCTTTCATAAAAGCTTTTTCAAGCTTCCAAAGATGTTCCATTAATTGTTCTTCTGAGTTTGATAGCTGCATATTTTTAAGGTTCTAAGATTCTGAGTTGCTAAGTTGCTAAGTTTCTAAGTTTCTAAGTTTTTTCTCTTCGGGTTAAACAATCCCTTATAGTTCTACATTTATAGATTTTATTCTACAAATGTAGAGTTAAAATTTTAATATGCAAATTTATTTAGGAAAAATTTATTTTAAGTCACACAAAAACAAAGCTTTAAGGATATTTTTTTTAATTACCTCCAGCTTTAGCTGGAGGTGTAGAAGGAACTCAAGAGAAAAGGCTTTAGCTAAATTTATATTGTATTTAATTAAAACAAAATCCCTAATAGTTCGGCTAAAGCCAATGTTAATCTCTTTTAAAAACCTCCAGCTAAAGCTGGAGGCAATTGAAAAAATCTTTATTCCTTTCCAAAAAAAAATCCGCTCATTTCTGAACGGATTTTATATCTTAAAAAACTTAGTGTCTTAGCGCCTTCGCGGCAAATCAGCTTATTTACTCAATTCCACAAAATATTTGTAAAACAACGGAATAGTCTCAATTCCTTTCAAGTAATTAAAGATCCCGAAATGCTCATTTGGCGAGTGAATTGCATCACTATCCAAACCAAATCCCATCAAAATAGTTTTGCTTTTTAATTCTTTCTCAAACAAAGCCACAATTGGAATACTTCCACCAGAACGAACCGGAATTGCAGGAACTCCAAACGTTTCAGTATATGCTTTATTTGCCGCCTGATATCCAATGCTGTCAATTGGCGTAACGTAACCTTGTCCACCGTGGTGAGGCGTTACTTTTACCGTAACTCCAGCCGGAGCAATACTTGTGAAATGTTTTGTAAAAAGTTCTGTAATCTCTACCCAATCCTGATTTGGAACCAAACGCATTGAGATTTTAGCAAAAGCTTTACTCGCAATAACCGTTTTGGCACCTTCGCCAGTATAACCGCCCCAGATTCCGTTTACGTCTAAAGTCGGACGAATTGAGTTGCGTTCGTTAGTTACATAACCTTTCTCGCCGTAAACATCAGCGATGTTTAAAGCGTTTTTATATTTTTCTAAACTAAAAGGCGCTTTTGCCATTTCAGCTCTTTCTTCTGCAAATAATTCCTGAACTTTATCATAGAATCCCGGAATCGTAATATGATTGTCTTCATCGTGAAGAGAAGCAATCATTTTTGCCAAAATATTAATTGGATTTGCCACAGCACCGCCGTATAAACCAGAATGCAAATCGCGGTTTGGTCCTGTAACTTCAACCTCAACATAACTCAAACCTCTTAAACCTGTCGTAATCGATGGTTGTTGGTTAGAAATCATTCCCGTATCTGAAATCAAAATAACGTCGTTTTTCAGTTTTTCCTGATTGCGTTCTACGAACCAAGCCAAACTTGCAGAACCTACTTCTTCTTCACCTTCAATCATGAATTTTACGTTACAAGGCAAATTATTAGTTTGCACCATATATTCTAACGCTTTTACGTGCATGTACATTTGACCTTTGTCGTCACATGCTCCACGTGCAAAAATTGCACCTTCCGGGTGAATATCTGTAGTTTTTATAACCGGTTCAAATGGTGGTGAAGTCCATAATTCTAATGGATCTGGCGGTTGAACATCGTAGTGTCCGTAAACTAAAACCGTTGGAAGATTTGGGTCGATTATTTTTTCTCCATAAATAATTGGATAACCCGGAGTATCGCAAACTTCGACTAAATCGCAGCCTGCTTTTGATAAACTTTCTTTTACAGCCTCTGCTGTATCAATAACATCTTGTGAATATGCAGTGTCGGCACTTACCGACGGAATCTTTAATAATTCGATCAATTCATTGATAAACCGATCTTTATGTTGTTGAACGTAGGACTTAATATTTTCCATTTAAATAATTTTTATAGAAAATCAAAAGTACAAAAAAGAGAATTAATATTTTTTTTGAAATTTTTCTTTGAATATTCGAAAGTATGCTTATCTTTGCACCCACAATTACGCGGATATGGTGAAATTGGTAGACATGCCAGACTTAGGATCTGGTGCCGCAAGGCGTGTAGGTTCGAGTCCTATTATCCGCACTAAAAAAGCTTCTGAAGATTTTCAGAAGCTTTTTTGTTTTTACTACATTTTGTTTTTTGTTGTTAAAGTTGTTGATAAACAAATTGGCAGAATGTTCTTAATAGATTTGCATTTTTTATTTTTATCATCCTAATAAAAATTAGTGTTATTTTCTGATCAATAATCTGATACTTTTACTATCAAACTAACTATGAAAGATAAAAAACTACAAATTTTTGTATCATCTACATTTATAGATTTAAAAGAAGAACGTCAAGCAGCTGTAGAAGCTATATTATCATCTGGCCATATTCCTGCTGGTATGGAACTATTTTCTGCTGGTGATGAATCACAAATGTCAGTCATTAAACGATGGATTGATGAATCTGATATTTATTTATTAATATTTGGTGGAAGATACGGAAGTGTCGATTCCCTTACAGGCAAAAGTTATACCCATTTAGAATACGAATATGCTCTTGAAAAAGGAAAACCATTATTTGCAGTCGTAATCGATGAAAAAGCACTAGAAGCAAAAGTTAAAATTCATGGAACATCCGTGATTGAACAGGAAAACACTAAACAGTTAAAAGAATTTAAAACAATTGTTTTAAAAAATCTTGTGAAATTTTGGGAAGACAAAAAAGACATTAAACTTGCAATACATGAAACAATTTCTGATTTTAGTTACGGAAAAGAATTAACAGGCTGGATTAGAGGGGATAATTCTGTTAATACTGCTGCATTAGCCGAAGAAATTGCAAGACTTACAAAAGAAAATGCAAATTTAAGAGAGAAATTAAATTCTTCAAGTGCGTCTCCAAAAGCTCTTTATTCAAATTTGACTTATGAGGAGTTAGCAGAGTTATTAAGCAGTAAAAAAGTTAAAATCCAAGCAACAACCTATAATTTATTAGAATTCTTACTATATGTTGGGACACTTATATCTGAAAATAAAATAGTACAAGATGATTTTAAAAAAGGTATTGAGCAACTTATACTATATAAAATTGTAAAGAAAATAACCGGGAATGGTATTCAAGCCAAATTTGAATTTACAAATGAAGGTCATAATTTTTATTTAAAGGCTTTATCACTTGAACAAAAAAGCTCGTATAAACTATGAGAGATAAAAAATTTCAAATATTTGTGTCTTCTACTTTTACAGATTTAAAAGAAGAGCGTCAAGCTGCCGTTGAAGCAATACTTTCATCAGGACATATTCCAGCTGGAATGGAATTATTTTCAGCAGGTGATGAATCTCAAATGTCAGTCATAAAAAGATGGATTGACGAATCAGACATTTACTTATTAATACTTGGTGGTAGATATGGAAGCATCGACTCATCATCTGGCAAAAGCTATACACAATTGGAATATGAATATGCATTACAAATAAAGAAGCCATTATTTGCGGTTATAATTAATGACAGCGCTTTAGAAGAAAAAGTAAAAAAATATGGCACTAGTGTTATCGAAAAAGAAAATCAAAGTCTTTTAAACGAATTTAAAAGTGCTGTTTTAAAAAATCTTGTAAAGTTTTGGGATGATAAAAAAGATATTAAGTTAGCCATCCACGAAACAATTTCTGATTTTATTTATAGTAAAGAATTAGTCGGCTGGATAAGAGCCAATACAACTTCGAACCCAGAAATATACATTGAATTAAACGAATTGAGAAAAGAAAATCAAGAGATAAAATCAAAATTGGATTCAAAAGAAAAACAATCTGAATTAGAAAGCCTTGCAGATCTTAATGAAACAATTACAATTTCAGGAAAACATTCCTATTATAGTGTATATCATCATGGAACCATATCATCAAATTGGTCACAAAATTTAACTTGGGGAGAAATTTTCGCTTTAATATCTCCTTATCTATTAAAAAAACCTAATGATGCTAATGTCAAAGGAAAACTATCAAGTGTTATATATGAAATTACTCCAAATTATATTGATTCAGGAACAAGTATAATTAATGATCAAGATTTTCAAACTATTAAAATACAATTTAAAGCTCTTAATTTAATAGAGCTAGAAACAATACCAATAAATGCAGGAAAAAAAGATTTATTGTGGAGTACGACCGAAAAGGGAGAAAATTTAATGTTAAGCTTAAGAACAGTTAAAAGCAAAATACCTTAATTTCAATATTTATCATTCCGAGGAAAAGGAATCTCATGCGAAAATCGACAAAGATTTGCGGAGTTTCTGTTGCGATTTCTTCGTTCCTCTGATTACTAATGACACAAAAAAACTTTCTTCATTCAACATCCAAATAAGGATCAAGAACTTCTGCCAATTTATTCAGCCAATAAAAATTATCATCGATATTATTTAGTTCAGATTCCAAGGTTTCGCAACCTCGCATTGAACACATTGAAAGAGCGTAATTTACTTGTCGTATTGTTTTTGCTAAATCTTTTGGGTCAATTGTATTTGTGAAAAAATCTTTTAGTCTGTTTTCAACTTCTTCTGAAATATTATTTGTTTTCATAATTTTAGAATTTAAAATATTGCAAAAATCATCCGGAACATTTATTTTATGTGAGCAAATAAGCCTTCAACTCTAATTATTTTTTTCATATACAAAATCTATTTTTACTTTTACAGCAAATCCAAAAAGCTACTAATGATCAAAACCAAAAAATTTCACTTTACTAAAAAAGAATACCTCTCATTTATTATTAGAATTCTATTAAAAAAACGATGGTGGCTATATTCTATTATGTTGATATTAGCTATTGCAATTCTATTTAAGGATAACAAAGATTCCTCAGATATTTTTATGATTGTATTTGGCTTTCTCTTTCCCTTAATTACAATTTTTCAATATTGGAGATTTGCAAATTCAAAAGAAAACAAGATTATTCTTTCAGAAAGAGAGCATGAAATTTTCAACGACAAAATTATTTCTCGTTTTGATGAAACAACTGAAAGTACAATTGCAGTAACGAATTTCATAAAAGTTTTAGAACTAAATGATCTTTATATTTTATATCTCTCAAAAGGACAAAGTGTATTTTTCCCAAAACGAATTTTTGAAACTCCAGAAGATGAAAATTGGTTTAGAAACGAAGTGTTTTTGAAGATTAAAAACAGGTAAATTTAGGCGAAAGCCTTTCCTTTTCAAAACAAAAAATCAACCAAAAGCTACATTGAAAAAATTTAGGAATCTTCACGAAACACAAAAATTTGCTGTTGCAATTCCTTCTTTATTCTTTTTAAGCTGTTTGACAAAACATTATCTTGAAAATTTTAGAGGTACTTTGATATATGCGTACGGAAGTACGGGTTGTTTATTTCTATGCTGTTTGCTTGTCGTTTTTTCTTTAGTCAATTCTATTTTAATCATTAAAGATTTAAGAATTAAACTCCTGCCAAAAATTCTATGGCTTTTATTAAGCGCATCTGTTTTTCTTTTAATTACAGGATTAATAATTGCAATTGCTTTAGACATTGCATAATTTTCGGCTAAAGCCTTTCTTTTTTCCAACATAAAACCTCCAGTTTAAACTGGAGGCAATTTATTTAACTTTCTTATTCAATAAAGTAAATACGATCCGTTTGTTATTTCTCTTCGAAATGACAATACATTTGTGGTCAAAACACAGAAAAAATCCTTTTAATCATAATAATCTGTGGCTAAAAAAAAACTTTGCAACCTCGCTCCAGATAGCTATTGGGATTGCAAGATTAAAACTGCCAAAGCTTAACAATTCAGAAATTTCTTTAAATCTTTTTGTATTTAGTATTTAAATATTCTTATTTTTAAAACACCAAAAACCTAATTCTCAATATTTTGCTTGTTTTTAAATCTCAAAAAACATTTAGAACACATGAGGAAATACAAATTATTAATTATTCTTTTAGGAATTATTATTGGCGTTTTTTACGTTGCAAGAACAATTCGAACCTTTACCGTTAAACACAAGGCTCAAACTCTGGAATCGGAACATTTTATTATCTCCTACGACGGAATTTATAAAAGTGAAGCCGAAAAACTAAGCGAACATCTTGAAAGCAATTATACTGAAATAAGAACGAATTTAAAAGATGTAAAACACGGCCTGATAAAGGTTTTTGTTTACGGCTCACAATACAAGTTTAATGTCGCTACTGGTTTAGAAAATGCAAACGGCACAAGTCGCGGTCCAAATGAATTTCATTTTGTCTGGACAAACTGGTTCAATTCGATTTTTCCAGACGATCCGCTAAAAACGGCTCTGCATGAATTTACGCATTGTGTTCAGTTAAATATTTTAATCGACAAAGCAAAACAAACGATTACAACACAAAACCGCACCGAGTTTGATAAGCATTTTGATAAAAAGTTTGCAGCCGAATATCCGCGCTGGCTTTGGGAATCGATCAGTATTTTTGAAGCTGGAGAAGTAAATTCCTTAAGCGTAAAATATGCCAAAAGCAAAAACCTAACTTTAGAAGAACTTAATCACAGTAATCAGATTTACAATATTGGCTACACGATAATCGAATATCTTACCCAAAAATGGGGAAATGATATACTGCCAAAACTGATTGCTTCTTTTGGTAATATTGAGAAAACATTAAATATATCAACTAAGGAATTTGAAAAAGGCTGGATTGCTTTTTTGGAGGAGAAGTATTGAAGGTTTTTTTTATCCGTCTAGTTTGTCATTTCGAGGAACGAGAAATCGCACTAGAAACTCCGCAAAGATTGGCGATTCTCTTTGTAGATTCACGAGTGCGATTTCTCGTTCCTCGAAATGACAATACTTTGCGGTTACAATGCGGAAAAACCTTTACGGAGTTACTTGCGAAGATTTCTCGTTCCTCGAAATGACAAGATTGTGGCTACAGTATTGCTAAAAAAAAACCTTTGTCAAAGTTTAAAACTTTGACAAAGGCCTTACGTATAGTTTTGGAATTTATTTATTGGATTTTAATAACTCCAAAATCTTATCCACATTAATTTCACTATAATCATTAATATAAAAATCACATACTGGAAGTTGTTCTTTTGTATGCGTACTCAAAACGCCAACGACTTTCATTCCGGCATTTAATCCTGCTGTAATGCCCGAAAAAGAATCTTCGAAAACCACACAATCAGATGGAGAAACACCAACACGCTCTGCCGATTTTAGATATACTTCGGGATTTGGTTTATGAAACGTAACGTCTTCGCTTGACATCATCGAATCCATTTTGTCTGTGATTTTTAAGGCGTTTGCAATTAAATCCAGATTCGCACGCGGCGCCGATGTTGCAACTGCGGTTTTAAATCCGCGAGATTTTAATTCGCTTAAAAAATCTAAATAATGCGGAATCGTATCGACTTTATCTTTATAAATTTCACGAAACATTCCTTCTTTTTCGTCTTCGAGTTTTAAAAGTTCTTCTCCCGCAATTGGGCGTTTGAAGAAATGAGTCATAATATAACTGTTATGTTTTCCGTACATATGTTCTTCAAATTCTTCATTGGTATAAGGAA
This sequence comes from Flavobacterium panici, assembly GCF_024499525.1. Classification (NCBI taxonomy): domain Bacteria; kingdom Pseudomonadati; phylum Bacteroidota; class Flavobacteriia; order Flavobacteriales; family Flavobacteriaceae; genus Flavobacterium; species Flavobacterium panici. The sequence goes on along the minus strand of NZ_CP100437.1, from coordinate 1,608,439 downwards.
CATTATATTTATCGAAAAATGCCTCAAAAGCCTTCACATGATGCGGATTGGTGTGCGAAATCACGCCATCCATATCAAAAATTACACATTGCTGTTTCATTTTATATTTTTGTTTTTTAACGGTTGCAAGATACTGATAAGTGTGGTTTACCGCAAAGTTGTGGAGAGGTTTCTCGCAGTGTTTTTTTAATCTCGCAAAGTCGCAGAGACGCAAAGTTTTTGTTTCACGCAGATTTTAAAAAGATTTAAGCAGATAAACACAGATAATTATTAAAATTAAATCTGCTAAAATCTGCAGAATCTGCGTGAAAAAAAATCCTTTAAATCTTATTAATCTGTGGCTTAAAAAACCTTTGCGTCTCTGCGACTTTGCGAGATTAAATTCACTCCACTTTGGAATTTGGAATTTGCATTTTAGCCGATCCAAATTTTACTTTTAACCAAAGTCATTGTTTGTCTTAAATGCTGATTACATGCTATCAGAATAATCAAAATCACCAAACCATAACCTACAATCGTATAAATCTCCATATCGGCTAATAAAGTGGCTTGCTTGGCAACAGTTCCGAAAACTTTCTTCAAGGCCAAAGTATTTGCATTATCTGCCGAATATCCTTTTGCCATAAAACTTTGTGCGGTTGCAGAAATCGTCTGCTGTGCTTCGGGATTTTCGCCCGTTACAAACTGACTTAGTTTTAAAAAGTGTTTTTTGTTTAAAAATACTACCGCATTCTGCATGACGCAAAAACCAATTGTACTTCCCCAAAAACGCCCGGAAACACCAACAATTCCAGAAGAAACCGCCATTTTTGCCGGAACCGAAGATGTGGTAAACAGGATTAAAGGAACAAATAAAAACCCCACTCCGATGCCTTGTAAAATATACGGAATGATAATATCTGACAAAGCAACATCTGGCACAAACAGAAACGTAAACCAAAAATGAAACAACGCAATTAACGAAAAACCAATTATAAAAATGATTTTCGTCGAAACAGATTTCATCAGAAAATAAGCAGCTAAAATAAGCCCGATTACATTTCCTAATCCGTTTATATATTGTACGCCCGCAACGCGCGACGGATCCCAATTCCAAATGGAAAACATCGCCGAATGACAAAGACTCAGTGTTGCTCTGCTGATGTAAAAAAGGAAAAACAATAAAAACCCGATTCGAAGATTGGCATATTTGAAGACTTCAAAATCAAAAGTGGGTCTTTTTACCAAAAGTTCTTTAAAGATGAATAAACCAGCCGTAATTAGAGAAATAATCAACATCAAAACCATTTGAGAAGAATCGAACCAATATTTTTTCTCGGCATAAACAAAAAAGTAAGCACCGCAAAGAATGGCAGTTAAAACCAAAAAATAACTCATCCAGTCGATTTGATACAACGGAATTTTCTTTGTGATTCGGTGCCCACGAAAAGTAACTAAGATTAAAAAGACATTTAAAACCTGCAATCCGCCCGAAACATAAAGCATGTATTTCCAGTCGTAATGATCCAGAAACCAAACCGCAATGTTCATAATAAATGGCGTTGACAATAACAGCGAACCGTAATAAAAGGAGAAACCAATTATAATGGCGTTTTTAGAATTAAACTGCTCGATCAACAATTGTCTGATTGTAATTACCGGAAGCGCCATCAGGATTCCCTCGGCAATTCTGAGTATTAAAAAAAGATAAAAATTGGTAATATACGCCGATGAAACAATCGTAATTCCAATTAAGGAATAAACCGCCATCAGGTAATTTTTTGCAGGGAAAAAACTCGAAAATCGACTTTCGATTAAAATCGTTGCCAGCAAAGTTCCGTATGTAACGCACATTGCAAACTGCAAATCTTCGGGCTCAATGTCCAAAAAACTGGCTGCGTAGGTTACGTTTGAAGTATAAACTCCCAATAAAATCATGGAATGCAAAAGGCAGACAAACAAAATAATAATGATTGCCCATTTTGGAACCCAGGATTTAAAAATACCTTTATCTTCCATTTTAGTGTGCTGCGATCACAGTAATATTCATTCCCGCTCTTAAAAAATCGGTTTGTTTTTCGTTATCTTTTAACTGAATTCTAACTGGAATTCTTTGTTCTATTTTTACGAAATTTCCCGTTGCATTATCTGGAGGAAGCAATGAAAATCTTGCGCCGCTCGCTGGAGATAAAGAAGCAATTGTACCAATAAACGTTTTGCCGCTTACAGCATCGGCTTTTATTTCAACATCTTGCCCAACGGTTAAATACTGCAATTGCGTTTCTTTAAAATTAGCAGTAATCCATTTTTCTTTACTTACAATCGAAAGCAATGATTGTCCTTCTTTTACCAATTGCCCTGGCTGTAGAGTTCGTTTTCCAACCCAGCCGTCGTAAGGCGCTGTAATTATCGTGTACGAAAGAAACAATGCCGCATTATCAGCCACCGCTTGTTTTGATGCAATATTGGTTTGTGTAGTCGGCACATTTGCTTCGGCAACAGAAGTACTTAAAGTCGCCGAGTGAATTCTGTTTTTCATTTCTTCAAAATGTGCTTGCGCCGATTCGTAATCGGCTTTTACTTTTTCCAATTGCTGAGAAGTTGCCGCTTCTTCTTTTACCAAAGCTTTGTACCTTTCGTATTCCAGTTTTGTTTTCCAAAGATTTGATTTTGCACCTTCTAACTGTGATTCATTAATTGCCGTTGCACTTGCTGTTGTAACTGCATTTCTTTGCACCACAACGCTATTTTGCTGTGCGTTTTGAACATCGGCAAGAGCCACATTCAATTTTGATTTATATTCCCGATTGTCAATTACAACCAAAGTATCGCCTTTATGCACAAACTGATTTTCATTAAAACGAACTTCCTGCACATAACCTGTAATTCTCGACATAATTGGAGTTACATATTGTTCCACCTGAGCGTCATTAGTTTCTTCGTGGTTTCTGTTGAATACATAAAACCAAATTCCCAAAATAACCCCGCTTACCACAAGCGCACATGCAATAACTGTTATTAATATATGAAACGTTCTGTTTTGTCTAGTTTCATTTTTTATCTTAACCATAAACTTTATATCTTTAATTATTTTCCCCCGGATTGAAATCCGGCGCTACAATATGAATCGTTCCTTCGGAACTTAAAATCTATATTCTTTATTCTATTCTTTCTATTTCTTCCCAGGATTAAAATCCTGCGCTACAATATGGATCGTTCCTTCGGAACTGAAACCCTATATTTTCTATTTATTCTCTTGCTTCTTGCCTCTTTCTTCTAAAAAATCAAATCTCGTTAGGCATAATTCCAGCAGTATGAAGCAATTCATAATGTTTTAAAACCGCATCCAGTCGGGTAGAAATTTTATTGTATTTCGCCTGAAGCAAAGCATTATCAGCATCAACCATTTCGGTAATTAAAACCAATTGGTTTAAGTATTTCAGTTTTACAATTCGGTAGTTTTCACTGGCTAAGTCCAAAGCTTTATCAACAACCACAAATTTTTCAAGGATTTCCTGATATTGCGTATGCTCTTTGTACAGTTTGTCCTGAATTTCATCTTTTATGATTTCAGACTGCATTTGCTGCCATTCGATTTTTTTGTTGGCTTGTTCGACTTTGGTTTTGTTTTTATATAAAGCCGAAATATCAAAACTCGCTTCGATACCTACTTGTCCCAAAGTGTACAAATACGGATTTGGCGGAAAAAATTTGTAGTTTGGATAATAAAAGCCATAATTCCCGAAGAAGTTTACTGTTGGCAGATAATTTCCTTTAACCAATTGCAATTCCGTTTTTTTGATGTTTAATTCCTGACTTGCAATACGCATTTCTTCGTTTTGCAAAGCTTTAGTCATATAAAAATCATACGGATCTAAACCATTCATTTCGTCTAAACTTGACGTTGTATCAATCGCGATTTCTTCATTTTCCGGAATTTGAATTAAAGTTTTCAGATCGTGAAGCGCAATTTTTATGTTTTTGGAATTTGTAAGCGCATTTAATTCACGATCTGAAAGCTGTAATTCGGCTCTAATGACTTCATTTTTTGTAACCGTTCCGTGTTTTTGAAGCGATTGTACTTCTTTCAGTCGGCTTTTTTCTTCTTTAATGTTTTCTTCAAAAATCTTCTGAAGTTCCATCATTTTATAAATCGAAAGATAATTTGCCACAACTTCAAGCTCGATATCATTTTCTGTCTTTTCTGTTTTTATTTTAGCTATTTCACTTTCCTGATTGGCAATTTTGATCGCATTATTAATCTTATTACCCGCATAAATTGGCATTTTAAAAGTCGAATTGACCTGATAAATTTCAGGAATTGCTTTTGTAACTTCTTTTCCATTTAAGAAACCGCTTCCTTTGAATTCGGTAATATTTGTAATTCTGGAATACTCGCCGTTTAATTCGATGTCTGGCAAACGGAGTTCTTTACTTTCTTTAATGTTTTGCTCTGAGAGCATAATCTCCAATTGAGATCTAAGGATTTTTTTATTGTTTTCTTTTGCCAGTTTCAAAGCCTCTTTTAATGAAACCGAATGAACTTCCTGCGCTTGTGAGCCATTGAACGCTAATACAATTAAGAGTAACAGCAGGATTCTGGAAAAACAATCGTCTGTAGAATTTGTTGTTTTAAGGAACATGATAATAATTTATGCTGCAAAGTTCCTTCATTTTTCCGTTGACTGATAATTCTAAAAAGTCAATAACATATTCATTTCGGACAAATGTTAAAATCGTATTTTTTCGAAAACGTTATATTAAAATTCTGAAAAACAATTTGTTATAAAATTAATTTTGTTTTATGATATTGCACGGAGATTTAAAAGGATTTAGGCAGATGAACGCAGATTTTATTTTTTTTTCTATGCAAAATCAATAATTATTTAACACATAGAAACATAGGTTTATTTTAATTGGATAAAAGATTAAAAATAAATGACACATCATTTACACATAGAACTATGTGTGTTAATGCAAGTGAAACGCCTTTTTAACGCAAAGAAAATCTATGTTTCTATGTGTTTAAAACTACTTCCCTCGTTCTAAAATCTCTTCGCCATTTAAGTAATCGGAAGGTCTTTGTCCTAAAATCTTGAAGAATGTATTGCTGAAAGTCGGAACGCTATTATAACCAACTTCTAGGGCTACCTCTTTTACCGAAAGTTTTCTTTCTAATAAAAGTTCGATTGCTTTTAAAATTCTGCGAATGGTATAATATTGAATAAAAGACATTTTGAGATCTTTTTGAAACAAGCGATACAAAGAGCGTTCGCTGTAACCAAATTCATGCGCAACATCGGCAAACAGAATCGTTTCTCCAAGATTATTTTCAATATAACGCAAAATTTTACCGAGTCGTTTGTCTTTTGGCTGTGGTAATTCTAAAGGCAAATTATTGGTGCAAATTTGAGGTAAAATTGCTTTTATCGCTTTAGCAATGGTAAAGTTTGGAGTTCCTTTTTTAAGATGTCCATTCCATCGATTCGTGAAAAGCATCATTTGCAGCAATAAATTATTGACGGGATAAATTCCTTCTACTTTATAAAAGTCATCTTCGTCTTTTTCGACTGGAAAATATAGATTCCGCATCATCACATGTTCCGACTTTGGCTCGATGCTGTGTTCTAAACCTGCAGGAATCCAAATAAAATGTCTTGCAGGGAGAAAATAAGATTTCGTTTCGGTTGTTACAAAAACTACATCGCCTTCCGCATACAGCATTTGCGCTTTTTCATGTTTATGTATCGGAACAAACAATTCTCCCATTATATCATGATGACAATAAATGCTTTTTTTATCGGCATCTACTTTCTTTATATAATATTTGTCTACTTTAAAGGTTGATTGTTCCATTGGAGTTTAATACGAATGGTTTTGTGATATTAAATATAAGGAAATTTAAATTCCAATATCTGAAATTCCAAATTCCAATTATCACAACGTTTGTCATTTCGACGAAGGAGAAATCTCCGTAAGTAACTCCGTAACGAGGATTCAATCTTTGTCGAGCTTCTTGTGGAGATTTCTCCTTCGTCGAAATGACAAATCAGATAGAATAAAAAACTTTGCGAACTTTGCGTAAATCCTAGCGCCTTTGCGGTAAAACAAAAAAGCCTTTCCGTTAAGAAAGGCATTTTTAAATTTAAGCGGTCTGGACGGGACTCGAACCCGCGACCCCATGCGTGACAGGCATGTATTCTAACCAACTGAACTACCAAACCCACTGCTTTATTGTGAGTGCAAAAATACAACAGAAGTTGGATTCTGCAAGGGTTTTTAGGAATAAAAATTGAGAAATTTTTAATTGGTTAAATTCCAATATTTTAAAATTCGAGAACTAAATCAAAAAACAAGAACTTTCTTTCTTTTTAACCGAAATCTCGATAGTTTTCTGTCAAATAAAAATATTTATCCTATTTAAACATAGCCCGTGGTTTCAACCACGTGGACACAATGATGACCACAATTCCGTTTCCCGTGGTTGAAACCACGGGCTATATTTAAAATGCAATGAATATAAAAACGCAAAGGTCGCAAAGCTTAATTAAACTTTGTGACCTTTGCGTAAATCTTAGTGTTCTTTGCGGTTAAAAAACAAAAATCAAAAGTGTCTTAAATCAAAAAAGCCATCCACAAAAGTGGAAAGCTTTTCATTGGTCTAACTACTAAACCAGCTACGAGTTACAAAGTCGTAGCAAAACAACACAACTAATCTTAGATACCGTATTTGGGCAAAAAAGCCTTTCTGTTAAGAAAGGCTTCTCCCAATATTGCGGTCTGGACGGGACTCGAACCCGCGACCCCATGCGTGACAGGCATGTATTCTAACCAACTGAACTACCAAACCTCTGCGTTATTGCGGTTGCAAAGATAGTACAGAATTTCATTTCTGCAAGTGTTTTGACAAAAAAAATGAAATAAATTTTCAAATTCTTAGCCAAAGTTTTGTTTTTCAACTAAATATGTAGTCAATATTTTTTCAAAATTGTCGCCCACATTTACCGGAACGTATTTAATTTGATTCTTCGCACAGGTTAAAGCCAGGTTTTTAAAGTAAGCTTCTACCCTTTTTTCATATTCAACTTTAACATTATCGGCAAAAATTGAAACTTCTTCTCCCGATTCTAAGTCGATAAATTTTCTTGGTGCGTTGTCAAAATCAAATTTCAATTCGGTCTCATTATCAACCACATGAAACAAAACTACTTTATGTTTGTTGTGCTTTAAATGCTGTAAAGCGTTAAAAAGCTTTTCGTCATCTTCGGCCTGAAACATATCGGTAAACAAAATAATCATCGAACGACGATGCATCTTCTCTGCAATTTGATGCAGATATGTGATTGTATCGGTCGTTTTTTTGACTTTTGGCTGCACTAATAAATCTTCCAGTTTATTCAAAAGCATTCTGTGGTGACGATCGCTTCCTTTCTCTGGAGCGTAATATTCGTATTTATCGGAGAAAACGCTTAAACCAACGGCATCGCGCTGTTTCTTTAAAATATTCATTAAAACTGCCGAAGCCAAAACCGCAAAACCAATCTTTTTTTCATAAAATGGCTGATTCGATTTTAGTTCGGGATAATGCATTGACGATGAATTATCGACAATAAGATGACAGCGTAAATTGGTTTCTTCCTCAAAACGTTTCGTATACAAACGGTCGGTTTTGGCAAATAATTTCCAATCAATATGTTTGGTGCTTTCGCCTGCATTATAGACTTTATGCTCAGCAAATTCGGCCGAAAATCCATGAAACGGACTTTTATGCATTCCGGATATAAAGCCTTCTACAACCTGATTTGCCAGCATTTCGAGATGCTGAAAACTTGAAACTTTCTCTATTTCCGATTCAATTTTCATTCGGTTTCTTTTTTAATATTTTGTGCTTTGTAAAGCAAATCTGTGGCCTGAAATAATTTCCTTTTTAAAATAGGACTAAAATTAGGGTTTTCTTTTAAGAATCGCTGTACTTCATCAAAAGCAAATTTAGACGAATATTTCCCAACGGTATCTTCAAGCCAGTCTTTCGGAAAGAAAATATCTCCGGTACGCTGGATTTCATCAACCAAATCTAATGAAAATCTAATATATTTTTTAGCACTTTCCTGACGAAGCGGATGATGAATATTACTCAAACCAATTTCAACCCAAGCTTCTTTTTCTCGGTTTTTTTCCTCTTTTAAAGATTCCATAAAAGCATTTCGAACTGATTCATTTTTTGATAATGACGGAAGCAGGAATTCAAATCGTTTTTGTTTATCAGGATTTGAAATCGTTGTTCTGGTTTTTTCTAAAATTTCATCTGCTTTTTCATGTTTAAATATTGCCAGGTTCATCGCGATATTGGTAAAATCATCTTCGTTTAGTTTTAAACCCTGAATTACGATTTCTTTATTCCAAATTTGATATAATTTGGCTTTCGCCGAAGAGGAATACGCAGTCGAACTAAACAAACCAAATAAAGTCTTTTTTACATTGGCAGATGAATTAGTCTGTAAACGTGAATATAAAGTATAACTCAATAAATTTTGAACTTTGTCTTGTTGTTTTTGGGTTAAAAATCTCCAGTAAATCGAATTCAGATTACCAGATACAATTCGCAAAACCAATTCATTTTCTTCAAATTGAATTCCTTTAAAAAAACAATTAAAAGCTTCATCTGGAGAAATATTCCCAATCAGCATGTTTTCATAAAGATTGCTGTAAGCCGAAGCTCTGGCAACTTCATCTTTTAAAGTAGAAATATAATCTAAATTATTGCCGTCAAGCGGAAAAACGCCGTATCCAAAACCGTTATAATTGTAAATAATTATGTTTGGTTTTTCAAGTCCTGCAGCTTCTTTTAAAACAATGTTTTTGTCTTTAATAGCAGCGTTTAGAACTTTCACATTATCATCATAAACTAAACCAATTTGAAAAACCTGAGGCCAGATATTATTCGATTTATCTTCGGCGTTTTGCTGAATTTCAAACTTTTTAATTTGATCTTTTGAATCGTATTCTATTTTATCTGTAAAAATGGCCCTTCCGGATTTATTAACCCAGACTTCACTCCATTTTTTCATATCGAGCGGTGTTTCTGCATCCAGAATTTCTACGAGATTATTCCAGTCAGCGTTATTGTTGGCGTATTTTTTAATGTATTTTTCGATTCCTTTTTGAAAGGCTGCTGCGCCCATCGAAGCTTCTAACTGACGCATCATAATTGGGGCTTTATTATAAATAATGGCTCCGTAAAGCGATCCTGCATCTTTTAAATTTTCCAAATGTTGTTTTATCGGATGTGTGCCCAAAGATCGGTCTTCCGCGAAGGCGTTACTATAATGTGCTGTAAAAAACTGAAGATTATGATTGACTTTCGGAAAAATTGGATTCATGATTTTATCGGCCATAAAATTGGCAAATACTTCTTTCATCCAAACATCGTCAAACCATTTCATCGTTACTAAATCGCCAAACCACATATGCGACGTTTCGTGTGCAATAAGTTTTGCACGGTTTAATTTCTCACTATCGGTTGCGCTGTTGTCCAGAAACAAAGTCGATTCCCGGTATTGAATTGCGCCAACATGTTCCATTCCGCCGTATTGAAAAACCGGAATTGCAGCAAAATCTAACTTTTGAAACGGAAATTTATAATTGGTATATTTTTCTAAAAAATCTAATGATTGCTGATGAAGATTGAAAATCGTATCGGTACTCGATTTTATCTTTTCAGGATTATTTTCACGATACAGCATCGTCATTTCTAAGCCAGGTTTTTGTGTTACGCTTTTGAATTTTCCGGCAACGAAAGAAAACAAATACGTACTCATTTTATCTGATTCTCCAAAATGGTACGTTATGAAATCGCCTTTTTCGATTTTCTCTTTTACATCGGCTCCAGCCAAAACCAACCAGTCTTTTGGAACAGAAAGACTCAGTTTATAAGTGGCTTTTATATCTGGCTGATCAAAACATGGGAATAATGTACTGGCACGATCCGGAACTAATAGTGTATACAGGAAATCGTCGTTTCGATTTAAAGATAAATTGCCCGCGATAAAGGAAACAGAAACTTTGTTTTTTCCTAAAATTAAAACTGAAGAAGGAATTATAATATGACCTTTTCCGTGAACAATTGCAGTATTTTTTCCGTTTACTTCAATTGTTTTTATGTTTGAAGTTTTCTCTTTAAAATCTAAAAGTAAAGGCTGGCTTAAACCAGATAAATTCAAATTTATATTCAAATGAGAATTAATATTTTCTTCTTTCTGAGTTGGTATTTCAAAAGACAATTCGTATTGAATATCTGAAATTTGATTTTTACGAAATTGAGCCAATTGTTCTGAAACTCCATTTTCTAAAAACGCACTTTCTTTTTCTTTTGATTGAGAAAAACCATTTGTAATTAATACAATAAAACAAAGAAAGCTATAGAAGGTTTTCATTTTTAAAGAGATATAAGATTCGTTAAAAATAGGAAAAAACAAACATTTAAAAAAGTCAGTCGCGAATTGGACTAATTTTCACGAATTATATTATCTGTTTAAAACCAAAGAAATCAATTTTTAAATATTTTACAGGAAAAGATGGTAAGGTATGCAAAATAAAAACTCATTGAAATTTGCTTAATTCATGGCAAAAACAAAAAAAGGTTTGACGAGTGTCAAACCTTTTTACAAACTCACTAATTAAACTATCCAAAAATAAAATTATTCAGTTTGTTGAAAATCAAAACTTAAATCTCCTGCATTATAATTTGCAGAAACATTGGTTGGGAAAGTTTGTGATGTTCCGCTGATCCATCTATATTCATTAAATATGATATGTCCGGCAGTAATAGGATAAACAGTATTGGTTAGATCTGCTTTGGCCTTTTTATACCAATCATTAGAATTCATTGTAATCATGTATTTTTTATCTTTTTCAAGAGCAAAAACACTGATTTCTTTAGTAACCTGAACATCTGCTGTGGCAACATTTACAGTTTCTGAACGCAATACTGCTTTTCCTGCATAGTCCCAAATCGTTACACGCACTGCAGAATTTGCAGCAGGCAGTTTTAACGTAATGGCTTTAATATTTCCTTTTACAGTTGGTGTAAAAACCAATCCAAATTCGTAATCTCCAGCGTTTACAAAATTAGTAACTGTATTAAATCCGGTTTGAGTATAATAAACTGCAAGCGGGTTTTCTGTTTCAAAAGTCGGCGTATTATCTTTGTCGTCATCACTGCTGCACGAAGTAATAGAAATTGCAACGAATAAAATGGTAAAAAGTGTTTTTAAAGTTTTCATAATATCTTTATTTATTAGTTCTTATTTGATTTATTAAGCTTACGGCTGAATATTTAAACGTGCACAAACTTCTTCGTAGCTCATTTTAGAATAATCTAATTTTGCCTGTTTTGCTGTTGCCGCAACTCCTCCGGGAATTAAAATATATCTCCAGTTAAGACTTGTTGGCAAACCTACCGTTCCTCCTTGATCATGTCTAAATCTGAATAATTTGATTTTTTGCACAGTAGAAATAGCCGTAATTGTATTAACAAATCCGCCTGCTGTAGATGTATATGGCACTGTGTAAGTACCTGTTCCAAAAGACACATAAACCAATATGGTTCCTTTTGAAAGAATATCTGATGATAATTGTGGTGCAGCAATACTAGTTGACAATCCAGAGGTTCCATCTATTGTTTCTGCTACTGCTGTAGGCGCTGTAAGCCATGCGCTGTAAATAACATTTGCTGTTCCGGCCGGTCCTGTTGCACCAACAGCGCCATCAACTCCGTTAGTTCCGTCTACTCCGTCTTTTCCGTCATCGCTGCTGCATGAAATTGTAAAAATTGCTAGTAAAAAAATTAATAAAAGGGTTTTAGAAAATTTCATAATAATTTTAGTTTTAAATTGGTCAAATCGTTCTTATTTAATTCAATAACATTATTTTTGTAGAAATCCTAAAGCTGTCAGGGATAGTTATTTTGAGCTCCTGAATTAATTACAAGGCAAATGTGCGCCAATAAAACATGGGCAAAAACAGCGAATAGACAAACAACATTTTAAATAGACAGACGACATAAAACATAGTTTGAATGATGAAAAAATACTCTTGTATTATTGTTGATGACGACGAAATTGACAGACTTACTGTATTGTCTTTTGCTAAAAAATTCCCGATTCTGGATATTTTAGGTGTTTTTGATTCTGCCGAAGATGCGCTTCCGTTTATCGAAGAAAAAAAAGTTGATATCTTATTTCTGGATATTGATATGCCGGATTTAAACGGTATTGAATTCAGGAAACAAGCTTTAGAGATTCCCGTTTGTGTTTTTATTACTGCACATCCTGAACATGCGGTTGAAAGTTTTCAAATAGAAACGCTGGACTTTATCGTAAAACCTTTAAAACTGGATCGCTTTACGCAAACCCTAAACCGAATTGAAGAGTTTATGGAGATTAAGTTAAAAGCTTCTCTTTTTGAAGCCAGCATTGGCGGTGATACTATTTATATAAAAGAAGGCCACGATCAGACCAAAGTTAAGCTTCACGAAATTTTATATCTCGAAGCGCTAAAAGATTATACTTTGATTATTACCGATAAAAAAAGGCATTGCGTTTTATCGAGTATTGGAAATTTATTGAAAGAAGATCATTTTCAATCTTTTATTAGAATTCACAGAAGTTATGCCGTTCAAAAGCAGTTTATTCAGAAGATGAATTCGACGGAAATCATTTTAAACAATAATGTCACGATTCCGGTTGGGAGAAGTTACAAAGAAAACTTAAACCTGATTTAGATGAAAAAAGTCGGATTTTTGTTTTTGTTCTTCATCAGTATTTCTGTTTTTGCACAACAGGAACCGAATTTATCCCGATATAAAACTACAAACGAAAAATTAAAAATCTGGCTGAAATATTCCACAGAACTTTTAGACAAAGAAGATTATTCGAAAGTAATAATTGCTGGACAAAAAGGAATTGAGCTTTCTAAAAATCATCCTGCCTACACAAGCCGGTTTTATCTTTATATTGGAACTGCTTATGAATTTAGCAATAACCAATATCAAAAGGCTTTGGTTAATTATGAGCAATCTTTGAAATATGCCCAAATAGGAAATCATCTAAAAAATAAAACTTCGGCCTTAATGCGGCTCAATTATATTTATTATTCGCTGAATGATACTTTAAAAAGGAAAAACTTAATTGTTTATATCAAACAAGTTCTCGACACTACAAAAAACACTTATACACAAGCTGTACTTAACGGAAGTTTAGGTGAATATTATCTTGATTATGCTCAATATGAAAACTTTATTAAATATCAGCTAAAAGCGATAACGTATAAAAAACTGCTTAAAAAAAGCACTCCAAATATTGAAAATATTGGTGTTTCGTACAGCCAGATTGCGAGTGCGTATATCAAAATGAAACAATTTGATAAAGCAATTGAATATTTAAACGAAGCAAAACCTTATATAAAAACATCTCCATATGTAAGCGCATTTTCGTGCAATTATTATATGCAGTGTTTTGCCGCGCAGAAAAAATCAGACAGCGTTTTGAAGTATTACAAGTTAATTTATACCTATCCAACTGTAAAAGATTCTCTGTTTCTTAATTTGAGTTTTGCGAACCAAAGCATGTCTAAATTTTATGCAGATAAAGGCCAGATCAATACAGCGTATAATTATGCTAAAAAAGCTGTTCTATTTGGGCAGAAATCAACAGATGAAGAAATTCTGATGGAAGCCAATACAATAATGGGAAGAGTTTTGTATGAAAAGAAAGATTATAAAAGTGCGATTGAAACCTTGAAAAAAGCATCGGTAAATGCTTTAAATTATGACAAAGAATTCTTCGTTACTATAAATAAAAAACTCTCTCAAAGTTATGCAGCGCTGGGACTTTGGGAAGAAGCTTTTCATTATAACGAAATCTACAGCAAGTACAACGACGAAATGATGCACGAATCGGCGAAACAAAGTATTGCAAATGCCGAAGCCCGTTATCAAAATAAAACCAAACAACAAAAAATCAACAATCTTTCGACCGAAAACACGATTAAAAATCTTCAGATTGATGAAGCTAAAAAACAGCGATTGTATTTAATTTCGGGATTAGCTTTGGTTGCAATTATTGGATTGTTATTATTCAACCAAAATCAAAACAGAAAAAAAACCAATCAGAAATTACAGGTTTTAAATCAGGAATTAGATGAAGCCAATAAAATAAAAGCTAGATTCTTTAGCATTTTAAACCATGATTTAAGAAGTCCGGTTTCTAATTTGATTCATTTTTTACATCTTCAAAAAGAAAACCCTGAATTGATTGACGAAGAAACGGCTGCGAGAATGCAGACCAAAGTAATTTCGGGAGCTGAAAATTTATTAACCTCAATGGAAGATATTTTGCTTTGGAGTAAAGGCCAGATGGAAAACTTTAAACCGCATTTTAAAGAAATTGCTGTTGAAATTATTTTTAAAGAAATACAGCAGCATTTTTCGAGCAATGAGAACATTTCAATTTCGTTTGAAAATCCTGAAAATGTTATTCTTACTACAGATGAAAATTACCTGAAAACGATTATAAGAAACTTAACCGGAAACGCCATAAAAGCGCTTGATAAAAGAGAAAACCCAAAAATAATATGGAAAGCGTGGCAGGAAAACAATCAGGCTTTTCTCTCTATAACCGATAACGGCGCGGGCGGAAATCAGGAAAAATTCAAAGCCCTTTATGATGACTCAGAAGTTATAGGGATCAAATCCGGTTTAGGATTGCATTTAATTCGGGATCTCGCAACGGCAATCAATTGCAAAATTGAAGTCTCTTCAAAACCAGATTTCGGAACGACTTTTACTATTGCTTTTAAACAAATAGAAACATAGTTTAAGTTTTGCCACAGATTAAAAGGATTAAAAGGATTAAAATGATTCTTAAATCTGTGGAAATCCTTTAATCTGTGGCAAAAAATCAAAATAAAAAAGGCCTGAAAAAATCAGGCCTTTTTTATATAAATCATAATCTTACGATTACAACAAAGCGTCTAAGCTGTCAGCGTAGGCTTGTTTCGGAGCAACTCCTACTTGTTTCCCTACTACTTCACCATTTTGAAACACCAAAACGGTTGGTATGTTACGCACACCATATTTAGCAGCAAATTCCTGGTTAGCATCTACATCTACTTTACCAACCACAACTTTACCTGCATATTCTTCGCTTAATTGGTCAATGATTGGACCAACCATTCTACAAGGACCGCACCATGCTGCCCAAAAATCTACCATTACTGGTTTATCTGATTTTAAAACTACTTCGTCAAAAGTAGCATCTGTTATTGCTAATGCCATAATTATTTTTCTTTAAAGTTATTCTCAGCTTTTGTCTCGGGAGACTTTTTAAATACTTTCAAAACTGAGGTACAAAGTTAAAAATTAAAAACAAATCATACACCATTCCCAAATTAGTTTTGATTATAAATGTATCGTCAATTATTATAACATTCACATGTTCTTTATTTACAAGCTCTAACTATCGTAAAGAAAGTCGTTTTTTATACTTATCTTTATTAGTCCGTAAAATCCACACAAAATGAAGGAAACTTTACACAAAATAAAAACATTTTTCCAGTCGGTTCATTTTAAAAAATACGCCAAACGTTTTGGTATTTTTATTCTGATACTAATTGGATTGCTTTTATTGGCTTGTGGAGGATTATCAATTTACTTCAATCAGAATAAAACCGAAATTATTGCTAAGATCAATACCAAGATTAATGAGAATATAAACGGAAAGTTTCATATTGGCGATTTTCAGTATAAGTTTTTAACCGGTTTCCCGAATTTTACGCTGGCTCTCAAAGATGTCGAACTCAAGGACAATAAATGGAATACGCACCATCATACTTTACTGAAAGCACAGGAAATCGAAGCACGTTTAAACGTTTGGAGTTTGTTACAAAATGAAGTCAACATTCATAAAATCCTGATTAACGACGCCGATATTTATATTTATAAAACCAAAGACGGTTACACAAACTCTGATATTTTTAAAGCGAAAAAGAAAAAAACGCTCGAAAATAAATCAAAACCCGAAACCACGATTGACGAAATCGACCTCAGCGATGTTCATATTATTATAGATAATCAACTGGGAAATAAATTGTTTGATTTTGATGTTCACAGCTTAAAATCAAAAGTAGATTATGACGGAGACGACTGGAATACCGATTTATTTTTAGACACTCAAATAAACAGTTTAGCTTTTAATACCGTACACGGAAGTTTTGCCAAACAAAAAGAACTCAAAGGAACGCTGGCCGTTTCTTATCAAGCCGACAAACAAAAAATTGATGTTTCGACCAAAAACTTAAAAATTGGTTCAGATTCCTTTGATATTGTGGCTTATTTCAATATTGGCAAAACCAATTCTCTTTTCGGAATCAATATCAATACGCGCATTTTATGGAGTAATGCTTCTCGATTATTATCCGGAAATATCAGCTCAAAACTTGATAGATTTGATTTGAAAAAACCAATCGACGTAAACTGCGATCTAAAAGGCGATTTAAATGTTCACGACGATCCTAAAATTGTGGTTCAGGCTGTAGCCAAAAACAACGAGCTCACCATTCCCGACGGACGAATTGACAAATGTAATTTCAGAGGGATTTTCACCAATAATTTCAAACCAAAAAACGGATTTAACGATCCAAATTCTGCCGTAATTTTAACCCGATTTTCGGGAGAATATGAAAACATTCCGCTTACCATTCCGCAAGTTGTAATTAGTAATCTTGAAAAACCAATCGCAACCGGAAACGTAAGTTCTGATTTTGATATCGAAAGACTCAATCAGATAAGTAACGAAAAGTGGATTCATTTTGAAGAAGGCCACGCCAAAGCTAAGTTGAAATTTCAGTTTGATATTGTCGATTTGTACATTACCAAGCCAAGATTTATAGGAAATGTTGATGTCGACAATGCTTCATTTCATTATATCCCGAAAAATATTCAGGCGGTAAAAACCAATATTCATCTTGATTTTACCGAGAAAGCATTAATCATCAAACAAATTGCCTACAAACACAAAAAGAACACCATTTTTATAGACGGAAAAATCGATAATTTCTTAAACTTATATTACGACGCACCCGAAAAAATGGTCGTAAACTGGAACATTTATTGTCCTAATATTGATCTTAAACAATTTTTAGGCGTTTTGGCTTCTTCTCAAAAAAAGAAAACTGCACTTAAAAATAATAAAAGAACGACGATTTCCAATCATTTGCGAAATGTAATCGAAAATTGCATTGTGGTAATTGACATTAAAGCAGATAAAATCAATTATAACAAACTGACCGCAACCAATACCAGAGCAACAATCTCAATGCTGAATTCTAAATTGGTCATAAAAAATGGTTCGCTCCAAACTTCTGGCGGAAGCATCACTTTTAACAGTGAAGTTTTGCCAAGCGGAAAAAATTATGCCTTCAGTTCAAATGCACAGGTAAACCGAGTTGATATTGCGAGTTTTTTGAGATCGTTCAACAATTTCGGAATCACGTCTTTTAATCCGAATAATATAAAAGGAAGATTAACAAGCACCGCAAACGTAAGCGGATTTATCAACAGCAGAGGCGAATTAATTACCAATTCAATGCACGGAAAACTAAATTTCACCGTCAATCAAGGTGCATTGCTCAACTTTGAACCTATTGTAAAAGTGGGTAAATTTGCTTTTCCGTTTCGTGATGTCAAGAATATAACTTTCAGTGATTTATCCGGAAATCTCAACATGCGCGGAGAACAAATAGACGTAAATAATTTAACCATAAGTTCAAGCGTCCTAAACATCGATGTTGACGGAATTTATTCTTTCGGCCGAGGTACCAATCTCGCCCTCACAATCCCACTAAGAAATTCTAAAAACGACGCCAAACTCGCCAGCAAAGCCGAACGCGATGCTGTTCGTGAACGTGGTATTGTGCTTCATTTACTTGCTGTTGATGATGGTGGGAAAATGAAGATTAAGTGGGGAAAGAAGGAGAAGTAGGTATTCCTTTTTTAAAAATAAATTTCTCACTTTTTCTCAAAAGTTAGTATCTTAAACTATATTTACAGTTCTCTGGCAAGTAGATGCTACAGAAATTTTATAGCGCCAAAATTTTAAAAATAAAACAATTACTTAATGAAATCAGAAGTGGTAGATAACCTTGTTCAAGATGCTTTTGTAGAATGGTTTAACAATCCTGTTAACTTTTTAAAATCTTATGATGGATTAGTTACTACAAAAGTTTTGAACTTTTGGAATGACAGTTATTTTGATGGATATTTATTTAATATTGATCCTAAAAACCCTGAACATTCTGTCAATGAAATTGAGAAGTTGATTACTTTAAAAAATAACCAAAAAAACAATGACTGGAATGCTTTTAGTTATGCTACTGGCAGAGGTGTACCAAAAGCTGTTTTAGGTAAAAACAATTATATTAAATTTTTAAGTGAGTTCATTTCTCAAAAAAGTAATTTAAAAAAGATTTCGGATTTAAAATTGAACACAAATGAAATAATAAATTTTTCTGGGACCGAATTATCTTATGATGTATTCTATAAAAAAACTCAAGAATCTAACCTCAATTTTTCATCCTCATTAATCCTTCGTTTCATAGCTTCATTAATTTCTAAGCCTTTTGTAATTCTGAGTGGTTTATCTGGTTCTGGAAAAACCAAAATAGCACAAATTTTTGCACAATGGATTTGCGAAGATATTAATCAATATAAAATTGTTCCTGTAGGTGCAGATTGGACCAATCGAGAACCTCTTGTAGGATATCCAAACGGTTTGGTTTCTACAGAATACATAACTCCTGATAGTGGCGTAATTCATTTATTATTAGAAGCCATAAAACAAGGAAATGAAAATAAGCCCTTCTTTTTGATCCTAGACGAAATGAACCTCAGTCATGTAGAACGTTATTTTGCAGACTTTTTAAGTATCATGGAATCTAATGATACCATAAAATTATATACTGGGAATCCGAGAGAAAGTTTGGACGGTTTACAAATCCCTTTAGAAATATATTGGCCTAAAAATGTATTTATTATCGGTACAGTTAATATAGATGAAACAACTTATATGTTCAGTCCAAAAGTATTAGACAGAGCAAACGTAATTGAGTTTAGAATTACAGACGATGAAATAAACGATTTTTTAGCAAGTCCAAATATTCCAGATTTACAAAATTTACAAGGTCAAGGAATTGAAATGGCAGAAAGTTTCTTATTTATTGCTTCCCAAAATAACATTGTTGAAAATGACAACATCGCAAAAGAGTTGGTGTTATTTTTCAAACAATTACAACAAGTTGGTGCCGAATTTGGTTACCGTGCTGCATCTGAGATTTTGCTATTGGCAACAAAATTAAAAACCTTAGAGCCCACGATTAAAGATAATGATTGTTTAGACATTGCAATTATGCAAAAATTGCTACCAAAATTACACGGTTCTAGAAGTAAACTGGTAAAAATATTAATTGCCTTATCGAGCTTATGTTTGGAGGATATAACTAGAGAAGATTTTGAAAAGAAATTTGATGATCTTCATAAAAACAACTTTGAAGGAATTTCTGTAAAATATCCTATTTCTTTTGAAAAACTAATTAGAATGTACAAGAATGTACTGGCTAATGGTTTTACTAGTTATGCAGAAGCATAAAGTAATATGGAAGAAATCAAGGAACATATTCGAGTACCATTAACTTTTTTTAATGAAACTGATTTTTTAGAAATCTATCCTGAAAATATGGGTAGCCTTTTTGAAATTTCAGAAGAGAAAGCAAATGAGAATGGAGAAAGCACCTTTCAAATCTTGGAAGGTAATAGTTATGAATATGCCTTTACCAATAAAAACTATCGCTTAAATTGTAGTAACGTTAGTATAGTCTCACAGTCAAAACGTGATCCTTCTTTAGGCAGAATTGTGCCTAATATTTATGTTGGTACACTTACTTTATTTGTATCCAATACTATTCATAAAGACAAAGAATTTGAAATTACTCTTGAAGTTTTAGCAACTAAATTCGATACCGAACTCGATAAAAGCTACCGTGAAAACTACCGTTTTATGTTAAAGGACATAACTGATAAGTGTACGGAACTTTTAATGCAAATCAACTCTCCAGTTGAGCAAAATTTTGAAACAGACTTTTCAAGAGACAATGAAACAATCTATCAAAGATTTAGTTTTGTTAACTCTATCATTCAAAATAGAGATTTTGAAGAAGCAGTATTAAAAATTATAGCTTCTCCTAAAACCAATTGGAATACCGAAACAGAAGAAATTGATATTCGTAAAGTAAAAAGATTTGATAACGCTGCAACTAAACAAATTTCATCCGGTTCAAATAGAATCCCTTTACAAACATCGCATCCTTTATTTCGAGTAGGAATTCAATCAATTCCAAACAAAATAAATAGCTTTAGAAAAGTTGAACACACAGACACGTCTGAAAATCGATTTATAAAACATGCTTTGGATGTTTTTTTAAGATTTGCAGAAGATTGTCAACAATACTTTAAGGATAAAAAATATTCTAGACCACATATAGAAGCATCTAATTTGGTTACAAAACTTGATGGTTATTTAAGCCATTCTTTTTTTAAGGATATTTCCAGACCAATCTCATTAAAATTAAATAGCCCTGTTTTGCAGCGAAAAAGTGGTTATCGTGAAGTTTTAAGTACATGGCTGCAATTTGATTTAGCGGCCAAATTAATTTGGAAAGGTGGCAACGACGTATATAAAGCTGGCAAAAGAGATATTGCTACTTTATACGAATATTGGTTGTTTTTTACATTGTATGATCTATTCAAGTCTAAATTCAAAATAAAAAATATTGAGCACGAAGAGCAATCTTATAACCATTTGATAGAGCCAACCAAAGACGGTTTGAATGTAATGGTAAAACAAGGAAAACATACTGCTTTGTACGGTGATTTTATCACAGAAAAGAGAGCGTTAAAAGTAAAATTCTCATATAATCGTTCTTTTAAAGGAGGCACAAAATATACTGATGAGCAAGCGGGCAGTTATACAACTACACTACGTCCAGATTACACATTATCAGTTTGGCCCGCAATGCTAAAAGAAAAAGAAGCTGAAAGACAAGATCTTATCGTACATATTCATTTTGATGCAAAATATAAAATAACACAATTCCAAATTCAAACTTCTACAGATAGTGATTTAATAGAACAAGAAGAAAACAACGAGAGGAAAGGAATATATAAAAATGCAGATTTATTAAAGATGCATTCTTATAAAGATGCGATTAGAAGATCAGGCGGTGCTTATGTTTTATATCCTGGAACGGAAAAAAAGGAAATAAGAGGCTTTCACGAAATCATTCCAGGATTGGGTGCTTTTTCTATCAATCCAACAGGCCAAAATAATGACATCACAGAATTGTCCAAGTTTATAGATCTGGTTATTGAGCATTTACTAGACAGAGCATCCCAAAGAGAAAACATTAATTATAAAGCCCATAGTATTCATCAAGTTATTAAAGAAGATAACAACCTGCTCCATGAACCAATTCCTGAATATTTAAATGGCTCAAAATTATTGCCAGATGAAACATTTGTATTAGTAGGATATTCAAAAACAGCTAAACGATTTGATTGGTATAATGAAAATAAAAAATATTTTTTCCGAATGAATGATACTATTGGTTCATTAGAGTTAACAAATGAAGTAGTAAATGCGAAATATCTTTTATTAAGAAGAAATGGACAGGAGACCGCTTTCGATTTGTATGAAATAAAAAGCAACGGACTACAAGTTTATTCAAAAAATAGAATTATTGAACTCAATTTTCCACAGTCAAATAACTTAAAAGAACATTATTTAAAAGTGGATATTGAAAAAGTAAATGATTTAGAATTTGAAAATGTTAGTTGGAATTTTAAAGAATTAGATGAATACAAAAAGATTTTAGAAACAAATAAGAATATTTACAGTCAGGCAGGAATGCCTTTTACAGTATCATTAACTAAATTGATGAAGGTAAAAGAAATTAAATGATTATCAAATTAAACTTTCTAAAAGTGAATTCAAAACGCCATAAACGAAAGACAATCCAAAAAATAAAAAAGCCACCTCACAGTGGCTTTTTACATTTTCTTAATTTTCCACCTCAAAATAAGGATTCAAAATCTCGGCTAATTCATTCAGCCAATAATAACCTTTTTCAAGATTTGTTTTCTCGTTTTGAAAAGTTTCGCAATCCCGAATTATACTTAAAGCAATTAAATAATTGATTTGCCTAATCGCTTTTGCCAGACTTTCTGGATCAACTGTTTGGTTGAAGAAATCCGTTAATCGAGTTTCTGTTTCTTTGGAAAGGGTGTTTGTACTCATAAATTTGAAGTTTAGGGAATATAAAACCCATACGGATTAGCTGTCCTACGCCTTCAAATACGCGTTGCAGTTGTTTCCAATACCGCCAGCATACCGCATGGGCAAGAAGATTTTTTGTGTTCATAATTTGAAGTTTAGGACTGCAAAGATATTAAAAAACCCGAGCGAATTATGTGGTTTTCTTACAATTTAGTTTAATGGTTGTTGTGGGGTTTCTAGTGCGATTCTTCCTTCCTCAGAATAAAAAATTAACACTAAAAATATCATAATGTTTTATTAACTCGCTTGGCTTTTCGGTCCAAAAAAAATAGCTTTGAGAAACAAACATTAAATATAAACCGTTATGAAAATTCAAATCAATACCGACAAAAACATCGAAGGACACCAAAGATTAGAAAAATATTTCTCTGAAGAATTAGAAAAAGGTTTAGCGCGTTTTGAAGATAAAATTACACGCATTGAAGTACATTTTGGAGATGAAAATGGAGAGAAATTCAGCCTAAATGATAAAAAATGTGTTCTTG
Source organism: Flavobacterium panici (assembly GCF_024499525.1). Classification (NCBI taxonomy): domain Bacteria; kingdom Pseudomonadati; phylum Bacteroidota; class Flavobacteriia; order Flavobacteriales; family Flavobacteriaceae; genus Flavobacterium; species Flavobacterium panici. The sequence continues at coordinate 1,585,533 of NZ_CP100437.1, read as the reverse complement.
AAGTTCGTACAGCAAAACTACAGCCAATCACTGTAACTGAACATGCCGAAACTCTTGAAAAAGCTTTTAACGGTGCTTTGAGCAAAGCCAAAAAAACACTTACTACAACTTTCGAAAAACTGAAAGCGCACTAAATTTCAAAATACATAAAAAAAAGACGTTTCAGATTGAAACGTCTTTTTTTTATGTATTTTGAAAAGGTACAAAGATGCAAAGTGACAAAGGTTCAAAGTTTTCTTTGCGCTTGTTTTACTTTACACCTTTGTCACTTTGCATCTTTGCAACTCTTCTTATGATTTTGGCAGCGGAGCTCCTACGGCGATATCACAGCGATGTCCGGGCTGTCCGTGTGCCGGGTTCATTCCTTCTGCAACTGTTTTATTTGCATCGGTGCTTAATAGAGCCGGAACTGGATTACCTGCAGGAACGGTTACATTTTGTGTCATTGTTCCGCCTTGTGGTGTGGAAGCTGCGGGAGTAGTTTTAGCCGCTACCGGAGAATTTAAAGGCGCTCCAACCGGAATATCACATCTATGCCCCGGCTGTCCGTGCGATGGATTCATTCCTTTTCCAACTTTTACTGGCGCAGCTACTGTAGTAGTAACCACATTTTTTTGATTCGGATTTACTTGTACTGTCTGCCCTGCTTGCGCTGGAACTTGCTGTACCTGTTGTACTTGTTGTGTTGGTGCAGAATTTAAAGGTGCTCCAACAGCAATATCGCAGCGGTGGCCCGGTTGTCCGTGCGCAGGATTTAATCCTTTTGTATCACTTAAAACGGTGTTTGGGTTTGAAGCGGAAGCTTGAGTCTGAGTCTGCTGCACTACTGAAGGTGTTTTCGTTGTGTCTTTTGCAAGTCCAAGTCTTACCAATTCAGATGTTGCAGTACTTTCCTGTGGTTCTAATTCCTTTTTACAGGAAACAAAAAGTAATGAGGTTATAGCGAGTGAACTTATAAAGATTTTCGGGTTCATAATTTGGGATATTTTAAAGCACTCAAATATAATCACTTTTTAAGATTAAACCATATAAGTTATGTAAGATAATTTAAGTTGCTTTGTCGTTTAATCTCTCAAAAACTCTGAGTTTTTGTTAAAGTAAATTAATTAAGAATACTGTTTGTCATTTCGACGAAGGAGAAATCTCCGTAAGTAACTCCGCCCCTAGAATCCAATCTTTGTCGAGCTTCTCGTGGAGATTTCTCCTTCGTCGAAATGACATAAAATGAGAAAAATTGGTTAAACCTGTGAAATCCGTGCGCCATCAAAAATTCCTTATCTTTAATCTCAAATAAAATCTCTCATGAAAAAAACAATTCTACTACTTTTATTCGTTGCCTCTTTTGCAAATGCTCAAACCGACAAAGACAAAATCAATCAAACTCTTGATGCGTGGCACAAAGCTGCTGGCGAGGTAAAATTTGATGCTTATTTTAGTGCTTTGGCCGATGATGCGATTTACATTGGCACTGACGCAACCGAAAACTGGACTAAAAAAGAATTCTCAATTTGGGCAAAACCATTTTTCGACAAAGGAACAACCTGGAATTTTAAAGCGCTTGAACGTCATATCTTTTTTGATAAATCAGGAAAAACAGCTTGGTTTGATGAGTTATTAGATACACAAATGAAAATCTGCCGTGGTTCTGGAGTTTTGGTAAAAGTGGGTAAAGAATGGAAAATTCAGCATTATGTATTATCCATGACAATTCCGAATGATGAGGTTGATGCTGTAACCAAAATAAAAGCACCAATTGAAGACGCTTTGATTGCGAAGCTTCAAAAAAAATAAACATTTTTATGCTTTATTCTTATAAACATAACTTTTATAGGACTTTATAAGCGTCGGTATCAAATTAATTATAGTATAATTGACAATATTGGGTGTGTTTTGGAATAGTAAAATGAAAAACTATTAAAAAAGCGATCAGTATTTTACAAAATCGACTAAAATCAAAACACAACCACTATTTTAACAGCCCTTAAAATCTAAATATTTAATTTTTTTTAACTTTGACCCCAAAAAAAATAGGGTTCAATAAAGTATTTGAAAAAATGAAAATAGAGAAACGCTGGATCATTTCCTTTATCATTATCAGCATCGTTTGTATTATTGGGGCTTTTTGGCCAAATGTTACTGAAAATAGTTATGTATTGTCTGAATTTGGCACAACCGATCACATCGTCCCTGCGGATGTTGCCTGGATGTTAACTTCTTGTTGTCTGGTTTTAATCATGACACCGGGATTATCTTTCTTTTATGGCGGAATGGTAGGCCGTAAAAATGTGATTTCGACAATGTTGCAAAGTTTTATCTGTCTGGGTGTTGTAACTCTTTTATGGGTTGTTGTGGCTTTTAGCCTTGCATTTGGAGAACCTGTAGGTTTTGGTTCTGGAGATCACTTTTATAGTTTCTTCGGAAATCCAACCACTTTTGCCTTTATGGATTATGTAAACATTCTTCCGCATAAAAAATTAGCAAGCACAATTCCGTTTATGTTGTTTGCTTTGTTCCAAATGAAATTTGCCATTATTGCTCCGGCCATTATTACGGGTTCGTTTGCAGAACGTGTTCGTTTTATATCGTATTTATTATTCATCAGTTTGTTTACCATTTTTATTTATGCGCCTTTGTGCCATTCGGTTTGGTATCCAACAGGAGTTTTAGGAAGTTATTTTGGAGTAAAAGATTTCGCCGGAGGAACTGTAGTTCATATGAGTTCTGGTTTTGCAGCTTTGGCGGGAGTTTTAGTTTTAGGAAAAAGAAAAAACAGTCAGCATATTCCAACCAATATTCCGTTTGTATTATTAGGAACGGGAATGTTATGGTTTGGCTGGTTCGGATTCAACGCTGGTTCTGCGCTTGCTGCCAACGGAACTGCTGCTATGGCTTTTGCAACTACTACAACTTCATCGGCGGCAGCCATGTTAACCTGGGTTTTCTTCGATAGAATGAACGGTAGAAAAGTTTCTGCTCTTGGAGCTTGTATCGGAGCTGTTGTTGGTTTAGTTGCCATAACGCCAGCCGCAGGATTTGTTTCAGTTCCAGAAAGTATGTTCTTTGGATTCATTACGGCTTTGGTTTCAAACTCTGTTGTAAATTGTCGTTTATCAAAAAGATTTGATGATACGCTTGATGTTTTTGCCTGTCACGGCGTTGGAGGAATTATGGGAATGATTTTAACTGCGATTTTTGCGCATGGCGAAAATGCAAGTTTATTACACGGAGGCTGGAATGTATTTGCACATCATATGATGGCATTAGTTCTGGTTTCAATCTTTACTTTCTTTGGGGCTTATTTCTTATTTAAAGTAACGAATTTCATTATTCCGCTTCGTGTTTCTGAAGAAAACGAACATATCGGGCTTGATTTATCGCAGCACGACGAAACATTAGATCCAAAATTAAAACCAATTACAGAACCGCATTACGGTTAAAAATATATTTTTTTGCCACGAATTACACAAATTTTCACTAATTTTTTTTCGATTATGAAGCTTAAATTAATTCGTGAAAATTCGTGCAATTCGTGGCAAACAATCTAAAAAATATAGTCCCTATGGGACATTTTTATTGCTATGACATTTTTTCTACCGATATATAATCTCTCCGAGATAAAAGATTATGTTTAGAAAAATCTTTTTAATCCTAATAATCTGTGGCAAAAATTAATTCGCGAAAATTCGTGCACTTCGTGGCAAACAATCTAAAACGTATAGTCCCTACTGGACATTTTTATTGCTATCACATTTTTTCTACCGATATATAATCTCTCCGAGATAAAAGATTAATGTTTAGAAAAATCTTTTTAATCCCAATAATCTGTGGCAAAAATTAATTCGTGAAAATTCGTGTAATTCGTGGCAAACAATCTAAAACATAAGTCCCTACGGGACATTTTTATTGCTATCACATTTTTTCTACCGATATATAATCTCTCCGAGATATACAAGATTAGTGTTTAGAAAAATCTTTTTAATCACAATAATCTGTGGCAAAAATTAATTCGTGAAAATTCGTGCAATTTGTGGCAAACAATATAAAACATATAGTCCCTACGGGACATTTTTATTGCTATCACATTTTTTCTACCGATATATAATCTCTCCGAGATAAAAGATTAATGTTTAGATAAATCTTTTTAATCCTAATAATCTGTGGCAAAAATTAATTCGTGAAAATTCGTGCAATTCGTGGCAAACAATCTAAAAGATAAGTCCCTACGGGACATTTTTATTACTATCACATTTTTTCTACCGATATATAATCTCTCCGAGATAAAAGATTAATGTTTAGAAAAATCTTTTTAATCACAATAATCTGTTTCAAAAATTAATTCGTGAAAATTCGTGCAATTCGTGGCAAACTTATTTTAAACCTAATTCAACTATTTTCATTCGTTTATATTCCTTAATTTTGCTGAAAATTTTTGTAAAAAGTGGGAAGTAAAAATAAACTAAAAAGATTCAGAGAAAACGAAACATTTCAAAACGTTTTTCAACCAACAAGAGAAGAAGTTGTAGGCAATTTAATGCCTTTGAGAGGAAAATGGAATTCGGATTTCTTTAAAAATGATAATCCTCTGGTTTTAGAATTAGGATGCGGAAAAGGTGAATACTCAGTTGGATTAGCAGAAAAATATCCCAACAAAAATTTTATCGGAATTGATATTAAAGGTGCGCGTTTCTGGCGTGGTGCTAAAACTGCTGTTGAAACCGGACTTCATAATGTTGCTTTTGTTCGTACTCAAATCGAACTTATCAATCATATTTTTGCTGAAAATGAAGTGGATGAAATCTGGATTACTTTTCCGGATCCACAGATAAAATACAAGAGAACAAAACACAGAATGACCAATTCTGAGTTCTTGAAATTGTACAAAAAAATCCTTAAAAAAGACGGTGTCGTAAATCTTAAAACCGACAGCGAATTTATGCACGGTTATACGCTTGGACTGCTTCACGGAGAAGGCCACGAAGTTTTGTATGCGAATCATAATGTATACAGAAATGAAGGAAGCCCGGAAGAAGTTACTGCTTTTCAAACATTTTATGAAAAACAATATTTAGAAATTAACAAGGCAATTACGTATATTCGTTTTAAAATTAAAGACTAATTTAATTTTAAAAAAATCTTTTAATCGCTTAAACAACTGAATGGTATATCTTACTCCATTACTTTCAGGCTTTATTGCCGCTGCAATTGGGATTATTCCGCCGGGATTAATCAATATGACGGCAGCCAAAATAAACCTGAAAGAAGGAAAAAAGAATGCTTTATGGTTTGTTATTGGAGCGGTTTTAGTGATTTTTTTTCAGGTTTACGTCGCGGTTTTATTTGCGCAGGTAATCGACAATCGTCCGGATGTTGTTACTTTATTACGTGAAATAGGTTTTGTTATTTTTTCGATCTTAACGATATACTTTTTGTTTATTGCCAAAGAACCAAAAACCAAAAAGAAATCGAAGATTAAAAAGAGTAGTAAAAAAAGCCGTTTCTTTCTTGGAATGCTGCTTTCTGCATTAAACTTTTTCCCTATTCCGTATTATGTTGTCGTAAGTGTGACTTTGGCTTCGTACAATCTTTTTGTGTTTGAAAACAGCATTATTTTTACTTTTGTTTTAGGATCTATTTTGGGTTCATTTGCTGTTTTATACAGTTATATTGGTTTCTTTGAAAAGATCGAAAAGAAAACCGATTACTTAATGCGAAACATGAATACTATTATTGGAAGCATTACGGGATTAATTGCCGTTGTGACGCTTTTTAATATTTTGAATTACTATTTCGGGTAAAATTTATAGGCCACAGATTTAACGGATTAAAATGATTTTTTTTTACTTTGGGGTTAAATATTTTACACGGATTTATTTAGAAGAACTAAAAGGATTTTAAAAAAAATAATCTGTTTAAATCTGCAAAATCTGCGAGAAACTTAATTTTTTATAGACCAAGAAAAATCATTTTAATCCGCTAAATCTGTGGCAAAAAAAAATTATGGCTGAGGAAAATTTTTTCGAAAGAGTTTATGTGATTGCCAGACAAATTCCGTTTGGGAGAGTAACTTCTTATGGCGCAATTGCAAAGGCTTTGGGAACCGCACGTTCTGCACGAATGGTAGGCTGGGCAATGAATGCGTGCCATAATATGGACGATGTTCCTGCACATAGAGTCGTAAACCAAAAAGGTCTTTTGACAGGAAAACACCATTTTGACGGAACTAATTTAATGCAGCAGCTTTTAGAAAACGAAGGCATTAAAGTGGTAAACAATCAAATTGTCGATTTCGAAAAACACTTTTGGAAACCTGAAGTGCAGTACTAAAATTTTTCACCATATAAGTGATATAAGTTCATTTTAGAGCTTCCTGCAAGGTTTCTAAAACCTTGTAGGTATAAATATCTTTTAACTAATTACCTATAATTGGTAACTATAAAATACCTACAAGGTTTTAGAAACCTTGCAGGAGACGCGAAGGAAACTTTGTCAAAGTTGAATACTAATACTTCTTTTTAAATGAACTTATATCACTTATATGGTTCATATCAAATAAGGCAGATCACAAAGCTGGTTTTATCTTCATCGGTTTGGTAGCTTAGGTAGCCGCCATGAGCTTCTATGATGTTTTTAGAAAGTGTTAATCCAATTCCGGCGCCATCTTTTCTGGTGGTGAAAAAAGGAAGAAATATTTTGTCCTGAATTTCCGGATCGATTCCTTTTCCGTTATCCGAAATTGAAATGAAAAAACGATTGTTTTCGGTATAACTCGACAAATACATTTTCTTTTCGTTTTTCTCTTTTAAAGCATAAACACTATTGGTAATCAAATTAATAATTACCTGTTCCATCTGATTTTTATCAATCATAATCGAACGTGAACTGTGAATGTCGTTTATCAATTCAATATTTTCTGCTTTCAAAATCGGACTCATAATTCGCAGGCAGTCTTCGAAAAGAGCATTTATCGGTGTCATTTGTTTCGTTGGCGTTGGCAGCATGGCGAGTTTACGGTAGTTTTCTACAAAAACCTGCAAATGATCGCTTCGGTTTATTATGGTCGAAATACTGCTTTTAATGTCGTCAAAATCATCTTCTTCTAAACTTTCCTGATCGACAATATGAAGTAAATTCTGCGAAAGCGCACGAATTGGCGTTAATGAATTCATTAATTCATGCGAAATAATCTTCATCAAATTAATCCACGCTTCTTTTTCTTTTTTCTCAATAACACGCTGAATACTGTCTAATAAAATGATATAATATTCTTTATTATAAGTTTGTGTTCGCGAAGTCTGTAGCATAAAAGTCTGCAAATCCTGTTCTTCAATTTTAATTGAAATTGCCGATTTTAATTCGCTGAAATCTGTTTTTTCAATTTCATTGCAAAGTGAGGGCAGGTAATTTTTAAGGTATTTCCAATGACTTACTTTTGGAACTTTAAATAAATCTGAGAAACAGTCATTCATCAAAAATATATCCCAGTCTTCGTTTCCTTTTTCAAGAATTAAAGCTGCGGTGTCAATATTATTTAAAAGCGAACGGTAAATCATTTCTTTCGATGTCTGTTCTTGCTGTTGTACTTTTAAATATTCATATAAAAGATACAGGCTTTTAAAATTGTCTTTTTTATTCTCTTCGGGGAAATTGGTAGAAAAATCATTCTGAAGAATCGAAAGCAAAGTTCTGTCGTAAAATTGGAGTTGGTTTTTTACATAAAGATACATTTCGGCTAAAAATATAAAAGCAAAAAAGCCAACCAAAAGTGCATTATAATAGAACATTTTATAGATAAGAAAAACGCAGACAAAAAAGAGAATCATTACAAACAAGACTCTCACAAATAAAGCGTTATAAAATTTCCAGTTTTTCATTGTTTTTTTTTATTTGCCACAGATTAAAAGGATTAAAATGATTTTTTATACTTTATCTTGAAATCTTTAGTTTCCCACAGATTCTGCAGATTTTGGGGATTAATTATAATTCATTTTTATCAGCTAAATCTCCAGAATCTGCGAGAAACTAAAATTTAGGTAAAAGAAAAATCTTTTTAATCTGTAAAATCTGTGGCCAAAATTATCTTAGTTTTTCAAATCGTATTTTTCAATTCTTCTGTACAAAGCGGCTCTTGATAAACCTAATTCTTCGGCGGTTTTTGAGATGTTTCCGTGATGTTTAAAAAGCGCTTTCTCGATTGCTGTTTTTTCCATTTCAGATAACGGATTATCATCATTTTCATGAATTTCTTCAAAATCGAGAATATCTAAATCGGTTACAGAAATCGTGTTGTTTTCGGCTAAAATAAGGGCGCGTTCTATTTTATTTTCCATTTCACGAACATTTCCTTTCCACGGATACTTTTCCAAATATGGCGCGACATTTTCTTCAAAATGCCATCCCGAAGCTTCGGGACCATGATTGTATTTTTCGGCGATATTTTCAAGAATAAAATTTGCCATCGGGACAATATCATCTTTTCTTTCGCGTAACGAAGGCAGATTTATTTCCATTGTATTAATTCTGTACAGTAAATCTTCTCGAAAGGTTTTATTTTTTACCTCAGCTTTGATATCATTATTTGTTGCCGAAATTATTCTGACATTTAAAGGTCTTGGTTTGCTTTCGCCTAAACGTGTAACGGTTTTAGTCTGCAGAACGTGCAATAATTTTGATTGTAAATGAAGCGGAATATTCCCAATTTCATCCAGAAAAATGGTTCCGTTCTGCGCCATTTCAAATCTTCCAGGCGTATCGGTTTTGGCATCTGTAAAAGCGCCTTTTGCGTATCCAAAAAGTTCGCTTTCGAATAAATTATCACTTAAAGATCCTAAATCAACATGAATAAAAGGTTCTTTTTTTCGTACCGAATTTTGGTGGATAAACTCTGCAAAAACATATTTTCCGGTTCCGTTTTCGCCTAAAATCAAAACATTTGCATCTGTTTTAGCTACTTTCTCAGCAATAGAATACGCTTGTTTTATCTTTTGAGATGTACCTACAAAATATCTTTTTTCTGTTTTTTCAACAACATGTTTTTTGCTGTTTTTTCGGCTTTCGGCAACAGCCTTATCAATTGTTTCGAGTAATTTTTCGTTATGCCAAGGTTTTAAAACATAATCAAAAGCGCCAATTTTTATTCCTTCAACCGCTGTATCAATTTTTCCAAAAGCGGTCATTAAAATGACAATTGTATTTGGTGAAAGGGTTTTTACTTCTTTCAGCCAATGAATTCCTTCTCGTCCGTCTTCAAAACCAATTCTATAATTCATGTCCAGCAAAACGACATTAATTTCGTTTTCGCTCAAAATTGAAATGATTTTTTTGGGATTGTTTGTTGTAAAAATCGTTTCAAAATGTTTTTTAAGAATCATTTTTGCCGAAAAAAGAATTTCTTCCTGATCGTCAACGACTAATATTTGGGCTTGCTTTTTTCTCATACTGATATTTTTTGTCCGATTTTGAACGGTCAACTGTTCATTATCGAACACTTTGTTTTTGGATGTTTTTTAAAGCCTGTTTAAAATCAGGGCTTTGCAAAAAATAAATTTTATGGCACAGTATTTACCTATTGATTATCAGTAAATTATTTAAAAAAATGGACACGATAATTCCTCGTAAAAATAGAAAATTTAGATATCTCACAATAGCAATTGGAGTTTTTTTAGCTTTGGCCGCAATTCTCTTTTTTTCTTTTAATTCAAAAAGAAGTTTAAATGTAAAAGCCGAGGAACTTTCAATTCATAAAGTTGAAAAAGCTTTTTTTGAAGATTTTGTGGTTTTTCAGGCAAAAGTTGAACCGTTGAACGTAATGCTTGTAAACGTTACAGAAGGAGGATCTGTAAAAGAGATTTTTGTAGAAAACGGTGCAATGGTTACAAAAGGACAATCGCTGGCCCGTTTATACAACCCAAATACAGAACTGAATTATTTGACTCAGGAAACTGCTATTATCGAGCAAATCAACAATTTAAATACGGGAAAACTAAACATTAGAAATCAGGAATTGAATTTGACTAAAGATTATGTTTTAATCGAACATGATTATAATGATGCTAAAAGATTGTATGATTTAAATGCAAAATTGTTTGCCAAAGATGTGATTTCAAAAAACGACTGGAATACTTTTAAGGAAAGTCTTCGTTTTCAGGAAGAACGTAAAAAAACAATTCAGCAAAGCATTCAAAAAGAAAAACAATCAAATCAATTGCAGATTTCCCAAATTAACCGTTCAATTCAAACAATGGAAATGAGTTTGGAGATTTTAAGAAATAACAAAAAGAATTTTTTGATTACTGCTCCAGAATCTGGCCGACTGACTTCTTTTGAACCGGTTTTAGGAAAAACGTTTCAGGCTGGAGAAAGTATTGGAAAAATTGACTCTAAAAAAGGCTATAAATTATCTGCCGATGTTGATGAGTTTTATTTGGAAAAAATTCGCGAAGGTTTAAAAGGTCAGGTTGAATTTAAAGGAAAAACACTGGAAGTTATTGTTACTAAAGTAATTCCTGAAGTTAAAAACGGACATTTTATTGTAGAATTAGCTTTTACATCTAAAGAAGAGATTGCTTTACAAGACGGATTAAGTTTTGGCGTAAAGCTGATTCTATCTGAGAAAAATAAAATACTGGTGGTACAAAAAGGAAGTTTTAATCAGGAAACTGCGGGGAAATGGATTTTTGTAGTAAAAGGAAATAAAGCCGAAAGAAGAAATATAAAATTAGGAAGAGAAAATCCTTCGTATTATGAAGTTGTGGAAGGTTTGAAAGAAGGCGAATCTGTGATTATTTCTTCTTATTCAGATTATAAGGATATTGAGGAACTTTCGATTCAGTCACAGTAATTTTTAAGTAATCAGTGTTCAGGTTTTTAGTGTTCAGTCGCGGTTTAGCAAAAAAGTCTGCCACGAATTCCACGAATTTGCACTAATTATTATACGCATTACGAAAAATTAATTCGTGAAAATTCGTGGAATTCGTGGCGAAACCAAAATATAAAAACATCAATCATCAATCAAAAAACGTAATTAATAACTAATCTTTTAAAATATGATAACGATACAAAATTTAACCAAAGTATTTAGAACAGAAGAAGTTGAAACTGCTGCTTTAAGCGGTATTAATTTAGAAATTAAAAAAGGGGATTTTTTAACTATTATGGGGCCTTCTGGCTGCGGGAAATCTACTTTATTAAATATTATCGGGCTTTTAGACAGCGCTTCTACTGGAAGTTATAAATTACTGGATCAGGAAATGATTGGTTTAAAGGAGAAAGGAAGAGCTGCTGTTCGTAAAGAAAACATTGGTTTTATTTTTCAAAACTTCAACTTGATCGATGAACTTTCGGTTTATGATAATATCGAACTGCCTTTGCTTTACAATAATGTAAAAGCATCAGACAGAAAACAAAAAATTGAAGCTATTGCTGAGAAATTAAATATTTCACATCGTTTGAAACATTTTCCGCAGCAGCTTTCAGGAGGTCAGCAGCAAAGGGTTGCGGTTGCAAGAGCTTTGGTTAATGATCCTAAAATTATACTTGCCGATGAGCCAACAGGAAATCTGGACAGTAAAAATGGTAATGAGGTAATGGAACTTTTAACTGATTTACATGCTAAAGGTGCTACAATTTTGATGGTTACCCACTCTGATTATGATGCTTCTTTTTCGCAAAGAACGATTCATATGAAAGACGGTGTTATATTCTCTGAAAAATTAAATCAACGCAATGTTGATGTTTTTATGGACGCTAAATAATCGAAAAAATGATAAAATTTGTTATTACTGCAATCTTAGTTCTGGTGGGATTTGTTTGCAAAATTTTTACCCTTCTATAAAAGGCAAAACAGCCTTTAGACCAAAAAATAACTAACGTAATTATAAAACTTATACCATGATTTTTAACTGGTTTAAAATATTTATTTATCATTTAAGGCAAAGCAAATTGTTTTCGCTTTTAAATGTTTTAGGATTAAGCATTGGGGTTGCGAGCGTGATTTTTGCCATTTTATACTGGAATAATGAACACGCTTACAATCAATGGAATCCGGAGAAAGAAAATGTATATCAGGTTTTGAATAAAATAGGAAGAACCGGAGATACGTGGGCTACAAGTTCAATTCCATTTGGACAAACCTGCAAGGCAACAATTCCTGAAATTGAGCAGATTTCCTTTATGCACAATTGGTATAACGAATCAGCTATAAAGTATCAGAACAAAAAAGTAATCGATAAAAAGATAACGGTATCTGATAATAACTTTTTTGATTTTTTCCCTTTTCCAATCCTAAAAGGTGCTAAAAAAGATATTTTAAAAGAGAAAAACAGCGTTGCTATTTCTGAACAACAGGCTAAACTGCTTTTTAATAATGAAGATCCTATCGGAAAATCCATTACTTACAATGATAAGTCCTATATCGTAAAATCTGTTTATCGCATTGTGACACCTTCTTCTATTGAACCTAACTATGTTTTTGGTGATATTGTGCGTGAAAGTGACATTAACAGCTGGGGAAATTTTAATTATGGTTTGATGATTAAAATTAAAAAAGGTGCTGATCCTGTTTCGGTTTTAAAGAAAATGCATAACGTAAATTATGTAAACAGAACTGTAAAAGATGCTAAAGAAAGCGGACAGACGGTTGAGCAGTACGTCAAAGAAAATGGAGAAATAGAGATTATACTTGACCAGCTGAAAACGCTGCATTTACATGGCACAAAAACTTCGGGATCTGCTACTCCGGAGTTTAAAGGAAACCTACAGCTTATTTATATTATGGCTGGTTTATCAATATTAATTTTAGTTTTATCATTGGTAAACTATATTAATCTTGCCACAGCTTCTGCCATAAAACGTGCTAAGGAAGTTGGTGTTCGTAAAATTGTTGGTGCTTCAAAAAACCAAATTATAGCGCAGTTTATATTCGAAACAACAATAATTGTAATGTTGTCTATTTTGTTTGCTTTGGCAATTGTTGAACTTTCTCTTCCGTATTATAATTCTTTTTTAAGAAAGACTTTGACTATGAATGGCGGTGAATTTTACCTGCAGCTCATTTTGATTTTTGGATTAGTAATCATTCTTGCGGGTATATTCCCTGCCATTTATATCTCAAATTTCGAAACTTTAAAAGTTTTAAAAGGTAATTTCTCCAGAAGTAAAAGCGGTATCTGGATTCGAAATTCGATGCTTATTTTTCAATTCGGAATTGCAACATTTTTTATCATTGGTGCTTTGATCGTAAATTCTCAGGTAGATTATATGATGAATAAAGATCTTGGTTTTAATGGTAATCAGGTTATCAGAGTTCCATTTAATCATAACGATTATAAAACAAAGGGTGAAAAATATCAATTAACAAAACAAGAAGTTCTTAAAATATCAGGCGTTCAGGACGTTTCTACTTTTGCCGGTACATTTGGTAACAGTACTAATTCTAGTTCTGGTTTTACGCACAATGGTGTTTTTGTTCAGCCGCGAAATGTTGAAATGGATTTTGGTTTTCTTGATATGATGAAAATTAAAGTGGTTGAAGGTCGTGATTTATCTCCAAAATTTGCATCAGATACTGTTAGCAACTGGCTTATAAATGAAACACTGGCTAAATCATTAGGACTTAAAAATCCTATAAATACGGTGATCACTTCTGGCTGGGGAGATGAAAAGGGAAATTTAAAGTTTAAAGTTGTTGGAATTGTAAAGGATTTTCACATTACGGGATTGCAGAATAAAGTTCCGCCAATGATTTTTGTTAATCTTAAAACATTGAAATGGAATAACTTTGATAATGTATATATAAAAGTTTCTCCAAATAATTTATCTGAAACATTAGAAAAATTAAAAACATATTGGGAGAAAAATGTAAGTCCAGATTATCCTTTTGATTATGAATTTGTAAACAAAGGATTTGCAAAAACTTATGAAGAGCAAGTCAAACAAAAAGATTTGTTTTTTATCCTGAATCTGGTTGTAATCACAATTGCTGTTTTTGGATTGTTTGCTTTGGCATCATTTTCGATGGAAAGAAGACTTAAAGAAATTGCGATTAGAAAAACGCTTGGCGCAGAAACTGATGTTTTAATGAAAGAATTATCTAAACAATATATTCTTTTCTGTTTAATGGGATTTGGAATTGGAATTGTTCCGGCTTATATTTTATTGCAAAAATGGCTGGAGGATTTTGCTTTCAGAATTAATGTTTCGCCCGTTCCGTTTAGTATTGCGCTTGTTTCGCTGTTAGTTCTTACTTTGCTGATTGTTTTGGCAAAAGCGTATCAGGTAACCAAAATAGACGTTTTAAAATATTTAAAATACGAATAAGCTTGTAGACCATTTTTTTAAAAGAATCCCCGTCAGATATTAGAATCTTGACGGGGATTTGTTTTTTATTTTAAGGCAACCGGATCAGCATACAACAGTTTATCTAAACGTTTATCGCGGTCATAAACATCTGGATAAAAACCAATTTCGCCGTCATCATTTACCCAGGCGGTAAAATATCCTATATAAATTGGAATTTTATTTTTGAGCATGCAGGTGGTTTCTTTTTCGCCGCTCATGGCCTGATTAATTTTATCAACCGGCCATTCAGGATTGTCTTTTAAAATTTCTAGTGCCAGTTGTTTGGCTTCTTTTACATTTATACAGCCGTGGCTGAAAATTCGTTTTTCAAATTCAAACAAACTTTTTGCAGGTGTATCGTGCAGGTAAATATCATTTGGGTTCGGAAACATAAATTTGACTAATCCCAAAGAATTGTCCGGACCTGGTTTTTGTCTTACATGGCCTCCATTCCATTCCATATTATGATCAGCGAGATAGTTTTTATCTTCGGCTATTTTCAGTTTTAATTCATTTTGAATAATGCTTGTTGGAACATACCAATACGGACTAAAAACAATTCGGTCGATATTACCGCTAAAAATCACCGTTTCTGTCATTCGCGTTCCCACAAAAACATCCGAAACCAAATTATATTTTCCATTCTTTACATAAACCAGTCTAAACGACGGAATATTTACCATTACATATTCATCTGCTTTTGCCAGTTTAGTGGGAATCCATCTGCAGCGTTCCATGTTCAGCATAATGGTGCGGATTCTGTTTCCAATTGGCTCGTTCATCTGATCAATTTGTTCTTTTGTAAAAGTATAATTCAGTTTAAGTCCGTATCGTTTTTTATATTTTAAAACGGCGTCCATCATTTCCTGATCATAATACTGTCCTTTAGAATCTTCTTTTAAATCACCCACCACAAACAAACGTTCTCTAATTTGCTGGATAACTTTTCCGCTGTCTAAAGGTTTTAGCTCCTTGAAATTTGCTTCGTCAATATCAATTTTTTTCCAAAGACCGTTTTTTTCAATATTTCGATATCTCTGTAAAACATCCTGAAGTTTATAATATTGGCCAAAAAGAAGGTTTTCATCCTTATTCAATCGGTTGGGATCACCCATTAACGAATCTAAAATTCGATCGTACGAAATTGTTTTGGCTGGAAGATACCAGCCAATTTTTTTCAAAGTCTCTGCATCCACTCCGGAATATACATTACTGGCATAAAATACATACATATTTGACAACAGCAGTTCTGTGTCTATTTGCGGCAGTTTATTTGAAACATTTTCATTAAAAACATTGTCAACCAAGTCCATATAAGGCATTTCGGCATTGATTCCCTGCTCTTCTAAAAGGCTTACTTTATGATATAATAAGGCGCCAAATTCGCTGACACTTTTATCATCATACCAAATCGTGTTATATGCTTTCTTTTTATAAAGATCTTCAACGTCTTTTTGATATTTTTTTAGTTTGGGATACTTCGCATAAAAGTTATTTATTGAAGCGGCATCAATTGTTCCTAAAACGAATTTGTTTTTGAGTTTAAAAATGTTTTCAAACTCAGAATTTTCATTTTTAATTTTCGATGTATGGCTTGCCGCATTAATAGAAAACATTAAAAAACTACAAGCAATAATTACAGTAAGAGAAGTAAAATTTCGCATATTTTTAAGGTTTAAATTTTTAATATTAAATCATTTAAAAAATATCGAAAACTCATAACGAAGCTCCAAAAATAAGTTTTCATACTTTTTTGTACTATTTGGAAATCTTAGATTTAAGGCACTCAAATTTAATCAAGATATTTGACAATTCTTACATTTACTGCTGTAAATTTCATACATTTTAGTATTCGTTATAATTATAAGAAATCATTACAGAATAAGGTTTCAAAACCTATTTTTGAATTTTAATGGTTTTAAATAATCAGGATTCATCATTTTGGCTAATCTCAATATCAATAAATACAATTTAAAAGGGTTTAAATCCGAACTTAATCTGTTATCTTTGCAGTCTGAAATCAGTTTAAATTAATATAGATTTTTAAATCGGTTTCTTTCCATATATAATAGCACAATAAAATGAAATTAGATAGAAAAGAAATTCTTAAAGCTTTAGAAACAATCACTATAGCTGGAGAAGGAAAAAATATGGTCGAAAGCGGTGCGGTTGCTAACGTACTTACTTTTGGCGACGAAGTTGTTGTTGATTTAGTATTGCATACGCCAGCGATGCATATTAAAAAAAGGGCTGAAGACGATATTAAAAAAACGATTCACGAATTAATATCTGCCGATGCTAAAATTAAAGTAAATATTAAAGTTGAAACTCCGGAGAAAGCCGAAATTAAAGGTCGTGCTATTCCGGGAATTAAAAATATTATTGCCGTTGCTTCCGGAAAAGGAGGAGTTGGTAAATCAACCGTTACTGCAAATATTGCCGTTACGCTTGCAAAAATGGGTTTTAAAGTTGGAGTTTTAGATGCCGATATTTATGGGCCTTCTATGCCAATTATGTTTGATGTTGAGAATGAAAAACCGGTTTCGATTACTGTTGACGGAAAATCGAAAATGAAACCAATTGAAAGTTATGAAATTAAAATGCTTTCTATTGGATTTTTTACAGCACCAAGCCAGGCAGTAATCTGGAGAGGTCCAATGGCTGCAAAAGCATTAAACCAAATGATCTTTGATGCAGACTGGGGAGAATTAGATTTCATGCTTCTTGATTTACCTCCGGGAACTGGAGATATTCACCTTTCTATAATGCAGTCTTTACCAATTACGGGAGCTGTTGTAGTAAGTACGCCGCAAGCTGTGGCTCTTGCCGATGCTAAAAAAGGAGTTTCCATGTTTATGCAGGATAATATTAATGTTCCTGTTTTGGGAATTATCGAAAACATGGCTTACTTTACACCTGAAGAATTGCCAAATAATAAATATTATATCTTTGGACAAGAAGGTGCAAAAAATCTTGCAGCAGATTTAGATGTTCCGTTTTTAGGAGAAGTTCCAATTGTGCAGTCTATTCGCGAAGCGGGAGATTACGGACGTCCTGCAGCTTTACAAACTGCATCGCCTATTGAAGCTGTTTTTGAAGAAATCACCAGAAACGTAGTTCAGGAAGTAGTAAACAGAAACGAAAGTCTTCCTGCTACCGAAGCCATTAAAATTACAACTATGGCAGGCTGCTCTGCAGTTAAAAAAAATTAAATAATTAGATAATGAGATAATACGGCAATTAGGTAATTATCTAATTGGCACATTTTCACAATTGACACATTAATTATGACAACAGAAGAATTAACAAATAATGTTTTATTGGCCTTAGACGAAATCAGGCCATTCTTAAAGTCTGACGGCGGAGATATTTCGCTAATTTCTATAGATGACGATAAACATGTAAAAGTTCGTCTGGAAGGCGCATGCATAAGCTGCAGCGTAAACCAGATGACACTTAAAGCCGGAGTAGAAACTACTATAAAAAAATATGCACCGCAAATTGAAACTGTGGTAAATATCATGTAACAAAAAACGATATTTTTCCTGTTGTTTTTGATTTGTTGAATTAACAAGAATAATAGGCCTTTAAGTGGAAAGATTTATAAAAATTCAATAAACCAGCTCGATTATTGTGGTTTTTTGAGGATTTCATAAAAAACAATATAAAGATTTAAGAGTTTTAGTTAACTATTTGTTACATTTTTAACTTAAATTTGTGACATAACCCTTAATCTTATATTTTATGAAGAAATTTTACACTCTATTTTTGTTAGTGTTTTTTGCGTCAGGCATTTATGCGCAAAATAAAACAGTTGTTGTTGACAAAGCTTGGATAAGCGAAGCCGAAGAATGGTCAGATTTTACATACTCAGGAAAAATTGTATTTTCAATTAACCCTGCTGATGTACCTGGAACTTTAAGTATTGGGAATTATGATTTCTTATACGATTTTGTTGATGGAAAGGGAAAATTTTCAAACAAAGCAACGTACAGCTCAGCTCAGTTTTTGAATCCGAGAAAAGTTTCTGCAACGACAGACAAACAAGGAGTTTTAAACTCTACTTACGAAGGCACATTAATTTTTCAATCTGACAGAGATTATTATTCAGTAGTTGCTGTTATTACAATTCTTGAGAAAAGCGATACTATTTTAGGCGTAAAAATGCGTCTTAAAGAAAGCAACGGAAAAGAATACGCTTTTAGTACAAAACCTACGAGTTAGTATAAATACGAGGATTTTTTCACGTTATAAAATCCTACCAATAAAATTCCAATAATAAATGGATGTATTAATAAAGATTAAAGATCGAGAAGGAGTTATACACGAATTACAGGCTCCGACTGATATGGCAATGAATATAATGGAGTTATGCAAGGCATACGAACTTCCTGTTGAAGGAACCTGCGGAGGAATGGCCATGTGTGCTTCCTGCCAGTGTTACGTTCTAAATGATGTTGCGTTACCAGAAATGGGAGATGAAGAAGAGGCTATGCTTTCGGAAGCGTTTTATGTTAAATCTAATAGCCGTTTAGGCTGTCAGATCCCAATTACTGAAGAATTAGAAGGACTAGAATTAGAACTGGCTCCGGAATATTAAAATACAAAAGCGAGAATCAAATTGGTTCTCGCTTTTTTTATCGTTACGATTTAAACCTGACAGGTTTATAAAAACCTGTCAGGTTTCTGTTCTCTATACACAAACAAAAGGCATCAAAAAAGCCGTAATTACATTACTGCAATTACGGCTTTTTCTTTATAACAATTTTCTTTAATCTCTAATTATACCAAACCTGCCTGAATTAAATATTCAGCAATTTGAATAGTGTTTGTTGCTGCGCCTTTTCTTAAGTTATCTGCAACGATCCACATATTTAATGTGTTTGGCTGGCTTTCATCACGACGGATTCTTCCAACAAATACATCATTTTTACCTTCTGCATATAATGGCATTGGGTAAGTAAATGTATCTAAATTATCCTGCACCACTACTCCATCAGTATTGTGTAGAATTTCACGAACTTCATTTACTTCAAAATCATTTGTAAACTCAACATTTACTGCCTCACTATGTCCGCCTACAACTGGTACACGAACTGCCGTAGCTGTAACTCTGATGGTGTTATCACCAAGAATTTTTTGAGTTTCACGCACTAATTTCATTTCTTCTTTAGTGTATCCGTTATCTTCAAAACTATCGCAGTGTGGAATTGCATTTCTGTGAATTGGATATTTGTAAGCCATATCACCCTGAATTCCTGCGTATTCATTTTCTAATTGTTTCACAGCTTTTACACCAGTTCCGGTAATAGATTGGTAAGTAGAAACGATGATTCTTTTAATGTTGTATTTTTTATGCAAAGGAGCCAAAGCTAATACCATTTGAATAGTAGAACAGTTTGGGTTTGCAATAATTTTATCTTCTTTTGTTAATACAGATGCATTAATTTCTGGAACTACTAATTTTTTAGTCGGGTCCATTCTCCATGCAGATGAATTGTCGATAACAGTTGTTCCGGCAGCAGCAAATTTTGGAGCCCATTCTAAAGATGTATCACCTCCGGCAGAGAAAACCGCAATATCAGCTTTCATATCTACAGCAGTCTGTAAACCAACAACTTTATATTTAGTTCCTTTATATTCAATTTCTTTTCCTACTGATCTTTCAGATGCAACAGGGATTAATTCTGTAACAGGAAAATTTCTTTCTGCTAAAACTTTAAGCATTACTTCGCCAACCATTCCGGTAGCACCTACAACTGCAATTCTCATTATTTATATTTTTAAATAGCTATTAATCTAATTTTACTCTGCAAAAATAGTTATAATAGAAACGAAAACAATACGCTTCACAAAAAATAACAAAATGTTATAAATTAAACAAACATTTAAATCAAAATATATCTGGTTGATTAATTTCGAGCTCATCTTTTGCACAAGCAATTATAAAAGGATCAAAATGATTCATAAAGTTCTCTTCGAGAATTTCTCTACCTTTTTCATCTCCAAAATAAAATGAAATATTAATAATCATTTGGAGAGCCATTAGTAAATCACTATCCTTGCTTTTGTCTTCCGAGTATTTCAATTTCGAAATTTCGATAATTTCGAAGATTAGAGCCTCTTTTGTTTTCAGATCTAATTCATCTATCAGACCCGTATTCTGAAAAATAATATCAAAAATCAAATAATACAAAGTTTCGATCTTCAGATTACCCGATTTACGATACACTGGCGTAAGTTTTGCCAGTATTTTAATCAGGGCAAGACTTATTATCTGCTCTTCTTCTCCTTCAAAATCATAAGCAGCCATCAAAAAGCCTAAGACAGCGTTGACTCCTGTTAGATCTTCATTATTGAGATTAAACAGCAATAGTTCTGAAATAGCAGCTCCCTTTTCTTTTTTTATTGCTTTAAGCTCTGTTTCAATTTGCTTAGTTATATCCATAGAATATGAACCGCTCATAAAAAGCTTCTGAATTCGGTCATTTAAAACCTGTATTTTCATATTCTTACAGTATTAGATTAAAAAAAACCGCCCCAATTAAGAAGCGGTTAAGTTAGACTTAGTGTAGCGGTATATTGTATTATTGTTTATTTTTTAAAAGATCTCTAATTTGAGTAAGCAGTTCTTCCTGAGTTGGTCCGGCTGGTGCAGCGGGAGCAGGATCTTCTTTCTTTTTAAGATTGTTTATTCCTTTAATAATCAAGAATAAAACAAAAGCAACGATTATAAAGTTAATTACTGCCGAAAGAAACAAACCATATTTTACACCTCCAAAAGCCGTCAGTTCTTCAATAGTGGATAAATGTGCCGCATCTAATGCCGGTTTCAATATCAATGGCGTTATTACATTTTCAATTAATGAGCTTACAATTTTACCAAAAGCTGCTCCAATAATCACACCGACAGCCAAATCGACTACGTTGCCTTTCATTGCAAATTCCTTAAATTCTGAAAATACACTCATAATTATTTCTTTTAGTTTATAAATTAATTATACCGAAAATACGTAATTTTCTTTAGAGTTTCCAAAATCTATCTAAAAAATACTCGTTTCACACGCTGCGAAATACTTGTCATTATTTCATAAGGAATGGTTTTTAAAGCTTCGGCCATTTCGATAACGGTTGGGCTTTCGCCGAAAATAATTACCGAATCGCCTTCTTTACAATCAATATGACTTACATCAACCATTAACATATCCATGCAGACACTTCCTACGATATAGGCTTTTTGATTTTTAATGGTTACAAAACCAACCTGATTGCCCCATAATCTCGAAATTCCATCTGCATAACCAATTGGGATTGTGGCAATTTTGGTTTCTTTTTCGGCCATAAAACGACGCCCGTAACCTACGCTGTCACCAGCAGGAATAACACGAACTTGTGAGATGATCGATTTTAAAGTTCCCACATTTTCCAGATATTTCTGCTCTAACGGATCGTTTGAAACACCGTATAAACCAATCCCTAAACGAACCATATTATATTGTGCATCTGGAAAATTACTGATTCCCGATGTATTTAAAATATGACGAATTGGGTTTATGTTTAATTCCGTCATTAATTTTGAAGATAATCTTTCGAATAAATTAATCTGTTGAATGACAAAATCATAATGTTTTAAATCGTCGCTTGTTGCCAAATGTGATAAAATACTCTGAACACGAACGGTTGAATTTCCTTTTAAAGTTTCAATTAACTCATCGATCGTATTGTCTTCAAAACCTAGACGATGCATTCCGGTGTCGACTTTGATGTGAATTGGAAAATCTTTTAAATTCTTTTCTCTGGCAATTTTCAAAAAGGCATTTAATCCTTTTATACTGTAAATTTCAGGTTCTAATTTGTATTGAATTATCGACGGAAAACTGGTCGATTCAGGATTCAAAACCATAATTGGTAGTTTGATTCCGCCATTTTTCAGCGAAATTCCTTCATCGGCGAAAGCCACACCTAAATAATTCACTTTATTATGTTCAAGTAATTTTGCAATTTCAAGTCCGCCGTTTCCGTAACCAAAAGCTTTTACCATAACCATAATTTTTACATCGTCGGCCAGTTTTGATTTGAAGTAATTTAAATTATGATTGATGGCGTCAAGGTTAATTTCGAGAACTGTTTCATGCGTTTTTTCCTCCAGCAGCGAAACAATTTCTTCAAACTGAAATGACCTTGCCCCTTTTATTAAAATGGTTTCATTATTGAAATTCAAGTTTTCAATTTCGGCGATAAATTCTGCCGTATTTTGAAACATCGTGCTATTTGGAAATTTATCTGCAAAAGATGAAATCGTAGTTCCAATACCAATTACACGATTGATTTTATTATCTGAAATTAACTGGGCAACTTTAGAATAAAGTTCTTCATTTGTAAATCCGCTTTGAAAAATATCTGATAATATGACAGCTTTTGAAGCATTTTTTTTCTGGCTTTCTAAAAAATCCAATGCAATTTTCAGCGATTGAAAATCCGAGCTGTAACTATCATCAATTAAACTGCAATTGTGGATTCCGTTTTTAACTTCCAAACGCATTTCAACCGGATAAAGCAGTTTTACACGATTTTGAATAACCTCAAAATCATAATTAAAACGCAGTAAAACCAATAAACATGAAATGGTATTTTCAATAGAAGCAGAATCACTAAACGGAATCTCTAAATTGTAAACATCGTCTTTATATTGGTATTTAATGATTGTCGAATCGTTTTTAGTTTCTTTCATCAGAATAAAAACATCGGCAGTAGCGTCTGTAAAACTCCATGAAAATAAAGTTCTGTTTTGAAGTGGATATTCGACAGAAAAATCTAAAAGACACTGATCTACCAATTCATTTTTTTGATAAATGATTACGGCTGATTTTTTGAAAAGCAATAATTTTTCTTTGATTTTTTGTGTCAGATTTTCGAAACCTTCATCGTGTGCAGAACCTATACTGGTTAAAACACCAATATTTGGTTTGATGATTTTTTCGAGGTTAACCATCTCGTTAACTGTCGAAATTCCGGCTTCGAAAATTCCTAAATTATGTTTTCCATTTATGGCAATAACTGAAAGCGGAACGCCAACTTGCGAGTTATAACTTTTTGGGCTTCGGATAATATTATAGTCGGGACTTAAAAGGAAATTCAACCATTCTTTCACGATGGTTTTTCCGTTACTTCCGGTTAAACCAATTATAGGGAAATCGAATAAATCACGATAATAACCCGCCAATTCCTGAAGGGCTTTGAGGGTATTTTTTACGACGAAAAAATTGGCTTTTCCTTTTACATTTTCGGGAATATACTGAACGACAAAATTTTGAACGCCTTTTTCTATCAATTCGGAAATGTACAAATGAGCATCGTTATTAACCCCGGAAAGAGCAATAAACAATGTTTTAGACCCGTTTTGTAAAGAACGGCTGTCGATCGAAATATGATCTACAAAAATATCAGAATCTGAACCTATCCATTCGGCGTTAAAAACTGGGATTAGGCTTTTTAAATTTATGCTCATTTAGTAATTTCTTTTTGTCAAATTTAAAAAAAGGTTTGCCATGAATTCATTTTTAGATGTAAAAAAGAGTTTGCCACGAATTACACTAATTTCCACGAATTATATTATTTGTTGAATGCTCAAATATTAGCCACAGATTAAAAAGATTCTCACAGATTAGAAATCCTTTTAATCCTTTAAATCTGTGGCAAAAAATTAAAAAAATAATTCGTGGAAATTAGTGTAATTCGTGGCAAGAAAAATATGCTAATAATTTGTGAAAATTTACGCAGTTAATTGCAAAAAACATTAATTCCTTATATTTGTTCAATACCACAAAATAATACGTTTTGAAAAAAATACTTCCATTATTCTCCTATATACTCCATCCGATTTTTATATCGATGTACGCTACATTATTATACCTTTATTGTAAGGATGATATTTTTACAACGCAGGAAAAATACTTTGTTCTGTTTCAAATTTTGGTTATTACCATTATTGTTCCCATTCTGTTTTTCATGCTTTTGCGCTCAACCGGACACGTAAAATCGATGATGCTTCCGGAAAACTCTCAGCGTCGCATTCCGCTTATTTTACAATGCTTTTTATATATTTTATTAGTAAAAAGAAGTATTGTAATTACCCGTTATCCTGAATTGCATTTCTTTTTTCTGGGTGCGCTATTTAGTACAATATTAGCCTTGGTATGCTCGCTTTTTAAAATTAAAGCCAGTCTGCACATGACCGCTATTACAGGGTTTACAATCTTTGCAATTGGATTAAATATTCATTTACAAATGCACAATCCGTATTGGGGCGCGTTGTTGATTTTATTATCTGGAATTGTGGCTTCGTCCCGATTAGAAATGAATGCTCATACACCAAAAGAAATATCAATTGGTTTGTTAATTGGTGTTTTGCCTCAGGTATTATTTTTGTATTTGTGGTTATAAAATGTAGAATATCAATCCTGCGTTGAGCGTTTTCATGGTTACTTTTTCTCCGGTTAATGTGGTAACACCATCTTTAAACAGCGGACTCAAACCATAATACAAATAAACATTCCAGGTATTGTAACCCGCAGAAATATAAGGCCCGTATTGGAATTTATTAATGGCATCATTATTATTTATTCGATACGTATTTTCGCCATCGTCTAAAATAGAAGTACTAGAAAAGATGTAACTTAATTTTACTCCGCCATAAATTCTCCAGAATTTTGTGCTTTCATAGGTCGAATTACGCCATCTAAATTCTATTGGAAGTTCTACAGAATATTGTCTGTATCGGTTTGAAGAAATTTCTCCGGCATCTACAACATTATAAACTACGGCACCGTTTCCATCTTTTGAAATACCAAAATTTTGATAGTAATTTTGATAACTCAATCCTAAACCAGCTGCAATAGAAACTGTTCTAGTTTTGTTGATTGGCATGTCGCGCAAAAATCCGCCCGAAAGTCCAAGCGAAAATTTGTTTTGTTTGAATTTTTGAGGAATATCTGTAAACATATTATAGGTTACAGAAAAATAAAACTGATCTTCTCTGTACAAAGAATCTATTTTAACTATAGGTTTTATTTCTGCTTTGACATCTTCTTGCGAAAAAGCATTAAAAAATGAAACTAAAAACAAACAGCTAAATAGAAATCGCATATAATTTTTTGAGTTTAAAAAAGGTTCTGTAAAATAAACGCTTAATCGAATCGATTTATTTCACTTACAAATATAATATAATGATAGTTCAGGTAGCGATTAGAAAGCAATTATTCTGTTTTTGATGACGAATATTTGTGTTTGCTGAACTTTTTTCAAAGAATCTGCATTAGAATTCAAAAAATGAATTTGATCTTTTATACCTTTGTCCTGTATGAAGAAAAAACAGCTCATATTAAGTTTCTCTTTTGCTGTCACAATATTGTTCTCGATATTGTTTCAGTCCATACACAGTTATGAGCATATTGTAAAACAGCTTTCAGAAAAACAATGTCACCACAATTATAATGATCCAAGTGGCGAAATAACGCATCAGCACCATAATTACGACCTTTGTTATGTTTGTAATTTTGCTTTTGGAAGTTATATTGTTCCTGAAACTTTTTCTTTTCAATTTCATTCTTTCAGCAGCGAAATCCCTTATTTTTTCCCGCTGTCAGAAAACATTTTCTCCGTTTCAACAACTTCGTATTTATTACGAGGCCCTCCCGCTGCTATAGTTTCTTAATAATTCAACATCTCTTTTTTTAAAATCTAAATTCAAAACAACTTTGAGTTTCCTAATCCTGTTTATTAAATTGGGATTAGAATACTTTACTGTTCGTTTAAGTTTTTCATTTAAAAGAAGAAAATCCATTTAACTATAGCAAAATTTTCAAATGAAAAAATTAATAATTGCCCTTGTTTTAGGGTTTTCGGGCTTGCTTTCTGCCCAAAATTCGGTTTCAGGAACAGTAACTGACAATCAAAACCAGCCATTACCGGGCGTTTCTGTTTACGCTCAGGAATTGCATAAAGGAACAACGACTGATGCAAACGGAAAATACGAATTAAACAATCTTCCAAACGGGAATCTGCGCCTGTCTTTTTCTTATGTTGGATATGCCACCCAAAATAAAAACATCTTAAAATTAGTAAAACAAAATAATGTTGACGTAACACTCGAAGAATCTATTTTAGAAATGGATGAAGTTGTGGTTTCTACGCCTTTCAACAAATTGCAATCGCAAAACGTAATGAAAATCGAGCATGAAAGCATTAAAACTTTACAGCAAAAAGGGACTTCAACTCTAATTGAAGGTTTGGCTACAATTCCCGGAGTTTCGCAAATTTCTACCGGAACATCTATTGGTAAACCGGTTATTCGCGGATTGAGCGGAAACCGTGTTTTAGTATATTCTCAAGGCGTTCGTATCGAAAACCAGCAGTTTGGAGACGAACATGGTTTAGGTTTAAATGATGCCGGAATTGAAAGTGTTGAAGTTATTAAAGGCCCGGCATCGCTATTGTACGGTTCTGATGCTTTAGGAGGAGTTTTATACTTTAATCCTGAAAAATTTGCTGATGCCGGTACTTTTAAAGCTAATTTCAGTCAAAAATATTTTACGAATACAGAAGGAAGTAATTCTTCTATTGGATTAAAAACGTCTACTGATAACTGGAAATTTTTAGCGCGCGGAAGTTACAACACCCATTCTGATTATAAAATTGCCGATGGTGACCGCGTAACAAACTCTCGTTACAATGAAACGGATTTTAAAACCGGAATTGGCTACAGTAATTCAAGCTTCTCAAGTGTTTTAAGATACAATTACAACAAACTGGATATTGGAATTCCTGAAGATGGAATTGCAGAACAATCTTCCAGTAAAGACACACAGTTTCCAAGACAGGGAATTTTTAATCATTTATTGAGTTTGAACAATGTTATCTTTTTTGAAAACTCAAAACTTGATGTTGATTTAGGTTATATTTCAAATGACAGAAGTGAGTTTGAAGATAGCAACAATGCTTCACTTCACATGAAACTGAATACTTTGAATTACAATTTAAAATATCATTTTCCTAAATTCGGAAAAATTGAAACGATTGTAGGTGTTCAGGGAATGCATCAAACGAATAAAAATTCGGGTGAAGAATATTTAATTCCAGATGCGACAACTAATGATTTTGGTGTTTTTGGAACTGCAAATTACGAATGGGATAACAGCGTTTTACAAGCCGGATTACGTTTTGACAACAGAAACGTTACTTCTGATGCACACGGAATTGAAGGCGAAGAAGGTTATTTTTTACCTCTTGACAAATCTTTTGACAGTTTTAATGCTTCTTTAGGATATAAAACAAAACTGGCTGAACCGCTTACACTTCGTTTAAATGTTGCAACCGGATTTAGAGCGCCAAACTTAGCGGAGTTAACTTCAAACGGGGTTCACGAAGGAACAAATCGTTATGAAATTGGAAATGCTGATTTGAAAACAGAACAAAATGTTCAGACTGATTTGAACTTAGAATACAAAAACACGCATTTTGAGTTTTTTGTAAACGGATTTTACAATCATGTAAATAATTATATCTACACTTCGCCAACTGGAGAAACGCGTGATGATAATGATGTTTTTGCTTATGTTCAGGATAATGCACAATTGTACGGAGGTGAAGTTGGTTTACACTTTCACCCGCATCCTTTAGACTGGTTGCATTTTGAAACTAGTTTTGAAACTGTAACGGGGAAAAAAGATAATAATGATTACTTACCGTTAATTCCTGCAAACAACTGGAATAATACGCTTAGAACTGAATTTAATATCAAAAACTGGTTAAGTGAAGGTTTTGCTTCATTAAACGTATCTTCAACTTTCAGCCAGGATAATGTGAGCGGTTTTGAAACGGCTTCTAAAGGGTATACTTTGGTTAATTTAGGTTTTGGAGGAACGGTAAAACTAGGAAAAACTGCTTTTGACATCAACCTGAACGGAAACAATTTATTCGACAAAAAATACATTGCGCACCTTTCAAGATTAAAAACAGACGGAATCCCAAATATTGGTAGAAACATTGTTCTGGGCGTTAATTTCAATCTGTAACATTTTTTTTAAACCATATAAGTTATATAAGTAAATAAAAGCTAAGTCTTAAATTAAATGAGCTCATATAACTTATATGGTATAATTCTTTATTCTTCAAATAGGTCATACTGCTAAAAATTAAGTACGCCTTAAATTACTTATATAACTTATATGGTTTAAATTATTTTCACAACAAAAAGTGCTATTTTTGTTACAACTGTTAATCAAAAACTATGAAAAAAACCTTTCTTATAATGGCAATTACAACTGCAGGAATTTCATTTGGACAAAATAAGATTCAATACCCGGAAACTAAAAAAGGAGAAACTGTCGACGTATATTTTGATACGAAAGTAAGCGATCCGTATCGTTGGCTTGAAGATGATAAATCTGCCGAAACTGGAGCTTGGGTAAAAGCTGAAAACGAAGTAACTTATGGATATTTAGATAAGATTCCGTTTCGCGAAGAACTTAAAAAACGAATGGAAAAACTTTGGAATTATGAAAAAATAGGTGCTCCATCAAAAGAAGGAAAGTTTACTTATTATTCTAAAAATAATGGGCTTCAAAATCAATCTGTTATTTACAGAAAAGATCTAAACGGAAAAGAAGAGATTTTTCTGGATCCAAATACTTTCTCAAAAGACGGAACTACTTCGCTTGGCGGATTAGATTTTTCTAAAGATGGAAATAAAGCGGCATATTCCATTTCTGAAGGCGGAAGCGACTGGAGAAAAGTGATTATTATTGATGCTTTATCTAAAAAAGTTCTGGAAGATACTCTTGTTGATGTAAAATTCAGCGGTATTTCATGGCTTGGAAATGAAGGTTTTTATTATTCTAGTTATGATAAACCAAAAGGAAGTGAACTTTCTGCAAAAACAGATCAGCACAAATTGTACTTTCATAAGTTAGGAACTTCTCAAAAAGAAGATAAAGTAATTTTTGGTGCAGACCAAAAAAGAAGATATGTTGGCGGCTATGTGACCGAAGACAATCATTATTTAGTGATTACGGCTGCAAATTCGACTTACGGAAATGAACTTTATATTAAAGATTTAAAAACACCAGACAGTCCAATTATTACCATTGTAGACAACTTCAACAGTGATAATAATATTATCGAAAATGAAGGAAGTAAATTATTTATACAAACGGATTATAATGCTCCGAACGGACGTGTAGTTTCGGTAGATTTCAGCAATCCGAAACAGGAAAACTGGAAAGATTTTATTAAAGAAACAGAGAATGTTTTATCTCCATCTACAGGCGGCGGTTATTTCTTTGCTAATTATACAAAAGATGCTGTTTCATTGGTTTTACAATATGATTACAGCGGAAAACTAGTTCGCGAAATTAAACTTCCTGCTGTTGGAACTGCTGGAGGATTTGGTGCAAAAAAAGAAGAAAAGATTTTATATTACAGTTTTACAAACTATACAACTCCGGGAACTATTTTTTCTTTTGAACCAAAATCTGGTAAATCAGAAGTGTATCAAAAACCAAAAGTTGATTTTAAAAGTGAAGATTATGAATCTAAACAAGTTTTCTACACTTCAAAAGACGGCACAAAAGTTCCTATGATTATTACGTATAAAAAAGGAACAAAATTAGACGGTAAAAACCGAACGATTCTTTATGGTTATGGCGGGTTTAATATTAGTTTGACTCCTGCATTTAGTATTTCGAATGCGGTTTGGTTGGAAAACGGAGGTGTTTATGCGGTTGCCAATTTAAGAGGCGGCGGTGAATACGGAAAAAAATGGCATGATGCGGGAACAAAACTTCAAAAACAAAATGTGTTTGATGATTTTATTGCTGCTGCAGAATACCTAATTGCTCAAAAATATACTTCATCTGATTATTTAGCGATTCGCGGAGGATCTAACGGAGGTTTATTAGTGGGTGCAACAATGACTCAGCGTCCTGATTTGATGAAAGTAGCTTTGCCTGCGGTTGGTGTTATGGACATGCTTCGTTATCACACTTTTACTGCTGGTGCGGGTTGGGCGTATGATTATGGAACGGCTCAGGATAACAAAGAAATGTTTGAATACTTAAAAGGATATTCACCTGTTCAAAACGTTAAAAGCGGCACTAAATATCCGGCAACAATGGTTACAACCGGAGATCATGATGATCGTGTTGTTCCGGCGCACAGTTTTAAATTTGCTGCTGAATTACAGGATAAACAAGCGGGAGAAAATCCAGTTTTAATTAGAATTGATGTAAAAGCGGGTCACGGCGCAGGGAAATCTGTTGCGGCTACAATTCAGGAAAATGTAGACATCCAGGCTTTCACACTTTATAATATGGGTTTTAAAGCTTTGCCTAAGAAGTAAGACTTTAAGTTAAAATTTTATAGCCACAAATTCACGAATTATTTTTGTGAATTTGTGACTGTTTTTTTTGCCACGAATTACACGAATTAGCACGAATTTAATTGATTGGAATTTGCAGAGTGTTTTTTTGCCACAGATTAAAAGGATTAGATGGATTTTTAAAATCTGTGTGGATCTTTTTAATCTGTGGCTTTATTAATTTGTTTCACGCAGATTTTGCAGATTAAGCTGATTCTATGTGTAAAATAAATCTGTGGAATCTGCTAAATCTGCGGGAAAAAATAATTCGTGAATTCGTGGCTATTTTTTGCCACAGATTAAAAGAATTAAAATGATTATTATATATGCTTTTATTATTAATCTGTGAAAATCTATTTAATCTGTGGCAAAAACTAAAAAAATTAATTCGTGGAAATTAGTGCAATTCGTGGCAAACCTTTTTTAAATTTGAATAACTAAAAAACCAAACGATGAAAATTATAAAATGGGGAATTATAGGCTGCGGGAATGTAACGGAAGTAAAAAGCGGACCAGCTTTTCAAAGGGCTCCGAATTCTGCTTTGGTTGCTGTGATGCGAAGAGATGCAAAGCTTGCCGAAGACTACGCCAAACGCCATAACGTTCCGAAATGGTATTCGAATGCAGTCGATTTAATAAACGATCCTGAAGTTGATGCGGTTTATATTGCTACGCCGCCATCTTCTCATAAAGAATATACGATTTTGTGTGCCAAAGCCGGAAAGCCTGTTTATGTTGAAAAACCAATGGCTTTGACTTTTGAAGAATGTAATGAAATGATCAGCGCCTGTAAAGAACATAATATTCCTTTATTTGTTGCTTATTACAGAAGAGGTTTACCACGCTTTTTAAAAATAAAAGAAATAATCGACAAAGGAAAATTAGGAAACATACGTCATGTAAATACTGTTTTATATCATCCTTTTGAAGCTCGTTACGACGACGAAATCAATCTTCCGTGGACAGTTTTACCGCATATTTCAGGTGGCGGAATTTTTGTTGATCTGGCCTGTCATACTTTAGATTTTCTGGATTTTGTTTTAGGTCCGATAAAATCGGTTCGCGGACATGCGACTTCTCAATTGCAAGCTTATCCGGCAGAAGATTCGGTTTCGATGTCGTTTTTATTTGAAAACGGAATTCACGGATCTGGTTTGTGGAATTTCGCCAGTTTTGAGCGTTATGACAATACTGAAATTGTGGGCGATAAAGGTAAAATCTCGTTTTCAACTTTCGGAAATGATCCAATTCATATTCAATATGCAAATGGCAAAAAAGAAAGTATTACAATAGAAAATCCGCTTCATATTCAGCAGCCATTTATAGAAACTGTTATGGCTGAACTTTTAGGTAAAGAAGGGGCTTCTCCTTCTAAAGGAATTTCAGGAGCGAGAACGACCTGGGTTATTGATGAAGTTTTGAAGGAGTTTAGGAATTCGAAATAATTTTAATCTCATATATTCAATTGCCTCCAGCTTTAGCTGGAGGATAAAAATTAAAACATATTAAAGGCTTTAGCTAAAAACGTTTGTTTGGCTAAAGCCTTTTTAAATTCATCAATCCTATCAACCTCCAGCTAAAGCTGGAGGCAATTGAATAAATCTTGTCATTTCCTCTTTCAGTCGGAATGACAAAAAACAAAAAGGATATTCTTTCGAATATCCTTTTCTTCAAAAAACTATAAAACGTCTATAAAAAATTATAGGCTGTATTTTAAACCTACAGTTAATCCTAAACCAGAAATTCCAACATAAGAACTCAATTCGTCCATTTTGTCATTTGGTCTTGTTGTATCAGCTGTATCAGTTGTAGCAGTGTTTGGATTAAATAAAGGGTTATTAGAATTTACATCTAATCTATCGTGATATACAGTATATCTCTGTGATGTATTTCTAGTTGCTAAAGCATCCTGTCCGTTTACTGTATATTCTGTAGTTTCTTTAGTTTTACCATGAACAGTAAAGTTACGGTATTCTAATTCTGCAAAAGCAGAAATGTGTTTTCCTAATTTATAAGATGTTCCTAAAGTCGCCATAAATCCAAGAGTCGGATTTGGTTTTACTACATCTTTAGAATAAATATTTGTTGTACTTACGACATTATTCCCTACATAAGATGTAAGTTCTCTATCCGTTTTAATATCTAATGTACCATGAATTGGAACAATAACCCCAACTTTAGTATATGGTTCAAAACCATGAGCTTCACCTAAAAACATTACAATTGCCGGAGCGATATCAAAAGCTTTGATTTGTCCGTTAGCCTCAAAACTAATGTAAGTTGCAACATTGTTAGCTGGTGTGTATGAATAAAGTCTATCAGTAGTTTGAGCCATTGTTTTGCTATTACTAATGTAGTAGTTAGCTCCTAACTCAACTCCTAAACGTGTAGAAAAACGATATCCTGCAGTAATTCCACTTCTAAAGCCTTGTCCAAAAGAACCTGTAATACTTTCTCTTGATACTAATTTATTATTTGCTAATGTTCCTGAATAAACATCTCTGTTTGGTGCCTGGCCTCCTACTTCTGGAAACTCAGTTGAAGCAGTTTGGTTGAAATATGACCCACCCAATTTAAAGTACCAGCTTTCTGGTTTGTCCGCTTTTTCTGTCTGCGCCATAGTAGCCATAGAGCAAACTAATAATCCTAATAAAAATAGGTTCTTTTTCATAATTCTGATTTAATTAATTTATACAAACTTAGAATTTTTTAACATATTCTTATAATTTGCATTGTTAGACTTGGAACGAAATCGTTGTAATTTCGGGCAATATTACTAAAAAAGTATTATGCATGCATAATTTTAACACTAAAATTTTAGATTCTATTAAATTTTAACTGTTAAAATTTAGTTCAGCTTAAAATTTATCTGCATTTTCTCTAATTCCTGAAGAAGTTCGGCTGAAATCCTAATTTTTAACCTTCTGCTTGGCATCGTTAATTTGGTTACAACTTTCACTTCTTCGACTTCTTTTACTTCCTGCATTTTAGCTTCTCCGGCAACCGCTTCATTGTCATCATTTTCATCTTCAAAAACAGCATCTTCACTGTCTTCAAACTCACTTGTAGTTTCGACCTCAACTAAACGCTTAACATTTTCGATTTCCATGATATCAAAACTCACGGTATTATCGCCTTTATTTTCATTAAATAAATTACTTAATTTATGAATAAACTCAGGCTGAAGATCTTTGATATTTAATAATAGAATCAGCTTTTTGGCAAATGCTTCTAAAATATCCTGAAGCTGTCGTACCTCAACAAACTGCATTCTGGGTTCTGATTTTTTACCTGTATCATGGTTTACCCAGCCATCTTTGATCAATATTTTTAAATAAGCAAAATTATTCTGAATCAGGAAATGGCGGAATTTTAAGTATTCTTCACCAAAAATCTTAAACTCAAAACTTTCGTCATATCCTTCCAAGTTAAATACGGCCCAGCCTTTTCCGTTTTTGGCTACACGATGCTGTACGTTATTAATGATTCCGGCAAAGTTTAAATTTTTACCTACATATTCATTCATACTTTTCAACGCTTCTAATCGGGCGTTGCAGAAGTATTTCATCTCAAACCTGAAATCATCAAGCGGATGTCCGGAAATATAAATCCCTACAACCTCTTTTTCTTTTGCCAGTTTTTCCATTGTACTCCAGTCTTCACATGGCGGTACAACAGGTTCTGCAATTTGTACTTCGCTGGTTTCTCCAAATAAACTTACCTGCGATGAGTTTTCATTTTCCTGAAATTTCGATCCGTAACGCATCGCTTTTTCGTAGAACGTAATTCCATCGCCATCAT
This sequence comes from Flavobacterium panici, assembly GCF_024499525.1. Taxonomy (NCBI): domain Bacteria; kingdom Pseudomonadati; phylum Bacteroidota; class Flavobacteriia; order Flavobacteriales; family Flavobacteriaceae; genus Flavobacterium; species Flavobacterium panici. Next base: position 1,550,984 of record NZ_CP100437.1, on the reverse strand, counting down.
CATGGAAATATTGTGCTCTTGTTGTTCCTTCAAATGAATCAAAACCTCCGGCAAGTGCTAAGTTTTCAATTGCTTTTTTATTGGCTGCACGCAAATCGATTCGTTTCGCCAAATCAAAAATTGACTTATACCTTCCATCTTTTCTGTTTTCAACAATAGTTTCAACAGCTCCGGAACCAACACCTTTAATAGCGCCCATTCCAAAACGAACGGCATAATTATCGTTTACCGTAAATTTATAGTAAGATTCGTTTACATCTGGACCTAAAACCTGTAATCCCATACGTTTACATTCTTCCATAAAAAACGAAACCTGTTTGATATCGTTCATATTATTCGAAAGTACCGCTGCCATATATTCGGCCGGATAATGTGCTTTCAAATAAGCCGTTTGATAGGCAATCCACGCATAGCAAGTCGAGTGCGATTTGTTGAAGGCGTAACTCGCAAAGGCTTCCCAGTCTTTCCAGATTTTCTCCAGAATTTTGGCATCGTGACCTTTTTGTGCTGCTTGTTCAACGAACTTCGGCTTCATTTTATCCAGTACGTCTTTTTGTTTTTTACCCATCGCTTTACGCAAAACGTCGGCCTCACCCTTTGTAAATCCTGCCAAAGACTGAGACAAAAGCATTACCTGCTCTTGGTAAACCGTAATTCCGTAGGTTTCTGATAGATATTCGGCACAGGCATCTAAATCGTATTTGATTTCTTCGTCACCGTTTTTTCTTCGAACGAAAGAAGGAATATATTCCAAAGGTCCCGGACGATAAAGTGCATTCATGGCAATTAAATCTCCAAAAACCGTTGGTTTAAGATCTTTCATGTATTTCTGCATTCCGGGCGACTCGTATTGGAAGATTCCAACAGTTTCACCTCTTTGGAAAAGCGCATACGTTTCTTCATCATCGATAGGAAATGTATCGGGATCCAGATCAATTCCTGTTCTGTATTTTACCAGTTTAACAGTATCTTTTATCAGCGTAAGGGTTTTCAGACCCAAGAAGTCCATTTTCAGCAATCCGGCACTTTCTGCAACCGAGTTATCAAACTGCGTTACATATAAATCAGAATCTTTTGCTGTCGTTACGGGAACGTAATTCGTAATATCCGATGGTGTAATGATTACCCCGCAGGCGTGAATTCCCGTGTTACGCATCGATCCTTCAAGGATTTTTGCCTGCTGAATGGTTTCTCCTGCCAAATCACCTTCATTTGCAATGGCGATTAATTCTTTTACATTATCAAATTCGTCCGAACGAAGTGCTTTTTTAACTTCCTCTTCACTCTCTGAAATAAAACGCGCCAAATTCCATTTTGACGGCATCATTCCCGGAATCAGTTTCGCAATTCTATCGGCTTCAAATAATGGTAAATCCAATACACGAGCCGTATCACGAATAGCTGATTTCGTCGCCATTTTACCATAAGTGATAATCTGCGCCACCTGTTTTTGACCGTATTTATTGATTACATAATCCATTACACGTCCACGACCCTCGTCATCAAAGTCGATATCAATATCGGGCATCGATACACGGTCAGGATTTAGGAAACGCTCAAAAAGTAAATCGTATTTAATGGGGTCAATATTGGTAATTCCGAGACAATATGCAACGGCAGAACCCGCTGCAGATCCACGTCCGGGACCAACCGATACGTCCATTTTTCTAGCCTCGGCAATGAAATCCTGTACAATCAAAAAGTAACCCGGATATCCTGAATTTGAAATCGTCAATAATTCAAAATCCAAACGTTCCTGAATCGATTCTGTAATTTCTCCATATCGTTTTGCGGCACCAACCATGGTAAGGTGTCGCAGGTATTTATTTTCACCTCGAACACCTCCGTCTGCTTCATCTTCAGGAACTATAAATTCTTCCGGAATATCAAACTTCGGAAGCAATACATCTCGGTAAAGCGAATATCCTTCAACTTTATCAATAACTTCCTGAATGTTTATAATCGCTTCTGGCAGATCAGAAAAGAGTTTTTTCATCTCCTCTTCTGACTTAAAATAATATTCCTGATTTGGAAGTCCGTAACGGTAACCACGCCCACGTCCAATAGGTGTTGCCTGCTTTTCGCCATCTTTTACACAAAGTAAAATATCGTGCGCATTGGCATCTTCTTTATTTAAATAATAGGTATTGTTAGTCGCAATTAATTTGACGTTGTGTTTTTGCGAAAATTCAATCAGGGTTTTATTGACACGATTTTCATCTTCCTGATTGTGGCGCATTACTTCTAAATAGAAATCTTCGCCAAATTGTTCTTTCCACCAAATTAAAGCATCTTCGGCTTGGTTTTCACCAATGTTCAGGATTTTACTCGGAATTTCTCCGTATAAATTCCCAGACAAAACCATAATATCTTCTTTGTATTTTTCGACTATATTTTTGTCAATTCTCGGAACATAATAAAATCCTTCGGTATAAGCAATCGAAGCCATTTTAGCCAAATTGTGATAACCGGCTTTGTTCTTAGCCAATAAAACAACCTGATAACCGTTGTCTTTTTTGCTTTTGTCTAAATGGTTTTCACAAATATTAAATTCACAGCCTACAATTGGTTTTACTTCTGTTTCTGTCGGTTCTTCTCCGGCTTCAACCAAAGCTTTGTTTTTTCCTGATGCTGCTTTGTTGTGGTTCATAACGGCGCTCACAAAGTGAAAAGCTCCCATCATGTTTCCGGTATCAGTCATGGCAACGGCCGGCATTCCGTTTTTGGCTGCAGCCGCCACAATATTTCCAATTCCAATAGTAGATTGTAAAACCGAAAACTGCGTATGATTGTGTAAATGTGCAAATTTTGCCGCTTTAAAATCTGCTTTATCAGATTCTGAAACGGTAGTTTGGCTATCGTCAACTTGTAATGCTTTAAGCTGTTCTCTGATTTTATCAGAAGCTGCTTTTAAGTTGATGTGTTTTAAACCAATAAGCTTAAACGGCTCCGAATTTCTTTCCTGAAAGTCTTTGAAATAACCCTGCGGAACGTCTAATTCTTCTTTTGTAAAAACTTCTCTTCTAACCAATTCCAGGAAACAACGCGTAGTTGCCTCAACGTCGGCAGTTGCGTTGTGCGCTTCCGCAAAAGGCTGGTCGAAAAGATAGCTGTGTAATTCGGTCAAAGTTGGAAGTTTGAATTTTCCTCCACGACCTCCGGGAAGCTGCAATAACGAAGCCGTAACTTCGGTACAAGTATCCAAAACAGGCATTGAACTCATTTGAGACTCCACTCCCATTCTATGGAATTCGGCTCCCATAATATTAACGTCGAAACCTAAATTCTGTCCAACAATAAATTTGGTTTTGCTTAAAGCGATATTGAATTTCTCTAAAACTTCGGCCAGCGAGATTCCATCGGCTTCAGCCAATTCAGTTGAGATTCCGTGAATACGCTCGGCATCATACGGAATATTAAATCCTTCTGGTTTTACCAAGTAATCCTGATGCTCAATAAGCTGTCCCATTTCGTCATGAAGCTGCCACGCAATCTGTATACAGCGAGGCCAGTTATCAGAATCGGTTATTGGGGCATCCCAGCGTTTTGGTAATCCGGTTGTTTCGGTATCGAATATTAAATACATAGAGTTGTAAAAAGTCAAATTTTAAAGTTCCAAATTCCAAGTCTTTCATATTGCAAAATACTGACAATATGAAACATAACAAAATACGAAATGAAAAATGGAAGAAGTTCAAATTTACGCTTTTTTTTAAGCGAATGAAAAACGAAGTTATCAACAAAAGCATAATTAACATCTTTGTTTTCTAAACATAAAAAGAACCGAATTTGATTCTTTTTTTCTTAAAAAACTCCGATTATTCATTTTGGATACTCATTAGACCAAAATGAACACTTTTAAGCTTTAATGCATGCTGAACTTTGCTTCATCAAATTATAACAATTAAAAAATAATAATCATGAAAACAATTTTTATCACAGGCGCATCATCAGGTTTAGGAAAAGCAACAGCAAAATTATTTCAAGCAAAAGGCTGGAATGTAATTGCAACAATGAGAACTCCTGAAAAGGAAACTGAACTTACTGGTTTAGAAAACGTAACCCTTTTACCATTAGACGTTACAAATTATGATCAAATACAAAGCACGGTTCAAAAAGCAATTGCATTAAGCGATATTGATATCGTTTTTAATAATGCTGGTTACGGATTAATTGGTCCTTTGGAAAGTTTTAATGATGACCAAATCACGAAACAATTAAATACTAATTTATTAGGAACTATTCGTGTTACGAATGCTTTTATTCCGTATTTCAGAGAAAAAAGAAATGGATTATTTATCTCAACAACTTCTATTGGCGGATTGATTTCTTTTCCTTTAGGTTCTGTTTATCACGCCACAAAATGGGGGTTAGAAGGCTGGAGCGAAAGTATGGCTTATGAGCTGAATCAGTTTGGAATCAATATTAAAACAGTTTCTCCAGGCGGCATTAAAACAGAATTTTTACACGGTTCACTTGATACTGGAGTTAAACCTGAATATCAGGCAATGGCAGACAAAATGTTTGAAAATGTAGATGTAATGTTTGAAATGGCATCGACTCCGGAACATATTGCCGATGTTGTTTATGAAGCTGCTACAGACGGAAAAACCAAACTAAGATATGTAGCGGGAGAAGATGCAAAAGCACTTTACCAACAAAGATTAGAACAAGGCGATGAAGTTTTTCGCGCTTCATTTGGCAAACAATTTTTGGGAGCCTAATTTATTTCTAATACCGCTCAGGTTTTGATAATCTGTGCGGTATTAATTTTCATTTTTTATACCTTTATATTATGGAAAAGAAAAACAATACTCCAACCAAAATTTCCTCTGTATCGCAGTTCCATACTTTGTTTGATCTGCCAAAACCATTGCATCCTATGATCAGTTTGGTTGACAATAAAATACTGGCTGTTAAAGCGGAAACGAATAACTCTTTTTTACTCGATTTTTATAAATATTCTACGAATGGTAAAATGGGTTACGGTCAGGGTTATTATGATTTTAACGAAGGCGGTTTAATGTTCACTTCTCCTAACCAATTGATTTTTACAGATAATGAAGAAGGAACCGAATATCACGGTTATACCCTATTTTTTCATCCGGATTTTATTAGAAATTATCCTTTAGGGAAAAATATCAAAAAATATGGCTTCTTTTCCTACGATACTAATGAAGCGCTTCATCTTTCCGACAGCGAAAAAACAACAATTATAGGTTTATTAAATAGCATTGACAATGAACTTCATACGGCTATTGACGAAATGAGCCAGGATGTTATCATTTCATATATTGATGTTTTGCTGAATTACAGCAATCGTTTTTACAAACGCCAATTTATTACCAGAAAAACGATCAGCAATAATTTATTACTTAAAGTAGAAGAAACTTTAAATGATTATTTCAATAATGCCGAAACCTTACAAAGAGGTTTGCCTTCTGTAGATTTTCTTGCTTCACAAGTAAATGTTTCCAGTCATTATTTAAGCGATATGCTTCGCAATTTAACAGGACAAAATGCCCAGCAGCACATTCATTCGAAACTAATAGAAAAATCAAAAGATTTCCTGATGACGACAAATCTTTCGGTTGCAGAAATTGCCTATCAGTTGGGTTTTGAATATCCTCAGTCGTTTAGTAAACTGTTTAAAAAGAAAACCAATCTTACTCCATTAGAGTTTAAAAACTCATTGAATTAGTCTTTAAAATTATTCTCTTCAAAAAAGCCCTTTTTATCTTAAAAAAGCATAAAATTTCATAAAAATACACTTCTTGGATGTCGTAGTATTTAGATGATTTATTGAATCTAAATAACGTCTTAAAAACTCTTTTAAAAGCCTTCAAAAACCACCAAAGCATTCTTTTTGCAAAGAAATCAAAACTAACAATTATTACTATTTTTATTCATTTTGTTAGATTTTTTCAATTAAATTCTTATATTTTATAGTGATTTTGAAATAAATTTGCAAACTATTAAAACAAAAAACAATCAAAGAAAATTAAAGTCCAAAAAGAAAAACAAAGTCATTTTCTAAATCATTTTTCTGCCAAAATTGAAGCTGCAAAAGCGGTTTATCAATTTGTATTTTAGTTTGGGTATCGTATATAATGAAATATCGAAATTGACGCTTTTGTATCTTTTTTTACTTTTGTTTTGCTATTATAATGAACAGGAAATTGCTGTGGTTATAGAAATTACAATTAAAAAAAATAAAAAATGAGTAAGACATTATTTGACAAAGTATGGGATTCACATGTAGTGCGTAAAATTGAAGATGGACCAGATGTGTTTTTTATTGACCGTCATTTCATTCATGAAGTTACGAGTCCTGTTGCTTTTTTAGGATTAAAATCAAGAGGCGTTAACGTTTTATACCCGCAACGTACTTTTGCAACTGCAGATCACAATACCCCAACTATAAACCAACATTTACCAGTTCAGGATCCTTTATCAGCAAATCAGCTTCAGGCTCTTGAAGACAATGCGAATGAATACGGAATCTCACACTGGGGATTAGGTCATCAAAAAAATGGTATTGTACACGTGGTTGGTCCTGAAAACGGAATTACTTTGCCAGGTGCTACTATTGTATGTGGTGATTCACATACGTCTACTCACGGTGCTTTTGGAGCAATTGCTTTTGGTATCGGAACTTCTGAGGTTGAAATGGTACTTTCTACTCAATGTATCATGCAGCCTAAACCAAAGAAAATGCGTATTAACGTAAACGGTCAATTAAGTAAAGGTGTTGGTCCAAAAGACGTTGCGCTTTATATTATTGCTCAGTTAACTACTTCTGGAGGCACAGGTTATTTTGTTGAATACGCTGGTGATGTTTTTGAAAACATGACTATGGAAGGTCGTATGACAGTTTGTAATTTAAGTATCGAAATGGGTGCTCGTGGAGGAATGATCGCTCCTGACCAAACTACTTTCGATTTCCTTGAAGGAAGATTATACGCTCCAAAAGGTGAAGCCTGGACAAAAGCTGTTGAATACTGGAAAACTCTAAAAACGGATGCAGATGCTGTTTTTGATGCTGAATTAAACATCAAAGCTGAAGATATCGAACCAATGATTACTTATGGTACTAACCCTGGAATGGGAATTGGTATCACAAAACATATCCCAAGTGCAAAAGAAGTTGAAGGTGGTGAGGAAACTTACAAAAAATCTTTGGCTTACATGGGCTTCCACGAAGACGACGTAATGATTGGAAAACAAATTGATTATGTTTTCTTAGGAAGTTGTACAAACGGACGTATTGAAGATTTTAGAGCTTTCGCTGAAATTGTAAAAGGAAGAAAAAAAGCAGATAATGTTACCGCTTGGTTAGTTCCGGGTTCTCACGTTGTTGAAGCTCAGATTAAAGAAGAAGGTATTTTAGATATTTTGACTGAAGCTGGTTTCGTATTACGTCAGCCGGGTTGTTCTGCTTGTTTAGCAATGAACGACGATAAAGTTCCTGCAGGAAAATATGCGGTAAGTACTTCAAACAGAAACTTTGAAGGTCGTCAAGGTCCTGGTTCAAGAACTTTATTAGCAAGTCCAATTATGGCTGCTGCCGCCGCTGTTACAGGAAAACTAACAGACCCGCGTGAATTATTTTAGATTGCAGAGTTTAGATTTTAGATTTCTCACTTTGTGAAATCTTCATCTAAATTTCTTCAAATAAAATTGATTAACATTATTTAATACAAAACATTTTTAGGTTCCGAGTTTAAGTTTTCAAAAGAAAATCTAAAATCTAAATCTAAAATCTAAAATTCCAAAAAAATGGCATACGATAAATTTACTATACTTACCAGCAGTGCAGTGCCACTGCCAATTGAAAACGTTGATACAGATCAAATTATTCCGGCTCGTTTCTTAAAAGCTACAAAACGTGAAGGTTTTGGAGATAACCTCTTTAGAGACTGGAGATATAATGGAGATGACACTCCAAAAGCTGATTTCGTTTTAAACGATTCTACTTACTCTGGAAAAATCTTGGTTGGAGGAAAAAACTTCGGTTCTGGATCTTCAAGAGAGCACGCTGCTTGGGCAGTTTACGATTACGGTTTTAGAGCGGTAGTTTCTAGTTTCTTTGCTGATATCTTTAAAGGAAACTGTTTGAATATTGGAGTTTTACCAGTACAAATCAGCCCGGAATTTGCTGAAACTATTTTCAAAGCGATTGAAGCTGATCCTAAAACAGAATTAGAAATCAATCTTCCAAACCAAACTATTACTTTATTGTCAACTGGTCAGCAAGAATCTTTTGCTATCAACGGATACAAAAAGAACAATATGATTAATGGTTTTGACGACATTGATTATTTACAAAATATTAAAGAAGAGATTGTGGCTTTCGCCGATAAACTTCCTTACTAATAGAAATCTCATTCAGGATATTAGACCCGACAGGTTTCAAAAACCAGTCGGGTCTTTCTAAATTAAATGAGAAAAAATAGAACGCGGATAAAACAGATTTGCTATCGCAAAAACGCAGGTTAAAGCGGATTTTTATTTTACTTAATACTAAAAATCCGTTTTTATCAGCGTCTTCGCAAAGCGAATCCGTAAAATCAGCGTCAAAATTAAACATGGATATCAATAAAAATCCAACGTTAGAAATTACAATATCAATATGGAAAAAAGAAAAATTGAAATAATGGATACGACGCTTCGTGATGGTGAACAAACCTCAGGAGTTTCATTTTCTGCTGCAGAAAAACTGACCATTGCACAATTATTGCTGGAAGAATTAAATATTGATAGAATCGAAATTGCTTCAGCGCGTGTAAGCGAAGGAGAATTTCAAGCCGTAAAAGGCATTACTTCATGGGCAGAAGAACGCGGTTATATTAATCGAATCGAAGTCCTTTCGTTTGTTGACGGCGGAGTTTCGATTGACTGGATGAAAAAAGCCGGTGCAAAAGTGCAGAATTTATTGACTAAAGGCTCAATGAATCACTTAACGCATCAGTTAAAAAAAACACCAGAACAGCATTTTTCTGAAATTGCTCAAATCATTGCTTTAGCAAAAGAAAACAATATTGAAACGAATGTTTATTTAGAAGACTGGAGCAACGGAATGCGAAATTCTCCTGAATATGTATTTCAATTCCTGGATTTCTTATCTACACAACCCGTAAAAAGAATTTTACTTCCAGATACTTTAGGAGTTTTAATTCCGTCTTTGGCTTTTGAATTCATTTCTAAAATAAGGGCAAAATATCCAAATATTCATTTTGATTTTCACGCTCATAACGATTACGATTTAAGTGTTGCTAACGTTATGGAAGCCATAAAAGCTGGTATAAACGGACTTCACGTTACGGTAAACGGAATGGGAGAACGTGCCGGAAATGCACCGCTTGAAAGTACGGTTGCTGTTATAAACGATTATCTGCCAGAAGTAAGCATCAACATTAAAGAAACTTCTTTATATACGGTAAGCAAATTAGTTGAAACGTTTACCGGATACAGAATTCCTGCCAACAAACCAATTGTGGGCGATAATGTTTTTACACAAACTGCTGGAATCCACGCCGACGGTGACAACAAAAACAACTTATATTTTAATGATTTGCTTCCGGAACGTTTTGGAAGAAAAAGAAAATACGCTTTAGGAAAAACTTCTGGAAAAGCTAATATTGAAAAAAATCTTCAGGAATTAGGTTTAAAATTAAATCAGGAAGATTTGAAATTGGTTACACAAAGAATCATCGAATTAGGCGATAAAAAAGAAACTGTTACGAAGGAAGATCTTCCATACATTATTTCAGATGTTTTGGACAGTCATACTTACGAAGAAAAAATAAAAATCGAGTCCTATATATTAGTCCACTCAAAAGGAATGCGTCCGTCAACAACCTTATGCTTAAAATTTGGCAGTGAAATCATCGAAGAAAATGCGCAGGGCGATGGTCAGTTTGATGCCTTTATGAACGCTTTATCAAAGATTTATAAAAGTAAAAAACTTACGCTTCCTAAATTAATTGATTACGCAGTAAGAATCCCGCCGGGAAGTAGTTCTGATGCCTTGTGCGAAACTATTATTACCTGGGTAAACAACGGAAAAGAATTTAAAACTCGCGGATTAGATTCAGACCAGACTGTTGCCGCGATTATCGCAACACAAAAAATGCTTAACGTGATTGCCGATTAAGAGGTACAAAGGTTCAAAGGCGCAAAGAAACAGAGGTTTTTAATCCTGTTCTCAAACCTTTGAACCTTTGAACCTTTGCCACTATGAACCTTAAAAAATAATAAATACTTAAAAAATGAAATTTAACATAGCCCTTTTAGCAGGAGACGGAATTGGTCCTGAGGTAATAAATGAAGCTGTAAAAGTATCTGATGCTATTGCAAAAAAATTCAATCACGAAATAACCTGGACTCCTGCTTTGACCGGAGCTTGCGCAATTGACGCAGTTGGAGTTCCTTATCCAGACGAAACACACGAAGTTTGCATGAAAGCTGATGCCGTTTTATTTGGAGCAATTGGTCACCCAAAATATGATAACGATCCAAGTGCACCGGTTCGTCCTGAACAAGGTTTATTGTTGATGCGTAAAAAATTAGGATTGTTCGCTAACGTTCGTCCAACATTTACTTTCCCTTCTTTAATTGATAATTCACCTTTAAAAAGAGAAAGAATTGAAGGAACTGATTTAGTTTTCTTAAGAGAATTAACTGGCGGAATTTACTTTGGAGAAAAAGGAAGAAAAGATAACGGAGATACTGCTTTTGACAACTGTGTTTACACAAGAGCTGAAGTACAACGTCTAGCTAAAAAAGGTTTTGAATTAGCAATGACGCGCAGCAAAAAATTATGCTGTGTTGATAAAGCTAACGTTTTGGAAACTTCACGTTTATGGAGAGAAACTGTTCAGGCAATGGAAAAAGATTATCCTGAAGTTACGGTTTCTTATGAATTTGTTGATGCTGTTGCAATGCGTTTGGTTCAATGGCCAAATTCTTATGATGTATTAATTACTGAGAATTTATTTGGAGATATTTTAACTGACGAAGCTTCTGTAATTTCAGGTTCAATGGGATTAATGCCGTCTGCTTCTGTTGGAGAACATACTTCATTATACGAACCAATCCATGGATCTTACCCACAGGCAACCGGATTAAATATTGCTAATCCATTAGCTACTATTTTATCTGCAGCCATGATGTTTGAAGATGCTTTCGGATTAAAAGATGAAGCTGAAGCTATTCGCGCTGTTGTAAACAAATCTTTAGAACAAGGAGTTGTTACCGAAGATTTAGCTTCAAAAGGATCAAAAGCTCACAAAACAAGCGAAGTTGGTGACTGGTTAGTTGCTAATTTGTAATAATGTTAATCGTAGAGACGCACAGCAGTGCGTCTTCTCGGTATCTTAGTCGCACTGCTGTGCGCCTCTACAGAAAAAATATCACAAAAAAAGGGATCAACTTTCGTTGATCCCTTTTATATATTTAGAAAAAAATATTAATATCCTCCTCTGTTACCACCACGGTCATTTCCACCACGGCTGTTTCCTCCACCATAACCTCCGCGTGAATCTCCACCACGGCTGTTATTGTTGAAGCTTCTTCTTTCACCTTCAGGTTTTGGTTCAGATTTATTAACTACAATCGAACGACCTTGAACAGTAGCTCCGTTCAATTCATCAATTGCTTTTTGAGCTTCAGCATCGTTTGGCATCTCAACAAAACCAAAACCTTTGCTTCTTCCAGTAAATTTATCAGTGATAATTTTAACTGAATCTACTGCTCCGTAAGCCTCGAAAGACTCTCTTAAATCTGCTTCCTCAATACTGAATGGAAGGCTTCCAACAAAAATGTTCATATGTACTTATTTATAATAATGTAGCAAATGTAGTCTTATTTTTCTGTAATCTACTATATATTAGTTTATTTATGTTTTTATTTTGATTTTGAAAATCAGCTCGTAAAAACATCGTATCTACTAATTTTCTACAACATCATCTTGAAAAAGACCAGCTGCTTCAATTGGAACTTTATAAAAAACACCTTCTGTGAAGTTAATTTTCGGATTCTCGGTATCGCTTTCATCTTCATTTATTCCCGTAAATTTAAATGTTCCCGAAATAGTATTGTTATCCGTATCGTACTCTGTAATAACAATTTGTCCGTTACCAATATTTGTTCCTGTAGAAAATGAAGACAATTCAGCCGGCAGCGTATTTTCGTAAGATGCTTTCGAAGTTTCATTAACTCCTAAAATAAAAGTTTGTTCTGCAGAAGAAGCCGTTTGCAAAATAACATTTTCATATCCTAAAGATCCTTCAATAACAACAGTCCCGTTTGCACCAAAATAAGCTTTATAAGTTTGAGCTCTCCAGAAAACATTATTTTTCAGCGTTTGAAAAGCAGGATTATTGAATTTTATATCTTCTGTACAAGATGTAAGCAGAACTAAAAAAGATAAGAAGTAAAAATATTTTTTCATATATTAAGATGAATTTAATGCAAAAGTATCGCATTATGAGGTAAATATTTAAATTTTAAAGTCAAAAAAAAGCTAAAAATCTGTCTTAAATATATTTAATACTTTTTGAAACGGATAATTGATAAAAAAATTATATCTTTGCGCCCTTAATTAACAGAGGTCGAGTACCTCAAAATTTAATCATAAGATTATGTCAGTAAAAATTAGATTACAAAGACACGGTAAAAAAGGAAAACCTTTTTACTGGGTTGTAGCTGCAGATGCACGCTCAAAAAGAGATGGTAAATACTTAGAGAAAATCGGTACTTACAATCCAAACACAAACCCAGCAACTGTTGAGTTAAACCTTGACAGCGCAGTTAAATGGTTACACAATGGTGCACAACCAACTGATACTGCAAGAGCAATCCTTTCTTACAAAGGTGCTTTATTGAAACACCACCTAGATGGAGGTATCCGTAAAGGAGCTTTAACTCAAGAACAAGCTGATGCTAAATTAGCTGCCTGGTTAGAGGCAAAATCTGGAAAAGTTGATGCTAAAAAAGACGGTTTATCAAAAGCGCAAGCTGATGCTAAAGCAAAAGCTTTAAAAGCAGAAAAAGAAGTTAACGCTAAACGTTTAGCTGCTGCAGCTCAGGCTGAAGCTGATGCTATCGCTGCTGCAACTCCTGCAGTTGAAGAAGAAGTTACTGAAGTAGAAGCTGAAACTGCTACTGAAGAAGCTCCGGCTGCTGAAGAGAATAACGAAACAACTGAAGCATAATTTTACTTGGCGATAATGCGTAAAGAAGAATGTTTTTATTTAGGTAAAATCGCTAAAAAATTTAGTTTCAAAGGTGAAGTTCTGATCTATTTAGACACAGACGAACCTGAGTTATACGAAAATCTGGAATCAGTGTTTGTTGAACACAACAAACACTTGGTTCCTTTTTTTATTGAAACAAGTTCTTTACATAAAAACGACTTTCTTAGGGTTCGTTTTGAAGATGTAAATAATGAGGAAGAAGCTGATGCACTTGTTGGCAATGCTATTTATCTTCCTTTATCAATGCTGCCAAAACTTTCCGGCAACAAATTTTATTTCCACGAAGTTATTGGCTTCGAAATCGAAGACCAGCGTTTAGGTGTTTTCGGGAAAATTACTTCAATTAATGATTCTTCTGCACAGCCGCTTTTCGAAGTTTTAAATGGTGAAGTAGAAATCTTAGTTCCAATGATCGACCATTTCCTGGTTAAGATTGACCGAGAAAATAAAAAGGTTATCATGAACCTTCCTGAAGGATTGGTTGAGATGTACCTTTAAAAAAGTATTCAGTTTACAGTTTTTAGTATTCAGTTTTCTATCTGAATAAATCTTAATTTCAATTATATACTGCAATGTTTTCATTCAAGCAATTTTCTGTAAAACAAGACAAAACTGCAATGAAAGTAGGCACTGACGGCGTTTTACTTGGTGCTTGGACTCCCGTTCACCATAATCCTTTTAGTGTTTTAGATATTGGCGCAGGAACTGGCATTATTGCTTTAATGCTTGCACAGCGAACTGATGCTGAACAAATTGATGCGCTTGAAATTGATGAAGATGCTTATGAACAAGCTGTAGAAAATTTTGAAAGTTCACCTTGGGGAGATCGTTTATTTTGTTTTCATGCGGGATTAGATGAATTCATTGAAGAACCGGAAGATGAATATGATTTGATCGTTTCAAATCCGCCTTTTTATGCGGAAGATTATAAAACAGAAAACGAACAGCGAGATTTAGCGCGTTTTCAGGATGCAATGCCTTTTGAAGAAATCGTCGAAGCTGCTGATTTGCTTTTATCTGAAAACGGAATTTTAGCTATAATTCTTCCTTACAAAGAAGAAGAGAAATTTATCGCTTTAGCAAAAGAAGCTGAATTATATCCCATAAAAATTACACGTGTAAAAGGAACTCCAACTTCTCCTATTAAGCGTACTTTATTGGCTTTTAGCCGAAATGAAACTGCTAAAATCGAAATCGACGAATTAACAATCGAAATTGACAGACATGTTTATACACCAGAATATATTGAGTTGACGAAGGATTTTTATTTGAAATTCTAAACTTGTTCAAAAATACTTTTAAACTGATACAAGATTCTTTCTATTAAGCGTAAATCTTCGGTTACGATTTCGGCACTTCCCTTCATTTCCTGCTGAAACAGAATTTGTTTGTTATAAGAAGTTTTTAATCCATCTGGCAGAGCAACATCTATCAGTAGATTTCCATCTTTGTCCGGTACTAAAGAAATATTCTGAATTCTTCCTTTTAAAACCCCAAATTCCCTGTCTGGAAAATTAGCCAGACGAATATTGACTCTCTGCCCTGTTTTTATTTTTCCTGAGTTTAAAGCCGGAGCTTTTACTTTTCCTATAAAACCATTTTTAGCATCGGGAATAATAGAAAAGACATTATCACCCAAATTTATGGTTTGGTTTTCTGTCCAAACCTGTAAAAAAGTAACCTTCCCGCTAATGGAAGATTTTAAGGCATAAGCCAGTTCCCAGTCTTTTATCACTTTTTTTAGCTGATAAAACGACTGCGCCATGTTTCTCCCCAGATTAACCTCTTCTTTAGTACTGTTTGCCTGCGAACTCTGACTTGATTTTGTATTATCTATAAGAGAAGACCTCAATTGAGAAATCGAGGATAATAAGCCTCTATAACTCTTTTGTGCTTGAAGAAAACTTAGTTTTTTAACTTCCATTTCCTGAGCCGAAATGATGCCTTTATTGAATAATATTTCAAAACGGGCCACTTCATTCTTTTGAAGCTGGAGTTCACTTTCGTTAAGTGTTTTTTGCTGCTGCAAAATTTCTAATCTTTCTTTTATTTGGATTTTTTCAGAGATCTGCGCTCTGTTTTCAATTGCAAAAGGCTGCAGGTCATGATTTAATTCCTGTGCCTGATAATCTTTTTGAAAAACAGCATAGGCACTTTCTATTTCTCCCAGCTGTGTATTTTTTAATTTTGAAAACGGAAATTCTGCTTTTGGGTCATTAATATTATAATTATCAACGATACTTTTCAAAAGAAAAACATCGTTGTAATTTGCCGTATTTTCTATAATTGCGAGTGTACTGTTTTTAGATACAATCGATTTATTTTTAACTAAAATAGCTTCAATACGTCCAGATGATTTAGCAACAATTTTCTCTGGCGGAATATTAGTTGTAATCACAATTTCGGTATTGACAACATCCGGGTATTTTATAAACCAGGAAACAAAAAAGAGCATCAGTATGATTACGAAAATCAAAACCGTTCCCCAGCGGATCATCCAGTGCGGCACTTTGGTGAGAATGTCCTGAACTTCCTCACTTCTTAATTCGAATGTACTATTATCTTCTTCCATGATTAATTTCCTAACTGCAATTGATTTTTAACCAATTCAAAATAATTTCCTTTCTGTTCCACCAATGAGGAATGCGAGCCTATTTCGATAATTTTCCCTTTTTGTAAAACCACAATCTGATCTGCATTCATAACAGTACTTAACCTATGCGCAATTACAATTACAGTTTTGTTTTTAAAGAAAATGTCCAGTTTCCGCATAATCTCTTTTTCATTATTAGCGTCTAAAGCTGATGTGGCTTCGTCAAAAAATAATATTTCCGGATTTTTGTAAACCGCTCTCGCAATTAAAAGTCTTTGTTTTTGTCCGGTACTCATTCCTGTTCCTTCTGCTCCAATTTTAGTATTGTAACCAAGAGGAAGTTCGCTAATATATTCTTTAATATTGGCAACATCTGCAGCATAAACCAATCGTTCTTTATCCACTTTATCTACTCCAAAAGCGATATTATTAGCTATTGTATCACTAAAAATATAACCTTCCTGCATTACAGCTCCAATATTGGATCGCCAGGCTTTCTGCGAAATGTTTTTCAACTGTGAGCTGCCAATATTGATTTCGCCTTTTTCAGGCTCATAAAACTTAAGAAGCAGTTTCATTAAAGTAGTTTTTCCGCTTCCGCTCACACCCACTATTGCAGTTACTTTATTAGCCGGAATCACAAGACTTAAATCATCTAAAACCGGAATATCCGATCCTAAATAACGATATGAAAGGTTTTTAATTTCAATATTAGAATCATACGGAACATCATTTGTTTGATGAATTTCCTGCTGGGTTTCATCTTCCTTTTCATGAATTTCAGATAATCTTGCCAGAGATATTTTAGCATCCTGCAATTCTCGCACAAATTCAATAAGCTGTGTAATTGGGCCATTTAAACTTCCTACTATTGAACTTATAGCCAGCATCATTCCTAACGTTATCGAGCCGTCGATTACCAATTTTGCAGATAAAAAAATGATAAAGATATTTTTTAACTCGTTAATTACGGAAGATCCTATAGATTGTGTCTGCTCTAAAACCAATCCTTTTATCGAAACTCGAAATAATCTTGCCTGTACATATTCCCAGCCCCAGCGTTTTTGTTTTTCGGCATTATGGAGTTTTATTTCCTGCATACCGTTAATGAGTTCCATTACTTTGCTTTGTTCCTGAGAAACTTCAGCAAAACGTTTATAATCTAAAACTTCTCGTCGTTTTAAAAACAGTGTAATCCATCCAAAATAAAGAATACTGCCCGCAAAAAATACTAAGAATATCTTTAAATTAAAGTAGGCCAAAACACCACCCAAAACAAACATATTGATTACAGAGAACAGCACATTTAAAGATGATGTGGTCAGTATTTTTTCGATTCTGCGATGATCGTTGATACGCTGCATGATATCTCCTGTCATCCTCACATCAAAAAACGAAATAGGCAGATTCATTAGTTTAATAAAGAAATCTGAAATTAGAGAGATATTTATTCTGGTTGAAAGATGCAGTAATATCCAGCCTCTGATAAGCTCGAGACCAGTTCTTCCGGCAAAGAGAAACAGCTGCGCAAAAAGAATTAAATAAATAAAATGGATGTTCTGATTTTGAATTCCCACATCGACAATACTCTGGGTCAAAAACGGAAAAATAAGCTGCAGTAAACTACTCGCCAAAAGTCCAATACTCAGCTGAATTAAAAAGGATTTATACCGAAGTACGTATTGAGACAACATTCCAAAACCTAAACCTTTATTGTCTTCTTTATCAAATTCTGACTGAAAGAATTTTGGTGTGGCTTCTATAAGTAAAGCAATACCTTCTTTGGTAGAATCATCGGCATTGTTTCCAATCCAGAATTTAAGAAAATCTTTTTTATTATATTCAATTAGTCCAAAACCGGGATCTGAGATATAGTAGGTTCCTTTTTTTATTTTATAAAGTACAACGTAATGATTTTTGTTCCAATGCAGGATACATGGCAGAGGTGCTTCTTCGAGTCTTTCTGCATTTAACTTTACACCCAGAGTCCTAAAACCAATTTTCTCGGCAGCATCGCTTAAAAAAAGCAAATTACTTCCTTCACGAGTTGTCTCGCTGCTGTCGCGCAACTCCTGAATGTTGATTGTTTTACCATAATGTTTGGCTATAATCTTTAAACATGTAGGTCCGCAATCTTTAAAATCTGCCTGTTTATAATTGATGAATTTTTTCAATTCTGATATTTGGGTTTATTTTACAGCAATATTATACAAAATTTCTTAAAAATATAAATGAAGGTTTAATTAAATAGGATAATTAAGGTTTTTTACAATTAAGCCTGATACAAAATAAGAAAGATTTATTTTTCGCAGTCTTATGTTGATGACAAAAAAAAAGAGAGAATTTCTTCTCTCTTAATATTCAATTATATTTTAGTAATACCAATTTCTCTAGGAGATGGCACTTGATCAGCCCTAACCAAATAAAACCGATCCAAGTGACCAATTATCCTGAGAATCCCGACACCAATCATCAATGTTGGGATAAATTGCTCAATGTTCCACGATCGAGCGCCTACAAATTAAAAAAAACATGACTAAATTTTAAAAAGGCTTTATTGTATATTACTTTAAATAATTTAAAAAATTGGCAGCAAAGTCAATTAAATTCTTTGCTGAATTCTACTCTAACAATAACCGTACTGTTTTAATTCAATTCTGAAAAAAACTCTGTACAATCATCATAAACTATTATCGAATTTGCATCACATTTAGATGATATTTCTTTACTAAAGATATCAATGATAGTTTTTTGCTCACTAGCACTTATTTCTTGTGTGCCTTCCAGGTTTAATATATTTTTTAGCATAACTGTAATTTTTTAATTGTTAGAGAATTTATCAAATGTCAAACTAGGCAATTCTTTCTAGTACTGTTGTTTCTTTTTCCTCGACAAAATCGTTTAAAAAGTATTTCAATTCGCTTAATTCGTATTCATTAGGAAACAATCTTTCGTTAACAATTTTTATCGGAGTGTAATTAAAGTTGTTTTTAGAACACCACTCATATTGTTTGTTTATTTCCTGATTTATCATCATGCTGACATTATCAACATTCCATTTTTTTAACCATTTTTTCAAACTCATTTTTTTAATATGCCAGTCTGAAATGGCTTCAACAGTTTTTCCCGGAGTTGATCTGTTTATTGTTAAAAGTCTTTCAACAACTGCTTTATATGGATTGTCTGCATTTTCAGGATTAATGTTGAATAAAACACTTAAATATATTTTATCCGGAAATTTTAAAACTAAGTCAAAAGCTTCCTGAAACGTTTTATGACAATGAACACAACTCGGACTTATAATTATGGCCAGTTTTACAACAGCACTTCTGTTTCCAAAATTTAATCCCCTTAAATCTTCAAATCCATTTTGATGCGAAACTTTTTTAGATAAAAAATTCAGCAGTGAATAGTTTCTTTTGAACTTTTTAAGCTCCTTTAAAGAGTTTTCATTATTTAGAACATCTTTAGCAATTGATTTTACAACAAATGCAATTGGTATTAAAAGAATTAAAGAAAACAAAAACGGAAAAATGGTACTGAAACTAAAACTTAACGTAAACAAGTCTGATGAAAACCAAATTATACTTTGTGTAAATATTAAAAAGGAAACCATTAAACACATTACGCACCATCTTTGAAGTTCAAATTTTTGAATCCAAATTGACGATACAATTATTGGAATCGCTAATAGACTTAAAAATCCAACAAAAATTGACGAGTTAGCAGGTTGTACTAATATTGAAATAAAACTTGCTCCAAAAAACAAAAGCGGTAAGTCTGAAAAACTAATCCATCTATTTTCATAATTCTCGCTAAAACTCAAAACAGAGTTACAAGAAGAATTTGTACTTAAATTGCAAAAGTTTGTAATAAGATTGTTCTTAAAACCAAGTTTTTCCTGAACAATTAAAATACTCACAATTAATCCTAAGGCTGATGTCAGCAAAAACACAGTGCTAAAAATACTGTATGAACTGTAAAAAAATGATAATCCTGCTACTAGTATAAAAGGTATAAGATATTTTAACCAGTTTAATTCAACTTTTAAATTTTCTCTTGCTACTACATTATTCGGTTCAATTGCAACAATTACTCCATTCCAGTCTAAAAGAAATTTCTCGTATGAAATTTTTTGAACACCTTTTTTAATTGTATTGATTCTAACAAAATCTTTTGCCTTTTCAACTAAGATTAATTCCTCTTTAAAATAAGCTAAAAAGTTTGTTGGTAAATCAACTATTTGTTCCTTTGGAACTCTTATTGCAGCATTCTCTATAGACAACAAATCAAACGAATCTGTTATCGCAAATAAACTTGGATAATTAGGGTGTGAAAGAAACAAGTCTTTAAACTCGTTTTTTACATCCGAATATCTGTTTATTTGTAGAAATTTTTGGATAAGTTTTAGCATCTTTGAAACCTGTTTTAAATCGAATTACAGTACAAATATTACTGTTTTTATTCGAAAAAAATTGCTCAAAGCACACATTTTATATATTATACTACATACAATTTATAAATTATAGTAGTTATAATCTAATCATAAATAACTGATTTACAATTAATTAATCTTTTATTGGTTTCAAAAAAGAGTTTAAAACCCAATTCTCGATCAAGAGGTTTGCATTTTCTTTAGTTTTGATAAATCAGTAACCGTAACATGTAAA
The DNA here is from genome assembly GCF_024499525.1 of Flavobacterium panici. NCBI lineage: Bacteria > Pseudomonadati > Bacteroidota > Flavobacteriia > Flavobacteriales > Flavobacteriaceae > Flavobacterium > Flavobacterium panici. The sequence continues at coordinate 1,530,462 of NZ_CP100437.1, read as the reverse complement.
AAGATGGCAAATATTAAATTAAATTTCGAAGATTTTGAGACAGAAAAGTTATCAAAAAATCAACAAAAAATGGTAGTAGGAGGAGATCCAATACCGGGACCAGTTGATCCTGGGAAAGGTGGAGGAAGTGGTACTACATAAAATTCGTACCTTATTATTAAGTGTAAATCACTAATAAATAAATTCTAAATGTTATTCGCAAATTGAGCTGGAGATACTCCAGTTCTTTTGCGAAATGACTTAGCAAAAGATACTGCATTTTTAAAGCCCACACTTTCGGCAATAGCCTGTGTTGAATATTTTCGATACATATGGTTTGTGATCATCTCATTAATCACATAATTGATTTTTAATTCATTTGAATATTCCCCAAATGATTTACCAAATCTCTTATTTACAACATAAGATAAATAGGTTGTATTTGTTTTTATCTTTTTTGCAACATACGACAACGTAAAATCGGCATTTAAGTATTCTAGTTTATTTTCAAGAGCTAATAGTTTTTCTACTATTTTATTCTCTTTTGCCTCATCAATACTTAGCGTAACATTCTCTTTTTTGAGATGAATTTCTTCCATCTCAAACATTTCTTCTTCAAGAATTTCTTCAGGCACAATTTCAGAATTGTTTTTCTTCTCAATATTTGCTTTAAATTCTTCTATTAAAGCATTCATTTTTTTATGTGCTTTGTTTTTATCCCTTATATTTTTAATTAATAAAAAGACAATTGCCACAAATAATAAGACATAAAAAACTTTTAAACCTCTGCTTAGAAAAACTTCATTTTTATATTTTTTCTCTATACTAACCATTTCATCTGTTAAATCATCTACACCTTGCTTATAGTTAACTTCAAGGGCTTCTGTATTTAACTTTGCTTCAAATTTTTCATAATTATCCAGATAAATTCTCGAATGCTTATAAGCAAGTTCCGGTTTTTTCTGAATGTTATAAATTTTGGCCTGATAAAAATTAGATTTGAGATAATCTATTTCATTGACTTTTGTTATTTCTGAAAGTGAATCGCATTTTTTAAAGAAAACAAGTGCTTTATCATACTTTTTTGTAGTAAAATAAACATCTCCCAGATTATAATTTGCAACGCATAAAATGTCTTTTTGATTGTTTTGATTCGACAAAAACACAACATCATAATAAGTTTTTTCTGCGTTTTTGTAATCTCCTTTCCAATTATAGATATTACCTAGGCTCAATTTTGCCTTTATTTTATTTTCAGCAAAATTTTGGGAGTAATTTATAGATTTTTTATAAAAATATTCTGCAGAATCCAGCAAGTGTTTTTTACTTACATTTTTCATGTAGTAGCTTTCATAAGAGCTTCCTAAACCAGTATTGACATTACTTTTATAATTCAACAGTTGCTCTTTGGTAAAAACACTTTCATTTTGGTCAATAAAATCATTAAGCTGCTTTAAATTCCTGATGGCCAGTTGATAATTCCCAACTCCTTCATTAATTAATGCAATATTAGCTTTGAATTTAAATATCTGTTTGACATCATTAATCTGCATAGAAAGCTTAATTCCCTGCTGATAAATTTCAAGAGCTTTGCTAAAATTCCCTCTTTTCCATTCAGATAAGCCTCCATAATTGTATATATAGGACTTTAGTTGTGTTTTATCTCGGGATTCAGGCATTTTTTCTAAGTAAAAAAATGCTTTTTTATATTTTTCCTGAGATTGTTTTACATCTCCTTTCATTTGCAGCAGGCTTGATATCGCTGCATTTGCAAAAGCTAAATGTTTATTATTATTAGATCGTGCTAATTGATTAGCGTATACAAGGGCGCTATCGACATTTGCATTAAAGTTTAGTCGAATTTTATCCTGCAATATAAGATACTCCTCTTCAGTCAGTGCATTTATGTGTTGTGCAAATGCAGTATTAATAACAAAAAAAAGTACAAAAGAGATGATCAGCCTCATTCAATTTATGTTTTTTTGGAATCTCAAAATTAGGTTATAAATTATCAATAAACTAAAATTAATCCACCTTATTTGTGATTATTTTTTAACTAATGTATAAAAATATAACAATTTAACTTTGTTTTGTTATATTTTTATTGCGTAAATTTGTTTTGTAAAATTACTCAAAAATGAAACCAGACTTATTTCAAGCTCCAGATTATTACAACCTTGACGATTTGTTAACAGACGAACATAAATTAGTTCGAGAATCTGCACGTGCGTGGGTTAAAAGAGAAGTTTCTCCTATTATTGAAGAATATGCTCAAAAAGCAGAATTTCCTAAGCAAATTATAAAAGGACTTGGAGAAATTGGCGGATTCGGGCCTTATATTCCTGTTGAATATGGAGGAGCCGGTTTAGATCAAATTTCTTACGGCTTAATTATGCAGGAAATTGAAAGAGGAGACTCTGGTGTAAGATCGACTTCATCAGTACAATCTTCTTTAGTAATGTACCCAATTTGGAAATACGGAAACGAAGAACAACGTATGAAGTATTTACCAAAACTGGCTACTGGTGAATATATAGGATGTTTTGGATTAACAGAACCAGATCACGGTTCTGATCCGGGAAGTATGATTACCAATTTTAAAGATATGGGAGATCATTATCTTTTAAATGGTGCCAAAATGTGGATTTCAAATGCTCCCTTTGCAGATATTGCTGTTGTTTGGGCAAAAAATGAAGAAGGAAGAATTCACGGTTTAATTGTAGAACGCGGCATGGAAGGTTTTACAACTCCAGAAACTCATAATAAATGGTCGCTTCGCGCCTCTTCAACCGGAGAATTAATTTTTGATAATGTAAAAGTTCCAAAAGAAAACCTTTTACCAAATAAATCTGGTTTAGGAGCTCCGCTTGGCTGTTTAGATTCAGCACGATACGGAATTGCCTGGGGAGCAATTGGAGCGGCAATGGATTGTTATGATACGGCTTTAAGATATGCTAAAGAAAGAATTCAGTTTGGAAAACCAATTGGAGGAACTCAATTACAGCAAAAAAAATTGGCCGAAATGATTACCGAAATCACAAAAGCACAATTATTAACCTGGCGTTTAGGCGTTTTGAGAAACGAAGGAAAAGCTACAACAGCTCAAATTTCGATGGCAAAACGTAATAATGTAAATATGGCGATTCAAATTGCGCGTGAAGCCAGACAAATGTTAGGCGGAATGGGAATTACCGGTGAATATTCAATTATGCGCCATATGATGAACCTGGAAAGTGTTATAACTTACGAAGGAACTCACGATATTCATTTATTGATTACCGGAATGGATGTAACTGGAATTCCAGCATTTAAATCATAAACATCTATTAAAATATATATAAAAACAATATAAAAAAGCTTCTTCTAACCGAGAAGCTTTTTATATTTGCCCCAAAATTTACATAAATGAATATTGAAACTATAAACAATAGCATTCAACCTCAAAAAGAACAGCTTTTAAAACATTCATTATACAATAAAATCCAAACGATTGATGACTTACACAGCTTTGTAGAAAATCACGTTTTTGCAGTTTGGGATTTTATGTCTTTATTAAAAGCTTTACAAGCCAAACTTACTTGTACTACAACACCTTGGTTTGCTACTAAAAACCCTGAAACAAGATATTTAATAAACGAAATTGTTCTTGCCGAAGAAACAGATTTAAGCATCGACGGAAGAAGACAAAGTCATTATGAAATGTATCTTGAAGCAATGGAAGACTGTGGTGCAGACACTACAGAAATCAATAAATTTTTAGCTTCGGTAAATTCGCTTCACAACATTTTTGTTGCTATTAAACAAAGTTCGCTTCATCCTGAAATAAAAGCTTTTCTTGATTTTACTTTTAGAGTTATCGAAGAAGGAAAACCGCATCAAATTGCTGCAGCATTTACTTTTGGAAGAGAAGACTTGATTCCGAATATGTTTACCGAAATCCTAGGCAACTTTCAAAAAAATCTTCCAGATACAGATTTAAGCAAATTGCTTTATTATTTTGAAAGACATATTGAGTTGGATGCCGATGAGCACGGACCAATGGCAATGCAAATGATTACGGATTTATGTGAAGACGATGCGCAAAAATGGAAAGAAGTTGAAGAAGTTTCTATTCTTGCTCTGGAAAAACGCATCGGACTTTGGAATGCCATTGAAGAACAAATTCTAATGAAAACAGAAATGGTCTAAAAACCATAACAACATATTTAACGTAACTATTTGTTTAAACCAGCCAAATTAATTTAAACAAATTATGAAACCGCAATTCAAACAAATAGTTACCGTTATTCTTTCAACATTTTTATTAAGCTGCAGTCCAGAAGAATCTTCTTCAGAAACTCCCGTTTCGCCAAAACCTGTAACTCCTCCTCCAACAACACAAATTCCCACAACGCCTATCTCTAAATCCGTAAATTATCTGGCTTTAGGAGACAGTTATACCATTGGTCAAAGCGTTTGCGAAACCTGCAGATATCCCGAACAGCTCAAAACCAGTTTAAAGGCAATTTATCCTGAAACCAGTTTTTCATTAAAAGTAATCGCTACAACAGGCTGGACCACTAATAATTTACTTACTGCGATAAAAGAGCAAAATCCAGACTCAAATTATGATTTGGTAACGCTTTTAATTGGTGTAAACAATCAATATCAAGGAAGAGATTTTTCTATATACGAAAAAGAATTTCCGGAATTAGTCACAAAAGCAATTGCATTGGCCAAAGGCGACAAAAAAAATGTGATCGTACTTTCTATTCCTGATTATGCTTACACTTCTTTCGGAATGATGTTTGGAACCGACGGCAGAATGAAAATCACCGAAGAAATTAATAAATACAACACCTTTGCCGAAAATTACTGTATGATCAATAACATAACATTTGTTTCTATTACAGATATTACCAGAAACGGATTAATCAATACTAGCCTTGTTGCGAGTGATGGTTTACATCCTTCAGAATCTGCTTATGCAATGTTTGTGGAGCGTATTTTGCCAAAGGTAAAAATGGCTTTACAGGATTAATTTTTTCTTTTAAAGAAGCAGAAATTTAATTTTCAAAAAACCAATTGTCCCGCTATACACTTTATCTTTTGTGGTCTCGTTAAAGAAACGAGCCCACAAAAGGATACCGTTTCTATCGGGGCTAGTTTAGAAATTTATTTCTTTAAGACCTTTTGCCTTGTAGTTTAGATTTTCCGATAAAACTCTCCAACAGATTTACATCAATAATGAAAACCGTATCTTACAAAAACGAGCCTGTTTTTTACTAAAATCTATTTTTCTTTAAAAATTTTTAAATACCTTTGATTCATGAGCACAGCAACAAAACCATATCATATAGGGCGAAAAATTAGCCGTATTCGTGAACTAAAAGACATGAAACAAGAAGCTTTGGCACAAGCTTTAGGAATGAGCCAACAAACTGTTTCGGCTATGGAAAACAGCGAAACCATAGACGATGACAAGCTAAAAGAAGTGGCAAAGGTACTTGGAATGACTGTTGAAGCAATTAAAAACTTTTCGGAAGAAGCCGTAATCAATTATTTTAATAATATTTACGATAATGAAATTAATGGGAGTATTGTTGCGCCACAATCTAATCATTGCAATTTCAATCCTTTAGACAAAGTTGTTGAACTTTATGAACGTTTGGTTCAGGCTGAAAAGGATAAAAATGAGTATTTGGAGAAATTATTAAAAGAGAAATAAATTCTTTTTTAATTATAACATATTGCAATAAAAAAGAGATCTTATCAAGATCTCTTTTTTGTTTTAGTTTCATTAGACAGATTTCAAAATTTATTTGATTTTATATTTTGCTAATAAGGATTCAAAATTTTCGGAGCGTATAAAATTCTGTTTAATCTTGTTAACCTGAATTGCTTCTAAAAACTTCATTTCTACCAACATATTTAAATCTGTTCTTGCTGTGTATTTTGATACCTGAAAACGATTTTCTACTTCTTTTACTGTAAAAATACTTTCAGGTTCATCAAAAATAATTTTCAATAATTGTGCCTGACGCTCATTGACATTGGGAATCCTAATAAAACTTGCAATTTGTAAATTTTCTTTTTGTTTTAACTGAATATACTCTTTCAAAGCTTCAAAAGATTTATCCATTACTTTTAAATGATATGTCATAAAATAAGTCAAATCATTAGCGTCAGCTTCAGTATATAAATAAGCTTTTTCATATTGAGTTTTACTATCCTGAATAATTTTCGAAATAGACAAATATTCGGTAAGCCAATATCCTTTTTTTAATAAATACCAGTAAAATAAAGCACGCGCCGTTCTTCCATTTCCATCAGTAAAAGGATGTATGTAACCTATCATAAAGTGAATTACAATAGCTTTTAGAATTGGATGAATAAAAGTTTCTTTAGTATCTTTATTAAAAAAATCACATAAATCTTGAATCAAACTTTCTAATTCTTTGTTACTAGGTGGCGTATGGACTACTTCTCCATCAACATGATTGACCACATGAACATCATCAGATATTCTGAAAGCCCCTTCTTCTTTTTTATCATCTAAAGTATCACAAGATATTAAACCATGAATATATAATAATCTCTCAGGTGTTAAATCATCATTTCGATTTTGGGTAATCTGTTTGATTGTAACATAATTATTTACAATCATTTGTTCTGACTTTGTTTTTGGCTTTACTTCTTTACGAAGCATTTCTTTTGCCTTTTTACGTGTAGTATTAGCTCCTTCGATCTGACTGCTCGAAATCGCTTCTTCCATAATAGCACTTACCAAATATCTAGTTTTATCAGCATCGGGAACCACATTTTTAGCTCCCATATAACCACCGATATTCATATCAAAATAATGAAGAATTTTTTGAATATAATCCGTACTTACATAATTAAATTGATACTTACCAAAATTTATATTTTTATAATTGACTGCACGGGCCATTTTTACGGCAGACCATAGTTGTTCTGGCTCTAAATCTGGAACTTTTTTATATTTTAGTTTATCCCAATACAAATATTCGTTATTAATCTCTTTGATTTTCAAAACCATATCTGGTTTATTCACCAATGCAAATATCTTTGTAGTGAAGTGCACTTTTGGGGCATTTTCGATCATAATGAACAATTTTACAAAAACAAATATAGATAAAAATAGGGAGATTTTGTTTAAATCTCCCTATTTTTACAGTTTTCCGTAATTACCTTATAGCATCATTTTCTGTAACAATCTTTTTTAGGTTATATTATTACAACTTTATTCATCTGTTAATAATTTATATCCTAAAACCAATAAAAAAAACCTGCGAAAATAATTCACAGGTTTTACTTAAAATTTGCAGAAAGGAAGGGATTCGAACCCTCGATACAGTTACCCATATACTAGCTTTCCAGGCTAGCTCCTTAAACCACTCGGACACCTTTCTATTATTGGTCTGCAAAGAACACAAAAAAAATCGAGTTTCAAAAATAAAATCTAAGATTACTTTTAAATGCTTTTTTTAAATTCTTCCATAAATATTTTTACTGCTTTTTTTTGATAACCACCAATCGTTAGCATAAAAGATTCTCTTTTGGTTGCAACACCGGTAATTTGTATCGCTTTGAGCTGATCCCATCCTTTTAAAGCTTTTTCAGCCACGATCGTTGCCCAATCACTGTTCTCTACCATTTGCAATAAAGCGTGTATAGAATGCAGTTCTATTGAAATTTTAGGTTTCATATTAAATTTCTGAAATAACTCTTCTACAAATTCTCTCGAATTCGATCCTTTTCCGGGCAATACCAGCGGAATTTCTTCTATTTTTTTAAAAGCTATTTTATCTAAATCTGCTAAAGCGTGGTTTTTTGAAACCGCCAAAACCATGTAAGAAGTAAACAAAGGCACTTTTTGAATTGGCAGTTCAATTTCGTGCGATGAAACAACTAAAACAACATCTAATTGATTATCAAGAAGTTTTTGTTCTAAAGCTTCTGTAGTTCCGTATTCAACAACAATTTTGAGATTCTGGTATTGTTTAGCGAATGTATTGACGATGGGAAGAATTAATAAACCAAAAACATAAGTTACACCAATTCGCAATTCGCCGCCAATCATTTCGTTTAAATCCTCAATTGCCTGTTTTCCGTTTTCTACATTTTCGACTACTTTTTTGGCGTGAATTAAAAAAACAGAGCCCGCTTCTGTAAGCTGTACTTTCTTCCCAATCCGCTTGAACAAAGGCAGGCCGAGTTCTTCTTCTAGTTTTTTTATTTGCTGCGAAAGCCCGGACTGCGTTACAAAACACAATTCTGCAGCTTTTGTAAAATGAAGAACCTCAGCTGTTTTAATAAAGTATTCGAGTTGATAAATTTCCATATTGATAAGTTTTAATACTTATTATCAGTAAAATTATTAATTTTTCTAATGAAATCATAATCCCGACCTTTGTATTAAATATTTAAGATCATGTTTAAAGCGTTAAAATCTAAAAACTTCAAGTTATTCTTCTACGGGCAATCGGTTTCAGTTATTGGAACATGGATGCAGAAAACTGCCATAAGCTGGATGGTTTACAGCATAACGGGATCTGTATTTTTATTAGGATTGACTACTTTTTTAAGCATGATTCCGTCTTTGTTTCTGGCACCTTTAGCAGGAAGTATTATTGGACGTTACGACAGACACAAAGCAATGCTTTTATTGCAGTCCTTAGCGATGCTTCAAGCCGGAGCTTTGGCAATTTTAATTTATTTTAAAATTTACAATATTAACTTTATCCTCGCTTTAAGCCTTATTCAGGGAATTATAAATGCGTTTGACATGACCTGCAGACAAACGATGATGATTGATATTGTTGATAACAAAGAAGATCTCCCAAATGCCGTTGCACTAAATTCAACTTTAAATAATTTTGCCCGAATTGCAGGTCCTGCACTAGCCGGAATTATTCTGCACAATTATGGTGAAGACATTTGTTTTATTGGAAATTTCCTGAGCTATATTCCAGTTTTAATTTCGCTTTTAATGATGAAAATTACGCCGCACATTAAAGCTGTTGATAAATTTAAAATGCTTGAAGATTTTATTGAAGGTTTTGATTACGTAAAAAAAGAAGCCGAAATGGCCAAAATGCTTTTGATGTTAATGTGCAGCAGTTTATTTGTAATTTCTTTTAATACACTGATGCCGGTTTTTGCCAAAGATATTTTTAGCGGAAACGCACAAACTTTCAGCTGGTTTGAAAGCGCTGCCGGAATTGGTTCGATTTTATCTGCGATTTATTTGGCAAATCTTAAAAAATCAGATCATATGAGTAAAATAATGATCGCTGCGAGCTTATTATTAGGTTTTAGCATCATTATACTAGCGTATTCAAATAATTTGACTGTAGCGCTTATTTGCATGGCCTTGAGTGGTATAGGAATGATGGCTCAAACTTCATCCATCAACATTTATGTGCAGACACAAAGTGCTGTAAATATGCGATCAAGAAGTATTAGTTATTATTTAATGGCTTATCAGGGAATGATTCCTGTGGGAAGTTTAATTATTGGATACGTTTCGCACATTATCGGAACCAGACATACGGTTGCTATTCAGGGAATAATTTGTATTCTTTCTGTGATTGTTTATGTGTATTACAAAAATCGTAGTTCTCAAGAAGATTTAGAGACTTGTCCGGTTCATTATAAAGATTCAGAATTTTAATAATTCCAATAAAAAAATTCCAAATTCCAATTGTACGCAATTTTGTCATTTAGAGGAACGAGAAATCGCACAAGTAACTCCGTTCCTAAAAGCGTCAATCTTTGTCGAATTTCTAGTGCGATTTCTCGTTCCTCGAAATGACAAACATCTATCAGTTTTGGAATTTGGAATTTAAAAATTTGGAATTTTATAACGAAATTTCCCCTCGCAAAGCAGTTTCAAAGACATCTTTAAATTCGTTTTGCGGAATATTATGCCCAAGCAAATACATCAATTTTGTAATTGCGGCTTCTGTAGTAATATCTTTTCCAGAAATAACGCCAAGAGATTTTAAGGCTGTACTGGTTTCATATTGTCCCATGTTTACGCTTCCGCCAGAACATTGCGTTACGTTTACAATATGCATTCCGGATTTGATTGCTTTTTCAATTAAGTTCAAAAACCACTCTTCGGTTGGAGCATTTCCTGAGCCGTAAGTTTCTAAAACAATTCCGCGTAAATCTGGAGTTGACAGGATCGAAGCCAAAACTACTTCGCTCATTCCCGGAAACATTTTTATAATCGCCACGTGATTGTCTAAGTTTTTGTGAACAATCAGTTCAGCATCTTTTTTTATTGGAAGAAATAAATGCGAATTTAATTTTAAATGCACACCAGATTCTACCAATTCAGGATAATTTGGCGCTGTAAAAGCTCTAAAATGTTCAGCATTTACTTTTGAAGTTCTGTTTCCTCGGTATAATTTGTATTCAAAATACAAAGAAACTTCATTGATAACAGGTTTTCCATTTTCCTGTAATGAAGCAATTTGAATCGCTGTAATAAGATTTTCTTTAGCATCGGTACGCAAATCCCCAATTGGTAACTGCGATCCTGTAAAAACAACTGGTTTTGCTAAATTTTCCAGCATAAAGCTTAATGCCGAAGCCGAATATGACATAGTATCTGAGCCGTGCAGCACGACAAATCCATCATAAGAAATGTAATTTTCCTCGATAATTGTAGCAATCTTAGTCCACATTTTCGGATTCATGTTGGATGAATCTATTGGATTTTCAAAAGAAACCGATTCAATTTCACAATCTAATTGTTTAATCTCTGGGATCTTCTGTATTAGTTTACTAAAGTTGAATGCTTTAAGCGCTCCAGTTTCAAAGTCTTTGCTCATACCGATAGTTCCTCCGGTATAAATCAAAAGTATTTTTGCTTTAGATGACATCTTGGTATTTTAATTTATTGACAACCGGATTAGCATACATTGCCAGAAATCCTTGTCTTGTAACAGGATTATCGCTTCCGATTCGCATTTCTAAACGACGCTCAAAAAGTGATTTTTCACTTTCTTTATACAAATGAGCAAATCTTGTTGTTTCGTTTAAAATATCGTAAGCAATAAAATTAGTTGGCCATAATTGATAATTTGTCAAAATGGTATCATCAATAACTTGTGCCAAAGCCTGAACTTGTTTGTTTACGTTGTCATTTTCTGCTACGATTTTATCAATTTCAGTATCTAAAACATCGCCAACAGAAATATGTATTCTTTTTTTAGTTCCCATGATACCACTTAAAATGGTCATGAAATCTTCGTTTTTATCTTTAACGTAAACTTCGTTTTTTGATTCTGCCATTAATTGCGGCATTTTCAAAACATCTGTAGGATCATATTCATAAGATATAGAAACAGGAACGATTTTTAATTTCTTAAAATAATCCATTAAATTTTCTTCGTCAGAACCCATTCCAATCATTTTTAAAACGCCTGGATTGGTTTCATCATTTCCATCTTTCGTTCTTCCTTCTCTTTGTGCAATCCAAACCGAACGATTTTCGCGAAGCAATAACTGCCCCATATATTCGGCAAGCAGTTTAGAACTTTGCAGCATTTCACGAGGTGTTAATCCTCTTAAAACCAAAAAGTTTCTGTTTAATTTTGCTAAAGTTGCCAGGAAAGCTTTTTTAACCAAATTGTCTCCAATTGCAGACGCCGTCATTACCAAACCATGTTCAAACAAACAAACATTTAATAAAGTTGTATCTAATAAAATATCTCTGTGATTGGAGATAAATAGATAAGAAGTATTTGGTTCCAGTTTCTCAAATCCCGAAGTTGTTAAGCCTTCAGAACTTTTCTCCAAAACCTTTTGTATGGTGTTATAAATAAAATTGCATTGAAAATCACGAATCGAATGCGTTTTCCTTAATTGATCTTTCCAAACCTCATCTTCTAGTTCCGGAAAAGTAAAGTTCATCATGGTTTTCATCATAGGGTGATTTACAACATCATGAAGTGCTTCATTTATTTCGGAATCATAAAACGGTCGAATGGCATCAAATTTCTGCATTATTTATATTGGTTTTAAGTGGGCAAAAGAACAAAAAAAAAATTAAAGTTTTGTAAGGCTTTGGTTAAATCCCAAAAACGTCTTTTGAATTTTGAGTTGTTATTGCTGCAATCTCTTCTTCAGACACATCATATAAGTCTGCCAGCTTTGAAATTACATTAACTAAATAACTGCTCTCATTTCTTTTCCCTCTGTATGGAATTGGCGCCAAATAAGGCGAATCGGTCTCCAATACAATGTGTTTTAAATCAATTTGATTTAAAAACTGGTCGATTTTTCCGTTCTTGAATGTTACCACGCCTCCAATTCCTAATTTCATATTGTAAGAAATCGCTTGCTGTGCTTGTACTAAAGTTCCGGAAAAACAATGAAAAATCCCAAATAAATCTTCAGATTTTTCTTCTTCCAGAATTTCAAAGATTTCATCAAAGGCTTCACGGCAATGAATTACAATGGGTAATTTGTATTGTTTTGCCAGCTGAATTTGTCTTTTAAAAGCTGTTTGCTGTTCTTTTAAATGCGTTTTATCCCAATACAAATCGATTCCTATTTCGCCCACAGCGTAGAATTTTCGATTTGATAATTCGGTTTCTACATGCGCTAATTCCTCCTCATAATTATCTTTTACATAAGTGGGATGTAAACCCATCATCAGGAAAATATTCTCCGGATAATTTTTCTCTAGGTCATACATTGATTGTGTTGCCTTAGCGTCAATTGCTGGAATAAAAAAGCGGGTAATTCCGGCATTGATGGCGCGTTGAATCATTTCGTCACGATCCTGATCAAATTCTTCAGAATACAAGTGCGTGTGTGTATCGGTAATAATAGGTGTTGAATTCAATGGTCTAATTTTAAAGTTGTCAAAATTACGACAATATTAAAAGAATAGCAATTGCTTGTTGGCACACGGATTTTACGAATTCACTTCGTGAAAGTGCGGATGAAAGCGGATTTTTGTTGATCTTATAGAAAGAAAAATCGCAAAGCTTTTTAAACTTTGCGAATCTCTGTATAAAATCTTTGTGTTTCTTTGTGAAATAACTAATCCAATTGATGCAAAAGCTCTTCCACCTGATCGTAACCTTCATAATCTTCTGAAATGGTTTCAAGGATTTTTTTACATCCTTCGTAATCTTTTTGCTTTAATTTAGATAAAGCTAAATACCAAACTGCTTTGTCTTTATAGGCAGAACCTCCAGCTTTTAATTCGTTAAAAATAGCTTCGGCTTTTATATAATGGCTTTCTTCTAAAAGAGAAACTCCATAAAAAAACTGAATTTCTGCTGTTTTGTTTTTTTGTAAAATCGTTTCAAAAAGCGGAATTGCTTTATTATATGTTTTATGATTAAATGCTTTTTCTGCTGCTTTTAAATCTTCATCGGCAGTAGATCTTTCGGTAAAAGAAGCGTGTTCCGGATTATTGTAATCTCCATAAACAGGATTCTGATTATAATTAAAAAAGAACAATCCGAATAAAACGGCAACCGAAGCTGCAACTGCCAGATACCAAGGTTTTAAGCCAATTACTTTTGGTTTATTATCAAAATGTCTTTCAGAAATCTGACTTAAATTCTCTTTAAAAATTTCTCTTTCCTGCTCAAATCCAAATTTATTGTTCAATTGAAATTGTATGTTTTTAAAAGTCTCAAATTCCGAAGCAAATTCAGGATCTTCTAACAATTGTTTTTCAAAATCATTTTTGGCCTCAATCGTTAATTCGCCTTGAAGATATTCATCAAATAATATATAGCGTTCTTCGTTCATGACTAATCGTTTTTTAAAGAATTAAAGTTTTTTGCTTCCTGAATCCATTGCGTTAACTGGCCAACACAAAGCGACTTTTTTTTACGAACATAACCGTATGTTACGTTTAGTTTTTCGGCCACTTCTTCCATTGATTTAATTTCAAAACTCAACTTTAATAACTCTTTGCATTTGTCTCCTAATTTCTGAAACATGGTGTCAAAAAGCTGTTGTTTTTCATCAAATTCTTCGGTTTGCCCAATCAGCTCTAATGCAGATTCATTCATAGATACTGCATCTTCAATAATTGTTACCCCTTTGTTGGATGTTTTTTTCAATTCGTTGAGCCATTTTCTTTTACACAAAAGAAAAAAGTACGCATCAAACGGACAGGTTAATTGCAGCGAATTGGCTTTGGCCTGATTAAAAAGCAAAATCAATACTTCCTGAACAATGTCCTGAGCGTGGTCTCTGTCGCCAGAATTGTTCATAATAAACATTACGACTTTAGGAACATACTTTTTATATATAGATTGAATCACTAACGAATCGTTTGCAGCAAGCCCGTCAATATACTTTTGGTCAGCATGCACTTTAGTTTTACTCATAAAAAAACTTTTAATCAGATAAAGTTAAAAAAGAATCTCAAAAAATTTCAAATAAAAGGGTAACAATTAACAATTGCAGTTGATATAAGGAAACAAAAATCTTTTAAAAGAGTTAAAAATTAAGAGAAAATGGAAACTTATCAATTTACCAACGACAAGACTTTAGATCAATTTTACAAAATGATCTCTGCTAAGACCCGTAATGGCTTTGTAATCGTAGAACATAACGAGAAACTACCCTATGTTGTTTTATGCAGAGAAAAAAAAGTTATCAAACATTTTCTGCACTTATTTCTTACCTGTCTCACTTTCGGGATTTGGTCAATTGTCTGGATCTATTTAATTGTTACGCTTTCGCGGAAGCAAAACATTCTTGTGGCTGTTGATGAAGACGGAAATCTCTTTGAAGACAAATGTCTTTCGGCATAAATCAAAAAAAAATCAAAACAGGGGTAACAAATAAAACCACAAGTTGATATAACCCTATAAGCACAATAAAAATATTTTTTGAAAAACAGGGGTAACAATATCAAACCTTAATTGATATAAGATTGTAATTAATAACCAGAATCTGAAAACCACTTGACGATCAAGTCAGATTTATAAAAACTAGAAATTATGAACACAAATTTTAAAACTATCGGACTTTTATTCCTATTATTAGTTTCTTTTGTAAGCTGCGACACGAGCGATGGCGATGACACAAGCAATGTTATTCTGCCTCCAACATCAGCAGCTTTTAAAAGCATAAGCGAAAAAGGAGTAAAAAGAAATACACAAAACTTTACCATTACGGCCGGAGATGGTATGGTAACGCTTACGTCTGCAAAAGGTGTAAAATTACATATCAACGGAAACTGTCTTACTAAAAACGGAAATGCTGTAACGGGAGAAGTTAATATCGAATATATCGAACTTTTTGATAAAGGAAATATGCTGGTTACCAACAAACCAACAATGGGAATTACGCCAGACGGAAAGAAAAACCTTTTAATTTCGGGCGGAGAATTCTTTATTAAAGCAACTCAAGGCGGTGTTGAATTACAAACATCTTGTTATTTAAGTTTAGTGGTTCCAACTGCGCTAACTGACGGTTATGACAATGCCATGACATTGTGGACTGGTGTAATTGAGGAAGACGGTGATTTAGCATGGAAAGATGCCAGAGGTGCCGACGGAAAAGGCGGCGTTCAGGGCGAAGGAAACAGTTATTATGTAACTTTTGGAAACTTTGGATGGACAAATGTTGACCGTTTTTACAGCGATCCAAGACCTAAAACTACTATTTTAGTTGATGTTCTAGACGGATACAACAATACAAACAGTGCTGTATATCTTTCTTATGATGGTGAAGGTACAAATGCTCTTGCAAAATTGGATACGTATACTGCCGAAGGATTGTTCAGCGAACACTACGGACAAATTCCTATTGGTCTTGCTTGTCACATTATTTTCGCAACAGAAGATAATGGAAACTGGAGATATGCCATAAAAGGAGTGACTACAACTGCAAATGCTGTTTACACCTTTACACTAGCCGAAACAACAGTCGGTACCGAAGCTCAACTTGTTGCTGCAATTAATGCCATTCAGTAACTTATAAATGCTTTTTTAAGAGAAAGTGATGATTTGCTCATCACTTTTTTTTACATTTAATCCTGTTTTAAAATTGATTATGATGATTTTAGAACTAAAAACTGTCTAGTTATGAAACCACAACTGTCTATTTTCTTTATTCTATTCTCGCTTTTTTCAATAGGACAAACCAAAGTAAAAGACACCATAACCCGAAGAGCTAATATTGGATTTATTCAAAACGGAAATGCTGTTTCTTTCAAACCCGAAACGCCACCGTTGATTCCAATTGCCGGCGCGCCAAAGCCAAGTTATTCTTATTTATGGGAACTCGGCGACGGACATTATAGTAAAGAAGCAGAGCCAAAACATGTCTATAAGAACAAAGGAACTTATACAACAAGGCTTGCCGTAACCAACAATTACGACAACGGAAAACCTCCTGCAACACGCCCGAAAAAAGTGGCTGTAAATGATATTACAGATACAAATTATAAAGACATTGCTTCTATTGCAGATCAAAATGGTTTTGCGATTCTCAAAAATTGTGATCCTATTCCGGAACAGGAAATGGTAGTCGTAGTAAGTTATCAAAACTTAGAGAATTATGTTTCCAGCGGAAAGCTTTATTTATTTTATAATGAAAAGCAATTCAAACATAATAACTTCGAATTAAGTGATTTTAGAACCTATGCAAACGAACGTGAAGTAAAGGAAAACTTAGTGGCTTCGGTTAATGATCTTGACGATTCGAATAATTTTGTGGCTTCCGCCGAAAATAGTTTCAAACTTAAAAAATACCGAAATACAACTACAGAAGAAGATCTTGATGCTTCGCTTTTAGACGCCAATAAAACCTATCATAATGTTTCTGTTTTAGAATTTGACGATGCAAATCCGGGAGAAACACGTAATGTTTTTTATACGTTTAAAACAACGCCCGAAATGATAAAAGATACGAGCGCAACGGTTACGATGCGTGGTATTTTTGTTCCGAATCGAAGCTATAAAAACCATAAGATTAAAAATCTTGAAATGGAAATCGTAACGTCACACGATCCCAATAAAATGGGTTCTAACGGACGTTTTATGAATTACAGATTAGTACGTTTTAAAAGGGTAAATTTTAAAACCCGTTTTCAAAATAACGGTGAAGGTCCGGCGAGAAAAATTCGTTTAGAAACCGATATTCCGGATATGTTTGACAAGAAAACTTTCCAGATCGAAAGCATGTATCCAGAATGTCCGATTTGCCCAAAAGGCGAAGAACCAACTGTAAGTTGTCTCGATACGATTATCAAACAAAAGCAGATTATATTTACGTTTAAGAATATTTATCTTCCGGGAACGGAACAAAAAAATGTTCACGAAAAAGACAGTACAAAAGGTTTTGTAAAATATTCGATGAAGTTTGGAGAAGACTTTCATAAGGTAAAAACCAAAAGCCGAACTTCGATTATTTTCGATAAAAATGAACCTATTATTACCAATTATGCCACTACTCGATTTTTGCCGGGAATTTCGATTGGCGTAAAAGCGGGTTACAACTTTTATCCTGATTTAGATAAATCAACGAGTTACTTTTTGGGTGCAACGCTTTCGCCTTTTAAATCGTATCGTTTTTACTGGCAGGTCGAATGGGTAAATGCATTAAACCAATATAATAGTGCTGTTAAGGTTGTAGACCAAATTAATACGAATGCAAACGGGGTAAGGCAATTGATACGCACGACAACTGCAACGGAAAATAAAAATATTAATTGGGAAGTTCCTATTTTGATTCGGTACAACATTAATAATTATATCGGAATTGGTGCCGGAATTCAGGCGAATATAAATGTCTCGCAAGAACAAAATCAAAACTTAAAAATTGATACTTATGAAGGCGATAAGGAAAGTTTTTTAATTGGCACAAAAACAGAAACCAACAATATGAAAACTTCATTTACTGATATTAAAACGGGGCTTTTATTTGATTTAACGGCAGGTTTCGCGAGAATTGGACCGAGTTTAGGCGCGCGCTACGTAATTAATTTTGAACAGAATTTTAATTACTTTCAAGTTTATGGAATATGGAAGTTTTAAGGTTATTCCACAAAGGCACACAAAGGATACACAGAGATACGCTAAGAGGTTTGCCACAAATTGCACTAATTTTCACGAATCAATGCTGAAATAATTAGTGGAAATTCGGGAAATTCGTGGCAAAAAAATCAAAACACCAATGTCATCCTGAGCGAAGTCGAAGGCTTTATAACGAAAAAGGTCTTCGACTTCTCTCAGACTGAAACTCGATGATACAATCAAAATTAATATGAACTTATATAACTTATATGGTTTAATCTTTCTTTTCCTAACTCTGAATGTTTCAGGACAGAATCAGGA
This sequence comes from Flavobacterium panici, assembly GCF_024499525.1. NCBI lineage: Bacteria > Pseudomonadati > Bacteroidota > Flavobacteriia > Flavobacteriales > Flavobacteriaceae > Flavobacterium > Flavobacterium panici. Next base: position 1,512,148 of record NZ_CP100437.1, on the reverse strand, counting down.
AGATAAAATATATAATGCTGTTGATGGTTTTGTTACTCATCCTTCCGCGAAAGCGTTACAAAATTTAAACGCTGCAGAAGCTGATTTTTGGAGAAATTCCAAACCTAAAACCAAAGATGAATTCTTGGCAATCGTGGTTTTAAATTGCAATAAAGCGTATTATGAAAATCAGTTTGGGCAGACACAAAATGCGATTTCAAGTTATGAAAAAGCATGGCAGATTTACCAAAAACAGAAACTCAGCAATTACGATATTATTGAATTCTGCTTAAAACCTTTGGGAAATTTATATACAGTTTTGGGCGATTATGATAGTGCCGAAAATACTATTAAACGATACTTTTTTATTGTAAATACTTCTAAAAGTTATCCTGATGCACAAAAACAAAAATTTGCTGCGATTCTCAATTTATCAAATGTTTATCAGAGTTCGGGAAAAATTTCTTTGGCAATTGAACTTTTAGAAAACACTTTAAAAACGGAGAAATTATCTAATTTGCAAAAGGGAATTTTATGGAATAATTTGGGGAATAATTATTTACTAAGTTCTGGAGGAAATTTATTGATTCCTGAAACATATAAAAAAACTGAAAACGCATTTAAGTCAGCCGTAAGATACTTGGAAAACGAGAAAGGACAATCAGAAAATTTATCAAATTCTTATAGAAGTCTTGCCACATTTAATCGTCAGGGACATAATTTCAAAGAAGCGAAATCTTATTTAGAAAAAGCGGAAAAACTCTTTTTAGAATCAAAAAATCAGCAACCTCGAAAATTGGCAAAATTATATTATGAAAAAGCCTTATTACTTTTTGATGAAAGAAAATATGATGAAAGTACAAAACAGATCTCAGGTGTTTTTAAAATTTTAATTCCGAATTATAATTCCAAAAATATTCTTCCTGATCAAAACCAATTATATACAGAAACCGTTTTAATCGACGCAATTGATTTGCAAGCAGAAATTCTACATCTAAAACAGCCAAAAAAAGCTTTAAAGGCTTTTGACCTTTCTTTTTATATTGAAGATTTATTGATGAATTCATTGGTTTATGAAAACTCAAAAATTATATCTCAATTACGATCTCGTAATCGTACCGAAAAATGTATTTCGATTTACAGTAATTTATATGAAACGGAAAGAAAAGTTCAATATCTGGAAGAAGCTTTTCAATTATCTGAAAGAACAAAATCGGGAATTTTGCAACGTTATCGTTCGAATATTAAAAACGCATCCGCGGAAGAAAAACAACTTTTACAAAAACTTCAAAATCTAAATAATGCGATTTTAAAAGAACAGCAAAAAGGAGATTTAGCGGATATTTCAGAAATAAATAATCTTATAAAAAAGCAAAATGAATTGATGCTTTCGCTGAAAAAAATTCAGTCTGAAAATCAAAATTATCTTCCGGAAAATTGCGATTTAAAAGCTATGTTTTCAAAATTAGAAAATGATAACGCGATGATGGTTTATTATTTTATGGGTTCTGAAAAATTGTATTATTTTACTTTACAACACAATCGAATTTCATTAAATCAAGTTCCTATTGGAGATGGAAAAATAGTGAATATTCTTTTTTTTATAAATTATTTTAATGACGCCAATTCAATTACAAACGATATTACAGGATATAATCGTTCTGGAAAAGCGACTTACGATTTATTAAACCTACCAACTAATTCGGTTTATCAAAATCTAATAATTGTTCCTGACGGAATTTTAAATTTCCTTCCTTTTGAAGCATTAATTACTCAGGAATCAAAAACAACGAATTTTGCTAAAATGCATTATTTATTGAACGATTTCAGGATTGCTTATAATACCTCAGCCAATATTTATCTGAATTCAAGACCTGTTTCAAAATCAGAGAAAACGGTTTTAGGAGTTTTTCCGGTTTTCGAAAAGACGGCTTTTGAATTGAGTTATTCTAAGAAAGAATTAGAATCGATTCGGAGTAATTTTAAGGGGAAATATTTAGAAAATTCGAATGCCAGTTTTTCTAATTTTAAAAATAATGCTTCCAATTATTCTGTTTTGCATTTGAGTACACACGCGTCATCTGGCGATATTGAAACTCCGGCAAGTATTAAATTTTACGATCAGGAAATCTTATATTCTGAATTGTACAATCTGCATATAAATCCTGATTTAGTGGTTTTAAGTGCCTGCGAAACCGGAATTGGAAAATTATATAAAGCCGAAGGCGCAATGAGTATTGCGAGAGGTTTTCAGTTTGCGGGTGCGCAGAATCTGCTGTTTTCTTTATGGAAAGTAAACGATTTTACAACTTCTGTTTTTATGTCTGATTTTTATAAAAATATCAAAAATGATGTTTCTTATTTTGAGGCGAATTCAAACGCCAAATTGGAATATTTAAATGATAAATCGATTCCAAATGCGAAGAAATCACCTTATTATTGGAGTTCATTTGTGTATTATGGCTCGATTTCGGCAGAAGAAAAATCAGGAAATTATATCTATTATGTAATTAGCTTTTTGATTGTAATTGGTTTATTTTTGATATTCAATCAATATCGTAAATGGAAAATCTTCACGAGGTTCTCAAAAAAGAGAAATACAAAAAAATAAAATTCAAGGTTACAAAAACACAGCATCTTTCTATAAAAGCAAAAATAAACGGCGTTTCGGGAAATTTTATTTTAGATACGGGCGCATCAAATACCTGCATTGGTTTTGAAAGCATCGAGCGTTTTGAATTATCTGCAAAAAAATCTAAAACAAAAGCTTCCGGAGCGGGCGGAACGGGAATGTTAACCCAGATATCTTCACAGAATACTTTACAATTAGGAAGCTGGAAAAACAAAGGTTTCACTATCGTAATTTTTGATCTTTCGCATGTAAATGAGGCTTTACAATCCTATAAAGCTAAGCCTGTTCATGGTATTATTGGTGCTGATGTTTTGCTTGAAGGAAAGGCGATTATTGATTATTATAATCATTATTTGTACCTTAAATAAGATAATTTAGTTTTCGATATATTTGCTGTTTAATTTTAACAAGCAAAAATCGTGAAAAAAGCATCGGCAATTATTTTAAACCTTTTATTAATTTTTTTATTGAATTCCTGTTCAAATGACGAAGATACCAATGACAAAATTCCTGAAGGTTTAATTGTAGAGATTAATGGGAAAACTACAACCTTTGAGACTCAAACTACCGAACGTGTGAAAAATGAAGGCACTATAAATGAATATACTGAACTAACAATTATCGGCAGTATTGAAAATAGTAATGAAAGAATATTTATTTCTCTTAATAAAGGAAAAACCGGATCAGATGCAATTCACAAATTATTATATATAAATAGTAAAAAGGAAGATCATCACTATGATTCTCAAGATGAAAAAGAATATAATTTTACATCAAATACTTTAATTAACAGTAGTGAAAAGAAATTAGAAGGAAGTTTTTCCGGAAAATTATTGGCTTCAAATAAAGAAACTTCAACAGAACTAAAAGGTACTTTTAATATTCAATATTAATTATATCAATTAAAAAATCCCAAACTCCTTTCGGAATTTGGGATTTTTTCGTCTAAAATTAAATCAAAAATTAATGGGTATGTTTAGGGTTAAAACCGTCCTCGCTTAATTCTGTGTGCTCATAATCAGCAACCATTTCAGCTTCGTAATCGATTTTTTCTCCTTTAGAGAATTTATGAATGATTTTCTCCATGATATTATAAATTACAGGAACCACAATCAACGTTAGGAATAAAGAAGAAATTAATCCTCCAATAATTACCCAAGCCAAACCGTTTTTCCACTCAGCTCCTGCTCCTTTTGCTAATGCAATTGGGAACATACCAAATACCATCGCAATTGTTGTCATCAAGATTGGACGTAAACGAGCATGGTTTGCCTGAATTAATGCGGTTCTGATTGATTCTCCCGCAGCTCTTCTTTGGTTGGTATAATCGACAAGCATGATCGCATTTTTACACACAAGACCAATCAACATGATGATACCTAAAATGGTAAAGATGTTTAATGAGTTGTTTGTTAATGCCAGTGCTAACATCGCTCCAATAAACGAAAGCGGAATTGCAAATAATACAACAAACGGGTGAACGAAACTGTCGTACAAACTCACCATTACAAGGTAAACTAAAATAATAGCGGCAAGTAAAGCGATTCCTAAAGTACCAAATCCTTCAGATTGGTTTTCCTGGTCACCACCCCAAATATAATTTACTCCGGCTGGTTTATCTAATTTATCTAGTTTAGCCTGCCATTGCTGCACGATTGTTCCTGATGGTACCCCAACGTTTTGTCCTTTTACAGTTACAGATGCAGATTTATCTCTACGCTCTAACTGGCTCGGTCCAGATCCTTCTGTAATATCTGCAAACTGAGACAATTTAATTTGCTGTCCGGCTGAGTTTACAAAAATTAGGTTACTTACGTCAGTAATACTTTTTCTGTCAAAAGCATTATATCTAATGTTGATATCGTACTCATATTCACCAGCTCTGTATTTACCGTCTGTATTTCCACTAAAAGCAGTCTGCATGGTTAAACCAACTGTTTGAAGTGTTAATCCTAAAGCAGCCATTTTATCACGGTCTACTTTTACGTTAATCTCCGGGTTTCCGTCTTCAACTGTTAATTTAATCTCTGTTGTCCCAGGAATTGTACGTAATTCTGCTTCTGCTTTTTTAGCAAAAGCCATCGCTGCATCTGTCGAAGGTCCTGTTACGATTAATCCTAATGTAGCATCTTCTGCAGTACCTAAAATACCAACCGGAACTGTTTTTACTTTTGCCCCAACTAATACTTTTTCAAGTTTACGTTTGATTTTTGCTGCGTAAACATTCGCATCATCCGTACGATCTTTTTGTTCGATCATTTTTACGTCAATCTCAGCTTTATAAGCTGTAGCTTGCGATGCTCCAAAACCTTCACTGGTTTGTCCTACTGTTGTAATTTGACTGTGAACATATTCCTGAGATTTTAAGAACGCTTCTGCTTTTTGCGTCATAAAGTTAGTTTGCTCTAACGAAGCATCTTTTGGCATCTCAATTTGAACTAAGAACTCTCCACTATCAGAAGAAGCAAAGAACTCTCCTCCAATGAAACCTCCACCCATTAATCCAATTGTTGAAGCAAAGAATAATATAATTACGACAACAAAAGTTTTAATATAGTGATCTAAACACCACGTCAATAAATGAGAAACCCAGTCAGTAAAACGTGTTAAATAGCTTTCAAAACCAAGAATGATTCTTCCGAATAAATTCTTTCCTTCAATATGCTCTAATTTCCCGAAACGAGAAGATAACCAAGGAATAATTGTAAATGAAGCCAAAAGTGACAACATTGTTGAGATAATTACCGTAACACAGAATTGTGTAATGATGTTAGATACCAATCCAGAACTCATCGCGATTGGAAGGAATACAACCACAATTACTAATGTAATCGAAGTTACAGTTCCACCAATTTCTGCTGTACCGTCATACGATGCACGAATTCGGCTTTTACCCATTTCCATGTGCCTGTAAATATTCTCCAATACCACAATCGCGTCATCCACAAGAATACCTACCACCAGAGATAATCCTAATAAACTCATTAAGTTTAATGTATATCCCATTAAATAAATTCCGATGAAAGTTGCAATCAACGATGCTGGAATAGATACCATTACGATTAATGAGTTTCTAATACTATGAAGGAAGAACAACATTACGAATGCTACCAGAATTACCGCAATCAATAAATCGTGTACTACAGAGTCTGCTGCTTCCAGAGTAAAGATTGTACTATCTTTTGCAACTTCAAGTTTTAACTGATTTACTTTATAATCTTTTTCAAGCTGTGCAATTGTTTTTAATAACTGCTCACTTACCGCAACCGCATTCGCATCAGATTGTTTGATGATTTGTAAAACAATCGCACTTTTTTGATCTACACGAGAAATTTTCTCCGCAATTTTTTGTGTATCCTGAACATCGGCGATTTCACCTAAACGTATTTGGATTCCGTTTTGAGAAGAAACTACAAGGTTTCTTAATTCTTCAACACTTTTATATTTACCCGCTAAACGAATTAATATTTTTTGATTACGAGTCTGAATGTTTCCTGTTGGGAAATCTAAGTTCGAAGTCAAAATGTTTTGTTGCACCTGAGGAACAGATAAGTTGTAACCCTGCATTTTTACAGCGTCAAGATTTACCTGAATTTCACGCTCAGAACCACCAATAATATTTACCTGAGCAACACCTTGTACACGAGATAAAATAGGAGCAATTTTTTTGTCAATTAAGTCATAAAACTCCGCTTCGTCCATTTTACCATTGGCACCAAGCGTCATAATTGGTAAATCACTCAGCGAGAATTTAGTTAATGCCGGTGTTTTAACATCTTCTGGCAAATCACTAATAATCGCGTTGATTTTACGCTGTGCATCATTTAAAGAGAAATCAACTTTTGCGTTTGATGTCAGTGTAATCGAAACAATAGATAAACTTTCGTATGATTTCGAATCGATTTTCTTGACATTCTCTAAAGATGCAATCGCATCTTCAATTTTCTTTGTCACTGTATTTTCTACCTCACTTGGAGAAGCTCCCGGATAAATAGTAGAAATTGTAATAACGTTCTGTTCAAATTTTGGGATCAGCTCATAACCTAACTGGCTGTAGCTGAACAATCCACCAAGTGTCAGAATTGTAAACAATACAATTACCAACGACGGACGTTTTATGGATATTTCGGCTAATTTCATATATTTTTTCTTTATGCTTTAGGCTGTAGGCAGTAGACTTTAAGCTTTGAATTTGCTTATAGCCTATAGCTTACGGCTTATAGCCAAATAATTATTTAATAATTTCTACTGTGTTTCCGTCTTGTAAGTTAATCTGACCTGTAACGATTACTTTTTCACCATCAGATAAACCTTTGATAACTTCTACTTTATCTCCCAAAATTCTTCCAGCAACCACTTTTCTTAATTTTGCAACACCGTTTTCAGCAACAAAGATTTCGTTACTGTTTACACTTCCTACGAAAGCATTTCTAGGTACAACCATCAGGTTTTGTTTTTGTTGGTTCGATGCAAAGTTTGCAGTTCCGTACATACCTGCTTTTAGGTCGTTGTTTGCATTGTTTTGGATTTCAATTTCAACTGGGAAATTTAAAGACTCATCTGCTTTTGAAGCGATGAAAGTAATTTTTCCAGAGAAATTTTTATCAGGATAAACACTAGCCGTTACATTAATATGGTTTCCGACTTTTAAACTTGCAACCTGATTTTCGTTTACTGTAACTACTAATTTTAATTTAGAAACGTTTACGATATCAAATAAAGCCGTAGCTGGCATTCCTGCTAAAATAGATCCCGGTTCAATGTATTTTTTATTGATAAAACCATTGATTGGAGCTTTTACTTTAGTATCTCCAACATTAATGTTAGCTTGCTTTAAATTAGATTCTGCATTTGTCAAAGCTAATTTTGCCTGATCTAATTGTTGTTTTGTAACACCGCCTGTTTTAAATGCATTTTCATATCTGCTGTAATCTGATTTTGCATTTTGAAAAGCTGCCTGAGCTTGTTGTGCACTAACATTAATAACGTCTCCTCTTACAGTTAATAATGTCTGTCCTACTCTTACGTAGTCCCCTTCTTTAGCTAAAACACTGATTACTTTTCCAGATTTTTCTGCAGAGAAAGTTAATTCCTGAATTGGCTGAAAGTTTCCGTTTGCAACGAAATCTAATGAAACTTCTTCTGTTTTTACCGGAGATATTTTTACTGAAACTGCAGCATTTTTCTCTGCTACGATATCAGTTTTTGCCTTGTTCTTTTTCTTATTATTATTTAAGACATATCCAATTACACCCAGGGCTGCAATTATGATTACGATTGTTGTAATAGTTTTCTTCATTGTAATTAGTTATTTAATAAGAGATTTTAGTTCGCCTTTTGATTTGATTAAAGATATTTCGGCAATTTTATAATTTAAAACTGCTCTTGTATAATTATTTTGTGCTTCAAGTGATGCATTTTCAGCATCTAACAAATCTGTTAAAGATGCTAACCCCTGAAGGTAATTGTTTTTTGTATTGCTTAAGATTTCAGTTGCCAAACGCATGTTTTCTTTTTGATTCTCGATCGTTACAAGATTGTTTTCGATTTGAGCGATTGCATTTCTGTAATCTAAATCAAGAGAAAGTTTCGTGTCTTTGATATCTTCCTGAAGTGATCTGATTTGAACATCTGCTTGTCTAACTTTTGCACGGGTTCCAAAACCTGTAAAAATTGGTACGTGTAAGTTTAATCCAATTGCAGAGTAATCTGACCAATATACTCCATCTTTTGGTTTTGCAAACCAAGGAAATTGAGGTCCCTGACCAATATAATTGTAACCAGCTGTTAATGAAAGTGTAGGATAATATCCAGCTTCAACTGCTTTTTTGTTGTATACTAAAAGCTCTTCTTGCTTTTTCAAAAGCAGATATTCTGTTCTGTTTTCAACATTTGGCTGTTCTGTTAAGGCAGCAGGAACAACATCAAATTCTTCTTTTGGCATATCAATTACAGTTTCGATAGGCATTCCCATATAAAACTTCAATGCATTTTCCTGTAAAGTAATTTGGTTTTTAATCTGCTGACGCTCCGTGTCAATATTTGACATTTTTACAATGATACGATCCAAGTCGATTTTTTTTGCTAAACCATTATCGAACTGGCCTTTTACGATATCACGAACTTTTGTTGTGTTTACATAATTGCTGTCTAACAAAACCAATCTTTCTTTTTGTACATATACAGAATAGTAGTTATTTGCAACTCTTTCAATAACTTGTTCTTCTGTTAACTGATCATTAATTTGATAAAATTCACGTGTCGATCTTGCAGCTCTTAAACCTGTAAAAACAGATTGGTCAAAGATTGCCTGCGTTAAAGAAAGTCCTGCATTTGAAGTCCATTTTTGACCAAATGCTGCCTGAATTGTAGTTCCCGGCGCACCAAATCCTGCTCCGTCAATTACTGTTGTTTGAATAACCGGATTGTATGTTATGTTTCCGTTTGCACTAATTTGAGGTAATGCTCTTGAACGCACTTCCTGAATTTTATATTCGCTGTTTTCAACCTCCAGTTTTGCTTTTTTAGCATCGGCTTTATTTTGAAGCGCGTAGTTTATGGCGTCTTTTAAGGTTAAGGTGGTTACCTGTGCGTTGGCCGACAGACCAATTGTGCACAAAAATATAAGAACTATTCGTTTCATATGTAGTTAAATATTATTTAGAGATTGATGATTATGATTATTCTTTAATTTTTTCAAGCTGCTTTTCGAGTTCGATTATACCTTTTTCTGTCGCCATCGCTCTGGTATGATATTCTAAAGCTTCTAATTCTATTTTTTGCGCTTCTCTTTCAGAAATGGTTGTTTCATTAATGTGAAAAATCAAGGTGTAATAAAATTTCACATATAAATCTATATTGATGTCTGGTCGATATAAATTTTCACGAATGCCTTTTAAAATATTATCTCTAAAATAATGATTGCACTGCTCTATTTCATGCGTCATTACATTTTGATAAATTTCAGGATAATGCTTTTTTAACTGGTATAAAGGAGAGGTGTCGGTGCTGTTTTTAAACATATCGCGAAACATTTCTCTAATCTCAAAATTCTCATGAATTGCGTTGTAGTTTTTAGCTACGATGGTATCAATTACTTCGTGTACTTGTCTGTGAACTGATGAGGTGCTCTCTTCGATCAAAACTTCTTTATTACAAAAATATTTATAGATCGTTTTTTTTGAGATACACATTTCTCCAGCAATATCATCCATTGTAACACTCTTAAAACCAAGTCTTAAAAACAACTCACTTGCTTTTGATATAATTTTCTCTTTCATTTTAATTTTTCCAATTGCATTACAAATATAATTAGGAAACTAAAATCAAAAAAATAGTTTCCGTCATTTTTGTAATAATTTTACATTAAATTATTCATTATGTAAGATTTATATACTAAATTCCAGATTGGCTATCAGTTTAATATCTTTTCCAAGAGCTAAACCTCCATTATGATGAAAAGAATTGTAGTCCAGACCAAAATCCTGACGTTTGATATCTCCTTTAATCTCAAAAGCAACCTTTTTTTCTCCGTTGTAAGTGTTGACACCAATAAATTCTGCATCAAGTTCTACCACTCTTGTTACATCTTTTATCGTTAAATCGCCTTTAAAGAAATTGATGTTATTGTTTATTTTTTGAAATGAAGTCGATTTAAAACTAATAATTGGATGTTCGTCTACATCAAAGAAATCCTGAAGCTGTAAATTCGTATCGATTTGCTGAAAGCTTTCTTTTTTATTATTAATATCCAATGAAAATTCAACCGATGCATCTTCAATTTCATTGTCTTCAATATTCACATAACCGTCAAATTTATTTGTCGTTCCTCCTAAATAAGCAATTATAGAATGTCTCATTTTGATTAAAACATCAGATTGAGTAGAATCTATAGTCCATGTTGTTTTCATAAATACCTAATTTTAATGAGTTTATAAATTTTTCAAACTCTTCACGGAAACTTTTTTAGTGTTCCAAGTTTCCATTTAATGGCGCAAATATAGAAAGGAAACTCTAAACACCAAAAAAGTTTCCAAGTTTTTTTCAAAATAATTTTAACTTCTTAAGATTTAGTTGATTTAATGGCAATTTTAAGTGGAAACTATCTTTTAATTTTAAGAAAGAAATAATTCATTATGAATCGTATCTTTGGGCTTCGTAAATCAGAATTTCATTTTATGCACGATATTAGTCAGTACCAGGATTTTTTTATTGAATATTTAAATAAACAAGACATACATAAAGAACCTAAAAATCTTTACGAACCTATTGAATACATTTTAGGGCTTGGCGGAAAACGCATGCGTCCGGTACTTACTTTAATGGCCGCAGAAGTCTTTAATACTGATTATAAAGTGGCACTTCCGGCGGCAATGGCTGTTGAAGTTTTCCATAATTTTTCGCTTGTTCATGATGATATTATGGATGATGCGCCTTTGCGAAGAGGTCAGGTTACGGTTCATGAAAAATGGAATTTAAACACCGGAATTCTTTCTGGTGATACCATGCTTATTTTGGCATATCAATATTTTGAACAATACGAACCGGCAGTTTTTAGAGATTTAGCAAAACTTTTTAGCAAAACGGCTCTTGAAGTTTGTGAAGGACAACAATGGGATGTTGATTTTGAAACACGTAAAGATGTTACGATTCCGGAATATCTAAAAATGATTGAATATAAAACGGCTGTTTTGGTTGCCGCTGCCATGAAAATGGGTGCAATTGTGGCCAAATCTTCTGAAAAAGACGGCGATTTAATCTATGATTTCGGATTAAACTTAGGTCTGGCTTTTCAATTACAAGATGATTATTTAGATGCTTTTGGTGATCCGGAAACTTTTGGAAAACAGGTGGGCGGTGATATTATCGAAAACAAAAAAACATATTTATACTTAAAAGCTTTAGAATTTTCTTCTGCTGAAAAAGCTTCAGAATTAGAGCAATTATTCAGCTTACAATTAGAAGATAATTCAGAAAAAATAGAAACTGCAAAAGCTATTTTTAACGAATCTGGAGCTTCAAAAGCAACTCAGGAAGCGATTGAAATGTATACTTTTAAGGCTTTTGATACTTTAGAAAAAATGGACATTAACGCTGAAAAGAAAGATATTTTAAGAACTTTTGGGGAGAATTTAATGGGAAGAAAAGTTTAGTTTTTTTGCCACAGATTAAAAGGATTATATAGATTTTTTTTGTTTGCCACGACCCGAGCGATAGCGAATAGGCGAAGCAATTACACGAATTTCCACGAATTATTCATCATAATTAAATTAGTGAAAATTCGTGTAATTCGTGGCGAAAGACTCTACACATAGTAAACCCGACAAGTTTTAAAAACCTGTCGGGTTTGTCATTTACAGCATCATCTAAAAGGGCTTCGACTTCGCTCAGCCGGACAAACGTTATTATAGAACTGAGTGTCATCCTGAGCGAAGTCGAAGGCTATTTTAACTAAAAAGTTCATCAGGATCAACCAAATCTGATAATTTTTGTTTTAAATCATCTTCTAAAATCGTTAAACCAAATTGATACGAAGCGTTCATCCATCCAAAACCTTCTTCGGTTATGTAATTAAACTCCGTTCCTACGTTTCCGTATTCGGCAAAAATTTTATGTGAACTTATTGATAAATCAAACTTTTCCGGAATGGTTCCGTTGTAATCAACTGCGTTTCTTGTAATCAGCCAAAGCCAGCGATACACCATTTCCTGCGCTTCTTCATTAAAATTATAATTTAATAAACCTTCCCATAAAAGCATTTGATGCGGTGCCCAGCCAAACGGATAATCCCATTGTCGTGTTGGCGAATTATCATCAAAACCAGCAATAGATTCTTTGGTACTTCCGGCAATTCCGCCTTTCATTTTAAACTTTGGAAGCGTTTTTTTAACCAAAATATCGGCTTGTTCCTGCGTGCTTATTTTTGCCCAAAGTGGATAAAAAGTTGTTGCTGCGTCAAAAACATGCTGCTTTTCGTTCACAAAGTCATAATCGAAATAAATTCCGTTTTCAGGATTCCATAACAATTTGTTTATTTTTTCTCTTCTTTCAGATGCTTTTAAAATCCAATAATCACTTGAAAAAGATTTATCTTCAAAATATTGAAATTCATTTTTAAAGTATTTCTTAATCAAAAAAGCAATGTCAGTTTCGTATTTATAAAGTAAACTATTAATCGCAACCGTATTTAAATTAGCGCAGACTCCAACCAATCGATGCGTTGTATCGTGGCCGCTTTCGCGCATACTTCTATCATGTGTAAAATATTTATCGAGTTCAGGATCGACGATTTCTCTTTCGAGATATTTCTTTTCGAATTCACGGGTTGATAGATTATATTTTGGCGCATATTGTTCCAGAATATCATCAAAATGTCCTTCTTCAACTTCAAACGGAAGCCCGATTCCTTCTGCTTTATAACGGTTTAAACCATTTGCAGTAAGTCTTTTTCCTTCTTCCATCCAAACCGTTAGATATTCTTTTATGGCAGTTTTTAAATGTCTTTCAATCCAAAAAATATCAGGATTAGACCTTTCCAAAACATCCATAATCAGCGACGTATAAAGCGGCGGCTGTGTGCGGGTTAAATAATAACTACGGTTAGCGTTTAGAATTTTTCCGTAATGGTCGATTTGATATTTGAAGTTTTCGGCAATTCCTAAAGCAAGGTCAATTTTATCATCAATCAAAAGTCCTTTGGCAATGAAATAACTATCCCAACCGTACATTTCATTGAATCTTCCGCCGGGAACCACAAACGGAACGCCCGAAATTTCATTGTTTTTTATTTGAAGTGCCAAAGCAAGAATTCCCGGTTTTTTATTTAGTGATAAAACATATTCTGGTGAAATGTTTTTAGGCAATTGCACCACTTTTAACTTTGGAGTTGCGACTTCTAATTTCTTGAAATAATCAAAAACAATTTCGTCACCAAAAGGCACATATAAATAGGCAAATTCATTTTCGATTTTATCGTCTTCCAGAATTTTCTTTACGCCTGTTGCATCAATTGTTCTGGTAAGACCCTTCCAATACAAATCTTTTATTTTTCTTGAAATACGTTTTACAGGATCTTCGGTAATTTCATTTAAATCTATTTCGGCAAATTCGGTATTATTTTTTTTAGCCAAAGCCAATTCCTGCAATAAATTCGAAAGCTGATAAGTTCCTTTAATATCTGCGGGATTTCCATCTAGATCGTACAGCAAAAATTTCTTTGGACCGTTATCATCAATCGTAATTTTTTTATCGCCGTCAGTATCTTCCTGAATCAATAATTTTTCGATGGTTTGGGTTATATGCAGTTTAAATTTCATCTTTTGCAGTTATTTTTTTAAGAATAAAAAAGGATATCAATAATAAAGTCATTGGGATTAACGTGAAATAAAAAGCTTTTTCCGGCCCTTCGTTTTTAAAAAGCCAGCCTGTTATTCTGGATCCTAAAGTACCGCCAAGAGCAGAAAAAATCACAATTAATCCGGTCATGGAACTTTGTAAATTCTTTGGTAAAGCACTCAGTACAATGGAATTTAATAACGGATAAATAGGTGCAATAAATAATCCGATTAAAGGAAATGCGAAACCAATTAAGGGAATATCTGAAAGTGTATTAATGTTTTTTACTTCTAACCCAACTGTTTTTGGAAGTACAAAAACGACAATCAACATCGCAGAAATTATACAAACACTTAAAACCCAAATCCAGTTTACTTTTTTGGTTACAATTCCAGCGACTAATCTTCCTATTGCTAATGAAATTGCCAGAATACTGGCCATCATAATACTAATATTTTCCGGCAGATGAAGCACTTTTGTATTAAATGTGGGTAACCACGAAAGTATTCCCTGCTCGATCATTACAAATAAAAACACGCTGATTACAAAAATAACGGTCAGCAGTTTTGCCATTAATTTGAACATCTGCAAAAAATCATCTTTGAGATTTGCTCCTGCTGCGACTTCGGCTTCTTCAAATTTTATAAAAAGTAAAAATAGAAAGGAAACAAACGATAATCCTGCTAATAACCAATAGACATTTAACCATGAATTTGGATCGTTTTCGTTATTAAAAGCCGGAAATAAAAAATAAGCCAGCGCAATTCCTACCATAAAAAAACCTTCGATACTGCTCATTAAAGCGTTGTGTTCTTTTTTGGTTTCGGTTACGGTTCCTATTAAGGAGTAAACCGAAACTTTTATCAAAGCAAATGAAACTCCAACGGTTGCAAAAAGGATTTTAGCGTTGTCAAATGAGTTTCCAAAATACATAGAAATACAAGCTAAAGTAACCAAAGCCAATCCTATTAACATCGCTTTTCTATAGCCTATTCGGGGCAAAAAAGAGGCTATAAAAAACGATACAATAGCAATTGGCATGTCTTTAAAGGCCTCTAAAATACTCGCCTGAACTTCATCGACTCCGTAATTTCTCTGTGATTTTAAAATCACAATTCCTACGCTGTTTAATAAAATAGCGAAGACAAAATAATTGAGGTAAAGTGAGATTTTAATTCCTATGTTTTTCATTTTTCTATTTGTTTTGTCTATGCTTTTCTTTGTGGTTACTGTGCGGAGACGCACTGCTGTGCGCCTCTACAGTAACTGTACGTGTATTAAATTTAACACATAGAAACATAGCTTAGATTGAACTCAAAAGGCGTTTCACTTGCATTAATTCACATAGCTATGTGTGGAAACTAGTTTCTTTTTTGCTCTTTTTTTAGCTTATAAAAATCTATGTTTCTATGTGTTTAATATTTTTTTATTCGTTGTGGTTACTGTGTGGAGACGCACTGCTGTGCGCCTCTACAGTAACTTTGCGTATATTAGATTTAGAAATTAACGGCTACAGAAAATCTAAACGCGCGTCCTAAAATAGGTCTTGCCATGAACACATCGCTTGCTGCAGATGTTGTTTGTCTTGGATCTCCTTCTGTTAAACCAATTTCGTTGAATAAATTCGAAGCATCGACTGCAAAACGAAGGTTTTTATACGTGTAATTTAAACCTGCTCCCACTTCTTTATAAGCCGGTAAAACTTGTTTGTTATCCTGATTCGTGAATTTTTTATCATAATAAGAGAACTGAACATAAGCTGTAAAATCTTTTGTAATATCAACTTCTGGTCTTAGGTTACAGAAAAATTTAGGAATTCTTCTTGCTGTATTTCCGTTAAAATCAAAAGTAGAACCGTCGGCATTTGTTCCAGTGAAATTATCATACTCTGGTTTTTGAACCGTGAATGTAAAGTTCAGTTTTACAAATTCATATCTTGCATTGGTTTCTACTTCAAGACCAATGTTGTTTACATCGGCAAATTTATTTTCTGAAGATCCATCAGATAAGATATCCGTGAAAGCAACATTTTTTAATCCCATGTAAAATAAATTCGCATTTACAGAGAAGAAAGAACTTGAATATTTATAACCTAATTCAAACTGATTTACTTCTGTATTTTCTAATTTGCTTAAATCTGCTGCATTATCATAAAATGATTCTTCAATTGGAGATCTAAATCCGTGGCTGTAACGAACGTATGAAGCCATATTGTCGTTGAATTTGTAGTTTCCAGCTGCAGTATATGACCATTCGCTTACATCATATCTCCAGTATGTATACGGATTTCCTTTTACAGTTGTTACTGCATCATCAGCAGTATTATTGTCTAAAATTCCTAAGTCTTCAGAGAAAAATCTAGCATTGTCTCTGTATCCGGAATATTTGTCTTTGTTGTATCTTAAACCTGCGTTGAAAGTCAAATTATCTGTCGCTTTAATTTCTGCGTCAGCATAAATATCATTCAAAAGTCCTTTTGTTTGTGCATCTCTTTCAAGCCAGGTAATTCTTTCTACACCATTCCAGGTATGATCCACTCCGGTTGTATTATCTTTTACATTTAATAATCTTGGATTGTCTGAAACGCCTACTAAATACGAATTCCAGTTCCAGTATTGGTTTGATTTCCAGTTAGAATAGTAGTAACCAGCCGTTAATTTCACAGGATCTAAATCAAAAGAAAAAGAGAAATTATTCGCAAAATTGTTCATTTTCTTTTCAATATGCCAAAGGTCTGCTCTCATAATTAAGGCATTTGGATCAAGAGTCTGTCCGTTATCTACATAACTGTACGTCAAATTACTGGCCGTTGTGTTTTGAACTCCGGTTGCATACGCATCTTGTGTCCAAGGTCCGCCATTTGGGAAAATAGCATTGTAATTTAAATCGATGCTCGTTTGTTTAAAGGCATTTTTGAAAGTAACTTTATCTGAAATTTTCTTTTTGAATTCAGCTCCAATTGAGTTGATTACAGGATGAGAACCATCTTCTAAATCTGCGCTGAAAGTTCCGCCTCCATATTGAGGAACATTTAAATGACTGAAATTTACAGAAGTCAGCGTTCCGTAATTTGGATTAAATCCGTCAATACCTTCAATTTTTCCATTATTGCTTTTTAAAGGAATTGGCAAATAGAATGTATTTCTGTCATCAAGATGTTTGAAGTTAACTCTTAAATAATCGTTGTCGTCAAATTTATAAGTGATGTTTCCTTTTATTTGCCCTCCTTTATTAGCTGTAAAACCAGTATTTCTTACACCATTATCAGCTCTGTAAAATCCTCCGACATTAAAAAATAATTTGTCCTGAATTAAAGCGCCTGATAAATTAAGGTCAGTTCTGAACATACCGTAGTCTGAAGTCGTGAATTTTGCTCTTCCCTGAAAATCATTCTGACCTGTTTTTGAAATAAAGTTGATAATTCCCCCAGGAGCATTGTTTGCAAAAATTGACGCAGAACCTCCACGAACAGCTTCCATTTTGCTTACCGTTTCATCTAATCTGTAAAAAGTATCCGCGTTGGCAAATTGTAACGCACCATCTTCAAAAACCGGTAATCCGTCTTCCTGAATTTGTACATATTCATAAGCTCCCGCAGACGGAATTCCTCTTGCAAAAAGGTTATTTCCAATTTCTCCTCCAGATGCTTCAACCACAAATCCCGGAATTGTCTGTAATAAAGCCGCTGTACTTGATGGCGCTCTGTCTTCGATTGCTTTTGCTCCCATTGTGGTAATAGCAACACTCGATTCTAATTTTGATCTTGGGGCAGATGAACCTGTTACTACCACTTCTTTCAAACTTTGTGATTCGGTTTCTAAAAGTAAATCTGCCGCTACAGATTCTCCTTCTTTTACCGAAATTTCTTTACTGTATGTTTTGTAACCCACATTTGTTGCTTCTACAACATAATTTCCGGCAATAACATCCGTAAAAACATAACGTCCGTTTTCATCTGTTATCGTATTTTTTCCAGTGTCTTTTAAAGATACATTTGCTCCCGGAATAGATTGTCCGGTTTCGTCTAATACTTTTCCAGACACCGTGTTTTTTGCCTGGGCAAATAAATTATTTGGAACAGTAATTAAGCATATTATCAAAAATAATATACCTAAATAAGAATGTTTCTGTTTCATGATTTTTTTGGTTTAGTTAGTAAATTTTTCATTTATACTGTAAACTTAAAACACTAATTAAACACAATTTAGCAATTCTAAATCGAAAACGTTTTCGAAATCACCTAAAACGTTTTCGGAAATATATTTTTTATCAATGAAGTTTATTTTTTAGTACATTTATTTCATGAATGATACAAAATTAATAGATATAGCCTCGGCCTTAGGAATATCAGTCACAACGGTTTCAAAGGCATTAAAAGGATATACAGACATTAGCAAATCGACACGTGCCAAAGTTATCGAAATGGCCGAAACGATGAACTATATGCCTAATTCTGTAGCGGTTAATTTAAGAACCAACGAAACCAAAACCATTGGTGTCATTATCCCCGCAACCGTTCATCACTTTTTTTCGAGCGTTTTAAACGGCATTTTAGAAGAAGCCGAAAAAAGAGGTTATCTGGTTATCATTCTACAATCAAACGAAAAATATGAGATGGAGAAAAAACAGCTTGCTTTATTGATTCAAAAGCGAGTTGACGGTGTTTTAATGTCTCTTTCGAACGAAACGGATGATTTCTCTCATATTAATGAAGCGATTCGAAAAAATACGCCTGTTGTTTTGTTTGATAAAATTGCCAAAAGAGTCGAATGTTCTAAAGTGGTAATTAATGATGCCAAAGCGGCTTATGATGCTGTTACATATCTTATTAATAAAGGGTATAAAAAAATCGCTCATTTTAGAGGTTCGTATGTTCCTCAAAATTCTATTGATCGTTTTTTAGGTTATAAACGCGCGCTCGAAGCGCACGGAATTGAGTACGATTCGAAATTAGTTTATGTTTGCGATAACAATACAGATTTTGAAGACGGCTACGAAAATGCCCAAAAAATCATGAACGAACATCCGGATATCGATGCTATTTTTGCAATTACAGATTTAGTCGCTATCGGGATTATTAAATATTTTAATGAAGCAGGAATAAAAACGCCGGATCAGGTTGCGGTTTTTGGCTTTAGTAATTGGTTTATGAGTACAGTAATTTCGCCTAAATTAACGACAATTGATCAGCCTGGATTTGAAATGGGACACACTGCGGTTTCTATTTTAATTGATGAAATTGCCGACATAAAAGAACACAAACCTGTAGTGCATCAAATTATAGAACTTCCAACGAGAATCATTGAAAGAGAATCAACGGTTAAATGATTTTTTAGTTTTAACTTTGCCTCAATTCTTAAAGAGCATCAATGTTTCCAATTCCTGAAAATACCGATTTTTTATTGGCTGATGCCGAAAGAGAAAATTTATATTTAAGTCTGATTGAGCAAATCAATAAAGATTTTAATCTGGCCAATGAAGGAATTGATTTTCCGCTTAGTATTTCTCCCGAAGAATTAAAAATCCAGCTTCACGAAAAAATTTACAGAATGATTCAGTACAAATTTGCTGAATATCTGAACCTTCTTTATATTATTGATGTTTCTGAAATCGAAATCAAAAAACTCGATGGTTCGGATTTAGTAATTTTAGCTGAACAGGTTGCTTTTTTAATTTTAAAGAGAGAATGGCAGAAGGTTTGGTTTCGTAATCATTACAAATAAAAAAAAGGTGCAAAGGCACAAAGTTGCAAAGTGACAGAGTTTCCTCACTGTGCGAGTAGTTTTTAATCCTATGATAAAACCTTTGAACCTTTGTCGCTATGAACCTTTGAACCTCTAAAAATAAACACGAACAAAAGGCATAAACCCAGAACCATAAAGGCTTTTATCAGGATCATATAAAACATCGTAGCGAGCGCCAATTGTTACATTTCCAGTTCTGTAACCAGCTCCAAGATACAAGGCGGTATTCCAATAACTATCAGAAAAAGCAGGTCTGTTGATGTTGGCTTCATATCTAGTATCTACTCTTACTTGCTCTAATTCGGCAGATAATTGAACTTCGGGAATTGGGTTTACAAGCGTAATTAAACTTCCGCCATAAACATACGATTCATAATAGTCCTTTGAGTTTAAGTAACCAAATTGTAAACCAAGACCAAAGGAAACAATTTCGTTAACATTGTAAATCGCGCTTGGCATTACTGAGATGTCTGTATAACCGGAACCAATTCCTAAACCGAGCCCGCCTCCAAACTGCACTTTATCCCAGAAATGGTTTTTGTTATCAATAACATACGTTTGCTGCGCATTTGCGTAACATGAGAATAAGACTGTCAAAATCACAAAAAAAGATCTGCAATCGATTGAAAAATGTTTTTTCTTCATAGTTAACGTTTATTTTAACAAATTTTTACGTAAAAGTACGTAAAAAAAAGGTTTAAATAAAGTCGATTGTTGTACTTTTGCCTTTCTATTTAACAAAAAGTATATTCACTAATATTATGGATAGGTTTTCATTTTTAAATGCAGCGCATACCGAGTTCTTTGCACAATTATACGATCAATATTTAGTTAACCCAGACAGCGTTGAGCCAAGCTGGAGAAGTTTCTTTCAAGGTTTTGACTTTGGACAAACGACTTATAATGACGAAAATCCAGTGCAGACCATTGTTGAGTATGTGACTAGCCCAAACACAGATTACAGTCAGGTTTCAGACAAACTGCAAAAAGAATTTAATGTTTTAAAATTAATTGATGGATACCGTACGCGCGGACACTTGTTTACAAAAACAAACCCTGTTCGTGACCGTAGAACTTCTTCTCCTACTTTAGATATTGAGAATTTCGGATTATCAGCTGCTGACCTTCCAACTGTTTTTGATGCTGCGCAGACAATCGGAATCCCGCCTTCTTCATTAGAAGCTATCGTAAATCGTCTTAAAGCTATTTACTGCCAGCATATTGGTATTGAATATATGTACATCAGGAATCCTGGCGTTGTAAAATGGATTCAGGAAAAACTGGCGGTTAATGTGAACCAGCCAAATTTCTCTACAGAAGAAAAGAAAACAATCTTAAATAAATTAAATGAAGCTGTTTCTTTCGAGAACTTCCTTCACACTAAATATGTTGGACAAAAACGTTTTTCACTAGAAGGTGGAGAATCTATTATTCCGGCTTTAGATGCTTTGATCGAGCAGGCTGCAGAAAAAGGTGTTGAACAATTCGTAATGGGAATGGCTCACCGTGGTCGTTTGAACGTTTTGGCAAACATCTTTAATAAATCTACTCAGGATATTTTTGGCGAGTTTGATGGTAAAGATTACGATCAGGAATATTTTGATGGTGACGTAAAATACCACTTAGGTCTTACTGCCGACAAAAAAACAAGATCTGGAAAAAGTATCAACATCAATTTAGCACCAAACCCTTCTCACTTAGAAACGGTTGGAGCTGTAATTGAAGGTATTACAAGAGCGAAACAAGATAAATATTTCCCAGAAGATTTCTCTAAAGTATTGCCAATCGCGGTACACGGAGATGCTGCAATTGCTGGTCAGGGTATTTTATATGAAATTATTCAGATGGCGCAGCTTGACGGCTACAAAACTGGAGGAACAATTCATATTGTAATTAACAATCAGGTTGGTTTTACAACTAACTATTTAGACGCTCGTTCTTCTACTTATTGTACAGACGTTGCTAAAGTAACACTTTCACCAGTTTTACACGTTAATGCTGATGATGCAGAGGCAGTTGTACACGCAGTATCTTTTGCATTAGATTACAGAATGCAATTTGGACGTGATGTATTTATCGATTTATTAGGATACAGAAAATACGGTCATAACGAAGGTGACGAACCTCGTTTCACGCAGCCGGTTTTATATAAAATCATCGCAAAACATAAAAATCCAAGAGATATTTATGCTGAAAAATTATTGTCTGACGGCGTAATCGATGCATCTTATGTAAATGCTTTAGAAAAAGAATACAAATCTGCTTTAGAGGAGAATTTAGAAGCTTCCCGTAAAAAAGATTTGACAATCATAACTCCATTCATGAAAAACGAATGGGATGGATTTGTTCAGGTAACTGATACACAAATGCTTCAAAAAGTAGATACTACTTTTGACAAAAAAGGATTGGATTCTATCATCAATACAATCTCAACGTTACCAGCTGATAAAAAATTCATCAGTAAAATAACTAAAATTGTTACGGACAGAAAAACTGGATACGATAACAATACTGTTGATTGGGGAACTGCTGAAGCATTAGCTTACGGTTCACTTTTAACAGAAGGATTTGACGTTCGTATTTCTGGTCAGGATGTTGAAAGAGGAACTTTCTCTCACCGTCACGCTGTAGTAAAAGTGGAAGATTCTGAAGAAGAAGTAATTTTATTAGACGGAATCGAAAACAAAAAAGGAAAATTCGGCGTATTCAATTCACTTTTATCTGAATACGGTGTTCTAGGTTTTGATTACGGATATGCATTAGCAAATCCAAAAGCGTTAACAATTTGGGAAGCACAATTTGGAGATTTCTCTAACGGAGCTCAAATTATGATTGACCAATACATTTCATGTGGTGAAGATAAATGGAACAACCAAAACGGTATCGTTTTATTATTACCTCACGGATATGAAGGACAAGGTGCAGAACACTCTTCTGCAAGAATGGAGCGTTACTTACAACTTTGTGCAAGACAAAATATGTATGTTGCAGATTGTACAACGCCAGCCAACTTCTTCCACTTGTTAAGAAGACAAATGAAAACTAATTTCCGTAAACCTTTAATAGTTTTCTCTCCAAAAAGTTTATTACGTGATCCAAGATGCGTATCAACTGTTGAAGAATTAGCGACAGGAAGTTTCCAGGAAACAATTGATGACAATACAGTAGATAAAAAGAAAGTAAAAACATTAGTTTTTGTTACTGGTAAATTCTACTATGACATTGTTGCAGAAAGAGAAAACAACGGAAGAACTGATGTTGCAGTTGTTCGTATCGAGCAATTATTCCCTTTACCAGTTGAGCAGTTAAAAGCAATTATCGCACAATATCCAAACGCTGATGATTATGTTTGGGCTCAGGAAGAACCTAAAAACATGGGAGCTTACAGCTTTATGTTAATGAACTTTGATCTTGTAAAATGGAGATTGGCTTCATTAAAAGCATACGCTGCTCCGGCATCTGGAAGTTACACACGTGCAAAACGTCGTCACGCAGATGCAATTAGAATGGTATTCGATAAAAATTTATTCAGATAATAAAAAAATTGTTTCAAGTTTCAGGTTTCAAGTTTAACAACATGAACCTGAAACCATAAAAACCTTAAACAAAAACAAAGATGATTTTAGAAATGAAAGTCCCATCACCAGGGGAATCAATAAAAGAAGTTGAAATTGCAACTTGGTTAGTAAAAGACGGAGATTATGTAGAAAAAGATCAGGCTATTGCTGAAGTTGATTCAGATAAAGCTACTCTTGAATTACCTGCTGAAATGAGCGGTGTTATTACACTAAAAGCTGAAGAAGGTGATACAGTAGCTGTAGGCGCTGTAGTTTGTTTAATTGATACAGATGCAGCAAAACCTGCAGGCGGCGCTCCGGCAGCAGAAGCTCCTAAAGCTGAGGCACCAAAGGCAGAAGCTCCAAAAGCAGAAGTAAAAGCTGAGGCTCCAAAAACAGCTCCGGTTCAAGCTCCGGCAGCAACAAGTTACGCAGCTGGAACTCCATCTCCTGCAGCAAGAAAAATATTAGACGAAAAAAATATTGCTCCGGCTACAGTTTCAGGAACTGGAAAAGGTGGAAGAATCACTAAAGATGATGCTGTAAATGCAGTACCTTCTATGGGAACTCCAACTGGTGGAAGCCGTGGAACTGAGCGTACAAAATTATCTATGTTACGTCGTAAAGTAGCAGAAAGATTAGTTTCGGCTAAAAACGAAACAGCTATGCTTACTACTTTCAACGAAGTAAACATGACGCCAATTAACCAAATTCGTAATGAATACAAAGATGCTTTCAAAGCGAAACATGGTGGTTTAGGTTTAGGATTCATGTCATTCTTTACAAAAGCAGTTACAAGAGCTTTACAATTATATCCAGATGTGAACTCTATGATGGATGGTGATTACAAAATTGCTTACGATTTTGCTGATATCTCAATCGCAGTTTCTGGACCAAAAGGATTAATGGTTCCTGTTGTTCGTAATGCAGAATTATTAACTTTCCGTGGAATTGAAGCTGAAATTAAAAGATTAGCTTTAAGAGCTCGTGACGGTCAAATTACTGTTGATGATATGACAGGTGGAACTTTCACAATTACAAATGGTGGTGTTTTTGGAAGTATGTTATCTACTCCAATTATCAACCCTCCTCAATCAGGAATTTTAGGAATGCACAACATTATTGAGCGTCCAATTGCTGTAAACGGAAAAGTTGAAATTCACCCAATGATGTACGTTGCACTTTCTTACGACCACAGAATTATTGACGGACGTGAGTCTGTTGGTTTCTTAGTTGCTGTGAAAGAAGCTTTAGAAAACCCATTAGAATTATTAATGAATGGCGATGCTAAACGTGCTTTAGAATTGTAATCAGAATAATTTTCAATTATATACAGAACCTGTTCATTCATTTGAGCAGGTTTTTTTATTTATAGTATCGAATTAAATCATTTTATTTTTAAAATTTAATTTAGAATAAATAAAAATAGCTTGGATTGTTGGCATTCATGACTTAGATTTGCAGAATCAAAAACAATTTAAAATTATCATCTCATAAACTGGACGATAATTTAATTCAATCTGTAAAATCATGATAACAATAGCAAGCCTTATCGTTTTTTTAGCTTTTTATACCCTTTACTACACTTCAAAAAGAGCCGCATTATCATATGATTTTGGTTTTGAAAAATGGATGAAGAAAAATCCAAAACAAACTAAAATTACTGGTTTAACACTTCTTGTAGCTGCTTATGCCATCTGGCTTTTTACGCAGTCTTTAGGAAGCGGAACTTTAATGTTTTTTATTCAGCTAATGACCATTGGGAGTTTAATTATCATTCTTAGACCATTAAAAAAAGTAAACAGTAAAGCACTTTTAACCATCCTGATTCTTGTTGCTTTATTAGAACTTTATTACAATTAAACTTTTTTGACCAATGCCAGCAAATTCAAAATATTTAACTCCTGCATTTTGGCCTCGTTTTGCCAAAATTACCGCAGCAATTTTAGGCGGTTACTTTGTTTCTGTTACTTTCCATTTAGCTTTAGCTTCCTGGTTTAACCGTCCGGAAGTTTTAATGACAATGGCTTTTAGCGGATTTATACTTTGGGTTGTTTTGATGGTTTTGGCTTTTTTAGCCAAAAGCGGATTGAAAATTTGGGGAATTTACCTTCTCCTTACTTTAGTTTTTTCTGCTCTTGTTTATCTTGGTCAAACTTATAATCCCGTTACGTAATCCTTATGAATAACCGCCATTATAATATTTATTTTCATACACATACCGTTAGCGGAATTGTAATTAGTGTTGTGCTTTTTGTGATCTTTTTTGCGGGATCTTTTTCTTTTTTTAGAGATGAAATCATCAATTGGGAAAGAAGCGAATCTACCGCCATTACTAAAGAAATTGAATTAGATTACAATAAAGCTTTAAAAAATCTTGACAAAGAATACGTTTTACACGGAAGAAATATAACCATATCTAAACCTTCTACAGAAAACAGGGTTGCCGTTTATATGGAAGGTACCAAAGATACTTTGGCTCCAGCCAAACAAAAAGAAGGCACTTTCTTTTATCTGGACAACAAAAAATTCAAATCCTACACTTACGAAGAATCTTATTCTTTAGGGGAATTTTTATATCGCTTGCATTTTCTGGCGCAGATTCCGTATCCGGTTGGGTATTATCTTTCAGGATTTACAGCTTTGTTTTTCTTGTTTGCCATTGTAACCGGGCTTTTATTACATTGGAAAAAAATTGTTTCTAATTTTTATGTTTTCCGTCCAAAGGAAAAATTAAAAACATTGTGGACGGATGCACATACAGCATTAGGAATGATTGGACTTCCGTTTCAGTTTGTTTATGCTGTAACCGGAGCATTTTTCATGATTAAACTTTTAATTGTCGCGCCCGCTGTAATGGCTTTATATAAAGGCGACGAGAACAAATTATATAAAGAATTAGAATACAACGATCCTGATTTTAAATTTGACAATAAAAAATTAGCTACGCCTTTTGATATCAATCAGCTTGTTTCTAAAGCAAAAAGCAATTGGTCTGATTTTGAAATTACCCGCGTTTTTATTCAAAATTATGGCGATGCCAACATGCACGTTTTAGTTGAAGGTGAATTATTAAGCGACAAAAAATTTACGGGAATTGGAAAAGTAGTGTACCGCATTGCTGACGGAAAAGAAGTTGCCCGCAAAAATCCTGTTACTCAAAATGGCTATATTGATGTTGTAAAAAATGTTTTATATAGAATTCACTTTGGTGATTACGGCGGATATGCACTAAAAATCGTAAGTTTCATTTTAGGAATTATAACATGTTTTGTCATCATTTCCGGTGTTATGATCTGGTTAGTGGCAAGACAAAAGAATAATTTACCCGAAAAGAAAAGACGTTTCAACGCTGCTGTTGTTCGCATTTATCTGGCCATTTGTTTGAGTATGTACCCTATTACAGCTTTGGCTTTTATTGGTTCAAAAATATTTTATCCTTTAAGTCAATCTAACTTGTTTAGTTTATATTTTGGCGGATGGCTCTTACTGACTGTATTCTTTATCATTAAAAAGAATGATGATTTTACGAATAAATTCTGTTTAATTTCAGGAAGTATTTTAGGGTTTTTAATTCCAATAACAAACGGAATTGTTTCCGGAGATTGGTTTTGGACTTCGTTTATGGAACACAAAATTCAGATTTTCTTTATTGATGTTTTCTGGATTGCTTTGGCTTCTATAACACTTTATACGGCGTATCACTTAAAGCCTAAAAAAGAAGTTGTTGCAGAAACAAAAGTCTAAAATTTTTCCGCCACGAATTTCACGAATTTGCACGAATTAAATTTGTGGAAATTTGTGAAATTCGTGGCTAACTTTTTTTACTTTTTGAGCAATAGCTTAAAATTAGCATAAATTATTTGCCCTCTATTGATTTTGCGTCTACTTTTACGCTTTTAATCAAAAAATGGGATTCAAAACGCAAATACGTTTTCTACATAAATGGCTCGGATTAATTTCCGGGCTTATTGTTTTTATAGTCTGTATTACGGGCTGTATATTCTGTTTTCATGACGAAATAAAAGACATTACTCGAAAAGAATGGCGTTTGGTTGAACCTCAAAACAAACCTTTTTTAATGCCTTCGGTTTTGCAGGAAAAAGCAAAAGAAATTCTTCCAAAGAATAAACAGTCAATGGTTTCCTATTATGGAAAAAATCGTTCGGCAATTGTTTTCACCTATTCTGATACCGAAAATTTATATCTCTATTTTAATCCATACACAGGAGAATATCTAAAAACTGAAAATCCCAAAACCGATTTTTTCATCATTGTCGAATATATTCATCTGTATTTGCTTCTGCCGGATTATATCGGAAAACATATTATTGGCGTTTCAACTATTATTTTTATTGTTTTATTGATTTCGGGAATTATACAATGGTGGCCAAAACGCAGAAGTGACGTTAAAAGAAGTTTTACTATAAAATGGTCCGCAAGATGGCGTCGTGTAAATTATGACTGGCATAATACTTCAGGATTTTATATCGCACTAATTGCACTTATTCTCGCCATAACCGGATTAACTTTTACCTACCAATGGGTTGGCGACGGAATTTACAAAACATTCAATTTTGGTGGAGATAAAACTGCCGAAACAAAAGCACCTGTAATCGACACAACAAAATTCGATTTTAATTCTATAACAGCTGTAGATCGTGCTTTTATACAAACCATGAAATTACAACCAAAATCCGAAATGATTTTTGTTATATATCCGCAGCAAAAAGGCGATATCATCAACACCGGAGCATATCCTCATGCTTTACGATACGATCATCAAAGTAATTATTATTTTCATCCACAAGACGGGAAATTAATTCAAAGTGATCCGTATCATTCCAAAAGTTTAGGTCTGCAGGTTGTCGAAATGAATTACGGAATCCACACCGGGCAAATTTTAGATTTACCCGGAAAAATTATTGCTTTTACAGTAAGCTTAATAGCTTCGGCTTTACCTGTAACCGGTTTTATAATTTGGTTTGGAAGAAGAAAAAAATCTAAAAAACGGGCATAAAAAAAGCTGTATCAAAAGTCGAACCAGCTCTTTTACTATAATTATTTTGTTGATATCCTATTTATCATTCCATAGAAATGTTTCGTAGGTAGAAAAAAAAGGCCAACCCCATTTGCGTTCCGTAGGAACGTTTGATAGGTCAGATTATAAAAAATGTCAAAATCAAACGTTCCTACGGAACGTAAACCATTATAACAAATTAATTTTCTACCAATGAAATGTTCCTACAGAACAAAGAAACATGTAAAATAACAAAGAGGCTGTCTCAACTTTTGAGACAGCCTCTTTGTTATAAATCGTCGAAACTTAATTAGTTTCTGTTTGCTAAAGCATTTTTCTGTAAGTTTTTAACTGAGGCTACTTTATTGTCAACATAAGCAACTTCGCTTAAGTTGTTGTTATCAGTAAAATAAATCCATTTTCCAGTTTTAACTCCGTCTGTGTATTCTCCAATGGCTTTTTTATTTCCTCTTTCATCATAAGATACCCAAACACCATCTAATTTACCATCCTTAAAGAAGCCTTCTTGCTGTACTCTGCCATTATCATAATAATAAGTAGCTTTTACTTTGTTTCCAACAGCTTCTAATTCAGGATTCACTTCTTGTGCAGCTAATATTCCAGAGAACAATAACGCTGCTAAAATTACACTCTTTTTCATATCTTTAGGTATTAATGTTAAGAAATCATTACCAAATATAATCAAATGTTTACATTAAAAAAACTTTTACTTAACAATTTGATAACATTGAATAAAAACTTAACATTGGAAATTTCCCAGAAACAAAAAAACCAATGCTGAGGCATTGGTTTTACTGGTGTTTTAGCAAAAAACTAAAACTACGATAACGTTATAAATTTAGTGCATAAATTAGTTCAATAATGAGTCTAACTGCTTTTCAAGGTCTGGAGAAGAGGGTCTTGATGCATTTGCATCGACAACATTGCCTTTCGGATCAATTAAAATAAATCTCGGAATTCCGGTTACATTATAACTTGTTACAAACTCTGATTTCCATTCATTATCAGAAAATAACTGAATACCTCCAAGTTGTTTATCCGTAACAAACTTTTGCCATTTATCATGATCTTTTGGAGTATCTATCGAAATACTTACGAACTCAATATTTTTTCCATGATATTTTTCCTCCACTTTTTGCAAATATGGAATTTCTCCTCTACAAGGTCCGCACCACGTTGCCCAAAGATCAATATAAACATATTTTCCTTTTAAGTCAGAAAGTTTGGTTTTACCTCCTTTATGGTTTTCATAATCAAAACCTGGAGAAGGTCTGTTGTTCATTTTTGCAATATCCTGAGCTTCCTTACGATATTGAGAGATTTCTGCAATTGCGTTAGCTCCATTTTCTGTTTCAATTTTTACAAATTCTGGATCTAGATTTTTATCTTTTAAACGAGCAGCATCACCGGCTTTTTTTGCATCGACCAATTTATTAAAAGCAGCATCGTCCAGAGAAGCAACACTATTGTCATAAAGTTTTTCATCAGCTAAAATACGCTGCGCTAAAATGTTGTTTTCTGCACTTCCTTTACCAGTGTAAACAATAGATTCATCAAATTGTTTGGCATCCATTTTCAGTTTGATATCGTAACCGTTTTTTAGAAACAATTCTGTCGATTCTACACCATCATATAATCGGCTTCTGCCACCATTAACGACCAGAGTATCTTTAAAAATACCATTCTTATCGACATAGATGGTTTTGATTACTCTGCCTTCATTAATAATCTTTATAATGTCAGTATTTCTGTTGGCGATATTTGCTTCAAAAGTCACATATTTTTTAGATTGTGCACTGATATTCAAAGCACTGAAAAATACTAAACCGGCAATAAGAAGTTTCTTCATAGTATTAAAGTTTGTTTTTAGTACATCAAATCTAAAGAAATTACAAGTTCAAAATTTCAGAATTAACAAAATATTTTAAATTAATAATCATCTAGTTGCACACTTTGTTATATTAATTTGAATTTTGTGTTTACTTTTGCAGTCTAAAATTGAGATTATGTATAGAAGTCATAATTGCGGCGAATTAAACGCTTCAAATATTAATACCGAAGTTACACTTGCGGGCTGGGTTCAAAAATCACGTGATAAAGGATTTATGAACTGGGTCGATTTACGCGACCGTTATGGAATTACACAGCTTATTTTCGACGAAAGTCGTACCGATAAAACCGTTTTTGAATTAGCCAAAACTCTTGGTCGTGAATTTGTAATTCAGGTAAAAGGAACTGTTATTGAGCGTGAAGCTAAAAACAAAAACATTCCGACTGGTGAAATCGAAATTTTAGTTTCTGAATTAACGATTTTAAATGCTGCATTAACGCCTCCTTTCACAATTGAAGATGAAACTGACGGTGGTGAAGATATCAGAATGAAATATCGTTATTTAGATATTCGTAGAAATCCGGTAAAAAACAGTTTATTGTTCCGTCATAAAGTAGCAATGGAAGTTCGTAAATATCTATCTGATTTAGATTTCTGCGAAGTTGAAACTCCTTACTTAATCAAATCAACTCCGGAAGGAGCAAGAGATTTCGTTGTACCAAGCCGTATGAACGAAGGACAGTTTTATGCATTGCCGCAATCTCCACAAACTTTCAAACAATTATTGATGGTTGGGGGAATGGATAAATATTTCCAAATTGTGAAATGTTTCCGTGATGAAGATTTACGTGCAGACCGTCAGCCGGAGTTTACACAAATCGACTGCGAAATGGCATTTGTGGAACAAGAAGACATTTTGAATGTTTTTGAAGGTTTGACAAGACATTTATTAAAAGAAATTAAAGGTATAGAAGTAGAAAAATTCCCAAGAATTACTTACGACTATGCTATGAAAACATACGGAAATGACAAACCGGACATTCGTTTCGGGATGAAATTTGGTGAGTTAAACGAATTTGCACAGCATAAAGAATTTCCAGTTTTCAATTCAGCTGAATTAGTTGTGGGAATTGCAGTTCCGGGAGCAGGAAATTATACTCGTAAAGAAATTGACGGATTAATTGACTGGGTAAAACGTCCGCAAGTTGGAGCGTCTGGAATGGTTTATGTAAAATGTAACGAAGACGGAACATTTAAATCATCTGTAGATAAATTCTACGATAATGATGATTTAGCAAACTGGGCAAAAGCTACAGAAGCAAATCCTGGAGACATGATTTTTGTACTTTCTGGTCCTGCTAACAAAACACGTGCGCAGCTTTCTGCACTTCGTATGGAATTAGCAACTCGTTTAGGATTGCGTAATCCTGAAGAATTTGCTCCATTATGGGTTGTTGATTTCCCATTATTGGAACTTGACGAAGAAAGCGGTCGTTACCACGCAATGCACCACCCGTTTACTTCTCCAAAACCAGAAGACATGGCCTTGTTAGAGACAGAACCGGGAAAAGTTCGTGCCAATGCTTACGATATGGTTTTAAACGGAAACGAAATTGGCGGCGGATCAATTCGTATTCACGATAAAGCGACACAGCAGTTAATGTTCAAATATTTAGGATTTACTGAAGAAGAAGCAAAAGCGCAGTTTGGTTTCTTAATGGATGCATTTCAATTTGGAGCGCCTCCTCACGGTGGTCTAGCTTTTGGTCTGGATAGATTGGTTGCCATTTTAGGCGGTCAGGAAACAATTAGAGATTTTATCGCTTTTCCTAAAAATAATTCAGGACGCGATGTTATGATCGATGCTCCATCAACAATTGATGAATCGCAATTAAAAGAATTACACATTAAAATTGATTCTATATAATTAATAGAAATTTAAATATTTAAAAACAGCTGAAAATTCAGCTGTTTTTTTATGCAATTAAGTCACAAAAAATAATGGGCTGATTTACACTTATTCAGATATTAAATTCCTACAAGTTCATCTTTTTGATATTCTTACAATTAACGATTCTCAAATTATGGTATTTCATATATAATTTGATGCAATAAACTACGTAAAAACACTGGAAATCAATAATTTTTACAAAAAATTAACAGGTAGATGTCTTTTGTATGAATTTATATATTACATTTGCTTTATTATAAATTATTATTACAATTACAATGCGTACAGGTACAGTAAAATTTTTCAATGAATCTAAAGGTTATGGATTCATTACAGACGAAGAAACAGGAAAGGACATCTTCGTTCACGCTTCAGGAATTAACGCGGAAGAATTACGCGAAGGAGACCGTGTAAGCTATGAAGAAGAAGAAGGAAGAAAAGGGAAAGTTGCTGCTAAAGTAGCAGTAATCTAAGAAAAATATAGCAATTTATTTTTTTTGCCTCTGAATGGTTTTAAAAACGTTTCGATTTATTTCGAGACGTTTTTTTTTGTCCATTTCTTAAAAAAATATTAAAAAAAGCGTGCGTTATTTATAATCAATAAAAATTACATGTAAACGCGCTTTCATGGTGTACTTATATCTCCCTTTAGTTTGTGATTTACATAGTTGAAAGTTATCTTTGTGGCTTATTCTTTAAGTAAAAAAGCTAAGCTTATGCAATCTGATCAATACAGTTACATTCCTATCTTAATGCAGTTCATTCTGGCTGTTGGTTTTGTGGTAGGAACAATCATTATTTCTGGAAAATTAGGCCCAAAAAGAACCTCTGAAGTAAAAGATAAAAACTTCGAGTGCGGTATCGAATCTGTTGGTAATGCCCGTATTCCTTTTTCTGTAAAATATTTTCTGGTAGCGATTTTGTTCGTATTGTTTGACGTAGAGGTAATTTTCCTTTATCCGTGGGCAGTAAACTTTAAAGATCTTGGTATAGAAGGAATGCTTAAAATGGTCGTTTTTATGGCTTTACTTTTGGTTGGTTTTTTCTACATCATCAAAAAAAGAGCTTTAGACTGGGAATAAATGTGATTTTAGATTTTAGATTTCTGATTTTAGATTATGTCTCGAATTAAAATTTAAAATTTAAACTCCTTTGAATTAATATACTGATTTAAAAAAATTGATTTTACTTTTTACGATTTCAACAAATCTAAAATCTAAAATCAGAAATCTTAAAATAAAATGAGCGATTCAAATGTAAATATGGTTGCGCCACCGGAAGGAGTTGTAGGAGAAGGTTTCTTCGCTACAAAACTAAATGACGTTGTTGGTTTGGCACGCGCGAATTCTCTTTGGCCTTTACCATTCGCAACATCTTGCTGCGGAATTGAGTTTATGGCAACAATGGCTTCACATTACGATTTAGCACGTTTTGGTTCTGAGCGTGTGAGTTTTTCTCCTCGTCAGGCAGATATGTTATTGGTAATGGGAACTATTTCTAAAAAAATGGCTCCAATTTTAAGACAAGTTTACGAACAAATGTCTGAGCCTCGCTGGGTAATTGCTGTTGGGGCTTGCGCTTCATCAGGAGGTATTTTTGACACTTACTCAGTTTTACAAGGAATTGATAAAGTAATCCCGGTTGACGTTTACGTTCCTGGATGCCCGCCAAGACCAGAGCAGATTGTTGACGGTGTAATGAGATTGCAAGAATTGGTAAAAAGCGAATCTGTTAGACGCAGAAGTTCACCAGAATACCAAGAATTATTAGCTTCATATAATATCTCATAAGATGGCTTTAGAAAATACCCTGATTCAAGATAAACTTACAGAAACATTTAATAACGATGTTTTTAACTTTCAGCAAGAAAGAGATATTTTTTCTTTAGAAGCTTCAGCTGATAAAATTACAGCGTTAATTTTATTCCTTAAAAACGATTCTGAACTACGTTTTCACTTTTTAACAGATTTATGCGGGGTTCATTACCCAGACAACGATTCAGAACGTCAGTTTGCAATCGTATATCATTTGCACAACTGGTACGAAAACAAACGTTTGAGAATTAAAGTTTATCTAAATGGTGAAAAACCAGAAATCAAAACTGTTTCAAATATCTTCTTAAGTTCAAACTGGATGGAAAGAGAAACATACGATTTCTACGGAATCAATTTTATTGGCCACCCGCAATTGAAACGTATTTTGAATATGGACGAAATGGTGTCTTTCCCAATGAGAAAAGAATTCCCAATGGAAGACAGCGGAAGAACTGATAAAGACGACAGATTCTTTGGAAGAACAACAACAAATTGCTAAAAAATAAATAATTCAACATTATAAAATGTCAGAACTATTATTACCACCAGAGCATCGTTATGCTAAAATAATTAAGGAGAAACTAAATGAAGACGGAAGCGAGCTTTCAGTGCTGAATTTAGGTCCTACCCACCCTGCGACTCACGGTATTTTTCAAAATATCCTATTAATGGATGGTGAAAGAATTCTGGAAGCTGAACCAACTATTGGTTACATCCACAGAGCTTTCGAAAAAATTGCCGAAAATCGTCCGTTTTACCAAATTACTCCTCTTACAGACCGTATGAACTATTGCTCCTCTCCTATTAATAATATGGGATGGTGGATGACATTAGAAAAACTATTAGGTGTTGAAGTTCCAAAAAGAGCGCAATACTTAAGAGTTATTGTAATGGAGCTGGCTCGTATTACAGACCACTTAATCTGTAACTCGATTCTTGGGGTTGATACTGGTGCGTATACTGGTTTCTTATACGTTTTTCAATTTAGAGAAAAAATCTACGAAATCTACGAAGAAATTTGTGGAGCTCGTTTGACTACAAATATGGGAAGAATTGGTGGTTTTGAAAGAGACTGGTCTCCAGAAGCTTTCAAAAAACTAGATAAATTCCTTGAAGAATTTCCAGTTGCATGGAAAGAATTCGAAAACTTATTCGAAAGAAACAGAATTTTCCTTGACAGAACTGTAAACGTAGGTGCAATCTCTGCTGAACAAGCAATGGCTTACGGATTTACAGGTCCAAACTTACGTGCTGCCGGAGTTGATTACGACGTTCGTGTGGCTCAGCCTTACTCATCTTACGAAGATTTTGATTTTATTGTTCCTGTTGGAAAATCAGGTGATACATACGATCGTTTCTGTGTTCGTAATGCTGAAGTTTGGGAAAGTTTAAGCATTATTCGTCAGGCTTTGGAAAAAATGCCGGAAGGAAACGAATACCATGCTCAGGTTCCTGATTATTATCTTCCTCCAAAAGAAGATGTATACAATTCGATGGAATCCTTAATCTATCACTTTAAAATCGTAATGGGAGAAGTTCCTGTTCCGGTTGCCGAAATTTACCACCCTGTTGAAGGAGGAAATGGAGAGATAGGTTTTTATTTAGTTACAGACGGAAGCAGAACTCCATATAGATTACATTTCAGAAGACCTTGTTTTATTTACTACCAGGCATATCCTGAAATGATTAAAGGTGCGTTACTTTCTGATGCAATTGTTATCCTTTCGAGTTTAAACGTAATTGCAGGAGAATTAGACGCGTAAAAAGATTGCAGATTTTAGAATTTAGATTGCAGATTGGAAGATCTAAAATTTAAAATCAGAAATCTAAAATTTAAAAAGAATGCCGATTATAGATCCAGATTGAAAAATCTAAAATCTAAAATCTAAAATCCAAAATAAAAAATGGAACGTAAACATTACAAACAAGAAATAAATATGACTGAGGCATTGATCGCTCGTATCAATGAATTGATTAGTCATTATCCGGAAGGCAAACAAAAATCGGCTCTACTGCCTGTTTTGCACGAAGTGCAGGATGCGCATAATAACTGGCTTAGCATTGAATTGCAGGACAAGGTTGCCGAAATTCTTCAGATAAAACCAATTGAGGTTTATGAAGTGGTTACTTTTTATACCATGTTCAACCAAAAACCAATTGGAAAATACATGTTTGAATTTTGCCAGACGTCTTGTTGTTGTTTAAGCGGTGCCGAAAATTTAATGGATTATACTTCTGAAAAATTAGGCATTAAAATGGGTGAAACAACCGCTGACGGAATGTTTACCATTGCCGGTGTAGAATGTTTAGGTGCCTGCGGATACGCTCCGATGATGCAGTTAGGTGATTTCTACAAAGAAAAATTGACAGAAGAAAAAATCGATCAGTTAATCGCTGATTGTAAAGATGATAAAATAATATTACACGATAAATAAGATGTCACAAAAAATATTATTAGATAAAATCAATATTCCTGGAATTAAAACCTACGAAGTATATCGCCAAAATGGTGGTTACGCTTCTGTAGAAAAAGCTTTAAAAACACTTACACCGGATGAAGTTACTGAAGAAGTAAAAAAGTCAGGTCTTCGTGGTCGTGGCGGTGCGGGTTTCCCTGCCGGAATGAAATGGAGCTTTATTGATAAAAAATCAGGAAAACCAAGACATTTAGTTTGTAACGCCGACGAATCAGAGCCAGGAACATTCAAAGATCGTTATTTGATGGAATTTATTCCTCACTTATTGATCGAAGGAATGATTACTTCTAGTTACGCTTTAGGCGCTAACCTTTCCTATATCTACATTCGTGGAGAGTATATGTGGGTTTACAAAATTTTAGAAAGAGCAATCGCCGAAGCTAAAGCTGCAGGTTGGTTAGGAAAAAATATATTAGGTTCAGGTTACGATTTAGAGTTACACGTTCACTGTGGAGCTGGAGCTTATATCTGCGGAGAAGAAACTGCACTTATAGAATCTTTGGAAGGTAAAAGAGGAAATCCTCGTATTAAACCACCATTCCCTGCGGTTTCAGGACTTTGGGCAAATCCAACTGTGGTAAATAACGTTGAAACTATTGCAACAGTGCCGTGGATTGTAAACAATTCTGGTGACGATTATGCTAAAATTGGAATTGGACGTTCTACTGGAACTAAATTAATTTCTGCTTCCGGACACATCAAAAATCCTGGAGTTTACGAAATTGAATTAGGTTTAAGCGTTGACGAATTCATGAATTCTGATGAATATTTAGGAGGAATGTCTTCAAGCCGTCCTTTAAAAGCATTTGTGCCGGGAGGTTCTTCTGTGCCAATTTTACCAGCTGAATTGATTTTCAAAACAGCAAACGGTGAAGATCGTTTAATGACTTACGAGTCCTTAAGTGATGGTGGTTTTGCTACCGGATCTATGTTAGGTTCCGGAGGATTTATTGTTTACAACGATACTGCTTGTGTCGTAAGAAACACTTGGAACTTTGCACGTTTTTACCACCACGAATCTTGCGGTCAATGTACGCCTTGCCGTGAAGGAACAGGATGGTTAGAAAAAATCTTATGGAGAATTGAAAACGGTCAAGGCCGTGAAGAAGATATCGAATTACTTTGGAGCATTCAGAGTAAAATTGAAGGAAACACAATTTGTCCGCTTGGTGACGCCGCTTCTTGGCCAGTAGCAGCAGCGATTCGTCACTTTAGAGATGAATTTGAATATCACGTTCGTTTCCCTGAAAAAATCAAAAATAGAGATCACTTTGTTGCTGAACCTTTTTCACAAGTAAAGCATTTAGTAGGCGGTAAAGTAATCGTATAAAAATAAAAAGCAGAAAGTTATAAAGTTCATAATATTAAAAAGGACAGCAATTCTTTAAAATATTCCGACTTTCAACAAAAAAGTTTAAAATAGTTTCAAGTTTCAAGTTTTTTTAGTTTCAGGTTAAAAACTGAAACGTGAAACCTGAAACTAAAAAAACAAAAGTAAGAGATGAAAGTAACCATAGACGGTCAAAGTATAGACGTAGAACCAGGAACAACGATCCTGCAGGCTGCACGTATGATTGGTGGAGATTTGGTGCCGCCAGCCATGTGCTATTACTCAAAATTAAAAGGCAGCGGCGGTAAATGTCGTTGTTGTTTAGTTGAAGTTTCTAAAGGTAGTGAAGCTGACCCTAGACCAATGCCGAAATTAATGGCATCTTGTGTAACAGGATGTATGGACGGAATGGAAGTAAATAGTAAATCTTCTGCCAGAGTTACCGAGGCGCGTAAATCTGTAACAGAATTTTTATTGATCAACCACCCATTAGACTGTCCTATTTGTGATCAGGCTGGTGAATGTGATCTTCAAAATTTAAGTTTTGAGCACGGAAACCCAAAATCACGTTTTATTGAAGAAAAAAGAACGTTTGAACCAGAAGATATTGGTCCAAATATTCAACTGCATATGAACCGTTGTATTTTATGCCAAAGATGTGTACAAGTTGCAGATCAATTGACAGACAACAGAGTTCACGGAGTATTAGATCGTGGTGACCACGCTAATATTTCTACCGGAATTTCTAAAGCAATCGACAATGAGTTTTCTGGAAACATGATTGACGTTTGTCCGGTTGGAGCTTTAACAGACAAAACTTTCCGTTTTAAATCAAGAGTTTGGTTTAATAAACCTTATAACGCACACAGAGAATGTACTACTCCTGGATGCTGCGGTAAAACTACAGTTTGGATGTTTGGTGGAGAAATTCAACGTGTTACTGGTCGTAAAGATGAGTATCATGAAGTAGAAGAATTCATTTGCAACAGCTGTCGTTTTGATCACAAAGATGTAAATGACTGGGTTATTGAAGGACCTAGAGAATTTGAAAAAGATTCTGTTATCAATCAAAATAACTACACTCAAAAATTAGAGAAAGTTGAAATCGATACTGAAAAGAATATTCTTTTAGGCCGCGATATCGACCGTAAAAAAATTAGTATGGCTGCAATTCCATTAACTACTAATGAAAAAAATTCTTAAGAAATGGAAAGTGTATTTATTATAGAAAAAAGTGTTGTTATTGTTGTCGTTTTTGCGGTGACAATGATTATGGCAATGTATTCTACCTGGGCAGAACGTAAAGTTGCTGCTTTTCTTCAGGATCGTGTTGGACCAAACCGTGCAGGTTGGGGAGGTTTATTACAGCCGCTTGCCGATGGTATGAAATTATTCTCTAAAGAAGAATTTTTCCCAAACACGCCAAACAGATTTTTATTCGTTGTAGGTCCGGCAATTGCCATGAGTACAGCTTTGATGACAAGTGCTGTAATTCCGTGGGGAGACAGACTTCATCTTTTTGGAAGAGATATTATTCTTCAGGCAACAGATGTAAATATTGCTTTATTATACATTTTTGGAGTTCTTTCTGTTGGAGTTTACGGCATCATGATTGGTGGATGGGCTTCTAACAATAAATTCTCATTAATGGGGGCTGTTCGTGCAGCTTCTCAAATGGTTTCTTATGAAGTTGCTATGGGATTATCAATGATTGCATTGTTGATGATGACCGGAACAATGAGTTTAAAAGAAATTTCATTACAGCAGCAAGGAATGAACTGGAATGTTTTTTATCAGCCAGTTTCATTTTTAATCTTCTTAATTTGTTCATTTGCAGAAACTAACAGAACTCCGTTTGACTTAGCAGAATGTGAAAACGAATTAATTGGAGGTTACCACACAGAATATTCGTCAATGAAAATGGGATTCTATTTATTTGCTGAATATGCAAGTATGTTTATCTCTGCTACTATTATTTCTGTATTATTCTTTGGAGGTTATAACTATCCTGGAATGCAGTGGATGGTAGAAAATGTTGGAGTAAACACCGCTAATCTTTTAGGAATTGCCGTATTATTTGTAAAAATATGTTTCTTCATATTCTTTTACATGTGGGTACGCTGGACAATTCCAAGATTTAGATACGACCAATTAATGAACTTAGGCTGGAGAATTTTGATTCCACTTTCGATTATTAATATTATGATTACGGGCGCTGTTATTTTAAGACACGATATCGCAGCCGCTTTAGGATTCTAAGAACCGTAATGCCCTAGCCCTGATAGAAGCGGCATCCTTTAATTTTTTTCTTTAGAAAAATTAAAGATACAGCGGATAGCAGGATTAGCTTCAAATAAAAATAAAATAGATTTTGAATTTGACTGAACTCAAATTGTAAATCATAAATCATAGATTAAAAAATGTCAATAGAAACTATATCATTATCGGGTAGAAAAAAAGTGGTCTCTAATAAAGAGATGACTTTTATTGAACGATTGTATCTTGTGGCGATTGTAAAAGGTTTGGCGATTACGCTTAAACACCTTTTTAGAAAAAAAATTACGATTCATTATCCGGAGCAAGTTCGTGAAATGAGCCCGGTTTATCGTGGTCAGCACATGTTGAAACGTGATGAGCAAGGTCGTGAAAATTGTACTGCCTGCGGATTATGTGCTTTATCGTGCCCTGCAGAAGCGATTACAATGAAAGCTGCTGAACGTAAACCAGACGAGAAACATTTATACAGAGAAGAAAAATATGCTTCGATTTATGAAATAAATATGCTTCGTTGTATTTTCTGTGGTTTATGTGAAGAGGCTTGTCCAAAAGATGCTATTTATTTGACAACTTCTAAGGTTTTAGTTCCTGCAAGTTATGAAAGAGAAGATTTCATCTTTGGAAAAGACAAATTAGTGATGCCTTTAGAAATGGCTATTAAAAATTCACAACTTAATAACGCTAACTAATGATACATATTCCTGATTTCGCAAACGCAACTCCTGTAGGTGTTATATTTTGTATTTTAGCGTTTATTACAGTAATAACTGCCTTTTTAACCATTTTTAGCCGAAACCCAATTCACTCTGCTATTTATTTAGTGATTTGTTTTTTCTCTATTGCTGGTCATTATTTATTATTAAACTCTCAATTTTTAGCTGTTGTACATATAATAGTCTACTCTGGAGCGATTATGATTTTGTTCCTGTTTACGATTATGTTGATGAATCTTAACGAACAAAAAGATGTGCACCGACCAAGGATTACACGTTTAGGAGCGATTGTTTCTTTCTGTTTAATTGTTATTGTTTTAATTGCAATTTTCATCAATTCTAAACCAATTGTTGGAGATTATGATTCAACCGGAGAAGATTTCCAATCTATTAAAGTATTGGGTAAAATATTGTTGAACGAATATATGGTACCTTTTGAATTTGCTTCGATTTTACTTTTGGTTGCGATGATTGGAACTGTATTATTGTCTAAAAAAGAAAAATTAAATAAATAATGGGTAATATATTAAATCAAATAGGTATTGAAAATTACATCTTTTTAAGTGTTGTACTTTTTTGTATTGGTGTTTTTGGTGTATTGTACAGACGAAATTCAATTATCGTTTTCATGTCTATCGAGATCATGCTAAATGCAGTAAACCTTTTATTTGTGGCTTTTTCAACTTACCATCAGGATGCGCAAGGACAAGTTTTTGTATTCTTTTCGATGGCGGTTGCTGCTGCTGAAGTTGCGGTAGGATTGGCGATTTTAGTTTCTATTTTCAGAAACATCGGTTCAATTAGTATCGATAATTTAAAAAATTTAAAAGGATAAAATAGAAATGGATACCAATTTAGCTTTAGTTTTAGTTTTAGCTCCTTTTTTAGGATTTTTAATCAATGTTTTCTTTGGAAAAAGCTTAGGAAAAACAGTTTCGGGAATCATCGGAACTGCTGCTGTGGCTGTTTCTTTTATAGTTACTCTTGTTCTTTTTAATCAAATAACTTCAACCGGAAAAGGAATTGAAGTTACTTTATTTGACTGGATTCAAATTAGTAATCTAAAAATCAATCTTGGATTTTTATTAGATCAATTATCTGTTCTTTGGTTATTGTTCGTAACCGGAATTGGATCTTTGATTCACTTATACTCTATCAGTTATATGCATGACGATGAGAATATGCACAAGTTTTTTGCGTATTTAAATCTGTTCGTATTCTTTATGATTACACTTGTAATTGGAAGCAACTTATTAGTTTTATTTATTGGTTGGGAAGGTGTTGGACTTTGCTCTTATTTATTGATCGGATTCTGGCATAAAAACCAGGATTATAACAATGCTGCAAAAAAGGCTTTCATCATGAACAGAATTGGAGATTTAGGTCTTTTAATTGGTATGTTCATTATTGGTTCAATGTTCTCAACATTAGATTATGCAACTTTAAAAACAGCAATCGCAGGAGCGACAAATTTAAATTTACCATTACTTTCGTTAGCAGCTTTATGCTTGTTTATTGGAGCTTGTGGTAAATCTGCTCAAATTCCATTGTACACTTGGTTACCAGATGCGATGGCAGGACCAACTCCAGTTTCTGCATTAATTCACGCTGCTACGATGGTAACAGCTGGTATTTTTATG
Organism: Flavobacterium panici; assembly: GCF_024499525.1. Classification (NCBI taxonomy): domain Bacteria; kingdom Pseudomonadati; phylum Bacteroidota; class Flavobacteriia; order Flavobacteriales; family Flavobacteriaceae; genus Flavobacterium; species Flavobacterium panici. The sequence goes on along the minus strand of NZ_CP100437.1, from coordinate 1,469,828 downwards.
GTAACGAGATTGAATTTTGTTTTTGATTTAGCACCAGATGTGCAGACTGTAATTGCCATTGTTGGAGCGATAACTTCATTAGTTGCGGCTACAATTGGTTTAGTACAAACTGACATTAAAAAAGTATTAGCTTATTCTACAGTTTCTCAATTAGGATTAATGTTCTTGGCATTAGGATTTGGGGCTTATGAAGTAGCTGTTTTCCACGTAATCACACACGCTTTCTTTAAAGCTTGTTTATTCTTAGGATCTGGTTCTGTAATTCACGGTTTACACGGTGAGCAGGATATGCGTAAAATGGGTGGTTTGCGTAAAGCAATGCCAATCACTTTCTGGACAATGTTGGTTTCTTCATTGGCTATTTCTGGAGTTCCGTTTTTCTCAGGTTTCTTCTCAAAAGATGAAATTTTATTGACTGCTTTCCACCACAGTATTCCATTATATGTTGTTGGATCTATTGCTTCAATCATGACAGCTTTCTATATGTTCAGATTGATGTTCTTAACTTTCTTTAAAGATTTTAGAGGAACTGAAGAACAAAAACATCATTTACATGAAAGTGACGGTTTAATTACGTTCCCTTTAATGATTTTAGCTCTTTTAGCAACTTTTGGAGGATTAATCAGTTTACCTGGAAACAGCTGGTTAAATGAATATTTAGCGCCTCTTTTCACAAAAGTGGCTGGCGAAGAACATCATTTGGGCGCAACAGAATATACTTTAATGGGAGTTGCTGTTTTAGGCGGATTGTTAGGAATTTTAATTGCTTATATCAAATACTTCAAACAAGACAATGTTCCTGAAGCTGACGAAAATATTACAGGCTTAACAAAAGTGTTGTATAACAAATATTATGTGGATGAAATTTACGATGCGATTTTTGTTCGTACTGTAAATTCATTATCAAGATTTTTTAGAGACTATATTGAAACGGGATTATCAGCTGTTGTTTTTGGATTAGGAAAAGCAGCAAACGAATTAGCGTTTCAGGGTAAAAAACTGCAGACAGGAAGTATTGGATTATATCTTTTTGCTTTCGTTTTAGGTCTTTGCGCGATTGTTTCTTATATATTTTTAGCTCAATAATTTTATAACTATGAACGTTTCTCTTATATTAATTATTCTTTTAGTTGGTGCATTTATCACCTATTTTGCTGGTGACAAACTCGCTTCAAAAGTAGCTTTGTTCTTTAGTTTGGCAGCTTTAGGCTGTTCGGTTGTATTGTTAAACCATTTTAATGCTGGAGAAAATATCAGCCTTATTAATGCGTGGATCAATCAGCCTAAAATTTCATTTGCGCTAAATGCTGACGGATTAGGTCTTGCCATGCTTTTATTGACAACGGCTTTAACTCCAATTATTATATTCTCTTCTTTCGGGAATGAATATAAAAACTCAAAAGCTTTTTATGCTCTGATTTTATTTATGGCATTTGCAATGACAGGAACTTTCCTTGCTGCAGATGGTCTTTTATATTATATTTTCTGGGAGTTAGCTCTTATTCCTATTTACTTTATTGCTCTTATTTGGGGTAACGGTGATGCTGAAGAACGCAGAAAAGCAGTGGTTAAATTCTTTATTTACACACTTGCAGGTTCGTTGTTTATGTTGACTGCTTTTATCTATTTATACCAAAAAGCAGGTTCTTTCTTAATTGAAGATTTATATAAAGTACAATTATCTGCTTGCGAACAGCTTTGGATTTTCCTTGCTTTCTTCTTAGCTTATGCGATCAAAATTCCTATTATTCCTTTCCATACATGGCAGGCAAATGTGTACCAAAAAGCACCAACTGTCGGAACAATGCTTTTATCTGGTATCATGTTAAAAATGGGATTATACAGTGTTATACGCTGGCAGTTGCCAATTGCGCCTCTTGCCGCAAAAGAATACATGAATATTTTTATTGCTTTAGGAATTGCAGGTGTTATCTATGGTTCAATCGTTGCTTTAAGACAAAAAGATTTAAAGAAATTATTAGCTTATTCTTCTCTTGCTCACGTTGGTTTAATTGCTGCAGGATCTTACACTTTAACTCTTGATGGATTCCGCGGAGCAGTTTTACAAATGATTGCTCACGGTTTTGTGGTTGTTGGATTATTCTACGCTGCAGAAATTATCTACAGAAGATTTGAAACTAGAAATATTAGCGAATTAGGCGGAATCCGTACACAATCTCCAAAATTCACTTCAATGTTTTTAATTTTGGTTTTGGCTTCTGTTGCTTTACCAACTACATTTAACTTTGTTGGAGAGTTTACAGTATTATACAGCCTTTCTCAAATAAACATTTGGTTTGCTGTTTTAGGCGGAACAACGATTATTTTAGGAGCTTACTATATGTTGAAAATGTTCCAGAATGTAATGTTGGGCGAAACAAATTCAAAAACTTTTGCAGATGTTTCTGTTAACGAAGGAATTTCTTTAGTTGCGATTATTGCTGTTTTAATATTCTTTGGATTTTATCCAAAACCAATTACAGATTTGATCACTCCAAGTTTAGAAACGATTTTAAACGTTATCAATAAGAATTAATATTTTAAATAAAATAAATTAGGGCGTTTTAGATTTCCTAAATCAAAAAAACAAAAATGAATACATTAATAGCTATAACAGGATTGGGTATTTTCTGCCTATTGTTTGAAATTCTAAATTTTAGAAAAGGCATCGTTCCGTTTACCATTTTAGGTTTATTGGGAGTTTTGGCACTAAACTTTTACGAATTTGGAACAACAGCAAGTTATTACAATAACATGATTACAGTGAGTAAATTCTCGACTGCTTTTTCATCATTGTTTATAATTTTGACTATTTTCCTTGTAGCATTAAGCCATAATTTTTACGAAAATCATCAGACAAAAATCTCTGATTATATCGCTATAAAAGTGTTTTTATTGGCCGGAGGAGTTGCTATGGTTTCTTTTGGAAACTTATCGATGTTTTTCCTTGGAATCGAAATTTTATCTATCGCATTATATGTTCTTGCAGCGAGCGATCGTTTGAACATTAAAAGTAATGAAGCAGGTATGAAATATTTCTTAATGGGATCTTTCGCATCTGGAATTATCTTATTCGGAATTTGTTTGATTTACGGAGCTATGGGAACTTTTGATATTGCAGAAATTCACGAAAGTTCTTTATCTGCTGAGTTACCAATCTGGTTTCCTATCGGAATGATTTTAATGACAATTGGAATGTTCTTTAAAATTGCAGCTGTACCTTTTCACTTTTGGGCACCAGACGTTTACGAAGGTTCTCCAGCTTTAACAACTGCTTTAATGAGTACGTTAGCAAAAGTAATAGCGATTGCAACATTATTTAAATTAGTTTCAGGATTGAATTTAATTCCTTCTTTGGAAAATCAGGATCTTTTAGGAACATTTGAAAATATTATTCTTGTAATTTCAATTGCCTCTATGACCGTTGGAAATATCATGGCGTTGCGTCAGGTAAATGTAAAACGTATGCTGGCATTCTCTGGAATCTCACATGCTGGTTTTATGTTAATTACATTCTTAACTATTGCAACTTCTGCAGGAGTTTTATTGTATTATACAGCTGCTTATGCTTTAGCCGGTATTGCTGCATTCAGTGTTATTTTATATGTATGTAAAAATCAGGATAACGAAGACATCACAAACTTTCACGGTTTAGGAAAAACAAATCCGCTATTAGCTGCAATCCTGACAGGTTCATTATTGTCTATGGCCGGTATTCCGATTTTCTCAGGATTCTTTGCAAAATTATTTTTGTTTGATCAGGCACTTCATGCTGGTTATGTTGCCATCGTAATTGTTGCGGTAATTAACTCAATTATAAGTGTTGGTTATTATTTCAAATTAATTTTGGCAATGTATTCTAAAGAACCAAACGAGGAGCGTACAGGAAAACCATTCCTTATTTATGCTGTTGCTATTATTTCTATTGGTTTAAATATTGCTTTAGGTTTATTTCCTTCATTAGTTCTAGATTTATTGAATTAAAAATTCAGATTAAAAAATATATAAATCCATCAAGAGTTTCTTTTGGTGGATTTTTTGTTTTACAGCAGTTTTCAAAAGAAAATTTCATGTTAAAAATTTAAAGTTAAATTACAGACTTCAAAAAAACTCCATATATTTGGGTTCACTAAAAGCATAAAAACTATGGCCTTCAATTCAAAAAATCCTTTTTTAAGTAACAAGCGTTTTTCATCAAATGCTGTTTCAAGAGCTGAAGAAGTACACGAAGCAAAGATTATTGATTACAATCAGGAAATGACTTTGTCTGGTACGATTAATAAATCAGCTATTTTATTTTTAATATTATGCGGCGCTGCTATGGTAACGTGGTGGATGGCTTTTAACGGAATGAATATCATGCTGCCTGCCATTGGCGGTGCAATTGTTGGATTTATTCTTGTTTTAATTTCTGCATTTAAACCACAATTATCACCGTATCTTGCTCCAGGTTATGCCTTATTTGAAGGATTATTCATTGGAGGAATCTCGGCTATTTTTGAAGCTATGTATCCGGGAATCGTAATAAACGCAGTTGGAGCTACATTAGTTACCTTCTTAGTTTGTTTAGGTTTATACAAATTTAAAATCGTAAAAGTTACGGAACAATTTAAATCAGTTGTAATTGCTGCTACTCTTGCTATTGCAACTTATTATCTAATTTCATGGATTGCTTCTTTAATTTTTAATTTTACTCCGGTTCATTACGGAAATGGAATGATGAGTATTGGAATTAGCGTTTTTGTAATTATAATTGCTGCTTTAAACCTATTCTTAGATTTTGACCTAATTGAAAAAGGTGTTCAGGAAAGAATGCCAAAATTCATGGAATGGTATGGTGCAATGGGATTAATGATCACATTAGTTTGGTTGTATATCGAATTTTTAAGATTATTATCTAAATTGTCAAGTAAGAATTAAAATTTTCTTTACACATAAAAAAAGCCTTTTTGAAATTCAAAAAGGCTTTTTTTATGCTTCATATTCTAATAATTAGTTTACATCTTCAAAATACAAACCTACTAAAAAGATTCTTTTTCCTACAAAAAATACATTTTAACAAAAACAGGTTTAAAAGTTATAAAAATATAAATTCTAAAAACATATCCCTTTTTACCTCTTTAAAACGTCAATAAAATTAGGCTTTCGCTAGAAATATTTTAACATGTAATAAATTACAATTAATGCAATAAATTACATTTTAACTAAAATATTAATGATTAATTTTTCATATATGTTTTTTTAAGACAAAATAAATAAGAATATCAAAATTTTGTATAATTTCGTGTAATCGATTACAATTTTACTTGTAGTCGAGAATCACGAAAACCACAAAAAACTTTTATTAATGTCTAACTTAAACAATTATGAAAAAAAACCTACTTTTTTTAGCTATGTTTTTTATTGCTGCCCAAACTTGGTCACAGCAAATTAATGAAGCCACCGGATGGCTTGAATCCGTTTTTGTAAAATGGCAGCCTGTAAGCAACGCCCAAACGTATAATGTATATTATACAGGCGAAGGAATTGTTGACAGAAAAATTGACAACCAGCTTATTAGAAGCTATGGAAGTTATTTTCGTGCCGATATTCCGGGTTTAAAAGCCGGATCTTATACTGTAAAAATCAAACCAGTTATTTCTGGTGTTGAAGGAACTGGTACTGCAACAAGTTCATTAACAGTTAAAGCACACGATCGATCTGGATTTGCTTTTGCTAATTCCCGAGTTCCGGGTGCCTATAATGCAGACGGAACTCCAAAAAGTAATGCAGTAATTATCTACATAACAGAGCAGACTAAAAATACCGTTTCTCTTGATGTAACTGGTGCGACAACAAATCCTTGCGTTGGATTACAAACCATTCTTGACGGTTACAAAAAAGGTAAAGAATTAAGACCTTTAATTGTTCGTATGGTTGGACAGATTACCGACTTATCGTATATGATGAGCGGTGATATTGTCATTGAAAACAGTAAAAATGCTTCGGCTCATCTTACTCTGGAAGGAATAGGAAATGATGCTGTTGCTGATGGCTGGGGAATAAGAGTAAAAAATGCATCAAACATTGAAATTCGAAATATTGGAACAATGAACTGTGACAGCGGCGAAGGCGACAATATTGGCTTGCAGCAAGATAATGATTACGTTTGGGTTCATAACTGTGATTTCTTTTATGGAAATGCCGGAAGCGATGCAGACCAAGTTAAAGGTGACGGAGCTTTAGACTGTAAAAAATCTACTTATATTACCTTTTCATACAATCACTTTTGGGATTCAGGAAAAAGTAATCTTTTAGGTTTAAGTGAAGGAACTACAGCTGGTTTATATATTACCTATCACCACAACTGGTACGATCATTCTGATTCTCGTCATCCTCGTGTGCGTTATTATTCTGCTCACGTTTATAATAACTACTATGATGGAAATTCAAAATATGGTGTTGGATCAACTTTAGGCTCTTCTGTTTTTGTAGAAGCTAATTATTTTAGAAATTGTAAATACCCAATGTTGACTTCCATGCAGGGAACTGATGTTTACAATGGTGCCGAGGGAACTTTTTCAAGCGAAGACGGCGGAACCATTAAAGCTTTTAACAATACAATGAGCGGACAAACTCGTTTTGTAGGGTACAATTCTTCAACCTATCCAGTTGAATTTGATGCTTATGTAGCATCGACCAGAAACGAAACTATCAGTAGCAGTATTACATCAAAAAAAGGCGCTAAAACGTATAATAATTTTGATACGAATTCAAGCGTAATGTATTCTTATACACCTGACAGCCCGGAAACTGCAAGAACAAATGTTATGCAATATGCAGGGCGTGTATCTGGTGGTGATTTACAATGGACATTTAACAATGCCGTTGACGATACTGCCGATGCGGTAAATACAGGGTTGAAATCGGCTTTGACAAATTATCAAACGAATTTAGTTTATGTTCAGGACGGAACAAATCCTCCGGCTGGAAATCAAACTTTAACTTCAACTTCTAATAACAATCAAACCGTTACTAGCGGAACTTCAATTGCAACAATTGTGTTTACTTGGGGAGGTGATGCAACAGATGCTTCCGTTACTGGTTTACCAGCTTCTGGATTGACTTTTGTAAAAAATACTTCGGCTAAAACAATAACAATTTCTGGAACTCCAACTGCAACTGTAAATTATTCAATTGCTACAACAGGAACTGCAGGAACTCCTGCAACTGGTTCTGGAACTATTACTGTAAATGCGGCAGGAACTCAAACCTTAACATCAACAAATAATAATAGTCAAACGGTAACCAGCGGAACTGCTATTAACTCGATCGTATTTACCTGGGGAGGAACCGCAACTGATGCTACTGTAAACGGTTTGCCGGCATCTGGATTAACTTTTGTAAAAAATACATCGGCTAAAACAATAACTATTTCGGGAACTCCAACTGCAACAGTTTCATATTCAATTACAACTACAGGAACAGGAACTGCAGCAACGGGATCTGGAACAATAACGGTAAATACAGGTACGTCTGGAAGCGAAATTCACAATTTTACAACTTCTGGAAAAACAAGCACATTTTATGCAATTACAGGAAATCTTTCGACTACTAAAGGTACGGTTACGTATAATGGTTTGACTTTGACGCAATGTCTAAAAATTGAATCTTCTACCAATATTTCATTTACAACAAGTCAGGCGAGTACTTTAACGCTTGTTTTTGTGGAAGCTTCGGCAACAATAAAAGTTGACAATGTGGATAAAGTAGCTTCTAACGGAATTGTAACAGTTTCATTGGCCGCAGGAAGTCATACAATTACTAAAAAAGATACGTCAAACTTATTTTATATGAATACGGTTTACAGCGGTGGAATGCTTCGTATGGCAAAAATAGAAACTCCAGCTGATATAGAAACTGAGAAAATATTTGTGTATCCGAATCCGGCTTCAAACATTTTATACTTATCAGATCCAAGTCAAAAAATAGAAAAAGTTTTGATTTATAACATCTCAGGCGTACTAGTAAAAACTGTTCAAAAAGGAACTGAAACTATTGATATCAGTCAGCTTTCAACAGGAACTTATTTAGCAAAAATTTATACTGCCGAAGATTCATTTAATCAAACTATTATTAAAAAATAAAACCTTGCAATAATTTATAAAAACTAAAGGCTTCCAAAATTTGGAAGCCTTTTTATATTTTTAAAAGATATTTAATTACAAATCAAATTTAATTCCTTGTGCCAAAGGAAGATTCGTTGTATAATTAATCGTATTTGTTTGACGTCTCATGTAGATTTTCCAGGCATCAGAACCAGATTCACGTCCGCCTCCAGTTTCTTTTTCACCACCAAAAGCACCGCCAATTTCAGCTCCCGAAGTTCCGATGTTTACATTCGCAATTCCGCAGTCAGAACCTGTTACAGATAAAAATCTTTCTGCTTCACGTAAATTGTTGGTCATAATTGCAGAAGATAATCCTTGCGCCACTCCATTTTGAAGTTCAATTGCATTATCAACATCACCAGAATATTTAATCAAATATAAAACCGGAGCAAAAGTTTCGTGCTGTACAATTGCAAAAGAATTTTCAGCTTCAGCAATTGCAGGTTTTACGTAACAGCCGCTTTCGTAACCTTCGCCTGAAAGAACTCCGCCTTCAACCAAAATTTTTCCACCTTCAGCAACTACTTTATTTAAAGCTATAGCATATTGTTCAACAGCATGTGTATCGATAAGCGGTCCAACATGATTATTTTCGTCAAGCGGATTTCCGATTCTTAATTGTTTGTAAGCTGCAACTAAAGCATCTTTTACTTTATCATAAATACTTTCGTGAATAATCAATCTTCGTGTAGAAGTACAACGCTGACCTGCAGTTCCTACAGCTCCAAAAACAGCTCCAATAACGGTCATTTTAATATCAGCATCCGGAGTCACAATAATTGAATTATTCCCTCCTAATTCTAGTAACGATTTACCTAATCTTCCGGCAACGGTTTGTGCAACAATTTTTCCCATTCTGGTAGAACCTGTTGCAGAAATTAAAGGAATACGAGTATCTTTTGTCAACAACTCTCCTATTTTATAATCACCGTTTATCAAACAAGAAATTCCTTCCGGAAGATTATTTTCTTTGATAACCTGAGCAATAATATTTTGGCAGGCAATTCCGCAAAGAGGTGTTTTTTCAGAAGGTTTCCAAACGCAAACATCTCCTGAGATCCAAGCTAAAGCAGTATTCCAAGACCAAACTGCAACCGGAAAATTAAATGCAGAAATAATTCCAACAACTCCTAATGAATGATATTGCTCATACATTCTGTGGCCTGGTCTTTCAGAATGCATTGTTAATCCGTGTAACTGACGAGACAAACCAACAGCAAAATCACAGATATCGATCATTTCCTGAACTTCTCCGTAACCTTCCTGCAATGATTTTCCCATTTCATAAGAAACCAATTTACCAAGAGCTTCTTTATTTTGACGTAATTTTTCTCCAAACTGACGCACGATTTCTCCACGCTGTGGTGCAGGAATTAATCTAAAAGTTTTGAATGCCTCAGTTGCTGAACGCATTACTTTTTCATAATCTTCAAGTGTTGAAGTTTTTACAGATGCAATTAGTTTTCCGTCTACAGGTGAAAAACTATCTAAAATTTCTCCCGATGAAAAGTTCTCTACTCCAGTTGAAGTTCCTTCGTTAACCAGTTTAATTCCTAGTTTTTCCAAAGCTTCATTCATGCCAAATTGTGATGCTATTGTTGTCATTGTAACTTTTTTAGTTAAAATTGTTATATTTTTTCATGTAAAGATATTGTTTAGAGTTGAATATATCAAATAGCAAAAATAATTTCGTCTTATTTTTTGTTTTTTCGAATTATTACAAATAGCAATGCAACCAAAAGAAAACATAATCCAGACAAAACATAAATAATTATCTCTTTTCTATTAATTTCTTCTTCAAATGAATTTTTAACTAAAGCTGTTTGATATTCAATATCATTCTGAAATTTAATAATTTGAATTTTGTTGCTCTTTTTAGATTCTTCATATAATTTCCCTAATTCTTCTAACTCAATTTCTTTTACATTTTGTAATAAGTCAGTTCTTGAACATATAGAACAACCTAAAGCATTGTAGTCTCTCTTAGCGTAAATCAGATATTCTTTTCCAATATCAAAATAATAATCACAGGATCCAGAACTTACTGCTAAAATTGTTTTTAGATTATTTCCTTGAAAAATTCCTCCTTTGTAGGTTTTAGATATTTTAATCGTAAAAGCATACATTCTTTGACCATATTCAGAATACAACAAACTATCTACTTTTAACACTTTTCCAATAAATACCTGATCTGCTAATTTCCAGTTTTCCTGAATAGATGGTTTTTCAGAGCAATCACAGCAATAAGCATTTAAAGTAATTAAATTTAAAAACAGAAAAATAAATAACTTTTTAAACATATAGAGGTTCTTTGTAATCAAAGTAAATTTAGCGTTATTTTACAAGTATTAACGCAAAGCGATCCTGATTTATTCGGTAAATTTGATGAAATTTGCATTTCTAAAATTATAAATATGACCAATTTCAGTCGGCTTTTGCTTTGTTTTGTCTTAGTTTCATTTAATGCTTTTTCTCAAAAAGAACAAAAATCTTCTTTCCAGATTGTTCCTTTAGGAATAAAAGGCGGAATCGACGAAAAAAATCTTTCGGCTTATTTAATAGCTCTCGTAAACACAAAAGATTTTGTTTGTCTGGATGCTGGAACTGTAAATGCCGGAATTGAAAAAGCAATTGAAAACAAAGTTTTCAAAGTTTCGACCAGCGAAGTTTTACGAAAATATATAAAAGGATATTTGATTTCGCATGCACATTTAGATCACGTTTCTGGTTTGATCATCAACTCTCCTGCTGATTCTTCTAAAACAGTTTACGCAACTGAAAAATGTATGGAAATGATGGAAAATCATTATTTCAACGATCAAACCTGGGCTAATTTTGGAGACAAAGGCGTTGGATTTCCGTTGAAAAAATATCATTTTCAAACTTTAAATTTAGGCGAAGAAACTCCTCTTTCAAATACAAAAATGACGGTTAAAGCTTTTCCTTTAAGTCATGTAAATCCATTTGAAAGCACCGCTTTTTTAATTAAAAATGAAGATAATTATGTTTTGTATTTAGGAGACACAGGCCCTGATTCTGTAGAAAAAAGCGATAAGTTAAAAGCTCTGTGGACAGCGGTTGCGCCTTTGGTTCAAAGCAACCAATTAAAAGGTATTTTTATTGAAGTTTCATTCCCAAATGAACAGCCGGACAAGTTTTTATTTGGACACTTAACGCCAAATCATTTAATGACTGAACTTCATGTTTTGGAAGAATTAGCCGGAAAAGGTTCTTTGAAGAATTTCAAAATCATTATTACGCATTTAAAACCACCAGCTAAAAATATTACTAAAATTAAAGAGCAGTTGAAAACCCAAAATGATTTAGGATTGAAGATTATTTATCCTGAACAAGGGAGAAAAATTGGGTTGTAGATCAAATGATTTTTTTTCTTTTCAATTCCAATAACATCTCTTCATGAGTAATAAAATTACCATTTTTTAAATCTTCTTTTCCTTGTTTAATTTCTGCTTTTAAGTGTGACAAGAAATTCTCTTCTGAAGTATTATCTATATTGGGATTGGAATCTTCTTCTTTTCTTAAATCTTTCATAATCTTATTAATATTTATTTTGTTGGAATAATACCTAACAGGTTTTAAAAACCTGTTAGGATAAAAAAACTATTTTTTAGCCGTAAACCTCGGATCAGTTTCCATTATGGTTCCGCAATTATTGCAAGTTCTTAATTCTTCTGAATTGTAGAAATGTTCGAAATGAGGAAGAAAATCTTTTTCGATGTTATGCAGTTCAAAATATACTTCGTAAAGTTTGTGATTGCAATTATCGCAATGCCAAAGTAAACCATCTGTATAACCTTTCCCGGCACGTTTTCGCTCAATTACTAATCCTATTGAACCTTCGGAACGAACTGGAGAATGTGGAATTTTAGCAGGATGTAAATACATATCTCCCGCATTTAATTCCATTTCTTTACGTTCACCGTCTTCCTGAATTACAACTTTTATACTTCCTTCTAATTGATAAAAAAGTTCTTCGGTTTCGTTATAATGATAATCTTTTCGTGCATTTGGTCCGGCAACAATCATTACAATATAATCGCCTGAATCAACATATAGATTTTTATTTCCAACTGGTGGTTTTAGTAAGTGTCGGTTATCTTCAATCCATTTTGTTAGATTGAATGGTTTTGCTATAGCCATTTTTTTTCAGAATTTATGAAAAGCTAAGGTAGTGAAAAGTATTCAGTAAACAGTCGCAGTCTCAGTATTCAGACTGAAAACTGAGACTGAAAACTGTGATTTATTTTATCTCTCGTATTAAATAAATATAAACCGGAAAATGATCACTAAAACCTGCTTCGGTTAAAGTATTTCTTAACGGATATCCTTTATATTTTCCGGAAGTTTGAATTAAATAAGGTCGATTAAAGATTCCTGCTTTCCAGAATTTAAAACTTGAAAAATCAGGTTCAATAAAAGATTTGGTCATTATGATTTGATCAAAAATATCCCAGGAATCTCTAAACGCTAAAGTTCCCATTCCTTTTTCTGCCATTTCTTCGAATGGATTATAAACCCCAAATTCTGGAACGTCTGCTTTTTTTGCTTTTGCACCTAATTCGGTTTTTATACTTTTGTTAAAAGGTCCGTCGTTTAAATCTCCCATTGTAATGACTTTTGCCATTGGATTTATCTGTTGAAGAGAATCTATAATTTTTCGATTTAGTCTTCCTGCTGCTTCACGAAACGGACTGCTTGCTTTTTCTCCGCCAGATCTCGATGGCCAGTGATTGACAATAATGTGAATTTCTTCATTGTCTAAAAAACCTGTTACTAAAAGCTGATCTCTGGTAAAAACTCGGTTTTTAGTATCTATTTTAATTTCAACATCGCCTAAATCTTCATTTTTATCTTCCTGAATAATCGGTTTGTTTTTGTAAATCAACAACGGAATATTAGCATAAGAAGTCGGCCTGAAATATTTCTTTTGATACAGAAGCGCTACATCGATTCCGCGTTGATCGGGAGAATCAAAATGGATAATTCCGTAATCGTAAGGTGCTATTTTTTCTTCTTTAATTAAATCTTCAAGAACACCGCGGTTTTCAACTTCAGAACAGCCTATTAAAGTAGGCGCATTAGAATTTTCAGGAGTTCCAATTTCAGAAATCACTTTGGAAAGATTTTTCAGTTTTTGTTTGTATTTTTCTTCTGTCCAGTGCTGAGCTCCATTTGGAGTCCATTCGTCATCATTTGTACTGGCATCATCATAAATATCAAAGAGATTTTCGAAATTATAAAAGACTGCGGTATGAATTACATATCTTTTAGATTGTGCATTTGATAGAGAAATTATAAAAAAGGCGAGTAAACAAAAGTGAAATTTAATAATTTGCATAACTTTAAAAATTTAAGTGCCCAATTTAAATAAATTGTAAGAATTTTCAACAATTTAATTGAGTAAATAATTTATATTTGTTAATCTTAACATTCAAATAAGCAAAAGAAACTATGAAAAGCTTCCTTACTATCACAAAATATTTTAATGGTGCTAAACTGGCATTTCTTATTTTTGCTTTACAATCATTTACCTGTCAATCCCAACAAATCATGATAACACCACCTTATTTACAAAAAGGAGATACCGTAGCACTTTTGGCAACAGCCAGAAAAAATATCGACGACAATTTAAAACCAACTATAGATTTACTTAAAAGCTGGGGTCTGGAAGCTGTTGTTGGAAGTTCAATTGGATTAGATTATCATCAATTAGCCGGAACAGATGAACAGCGTGCTGCCGATTTTCAAAAGCAATTGGATAATCCGAATATAAAAGCAATTTGGTGCGTTCGAGGCGGTTACGGAACTGTTAGAATGCTGGATCTATTAGATTTTACAAAATTCAAACAACACCCAAAATGGGTTATCGGTTTTAGTGATGTTACGGTTTTGCACAACCATTTAAATACGATGGGGTATAAATCTATTCATGGTGTTATGCCGGTTACGATTCCGCGTGCTACTCCGGCGGCTATTAGTTCAATGAAATCGAGTTTGTTTGGCGAGCCTCTTTCCTATTCTATTGAACCAAGCAGTATGAATCGTTTTGGTAAAGCAACTGGTGAATTAGTGGGTGGAAATCTTTCTATATTATACAGTTTATTGGGTTCTCCTTCTGCAATTGACTGCAAAGATAAAATCTTGTTTATTGAAGATTTAGATGAATATCTGTATCACATTGATCGTATGATGATGAATTTAAGACGTAACGGCTGTATCGAAAACCTTAAAGGAATTATCATTGGCGGAATGACCAAAATGAAAGATAACGAAGTTCCGTGGGGGAAAAATGCTTTAGAAATTATTGATGATGTAACCAAAAAATACAATATTCCTGTAATTTTTAATTTTCCGGCCGGGCATATTCAGGATAATCGCGCTTTAGTTATGGGAAGTACAATTTCTATTGATGTAAATGCATCAGGAAGTACGGTTACTTTTCAGAAATAATATAAATTACCCTATTTCTTAAGTTTAAGAAAAAATACCACATTATAAAATCTCGCAAAGACGCGAAGTCGCAAAGTAAATTTAAACTTTGCGACTTCGCGTCTTTGCGTGCAAAAAACTTTATCATTAAAATTCAAATCTGAAACTTGAAAAACTTTAAACCTGAAACAAAAAAACATGGCAGAACATAATGAACTTGGTAAAAAAGGAGAAGAACTAGCGGTAGAATATCTGGAGCAAAATGGTTATGAAATTTTAGACCGAAACTGGGTTTTTCAAAAAGCAGAAATAGATATTATCGCTCAAAAAAATGATGTTCTGGCAATCGTCGAAGTAAAGACAAGATCGAGTTTAAATTTTGGTTCTCCGCAGGATTTTGTGAAGCCAAAAAAAATTCAACTTCTAATAAAAGCAGTAAATGCCTACATAAACTATAGGGAAAAGGATTTTAATGACGAATTAAATATCCGTTTTGACATCGTTGCGATCCATAAAAACGGGGAATCATTTGCAATTGAACATCTTACTGACGCTTTTTATCATTTTTAACATAATTTTTTCTTGTTATAATTGTAACAAATTGTTTTTTTATTTATATTTGCATAGATTTATAACATCAAATTAACTAAACCACACCAATTAAGTTACAAAAAAAAAAGAAAAAAAAATTATGAAAACCGTTTCTTCCATCGTCGAAAATTACATCAAAACGAAACCATTTCTCTTAAACGCTTTATCTCTTGGGATTATTAACCTGACTTCTCTTTCTCGGAACATTATGACTGAGTTAGAAAATGAATTTGGCAAAGAAGTAAAACAAGGCGCTGTTGTAATGTCGCTGAAGCGATTGACTGAAGAATTAGATTTTAAATTAAACCACAAAATCAATAAGGTAATCAAGAATATTGGCGAAATCACAGTTAGATCTGAGTTGACAGATTACACTTTTGCAGCTTCTGAAACTGTATTAAATAAACAAGCCGATTTAATTTCTGATATCAATGCTTTATCTGATATTTTCTATACCTCATCCCGTGGTGTAAATGAAACGAATATTGTAGTAAGCAGCAGTGTAAATCATTTAGTGGAGAAACACTTTATGAGAGAAAAACTAATTCAGAAATTAGATAACCTTGCTTCTATTACGGTAAAATTACCAAAAGAAAACATCGTTGTTCCTGGTATTTATTACTTCATTTTCCAGCGTTTAGCTTGGGAAGGAATTATTATTAATGAGGTAATTTCGACTTCAAACGAATTTACAATTCTTGTTGGAGAAGATCAGGTTGATGTTGCTTTTAAAGTAATTAAAGATTTGAAAAACTAATCACACAAAATTTAATTTTTACATCTTAAATAAATTCAATTTTCAATAATCCTTTTGTCTTTCTCAAAAAAAGATAAAAGGATTTTTTTACAAATTAGTGTTTTTATTTTTCAAGCACTTTTATTCCAAATAAGAATATTCTCAAAAAACACAGCTCATTATAGTTAATTTTTAAAATTTTAGCCAAAAACTTATCAACTTGATAAAAAGGGTTTTACTACCGTATTTACTGAGATTTTATTGAAAATAAATCACAAAAAACCGAATTAAGTTTATTTTACCATTATTTGCTGCGAATAATATTTTTATATATTTGCTAACCACTCAACGCATTAGAGTATCGATTTTGATAGTATCGTAATATAATTAGATTTAAATACAAACTAATTAATTTAATGTTGGAAGCCAAAGACTATAGCGACAAATTATTGGTAAGCGAATTAAAAAATGGCAGCGAAAAAGCTTTTCGTTCCCTTTTTGATTTGTATTATCAGGATATTTATGGCTACAGCATTAGTTTATTAAAATCAAAAGAAGCTGCCGAAGAAAATGTACAGGATGTTTTTATGAAAGTCTGGCAGCATCGGGAAAACCTAAACTTAGAACAATCTTTTAAAGCGTATATTTTTACCATTGCCAGAAATCAGGCTTTTAATACCTTGAATAAAGCAGCAAATGATTTGGTTTTAAAAGAAGCTATTTTTTATGAAAGTCAAAAATCACATGAATATGGAGATTACTCCATTCGGGAAGAAGACTGTAAAAAACTTCAAAAACAAGCAATGAAACAATTACCGCCAAAGCGGAAACAAATTTTTAAAATGTCACGAAAGAAAGGCATGAGTTACGAAGAAATTAGTCAGGAACTCGGCATCTCTATAAATACTGTCCGGAATCAAATGAGTAAAGCATTAGAATCAATGCGAGTCTTTTTTCAGGTTCATGACGAGATTATCTAACCAAAACCAATTTTTAACCAATTAAATCACTCTTTCCGGGTGATTTTTTTTTGAATTATCCTGAAAATCTCCTTACTATTAAGAAGGTTAAAAAAACATTCAAAATAATTAAATATTGTTTACCAATTTTTACATCTTTTTTAAATAACTGTATTATCAGAAATGGTATTAAGATTAGCTTAAATTTTATAAATACTTATTATCTTCAAAATCAAATAATTTCGAATTCGACTATTTATTAAAAAAAAGAATTCATTTTTTGCTTCCACTCCTTCCTCCTCATCAAAATATTCTCCAATTTTAGATATAAATTTGAAGTACTCTATTGATTGATTTAATTCACATAATATAATCTCGTCAATCTCATCTAATCGATAAATTCTAGATTCTAGATTTAATTCTTGGATTTCTAATAAATATTCATTGTTTATCTCATCAAATCTTTTTACAAAACCTGGAAGTAAAACCATCATAAAATCAATATTTTTCAATAAATAATTATCAAGCGAAATAGTTAATCCTTCATTAAATAAATCTCTTTTTAATAAAAATTTTGTACTATCAAAATCTTTAAGTTTTATCTTTTTTTCAAAATCAATAATTAATTCATGTACTGTTGTTTTATTAAGAATTTCAATTTCCTCATTATTGCTATTAAATTTATTAATTAAGCGCATTAAGGCAGTATATTGTTCTGGATAATGTTTCATTGTATATATTTCCAATGCTTTACAAACTGGGCGCTGTTTCTTGTACACTCCTAATAGGTGTAAATAAGTTTTATTAGGGATTTTATCAAAATCTGCAAAACCAAGATATTCATTATCTTTAGGCGTTTCTGGAAACAAAAAATCAATTTTTTGATTAGATTGATTTGCAAATTGATAGAACAACACCTGCTCAAAAAACAGATTAAAATATTGTCCTTCTATGTTAGGCCAAACTCTGATATTATTATCAACAAATTCAATACTTTTTTTACAATATTTTTGAAAAAAATCAATATTGTTTCCTCCTATAATCCCCATGTTGCAAGCAAAATTGCTTTCACCGTCACTATATTTCTTTAATTCGTCAGGCATAAAACGAAGATGGGGATAAATTACCTCCCAGTGTTTACGATAATATGAAGTTGTCAACTCTAAATTTTGCGTTATTAAACCTGAATTTTTAAATTTTTCATTCAAAGATTCCCAGACATATACATCTCCATCAACATGAATAAATGGTTCTTTTTGCATTTCGAAAGTTTTAACTTTTGAAACTGCCCATAAATCTTTAGGATAATTATTTATTTCATCTAATAAAACATGCACTTTTGTATATGGCAATTTCAATTCTTCAATTAAAATTTTATATCCGAATTGATCTGTATACAGTTCAACCTCATCGTGATAATTTACTAATTGATGACAACTCAAAATCCAACTAAGCCAATTATACTTATACGAATACCATCCAGCATCATTTGCAAAATTTGTTTCATTTCCTGACCAAAAACTTTGTATTATTTTCATATAAAAAAATTGTCTTCAATAATTTCATTAACATAATAAGGCAAAAAACTTCTATCATATTCAGCTGGATATGGATAACCATTAATAAAAATAGCTGGTGTATAATGATAATTATTTATTATACACCAGTCATTAATATTTTCATATGTACTATCAATCTCTATAAGATTTATATTAGAAAGGCTGTATGTTTTTTTCCATTTTTCCATGTCTTTTTCTTCAAACCAATAAGACAATGCTTCTAAAAAAATCTGCTCATTATGACTAAAATAAAGACTTAGCAAAATTCTAAAAAATTCTTTTTTCTCATCACTCTCAAAATTCATATTTACCTTAATCAAAAATTTGACTTGTAAACTATGGCTGTTTTTTTTTAAAATTTCATTAATAATTTTATGTACGTTTTCACAATGATTACAAAAAGGGTTTGTAATAACTGTAATAACTGTTTTGCTTTTCTGATTCCCTACAACAATTGGAGAAGACAGAAGTTTTTCTTTATTTTTCGATAATAGATTATTTTTAAAGACTTTATAATTTCTAAGAAAACGATTCGCTTTCAGTTGAAATTCTTTTAATTCTTTAAAACTTGTAAGTATACCTTTTGTCAGAAACCAAACATATGCTATAATAATAAAAAATGCAAAAAAAAGACTTGACTTAAACGATATATAAAATCTTTGACTTGTGTTAATTATTAATAAGTAAATTAATTCTCCTAATAGAATTCCAATAATGATTAAACATATTGAGCACCATTTTTTTTCTATATTTTTTTGATAATACAATGAAATCACAATTGCAGGAATTGTCGCATAAAGAAAAATATTTTGGATCAATAAAAAATTATTTGATTCTCCGATAAATATTGAAATCATCAATCCAAAAACCTGAGTACTAAAAAAAACAATACTTAAATCGCTAAAATTAATAATCTTAAAAAATGTCCATTTATTTGATTTAAAAACAGTTTCACAATCAATATTACTAGTGATAGTACAAAAAGCATCTATAGTTTGACTTTTTATTCCAAACAAATCCTTTAAAGCAAATAGTGAAAATAAAAACCCAATAATGGAAAATCCAAAAAGTAATATGCTTTTTAAATCTATATTATAAAGAAATAACCAACCTAAAAATAATAATGGCAAGAAAGGTAACAACCGAATAAAATTATTTCTTTTTACTTTATCTAATTCTGATTCCTGAATTAAAAGAACAACATTCAACCATTTCTGTGTTAATTCAGTTTTTGATAAAAATTTTGTTTTTTTGTTTTCTAGATAAAAATAATCTTCTCCCTTCTTTTCTATAAAACATAGATGTTGATCTTGTTTCTCTCCCTCTAAAAGAGCAATAAAATAATTGGGCAGCAAATCTAATTCTAAAGCAGAAACATGGATTGAACCACTTTCAATATCAAAAAAATTTAAAGTATCGACTATTGATAAAAGAGAAGGATAATCTGGATGAGATTGTATCTGAAAAACAAATTCCGATTTGTCTATATAGACATTTTGCTTTTGAAGATAGTAAAAAAAGGAATCAAACTCTTTATGCATATTAATAGAATGTTTTTTAAACCTATGTATCCTTAAACTAAGAGACTATAAATAAAAAATCACTACCTGTTAAAATTAAAGATAGTGATTTTTCTAAAAAATTATTAACCTCCATGTCCTTCACAAGCTATTCTTTGTTCAGGAAAATTAGGATTACAAAGACCAAATATACGTGGCTCTCCAGTATATGGATCCGGTCCAATGCAAAGTCCTTGCCAACAAGTGTGACCACAACCACCCTTAATTAATCTCATTTCATCTCTAGATAATGCATCTTTAACATCTTTTAAACTAATTTTTTTCATCTTTAAATGGTTTTTAAATTATTATATAGGTTAGATAACGTAAATACAATACTACAAATTATTTTTAAAACTTTTAACAAAAGAGTTTGATTTTTAATTGATTATAAACATTATTTGGAAATATTTTTCATGCTTAGTTTAAGAACTAAAATTTATATAAGATTTTTAACTGAAGTTGAAATTGTAAAAATTTAAAATTTTACAACGTTTGAGTAGTACTAAAATAGTTTTCAACTGTATTATATTCAGAACACCCTCTAAAAACAATTCGTAATGAATTCAAATTCTGAAATAAAAAGTCTTTTACAAAAGTTTGTTTTAAACCAATGCACGCCCGAAGAAATAAATGAGGTTGTTGCTTATTATAAAAAAAATCAACTTACGGAGGATTTTCCAACTGTAGAAGACATTCAAAATCTTCTTGGCGAAATGCCGAAAATGGACAAACAAACTGCTGATGATATTTTCATGAATATCCTATCAGCTTCAAAAGAAGAAGAATCTGTAATTGAAATGCCAGAGAGAAGATCAAATTTCAGAAAATATATTTCGATTGCTGCTTCTGTAATTGTTTTACTGGGAATTGGTTTCTTCTATAAACAAAATCTTTCAGACAAACCTGCTGAACCAAAATTCGATTTTAAAAGTTCTGACATTGTATTACAGTTAGAAAATGGCGAAACGCAGATTTTATCAGAGCATAATTCGGCACAAATAAAAGATGCTAAAGGAAATATTGTTGGAAATCAAAGCGGAGATAAAATTGCTTATGAAAACAGTTTAGATCCAGAAAAATTAGTTTACAACACGATTAAAATTCCATATGGTAAAAAATTCCGTCTTCAATTATCAGATGGAACTATGGTTCACCTAAATGCGGGAACGACATTAAAATATCCTGTAAAATTTATCGCTGGAGAAAGCAGGCAAGTATTTCTTGATGGAGAAGCATTTTTTGATGTTGCAAAAGATAAAAAACACCCTTTCATTGTAAATGCTGACGAATTGAATGTTCGAGTTCTGGGAACACATTTCAACGTTTCTAATTATCCTGAAGACGCTGCAACAGATGTTGTTTTGGTTGAAGGTTCTGTTGGAATGTATCAGTCAAACGAAGAATTTGATGCTTTAAAAAACACCATTTTAAAACCTGGCTTTAAAGGAAGTTTCAATAAAGAAAATGCTAAAATTTCGACTAAAGCGGTTATTACGGATATCTATACTTCATGGATAAACGGCGGACTGACGTTTAGAAATATGACTTTCAAAAATATTATTACAAAACTGGAAAGACGTTACAATGTTACTATTGTAAATAAAAATGAAAAACTGGCAAACGAGAAATTCAATGCCAGCTTCAGCGATGAATCTATTGATAAAGTGATGAGTTATTTCAACGACATTCACGGTATCAATTACACCATAAAAAACGATCAAATACTAATTAAATAACCACTAAAACCAATGAAAATTTATGAAGAACTAAAATTACAGGAATAAAAAAATCGGAAAGAGCTGCGAACAATTTCCGATTAACTAAGTGATTGAATATAACGAATTAACTACAATCAATTAACAAAATTATGAAAAAAAAATCTAAGAATAATGGGTTCCTATACTCATTGTTCCAAAATGACCTAAAATTGAAACTAACTACACTACTTATTTTGGTCGCCATGTTTAATATTAGAGGGAATACTTATGCCCAAAAAACAAAAGTTACCCTTGAATTAAACAATTCAACAATCGAGAAGGTTATTGAGACCATTGAACAAAAAACAGATTTCAGATTTATTTATAAACTGAACGATATCGACTTAGATCGTACAGTTTCTATTTCTGTAAAAGATCAATCGATATATGTGGTTTTAGACAGAATTTTTAAAGGAACTCCAACTGAATTTAAAATCAGAGATACGCAGATTATCCTTAAAAAACCAGAACTCAGAACACAAATAATCGAATTTCAAAAGCAAACTGTTTCAGGTGTAATTACCGATGAAAACGGCCTGCCTTTACCCGGAGCTTCTGTTCTTGAAGAAGGTACAAAAAACGGGATGGTAACTGATTTTGATGGTAAATATAAAATTACTGTCGAAAGCACTCAATCTGTAATTATTGTATCATTTGTAGGATATAAAGAGAAAAAAGTAACGACAAACCAAAACGTAATAAACATTCAGCTTTTTCCAGATGCAACTGACTTACAGGAAATTGTTGTAGTGGGATATGGAACTGCAATAAAAAAAGATGTAACCGGAGCAGTTTCTTCAATTGCTGCAAAAGACATGAATCAGGGTGCAATTGTAAATCCTTTACAATTAATTGCAGGAAAAGCTGCCGGTGTAAATATCACTCAAATTGGTAGCGAACCGGGTTCTGGACCAAGTGTTCGTATTCGTGGAATTTCTTCTTTAATTGGAGGAAATGATCCTTTAGTTGTTGTGGATGGAATTCAGGGAAACATGGATTTGTTAAATCAAGTTCCTCCAAGTGAAATCGAAAGTATAGATGTTTTAAAAGATGCTTCTGCAACGGCTGTTTATGGTTCAAGAGGAGCGCCTGGAGTTATCATTGTAACAACTAAGAAAAACAAAGCAGGAAAAACTACAATCGAATACATCGGGTCGACATCTGTTGATTTTATTCCGAAAAAATTAGACATGCTTGATGCTAACCAATGGTGGGAAACTGCTCAAAAGTATGGTGTTCCGGCATCTTCAAATCACGGTTCAAATACAAATTGGTATGGTCTTTTGACTGAAACTGGAATTACGCAGACGCATACATTATCATTTGGCGGAGGAACTGATAAATTCAATTACAGAGCTTCTATTACGGCTATCATGCAAGATGGAGTTGTAATCAATTCTAGCAACCAAAAATATATTGGACGTATTCAGGCAACACAATTGGCTCTTGATGACAAATTAAAATTGACTTTTAACTTAAACTCAGGGATAAATAATACAACAAGCAGTATTGGAAGTATTGGTACAGTTGCTTATACATCAAACTTAATCACAAATGCATTATTGGCAAGACCAACAGATCCTGTTTATAATACTGATGGAACTTATTTTACAGATGGAACGGTTTTTCATTATTTAAATCCTTATGCTGCAGCGCAAACCGTTACAAATGAAAGACAAGATGATAATTTATTTGGAAGTTTAAAAGCTGATTTTGAATTAGGAAAAGGTTTTACAGCAAATTGGTTTGGAAGCTGGAGAAAAACCAATAGTTCAATAGGATATTACATGCCTGCAGAATCTACAGAAGCGTATGCAGTGGAGCAACACGGTTTTGCTAATATTAAAAATGATAGACAAAACGAGAAATTAACGAATGTTAGTCTTAGCTATAAAAAGACATTAGGAATCCACACTTTTAATGCATTGGCTTTATACGAATGGCAAAGTCAGACTTATCAGGGTAATTATACTCAGGCAAGAGGTTTTATAAGTGATGAAGCTACTTACAATGCACTTCAGTTTGGTGATTTGTCTAAAGTAAGAGCCGGAGATATCAGATCTTATAAAAATGACAGATCATTAGTTTCTTATTTAGGAAGATTAAACTACTCTTTATTAGACCGTTATTTACTTACAGCAAGTATCAGACGTGATGGTTCATCTGTATTTGGTGCCAACAACAAATGGGGAAATTTCCCATCAGCATCTGTAGCTTGGCAAATTAATAAAGAATCGTTTATGTTGAATCAAAACCTATTTAGCGAATTAAAATTACGTGTAGGTTATGGTGAAACTGGTAATCAGCAAGGTCTTTATCCACAAACTTCGCTGCCATTAGTAGACAGCGCAGGAAATATTTATTTTGGAGGTTCTATCATTACTAATTTTGGTATTGCCCAAAATGCAAATGCTGATTTGAAATGGGAAACTAAAAGACAAACTAATATTGGACTTGATTTCGCTCTTTTAGATAACAGATTAAGAGGTAGTGTAGATGTTTACGATTCTACAACAGATAATCTTTTATTTGATTATACTGTACCTCAGCCTCCTTATCCTTATAATAAAATTAAAGCAAACGTGGGAAGCATTTCTAATAAAGGTTTAGAAGTTGCCCTTGCATACGATGTTATCAAAACGAACAACAGTACATTGACATTAGCAGGAAACGTTTCTTTAATGAAAAATGAGGTGCTTAATTTAAGCGGCAGTATTAATGGTATTCCTTTGAATACGAACTATGTAAATTGGGGAGCACCAAACTCATTATTAGTACAGGGAAAACCAATTGGTTCATTCTATATTTTAGAAAGTACTGGTACAAATTCAAATAGTGTTGAAACCGTAAAGGATCGTGATGGAGACAGTAAAATTGACCAAGGTGTTACAAGTCCAGACCGTTATTATGCAGGTTCAGCACTCCCAACTTATACTTTTGCATTTAACCCATCTTACAGATATAAAAACTTTGATGCCTCTATGTTGTGGAGAGGTTCTGGAGGAAACAAAATTTACAATACACTTAATCAAAGGTTAAGTATGCTGGAAAACACTGGTAGTTCAAATGTTTTGGAGAGCGCTCGTGATAAAGGAATTTTTTCTTCTCCATACGGATCTGATACATGGTTAGAAGATGGTTCATTCGTGCGTTTAGAGAACGTTACTGCTGGATATACTTTCCGTTTTACAGATAAATATGTAGACTCTGTTCGACTTTCTCTTACAGGAAGCAATTTACTGCTAATTACAGATTACACAGGTGTTGATCCTGAATTGAATGTAAGCGGAAGTGGTGACCCTAATGATAATTTTGGAGGCGATAAAGGAATTTATCCTCGTACCAGAAGTGTTGCATTTGGTTTGACTGTAAAATTTAAATAGTAAAAAGAGATGAAAATTAAAAATATAGTAACAGCAAGCGTTTGTTTCCTAACACTTTTTAGCTGTACAGATATCAACGAAAATATATACGATAAATATCAGCCGGACACCTTTTATGGAACTCCGGAAGGAGCTAATATTGCTCTTGCCAGTGTTTATGCAGAAATTCCGGGGGACTTTGAACGTAAAAATGTACCTGGCGTAGGTTATGCAGGAGCTGATAACGGCTGGTACGACATGAACTGTATGTCATCAGATGAGCAGGTAATTCCGCATAGAACAGATGGTAACTGGCAGCAGGATTTTGCCCGTTTGCACAAACACGAATGGCTTCCATCAGAATTCATTATTAACAATACATGGAACTGGTTATACAAATCTATTTTCAATGCAAATTTAGCTGTTGAGTTATTAGAGAAATCAGGTGCTGATCCTTCAAAAATTGCCGAAGCAAAAGTATTACGTGCTTTCTTTTATTACTTATTGATTGATGATTTTGGTGATGTTCCATTTTACACCAACAACAATATTACCGTTGATAAAATCCCGCAGTCAAGCCGTAAAGAGGTATTTGATTTTATCGTTAAAGAATTAACCGAAAACGTAGAACAACTTTCTGTAACAAAAGGCGGAAATTATTATGGAAGGTTCAACAAATGGGCTGGTTATACACTGCTTGCAAAAGTGTATTTAAACGCTGAAGTTTATACCGGAACTCCAAAATGGACAGAATGTTTAGCTGCTTGTAACAAAGTTTCTGAAGGCGGATTTACACTTCATTCTGGCGCAGCCGATATTGCAAATCCTTTAGGGAATAAATATTTTGAATTATTTGGAGATGTACTTCCTGATGATGAAACTATTTTGCCTATTTACGCAACTCTGGATGTCGTTTCCCGTAATGTTTATGCAGTTCGTAGTGTATACGGTCCGCAGGGTGTAAATTTATTTGGATTAAGCGGTTGGAACGGAACTATTGTTCCTAAAGATTTCTTCCTGAAATACGATGTAAATGATATTCGTAGAAAACAGTTTTTAGTGGGTGAACAGCCTGGAGGATTCAATTACACTCTTGAAGTTGGTTCTTTAGATAATCCCGGAGCGCTTCCTCAGGCAGGAGTTCGTAATGTGAAATTTTATCCTGCAGGAGTAAAATCAGGCGGAGGAGCTTCAAATGATTTTCCTATTTTCAGATATGCTGACGTAATTTTAATGATGGCAGAATGTAATGCTCGTTTAGGGAATGCAGCTGCAGCAAAACCTTTTGTAGATCAAATCAGACAACGTGCAGGCTTAGATGGTTTAGACCACAATCCTACTCTAGATGATATTTATAATGAAAGAGGTTTCGAATTAAGCTGGGAAGGCCACAGAAGACAAGACATGATTCGTTTTGATAAATTTTTATTGGCAAACGAATTTAGACCTGCATCACCTGCTTATAGAAAATTGTTCCCAATTCCAACATCTGCTCTAGATGCGAATCGCGGACTTAAACAAAACCCAGGTTACTAAAAACAAAACTATCATGAAAAAATATATCAATAAATTATTCTTACTTGGAAGTTTGGTTTTTTTAGCCGCTTCCTGTGAAACTGAAGGAACAGTAACGACACTAAAATCAGTAAATTTTCCTTCCGGAATTGAGGTATCATCTAATACAATAGTACTTAAAGAAGATACTTCAGATCAAGCCGCTTTACTGGTTTCCTATCCAAAAGTAACCTTCCCAATTGCGGCGCCAGTGAGCTATGCCGTACAATTAGATTTGCCTACTGACATCAAAGGAAGCGAGGCATGGTCAAAAGCGAAACGCGTTGAAGCCGGAGAAGATGTTTTAAGTAAATCATTTACCGGATTAGAATTAAATAAAATTGCTTTGGATTTAGGGATGAAACCTAATGTTCCGGGAGAATTAGTAATTCGTGTAGAAGCTTCTATGGATCATAGAACATATTCAAATCCTGTTACTATAACCGTAACGCCTTACTTGAAAACCGTTGTGTTTGGAGAAATCTATATGCCGGGAAGTTATCAGGGATGGGATGTAGGAACAGCTGCTGCATTAACCGAAATTCAATTAGGCGTTTATCAAGGTTACATGACTGTGGCAGAAGGTGCAGGTCCTGGATTTAAATTAAATAAAGGAAGAAACTGGGCACAATTTTACGGTGCAGGAGCTTCAAATAATGATTTGAAAAACATGAGCGATACTGATTTTGTGCTTCCGGGTGCAGGTTCATATCAAATTAAAGTAAACACAAATACTTTAAAATGGTCTCAGACTCCTTATGCTTGGGGAATTGTTGGACCGGCATCTGCAACAGCAGAACAAACGGCCGGTGATCCTAATTATGGATGGAATCATTCTGTACCAATGTCTTACGATCACGTAACAAAAACATGGAAAATAACGGCAAATTTATTGGCTGGTGCTTTAAAATTTAGATTGAATGATGCATGGACTGTGAATTACGGACCGGCAGATGCTTCAACAAACATCGTTAATCTTGATAATGGCGGCGCTTACACCATTGGTGAAGCAGGAACTTATGAAGTTACGTTTAAAATTGTTGAAACAGATCCGGCAAGTACGGGTTATCCGGCAACTGCAATAACTTCTATCGTTAAAAAATAACAAAAATTAAGTTTAGTTTGGTTTGAGTTTACCTGTCTTTTTACTTCGAAAGGCAGGTTACTTCTCAATCATTTAAAATATAAAAATTATGAAATTTAATATAAAATTTGTTTACGCATTACTGTTGGCGGTAGCATTTGTTTCGTGCAGTTCTTCTGACGATGATTCAGATAAAACTCCCGAATCTACATATACACAATATGGCGCTCCATTTGAAAAAATGCCAAAAAAAGAAGATGCAATAATTTATCAGGTAAACATTCGTGCTTTTAGTCAGGCCGGAACACTAAAAGGAGTTCAGGATAGACTTTATCAAATTCAGGAATTGGGCGCAAATGTTATTTATTTAATGCCTGTTTTCCCTGTTGGAAAAGAAAGAGCTTCTGGCGAATTAGGTTCACCTTACGCTGTAAAAGATTATAAGGCCGTAAATCCGGATTTTGGAACTTTACAAGATCTTCAAACATTAGTTGAAGAAGCACACAAAAAAAACATGGCTGTTGTTTTGGACTGGGTTGCCAATCATACCGCTTGGGACAATGCATGGATTACACAACATAAAAACTGGTACCAGCAAGATGCAGCCGGAAACATTATAATTCCACCGGGAACAAATTATAATGATGTAGCGCAGTTAAATTTTGAAAATACCGAAATGAAAGATGCCATGATCGATGCCATGTCTTACTGGGTTTACAATGCAAACATAGACGGTTTTAGATGCGATTATGCTGATTTTGTACCGAATAATTTCTGGGCAGATGCTATTACAAAATTGAGAAAAATCAAAAAAAATCAATCTATTTTAATGCTTGCCGAAGGATCAAAATACAATCACTTTGCTTCTGGTTTTGATTATACATTTGGTTTTAATTTCTTCAGTACTTTAGAAAAACTTTTCAAGGAAAACAAACCAGCAACTACAATTCAGGATTCGAATGCAACAGAATATGCAAACAATTATAATCCTGAAAACAGAGTTGTTAGATACACAAGCAATCACGACGTAAACCTTACCGACGGAACTCCATTGGAACTTTTCGGAGGTAAAAAAGGATCGATTGCTACTTTTGTTGTCGCTGCTTATTTAAAATCTGTTCCAATGATTTATAACGGACAAGAAATTGGATACGCTCAAAGATTGAATTATTTCGCAAAAACGCCAATCGACTGGTCAACTGCAGATAATGATATGCTTGCCGAATACAAAAAAATCATAGCTTTTAGAAACACAAGTAACGCTATTAAAACAGGAACTTTTACAGGATACAGCAACAACGCTGTAAGTGCATTTACAATGGTAAAAGATTCCGAAAAAGTTTTTGTACTTTCTAATTTAACAGATGCAACAGTAAAACACCTTGTTCCATCGACTTTAAAAGGAAACTGGAAAGACGCTTTTACCGGAGCAGCAGTTACTGTTGGTACAGAAATAACATTACAGCCTTTTCAATATATAGTATTGAAAAATTAATTCGAAAAAGCATCTTTAAATAAAATTAGATTTGCCAAAAACTAAATAACATGAATTTTCAATCCCAAAAATCATTGCTTCAAATTCGTTTGAGCAAAAAAACAGCGCTTTTATTTTTTGCAATTGTAAGCACAATTTGGCTTCAGGCACAAGAAATAACTTCGCCAGACAAAAATCTTTCTTTAAAATTTGAATTAAAAGAAGGCGGAATTCCGTCTTACCAATTATCATACAAACAAAAAGCAGTTATAAAACCAAGTTCTTTGGGTTTAGAACTTCAAAATATGCCTTCGTTTTTGGATGGTTTTACCATTACAAACACAGCACAATCTTCTGTTGATGAAAATTGGAATCCGGTTTTAGGCGAAGAAAAAACAATTCGTAATCATTACAACGAATTGGTTGTCACATTAGCTCAAGCAAAAAATAACAATAGATTTATTCGTATTCGTTTCCGTTTATTCAACGACGGATTGGGGTTTAGATATGAATTTCCAAAACAAAATGATCTAAGCTATTTTGTAATAAAAGAAGAACGTTCACAGTTTAATTTGGCTGGAAATCATAAAATTTTCTGGATTCCGGGAGATTATGATACTAACGAATATGCTTATACAACATCAAAAATTTCAGAAATTCCTTCGCTGATGAAAAAAGCTACTATCGAAATCAATTCGCAGTGGCCAATAAAAGAATTAGCAGTACAAACACCGTCAATGATGAAATCAGATGATGGTTTATACATCAACATTCACGAAGCAGGATTAATCAATTATCCGGCAATGTACCTTGAAGTTGATGCCGTAAACAACAAAATGATGAGTCATTTGGCCCCAGATGCAGTTGGTGCAAAAGGTTATATGCAGACCGATGCACAATCGCCTTGGAGAACCATTGTAGTAAGCGATAAAGCAACAGATATTTTAGCTTCAAAATTAATTTTAAACCTTAACGAACCAACAAGTTATAAAGATGTTTCGTGGATTAAACCCGTAAAATTCATCGGAATTTGGTGGGAATATTTTGTAGCCGGAAGAAGTACCTGGGCTTTTGGAAAAGAGAACAATGTGAAATTAACAGATGATTTTACAAAACTTACTCCAAACGGAAAACACGGAGCCACAACAGAACGTGCAAAAGAATATATTGATTTTGCGTCTAAAAATGGTTTCGATGCGATCCTTATCGAAGGCTGGAACATTGGCTGGGAAGACTGGATCAACAACTGGAAAGAAGAAGTTTTTGATTACGTAACAGCATATCCGGATTTTGATGTAAAAGCAGTTCATGAATATGCTGCCTCAAAAGGGGTAAAAATTATCATGCACCACGAAACATCAGGATCTGCAACCAATTACGAACGTCGTTTAGATCGTGCTTTTCAATTTATGAACGACAATGGTTACGATGCTGTAAAAACAGGCTATGTGGGAAAAATTATTCCGCGCGGCGAACATCATGACGGACAATGGATGGTGAATCATTACATTAACGTAGCCAAACGTGCTGCCGATTATAAAATTATGATTGACAGCCACGAAGCGGTTCGCCCTACAGGTTTAAACAGAACTTTTCCAAACTGGATCGCTCAGGAGTCAGCGCGCGGCACCGAGTTTGAATCTATGGGAGGATTAGCTCCTGATCACACTACGATTTTACCATTTACACGTTTAATGGGAGGCCCAATGGATTATACTCCGGGAATTTTCCAAACCGATCTTTCGTATTACGGAACAGGAAGTTCGCAACGAGTAAATACCACTTTGGTAAAACAATTGGCATATTATGTAACCATGTACAGTCCGCTGCAAATGGCTGCTGATATTCCGGGAAATTATGAACGTTTTCCTGATGCATTTCAGTTCATTAAAGATGTTGCTGTAGATTGGGACAACAGTTATATTTTAGAAGCTGAACCTGGAGATTACATTACAATTGCACGTAAAGCAAAAGGTAAAAATGAGTGGTTTATTGGCGGAATTACAGATGAAAATGCAAGAACAGCAAACATTTCATTTGATTATTTACCTGCAGGAAAAAATTTCATCGCCACTATTTATGCTGATGCCAAAGAAGCTAATTGGAATCAAAATCCACAAAAGTATACCGTTACCAAAGTTGTTGTAAACTCAAAAAGCAAATTAAAGCAGTATTTAGCTCCGGGCGGAGGTACTGCAATCAGCATCAAAGAAGCAAATGCTGAAGAATTAAAGGGATTGAAAAAGTTATAGATTACTGAGTTTTTTTTGCCACTAATTGCACGAATTAAGAACGCAGATTAAAATTTGTGTTAATTCGCGCAATTCGTGGCGAAAAAACTTATGCTCATTTCTGAGCAAAAAACAACTTTACTACTTAAAAACTATTAACCACAAAATGTTTGTCAAATTTAAAAACAATGCGAGTGAGAATGAATTTTAGTTAAGAAATGCTGACAAGCATGCAAAAAAACTACTATTATGAAAATCAAAATTACCACTAGATTATTTCATATTACGAAAACACTAGTCTGTTTTCTATTATTATTTGCAAGTTCAGTTTATGCACAAGATCCGCCTCAATACGGAACGCCATTTGCAGGCGTACCCGATACACGAGATGTAAACATGTATCAGGTTCACATACGTCCGTTTAGTGCCAACGGAAATTTAGCCGGAGTAACCGCCCGATTAGATAATATAAAAGCACTCGGTACCAATGTTATTTATTTAATGCCCATTTATCCGCACGGTACAGATTCCCGAAGTTCGGCTTCGCCTTATTGTATTAAAGATTTTAAAGCCGTAGGATCAGAATATGGTTCACTTGCTGATTTAAGAACTTTAGTTGATGGAGCTCACAGCCGCGGAATGGCCGTTATCTTGGATATCGCCATCAACGGAACTTCCTGGGATAATGTCTGGACAGTTTCACATCCGGAATATTATAAAAGAACCGGAACAACAATTCAGCAATTAGGAAACTTCTCTGATATTGCTGCACTTGATCTTAATAATTCAGCTACGCGAGCAGCTATTAAAGATGCAATGCGCTATTGGATTTTCGCTGCCAACATTGATGGATACCGCTGCGATTATGCGAATAATCCACCTTTAGATTTTTGGTCTGAAGTTAATTCAAACCTTAGAGGAATTTCTTCTCATAATTTATTAATGTTAGCCGAAGGAGACAGACAAGAGAACTTTCAAGTTGGTTTCGACATGAATTATGGCGACAGATGGTTTCACAGCGGTTTATATGACATTGCTAATGGAGGCCCTGTTTCTCAAAGGCTTCAGGACCAGTCTACATATGAGTATGCTAAAGCGACTGGAAATCAGCAAATCGTTAGATACACTGGAAATCATGATACTTATACAAATGATGATGGCGTAAGAAGACCAATTATTGTATTCAAAAGCCACAACGGAGTTGTTGCTAACTTCTTAGTTTCAGCTTATATGAAAGGTGTTCCTTTTTTAATGAGCGGACAAGAAATCGACTACGAACCAAAAACAGACTGGCCTTGGACGAACTTTAAATTCAACTGGTCTCAAAATCCAACTGCGGCAGCAGATTTCGCAAAAATCTTAAATTTCAGAACAACAAGCGCAGCTATCAGACGCGGTGATTTAACCACGTATGCGAATGATGACATCAGTATTTTCACTAAAACATTAGGTACAGAAAAAGTTATTGTAATGTCGAATTTGAGAAATGCCTCAAAATCGTATGTAATTCCTGCAGCGTTAGCAGGAACTTACGTAAATCCGTATAATAACAATGCTTCGGTAACTTTAACAACAGGCGCAACAAGAACATTTGCTGCTTATGAATATTTGGTTTTAACCAATACAAATGCTCCGGTTGTAGCTGTTACAGGAGTTTCTGTAAGTCCAACAACGGTAACAGTTGGTTTAGGATCTACACAACAATTAAATGCTGCAATTGCTCCGGCAAATGCAACAAACCAAAACTTAACATGGACATCAAGCAATACAGCGGTTGCAACTGTAAATGCATCTGGTTTAGTTACAGCCGTTGCTGCAGGAACAACAACTATTACGGTAAAAACAGTTGACGGAAATAAAACAGCAACTTCGGCTGTAACTGTCGCTGCGATTCCTGTTTCTTCAGTAGCAGTTTCACCAACTACAGCGAGTTTGTATGCAGGAAATACACAACAGCTTTCAGCGACAATTTCACCTGCAAATGCAACTAATAAAAATGTAACCTGGAGTTCAAGCAATACTGCAATTGCAACCGTAAATTCAAGCGGACTTGTAACAGCGGTTTCTGCTGGAACTGCAACGATTACAACAACTACACAAGACGGAAATAAAACAGCTTCGGCAACGATTACCGTAAATCCAAATACTAATTTTACGGTTTATTTTTATAAACCATCAAACTGGGGAACAGGAATTAAAATTTATTACTGGAATGCTCTTCCAACAGGAGTTTTAGCAGCTGTAAACTGGCCGGGCGTAAACATGACCGATGCCGGAAATGGATGGTACAGCTACACATTTACAAATGTAACGTCAACTAATTTAATTTTTAACGACGGAACAAACCAAACTGCCGATTTAAGCCGAAACAAAACAGGCTGGTACATGAATACGACTTGGTACGATTCAAATCCGGGAACTGTTGTTGCCGTTACAAGTGTAACTTTGTCTCCAACAACTTCAACATTATTGGTTGGCGCAACACAGCAATTAACTCCAACTGTTAATCCTTCAAATGCGACGAATAAAGCGGTAACTTATAGTTCAAGTAATACAGCTGTTGCAACAGTAAACAGTTCAGGATTAATAACTGCTGTCGCTGCGGGTTCTGCAACAATTACTGTTACAACACAGGATGGAGCAAAAACTGCAACTTGTGCAGTTACAGTAAATGCATCAAATGTTGCGGTTACGAGTGTGAGTTTAAGTCCAAGTTCAGCATCATTATCTATTGGAGGAACACAGCAATTAACGCCAACTGTCCTTCCTGCAAATGCAACAAACAAATCTGTAAATTATAGTTCAAGCAATACAGCTGTGGCAACTGTAAATGGTTCAGGTTTGATTACTGCTGTTGCAAACGGAACAGCAACAATTACAGTTACAACAGTTGACGGAAGTAAAACAAGTACATGCGCCGTAACGGTTTCAACTTCAACGGGAGGAAATTATTACACTATTAAAAACAGATGGACTGGTGCCTATTTATCTGATTCCGGAGCAAATGTTGGTTACGGAACTACAGTTTCTGGCAACAGCTATAAATGGCAGAAAATTGCTATTGACGCCACTTATTTCGTTCTTAAAAATGTGGCAACTGGTGAACTAATGAATATTGAAAGTCAAACCGGAACAGTTCAATCTAATATAACAGATACTACTTTCTGGAGCGCGCAATGGTCTAGTGATTATATCGACGGAACTTGGGTTCGTCTAAGAAACAGATGGCAGACTGGAAACATTATTCATGTTGAAAATCAAACGGGTTCTGCACAATATGGAAATTCGCAAGACGGCTGGTACAGCGCACAATGGCAATTAGAACCAACAACAGTTGGAACAGGAAAAACTGCAATAACAATTAATGACGTCTCAGAAACTGAAAAAGTAATTGGTATTTATCCAAATCCGGCAACGAATAATGAATTTTATGTTTTACTGCCAGAATTAGAAAACGGAGATTCTGCTGCGATTTCAGTTTCAGACATGAACGGAAGAACGGTTTTAACTGAAAGACTTTCAACTTCAGGAAAAATCGATCATCGTTTAGCTTCAGGAATTTATATTGTAAATATTGTTTCTAAAGATTTTAAAGTGACTAAAAAACTGATCGTTAAATAATTCTGTTTTAGATTAAAACTAAATGGCGTATGATAATCTCATACGCCATTTTTTATTTTATTTTGCCACTAATTCCACTAATTAGCACGAATTTATTTTTAAAATTTTTGCCACAGATTAAAAGGATTATGAGAATTAAAAAAAATCATTTAAATCCTTTTAATCTGTGGCAAAAAAGAATTAGTGGAAATTCGTGAAATTCGTGGCAAACTTTATATTTACTCCTCAAACAACTCCATCAACTCCAAAGCCCGTTTAATCGACTTCACATTCTCAAAAGTCAATAACAAACGTAATCCGTTCACAGTTTGTTTTTCTTTCATTTTGCAAAGATTACTATGCTTCTGAACAAAATTTAAAACATTTCTAAACTTCACCGATTGATAATAATCTGATTGCTGATCTGAAACGAAATAACCAATCATTTTTCCTTGTTTCAAAACTAATTTCTCGATTCCCACTTTCGTTGCAATCCATTTTATTCTAATGCTGTTTAGCAATGCCGTCGCTTGTTTTGGCAAAGGTCCGAAACGGTCAATTAGTTTTCTTTCGAATTCCTGTAAACCAGCTTCATCTTTTATCGCACCTAATTCATTATATAAAACCAAACGTTCCGAAACGTTATTGATATATTCATCTGGGAATAAAAGCTCAAAATCGGCATCGATTTGAATGTCTTTTACGTATTCTTTTGTGTCGATATTATTTTCTTCCGGATATAAATCCTTGAATTCGTTTTCCTTCAATTCTTCAATCGCTTCGTTCATGATTTTTTGGTACGTATCAAAACCAATTTCGTTAATGAAACCGCTTTGTTCTCCTCCTAATAAATCTCCAGCTCCACGAATTTCAAGATCTTTCATCGCAATATTAAAACCGCTTCCCAATTCGCTGAATTGTTCCAAAGCCTGAATACGTTTTCTCGCATCTTCGGTCATTGATGAATATGGCGGACAGATGAAATAACAGAATGCTTTTTTATTGCTTCGTCCAACGCGGCCACGCATTTGATGCAAATCTGACAATCCAAAATTATTGGCATTATTGATGAAAATCGTGTTGGCATTTGGAACGTCCAAACCACTTTCAATAATTGTCGTTGCTACCAAAACATCAAAATCTCCGTTCATAAAACCTAACATCAAATCTTCAAGTTTCGCACCGTCCATTTGTCCGTGACCAATTCCAACTCTTGCATTTGGAACCAAACGCTGAATCATTCCGGCCACTTCTTTTATGTTTTCAATTCTATTATTGATAAAGAAAACTTGTCCGTTTCTTTGAATTTCATACGAAATCGCATCACGAATAATCTCTTCATTAAAACCAACCACATTCGTTTCAATTGGATATCTGTTTGGCGGAGGCGTTGTAATTACAGATAAATCGCGAGCCGCCATTAATGAAAACTGAAGCGTTCTTGGAATTGGCGTTGCCGTTAATGTCAACGTATCAACATTCGCAGCAATGGTTTTTAATTTATCTTTTACGTTAACTCCAAACTTTTGTTCCTCATCAACAATCAATAAACCTAAGTCCTTAAAAACTACATTTTTATTTACTAATTGATGCGTTCCAATTACGATATCGAGTTTACCTTCGGCTAAATCTTTTAAAGTCTGCGTTTTTTGTTTTGCAGTTCTAAATCGGTTTAAGTAACCAATTGTTACCGGCATATCTTTTAAACGTTCCGAAAAAGTTCTGTAATGCTGATATGCCAAAATAGTTGTGGGAACTAAAACTGCAACTTGCTTACTATTGTCAACCGCTTTAAAAGCGGCACGAATCGCAACTTCTGTTTTTCCGAAACCAACGTCACCACAAACCAAACGATCCATTGGGCGATCGCTTTCCATGTCAGCTTTTACTTCTTGCGTCGATTTAGTTTGATCTGGTGTATCTTCATAAATAAACGAACTTTCTAATTCGTTTTGAAGATAACTATCAGGTGCAAACTGAAA
This sequence comes from Flavobacterium panici, assembly GCF_024499525.1. NCBI lineage: Bacteria > Pseudomonadati > Bacteroidota > Flavobacteriia > Flavobacteriales > Flavobacteriaceae > Flavobacterium > Flavobacterium panici. Next base: position 1,432,777 of record NZ_CP100437.1, on the reverse strand, counting down.
ACCTTTTTCCAAACGACGTTTTGCATACAACTGAATCAGGTTGAAGGCAATATGTTTGACACGCGCTTTGGTTTTTTGTTTTAAAACCTTCCAGGCGTTCGATCCTAATTTATAAATTTTCGGCGGTGTTCCGTCTTTTCCGTTGTATTTAGAGATTTTATGAAGCGAGTGAATGCTTACATAAACAATATCATTATCAGCATAAACCAATTTTATGGCTTCCTGCGTTTTGCCTTCCACCTGAATTTTCTGCAATCCGCCAAACTTTCCAATTCCGTGATCGATATGCGTTACATAATCGCCAACCGAAAGTGCCGTTAATTCTTTAAGCGTAATATTCTGCTTTTTCGAATATCCGTTTTTGATATTAAATTTATGATAACGCTCAAAAATCTGATGATCAGTATAAGCTGTTATTTGATTTTCTTCGTCAATAAAACCTTGGTATAAAGGCAGTACAATAGTGTTATACTGTTTCCTGATGTTCTCCGAATTGGCTTCATCTAAAGATTCAAAAATATCATGAAAACGTTTTGCCTGCGTTTCATTCGAACAGAACAAATAATTTTTATATCCGTTAAAATGATTGTCGCTCAAATTATTCAATAACAAATCAAATTGTTTGTTGAAAGATGGCTGAGGCTGAATATGAAATTCGAATTTTTTAGTGGTTTTAAAAATTGGTTTTGAAGCCAATTCAACAATCGAAAAATCTAAAGCTCGTTTTATAAACGAACTCTGATTTAAAAATAATTGCTCCGGTTCGGCATGTTTTATTTCTTTCGAAAGTTTTCCAAAAGCTTCTTCTGCCCTTGCAAATTGCTTGTCTAACTGACTAAAAAGACCGTCAGTATTTTGAATAAATAGTACTGTTTTCTCGGCAATATAATCTAAAAAGCTTTCGCGGTTTTCCTGAAATATCTTGTTTTCAACATTCGGGATAATCGTGATTTTTTTATGCGTTTCTACAGATAATTGCGTCTCTACATCAAAACTTCTGATGCTGTCCACTTCATTTCCAAAAAATTCAATTCTATACGGATGATCGTTTGAAAAAGAAAAGACATCGACAATTCCCCCACGAACCGAAAATTCTCCGGGTTCTGTAATAAAATCAACTCTTTTAAACTCGTATTCAAACAAAACTTCATTGATAAAATCAATCGAAATTTTATCGTTAAGCGCTACTTTTAAAGTGTTTTTATCTAATTGCTGACGTGTAACGACTTTTTCAAAAAGTGCTTCGGGATACGTAACAATTATCGCCGGTTTTTTTCGGGAATTAATTCGGTTTAAAACCTCAGCACGAAGCAAAACATTCGCATTGTCTGTTTCATCAACTTGATACGGACGACGAAATGAAGCGGGATAAAACAAAACATCCTGTTCGCCAATCATCTGTTCCAGATCGTTTAGGTAATACGCCGCTTCTTCTTTGTTGTCTAAAACAATCAAAAAAGGCAGTTCTGTTTTCTTAAAAACAGAGCGTATTAAAAAGGAAACTGCAGATCCCAACAAACCTTGAAGGTGCATTTTTATCTGATTTCCTTCTAATAAATTGGCTGCAATTTGCTGTGCTTTTGGCAAATTGTCGTATATCGTATATAAGGCGTTTTTACTCAACTCTTGGTAAATTTTGATCTATGGGAGGCGCAGAATTCGGGATTGCGCGGGTTGTGTCTAACATTTTAAGGAAATCAGCTTCTCCTTCTTCTTTTGGAATTTTTGCTTTTTCGACAATTTTATCCATTTGTCTTTCTAACGAAACTAACTCCTTATTTATTTCGCCAATTAAAAAAGCAACTTTATCATCTGGAATTTGATTTAAATGAATAAACAAATCCATCATTTTGACTTTGGTAATCAAAATAGCAATTCTCGCTTTTATTTGCGGCTGATTAAATTGTGACGGAATATTATTGTTTAAAGCTATCGCCTTTTTAGAAATCGCTGTTGATTTTTTTTGAAAAGCGCCTATAGTTTTTCTCGGCTTGTCTCCTATTTCTTTTAGGAAATCACGCCACTCTGTCCAGCCTTTTACATTTTGTTCTGAAACATCATTTATTGGTTCGTCTATAAAAATCCAGGCTTTATTGATATTGTTAAAGATTTTTTCATTCTTTTTAGCTTCTTTCGCATTTTCGGCAAGACGCTTTTCATTCTCATTTTGACATGATTGAAGTACAAAAATCAAGAGTAAAAACAGCGCTATTTTATATTTCATTTGATAAAATGTTAGGGTGCAAAGTTACGAAGTAAATTTACAATTACGAATTGTGTTTTTTACTAAAGATTCTATAAATCAAGGTTATTTTTTTGCCACAGATTTGCTTCGCCAGTTCGCTATCGCTCGTGTCACAGATTAAAATAATTTTTTAAATTAAGTTTTGAGAAAATAATCCATTAAATCTGTGAAATCTGTGGCAAAAAATCCTTTTGCACAAAGTTTTGAATAGAGAATAATCTAAAAAACGATCTTTATCATTGTTAATTTTATAATTTAATGTTTGAAAAAACGTTGATATTTGCGAAAACGTTATATTTGCAACACTAAATCTAAACAAATGAATCCAAAAATATTAATCATTGGCGCCTGCGGTCAGATTGGAACTGAACTGACGCAAAAACTGCGTAAATTATACGGAACCGAAAATGTGATCGCTTCTGATATTCGAAAATTAAATACTGATGTTGTTAATTCAGGACCTTTTGAAGTGGTTAATGCTTTAGATTTTAATCAAATAGAACATTTGGTAGAAGTTCATAAAATTACTGATGTTTATTTAATGGCTGCGCTTTTGTCTGCAACGGCAGAAAAGAATCCGGCTTTTGCGTGGGATTTGAATATGAATTCGCTTTTTCATGTTTTGAATCTGGCTAAAGCTAAAAAAATCCAAAAGATTTTCTGGCCTTCAAGTATTGCTGTTTTTGGACCGACAACTCCAAAAGAAAATACACCGCAATATACTATTATGGAACCTTCAACGGTTTACGGAATTAGCAAACAAGCGGGAGAAAGATGGTGCGAATACTATCATAATATTTACGGTGTTGATGTTCGCAGTATTCGTTATCCGGGTTTAATAAGCTGGTCTACTCCTCCGGGCGGCGGAACTACAGATTATGCGGTTGATATTTTTTATAAGGCTATTGCCGATAAAAAATACGAGTGCTTTTTATCATCTGAAACAAAAATGCCGATGATGTATATGGATGATGCGATTGAAGCAACCATCAATATCATGAAAGCTCCGGCAGAAGAAATTAAAATCCATTCTTCATACAATTTAGCTGCAATGAGTTTTACTCCAACTGAAATTGCTGCTGAAATCAAGAAACATATTCCGGAATTTGAAATTACTTATAATCCAGATTTCCGTCAAAAAATAGCAGACAGCTGGCCGGCAAGTATTGATGATTCTTCTGCAAGAGAAGACTGGAAATGGAATCATAAATTTGATTTGGAATCAATGACAAAAGATATGATTGAACATTTGAGTTAAGTCCAAAAATAAAAATAAAATAAGTCTCGTTTAATTTTCAGAAATGAATTTTAAACGAGATTTTTTTTATGTCTTATTTTGATTTCACATAATGTTATAAAAATTGATTTCTAGATTATTTTCTTACATTTGAATACATTAACCAAAAACATTTATACCCCAAAAAACCATTTTAATTTATGACAAATTCATTTCAGCCCATTCAAGAAGATAAAAGAACCGCTATTGTAGATATTTTACGGGGATGGGCTTTATTAGGAGTTGCAATAGGAAATTATGTCGACTTCCGCTACATCGGATTAGAGCGTTTTATCATGAAAAAAGGAATTTTTTCTGAGATTATCAGCTATTTCAATCTCTACTTTTTTTCTGCTAAATCCTGGACTTTGTTAAGCATTTTATTTGGTTACGGATTTGCTATTCTTATTAATAATGTTGCTGAAAAAGGCAAAAATCCTGTTTCCTTTTTTTGCTGGAGAATGTTTATCCTGTTCATTTTTGCTTTTATAAATTCTGCTTTTTGGCTGGGCGATATTTTAAAAGATTATGCTTTTTTAGGCTTATTGCTTTTGTTATTTTACAGAAGTTCGCCGAGAACAATTTTAATAACGTCTGGAATTCTTCTTTTATCTGTTCCGTTTCTTACTGCTTATATTAATTCGATAAAACAAACATTGCCAGATGTACAATCTACTGCTAAATATTTAAAATTATTTTATTCTGATAATTGGCTTGATGTATTTCAATTTAATTTACTGGGAACTTATTATCAGGAAATGATTAATCTCGTGTATGCCGTTACGGTTCATGTTGTAATGTTTGCGCTTATGCTTTTGGGTTTTTACGCTCAAAAAATTAACTTTTTTAATCGTTTGCCTGAATTTAAAAAACTATTAAAAAGAACTTTTTTGATAACATTGATTTTAGCAATAATTGCAGGTGTTCTTTTTGAAATTGCAATTAAGCAGAAAGTAACTTTCCCTGTTTTTCATCCCGTTTTTTGGATCATAATAAATACAATGATATGTATCGCGTCTGGAATTTGTTTGCTGTATACTAACGGAAAACTGAAAACAATTTTCAGTTATTTTAGAGTGAGCGGTAAAATGACGCTGACCAATTATTTAGTGCAAAATATTATTGCATGTTTTCTTTTCTCTGGAATTGGTTTCAAAATTTATAATACGCTGCCATATTGGTTTTACTTTTTCTTAGCGATTTTTGTTTTTACAATTCAATTGTTTATAAGCAAATGGTGGCTTTCAAAATTTAATTATGGCCCAGTTGAATGGTTGTGGAGAGTTTTAAGTTACAGAAAGATGTTTCCGTTTAAGAAAAAGCAATCTGATATTATTTCGGAAGTAAAAACAGTATAAATTTGAAAAAAAAGAGGATATGCAAAAACATATCCTCTTCTGATTTTAATTTCGTGAATTATTTTCCCTTCAATAATTTCTCTAAATATTCAACTTTTTCTTTTTCAGACTGAACCAAACGCTCATAAAGTTCCACAACTTTATCAAGAGGATTAAAATTGCAGTGATATGCATTTCCATTAATAACACTTCCGTCATTTAATGTATTTCCAATAATATTTAAAACCGCTTCTTCAGAGAAATTTTTAATTCCTTCAACAGTTACGCCTAATATTTCGGCAATTGCCTGAAGTTTTTCATCATCAATTGTTTCGCTGTTTTCAATAGCTGAAACAGTCTGCTGGCTCGTGCCTAAAGCTTGTGCCAAAGCTTCCTGCTTCATATCGCGAAGTTCACGAATACGGCTTATTTTTCGCCCTATATGATTTGGTTTTGTTAGTGTGCTCATAATTCAAAGATATTTAAAATTCTTTTTGCAAAATAGTTTTTGGTAAAAAACACATTGTTTCGGTAAGAAACAATTTTAAAGAGTTTCTTTATGATCTGTATTTTATTCGCAATAACAAAAATACAATTTTTCATACAAGTATTGAGTAAAAAATATTCTGAAGCTTTTATGTTTCAAATATTATTGATTCTGTTTTGTTTCCGTTTAACACATGGTTTGAATTAAATAAAGAAGCCCTTAAAAAATTAATTTTAAGGGCTTTTATTATTTTATAAAGTAAATTATTTCACTTCAAAAACATTATTTGCAGGTTTTACATCAGCCATTAATCCGCTTGGATCAATTGTGATTTTTTTGATTGCTGTTTTGTTCTTGTCAATTGTAAAACTGTAGTTTGACATTGCCCAAGCCCAATCTTCTAAAACTGTTCTTTTTTCGTTTGGATTTGGATTCGGTTTAATGAAATTCATCATTCTTAACGGAATGTAGAAGTTTTCAGAAGTTCCGTCTGTATAATCTACTTTTAAATCGATTGGCATTGGCATTCTTCCAATTCTTTCTAAAGAAATTGTTGTTTTTCCTGAATTATCAGCAACGTCTTTAATTCCGTAATCAATTGTATTAGCAGTTTGTGCCCAATCGATTAAATACCAATCTAATTCTGCTCCAGAAACTCTTTCTGCAGTTCTTTTGATATCGTTTGGAGTTGGATGTTTGAATTTAAAATCATTGAAATATCTTTTTAAAGTAGCGTCCAGGCTTTCTTTCCCAATTACATATTCTAATTGTGCTAAAAAGATACATCCTTTTACATAAGATGAAATACTGTATGGACGATTTTCATCGTAACGATCTCCATGTGTTGTCTGTGGCTGTTCTTTTCCAGAATTAACTAAACTGTAATAAGCAGCATAAGTTCCTTTAAACGGATTTGCTTCTTTTTTATCTCCTTTTAATTCATTCAAAGCACTGTCTTCGATGTAAGTTGTAAATCCTTCGTCCATCCAAGGGTGTTTTGATTCGTTTGAAGCTAAAATATGCTGGAACCAAGAGTGCCCTAATTCGTGTGTTGCAGTTCCAAGAATTCCTTCAAGAGTTCCGTTTCCTAACATCAAAGTACACATTGCATATTCCATTCCGCCGTCACCGCCCTGAATAAAAGAGTATTGTTTGTATGGATATGCTCCAACTCTATGGTTGTAATAATCCATTACTTTTACCATTAATGGTTCTAACTGTTTCCAGTTTGCAGTTGTTTTTTCATTGTTTTTGTAGAAGAAATGCAAATCAACACCGTTTGGCCCTTTTACAATATCATGTGTATATTCTTTATCAGCTGCCCAGGTAAAATCGTGAACGTTTGGCGCAATAAAATGCCATGTTAATGTTTTTGCTTTTTTCGGATAAACAACTGTTACACCAGCATCTTCATAACCGTGACCAATTGTGTTTTTGTCTTGTAAATATCCAGAACCTCCAATTGTATAGTCTTTGTCGATTGTAATTTTTACATCAAAATTACCCCAAACACCGTGAAATTCTCTTGCGATGTATGGATCTGCGTGCCATCCTTCAAAATCAAATTCGGCTAATTTTGGATACCATTGTGACATTGAAAGTTCAACGCCTTCAGAATTGTTTCTTCCAGAACGACGAATCTGCACAGGAACTTGTCCATCAAAACCTAAAGTAAAAGTAGTTTTTGAATTTGGCAAAATTGGTTTAGGCAAAATCACCTCTAAAATAGTTCCTGAAACTCTTGTCTGCGCTGAAATTCCGTCTTGTTTGAAATCAGAAATTTTTAAATACCCAATTTCATTTGGTTTCAAAGATTCAATACGGCTTTGTTTTACCTCTTTTCCGTCGGCAGTTTTTACTTTATTTACCATTCTTCCATCAGGATCTTTGATAAAATGAAGACGAGCGTCCATTTCACTTCCCGGCTGAAAAGCATTTGGGAATAAATGATAAAACACTTTTCTTAATGTATCAGGAGAATTATTGGTATAAACCAATTCTTGTTTCCCTTTATACTGATAGTTTTTTACATCCATTGAAACCTCCATTTTATAGTCGGCATGTTGCTGCCAATATGGGGTACTTTGGGCAAAAGAAGCGTTTAAACCTAAGCTCAAAAAAGAAAGTAAAATAATTTTTCGCATGTTAATTTAATAATGAAAATGGAAGAGCTGCGGCTCTTCCATTGGATTAGTATTCTATATATTGTTTATTTCTTCGACATTTTTTCAGCCATTAATAAAGCGTTGTAAGCATTTACCATTTTTGCTGTTTTTGATGATTCTGCAGAAGAAACTGCAACTGGTTTTTCATTTGGATTTTCGCTTGCGCCAAGAACCACTTTTGCCGGAAGAGCAACTCCAGAATCCATTAAAATTTTCTTAACCTGAGAAGCTTTTAATTTTGGATAATAAGAACGAATCAAGGCTGCAACACCTGCCGCATTTGGAGACGCCATTGAAGTTCCCTGCAAGTATTTGTATTTGTTGTTTGGAACTGTTGCATAAATTTCTTCACCCGGAGCAAAAACGTCTACATTTATTTTTCCGAAGTTTGAAAACCCTGCCACAACAGTTTCTCCATATTCTTTGTTAATTGCCCCAATTGTGATTACGTTATCAGCAAATTCTTTGATATTGTCCTGAGAATCGTTTGGATAATTGATATTTTTTGTTTCGTCGATATTGTAACCATCGTTACCTGCTGCGTGAACAATTAAAACATCTTTTTTTGCTGCATATTTAATAGCATCGTAAACCCATTGCTTGTGCGGAGAAAAACTTTTTCCGAAACTTCCGTTGATTACTTTTGCACCATTATCAACGGCATAACGAATTGCAAGAGCGATATCTTTATCATATTCATCTCCATCTGGAACGGCTCTTACTGTTAAGATTTCTACATTGTTTGCTACTCCGTCTCCACCTAAATTATTGCCGCGAACTTGTGCAATGATTCCGGCAACGTGAGTTCCGTGAAGTGCTTCTTCTTTATCCGGACCAAAAACAATATTGTTACCATAATGGTTGTTTTTAATATCTTCTGGATTATCCCCTACAATTTTTCTTCCGTCATATTCTTTATTTAAATTGTAGTTTAATTGATCGTAAATATATTTTCTATATTCCTCAAATTCAGTTTCTGGATCAAAATCGGGTCCTGTGTTTGTCAAAACTTGAGTCATCACTTTTTTACTGTATAAAACACTTCCTTCTGTTGAAGTAATAGAATTTAAATCTTCAAGTGTATATTTATCTTTATTAAGAGCCGTTTTTATTGTTTTATGTGCATTTAATAAAACATCTACTCTTTCTTTACCCTGCATTATTTCTTCATACTTCTTTGTGTACTCAGTCAAAGCTTGTTTATATTCTGCAGAGCCATCATCTTTCTTTTTAACGATACGAGTCATTTCAAGATTTTCGTGAACAGCATTTCCTAGGAAATTCCATCCGTGAACATCATCAATGAATCCGTTTTTATCATCGTCGATTCCGTTTCCTGGAATTTCTTTTGGATTAGTCCAAATCATTCCTTTAAGATCTTCGTGTTCAATATCAACACCAGAATCTACAATTCCTACAATAACTTTTTTACCTGTTTTTCCCTGAAGTAATTCGGCGTAAGCCTTATCAACACTCATTCCCGGAATAGAATCTTTTATTAAATCAAGATGACTCCATCTTTTTAATTCATTTTCACTAACCGGAGCTTTTTTTACAACTGCTAAAGGCGCTGTAATTAATTCTTTAGAAGTTGAAACTTGCGCTTGCAAAGTCGCGCTGCAACCTGCTAAAACAAGTAATGTAAAAGCAGATAATTTAAGAGGTTTTATATTACTCATGTATCTATTATATAATTGTAAAGTTAAAAGATGCGCCTAAATTAGTTTTTTTTGTTACAAAATACTAACGATTAACACTGTGTTATGATTATTCAAATATAAAAACTTCATATTTAAAAAAATCCGCTTTAAAAAAGCGGATTTTTAAATTTAAATTCGATGAGTTAGCATGTGTAACACTCTTCTGTCATATAATAAAGGAAAGCAGCTTCTCTTTTCCATGCTGCACCGCTATTCGCAGGGCCTCCAATTCCTCCACTAATTTCTTTTAATTGATCAGATTCAAGTGCAACTACACCTAATTCATTTGCATTTTCAATAAAATCTTCTAAATTCATAATAATTAATTTTATTTTTTACCTACTCATTAGCTTTTCGGTTTCCGCTATTTTGCTAATATATAACTGTATTCTTCTTTTGCTTAGTCGATATCTGGCTATTTTTATGCGTTTTTTGCATAATTTTTTTACAAGTAACCTCTCTTCTTTTAAATCAAAGAACTATTGGCTTTTACCTTTTCCCGTAATAAAATCTGAAATCATTATTGTATCATTGTGCCACCAAAAACATTTAGATCAGCCTATGAAAACAAAATTACTTTTACTGCTATTTTTAGCACATTTTTCTATTTATGCTCAAACCAATTTAGTTCTGAACGGAGACTTTGAAAACTGGACTGAAGGAACACTTGATAACTGGGCCGTTGCGAATACTGTTACTTCAAGCTCAGATGCAGCAGCTGGACAGTATAGTGCAAAATTATCTTTTACTACTGCTTCTGCAAAAATCATTACTCAGGTGCCAATGAAAACCGGTATCACCTATATTGTAAAATTTAAATACAAATACCTTAGCAGTAATTACGGTGGTGATCATCCTATTTCACTAAAAATTTCTAAGGATGGAAGTGCGACAAGTATATCAAGCAGCGCTTTTGCATCTAATAATTCATGGACAGAAAAAGAAACAACTTTTACACCAGATATGAATCTTTCTTATGATCTATCAATTTCTATGTTTAGTTTTGATAGTGCTGTTTTTGATATTTTAATTGACGATGTTCAGGTTTACACTGATAATGTTTCTGAAGAATATACTCAAATTCCAGACACCGCTTTTGAAAACAAATTAATTGCTTTAGGAATAGATACGGATGGAACTAATGGAAAAGTTTTAACCACAAGTATTGCTTCTGTAACAGATTTATCAATGCAGTTTAGCTCAATTTCTGATTTGACAGGAATTCAGGATTTTGTTAACCTCGCTAATTTAGATTGCAGCAATAATAACTTAACAAGTCTTGACTTGTCTAAAAACACAAAGCTGACAGAGTTAAATTTCAATAATAATAAAGTAAGTACTATTGATTTGTCTAACAATAGCTTTCTTAAAAAATTAAATTGCGACGACAATTTATTAACCTCATTAGATGTTTCTAAAAATACTGAAATAACATGGTTGTATTGCTACAAGAATCAATTGACAACTTTAGATGTTACTAAAAATATATTGTTGGATGATCTTTATTTTGCAAACAATAGTATAACATCAATGGATTTATCTAAAAATCCTTTATTGATTTCTTTATATTGCCAAAACAATGCATTAACGCAGCTTGATATTTCACAAAATCCAAAACTAGTTATTTTATATGCTCCAAACAATCAACTTACAAATTTAGATATTTCTCAAAATACAGCTTTAACCAATTTGAATGTAAAGAGTAATCAATTAACGGAACTGAATTTAAAAAACGGAAAGAATACTATTCTAAATTCTTCTTTAAATCTGACTTTAAATCCAAACTTAAACTGTATTCAGGTTGATAATATAGAATATTCAAACACAAATTGGGCGGATAAAAAAGATGCTACGGCAACATTTAGCAAATTATGTAATCCTCCTATTGTTTTAGTTCCAGATTCTAATTTTGAGCAAAAATTAATTGATTTAGGTATTGATACAGATGGACTAAATGGGAAAATATTAGGTGCAGACATAGACGGAATTACCTATTTAGATCTTTCTAACAGTAATATTACAGATTTAACCGGAATCGAAATTTTTACGGGCTTAACTTATTTAGATTGCGACAACAATAATCTAAGTACTGTAGATGTAAGCAAAAATGTCCATTTAACTAAATTGGCCTTGTCTGGAAATAAGTTAACGACTTTAGATCTTTCTTCAAACAAGGATTTATTTAATTTATCTTTTAGTTATAATCAAATTTCGACAATTGATTTATCCCAAAATAAAAACCTTCATTATTTAATTGCTGACAATAATAAGCTAAACAGTGTTGATTTATCTTCTAATCCTGAATTAGAAATCATCTTTGCTGATTTTAACAATTTGTCTGAACTAAATGTGTCCAACTTAAAAAATCTATATCTTTTAAGCTGTGGCTTCAATAATCTTTCTGGACTTAATGTTGTATCAAATACAAAACTTGAACAACTGTATTGTTACAACAATCAAATAACGACTTTAGATTTGAGCAATAATGCTTTACTAAAAACTTTGAATGCTGCATTTAACCAAATAACAACTTTAGATTTGTCTCACAATCCAAACTTGACTATTATTTATTTAGTCGTAAATCCATTGACGTATTTAAATATTCAAAATGGTAATAATGAGAATTTTGTTGTGCCTTCAGAAAATGGTAAAAAGGCCGCTGGTGTTTATACAAGCTTCTTGCAAAATAGCAAACTTGGTTGTATAAAAGTTGATAATGCTGCGTATGCAAATGCAAACTGGTCTAAGATTAAAGAAAGTACCACCGTTTATTCCGAAACTTGTACATTAGGACTTGAAGATTCTGTATTTAATAAAGCAGCAATTTATCCAAACCCAACAAAAGGCGAATTGAATATTAAAAATGTAAGCTTAGAAAAAGCGAATGTTTACAATTCATTAGGGCAATTAGTTAAGTCATTTACTCTAAATTCTGCCGATGTAAATCATTCAATCAATTTAAGCGGTTTGCCAAAAGGAGTGTACTACGTGTATTTAATCAATCAAGATGCAGCTTCGGCTAAAAAAGTAATCGTCGAATAAAATAATACTTCCATTATACTAAAAAATCCCATTTTCATTAAGTTGAAAATGGGATTTTATTTCATTAAGAAATATAGTGCTTTTACGGAAAGACGTAAAGAAATCTCGTTAATATTTTATACCCTTGTATTCCAATAATTAATCAGCCTATGAAAACAAAACTACTCTTATTGCTTTTTTTAGCAAATTTTTCTATTTATGCACAGACAAATTTAGTCCCAAACGGTGGATTTGAAAAGTGGACAAGCAAAACAGCATTGTCCGATTGGACAACTCAAAACAATGTTGCTCAAAATACGGCAGATTATTGGGAAGGATTTAACAGCGCAACGCTATCTTTTACAAATAGTGCCTTAATTCCGAAAATTACAACACAAGTTCCTTTAACTGCAGGAGTTACCTATGTAGTAAAATTTAAATACAAATATTTAAGCAGCAATTATAACGGCTCTCACCCAATTGTATTAAACATTAACAAAAACGGAAGTGCGACAACCCTTTCTAGCAGTTATTTTGCCACAAACAACAACTGGACTACTGTTGAAACTACTTTTACACCAGATCAAAATTTATCTTACGATTTGAGTATTTCTTTAAATACTCTTGATAATATCGGGTTTAATGCCACTATAGATCATGTACAGATCTATGCTAAAGGAACCGAGCAATATACTCTTATTCCAGATTTGAGTTTTGAAAAAAACTTGATTGCTCTTGGTCACGACTCTGGCCCAACAGACGGAAAAGTGCTAACCGCTAATATTTCTACATTAACTTCTTTAAACATTACTGCTAATAGTAATGGGGTTGGTTTAGTTAAAGATTTGACGGGAATCCAAGATTTCACAGCATTAACATTACTAAATTGTCAAGGCCAACAATTGACAACTTTAGATCTGACTAAAAATACTGCTTTACTTACTTTAAATTGCCAAAACAACTTGCTGACAAACTTGGATATTTCTAAAAACTCAGCTTTAACTACTATTATTTGCAATAATAATAAACTAACAAATCTCGATGTTTCTGAAAAATTAGCCTTGACCAATTTACAATGTACATCTAATAAATTAACAAGTCTGGATGTGTCAAAAAATACTGCCTTAATCACGCTGCTTTGCGACAAGAACTCACTAACAAGTCTTGATATTTCAAAAAACATTGCTTTAGTCACTTTAGATTGTTCAGCGAATTTACTAACAAGTCTGGATGCTTCAAAAAACATAGCTTTGACATCTTTATATTGCACAGACAACTCCCTAACAAGTGTAAATGTAAAAAATGGAAATAATAATGCTTTTTACTGGAATTCTATTTATCATTTAAGTTTTTCTGGAAATAAAGATTTGAAATGTATCACTGTAGATGACATAGTCTATTCAAATAAAAATTGGACGGAAAACAAAGAATCTGGGGCTACTTATGCCTTAGCTTGTGACGGAAGGTACACCGCTATTCCTGATGTAAGATTTCGCCTAGAACTAATAAATCTCGGACTAGATTCAGGTTATCTTTCTGGAAAAGTACTAACATCAAACATTTCTTCCGTTAAAACTCTTGATTTATCTTCCAAAAACATCACAGATCTTACAGGAATTGAGGATTTTACTGAATTAACTTCCTTAAATTGTGGTAATAATAAGTTGTCTTCAATAGATATTTCAAAAAATATTGCTTTAACGACATTAAATTGTTCATATAATTATACAATAGATTTTCTTGATGTTTCTAAAAATATTAATTTAAAAATCCTAAGTTGCCATAGCCTAAAAATAAGAGATTTAAACCTAAAAAATAATTTAAAGCTGACTCAACTAACCTGTAGTTATAATGCTTTGACTAGTTTAGAAATTCCTCATAATCCTGATTTTAATTATCTTGATTGTTCTAATAATCGATTGGTACAGATAGATGTTTCGAAGAATATTAAGTTAACTTACTTTGATTGCTCCAATAATAAGTTATTGAATCTTGATGTTTCAAATAATGGTTCTCTAACTACTTTTTATTGCAACTCTAACAATCTGTTTAACCTGAATGTAAAAAATGGTAATAACCTTAGATTGAGTAAACGTAACTTTATCGACAATCCAAATTTGACATGCATTAATGTTGACGCTTTCAGCACTTCGAGTTGGGGACCTAATAAAGATCCAAAAGCTTTTTACAACTCAAACTGCAGTGGTGAAAATACTCCTTATACTCTTATCCCTGATCCCGCTTTTGAGCAAAAATTGATAGATATAGGACTTGATACTGATGGTAAAAATGGAAAAGTAATTACAACCAATATAGCTTCACTAAAATCATTAGATGTGTCTTCCAGCAATATTACAAATTTAACAGGAATTGAAGACTTTACATCTTTAACTTACTTAGATTGCGGTTCAAATAAAATCTCCAATATTGATTTAACGGAAAATACTGTTTTAACTACTTTGTTTTGTCCCAAAAATGATCTGGAAGGTTTGAATCTTTACAAAAATACATTCTTGACTTATTTAGATTGTAACACAAATCGATTAAAAGCACTCAATGTATATTACCTTTTAGACCTAACTTATCTAAATGTAAGTAATAATTCTATTTCTAACGATTCTCAAGATCTAAATGTGTTTTTTAATACTGCTTTAACAAATTTAAATTGTTCCTATAATAAATTGACGACTTTAAACATAACTAATAATCCAGCTTTAACCACTTTAAACTGTGATAACAATTTACTGAGAACTTTAAATGTGAGTAAAAACTCGTTAGTGACTTTTACTTGCAGTAATAATAATCTAGAAAATTTAGACGTGAATAGATACGTGGCCTTAGAGACTTTTAATTGTAATAATAATAAACTATCTTTTTTAGATTTAACTAAAAATGTTATGTTAAACAAATTTGATTGTCAATATAATAATTTGCGATATTTGAATTTGAAAAATGGGAATAACAAAAATTTTGATATGACTTATTCTAATTTCACAAACAATACTCTAACTTGTATTAACGTAGATGATGAAAATTATTCAAATACAAATTGGTTAGATAAAAAAGATGCGACAGCTGTTTATTCTTCAAATTGTTCCTCATTAGGAATCGAAGAATCTGTTTTCGATAAAGCTTTAGTTTATCCAAATCCGACTAAAGGTGAGGTTCACATTAACAACATTATTTTAGAAAAAGCAAACGTTTACAATTCATTAGGCCAATTAGTAAAATCGTTCACTTTCAGCAATGGCGAAAACAATAATACCATAAACTTATCTGGTTTGCCTAGAGGTGTGTATTATGTATACTTAATAAATGGCGATGCCGCTTCTGCAAAAAAAATAATCCTGGAATAAACAATACAATTTAGTTCAACTAAAAAATCCCATTTTCATTAAGTTGAAAATGGGATTTTTTTATGTTTTTTAGAAGATATCTTCGCAAGTAAAAACCTCTTTTAGTCTCACGCCTTTTTCTGTATGTTCGA
The DNA here is from genome assembly GCF_024499525.1 of Flavobacterium panici. Lineage (NCBI taxonomy): Bacteria > Pseudomonadati > Bacteroidota > Flavobacteriia > Flavobacteriales > Flavobacteriaceae > Flavobacterium > Flavobacterium panici. The sequence goes on along the minus strand of NZ_CP100437.1, from coordinate 1,417,059 downwards.
CTGTTATAATTTGATTGTGAGCATCGTGTTCCAAAAAAAGATAATAATTATTATCTGCCGCAGCATTCAAAAATTTAGCCTTTTCTGGCATTGTCAATAAAGGTCTTATGTCATAACCCATAACATACGGAAGCGGAAGATGTCCCGCCGTTGCCAATAAATCGGCACAAAAAACTATTGTTTTATCCTGATATTGAATATGCGGAATCATTTGTTTTTCAGTATGGCCATCTGCATAGAAAATTCCGAAACCTAATTCTTTAGAGAAACCAAAATCACTTTCTGGTCTTTCAATAAAATTCAATTGTCCGCTTTCCTGCATTGGGATAATATTTTCTGTAAGGAAAGAAGCTTTTTCTCTTGCATTTGGTTTTGTTGCCCAATTCCAGTGATTTTCATTTGTCCAGAATTTTGCATTCTTAAAAGCCGGCTCGTAAAAAGTTTTATCAGAATTCCACTGAACACTTCCGCCGCAATGATCAAAATGTAAATGTGTCATAAAAACATCGGTAATATCATCTCTGTGAAAACCATATTTTGCCAATGATTTATCAATAGAATATGATCCCCAAAGTGAATAATAACCAAAGAATTTCTCCGATTGTTTGTCGCCCATTCCTGTATCGATCAAAATCAGTCGTTTTCCATCTTCAATAAGTAAACAGCGCGCTGCAATATCAATTAGATTGTTTTCATCGGCCGGATTGGTTTTATTCCAAATAGTTTTTGGAACAACGCCAAACATAGCGCCGCCATCTAACTTAAAATTTCCGGATTCTATAGGATAAAGTTTCATGAGCTTAAATTTCTAATAAGAAAACAAAGCTAGGAAATCCAAATTCCTTTTGCTAGGCATTCTCAAAATAATGTTTCTCTCACAAATATACATTGCCCACAGATTTTACGGATTTAAAGGGTTTCCGCTGTATTTTATTTTTTAGCAGCGCAGCCATTAAATTAGTCTGTATAAACCTGTTAGATCAGTTAAATCAGTGGGCTAAAAAAAATACTTTTATTCCAAAGTAATGGAAGTGCTTCCCATTATTTCTTGTTTGTCGAAGAAGTTGACAAAGTAAGTTCCTTTTTTAAATGGATTTTCATCAGAATTCAAAATTCCATATAGATTTAAAGCCTTTCCCTGAAAATCTGCTGCTACAATAAAACTGTAAACTAAAGCTTTATCGTTGCCAAATTCTATTAATTTATTTTCGCCCAAAACAGTATTTTTTTGGTCCAGAACCTGAATATAAAATACTCTTTTTCCGGTTTTAGCAACCGCATTTCCGTTAACCGAAAAACTTACTTTTAGTTTATTCGTGTTTTTTGCTCTATCTGTTTCCTGCTCTTTTCCTGATTTTTTTTCCCGAAGCGCAATCACTTTAAAATTATTTAGAACTATTTTTGAAGCATCTTTTATGGTTGATTCTAACTTTTTCTGCTTTAAAATTAAAGTGTCATTTTCTGCCTTTTGCTTATACATTACAACATTCTGAGATTCAATTTCAGTAAGCAGGCTTTTGTTTTGAGATTTAAGACTTTTTATTTCTGCAATTTTAAAGGCTAATGCTGTCTGCATATCTGAAAGCTGCTTTCTAAAAATTTGAATTTGAGTATTCGAAGGATTTTCAGATGCTTTTATAATTTCCATTAAATTTTCGACATTCTTCTTTTCAAATGCCAATTGCTGCGAAAGAGCAGTTTTTTCTAAAATTGCAACATCATATTCTAATTTCAAAACATTTAAAGAATCAAGAATACTTTTTTGAGCAATGTACTCCTTATTGTTATTGACAAGTTTAATTTTTTTATTGCTTGCTTCCTCCTTGTCTGCCTCGTCTTTTAGTTCTTTACTAAATATATAAAAAGTAGCACCTATTCCAAAAATAAAGAATATTGCTAAAAGTGCCCTGATCCATTCGTTTGTGTGGTTTTTCTTCATCATTCATCACAATTTATTGCAAAAATACCATTATTTTATTCGACTAAACAAGTAGAAATACGGTTTTTTAGCTTATTTACAATAACTTAAAACACAGTAAACCAGTATTTTACAGAATCATATGACTTTTCGTTCAAAAACAAAATTCCTTGTAAACTAAAAGTCACTCAATAAAGGGCTTTTAGGCAAAAATAACTTCTCTCTATTTTAACATTTGTTATAATAATGTGAACCGTTATGGAAAAAGGTTTTTAAGTCGTATCTTTGCAGACAATTTCATTTGAACGTTGAAATTGGCATTTAAATTTTATGTAATAAATTGATTACTATTTAAATGCAGATTAAAATGATCTTTTAAAAACAAATACCATAAACAATGATAAAGGTTTCTGATACAGCCAAAAAGAAAATCATCGATTTGATGACAGATGATGGTTTTGACGCCGCAAGCGACTACGTAAGAGTAGGCGTAAAAAGTGGTGGATGCTCTGGTTTGTCTTATGACTTAAAGTTTGACAAAACAAAGGGCGAAGATGACAAAATATTCGTAGACAATGATATACAAATTGCAGTTGAAAAAAAATCATTTCTATATTTAGCCGGAACAATTTTAGAATTCTCTGGCGGATTAAACGGAAAAGGATTTGTTTTCAATAATCCAAATGCAAGCAGAACTTGTGGCTGCGGCGAATCATTCTCTCTTTAGTCAAAAGCCGAAAGTCGTAAAGTCATAAAGACTAAATTGACTTCAAACTTTGGACTTTAAAACTATTAGACAATAAAAAATAATGAGCAAATACACAGAAGACGATTTAAAAATCGAACTCGAAACCAAAGAATATGAATACGGATTTTATACTAATATAGAATCTGAAACTTTCCCTATTGGCTTAAACGAAGAAATTGTAAGAGCTATTTCGCTTAAAAAAGAAGAACCGGAATGGATGACCGAATGGCGCATCGAGGCTTTTCGCGCGTGGAAAGAAATGATTGAGCCAGAATGGGCAAACGTACGTTACGAAAAACCAGATTTTCAGGCAATTTCTTATTATTCAGCTCCAAAACAAGTAGATCCTAACAAAACTTTGGACGATGTTGATCCGGAACTTTTAGAGATGTACAAAAAGCTTGGAATTTCTGTTGATGAGCAAAAAATGATGAACAATGTCGCTATGGATATTGTTGTCGATTCTGTTTCTGTAGCAACAACTTTCAAGAAAACATTGGCCGAAAAAGGAATTATTTTCTGTCCAATTTCTGAAGCCATCAAAGAACATCCAGAATTAGTAAAAAAATATTTAGGAACTGTTGTACCTCAAAAAGACAACTTCTACGCAGCATTAAACTCAGCAGTTTTCTCTGACGGAAGTTTCTGTTATATTCCAAAAGGCGTTCGCTGCCCAATGGAACTTTCAACTTATTTCAGAATCAATCAGGCAGGAACAGGACAATTCGAAAGAACTCTTGTTATTGCTGATGCTGGAAGTTATGTTTCTTACCTTGAAGGATGTACAGCTCCTAGTCGTGACGAAAACCAATTACACGCTGCTGTAGTTGAATTAATCGCTCTTGACGATGCTGAAATTAAATATTCTACCGTTCAAAACTGGTTTCCAGGAAACAAAGAAGGAAAAGGTGGAGTTTACAACTTTGTAACTAAAAGAGGTTTATGCGAAACAAACGCTAAAATTTCCTGGACACAGGTTGAAACTGGTTCTGCTGTAACCTGGAAATATCCTTCTTGTGTACTTAAAGGAGATAATTCGGTAGGAGAATTTTATTCAATCGCCGTTACCAATAATTACCAACAAGCTGATACAGGAACTAAAATGATCCATTTAGGTAAAAACACTAAATCGACTATTATTTCTAAAGGTATTTCGGCTGGTAAATCACAAAACAGTTACCGCGGATTAGTGCAAATTAGCCCAAGAGCTGAGAATGCAAGAAACTTTTCGCAATGTGATTCTCTTTTAATGGGGAACAATTGCGGAGCACATACTTTCCCTTATATCGAAAGTAAAAATCCATCTGCAAAAATAGAGCACGAAGCAACTACAAGTAAAATTGGAGAAGATCAGGTTTTTTATTGCAACCAAAGAGGTATTCCAACTGAAAAAGCGATTGCCTTAATTGTAAACGGTTTCAGTAAAGATGTATTGAACAAACTTCCAATGGAATTTGCTGTTGAAGCTCAAAAATTATTAGAGATTTCTTTAGAAGGTTCTGTAGGATAAAATTTGTTTCAAGTTTAAAGTTTCAAGTTGTTGGTTCAAACAAAGAAAATCTTGAACTAAAAATATATAACATGAATCTAACTCTTAAAAATGTAAAGAAGAAAGATTTGCTAGTTTTAAAAGCACTTGCAAAACGTTTGAATTTCGAAATTGAAGAGATAGAAAAGCCATACAATCCAGAATTTGTAAAAGAGATTCTTGATGCCGAAAAAAGTATTGAAGAAGGCAGGGGCATAAAAATGATTAAAGAAGATTTAGACAATTTGTGGAAATAATTATTTTCATTAAAAAGATATATTCGAATAAGCATTAATGGAAAATAAAAAAGTAATCATTTTAGGTTCATCAAGAAAAAACGGAAACACAACAAAAATTGTTGACGAGATTTCTAAAGAACATGGAATAGAAGTTATAAATCTAAGTGATTTTAATATTTCTTATTACGATTACGAAAGCAAAAATAGAGAAGACGATTTTTTTCCTTTAATAAAAGGTATAATCGAAAATTACGACACTTTAATTTTTGCAACGCCTGTATATTGGTATAATATGAGCGGAATCATGAAGGTCTTTTTTGATCGGTTTTCAGATTTAATCCGAATTGAAAAAGAAACCGGAAGAAAACTTAGAGGAAAGAAAATTGGCGTGATATCAAATTCACACGATAACGAAATCGAAGAAAGTTTCTACATTCCGTTTAAAAAAACAGCCGATTATTTAGGCATGGAATATTTAGGACACGCGCATTTTAATGCTAACATCCTAAACCAACAAACAAAAATAGAATTGACATTTATATAAAATAAAAAAACAATGTTATCAATAAAAAACCTTCACGCCTCAATTGGTGATAAAGAAATCCTGAAAGGAATTAATATAGAAGTTAAAGCTGGCGAAGTACACGCTATCATGGGACCAAACGGTTCTGGTAAAAGTACACTTTCTGCAGTTATTGCAGGAAACGAAAACTATGAAGTTACAGAAGGAGAAGTTGTTCTTGACGGAGAAGATCTTGCTGATTTAGCTCCTGAAGAAAGAGCACATAAAGGTGTTTTTCTTTCGTTTCAATATCCTGTAGAAATTCCTGGAGTAAGTGTAACAAACTTCATGAAAACAGCGATCAACGAAACTCGTAAAGCAAACGGACAAGAAGAAATGCCGGCAAACGAAATGTTGAAAGTTATTCGTGAGAAATCTGAATTATTAGAAATCGACCGTAAATTTTTATCTCGTTCTTTAAACGAAGGTTTTTCCGGAGGAGAGAAAAAAAGAAACGAAATTTTTCAAATGGCAATGCTAGAGCCAAAATTAGCTATTCTTGACGAAACAGATTCTGGACTTGATATTGACGCTTTAAGAATCGTTGCAAATGGTGTAAACAAATTAAAAAGCGACAAAAACGCTATTATCGTTATCACACACTACCAACGTTTGCTAGATTATATCGTTCCTGATTTCGTTCACGTTCTTTACAACGGAAAAATCGTAAAATCTGGAGGAAAAGAATTGGCTTACGAATTAGAAGAAAAAGGATACGACTGGATCAAGGCAGAGAACTAAAAAATAGTCTTAAAGTCAAAAGTCATAAAGTCAAAAGAAAATTATGGGTAAATTTAATTCTTTCGAAGAAATAAATTCCTGGCAGAAATCTAGAATCTTCAACAAGAAAATATATCTGGCAACTGAAAATTCTAATTTTAAAAAAGACTTTGATTTCGTTAGACAAATAAGACGCGCATCACTTTCTATATCATCAAATATAGCAGAAGGCTTTGAAAGAAATACAGATAAAGAGTTTGTTTATTTTTTATATGTAGCCAAAGCATCTGCAGGAGAAGTTAGATCTCAATTATATTTAGCTTTTGATTTAGAATATATTATAAAAGAAGAATTTGAAATGCTTTTAAATTCGGTAACTGAAATATCGAAATTATTAAGTGGTTTCATAAAATATTTGGAATCTAGTCGTAAAGTTTAAAGATCAAAAGTAAGAACCACACAAGTTTCAGACTTTAAGACTTTAAGACATTCGACTTTAAGACTAAAAAAGAACAATGGATTTAAAAGAAAAATTAGTATCGTCTTTTATGGCTTTTGAAGAGCGTGTCGATGTACATTCAGATTTACATGACATACGCACAAATGCTTTAAAAAACTTCGAAAATAAAGGTTTCCCAACCAAAAAAGAAGAAGCTTGGAAATATACATCGTTAAACGCCATCTTAAAAAATGACTTTACGGTTTTTCCAAAGGAAGAAAATGCAATCGAATTTAATCAGGTAAAAAAATACTTTTTACACGAAATAGATACTTATAAATTAGTATTTGTTGATGGTGTTTTTAGTTCACATTTATCTTCTACAACGCACGACGGAATTGATGTTTGCTTAATGTCATCAGCATTAACCAAACCAAAATATAAAATGGTTATTGATACCTACTTTAATCAAATTGCAAGTAAAGATGACAGTTTAACTTCATTGAATACTGCATTTGCAATGGAAGGAGCTTTTATCAATATTCCGAAGAAAAAAGTAGCCGATAAACCAATTGAAATCATGTATTTCTCAACCGGAAATGAAGCTGCATTAATGGTTCAGCCAAGAAATTTAGTAATTGTGGGCGAAAATTCACATGTTCAAATTATCGAGCGTCACCAAAGTTTGAATGAAAATCCTGTTTTAACAAATTCAGTTACAGAGATTTTTGCTCAAAAACGTGCGATTGTTGATTATTACAAAATTCAAAACGATAATAGCGAAGCAAACTTAGTTGACAATACTTATGTTTCTCAACAACAAGAAAGTCATGCTTATGTACACACTTTTTCATTTGGAGGAAATTTAACTCGTAACAACTTAAACTTTTACCACTTTGGAGAAAGATTGACAAGTACGTTAAACGGAATTTCAATTCTAAATGATAAACAACATGTTGATCATTATACTTTGGTAAACCACGCACAGCCAAACTGCGAGAGTTTCCAGGATTATAAAGGAATTTTCTCTGATCGTTCGACAGGAGTTTTCAACGGAAAAATTCTAGTAAATAAAGAAGCTCAAAAAACAAATGCTTTCCAAAAAAGTAACAATATTTTATTGAGCGATAAAGCAACTATCAATGCAAAACCACAATTAGAGATTTTTGCAGATGATGTAAAATGTTCTCACGGTTGTACAGTTGGACAGCTTGATGAAACAGCAATGTTCTATATGCAGTCACGTGGTATTCCACAAAAAGAAGCAAAAGCTTTATTGATGTACGCATTCTCAAATGCCGTTATCGAAAGCATCAAAATACCAGAATTAAAACAAAGAATTACTAAAATCATTGCCATGAAATTAGGCGTGAATTTAGGATTTGATTTATAAAAAATTCTATTTAATAAAAATGAAAACCGATAAGCTTTAAAAAGTTTATCGGTTTTTTTATTTGCTACTCCTGCAAGGTTTCCAAAACCTTGTAGGTATTATGTTTATGTTTCTATACCTACAAGGTTTTGGAAACCTTCCAGGAAAGACAACCTATTTCTTCACACTATCAATTATCCCTTTCAAAAAACCATTAAAATCAAAACTTTTATCACCTTCTCTCACTCCCATTCTCACAATAACCATATCCAGAGATGGAATAATCGCCACCATTTGTCCTTGATATCCACTGCAATAAAACATATCGCGAGGAACATCCGAGAATTTTCCTCCCGCGTTTAACCAAAATTGTGCTCCATATTTTCCTTCAGAAGTATTAGTTGGTGTTGCCGTATATTTTACCCAGCTTTCATCTAAAATTTGTTCTCCGTTCCAGTTTCCTTTATGCAGATATAACAATCCAAATTTTGACCAATCTCTTGGTGTTGCCCATCCGTAAGATGAACCTACGAAAGTTCCCGACATATCTTGTTCGACAATCATAGAATTCATTCCAATTTTGTCGATTACAGCGCTGTACCAAAAATCTAGATATTCTTGCTGCGTTTTAAATTGGCTTCTTAAAATTCGGGATAATAAATTGGTTGTTCCAGACGAATAATTCCAATGCGTGTTTGGCTTAAATTTCGCTGGTTTGTCCATTTGCACTTTTCCCATATCTTCAGATTGGAAAAGCATTTGAGTTGCGTCGCAGATTGTGCTGTAGTTTTCTTCCCATTCTAAACCAGAATTCATATGAAGCAAATCGTTAACCGTAATATTTTTACGTTCATCATTTTGCCATTCTTTAATTTGCGCTGGTTTATAAATATCTATTTTTCCTTGTTTGTCCAAAACTCCAAAAGCAGAACTTGTGATACTTTTTGTCATCGACCAGCCTAAAATTTTACTGTCTTTGTTAAAACCTGTATCGTATTTTTCAGCAATTAATTTGTCTTTGTATAAAACGACAACGGCGCGGGTTCTTTTTGTTCTTCCTCCATTTTTATCAAAAGCATTTTCAACAGCACTTTTTAATTTTGAGTAATCGACATTTGCGAAAGCAGAATCTTTTGGTTCATTATTTCCATAAGGAAAAGGAAGATTGTTTACCAATTTTGTTCTCTTTGGAAGCAAATATGGTTTTGAAACATCAAAATCATCATTTATCAAAACTGCTCCTAAACCTTCACGATAAATTGCTTTTCTTTCCTTTAAACCATAAACATTTGAAATGGCAAATTTTCCAGCATCATCAATTGAATTTTTAGCCAAATCAACCAAATCGATATCATTGTCTGTTTTTTGAATTAAATCCAGCGAACGGTTATCAATAAAATGCCCCGATGCTACACTTTTGGCTGAAAACCCGGAAATTAAATCCAGTTTTGGATAAGTTGTAAACCCGAAATACAAAAAAGCGAGAACCACTACAAGCAAAAGTACTTTAAGAAATTTTTTCATGATGATATCAGTATTTTTATTGCAATATAAATAATTTATGTTCATGATTTTAGAACTCAAATTATAAATCTGATTAGGATAATTCAGAAAACTGAATTGATTTTTACGGAATCAGCATTTACGCCTTGTAACAATGACACCATAAAAGGAAATTATAGAATTGCTGTATAAACAAATTTAGTTTTAGTACTTTTGTAAATAGATTTTTTCTAAATAAGACATGCTAGATATTCAAAAAATAAGAGCTGATTTTCCGATACTTTCACAAACTGTAAACGGAAAACCCTTAGTTTATTTCGACAACGGAGCTACTTCGCAAAAACCACAAATTGTGATCGATGCAGAAGTAAAATATTATCAGGAAATTAATGCCAATATTCACCGCGGCGTTCACACTTTAAGCCAGTTAGCTACTGACGCTTACGAGATTTCTCGTGGCAAGGTAAAAGATCATATCAATGCAAAACATGCTCACGAAGTTCTTTTTACTTCGGGAACTACACACGGAATCAACTTAGTTACAAATGGTTTTGCTTCTATTTTAAAACCAGGTGACGAAGTACTTGTTTCTTCATTAGAGCATCACAGTAATATTGTGCCGTGGCAGATGTTATGCGAAAGAACGGGAGCAACTTTAAAAGTTATTCCGATTAATCAAAATGGAGAATTAATTCTTGAAGATTTTGATGCACTTCTTTCAGAAAAAACAAAAGTGGTTACGGTTAATCATATTTCAAACGCACTCGGAATTATTAATCCGATAAAATATATCATTGATAAAGCACACGCTGTTGGCGCTGCAGTTTTAATTGACGGCGCGCAGGCAGTTCCGCATTTAAAACCAGATGTTCAGGAATTAGATTGTGATTTTTATGCTTTTTCGGGACATAAAATGTGTGGTCCAACCGGAACCGGAATTTTGTACGGAAAAGAAGAATGGCTGAACAAACTTCCTCCTTATCAAGGTGGTGGTGAAATGATTAAAGAAGTTACTTTCGAAAAAACAACTTACGCAGATCTTCCACATAAATTTGAAGCCGGAACACCAAATATTGCCGGCGGAATTGTTTTAGGAACTGCAATTGATTATTTAAACAGTGTTGGTTTTGAAAATATCCACGAATATGAAACTGAACTTTTAGATTATGCTACAAAACGTTTATCTGAAATTGAAGGTTTAAGAATCTACGGAACAGGAAAAAATAAAGCTTCTGTAATCTCGTTTAATATTGATGGAATTCATCCATACGATATTGGTTCTATTATCGATAAATTAGGAATTGCAGTTAGAACCGGACATCATTGTGCACAGCCAATTATGAATTTCTTTTGCATTCCGGGAACGATTCGTGCTTCTTTTTCATTCTATAATACAAAAGAAGAAATTGACCAAATGGTCGACGCCGTTAAAAAGGCACAAACAATGCTAAGCTAACATCTATTTTTATGAGAATACTATCTTTATTGCTTTTAACGGTTTTTATTGCTACCGGCTGCTGCAGTCAAAAAAAGACAAACATGGCTACAACTCAAATTGAATATTCTGCAATGTCAAGAGGGTATTTCAAAAAGATTGTGGTTCAAAACCAGACTGTTTATGTTATAAACGGCAGAGATCAACAGCCGATTGAAACTAAAATTGACGATGCGAAATGGAATAAAATTGTTGCTGAATTTTCAAAAGTAGATTTAAACAAACTTTCGGCATTAAAAGCACCAACTGAAAAACGTTTTTATGACGGTGCTGCGATTGGAAATTTAAAAATAACTCAAGATCAAAAAACATACGAAACTGCAGGTTTCGACAATGGTTTTCCTCCAAAGGAAATTGAAAAACTGGTAAATTTACTGGTTGATTTTGCTAAAGAATAATTATGACTATTAAAGAGATACAAAACGAAATAATAGACGAATTTTCAATGTTCGACGACTGGATGCAGCGTTATGAATACATTATCGAACTGGGAAAAAGTCTTCCGTTAATTAAAGAAGAATACAAAACCGACGAGAATTTAATCAAAGGCTGTCAGTCAAAAGTCTGGCTTCAAGGCGAACAAAATGATGATAAAATTGTTTTCACCGCAGATAGTGACGCTATTTTGACTAAAGGAATAATTGCAATTTTAATTCGCGCTTTCTCTAATCAAAAAGCAGAAGACATTATAAATGCTGACACTGAATTTATAGACGAAATTGGATTAAAAGAACATTTATCAGCAACTCGTGCAAACGGTTTGGTTTCGATGATAAAAAACATCAAAATGTACGCTTTGGCTTTTGATGCAAAAAATAAAAATTAAATTTCTTTCTGCCACGAATTTCACGAATTAACACTAATTTTTAAATTCGGGAAATTTGTGAAATTCGTGGCGAAAAAACAAATAACAAAATGGAACAAGAAATAGACACAAACGAATTAGGAGAATCAATCGTAAAAGTTTTAAAAGGAATTTACGACCCTGAGATTCCTGTTGATATTTATGAGTTAGGATTAATTTACGACGTAATGGTAAACACAGATTACGAAGTAAAAATCCTGATGACATTGACATCTCCAAACTGCCCGGTTGCAGAAAGTTTACCAAGAGAAGTAGAAGAAAAAGTAAAAACAATCGAACACATTAAAGATGTTGAAGTAGAGATTACTTTTGATCCGCCTTGGAGTAAAGATTTAATGAGCGAAGAAGCAAAATTAGAATTAGGAATGCTTTAAAGAGTTTTCAGTTTTCAGTCGCAGTTTTCAGTATTCAACTGTGGCTAAAACAATTGAAAACATATACAGTTTACAGTCTCAGTCCCAGTTTTTAACTGTGACTGAAAACTGCGACTGAAAACTATAAAGAAATGGAAGAAATTATCAATAAAGTTGCCAATAGCGCTTTAGAAGTTTTTGATTTAGAGGATTATTATCCAAAAGGAATGCGTGTACAAATTGACATTTCGCAATGGCTTTTGGAAGGATTTTTATTGAAAGAAAAAGACTTTAGAGAGCATCTTAAAAATCATGATTGGTCACAATACCAAGATCAATATGTCGCTGTACATTGCGCTACAGACGCTATAATTCCTGCTTGGGCATTAATTTTGGTTAGTGTGCATTTGGCACCTTTTGCTAAAAAAGTAGTAAACGGAACCATCGAGGATTTGGATTCAAGCTTATATGAAGAAATCTTAAGCAAAATAGATTATTCGGCATACAAAAATAAGCCGGTTATTGTAAAAGGGTGTTCAAAGAAACCAGTTCCTATGCGTGCTTATATTTTAGCTACAACTTATTTACAGCCTTTTGCCCGCAGTATTATGTATGGCGAAGCTTGTTCTGCTGTGCCTTTATACAAAGAATCTAAGAAATAACCTTCATTTTAAAGTAATATTCCCTTAACCTTCGGTTGTATTTTAGTATATTTGTTAATATACACTTAAACTAAACAACTATGAGAAAGCTGACGTTATTACTATTTATCTTAGCGAACTTTACTTTTGTTCAGGCCCAAAATTCAGAAAAAGAATTAATTCAGAATACCGAAAAAGCAGTTAAAAAAATAAACGATACAATTGAAGACGAAGGATGGAAAGCAAAAGGAACAGTGTCTCTTTTATTAAACCAATCTAGTTTTAACAATTGGATCGCAGGTGGTGAAGATAGTTTCTCTGGGACTTTAGGAATAAACTATGACTTCAATTATAAAAAAGACGATGTAACCTGGGACAACAAAATACTAGCTTCTTACGGTCTTTTGCAAACTAAAAATACTGATTTCGGAAAAAAGACTGATGACCGTTTAGAGTTTAATTCAATTGTTGGTAAAAAGGCTTTTGGTGAATGGTATTACTCTTTCTTTTTAAACTTTAGAACTCAATTTACAACCGGTTATATTTACGGTCAGGATGCCAACGGAAAAGAAATTAGAACCGAGCAGACTAAATTTATGTCGCCTGGGTATCTTACTACTGGACCTGGTATTTACTGGTCTAAAGATGAAAATTTGAAAATAAACTTTGCTCCTCTAACTTCAAAATTCACTTTTGTCGACAACGCTTATACTAGTGGAATTGATAGATTTACTGGTCTGCCTTATGTAGATGGCGATTATTTTGGAGTTGACGAAGGCAAAACCATGCGTTACGAGTTAGGTTTTTATGCTTCTGTTTATTACAAATTAGCTATTATGACTAACGTTACTGCAGAAAACACGCTGAATTTGTATTCTAATTATCTGGAAGATCCTCAAAACGTAGATATCAATTATTCTTTAAATATCATAATGAAGGTTAATAAATTCTTATCGGCAAATTTAGCCTTCCAGGCTATTTATGACGATAATGCTTTTCAAGGTCTTCAAACCAGAGAAGTATTTGGTTTAGGGGTTAATTTTGGATTTTAATCTATAAAAAATTTTACCGCAAAGAGCGCAAAGTTTTTTGTATAAGTTTAGTTTTATAATTACAAAGTTCGCAAAGCTAAATCAACATATAGCTTTGCGAACTTTTGTTTTCTGAAGATACTTTTTATATAATCTTAGCGCTCTTTGCGATAAATTTATTTAGTCCTGTTCCTCTTCCTTTTCAACTGCGTCCTTATAATCAGGATATAAAAACTTATTATATGGAAATCTTGTTATATGAATCTGACGAACAGCTTCATAAACAGTTTCTCTAAATTCTTCAAAATTTTCTTTTTGAGTTGCCGAAATAAACAAAGCGTTATCTTCTCCTACATTACTCATCCAGGTTTGTTTCCATTCCTCAAGAGTCCAATGTTTTCTGGTTCTTTCGGTGATCAAATCATCTTCGTCAATCGTTAGATGTTTGTAAGCGTCGATTTTATTGAAAACCATAATGGTTGGTTTATCATTGCTCTTAATTTCCTGCAAGGTCTGATTTACAGATTCTATATGATCTTCAAAATCAGGATGCGAAATATCGACAACATGCAAAAGTAAATCGGCTTCGCGAACCTCATCAAGTGTACTCTTGAAAGAATCTACTAATTGTGTTGGCAGTTTTCGAATAAAACCAACCGTGTCTGAAAGTAAAAACGGAAGGTTTTTAATCACCACTTTTCGAACTGTTGTATCTAAAGTTGCGAATAATTTATTCTCAACAAAAACATCACTTTTTCCAATAGCATTCATCAAAGTCGACTTTCCAACGTTTGTATACCCAACAAGCGCCACACGAACCATTGCACCGCGATTGCTTCTTTGAATACTCATTTGTTTGTCGATTGTCTTGATTTTATCTTTCAATAACGAAATTCGGTCACGTACAATACGTCTGTCTGTTTCGATCTCTGTTTCACCGGGACCACGCATACCAATTCCCCCTTTTTGACGTTCAAGGTGTGTCCATAAACCAGAAAGTCTTGGCAGTAAATAAATACACTGCGCTAATTCTACCTGTGTTCTTGCATACGAAGTTTCAGCTCTTTGCGCAAAAATATCCAGAATCAAATTGGTTCTGTCAAGGATTTTACAATCTATAATTCGGGAAATATTTTTTTGTTGTGATGGTGATAATTCATCATCAAAAATTAAAGTCGATATTCCGTTTTCTTTTACAAAAAGATTGATTTCATCTATTTTTCCCGTACCCACAAAAGTCTTGGGATTCGGACGTTCCATTTTTTGCGAAAAGCGTTTAATAACTTCACCACCTGCGGTAAAAGTTAAAAACTCTAATTCGTCTAAATATTCATTAAGTTTTTCCTCACTTTGATTTTGAGTTATGATACCAACAATGGCTGTTTTTTCAAAATTTATAACTTCTTTCTCTAACATATCTTAAAATAAGCTACAAATTTAATCATTTGTATACTACTACAATTATAGAATTACGTTTTTAAATATTATTTAAAATGATAAACCATCTAAAAATCATGTTTTACAAAAGTATTTCTTTAATAAAACTTGATTTTTAAATGGCTTAAAAGGATTCAAAAACTTTTTATTCGTAGATAAAAGTTTTCTCTGTTTTTACAATTCCATTCTCTTCAATTTGAGAGCATGAAATTGGAAAATTTAATTTGTTGTATTTGTATTTTCGGCTTACCGCAACTAAAGCTGTAGACGAAGGGCTAAAGTTCATTTCGTTATTGTATGAAATTGACTCAAACGTAAATTCATCTTCATGATATGAAATCATTGGTACAATTACTTTATAATTATCTCCAAAAAGGTTTTGAACGATTAACTGATCTACCGATTTCTTATCATCATAAGTATACGTTTTAGAGATTTTATCTCCCACTAATCCTTTATGTTTTGATACGTTATCGTTTACATACACATATTCAATTTTTCCGATAATTGCCTTGTTTCTATCACGTGATGTACGTCTAACGATAGTACCGTTTTCAATGATATATTCGATATCTTCAACTAAATTTTGGTGATTTGTACTTTTTTTAGTCGTTACTTTTACTCTTGCACCTTCATAAACAAACGATACAACTTTCGTAATATAATCAGGTCCTTCCTGATATTTTTTTACAAATTTTGTAATGTTGTTATCAGCATCATAAGTGTAATTGATAACTTCTTTCCAGTCGCTTCCCACTTTATCTTTAACAGACATATCCAATAAGCCCTTTTTGTTGTAAAAAAAGTTCTGAATAACGTCTGAAGTTGTAATAGTTTGAAGTTTACCTTCTTTAAAGACCATTGTTTTATTTACAATTTCACCGTCTTTAGAATTTTGGTAATTTGTTTTTACAATATTGATCTGCTTCAATCTAACGTTTTCCTGACTCTGCATCAAGAATGGAAACACCATCATCAGGATGGCAATAAAGTAGGTTTTCATTTTGTTTTTGTATTGATTTGGGATGACCAAAATACAAAATTCTGCCAAAATTTGGCAATTTAAAATTTAAAAAAACAGAAAATCAATTTTAGAAAATTACAAATCAACAACTTACACAAATACAATTCTTATCTCTCACCAAAAATCTTCACATCATCGACCATAAATGCGCCATTTAATGTTTTATCTTTTCCTGAACCTACATATCTAAAGGCAATATTTATATTTCCGGTATAGGCAGATAAATCTATTCCGCCAGAACTCATGAATTCACGGGAAGGATTTGACAATGTGGGAACTTTCGCTTCTAATTTTGTCCATTTTGCCTTAGTTACACTTGAGCCGTCAAAGTTTGTGGAGACATAAACTTCTAATGTATTTAATGGCGAATCGACTTTTAAATCATGCTGTGCGCTTCTAAAAGAAAGAACCGCATTTTTATAACCTGTCAAATTAATTTTGGGAGAAACCAGCCAGGCAATATTTTCGGCCGCTGTTGTACTTGTGGTATTAAATTCTGCATAACCATTTCCTGCATACACCATGCTTTTCCATAATTTTGTTGCTTTTTCTACAATGTTACTCCAGCCTGGAAGTGCAAAATTGACATTGTTTTTAACCGATTGAAAATCCTCTGCAAAAAATGGAACGCTTCTTTTTCCGTTCATAACCACATCTTCTTCTGAACGAACCATTAATTGATAATCTGTACCAAACTTGGTTAAAATTCCTCTAACTTTCCCGCTTTCTTCCGGCACAAAATGATCTGCAAATTTTGCATAACTACTTGTTCTAAAAATAATTTGATTTCCGGTTTTATCACGCAGGTTCCAGTTTGTTGATCCTCCAATATTATTCGATTCTTCAAAATAATGACGTCCCAATGCAGCTTCTGTAAATTCAACATCATTAAGTTCAATCAATGTATTTAATTTACTATCTGATAATGCCTGCTCTATAGAAAGTGATTCAACCAGCTCATTTTCATCAATAATAGTACACGAAGCATTTAAAACATTTTTATATTCATTTTGAGAAATCCTGCCAATTGTTGGATCCCCGGCGTTGTTGACATATAAACTGCCAATCCGTAATCCTCCATAATACAAATCTGTAAATTGATTTTTAAGTTTTACATATACTTTATTCCCAAGTCGATAATCAATGTAAGTGTTTGACGCATCAATTGGGATACTAAAACCTATTGCAGGAATTTTTTCAGTCGCTTTTGTCTGGAGTGAAATTGTTTTAAAAAAATTTCCGCCTTCGTCACTCGAAACAACATAAGCTTCTATAATATCATCATATAGATATTGCTTAGCCGTATTACTTGAAAGTTCATAAACTTTTTCGACCGTTTTGTTTACCTTAAAATCAGGTTGAGTACACTGTAATTTTGGGTTTGCTATTTCTGTACTGCAGCTGCAAATAAATAATAATGATGAAGCTAAAAATGTATTTAAAATTATATTTTTCATGATAAATAGATTTCGATTTATAAACCGATTGTGAGATTTAAAAAATAAGTTCTTCCGTAACCGTAATAATATTTTGGACCAAATGATGGTGTTCCGCTGGATACATCTTGATTCAGTGCTCTAAAATTTGCATTTCTGGCCTGTTCAAAACCACCCGTTTTATATACTAAACCTAATGCATTATTAACGCTGGCAAAAAGTCCGATATACTTTTTATGAACTCGCCAGGATTTTCCTCCATTGATATTTAATAAGGTTATGGGATCAAATTTTTCTTGTTGTAATAATTGATTTCCTCTTTCAGATGTTGCTTCGGGAAAAGGAAATCCATTTGCCGGATTAATATAAAATTGTGAGGTTCTTGAAATGGGTGAAACATCAATGTAGTTATCGATTAAATAATTTATATTAGCTCCAATCCACCAATATTTAGGATCTCGATATTCCAGACCTAATGAAAGTGCGTTTTGAGGAGTTCCAGCCTGTTTGTAATTTTTAAGATACGCTTTCCCAAAATCAAAAGTAGTCTGCGCTCCGTCTTTTGCTGCGTTTGCATCGTTTGTAATCGATACATTTGGATTGCTGTTGTAAATATAATTTCCGTAAGCAGCTGATAAAGTTGTTTTAAAAGTCGAGGAAATCTGATATTCAAAACTGAGCTCTGCTCCTGTATTTTTCTTATCCAGCTGAGTTAAAGTCTGACTCACAAAAGCATCTGTTGGGTCATAACCGGCTCCGTTATCAAAGATTCCTTCGGCATAGAAAAAAGAAGTTTTTGATGTGTTTTTTATTAGCGTATAAAAAGCTGTTAAACGTAATTTGAGTTTTGGGGAACGATAAACATAATTAGCTTCGGCACTTGTAATGTTTTCACTTTCAATCCCGTCAACTATAGAATTATTTAATCTTGAATTTGAAAATGTATTTCGAAGTGAAGGCGCTCTGGTCAAGTGCGCGCCATTAAAAAACAACCATTGTTTTCCTGAAATTTTATAAGTAAAGCCTCCTTTAAAACCAAAATTTTCGAAATTTACTTTATCGCTTTTTCCTAAAGAAGTGGTTGGGTAAAGTCCGTTTTGGTACAATCCTTCTCTTTGATAATCAGAAACGGAATAGGATTGTGCCAAATAAAATTCGGTTTTATTGTATGAGAATTTAAACTGTGCAAAAGCATTAATCGTATTGGCTAAAAAATTATAGTTGTATCCATAAATATCTCCTTTTACAACTTGTCTGTTTGGATTTTGCAAGTCCGATTGCGAAAGATCGCCTTTGTAAAAAGGGTCAATATCTTCAAAATATTTCCCACCTAGAAGATCTAGTAAATATTGAAAATTATGCGATTTTAAATTCTGATAAGTAATTCCTCCATCAAAAGAAATATTTGGAGTTAACTGCGTATTTAAGTTTGAATTGACTGCAAAAGTTTTGTCGTCAGTTCTGTCTTCATATAAAACATAATGGCTTTTTGCAGGTTCATAACCATTTTCGCCTGGCTTTTGATTTGCAGAATACAGGGCATTCCAATCAATTTGTGAATTTGCCAGAAAGGTGAGTCTGCTTTTTTCGGCATTTTCATAATCCGGCGTAAATGCTCCCGAAAATTCACCTTTGTCTTTTGCATAAAGCGAACTGAAATAACTTGGCATTTTTCTATAATAAACCGGATCTGGACTGTCGCCATTTTGATAATCAATATTGCTGTTTCCAACTTTCCCAAATTGATACATTACACTCGAATTCAGGTTTGTTTTTTCATCAATTTTAAAATAATGATTCAGCATGAATAGCGGTTCTTCAACATTTTTTACTCTTGCATTTCGCTTTTTGTTATTCTGAAATCCCCAATACGAATTGTATTTTTCACCCATTAAACTGGTTACTTCATTAGTATTTGGAGAATTTTTTCCGCGGGAATTGGGTGTGTAAAATCCGGTGAAATTGAGTGAATGTTTATTATTGAATTTCTTCTCAACGCTAATAAAAAAAGAATCGGCATTGAAATTTGTTCCTTCAAAATAACCTTCATCTGCCCATCTTTTTCCTGCAGAAACTACATAAGCCCAGCCGTCAATATCCATTCCTGAAGCATAAGTTCCAATCCCACGCAAACTGTAGGTTGTGTTACTCCCGGAAAAGGTTAACTGTGCTCCTTTTCGATATAAAGAAGCCCGTGTAAAAATTTGCTGTGTTCCTAAAACACCGCCAAAAGTATAATTTGAAGCAGCCGTTCCAACCGAAAATTCCTGATTACGAAGCACATTATTTAGTCCACCCCAATTGTTCCATTGCGGTCTGCCGTCGTATATTTTATTCATGGTCATTCCGTTGAGCATCATGGTTCCGTTTTCGCTGTCTAAACCACGAACCCTGAATCGGGCTTGACCCCAATTAAATGCGGATGCCTGCATAAAAGCATCTTTAGAAGATTGTAAAAGTCCCGAAGTCATTTCGGATGAACTATTATCATCAGACAAATCACTTTCTAATAATGTGATTAGTGCAGCCGGAACTTCATCAGAATAAATATCTTCTAATTGCAATACTCCGAGATATATAATCTGACCAAAATTAGAATGAATTTTGAGTAGTAAATCTTTGCAGTCCTGACTGTGAATTAAAAGAAGCTGTTCTCCTTCTATAGGAGAACTCAATTCAAATTTGCCTCTTTTAGAAGTAAGTTTTGTTATAGAAGAATTTTGAATACTTACTACAACATTCTCCAGAGGATTTTGCGTTTTGGCATCGACAACAATTCCTCTAAAAACTGTTTCCTGTGCAAAGGCAAAACTAAAAGACAATAAAACAAAAAAGAGCGCGTATTTTTTTACCATTAAAATTCCAATTTACTTTGAAAATTGTTTTCGGATATTAATCCTATTCAAAAGATAAATTGGTTTTTGGAAAGAGTCTTGCTTGTAAGACAAACAAACTCTGGGATCAAATGTAGATATAAAAACAATTAAAAAGAAATAAATTCTTACAAAAATAATTTATTTCATAAAGAAGTTAAAAAAACACGGCGCAATCACCCTAATCCATTAAATCTGTGGGCAATAAAAATTAAGTGGTTGTTCTAATTTTAGAAACCATAAAGGCAATTAAAACACCAAAAACTCCAATAAAGGCAAAAGAAAACTCTAATCCGAAGTTTTGAGCGATATGACCAATTACCGGAGGTCCCATTAAAAAGCCTAAAAAGCTTACGCTCGAAACTATTGTTAAAGCTTCTCCCGGCGGAACTGTTGGATTTTTTCCAGCCATACTATAAACGGTTGGAACAATAGTAGCAACTCCTAAACCAACTGCCATAAAAGCAATGGTACACGGAACAATATAGGGAAGGAAAACTGCTGTAAAAAGTCCGGCAGAAATCATAACGCCGCTTATCTGCATGACACGCTCGCGGCCAAATTTATTGATTAATCCGTCACCTAAAAATCTTCCGCCGGCCATCATAATCATAAAAGAAGTATATCCTAAAATTACTAATGGCCCCGGTGCTTTTACTACATCTTTAAAATAAACTCCGCTCCAGTCAAACATTACACCTTCGCTCGCCATGCTGCAAAAACCAATTACACCAAGCCAAATTAAGGCGCTGTCTGGTTTTACAAAGATTTTTCTTTTCTCTGTATTATGTTTGATTTTTTCTTTGGCACGAATTAAAAATTTAAAATTAAAAGCTACCATTAATAACACAATCCCGCCAACAATCAGGAAATGATTTAATGGCGTTAAGTTTAAAGCCAGCATTCCTAAACCAACCAATGCACCTGTAAATCCGGCGAAACTCCACATTCCGTGAAAAGAAGACATGATTGTTTTTTTGAAAAGTACTTCGGTATAAACGCCTTGTGTATTTACGGCTATGTTAGCTAAATTTCCGAATAAGCCAAATAAAAATAATCCAATTGATAACTGTAAACCAGTTGTAGCTAAACCTAAATTGGCCAGACACAAAACATACATTATTAGGGAGAAAACTAAAATGCGATGACTCCCGAATTTGGTGACCATTTTTCCTGAAAAAGGCATAATAATTAATTGTCCCATTGGCAGGGAGAAAAGTATAGAACCTAAATCGCCTTCGGTTAAATGAAGGGCTGTTTTGATATCCGGAATTCGACTCGCCCAGGTTGCAAAACTTAATCCCATTCCGAAATAAAACATTCCAACGGCAAAACGAATTCTGTTTAAATAAGACGCTTTTGCTTCTCTAAAAACTTTCTTGATTTTCCCTTTAGTCTGAAAAAGTTGTAATGGATTAAAATTTATCAAAATGTATGCGTTTTGGGATTATATTATAAATGTACAAAAAACCTTTGTATTTACTTAAAGGTACAAATTGTTGAATTATTTACAACGTTATTGTTTATAAATAGCAGGGTTTTGCCCACAGATTTCTACGAATTTGCCCACGGATTTTACGGATTAAACGGGTTTACACAGATGTTATTTTATTTTCACGCATAAAAAAGACGCACTGCTGTGCGTCTCTACGATATACATTATGTTTTATTTATTACACTCTTAAAAAATTATACCAGCGTAAACCCGTTTAATCCGTAAAAATCCGTGAGCCATTTTCACTACAAATTAATTACAGTACGTTGCGCACTGCTGGCAATTGCGGCTTCGATAATCTGCATTACTTTTACGCCGTCTTGGGCTGTAACTGGTTCTGCAACATTGTTTGTTATAGAATTGAAAACTCCGTCAAAAAAGGAGAAATAATTTCCCTGAAGTGTCGGCACTTTTTCGCGGATTACTTTTCCGTCAATTTCTGTATGCAGAATTCCTTGTAAATCATCCGGTTCTTTTCCCCAAGATTCCAGGTTTGGTTTTTTACCAATTTTTAATTCGTCTTCCTGAATGTCTCCGCGATGTTTTAAGAAAGAGCCTTTTTTTCCATGAATCGTATACGCGGGATTTGCTTCTCTAACAAAGAAACCTGCTTTTAATCGTACTCTAAAATCATCATAAATCAATAATAAATCGAACCAGTCATCGACTAATGAGTTTTCTCTTGTGATTCTCACATCACCAAAAACCGATTTTGGCGAGCCGAATAAACAAATAGCCTGATCTATAATATGCGGACCTAAATCTTTTAAAACTCCGGCTCCGTCATTGGCAGTTTCTTTATGGGCTTTCGAACTTAATAACGGGTTGTATCTGTCGAAATGAAATTCGGCTTCTACTATATCACCCAGAACTCCTTCATTGATTATTTTTTGAATGGTTTTGAAATCGCTGTCCCATCTTCTGTTTTGAAAAACGGCTAATTTTAATCCTTTTTCGTGCGCGATTTTAGCTAATTCTTCTGCCTCGGCTACAGTTGTTGTGAAAGCTTTTTCTACCACAGCATGTTTTCCTGCTAAAAGTACTTTTTTAGCGTATTCATAATGCGTTCCTACTGGAGTGTTTACAATTACCAAGTCAACATCATCGGCTAATAAATCGTCGATTGAAGGATAACTTTTTACGTATGGATAATCTTCCTGAATTAGTTTTTTGCTTCTTTCCCCAGATCCTAATAATTCAAAACCCGGATGAATATCTAAAAAAGGCGCGTGAAAAACCTTTCCCGACATTCCGTATGATAATAGTGCTGTTTTTATTTTTTTCATTTTGTATTTAGTTTTTTGCCACAGATTAATGTGATTAAAAAGGATTTTTTGTTTGCCACGAATTTCTCTAATTTACACAAATCAGTGCGTATAGAAAAGCTTTAAAATTCGTGATAATTAGTGAAATTCGTGGCAACCAAAACTAAAAAAATCACTTTAATCTGTGTAATCTCTGGCCAATAAAAATTTAAATCTTAGCTCGTTCGTATTGTTTTGGCCATTGAATATCGCTGTCTAATTCTTTGGCGAAATCTAATGGTAAATTTGGATTTCTTAATGATTCTCTGGCAAACAAAATTAAATCGGCTTGATTGTTTTTCAAAATTTCTTCGGCTTGTTTGGCTTCAGTGATTAAACCTACTGCGCCTGTCAAAATATTAGCTTCCTTTTTTACTTTTTCTGCGAAAGAAACCTGATAACCAGGACCAATCGCAATTTTTTGATGCGACACTAATCCGCCTGACGAAACATCGATTAAATCTACTCCTTTTTCCTTTAATATTTTTGAAAGTTGTACCGATTCTTCAGGATTCCATCCGTTTTCTGCCCAGTCTGTTGCTGAAATTCTAACAATTAAAGGTAAATCTGCAGGCCATTCGCTTTGGACAGCTTCAACAATTTCAAGCGTAAAACGGATTCGGTTTTCAAAACTTCCTCCATATTCATCAGTTCTTACGTTGGTTAAAGGCGATAAAAACTGATGCAGTAAATAACCATGTGCGGCGTGAATTTCTACAACTTTATATCCAGCTTTGACAACTCTTTTTGTTGCGGTTTTAAAATCGGAAATTACTTTTTGGATTCCGTTTTTATCTAAAGCTTCGGGAAGAAAAGGTTCTCCGTCGTGATACGGAATCGCGCTTGCCGAAACGGTCTGCCATCCGCCTTGAGCGAAATCTAATTTTTTATTTCCTTCCCACGGAGAAGAAACACTTGCTTTTCTTCCGGCATGCGCCAGCTGAATTCCGGGAACAGAGTTTTGAGAAACAATAAATTCGTTGATTTGTTTTAGTTTTTCGATATGTTCATCTTTCCAGATTCCTAAATCGGCAGGAGAAATTCTTGCTTCGGGAGAAACTGCTGTAGCTTCCTGAATAATTAATCCGGCGCCTCCGCTTGCACGGCTTCCTAAATGAACCAGATGCCAGTTGTTTGCAAATCCGTCAACTGCCGAATATTGGCACATTGGCGAAATAACAATTCTATTTTTTAAGGTGATGTTTTTTAAAGTTAGGGGAGAAAATAATTGTGAAGCCATGTTTGTAACTTTTAATGGTTTTGGACTACCAATAGATATTGACAGCCGTTTAAAAAGTAAAGTTACTGTATCTTGTTAAAACGAGAAATTGAAATGTTTATTAATTAACAAACATTTAAAACCTTATGTATTATATTGCGCTTTCAAATTAAAATAGAAACGCTACTTTTGTGCGTTAAATACGAACTAAAAATACAAAATGGATATAGTTATCAAACTCTCTCAATTTCTATTGAGTTTATCTTTACTTATTATTCTTCACGAATTAGGGCACTTTATTCCTGCCAAATTGTTTAAAACGAGAGTTGAAAAATTTTACTTATTTTTTGATGTTAAATATTCGCTGTTAAAAAAGAAAATTGGCGAAACAGAATACGGAATTGGATGGTTACCGCTTGGAGGTTATGTGAAAATTTCCGGAATGATCGACGAGAGTATGGACAAGGAACAAATGGCACTTCCACCTCAGCCGTGGGAATTTCGTTCTAAACCGGCTTGGCAGCGTTTAATTATTATGCTTGGCGGTGTTACGGTAAACTTTATCCTGGCGTTTATTATATATATAGGAATGGCTTTTGCTTATGGCGATACGTACGTGGCAAATGCTGATTTGAAAGACGGTGTTTTTATCGAAAATCCTGCAATGCTTAAAGCTGGTTTTAAAACCGGAGACAAAATCATTTCTATTGATGGTAAAACGGTTGAAAATTTTGACAGCGACATGAATATGAACGTTATCATGTCGAAACATGTTTTGATTGAAAGAGACGGAAAACAACAAACGATTAATATTCCGAATGATTTTGTTGACCAATTATCTAAATATGAAAAAGGTTTATTGATTGGTATCAGAATGCCTTTTGTTGTGGGTAAAATTTCTGAAGATTCAGAAAATACTTCTTTAAAACCAAAAGATATCATTGTAAGCCTGAATAATCAAAAAATAAAATATTTTGACGAAGCTAAAGCTGTTTTAGAGGCTAACAAAGGAAAAACAATTCCTGCTGTTGTTTTACGTGATTTAAAAGAAACTCCTGTTACGGTTAAGGTTTCTAAACTAGGAAAATTAGGAATTGGTGTTGGCGGTTTAGGAATCGAATCTTTAGAGAAATTAGGTTACTATAAAGTAAGTACCAGAGAATATAGTTTCTTTGAATCTATTCCTGTTGGAATTCAAAAAGGAAAAGATCAGTTAGTAGGATATGGAAAACAACTGAAAATGATTTTTAATCCTGAAACAAAAGCTTACAAACAAGTGGGTGGTTTTGCAGCGATTTACAACATTTTCCCAAGTTTTTGGAGCTGGGAAACGTTTTGGTCAATCACAGCTTTATTGTCAATTATGCTTGGAGTTATGAATTTATTGCCAATTCCGGCACTTGATGGCGGACATGTGATGTTTTTATTGTATGAAATTATTAGTGGTAAAAAACCGAGCGATAAATTCTTAGAAAACGCCCAAATGGTTGGCTTTGTACTACTTATAGCACTGCTTTTGTTCGCAAACGGAAACGACATTTATAAAGCAATTATCAAGTAAAAAAATATTTTGAGAAAAAGAGTTAAAATATTTTTGAGAAACTAAAAATTCAATTATATTTGCACTCGCTAAAAAGAGCAACAACTTCCTCCTTAGCTCAGTTGGTTAGAGCATCTGACTGTTAATCAGAGGGTCCTTGGTTCGAGCCCAAGAGGGGGAGCAACTTTTTTTTAGCAAACATATTTACCTTTAAGGTGATTCCTCCTTAGCTCAGTTGGTTAGAGCATCTGACTGTTAATCAGAGGGTCCTTGGTTCGAGCCCAAGAGGGGGAGCTTAAAAAAAGACGATCAAATGATCGTCTTTTTTTGTTTATACCTGTTTGTCATTTCGACTGAAAGGAGAAATCGCACTCGAAGCTCTACAAAGATTGGCGATTTTGCATGTCGAATTACTAGTGCGATTTCTCCTTTCAGTCGAAATGACAAAACTGAGCCTACATTCAATCGTATTTCAAATATAGCCCGTGGTTTCAACCACGGGAAACGTTATACAAATTATAATAAATACATTGCCAAGCATTGCGTTCCTGCGGTTGAAACCGCAGGCTATGTTAATTATATTCCGCAAAACCTTTATTGTGATTTAGTTTCTTGCTTATTTTTAAGTTCCATTGTATTTAAATTTTTACCCTGAAACAATTTCATCATTTCCCTCTCAATTCAATTGTATTTCAAACATAGCCCCTGGTTCCAACCACGGGAAACGCGATACAAATTATAAAAAATGTATTACCCAAAAATTGCATTTCCGCGGTTGAAATCGTGGGCTATGTTTATAAAACCTATTAAGTACTTTATGGTTTAATTCCTTGCCTATTTTATGATTGAGGTTTTTACTTTCAAACAATTTCTACTCAAAGTTTGTCATTTCGACGAAGGAGAAATCTCAACAAGTAACTCTACAAAGATTGGCGACATACTGTATGGAGCTTCTCGCGGAGATTTCTCCTTTCAGTCGAAATGACAAAACTGAGTTTTATTACTTCCTCTCTATTGATTCAAATTCTTGCTTTCAAACAATTTCATCATTTCTTCGCCTTTTTCTTTTTCATTTGTAGCTTTTAAACATTGCGCGTATCTAAAATAATAAATGGTGTCTAAATTTGCATCGAGCGTAAATAACTCGGTGTAATATTTAACGGCATCATCAAAATTACTTTCAAAATAGTACTTGTCAGCGACTTTTTTAAGCATGTCAATAGATTTGTAACCTTTGTCTAAAACATTGGCGTAAGTGTCCAGAATATCTACTTTTACAAACTTCTCACTATAAGCCGGAGCAGTAACCTCAACTTCGACTGGTTTAATGGTTTTAGTTGTTGCATCTGCCATTGATTTTGAGGGTAAAATTGTACTTGCTGTTCTTACTTTTGGTTTTTTATAAATTGGAGTTACCGTTCTGGTATTATTTGGACCGAGATCATTTGTATACACCATATCCAGTTTTGAAACTTCGTATTGAGTAGTTCTTTTTCCGAAAGGCATATTGATTACTTCTACAACCAAATACGATTCTATAACACGATCATCTGTTGGTTTGCTGTCAAATTTAAAAGGCGCTCTTCGAGAATCTGCATTTGCTACCATATAATTGGTTTGCTGGGCAAAACCACTTATGGAAAACAAACCGACAAGAGCCGCAAAATGTAGTAAATATGTTTTCATAAGTAATTAAATTTAAGTTGATACTCCGTAAAACACTATTTAAAGTTACTGATTTCGTGACCTTTACACATTACTTTGACCGTGAAGTGCTTATAAAAACGATAAAGTGTGTGTTTTGCTTTTTGCCCAACGCTGATTATTTTTATAATTTTAGTTTTTAATTATTCGTTGTGCGAAAAATTGTATTTTTGTTTTCTCCCGAAATCGCAGCAAATTGTATCACACAAAAACATCTTGTATTTTACAGCAGAAATACTTTTTTCAGGAATTTTAAATATCTTTGAATTATGAGCACACTAACAAAACCAAATCATATAGGCCGAAAAATAAGCCGTATTCGTGAACTTCGCGATATGAAGCAGGAAGCTTTGGCGCAGGCTTTAGGCACGAGCCAGCAGACTGTTTCTGCTATTGAAAACAGCGAAACAATTGATGATGAGAAACTTCAGGCAATTGCCGAAATATTAGGCGTGACTGTTGAAGGAATTAAAAATTTCTCTGAAGAAGCGGTTTTAAATATTATTGGAAATACATATCAAGATAATGGTATTGTGAATGCTGGACTTAATTATAATTGCAATTTCAATCCTCTTGATAAAGTTGTTGAACTTTATGAGCGCTTGGTTCAGGCTGAAAAAGATAAGGTTGAGTATTTGGAGAAATTGTTGAAAGAGAAGTAGATTATTTTTGAGAAAATATTATTTATAGTATGAAAGTTTGAACCGAAGAACGTTAAATAATTGAAAAAGACCATTATTTTAATAATGGTCTTTTTTTTATATATTGAACTTGAAAATTACTCTTCACTTTACCTAATTATTGATGTATTTATTTTATGAAAAGAAATGATGAAATACAAATTGAAGCTGACAGTAAGTTAGAGCTCAAATTAATGAAACTTTTTAGAGAGAGCGGATTAGAATATAAACAGCATGAATCTGATCAAAAAAAAGAAAAAGGCATAGATTTTTATTGTCATGTCTATCATCGAGAAAATCAAACCCAATTATTTTTCTTTGAAACACAAAATAAAGGAACTAATACCCCTATAAAAGTAATTAAATCAGAAAGTCATCCAGAAAAAGGCAAAATTTCTTTTCAACTAGAACTTAGACATGCTAAACAATATTATTATGAGTTAACTGAGCCTTTGCTGTTTATGTATTCTGACATAACATCAGATACAACATATTGGTACGCTATTCAACTTGATGCATCAATAGAAGATAAAATTTCTCTGAAAGAATCAGAATTGAAAGAATCAGAATTAAAAAAATCAAATACTAAAAAACCAACTATACAAATTTATATTCCTTCTGAAAATCTACTTAACTCTGAAAATTTTTCAAGATTTACAAAAGAAATCCATTTTTCAAGACTGCAACAAAATCATAAGGGGATTTTACCACTACAGACAAAAGCAGATTATAAATTTATAAAGGACAAAATAAAAGACAAAGACATAATTGATAAAGCAATTTTTTCAATTGATTTATTTGAAGGAATGAATGTAATTCCTACTAATATAATTTCACAATTATACCCTTTCAAAGAAACGAGTACTAAAACATATATTTTTGAAACTGATTTAAAAACAGATAATGAAGATTTTTTTGATCTAATGGATAGCATAACTTTAGATGGTGCAAAACTTATTTCAAATAGATACAATAATGATGAATTAGTTTCTGAAAAACTTGAAAAGATTATACGCTTCTTTACAGTTAATTGTATTGATCATGTACATTGGGCGGGTAGTTCAGAAAAACCAAATAGAAGAGTATGTATACATAAACTTTTTAAAGGTAAACCTTGTGACTGTGAAAGATGTAATTACGATAAATTAAATTTTATAAAAGCACAAACCTTATTACAAAATGATTCAGATCAATATACTTTACACGAAAAATTAAGAAGAGCTTATACCAGCTATTCAATGGGTAACTTTAATGAGTCTATCAAACTTTTAAAACTGGTAGATAAAGAAGCTACTAAAAACAAAAAGATAATTTTTTCAACTATTGCTAGATATAATTTAATTCAGTTAAGAAAAATAATATCTACTACTTATTTCCATAAGGATAGAACATCTCTTTTAGAAATCTTAAAAAATATAAACCTTGAAATAAAAGAGGCAGACATACAGTTGAACGCTCCTCATTTTTATGATTTATACAAATGGATTAAAGATGATAGTTTTTTTGATAGAGCATTTGCTAACATTGACAATAAATTAGAAGAAATAAAAAGAATATCTTTTAATGATAAATATGGTGTACAACATTCCAACAATCATTCTTACAATCTATTAGTCAGCTTTTTAAGATTATACTATTTTTTAGAATTTAACTTAATTATTTATAACACATTTGATGAGTACAAACAATTAACCACAAAAGTTTTAGAGGCAAGTTTAGCTCTATATTCATTAAAAAATCCGAATACCTCTAAATATAAAAAATTTACGTCGACTATTTTAGATATGTGGATGTTTAATATTAATTATGACAAAGGAATTCATTTGTTAACTAAATATAATATCAAGAAAATAAATGTCGAAAATAAAGAAAAGACTT
Source organism: Flavobacterium panici (assembly GCF_024499525.1). Classification (NCBI taxonomy): domain Bacteria; kingdom Pseudomonadati; phylum Bacteroidota; class Flavobacteriia; order Flavobacteriales; family Flavobacteriaceae; genus Flavobacterium; species Flavobacterium panici. The sequence goes on along the minus strand of NZ_CP100437.1, from coordinate 1,387,055 downwards.
TCTCGTCTTTGAATTCATATTTAGAAAATCTTAATAACTCTATTACAATTGTAAATAATGAAGAGAATGAAACACTCCAAGACACATCAGAAATAGTTATTGCCAATCTCGGATTGATTATTTCTAGAATTAAATTTTCCGAACCACAAATAAATGAACTAGTAAGTAAACTCCTTTTGATTCTTGCTAATTTTAATTTGAGAACTATAATTCCTTTTGGAGCTCTTTATCAACTTCTTTTAGGTCACAAAAAAATTAATAACAATAATATTAAAAAATTAATTTTTTTACTACGGGAACATAACGGAGAGTATTCTTCAGTTTTTAGTTATGCAATAAAATATTATTCAGAAAATTCCAGCCCTAATGAAATTGAAAAATTAGTTTATGAAATTGTTGAAACAGAAGTTATCAATGAGGAGATTATATTTTCCAAAGATAATAAATTAGATAGCATAGGTTATGCCATATCATTCTTAAATTCAGACTTAAAAAAATCCATTAAAAATATAATAATCAATAGATTAAAAGAAAATTTTGATCCTGAATTTTATTCAGTTTGTGCAATACATAATTTAATCGATTTTGAAAAAGATCTATTAGATAAATTTGCGAAAACTGTACCTGACGTAACTAAAAGAGATCCTGAACGATATTTTATTAATTCTAATCAAAATTTTAGATTAGGGAAGTTAATAAATTTGATGTATAAGTACAATCAACCATTCTCTGATGAAATTAAGTTATTATCTAACTTTACCTTTCAAAAAGATTATTATGACTGGCTAATGGATTTGGATGGTTTTGACTATTCTAAATTTAATCAATATTGGATTTTGGAATATCAAACCAAATTCTATTTTAAAGCTTTCAAAAAATCTAAAATCTTAAAAAAACAAATTAAGAAAGCTTTAAAAAAAGATTATATTGAGGGAGTTGCTAAAATTTACTTTAATAGCTTAGTCTGAAATATGAAAAAAAACAAAAAGCGTCGTAATCCAAAGATCACGGCGCTTTTCTATCTTTATAAAAACCTTAAAACTCCTTAAACCCCTAACTTTTTAGCAATTTCAGCAGGAATTCCTCCTTTGTTTACCATTAAGGCAGTCGTTTTATATTTTACGAAATTTTTGGTTACGAACAAGAAACCTTTATAGTCATTAGTTTCTCCCCAAGAATTTTTTACGATATAATATTCTTTTCCGGTTTGATCTTTTGCAAGACCAATAATGTGCATTCCGTGATCGTCTGTTGTAGCGTAATTGTCAAACGCAGCCTGACGCATTTCTGGAGTAATTTCCGGTTCAGCTTTTGGTCCGTTAAACATATCTGCTTTTTCTTCGGCAGTCATGTCGTCAAATTTCTTTGTTGGTACATATGCAACACCGTTTTTCCAGCTAAAGCTTTTCTCGCTTACGTCTGTCGCCCAAGCTACAGTATATCCTTTTTTCAATGCATTGTCGATAACATCTGTCATGTCGTTTACTTTTACGTTGTAAACCTGATCTAATGACCAGTTGTCTGGCACGGCAAGAACTGTTTTTTGGTAATAAGGAGAAGTTGTAAACGAAGACATTTCTACATATTCGTCAGGATTAATACCTACCACTTCTTTTGCAAAAGACTGCGGCGTATAGTTTTTTCCTTTGTAATTGAAGTTATCCGGCACTTTTCCTAAATAAGAATCGATAACAGCAGCATATGCTTTTTGCCAGTTTGGAGTTAACTCTCCGTTTGGATTTTTAACCACCGCAGCCAAAACACCTTCGATAAGTGCAGACATTTCGGCAAATTTATTTTTATCTGTTCCGTAGTTCAATCCTGTGTAAACTTCTCTTGGTACGGTTCCGTATTTTTTGTACATATTAATTACGTCGTGCAGCGAACCTCCGTCACCTAAAGTGATCGCGCCGTGCATACGAACATAATTTACTCCTTTGTCAACATACACATTTCTTGCAGAAAAAACCTGAGAAAGCTCAACAGGCTGTTTTCCTAAACGAATCATTTCTGACTCTAAAAATGAGTTTGATGCATAACTCCAGCAAGTTCCAGATGAACCCTGGTTTTTAATCGACGTTGTTCCTAAGTTAACTACTTCAGTGAATTTAAAAGCTTCTTTACTTTTATCACTCGCATTTAGCTTTAAGGAATTTACCAAAATGTCCTGCGCAAAACAGCCGCTTACACCAACTAAAAAAGCAGATGCCGCGAAAACTGATTTCATCGTATTTTTATACATAATCAAAAGATTTAAATAGTTACTTATTAGTAGCCTGTATTATATTTTTGTTACAAAAAAATTAAATATTCGGTAAATAAACTATTATTTAACAGTTAATGTTTATACAATGTTTTTATTAATCCTCAAAACCTTACAAACTATATAAAAACATAATCTATTTACAATCAAATGTTTTTTGATTTTATATGCAAATAAATAGTAATTTGGCTGTTGAAATGCCACGCTATAAACCCCAAAATGTACGAACTCGAAAAAGAGAAATACTTAGGCAATACTAAAAAGAGCTTCAATACCCAACAGGGAATTGCGGTTGTCGAAACCGAGTATCAAAACAAGGTTTACGAAGGCTGGCACTCGCACAATAATGCGCATATAACGCTTTTCCTAAAAGGCGGAACTACTGAAAAAAGAAAAAATTTCAGCGAAACCGTAGGTCCCGGTTCGTTATTATTTTACCACAGCGACGAACTGCATTTAAACCAAAATACACTTTTTCCGTCCCGAAATATTAATATTGAAATTGAAGAAAATCTGCTGAAAGATCTTCAACTATCTGAAGCTGTGATCGAAAAATCGGTTCAAAATTCGGCGTTTACTAAATTTCTGATTTTGAAGATTTTTAAAGAAACACTTACTTCTGATACTTTTTCTGCCGATACGATTACGATGCTTTTTTCGCAGATTTCGAATGCTCAAAATCATTTGGAACGTTTTGATAAAAGTCCGTTTTGGGTGAAAAGTTTACAGGAATTACTGAATGACTGCTGGAACGAAAACCCGAATCTGCAGGATTTAGGACTGGTTTTAAATTTAAATCCGATTACGATTTCTAAACATTTTCCGAAGTATTTTGGCTGTACTTTAGGCGAATACATGCGCCGAATTAAAATAAATCGTTCGCTTTCGCTGATACAATCGCACGAAAGTAATTTAACCGAAATTGCCCTCGAATGCGGTTTTGCAGATCAAAGCCATTTTATTAGAACTTTTAAAAGCCAAACGGGATTTCTGCCAAAACAATTTCAAAAATTATAAAAGAGGCAAATTTCATTCTATTTTTTGTTTTTGATGTGCAATACTTTTGTCTCATCATAAATCATAAAACAAACCAAATGGAAACCCTTACCAGAAAACAAAAAATATTTAATTTCCCTGTTGTCAAAATCTTTCTTGCTCTGCTTACTTTTATGGCCGTTGTTATTATTGGCCAGCAAATTGCCGTAAAACTATTGGCTTTGACATCTCTTGACAAAGATTATAGAAATCTCTTAAAAGGACTTTTTGTTTCCTTTTCGTGTATTTTCAGTTATATTCTTTTCTTTAAAAAATATGAGAAAAGAACCATAACAGAATTTTCTACAAAAGGACTTGCCAAAAATATTAGTATTGGAGCTCTGATTGGCTTTATTTTACAATCCTTAACCATTTTAGTAATTTACCTTAACGGAAGTTACAGTGTTGTAAATATCAATCCTGTTTCGTTTATTCTGATTCCGTTTACCATAATGTTTACAGTTGCTATTATTGAAGAAATATTGGTGCGAGGAATTATTTTTAGAATTGTAGAAGAAAAACTGGGAAGTTATATTTCCCTTACAATTTCTGCTGTTCTATTTGGTGTTTTTCATTTGGCAAATCCTCACGGCACTTTAATTTCTGCAATCTGTATTACAACTGCAGGATTTTTGTTTGGAGCTATTTTCATGTACAGCCGTAATTTATGGATGCCGATCGCTTTGCATTTTGCATGGAATTTTACTCAGTCGGGAATTTTTGGAGCCATAACTTCCGGAAACGAAAAAACAAGCAGTTTATTAGAAGCAAAAATACAAGGTCCAGAATTTATTACCGGAGGAGAATTTGGTCCCGAAGGATCGATTCAGGCTATTATATTTTGTGCCGCTGCAACTATTATTCTATTAGTTTTAAACCACAAACAGAATAAAATTATCAAGCCGTATTGGGCGAAATAGAGTTTTTTTTGCCACGAATTGCACGAATTTCCACAAATTATATTTGAATTCCCGATATTTATTATCGGGAATTTTTATTTTACTTTTTATAATTAACAACTCACCATTAACAATTCACAATTATCTAAGCCAGTTACTACCAAAAACAATATAATACGCCCAATCTTCGGGGCCTTTTGCTACGTCAACTCCCATTCTCAGTTTGAATTTTCGGGCTAATAAATACCTAAAACCTGTCCCGTAACTATAGACAACGGGTTTGGCGAAAGCCTGATCCCAATCGTTAAAAGCACTTGCGAGACCTCCATAACCCATAAGACTCCATCTTCGGTATAAATCCCATCGTAATTCGGCTTCGGTAACAATGCTTGTTTTTCCCTGATATCTGGCGGCGGGAATTCCGCGTAAATTGATTCCGGGCAAGAGATAAAAAGGCGGACTCCCAAACGCCTGCTCTCCTTCTACCCTAAGCCCGCCAATTAATTTTTTTGTTAAGGGATAAAATCCTATTGCCGATAAATTGACGCGCCAGGCATCGTAATCGCTCCCTATTGCGTCATCTGACCAAAAGAAATCTGACTGAAGCCGGATTCCTTTATCTGGTGTAAATATATTGTCACGTCCGTCAAACTGAAGCGCAGCTCCAAGCTGACTTATGGTACTTTTAATGTCTTTTGGCTGTACAAATGGCGGCGGAAGATCAACATCGGGCAGGTTTATTTTTGAGTTTAAAAAAAGATATTGCGGTCCGGCACTCCATTTTGCGTTTCTAAATTGTTTAAGCCATTGTGTATAAAAAATAGTTGATCTAAAATTGAGTTTAAATTCCTGATCTTTTGCATTTGGGATATTATTAGCATAAAAAGATAAATTCATATCGCCATAACCTGCCATAACACGATATAAAATTCTGGATTTGACTAAGGTTCCAGACCGAAATGCGCCTGCCATCCAGCTTTTATTTTCGGTATACATACCAATTCCTCCTGTTATGTCTGGGTTTATAAAACGTTTTTTGCCGTTTTCGTCTACAACCGGCGGACGTTTTTTAAGAAAAACGGGAACGATTGCACCTCCAATTCCGCCCAAAGCTGGTTCTGTAATAACAGTAGGAACTACAATAAAACCGTGTGCATAAATAATATAATCGCTTAAGTCAAAAGCTCCGTCGAGAGAATCTTTTGTGGTTATATGTGGTTTCTGTGCCGTTTGTGCGGTTATGTTTTGAAGAGAAAAAAAACACAAAGCAAAAATGAAAACCAGTTGTAGAAAAAGTTTTCTGTTTTTTATGGAAGAATCTGAATATGTATTTCTCATTTAAATCAATTTAAAATTTATCTTATTCCTTTAAAAAAACATCAACTTCAATCCTTTTGAGATTATTCTTTTTTCTCTTTTGCCAGACTGAATACATGAGCAAGTGTCAGGAAAAAAGTATTTCCCTGAAAACGGCTTTCGGCTCCAAATTCTGAAATCCAGCGAAGTCCCGCAGAAGTTTTACAGCCTATATGGAAATAATTTACCTCAGCACCAACGCCTCCAATTTTGTCTTTGTCTGGTTCAATCACGAAATTGCCCACCGGAATTTTATCGTTTGAAATTTTATATTGCAAATAGTAAATTAAACCTGCATTTAATATTCCGCTTGGAGCAGTTTTCGCAGCATTAAGCGTGTAAAAGGTTTTTCCTAAACCTCCTTCAACACTTAAAATGTCTCCGGTTTTGATATCGGTATCTTTCTTTTTTCCGTTTATTTCATAAGAGGCTAAAGCCGAAAAATGAAATGTTTTTTTATCATTAAAATATACGGTTGTTCCGGCCGAAAATTCATTCATCAACATCCCTAAACCGGCATTATCTGAAGCTCCGGCGGTAAATTTTCCTGTTGGAAGATATAATTGATAACTAAAAACAAAATCGGCTCTTTTGTTGTGCCAGCCTAATTGAATGGGCTGTACATACATATCTGTAAAAGCGAGTGAATTTGTGGCATCAAGTGAATTTCCCTGAATGGTATTTGAAGCAAAAGCCAGCAAAATAGTCGCTCCGTAATTAGCTCCTAAAATTTTGAAATCACTTACATAATTAGCTCCAACTCCTGTTATAAACATGGTAATGTCTGGATTTGCGACAGATTCGTCACCGTCTGCATTTCGAAGGGAACCTGCATCATACAAATAACCCGGCACGTAAACGCTTAAAGTATTTGCCGGAGTCTGGGTTCCGGATTGTAATCCCATTGCTCCAAGAATATGACCGCCTTTTAACTGTGCATTTCCTAAAAAACAAACGAACAGAAATAATAAGATGAATACTGATTTTATGGTTTGTTTTGATTTCGTTTTCATGGTTTCTTCTTTAAATTAATGAGACTTAACAATCCGTCTTTACAAACTATTTTAATTTGTAGATTGTTTAAAAAAATAAGAACTGCTTTTTTCAGGGTTAATCCTGATTACTCTAAAATATTCTGAAGGAGATTTTCCGGTATGTTTTATAAAAGCCCTAAAGCAGGTTGTTCTGGATTTAAAACCAGATGCCCAGGCCATTCCTTCAAGGGAAAGATCTTTCCAGTCTGAATCGTTTATTTTTTCTTTAAAATATTCGATTCGTTTTAAATTAATATAATCCTGAAAGTGCAGATTGAATTCTGAATTAATTAAACAGGAAAGATTGTTTACGGTAATTCCGGTTTCTTCTGAAATATCCCGAATGACTAAATCTTTCTTTAAAAAGAGTTTTTTAGAATCAAAAATACTTTCTAGTCTTGCCAGATACAGCTGTCGTTTTTCCAGCGTTAACTCTTTTACTATTGGCTGTGAATTTTTGCTTTCCTGTGAAGCGTAGGTTCTCAAATCTTCATTGACAAAATCTGTTTCGTTTTCATTTGCATCATAAAAAAGCTGCGGTTTAAAATACAGCCATCCAACTGTAAATATTAAAACCGATGAAATAAGAATGTAGCAGGATAAATCTAAATTGTCGACGTTATTGATTAAAAAGAAATGCACGAAAAGTGTTGAAAACAAAAATAAAATAACCAGATTATAAACCCTGATCCAGCCTAATATTTTTATTCGCTGGAGGTGGTTTTCCTTAAATTTTTTAATGTCGTAATTTAAAATCATCATGGTTTGGCAAAATGCATACATAAGCCAAACGCTGAGACTTAACATTGAGAAAGGATTTTTTGTTTTTACCGAAATATAGTCTATCAAATAAATATTGGTGTAATTTCCAATCCAGACTAAAATAGTTAATGAGAAATAAATGAGGAATGGCAGAAAATGAAACCAGTCGTATTTTTTATAAGATGAGTTTGGGAATAAAATATTTCGAACGTATAAAAATGCGCACGGAGCTGCTAAAAAAATAAACGATTTGGTGATCATGAACAAATCCGGAAATTCCTTAAAAACATTTGCCGATAAGTAAAAATTATAGACACTTACAATTGCAAGACTAAACAAAAACAGTCCTAAGAAAAAACTTTTAGAATAGTTTTTCTTTGAGAAAAGAACCATAAATGAAGTAGCAAATCCTACAATTGTAGCTATAAAAAAGAAAAGCGAAAGTACTATATCGGTCATACGTTTTAAGCTTTGATTAGTTTGTCCTTTTTCTCTGAAAAGGGGGATTTTCAAAGAAAATAAAATGTGCGATCATAAGCTGTACTTACTAAATTTGAAAGTACAGCCTATTTAAAACAGTAGTTTTATGCTATTTTTTTACTGCCCCAGGAGGAAATCCTTCTAAGATTTTTTTGATAGAATTATTTATAAATTCTTCAGGATTATCTGGTTTACTGTCAATTTGAGCATTTCCAATTCCCTGCCAAAGTAATTTTTGTGTTTTTGTAGAAACTATATCGATAACTAATGAACCGTCAACATAATCATAAGTATTAAATGTTGTTGTGCCGCCGCCCATCATGGCTCCGCCGCCCCAATATCCATACGGACGATACATTCCGCCATAACCATAAAAATTAGAGTCGGCTGTAACTTGTGTTTTATTTTTTAAAATAGAAACTGCATTTACTTTTAAATCAGGATTTGAACTTTCTGTAAATCCTTTTGCAATCATTTCGGCACGAATTGCATTTGTAACACGGTCTACATTTAATTGATTTACCTGACCTTGCTGCGCTTTTAAATCATAAACTGCAAAAGTTTTATATTCACTAAAATTTGCAGAGTGATCGTAATCTGTTGTAACCTTAACTGTTGGGGAACAGCTGTAAATTAAACCCAAAAACAAAATTGGGATTATGCGAAGATTTGTTCTTTTAATATTCATTTTGTAGAATTTAAATTAATGATTAATTACTTAACTCGAAATTATTAATTCTGAAAAATCTTGAATGAAAGAATATACGGCTTCGACAATGCGTTAAAAAAACACAAAGAACTATATTACAGGCTTTTAGCAAACACTCAAAGATAATCAATTTATTTTATTGACATAAACATTTAGCAAAAAATTCTTACTTATTTATAATTGCTTTATTTATCCTGCAAAATCATATTTCTGCAGAAACCGGCAGTCTGCCTTCCTTTATGGCTTGGATCATTTTATTGTAGTCTAACTCATTTTGATCTGCATATAAAAGAGAAAACTTCGAAACTGCGTTGGCAAATTCATTATTATCACCAATATATCCGGATAAAACAGATGGATCTCCCGAACGTGCATGCGCTCTTGCAAGTGCCCATCCGCAGGCTTTGGCATAATCTTTCAGGTTTTCTTCTTTCATTATTTCAAGAACGGGTTTGACTTTAGCATCACGAAGCTGACGGATGTAAAAAAATCTTCCTCTATCGTCATTGGTCCATCCTAAAAATATATCCGAAGCAGACTGCATTAGTTTTTGTCCCATTACAATTCGCTCGCCTTCCTGATTGTATTTCTTTTTCGACTTTACATATTGTTCTAAAACACTTTGTCTTGCTTCTTTAAACTGCAAAAAAATGGGCTCGCCCGTGGCAGACATTAATAAACTTATACCGCAAAGTGTGCCTACACTTCCTACGCCTACCACTTTTATGGCAAAGTCATGCATAGAATATCTGCTTAACAAAATTTGCTTGTCTTCTGGCAATGATTCTATGTATCGCTTATGAACCAATTCTGCTTCTTTCATAATGATCTTTTCATCATTTTCCGATGAATGAAATATCAAAGGCGGTTCATCTTTTATTCGGGCGCGAACTCCATCCTGATATGTCATTTTTGCAAATTCCTTTTCATGTGCCGTATATTCGGCTGCTTTTTTTATTCGCTTTTGATGAAATTCTTTTATTTCTTCATCTTTTCCCAGTTCGATAAGTTCGGCAAGATCAATATCAGCATACCAAATTTGAAGCGCCGATAATTTGCTGTAATCCAGCATATGCCTTTTATAACTGTCTGCCACGTGCCAGGCAAATTCTTTATTGCTTTTATCAGCAAATTTGAGCCATCTTCCTGCAATCGCAAAACTTGCAGCTAACCGTTTTACATCCCATTCCCATGGACCTTGAAAAGTTTCATCAAAATCATTTATATCAAAAACCAATTTACGTTCTGGTGTCGCAAAACCTCCAAAATTCATTAAATGGCAATCCCCGCAAAGCTGTAAATCGATTCCTGTATTTGGTGTTTGTGCCAAATCTGCTGCCATAATTGCTGCTGCGCCGCGAAAAAAGGCAAATGGAGATTCCATCATTCTCCTGTATCGAATGGGCAGCAAACTTTCTATTCTTCCAATACTGGTTTTTATCAAAATATCGATAGGATCTTCCCGATTCTTAAATGGAGTATATTCCTGATGTGCAGAGCATGGAACTGTTTTTCTAATCGCTGCACCTTTCTCATAACGTTCTGCTTTTGATGCTAGTGGATCAAATGAAATTTCTGTTTTATCTGCTGCTTTTTCGACCATAAAAGGATTCTTATTTTACTTCTTTTATATCATCCATTTTCCAGCTTTTATCAAAATAAGCTGTCGTTGGTCCGTAAAAACGCATATAAGTAAACCAATGTTTTCCCGGTAAAGTCTGAACCCAGTTTTTTTCTTTTCCTGCTGGGGCTTTTGGTCCAAAATATAAATCGACAGAACCATCTTTATTTTTTATTAAATCCTTACGGGAAGATAAGTCTGCATTTTTCTGCGGATTATCTATTAAACAACGGGTTGCCGAATCATAAATCGTAATAGACCAAAAGTTAACTGCTGGCGGATTTGCCGGAATATTTAGTGTATAATTTTTTCCTCCTTCTAACCAGTTTCCTTCATTATCATAATATGATCCTAAGTAGGCCTGACCCACATTTGGTATTTTTGTTATCATGGCTTTTGAGTAGGTAACGGCTTCATAGAAATAGGATGATCGCTCAAAAAACTCATCATAATTATCAGCATGCTGCGATGGGTCTTTCATAATTAGCACATAATCCCATTTTTTATCCGGCCAGTGTTTTACATCTGAAAAACGCTTTTCAAATGAATTTGCCATTGCCATTTGCTGTCCTTTCTCTGCAGCGGCAATTAAAATTTTCTTCTGACGTTGATTTGGAGCAAAAGCTTTTCCTTTTTCTATACCAAGATTTCTTAACCAAGCCATAAAAAAACGATCTCTTTCTTCTACTGGTTCATTTTGTAAAATAGCATGAAGACGTTCCCAATATTTAATTCCTGGCGGCTGAATTCCTAACCATTTTTTACCTGTCGGCGGGCTAACCACTTTTGTTGGTCCGGGATTTGCTCTTTGTGCGTACGGATAAATTTTTACTTGTTTTAGCAGCGTTTCTGTAATTTTAGGATCAGGATCTAAAGCTCTAAACCCGAAAAACATATTTACTGTATTACATGGAACTATAAAATATCCATCGGCTTTAAAATCTTTAATTGTTGGAGGAACCAGGATGTATTTACCTCCTTTTCCTTTATCTGGTCCCATTTCTCCAATTACTGCTTGTTCTCGCTGCCAAAAATCTGCCAGTCCACCGGCAGTATGTCCAGCCGGCATTTCGATAACGGTTGGACCATTTGCTGCTAAATCTATAAACGTCATGATATAAGGCGTTGTAGCATTTGCGGTAAGAATTCCTAAACGATCGTCATAAGAGTTATATAAAACAAGATCGTTACTTGATGCTTTAAATGTTTTGTAGTGTTGCTGCTGCCATTCGGCGAAAGCCACAATAGGCAATCCCCATAAATAACATTGCGTTGCTTGTTGAAAATCCATTTCGTCAAATAATGCCGGAATAGATTCTTTTGAAGGCAGTTCGCCATCTAATTTAATCTGAGTTCCAGATTCTGAAACCAGCGTTGAGGATGCGGTTTCTGATGTTTCTTTTTTACATCCAAAATTTAATATCAGAGTAATTACTGCTAAAATTATAAAACATCTATTTTTCATAATGATTAATCATTTTGGTTTAAAATCAGGGAGTAATTATTTCACTTCTTCAACATCTCCCATTTTCCATGTTTTGTCAAAAAATCCTTTTTCCGGGCCGTAGAAACGTGCCAGTAATTCGAATTTTCGTTTTGGATCTGTCGGAACCCAATTTGATTCTTTTCCTGTCGGAGCTTTTGCACCAAAATAAATATCTACAGAACCATCACTGTTTTTTTGAAGTCCCGGCGATGTTGAGGCACGGCTTGCATATTTCATTCCTAAAATAAGTGCATGGGTTTCACGATCGTAGGCTGTTACTGACCAATATAATTTTACCGGAACTTTTGCAGGCAAATGAAGTTTATACAATTTTGAGCCGTCAAATTCTTCGCCTTTATCATCTTTAATTGATATTAAATAGAATTGTCCCGTTCCTAAATGTTTGGCACTAAAATAGGCTATTGAATAGGCGATCGCTCTTTCGCGTACCGGATAAAGGTTTGGTATGGAATAATCACTCGCTATTGATTTTACAAAATCCTGCGAAACCGGTAATGCCCATTTAGTATCATTATAAAAAGGCATTTTAAATGCACTTTGATACTCTGAATCAATCCAGGTATGAGCATCTTTTATTGCGGCATTTAAAATTTCCTGTCTTCTGGCGTCGGCCTGAAAGATTTTTCCTTTTTCAATTCCAATAGTTTTTAACTGATCAATCATTGCTAGGTCTCGGGTTATCCAAGGTTCTCTTTGAATAAACTGATTCAATATTTCAAAAAAATGAAAGTCGTACGGAATGGTGTTACTGAATGGAACTTCTAATAAATCAACAAATGTTGTTGCGGGCGGATTATCAGCTTCAGAAAGCGGATATATCTTAACTTTTTTTCCGTAGTCAACTGCTCTTTTAATATCATTTGGACTTCCGTCTGTAAGATTTGAACGCAATATTGCATATCCTTTAAAAGTTGAAGAGGGCATGGGTATATATCCTAACGGAACGGCGTCTTTATAATTTGGCGGTAAAATGAGGTATTTGCCTCCTTTTCCTTTGTCGACTCCTGCGGGGCCAATATCTTCTATTGCGGTTTGCCACCCATCATCTAAACTTCCTGTTAGCGATGAAACGCCTTCAACCGGAGGAATTTCTAAAACAACAGGGCCTTGTCGTGTGTCGTACAATGGATTTACATAAATTACGTCTGGATTTGGGGTTAAGGTTTGGTTTTTGGAATTGATTAATCCCGACCAATAAATTATTTGATTGTAATCGCCTTTTACTTTTACAAGACTTTCATGAAGCAATTCTGAATTAACGGCGGGAATTCCCCAAATCACGGCTTCAAATGCCCGATTATAAACAAGCTGTTCTTCAAAATCTGCAGGTTTAAATACTGCTGTTTTTGTAGTATCGGCAGGTGTTGAAGTTTCTTTTTTTGTTGTAGAATTGGTACACGAGACCAAGCAACTCATTATTATAATGGATAAAATTTTTAACTTCATGATTTGTTTTTTTAAGATGAAAGAAACTCCTAAACGATGTTATGAGCCCGGAAAAACAAAGGCTAAAATAGCACGTAATCCCCAATCTGGTTTTGATTCAGAAGGTCCTGTAATTGGAATTAAAGGCGAAATCGCAAACTGAACGACCTGATCACCTAATTTTGTTACGGCACCAATAGATGGATTTAATGAGATTAGGGTTGTTTTTGCATCCCAGTTTTGAGTTATTTCGGCGTTTACACCTAAACTGGCTCCGCTTTTATAACTGTGAGAAAGAAATATCTGGGTGTAAAACTGATTAAAATCGGCGCGGTCTTCATTCCCGGCAACTGACCAAATTTGATTGGCTATGAAACCTACTGAAAGTCCTTTTCCCTGATGCATTACTAATACACTTGGACCGACTCCAAATTTTTCTGTTCCTAATAATTCATCTGTTGCTGTTGGAATTAAAAATGCCGGACCTATACCTAAAATAAGGCCTTTTGTTTTTGGAGCAAAAAAAGCGGTAACCGTTGCATCGCTTAATCCAAATTGATGTGTATTGTTTCCTGTAATATCTCGTTGATCAACTACTGGCAATATATAACGGGTAATTAGATTTAAATTTTCTGTTAATTTAAACGGAATTACCGGCTGTATATTTATTATATATTTTGATCCGTTAAAAGGGCCAATACCATAATTTAAATTGTTCTGCAAAGGCACACTAATTAAACTCGCCACTGGATTTGCGAGTTTATCTGCTAATTCCTGCGCACTTGCTCCGGCTTTTGGCGCGGCTTCCTGAGCGGAAATAACAAAAGAGAAAGTAAAAAACAGAGTGCTGAAAAATAATTTATGACTGATATAATACCTGATTCGTTTCATAACTGTTTTTTTAAGTTTTTTAATCCATCTAAAAATCTCAATGAAACAACTTTTGATGTCAAAAGCTGCTTCATTTGAGATCCTAACTAATTCAAATTATTTATCTGCAAAAACTTTTTTCCAGTCGTCTTTTATACTTACTACATGCCACTTGTTTTTTGCGGCTGTACTTAATGATAAATTATCTTTTTCCTGATAGCTGTATTCTCTAATGGAATCGTTGTGATTGACCAATAATTGAAAGGATGGGTATTTGTTTCCCTGCGAATATTTCAACATGGCAATATCTCCTGCTCCGCCTTCGTTTCCGCAGGCAAAAACCGGACGCTGGCCAATATGCAGCTGTATGCCAACTGGTTTTCCTTCTTTATCATTAAAATGATCTAAAGCAGATTCTCTCTGCACGGCATTTTTGGCATCATCATATTTGTATTTAAAAGAAGTTCCTACGACCTGATCTTTTGGAATTCCGTAAAAATCCTGAGATATTGCTCTTACCACTTCAATTGTACCGCCTGTTACGATATAGGTTTTAAATCCGTTGGCACGGAGATAATTCAGCAGTTCTAATTGAGGCTGATATCGTATTTGTTTTACCGGAATATTTTTGCCCGGATAACTAGCCGTTTTAAAAAAATCATTTACTGATTTTTCAAATTCGTCCTCGGTCATTCCGGTGTGGGTTGCAGCAACAAGTTCTATAAGGGCTTTGTCACCTCCTTTTTCAAAAAAGGTTTTGTCTTTTTCTACTACAGCTTTAAAAGGTTGTTTTTGTGCCAAAGCCGGATTGGCTCCAACCATTTTTTTTACCTGATAAAAAGCAAATAATTCCTGAACATATGGTTTTTCTGCCCATAATGTTCCGTCGTTATCAAAAGTCGCAATTCTATCCTCTATCGGAATAAAATCGGGAGTTCCTTTTTTGGTTACTTTTTCAACATAAGCAATAATAGCATCTTTTAAAGCACCTTTATTCCAGCTGGGAAGCGGATCTCCAACTATAACTGCTGAACTGTCTTTAGGATTAACAGTTGTAGCGTCATCTGATTTATTTTTGCATGAAACCAATAAAAATAAAAGCAGAGACAATACATATATTTTCTGATACATAGTATTGATTTTTAAGTTATAGAGCTTGAATTATGGGGTAATAATTCAAGCTCTACTAAACATTTATTTTCTACTTTTTCTTTTTTGAATCTGTTGCTTCTTCCTCTTTTAATTTAGGTAAAACGTTTTTCTCAATATATTTTTGTGCCTTAATATCTTTCATTGTTTCTTCCATGATAGTATAAGCTGAGAAACTTGGCGGAATTGATCTTGGAGGATATTCCTTAAATGTTTCTGCAAAAACTACCACATCTTGTATCGCTCCATACATTAATTGTACGTGATTCATCTGCCAGTCCCAAAAAGTATTTGAAGTAATATCGGCTCTTTCAAAAGGATCCTGGTACAAATTGAATATTTTTTGTAAACGCAGTTTGGTAAAAGGTTCTGCCCAAACTCCCAATGTACCTCCCAAACGCTGTTCTGCAAAAACATATTTATAATCGCCTTCTCTTAAACCAACTAAAAGACCATCATCATCTGTATAAAAGAATTTATCTCTGGCACTTTTTGGTGTTTTGCCTTCTAAAAATTTACTTTGATCAAAACCATCTAAATGTACTTTATAGTTTTTTCCGTTTGCTGAGTAACCTTTTAAAAGCTTGTTAACGATATCGGGTTCTCCTGCAATTGAAGCAAATGTAGGAATCCAGTCATTATGACTCATCAATTCAGTAGTTACAGTTCCTGCTTTGATATGTCCTGGCCAGCGTACAATACAAGGTACACGAAAAGCTCCTTCCCAGTTTGTATTTTTCTCAGAGCGAAATGGTGTCATTGCTCCATCTGGCCATGTGTTCATGTGAGGGCCATTATCTGTTGAATAAACCACGATCGTATTGTCGGCGATTCCTAAATCATCTAATGCTTTTAAAATACTTCCAATAGTTTCGTCGTGCTCAATCATACCATCAATATACTCACTGTCTCCATGTGTATATTTTCCTCTATGTTCTGCTCTAACGTGTGTACGAAGGTGCATACGTGTAGCATTGAACCAACAGAAAAATGGTTTGCCTGCTGCATTTTGTCTTTTGATAAAGTCAATTGCAGCAGCTGATGTTTCATCATCTACCGTTTCCATTCTTTTTTTAGTAAGTGGACCTGTATCTTCGATTCTTTGTTTTCCAATTTTTCCAAAGCGAGGATCTACAGTTCCGTCATCTGTACTTGTTGCTGTACATTTTAATACTCCTCTTGGTCCAAATCTTTTTAGATATTCCGGATCTTTAGGATAATCCGGCAATTCTGGTTCTTCTTCAGCATTCAAGTGATAGAGGTTTCCAAAAAATTCATCAAAACCGTTTACGGTTGGTAAATTTTCATTACGATCTCCCACGTGATTTTTACCAAATTGACCTGTTGCATATCCTAAACTTTTCATTATCCCTCCAATAGAAGGATCTAACTGGCTCATACCCATTGGCGCTCCAGGAAAACCAACTTTTGTAAGTCCGGTTCTAAGACCATGCTGTCCTGTTAAAAAAGCAGCACGTCCTGCAGTACAACTTTGTTCTCCATAATAATGAAGAAAACGCATTCCTTCATTGGCTAAACGATCAAGATTGGGTGTAGTATATCCCATAAGTCCATCGCTATAGGCGCTAATATTGGTAGTACCAATATCATCGCCCCACAATACTAAAATGTTGACTTTTTTCTGAGCTTTCACCTGAACAATCGTGAAGCATATGAATGCAAAAAGCATTATGGCATTTCTAAATTTACTTTGTTTCATGGTAATAAGATTTGTTAATAATTCGTTTGTATAATGGTTTTTATCTAAAAATCGAACTATAATTTTCTACAAAAATGAAGTAGAAAAAGTAACCTGTATGTAAAGCAATTTCTTAGAACATTTAGCTGTTGCCTTTGAGGGAATTTGCAGAAACTGTTTTTTTTAACGTTTTGTTAAGTATCTCAAAATTAAGTAATAAAAACACGAATAATCCTATTTTTAAGGCTTTACGTTGTTGCAAATTATAACTTGCAACATGAAAATGGTTTTATTTTGCTCCATGATGTTGCAAATTATAACTTGAAACGGGAGGATTTATAAACTGAAGAATATATAAAGCAAAAAAAATCCACCCGAATGGGTGGATTTGATTTTAAAATATCGTGATCTTAAAAAAGAAAACTATTCTATTTCAGAAACTCTCATGGTATTAACCATTCCTTTTTCTTTAATTGGCATTGCAGCAAGATTAATTAAATAATCACCTTTTGATGCATAGCCTTTTTCAACTGCAATTTTATTTACATCGGTTACAGTATCATCTGTACTTTCTTCATTATCATAGAAGAATGATTTAACTCCCCATAATAAATTCAATTGTGTTAAGATTCTTTTGTTTGAAGTAAATACTAAAATATGTGCCGAAGATGGTCTCCAAGCCGAAATTTGGAAAGCTGTATAACCGCTGTTTGTCAATGTACAAATTGCTTTAGCTTCAATTTCGTTTGCTAATAAGGCTGCCTGGTGACAAACTGTTTTAGTAACAAAACGTTTTGTTTTAATTTGTGGAGTGTTTTGTGGAACCTGAATTAGTGGAGAATTCTCAACAGCCTCACAAATTTGTGTCATTCTTTGAATAACTTGAACCGGATAATTTCCAGTTGCAGTTTCTCCAGACAACATTACAGCATCTGCACCATCCATTACTGAGTTAGCAACGTCGTTTACTTCTGCTCTTGTTGGTGTTAAACTTGTAATCATTGTTTCCATCATTTGGGTTGCAACGATAACAGGAATTCTAGCTGTTTTTGCTCTGCGAATCAAATCTTTTTGTACTAATGGTACTTCGTGAGCAGGAAGTTCAACTCCAAGATCTCCACGAGCAACCATTAAACCATCGCAATATGCTACAATTTTATCCATGTTCTCAAGAGCTTCCGGCATTTCAATTTTAGCAATAATTGGAATTTTATATTCTGAATGCTTAGCGATTAATTCTTGTAAATCTTGTAAATCGCGAGGAGTTTTCACAAATGAAAGTGCGATCCAGTCTACTTTTTGTTCAATTGCAAAAATGGCATCTGCAATATCTTTTTCAGTTAAAGCCGGTAAAGAAATTTTAGTGTTTGGAAGATTAACTCCTTTTTTAGATTTTAATTCTCCACCCTGAATTACTTTAGCAACAACTTCTGTTTTTTTATCTGTTGAAACAATTTCGAAAATCAGTTTACCATCATCAAGCAAAATACGTTCTCCAACATTTACATCATTTGGGAAATTTTGATATTTCATGAATGCTTTTTTTGCATTTCCGATAATATCTTCTGCTGTAGTGAAAGTAATTTCGTCACCATCATGTACAACCGTTCCTTCTTCCATTACACCAACTCTAAGTTTTGGTCCCTGCAAATCTCCTAAGATCGCTGTAGTGTAACCAAACTCTTCGTTCAGGCCTCTAATAATGTTAATTTTTTCTTTTACTCCTTCGTAGTCTGCATGCGAAAAATTGATTCTAAACACATTCACCCCTGCGTCGATCATATCCTTGATAATCTCTCTCGTACCACATGCAGGGCCTAATGTAGCTACAATTTTGGTTTTCTTGTTTGTTAACATTTTTTTTAAAAAATTAGATTGTTTTTTGATTTTATTTTATTGGTATCTACAGCATAAATTGCCGCAATACTTTCTATTGAATTTAGTTGTTGCTGAATTTCTGAAAAATCGACAGCTTCCTCACTGTTATCGATTTTCAGGAAAAAATCTACTTTTTTGAATTCAGGAAGTAAATGAATTGTTGTAGAAACCTCACTTGTCTCATTAGAAAACAAATTCTGGAAATCATTTGTACTCACAGAAATGATCTCATTTTTATTCTGAATCAAATTCCACGATACAGCTTTCTCAGAATCATAATAATAAAATCTCGAAAAATTTGCCTCACCTTCTTTAGTCTGAGCATGGATCTCGTTTTTGCTCTTACTTAAGTTAATCGGAAGGTTCTTATTGATAAAATAGGCCAGTCTATAATCTTCTAATGAAGTATGAATTGCCATTAAATAATAATCAATTTCGTCAAATTCGTCTAAATCCAATCTATGAATAGCCATGTCATGAAAAATCAAGTTGTAAATATACTATTTCTAACGGAGCATCAATAGTTATAAGCAGCTTGTTTTTGTTAATTTATAAACGAAAACGATTTAGCATTAAGAAAATTACATCAAAATTGTAATTATTTCTTATCTATTTTTTCCTGAAATGCAAAATAGGCTCTTTGTGAAGCTTTCTCTTCTGCTTTCTTTTTTGAGGTTGCCCGCGCTCGTGCGATTACCTTATCGTCTATACTTAATTTGACACCAAACAAGCGTTGTCCGTCAATACCGTTATCTTCGAAAATGTCGTAATGAAAGATCCTCTTTTCTTTCTGACACCATTCGATAACTAAGCTTTTATAACTAATTACTTTTCCTTCCAGTCTTGCAATATCGACATAAGGTGTAATTACTCTTTTTTGGATAAATCTTTCGCAATACGAATAACCTTTATCTAAATAAATAGCACCAATAAGCGATTCGAAAATATTACCATGAATATTTTCTCCAAAATGCTGAACAGGTACTTTACTTTCTACAAAACGCACTAAATTCAAATCTTTGCCAAGTTCATTTAAATGTTCGCGGCTTACGATTTTTGAGCGCATTTTTGTTAAATATCCTTCGTCTCCATTTGGTGCCTTATTAAACAAATGCGCAGCAATTACAGCACTTAGCATAGCATCTCCTAAAAATTCTAAACGTTCGTAATTTATAGGATGCCCTGCTTCATCTAATTTATTTGACGATCTATGGGTAAAAGCTTTTTTGTAAAATTCAATATTTACAGGCTGAAAACCAAGAATTTTCTGAATAGTGTCAAAAAAAATCCCGTCTTCTAGAGAACGGGATTTAGAAAATATTTTTTTGATAATATTCATATACGAAAATTAGTCAGCGATTTTTTTAAACAATACACATGCATTGTGACCACCAAAACCAAATGTGTTACTCATAGCAACATTCACTTCTCTTTTTTGAGGTTGGTTTAAGGTAAGGTTTAATGCAGGATCGATATTCTCATCAACTACTGTATGGTTAATCGTAGGAGGAACAATACCGTGTTTCATTGCTAAGATAGAAGCAATAGCTTCGATAGCTCCGGCAGCACCAAGTAAATGTCCTGTCATTGATTTTGTCGAGTTGATATTGATGTTTTTTGCATGATCACCAAAAACGGCACTAATAGCTTTCAATTCTGCAACATCTCCAAGTGGAGTAGAAGTTCCGTGAGTATTGATATGATCAACATCTTCAGGGTTCATTCCAGCATCTCTCAGCGTATTTTTCATTACTGCAATAACTCCAATTCCTTCCGGATGTGGTGCTGTTAAATGGTAAGCATCAGATGACATTCCGCCTCCTCCAATTTCACAGTAAATTTTTGCACCTCTTGCTTTTGCATGTTCGTAATCTTCAAGAACTAAAGCTCCTGCTCCTTCTCCTAAAACAAAACCATCTCTGGTTGCATCAAAAGGTCTTGAAGCTGTTTCCGGACTTTCGTTTCTTGTTGATAAAGCGTGCATAGAGTTAAAACCTCCCATACCGGCAATGGTAATTGCAGCTTCAGAACCACCAGATACAATAATATCACACATTCCTAAACGAATGTAGTTGAAAGCATCAATTAATGCATTTGCAGAAGATGCACATGCAGAAACTGTAGTATAATTTGGTCCCATATAGCCGTTACGCATAGAAATATGCGCTGGAGCGATATCGGCAATCATTTTTGGAATAAAAAACGGATTGAACTTTGGGGTTCCATCACCTTTTGCATAATAAATTACTTCTTCCTGGAATGTTTCTAAACCTCCAATTCCTGCTCCCCAGATAACACCAACTCTAGTTTTGTCGACATTATCATCTGTAAGTCCGGCATCTTTAATAGCTTCATCACTGGCAGCAACTGCATATTGAGCAAATTTATCTAATCTTCGAGATTCCTTGCGATCCATGTAATCTTCAATATTGAAGTTTTTCACTTCGCAGGCAAATTTCGTTTTATGCTTCTCTGTATCATAATATGTGATAGGAGCGGCTCCGCTTACCCCATTCACAAGTGCATTCCAATAATCCTGGATATTATTCCCGATAGGAGTAAGTGCACCTAATCCTGTTACCACAACTCGCCTTAATGTCATAAATTATGTATTTTGTGTCTTTAAACAAATAAAACCCACGCTTTCTTAACAGTTTTGTTACTTAAGAGCCATGGGTATTACAATATAAATATATCTTTTTGATTGAAAATCAATCGAAATTTAAATTTAAAAAAATAATAACACCCGATTTCTAGAAATTCCAATTTTTTAAAAAAAACAAATTCCAATTTTGGAATTTGGACATTCAAACTTTGGAATTTTTAAAATTCGGGTGTGGTATTATTATTTTTTAGCTTCCTCGATATAAGAAATAGCTTGACCTACAGTAGCAATGTTTTCTGCTTGATCGTCTGGAATTTGAATATCAAATTCTTTTTCGAATTCCATAATAAGCTCAACAGTGTCTAATGAGTCAGCTCCCAAATCATTAGTGAAGCTTGCTTCTGTTACAACTTCGTTTTCGTCAACACCTAATTTGTCTACGATAATCGCTTTTACTCTTGATGCAATGTCTGACATAATCTTTAATTTTAGAATTTAATTTGTTGGCAAAAATAAAAAACTTTATTTTAAAACAACTATTTAGTTTATAAATGTGACACTAATTTATAAAATTAATTTCAAGAAAGGTCTTTTAAAGCTATTTATTTTCGATTTTTATTCCGTTTTTTGCATTCTCAAAATAAATTCTATTATGAAAAAAATTATCGTTTTTGCCTCAGGATCAGGAACTAACGCAGAAAACATTATAAAATATTTTTCGAACATTGAAATTGCAAAGGTCGTTTCGGTTTTTACAAATAATGCTTCGGCAAAAGTTATTGAAAGAGCAAAAAATCATCAAATTCCAGTCGAAATTTTCGAAAAAAACGAACTTTTAGAGCGAAACGTATTACAAAAAATACAAAAAATCGACCCGGATTTGATAGTTCTTGCTGGTTTTTTGTTGAAATTTCCTGAAAACATAATTGAACAGTATCCAAACAAAATAATCAACATTCATCCTGCACTTTTACCTAAATATGGAGGCAAAGGAATGTACGGAATGCATATACACAGGGCGATAGTTAATAATAAGGAGAAAGAAACCGGAATCTCTATTCATTATGTAAACGAAAATTATGATGAAGGCGGGATCATATTTCAGCAAAATGTTGTTTTAACTGATGAAGATACTCCTGAAACGGTGGCTGAAAAGATTCATGAATTAGAACAAAAACATTTTCCTGAGATTATTCATAGAATACTTGAAGATTCAGATTCTAAAATTTAAACCATATTAAGTTATATAAGATAATTTAAGGCTGGCGTTTAAAAACTAGATAAGAAATACTAAAAATTAGAATGAACTTTTAATAACCTAAGAAATATAAGACAATATTTTAAATGGACTTATATAACTTATATGGTTAACAAAAAAATAAAATGACCCAACACGAAGTACATATATATACAGATGGCGCTGCAAAAGGAAATCCGGGAAATGGCGGTTATGGCGTGGTCATGGAATTAGTTGGAACTCCGCATAAAAAAGAATTTTACGAAGGTTTTCGTCTTACTACTAATAACAGAATGGAACTTCTGGCTGTAATTGTTGGTTTAGAAAAATTGAAAAAGCCAAATATGAAAGTCCTTGTAATTTCTGATTCTAAATATGTAGTGGATTCTGTTGAAAAAAAATGGGTTTTAGGCTGGGAGAAAAAGAAATTTGCCGGTAGAAAAAATCCCGATTTATGGAAACGCTTTTTAATTATTTATCGTAAACATCAAGTAGATTTTAAATGGATAAAAGGTCACAATAATCATCCACAAAACGAACGCTGCGACGAACTTGCTGTTATGGCATCAGCGCAGCCCAAGCTTTCTGTAGATGTTTATTACGAAACTATTGGATCTAAAGAATAACAAAAACGCGCTTAAAACAATTGCTTTAAACGCGTTTTTTAGTTACTAACTTAAAATCTTTACAAACTCTACTACTCTTTATCCAAATCTTTTGCTGTTTTAAATCCAGTCAAAAGTCCAATTCCTGCCATTATAAAAATAATTGAAGGATAAACCGCTCCGTCATTTAGTGAAGTGTAAGTTGTAATCAATAAAGCAAGAAAAATTCCAACGCCACTTCCTATTAATAAAAATGCCAGATTTACAACAAGTATTTTCCAAGGCGAGACTCCATTTTTTTTTGCTTGTAAAAAGATACTAGCATCAACACCTTTTTCTATAAGTGCTAAACGCTCTCTGTTTCTTGTTGAGTAAACTAAATAAACGATCCCGAAGATCATTGCAAAAAAGCTAAGTGGTACTAAAATTTCTGGTCCCATAATTTTATATTTTTTTAATTGATTGATACTCCATATGACGAGGCTTTTTAAATTGAGGTTACAAGAAAATTAAAAAAATTTAAAATTTTTTAATTCCAAATTCCAAAACCTACTGATTATCAGTTAATTTTGAGATTTATTAAAAATATTTAATAACAAATACGAGTCGTAATTGTCATTTCGACGAAAGAGAAATCTCCGCGAGAAGCTCGTCAAGGATTAGACTCTCGTTGCGGAGTTTACTTGTGGAGATTTCTCCTTCGTCAAATGACAAGAATACGTGAACAAATTGTGAATATAAATTTTTGACAAAGTTCTATACTTATATATATGTATATATAACCAAATTGGAATTTGGAATTTTAATATTGGATTTTCCATTTAGAATTTGTTCTTTCAAAAAAAATAGAATTTATTTTAAATTTCTTGTAACCTAATTAAACAAACTGTCGTCCTATATAATATGAGTACAATAAGTGATCAACATTATATCGATAAAGTTCTGCAGGGCGAGACAAATGCGTTTGCCGTTCTGGTGGATCGTTATAAGGATATGATTTTTACTTTGGCACTCAAAATGGTTAAAAATCGAGAAGAAGCAGAAGAAGTTTCACAAGATACGTTTATTAAAATTTATAGTTCATTGAATAAATTTAAAGGTGAATCTAAATTTTCGACCTGGATTTATAAAATTGCTTATAATACTTGTCTGGACAGATTAAAGAAAAGTAAAAAAGATGATTTTAATATTTCGATAGATGATTTTTCATCTCATTTAATAAAAACAATGGATACTGCTTTAACCGCTTTAGAAGACAAAGAACGAAAGCAAACCATTCAAAAATGTTTAAATTTGTTACCAAGTGATGAAAATTTCCTTTTAACTTTATTTTATTTTGATGATCAAAATTTAGAAGAAATTGGAAAGATCATGAATATATCCGCAAATAATGCGAAAGTAAAATTATTTAGAAGCCGACAAAAATTAGCCGTAATTTTGAGACAGCAGTTAGAACCTGAAATAATAGAATGTTATGAAAGAGAGCGATAAAAATATAGAGCAGCTTATTGAAAAAATGATGGCCGAAGAAAAACTGCAGTCGCCATCAATAGATTTTACCTCAAAAATAATGGCAAAAGTCGAATTATTAGAAGAGAAAAAAATCAAAGTATACAAACCTTTAATTTCTAAATCGGTTTGGATTTTTATCGGATTGGCTGTAGCAGCATTATTAATTTATATTTCTCTTTTTTCAGTTTCAGAAAACAATTGGAAAATCGACGAAATTGGAAAATTATATTCTGACAAAATTTCAACAGCATTTTCAGGAATTCATTTTTCGAAAAATATTTTGTACGCCTTTTTGATTGTTCCTTTTATGATTTTAGTTCAGGTTGGTCTTTTGAAAAATTATTTTGATAAGAAGTATCAGTTGTAGATTATTTAAAAAATGAAAATAGAAAAAACAGAAAATAATTTATCTAAGGAAGATTTTTCAAATTGGATAAAAAAAGCTGAAAAATCTCCAGTGATTTCTTTAGAAGAGTTTAATGAAAAATGGGAAGAAAAAATATTACAAATAAAAAAACTTCATTTAAAAGAATCTTCTCTTTTACTTAAATAATCAATTGCTCGATAACAATCGGAGCTTATATCATATTTGTTTATATAAAGAAAGTAGGCTATAGTTGAGTGCTCCCCTTCTTTTATGACCGCTCGATTAAGAACTAATCTTTTTGATGCTGTTTCTTTTGAATACTTTTTTAAAAATTTATCAAATCCTAAATTTAAATATTCATTTTCTATTTTTGAATTCAATTTAAACCTTTGAGGATAATTCGGTTTTCCAAACAATCTTTCATCCAAGACAAGCTTTTCATTTAAAACTTAATTTAAAAAATCCTTGAAAGATTTAAATTTTTCAGAATAATACTCATTATAAAAGAAAAACAATTCATTACTATTTATTAAAACAATTTCATTGCTTTTAATGCGAAAATATAAATCTGTAAATGACGTTGGCGGAGGTGGCAATCTTACAACTCCTTCTTTTATTTCTCCCCGATCAGCTAAAATTTCTATCATTTCTTCAGAAAAATTAGGATCTTTTCTTTCACAGGAAATCAAAAGACAAAACAATATTAATAAGTTTATTATTTTCTTCATAAATGAGTTTTGATGTTTGAACAAATCTAGCAAAAATCTTTACTGCTTTTTTTCAAAATAAAACTTGCAATTTAAATCCGGAAAACATATTTTAAGCACTCGGAAAAACTAAATATAATTCATTCATTTACAATAGAATTAGACCCGAAATCGTTATTGTTTTTTTAAGAAAATTTTGAGAACCTAAACCGTTGCAAGATTGTAACTTATAGAGTATCTTTGCACCCTAATTCGAAATTCATAAAATGAATAAATTATTGATTGTTGGAACGGTTGCTTTCGACGCGATTGAAACTCCTTTCGGAAAAACAGATAAAATTTTAGGTGGTGCTGCAACGTACATTGGTTTATCAGCTTCATTTTTCAACTTGCAATCGGCCATAGTTTCTGTAGTTGGCGATGATTTTCCTCAAGAACATTTAGACTTATTAACTTCAAAAAATATTGATATCTCTGGTATCGAAATTGTAAAAGGCGGTAAAACGTTTTTTTGGAGCGGTTTATACCACAATGATTTAAATTCTAGAGATACATTAGTAACTGAGTTGAACGTTTTAGCTGATTTTCAGCCAAAAGTTCCTCAAAACTACAAAGATGCTGATGTTGTAATGTTAGGAAATTTACATCCGTTAGTACAAAGCAGCGTTTTAGATCAATTAGAGAAAAAACCAAAATTAGTTGTTTTAGATACAATGAACTTTTGGATGGACTGTGCTCTTCCGGAATTATTAGACGTTATTAAACGTGTAGATGTTATTACAATCAATGACGAAGAAGCAAGACAACTTTCTGGTGAATATTCATTAGTAAAAGCAGCGGCTAAAATCCAGGATATGGGACCAAAATATGTGGTGATCAAAAAAGGAGAACACGGCGCACTTTTATTCCACAACAGAGAAGTATTTTTTGCACCAGCTTTACCGCTTGAAGATGTTTTTGACCCAACCGGAGCCGGAGACACGTTTGCAGGAGGATTTTCTGGATTCATTGCACAAAGCGAAAACATTTCGTTTAACAATTTGAAAAATGCAATTATTTACGGTTCAAATTTAGCTTCGTTCTGCGTAGAGAAATTTGGAACTGAAAGGATGGAAACATTAAGCAAAGCAGAAGTAGCGATTCGATTACAGCAATTTAAGTCGTTAACTCAGTTTGACATAGAAATATAATGCCCAAAAGCCTCGATAACACGGGGCTTTTTTTTATTACGTTAATACACACAACTTACAACAACACAAAATACAAGAAACAATGAGCGACGCTTTAAAACACGAATGTGGTATAGCCTTAGTTAGACTTCTTAAACCGCTTGAATATTATAAAGAGAAATACGGAACTGCTTTTTACGGAATTCAGAAAATGTATTTGATGATGGAAAAACAGCACAACCGTGGACAAGACGGAGCTGGTTTTGCAAGCATCAAACTTGATGTTGAACCTGGACAACGCTACATCAGCAGAGTTCGTTCAAACCATTCGCAGCCAATACAAGATGTTTTTAAACAAATCAATGAGAGAATCAGTGAGGAATTAAAAGCACAGCCTGAAATTGGTGACGATGTTCAAAAAATAAAATCAGAAATTCCATATGTTGGTGAATTGTTTTTAGGACACGTTCGTTACGGAACTTTTGGAAAAAACAGTATCGAAAGCGTACATCCATTTTTACGTCAAAGTAACTGGATGCACCGTAACTTGATTTTGGCCGGAAATTTCAATATGACTAATGTTAAAGAACTTTTCGAAAACTTAGTTGAACTTGGACAGCACCCAAAAGAAATGGCAGATACTGTTACAGTAATGGAAAAAATTGGTCACTTCTTAGATAAAGAAGTTATGCAATTGTACCAAGACTGTAAAGCCGAAGGTTACTCAAAAAGAGAAGCTTCACCAGTAATTGCTGAACGTTTGGATATTGCAAAAATATTAGCTCGTTCTGCTAAAAACTTAGATGGCGGTTATGCAATGGCTGGTTTATTAGGTCATGGCGACGCTTTTGTTTTTAGAGATCCAGCCGGAATTCGTCCAGCATATTTTTACCAAGATGATGAAGTAGTAGTTGTAGCTTCTGAAAGACCTGTTATTCAAACTGTATTTAATGTGCCTTTTGAAAACGTTCAGGAAATCGATCCGGGTCACGCTTTGATTATCAAGAAAAACGGAAAAGTTTCTATGAATCAAATCTTAGAACCAACTGTAAAGAAAGCTTGTTCGTTTGAAAGAATTTATTTCTCAAGAGGAAGTGATGCTGAAATTTATCAGGAACGTAAAAATTTAGGTAAATTAATTTTGCCTGCAGTTCTTAACGCAATTGACAGCGATACAGACAATACTGTTTTCTCTTACATTCCAAATACAGCCGAAACTTCATTTTATGGTTTAGTCGAGGCTGCTCAGGATTTCTTAAATCAGAGAAAAAACAATTATATTCTGGAAAACAGAAATACACTTACTGCAGAAACGCTTCAGGAACTTTTAGCTGTAAAAATACGTACAGAAAAAGTGGCTATTAAAGATGCTAAACTTAGAACCTTTATTACTGAAGACAGCAGCCGTGATGATTTAGTTGCTCACGTTTACGATGTTACTTATGGTGTAATTAAACCAGAAGACAATTTAGTTATTATTGACGATAGTATTGTTCGTGGTACTACATTGAAAATGAGTATCATTAAAATGATGGATCGTTTAAAACCAAAACGTATTGTTATTGTTTCATCGGCACCA
Source organism: Flavobacterium panici (assembly GCF_024499525.1). Lineage (NCBI taxonomy): Bacteria > Pseudomonadati > Bacteroidota > Flavobacteriia > Flavobacteriales > Flavobacteriaceae > Flavobacterium > Flavobacterium panici. Next base: position 1,358,587 of record NZ_CP100437.1, on the reverse strand, counting down.
CAAATTCGTTATCCTGACTGTTACGGAATCGATATGGCAAAACTTGAAGGACTTGTTGCCTTTAGAGCTGCTTTAACATTATTGAAAGAAAGAAACTTATATTATATTGTTGACGAAGTTTATGCTAAATGTAAAGCTCAGGAAAATTTCGCAGACACAGATGTTGTGAATTATGTAACTGCAATTTACGACCAATTTACACCAGAAGAAATTTCAGATAAAATTGCCGAGATGTTAAGTTCTCCGGAAATTAATGCCGAGGTAAAAATTATTTTCCAAAAAGTAGAAGACTTACATATTGCATGTCCTAAAAACTTAGGAGACTGGTACTTTACAGGTGATTATCCTACCCCAGGAGGAAACCGCGTTGTAAATCGAGCATTTATGAATTTCTACGAAGGAAAAGACGCCAGAGCGTATTAAAAAAGTATTAATAAAAGGTTAATTTGTGCATTTCATCGGTTTTTTTTGCCGTTTATCCTGTTTGTTTGGTAAAAATGAAAAGCTACAATACTTTTGGGAAACCATAACATTAGTAGGTTAAGTTTATGGTAGATTTGGGGCAAAAAGGGTGGAAGAGATTCCACCTTTTTTATTGGAATAAACTCAAGTATTTCTCCTTTAACATATTATAGTCATTTCATCGGATATATTTACCTTTCATCCGAAAAATTTTCTTAATAAAAATAACTGTCATACATTTATAAAACCATAACATTAGTAGGTTAAGTTTATGGTAGATTTGGGGCAAAAAAGGTGGAAGAGATTCCGCCTTTTTTATTACAATAAAATCAAAGTTTTTCGGTTTATAAAATTATTAATATCGCACTTCAATTATTTAAACCAATCATATGCAATTTCTTAAAAAGTTTTTTATTCTTATTATCCTAAGTCTTTCCTTTATCAGTTGTTCCGGAACAAAATCTACTACTGCAAATACAACTAAAGATGGCAGTTCAATTAAAAATGCCATCAAAGTAAAAAGTGTTTCAGAAGAATATCAAATTGTGAGACAGCTGTGCCCTAATTGCAAAATGAACGGACAGGCTCTACTGAGTGAAGGAAATAAACATTACGATTTATTAAGTTTAACTAACGAAAAAGGAGAAGAGGTTAAATATTATTTTGACATCAACAGTTTCTTCGGAAAATGGTAAAATAAAAAAAGACGGATAACTTTTTAGTCATCCGTCTTTTCTCTTTATTCTTTACTCTATTTTCTTATTTGTCTAAAGCATATCTTCTAGCAACTTCTGTCCAGTTAATTACACTAAAGAAAGCTTCAATATAATCCGGTCTTCTGTTTTGGTAGTTTAAATAGTAAGCATGTTCCCAAACGTCCATTCCTAAGATTGGAGTTCCACCATTACCAGCAACTTCCGGCATTAATGGATTATCTTGATTTGGAGTACCTACAACTTCTAATTTTCCTCCTTTAAGTACTGTTAACCAAGCCCATCCTGAACCAAACTGAGTTGCTCCGGCTTTAGCGAATTTTGCTTTAAATTCTTCAAAAGTTCCAAAAGAATCTTCGATAGCAGCTAATAAATCTCCTGTTGGTAATCCTCCTCCGTTTGGAGACATTACTGTCCAAAACAAGTTGTGGTTGTAAAAACCTCCACCATTGTTACGAACTGCAGCGTTTGATTTATCTAAGTTAATTAAGATATTTTCGATTGTTTTTCCCTCTAAATCTGTTCCTGCGATAGCAGCGTTAAGATTTGTAGTGTATGCATTGTGGTGCTTTGTATGGTGGATCTCCATTGTACGCGCATCAATATGTGGTTCTAATGCATCATATGCATAAGGTAATTGTGGTAATTCAAAAGCCATGATATAAGGATTTTTATGGTTTATAATAATTTATCCCAAATTTAGACATTTAACTTTGTAATTGAAAATACTATTTCGTTATAATTCAATTTAATTAATTGATAAATTGATTTTTTTTAATATAAATAACTGAAAATCTTTATTTTCCATTAAACGTTGTCATGGTATTTTCTAATCCTGCCGTTCCAAAAGATCTAATAATTTCGGCTGAAGTTTCTAAACGTTCCGGTAATTTCGAATTTTCATCATCATTCCATTCTCCCAAAACATAATCTATCTGCTGTCCTTTTTTAAATTGATCGCTGATTCCAAATCTAAAACGGGTATATTGCTGTGTATTCAAAACGAGATTAATGTTTTTTAATCCGTTATGGCCTCCATCGCTTCCTTTTGGTTTGATTCTGATGGTTCCGAATGACAGGTTTAAATCATCTGTAATTACAAGAATATTTTCCAGCGGAATATTCTCTTTATCCATCCAGTATTTTACTGCTTTTCCGCTAAGGTTCATGTAAGTGTTTGGTTTAAGCAGAAGAAATGTTCTTCCTTTAAACTTATATTCGGCTAAAGATCCTAGTTTTACGGTTTCAAATGACAGGCTTTCTTTTCTGGCTAAAAAGTCTAATACTTTAAATCCGATATTGTGTCTTGTGTTTACGTATTCGGCTCCAATATTTCCTAAACCAACAATTAAATATTTCTTCATATTATCTATGTTCTCTTCTTTTTGTGTTGATGAAAACAGTTTTGTTATCCATTTTATCATGTTTGCAAAAGTATGATTAATTAGAGAATGTGCCAATTGGTTGATTGGATAATTATTTTTTAACTGTGAATATTCTTTAAGGATGGCACACGGATGATGCGGATGAAACAGGTTTACACTGATTTTTATTTGTATGTTCAATATTTTATCCTGAGCGATCCCAAAGTCTCGGGAGAAGGACCGTAAGGTGTTCGATAATCTAAATTTAATACTTTGTGCGGGCTTCGACTTCGCTCAGCCTGACAGCAATGAAAAAACTTAGTATCTCAGCACCTTAGAAACTTAGAAACTCAAAAAAAAAGCCCCAATCGTAAGATTGAGGCTTTTTGTATTGAATAATTGAAAAAATTATTTTTTCTTTCCTTTTGCAGGAGCTTTTGCAGCTTTTGCAGCTTCTTGAGCAGCTTTCATAGCAGCACGAGAAATTCTTACTTGAGCAACAACTGTGTTGTCTGGGTGCATGATTTTGTATTCTGGAGCACCAACTTTAGTAACGTATAATTTGTTACCCATTTCAAGTGGAGTAATATCAGCTTCAACAAAATCAGGAAGATTTTTAGGTAAAGCTTTTACTTTTAATTTACGAGTGTTTAAACGTAAAACACCTCCAGCAAGAACACCTTTAGATGTACCAACAATTTTCACAGGAACTTCCATTGTGATTTCTTTGTCATCAAATAATTGGAAGAAGTCAATGTGTAAAATTTTGTCAGATACAGGGTGAACCTGAATGTCTTGCAAAATTGCATTGAATGATTTTCCTTTTCCAAGTTCGATCACAACTGTGTGAGCGTTTGGAGTGTAAACCAAGTTTTTGAATGCCGCAGCGTCCGCTGAGAAATGTACTGCCTGATTTCCTCCGTATAACACGCAAGGAACCGCTCCAGCATTACGTAAGGCTTTAGTTGACACTTTGCCCACGCTTTCTCTTTCTGATCCTTTAATTGTAATCGATTTCATTGTAAAAAAATATAGTTATTAATAAATATTCTTAATTTGCTTTAAGCTTTAGGCACTAGGCTTTATGCTTTTTAAAATATAAACAAAAGCTTACGGCTTAAAGCCTACAGCATACTGCTTTTACATTATAAATTTTCCACTAATGGAATTGTTGTGGTGCACCATGTGCATAACTTCTGCAAAAAGAGGTGCACAACTCACTACTCTGATTTTATTTGATTCTTTCTTTAACGGGATTGAATCAGTAACGATTAATTCTGTTAATTTCGAATTTTCAATTTTCTCATATGCACCGCCTGATAAAATAGCGTGTGTACAAATTGCTCTTACGCTTAGCGCTCCTTTTTCGATCATTAAGTCGGCAGCTTTTGCTAAAGTTCCTCCTGTATCGATCATGTCGTCTACTAATATTACGTTACGACCTTTTACTTCACCAATCAATTCCATAGTGTCGATAACGTTGGCTGCTTTTCTTTGTTTATAACAGATTACTACATCTGATTCTAAAAACTTAGAGTAAGCATAAGCTCTTTTTGATCCTCCCATATCTGGAGATGCAATAGTCAAATTTTCTAAATTTAAACTCTGCACATAAGGCAAAAAGATTGTAGATGCAAATAAATGATCTACCGGTTTTTCAAAGAATCCCTGAATTTGATCTGCATGCAAATCCATTGTCATGATTCTTGTTGCTCCTGCAGCAGTTAATAGATTTGCTACTAACTTCGCTCCAATCGGCACTCTTGGTTTGTCTTTTCTATCCTGTCTTGCCCAACCAAAATAAGGCATAACAGCTGTAATATGTCTTGCTGATGCACGTTTTGCCGCATCAATCATTAATAACAACTCCATCAAATTATCTGCAGATGGGAAAGTTGAACACACAATAAAAACACGTAATCCTCTGATTGACTCTTCGTAAGACGGTTGAAATTCTCCGTCACTATACGTTGACATCGTTACTTTTCCTAACGGAATTCCGTATTGTTCTGCAATTTTTTCTGCAAGATAAACACTTTGTGAACAAGCAAAAATTTTAGCTTCTGGTTCTAGGTGCGACATTATAATTTGTTGTTTTGTAGTTAGTTGTGTGTGCGTCGTTTTAGCGAGGTGCAAATTTATAAAATTTATTGGACACTGAAAGGAAATATTTAAGTATTTTTAGTAGATGATTTAATTTTATTTTTTACATTTGCACCGTGTTAAAGGAATGGGCACATTTTTGATCTCATTCTATTGCGTTAAAATAACTGATTTATCATTATTTTTTCGTCTGCTAAGCCCGGATGGCGGAATTGGTAGACGCGCTGGTCTCAAACACCTGTGGGAAACCGTGCCGGTTCGACTCCGGCTCCGGGTACAAAAAACCTCTTCTTAACGGAAGAGGTTTTTTTAGTTTGTAGAATTAAGAAAAGTTAAAAGAAACAATTCTTGACCATCTCTATATGAATGATTTTAAATAATAATCATTTATGAACGTTGTTTTTTATTTTTAAAGCAGTATGTCTTTTTAAAATTAAATCATAATTTTCATTAATATCAATTAATGGTATAGTTTTTCTATTTTTAATTTCATCATAATCTGAATATTCTGGATTATATTTTAGAAACTCTTCTACTTTATATTCTCTTTCTTGAAGCATCTCCCGGTTAACTTTTATTCTTACAATTATACTATTTAAAGAATCGATTGGTAAACCATTTATCTTTGACTCATCTAAAGTGCTTACTAAACTATCATAATCTCTACATATTTTTTTAAAGACATCTAAATCATACAACGCACTTGATACATTAGAAGGTAATTCTTTTTTTTCGCATGAAGCAAAGACAATAAACAATAGTATTAATGTTTTTTTCATTTCCTTTTATTAAAATTTGTAATTATCAAATCTATTCTTTTTAGATTTTGTTTATTTACGGATATCCATAATCTTTAAAACGAAACAACATATATGTCGTTAATTTTCATCAACCAGACTATCTATTGAACAAATGAGGAAAACGTTTTTTAGTTTCCTTCATAACCTCATCCTGAGGAATCACTTTTCCTTTTTCAATATCATCCAAAGCCTCATCAATAGCTCTCTTTTGAAAATCACTTAATAAAGATTCATCATCTTCATTCTTATTTTTTATCTTTTCTGTTTTCATAGTTTATTATTATTCATTAATCAATCTCACAACTCGCCTCATGCAAAACAGGAAAATTGCACGAATTAGCAATAAAACACAATTGATTTGCTTTAAAATGTAAATCCAGAGCTAGTTCGATTTGATCTGGATTTGAGATTTTTACTTTCGGATATAATCTAACCTCAACAAAACGTCCGCTTCCGTCTGGAGAAACTTCGAGTGTTGCCTCAGCGTTGTCTGAATATTCGAGAACCTCAATTGCATTTTGAGAACATACATATAAGTATGACATCATATGACAGGAAACCAAACTACTCAACAATAAATCTTCAGGATTATATAATGATGGATCTCCTTTGAACGCTTTTGCTGCTGAAACATCTAAAACTGGTTTTCCTTCAATTTTAATTTGATGGTTTTTGCTGTAGAATTTTTTTAATTCTTCAGATGGGCTTTGTTTCGAAGTCCAGTTTAGTTGCGCTTTAAATAAATGTTTCATTTCGCTAAGTTAAGATTTTTATAAGTTCTAAATAGATTAATCTCGCAAAGGCGCGAAGACGCCAAGAAAATAAAAACTTTGCGTCTTCTCGCCTTTGCGAGATTCAAAAAACTCACTTTTAAACCGCAGAAAACATAAAAAAACCTCGAAAGCATAAACTTTCGAGGTTTCTTAGAGAATTAAACTAATAAACAAATTCTAAAACTATTTCTTCACTGAGAATTTAAAGGTAGTTTTAGTTTTGTATTTTTCTCCCGGGTTTAAAACCGTTGTTGGGAAATTTTTCTGGTTTGGAGAATCCGGATAATGCTCTGTTTCTAAACAAAGTCCAGTTCTGTGAGCGTATGTTTTTCCATCACGTGTTGGAAGAGTTCCGTCAAGGAAATTTCCTGAGTAAAACTGAATTCCAGGTTCGTCTGTAGTCATTTCCAGAATTCTTCCGCTTGGTGCGTGATATACTTTTGCAATGATGGTTTTTCCCTTTTCAGGATTGTTCAATACCCAGCAGTGATCGTATCCTTTTCCTCTTTCTAATTGTTCATTCTTCACTTCGATATCTTTTCCAATTAATTTTGGTTTTCTGAAATCAAAAGGCGTATTGGCAACATCGTCTAATTTTCCTGTTGGAATTAAAGTTGCATCAACCGGAACAATTTTATCAGCATTTAAAGTCAATTCATGATCTAAGATTGTTTTCGAAAAATCTCCGGATAAATTAAAATAAGTGTGCTGTGTTAAATTCACAACCGTCTTTTTATCAGTTTCTGCTTCATACAAAACTTCTAATTCATTATTATTTGTCAACGTGTATGTTACAAAAACTTTTAAGTTTCCAGGATAACCTTCTTCCATATCTTTACTTAAATAAGATAATTTTAAAGAAGCTGTTTCACCCGATTTAATTTGCTCAGCTTTCCAAACCACTTTAAAGAAACCTTTTGGTCCGCCGTGTAAAGCATTTGGAGCGTTGTTAATTGCCAATTGATAGTCTTTTCCATCTAAAGTAAATTTTCCTTTAGCGATTCGGTTTCCAAATCTTCCAATTAAAGCTCCAAAAAACGGGTTTTCTTTTTCATATTCTGCCAAAGAATTGAACCCAGTTACCACGTTTTCAGAAACACCTTCTTTATTCGGAACTTTTAAATCCGTAATAATACCACCAAAAGTGATGATATCTACTTCCATTCCGTTTTGGTTTTTCAGCTTGTAACTATCGATTTTTTCTCCTTTTGCAGTTGTTCCATAAGAAGATTTTTCAATTGTTACCGCTGCTTTTTGATCTGAAACTGTCGAATCCATTTTTTTATCGTTTTTGCATTGAACTGAAACTAAAGCCACACTTAAGAGGCCGATTCCAAAAATACAACGTTTTAATACATTCATAAATGATATTTTTTGGTTTGTAAAAAGTTAGATGTTAAAGGTTAAAAGTACAAAAAACTCTGAACCTTTGCCTCTTTGAACCTTTGCAACTTCAATTAAAGTCCATGCTGAAACAAATGAAAATAAGCTTCATTGGCATTAATCTTATCTTTAAACTCTCTTACTGTAGTTTTTTCATCAATAACCAATAATTCGATTCCGGCAATATCAGCGAAATCTTCCATATATTCTGTTGTTAATGACTGACTGTAAACGGTATGATGCGCTCCTCCGGCAAGAATCCATGCTGTTGCAGCAATTTCAAGGTTTGGTTTACAATCCCATAAAACTCTTGCAACTGGTAATTTTGGTAATTCAGCCATTGGTTTAACTGCTTCAACTTCGTTTACAATTAAACGGAAACGAGTTCCCATATCAACTAAAGAAACATTAATTGCATCCCCTGCAGGCGAATTAAATACCAAACGTGCAGGATCTTCTTTTCCACCAATTCCTAAAGGATGTACTTCGCAAGAAGGTTTTCCATCGGCAATAGATGGACAAATTTCCAACATGTGTGATCCTAAAACATATGATTTTTGTGGTGTAAAATGATACGTATAATCTTCCATGAAAGAAGTTCCCCCTTCAAGCCCAATATTCATTACTTTTAAAGCTCTCACCATTGCAGCGGTTTTCCAGTCTCCTTCTCCACCGAAACCGTAACCATCGGCCATTAATCTTTGTGTAGCAATTCCCGGTAATTGTTTCCAAACACCAAGATTTTCGAATGTATCTGTAAAAGCACCAAAACCTCCTTCTTCAAGGAAAGCTCTTAATCCTAGTTCGATTTTTGCAGCTTCAACTAAAGAAATCCTTTGTGCTCCGCCTTCTTTTAAAGAATCCGTTAAAGTATATGATTGTTCGTAAACGGCTAATAAATCGTTTAGTTCCTTATCCGATACTTTTTCAATATGTTTCGTTACATCTGAAGAATCATATCCGTTTACTGAAACGCCAAAACGAATTTGAGCCTCCACTTTATCACCTTCTGTAACGGCAACTTCACGCATATTATCTCCAATACGAGCTACTTTTAAATTTTGAAGTTCATCCCAACCTAAAACGACTCTTGACCAGATTCCTAATTGTTTTTGAACTCTTTGATCTTCCCAATGTCCAACAACCACTTTACGTTTTTTACGCAATCTTGACATAATGAAACCAAATTCACGATCTCCGTGAGCTGATTGATTCAGGTTCATGAAATCCATATCGATAGATCCCCACGGAATTTCAGCATTGTATTGTGTATGCAAATGGCATAATGGTTTTTTTAGGATATTTAATCCGCCAATCCACATTTTTGCCGGTGAAAAAGTATGCATCCAGGCAATAATTCCAATACAGTTTTTAGTAGAATTCGCCGCTAAACAAACATCTAAAATCTGCGAAGGCGATTTTACCACATCTTTATAAACCACTTTTACTGGTATTGAAGATGAAGCATCTAATCCTTTTGCAATTATCTGAGAATGTTCCGCTACTTTTCTTAATGTTTCTTCACCGTATAATTCCTGGCTCCCTACTACAAACCATACTTCTTTTTGAGATATATCAATCATTGTTTTGTTTATTTTGTTTCAAGTTTCAGGTTTCAGGTTGTTGAACCTAAAAAGCTTGAATTGTTATTTTATTATTTTGTTTTGTTTCAGATTTCAATCCTAAATCTAAAATCGTTAATCTAAAATCTAAAATCCTTACTGTCCGTAATACGAATCTTTTCCGTGTTTACGGTTGTAATGTTTCTTTATTAATGAATCTTTTAATTTTGGTGCGTTTGGGTTTATTTGCAAAGTGAGGTACGCCATTTCAGCCACTACTTCCAAAACTTTACTATTATAAACTGCTTTTGCTGCATTTTTTCCCCATGCAAATGGACCGTGATTTCCTATCAAAACCATTTCTACTTCTTCGTAGGAAAGATTTTTTTCTTTGAAACAATCCAAAATCTGAATTCCGGTATTGTGTTCGTAGTTTCCTTCAATAAGAGAATCTGCCATTGGCGGAGCACACGGAATATCAGCAGTCAAGTGATCAGCGTGTGTTGTTCCGAAAATTGGAATATCCCTTTGCGACTGTGCCCAAGCAACAGAGTAGGTTGCGTGTGTATGTGCAACTCCGCCAATATTTGGCCAGTTTTTATATAAATAAGCATGCGTTTTAGTGTCTGATGACGGACGCATTGTGCCTTCAATAATGTTGTTGTCAAAATCGACAATTACGATATCTTCCGGTTTTAAATCTTCATACGGAACACCACTTGGTTTAATAGCAAAAACACCATTTTTTCTGTCCACGGCACTCACATTTCCAAAAGTATATACCACCAAATTCAATGCATTTAACTGCATATTGGCTTCGTAACATTCCTGTTTTAAATCTTTATAAAGAGAGCTCATGTTCCGATATTTTAAGGTTTGGATCTGCAAAAGCACTTAATTGTTCGTATCCCAAAAGCAGTTTGTGATACGCTGCCACTTTATCTAATTGAGGGAAATATTCTCCGTCAAAATCACTTCCTATTTTTTGGCTTGCTTCGATTACATTTGGATAAATTCCTGCTGCAACGGCTGCATAGATTGCTGCTCCTAAAGCCGGAGTCTGATCTGAAGCCGCAATTTTAATTGGCTTATTTAAAACATTTGCCAAAGTCTGCATGATAAAAGGAGATTTACGAGCAACGCCTCCAATTCCGATTACGCTATCAATTTTTACGCCTTCTTCTTCAAAACGATCTACAATTTTCTTCGCTCCAAAACAAATTGCGTTTACTAAAGCTTTGAAAATATGTGGTGCTTTTGTTCCTAAAGAAAGATTTGAAATCGCACTTTTTAATTCCTGATTAGCATCTGGAGTTCTGCGTCCGTTGATCCAGTCTAAAGCAATTGGAAGACTTTCTGAAACTGGAATTTTCTCTGCTTCTTTAGTCAACTCCACAATTAATTTATCACTGAATTCTTCTCTTAATTGTTCTTTTTGAGCATCATTTAAAACAGATGAAGAACCTAATAAATGATCTGTAGGCCAAAGCAATAATTCTTTGTACCAAGCCAATAAATCTCCAAAAGCAGATTGTCCAGCTTCTAAACCAATAAATCCCGGAATTACAGAGCCATCAACTTGCCCGCAGATTCCGCGAACAGTTTTTGTTCCTACTTCATCATAAGAACCAACCAGAATATCGCAGGTTGAAGTTCCCATAACGCGGACTAAAGTATTTTCTCCAATCTTAGCTCCAACAGCTCCGGAATGTGCATCGAAAGTTCCCACAGCTACAACTGTTTCTGTCGAAAGTCCTAAACGGTCTGCCCATTCTTTGCTTAAATTTCCTGCTGATAAATCAGATGTATAGGTTTCATCATATAAATTTCCGCGAAGCTGTGCTAGATACGGATGTAATTTTTCTAAAAATTCAACTGGTGGAAGTCCGTTCCAGTCTGCGTGCCACATTGCTTTGTGACCTGCTGCGCAACGGCTTCTTTTGAAAGTTTTTAAATCTTTATCTTCAATTAATAAATACGTCATTAAATCGCAGTGCTCCATCCAGGTATGCGCTGCATTTCTAACCGCTTCATCTTGTCTTGCAATATGCAGGATTTTTGCCCAAAACCATTCTGATGAATAAATTCCGCCCACATATTTCGTAACGTCTTCTCCGCCCCAGCTTACTGCCAGTTCGTTGATTTCGTTTGCTTCATTTATTGCTGTATGATCTTTCCATAAAACCATCATTGCATTTGGGTTTTCCTCAAAACCTTTCGTCAATGCTAATGGAGTTCCGTCTTTTGTAACCGGAACCGGAGAAGATCCTGTTGTGTCGATACAAATTCCGCGAACCAATTTCGGGTCAACTTTACTTTCTTTTATAACGGTTTGAATTGTGATTTCCAATCCTTCAATATGATCCAAAGGATGCTGACGAAATTGATTTATAGAAGCGTCACAATATTGCTTGTTTTTCCATCTTTTGTAATGAGAAACATTAGATGCTAATTCCTGTCCATTCTCAGTATCAATAAGCACCGCACGAACAGAATCTGTTCCGTAGTCTAATCCTATTACGTAATTTTTCATTCGAAATTAATTTTAAATAATGACAAATATAATTATAAATAATTTATAAGTGTACAAAAAACACTTAATAAAATATGGCTCCTGAATTTTTACAAATAATGCATCAAAACAAGGGTTTAAGACCAAAACAAAAAATAAATGTTAGTGTTACATTTATTACATTGCGATTATTTCATCTTAATTTTCAAAACGGTAACAGAGTATGCCGGAAAATCATATTGAACCTTACTTCCGTTCACCTTAAATTCACTTTCTTTTGGACTAATTTTAGTTGGAGACTCAAAAGAATTCTCGTCATTTATTCCGTCTCCTTTTAAGATTATTGCCATTCCTTTTGAATCTAATTTTGCTCCTTTTATATCAATTGAAGTATTTTGAGCCGTTGCAGAAGCATTCACAATTTTCAGAATTACTTCTTTAGAATTCACATCTTTTACTGCTGAGGCGAACAAATCATTTTGTCCTGTAACCGCTTTTCCTTCTTTTGTAATGTTGATTAAATCTGTTCCTTTATTATTAGAAAATAACTTTTGAACATAATAATTTGGCGTTCCGTACGATTGTAAATTATTAAACCAAATCATGTCCGGCGTCCATTGCCAGCCTTCAACGTGAGCTAATAAAGGTGCGTAAGATGTTAATTGAACAACCTCAGCATTGCGTTCCATTCCGGTCATGAAAGCGGCTTCAGAAAATGCACATTCCCAATTGTTTTTATTATCAGGACTTGCAATCGCTACACTTTGCGCTGCATATTCTCCGGCAAAAATCTTTGGCCCTTTTCGGTCATAATTATCATAACGTGTTACATTTTTACGAAACCAAGCCGGGTCTTTATAGTAATGTTCGTCAACAATTTCTGCATTTAACTGCTTCAATTCTTTCATGCCGTAATCATAAAAATCTCCGTCGGGAAATGGTCCTAAACCAGACACAATAGTAATGTTTGGATATTTTGATTTGATAGCTTTTTGAAAAACTTTAAAACGCTCGATATAATCTGGTCCCCATTGTTCATTTCCAACTCCAATGAATTTTAAGTTGAATGGTTTTGGATGTCCCATATCAGCCCTAACTTTTCCCCAAGCGGTTTCTGTTCCGCCATTTGCGAATTCGATTAAATCTAAAGCGTCCTGCACATAAGGATCTAACTGATCCATGGGAACTAATTGTCCCGTATTAAACTGACAAGCCATTCCGCAGCTTAAAATGGGAAGCGGAGAAGCACCAATATCTTCTGAAAGTTGGAAATATTCGAAGAAACCTAAACCAAAACTCTGGAAATAATCCGGTGCCGGTCTGTGTGCAAATTCCATATTCCAACGGTTAATTGCAGTTTCTCTTTCTTCAACTTTTCCTACTGATTTTTTCCATTGATAACGTTCTGCCAAAGTTCTTCCTTCCACAATACAGCCTCCCGGAAATCGTAAAAATCCCGGTTTTAAATCGTATAATAATTGTACTAAATCTTTACGAAGTCCGTTTTTTCTTCCTGCCCAGGTATCTTCTGGAAATAATGAAATATTATCCAGATCGATTACTCCGTTTCCTTCAAAAGTAATTTTGAGTTTTGCTTTAGCTTCAGTTGCGTTTGATGTTAGTTGTGCCGTATAATTTGACCAGTCTTTTGATGTTGGATCAACATAAGTTTCTCCCAAAACTTTGTTGTCTTTATCTATAAACTGGAATTTGATTTTCGAAATATTCCCTGAAATTTTGGCTGCTTTTAAAGTCAAATTATATTTCAAATCTTTCTTGATTCCCATTCCTCTGAAGCCTTCGTTTACCAATTGATAACCATTAGCATCGTTAATCGTAACTCGGCAATAATTGTGGTTTGTCCCTTTTTGTGAATACTGAATTACAGTTGCAATTCCAGATTGCTGGTTTAATTTATGACGATCGCTGTTTGGCTCATTCCATCCCATCATTGGAAACAAAAATTCAAATGATCTGTTTTTAATCATTTCGGCGTACAAACCTCCATCGGCAGCAAAATTGATGTCTTCAAAAAACACTCCGTACATCGTCGGCTGAATTTTCGTGATGGTTTTGGATGCATCAACCTCAAGATTGTTTTTTTGTGCCGATGTATACATGCTTGTCAGTAACGCTCCGCAAAGGGTAATTTTGGTAATTAAATTGGGCTTCATTTTTTTATGTTTATGTTTTTATGGCACGCAGAGGATGCGGATAAAAACGGATTTTTAATTTTTTGTTCTCCTGCAAGGTTTCCAAAACCTTGTAGGTATTATTAAGTTCCTCAAGTTTAAAAATTAAACCTACAAGGTTTTGGAAACCTTGCAGGAATAGAATCTTAGTTCTTATAGTCCAACCAAACTTTCATTTTCCCAACTCCGCGATTTGACCAAGAATAATATGGAATTGCTTTGAATTTTGAATTTTCTATGACATTTACGCCTTGCAATAAATTGGCTTCTTTTTTTACTTTGAAAGTATCTTCAGACGCTACATTTATTTTGTCGAAATTGGTTTTGTTGTCGATTTCTTCTACGGCGTAAACGATTGGCCCGTATTCTAAAGAAACTTTATTTTTATTAGTTTCTACTTTTGAATTCGTTTCTACTTCCTGAACTTCCATTGGGAAATTAAGGTTGATTTTGTCGCCTTTTTTCCAATTTCTTGTAATGATATAATATCCATTTTCAGGCTGCATTTCTATTGTTTCTCCATTCAAACTAATTGTTGATTTTTGAGTTGAAGCTTTTTTATATGAATATAAATCTCCAGGCAAAACTTCATTTCTTGCCCAACCCGGAACTCTAAGTTTGATTGTGAACTGATTTTCTTTTTTCGGATTAACTGAGATTGTGATTTTTCCGTTCCAAGGATATGCTGTTTGTTGTGAAATCTGTAAATCGGTTTTTCCTAAAGTGAAAGAGGCATTGTTTGACGCGTATAAATTCACATATAAAACATCTTTTGATTTTGAATAAATAAGCCCCGGAATCGACGGAATAAATCGAATTAAATTAGTTGGACAGCAAGAACAATCAAACCACGCCTGACGTGTACAAGATCCTCTGTTTGATTTAAAAACGCCATCGGCTTCTAAGGCATTTGGATAGAAAAATTCTTTTCCGTCTAATGAAATTCCAGAAATTAATCCGTTGTACATAGTTCTTTCGATCACATCAAAATATTGTGATTTTCCGTATAAATTATGCAATCTGTGGTTCCAGTATACATCGCCAATTGCAGCGCAGGTTTCGTTGTATGCGGTTAAGTTTGGCAATTCATAATTAGCTCCAAAAGCTTCTCCGTCGTGTCTTGAGCCAATTCCGCCTGTTATGTACATTTTCTTGTTTATCATATTATTCCATAAATTATTTACGGCATCGGTATAACCTTTGTCTTTTGTCATGGCAGCAATATCAGTCATTCCTGCGTACATATAAACGGCTCTTACAGCATGACCAACGACTTCATTTTGCTGAATTACCGGAATATGATCTTGTGCATATTCGCCATATAATTTATGATTGTTTGGATTTCCGCGATTGTCTAAATAGTATTTTGCTAACTTTAAATAATCTTCTTTTCCGGTAATTTGATACAATTTTATCAAACCCGTTTCTACAATTTGATGTCCCGGAACTCCTTTTACCTGACCGGGTTTATCGCCAAAAGTTTTCACTAATAAATCGGCATTTTTGATGGCGATATCAAGAAAATTTCTTTTTCCTGTTGCTTCATAATGTACAACGGCAGCTTCTATTAAATGTCCTGCGTTGTAGCATTCGTGGCTTATTTGCAATGATTCCCACCGTTTTCCTTCAATTACAGGAACCCAAGGTGCTGGCGGTTTTGCAGGATTTATGGTTCTCCATGTGGTTAAATAACCGTCTTTTTCCTGACCAATTTTTACAATGGCAATTAAGGAATCGAGTACTTTTTCCAATTTCGGATTTGGAGCAGAAATTAAAGTGTTTGATGCACCTTCGATAATCTTATAAACATCAGTATCGTCAAAAGGCATTTGCCCTCGAACTTCTCCTTTTTTTTGTTTTCCGGCGATTAAGAAATTGTCGAAACGGCCTTCTTCATTACATTTTTGAATGGCGTATGCAATCGTAACTTCCTGCACTCTTTTGATAATAGGCAGCCAAAATGAATCTGTCAATTTTACATTTTGAATATTAACAGGCTCTATTTCGTAACCTGCTTTTAAAGCCGAAGTTTTAGCAGACTGCACCACATCGTTTTTGGTTTCTTTGCAGGAAATCAAAACGAAAAATGAGATAAAAACCGGTATTAAAGTGAAAGTATATTTTTTCATTTTATTAATTATTCTATTTTAAAATCGGCCAAAAATCGGCGTCCCATTGCATTTCTTTTACTACTAATCTTGGCGTTCCGTTGGATTTCTTTTCGTAGGCATGGTAAAAAATATAATCTTTACCATCAAACGTATAAACACTGTTATGGCCTGCACCAAAATAATTTTCATCGCCCTGAACGACTACACTTCCGCCGCCTTCTGTCAATAATTTCCCGTCTTTATCAACATAAGGTCCGGTTACATTTTTTGATCTTCCTACGACCACTTTATAAGTGCTTTTTTCTCCGCGGCAACATAAATCCCAAGAAAGAAATTGATAATAATACCCGTTTTTCTTAAAGATAAATGGAGCTTCGAGTGCGCCGTCTCCGGGATCGGAATCTGGTAATTCAAAAGTTCTTTTACGTTTCGAAATCGTATGCCATTCCTGAGGCTGTGCGATTGATTTTAAATCGGGATTTAGTTTTACCATTTTCAGTCCTTCCCAAAAAGAACCGAAAGCCAGCCAAGGTGTATTGTTTTCATCAAAAATTAAATTCGGGTCAATGGCATTCCACATATCACGATTTGGCTGTGATTGAATGACAATCCCCTGATCGACCCATTTATAATTTTTATCTTTTGAATCTAAAGTCGTATTAGTCGCAACGCCAATCGCCGAAGTATTTTTGGCGAAAGCCGAAACGGAATAATAGAGATAATAAGTGTTGTTATGAAATGAAATATCGGGCGCCCAAATATGGTTTTTGAAATCGGCTGCAACTCCGTCTGCCCAAACTGGTTTGTCTTTGAAAACTTGTGGTTCGGGATTCCAGTTTTTTAAATCTTTGGAGCTAAAAACACTGATTCCTTTTCCGGTACAGAACAAATAATACATGTCTTTTTGTTTGATGACAACGGGATCGTGTACTACAATTTCCTGTGCAAACGAAACTAAACTAATCCAGAAGATTAGAATAGAAAGTGCGTATTTTATGTTTTTGTAAACCATATAAGTTATATAAGTAAATTTAAGTTTGGTTTTATCTGAATGTTTTTAGGTCATATAAGCTGAGGCTGAAAACTGTGACTGATTACTAAAAACCTGAATACTGAACACTAATCATTGAATTCCTTCCGATGTCATAATTACTCTTTTCATCGTTCCGTCTTTGTTATAAAATAATTTATCGACACAGACTGATCTTCTAAAACTTCCTCCGTCGGGAATTGATGCTCCGTTGTGATAAATGAAATACGATTGTCCTTTAAACTCAATTATCGATTGATGATTCGTGTTGCTATTTCCTGCTATTTCGTTCAAAATTCCTTTAAATTCCCATGGGCCGTTGATCGATTTGCTCATCGCGTAGGCGATTTTTTCAGGAAATTCATAAGCGTATGACAAATAATACCAGTTTTTATGTTTGTGAATCCATGGTGCTTCGGTAAAATGCGGTAATTCTATGTGATGAATTTCACCGTCAAGTTCGGTCATGTTTTCTTTTAATTTGGCGTAATGACAGGCGGTATTTCCCCAAAACAAATACGCTTGTCCGTCAGTATCAATATAAACTGTCGGGTCAATATCGTCCCAGCTTATAGTGGAAAATTTGGTCATGTCATTTGTAATTAAGGCTTTTCCCAACGCATCTTTAAAAGGGCCAGTCGGACTGTCTGAAACGGCAACACCTATTGACTTTCCGGTTACAGAACCGTGTTCTACTGTTACATACCAATAAAATTTTCCGTTTCTTTCGATTACCTGCGAAGCCCATGCGTCGCTTTTTGCCCATTTAAAATCGGTTACTTTTAAGGGTACCGGATGTGATTCCCATGTTTTCATATCAGAGGAAGAGTATACCAGCCATTCGTTCATTTTATAAAAGTGAAAATCATTTGGTGCTTCGTCGTGACCTGCGTATAAATACACTTTGTCTTTATAAACCAATGCTGCGGGATCTCCGGTGTATTTATCTTTAATAATGGGATTATTAAATTTTGACGAATCGACCTGAGCAATGCTTTTGCACGAAACAATTAAGAATAAAATGTATAAGCTTCTAAGTAAATTCTTCATTGTGATATAGTTTTATATTTTTTGCCACAGATTAAATGGATTAAAATGATTTCTTTTTAATCTTTGGCTTTATTTTTTTGCCGCGAATTGCACTAATTTTCTCGAATTAAAATTTGTGGAAATTCGTGAAATTCGTGGCTTATTTTTTCTCACACAGATTTTTTAATCTTTTTTAATCCTTTAATCTGTGGCCATTCTTTAATACTTGGAATTTGGGATTTTAAAAAATTGGAATTTTCTCATTGAGTTTTTAATTTATTTTCTTTCCCCAAACGGCTAATCCTGCGCTGTTTATTCCGGTATAAGTTAAAGTCACTTTTCTTGTTGCTGATTCCCAATCCCAAGCATCGATGACGTTGCATTTTACTCCGTTTATGGTTGCAATTTTTTTAGTCGCGTCATACGACCAGGTTCCGGTTACATCACCGCTTACTTTTTTATCTGCTGTTAAATAAATCGTAACTGATTTTTGCATGGTTTTATATTGGTAATTCATTGTAATTTGTTCCCAGGTTCCCACTAAACTTGCGTCGGCAATTGTAGTTGTTGGAACTCCTGCATAGCGTTCCGGCTCTACAACAGGCCAGCCGTCTTCTGTCCATTGAATAGCGTGAACATGTCCCATCATTACGGCATTTGAAACGTTGATTCCAGCAACACCTTCCGGCAATCGCGCCTGTGATGCATAATACCATTGTTTGGTTGTTGGGTTTTGAAAAACGGCACAATGCGAAAATCCAACCCAGCCGGTATGATTTTTAAACTGATATGGATGTGTTACCATCGGGTAACATTCTGCTCCATTGGTAATGCTAATTCCGGTGTTGGTTACATAAGGGCCTAAAATATTTTTTGAACGTGCTACACGTGTATTATAGGCAACGGATAATTCATCATAAGCCAGAAATAAATAGTAGAATTGTGTATCTGGATTATAAATAATTTCAGGGCCTTCGAGTGCCTGCCAGCGGTTTGTATTTACATTTCCGCGTCCGGCGATTCTGGTTCCGTAATCGTCGATTGTTTTTAACTTGTCTGGTTTTCCGGTTGCCGGATTTAGTTTTAAAGCGGCAATTCCGGAATGCCAAGAACCGTAAATTAAGTATTGATCGCCTTCTGGAGTTTCGATAAAACTTGGGTCAATGGCGTTAAATTTAAAATAAGCGTCCCAATCGTTTCCTCCGTTACGAACGTAACTTTTTACGCCGTCTGGTTCTGAGCAGACTACCATTCCTTTATCAGTCCAATTGTTTGAGGCTAAATCATTTGTTTCGGTCAAACCAATAAAAGCACGTTCTGTCCATGA
Organism: Flavobacterium panici; assembly: GCF_024499525.1. Lineage (NCBI taxonomy): Bacteria > Pseudomonadati > Bacteroidota > Flavobacteriia > Flavobacteriales > Flavobacteriaceae > Flavobacterium > Flavobacterium panici. The sequence goes on along the minus strand of NZ_CP100437.1, from coordinate 1,339,226 downwards.
AGTATTGGTGTCTGTTCCTGTAATTGGATTAGTTACCACAATGCTGTAATACATTCTGTAAATGTTCCCGACTTTGCGAACGCATGGTGCCCAATATCCATAATTTGGGTTTGCAATTGGAGGAAGTGCCGGATTCATTCTGGCTCTTTTATTATTTAAGGAATCTTTTACCCAAGCCGGAGCCTGAGTCATTGATGATCCCATAAATTCCCAATTGATTAAATCTTTTGATCTTCTGTAGAAAAAATGTCCGTTTCCGTCATGAGCATTTCCATAAGAAGCATCTGTTTGGTACATATAATAATATTCTCCCGATTTTTCAACGGATGGATCATGTACGTTGGCTAAATTCCATTGTGTTCTGTTTCCCCAGCTTGCTATTGCCGTATAATTATCTGCATAAGTAGGCCCGGGAAAAGCCGGCGTAACCACAGGCGGATCTACGACTACGGGCGGAGTAGGAGTTTCTAACGCCGGATCATCTTTGGAGCAGCTTGATAAAACTGCCATCACCAAAAACCCGATGAAAGGAACAATTTTTAAAATGGAATTTGATTTTTTCATCTTTTTTATCTTTTATTTTCCTTCTAAAACAATTACTGAGAAAGGAGGAATCGTGATTTCAAGTTTTCCTTTTTTGTTTTCGAAACCTTTAAAAACTGTTGGTACAATTTTGTTTGGTGCATCGAATGAATTGTAATCCTGCAATTTTGCTGATGTTAAAACTGTTGCTGTAAAGTTTTTAACGCCAAGATCGTTGGTGTCGATTTCTATTTTGTTTTTATTTTTAGCATCAACATTGACTACTGAAATATGAACGGCTCCGTTTTTATCTTTTGATGCTGAAACGGATACCGCAGGAAGTGTTTCTCCTTTAACGGTATACAATGGCGACTGAAAAGTGATTGGCAGTAATTTTGCATCCTGATGAACGCTGTACATTTTCATTACATGATAGGTTGGCGTTACAATCATTTTAGCCTTATCGGTAAGGATTACGGCTTGCAGAACATTTACACATTGTGCCAAATTTGCCATACGAACTCTGTCTGCATGATTATTGAAAATGTTTAAAGTTGCTCCGGCTAAAACGGCATCGCGCATCGTGTTTTGCTGATATAAAAATCCTGGGTTTGTTCCTTTTTCTACTTCGTACCATCCGCCCCATTCATCTACAACCATAGCCACTTTTTTCTCTGGATCGTATTTATCCATTACGACTGCATGTTTGGTAACGAGTTCTTCCATTTTCAAGGCAGACTGCATGGTTTTAAAATATTCTTCTTCAGAAAAATTAACTCCGTCTCCTTTTTTACCCCAATCAATTACGGCATAATGGTGAACGCCGACTCCGCCTAACATATTTAACGGAATATTTTTCATTAAGACTTCTGTCCAGTTGTAGTCGCTGCTGTTTGCTCCAGATGCAATGCGGGTAATTCCGCCTGAATTATTCCAATCTGACATAAAAGTGGTGAATTTGCGGTATTCGCCAGCGTAATAATCTGCAGTCATGTTTCCACCGCAGCCCCAGGCTTCGTTTCCAATTCCCCAGAATTTTACTTTCCAAGGTTCTGTTCTTCCGTTCTTTTTACGCAAATCACTCATTGGACTTTTGCCTCCAAAATTGGTATACTGAACCCAGTCTGATAATTCCTGAACGGTTCCGCTGCCTACGTTTCCTGATAAATACGGTTCTGCTCCCAATACTTCACAAAGGTTTAAAAAGTCGTGTGTTCCAAAACTGTTATCCTCGGTTACTCCGCCCCACCATTGATTTACAATTGTAGGCCTTTGTTCTTTTGGGCCAATTCCGTCTTTCCAATGATAGGTATCGGCAAAACATCCTCCGGGCCATCTTAAATTTGGAATTTTTAGATCTTTTAAAGCAGCGATAATATCATTTCTGACTCCTTTTGTGTTGGGTATTTTTGATGTATCTCCCACAAAAAAACCTCCGTAAATACAGCGTCCTAAATGTTCGGCAAAATGACCGTAGATATTTTTGTTGATTGTAGGCGCATCAGCATTATTTTTTATAGTAACAACTGTGCTTTGGGAGAATCCTGCCTGACAAAAGGCGATAAGAAATGTAATTAATAGTGCTTTTTTCATAGGTTTTTAATGTTGGAATATCATGTGAAGATTTTGAATTCTTCACATGATATTAGGTATTCTAACTAACTCAAAATTTATTTTTAGTCACAGTTTTCAGTTTACAGTCTCAGTCCCAGTCTCACTGTGAACTGTGACTAAGAACTGAAAACTCAATAACTGTCATTCTGTTTTGTTCCCGGATTATTATCCATTTCTAACTGCGGAATTGGGAAATATTCACGTCCTGCTGTATACGAATTAAACTCGGCGTCTCTTGTTTTCAGCCATGCTAATTTTGTTGGATTTTGAAGCCAACCCCAGCGGCGTATGTCATCAAAACGGTGGCCTTCCAATGGAAATTCTAAAAATCTTTCGTGCCCGATTTGTTCTCTCATCTGGTCTTGGTTCATTCCCGGTTTTGTAACTGATAAATCGGGCAGATTTACTCGGTTTCTAACCATTTGAATGTATGTATATGCTCCCGGAGTATCGCCTGTTTCGTTTAAAGTTTCAGCATACATTAAAAGAATATCGGCGTATCTTAACAATCTTTCGTTAATTCCAGAACGCCAGTCGTATTCGTCTGCAAATTCTCCATCAGAATTTTGATATTTTCTACAGAACAAATCGTTTAAATCTCCTGGGCTTGAGGCATAAAAAGCCGCAAAATCTCTTCCGTATAATTTTGTTCCGGGTTTATTGTAAAATATTGTGGCATCTAAACGCGGATCAACGTCTCCAGTTTTTGTTTTTTCTTCTTGAAATTCATTAAATAAGGCCCATGTTGGCTGTACATCTGTCCATCCAAAAGCTCTTGGTGCATACGTAATGGCACGTGCAGATGTTTTCCCCCAGCCAGATGCAGGTGCACCGCCCCAGCCTAAATCAACACCGCCGGCATCTCTGCTAAATTGTACTTCAAACAGGGATTCTGAATTGTTTTCGTTTGCTGTTGTAAAATTGTCCCGATAGTTTGAAACTAAAGAATAAACTCCTAAATCAATCACTTGTTTAAAAGTCGTTCTGGCATTTGTAAAATCTTTAGTGAACAAATAGGCTTTTCCTAAATATCCTAAAGCTGCTCCTTTTGTTGCGCGTCCTTTTTGACCTGCATCCGGACCTGTAACGCCAACATAAGAATTAGGCAGTAATTCGGCGGCTGTTTTAAAATCGGCAATAACCTGAGCCCAGCCTTCTTCATTTGATTTCTGCGGATGATATACCTCAACGTCTAAAGGAATTGGTACATTTTTAAACATATTTACTGCATGAAACAAATACAATCCTCTTAAAAAATAGGCTTGGCCTAAAATTCTGTTTTTGAGTGCTTCATTTTCAAATTGAATATCAGGAACATTGGTTAAAACCTGATTGGCACGATAAATCCCCTGATAATAAGTTTCAAAAGCCCATCCGTAAATGGCTGCGTCGGCTACATTGGAGTTAAAATGTCCAACGTTGTACATAGATGGCCAAGGGCTGTTTGTGCGAGAATCATCGGCTTTTGCATCTAATAATAATGGCGTACTTCTCATGTACGTTCCATCTGTCAATAAACTTCCGTATACGGCATTAATTCCTTCAAGTGCATCCTGATCTGTTTTCCAAAAAGAATCTACTGCATCATTATTTGGGTCGAGTTGGGTCAAATCTTCATCGTCAACACAGCTTGTTGTTACAACAGCCAGTGAAAAGAAAACCGCTATATAGTTAAATATTTTATATTTCATTTTAATACGTTTTTAGTTGGTTAGGCTCGTTTAAAAATTTACTTCAACACCCAAAGAAATAGTTCTTGGATTTGGAAAAGATCCTGCATCATATCCTCTTGAAAGTAGTCCGTCACTATTAAAATCAGGATCGTAACCCTTGTATTTCGTGATCGTTAATAAGTTCTGCCCATTGATGTAAACCTTAGCGCTTTGAATAAATTTATCTTTTAACGGAATGTTATACCCTAATTCCATTGTTTGCAGTCTTACATAATCCCCGCTTTCAATAAATCTGTTTGAGTCTCTTGAATTTCCGTTTGGATCACCAATAACCGGAGCCGGAACGTTGGTATTTGTATTGGATGGCGTCCAATAATTTAATTCGTCTGTGTGATGGTTTGTATATTGTCCAATCATCAAATTACGGTACATGGCATTGAAAATTTTATTTCCGCCGCTGCCCTGCCAGAACATGGAGAAATCAAAATTGGCATAAGAAGCACTAAAATTCACTCCGAAACCATATTTAGGAATTGTTACACCCTGAAAAGTTCTGTCGGCATCTGTAATGGCGCCGTCGCCGTTTACATCTTTAAATTTAATATCTCCGGGAGCCGCTCCGGTTTGTGTTGGAGAAGCCGCAACCTCAGCCGCATTTTGGAAAATACCAATCGCTTCCCATGCAAAAAGTTCACCCACAGATCTTCCAACTTCTGTTTTAGAAACTGCTCCGTAAAGCGGATTTGAATTCACTCCAATTTTGGTAACTTCATTTTTCAGTGTTCCAAAATTGGCTGAGATATCATATTTAAATTTATGATGATGATTACTATATGATGCTGTAAATTCTAAACCATGATTTTTCATGTCTCCTGCATTAGTAAAAATACTTGCCGGAAAAGCTCCTGTAGAAAACGGCAGCGGCACCGTAACTAAGATATCTGTTACTTTTTTAGAAAAATATTCTGCTGTAAATTGTAAGTCGTTATTAAAAAAACCAAGTTCTAAAGCAATGTTGTTACTGCTTGTTTTTTCCCATTTTACATTTGGGTCAAGAGAACTTACTACGGTTGTACCCGGTGCCAGTTCGTTGTTGAAATCGTATCCGGCGAAACTGTTTACTGTTGAAGCAAAAAAGTATTGCGGAATTGTATTATTTCCCAATGTACCATAACCACCGCGAAGTTTAATATTGCTGATCCATTTTGGTAAGGTTATGAATTTTTCGTTGCTGATTTTCCATCCTCCAGAAAAAGAGTAGAAGTTTGCCGAATTATTGATCTCACTAAATAGAGAAGTTTTATCTTGTCTAAAATTAGCCTGAAGCAAATATCTGTCATCATAAGAATAATTTAATCTGCTGATATATGAAATTCCCGTTATCGTAAACTTGTACTCACCTGCATCTCTGGAATCTGCGTACTGCATCATGCTTATTTCGCCCGGTTTAAAACCTACGCCTCTTGACCAGTGATTGTAATTTTCTCTTCTTTCCTGAATCCATCCGGCAAGAGCGTCTAGTTTATGTTTTCCAAGCGTAACTTCATAAGTCAGTAAATTATTCAGGAACGTTCTTAATTCATTTCCGTTAGAAATATCTAAGGAAGCTTCGTCATTTGTGGTGATATAATACCATCCTAAATCACTTGGCGGAATAAATTTTCTGTTTTGCCAGTCGGTTCTGTCGTAACTTACATCGAGTTTATATTTTAATCCTTTTACGATTTCAATTTCTCCCCATACATCACCAAGGAAACGGTTTCTTTTTCCATTATTCTCAATTAGATTATTATATCCAATTGGATTCATCGAAATCGCTCTTTGTGTTAAATTATCCGTACCGCCGTATCCGCCCAATCGGTTAGAATCATAAACCGGCATTGTTGGAACTGCTCCTAATATGTCACTGATAACCGTTTGTCCTGCATTGTATTCATTAAAAATTTCTTTATCAGATTGTGTGTAGCCTATTTTTACACCATACTTGAATTTTCCTTTTTTTCCGTTCAAATTCAAATTAGTAGACAATCTCTCATAATCCTGAGGGGTTTTAACATAACTGGTATTTTTAAAATAATCAACATTAAAACTATAGGCTATGTTTTCTGCACCTCCATTAAGTGTAAGCGCCTGATTTTGTATAACTCCCGTTTGTAAAGCTTCTTTTTGCCAGTCTGTGTTTACATTTGTGATATAAGAAGGGCTGTTTGGATCATTTCCCGGTGCAATACTTACCGGAACACCCGCTCTAATATCTCTGTTTCTTTCGGCTTCACTGGTAATTTTTTGGTAACCTTCACGATCTGTAACATCCCATTTTTTAGCTACATTCTGAAGTCCTACGATCGATTTGAATTTCACGTCCATTCGGCCTGCTTTCCCTTTTTTTGTGGTAATAATTACGACTCCATTTGCACCACGAACACCATAAATTGCTGCCGAAGAGGCATCTTTTAAAACCTGCATAGATTCTATTTCTCCCGGAGCAAAATCATACGGAGCATCTACCATAATTCCGTCAATTACAAAAAGCGGATTATTATTGGTAAAGGAAGTTATCCCTCTAATTTTGATATTGACAAAACCTCCCGGCTCTCCTGATGATTGTACGGTTACGCCCGGAACTTGTCCCTGAAGCATTTTTGCCGCATCATAAGTAACTGTTTTTTTTGCCGACTCTAAGTTTACAACACTTACAGAACCTGTTAAGTCTGATTTCTTTTGTGTTCCGTAACCAATAACCACAACTTCATTTAATTTGTTTGTGTCTTCGCTTAAGGCTACGTCTATTTTTAATTGATTTGCTACCGGGATTTCACGAATTTGAAATCCTATAAATGAATAAACTAAAACATCTGTAGAAGATGCTTTAATCGTATACTCTCCGTCAAATCCAGTTGTGACAACTGTTTTGGTTCCTTTTATCATGATGTTTACGCCCGGCAAAGGCAGATTGTCTTGTGCCGAAGTAACAACTCCGCTAATCGTTTTGCCTTGAGCCGACATTTGATTAACAGAAAAAATTAGCATGCAAATTGCTAAAATCCAGTCTTTTTTTGGCAATAAAAAATTGCAGTAAAAAATTAATTGTTGGTTTGTTATCATACTGGTTTGTTTAAGGTTGGTTTTGTGGTTAGTTAATAAGTGTTAATCTTACATTTGTAAATTTAAATAAAAAAAATGCGCAAAAACAAATTAATATGACAAAAAAACATCTGAAAAAAAACATATATCGTAATTTAAGTGTATTTATAACATTTAAAAAATTGCTATTTATTTCAAAAAAAGAAACGTTTTTGATGCGTTAATTGTGTAAAAAGTACACTTTTAGTCAAAAAGCCACTTTTTAATCAAAAAAACGCCTTATTAAAAAAAGATATAAATGAGTTGTTTTTTAATTATTTAAACACAATTTAATTGCTATTTTTGTAAATAAAAACCTATTTAAACAATTGGTGGTTTTAACTTTTTTTCAAAAAACTGTCCTGTATTATCCTGTTTTTGAATTAAAAAAATCTTAAAAAAGAAAAATGAATGTTATTTTTGTTCAAAAAGTGATTTTTTTAACTCTATTTTTGAAGTGTTATTATTGTAAGTGTAAAATCTACATTAATAAATTATGAAACAATTGAGGAAGTTTATATCTTTACCAATAAAATATTGAATATGCTAAACAGTTATAGCTCTGCCGATAAGGTTTTACTAGCGGTAGATTGTATTATTTTTGGATTCGACAGTGACGGTTTAAAAATACTTTTAATTCAAAGGGACTTTGAACCTGAAAAGGGAAAATGGTCTTTAATTGGGGGGTTTTTAAAACGTGATGAAGTTTTAGACGATGCGGCTATCCGAATTTTAAATACATATACAGGTCTTAACGATATTTATATGGAGCAGTTATATGCTTACAGTGAGATTGATCGTGACCCTGTCGAAAGAACAATTTCGGTTTCGTATTTTGCTTTGATTAATATCGAAAACCACAACGAAGAATTAATTAAAAATTATCATGCTGAATGGTTTCCTATAAACGAGGCACCGCATTTAATTTTTGACCACAATGACATGGTTCAAAATGCGATAAAAAGACTTCGTTATAAAACTTCGATAAAACCAATTGGATTTGAATTGCTGCCGGAAAAGTTTACTATGCGTCAGCTATTAGAATTGTACGAAGCGATTTTAAGCAAAGAATTAGATAAGAGAAACTTTATCAGTAAAATAAATTCTCTTGAAATCCTGAATAAATTGGAAGAAAAAGATATGCAGTCATCCAGAAAAGGATCTTATCTGTATACTTTTAATAAAGAGAAGTATGAAGAGAAATTACTTAATGATTTTGTACTGAATTTATAAGAAAAGTTTAGCCCACGGATTTTACGGATTTGGACTAATCTTAATTTTTTTCTGGAAAACTGAATAAAGTTTTTCACGCAGATTTTGCAGATACCGCAGATTATACGTTTTAAGTTTAGCCACAGATTAAAAGGATTAAAATGATTTTTTTAATCTGTGTGAATCTTTTTAATCTGTGGCTATTTACTATAAAAAAACAAAACCCTGAAATCCACAATTTTCAGGGTTTTTTCTTCAATAAAACTACTATTAAAAAAATAAACAAAATTATTTATATCTTTTTAACCTTGTTTTTAGCGGTTATTATGAACACTAACCCCTAAAACAAATTAATAAGTGTAAAATTCACATTTGCAAATGTAAGCAAAATATATCTTCAAAAACAAGAAATTGTTTTTTATTAATTTACTATTAGATTTTTCAAACAAAAAGCTCTTTTACTGTGATATAAACAATCATTTTGCTAAAATTCTTTATCAATTCATTACAAAGAATTTCGCATAATTAACGATGATTTGTTTTCTATTTGTTCCTTCTTTCCTTTAAGAACCATTTCGGCGAGGATTTTTCCCATGGCTTCAAAATGTGTCGAAATAGTGGTGATTCCGTTGGCTGCAATTTTTTTCAAAGGTGTTTCATTATAAGATATAATTCCAAAATCAGCTCCGAGTTTTAAATTTTTATCTCTGGCGTTTTCGATTACACGAACTAAATCACGATCATTCGGAATTATGTATAAATCTCCTTCGGAAATTTCTCTGTTGGTAAATTCAGCAATAACTTCCGATTCAAAATTATATTCGGCACAAAAATCTTCAAAACCCAATTTCATTCCCAGCGGTTCGCGAAAACCAGGAAAAATCAAAATCAGTTTTTTGTATTTGCGTAATCGCTCTTTACCTCTTTGCAATCCTTCAAAAATATCTTTTTGGTGATTTTGATAAATGGCCGGATATATTTTCAAATCAGGATTAGTCTGATCCAGTATAATTACGTCACCTACTGGTAGGGTTTTTATCGAAGCAACAATATCTTTTAAATTTGTGGGCATCAAAATGTATTTGGTATAATTGCCGTTGCTGTCGTTTATCAGCTTTTGAAAAACCTGGCTGTTGAAATGGTGAAAGAAAATATCCACCTGAACATTTTTTCCAATGTTGTTTAAAAACGAGTTATAAATATCTTCCTTAAAAATATTAAGCTCATCAAAAAGTAAAAAAATCTTTTGTTTTATAGTGATTTCAACGCTTTTAACGTAATATCCTTTTCCGGGAATGGCATAAATAATTCCTCTTTTTTTGAGTTCTTCATAGCCCAGCAAAACGGTATCGCGCGATAATGAAAACGCCAGACAGACTTTATTTACTGACGGAAGCCTGTCGCCTTTTACTAATTTTTCTTCTTCAATTGCTTTTTCTATTGAAAGAATTATCTGCTTATATTTTGGCAGACCAATGTTATTTTGAATCGAAATTATATTCATAGGAAAAGAGAAATTTTGTGCAATATACAAAAACTGGTAGGTACTGGTATGCAAAAGTAAAGAAATGTTTCTATTTTTGAATTTCACTTTTGGCAAAATTTACATGGAAATAAAACATAAATCGCATTTAAAGGAAACTTATAATTCTAAATCCTTTGGTTTCACCCCAGATAATAACGAAATTCTTTCTTTAGAATTATCGAATAAAAATGGTATGAAAGTCGAGATTACAAATTATGGAGCGACCGTAACGTCTTTACAAGTTCCTGTTTCAAACGGAAACCTTGTTGATGTGGTTTTAGGTTTTGATTCTGTCTCTTCTTATTTGGAATCTTATTTGCTGCCAAGTGCTCCTTATTTTGGAACAACGGTTGGACGTTATGCGGGAAGAATTAATAAAGGAACTTTTTCATTGAATGGAAAAACATATGAGTTGGCCAAAAACAATAACGGAAATTCCCTTCACGGCGGAAATAATGGTTTTGGAAGAAAAGTGTGGAACGTTACCAATCAAACTTTGGGCGAAAATCCTTCAATAACTTTTAGTCTTATAAGTAAAGATTTAGAGGAAAATTATCCTGGAGAATTACATGTTGATTTGACCTATACTTTGACAGAAGAAAATGAACTGAAATTATATTATAAAGCAGTTTCAACAGAAGATACGATTATAAATTTAACGCATCACAGTTATTTTAATCTGGACGGACACGAAGGAAGTGTTTTGAATCAGACCGTTTTTATTGATGCTGAAAAAATAGTAGAGACGAATCACGAAAATATTCCAACCGGAAAATTTATAGATCTTACAAATCATGAATTTGATTTTAGAGCTGCGAAAAGTTGTCCGGCTTCAATCGATAATTCTTTTGTAATTGAACCAACAAAAAATGCGGTGGCGGTTTTATCGAGCTCAAAAAATAATTTAAAAATGAGTGTTTACACAAATCAGCCAAGTGTACATATATATGTGGGCGGAAACTGTTTTGATATTTTAAAAGGAAAAAATGATGTGATTTACCATAAAACAAGCGGCATTTGTTTTGAAACTCAAAATTTTCCAGACGCTCCAAACCACGCACATTTTCCAAATTCTGTTTTGAAAAAAGGCGAAGAATATAATCAGAAAACCGTTTATAAATTTGAAAATATAAACTAAAAAACAACGAACCAATTACACTATAATGAATGATATTTTAATACAAAATACGACTGCTTTTTTTGAGAAATCATTTGGCTCGAAGCCAGAAAAAGTGGTGCTTTCTCCGGGAAGAATTAATATTATTGGAGAACATATTGATTACAATGACGGTTTTGTTTTACCGGCTGCAATTGATAAAGTGATTTGTTTTGCATTTGAAAAAAACAATTCAAAGAAATCGAAAGTAATCGCAATTGATTTAAATGAAGAATTTGAAATTGATTTAACTCAGGAAGTAAAACTGAGCGATGTTGTCTGGACAAATTATATTCGCGGTGTTATAAAACAATTGCAGGATAACGGATATTCGTTTGAAGGTTTCAACTGTGTTTTTAGCAGTAATATTCCGGTTGGTTCCGGATTGTCTTCTTCTGCGGCTTTAGAATGTGGAACTTTATTTGGAATCAAACAGCTTTTTGATTTAAAAATTGAAAAAGTTGATATAGCATTATTAGGACAAAAGGCAGAACACTGGGTTGGAATTAACTGCGGAATTATGGATCAGTTTTCGAGCGTTCACGGTCTTGAAAATAAGGTTATAAAATTAGATTGCAACACGCTGGATTTTGAATATCACAATGCTGACTTTAAAGATTATTCATTGATTTTAATGGATAGTAATGTAAAACATTCTCTTTTTACATCGGAGTATAACACGCGTAGAATTGAGTGTGAACAAGGTTTAGCAATAATTAAAAGTAATTTTCCTGAAGTAAAAAGTTTCAGAGATTGTTCTGAAGAACAGCTTTTAAGTATTCAGGATAAAATGAGCGAAACTGTTTTTAAAAGGGTTCATTTTGTTGTAAAAGAAATCAACCGGGTTATAAAAGCCTGCGAAGCGCTGGACAATGGAGATATTGAACTTTTAGGACAATTGCTTTTTGAAACGCATTATGGTTTATCCCAGGAATATGAAGTAAGCTGCGCTGAGTTAGACATGCTTGTAGACACTGCAAAAGCAGATGATGCCATTATTGGTTCTCGCGTTATGGGAGGCGGTTTTGGAGGCTGTACTATAAATTTAATAAAAAAAGGACATGAAAATCAGGTAAAAAGTAAGTTTTCAAATCTTTATTTAGATACATTTGGGATTGAATTAAAATTTTATGATGTAAAAATCTCAAACGGAACAACATTACTTTAATACCGACACAACACAATGAAAAATTTTGACATTAACGAAGATCCCCACAGACGTTTTAATCCCTTAATTAATGAATGGGTTTTGGTTTCACCTCATCGTGCAAAACGTCCGTGGCAGGGACAAAATGAAACCATTTCGACAGAATCACTTCCTAAACACGATCCCGAGTGCTATTTATGTCCGGGAAATGTTCGTGCAAACGGAGTAAGTAATCCTGCATACAAAAACAGCTTTGTTTTCGACAATGATTTTGCTGCTTTAAAACAGGATGAAATTATTTTTGAAGAAGATATTAAGCACACATTTTTTAAGGCAAAACCAGAACAGGGAATTTCGAGAGTGGTTTGTTTTTCTCCAAGACACGATCTTACGCTTCCGGAAATGGAAGTTTCAGACATTGAAAATATTGTAAAAACCTGGCAGAAAGAATATACAGATTTAGGAAATATAAAATACATCAACCACGTTCAGATTTTTGAAAATAAAGGAAGTGTTATGGGCTGCAGTAACCCGCACCCGCACGGACAAATCTGGGCTCAGTCTTCATTGCCAACTCAGGTTGAAAAAACACATAACAGCTTAAAATCGTATTTTGATAAAAACCACAGAACTTTATTAGAAGACTACGTTCAAGCCGAATTAAAAGTAGGAAGCCGTATCGTTATCGAAAACGAACATTTTGTGGCATTAGTTCCGTTTTGGGCAATCTGGCCTTACGAAACTATGATTGTAAGCAAAAGAGCCATCAGCAAAATCACTGATTTTACGGCTGAAGAGGTTTCGGCTTACGCCAAAATTTTAAAGCAATTAACGATCAAATACGATAATTTATTCAACACTTCATTTCCATATTCGTCTGGAATTCACCAAGCACCAACAGATGGTTTTGATCATCCGGAATGGCATTTCCACATGCATTTTTATCCGCCATTGCTTCGTTCTGCAACTGTAAAAAAATTCATGGTGGGTTACGAAATGATGGGAGAATCGCAAAGAGATATTACTCCGGAGAAAAGTGCCGAAATTTTAAGACAACAAGCTGAAGTGCATTATAAAAATGCAGTAAAAATTAACTAAAATTTTACGCTGAAAGCTTGGAATTTGAAAATTTAACAGAATTATTTGTTTATAAATGTAAATAACACATTTAAAATGATTGTTTTTTAAGTTTTTATTTTAAATTTGGCTTTCGTTCTTGTTTTAATAAAAAAATAACAGAATAAAAACACATATTTCATTTTTAAACACATTAAACCACATAAATATTAATTTCAGTTTTTAACTTAAACAATTACCTATACTAATTATCTAAAATACTATTAACAATGAACCAGAACCTCACTCTCGCAGATTATGCGGTTTTTATTATTTATTTTATCGTAGTATCTGTCTACGGTTACACTGTTTATCGCAAACGTAAACAAGATGAGCACGATGCTAAAGCTTATTTTCTTGCCGAAGGAAATTTAACCTGGTGGGCAATCGGAGCATCATTAATAGCATCAAACATTTCCGCAGAACAATTCATCGGGATGAGTGGTGAAGGTTTCTTTTTAGGAATCGCCGTTGCTGCTTATGAATGGCTTGCTGCTGTTGCCTTAATTATTGTAGCCGTTTGGTTCATTCCGGTGTATCTTAAAAATAAGATATATACTATGCCTCAATTCTTAAAAACACGTTATAACGAATCGACTGCGTTGATTATGGCTGTTTTCTGGTTGTTTTTATATGTATTTGTAAACTTAACTTCTATTCTATATTTAGGTGCAGTTGCTATTAACGGTCTTGCGGGAGGAGAATATCTTCACGTTATTATGATTGGTTTAGCGGTTTTTGCCCTGTTTATTTCTCTTGGAGGAATGAAGGTTGTAGCTTATACAGACGTTATTCAGGTTGCTGTATTAATTATTGGTGGATTGGTAACTTCTTATATCGCTTTAGTAACTGTTGGAGAAAAGCTAGGAATAAGCAGCAGTGCAATTGAAGGTTTCAAAGTATTAATGACAGAAGCTCCTGAGCACTTTAAAATGATTATTCCAAAACCAACTGCAACTTCATCACAGCTTGAAATCGATAAATATCTGACTTTCCCTGGTTTGATGTCTTACCTTGCCGGTATCTGGATTATCAACTTAAACTACTGGGGATGTAATCAATACATTACGCAAAGAGCTCTTGGTGCAGATTTACAAACTGCCCGTACAGGAATTTTATTTGCTGGTATGCTAAAATTATTAATGCCATTAATCGTAATGCTTCCTGGTATTGCTGCTTATGTTTTATACCAAAACGGACATTTACCTCAATTAGTTGGAGGAAAAGATGGTGCTTATTCTGCTGTATTGACTTTCTTACCAACTGGATTAAAAGGACTTTCTGTTGCTGCTTTAACGGCTGCAATCGTAGCATCATTAGCAGGAAAAGTAAACAGTATCTCAACAATCTATACGTTAGACGTACATAAAAAATACATTCAAAAAAATGCAGGTGAAAAACAACAGGTAAACATTGGTAGAATTGCTGTTTTCGCTGCCATGCTTTTGGCTGTTTTATTTACATGGAATGACCTTTTAGGAATTGGCGGTGTTGGTGGATTTACATACATTCAAAAATATACCGGATTTATCAGCCCTGGAGTTTTCGCAATGTTCTTCCTTGGTATGTTCTGGAAAAGAACTACAGGAACTGCAGCTATCGTTGGTGTAATTTTAGGATTTGTTTTATCGGTTTTATTCAACGAATATGCTCCGGCATTATTTGGAAACGAAACTTTATTATATACGGCTTATCCTAATGGAAAAGGTGCATTCGAAATTCCTTTCCACATTTGTATGGGATTATCATTCTTCTTTACAATGTTAGCTATGATTGGAATCAGTTTTGCTGGACCAAAAGTAAATCCAAAAGCGTTTGAAATAGACTCTGAAATGTTTAAAGTAAAACCACAAACAACAGTTTTAATTGTAATTACATTACTGATTATCGTAGCATTGTACGTTAAATTCTGGTAATTTTTTAATAAGTAATTTTGAAGTGAAAAGGGATCCTGTATGGGATCCCTTTTTTATGCCTGAAATATTAAAGCCTCTTTTTAAAATCTTTCTAAATATCTAATCTATAATTTAGATATGAATTAAATCAAATCCATAATTGTAATTAATTTTATTTTTCCCTTTTTCATTTTCAATCCATGCTTTCTCTTTATGACTAATGTCTTTAATTTGACTTGCATTACAATTTTTAAACTTCACCTTGACTTCTTCCAATGACTCTAATTCAATTTCATTAAATAACTCAGAATTAAAGTTTTTAATAGGGGAAGAAATAAATTTCTCTCCAGTATAGTCACCATAAAATTCAGTTTGCAAATCAACAATTTTCTTATTTGTCATATAGTCAAATATTCCATTAAATCTCACAGGAACAGGACCGTAATTATGAGCCATATACCTAGTTCCACTTATTGAGTATCCAGATTTTTTATAATTTAAAAAGTCTGCATAGAATAATAATTTGTTCATCATAGTTACAGTTGGTAAAAGTTTTTCTGTAAAATAAACAACCATTTCCGACAACTTTTGAATATTTGGTTTTCTGTACCCTGAAAAAACATCCGGAAGCATATTTTCAAAAAGTATGCTGACGAACTTGTTTTCATCATTTGTTTCTGATTCTAATTCTATAGCAGCGTCTATTTTTACTAATATTTTACTTTTTTCAAAATCTTCTAAATCTGTACTTCTTAAAACTAGATCTTTAAAAACCATAGAGCTATTAGAAATAGTTTGAATTAGATTAGCATTTGCCATACTTGGAACCTCTCCTTTTTCATAATTTCTATAGCTATTTGCTCCAAATCCCAATATTTGAGACATTTTATTTGCAGATAACCCATATTTCTCTCTAATACTTAGAATTTCATCTGCAAAAAGAATATTATGTTTATCTCTATACTGATTATAAACTTGATTCAAATTTAACTCGTCTATTTCTGTTGTGGTAAATGATTCTTGACTATCTTCACAATAATAACTCAAATGAAAATATTCAAACTCTTCTTTACGGAAAACCACACTGCTTTTATTGGTTTGTAAGGTCATTTCTTTACCTGTAATTGGACTTTTCATAATTCTTCTATTTGATTTTATACGGAAATTTTATAGGATGATCTGCTTTATGAAATGAAATACAGATCGCATTATTGGTACTTTTGGACAAAGTAAGCTTAATGTAAACGTCTTGAGTTTTTATTATTTTTCCGAAAATCCACAATTCTTTTCCATTAAATTGTGTTTCGGGTAGAGGTCCTTCACTATAATCCTCAACTTCAAGTTGAGCAATTATTTCTTTTCTTGAGTTGGCTGTGATGCCGATATCTGCTAAATCTTGTATACTATTTTTAGCTTTATCTACAAAAAATATATCCCATGTCTTTATTATTTGCTTAAGTTCCTGCAAAAAAGATGTGACAGTTGCTTTATGAGACATAATTATGATTTAATAATCTCGGCAAAAATACTTCTTTCTAATCAAAAAAACAATTTTAAAGTTGATTTTTAATACATAATCAACAATTATACCACTTTAAAGTTAAAAAAAAACTATATAAATCAACAGTTTGGTAATCTCTATGAAATTAGTTTTCAATAGAATTCTTAGCAATGATTATAATGTTATTTTGTTTGCCAAATTGACAGTGTATGAGATTAACATAACTTTTATTTTAACAAGAAAAATGTTTGTATAAACATTTTAATTACTTTTAGCCCAGTAATTAACCAAAATAAATAAAAAATGAAAAAATTAATTTTTGCTTTATTTATTATTTCCGGAACCGCTTTTGCTCAGGACATGGAAGTAGTAAAAGGAAACTTTGATTTCTTAAAAGATCAAAAAGAAATCAATACCATATTTGATTATAGCAGCTTCACTATGATGAAAGAAAAAAAATCTGAAGCACAATACATTAAAGAACACAAAGCCGATTTAGACGAAAAAGCAAAAGGAAACGGAAATCTTTGGGAAAAAAGATGGGTTGTTGCAAAAGATCAAATCTGGACTCCAAAATTTTTAGAAATAGGAAACATCGTATTATCTAAAGCCGGAAAAGATGTAAATTTTCAGGAAGGATTAAATACTCCTTATACTTTAATTGTACAAACCGTATGGATTTATCCGGGCTGGGATGCAGGAATTATGAAACAACCTGCAAAAGTTACTACAAATCTTAAATTTGTTGAAACAGCGAACAAATCAAATGTTTTATTAGAGATTACAAGCGAAGAAGCTCCCGGAGATCAATGGGGAAGTAATTTTAGTAATGAAACAAGAATTGGAGAAGGATTCGCCAAAACTGCAAAATCGTTATCTAAGCTTTTATTGAAAAAAGCATTTAAATAAAAACATTTAATATTCCGTAGGAATATCTCGTTGGTAGAAAAAAATAGTTTTGTTTGGCATTTTGTCCTGTAGGGACATCTGTTACAACAATCAAACGTTCCTACGGAACGATAACCGCAATTTGAATTTTAATTCTACCAAGCAAACATTCCTACGGAATGAATTGTTTTCGAATAAAAAAAAGCCCTGATTATTCAGGGCTTTGTTCTTTTTGCATATTTAGTAAATACGCCATATTGGCTATTACGTGATCATGTTTCTTGACAAACGAATTCTCTTCGTTCCAAACATATCCTGCTAATACAGCACAAATTTTTTCCTTTACTTCAGGATTTTCCGGCTGATGGAAAAACAAAGTCTGAAGGTTTCCGGTATACCATTCCTTCACATATGTTGTAAATACTGAAATTCCACGTTTCATATATTGTGTAAATTCAACTTCCCAGTCAACAGGAATTCCCTGCGATTCTTTTAAATATAATTTTGCCGCCAGCATTCCAGACTCCGTTGCAAAAGCTACTCCAGACGAAAAAACCGGATCAAGAAATTCAGAACTGTTTCCTGTTAAAGCAAAACCATCGCCGTACATTCTTTTTACGGCTCTCGAATAATTTTCCAGCTTTACAGGTTCAAATAAAAATTCTGTGCCTTTAAATCTCTTAATGTAATAATCTGATAGCTGAATAGCGTTTTTCAAAGCCTCCGCATTATCTTTATTTTCAGAAAGTGAATTAATAAAATCTGTTGGGCCAACAACACCTAAACTCGTGTTTCCGTTAGAAAACGGAATCACCCAAAGCCAAACTTCAGTTTCTAAAATATCAAATGAAATCTGCGTTCCTTCCTCACCTTCCGGTCTGTTAATATCTTTTACGTGTGTAAAAATCGAAGAATGCGGGTCTAATTTCGACGGAGTATCTAAATCTAAAAGTCTTGGCAAAACACGACCGTATCCGCTGGAATCTACGATAAATTTAGCATGGATTTCTTTTAAATTTCCGTCTTTATCTTTTACAATTGTTTTTGAATTTTTTCCTTCAAAAGAAACCTCTAAAACTTCTGTTTCAAATTCCAGGTCAACACCTTTACGAACCACTTCCTGCGCCATTGTGTTATCAAAATCAGCTCTCGGAATCTGCCATGTCCAATCCCAGCCTTCTCCAAATTTCTTGCTGAAATCAAAAACACAAATCTCTTCACCCCTAATAAAACGGGCTCCCAATTTCTTTTCAAAGTTCATCGAATTAAGAGCATCAAACAATTCTGCCTCAGCAAAATGATCCATTACTCTCGGAATTAAGCTTTCGCCCACAACAAGTCTTGGAAACTTCTGTTTCTCAACAACTTTCACCTTAACATTGTTTTTATGAAGATACGATGCCGATACGCATCCAGATGGTCCGGCGCCTATTACTAAAACATCTACAAACTCCTTTGTCATAATAAAAATATTATCAATTATTAACCTACATTTGCCATCATCAAAATAACTACATTTATTTTGATAAATAAAATTAAATTAGCACAACCAAAAACGATTTAATGAATACAATTAATGAATATTTAAGTTTAGCAGAGTTTGAAGCCATAATCTTTGGGAATCAAAAAGTTACAATTAGCGATGTAGTTCTAAACCGAGTAAATGAAAGCTTCAATTTCTTAAAAGAATTCTCTGGAAATAAAGTAATTTACGGCGTAAACACAGGCTTTGGCCCAATGGCGCAATACAGAATTAAAGAGTCTGATCAAATTCAGCTTCAATATAATTTAATCCGCAGCCACTCTTCGGGAACAGGAAAACCATTAAATGCAGCTTGTGCAAAAGCAGCTATTTTGGCTCGATTAAATACGCTTTCATTAGGGAATTCAGGCGTACATCCGTCAGTAATTCATTTAATGTCTGAACTTATTAACAGAGATATTACGCCTTTAATCTTTGAACACGGCGGTGTTGGTGCCAGCGGTGACTTAGTACAATTATCACATTTAGCTTTAGTTTTAATAGGCGAAGGTGAAGTTTTTTATAAAGGCGAAAGAAGACCAACTCCTGAAGTTTTTGAAATTGAAGGTTTAAAACCAATTCAGGTAGAAATTAGAGAAGGTCTGGCATTAATCAACGGAACTTCTGTAATGACAGGAATTGGAGTTGTAAATGTATATCACGCTAAAAAATTATTAGACTGGTCATTAAAATCTTCTTGTGCCATAAACGAATTGGTTCAGGCTTATGATGATCATTTTTCTGCAGAATTAAACCAAACAAAACGTCATAAAGGACAGCAGGAAATTGCTGCAAAAATGCGTCAGAATCTTTCAGACAGTACATTAATCCGTAAAAGAGAAGATCATTTATATTCTGGAGAAAATACCGAAGAAATCTTCAAAGAAAAAGTTCAGGAATATTATTCATTAAGATGTGTTCCTCAAATTTTGGGACCGATTTTAGAAACGATTAATAATGTAGCCTCTATTCTGGAAGACGAATTTAACTCGGCAAATGACAACCCAATTATCGATGTAAAAAACCAACACGTTTATCACGGAGGAAATTTCCACGGAGATTATATTTCGCTGGAAATGGATAAACTGAAAATCGTTATTACAAAATTAACGATGCTTGCAGAACGTCAGCTGAATTATTTATTGAATTCAAAAATCAACGAATTACTGCCTCCGTTTGTGAACTTAGGAACATTAGGATTTAATTTCGGAATGCAGGGAGTTCAGTTTACAGCAACCTCAACAACTGCCGAAAGTCAAATGCTTTCGAACCCAATGTACGTTCACAGTATTCCAAACAACAATGACAATCAGGACATTGTAAGTATGGGAACAAACGCTGCGGTAATTACCTCAAAAGTAATCGAAAATGCTTTTGAAGTATTGGCAATCGAAATGATTACTATCGTTCAGGCAATTGATTATTTAGGACAAAAAGATAAAATTTCATCGGTTACCAAAAAATGGTACGATGATGTTAGAAATATAATTCCAACATTTAAGGAAGATCAGGTAATGTATCCATTTGTTCAAAATGTAAAAGATTATTTGATTAACAATTAATTGGACAGGAATCATATTTTAAAAAACATGAAAAAAATATTTTTTTTATTTCTAATAGCTTTTCAATTAGTTAATGCTCAAGAACTTGCTTTAGTTAAAAAAGACGGTAAATTTGGTCTTATTACAAAAGAAGGAACTTTTGCCGTTGAACCAAAATTTGACAGCGCAAGAGATTTTTCTGATGGATTAGCAGCTGTTAAACAAAATGGAAAATGGGGATATGTGGACAGAAAAGGAACTTTTGTAATTCCTCCAACATTTGATAATGCCAGAGATTTCAACAGCGGGATTGCTGCTATTGAAAAAAAAGCCGTTTGGTATTACATCAACAAACAAGGCGAAATATTAAAAGGTAATCCGGAATCTGATAAATTATTTGATTTTCATTACGGAGCAGCTTTTTTTAGACAAGCAGATAAAGTTGGGATCATCAATAATAAATTTGAAATTGTTCTGGCTCCAAAATATGATGTGATCAGAGCTTTTTATAATGGTTATGCAAAAGCTGCTGTAAATGATAAATGGGGAATTGTTGACCCATCTGGAAAAGAGGTTGTTGAAGCCATTTATGACGAAGTTGGTGATTATTACAACAACACAACCTGGGCAAAAAAAGGAAAAGATTATGGACTGGTTCATAACGGACAGTTTATTAAAATAGACGATGTAAGTGAATTTGGCGCTTTTGGAACGCAAGATTTAATTGCTGCGAAAAAAGGAGCAAAATGGGGATTTGTAAATTTTGAAGGACAATGGGTTCTTAAACCTCTATTTGACAAAACAAAACCATTCTCTAATAATCTAGCGCCTGTTCGCATTCGGGAAAAATGGGGTTATACCAATTTAGAAGGAATATGTGTGGTACAACCAATGTACAATGATGCAGAACCTTTTAGCGAAAACGGACTTGCTGCTGTAAACAAAGGATACGGCTGGGGATTTATTAATGAAAGCGGAATAGTAGTTATTCCGGCAGATTATGAAATTTCAGCAGCATTTGGAAGCTATATGCGTGAAGAAAAAGGATTTATTGGCGGATTAGCAAGAGTAAAACGTAACGGTAAATGGGGATTTCTTAAACCAGATGGGAAGCTTTTAATCGAATGGTTTCAGAATGCTGAACTCTTTCAGGAATAAAAAAAAGAATTTTTATATTATTAATATTGAATCTTAAAAATCATGAAAAAAACACTTATTTTTTTGTTGCTAAGTTTTATTCAATTTGTTAATAGTCAAGAACTGGCATTAGTTAAAAAGAATTCAAAAATTGGATATATTTCCAAAGACGGATCCTTTAAAATTGAACCTCAATATAAATCTGCCAAAAGTTTTTCTGAAGGTTTAGCAGCCGTAGAAGATAACGGAAAATGGGGTTTTATTGATACCAAAGGAAGCTGGGTAATTCCGGCGTCTTTTAATAATGCTAAAGATTTTAACAGCGGAATTGCAGTTGTACAAAAAGATAAGGACTGGGTTTATATTAATACAAAAGGCGAAATTTTAAAAGCACCTGCTACCGAAAAAATATTCGATTTTAATAACGGCGTTGCTTTTATAAGACAAGGAAACAAAGTTGGATTAATCAATTCAAAACTTGCCGTGGTTTTAGAACCAAAATACGATCAGATCAAACCTTTTGAAAATGGCTATGCAAGAGTAGAACTAAATAAAAACTGGGGAATTATAAATACTTCCGGAAAAGAATTAGTTGAACCGGCTTACGCAGAAATTGGAAACTATTTTAAAGGCACAACCTGGGCAAGAAAAGACAAAACCTTCGGACTTGTAAACGGGGGAAAATTCACTCCTGTTGATGGTGCCGAAAAAATCTGGGATTTTGAAACTCAGGATTTAACATATGCCAAAAAGAACGGAAAGATTGGTTTTATTGATTTAAACGGAAATTGGGTAATCCTGCCTATATATGATAAAGGAAAAGCATTCTCAAAAAATTTAGCTCCGGTTTTAGTTGGAAAAAAATGGGGTTACATCAATTTAAAAGGAACATTTGTAATTGAACCAACCTACAGCGATGCAGAAGTTTTTAGCACAAATGGTTTAGCTCCTGTAAAAGAAAGTAATTGGGGATTTATTAATGAAAGTGGAAAACTGGTAATTCCAACACAATACGGAATCACTTCAAACGGATTCGTTATTGCATTGTTTGTACAACAAGACAAAGGTTTTATTGATGGTCTTGCAAGAGTAAAAAATGAAGGAAAATGGGGTTTTTTAAGACCAGACGGAACTGTATTAGGAAACCAATGGTTTGAAAATGCTGAATTGTTTTCGCAAGCAGCAGAAAGAGAAAAAAGGGAAACAAGCGTAGCTGCTGAAACTCCAAAAGCTGAAACAAAAACAACAGCAAAACCAGCCAGCAAACCAGCAACTAAGAAAAAGAAATAAAATTTACATAAATGAAATCGCCAATAAATAAAACGTTTGTGAAACAAACACCAATAAAAAAGCGATAACATTTATGACCTATAAAAAATAAAATCAACATAAATGAAATGTGTATTAGTAACAGGCGGTTCAAGAGGAATTGGAAGTGCTATTTGTAAAAAATTAGCCGTTGAATCTAATTATCATATTCTGATCAATTATCATTCAAACAAAACTGCTGCCGAAGAAACACTTCAGGAAATACAAAAATTAGGCGCAACCGGAGAAATTTTAGGTTTTGATGTTGCCAATTTTGAACAAGTACAAACTGTTTTAACGCAATGGCAGGAATCAAATCCCGAAGCTATTGTAGAAGCTATTGTAAACAATGCCGGAATTACAAAAGACGGTCTTTTTATGTGGATGACTCCCGAAGACTGGAACGGTGTTGTAAATACAAGTTTAAACGGGTTTTTTAATGTAACGCAGTTTTTTATTCAAAAAATGCTTCGCAATAAATACGGCCGAATTGTAAATATGGTTTCTGTTTCGGGCGTAAAAGGAACAGCAGGACAAACCAATTATTCGGCTGCAAAAGGTGCAATTGTTGCCGCAACAAAAGCATTGGCACAAGAAGTTGCAAAACGTAATATAACGGTAAACGCAGTTGCCCCGGGTTTCATTAGAACAGATATGACAAGTGCGCTTGACGAAAAAGAATTATTAAAGCTGATTCCGGTAAATCGTTTTGGCGAAGCCGAAGAAGTTGCAGATTTGGTAAGCTTTTTGATTTCAAAAAAATCGAGCTATATTACCGGCGAGATTATTAATATAAACGGAGGAATATATTCTTAAAATACTATGTTTGCATAATAAATAGATTAAAAAAATTGTGCCTTTGTTTAAAAATTACACTTTAAGGATAAAAAATTACTTTGAAAGACGATGAATAAGAGAGTTGTAATTACTGGAATGGGAATTTATTCTTGTATCGGAACTTCTTTAGATGAAGTAAAGGAATCATTGTATAACGGAAAATCGGGTATTCAGTTTGATTCAGAACGAAAAGAATTTGGTTTTCAGTCAGCCTTAACCGGAATGGTTCCTAAAGCTGATTTAAAAAATCTATTGACCCGAAGACAGCGTATGAGCATTGGTGAAGAAACCGAATATGCTTATATGGCTACTATCGAAGCACTGAAAAATGCCAATATCGACGATGCTTTTTTTGACACTCGCGAAGTTGGAATTATGTACGGAAACGACAGCGTTTCTAAAGCAATAATTGACGCTACAGATATCGTGCGCGAGAAAAAAGATACTGCCTTAATTGGTTCAGGAGCCATTTTTAAATCGATGAATTCTACGGTAACGATGAATCTTTCCACGATTTTTAAACTTCGCGGCATTAATTTAACCGTAAGTGCTGCCTGTGCGAGTGGTTCACATTCTATTGGATTAGCTTATTTTTTAATAAAAAGTGGTTTTCAGGATATTATTATTACCGGAGGAGCACAGGAAATCAACAAATATGCAATGAGCAGTTTTGATGGTTTAGGTGTTTTTTCTAACAGAGAAAGTGATCCTGAAAAAGCTTCAAGACCTTTTGATGCCGGACGTGACGGATTAATTCCGAGTGGCGGAGGTGCAACTTTAATTCTTGAAAGTTACGAATCTGCAATTGCGCGTGGAGCTAATATTATTGCCGAAGTTTCAGGTTACGGATTTTCATCAAACGGCGGACATATTTCGACTCCAAATGTCGAAGGTCCCGCTACAGCAATGCAAAGAGCACTTGACGATGCTAAACTAAAAGCATCAGATATTGAGTATATAAATGCACACGCAACCTCAACTCCGGTTGGCGATGCAAACGAAGCCAAAGCTATTTTTGAAGTTTTTGGTGAGAAAAACCCTTATGTAAGTTCAACAAAATCAATGACAGGCCACGAATGCTGGATGGCCGGAGCAAGCGAAATTATCTACTCTATCATAATGATGCTGAACGATTTCATTGCACCAAACATCAATTTAGACAATCCAGATGAAGATGCTTCAAAATTAAATTTAGTTAAAACTACGTTAAACAAAAAATTTGACATATTTTTGTCCAATTCTTTCGGTTTCGGAGGAACCAACTCGGCGTTGGTGGTTAAAAAGTTTAAATTGAACGATGAATAAAGAAGATATTATAGCAAAAATCAATGGTTTTTTAGTTGATGAATTTGAAGTAGACAATGACGACATTGAACCAAATGCTAATTTAAAAGATACGCTTGGCTTAGATAGTTTAGATTATGTTGATTTAGTAGTTTCAATAGAATCAAACTTTGGCGTAAAACTAGTTGAGGCAGATTTTGTTGGAATTTCTGATTTCCAAAGCTTCTATGACCTTATCGAAACCAAATTAAAAGCCAAAACAGCTTAATGAGTGAATGGGATGGCAAATCAAAAGGAACTGTTTTAGGTTATAGAATATTCGTTTTTTTGATTCAAAAAGCGGGTGTCAAATCTGCTTATGTTTTACTTTATTTTGTCGCTTCTTATTACTTTTTATTTTTAAAGAAAAGCAATCGCGCTATTTTTTATTACTTTAAAGAAAGGCTTCAATATTCCTATTTTAAATCAAAAAAAATGGTTTTCAAAAGTTATTACACTTTTGGACAGACCATTATTGATAAGGTTTCCATTTCGGCAGGAATGCGAAACAAATTTACCTATGAATTTGACGGGATTGAGATTTTAAAAAAGCTCCTGGCCGAAAAAAAAGGCGGTGTTTTAATTAGTGCACATGTTGGAAATTTTGAAATTGCAGAACATTTTTTAGGCGATATCGATCTTGATTTTCAAATCAATTTAGTCACTACAGATTTAGAACATTCTGCCATTAAAAATTATCTGGAAAGCATTACCCAAAAACCAACCGTAAAATTCATCATTATCAAAGAAGACTTGTCTCATATCTTTGAGATCAATGCGGCTTTGGCAAATAACGAATTGGTTTGTTTTACAGGCGACCGTTATTTTGAAGGCACAAAATCACTTTCTGAAAACATTTTAGGCAAAGAAGCCAACTTCCCTGCCGGGCCATTTTTAATTGCATCACGATTAAAAGTTCCGGTTGTGTTCGTTTATGTTATGAAAGAGCCAAATTTACATTATCATTTATACGCAAGAGAAGCCGCAGTTAAACACCGTGACGAAAAAGGATTGCTGAAAGAATACGTAACAAGCGTAGAAAGTATCCTTAAAAAATATCCGCTGCAATGGTTTAATTATTTTGATTTTTGGAATGATTTGAAGAAATAGACCACTGGTTTTACGGATGAAACGGGTTTACACAGGTTTTCTTTATCAGTAACTAAACAAAAAATAATCCGCGTAAACCCGTTTTATCCGTAAAATCCGAGGGCCAAAAACCTCACAACAAACAAGAAAAATCCGTTTAAATAAATTTACTTATTTTTGTTCGCAACCAAAGCAAACAAACCTCAATGAAAAATGTTCTTGTTATTTATTATTCTCAATCCGGACAGTTAGAAACCATTGCGCAAAACATCGCAAAACCATTTCTAAATTCAGAGAATATAAAGGTGACTTTTCACGAAATACAATTAGAAAAACCCTTCCAGTTTCCGTGGAGTAAAGATGCTTTTTTTGATGCCTTTCCAGAATCTTTTTTACAGATTCCAACGGCATTAAAACCAGTTCCTGAAGAAATTTTAAACACAAAATTTGATTTGGTACTTTTCCATTATCAGGTTTGGTATTTATCACCTTCAATCCCAATAAACTCGTTTTTGAAAAGTGATGAAGCCAAAAAAATTCTGAACAACACGCCGGTTGTAACTATCAGCGGTTCAAGAAACATGTGGATTATGGCGCAGGAAAAAATTAAAACATTACTAAAAGAAGCCAATGCACAATTAGTAGGCAATGTTGCTCTCGTAGATCGTGTTGGAAATTTAATAAGTGTTATTACAATTGTAGAATGGATGTTTTCTGGTGTTAAGAAAAAATATTTAGGCATTTTTCCATTGCCGGGAGTTTCAGAAAAAGACATTAATGAATCTCCAAAATTTGGAGAAGTAATACTTTCATCATTTAATGAGAATGATTTAGACGATTTACAGCCAAAATTGGTAGGAATTGGAGCTGTAAAAATTAGTCCGTACTTAGTAACAGTAGACAAAACGGCTAATAAAATTTTCAATAAATGGTCAAACCTGATTTTTAAAAATCAAAAAAACCGAAAAAAGCTTCTAAAAGTATTTAATGTTTATTTATTCTTGGCAATTTGGTTAATCTCACCAATAGTGTATATATTGCACTTTATTTCCTACCCTTTTAAGTTAAAAACCATAAAAAGACAAACTCAATATTATCAAGGAGTTTAGACGAGAATTTAGATTATGTTTGAAGTATATATAACAAAAGCTGCAAAATATTTGCCTAACGAAGCTGTTTCAAATGATGAAATGGAAGCTTATTTAGGACTTATCAACGATACTGCCTCAAAAGCAAGACGTATTATTTTGCGCAATAACAAAATTACAAGCCGTTATTACGCTGTTGATAAAGCAGGAAAAAGCACACACAGTAATGCCGAATTAACTCGCAATGCTATTTTGCCGTTGTTCGACGAAAATTTTACGCCTCAGGATTTAGAAGTACTTTCATGCGGAACCTCAACTCCGGACATTTTTCTGCCTTCACACGCGGCAATGGTTCATGGTTTGCTAAAAAATAAATCGGTAGAACTAAACTCTTCAACAGGAGTTTGCTGTGCCGGAATGAACTCCCTTAAATTTGGTTTTCTTTCCGTACGTTCTGGAAATTCAAAAAATGCAATCTGCACAGGATCTGAAAAAGTTTCAACCTGGCTGAATGCTCAAAAATACAATCACGAAGCCGACAATTTAAAAAATCTGGAAGAACAACCAATTATCGCTTTCAAAAAAGATTTTTTGCGCTGGATGTTATCTGACGGTGCCGGAGCTTTTTTATTAGAAAATAAACCGAGAGGCCCAATTTCTTTAAAAATCGAATGGATGGAAGCTTTTTCGTATGCATACGAATTAGAAACCTGCATGTACGCCGGAGGTGATAAATTAGAAAACGGAGAAATAAAATCATGGAGCGATTACGCACCGGAACAATGGCTGAACGAATCTGTTTTCTCCATTAAACAAGATGTTAAGCTTTTAGATGAATTTATCCTGTCAAAAGGTGCCGAAAGCATGAGAGATGCGATGGAAAAAAACAACATCAAATCTGACGATATTACTTATTTTATTCCTCACGTTTCTTCTAACTTTTTTGTGGAAGGACTGAAAAAAGGATTAACCGAAAAAGGAATCGGAATGAGCGATGACAAATGGTTCATGAACCTTTCCAGAGTTGGAAATGTAGGTTCTGCTTCTATTTATCTGGCTTTAGAAGAATTAATGAATTCAGGAAATTTAAAAAAAGGAGATAAAATTCTTTTATCAGTTCCGGAGAGCGGAAGATTTTCTTTTGCATATGCTTATTTAACAGTTTGCTAATGGAAACAATGGCACTTTTAGAAAAAGAAATGGTCGAAAATTTATTACCTCAAAAGTTCCCTTTTGTAATGGTTGATGCTATGCATTCTTATACCGAAACTTCTTTGGTTTCTGGTTTAACAATTCAGCAGGATAATATTTTCGTAAAAAAAGATATTTTTCTGGAAGCTGGTTTAATTGAACATATGGCACAATCTGTGGCATTGCATACAGGATATCAGTTCTTTTTAAGAAACGAAACTGCACCAACAGGTTACATTGGTTCTATTAAAGAAATTGAAATTAAAAAACTGCCTCAATTAAACGACAACATTCAATCTGAAGTAACTATTTTGCAGGAATTTGCAGGAATCACTTTGGTGAATATCGTTACGACATTAAATAATGAAGAAATTGCAAACGGACAAATGAAAACCGTTTTAGCTAAATAATATGATTTTGAATACCGGAGTTGACATACAAAATTATTTACCGCACCGAGCGCCAATGCTTATGGTCGATTTGATTTTGGATATTGATGCCAACTTTGTAGAAACCACTTTTTTGATAAAAGAAGACAATATTTTTGTTCAGAATACTGTTTTTATCGAAGCAGGTTTAATTGAAAATACGGCGCAGACTTGTTCGTCAATCGTTGGAAAAAAATACTTTTTTGACGAAGACGGAACAGAAAATGAGAACGTAAATGTAATTGGATTTATTAGTGCCTTAAAAAATGTAAAAATTCATTCGCTGCCAAAAGTCGGCGAGACTATAATTACCAAAGCAAATTTAGTTTCAAAATTTGCCGGCGACGATTACACTTTATGCACAATGAGCTGTCAAAGTTCAGTAGAAGATCAGATACTCTTAGAATGCGAAATTAATTTGTTCATTCAAAAAACAGTTTCAGTTTCGTAATAATTCCACTTGAAAATATAACTAGGTAATGGAAAAAGATAAAGTACCTCAGGATAAAAGCAACTTAACTAAAAACAATGTAAAAGAGCTTTTATATGCAACTGATGAAAACGGCAATTATACCACAACGCTAAGCACAGGCTGGGAACCCAAAACAATTGCACTCTCTAATTCTATTGAAGAAATAAACGAGCGTATCGCCGAAGCCAGACAACAAGTTTTAAATGGCGAAGTAAGCCCGATCGTTTATTTTATGGAAGTAAATAAAATGGATCTTACTATTTTATCAAGTTACGTAGGACTTTGGAAATGGCGCGTAAAAAGACATTTTAAACCAAGCGTTTTTGCAAAACTAAACGATAAAGTTTTACAGAAATATGCCGACACATTTGAAATTTCAATTGAAGAATTAAAAAACAGCATCACCAAATAATGGAATTAACTTTCACACATCATCAGTCTGCTCATTGCGAGAATGGAGTAGCGTCGAATCTGCTAAAAAACAGCGGACTAAACATCAGCGAACCGATGGTTTTTGGTATTGGCTCTGGATTATTTTTTGTATATCTGCCTTTTATAAAAGTCAATTATGCTCCGGCAATTAGTTACAGAACTCTACCTGGACAAATTTTTAATAAAGTAGCAACCCGTTTAAATCTAAAAATAAAAAGACAAAAATTTTCTTCTGTTTCAAATGCCAATAAAGCATTAGACGAAAATTTAAAAAATAATATTCCAACAGGATTACAAGTTGGTGTTTACAATTTAAGTTATTTTCCAGACGAATATCGTTTTCATTTCAACGCACACAATTTAGTTGTTTACGGAAAAACCGAAACGGATTATTTAGTGAGCGATCCCGTAATGGAAACCGTCACTACTTTAACGCATGAAGAATTAGATAAAGTTCGTTTTGCAAAAGGTGCTTTTGCACCGCGCGGGCAAATGTATTATCCAATTCAGGTTCCTGCGAATGTCGATTTAAAAAGCGCCATCATTAAAGGAATAAAAAATACGTGCCGAGATATGTTAGCGCCAATGCCAATTGTAGGCGTTCGCGGCATCAAATTTGTTTCCAAGCAAATTAGAAAATGGCCGATAAAACATGGAACCAAAAAAGCCAATCATTATTTGGCACAAATGGTTCGTATGCAGGAAGAAATTGGAACCGGAGGCGGTGGTTTCCGTTTTATTTATGCGGCATTTTTACAAGAAGCTTCGGTTATTTTAGGTAACGAAGAATTAAAAGAACTTTCAAAAGAAATGACAAAAATTGGCGATTCATGGCGTGATTTTGCCGTTGAAGCTTCACGTATTTATAAAAACAGAAGTGCTAAAGAAGACGCTTACAACACTATTGCCGATGAACTTTTAGACATTGCCAACAGAGAAGAAATCTTTTTCAAAAAATTAAAAAAAGCCATCAGCTAATATTTTGCAATCCATAATTAAAATAGAATCCCTTTCGAAAAAGTACAAAGAAGCCGATCAGTTTTCTTTGAACGACGTTTCGCTAAATATAAATGAAGGAGAAATTTTTGGTTTACTCGGTCCAAACGGAGCCGGAAAAACAACTTTAATTTCAATGCTCTGCGGATTGGTAAAACCAACATCGGGACATTTTACAATTGATAATTTAGATTATCAGCATCATTCTTCAAAAATTAAAAAAATCATAGGCGTTGTTCCTCAGGAATATGCCTTATATCCTACTCTTACGGCGAGAGAAAACCTGCATTATTTTGGAAGCATGTACGGTTTAAAAGGTTCAGATTTAAAAGATAAAGTAATCGAAACTTTAGATCTTTTAGGCCTTTTAAAATTTGCCGACAAACCTGTTGAAACATTCTCAGGCGGGATGAAACGCCGTGTCAATTTAATTGCCGGAATTCTGCATAAACCAAAAGTTTTATTTTTAGATGAACCAACCGTTGGTGTTGATGTGCAGTCTAAAAATGCTATTATAGATTATCTAAAAATATTGAACCAAAACGGAACATCTATTATTTATACTTCGCATCATTTGGCTGAAGCCGAAGATTTCTGCACCAATATTGCCATTTTAGACCGAGGCCGAATTTACGCAAAAGGAACGCCTTCAACTTTAATCAATTCTGTTGAAGATGCCCGAAATCTCGAAGACGTTTTTATTTCATTAACCGGTAAAGACTTGAGAGATGCTATATAAAATTTGGATGTCGATCGTAAAAGAATTTTTACTGCTTAAACGCGATTTAGGCGGGTTAATCATTCTGTTTATAATGCCATTGGTTTTAGTCATTACTGTTACGTTAATTCAGGACAGTACTTTTAAAACCGTAAGCGATTCTAAAATTCCAATTTTATTGGTGGATTACGACAAAGGTTCTGTTTCAAAAACCGTTTTTGAGAATTTAGAAAAAAGTAATTTGTTTAGCGTTGTAACGCAAATCGACAATAAAACAATTACCGAAGATGTTGCCAGAGAAAATGTTTACAAAGGAAAATTTCAATTGGCAATTATAATCCCTAAAAATTTAAGTTCTGATTTGCAGGCGAAAGTTGATCAAAATGTCGAAAAAATTGTCAGCAGTTTAGGCATGACGGATAGTACGGCAGCAAGCGAACCTCAGCGAATTATCAAAGAAAAAGAAGTAAGACTGTATTTTGATCCGGCAGTTCAAATGAGTTTCAAAAATGCGGTCATGAGTTCTATCGACAAAATGATTTCGCAAATTGAAACCAAATCAATTTACACGACTTTCCAAAATCAATTAGGAGAAGGAACTACCAATTTTGAGCAAAAAAGTTTCATTTCTTTCAAAGAGATAATCCCGAAGATTAATAATAAAGAAGTTCGTCCAAATTCGGTACAACACAATGTTCCCGCGTGGACACTTTTTGCGATATTTTTTATTGTAATTCCGTTATCTATTAATATTGTAAAAGAAAAATCACAAGGAACTTTCGTCCGATTAAGAACAAATCCTGTTTCTAGTTTAGTCGTGATTATTGGAAAAACCATTACTTATTCTGTAATCTGTATGATTCAGTTTTATATGATGGTTGCCGTTGCAGTATTCTTATTTCCATCTATCGGATTGCCTTCTTTAAATATCGAAGGACATTTAGCATTAATGAGTGTCGTGGCGTTATTTTCAGGTTTCGCTGCTATCGGATTTGGAATTTTATTGGGAACGATTGCAAGCACACAGGAACAATCGGCTCCGTTTGGCGCAACGAGTGTTATCATTTTAGCAGCAATTGGCGGAATCTGGGTTCCGGTTTTTGCCATGCCAAAAATTATGCAGATTATTGCTAAATCGTCTCCAATGAACTGGGGATTAGATGCTTTCTATGACGTTTTATTACGCAACGTTTCTTTCCTGGAAATCATCCCAAAAATAAGTTTACTATTTTTGTTTTTCATTCTTACCACAGCCATCGCATTATTTTATGATAAAAAGAAAAGAGCAGTTTAACGAAGCTACAGACCTGACCGTTACTCACGAAATCAGAATTCGTTTTAACGAAACTGATCCGCTTGGAATCGTTTGGCACGGCAACTATATAACGTATTTTGAAGATGGACGTGAAGCGTTTGGGCGTCAGCACGGACTTACGTATTTAGACATTGCCAAAACCGGATATACAACGCCAATTGTAAAATCGACCTGCGAACATAAATTGTCTTTGCGTTACGGCGATGTAGTTACAATCGAAACAACAGTTGTCGATACGCCCGCTGCAAAAATGATTTACCGTTTTAAAATTATTGATGACAAAGGTGAAATTGCTTGCACAGGCGAAACTGTTCAGGTTTTTTTAGATAAAGAAGGAAATTTAATGCTGACAAATCCTCCTTTTTATGCGGAATGGAAAAAGAAAGTTGGATTACTATTATAAAACACGGATTGCACTAATTTTCACGAATAAAAAAATAAAATAACCAAGATTCGTTTCCTGCAAGGTTTTCAAAACCTTGTAGGTATAAAATAAAATAATCTGTGTAAACCTGTTTAATCTGTAAAATCTGCGAGCCATTTTTTCAGACAAAGCTTTAAAATAAATACCTACAAGGTTTTGAAAACCTTGCAGGAGAAACTGAGAATCATAAAATGTTAAAACAAATATACATTACAGAAACAAATTGTATCACACCTTTAGGTTTTGATGTCGAATCGAATGTTGAAGCTATTCTTCGCGGCGATTCTGGCATTCAGCTTCATAATGATATTTCTTTAATGCCCAATTCATTTTATGCTTCGATTATTTCTGATGAAAAAATAAACAGTGCTTTTTCAAAAATAAGCACTGAAACTCAATATTCCCGTTTAGAGAAAATGATGATTTTGGCTTTAGAGCCCATTATCAAAAATTCTGGAGTTGAATTAAATTCAAAAACGGCTTTTATACTTTCTACCACAAAAGGAAATGTTACGGCTTTAGCAAATGATTCTGACGAAAGTTTTAATAACGCACATTTAGATATTTTAGCAAAAACCATTTCAGATTTCTTCGAATTTCAAACTCAGCCCATTGTTATTTCAAATGCTTGTGTTTCGGGAATTTTGGCAGTTTCAATTGCCAAAAGAATGATTCAGTCTGAACTTTATGACAACATTTTTGTTGTTGCCGGCGATGAAGTTTCAGAATTTGTTTTGTCTGGTTTTAATACCTTTCAGGCAATGAGCGAATTACCCTGTAAACCGTATTCAAAAAACAGAACCGGAGTAAGTTTAGGCGAAGCAGCAGCAGCAGTTTTAATTTCGGCGGATGCCAAAAATGCCAAAATAAAAGTAATTGGCGACAGTTCGATAAACGATGCGAATCATATTTCGGGTCCGTCAAGAACAGGTGAAGGTTTGTTCAGAAGTATTCAAAATGCTTTAAAAGAAGCTCAAATTGAAGCAAATAAATTAGATTATATTTCAGCGCATGGAACCGCAACTCCGTTTAACGACGAAATGGAAGCGATTGCTTTAAATCGTTTAGGTTTACAAAATGTTCCTGTAAATAGTTTAAAAGGATTTTACGGTCATACGTTAGGTGCTTCGGGATTATTGGAAACTGTAATTGCTATTGAATCTGCTAATCAAAATACACTTTTTGAATCAAAAGGTTTTGATGAAATTGGTGTGAGTGAAGCTGTAAATGTTATTGAGAAAAATGAGGAAGCTAATATTGAATATTTTTTGAAAACGGCTTCTGGATTTGGAGGTTGTAATACGGCTGTGGTTTTTGAAAAGGTAAAATAAATTTCAACATTCAAGTAAATCTTGCAAGTTCAAAATATATTAAATCAAAGATGAAATTATCAAAATCCATATTTATAACTCTAATTTTTCTTTCATCTTTTGGATGTAAAAAGAAAGAAGCGTCTGAATCTGATTTTGAAAAAGACGTCATGAATAGTGTCTTTGTCGAAATCGTAGATTCTATTTATATGGATAGAAGAACGATACTTCCGCCGCCAATGCCAAGGAGAGATTTCAAAACAAATAAAGAAGATACTATTGGATATCACGATAGATTAAAAAGATATCAGATTGAACAAGACAGTATTAAAAATGACAAAAACAGAATTTTAATTGGTGTTTATGATTATATAGTAAATAACAAAATCCGAAATGAGAAATTTGATTTAACGCCTTTTAAAAACAATAAAAAATTTGATTTTCAATATACTTCAAAATTTCCAGAAGAAAGATTTTGGAATATCGAAGATAAAAATAGTGGAATGCCTGTTGGCACAATCCAGATTTCTAATATCAAGTTTAATAAAAACAAAACTTTGGGAACTATAACGGCTAATGCTTCATGTGGCGGCGGAACTTGTGGACAAGGATTTGAAATTACAATTGAAAATAAATCTGGAGAATGGCATATTACCAAAATTGTTAACACTTGGATTTCATAAAATAAATATTCATTATGAATGATGATGGTATTACATCTTTAAAAAAAGATATAGAGAATAATCTTGGGGCAAGTAGTGGTTATTATGAATTGGTATTACAGCCTTACATTAGGGATTTCATTAGCAATTTAAGCCAAACAGACAGTGAAAAATTTTCAATCGAAATCTTAAATTGGAATGAGAATGTACTATATCATTTAGCTGATGAAATTCTTTTTAGCAACAATGAATATCTAGATAAAGATTATCTCTATTGCTCTATATTTTTAAAAACTTATGACAAAGAAAATCTAGATTACTTAACACAGTATTTATTTAATTGTTTAGATGATTTAAATTTTGAAAAAATTCCTTTAGATTTTTTTTTACAGATGAAAGAAAAAATAAAGATTTTTTATACTTTAAAAAGTGGAGAAGAAAATATTGATAATTTCATTAGACCTGTAAATGATATCATTAATAAAAAAATGATCAATAAAACCAACATACAATCCTACATCACAATCCAAAACAACGAAATTGTTTTGAACGGAACTTCTGTATTCAAAACTGAACCAACAGATTTTGCTGATTTCTCTAAACAAGCCTATCGTAATTTTGAAATGCAGTATCCAAAATTTTTCAAAATGGACGCTTTGAGTAAACTGGCTTTTTTAGGATCTGAGTTGCTTTTGAGTCCGATAACTTCAGAAGAAAAAGAACATAATATCGCTTTGGTTTTGGCCAATAAATCGTCGAGTTTAGATACCGATGTAAAATATCAGGAATCAATTTCAGACAAAGAAAACTATTTTCCAAGTCCGGCGGTTTTCGTTTATACGCTCCCAAATATCTGTCTGGGCGAAATAAGTATCCGTCATCAGCTGAAAAGTGAAAATTCTTTCTTTATATTTGACACCTTTAACACGGAATTTATGTCGAATTATTCTAATATTCTGTTGAATACGAATAAAGCAGATATGGTTTTATGCGGTTGGGTAGAATTTTTTAATGATAATTATAAAGCTTTTCTCTGTACAATAAGTAAAGACGAAAACACAGAATATACAAACGAAACTATCAATACATTATACAATAAATAATCATGGAAGCATTAAAAGAAGAATTAAAAAATAAAATCATTACGACTTTAAACCTTGAAGATATCACAATCGAAGACATTGCTGATAACGATCCTTTGTTTGGAGATGGTTTAGGTTTAGACTCGATTGATGCACTTGAATTGATCGTGATTTTAGATAAAGATTACGGAATTAAATTAGTAGATCCGAAAGAAGGGAAAACAATTTTCCAGTCTATCGAAACTATGGCGGCTTACATTAGCGCTAACAGAACTAAATAGTTTTTTGCCCGCGGATTATACTGATTAAACAGGTTTTCGCAGATGATGTAAAAAGCTTTGTCAAAGTTTAAAACTTTGACAAAGTTCTAGAATCTACAATCTAAAATCAAAACTCTAAAATTAATGAGTAAAGGTGTTGCAATAACGGGAATGGGAATTATCTCCGCAATCGGGAATTCGGTTGAGGAAAATTATCATTCGTTAATCGAAAATAAAATCGGGATTTCCCGTATCTCTAATATTTCTACAGTTCATGCAGATGTTATCAAAGTGGGTGAAATTAAAAAAACCAACGATGAGCTTATCAGCGAACTGGGGTTAAATAGCGATAATAATTTTTCGAGAACCGCTATGATTGGTACTTTGGCAGCAAAACAAGCTGTTGAAAATGCCGGCATAACCTCGATCAACGAATTTAGAACCGGACTTATTTCGGCTACTAGTGTGGGCGGAATGGACATGACGGAGAAACATTATTACGATTATTTCGAAAAACCTGAACTGGTTAAATATATTACCTGTCACGACGGCGGCGATGTTGCAGATAAAATTGCCGAAGAACTGGGTTTAAAAGGAATGGTTTCTACAATTAGTACTGCTTGTTCCTCTGCAGCAAATTCTATTATGCTGGGTGCAAGATTAATCAAAACCGGAAAATTAGATCGTGTAATTGTAGGCGGAGCTGATGCTTTGTCAAAATTCACGATCAACGGATTTAAGACTTTGATGATTTTATCTGACGATTATAACAAACCTTTCGACAATAACAGAAAAGGATTAAATCTTGGGGAAGCTGCAGCTTTTTTGGTTTTAGAATCGGATGAAATTGTTGAAAAGCAAAACAAAAAAGTATTGGCAAGAGTTTCCGGTTACGGAAATGCAAATGATGCTTTTCACCAAACGGCTTCTTCAGAAAATGGAGACGGCGCTTTTTTGGCGATGAAAAAAGCGTTTGAAGTTTCGGGTTTAAAACCTTCTCAAATTGATTACATCAACGTTCACGGAACTGCAACGCCCAATAACGATTTATCTGAAGGAAGAGCTTTACGCCGAATTTATGAAGAAGAAAAAGTTCCGGATTTTAGTTCGACAAAACCTTTTACGGGTCATACTTTAGCGGCGGCGGCAGCAATTGAAGCCGTTTACAGTGTTTTGGCTATTCAGAATAATGTTGTTTATCCGAATTTGAATTTTGAAACGCAGATGGAAGAATTCGATTTGACTCCGCAGACTTCTCTAAAAAATAAAAACATCGAACACGTTTTATCTAATTCTTTTGGATTTGGAGGAAATTGTTCCACTCTTATATTTTCAAAAAGCTAATGAAAAAAACATATATAAATGGAGTAGGCTGTATTTCGACTCAAAAAACATTTGATACTGTTTTTTTAGAAGAGGCCAATGTTAATCACGACGAAAATGTATTGGCAATTGTTTCGCCGGCATACAAAGAATATATTTCGCCAGCTGCAAGCCGCAGAATGGCAAAAGGTGTAAAAAACGGAATCGTAGCTTCGGCTTTAGCCATGAAAGATGCGAATGTTGAAAAAGTCGATGCAATTATTACCGGAACGGGTTTAGGCTGTATCGAAGATTCTGAAAAATTCCTGAAAAGCATTTTAGATAATAAAGAAGAATTTTTAACGCCAACTTCTTTTATTCAATCTACGCACAATACAGTTGGTGCGCAGATTGCACTTTTACAGCAATGTAAAGGTTATAATTTTACGTATGTAAACGGCGCGGTTTCTTTTGAATCGGCACTTTTGGATGCTAAAATGCAGATTGAGGAAAACGAAGCAAACTCAATTTTGGTAGGCGGCGTTGATGAAAATGGAGATTACACGACTTCACTTTTTAAATTAAACGGCCGTATTAAAGCTGATAATGCTGCTCCTTATGATGTTTTAAATTCTACAACGAGTGGAGCTGTTTACGGAGAAGGTGCCAGTTTTTTTGTTTTAGAAAATGAAAGAAAAGAAAACACATACGCTGAACTTCTGGATATTACAATCGTAAATACGCTGGCAGAAAATGAAATTGAATCTGAAATTAAATCATTTTTGAAATCAAATAATTTAGAAATTTCTGATGTTGATGCTTTGGTTTTAGGTTTTGATGGAAATGCTTCTTTCGAAAATTATTATAAAAATCTGGCTGAAAATGCTTTCGCCAAAACTCCTGTTTTATATTACAAACATTTGAGCGGCGAATATGATACGGCTTCGGCTTTTGCTTTTTGGATGGCTTCAAAAATTTTAAAAACACAGGAAATTCCTGAAATTATAAAAGTAAATTCGGCTGTAAAACCAGTTTACAAAACCATTTTATTGTACAATCAATTAAACGGAAAAAATCATAGTTTTACGTTACTTTCAAAATGATAACGCATAAAAACATTTCGATCTTTTTTATCTTTTTATTGCTTTTAGTTTTTCTTCTGAATTTTTTTATGGCAATAAATCTGTGGTATTTTTTTGCTATAATTTTTATCTGGATCGGAATAAATGCTGTTGGTTCTTCGAGAATTTCTTCTAATTATCATGTAAAAGCTTTCTGCAATAATCCGCTGGAAACAGAGAAAAAAATTGCCTTAACTTTTGATGACGGCCCAAGCGAATTTACTTTAGAAGTTTTAGATCTTCTGAAAAAATACAATGCTAAAGCCACATTTTTCTGCATTGGAAAAAACATTGAAAAACATCCTGAAATTATTCAAAAAGTTATTGAAGAAGGACATTTGGTTGGAAATCATTCTTATTCTCATTCTAAATTTTTCGATTTTTATAATGAAGATAAAGTAACGGAGGAACTTCGTAAAACAGATGAATTGCTGGAAAAATTTACTTCTAAGAAAATAAACTTCTTTCGTCCGCCTTATGGAGTTACGACGCCTTCGATTCGAAGAGCTTTAAAAATCACCGGACATAAAACAATTGGCTGGAATATTCGTTCTCTTGATGGAGGAACTAAAAATCAGGAATTAATTTTCAATCGAATTATAAAACGGGTTTCTCCGGGCGGAATTGTACTTTTGCACGATACCGGATCACACTCTGTTTTAGTATTGGAACAGTTTTTGCAATTTTTACAGCAGAATGATTATGAAGTGGTTTCGATTGAGGAACTTTTGAATCTTAATGCTTATGAATTGAACGCGGATTAAACAGATTCGCTAAAGCGAAAACGCGGATTAAAACGGATTTTATTAAATTAAAATTGGTGAAAATTGGTGTAATTCGTGGCAAAATAATAAGCACAATTTTTAACAAAATATGAAAACTAAAATAGCATTACTAATTCTATTTATTTCTGGGAATTTGTTCGCTCAGGAACAAAAAATGACCGATGCCGAAATTGCTTCTTTTAAGCAAGATGTAAATGTTGTGGCGAAAAAAATCAAAACTTTAAGTACTGATTTTGTTCAGTATAAACATTTGGACTTTCTTTCGAAAGACATTGAAACTTCGGGAAAAATGGTTTTTAAAGAACCTGCACTTTTGCAATGGCAATATAAAAAACCATATAATTACAGCATTGTTTTCAAGAACGGAAAAATCCTGATTAACGACGAAGGAAAGAAAAGCGCGGTTGATATTGGCAACAGTAAAATCTTTGCGAGAATTAATAAATTAATCGTGGGAAGCGTAAGCGGAAATATGTTTGATGATAAAGAATTTACGATTTCGTATTTTAAACTGAAAGGTCAGAACTTAGCGAAATTTATTCCGAAAGATGCGACGCTGAAAAAATACATCAAACAAATCGAACTGACTTTTGACAAGGAAGAAGCAACTGTTGTTCAGGTAAAATTATTAGAATCATCTGAGGATTATACCAGAATTGTACTTAAAAATAAAGTAATCAATGCAAAAATCGACGATTCAGTTTTTACTAATTAATTGCTTTCTGGCAATTGTTTTGGTTTCTTGCGGCTCGGTCACAAAAAACTATACGCCGAAAAAATTAGACAAAACGGCTGT
This sequence comes from Flavobacterium panici, assembly GCF_024499525.1. Lineage (NCBI taxonomy): Bacteria > Pseudomonadati > Bacteroidota > Flavobacteriia > Flavobacteriales > Flavobacteriaceae > Flavobacterium > Flavobacterium panici. The sequence goes on along the minus strand of NZ_CP100437.1, from coordinate 1,298,715 downwards.
AGAGGTTCCGTATTTTTCAGATTCAAAAACGGATTATGTTTATAAAACTAATATATCTGTTTACGGAAATGAATTGTCGGGAATTTTCATTGCAAAAAAAATAAACGACACCACACACCGAATTGTTTTTACAACGGAATTCGGAAATAAATTAATGGATTTTGAAATTTCTGAAAATGATTTTAAAGTCAATTCGATTGTTTCAGAATTAGATCGAAAAATTTTAATTAATACATTAAAAGAAGATTTTCGACTGCTTTTAAAAAAGCAATATTTGATTCAGGAACAATTTGAAAACGAATCAAATGATATTTATAAATCAGCAGATGGCAAAAGGGACAATTATATTTTTATCTCAAAAAAAGATCAAAAATTAGAAAAGATCGTTCACGCATCTAAAACAAAAGAAAAATTTACACTGTTTTTCCATTCAGAAAACAATATTTTTGCTGAGAAGATTCAGATAATTCATCAAAATATTAAGCTTAAAATTGAGCTAAATTATTTTAAATCAGAGTAGAAACTTAAACTAACCATAAAATTACTAATAAAAAGATGAAAAAAATAACCTTAATTGCATTCGTTTTATTTATCGGTCTTGTAAAATCACAAGCGCAGGTAAAAGTTAGTCCCGGCCTTAGAGGCGGTTTAAATATTTCAACATTAACCAATATTGACGATAACAGATCTAAAACAGATTTTTATATTGGTGGACTAGTGGACATTAAATTTAATAAATATTTTTCGTTACAGCCTGAAATAACGTATTCAAGACAAGGGGATGAAGGAAGATATTTCGAAAACGGCCGTTATTATTCTGAAAAGTATGAATTAAACTATCTTACACTTGGTGCCGTTGCCAAATATCATTTTGGAGGTAAAGGTTTTCATGTTTTAGCCGGTCCATCTTTAGATATAAAAGTTGGTGATAATTATATCAACAGCAATCCTGAAGGTTTTGACCTTGCAATTGTTGGAGGTGTTGGATATACGCTGCCAAATGGATTGTCTTTTGAAGCGAGAATCAAACAAGGATTGATTGATATTTATGGCTATGACGGACTTAATAATAACAATGATGATTATTATTATAATGATGTTATTTTAAATCAGGTTTTCCAAATAGGAATCAGCTATACTTTTAAAGTAAAATAATGAGGAAAATAATCGTATTTGCTTTTTTATTTATAGGAATCTTTGCCTCAAAAGCTCAGGTAACTTTTAATCCTGGTTTAAGAGCTGGTTTGAGTTTATCGACAATTTCCGAAACGCATGCTGATTACAGACCTGATTTTTATATTGGCGGTTTTGGAGAAATAAATATATCGAAACGTTATGCGCTTCAGCCCGAAATAAATTATATCAGGCAGGGTTCTAATAATGTTGCACGAAATTTTATTGACCCAAATACACAGACAGAAAGAACTGTTTATCAGGATTTACAAATAAGTTATTTGTCGATTGGTTTGATTAACAAATTTAAATTTGGACAAGGTTTAGAAGTACAGTTTGGTCCGGCTTTAGACGTTCTTTTAGATGATAATTTAGCTTTTAGAAAAACAAATAATGATCTTTCATTTGTTACAGGCCTTGCTTATAAAATGCCTTCGGGACTTGGGTTTGAGATTCGATTTAAAAAAGGCCTTTATGATGTTTTAGACAGCGATTATTATCATAATAATTCAAACGAACATTATTTTTTTGGTGATTATAATACTAATGTCAATTTTCAAATAGGTGTTACCTATTCTTTTGATGTGAAATAATAAAAAATATGGTTTTAAAAGACTTTTACAAAGTGCTTTCAGAGGAGAAAACAGGCGATGCTAAATATAATTTTCGTATATTAGTTAATGCCAATCATGAGGTTTTTAAAGGTCATTTTCCTGGAAACCCAATAATGCCGGGTGTTTGCATGATTCAGATTATTAAAGAACTTGCGGAGTCAATCACAAAAAGTTCGTTGATTATACAAACACTTTCGAATGTAAAATTCATGGCATTAATAAATCCGGAAACAAATCCGGAACTGCGTTTAGAAATTGATATTACAACCACAGAAGATGATTTGGTAAAGGTGAAAAACACCACATATTTTAACGATACCACAGCTTTAAAATTAAGCAATGTGTATAAAAAATTATAATTATGAAATTACTATTGTCATTACTTCTATGGATAAATTTTGCAGGAACGCCGGATTTGGCTGCTATCCGCAAAATGTATACTGATGTTGCAAAATCAGAAACCAATTCTAAGGAATTTATCGAAAAACTTTCCGGTGTTTCAAACAACGATGATAAAATTTTAGTGGCTTACAAAGCGGCTTCGATTTTATTAGATTCTAAGTTTGAAAGTGTATTAGGAAGCAAAATTTCTCGTTTTAAAGAAGGTGCAAAACTTTTGGAATCGACTATAAAAAGCGAACCTAATAATATCGAAATCAGAATGATTCGATTGAGTATTCAGGAAAATGTTCCCGGAATTACAGGTTACAGAAAAAATATTAAAGAAGATAAAAAATTCATCACAGCTCATTATGCCGAGCAAAATGGCGCGTTGAAAGATTATCTAAAAGACTTTGTTTTGCAATCGAAAAGTTTCTCTGAAAAAGAGAAGCAATTTGTAAAATAAGCTCATGAAAAATTCTCAATGAAACCTATTTTATCAAAGCAGGAATTGCTCGATTCAACTTCATTTTGTGTTATTGTACCCACTTACAATAACCAGAAAACATTGAAAAAAGTGTTGGATTCTATTTTAGATTTCACTCAAAATATCATTATTGTCAACGATGGTTCAACAGATGAAACTAGCGAAATTTTAAAACAATATTCGCAGTTTACGCAAATTCATCATCCTAAAAATTTAGGAAAAGGAAGGGCGCTGCGAAATGGTTTTAGAAAAGCAATTGAGCTCAATTTTGAATACGCCATCACGATAGATTCTGACGGGCAGCATTTCGCATCTGATATTCCAGGTTTTATTTCAGCAATTCAAAACGAACCCAATTCTCTTTTAATTGGAAGCCGAAACATGACGCAGGAAAATGTTCCTAAGAAAAGCAGTTTCGGTAATAAATTCTCTAATTTCTGGTTTAAGTTTGAAACCGGAATTGAACTTCAGGACACACAATCCGGTTTTAGATTATATCCTTTGAAATTAATTCCAAAACGATTTTATACCAATAAATTTGAGTTTGAAATCGAAGTGATTGTTCGTTCGGCATGGAAAGGAATTGTGGTAAAAAACATTCCAATTCAGGTTTTATATGATCCGGCAGAACGTGTTTCTCATTTTCGCCCTTTCAGTGATTTTACCCGAATCAGTATTTTAAATACGGTTTTGGTAACCAATGCTTTGCTTTATATTAAACCTCGCGATTTCTTTCGGCGAGCAAAAAAAAAAGGTTTTAAAAAGTTTTTCTTAGAAGATATTTTAGAAAGCAACGATTCTAATTTTACGAAATCTGCCTCAATTGCTTTGGGAATTTTTATTGGAATTTCACCTTTTTGGGGATTTCAAACTATACTCCTTTTTACTTTTGCCGCTTTGTTCAGGCTTAATAAAGTCATTGCTTTTTTATCTTCAAATGTGAGTTTTCCTCCTTTTATTCCGCTGGTAATCTACGGTTCTTTAAAAACAGGAAGCCTTTTTATTTCGAGCGATGCGCCGCTAATTTTAGATAGTTCGGCCACACTCGACGATATTCAAAAAAACGCTGCACAATATATCGTCGGAAGTCTTATTTTAGCATCCGTTTTAGCACTATCAGCCGGTCTTATAAGTTATTTGCTTTTAAGTGCTTTTAGTTCTAAAAACAAAACGAATATTAAATAAGATTTTGCCACAGATTATACGAATTAAAATGATTTTTACATCCAGTTGTCAGGCTGAGCGAAGTCGAAGCCCACGTCCAATTGGAACGCCCTTCGACTTCGCTCAGGGTGACAGACTAAAGCTAAACTTTTAATCTGTGGCAAAAAAACAATAATAAATAATTATGCATCAATACTTTTACGCCATTCATTTATTTGTAAACCGAAGAAAATCGCTCTCGGTTCTTTTGGCCGTTTTGATGCTTTTGGTATTTGGCTTTTTTGCTTCCCAAATTAAGTTTGAAGAAGATATTACCAAACTTATCCCAACAAATGATAAAGCCGATGCAACCGCAAAAGTTTTAAAACAATTAAACTTTGCCGATAAAACGACCGTTATTTTCAAACTCGAAAAAAACGGTTCTGCTGAAGATTTAAAAGAAATGGCTGCGGCTTTTTCAGACAGCGTTTCAAAATCCTGTAAACCTTACATAACCGGAATTCAGGGAAAAGTTGATGAAGAAAATATTCAGGAAACCATCGATTTTGTTTACAATAATCTGCCGCTTTTTCTTGAAGATAAAGATTATGCTGCTATTCAAACTAAACTTCAAAAAGACAGTATTGCAGCAACCGTTCAGGGAAATTACAAATCGATTATTTCGCCTTCGGGATTTATTACCAAAGATTTTATTCTGCAAGATCCGCTTGGGATTTCTTTTATTGCTTTAAAAAAATTACAGCAGTTAAATATTGGCGACGATTTTACGCTCGACAATGGTTTTGTAATGACAAAGGATAAAAAGAAATTACTGCTTTTTATAACTTCAGATATTTCATCGAGCGAAACAGAAAAGAATACCCTTTTTGCCGAAAAACTAAAATCAATTCAGGAAAATTTAAACACCAAGTTTAAAGAAAAAACTTCTGTTACTTATTTTGGTTCTGCTTTGATTGCCGTTGCAAATGCCAATCAAATTAAAAGTGATATTGTTTTAACGACAACAATCGCCATGATTACGCTAATGCTGATCCTGATTTTGTTTTACAGAAAAATATTTATTCCGTTAATTATTTTCCTGCCAACGGTTTTCGGGGCTTTATTTGCCATTGCCTTTTTATATTTTGTAAAAGAACAAATCTCAGCCATTTCTCTCGGAATTGGTTCTATTTTATTAGGAATCACAATCGATTATTCGCTTCACATTCTGACGCATTACAAGCATAACAGCGACATCAAAACATTGTATAAAGACATTACAATGCCGGTAATTATGAGTAGTTCAACAACTGCTGTTGCTTTTTTATGTCTGCTTTTTGTAAAATCAGATGCCTTAAATGATCTCGGAATTTTTGCTGCCGTTATTGTTATGGCAACCGGAATTTTTTCTCTTTTAATTGTACCGCATTTATACAAACCAAAAGAAAACAATTTTGAACACAAGAAAAATGCGATCGATAAACTGGCTCATTTTTCATTTCATAACAACAAATTTTTAATTGGTTTTTGCGTTATCATTACCATTATTTGCTGTTTTACGTATAATGATGTTGGTTACAATAACGATTTGTCGCAGTTAAATTTTGTTCCGAAAGATATTAAGGCGGCCGAAAAACAATTGGAAGAAAGTACCAGCTTAACTTCAAAAACCATTTATGTTGCGGCTTACGGAAAAAGCATGGAAGAAGTTTTGCAGAATAACAGCAAGCTTTTTAGCGATTTATCTAAAGAAAAACAACAAGACAAAATATTGAATTTTAGTTCTGTTGGCGGAATTGTGCTTTCGCAGAAAGAACAGCTTCAGAAAATCGAAAAATGGAATTCATTTTGGAACGCAGAAAAAAAACAAATTTTAAAATCTCAATTAATCGCCGAAGGTTCAAAACTCGGCTTTAAGCCAACCACTTATTCACTGTTTTTTGATCATTTAGATTTTGATTTCAAACCCATTTCTACAGAAGATTATTTAAAAATTCAGGCATTACAACTGAAAGAATTCGTAACCGAGAAAAATGGTTTTTACACGATTTCTACTTTAGTAAAAGTCACGTCGGAACAGCGCGACAAATTTGTAAAATCGACTTCTGCAAAAGAAAATCTTATTGCAATTGATCGTCAGCAAATGAACGAGACTTTTTTCAGCACTTTAAAAACCGATTTTAATTCGCTTGTCAATTACTCTTTCGTTGCTGTAATTTTGATTTTGTTTTTCTTTTTCCGAAGAATCGAATTAGTAATTGTAAGCTGTATTCCAATTGCTTTAACGGGAATTGTAACAGCCGGAATTATGGGCATTTTTGGCATTCAAATGAATATTTTCAGCATGATTGTCTGTACTTTGATTTTTGGTCACGGTGTCGATTTTAGTATTTTCATGACAAGTGCTTTACAGAAAGAATACACAAACGGAAAAAACGAAATTGCCATTTACAGAACTTCAATTATTCTGGCAGTAATTACAACCATTTTAGGAATTGGCGCGATGATTTTTGCCAAACATCCGGCCTTGCGTTCCATTTCTTCCGTTTCGTTAATTGGGGTTTTTGCGGCATTAATTATTACGTTTATTTTTTACCCAATTCTGTTTAAATTATTTTTATCAAATCGTCCTAAAAAAGGAAACCCGCCTTTTCAATTGCGCACTTTTCTTTATGGCGTAATGTCATTTTTCTATTACGGCATGGGCGGAATTTTAATGTCATTTTTCAGTTTTACATTAATGCCGATTTTGCCGCTCAGTAAAAAAACAAAAATGAAAGGTTTTAGATATATCGTTTCAAAATACATGAAATCGGTATTGTATTCTAACCCTTTTATACACAAAAAAGTCGTTAATAATTTTAATGAAACATTTGAAAAACCTGCCGTTATTATTGCTAATCATTCTTCATTTTTAGATATTTTATCGATTGGAATGCTGAGCCCGAAAATTATTTTTCTGGTAAGCGACTGGGTTTATAACTCTCCTATTTTTGGCGGCGTTGTTAGAAAAGCGGGATTTTATCCTGTTTCTGAAGGTTTGGAAGGCGGCGTTGAACATTTACGCAAAAAAGTAAACGAAGGTTATTCGTTAATGGTTTTTCCTGAAGGAACGCGTTCAGAAAACAATGTAATAAAACGATTCCATAAAGGCGCTTTTTTCCTTGCCGAAGAATTTAAATTAGACATAATTCCCGTTGTCATTCATGGTGCTTCAGAGTTAATTCCAAAAGGTGATTTTATCATTCATGATGGAAATTTAACCGTTACTATTTTAGAAAGAATTACTCCTGAAAATACTTCGTTTGGAAACAATTATGCCGAAAGAACAAAACAAATAAGCACCTTTTTTAAAGCAGAACATCGCAAAATTCGTCAGCAGTTAGAAGGTCCGGATTATTTTAAAAAAATGCTGGTTAATAGTTACGATTATAAAGAAATTGAAATTGGCGATGCTGTAAAAAAAGATTTAAAACAGAATCTGGAAACGTATTTCAATTTAAATAAACACATTAATCCTAAAGCTAAAATTTTACATCTTGGCAATGATTATGGGCAATTAGACGTTTTATTAGTATTACAGGAACCGCAGCGAAAAATAGTTTCTTTTATAAACGACGAAGAAAAAGTATTGGTTGCCAAAACAAATTATTTTCTAAAAAAGAGAAAAATATCTTATCTCGATCAATTAGATTCTGTAGTTGAAAATCAATATGAAGTAGTTTTAATTTCTGATGAAAATTATGTTTCGGATCTTGAAAAAGTGATTGCCGCTTCGTCAATAATTTTAGCTAATTCTTCTAATTTAAAAACCAAACTAGTTGATTATGGTTTCGAAATTGTTTCAGAAGAAAATACGATAATTGTATTAAATAAAAAGCAATGAAAGAGCAATACGATGTAGTAATTGTTGGCAGCGGTTTAGGCGGATTGGTTTCGTCTATAATTTTGGCTAAAGAAGGCTACAGCGTTTGTGTGCTCGAAAAGAACAATCAATACGGCGGGAATCTGCAGACTTTTGTTCGTGATAAAACTATTTTTGATACCGGAATTCATTATATCGGAGGTTTGTCTGAAGGTCAAAATCTGTATAAATATTTTAAATATATCGGCATTATTGATCATCTCAACTTAAAAAAATTAGACGAGAATTGTTACGATATGATTTCGTTTGAAGACGATCAAAACGAATATCCACATGCGCAGGGTTATCAAAATTTTGTCGATCAACTAACTGCTTTTTTTCCCAAAGAAAAAGCAAATATTGAAAAGTACTGCGAAAAACTGCAAACCATCTGCGATGCTTTTCCGCTTTATAATTTAAACTGGGAAGGTAAATACGACAACGAAATTCTGGCATTAAATGCAAAAGAAACGATTGAAGAATGTACGCAGAATGAAAAACTAAAAGCGGTTCTTGCCGGTTCCAATTTTTTGTATGCGGGTATTCCGGATAAATCGCCTTTTTACGTTCATGCCTTATCTGTAAACTCTTATATTCAAAGTTCGTGGCGATGTATTAACGGCGGAAGCCAGATTACAAAACAGCTTTTAAAACAACTCAAAAAATACGGCGGAGAATTTTACAAGTATAAAGAAGTTACGCGTTTTAATGTTGAAGATAATAAAGTCAATTTTGTTGAATTAAAAGACGGAACAAAAGTTTTTGGCTCCATGTTTATTTCGAATATCGAACCGAAAACGACTTTAAAAATGGCGGGGGAAGAAAACTTCAGGAAAGCTTTTGTCAATCGTGTACAAAGTCTTGAAGGCGTTATTTCGGCCTTTAGTTTATATATTGTTTTTAAGCCGGAAACTTTTAAATATATCAATCATAATTTTTATCATTTTAAGAAAACCAGCGAAGTCTGGACGGCACATGAATATGATGAAAATTCGTGGCCAAAAGGTTTTATGGCTTCCATGAATGCTTCAAAAAAAGAAGAAATCTGGGCCGAAGGAATGACTTTTATTACTTATATGAAATATGAAGATGTTGCGCCTTGGGCCGACACTTTTAATACAACTGCAGAAGAAAGCGACCGCGGCGAAAGTTATGAGGAATTTAAATCCCGAAAAGCCGAAAAATTTTTAAACGAAATTGAAATTAAATTTCCGGGAATTAGAAACTGTATAAAATCAATTCACACTTCTACTCCGCTTTCGTATCGCGATTATATTGGCGGTTACAACGGAAATATGTATGGGTATGTTAAAGATTCTAACAATCCGATGAAAACGCTGATTCCGGCAAAAACCAAATTAGATAATTTATATCTTACCGGGCAGAGTATCAATATGCACGGCGTTTTAGGCGTAACAATTGGTGCTGTTTCAACCTGTTCTGAAATTGTGGGCAAAGAATATTTGGTTACGAAAATCAATTCCGAATCTGAATAGAAATCATGAAAAACCGAATTTTATTTATCTTCTTTATCGGTTTTACATTTTTGCTTGTTTCTTGCGGAACATCAAAATCAATGCATCATAAACCGGATCTTTCTCACTATAATTCGGCAAAACCAATCGTTGTAAAAAAATCTGATTCGGTTTTTATTTCAGGTAAAAATTCGCTTTTAAAAAATAAACAAGGCATTTGGGAATTGTATGCCGAAGGCGATCCGCTGGAAATTGGTTTAAACACCGGAGCTTTAACCGATTCTCTTTTAAAAAATCAGCAGCGCGTTTTTTTCTCCAAAGTAAAAGATTTTATCCCGTCTAATTTTCAGCAAAAAATACTCCGCCAGTTTTTAAGATGGTACAATCGAAAATTATATTTGAATGTTCCCGAAGAATATCAAACGGAAATTTATGGCGTTTCTAAATATACTTCGGATGAACTTGATAATATCGCACCTAAATATCAGCGTGGTTTATATCTTCATGCGGCGCACGATATTGGTCATGCTTTACAAGATTTGGCTTTGGTTGGCTGCTCGTCTTTTGCTGCGTGGAATGAAAAAACAGAAGATGGAAATTTAATCCTCGGACGCAATTTTGATTTCTATGTAAATGACGCTTTCGCGGAAAATAAAATAGTGGCATTTATAAATCCTAAAGCTGGCTACAAATTCATGATGGTTACCTGGCCGGGAATGGTTGGTGCCGTTTCGGGAATGAATCAGGAAGGTTTAACGGTAACGATTAATGCTTCGAAATCTAAAATTCCGCTAATTGCCAAAACACCAATTTCAATTTTGACACGTGAAATTTTACAACATGCCAAGAATATTGACGAAGCCGTTTCGATTGCAAAAAAGAGAAAAGTATTCGTTTCTGAATCAATAATGGTGGGAAGTGCAAACGACAATAAAGCCATTTTGATTGAAGTTTCCCCAAAAAAAATGGACGTTTACGATGTTCCAAACACTGATCAGTTAATATGTTCTAATCATTTTCAAGGCGATGAATTTGCAACTGATAAACGAAATCAGGAACAAATTCTTAACAGTCATTCTGAATATCGTTTTGAAAGAATGCAGGAACTTCTGGCAGAAAATCCAAAAGTGAATCCTGAAATTGCTTCAGAAATTCTTCGAAATAAAAATGGTTTGAAAGATATTCCGCTTGGTTATGGTTCAGAAAAAGCTTTGAACCAATTAATGGCGCATCACGGAATTATTTTTAAACCGAAAGAAAAATTGGTTTGGGTTTCGGCAAATCCGTATCAATTGGGCGAATTTGTTTGTTACGATTTGAATTCTGTTTTTGGCGAAAGAAAAAATGATGCTGTAAATTCTTTTCAAAAAGGAAATTTAAATATTGCCAAAGATCCGTTTTTAGAAACAGCCGCTTTTCGCAATTATAAAAAATTCAAAGTTGAAGATCATAAAATAGATTCGTTTCTTGAAAATAAGGAAACAATTTCTCCAGAATTCATTCAAAATTATCAATCATTAAACCCTGATTATTGGGTTGTATATTATAAGGCAGGATTGTACTTTTACCAAATAAAAGATTTTCAGCAGGCAAAACTTAATTTTGAAAAAGCTTTGACCAAAGAAATTACAACGCTGCCTGAAAAAGAAAAAATTGAAAAATATTTAAAAAAAATCAAAAGAAAATTAAAATGATTCCAGCAATAGAAAAAGATTCTTTAGAAGAAATTAAAATTTTTCAAGAAAAAAAACTAACAGAACTTTTAGAATATATCAGTCAAAATTCTCCTTTTTATAAAAGACTTTTTGCCGGACAAAATATTGATATTTCAAAAATCAAAACTTTAGAAGATTTACAACATTTACCCGTTACTACAAAAGAAGATTTACAGCAATATAATGATGATTTTGTATGCGTTCCGCAAAATAAAATTATCGATTACGCCTCGACTTCAGGAACTTTAGGCGATCCTGTAACTTTTGGTTTAACCGATTCTGATTTGGATCGTTTGGCTTATAATGAAGCTATTTCGTTTGCCTGCGCCGGAATTGCCGAAGGTGATGTGGTGCAATTAATGACGACAATCGACAGAAAATTTATGGCTGGTCTGGCTTATTTTCTGGGTCTTCGAAAATTAAAAGTCGGCGTGATTCGTGTTGGCGCCGGAATTCCGGAAATGCAGTGGGATTCGATTTTAAAATACAATCCAAGTTATTTAATTACCGTTCCGTCCTTTTTATTGAAGTTAATTGAATATGCCGAAATTCACGGAATCGATTATAATAATTCGAGCATAAAAGGGGCAATTTGCATTGGAGAATCTTTGCGTGATCAGGATTTTTCGATGAATACTTTATCTAAAAAAATCACTGATAAATGGAATATTAAATTGTTTTCGACTTATGCTTCTACTGAAATGAGCACGGCTTTTACAGAATGTGAACATGGAAAAGGCGGGCATCATCATCCGGAATTAATCATCGTTGAAGTTTTGGACGAAAATAATTTACCTGTAAAAGACGGAGAAACTGGCGAACTTACTTTTACTACTTTAGGTATTGAAGCGATGCCGTTGTTGCGTTTTAAAACCGGAGATATTGTACAGCTTCATAACGAACCTTGCGCCTGCGGGCGACATACTTTGCGTGTTGGTCCCGTTCTTGGCCGTAAAAAGCAAATGATAAAATATAAAGGGACAACGCTTTATCCGCCGGCAATGAACGATGTTTTAAGCGGATTTGACAATATCGAAAATCATATTATCGAAATCTCTACAAACGATTTAGGCACTGATGAAATCGTGATAAAAATTGCCGTTAAAAATCAAACTCCAGAATTTCTACAGGAAATTAAAGATCACTTTAGAGCAAAATTGAGAGTAACTCCAAAAATAGAATTTGCCTCAAAAGAAACTTTAAACCCTTTAGTTTTTAACCCAATGAGTAGAAAACCAATTCGATTTTTTGATTATCGTTCTTAGTATAGGTTCAAAGTTGCAAAGGGACAAAGGTTCAAAGTCTGTTAATCAGCACTATAAAAAACCTTTGTTCCTTTGTTGCTTTGAGCCTTTGTCACTCGAATTGTGCCAATTCGACTAAAATGTTGTAATTTTGCAAAAAATTACGAAGATGGTCAAGATTGGCAACATAGAATTACCCGAATTTCCTTTATTACTCGCACCGATGGAAGATGTTAGTGATCCGCCGTTTCGCAGATTATGCAAAACGCATGGAGCTGACATGATGTATTCTGAATTTATTTCGTCGGAAGGATTAATTCGTGATGCTATAAAAAGCCGCATGAAGCTGGATATTTTTGATTACGAACGTCCGGTTGGAATTCAGATTTTTGGTGGTGATGAAGAAGCAATGGAGATGTCTTCTAAAATTGTTTCTACTGTAAAACCAGATCTAGTAGATATCAATTTTGGATGTCCGGTAAAAAAAGTAGTTTGTAAAGGTGCCGGAGCCGGGGTTTTAAAAGATGTTGATTTGATGGTGCGTTTGACGCAAGCTGTTATCAAAGGGACAGATTTGCCTGTTACGGTAAAAACGCGTTTAGGCTGGGACGAAAATTCTATTAATATTGATGAAGTTGCAGAAAGACTTCAGGATATTGGTGTTCAGGCTTTGACTATTCACGCCAGAACTCGCGCTCAAATGTATAAAGGTCATTCTGACTGGTCACACATTGCGCGTGTAAAAAACAATCCAAGAATTACAATGCCTATTTTTGGAAACGGCGATATCGACAGTCCGGAAAAAGCATTAAAATATAAAAATGAATACGGAATTGACGGTATCATGATTGGCCGCGCGGCGATTGGTTATCCGTGGATTTTTAATGAAATCAAGCATTATTTTAAAACAGGTGAGCACTTACCTTCTCCAACGGTTATTGATCGTGTTGAAGCTGCCAGAAATCATTTGCAATGGTCAATGGACTGGAAAGGCGAGCGTTTAGGAATTGTAGAAATGCGTCGTCATTATACCAACTATTTTAAAGGTATTCATTCTTTTAAAGAATTCAAACAGAAATTAGTTACGACTGATGCTCCAGAAGATTTGTTTGCGATTATGAAAGAAATCGAACAGGTTTATGCTGGATATGAGTTTGTTTAAAATATAGTCTTTGTCAAAGTTTTGAACTTTGACAAAAAACTGAAACACAAAAAAGACCTTCGATCGAAGGTCTTTTTTTATATATTTTTATTCTAAAATATTTCTCGTTGAATTTCTTTTAGCCAGATCAATAGCTGATTTTAACTCAGAAAAAAATAGTTCAGCTTCTTTTTTATTTCGAATTGATTTAGTCAAATTATCACTATAATTTGATTCTGTAACATCTCTGTCATCAGCAATGTTTTTCTCAGAAGCAGAAGCTAAAGCAATTTCCTGAATTTTATTAATCTTATTTTGGATAGAATCTTTCATAAAGCAAATTTAATATATATTCTTACAAATAAAAAAGGCCTTCAATATTGAAGGCCTTTTTTATTATAAATTATACTTGAACTCTTTTCCACTTTCCTCTTTTATAGAAAAAGATTCCAGCTAAAGTTATAGCGGTTTCGGCAACGGGTATTGCGATGAAAACTCCAGTTGGTCCCATATTAAAATGTTTGGCTAATACAAAAGCCAGCGGAATTTGAAACAGCCAAAACCCGAAGAAATTAATTCCGGTTGGCGTCCATGTATCTCCCGCTCCATTAAAAGTATTAATCAAAACCATCCCGATTCCGTAAAAGATAAATCCGATGCTCATAATTTGCAACGCTTCGACCGCAATGGTTTTAACCATTTCATCATTGGTGAAAAATGAAATAATATATTGGCCAAAGCCTAAAGTAATAATCATAATCGTTGCCATGAAAATTACATTATATCTTGCTGTTGTATAAACTGATTTTTCGGCACGTTCAATTTGTTTTGCCCCTAAATTCTGTCCAACCAAAGTTGCCGCAGCATTACTCAATCCCCAAGCTGGAAGAATAAAAAACATCATAATTCTAAGTGCCGTTTGATATCCTGCAGAACCGTGATCGCCTCCGGTTGTTGCGACTAATTGTGCTAAGAAAATCCAACTGCATGATGCAATTACAAATTGTAAAATTCCTGGTGCAGCAATCTTAACCAAAGCTTTTATCTGCTTAAAGTCTGGAGCGAAATAGGCTATTTTAATTTTTAAAATTCCGTTTCCAGAGAACAAATGATAAACCTGATATAAAACTCCAATGCTTCTTCCCAAAGTTGTTGCCAAGGCAGCTCCAACTAAACCAAAAGCAGGAATTGGTCCAAGACCGTTAATTAATATTGGGCATAAAATAATATTACAAATGTTGGCAATCCAAAGACTTTTCATTGCAATTGCGGCATTTCCTGCTCCACGGAAAATTCCGTTAATCAGGAATAAAAGCATAATGCATAAACTTGAGCCAATCATAATTTGCGTGAATCTGAAGCCGTGCTCGGCAGCATCAACTGAAGCACCCATCAAAAGCAGAATATCTTTTGCATAAATAATTCCCAAAACACTTAAGACAGCGTTAACGGCAAATGCTACAATTATGGCTTGCATTCCGGCTTTTGCGGCAGCGACTGGATCTTTTTCTCCAATACGTCTTGCAACAACTGCAGTTGCGGCCATGCTCATTCCTATTGCAAGAGAATATATAATAGTCAACACAGATTCTGTCAAGCCAACCGTTTGAATAGCAAAACTGCTATGTTCTAAATGTCCGACAAAATATAAATCGACTAAAGCAAAAACCGATTCCATCATCATTTCTAAAACCATCGGAATGGCCAATAGAATTACGGCTTTCTTTATACTTCCGGCAGTATAATCAAATGATTCGTCGCCTTTTAAGGCTTGTTTTAAAGTGGTAAAAAATTTAGAAAAAAAACTTTTTTGTATAGTTGTTTCTGTCATGATATATTAGGATAAATGATAAAATTGGTTCAGATATTTTATCTGAACTGAAAAAGTAAAAACGTAAGTATCCTAATTATTCTTAAAAATAAAATAGGATTAGGCAGAAACTATCATATGCTGTGAATTTTCAAGGCGGTAAATATAAGTAATATTTTGAAAGAAAAAATTAATCTAATAATTTTTTACTTACACGGCTGCTGGCGATTAGAGAAGCTATAAATCCTAAAGAAACAATTGTTGTCATTACGATTACAACATTTTCAAGTGTAAAAACAACTGGGTAAGCCAATGTTGGCGTGATCATTATCAGCTCATATTTTTGCTGTAATGTAACTAGTATGATCCCGTAATAAAGTCCGATCAAACCTCCAAAAACACTTAGTAAAGTTCCTTGCAGAATGAAAATTTTTCTCACGCTGTTTATTTCTATTCCCAGATTAACAAGGGTTTTTAAATTTGCCCTCTTGTCTAAAATCATCATAATTAAAGCTCCGATCAAATTGAAAAGTGCCACAATAATTACAAGCGTAAAAATTAAATAAACAGCAATATTTTCGGTGTTGAGCATTTTATATAAAGACTCATTCAATTGCTCTCTATTCTTTATAGTGACTTTATTATTAAAAATCTTTTTAATCTGCGCATTAACCGCATTTTCATCTACGTTTGGTTTTAACCTGAATTCGATTCCCGAAATTTGGTTTGGCTTATACATCAATAATTCCTGTGTTAAACCTAAATCGGCAAAAACATATTTCGAATCTAAATCTTCGCTGATTGAGTAAATCCCAACGGGTAAAACATCTGTTTTATTAAATGCTTCTTCGGGATTGTCGATTGCTCCTTTTCCGGGTTTTGGAGCAAATATCTGCAGCGGGTTTTCAAAATCAAGAATTCCAAGTGAAAAATCCTGTGCAATTCCGTAACCAATCACAACTTGATACGAATCTGGTTTTAGCCATTGTCCGTTAAAAAGCTTTACTTTAATATTGTTTACAACCGGGTAGATACTGTCAACACCTTTTAAATAGGTAACGCGTTGTTTATCTTTAAATAAAAATAAAACTCGTTCTTCAATAATTTTAGTGTAACAGGCAACACCATTAATTTCTTTCAGCTCTTTTTCTTGCTGGGGTGAAATTAAAAATGATTTTCCGTACGTACTTGTCATTTTTAAATCTGGGTCAATTTCATTTGTAAACGAAAGACTGAAAACTTTTAATCCGCTAAAAACAGATAAAACCACAAACAAAGCCATTGTACCAACAATAATTCCCATGCTGGCAATTAAATTGATGATATTGATCGCGTTATTTTTACTAAGGCTGAAAAGATAACGTTTGGCTATGTAAAATGGGAAATTCAATTTATGATTTTCTTCTTTTTTCTAAAAGATCACGGTTTTCAATTGGGTTTTCTCTGTTTGCTAATGCATTGTCAATTTTTTCGATATAATCTAATGAGTCATCGATAAAGAAAACCAAATTTGGCACACGACGCAATTGAAGACGAACGCGCTGTGACAAATCATGTTTTATTAAAGTTGTATTTGATTTTATTCCTTCTAAAGTTTCCTTTGCTTTTTCTTGAGGAAAAATGCTTAAATATACCGTTGCCACAGATAAATCTGAGGTTACACTAACTTTGGATACTGAAATTACCAAATTGCTAACTCCATTTTTTCGCACTTCACCTTGCAGAATATCAACCAAATCTTTTTGGATGACACTGCCTATTTTTTTCTGTCTATTTGTTTCCATAGTGCAAAAATACTATTTTTAAATTCATTCATTGCAATTTCAAATTAAGTAAAGAATTATTATTGAAATTTCGCTATACTTTTCAATATATTACTCTCAAAAAAGTATCTCTATATAGCGTTTTTAATTGTTATAAAAGCTGATAAAGGTCAGGTTATTTATCAGAATTATTCTACATATTTGATGTAAATATAAAACTGATCTATTATGAAAAAAAGAGAACCAATTAGTCACATCATGACTAAAACAGTGGTGACTGTAAATCAAAATGACGATTTAAGAAAAGTAGTAGAAAAACTAAAATCGAATTCTATTCGACATATTCCTGTTGTAAACGGTAAGGAAGTTGTGGGTATTATTAGCCGTACAGATGTAAACCGTCTTACTTTTGGTGCTTTGTTCGACGGACAGGAAGGTGTTGATGAAGCTATTTTAGATATGCTTACGATTCCTCAGGTTATGACCTCAAAACCTAAAACTCTTTCTTCTGACACTATTATTAAAGATGTGGCATCGACATTTGTAAAAGAAGAATTTCACGCTCTTCCGGTTGTAGATAACGGAGAACTGAAAGGGATTGTAACAACAACTGATGTTATTAAATATTTTTTAGAACAATATGATTAAATAAAAAGGGAGCTAAATAGCTCCCTTTTTTTATCTGTTTTGTAACCAATTTTCAGGATCGGTATTGGTTGTGTTTTGAAGAATCAAGAATTTGATAACCGTTTTTCCGCTATCTCCGCTGGTTCTTACTTTTCCAATATTTTGTTTGATCGAAACTTTTTCTCCTTTACTTACAAATACTTTGCTCAGGTTTTGATAAACGCTAAAGTAATCTCCGTGCTGTATCATAACTACTGTATTTACAGGAGATAAAACCATTACACTGAAAACTTCACCGGCAAATACAGATCTTGCATTTGCGCCATCTTCAGTCGTAATCTCAACTCCTGAATTATGAACTTTAATATCTGGATAAAGTGGGTGCTGCTGATCTCCATAACCTAACGAAATAAATCCTTTTTCTACCGGCCAAGGCAGTCTTCCTTTGTTTGCTTTAAAATCTGCTGCCAGAACTTTATCTTCCGGTGTCATTGCGATTTTAGAAGATGAAACTGGTTTTACGGTTGCATTAGATCCAGGATTTTCTTTAGCTTTTTCAAGTGCCGCTTTTCTGTTTGCTTCGGCAATTGCTTCACGAATCAAACGATCAATTTGTCTGTCAATTCTTTTTGATTCGCTTTGTTTTGCTTTAATATCAGATGCGATTCTGTTTTTATCTTTTTTAATTGCGTTAACAAGCTTTTGCTGTTCTTTTTTCTCTACTTCTAAGCTTTGTTTTTCTTTTTCGTTTTCAACAATAATTTTTTTCTTAACCTTTCTCTGCCCGTCTAGTTTTGCATTAAAATCAACTAGTTGCGCGGTTTTAGACTGAATTTCTAGACCTTGGTTTTTTCTAAAATTTGTATATTGTTTTAAATATTGTGCTCTTTTGTAGGCTTGTAAAAAACTTTCTGAAGATAAAATAAACATCGCACGGCTTTGCTCAGAACGGCTTTTATACGATTTCAAAATCATTTTTGCATAATCTTCTTTTAAAACCGCCAGTTCTTTTTTCAGTTTATTAACCTGTACCTGATTAATATACATGTCGTTGCTTAAAATTCTTTCCTGTTTTGCTGTTGTATTGATCAGCTTTTCTTTAAGCTTAATTTTATTTGCCTGAATTAAATATTCATTCACTGCTGATTTTTCTTTTTTCCTTACAGATTGCAGCATTTTTTCGTTGTCTTTTATTTCCTGAAGAATCTGCGCTTTGCGCTGTTCAAGTTTTTCTTGCTGCGAATCTTGTGCCCAGACAAAAGTCGTGGCGCAAACAAAAATTAGGCTTAGGAGAAATTTTGGCATCTTTCTATTTTTCTTTTTACAAATTTACTTAATTAAAACTTTTTTATAACCGCTTGGCACACTATACGGAAAAGAAAGTTCTTCGTTAAATGATATATTGTTATAATTCAAATTAATATTGGTTGTTCCTTTTGGCTGCAATGCATTAATTACCAATGTTGTTGGAATAGTTCCCTGACTGAAAGTTTTAGTATCTGAATAATTGATTTCTAGCTTTATATTTTCAGCTGACTGAGAAATCTGTTCTTTTTGTACCAGGTATTTTTCAGGATCTAAATAAAATGCTTTTTGAATCTTTTGGCTTTTTTGATCTTCTAAACGAATAAGATTTTCTACAATTGTCTGCGTATACTCTCCTTTTCGTAAATCATCAAAAGCTTCTCCAATTAATAAATTCTGAACTTTATTATAATCCAGGTCAGTTCCTAGCCATTCGCTCAAACTGCTAAAATCTCCTTCGTAATAAGTTCCTTTTATTTTTTCGTAATAACTTACTGTTGTTGGGGTTATCAAAGCTTTTGCCATTGTAATTCCCAGAAATTTAACACTTATTAAAATCTGTTTGTCTTTTTCGATTTTTATATCGGCTGTAACATTTTGACTTTGTTTTTCGTCTTCATATCTCGCGCTGGCTCTTATATTTAAGGTCGAAAAATCTAGTTTGTTTTCGTAATGTTTTTCGATTGCTTTATTGTCTTTTTTCGCAACAACTTCAGTAGTATTATTGTTTTGAACAGCGACGGCTTTAGACTTACACGAAATCATAAAAGCCGACATTAATACTATTATAATATATTTTTTCATCTTAATTTCTCTTACTTCTTTTTTAATAATTCATTTGCCTTCAAAAAGTATTCCTCTTTTTTCTTAGCATCTCCTAATCCATTATATGCCTCTCCCAATTGAATATTAAAATTTGCCTCTAATTTTTTATCATCAACAACATAATCAAGTCCCATTTCTAAAACGGTTTTTGCGTTTTTAAATTGCTGTAACTGATTGCTTCCCAAACCTGCATAATAATAAAATTGCGGCTGGCTTGGATAAACTTCAATCATCGTCATGGCTCTTTTTGTCATTGGCGCAAATTGTTTTGCCTGAGTATAAGCTTCAAGCAAAAGCAAATTCGTTTCACGATCTGTGTCTGAATTGGTCATTAAATCTTTTTCATAATATTTAATGGCGTTTTCAAACTGGTTTTTACTATGATAAAATTTTCCAATTTCTTTGGCAACATCAACTTCTTTATCATTGTCAAAATAAGAAATGGCTTTTTCTAAATCTGGACCGTATTGCGGATTTTTATTTACATAAATCAAAAACTCATTTAATGTTCGATGCTTAATTTTTGAATCAATTTTTGAACTTGACAAAATTACGTTCATCGACTTAATGGCTTTATCGGCCTGATTGGCATCTAAATAACTTTTGAACAAACTTACCTGTCCCCATTCAGAATCTGGAATTTCTTTTGCCAATTGTTTTGCAACATCAACAGCTTTGACTGTTTCGTCAGATTTTGAATATAGAAAAATCAGATTAACATAGTTTGATTCTTCTTTCGGATTTTTTTTAATCTGTTCAATTAAATTTGAAATCTCTGCATTTTGATATTTCCCTTGCGATAAAATCTGCATTTTATAACGATCACGATCTTCAGATTTTCCGAATTTATCGTTCATTTCATTAATCGTTACAAGCGCTTTATCATATTGGTTTGTAAGCATATATAACGAAATCAGATCGTCTTTATATTCTTCATCAAAAACAATAATTTTCTGAATCGTTTCAATCGCCAGGGGATAGTTTTTGGTTTCGTAACTTACATCGTAAATTCCCAGCCAATACCATTTGTTTTTTGGATTTAACTGTGTGGCTTTTTCAAATGCGTTTTGGGCATTTTGATATTCTTTTAGCGCCAGATAATTTTTTCCAACTTCAAAATAAGCGACAGCGTCAGAAGGTTTTATTTTGATACATTTTTCTAATGATGCTATTGCTTTATCGTAGTTTTCGATTCCTTTTTGTTTTAAAGATTCGTAAAAAGCATCTTGATATTCATCTGGTGCCAAAGCAATATCTTCTGGTTCCGTCTGTGCGAGAACCGAAGCTGAATTGCTTAGTAAAGCAAAAAATAAAATTATCAAAATCCTTTTTTTCATCTCTTTTTTATTCTAAAACCGAGTAATCTCCAATGCTGATACTTGTGAATTTTCCATCATAACTAACATGATTTCCAATCATTGCATTATCTAAGTTAGCATTTTTTATTTGAGAATTAGTTTGTATTAAGCTATTTTTAATAGAACTGTCGGTTACATGGCAGCCTTTTCCTATCGAAACATTTGGCCCAACGGTTGTGTTTTTCAACACTACATTTTCGCCAATATAACATGGAGGAATAATTGTTGAATTTTCCAGCGTTACATTATAATCCACTAAATGTTCTCCGTCGTTATGCAAAAATCCTAACATTCTGCTGTTTGTTTCAACCGTAACATCTTTGTTTCCGCAGTCCATCCATTCGTCAACACTTCCAGTTTTAAAAACTTTTCCGTTTGCCATCATGGCTTTGATACCGTCGTTGATTTGGTATTCACCACCATTTTGAATGTTATTATCTAAAACTCCCTGAAGCTCTTTTTTCAAGTCTCCAACTTCTTTGAAATAATAAATTCCGATAACGGCTAAATCACTAACAAATTCTTTTGGTTTTTCAACCAATTCTATAATTTCATTATTTGGATTTAATTTTACAACTCCAAAAGCTTCCGGCTGATCTACTTGTTTTACCCAAATTACAGCATCGGCAGATGGATCTAATTCAAAATCGGCTCTGATTAAAGTATCCGCGTAAGCGATAACTGCTGGTCCAGATAAGGATTCTTTTGCACACATAATCGCGTGCCCGGTTCCTAAAGGTAAATCCTGACGATATATTGAAGCTTTTGCTCCTAATCCTTGTGCTAAATCCTGCAGACTTGTAACAACATCATCTCCAAAAAACGCTTCGTCTCCCAAGATAAATGCAACTTCTTCTATTGGCTGCTTTAATATTTTAGCGATATCTTCTACTAAACGGTGAACGATAGATTTTCCCGCAACCGGAATTAATGGTTTTGGTACTGTTAATGTATGTGGGCGAAGTCTTGATCCACGACCTGCCATTGGAACGATTATTTTCATCTAATTTTATTTTATGAGGGAAGATTTAAAAAAATCTTCAGTTTGGTTAGTTCAAGTTTTTAAATACAGTAAAGGACTGTCAACTGCGACTGAAAACTACTTCACTCCAGTACTTCCAAATCCGCCTGCTCCTCTTGAAGTTTCCGTTAATTCTTCCACTTCAATCCATTCAGCTCTTTCGTGTTTGGCAATAATTAATTGTGCAATTCTTTCTCCGTTTTCAATTACAAATTCTTCATTTGATAAATTTACCAAAATCACCCCTATTTCACCTCTGTAATCAGCATCGACAGTTCCCGGAGAATTTAAAACTGTAACTCCTTTTTTTGCTGCCAGTCCGCTTCTTGGTCTAACTTGTGCTTCGTAACCAATTGGCAATTCTATAAAAAGTCCGGTTTTTACAATTGTTCTTTCTAAAGGTTTTAACGTAATTGGTTCTGTAATATTGGCACGCAAGTCCATTCCTGCAGAAGCAATTGTTTCGTAATTTGGTAAATCGTGTTGTGATTTATTGATAATTTGTATTTTCATTTTTATTATAAAAGATTAAAAAAGCACTTTTACTTTCTATTCATTATTCCTTTGATTGTGTCTTTTTCGTTGTGATAAACAAAGTACATAAAGGCTAATAATAACGGAATTCCAACAAAATAATTTTCTCTAAATCCATAAAATGAAATAGCCGAAAATAAAATTGAAATTCCTAAATAAGCCGAAATTTTATTCATGTCGTAAGGAATAGGATAATATTTGTTTCCTAAAACATACGATATTAACATCATGCTTCCGTAGGCAGAGATAGTTGCGATTGCAGATCCGTAATAACTGTATTTTGGAATCAAAAAGTAATTTAAAACTAATGTTACAATTGCTCCAACAATTGAAATATAAGCTCCAATTCTTGTTTGGTCTGTAAGTTTGTACCAAACCGATAAGTTATTGTAAATTCCTAAAAAGAAGTTTGCCAGAATAATTAACGGCACTACTTTCATAGCTTCCCAATAGGATTTATTGTCTAATAAAAGATATTTTAAAATGTCTGCAAAAACGATAACGCCTAATAAAATTAGTGAACCCAGAATCACAAAGTATTTTGTAATTACGGCGTAAGTCTGCGGTGCATTTTCGTTTTTGGCGTGGCTGAAAAAGAAAGGTTCAATTCCTAATCTAAAAGCGGTTGCAAACAAAACCATAAACAAACCTAGTTTATAACAGGCAGAATAAGCCCCAACTTCTGATTTTGCAAGATTTTCAGGAAGTAAATATCCTAATAAGATTTTATCGAAATGTTCATTAACTGCAAATGCAAGTCCGGCAACTAAAATTGGCAGACCATATTTCATCATTTTTTTCCAAAGTACGGGATCGAATTTTCGTCCAAGCGAAAGATAATTTGGAGAAAGTACAATGAACGTCGCTAAACTTGCCAGCAGGTTAGCGATAAAAATATAAGCAATCTGGAAATTTTCTACATATAAATTATCCCAAACTGAATTAGGATGTGAAGCTGCCAATTTTGGCAGATACAATAAAAAGAAAATATTCAGCAATAGATTAATTACCACATTTCCAATTTTAATAGCCGCATAAACCATTGGACGCTGGTTTGCTCTTAGTTTTGAAAACGGTACTAAAACCAATGCATCTAAAACTAAAATCCAAACAGAATAAGTAATATACTGTGCATCAACCTCGGCCCAATTTGCCAGCGTATTCCTAAAAATTAAACCCGCAAATAAGAATCCTATCGACGACCAAAATATTGATATTGTTGAAGTTGCAATTACGTTTTTCTTGTCTTCTTCGGCACTGTAAAACCTAAAGAATGCTGTTTCCATTCCATAAGAAAGCACTACGTTAAAGAAAACCATCCAAGACAAAACAATCGAAACTTCGCCGTATTCGGCAGTTGGTAAAATACCTGTATATAATCTGACCAATAAAAAACTGAGCATTCGCGGTAAAACGGTTGCCAGTCCATAAATTGCAGTTTGTTTGAATAGATTTTTATATAATCCCAAAATAATTAGTAATAAAGTTCAAAAAACAAAAATAACCAATTCTTTGGTTTTATTAGTCCTTTTGACGGTTCAATAAAAAAACTTAGCGACAATTTTAATGTGTTAATTTATTTTCGTCTAAAACTTTCACAAAATGAAAACCTTTTGGGCCATATCCCTGATTGTAATAAAATCTGTGCGCACCAAAATTTCCCGAAAAAGCATCCAGAACAATGCTACTGCAGCCTAAATCCAATGCTTTTTGTTCAATATAATCTGTAAGCATTTTTCCAATTCCTTTAGAACGATATTCCGGATTTACTACAAAATTGTCAATTTCGAGATATTTTCCTGTCCATAATTTTGTTGCTGACCAACAGCCTGTAATACCCAGACAAATGTTATTTTCAAATACTCCAATTTGAATATAATTGTGCGGAACCATCTCAGAAAGAAATGATTGGTATTTTTCTAAAGTTATATTGGGATATAGAAATCTGATGGTGTCAATTTGAGCCACCATTTCGTCAACCGTAGTAAATTCGCGTATTTGTAAAGCCATTGTATAGAAATAGAATTCAAAATTAATTATTTTTTCTAACTAAGTTATATAATTAACAAGACACTAACATGTGAAATATGTAAATTAAGGCAGAAAATTATGTAACTTTTTTTAGAGCGTATTTTCCTAAATTTGCTTCACAGGGATTGAGAAAGCTAAATACAACCCTTATAAAAAAGGAAGCACTGGGACTAATAAAGCTTGTTTGTTCCCATAAAAGACAAAGCATAAGGGATTGATTCTGCTGTATTGTAACCCTAAAAAAACAGAGCATTGGGACTAATAAAGCTAGTTTGTTCCCATAAAAGACAAAGCACAGGGATTGATTCTGCTGAAATGTAACCCTTAAAAAAACAGAGCATTGGGATTAATAAAGCTAGTTTGTTCCCATGAAAGACAAAGCTACAGAGTGATAAAATCTGTGTCAATAATTTTATAAAATGGTATGGATTCTCAATTTATGGGTAAATTGAGAATCACCATTTTATAAATTTTCTTGTTTATAGATATTCTTAAAAAAGAAAAACTTCCAAAAAAAAATAGCCAGCAAACATTTGCTGGCTATTTTTTTTATCAGGAACCAAAATTATATTCAATTTCTTTTAATTCCGGAATATCATCATCTGTTAATGTTTTTAAAGTCTTACTGCTTAATTTTTTCAAAGTTATAATTCTATTGGCTTGATTTTGCACACATTTTTCAAATATGTTTCGTACTAATCTGGCATTTCCAAAACTTTCGGTTTTATCTCTATATAATAATTCAAAAGTGTCCGTTAGTTTTTCTTTAGCGTCTGCAGAAATTATAAAATCTGATTTTACACAAAACGATTCAAAAATTTCATATAATTGATCAGGCGTAAAATCTTTAAAATAAAAGTATCTATTAAAACGGGATCGTAATCCGGGATTCGATTCTATAAAAATTTTCATTGGTTCTGTGTATCCTGCAACCACAACAGCGAGATCTTTTCGGTGATCTTCCATTCTTTTCAAAAGTGTATTTACTGCTTCTGCACCATAATCGTTTCCAAACGAGTTTTGAGTTAATGCATAGGCTTCATCAATAAATAATACTCCGCCAAGACTTGATTCTACCGCGTTATTGACTTTTGCTGCTGTTTGCCCAACATAACCAGCAACTAAACCTTCTCTGTCTGTTTCAAACATTTGACCTTTAGATAAAAAACCCAAATGTTTAAAAATTCTACTTAAAAGTCTCGCTACAGAAGTTTTTCCGGTTCCGGGCGGGCCCAGAAAAACGGTATGCAAAGTAATTTCAACATTTTTTAATCCTTGTTCTGAACGCTTTTTTTGTATTTCTAATAAATTGATTAGTTCTGAAACATCTTTTTTTACTTCTGCTAAACCAACTAATTCGTTTAATTCTTTCAGTACTTTTTCTAGTGTATCTCCTTCAGGAAGATTGTCTATTTCTTTTTTATCTGTTTGTGATGTATTCGCATTTAAACCCAAATAGCTGCTGAAAGCAGTTGTGTTCTCAAATTTTTTACCAAACGTAAAATAAATGAAGTTTTGATATTTAACTAGAATTTCTTCTAATCTGCTATGCTTTTTTATGGATAATAATTCTGGCAGTAAGTATTGATTTTGCTGCACATTTGAAGTTATTATTTTATTCTCTTTTTTTATTTTTACGAGAAGATTTTTAAAATTCTCTGTAAAAATCAACTGATTCAATTCGTTTACAGAGTTTTGGTCTGCAAAATGATTGTTGCGTAAAGCATCATAATAATACGCCAGAACAAATTCTTGTTTTTCATTTTTCGCTCCGGATTCTCTTTCATAAAGATCAATAATATCCGAAAGAAAAAAATGTTCTGCTTTAAACAATAACCCTTTAGAAAAATCTGGATTTACTGTTTCATTTAGCTTTTGAATAAAATCTGCATCCTGATTTAATATATTGCATATTTCCAGAATCTGCTTTGTTTCTTTTTCAAGCGCTATAATAAATGAAGCCGTAAAAACGGCTTCATTAGTAGATATGTTTGTTTCTAAATATTTTTTTAGAGACAAAAATGAGTCTTCAATAATCGATATTGGATTGTTCTTCTTTGCCATATTTTTATTTAAGAAATCATCATTTGATGAATAATTTCTTTTGATAATTTTAAGTGGTCGTCACAATAATCTTTCCAGGAAAGTCCCATGTCTCTTAGATCATATTTTGCTACTATGGTTCCGTAATTTTCTTTCTTTCCATTAATAGTTGGATGCCCAATAACGTAAATAGTTTGTGCTAATTCAATTGCAAGTTCAATGTCATGGGTCGAAAAAATAACCGTATTAGATTCCGAAGATTTTCCTAGTAACTCAAATGATTTTTTTACTTCTTCGATATTTCCAACATCTAATCCTGAAAAAGGTTCATCCAAAACAATAAATTGATCAGACGAAAACAATTGTTCTATAATAGCCGTTCTTTGTCTTTGTCCTCCGGAAAGTTCGTTAGGATATTTGTCTTTACAATTTTCTAATCCCCATTCTTTTAGATATTGCTTTATTTTTTCATCTTTTTCAGTATTCGAAAGCGCTGTTTTTCTTAGCGAAAATTTCAAAGCCTGAGTTACTGTTTTATGTCTGAACAAAGTATATTTTTGATCTACAAAACCAATGTCTCCTTCGCATACTGCCTTAGCTGCATTGGGTTCTTTATTTTCGAAATCTCTAATTAATATTTTTCCGGAATGTAACGGAGTTAATCCTGTCAAAGCTTTAAAAAAAGTTGATTTTCCTCTTCCTGATCTTCCCACAAAAGCAACTACCTGTCCTGTACAATCTACTCCTTCTCTAACTACGTCTTTTTCGATAAGGTTTATATCTTTTATAATAACGTTATCATCATAAGCAACGCTAAGATTTTCTACATATAAAAGCGTCTCTTTATATTCGTGTTTCATGATTATATTTTTGAATATCTAAATAGTGCTTTTCTTAAATAATTTATTCCTGCATCTAAGCCAAGACCTATTAGTAAAATGATAATTTGAAGTGCAATGATTCTTCCGGTATTCATAAATTTATCAGAGTTTTTTATTAAAAAACCTAATCCTCCAGAAGCTACCACAATCGATTCTACAGTTACAAGCATCATCCAGGTAATGGCAAGATTTTGTCTGATTACATCAATTACATAATCTATTCTTCCTAAAATAATGACCTGTATGAGAACCTCCCAACGGTTACATTTTAACATTTTTGCGTGATCAAATTCTTCTTGCGGAATATCTTTAATAACTGCAATTAATGACGTTGTTAAAAATGTAGTCAGGAAAATTACCAGAATCCAAACCTGCATCATTCGTGCTTCATGAATTACCATTGTAATATAAAATGAAAGTCCGGTAAAAGGTAAAAATCTAAATTTTGTGATAAATTCAGAAACTGATTTTAATAGCGGAATTGGCCATGCATAAGCAAAAAACAAAGAAATAATTGTGGCTAAAAAAATCGAGATAAAACACAATTTCAACGAATTGAAAATATGTACTACCAAACCTTCTCTATACAAATCTGAAAAACCGGTTAAAACCTGAGCCGGAGAAGGAAACAAATGCTTTTCGCCAGATGTCGCTGCAAACCAAATAATAATCAAAAGAACTAACCAGCCTATCAAAATAAGTGTTTTGTTTAATTTTGATATTTTTTCAAAGGGAGTTAAAATTTTTATCATACTCATTGTAAAAAAGGCTATCTATTAAGATAGCCTTTAATTATTTTTATTTTAAGAAAGTAATAACAACACGTCTGTTTAATGCTTTTCCAGAAACAGTATTATTATCTCCTATTGGATCACTTTGGCCTTTTCCATCAACTAATTGGAAACGATTTGCAGGAATTCCTTTTTGTTTTAAATACTCTACAACTGCTTGTGCTCTGCTTTTTGATAAAGCTAAGTTAGCATCAGCATTTCCAACATTGTCAGTGTGTCCAACAACCGTTAATTTTGTGTTTTCAGCTTGTACTAAAAGATTGTAAATTTTCTCTACTTCTTTACTAGATGAACTTGAAATTTCAGAACTTCCTGTATTGAAATTAATTTTCCATTCACCAGAAGCTACCACTTCTTTTGCCTCACCACTATAATCTGCTTTATCTGCAGAAGTAGATTCAATATCGTTGATATTTTTCAGGAAGAATAAGTTTACTGCCTGATCGTAAGGAACAACAGCTCCAACATTTTCATTAAATCCAAACGGATTCAATTCTGTCAAATATCCTGCAACTTGATTGTAAACTGATTTGTATCTGTTTACACCATCAGATAAACCATAATATTGCATTGCATCAGCATAATTAAATACTTTTGAACCTCCCATATTATAAGTCAATCCGCCTTTTGTTCCTTGTTGTCCTTTGAACATTTTATACCAATATTCTGGAGTTTCAATTTTATAAGTTGCAGCAACTGCCTCAGAAGCTCTTACTTTCCAGTCTTCGTAATTTTTCATTTGGTTTGAAGCCGTCAATGCCGATTTCAAAATATTAGAAACGATATCAGGATTTTTTACTGCCCATTCTTTCACACCAATAATTGTAGTTGGCATTTGGTTGTTGAATTCTTTTGTAGAAACGATATCAACAAAACCAGTCAATTTATCAAATACTGTTTTATCTCCAGGAGTCCATGTAGCACAACCATCAATTTTTCTATTAACAGATTTTCCAGTTAATTTCCCGTCTACTACTTCTTTCAAAGTAACAGTCCATCCTGTTGTTTGAGATTTGATTAATTCTTCTGCCGATTTAATATAATCGTCATTTTCTGATGGATAAATATTTACTGCTTCTGCATCATATGTTGTTGGATCAGGGTTTACTTTTAATCCGTTTGCAAAACAATAGTTTACAGTAGTAACCCAGTCACCATCTCCAAGAACTGCAGATATAACTGAACCTTTCATAGATTTAGGATCTGATTTCCAGTTTGGAGGCCCAATCAATTTATCTTCTCCATAACTCATACCTACTGCTCCCATTACCTGAACATGGTATTTGTCTTTTCCGTATTTTTCGTCAAGTGATTTTTGAACAGAACTAATGTAAAATGGCGCACCATCTCCCATGATAATAACAGCAAAAACACTTTTTTCTGAAGATGGAAAAGCTTCACCTTTATCAAATTCTTCGATAAATTTCATTTGCATGTTACGCAATTCTGAAAGCCAGTCCTGACGAATAATTTCAAGATTAACTCCGTTTTTTTCCATTAATGATCCTTTTGTTGTTTTTGGACCACCATTAGAAACAATAATTCCAGACTGAGCGTTCCATGCATAAGCACCAATTCTTACTAAAGGTTTGTCTGCAACTTCTGAAGATAATTCAGTCGATGGAAGTGGAATTTTTGCAGCATTGGTAACATTATTAACATCCGTCTGATTCAAATCAATTCCATTTAATTGTTTTGAAACTGCAGTCTTAATTCCTGGAGATACATAATAAACTCCTCCTAAAATTGCACCAATTGCAACAATAACGATAAGTAATTCAGAAAAGGTTGTTAACTTTTCAGTTCTTAAAATTTTTCCCATTTTTATTTAAAAATTTAATTTAATTGTATTAAAAAATATCACCAAAACCACCACTGGATAATTTATCTTCTTTGGTCATTTTATAATTTGGACTCGTATATTTTGTTGAATCCGGAATGGTGTTATCACCTGTTTTAATTTCATCTGCTAACGAATCTAATCTTGAATAAAGCTCGTCGTTATCAACAGAATATTTAGATGTTAATGCGTCGATGTCAATCAGGTTTTCTGAAGTTCTGGCAATATCCTGAGCGATAGTAGACGTTACTACTTCAAGAGCATATTCTAATTCCCAGTCTTTAGTAAACATCATGGCGCTTTTTGCACTTTCTGTTGCTTCTTTAGCATTTCTGGCAAATTCATATTCTTTTTGAAGCATCTTAACCGTAACATCAAAATCAGCAATTTTAATATCAATAGCTGTTCCTGCCAAAGTTAATTTACGATCCATTTTTCCTAAAACATTAGCACGAACACCATATTTTTGAATAAAACTTTTGCTTTGTTCGTATTGAGTTGAAACTCTTTGAGAATCGCTTAACTTTCTGGCTAACTCACTTTGCAGGGCTACATACTCATCTGTATCTTTTGCCGCAACTCCATTTTGTTTTACCATTTCATCCATCGCCGATTTCAGTTTTTCTGACTGGCGCTGTAAGCTCAACACATCTTCCTGAAATGCTTTTGCTTCTTTTTCAGACTTACTGGCTTCAATTTCCATTTCATTTTTAAGACCTTTTAGCTTTGCTTTAGTATTCTTAAAAACTTCACGGTTTTTAATCATTTTTTGTTTTTGCTCTTCTAATTCATTGAAAGGATTACTTTGAATTAATGCTTTATGAAGATTTTTTGTTGCAAAACGAAGACCTTTCATTATAACAGGAGCCATCATTACTAAAAAAACCAAAAATACTCCTGTTGCAGATAAGGCTATTGCCTGACCTAACATTGTAAATAATGGCGGGATAATATAAGTCCAGACCAAATATCCTCCAACTCCTAATAAACCTAATGCCAAAGCCAAAAACAATGACTTCTCTCCTTTTTTAAGTGCACCTGATTTCAAAGCAATTTCTCCTTTAGACTCGTCAAAATGTTTAAGTATTGGCAGCGTCAAAAGAGTGCTTCTTTCTTGTTCGAATTTATCCATTATTGTAAATATTGATTTATTCCTGTTATTACAGTATTGATTGATGATAGTATTTTTTGTTTTGCCAAATCATTCGCTTCCATTTTCAATTGAATCTCCGAAAGCTGCTCCCTGTTAACAGGATCAATTTTTTGAAGTTCTATTTTCTTCGCTTCTAATTCTTTTTGAAGATCAAGAATTTTGGCTTCTAAATCAGAAATACTTTTGGATAAATTGTTTTTTTCTTTTGTAATTGTATTGTCTAATTCTGTTTTCTTATTTTTTCCAACAGTATCATATTTAGTATGTACTTTTTCAATTTCTGTAATATAAAAACTTCCTTTTTGTAAAAGAAAATCTTTAGTCAAATCAGATTTAATTGATTTTCCCATTGCAAAAGCCATCTGATAGCTTTGCGGATTTGTTACTCCAACAGCCATAACAGACTTATAAAGTTCAAAAAAATCAAAACCTTCTTCGTTCAATGAATCAAAACCTTTGTCATAAACTTCAAAAATTTCATTTAAAAAAGGGTTTGCCAATGAATTTGCTTGAAATGATTCAGTAATTTGATTCGGAAATTTATTGTCTGTGGTTGGTAAAACGGGAGCTGATGGTGGAGTTGCAGCTTTGCCCTCTGAATTATCGGTCTCATCATTAATGAAAAGACTCTTCCAATTAAAACTTTCTTTTGCCATTGTTTGTAGGTGATCTATTTTTAATACCTTTTTGGTTGTTAAATGTTATACGCAGAAAGCGTTAAAAAGTTACTAATTTTAAAAGTATAAATATATACTTTTTTAAAAATATAATGTAACTAATTTATTATCAGATCTTTTTGTTATAATCAAATTTTAAAAAATTTCCTTCATTATTCTCCTTATCTTTAAAAAAACAGGTATAAAACAAAAGCCAAAAATAGCTAATAAAAAATAAAATTCAGCATAAACAAGAACAAAAAGTAAGAATTAACTTAAATGTGATTATTGGGAGAAAATTTAAAATTCATCTCCATTTTTCGTTCAGCAATTCGTGTAAAAAAAAAGAGCCAGCAAATAATGCTAGCTCCTTTAAATTTTAAAAAAAATTATCTTATTATCCGTTCAAAGCTTCTGCTCCACCTACGATCTCCAAGATTTCGTTTGTAATTGCAGCTTGACGCGCTTTGTTGTAAGTTAATTTCAATTGGTTTCTTAATTCTGTTGCGTTGTCAGTTGCTTTGTGCATAGCTGTCATACGTGCTCCGTGTTCTGAAGCAAATGAATCACGAATACCTTTGTATAATTGTGTTTTTAAAGACTTTGGAATTAAAGTCAAAACAATTTCTTCTTTTGAAGGTTCGAAAATATAATCTCCAGCAGAAACTGCAACATCAGTTTTAATAGGTGCTAAAGGCAAAAACTGCTCTGTTTGAACAATTTGAGTCGCAGCATTTTTAAATTGATTGTAGATTAATTCGATTCTGTCATATTCTCCAGATAAGAATTTTTGAGTCAAATTATCAGCAATTCCGGCAACATTCTCAAAAGTTAAATGATCAAAAATTGCATTATGATGACCGTGAACTTTATGCGTTTTAGTTAAAGCATCATTTCCTTTTTTACCAATAGCAAAAACGTCAACTTGTTTTCCTGCATAAAAATCGGTACGATTTTTAATCTCTTTAATAACATTTGAATTGAATGCACCACATAAACCTCTGTTTGAAGTTATAGCAACAAGCAATACTTTTTTTACTTCACGTTGTGTAGTGTAATCTCCTCCAACTTCACCTTCAAGTGTAGCAGAAAGATTTTGCAGTAACTCCGTTAATTTCTCGGCATAAGGGCGCATTGCAGTGATTGCATCTTGTGCTTTCTTAAGCTTTGCAGCAGAAACCATTTTCATAGCCGATGTAATCTGCATCGTCGATGAAACGGAAGTAATTCTATTACGGATTTCCTTTAAATTTGCCATCTATTAATTAGAAAATGTGACAATTTGAAAATTAGATAATCAGAATAATGATAAGTCATTTTCTAATTATCTAATTTACCAATTATCTAATTAGTTATATTTTGCTGAAATTTCTTTTGCTGCTTTTTCGATAACATCAGTAATGTTGTCATCTAATTTACCAGCTTTCAACGCGTTAAGCGTATCTTTATGTTTACTGTTTAAGTAAGCTAAGAAATCAGCTTCAAATTCTTTTACTTTATTTACAGGAACGTTTCTTAATAAGTTTTTAGAACCAGCGTAAATAATAGCTACTTGGTTTTCAACTGTATAAGGATCATTTAAACCTTGTTTCAAGATCTCAACGTTTCTTTTTCCTTTTTCAATTACGTTTAATGTAACTGAATCTAAGTCAGAACCAAATTTAGCAAACGCTTCTAATTCACGGAATTGAGCTTGGTCTAATTTTAAAGTTCCTGAAACTTTTTTCATTGATTTAATTTGAGCATTACCTCCAACACGAGATACAGAGATACCTACGTTAATAGCAGGACGAACTCCAGAGTTGAACAAATCTCCATCAAGGAAAATCTGACCATCTGTAATCGAGATTACGTTTGTTGGGATGTATGCAGAAACGTCACCAGCCTGAGTTTCGATAATTGGTAAAGCAGTCAATGAACCACCACCTTTTACGATAGACTTGATAGAATCTGGTAAATCGTTCATGTTTTTAGCAATTCCGTCATCAGCAATTACTTTACAAGCACGCTCTAATAAACGAGAGTGTAAGTAGAAAACGTCTCCAGGATAAGCCTCACGTCCCGGTGGTCTTCTTAATAAAAGAGAAACCTCACGGTAAGCAACAGCTTGTTTAGATAAATCATCATACACGATAAGTGCAGGACGACCTGAATCTCTAAAGTATTCTCCAATTGCAGCACCTGCGAAAGGAGCATAAACTTGCATTGGAGCTGGGTCAGAAGCATTTGCAGCAACGATAACTGTATAAGCCATTGCTCCTTTTTCTTCTAACATTTTTGCGATTCCTGCTACAGTTGAAGCTTTTTGTCCAATTGCAACATATATACAAAATACAGGTTTTCCTGCATCGTAAAATTCTTTTTGATTTAAGATAGTATCGATACAAACAGTTGATTTACCTGTTTGACGGTCACCGATAACAAGCTCACGTTGTCCACGTCCAACCGGGATCATAGCATCTACTGCTTTTACTCCTGTTTGTAATGGCTCAGTAACTGGCTGACGGAAGATAACTCCAGGAGCTTTTCTTTCTAAAGGCATTTCGTATAAGTCCCCACCAATTGGTCCTTTTCCATCAATTGGAAAACCAAGAGTGTTAACCACACGTCCTACCATTTGCTCACCTACTTTAAGAGAAGCAATACGTTGTGTTCTTTTTGCTGTTGATCCTTCTTTGATTCCTGTTGATGGTCCTAAAAGTACCACACCAACATTGTCTTCTTCAAGGTTCAATACAATAGCTTCAAGTCCGTTATCAAATTCAACTAACTCACCATATTGTACATTCGATAACCCGTAAATACGAGCAATACCGTCTCCAACTTGAAGTACTGTTCCTACTTCCTCTAGCGTAGCACCAGATTCAAAACCTTCTACTTGCTTTCTTAATATTGCTGAAATTTCAGCAGGTTTGATTTCCGCCATCTTAATTTATAATTTAGACACTTTTTATGTGTAATAAAACTAATTACTTAACTCTCTTTTTAATACTTGTAATCTGTTTGCAACAGATGCATTGTATTGATTATCACCTATTCTTAAAATAAATCCACCAATGATTGAAGGATCTACTATATTTTCAATTGTAATTTTTTTATCTGACAAAGTTGCAATTTTAGCTAAAACTTTTGCTTCTAATGCAGCATCCATAGGAATTGCAGTTGTAACTTTTGCTACTTCAACACCATTACTTTGATCAAATAATTTGATGTATTCTACTGCAATTGCATCTAGAATTTCAAATCTTTTGTTTTCGAATAATAAATGAAATAAACCTTTGGTTACGCCATTTACATTTGCGAAAACTTCTAAAAGAGCACTTTCTTTAACTTCAACTTTTGTCGTTGGGTTCTCGATAAAGGTACTCAATTCTAAATTTGTTTCAATTGCATTCGCAATTGTTTTCATATCGTTATTGACAGCTTCGGCAACACCTTTAGAGTTTGCTAAGTCTAGAATTGCTTTTGCATAACGAATTGCTGCTCTTGTACTTGCCATAATCTTTAGTTTAACTTTACGTCACCTAACATTTTCTCTACTAATTTAGTTTGAGATTCTTTGTTAGATAATTCTTCTTTCAATAATTTTTCAGCAATACTTAATGACAAACTTGAAACTTGTGCTTTCACTTCAGCCATTGCAGCATTTTTTTCACTTTCGATAGCAGCTTTAGCCTGCTCAATCATTTTTTGACCAGCTTCTTGTGCTTCGTTTTTAGAATCAGCAATCATTTTCTCCTTCATTTCGCGAGCTTCTTTCAACATCGCATCACGTTCTGCACGAGCCTCATTCAATATTCTTTGGTTATCTGCTTGCAGATTTTCCATTTCTCTTTTTGCATTTTCAGCAGAAAGTAATGCATTTTTAATACCTTCTTCTCTTGCAGTAATGGATTCCATAATTGGTTTCCAAGCGAATTTTACTAAAAGTAAAATTAATATTACCAAGATTAAAGCTTGCCAGAAGAATAACCCGAATGAAAAATCGTTAATTAACTTATCCATTTTATAACTATATTAAATATTTAATTTCTTTTTTAAAAGTAACAACATCTTTAACCAACCGTTAAAGATGCTGTTATTTCTTCTTTATTATTTTCCTAAGATCAAAGCAGCAAATGCTAAACCTTCTAATAAAGCCGCGATAATAATCATCGCAGTTTGGATTTTACCAGCAGCTTCTGGCTGACGAGCAATAGCGTCCATAGCAGATCCACCGATTTTACCTAAACCTAAACCTGCACCGATTACTACTAAACCAGCACCTACTAAAGTTGGAATTGTTCCCATAAGTATTTATATATATAAAATTAAACTTCTAATTAAATAATTACATTTTCTTCGTGATGTCCATGATCATCATGGTGGTGATCTTGAACTGCCATACCAATAAATAATGATGATAACATTGTAAAGATAAATGCTTGTAAAAATGCAACTAAAACTTCAATAACAGAGATAAATAATGTCAATCCTAATGAAATTGGCAAATCTGCTGCTAAATTTTTACCAACAAAAATCATCGCAATCAAACTCATAATTACTACGTGACCAGCAGTAATGTTTGCATACAAACGAATTAATAATGCGAATGGTTTTGTTAATGTTCCTAGAACCTCAATTGGTGCTAAAATAATTTTCATTGGAACAGGTACTCCCGGCATCCAGAAAATGTGCCCCCAATACTCTTTGTTTGCACTGAATTGTGTAATGATAAAAGTAAAGGCTGCTAAACAAACTGTAATAGCAATATTTCCTGTAACGTTAATTCCAAGTGGAGTCATTCCTAATAAGTTTAATACCCAAACAAAGAAAAATACAGTTAATAGGTATCCCATATATTTACGATACTTTGTCTCCCCAATATTAGGAACAGCAATTTCGTCTCTGATAAAAATTACTAATGGTTCTAAAACTCTACCAAATCCAGTTGGGATTGGTCCTTTTTTATATGATCTTGCTAAACCAGTAAACATTAAGAATAATAATACTGAAACAAAAAGCATTGAAACAACATTTTTTGTGATTGAAAAATCTAAAGGTTTTTCGTTTGATGGATGACCGTGTTCGTCAAAGTTAATTGTACCAGCTGCATCCGTTTTATAAATTTTACCATGAACAAGTTTGTAAAAGTTTCCGTCAACTTCCGCAACTTCTTCTCCGTGATGTAATTTTGAAGAAGAGAAAATTTTCAAACCCCCATCCATTAATATAACAGGCAATGGGAAACCATATTCTTTATTTTCTTTTTCATCTGAAAAGAAAACAAAATCATGAGAATCTTGTAAGTGGTGATCAATAAAAGCATCCACTTTTGCTTTTGGATCAAGAGTAACATGCTCTTCTTCATGAGAGGCATTGTGTGAAACTACTTTCTCTTCATGAGCTGTTTCAGTTTGAACATGCGTTGAGTCATTCTCTGGATTTGCAAAACCCATAATCGGTAGAGAAGCTACAAAAGCGGCAAGAATAAAGCTGAGCGGTTTGTTTGAAATCACCATATCGTGGAAAATCTTATTTTTTTACGTTTCTAAAATTTGGTGCAAAGGTACATTTTTTATTAATATTCAAAAGGATATGAAAAATTATTTTTAAACCTTGTTTTAAAGAATTGTTATTTTAAGGCTTTTCATTTAATAATCGGACAGTTAAAAGCGTCTGAAATAACAAAAACAGCACAAATGTTATAAAAAAACTAACTTTTTCAACATTGGTTTCTCCCATTTCGTTTTTTAAAATTGGCTGCAAAATTAAATAGGCTAATAACATTTGTGTAAAAGTTCCGAATAAAAACGCCATTCCGACGATTTCAAAATTCTTCTTTTTTACTATCAATAATATAATGTATAATAAAGAGGAGATTGCAAAGAAGTATAAATACAATAATTCTAAACTGTAATGAAAGTTCTTGATAGTAATTTCATTAAAGAAAAAAATAGCTTTATGAATAATATAGGTTCCTAAAGCAAGACATAACAAATAAAAAATAGGTTTGTAATTCTTTGAAAGCATTTGAAATAATTTTAGTGCAAAGATGCAACTTTTATCTCAAGCGGTTTTTATTTGCAAACTACTTTGTTTTATTAATATCATTTACTTGTCGAATTACATTATATAAAGCAATTCCAACACCTAGTAATACAAAAATGGTATTATAATACACTTTAGGGCTTGGATGGTTTTCATCAAGCCAAGTTCCAAAATATGAGAATACAAATATAATTACTCCCATTTGAAAAGGAATATTTATAAATGCAAGCCACTTATTTCTTCTATTATTCGGGTCCTTTTCCATCTTCTAACATAATTACTGGATTTGAATGTGCCAGCATGGTACAAGTTGCTGTAAACTCTGCTCCTGGTTCTATAGACAGTTTTCCAACGGCAACTTCGCCGTGAATTTTTGCCGCTGCTTTGATATTAAGGATTTCAAGAACTTTAATTTTTCCATGAAATTCTCCTTCGATATCGGCATTATTACAAATGATTTCTCCTTTTACTGCGCCTGTTGCGCCTATCACTAATTTTCCCTGTGAGGTGAAATTTCCAATCAATTCGCCGTCTAATCTAAAATCGGCTTTTGAAACAATATCTCCTACAATAGAAGTTCCTTCAACAATTCGGTTTGTTTTTCCTAAAAGTTCAGTTCCGTTTTTTTTTACTTTGTCAAACATTATATTATGGGGTTTTTGGGGCAAGGTAGGCGTCTAGGTTCTTTTTAATTTGAACCACTTTGTAATTATCTGCTGATATAATAATTGACGGATATGCAATTTTATATTTATCGTCTTCTCTCAAAACTCCAGCCACATCTCTGGCATAAGCTTCAGATTTTAAACCATGAATTGACACAAAACTTTGGGTTCTGTTGTATTTATCAAAAGACGTTGTTAGTCTCTCAAAATTTTCGACTAATAAAAATACTCTAATTGCTTCTTCAATTTTTTTAACTGTTTTAGTATCCGTATTAGAAACCAGATATACGATTTTCCAGTTTTTATTATCTACAGTTGTAAAATTAAGTCTTTCTAAAGCTGGGACATCTTTCTCCAAAATTTCTCTTGCTTTTTTTCCTTCTTCACTATTTGGATAATTATCTGCCACGTTTTCTAAACCTTTTTTATAGGCATCCAGTCCGTTGACTTTTCCTAAAGTGTTTGCTTTTAGCAATTCAAATTTAGAAACAATTTCTTCTCCAGAATATTGATTGATCAAATTATCAATATTATCTAAGACAATATCAAAATTCTCTTCCTGAAATAGTTTATACCATTTTTGGTATTCTTTTTCAGGCGAAGCTATATCATCAGCATTTGTGTTATTTAAAATCTGAGCATATCTCGATGTTGGATAATTTGTTGTTATGTCTGATTTAATTCTTGCTGCTTTTTCAGGATCTGTAATTTGGTATATTTTATACAAATTATACTTTGATGGAAGCACCAATTTTTCTTCTGGATTATTTTTAAGTAATTGCTCCAGTTTATCACTTGCCAATTTATATTCCTTAAATTTCTCCTTATATATAAGACCTAATTGATAATAGGCAAAGTTGCGTTCTTTACCAATGCTGTCCATTGCTGTTTGTGTTTTCGGAAGTTGCTTTTCATAAAAAGCAGTGGTATATTTTTCAATAACAACGGTATCTTTCAACTTCGCCGCTTCTACTTCATTTATACTGTCATTGAGCATTGCTGCATCATTTGCAGATTTTATTGTGGCCAGTCTCCAGTTTCCGCCAAGCGTTCTGTTACCCCACATTTTTTTAAACTGAAGTTTTCCGTATGCAACTGTTGTTGGGTTGTAAAAATAAAAAGTACTTGCCGTGGCATCATTTCCAGATGGCGGTCTTATCCCGTCATCAGGATCTACGGGTTTTCCTAATGAATTCGGATTTACTGCTGTTGGTGCACTCGAAGCATTTGTGTTTCGGTCAATATTCGCTAATTTCTCTTTTTCCTTCTCTTCTAAAATTCGTTTTGCTTCGTCTTTCTTTTTAAGCTCGGCAATATAATTTTCAAAATAAATTTTTCTGTCAGCATCAGGTAATCCGTAAACCTTAATAATACTGTCGTTTCGTTTTGCAATTCCTTCGTATTTAATTACGTTGTCAAGATTTTTTCTGTTTTTCTCTATTAAAACAAATTCCCTTGTTTTTGGATCTAACTTGGTCAATGTACTGTCATAATATTTAGCAGCCATTGTATAATCTGTATTTTTAAAATACATGTTTCCAATGTTTCGGTAAGCCGATGCCATTAAATAAGGATCTGTAGATTTTCTGCCTAAAGATTTATTGTAGAATTTTAATGCATTTTCTTTGTCTTTCTTTTTATCATAGAAAACTCCCATTTCATAAAAAAGAACATCATAATAAGGTCGGTTTTCACGATCTGCAACTAGCTTATTATAGATTTTTAAAAATATAGTATCATTGCCTTTTTCATAATCGTACATCTGCGCTTTTTTTGCGTAAGCGTGCATCATGTATTTTCTGTTGGCTTTACGATTCATATCGATTACGCCATCATAATAATAAGTGGCGCTGTCTTTATTTCCAACTTCCTGATACATTTGTCCCAGGATGAATTTATAACGGGCACGATCTTCATTTATTCTTGAAAATTCTTCTGCAATTCTAAGTTTTGCAACGGCACTGTCTCTTTCTTCTAAATTCAGGAAAGCTTCGGCCAATAAAGCATTGGCATCAGAAAATGTTTGTTTATTTAAATCTGTTTTCTTTAATAATTGATTGATATTTTTAACCACAATCGCATCATTTCCTAAACGCATATTGGTTTTTTCGCGCCATATTTTTGCCGTATAAATATTACTGCTGTTCGGGTATTTGTAGAGAATGTAATTGAAAGCATCTAAGGCCGGAATAAAACGCTGATCGTAATATCTGGCTTTTCCAAGCATTAAATATGCTTCATCAATTTGATAGTTTCTTTCTCTTCCTCCAATATTCATGGAGTGTTTTTGAATTGCTTTTGTTGCTTTAGTTTCCGCTTTTTCGAAGTCAGGATTTTTTGTTTTTGATCCTTCCGAAAAATTTTCATCAAACTGCATTTTTTCTATAGGAAGCCTTTTCCAGAAATTATCCTGATTATTGGCCTGAATAGCCAGCAGCCCTTTGTCAAGACCAATCCCGCCATTATACAAAATGTTATATTTTGTACTTAATGCATGGGAATTTCTGTTCACAAAAGTATTATTCTTGGTAGAACATGCTATCAAAAGGAGAAAAAACGTGAGAAAAAAACTATATTTAAGAGTATTCTTTTTCAATAGAACTGATTTTAAAGCATTAACTTCTAAAAAGCATTTTTAGTATAATGACTTGTAAAAATACACTTCTTTTTTGAAACTTTAGAGGGTTATACCGCAAAAAACAATTCCAATTCTTGTAAGGTTTCTTCTGAGGTTTGAATATCCTTTACAATTTCACCTTTATTGAGTGCAACAATTCGGTCGCAAACCTCAACGGTGTGTTGTAAATCATGGCTAGAAACCAAAACAGTAACGTTTGGATTTTCAGCTAATTCTTTAATAATTTTCTTTAATCTGCTTACTGTTGTCGGATCTAAATTTGCAAAAGGTTCGTCTAAAATTACTACTTCAGGATTTCCAATAAGTGTGGCAATAATTCCAACTTTCTTTTGATTTCCTTTTGATAAATCACGAAGGTATTTTTTGTTGTTTAAAATTTCTCCATTAAAAAATTCTTCATGTTTCGCTAGCAATGCATCAATATCGGCTTTATTTTGATGACGTAAATCTCCAATAAAATAAAAATATTCTTCGGGAGTTAAATAGCCAATCAGGAAGCTTTCATCTAAAAAAGAACCAGTAAAAGATTTCCAGTTTTCACTCGTATTTACCTGAATATCATTGCTTGTTATATTTCCTGTTGAAGGCTGGATCAAATCTAAAAGCAAACTAAAAAAAGTAGTTTTTCCTGCTCCGTTATTGCCCACTAATCCAAAGCTCTGTCCTTTTGGAATTTCAAGATTTTGAATATTTAAAACTGTAGTACCGTTATATTTTTTTGAAAGTTGATTTACTTGTATCATGGTGTAATTTTAGATTTTAGATTGTTGATTTTAGATTAATTATCAAATTGACTCATTTTCTAATTATCTAATTAACTCTTTTGTTTATAAGCATTTATTGTACTGTACTTTTCGATTTTATATCTTTTTTCGATTAAAGAAAAAACTTTGTCTTTAAAGATAAAACCTAAAACACCTGCTCCGGCAACTAGTGCTAATCCCAGGTTTTTATTGTCAAAATAAATTCCTGCTCCATATAGTCCCAAAGGCAGTAAAATTTTGGGAAGTGTTAATAACATCGCACTTACATTAAACGCTTTTTTATCTCCAAAAGCACCGCCTGCATTACTTAAATCGATTGGAGTTTTAGTAAAAGCACCTCCCAATAAAACTAAATGCGAATTGACTCCAATGTTATAAATTGCCGCAACAACAATAGTTAAATAAATCTGCCATCCAAAATAAATATAAAATGAAGCCAGAATTGTAGAAATAATTGTGGCAATAACAATCAACCACCATTTTGCCATAATATAACCGCGATATGGAATATTTTGTGTCATCATTAATTGATAATACGCACTATCCCAGCTTGGAACAAATTGTCCAAAGACAAATAAAAATCCGCCCGAAACAAAAATCCCCGCCAAAAGGTGCATTACTGGTTTGTCGTAGGTTTCAATCCCTCCGGAGAAAAACAAAAATCCGTAGAACAAAAATAAAATGCTCATAAAAATAGTCGTTTTCGACCTTTTGTTTCTTTTGATAAGTTTAATATCGTTTTTCAGAAAAGTTCCCAAAGTTCCAAACTGATTCAGCCACGAAAGATTTTCTGTTTGAGCAACATCTTCTTTTACAGAAAGGCCTGCGTCGAGATAAAGATTTTTTTTGAGGAATTTAAAACTAAAAATATACAAACCTGCTAATACTAAAACGGGAATTAAAAATAATCCTTTTATATTATAAAGTCCTTGAAAAAAGGGAGTTGTGAAAATTGTGACATCAAACAATTTGTAATATTGCGCACCGCCCAAAACAAGAATTAATCCAAGAAAAACAACAAATAATTTGTCGATATTACTTAAAATTATATTCAAAAAATTGTTGATGTATATAAAAGAAAGCATTGCCAAATTCCAGAAAATAATAGCTGTTATATCATATCCTTCAATTGCCAAAACAACTGAAAACGGAACAAAGAATAAAGCATGAACCCAATTAAAAAAAGACAAAACAGTTTTGCCCAATGAAAAATGAACAATTACGGGTTTCTTAAAAGGCAAAACCAATAACGGTTTGATATTTAAAACGGGAATTGATTGCAGCAGCAAACGAATTACTAAATCAAGAAGAAAGTAATAAATCAAAAACCTGTTTACGGTTACAAATGGTTCCAGATGTATTTCTTTCAGAATGTAAAATGCCCCAACACCCATTCCTATAAAAATTAATGAAAAATAGATCATTAAAAACCCCAGTATAATTTTCATTGCCAGGTTTTTACCAAATGATGCCGACCTGATAAAGGCTTTCCATTCGAGATAAATAAACTTT
The DNA here is from genome assembly GCF_024499525.1 of Flavobacterium panici. Taxonomy (NCBI): domain Bacteria; kingdom Pseudomonadati; phylum Bacteroidota; class Flavobacteriia; order Flavobacteriales; family Flavobacteriaceae; genus Flavobacterium; species Flavobacterium panici. The sequence goes on along the minus strand of NZ_CP100437.1, from coordinate 1,255,191 downwards.
TTAATCATGGTTAATTGGTTTTGATTTTTGTAGTAAGAGATCAAATGTAGGAAAACGTTACAAAAAAAGTTAAAAAAAATATTTTAGTAAGTGTCAATTACTTATGGTTTGCTACTTTTGCAAAAAAATTAAATCATGCCTTCATTCTTAAAACTTATAATTAAAGAGGTAAAACGTGAAACTGCCGATGCGGTTTCTGTACTTTTTAATGTTCCAGAAGAACTTAAACAAGACTATAAATTTATAGCCGGACAATACATAAATTTAAAATTAACGCTTGATAATCAAGAAATTCGTCGTGCCTACTCTATTTGTTCTGCGCCAGAAAGCGGTGAATTGCGAATTGCGGTTAAGGCTGTAAAAAGCGGTTTGTTTTCGCAATTTGCGAATACAATACTAAAAGCAGGAGACGTTCTTGAAGTGGGTCAGCCAGAAGGAAAATTTACTTTTGAGCCTGATGCTGAAAGACAAAAAAATTATGTGGCGTTTGCTGCCGGAAGTGGAATCACGCCGGTACTTTCTATTTTAAAATCAGTTTTAAAGAATGAACCAAAAAGTTCATTTGTATTGGTTTACGGAAACAGAACTCCTGAAGCAACTATTTTTCATCAGGAATTACACGACTTACAATTACAGTATGTTGGCCGTTTTTTCGTGCATTATGTTTACAGTCAGGCGAAAGTTGAAAATGCATTGTTTGGAAGAATCGAAAAATCGACCGTAAATTTTGTATTGAACAACAAACACAAAGAATTAGAATTTGATAAATTTTATTTGTGCGGACCTGAAGAAATGATCAATACAGTTTCGAATGTTTTGAAAGAGAAAAACGTAAAAGAATCTGCTATTAAATTTGAACTTTTTACTAGTTCTTCTGAAGAACACGTAATCCAGGGTTCCCAGGAAGGACATACTAAAATTACTGTTTTAGTTGACGATGAAGAAGTTACTTTTGAAATGTCTAAAAAACAAACTATTCTTGATGCAGCTTTAAAACATGGTGTTGATGCTCCTTACTCTTGTCAGGGCGGAATTTGCAGCAGCTGTTTAGGAAGAGTTACTGCCGGAACTGCTGAAATGACAAAAAATTCTATTTTAACAGATGGTGAAATTGCCGAAGGTTTAATTTTAACTTGTCAGGCGCACCCAACTTCAGATACTATTTATGTAGATTACGACGACGTTTAATCTTTTTAAATTCCAATATAAAAAAATCCAAATTCCAAACTTTCAACTGGGATTTGGATTTTTTTTGTGAGTTATTTCTTTTGTTAGGTTTAAAATTTTGAAAGTATATTTTTCAGGTTTAAGAAATACACAAAAAAGCATTTAGATTATTGGATTATTTTTAAAAAACATACTGGAAATTTAGTATATTAGTAGTGCGCTTAAGACTTGTCAACACGTTTTTAAAACATTCAATATTATGGCAATGCATCACTACCTCCGTCTAACTTTTATATTACTTTTTGTAATAACTTCTCTTTTTTGTCTCTACTTCGTAATCAAAAAAAGAAGAAACAGAAAAGCTCCTAAACTACTTTCAAAAAAAAAGTATGATTGCTCAAAGAATGAGGGAATGACCGAAATATCAATCTCTAATGATAGCTTTTTTAATATTTGGCCTTATGTAAGTGAATTGAAAGCGGCTAAAATTCTATCGAAAAAAATTAAAGAATCTGAATTGGTACATAAAGTTTACAGAAATTCAACCAATGATTTTGAACACATTTTATTGGCTACAGAAAAAGAAAATCATTTTGTAAAAGTTGTAGTTGATAAAAACAAAAAGAAAGCGATAGGATATCTTCTTTTGGATTTATAAGAAATTCCAATAAAAAAAATTCCAAATTCCATTTAACGTTGGAATTTGGAATTTTTTTATTGAAACTTAACTATTTAGTTTAATTGGTTCTTAATTTTAGAAACAACGTCATCTGGAGAAATTGTTTTCATCGCATCCTCATAACCTTCTACAATTTTATTTCCGTAAACAGAAGTTGGTAGTTTTGGATATTGATTTCTGTCTGAAGTTAAAGCATTTTCTAAATTTTGGTTGAAAGGCAAAAATCCCGCATAAGGATGTGTTGCGCCCCAAAGTGTAATTACTTTTACACCAAGCATTGCAGCAATATGAGCATTTCCAGAATCCATAGAAAGCATTACATCAAGATTGCTTATTAATTTTAGTTCCTGCTGAAACTTAATTTTTCCGGCAACGTTTATTACATTTTTAAAAGGTTCTGAAAGTGAATTTAAAATTTCAATTTCTTTATTTCCTCCTCCAAAAAGTAAAATAGTATAATCTTTATTTTCTGCCAGTTTTGTTATTACTTCCTTCATTAAATCTAAAGGATAAACTTTAGAATCGTATTGGGCAAAAGGAGCAATTCCAATTAGTTTTTCATAATTTTCTTCAACTAGATCTGTAATTTCTCCACCAAAAACCGCTTTTTTAGGAAACTCAGGGTTTGACAAATCTACAGGAAAACCAAGTTGTTCAAACACTTTTGCATGTCTTTCGAACATCGTTGGCAATTGCTTGAAAATTTTGTTTTCTGCTCTTGTCAATTCTTTTTTTCCTTCTCGGCCCTTATCTACAGTTGCTCTTTTTTTTCCGCTTAAAGCAAAAAGCAAACTCACCACTTTAGATCGTAAAACATTATGAAGATCTGCAAAAGCATCAATTTTGAGTTGTTGCACGTCTTTATATAAACGTAAAAGTCCCGGAAATCCTCTGTGTCTTTCTTTTTCATCAAAAGCAAAAAACTCAAGATTCGGGATTCCGTCAAAAAAAGGTTTAAAAAAAGGACGCGAAATAACGGTTAGTTTTACCTCTGGATATTGCTTTACAAAAGCACGTAAAACAGGAACCGTCATGGCGACATCTCCCATAGCGGAAAGTCTCATGACGGCTATATGTTTAATTTGGGTGTTAGACAACTCTGCCAAATTATTTTTTATTTTGATATAAAACCGGATTCAAATCATCGTCGTTGTACATTTTCATTTGTTTGTACACTTTCATGAATTTTTCACCACTTTCGATATCAGTCAATAATTCTTCAATTGCTGTAGATAAATCTGTTCTTTGCTCTAACAGGATATTTAATTTTTCCTGACATTTATCTCTGTGTTCCTGAGTAGCTTCTGCACGAGTCGCTTCTTCGTTCATGTGATAAATTTTTAAAGCCAGAATAGACAATCTGTCAAATGCCCAAGCCGGACTTTCAGAGTTGATTTTTGCTCCGTCTTTTGCTTTTACATGGCTGTATTTTTGCAAAAAGTAACTGTCGATATATTCAACCATATCAGTACGCTCCTGATTTGAAGCATCAATGCGTCTTTTTAAAGTCAAAGCTGCTACAGGATCAATTTGCGGATCACGAATAATATCTTCAAAATGCCATTGAACAGTGTCAATCCAGTTTTTTAAATATAATAAATGTTCGAATTTATCTTTTGGAAATGGATTGTTTATAGGCTGGTCAACATTATCAAATTGATGATAATCTTTAATGCTTTGTTCGAAAACAGAATATGCTAATTTTGAAAACATGTCTTTATTTTTTAGAGATACAAAGATACTTTTTATACTTTTATGCTGCGAAAAAAAGAAATTATTTTTTGTTTTTATATAATTGTTCGTTAATAAATTAAAAAATCATCATGAAAATTCATTATATATCTGAAAACAATAGTGTTCTAAATCATTTTCTGGGACAAATTAGAAATGTAAATGTGCAGAACGACAGTATGCGTTTTAGAAGAAATATTGAACGCATTGGCGAAATTATGGCTTATGAATTAAGCAAAACTTTACCGTATAAAAGTGTTGAAATTCAAACTCCGCTGGGCATTAAAAAAACTACTGAAATTGAAACTGATTTGGTTTTATGTCCGATTTTGAGAGCTGGATTACCGCTTCATAATGGCTTTTTAAATTATTTTGACCATGCCGAAAACAGCTTTGTTTCTGCCTGCAGATTTCATCCAAATGGCGGTGACGATTTTGAAATTTTAGTTGAATATCAGGCTATTTCAAATTTAAACAATAAAACGGTTTTGCTTCTTGACCCAATGCTGGCAACGGGACAATCTATTGTAGCGGTTCACAAAAAACTGATTGAAAATGCTTCGCCTACAGAATTTCATATTGTAGTAGTTATTGCTGCGCCGGAAGGAATTGCGCATCTTCAAAAAAACCTTCCCGAAAATTGTCATTTATGGGTTGCTTCTTTAGATGAAAAACTGAATGAGAAAAATTACATTGTTCCCGGTCTTGGTGACGCCGGCGATCTTGCGTACGGAAGTAAATTATAACTGAGAGAAAAAAGTAAATAAACTGCACAAAATCAAAACATAAAATACAATTTCGTTGTTGAGTTTTTGCTGCATATATTCTACATGACTTGCCGCCATCATTGACAATGGTGCGATGCTGAACAATAATAAATCGTTGGTTTTATCTGGAGAAATAAGGAAAACAAGAACGGCAATAAAAAAGCAGGCTACGACTTTTTTATAAGATGTATGCACAATCTGTGGTCTGTTTGATAAGGTTGTTAACATTGAAAACACAAAAAATACCACAACCGCTGCATATATAGAAAGCGCTCCATTTTCGTAATTATTTTTAAAATAATCTATTCTAAAATCGACCACGGCACGTTCCTGAACAAACTTAAAAGCATCAATATGGAACATTAATGAAACCATATAAAACACGATTGACACAGCCAAAAGTGCAATAAATGGCAAAACCCAGTTTCTATAATCTCTGGAAACGTGAAAAATTATCGATATAAAAACTAAAATTACAAAGAGGATACTCCAAAATTGAAATAAAGAAGCTACAAAAATCCAAAAAGACGCGTCGAATATTTTTTCCTTTGATGCTTTTAAAGACTGAAGGGAAATCAATCTGCGAAGTGCCAATAATATAAAGAAATTGGCATAAACAACATTTGGATGATTGAATATTGTGGGGAAAAACAATATGAATAATAAGTAGAAAAATATCGCGTAACCGTTGTCTTTACTGAGCCCGTTTTTCTTGACAATAAAATTGACCATGAAAAATGAAGCAAAAATAAAGCACAGTAAACTTACTTTTTGAAATATCGTAAAATAAGAATTTATCCAAGACGTTTCTCGAATTTGAAACATAAAGAAGAAAACCAGTATCAAAATTACAACCAACGAATAATTTAATGGTGTAGATTTTTTAAAAACACTTGTTATCATAAGGATATTTTATACTTTTGTGACTGTAAATATAATACTTGTTTAAAAAGGAAAACCAACAAGTTGAAAAAAGATTCTCAGTTTGAATTTTGCTTCAAGGCGTTAAAACAATAATAACATATAATTTTATAAATTATGAAAGCTTTTTTTGAAGGAATACAATACTTATTCGTTAACATTTTATTTGCTCCACTTGACTTTTTACGTCATTTAGAATTAAAAACATGGTTTGGTGCAAACACTATCAACTGGATTTTTATGATTATCTGTTCTGCAGCAATCGTATATTGGATTAAACAATTACGTATTTTTGATGCTGCAGGAACTGAAAACCAAGATACAACGGCTCACTCTTTCTTAAAGTAAGTCGAAGCCGATATCCTTTCTAAAATACATCTTATCAAAATTTAGTTTATCTATATTTTGGTAAGATTTTTTTATGGCCTGTTGAAAATCATCTCCATATGATGTCACAGTCAAAACACGTCCTCCATTACTAACGACATTTTCTCCATCTAATTTTGTTCCGGCGTGAAAAACTATCGAATCAGTAACATTTTCTAAACCTGTAATTACTTTTCCTTTTTCGAAATCTTCAGGATATCCACCAGAAACTACCATAATTGTAGTCGCACTTCTTGGATCAACTTTTAATTCGAATTCATCTAATTTTTGATTTGCAACCGATAGGAACAATTCAACTAAATCAGATTCTAATCTAGGAACTACAACTTCAGTTTCCGGATCTCCCATTCTTACGTTGTATTCAATAACAATTGGTTCATTTTTTACATTGATTAAACCAATAAATACAAATCCTTTATATTCGATTCCATCTTTTTGGAAACCTTCAATTGTTGGTTTTACGATACGAGTTTCGATTTTTTCCATCAAAACAGCATCAACATAAGGAACTGGAGAAACTGCTCCCATTCCGCCTGTATTTAATCCTGTATCACCTTCACCAATTCTTTTGTAATCTTTTGCAGTTGGAAGAATTTTATAGCTTTTACCATCTGTTAAAACGAAACAGCTTAATTCGATTCCGTCTAAAAATTCTTCGATAACCACTTTTGAACTTGCTGCTCCAAATTTCTCGTGAACTAGCATATTTCTAAGTTCCGTTTTTGCTTCTTCAAGATCCTGAATAATCAAAACTCCTTTTCCTGCCGCTAAACCATCAGCTTTTAAAACGAATGGAGGTTGTAACGTTTCTAAAAATTTACATCCTTCTTCAACTGTTTCGGCAGTAAAACTATCATAAGCCGCAGTCGGGATATTGTGTTTCATCAAGAATTCTTTTGCAAATTCTTTACTTCCTTCTAATTGAGCCCCTAATTTTGATGGACCAATTACCGGGATATTTTTTAAACTTTCGTCGTTTTTAAAATAATCATAAATACCTTTTACCAACGGATCTTCTGGCCCTACGACTACTAAGCTTATGTTTTCTTTAAGCACTAATGCTTTTATTGCTTCAAAATCGGTTGGAGCAATTGCCACATTTTCAGCAATTGCAGCTGTTCCTGCATTTCCTGGTGCAACAAAAAGTTTTTCGCAAAGCGGACTCTGAATCATTTTCCACGCAAAAGCATGTTCTCTTCCGCCTGATCCCAATAATAAAATTGTCATGGTATAGTTGTATTTATGTTGTGGTGCAAAAATAGTTGCTTTTAACCGTATATAATAATTTTTTTTACTTACTTTTGACGTTAGTAATGCGAAAGGTATGATAATCTCATTTGGATCGAAAGAAACTGAAAAAATTTGGAATGGTGTTGTTGTCAAAAAACCTTTAATTGAAATACAGCAAATTGGTAGAAGAAAACTTAGAATGCTTCATAACTCTCAAAATTTAACCGATTTAAGAATTCCACCTTCTAACCGTCTTGAAAAATTAAGTGGTAATTTAAAGGATTTTTACAGCATCCGAATTAACAATCAATGGCGCATAATTTTTGTTTGGGAAAATGGAAATGCTTCAAATGTTGAAATTATCGATTATCATTAAAAAAGAATTAAAATGGAAAAATTAAAAAATATACATCCAGGAGAGATTTTATCGGAAGAATTTTTAATTCCTCTAAATATTACACCTTATCGTTTATCTAAAGATTTGAAAATTCCGCAAACGAGGATTTCTGAAATCATTAAAGGTAATAGAAGAATTACTGCTGATACTGCTCTGCGATTAAGTCATTATTTTGGAAATTCTGCTAAATTTTGGCTGGGACTTCAGGACGATTTTGATATTGAAGAAGAAGAATCAAATAAACGTCAGGAATTGAAATCAATTAAACGTTACGATTTAAAAGAAGCTGTTTAATGGTTCACCTTTTTGATCTTTCCCTTCAATTAAATGGTTTTCCTATAAAGAAAGCCAAAGCCGAATTGGATAAAATTGTTCATTTTTCTGAAGAAGAATATGTTTCGTTTCTCGAAAGTAAAAAGAAAGAAATTGTTGATTTTCATTTAAAGAATAACTCTTTTTATAGAGAATTAGTTGGAAATACTACTGCCGAAAATTGGGAAGATTTACCGATTTTAAACAAACAAAATCTACAAAAACCACTCGAAGAAAGACTTTCAAAAGGTTATTCAAAAAACAACATTTACCTCAACAAAACCTCCGGATCAAGCGGAACACCTTTTGTTTTTGCTAAAGATAAATATTCGCATGCTTTAACATGGGCATCCAATATTATGCGTTTTGGATGGTTTAATATTGACTTTAATCATTCGTATCAAGCACGTTTTTATGGCATTCCGATGGATTTTATTGGATATCAAAAAGAACGTTTTAAAGATTTCCTGACGCATCGTTTTCGTTTTCCGGTTTTTGATTTATCTGATGAAATCCTTGAAAAATTTCTGCAGAAATTCAGATCGAAAAAATTCGATTATATCAATGGCTATACAAGTTCAATTGTTTTATTTGCCAAATTTTTAGAACACAGAAATATCATATTAAATGAAATCTGTCCGACTTTAAAAGCTTGTTTTGTGACTTCGGAAATGCTTTTTGAAATGGATAAAAAATTGTTGGAAAAACAATTCGGCATTCCGATTATCAGCGAATATGGTGCTTCTGAACTTGATCTAATTGCTTTTGAAAATCCACAAGGCGAATGGCAGGTAAATGCTGAAACTCTTTTTGTAGAGATTTTAGATGAAAACAATAATGTTGTTCCACATGGAACGGAAGGAAAAATTGTAATTACATCTTTATTCAACAAAGCAAATCCTTTTATCAGATATGAAATTGGAGATATCGGAATTCTTGATGAAAAAAGTACTCCTCAAAAACCAATTTTAAAAAAATTAATTGGCAGAACAAATGATGTTGCCATTTTACCAAGCGGGAAAAAATCTCCTGGTTTGACGTTCTATTATGTTACTAAAAGCATTATTGAAGATGATGGAAATGTAAAAGAATTTATAATCAAACAAATGCAATTAGATACTTTTGAAATTGAATATGTTGCTGAAAAAGAATTGGTTTCAGAACAAATTCAAAAAATAAAAGAAGCCATCGATTTATATTTAGAACCAAATTTGAACTTCACTTTTACTAGAAAATCTGTTTTAGAAAGAACTAATCGTGGGAAATTAAAACAGTTTAAATCTCATTTATAAATATAAATAAAATCTTACATTTGTTTTTCTAATAAAAACTTATGGACGATCAATCTCTGCTTTCTGAAGAAACAATTTCAAATAAAATATATTTTATCCGTGGTCAAAAAGTGATGCTTGATCGTGATCTAGCTTTACTTTATGAAATAGAAAGTAGAGTTTTAAATCAGGCTGTAAAAAGAAATTTATCTCGATTTCCGCCAGATTTTATGTTTCAACTTACTGAAATTGAGCATAATTCTTTAAGATCACAAATTGTGATCTTAAAGAAAGGAAGAGGTGAACATCAAAAATATTTGCCTTTTGCATTTACGGAACACGGTGTACTAATGCTTTCTAGTGTATTAAAAAGCGACAAAGCAATTCAAACCAATATTCAAATCATGCGCATTTTCACGAAAGTGAGACAAATGCTTTTGGATACAACCGAAATTAAAGTTGATATTATGCAGATTCAAAAGAAGTTAGAGAATCATGATAAAAATATTGAACTAGTTTTTTCCTATTTGGATGAACTAACTGAGAAAAAAGAAAATGAAGTTGGAAGAATCAAGATTGGGTATAAAAAATAATTCTCTAAGGTCACAAATTGTGACAGAACTTGATATCACAATTTGTGACCTCAAGTTTTGCGAAGATTTTATGTTTAAATTGGAGGACGCAAATTGCGTCCTCCAATTCTGAACGAGATTTTCAAGGTCACAGATTGTGACCTTGAAAACTTGAAGTCGCAAATTGCGACTTCAAGTTTTGCGATGATTGACTCTCAAAATATCTTAATTTCAGAATTGGATGTCACAATTTGTGATCTCCAATTCTATTTGTGATTCTCTAAGGTCGCAAATTGCGACCTTAGAGAGAATATTTAAACTTTCTTTATATATCTTGGTTTTATAACCAGCTGAGTAAATAGAAATCGTATCATCAATAAAACAGAAGACACTAAATTAAAACCATGAAAATCTCGATAAACACCAAAGTTGTGTTTTATCAATTTGAATTTTGAAGATGAAATAGAATCTTTTCTAATTCTATAAAAAGCTAAAGATTCTGGAACGGCTTCTACCGCTTTTAATTGTTTTAAAATCGTAAGCCATATTCTCCAATCCTGCCTTTTTTCTGAAGATTCTAATTTGATTTTTCCAAAATATTCAGTGTCGTAAATAGCCGTAAGATTACCAACGTAATTACAAAAAAACAATTCTTTATACGTTAACGGATTTGGCGATTCTACTCTTCTTTTTAAATTATTTCCCTCTTCATCAATAGAATCATAATAACTAAAAGTAAAAGGCTGATTATTTGTTTTTAAAAACTGAATCTGTTTTTCTAATTTAGTTGAAGACCACAAATCATCTGCATCAAGATAGGCAATGTATTTTCCCGTAGCTTTTTCCAAAGCTTCATTTCTTGCGAAACCATTTCCTGAATTTTTAGATAATTTGAATAATTTAATTCTGGAATCCTTTTGAACAAATTCTTCAATAATAGAAACCGTTTCATCTGTCGATGCATCATCAACCAAAATCATTTCCCAGTTTTGATACGTCTGGTTTTGAACTGATTCTATAGTGGCTCTAATGAACTTTTCAGTATTATAGGTCGGTGTTAAAATAGATACTAAATCGTTCATTAATATGCTTTTTTATCGCCTTTGAAAATGTTTATTATCGTTTGCGAAATTATTTTCAAATCCAGAATTAATGACCAGTTTTCGATATAAAAAACATCAAATTTTATTCTGTTTACCATATCTCTTTCTGCTGTAATTTCTCCTCGAAAACCGCTTACTTGTGCTAATCCGGTAATTCCGGGTTTTACACAATGACGAATCATGTATTTTTTGACCCTATTGCCATATTCTTTATTCTGAGACCATAAATGTGGTCTAGGACCAACTACGGACATATCTCCTAACAAAACATTTATAAATTGCGGAAGCTCATCTATACTCGTTTTTCTCATAAATCGTCCCATTTTTGTCACACGCGGGTCGTCTTTTGAAGCTTCTTTTTCTGTTGTTTTGTTAATGTACATTGAACGGAATTTATAACATACAAATTCATTTTCTTCCATTCCAGGCCTTCCCTGTCTAAAAAATACCGGTCCTTTTGATTCTAATTTTATTAAAATTGCCAGTAACGGAATTAACCATGACAACAAAAAAATAATCACTAATATTGAGAATGAAATATCAAAAAAGCGTTTTATAAATTTTATTGTCGGTTCGTTAAGCATTGTTTGTTTTAACGAAAGCACGGGAAAAAAATCGTAATAATCTATCTTTAAGTTTTTCGAAAAAATCTCTTTTGTATCAGGAATAAACTTTATGGTTTTATTATTTTCATCTGCAAAATCAATGAGGTCTTTCAAACTTTTATTCGAAACTTCATTTAAGGAACAATAAATTTCATCGACCTCGTTCTCAATTACAAATGGTTTTAAATCAGCTAGCTTACCTGTAATTTTTTGGTTTACTTTTTTATCTGAAAAATATCCCAGAAACCGATATCCATAATCTCTTCTTGTTTCAAAAAGATCTTTTAATCGAATGGCTTCTGGTGTAAACCCAATGATAACAGCATTTCTATAATTGCTTCCTGTTATGATTCTATATTCTTTTAAATAGAAAAATAGAGCAAATTTAAAAACCGTTACCAAGACCAAAATCAAGGATATAAATACTACAATCTTATATTCGCTAAAAATCGCTTGTTTCGAAAATGGAAAAAATGCAATACTTGTTAAGAGAAATAAAGTTCCTTGTTTTATTATTTTTGATGCAATAGCTATTGGCGTCGTAAAACGGTATACTTCGTAAAATTTAATTGAAAATGCAACGATTACCCACGCTGCATTTTGATATAAAATAAGAATCCAGATGTTTGAAACCAAATCATTAAAAACAAAAAAACTTACGATCGAGATCACAAATAGGTCGATTAAAATACTTATTGGCCGAATATATTTTGAATATCTTCCTGTGTGAAATGAGGTCATATTATAGTTACTGTACTATTGAATATAAATTTATATCGATCGAATTGTTGTTATTTAATATAGCTTGAAAAATCTTTATGTTCTTCTTTTGAAAGTTCTTCTTTTGAAAGTGATCTAAAATAATCATACGTGATTTTCATCCCTTCTGAGCGGCTTACTTTTGCTTCCCAACCTAATAATTCTTTTGCTTTAGTCGTATCTGGCTGGCGCTGTAATGGATCGTTTATAGGCAATGGGTGATATACTACTTTTTGATTTGTTCCGGTAAGTTTTATAATTTCTTCTGCAAAATCTTTAATTGTAATTTCATCCGGATTTCCAATATTTACCGGATAAACATAATCAGAATGTAGTAATCTAAAAATACCTTCAACCTGATCGTCTACATAACAAAATGAACGAGTCTGCATACCATCTCCAAAAATAGTTAAATCTTCTCCACGAAGTGCTTGCCCAATAAATGCTGGAATTACACGTCCGTCGTTCAGACGCATTCTTGGACCATAAGTATTAAAAATACGAACGATTCTGGTTTCTACTCCGTGAAAAGTATGATAAGCCATTGTTATCGATTCCTGAAAACGTTTAGCTTCGTCATAAACGCCTCTTGGTCCAATTGTATTCACGTTTCCGTAGTATTCTTCGGTTTGAGGATGTACTAAAGGATCTCCGTACACTTCAGAAGTTGAAGCGATCAAAATTCTTGCCTTTTTAACTCTTGCCAATCCTAACAAATTGTGTGTTCCTAAAGAACCAACTTTTAAAGTCTGAATTGGAATTTTTAAATAATCGATAGGGCTTGCTGGTGAAGCAAAATGTAAAATATAATCTAAGTCTCCAGGTATGTGGACAAATTTTGTAATATCGTGATGGTAAAATTCAAAATGCTCTAATTTGAATAGATGCTCAATGTTTTTAAGATCCCCAGTAATCAAATTATCCATTCCGATAACAAAATAACCTTCCTTGATAAATCGATCGCACAAATGTGATCCTAAAAAACCCGCTGCTCCGGTAATAAGTATTCTTTTCATAATGATTTTGTTGAACCTTTTGTTTTGGTAATCTCTGTAAATTTGCACAAATGTAATAAAATATCTCGCCTTTTAAATTGACTAAAATCTTAATCAATAGGAGAATTCTATTTTTTAATTCATTATTAAATTGGTTTATTCTATTTTTACGAAACTAAATTTTGAATGTTTTGAAAGTTGTACACGTTGTGGAAGCACTAGAAGGTGGTGTTTATACTTATTTTAAAGATTTGTCAGCTTTCTTTGGTGATGAGAAAAATCCCAAAACCATAGAAACTACCATTATTTATAGCAGTAACAGAAATGGTGTTAGTGTAGAGAAAGTTAACTCTGAATTTTCTAAAGGCATTAACTTAATAAATATCAATATGGTAAGAGAGATTTCTTTCCTGCAGGATTACCGCGCCATTATTAAACTTACCAAAGAACTTAAAAAAATCAATCCTGACATAATTCACCTTCATTCGTCAAAAGCGGGTGTTTTAGGGCGAATCGCTGCTTTTTTCTTATTCAAAAAAGTAAAAATTTTTTATACGCCACACGGCTATGCTTTTTTAAGAACGGATATTTCAAAAACTACAAAAAAATTCTATTCTGTTATAGAAAAAGGTCTTCAATGGATTTTTGGAGGAACAATTATTGCATGCGGCGACACCGAGTTTGAAATTGCAAAAAATATTGGACCTGCAAAACTCATTCGAAATGGAGTTGATATTATAGATATTCGTCAGCATTTTTTTCCTCACCAAAATGCAAAATTGACAATTGGAATTTTGGGCAGAATCACCGCAGCAAGAAATCCACAATTGTTTAATGATATTGCTTTACGTTTTCCTGATTTTAATTTTGTCTGGATTGGAGATGGAGAACTAAATCATTTAATTACAGCTCCTAACATTAAAATTACCGGATGGATTTTAGACAAAAAAGTCGTTTTTGAAAAATTAAATTCTATCGATGTTTATCTTCAAACTTCTCTTTGGGAAGGTTTACCTATTGCTGTTTTAGAAGCTATGGTATTAGAAAAACCTATAATTGCAACGAACATTATTGGAAATAAAGACATTGTTGTTCCTGATCAAACCGGGTTTCTTTTTGACAAAATCGATGAATTAGAAAACTATTTTGATATTTTAAAAGAGCCAAAAACGAGAGCTCAATTTGGAGAAAATGCATTAAAAAGATGCTATGAGCTTTTTGATAAAGATGAAAATTTTAAACAGCTTCTGGCCCTTTATCAAGTGTAATTTTTTGCTGTAGCCAATAACTGGAAAAAATAGAAAACCAAAGTCCGCTAAAGGCAATTCCATCAAATCGAAGCAGGAAATCATCTATTAAGTTTGAAGTCAAAAAGATGATGAAAAACGTAATTATTACGGCGTTTTTTAAATCGTAACCTAAATATCCAATAGTAAAAATATAAAGCATTACAACCAGAGGGCCGAGGATTCCAAACTTCAATAAAAAATCTAAAAACTGGTTATGCGTTGGGAATTCGAATTTGGCCAGAAACTTTTGGTTTGTTTCTTTGTAATATTTATTTAATTCCGGCTTTCCATCTGAAGCACCAACTCCAAAAGGAAGGTTTTTAACCGATAATTCCCATGCTGATTTCCAGATTGAAAATCGTGTTGCCAAGGTATTAAAAGCATAAATTTCCGGATGATCTATTTCATCTAGTTTCCCCACTTTATCCATGTAAGCAAAAGTTACCGTAGAATATTTCTGTTTCATGTATGGATTCTTCTGCACGAAAAAAAACAATATACCGCCTAATACAATTAAAAGTCCTATTGACGTTAATGCGATTCTGCTTAAACTAATCTTTGACTTTATTTCAACAATAAAAACGATAGCGTAACCAATTAAAACATTCACTAACGCCATTCTTGTATTGACCAAAAGCACAAAGGAAAACGATAATAAAAAGACCGCAAATCGAAGAATTTTAAGGGCTCTTTTTTCATCATTATGAAAACTGTAAAAAACAAAATAAAATGCACAAACGGAAACAAATGCCAAGTGCATATTTAGGGCTGGTGCATGAATACCAATACTGTCTGCAAATTTATAACCTATTTCAAACAGGTCAATTCTGTTTAAATATTTGCTTAACAAATCAGGATATAGAATATAAAACCTTATTGTAAATCCCAGCATTATCATTGTTGTTGCAATACTGTAAGTTTCTATTAATTTTAAAAATTTTACCCGTTGATAATTCCCAATAATAAAAATTGGAAATAACACTAATGAGGTGCTTTTTTCAATAGCTTTTAATCCTTTAGAAAAAGAATCGTTGTTCCAAAAAAGTAATAATTCTAACAAAACTGGTGAAGCAATACAAAGAATTAAAATCCATGATGTTTTGGTGAATTTCAATTTTCGGATAAAAATCAAATTAAAAACACCAAACAAAATAATAAGTAATGAGCATGGTTTTCTGAAAATCATTGCAATAGCAATCAGACACAAAAAAACATGGAATAATTTATTGAAGTTCTTTTCTGAAAGATTCATAGTATAATGCAAAATAAATTAATGGAAAAACACCCATTTTATGGCGAACTGCGGTACCCAAATCGGGTTCGAAAACCCCTTGTACAATAAAAAAAGCAAAAATGATAAGCAGTACTAAAAGTTCTTTAGAATATCGTTTTCTATCTGCCAGACATTTGGCAAAACGGACTAATAAAATGTAAAATAAAAGCAGCTGCCAAATTATAAAAACAACAATTTGCGGAGACAGTATATGTTTTAAGCCGTTTAAAGGAACATTGACTGTGAAAAATCCATAAAAGATACCAATTGTTTCTCCGTACCATGTATCTGTCTTCACGGGAGAAATAATTATAGAATTCGCATCTGAAGAACCAACCCTATCGCTGTTTACCAGTTCACGGCTAATTTCAGAAAGGTATTTTCCTTTTATAATACCATGACTAAAAGATAGAAAAACTGCAATCAATAAACCATAAAATATAGTGGTTATGGTTTTACTTTTGAAACTTATCAAACTTACGAAATACATTCCGGCTCCAATAACGGGAATCAAAAGATAATAGGGACGAAAAAATACTCCAAAAATTAATAATAAAAGTGTGGAATATATAATTGTTTTTTTTAGAGAAATCTGTTGATTCAGACACATAAAAACAATTGGTGAGATATATAAAAAGGTTATAAACTCTTTTGATGGCATTGACATAAAAATGGCAATCATTAAAATTCCCATATATACCAGTATGTTCTTAACTGTTAGCTTTTCAAATTGATCCGGGATCCCAATTTTATAGAGAATATACATTAAAAGCGGAAACTGAATTAAGGCAATAACAGGAAATGGCAAATAACGAAGTCCGGAAATTTTATATAATAAAATGGAAACCGGATAACTTCCTATGTAACCTATTTCATTACTTTTATCATAAGCAATAATGGCTGCATCATAAAAAAACTTGGGTGGTAAAATAAAAAAAGCTATTACTGCAACAAACAAATTTGCCGCCGCAATCAGCAAAAATGCTGCCTTACTTTTTTCAATTTTAGTTTTCATGTTAAACTCATTTTTTTAATGCAAAAAAATCAATATTTTATCTTTTCGATAGATAATTATAGCCGCAATACCATTCCAAAAAAGCATACTTGAAACGAATGCAATTGCTGCTCCAATCATGCCATATTCCGGAATCAAAAATCGGTTTAAAATAAAATTAATTACGACAGCCACAATTAGAATAATCTGAAAAATATGCTGTCTTCCGGTCATATTTAAATAAACAGGAGCCGAACCAAATGCTGAACAAATTCCCTGACCGATTATTAAAATTAAAAAAGCTTGCTGTGCGGCAATATATTGATGCCCGAAAAAGGACAAAACATACTCTGAAAAAACACTTATTAATAAAATTACAGGAAAGGTAATCCCAAATATTAAACGAGAACTGTTCCTAAGAATCTTTCTTAATTCTGTGATGTTATGACTTGAAAACAGCTCTGCAATTTTGGCTGAAACGGTAATGTTTACTGTTAATATAATTACTGAAACAATAGTCATAACTTTTACTCCAACAGAATAAAATGCAACTGCTTCGTCGTTTCGATATTTTTTTAAAAACATAATATCAAAACACATTAATAAAAACATAGCCATTCCGCTAATTGCAATTGGGTATGATTTTTTAAAAATTTCTTTTTTAGAAAAAATTTCAGGTGTGCTTTTTTCTACTGTGTTATTAAAATAAATGAAAACAAAAATTGAGCTTAAAATCGCTAAAACAACAAATCCTAATAAAAAAACATCTACTAAATAAGTTTCTTTATGGTAATAAAATAAGACTATTGAACCAATTATCAATGGAATATATTTTAAGATATTTCTAAATAACTCCGCAATATATAATTTATCTAAGGCTCTAAAAACCTCGGTGTTAAAAAGCGATAATCCATAGAAAAATAATATTGACGCCCCTTTTAAAAGTATCGTATAAACCTCATCATCTGAAAAATAATTATTTATTCTTTTTTCATCAATACATAAAATGATAATTAAAGCCAATACCGAAGCCGTAAAAAGCATCATTATCATTTTTATATATACTTTTTTGAGCTGTTCAACTTCATTTTTACTTACCAAAAAGCCTTTGAAATATAAAATTGACTGGTCAAAACCAAGCATACATATACATCCGGCAGCTAATAAAAAGGATCTTACAAAATCGTATTGACCAACTAGTTTTGGGGTATAGTTTTTGGTTAAAAAAACGGTGAAAACAAACAATAAAAAAACTCCAGATATCCGCAAAAACAAAGTACTTAAACTTTGCTTTAGAAATGGATTTTTTGAAATTCTTTCAAAGATTTTATTCGTTTTCAAATGAATGTTATTTAACCTGCGATTTCAAAAGTTGTTTACGATAAAACTTTTTAAACAAATGAATTAAAACAAAAGCTAAGATCAAGAAAAGAGGAAACATTATTTTGAAATTTCCATTTGTAATTTTAGTATTATTGATGTTTAAAGTCGCATTAATTTCTTTAATCGTCTTGTCATAATTCACCAGCCTTAATCTGTTTTTTCCCTGATCTGTAATTAAATACTGTTTTGTTTTAATCATGTCATTTAACTGGGTGTTTTCATTGTAATAAACCAGTTTGTCATTTTTAGGTCCGTTTTTTACAGTATTTGAAAAACCATTTAAAACTTGGTCAATTTGCGATATAATAGTATCATTTTGAACTATTTGCTGTTCAAGGTTTTTATATCCTATTTTTTGAAGCGCATCAAAATATTTTGAATTGTTTAAATATTTCAACAATGGCTCAACAATATCTTTTTCGTTTGTTACTGCGTTTGATACAAACGAAATAGTATGAAAAGTATAGTTTTTGCTCGTTACATTATCTTCTAAAACTTTACTGACTTCGCCAACCTCAGCCATTAATTTTATAAGTTCAAAATTCTGTTCTTTGTCTTCGATAAATTTATAGACATCGGCGATTGGTTTTATTTCAATTTTTTTGATTGTTTTTGGATGCTGAATTCCAACAACATTTTTTAAGAAAACTGTATCGCCCGAAATAATTTTCGATTCTATTAAATCTATTTTAGTATACAGATAATCAACGCTGCCAAAATTTGGTGTTACAATAATCTGATTTTGAAACGATTTTTTACTTGCATCTAAATACCAGCCCAATCCAAATCCGAGAATTACTAAAATGGCAACGATAATCCAGTTTCTAATAAAAAACTGAATCGATCGAAAAATTAAGACATTTATTCGATCAAAAAAGCTGCCGATACTTTTAGAAAGCTGAAAAATATCAATCTCTTGATCAGTATTATTTTGTGGTACTTTTGTACTCATTTTTGGTTTTTATTTGATGTTGAAAATCTGCTCTAAAATTTTAATTGTGATCAGATAAGTTGGTTTTACACCCGTTGTTCCCAATCCGCCCGAAGCTAATGTACTTCCTGTTTCTAATGGATTATCTGAAGCATAATATGCGTAACGAACTTTTATATCGTGCGGCACGCTTTTTCTAATTTTTGATGCCGACTGAATTGCTTTTTGATAATAAGAACCTTCCATTTCAAGACCAATTACACCCCAAGTTGATTCGTGGAAAAATTTCAATAAATCTCTGTTTTGTAATGAAGTTCCCAAAACGGTAACCATTGCACCTTCATAAACGTCGATGTCGTTTCCTTCGAACATTGCGCCTGTTAATTCATTTTCGAAGAAATAGTTATCCGCCGTTCCTTCATTTATATGTGCCGAAGGAATCATGATATCACCTTTTCCTCCTTCCAGAATTCCGGCTTTACCCATAATAGAAACTGATCTTACATTTAGTAATGTTTCTTTTTTAAATGGTTTTAAAAGCTCATCGATTGTTTCATAGGCCTGTTCTCCAAAAGCATAATCCATTACGATAATTACCGGTTTCTCTTCGTCGATATTAGCGTATGAAAATGCCGTTTTTGACCAGTCAATTTTGGCGGTATCAAAAATTTGAACGTCGATATTTGTTCCTGAAGTATCTGGTAAAGAAATCATTCCATTTTTTAACGCCAATTCTTCAACCTGAGTTCTTATTTCTTTTGAACCCGAGCTGCTTAATTCTTCATAAATAAAGAAATCTGTTTTGCCTTTGTATTTTGATGTTAATAAAGGTGTTGCAAAAATCGAGTTCATCACGCTGTGCATATTGGCACTTATTACGTGAATTGGACGTTTTAAAAGATCGTTTGCTTTTAGAACTTCTTTGATGTTTGTTGCCCAGATTTCTCCGTGAATATGATGTCCAAGACGTTCACGTAAAACCGGACTAAAAGTTATCGTTCGTTTATTGTTTTCTACAATTTCTTCAATTGCTAATTTCCCTAACCAATAGATAACATGCAGGAAACGATCTGGCGCATTTTCGGAACCAAAAGCATCGTAAATATCTAAAACTTCTTCAAAAGTTCTGGCTAAAATATTCGCAACATGCGAAATTGCTTTTTCTTTTTCAATCTGCGAAAGCTTTTTTGTCTGCGTAACGGCTTGTTCTAATTTTAGCCAATCACGCGAAACTTCTCCGCCATCGTCAATTAAAACTCTATTTTTAATTTTATGAGATTCGATGAAAATAAAAGTCAAATGTGTCAGGATATCATAAATGTCCGAACGTCCACGCGTGATTTCAACATTCATTTGTTCTTCGTCAATTCTGTAGCAATTTCTTCTTCTTTTTGGAGGAACAATTGGCTGAAAATGTGATTTAGAATATCCTTCGTCTGAAGTTAAGTTAATGAATCGGCATTGTTCAATTCCTATCGGAAGACGCTCTATAACGTATAAAAGCCCGTTTAATTCTACTTTTTCTTCGGCAATATTTCCGTAGATTTCCGGACGTAATGCTAATAATGATTCGCGTAAGCTGTCACCAGAAACTCCCATTGGTTTGTAAAAACCACGGTTGAATAAATGGCGCATTGTAATGTACATTTTTTCTATCGCTGCAGATGATTCCTGAGCTCTTGATCTTGATATATGTTTGGTTTCTTTCATTTTATTTTATTTTAAAAATCTTCGAAATAGTGAAGATCATTCTAACTTTTGACAAGCGAAAGTAGGAATTATATATGTAATTTCAGTAAAATGGTATTTAACAAATTGTTAGAAGAGATTAATAAAATCGATGATTCTATTTCAAATTATCCGCAATCTTTCTGTCATTTGACAATCTCGGAATTTTATTTT
Source organism: Flavobacterium panici (assembly GCF_024499525.1). Taxonomy (NCBI): domain Bacteria; kingdom Pseudomonadati; phylum Bacteroidota; class Flavobacteriia; order Flavobacteriales; family Flavobacteriaceae; genus Flavobacterium; species Flavobacterium panici. The sequence continues at coordinate 1,234,523 of NZ_CP100437.1, read as the reverse complement.
GTCCGCCAAGTTTGCCTTGCGATTTCATGTATTCCTGAAATCCGTTTTTTGAAACTTTACTGATAACGACTTTTCTTAAAACGTTTCCGGTAATTAAATCGTCATAATAAATATTTTGTTTTCGCATCGAATCATCAATTGCTTCCGCAAAAATTTCTATATTTTCTGGCTCTTTTTCAAACTCTATTAACCATTCATGATATGGCAATCCATTTGCCGGCGTGATTTGCGGCGCAACGGTAAATTCGTTTATGACAATGTTAGTTCCTGCAGTTGCTTCTTTCATGGCGTTTTCGACTTCATTTGCAATAACATGTTCTCCAAAAGCAGAAATGTAATGTTTGATACGTCCTGAAACTATGACACGATACGGAGCCAAAGAGGTGAACTGAATCGTATCGCCAATATTATAACCCCAAAGTCCGGCATTCGTAGAAACTATTAGAGCATAATTTACGCCCATTTCTACTTCACCAATTGTATAACGTTTTGGGTTTTCGGTAAAGAATTCATCGGCTTTAATGAATTCGTAGAAAATTCCGGAATTCAATAGTAAAAGCATTCCTTTTGCTTCTTGAGAATCCTGATACGCAAAAAATCCTTCAGAAGCAGGAAACAGCTCAATGCTGTCTACTTTTTTACCAATCATTTGCTCAAACTTGGCACGATAAGGTTCGTAATTAACACCTCCGTAAATGAACAAATTAAAATTCTTAAAGATTTCGCTTATCTTTTTTCCTCCGCTTTTTTCCTGTAAACGCTCAAAGTACATTTGTACCCAGGACGGAATTCCGGAAATCACAGACATGTTTTCATTAATCGTCTCGCCTACAATTGTATTTACTTTGGTTTCCCAATCATCAATACAATTGGTTTCCCAAGATGGCATTCGGTTTTTTTGTAAATATTTCGGAACAAAATGTGCCACAATTCCCGAAAGTCTTCCAAATTTAATTCCGTGCTTTTCAGTCAAAATTGGGCTACCTTGTAAAAAAATCATTTTACCATCAACAAAATCAGCATTTCCGGTTTCGTTAATATAATGTAGAATTGCATTACGAGCCGCATTGACATGCGTAGGCATTGATTCTTTTGTGAGCGGAATATATTTGGCGCCAGAAGTTGTTCCCGATGTTTTGGCAAAATAAAGAGGTTTTCCTTTCCACAGAATGTTTTCTTCTCCAGCCTTAACCTTTTCGATATAATTTTTTAAATCTTCGTAATCGCGAATAGGAACGTTTTTTTGAAAATCTTCAAATGTTTTTATTGAGGCAAAATTATGATCTTTTCCAAATTCTGTTTCTTTCGCATTTTCGATCAGGCTTTTAAAAACTTCTATTTGAGTTTCAATTGGTTTATTGGCCCAAGAAAGTGTTTGGTTGTATATTTTGCGGGCAAATATTTTTGCTGCTATCGATTTAATTGACATTTTTTGTGGTATTATTTTTTGTCGCTTTTGTTTTTCTTGCCCTTTTTCTGGCTTGTCTCCTGCTCTATTTTTGCCACTTCTTCCCTTAGTTTAATTTCTTCTTCAGAAGCTTTCATATTTAAATCTGAAGGTTCATCGGCTTCACCTATAATAGAGTCTTTATTAAATTTTGCGTATTCAAGCTGACCACTCAAAACTTTTTGAACTCCTTTTATATAAGCTTCATTTTTTTTAAGCGCTGTTTCTAATGAATCCGATTTTATGGCCAATTCCGTGGCATTTCTTTTTAATTGAGAAGAAGAATAACCCGGAATAAATTCTCGTAAAGGAGTAAATGCGATAATGAAAGTAGTAACCAGAATAAGAAATATTCCGCCTAAAGTAAACATTACAAACACATTCATTAGTGTAAGTCTGAAAGAAAAAATTTCTTCAAAAGTATCTTCATTCAAAATTACCAATCGGTTTTTGATGAATAATTTTTTCCTTAAGTTCCTTTTTTTCTTAGCCATTTTGGTTATTTATATGAGCAAATATAGTAATTAATCGCATTGTTAATGCTTGCAAAAAATGAGCATTTGCAGTAATATAATGATTTTATAAAATATTTAACGCACTAAAAAAGAAATTTTTTAATCCAAAAACCATTCTTGTTCGTATATTCTATATACCTTTGCGGTGAAAATAAAAAATCAATTTGCTTCGGCATTAAATATAATAGTCATGGGAAGATTAGGTCTTACAGAAATCCTTGTTATCGTAGGTATTGTGATATTACTTTTTGGAGGTAAAAAAATTCCAGAATTAATGAAAGGTTTAGGAAGTGGAATTAAGGAATTTAAAAACGCTGCTAAAGACGATCAACCAGCTCCTGCAAAAAAACAAGAGGAAGAAACAAAATAATAACCTTCAACTTATTAAAAATCCCAGATTACAAATTGTAGTCTGGGATTTTTTGTTTTATATCCTTTTGGATTAGGAATTTCTTTTTTGAAAATTTTAAAGCACCATCGTCAACTGAATTCTCTTTCTATCCTCATCAACCTCAGTAACCTTCACATCAACATGCTGATGTAATTTTACTACTTCGTTTACATCGCTTACAAAACCAGCTTTCAACTGCGAAATATGAACCAATCCGCTTTCTTTGATTCCGATATCAACAAAACAACCAAAGTTGGTGATGTTATTAACAATTCCCGGAAGAATCATTCCGGTTCTCAAATCTTTGATCGATTTTACATTTGCATCAAATTCAAAAACCTTAGCCGACTTTCTTGGGTCTAAGCCAGGCTTTTCAAGCTCTTTTATGATATCTTTTAGTGTAAGTAAACCTATTTCAGGCGTTACATATTTTTCGGGCTTAATAAGCGCCGTTTTATCTTTATTTGCAATTAAGTCATTTAACGAAAGATTCAAATCTTTTGCCATTTTTTCCACAACCGGATAAGCCTCCGGATGCACCGCCGAATTATCAAGCGGATTTTTAGCATTTGTAATTCTAATAAATGCAGCTCCCTGCTGATAAGCTTTATCGCCTAAACGCGGTACTTTTTTCAACTGTTTTCTGTCTTCAAAAGGTCCGTTTTCAGAACGGTATTGCACAATATTTTCAGCAAGCTTCTCTCCTATTCCACTCACATAACTTAGTAAATGTTTACTTGCCGTGTTAATATTAATTCCAACCGAGTTTACGCAGCGAATTACCGTACTGTCTAGTTCTTCTTTTAATTTAGTCTGGTCAACATCGTGTTGATATTGTCCAACTCCAATTGCTTTTGGGTCAATTTTTACCAATTCGGCCAAAGGATCTGAAAGTCGTCGTCCAATAGAAACCGAACCACGAACCGTTACATCATAATTAGGGAATTCTTCTCTAGCAATTTTTGATGCTGAATAAACCGACGCTCCAGCTTCAGAAACAATAAAAACCTGCACTGGTTTGTCAAACGCGATTTTTTTGATGAAAAATTCCGTTTCTCTTGAAGCAGTTCCGTTACCGATAGAAATCGCGTCAATTTGATACGCATTGACCATCGAACGGATTTTTTTTATCGCCATCGATTCCTCGTTTTGAGGTGCGTGCGGATAAATCGTTTCGTTGTATAATAAATCGCCTTTTTCGTCCAGACACACTACTTTACATCCGCTTCTAAATCCTGGATCGATTGCCAAAATTCGTTTTTCTCCTAAAGGCGGAGCCAATAATAACTGTCCTAAATTGTTAGCAAAAACCTGAATCGAATTAGCATCGGCTTTTGCTTTTGCTTCCTGCAAAGTTTCATTTCCAATTGCCGGATTCAATAAACGTTTGTAACTGTCCTCAATTGCTAATTGCAAATGAGCCGTTGTATTATTTTGTTTTTTAATGATGATTTCGTCAATAACATCGTAAGCATCATCGATATCAACATCAATTTTCATTTTGATAAAACCTTCATTTTCTGCACGAAGCATTGCTAGTAAACGATGCGCGGGCGCTTTTGTTAAAGATTCTTCCCAATCAAAATATTGACTGAATTTTTGAGCACCTTCTTCTTCGGCTTTCTTTTTTACGACTTTAGTTCCAATAGTTGCTTTTCTCTGGAACAATCTACGAAGCTGTTTACGAACGTAAATATTTTCGTTAATCCATTCGGCCACAATATCTCTTGCGCCTTGAATGGCTGCTTCTTCGTTAATAACATTTTCATTGATGTATTGTGTAGAAAGGAAATCAATATCAACATTACTTTCAGATATAATCAACTTTGCCAAAGGCTCCAAACCAAATTCGCGGGCAACATCGGCTTTTGTTTTTTTCTTCTTTTTATACGGAAGGTAAAAATCTTCTATTTCCTGTAAATCAAAACTTTCTTCAATTTTTTTCTTCAAATCTGGCGTAAGCGCTTTTTGTTCTTCAATAGATTTCAGAACTGCTTCTTTACGTTTTACAAGTGTATCATAATCTTTTTGCAATTTTGCAATCTGCTCAATTACAACTTCATCAAGATTTCCGGTAACGTCTTTTCGGTAACGCGAAATAAAAGGAATCGTACAATCCTCCTCTAGTAATTTTACAGTGTTTTGAATACTAACTGCAGGTGCCTGAACAGACTTTGCAATGAATTGAATATTAGTCATACTTTAATGAAATAAATTCTTAATTATAAATTGATATAATTTACTTGTTAAAATTAATTCGGAAATTAATCAATGATTCGGCTAAAATAATATCTTTGTTTTGAATATTATGCCAATGGAAATTTTTTTACTCTATTTTTTATTTATAAATATCATCGTTTTTATTTTTGCAGGTTATGATAAATATCTGGCCCGAAATAATAAACGAAGAATCCCCGAAAATACTTTGTTTTTTCTTGAAGCGATTGGAGGAACACCAGGTTTATTAACAGCAATGTTTTTCTACAGACATAAAACGACTAAAACCTCATTTATTATAAAATTCTCCCTAATTTTTTTGATTCAGGCTGGTTTAGTTTATTTCTACTTAACTAACAAAACATAGATATTAACAATGTTAATAACCTTCAAATTAGTTGATTTAATTCAACTTAATTAACTGTATTTTAATATATTAAACAAAAAACCGGATGAATTTTAAAAATCCGCCCGGTGTGTTTTTATTTATTTGGTGCGAAGCACCCGATTTTTTGAGACTCTTATTAACAAGCAATCTTATTAACTCGATTTTGGTGTCTTCCGCCTTCAAATGCAGTCGTTAAAAAAGTCTCAACGATTTCAACCGCTTGGTGAATAGAAGTAAAACGCGCCGGAATACTCACGATATTAGCATCGTTGTGTAAACGTGTTAAATAAGCAATTTCTTTAGTCCAGCATAATCCGGCTCTCACTTTTGGGTGTTTATTAACCGTCATTGCAATTCCGTTTCCGCTTCCGCAGATAACGATTCCAAAATCAGCTTTTCCTTCAGATACATCATTTGCAACCGGATGTCCAAAATCTGGGTAATCGACAGAGGCATCAGTATCTGTTCCATAATTCGTTACTTCATATCCTTTTGCTTCAAGCATTGCCACAATTGCTTTTTTATATTCTGGTCCTGCGTGGTCGTTTCCTATCGAAATTTTCATTTTTCTATACTATTAAGTTGTGTAGTACAAATTTACTCAATTAATAAATGTTTGCCACGAATTTCACTAATTTTCACTAATTTTTTGCTTACTAACATTTTACTGTGTTTTAAAAAATCAAAATTGAATTTGTTTACAAAAATTTAATACTTTAAAACTAAACTTTGTGTTCTTTTGCAGCAACAATTTAGTCAAAGATTATGCAAATTTCAATTTATCAACTTTGAGTAAAAACTTTATGTGCTTTACGTTAAATCCACTAAATACTGGATTATTTATAACTCACATCATATCAAAACCTTAACACTTATCAACATTTTTGATAACTCCATAAGTATCTCATAATCAATTAAGAATAAACAAAAAATTTGTTAAAATTTTAGAATGTTAATACCAAATCGTAATTCGTTGATATTCAATTAACTTTAAGTTAACATTATTTGTTAATAAGTTGAGATAGAAAATTAGAAGTTTTTTTTGGTTGTGTCAAAAAAAAACCTAATCCAAAACTGGAATTAAAAATCCTAATAAAGTTTCAGGAATTTTTGGAAAAGTTATCAATATCAAAAATGCCATTTTCAACAAATATCAACATATGAACTTATCTACAAAATGAATCTATTTTTGGTTGTCAACCGTTGTTAATTAAAATACAAAAAGTCTTATAAATTAATCTTTTAGCTCAATATAACTATGTTGATAACTCCCAATAACTAAGAGAAACTTCATTTCAATACTTTTAAAAATAAATTTATTCGACATATTAACAAGCTATAATAACCATCAAAAATTAATTAAATTTAAAATTTCTTTTTTGTTGTATTTAATATATGTTGAAAACTAAAAAAGTTGAAAAGGAAAAAAAATTTTTTTGAGTTTGAAAAAAGAAGGAATTTAAACGATTTTAAGTGGATTGTTTAGATTGTCCAGAATTTGCTGCACTTCTTCGAAATCGTTTGGATGAACTTTGAGTTTGATTCCGCCGAGCGCATTTGAGTAAAGCGGCATAACAGAAAGCGTCACTTCGTTTTCAAAAAAATATGGAATTTCTTCTTGTTCAAGTAAGTGTTTGAGAACCACTGTTTCGTGCAGATAATTGAATACGGCGATCGTCTTAAAGCTTTCCATATGAGGTCTTTTTGTAAATGTACGAAAAGTTATATTTTTAATAATTCTATTTGTTAAAAAGAATTATCTGATTTCTTATTTGTAATTTTAAACCTTATAAGAAAAGATATATGAGTAAGAAAATTAGAAAGCCGATAAAAAAAGAGAAAGATTTCTCTGGGAAGATCCTTAAGATTTTATCGCAAAATGCCAATAAGCCATTTAATTATAAACAGATAGGAGCGAAGTTAGAACTTGACGATACAAATAGCAGAAACCAGATTATAAAAGATTTAAAAATTCTGGCTGCTCAAAAGAAAATTGTAGAAACAGAACCTGGAAAATATTTAGTTAAAGCAATTAGTCAGGATTATTACGAAGGAACGATAGATATGACGAGCAGAAAAACGGCATATTTTATTTGTGACGAATTTGAAGAAGATGTTTTTATTCCGACTAATAATTTGAATCGTGCTTTAGATAAAGACAAAGTAAAAGTTTACGTTTATAACCGTAGAAAAGGTAAAAGACCAGAAGGTGAAGTAATTGAAGTTATAGAAAGAGATAAAACTGAATTTGTTGGAGTAATTGATATTCAGGCAAATTTTGCTTTTGTTTCAACTGCAAATCCTAAAATGTATACCGATATTTTTATTCCAAAGGATAAAATCGGTGAAGCAGAAAATGGAGATGTTGTTCTTGTAAAAATTGATGACTGGCCAAAAAGAGCCGATAGTCCGTTTGGATCTGTAATTAGAGTTTTAGGAAAACCCGGAGAACACAATACTGAGATTCATGCTATTTTAGCTGAATACGGATTGCCATCTGATTTCCCGGTAGAAGTAGAAGTTTTTGCACAAAAATTAGATACTTCGATTCAGGAATCTGAAATTGCAAAACGTCGTGATATGCGTGATACGCTTACGTTTACGATAGATCCAAAAGATGCAAAAGATTTTGATGATGCATTATCTTTCAAAAAGTTAGAGAACGGAAATTTCGAAATCGGAATCCATATTGCCGATGTTTCTTATTATTTAGAAGAAGGAACAATTCTGGATGATGAAGCTTATCAAAGAGCAACTTCGGTTTATTTAGTGGATAGAGTAGTGCCAATGCTTCCTGAAGTATTGTCTAATTTTGCCTGTTCACTTCGTCCGAATGAAGAGAAATATACATTCTCTGCAGTATTTGAAGTTTCTCCAGCTTCACAAGTTATCAACCAATGGTTTGGAAGAACAGTAATTTATTCAGATCAGCGTTTTGCTTATGAAGAAGCACAATATATCATTGAAACAAAAGACAATACGATTCCGGTTGATATTTCTATTACTGGAGAATCTTATGTGGTTTCAGATGAAATTGTAGAAGCAACTTTAAAACTAGATGAATTAGCTAAGATTTTAAGAAAGAAAAGAATGCAGAATGGTGCTATTTCTTTTGATAAAGTTGAAGTAAAATTTAATTTGAATGAAGAAGGAGAACCAGAAGGGGTTTACTTTAAAATCTCAAAAGATGCCAATCATCTAATTGAAGAATTCATGCTTTTGGCAAACAGAAAAGTGGCGGAATACATTGGTAAACAAAAGAAAACCTTTGTTTACAGGATTCACGACGAACCAAACGAAGATAAATTGATTGCGATGCAAACTGTAATTGCTAAATTTGGTTATAAAATTGATTTTAGAAATAAAGGCGATATTGCAAAATCATTGAACTCTTTGATGGAAGAAGTAAATGGTAAAAAAGAGCAAAACTTAATTGATACTCTTGCAATTAGAAGTATGAGTAAAGCCAAATATTCAACAGATAATATTGGACATTATGGTTTAGCTTTTGATTATTACAGCCATTTTACATCGCCAATTCGTCGTTATCCAGATGTTATGGTACATCGTTTGTTACAGTATTATCTGGATGGAGGAGCTTCTGTAGATGAAGAAACATATGAAACAAAAAGTTTACATTGTTCTAATATGGAAAGTTTAGCGACTAATGCTGAACGAGATAGTATTAAATACATGCAGGTTAAATACATGCAGGATCATCAGGATGAAGAATTTCTTGGTGTTATTTCTGGTGTTACAGAATGGGGAATTTATGTTGAAATCGTTTCTAATAAATGCGAAGGAATGGTAAGAATCAGAGAAATAAAAGATGATTATTATACTTTCGATGAAAAACAATATGCATTGGTTGGAGCTACTTCAAACAGCATTTTGCAATTAGGAGACGAAATTTATGTGAAAGTAAAAAATGCCGATTTAGTGAAGAAACAACTGGATTTTCATTTTTTACGAAGAGCAGAATAAGTATTAATTTTTTAAAAATAAAAGTATGAAAAAGCTAATTATTGGAGTAGCAATTTTATTTGTACAAATGTCTTTTAGTCAGGTTACTAAAGAGTTAGGTGATTTTGATACCGTAAAAGTTTACGATAAATTAAGTGTAAAATTAGTTCCGTCATCTGAAAATAAAGTTGTTATAAAAGGAGCAAGAGAAGCAGAGCTGGAAGCTGTTAACAAAAATGGTGTATTAAAATTAAGAATGCCTTTTCCTAAATTGCTGTCAGGAAATGATCTTGAAGTTACTTTGTATTATAAACACATTGAACTGATTGATGTTAATGAAGGTGCAGAAGTAATCAGTAAAGATGCTATAAAAGCAACTTCATTTAAAGTAAGTGCACAGGAAGGTGGAAAAATTAATGTAGATTTGAATGTTGATAAACTAAAAGTAAGTTCAGTTTCCGGCGGAGAAATCACGGCAACGGGTAAAGCAGATAACCTTGATGCAAGTTTAGGAGCCGGCGGATATTTCTTAGGAAGTAAATTAGCCACATCTCAGACTAAAGTAAGCGTTTCTGCGGGCGGAAAAGCTGATGTTAATGCATCAACCCTTGTTGACGCAAAAGTAAGCGCAGGAGGCTCTATTTACATTTATGGTAAACCAAAGCAAATAAATCAAAAAACAGTATTTGGAGGTAAAATCGAAGAAGTAAAATAACAACTAGTAATTTGATGATAAATGATATTCTGGCTGGACTGCCATGGGGACTTTTTCTAAGCTTTATGGTAGGTCCGGTATTTTTTATACTATTAGAAACCAGTATTACAAAAGGATTCAGAGCCGCATTGGTATTTGATCTAGGTGTAGTTCTAGGTGATATTTTTTTTATAGCAATTGCCTATTTAGGAAGTTATAGATTAATTCAGAGTTTAAAAGATAAACCTGCCCTTTTCATTTTTGGCGGAATAATTATGCTGGCTTACGGTATAATTTCCTTTGTAAGATTAAGAAATGAAGAAAAAATTGATGATGAAGAAATTGACCGTGATATTATAAAAAGAAATTACGGTAGTTTATTTATAAAAGGCTTTTTACTCAACGTTATCAACATTGGAGTTTTAGGTTTTTGGTTAGCTGTAATTATTTCAGTTGGACCAAAATTAGAAATGCAAAACTCAAGAATGATTACTTTTTTTACTTCAGTAATCATCACATATTTGTTAGTTGACTGTCTTAAAATATTATTAGCCAAACAATTAAAATCTAAAATGACACCAACTAATATCTTAAAAATCAAAAAAGGAATTAGTATTGTTTTAATGGTTTTTGGAGTGGTGTTAATAACTCAAGGCTGGTTTCCAAAAGAAAAAGAAATGGTTAAGAATGCTTTCGAAAAGATAGAAAATAAGTAGTTGTTAATAACTCAAAAATATAAAATTAAACCTCTGAATTTCAGAGGTTTTTTTATGTTTATAAGTCATTGCGAGGAACGAAGCAATCTCACGAAGTTATTCACGAAAAGTTTGTCATTTCGACCGAAGGGAGAAATCTTCGCAAGTAACTCCGCAACAATTATCCAATCTTTGTCGAGCTTCTCGCGAAGATTTCTCCTTCGTCGAAATGACAAGAATGTGGAAAAATTAGGCACAAAAAAAAAAGAGACACATTTCTGTATCTCTTTTAGAGGCATCGTCCGGATTCGAACCGGAGTAGGAGCTTTTGCAGAGCCCAGCCTAGCCGCTCGGCCACGACGCCATTGCTTGAACGGATGGCAAAAGTAACTAAAATCTTTAAAATTCAAAAGTTTCATATGAACTATTTTGAAAAAATACGATTTTAATTTAAATAATTACGCTCTAATTTCCGTCATTTTTATGGTAACTGATTCAACATCACCGCCAATAGGAGGATTTATTTTAGAAACCCAAACTGTTGTTTTTTCTACAGTTTCTATCTCTGCAAGTACACGATTATTGATTCTTTTAGCCACATGTTCTAATAAATGCGAACGAATTGCCATTTCTTCGGTAACAATTTTGTTCAAATGAACATAGTCAACAGTATCTAAAAGATGATCTGTATCTGCAGATTTTTGAAGATTAGTTTTCACTTTTAGATCTACTGTATAATCAGATCCAATTTTTCCTTCTTCAATTAAACATCCATGGTAAGAAAAAGTACGAATGTTTTTTAGTTTAATAACTCCCATTTTTATAATTTTATTCTTGTAGTATTTGGATTTCTATTGTAGTTTTTATTTTAGCCATTTTTAATCCATTTTATTTTTAAAATCTTCCCAACTAATATCCTCAGGTTTAGAATTTTTTATACGGTCTAAAATTATTTCTTGCTGCCATAATGGAATTTCATTTTCTATGTTTTCATCTATAGAAACATTTGGAATATATTTTAAAAAATTAATGAAAATATCATAAAAATCATCCTGAACGGTAATAGTCAATTGTCTCATAACTTTTAGTATTTATAGAAAATACAATATTCTAAGTTTCAGGTTTACTGAGAAGTTTCTAAAGAAAACTGTAAACTGTAAACCGAAAACTGTAAACTTTTTTATCTTTGCTAAAATTACTATAAAATAATGGCATCAGAAGAGAAATCACTCAATTTTATTGAACAAATCATAGAGGAAGATTTAAAATCAGGTCTTTCACAAACTAAACTTCATTTTCGTTTTCCACCAGAACCAAATGGTTATTTACACATTGGACATGCAAGTTCTATTGCATTAAATTTTGGTTTAGGTATTGATTATCAATCACCTGTAAACTTACGTTTTGATGATACAAACCCAGAAAAAGAAGAGCAGGAATTTGTTGACGCCATTAAAAAAGATGTAGAATGGCTGGGTTATACCTGGGCCGAAGAGCGTTATGCATCAGATTATTTTCAACAATTGTATGATTGGGCAGTTTTATTAATTAAAAAAGATAAAGCGTATGTTGACAGCCAGTCTTCTGAAGATATGGCTATTCAAAAAGGAACTCCATCTACAACTGGAACCGATTCTCCATTTAGAAATCGTTCTGTTGAAGAAAACTTAGATTTATTCGAAAGAATGAAAAACGGTGAATTTGAGGCTGGTACACATATTCTTCGTGCAAAAATTGACATGAAATCAACAAACATGTTAATGCGTGATCCTATCATGTACAGAATTTTACACAAGCATCATCATAGAACTGGAGATGCCTGGAAAATATATCCAATGTACGATTGGGCACATGGACAAAGTGATTATTTAGAAGAAATCTCACACTCATTTTGTACACTTGAATTCTTGCCTCACCGTGAATTATACGATTGGTTTTTAGATCAAATTTTAGATGAAAATAAACTACGTCCAAAGCAAAGAGAATTTGCAAGACGTAACTTATCACATACCGTTGTTAGTAAAAGAAAATTACAGCAACTAGTTAAAGAAAAGCATGTTAACGGTTGGGATGATCCTAGAATGTCAACAATTTCCGGGTTAAGAAGAAGAGGATATACAGCTGCATCTTTACGTAATTTTGCCAATACAATTGGTATTGCAAAACGTGATAATTTAATAAATGTATCGGTTTTAGAATTTTGTATTCGTGAAGATTTGAACAAAATTGCACCTCGTGTAATGGCTGTTTTAGATCCGGTAAAATTGGTAATTACAAATTATCCAGAAGGAAAAGAAGAATGGTTAGAAGCCGAAAATAATCAGGAAGATGAAAATGCAGGATTCAGAAAAGTACCTTTTTCTCGTGAATTATACATAGAAAGAGAAGACTTTTTAGAAGAAGCTCCAGCTAAATTTTTCCGCTTGACTTTAGGAAAAGAAGTACGTCTTAAAAATGCTTATATCATTAAAGGTGAAAGTGTTATAAAAGATGCTGAAGGTAATATTACCGAAATTCATGTAACGTATGACACCGATTCTTTAAGTGGAAGCGGGACAGAAGCAAGCCAAAGAAAAGTATCTGGAACATTGCATTGGGTTTCAATCCAGCATGCTCTTGAAGCCGAAGTTCGTTTGTACGATCGTTTGTTTACAGATGAAGCGCCGGACAGTTATAAAGACAAAAATTTCTTAGATTTTGTCAATCCAAATTCATTAGAAATTGTAACCGGATTTGTTGAACCAAGTTTATCAACAGTTCAAAATGAAGATAAATTCCAATTTCAACGTTTAGGTTATTTTACTGTTGATAAAGACTCAACTGCTTCAAAATTAGTATTTAACAAAACTGTTGGACTAAAAGATGCCTGGGAAGAAAAAGGCAAAAAAGAAGAAAACAGTATTAATAATTCTTTAAAAGAAATCAACAAATATTTTAAAGTTGAAACTAAACCAGAACGTATTGCAATTGAAAGTGCAATAGGGGAGAACATCAAAAATGTTTCTAGTTTTTCACTTTTACAAAATTCATTAAAGAAGAATATCAACAATAATAAAGCTTCATTGTTGTTTTCTCAATTTATTTTGAAATATTCAAGCTGGAAATCTTCAGATTTTGAAGAAGAAGATGTTAAGAAATTATATTCAATGTCTTTAAAAAGTGAATCAACTTATGTTCGATCAAAAGCACTTTTAAATTTAAGAGATATTGAAAGTGAAAGTTTAAAAAATCAATTTGATGATGAAATTTTAAAATTATATTCAAATCCTCCAAAAAATGCATCGGAGAGAGAAATTGAAATTTTATCTGAAATGGTAAAAAAATAAAAATAATTAGAATCTATTAAAAGCGCTTTTTATAAGCGCTTTTTTTATTATTTATATTTTCTATTAGAATTAAAATTTTTATAAATATTTTAAATTAAAAGTGACTTTAATAAATTAATTTTAAGACATTTTTTAATTTTCTCCATCTCTAGAATCCTTTTTTTTGAAATGTTTTTTTAAAACTCTTTATTTTAAGTTTCGTCTTTTTTTGTCATTTTTTGTTTTTTTCACTTCATAAAAATGGAAATTGAACTAATTTTTATTCATTAAAATAATTTATTAAATTTTTAATATTATTAATTTTAATTATTATTTATAAAATCTATTTAAATATTATAAATAATAGTTTTTATAGATTAATTTCAACCTTCATAAATTAATTTTAAGGTAATATTTAATTTAGGTCGACACATAACTCGTTTTTTGAATTATTGTTTATTTATGGCCTTAATTTAAAGTTTCACCGTTATTTTTGTCAGTTTAACGGGTTATTAACATACAATTGTTTATAAAGTTGCTATTTTTATCTCAATACCAAAAGTCAGAAATGATTTTATAAAATTGATATTTCCAATTAGATTCTAAGTTGAATTTTTTGAAAACAAAAGACAATGCTTTTTGTTTTTAAGATTATTTCTAATTTGAATTCTTGAAACGACAAATTTTATGTTCTAATTTTATTATGAAGTTGTTTTGATAATATTTCGCGTAAAAGGTATTTTTCAAATTTCTTTATAATTATAAAATTTCCATAGCATTAGTTTTAGGGAATTATTTTTTTATAATTCAATCTGACAAATTTTAATTATAAAAACTTAAATCCAATTATCATGAAAATTTTATATTTTACGCTAATGATGTTATTTGCAAATATTGCAATTTCTCAAACTCATCAAATTACAAAACACAACGGTGAACAACTTGATGTCAATTTTATTAAAAATGAAAATGGTTTAATTTATTATTCGTTGAACGGAAGTTCTGAAGAAATTAAAATTAGCAAATATGCTGTTTCATCAATTACAAATAAGCAGACAAAACAAACTCAAAAAATTTCTGATAAAATAATAGTTGATTCAAAAGACGACTACAAAATGGTAACGGTTCTTCCTCAGGAAAAGACAATAGGACTGAAGCAGGCAGCAAGTTTTACCGGAGTCTCGACAAGGACAAAAGGTGAACCGCCAATTGCAAATCAAAAGCAGACTGCTATGAGAATTAAAACTAAGTCAGCTTCAAATGGTTATCCTTTTGTAAGTATTATTGAAAAGGCCGATGGAAAATATGAGGCCGTTGCTTATGTGTATTAATTATATTGTTAAATTTTAAATTTTAAAGTTTAGCATTTTAAAAAAGGAGTATCTTTATTAATCACTTTAAATATAAATATCATGTCAAATAATTCAAATACAATTGCAGCAATTTTAGCTGGTGCTGCAGTAGGAGCAGCGATCGGAATTTTGTTTGCCCCGGATAAAGGATCAAAAACGAGAGCTAAACTGAAAGAAGGAATTGATGATGCAAAACATAATCTGCAGGATTCTTTTCAGGCAAGTTCTGAAGTGCTTCGTGAAAAATTCACAGGTGCGACACAAAATCTTGATGGAACTTTAAATGATTTACTTTCAAATGTAAGCCATAAAACAGAAGAAGTAATCACTTTTTTAGAATCTAAATTGGCTGATTTAAAAGCACAAAACGCTAAACTTCAAAAATAATAATTGTTAAAGAAGCACATAATTGTCTTATTTTTATAAGACAGTTTTGTGCTTTTTCATTTTAAAAAACTAATTATGGCTTTTGAAGAGTTAAAAGAAAATACCGAGAAAATTCAGGATCAAACTAAAGTTTACATTGACAGTCATTTAGCTTACTACAAACTTTGGGGTTTTAAAGTAGCAATGAAATCAACTACTTTAATTTTCAAATTTACTTTGATATTATTGTGTTTTAGTATGGTTTTACTTTTCGGATCTTTTGCAGCAGCATATGCTTTTGGAGATTTATTCGGAAGTAATGCTTTGGGATTTTTAGCAGTAGGAGGGATCTATCTTTTGTTCACTATTTTACTTTTCTTCATAAAAGATAAGATTGTTGAAGGACCAATTTTAGAGAAATTTTCAGAAATATTTTTTAACGATTAAGAATTATGGAAAAGAAAAAATACTCCTCATATGCTGAAATCGACAGAGATTTAGAAATTCTAAAACTGGAAAAAGATATCAATTATCAGAAATTAGTTCTGAGTTTTCAGAGAACTAAAGAAAGCATAACACCGCAAAACATTGTAAACGGATTCGTTTCATCTTATACAGATTACTTTAAAAATTCGTATCCGCAAATTTTGCAATCCATTTTACCTTATGTAATTGGTTGGTTTATAAATAAAAAAAGAGGCAGTTAAGCCTCTTTTTTATTTTCAAATTATGATTGAACTTCTGGTTGAATGTCATCTTCATAGCCAGATTGTGGTTGAATTGGTTTTGGTTTCTCCACTTTTTTATTGTGTTTTTTCATCATTTCACCAACCTGGTTTGATGCTGAAAATGAAGCAACCATATTATTCAACATATCACTTCCGGCTTGTGGAGAATTAGGTAACAAAATTAAATTTGAATTTGCATCAGCTCCAATTGCTTGTAAAGTATCGTAATGCTGTGTAACGACAATTAGGGCAGAAGCTTCTTGAGAATTAATACCAACATTATTTAAAACTTCAACACTTTCTACAAGACCTCTTGCAATTTCACGACGTTGATCTGCAATACCTTGACCTTGTAAACGTTTACTTTCAGCTTCGGCTTTTGCTTTTGCAACAATTCTAATTCTTGAACTTTCAGCTTCAAATTCTGCAGCCGTTTTTTCTCTGTCAGCAGCGTTGATTCTGTTCATTGCATTTTTAACCTGAATGTCCGGGTCAATATCTGTAACCAAAGTATTGATGATATCGTATCCGTAAGTTGTCATCGCTTCGTTCAATTCTCTTTTTACTGCAATTGCGATATCGTCTTTTCTTTCAAAAACATCATCCAATTTTAGTTTCGGAACCTCGGCACGAACTACGTCAAATACATAAGCAGTAATCTGATCGTGTGGATATTCTAGTTTATAAAATGCATCATATACTTTATCCTGAATAACTTTAAACTGAACAGAAACTTTCATTTTGATAAAAACGTTGTCTCTTGTTTTGGTTTCAATGATAACATCAAGCTGTTGAATTTTAAGATTTACACGTCCGGCCAATCTGTCAACCAATGGAATTTTTAACTGTAATCCTGAATTTCTAACACTATGAAATTTTCCAAATCTTTCAATAATTACAGAACTTTGCTGTTTTACTGTAAAGAAAGAAGACATGAAAATAAAGAATGCTAGTACTGATAAGATAATAAATGCTGTACTCATGGTGATATATTTTATATTTTTGATCTTGGTAAATTACGAAAATTCTTCTAAATTAAATTTTTTAAACATTAAAAAAACGCTAAGAACATTTGTTAGATGTTTCTTAGCGTTTAAAGTTTTTTACCATTAAGTAAATTAAGTCAAGCTTTGTCAAGTTAATTAAGCTAAGCTTTATGAACTTAAATATTTATAATTTTACCATTTAGTAAGCTTTATAAACTTAATATCTTAATGGTAAAATTTTTATAAAGTTGCTATCGCTTTCTGAATTCTGGCAATAGTTTCTTCTTTTCCAATGATTTCAACAATGTCAAATAGGTGAGGACCTTTAAGAGCTCCAACTAAACTTAAACGGAAAGGCTGCATAACTTTACCCATTCCAATTTCATTTTTCGTCAACCAGTCTTTTACGATTGCTTCGATATTTGCTGAATCAAAACCATCAATATATTCTAGTGTTGAAATCAATTCCTGCATCAAAGCCGGAGTTTCTTCCTTCCAGTTTTTACTTGCTTTTTCATCATAAGATGTTGGAGCCTGGAAAAAGAAATCAGTTAAATCCCAAAATTCAGAAACAAAATGTGCTCTTTCTTTAATAAGTGAAACTATACGAGTTGTCACTTCGAGGGGAGTCGAGAAGCCTTTTTCAACCAAAATAGGAGAGAAGCTCTTCGCTAAATCGGCATCATTTTGTTTGATTAAATATTGGTGATTGAACCATTTGTTTTTCTCAGGATCAAATTTTGCTCCCGCTTTATGTACTCGGTTTAAGTCAAAAGCTTCTACTAATTCTTCTAATGAATATAATTCTTTCTCTGTTCCATCATTCCAACCTAACAAAGCAAGGAAGTTTACAACTGCTTCTGGGAAAAATCCTTTCTCTCTGTAACCAGATGAAATCCCTTCTTCGGTTTTCCATTCTAGTGGAAACACAGGAAATCCTAATTTATCACCATCTCTTTTAGATAATTTTCCGTTTCCAACCGGTTTTAAAATCAAAGGTAAATGTGCAAACTCTGGAGCATCCCAACCAAAAGCTCTGTATAATAAAACGTGAAGTGGCATCGATGGCAACCATTCTTCACCACGAATTACATGTGAAGTTTCCATTAAATGATCATCAACAATATTCGCTAAATGGTAGGTTGGCATTCCGTCACTTTTAAACAAAACTTTATCGTCAAGAAGATTCGTTTCAAACTTAACATCTCCACGAATGATATCTTTTAAATGTAAAGTTTCGTTAACCGGAGTTTTAAAACGAATCACATAATGCTCTCCATTTGCAATTCTTTTAGCAGTTTCTTCAGCAGAAATTACTAACGAAGTATCTAATTTTTCACGGTTGTGATGATTGTATATAAAAGTTTTTCCTTCAGCTTCGTGTTGTTTTCTATGTGCATCAAGAGCTTCAGGAGTATCAAAAGCGTAATAAGCCCAGCCCGAATTGATCAGTTGATCTGCATATTTTTGGTATATTTCTTTACGATCACTTTGTCTGTACGGACCAAATTTTTCATTTTTTCCAACCGTTTCTTCAGGAGAAATTCCTAACCATTCCAGCGCTTCCATAATATAAGCTTCGGCACCAGGAACAAAACGAGTCTGATCTGTATCTTCAATTCTCAGATAAAAAACACCGTTATGTTTTTTTGCAAATAAATAATTAAATAGGGCAGTACGAACTCCGCCAATATGTAATGGTCCAGTCGGACTTGGTGCAAAACGCACTCGAACTTGCTTTGACATTTGTTTATAATTTTGCTGCAAAGATACAACTTTAGATAAATCCCAATTTTTTAAAATTCCAAATTCTAATGTGTATTTCAGGTTGGAATTTGGAATTTATTTTTTGGAATTTGAATCTTTATAATTACTACTTTTATGGGTTATAATTAAAAGAGATTTTATTTTGAAAACATCATCTGCAATATATCAGAAGTTAGAAGGATTTATAAAGAAATATTACATGAATGAATTGATAAAAGGAGCACTTCTTTTTATTGGTTTTGGACTTTTGTATTTCTTATTTACACTTTTTATAGAGTATTTTCTTTGGCTTAAACCATTAGGAAGAACACTTTTATTCTGGATATTTATTGCAGTAGAAGTTTTTCTGTTGTTTCGTTTTATCTTATTTCCAATTTTCAAGTTGTTCAAACTTCAAAAAGGAATCGATTATAATCAGGCTTCGGCAATTATTGGAAATCATTTTACAGAAGTAAGTGATAAGCTGACTAACTTTTTACAGCTTTCTTCAAACGAGAATTCTGCTGAAAGTTCAGAATTAATGTTGGCTTCGATCGAACAAAAAGCAAATTCATTACAGCCAATTCCGTTTGGAAATGCCATCAATTATAAATCAAATAAAAAATATTTGCCATTAGCTTTAATTCCGGTTTTGTTATTTGCAGTGTTTTTTGTTTCGGGAAATAGCAATATTATTTCTCAAAGTTTTAATAGAGTAGTACATTTTAATTCTGCATTTTTACCGCCGGCACCTTTTAAATTTGTGGTTTTAAATGATAAACTTCAAACAGAACAAAACAAAGATTTTATTGTAAAAGTAGAAACAGAAGGAAACGTTGTTCCGGAAAATGTGATGATTCATATAGGTAACGAAAGCTATTTTATGGAATCTTCTCAAACCGGAAAGTTTGAATTTAAGATTGAAAAACCAACATCAGATGTTCAATTTTCATTTGAAGGAAATTCAGTTTCATCAAATGAATATGAATTAAAAGTTATTACAGTTCCATCAATTGCCAACTTCGAAATGGTTTTGAATTTTCCATCTTACCTAAAAAAGAAATCAGAAACGATTCAGGGAACAGGAAATGCAATCGTACCAGAAGGAACAATTGTAACCTGGAAAATGAAAACGCAGTCAACTCAAGAGGTAGTTTGGAAAGATGAAAACTCAGTTTTGAAGTTTAATAAGGCCGAAAACGAGTTTAAATTAGCTAAAAATATTAATCAAAATACAGAATATCAAATTCTTACTTCCAATAATAAGGTTAAAAACTACGAGAAATTAGACTATCAGCTGTCAGTTATCAAAGATCAGCATCCAACAATTACTGTTTCGCCAGCTCCGGATAGTTTAAAATTAGATAAGAATTATGTTTTAGGAAGATTGGGAGATGACTATGGTTTATCAAAATTACAGGTTGTTTATTACGAACATGGAAAACCACAAGCTGCTAAACGCGGAACCATTCCTGTAAAGCAAGGAGTGTTCGATCAGTTCGTTTTTAACTTTCCAAGTAATCTTGCAGTTGAAGAAGGAGTATCGTATGAATACTATTTTGAGGTTTTTGATAACGATGCATTGCACGGATTTAAGAGCACAAAATCTTCTACATTTTCAGATCGTGTTTCTACTACAGATGAAATTCAAGATGCAGAATTGCAGCAGCAAAATGCCAATATTAATAGTTTATCTAAATCATTAAAGAATCAGGAAAAGCAATTTTCTGAAATGGATAAACTTAAAAATACAGGAAAAGAAAAAGATAATTTAGAGTTTAAAGATCAGCAAAAAGTAAATGATTTTATCAAACGTCAAAAGCAACAAGATGAAATGATGAAGCAGTTTGCTGAAAAAATGAACAAGAATTTAGATAAATATAATACAGACAAGAAAGATA
Source organism: Flavobacterium panici (assembly GCF_024499525.1). NCBI lineage: Bacteria > Pseudomonadati > Bacteroidota > Flavobacteriia > Flavobacteriales > Flavobacteriaceae > Flavobacterium > Flavobacterium panici. Next base: position 1,213,829 of record NZ_CP100437.1, on the reverse strand, counting down.
AAACTGCCGAAGATTTACAAAAGCGTTTAGATAATGCCGAGAAAGATTTAGAGAAAAATCAGAAATTGATGGATGAGTTAAAGAACCTAAACGACAAATTAAACAGCGAAGAGTTGTTTGATAAAATGGAAAAGTTCAAACAAATCAGCAAAAATCAATCTCGTAATTTAGAACAATTAGTTGAATTAACGAAGCGTTTTTATGTTGAAAAGAAAGCAGAGCAGGTTGCAGAGAAGTTAAATAAGTTAGCAGAAAAACAAGAACAGCTTTCTAATAAAGATGCTGAAAATACAAAAGAAAAACAAGACGATATCAATAAATCATTTGATAAAATTCAAGAAGACCTTAAAGATTTAAAAGATGAAAACAATAGTTTAAAATCTCCTTTGGATATTCCGAAAGATGCTTCAAAAGAAAAAGATGTAGAGAATGATTTGAACAAAGCATCAGAAGAATTAAATAAAAAGAATACTTCTTCGGCTAAGCCAAAACAAAAAAGTGCTTCAAAGAAAATGAAGTCAATGGCAGAGCAAATGAGTTCAAGTATGGAAGGTGGAGAACAAGATCAATTAGAAGAAGATGTTGCCATGCTTCGTCAAATTCTGGATAACCTTTTAGCATTTTCATTATCTCAGGAAGATGTAATGAAACAATTTAAATCGATGAAATTAGGTTCTTCTGCATATACGAAGAACATAAAAATTCAGCAGAATTTAAAACAACAGTTCCGTCATGTCGATGACAGTTTGTTTGCAATGTCTCTTAGAAATCCAAAAATAGCAGAAGATGTTACGAAGGAAATTGGTAACGTACAATATAATATGGACAAAGCGATTGAAGTTTTAACCGATGTTCAAATCCCAAAAGGAGTTTCGCATCAACAATATGCTGTTTCATCTGCAAACAAATTAGCCGATTTTTTAAGTGATCTTTTAAATAATATGCAGATGCAAATGTCTAAACCGGGAACGGGTAAACCAAAACCTGGAGACGGACAAGGAATGCAATTACCAGATATTATTCAAAAACAAAAAGGCTTGGCTGATAAAATGAAAGAAGGAATGAAGCCGGGAGATAAACCGGGAAGTGGTCAGCAAGGAAAAAGTGGAGAAGGAAAACAAGGCCAAGGACAGGGTAAAGAAAGCGGACAAGGAAAAGATGGACAAGGCAAAGACGGTAAAAATGGTCAGGGTAAAAATGGACAAGGAGGAAAAGAAGGAGGAAAAGGTAACGAAGGAAATGATGGTGAAGATGGAGAAGGTGACGCTGAAAAGATAATGGAGATTTACAAAGAGCAGGTTAAACTTCGTGAAGCTTTACAAAAAGAGTTAGCCAAAAAAGGATTAGACATGCAAGGTAGATCTGCAATCGAACAAATGAAAGCATCAGAAAAACAGATTTTAAATAAAGGATTTAAGAATGAGAACCTGCAAAGAATTTTAAATATTCAGCAAGAGTTATTAAAATTAAACAACGCAGTTCAGCAACAAGGTCAGGATACGAAGCGTCAATCTGAAACAAACAAGGCTGAATTTTCTAATCGTTCAAATGCGTTGCCAAGCTCATTAACTGATTATTTAAATAGTGTAGAAATTTTAAATAGACAATCGCTACCTTTGCGCTCGAATTTTAATCAAAAGGTTCAAGAATATTTTAATACAAAATGATAAACTTTAATTACGAAACCGAATTTTCTTTAGATAACGAACAAGCTTTTACAGATTGGTTAAGCGCAGTTATTGTTTCTGAAAAGAAGAACGAGGGAGAAATAAATTATATTTTTTGTGATGATGAATACCTGCATAAAATAAATGTAGAATATTTAAACCACGACACATTAACTGATATTATCAGTTTTGATTATACAGTTGGTAACGAACTAAACGGAGATATTTTTATTTCTGTTGAAAGAGTAGAAGACAATGCGAAAGATTTTAATGTTTCTTTCGATGAAGAATTGAAACGCGTATTGGCTCACGGTATATTACACTACTGTGGTTATAAAGACAAAAGTGATGCTGATGTAGAACTTATGCGTTCTAAAGAAGACGAAAAGATCGCGATGTTTCACGTGGAACAGTAACAAGGAAATAAATTCCAAAGTTTTAAAATTTTAAATTCCAACTGTTCCACGTGAAACATATTAAATCTTGTTTCGGTTTCAAAGCAGATTTTAATATTTATACATAACGTTCCACGTGAAACATTTCTGTTTTTTGATTGAATTTATAATAAACGTTCCACGTGAAACACTGGTGAAAGCGTTTCGTTTTTTTTAACCGTATCGAGTTTAAATAAGGATTTTAGGTTTTTAAAATCTACAAAGTGTTTCACGTGGAACACGAATCTGTTTTTTTGGACTCGTGATTTATAATGTTTCACGTGGAACAAGAAATCAAGAAGCTTGTGTTTTTTAGATTTGGTTATTTCTGATTCAAAACAAACGTTCCACGTGGAACGCAACGAAGTTGGAATTTGGAATTTTTGAAAGTGTTATTTGTGCTTTAGCACAGTTCCACGTGGAACAAAAGAAAATAAAGTTAATTCTGAGAACCACCTTAAACGGTTTGCAGAGAATAATAAAACAAAATGTTTTTAGAAGAATACGATGTTATTGTAGTTGGTGCTGGACATGCAGGATCTGAAGCCGCGGCAGCGGCCGCAAATTTAGGATCCAAAACTTTGTTGGTTACAATGAGTTTGCAGAACATAGCCCAGATGTCTTGCAATCCTGCAATGGGAGGAATTGCAAAAGGACAAATTGTTCGTGAGATCGATGCGCTTGGAGGTTACTCCGGAATTGTTTCAGATCGAACTGCAATTCAATTTAAGATGTTGAACAAATCAAAAGGACCAGCAATGTGGTCGCCGAGAGTTCAAAGTGACCGAATGCGTTTTGCAGAAGAATGGAGAATGATGTTGGAGGGAACTCCAAATTTGGATTTTTACCAAGAGATGGTAAAAGGTCTGATTATCGAGAACGGAAAGATAAAAGGAATTAGAACTTCGCTTGGAGTTGAGATTCGATCCAAATCGGTTGTGTTGACAAACGGAACTTTTTTGAACGGATTAATTCATATTGGAGAAAAACAATTTGGTGGAGGTAGAGCAGGCGAAAGTGCCGCAACCGGAATTACCGAAGATTTGATCAAAGCAGGATTTGAAGCTGGAAGAATGAAAACAGGAACGCCGCCACGAGTTGATGGACGCTCTTTAGATTATTCTAAGATGAACGAAGAAAAAGGAGATGCAGTTCCGGATAAGTTTTCTTATTCGGATTTAACCGTTCCGTTAACGCATCAAAGATCTTGTCACATGACATACACTTCGCTTGAAGTTCATGATATTTTGAGAGAAGGTTTTGATCGTTCGCCAATGTTCAACGGAAGAATAAAAAGTTTAGGTCCGAGATATTGCCCGTCGATTGAAGATAAAATTAATCGTTTTGCAGATAAAGAACGTCACCAACTTTTTGTTGAACCGGAAGGTTGGAATACTTGTGAAGTTTACGTAAACGGATTTTCAACTTCGCTTCCGGAAGATATTCAATTTAAAGCTTTGAGTTCTGTTGCCGGTTTTGAGAAAGTGAAATTCTTCCGTCCGGGTTATGCAATCGAATATGATTATTTCCCGCCAACACAATTGAAACATACTTTGGAAACGAAGTTAGTTGAAGGATTATATTTTGCCGGACAAATTAATGGAACGACAGGATATGAAGAAGCAGCTTCGCAAGGTTTGATGGCAGGAATAAATGCGCATTTAAAAGTGCACGAAAAAGCGCCGTTAATTTTAAAACGTGACGAAGCTTATATTGGAGTTTTGATCGACGACTTAATTACGAAAGGTACGGAAGAACCTTATCGTATGTTTACGTCAAGAGCAGAATATAGAACATTGTTGCGACAAGATAATGCCGATTTCAGATTGACGCCAATGTCGCATGAAATTGGTCTTGCTTCTGAAGCTCGTTTGAGAAGAATGGAAAAGAAATTAAACGAGTCTGAAAAGATGGTTGCGTTCTTCAGAGAAACGAGTGTTTCGGTTGCAGAAACAAATCCAATTTTAGAAGCGAAAGAAACGGCTCCAATTACGCAAGGCGATAAAATGTTTAAAGTATTCTCTCGTCCGCAAATTGATTTAGAAGATATGCTGAAATTTGAAAAAGTAAAAGCATATGTTGAAGAAAATGATTTGGACAAAGAGATTTTAGAGCAAGCCGAAATCCAGGTTAAATATTCTGGTTATATCGAAAAGGAAAGAAACAACGCTGACAAACTAACTCGTTTAGAAGAAGTGAAAATTCCGGAGAATTTCGATTACAATAAAATCAAATCAATGTCGATTGAAGCGAAACAAAAATTAAGCAAAATTCGACCAGTTACAATTTCTCAGGCATCAAGAATCAGCGGCGTATCACCAAGTGATATTTCCGTGCTTTTGATTTATATGGGAAGGTAAGGATTTTAAATTTTAGATTTCTGAGTTTAGATTTTAGATTTTATATTTTTCTAGAATTGCATATTAGAAAGTATTTGATTTGTTTCACGTGAAACAAATTGAAGTGAATTGAAATTTTAGATTCTAATAAAGCAATCTAAAATCTAAAGTCAGAAATCTAAAATAGAATTTGTTCCACGTGAAACTTATTTGATTCTGTTAATCGAATAGGTGGTTAAAGTTTAAATTTCATTTATGAAGATTGTCGAAAGAGAAATTTTATCTCAAGAAGAAAAAGAAGTTTTGAGAGAACTTTGGAACGAAGAATATCCGGCAAGATTAAATTGCAAAACAATGCAGGATTTTGAATTTTACTTAAACGGTCTTTCAAATACAAAACATTATTTGCTGTTTGATGCGTTAGATAAAATTAACGGCTGGGCATTTACTTTTTTGAGAGAAGATGAAAATTGGTTTGCTATAATTTTGAATCATCAAATTCAGGGAAAAGGAAATGGGACACTTTTGATGAACGAATTAAAAAAGAATAATACAAGTTTAAATGGCTGGGTTGTGGATCATGAAAATGAAGTAAAACAAAACGCTGCTCATTATAGATCTCCAATGCCATTTTACATTAAAAATGATTTTACAATTTTGACAGAAATCAGAATTGAAAACGAAAAAATGTCGGGAGTAAAAATTAATTGGAAACGATAAATAAAATATAAAAACAAGAAGCCCTAAAAGTAGAAATTTCACTTTTAGGGTTTGCTATGAAATTCAACCAAAATACCTATAATTAAAAAATGGACGTTTTAAACAAAAAACATTTTCTTACTGTAAAAGACCATTCTGTTTCGAAAGAAATTTTCGATTTGTACTATGATGAAAATCTGGATATGCTGATAACTTCTCCGCAGCCGGATTTAGAAAATTTAGGAAGATATTACGAAAGCGAAGATTATATTTCGCATACAGATAACAAACGTTCTGTTTTTGAAAAAGCATATCATTTTGTAAAAAGTATCGCTTTAAAAAATAAACTGAATTTAATTAATTCAGAACAATCTCAAAAAGGAAAAATTTTAGACATCGGTGCCGGAACCGGTGATTTTTTGTTAACAGCAAAAAATGACGGCTGGAATGTAATTGGAGTTGAACCGAGTGAGCGAGCAAAAAATATTGCCAAGCAAAAAGGAATTTCATTTGTTGAAGAAATCAGCGAACTCGAAAATAATTCTTTTGACGTAATTACAATGTGGCACGTTTTAGAACACGTTCCAAATTTGGAACTTCAAATTCAGGAATTGAAGCGATTATTAAAACCAACTGGAACATTAATTGTTGCGGTTCCAAATTTCAAATCGTTCGACGCAAAACATTACGGAGAATTTTGGGCAGCTTTTGATGTGCCAATTCATTTTTGGCATTTTTCAAAAAAAGCCATCAAAACGCTTTTTGAAAAAGTCGACATGAAATTAGAAAAAGTACTTCCCATGAAATTTGATTCATTTTATGTGAGTCTTCTTTCTGAAAAATACAAAACCGGAAAAATGAATTTTATCAAAGCATTTTTTATCGGTTTAAAATCAAATTTAAAAGCGTCGAGTACAAAAGAGTATTCATCTCACATTTACGTTCTAAAAAACAGCTAAAACGCAAAATAAACGCATTTAAGGCATTTTCTTTGGTTAGGTGAGGCTTTGTGTCGTCTTTTTAGAGAAAACAGCTCTAATAAAAGCTATGAAAGTCACTTTTGATAGTGATATTTTATAGCTTTTTTTGCATCTATAAAGAAAACTAATACCTTGAAATTGCTACAGTTTTTGGCTTTTTTTCTTGTTTTTTCCGATTTTTAAATTTTGAATTTTATCAAGCAAAAAAATGCGGGATTTTTTGTTTTTTTCATTTCCGGGTTTTTTTCAAAAAATGAAAATTTTCAAAAAACCTTCAAGAAAAATTTTTCTATCAAATTTTTAAAAAAAAAGCAAAAATCCTAAAATGAACATTTTTTCACTCATTTTTTCATCAAATTCAAAAACGGAATATTCAAAAAAGTTTTGGACACAAATTAAGCACTTAAAAAGGATCAAAGCGTAAAATAAGCGTACTTAAGACGTTTTCTTTGGTAAATTGAGGCTTTGTGTTGTCTTTTTTGAGAAAATTGCTTTAACAAAAGCTATGAAAGCCACTTTTAATAGTGATATTTTATAGTAGTATTTTTGTCCATAAATAAAACCAATATCATAAAATCATAGCATTTTTTAAACTTTATGTCGATGCTATTTATTTTTTTATATTTTTGTCTTCAATACAATAAAAAAATTAGAAATTTAAAAAATGAAAAAAGCATTAGTAATTACCGCACTTTCAATTTTGGTTGTTTCGTGTAATAAAGCGACAGAAGCTAAAGAAGTAAAAACAGCTTACGTGGATACTTCAGTTTTGATGAAAGAGTACACTGAGGCAAAAGACCTTGAAGCTAAATACAAAGCTCAGGCAGAAGAAAAAGGAAGACAACTGCAAGCTGAGATTACTCGTTTTAAACAAGACGCTGCTAATTTTCAAAGTCAGGCACAAGCAAATGGACAAGCTTGGGCACAACAAAGAGGGGCTGAATTGCAAAAAAGAGAGCAGCAATTGGGTTATGCTCAACAAGCTTTATCACAGCAATTACAGCAAGAAAGTGGTGTAGAAATGGATTCTCTTGTAAGCGGAGTTAAAAAATTCATCAAAGATTACGGAAAGAAAAACGGATATTCTTATATCTACGGGACAGGTGATGCTGCTACAGTTTTATACGCTGAAGACAAGTACGATATCACTAAAGTTATTATTAAAGAGTTGAACGATAAGTACAAAGCATCTCCAAAAGCAGAAGATAAACCAGCTGCAAAAGAAGAGGCTAAAAAATAATAAACTGCCAAACTAACTAAACTAAATGAAAAACCTAAATCCATATCGGATTTAGGTTTTTTTCTTTTATAAAAATGCGATATTTGTGACGTTTAATACCTGCCTAATGCAAAACGTTTCAGAAGCTGCAGCTTACACCTTACAATTCATCAATCAAACGCAAAAATCGATATTCCTTACGGGCAAAGCCGGTACAGGAAAAACCACTTTATTGCGTGAAATTATTGCCACGACGCACAAAAATACAGTAGTTGTGGCGCCCACAGGTATTGCGGCATTAAACGCAGGCGGAGTAACGATTCATTCCATGTTTCAACTGCCATTTTCGGCATTTTTACCCACTTATGAAGAGAGTTCTCAGTTTACAGAAACCGTAAAATTTGAGAATAAAGAATCACTTCGCCGACATTTCAAAATGAACAATGTCAAGCGAAATGTGATCCGCAATATGGAGTTGCTGATTATTGATGAAGTCAGTATGCTCCGCGCTGATTTGCTGGATGCTATCGACTTTATGATGCAGACAGTTCGAAGAAATACAAAAGCTTTTGGCGGCGTTCAGGTACTTTTTATTGGTGATTTATTACAGCTTCCGCCCGTAATTCGGGATGAAGAATGGCGAACTTTGCGTAATTATTACAAAGGAAAATTCTTTTTTCATTCGCATGTAATGCAGCATAATCCGCCGCTGTATATTGAATTGTCTAAGATTTACCGTCAAAGCGATGACACTTTTATTTCGGTTTTAAACAACCTTCGAAACAATCAAATTACAAAAGAAGATGTTCAGGTTTTAAACCAATATGTAAAACCAGATTTTGATCTAAAAATGAATCCTGGTTTTATCACCTTAACCACACATAACGCAAAAGCAGACACAATCAACGAACAAGCAATCAATGATTTATCTGGAAATGAATTCGCTTATCAGCCCTTTGTTGTTGGAGATTTTCCAGAGAAGATTTTTCCGGTAGAAGAAAACCTAAAGCTCAAAGTTGGTGCTCAGGTTATGTTTGTTAAAAACGATTTGTCTTTTGATAAGAGATATTTCAACGGAAAAATGGGTGTTATCAAATCACTTTCGCCAGAAGAAATCTTCGTTCATTTTCCGGAAGAAAACAAAACAATCGAAGTCGAAAAATACGAGTGGAAAAACATTCGCTACAAAGTAAACGAACTCACAAAAGAGATTGAAGAAGAAGTTTTAGGCACATTTGCACATTATCCAATTAAATTGGCGTGGGCCATTACGGTGCATAAAAGCCAGGGATTAACATTTGAAAAAGCTGCGCTCGATGTATCGCAAGTTTTTTTGCCTGGGCAGGCGTATGTAGCACTTTCTCGTTTAACGTCCTTAAATGGGCTTATTTTGCTTTCTCCCATACAAATGAACGGACTGTCGAACGATCAGGATGTGATGGATTACGCTTTAAACAAAGCAACGGAAGACGACTTGAAAAATTCGCTTCATTTCGAAACCAAAAATTTTATTCATAACTATTTGATTAACAGTTTTAACTGGATAGATTTAGCGCAGGAATGGCGAAACCATCGTTTTAGTTATAACGAAAATGCCGTCGCATCAGAAAAATCTAAACATTCTGCATGGGCACATAAACGTCTCGAAATTATCGACGGACTAACAGATCCTTCACAGAAATTCGTGCAGCAGCTTAATAAAATTTTCAATAAAGAAACCGTCGATTTGTTATTTGTGAAGGAAAGAGTAGAGGCAGCTTACGATTACTTTTTTAAACCGATGGACAAACTGGTTACGGATCTTTTGAGTAAAATGGCTGAAATTCAGAAATTTAAAAAAGTGAAAGAGTTTTATGAAGAATTAGCCTTTTTGGATGATTTGCAGACAAAAGCGGTTTTACGTTTGATGAAAGCCAAACTGCTTGTTGAAATCGTGGTTTCCCGTGAAACAATCAGCAAAGAAAGCCTGACTTCTCCAGCAATAAAAAATTACAAAACCGAAAAGATTTCGAGAACGAAAGAAGAGTTCAAAATGACTAATACAGACATGTTTCAGGTTGATGAGCCAGTTACTCGTTATTCGTATAAAAAAGCCGATAAAACGGAAGAAAAAGCTAAAAAAAAGACTACTGTTGAAGAGACGCACGAACTATGGCTGGCAAAAAACTCTGTTGAAGATATTGCCCGAATGAGAAAGCTCACAGTTCAAACGGTTGAATCGCATTTAATAAAATTGATTCAGGCCAAGAAAGTAGAGATCACAGATGTTCTTCCCTACGATAAAATCCTGGCTTTAAGAGAGGCATTTGAATTTTATGCAGAAGAATCTTTAAGTCCGTTAAAGGAAAAATACGGAGATGAATTTACCTGGGATGAACTTAAGATGTTCAAAGCTAGTATTAATTGATTTTAGATTTTAGATTTTAGATTTTTACGGCGAAGTCCCGAATTAAAATTTGATTTTGTAACTTAGGGTTTAATAGACTGAAATTTTAAATCATCTCTAAAAACATTATGTAAAATAGAAAATCATGAAAAAGCTTATATACATCACATTAGTTATTTTTTCTGTCACGAGTGTGAGCGGACAGGAACTCAAAAAGGAATATCAAAAATTCATTCAAGCCTTTATCAACAACGTAAAAGGGGATAAGAAAGAAGCAATTGCAAACATGATTTCTTATCCGCTGGAAAGAGAGACCCCAATCCCTTCAATCAAAAATAAAACAGAGTTTATAAAGCGATATTCGGAGATTTTTGATGCAGATTTAAAGAAAGAAATAACATCGTCAAAACCCGATAAAGACTGGTCAGAAGTGGGATGGCGCGGCATTATGCTCAACAACGGAACGATCTGGATTGATACTGATGGAAAATTGACATCGATTAACTATCAGTCGAAAATTGAGAAAGATTTAAAAACAAAACTTGTTTCCTCTCAAAAGCAAAACGTTCATTCGAGTATAGCAAAGTTCAAAAGTCCGATTTGTGTTTTAGAAACCTCAAAATTCAAAATTAGGATTGATGATTTAGGAAATAATAATTACCGTTATGCATCTTGGTCTGTAAAGCAGAAGATGAGTGAGAAACCGGATTTAATTATTCAAAGTGGTAAATTTATTGCTGATGGTACGGGAGGAAATCACAGTTACGAATTCAAAAAAGGAAATTATGTTTACACTTGCGATATTATAGTTTTAGGAGAAAAAGGTTCTCCGCCAGCAAGATTAGTTATTACGCAAGATGGAAAAGAAATCCTTTCACAAAATGCCAAAATTGTTTCACGATAAACAAAAAACCCGATTCGAAGAGAATCGGGTTTTTTGTTTTCAGTTATAGAGACGAAATGGCTTTTTCAAGCTCTTTTTGCTGCGTTATTTGCGTTAATTTGAGTTTTTGAATACTAACCTCATTTTCTTTGGTTTTTAGCCTCTGTTTTTGAATTTCTTCATTTGAGATTGAAGATGTTGTTATTTTGTTTTCAATTTTTTGATTGGCCAGCTCCAGTTTGTTGATCTTTTCCTTTGTAGATTTTAAATTATCTTCAGATTTGACCAATGCTTTTTTCTTTGATTCAACCTCTTTTCTTTGCTTTTCAATTTCCTTTTGCTGCTTTTGCAATTCCGAAATTTTATTGTCAAGCTTTTTGTGATTTTCAATTGAAGCTTTTCTGGCATCGTTTTCAGCTTTTTGCAATTCCATTTCGTAAGCTTTTTGATCCTGAATTGTTTGCTGTGCCATAAAATATTGTGAGTTCATTATAAACAGCACAACTGCAAATGTTTTAAGAATTTTATTCATCATTTTTAAATTTATTGGCGACGAAATTAAATGATGATTGATTCTCAAATTACCAGATAACTATTTAAAAATGATAAAATAAGACAAAAAAATCCTATTCGGTAAGAATAGGATTTTGAGGATTTTATAAGTTTTCGACCAGAATCCAGGCATCTGGATTTTCGCCTTTTTGAATTTCTTTTTGTGCTTTTTCAGCTTCTCCCATTGTGGCATAACTTCCATATAAAACAGGGAATAAACCATGCTTGTTTTCGCCAAGCATTCTGGCGTTATAACCGTCTTTGATTAATTGGTTGTACGCTTTTTTTGCATTTGCTTCGCTTCTAAAAGCACCGGCCATGATATGATAAGGCATAAGTTTGACTTCTGCAGTTTCTACTTTTGCAGAATCAACAGCTAAAGTTACAGCAGGCAGCGGATTTTGAATCACGAATGTTGCTTCCTGTATTTTGTTCTGAACTTTTTTCTGGACATTACCTTCTACAACAAGCGTTTGTGCAGCAATTTGATTTTGGTACAAAGGATAACCAATACTTCCGGTAACGCCTAAACCAAGAACAAAAATAGCAGCATATCTTAAATAAGATCTTGATGATCTTACTTCTTCATCTTCATACAATTCGACAGTTTCTCTCTCTGAGATTTGCTCGATTTTCTTTTCGAAAATTTCTCTTTTCACCATTGGAGAAACAAACGGACTTAATCCGAACGAAGTCGATAAATAGTTAATTTGATCGTTTGGTGAAAAAATGATATTGTTCTCAGAATTTAAACGAAGATCTCCAATATTTTTCAGGCTGATAACGCCATTTTCTTCAAGTGTCTGTCTCCATTTTTGAACCTCAAAAGCGATACCATTTACGGCAGTTCCGTAAGATATATTTTCTGCTTGGGCAACATGATTGGCCAGAAGTCCGTCATTATTTTTTAAGCGGCTGTTGAAAAAAACCGTTTTCTTCGGTGGAAAAAACGAATTAGTACTTTCATTCAGCTGTGCTGATTGAATTTCGGTTAAAAATGCCCCAAATCCGGGAACCGTTACACACTGATAACGATATAATAATTGCGCGATATAAGTTTCGATTTTCATAGCAACAAAGTTAAGTAATGAATATAGTTATCAAAATTTTATTCACAATTTTTATTAACAATTGCAAGATTTTTATATACAATTAATTATCAGTATTTTAATTAAAACTTTATTAGCATCACTTATTTTGTTTCTGTATAAATTTTATTTTTTATTAAGAAATTACTTTGTTTTTAGCATATTTGCACTATTATTTGAGTACAGTTTTTATTTCTATTTTACATAATATTTTTTGCAAATGTCAGATCAGGATTTATTTTATTTATTAGCCTTAATGAAAGTGGATGGAGTGGGTGATATTATGGCAAAAAAATTATTGAATCATTGCGGAAATGCAGAAGCAATTTTTAACTCAAAAACCAATCAAATTGCTGCAATTGATGGAGTTGGTTCTGTTATGCTGAAAAACATAAAAGACAAAGCTATTTTTGAAAAGGCTAATCAGGAACTTGAATTTATCAGAAAAAATGATATCAAGATTTCTTTCTTTCAGGACGAAACATATCCGGATCGTTTAAAACATTGTATAGATTCTCCTGTTTTGATTTTTACCGGGGGAAATATAGATTTAAAAAACAAGAAGATAATTAGTATCGTTGGCACACGTCAAATTACATCTTACGGAACTGAATTTTGCAGAAAACTTATTGAAGATCTTGCACCGCTGGATCCTGTAATTGTGAGCGGCTTTGCTTATGGTGTTGATATCGTGGCGCATCAATTTGCAATGGATTATAAATTGCAGACTATTGGGGTTTTAGCTCATGGATTAAATCAGGTTTATCCAAAAGCACACAAAAAGTACATGGCAAAAATGGAAGAAAATGGAGGTTTTATTACCGAGTTTTGGAGTACTTCTAATCCGGATAAAGAGAATTTTGTCCGCCGAAATCGTATTGTTGCCGGAATAAGTGAAGCCACAATAGTAATTGAATCTGCAGATAAAGGCGGATCGCTTATCACGGCCAATTTAGCCAATGATTATAACCGCGATGTTTTTGCCGTTCCGGGGAGAGTAACAGACAGATACAGTCAAGGATGTAATGATTTAATTAAAACTCAAAAAGCGAATTTGCTGACAAGTGCAGCCGACTTGATTTATGTTCTCAATTGGGATATTGAAAATAAACCAAAAGCCATTCAAAAACAGTTGTTTATTGATCTGGACCCCGATGAACAAAAGATTTACGATTTCCTCTTAAAAAACGGAAAAGAATTACTTGACACTATTGCGCTCGAATGTAATTTTCCTGTTTTTAAAATCTCAGGAATTCTTTTAAACATGGAGCTTAAAGGCGTTATCAGGCCTTTGCCGGGGAAATTATTTGAAGCGATTTAATGTGTATTCTTACTAAAGATATTTCATATTTAAATTCCAGATTTCTTAAATATTAATTCAATGTAAAGGATATTTAATTATTTAACATTTATGCCAAAATAAATTAGGCAAAGTGTAATAAAAGTATATTTTTGCTCTACCAAAAACCTTAAAAATGAATATAATAGAACTAATTGAAAACGCTGGGATTTATAAAGAAAACCGAAGCGGATTCAGCACTGAAGACTCTGAAAAAGTCAGGAAGCAATTTGAAATTGAGCGATCACAAAACCCAAATTTAGATCCAAATCTTGCAGATAATTTGATTACTGCATTTAACGAATTTCCAAAAGAACTTCTGTTTATTTCGAATAATCGAATTCTGTATAATTTCTTCGCCAGAAAAAATTACTCCCGAAACAGATTCATTACAGATTACTCTGTTTCTGTTAACGAAGAAAATATTAAATCATTTATAGACAGATTTTTATCTAAAGATTTAGATACGTTTTTCGATCAAAACATAGCGCAGAATAGATTTGATGTTATTGATGATCTTTTGAATGTTAAAGAATATCTGCCTCAAAATTCATTAGACAACCTGAGTCAAATGGTAAGTACAAAACTTGATTTTGTTGTAAATAAATTTGATGAAAATCCTTCTTTATCATCTGGTGCTGAAACAATTGAATTTATAAAATACAGAAGTTTTTACACCTTGCTTTCTCATTTCAGATCTGCAGAAAATGACAAGAAAATCAGGGCAATTTACAGTAAAATGTCTGGTTCAATTGTTAGTGCAGGCGTACGAAATGAGTTTTTAGAACCAATGGTATCTTCAATGGTTAATTATAAACCAATAGATTACGAATTGAGTAATACAATACGATCTCACAAAGACCGAATCGACGCTGCAAAGGATAGAGAATATAGCAGCAGCAGTTCATCTGGAGGAATGTCTACTTGGTCCATAGTTGTTATTATCATCGTTGTATTACGATTGATTTTATTATTGGCGAGATTAGGAAGAGCTTAAAGATTTTTATATAAAAAAAGCCTGCTAAAATCAATTAGCAGGCTTTTTTATTTTTAGATTTTAATCTACTCTTTGTTTTCTTTATTATAATTCCAAAAGGCTTCTTCTACAGCACCTTCCAAAAGGCAGGAAGCAGCATATGAAATATCAATTAACCACTGATCAATTTGTTCTACTTGTTCTTTGGTAATCAAATTATTACCTTGCAGCATTCCTTGCGGATAAAGTGCCCACATTCTTCCATAATGACAAATTCCCCAAACACAAGAGATTATTCTTTTATCTACAAAATCCTTTTCTAATTCTGGCGAAAGAACTTGTAAAGCTTGCATAATTAGATGATAATTTTCCTCGTGTAAAACTCTTCTAAACGGGCGTAATTGACCTAGAAAACCATTTTCCCAGCGATCACTTTCTATGTTTTCATGGTGAGCGCTTTGGTACATTAGTTCTTCTATTGCTTCTTCCTTCGTCATAAATTAAATGTCATATCAGAAAAATTTAATTCTCAAATCCAAGAACATTACGAACCTTTGCTAAAACACCATCAGCAACGACAGAAGCTTTTGCAGCGCCTTTTTTCAATAAGGCGTCAACTTCTTCAAGGTTGTTTATGTAGTAATTATATTTTTCTCTTTCGGTTTTGAATTTTTCTGTAATCAGTTCAAAAAGAGCTTGTTTTGCATGACCGTAACCGTAGTTGCCACCAAGGTAATTTGCTCTCATTTCGGCAATTTGAGTTTCATTTGCCAGTAAAGCATATATAGCAAAAGCATTGCAGGTATCAGGATTTTTTGGTTCTTCCAATGGAGTACTGTCTGTTTCAATACTCATAATTTGTTTGCGTAACACTTTATCATCAAGGAAAATATTGATAATATTATTGGCAGATTTACTCATTTTTCCGCCATTTGTTCCGGGAATTAATTTGCCTTCTTCCTGAATTTTGGCTTCTGGAAGTACAAATGTTTCTCCCATTTGGTGATTAAATCTTGAAGCGACATCACGTGTAATTTCTAAATGCTGCTCTTGATCTTTTCCAACAGGAACAAACTCTGCATCATATAATAAAATATCGGCCGCCATTAACATCGGATAGGTGAAAAGCCCAGCATTTACATCTGCTAAACGATCAGATTTATCTTTGAAAGAATGTGCCAAAGTTAATCTTTGGTAAGGAAAAAAACAGCTTAAATACCAGGTCAATTCAGCAGTTTGAGTCACATCAGATTGTCTGTAGAAGGTAACTTTATCTGGATTTAAACCACAGGCAAGCCATGCGGCAGCAGTGCTGTATGTATTTTCTCTTAATGTTTTACCATCTTTAATTTGTGTGATCGAGTGTAAATCAGCAATAAACAAAAATGATTCATTTGCCGGATTATTCGATAATTCAATTGCAGGGATGATTGCTCCCAATAGATTGCCTAAGTGTGGCGTTCCAGTACTCTGAACACCAGTAAGTATTTTTGCCATTCTCGTTTTTTCTTATTCTTTAAACACAAAGGTCGTGATGTTTTTTTTAACCGCAAAGTTTTAGAAGTTTCCGCGAATTTTTTTTAACGCAAAGTTCGCTAAGGATTTTCGCAAAGGAAAGAAGTTTTTTACTTTGAAGGATTGCTTTGCAATGAGTTCGCTAAGCTTTGTCTATAAGTTGTTTACGACCCTTCGAATTCCATTTTTTAAGAGTGTTTCATTAAAATTTATGAGTAAACCTAATTTGTAATTTCCAAGTCTTAGATAAGTTAATGTTTGTGCTAAGTGATTTACGCTGAGAGATTCTACGCTTTTTATTTCGATTAGGAATTTGTTTTCGACAAGCAAATCTATGCGATATCCACAATCAAGTTGAACTTCTTCAAAAGTTAAAGGCATTGATTTTTCCTTTTCGACTAGAAGTCCACGTTGCGTAATTTTGTAAAACAAACATTCTTTATAGACATTCTCTAACAAATCAGGTCCAAGTTTTCTGTGGATTTCAATTGCAAGTCCAATTATAATATTAGATATTTCGTTTTCTGTCATAAATCTCATTTTAACTTCCGCAAAAATATATAAAATTTAATAATTAATTTCTTATAAATAATTAACCGCCCAACAGAAAAAATAATTTAACCATTCAATCTACATCCAGCCTTTGCGGACTTATTGCAAAGCAATAATCAAAGAATATTTTAACTTCTTTCCTTTGCGAAAATCCTTAGCGAACTTTGCGTTAAAAAACCACACAAGAAACTTAAAAGCTTTACTAAAAACCTATGTACGCTTTGCAGTAAAAAAAATACGTAACATTCTCGTCTGTTTTCTTACATTTGAAACCATGAAAGGATTAAAGATTGTTTTTTGGATTATTTGGCGCATTTGGTTTTACGTTTTAATGGCGGTTCCAATATTGATTATGCTGCCGTTTTTACTGATTTCTATTATCTCGGAGAGAGGATACCCTTATTTTTTTAAAATGGCCCGCATTTGGGCTAAATTCATCCTTTTTGGGATGGGTTTTTATTACAAAGTAAAACGCGAACAAAAGCTTATCAAAAACACAAGCTACATGATTGTCGCAAATCATACTTCAATGACAGATATTATGCTGATGCTTGCCATTATAAAAAACCCGTTTGTTTTTGTTGGAAAGAAAGAGCTTGTGAAGATTCCGCTATTTGGATTTTTCTATAAAAGAACCTGTATTTTGGTAGACAGAAATTCTTCAAAAAGCAAAAATGAAGTTTTTAAACGTGCTCAAGACCGTTTAAATCAAGGTTTAAGTATTTGTATTTTCCCGGAAGGCGGAGTTCCTGACGATGAATCTATTTTACTGGATGAGTTTAAAGACGGCGCTTTTAGACTGGCAATTGAACATCAAATTCCTATTGTGCCCATTGTTTTTGCCGATAATAAACAACGTTTCTCGTATACTTTTTTAAGCGGAAGTCCCGGGAAAATGAGAGGGAAAATCCTCCCTTTTGTAGAAACAAGCGGTATAACACTGGATCACAGAAAAGAGTTAAGAGATCAGATAAGACAATTGATTTATAATGGTTTACTCGAATTTCAAAAGAAAGATTTAAAAAAGTAATTAAAATAACAAACCCGGCAGGATTTTACACTTGCCGGGTTTTCTTTCGAAATAAAAACCCCCGTTTATATTCAAAAAGCTTATCGATGAATTATTTTCTCAGAGATAAAACGCAATATTTTTTTAATTTTTAATTTGGTTTTTTTTCGTTTTCTACTCCTCAGCACTTCTCTTTTTTCTTTCATGGTTAAATATTTATGGCTTGATAATAAGGAGTTTGGGTAAACTCAAGTTAACGGCATAATATATTAGATCGCAAAAAAGTAAAAAGGTTGTATGAGCTGCTAAATTTTTTTTCAAAAAGCAGTAAAAACCCGTTAGAACCATGAGAGAAACTAACGGACTTTTAATGAATCAACCAACCAAATTTATTATAAAAAAAATGTTGAACTGTGTATTTATGGCCAATACCAATTAAACATTATGTCTATTTGTATAGATGAAAGAGGTGCAAAAAGGTTGCGTCTTTTTTTTATTTTTTTTCAAATAAAAAACCCGAAAGGTTTTAAATCTTTCGGGTTTAGAGTGTAAAGTATTGATTTTTAAATACTTTTATAGGTTTTAAGCATCAGCTAATTCTTTGATGTGAGCTTTAATTTTAACTTCTAATTCATCAGCCAATTCTGGATTGTCTTTAATTAAAGCTTTTACAGCATCACGTCCCTGACCTAATTTAGTGTCTCCGTAGCTAAACCAAGATCCTGCTTTTTTAACGATTTCAAATTCAACCGCTAAGTCAAGAATTTCACCTGTTTTAGAAACTCCTTCTCCGTACATAATGTCGAATTCGGCAGTTTTAAACGGCGGTGCCACTTTGTTTTTAACGATTTTAACTTTAGTTCTGTTACCAATCACGTTTTCACCGTCTTTAATTTGAGAAGAACGACGAATATCTAAACGTACAGAAGCGTAGAATTTTAATGCGTTACCACCGGTTGTTGTTTCAGGATTTCCGAACATAACACCAATTTTTTCACGCAGCTGGTTGATAAAGAAAACAGTACAATTTGTTTTGCTGATTGTTCCCGTTAATTTTCTTAAAGCCTGAGACATTAAACGCGCATGAAGACCCATTTTAGAATCTCCCATTTCACCTTCGATCTCACTTTTTGGAGTTAAAGCCGCAACAGAGTCAATTACAACAATGTCGATAGCTCCGGAACGAATCAGGTTTTCGGCAATTTCTAATGCCTGCTCACCATTATCTGGCTGAGAGATAATTAAGTTTTCGATATCAACGCCTAATTTTTCAGCATAATTTCTGTCAAAAGCGTGTTCCGCATCAATAAACGCTGCAATTCCGCCCGCTTTTTGAGCTTCGGCAATTGCATGCAATGTCAATGTGGTTTTACCAGATGATTCTGGTCCGTATATTTCAATAATTCTTCCTTTTGGATATCCATTTACTCCAAGAGCTAAATCAACGCCAAGAGAACCAGAAGAAATCGTTTCTACCTCTACAATGGCTCTGTCGCCCATTTTCATTACGGTTCCTTTTCCGTAGGTTTTGTCAAGTTTATCAAGCGTTAACTGCAGCGCTTTTAATTTGGCTTCTTTGTCTGAACTCATCTTTTCTTAAATATCTAAAATTGTTATTTTCTGCCTTTCAAAACCAAATAATGGAAATAACTTCCTGATTTTATTTGGCGAATTAGAATGTGTAAAAATACTTCTTTTTTTGAAGTTTGATTGCTTCAAATTGTTTCAAATTGTAACAATTTGTATTACAAAAATAAAGCCTTTAATTCTGTAGCGTCAGAAGGTTTTAATTTTCCTGCAAGTACTAAACTTAACTGTTTACGGCGTAAAGCAGCTTCAAAACGTTGTATTTCTAACTCTGTTTCAGGAACAATTGCCGGTACTTCAACAGGTCTTCCCGTATCGTCAACAGCGACAAAAGTATAAATAGCTTCGTTTGCTTTGGTTCTGTTTCCAGATTCGCGGTCTTCTACCCAAACGTCTATAAAAACTTCCATAGAACTTTTGAATGATCTTGAAACTTTTGCTTCTACAGTAACAACGCTTCCAAGGGAAATTGCTCTGTTAAAAGCAACGTGATTTACAGATGCTGTAACTACAATTCGGCGTGAATGTCTGCGCGCTGCAATACTTGCTGCACGATCCATTCGGGCTAATAATTCGCCGCCAAAAAGATTGTTTAAAGGATTTGTTTCACTCGGTAAAACTAAATCAGTTAATATGGTCAGCGATTCTGAAGGGTGTTTTGGATTCATTTTTTTGATAAAGTATATATGAAAGGATTTAATCTTTCTTTTTTTGATTTGATTCTTTGTCTTTTTTAAATTTTAAGAGATTTTCTTTGTTAATTTCAAGTATGGATTTTTTAGATTCGCCTTCTAACTCTTCACCTGTTTTATCTTTCGCCTGAAGATATGTAGTTTCGTCTTTTTTCCTAACAGATTTTATTATATCTACTTTTGAAAGTTGCTCTAAGTGTTCTTTAGCCATTTTTTGAAGTAGAGTAAATCTTATTTTTTTTTCAGTATTTAATTTTATCATTTCAGCATTCATTACTTCTAAGTTAGACATAACTAGAAGTTCATTTATGCTAGAAAAATCCCTCATGTTTTTTGTTTTTGATAAATCTGGATTTGCTTCTTTCCATTCTTTAGACGTATAACCATAAAGGGCAAGATTTAATATTTCTGCTTCATTTGCATACTCAATTCCTCTTTTATCTAGTGGAAGAGAACTTTTTGGGATTATAAATTTTTGAACAGCATCTGTATGTATTGAATAATTTGCTTTACTCAAAATTCTTCTTACATCCCACTCTAAGTTATATTGATTTGTTTCAATTTCTTTTAATCTTTGGTACTCTGTAACAATGTACAATTGAAAAACAGGGCTTATCCACATTCCAAAGTTAAAGGCAATATCTTTGTGAGCATAAGTACCACCATATCTGCCTGTTGTTGCAGTGATGCCTATTGCATTTGTTTTTTCACACCATTCCTTAACGCTTACTTTAAAAGTATTTAATCCAGCACCTTCTTTAATTATGGCGAATTCGCCATAATTAAAATTTGGATTGTTTAAACTTTCCCAAGCAGCTAAATATTCTAAAGTATTTCTATTTCTTAACCAGTCACTTATAAAAAAATCACCATCATTAGCTTTTATCATATCAGTTAAACAGATATAATCGCTTTTGTTAATATTTAGCATAGATATTTCGTGATCCTGTACTATTAATTTTATGTGTTTTGACATATTAGTGTTTTTAGAAATATTGATTTTAAAATGCTTTAGTACTTTAGAAACAAATAGGTTTCTATAAATTAATTCATCCAGTTCACTAACATAACGGCAGGAATTAAATAAATAACAATGGTTCTTGCGCCATCGTAATCTTTGGCTAATCGTTGTCCGAAAAGCATCATTAACAAACAGATACATGAAAAAATTCCGGCATAAAAACCATAGTCACGACCGCTGTTTGTTAGTAATTGAATCGCGCCCACAACACTTAAAATTCCGGAAATTAATTCTAAAATTAACAAGTGTAAAAGAGCAAGCGGCACCTGATTTTTTAATGGCGTTTTGGCAAAATGTTCTTTAAGCCAGGCAACATTATCTTTCCAGTAAAAAATTTTTTCATAGCCGGATTGTAAAAATGTTAAGGCTAAAAATGCTAATATTAAAATAGAGGCAACATTGTTCATTTGAGGACTATTTTTTATGAATTAAACGAGTCAGTTTTATAGATAAATCAGTTAAGATTATTTTCGCATTTCCGTTTCTTTCAATGTGATACATCGCATCAGAAAGCTCTTTGAAAATTTCGTGAATATTATTTCCGTTTACAAAAGGCGCAAAATTTTCAAGTTTAAACTTGTCGACTTTTGGCTCAATGTAAACTAAACTTGGCGTTTGATAATTCAGTAATAAAGCTTGTCTGAACATTTCGATACAAAACTGAATAAATTTTTTCTGGCTTTCGCGGCCAAGTCCTGCAATTTCTTCGCTCCAGGAAATTAAATCCTGAATCGCTGCGGCATTTCCTTTTGCCCTAAAAGCAGCACGAACCCAGTTTACAAACCATTGCTCAAAAGGATATTCAGAGTCATCTTCTTTCAATAAATGCAGTGCTTTATTAAAATTTCCCTGTGCTTGATGGGCAATTTTTTTGGCTAAATTTGGATCTATATTTTCTTTGGAAACCAATGCTTCGGCAATTACTTTTTCGGGAAGTCCGTTAAAGTGAATCACCTGACAGCGAGAACGTATGGTTTGAATAATGTCTTCTTCGTTTTCAGAAATCAGAATAAAAATTGTTTTATCTGAAGGTTCTTCGAGCAGTTTCAAAAGTTTATTTGAAGCTGCAATATTCATCTTATCTGCCATCCAGATAATCATGATTTTATAACCGCCTTCGTAGGATTTCAGCGCAAGCGATTTTAAAACTTCCTGAGCATCCTCGACCCTGATTTCGCCTTGCTTGTTTTGAACACCAAGGAGTTTATACCAGTCAAATAATCCGCCGTAAGGCATTTCCTGAATAAAGTTTCGCCAGTCCTGAATAAAGTCTAAACTTTTGGGTTTTGTTTTGACATCTTCTGTCGTAACAGTTGGGTAAATAAAATGCAGATCGGGATGCGAAATATTTTGAAATTTCAAATTACACGAATCATTTCCGTTTTCGTTTTCATTTCCCGTATTACTGCACAAAATGTATTGTGCATAAGCAATTGCTGTAGATAATGTACCGCTTCCTTCAGGCCCAATAAATAATTGTGCATGAGGAATTCGCCCGGAAGATGCACTTTTTATCAAGTGACTTTTGATGTAATCCTGACCTAAAATTTGAGAAAATTGCATGAAGCAAAGATAGCAGAAAATGATGTAGTCAAAAATTTTAGATTAAAGATTATTGTGCGGGATTTCATTAATGAGAATATGATTGTTTTTTGCTAAATTTTTTGTTCTGTTGCTGCTAAGTTTTGTTAATAAATTACTTCACGCGAGCAGATATCAAGACTTTTTTGTTAATATTTTTTTGTTCAAAACGATAAACGTATGCTTTTTTTGGCTATTTATAGTAAAATTTTATAGATAATCTCTTACGTTTCCTGTTTTAACAAATTTAACAAAAAGCCCGTTAAAACGCACATTTTCTCGACATAGAGCGGGGTTTTAAGGTTTTTTTAAGCTTTTTTTTTGAAAAAAGAATTCAATAAAGTTGCAATTTAAGTTAATTTCTATATTTTTGTTTGCATCAACAACCAATATAAATAAGAATTTATGAAAGGGAAAATTATTTTATTTAGTGCATTTTTTATCATGACTACTGCAGCTGTTTCTGCACAGGCAAAAAACGCTCCAAGAAGTATTATTAGTACAACAGCTCTTATTCGTAAATACCATGATCAAAAAGAATTGAGTGGTATGCAAAAAGGAGAACTTTTGGAATTGTATATTGAGCGAATTAAAGTATTAGTAAAAACTCTCCCTTACATTGCGTTGGTTACAAAACCGGGTGTTACTATGGCAGACTTAGGTATTCCAGACGATAGTGAACACAAAAAAGTTTTGGATGCTCAGGCACTTGGAACAACAACTTTCTTAGATACTACAGTTGAGTTTCAAAGAAAAATGATGCCTTACTCAGATAAAGGAAACCTTATCGCGGCAATTTTATTTTACGAAAACACATTAAAATCTTTACACGAGTTCAACGAATTGAACGAAATGTAAAATTTAAAAAAATATTTTAAAACCTTTTTTGGAATGTTTACGTAGATGGATTTAGTTTCTGCGTTATTTTGAAAAAGTAAAACAAAACAACTCGTTCTCGATTTACTCTGAATAATACTTAGAAAAACCGAGAACAGTTTTTTTCATTTACGCATACCCAAATTATTTAAAGCATACCCAAATTTATTATTAACCTAATACACACCTTTATCATGAAAAAAATTACTCAAATGATCTGCGTTCTTTTGACAGTTACGAGTATGAGTGCTCAACAAGAGAAAGGAATTATGGGCTACACTAACTGGTTAAATAACTGGACTGAATTTAAGCCTAACAAAGTAGAGTATGGAGAAGCAAATCAAATTTTAGCAGGAAACATTTCTGTTAATACTAAATTGCTTAAAAGGAATATCTATGTTTTGCAAGGTAACGTTTACGTTACAAACAATGCGGTTTTAACAATCGAACCTGGAACTTTAATTATTGGTGATTTCGAAACAAAAGGAACATTGGTAGTTACAAAAGGTGCACAACTTGTTGCTGATGGTTTAGAAACTGATCCAATCGTATTTACATCTAACCGCAGCCAGAAAAAAGCTGGAGACTGGGGTGGAGTTGTAATTCTTGGTGACGCTCCAATCAACAAATTCGGTAACGTAGGATCTTACAATATGGATCTTGATCCAACTTTAACTACTTATGGTGGTGACAATGTTGCTTCAAACTCTGGAATTTTAAGATATGTTAGAATCGAATTTGCAGGTAAAAAAGTGAAAGGGGTTGATACTTTCAACGGTTTAACTATTGCAGGTGTTGGTAACAAAACAATTATGGAAAACGTTATGGTTAGCTACTCTGGAGGAGATTCATTTGCTTTCTTCGGTGGAGACGTTAACGCTACAAAATTTGTTTCTTATAAATCAATCAACGACGATTACAAATTTACACAAGGTGTACAATGTCGTTTATATAACTCTTTAGCAGTTAGATCTTCTTACTTATCTAGTAACAAAGACGGATCTCGTTGTATGGAGGTAAAATCATTCGAAAAGAAAAGCGAAACAGATTTTACTAAAAAAACTACTTTAGTTGTTGCGACTAACATTACAATGCTTAATGACAGTGAAAACATCAATGCTGACATTCAATCAGGTTTAGTAAAAGAGGCTGTTTACGTAGCCGAAACTGCTTCTCTTGAAATGAAAAGAAGTGTGATCTCTGGATTTAACCCTGCAGTGTTATTAGACAGCAAAACTGAAATCAATGATGCCAACCTTAAAAAAATCAAATTTGAGGAAATGTATTTCAACTTATGTAAAGGAAACATCTTTACTGAATACAACTCAAATAACGAAGATTTAGAGAGCTGGTATGGAAACAGTGTGTTCTTTAATGTTTACTCTCAAAGTGATAACAAAGAAACATTTATTGATATCTTCAACCCTAAAAAGCCAGACTTTAGATTACAATTAGGAAAAATTACAGCTTCAAGCGGCAATAGATAAATAGATTTCGATTTTTATTTCAAAGCGTAAATTTTATTAATAAAGTCCCCAGACACAATTTATGTATCGTCTTAAAAGGACCAAATAAAGATCAAAACATAATGGCTCTATCTACAAAAAAGTATTTATATATATTCTTTTTGGTTTCTCCTATTTCGTTAAGTCTGTATGCACAAAGTTCAGCAATAGAAAAGCCTACGGTTTCTGCTGTTTCTGACTGCAAATTAGCTTCAATTGAGATAAATCAAAATAACGAATCAGCTGATAAATCTATCAGCAAATTAGATAATTCTAATCAGTTAATAGTAGGGCTGTCCACCCCCAAGGACAGCCTTACTATGCCGGCTGATTTGAAAGATCAATCTTCAGATTGTGAAGAAAACTCATTGATTGGTTCTACTTCAATTCTTGCAAAAGATATTATTGAGAACTACAAATATGATTTTTCTGAAACATTCATTGATATCTTGTTTTTTGAGCGTATAGACTTAGCAAGAACACGTACTATATGATTCAAAAAACTACTTTATCTTTTTTTAAAGTTTTCATTTTATTTAGTATAATTCTGTTTACTAAATCGCATACCTATGCTCAAACACCAGCAATAGTTGGACAGCAGCTTCCTTTTGACAGAATTTGTGCCGGTTTAGAAGTAAATGGAACACCATTTAATGAATACTTCGCAACATTCAGCTATTTAAACTTTCCGGCAGGAACTACTTTTGAAGTAGAACTTTCAGATGATTTAGGAAGTTTCACAACTCCTACTGCTACAACAAAAATTTCGTTTGTAGACGATCCTGTGGCGCAGCAGCAAACGATTAAGTTTGCTATTCCTACGAATTTAAAAGGATCAAATACATACAGCCTTCGCATTAAAAGTAATACGGCCACGCCTGTTTACAGCCAGAGGGTTAAGAATTTCCAGAACCAGACTTCGTTTCCGGCTTATTACAGAATCTTTGCAGAGAAATTTTTTATCAATAATAACGAAGCCAATGCAACTATTTGTTCAGGTGGAAATTTAAGTCTTTCTGTAGATAATCCAACTCCAGCAGACACACCATCATCTCCTGCCAATTATCCAAATTTAAAGTATAAATGGTACAAAGATGACGTATTAATAGCAGGACAAAGCGGTACAACGTTAGTAGCAAATAGTCCAGGTGTTTATTATGCTCAAATCGATTACGGCGGTTGTGATGATGATAACTTTAGTTCTAATCGTGTTACAGTAGTATCTTCTGGCGGAGGATCTGCAGTAACAGTTGATTCAAGCTTAGGAAACCCTTTCTGTTCAAACGGTTCAGGAACTATTTTAACAGCAACATCAGGTAACAGTTATGTTTGGAAAAAAGATGGTGTTGTAATCGCGCAAACATCTCGCAGTATTACTACAAGTGAATCTGGTCTTTATTCTGTTGAGGTTGATTTTGGCGGTTGTAAAGCTACAGGAAGCATCGATTTAAAAAGCAATAGTTTCACGGCCAGCATAGATGTTCCGGAAACTTATGAGCTTCAAGAAGGAGAAACATTAAACGTATCTGTAACGACAGATGCAGGGACTCCAAAATTCGAATGGTTTTTAAATAATATACCAATAAATGGTGCTAACGGTCCAAGTTATCTGGTAGCCGTAAGAGGTTTATATAAAGTTAAAATATCACAGGAATCAGGTTGTATAGCTTCAAGAGAATTTACATTTAGAGTTACATCAGCAACAGATGCTGTTACTAGTGTAATTCCAAATATTGTTAAACTGAGCGGTGCTTATCCTTACTGGAATATTCCAGATGCGTATAAAACGCCGTCGACGAAGCTAATAATTTTAAGTTCAAATGGAGAGGTAATGTATGATGATGTCGGCAGCAATTACGATCCAGAACTTAACTCTTTTATAAAAGATTTTAAAAATGTAAATCCAGTTTATTACTATGTCATTCAATCAGACACAGGTGAAAAAAAAGGATCAATAACTGTGATTAAATAATGAAGAAAATTTTACTATTCATAACTTTATTTTACGGTTTTTCTAATGTACTCTATTCTCAGGACAAAGTTGAGAATGGAGTTGTTTCGTTTTCATTACCTATCAGAAATTCATTAAAGTTTAATAGATATTTAATAAACCCTGCATTTAGCTTTGTTCGCGAATCAAATGCTTATGCAAGCTTTTACAACAAAAGACAATGGGTGCAGTTTGACAATGCACCGCAAACTTATTTAGCTAATTATTCTGGCCGATTCAGAGAAAATGAAGCCTTTGCTATTGGTTTGTTTCAACAAAATTATGGTTTAATGACCGTGTTTGGCGGAGTTGTTAATTTCGCTCACAATATCGTTTTGCAGGAAGACAGTAATCTTACTTTTGGTTTAAACGTAGGCGCTTACCAAAGCGGTTTAGACAAAGGAAAAATTATATCTGATGATCCGGATATTTTAAATGGTGACTACCCTTCAAACACAATGCTTACTGTAAATCCGGGGATTAATTATGGAACCGCTTTTCTTGATTTCGGATTATCGGTAAACAACTTAATTCTTTACAATTTTGGTTCTGGCGTTGTAAAAGAAGATCCGGAAAGAGCAATTGAATTACACGCAATGTACACCGGATACATTGACAGTTATGGTTTTTTTGAGCAAAGTAAATTCTCAGGAATCGTAAAAACAGAAATTAAAAAAGATAAAACAGTTCTTTCAGGACTTGCCATGCTTTCGCTGAAACAAGGAGTTTGGGCACAAGCAGGTTATAATACATTATACGGAGTTTCTGCAGGTTTAGGGGTTAACATTTCACCTAGCATTGCAATCGAATATAACTACGAAAGAGGAATGGGCAATTTTACAAATATGGGAGGTTCTCATGAATTTGCTATTGCTTATAAATTCAAAAACAGAAATTACTATTACGGAGATGATGAAGAAGGATCATTAATAGACCCTTCGAGAACGACATCTAAACCAGTAATTGCTAAACCAAAAACAAATGCAGCTCCTGTAACAAGAGTAGATGGAGCTGAGAAAGCAAGATTAGCTGCTGAAGCAAAAGCAAAAGCTGATGCCGAAGCAAAACAAGCAAGACTTGCTGCTGCAGAAAAAGTTAAGGCTGATGCCGATGCTGCAGCAAAAGCAAAATTAGACGCAGACAATAAAGCTAAAGCAGATGCTGAAGCTCTTAAGATAAAATTAGCCGCCGATGCTAAAGCTAAAGCAGATGCCGCAGCTGCCGCAAGAGCACAGACAGCAACAGCAAACAGAGCCGTTGCTGCAGAACAAAAAACAACTGCACAATTAGCTGCAGATAAAGCAAGAGCAGATGCTGAGGCAAGAAGAATAAAATTAGCTGCAGATAATAAAGCTAGAGTAGATGCTGCTGCTGCCGCGAGAGCACAAGCACAAGCAAGCAAACCATCTGCAACAGCTGCACAAAAAACAGCCGCACAATTAGCTGCAGATAAATCGAAAGCAGATGCTGAAGCATTAAAAATTAAGCTTGCAGCCGATGCTAAAGCTAAGGCAGACGCAGAAGCAAAAGCGAAACAAACAGCTGCTGCAACGCCGACGACGCCAGCTCCGGCTCCGCAAAAAACACAAGCACAATTAACTGCTGAGAAAGCAAAAGCGGATGCAGAAGCACTTAAAATAAAACTAGCTGCAGATGCTAAAGCTAAAGCAGATGCTGCAGAAGCAAAACGTAAAGCAGATGCTAAAGCAAAAGCTGAAGAAGCAGATTTACAATCAATCCTGGCTGCAGATGCTAAAGCAAAAGCAGATTCTGATGCACTTCAGGCAAGATTAGCTGCAGAAGCTAAAGCAAAAGCCGCTGCTGAAGCAAAAACAAAAGCTTCTATTGATGCTGCAAACAGAGCAAAAGCAGCCGCTGACGCAAAAGCAAAAGCAGCAGAAGGAGCTGCTCTAAAAGAAAAATTAGCAGCTGATGCAAAAGCAAAAGCGGATGCAGAAGCCAGACAAGCAATTATAGCTGCAGAAGCAAAAGCAAAAGCGGATGCAGAAGCATTAAAAATAAAATTAGCAGCCGATGCAAAAGCAAAAGCTGACGCAGAAGCTCAGGCTAAATTAGATGCGGAAGCAAAAGCGAAAGCTGATGCAGAAGCACTTCAGGCAAAATTAGCAGCGGATGCAAAAGCAAAAGCCGACGCTGAGGCTCAGGCAAAACTTGATGCAGAAGCAAAAGCTAAAGCAGATGCAGAAGCATTACAAGCAAAATTAGTAGCTGATGCAAAAGCTAAAGCCGACGCTGAAGCATTAAAAGCTAAACTAGCTGCAGACGCAAAAGCTAAGGCAGATGCAGAAGCATTACAAGCAAAACAAGCGGCAGATGCTAAAGCGAAAGCAGATGAAGAAGCACGTCAGGCTAAATTAGCAGCAGACGCAAAAGCTAAGGCTGACGCAGAAGCATTACAAGCTAAGTTAGCAGCAGATGCAAAAGCAAAAGCGGATGCAGAAGCAGAAAAAACAAGATTAGCTGCAGAAGCGAAAGCAAAAGCAGATATGGAAGCTTTACAAGCTAAATTAATTGCCGATGCAAGAGTTAAGGCCGATGCGGAAGCAACTGCAAAAGCAAAAGCGGAAGCAGAAGAAAAACAATTAAGAGAAGCTGAAGAAGCACGTCAGGCTAAATTGGCTGCAGACGCAAAAGCAAAAGCTGATACAGAAGCATTACAGGCGAAACTAGCAGCAGATGCAAAAGCTAAGGCAGATGCAGAAGCACTACAAGCTAAATTGGCTGCAGATGCAAAAGCAAAAGCTGACGCAGAAGCATTACAAGCGAAATTAGCAGCAGACGCAAAAGCGAAAGCTGATGCAGAAGCATTACAAGCTAAACTTGCAGCGGATGCAAAAGCAAAAGCCGATGCAGAAGCATTACAAGCTAAATTGGCAGCAGATGCAAAAGCGAAAGCCGATGCAGAAGTACTTCAAGCTAAGTTAGCAGCAGATGCAAAAGCAAAAGCCGATGCAGAAGCGTTACAAGCTAAATTAGCAGCCAACGCAAAAGCTAAGGCAGATGCAGAAGCATTACAAGCTAAGTTAGCAGCCGACGCAAAAGCTAAGGCAGATGCAGAAGCATTACAAGCTAAACTGGCAGCCGACGCAAAAGCTAAGGCAGACGCAGAAGCATTACAAGCTAAGTTAGCAGCAGATGCAAAAGCAAAAGCCGATGCAGAAGCACTACAAGCTAAACTGGCAGCCGACGCAAAAGCTAAGGCAGACGCAGAAGCATTACAAGCGAAATTGGCAGCAGATGCAAAAGCTAAGGCGGACGCAGAAGCATTACAAGCTAAGTTAGCAGCAGATGCAAAAGCAAAAGCCGATGCAGAAGCATTACAAGCGAAACTAGCAGCCGACGCAAAAGCTAAGGCCGACGCAGAAGCATTACAAGCTAAGTTAGCAGCCGACGCAAAGGCAAAAGCAGATGCAGAAGCTCTTAAAGCAAAATTAGCTGCTGATGCAAAAGCGAAAGCAGACGCAGAAGCATTACAAGCTAAGTTGGCAGCGGATGCAAAAGCTAAGGCAGATGCAGAAGCATTACAAGCTAAACTTGCTGCAGATGCAAAAGCAAAAGCGGATGCTGAAGCTTCAGAAAAACAAAAAGCTGACGAAGAAACAAGAAAATTAAAAGAAGAAGAAGAACGTCAGGCAAGATTAGCAGCGGAGAAAGCAAAAGCTGATGCAGAAGCAGCAGCAGCCAGAGCAGCAGCGGCAGCAAAAGATGAAACAGCAAAAGCGATTGAAAGCTTAACTCAGTCAATTGAAAGTTCAGGTAAAACACAAAATGATTTATTAGATCAGTTTAAATCAACAGTAGCTAATAAACAAAAAGACTTGAATGATTTAAAAGAAGAGAATGATTTAAGTGAAAAAGGTATTTACAAAGAACCAAAACCTTTCAAAAGTGTAGCTGCAGAAAACAGTCAGATAGAAGCTTTAAAATCACAACTTGCAGATGCTAGTAAAGCACAGAAAGATGAGATTGCTAAGCTGACAAATTTATATAACGAAAGACTTAAAAAAGTTCCTAATAAAAATGATGCTTTAAACAAAGCTTATCTTGAGAAGATAAACGAATTGAAAGCAGCACAGTTAAAAATGGAACTTGAAGGTGCGGCATTACTTGCCGATTTAGAGCGTATTAAAGCTGAAACTGAAATTGAGAAAAAACGTAGAATTAAGCGTGCGGCATACGAAAATGATCAGGGAAGATATGCTCAGGATGTAGCTGCTCTTAAACGTATTAAAGAAACAACGAAAGTAAGCAGTACACCGCTCACGGCAGCTGATTTTGATTTTGGTGAAGATCAGTCAAACATGCAGATTATTAAGAATATTAAAAATTCTGAAAGTGGTTATTATATGATTCTTGCAGTACACAGCAGTGTTGAAAAACGAGATGAGTTCTTAACTAAAGCTGTAGCATCAGGGCTTTCAAATATTAATTTCTTTTACAATATAACAACAAGTAAATATTATATCTATTACGAGAAATTCGATGGTCTGCAAGAAGCAACTAAGGCATTAGAAGCTAAAGGTAAATCACCATACAACGGGAAAATGGCTATCGTAAAAGTCGAAAATTAATAATAGGATATAGACGGCGGCTTCTTCGAAAGAAGAAGGAAAGTAAAAACATAAATTTAAATTAAGATTGAATGTTGTTCTTTGAATGCCCCTTCAAAGAACAACAGTTAAACTGAAACCATAGTAACATGAAGAAACCTACTACTTTAAAATTAGTTTTAACTGTATTATTTTTTATACAGAGTTTTATTATGTTCTCTCAAAAGGATTTCACCCCTCGCTTTGACCAAAGTTTAAAAGGTGATATGCTCTTGATAGGTAATAATATTTTGAATAGAGATAACAATAAGAATGGTGAGCGGCCGAACAATGCGTTCAATGCGACGAACCAGAACAATAACGACCTTACTATGCAATATATTGATATTGATAGTGACAATACTACGTTTAGTTCGAGTTCGGCAAATTTAACTGTTCCGCAATCTAGTAGAGAATGTTATAAAATAGTATATGCAGGTCTTTATTGGGCTGGTATTTACAGTAAAGGTACTGTTGACAATGGTACTGTAAATCGTGCTAATCTTGGTTCAATTAAGATTAAACTTCCAAATCAAACAGCTTATACGAATATTTCAGGATCATTAATTTATGATTACTATCCAACGACGTCAAATGGTGATCAGATGCCTTATGCATACTATTATGATCTAACAACGATGGTACAAGGATTAGCAAATCCTGAAGGAACGTATACAGTTGCTAATATTATTTCTGGAAGAGGTGGAATCAATGGAGGTTTTTCTGCAGGTTGGAATTTATTTGTGGTTTATGAAGATCCAAAATCATCTGCAAAATATATCACTTCTTTCGATGGTCTTCGTTGGATACAAGCATCTAGTGGACCTGTAACTTATGACTTAACAGGTTTTAAAACAATTCCAACAGGAGTTGTAAAAGCAAAACTGGCTTTTGCTGCTTTAGAGGGAGACGTTAACCTTACAGGGGATAAATACTCTATCAATAATACTGATATTTTTACTACTGAACGTAATGTAAATAACTTCTTTAATAGTACGTTTAATGACGTTAATGGTCCCTATACAGACCGAACACCAAGTAGTGGTAATACCCTGGGGTTTGAAGCGGGGATTATAAATCTTAAT
The DNA here is from genome assembly GCF_024499525.1 of Flavobacterium panici. Lineage (NCBI taxonomy): Bacteria > Pseudomonadati > Bacteroidota > Flavobacteriia > Flavobacteriales > Flavobacteriaceae > Flavobacterium > Flavobacterium panici. Next base: position 1,181,244 of record NZ_CP100437.1, on the reverse strand, counting down.
AATGCCGCAAATGCAATTATTAAAAACAACGATACCTCGGCACAATTAAAGCTTAGTACGGGAGGAGACGGTTATGGACTCTTTTTCAATGCTTTTAACGTTGAGATTATTGAACCGAAAATTGTTTTAACTAAAATTGTAAAAAATAATTTAGGAGCAAATATTGGCGGGCAAAATGTTACTTTAGGACAGCAGTTAAACTACGAAATTGGTTTTAAAAATACAGGTAATGATAATGCTACCTCATTTACAATTCGAGATCAGCTGCCTATTAATATTATTTTCAATTATCCGGCTGATATTGTTTCGTTACCAACTGGGGTAACGGTTCAAAGTTATAATGCAACGACAAGAAATATTGTTTTTGCAATAAACAACAACATTGTTAAAGTTGGTGACCCTGAAAAAATTATAAGCTTTAAGGTTAAGGTTGTTCCTGATTGTCAAAGTTTAAGTGAGGCTTGTTCTAATAGTATTGACAACTCTGCTTATGCAACGTACAAAGGACAGCAAAATACAAGTTTTACAATTTCTGATGACCCGAGTGTTAATACCAATACAGGATGTATTTTAGTTCCAAAAGCGACAAACTTTTTAGTTGGAGTAGATGGTTGTAAATACACCACGAACGTTACACTTTGTGGAGCAAATATTAACTTAACAGCTGCTAATGGTTATTCAGATTATACTTGGTATAGTGATGAAGCAAGAACTATTGAAATAGGAAAAGGACAAGTATTTAATGTAAAAGATCCTGGAACTTATTATGTTTATAATCTCGCTGCTGCACCTTGTAGATCAATCTATCAGTCATTTGTTGTAACAAGATTTGGAGCAACAGTAGAAAATCCGGTAATTCCTTTCGCAGATCAGGTAGTAACTTGTTCTAATGATGGAAAAAAATTACCAAATATTTTCTTGTGTGGTTCAAATGCTGTCAGACAAATTACTACAAGTATTTCTGACGCAACAAGTATTGTTTGGGAGAAATTAAATGAAGGAAGTTGTACTGCTGTTACAAATCAAAATTGTGCCAATGAAAATGCTGCCTGTACATGGGCTAGTGTTGGTTCAGGGCCAAATTATACGGCAAACCAGGCAGGACAATTTCGAGTAACATTAAATTATGCGGGAGGATGTTTCAACCGTTTCTACTTTAATGTTTATACGAATTTGTTAACTCCAACAGAAACACATAAAGATATTATTTGTGGTGTTCCTGGAAGTATTACAATTGGCGGCGTGCCTGCAGGTTATGAATATGCTATCAGAACTGATCCTAGTGGTGCAGTAGGAGCATATCAAACAAGTAATACTTTCAATATTACAACTCCTAACTCTTATACTGTTTATATCAGACAAATTGGTGTTGCTACTAATCCATGTATTTTTTCTGTTCCGGGTATTCTTATTAGAAGCAGAGACTTACAGATTACTACAGCAGTAACTCAACCAACTTGTTACGGAGATAAAGGAAGTATAAAAGTAGGTGCTTTAAATATAGACCCGCAATATTATTATTACTTATATAATAATGCTACAAATGCACTTGTAAATAGTGTTGGGCCTATTGCAGCTTCAGATTATACTTTTGCTAATTTAAATCCTGGAACCACTTACAGGGTAAGAGTTACAAATGCACCAATTGGCGGTACACCAGCTCCAACTTGTAATGTGTCAAGTGTTATTTCTATAAATAACATTGCAGCTCCTCTAGTAGCAACTGCAGCCTTGACAACACCTCTTACAGCATGTAGCGATGGTAAAATTACATTATCGGGTTCAGGTGGAACAGCTCCGTATTTCTTCTTTGTAAATGGATCGACCACTTTCCTTACTTCAAACGAAATTACTTTTACAACAGCTGGAACATATAATATTCGTTTAGTTGATTCTAATAACTGTGAGGCAACAACATCAATTACAGTTACAGGAAATCCTAAGCCTGTTTACAATATAACAAATACAGAAATCAATTGTAACGGCGGTACAGCTCAAATCAATATTAATGTTACAAACGCAAACGGATACACTTTACAATACAGTATTGACAATGGTGCAACATTTAGCACTACTCCTGTTTTCTCTAATTTAACAGGCGGTACTTATAATGTTGTAGTTAAATATACTTTATCGGGAACTACATGTACTGATCCGGCTACTACTATTACAATTACAGCTCCTGCAAATGCATTAAGTGCTTCTGCGGGTGTTTCTGAATTAGCAGGTTGTGATCCATCAGGTAATGGTTTTGGTAAAGTACGTATTACAAACCCTCAAGGTGGAACTCCTCCTTACACATATAGCTTTAACGGAGGAACAACTTACGGAGCATCAAATGAAGCTTACGTAGCACCGGGAACTTATACACTTTATGTTAGAGATTCAAAAGGCTGTACGTTCGCAATGCCTGGAGTTATATTAGATCCAAAACCTGCAGACCCTACAATTGCAGTTGGAGCACCAGTATTTAATTGTAATGGAACTGCAACAAGTACTGTAACGGTAACAAATGGTGGTGGGGCAAATTACAGCTATGAATATTATTTAGATAATGTTTTAAACACAAATACTCCTTCGAACGTTTTTGTAAATGTTCCATCAGGATCTCACACAGTAAGTGTAAAATACAATTTAGTTTCAGTACCAACTTATAGTAATTTATTACAAGAAGATTTTGGTTCTGGAGGAACTACAACAACTCCTGGTATTGCATCGGCTTACTGTTTCAACGACCAAAGAGTTAACCCTCCATATACTTGTTCTTTAAACGGAACTCCAACTCGTTCTGTTGAAGATAACCAATACTCAGTTACAAGTTTCTTCTGGAGAGGTGATACAGCTTGGTACCACTTTAAAGACCATACAACAAATGGAACAGATGCAAACGGAAGATATTTATTAGTAAATATTGGTGGTGCAGCAGGACCTTATGGAGTTTTATATAGCAAACCAATTATTGATGTTATCCCAAATCAGCCTGTAATGGTTTCCTTATATGTAGGTAACTTATTAAATACAGGTGTAACCGGAGCAGCTCCAATTGTAAGATTCGAATTGGTTGATGGTTCTGGTAATGTTGTTGCTACTGAAGATACAGGTAAAATTGCTGAAGCAGCAAATGATGCTAACAGAACAAAATGGGTTCCAATAAACATCTCGTTAAATCCAGGAAATAATACAAACCTTACTTTCAGAATTCGTTCAGGAAGTACTGAATATGGAGGTAATGACTTAGTTATCGATGATATCTGGGTACGTCAGATTCCAAAATCATGTATTACTCAAAAAGATTTTCCTATTGTTATCGACAGTAATAAAGCATTTACAGCTTCTATAACAGGAGTTAAAAATGTTACTTGTAATGGAGGAAATAACGGAGAAATTACATTAGCAGCAGAAAATTTTAATCTTCCATACGGATTCGATTATTCTATGAATAATGGAACTACCTGGGTAAATTCTAAAGTATCTCCTGTAACTGTAACAGGTTTAACAAGCCAAACCTATTCAATTCAAGTTCGTTTCAACAATAGTGCATCGACTTGTAGTTTCCCATTCTCTCAACCTATTACTGCACCAGCAGCATTAGCAGTTACAGCTCAGGTTACGGCTCAGCCTACTTGTACAACTGGCGCTTCTATTACCGCAACAGTAACAGGAGGGACACCGGCTTACCAATATGAGTTAAGACAATCTAATGGAACTACAGTTGTAGTACCATTCCAAACTTCGAATATATTTACAAACGTTGCTTCAGGAACATATAGAATAGTGGTTAGAGATGCAAACGCTTGTACTTCTCCAGCTTCAGCTACTGTAAATATTAATAATCCAACAGCTCCAACAGCTTCATTAGCTGCGAGTTCAGATTTATGTTATGATTCTACTAATCAGGCAACACTTGTAGTAACAGCTACAGGAACAGGAACTTTAACTTATAGTTTAGACGGCGGAGCTGCACAAACTTCAAATACATTTACGAATGTAGGTCCTGGTACACATAATGTTGTTGTAACAGACAGTAATAACTGTACAGCTACAGTTAGCAACATTGTAATTGCACCTGAATTAGAAGGAAGCGCAACAATCTCTAAAACGTTAGATTGTACTACTTCTCCAAATGCTACTATCACAGTTTCTATTACGGGAGGTACAAGTGCATTTAAATATAAAGTTAAAATAGGTTCAGGAACTTACAGTGGTAGTAACAATGTAACAGGTAATTCATTTGTATATACTGCAACAACTGCAAATACTTATACTTTTGAAATTACAGATTCAAAAGGTTGTATTACTACAACTAGCGCAGTTGTAAATCCAATTTCAAATCCAACAGTTACAGCTACAAAAGTAAATGCAACATGTAATGGAGCTTCAACAGGTTCTATTCAATTGGTCGGAGCAGGTGGATCTGGAGGTTATACTTACAGCTTCAACGGAAGTGCAACATTTATTGCTCAATCAGATTACACAGGATTAGCTGCAGGAACTTATACATTCCAGGTAATGGATAGTAAAGGTTGTAAATCTGCAGTTGGAAATATTACTATTACGCAGCCAACAACATTAACAGCTACTGCAAGTGCAACTGCATTTTCATGTAATGCTTCAAATGTGAAACAAGCGGCTACTGTAACAATTGCTGTTCCAACAACAGGTACAGCTCCTTATCAATATAGTTTTGACGGAGGGACAACTTTTACAAGCACGCGTACATTATCTGTAACAGATAATGGAACAAACCAAACTATTTCTTATGTAGTTAGTGATGCACAAGGTTGTAAAACTCCAGTTCAAACAGTTACAATTAACAGATTAAACCCTCCAACAGATTTAGCATTTAGTAATGCTGCGGTTACTTGTACAGCAACTACAACTACAGTTACTGCTACTGCCACAAATGGAGTAGGGACTTTAACGTATGCAATTACATCACCAGCAGCATCTGTAGCAACAAATACTACAGGAGTATTTGCTGGATTAGCAGCGGGAACTTATAACTTTAAAGTTACTGATGCTAACGGATGTTATTATGAAGAACCATATATTATCAATGCTGTAAGTCCAATTTCAGTTGCTGGTAATAAAACAAGTGATGCTCTTTGTAAAGGAGGAGCAACAGGATCTGGAACTTTTACAGTTTCTGGTAATGCAACAATTGGTGCTTATACTTATACCGTAACACCTGCTGCAGCTGCTGCCTCTATAACAAAATCAGGAAATACATTAACATTAGCAAACGTTGCTGCAGGAACATATTCTGTACAAGTAAGAGACAATGCAACAGGTTGTACAAATACAGCAAGTATTATTATTACTGAGCCTGCAAATGCATTAACATTTACAGCAACATCTACTAATGTAAATTGTAATAATGATAATTCACAAATTACAGTTACTGCCGCAGGCGGTACGCCAAATTATACTTACGCTTTCGCGAAAAGCCCATCAACAGTACCATCATCGACTTATGGCAATAGTGCTACTTTAACTGTAGATACTAATTCTGGAGCTGATTTAGTTTGGGATGTTTATGTAAAAGACGCAAATGGCTGTACAACAAAAAATACAGTTACTATTGCTACAGATAATTTACCAAGTGTAACTGCAGCAATCAATAACCAATGTACAGGTTCAGGTAATTCGTTTACTATTACTGCAACAGGAACAGGTTTAGCTCCGTTGACATATAGTATTGATGGAACTTCTTTCCAAACTTCAAATACATTTACAGTTGCTGCGGGAACTTACACAGTAAGTGTAAAAGATAAAAACGGCTGTATCGCTTCAGCTCCGGCTGCAACAGTAGTTTATCCACAGTTAACAGCTGTAGGTGCTGTTACAAAAGAATTAGATTGTACAGTAACTCCAAACGCAACAATTACAGTTACAATTGGCGGAGGAAGAATTCCATTTACATATACATCTAGAAAAGGTTCAGGTACTACAAGTGCACCAAGCGCTTCTATTGCCGGACCAACATTTACTTTCTCAGTTACTCCTGGAAATGCAGACACTTATACATTTGTAATTACAGATGCTAATGGATGTCAGGCTACAGCAGTAACTACAGTAGACCCAATTTCAAACCCAACGGTTACAGCTGCTCAGACAAATTCAAGCTGTAATGGAGCTGCAGATGGTTCAGTTACTTTAACAGGTGCTGGAGGATCAGGTAGTTTCACATACAGTAATAATGCAACAACAGGATTTACTACTAATCCAGTATTTAACGGATTAGCGGCAGGTTCTTATACTTTCTATGTAAAAGACAGTAAAGGTTGTACAGGATCAGTAGCAGTTACAATTACGCAGCCAAGTACTTTAGCAGCTACAGTTGCCGTTGTAGGATTTACATGTAACACTTCAAATGCTAAAGTAGCAGGAACAGTTACTATTAATGTTACAGCAGGAACAGGAACAGCTCCTTACGAATACAGCTTCAATGGAAGCGGATACAGCTCAAATAATGTATTAACATTAAATGACAACGGTGCAGATCAGCCATATACTTACTCAGTAAGAGATGCAAAAGGATGTCCGGTTACAGGTAATGGAACTTTATTGAGACTAAACCCTCCAACAGATTTAACTTTTGCTTCTCCAGCGGTTACTTGTACAGCTACAAGTACAACTGTTACTTTAACAGCAGTAAATGGAGTAGGAACTTTACAATACGAAACAATTGCTCCATCGACAGTAATTAGAGCAAAACAAACATCAAATGCATTCACAAACCTTGCACCTGGATCTTATACTTTCAGAGTTACAGATACAAACGGATGTTATTATACAGAACCTTACATTGTAAATCCAGTTACTCCAATTGCAATTACTGGAAATAAAACAAGTGATGTTTTATGTAGAGGAGGTTCAACAGGATCTGGAACTTACACAGTTTCTGGTAATGCTACACCAGGTGCTTATACATTTACTTTAACAGCAGGAACTTTAGGATCAGGAACACTAACAAAATCAGGAGATACATTAACATTATCAAATGTTGCAGCAGGAACTTATACTGTTCAGGTAACAGATACTGCAACAGGATGTACTAATTCTGCAAGTATTGTTATTGGTCAGCCAGCGGCTGCATTGGCAATTACGACAGCAGTTGCTACAAACGTAAATTGTAATAATGATAATTCAAATATTACAGTTACAGCAACAGGAGGTACTCCAAATTATACTTACGCTTTCGCGAAAAGCCCATCAACAGTACCATCATCGACTTATGGCGCTAGTAATGTTTTAACAGTAGACACCAACTCTGGAGCTGATTTAGTTTGGGATGTTTACGTGAAAGACGCAAATGGATGTATTGCTAAATCAACAGCTACAGTTATTTTGGATGGAATGCCAGCTATAACTAATGTAACGGTTAACAATCAATGTACAGCTTCTGGAAGCGGATTCACGATTACTGCAACTGCTACAGGTTTAGCTCCATTGACATATAGTATTGATGGAACTTCTTTCCAAACTTCAAATACATTTACAGTTGCTGCGGGAACTTACACAGTAAGTGTAAAAGATAAAAACGGCTGTACTGCTTCAGCTCCGGCTGCAACAGTAGTTTACCCACAATTAACAGCAGCTGGTACAGTTACAAAAGAATTAGATTGTACAGCTACTCCAAACGCAACTATTACAGTTACAATTGGAGGTGGTAGATCTACTTTTACTTACACAGTTCAAAAAGGTGCTGGTGCTCCAAGTGCAGCAAGTGCACCTATTACAGGGCCAACATTTACTTATACAGTAACACCTGCAAATGCAGATACTTACACATTTGTAATTACAGATTCTAACAGCTGTACGAGAACAGCAGTTGTTACAGTTGCCCCAATTGCAAATCCAACGGTTACGGCTGTTCAGGTAAATGCAAGCTGTAATGGCGCTGCAGATGGTTCAGTTACTTTAACAGGTGCTGGAGGATCAGGTAGTTTCACATACAGTAATAATCCAACAACAGGATTTACAACTAATCCGGTATTTACAGGATTAGCTGCAGGTTCTTATACTTTCTACGTAAAAGACAGCAAAAATTGTTCTGGATCAGTAGCTGTTACAATTACGCAGCCTATAACATTAGCTGCAACAGTTGCAGTAGTTCCATTTACATGTAACACTTCAAATGCTAAAGTTGCAGGAACAGTTACAATTAATGTTACTGCAGGAACAGGAACAGCTCCTTATGAATACAGCTTCAACGGAAGCGGATACAGCTCAAATAATGTACTAACATTAAATGACAACGGTGCAGATCAGCCATATACTTACTCAGTAAGAGATGCAAAAGGCTGTCCGGTTACAGGTAATGGAACTTTATTGAGACTAAACCCTCCAACAGACTTAACTTTTGCTAATCCGGCTGTTACTTGTACAGCAACAACAACAACTGTTACTTTGACAGCAGTAAATGGAGTTGGAGCTTTGCAATACGAAACAATCGCTCCATCGACAGTAATCATTGCTAAACAAACATCAAATTCATTCGCAAATCTTGCACCTGGATCTTATACTTTTAGAGTTACAGATGCAAACGGATGTTATTATACAGAACCTTACATTGTAAATCCAGTTACTCCAATTGCAATTACAGGTAACAAAACAAGTGATGTTTTATGTAGAGGAGGTTCAACAGGATCTGGTACTTATACAGTTTCTGGTAATGCTGTAGTTGGTGCTTATACATTTACTTTAACAGCAGGAACTTTAGGATCAGGAACATTAACACAATCAGGAAATACATTAACATTATCAAATGTTGCTGCAGGAACTTATACTGTTCAGGTAACAGATACTGCAACAGGATGTACTAATTCTGCAAGCATTGTTATTGGTCAGCCAGCGGCTGCTTTAGCAATTACTACAGCAGTAGGAACTAATGTTAATTGTAATAACGATAATTCACAAATTACGGTTACAGCTACAGGCGGTACACCAAATTATACTTACGCTTTCGCGAAAAGCCCGTCAACAGTTCCAACTTCAACTTACGGAAATAGTGCTGTTTTAACAGTAGATACTAATTCTGGAGCTGATTTAGTTTGGGATGTTTACGTAAAAGATGCAAATGGCTGTATTGCTAAATCAACAGCTACAGTTATTTTGGATCCAATGCCAGCGATTACTAACGTAACGGTTAATAATCAATGTACAGCTTCTGGAAGCGGATTCACTATTACTGCGACTGCTACAGGTTTAGCACCATTAACTTACGGAATTAATGGTCCAACTGGAGCGTTCCAAACAAGTAATACTTTCTCAGTAGCTGCAGGAACTTATACCGTTTATGTAAAAGATAAAAACGGATGTATTGCTGCGGCTCCGGCTGCAACAGTGGTTTACCCGCAATTAACAGCTGCTGGTACAGTTACAAAAACATTAGATTGTACAGCTACTCCAAATGCAACAATTACAGTTACAATAGGCGGAGGTAGATCTACATATACTTATACAGTACAAAAAGGTGCTGGTGCTCCAAGTGCAGCAAGTGCACCTATTTCGGGACCAACATTTACATACACAGTAACACCTGCAAATGCAGATACTTATACATTTGTAATTACAGATTCTAACAGCTGTACAAGAACTGCAGTTGTTACAGTTGCTCCTATTACAAACCCAACAGTTACAGCTGTTCAGGTAAATGCAAGCTGTAATGGAAGTTCAAATGGTTCAGTTACTTTAACAGGTGCTGGAGGATCAGGCGGATTTACATATAGCAACAATGTTGCAGGACCATTTGCTGCAAATCCGGTATTTACAGGATTAGCTGCAGGTTCTTATACTTTCTACGTAAAAGACAGTAAAAACTGTACTGGATCAGTAGCAGTTACAATTACGCAGCCTTTAACATTAGCTGCTACAGTAGTTGAAGTTCCGTTCTCATGTAACACTTCAAATGCTAAAGTAGCAGGAACAGTTACAATTAATGTTACAGCAGGAACAGGAACTGCTCCTTACGAATACAGCTTCAACGGAAGCGGGTACAGCTCAAATAATGTTTTAACATTAAATGATAACGGAACTAACCAAGCTTATACTTACTCAGTAAGAGATGCAAAAGGATGTCCAGTAACAGGTAATGGAACTTTATTGAGATTAAACTCTCCAACAGATTTAACATTTGCTGCTCCGGCAGTTACTTGTACGGCTACAACAACTACTGTTACTTTAACAGCGACAAATGGTGTTGGAACTTTACAATACGAAACAATTGCTCCATCTCCGGTTATCATTCCTAAACAAACATCTAATGCTTTTGCAAATCTTGCACCAGGTACTTATATGTTTAAAGTTACCGATGCTAACGGATGTTATTATACAGAATCATATACAGTTAATCCGGTAACTCCAATTACTGTTTTAGCTAGTAAATTAAGTGATGTATTATGTAACGGAGGAAATACAGGATCTATAAGATTAACTGTTTCAGGTTTCGGTTCTACATATTCTTATACAGTTAATGGAGGTACGGCAGTAACAGGAGTTAATACTGGAACTGTAACTTTACCAAATTTAACAGCAAATACTTACGCAATTGTTATTACAGATGAAGTAACAGGTTGTACAGCTAACGCTTCGATTACTATTAATCAACCGGCAGCTGCTTTATCTGCAACTTATGCTGCGGTAAATGCTAACTGTTTTGTTAGTACTTCAGCAGTTACAGTTACAGCAACTGGAGGAACTCCTATATACAGATATTCATTTGTTCAGGATGGTGCTGCGGTAGGAGCTTATTCAAACAATAACAAAGCAAACTTAGACCCAGCTGTTAACTTAAACTGGGACGTTCATATTATAGATGCAAACGGATGTACATTTAAATTAGATATTACTATAGCTAAAGATGTTGTTCCAACTGTTACAGCTTCTGCTGCTGGTCAATGTTTTGGGGTAGGAAGCTATACTATTACAGCAACTCCGGGAGCTGGACTAGTAGCACCATTGAGTTACAGTATTAATGGAGGAGCTTCATATCAGGCAGGTAACACGTTTGTTGTTACTACACCTGGAAGTTATACTATCAGAATTAAAGATGGTAACGGATGTACAGCAGATAGTAATGTTGTTTTAGTAAATAACGCATTAACACTAAATGCGACATTAGACAAGGACATTACATGTTCAGTTCCAACTGATGCTCAAATTACTTTAACACCAACAGGAGGAAGCGGACCATTTACTTATACAGCTTCTCCTAACACAGGAACATTCGCTGGAAATGTATTTACAACTAACACAGCAGGATCATACACTTTCACAGTAACTGATTCTAGAGGTTGTACAGCTACGTCTTCTGCGGTTATCGTTACGACACCAGTTAATCCAGATATTACTGGAGTTTCACAAACTCAAAGTATAAACTGTAATGGTGATGCTACAGCAGCAATTGCTATTACAATTGATAATACAAAAGGTCAGGCACCATTTGTATATACTGTTTTAAATACAACTACAGGAGTTAATTACGGTTCACAAACTTCAGGTTTAGCCGCTGGTAATTATGTAATTACTGTAACTGATGCAAAAGGATGTACAGATACAGATAATATTAATATTGCTCAGCCAACACCAATCGTAGTAAACAGAACAATTACGCCTATTACTTGTGGTGCATTAGGTGTTTCATTAGGAGCTATTACAATTACTTCTGTTACGGGAGGAACTCCTAATTATACTTATCATGTAACCGGAGTAAATGGATATAACAAACAAATTACAGGTCAAACTGGAGCTTCAGTTGTTTTCGAAGTAGTTGACTTTGGTTTATACCAAATTATCATTACAGATGCAAATGGTTGTACTAATATAGAGCAAAATATATTTGTTGCTTCACCGCCAAATGATCTTGATATTACAGTAACACCACCGCCAGCTGATTGTTCTTCTTTAGGTTCAGCAGTTGTAGCTATTGGTGCTGCATCTACTAATATTACAGGTAATGGGCCATTCCACTTCGCTGTTTACACAGGTCCTGGAATGACTTATACTTCTCCAACTACTTTACCGTGGTATGATGAAGACGTTTTAGGAGTTCCTGCAGGAGTAAACCCAGGAAGTAAAAAAACAAGCATACCAAACTTATTACCAGGAGTTAAATATACTTTCATCGTTCATGATGCAGGAACAGGTTGTTACTACTATGAAACAGCTCAATTCCCTATTCCAACTAACTCTACTTTAACTGTAACTGGATTAACAGCTAACAATGTTACTTGTAAAGGAAGCAATAATGGAAATGTTTCATTGACAGTAAATAGTACATATCCAACACCAACGCCTATTAGTTATGAGATATTCAATTCTTTCACTATGGTTACTACAGGTGTTACCGGAACAGGTACAGTACCTGCTAATGGTTCACTTCCAATTAACAACATTGGTGCATTAGGTTTTGGAAATTACGTTGTTGTAATTAAAGAAACTGCAGGTGGAACTAATGCAGGTTGTAGTGTTGCTAGTAATACATTTAACATTACTGAATCTGCTATTGATTTATCAGTTACGGCTTCAGTTACTAAAAATGCAAATTGTAATCCAAACTCTGGTATAATTACAGCTGTTGCAAAAGACGGAACAGGTCCATATACATATCAATTATTATTATCTACAGATCCTGCACCAACAGCAGCTTCTACAGGTTGGGCTTCTGTAAATACATTTAACAGAAATGCAGGAAACTACATTGCTTACGCAAAAGATGCTTATGGCTGTATCAAATTCGCAGCTATTACATTAAATAAAGATGTCGATCCAACAATTACAGCACCAGCTGGAATTTGTTATGACGGTAATCCATTCACATTTGCAATTTCTGGAACAGTTGATCCAGCAGTTGGAGGAGCTACTTACAGCGTAAACGGAAGTACTTTCCAAACAAGTCCAAGCTTCACGTTTAATGCTTCAGGTACTTATACTTTAGTAATTAAAGATGGTAATGGTTGTACAGCAACTACAACTTATGAAGTTAAACCACAGCTACACATAAGTGCAGCATTAACAAAAGAACTAGATTGTACTATAACTCCAGACGCTCAAATTACATTAACAGCTACAGGAGGTTACAACACAGCATACACTTATTATTATTCTACTGATGGAGGTCTTAACTATACCTTGATGCCATCAAATGTTCTAACAACTAGTGTTTTAGCTAACTATATGTTCAAAGTAAATGATGCTAAATTGCCAACAGCATGTGAGGCAACTACTACTTTAACATTAGATCCTATCCAGCCTACATTATTTACTACTGTTGAAACACATGTAAGTTGTAATGGAGGTACAGATGGAACAATTACGGTAAATGTTACTTCAGGAGTTGGTCCTTATCAATATCAATTAGATGGTGGAGCTTTCCAAACATCAAATGTATTTACAGGATTAGCGGCAGGTACTGCATATACTATTACGGTAAGAGATGCTAAATCTTGTCTTTATCCAGGTACGCCAATCACAATAACGCAACCGGCAGCATTAACAGCAACGTCTGCTTTAACAACAGCATTGACATGTGCTGCAGGAAATGTACCAACAAAAGCAGTAGTTACTGTAACAGCTGCAGATGGTACTGCTCCTTACTTATATAGTTTTGATAACGGTGTAACTTATACAAGTACAAATACATACGAAGCTTTTGCTGGAACAACATTCAATGTTTTAGTTAAAGATGCTAAAGGATGTATATTCACTTTAACAAATGGAGTTAATATTCCAGCGTTAAATCCGCCAACAATTACAAACATTACTGGAACACCAATTTATTGTGCTCCGGCGGCTAGTACTACAAGTACAGTTACTATCACTACAACAAATGGTGTTGGTACTTTAGCTTACGCAATTTTATCACCAGCTAGTGCAACTTCAAATGTTTCAGGTGCTGCTAGCGGAATATTCACATTATTAGCTCCGGATACTTACTTATTTGAAGTAACTGATGCTAACGGATGTAAAGATCAAAAATCATACACAGTTGCTCCGGTAACTAATATTACAGTTGCAGGTCAATTAGTAAGTAATGTAATTTGTAACGGACAAGCAAATGGTGCCGTTAAATTCACAGTTGCAAACTTTGGAGGAACATATACTGCAACATTAACAGCAGGAACAGGTACGGTAACACAAACAGGAAATACTGTTGACGTTACAGGATTAGTTCCGGCAACATACACTCTTCAGGTTACTGATGATATTACAGGATGTATTGCAACTGCTTCAGTTGTAGTTACTCAGCCAACAGCTCTAAGCATCAACTTGGTTAGCAACGTAAATGCAAATTGTAATTCTGGTGCAAAAGTTGAAGTTATTGCTTCAGGTGCAACACCTAACTATACTTATGCATTCGTTCAGGATGGTGTTACTCCGGTAGCTGCAGATTACACAAATAGTGCAAGCGCTGTATTAGCTCCGGCTACAAACACACTATGGGATGTTTATGCTAAAGATGCAAACGGATGTACAGTTAAATTAGACGTAACAATTGGTACAGACGCATTACCAACAATTGACTTAACTGCTTCAGTATACTGTTATACAGGAGGTCCAGTACCAATTACAATCACTGGAACTTTTGTAGGTGCTACAGCTGAATACAGTATTGGTAACGGATTCCAGTCTAGTCCTAACTTTGTATTGAATGCGCCGGGAACTTATACATTCTCTATTAAAGATGTTAATGGCTGTATTGTTTCAGTTCCTTATACATTAAACCAACAATTATTATTAAATGCTACTTTAACGCAAGATTTAACTTGTGCAGGATCAGCTAGTATTACATTATTGGCAACTCAGGGAACTACAACTTACACAGGATTTGAAGTTGACTTTAACGGAGGTGGATATGTTGCTGCAACATCACCTTACACGGCTACTGCTGCTGGAACTTACACTTTCAGAGTAACAGACAGCCAAGGATGTCAGGCACTTTCTATCCCGGTAGTAGTAACTCCAACAACAACTCCAACAGCAACATTAGCACAAACAAATGTGAGCTGTATTGGAGGAAATGACGGAAGTATTACTGTTACTGCTGCAAATGGAATTACGCCATATCAGTACAGCATTAATGGAGGAGCTTTCCAAACTTCAAATATATTCACAGGATTAATTGCAGGAACTTACAACATCGTTGTTCGTGACGCTAAGCAATGTTCTTCAGTAAGCGTACCAGCTACAATTACTCAACCGACAGCTTTAGCTGCAACAGCTGTGTTAACGCAAGGATTAACTTGTGGAACAGGAAATGCTACTCAGCCAGCAGTTGTTACAATCAATGTAACTGCAGGAACAGGAACAGCGCCTTACCAATACAGTTTCAACGGAGGAACAAATTATAGTACAACAAATACGTTGACTACTTATAATGCAGGATTAGTTACAGCTTATGTAAAAGATGCTAATAATTGTATCATTGCAGTGCCAGTTACTATCACTATTCCAGCGTTGAATGCGCCGACTAATATGGATATTAACGGAACACCTATTTATTGTGCTCCAGCGGCAAACACAACAAGTACAGTTACAATTAGTAACGTAATTAACGGAGTTGGAACGCTTCAATATGAGATTCTTTCTCCAATTGTTGTAGCGAAACAAACTTCAGCAGTATTTGCAGGATTAACACCAGATACTTACTTATTCCAGGTGACTGATGCTAACGGTTGTACTTACCAAGAATCATATACTGTTTTACCGGTAACTAACATTACAGTTGCAGGTCAATTAATAAGCAACGTTACTTGTAACGGAAACGCAAATGGTGCAGTTAGATTTACAGTTGCTAATTATGGAACTTCTTATACTGCTACATTAACTGCAGGAACGGGTACATTAGTTCAAACAGGAAATACTGTAAACGTTACAGGATTAGTTCCTGGAACATACACAGTTCAGGTTGTTGATGGAACAACAGGATGTATTGCAACTGCTTCAGTAGTTGTGGCTCAGCCAACAGTTCTAGGTCTTAACTTAGTAAGCAACGTAAATGCAAATTGTAATTTCGGTGCAAAAGTGACTGTTTTAGCAAACGGAGGAACACCAAATTATACATACGCATTTGTTCAGGATGGTGTTACACCAGTTGCTGCAGATTATACAAATAGTGCAAATGCAGTATTAGCACCAACAGTAAATACTCTATGGGATGTTTATGCTAAGGATGCAAACGGATGTACAGTAAAACTTGATGTAACAATTGGTACAGATGCATTGCCAACAATCAATTCATCAGTTGGATTATATTGCTACACAGGAGGTCCAGTACCAATTACTATAACAGGAACAGGTGTTGCACCTTTAACATACAGCATTGGAAATGGATACCAATCTAGCCCTAACTTTGTATTGAATGCGCCAGGAAACTATGTATTCTATATTAAAGATGGAAATGGCTGTATCGTTTCAAGCCCTTATACATTACGTCAGGAATTGTTGTTAAAAGCTACATTAACACAAGATTTAACTTGTGCAGGATCAGCTAGTATTACATTATTGGCAACTCAGGGTACTCTTACTTACACAGGATTTGAAGTTTCCTTTAACAGTGGAGCATATGTTGCTGCAACATCACCTTATACTGCAACTGCTGCTGGAACTTATACTTTCAGAGTAACAGACAGCCAAGGATGTCAGGCAGTTTCTATTCCGGTAGTAGTTACACCAACGACAACTCCAACGGCAACATTTACACAAACTAATGTGAGCTGTATAGGAGGAAATAACGGAAGTATTATTGTTACTGCTGCAAATGGAGTTGTTCCATATCAGTACAGTATCAACGGAGGAGCTTTCCAGGCTTCAAATATATTCACAGGATTAGTTGCAGGAACTTACAACATCGTTGTTCGTGATGCTAAACAATGTTCTTCAGTAAGCGTACAAGCTACAATTACTGAGCCGACAGCTTTAGCAGCAACAGCTGTGTTAACGCAAGGATTAACTTGTGGTACAGGTAATTCAACTCAACCTGCGATTGTTACTATCAATGTAACTGCAGGAACAGGAACAGCACCTTACCAATACAGTTTTAACGGAGGAATAAATTACAGTACAACAAATACGTTGACTACTTATAATGCAGGTACAATTACAGCTTATGTAAAAGATGCTAATAACTGTATCATTGCTACGCCAGTTACTATCACTATTCCAGCGTTAAATGCGCCGACAAATATGGATATTAATGGAACACCAATTTATTGTGCTCCAGCCGCAAGTACAACAAGTACAGTTACGATTAGTAACGTAGTTAATGGTGTAGGAACACTTCAATATGAGATTCTTTCTCCAATCGCTGTAGCAAAACAAACTTCAGCGGTATTTGCAGGATTAACTCCAGACACTTACTTATTCCAAGTGACAGATGCTAATGGTTGTACTTACCAAGAATCATATACTATTAATCCGGTAACAAATATTACAGTTGCAGGTCAATTAGTAAGTAATGTGGTTTGTAATGGACAATCAAATGGAGCGGTTAAATTTACAGTTGCAAATTACACAGGAACTTACACAGCAGTATTAACAGCAGGTACTGGTACATTAGCTATAACAGGAAATACTGTAAATGTGACAGGATTAGTTCCGGGAACTTATACAGTTCTTATTACTGATGCAATTACTGGATGTACAGCTACTGCTTCAGTAGTTGTGGCTCAGCCAACAGCTATAGCTCTTAACGTAGTAAGCAACATAAATGCAAATTGTAATTTCGGTGCTAAAGTTGAAGTTCTTGCTTCTGGCGGTACTCCGGTTTATAAATATGTATTCGTTGAAGACGGAGTTACTCCAAATGTTTTAGATTACGATACTGTTGCAAACGCTGTATTAGACCCAACTGTAAATACACAATGGGATGTTTATGCAATGGATGCAAACGGATGTACAACTAAAATTGATGTAACAATTGCTACAGATGCATTGCCAACAATCAATTCATCAGCTGGATTATATTGCTACACAGGAGGTCCGGTGCCAATTACAATTACAGGAACTTATGTTGGAACACCAACATACAGCATTGGTAACGGATACCAATCTAGCCCTAACTTTGTATTGAATGCGCCAGGAAACTACACATTCTATATTAAAGATGGTAACGGTTGTATCGTTTCAAGCCCTTATAAATTAAATCAGGAATTATTATTACAAGCTAGTTTAACACAAGATTTAACTTGTGCAGGATCAGCTGTTATTACACTATTGGCAACTCAGGGTACTCTTACTTACACAGGATTCGAAGTTGACTTTAATGCAGGAGGATACTTCCCTGCAACATCACCTTACACGGCTACAGCTGCTGGAACTTATACTTTCAGAGTAACAGACAGTCAGGGATGTCAGGCAGTTTCTATTCCGGTAATAGTAACTCCAACAACAACTCCATCAGCAACATTTACACAAACTAATGTTAGCTGTGTAGGAGGAAATAACGGAAGTATCATTGTTACTGCTGCTAATGGTGTTGTACCATATGAGTACAGTATCAATGGAGGAGCCTTCCAAGCTTCAAATGTTTTCACAGGATTAATCGCAGGAACTTATGACATCGTTGTTCGTGATGCTAAACAATGTTCTTCAGTAAGCGTACAAGCTACAATTACGGAGCCGACGGCTCTTGCTGCAACTGCGGTATTAACTCAAAGTTTAACTTGTGGAACAGGTAATGCTACTCAACCGGCAATTGTTACAATCAATGTAACTGCTGGAACAGGAACAGCACCTTACCAATATAGTTTCAACGGAATAAATTATAGTGCAACGAATACATTCACTACGTATAATGCAGGAACAATTACAGCTTCGGTAAAAGATGCTAATAATTGTACAATTGCAGTACCGGTAAGTGTTACAATTCCGGCACTAGATGCTCCAGTAATCGATTCTGTAACAGGAACAGATATTTGGTGTACACCAGCTGCTAACACAACAAGTACAGTTACTGTAACTGTTTCACATGGTGTTGGTGCATTACACTACGAGATTCTTTCTCCAGCTAGCGCCGTTACAAATGTTTCTGGTGCAGCAA
The DNA here is from genome assembly GCF_024499525.1 of Flavobacterium panici. Lineage (NCBI taxonomy): Bacteria > Pseudomonadati > Bacteroidota > Flavobacteriia > Flavobacteriales > Flavobacteriaceae > Flavobacterium > Flavobacterium panici. The sequence goes on along the minus strand of NZ_CP100437.1, from coordinate 1,162,202 downwards.
ACGGAATCTTTACAGGTCTAACAGCAGATACTTACTTATTCCAGGTAACAGACGCTAACGGATGTAAAGATGATATCTATTACACTGTTGATCCATTAGTAAACATTACAGCAGCAGGTCAGTTAGTAAATGACGTAAGCTGTAATGGAGGTTCAAACGGATCAGTGAAATTTGATGTTGACAATTTTGGCGGGGCTTACACAGCAGCTTTAATTGGAGGACCAACTACAGGAACTCTAACACAAGTTGGAAAAGTAGTAACGCTGACAAACTTACCAATCGGTACGTATACATTAGAAGTTACAGACACAACAACAGGATGTACAGCTTCGGCTTCAGTAACTGTTGGTCAGCCTTCAGTATTAACATTGACTGTAGCTTCAAATGTAAATGCTAATTGTAATTCAGGTGCTCAGGTTAGTGTAACAGCTGCAGGGGGAACACCAGATTATAAATATGCTTTCATCGCAGGAGCAGGAACTCCAACAGCAGCAGATTATACAAACAGTAATAATGCTGTTTTAGATCCGTCAGTAAGCTTAAACTGGAGAGCATACGTATTAGATTCTAAAGGTTGTGAAACATTTATCCCAATAACAATTGCGGTAGATCCATTACCAACTGCAATAACAGCTAATGTTACTAGCCAATGTCCTACGGCAGCAGGTGAATATACATTTACAGTTACTGTTGGTTCTGGTGTAGCACCTTACGAATACAGTATTGGAGCAGGATTCCAAGCAAGCCCTACATTTACTGTAAACGCTGCAGGAACATACGACGTAACAGTAAGAGATGCAAACGGATGTACAGCTACAGCAACTGCTGCAGTAACGATCACTCCGGGATTACAGTTAGAGACTACAGTTACAACATTACCAAGTTGTACATTTAATAATGGTGTAATTACTGCTACTGCAACAGGAGGTTCAGGAACAGCTAATTATAGATATACTTTAGACGGAGGTGTAAGCATAAATACTACACCGGCTGTATTTAACAACGTTGCTCCGGGTACACACGTTATCAGAGTGAGAGATGTATTAACAACTTGTGACTTTAACGTTACAATCGTAATTGATCCGGCAACAGTTATTACTGGATTTACTTTAAACGGAACAAATGTTTCTTGTAGAGGTAATTCAGATGGTTCAATCACGGCTAATTTAGCTCCAAGTGCACCAGGCGTAAACGATAACCCGGTTTATACGTATACATTAACAGGAACTACAGCTTTAGGAGTAGCGGTTAACAGACCAGCTCAGACTCAAAATATTTTTGATAACCTTCAGGCTGGAGATTATACGGTAACAGTAACTTCTGGAAGAGGTTGTGTGGATTCTGAAGATATTAGAATCAGCGAACCAAACGTGATTACAGTTAACGCACCAGTTATCACACAATACAATTGTACAGCTGGAACAAATGTTTCAAGCTATGCAGTTATTACAGTAAATAACGTTGTTGGTGGTTCTGGAGTTTATACAATCTATGAGTTCATTAAAGGTGGAGTTGTAGTTCAAAGAGGTCCATCAAATGCTTACAGCGAGTCAGACTTCACTGGTGGTGACTATACTGTAAATGTTTACGATGATAAAGGATGTATGGGATCTAGTACAGGAATAATTAGAGTAAATCCTTTCATTCGTTTAGATCAAATAAATGTTGCTGTAAATACTGCTGTAACTTGTATTTCTAATGAAGATATTACTGTAACGGTAACATCTATTGGAGGAACACCAGCAATATTGAATTACAATGTTGCCGGAACTGATGGAAATACATACAATCAGTCAAATACAACTGGAGTATTCACAGGATTAACTATCGGAAATTATTTAATTACCGTTACAAACCTTGCTACAGGATGTTCAATTGTACAAGCACATTATGTTAATGATCCTAATACTTTTGATATTAACGTAACACCAGTTAACGGACAAATCTGTTACGGTACTGCAAACGGAAGTGTTGATTTAACTTTTGTAGATAATCAGTTAAACCCAACAAATGATGCAGGTGCATTCAACTATGTAATTACAGGACCAGTTCCAAGTAACGGAACAACAACAAATGCAGGTCCGGTTAGTATTTCTAACTTAACTGCTGGTCAATACACAGTTGTTGTAACACTAGTAAACAACCCATTCTGTACAGTTTCTACATTGTTCACAATTGAGCAGCCAACAGCAGCTCTTACAGTAACAACAGCGAAATCGGATATTACTTGTGTAACAGGAAATAACGACGGAGAAATCACTGCTTCAGCAGCAGGTGGATGGGATAATAAATACGAATACCAATTGGTATTGAATGGTACAACATTAGTTGACTACTCTGATCAATTCGTATGGTCAGGATTATCAGCAGGTAACTATACAATTAACGTTAGAGATAATGTAGGTTGTATCGCTACAGCAACAGAAGTATTAGTTGTTCCGGCACCAATCGTGGTTACTGCATCAGCAAGTGCTACAACACTAACATGTTTTGGAGATAAAACGGCAATAATTACAGTAGATCCTCCAACAGGTGGTCAAGGAAGTAACTATCAGTATACATTAAATATTATTTCAGCAACTCCAGTAATTAGTTCTGGACCACAACTTAGCCCAATTTTCACAGGTTTAGGTGCTGGAACTTATAGTATCACTGTTACTGACGGATTTAGTTGTTCTGCAACTTCAGCAAACATTGTGATCAATGAGCCAACAGAAGTTATTCCAACTTTAGTTGAAGCTAGCTCACAAACATGTTTAACTCAGGCAACACTTACATTAAGCGCAGTGGGCGGAACAGCTCCTTACACTTATAGTACTGATGCTAATTTTGCAACAACTATTGGTTCATTCAATGCATCAGTTACGTTCCCGGTTGCTGTTGGTAAATACAGCTACTATGTAAAAGATGCTGCAGGATGTGTAGGTTATGTTTCTAATGAGATCACAATTGATCCTCTTGAACCGCTTAACATTGAGGTTGATGTAACAAATGCAGTTGTAAAATGTACAGGTGAAGCTACAGGAGTTATCGTAGCAGAAGCTAAAGGAGGTTTAGGAAACTATATCTATACATTAGAGAATACTGCTGGAACTATTATCCAAGGTCCTCAGGCTACTGGAATCTTCGAAGACTTAGTAATTGGAGATTACATTGTAAAAGTAGAAAGTGGAGATTGTGATGATGCATCTGCTGTAATTACAATCAACGAGCCGCCAGTTGCTTTACAAGCTGTGTTTACGCCAACTAATGTTACATGTTTCGGTGAAAACAATGGTAAAATTGTAGTAACTGCAACAGGAGGAACAGGAGTTATTAAATACGCAATCTCACCAGATCTAAATCAGTTTGATACAATCAGTGTGTTTGATAAACTTGCTCCAGGATTGTATACTGTAATTGCGCAAGATGAAAACGGATGTTATGTAATGACAGATATAACAATCACGCAGCCAACAGCACCGCTTATAGTTACAGCAGGTTCAATATTAGGAGAACAATGTAAAGGTGACTTAAATGGAGAATTTACAATTGATATCACTGGTGGAACTGCTCCTTACACAGTAAGTCTTGATTTACCAAATGGTCCTTTTGATCCAATTACTGGAACTCAGCATACATTTGATGGTCTTGCAGGAGGTAATCATACCGCTTATGTTAAAGATGCAAATGGTTGTAATTTTGAAATTGAGGTTCTTGTGCCATTGGCAGTTGACATCAATCCAACAGCAGAAGTTGTTTACGGTTGTGAAACTAATACAGTGACAGTAACTATAGATCCTTCTGTAGATCCTGCTGATGTTGATTACTCTTTAGATGTTATAGCTGGTCCATATCAATTATCTAATGAATTTAAAGATGTATTACCTGGTGATCACGTAATTTACGCAAGACATACAAACGGATGTATCCAGCCAACAGCAAGTTTCACAATCCAGGCATTTGATAAATTACATATTCAATTAGCTGGAGGACAACAAGAAATGAATATTGTTTCTTTAACTGCAATTGGCGGAAGACCTGCTTATGAATACAGTTTTGACGGAGGTCCATTTACATCTGAGACTAAATTTAAATATTATGAGTCTAGAGATTATGTAATTAAGGTAAAAGATCAAAACGGATGTATTGATACGATTACAATACCGTTGACTTACATTGATGTTTGTCTTGATAATTACTTTACACCAAACGGAACTCACAGTGGTTGGGGACCTGGATGTACAAATATTTATACTAATCTTGAGTTTGCGATCTTCGATAGATACGGACGTCAGATTGCTAAATATCATTATGGTCAAAAATGGGATGGTAGATACAATGGCGAGGAATTACCAACAGGTGATTACTGGTATGTTCTTAAACTTAATGACGTGAATGATGCAAGAGAGTTTGTTGGACATTTCACTTTATACAGATAACAAAATATAGCCCCTTATGATGTTATCTAAAAAAATTATTACAATGAAAAAGTTTATTTTATCCTTAGTACTCATGGCTGTAACAACAAGTTACAGCCAAGAGTTAAACCTACCAGTTTTTACTCAGTATCTGGCTGATAATCCGTTTGTGCTTTCTCCTGCTTATGCAGGTATTGGTGACAACCTTAGAATTAGAGCAAATGGTTTAACACAATGGGTTGGAATTAAAGATGCACCTCAAAACCAGTCGCTTTACGCCGATTTTAGAATCCTGGATCGTTCTGGTGTGGGTATATCGCTTTATAACGATAAAAACGGATATACAAGACAAACAGGAGCCAAAGTATCCTTTGCGCACCACCTTATCTTAGACTATTACTCAAAACAGTATTTATCTTTTGGTATTTCATACAACTTCAATACATTTAGAATTGATACGGATGAATTCAATACCACGATAGAACATCCTGTTATAGATCCAACAGTTACAGACAATCGTTACAATGCAAACAACAACTTTGACATTAGTGCTTTGTACCGTAATAAAGATTTTTATATAAGTTTTAATGCCAACAACGTTTTAAAGAAAAATACAGATAAATATCGTGGAGTAGAACCAAACCTGCTTTCAAACTATCAGGTTTATACTGGTTATGTTTTTCGTGATGCTGAAAACAGCCGTATCGAATACGAACCATCTGTTTTCTATCAGTACTTTGCAAGTGATAAACGTTCAACAACCGATATTAACTTCAAGTACAGAAGATACAATCGTTACGAAGATTACTATTGGATTGGAGTTTCATACCGTTTCTTAAACGACCAGTTTCCAAAACCATTATCAGTTGGGCCAATGGCAGGTTTCATGAAATCTAAGTTTTACTTCGGATATTCATATCAGGTTATGTTCAACGATTTAGGAAATTACAATACAGGAACACACGTTGTAACAATCGGATTCGATTTCTTACAATCTATCAGTAACTGTCCTTGTACACAAAGTCCGGTACACGATTAATCGCCAAAAGACGATTATTTTAAAATAGGCTGAAAAGCCAAAAATTATAAAGCGAGTCGCAACATTATGTGTTTTTACCGCAATAATTTGAAATAAAGATGCAATAACATTAAATTTGAATATATCATTTTGGTTGTCAAAACGATATAAAATCAAATTTGATTCATGAAAGCAAAATTTTCACTTTATGCGAAACATATAATTCTGTGCCTCGCTTTTTTATTTATTCCGTATGCGTTCACGTCTACAAATACCGTTTTCTCCTTACCGCATTTGTACACAAACCCGCACGACCGCATTTACCTGTTTATCTATTTTACACTTCTTTGTTTCTTTTACTTTAATTATTATTATCTAATTCCCAGATTATACTTTTCAGAAAAAAAGCTTCTGTATTATTTCATAATAGCCATTTTCCTTTTGTTTTTTCTTTGGATATCTACCGTTTTAGACCATCCAAGCCGAAACTTTTTAGATTTTGAATACCATTCGGGAAAATTACCAATTCACCCCAAACCATTTGAAGGGAGATTCCCGCCGCCGCATAGAAACGAACCAATGTCTTTTGGATTCACTGGAGGTCCGCCAACACAATACGGACACACAACACTTGTTTATTTAATTGGCGTAGTTTCAAGTTTGCTTTTTGCAATTTCAGGAAGATTGCAAAGTGTTGAAAAAGAAAAAGTAAAATCAGAGTTGGCATTTTTGAAAGCCCAGATAAACCCGCATTTTTTATTCAATACACTAAACAGCATTTACGCTTTGGCTTTAAAAAAAGACGATAAAACGGCAGACGCTGTAGTCCAACTATCGGAGTTAATGCGATATATCATGACCAATTCAAACGATGAGGTTATTGAATTAAACAAGGAAATCAATTACATCAATAATTTCATTTCCCTTCAAAAAACACGATTAGGAAACACCGTAAACGTAGATTATAATGTAACCGGAAACACTTTTGGAAAAGTAATAACACCGCTCATCTTGATTTCATTTATTGAAAATGCCTTCAAATATGGAGTAAATCCAGATCAGACTTCCGAGATTTGTATCAAAATTGATATAGATGATGAAACACTAACTTTATACGTTTCTAATAAAAAGACATTTTCCATACAATCAGATTCAGGAATTGGACTTCACAATACAATCGAAAGATTGAAGTTAGTATATCCTAATAAACATCATTTAAAAATCGAAGATTCAGCAGAAAAATACATTGTAAACTTGAGCGTTAAAATACGATGATAAAAGCAATAGCATTAGATGACGAGCCATTGGCATTAGAAATTCTTCAGAGTTTATGTGACACAATTCATTACATAGAACTGAAGAAGACTTTCACGAAATCTGATGAAGCATTTAAATATCTTAAAAAGTATCCAGTCGATTTATTGTTTCTCGATATCAATATGCCGTCGATCTCCGGTTTAGACTTCTACAAAAAACTGCCACACAAAACAATGGTAATCTTTACAACAGCTTATTCTGAATTTGCCGTTGAAGGCTTTACGCTCAGCGCAACCGATTATCTGTTAAAACCAATTTCCCTTTCCCGATTTCAACAAGCGGCCGAAAAAGCTTTTTCAAAATGGAAACAGCAAAACCAAAACATCGAACAGCAGTATGTTTTTATTCGTGCCGATTATAGTTTGATTAAAATTCTGTTTTCGGATATTTTATATATCGAAGGTTTAGACGATTATTTAAAAATCCACATCCAAAACCAGAAAACAGTTGTGGCGCGAATGACCTTAAAAGCAATTCTCCAAAAATTGCCTGAAACCGAATTCATAAGAGTTCATCGTTCCTTTATTATTCCTATTTCTAAAATCTCTAAAATAAGAAATAAGATAATTTTCATCGGTCAAGCCGAAATTCCAATCAGCGTCAGTTATGAAGAAGCTTTTTCGAAACTTTTTGACCAAAAGTAACATACTTTTTTGGTTAAAGATTTTTACTACAAAAAATTAATATTCATTCGTTCACCTCATAAATTATAACCTTTACCTCAAACTTTTTACAACGCTTTAATTTCGAATAATTTTACTTGAAAACAACTGTTATTCATTCAATTAAAATAACATTTAAACGAAAAAGCAATGAAAAGAAAAGAGTTTTTAAGAGGTTTGGGTTTAATAGGAATTGGTTCATTAGCAATTCCCATCATAAACTCATGTAGTCAGGATAATGATGACGGTTCATCAAATTCTTCAACTAATACAGGTTCATCTTCGGGTTCAGGTTCATCTTCAGGCGATTGTTCCGTTACAGCTTCAGAAACTGCAGGGCCATTTCCAACCATTACACCATCTTCTTTAGTAAAATCAGACATTACAATGGACAGAACTGGTGTAGCTTTCACCATAAAAATTACAATAAAAAACACAAATGCAAGCTGTGCCGTATTAAAAGATGCCATTGTAGACATTTGGCACTGCGACAAAGACGGCTATTATTCAGAATACGGAGGAACTTCAATGCAGTCTGTAAATTACACAACCGTTCACTTTTTAAGAGGAAGACAAACTACAGATGCAAATGGTTTGGTAACTTTTACCTCAATCTTTCCGGGCTGGTATTCTGGAAGAGCAACTCACATTCACGTTCATATTTATAACGCCAGCGGAACGTCATTACTCGTAACACAAATTGCTTTTCCCGAAGGAACAAATAGTGCCGTTGCATTAGTAAATGCTTCAAGTGCTAACGGTTACACAAAAGGAATGTCCGGTTACACTTATAATGCTTCAGATAATGTCTTTTCAGATTCTGTTGCAAATGAATTAGGAACAATAACAGGAAGCGTTAATGAAGGTTTTGTTTTAACTCATACCATAAACGTTGCAGGATAATTTCAATAATAACTTATTATGATAGCTCAAATTCCAGCACAAATTTACAAGTCAGATTCCAGAGGTTTTTCCAATTCAGAAAAACACAATTGCTTCTCGACTTTTGATTTTGAACATTACCAAGATTTATCCCGTAAAGCATTTGGAACCTTAAAAGTTTTAAATGAAGTAATATTAGCACCCCAACAAAGTATTACTCGATTTATAAACCCAAACACAAATGTGATCATCCTTCCTTTATTTGGCGGAATTGAATATAAAGATAATGTTGGTAATGAGGAATTTTTGCATGTAGAACAAATTGGGATTTTCGCGGCTGTTGAAGAATCAACTGTTGAAATCCATAATCCATACGAAAAGGAAAATGTGAGTTATTTAGAATTTGAATTTCAAATGGAAAAAGAAGATTTTAAAAACGATTTTCAGCAATATAAATTCGATTTAAGTTCACACAATAAGCTTAATTCATTATTTGAAATTGAAAATGCATTTGGATTTATTGGTATTTATGACGGAAGAAAAGAAGGAACCTTTACTTTAAAGAATACTGATAACGGCTTTTTCGTCTTCGTAATTAACGGCGCTTTTGAAATCGAAAACCGACTTCTGGAAGCAAAAGATGGTTTAGCAATCTCCAAAACAGAAACTATAGAATGGGAATCGTTGTCGCAAAATGCGATGCTGCTTGTAATTGAAGTTCCTCTAAATTCAAATTAAATGAAAATAACGAAAATAAAACTCGCTTATCGTATCGTAATAGACAGTTCGTCAACTTTGCTTTGGGATAAATATGTTTTTGAAGATACGTTCAAAGAATACCAAATGCAGTCTCAGCAGTTTAATTCAGGATCGAATCCAAAAAACACATTTAGAGAATTATTAAGTGAAAACGAAAAAGCAAATCAACTACATTTTCTAACCGGAATCGCTGCCAGCGGTTATGTAGAGCAGTTAAAAGGAAATTTCCATCGTGTAACAGATGTTTTAGGAAACAACTATTTTCCATTTATCAATTATCAGTTAGATATTATTAATACAGACATAACTGATGCATCAAAACATAGAATCGGGATCACATTTTATTCGCCTTTATTAAATTACTTCGGAATTATTGAAGGCAATTATCTCATTTCAAAAAATACCGAAAACTCAAATGAATATGAAACTATTATGTTTCCCGTTCAGCATAATTTGTCTATTTGTTACATTCAAACAGAAGACTAATTCAAGATCCAAAAACAAAAAATAATCTAATTCATTTTTTACCTTTTCTGTTTTTCTGTTAACAGGAAAGGTTTTTTTATAAAATGGATTTTTGCAGGATATTTTTTATCTTTGAAATTCGGGCTTTTAATCCAAATGGCTTTATCTTTGAGCCTTTAGAAAAATTGATATTCATTATGGAACAGAAAATTCATCAGGGAAGAAATGTGAAACGTTTCAGAGAAATGCTTAATATAAAACAGGAAGGATTAGCTTATGATCTGGGAGAAGACTGGAATCAGAAGAAGATTTCTTTGTTAGAACAAAAAGATGTAATTGAAGACAACCTGCTTAAACAGATTTCTGCAGTTCTGAATATTCCTGTTGAAGCTTTTAAAAATTTTGATGAAGAACAAGCGGTGAATATTATTTCGAATACTTTTAATATTGAAAAAGATGCTTACATAGGGAACGCTAAACCTGTATTCAACATCAATCCATTGGAAGAATTAAAAAAACTGCACGAAGAAAAAATTGCATTATACGAGCGTATGTTGAAAGAGAAAGATGAAATGATGTTGAGGCTTGAAAAATTAATTAAATAAACCCTTATCTCTCCGACTTTAAAAACGATTTAGAAATAAGCGACTTTTTAATCCAAATGGCTTTATATTTGAGCCTTTAGAAAAATGACACTCATTATGGAACAGAAAATTCATCAGGGAAGAAATGTAAAACGTTTCAGAGAAATGCTTAATATAAAACAGGAAGGATTAGCTTATGATTTGGGAGAAGACTGGAATCAAAAGAAGATTTCTTTGTTAGAACAGAAGGATGTAATTGAAGAAAACTTGCTGAAACAAATCTCTGCAGTTCTTAAAATTCCTGTTGAAGCTTTTAAAAATTTTGATGAAGAGCAAGCGATAAATATTATTTCTAATACTTTTCACGATACTCAAGGTTTGATAAATTATAACCCAACTTTTAATAATGAACCAATCGACAAATTGATTCAACTTCACGAAGAAAAAATTGCTTTATATGAGCGAATGTTGAAAGAGAAAGATGAAATGATGTTGAGGCTTGAAAAATTAATTAAATAAACCCTTATTCTCTCCGAGTTTAAAATGATTTAGAAATAAACGACTTTTTAATTCAAATAGATTTACCTTTTCTGTTAACAGAAAAGGTTTTTTTCATTTCATCAGGTATTAAATTACTATTGATAATTGTTTTTAATCCTTAATAAACCAATTTATTTGTGAATTTATAACGTTTTCGTTGTTTTTGTTGTCTCTTTTTTAGTTTATCCGAATTTATTAGTACTTTAAAAGTCCTATATTTGTTTTTCTTTCTAAAAAAACTAAAAAAAATATCAAATGAAAACTTTAAACGATTTCGACTTTAAAAATAAAAAAGCAATTATCCGTGTAGACTTTAATGTGCCTTTGGATGAGAATTTTAATGTAACTGATACGACACGTATTGAAGCTGCAAAACCAACTATCGATACTATTTTAGCTCAAGGCGGAAGTGTAATCTTAATGTCGCATTTAGGAAGACCAAAAGGTGCTGAAGAAAAATACTCTTTAAAACATATTTTAAAAACAGCTTCAGAAATTTTAGGAGTACAAGTTAAGTTTGCTGAAAACTGCGTTGGAGAACCAGCTCAAACAGCTGCTAAAAACTTACAGCCTGGAGAAGTTTTATTACTTGAAAATTTACGTTTTCACGCAGAAGAAGAAGCTGGAGATGTTGCTTTCGCAAAAGAATTAGCTTCACTTGGAGATATTTATGTAAACGATGCTTTTGGAACAGCACACAGAGCGCACGCTTCAACAACAATTATTGCACAGTTTTTTCCAAACGATAAAACTTTTGGAACTTTATTGGCAAAAGAAATTGACAGTTTAAACAAAGTACTTAAAAATAGCGAAAAACCAGTAACAGCAGTTTTAGGAGGTTCTAAAGTTTCTTCTAAAATCACTGTAATCGAAAATATCTTAGACAAAGTTGACCACATGATTATTGGCGGCGGTATGACTTTTACATTTATTAAAGCTCAAGGCGGAAAAGTAGGAGATTCAATTTGCGAAGATGATAAACTAGATCTAGCACTTGAAATTTTAAGATTAGCAAAAGAAAAAAATGTTCAAATTCATATTCCTGTTGATGTAATTGCTGCAGATGATTTCTCAAATTCAGCAAACACACAAGTTGTAGACGTAACTGCAATTCCTGATGGATGGCAAGGTCTTGACGCAGGTCCAAAATCATTAGAGAACTTCAAAAAAGTAATTTTAGAATCAAAAACTATTCTTTGGAACGGTCCATTAGGAGTTTTTGAAATGGAAACATTCTCTAAAGGAACAATTGCATTAGGAGATTATATTGCAGAAGCAACTGAAAAAGGAGCATTTTCTCTAGTAGGAGGAGGGGATTCTGTTGCAGCAGTAAAACAATTCGGTTTTGAAGACAAAATGAGTTATGTTTCTACTGGTGGAGGCGCAATGCTTGAAATGTTAGAAGGCAAAGTTTTACCTGGAATTGCTGCAATTTTAGACTAAAAAATCACAATTAACATTTTTTTGCGTATATTTAAGCCTTAAACTTTTTAAGTTTGCAAAAATAATGATTCTATAATGAGTTGATTTATAGAATTTTAAAAAAATGTTATATGATTGTAAAGAAAATATCATTAGCGGTAACCGTTTTGTTTTCTCTATCGATGTTCTCGCAGGAAACTGCAGAAGTATCAAGAGAAATTAAGCCCGAAGTAAAGCTGTCTTATTTAGATTCTATCAAAAGCACATTCAAGAAAGATGATCTGGCAACAAAAGTTGACAGCCTTTGGATGAATGAGTTAGTAAGTTTAGATATCTACGATGATTTGACAAAAGATATTCAAACCATTAACAAGGACGTTACGGTTGATGAAGAATTGCCAACAGAACTGCTTAAGCAGCGTTTGGCGGCAATGAATGCAAAATCGCCTTTTGAAATTGAATACAATCAAGGATTAGAAAACATAATAAAGTCATTTCTTAAGAATCGAAAAAAATCGTTTTCCCGATTAATGGCTTTATCAGAATACTACTTTCCAATATTCGAGGAAACTTTCGCTAAAGAGAAAATCCCGTTGGAAATAAAATATTTGGCCGTTGTAGAATCTGCTTTAAACCCTAAAGCAGTTTCTCAAATGGGCGCTACCGGACTTTGGCAGTTTATGTACGGAACCGGAAAACAATACGCTTTAAAAATCGATTCTTATATCGATGAAAGAAGTGACCCTCTTAAAGCTACAGCTGCTTGTTCAAATTACATGACAAAAATGTTTAATGTATTTAATGACTGGGAACTTGTTTTAGCATCTTATAATTCAGGTCCTGGAAATGTAACAAAAGCAATTCGTCGTTCTGGCGGAAAAACAGGTTACTGGGATATTCGTAATTACCTTCCAAAAGAAACTCAAGGTTATGTTCCGGCATTTTATGCTACAATGTATCTTTTTGAATATCACAAAGAACACGGAATCAACCCTGAAAGAGCGGTTATTAAAAACTTCGAAACAGATACAGTAGCGGTTAAAAATCAAATGTCTTTTAAACAAATTGCTGATTTGTTAGACATGCCGCAATCACAGTTACAGCTTTTAAATCCATCTTATAAATTAAATGTGGTGCCGGCTTACCAAGGAGAACAAAATTTCCTTCGTTTACCAAAAGATAAAATCGCAACCTTTGTTTCAAATGAAGACAAGATTTATGCTTACGTAAAACACGAATCAGAAAACAGAACTATTCCAACACGTTTAGCAATGAAAATTGCTCCAAAAGGAAAACCGGTTAGAGATACTAAATCTCTGGAAGTATCTAAAGATAAAGAGATTAAAGATATTCAGTTCTATAAAGTTCAAAAAGGAGATAACTTAGGCAGTATCGCAGATAAGTATAATGTGAATATTTCAGATTTAAAAAAATGGAATAACCTTAAATCAAATGCAATTGCGTTAGGAAAATCTTTAAAAATTAAATCAGATGTTGATACTTCTGCCAAAGTTATTAAAGAGCCGAAAGTATTACCTGCTGTAGAGAAAAATACAGAAGAAGCAGTTGCTTCTGCAGAAGATAATGATAAAGTTTCAATACAAACTGTAGAGTACGTTGTATTGGCCGGAGACAATTTAGGAAGCATTGCTAAAAAATTCGGTACGACTATTGCGGACTTAAAAGAGTTAAATGATCTTAGCTCTAATAATATTGGTTTAGGAAAAACATTAGTAGTTTCTAAAATAGTTACAGAGATCCACGAACCGGTTTCTACTGCTATTGCTTCTACTTCTGTTGACTCTTTCAAAAAGAAAGCTCCTTCAGCAAAAACTGCAGCGGAAGATTATTACGTTAAAAAAGGTGATTCTTTATACAGTATTTCTAAAAAATATCCTGGAGTAACAATTTCAGATATTAAAAAATGGAATGGTATTAAAGATGAAGATATAAAACCCGGAATGAAACTTAAAATAAACGGATAATAAAAAATCTTATTTAAATTTGGGTTTTATTTCATAAATTAAGAAAATGAATAAAACCCATTTTTTATTTATAATACTTCCGTTTCTATTGATTTCTTGTTTAAAAACAGATAAACAAGAAGAACCTGTTTCCGGAAAAACAAATACAATTTCCATCATCATCGACGATCAGTTGTGGTATGGAGAAGTTGGCGACAGTATCCGAAATAAATTTGCATCGCCAGTTCTGGGCTTAACTCAGGAAGAACCTCTGTTTACAATCAATCAATATCCTGCCAAACTTCTGGAAGGATTTGTTACCGACAGCCGAAGCATTATCGTTGTTAAAAAATCAGCTGTAGATAAGTTTGAAATAACCCACAATAAATCACTGCCGCACAACACTTTTCGTATTTACGGAAAATCTGTTGATGACATTATTTGCAGTATCGAATTGAATTCGGCACAAATCATCAAAATGATTCGCGATGCCGAAATCGAGAAAATTCAGGAAGACAACAGTGCTTCACTTTTAAATCCGGCTGTTATCAAAAACAAATTCCATATTGATATCCAGATTCCAACCGGATATGAATATATGCTTCACAAAAAGAATTTTATCTGGCTCAAAAAAGATATTATTAGTGGAAACACCAGTTTATTAATATACCAGATTCCGCTGCACAACTTCAAAAGCCGTGGGAATGTGGTTGGCAATATCATAAAAATGCGCGACTCAATTGGTTACTACATCAAAGGAAGAGAGCCAAAAACCCGAATGATTACCGGAGAAGCGTATGCACCGTATTTTTCGAATACTTCATTAGACGGAAAAGAAGCTTTTGAAACCAAAGGAACATGGGAACTGAAAAATGACTTCATGGCCGGACCTTTTATTAACTACGCAATTGTAGATCCAGTCTATAACCGAATCCTGGTTATCGAAGGATTTTGCTATTCACCCTCAAACCAAGAACGCGACTTAATGTTCGATCTCGAAGCCATAATTAAATCTGTGAAAATAGATAAACGATAAAAAGTTTATTTCAAGTTTCAAGTTTCAAGTTTTCTAAACGAATATTAAACCATATAAGTATATAAGATAATTTAAGTCAGGTTCTTAAAAAATAACTTTGCGTTTCTTTGCGTAACCTTAGCGAACTTTGCGGTAAAAACCACATAGCATAACCTGAAACTTGAAACTTTAAACCTGAAACAACTCTAGTTATTATTTTTCTTACTTTTGTTTTATAACAAACATAAAAACAAATACTTATGAAAAAGGTAACCACAACATTAGTAATTATTGCATTATGTTTTATCTCTTGTAAAAAAGAAGTAAAAACCGAAGTTGATACACCAAAAGATTTGGACAGTATTAAAACTGAAGAACCAGCAGCCGAAGCACCAGTTGATTCTGCGGCACAAATGAAAGCCTGGCAGGCGTATGCAACTCCAGGCGCACCGCACAAATTAATGACAGACGAAGTTGGAACGTGGAATTGTGAAATGACTTTTTGGCACGAACCAAACGGAAAACCAGAAAAATCAACTTCAGTTGCCACTATCAAAATGATTCTGGGCGGACGTTATCAGGAAGGTAATTATATCGGAAAAATTATGGGCGCACCATTTGAAGGAAAAAGTACATTAGCTTATAACAACGCGAGCAAAGAATACACCACAACTTTTATCGACAATATGGGAACCGGAATGATGGTTGCCACGGGAAAATATGATGAAGGAAAAAAAAGTATGGAATTTAAAGGTGAAGTAGTAAATCCGGTAACAGGAAAGAAAGCTCCTTACAGGGAAATTTATACTATTGTAGATGTCACAACCCGTAAAATGGAAATGTTTGATGTCAAAGACGGTGCTGAATATAAAAGCATGGAAATTGTCATGAAGAAAAAATGATAAAGTAAAGCAGTTCTCACTCCTGCAAGGTTTCCAAAACCTTGTAGGTGTAATTGACAAAGTAATAAAATAGATAATAAAGATTAAATGCCTACAAGGTTTTGGAAACCTTGAAGGAAGAGAAAAGTAACTTTTAGTAAATCCCGATTATAGTTTTATAATCGGGATTTCTATTTGATAATATTTGACGTAATTTTGTTTTTAGGATTATTAAAATTAAAAGAGATATACAAAATGGAATTAAAATGGAAAATTAAGCCATTTGAGGCATTAACTGTAAATGAACTATACGATTTACTTAAACTAAGAAGTGAAATCTTTGTAGTAGAGCAAAACTGCGTTTATTTAGACATTGACGGCAAAGACAAGAAAGCGTTGCACCTAATTGGAGAATATGATGGTAAAGTTGTAGCCTATTCTCGTTTATTCGATGCCGGAATTAGTTTCGACAATGCATCGATTGGAAGAGTAATTGTTGATGCCAATTATCGTGATAAAAAATGGGGACATGATTTAATGCGTGAAGCAATTGCAGCAATAAAATCTAATTTTGGAAAAGATCAAATTACAATTGGTGCACAATTATACTTAAAGAAATTTTACGAAAGTCATGGTTTTGTCCAATCAAGCGAAATGTATCTTGAAGATGACATCGAACATATCGAAATGATTAGGGATTAATCTTTAGCAAAACTAAGTATAGAATTAATTGATTTATCTGGCAAAGTTTTAGAATGAGCTTTAAATTACAGAATAATATTTTTATGATTATTCAGAATTTCAGTTTCAATTTCTTTTAACCTTTTGTCATATAAATCTTTTTTTATTTTGAAATAATTCACTTTTTTACTCTGATTGTTTAAATCCGTGAAAATTGTTTTATTAGAAAGTAACTTCCATAAAACATGAATTTGATTATTATTTAAAAAGGAAAAGATGATAAAGTCATCGCAAAAAGTTCCAAAAGAAATTAAATACTTATACGTATTATCGTCAGTTTCGTTTTCTAATTTTTCGACTAATAAATCAAAAAGAAGGTTTTGATCTTCAATTATAAAATCTGAAATTGTTTTAGAATTACTAATTTCTCTTAAGCCATTTAGTAAATAACCATCCATATAAATCAGGTCTTCAATTGTACCAATAGAATTTCCGCCAAGCCAAATTTTCGAAAAACCCATAAGATTTTCAAAATTGATTATTTCATATTCAACAGCGAATATGTTTTTGTCTCCTGCTATATTCATTCTCTAATGAAATATTGTTGCGTTAATAAAATTTGATCTTTTATTGTTTGTGTAATTACCTTTAAAAGAAATAATTAATAACATAGTTTAGAGTAAAACTTTAAGTAAAAAACTTTGCGCTTTAGCGTCTTCGTAACAAAAAGATTTAAATTTTCGTAATCAAAAATTCAACGCGGCGATCATAAATATCACCTCTTTTTAAAGGAAATTTGTTTCCGCAGCCTTGATAACGCATTCTGTTTTTAGAAACTTTCTTAGAACTTAAATAGTAAAAAACTGTTTTGGCCCGGTTCCAGGAAAGTTTTCTTTCTTTAGTGTCTTTGTCAATTGCGTCAATGTAAATTTGTGGTGTACAGCAAACGTGACCTCTAATTTCGAACTGTATATTTTTTTGTTTTTGAAGTATAACAGAAATCTTATCCAATTCCTTTTTAGAATTATTAGTCAGTCTCGCACTTCCCATATCAAACAATATGTTTTCCAGATATATTTTATCGCCAACCTTTAATTTGTCTTTAAAAGAGGAATAACCTTCTTTATTAAAACTGTTTCGTTTTACCACAATCAAATCAACCCGCCGATTGCGTAATCGTGTTTCGTATAAATTTTCGACTGTATCAGGACGAACTACAACACGCCCTTTTCCTTCAAGAATAACAATTTTACTTTCTTTAAAGCCAAACGAAAGCAATAAGTTTTGAATGGTATTAACCCTGTCGTGAGACAATTTAAAATTGTAGTCGTCAGTGCCGCGATCGTCGCAGTAACCGTAGATTTGTATAGATTCGACTTTAGCGGTGTCAATTGATTTGATAAAATTATTTACAACTCTGCTTTGCGGTTCAGTAAGATCATACTTGTCGAAATCAAAATAAACTGTTTCGATTGGTTTCTGCTGTGCCGATAGATTGTAAATAATAAACAAAAACAGGACCCGGGAAAGTTTCATTTTTCTACATTTTTAAAATCGTTTTATATTCAGTCTGATTATTTAATACGTTTACTGCTCTTTTAATCTCTGAATTGTTCTTAATATAAAACTGATACAAACCTTCTTGGTATTGGTATCTCTTGATAAGCTCTTCCTGAATTAAACCACGAATTTCTTTTTGGTTTTTATCCAGCAAAGTGTTTTCACTTCTCTCTAATGCGGCTAATAATTGTTGATATTCCGGAGCAATCGTTTCGTCAATTTTTTCAGTTTTGGCTGCAGCCAAAGTATTTTTCAGTGCAACCTCTGTTTCCGTATCAAAACTAATTTTGTTTGTTTTCAGGTATTGTTTGAAAGCACTATAATCAGTATCTGAAACGACAGGGATTTTATCGCCCAAATTTGGGTTTTTATAATAGTAAGTAGTGGCGTAATCAAATATTCCGTCATTTTTCAAAAGAGCGCTTGTAATAGGGCTCATTTTGGCTTCTTCTAACTCAATGTCCGGTAAAACTCCTCCGCCGTCATAAACCGTTCTTCCTTTTCTGGTTTTAAAAGCATTAAAGTTTTTAGAATCTGTTTTTTGGGCAACACCGTTTTTATCCTTGTGTGCATAATCAAGCGCTTGTATACAACGGCCAGATGGTGTGTAGTAACGCGAAATAGTAACTTTTAACTGCGTTCCGTAAGTCAGGTCAACAGAACGTTGCACCAAACCTTTTCCAAAACTACGGCTTCCTAAAATCACAGCACGATCTAAATCCTGTAATGCTCCGGAAACAATTTCAGATGCCGAGGCACTTCTTCCGTTAACCAAAATAGCAAGCGGAATCTCAGTATCAATAGGTTCTTTCGTGGTTTTATAGGTATTGTTATGTTTTTCGATTCTCGATTTCGTCGTTACAATAACTTCATTCTTTGGAACAAATAAATTACAGATATCAATCGCTTCATTCAAAAGTCCGCCTGGGTTTCCTCTTAAATCTAAAACAATCTGTTTTGCACCGTCGGCTTTCAATTTTTCCAAAGCATCTTTAACTTCGGCGGAAGCCTTTCTGCTAAAATGTGCCAAAACGATATATCCGGTTTTCTCATCGATCTTTCCGTAAAACGGAACCGATTTAATATCCACTTCATCCAAAACCAATTCAGTTGTAAAAGTTTTTCCCTGACGAAGATATTTTATAGCAATTTTAGTGTTTTTAGTTCCTTTCAATAATTGCGAAGCATCATCTTTAAAATCAGCAATCAAAACATCACCAATCTGAATAATTTCGTCACCTGCTTTTAGTCCGGCTTTATCTGCAGGATAATTTTTATACGGTTCGCGAACAATCAAACGGTCTTTTTTGCGTGCAATCATAGCACCAATTCCGGTATATTCTCCCGTATTGTTGATCTTGAAATTTACTACATCCTGCTCGTTAAAGTAAACCGTATAAGGATCTAAACTTCCCAACATGCTTTTAATGGCTTTATCCATTAAATCACCCGGATTTGTTTCGTCTACATAATTCGTGTTTACGGCTTTAAACAACGTTGTGAAGATTTCAATTTGTTTGGCAATTTCAAAAAAGTCCTCTTTGAAACTGGTTCCAATAAATAATAATCCTGCCGCAACAGTTGGTATGATAAATCTCTTCTTGAAATAAGGATACATGACTATGGTTTTTTTCTTTTAATTCTCTTTCTAATAAAATAGGCTAATACACAAATTATAATTATAAACGGCCAAATGCTGATAATCGATATAAAGAAACTCGACAAACTAAAAAATCCTGATTTTATAGCAGTCCAGACTTTTGATCCGTAAGATAATTGCACGGCTTCTTGTTCCGGCAGGTTTTTGTAAAACTCAATTGTAACCGTACTTTCAGAAACTCTGCTTTCTAAATATTTTAACTGGCCTTCTTTCGCTTCAATTTCTTCGCGGATAATTGAAATCTGTTTTTCGATTTCTAAGATCTCACTAATTTTAGTGGCTTTCTGTAATATTTGAAGATAACGTTCTTCGAGTTTTCTTTTATTTTTTAATCTTGTCGTTAAGTCGATATATTGTTCGGTAACATCTTCGGCAGTAATCTCTTTTCTCTCAAAATAAGCAACGCCTTTTGAAATTGTATTGATAAGATTGTCAAAATTCTGACTTGGAACTCTAATCGTTATATTTCGATAAAGCGTGCCGTAGTCTTTACCTTCAGAATCACTTTGAACTTTTCCCTGACTTTGTTTAACCGCTGTTTGAATCTGTTTGTATGTTTCTTCTAAATCATTGGTTTCAAATCGAAGCGATGCTTGTTTGATGATTTTTTGTTCAATTTGAGTTGAAGAACCATCTAGATTTTTATCTGCACCGCCTGATTCATATTTTTTTGGAGCTAATTTTATAGCACTAATCGAAGCTACTTGTTCTTCATTAGCAACTTCACTTTTGCTGCATCCAGAAAGAACACAAAAAATTACAGATAAAAAGAAAATGTATCGCATAAAATTTCAATTTAGTGCTAAAACTACAATTTTTTTATAATTTTTTATCTGATTTAGAGTACAAAGTTGACTTTGAAGCTTTATAAATCCTTTTTGATTTCAGAATCGGGAGTTTTGTTTAACTGCTGTACAAATTTCTCAAACAACTGAATCGTTTTGGTATTGATTTCTTCGTAAGATAATCTGTCTTTTGTCTGGTAGAAAAGCATGAAAGAATACGGCTGATTTAAATGATCCAGCAGCAAATGTTTATTGAGTCTATAAGTTTCTCTTAGCACTCTTTTAAAATAATTTCTGTCAACGGCTTTTTTAAAGTATTTCTTAGAAACCGAAACACCCACTTTTGTATTACCCTGGTATACAGCTTCCGCTTGACGGTAAACCAAACGAAGCGGATATTTTGAAACCGATTTCCCTTCAGAAAAAAGTAATCCAATCGTGGTTTTGCTCTTTAAGCGTTCATTTTTAGGGTAGGTGAAGTTCATTTTTATATGAAGTGATTTAATACAAATTCTCTAAACCAATTTGGGAAATCCTCTTCATTAATATGAAGTTTTAATGATTTACCCTCATTTATTTCAGCTATTAAAGTAAGTTTTTCAGTAGAATTATCAAACAAATATGCCTTGTTTGAAATTTCTATTGCAGGAAATAAATTATTTAAAGTTCGATTGTATCTGTTTTTTATAATTTCGCTGTCAACATAATGTCCGCCTTTCTGTACTCTGTTTTCAACCCGTGAAATATTAATTTCAGGATCATCTATACAAACAAAATATAGATATGATGTGTAACCTAGCGAATTTGCCTCTTTAATATCTTCTAATTTTGAGACATGGCTCATAACGGTTTCAAAACAAAAGCTTTTGTTTTCCTTGATGAGTTTTTCTCTTAAAAATGAGGAAATTAAAGATCCTTCGTAACTGTTAGGGTTTTTTGAAAGTGATATTATAAAGTTTTCTTTTATCTCTAAAGATATTTGAAATCCTTTTTCTTGGGCAGTTTCTATTAAAGTTTTTGTATTGGGTTTTTTAAAGAAATTTTCTAATTCTTCTTTTGAAGCTTTAATATCGTAAAAATCTAAATCGATTAAACCTTTAGTTTTTAAAATCTTTTCTAGATAATCTGCATTTATAAAATATCCGGTATTGTAATTTTTAGAGAATTCTTCAAAAAGAGTACTTTTTCCCGAACCGTTTGGTCCGGCAAATACTCGCAGTCTCTTTTTTATTTCCTGCATAGTATCATTCCTTTTTTCAAGCCATTGTTTGAAATGGATTTGTCTTGCAAATTTCGAAGTACTATAATTTCTCCGTTTGGAAGTTTTTCAATTAATTTTTTTCCTGATATAGATTTTATAGTCAGCCCTAAAGCTTTAGATTCTCTAATGGCATAATTAGAACTCCTTGAAGCAGATTTAATTAAAATATCTGTTTCATTAGCACTTAATTTTTCTTTATGTTGTTTTATGACAAAACGTGCGATCTTACTTTTCATGACTTTCTTCTAAAAAAGATATTGCCAAATTTACGATTTTATCTGATTTGATACATTCATTTAATGACTGTAAAGTTCATTTAATTCAGAAAAAATTTGCAATTTTAAGGGCAAAGGTACAATTAAACCATAAAAACGGTTATTGTTTTCAAATTTTCTAACGCTAAAAATATATTTACTACTTTTGACCTCAAATTTTTTCAAGCATGCAAAAGATAATCTCATATCCAATCTCCGTAATTTTTTATTTATGTTTTGGATTGTGTTTGGCTGTTTTTCACCCAATACAATGGATCTGCCTTAATCTTTTTGGTTATCAGGCTCACAAAAAAAGTGTTGATTATTTAAATTTTTGTCTTTTAAGCTGTACACGTTTAGTGGGTACAACTTATAAAGTTACAGGCGTTGATACAATTCCGAAAGGAGTTCCAATCATTTTTGTGGCGAATCATCAAAGTATGTACGATATCGTGACAATGATTTGGTACTTTAGACGTTTTCATTGTAAATTTGTAAGTAAGAAGGAGTTAGGAAGCGGAATTCCGAGTGTGTCTTTTAATTTACGACACGGAGGTTCTGTTTTAATTGACCGTAAAGACCCTAAACAAGCGATTCCAGTAATCAAAGGCTTGTCTGAATATATAGAAAAAAACACTAGATCTGCTGTAATCTTCCCGGAAGGAACCCGCAGTAAAACGGGAAAACCTAAAGAATTTGCCCAAAGCGGTTTAAAAATTCTATGCAAATATGCACCATCTGCATACGTTGTTCCGGTAAGTATTAATAATTCATGGAAGATGGTTCGTTACGGTATGTTTCCGGTTGGTTTAGGAAACCACTTAACTTTTACGGCACACAAAGCGATGGCAGTAAAAGATTATGATTTTGCCGAATTAATGGCATTAACAGAAAAAGCGGTTGTTGAAGGAGTAAACGAGTATAAACAGGATTAAGTTTTAGTCCGAGCTAAAATATAAATCCCAAATTTAAAATAAGTAATGTCTATAAAAAACATTAGATTAGAAGTGATGCAGTTTTTGGAAAAAAACGTTGACAGCTTCGTTGAACAGTATTTAATTCCGGTGGAAAAAATTTGGCAGCCGTCAGATTTCCTGCCTAATTCTGAAGGAGAAAATTTCTTTGAGGAGGTAAAGGAACTACGTGAAATTGCTAAAGAATTACCATACGATTTCTGGGTAACGCTTGTAGGTGATACAATTACCGAAGAAGCGCTTCCAACATATGAGTCCTGGTTAATGGATGTAGAAGGAATAGATCAGATTGAGAACGGCGGAAATGGCTGGTCGAAATGGATCAGACAATGGACTGGTGAAGAAAACCGTCACGGAGATCTTTTAAATAAATACTTGTATTTGTCTGGTCGTGTTAATATGCGTGAAATCGAAATGACAACGCAGCATTTAATCAACGACGGTTTTGATATTGGAACTGGAACTGACCCGTACAAAAACTTTGTATACACTAGTTTTCAGGAATTAGCAACTTATGTTTCACACAATAGAGTAGCGCAGATCGCGAAAAAATTTGGTGATAACAAATTGTCTAAAATGTGTAAAATGATTGCAGGTGACGAAATGCGTCATCACCATGCATACAGCGAATTTGTTACCAGAATTTTTCAGGTTGATCCAAGCGAAATGATGTTGGCGTTTCAATACATGATGAAACAAAAAATCGTTATGCCGGCTCATTTCTTAAGAGAATCTGGTCAAAAAATAAGTTCAGCTTTCGAACAGTTTTCTGATTCTGCACAACGTATAGGAGTTTACACAGCAAATGATTACGTTGATATTATGCAGAAATTAATCAACAAATGGGAAATTGATAAAATTACCAATTTAACAGACGAAGCTGAAAAAGCACGTGATTACTTAATGAAATTACCAGCTCGTATGGCCAGAATCTCAGAAAGAATTGTAATTCCACAAGAATCACACATCTTTAAATGGGTTGAACCTGCTAGATTGTAGATTTTAGATTGCAGATTTCTGATTTTAGATTTTAAAATTGATTTTTTGCAATTGATATTGATATTGAAAATATTGTTGATTGTTGAAGTTTAAAACCTTTAACAATCAACTTTTTTTATTTAAACCATAAAAAACACCAGCGCAAATCCGTTGAATCTGTAAAATCCGCGGGCCATTTCACCACAAACCAAAATACAATATGAGTAATCCTGAACTTATAAATAAAACCATAGCATTTGTAAAAGAGAAACTAAACGATGCCGAAGGCGGACACGACTGGTTTCATATCGAACGAGTTTATAAAAATGCACTCTTAATTGCAAAAGATACCGATTGCGATAAAACAGTTGTAGAATTAGGAGCATTGCTTCATGATATTGCCGATAGTAAATTTCATGACGGAGATGAAACAATTGGACCAAAAACAGCCCGTTTGTTTTTAGAATCACATAATGTTTTAGAAGATATTATTCAACATGTGGTAAACATTATCGAAAACATCTCTTATAAAGGCGGAAATTTCGAAAAGAAGTTTTCTTCTGTAGAATTAGATATCGTTCAGGATGCCGATCGTTTAGATGCAATTGGCGCAATTGGAGTAGCAAGAGCATTCAATTACGGCGGATTTAAAAACAGAGCCTTATATAATCCTGAAATTGCTCCGGTAACGAACATGACAAAAGAAGAATATAAAAAGAACAATGCGCCAACGATCAATCACTTTTACGAAAAGCTTTTGCTCTTAAAAGACAAAATGAATACTCAAAAAGGAAAACAAATTGCTGCCGAACGCCATCACTTTATGGAATCGTTCCTCGCACAGTTCTATGCTGAGTGGGAAGGGGTTAAGTGAGTTTGCAGTCATCATATTAAACTGAAAACTGAGACTGAAAACTTTTTTATGCTGTGTTTTAAATTTTAGATTTTAAAAGGCACATTATTCCAAAAGCACACAGGAATCCAAAAGAAAACCATAATAATCTGGTAACTCTATTATCTCTTACGATTTCATTTTTTTCGAACTTTGTCATTTTATTTGAATTTTATTGTGCAAAATTAATTTGCCTTGTATCGGTAACTAAGCCATAAAAGTTTTTTAAACATCAAAAAAGGGTATTTTCCTTGTCAGAAGACTTGTAGAGCATAAAAAAAGCTTCACAAAGAATTTTAAATCTCTGTGAAGCTTTATGTTTATTTGAGTGAAACTCTGTGAAATAAGAAAGTCTTAGAAGCTAAGAATCTCAGCACCTTAGTAACTTAAATCACGAACATCCACAATTGCCATCGCCACAGTCTTTTTTCTTTTTAGATTTCCAAAAGAATTTTCTAATCAAAAAACCAACGGCGATAAATAATATGACAAAAGCTATAATTTCTTGTATCATAACAGTTTACTTTAAAAATTGATACGCTAAAAGCGCGGTAATATAAGCAAGCCCAGTCATAAAGAAAAGCTGCATTACGGGCCACTTCCATGAATTTGTTTCTTTTTTTGTAATGGCTAATGTACTGGCGCACTGCATTGCAAAAGCATAAAACAACAACAATGAAATTCCAGAAGCAAAATTAAAGATTTTTTCTCCCGTTTCTGGATTTACCTCTTTCTGCATTTTACTCTTAATTGTCGATTCGTTATCGCTGTCTCCAACACTGTAAATAGTAGCTAGTGTTCCCACTAAAACTTCACGGGCGGCAAACGAACTGATAATCGCAATCCCAATTTTCCAGTCGTAACCCAAAGGAGAAATTACAGGCTCAATAGTTTTACCCATAATCCCGATATAAGAATTCTCTATTTTTTGAGAAGCCACTTCATTTTCAAACTGAACTTGATTTAAAGTTGTATTGGCAAATCTTTCTTTTACGATGTTTTCTGCATCGTTAAATTCTTTTCCAGGTCCGAAAGAAGCCAAAAACCATAAAATAACGGATATTGCTAAGATGATTTTACCCGCGCCCAAAACAAAAGCTTTGGTTTTTTCGACAACGTTGATTCCAACATTCTTGAAAAGCGGTAATTTATAACTTGGCATTTCAACAACGAAATACGTTTTTGAATCCAGTTTTAAAACTTTATTTAAAATATAGGCTGAGATTATTGCCGTTACAAATCCCAGTAAATACAATAACATCAACGAAAGTCCTTGCAGATTTAAAAATCCCAGAACTCGTTTATTTGGAATCACTAATGAAATCATAATCGCATAAACTGGTAATCTTGCAGAACAAGTCGTGAATGGCGTTACTAAGATCGTAATAAGGCGTTCTTTCCAGTTTTCGATATTTCGTGTCGCCATAATAGCCGGAATCGCACACGCAGTTCCTGAAATTAAAGGCACAACGCTTTTTCCCGAAAGCCCGAATTTGCGCATGATTTTATCCATCAGGAAAACAACACGGCTCATATAACCACTTTCTTCAAGAATAGAAATAAACAAAAACAAGAAAGCAATTTGCGGAATAAAAATAATAACACCGCCAATTCCCGGAATAATTCCCTGCGAAAGTAAATCGGTTAAAATACCGCTTGGTAATTCTTTTGCTGTCCAGCTGCTAAACGAAGCAAAAGTTGCATCAATAAAATCCATAGGAATGGTTGACCAGCTGAAAATAGACTGGAAAATGATAAATAAAATTCCAAGGAAAATTGCATAACCCCAAAACTTGTGCGTTAAAACACGATCAAGTCTGGCCCTGAAATCTGTCGCCGCTTCAGTATCAATTTTTAAACCTTCTTTTAAAACATCATTTATAAACTGATATCTTTTGATGGTTTCCTTTTGCTGCAAGCGTTTTAATTCTGAATGTGATTTGGTAAAGGTATTTCGGATTTCATTTCGGTCTAAATTCGAAAAATTGACATCCTGTGTAATTACAAGCCATAATTTGTACATCAATTGATTCGGAAATGCATGCTGCAGTTTTTGAAAATAGTCAGGATCAATTACTGATGCATTTAAACAAGGTTCGTGCGGAACCGTTTTATAAGAAACAATTAACTCCTTTAATTCTTCAATTCCTAAACCTTTACGGGAACTTACTAAAGCAATTTTGGTTTTTAGTTTTTCTTCTAAAAGCGGGATATCCAAAGAAATTCCTTTGCTCGCCATACGGTCAGACATATTGATAACCAAGATCGTTGGAATTTCAAGATCTTTTATCTGCGTAAAAATCAGTAAGTTTCTTTTTAGGTTTTCAACATCGGTTACCACAACAGCAACATCAGGATATAATTTGTCGTTTTTATTTAGCAAAAGTTCAATTACCACGCTCTCGTCCATCGAACTTGCGTTCAGACTATACGTTCCGGGTAAATCCAGAATATTGGCTTTTACGTTTTGAGGTAATTTACAAAATCCTATTTTTTTCTCAACCGTGATTCCGGGATAATTCCCAACTTGTTGATTTAAACCAGTAAGCTGATTAAAAACAGAAGTTTTACCTACGTTAGGATTTCCAATAAGGGCAACATTGATATTCTGAACGCTCATTATAAATTGTTTTGTAAAAGTTCAACTTCAATTTCACGAGCAGTTTCAACACGAATAGCAACATGCGAACCGTTAATATCTAAATATAAAGGATCTCCAAAAGGAGCAATTTGAAGTAATTCGACCATGCTGCCCGGCAAACAACCCATCTCTAGTAATTTTAAAGGAATCAAATCGATATCAAAATCTTTGATAATGGCTTTATCGCCTTTTTTCAAGGTATGGATAGTATTTTGCAAAGCTTATTTAGATTGAATTTAGATTGCAAAAATAGGCAATAAATCTTTACCCCATGGCAATAATAAGGTTTGAAAATGCTAAATCTTTCTAAAAATAAGGTATTTTATTCTTTTGATAAGAAATCTATGTCTTCTAATAATCTTGTGATATCTTCCTTTTTTGTTCCGTCATAAAATCCGCGAACACGTCTTTTTTGATCGACTAAAACAAAATTCTCCGTATGAACCATATCATACAACTGATCCGGGCGGCCTAATTTTACAGCCAGGTAAGATTTTCTGGCCATAGTGTAAATCTCTTTTTTATCTCCGGTAACCAAATTCCACTTGCTGTCTACAACTCCGTATTTTACTGCATAAGCTTTTAAAACCGAAACACTGTCAACTTCCGGGAAAACAGTGTGAGAAAGCAGCATTACTTTTGGATTATTCAAAACCGCTTTTTGAACTTCAACAAGATTGGTTGACATTTTTGGGCAGATTGATCCGCAGGTTGTAAAGAAGAAATCGGCAACATAAATTTTTCCTTCGTAATTTTTTTGGGTAATTGTGTCCCCGTTTTGGTTTATGAATGAAAAATCAGCAATCGTGTGGTATTTACTTTTGTATTGAATCGTACTGTCGACCAATTCCGGATTTACATCGGCTGGATTATAAATCGGAAGTGTTTTTTGTGGCTTTAAAGCCGAATAAAATAAAGATATAGTGACTACAGAAAATACAATTAATACAATGAAGAATTTGCGGTATTTATAAAGAAGCGATTTCATAAAAATAATTTGGCGCAAAAATACGAAAAGAGCATTTTAAAAGGGATAATTATAACGCTTTTTAACAGGTTTTTTTAATCTCGCAAAGCCGCAGAGGCGCAGAGTTAAATTTTTTAAGCTTTACGTTTTAAGTTTGCCAAGCGTATTAAAGATCAACGATCTTTAAACTTAAATAAAAACTTTGCGTCTCTGCGGCTTTGCGAGATTAATTTTTAGGCTTTCGAATAGATTTATTGACCATATATAATCCCGTTAAAGTTACGGCCGAACCAATTGCAATAGCCTGTGTAAGCGTTTCGCTAAAAATAATCGAACCCAAAATCATCGCAACAATTGGATTAATGTAAACATAAATACTGCTGATTTCTGTTGGAAGATGCTGCAGCGTATAAATAAAAGCAATGAAAGTTAAAACAGAACCAATAATCACCAGATATCCAATTGCCCACCACGACTCTGAAGGAATTTCGTTTAGCGGAATATTAACTCCAGTCGCTTCTGTAATTCCAAAAAGAAACACACTTGAAATCAGCATCTGCAGTCCCAAACTAAAATACGGATTAAAACTGGCTGCTTTTTTCTTCGTTTGTAAAATTCCAAAAGCCCAAGTAATCGTTGAAGCCGTCATTAAAATAATCCCGAACTGAAAATCAGGTCTTAGGAAGTCAGCAATATAATCGATGAAAATAATACAAATTCCTCCAAAGCTGATTAAGATTCCAAACAAAGCCATTTTTGCAATTCGTTCCCCATTAAAAAAATTAATGATAATAATCCAAATTGGGAAAAGGGCACTGATGATCGCGCCCAATCCGCTTGTCATATATTTCACGCCCCAGGTACTCAAACCGTTGCTGCAAACAAAATTCAAAAAACTCAAAACAAGAATCGTACGCCATTGTTTTCCTTTTGGCCAAGCTTCTTTTTTCAGCAAAAAATAGCCCACATAAATAAGTCCGCCCAAAAACTGACGAATTGTTGCCAATTGCAATGCCGGCATATGCTTAACACCCTCTTTTGAAGCTAACCAAGTTGTTCCCCAAAAAAAACTTACCCAGCATAAAGCCATAATGGGTAAACCAATAGCTTCAATTTTTCCTGAAACGGCATTCTGAATTTTTGCTCTCATTTTGACTTTAAATCTTTAAACAAATATTCCAAAAACAATTTCAATAATCCGTGAAAAACAAGGTTTTAATTCATGAAAATAATCGATGGTTTCCATTAAAATGTTATGGAAGAATACTTACACATTATTATTGCATAAATTTTAACATAGAGTTACAAATTTTAACGATATGTTTGTGTATACACTCGAAACACATTTATAAATGAAAAAACAACTTACTAAACCTTTGTTTTGTGCTTTTTCTGCAATGCTTTCTTTTACAGCAATCGAAGCGCAAACCACTGCAGCAAAAGAACCTGGTATCAATGTATCATACATGAATACCAAAATTAGTCCGAGCCAGGATTTTTTCCAATATGTAAACGGAACTTGGTTAAGCCAGACAGAAATTCCAAGCGACCGTACCACTTGGGGAAGTTTTAATGAATTGATTAAAAAGACAGACAAAGATGTAATGTCTATTTTAAAAGATGCATCAAAAAATCCAAAGTATAAATCAGATACGGATCAGGGAAAAGCTGTTAACTTATTCCTGACTGTTTTAGATACTGTTGGAAGAAACAAAGCAGGAATTAATCCTTTGAAACCGTATTTGAAAAAGATTGACGCCATTAAAAATGTGGCAGATCTTCAAAAGTTTTTGGTTGAAATGGAACCTGAAGGAGGTTCTGGATTCTTCGGAATTTACATTGGAGCCGATGAAAAAAACAGCTCTAAAAATTCAGTAAGTCTTGCAGTAAGTCAATTAGGACTTCCTGATAAAGATTATTACACTTCTGAAGATAAAGATTCTAAAGAAAAACGTGCTAAATACGAACTTCACGTAGCGAGAATGCTTCAGTTTATTGGAGAAACTCCAGAGAAAGCAAAACAAAGCGCTAAAGAAATTCTGGCTTTTGAAACAGAATTGTCAAAACCAAGATTAGACCGCGTTGAAAGTAGAGACAGTCGTTTACAGTATAACCCAATGACGGTTGCAGAACTTCAAAAATTAACTCCGGCTATAAAATGGGATGCTTATTTTGCAGGAATTGGTTTGGCGAAATTAGATACTGTTGTTGTTATTGAGCCAAAATACATGAAGGCTTTACAAACTGTATTTACTGAAAATAAAGTAGCACAGTGGAAAGAATACCTAAAATGGGATTTGTTAAACTCATCATCTACAAAATTATCAACGGATATTGAAACGGCTAACTTTGATTTTTACAGTAAAACTTTAAGAGGAGCTGTAAAACAATTACCAAGAGAAGAGAAAGCTTTGCAAGTTGTAAACCGCGGAATTGGTGAAGCACTTGGTAAATTGTATGTAGAAAAAGTATTTCCTGCTGAAGCAAAAGCCAAAGCTGTTGATATGATTCATAATGTTATTACGGCTTACCAAAACCGTATTAACAATTTAACGTGGATGTCTAAAGATACAAAGGCAAAAGCGATTGAAAAACTAAACAAAATAACCATAAAAGTTGGTTATCCTGATAAGTGGAAAGATTATTCGGCACTTCAAATTAAAAATGTTGTTGATGGCGGAAGTTATTTTGAGAATTCAAAAAGCTTAGCTATTTGGAATTTTAAGAAAGGTATTGCGAAATTGAACAAACCGGTTGATAAAACAGAGTGGGGAATGTCTCCGCAAACGGTAAATGCTTATTACAATCCATCTTATAATGAAATTGTATTTCCAGCTGCGATCTTACAGCCGCCATTTTACAATTACCAAGCTGATGAAGCTGTAAATTATGGTGGAATTGGAGCGGTAATTGGTCATGAAATCTCTCATGGTTTTGATGATTCTGGTGCGCGTTATAACGCAGAAGGAAATCTTGTTGACTGGTGGACGCCGCAGGATTTAGAGCAATTTACCAAATTAGGTTCTGAATTAGCAGATCAATACAGCGCTTTAGAGCCGTTACCGGGAATTCATGTAGATGGTAAATTTACTTTAGGTGAAAATATTGGAGACTTAGGCGGAATCAATGCGGCTTATGATGGTTTGCAATTGTATTTAAAAGCACACGGAAATCCGGGATCAATTGACGGATTTACTCCAGAGCAGCGTTTCTTTATTTCTTGGGCAACCGTTTGGAGAACCAAGTCTAGAGACGAAGCGATTAAAAACCAAGTAAAAACAGATCCGCATTCGCCGGGAATGTACAGAGCTTATGTTCCAATTCAAAATGTTGATGCTTTTTATGAAGCTTTCGGTATTAAAAATGGAGACAAAATGTTTGTAAGCCCAGAGAAACGAGTAAAAATCTGGTAATATCATAAATAGAAAACGGCGCTAAATCAGCGCCGTTTTTTTGTTTTATAGTAAATCAATTATTGCAAATGACTGTTGATGTAAGTTTCAATTGCTTTTAACTCTTCATCAGACATTGCTTTTGTCACAGGAAAATTAGTCTGCATTACCAAAAACTGACTCGGATCAACAATTGGATCTGCATTCCCTTTTAAGAAAGTAGGGATATCACCTTTTTTATCTTTGTAGATTTTGGCAATTTCCTTAATGCTCGGCCCAATAACTTTTTGATCCGGCTGATGGCATGAAGTACAATTTCCTCTTCCTTCAAAAATTTCTTTTCCTAAAGCTTCGGGTGTTGTGGCTTTCGCCGATTCTCCTTCAGAATATGCTTCTGTGGTTTGGTATGTACTTTCTGAAACTTCTTTTTTACACGATGCAAATGCTAAAACGGCAGATAAGAATAATACTTTTTTCATTTTATTTATTTAAAAGTATTGAAGCTTCTTTTGCAAAATAAGTCGAGATAATACTCGCACCCGCACGCTTAATGCAATAAAGTTGCTCTATCATGATTTTGTCGTGATCTAACCATCCTCTTTCTGCTGCGGCCTTTACCATAGCGTACTCACCAGATACTTGGTAAACTGCAACTGGCACATGAACGGCATTTTTTACCTCACGAACAATATCCAAATACGCAATTCCCGGTTTTACCATAACAATATCTGCACCTTCTTCAACATCTAATAAAGCTTCACGAATTCCTTCAATTCGGTTAGCATAATCCATTTGATACGTCTTTTTATCTTTTGGAATATTTTGCGAATCAACCGGAGCAGAATCTAACGCATCACGAAATGGTCCGTAAAATGCAGATGCATATTTTGCACTGTAACTCATGATTCCAACATTATGATGTCCGTTTTCTTCTAATGCTTTTCTTATTGCCAAAACGCGTCCATCCATCATGTCACTTGGAGCTACGAAATCTGCACCAGCTTCTGCATGGCTTAAACTCATTCGGGTTAAAGCATCAACCGTTGCATCGTTAATTAATTGACCATTTTCGATAATTCCGTCATGACCATAAATAGAATACGGATCTAAAGCCACATCTGGCATTACAATCATTTCCGGAACAGCATCTTTTATCGCTCGGATAGTTTGCTGCATTAAACCGTCTTTATTCCAGGCTTCAGTACCTTTATTGTCTTTTAAATTATCGCTTACTTTTACGTAGATGTTTACCGCTTTAATTCCTAAATCCCAAGCCTCTTTTACTTCTTTAATTGTATTGTCTAATGAATGGCGATAAATTCCAGGCATTGACGGAATAGCAGATTTGATGTCTTTTCCTTCGGCAACAAACATTGGAAGCATAAAATCTTGTGGACTTAAGCTAGTTTCACGAACTAAAGAACGAATTGATTCGTTGGTTCTTAAACGACGGTTTCTTTGTAATGGGAACATTGTTTTTGAATTTTAGATTTTAGAATGCAGATTTTAGATTTTTCTGCAATCTTATTTTTTGATTTTTATTAATTGATGTCAATAATTTTGACTTTATGACTTTAAACTTTCGACTTACTTATGTGATTGAAGCTTCATAAATTCCTTTAATGGTCTTCTCTAATTTGGTATTAAAAACATCATCAGACTGATTGGCAAAAAGCCCTTCAGACAATGCGCGTGAAAAACTGGCAATTAATCCGTGGTTTTGAGATAGTTTTTCATTGGCTTCTTCCTGACCATATCCGCCAGAAAGAGCGACAACTCTCACAACATGCGGATCAGATATTAATTCGCTGTAAAAGTCATTTACCGTTGGAATAGATAATTTCAGCATCACTTTTACATCTTTGTCTAATGCATTAAGCTGTTTTTGTATTTCTTCTTTTAGAATTTCTTCTGACTTTTCTTTGTCTGGGCTGTAAATATCAACTTCAGGTTCAATAATTGGGATAAGTCCTTTTGCAAAAATTTGTTTCCCTACTTCAAATTGCTGTTCCACGATTTCGCGGATTCCAACGGCGTTTGCTTCTTTAATAACAGAACGCATTTTAGTACCAAAAACATTTCTTTCTACAGCTCGATCCAATAATTCATCCAGATTTGAAATTGGTTTCATTAACTGAACTCCGTTTGCAAGATCAGCAAGTCCTTTGTCAACTTTTAAAAAAGGAACTATGTTTTTTCTCTTCCACAAATAATCAGCAGTCCATTCTCCGTCTATTTTGCGGTCCATTGTGTTTTCAAACAAAATGGCACCCAGAATATATTGGCTGTCAAAAGCCGGACTTTTAATAATTCTGGTTCTCATTTCATGTACAAGCGTGTACATTTCTTCATCATTTGTGTAACTGCTTTCTTCAACACCATATTGCGATAATGCCTTTGGTGTGCTGCCGCCGCTTTGATCTAGTGCTGCAATAAATCCCTTTCCGGAATTCATGCGGTTTAACTGTTCTACGTTTACCTTTTCCATAATTTGTTATTTAGATTAAACATTACAAACCTATTTTATCATTTACTTTATCATAAACCTTTTTCACTTCTTTTGGAGGATCAAATCGATAACCCAAAGAAAGTTTTAAAGTGGCAATATTATCGTTCAGTCGCGGATCGACTTTATCATCCTGAGAAAAACTTACCGAATTAAGGGTTGCATAACCAAAGAAACGGTCATTATTATAAGCCAGTTTTAAATTTAAATCTGCCTGATATAAAGCTGAGGTATCTCCGTCAACATCATTAATTCCCGCCCCCAAAGCAATTCCTGCCCCAATTAAAATACGATCACTAATTACAAAATTATAAAAATAGGATGGTGCCAGTGTAAAGACATAAATGTCACCCGGCGTTGTGTCGGGAGCATTTAAGTCTATGTTGGTGTAATAAAAGGAGAAAGTGGGGATAAAACTTCCGGAACTTTTAGTTTGCCATTCATTTTGGCTTATTAATGTTTTAAAAGAGAACTTATCATTAAAAACATAAGATGTCGTCCCGCCAATTTTCGTAGTACGCATTCTTGGCAGTTGTGCCGTTACATTATCATCACTAACATAAAATCCTTTTTGATTGATAAAAGTAAACGACTGCATCCATTTTTTATAGTAAAAACGGGTGTTAAAATTAAAATGCTTGGAATGAGAATCGCCTTTATTGCCAGAAAGAAATTTGGGCGCAAAACCAACCGAAATATCAATGATCTTGTAATTTAAATTAAAACCAATCTGCTCTCTCCGATTCGGAATAAGATTAAGATAGGTTTTAGGCTCCTGAGCATCTGAAGCAATTTGAAAACTATTAGAAGTATCTAAATAATAAATACTGGTGGTAATTTTATCATTATATGATTTAAAATACGGATTTCGCAGCGAATCATTCTGAGCAAAGCACCCAAAAATGCTGACAAAAAACGTTATATAAATCATTTTTAGATCCATTCTCGCTGATTTTCTAAAACATTTACTAATTTTTCTTCTTCACTTCCGGGTTCTGCATGATGATCATAAACCCATTGTACATGCGGAGGAAGACTCATCAGAATACTTTCAATTCGCCCATTTGTTTTTAAACCGAATAAAGTTCCTTTGTCATGAACCAAATTAAACTCCACATAACGGCCTCGGCGTATTTCCTGCCAGGTTTTGTTTTCTGGAGTATATTCTAAATTTTTTCTTCTTTCTACAATTGGCACATAAGCTTCAAGGAAACTATTGCCGACTTCGGTTACAAAGTTGTACCAATTTTCCATTGACATTGATTCATTTGCTTTGCAATAATCAAAGAATAAACCGCCAATTCCGCGCGCTTCATTTCGGTGTGCATTCCAGAAATACGAATCGCATTGTTTTTTATATTTCGGATAAAACTCCGCATTGTGTTTGTCGCAAGCCGTTTTACAAGTTTGATGAAAGTGTTTTGCATCTTCTTCAAACAAATAATAAGGCGTTAAATCTTGTCCGCCGCCAAACCATTGTTCAATTACATTTCCAGATTCATCGTACATTTCAAAATAACGCCAATTAGCATGCACCGTTGGCGTCATCGGGTTTTGGGGATGAATAACCAAACTTAATCCGCAGGCAAAAAAATCGGCTTCGCCTACGCCAAACATCTTTTGCATGGTTTCAGGAAGTTTTCCGTGAACAGCAGAAATGTTGACACCGCCTTTTTCAAAAACGGCACCGTTTTCAATAACGCGTGTTCTTCCGCCGCCGCCTTCAGGACGTTTCCAAAGATCTTCACGGAATTTTGCAGTTCCGTCAACAGCTTCTAATCCGGCGCAGATTTGATCTTGTAATTTTTGTATGTATGCGTAAAATTTATCTTTCATGATTTTATTTTTCATTTTCTTGTAAAGTGTCATGATATTTGAATGCAACATTCATATCAAGTACTATTGTAGTATCTTTTTTTAAAATCTTTACAAATCTTGAATTTGCTTTTTTAAATAATGAATCTCCTATTTCAGCTTTTTCCCAAATAATAGAATAACCAAATACTTGGCTTGAATCCTTCAGTTTAAAAGTAGGAGACATATGATTACGTTTATCTTTATATTTTTTTACAATTAATCCGGAAAAATTTTCATTAAACATATGTCTATATGCGTCTTTACTCATTTTAGCATCGTTTGAAAAATAGGAGCAAGTGCTAACAAATATTGCAAAAAAGCACATCACAAAAAAACCTTGATATATTGGGTTCAATTTCTCAAATTTAAAATCAAGTATGTTCGTTAAAAATTTTTCAAAAGAAGACATCCTTACCTTTTCTAAATTTATTTTTCATGAATATTATATTCTGCTTTAAGTAATCCGAAATAAACAGAATTTTGCAATTCGCCATTCCCGTTTCTAAATTCGTCCCTTAAAATTCCTTCTTGTTTAAAATTATGTTTTAATGCGATTCGCTGACTTGCCAGATTGATTTCAGAAGTACAGATAAAAACTTTATTCATTTCCAATTTATTAAAACAAAAGTCTAATGCATCAGAAACCATTTTGGATGTAATTCCTTTTCCTTGAAAATCTTCGTCAATAAAATAGCCCAGGTCACATTTCGAAATACGAAGATCAATACTCTTTATACATAAATACCCAATAAGATTATTAGTTTTTATATCTCGCGCATAGAAATAGTATCCCTCATTATTTTTCTCTTTATCCAAGCTGACAGATATAAAATCCTGTGTTTTTTCAAGAGAATCAGAATTAGCCAGAGTTACAGGAAAAGTTTGTCCAATGTGATTTTTATTCTTGTCAATTAGTTTATAGAACTCTTCAGGAAGAATGTTTTCAATTCGGTCTGTTTTCCAATCTGTAAAACTCATCTTTATTTGTTTTTTAGAAAAGCAATTTTAGCATTTATTCCAAAAGAAAAAACCTTGCTTTCCTGTTGAATATATTGATAAAGAGCCAAAGCTTTACCTTTAAAATCATAATTTTCAACTTTCGAAAAATCAATTAAAAAATCAGCAAATTGTTCTAATTGATTAAAATCTAAATGACAGCGAATTAATAAGGTTATCAGTTCTTCATTTTTATAATCAACTAAAGTTTGAAGGTTTAGTCCAAATTCTTTTAACTGATTTTCAACTTCGAATTTTTCGGTATCATTTACAGTTTTAGGCACAAAGTCTAGAGAACGCAATGTTTTTAGGACATTGTCAATTCTGATACTTTCTTCGTCTCTTAAACCTTTGTTTAGCATTATTTGTACGTTTCCTGCAAGGTTTCCAAAACCTTGTAGGTATTAATTGGATATATGATATGTAAAAATTATCTAAATAGACCTACAAGGTTTTGGAAACCTTACAGGACAGACCTAAATCATTCAAAAGTATAAGTTTCATTTAAAAGATTATTCTTTTGATTATGGCAAAAAATGAAATTTTCTAAATCACCAAATAAGGTTAAAACTTCGTCTCGCTCTATTTTTGTTTCCTTATCAGATAAGAAAGCCTGATATGATGAAAATTTGAAATCTTTAAAATCTAAATCAAAATGATGTTTCGGATTTAAATGAACATAAATAATCAGCTGTTTTAGATAATTTTCGTCTTTTAGTATTATTCTTTTAAAATGCTTTTCGAATAAACTTCCTGTTCTTTGAGTTTGTTTATTAAAAGCTTTAGCATAAGAATTGAATAAATTTGAAAAAGCCTGAGTTACCTCTTTTTCTTCAGCATTGAGGCGAATTACCAAGTGAAAATGATTATTCATCAAACAATAAGCGAAAATCGATATTTTATCTCCAGAATATTTTGCTAATTGCTTTAAAAAATAAAGTTTGTTAGCATCATTTTCAAAAATGTTATCTCTGTTAATGCCACGATTATAAATATGATAATAACGATCTTTTTCCAGAACTTCCAATTTCATTCTTTCTCATTTTCATCTCCTGCAAGGTTTTCAAAACCTTGTAGGTGTTCTTTCTTATTTCAATAGTTTCTTATTTTATACCTACAAGGTTTTGAAAACCTTGCAGGAAAGCCAATTGTGACTAAAAACTATTGCCCGTATTCCTTAACCGCGTCAATAAACGCTTTTGCGTGATCTACAGGGATATTTGGTAAAATTCCGTGACCTAAATTTACGATATATTTATCTTTTCCAAACTCATCAATCATTTCATGAACCATTTTTTTAATTGTCGGAATTGGAGATAGCAATCTTGAAGGATCAAAATTTCCTTGTAAAGTGATATTTCCACCAGACAAATAACGAGCATTTCTAGCCGAACAAGTCCAGTCTACACCAAGAGCAGAAGCACGGCTTTTACCCATTTCGCCAAGAGCGAACCAGCATCCTTTTCCGAAAACAATAACCGGTGCAACATCTGCTAAAGCTTCAACGATTTGGTTAATATATTTCCATGAAAATTCCTGATAATCAACTGGAGAAAGCATTCCTCCCCAAGAATCAAAAATCTGAACGGCATTAACTCCAGCTTTTACTTTTTCTTTTAAGTATAAAATCGTGGTGTCTGTAATTTTTTGTAATAAAGTATGTGCTGCAGCCGGATTTGAAAAACAGAATCCTTTTGCCATGTCAAAACTTTTAGAACCTCTTCCTTCAACAGCATAACATAAAATTGTCCAAGGCGAACCGGCGAAACCAATTAAAGGCACTTCGTCATTCAGCATTTCTTTAGTCAATTTAATGGCATCCATTACATAACCAAGACTTTCCTGAATATCCGGAACATAAACTCTATGAACATCTGCCATAGAACGAATCGGATTTGGAACAAACGGACCAATATTTTCTTTCATTAAAACTTCGATTCCCATTGCCTGTGGCACAACTAAAATATCCGAGAATAAAATAGCAGCATCCGGAGCAATTCTGCGAATTGGCTGAACTGTAATTTCTGCAGCTAATTCCGGAGTCTGACAACGTGTGAAAAAATCGTATTTATCACGTAATTCGATAAATTCCGGTAAATATCTTCCGGCTTGACGCATCATCCATACTGGCGGACGTTGAACAGTTTCTCCTTTTAATGCTTTTAAAAATAGGTCGTTTTTTAACATCTCTTATTTGTTTATCCTGCAAGGTTTCCAAAACCTTGTAGGTATTGTTGTTGATTAATATATACCTACAAGGTTTTGGAAACCTTGCAGGAAATCTCGTTTGTTACTTATATTCAGATAAAACATCTTCAATTACGTCTTCAACCGTTGGCTGATCTGCAATGATGATGTTTTTTGTAATTTTATGTAAAGCTTCTGCGGTGGTTTCTCCGATACAGAAACAAGTTTCTTTTTTAATTGAATTATCCTTTAAATAACTCTCAACACCAGACGGACTAAAAAATAAGATAGCGTCAACTGGAGATTTTATTTTTTGAGGCTGTAATGAAGTTTCGTAAACCTGAATTTCGTTCAGTTTTATTCCGGCTTCTTTTAAAGCGCTTGGCAAAGTATCTCTTCTCAGGTTTCCGCTGAAAAAAGTATAGCTTTCATTA
The DNA here is from genome assembly GCF_024499525.1 of Flavobacterium panici. NCBI lineage: Bacteria > Pseudomonadati > Bacteroidota > Flavobacteriia > Flavobacteriales > Flavobacteriaceae > Flavobacterium > Flavobacterium panici. Next base: position 1,122,268 of record NZ_CP100437.1, on the reverse strand, counting down.
CGATAAATTAAAGTGATAATTTCTGCTAAATCTGAAGCATAACCCGTATAAGCCACAACATTAAATCCATTTTCAGATAAAAGGATTTTTGTTTTTAAGCCAACGCAATACACGTTTTTACTTTTAAGTTCTTCTGATTTTGGATTTGATAAAACGCTGTGAACGGCATTTTGGCTTGTAAAAATCAGACTTTCGTTGAGGTTTTTAAGTTCGAAAGGTTTGTTTTCGGTTTTAATGAAATCGGCTTCGATTACTTCGATGCCAGCTTTTGTCAACTCTTGTTTTTGAAGAGGAGATAATATTTTCGTAGATAATATCTGAGTTGATTTTGCCATTATTTTTTCAGGGATTCTTTAATCTTCTGCATTAATTCTGTTCCGCCATTGTTTAAAATCTCCTGCGCAGAGTGAAAACCTAACTTTTTCCATTCTGATATATCAACAGTTTTATTGATTTCCAATTTTTGTTTTCCATCAATAGAAAGTAAAACGCCTTGAAAATGCAAAGTATCTTCGTCTTCATTATAAGTTACCAAAGCTCCAATTGGCGCCGTGCATCCGCCTTCCAGCGTTCTTAAAAACTGACGTTCGATATAAGTGCAGATTTCAGTTTCAATATCATTTAACTGCGAAAGCGCATCAAGCGTATAATTGTCATTTTCCATTGCTACAACAAGCATTGCTCCTTGTGCCGGCGCAGGAATCATCCAGTCTAAATTAATGTAGTTTTCTGGTTTTAAGTTAATTCGCTCTAAACCTGCAGCAGCAAAAACAGCTCCGTCCCAATCATTGTCTTTTAGTTTTTGCATGCGCGTATTCACGTTTCCACGTAAATCAACTACAGTATGATTTGGGTATTTGTTAAACCATTGCGCCTGACGACGTAAACTTCCAGTTGCAATAGTACTTTGTTTATTATCAAAATCAGGATTTCCTTTATGAACCAAAATATCCAGAACATTTGCTCTTGGTAAAACTGCCGCCTGAACAATTCCTTTTGGCAAAGCCGTTGGAACATCTTTCATGGAATGCACCGCAATATCAATATCACCATTGATCATGGCAATGTCCAGCGTTTTAGTAAAAATTCCGGTAATACCGAGTTCGTAAAGCGGTTTGTCCAAAATAATATCACCTTGAGATTTAACAGCAACAATCGAAGTTTTATAACCTAAATCATTTAGTTTTTTCTCGACAGTATGTGCCTGCCAAAGTGCTAATTCGCTATCGCGCGTTCCAATTCTGATTGTTTTTTCAGCCATTTTTTATTTTTTTACCATTAAGATATTAAGGTAATTAAGCCTTTCTTTGTCAAAGAACATTAAACTTAACTTTTTTAATATCTTAATGGTTCAAATTTATTTAATCCATTAGTCTTGCGAAATGATCATTCACAAGTGGTTTCATTGATTTTGTAATGTTTGTTGTGTTGAAATTTATCAATAGTCCTTGAGGTCTTTGTAATAATTTCATGTATGTTAATAATTGTGCTTCGTGAATGGGCAATAAATTTTCTATTGCTTTTAATTCTACAACAACACAATCATTTACAAGTAAATCAATTCTTAAATCAGACTCTAATTCAAGGTCGTAATAATCTATTTTAACAACTAATTGTTGTTTAACATCATATCCGTTTTGTTCTAATTCGTATTTGAGGCATTGTTCATAAATGCTTTCTAAAAGTCCAGGTCCCAAAGCTTTATGCACTTTTATAGCAAAACCTGTAATTTCATAAGCTAATTGAGTAACCTCTTTTTTTGTCATAGAACTTTTTTATTTTTGACCTAATATATTAAGAAAGTTAAGTTTTGCTTTGTACATACGCAAAGCTTAATCTATCTTAAAAATTTAATGGTTTCTATTTCTGCATTTAATCTTAATTACCTTAATGGTAAAATTAAATTTAAGATGCTTTTATTTTGAAGACTTTCTCGATCCATTCGATGCTTTCATCAACCATGGTATCGTCGTCTTTTAAATGATTTGCGAAATGAGTAGTAATTTTTTGAATGATTCTGTTGCTGATGATTTCCGCTTGGGCTTCATTAAAATCAGCGATTTTTTTACTTTGAAAATCTAATTCCGAAACTTTAATCGCGTTTAGTTTTTCTTTTAAAGCATTAATCGTTGGCGCAAATTTTCGCCCTTTCATCCAGATAACGAATTCCTCTTTGATTTCTTCGATAATTGCTTCTGCTGCCGGAATGTGTAATTTTCTGTTTTCCAAAGTTTCATCTGTCAACTGAGACAAATAATCCATGTGAATTAAAGTTACACCTTCTATTTCTTCTACATTTTCATGAACATTTTTCGGAATCGACAAATCCAGAATCAACAAAGGTTTTTTAAGATTTAAAATAGCTTTGTCAACCGTTGGGTTTTGCGCGCCGGTTGCTACAACTACAACATCGGCATTTTGAAGTTCTAAATGTAATTCAGAATAATCTTTAACAATCAGATTTAGTTTTCCAGCCAGTTTCTCAGCTTTATCTTTAGTTCTGTTGATTAAAGTAATGTGTTCGTTTTTAGTATGTTTTACTAAATTCTCACAAGTATTTCTACCGATTTTTCCAGTTCCAAAAAGTAAAATGTTTTTTTTACTGATATCTTCAACATTTTTAAGAATGTATTGTACCGATGCAAAAGAAACCGAAGTAGCGCCAGAGCTGATTTCCGTTTCATTTTTAATTCTTTTGCTCGCCTGAATTACTGCATTCACCAATCTTTCCATAAAAGTATTGGCCAATCCCATTGATTTTGAATGAGCAAAACTGGTTTTAATTTGAGATATAATTTCGAAATCCCCCAGAATCTGACTGTCTAAACCAGTTCCTACGCGAAATAAATGATTAATTGCTTCTTGATTTTTGTAAACGAAACCTACTTTTTGAAACGCATCAACAGAACCATTGCTGTTGTCGCAGATAAGTTTGATTAATTGAAATGGATGTTCTGCAAAACCGTAGATCTCGGTTCTGTTACAGGTTGAAGTAACTAGTAAACTTTCTATTCCATCGTTTTTAGCTTGTTCCAATAAGCGAGTCTTCGCAACGGCATCCAAACTAAATTGACCTCTCACCTCTGCATCAGCTTTTTTATAACTCAGACCAACTGAATAAAAATAAAGGTGTTTCGGTACATTATTGTTTTCCATAAATTCACTTTCATAAAGTGCAACAAAATTATTACTATACTGTTTATAAAAGTAACGCTGAAAGTACTTTTTGTATCGCTGCATGTTTTTTTGATTCTAAACGTCTCATTTTATTCAAAAAGAAGTACTTTTGTAGTAAAATCAACTTGTTTGAAATAATTTGTTTAGAGTCATTCTAAATAACATTTTGCTTTTCTTTTGATTTTAGTTTCAAAAAAATATCGCTATGAGTTCTCAAGAAGTTATAAAAATTGAAGACGACTTTACGCTGATCCGTTTTCAAAACGATGGTCCGGAGCCTTTTTATGCACAGCACGAAATAGGTACAGGTCTGATACAGTTTCACTTCGGGATAAAAGGTAATGCTAAATTTTTGTTCAATCAGGGCAATTATGCTTTAGAACTGAAAGAAGAAAAATCGCTGCTTTTATACAACCCGCAGAAAGAATTGCCTCTTAATTTAGGATTGGCACCTAACTCGTGGGTGATTTCCGTAATTGTTTCCATCAAAAAATTTCATGCGTTGTTTTCTGCAGAAGCAGATTATATTACTTTTTTAAGTCCTGATAATAAGGACAAAAAGTATTATAACGAAGGAAATATTAGTCCCTCAATGGCTATTGTATTAAGTCAGCTGTTTCATTACAACCTTCATCCGTCCATAAAAAACCTTTACTATAAAGGAAAAGGATACGAATTATTGAGTTTGTATTTTAACCGAACCGAAGATCCAAATGCAGAACAATGTCCGTTTTTGATTGATGAAGATAATGTTCTAAAAATCAGAAAAGCTAAAGAAATCATTATCGCCAATATGGCTGAACCTCCTGGATTGCAAGAACTGGCAGATGAAATTGGTTTAAATTTGAAGAAACTAAAAATGGGTTTTAAACAAATTTACGGCGATACAGTTTACGGTTTCCTTTTCGATTATAAAATGGATTTCGCCAGAAAACTTTTAGACAGCGGTTCTTATAATGTAAACGAAGTTGGACTTAAAATTGGCTACAGCACCGGAAGTCACTTTATAGCAGCATTCAAGAAAAAGTTTGCCACGACTCCTAAAAAATATTTAATGTCGATTAATGCGAATGTTTAAGTTTTTGCCACGAATTTCACGAATCAACACGAATTAATGATCTGCGAAAATCTGTTAAACCCGTTAAATCGGTGTGCCATTACACCAACAAATTGATTTTCGATATTCAACAATAAATAAAAAGTAATAATTATCATATTTACAAAAAGAAGCAAGTTCTACTTTTGACGAAATTTTTAAAAACAAATAAAAGCTTAAAGCCTAATGCTTAAAGCCTAAAGCAAAAAAATAATGAAAGGCGTATTATTAGTAAATCTAGGATCTCCCGATAGTCCAACAACAAAAGACGTAAAACCTTATTTAGATGAATTTTTAATGGATAAATACGTGATCGACGTTCCGTATTTATTGAGAGCATTATTAGTTCGCGGTATTATTTTAAGAAAAAGACCAGAAGAATCAGCGCATGCTTACGCGAAAATTTGGTGGGAAGAAGGTTCTCCATTAGTTGTGCTTTCAGAAAGAATGCAGAAAAAAGTGCAGCCTCTTGTAAACGTTCCAGTTTCTCTGGCAATGCGTTACGGAAGTATGACCATCGAAAAAGGACTTCAGGAATTAAGCGATAAAGGAGTTACAGATGTAATGCTTTTTCCTTTATATCCACAATATGCAATGGCTTCGACTTTGACTATTTTGGTAAAAGCTGAAGAAATTCGTAAAAAGAAATTCCCCCACATGACTTTTACAGATGTTCCGGCATTTTACAATAAACCGGATTACATCAAGAATTTAGCAGATTCGATTCAAAAACATTTAGTTGGTTTTGAATATGATCACTTATTGTTTTCTTATCATGGAATTCCTGAGCGTCACATTCGCAAAACCGATATTACAAAATCACATTGTAAAATTGACGGTTCTTGCTGCAACACGCCATCTCCGGCGCATGATTTCTGTTATCGTCATCAATGTTACGAAACAACAAGACAGGTCGTTAAGTTATTAGGACTTCCCGCAGATAAATATAGTCTAACATTTCAATCGCGTTTAGCGGGAGACAAATGGTTAGAACCTTATACTGATGTTGAAATTGATAACATGCCAGCAAAAGGAATCAAAAAATTAGCAGTTGTAACACCAGCTTTCGTTTCAGATTGTTTAGAAACTTTAGAAGAAATCGCCATGCGCGCCAAAGAAGATTTTGAGAAAAATGGAGGTGAAGAGTTTCTTGCAATTCCATGTTTAAATGATGATGATGAATGGTGCCAAACTGTGAGTAACTGGATTAATGATTGGGCTCAATAATATTGTTTCACGTTTAAAGTTTAAAGTTTTTCTCAAAGTTGATAACTTGAAACTTTAAACCTGAAACTTTAAACAAATAATAATGGAATACTATAATTACTTAAAATCACTGCATCTTATATTTGTGATAACCTGGTTTGCAGGTTTGTTTTATATTGTGCGTTTGTTTGTTTACCAAATCGAAGCAAATGAAAAACCATCTCCGGAAAAAGAAATTCTGCAGGCGCAATACAAAATAATGGCCTACCGTTTGTGGTACATTATTACATGGCCGTCGGCGGTTTTGGCGAGTATTTTTGCTTTTTGGATGCTGTTTTTTACAGATGCTGGACACATTTGGCTCACACAACCTTGGATGCATGTAAAATTATGTTTCGTTTTCCTTCTATATTTATATCACGGAAAATGCCACCAGATTTTCAAACAATTACAAAACGATGAGGTAAAATATTCCAATAATTTTATGCGTTTATGGAATGAAGGCGCAACGATTATTTTATTTGCCGTTGTCTTTTTAGTAGTTTTAAAAAGTGCCATCAACTGGATTTTCGGCGTAATCGGGATTATTTTATTCTCGGTTTTAATAATGCTGGGATTTCGTTTTTACAAACGAATTCGAGAAAAAAAATAAAAAGAGTTTGCCACTAATTACACGAATTTTCCCGAATTTCTTTTTGTAATTTTTTGCCACAGATTAAAAGGATTATAGAGGATTAAAAAAAATCATTTAAATCCTTTTAATCTGTGGCAAAAAAAATAATTAGTGTAAATTCGTGAAATTCGTGGCAAAAATAGTATTCAGTCATAGTTTCCACTCTGACACTGAAAACTGCGACTGCGACTGTAAACTAAAATTTATGCTAAACATTAAAATGACAATGCTCTCACTTCGTACCAGGATTTTCCTGTCGATGATTGTATTGATTGTTGTGGCATCTTTTTTATTAGCTTCGATTTCGATTATTCAGTTTAAAACCGAAGCCAAAGAATATCACCAGGAAAGACTAGAACGAAAAGAAAATGCGGTAAAAGAACACATCAATTATGTGCTTTCTACAACGACTTATCCGCTTAAAACTCAAAACTTAGATTTAATCTTTAAAGATAAAATTCACGAATTAGCACAGATTCACAAAATTGAAATTAACATTTACAGCCTTGATGGGAAACTGTTGAAATCTTCTAAAGAATCTTTCGCCGTTGATAAAATTGCGCCGCCAATTCCGGAATATATTTTAAAACTGGTTCGTTCTTCCATCGAAAAACGTTTTGTAGACATTAAAACTATCGACGGAGTCAAAAACAGATCATCATACAGTTTAATAAAAGACGAAAAATTCAAACCACTCGGAATCCTGAATCTTCCGTATTTAGAAGACGACGGTTATTACGATAATGAATTGAATACTTTCCTGATTCGCTTAAGTCAGGTTTATTCTTTTATGTTGATTGTAGCTTTTGCCTTGGCGTATTTCCTTTCGACCTATATCACAAAATCATTAAAAACGATTTCAGATCGTTTGGAAGAAACCAATTTGGATCAGAAAAACGAAAAAATTGTTTTAGAAGCCAACAGCAAAGAAGTCAACTTTCTGATAAAAGCGTATAACGGAATGGTTGACAAACTGGAAACCAGTGCGATTAAATTAGCGCAAAGCGAACGTGAGGAAGCTTGGCGCGAAATGGCGAAACAAGTTGCACACGAAATTAAAAATCCGCTTACGCCAATGCGATTAACGGTGCAGAGTTTCCAAAGAAAGTTTGATCCCAATGATCCTGATGTAAAGCAGAAAATGAATGATTACTCTGAAACCTTAATTCAGCAGATTGATACCATGACGGCGGTGGCTTCGGCATTTTCAAACTTTGCTTCTATGCCGGCACAGCAAAATGAAACCTTGAATGTTGTTGAGGTTGTGGAATTGGCTTTGGATATTTTCAACGAAGAATATATTTCTTTTGAAAGCGATGAAGAAGAAATTATTTCGAAAATGGATCGTACGCAATTGATTCGTGTTATTACCAATTTGGTTAAAAATGCGACACAGGCAATTCCGGAAAGTCAGTTTCAAAAATCAATTGTGGTTACCGTAAAAAGGCGAAATAACAATGTTGAAATTGCCGTAAAAGACAACGGAATCGGAATCCAGAAACAAGATATCGGCCGAATCTTCGAACCAAAATTTACTACCAAAACCAGTGGTATGGGACTCGGACTCGGAATTATCAAAAACATTATAGAAAATTACAAAGGAACAATTACCTTTGAATCAACTTACGGAAAAGGAACCACATTTAGGGTTTCTTTACCTATTACAAACTCTTAAATTCATCGTCATGAACTACGAAAATATATTAATTTCTATTGAGGAAAAAGTTGCCACAATCACTATAAACAGACCTACAAAACTGAATGCTTTAAACAAATCGACAATTAGCGATTTGAGCAATGCCATTAAGCTATTAGGGAAAAGTGACGATGTTCGCGTTATTATTTTAACCGGAAGCGGAGAAAAAGCTTTTGTAGCCGGAGCAGATATTTCAGAATTTGCAAACTATACAGTTGTTGAAGGCGCACAATTAGCAGCCGAAGGTCAGGAATTATTATTCGATTATATCGAAAACCTTAAAAAGCCAGTTATTGCAGCTGTTAATGGTTTTGCTTTAGGCGGAGGATTAGAACTGGCAATGGCGTGTCATTTTAGAATAGCTTCAGACAATGCAAAAATGGGATTGCCAGAAGTAACTTTAGGATTGATTCCGGGCTACGGTGGAACACAGCGTTTGCCACAATTAGTGGGGAAAGGCCGTGCAATGGAAATGATTATGACCGCAGCGATGATTTCTGCAGAAGAAGCAAAACAATACGGTTTAGTAAATCACGTAGTGCCGCAGGAAGAACTTTTATCGTTTACAAACGTAATTGCTCAAAAAATCATTAAAAACGCTCCGTTTGCGATTGCAAAAGCAATTAAAGCAATCAATGCTAATTTTGAAGATGGCAAAAACGGATTCGATACTGAAATAAAATCGTTCGGAAAATGTTTTGGAACGGAGGATTTTAAAGAAGGAACTTCAGCATTTTTAGAAAAACGTAAAGCTGAATTTACAGGAAAATAAGTTATTCCACAAAGTTGCGCAGAGATAGCACAGTCCCGATAGCTATCGGGACACAAAGAAAATTTATATAATCTTTGTGTAACTTTGCTAAATCTTTGCGCAAAATAATAGACAAGATTATAAAAACTTAGAATCTCAGGATCTCAGAACCTTAGCAACTTAAAAAAAATGTACGAACCAATATTTGCCCTTTTTTGTGAACGAGTTAAAGAAAGTATTCAAGCTGGAACTTTCGCAAAACTGACTTTGGCTAAAACTATGGGCGATACCGAAATCAAAAATATTTATTTCAGATTGGTTTTAAATGAAGACAATACTTTCTCGATTTCATTAACTACTCGCTATAAAACAGAAGAAATCGAAAGCATTCACACTTTAGATGAGGCTTTATTGGTTTTAGGTTCTTATATCAAAAAACCGTTTCTAACTGCACTTTTATTTACTACAGATAACGATGTTACTTTCAAAGTAAACAAAAAGAATGCAGGAAGTATTATCGAGCAGCCACCGACATTTAAAAATGCATCGCCGGTTATGCTGGAAATGGTTGAAAAGGGAATTGTTTAAATAATAATTTTTAGAAATAGATATCTGAGTTGTCAGGCTGAGCGAAGTCGAAGCCTCGTTTACTGAATCACTTTGCGGGCTTCGACTTCGCTCAGCCTGACAAAAGATAAAATCTTAGTGTATCTCTGCGAAACTTCTTCGCGAATCTCTGTGAAATAACTCGCTAAACCAGCTTCACAAACAAGTTAGAAGCAATTTTATTAGAAATAGACAATTCCTTCCCATCAACCTTAATTTTTACCGATAAATCGAAGGATTCTTTAGAAAGAAATTCAATTTTAGAACCCAAAGCGATTCCTTGTTTATCCAGATATTTTAAGAACTCTGAAGAAGTATCTTTTACGCCGACACAAACTCCGGTTTGATTTTCTGATAATTCAGAAAGCAGTTGTTTCTCAATTTTAATAATTCGGCCATTAGCATCCGGAATCGGGTCGCCATGCGGGTCTTCTGTAGGATTTCCAAGAAAATCATCCAAACGGTTAATCAATTGCTCAGATTTGATATGTTCTAACTGTTCCGCAATATCGTGAACTTCATCCCAGCTGAAGTTTAATTTCTCTACCAAAAAAACTTCCCATAAACGATGTTTTCTAACAATCATTTTAGCAGCCAGTTTTCCGTTTTCGGTTAGCGAAACACCTTGGTATTTTTTATAATTTACTAAATCTTTATCAGCCAGTTTTTTAAGCATATCCGTTACAGAAGAAGCTTTTGTTTCCATGATTTCTGCAATGGCATTCGTGCTAACTTCAGTTTCTAAAGCCGCCGTTAAGTGATATATAGATTTTAGATAATTTTCTTCTGAAAAGGTCATTCGGTTTTAGATTTTAGAGTGTTGATTTTAGATTTTAGATTGAGAGAAAACCTTTGTCACTTTGCACCTCTGAACCTTTGTCCCTCTAAAAAGAACTATTTTATTTAACAATCAGCAAAGGTATTGAAATTTTATGTCTCAATTTATCTACCGTTGTACCAAAAAGAATATCTTTTAATCCAGTGTGGCCGTGGGTTCCCATTACCAAAATATCGAAAATACCGCTGTTGATGATTTCCGGAATTATTTTGTTTGGTTTTCCAAAACCAAGCTCTGTTTCAATGTTAAATCCTTTTTCTGAAAGCATTTTTTTATACTCTAATAATAGTTTTTCATCAATTGTAGTTTCGTGATCATGAATGTGAATTCCATACATTAAGGCACCAACTGTTTCGACAACATGTATAAGAGTGTATTTTGCATCCATTCCGCCTAATTCGAAAGCATGATTAAGTGCAGCTTCATCGGCATGAGAAAAATCCACAGAAACAGCGATGTTTTTTACTTCCTGAGTTTTCTTTTGAGAAAAATGAAGTTTCAGGTTATGAGGCGAATGATTTATAGTTTTTGATTTGGCTTTAGCAATAAAAGGTTTAAAAACAATGTAAAGAAGTAAGCCTAAAAAAGCAAAAGCAAGCGGCACAACCGTAAGCCATAAAATTATTGGATGACTTGAACTTGCAAGCCACGATGTAATTTCATCATAAACCAACTTTGCATTTAATGAAACAATAATAGCTGCAATAATCCAGGAAACAACCTGAGTAGTTCTCGAAATATGAAAACCATTCATTTTTGATTTATCACTGACAAAATGAATCAGCGGAATAATCGCGAATCCTAATTGTAAACTCAAAATCACCTGACTTAGAATTAAAAGCTTTCCGGTTACACTTTCACCATAAACCCAAATAACGATTAAAGCAGGCACAATCGCAATTAAACGCGTTATGATTCGGCGAACCCACGGCTGAATACGCAAGTGCAAATAACCTTCCATCACAATTTGTCCGGCAAGTGTTCCGGTTACAGTTGAGCTTTGTCCCGCGGCAATTAAAGCAACTGCAAACAATATTGGAGCCCATTTCGTTCCTAATAATGGTTCCAGAAATGTGTGCGCATCCTGAATCTCGGCTACTTCAAACATTCCATTTTTGTGGAAAGTTGCGGCAGCAAGAATTAAAATCGCAGCATTTACAAAAAAAGCCAAATTCAAGGCAATTGTCGAATCTATAAAATTGTATTTTAAAGCCTGTTTGATTCCGGCTGGACTTCTATCGAATTTTCTGGTTTGAACCAAAGATGAGTGTAAGTAAAGGTTGTGAGGCATTACAGTTGCTCCAATAATTCCGATTGCGATATATAAAGCAGCTGAATTTGGAATAGAAGGAATAAGTCCGGCAAGGATTTTTGGAACTTCAGGTTCTGCAAAGATCATTTCGAAAATGAAAGAAAATCCAATAATGGCGACCAAAACAATAATAAAAGCTTCCATTTTACGAATTCCTTTATTGATTAAGAAGAGTAAAAGGAAAGTATCTAAAACGGTAATCAAAACGCCTTCAAAAAGTGGAATTCCGAATAAAAGATTAATTCCAATCGCCATTCCCAGAACTTCGGCTAAATCGCAGGCTGCAATTGCAATTTCGGCGAGAAAGTATAAAATGTAGTTGATGTATTTTGAATAGGTTTCTCTGGAAGCCTGCGCTAAATCGCGCTGCGTTACAATTCCAAGTCTTGCACTTAAACTCTGCAAAAGCAAAGCCATTAAGTTACTCATTAATAAAACCCAGACTAAAGTGTAGCCAAACTGGCTTCCACCGGCAATATCTGTGGCCCAGTTTCCGGGATCCATATAACCAACGCTTACTAAATATGCCGGGCCTAAAAAGGCTAATATTTTCCTGAAACCTGTTTTTTTATGTTCTGTAGCAACCGATTGGTTAACTTCTTCTAATGATTTAGTCATTTCTAATATATTGATTTACCAAATATATTGAAAAATTATATTCGCTCAACAATATTTTTAGACTTGTCTAAAACTTAAATGTTAGAATTCAAACATTTTGGACATAATCCCGAAAGGGTAAAGTTTATTTCGTTTACTTTATAATTATGAGGCATAATATAACTTGGCTTTACAGTTTCGAGACAAGTAATTTCATGGCAGTTCTCACAACTAAAATGAGCATGATTATGAATGTGTACTCTTTGATGTGAATGATTGCATTTTGCATATTTTACTGTTCCATCAAGATTCGAAATTTTATGAATAATATCGTCGTTAACCAAACGATCTAAAATTCTATAAATAGTAACGCGATCGCAGACATCGTTCAATTGTTTTTGAATTTCGGTGTGGGACAGTGCTGTTTTAGATTTCTCAAAAACCTCTAAAACGGCTGTCTTTGCTGTAGTGTTACGTGTAGCTTTCATTTTATTTTGAATTAAAAAATTTAACGCAACAATGTTGCAATTGATTTTAATGTGTATATTTGCAACAAAATTGCATTAAGCAAATGTACAAGAAATGAAGAAAACTACCTCATCCTTTTACGATATTTTAGGAATTTCGAGCGCGACGATCTGCCTGGTTCATTGTTTGATTTTTCCACTTTTAACAATCCTTCCTTTGGGCATAAGTCACAATCCAATTATCGATTTAGTATTTGCTTCGATAGGCTTATTTGCAATTCTCAAAATTACGAAAAAATCAAGTCTTTTGGTTTCGTCAATTTTGATTGTTTCAATGAGTTTAATCTGGATTAGTATTTTGACTGAAATCTTCTTAGAGATTCATCTGGACCTGATTTATTTTGGCGGAATCGGGATGATCATCGGGCATTTGATTAATTACAAATTACACAAAAAACAAAATCATTAAAAGTATTAGTTATGGAACAGAAGAATTTTGATGTGATTATCATTGGCGGAAGCTACAGCGGATTATCTGCTGCAATGAGTTTAGGACGTTCTCTTCGTCAGGTTTTGATTATTGACAGCGGTTTGCCTTGTAACCGACAAACGCCGCATTCGCATAATTTTATTACACAAGATGGTGAAAAGCCCGCAGTGATTTCGGCGAAAGCCAAATTACAAGTGGATCTCTATAAAACGGTTCATTTTTATAACGGACTAGCTGTAAAAGCGATAGGGAAAGAAAACGGATTTGAAGTTTCAACAGAATCTGGTGAAACTTTCAATTCAAGGAAAATCCTGTTTGCAACCGGAATTAAAGATCTGTTTCCCGAAATTAATGGTTTTGCTGACTGTTGGGGAATATCGGTTCTACATTGTCCGTATTGCCATGGTTATGAAGTTAAAAATGAAAAAACAGCTATTATTGCCAATGGCGAAATGGCATTTGATTTTGCCAAACTGATTTCGAACTGGACAAAAGATTTGAGATTATGCACGAACGGAAAATCAACTTTGACTTTAGAACAAACCGAAATACTTAAGAAACATGGAGTTCAAATTTTTGAAGAAGAAATAGATTCCTTTGAACACAAAGAAGGATATGTCAAAAACATTATCTTCAAAAATCAGGAAAAAGTTGAAGTCAAAGCCATTTATGCAAGACCACCATTTGAACAGCATTGTCCATTACCACAAGATTTGGGTTGTGACATAAACGAACAAGGTTTGCTAAAAGTTGATTTTATGCAAAAAACAAATATTGTCGGTATTTATGCGAGCGGAGATTGTACCACTCAAATGCGATCTGTGGCCATTGCGGTTTCTACAGGATCTTTTGCCGGAGCTGTAATTAATAAAGATCTTATTGACGAGGATTTTGAAGTTTATAAAGTTTAATAGCCCCTAGCTTCAGCTAGGGGAATTAGATTTGAATCGAAACAGGTTTTAGCCAAATCGTATCGGTTTGGCTAAAGCCTATTGGTTTCGTTTATATTTTCATCCAGCTAAAGCTGGACGCTATTGAACTTGTTTTATTTCTCTTTAGATTTTAAAGCAAATAGAAATATAACATATTGACATAACTAAAGTTATAAATTTCTAAATTTAAAATGATTATTTGTCAAATTTAATTTTTAGTTTTGTCTAAAATTAATTTTACCACGATGAAAAATTCAATTTGGATATTGATATTATTTAACTTACACTTTTCTTTTGCTCAGGAAACTTCTAAAATCTCTGGTTTTATAACTGGCAACGGACAAAAATTACAAGCCGCGAATATTCAGTTATTAGGAACAAAACAAAAAACAGTTTCAGACAGTTTAGGTTATTATGTTTTTGAAAATGTTAGTATTGAAGAAGGAAAAATCCAGGCAACTTCGACAGGATTCAAACCCGTGACTCAAAGGTTTTCAATTACAAAAGGACAAAACCTAAATCTTGATATTGATTTAGAAGACAACGAAAACCAGCTTAACGAAGTAGTTGTTTCTGGAACTTTAAAACCGGTGAAACGTTTAGAAAGCGCCGTTCCGGTTGAGGTTTATTCACCGGTTTTCTTCAAAAAAAATCCAACACCAAGTATTTATGACGCACTTCAAAATATAAACGGCGTTCGGCCGCAGCTCAATTGCGGGGTTTGTAACACGGGCGATATTCATATTAACGGCCTCGAAGGTCCGTATACGTTGGTTTTAATTGACGGAATGCCAATTGTAAGCAGTCTTTCGACAGTTTATGGTTTATCCGGAATTCCGAATTCTTTGGTGGAACGAATAGAAATAGTAAAAGGCCCAGCTTCGTCTCTGTATGGAAGTGAGGCCGTTGGAGGTTTGATTAATATTATCACCAAAAACCCAACAAATGCTCCAATGTTTTCTGCGGATTATTTTACAACGACTTATTTTGAAAACAATCTTGATTTGGGAATGAAGTTTAATGTTGGACAGAAAGCAACTTCTCTTTTAGGGATTAATTATTTCAGCTATAATCAGGTTATTGATAAAGATCATGATAATTTTACTGATGTAACGCTTTCTGACCGTATTTCGGTTTTTAATAAATGGAATTTTCATCGAAATAATAATCGTCTTTTTACGATTGCAGCACGTGGAATGTATGAAGATCGCTGGGGCGGCGATGTTCGCTGGGAGAAAAAATACCGAGGAGGAGACGAAATTTATGGTGAAAGCATTTATACTAAAAGAGCAGAATTAATTGGAAGTTATCAATTGCCGTTTGAAGAAAAACTAATGCTTTCCTTCTCTGGAAACGTGCATTATCAGGACAGTCGTTACGGAACAACATCATTCATTGCGAATCAAAAAATTGGTTTTCTGCAATTGACTTGGGATAAAAAGATTGGCCGTAATGATTTACTTGCCGGAATTGCAAATCGATATTCGTATTATGACGACAATACTCCGGCAACAAAAGATGCTGAAAGTACCTGGTTACCGGGGATTTTTGTTCAGGATGAAATTACGTTTTCGCCAAAAAGCCAGATTTTGCTGGGAGCTCGCTACGATTATAACTCTATCCACGGTTCTATTTTTACACCCAGATTTGCGTATCGCTTTAAAGCAAATGAGAACACAATTTTCAGATTAAATGCCGGAACGGGATTTAGGGTTGTGAATTTATTTACCGAAGATCACGCAGCGCTTACTGGTTCACGAGAAGTTGTAATTAAAAATGATTTGAAACCGGAACAATCTGTAAACGTAAATTTGAATTATATTCAGAAAATAAATCTTAATAACGGAACTTTTATAGGAATTGAAACGACGGCTTTTTATACCCGTTTCAGCAATAAAATCATTTCAGATTACGAAACTGATCCTAATAAAATCATTTATGATAATATTGATGGTTATGCTATTAGTCAGGGAATCAGCACAAATGTCGATGTTAATTTTACCAATGGTTTAAAGTTTATTTTGGGAGCAACGGTTTTAGACAATAAAAATGTTCAGGACGGAATTTCAGAAAGACCTTTTCTAACTGAAAAATTCACAGGAACATGGAGTGTATCTTATAAAATAGAACCTTGGAATTTATTGCTGGATTATACCGGAAATGTTTACAGTCCAATGAAACTGCCTTTGCTGAATGAATACGATCCGAGAAATCCGAATTCGCCTTGGTACAGCATTCAGAATATTCAGTTTACATACACAGGCTGGAAAAATTTTGAACTTTACGGAGGTGTCAAAAATTTGCTGAACTTTACTCCAAAGCAGAATAATCCGTTTTTGATTTCGAGAACGAATGATCCTTTTGATAAAAATGTGCAATACGATGCGGCAGGAAAAGTACTGAGGACTCCGGATAATCCATACGGATTAACTTTTGATACAACGTATGTTTATGGGCAAAACCAGACTATTCGTGGTTTTTTTGGGTTGCGATATACTTTGAGGTAAATTTATGGGCGACAATAATGCAATTCATAATTAAACTGGACTGAAGTCCAGCTCTACAATATGAATCGAGCCTATGGCTCTTGAAGTTCCAACGCAACGAACTATGTTGTAGGGCTGGACTTCAGTCCAGTTTAATGGTACGAAAAGACATAATAATCTGTAAAATCTGTGGGCTAAAAAACAACAAAATGAAAAAGCTATTTTTCCTAATCTTCTTCTTCGGAATAACTTCAACAGGATTCTGCCAGTTAAAAAGCAACACTTTTGAAGAAGTAGATAGCTTGCAACAAATTCAAAAACGAAAAATCATCGTTTTCATCCATACCGATTGGTGCCAGTTTTGCCAGCGAATGAAAGCAACGACATTTAAAAACCAGGAAATTACCGAAAAACTAAACTCAGATTTCTACTTCATTGATTTGAATGCCGAAGAAAAGCGAGATATTACTTTTAAGAATCAGATATTTAACTACAAACCTTCAGGAAATAATGTGGGTGTTCAAGAACTGGCTTTACAACTCGGAACAATTAATAAGCAAATTGTATATCCGGTTTTATGCATATTGAATGAGAAAAATGAGATTATACTGCAGTATAGCAATTATTTGAGTCCAAAGGATTTTAACCTTCTTTTAGAAAAACTGAAAGAATAAATTTTCTTATTTTTGAGAATGAATTCTTCGCAAATTAAACACTTCGATTACATTTTTACAGGAACCGGACTGGCGTCTTTAATGACAGTTTATAAAATGGTTTTATCTGGAAAATTCTCTGATAAATCAATTTTGCTCTTAGATCAGGATTCGAAGAAAACAAATGACAGAACCTGGTGTTTTTGGGAAAAGGAAGATTCAATTTGGAATCCGATTATCTCTGAAAAATGGGATTTGGCTTTGTTTGCTAATGAAAACTTTAAACGAGATCTTCAATTAAAACCCTATACCTATAATAAAATCAATGGATTAGATTTTTATAATTTCGTTTTCGATGTTATTTCAAATCAACCGAATATTACTTTTGTAAATGAAAAAGTAACCGACATAAACGAACTCGAAACGCATGTTTTTGTTGGTACAGAACAAAACAGATATACCTGTAATTATTTATTCAACAGTATTTATACAAAGGCTTTCGCCGAAAGTCAACCGAAATATCCGGTTTTACAGCAGCATTTTGTGGGTTGGTTTGTAAAATCAGAATCAGAAGTTTTCAATCCTGAAGAAGTTATTTTCATGGATTTTTCGGTAGAACAAAAAGGGAATACAAGATTTATGTATGTTTTGCCAACTTCTAAAACTGAAGCTTTGGTTGAATATACTTTGTTTTCGGAGAAACTGCTTCCTACGGAAGAATACGAAAATGAAATTCAAATCTATTTGCAAAAACTCGGAACACACCAATTTGAAATTATCGAAAAGGAGCAGGGAAGTATTCCAATGACTTCTTATCCATTTTGGAAGAAAAACACTAAACGTGTTTTAAACATTGGAACTGCCGGCGGATGGACAAAAGCAAGTACGGGTTATACTTTCAAAAATTCAGATAAAAAATCCTCAGAATTAGTAAAGTTTCTTAGTGATAATAGTTCTCCAAAAATCCCGGAATCGTTCAATATCAAGGCATTTCATAAAAAAAGCCGATTCTGGTTTTATGATTTATTGCTTTTAGATATCCTGTATCATCATAATGAATTAGGAAGTTCTATTTTTTCTTCTTTATTCAAAAAAGGAAATCCCCAATTGATTTTTAAATTCTTAGATGAAGAAACCAATTTATTTGAAGACCTTCAAGTGATTTTAAAATGTCCAAAATTGCCTTTTATAAAGGCATTGTTTAGAGTTTTATTCAGTTAAGATAAAAACTCAGCGTGCATAGTCTAAATCTGTAAAATCTGCTGGCCATCTTATTCTAATTTTTTTATCGTAATAAGTAGTGCATACTTTGAGAACTGTGATGTGAACGCATAAAAAATACCTTATTGTTCTGTTTTTATGACTTTTTGAAGCGATTCAAAAGATGACCTGCCAATTAATTTTGTATTTGAAAAATTGAAGAGGATTATGGGAACTACAAAGAATTTAAAATTTGATATAGAAACAGAAGCAATAGGGAAGATTTGCAAGGCACTCGGGCATCCAACAAGAATTCAAATTATGACCCTTTTATGGAGAAAAGATAATAGAACTTGCGGTGAAATAGTTGATTTAATTCCTTTGGCACAATCCACAATATCAAAACATTTACTTGAATTAAAAAAAGCAAATCTGGTCGAGATAAAATATGAAGGTAAAAAAACGATATATTCTATAGAAGTCGATAATATAGAAGTTCTTAAAAGATTTGTAAGTAATTATCTTTCAACTATTGAGATTTCTGAACAGGATAAGGAAACGGTTTTGACGACAAAACGTAAAATGCGAGGCAGAAACAGACATTTAAAACAATATAATTATCAATTTCCTGAGAAAAAAGTAAAACAAGCAGCAGTTTAAATATTCTGAAATACAAGGCTTAGAATTTTATATCGAACTATAACAAAACTTTATACTTCAAATTAAGTAGTTGCGAGTAAACTTTGTAACTTTGCAGTTCAAAAGTAAAATTTAAAAGAATAAAAATATGTATCCAGAAGAAATGGTAAAACCAATGCAGGCTGAACTTACAGCTGCTGGGTTTCAAGATTTACATAGTGCCGAAGCTGTTGAAAATGCTATCAAAGCTGAAGGTACCACTTTAGTTGTTGTGAACTCTGTTTGCGGATGCGCTGCAAGAAATGCACGTCCGGGAGCAAAAATGAGTTTAGAAGGCGCTAAAAAACCAGATCACCTTATTACAGTTTTTGCTGGTGTTGACAAAGAAGCGGTTGATGCTGCAAGACAACACATGTTTCCTTTTCCTCCATCATCGCCATCTATGGCTTTGTTCAAAAACGGAGAATTGGTTCACATGTTAGAGCGTCACCACATCGAAGGTCGTCCAGCTGAAATGATTGCTGAAAACTTGCAAGATGCGTTTAACGAATTCTGCTAATTAAGGGGCTAAGATTCTGAGGTTTAGGCTCAAAGTAGAAAAGGTACATAGGTACAAAGATTTAAAAGAGGGGTGTTTCAATTTTGAAACACCCCTCTTTTAAATTTATATATTTCCTTGTTCCCTAGGAACATCTCGTTGGTAGAAAATTATATTGTTATCATTGTTTTACGTTCCGTAGAGACATTTGATTTTGGTATCGTTTTTATAATCTGATAATATCAAACGTCCCTACGGAACGAAAATATGGGCGATCGCTATTTTTTTCTACCGATGAAACATTCCTACGGAATGATAACTAGATATAAAAGAAAAAAACTTAGAATCTTAGCGTCTCAAATCTTAGCAACTTAAAAAAACCTTTGAACCTTTGCCACTCAGTACCTTTGAGCCTCAAAAAAACTAATTCCATCCTCCGCCAAGGGCTTTATATAATTGAACCATTGAACTTAATTGTTTTTGGGTTAATTGGGAAAGACTTAATTGCGCTTCAAACAAAGATCGCTGCGCATCCAGAACTTCTAAATACGAAACATAACCATTGTAATACCTCGCATTTGAAAGATCATAGTTTTTTTGTGCAGCAACAACCTGTCGGTTTCTGGCTGTCCATTCCTCTTTAAACATAGCCACATTTTGAAGGGAGTTTTCGACTTCGGCAATTGCAGTTAAATACGTTTTCTGGAAATTGAATTTTACTTCTTCCGCAATTTGTCGGTTGACATCAACGCGGCGTTTGTTTTTTCCGAAGTTAAAAATTGGACCGGTAACGCCTGCACCAACATTCTGCATATACGAACCATCGTTAAATAAATCTCCAACCATAATACTGGTAAAACCTGCAACGGCAGCAATATTAAATGACGGATAACGCAATGCCTGCGCAACACCAATTCTCTCATAAGCCGCTTTGTATAAATATTCCTGACGTTTTACATCAGGTCTGTTTTCTAATAAAGCTGACGGAACTGAAGTTGGAAAAGTCGTTAAAATCAACAATTCACTATTCGTTTTTCCACGCTGAATTGGCTGTGGAACTTGTCCGACTAAAATCGAAATCGAATTTTCCAGAGCCGTAATCTGTCTTTTGATTAACGGAATATTCGCTTCGGCAATTGCAACCTGCTGTTCAATTTGTACTTTATCCAATTCGGCAACATAACCGCTTATAAAACGTTCGTTAATAATGTCGTACGCCTTCTGTCTGGTTTCTAATGTATGTGTCGTAATTTCCAGTTGGTTATCAAAATCCCGCAATTCAAAATAAGAAATAGCTATAGTGCTCACAATATTTGACAGAATTACTTTTCGGGCTTCATCGGTTGCTAAAAGTTCATTTTGCAACGCTTTATTCTGATGACGGTATTTACCCCAGAAATCCAGTTCCCAAGACATATTGGCGAATGCCGATGAAGGCTGCATAAAAGTTTCGGCACTATTTACCTGACCGGAATATTGAAAAGCAGGAAATAAATCAGCTTTTGCGATTCCAAGATTAGCTTTTGCTTGTTCTAAACGTGCCAAAGCAATTTTAAGATCGTAATTGTTTTGAATTCCTTTTTCAATCAGACCAATTAAGACATCATCGTTAAATATCGATGACCATTTTATGGTGGTAACAGATTTTGTTGTGTCTCTGGTTTGATCGCCAAAACGAAAAGTATCTGCCTGAGGTTGTTCGGGTTTGACATATTTTGGTCCAACCATGCATCCGTAAGGAAAAACAACCATCAAAAATAACGCTGAAAGTATTTTTAGATTTTTCATTTTTCTTCGTCTTTAGGTTCATCGATTTCCTCCGGTTTTTTCTTTCCGAATGTTTCAATAAATACAAATAACACCGGAATCAGACAAACACCTAAAATGGTAGCGACAAGCATTCCGCTAAAAACCGTCATACCCATTACTTTTCT
Organism: Flavobacterium panici; assembly: GCF_024499525.1. Taxonomy (NCBI): domain Bacteria; kingdom Pseudomonadati; phylum Bacteroidota; class Flavobacteriia; order Flavobacteriales; family Flavobacteriaceae; genus Flavobacterium; species Flavobacterium panici. Next base: position 1,100,977 of record NZ_CP100437.1, on the reverse strand, counting down.
GGCTTGTGCTCCGGCTCCGCTCGCCGTTAACAACGGAACAACTCCCAAAATAAAAGCAAAAGCTGTCATTAAAATTGGTCGAAAACGTAATTTGGCGGCGTACAATGCGGCTTCTTTTGCCGGCATTCCTTTTTCATATTCTTCTTTGGCAAATTCTACAATCAAAATGGCATTTTTGGCAGCCAATCCAATCAGCATTACGAGACCAATTTGCGCAAAAACATTATTTACATAATCGGGACTTAATAATCTGCAGAGATACAATCCGAGGAAAGCACCAAAAACGGCAAAAGGAGTTCCGAGTAAAACGCTGAAAGGTAATTTCCAGCTTTCGTATTGTGCGGCGAGAATTAAAAACACGAAAAACAGCGCCATGATAAAAACGGTATTCCCTTTTCCTTCGGCTTGTTTTTCCTGATAACTCATATTCGCCCATTCGTAGCCCATTCCGGCAGGCAACACTTTTGCAGCGGTTTCTTGCAATGCTTTCATGGCTTCCGCCGAAGTAAATCCGGGCGCGGGCGTTCCTCCAATTTCTGCGGCACGATACAAATTAAAACGCGTTGTAAATTCGGGCCCGCTTTCTTTTCGAATGGTCGCAATACTCGTAATTGGAATCATTTTGTTATCCCGACTTCGAACGAAAATTTTATTAATATCTTCGGGATTTACAGTAAAACTTGGATCTGCCTGAAGTAAAACAATATACTGTCGTCCGAATTTATTGAACTCGTTTATATATTGTCCTCCCAAACTGGCACCAATGGCAAGATTGACATCGGATAAAGAAAGATTCAGTTCTGAAACTTTTTCTCGATCAATATCCAGACTAATCTGAGGAACATTTGGATTGAAGGTCGTTCGAATCGTTCCAATTTCAGGCCTTTTTTTAGCTTCAGCCATAAACCTTTGGGCATTCTGGAAAAGATATTGTGGTGTGTTTCCTTCTTTATCCTGAAGCATCATCGAGAATCCGGCGGCGTTCCCAATTCCCGTAATCGGCGGAGGCCCAAAAGCAAAAACCGTCGCTTCGGGTATTCCGAAAACTACTTTTCCATTGACTTCTTTTAAAATCTGGAAAACATCTTGTTCACGTTCTTTCCATTCTTTTAAGGCCACGAAGAAAAATCCGTTATTGGTGGCAACCGAGTTTTTGATTAAACTGAATCCGGCAACCGAAGTGTAATATTCAACGCCCTGATTTTTAGATAAAATATGTTCTACTTTTTGAATGACTTTACTAGTTCTTTCCAAAGAAGAAGCTCCGGGAAGTTCAATATTGACAAACATATAACCCTGATCTTCTTCGGGAACGAACCCGCCCGGAATTTTTCCTCCCAAAAGAATAATGGCTCCAACTACAATTCCGATAAAAATTAAACTTCGGGCTGTTTTCTTGATTAAGAAACCTGAAAACCCTGTGTATTTATTGGTGAAATTTCCAAACTTAACATTAAACCATTTGAAGAATTTCCCGAGCCAGCCTTTTGCTTCCTGATTAGGTTTTAGTAATAATGAACATAAAGCCGGACTTAAAGTTAAAGCACTTAATGCAGAGAAAATCACGGAAATAGCAATTGTAATAGCAAATTGCTGATACAATCTTCCGGTAATTCCCGGAGTTAATGCAACCGGAATAAATACGGCAGTTAAAACAATCGCAATCGCAATTACTGGTCCCGAAACTTCACGCATGGCTTGGTTTGTCGCTTCTCTCGGTGACATTCCCTGCTCAATATGGTGCATTACAGCTTCAACAACTACAATGGCATCGTCGACGACAATCCCAATGGCGAGAACCAATCCTAAAAGAGAAAGTACATTTATCGAAAATCCGAGTAACGGAAACAGCATAAATACCCCAATCAGGGAAACTGGAACGGTTAAAAGCGGAATTAAGGTCGCACGCCAGTTTTGCAGAAAGATAAAAACTACCAGAATTACGAGAATAATGGCTTCCACTAAAGTATGCATGATTTCGTTAATTCCTTCAGAAATGGCTAAAGTCGTATCTAGAGAAACGGCATATTTTAAATCCTGAGGAAATCTTTTACTGAGTTGTTCAATCGTATTTTTTACGTTTTCAGCAACTTCAAGAGCATTCGAACCCGGCATTTGTTTAATTCCGATAGTTCCTGCGGGATTTCCATTGAGTTTGGCAACCGAAGCATAACTTTCGGTTCCGAGTGTTACTGTTCCAACATCTTTCAACCGAACCTGCTGATTGCTGATGTTTGATTTTAAAATGATGTTTTCGAAATCTTCTGGATTTACCAAACGATCTTTCAGCATTACGTTATACGTAAATTCATTGTTTTGTGTTGCTGGCGGAGCGCCAAATTTTCCTCCGGGTGCAATGGCATTTTGTTCCTGAATAGATCGAATAATATCGGGAACTGTTAAGTTGTATTTGGCCATAATATCGGGCTTGACCCAAATTCGCATGGCATAATTACTTCCTCCGTAAAGTGTAACTTCTCCAACACCTTTAATACGAGCGAGCGCATCTACAAGATTAATGCTCGCATAATTGGTCAAAAAGTTATTATCGAAAGTTTTGTTAGGAGAATACAAAGACAAAATCAGCATAGGCATTGATAATGACTTTTTGGTTGTAACTCCGGTTGTTTTTACATCGTTTGGGAGTTTGTTGGTCGCTTCGGCAACTCTGTTTTGAGTTAACATTGTTGCATTATCCAAATCTGTTCCCATATCAAAAGTGATCGAAAGCGTCATACTTCCGTCTCCAGTATTCGTCGACTGCATGTAAAGCATATTTTCGACACCATTTACTTTTTGTTCGATAGGTGTTGCAACGGCTTGCTCCACATTTAGCGCATTGGCTCCGCGGTAACTCGTAGAAACCTGAACGAGAGGCGGGGCAATTTCGGGATATTGTGCAATGGGCGTTGACAGAATCGAAAGTCCTCCAATAAGAACTATAAATATGGAAAGTACGATTGCAACGATTGGTCGTCTTACAAAGAAATTATCCATAGCCTAGTTGTTTAGAGATGATGCAATTTGCTTTTTATCTTTCTCGGCTACGTAGGGAACTGGAACTACTGTTGATCCAGGCTGAATAAACTGATTGCCAATAATGGCGACTTTTTCGTTGGGTTTTAAACCTTTAGTAATAATCCAATCAACTCCAATTTTCTGTCCAACTTCAACCATTCGGGTTTGAATGGTGTTTTTATCGTCAATAATAGAAACCTGGAATAATCCCTGAATTTCGGTTACGGCTTTTTGAGGAACTACAATCGCATCTTTTTGGGTTCGGAGTAAAACACGGACTTTAGCAAATTGTCCGGATCGTAAAGTTCCTTCCGGATTTGGAAATTGTGCTTCGATAGTTACGGTTCCGGTTGTTGGGTCTATTTTGGTGTCAGAGAAATTGAGAGTTCCTTTGTATGGATGTGTACTTCCATCAGAAAGTATAAGTTGAAGATCAGTAATTCGTTCTCCGTCTTTGACTTGTTTTTGATATTGCAGATAATTTGATTCGCTGACGGTAAACTGAACTCTGACTTTTTCTAGTTTTGAAACGGTGTTTAATTTAGACTCATTTCCAATTTTGGTAATATAATCTCCTAATCGGGCATTCGAAAGACCAATAACACCGTCGATTGGTGATTTTATATTGGCATAGCTTCTTTCTATCTGCTGATTTTTTAAACTTGCCTGAACACTGGTGTAGTTTGATCGGGCTGCTTTTTCTTTGGCTACAGCCGCGTCTAATTCTCTTTTACTAACAGCGTTCATATCTGCAAGCGGCCGAATTCGTTTTAATTCTTCTTCGGCATTCACTAAATTACTTTGTGCAGCGGCAACCTGACCACGTACTTGTTCCACTTTTGTATCGTATTCCAGCGGATCAATGGTGTATAATAATTGCCCTTTTTTAACGCGCTGACCTTCTTTAAAATGAATTCCAGTTAGAATTCCGTCAACTCTGGCGATTAATTCAATGTCTAAATCTCCAAAAGTCTGTCCGGCAAAATCTTTGTAAATGGGGACATCCTCACTCTTGACGGTTACAAAAGGCGCCTGCATGGGAGGAGGGGCTTTCGGTTTTTCTTTTTTACAAGAGATGAAAATTATTAAAAGTAAAAGAATTGGGAAGAGTGGTTTGGGTAGTTTTAAAGCATTCATAATCATAAATGTTAAAATTGTGCCTTATAAATTTAGTGAAATTTTCATAACGTATTGATAAGCAGTGTTTATTTTTTACTAACGCAATAAAGTTGCAAAATAAAATATGTAAAAACTACATCCAAAAACAAAAAATTAAATGAACTTATATCACTTATACGGTTTAAAACAGGGTTAGTTAATTGTTTTTTGAAATCGAAAAGAAAAACCTACCTTTGCGCCCGAATTCACTCAGAAAATAGAATTCGATTATATATTCTTAACTTAAAACTGTTTATAGCATGCAACTGTACAACACTTTGAGCGCAGAAGAAAGAGCAATCATGATCGATGATGCAGGTAAACAACGTCTTACGTTGTCTTTCTATGCGTATGCCAAAATTGAAGATCCCAAAAAATTTCGTGATGATTTATTTTTAGCTTGGAACGCACTTGATGCTTTAGGCCGAATTTATGTTGCCAATGAAGGAATTAATGCTCAAATGAGTATTCCTGAAGAAAATTTGGAGGCTTTTAGAGCAACTCTTGAAGTTTATGATTTCATGAAAGGCATTCGTTTAAATGAAGCTGTAGAACATGATGACCATTCGTTTTTAAAATTGACTATTAAAGTGCGTCACAAAATCGTTGCCGACGGTTTGAATGATGATACTTTTGATGTAACTAATATAGGCGTTCACTTGAAAGCTAAGGAATTCAACGAGATTCTTGATGATCCAAATACGATTGTGGTTGATTTTAGAAATCACTACGAAAGTGAAGTTGGACATTTTAAAAATGCGATTACTCCAGATGTTGAAACATTTAGAGAGAGTTTACCCATAATTAATGATCAGCTTAAAGATCACAAAGAGGATAAAAATCTGGTAATGTATTGTACTGGAGGAATTCGCTGTGAAAAAGCTAGTGCTTATTTTAAACACCAAGGTTTCAAAAACGTATTTCAGTTAGAAGGCGGAATCATTAATTACGCTAAACAACTTAAAGAAGAAGGTTTAGAAAGCAAATTTATCGGGAAAAACTTTGTATTTGATAATCGTCTTGGTGAAAGAATTACAGATGATATTATTTCACAATGCCACCAATGCGGAAAACCTTGCGACAATCACACAAATTGCGAAAATGACGGTTGTCATTTATTGTTTATTCAATGTGATGATTGTAAAGCTGCAATGGAAAACTGCTGTTCTACAGAATGTTTAGAAATTATTCATATGCCTTTGGTTGATCAGGTTCGTTTAAGAACTGGAAAACAAGTTGGAAACAAAGTGTTTAGAAAAGGTAAATCGGAGAATCTAAAATTCAAACATTCAGGCGAATTGCCAAATACAGCTTTGGCGGCAGCCGAAAAACAAGTTGATATTCGTCAAAAAGTAAAAGTAAAAAAAGTACTTCTTGGAAAAGCAGAGCATTATTATGTAAAAGCACAAGTGGGACAATTTACTATTGAAAACCAAGAGTTAAACAGCGGTGATAAAATCTTAATTTCCGGGCCGACAACTGGTGAACAGGTAATGGTTTTAAATAAATTTATCGTTGATGGCGCAGAAACCCAATCTGCTAAAGTTGGTGATAAGGTTACTTTTGAGGTTCCTTTTCGTATTCGTTTGTCAGATAAGTTGTACAAAATAGTAAATTAGCATAAATTTTATGCTAATTTATTTATGTCACAATCCTATACCAAATTATGGACTCATGCAATTTGGGCAACCAAAAATCGTCAGGAATTAATTGATTTTTCAATTGAGAAAACATTGTATGATTTTATTTGGCAAGAGCTGACTGAACTTGGATGTCCCGTTAGAATCATCAATGGAATGCCAGATCATGTGCATGTCTTATTTTTACAAAATCCACAAAAAACTGTTTCAGATATTGTTAAGCAAATTAAAGGAAGTTCTTCTCATTTTATGAATAGAGGAGAATTTATCCTTGAAAAATTTGCTTGGCAAACTGGTTTTGCGGCATTCTCTGTCAGCGAATCCCAGTTAGATGCTGCTTACAATTACATTAAAAATCAAAAGCAACATCATCTTAAGAAAAATGGTCAAGATGAATTTGATGAATTTATAAAATTGCATGGGTTGGGAGATAAATGATTGCTTGACTTAACGACTTGGCTCAACAATGCGTTTCCCGTGGTTGAAACCACGGGCTATATTGAAATAATATAAGCAAAAGAAAAACATAGCCTGCGGTTTCAACCGCAGGAACACAATGAATATCCACAACGAAAATACGTCTTGTAAAGTTGAACTTTCCGTTGTTTTGAAAACGATAAATAATACCACGCTATAATCATTGCCAACGATTTCAATTGTTAACGAGTATAAAATACGTAACAATACGTTTCCCATGGTTGAAACCACGGGCTATATTGAAATAACATACGCAAAAGAAAAACATAGCCTGCGGTTTCAACCGCAGGAACACAAAGAGTATCCACAACGAAAATACTTCTTGTAAAGTTGAACTTTCCGTTGTTTTGAAAACGATAAATAATACCACGCTATAATCATTGCCAACGATTTCAATTGTTAACGAGTATAAAATGCGTAACAATGCGTTTCCCGTGGTTGAAACCACGGGCTATATTGAAATAACATGCGCAAAAGAAAAACATAGCCTGCGGTTTCAATCGCAGGAATACAATGAATATCGACAACGAGGAGACATCTTCTAAAGTTGAGTTCGGTTATCTTGAAAAAGAATAAAAAATACCACGCTATAATCATTGCCAATGGTTTCAACCATTAGCAAAAAAAATACAATAAAAATGACACTTACTAACAAAATTGAACTCATGGCTCCCGCAGGGAGCTTTGAGTCACTTCAGGCTGCACTAGATAATGGTGCAGATTCTATTTACTTTGGAGTAGAACAACTCAACATGCGCGCGCGTTCAACGGTTAATTTTACCATTGATGATTTAAAAGAAATAGCGAATCGCTGTGAAGCTAAAAATGTTCGAAGCTATCTTACTTTAAACACCATTATTTACGATCACGATTTATCAGTTGTAAAAACATTATTGAATAAAGCGAAAGAAGCAAACATTACGGCCGTAATTGCATCTGACCAGGCTGTAATTGCCATGGCGCGATCAATAGGAATGGAAGTTCATATTTCAACACAGCTGAATGTAACCAATATCGAAACCATAAAATTTTACAGTTTATTTGCAGATACTATGGTTTTAAGCCGAGAGTTAAGCTTGCGTCAAGTAAGGAACATTACAGCTCAAATCGAAAAAGAACAGATAAAAGGCCCAAACGGAAATTTAGTCGAAATTGAAATTTTTGGTCACGGTGCTTTGTGTATGGCCGTTTCAGGAAAATGTTATTTGAGTCTGCACTCGCATAATTCATCGGCAAATCGTGGAGCATGCAAACAAAACTGCCGAAAAAAATATACTGTTATAGATCAGGAAACCGGTTTTGAAATTGAACTTGATAACGAATACATGATGTCGCCGAAAGATTTATGTACGCTGGATTTCTTAGATCAGGTTATAGATTCGGGAATTCAGGTTTTAAAAATTGAAGGACGCGGACGCGCGCCGGAATATGTGGCAACAGTTATCAAAACGTATCGCGAAGCTATTGATGCGTATTACGAAGGCACTTTTACAAAAGAAAAAATCGTAGTTTGGATGCAGGCTTTAGAAACCGTTTACAATCGCGGATTCTGGTCAGGATATTATCTGGGTCAGGAATTAGGCGAATGGAGCAATATTCCGGGATCTGCAGCAACACAGAAAAAGGTGTATGTTGGAAAAGGAACACATTATTTTCCAAAAGCCAATGTTGGTCAGTTTAAAATTGAAGCTTACGATATTAAAATTGGAGATAAAATTTTGGTTACAGGTCCAAGTACTGGTGCTCAGGAAATGATTATCGACGAAATGTTTGTAAATGATCTTGAAGCTGAAAAAGCAACAAAAGGTGACGATTGTACTTTTAAACTTCCGTTTAGAATCAGAATGTCGGACAAATTATATAAAATTGTTGAGGCATAATGGTTATTGTTACTTTACAAAGAGATAAATGCATTGGGTGTAATTACTGTGTCGAAATGAATCCGGTACATTTTCAGATGTCAAAAAAAGACGGGAAATCGGTTTTGATTCATTCTGTAAATGCAAAAGGCTTTTTTACATTAAAATCTCCTAATCATACAATTGTAGAAAGTTGCGAATTGGCAGCAAAAGCCTGTCCGGTTAAGATTATTACAGTCAAAGAAACTTAGGAAAATAGTATATAAAAATGAAAAACCCATATTTGTTATTTACAAATATGGGTTTTTTAATATTTATTTTAATCCTTGATGCTTCTTTAGAATTGCTTGATCTCCAGAATTATTCTATTGTTACAGAAGGCTTAATCTGAATATAATCATGTTTGTTTTCGACCTCTTTGTCTAGAAAAATGATATAATTGCTTAAATAGTTCGAGAGATTACGATCTTCTATTATTTGCTTTTCTGCATTATAAAATCGGGTTGAATGTATAAAGTTTTCTAAATCAAGTGATTTTTTAGATTTGAATCTGGGCCTGGTTTGCTCGTCAAATTCTTCAAAGAAAAAAGTCCCATTTTTAGAAGTCCCGCTGTCTTTTAATAAATACCGTTTAGGGTTAACTGCCGGATAAGATTCATAGATGTATTTATTATCTAATTTAAAAAAAAGAGTATCCTTTCTTTTATTCTCAATAATTTTCGAATCTTTCTGTATAGGATAATAAGAGATATATTCTAAACTTTTAGCCTGTATTAGTTGATTGCAATCATCAAAAAAAATCACATATTTATCAGTTAAAGAATCTTTTAATTTCCATTTGTCCACAATTTTATTAGATTTTCCGTCATGATAAAACTTTCTGTTTTCAATATAATCTTTTATGGAGATTATATTTTTGGGTTTAATGTTTTTTGCTGCAACAGAATCACCGCTAAAAAAAACATAACCATCTGTATTTGTCTGTCTAAACTGCATTTTTTCGAACGCCAGTTTCTTGTTGTAATTCTCATTTGATAATTTTAATTCAATCGAGGGAGATACAGTGTAATACTTATCTACGCTAAAAAACAATGTATCCTTTCTATTATCATTAACTTGAGCTGTCAAATTAATGAAAGGAAGCATTGCTATAAATAATAAATATGTTTTCATGTTTGAATAATCAATCATTATCTTAAATATTGGTTTGCATAATTTTTTGTCTCAACCGTAATACAATTTTGACAAGCGTGCAAAGTTATTTCTAAATTTTTATTGAAGTAAGAATAACGTTTTAAAATTTATAAAATTGTAAGTTAAATATTTCAAAACAAAACAATCAAAGTGCTATAGGCAATTCAATTACAATATTTTCGCTTAATAATCAGTTGTTTAGTCTTTTAACACCCCTTTAGAATTAATGTATAAATAGCCAAATAAAAAAAATACTATCTTTACCGATCAAACGTTTATGAACTTAAGCTGCGCTTTAGCGGCACTACATATATAATTATGGCATGTACAAGTTGTTCAACCTCAGATGGTGGCGCACCAAAAGGTTGTAAAAATAATGGGACTTGCGGCACCGATAGCTGCAATAAATTGACGGTTTTTGACTGGCTTTCTAACATGAGCCCGTCTAATGGAGAGGCGATTTTTGATTGTGTTGAGGTTCGTTTTAAAAATGGACGTAAGGAATTCTTTAGAAATTCAGAAAAATTAACGTTAAGTATTGGTGATATTGTAGCAACTGTTGCTTCACCAGGACATGATATTGGAATTGTTACTTTGACAGGCGAATTGGTTAAAATTCAAATGAAGAAAAAAGGAGTAAATCCGGAGAGTAACGAAGTTCCTAAAATTTACAGAAAAGCATCTCAAAAAGACATCGACATTTGGTCTGTAGCGCGTGATCGTGAAGAACCAATGAAAGTTCGCGCACGTGAATTAGCAATTCAGCATAAACTGGAAATGAAAATATCTGATATTGAATTTCAGGGAGACGGATCAAAAGCAACTTTTTACTACACGGCAAATGACAGAGTCGATTTTAGACTTTTAATTAAAGATTTCGCAAAAGAATTCAGTACCAGAGTAGAGATGAAACAAGTTGGTTTCCGTCAGGAAGCGGCTCGTTTAGGCGGAATTGGTTCTTGCGGAAGAGAACTTTGCTGTTCAACATGGCTTACAGATTTTAGAAGTGTAAATACATCTGCAGCACGTTATCAGCAATTATCACTAAATCCGCAGAAATTAGCGGGACAATGTGGTAAACTAAAATGCTGTTTGAACTATGAGTTAGATACTTACATGGACGCATTGAAAGATTTTCCGGATTACGATACAAAATTGGTAACCGAAAAAGGAGATGCTGTCTGCCAAAAACAAGATATTTTTAAAGGATTAATGTGGTTTGCCTACACGAATAATTTTGCAAACTGGCACGTTTTAAAAATTGATCAGGTAAAAGAAATTATTGCCGAAAACAAACAAAAAAATAAAGTTTCTTCTTTAGAAGATTTTGCAATCGAAGTTACTTCTGAGCCTGAAAAAGACTTTAATAACGCAATGGGTCAGGAAAGTTTAACCCGTTTCGATCAGCCAAAAAGAAAGAAAAAACCAAACCGCAAGAAAAAGCAAAATGCTGAAACGGCAGCTGTTGCGACACCTGAAAAACCAAAACAAGCACATAATCAAAATAATAAACCTGCGGGAGGAAATCCAAATCCGAATCAGCAGCAGAACAAACAAAACAACCCAAATAAACCAAATCATAAGAATAAGCCGAATCCGAATAAAAACAATAATTCGAACAAGCCAGCTTCAAATGAAAATAAACCAGCTGAACCTAGAAAACCTATAATTATCACAAAAAATGAGAATAAAAAATAGCGTGATTCTTCTTTTGGCGGCGGTACTTCTTTTTTCGTGCGATAAAAAAAGAGTATTCGACGAGTACAAATCTGTTGGAAGTGCCTGGCACAAAGACAGTATTGTAACCTTTGACCTGCCAGTTTTAGATTCTACCAAAAAGTACAATTTGTTTGTAAATTTGAGAGATAACAACAATTATCCTTTCAATAATTTATTTTTAATTGTGGCTATTGAAACGCCAAGCGGTTTCACAAAAGTGGATACTTTAGAATACCAAATGGCAAATCCGGATGGAACATTGATGGGGAATGGTTTTACTGATATCAAAGAAAGTAAGCTTTTTTACAAAGACAATGTAACGTTTAAAGGAAAATACAAAGTTCATATCAAACAAGCCGTTAGGGAATCAGGTAAAATTCCTGGAGTCGAGGCTTTAGAAGGTATTACAGACGTAGGTTTTAGAATAGAACAAAAAGATTAGAAAAATAGTTATGGCCGCTAAAAAAAACAATCAAACCAATACCGTAAAGGATATTAATTATTACAAAAAGAAATTCTGGCGAATTTTTGCCTATTCACTTTTAGGAGTTCTGGCTTTCTTTTTATTTGCCTCTTGGGGATTATTTGGCTCAATGCCTTCTTTTGAAGACTTAGAAAACCCGGATTCTAATTTGGCTACCGAGATTATTTCTTCAGATGGAGTTGTAATTGGTAAATATTTCAAAACCAACAGATCACAACTTAAATACTCTGATTTACCAAAAAGCTTAGTTGAAGCTTTAGTCGCTACCGAAGATGCTCGTTTCTACGAACATTCCGGAATTGACGGACGCGGAACTTTAAGGGCTGTTTCTAGTTTAGGAACAAATGGTGGAGCGAGTACATTAACGCAACAGCTTGCAAAACAATTATTTCACGGAGAAGGTTCTAAGTTTCTTCCTTTTAGAATTGTACAAAAAATAAAAGAATGGATTATTGCCATTCGTCTGGAAAGACAATATACAAAGAACGAAATTCTTGCCATGTACTGTAACGTATATGATTTCGGAAATTATTCAGTTGGAGTAAGTTCTGCGGCGCAGACTTATTTCTCAAAAGATCCAAAAGATTTAACAATGGATGAATCAGCTATTTTAGTTGGAATGTTCAAAAACTCAGGATTATACAATCCGGTTAGAAATCCGGAAGGAGTAAAAAACCGTCGTAATGTTGTGCTTTCGCAGATGGCAAAAGCAAAAATGATTACAGAATCTGAAAAAGAAAGATTACAAGCTTTACCAATTGCATTAAAATTCAAATTGGAAAGCCACCGCGAAGGAACTGCTACTTATTTTAGAGAATATCTTCGTGATTACATGAAGAAATGGGTTACAGAAAACAAAAAACCAGACGGATCTGATTACGATATTTACAAAGATGGTTTGAAAATCTATACAACCATCGATTCGAGAATGCAGTCTTATGCAGAAGAAGCTGTTTCTGAACACATGAAAAATTTACAGCAGCAATTTTTTATTGAAATGAAAACCAATAAAAATGCGCCTTTCGTAAATATTACACAAGCAGAGACAGAAAGAATCATGATGCAGGCCATGAAAAATTCTGACCGTTGGGCTCAAATGAAAGATGCTGATAAAAGTGAAGATGATATTATTGCTTCTTTCAAAGTAAAAACAAGAATGCGTGTGTTTACATGGAAAGGCGAGCGTGATACAATCATGACGCCGCTAGATTCTATTCGTTATTACAAACACTTTTTACAATCAGGATTAATGGCAATGGAACCTCAAACAGGTAACATTAAAGCTTGGGTTGGAGGAATCAATTACAAATATTTCCAATACGATCACGTAGGTCAGGGAGCAAGACAAGTAGGTTCTACATTCAAACCTTTCGTTTATGCAACCGCTATCGAAGAGTTAAATATGTCTCCTTGCGACTCGATTCTTGACGGGCCATTTATGATTCATAAAGGACGCCACCACGTAACAGAAGACTGGGAACCAAGAAACTCTGATAACAGATACCGTGGAATGGTAACGTTAAAACAAGGTTTAGCAAACTCTATCAATACAGTTTCTGCAAAATTAATTGACAGAACTGGTCCGGAAGCCGTTGTAGATTTGACTAGAAAATTAGGTGTAAAAACTGAAATTCCGGTACAGCCTTCAATCGCATTAGGAGCTGTAGATATTACAGTGGAAGATATGGTTGCTGCATACAGCACATTTGCAAATCAGGGAGTTTATGTAAAACCTCAGTTTTTAAGCCGAATTGAAAATAAAAGCGGTGAGGTTATTTACGAACCAATTCCGGAATCTCACGACGTTTTAAATAAAGATATTGCTTTTGCAGTAATCAAATTACTGGAAGGTGTAACCGAAACCGGTTCTGGAGCACGTTTACGTACGCAGGGCGGTGGAAGCGGAGATAACCGCTGGACAGGATATCCATATATGTTCAAAAATCCAATTGCTGGTAAAACAGGAACAACACAAAATCAGTCAGATGGTTGGTTTATGGGAATGGTTCCAAACTTAGTAACTGGAGTTTGGGTAGGATGTGAAGATCGTTCGGCACGTTTCAAAAGCTTAACTTACGGACAAGGAGCTACGGCAGCATTACCGGTTTGGGCCTACTTTATGAAAAAATGTTATGCAGATGAAGGACTTCAAATCTCAAAATCAGAATTTGAACGTCCGGCAAATCTTTCTATAAAAGTAGATTGTTACCAAAGACCAGCTGTTGTAAAAGACACAACGCAGACAGAACAAAATACAGACGAATTTGAACTATAATTTAAGTTCGGTTTTTTAAATAATAAATCCTCTTGTGATCTTCTAAGTATGGAAGAATACAAGAGGATTTTTTTTAGAATACAATCGGTTTTATTTTCAAGCAATTAAAAAACATATTGTTTATACTCCGTTAGGAGTTAAATATCGGTAGCGAGTAATAGTGACAAAACTTTGAAGATGTCCCGTAGGGACTACATCTTTTAAGATTCTTGATGAACTTGATATATAGTCCCTACGGGACAAAAAATATTACTATTAATAAATTTTCTACCAATATTTAATCTCTACGAGATATGTTTCTATGTGTTAGAATTAAATAACTATTTTTAAATTTTATTTTTTACGAAATCGTTATAATTCAATCTAAAAATCTTATTTTTATCAAAAATATACGGTAATAAAGACAGTTTGTTATGATAACAAAAAAAGTTAAGAATGTTCAGGATGCTATTGCAGGAATTGAAACCGGAATGACAGTTATGTTTGGTGGATTTGGTTTATGCGGAATTCCGGAAAATACAATTGCAGCATTGGTAAACACTCAAATTTCAGATTTAACTTGTATTTCAAATAATGCAGGTGTAGATGATTTTGGTTTAGGATTGCTTTTGCAAAAGAAACAGATTAAAAAAATGATTTCCTCTTATGTAGGTGAAAATGCAGAGTTCGAACGTCAGATGCTTTCGGGAGAATTAGAAGTTGAATTAACGCCGCAAGGAACTTTAGCAGAAAGATGCCGCGCCGCTCAAGCCGGAATTCCAGCCTTTTTTACTCCAGCCGGTTATGGAACTGAAGTTGCAGAAGGAAAAGAAGCCCGCGAATTCAACGGAAAAATGCACATTATGGAAGAAGCTTTCAAAGCCGACTTTGCGATTGTAAAAGCATGGAAAGGTGACGAAGCCGGAAATCTAATTTTTAAAGGAACAGCCAGAAACTTTAATGCTTGTATGGCTGGTGCCGGAAAAATTACCATTGCTGAGGTTGAAGAACTAGTTCCCATTGGAACTCTGGATCCAAATCAAATTCATATTCCGGGAATTATGGTACAGCGTATCTTTCAGGGAGAAAAATTTGAAAAGAGAATTGAGCAGCGCACCGTAAGACAGAGAGCGTAATTTGATAATTAGAAAATGTGATAATTAGATAATTATTAGATTGCACAGAGATTGCATTATCTAATTATCTAATTTCCAAATTGACACATTAGAGATATGTTAACAAAAGAAGATATAGCGAAGAGAATCGCAAAAGAAGTTAAAGACCGATATTTTGTAAACCTTGGGATTGGAATTCCAACTTTGGTTGCCAATTATGTTCGAGAAGATATTGCCGTTGAATTTCAAAGCGAAAACGGAGTTTTAGGAATGGGACCTTTTCCTTTTGCAGGAGAAGAAGACGCTGATATTATCAATGCAGGAAAACAAACCATTACAACATTGCCCGGAGCTAGTTTCTTTGATTCGGCTTTTAGTTTCGGAATGATCCGAAGCCAAAAAGTAGATTTAACTATTTTGGGCGCAATGGAAGTTTCTGAAAACGGAGATATCGCCAACTGGAAAATTCCGGGAAAAATGGTAAAAGGAATGGGAGGCGCAATGGATTTAGTGGCTTCCGCCGAAAATATAATTGTTGCGATGATACATGTGAACAAAGCAGGAGAATCTAAAATCTTAAAAAAATGTACTTTGCCACTAACAGGCGTAGGATGCGTTAAAAAGATTGTAACAGAACTTGCAGTTCTGGAAGTAACAGAAAAAGGTTTTAAGCTCTTAGAACGAGCGCCAGGCATTTCAGTTGAGCACATTGTTGCTTCAACCGAAGCAGATTTGATAATTGAAGGTGAAATTCCAGAAATGGACATCTGATTTTAATCTTCCAATTAATTTATATAAAAGAGAATCTTCAACCATGAAGATTCTCTTTTTTTATAATTTTAGAGCAAACAAGAAGTAATCTTTTATTTAGATTTGTGGTGAACTAAAAAACACACATTTGGAAAAGTTTGAGATAGATATTAAATGGGGAAGCTATTTTTTTATAGCAAATATGACCATTTCGATTATAATAGTGTTGTTAATGTTTTTAATTAATAGTTACAGCCTAATATATTTATATGATTTTCTTATACCTGTTTTCATAATTCAGCTGATTTATTTTACTATTAAAGCAGCCAGAGAAAACAATCAATATCATTTAAGTAAAGGTTTTCGAAAGATTTTTGTTTTTGTTAGACTTTTGGTTTTCTATTACTTATTGGCTATGTTTCCAAGTACACCAACAAATGATACAAATAGTTCGATTTTCTTCTTATTTCTTCCTCAAAGAAAAAAGGATATTTCAGAATTAGTTGAAGATTATTCAGATGAAGATGACGATATTACTTTGAAAGAGTTTATTGTTAGATTAAAAAGAAAATTTTCCAGAGTATAACCATTTGTTCATATATAAGAAATAAAAAAACCGCCTTTTGGGCGGTTTTTTTATTTCTTTTTGGCTCTATTTCAACTGTTTTGTCTGTATTTCAGTACATTAAAAATAATTGATATATTAATTTTCGCACATATTTGCTGCTTAATTCTTATGCTTTGTTATATAAAAGTTAAATTTACGTAAAAAATGTTGCATTTTATCGATTAACGGCAAATTACATCGATTATCTAACAAAATTAAAATACTTTTATCTCAAATTTAAGTATTTACTTACTTTAATTGATTTCAAAAATTATTTTTAACCAAACTAAAACCCCCACTTATTATGAAAAAAAAATTACCAAAGATTATTGTGACCGCAATTGTTCTTAGTTTTTCTTTTTCTGCCTTTGCACAAGTCCAAAAAGATGACAAACGTGTAGAGGAGAAAAGCGTTTCAGAAAACGGACAGCCCAACTTAATTAAGTTTAATGAACTTTCAAGTTATAAAAGTTCAGAATCGCAAAAGGTTTTTAAAGAACAATTAGGTTTAAAAGATTCTCAATCCTTCACAAAAATTAAAACAGAATCGGATAAACAAGGTTACACGCATGAAAAATTTCAATTGTATGAACAAGGAATTAAAGTAGAATTTGCCAATTATACTTTACATTCAAAAGATGGAAAATTAGTTTCGATGAACGGTGAATTCTATAACATCGAAAACGTGAAACTTGCTCCGTCACTTTCTGCACAAGATGCTTTTAATAAAGCATTGGGTTACACCCGCGCAACCGAATACCTTTGGGATAAACCGCAAGACGCCCGCGAACTGGGTTATGAAAAACCAAAAGGAGAATTGGTTCTGCTTCCAGACATGGAACAGCAAGGTCAAAAAAGAGGAAGCGACAAAGTTCGTTTAGCTTATAAATTTGATATCTATGCAACAAAACCATTAAGCCGTGGAGATCTTTACATTGATGCCGAAACTGGAAAAGCATTGTTTTATAATGCTACTATAAAACACTTGAACGATAATGTTCATGGAAGTAAAACTTCAGATGTAGCTAAAAAGAATGAAACAGCTTCAAAAATGGCATTCGTTGCAGAAAATGCAGCAACACGTTACAGCGGAACGCAGACCATTCAAACTACGTTAAACGGTTCATCTTATATCTTACTGGATGGAACTCGTGGTTTAGGAATCCAAACTTATAATTCTGCGAGAACAGCAACTTATCCAACAACAAACTTTTCTGATGCAGATAATAACTGGATAGAATATAACAACACCAACAAAGACAATGGAGCACTTGATGCACATTGGGGAGCTGAAATGACGTACGATTATTGGTCAGCTGTTCATGGAAGAAACAGTTTTGACAATGCTGGCGCAAAAATTAAAAGCTACGTGCATTATAATTTAATTGCTGCTGGATACTCAAGCAATAATAATGCTTTCTGGAATGGAAGCGTTATGACTTACGGCGATGGAAGCGGTACCGGAGGATTTGATATTTTAACTTCACTTGACGTTGCTGGACACGAAATTGGTCACGCTGTATGTACTTACACAGCAAACTTAGCGTACCAAAAAGAATCAGGAGCAATGAACGAAGCTTTCTCTGATATTTGGGCAGCCTGTATTGAATATCATTCAGCGCCAACAAAATCAATCTGGCTGGTTGGAGAAGATATTGAAAGAAGAAGCGGACACGTTGCTTTACGTTCTATGAGTGATCCAAATGCTGAAGGACAGCCGGATACTTATGGAGGAACATATTGGGTAAACGTAAACTGTACACCAACAAACAATAACGACCAATGTGGAGTACACACAAACTCTGGTGTTTTAAATCATTGGTTTTACATTCTATCTGTAGGTAAATCAGGAACAAATGATCTTGGAAACGCTTACAATGTAACAGGAATCACTCTTGATAAAGCAGAAAAAATTGCTTTTCGTTTAGAAGATTTCTATTTGGGAGCAAACTCAACTTATGCTAACGCAAGAACTTACGGAATACAATCGGCTATTGATTTATACGGAGCTGGTTCTGCAGAAGTTATTGCAACAACAAATGCGTTTTACGCAGTAGGAGTTGGAGCCGCATATTCTGGAGGAGGTTCTGATACAATTGCACCATCTGCACCAACTAGTTTAGCAGCTTCTGGAACAACAGGAACTACTACAAACTTAACTTGGACAGCTTCTACAGACAATGTTGCCGTTACAGGATATGATATTTACCAGGGAGCAACACTTAAAGGTTCTTCAACTACAACTTCATATACAGTAACTGGATTAACTCCTTCAACAGCTTATACTTTTAGCGTAAAAGCTAAAGATGCTGCGGGAAATATTTCTGCAGCGAGTAATACAGTAAACGTAACAACTACAACAACTTCTGTATCATATTGTTCATCTCAAGGAAACGACGCAACTGATGAAAGAATTGGTAAAGTTGTTTTTGGAACGATTAATAATACTTCTACAGCAACAACAGGTTACGAAAACTTTACTGCTATTTCTACAAATGCAGCTAGAGGAAGTGCCTATACTATAACAATTACACCAACATGGACATCAACTGTTTATAATGAAGGATACGGAGTATTCATCGATTATAACCAAGATGGTGATTTCTCAGATTCTGGAGAAACGGTGTGGACAAAAACAGCATCAAAAACAACTCCGGTAACAGCAACAATCACAATTCCTGCTACAGCAGCTTTAGGAACAACAAGATTAAGAGTTTCTCTGAAATACAACGGAGTTCCAACGGCTTGTGAAAGTTTCTCTTACGGACAAGTTGAAGATTACTCTATAAACATTACAGCTTCTGGAACAGTTGCAGAAGAAATCACAGCAGGATTAGTTGAAACTACTGCACCAGCTGGTTTTGCAGTATATCCAAATCCGGTTGAAAGCGAATTAAACGTTTCAATTTCAGAAGAAAATGGATATTCATATAAAATCTTAAATACATTAGGGCAGCAGCTTGGTTCAGGTCAAGTTGCAGGAGCAATTGATGTAAGTAAATTAAGCACAGGAATTTATCTTATCGAATTAAATAATGGCGATAAGAAAATCGTGAAGAAATTTGCTAAAAAATAAAAACCCGAATTAGTAGATAAAAGGCCTCGCAATTTGCGGGGCTTTTTTCTTTTTTTACCGTTAAAGGTTTTTAACGCAGAGGGCGCTAAGGTTTTTCGCAAAGTTTACAAAGTTTTTTTTAAGCTTTAAGAAATAATCTCGCAAAGTCGCAGAGTCGCAAAGTTTATTCTTTTAGATTCAATAGCGTCCAGCTTTAGCTGGATGTAAAAGTAATCAAAAGGAAAAGGCTTTAGCCAAACATAATCGTTTGGCTAAAGCCTTTTTGTGTATAAATCTTAAACTTCCTCCAGCTAAAGCGGGAGGCAATTAATAAAAACTTCGCGACTCTGCGACTTTGCGAGATTAAAAAATCCCTGCGAACTTTGCGAAAAACTTCAGCGCTCTTTGAGTTAAAAACTTACAAACTAAAACTCATTCTTCCGAAATAGTAAGCTCCTGTAGTTCCCATTTGAACCGGTGCATATTTAAACACTCCGAAATAACTGTTCTCATAGATTTGTTTATCCGGGAAAACATCAAATAAATTATTCGCACCCAAAGCAAACTGAAGCTTTGGAGTTATTTTGTAAGCAATAGTCAAGTCAGTAACCACTTTTCCGTTATGTCTCTGGATTCCGCCAAAAGGGAAACCATCACGAACAACTTCACCAAAATAAGTATTTCTTAATAAAAAGTTCCATTTGTCAATATTGTAATTTACAGCAAAAGTTCCTTTATGTTTTGGTGTATTCGATTCAATCAAACTTCTTTCCTGAGGTCCATAATACACATCTTCCTGACCAATAAATATCGACGGAATATTGTTCAATTGATTATCAACCTGATTGTTGTTGTAATTATACAATAATGAAAGATTCAATTTACCACGTCCCGCATTTAAATCATAATCAATAACCACATCAAGACCATTTGTAGTAGTATTAATTGCATTTGTAAAAAAACGCCCCGTTTGCGCACCATATTGAGCAAACAAATTACGAAGTTCCGGAACAGGTTCTCCATACGCATCATTTCCTAAATTTCCGGTTAAGATGATTCTGTTATCAATTCTGATATGATAATAATCAGCTGTAATATGTAATTGTTTTGTTGGAGAAAAAACAACACCAAAACTGTAGTTTCTTGAAGTTTCTTCTTTCAATTTCGGAATTCCAAGCTGTTTTGCAACTTCGCTGTCATTTCTAAAAATACCCGAATTCAAAAGTTCCCCGTCAACAACATCTGTTGCGATATTATTAAAATATTGCTGATGCAGAGAAGGCGCTCTAAAACCAGAACTAACGGCTCCACGAACAAAAAGATTATCCAAAATTTTATATCTCAAAGATAATTTTCCATTAATCGTATTTCCAAAATCAGTATAATCTTCATAACGGCCGGCAATTCCAACTAAGAATTTATCTGTAATATCCGCTTCAACATCAGCATAAACGCCTACACTGTTTCTGTCTTCGTTTACTTCATTCAAAGGAGAAAAACCAGGAAAAGATTGTGCGCCGCCGTTGATATAAGAAGCTTCTTCGCCGGGAACAATTTTGTATTTTTCATATCGGTATTCAGCACCAAAAGCAACATTCAATCCGCTGAAAATATCTTTATACAATCTTGAAATATCTGCATTTACCGTATTTTGAAGAAAAGAATGATTTCCCGCTTTAAATTCTGTCGGACTTGCATCACCTAAAGAAAAGTTGTTTGTGTTTGAAACATCATAAACAAATTTGTTTTCACCGATAGTATTGCTCAAATCCAGTTTCCATTCGCCAAATTTAAATTTGAAACCAAAAGAAGAAGAAAGATCGGTTACAACCGAGTTTAATTCGGGCTGAAATCCAAAAGGAAATATTGAAGCAACAACACTTTCTGTTTCACTTGGTAAACGTCTGAATCCGTAACCCGTTCCTTTTCTGTGGCTCACACCGCCAGAAGCATAAAACTCAATTTGATCGTTTAACGGAATTGAAGCATTAAAGAAACCTTGAATGTTCTGGATTTTTGCATCACCAATCTGAAAATTAAAATCATCACGTTTCAAACCATTTTGAGCTAATAAATTATCATCAATTTGACGAGATTGAGCCGGATCATCTGCATATTCATAAGCAAAGAAGTTGCCTTGTGCCGATTGATCAAAAATAATAAGATTATGATTTTGAGAACGATTCGTTTTTTGACGGTCATTAAATTCACCCGTAAAGTTGATAAAACCGCCTTTGTTTCCAATTTTTGTTCCGTAATTCAGGTTTAAATTGGTAGTTTGTCCGTCATCTCTCGATGTTGAGCCATAAGTAGCATTTGCTTCTAAACCTGCATTATCTTTCAAAACCAAATTTATAACACCCGCAATAGCATCAGATCCATATTGTGCCGCAGCTCCATCACGCAAAACCTCAATTCGTTTAATTGCCGAAGCAGGAATCGCACTCAAATCTGTACCAACAGAACCGTTTCCAACGGTATTTTGATAATTTACCAAAGAAGTTGTGTGTCTTCTTTTTCCATTAATTAAAACCAAAACCTGATCTGGGCCTAAACCTCTTAGAGAAGCCGGATCAATATGTTCTGTTCCATCGGCAGAAGATTGTCTGTTCGAATTAAAAGACGGAATCAAATACGTTAAAATATCATTTGTTGTAGTCTGCGGTGTTGTATTTCTAATTTTTGCCAAATTCACAACGTCAACAGGAACCGCTGTCTCCAATTTGCTTTTCTTTGGGTTTCTGCTTCCAACAACCACAATTTCATCTAAACTATTATTTTCTAAAACCAGCTGAATATCTACAAAATGATCTTTGGCCACAATTTCTCTGGTTTGATAGCCAAATAGCGATACAATAAGTGTTGGGTTATTTACTGCAGATGATATTTTGAATTTTCCCAGCGCATCGCTTGTTGTACTTGTTTTAGAATCTTTTACAAGAATCGTAGCAAATTCTAAAGGAATTCCTGTTTCGGTTGTAATGGTTCCGCTGATTTCGTGATTTTGGGCAAAAAACAAACTGCTCGACAAAGTGAGAACGAGTGTTATAATAAATTTTAGTTGGTTTCTCATAATAAAATGGTTTTGAAATTAAAGAAAGGCAAAAAATAAATTACCTACTATTTATATAGGATAAAGAATAAAATGCAAATGTAATTGTAAAAAACTAAAATCAATTTATATAATCTTGTTTTTTCTAAGATATGCATGTCAATTTTTGGTTTTAATGAAATATCTTTGCATAAATTTAAAAAGAGAAAAAATGAAATTAAGAGTATTACTTTTTTTGCTTGCTATAACATTTAATGGTTTTTCGCAAAATAATATATTGGTTTTTCAATCAGATTTTGGTTTGAAAGATGGAGCAGTTTCTGCCATGAAAGGTGTTGCAATGGGTGTTTCGACCGATTTGAAAATATTTGACTTAACGCACGAAATTCCGGCTTTTAATATTTGGGAAGCAGCATATCGTTTATCGCAGACAGCTCAATATTATCCAACGGGAACTGTTTTTGTTTCAGTTTGTGATCCGGGAGTTGGTACTGCAAGACATTCTGTAGTTTTATTGACAAAATCAGGACATTATTTTGTAACTCCGGATAACGGAACTTTGACTTTAATTGCAGAACAATTAGGAATTCAGGAAGTTCGTGAAATTGATGAGGTAAAAAACCGTCGCCAAAACTCAAATGAATCGTATACGTTTCACGGACGTGATGTATATGCTTTTACCGGAGCGCGTTTAGCATCAAAAACAATTACTTTTGAAGAAGTTGGACCAAAATTACCAAGCGAAGTAGTTAAAATTGATTACCAAAAACCAGTATTTGAAAACGGCGTTATAAAAGGCGGAATTCCAATTTTGGATATTCAATACGGAAACGTTTGGACAAATATTGATAAAAAGACCTTTGCTAATCTTGGTTTGAAAGCAGGAGATTTTGTTAAAATCCAGATTTTCAACGGAACTAAAAAAGCTTACGAAGGAAAACTAAAACTAGTAAATACTTTTGGAGAAGTTCCTGTTGGAACAGACGTTACGTATTTTAACAGCCTTTTGAATTTTTCATTGGCCGTAAATCAAGGCAGTTTCTCAGCAAAACATAAAATTTACAGCGGAGCAGATTGGACTATTTTACTTAGCAAATAAGCTGAAATTATCATATAAAAAGAAAAACCGCTCAATTGAGCGGTTTTTTTATAAGTATTGCAATCTTGTTGCAGTTAAAAACTTAGTTCAAATTGAAAGAAGCTCCTAAACTAAAAGTAACCTGATTGTTTAAATGATCGAATACGTCATTGTTACTTCCGTATTTTGCAATTGGAAAAGCAAGTTCTGAAAACACACCAAATCCGTCAGTAAAGAAATAACGTCCGCCAATGTGCCCGCCAAAATTATGTAAACCTAAATTTAAACCAGGATAAACATCTAATTGCTCAACACCAATAACGCTGCTTAAATTAGCATTAATTCTTGCTTTTGCATCAAAACGATCTTTAAACTCTGGTTTGTAATCGTTGTATGGAGTTGGATTGTTGTGGTAGAAACCATTGTAATTATCTACACCAAGTAAATAACTGGAAACAAATCCGAAAGAGAAATTTTCTCCTAAACCAAAATCAATAGATCCCTGAATTCCTGAACCTCCATCTTGTAGATTAGCACCTACGTTTACTCTCATGTCACCTTTTCCAGTAAAAGCTTTCTGTGCATGAATAAATCCGAATGATACCAAAAACAATAATGTGATAACTTTTTTCATAACTTAAATATTAATTATTTTGCTGTGCAAATTTAAATTTTTATATATCAATTCCTACCTTTTTCGTTAGAATACAATTCATTTAACGGTTCACTTTGCCAGAACTCCTTGGTATCCACATTCATAATCGTTAAAGGACCTTTAAAAGCAGCACCCGTATCTACATTCCAAACGCATGCTTTATTTATGGGCACCGTTTCTCCAATTCTGGTAACGGGAGTATGTCCAATATAAATTTCTTTATAAACCGTAAAACGTTTCGGATAATATAAATCATCAGGTTTTAAATTTGGGTCTAAAGCCAATGCCGATTCCCAAAGTGTTCTGTCCCAATAAAATAATTTTGGAAAGTATTCCCAGACAACGCCATTTAAATTCGTAAATCCGGCATGAACGAAAAGTCGGTTTTCATCATCCAGATAATAATCTTTCAGAGATTCAAAAAAAGCGATATGTTCTTTTTTTCGTTCAGGCGAAATTTTAGAATATCCTTCAACAGTAGCTTTTCCGCCATGTTTGTACCACATTTCTTCATCCAGATCTTCATGTCTGTTCTCCAGCCAGTCAAGAGCCAGCTGATCATGATTTCCTCTAATGAAAATACAGTTTTGCGTTTTTTTAAATTCTATAAGAAAGTCGATAACTTCTGCCGACTGGCTCCAGCCGTCAACATAATCACCTAAAAATATAAGAGTATCTTGTGTAGTAACTTCGGCTCTTTTCAACACTTGCTCAAGTGCGAGTAATCCTCCGTGTATGTCGCCTATAACAAATGTTCGCATTGTTTAATATTTCGAGTAAACTACAAAAATAATTAAAATGATTCGTTTGGAATCATTTAGTTGTTAATCTTTAAAAATTGATACTATTTATAACTATAGCACCGTTCTTTTTATTGCTTTACTGTTTAAATTTGCATAATGTCAGATGTGCCAACATATCGAAAAATCATCCATATTGATATGGATGCTTTTTATGCTTCGGTAGAGCAAATGGATAATCCTGCTTTACGCGGAAAACCTGTTGCTGTTGGCGGTTCAGAAAATAGAGGAGTAGTTTCGGCCGCAAGTTATGAAGCCAGAAAATTTGGTGTCCGCAGTGCAATAAGCGGGGTTTTGGCAAAAAAATATTGTCCCGAAATTATTTTTGTCCGACCAAGATTTGATCGGTACAAAGAGATTTCTTCTAAAATCCATAAAATCTTTCATGAATACACAGATTTAGTTGAACCGCTTTCGCTGGATGAAGCTTATCTCGATGTGACCCAAAATAAAAAAGGAAATCCAAGTGCCAGTTTATTGGCCAAAGAAATCAGACTCCGAATTTTAAATGAAGTTGGGCTTACGGCTTCAGCAGGAATTTCTGTAAATAAGTTTGTAGCCAAAATTGCCAGCGATGTCAATAAACCAAACGGACAGAAAACGGTAAATCCAGATGAAATTATACCTTTTTTAGAAGAATTGCCTATCCGAAAATTTTATGGAGTTGGAAAAGTTACAACTGAAAAAATGTACCAGCTCGGAATTTTTACCGGACTGGATCTCAAAGGTAAATCGCTGGAATTTCTGGAGAAACACTTCGGAAAATCAGGTACTTTTTATTATAAAGTAGTTCGGGGAATTCATAACAGTGAAGTGAAATCACACCGAATTACAAAATCTGTCGCTGCAGAACATACTTTTGATGTCAATTTATCTTCAGAAATCTTTATGCTCGAACAATTGGAAAGAATTGCAGTTTCATTAGAAAAAAGATTGAAAAAACATAATATTTCTGGTAAAACAGTTACGCTTAAAATCAAATACAGCGACTTTACCCAGCAGACGAGAAGTAAAACACTGCCTTATTTTATTTCAGATAAAAGCTTGATTATGGAAATTGTGGAAGAACTGCTGTATCAGGAAAAAATGAAAGATTCTGTTCGTTTACTCGGAATTTCGCTCAACAATTTAAATAACGAAGAAAAAAAAGCCGTTGTTGTACAGCTAAAGTTTGCATTTTAAATTTAGAAAAGTTTTAGTAAAATTTTACTAAATGAGGTTTTCCCGTAATTTATTTTGTAACTTTAGTAGTAAGTTTGAGAGAAAAGATTTCTAAAATTCATTTAATATGAAAAAGAATAGCTCTGATGATACAGCAAACCGGACTTGGTTGCCTATTTTGGCCTTAGATCTTCATTATGAGTATTTAAATGAATTGAAGGCTGTTTTTGCCGACATGAAAAAGGTAAATAAAATCTCCAATCAATTTACCTGGAACGATAAAAACCTTAAAATCGAGGAAAGAATCAAAGACGAAGTAGTGCTTATTACTGATTTAGATTTAAAAATCGTCTTTGCATCCAACAGAATCAAAAGAATGACGGGATATAAAGAAGATGAAATTTTAGGGAAAACGCCTAAAATGTTTCAAGGCCCGGAGACTTGTAAAACTGTTTTAAAAGAAATTCAGGAAGCAATAAAATTGCAAGAACCTTTTAAGAAAACCATCCAAAACTATAAAAAAGACGGCAGAAGCTATAAATGCAGCATGGATGCAGCTCCAATTTATAATTTGAAAGGAGAGCTATCACATTTTATAGCTTTTGAAAAAGAAGATAAAAGCGCTTAGGTTTTTAAATGCCAAAAAGGCACTTAGACGCGAAGAAATTTTTAAGCAAAACATAAATAAAAACCGCCCAATGATGCGGTTTTTATTTTAAAAAATCTTTGTGTCTAAGTGCCTTTGTGGCAAAAACTTATAAATTTTCAAAGAAATCATTTCCTTTATCATCAGTAATAATAAAAGCAGGGAAATCTTTTACGGTGATTTTACGAACGGCTTCCATTCCTAATTCTTCAAAATCAACAACTTCAACTTTTAAAATATTGTCTTGTGCTAAAATAGCAGCGGGACCTCCAATAGAACCTAAATAGAATCCGCCATATTTATTACAAGCATCTGTAACTTGTTTAGTACGGTTTCCTTTAGCAAGCATAATCATACTTCCGCCATGTTTTTGGAATTCATCTACATAAACGTCCATACGTCCGGCAGTTGTCGGTCCAAAACTTCCCGAAGCCATTCCTTCCGGAGTTTTTGCAGGTCCTGCATAATATACCGGATGGTTTTTAAAATATTCCGGCATTGGTTTTCCGGCATCCAATAATTCTTTAATTTTTGCGTGTGCAATATCACGGGCAACAATTACAGTTCCGTTTAGTTTTAAACGTGTTTTGATAGGATATTGAGATAATTTAGCCAAAATATCTGCCATTGGCTGATCTAAATCAACTTCAACCGGAGCTTCTAAATGCGGAGCTGTTTCTGGTAAAAATTGTTTTGGATTTACTTCCAATTGTTCAACGAAGATTCCGTCTTTAGTGATTTTTCCTTTGATATTTCTATCCGCAGAACAAGAAACTCCTAATCCAACCGGACAAGAAGCAGCGTGACGCGGTAAACGAATTACACGAACGTCATGTGTGAAATATTTTCCTCCAAACTGAGCTCCAATTTCACTTTCCTGACAGATTTTTTGAACTCGTGCCTCCCATTCTAAATCACGAAATGCCTGACCCGCCATATTTCCAGAAGTCGGCAAGTGATCATAATATCCCGCAGACGCTTTTTTAACGGCACTTAAGTTTGCTTCCGCAGAAGTTCCACCAATAACCAAAGCCAAGTGATAAGGAGGACAAGCCGAAGTTCCTAAATCTTTGATTTTTGCTCTCACAAAAGCATCCATAGATTTATCGTTTAATAGAGATTTGGTCTGTTGATACAAGTAAGTTTTATTTGCAGAACCACCACCTTTTGCCATAAATAGGAATTCGTATGAAGTTCCTTTTTTAGCATATATATCAATTTGTGCCGGAAGATTTGAACCTGAGTTTTTCTCTTCAAACATCGAAATTGGCACAATTTGAGAATAGCGTAAATTGCGTTTTTGGTATGTATTGAAAATACCACGGCTTAACCATTCAGCATCATCAACACCCGTAAAGATGCTTTCGCCTTTTTTTGCCATTACAATTGCTGTTCCGGTATCCTGACAGCTTGGTAACTGACCTTCGGCAGCAACCGAAGCATTTTGAAGTAAATTGTAAGCTACAAAACGATCATTGTCTGTTGCTTCAGGATCGTCAAGTATGTTTCTTAGTTTTTGCAAATGTGTCGTTCTAAGCATAAACGAAACATCCGTTAAGGCTTCTTCAGCTAGTAATTCTAAACCTTTTGGATCAACGGTTAAAACTTCGCGTTCTCCAAATTGTTCCACTTTTACAAAATCAGAGGTGATTTTGCGGTACTGCGTATCATCCTTTAAAATTGGGTAAGGATCCTGGTATATAAAATCAATCATTTCTTTGTTTTTTTACAAAGTTAGAAATTATTTACCTAAGAAAGAATTTGAATTAGGGGCTTGTATTTATATTTTAAACTGGACTGAAGTCCAGCCCTACAATATGATTCGAGCCGTTGGCTCTTTTTTTTAGTTCTTCAGGAACAATTTATTTTGTAGAGTGTATTTTAATGTATTTATATAACATCAAAGATGGAGATGACTCTACATAAAGTTCCGAAGGAACGATCCATATTGTAGGCCTGGACTTCAGTCCAGTTTTAATACGGGATGATTATTTGACGAAACGTAATTGTTTTGATGAGTTTGCAATTATAGAATCATATTAAATTTTCAAAAAGATATCGTTCATCAAATTTAGCATTGTGTTTGCTTAAAAAAGAAGAATATTCCTCTTTGAAATTTTGCTTTTTATGATGCTCTTCTTGATTTTCAATATATTTATACACAGCATCAATGTGAGATTTACTATATGAAAAGACACCATAACCTTCCTGCCATTCAAATTTGCATTTTGTCAATTGATGATCATTGATGTATTTTGAAGATTTCCCTTTTACAGCTTTCATCAAATCCGAAACAGAGATTGTTGGTTTAAGAGCTAGAAGACAATGAACATGATCTTCGGTTCCGTTTACTATTATGGTTTTGCAGCCAGTTTCATTTATTAAATTCCCTATTACGCTTAACATTTTAGATTTGCAATCATTTGTAATTTGTGCTTCTCTGTATTTAACTGCAAAAACGGCTTGTATATAAACTTGATGAAAGGTGTTTGACATTTTATATTATTAACGATTAAAAATTCGTTGTAAATATATAAATTTTCTTACAATTATATAAACCCTTTTGTCATGTTATATTTAAACTGGACTGAAGTCCAGCCCTACAAAATGAATCGTTCCTTCGGAACTTTATGTAGAATTATCATTAAGCTTGATGTTATGGAAATGAACAGAAGTGCAACTTAACAAATAAATTGTTTTTGCAGAACTAGAAAAAAAGAGCCAACGGCTCGAACAATATTGTAGGGCTGGACTTCAGTCCAGTTTGTTTGTGACAAGTTTAATCTTGCTGATGAAATTCATTAAAGGTCATTTTCTTTTCAAAGTAAGGTTTGTCTTTTGCCGACAGTAATTTCTTTTTGCAATGATTTCCTTTTAGTGAAAATGAAGTTGAATCAGAATAAGTTACAATTCCCGAATCTTCAGAATCGTCATCTGTTGGGTCATAAGAAACAATTTTGCAATAAAAATTTTCGGGATCTTTTCCAGAAACATCACCCATAAATTCCGTCCAGGTTCCCCAGCCGCTGTCTGACATGGATTCCCATTCATGTACAAGCTGTAAATTGCCGTTTTTGAAATAAAACAAATAATTTTCATAGGTATATCCGCAGGCCGGATATCCGAAATCAATTTTTATAAAAGAAGAATTTTTGTCTGAAGTATAAGTTAAACCGTTCGATCCGCTCCATTCAGAACCTTTTTCGTAGTTTTTGATACTAACTTTTGAAGACGCTACTTTGTTTTTATTCTGATAAAAGTCAAGTCTGAATTTTGAAGTAACAACACTGTCTTTATCTGCTTTTTGCTCGATAAGATTGGCTAAAATATGAGTCACTTCAGCATCTTTTTCGTTTGAAAGAAGAATTGTATCTGTTTTAAGAGAACGTTCTTCGGTTTCTTTTGTATCTGGAACAGCTATTTCTGGAATTTGCGTATGATTTAAATCAGCTATTTTAGGTTTCGTTTGTTCTTTTTGACAGCTTGCGAAAACTAATAGAACGAAAAGATATTTCAATTTCATTAATTATATTTTTGATTTGTTAGATGAATATAAAAAGAAGAAAATAAAAGCCATAATTACAAATCTAATTATCTCATTGTCTTCTTTTGCAACTTCATTCATCGGCTTTTTTCCTCCATAATAAATCCATTTAATACCATTTCCAATAAAAAAACAGATTAATTTTGATACTTACGACATAATTTAAAAAAACCAAGTCGCCACAAAAATTGCCGTAATTACACAAATAAGATCCACTAAAAGCATAGTGCCTAAAGCATAACGGGTATTTTTGATATTAACCGAACCAAAATAAACTGCAATTACATAAAAAGTACTTTCGGCGCTGCATTGAAAAATACTGCTCAGTCTCGCCGTTAACGAATCGGCACCAAAAGTATTCATCGAATCGATTAAGAATCCGCGGGAACCAGCAGAACTAAACGGACGAAGCATAGCAACTGGCAACGCATTCGTAATTTCTTTGCTTACTCCCATATTTGAGAAAACAAAAGCAATTCCATCGCTGATAATTTCAAATAAACCGCTGTTTCTGAATAAAGAAATAGCAACCAGCATTCCCAATACATAAGGGAAAATAGTTACTCCGGTTTTAACACCATTATTTGCACCAACAACAAAAGTGTCGAAAACAGTTGTGTTTGCCTCGCTGAATTTCTTTTCGTTTTTGAAAGAGAATATCAAAGTAAAAGCAATAATGGCAATTAAAATTAATCCCGAAAGGTTAGAAGTAAAATAGTTTTTTCCAATTAAGTCCAAATGATTAACATACATCAACAAACCAACAATGGCGGCGATTAATCCCATTAAGACGATAAGAAGAGAAGCACTTTTGAAATTGATTTTTTGCTTAATTCCAACAATTAAAAACGCAGCAATAGTTCCGATAAAAGAAGTAATGATACATGGCAGCATAACATCGGCAGGATTACTTGCATTTGCTGCGGCGCGATATCCAATAATCGAAGTTGCGATTAAAGTTAAACCCGAAGCATGAAGACACATAAACATAATTTGGGCGTCACTCGCTTTGTCTTTATCGGGATTTATTTCCTGTAAACTTTCCATGGCTTTCAATCCAAATGGTGTTGCAGCCGAATCTAATCCGAGGAAATTAGCAGCAAAGTTCAAAGTCATGTAGGATATTGAAGGATGGTTTTTAGGAATACTTGGAAACACTTTTACAAAAACTGGACTTAATAGTTTTGCCAGATTTCCAGAAGCTCCCGAAACGATTAAAAGTTCCATTAATCCGCAGAAGAAAGCCAAATAAGCAATAAGCGGCAGAATTAAATCAACTAAAGTGCTTTTACAAGTTGGCAGTAAACCATCAGACTTTTGAAGACCGCTGTATATTTTTACAGTTTTGCTTTTATAAACATAAGTCGTGTCGGTATTAAGCGTATCACGATTGATAATCATGGTTTGATCCGGTGCTTTTTTTATACTGTCTTTAATGAAAGCCGGAAGTTCATGAATGTATTTTTCAGAAACTAAAACAGGATCATCTTTCTTTCCATTTAAAACAGAATCAATCGTATAAGTATTGGCAGTAAATAAACTGACTACAATAAAAACAATCGAAGAAATAAAAATAACTAACCAAAATCTACTTAATACCATAATGCTATTTTTTTGTAAATGTAATTATTTAGGCAGAATATGCACAAAGATTTTATTCTCGAAAGGAGAAGTATTTCTAAGAAAGTGCAGACTTTTAGTGAAATTTCAAATTATTCAATAACAATTTTAGTTTCTAAGTAGTTTTCAAAAGCTTTAATTCCTTCAAATAGAATTTCTTTTTTCGAGTTTTCAGTTTCATTAAAAAACTCCGTTTCGATTTTGGCGTGATCTTTTTTGAAAGTCCGTTTCCATATTCCGATGACTTTTCCATTTTCAAGAATTATGGGTTTAAAGATGCCATTATTGGTAAAAACTCTAGTTTGATGTTCTGATAAAAAAGAAGCTTCTCTAGTTTTATACGAAATCAAAATCTCATCAAAAGCTGGAAGAAAGTGAATGCTTTCCTTGAAGTTAACCTTTTCAATGTTTTGATTTACAAAGTAATAATTTTTATTATCAATTTCAAAAAACTCTAATTGCAACTTAATTGCATCAATAATTTTTTGACAGATAGTAGGTGGAAAACCAGACCACCACGAAAAATCTAGCAAAGTTGCTGGGCCGTGACTTTCAAAATAGCGTTTAGCTAGTTTTGCCAAACCTTCTTCTTTTGTTAATTGTGTTTTAGGTTTTTGAACTCGTTCTTCAAGCAAGGCGTATGTGATTTTTTTGCCTTTCATTCTGCCGTTGCAAACCAAACCATCTTGTTCTGCATGCATCATAATTGCAGCACTTAGAAAATCTTCTTTTGAAGTTCTTTTAATGCCAAGTTCCTGCATAATTTCATCCCGGGTCAAATGATTGTTTCCAGACAATAGTTTTTCGATAGCATTATTAGCCTGATCCAGTTTTTTTGCATCAAAACCAAATTTTTTAGCTCCGGATATAGTCATTCTTTTTACTTGAGGCCCGGCAAGATCTAACATCCAGTAAATGTCTTCTGGAGAAACAAAGTGCCAGGTTGGCCGTAAAATATGAGTTCGAATTATTTTTCCTGAATTAATGTCTTCTTCAATTTCTTTTTCAGATGCATCACAACGGGAACCAATCGCCCATTTTGCCATTGCATAATCCTGCGCTTGCATCGCTCCAAAATGATGCACAATTTCTTGTGGAGAACATTTGTCTGTTTTATACAACTTCTGCGAAACAAGACGATGATGTGAAATTTCCGAATGTGTCATCTTTTAAAAATTTATTAAACCATATAAGTTATATAAGTTCATTTAATTTTGTTCTGTGCCTCTAGACCTTAGAAATATAAGCTCATTTAGGTAAAACTTTGTCCCTCTGAACCTTTGCACCTTTGTCACTCAAAAATCACACATGAATAATTTCATCATCAATCAATAAATCCTCACGGCGTAAACGAAGGAAAATCTGCGCTACGGCGATTGTATCTTTTTCACAATATGTTATAATTCGGTCTATGTCTTTTTCGACATAATAAACGTGTGCGACCTGACTTCCATCAATATCGCCTTTTGGCGATGGAACTCCAAGAATCTTGGTCAAAAGCTTTAAAGAAGTAAAATGCTTATAATCGCCAAACTTCCATAATTCTAAAGTATCAAGATGTGCAATTTCCCAAGGTTTTTTACCGAATAAATTCAGTTTGTCGGGAATTGCGATTTGATTTATGATCATTCGGCGCGCAATAAACGGAATATCAAATTCCTTTGCGTTATGTCCGCATAAAAGATGCTGCGGCTGATTGAAATGATTGTTCAGCAGATTATTAAAGTCTTTCAGAATCTTTTTTTCTTCTCCAAAAAAGGAAGTTACTCTGAAATTTCTAACGTCGCCTTTGATTGTAAAATAACCAACCGAAATACAGATTATCTTTCCGAATTCTGCCCAAATTCCGGCACGATCGTAAAATTCTTCCGGTGTATAATCGTCTTTTCGCTGATACTGCGTTTTTAAATCCCAAAGAGACTTCATTTCTTCGTCAAGAGAATTGAAGTTTTCTTCCTCCGGAACGGTTTCTATATCAAGAAAGAGAATGTTATTAAGGTTTATTTTTTCAATCATATTTTTTTGCCACGAATTTCACGAATTTTCACTAATTCTTTGTGGAGATAAATGTACAATAATTTGAATTTTTTTCGGGCACGAATTTATTAATTGAATGAATTTTCTTTAAATAAAGAGGTTTTTTGAGTCATAATAAAGAAAAAAATTCGTGAAAATTAGTGAAATTCGTGGCTAACACTTTTTAGAATAAACTCTGTTGTGCAGAAGGACTTTCGTGTTCAAGCAGCCATTTTTTGCGGGACAATCCTCCGGCATAACCGGTTAATGAACCATTTGTACCGATAACTCTGTGGCAGGGAACGACAATCCAAAGCGGATTTTTACCATTTGCAGATGCTACTGCACGAATTGCTTTTATATCGCCCAGTTTTTTGGTTTGATCCATGTAACTTACTGTTTTTCCATACGGAATTTCCAGTAATGCTTTCCAGACTTTTTGTTGAAATTCTGTTCCTTGTGGATTTAGTTTTAAATCGAAATCAGTTCTTTTTCCTTCGAAATATTCCTCAAGCTGCGAAACGGCGTCTTTTAAAACTTTTGGTATTTTCTTTGAAACTTCGTTTGTTCCAACATCAGAAACGGAGATTATTGCAATACCATCTTCATCTCCAACTATCTTGGTGATTCCTAAAGGTGAATTAACATAAACTGTTTCCATATTTTACTACTGAGTTTTTTTACCGCAAAGACGCGAAGGTTTCGCAAAGTTCGCAAAGTTTTTTTTAAACCATATAAGTTATGTAAGTAATTTAAGTTTTTATTGTTTAACTAAGCTCACAAAGTTTACACTATTGTCACCCTGAGCGAAGTCGAAGGTTTATGCAAACAAAAGGGCTTCGACTTCGCTCAGCCTGACATTTCAGTTTAATAATCCTTCAGCTTAAATTGATAATTTAAAAAGGTTTCAATTTTCTTGCTTGAGATAATCTTTTTGATGTTTGATTTTTCAGAACTGAATTTTGGTAAAACTAAGTTTTGTTCTTTTGCTTTTTGAGTGTAATATTCCTCTCTACTTGGATGAAAAGGCGCAGCGGCGTTGAAAACTTCATTCCATTTTGATTGGTTTATGATTTCTTCAATAATTGCGATACAGTCATTTTGATGAATTAAATTTATTGGAGCATCGGGATTTTCAAGGTTTTCTTTTCCTGCTAAAAACTTTACGGGATGTCGGTCTTCGCCGATTAATCCGCCGAAACGCAGGATTGTGGTTTCGAAATTTTGATTTTTTTGAAGAATTACTTCTGCTACAACCAATTGTTTTCCACTTTCTGTTTCGGGATTTGGTATTGTTTCTTCTGTAATCAATTCGTTTTCATCTCCATAAACCGAAGTTGAACTCACAAAAAGGACTTTCGAAATCCCAGATTTCTCTATAAACGGAATTAGGTTTTCGATTTTCTGAACAAAAACCTTGTTAGACTCTGATGAAACAGCTCGCAATTTTGGCGGAATATCAATAATCAGGATTTCGCTTTCGGCTAAAAAATCAGTAATATTTTCAGATACACTTTCGCTTTCAAGTATTCCTTCGACTTCGCTCAAGATGACAAGAAATGGATTTATTCCGGCATCTTTTAAAATAGAAAGTTTGTTTTCTGAAGTTGTTGATCCGTTTACCGAATTTCCTTTTTCGATTAATTTTTTTGCTAAAGGTAGTCCGAGCCAGCCGCAGCCTAATATACTTATTTGTTTCATTTCTTTTTTGAGGTTCAAAGGGGCAAAGATACAAAGGTTCAAAGGTTCAAAGGTTTTTGTTTCTCGCAGATTCTGCAGATTTGAGCAGATTTTAAAATCCTTTTAATCTGTGGCGATAAATAAAAAATTTTGCGTCTTTGCGACTTTGCGAGATTAAATCAAATTTAGCGTAAATCTAACTTTGTTTTTTCCTTTTGCACCAATTCTATTGTAAAATTTAATAGCTCTAGTATTAAATTCAGGAGTCTGCCATTGAATGTTGATGCAGTTATTTTTTGTTCCAATTTCTTTTAGCTTTTCAATTAAAACTTCTCCAATTCCGAAACTGCGGGCCTCTTCTTCCAGAAACAAACAATCCATGTACATAAAAGTGGCGGCGTCCCAGGTTGAATAATCAAAAGTATAGGAAACATAACCCACAATTGTTTCTTTTACAGCTACGACCAAACAGAACAGTTTTGGGTTTTTGCTGAAAATAGCTTCTTTTAATTTTTCTTGTTTTCCTTCCGGAGAAAAATCAGCTTTCTCGAATTCAGCATGTTTTTGGCAAAGAATAACCAGTTTAGGTAAATCGGCTACTTCGCAATTTCTTATTGTATATTCCATTGCAGGTTAATTTCGTTTTGGAGAAAATTAATAAAATGTTGAAAATAATCCGGGTAGGTTTCGTTTGCTCTCGTCGCTATGAAATGTTTTCGTTTTAAGCCGTTTTTACCCACTTTTACCGCTTTAATTGGATTATTCTTTAAATGTGGCTGTAATGCCCATTTTGCCATCGACATAACGCCCATATCGGCTTTTACCATTTCAAGAGATGCTTCTGTTAACGGAAGCGGGGTTACCTTTTTCGGCGTTATTTTGGCTGGAGCCAAAACAAACTGATGAATCGTAACCGTTTCCATCGGAAGGGAATGAATAATTAAATGTTCATTGATAAAATCCTCGGCAACAACATACTTTTTATCTGCCCACGGATGATTTTCAGAAACGGCCATTACGACTTCATCCTGAAATAGCTCAGTATATTTTATATGATTGTCTTTTATTGTATCGCTTACAATGGCAATGTCAATCGTGTTTTCTAAAAGTTTTTGCAGCGGAATATGAGTTGCTTCGGTTATAATTTTCAGCTCTACATTTGGGTATAAAAGATGAAACTGTTTTAAAACCGGCGGAAGCCAGTGATAACTGGAGAAACATTCGGTGCTGATTCTGATTTCACCATATTCACCATAAACCATTTGTTTGATCTGTGTTTGAGCCTGCGAAAGTTTATCCAGAATTTCATTAGCCAAATCATAGATTTTTTCGCCTGCTTTTGTGAGCACAAGTTTTTTATTGGTTCTTAAAAAAATGGCCGTACCCAATTGATATTCTGCTTCTTTGAGCTGATGACTCAAAGCCGATTGTGTCAAATGAAGTTTGTCAATAGCTTTTGTAATGCTTCCTTCTTCAACAATTGCTTTTATCAATTTTAGGTGGCGTATTTCCATTTTTTGAGATTTATATACAAAGGAACAAAATTTTAGACTGGCTTTTGCATGAAAAAAACTAATGCGGTTCATGAATTCTTTTCGTTTTTATGGCACTATATGAGCTGCTACTTTTGAAAAAACAAAATCATTAAAACTACATTGACATGGAAGAGCAAATTAAATTTTATGAGCATAAACTAGCATTCGAAATGGATCCGTCTGATTTATTTGATGCTTTAAATAGTGGTGAAAAAGTAATGGCGCTCGATGCCAGAAAGGCTTTTGGATTTGAAGCAGAACATATTCCGGGTGCGATTAATATTCCGCATCGCGAAATGACAGCAGAAACAACAAAGCATTTAGATAAAGATATTTTGTATGTTACGTATTGCGATGGAATTGGCTGTAATGCTTCGACTAAAGGTGCTTTGAATATGACAAAATTAGGATTTAAAGTAAAAGAGCTAATTGGCGGAATCGAGTGGTGGAAGTTTGACGGATATGCAACAGAAGGCACAAAAGGAATTAAAACAGGTTTAAAAATTGAATGTGCGTGTTAAAATTGACAAAGGTTCAAAGGTGCAAAGGTACAAAGGCGCAAAGGTTTCTCAACATGCCTAAAAAAGCACTATGAAAATAGTGCTTTTTGTTTTTATAGATATGTTGAGAAACCTTTGCGCCTTTGTTACTCTGTCTCTTTGAACCTAATTTTAAGCTTCGACTACAGTTTTAAGAGCCTGTAGAATTGGATTTTCTTCACCTTGAGGTTCTTCCTGAACTGCTCCCGGACGATTGTCTTCCTGAATTATTTCGAGTTTTACTTTTTGATTTTCTTCAGATAAAACATAACTCATTATAAAATAATTTTCGGGTTTGTCTTCTAGTTCGGGTCTCGGGAAAAACAATGAATATTTTATTTTTTGATTTGGAGAAACTTCTAAAACTGTTCCCCATTGTTCAAAAACCTGATCTTCCCATTCATTCCTGAACCTGATTTCATTTCCAACTTTCCAATCGGTAATTAAATCACTTCCGTATTGCCATTGTTTGACCAATTCTGGTTTTGTCAATGCATTCCAGACTTTTTCTATTGGCGCACTTAAAAATATTGTAGAAACATTTGTAGCCATAGTAAATGGTTTTTATGGTTTATTCAGGTTTTATAACTGGTTTTATTAAACTGTCTTTTGCGATTACAGTACTATCCTGAACAGGCGCGGGCTGTACCGGCGGATTTACAGGAGCAGTATATCTTTTAATTTTCTGCTGAACCATAATGGCATCATTTAAAACAAATGGCGTTGGCATCATCCAGTCGCTTCTTGGTTTCACTTTCAATAAAGGATTTGTCATTAAGTCGAATGAACTTTCAATTAAATCCATATCAAAAATAGACGATTTATTGATGTAGAAATCCATCACCAGCGGTTCGTTGCCTATAACATAATAGCAGATAACACGCATTCCGTCGCGTTCTAAACGATTTGTTTTTTCGCCAGAAGTTGAAACGCCGTTTGCTTTAAAGTTGTAAAACGTCATTTTTGGATTGGCGTAGATATCGTAACGGTTTACTTTTCTATTTGGAGTTATCTGGATTTTGATGTATCTGTTATTACCCACAACACTATCTTTTAAGAAAGAAATAGTAGGTTTTGGAATATCCACAACCGGAGCAATGGCGCTGTATGTAAAAGCAGAATTGTATTTACTTGCAATAGGAAGACTGTTTAAGCCTACCGCTTTTTGGTTTTTTTGACCTAAATAGGATTTCGTCCAGTCGTCCAGGTTTACATCATAAGTTGCCCAAAGTGCTGAGTTTGTATTAGCATTATAAACGTAAAGTAAGCTGTTTGATTTTGCTTTTCCGTGTTCGTATCCAGAATGATATCCTGCGTAGATAAAAAATCCAATCGACGCTGCAAAGAAAACCATAATCCATGCGCCTTTTTTAGCAAAAGTATTGAATATTGGCAGTAATAATCCGAAGAGAAGAACGGTTAAAACAGCACTTCCAAAAAGTATTTTTAATCCTAAACCAATTGGGAACATTACAATAAACGGTGCAATAATGGCTAAAGCCGGAATACTGAAAATTAAATTTACACCTAAACTGTAATGCTGTGTAAAAACAAAAATTCCGAATAAAAGAATTCCGAAATAAACCGGAATAATTAAAAATCCGGCTCCGGTTAAACTGTTTGCTAAAAATGCGTTTATAATAATCCAAAGCAGCAAAGGCGCTACAAAGTGGTTCATCGTAATTTTTGCATCAGAAAAATGATGGTAAAAAGCGAAACAAATGGCAATGCTTAAGGTTACAAATGCACCAATATAAGCGTGGCCGTTATATGTAAATCCGTTTAAGAGATCGGAATACTGCGGATAGATTTCTAAAATAATTTTCCATCCTAAAAAGGTCACTAAACCAGCAATAATTAAAGATCCTAAAAGCGGAACAAATCCTTTAAATATTTCTCTTAAAGTAATCATTCTTTTGGCTTTTCCGATAAACATGAAAAGTACTAATAGACCAAAAGCGATTAAAGTCATTGGCATTACCCAGGAAAACGGATAACTGATGAAAGAAAAAGGAGCGCTGAAATAAACATAATCTTCTGTTGAAGCCGTTTGGTTTAAATCAGCATTTGCGAAGTATCGTAATAATGGCATCAAATAAGAACCTTGATGTGCCAAAGTCATTTTATTTAAATGCTGAACATCGTCCTGCTGTGTGTGATAATTGTAATGTCCGTCGATAAAAGCGAAATTAAATCCCTGGATATTTCCCTGTTCTCTAAAAACGGTTAAGTCGGTATCATTTGGAAGCATTTTATAAATACTGTACATCAATGAGTTTGATACCGGATAAGATGCTTTTGCTTTTGTAAATTCCTTTACAAGTGCCTGGTTTCCTTTGTTGGTTTCCATCAGCATATAACTTGGCCCGGAAGTTCCTCTTGCTTCGAAGTTTAAAACCAGACCTACATCTTTTGCCCACGGATGTTTGTTTACAAAAAGGGCAGCTCCGTTTAAACCTAATTCTTCAGCATCTGAAAAGAGAATAATGATGTCATTTTTTTGAGGTTCTTTAGCATATAAAAAAGCTCTGATTCCTTCCAGAATTGTAGCAACTCCAGAGGCATCGTCGCTTGCGCCTTTTGAAAAAGAATGCGGTGCACTGTCATAATGAGAAAGTAATAAAAGTGCTTTTGAACTATTTGTTCCTTTAATTCTTGCAAGAATATTTTTAGATTTGACTAAAAGCCCTTTATCGTTTAGAGTAAAACCTTCCTGAACACTTGTTTCTAATCCAATTCTGTTTAGCTCCAGTTTAAGATAATTGGCTACCAATTCATGATTTGTCGAACCCACATAATGCGGTTTTTGCGCAATAATTTCAACTTGGTTTAAAGCTCGTTCCGTCGAAAAATCAGCCAGAGCTTCATCATTTTTTGAAATGTATTGCGGCATCATTGTGGCATAAATGATACCTAAAATGGCTAGAATTAAGACAACTGCCAGAATCGAGGTGGGGTTTTTTCTCATGATGAATAACTAAATTTCTTTTTTAACAAGCATATAATAATCATTGTCCAAAGACCTATATCCTTGGTCATACAAGAAATAGTAGGTATTTCCTGTTTTGGTTTGCAAGATATTAGTAAAGAAATCAAAATCAAAACCTTTATTAATCATTTTATCCCTAGTTGCTTTTGATTTTCCGTCAACATTCAGCTCTGACAAAATACGGTAATTTTTTCGTAATTTGTTGTTTACATTTCGCATGAAATTGTTGCTGTCTTTATTTATTTTATTGTTGTAGGCATTTCGACAGTTGTCTGAACAAAACTTTTTATCTTCCCGGCCTACAAGTTTTTCCGAGCATTCAAGACATGTTCTCATCGATTACAATTTATTAATTTGATATAAATCTGTTCGTCTGTCTTTTAAAATTCGCACACTTCCATGTTCATGAAGATGTTTTAATAAATTTAAATCAACGTCAACGATAAGTGTCATTTCAGTATTTGGGGTTGCTTCTGCTTTGATTCCGTTACTTGGAAAAGCAAAATCAGAAGGTGTAAAAACCGAAGCCTGTGCATATTGAATGTCCATATTATTTACCTTCGGAAGATTTCCAACGCAGCCGGCAATGGCAACGTAACATTCATTTTCAATTGCGCGCGCCTGTGAACAATGCTTAACTCGTGTATAAGCATTTTGGGTATCGGTTAAAAATGGAACAAAAAGAATATTCATTCCTTCATCGGCCAGTAATCTTGAAAGTTCAGGGAATTCGACATCATAGCAAATTAAAATTCCAATTTTACCGCAATCTGTGTCATAAGTTTTAAACTCAGATCCGCCTTTCATTCCCCAATGATGCACTTCATTTGGCGTTATATGTATTTTAGAATACATTTCAGAAGTTCCGTCTCTTTTACATAAAAAGCCAACATTGTATAAAATACCATTCTCGAGATGTGGCATACTTCCGGTAATAATGTTGATGTTGTATGAAATAGCAAATTCCTGGAAACGTTTTCGAATAGGATCTGAATGTCTTGCCAATTCCCGAATTGCTTCCGCTTCAGATAAATGATTGTAATCGGCCATTAAAGGAGCGATAAAAAGTTCCGGGAATAGTGCAAAATCACTTCCATAACCGGAAACGACATCAATGAAAAATTCGGCCTGTTCAAAAAGAGCTTCAACATTATTAAGCTGACGCATCTGCCATTGAATTAGTCCCAATCGAATAATACTTTTTTCAGAATTAATCAATTTCGGACTTTCATCATAATAAACGTTGTTCCATTCCAGAAGAACTGCAAACTCTTTTGATTCTTCGTCTCCTTCCAAATAATTTTTGATGATGCGGAGAACATGAAAATCATTACTTAACTGAAAAGATAGAACAGGATCATGAAGTTCTTTGTCT
The DNA here is from genome assembly GCF_024499525.1 of Flavobacterium panici. Classification (NCBI taxonomy): domain Bacteria; kingdom Pseudomonadati; phylum Bacteroidota; class Flavobacteriia; order Flavobacteriales; family Flavobacteriaceae; genus Flavobacterium; species Flavobacterium panici. Next base: position 1,058,957 of record NZ_CP100437.1, on the reverse strand, counting down.
TTTACTTTTTCAATATAAGTTCTAGGAGAAAATTTTTTAGAATATTGATTGTAGTTCGGGATTCTGCCTGCAAAAACAATAGCTTTTAAGTTTAATTGTTCGCAAAGTTCTTTTCTGGCATCATAAAGACGTCGGCCCAAACGCAGGCCGCGATAGTTGGGATGAATAAAAACATCAATTCCGTATAAAATTTCTCCGTCAGGATTATGGGTGGAGAAAGAATAATCACCAACAATTTGTCTGTAATTGTGTCGTTTATCGACTAATTTTTCATCGACAATAAGCGATAATGCCGAGCCTACAACAACGCCGTCGACTAAGATTACCAATTGTCCTTCGGGAAATATTGAGAGTAGTTTTTTTATATCATTTGATCTCCAGTAGGAGTTCGCCATTTCTGGATACGATTCAACCATTGAATTTTTCAATTGTTTGTAATCTTCAAACGCAAGGTTTCGTAACTCAACTTTTTTAATTTCTTTCTGCATATATGTACGATTTCTCTCAAATATAGCAAAAATAACTTCCATTTACAAACGCTTACAAATATTTACAACCGAAAGTAAATAGTTTGCAACCGAATATTTCAGGAGAACGACCGCACTTTTGCCTCGTTGAAATTAATCAGCGAATTTTTATAGAAACATTTAAATAGTATACGCCATGAATGCAATGAAAAACAGAGTACAACTTATTGGTAACGTAGGACAAGATCCTGAAATTAGAACATTAGAAAACGGAAGAAAACTGGCTCATTTGAGTATCGCAACAAACGAGATTTACAAAAATGATAAAGGCGAAAAAGTAGAACAAACCGAATGGCACCGAGTTACAGCCTGGGGAAAAACTGCCGAAATCATTGAGAAATTTGTAGTGAAGGGAAAAGAAGTCGCAGTTGACGGAAAGTTAACGCACAGAAGTTACGATGACAAAAATGGAGAAAAAAGATATGTTACCGAAGTTGTTGTAAACGAGATTTTACTGCTTAAATAATCTCTCATTAAACGCCACGAAACCCGACAGGTTTATTCCTAACTTGTCTTTACAACAAACCCGAAAGGTTTTTAAAAACCTGTCGGGTTTAACTTTTGTGTTGAAATTTATAAAACCGAAGCTCCATTTATATCTGTCGAAAGGACTTCACTCATATAATCGAAAAAGGGTCTCATATTTTTGAAAGTTTCTAAAGCATGTTCTAAAAACTGTGGACTCAAAACTTCCTCATCTGTAAATCGTTTGATGATTAAATATTGTTTGAAACGAAGTAAATCTATGGCTTCGTGATCTTTGTCAAAACCTTTTGGTGCTGTTTTAAGCTGTTCGCCTTGCAGAACTCCAAAAGTGCTTTTAAAAGATTTTGAGTTTAATATTTTTTGGAATGTTTCAGGATCGTGGGCAAACTCACTTCTTATACGTTTTAGATCAGCAGCATTTGGTCCCCAAAAACCACCGATTAATGAAGTGTTTCCTTTTTCGATATGAAAATAATATCCGCCTCGGCGTGCGCTTGTGGCTCTTTTATAACTTCCGCCCCAATAAGCTTTAAATGGCGTTTTATCTTTAGAGAAACGAATGTCGCGATAAATTCTATAAACGCTTCTCTTTCCAGATTGAGTTTCTAGAACATCTGTTTTTGAAAGTTCTTGTAGAAGTGCTTCTGCAAAAGTTTCAATGTGATTTAATTCGATTAAATACTTTGGTTTATTCTCTTCAAACCAGGGTTTGTTGTTGTTTTGTTTCAGTTGATATAAAAAATCAAGACTTGATTTTGGTATAATGATTTGGTTTTTCATAATGCAATAGCGACTTTTTTAAAATCAGAAGACGAATATAATTAAAATTAAAAACCCACCAGATTTCCTGGTGGGTTTTCTATATTTCGTTAAGCAGTTTTTTTGAATAAATCAAACATAGGACAGCGTGAGCAGCGTTTCTTTTCACTCTTTTTATATTTCTCACAACAAGAAGATTTACAGTTTTCAATCTTCTTGATTTTATCAAGGATAACAGCGTTCTTTTTTTTCTTTTTATCCTTTTTCTTGTCCTTATCTTTCTCTTTCTTGCCCAATTTCCTCTGTATTATTAAAAACAGAGACAAATATAAAAGAAAAAAGTTATTTTTAAGTGTTCTAAATAAACTTTAACTTTTTTATTTTGGGTTGATGGCAATCGAACTTGTAACTGTTAATTGCTGAATATCACGGTCAAACAAATAAAGTCCGCCTTTATCTTCACCAATCAAATTGATTTTATCTAAAATAGATTTAGCTGTAGCTTCTTCTTCGATTTGTTCAGAAACATACCATTGTAAGAAATTATGTGTTGCATAATCTTTTTCTTCAAAAGTTATGTGTACTAATTCGTTGATAGATTGCGAAACAAAAATTTCATGATTATAAAGCTCCTCAAACATTTCTTTAAAAGTAGAATAGGTTATTTTAGGTGCTTTTAGATCTGTGATAAGAGCATGTCCTCCGCGTTCGTTCACATATTTTACTAATTTAAGCATATGTGCACGCTCTTCATCTGATTGTGTGTACATAAATTGAGAGATTCCTTCTAATCCGTGTACTTCAGCCCAACAAGCCATAGAAAGATAAGTTTGCGAAGATTCTGCTTCTATGCGGATCTGCTTATTTAAAGCTGTTTCAATATTTTTTGATAGCATAATGATGTCTTTTTTGTAAAATTAACTAAAATATTCCAAACCATTTTTTCAAACCTCTAAAACATTGAGACATTTGGGTTAATTATTTATAAATTTAATGGGTTTTGATTTGCCCAAAAGATGCCGGTTTCGAGAATATAGACTTGTTCATAATTGGGTTTCCGTTGTCTTCTCTTATAAAACCATCTGTGAATTTACGAATTATAAATTGCTTTTGAGTATCATCATAATAGCTCAAAATGGAGTAGTCTTTTAATTTTATAATGTTTTGAAGCAATACATTTTTATTTGTACTTAAATAATAGAAAATGTTATCAATTGCCAGAGGTTCTGATTTTACTGCAGTCAAAAAATCATTGTTTTCGTTCAGTACAGCATCAAAGAAAACCATTTTGTTTTGTGAATAATAGGAGTTTCCGCCATCATAAAAATCATTTTGCCCGTATTCAAAATTCGAAACAATATATTCTACATAACCTCCAAATGTCAAATAACTGTTTTTTCTGTTTTCTAAAACAGAAACTCCAACGCTTAAGTCTGCTAATTGTTTCAGGAATTTAGCCGTAGTTTTTAATTCCTGAGGTTTATTATTATTTGTTTGAAGAAACAAAGGCGAGTTTTTAAAACGGATAGTATCATTTTTTGAAACCGAAATGTTTTTAATCACTTTTCCTGACTCGAAATCTTTTATATCAAATAAAAACTCGTCGCTGTTGGCCTTAATTTGGTAGAGTTTGTTTTGATTATAAAAGGAATTGGAAGTTTTAGATGTTTTAAGAGAAACGGGCTGATTAAAATTTTTCTCTGTAATTTCAAGTGTTTTTATGTTAAGATCGAAAACCTGTGTTTTTTGAAAACTATAGTCAAATGTCAAAATGATATGATCGTCGAGAACATACATTTTGTTTATGCTTGAAGCTTTATCAAGAGGATTAAAATCATTTAACTCCATTTTTTGAATGGGATAATATCGAATAAGAGAATTAAAAGTTAAGTTTTGTCCTTTTTCGGTTTGAAATTTAAAACCTGAAAAGTCAAACATTTTTATTTCACAGTTTCCGTTTTTAAATTCATAAAGCAGAAGATGCTGCTGGCTTTTTTCTTTGGCCAGAACATAAAAATTATTATTTTTTTGAAAACTCGTTATAATATATTCATTTCCTTCCGGGAAATCGAAATTTAAAGATCGCGAAGTTTTTGTTTCCAAAAAATATTTAACGATTCTGATATTTCTTAAATTCTGAGAACTCCAATAAAGCAGGGGATTACCATCTTCATTAATGCTGCAGCCAATTAGGGATCTCTTTTCTACACTTTTTATAGAATCCGTAAATTGATTGGTGAGAAATAGTGATTTGTTATATTTTAAAATGTTGACCTTTTTATCATCGGCGGCAAAAACATAAATATTATGCGTTTTTACATCTTCAATATTTAAAATCTGACCATCTTCCAGAGGGTTGTTTAAGTTTAACGGAAATGAATTCAATACTGTCTGGCTTAACAATACTGATTTAGAAAGTAAAAGCAAAAAAAGTACAAGTTTTTTCATGGGTTTTTACGGGCAAATATTATTCCAAATTTAATCAAATAATTGTGATTATAATTTATGAATAGAAAGCGGAATAGATATTTTGACACAATAAAAAACAAAAAAGCCCGAAAGAATTAACTTTCGGGCTTTTGAATTCATTACTTTTTAAAGGAATTATTTTACTTTAAAAGTTACTCTTCTAGCTAATCTTCTAGCTTCATCTGAATCTTTTTGGATTGAAGTATCGGATCCTGCAGCAACAACATTTAATCTTGAAGAAGCAATTCCAGCTTGAGTTAGAATCTTTTTCACGTTTTCTGCTCTTGCATTTGATAATTTCTCATTGTAGTCTGCTTTTCCAACTTGGTCAGCATATCCGATAATATCAAGAGACGCTGAAGGGTTTTTTCTTAAGTAAGATAAAACAACATCAATTGCAGCAGTTGAATTTTCAATAGGAGTTGCTTTGTTGAAATCAAAGTATACACTGTAATACTTGTCATTAATCAAATCTTTAACAACATCTCTGTCATTAACAACATTGTTTGTAACCGGTTTTTCTACGATAACCTGTTTTTCCGGCATGTTTTTGATTCTGTTTTCAAGATCAGCGATTTTGTTGTCATACGCAGAAAGATCAACATTTTCAGAAACTACAGTCCAGTCAGCATGTTTAGTGTTTTTACCTAAATAAACAGTTAATCCAACTGTACCGTTGAAAATTAATCCAGAGTAACCTCTGTTTTCAGGAAGATAAGCTCCGTCAAAAGAACGATCCTGAGATGCGTTAAAGATTGTAGAGAAATCTCCGGTTAAAGCAAGTCTGTTTGATAATTTTATTTGACCAGTTACACCAGCAATAAAGTTACCCATTTCGTCTGCTCCTCTAAAATTGTCATTTCTCAATTGAGAATAACCAAAACCAGCATGTCCTAATAAACCAATAGTGTTAGTCCATGTTTCAAAATTCATGATACGCCCTAAGTTCGCAACAGCTTGTAAATCTACTCTGTAGTATTTTGAATCAAAATCTAAAGAGTTGCTTTTACCTTTGAAGCTGTTATAACCAAAATCAGCTTTCAAACCAAATTTGTTATTGAACATGTAACGTACTCCTAAATCACCAACCCATGGACTTGGGGTACTTGTAAAGTAACCGTCAGAAAATGGTTTTTGAGGCTTGTTTACACCACCAGCAAATTCTATAGACCACTTATTGTAATTGTTCGAAGAATTTGTTTCTGTTTGTGCATTTACGCCTGTTAAGCCTAAAGCAAATGCGAGAATAATTACAGATTTTTTCATTGTAATTTGAGTTTTAAAATTTTCCCCAAACCAACGAATTTAATACTGCTTAGCTATTCCAATAAAAGGTTTTAAAGTATTAAAATAAGACAAAAAGTAAGATAAGGATTATTTTTTATTCATCTGATCCTGAAGCAAATCTACAAATTGACCTACGTGTAAGCCGTCCATTAAACCATGATGTACATGAACAGACATTGCAATGGTGCGTTTTCCGGTCTCAGATGTTATCATTTTACCAAAGGAAACTTTAGGGCAGCTGTCTGGAAATGTATAACTCCTGGCGTGCGAAAGTGAGGTGAAATTCAACCACGGTATTGCCGAAAAATGAATCACATTATCATCATCAAAAGATCTGGTAAAAAGTCCGGTTGTATTTTGAATGCGTTCGATTTCTTCAAGGGCATTTTTCTCGAAGATTTTAAAATCAGGATTGTATTCAATTAATGAAAATCCGAAAGTGCCGTCTTCTCGGCCAATTGTTGCCGAAACATCGATACGGTCATTAATATATATTTTGTCATCGGCAATTCTGTATCTGAAATTTTCGATCGCATTTACACCAACCAGTGTTTTATGCAAGTAGAAAAGGAAAAAGGAAACCTTAAGTTCTTTGGCAGTTTGATACGCTTTGGTGCAGTCAATTTCGACAGTTGCACCAAAAAACGGCTCTTCCATTTGTTTAAAATGTGCAAAATGCTCTTTTCTGTTCCAGTTTTCTAAGTCTAAAAGTGTTTTCATTTTATTAAATTATGGACTACTTCTGTAATCTTTTCGAATGAACTAAAATGTTCATGTTCAACTTTATGGTTTATTTTTTCGTGTTCCCAAGTGGTATGAAACGGAATATGAACGGCATAACCGCCAATTTCTAAAACTGGCAGTATATCTGATTTTAATGAATTTCCGATCATCAAAAATTCATGTGCCTGAATATCTAAACGCCCAAGTAGTTTCTCGTAATCGATTTCCTGTTTGTCTGACATAACTTCGATATGGTGAAAATAATGACCCAAACCAGAACGATGCAATTTGCTGTGCTGATCTTTTAAATCGCCTTTTGTAGCAACTACCAATTTATATTTTCCGTGTAAAGCCTGCAGTGTTTCTTCGATTCCGTCAAGAAGCTCAATTGGTTTTTCAAGCAGTTCTTTTCCGTATTGAATTATCTTTTCGATCACTTCAACCGGAATTGTATTGTTTGAAATGTTCATCGCCGCTTCGATCATCGAAAGAATATAACCTTTAATTCCGTAACCGTATAAAGGTAAATTTGCAATTTCGATTTTAAATAATTCCTGTGAAATGCCCTGATGCGAAAGATAATCTTCCATCAAAGCGCAAAACTTGTGTTCTGTTTCCTGAAAATAAGGCTCGTTTACAAATAAAGTATCATCGGCATCAAATGCGATTACTTTTAAGTTTGGTATTTTGCTTTTATGTAACATATATTTTTGTTTCAGGTTTTTTTTTGTTTCAGGTTTTTAGCCACGAATTGCACTAATTTCCACTAATTTTTTTGCCACAGATTAAGAAGATTAAAATGATTTTATCTGCCTGATCTGCCAAATCTGCGGGAGAACTTTTCAGAAGTTAATTAAAAAAAATCAGCGTAAACCGGTTTAATCCGTAAAATCAGCGGGCCAAATTATTTAGAAAACAACCTCTTTAAAGAAATAGTCTTATCGTAAAATGTAATTCGGATTCCGAAAAGTAAAACGATTCCGCCGAAAACCATTTGTAAAGTTATTTTTTCTTCTAAAAATAACCAAGCTAAAATAGAGGTAATTACAGCCTGACTCAATAAACTCAATGAAACTCGTGTCGCGCGCATGTGCTGCGTGGCATAACTTATCGAAAGCCAGGCGCACAATTGACAAATTACAGCTTGAAGAATCAGTACAAACCAGCCTGTATTGGAAAATCCTGTAAAAGGTTCATTTAATGAATAACAAAGAATTCCCAGATAAATGCTCGAAGCCAATAAACTAATGGTCATAAAGGATAAAACATCGACTTGAGAAAGTACATTTTTGCTAATCAAAAGATAAATCGAATACAAGATTCCGGATAAAACGGCAAACAGAAATGCCTGATTGAAATTGAGATCAATAAAAAATTCAAACCCAACCAAAGTCACCATTCCGAATAAAGAAACAATTGTTCCAATCCAAAAGTTTGTTGCTGGTTTTGATTTCAGAAATAAAAAGGAACCAATTCCAACCCAAACCGGAGATAAATTAGTTAACAAAGAAGCCTGAGTTGCACTCGAATCCTGAATGGCAATATTCCAAACCGCAACATCCGAAGAAAATAAAACTCCGCAAAGCATTGCCAAAAGAGCAAATTTCAAACTCGGAAGTTTAAAGTTTTTACTTAAAACAACATAAGGCAAAAGCAAAACGACTGCAAAAAACATTCGGTAAAAAGCCGAAATTAATCCTGGCGTTAAACGTAATTTAACCAATATAGGAAAAATCGAAATGCAGAGTATACCGCAGATTAAGGCTAATCTTGGTTTGGTGATTTTCATTATTATATTTTTTGCTAAGTTCTTGTTTTTAATAATGAGAATCAAGGAAAAATGTGCCGTTAGGCACATATCATTGGCAGCTAATTAAATTTTGAAATTCGTTAGCGTGCCGTAGGTACGCATCAATATCATGCGTACCTATGGCACGCTGGATTTATTTCGTATTTATATTTCTACCAATGATATGTGCCTAACGGCACATTTTTTCTTGAATTTGTATTAATTTAAAAATGAGGATTAAATTTGTTTTTGTGTGGTATTATGCATTCATGATTTTTCTGCAGGCATTGTTAATTTCCGTATCAGAAAAAGATCCGAGCGTTTCTGCCAGCATTTTACTGGTTCTAATGGAGTTTATCATTCTGATTCTCAGATCTTGATCATCGCCCATTTCAGTTAACAGAATTGTCTCGAAAATTTCGGACAAACATTCGGGTTGATCTCTAAAATCATCTACAAACCAAAGGTCTGAAAGGAATTTTGCCATTGCTGTCATTACAGCCGTTTCTTTTGTTTGTTCATTTTCTTTTTTTTGCATAAACCTGAAAATATTAAACGCACGAATCCCTCGTTTTAGATGTGCAAAAAATACCCCATAGGGATAGGTTTTCCCATTGTTTCCTCAGGGACATCATGACAAGGGATTCGCTTATGTTAACTTTTATTAGAAAGTTCCTAAATAAATCCTATAGTGTATTTTTTGCAGAACAAACTTACAAAATGTTTTAAAAAATCAAACAAAAAAGAAAGTTATTTCTTTCAAAAAATAATATCTTAGGTATTGTTAATTTTTTGCATTTAATTTTTCGACATAATTTTTTGCATTTGCTAATAGTATATTTTCTAAAGGTTCTTTGTTTTTTAATTTTTCCAAATATTCCTTACATTCCCAACATCCGCCTTCTTTATAAGCAATATTCCAATAACGTTTTGCTGCTTTTAATTCATTTGTTCTGTACATATATGCACCAAGTAAATAATAAAAATCACCGCTTTTAAATCCATCTTTTTGAGATTGATCAATAAAATATTTTGACTTTTCAATATTTCCATCTGCGTAAGCAATGTAAGCTTGATCTGTATATTTTTTTGCAATATCCATTTTGCTTTGAGTAGTTGCTGAATTCTGTGGAACACCAAAGATATTTTGCTGTGCATGTGAATTTGTTATTGTTAGAAATAAAATAAAAAGGATAGTTTTTTTCATATATAATTTTAGAATTTAATTTACCACAGCAAAGAAGACCAAACTATTTCTTTTTTAACCATTCTCGCATTTCAGAAATCACATCTTCATTTTTATGAAAACATCCATTTTCAATCTCTATTCGGCTCTTTTCAATTGCTATTTCTTGATCATTAGAAATTTTATAAAGTTCTTTTTCGGATGAATCGGAGATATTTTGAGGTGTATTTATAAAATTCAAATCCATAATATTACTTGATGTATTCAAAATTATAATTATTTATTGAATGATATCTAAATAAAGAAAGTTATCTGCCAGATATTTTAGGTAGATAACTTTCATTGAGTTATTGTTGAAATAAATTAAATTAATTTACAGTAGCTCCATTTGGCGCATCAGCATCAGGGTTTACAAAAACTAATTTTCCTTCGGTATTTGTTGTCATTAAAATCATTCCCTGACTTTCAACTCCGCGTAAAGCTCTTGGTGCTAAATTAGCTAAAACAGAAACACGTTTTCCGATGATTTCTTCTGGAGAAAAACTCTCGGCAATTCCCGAAACAATTGTGCGAACGTCAATTCCTGTATCAACTTTAAGAACCAAAAGTTTGTTTGCTTTTGGCATTTTTTCGGCCTCAAGAATAGTTCCAATACGAATATCCATTTTGGCAAAATCATCAAACTGAATTAAATCTTTTTGTGGTTCAGCTTGTTTGTTTTCAGCAAGATTAGCAGTTTTTGTAGCTTCCAATTTATCTATTTGTTTTTGTATTTCTTCGTCTTCTATTTTTGCGAAAAGCAATTCTGCTTCACCAATTTTGTGTCCTTCTGCAATTAATTCTGAATTTTCAGCAACGTCATTCCATTTTAATTGACCTTCATTTTTCAGAATTCTTGACAATTTAGCCGCTGTAAAAGGTAAAAACGGTTCAGACAAAACGCTCAATGCAGCAGCAATTTGAAGTGCAACATACATTTGAGTTTTTACACGTTCCGGATTATCTTTCATAACTTTCCAAGGCTCTTCATCAGCAAGATATTTGTTTCCTAAACGGGCAATATTCATCAATTCACCTAAAGCTTCACGGAATCTGTAACGCTCAACAGAACTTGAAATAACCGCCGGATACGCTTTTAATTCTGCTAAAGTTGCTTCGTCAATTTCTGAAAACTCATTTGGGGTTGGAATAACACCTTCGTAATATTTGTTAGTTAAAACCACAACACGATTAATGAAGTTTCCAAAAATGGCAACTAATTCATTGTTATTTCTAGCTTGGAAATCTTTCCAGGTAAAATCGTTATCTTTTGTTTCCGGAGCGTTTGATGTTAAAGCGTAACGCAAAACATCTTGTTTCTCTGGGAAATCTTCTAAATATTCATGTAACCAAACCGCCCAGTTTTTTGAAGTCGAAAGTTTATTTCCTTCTAAATTCAGGAACTCATTTGCCGGAACGTTGTCTGGTAAAATATAGCTTCCTTCGGCTTTAAGCATTGCAGGGAAAATGATACAGTGAAAAACAATATTGTCTTTCCCAATAAAGTGAACCAGTTTCGTGTCTTTATCTTTCCAATACGGTTCCCAGTCTTTTCCTTCGCGTGCTGCCCATTCTTTCGTAGAAGAAATATACCCGATAGGCGCATCAAACCAAACATATAATTTTTTTCCTTCGGCACCTTCAACCGGAACATCAATTCCCCAATCAAGGTCGCGCGTTACGGCACGAGGCTCAAGTCCGCCGTCGATCCAGGATTTAACTTGTCCGTAAACATTAGGTTTCCAGTCGTTTTTATGTCCAACCAAAATCCATTCTGTTAAAAAATCAGAATAACGGTCTAAAGGTAAAAACCAGTGTTTTGTTTCTTTTAAAATTGGAGTTTCTCCTGTAATTGTTGATTTCGGGTTAATCAAATCAGTCGCATTCAAAGTAGATCCGCAATTTTCACATTGATCTCCATAAGCTCCATCATTACCGCATCTTGGGCAAGTTCCTACCACAAAGCGATCTGCAAGAAACTGATTTGCTTTTGCATCATACAATTGCTCCGTTACTTCTTCAATAAAATCACCTTTATCATACAAAGTCCTAAAGAATTCCGATGCTGTATCATGATGAACTTTTGCCGAAGTTCTTGAATAATTATCGAATGAAATTCCGAAATCAGAAAATGATTTGCGAATAATTCCGTCATATTTATCTATAACTTCTTGTGGTGTAATTCCTTCTTTTTTTGCTTTCATCGAAATTGCAACACCGTGTTCATCGCTTCCGCAGATAAAAGCAACATCTTTATTTTGCAAACGCAAATATCTCGAATATATATCGGCAGGCACGTAAACCCCCGCCAAATGGCCAATGTGGATTGGTCCGTTTGTATAAGGCAATGCCGCAGTAATAGTATATCTCTTTGGATTTTGTATCATAACTCAATTTTATTGAGTGCAAAAATAAGCAATAGAATTGAGATTTTGTTATTACACGGAGATTCACAGAGAGTTTTCGCAGAGATTCACAAAGATTTTTGTTGTTGTGGCGAAATAATCTCGCAAAGTCGCAGAGACGCAAAGTTTTTTAATTTTAGCCACAGATTAAAAGGATTAAAAGGATTTTTACTTAAATCTGCGCAATCTGCGTGAAACAAAACTTTGCGTCTCTGCGACTTTGCGAGATTCAAAAAATAAAAAACTCGGCGAATCTCTGCGGCAAAACCCCATAAAATAGAACCAGTTTAAACTAGCATTACAAGTAAAATCTTCAAGATTTATTTCGCAATCTTTGCTTTCCGAAAAAAAACAAAAAAACAAGTTTATGAGCAAGACAAAATTAATCATTAATAAAAACGGATCGATCAAAATAGAAGGTGATTTTGAAATCATGGATCCAGAAGGAGTACTTTACGGTTTACAAGGAAGATCTGCACTTGGGCTTTGCCGTTGCGGATTATCTAATAACAAACCATTTTGCGATGGAGGACACAGAAACAATTTCGAACATGATTCTGTTGCGTTTGATTTACCGCCAATGAAAACGAACTAAATTTTTACTTAGTTTGGAATATAAAAAAAGCTGCATTTTCTAGATGCAGCTTTTTTTATGGTTCGTGATTTTCGACTATAAATTGAAGAACGTCTTCAAAATATTCTTTTAGATTTTGATAAGGATATTCCCCCGGAAACCAATTAGAAAATTTCCAATATTTCCAATCGTCATCTTTTAATTCTGGTGGAAGTAATAAGAAATATTGTTCTTCGCCTATACCTGCAATAAGAATAGCGTTTTTTAATTCTGGCAGATATGAATATGCTTCAATTGCAAACGGTTCAATATTTTTTAAATAGTCAATATTTTCAATTGATTCAAAACTTGGTTCAATATCATTTGGAGCTGAAAAACCATCCGTTATTTTTAAAAATTCAACATAATCTTCCGGTAATTTTATCCCAAGTTTATTTTCAGTTTTATTTATTTGTTCTTGTGTAACAGAAATAGTTCCAAGCCAATTGTTTTCAATTTGTTCAGGCGTAAAATTAAAATCCTCGTATTTAATTGCTTTTTCAGATATAGCTTTAAGTAAATCTTTGATCATTTTTTATATATAAAGTTCCCCCTTCATCGTAATAATCGAAGAACCACCTACTAAAATATCTTCTTCCCGATTCATTACTTCGATCATTGACGCTTGTTTTAATTTTACGCCTTGAAGAATTTTATACTCTTTCTCAGATTTAGTGAATTTCTTTTGTGTTAAAAAGCCAATTAACGGGCCAGCAGCTGTTCCCGTTGCCGGATCTTCAAATATCCCGATTATTGGGTTAAAAAATCTCGTTTCGACTATATGTTCCTGACCTTCATCGGCAATGGTGAAACAATAAAAACCTTCAAAATTATATTCTTTTGAGATTTCGATTAAGAGTTGATTATCTGGAACACAGCTATTAAGTAATTGACTGTTTTTTATGGGAACCATTGTGTGTGCAACTTCTGTTTTAACTATTGTTGGCACAAAAGAATTCACATCTAAGTCTTCAATTTTTAAACCGAGGGCTACCGCAATTCTATAAGTTGGAATTTCTTGTTTGATAACTGCCGATTTTTGATGCATTTGAACAACAGGATAAAAAGTAACCGGATCAAAACTTACCGTTAACGGAATTGGGGAACGTTTCATAATTACAAAAGGTTCACTTTCGTTTTGTTCTTCAAAAATGGGCATTCCTTTTAACAAAGCACCGCAGACAGCGCCTAATAAGTTATGTCCTGCACCATCGATTTCAATTCCGGTTGGAGTAAATGAACGAACAGTCAGCGCTTTTTCGGTTGTAGAATAATAGACAAAAGAGGTTTCAGAATAGCCAAATTCTTTAGAAATATCCTTATAGGTTTCTAATTTTAAATTACCATCGGTAAAAACCACAGAAAGTGGATTCCCCTTGTAGCTTTCGTTTGAAAATACATCTAAAACGTAATATTCTAATGCTTTTCTTCCTTCCATTCTTTATTTCTTTTATTTTTTTTGAGGCAATAAAATTACGGTTTATTATTGTAATTAACCTACAGGAAAAATACCCATTTTTATAGTTATTTTATTAAAACAAGCTCACTTTCAAAATTCAAAATTTCGGGTTGAACTGTTGGTAAAATAGGTTTTTATTATTTTACAACATTCGCTTTCCTTCGGCACTAAATTTTATTGCTTTTTCTAATCTTGCAAGTTTGGTTTTTTCTTGTTTGGCGCTCATAATTACGTGAATTATTACTTTTTTGTATGATGGCGCCTGATTGCTGAAATATTCCCAAGCTGTTTCATTAGCTTTAAATTGCTTTTCGAACTCAGGATCGAGAACGTACGCTTCATTTTCATGCGAGTAAATTTTAGATCTTTCTTCAGATCTGTGTTCGAAAGCTTTTATTCCAGCTTCTTTCATCAATCCGGCTTTTGTGAGCACTTCGACTTTTTTAATGTTTATAACACTCCAAATACTCGACTTTTTTCTTGGCGTAAATCTAATCGTATAACTTTCCTCGTCAATAGTTCTTCGAATGCCGTCAATCCAGCCAAAACAAAGTGCCTGATCTACAGATTCTGACCAGGTCATAGATGGTTTTTTGGTGCTCACTCTATAGAAACCAACTATAAGTTCGGTTTCTTTTTGATAATGCTTTTCTAACCATTCTCTAAATTTTTCCTGGGTTGGGAAGAAGGTTGGGGTCATGTGGATTGGTTAATATTGTTTACAAATTAGCAATAAATCTAACAATCCATAAAAGTATAATAAATAACAGAAAAGAGAATTGAACTTTATTGACTTTTTGATTTCCAAACTTTCTAACCAATAACCGATCTATCAATATAACTAGAAAAACAGGAATCAAACCGAATAAAATATAAATTCCCAATAAACCATCTTGCGCTGAATTTCCTGTTATCAGGATTATGGCATAAGTTATTCCTGCTAAAATGGAGAGAATTCCTAAAAGGAAAAATAGAGTTAGTTTTTTTGGGAGGTTCATATAGTTCTGCTGATTATTCTTCTTGCACGAAAGAAAATTACAATTGAAATAATAAAGTTAGCAAAAAGATAAAGTTCAGCGATGCCTTCGTATGCCATTATTTCAAAGCAAGTTGTTAAAACAAGTGTTATTGAAAAGAAAATATTAAGCCAATCAAATAGTATTAGAAAAAAAACTTTTGATTGGTTTGATTTCCAAATCTTTAAAAATGAAAACAAAAGAATTAATACGCCTAATCCGGAACTAATCCAACAACTCCATAAATAAATTCCAAGTGTTCTAAAGCCACTAAAAAGACCGGGACTATCAAAATAGTAAATAAAAAATATAACGACTGACCAGATATTGGTGATCAAAAGAGAAAGAAGTAAACTTTTGTAAATAGTGTTTTTCATGATTTTGGTGGTTTTTGGTTAAATGTTAAAAATCACATTATTACATTTATCATGCCGAAGGTTTTGCCATTTGATTTTATCGAATTATATGCAGCCATTATCCCGAAATCAAAGTAGTTTTAGTGTTGAAAAATTCCAGAGAATAATATAGTCTTTAAGAAAAGCAGTAAATTTGTATTTACTGCTTTTTTTATTTTGAAAAATTAAATAATACAAATCATGGCAAAGGGACCCGAAAAAAATACCAAAAATAAGGCCTTGCACACTAAGTTGCTGAACAGAAAAAAGGCGAAGCTTCGAAAAAGAAGCTCAGGCTAAAAGATTAAAGGCTTTAACAGCTAAAATAAATGAAAAAAATAACGGCGAAGATCTTGATCTCAGCAAAAACAAATCTCAAAACAAAACCCAAATGGAGGAATTCGGTAGAATAATAGTTTCTGAAACAGCAATGAAAAGTGAAAATCCGCAAGATGTTATTCACTCTAATATTTCGGTAATTAATTTAATGCGCGAAGAAGGTGTAGACGACGAATTTATTCACGAAGACGCCTTGACGAGTTACTATCTCGATTATTACTATTCACAATATACCGAAGGAAATTTTTCGCAGTTTGTCTACAATTCAGGCTGGAACAAGGAACTAAACGAACTTATTGAAGAAGGTTTGGCTTTAATTGGTGCCGAAAAACACTTAGAATTGTTTCTGGAGCAAAGCAAAAAAGTGAAATTAATAAGCAATATCAAGCTTGGTAAATTCCTGAAAGCGAAATTAGAAGGCGTAAATCCAATTCGTGATTCATTGAACAATGACACTTTTTTTGAATTAGAAGAAAATCTAGCCGAACTAAACGCCAATTTCTTAAAAAATCATCCCGATTTTGAAGTACTTTCTGTAGACGAAATGTTTGCGGATTTAGAGGAATATGTTGGGCACGAGATTAAACGTGCGTAGTTTTTTCTGCCGCAAAGATTCACAAAGTTTATTCGCAGAGATTCGCTAAGGTTTTATGTTTTAATCTCGCAAAGTCGCGAAGTCGCAAAGTTTTATTTCTCTGCGACTTCGCGACTTTGCGAGATTAATTCACACTACTTTAAATATTCTTTGCGAATCTCTGCGAAAAATCTCCGTGCAGCTTTGTGGAATAAACTTTTTTCCACGTAAACACTTCTTTCTGAATTAATTGGTTTAAATTTAGTTCCGTATATTCTCTACGAACTCTAGTATATAGTCAGATTGTTTAATGTTGAATAAACAATATTAATTAAAAGAATTTAGCATGAAAATTAAAAGACTGCAGCTGGCAATGTTGTTTCTTGTTTTTTTAGACAAAGGATTTTCTCAAAATAAAATCAACCTTTTTTCAGAGATCAATTACAGTTCGATTCCCGCTGTTTCTTTATCGGATTATAAATCGGTTCAGGAAAGAGATCAAAAATTTCAAAACCCGCATATTGCACTCGGAATTGGGATTTCTGGCGGAGGCTCTCGAGCACAATTTTTTAGTATGGGCGTTCTTCTCGGACTGGAAGAAATTGACGAGAATTACTTGCAACGCAATTTTTTAAATGAAATAGATTATTATTCAACAGTTTCTGGCGGTTGTTTTTCGGCGGGATATTATTTAACCGTTTTAAAAAACAAACTGCATCACGACAATTGTTCCTTCAACGAATTTTACTTTTCAAAAGCTGATGCCTTCAAAGATTATGTAGATAAATCGGCCAATATTTTATCGCTTTTAAACAACAGCCGAAATGAAAAAGGCGATAAAATATCGATGTCGCAGCGTATTGATGCCGATATTTTGCAATATGATGTGACGAATCCTGACAACAAAGATAAATTTGATACTCAAATGCTTTTGTCTGATTTTTTTGTTCCAAAGGAAAGTAAATCAGAACCTTCGCTGCCTATGTTTGTTGCCAACGGAACCGCTTTTAATAACGGCGAACGCATTCCGTTTATGCCGCATATCATTAAAGGATTAGCTATAGATGAATCACTCGCGCCCAATAAAGCTGATCTTGTTTTGAATCAAAACAAAATAAACGACGGTTACAATTTTCCGGTAACTTACGGAATTACGGCAAGTTCTGCTTTTCCGGGCGTTCTCCCAAAGGTGAAATTCGGGATTAAAAATCAGGATAAAATTTTATGTATTATTGATGGCGGCGCTTCAGATAATACAGGTTATAAAACTTTGGTTGAGTTGCTCCATGCCGATACTACTGTTGATGATAAAAACAAAAAAGCGCTTTTTATTGATTGTCTCGGACAAGGTAAAAAAACACCATATATCAACGATACGAAAATTGGACTGCTTTCCCTTTTTGAAACGGCTTCACTTTATACTGTTCAAACCCGTTACATAACTTTTGACAGAGACGTAGAAAACACTTTTGAGCGCTATAAAATTCCGGTAAAAAATTATCAGGTTATTGGTTTTACTACCATTCGAAATCATTTGCAAAAAATGCAAAAAGATGAAAAGTACGAAGAACTGATAACAGAATTAAAAACCACAAATGACGATGCTGCCGGCTGGTTTAAATTATATACTGAATTTAAAACAGATATTGTAAACAAATTCGGTGAAAGCGCATTCAGAAAAAACAAAGACGGTGAGATAATCGCTGCAACACTTCAAAAAGATAAATTTTCAGAATTTACAGCCGGAGAAACTCTGTTAATGTATGAATACACCTCACACATTGAAACAAAACTCCGAATCAGGCCCGAAGAAAGAGATATGCTGCTTTTGGCAGGACGATTTGCTGTGTTTTTAAAAAGCAATGAATTAAGAGAATTATTAGTAGAATATAAATAATTTATCAATTTTATTAAATTTTTGATTTTAATTAAAAAGCTAACTAAGAATATTTTATATTTGATAGCCCCTAATTTTAAAATCAACACCAATGAAAATTAAAACCTACTTAATTCTCAGTGGCATTTTTCTATTTCTATATTCCTGTGGAAAAAATGAAAAACAGATCATTGACGAAAACGCCCCATCGTTAGCCGTTCAGTCTGAAAACCCAAAACCAGCAGAACAGCTTCTTTTTAGAAAAAGTGAAGACATTGTTCCTTCCGAAGAACTCAATTTGAGCCTGCTCAAAAAAACCGCCGAAAACCTAAACATCAAATATTCCGATATTAAAATTGAAGATGTAAGTTCAATTCGCTACAACAACGAAACAACCTTTTTTGTGATTTGTGTTATTAAGAAAAACAAAACAAAGTCGGGCGAAGAAGATTTAGGCAATTACTACGAAAGAAAATTCGTTTTTGTTAATAATGAAGACGGAAAAATTCTGACAGAAGAGACCGATAAAAATCTCGGTTATTACGAAAATGAAGGTTTAAGAGTTGCCAAAACCTATATTTTGAATAATGTATTACAGTTGAATGACAAAACTCCGGCCATAGCTTTTAGCACAGAAGTATATTCAAACAGCAGAGTTGTAATGTATTCTGAAGAAAAATTTACCATCGTTACTTTTGATGGAAACAGAATCAGGAAAGTTTTATACGAATACCCAATTCGCTCCGCAAACGGAGATTCAAACGGAGGAGGAACGTATCAAATAGAAACCTTAGAAACCGGAATTAGTCTTTCTGCCTCGCAAACAAGCGGTTTTTATGATTTATTAGTTTCAAAAATCTATACTTATGAAGACGCGGCCGAAGAAGATTTAGAAAACGACATTCAGCAAAAAAGCGACCTAAAAGTCAAAAAAGAATTCCAAAAACTGAAATTTGACGGAAAAACTTATTCGTTTAAAAAAGACGATCGAAATCGGTTTTTGTAAATTCGCATTCAATTGAAACAAAACATGTCAAAAAAAATCTTTTTTGTTGTACTCATTTGGCCTTTTTTCTTGCTGGCTCAGGAAAAACAAAAAGAGGCCGCAGATAATGTTACGCGCTATTATTATGATGATAAAGTAGTTTCGGTCGAAATTTGGTTCGGTGCAGATAAAAAGCAAGACAGTTCTAAAACCTATTATCCAAGCGGAAAGATCAACGAAGTTTTCTATTTTGATAAAGACGGATTAAAAGATGGCGATTGTTTTCAGTATAATTATCAAGGCGAAAAACTTGTAACCTGGAATTTTGCACACGGAAAAATGACGGGCAGAACAGATCATAAACTTCCGTTTAATAAAGACCGTGAAGAATCAGTCAAAAAAGCTTTAAAGATGCTGACAGATATTAATGCAAGAACGAATTTTAATCCAACAACTATTAACGATTTGTATAATCGAGGTGTTTTAGGAGTAAGTCTTGGCAATAATACTTTGGCAATTGAAGATTTAAAAAAGGTTGAATTTGCCATCGACAAAGACCCGAAAAACAAAAAAGTAGTAGAGTCAGATTCTGCACAAAAGAAAACCGCAGTCTTTCGAAGTAAACTTTATGACCGAATGGGAAGTGTATACGCCACGCTCGAAATGGAAGGTTTTGCGTATAACTATTATTTTAAAGCAATCAATAACGCACCTACGGATTATCGCATTTTATACAACTTTGCAACATTGTTGCAAAAACGAAAGTCGTATGATTTAGCGCGCTATTATTTAGAGAAAATTATAAAAGAAAAACCAGATCATGCCCAAGCATATTGGGCACTTGCCAGGTTATTGAGTGATGAAGGCGAGTATGAAAAAGCATTTGAAAATATCGAAAAAGCTTTTCAATATGACAAAGGAAATATAAAGGGTGGAAGAGATTTAAAAACAACCCGAGGTCTACTTTATCACAAACTGGGAGAATCTAAAAAAGGAATTGCTGATTTAGAAGCTGCATTAGAAATGGATAAAAACAATTCGTATGCAATGAAAAATCTTGGAATAATTTATCTCGACAAGAAAAAATATGATGATGCCTGCCAATTATTTCAAAAAGCAAAAGAACTTCATTACACTTTGGTATACGATGAAAATGACCTGGATTCGCTTTTAGAAAGTGCCTGTAATAAACAGCCATTAGAAAAATCAGTTAAAAAGAAACCTTCTGTTTCGCCAAATCCAGTGCAGACAACCATTTCGATAGAAAACTTCGATGCTAAAAACTTTGATTTTGAATTCTTTAATTTCGAATCAAAATCAGTTTTAAAAGGAAAAACCAGCGACGGAACTATAAACATCATTAGTCTTGATTCCGGATTTTATATTTTGAAAACTACAGTAGGAGATGCTGTAGAAACTTTTAAGCTGATCAAAGAATAAATCTATTCTAAAAACTTCATTTAAAAACAAAAACACTCTGTGCATCTTTGCGCCAACTCCTTGTGTCTCTGCGAAATCCCCGAAATAACTTTAGACTAAACTTTGTACGTAATCTTAGCAAACATTTCCTTAAATTTGCTTCCGTTATTAAAAAATACAATAGTTATAAAAATCAAGCTATGTTACAAATCGCATTTATTAGAGAAAATCAGGAAAAAGTAATCAAGGCTTTAGCAAAACGAAATATCGATGCTAAAAGCGTTGTTGAAGAGGTGGTGCAATTAGACGAAAATCGTCGTGCAACTCAGGTGGAATTAGATAATACTTTAGCTGAATCTAATAAATTGTCCAAAGATATAGGCGAATTAATGAAAGCGGGTGAGAAATCTAAAGCTGCCATCTTAAAAGAAAAAACCGTTTCATTAAAAGAAAAAAGCAAAGAACTTGGCGAAAAAGCAGAAGCTTTAGCAGTTGAGTTAACCAATAAATTATACACTTTGCCAAATCTTCCGGCAGATATTGTACCTGAAGGAAAAACTCCAGATGACAATTTGAATGTTTTTCATGAAGGTGATATTCCGGTTTTGCATGAAGGCGCACAACCGCACTGGGAATTGGTGAAAAAATACGACATCATCGATTTTGAATTGGGTGTAAAAATTACCGGAGCAGGATTTCCTGTTTACAAAGGAAAAGGAGCTCGTTTGCAGCGTGCGTTAATCAACTATTTTTTAGATAAAAACACAGCAGCAGGATATAACGAAGTTCAGGTTCCGCATTTGGTTAACGAAGCTTCAGGATACGGAACAGGACAATTGCCAGATAAAGAAGGGCAAATGTACCATTCAACAATTGACGATTTATATTTAATCCCAACGGCTGAGGTTCCGGTTACGAATTTATTCCGTGATGTTATTTTAAACGAGAGCGAATTGCCGGTTTTACATACGGCTTATACGCCATGTTTCCGTCGTGAAGCAGGTTCTTACGGAGCGCACGTTCGCGGATTAAACCGTTTACATCAATTTGATAAAGTAGAAATCGTACGTATCGAACATCCGGATAATTCATACGCAGCGCTTGACGGAATGGTCGAACATGTAAAAGATATTCTGAAAGAATTAAAATTACCATACAGAGTTTTACGTCTTTGTGGAGGCGATATGGGTTTCACATCAGCCTTGACTTATGATTTTGAAGTATTTTCTACGGCGCAGGATCGCTGGTTAGAAATTAGTTCAGTTTCTAACTTTGAAACTTTTCAGGCAAACCGCTTGAAATTACGTTTTAAAGACAAAGACGGGAAAAACCAATTGGCACATACATTAAACGGAAGTTCATTAGCATTGCCTAGAGTTTTAGCCGGAATTTTAGAAAATTACCAAACGCCGGAAGGAATTGTAATTCCAGAAGTTTTACGTCCTTACTGCGGATTTGATATAATTGACTAACTTTAGTATATAGTTTACAGTCGCAGTCTCAGTTTTCAGTTTAACTGAATTGATTACCGAGACTGTAAACTGTGACTGAATACTGAGACTAAAAATGCCACATTTAAAAACTGAAATATGAAAAACATCTTTATCTATATCGTTTTGTTGTGGTCTGGTTTTGCATTTTCGCAAAACGAACAGTTAGCAAACAATTACTACGACAAAGGTGATTTTGAAAAAGCAAAAATCATTTACGAAGATCTTTTAAGAAGCTCACCATCAAATACCCAATACTTTTTACGAACGATAGATTGTTATCAGCAATTGCAGCAATTTGACCTTGCCGAAAAAACAATTTTAAGTCGTTACAATGCCTATAAACAAGGTGTTTTTTTAGTTGAATTGGGATACAATTACCAGTTACAGAAAAACGAATCGAAAGCCAAAAATTACTATGAACAGGCAATCGATAAAATCAAAACCAGTCCCAATGATGTTTACGGAGTTGGAAATGCTTTCGAGAAAAAGGTTTTATTAGAATATGCCTTAAAAGCGTATCAAACCGCCATGCAGGTTCAGCCGAATTATAATTTCAATTTTCAAATTGGAATGTTGTACGGCCAGTTAGGAAAAACCGATTTAATGATAGATCTTTTGCTGACAGAATCTTATAATAACCAGCAAAACGCTAATTTAATCCAAACACAGTTATCCCGTTTTATGAACGGCGAAACAGATAATACGGCTTTTAAAGATGCTATGCGAAAAGCATTGATTTTAAGAACGCAAAAAGATCAGGATGTTTTCTGGAATCATTATTTAAGCTGGTTTTATGTACAGCAAAAAGAATTTGGAAAAGCCTTTATTCAGGAAAAAGCCATTTACAAACGCGAACCGGAATCTTTAATCAGTATTGTAAACTTAAGTCAGTTTGCCTTAAATGAAGATGACACAGACACCGCTTCTGAAATTCTGAATTTTATTCTTCTAAACACAAAAGATACAGATCTACTGATTCAGAGCAATGCCAATTTAATGCAGATTAAAATTGATAAAGCACAGGAAAAAGATTATCCGGCCATTACAGCAGAACTGCAGCAATTACTGGTAACTTATGAAATAAATCCTTTTACCTTATCTTTGCAATTAATTCAGGCACATTTCCTGGCTTTTAATTTAAAAAAGACAGAAGAAGCCAAAACAGTTGTAAAAAGAGCTTTAGAATTAAATTTAAACGCTTATCAACAGGCTGATGCAAAGATGGAGCTGGGAGATATTTTGCTTTTAGAAGAAAAGTTCAATCAGGCGTTGATTTATTATTCGCAGATTCAGCTGGATTTAAAGAATGATGTCATGTCGCATGAAGCAAGTTTAAAAGCAGCAAAAACAAGTTATTACAAAGGCGATTTTGAATGGGCTTTAAAACAGTTTAAAGAATTAAAATCGGCAAACACACAATTAATTGCCAACGATGCTCTTGAATATTTCTTACTGATAAATGATAATACCGTTGCCGATTCGACTCAAACAGCTTTAAAGCAATTTGCAAAAGGCGATTTTTTACTTTATCAGAATAAAAAACAAGAAGCAATTACACATTTTCAAAACATCCTGAAAACCTTTAAAGGGCAGGAAATCGAAGCTGTAACATTGTTGCGTTTAGGTAAAATATATGAAAGTCAGAAAGATTATACTTCGGCTTTAAGCCAATACCAGCAAATCATTGACAATCACAGCGACGGAATTTATGTAGATGAAGCATTGTTTTTCTCAGCAGAAATTTACAACGACGAATTAAAAGATGTAGAAAAGGCCAAGCCTTTATATGAAAAGGTAATTTTTAACCATCAGGATAGTATTTACTTTGTTGATGCCAGAAAAAAATACCGCGAGTTAAGAGGGGATAAGAATTTGTAAATTCCAATATTTAAATTCCAAATTCCAAAGAAAGAATTTATAAAAAAGTGATTTTTGGATTTAGTTCAATTAGATTCTAACCTTTTACAGAGAATCTAAAATCTAAAATCTGATATCTAAAATTAAGAAACATGATTATTTTCAACGTTACTACAAATATACACGAAAGCGCACACGATCAATGGTTAAAATGGATGCAGGAAAAGCACATACCGGAGATTTTAGCAACACAAAAATTTTCATCAGCAAGAATTGTAAAAGTTTTAGTTGAAGAAGAAATGGGCGGAATCACGTATTCTGTACAATATACAACAGACAGTAAAGATACTTTAGAGAAGTATTATTTAGAAGATCAGCCTAAATTTGATAGAGAAGCCTTAGAATTATTTGCAGATAAAATGCTTTCTTTCAGAACAGAGCTGGAGGTTATTTCAGAACATTAATTTTAGTTTTCAGTAAGAAGAAATAGCCCGCAGATTTGGCTGATTAAACGGATTTACACAGATTATAGATTTAAAATTTGTGATAATTTGTGTAATTCGTGGCAAAAAAATATAAAGCTTTGTGTCTTTGTTGCAACACAAAAAAACAAAGATATTATGGAAATCCGATTTCAAACTAAAGAAGAAAGCAATAAACAGCAGCAGGACGATTTTTTGAAATTATCAAAAGCGGAAAGGTTTTATAGTTTTTTACGTTTGAGCGAGCGAATAAGCAGATTTCCTGTAAAAAACAAAGTAGATAAAAATAAAGATAATTTTCAGATTATAATCGAACGGAAAAACAAAGAATAAACTTTGTGCCTTCGAGCCTTCGTGGCAAAAAAGAATAAAGCTTTGTGTCTTTGCGCCTTTGTGGCAAAAAAAGTGAAATAAGCTTTGACCCTTCGCCTCAAAAAGAATACTTTTGCGCCCTTGTGGCAAAACAAGAAAGAAAATGGAAAAAGTAAAAGCCAAAAAACATTTAGGACAACATTTCCTTAAAGACGAAAGTATTGCAAAAGCAATTGCCGATACTTTGAGTTTAAAAGGATACGAGGAGGTTTTAGAAATAGGACCAGGGATGGGTGTGTTGACTAAGTATTTGCTTGAAAAGCCCATAAATACACACGTTATTGAAATCGACACAGAATCTGTGGTGTATTTGGGCGAAAATTATCCAAAATTAAAAGATCAGATTATCTCTCAGGATTTTCTAAAATATAATATTAATGAAGTTTACAAGGATAAGCAATTTGCTATAATTGGAAATTTCCCCTATAATATTTCGACTCAAATTGTTTTTAGAACATTAGAGTTTAGAAATCAGATTCCGGAGTTCTCCGGAATGTTTCAAAAAGAAGTTGCAGAGCGCATCTGCGAAAAAAAAGGATCAAAAGCTTACGGAATCTTATCCGTTTTAGCCCAGGCCTTCTATGATACTGAGTATTTGTTTACTGTAAGCGAAAATGTTTTTATTCCTCCGCCCAAGGTCAAGTCGGGTGTGATGAAAATGACCCGAAAGGAAGATTATAGCCTTCCTTGTGGTGAAAAGTTATTTTTTACGGTTGTAAAAACAGCTTTTCAGCAAAGACGAAAAACATTACGTAACAGTTTGAAAACATTAAATTTATCAGATAAACTGCGAGAAGACACTATCTTTGATAAACGTCCCGAACAGCTAAGCGTTGACGAATTTATTGTTTTGACTCAAAAAATAGAAGCCGATGGAGTTCAAAGTTAGCAAAGAATTTATTCATCAATTAGAAGATTTAATCGTTAAGAAAAATGACAATGAACTTGAAATTTTACTTAATGACCTTCACCATGCTGATATCGCCGAAATCCTTGATGAACTGGATTTTGACGAAGCAACCTATATCTTTAAAGTTTTAGATAGTGATAAAACCGCCGAGATTCTTCTGGAATTAGAAGAAGATCTGCGTGAAAATATCTTAAGCCGACTTTCACCGAAAGAAATTGCCGAAGAGCTTGATGAGCTGGAGACAAACGATGCGGCAGATATTATCGCTGAACTTTCGCAGGAAATCAAAGCAGAAGTTATCTCTGAGTTACTTGACGTAGAACACGCAAAAGACATTGTCGAATTATTACGCTACGATGAAAACACGGCGGGTGGTTTGATGGGTAAAGAGCTTGTAAAAGTAAATGAAAACTGGAATGTTTTAACCTGCGTAAAGGAAATGCGAATTCAGGCAGAAAATGTTTCAAGAGTACATTCTATTTATGTTGTTGATGATGAAAACCGCTTAAAAGGAAGATTGTCTCTTAAAGATTTACTGACTTCATCTACAAAAACACAAATTGGCGATGTTTATATCCGAAAATTAAATTTCGTAAACGTTGATACCGAAGATGTTGAGGTAGCACGTATTATGCAAAAGTATGACTTGGAGGCAATTCCGGTTGTGGATGAGCTTGGTCGTTTGGTGGGAAGAATTACAATTGATGATATCGTAGACGTAATTAAAGAAGAAGCCGATAAAGATTACCAGTTAGCAGCGGGTATTACGCAGGACATTGAAACAAATGACAGCGTTCTTGAATTAACAAAAGCACGTTTGCCTTGGCTTTTAATTGGTATGGT
Organism: Flavobacterium panici; assembly: GCF_024499525.1. NCBI lineage: Bacteria > Pseudomonadati > Bacteroidota > Flavobacteriia > Flavobacteriales > Flavobacteriaceae > Flavobacterium > Flavobacterium panici. The sequence continues at coordinate 1,032,654 of NZ_CP100437.1, read as the reverse complement.
AATCGAGATTGTAGCTTCTTTTGTTTTGAAAGATAATGAAACCGCTTTTCAGAAATATTCAACCCTAATTATTTTCGTGCCCCTGCTTTCGGCTACAGCCGGAAATATTGGAGTTCAGGCATCGGCAATCGTGGTACAGGGTTTGGCAAACGGAACTTTGAAAGAATTCAGCAAAAGTTATTTTAGCAAAGAAATTACCGTTTCGATGATTTCCGGAAGTATAATTTCCCTGCTTTTACTAGGATATCATTCTCTTATGTACGGACAATATTTAGTGGGAATTGCTATTTCGATCTCTATGATAGTAGTGATTATGTTTGCTGCAATTTTAGGAACCTTAGTGCCGCTTTTTCTTCATAAAAACAAAATCGACCCCGCAATTGCAACCGGGCCGTTTATCACTACAACCAATGATGTTTTTGGAATTATGCTCTATTTTGGAGTAGCCAAATTGATTCTTGGGTTTTAAATTTTTGCCACAAATTAATAGATTACAGTGATTTAAAATCCTTAAAATCTGCGTAATTTACAGCCGAAAAACAGGCTGTTAGCAAGTCCAAAATAAATTAAAACCAAGCAGGATGAAAGTACATATTATAGGGGGAGGAAACCTTGGGGTTTCTATTGCCTTGGGAATTGCAAAATTTTCTAAAAACAATCAGGTTACCGTAACCAGAAGAAACACTGCAAGTATTCAATATTTAGCCGAATACGGAATTACGGTTTCTAACGATAATAAACATAATATTCAGGAAGCCGATGTGGTAATTTTAACCATAAAACCGTATCAGGTAGATACTGTTTTGGCTGAGATTTTGCCGGTAATTCAAAATAAAACAATTGCTTCTGCCGTAAGCGGATTGTCTTTGGATGTTCTTCAAACAAAAACAAATAACGAATATCCGGTTGTGCGTATTATGCCAAATATTGCAGCACAATTTGGAGAATCGGCAACTTGTATTTCTTTCCCTGAAAAAGACAGAGAAAAAGCATTGCCAATTGTTGACTTATTTCAGGATTTGGGAACTGCTCCTGTAATAGACGAAAAATTAATGGACGCAGCGACAGTTTTAGGTGCATGCGGAACTGCATATGCTTTACGTTATATTCGTGCTTCTATGCAGGCAGGAATCGAAATTGGATTTGATTCTAATACTGCTCTGGCAATTGCCGCACAAACCGTAAAAGGAGCCGCAAAAATGCTTTTAGAAGAGAAAGTACACCCAGAACAATTAATTGACCGTGTAACAACCCCACAAGGCTGTACAATTGTTGGTTTAAATGAAATGGAACATAATGGCTTCAGTTCGTCTTTAATAAAAGGAATTAAGACTTCTTTGAAACAAATTAAAGGATAAGTAATAAATTCCAATATTTTAAAATTCCAAATTCCAATTTTTGTTGGGGTTTGGGATTTTTTGTTTTAGGTAAACCGCATTTGAACATTGTTTTGTCATTTCGAGGAACGAGAAATCTTCGCAATAAACTCTACAAAGATTGAGACATTAGATTGCGGAGCTACTTGCGAAAATTTCTCGTTCCTCCTTTAGATTTGTTTTTTAAAATTTAAGTAGATTTATGATTGAGAAAGGAAGCAAAAGTAAACTATTCGTTCCTCTGAGTTTGTGGCTCATATCTTGATTAAGACTTTGGCTTCCCTTTCATCAAAGACTCAGATAGAAATTTGGGCTAGTGACCCGTTATTAAGGAGTTGAGCTTATGATGAATTTCTCAAATCATTGTTGAATCGTAAAAGCAAAGTTATGAAAAACATTATTATTGGCATTGATATCAGCAGCAAGACTTTAGATATTTGTGTAAAAGAAGAATCATTAAATTACTTTTCTATTGAGAATAACGTTCCGGCTATAAAGCGCTTTTTTAAAAAATATTCAGATGAGAATGTAATTTTAGCAATGGAAAATACAGGCAGATACAATTGGAATCTTTTTGAAGTATTGGAAAAATTCAACTTTAAAGTTTATGTAATATCGGCTCTGCATATCAAGAAAAGTATAGGTCTTGTCAGAGGTAAAAATGATAAAATTGATGCCCTGCGAATTTGTAGTTTTATTGAGAAAAATTATCAAGAAAATAGAGAATGGAAACCAAGTTCGTGCTCCATTAAAAAATAAAAATACTATTGACCGAAAGAGCTTTAAGAATAAAAATCAAAAAGCAGCTTATGGTTCAGCAGCATGATTACAAATTAATGAAAGGCATTGGATTGGACAAAGAGCTAAAAAGTCTAAATGTAAAACTCATTAAAAATATTGAGGGACAAATTAAGGTTATTGAAAATGATATTGAAGAAGTAATCCATAATGATGAAAACCTAAGCTGTCAGCAGAAACTGATAAAATCTGTTCCTGGAGTAGGTCAGGTTTTATCATGGACATTAATATCAAAAACAGAAGGTTTTACAGTGATAACTGATCCTAGAAAAATGGCATGTTACAGCGGAGTTGTACCTTTCGATTTTCAATCTGGAACCTCATTAAAAAGAAGACCTGGAGTGTCAATGCTTGCCGATAAAAACCTGAAAACTATTCTGCATCTGGCCGCAATGAGCGCTGTTCGATTAGACAATGATTTAAGAAAATACTACATCAGAAAAGTTGATGAAGGAAAGAATAAAATGAGCGTTTTAAACGCTGTGAGAAACAAAATAATACATCGGGTTTTTGCGGTAATAAAAAACCAAACCTTTTATGAAAAAGATTTGGTTTTATCATAGAAATCGAAATGACAATATTGAGAGCAATTTGGAATTTTCTTTTTGAGATTTCCAAGGTTTACCGAATTGTCAGTCTGAGCGAAGTCGAAGACCTTATGCGCAATAAAGTCCTTCGACTTCGCTCAGGATGACATTTAGGATAATTGTTTAAGCAAAAACCTCAAAATGCTCGACTTTCTCTTCAAATTCTAATAAAAAGTCATCATCTTCAGGATAATATTTTGCTTTTTCGAAATCGTCTCCTGCAAAATTTTTAATTACTTCGAGATTTTCCCAATATGTAATTAGCGTAAAATGCGCTTCGTTGTTTTTGATATTTCTTAAAAAAGACAATTTTACAAAACCAGCTGTTTTTGAGTAATCAGGAATTGCAGTGTCATTTATGAATTGGGTATAAGCTTCATAATCTTCAACTTTTGTTTTTCCGTGCCATATTCTTGCTATCATAATGGTAAGTTTTAAAGTTATTGTTCGCTTTTTTGTCATTCCGAGGAACGAGGAATCGCACTAGAAGCTCGACAAAGATTTTCTAATCTGTGTAGAATAGTATTGCGGATTTTCTAGTGCGATTCCTCGTTCCTCGGAATGACAATATTGTGGGGAAATTGGAATTTGGAATTTTACTTTTGGGTTTTAATCAATCGAATATATTTCCTCCCACATTCTGAAAGCTTTGTATAGGAATTCATCGAGTTGCCATAATTTTGAATTGTCAATGTGTCTTTTACATAAGAAGCTTCGATTCCAACTGGGATTTCTAATTCTTTTGAAGAAGTTTCAGAATCCGAAACAGAATCATTTTCTTCTTCATGACTTATATCGCCTTCATATTCATCCCATTTTATACCTTCGAGAATCAAATATTTTTCTCCATATTTTTGGATTTTAAAAGTCGCAATTCCTTTAAGCTGTCTGGTTTTTGTTTTTAAGAAATAAGAATACCCGCTTTTTGTTTTAGTTATTTGTAAAGAAAGCTGACAATCATCAGAATCGTTTTCTTCGGCTTTTGTTTCATAAGTGCCTTCTATCAATTTTTTGTCAAATGGCTTTGGTAAAGTAACAGTAACAATTTTTTTTGAAATGGGAGTTTCAGAAACGGGTTTTTTGTCGTTACAAGAAAAAAGGAAGACAAAACTAAACAACAAACAATAATACTTTTTCATTTCTTAATTAAGATTATTAAAATTAAATCTGTTTATATCTGCGAAAATCTGCGTGCCAAAAAACTAAACGCTTTTATCTTTGGAAAGAACAAACTTTAAATAAGCAAATCCCAAAACGCCGGAAAGTACAGAAGCTATAATAATTGATATTTTAGAATACAGAATTGTTTCGGGATCTTTAAAAGCCAGGAGCGTAATAAAAATAGACATTGTAAAACCAATTCCGCCCAACATTCCGGCGCCTAAAATATGCGCCCATTTTAAGCTTTTTGGTAAAGCACATAATCCGGCACTTACGCCAATGGAAGAAAAAAGAGCAATTCCCAAAGGTTTTCCTATTACGAGACCAAGAATAATTCCAAATGTATTGGGATGATTTAATCCAGCATGCCAATCAGAATTTATGGCGATGCAAGTATTCGCAATTGCAAACAAAGGCAAAATAAAAAATGCCGAAGGCTTATGTAAAAAATGCTGAAATTTATAAGAGGACGATTTTTCGCTGCCGTCTCCAAACGGAATCACAAAGGCTAAAATAACGCCCGTTATTGTAGCATGAACTCCGGAGTTTAACATAAAATACCACATTATTACGCCGCCAATTAAATACGGAATTAGGTTGTAAACTTTCATTCGGTTTAAGAGAAATAATAAAATCCAAATTCCCAATGCAATGCCTAAATTTAAAAAGGCAATTGATTTTGTGTAAAAAACAGCGATGACAATTATGGCGCCCAAATCGTCTATAACGGCAAGTGCGGTTAAAAAGACTTTTAAAGATGCGGGAACTTTGTTTCCTAAAAGAGATAAAATTCCAATTGCGAAAGCAATATCTGTCGCCATTGGAATTCCGGCTCCGTTTTGCGTTGCCGTTTTAAAATTTAAAGCCAAAAATATAGCGGCAGGAACCAGCATTCCGCCAAAAGCAGCCATAATAGGCAATGATGCATTTTTTATATTGGAAAGTTCGCCATGATAAATTTCGCGTTCTAATTCTAAACCAATCAACAAAAAGAAAATCGTCATTAATCCGTCGTTAATCCAATGTGTAATCGAATGTCCGCCCAGATCTTTTTCCCAAAAAGAAATATATTCTGTCGCATAAGACGAATTTGCGGCAAACAAAGAAATAATCGTAACAAATAATAGAAGCAATCCTCCTGATTTTTCGTTTTCAAAAAAGGCTTTAAAAGTCTTGGTCAATTTCATTTTAGAAAGATTGTGTGATTTAGAAAAGAGAGAATTTCTTTGAGGCTTGTTTTTCAAAGTTAAAAAAAATCTGACCAATAAAAAAGTTTAGTTCGAGAGGGACAAAGGTTCAGAGGTTCAAAGAGACAAAGGTTTTGTCTGGTTTTATCGTAGAGACGCACTGCAGTGCGTCTAACCCAATTTGAGAAAAAAACCTATGCTCATTCTATGTCATTTCGACGAAGGAGAAATCGCACTCGTGAATCTATAAAGAGAATCGCCAATCTTTGTCGAGTTTCTAGTGCGATTTCTCGTTCCTCGAAATGACAAAACGAGAGGAATTATTTCAGTTAAAAAATAATAAAACTTTTAATATTTTGGACACATTTATGAGTCTTATTTAAAGAAAATTATTACGACTTTTGTGATAGTGACATTCCTAATCTCAAATAGGCAGAATAAAAGAGCTGAAGTAAATACCACAACTAAACTCTTGTAAAAATCTAAAATGCTTTAAATCTTGAATTTAAAGAAATGCTAGATTTTACTTTTAAATAGAAATTCGGCTAAAGCCTTTCCCTTTTAACATAAAAAAACCTCCAGTTAAAACTGGAGGCAATTTACTTATAAAAAAATAAAATAATGACTACAGAAAACCTTTCACAAGAATTTGAAAACAGATTAAAAGACTTTTTCATACACAGTATTGATCCTGAAGATATGGCCAAAACGATACGACAAGTAAATCATGCTCTTTCATTGTGCTCTATGCGCGGATGTGAAACTTTGGAATCTGAATTACCTAATATCGATGATAATTTTTATTGGCTCAATAAATTGGCAGAAGTTCTTGATCCTTATCTGGATGTTGATTAAGTAATTGAAATTGTGTTTTCATTTAAAAATGGAACAATTAAGAATTAGCTGTATTTTTGTTTTAATAAAACAGAATAAAATATGAGTGTAAAAATTCTTCATATCGACAGCAATCACCCTATTCTTTGGCAACAACTTGAAGAAGCGGGTTTTGAAAATCACGCCGATTTTAAATCTTCTAAAGAAGAAATTGAAGCTAAAATTCAGGATTATAACGGGATCGTAATTCGCAGCAGATTTAAAATTGATAAAACATTTCTGGACAAAGCGACCAATTTACAGTTTATTGCACGTGTTGGTGCGGGTTTAGAAAGTATTGACTGTGATTACGCTTTATCTAAAGATATTGAACTAATCGCCGCTCCCGAAGGAAATCGAAATGCGGTTGCAGAACATACTTTAGGGATGATTCTTTCTCTTTTTAATAAATTGAATATTGCCGATTATGAAATTCGTTCGGGTCAATGGAACAGAGAAAGTAACCGTGGTCACGAACTGGATGGAAAAACGGTAGGGATTATTGGTTATGGAAATATGGGTAAAGCATTTGCAAAAAAACTGAGAGGGTTTGATGTCGAAGTTTTATGTTATGATATTCAGGATAATGTGGGAGATGAAAATGCCAGACAAGTTTCATTAAAGGAACTTAAGGAAAAAACAGATGTTTTGAGTCTGCACATTCCGTGGACTCCAGAAACGGATAGAATGGTTGATGCTGCGTTTATTAACGAATTCAAAAAGCCAATATGGATAATTAATACTTCGAGAGGTAAAAATATTGTTACGGCAGATTTAGTTGAGACAATGAAAACCGGGAAAGTACTTGGTGCAGGTCTTGATGTTTTGGAATATGAAAAGCTGTCTTTTGAAACTCTTTTTCAGGATAAAAATACTCCCGAAGCTTTTCAGTATTTATTAGACGGGCGAAAAGTAATTTTAACGCCTCATATTGCAGGTTGGACTTTTGAAAGTCACGAGCGTTTGGCACAGGTTATTGTTGATAAAATAAAAAAAGTGTATTCGAAGTAAATTATTGATATCAGAATTTAATTACTTCTTGATTTCAATAAAATCAGTTTAGTTTTTAATAACAAGGCAATTCTGTAAAAGTAATGTTCATTATTAGTTTTTAAAATTATTTTTGTTTAATATTGTTTTCGATTTTTTTAACAAAATTTTAGAAAAGGAGAAACTGAAAATCCTAAAAAGAGTAGGGGTAAACTAACTAATTTATTAATTTATGATTGAATGGTACAAAAAAGTGGTTTTTGAAAACTATGCAAACTTTAAAGGTCGTGCAAGAAGAAGTGAATATTGGTATTTTGCACTTGCAAATGGTATAATTTCATTTTCATTAATAATTATTGGAGTTATACTTGGGACAATATTTGGTGACGCTATGACAGGAGGAATCATTGGATATGTTCTTGTGATACTTTATTCATTGGCAACACTTTTTCCAAGTTTAGGTGTATTAGTTAGAAGATTACACGATGTTGGAAAAAGCGGCTGGTTTTATTTTGTTGCTTTTATTCCATTAGCCGGCCCAATCTGGATTTTGATTTTATTATGTACAGATGGAGACTACGGACCAAATCAATACGGATCAGACCCTAAAAATGATATCGAAGAAATCAATGAAATTGGTAAAGTTGAATTGCAATAATTAATTAACTAAATATATAAAAATGGAGACTACAAAACCAGAATCTTGGAATACACCATCTGAACCAAAAGCAGAAAACAAAAAAGTTGTTGCCGGAATCCTTGGAATCTTATTAGGTGGATTTGGAATTCACAAATTTATCTTAGGATATACACAAGAAGGAATTATCCAATTAGTAATTACTCTTGTTACTTGCGGAGTTGGAAGTATAATTGGTTTCGTTGAAGGAATCATTTACCTGACAAAATCAGACGAAGAATTTTACCAAACTTACCAAGTAGGTAAGAAAGGCTGGTTCTAAAAACATATTTATCCCATTTGTATCATAACAAATGGGATTTTTTTTGCCCGATTATTTTTTAATTTAAATACTAATTTTAAGAATAAAACTATGGAAAACACACAATCAGAATTTGGAGGACCAAAACCAGAAAACAAAAAAGTTGTTGCTGGAATTCTAGCTATTTTATTAGGAGTATTAGGAATTCATAAATTCTATTTAGGATATAGTAAAGAAGGCATTATTCAGCTTGTTTTAGGTCTTTTATGCGGAATAGGAGGTTTAATAGGCTTAATTGAAGGAATTATTTATCTGACAAAATCAGATGAAGATTTTTATCAAACGTATCAAGTTGGCAGAAAAGGCTGGTTTTAATCCTGAAAAGTAAAACGAACTAGTTTTAAAACAAAATTGTAAACATAAAATCCCATTTGTATAAGCAAATGGGATTTTTTTATGTACAGATTAAATATAATTCCTCTATTCGAAGATTGATTCATAAATGTCTTTTTATAATACTTTGATGGCTTTTAGTGGTTTAAGCTTTATGTTTAAGGGGGTAATATTGCGGGTTTTTAGAAATAATTAAGAAGTTAAAAATTAGATTTATTATTATGGAAAACGAAGATTTAAATTCAGGAAAAGTAGAGAATAAAAAAGTTACTGCCGGGGTTCTAGGGATTTTGTTAGGATCATTTGGAGTACATAAATTTTATTTGGGTTATCAAAAAGAAGGAATTATTCAACTTATAGTTACTTTAATTACTTGTGGTTTAGGTGGAATTGTTGGTTTTATTGAAGGTATTATCTATCTAACAAAATCAGATGAAGAATTTTACCAGACATATCAGGTTGGTAAAAAGCCATGGTTTTAATCCTAATAGAAAAGTAAAACGACTAGTTTTTAAATAAAAATTGTAAATAAAAAATCCCATTTGTATTAGCAAATGGGATTTTTCTATTTTGGAGTAAATCTGATTAATCTTCTTTCTCAGATAATTTACGTTCTAATTCTATTTGAAACTCTTCAATAACAGGTTTCATAGTGCTTTCTGGAATATCTGCGATTCTAATGTACATTAAACCATCGACAGCGTTATTAAACAAAGGATCGACGTTAAAAGCAACCACACGTGCATTTTGCTTGATGTACTTTTTAATTAAAACTGGCAAACGTAAATTTCCAGGTTCTAATTCGTCAATAATTTTATCGAATTTATTTAAGTCAGATTCAGCTTCGTCAAAAATAAAGTCTTTATCTGCGTCTTTCAGTTTTACTTTATATGCCTTTTTCGGGTGAATGTATTGTGCAATATACGGATCGTAATAATTTGATTTCATGAACTCAATCATAAGTGATTTAGAGAAATCTGAAAACTGATTACTGATACTCACACCGCCTAATAAATATTTATGTTCAGGATAACGTAATGTAGTGTGAATAATTCCTTTCCATAATAAGAATAAAGGCATTGGTTTTTGCTGATATTCACGAATGATAAAAGCACGTCCCATTTCGATCGATTTATGCATCATATCATGCAATTCGGGTTCAAAACGGAATAAGTCAGTCAGATAAAAACCTTCGATGCCGTATTTCGGGTAAATCTCAGCCCCTAATCCCATACGGTAAGCACCTGCGATTTTTTTAGTTTCATCATCCCATAAAAACATATGGTGATAATATTGATCGTATTCGTCAATGTCAATAGATTCGTTAGTTCCTTCACCAACTTCTCTAAAAGTAATTTCACGAAGACGTCCAATTTCATGTAAAATATTCGGAATTGATTTTGCACGTGCAAAAAACACTTCATAATTTTTACTCTGTAATAACCTGCAGTCGCTGTTTCTTAACGCCTGAACTTCATCAATCATTTTTGATTCATTCGCTGGCGTAACGATTTTTTTAGGCGCTTTAGGAATTTTTAAACTTGCTGTGTCAATCAATTTGGTATCTTTTTCAAAAGGATTAGCAAGCATATAGGTTTTCTTTCTTAAGAATTCTGAGTATTCTTCAAAAGATTCTATTTCATTTTGTTCGCTTACAGAAATTGGTTTTCCAATACGAACTTTAATAACACGGTCTTTTTGTGTAAGCAGTTCTGACGGAAGTTTTGCAGTACGCAGCGTATCATCAATTTTAGAAAGCCAGTAGAATAATTTACTGTTTTTAGCGTGAAAGTAAATCGGTACAACCGGAACTTTGGCTTTTCTGATTAATTTTAGAGCGCCTTCTTCCCATGGTTTATCTACAACTAATTTTCCGTCTTTATAAGTCGAAACTTCCCCGGCAGGGAAAATTCCCAAAGGCTTTCCGTCACTTAAATGACGTAAAGTTTCTTTGATTCCAACAACGCTCGATTTAGCATCCTTATGATTTTCAAAAGGATTAACCGGCATGATGTATTTTTTTAGCGGAACAATTCGATGCAATAAGAAATTAGCGATAATCTTGAAATTTGGTTCTCTTTCAAGCATTAATTTCAAAAGCAAAATACCATCAATTCCTCCAAGCGGATGATTTGAAATGGTTATATAAGCGCCATCTTTAGGTAAACGTTTTAAATCTTCTTCAGGGATTTCGAATTTGATTTCCATCTCATCCAAAATTCCATTTAAAAATGCAACATCCTCTAAATGTTTATTATGATCGTAAATTTTATTAAGGGTAGAGATCTTAAGAACCTTCATAAGAATCCAGCCTGAGAAGGTACCAAGCACTCCGTACTTCTCAACATTTATTGCCTTTGCAACTTCTTTCGCGGTAACTAAACCCATGTACTATTTTTAATTTATTAGAGCAGCGAACAAAGATAACAAAAAACTCTACTTTTCCTTTATTCAATTACAAACTTTCCTCTTTTTTATTACATTTGGAATCCTAAAAAAAATATCCATATGAAAATTATTTCTTATAATGTAAACGGAATTCGTGCTGCAATTACTAAAGGTTTTATTGAATGGCTTCAGGCGGCAAGTCCAGATGTTATCTGCCTTCAGGAGATAAAAGCTACTCAGGATCAGATTCCTGTCGAAGCAATAACGGCTGCCGGCTATCCGTATCAATATTACTATCCTGCAACAAAAAAAGGATATAGTGGTGTTGCAATATTATCTAAAATAGAACCTAAAAAAGTGGTTTACGGAACCGGAATTCATCATATGGATTTTGAAGGCAGAAACTTACGCGCTGATTTTGATGATGTTTCGGTAATGAGTTTGTATCTACCTTCTGGAACTAACATCGAAAGATTAGATCATAAATTTATGTTTATGGATGATTTTCAAACCTATGTTAACGAATTGAAACTGACGCTTCCAAACCTTATTATTTGCGGCGATTACAATATTTGCCACGAAGCAATTGATATTCACGATCCGGTTCGTAACAAAACGGTTTCGGGATTTTTACCTGCAGAACGTGCCTGGCTGGATAGTTTTATGAAGTCTGGTTTTATTGATAGTTTCCGTCATTTTAATAAAGATCCGCATCATTATTCATGGTGGAGTTACCGCGCAGGAGCAAGAGGAAACAATAAAGGCTGGCGTATCGATTATAATTTAGTGAGCGAAGTAATGGGGCATCGTTTAAAACGTGCCGTTATTCTTCCAGATGCTATTCACTCAGATCATTGCCCAGTTTTAGTTGAAATTGAATAAAGTTTGGTATTGTTCTTGTTGGAAGAACTGCGGTTCAAAGATTTAAATACAGATTCCACTAAAACTATGAAACATTTGGAATTTGGAATTTTGGAATTTAAAATATTAAGAATTATTATCGCCCCAAATAAAAAACAAAAGTAAAATGATTAAAAAAGCCTCCATTGGATTAGTAGTTTTGGCATTGTCTGCAACTTCTTGTGTATCCAAAAAGATTTACAATGATCTTGAAACAAAATATTCAGATCTAAAAAAAGAAAACCGTTCTATCGCTGACGAAAATGCAGATTTAAAAACAGCAAAAAATCAGTTAGAATTAGACCGTGATAAACTAACAAAAGATTTATCGGCAACAAAAGATGATCTTGCCAAACAAAAAGCTGATTTAGCTGCAGAGCAAAAAAAATACAAAGTATTACAGGATTCGTATAATGCATTAGAGAAAAACAGCAACGACGCATTAGAAAGTAATATGGCTAAAAACCGTGATTTGCTTGCACAATTAGAAGCAAAATCTAAAAAACTGGCAGATGAACAAGCACGTTTAGATAAAACAGCAAACCGTTTGAAAGAACTTGAAGATATGATTGCTGCTAAAGAAGAAGCAATGCGCAAGCTAAAAGAAACTTTATCTAAAGCTCTTAACGGTTTTGAAGGTAAAGGTTTAACAGTTGAACAGAAAAACGGAAAAGTATATGTTTCTATGGAAAACAAATTACTTTTCAATTCAGGAAGCTGGGCTGTTGGAACAGAAGGTAGAAGAGCGGTTGTAGAACTTGGAAAAGTTTTGGGTGATAATCCAGATCTTTCGGTTCTTATTGAAGGACATACAGATGATGATCCGTATGCTGGTTCAGGACCAATTGCAAACAACTGGGATTTATCGACTAAAAGAGCAACAGCAATTGTAGCTATTTTGAGCGAAAACAATAAAATCAACAAACAAAAACTTACAGCAGCGGGAAGAAGCGAATTTTCTCCTTTGGCAAGCAACGCCACTCCGGAAGGAAAAGCTAAAAACCGTAGAATCGAAATCATCTTAACGCCAAGATTAGATGAAATCGCTGAAATGCTTAATAGTATAAACTAAGTTGCTAAGGTTTTGAGTTGCTAAGATGCTAAGATTTTTAAAAGGGTTCAAAGTTTTGCTTTGAACCCTTTTTTGCTCCTGCAAGCTTTCCAAAACCTTGTAGGTTTAAATTTGTCGAGAAAGAATTGAAATACCTACAAGGTTTTGAAAACCTTGCAGGAAACGCAGGCATAAAAATCTTGTACTTTTTTTAACCTTTGTCAAATTTAGATTTGTAAAATCCCTTTGTACCTTTGCGCCTCTGCAACTTTGAACCTATAAAGAAAAAAATGAAATACACTACAATCCCAAACACAGATATAAAAGTTAGTAAAATAAATCTTGGAACAATGACTTTTGGCCAGCAGAATACAGAAGCTGAAGGACACGCTCAAATGGATTATGCATTAGAACAAGGCGTAAACTTTTTTGATACAGCCGAAATGTATTCCGTTCCGGCGCGTGAAGAAACTTACGGAAGCACAGAAAAAATTATTGGAACCTGGTTTAAAAAATCCGGAAATCGCGATAAAGTGGTTTTAGCCTCTAAAATTGCAGGTCCAAACCCGAATTTTACTTATATGCGCGAGAAAGCAGATTTCTCTCCGGCAAGTATTAAATATGCCTTAGAAAACAGCTTAAAACGTCTTCAGACAGATTATATTGATTTGTACCAAATGCATTGGCCGGAACGTAAAACAAATTATTTCGGACAGCGTGGTTTTAATGGTCATGATGATGCGTGGGAAGATCATTTTAGAGAAATCCTCGAAACATTTGACGGATTAATTAAAGAAGGAAAAATTAAACATATTGGTGTTTCAAATGAAAATGCTTGGGGAATGATGCGTCTTTTAGAAGAAAGCAAATATCAAAACCTTCCAAGAATTAAAACCGTTCAAAACCCTTATAATCTATTGAACCGACTTTTTGAAGTGGGTTCTGCCGAAGTTTCAAAATATGAGAATGTTGGTTTATTAGCTTATTCTCCTTTAGCATTTGGAGTTTTAACGGGTAAATTTTTAACTGGTGAAGCACATCCAAATGCGAGAGTTAATCTTTTTCCGCAATATACTCGTTACAAAAGTGAACAATGTACACAAGCAACAAAATTGTATCAGGAAATTGCTCAAAAACACGGATTAACGTTGACAGAATTAGCAATGGGATTTGTTTTACAACAGCCATTTTTGACAAGTGCCATTATTGGTGCCACAACAATGGAACAGTTAAAAGAAAATATTGCCACAATTGATGTGGTTTTGTCAAAAGAAATTATAGCCGAAATCAACCACGTTCAGGCAATAATTCCAGATCCGGCGCCGTAATTATTTACTATAAAAAGTCTTCGACTTTGCTCAGCATGACAATTTCAAGAGACTTCTAAATTTTGAGTGTCAGCCCTGAGCGAAGTCGAAGGTCTAAGAAACACAAATTCCACAAATTAACACAGATCAATCCGTGAAAATTTGTGGAATTCGTGTTTAAATTCTAGTCAGTTATAAGTTTAAAGTCTGATCTTTTGGATATTTCACTTTGTAACTAATTCTGAATTTCTTGGTTTCATTTGGTTTCAACTGTAATTGCCAGGTTAGTATTCCGGTTTCGGCATTTACTTTTGCTGAATCACTTTGCAGTAATTCTACTTCAATATCTTTATTTGTAGTCAACGGATATTGATCTTTCAAAAGCAATTCAACCGCTTCTTTTTTATTGTTTCTTACCGTAATATCAAAAGTAAAAGTCTGTTCTTTTTTGGCAGATAAAAACTTAGTTCCCGATTTATCTGCGACTTTTTCACGTTTGATGGATACCTTTTTATCACGTCCCATACTCAGGTTCAAAGTATCGCTGGTTTGATTCGGTTCTATAAACGTTTTACCCACATACATTCCTTCAAAAATAATATTTGCTTCACCTCGCAGTAAATTGTATTTGCTGTAATCTGCAATTTCAGCAAGTAAAAAAGCATCGTTTTCCACTTTTGGAACCGCATAATATTTATACGTTGCCGGAAGTTTTATTTCTTTTAGAGCAACGCTGTGAATTTTTCCATTCGATAAAATATCATACGGAATATCAATATCAAAAGAAATATTAAGCTGGTTTTCCGCAACTGTTGTGTAATTCGAAACAGAAGATTCTGCTATAACCGGTGCAGCCATTTCCGTTTGGACACCTGCTATTTTATCTTTAAAAACACTTCCCTGAAGCTGATTCCTTTTTTTCTGTGTTCCATAACCAATAGTCACAACTTCATCATTATATACCTGATTAGCCAGAAACCAAGAACTCAATATTGGCGCCTGATTATTTTGATTTGGATAACCGCTTGAAAGAGTCAATTTTACTTTTTTCCAGTCAATTCCTGTATTTTGCACCACTTGTGCTTTGTACATCATATTGATTGGAGCCGCAACACTTTCGGTACGTAAATCATAAAAAGGAGACCAGCCAGCATTATTGGTTAAATAAGATATTTCTAAAGGAACCAGCCCGGCAGCACTATTCATTACCTGAACAATCAATTTTCCAGATGAAGTTTTTTCTTCTTTACTTGTATCAACTTCAAGTTTGTTGTTTAGCTTTTGAAGTGTTTCGTCTAGTTTTTGCTTTTTCTCTGTCAGCGTATTAATATTGTTGGCAATTTCAATTTGTTTGCTTTTATAATAATCTACCATTTTCATTAATTCGGTAACATTTAATCCAGAATTTACGCCGCAAATCTGTTGGTTTTTGTCTAATAACTGAATGGTTTTTGATTCAGAATTGATAGTATTATTTACTTTTTGAATTTCCTTTTGAACCAAAACAATACTGTCGCGAACTCTTTTCAATAAAGGCGATTTAGGATCAGTTTCATATTCTGAAATATAATTATTAGTAAACTGAACCGAAAGAACCGTTACGCTTGCCGGCGTACCAATTTGGATAGAACTTTCATTTAAATTTACAGCCACATTTTTAACTACAATTTCGCTTGTTCCTAACGGTAAAGTTGTACTTGCAGTTTGAGAAATTTCGGCAGCATTAAAATATACCGTTGCCGCTTTTACTTTTGCAGTGGTGAAAATTGGTTTTTGCGCAAAGGCAAAAATGCCTAACAATAATAAAAGCGCCGTTGCTTGTTTCTTAATCATTGGAGTATAATTTAAAGTGTTATAAAAGTACAGATGACAAAATGGAGTGAAAGGTTGGTTTAATAATACATTACTAAAAGAATTTTCTTTTTAGAACTATCGATCATTTTTTCAATTACGCCAAAAAACTTTTCATTAACCATTGGGCATCCCAAGCTATTACAAATAGGATTTATTTGTTCTTCATAAGGAATGTCTACATATTTGTGAAGTACAATATTTCGATCAAAAGCATTACTATTGGTTTTGTCTAAACCGTATAATTTGTATGCTTTTCCAAAAGTTCCAAAATAAGAATTGCCAATTGCATATTTGCCAAGCGAACTGCAATTAGAATCTTTTGTATTGCTAAATTTAAGTTTTCCGGCAATTCCGGTTTCAGACCCGGAACCGTGACCAACTAAGCCTTTGTGGAGTATTTTGTGGTGTTTTAAATCATAAACAAAAAACCGGTTTTTTCCAGATTCTATCTTCATATCTAATAAGAAGACAACATTTGAATTGTATTTAGGAGTTTTCCCCAAAAAAATCCTAATCTCAGTTATCTCACTTTTTAGTTTCTCTTCGTAGGAGTAAACCGGTTTTGAACTTGTAATGATTTTTGGCTTTTCTTCCTTATTGTTACAGGCAAAACTCAAGCCAAAAATGCTCAGCCAAAGCAAAAAGAATATTTTCTTTTTCATGTTTTAGGATTTGCAGTACGATTTATTTCTCAACTGTATAACCTTTCACTTTTGCAAAAGCAACTATCGAAGTATTTATCGTGTTGCCAAGATCATCTTGCTTTTTAGTTTTCTTAGCTTCGGTATCAATATAAGCCTGACGTTTTTTAGCCAAAACACTAATCTCTTTTTGGATTGTTTCTCTTTCCTTCGTTTTCTCAGCTACAATTTTTTGCAATTCTTCTGTCGATTTATTCTGAAGTTCAGCAGGAAGTTCTTCTTTTCTAATTTTCGAAAGTGCCGCTGCATCATCTTTAGTTTTATCGACTAAATCCCAGCTTTCATTTTTATAAACTGCTTTTGATTTGCTCACCGCGCGATCTGTATAATTAGCTTTCGAAACCTTTTTGGCATTTTGATCCTGAATAACCTGATTCATTTTTTTGTCAGCTCCTTTAGCACCATAATTAATGTAGGTTTTGTTTATTTTTTCATCGCATTTACTGATTTCATCGTCATATGGCGTTGCGATATATTCTACAGATTGATTGGCGTCGATATTAAAATATTTCCCTTTTCCGCGGTCAGCGCCATCTTTCCAAAATATGTTTATACCTTCTATTTTATTACCGCAGAAAATCGTGTTTACATAAATATCATTTTTTAAAGCACTGCTTATGGCTTCTTTATAGCTGATTTTTCCCTGATTGAATCCTTCGTTTCCGGCAATGTAAATCAGTTTCATGCTGTTGTTCTCGTCTGCCCATTTTAATTCCTTTGTCGCATCCTGAATTACAGCACCGCAATATTCATTTCCGCCATTGGTTCTAAGCGCAAATAATTGTTCCGAAATCAAATCCAAATCCGTTGAAAGCGGTGTAATTTGTCTGATGTAATTGGATTTTTCTGATAAGCCGCTATTTCCATATTCATACAACGCTATTTCGATATCTGGAGTTTTTCCTTCGTATTTTAAAGTCGTCAAAGTATTCACGATGTTCCATAATCTCGATTTGGCCTGATCAATTAAACCTTCCATACTGCTTGATGTGTCTAGTAAAAGTGCAACCTGAATTTTGGTAGCCGCAACGGAATCTGATTTCTTAATCTCAGTTTTATTTTTTGGATTTGCATTAGCTGAATTACAGCCGGCAATAGAAAACACGGTAGTAAAAAGCGCGGAAATAAAAAGATTTGATTTCATAATTTTAGTTTTAATTGGATGATTACAGATCAAACTTAAAAACTAAAAACGCGCGCTTTTTACACAAATGGTGAAACGGTATTTTGACTTGGTGAAATGCTTCAGCCAGATTAATGAATTGTTCTGGCTGTACTCGTATTTAATGTTTTTAAATCACCATTTGCAGTCACCAGAATAAATTCTTTCTCTGTTTTGTCTGCTTTTAAGACCTGTTTCTTTTCTCTGCTAATCGCCATTTTAACCTCATATTGTACTTGAATAACAGGTTCTAAAACAGTAGAATTAATAACGAAATCAAATTCTTTATTAAATACAGGCTGGTAATAAAGTGTAACAGATTTGCTAAGCTGATTAACGTTTGCCGCTTTTTTTAAGTTTAAAGAAGAACCATTGTAAGCCTCATACGATTTGTACATTTCTACCGGAACATTTACGATATAATCATCGGTAATTCTCTTTTCGGCATTTATAAATGTTTCGCCAAGCAGTTCCTGATAATTTTTAATTTTTTCCTGGACCAAAAGTTTTGCTTTTAGCATCATTTCTCTCTTAACCGTTTCTAATGTATTAGAGAAATAATCAACTCGCACCAAATCATATATTTCGTTATTAGATAAAATAGAAATAAACTCATTAAGCTGATTTGGATCTGAAAATTTGATATGAATGTTTTTCTTCAATTCAAATCCAGCCGGAACTTCATTATAAGTTTTACGATTAAAAAGCTTTTTTTCTGCTTCATATTCATAAGCAGGAACAAACGAAATCATGTCGACAAAAGTCTCAACACCTTTTTTAAGTTTAATGGCATTGAGCGACTGCGTAATTCTTTGATCAATTAATTCATTTACTTCTTTAGTGGTTTTACCCGTTTGAGTTACGCTGAAAATTGCCGTATAAGCATCTGCTTTAATATTGGCAAGCCCTTTTACGCTTACCACAATATCGCCATTTGAAGGGAAATCAGTGTCGATCGTATTATTGTCGTTATTATAAGATTGCGGATTTTTATAATTGACATTTCCCGAAGCCTGACCAATTATAAATGAAGAAGATAATACAGTTAAAAATGTAAAGAATAGTTTTTTCATGATTATAGTTTTTAAGAATTAGTGGTCAAATGTATTGATCGAAAAAACGTATTTTTGACAGAATGGGTCAACAGGTCGTTTGACTTGGTGAAAAATATAGGATAGGAATTTGAAATTAGGTTACTTTACATTTCTAAATAACATATTGTGAAACGTCATTTATTAATTGGTTTTAGTCTGCTTTTTTTGGTGCTACTGTTTCCACAGCGAACAATAGCGCAGGCATTTCCTGTGCAGAAAAGTGAAAAAAGCCAGCAGGTCAAAATCAGTAAAGCTGCCGACGATTTATCGAAATCATTAAATGAAAATGATGAATCAAAAATTGCTCAGAATTATGAAAGGCTGGCGAATGAATTTTTAAATAATGGAGATAATGCCAAAGCCGAGGAATATTTTAAAAGAGCATTAAACAGTTATACGAAACTAAAACTAACCGACGATAAAACCCGCGTAACCCGAAGCTTGGCCAAAACACAGGAAAACCAAAAAAACTTTGATTCAGCAATTAAAAATTATGAAGTTGCAGGTTCATTGGCAAAAGATGTCTCTGAAGAAAAGATAAATTTAAACGATGCCAACCGACTTAAAAATCAGTCGAATCCTGAGAGTCAAAAGAGTTACGTAGATTCTAATATTGAATTGCTGAAAAAGGAAAAGAAAAGTCAGGAAGTTACAGATGCGTACGTGCAAAAAGCGCAAAATTCATTAGACTTAAAAGATAAAAAGGTTGCGATAGAAAGCTATAAAAAGGCATTAGTGTATGCAAAAGATAAACCGGAATCAGTCATTAAAATCAAGAATGAAATTGCAAAAGTGTATGCCGAAGACAACCAGTTTGATAAAGCTGTAACGATAAACGAAAAACTGCTTGCAGAGGCCAAAATCAATAAAGATTATAACACCGAAATAAAACAATTGCAATCGCTGGCTTCTCTTTATTTTCAAAAGTCAGAAGCCGAAAAAGCAATTTCATCTTTGAAACAAGCGTATGATTTATCGTTTCAAAAAGGAAATTCGGCGGAAGCCAAAAAAAGCTTGTCATCTTTAATTAAATATTATAAAACAAAAGGCGAAGACAAAGAAAGTATGGCATTGTACGAACAATTTTTTGAAAACTTCGAAAAGCTCATTCATTCTGATACGACTTTAATCGATGCCAAAACATTTCAGATTACCGAGGATAAAATTCGTCAGTTAGAGAAAGAAAAAACCTTGAAGGACGAATTGATTTCAAAGAAAAATACCTTCAATTATTTTCTGATTGGTTCGGTAATTTTACTGTTGCTTTTGTTTACGTTTATTTCGAAAGCATTGTATTCCATCAGAATAAAAAATAAAGAAATTGCTTTGCAGTCATTGCGTCGTGAAATGAACCCACATTTTATTTTTAATAGTTTGAACAGCGTAAATCAGTTTATATCTGAAAATAAAGAACTGGAAGCCAATAAATACCTGACTTCGTATTCAAACTTGATGCGAAATATGATGGAAAACTCTAATAAAGATTTTATTTCCTTAGATAAAGAAGTCGAACAGCTTAAGAAATATCTGGATTTAGAACATTTGCGTTTTGAAGATAAATTTGATTTTGAAATTATTGTAGACGATTCGCTGGATGCCGAAAGGGTTTTTGTTCCGAATATGATTATCCAGCCGCATTTAGAAAATTCAATTTGGCACGGATTGCGTTATTTAGATCAAAAAGGATTTTTATCGCTTCGGTTTGATTTTAAAAACGGAAAAATAATTGTTACGATTGATGATAACGGAATTGGTTTAACCAAAAGCCGTGAACTGAAAACAACAAACCAGAAAATCTACGAATCCCGCGGTTTGAACAATACAAAAGAACGAATTGATCTTTTGAACGAATTGTACAAAAAGAACATTTCGTTTAATATTTCGGAAAAAGAAGGAGTAGTGAAGGGAACTATTGTTGAAATTGTTTTTCCATTAATTGACAAAATATGATGACACTGCAGAAGATAAAAAGTGTAATTGTCGAAGATGAACTCGCCGCGCGCGAAGTACTTAAAAACTATTTAAGTAAATATTGTCCGCAGGTTGAGGTTGTAGGCGAAGCTCAAAATATAAAAGAAGCCGTTCCGCTGCTTCATGAAGTGAAACCGCAATTGGTTTTTCTGGATGTTGAAATGCCTTTTGGAAATGCTTTTGATGTTTTGGAAGCTTGTAAAGATTTACATTTTGAAACCATATTTGTCACCGCTTTTTCTGAATATTCGCTGAAAGCCTTGAATCAGAGTGCGGCATATTATCTGCTAAAACCCATAAGCATTGAAGAATTGATTGTTGCTGTAAACAAAGTACAGCATCAAATAATGAACAACGAAATCTTTAACCGAAATAAAATCATCGTAGAAAACTTTCACGAACAAAAACCGGAGAAACAACAGGTTATTCTGCCAACACTTGAAGGTTTTGAAGTAGTAAAAATGGAAGAAATCGTGCGCCTTCGCGGTAATGGTAACTTCACCGATTTATATCTCAATAACGGAAGTAAAAAAATGGTCTGCCGATTTTTAAAACATTTTTCAGAGATTTTGCCTTTGCCTTTTATTCGTGTTCATAAATCGCATATTATTAATATGAATTGTGTGAAATCATATAACAAAGGTGGAATTGTGACACTTAATGACGAAACTGAAATTGAGGTTTCATCAACGTATAAAGAAGAGTTTTTAAAGAATTTTAGGTAGTTTGAGTTTTGCCACGAAGGCACTAAGGCGCAAAGTTTTTTCTAAGCTTTATGTTTATAATCTCGCAAAGTCGCGAAGTCGCAAAGTTTTCTTTACTTAGATATAAACTTTGCGACTTCGCGACTTTGCGAGCAAATTTCGTCCAGAACTTATAAAACTTCGTGTCTTAGTGCCTTCGTGGCAAATACCTACAAATCAAATTCCTCGTCTGTTGACAAAGAATCATTTTTAACTGCAGTCGAATCCGGAGCTTTGATTTTTATTAATGAACGCGCATTTCCTGAAATGTAAACCGGTAATTGCCCAATTGTATCTTCAGGAATCAAAAGACCGCGACGAAACATTAAATTCTTCAGGAATTTTTGATTTTTCAATGCATAATCTTTTAGATTTCCTTCATCATTAAACTGATACATGAATTTTCTCGGCTTCGGAATAATCGTTGCCAGATACAAACATTCATCAACATTTAAAGCCGACGGACTTTTTTGGAAATAAAAATGACTCGCTTCACCAATTCCGTATACATTTGGTCCCCATTCAATAATGTTGAAATAAACCTCAAGCATTCTTTCCTTGCTTACAATTCGGTTATTTTCTAAAATGTAAACTAGCAGGATTTCTTCAAGCTTTCGCGAAAGCGTCTTTTCTCTTGTCAGGAAAACGTTTTTAATCAACTGCATGCTGATCGTGCTCGCGCCGCGGGAGAATTTTTTAGTTCTAATATTTTTAAGAATCGATTGTTTGAAAGCTTCATTTATAAAACCACGATGTGAGAAGAACGAAGGATCTTCGGTCGTTAAAACACATTTTCTTAAATAAGGAGAAATTTGATCTAAAGGCGTATAATTCGGATTTGCATTTCCAACCAAAACTGGTCTTTGCAATACATTTTGAATAATCGCACGATAAACAAATTCGCCGTTTAGTTTATTTAAATCGGCTTCGCCATATTTTGTAATTCGTAAATCTTCTTTGTTGAGTTTACTGTCAAAAACAAGCGTGTTAGGTTTGTTTTTATTGAATTTGAAATCCAGTTTATAATCGAAATTCCCGGTTGCCTGCATTCCCTGAAAATGCGTAAACAAACCATCTGGAAGCGAAACGATAAAATCCTGCGCTTTCATTTTCGGAATATCAACTTTTAAAGTATAAACCGTAT
Organism: Flavobacterium panici; assembly: GCF_024499525.1. NCBI lineage: Bacteria > Pseudomonadati > Bacteroidota > Flavobacteriia > Flavobacteriales > Flavobacteriaceae > Flavobacterium > Flavobacterium panici. The sequence continues at coordinate 1,010,036 of NZ_CP100437.1, read as the reverse complement.
CTTTTTCAGTGTCGTAAGAAACGTATGGACGCAGTTTGATTTTATTCAGCGTCATTGACGAAGTACTGTCAATCGAAATAAAGTCATCACCCAATAAAAATCTATAATCAAAACGTGCATTTTTTATAACGACATCTTTACTGGCAATTTTTGGATGATTAATTTTTAGGTTTACGATTGAGGTAAAACCGTCAAGATGAAATTCGCTTCCGCTTTTATCAATATTTTCAACGTTTAAACGAATAGAATCAAAACTAGCTTTCAAACCATATCTCTCATCAAGATACGGAACACGAATTGCTCCGGTATCTAAATTAAAAAATCGAATATCTGCTTTTTGATTTCTTGGGTCTGCAAAACCTTTTAAGTTCCAGCGCTGATCAAAATCTTTGCTCTGGACATGAATACTGGTTTCGAGTTGTTTGTTGTTTAAAACCAGTTTATTGATTGCTACAGCCGTTTTTTTGCCATTATCATCAATTTTGAATTGGAAGTTGTCCAAATTCATATCGGTCGGAACCAAATTGAGCAGTTTTGAAATAATGCGATAGGCAAAAGCACCATATTTTCGTTTTTCGCTTTTTTCAGAATCGTCACGGTCTCTTTTTAAGAAAGCATCAAAATTGCGAATTTTTCCTTTTTTTACTAATTGAATATAACCATTGTCAACTTTTAGAGTTCCAAGCTGAACATCACCAATTAATAAATTACTTAAACTGACGCTGGTTTCAATGTTTTTAATTTTTAAAAGTGTATCGGCATTTTTAGGAACCAAAACAACGTCGGTAAGTTTGATGCTTGATAAACCATTAAAAGAAGCATCTTTTATTGAAAAATCACTGTTGTAATCAACAGCCATTTTGTGGGTTACTTTTGCAATTGCTTGTTTTAGAAGTGAATTGCGGAAAAAGTATAATCCAATGCAAAGCAAAACTACTATTACAGCCAGTATTTTTAAAGCTTTGAATATTTTTTGTTTAGGAAAATTCATAGTGGTATTTTTATCAAAAATCAACCAAAAAGAATACTCGCGACATCTTCAATTTTTGCCACAAGTTCAATCTTGATTCCAGTATTTTTTAAAGCAATTTTGTTGTATTTAGAAACAAAAATAGTGTCGAAACCTAATTTTTCAGCTTCCTGAATACGCTGATCTACACGATTTACAGGACGAATTTCTCCAGAAAGTCCAACTTCGCCGGCAAAACAAAAACCTTTTCCAACCGGAATATCTTCATTTGATGATAAAATGGCAGCAACAACGGCAAGGTCAATTGCAGGATCATCAACAGAAATTCCTCCGGTTACGTTTAGGAAAACGTCTTTTGCGCCTAAACGAAATCCGGCTCTTTTTTCAAGAACAGCCAAAATCATGTTTAGTCTTTTCGCATTGTAACCTGTTGTGCTTCTTTGAGGAGTTCCGTAAACTGCTGTACTTACTAAAGATTGAATTTCGATCATTAACGGACGCATGCCTTCAAGTGTTGTAGCAATTGCGGTTCCTGACAATTCTTCGTCTTTGTGCGAGATCAATATTTCTGAAGGATTGCTTACTTCTCGCAAACCGCTTCCAAGCATTTCGTAAATTCCGAGTTCAGAAGTTGAACCGAAACGGTTTTTTAGGGAGCGTAAAATTCGGTAAATGTGATTTCTGTCGCCTTCAAACTGCAAAACAGTATCAACCATATGTTCCAGAATTTTTGGCCCGGCGATATTTCCGTCTTTGGTAATATGTCCAATCAAAATAACCGGAATATTGGTTTCTTTGGCAAACTTGATTAATTCGGCAGTGGTTTCCCTGATTTGAGAAATACTTCCGGCAGTCGATTCAATATAATCCGTATGTAAAGTCTGAATAGAATCGATAATTACGATTTCAGGCTGAATGGCTTCAATTTGTTTGAAGATATTCTGCGTTTTGGTTTCCGTTAGAATGTAGCAGTTTTCACTGCTTGGCGTAATTCTTTCGGCACGCATTTTTATCTGCTTCTGACTTTCTTCTCCAGAAACATATAAAGTTTTATAAGGTAATTTTAATGAGATTTGAAGTAAAAGTGTACTTTTTCCAATTCCTGGTTCTCCGCCCAAAAGGGTTAAAGATCCCGGAACAATGCCGCCTCCCAAAACACGATTCAATTCGCCATCGGTAGTATCCATACGGATTTCCTGAGCCGAATCAATTTCATTTATTTTTAAAGGTTTCGGTGCTTTGCTTGTTGAGGTTGGTTCACTTTTCCACGCTGCTTTTTCCTGCTTCTGAATAATTTCTTCGGCAATTGTATTCCATTCTTTGCACGCGTTGCACTGTCCCTGCCATTTAGAATACTGGGTCCCGCAATTTTGACAAAAAAAGGAAGTTTTAACTTTTGACATTATTTTGTTTTTTTAGCAAGCGTATTCATTTCGTCAATTTTCTCATACATCAAATCTTTATTCAAGTCACCAATTGGCTCCATTTGTGAAGCATTTTGGTATTTTTTTGAAGCATGTTTAGGATCGCCCATTTTTTCATACATCAAGCCTAATTCATATTCTCCTAACATGGCTTTTGGATAATTTACGTTACCAATTTCGGCCATTCTTCCTAATTCGTCGTAGGCATTTCTTTTTAAAATAATATTTTCAATTACTTTAAAGTCACTCATTCTAACAGGAATCTGAACGCCTAGAACTTCAGACATATCATTGTATTTTTTTTGCAAATAATCAGCATAACCCGTTTGAAGAACCGCAATTTTATCGTTGTATTCGGCAGAATTTATTGGTCTGTATATATCAAAAATCTGATATAATGCACTCGGAATCGAATGTAGCACTTCGGTATAATGTGTTGCGCCTTTAAATACTTCGTATTTATAATTCACTAACGGATTATTTGCGATTTTAATATTTCCGGCCAATTTTTCAATTGGTTCTTTTATTTTCTTGATATCGCCTTCTCCGGCAGAAAGGTAATAGAATATTGGTTTTTGTATTTTGGCAAATTTTTCAGCAATACGAACTTCCATTTTTGGTGCAAGTTCCGGGCTCAAACAAATGTATGCATTAAAAAGAGGTTCTTCTTTGTAAAGATAAAAGTTAGCAAAACTTGCTGTTACGTCATGACCCGCAATAATTCTGAAAGGCGATGTACGGTATTTTTTCTCTACATAAGGAATCAATTCTGAACCAATAAATTCGAAAAATTTTGCTCCTTTTTCAAAAGGCAGACCTTCGTTTTGATCAATTGTGGTGTCGTCGTATCGTTCTTCATCTTTATTTTGATGAATTCCAATGATAATCATCTCCGGAATATCATCCCAATAATTACCATAACTTACAGCTCCGGAAAACGGATCAAATAAATAATCACCATCTAATAAATATAAAACAGGATATTTTTTATCTGATTTTGCATCGTAAGAAGGAGGAAGTCCAATTGTTATTCTTCTTTCTTCTCCTAGTTTTTCGGATTGGATATTGTCAAATTTTTTCTGGGAGAATACAGAAATGGAAATTAATGTAATGAGTAGGTAAACTTTTTTCATGATTTGTGGCATTTCAGTGAATTAAAAAGTATTCGAAATAGTGTAGCAATATACTATTTTATTTGCTTTTTGTTATTTGGGGTTTGTAAAAAAAGCAATGATTTCTTACGGTAAATAAATTTTCGATTTAGGCAAAAGAAAATCTGTTTGTACAAAAATATTTTTTGACAAATTATACATGTAAAATAAGAAAGGAATGTGGTTTATGTTAACGAATTATCATTTTCATTTGGGAAAATGATCCAAGGTTTGAAGGTTTTAGCTTCTTCAAAATCGAGGGTTGCATAAGAAATGATAATAATAATGTCGTCTTTTTGAACTTTTCGGGCAGCAGGTCCATTCAGCGTAATTTCGCCTGAATTTTTTTCTCCCTTAATGGCGTAAGTTTCAAAACGTTCTCCATTATTAATGTTAACAATAGCTACTTTTTCGCCTTCAATAATGTTTGAAGCCTCCAGTAAAGTTTCATCAATAGTAATACTGCCAATATAATTTAAATCAGCTCCAGTAACTTTTACTCGATGAATTTTTGATTTTATAACTTGAATTTGCATGGAGCAAAGGTAATTTAATTTAATGAAATGGTGTCTATCAGTCTTATAGAATTAACAAATACCGCTATAAACGCACGGTATTTTTTATCGTTTGTTTTGTGATCGATAGGTAATAATGTCGATTCATCAGCAATGACGAAATATTCGAGTTCAAATCTTTCGTTGTCTTTAAAGGAATCTTCGACAAATTTAATGGTTTCTTCAGGTGTACTGTTTTGGAAGATTTCTTTGGCTTCCGTTAAAACTTTATAGATTATTGCGGCTTCTTTTCTTTCTTCAGCAGTTAATCTTTCGTTTCTGGAACTCATTGCCAAAAGATTATCTTCTCTAAAAATTGGACAACCCACAACGTTTACCGGAAGATTATTTTTTTCGACCAGTTTTTTAACAATTTGAAGCTGCTGAAAATCTTTTTCGCCAAAATAAGCATTGGTTGGCGTAACAATTTCAAAGAGGCGTTTTACGATAGTTCCGACACCGTTAAAATGGCCCGGACGGAATTTTCCTTCCATCTGATTTTCTAAACCGTCAAAGTCAAAAGACTGCGAAATTGTCTGTCCTTCGTAAATATCATCGACAGAAGGAGCATATAAAATTATTTTGTCACTTAATCCTCTCATTTTCTTAACGTCTTCTTCAAGAGTTCGAGGGTATTTTTCAAGATCTTCGGGATTGTTAAATTGCGTAGGATTTACAAAAATACTTACAACAGTGTCGTCATTTTCCTTAAGTGAACGCTGCATTAAAGCCAGATGCCCTTGGTGTAAAGCTCCCATGGTTGGGACAAATCCTATAGTTGAATTTGCGGTTTTGATAGTTTTTAAATAGGCTATCAGAGCTACTTTACCGTAGAAAATATGCATGGCGGTATTATTAAAATTTAGTGCAAACATAATATATTAGTTATAAACTGCATAAATTTTTGTAATTTTGCGACGTTTTTATTACCAAAAATTAAGTAAAATACTATTATGAAAGATAAGAGGATATTATACGTATCATCTGAAGTCGTGCCTTATTTGGCTGAAAATGAGGTTTCTTTAATGTCTTATGACGTTCCTAAAATGATTAATGATCAGGGAGGTCAGATAAGAATTTTCATGCCAAGATATGGAAATATCAACGAAAGAAGACATCAATTACACGAAGTGATCAGGCTTTCAGGGATGAATTTGGTAGTGAATGATTTAGATATGCCATTGATTATCAAAGTAGCTTCAATTCCGAAAGAAAGAATTCAGGTTTACTTTATTGATAATGATGAATATTTTAAACGTAAAGCCACTTTTGCAGACGAAGAAGGGGTTTTATATCCAGACAACGACGAGCGTGCGATATTTTTTGCAAAGGGAGTTGTTGAAACTGTAAAAAAATTAAATTGGGTTCCGGATATTATCCATGTTCATGGATGGTTGGCTGCGATGCTTCCAATTTATATGAAACACTACTATAAAAATGAGGCTTTATTTAACGATACAAAAATCGTTACCTCAGTTTATGGTCAGTCTTTTGATGAAAATTTAGATTTAGAAATGATAAACAAAGTTAAATTTGATGGTGTTCCGCACGAATCAATTTCTGATCTTGAAATCCCAAATTACGAAAATGTCTTAAAGGCCAGCATATTGCATTCTGATGCTGTCATTATTGCGTCAGAAAATGTTTCTCCAAGTTTAACAAAATTTATAGAATCTTCAGGAAAACCTTTTTTACCTTTCGCCGCGAAAGATGCATTCGCTGAAGCGTATACAAATTTCTATAAAACTATGGGTCTTTAAATTTTAACTATTAATACGAATATGTACAATACTTCTTTTATTAAGAAAATTCTATTAGCTGCAACAGTTGTTTTTTTATATTCTTGCGACAAAGATTTTAATGCGATTGGTGATGATTTAATTGGTGATGATCATTTTGGATTAGAATCTGAAAAATATGATGTTATAGCTTATAATCAAGAAGTAACTCCAATACAATCAAATTCTTTAGCAATTAATGCTTTAGGGATTTATGATAATCCGGTTTTTGGTACCACTACTGCAAATTATAATACGCAGGTAGGACTTGCTGCTTATGGAGTAGCAGTTGGAGATGCACCTGTAATTGATAGCGTAACTGTTAATATACCTTATTTTAGTCACGTTACAGGTATTGATGCTGATACTGGAAGGAATAAGTATGAACTTGATTCTATTTATGGAAGTACAGGCGGTTTTTTAAAATTGGGAGTTTATGAGTCTAAATATCTAATGAGAAGTTCTTATTATGATAATGGCAATCAATTAGCACAGCTTTATTATAATGATCAAAATAGCGATTTTGATACTAATAAAGGAACCTTATTGAATGATGATGCTAACGAATTTCAAAATAATAAATTCTATTTTAGTTCTAAGGAAACTACAGAGGTAACAAAAGATAAAGATGGTAAAGATGTTAAAACGTATACATCGCCAGCGATGCGCTTAAAATTAAATAAGGCATTTTTCCAAACTAAGATTTTAAACGCTGCAAAAGAAAAGCTTTCTGCTGCTGATGTGTTTCAGGAATATTTTAGAGGTTTGTATTTTAAGGTTGAAAGAGTTAGCGGCAGTCCAAGTAATATGGCATTAATGGATTTTTCTAAAGGAAAAATTACAGTCTATTACAAAGCAAAAACTGATATTACAACCGATGCTGATGACGTAAAAGAAGACAGAACTTTAGTGATAAACTTAACCGGAAGTAATGTTAATCTTTTTCAGGATGTTAAAGATGCCACGTATCAAAATGCGATAAGCAGCCGTAATATGACTACGGGTGATGACAGACTTTATTTAAAAGGTGGTCAGGGATCTTTAGCAATTATAGAACTTAAAGATTTTGGCTCTAAAATCAAAGAAATTAAGGAAAATGGATGGCTGGTAAATGAAGCTAATCTTGTCTTTACTATTGATGCTGCAAAAATGGCAGTTAAAAAGACTGATAATCTGGAAGCTCAGGAACCTAAAAGGGTATATTTATATGACTTTACAAATAATACACCAATTTTAGATTATAGTGCAGATGGAAGTTCAAGTATAACAAATGACCCGAGAATGTCAAAAGTTATTTATGGAGGAATAATTAATGTTGATGCAACTACAAAAAGAGGAACTACTTATAAAATTAGGATAACAAACCATATTCGTAATATTATAAAGAATGCAACTGCAGCCAATGTTAAATTAGGATTAGTTGTTATCGATGATATAAGTGCTGTAACATCAAACAAATTGAAAAATAGAATTCTATTGAACGCAAGTACAAATGAATATTTTTCAGAAGCACCAAGAGCATCAGTTATGAATCCGTTAGGTACGATATTATATGGTAATAATATACCTGCCGGTAATGCGGATTATGATAAAAGATTGAGGCTTGAGGTTTACTACACGAAACCAAATAAATAAGTAATATATGTGTGGAATTGTTGGATATATCGGCCATAGAGAGGCCTATCCTATTGTTATCAAGGGCTTAAAGCGGCTTGAGTACAGAGGATATGATAGTGCCGGCGTTATGTTGTATGATGACGAATCAGGTATAAAAGTTTGTAAAACAAAAGGTAAAGTTTCAGATCTTGAGGCTAAAGCTAATGAAGGTTTTACAATAAATGGAAATATTGGAATTGGACACACACGCTGGGCTACCCACGGTGTACCAAATGACGTGAACTCGCATCCTCATGTTTCTAATTCTGGAGATTTAGTAATTATCCACAATGGAATTATTGAGAATTATGCACCGCTTAAAGAAGAGTTAATTAAGCGTGGATACACTTTTAAATCTGATACGGATACTGAGGTTTTAGTAAACCTGATTGAAGAAGTTCAGAAAAATGAAAAAATTAAACTTGGTAAAGCAGTTCAAATTGCGTTAAACCAAGTTGTAGGAGCTTATGCAATTGCTGTTTTTGATAAAAAAAATCCAAACGAAATTGTTGCAGCAAGATTAGGTAGTCCACTGGCAATTGGAGTAGGTGAAGGAGAATTCTTTATTGCTTCAGATGCTTCTCCGTTTATTGAGTATACTGCAAATGCGGTATATTTAGAAGATGGTGAAATGGCTAATATCAGACTGCACAAACCTCTTAAAGTAAGAAAAATTAAAGATGACTCTTTAGTAGATCCTTATATTCAGGAACTTCAATTGAATTTAGAGCAGATTGAAAAAGGAGGTTATGATCATTTCATGCTAAAGGAAATCTACGAACAGCCAAGTGTAATTAAAGATACTTACAGAGGAAGACTTCATGCTAATGAAGGAATTGTTCAAATGGCTGGTGTTGAAGATAATCTGGAGAAATTCTTAAATGCTAAGCGAATTTTAATTGTTGCTTGTGGAACTTCATGGCATGCAGGTTTAGTTGCTGAGTATATCTTTGAAGAATTTACACGTATTCCGGTTGAAGTAGAATACGCTTCTGAATTTAGATACAGAAACCCAATTATAAATAAAGATGACGTTGTAATCGCTATTTCTCAATCTGGAGAAACGGCCGATACTATGGCGGCTATTAAACTGGCTAAAGAAAACGGTGCTTTTGTGTTTGGTGTTTGTAATGTTGTAGGTTCATCTATTTCAAGAGAAAGCCATGCAGGTGCTTACACGCACGCAGGGCCAGAAATTGGAGTAGCTTCTACAAAAGCCTTTACAACTCAAATCACAGTTCTTACCATGATTGCTTTACGATTAGGAAAAGCAAAAGGAACTTTGTCAAATCCTGATTTCCATGCCTACTTACAAGAATTAGAGTTAATTCCTGAAAAAGTAGCTGAAGCTTTAGAAACAAACGACAGAGCAAAAGAAATTGCTGCTAAATTTAAAGATGCTCCAAACTGTCTTTATTTAGGTAGAGGGTATAATTTCCCGGTAGCATTAGAAGGAGCTTTAAAACTTAAAGAGATTTCTTATATTCATGCAGAAGGTTATCCTGCTGCCGAAATGAAACACGGACCAATTGCTTTAATTGATGAGCAAATGCCGGTTATTGTAATTGCACCTAAACAAGGTCACTATGATAAAATTGTAAGTAACATCCAGGAGATTAAATCCAGAAGCGGTAAAATCATTGCCGTTGTTACAAAAGGAGATACACAAGTTCGTGAATTAGCTGATTATGTAATCGAAATTCCAGAAACTTCGGATGCATTATCACCGCTTATTACCACAATTCCGTTACAATTGCTTTCTTACTATATTGCAGTTATGAGAGGATGTAATGTTGATCAGCCGCGTAACTTAGCAAAATCAGTTACGGTGGAATAAATATTTTTTAAAATACAAATAATGTTAAAAAAGCGAGATTATGTCTCGCTTTTTTTATGTCTAAAACTTTTTTATTAACATAAATTTGTAGGATTTAAAATATAAAACTATGTTTGTAGGAAATATTTTAAATTTTATTATTTATGCGCCTAACTCTACTTTTTATTCTATTTTATTTTTGCTCTTCTACAAATGCACAAACCAAACTAACTTTTAGTTATGATGGTGCCGGAAATCAAACAAACAGATCGTTATGCATCAATTGTTTATCAAAATCTGTACAGCAGGTTAAAGAAATTGAAGCTGTAGTCGAAAATGATTTAGAAAAATTCTTTCCAGAAGATGTGATCTCCTATTATCCAAATCCTGTAAAAAAACAATTGTACCTGCAATGGCAGCTGGCTCAGGATAATTATGTGACTTCTGTTCATGTGTATTCTATAACAGGACAGGTTTTACAAACATATCAGGCAAATAGCAGTTTGAACAATTTAAATATTCCTTTTCAGCAGTATCCTACAGGTATTTATCTGGTGCTGCTTTCTTATAAAGATGGGGGAGAAAAATCTATTAAAATCATTAAACAATAATTTGCTATGAAGAAGTTTTATTTTACTCTTTTATTTTTAATAATTGGTTTAATTTCTTTCGGACAATCAACAGAAGTTGGTGTTACTGAGGGAGAATTGTCTGTTTCGCTGACTGGTGCTGCAAATTATAAAATTCCTATTGCAGTGCCTCCTGGAATTAATGGAATTGTACCACAAATAAGTTTGGCTTATAATAGCCAAGGAGGTCTTGGATTAGCAGGCTTTGGATGGAATATAATAGGTATTTCAGCAATAACTAGGTTGCCTTCTACAATGTATCATGACGGCATTATTGATCCTGTTGATTTTAATGATTTAGATCGTTTTGCATTAGACGATAAACGTTTAATTTTAAAAAGCAGTGAGAAATTTGATGTAGGTGCTACTAAAAGAGTTTATGAAACAGAAATATTTTCAAATTTAAAAATCACACATTATAAAGGAGATATACAAGATACCAGATATCTTGACATAGTTTTTATACCTATTGACTACTTTATTGTAGAATATCCTGACGGTTCTACGGCAAAGTATGAAAATCATGGTTCTGCTATTGACTGGACTATTAGTTATTGGGAAAACCCACAAGGAGTTTTTATAAGTTATGAATATAATTCAGAATATTCAGGACCATATAGTCCAACTAGCAATTCATCAATTGAGAAAATTAAATACGGCTCTTTAAAATCGTCAAGTACTCAGATAAATGAAGTACAATTTTTGTATAAACCACATTATACAAACCCACAAGTATATGTAGGAGGTAAAAGTTTTATTCGTAATAAAATACTTAGTGCTATAAATATTAAAAGCAATAATATTGGTTTTAGAAGTTATACATTAACACATGATGCTTCATCGTTAAGGTACCCTAGACTTAAAAATATTGTTGAAACAAGTGGAGATGTAACTAAGAGCTATAATCCCACAACTTTTACGTATGAAGAAAACCAGCCGGGATTAGTATCTCCCACAATGGAACTTAGCGGTACAAGTAATGCCATTGATGGATATTCTTATACAGAAGTAACTACAGGAGATTTTGATGGAGATGGCGATCTTGAATTTATCCAATCAAGTGATCAGGGTTTATCTTTTCATAAGATATTGGATAATAATGAAGTTGTAGACTTAGCGAGAATAAATACTGGATATCGCTATTCTAAATTTTTTGCAATAAGTTCTTTAGATAAAGATTTAAAACTTTCAAATAAACAAAATCTTTGCATATTTGGTCAAGCTGGATTTACTAACAATAATACCTATAGAATTTATTCTTATAATACAGCAAAAAAAACTTTAGAGTTAGATTATGAAAAATTAGTACCAAATTCATTGACTTCTCCCTATGGAATGGGAGATTTTGATGGTGATGGTCTTACGGAATTGATTGGTTTTAACGAATCAAAAGATGGAGATAACGTCGAATTAATTAATCTTGATCGTCATAAAACGGATAATTTTATTAATAAAGCAGGGATTATTGATTTAGGCACTGTAAGATATGGAGATATAAATGGAGACGGTAAAACAGATTTAATTGTTTTTAGAGGAGCTCCAAGTAATGATATAACAGTATATACATTAAAAAACAATGTATTCACAAAATTGTTTAGAACCAAACAAAATATGCCTGGAAACATTGGTGAAATGAAATGGGGCAGACGGGAAGTATTTCCTATAGTGATGGGAGATTTTAATGGAGATGGAAAAACAGATATTTTCCTTGTGGATTTAAAGAAAATTTTACTGGCAACAGGAGGTGATTTTTTTGTTGAAGAGTCTATTTTAGCTTACAATCCTCAAGATTATGAAAATTTTGTTCCTGAGTTAATATTTGCGTTTGACTATAATAATGATGGAACAACGGATATTTTAAGTATAAAACCAACAGCAAAGGGATATCTTAACCGCAGTTCAGTTATTGATGTAAATGTATTTTATAGAACGAATAGTTGGTTTAATGCTCATTTTAATATACAATCGGATCAAGCTTTTGGACTTAAAATAGTTCCGCTGTTTACGAGAAAAAATAAAACTAATCCATCTAAAATGGATTTAGCTTTATTGAGTCAATTTGGGGTTTCTTTTTTTTCCAATAATAGTTATATGGAAGATCAAAATTTAATAAAATCGGTTACTTCAGGAAATGGTGTAAAAGAAACTATTACCTATAGTTCATTAAAGGAGGGAAATGGAGTTTACTTTGCAGGAAGTTCTCAACTTTATCCCAATTTAGATATGAAATTTAGTTCAGGATTTAAGGTTGTTTCAAAATTAGAAAAGCAAAGTGCAACAGAATATAAAAAGAGATTATTTCAATATTATGGCGCAGTAGTAAATCTAGAAGGATTGGGTTTTTTAGGTTTTGGAAGTGCGGTACAAACAAATTGGCATAATGATACATCTCCCATTATATCTTATATTTCTAAAAACGATTTATCATTGAGATGTGCAAATATTGAAAATTATACCGTTTTAGGTTTGCATGAACCATTATTTCAATCTGCAAACTTAATCCCATCAATAATCATTAAAAAAGACAACTATATAATAACTGGAAAAGAGAACCTTACTGCCACAGAGAGTATTACTTTAAAATCTGGAAGCTGGATTAAATCTGGAAGTACTTTTTCTGCTAAAATAAGTAAGGATGCGAATAAATCTATTAATGAACCAACTTCATTTATCACAAAATCGATATTAGCTTATGAAAGCGAATTATCTCCAAGTAAAGTTTTCAAAGTTAAAAATATTTCAAATAAACAATTTGATGGACTTGAAAATACAAGCAGCGAAACGAAGATAGATTATGACAATTATAATAATCCAACAAAAATTACAGCCGAGGTTAAAGAAGGAAACACAGCCAGACAAACAAGTATCACTGATTTTACATATCAAAATCAAACGTCACCTGTCTATGTTATTGGCAGGCCATTATCTAAGATACAGAATGTGACGTTGGGTAATGAGAAAATGAGAAAGGAGGAAGCGTATGAATATAATTCAAAGCAATTGCTTTCTCAGATTAAAAAGAAAGGGGATGCAGCGACAAATTATATTACCGAGGGACGTCTATATGATAATTTTGGAAATATCATAAAAAAAACTTTAAAAGCAGGTCAAGATACAAGAGAATTCAATTATGAGTATGATGCTTCCGGACGATTTTTGATTAAAAATACGGATGCAGAAAAATTAGTTACCTCTTATTTGTACAATACTAATGGAACGCTAAAATCAGTGACTAATCCTTTGCTTCAAACGACATCTTATGAATATGATTCTTGGTTTAAAAAAACAAAAGAAACAAATTATTTAGGAAATGCAAATGATTATAAGTATATAAATAATAATAGCTTTACAATTATTACCAAAGCTTTTGCTGACGGAAATGTTTCAGAAGAAACGTTTGATGATCTAGGACGAAAAGTAAAATTAGGCTCAAGAAATATTATGGGAACTTTTACATATGTTTCTTATTTATATGACATACAAGATCGAAATTATAAAGTAAGCGAACCTTATATTGGCGCAGCTTTATCGCAATGGAATGAAACAAAATATGATGATTATGGAAGGATAACAAGTCAGAATGCTTATACCGGAAAAAAAATAAGTATAGATTATAGCATACCCCTTAGCACAAAGATTAATGACGGAACAATAACGAAAATCTATAAAAAAGATGCATTAGGTAATGTGTTGTCGGTTTTAGACAAACCATCAAACGAAATTAAATATACTTATTATGCTAACGGAGATTTAAAAGAATCTGATTATGGCGGCATCAAAACAAAAATTTTGCAAGATGGATGGGGAAGGAAAGTAGAACTTCAAGATCCTTCGGCCGGAGTTTTTAAATATAAGTATAATGATTTTGGTGAGCTTATAAATGAGGAAAATAAAAACGGAACAACAACTTATAAGTTAAGCGCTGCCGGAAGGTTAGAGGAAAAAATAATTAAAGGATTTTATACAGATTCTAAAACAACATATCGTTATGACGATATAAATAAGCTGTTGCTTACTACTATATTTGAAGATTTTTCTAATGGTGCTAATACGATTACGACTAGTTATATTTATAATAATAAAAAGCAAATAAGTGACAAGACAGAAACAACACCTTATGCAGTCTTTACTAAAAATTTTAGCTATGATGCTGTTGGGCGCTTGGCAACAGAAAATTTTATGGCAAAAGTATTAAGATCAGGAAAATCAAGTGCAAAAAAAATTAATTATAGTTATAAAAACGGAAGTCAATACCAAATAACAGATGAATTGAATGCAATATTATGGCAGACTAATACTATAAATGCAAGAGGGCAGCTTTTAACGGCTCAAAATGGCCCGTTGACGATTACCAATAGTTACGATAATGGATATAATTTGCAAAATAAATTTGATAAAACAGCTTCTTCAACAAATATTATGTCTTTAAATACAAGTTTTAATACTCAAACAGGTAATTTAAGCAATCGCAGTAATACTTTACTTGCATGGAACGAAAGCTTTAAATATGATGTTTTAGACAGATTAGAAGAATATACCAATATCAAAGGAGTTCTGGAAACACAGAAATATGATGACAAAGGGAGAATTACTCAAAACAGTTTAGGAACGTACGATTACGTGAAAGATAATCCATATCAAAATGCTTCAATAACGGTAAGTCCAGAGGCATTGACTTATTATACAGCAAAACCATCTCAAATTATAAACTATAATGTATTCAAAAGTCCGGTCTTAATTGATGAAAAGAACATAGACAAAGTAAGTTTCGACTATAACGCTGGTAATAGCCGTACTGCAATGTTTTATGGGGATTTGCAAGACGAAAAAATAAAAAGGCCTTATCGCAAATATTATGCGGAAGATGGTACTATGGAAATTAAAGAAAATATACAAACCGGAGTTACAGATTTTGTTACCTATATTGGAGGAGATGGTTACACAGCCCCTGTAGTATTTAAAAGTGACGGGGCAAACAGCCTGAAATATCTATATTTACAAAGAGATTATCAGGGGTCTATTGTTGGTATAACAGATCAGACTGGAACAGTTGTAGAAAAAAGAATTTTTGATGCCTGGGGCAATATTGCCAAAGTACAGGATGGTAACGGAAATACATTGGCGGGATTATCTGTTTTAGATCGAGGTTATACAGGACATGAACATTTGCAGAGCATTGGTATTATTAATATGAACGGACGATTATACGATCCAAAGTTGCATCGTTTTCTGCAGCCTGACAATAATATTCAGGATCCTTTTAATACTCAGAATTATAACCGATATGGCTATGTAATGAACAACCCATTACGATATAATGACCCAAGTGGCGAAATTTTGAATATAATTTTTGGTTATGCTTTTGCTGCTTATGTAACGGGAGCTTATGCAAGTGGAGGAGAATTAAACCCAGCAAAATGGAGTTCTAATTCCTGGACAAGTTTATTTTTTGGTGCAGCCTCTAGTGCTGCCTCTTCTTACACAAGTTCAGTTGCTAATAATTATTTGGATAATTACAATAATAAACCTGCTTTAGGAGCGAGTGCAATTGGACCAGTATATGATGATGTTCATCCATTTGTAGAAAACAATAAACTTAGTTTTTGGGAATTTTTCAGCAGTGTTAAGTTTGATAATGTTGAAAATAGAAATGAAGTGTCATCTTTAGTGAGTAATGCGACATTTACTGGTATTGGTTATGGATTGAATAAATTTGAGAAAAGTGTTGAAGAATTAGAGGATTTAAGGAACTTCAAAATTCAGGACTACCACCCAACTAAAAATGGAATTACTGGTAAAACTTATATAGAAGGAGCTAGAAACGGTACTAATAATTTGAAATATCTTGGTAACGGAATTAAATATACGGGATATGTAGTTTCTGCCTACAGTTTGTATATGTCTGGTAATGATTATGTTGACGGAAAGATACCCGGATCCGTTTTTTTGATGGATATTGGAATGACAGGTGTTTCTTATACGGGGCCGTATGGGGCGGGAATTTCGGCTTTTTATTTTATGGGTGTTCGTAGTACACCAGATTATTTCAGTCATAGAGCAATAAATTATAAAGAGCTTCAAAAGATGCAAATTGATAATACACGTGTAAAATATTAATAATAAAAAATATGTTAAGACTGCTAGAGCTTAGTTTTATTTTCTTTTCGAAAATATATGTTTTCTTTTATAAGGATAAGGGGAATTATTGGAGGATTTTTCCAGCAATAATCATGTCAACTATTTTTATGATTAATGTTGAAGTCATTCTTCTTCAGTTTTTTTCTGTAAGATCTTTTTTTATTTTTTTTATTCTTTTTGTTTCTCCACTATTAATAATTAATTTTTTAATCAGAAAAAGAACCTATGGTTGGGTAGTTGAATACCCAATTTCAAAAAAACAAAGAGTTATTATTGCAATATTGTTGTTTATTGATTTTGTTTTAGTTGGGATATTATTTAATGTAGCCCGTAATAACAATTTAGGCATACATTGAGATAATAATTAAGGCGTTAGAACTTGTTCTCACCAGCTGCCGCACGAATCGCTATGATCTCAGTTTCCGGAGGTAAATTTTGGAGTGGTTTTGCTTCTGGTGCAATAAGTAGTATTGCAGCAAGTGCGTGGAGCGGTGGAGGATCAACAAGTAATTATCATGGAGCAGGTAATTTCGCTAAATCTGGAGTTGGTATGATTAGTTTTGGTACTGTATCTGGTGGCGTTGGTGCACAATTAACTGGGGGTAACTTTTGGCAGGGAGCTGTTACAGGACTTGTTGTTAGCGGATTGAATCATTATGCACATAAAATACAGGAAAGGTTAACATTACTACAGTATCTCAAAGAGACTCAAATAGATCCTAAATCTATACCTGAAAAAAGTATAAACTCAATAAATTACCTGAAAAATAATATTAAACAGCTTTTAAAATTATATACAGCAAGCCAGGTAAATAGTTTTACAGTAGATCCTCAGGAATATGGTGCCAGAGGACAACTCGCAACTACTTATAGTGACAACTCAATAACTTTTTATGGATCTTCTTTTAAAGACAATTTTACGTTAGCTTATACTATGTTTCATGAAGGTGCTCATGCCTATTTTAATTTGATAGGACTCTCTGCACAATGGAAAAATGATTATGGGAGTGATGTAGCAAAAGTTATAAATGAATATAATGCTCATAGAATGATGTATGAATTAGATCAAGATCATTTTTCTTTATATTTTTTTGATTATAATGATAGTATGAATGCTAATTCTTATGGAAACGGAAATATGAATCATTGGCAAAGTGTAATGAATATATTTAAATAATTATGAAAAAAATTGTGTTTGCTTTTTTAGTCTTAACATCTATGGGTTGTTTTGCCCAAAAAAAAGGGGCTGTGAAATTGGAGATTTTAGATCAAAATTTGTATTACTATGACTATACGGAAATAGATTCAAACCCAAAGTTATCTGAGTTAAGAAATTGGAAATTAAAAGACAGTATAGTTAATTTTTCCAAAAACATCATAACTTATAAGATTACTAACAATTCAAATAACAAATATTTTTTTGTAATGAATGATGACAATTTTACTGATATTAACAATGTAGACTATAAAACTATGAGTAATAAAGATTATCAAACTAAAGTGCAGATGGCAATAATAAATTCAAATAAAAAAAATATTAGTCCATCCTTAAAAGGAGAATATATCACTTTAAGAAATCCGGATAATGTTTATTGCCTGCTTATTAGAGATAGTTTGGAAAATGCTAATTATGTAAATAAAAATTACAATAGATATTATAAAAATATTAAGAAATATGGATTTGTACTATATCCAAAAGAGTCTAAAACATTTAAAACTGTTGTGTATTTGCCGTTTTCATCAAGGAATAGAGATAATTTTGAGTATTGGGATTATTTTTATCCAAATGTAAGTTTTGAAGATCAGTATTATTTTCAATTGATATTTAAAAACAATATTGGTTATATAAATAGCTATATGCCAAATGAAAATTATAAAGAATTATTAAACAATGGTATCAAAATTTATGATGGTGAATTAAAATCAAATGTAATTCCTTTAAAACCCAAAA
The DNA here is from genome assembly GCF_024499525.1 of Flavobacterium panici. NCBI lineage: Bacteria > Pseudomonadati > Bacteroidota > Flavobacteriia > Flavobacteriales > Flavobacteriaceae > Flavobacterium > Flavobacterium panici. The sequence goes on along the minus strand of NZ_CP100437.1, from coordinate 991,969 downwards.
CCCAATAATGATCAAAATTCTATTCCAGACATATATAAATGATTCTTACGTATTTTTAGGAACTAAATTCAGAAGTAGTGAGTTGTAATATTAAAAGTAAATACTACAGTTTTATTTCAAAATTTGTCTATTCTACAAAGAAATTATAGATTAAAATCTGGAGTTGGTATGATTAGTTTTGGTACTGTATCTGGTGGTGTTGGTGCACAATTAACCGGAGGTAACTTTTGGCAGGGAGCTGTTACAGGACTTGTTGTTTCAGGATTGAATCACGCGATGCATAAAATGGAGACTTTTGATGAATTTAAATATAAAAATAAAATTGATCAAGAAGTGGAAAAAGCATATTCAAATCCTGATGGTGTTGCTCCACCTAAAGATGCTACACTAGTTGATATGAAAAACAAATTACCAACTTTAAAACGTATATATCCAAAAACAGGGAATGCAAAAATGTATGCTCAGCCTGATTATGATTACGCACCTAGTGATGGTGTATCAGAAGCAAAAACATTTGCATACGACATAGATAATTATAAGGTTTCAACAATGACCTTCTTTAAAAGTTCTTTCAGTTCTTATAGGAATTTAGCTTATATGATGATTCATGAATTTGGACATGCAGTAAATAACTATAATATGAGTTATTATAATTATCGTCGTTCTCATACAGAAACAGAATCTAGTAAATGGAGCGAAAGGCAAGCTTTTAAATTTGCCTTTGACAATGGCGGTATTCCTTATAGAAATGATCCATGGTATTTAATGAATAAATAAAATTATTTTATGAAAATTATAAAAGCAACTTTCATTTTAACATTTTTGAGTTTTAAATTATTTGCTCAAATAGATTTTCCGCAAGATATTATTGTTAAAAATAGGATTGTTAAAGCTTCTAAATATTTAATTATCCCCAAATTGAATTCTGATTTTAATAAAAAATCAAAAGGATTAAAGTTAGAATCTGAAACTGTTTTTGATGATAAGGGGCATATTATTAGTGTTATTCATCCAAAAGGTGCTGTAGCATCGCATTCTGATGTAAAAGATATAAAACAATATTATTTCTATGATGATGAAAGGATCATAAGGATGTCTAGAATTGATTTTGATTCAACTTCAGTTGAATATTTATATTTTGATAAAAAAAATATTGTTTTTAAAATAAAGACTGATAATAAGAATCATAGAATTGGATTGGAGTTAACTTATAGCAATGCTAATAATGGAAAAGAAGAAAGGAAAATAGAAATTGATTTTCGTAATACAAGTTTTTTAAATAATTCAACATATTTGTATAAAACAAAGATTATCTATTCTAAAAATATTAAACAAATAAAAGTTAGTAGAAAATTGTTTGATATATCGCAAGAACAATTAAATATTTTGAAATCATCAAATGATATTGAAAGTATTGAAAATGAATTAAGAGAAATTGATGGTAGTAATTTTTTAGATGATATAAATTACGAGACACTTTTTGTCTATAATAAAGGAGGACAGCTAATGAAAGAAGTGTCAGAAGATAGAACCGTAGAATATATATATGATAAAAAAGGATTAGTAATGAGTTGTAATATTAAAAGTAAATATTACAGTTTTATTTCAAAATTTGTCTATTCTACAAAGAAATTATAGATTAAAATCTGGAGTTGGTATGATTAGTTTTGGTAATGTATCTGGTGGCGTTGGTGCACAATTAACTGGGGGTAACTTTTGGCAGGGAGCTGTTACAGGACTTGTTGTTAGCGGATTGAATCATTATGCGCATAAAATACAGGAAAACAGAATTAATTCAATAGCAGATGAATCTCTAATAAATAGTAATTATGATCCTGATAGAGATATCTCTCAAATGGACGAAATTAGTAGAGATTTATATGTAAAAAGAATGCGTACAAATGTGGATCTGGCAGATATTTTATATAATGATGCAGGTAATCCTAATATAAAATATGATTCGGCAATAACTGACTATGGGAAGTATATTAATAAAGAAGTTACTATTTACGCTAAAGCTTTTACTACAAACAGAGATTTATTTTTAACAATCATGCATGAAGGATTACATGCTTGGGATTATCATCATGGATTGATGTCTGCTTGGGGATCTAAATCAAGAGCAATAACTGAAACAAGAGCCTATGAAATGATGCACTATTTGGACAATAATGTTTTTAATAATGCTGATCATTCACATTTTTATAATTTATATAATAAAATGGCAAATCAATCGGGATTTAACAATTTTAGTATAAAAAACTACCCTATATTTTTTAATAATATTCAAAGATAATAAAATGAAAAATAATATTCTGATGGTTCTATCATTGATTTTATTTGTTTCGTGTCAAGAAAACAAAATGGAACTAAAATTAATAAATAAGGAAATTATATGTAAGAGGTTTTCTGCAGATACGATGGAAGCCTTTTATAATTATCCTAAGTTTAATAGTGAAAATGAAAGATACATTTTTACTAATATTGTAAAGTTTGAATTATTTAATCAAACGGATAAAAAATATCTGTTTTTTATTAAAAGTTTAAACTTATATGATATATATAATCTAGATATAATTATTGAAGATGAAAGGGGCAATTTTATATATAAAAATGAACCTTTAATAGATCCTTCGTACAGTTGTAAATTGGGTAGTTTAATTGAACAGGATTTTTATATTCAAAGTAATAAAGAAGAATTATTGAAAAAAAATGGTTATAACATAAAAAGTGAAATTTTAAATTTTTATAATCAAGAGGCTATTATTTCTTCAAAAGAAAATTATCTTTTTCAAACATCCTTATCACTCCCATTTGTAGTTGAAGATAAAGAAGAAAATTTAAGAAGACCTATTTATTTTAAACTAAATCCTGAAAAAAAGTACACATTTCGTCTGAAGTACAAACTAAAAGATGACATTGAAAAAGTTATTCCAAAAGATATTTTGGCTAATTATAAGGAGAATAATATTGAGATTTTTAAGGGAGAAATTGAAACTCAAAAAATACCAATTGTTTTTAAGTAAGATGTATAAAAGTTCAAACCAATCACTAATTATATATTTACAAATATACTAGCTGATCTTCCCCCCTGCTACCGCACGAATCCTTTCGTATGTTTGGTAATTAAAGTTCGATTTTCTATATCAATAAAAATGCTTGGTTAAATAATTTTGCCTTCAATTTTATATTAACAAGATTTAACTTAAAAAAAACGTTTGTAAATAATAAAATTTAAATATGAAAAAAGTAATGTTTATTGCAGTAATGTTTTTTAATGCATTTGCTTACAGTCAAACTTTTGACGGGAATTTAGGTTCTAACAGTTTAAGATGGGCAACAGAACAAAAAGATTTTAATGCATTACCAAGAGTTGGGATTAATTCAATGTCTTTAAAACTTTGGGATAATTATGGAGGAGCTGGTGCACCATCTACTTATGGATCTTTGTTAGAAATTTATGGAAAATATGCACATTCAATTTCTCAACTATATTTTAAAAGTACTTGGGAAGGTGATAAAATGATGTTCAGGAGTGCCTTCTATAATCAAAACTCTTGGGGCGAATGGCGGACTTTATTAGACTCCAAAAGTGACATTGAATCGTCTGGAAGTTTAAAAATAAAAGGACTAGGAAATAGCTACATTACTACTGGTAATTTTGGTATTGGCACCGCAACACCATCTGCCAGTCTTGAAGTACTAACCCCTTCAGTTGCAGGTTCTGAAGCATTGTTAAAATTTAGTATAAGTGATGCCTCACAAGATTATTTAAGAATTGTAAACGCAACTGGGGATGATCAAAAGTTTATACCTCTTTTACAAGGTTATCATGTAACTGACAATAGAGCTGCACTTTATTTAACAGGGATGATTGAATCTATAAATGACAGTGGTGAAAATCCCATTATGGTTTTTGATTCCAGACGTAATGGGTCTGTTGTAAGTGCTAGACCTTTATTTTCATGGGATTCTTACGGTATAAGAAAGATGATCTTAACCTCAAATGGAAGTTTAGGAATAGGAACTTCAACAACAGGAACTCATAAACTTGCAGTTGAAGGTTCAATAGGAGCGAGAGAAGTAAAAGTACAGGCAACAGGCTGGGCAGATTTTGTATTTAAAAAAGAATATAACCTGCCATCACTTGAAGAAGTTGAGACACATATAAAAGAAAAAGGTCATTTAGAAAATATTCCAAATGAAGAAGAAGTTTTAAAAGACGGAATTAGTCTGGGTGCAATGAATGCTAAATTGCTTCAAAAAATTGAAGAATTAACGTTGTATGTTATTGAACAAAATAAACAAATTAAAAACCTGCAGAATTCTTTAGAAATAATAAAGAAAGATAATTGTAAATAAAATATATGAAAAGTAAATTAACGATTGTAATGTTATTAGTTTCTATATCGTTTGTAAAGGCACAAATTTACACACCAAGTGGTATAGTTCAAGGATCATCGGGAAATAATAATATAGGAATTGGAACTTCAAATCCAAACTCTATGTTAACATTAGGAGGATCTAGTCCTTTGTTTCTCAATCGCGGAGCCAGTAGCTCCACACCCTTTTTAGCTGTTTTGAATTCAGTAATTCCAACGGATGCCAAATATGGCTGGGCATTTTATGATAATTCTACAAATGGTAATTTGGATATTTTTAGAAGAAACGGAACTTCTCAAGGAATACAATTTATGAGTTTTAATAGAAATACCGGAGACGTTGCTATTGGAGAAAGTACTCCTCTGTTTTTGAATCATGGAGCTAGTAGTTCTACGCCTTTTTTGGCCGTTTTGAATTCAGTAATTCCTACTAGTGCTAACTATGGCTGGGCATTTTATGACAATCCGATAAATGGGAATTTAGATATTTTTAGAAGAAATGGAACCGTTCAAGGGTTGCAATTTATGAGTTTTGACAGAAATACTGGTGATGTTTCTATTGGTACAAGCAATTCAAATGGAAATAAGCTCGCTGTAAAAGGTACTATTGGTTGTGAAGAAGTTGTAGTGAAATCAGGGAGTAGCTGGAATTGGCCAGATTATGTCTTTGCAAAAGATTACAAATTAAAATCCTTGAAGGAAGTTAAAGAGTATATTGAGCAAAATAATCATTTGCCAGAAATTCCCTCAGCCCAGGAAATAGAAAAGAACGGTTTTATGCTGGCAGAAATGAACGCTAAATTACTTCAAAAAATTGAAGAACTTACATTGTATGTTATTGAGCAAAACAAACAAATTACTAATTTGCAAAACCGATTAGATAAAGTAGAATCAAATTCCAATTAGATTAAGGAAATACAAACAATGTTAAAAAAGCAAGATTTAGGTCTCGCTTTTTTATTTGTCAAATTTTTTTTCTTGACCCTGTATTTTTAGTAAATCCGCAATTTTTCTTTCAAATTTTATATGTATGCATAGTATTAAGGTTTTTCTTGGTTTCATAATTGATTTTTATCTAATAAAAGCTATTATGAAATAGTTAAAATAGTTTAAAATTTTGTGCTGAATATGAATTTTTTTTAACGTTTTTTTATTAATATTAAAAATATTTGTATTTTGGCTATTAAAACTAATAAGAACTAACCAAAAACTAACCCTAATGAGAGTCTACTTGCTAATTATGTTGTTTTTCAGCGGAATATCCTTTGCGCAGAATACAATTACAGGTTCTGTTACTGACAGTAACAAACAATCTATTCCCGGTGCCAATGTTGTTGTACTTGGAGGCAGCGGAGGTGTATCCACTGATTTTGATGGAACATTTAAATTAACCACAAGTGCAAAATTGCCTTTTTCGATAAAAGTATCGGCGGTAGGTTTTGAAGCTCAAACAATCAGCGTTTCATCTGTAAACCAAAGAATAAATGTGGTTTTAAAAGATGAGGAAACTAAACTAGACGAGATAGTGGTTTCTGCTTCCAGAACTCCTGAAAGAGTTATTGAGTCCCCAGTTACTATTGAAAGAATGGGTATTCAGGAAATTAAGAATACAACAGCTCCTAGTTTTTATGACGGATTAGAAAATTTAAAAGAAGTGCATTTCAATACGAGCAGTATTTCTTTTAAATCAATCAATACCCGTGGTTTTGCTACAGTTGCCAATACCAGATTTATGCAATTGGTAGACGGAATGGATAACTCTTCGCCAGCCTTAAACTTTGTGTTAGGAAACTTAATTGGTGTTTCTGATATTGATGTGGCAAGCGTTGAGCTTTTGCCTGGAGCATCTTCTGCTCTTTATGGAGCAAATGCCTTCAACGGAATTATGTTTATGAACAGTAAAAGCCCTTTTACAAATGAAGGAATTAGTGTTTACTATAAATATGGAAAAACCAGTCAGGATATAGCAGGAACAAATGACTATAATGATTTCGGAATTAGAGCAGCAAAAGCATTCACAAAGCATTTTGCTATGAAAGCTAATTTTACTTATATGACTGCTACGGAATGGATTGCCGGAGATAAAAGAAGTATGACGCCAGGAGGTGACAGCCATGCAGTAAATCAAAATTATGATGGATTAAATATCTATGGTGACGAGGTTACTACTTTTGTTCCAAATGTTGGTCAGGTAAGTAGAACCGGATATCGCGAACAAGATTTGACAGATAATAAAGTTAAAAGTATGAAAGCTGACTTTAGTGCTCATATCAAACCTTGGGCTGACGATACAGAATTTATACTGCAATATAAAATAGGTACAGGAAGTACTATTTACCAAGGAGCAAACAGATATGCTTTAAAAGATTTCTTAATGCAGCAAGGTAAATTTGAAGTAAAAGGAAAAAACTTTTTTGGTAGAGTATATTTTACAAGTGAAGATGCTGGAGATTCTTATGACATGAGATTTGCAGCATGGAACGTTAACAGAGCTGCGAAATCAGATACAGAATGGTTTACAAATTACGCAACAGCTTACCAATATGCTGGTGCAGTTATGGGAACAGATGCAAATCAATCTGCTGCAATAGCGAGAAATTTTGCTGATTACAATGTGCTTCCGGCTGCTATATCATTTATTCCTGCTCCAACAGGCTCTCCTAGATTTGAGCCAGGGTCTGCGAAATTTAATAGTGCTTTGGCAACAGTGGTTTCAAATCCTGATTTAACACAAGGAGCTAAATTTATCGATCATTCAAAATTATATCATTCAGATGTGAATTATAATTTTAGAGATATCATCAAATGGGCAGAAGTTCAGGTTGGAGGTTCTTGGAGAGAATACATAATGAACTCTGAAGGAACAATCTTTACAGATTACGACGGACCAATCTCTTACAGAGAATACGGTGCATATGCGCAATTACAGAAAAAATTCCTTGATGACAGATTGAAATTTACAGGATCGTTACGTTATGATAAAAGTCAAAACTTTGACGGAAATGTTTCCCCTAGAGTTTCGTTTGTATATTCTGCAGGAGCATCAAAAAGACATAACTTCAGATTGTCTTATCAAACAGGTTTCCGTAACCCAACAACACAAGATCAATATATTGGTTTAGATTTAGGGCCATTTGCATTGATTGGTTCAGCAGCAGAAAATTTAGATCGTTTTCAGGAAACTGTAAATGTAAGCGCGGCAGGACAAACAATCGCTGGTCAGCCGGCAACTATTGGAATGTCTGGTCAAAATGCATATCGTAATGCTTATACTGTAGCATCTGTTCAGGCATTTGGTGCATCAGGAAATGTAGCCGATCTTCAGGTAGCTAATATAGGATTGGTGAAACCGGAACAAGTACAAGCTTTTGAAGCAGGATACCGTACAGTAGTTCAAAATGATTTATCAATTGATATTAATGGATATTACAATATTTATAATGATTTCATGAATACGGCGAGAGTTATTTCTCCGTATTACGGAACCGTAGGAACACCGCTAAGCTATCAAGCATTAGCTTTTGGAGACAGAAGAGTTTATCAGGTTTATACAAATACGACAGCAGAGATTTCTTCTTTAGGATTTGGAGTTGGTTTGTCTAAAAAAATATACAAAGATTTTGAATTAGGAGTTAATTATAACTATGCTCAATTTAACTTTAAGCAGCAAGATGACCCTGATTTCGTTGCAGGATTTAATACTCCAAAACACAGAATTAAAGCTTCATTAGGAAATGCGAAAGTGATTAAAAATTTAGGATTCAATGTAAATGTTAGATGGAATACAGAATATTTATGGGAATCTTCTTTTGGAGATGGAATAATTCCGGAAAATACTGTTCTTGATGCCCAGATAAACTATGCAATACCAAAACTAAAATCGGTTATAAAAGTTGGTGCAACAAATCTTTTCGGATCAGATTATCTTCAGGTAATTGGAGCGGGAATGATAGGTCAGCAATGGTTTGCTTCGTGGACAATTAATCCTTAAATGATATAATTATTTGTGTGAAATTGATTTGGCTTCCCTGGAGCGGTTCAATGAAAATGAAGAGGTAATAATTTAAAAAGTACTAACATGAAAAAAAATATAAAATGGCTATTATTGGTTTCTTTAACCTTTATGGCGGCTTGTAATAGTGATGATGATAATAATACTGTCGAAGAAGTTCCGGTAACTCCCGGTTCGGCAGTTTTTACAAAATATGTTGCCCTTGGAGATTCTTTTGCGGCTGGTTACAGTGATAACGCTCTTTTCAAAAAAGGACAAGAAGGAGCTTATACTAATATTTTAGCGCAGCAATTTGTGGCTGCTGGCGGTGGAGCTTTTACAACTCCATATATGAATGATAATCTTGGTGGTTTATTGTTAGGAGGAAATGTAGTTGCCGCAACCCGATTATATTTTAATGGACAAGCTCCGGTAAATGTGGCGGGAAAACCAACAACAGAAATAACAGCACATCTTACAGGTTCATTTAATAATATGGGAGTTCCGGGTGCAAAAAGTTTTCACTTAGTTGCACCAGGATACGGAAATGTTGCAGGTGTAGCTACAGGAGCAGCGAATCCTTATTTTGCAAGATTTGCAAGTACACCTTCAACAACAGTTTTGGCTGATGCAGCAACACAAGCGCCAACATTTTTCTCTTTATTTATTGGAGGAAATGATGTTTTAAGTTATGCAATTTCTGGTGGAGTTGGAAAAGATCAAAAAGGAAACCTAAATCCTGCTACGTATGGACCAAATGATATTACAGATCCAGCTGTTTTTGCAAATGTTTATACTGCATTGGCAACAACTCTAACAGCAAATGGAGCAAAAGGAGTAGTGGCAAATCTTCCATATATTACAGCTTTGCCTTATTTTACAACAGTACCTTATAATCCGCTTACGGCAAAATCTCTTGGAGGAAATAATGAAGCAGTAGGTAAAGCAACAATTAAAGCGTTAAACACACAATTATACGGGCCTTTAAAACAAGTATTAACAGCTTTTCAGGCAGGTGATAGAATTAATTTATTATCTGAAACGGCTGCAAATCCAGTATTAATAAAAGACGAGTCACTTCCTAATTTGTCTGCTCAATTAACAGCAGCATTTACGCCTTCTTTAGGGGCACAGACTGCAGCTTTTTATGGAGCAGTTTTCGGACAGGCAAGACAAGCAAAAGCTACAGATTTAGTGGTACTACCAACAAGAACAGATATTGGTGCCGCTCCTAAAGCTTCAGATTCTGGACTTGGGATTGCACCGCCTGCGCCATTAGATAAATTTGGAGTAACCTTTCCTTTACAGGACAAACATGTTTTAATCCCAACAGAAATTGCAGAAATTAAAACAGCAACAGATGCTTATAATGTAACTATCGATGCGGTTGCTAAAGAAAAAGGTTTGGCTTTCGTTGATACAAGAGCTTTGTTGACTCAACTGGCAAGCGGCGGATATAGATTTGGAAATTATACAATGTCGTCAACTTATGTAACTGGTGGTGCTTTTTCTTTAGATGGAATTCACCCAAGCGGAAGAGGATATGGTTTGATTGCTAATATTTTTGTTGATGCAATAAACGCTAAGTATGGTTCTACACTTCGTCATGTTGATTTGGCTTTATACCCAATTCAATACCCGGCGTCATTATAATATACCATTTTTTTAATTAAGAAAGCCACTCGTTTTATAAAATGTAGTGGCTTTTTTATTTCGTTAAAAAATGATATAAACGACAGTTTAAAAGTCTGTTTTTATGAATCAAACAAAATCGTGCTATTTTTTATGAAAAAAAAATTGATTTTATATTTTAAAAAATTATCTTTGCGCTCTGAAAAAAGAGGTATTTTCGATAAACCTAAATAGCTATTTAATAAATACATAAGTAATGTCAAAAGTAATAGGAAAAGTTGCTCAAATCATTGGACCAGTAGTAGACGTAGTTTTCAACGGTAAAGATGTTGAACTTCCAAAAATTTATGATTCGTTAGAAGTCACTAAAAAAGATGGAACTTTATTAGTTCTAGAAGTACAATCTCACATTGGAGAAAACACTGTTCGTACAATCTCTATGGACTCTACAGACGGTTTGTCAAGAGGATATGAGGTAGTTGGAACTGGTAATCCAATCCAAATGCCAATCGGTCCAGACGTATATGGACGTTTATTCAATGTAATTGGAGATGCAATTGATGGTTTAGGAAACTTGCCAAAAACAGGAGAAAACGGTTTGTCTATTCACAGACAAGCTCCTAAATTTGAAGATTTATCAACTTCATCAGAAGTTTTATTCACAGGTATTAAAGTAATCGATTTGATCGAGCCTTATGCAAAAGGAGGTAAAATTGGATTGTTTGGTGGTGCTGGTGTTGGTAAAACAGTATTGATTCAGGAGTTGATCAACAATATCGCAAAAGGTCACGGTGGACTTTCAGTATTCGCAGGAGTAGGAGAAAGAACACGTGAAGGAAATGACTTGCTTCGTGAGATGTTAGAGTCAGGAATTATTAAATACGGTGATGATTTCATGCACTCTATGGAAAATGGAGGATGGGATTTATCTAAAGTAGATATGCCAGGAATGAGAGAGTCTAAAGCTACTTTCGTTTTCGGACAAATGAATGAGCCACCTGGAGCTCGTGCACGTGTGGCACTTTCAGGATTATCTATCGCTGAATATTTCCGTGATGGAGCAGGAACAGATCAAGGTAAAGATGTATTATTCTTCGTTGATAACATCTTCCGTTTTACACAAGCAGGTTCTGAGGTATCAGCACTTTTAGGCCGTATGCCTTCTGCAGTAGGATACCAACCAACTTTGGCAACAGAGATGGGAGCTATGCAAGAGCGTATTACATCTACAAACAAAGGATCTATTACATCTGTACAAGCGGTTTACGTTCCTGCGGATGACTTAACTGACCCGGCGCCGGCTACAACTTTCGCCCACTTAGATGCTACAACAGTATTGTCTCGTAAAATTGCTGAGTTAGGTATTTATCCAGCGGTTGACCCGTTAGATTCTACTTCAAGAATTTTAACTCCTCAAATTTTAGGAAACGAGCACTACGACTGTGCACAAAGAGTTAAAGAAATTCTACAAAAATACAAACAACTTCAAGATATTATCGCGATCTTAGGTATGGAAGAATTATCTGAAGAAGATAAACTTTCTGTATCAAGAGCTCGTCGTGTACAACGTTTCTTGTCTCAGCCGTTCCACGTAGCAGAGCAATTTACAGGTATCCCTGGAGTTTTAGTTGATATTAAAGATACTATCAAAGGTTTCAACATGATTATCGATGGTGAATTAGATCACCTTCCAGAAGCAGCTTTCAACTTAAAAGGATCTATTCAGGATGCTATTGAGGCTGGAGAAAAAATGTTAGCAGAAGCATAATCAAGCATAGCTTGATAAACATCAAAAAATAAAAATTCCAAATTCCAAAATTGGGATTTGGAATTTTATAATTTGGAATTTAAAAAAAAGTTATGATTTTAGAAATAGTATCACCAGAAGCAAAATTATTTTCAGGACAAGTAACTTCGGTTACACTTCCGGGAGTTGATGGAAGCTTTCAGATTTTGAATAATCACGCTCCTATTGTTTCTATTCTAGAAAAAGGAACTATTAAAATTGCAGCGGCAAGCTTTGATTTTTCTAAAGAGGTAGCAAATAAATTTACGAAAGTGAATGACCAAACCTATACACTAGATATTACGTCAGGAACAATCGAAATGAAAGATAACAAGATAATTGTTTTAGTAGACTAACAACAATTTCGAAATAATCTTAAAAGCCATTCACATAGTGAGTGGCTTTTTTTATTTTTGAAACATGGAAAATGAAGAAATAGAAAAATTAGTTTATACTTCAAAAAGGCCTTTTTGGCACTTTATATTAGCGACGCCCCTTTATATTTTTACTGTTATAATGGCACTTAAGATGATTGAACTTTTTTATTCGGGTAGTGGTATAAATGGTTTAAAGTTTTTTGTAGCTGTTTTTTTTATGTTTGTTTGCGCTGTAGGTTTAACTTTTAAAAAAAGTGTCTATACAAATGCTGAAAACAAATCGGCTCGTTTCAATTTTACATTATTTGGAATTCCCTTATGTAAAGACACTATTTTTAAGGAAGTGCAATATGTGTCTGTTTATAAAAATTATTCAGATAGGGATTTTGAGGTTCAAATTTGGTTATCAGAAAACAAGAAAAAATCGGTTTCTGTCCATTTTAATGTTCAATCAGCACATAATTTGGCATTTAAAATTGCAAATGGACTACAAGTTAATTTACTCGATGCGACAGAAAAAGGTAAATTTAAATGGATCGAAAAAGAAAATCTTAAATGATTATATAAATTAAACAAACAATGTTGTTTGGTTTTTTATACCATGCTTTAAAAATATTTTTTATTTTTGAAGTATTAAAATCTCTTTATAAAATATTGATTCAATTATAAAAGCTCAGTAAGCTTTTATGTTTTCGTTTTATCGACCTGATAAAGCGCAAATTATTTATGTCAAATTTTATAAAGGATACCTATGATAAATATATCAAAAGTCGCTGTTCTGGGCGGCGGCGGAAGAACTGGAAAATATCTTGTAAACCAGTTATTAAAAGAAGGATTTAGTTTAAAACTGTTATTAAGAAATCCTGAAAATTTCGAAATTCAAAATCCTAAAATTGAAATCATTACGGGAGACGCGCTTGATTTTGAATCCATAAAATTATTGTTGAAAGATTGTCAGGCAGTAGTAAGTACAATTGGTCAGAGAAAAGACGAGCCTTTAGTTGCAAGTGAACTAACCAAGAATGTTTTAAAAGCAATGAATGAATATGGAATTAAACGTTATGTTCTTCTTGCGGGTCTTAATATCGATACGCCATTCGATAAAAAAAGTCCAAAAACTATTACGGCAACAGATTGGATGAAAACCAATTTTCCAGTAATTCAGGAAGATCGCCAAAAAGCGTATAATCTTTTAATCGAAAGTGAAGCAAACTGGACGCAGGTTCGTGTTCCTTTTATTGAATTCATAGATAATAGTTCTGATATAGCGGTTAATCTCGAAGATTGTTTAGGAGACAAAATCAGCGCGTTTGATATTGCTGAATTTATGGTTAAGGAAATAATTGAATCAAATTATAGCAGGCAATCGCCATTTATAAGCGCAATTTAGAATACAATAAAGAACAGCGGGAATATCAAAACCCGCTGTTTGTTTATATCAAATTTCAATTTCATAACTTTGTTTTTATGAAATTACCTGAAAATCTTAATCAGAAACTTGAAAACCGAAAGCAGAATAATTCGCTTCGCAAACTCCCCGTGTTTAATAATCTGGTGGATTTTTCTTCGAATGATTATATCGGATTTTCAAAATCCGAATCAATTTTTAAATTGACACATGCTTATCTGCACGAAAATGAAATTTTTCAAAACGGAGCGACAGGTTCAAGATTAATTTCAGGAAACCATTCTTTATATCATATTGCAGAAAATTTTATTGCACAATTTCATGACGCAGAAGCCGCTTTAATTTTTAATTCGGGTTATGATGCCAATTTGGGTTTTTTTAGCGCTGTACCGCAAAGAAATGATGTTATTTTGTATGATGAACTAAGTCACGCTTCCATTCGGGATGGAATTGTAATGTCAAATGCAAAATCATACAAATTCAGCCATAATGATTTTGAAGATTTAGAACGACTTATTCTAAAATTTCCCGATACCAATATTTACATAGTTACCGAAACTGTTTTTTCTATGGATGGCGACAGCCCGAATTTAGAAGAATTAGTACAGCTTTCGGAAAAATACAACTGTTATTTAGTAGTTGATGAAGCTCATACTTTGGGTGTTTTTGGAGATAAAGGAGAAGGTCTTCTTCAGTATTTAGAACTGCACAACAGAATTTTTGCCCGAATTATGACATTTGGAAAAGGTTTAGGCTGTCACGGCGCGGTTGTACTTGGAAGTCCGGAACTCAAAGAATATCTAATAAACTTTGCCCGAAGTTTTATTTATACTACAGGATTATCTCCACATTCTGTTGCGACAATTTTAACGGCATATCAACAGCTGGAAATTGAAAAAGAAACAATCGAAAAACTGCGTCAAAATATTATTTTCTTCAATCAGCAGAAAAACTTATTAGGTCTAAAACCAATGTTTGTTCGAGGTAAATCAGCAATTCAGTCTGCCATTGTTCAGGGAAACGAAAGTGTTAAGAAGTTAGCTCAGCAATTACAAGACAAAGGTTTTGATGTAAAACCAATTCTTTCTCCAACAGTTCCCGAAGGTCAGGAACGTTTGCGTTTTTGCATCCACAGTTACAATTCTGAAGACGAAATTAAGCAAGTTCTAGAATTATTAGGAAATTACGTATATTAGGCCCGCCGATTAAACGAATTAAACGGGTTTACACAGCGTATAATGTCTGACTTATTACACAAAGAAAAATCAAAATCTATTCTAAAAGTATTTTATGATGTTTATAATCAATTAGGTTATGGTTTTCTGGAAAAAGTTTATCAAAATGCAATGTATTTTGAACTAAAATCTTTAGGCTATAAAGTTGAAACTCAAAAACAAATCAAAGTATATTTCAAAAATCAATTAGTTGGCGAGTATTACGCAGATTTGGTAATTGATGATGTTATCATAATTGAATTAAAAGCTTGTGAATATCTTTTAAGCTCGCATATAGCCCAATTGATGAATTATCTCAAATCAACAAAAATGGAAGTCGGCCTGCTTTTGAATTTTGGAGAAAGCCCAGAATTCAAACGCTTAATCTATACAAATAACAGAAAACCAAATTTAATACTGCGTTAATCCGTTAAACCTGTTTTATCAGTGGGCTAAAATAATTTTCAATATTTTTCTGTAACGTTTTGACTATTCCTATACTTACGAGTTGTAATTATAAAATGAGTTTTAGTCATTAACCTAACCAATCTTCAAAATGAAAAAAGTATTCCATTTATTTATAGCATTTATATTAGTTGCTTTTAGCATAAAATCACAAGCTCAAACCAAATCGGCTAAATTAGAAAATTCTCTTTTATGGGAAGTTTCCGGGAACGGACTTTCTAAACCTTCTTATTTATATGGAACAATTCATATGATTTGTTCTTCGGATTATTTTCTAACTGAAAAAACCAAGAAAGCTTTAGAATCTTCTGAAAAATTAATACTTGAAATCAACTTTTCTGATCCAAAAGAAATGTCAGAAATGCAGCAATTGGCAATGGGAAAAGAACCTTTAAGCAAAAAACTAAACCCGGAACAGCTGACAAAATTAGATGCAATTCTCAAGAAAACTACAGGAATGACCGTGCAGCAAGTTGACAGCTTTAGTTTGCTGACTGTAATGAGTTTGATTTCAATGAAAAGTTTTGACTGCGCCGATTTAAAATTCTACGAAATGGAATTTATAGAGCAGGCTAAAAAAAGAACTATTGAAATTGGCGGGCTTGAAACTGTAAAGGAACAATTCGGAATGTTTGATAAAGCGTATTCAACTGATGAAATGATTTCGATGTTAGAAGAATCGACTCCTGAAGAATCGGCTAAATTAGTTTCGGCATATAAAACCGAGAATATTGATTTAATGTTTGATTTTACAACAGATAAAAAATATACAAGCGAAAAAACCAAAAAGATTATTCTTGACGAAAGAAATTTAAACTGGGTAAAAAACATGCCCGAATTAATGAAGAAGCAAAGCATCTTTTTTGCTGTTGGATCAGGACATTTGGCAGGAGAATTTGGAGTTATTAATTTATTAAGAAAAGCAGATTATAAGGTAAAACCAATTCTGAATTAATAGATTTTGAAAGAAAGGGAACAAGAGTTTTTAAATCGGATTGAAAATCATAAGGGAATTTTGTACAAAGTTTCTAAAATGTACATGGATACACATGACGATCAGCAGGATTTATTTCAGGAAATTATTTGCCAGCTCTGGAAATCGTATGATTCTTTTCGAAATGAAAGTCAGTTTTCAACTTGGATGTATCGCGTAGCTGTAAATACGGCAATTGTTTTCCTGAAGAAAGAAAAGCGGAAAGTTGATAAATATGAAATCGCTTCAGAAAATGTAAAAGAAGAAGAAGGCGATTCTCAAATCAAAGAAAACCAGATTGAACACTTTTATAAAGCTGTTCAAAAACTGGAAAAAATTGATAAGGCTATTATTTTTTATCAGTTAGAAGGCTTTTCACATAAAGAAATTGGAGAAAACCTCGGAATCTCTGAAGGAAATGCGAGAGTAAAACTGAATCGGGCAAAAGAAAAATTAAAAGATATAATTAAAAACCAAGGATATGGATTTTGATGAAATACAAAACGCATGGAATAACGATCAGCCAAAAAATGTTGTTGTTCCCCATAATTTAGAAAAAATACAATCGGCAAATACACCTTTGGATAAAATTAAAAAAAACCTGAAAACAGAATTTTATTATCAAATCCTGTCCATAGTTTTCATTGGCACAGTTCCTTTGATTGCAAATCTGCCGCCAAAATGGACTTTTTTTTATTATTTACTTTTTAGTCTTTTTGTGGCCGTTTGTGTTTATTATTTACTGAAGCTTTATTTCTTTTATAAAAGACTAAATAATACCACTTTAACAACAAAAGACAGTTTGTATGAAACTTATTTTGACATAAGACTGAATATGGAATTGTACAAAACATTTGGGTTTGCCTTAACGCCGTTTTTGGTTTTATACCTTTTGGGACTTTATTATTATGCGTTTTCAAAAATTCCGGGATTTTTTGATCACGAATTTTCAAATGGACATTTAGTCGCATTCTTTTTGATTGTTGTTTTTGGAGTACTCTTTATGGGGATTTCTTTAGAATGGTGGGTCCACAAATTTTATGGAAAATTCGCCAGTGAAATAAGAAAAGTAATTGACGAATTAAAAGAAGAAGAATAAACAGAACCCATCGTAATGATGGGTTTGTTTTTATTGGTATTTTTGTTGATGGCTCACAGATAAAACAGATGTGACAGATTTACACTGATTATTAAGCCAAGATTGATTAAAAAAATAAAAATCCGCGTTAATCTGTTTAATCAGTAAAATTCGTGGTCAATAAATTATGAAAATATTCGTAACAGGAATTTCGACAGATGTTGGTAAAACAATCGCTTCTTCGATTATTGTAGAAGCTTTAGAGGCTGATTATTGGAAACCAATTCAAGCTGGGGATTTAGACAATTCTGACAGTCATAAAATTCAATCCCGAATTTCTAATAAAAAAACTCAAATTTTTGAGAACAGTTATAAATTGAATACACCGGCAAGTCCGCATTTGGCGGCAGAAATTGATGGTGTAAAAATCGAACTAAATCAAATTCAGGAACCAAAAACGAAAAACAATTTAGTTATTGAAGGTGCAGGTGGAATTTTTGTTCCGTTAAATGATAAAGAAACCATCATCGATTTAATACAACCAGATTATAAAATTGTTGTTGTTTCAAGACATTATCTGGGAAGTATTAATCATACTTTATTAACGATTGAGGCAATTCAGAATCGGGGATTTAAAGTCGCTGGAATTATCTTCAGCGGAAGCGAAAACAAATCAACAGAAAGTTTAATTCTGAATAAAACCGGAATAAACTGCATCGGAAGAATTGATGAAGAACCCTATTTCGATCAAAATGTAATTAAAGAATACGCCGATTTATTTAGAGAGAATTTGCTTAATTTATAGAATAAAGATTATAGAATAAAGAAAATAGAGTTTCCTATCTTTGTTTAAACAATTGAGTTTAGTCTTTTTTCTATTCTCTTTCTTCTATTTTCTTAACAATGAGCTTAACAGAAAAAGATCGTCAATATCTTTGGCATCCTTATACACAGCATAAAACTTCACAAACGCCAATTGCAATTACTCGGGCAGAAGGCGCATTACTTTGGGATGAAAACAATAAAGAATACATCGATGCAATTGCTTCCTGGTGGGTAAATCCGTTTGGGCATAGTAATAAATTTATTGCCGATGCTATTTACAAACAATTGACAATTTTAGAGCACGTTTTGTTTGGCGGTTTTACACATGAACCGGCAGTAAAAGTTGGGGAGAGATTAATGGAAATCCTGCCGAAAAACCAGCAGAAGATTTTCTTTTCAGACAATGGTTCTACGGCAGTTGAAGTAGCGATTAAAGTAGCGCTTCAATATTTCTTTAATAAGAATGAAAAGCGAACTACAATTATTGCCTTTGAAAATGCTTTTCACGGAGATACTTTTGCGGCGATGGCAGCGAGCGGAATTTCGTTTTATACACAAGCTTTTCAAGGAATGTTTATAGATGTAGTCCGAATTCCTGTTCCAATAAAAGGGCAGGAGCAGGCAAGTTTTGACGCTTTAGAAGAAGCAATTAAAAAACATAATTGTGCCGGATTTATTTTTGAACCTTTGGTACAGGGCGCAGCCGGAATGGTAATGTATGAACCTGAAGCGTTAGAAAAATTGATTCAGATATGTGCAGCAAATAATGTCCTGACAATTGCTGATGAAGTAATGACGGGTTTTGGAAAAACCGGAAAAACCTTTGCTATGGATTATGTTTCGGAAGAGCCGGATATGATTTGTCTTTCGAAAGCATTAACCGGAGGAACAATCCCAATGGCGATTACAACTTTTACTCAGGATATTTTCGATGCATTTTATGATGATGATATTAATAAAGCTTTGTTTCATGGTCATACATTTACAGCGAATCCAACAGGTTGTGCGGCGGCTTTAGCAAGTATGGATTTATTGCAGACAACAGAAATGCAGCAAAATATTGAAAGAATAAATGCTAGTCATTTAGATTTTCAAAAGAAGATTGAGAATCATCCAAAAGTAATTACTGCCAGAACTTTGGGAGTTATTTTTGCCGTTGAAATAAAATCAGATTCAGAAGAAAGCTATTACGGATCAATGCGGACAAAATTATATAATTTCTTTATTGATAAAGGAGTTGTTTTGCGCCCCGTTGGGAATATCGTTTATATTTTGCCTCCATATATAATGACAGATGAACAGCTTCATAAAGTATACACTACTATTGAAGAAGCTATTGAAATGGTATGATTTGCCCACAGATTTTAACGGATAAAACAGATTTACGCAGCTTAATTATTTACTCCGTGTAAATCTGTTCAACCCGCTTTATCAGTGTGCCATTTTTTTTACAGACCTTTGTTATAAATAAACTATTGTGAATACATCAAAAATTGCCATAATCGCTTTTTCATCGATTTCTCCGCTAGGAAATAATAGTGAAGAAGTTTGGAAAAAATATCTTGATAATAACCATTGCTTTACGAAACAGTTTTTGGATCAGCAGGAAACTTCTGTTGCTGCTCTTGATGCTGAATCGAAACAAATTGTGGCTGAAATCCGTGAATCGGATATTAAATATAAATTTCTAGATGATTCTGTTTTATTTGCTTTAGCAGCTTCGCGAAAAGCAATTGAAAAAGCAGGCTGGAATTCAAATGATATTTTCGGAATCAATATTGGTTCTTCAAGAGGCGCTACAGATTTATTCGAAAAACATTACAAAGAATATCTTGAAACAGGAAAAGCACAAACTTTAGCATCACCAACAACAACTTTAGGAAATATTTCGTCCTGGATAGCACACGATTTACAAAGCGCAGGCCCTGAAATTTCGCATTCAATTACCTGCTCAACGGCGCTTCACGCACTTTTAAATGGGGTTGCATGGTTAAAATCTGAAATGGCTGATAAGTTTTTGGTTGGAGGAAGTGAAGCTCCTTTAACTGATTTTACCATTGGACAAATGCGGGCTTTGAAAATTTATTCACGATTGGATCAGGAAATTGATTTGTGGCCAAATTTAGCTTTTGATTTCAAGAAAACACAAAACACCATGATTTTGGGAGAAGGCGCAGCGGTTTGTTGTTTAGAAGCTGGAGAAAAAGAAAATGCAATAGCTTATGTTATTGGTGTTGGTTATGCGACTGAAATTTTGGAACACAATATTTCAATTTCTGCGGAAGCGGACTGTTTTCAAAAATCTATGAAAATGGCTTTAAAAGATATTGATTTAGAAAGTGTTGATGCAATTGTAATGCACGCGCCCGGAACTATAAAAGGAGATTTGACGGAATTAAGAGCAATTGAAAAAGTGTTTGGTTCTAACTTGCCTTTGTTAACGACTAATAAATGGAAGATCGGACATACTTTTGGGGCATCTGGAATGTTGAGTTTAGAATTGGCACTTTTAATGTTGCAAAACGACATTTTTATAGAAACACCTTTTTCAGAATCAAAAAAGCAAGACAAATCAATTAAAAGGGTTTTAGTTAATGCAGTAGGTTTTGGCGGAAACGCTGTGAGTATTTTAATTGAAAAAGCCTAATATTCATCTTATTTAAAAACAAAAAATCCATTCCGTTTTGCGGAATGGATTTTTTTATTGGAAGAAGTTTTTATTATTTGAAGATAATCTTTCTTGTGACTTCGGCTTTGTTTTCAAGAGTTACTTTTACCAGTAAAACCTGCTCAGCAGCCTGTAGATTTGAGATTGAAAATTCTGTCGTTTCAACTTTCTTTTTGTTGTATAAAAGTTTTCCTGTAATATCAAAAACAGAAACTTCTTTAATGTTTTCTTTTGAAGAAGTGACTTTGATTGCTTTATCTTTTACAGAAACCAAAAGTCCGTCTTTTACATTTTCAAAATCGCCTGTACCTAATGTTTTATTCGTATAACGAAGTACAAAACGATCTGTAAATGTTCCTATCTCAGTAGTAAATTTATAATTACCGACTTTTAGGTCGTGTACTTTACTGGTTACTTTGTCTTCCAGATAAACTGCCTGATCGTTTAGCAATCCATCTGTATGATCAATAGCGATTGTGAATTCTCCTGCAACGGCAGTTCTGTAACCAAGCGGAACTAAATCTGTATCTTCAAAAGGAAGTCCACGTCCCTGAATCGTTAGTTTCTTGGCTTCATTTAAACTATAAAAGTCTAAATAAACACTTCCATTAAGAGTAGCTGCATCATAATTTTGATCCCAGCTGTTTGTCGCTCCGTCTATATAACCTACAAGGACTTGTTTAAATAATCCTGTTGTAGTTGACATATTCAGCCATACGCGGTTTCTCTCAATATCGGCAGCTGTTTTAAAGAACTGGCTGTTTTCGCCTGGAATTCTCATACTGTTTGTAAAAACAACATTATTTCCTGTACTTGCTTTAAAGAAGAATCCCTGACCTGCTGCAATTTTTCCACTTGCTGCCGGCCCATTAGAAGTTCCTGTACTTCCTGATAAGGTATATACCGAATAATCATCTGGATCATAGTTATATGTTTCATTTCCAGTGGTATTTTCGTCAGGCTGATTTGTGTGTGTCCAGAAATACAATGCTCCAGTTCCTGCGTCGGTTATTAATTTGTTTGCACTAATTGCTGACGGGTATGGATTTCCGATTAAATGCCACTTTGTAGCTACAGGTGTAATGGTAAAGTCCCCATTATTTGGAACTCCCGTAAAAGAAGCTTGAAAAACAGCAGCGCTAACATTTTCCTGAGGCCCTCTTACAATATATCCTTGTCCAGGTGTCATAACCTGAGTTCCGTTATAACTAATTACCCATCCACTTGTTGGATTAAAACTTTGGTATTTATCTGCCAGAGTAGTTGGTGATAAATCATGAAGTGTTATACCCGGTGTTGCAGTAACTGGTACTGACCAGTAAACATAATCGTAACGATTTATAGGAGTTGTGCTTCTTAAATAAGTAATGTTTCCGCTGTTAACAGCATTGGTTGTTTGAACTAAACTTGCATTGTTCTCAAAAGTTAAAGTACTGCCTGTATTAACTGTTACTGCATTTGTAACGGTTAGAGTGTTTGTACTTCTTACTATAAAAGAGCTATTATTATTCAAATTAATTGAATGAGCTTTATATTCAATATTTGTTCCTGTAATTTCCGGCTTGTTTGCGATTGAAGTTAAATCTGGAATCACTACACAGTCATCGACAGTAGGAACTCCGCTTGGAGTCCAGTTTCCGGCAACGTTCCAGTTTGTACTTACACTACCATTCCATGTTTTACCTGCATAAGTATTTACAGTAACAACTGTAATTGGAGATTCACATCCTGAACTGTTTTTAGTAGTAACATTATATGATGATCCTGTTGCTACTCCAGTAAATATACCAGTAGTATTAGTGTAAGTTGTTCCGTCAATACTATAAGTAATTCCTGCAGCTGGTGCCGGACTTGAAACTGTAATAGTTGCTGTAGGTACAGCACATGTTGGCTGAGTTGTTACAGATGCAGTTGGCGCAGTTGGCGTTGGATTTACGGTTAATAAAGCAGAGTTTGATGTGCTTGAACATGTTCCAACTGTAATGATACAACGAACATAATATCCAGAATATGATAATGGAATGTTTGTCACATTTAATAATGCAGTTGTATGACCGGTTACACCAGCAGCTCCGTTTGTGTTTGTCCAGTTTGAATTATCTGGTGAATATTGCCATTGATAAGATGGACTTCCTGCAGAAGTAACTATGGTAAATGTATGATTTTTGCCTTCACAAACCGCAATTGCTTGTGGATGTGTTGTTATTGTTGGTAATGCATTTACAGTTAAAGTTACATTTGTTGTAAATGACTGACTGCAATTAGGAGTGCTGCTTGTAGTCGTAATTCCGGTAATTTGTAAAGTCTGGCCATTATTTGCCGCTGTTAAAAGAGGTGTTGTAAAGCTAGCTGTTCCACCTGCTGTTGCAGTAACACTTGTTACAGGAGTCTGTGCGACACCATTAATTGTATATGAAACAGTCGAAGTACTGCTTGCTAATAATCCGGTTAAATTTATTGTAGCAGAAGATCCCGCACATACTGCAGCGGCTTGGCTTGCTCCGGTTAAAGTTGGAGTTGGGTTTACCGCTAAAGTTACATTTGTTGTAAAAGACTGACTGCAATTAGGAGTACTACTTGTGGTTGTAATTCCAGTTATACGCAATACTTGACCGTTATTTGCTGCTGTTAATGCTGGTGTTGTAAAACTAGCTGTTCCGCCTGCAGTTGCTGTTACACCAGTTACAGGAGTTTGTGCAACGCTGTTTATCGTATATGAAACTGTAGAAGTACTGCTTGCTAATAGCCCGGTTAAATTTATTGTAGCAGAAGATCCCACACATACTGAAGCAGCTTGACTGGCTCCAGATAAGGTTGGAGTTGGGTTTACTGCTAAAGTTACATTTGTTGTAAATGACTGGCTGCAATTAGGAGTACTGCTTGTTGTAGTTATTCCGGTAATTTGCAATGTTTGCCCATTATTTGCAGCTGTTAATGCAGGTGTTGTAAAACTTGCTGTTCCTCCTGCTGTTGCTGTTAGACCAGTTATAGATGTCTGAGCAACACCATTAATTGTATATGAAACAGTAAAAGTGCTGCTGGCTCTTAGTCCAGTTAAATTTATAGTTGCAGAAGATCCTACACATACTGCAGCAGCTTGACTTGCTCCAGTTAAAGTTGGTGAAGGATTTACCGCTAAAGTTACATTTGTTGTAAATGACTGACTGCAATTAGGTGTGTTACTTGTTGTAGTTATTCCGGTAATTTGTAAAGTTTGGCCATTATTTGCAGCTGTTAATGCAGCTGATGTAAAACTAGCTGTTCCTCCTGCAGTTGCCGTTACGCCTGTTACAGGGGTCTGTGCGACACCATTAATTGTATATGAAACGGTAGAAGTACTGCTTGCTAATAATCCGGTTAAATTTATCGTAGCAGAAGACCCCACGCATACTGTGGCAGCTTGGCTTGCTCCGGTTAAAGTTGGAGTTGGGTTTACTGCTAAAGTTACATTTGTTGTAAAAGACTGACTGCAATTAGGAGTACTGCTTGTTGTAGTTATTCCGGTAATTTGCAAAGTCTGGCCATTATTTGCAGCTGTTAATGCTGGTGTTGTAAAACTAGCAGTTCCGCCTGCAGTAGCCGTTACGCCAGTCACAGGAGTTTGAGCAACGCTGTTTATAGTATATGAAACTGTTGAAGTACTGCTTGCTAATAGCCCAGTTAAATTTATCGTAGCAGAAGATCCCACACATACTGCAGCAGCTTGACTGGCTCCAGATAAAGTTGGAGTTGGGTTTACGGCTAAAGTTACATTAATTGTAAACGACTGGCTGCAATTAGGAGTACTGCTTGTTGTAGTTATTCCGGTAATTTGTAAAGTCTGGCCATTATTTGCAGCTGTTAATGCAGGTGTTGTAAAGCTAGCTGTTCCTCCTGCTGTTGCTGTTAAACCAGTTATAGATGTCTGAGCAACACCATTAATTGTATATGAAACAGTAAAAGTGCTGCTGGCTCTTAGTCCAGTTAAATTTATAGTTGCAGAAGATCCTACACATACTGCAGCAGCCTGACTTGCTCCAGTTAAAGTTGGTGAAGGATTTACCGCTAAAGTTACATTTGTTGTAAATGACTGACTGCAATTAGGTGTGTTACTTGTTGTAGTTATTCCGGTAATTTGTAAAGTCTGGCCATTATTTGCTGCTGTTAATGCAGCTGATGTAAAACTAGCTGTTCCGCCTGTAGTTGCCGTTACGCCTGTTACAGGAGTTTGTGCAATACCATTAATTGTATATGAAACAGTTGAAGTACTGCTTGCTAATAATCCGGTTAAATTTATCGTAGCAGAAGATCCTGCGCATACTGCAGCAGCTTGACTTGCTCCTGTTAAAGTTGGGGTTGGATTTACAGTAAGTGTTACTGGGTTTGAAGTTACGCTTGTAGTACAAACATCACCAACAACTACAGTATAATTTCCAGCATTCGCAGCCGTAGGGTTTGTTAAAGTAAGTGTATTGGTACCTTGTCCAGAAATTACTCCTCCGTTAGTGGCAGCAACTCCGCCTAGTCTCCATGAATAAGTTAGGCCAGATCCTGTTGCAGCAACAGAAATTGTACGTACTCCTGTACCAGAACAAACAGCAGCCGGTGTTGTTGGTTGAGTTGTAATTGCTGCTGTACTCATGTCGACAAGAACCGATGTTGTTGTCGTTGTCGTTCCACAAGTTACCTGAACACGATAATATGTTTTTGCAGTTTGAGTAGTGGAAAATGTAGAATTTGAGTTTGTAACATCTTGATATCTAATTAATAAATTGTCAATAATGTGATTGTCGTTTGAACCTCCGGTTCTTGCAGCAAACTTATATTTCCAAGTTGATTTATTAGTTGAAAGATAAGCTACAGGAAGAGATAAATCAGAAACAACTACTGATCCATTAATTCTTAATGTAAGTTTTCCTTTAGAATCTACCGTCAAAACTACCGGAGTATTTCCTGTAGTTGGTCTTAATGGTGGAACGTCAATTGCTGAATTGAAAAGTACATTTCCAGCATATAATACACGAACACGACTACCAGCAGCTACGCCTTCATTGTCATAGGTGTCGAATTGAACTATAATTCCTGAACCTTGACCACTTTCTCCTCCTGCTGCATCGCTAGTAATATCACCTGCATAACTTAAACTAAAACCGTCAGCACCAGTACCTCCAGAAGGAATTTGATAATCGAAATTTACTGTAAATGCATCCATGTTTGTACCAGGAATAGTTTGAATTACCCAAGCTCCATTTAAACTATTTGTTGCTGGAGTTAACAATAATTGATTTGCTGTTATAGTGGCACTACCATAAAGGTTAGTATTGGTCGGCAATGAGTTGAATGCTTCGGTTCCAAAAAATGTTATTGGAGCAGGAGTAGCATTTGTCCAAGTTGCGTTATCTGGAGAGGTTTGCCATACATATGTTGCTCCATCTGATAATGTGCTGCTCGGCAATGAAATTGTGAAAGGAACATTTGGACATACCGTAGAAGCAGAACTTACCGGAGCTCCCGCTGTACCTGAGCATCCAAATTGTACAGTTACTTTATAATCTTCCATTTGCCCACTGCTTCCGCTTATGGCACAAGGAGTATTATTATATCCAGTTAAACGACCAATAATTCTCATCTTGATGTCGCCAGTAACTATGCTTGGGACTGTAATATATACCGATGCGGCTTTACCATCAGCAGTCGTTCCTACTGAATTTCTGATAGTTCCTATTTGAGAATACTCACCAGCATCATCAAAATCACCATCATTATTCCAGTCAAAAAATGCAGAATAGTAAACGTTTTGATCTCCTCCTGTATTTCCTCTTACTGTTAAAGCATAACTTTTTCCTTGAGTAATTTTAGTTGGAGTGTCTGCAGTGAAATCTTCATAGCCACCTGTTCCTGAGCTTGTTTTTGATAATGTATTTAAGTTTACATTTATAATTTGTAGTACCGATGAAAAATTAGCACAAGTACTAGTAGAGGCATTTATCTGACCAGTTGTTGCTGTAAAATAAGTGTCGCTTTTATTGGTTGCAGGCGAACTTGAACTACCCCAAGAACCTGGCAAAGCTAGAGTAGAACCTAATGTTAATGTGTTTGCAGTATGTGTTTGTGTACCTAAATTGGTATTTATGCCAGAATTTATGGTTAATGCATTTGTTATTACTGTAGCTCCAGTCGATGCAAATGTTTTTGTACCACTTCCCGAAAAAGTTAGAGCATAAAAAGTAGGAACATTAAAAGATTGATTTGCTCCATTTAATGTAACCGTTCCAGTGCCTGGAGTGAATGTACCACTGCTGGTAAAATTTCCGCCAATTGTTAAATTATTATTACTTGTTGCTAATGTTACAGTATTAGCAATATTTACATCAGAAGTAACAATTGTAGCTCCTCCGAGTGTTTTAGTTCCAGAATTCGAAACTATTAAATTCGAATAAGTTGTAGTAAATATTGTTTGTGTTGTTCCATTATAATTAACTGTGTTTCCAGTAACTGTCGTTGTAAGAGTTGTTATAGGAGTGGTTGTAGCAGTTATATTAAGTTGACTGGCCGCCGTGGCATTGTTAAAAGTTGATATAGTTCCTGAACTTGCTAAATTAGTCGTTCCATTATTAGTAATTCCGTTTATTGTGCTAGAGCCACTAATGTTCAAAGTTCCAGTACTAGTGTTTACAAAATTTGCTGTCACTGTAGTAATTGCTGCAGTTGCATTTATAGTAGCGGTTCCAGAATTTGTTATAGTATTAATACCGCTTGAAGCGGTAGTGTTTATATTTAGTGTTGCTCCCGAATTGTTAGTTAAAGAACTAGATCCGGCAAGTGTATTGGTTACTGTTAGAATTCCATTATTTGAAACGCCAATATTGGCAGTTAATCTTGGTATACTGATTGTCCCGTTCAAGGCTTGTGTATTTGTGTCAAAAGTCTGAACTCCCGTACCTGTGGTAAATGTTCCATTATTTGTAATTCCTCCTCTAAATGTAACTCCTACATTTGAAGAGTTATTCCAATTTCCTCCGGAGTTAACAGTAACTAATCCTATGAAGGTTTTTGCTCCAGTATTGTTACTGAGGTTTAATGTTCCAGTAATTGAAGTAGTTCCCGTAATTGTTATAGCGTGGTTATTAACTATTAAAATTCCACCAGTTGAAATTTGTAAATTTCCAGTTATACTCCAAGCTGTCGTTGTTGACATTGTACAGCCATTTTGTATAATAAAAATATCACCAGCAGTAGTAAAATTTGCGGGATTACTTCCGGTACTATTTGTATTTGTCCACCAGTTTGTTAAAGTACTTGGTGAAATAGTGCCACTTGTAGGACTGTAATAAGTCGTAGCATTCGCAAGCGACACAACAAAAAACATCCCCAAACAAATTAATCTTAAACTAAGAGTGAAAGACTTTTCTTTAGAAGAATTAGGGAATAATAAAAATAAAGAACGAACGAACAAAAGTAGTTTTCGAATCATAGTAGGCGTGGTATTAAATTTGTTTTTGGCTTAAATTCAAATAAAAAATTTCAAGTTTCGTTATAAACGAAAGACTAATTTTGAACTTAAATTCTTATTAATAACTGTTTAATAAACAGGGCAATTTAACAAACAGAATTTACCCACAAAAATATTATAATTCTCAACATAAACAAGGTTTTGAAAAAAGAGTTTTGTCAAAAAGGCAATAAACACATCATAATTTAACATTTAAATGGTTATTTTTACCACTTATAGTTAAAAAGAAAGAAAATACTCATGAATGTAATTTTTACTCCAAAAGAAGCATTACAGAAATTAGAACGATTTTGTGCCTATCAGGAACGCTGTCATGACGAAGTTGTTTCGAAACTTTATAGCTTAAAAATGACTTCTGATGAAATTGATTCTATTGTTGTTCAGTTAATTGAAAATAATTTTTTGAATGAAACACGTTTTGCCTGTAGCTTCGCAAGAGGTAAACACAGAATCAAAAATTGGGGAAAAATCAGGATTACAAATGAGCTTAAATTGCGAAATATTTCTTCAACAAATATAAATCTCGCTCTTAAAGAAATTTCAAATGAAGAATATTTTGAAACTTTTGAAAATTTATCTGAAAGATGCTGGAATAGTATTCAGGAAAAAAATAATTTAAAAAAGCGCAAAAAATTTTGTGACTATCTTCTTCGAAGAGGTTATGAAAGTAATCTTGTTTATGAAAAAGTTAAAGAATTAGAGCAAGAATAAACATCAAAAAAAGATATTTAGAATTGCATTTTTTGCCTCACTTTAAATATTAAATTTTTATTTGAAAATATCTTAAATTCCTTACGGAATAAAAAATAACGCAAAGTTGTAAAATATTGCTTTTTTGAGGATTTTTTACAAAACCAGACGTTTTTTCGATTATTATCCCAAAAAAACAAAGCTAAAATGCTTATTACTAAGGATTTTTCTTATTTTTAATTTACTTGTTTTATAAGAAATTCCATAAAATCATCATTTTTGTCGTGCATTTCATCGATTATTTTATCGGTTTATCGATTATATGCCTATTCTAAAAACCCTGATAATTTCTAAAACGTATATGTATATATCTTTGC
This sequence comes from Flavobacterium panici, assembly GCF_024499525.1. Lineage (NCBI taxonomy): Bacteria > Pseudomonadati > Bacteroidota > Flavobacteriia > Flavobacteriales > Flavobacteriaceae > Flavobacterium > Flavobacterium panici. Next base: position 962,611 of record NZ_CP100437.1, on the reverse strand, counting down.
GGGCAAGACAACTCTTATGCTCGCATAACAACCTGATAGAAAACATATAACATGAAGAAAACATTACTTTTTAGTTTTTTATTTTTTGTAATTTCCTTTGTTTCTTTCGGACAAACCGTTACAAAAACTTATGTGACAGCTACAACTCCTAAAACCTTTACAGTTCCTGCTGGTGTCACAACTGTGGTAGTAGAATGTTGGGGCGGCGGTGGAGCTGGAGGAGGATCTACAAATGCTGTTGGAGCTACTGCAAGAACAGGCGGAGGCGGAGGCGGAGGAGCTTATGCAAAAAGTAACTTAACAGTTGCACCAACAAATGTACTTGATGCTACAGTTGGGGCTGCCGGAACAGCAGTTAGTGGTGCAAGTGGTGGTAATGGAGGTTTTTCTACTGTAAGTATAAATGGAACTTCAGCTTCTGGTTTGATATATGCAGCAGGAGGATCTGGAGGAACGGGAAATACTAATGGAGGGAATCCTATTTTGGGAGGAACTGGAGGAACAACTGGAAATGTTGGTGGAGTACAGGTCATTGCGGGCGGTAATGGAGGAAATGGAGAAAGTAATAATGGTGCAGACTCTGGTGTTGGTGGAACTGGTTCCGGCCCAACAGGAGGAACAGGAGGGGCAATAGTAGGTGGTTCTGGTAATACAGCAGCTGGTAATCCTGGAAGTCTTTATGGTGGAGGTGGCAGTGGAGGAAGAACATCACAAACAGCTGGAAACAGAGCTGGTGGTGCAGGTGCAGCGGGTAAAGTTGTTATATCTTATGATTGTCCAACATCTGCTGGAACTCTTTCCGGTAATCAATATATTTGTACTTACGGAAGTACATCTACTACTTTTGCATCTACAGTTCCGGGAGGAACATGGACCATAAGCCCATCTGGTATAGCGTCAATCAATTCAAGTACAGGTGCAATTACTGCAACTGCAAACGGAACAGCTACTGTTACTTATACAATTCCATCAACAACAGATTGCCCTACAGCAAGAACAGCAACCAGAACAATTTATGTTACGAATGGACCTGGAGGAGCGCCATCAAATTTAGCAGGTTCTCAAACTCAATGTCAAAGTTCTACAACTAGCTATACAATTAGTGCCGTTCAAGGTTCTTACGCTTACAATTGGTCTTATTCAGGAACAGGGGCAACTATTACACCAGCGGCAGATGGTCTTTCTGCAAGTGTTACTTTTAGTGCTTCAGCTACTTCTGGAAATATTCAGGTTACATCAACAAATGCTTGTGGTACTTCAGGTCCATCAAGTTTATTTGTAACAATAGCACAAACGAGCAACGGAGGTACATTGCCGTCTGCAAGTGGGTGTCCAAATACTTATATTACATACTTAAATTTAACGGGATATATTGGTTCAGTTATTCGTTGGGAATCCTCTACAGATAATTTTGTAAGCAATACAACAACGATTAATAATACAAATAACGGAATTGATGTACAAAATTTAACACAAACTACTTACTACAGAGCTGTTGTTAGAAATTCACCTTGTACTAATATTTCATATTCTACAGTTTCAACAATTACAATTGGATCTACTTCTTATACAGTAGGGAGTGCTTCTTCAAGTCCAAATGTATGTATTAACACAGCAATAACAAATATAACACACAGTACTACTGGCGCAACAGGAATATCTAATAATGGAGTATCTGGCGCAAATGGTTTGCCGGCAGGTGTATCAGCATCATTTGCATCAAATACAATTACTATTAGCGGAACTCCTACCGCTGCAGGAACTTTTAACTATAACATTCCACTGACTGGGGGGTGTGGAAATGCTACAAATGCTACAGGGACAATAACTGTTAGAACAAATACAGTAACAGCTGCTTCATCAAGCCCAAATGTTTGTGTCAACACGGCTATTACGAATGTAACTCATACTACTACTGGCGCAACAGGAATAGCTAACAATGGTATCGCCGGAGCAAATGGTTTACCAGCAGGAGTTTCTGCATCTTGGGCTTCTAATACTATTACTATTAGTGGTACTCCAACAGCATCAGGAATTTTTTCATATAGCATTCCGTTAAATGGAGGATGTGGTACTGTAAATGCAACAGGAACAATTACAGTTAATGCAAACAAAGCTGTGGGTGCTGCGTCAGCAAGTCCAAATGTTTGTATCAATACAGCAATAACAGCCTTTACGCATACAACTACTGGGGGTGTAACAGGAATAGCCAACAATGGTGTTGCCGGAGCAAATGGTCTGCCAGCAGGAGTTTCTGCGTCTTGGGCTTCTAATACTATTACTATTAGCGGTACTCCAACAGCATCAGGAACTTTTTCATACAGCATTCCAGTTAATGGCTGCGGGTCAACTGCGGTTAATGCTACAGGAACAATTACCGTTAGGATAAATACAGTGACTGCTGCATCATCAAGTCCAACTACTTGTATTAATACAGCAATAACAAATATAACACATACTACAACTGGCGCAACAGGAATAGCTAACAATAGTGTTGCAGGAGCAAACGGTTTACCGGCAGGAGTTTCTGCATCTTGGGCTACCAATACTATCACTATTAGTGGTACTCCAACAGCATCAGGTAATTTTACTTATAACATTCCGTTAAATGGCGGATGTGGTACAGTAAATGCAACGGGAACAATTACTGTTAATGCAAATAAAGCCGTTGGAGCAGCATCATCTAGTCCAAATGTTTGTATCAATACAGCGATAACGAATGTTACACATACAACTACAGGAAGTGTAACAGGAATAGCTAATAATGGTGTTGCCGGAGCAAATGGTTTACCAGCAGGAGTTTCTGCATCTTGGGCTTCTAATACGATTACTATTAGTGGCACACCAACAGCATCAGGAACTTTTTCATATAGTATTCCGGTTAATGGCTGCGGGGCAACTGCGGTTAATGCCACAGGAACAATTACAGTAAATGCCATAACAGCAATAACAGTACAACCAACTGCTCCTGCTGCAGCATGTTCAGGAAGTGGTACACAAACAATTTCAGTTACAGCAGTAGGAAGCACATTAACATATGTTTGGAAAAAAGATGGAACAGCTGTTACAAATGGCGGCGGTGTAAATGGACAAGGAACAAATACATTAACCTTAACAAATCCAACAACTACAAATGTTGGAAACTATACTGTAGAAGTTAGTGGAAGTTGCGGTTCTACAGTGATATCAAATGCTGTAGCAGTAACAGTTATTACAACAGACAGAGGACGTACACATGGAGGTAGACATATTTGTTATGGAACTCAGCCTAATAAATTGACTTTGGCAAATGCTGATGCTCCTAATCAGGGAGCAGCATATTCTTATCCTGAAAAAGTAGTAAGATGGGAATATAGTGATGATAACAATGTAACTTGGATTCCCATAGCTGGTACTGCAAATCTAATTGAGTATCAGCCAATGGAATTACTTTACGCAAAAAGAGCGTACAGAGCGGTTGCACAAACTTCTGGTTGTCCACAAGGTTTTGCTGCTATCGAAACTAGCTTTGATATTGATCCTTTACCAACAGTTACTTTTACAAGTCAGGCAGGAACAAGTACCTGTACAGGAACAAACGTAGTTTATACTACACAAGGCGGACAGGCAAATTATACCTGGACAATATCTGGAAATAGTGGAAGTGATTACACTATTACTGGAGGAGGAATCGGGACAGGAAGTAATACAGTAACATTAAGATGGTTAACGACAGGTAGTAAAACAGTAACAGTTAATTATAGAAATTCTAACGGATGTTCAGCGGCCTCTCCGGCTTCTTCAACAACAACAGTCGAGACTTCTTATACTGCTCCAGTACCAGGAACAATAGTTAGACCAACTTGTTTAGTTCCAACGGGAAGTGTTACATTGAGTGGTTTGCCAAATTCCGGAACGTTACTTTTTAATGGACCAAATTCAACAAATGGAACTTACAGTATTTCAGGAACGGGAACAATGACGGTTTCAGGATTAGTTCCTGGTGATTATAGTTTTGCAATACAAAGTAATTGTGGATCAGTATATTCTTCAGTCGTAACTATACAATCAGCAAATAAATGGAATGGAACGACATGGTCTAGTGGCTCAGATCCAACGTTAAATGATATATTAGAATTTGATGCCAATTATAGCTTAGACAAAGATATTAATGGATGTTCATGTAAAATTGCAAGCGGAGCAAACGTTACAATAAAAAGTGGCAGAACTCTAACAGTTACTAACGCATTAAACGTTAATTCAGGCGGTTCTTTAACCTTTGATAACAATGCAAGTTTAGTTCAGACTGCAAATGTTGTTAACACAGGAAACATTACTTATAAAAGAAGCACAACTCCTATAAACCGTTACGATTATGTATACTGGTCAATACCGGTTACAGCAACACCAGGTATGACACTTCATGATTTATCACCAACTACTCTGGCAGATAAATACCAAAGTTTTAATCCATCAAGTGGATGGGTAATTAGTTATAACGGAACTCAGGTTATGACACCTGGACAAGGATATATTGTAAGAGGACCGCAGGAGAATGTTAGTGCTGCTGTTTTTCAAGCTTCTTTTACGGGAGTTCCAAATAATGGTGATTTTACCATTACACCTGTAGCTACAAAGTGGCATTTAATCGGAAATCCATACCCGTCAGCAATTAGTGCAAACAAATTAATAACCGACGCAGGAACTGGAGCATTGTATTTCTGGACGCACAGCAACCAGCCAGATAAAGATACTGATGGAAATGCAACTTACAATTATGATCCAGATGATTATTCGGTATATACCTTAACAGGAAGTACAGGGACTTCTAATGGCCCGGCAGCAAGTGGAAAAATTGCAGCAGGTCAGGGATTCTTCTTCAAAGCCAGTACAGGAAATAATGTTGTTTTCACAAACAGTATGAGAATTCCAGGTGAAAACAGCCAGTTCTTTAAAACAGCTGCCGATATTGAGACAAACCGTGTATGGCTGAATATGTCAACTACAACAGGATTATTTAAACAAGCCCTGATAGGTTACATTGAAGGAGCAACAAACAGCTGGGATCAGAATTATGATGCCGCTACACTTAACGGAAGTGCATATTTAGACTTTTATAGTTTAAATGAAGCCAAGAAACTAACGATTCAGGGACGTGGACTTCCTTTTGAAGATACAGATTTAGTTCCTCTTGGATATAAAACTTCAGTTGCGGGAGAATTTACTATTGCAATTGACCATACAGATGGATTACTAAACGATCAGGCAGTTTATCTGGAAGACAAAGTAACCAGTAAAGTACACGACCTAAAAGCCGGTAACTATAAATTTACTACTGAGATAGGAACATTTACAGATCGTTTTGTACTTCGTTACACGAATAAAACTTTAGGAACAGGTGATTTTGAAAATGTAAAAGACGGACTTTTGGTTTCTGTAAAAGATAAAGCAATCAAAGTCACTTCTTCAAAAGAAAACATTAAAGAAGTAAATATATATGATATTACAGGAAAGCTTTTATATAGTAAAAACAAAATAGGAACGACAGAATTATCGATTTCGAATCTGCAGTCTGCCGATCAGGTTTTATTAGTAAAAGTTATTCTTGAAAATGACTATGCAACAACAAGGAAAATCATTTTCAAATAATTAAAATAAAATATAAAAAAAATCCGACAGTGAAAGCTGCCGGATTTTTCCATGTAATGAACGTACTAAATAAAAAGAGTTAAGTAAAAATAAGTTTAAATTTTTTTAAGAATTAAATTAATAACCGAATCAAACCAAACACAAATTGTATGCCCCAAAAATTACTTTTGTTTACCCGTTCTTTATTTAAAAAGATACTGTTTATATTTTTATTGGTTTCTTTAAAAATGTCAGCGCAGCTAACAGCTGTTTCAAGAATCCACACTGATTGGAACGGATACTGGACTTCAAATTCTACTACTGGAGTTGGTAATCGTCCAGACAGAGAAAACAACCTATTGGCATTCTCATGGAATGGAACTACTTATTCAACAGGAGTTAGTAATACGACTCTAGATTCGCACTCTGTAGTTTATAATGCACAAAAATTTAGAGCATTGAAAATTCAATCTCTTGGTTCAACATCAAGCTCATACTTTTTGCAAGGTTCTATGATAGACGAATCAGCGGGTTCGGCAATTTTAAGACCCGCTTTAGCTGGTTCAAGTGCTACTGGAGCTGAACTTGCATCAAGATTAACTGATGGAGCAAGCGGACTTTCAATTGGTACAGGTGTTGCTAATATAAAAGCCGGAACAGCTGAATTTAAAGTAGGTACCAATAACCTGAATCTTTCAGGTATTGGTGACGGAATTCCTGATTTAATTGTAACCCAGGTTGCAGATCCAGGAGGAACACCAGATACTTTTAAATTTATCGATGCATTAGGAAATACCGTAGGAACTGAATTATCTATAAAGTTTGATGCTGTAACTGCGATTGGTACGTATAGTCTTGATTTATTTAAAATGGATGGAACTCTCGGATTTGCTGCCGCATCAACAAGAGATATTAGAATGCTTGCAATCGAAACCAGTCAATTTGGAATAACATCTGCAAACGCTGCTCAGGTGGACCGTTTTGTAGTAACTTTTTCAGGCAGTTCAGATTGTGCTTTTATTGCTTTTAATACAAATTCATTAAAAATTGCTGAATTAAGTCTTATAAAAACAGCTTCGATGCCATCATGCGGGAAAGCTGGAGATGTTATTAATTATACTTTTAATGTAAAAAATACAGGAGAAGTTCCTATTACAGATGTTCGTGTGACTGATCCAATGCCGGGAATTATTATTACAGGAAACCCAATTGCTAGTTTGGCCGCCGGAGCAACTGCTACATTAACCGGAACTTATACGATTACTAGTAATGATGTACTTACTGGAAGAGTTGTTAATTCTGCAAAAGTTACCGGAACTGACCCATCGTTAAATGTCGTTGAAGATATTTCGGGACATACCTATACAGATAATATTTCAACATCCATAGATTTACTGCCACCACCAACCATTGGCACAATAAGCGATGTTTCATGCGCTGCTTTAGGAAGTGTTATTTTAAATAACTTACCAGCAACTGGAACTTGGACTATAGAAAGAAGCCCGGGATCTGCTACATATACGGGTTCAGGAACTAGTACAACAATTCCTTTATTAGCTGCCAATACTTATACATTTAGAGTAACAGATAATACCAGAGGCTGTAAGTCACCATCAAGTTTAGGAGCAACAATTACTGATCAATCTTCGACAACATGGAATGGAACAGCTTGGTCTAACGGAACTCCAACTGCAACAAAAAGAGCTGTTTTTACTGGAGCGTTTGCAATTTCAGCAGATTTAACTGCTTGTTCTTGTACCATAAATAGTGGTGTTAATATGACAGTTCCATCTGGAAGGACTTTAACAATTACTAACTCTTTAAATGTTAATTCAGGCGGTTCATTAACCTTTGATAATAATGCAAGTTTGGTTCAAACTACGAATGCAGTTAATACTGGAAACATTACTTATTTAAGAAGCACTACGCCTGTAAATCGTTATGATTATGTATACTGGTCAATACCGGTTACAGCAACACCCGGAATGACGCTTCATGATTTATCACCAACAACATTGGCAGATAAATACCAAAGCTTTAATCCATCAAGTGGATGGGTAACTAGTTATAATGGAACTTTGGTCATGACACCAGGGCAGGGTTATATCATAAGAGGACCACAAGGTAATGTAAGTCCAGCTGTTTTTCAGGCCTCATTTACAGGAGTTCCAAACAATGGAAATATTACGGTTACTCCAGTCGCTACAAAATGGAATTTAATTGGAAATCCATATCCATCAGCAATAGATGCCGATAGATTGATTAATGACGCTGGTGTTGGAGCATTGTATTTCTGGACACACAGTAACCAGCCTGACGAAAACACCAATGGAAATGCAACTTACAACTATGACCCGGATGATTATTCGGTCTATACCTTATCAGGAAGCACAGGAACGTCAAATGGTCCGCCTGCAAGTGGGAAAATTGCAGCAGCTCAGGGATTTTTCTTCAAAGCCAGTACAGGAAATAATGTTGTTTTTACAAACAGTATGCGAATTGCAGGCAATAACAGTCAGTTCTTTAAAACGGCTCAAACCAATCTTGAAAAAAACCGTTTATGGCTTAATATCTCAAATGCTACAGGATTGTATAAGCAGGTACTAATTGGTTACATTGAAGGAGCAACAAACAGCTGGGATCAAAATTATGATGCGGCAACACTCAACGGAAGTGTCAATTTAGACTTTTACAGTTTAAATGATGCTAAAAAACTAACTATTCAAGGGCGTGGACTTCCTTTTGAGGATACAGATTTAATTCCGCTTGGATACAGAACTGCTGTTGCAGGAGAATTTACAATTGCAATAGATCATACGGATGGATTGTTGAATGATCAGGCAATTTATCTTGAAGATAAAAAAACAGGTACAATTTATAACCTAAAAGCTGGAAACTATAAATTTACTACCGATATAGGAACATTTACAGATCGTTTCACGCTTCGTTATACTAACAAAACATTAGGAACCGGAGATTTCGAAAATGTAAAAGACGGACTTTTGGTTTCTGTAAAAGATAAAGTAATTAAAGTAACTTCTTCAAAAGAAAACATTAAAGAGGTTTCAGTTTTTGATATCACCGGCAAACTTTTATACAATAAAAAGAAAGTTGGAACGACAGAATTGTCAATCTCAAATCTACAGGCTGCTGAACAGGTTTTACTGGTAAAAGTAACACTTGAAAACAAAGCAGAAGTAACAAGAAAGATTATCTTTAAATGATAAAAAACTTCTTCTAATAAAAACCATTCCGACAAAACGGAATGGTTTTTTTGTTTTTAAAAATAAATAAAAAATCACCAAAAGTGGGTATTGTATTATTTTTCAAAGTAAATTAATTTCGGTTAATTCTTACAAATATTAATTTACTATTTTACGACTTTGATAAAATACATCCTGTTCCTCATTTTTCTGCCTTTCACAAACACTCTTATTGCCCAACAGGGAAAAGTTGATAACACTTTTAATACAATCGATGACGGATCTAAAGGAGATGGATTTAACGCGACTGTCCGAACTCTTTTTTTGCAGCCAGACAATAATTTAATTGTTGGAGGTGAATATACAAGTCTGCACGGAATTCCATCTTCATACTTAACTCGTTTAAAACCGGACGGAACAATAGACGAAAGTTTTGACACAGGAACTAGCTTTAATGGTAAAGTTTATTCTTCAAATGTTCAGCCCGATGGTAAAATATTAGTTGGAGGAAATTTTTCGGCTTATAATGGAAAAAATGCGGGAAGGCTCGTTCGCCTAAACAATGATGGGTCTTATGACGAATCTTTTAACACAGTCGTTGCAGCTAGTTCAGGAGCAGGAATTATTCATGATATAGATTTGCAGTCAGATGGCAAAATTATAATTGCTGGGACTTTTACAAAATATGGTAATACAGCCGTAAACAGAATTGCACGATTACTGCCAAACGGCTTAATAGACACTTCATTTAAAATAGGTATAGGCTCTGCTTTACTCATTTCAAATGTTCGCGTTTTGTCTAATGGGAAGATTTTAGTTGTGGGCAATTTTACCTCTTTTAATGAAGTTGACTCTAATGGAATAATCAGGCTAAATTCTGATGGAAGTATAGATAAAGATTTTAATATCGGGACTGGTTTTGATGATAATGTAAATACTATTGAAGTTCAACCCGATGGTAAGATACTTTTAGGAGGAAGTTTTACATCATATAATGGAATTACTGCCAATAGAATTGTGCGTCTTAATCCAGATGGTTCTCGTGATTTCAGTTTTCTTGGATCAGGTTTTAATAATGTTGTTCAGGTTATCAAAATTGATAGTGAAGGAAATATCATGGCAGGCGGATCTTTTACCGGTCGCTATGATGGAGTAACTCTTAATCATGTGGCTTTCTTAAACTCAGACGGAACTATAAAACCTGATTTTGATATGGGCACGGGGCCGGCATCTACTGTTTGGACACTCGCAAATGACTCAGAAGGATCGTGGTTTATTGGAGGAACATTTTCTGTTTTTGATGGACAAAATCAGGGAAGACTGGCAAAAGTAAATTTAGAAGGAGAACAAGATACTGGCTATTTAGCATCTGGAATTGGTTTTGATAATTCTGTTTTTAAAATCATTCCATTAGAAAATCAAAAAACAATAGTACTGGGAAACTTTACCAAATTTAATAATAATCCCGCTTTTAGAATTGTAAAACTGTTAGAAGACGGATCATTTGACTCCGATTTTAATACTGGCCAAACCGGAGCAAATAACTTAATAAAAACAGCTATTCTTCAAGCAGACGGTAAAATTATTTTGGGTGGAAATTTCACCAAATATAATGATCAGCTTTATAATAGAATTGTTAGAATTTTTCAAGACGGATCAATTGATAATTCCTTCAATATGGGTTCAGGATTCAATAGCCAAATTTATGCTATGGCATTACAGTCCGATGATAAAATTATTGTTGCAGGAAACTTTACGCGTTATAATGGTGATCTTTCAATAATTAGGATTGTAAGGTTACTGTCTGATGGTTCACAAGATCCAACTTTTAATACGGGTCTTGGTGCAGATGCTATAATAGATGATATTCTAATTCAGCCCGACGGAAAGATTTTAATCGGAGGAAGATTTATAAAATTTAATGATCAGTCCTATCAGCATTTGGTTCGATTAAATACAGATGGAAGTATCGATACAAGTTTTAATATTGGAGAAGGTTTTGATAAAAATGTTTACGCAATTGCATTACAATCAGACGGAAAAATAGTTGTTGGCGGGTCTTTTTTGATGTATAATAAAAGTTCGCAAAAACGAATTCTTCGTCTAAATTCTAACGGAAGTTTAGACAGCAGTTTTGATTCCGGAACTGGTTTTAATAAAGGAGATGTTCGTGCAATTTTGGTACAGCCAGATGATCGTCTTTTAGTTGCAGGAACTTTTTCTGGAACTTATAAAAATAATTCTTCTTTAAGATTAATAAGATTGCTAAAAACAGGAGATTTTGACAACACCTTTAATGCATCAGTAAACAATAAAATTTTTGCATTAAGTATTACATCTGATTTTAGACTTTTAATCGGAGGAAATTTTAATTCTGTTTCAGGATTTTCCAAGCATAGAATTTGTCGGTTAAAACTTTGTCTCGAATCAACAATTTGGGATGGTCGTTCATGGTCAAATGGCTATCCGTCTGGAGGAAAAGAAGTACTTTTTAAGGAAGATTTTCCGAATTTAAATTCATCGAATGTTTGCAGCTGCAGTATCGAAGCAGGAAAAAGAGTTGCACTTTTAAGTGGAAATACTTTAGGAATTGAATTTTCATATTCAGGATCAGGAACATTAGTTTTAGAAGATTCAGCCAGTTTATATCAATCAGATGACGATATGGTAAATTCCGGAATTATGCAGATGAAAAGAAAAACAAATCCTGTTTTAAAATTTGATTATACCTATTGGTCTTCTCCAGTCGATAATCAAAAACTAATTGATCTTTCACCTCACACATTATTTGATAAATACCAATCATACAATTCTGCATTGCCAGGCTGGAAAATTGAAGAACCATCCAGTTATATGTCTTTAGGAAAAGGATATATAATAAGATCTCCTCAGGAATTTTCTCAGTTTGAACGATCTATATATGAAGGAGTTTTTACAGGTGTTCCAAATAATGGAAAGGTTGAAGTTGATTTACAAGAAAACAATAGGTTTTACTTAATTGGAAATCCATATCCATCAGCCATTGATGGAAATATTTTTTTGAGTAAAAATGAATTTAAAACCAAAGGCGCACTTTATTTCTGGACACATAATACACAAATAACAAATTTAGAATATACATCAGATGACTATGCCGTTTATAATTTAGTTGGCGGGGTGGGTACAAAAGCAATTTTTAAAGGTATCAATGAAACAATTCCCGATGGTAAAATAGCTTCCGGTCAAGGATTTTTTGTTAAAAGTAATCAGTTAGGACTTTTGGAATTCAATAATAGCATGCGAATTTCCGGAACAAATAATAAGTTTTTTAAACCTGCAAAAGGACAAACAGAGACTAAGAAAGAAGCAGTTAAAAATAGATTATGGCTGAATCTTCAAAATGATAATGGTGCTTTTAAACAAATTTTAATTGGATACCTGCCAGGTGCAACAAATTCTTATGATCTAAATTATGATGCAGAAACCTTAAATGGAAACCAATTTGTAGACTTTTATAGTATTAGTGAAAGCAAAAAATTAGTAATTCAGGGGCGAGCTTTACCTTTTCAGGATTCTGATGAAATTAATTTAGGATATAAAACGGTAATGGCCGATACTTTTACAATCGCGATAGATCATTCTGATGGTAATTTGTCAGAGCAGGCAATTTATTTAGAAGATAAGCTAATGAATAGTATTTCCAATCTAACCCTAAAAGATTATACCTTTCATAGTGAAATAGGAGTTTTTACCGACAGATTCATCCTTCATTTTACTAATAAAAATTTAAGTGTTGATGATTTTCAGAATACTAAAAATGAAATTTTGGTTTCTTCAAAAGATAAAATAATCAATATAAGATCGAAAAATCAAAAACTAAAAAATGTTCTGCTCTATGATATTAGTGGAAAATTACTTTTCGAAAAAAGAAAACTAAACGAGTTTGAATTAGTAATATCAAATTTAAGAATTGTTCATCAAATCATGTTAGTGAAAGTAATTTTAGAAGATAATTTTTCAAAGACAAAAAAGATCATTTTCTAAACTAGAATTTTTATCAATGTAAATAATCCGCCAACATATTTATGTAAGGCGGATTTTTGTTTTTGAATAGTTTTTATAGGTGTAAATTACACTTAATCAATTTGTTGTGTAAATTAACACAACCCACACAATTTTTAAATTATGAACTTAAAAGTGTTAAATCTACAATATTTAACATTTTCTCTCTAAATATGATGTAAAAAAAATCGTACCTTGTTGTAACAGTCAATCGACGAATATAACATAAAAGCCGTTAATATACATTTTCAAACCCCTTAAACAAAATGTAACTTATTTTTTATCTGCCAAATACTATTTAATGCTTATTTAAATACCACAAAAAGCAACATTTGCTAACTATTCTTTGCTTTTGTTTCAAAATCATTTTTGAAGTCAATGTGATTTTTTGAGGTATTTAGAAATTAAACTAAACCAGACTTTCTCTCACTGGTGAATCTTTTTCTGTTAATTAAAAAATAGTGCGATGAAAAAAAAATTACCAATCTTTCTAATCTTACCTCAATTTTTTATTCGTTGTTTTTCTTTATTCAATGAATGCCAAGAGAATTTTTTATCAAATAAAATTAAACTCTCACTCTTATTCTCCTTTTTTTGTTTTTCCTTATGGGCACAGCCCCCACATACATTGACATCTAATGGAACAATAGTAGTTCCTGCTGGTGTTACTGTAATGGATGTGCAGGCTTGGGGCGGAGGCGGTGCCGGTGGCGGCGCGGGCGGCTCAGGTTTACTTGAAGGACGAAGCGGAGGCGGAGGAGGCGGAGGCGCTTATGCCAGAAGTAATATCAATGTAACAGCCAGCAATACTTTAAATGTTGTAGTTGCCGGTACAGTAGCAGGGACAATAAATAATGGAGCTGCTGGCGGGCATTCAACTATTACAGGTTATGAAACAGTAATATATGCTGCAGGTGGAGCAGGAGGTTTGGCTAACAATGCAGGAGGAGCACCTGCCGGAGGTGCTGGTGGATCTACAGCAGCTTCTTTTGGTACTACAAAAGCTGCTGGTGAAGCAGGAGGAACTGGAGGAAATGTTTTAGCCGCACTTTTATTAAGTTCCGGAAAAGGAGGAAATGGAGCAAGTCCGGGAGGAGGAGCCGGAGGAGCATCTGTGCCAAGTTTAGTTCTTGGAACTACAGTTGGAAACCCCGGTGTTGCACCAGGAGGAGGTGGTAGTGGCTCAATGAGCTCTGCTCTTGCTGCTGCTCAGCCCGGAGGATCAGGAGCTCATGGTCAGGTTATAGTAAGCTATACTTGCCCTAGTTATAGTATTACAGGAATTTCGGCAGTAAATGTTTGCAGTAATCTTGGAACTACTTCAGTTGTAACATTAACATCGTCTGCTGCGTCTTTACCAACAGGAACTTATACCGTGACATATAGTCGAAGCAATCCAAGTGCGACAGGACTTACAGCAACAATGACTGTGACTACTGCCGGAACAGGAACATTTACAGCAGCAGGTTTAAACACTGTTGGGACAAGTAATATTACCGTCACTAATTTAACATCCGGAGTCTGTTCTTCAGCTATATCAACATCAAACGTTACAACAGTTACAATTTTTGCTCCTTCAGCTGGTGGAACAGTTTCAGGCGGAACAACAATTTGTGCTGGAGCAACAAGTGCTGCTCTGTCTTTAGCAGGACAAACTGGTACAATTCAAAAATGGCAATATTCAATAGCTCCATTTTCAACCTGGACTGATATTGCAAATACAACAAATACTTATACTTCTGGACCACTTAGTGAAACAACTGAATTTAGAGCTGTTGTTCAAAATGGAGTTTGTACAGCTGCAAATTCTATAGCGACAACAGTAACAGTTAATCCTTTACCACAAGGAACTTTATCAGCAAATGGTCCTTTTTGTGTAACAGGTTCCGGACAATTAACTTTTACAGCTACGGCAGGAACGGGTCCATATACAGTTGTGTACAAAGAAAATGGAGGAGCAGACCGAACTGCAACAGGAGTCGTGAGCGGAACGCCTTTTGCAGCTTTTACATCAACAGTGACAGCTACGACTACATATACCTTAGTTTCAGTAACAGGAGCAAATACTTGCTCCAGAAGTTCTGGTTTTACAGGAAACACAGCTACAATAACTATCAATTCTTTACCGCAGGGAAGTTTAACAGCAAACGGTCCATTTTGTGCAACTGGTTCCGGATTGTTAACTTTTACAGCAACAGCTGGAACGGGACCATATACAGTTGTTTATAAAGAAAATGGTGGAGCAGACCGAACTGCGACAGGAGTTGTCAGCGGAACACCTTTTGCAGCTTTTACTCCCACTGTTACGGCTACTACAACGTATACTTTAGTTTCAGTTACAGGATCAAATACCTGTGTTAGAAATTCTGGTTTTACAACAGGTTCAGCAACGATAACTGTTAATTCATTACCGCAGGGAAGTTTAACAGCAAATGGTCCATTTTGTGCGACAGGTTCCGGGCTGTTGACATTTACTGGCACAGCAGGAACTGGCCCATACACAGTTGTTTATAAAGAAAACGGAGGAGCTGACCGTACAGCGTCGGGAGTAGTGAGCGGAATACCTTTTGCTACTTTTACAACGCCAGTTACCGCAACGACAACTTATACTTTAGTTTCGGTTACAGATGCAAATACCTGTGTTAGAAGTTCTGGTTTCACCCAAAATTCAGCAACAATAACCGTCAACCCATTACCGCAGGGAAGTTTAACAGCAAATGGTCCGTTTTGTGAAACTGGCGCAGGTCAATTAACTTTTACCGCAACAGCAGGAACAGGTCCATATACAGTTGTTTATAAAGAAAATGGCGGAGCAGACCGCACTGCAACAGGAGTTGTCAGCGGAACACCGTTTAACACTTTTACAACGCCAGTTATCGCAACAACAACTTATACATTAGTTTCGGTTACGGGAGCAAATACCTGTGTTAGAAGTTCAGGTTTTACAGGAAATACAGCAACAATAACTATCAATCCATTACCGCAGGGAAGTTTGACATCAAACGGCCCATTTTGTGCAACAGGAGCTGGACAATTGACATTTACGGCAACAGCAGGAACTGGTCCATATACAGTTGTCTACAAAGAAAATGGCGGAGCAGACAGAACTGCAACGGGAGTTGTCAGCGGAACGCCTTTTGCAGCTTTTACTTCTACTGTTACGGCTACGACAACGTATACTTTGGTTTCAGTTACAGGAGCAAATACCTGTGTTAGAAACTCTGGTTTTACTCAAAATTCTGCAACAATAACAGTTAATCCATTGCCGCAGGGAAGTTTAACAGCAAATGGTCCATTTTGTGTAACAGGTTCTGGACTGTTAACTTTTACGGCTACAGCAGGAACAGGTCCATATACAATTGTTTACAAAGAAAATGGAGGGGCTGACCAAACTGCAGCGGGAGTTGTGAGCGGGACACCGTTCGCGACTTTTACAACGCCAGTTACTGCAACAACAACTTATACTCTAGTTTCAGTAACGGGAGCAAACACCTGCGTTAGAAGTTCTGGTTTTACAACGGGTTCAGCTACAATAACGGTTAATCCATTACCTCAGGGAAGTTTGAGTGCCAATAGCCCATTTTGTGCAACAGGCTCTGGACAATTGACATTTACTGCCACAGCAGGAACAGGTCCATACACAGTTGTTTATAAAGAAAACGGAGGAGCTGACCGCACAGCAACGGGAGTTGTAAGCGGAACACCATTCGCCACTTTTACAACGCAAGTTACCGCAACAACAACTTATACTTTAGTTTCAGTAACAGGAGCAAATTCCTGTGTTAGAAGTTCTGGTTTTACAGCAGGTTCAACTACAATAACAGTAAATCCATTACCACAGGGAAGTTTAACGGCTAACGGTCCGTTTTGTGCAACTGGGGCGGGACAATTGACATTTACTGCTACTTCAGGAACTGGCCCATACACAGTTGTTTATAAAGAAAATGGTGGAGCAGATCGCACGGCTTCAGGAGTTGTAAGCGGAACTCCATTCGCTACTTTTACAACTCCAGTTATAACAACAACAACTTATACTCTAGTTTCAGTAACAGGTGCAAATACTTGTGCCAGAAATTCTGGTTTTACTGGAGGCTCAGCAGTAATAACAATTAATCCAATTCCAACACCAACATTTACAACGCAGCCGGCTGCTTCGGTTTGTGTAAATACAGATGTTACGTATACAACACAAACCGGACAATCAAATTATGTTTGGAATGTTCCGGGAGTTTTGAATACAGATTATATTATTACCTCAGGAGATTTATCTGTATCAAGTAATACCGTAACATTACAATGGCTTACCGCTGGAAGTAAAACAGTAACTGTTGGTTATTCTTCAATAGGATGTGCCTCAAATACAAGCGCAAGCAATACTACAACGGTAACAAAAACGGAACGTGGTGCAGTGCATGGAGGAAATCATATTTGTGCGGGAGATCCAAGTCCGTTATTAACTTTGACAGATTATACGGGAACAATTGTAAGATGGGAATATGCAGAAGCGATTCCATACGTTTGGCAGCCTTTTGCAAATACATCTAATACGTATCAGCCGGGAGTATTATCAACAAGTACCAGCTATAGAGCTGTGGTAAAAAACGGAACTTGCCCTGAAGAATTTGCAATAGAAACAAGAATTGATGTGGAACCAAAACCTTCTACACCAATATTGGCAATTATTACGCAGCCAACTTGTGTTAATCCAAACGGAAGCGTACATCTGACTGGCTTATTGGCATCACCAAATTGGACAATTACACAAAACGGAACAGTTTCTCAAACCTATACTTCATCAGGAACTAGTTATACCATAACAAATCTGGCTCCCGGAAATTATACTTTTACAATACACGACATAAATATTTGTCCTTCTTTACCAACTATTAATTTGGAGATAAAAGCTCCGGTTACAAATATTTGGAATGGTACAAGTTGGTCAAAAGGAAGTCCGCCAATAGTTACAGATGCAGTTCGGTTTTCGGGCAATTATTCTACAACAGGTGATTTGAGCGGTTGTTCTTGTGTTGTTGATGCGGGTGCAAATGTTACCGTAAATTCTAATCATACTTTAACGATTACCAATTCAGTGAGCAACAACGGAGGTTTATTGACTTTTGAAAATAATGCCAGTTTAATGCAGGTTAATAATGTCGTAAATACGGGTAATATTATATATAAACGAAACACCACACCAGTTCGAAGATATGATTTTACGTATTGGTCTTCGCCAATTGTGCGTACACCGGCTTTTACATTACACGATTTGTCACCAAACACATTATCAGATAAGTATTATAGCCATAATGCTATTAGTGGATGGATAATAAATTATAATGGAACGATGGAAATGAGTCCTGGATATGGTTATATTGTCAGAGCACCTCAAAATTTCGATATATCCGCTCCCTCAGTTTATAATTCATTTTTAGAAGGAGTTCCTAATAATGGTACAATTACCGTCCCTTTATTAGCTGCAGAGAAATCTCATTTGCTTGGCAATCCATATCCTTCGGCAATATATGCAGATCAATTTATTTTTGATAATGCGGCTAATTTGTATGGAACATTATATTTTTGGACTCATAACTCCGCACCAAGCAGCTCTGTTCCCGGTGATGCTCAATTTAATTATAATAGCGATGATTATGCTATTTATAATTTAACCGGAAGTACAAGTGTAGGCAGTCTGAGTGGACAAGGAGCAGGAACACCCGGAAATCAAAGTCCTCCATTAGGATATATAGCAGCTGGTCAGGCTTTTTTCGTAAAAGCAAAAACTACTGGAAACGCTGTTTTTACAAATTCAATGAGAATTCCCGGAAACAACAGCCAGTTTTTTAAAACAGCAGAAAGCAATAAAGAAACAATTGAAAAACACAGAGTCTGGCTTAATATGACAAATACTCAGGGGCTTTTTAAACAGTTGTTGGTAGGATATATAGAAGGAGCAACTGATACCTGGGACAATAATTATGATGGAGTTACCATAAACGGAAATATATATGTAGATTTTTACAGTATTAACGAAGGAAGAAAATTAACGGTTCAGGGTCGCGCTGTACCTTTTCAGGATACTGATGTTGTACCTTTAGGATACAGATCTGGAATTGAAGGCGAATTTTCAATAGCAATAGATCATGCAGATGGTGATTTAGCAAATCATGCCATTTATTTAGAAGATAAATGGAACAATACGACACATAATCTGCAAACAGGAAAATATACTTTTAATACATCAATAGGGACTTTTCTGGACCGCTTTGTTCTGAAATATGCTGCAGTAAATTTAGGAGTTGATGATTTTGAAAGTCAGGAAAACAATCTTTTTGTTTCGGTTAAGAATAAAAACATTAAAGTAAATTCAACGCATGATTATATAAAAGAAGTTTCCATTTTTGATATTTCAGGAAAATTGATTTACAACAATAAAAAGATTGAAAATACCGAATTACAGATTCCAAATCTGCAGTCAGGAGATCAGGTTTTGATTGTAAAAGTGACTTTGGAAAACGGAAAAACAACCACCAGAAAAATTACGTTTCATTAATTTATAAACTGAAATAAAAAGCCGGCTGTAAAATTAATTCTGCAGCCGGCTTTTATTTTTATTAAGCACTCTTTCGAAGGTTTTCATGCGTGTTTTGAATTGCTTTTTTATTTTTATAGTCAATCCATTTCTGTCCTTTAAATTTCCGCATCATAATATCAAAATGACGCATAATCAAAACATTGTATGCAGCTTTAGATAAATTCACGATGTTTTTAGGAAAAGCCCGCAGACTCATTGAAAATCCGGGAGTTAAATATTTCATATAATGCCAGTAACCTTCGGGCATATACAGCATTTCTCCATGTTTAAGATTAGTGATATATCCCTCAGCATTTTTAAGTGCAGGAAATTTTTCATAATCAGGATTATCAAAATCAATGTCTTCCCTCGAAATTAAAGCATGCGGAACCTTGTACATATACTTTGACTGGTTTGGCGCAAAAATCATACATTGTTTTTCTCCATGAAAATGGAAATGCAAAATGTTCGAGTAATCAATATCGTAATGCATAAATACTCTGGCATTTTCGCCTCCAAAAAACAACATCGGTAATTGCCTAACAAGTTTTAGTCCAATATCCGGCCATAAAAAATCATTTTTTAACCGTGGCACTTCTTTCATTAAGTTGTAAAGAAAAATGCGATAATTGGTAGGTTTTGATTCCAAAAGGTTAATGTAATCGCTCATTTTCATTGTCATATGAGCTTCATTAAAACCTTCTTCATGGTTTACAGGCCGATCATCGTACAAAGGAACCGTAATATCACCGGCAATATCATTAATATAAGATAATTTCCATTTTTGATAAGCGGGCCAGTCTTCCGTTAGTTCTTCAACAACAACCGGGATTTGTTTTTTTACATATTGGGAAATAAAATCTTCCTTAGAGATTTTTTTGACCCTTTCTATCTGTTTTAACTTCATTTTTATAAATAAAAAAATTGCTTATAACTCTGTGTCATAAGCAATTTAAAAAATTTTATTGAAGTTTTTTAACTCTTTTGCCTAAATTTTTGATTTGATCGAAGCTTCAACGTTTCTTTCAATTGTATGTCCGGGTCTTGACCATCTCGGTTTTTCTCCTAAAGAATTAAATTGAGAATCAGCAGCTTCTACTGTTTTTGGCTGAGAAACTTTTATAAAAGGCTTTTGCGGAACCAATCCTAACATTTCAAACATCTTCATATCTTCGCTAACATCAGGATTTGGAGTAGTTAATAATTTATCTCCTGCAAAAATTGAATTTGCTCCTGCAAAAAAGCACATTGCCTGACCTTCACGAGTCATGTTAGTTCTTCCGGCAGATAAACGAACCTGAGTTTCCGGCATTACAATTCTGGTTGTAGCAACCATACGAATCATTTCCCAGATTTCAACCGGTTTTTCTTCTTCCATCGGAGTTCCTTCAACAGCAACTAAAGCGTTAATAGGAACAGATTCCGGCTGCGGATTTAAAGTTGAAAGCGCAACAAGCATTCCGGCTCTGTCTTCAATACTTTCTCCCATTCCAATAATTCCACCGCTGCAAACCGTAACATTTGTTTTACGAACATTTTCGATAGTTTGTAAACGGTCTTCAAAACCGCGCGTAGAAATTACATCTTTATAATATTCTTCAGAAGTATCTAAATTATGATTGTAAGCATATAAACCAGCTTCGGCTAAACGCTGTGCCTGATTTTCTGTAAGCATACCTAAAGTACAGCAAACTTCCATATCAAGTTTATTGATTGTACGAACCATTTCTAAAACCTGATCAAATTCTTCACCATCTTTTACATTTCTCCAGGCAGCTCCCATACAAACGCGGGAAGATCCGCTGGATTTAGCTCTTAAGGCCTGAGCTTTTACATGGCTCACCGTCATTAAGTCATTTCCTTCAACTCCGGTATTATACCTTGCAGCTTGTGGGCAATAACCACAATCTTCAGGACATCCGCCTGTTTTTATTGATAATAAAGTAGAAACCTGAACGACGTTTGGATCATGTTTTTGTCTGTGAATCGTTGCAGCTTCATAAAGCAAATCCATTAGTGGTTTATTATAGATTGCTATTATTTCGTCTTTTGTCCAATTGTGTTTTGTTATGCTCATGGATACAATTTTTTTTGAAGTTTTAAAAGTAATTAAATTGTAGTAACCAACAACACTGATTGTTGTAATTGAATATTTGGCAAGTCTTTTAAAAAAGAAGCGCTCAAAAATCATAAAATTATAGGTTTTTATGATTTTTGAGCGCTTAAATGGTTGTTTTTATTTTGAATAATTAATCGGCAGCATATTTATTGTTCCAGTATAACATCATCATTAAAGTAACAATTACCGATGAAGCGAGCCCTTCAAAAAGCAGACAAATACAATAAGTGGGTACAGAAGGATTTCCTCCAAACATAAATGCTTCAGATAATGTTCCTACATAAGCATCTCCGCCTCGTGCATAGCTGTAAATTAATAATCCTAAAACACTTAGTGATACACCAACAACAGAAGTTGTCATAGCTGACACAGCATTTGATACAAAACCAGTTTCTCCCTCATGAAGATTCATTTGCATGGTTCTGTTTACGCCATAAAATATAAAAAACACATTGAGCGTACGCAGGTAAAACAAATCTGCCAGACCTAATAAATTCATCAATAAAAAATAAATGCCAATTCCAAGGAATATTAAAAAACCGTTTGTTATTTCTTTAGGTAATTTCATAGTGGTTATTTTTAAAGAAGTTAGTAGTAAATGTTTGGGAAACAGAGTCCTATATCAAATTTACTAAAAAAATAACTACGATGATCTAAAATTGGTAAAATCTTATAGATCAAGAAATAACGTTTTGGAATAATGTTTTTGTTGAAACGTGTGAAGTCCTTACAGGACATTAATAAAGGTGTGGTATTTTTTTTGCTACCGATATTTAACTCCTAACGGAGTATTTCTAGAGAGTTTATTATGATGGAAATCAGATGCGTAATATTTGCGGTTGATTTTTAATTCCTAACAAATCTATCTCGTAGAGATTTAATATCGGTAGAATACAATTTTCAAGTATTTATTTTGTCCCGTAGGGACTATATATTTTATTTGTTGAAGTTACTCAAAGAATCTCGAGTGAAGTCCTTACAGGACATTAATACAGGTGTGGTATTTTTTTGCTACCGATATTTAACTCCTAACGGGGTTTATCTCATAGAGATTTTATATTGGTAAAATATATTATAAACCATTCCATTTTGTCCCGTAGGGACTACATATCTAAAAGTAATTATTGAAGCTTACTCACAAAATCTAAAGAATCTTGTTTGTCCTGATTTAATTGAGCTTTCAGCAAATCAAGTGAGCCAAACTTTTGTTCTCCGCGAAGATATTGCAATAATGAAATCTCAATTTTTTTGCCGTAAATATCAGCATCAAAATCAAAAAGGTTTACTTCGATAGTTTGTTTTTGTCCATTTACTGTTGGATTGAAGCCGATGTTCATCATTCCGAAAACTTCCAAATTATCAATCAAAGCCTTCACAACATAAACTCCATTTTTTGGAATTAATTTGTATTCTTCTTCAATTTGAATATTTGCTGTTGGAAAACCAATTGTTCTTCCTAACTGTTTTCCTTTTACAACTTCACCGCTCAAAAAATAGTCATAGCCTAAATATTCATTGGCTAATTCCATATTTCCTTCGTCTAAAGCTTTTCTGATCTTGGTAGAACTAACAGAAACATCTTGTATTTCTTCTGCAGAAATTTGTTCCACTTCAAAACCATATTCGGCACCAAAAGCAATTAAATTATCAATATTGGCCGTTCTGTTTCTTCCAAAACGATGATCGTGGCCAATAATTATTTTTTGAATATGAAACTGATCAACCAAAATAGTGCTCACAAATTCTTCGGCAGTTAATCTTGAGAAACTTTCGTTAAACGGATGAATAACTAAATTTTCAATTCCGGTTGCTTCTAAAAGTTTTGTTTTTTCAGCAATAGTATTGAGCAATTTTATTTCTGATTTTTCTTGTAAAACCATTCTCGGATGCGGAAAAAATGTAAGTACTAAACTTTCGTATTTTCCATTTTCCGTGTTTTGAGTAATTCTTTCCAGAATTTTTTTATGACCAATATGTACGCCATCAAAAGTACCAAGAGTTAAAATTGTTTTCTTGGTCGAATGGAAATCGTTTATAGAATGAAAGAGCTTCAAAACAAATTATTTAAGATGCTGCAAATTTATACTATCTATTTTAAATTTTGTACTAAGGGCAATTGATTTTTTAGGAATATTATACTTCTTTTGTCGAAAAAATCACGGATTCGTCGACTAAAAAACGTTAAATGTCGTTTAGATGTAAGAATTTGATTTAATTCGACTAAATTTGATTTCATAAAAAATATCACTAAGCATGAAGAAACAATTACTTTATTTTCTGATTATCTTTTCATTTGTACAACTTCATGCCCAAAATGACGACCTGTGGCAAAAGGTTAATTCGGTTTCAGTCTCTGGAAAAAAAGCTTCAGTAACTGATTCTGATAAACTGTATTATAAATTAAATACAGAATTCTTAACGGCAAAATTGGCGAAAACAACTCAAAAATCTTCGTTAAGTTCAAATGCCGAAATTACGATTCCTAATGGAAAAGGAGTTTTAGAAAGATTTCAGGTTTGGGAATCTTCAAATTTTGATCCTGAACTACAGGCAAAATATCCAGAAATTAGAGCTTACGAAGGAAGCGGTTTAGACGACAAATCGGCAAAAATACATTTTAGTCTTTCGCCAAGAGGACTTCAAACAATGCTTTTTAGAGCTGATAAAGCGACTGAGTTTATAGAGCAAAACCCAGATAACAAGGCAGAATATATTTTGTTTTCTTCAAAAGATGCAGCTTCAAAAGTAAAACTGGAATGTAAAACTATAGATGCTGTTGTAAATAATAAAGAAGGAAAAACTGCAAAAACTGCATCTAATAATAAAGTTTTTAAAACACTTCGTTTAGCATTGTCCTGTACAGCAGAATATACAGCGTATTTTGGTGGAACAAAAGCTGGAGCTTTATCAGGAATGAACGCAACACTAACAAGAGTCAACGGCATTTTAAACAAAGATTTAGCATTAAAACTGGTTTTGATTGCCAATAATGATGCTGTAATTTATACCAATGTTGCGACACAGCCTTATTCTAAAGCTTCAGATGGTGCAGATGGCGCATGGAATCAGGAAGTTCAAACAACGTTGACAAATGTTATTGGAAATAGTAATTATGATATCGGACATTTATTCGGAGCTTCTGGCGGAGGAGGAAATGCCGGCTGCATAGGTTGTATTTGTTCAAATCCAACAACAGGTGATCCTTTAGCAAAAGGAAGTGCTTTCACGTCTCCTTCAGACGGAAAACCTGAAGGCGATACTTTTGATATTGATTTTGTGATACATGAATTTGGACATCAACTGGGAGCAAATCATACTTTTTCATACGATTCAGGTGAAAGAACATCAGTGAATGTTGAGCCGGGAAGCGGTTCTACAATAATGGGATATGCCGGAGTTACGGGTGATTATGATATTCAAAATAATTCTGACGACTATTTTGCATATGCAAGTATTTTACAGATTCAGAATACGCTTGCTGGAAAAAGCTGTCCGGTTAGCACCAATTTAACCAATAATCCGCCTGTAATTAGTGCAGGAAGTAATTATACGATCCCAATTGGTACACCATTTGTTTTAAAAGGAACCGGTTCAGATCCAGAAGGGGATATTATCACGTACACTTGGGAAGAATATGATAATGCTACTACGACATCTGAAGCAAACAGTATTGCATATCCAACAAAACCAGACGGGCCTTTGTTCAGATCATTTGCTCCAACAACTTCTCCAGTTCGTTATTTTCCAAGTTATGATTCCGTATTACAAAATAAATTGACCACAACCTGGGAGTCTGTTTCGTCTATCGCCAGAACATTAAATTTTACTTTAACAGGTAGGGACAATGCAGCCTTAGGTACAGCGCAGACCAATACAAGTGCAATGTTTGTTAATGTGGTTTCAACGGCAGGACCTTTTGCAGTAACATCGCATAATGGCGATAATGTAAGCTGGCAGCAAGGCTCAAGTCAAACCATTAGTTGGAGCGTTAACAATACGAATAATCTGCAAGGATCTTCGTTAGTAAATATCAAACTTTCTACAGACGGCGGATTAACTTTTCCAACCACTTTAGCAGCTAATACCGCAAATGATGGTTCAGAAGTTATTGCTCTGCCTGCTAGTATTCCTTCATCTACAAATTGCAGACTTCTTATTGAACCAACGGCAAATATCTATTATACTTTAAACAGCAAACCGTTTGCTATTGGGTATACAACAACAACAAGCTGTAATACCTATAGCTTTGAAAGTCCTTTTAATATTCTGGCTTCAACAAGTTATACAACAAAATCAGTTAGCGTTCCAAGTGCAACAGGAACAATTTCAGATGTAAATGTTTTGGTAAATGTTACACACGAACGATTATCTGATCTTGAAATCCAAATCGTGAGTCCTCAGGGAACAACAGTTCGTTTGTTTAATAAATCATGTCCAAGTTTAAATTCGACATTGATTCTTAATTTTGATGATTCAGGAAATGCTTTAGATTGCAGCAAAATAACAGAACAAATTGTTATTCCGGTTAATGAATTGAGTGCTTTTAATGGGCAGACACAACAGGGAACATGGACATTTAGAGTTCGTGACGCTGTTTCGGGAATGTTTGGAACAATAAATTCAGCATCAGTCAACATCTGTACCAAAACATTTACTTTAGGAACAGACGATTTTGAAACTCTTGATTTTGCACTTTATCCAAATCCAAATAAAGGAAGTTTTACAGTCCAATTTGCAAGTGAATCAAATAATGTTCAGGTTTTTGTACATGATATTTTAGGAAAAAGTGTTTACACCAAAACCTTCGCAGCATCTGGAGATTTTAATCAAAACATTCAGCTTCCAAATGTTTCGGCAGGAATTTATTTAGTTACTGTTATTGATGGAAACAGAAGAACAGTTAAGAAAATAATTGTCAATTAAAATTATTAAATTCCAATAAAAGAAAAATTCCAAATTCCAAAGGACAAGACAAGTTTTGGAATTTGGAATTTTTCTTTTATTGGAATTTTATTATTTATTTGGAATTTCCCGTTTAAGAGTTCGCCATCGCCATACAAACAATACTGATTTTTGTTCCCGGAATTTTTAATAATGCCCTTGAACAAGCTTCGAGTGTTGCTCCGGTTGTAAGTACATCATCAACAATTAAAAAATGTTTATTATGATTTTCTTCCGTTGAAATTACATCAAAGATATTTTCGATGTTTTCAGATCTTCCCAAGAGATTCTTTTTTGATTGTGTTTTAGAATATTTCTTTCGATATAAAATCGAACTATTATACGGAATTTTTAAACCTTCGGCCAATGCCTTTCCAAAAGTGGTAACCTGATTATAGCCGCGTTCCTTAAATTTTCGCGGATGCAAAGGAACTGGAATTACGGCATCAAAGGGTATATCAAGTTTCAGTTCTTTTAAATCCTCTACATACCAATTTCCTAAAACAGTTCCAATTTCTTCGTGACCTTTATATTTCAGGTTATGAATGAGTTCCTGAACAATTCCTTTTTTGATAAAATAAATAAAGGCAGAAACGTGTTCAATTTCTATTTTACCATAAAACTTTTTGACGGCTTCATTGTTTGAATCTAAATAATATTGAGTTAGAGGTAGCTCATGACGGCAATTCGTGCATAAAACGGTTTCGTTTGTCATTAAAACGGCACGACAGCCAGAGCAAACTTTAGGGAAAAAGAGATCAATTATAAAATTAAACACAAATAGAAAGAATTTAGTTACAAAACTAACCAAATTTAAACTTCAATCTTTTTTATTTTTCTTTTTTTTATAAGTACTTTTTATATTTTTGCATTACTATGGCAAAACAAGAAGATTTATTTAAGAATGTGGTTTCGCACGCAAAAGAGTACGGATTTATTTTTCCGTCAAGCGAAGTTTACGATGGATTGAGTGCAGTGTATGATTACGCACAAAATGGCGTCGAATTAAAAAAGAATATCCGTGAATATTGGTGGAAATCAATGGTTCAGATGAATGAAAATATTGTGGGCCTTGATGCTGCAATATTAATGCATCCAACAACCTGGAAAGCTTCAGGCCACGTTGATGCCTTCAATGATCCGTTAATTGATAATAAAGATTCTAAAAAAAGATATAGAGCTGACGTTTTAGTGGAAGATTTTGCTGAAAAAATTCACCAAAAAGCGCAAAAAGAAATTGACAAAGCAAAAGCTCGTTTTGGTGATGCATTCAACGAACAGGAATTTGTAACTACAAATGCCAGAGTAGTTGAATATTTAGCAAAAGAAAGAGAAATTAGAGAGCGTTTAGGGCGTTCTTTAGGAAATGGAGATCTTGAAGATGTAAAAGCTTTAATCGAAGAGCTTGAAATTGCTGACCCTGAAACTGGTTCAAGAAACTGGACAGACGTTAAGCAATTCAACTTAATGTTCGGAACTAAACTTGGAGCTTCTGCAGAGTCTGCAATGGATTTATATTTACGTCCGGAAACAGCGCAGGGTATTTTTGTGAACTTTTTAAATGTTCAGAAATCAGGTCGTATGAAAGTTCCGTTTGGAATTGCTCAAACAGGTAAAGCTTTTAGAAATGAAATCGTGGCAAGACAATTCATTTTCCGTATGCGTGAATTCGAACAAATGGAAATGCAGTTTTTTGTACGTCCGGGAGAAGAAATGCAATGGTATGAGCATTGGAAACAAACTCGTTTAAACTGGCATTTATCTTTAGGATTAGGGAAAGAGAATTACCGTTTTCACGATCACGAAAAATTAGCGCATTACGCAAATGCAGCTGCAGATATTGAGTTTAATTTCCCTTTTGGTTTCAAAGAACTTGAAGGTATTCACTCTCGTACCGATTTTGACTTAAAAGCACACGAACAATATTCAGGAAGAAAGCTTCAGTATTTTGATCCTGAACTAAACGAAAACTACGTGCCATACGTAGTAGAAACGTCTGTAGGTCTTGATCGTATGTTTTTAGCAGTTTTTGCAACATCGTTGCAAGAGGAAACTTTAGAGGATGGTTCAACAAGAACAGTACTAAAATTGCCAGCAGTTTTAGCACCTACAAAAGCAGCGGTATTGCCTTTAGTTAAAAAAGATGGTTTACCGGAAGTTTCTAAAAAAATCATCGAAGATTTAAAATGGGATTTCAATGTGGCGTATGATGAGAAAGATGCAGTGGGTCGTCGTTACAGAAGACAAGATGCATTAGGAACACCATTTTGTATTACAGTAGATCATCAAACTCTTGAAGACGAAACAGTAACAATTCGTCATAGAGATACAATGAAACAAGATCGCGTTAAGATATCTGAATTAAGAGGTATTATTGAAAACGAAGTTTCGATGAAAAACTGGTTGATGAAAATGTAATTTTTTAATTAACATGATATAACTATCCCAAATTCCTCTGTGGAGTTTGGGATTTTTTTAATTTTAAATCCTGCGTTTCGACGAATTTTTTAGCATTTCATCCTTATGTATTAACATAATCGATTAATCTATCAACAATAGAATGTTTGGATAATTGAAATGCTTAAATTTAATTGGGCATTTTCTATACCTCAAAACATTTTTTTTAAGCATTGAGGAAACGCTGTCAGGAAGTTATGAAAATCAATAAAAGTTAAAGTTGAAGAAGTATTCGTATATTATTGTTGACAATGACGCTGAAAGTGTTTTGAAAACCAGAATCGTTGCAGAAGGTTTTTCAGAATTAACTTTTATTGCTTCAGCTACGAATTACCGTCAGGGACTTAATTTGGTTTTAGAACATCGTCCTTCCTTTGTGTTTCTAGAAATTGATCCCCAAGATTCACTAAGTCATTTATCACTTTCATTTATTGGCGAATTATACCGGTATTTATCAATTATCCCAAAAATCATTGTAACCACAACTAAAAAAGATTTGGCTTTTGAAGCCATTCAATACAACGTTTTTGATTACATCATCAAACCTTTAACCCATATAGATTTACTAAAAACGCTTTTAAAGTTCGAAAGGATGTTTTTAGAGCCCAAAGAGTCACGATCTATAGAAACCAAACCTGATATTAATATTGCCAATGAAATACCTGTTTTAAAGGCAGAAAACATTCCTGTAGTAATTCCAGATCAAAATACAAATCAAGAGTTTTATAAACCACTTGTAATCTGCATTAAATCGTACGGTGATCATCGTTATATTAACGCAGACGATATTTGTTATTTTCAAGCCGATAATAATTCAACCGATATCTATTTAAATTCGGGTGATATGGTAACTGCTTTCAAAACGCTGAAACATTTTGAACAGGTGTTAACTTATCCGTTTATTCGAATTCACAACAGTTATATTATTAATCGCAACTACATTGCAAGAATTCATAACGGAAACTCAGTTTGTTATATAAAAAACTCCACGAAAAAGATTCCTTTTTCAAAAACCTACAAAGCAAACGTCGATTTAATTATTGCTGATTTCTCAAAAGGTAATTATCTAGAGATCTAGTAATTAGCTGGTTACATAAATTTGGTATCCATTGACTATCAATTGGGTACGTTCTACCACGAAGCTATTTTTTCATATAGATTTTTTTGGGTTATGGTGTTAGTTTTACACCATGATTCGCTCACAAAAGCAATCAAAAACCCCAAATACAAAAATCAAATTAAACACATTAAGAGTTATGAAAAAGACAGCTTTAACATTCGGATTATTTTCTTTAGTAGCAGTAGCAACTTCATTTGCAAACCCAAATATCGTTTCAAATGAAAAATTAAGAATACCAACAATTGACGGAGGAGCAACAGGAGGTCAAAAGAAACAAGATTTTCATGCAGTAAACAAACAACTAGGTTTTTCGAGTGTTAATCAATCTATCGGAACAGATAAAAAAGTAGACTAACTACATTTTAAATAAGCATAGAGGCTGCCAATTTTTTTGGCAGCTTTTTTTTTGTGTGAATAGTTTTAGTATTTTTGATGAAAACACAAAATCGCAATTGAAAAAAAATTGTAAAATACTATTACTTCTATTCTTTGTTTTTATGGCCTGTAACCAGAAAAAAGAATTAGATAAAAATACAATTTCTTTAGTAGATAGCCTTTCTACCTATCTTTCATTAGCAAATGAAAATAATCTTCCTTTAGATATTAAACAGAATTATAATCAAAGAGCGTTACATATAATTTTAAATCAAAAAGATGATTCGCTTAATAAAGTAAATCTGTTTAAAGTTGCTAATCGTTACTACAATATGAGCGATTGGAAAGATTATTTAAAGATCACCAAACTGATTTTAGACCGAACACAAAAGTCTAAAGATTCATTGCATATGGCAAAAGCCTATACTTATCTGGGAGATTATTATGCATCACAATCTGTTTCAGACAGTGCTTTTATGCATTATTTTAAAGCAGAAAAACTTTATCTAAAATTGAATGACCAGTATAATCTGGCAAAAACATTTTTAAATAAAGCAAGCCTGCAATATAACGAAGGTGATTTTTTTGAAAGCGAAATTGCCGTTTTTAAAGCTTTGGGCAGCTTAAAGAAACTACAGAAAGCAAATGACCTTTATTATGAAAGCTATAATTTGCTAGGCATATTATACAATGAAAGAGAAGAATATTCAAAAGCCTTAGAGTTTCAAAATAAAGCCTTAAAAACTTTAGAAGATAAATCAATATCCTCCATATTTCAGTATAAAGCCGCTTCATTAAATAATGTAGGTTTTATATATCTGAAAATGGGGAACTACAAACAGGCAAAAGTTTTTTTTGAAAGAGGTTTAAAAGAAGATAAACTATTTGAAGACAGAGCAAGTTTATATGCAATTTTGCTTGATAATCTGGGTTATGCTAAATTTAAACTAAAAGAATCAAATAAATTACCTGATTTGTTTTATGAATCTTTAAAAATCCGGGACAGTCTTGGACTAACATCCGGAGTAGTTTCGAGTAAAATACATTTGTCAGAGTATTTTGCTTTTAAAAAAGATACTTTTAAAGCATTGCAATTATCAAAACAAGCCTTAACATTATCACGAACAAACAGTAAATTAATAAACACTTTAGAAGCGCTTAAACAAACAGCTATTGTTGATCCTAAAAATGCCTCTAAATATTCTAAAGAATATATTCAGCTTAATGATAAAATGCTGAAAGCTGAACGTAAAATGGGGGAAAAATTCTCCCGTATAGAATACGAAACGAATGAAATAAAAGATCAGAACTCAAGTTTGCAGGAGAAGAATAAAACGCTGGTTTATGTTTTTAGTATTTGTACTCTAATAGGTTTGTTTTTTTATGTTTACAAAACACAGCAGGCAAAAAACCGGGAATTACTTTTTAAACAACAACAGCAAATTGCAAATGAAGATGTTTATAATCTAATGATTTCGCAGCAAAATGAAATTGAATCGACCCGAATAAGAGAAAAGAAAAAAGTAGCACAGGAATTACACGACGGCGTTTTAGGACGAATGTTTGGTATTCGAATAAGCTTGGATAGTTTAGATAAAATGGATGAAGAACAAGCCGCCGCAAAACGAAAAAAATATCTGGCAGAGCTAAAACATATTGAAGAAGATATTAGGGAAATTTCGCATGACCTAAATAGAGAAAAATCTGAATTAATAAATAACTTTGTCGTAATATTAAAAAAGCTATTTGAAAATCAAAAGAATACATATCCATCAAAACTGGTAACATCTTTTGATTCCCATATAAAATGGGAGCTTGTAAACAATATGGTCAAAATTAATTTGTACCGAATTGTTCAGGAAGCACTCCAGAATTGCAATAAATACGCAAAAGCAGATACGATTAAGGTGGAGTTTAAAAGCGAAATTGATCATTTGGTTTTGTCAATTATGGATAACGGAGTTGGATTTAATACCAAACGCACCAAAAATGGAATTGGATTGCATAATATTGAATATCGAGCGGCAGAATGTAAAGGCACCGTTGCCATAAAATCTGCTAAAGGAGAAGGAACACTCTTAGTTGTAAAAATTCCAATTGATCAAAAAATAAACCTACAGACAAATGACACTTAATTTCAAAGACCCAAATTCGGAATTAATTCAGCCTAACATTTTAATTGTTGATGATCACCCTTTTATCATCGAAGGGTATAAAAATGCAATAACGCGGTACAATCCAAAAGAATATGAATTTATAATTGCACAAGCACACGATTGTAAATCGGCTTATGAATTATTGGAAGACGGAAATACTCCGCAGTTTGAAATCGCTTTTTTAGACATCAGTATGCCGGCTTATGAAGAAAAAAACCTTTTTTCTGGAGAAGACCTGGCAAAATTGATTTTAAAGAAAATGCCATACTGCAAAATTGTTTTATTGACAATGTACACAGAACTGCTCAAAATCAAAACAATCATAAGAACAATTAATCCAAACGGATTAATTATTAAAAATGATCTGACCTTTGATGAATTGCTTTTTGCATTTGATAAAGTAATGAAAAGCGAAAAATATTACAGTCAGTCTGTCGTAAAAATGCTCAATCAATCACCGCATAATTCAATAGAAATTGATGAATTTGATAAACAGATTTTATTTCACTTATCAAAAGGAACCGAAGTTGAGGAAATGCCGCAATACATTCCTATTTCGATAACCGAAATAGAGAAACGTAGAACAAGCCTTAAAGAACTCCTTAAAATACGATCTGGCTCTGATGATGATTTAGTAAAAGAAGCAAAAAGCAAAGGGCTTTTTTAGAATGAAATTTCAAATAAAAAATTCCAAATTCCAAAACTGATAATCAAGTTGGAATTTGGAATTTTTTTATTTAAAAGTTAAAGGTTTTATTCACTCAAAGCATCCCAGCCGCGAGCTTTTAAAGCAATTTTAGTATTGGCACGAGTTACTAAATGAACTCCTTCACTTTCATCGGCCATATGTCCAATTATTGAAAAGTTTGGATTTCCTTTAATCTTATCAAAATCCTTAATGTCAATTGTAAAAAGAAGTTCATAATCCTCTCCACCATTAATAGCAACCGTTGTGCTGTCGATATTAAATTCTTCGCAAGTCGAAATAAACTGCGGATCTAACGGCAGTTTATCTTCATATAAATTACAACCCACTTTTGACTGTTTGCACAAATGAATAATCTCTGAAGATAATCCGTCAGAAATATCAATCATTGAAGTCGGTTTAATTTCAAGAGCATGCAAAAGCGTGCGAACATCAGTTCTTGCTTCTGGTTTTAACTGTCTTTCGACCAAATATGTATAAGGATCTAAATCCGGCTGACTGTTTGGATTTACCTGAAAAACCTGTTTTTCACGTTCCAAAACCTGTAATCCCATATAAGCAGCGCCAATATCTCCGGTTACAACTAATAAATCAGTTTGTTTTGCACCGTTTCTGTAAACGATTTCATTTTCATCTGCTTCACCAATTGCCGTAATGCTGATAATTAATCCTTTTTGAGATGAGGTTGTATCACCGCCAATAACATCAACTTTATATTCTTTTGCAGCGTGTGTAATCCCTTCAAACAATTCTTCTAATGCTTCTAACGGAAAACGGTTAGAAACAGCAACAGAAACCGTAATTTGAGTTGGTTTCGCATTCATGGCGCAAATATCAGATAGGTTTACTACAACTGATTTATAACCCAAATGTTTCAACGGCATATAAGCCAAATCAAAATGTACGCCTTCGATTAGTAAATCTGTAGAAATAACGGCTTTTTTAGCTGCAAAATCAAGAACTGCGGCATCATCGCCAATACTTTTTAAAGTAGATTCTTGTGTAACATCAAAATTTCGGGTTAAGTGGTCAATTAAGCCAAACTCGCCTAATTGTGCTAAACTGGTACGCTGCGGATTTTTATCTTCGATCATTTTTTTTGAGTTCCAAAGTTTGTAAGGGGCAAAGGTACAAAGGTTTTTTTTAAAGATGCTATCCCGATAGCTATCGGGACTGAAATTCTAAGACGCTAAGTTTTTTTCTAGCATGTTTATTTGGTACAAATGTATTGTAGAGACGCACAGCAGTGCGTCTAAGATCCAGTAACCACAATTTGCTCCATATATCTAATTTATCACTTTTGTTTTTTTAAATAAATTGGGGTTACGTTGCGGGAGACGCACTGCTGTGCGTCTCTACCATACATCTCTACAATTATACAATGCGCCTCTATCGTGCGTTTCAACAGCAGGAAAAAAATAT
Organism: Flavobacterium panici; assembly: GCF_024499525.1. Lineage (NCBI taxonomy): Bacteria > Pseudomonadati > Bacteroidota > Flavobacteriia > Flavobacteriales > Flavobacteriaceae > Flavobacterium > Flavobacterium panici. The sequence continues at coordinate 927,893 of NZ_CP100437.1, read as the reverse complement.
TTTAAATTATTTTTTTCCTGCTGACAAACTGTTGTCACCAGCCCATTTTACTTTTGATGTATAGAAATTTAAAAACTTTAAAATCATGAAAACATTAGAAGCACAAGTAATTACTTCAGAAGATTTATTGAAACACTGGCAAGGTCACCGCGCCCTTACACGTCGTTTAATTGAAATTTTTCCAGAGAAAGATTTCTTCGAATTTTCAATTGGCGGAATGCGTCCTTTTGCAAAATTAGTTGATGAACTTTTAGCAATTGCGGTTCCAGGTTTGAAAGGAATTGTAACTAAAGAAACCGCACCGTTCTCAGAAGGAGCAGAAAAATTGATTTTTAAAGCGCAGTATCTTGAAAAATGGGATGAAGCTACAGCAGAAATCAATAAATATTGGGAACAATTGTCTATTGAAGATTTCAGCGAAACTTTTAATCTTTTTGGCCAATATGAATTTCCTGTTATTCAGAATATTTTATATTTTATTGATAATGAAGTTCATCACCGTGGACAGGCTTATGTATATTTAAGAGCTTTAAATATCGAACCGCCATTTTTTTGGGAAAGATAATCTGATAAAATTGTAACTTTATTGAATAAATCTAAAATTAATGGCTATGAGTTTAAAAAAGATAATGACCAATTATGCAGATTATAATTTATGGGTAAACCAGCAATTTATAAATTGGCTTTCGCCGAAATCTGATGAATTGCTCTATGCAGAAGTACCTTCAAGTTTTTCAACAATTGTAAAAACACTCGATCATATTTGGTCTACTGAGGAATATTGGTTTTCTATTATTGCTGAAACCGATATGTCAGCAAAGAAACCGGAAACCGAATTGTCTAAAGAAGAAATCTTTGCAGGCTTATTAAATTCATCGACAAAATTGAAACATCTTATTAATTCATTGTCAGAAGAAGATTTACTTAAAGAAGTTAAAATCGTTAATCCATGGTTTGAATGTGAACAGCCAATTGCCGATTATTTAATTCAGGTTATTAATCACGGTACTTATCACCGAGGCCAGATTGTAACAATGGGACGAAACATCGGAATTACCGACGCCTCAAATACAGATTATAATTTTTATAATGTTGTAAAACAGAAATAAAATAAAAAACTCCCGAAAGATAATCTCTCGGGAGTTTTTTTATAAAAGTCTTTGTCTGTTAATTTCCAGTAATTCTAAAGTTCGTTTTTTTAAAATTTGCGGTTCAAGAATTTCAGCATGATCTCCAAACATTAAAAACCAACGCGGAAAACCACTGTCAATATCGCGGCACATAAACGTCATTTCTATTTTGTCGTCGATTTCTTTTTCAGAAATAAAACCGTGATATTTTTTCTCGGTTGACAAATATCTTGCAATTTTCTTCTCAATTAAAATGCGGACTTTTGTTGTTGGGCAAGTTTCTGTTTTATTTAAATAAGTTTCTAAAGCATCGTGTTCGATTGTAAAATCACAATCTGTTTTTTTAATACCCTGAATTCTATCTGTTCTAAACTGACGATAATCTTGTCGCAAATGGCAATATCCTAAAAAATACCAATTGTTATTATCGTGAAAAACGCCCACAGGTTCTATGTTTCTTTGTGTAGTTTCATCAGCATCAAACGTTTTGTACAAAAGTAAAATCTGCTTTTTCTCTGCAATACCTTCAAAAAGCAGCGATAAAGTATTAGGTGAATTATTATTGAACATTGGCTCCGCCGTGCTCATTACAACTCGTGATTCTATGTTTGAAACCCAATCTTTATCAGTACTTCGCAAAACCGATTTCAATTTGTACATCGCCGATGCATAATGATTTCCTAAAGATGGATCAGTAAATTTCTGCATCAGTTTTTCAGCAGCGATAAAACTGCTTACTTCTTCGCGCGTAAACATTACAGGCGGAAGTCGGTAACCTTCCATCAAAGCATAACCAACTCCGGCTTCGCTGTAAATAGGAACGCCAGAAGCTTCAAGAGTTCGAATATCCCGATAAATTGTTCGCAGACTGCAATCAAAACGATCTGCCAATTCCTGAGCTTTTACAATTTTTTTAGATTGTAATTGAATCAGGATGGCAACAATTCGGTCAAATCGTTTTGGGCTTTCGTCGAGCATTTTTTTGGAGGTTTAGGTTTTTTGAAAAGTTACAAAGTTCAAAGATACAAAGGTTCAGAGTTTAAAGAAATAAAAAACCTGTCTCAAATTAGGACAGATTAATTGGTTAAATTATCCATAATTTATATCTGTAGAGACGCACAGTAGTGCGTCTACGCCCAGTAAATCCATATTTTATTCCCTTTGGTTTTTGCTGTTGTCGACATACTTTGCGTAGACGCACTGCTGTGCGTCTCTACAATTCTGTGTCGTAAATAGGCAGGTTAGAAATATTTCATAATGTACATCTGTAGAGACGCACAGCAGTGCGTCTACGTCCAGTAAATCCATATTTTATTCCGTTTGGTTTTTGCTGTTGTCGATATAATTTGCGTAGACGCACTGCTGTGCGTCTCTACCCAATTTTGTGTGGGGAAATAGACATAGTAGAAATATATTTTTACAAAGTATATCCGTAGAGGCGCACAGCAGTGCGTCTACGTCCAGTAAATCCATGTTTTATTTCTTTTGGTTTTTGCTGTTGTCGACATACTTTGCGTAGACGCACTGCTGTGCGTCTCTACAATTCTGTACGGGAAAATTAGACGTAGTAGAAATATATTTTTCACAAAGTATATCCGTAGAGACGCACAGCAGTGCGTCTAGATCCAGTAGATCAACAAAGAAATAATTAGCTTTACATCTACACAATCAAAATCCACAACTCCAAAAAAAACAAAAACCCGATAACGTCAGTCATCGGGTTAAATCTATATTCTATTCTCTTTATTCTTTCTTCTAAAAATAAAAAAAAATCTAATCGTTCAATTTCAAAACAGCCATAAACGCCTCTTGCGGAATCTCAACGTTTCCTACCTGACGCATACGTTTTTTACCTTTTTTCTGTTTTTCAAGAAGTTTACGCTTACGCGAAATATCTCCACCGTAACATTTTGCGGTAACGTCTTTACGAAGTGCTTTTATCGTTTCACGAGCGATAATTTTAGCACCAATTGCAGCCTGAATCGGAATGTCGAATTGCTGTCTTGGGATTAATTCACGTAATTTCTCGGTCATTTTTTTACCGATGTTATATGCGTTATCTTCGTGAATCAATGCAGAAAGCGCATCAACCGTTTGAGCATTTAAAAGAACGTCAAGTTTTACTAATTTCGAAGTTCTCATTCCGATAGGAGAGTAATCAAAAGAAGCATAACCTTTAGAAACTGTTTTTAAACGATCGTAAAAATCGAATACAATTTCGGCCAAAGGCATGTCAAAATTCAATTCAACTCTTTCAGTCGTTAAATACGTTTGGTTTGTAATTAAACCACGTTTTTCGATACATAAACTCATTACGTTTCCAACAAAATCAGATTTTGTAATAATTGTAGCTTTAATATATGGCTCTTCAACTCTGTCCAGTTTTGAAGGTTCCGGCAAATCAGAAGGATTGTTTACAATTAATGCTTTTTCAGGCTCTTTTTTAGTGTAAGCCAAATACGAAACGTTAGGAACTGTAGTAATTACAGTCATATCGAACTCACGCTCTAAACGTTCCTGGATAATTTCCATGTGAAGCATTCCTAAGAATCCACAACGGAAACCAAACCCTAACGCTGCAGAACTCTCAGGAGTAAATACTAACGAAGCATCATTCAATTGTAATTTCTCCATCGAAGAACGTAAATCTTCGTAATCTTCAGTATCAACAGGATAAATTCCGGCAAATACCATTGGTTTTACGTCCTCAAAACCAGTAATCATATTCGTAGTCGGAACTTTTGCATCCGTAATTGTATCACCAACTTTTACTTCGCGCGCTTCCTTAATTCCAGAAATCAAATAACCAACATCTCCGGCAGAAACTACGCTTTTAGGAACTTGATTTAATTTTAAAGTTCCAATTTCATCAGCAAAATATTCATTGTCCGTAGCCATGAATTTAATTTTCTGACCTTTTTTAATTTCACCGTTTACAACTCTAAAGATTACTTCGATTCCACGAAACGGATTGTAAACCGAGTCAAAAATCAAAGCTTGTAATGGTTCATCAGGATTTCCTTTTGGAGCAGGAATTTTTTCGATAATTGCTGCTAAAATATTTTCAACACCAAAACCGGTTTTTCCGGAAGCATGAATAATATCTTCTAATTTACATCCTAATAAATCGATAATATCGTCGCTTACTTCTTCTGGATTAGCACTTGGTAAATCAACTTTATTTAAAACCGGAATAATTTCCAAATCATTTTCTAAAGCCAAATACAAGTTAGAAATAGTCTGCGCCTGAATACTTTGTGCCGCATCAACAATCAAAAGCGCACCTTCGCAGGCAGCAATCGATCTTGAAACTTCGTATGAAAAGTCAACATGCCCCGGAGTATCGATTAAGTTTAAGATATATTCTTCACCTTTATAAGTATATTCCATTTGTATGGCGTGACTTTTAATGGTAATACCGCGCTCGCGCTCCAAGTCCATGTTGTCAAGCAATTGTGCTTTTTCCTCACGAGCTGTAACAGTTTGAGTAGCGCCCAATAATCGGTCTGCCAGTGTACTTTTACCGTGGTCAATGTGTGCAATAATGCAAAAGTTACGTATCTTCTTCATTTTAATATATCAGTTCTCTAATCGATTTTAAGTGTTTTTTTGGATGCAAATTGCGCTATAACAATTGTTTCATAGCATCTTATTAAGGGGCAAAGATAGCGCAAAGTTTTGGATTCTGGAATGATGTACGATGGATAGTTAAATCGTAGAATTCAATTTTTTAATTAAAACTCAAAATTGAATCCTTTTTCAGTCAGTTTCTTGTAGATTTCGGCATCAAATTTATAGAGTTTTGCAGCTCTGTGCGAAACATCCTGCTGCTTTTCATCGAGTGCCAAAAGCAGCTTCATATGCAGAATTTTTCGGCGGAAATTAGATTTGTCCAATTCAATTCCCAGTATTTCTTCATAAAGATGCATTAATTGCAGTAAAGTAAATTTTTCGGGCAAAAGATTAAAACCAATTGGCGCCTGACGCACGCGGTTTCGAAGCTGCAGTAAACTGAAATTTAAAATCTCATTATGGTCAAAAATTAAATTGGGAACCTCATTAATCTTACACCATTTTGCTTCACGAACCGCTATACTTGCCCTAACATTATAATCTTCTTGATTTACAAGTGTATAATAACCAATAGTTACAATGCGGCGATCGTGAACACGACCCGGATTTGTAAAAGCTTTTAACTGCTCCAGATAAATATTATCCAGACTCGTAAGTTCATATAAAATTCGCTGTGCAGCATCATCGGCACTTTCTTCCCTTTTCAGCCAGCCTCCTAATACGCCCCAGCTTCCTTCACTTTCTCCGCCGGCATGCTGAACCAATAGCACTTCAAGACTTTCTTTTTTAAAACCAAAAATGACACAGTCAATTGAAATTCCGTCAATTGCTGTCGCATTATTTAAAGCAGATTTGCTTTCGGTTTTAGAAGTTTTTGTAGAAGATACTGTTGCCATTTAGCCTTTATGCTTGTTTTTTAAAATTCAAAATTGAAACCTTTTTCAGTCAGTTTTTTGTAAATATCAGGATCAAACTTATACAATTTTGCAGCCCTGTGTGAAACATCCTGTTGTTTTTCGTCTAAAGCAACTAATAATTTCATATGCAGAATTTTTCGGCGGAAATTAGATTTATCCATTTCAATTCCCAGGATTTCTTCATAAAGATGCATCAACTGCAGCAAAGTAAATTTTTCCGGCAAAAGATTAAATCCAATAGGCGCCTGACGAACGCGGTTACGAAGATTTTGTATACTATAAGATAAAATTTCGTTGTGATCGTAAATCAAATCAGGAATACTGTTGATTTTATACCATTTAGCATCAGAAGCTGTAAAACCTGCTTTAATATTATAATCTTCTCTTTTTACAAGCGCATAGTAACCAATAGTAATAACACGGCGAAGCGGGAAACGATCCGGATCTCCAAAAGCCTTTAACTGCTCCAGATAAATATTATCCAAACCAGTAAGTTCGTTTAATAAACGATGTGCAGCATCATCCGTACTTTCTTTTTTATAAATCCATCCACCGGGTAAACCCCATTTTCCTTTACTGATACCTTCTGCGTGCTGGACTAAAAGTACTTCCAGACTTCCTTCATCAAAACCAAAAACAACGCAGTCAATTGTGATTGCATTCATTGCATTTTGTTCGCTTTTTGCAACAGAGTCGGCATCTACTTTTTTATCCATATGCGAAATAAATTTTGACAAATTAAACAAATAAAATGCATAACTGTCTTTTTTGATTACTTAATATTTTTTTAACAGATCAAAAAATTGATAATCAGCTGATTGAAATTACGATGAAAAATTAAATTACAAATAAAAATCTTTTAAATGATTGATTGTCAAAACGCTATAGCGTTATTTTTTTGATGTTTTTTATTTCGTTTTAATCTTTAATCTTATCGGATTGACAAAAATGAATCCCCATAAATCAGAATAGAAAAAAAATAACCTTAATATTTTGCTAAAATAGAAAAAAAGTTTTACACTTGTAGTCAAATTTACCATAAGATAAATTCAAAATGACTATAAGTTTTAAAAAACTAACTTTTGAATTAGAAGGAGAAGGTAAATTATAGAGAAAAAGAACTTACACTTTGATCACAATAAACGTAACTAACTTAATTTAAACCAACTCTTATTTACTATGAAAAGCAAATATTGTATTAAAACAACAATGCTCTCGTTTTGCACGATGCTGTTGTTTAGCTTATTTATGATGCAGTCGGCTTTTGCTCAGGCACAATCCCGATCTGTGAATGGAATTGTAACATCGGCTGTTGACGGAATGGGCGTTCCCGGAGCATCTGTCTCTGTAGAGGGAACTAAAATTGGTGCCGCAACCGATTTTGATGGAAATTATAAAATAGAGGCAAAAGCAGGAGACGTTCTTGTTTTTACTTTTATTGGATTTAAAACTCAGAAAGTAACAGTAGGAACTCAAAAAACTATCAATGTTACCATGCAGGAAGAAACTGCAGAACTGAAAGAAATTGTAGTTATCGGGTACGGTACACAAAAGAAAAAGGTCAATACTGCCGCAACTTCATTAGTTTCAGGAAAAGACATTCAGCAGGTAGCAACCCTAGATGTTACAAATGCTTTGCAAGGTCAGGCTGCGGGTGTAAATGTCACTTCAACTTCTGGGCAGCCGGGAGCGGGAATGGCAGTAAACATTCGTGGAGTTGGAACAGCAGGAAATAATACACCTCTTTATGTAGTTGATGGGGTTGTTGTAGATAACGGAATTGGATATCTTGATCCTTCTTCTATAGAAAGGGTTGACGTTCTAAAAGATGCTTCTGCAGGATCTATCTACGGAGCCAGAGCGGCAAATGGGGTTATTTTGGTAACAACAAAAAAAGGAAAAGATGGTAAAATGAATGTGTCTTTTAATTCTTATACAGGTTTTCAGCAAGTAGCTAAAAAACTAGATTTGTTAAATACACAGGAATATACAACTATTATGAATGAAGCGCGTGTAAATTCTGGTTTAACACCATTATATACGCAGGCACAAATCGCTGCGTTTCCAAATCATGACTGGCAGGACGATTTGTTTAACGAAGGTGCAATAAAACAAAACCACTCACTTACTATTAGCGGAGGTGATAAAAAATCTACAATTGCAACCGGATTGTCTTATTACGGGCAAGAAGGCATGATTGGCGGTTCGACAAATCAATCGCAATATGATCGTATTACATTCAATGTAAATTCAACTTCAGAAGTAATTGAAAATTATTTGAAAATTGGAGAAAACTTCTCTTTTGCCAATATTAAAAGTTCAGGAGTTGCAGATCAGGGAATTTACAGTAATGCCATCAGAAGCTTTTTGAATGCAGCGCCAATTGATGCCGCTTATGATGCCAATGGAGGTTTTGCTCATTCTTCTATTTCAGCAGATATCAGCAATCCGCTTGGATCATTGTATTATAATAATTTCAACGAAACAAAATCAAACCGTTACGTAGGAAACATTTTTGCAGAATTAAAATTCTTTAAGAATTTTACGTACAGAACAAGTTTTGGTGTTGATATGACAGATAGCAATTACCGTTCTTTCAAACCGGTTTATTCTCTTTCTTCAAATGATAATAATACGGTTTCGAGCGTTACTCAAAACGCAACTAAATCTTTAGGATGGATTTTTGAAAACACGGTTCAATACAAAGGAACTTTAAACGGAGTTCACAATTTTGATGTATTGGTTGGTACTTCTGCCAAAAAAAATACGTCAGATTTCATGGAAGCAACGGGTAAAAACTTAACTTTTGATGATTTTGCTCATGCTTATTTGAGTAATGCTACAGACCAGACATCAAATACAGTAAAAGGAAATCGTGGAGATTACGGAATTCAGTCTTATTTTGGACGTTTATTGTATGATTTCAATAACCGATATTTATTTACAGCAACTTTAAGAAGAGACGGTTCATCAAACTTTGCAGCTTCAAACAGATATGGATATTTCCCATCAGTTTCTGCAGGTTGGAATGTTGATAAAGAAGCTTTCTTCCAGGAAAATAAAGTTTTAAATTCATTGAAAATCAGAGCAAGCTGGGGACAAAATGGTAACGATCAGATTCCTGCTTTTTCTTATATGTCAACTATTAGTTCCTACAATAAAAACTATCATTTTGGAACAGGAACAGAAACGTTACAAACAGGTGCAAGCCCGGATCAGCTTTCAAATCCTGACTTAAAATGGGAAACGTCAGAGCAATTAGATCTTGGATTTGATGCTGTTTTGTTTAAAAACTTCTCATTAACATTTGACTACTACGATAAAAAAACAAAAGACTGGCTGGTTTTAGCATCGATTCCAGTTTACGCAGGTGCTACAGCTCCTTATATTAATGGAGGAGATATTCAAAATAAAGGATTTGAAATTGCTTTAGCCTATCATACTAAGTTTAATGAAAATTGGAATTTTGCTGTAAACGCCAATCTTTCGCACAATGAAAACAAAGTACTTAGAGTTGCAAACAGCGAAGGTATTATTCACGGAGATCCAAATTTATTATTTCAGGGAACAGATGAGTTGAACCGTGTTGAGGTTGGACAGCCAATAGGTTATTTCTACGGATTAAAAACAGCTGGAATTTTTCAGAATGCGGCAGAAGTTGCAGCAAGCGCACAACCGGGTGCAGCGCCTGGAGATGTTCGTTTTGTAGATTTAAATGGAGATGGAAAAATCGATGCCAATGATAAAACGAAAGTTGGAGATCCAAACCCTGATTTTACTTACGGTTTAAATTTTGACTTATCATACAAAGCATTTGACTTAACGGTTAATACTTATGGAGTTGCAGGAAATCAAAATGTTTTTGGAATTCATGATCCAACACGCGGTTACACAAACTATACTACAGATGTTTTAAACAGATGGACTACAGAAGGAAGTTCTAACAGAGTTCCAAGAGTTACTTATGGAACAGATTCAAATGGAAATTACACTAAGTTTTCTGATTTATATGTTCAAAATGCTGATTTCTTCAGAATTAAGAATGCAACTTTTGGTTGTGATTTAACAAAATTGACAAACAAGTTGAACTTCTTCAGCAAATTCAGATTGTATGTTGCGGCTAATAACTTATTCACTTTTACCAAATATAAAGGAATGGATCCTGAAATTGGATTTGGGAATACTGCAAGAGACAGCAACGGTAACTTAACACAACCGTGGGCAAAAGGAATTGATGTTGGATATTACCCACAGCCTCGTACGTACATGATGGGTCTAAATGTTAACTTTTAAATTATGAAAACGATGAAAAAATATATAAAATTATTAGCTGTCTCAAGCTTGTTCGTTTTAGGAGCTTGTTCAAATGATTTTCTAGATACGGAGCCTTCTACAACCAAAGTTGAAGAGAATTTTTATAGAACACCAGCTGATGCCTATTCAGGATTGATTGCTGTTTATGATGTATTACAGCGTGAAGCTTACGGCGGGCCTTTATTGATTAGTGAACAGGCTTCGGACGATTGTTTTGGAGGATACGGTATTGCCGATGCGCAGACAGATATAGAATGGGACAGATTTTTATTTGTTTCGAATAAAGAAATGAATGCTGATGTATGGAAATATGCCTATTTAGGAATTTACAGAGCCAACATTTTATTAGAAAATCTGGATAGAGTAAACTGGGGATCTGATACAGCTCTAAAAACAAGATACGAAGCAGAAGCTCGTTTTTTAAGAGCACATTTCCACTTTATGGCAGCTAAAATGTTTGGAGATATTGTGCCATTAGACCATACTATTAAGGCAAGCGAATTTTTATTGCCGAGACAACCGGCTGAGGTAACATACGCTTTGATCGCAAATGATTTAAAATTCGCTTCAGATAATTTAAACAATGATAATTATTCTCAGGCAGGAAATGCCAATTATGGACGCATTACAAAATGGGCAGCAGAAGCTTATTTGGCAAGAACATTTTTATTCTACACTGATTATTATAAAAAAACGGACTTGGCAGGAGTTATAACTAAAGCACAAGCCGTTACTTATATTAATGATGTAGTCAATAACAGCGGACATGGATTAGTTGCTGATTTTGCTAATCTTTGGTTAGCAGCATCTTTCGACAAATTTGCCGGAGAAGATAATACAGAAATGGTTTGGGCTGTTCGCTTTAATGGTTCAGGAAAAGGAGACTGGAATTTGAATGAAGGAAATCGTTTTCAGGTTGATATCGCACCTCGAGGCGGCGCAATTGGTCCTTATGCAACAGGATGGGGCGGCGCAACTGTTACGCCTAAATTGTATAATGCTTACGAACCGGGAGATACCCGCAGAGATGCAACAATCATTGATTATAAAAATGAAAGCTATAAAGGAAATCCTTTAAATTTTGATCCGGTAGCAAGAGAGCAGCGTCAATACACAGGATATTCCTGGAAAAAATACTGCCCAATTAACAATGATGCAGGAGTAAGTATTGTAGAAGCAAACGGAGGAAATTTCCAAATTGACAACTATCAGGATTTTGCTGTTATTCGTTTTTCGGATGTATTGTTAATGGCTGCCGAATTAAATTTAGAAACTAACAGTGCTTTGGCATTGGCAGATATAAACAGGGTTCGTGACAGAGCTTTTAAAGATACAAATCACAGATTAACAGTGGCTAATTTTAATAAAGCTGCAATCATGAAAGAGCGCCAATTAGAATTAGCTCTGGAAGGATTACGTTATTTCGATTTAATCAGACAAGGAGTTGCTGTAGCTAAAGCTGAAATTGATAATGCAAACGTTGATTCTCAATTTAATGTAACATTTAGAACAGAAACGCAAGGCTGGTTTCCATTACCGCAATCTCAAATAGTTCTTTCTAACGGTACTATTTCACAAAATCCAGGTTGGTAATTAACTAAAAACAAACTATTATGAAACGTATATTATATATTTTAATAGCTGCAATAACACTAAGCTCACTACTGTTTTCATGCGAGCCGGTAGAAGATCGCGAGAGTTTGCCAGCAGTGACTTTAACATCGTCAACACTTAAGTTTTCGGTAACACAAAATGCTGCAAATAAGAATATAGTAATCTTAAAAAATCAAGATCCGGAAGTAATTCCATATTGGAGATATGTAGACGGAAATGGTAATGAATTAGGGCATTCTAATAAAGGCGAGGATCAAATTACATTTCCTTTTGCTGGAAAATATACCGTTTATTTTACGGCTTATACAAGAGGAGGTTCTGTAGATGCAGCCCCGGTAGAAGTAAATGTGGAAGAAAATGACGAAACGTATTTCAGCGATCCAAAATGGGCCATGCTGACTAATGGCGTAGCAGGTAAAACTTGGGTTCTGGATTTTATTGATCCGGTTGGCTGGGCAGGTTTAGACTATCCTGCCGCATCTGGAGACAACTGGAACTGGTTTCCGGATTATGCAAGTAACTCATGGATCATGCCAAGCAAAGACTGGGGAGAAATGTATTTTGATTTGAACGGAGGTTATAATACTACCGTAAAACAAACAGCAATTAGCAGTAATGTGCAGACAACCAAAAAAGGAACTTATAGTTTTGAAATCGCCAATAATAAATTAATTTTTAATGGAGGCGTAGAAATGCTGTATGGTGGAGATTATTATGCAGATTGTGCTATTTGGTACAGTGTAAAAGTGGTTGAACTTAAAGATAATTCATTGCGTCTGGCTGTTATTCGTAACCAAAGCAGAACCGGAGAAGGCGTTTGTTTAATCGTTTTTCATTACAAGCCTAAACCATAATACATTATAAAAAAGAAAACTACCGGTAGGGGATCGATACAGACACCTATCGGTATGTTTATATTTGTTATACAAACCACAAAAACGACTATCTATGAAAACCACATTTAAATATCTGAGCAGACTTTCAGTTTTGATTTTTTCTGCGATGTTTTTATTAAGTTCCTGCAGTAAAGAAAATACTTTTTCAAACCGAAAAATCTCTTTTAATGCAGACTGGAGTTTTCATTTAAATGATAGTTTAACAAATAAAGATACCATTGGAACTTCAACCAAATGGAGAACCTTAGATCTTCCGCATGATTGGAGCATCGAAGGCAAATTTGATGAGAAAAGCTCAGCTGGATATGGGGGTGGATCACTAAATGGAGGCTTAGGTTGGTATAAAAAAACTTTTAAAATAGCAAAAGAAGATATAAATAAAATAATATCAATAACCTTCGATGGCGTTTATAAAAACAGTGAAGTCTGGATAAACGGACATTATTTAGGAAAACGTCCAAACGGATATATTGGCTTTCAATATGAACTTTCACCATACTTAAATTACGGAGAAAAAACCAACGAAATAATTGTAAAGGTTGACAATTCAAAACAACCAAATTCACGCTGGTATTCAGGATCAGGAATTTTTAGAAATGTCTGGTTAGAAACCACAGATAAATTACACGTTGAACATTGGGGAACTTATGTTACAACTCCAAAAGTTACTGCCGAAAAAGCTTCTGTAAATATTGAAACTAGAATTCAGAACGATCATTTAGAATCAAAAAAGTTAACATTAGTAACTACCATTTATAAGGAAGATAAAAAAGTTACCTCAGGCTCCACTACATATATAACGCTTACTCCAAAAAGCGGCACATTGCTAAATGTAAAAGCAGAAGTAGAATCGCCAGTTTTATGGTCAGTTGAAAAACCAGAATTGTATACAGCTATTACGGAGATTTTGGTTGATGATAAAATTGTTGATCAATACAAAACGAATTTCGGAATCAGGGATTTTAAATTTGACTTGAACAAAGGTTTTATTTTAAACGGAAAACAAGTCAAAATAAAAGGAGTCTGTATGCATCACGATTTAGGTCCGCTGGGTTCTGCAATCAACACGCGCGCTATCGAACGTCAGTTAGAAATTCTGAAAGAAATGGGCGTAAACGGAATTAGAACGTCTCATAATCCGCCCGCTCCGGAACTTTTAGATCTATGTGATAAAATGGGTTTCATTGTCATGGATGAAGCTTTTGACATGTGGAAACAAAACAAAACCAAATACGATTATGCAAATGATTGGGACAAATGGCATAGACAAGATTTAGCAGATCAATTACGCCGTGACCGAAATCACCCAAGTATTTTTATATGGAGTATTGGAAACGAAATTCCGGAACAATGGAATGAAACAGGTGTTGAAATTGCCAAAGAATTGGCAGAAATCGTTCGTATAAACGATAAAACCCGCCCACTTACAGCAGCAATGAACCCGCCGGTAAATATGAATATTGATGCTGTAACATTACAATTCGAAAAAAAGAATGTTCAGTTTAATGCTATTGCAAAATCTGGTATTTTAGATTTAATCGGATATAATTATGCGCATCAAACCTATGAATATCATCAAAAGAATTTTCCAGACAAACCTTTCATAGCAACCGAAACAACTTCAGGTTTAGAAACACGAGGTTATTATGATACCGTTTCAGATACTATAAAGAAATGGCCCGTAAGATGGGATCTTAAATTTACAGAAGGAAATCCCGGAAACACTGTTTCAGCTTACGATCAGGTTCAGGCACCTTGGGGTTCAACGCACGAAGCAACCTGGAAAGTCATTAAAAAACACGATTTCCTTTCGGGAATGTACATTTGGACAGGTTTCGATTATATCGGAGAACCAACTCCATACGAATGGCCATCAGTAAGTTCGTATTTCGGAATTGTAGATTTAGCCGGTTTCCCAAAAGACGTTTATTATATGTACCAAAGCGAATGGACAAACAAAACCGTGCTTCACGTTTTTCCACATTGGAACTGGAAAGCCGGACAAACTGTCGACGTTTGGGCATACTATAATAATGCTGATGAAGTGGAACTTTTCGTAAACGGAAAATCAGTTGGAAAAAGAAGCAAAAAAGGAGACGATTTACACGTAATGTGGAGAATTCCTTTTCAGGCCGGAACACTAAAAGCCATTTCTCGTAAAAACGGAAAAACAGTTTTAGAAAAAGAAATCAAAACAGCCGGAAATCCTTCGCAATTAAAACTAACCGCAGACAGAAGTACCATTAAAGCCGACAAAAATGATTTGTCATTTGTAACCGTTGATATTTTAGACGATAAAGAAACTTTGGTTCCAAATGCCAATAACGAAATCAATTTCTCATTAACAGGAAATGGAAAAATTGTAGGCGTTTGCAGCGGAGATCCCGTAAGTCACGAATCGTATAAAGGAAATAAACATACTGCTTTGGCTGGAAAATGTCTGGTTATTGTACAATCTGGAGATAAAACAGGAAGAGTGGAATTAACCGCAAAAGCAAAAGGATTAAAACCCGCAACAATAGTAATCACAACAGAATAATAATACAACGTCAACATTCCTGCAAGGTTTCCAAAACCTTGTAGGTATAATTAAGTTTTAGATAAGTCTACACAAAACCTACAAGGTTTGAAAAACCTTGCAGGATGAATAAAATGAGATTTTAAATAGAAGAAAAAATACAAACCTACAAGGTTTTGAAAACCTTGCAGGAGAACTAACATCTAGAATATTACCAATGAAAAACACACAACTAACCACTTTGTTTTCAATCTGTATGTTTGGATTGCTGCTTACGCCAAAAGCATCGGCACAAATCCAAAATGCGGATGTATTAAACGCCCCAATAGACATCAGCAAAGATTTTCAGAACTATCTGAACACTTTTTATTTTGCCGATGAACTAGCTTCTTTCGATCCGGCAACGGGAAAAGGAACCATAAAATATTTGAGATACAATTACAAAACGCGTCAGGCTTTCAACAACATGATGATGAAACCTGATGTAGAAAAAGCAAACGAATTTCCAACAACAGAATATGAAGAATCTCCTGTTTTGCCATTCGAAATTCAGTTTGTTTCTGATAGAACGATCAGAATAAAAACCACTTCGGGACCGCAATTTCATCCGCAAAAAGAATCTCTAATGCTCGTTGACGGCGTTGCGCCAAATCATCCTGAATTATGGAAATATTCTAAAATTGAAGGCGGTCACAGTTATACAAATAAACATGGAAGAGTTGAAATTTTGACCAAACCATGGCACGTAAAAATTTACGATGAAAACGGAAAACTGCTGACAAGTACACTTCACGATACCGATTTTAAAAACACGTATACACCAACACTTCCATTCTCTTACGTTCGCAGAAACAGCGATTATTCAAGAAGTATGGGCGCGGCTTTTAGCTTAGAACCAGACGAAAAAATATTTGGCTGCGGAGAATCATTCACGCAATTCGACAAACGCGGTCAAAAAGTTGTTTTATGGACAGATGATGCAAACGGAATCCAGAATGAAACGATGTACAAACCCATTCCGTTTTACATGAGCAGTCGTGGTTACGGAGTTTTCATGCATCACTCAACACCAATAACCGTTGACTTTGGTAAATATTTTGGAAGTGCCAACGAAATGTACATTGGCGATGACGAAGCTGATTTGTTTTTCTTTATTGGAGAGCCAAAAGATGTTTTAGATCAATATACCAATTTAACCGGAAAAGCAGCAATGCCACCGCTTTGGTCTTTCGGTTTCTGGATGAGCCGTATTACTTATTTCTCTGAAAAAGAAGGAAGAGAAGTAGCCAAAGATTTACGCAAATATAAAATCCCAACCGATGTAATTCACTTTGATACAGGTTGGTTTGATGTAGACTGGAGAAACAATTATGAGTTTGCAAAAGCACGTTTCCCAGATGCAACAAAAATGATGTCTGATTTAAAAGAAGATGGTTTTCATGTTTGTTTATGGCAGTTACCATATTTCACACCAAAGAATACTTTGTTTCCGGAAATTATGGACAAAAACTTAGCTGTAAGAGACAGAAAAGGAAATCTTCCTTATGAAGATGCCGTTTTAGATTTCTCAAATCCGGAAACAGTAACTTGGTATCAGGGAAAATTGAAGAAATTATTTGACGAAGGAGTTTCAGTTTTCAAAGTTGATTTTGGAGAAGCCGCTCCGCCAGACGGAATTTACCATTCAGGAAGAACAGGATTTTACGAACACAATTTATATCCGTTACGATATAATAAAGCTGTTGCCGAAATTACTCAAAAAGAAAAAGGATATACTTTAATCTGGGCAAGAAGCACTTGGGCAGGATCTCAGCGTTATCCGTTACATTGGGGTGGAGATGCCGAAACTTCTAACGGAGCAATGTCGGCAGAATTACGTGGCGGACTTTCATTAGGATTAAGTGGATTCAGTTTTTGGAGTCATGATGTTGGAGGATTTGCAACAAAATCTCCAGAGAATTTATACAGAAGATGGGCACCATTCGGAATGTTTACTTCACATGTAAGAAGCCATGGAGAGCCTCCGCGCGAACCTTGGTTATACAGTAAAGATTTCTTGGAAGGATTTAGAAAAGCTGATAATATGCGTTACGAATTAATGCCATATATCTACGCTCAGGCAAAAGAAAGTTCTCAAAAAGGTTTACCAATGATGCGTGCCTTATTTGTAGAATATCCAAATGATCCGGGAGCCTGGTTAGTAGACAATGAATATTTATTTGGGTCAAGTATTTTGGTTGCACCGCTTTTTGAAGAAGTAACAGAAAGAGATGTTTACCTTCCGGAAGGAACATGGATTGATTATCAAACTAAAAAAGTATACCAATCTGGGTGGCATAAAATTAAAGCCGGAGAAGTGCCAATTGTAGTTTTGGTAAAAGACGGAACTGCATTGCCTCACATCGCTTTAGCGCAATCTACAAAAGATATGGATTGGAGTAAATTAACGCTGAAAGTTTATGCAAGCGACAAAACAACTTCGGCGGCAGCCAAAGTATTTTTACCAAATGACACTGCAGTTCAGGAAATAAAATTAACCAAAAACGGAAACAATTTCGATGTAACAACAAACCCATTAAACGGAAAAACCACTTTTAAAACGGAGTGGATAAAATAAAAAGTTTGCCACGAATTGCACGAATTTCCACGAATTGAATTTGTGATAATTTGTGTAATTGCTTCGCCTATTCGCTATCGCTCGGTTCGTGGCAAAAAATAAAATATTTAAACACATAGGAACATAGATTTTTGTTTGTGAATAAAAGAAAATAAAAAGAAACTAGTTTCTTCACACATAGAAATAAATGCAATTATGTAGATCGTGTTTATCCCCTAGGGATTTTATATCGGTAGAAAAAAATGTTACGCATTATATTTTGTCCCGTTAGGGACTAAACAAATTTAGAAAACATATAGTCCCTAACGGGACACTGGAAACGGATTTCTCTTTTTTTCTACCGATATGAAATCTCTACGAGATAAGGTAGATGTGAAAAGGCTAATATTCAAATTCAGCTATGTTTGTTTAAACAAATGAAATGCCTTTTATAAGTTTAGTAAATCTATGTCACTATGTGTTTAAAAATCACATAACAATATTAAAAATAAGTTTTTGTTGAGTTTCTAAATCGGGTGAAAGCCTTGCCAACGCCCGATTTATTAAAAATGAATTAAGAAAAATATCATGAAAAAACACCTGATTCTTCCCGCTTTATTACTTTCAGTTTCGATTGGATACAGTCAGAAAAATAAAAATGCGTACGAACTCGCTTCGCCAAACGGACAAAATAAAATCAAATTTGAGTTAGTAAAAAATGCTCCGAAATATGCCGTTTCACACGGAAAAACTGAAGTCATTACACCATCAGATTTAGGATTTTTATTGAAAGGAAATGAAGATTTTAGTACCAACTTCGAAATCAAAAATGTCAAAAACTCCACTTTTGATGAAACTTGGGAACAAGTTTGGGGAGAAAAGAAAAACATCAGAAATCATTACAATCAGCTTTCGGTAGAATTACAGCAAAAAACAGGAAACAAACGTAAACTGGAAATTCAGTTTCGTGCTTTCGATGACGGAGTTGCTTTCAGATATGTATATCCAAAACAAAATGTAAAAGACAGTATTTTCATTATGGATGAAAAAACGACTTTTAATTTAAAAGAAGATGGAAAAGCATGGTGGATTCCGGCCAACAGAGAAAACCGTGACGAATATTTATTTGAAGCTGCTCCGGTTAGTAAATTAGATACAGTTTTGACTCCGCTTACAATCGAAAGTAAAAGCGGATTAGCGTTGAGTTTTCATGAAGCAAATTTGATCGATTACGCCAGTACAACTCTGGTAAATAATGAAGGAACACAATTAAAAACAGATTTAGTTCCTTGGGCAGACGGTGTAAAAGTTCGTGTAAAAGATACCTTCACTTCATCTTGGAGAACGATTCAAATTGGAGAAAAACCAGCAGATTTAATTATGTCTTATTTGATTTTAAACCTGAATGAACCAAACAAATTAAAAAACACAAACAGCTATTTTAAGCCATACAAATACTTAGGAATTTGGTGGGGAATGCACATTGGGAAATATACTTTTTGGGAAAGCGACAAACAAGGCGCAACCACAAAACACGCCGAAGAATATATTGATTTTACAGCAAAAGAAGGTTTTCATCATTTGTTGATCGAAGGCTGGAACAAAGGCTGGACGCCGGGCTGGTATGAAAACCGTATGCACATGTTCAGTTTCACCCAAAACGCCGATAATTTCGATTTAGAAAAAGTAGTCGAGTACGGAAAGAAAAAGAATATCGAATTAATTGGATATCACGAAACAGGTTCGAACCTGATAAATTATTTAAAACAAGTTGACGAAGGTTTTGCCTTATACAAAAAACTTGGAATTCACACGGTAAAAATTGGTCACGTAGGTTCTAAATTAAATATGAAACAAATGCACTTCGGGCAGTTTGGAGTAAATTATTTCAGATACATTTTAGAAAAAGCAGCACAATATGATTTAGCTGTTTTATATCACGAATCCATAAAAGATACTGGAGAGCGCAGAACTTTTCCAAACATGGTTTCGAGAGAAGCAGCGCGTGGACAAGAATACAACGCTTGGAGCGAAGGAAATCCGCCGAATCATTTAAGTATAATTCCGTTTACAAGATTACTTTCAGGACCGATGGATTTTACACCGGGAATTTTTGATGTTGAGGTAAAACAAGGTTATCCGGGAAAAAGAATTCAGGGAACTGTTGGGCAACAATTGGCAATTTATGTAACGACATATTCTCCAATTCAAATGTTGGCTGATCTTCCTGAAAATTATGAAGGGAAACCAGCTTTACAATTCCTAAAAGATGTTCCAACAGATTGGGAAGACACAAAAGTGTTAAACGGAGAAATTGGTCAATACATCACAACGGCTCGTAAAGACAGAAACAGTGCCGACTGGTTTTTAGGAAGTATAACAAATGAAAACCCAAGAGAACTTGAAATTTCACTTTCTTTTTTAGATAAAAACGCAACTTACGAAGCACAAATTTATGCTGATGCCGAAGGAACAGACCAAAAACACAATCCCGAAGCAGTAGCCATTTCGAAGAAAACCGTAAAAGCTTCCGATTCGCTAAAATTAAAATTAGGCGGAGCGGGAGGAACAGCAATTAGATTTAAAAAATTGTAATTACACAGATATTCAAACCCGACAAGTTTTTTAAAACCTGTCGGGTTTACTCAACAAAACGATTACAAACAATTTGTAGAAACGCAATTCGTAGAGACGCACAGCAGTGCGTCTAACACAACGTAATTCCGAACAGATATGAAAAGAATTTTTATACTACTGGTTTTAATTCATTCAATCCAAATTATTGGACAAAATAACAATGCTGAAAACCGAATCATAAAAATCGATTACAATAAAGAAGCAGGAAAATTAAACACCATGTTTAAAGAATGCATCGGCGCCGGAAGAGCAAACGAAGGTTTACGTGCCGACTGGCAGGAACAATTAGCATTGGTTAAAAAAGAATGTGATTTTAAGTACATCCGAATGCACGGTTTATTGACCGATGACATGGCCGTTTATCGAGAAGACGAAAAAGGAAATCCTGAATACAATTATCAATACGTCGATGTTTTGTTCGATTATATAGTAAGCTTAAAAATGAAACCTTTTGTAGAATTAGGTTTTATGCCGAATGCATTGGCAAGCGGAAAAGAAACTATTTTTTGGTGGAAAGGAAATGTAACGCCACCAAAAGATTATAAAAAATGGGAAGATTTAATTCAAAATTTAACCCAGCATTTTACAGAACGATACGGAGCAGAAGAAGTAAAAACATGGTATTTTGAAGTTTGGAACGAACCTAATTTATCACCAGGTTTCTGGACAGGAACACAAGCCGATTATTTCAAATTATATGAATATGCGGCACGTGCAGTAAAAAATGTAAATAAAGAGTACAAAGTCGGCGGGCCAGCGACAGCAGGAGCGGCGTGGGTTCCTGAAACAATTGACTTTTGTGCAAAGAATAATGTTCCAATCGATTTTATTTCAACACATACTTACGGCGTAAAACATGGATATCTGGATGAATTCGGAACATCGGGAACAATTTTGAGTCAGGATGAATTCAGCGTAAGCGGCGATATTTTAAATTCAAGAAAACAGATTGCAGCTTCGGCAAAACCAAATCTGGAATTACATTATACAGAATGGAGTACTTCTTATACTCCGGCAGATCCAATTCACGACAGTTATCATTCTGCAGCGTATATTCTGCAAAAAATAAAACAAGTTGGTAATGCTGCAAACTCCATGTCATATTGGGTTTTTACCGATATTTTTGAAGAAGCAGGACCAAGATTTACACCTTTTCACGGCGGTTTCGGATTATTGAACACGCAGGGAATTAAAAAGCCTGCCTATTTCTCGTATTATTTGATGAACAAATTAGGAGAAATAGAACTTCAAAATTCAGATAAAAATTCATGGATAACTAAAAATGAAAAAGGCGATGTACAACTTTTGTTTTGGGATTTTACGAACACACATCCGGGCGATAAAGTTTTAAACCAAACTTATTATCTTCAGGATTTACCTTCGAAATCAAAAGGAGTTGTAAAAATCGAATTAGACAATCTGGTAAAAGGAAAATATAATCTGGAAATCTATAAAGTCGGTTATAAAACACACGATGTTTATGCCGATTACTTGGCAATGAAAAGTCCAAAACAATTGAGTAAAGAACAAGTAAAATTGCTTAAAGAAAAAAATAACGATTGTTTGATTTCATCAGAAAAAATAAAAATAGATTCAAAAGGAGCATTCAATAGAGATATTTCAATTAATGAAAATGATGTTTATATGTTTAGATTTGTAAAACAGTAAACTAACTATAAAATCTAAAAACTAAAAAACCACAATCAATGAAAAACAAATTTATATACTTCTCGGCGGCACTGGCAGTGATGCTGTTTGTTTCGTGCAAAAATGAAGTACAAAATTCAGATGCTGAATCAGCTCAAAAAGAATATTTAGGAAAAGAAATCGGTACAGAACATGATGCCGAAATAGATAAATTAATTTCTCAAATGACACTTGAGGAAAAAGTTGGAATGCTTCACGGTAACAGTATGTTTGCCAATGCGGGCGTAAAACGTTTAGGAATTCCGGAATTAAAAATGGCCGACGGACCGCTTGGTGTTCGTGAAGAAATTTCACGCGACAATTGGGCTCCGGCAGGATGGACAAACGATTTTGCAACTTATTATCCAGCAGGCGGCGCTCTGGCAGCAACTTGGAATGCAGAAATGGCGCATACTTTCGGAACTAGTTTAGGAGAAGAATTACGTGCGAGAGATAAAGACATGTTACTTTCTCCGGCAATCAACATGGTAAGAACGCCGCTTGGAGGAAGAACTTATGAATACATGAGTGAAGATCCGTTTTTGAATAAAAAAATCGCCGTGCCTTTAATTGTAGGTTTACAGGAAAAAGATGTAATGGCGTGTGTAAAACATTTTGCAGCCAACAATCAGGAAACCAATCGTGATTATGTAGATGTACAAATTGACGAACGTACACTTCGCGAAATTTATCTTCCGGCTTTCGAAGCTTCGGTAAAAGAAGCAAAAGCATACAGTATAATGGGCGCTTACAATAAATTTAGAGGAGAATATTTATGTGAGAACGATTATATGCTGAATAAAATCCTACGTGATGAATGGGGATTTAAAGGAATTGTGGTTTCAGATTGGGCTGCGGTCCATTCTACAGCAAAATCATTGAAAAATGGTTTAGATATTGAAATGGGAACACCAAAACCGTTCAATGAATTTTTCTTAGCCGATAAATTAATTGCTGCAGTTAAATCCGGAGAAGTTTCAGAAAAAGAAATTGATCTTCATGTAAAACGTATTTTACGAGTTTTATTCCAAGTTAAAGCAATGGGCGGCGGCGAACGTGCAAAAGGAAGCATCGCAACCGAAGCACATTACCAAGACGCTTATAAAATTGCTGCAGAAGCAGTTGTTTTATTGAAAAATGAAAACAACGCATTGCCATTAAAATTAGACGGAGTTAAATCTATCGCTGTAATTGGAAACAATGCCACAAAGAAAAATGCTCTTGGCGGATTTGGTGCGGGAGTAAAAACAAAAAGAGAAATTACGCCTCTTGAAGGTTTAAAAAACAGGCTTCCATCTTCAATAAAAATCAATTATGCTGAAGGTTATTTAGAGCGTTACGACGAAAAAAATAAAGGAAATCTAGGAAACATAACATCAAACGGTCCGGTAACAATTGATCAATTAGATCCGGCAAAAGTTCAGGAAGCAGTTGAAGCTGCTAAAAATTCTGATGTTGCGATCATTTTTGCAGGCTCAAACCGTGATTATGAAACAGAAGCTTCTGATCGTAGAGATCTGCATTTGCCTTTTGGACAAGAAGAATTAATTCAAAAAGTATTGGCTGTAAACCCAAAAACAATTGTAGTTTTTGTTGCCGGAGCACCTTTTGAAATTGAAAGTATCAGCAAAAAATCGCAAGCTGTAGTTTGGTCTTGGTTTAACGGTTCTGAAGGAGGAAATGCTTTAGCCGATGTATTATTAGGAAAAGTAAATCCGTCAGGAAAATTACCTTGGACAATGCCTAAAGCGATTATGGATTCTCCGGCGCATGCCACAAACAGTTTCCCTGGAGGAAAAACAGTAAATTATGCTGAGGGAATTTTAATTGGATACCGTTGGTTTGATACCAAAAATATTGCGCCTTTATATCCTTTTGGTTACGGATTATCATATACTACTTTTGGTTTTGAAAATGCGAAAGCAGATAAAACTGATTATGCGCAAAATGAAACAATCTCAGTTTCTGTTGAAGTAAAAAACACAGGAAAAGTGGATGGAAAAGAAGTAGTTCAATTATACGCTTCAAAATCAGATTCTAAAGTTACACGTGCAGCTCAGGAATTAAAAGGATTCTTAAAAGTTTTAGTAAAAGCAGGATCTTCGCAAACAGTTACAATTAAAGTTCCGGTAAAAGAATTAGCTTATTATGATGTTACTGCCAAAAAATGGACAGTTGAGCCAGGAAAATACACTTTAAAAGTGGGGAATTCTTCAAGAGATATTAAAAAAGAAATTCCTGTAACAATCAAATAAGATGAAAAATACAATTAAAACTTATTTTTTAAGTACGCTTTTATGCTTTTCATTTTTGAGTCTTTGGGCTTGCAGTTCTGATAAAGAAGGAGAAAAAGCAGCGGCAAAAACACTTACAGTCGACACTAATAAAATTGATTTTGTAAGCAAAGGAAGCGAAGCCAGCGTAAAAATAAATACAAATGTTACAGCATGGACAATTAGTAATCCAAATTCAAACTGGCTTCAGTTAAGTCAGGCGGGAGGAACTTCGGGAACTATTACCGTTAAAATAACAGCTCTGGAAAATACAAGTACCGAAGCAAGAACGGCAACAATTACAATTAATTCAGGCGAAACTTCATCTGTACAAATTGCAGTTACTCAGGCAGGCGCGGCAGTTGTTACGAGTTTATATCCGAGTTACAATACAAACCCAATTACGGCAGATCAATCCGGAATGTCAAGTACTGCTGTACAATTAGCAGCAAAAATAAAATTAGGCTGGAATATTGGCAATACATTAGAAGCAACCGGAGGAGAAACTGCTTGGGGAAATCCAAAAGTTACCAAAGCTTTGATTGATGCTGTAAAAGCAAACGGATTTAATGCGATAAGAATTCCATGTTCTTGGAACCAATATTTGGAAAATGCTTCAACAGCAAAAATCAAAACAGAATGGCTCGACAGAGTAAAAGAAGTAGTTCAGTATTGTGTTGATAATGATATGTATGTTGTAGTGAATATTCACTGGGACGGCGGCTGGCTGGAAAATAATATCACCGAAGCTAAAAAAGTCGAAAACAATGCAAAACAAAAAGCTTTTTGGGAACAAATTGCAACACATTTACGCGGATTTGACGAACATTTACTTTTTGCAAGTGCCAATGAACCAGCGGTTGAAGATGCCTCACAAATGGCAGTTTTAACTTCGTATCATCAAACTTTCATTAATGCAGTTCGTTCAACCGGAGGAAAAAATGCTTATCGTACTTTAGTAGTTCAGGGACCAACAACAGATATTGAAAAAACAAACAAATTAATGACTACTTTGCCAACAGATTCTGCGGCAAACAGAATGATGGTTGAGGTTCATTATTATGCTCCGTGGAATTTTGGCGGTTTAACTAAAGATGAAACCTGGGGAAAAATGTTCTATTATTGGGGAGCAAATTATCATTCCACAACAGATACAGAACGAAATGCAACTTATGGAGAAGAAGCAGATTTAGAGAAAAATTTCAAATTAATGAAAACTCAGTTTGTCGATAAAGGAATTCCGGTTTTGTTAGGAGAATTTGGAGCCATTCGCAGAACGACTTTAACCGGAGATGCCTTAACTTTACATTTAGCTTCGAGAGCGTATTATTTAAAAACGGTGGTAAAAACAGCAAAAGCAAATGGATTATTACCTTTTTATTGGGACGAAGGAAGCATCGGAAATAATGGTTTTGGAATTTTTAAAAGAAGCGATAATTCCGTTTTCGATACTCAGGCCTTAACCGCTTTAAAAGAAGGATTACAGTAAAAAAGTTTTTATAAACCATATAAGTGATATAAGTAAAATTAAGTTTTTTGTCAGCATTGAGCTTAAATTATCTTATATCACTTATATGGTTTAAACAATTTAAATTTAGAAGAAATGAAAAAATGTATTGTATTTATTTTTCTGATAATAAATGTTTTAGCTAATGCAAATGTCAAAATGCCTTTACTGTTTTCTGATGGAATGGTATTGCAGCGTGATAAAAAAATCCCGTTTTGGGGTTTTGCCGATGCAAATGAAAAAATAGAGGTTCATTTTAACAAACAAATTCAAAAAACAACTGCCGATAAAAACGGAAAATGGACTTTAAATCTAAATTCTGAAAAAGCGGGCGGACCTTTCGAATTAATTATTATCGGGAAAAATAAAATCACAATCAAAAATGTTTTGGTTGGTGAAGTCTGGATTTGCAGCGGACAATCGAATATGGAATTTCAGGTTTTTAAAACGATAAATGCCGAAAAAGAAATTGCCAATTCTGATTATCCAATGATTCGTCATTTTGGAGTTGCACAAGATTTAAGCGGAAAACCAAAAGACGATTTAAAAGCCGGAAAATGGGAAATAGCAAATAAAGAAACTGTTGGTAATTTTACAGCAGTTGGATATTACTTCGCCAGAAAATTATATGCCGAATTAAAAATCCCAATTGGAATCATTAATACTTCTTGGGGCGGAACGAATGTAGAAACCTGGACAAGCCGCGAAGCATTTCAAAAAAGTGATGATTTCAAATCTATGATTGCTGAAGTTCCTTCGCTAAATGTCGATTCTATTTCGAAATTGTACGCCAAAAAAATGAAAGAAAGAGTCGAGAAAATTCAGGGAACTCCGGTAAGTACAGATAATGAAAATACTTTTAAAGAATTTGATTTCAACGATTCATCTTGGGGCGAATTAAATACGCCGAGTTTATGGGAAAACCAACCTTTAGGTGATTTAGACGGAATTGTTTGGATGCGAAAAACGATTACACTTTCTGCAGAAGATATAAAAAACAAAGCAACACTTTATCTTTCAAAAATTGATGATGAAGACATTACATACGTAAACGGAATTGAAGTTGGTAAAAACTCACAATACGATTTAAAACGTGTTTACGAAATCCCATCAAATGTTTTGAAAGAAGGAAAAAATGTAATTTCGGTTAGAATTGTAGATAATGGCGGCGGCGGTGGAATCTACGGCGATGCAGCCGATTTGAAACTAAGTCTCGGCAGTAAAAATATTCCGCTTGACGGAAAATGGAAATTCAAAGTTATTACTGTAAAAACAGCATTATCACCAAACAGTTATCCGTCGTTGTTATACAATGCCATGGTAAATCCGCTGGTTCCGTACGCTATTGAAGGCGTTTTATGGTATCAGGGCGAAGCGAATGTTTGGAGAGCGAAGCAGTATAAAAAAGCATTTCCGTTAATGATTACAGATTGGCGAACAAAATTTAAACAAGGTGATTTTCCTTTTTATTTCGTTCAATTATCAACTTTCAATGAGTTCAACGGAAACAGTAAAACAGGAAGCCGTTGGGCAGAACTTCGCGAAGCACAGTCTGAAACTTTAAAACTGCCAAATACAGGAATGGCGGTTACGACGGATATTGGAAATGCAAAAGATATTCATCCAACAAACAAACAAGATATTGGATTGCGTTTGGCAGCAGTTGCTTTAAATAATATTTATGGCAAAAAACAAGTTCACAGTGGACCAACTTATAAATCGCAAGAAATAAAAGGAAATCAAATTATTTTGACTTTCGATAATATTGGTTCGGGTTTAACGGCTTCAGATAATTCAGAAAACCTAAAAGGATTTGAAATTGCAGGTGCAGACAAAGTTTTTCATTCCGCGAAAGCGATAATAAAAGACAACAAAGTAATTGTATCAAGCGATCAGGTTCAAAATCCCGTTGCAGTTCATTATGGCTGGGCAGATGACGATACCGAAATTAATCTTTTCAACAAAGAAAAATTCCCGGCATCGCCATTTAGAACTGATAATTGGGAAATGATTACGGCGAATGAAGTTTACAAAGTGAGTAAATAGTTTTTAGTTCTTAGTGATTAGTAAATAGTAATTAGTGAGAAGTAAAAAGTCTTTTGAACGGTTTTTTGAAACTTGTTTGAATGAAAATAAATAAAAATGTTCCGTTAGGAACAACTCGTCGGTAGCAACGGATGAAATCCGTTGATCAAAAAAACAACATTGCAATAATGTTCCGTAGGAACATCTGATCGGTAATATTTAAAACGCAGCAAAATGAATCCAAGCCTCATAAAAACATTTCTCATTTTACTTTTCGCCTCTTACTACACAAACATTTCGGCACAATCGAAAAATGTTTTATGGTACGATAAGCCTGCTGATTTCTTTGAAGAAAGTTTGGTTTTAGGAAACGGAAAAATGGGTGCAACGGTTTTTGGAGGTGCAAATTCAGATAAAATTTATTTGAATGATGCGACGCTTTGGTCGGGAGAACCTGTGAATGCAAAAATGAATCCGGAAGCGTATAAAAACATTCCCGAAATTCGCGAAGCATTAAAAAACGAAAATTATAAACTAGCCGAAGAATTAAACAAGAAAATTCAAGGGAAAAACTCCGAATCGTATGCACCTTTAGGAACATTAGAAATCAACAATGCTGAAAAAGGAAAAGCGGTAAATTATCATCGAGAACTGGATATTTCGAACGCCATTTCGAAAGTAAGTTATGAAATGGCCGGAATAAAATATACACGTGAATATTTTGTTTCAGCTCCAGATCAAATTATGGTAATCAAATTAGCAGCCGACCAAAAAGGAGCTTTAAATTTTGATATCAATTTAAAAAGTCTTTTACAGTCAAATATTGAAGTAAGAAATAATATTTTGGTAATGACAGGTTCTGCACCCATTCATGAAAATGCCGGATATGCTGTTTCACCAAAATATCTGGAGATAAAAGACAGAGGAACAAAATTTACCACTTTAGTCCAAATCAAAAAAACGGACGGAAAAATTACAAGTTCGAGAGAAACACTAACTTTAAAAGATGCGACGGAAGCTATTATTTATGTTTCTGTAGCCACAAGTTTTAATGGTTTTGACAAAAATCCAGCAACTGAAGGTCCTGATGATGTAAACATTGCATTGCAAAACCTGAACAAGGCATTTGCAAAACCTTTCGACAAATTAAAAGAATCTCATATTGCCGATTATCAAAAATTCTACAATCGTGTAACGTTAGATTTAGGCAAAACCACAGCACCAGATTTACCAACAGACGAACGTTTACTGCGCTACGCTGACGGAAAAGAAGATAAAAACCTCGAAATTCTCTATTTTAATTACGGGCGGTATTTATTGATAAGTTCTTCAAGAACATTGGGCGTTCCGGCGAATTTGCAGGGAATTTGGAATCCGTATTTGAATCCGCCTTGGAGCAGTAATTATACGATGAATATTAATCTCGAAGAAAATTACTGGCTGGCAGAAAACACGAATCTTTCAGAAATGCATTTGCCGCTTTTGAGTTTTATAAAAAATCTTTCGGTAACCGGAAAAGTGACAGCAAAGACTTTTTATGGTGTAAACGAAGGCTGGGCGGCGGCGCACAATTCTGATATCTGGGCAATGACAAATCCTGTTGGGCAATTTGGAAAAGAAGAACCAATGTGGGCTTGCTGGCCAATAGCGGGCGCTTGGTTAAGCACACATATTTGGGAACATTATATTTTTACTGAAGATGAAGCTTATTTAAAAAAAGAAGGTTATCCTTTGATGAAAGGTGCAGCCGAATTTTGTTTGGGCTGGCTGGTAACAGATAAAAATGGAAATTTAATTACATCGCCATCAACCTCACCGGAAAATCAATATAAACTAGCAGATGGTTTTGTAGGCGCTACATTATATGGTGGAACTGCCGATTTAGCTATGATTCGCGAATGTTTTGATAAAACCATTAAAGCTTCAAAAGTTCTGAATGTTGATGCTGATTTCAGAAAAAAATTAGAAACAGCACTTTCAAAACTGTATCCGTATCAAATTGGTAAAAAAGGAAACCTTCAGGAATGGTATTTTGACTGGGAAGATAATGATCCGAAACACCGTCATCAATCGCAGTTGTTCGGACTTTTTCCGGGCGATCATATTACGCCTTTAAAAACTCCAGATTTAGCCGAAGCTTCAAGAAAAACACTCGAAATAAAAGGCGATGAAACTACGGGCTGGTCAAAAGGATGGAGAATTAATCTTTGGGCAAGACTTTGGGACGGAAATCGCGCTTATAAAATGTTCCGCGAATTATTGCGTTACGTTGATCCAGACGGTAGGAAAACAGAAAAACCAAGAAGAGGCGGAGGAACGTATCCGAATTTATTCGACGCGCATCCGCCATTTCAAATTGATGGAAATTTTGGTGGAGCCGCAGCCGTTGCCGAAATGTTAGTGCAGTCTAATGAAAATGAAATTAGATTACTTCCGGCCTTACCAGATGCCTGGGAACAAGGTTCTGTAAAAGGAATCTGCGCAAGAGGCGGGTTTGAATTAGAAATGATTTGGAATAATAAGAAACTGGAAAAAGTAATTGCTTCTTCGAAAAAAGGAGGGAAAACAACTTTAATTTTTGGAGATAAAAAACAAGATATTATCTTGAAAAAAGGAGAAAGTATAGAAGTGAAATTCTAAATATTATTTTGAAAAATATTGTCATCCTGAGCGAAGTCGAAGGCTCGATTAACATAAAATGGCTTCGACTTCGCTCAGCCTGACACACTAATTAACAAACCCGACAGGTTTTTAAAACCTGTCGGGTTTACTTTGCGCAAAGAATATTATTCTTTTTTAGAAGGATCTTTTTCTTCTTCAGATTTCTCAGCTTGTTTTTCTTTAAAAGTCTCATACCATTTTTCAATAGAAGGATAAACAAAAGCAGCCACTTTTTTAACCGGATTATAGAAAATAGATTTATCTAAAGTTTCCTTTTTAGCGAAAGTATTATTGAAATTGATTTTCTCGAACAAAGCAATAAAAATACTTAAGATCAGGATTGTTTTTAAGATTCTGAAAAAACCTCCGCCTAACTTATTCATCCAGCCCAGCATTGCAAAATCAGCAATTCCGGTTAATATTTTAGCAAGGAAATAAACACCAATTACAACCAGAATAAAAGTTAGGATAAAAGCAGTAATTTGAATATTAGTAGGATTCCATGAAACATGTTTTGAAATCATGCCGGCTATTAAAGAAGAAAATTTAATCGCAAGATAAATTCCCAATAAAAGTGAAATAAAAGAAGCAACTTCTACAAAAAGACCGTTTTTAATTCCTTTGTATAAACTGTAAACTAAAAGTGCGGCAACGATAATATCAAAAAAACTCATGTTTTGGTATGTTTAATAAAGGCGCAAATATATGTTTTTTTTAAGGTTTAAAGGCTCAGAGCTGCAAAGGTTCAGACGTTTTTAATCTTGATATATCTAATATTTAAAATCTATGTTTCTATGTGTTTAATTTTTTTAACGTGTTTGAATTTGAACTGTGTATCTTTGCAGCTCTAATTTAAGACTTCAGATTGCAGATTTTAGATTTTAAATCAGCAATCTAAAATCTAAAATCATAAATAAAAATGTCTAGAGATACACAATTAAAAGAGCGCTGGGAAAAGCTCGTCGATATACTTTCAAATCAATTTTCGCAAGGCGAAGATTTAGATTTAGATGCCATAATTTACCTAATTGGAGTTCAGGAACTCGGAAAAGTGCACCGTGAATTCAAAAAAGATGAAAAATTAAACTTAATGCATATTGCAATTTGTAGATTGCTTGAACCTTATGGGTTTTATGAATTTGATTTTTTTGATGCTGAAGGCTGGCCGCATTACAAAGTAAAAGAGCAATTGCCTGCGCTAAAAGCCGGAGAACAATCTGTTTTAATGAAAGAAGCAATTGTAAATTATTTTTTAGAAAGAAACGTTATTGAGTAGTTTTTAGTTTACAGTCGCAGTCTCAGTTTACAGTCGATTGAACTGAAAACTGAAAACTGCGACTGCGACTGCGTACTTTAAACTAAAAACACTAAATTTGTACTCTCAATTATCGAAGGAAAATGATAGATAAGATCAAACAACATATAGAGGAAGCTAAAGCCTTTAATGAGAAAAATAAAGAATCGTTAGAACAATTCCGTATTAAATATTTAGGAAGTAAAGGTTTATTGAAAGAACTTTTTACTGAATTTAAAAATATTCCAAACGACCAGAAAAAAGACTTTGGACAAGTAATAAATACTTTAAAAGCTGTTGCTGAAGAAAAAGTAAGAGTTATTCAGGAAGAACTTGAAAGCAAAGAAGAAACAAAAGGAATTTTTGGCGATTTAACACGTGCCGCAGAACCGGTTATTATTGGTTCTCGTCATCCTATTTCTATCGTAAAAAATCAGATTATAGATATTTTTGCCAATATTGGATTCAACGTTTCTGAAGGTCCGGAAATTGAAGACGACTGGCATAACTTTACGGCATTAAACCTTCCGGAATATCATCCGGCAAGAGATATGCAGGATACCTTTTTCATTCAGACAAATCCTGATGTATTATTGCGTACGCATACATCATCTGTTCAGGTGCGTTATATGGAAAATCATAAACCGCCAATTCGTACTATTTCTCCGGGACGTGTTTTCCGTAATGAAGCTATTTCATCACGTTCACACTGTATTTTCCATCAGGTAGAAGGATTGTATATTGACAAAGATGTTTCTTTTGCAGATTTAAAGCAAACGTTACTTTATTTCACTAAAGAAATGTTCGGAAAATCTAAAATCCGTCTTCGTCCGTCTTATTTCCCTTTTACAGAGCCAAGTGCTGAAATTGATATTTATTGGGGACTAAAAACGGAAACCGATTACCGTATTACTAAAGGAACGGGCTGGTTAGAAATTGGTGGCTGCGGAATGGTTGATCCAAACGTTTTGAAAAACTGTGATATTAATCCAGACGAATACAACGGTTTTGCATTTGGAATGGGAGTAGAGCGTATTGCCATGCTTTTATACCAAATTGGCGATATCCGTATGTTCTACGAAAATGATGTTCGTTTCTTAGAGCAATTTAAAGCAAATATATAAGTTGCAATTTAGATTTTAGACTGTAGATTTTAGATTAATTCGAATGTCTAATTTATTATAATAATATAATAAACCTTTGTTGAAGTTTAGGCTTTGACAAAGGTTTTAAAGCTTTTAATAAAAATGAAAAAAGATATAACAATTCCAGAAGTTGAAAATGTGTTTCTTGCTGCGGTGCAGGAATGGAGCGATGATTTTATGGAAAAAGTGTGGTACGCTTATCTTGTAAACGACAGCGACTTTAATTTAGACAGCGTTATGGTGGTTTCAAAAGCATTTGGAACTATTGATGGTGAAATGAAAAAAACATCGGTTTTACGTCACGCTTTTGTTGAAGTTCCGGCAGTTTCTGTAGTAAAGATCGAAATGATAGAGAAAAGCCTTTTGGTTTTGAATAATGAATTTATGGTAACATTCTTTATCGGGAACACTTTGTACGATAAGAAATTTATATTCAAATCTAATTTAATCAACGAAAATAATACGGAAGAAGTGCCTATTTTGTTTGTTGAAGGGATAATGGTGAAATAGTTTTTAGTTTACAGTCGCAGTATTCAGTCTCAGTTTACAGTGAAAAGTAAATAGTGAAAAAATAAAAAAGTCAGGAATAATTTTAAATTATATTCCTGACTTTTTTATTGACTGAGACTGTAAACCGAGACTGAATACTTAATCTAAAGACTCCGTTAATTTCTTAAATACAGACTTCGCATCTTTTCCTTCATATAAAACAGCATAAACAGCGTCTATAATAGGTGTTTTTGCTCCGTAACCCTGATTTAGTTTATAAGCACTTTTTGTTGCGTAATAACCTTCCGCAACCATGCTCATTTCCATCATGGCACTTTTTACAGTATATCCTTTTCCAATCATGTTTCCAAACATTCTGTTTCTTGAGAAAACCGAATATCCTGTAACTAATAAATCTCCTAAATAAGCAGAATCATTAATGTTACGTTTCATTTTATGAACTTTACGAATGAATTTTTTCATTTCACGAATTCCGTTACTCATCATAACCGATTGGAAATTATCTCCATAACCTAATCCGTGAGCAATTCCGGCAGCGATTGCATAAATGTTTTTAAGCATTGCAGCATATTCGGTACCAATAATATCATCAGAAATTTTAGCTTTAATATAATTTCCAGAAAGTGATTTTGCAACCGTACGAGCTTTTTCGGGGTCTCCACAGGCAATTGTTAAGTACGAAAGTCTTTCAAGAGCAACTTCCTCAGCGTGGCAAGGACCAGTAATAACACCAATATTATAATATGGAATATCGTATTGAATGTGAAAGTGTTCACCAACTATTAAACTTGTTTCTGGAACAATTCCTTTAATGGCTGAAAAAATGATTTTATCAGCTAATGAAACCGTCATGTTTTTTAATTCGGCATCTAAAAAAGCAGATGGAATCGCAAAAATGATATAATCTGCAAATTCGATTGCTTCGTTTATATTGCTTGTTAATCTAAGTTTGCTGGTATCAAACTCAACAGAACTTAAATAATTAGGATTGTGTTTATATTTTTGGATATGTTCGATTGCAGATTCATTACGCATATACCAGGCAATTTCTGAAAGATTCACACATAACATCTTTGTAATTGCCGTTGCCCAGCTTCCTCCTCCAATTACTGCAAATTTTAATTTTCCGCTCATTATTTTAATAATTTAAAACAAAAGTACTTAATAATGTAGTAATAATACAAAATCTGATTTAAGAAATTTGATGAACGTCTTTAATTTCAATGGTTTTCAGCATGTTTGAATAAAATAAATAATATTTTTAACAAGTATGCAATAAAGAATAAAAACGTGCGTTATAACTAATTGTAAATTAGAATTTAATGAATTTATCAAGAATTGAGTTAGTTAGTTTTGTTTTAGTATTTTGAAAAGGCGTTCCTAAACTTATTAAGAACGCCTTTTTTAGTTAAATTCCAATTTAGAAAATCCAAATTCCAATTTCAGCTTCAAATAAAAAATTCCAAATCCCAATAATTAAGTATGCTATTGGAATTTGGAATTTAAAAATTTTGGAATTTACTTAATAACTAAGCTCAACAATAGATTTTACTTTATCTAAAGTTACCAATTGATTTTCGCCTAAACCTTTCCAGCCTCTTTCGTCGAAACGATTTACGATAAAATCTGCAGTTTTGGTATAATCATCCGTGTATTGAGAAAGTTTCGTGTCCATTCCCATTGTATGGAAAAATTCAACCGTTTTATTGATTGCTTCTTTTGCCACTTCATCATCAGAACCAGAAAGATTAAAAATACGTCTTCCGTATTGTGCTAATTTTCCTTTTTTAGTTTCGAACATTACGTTATATAAACTTGGGCCGATAATTGCCAAAGTTCTCGCATGATCAATTCCGTAAAGAGCCGTTAATTCGTGACCAATCATATGCGTTGCCCAATCACTTGGAACACCTTTTTGAATTAATCCGTTTAATGCCATTGTACAGCTCCACATAAAGTTGGAAGCCAAAGCATAATCATTTGGATTTTCAACCACTTTTGGGCCAACTTCAATTAAAGTCTGTAAAATTCCTTCGGCGATTCTGTCTTGAAGAAAACCTTCATGCGGATACGTTAAATATTGCTCCATTACGTGTGTGAAAGCATCAACAACACCGTTTTGAATTTGTCTTTTTGGTAAAGATTCAATTACAGTTGGATCACAGATAGAAAATTTCGGAAATAATGCACTTCCGCCAAAAGCCAGTTTTTCCTGAGTAGCTTCGATTGTAACTACAGAACCTGAATTCATTTCACTTCCTGTTGCAGGCAGCGTTAAAACAGTTCCGAATGGTACAGCGTTTTCTTTAATCAGAATTCGTTTTTGTAAAATATCAATCGGATTTCCTTGGAAATTAACGGCTGCCGAAATAAATTTCACACCATCAATTACAGATCCTCCGCCCACGGCAAGAATGAAATTAATTTTCTCTGCTTTGATAACTTCAACAGCTTTCATTAAAGTTTCAAAATGCGGATTTGGCTCAATTCCTCCAAATTCAACAATTTCAAAACCTTTTAAGTTTGCGATTACCTGATCGTAAACGCCATTTTTAAAAATACTTCCACCCCCATAAGCCAAAAGGATTTTTGCATCTTTTGGAACTAAAGTCGAAAGTTTTTCAATTTGTCCTTTTCCGAAAATTAAATTTGTCGGATTGTATAATTCAAAGTTTAGCATGATTTTTATTTTTAAGTTGCTAAGGTTCTAAGATGCTAAGATTCTAAGTTTTTTTAAAAGAATTTAATCTTAGAACCTTAGCGCCTTTTTTATTTCAATTTTTCTAATAATTTTCCAGCTACTAATTTAGATGATGCCGGGTTTTGGCCTGTAATTAAAAGACCGTCTTCAACAGCATAGGGCTGCCAGTTTGCACCTTTAGAAAAAATGGCTCCGTTTGATGCCAAAGCATCTTCTAATAAAAATGGAACAACTTTAGTTAATCCAACGGCTTCTTCTTCGGCATTTGTAAATCCGGTAACTTTTTTACCTTTTACTAAATAATCCCCTTTTACTTTTACATTTTTTAAAACAGCGGGAGCGTGGCATACAAAAGCTACAGGTTTTTTATGGGTATAAAAATCTTCAATCAAAGCAATTGAACTTTTATCTTCCACTAAATCCCAAAGCGGGCCGTGTCCACCAGGATAAAAAACAGCGTCGTAATCTTTTTGGTTAACCGTTGAAAGCTTTAGCGTGTTTTTTAATTTTTCCTGTAAAGTTTTATCAGCGTCAAAACGTTTTGTGTCTTCAGTTGCCGATGAAGGATCTGCACTTTTTGGATCAATTGGGGGCTGTCCTCCAAGCGGAGAAGCAATTGTAATTTCAACTCCTTTATCTAATAATTCATAATAAGGAGCTGCAAATTCTTCAGACCAAAATCCTGTCTTTTCTCCTGTATTGCCCAGCTTATCGTTGCTGGTAACAACAAATAATACTTTTTTCATCCCTTTTTTATTTGATTTTTGTGCGACAGCAGAAACACCTGCAGCGGCAAATGCAATTATTGCGAGTAATGCTATTTTTTTCATGTGATTAAAATTTTTAACAAATTTACGCGGAAAGTGATATTAGTAAAAATAAAATAAACTATGTTTGTTATAAACAAATTTATATCATGGTAAATTTAGAATGGTACAGAACTTTTAAAGCAGTTTACAAAAACGGCAATTTTTCAGTTGCCGCAAAAGAATTATTTATGAGCCAGCCTGCAGTAAGTCAGCAGATTTCTATGCTCGAGGCTCATGTGGGGAATAAATTGTTTAATCGGAAATCAAAAGGAGTTGAGCCAACCGAATACGCTAAGTTACTGAATAATTTAATTATAGACGCACTCGACAGACTCGAAAGTGTCGAAACAGGTTTTAGGGCAAAAGCAGAAGACGCCAACCGATTAATTTCTGTTGGGGTTTCAAAAAATCTTTTTGATTGTATTGGTAATCTTTTAATTGCTAAGTTTGATTTAATCGATTTTACTTTTGCAGAAAACGACGAACTTTTTGAATTAGTGAATTCAAAAAAACTCGATTTTGCCATTACCACAAAAAGGTTTGATACGTTTGATACGACTTATGAAATTGTTGGAAAAATTAAACTGATAATGGTTGCGCCAACAAGTTTAGACATAACCGAATTCCGCCAAAGATTAAAAGCCGATAATTTTACAGAAATAGAACAATGGCTGAATGCACAAAAATGGTACAGTCATGATGCGAGAATTCCGCATATAAAAATGTTTTGGCTGCATGCTTTTAATAAAAAGAGACCGTCCATGGTTCCTAATTATATTATTCCTTCAGAATCTGAAATGCTTAGGCTTTTATCTAAAAATGAAGGGGTAGCCGTTACCTGGAATTGTAATGCAAGAGATTACATCAAACAAAATAAACTGCAGTTAGTTTGGAACAGTTTTCACGTTCCGGAAGAATTTGTGTATTTGTTAACTCCTAAAAACAATAATTTGAATTCGTTTTTCGAAATTATTTCTAAAGAACTAAAATTGTTTTACGGAAATAGATTGTAACTAATTCTAAGAATATCTTTAACTAACCAAATCCCTTTAAACCTTAAATGAAAATAGCGGCGAAAATTTTATTACTACTAATGGTAATTTTCATTAGTGATTCCTGCACAGAAGAACAATTAGATTCTATAATAAATTGCTGGGGACAATCCTCTAAGGTTGAGATACAATATTCTTTAGATCCGCTTAATGCTAAGAAAATTACGTATTCAGTTAAATATGAAGGATCAGGATCCTTAAGTACTATAAAATGGACATTTGGTGATGGTAAACCAACTGTCGAAGGTTTAAGAGTAACTCATACTTATGAAACAGCAGGAAATTATGAAGTTCAAGCGGATATTACAGTTAGAAAAGATCAAGAGAATTGTAATATAATCGAAAAGAAAAATATACAGGTGAATTAATATAAATATCCAAAAAAGCTTTCTTTAAAACCTGAAACGGTTATAAAAATATATGAAAATTCTTCTTTTTTTGTTTGAGCTTGCCTTTTAAAATCATAAATTTGATTTAACAAACCTAAAATCAATTACTTATGAAAAAGATGAAAAGAATTTTTGCAGTTGTTATTATAGTTTTTTTAGGTATTTCCTGCAGTAAGCATGATGACGAGGAAATAGTAGATTGTTTTGGCGAATCGATTTTAATTCAGTTAAAGCATTCTGTTGATGGAGCTAATTCCAAGAAAATAAATTATTCGATAGAATATGCCGGAACAAAAACAGTAAGTTCTGTAAAATGGACTTTTGGAGATGGAACTTCTGGTGAAGGAATGAATGTTTCACATACTTATGCGGCTGCCGGCACATTTGAGGTAAAGGCAGATGTTACTACAAAAGAAGGAAGTTCAGAATGTACAAGCAGTCCAAAGAAAAGTATTACGGTGAATTAGAAAAGGTTAAAGAAAAATAGTAAGATAAAAATATTGAGAGTCAATTTTATAATTTATGCTTGTGCATTAGATTATAAAATTGGCTCTCATTCGTTATATTTGTTTGATATGATTTAGGATTATGGAAAATTTACAAAATATTAGAATTGCTGTCGATGCGATTGTTTTTGGATACAAAAACAATGATTTATATGCGTTATTGATTGAACAGCAATTTGGAACTTCAGAAAAATATTGGGCTTTGCCAGGCGGTTTGGTTCAAAATTCTGAATCGTTGAGCGATGCCGTTATTCGGGAACTTCACGAAGAAACAAACGTACAGCTGACTTTTATGGAACAACTATACACATTTGGAGACGATATTTACAGAGATTCCAGAAATCGTGTAATTTCTGTTGCTTATTATGCTTTGGTGGATGCTTCAAACTTAGACATCAAAGCAAGTACCGATGCTGAAAGAGTACAATGGTGTAAAATAGATGAAATTCCGGCTTTGGCTTTTGATCATAATTTAATACTCGAAAAAGCAATTTCAAGATTAAAATCTAAACTTACTTACGAACCAATTGGTTTTGATTTACTTCCTGAAGAATTCTTATTTTCAGATCTTGAAAACCTTTACTGCACTATTTTAGAAAAAGAAATTGACCGACGAAACTTCAGAAAAAAAATCTTAAGCTTTGATATTTTAGAGGAAACAGAAAAATTTTCACCAATAAAAACAGGTCGTCCTGCTAAACTTTTTAAGTTTAATAAGCAGAAATATAACGAGTTAACTCAAAAAGGCTTTCACTTCGAAATAAAGTTTGCGTAATTTTTACACTAAATAAATTGTTTATTTAAAATTTAATTCTACATTTGCGTATAATTAACGCAAACTAAAAACCATGATACTAAATCTCGACCCAAAATTCGCTCCTTTCCAAAATCAGGAAGAAATCAAATTTCAAAGTTTTACATTCTCTGGAGGAGAACCACACATAAAAATTAATCCCGATTTTGATAGCAATCAAAAAATAACAATCACACACAGATTAAACTCTTTCAACGATTTAGGTTTGTTGTGTATTACGGTTGATGCTTTACGCAGAATGGACGTTAAAATCATCGATTTGTTTATTCCATATTTCCCTGCTGCAAGACAAGATCGTGTTATGATTCCCGGCGAACCATTATCTGTAAAAGTGTATGCTGACATTATAAACGGACTTCAGTTGAATAAAGTTTTTGTTTTTGATGCGCATTCTGAAGTTACTCCGGCTTTGGTAAACAATTGTACCATAATTCCGAACCATACTTTTATTCAGCAGATTTTAAAAATCATTGGTGAAAACGTAAAATTAATTTCTCCGGATGGCGGAGCTTTAAAGAAAATCTATAAAGTTTCTGAATTTTTAGGCGGAATTGATGTGGTAGAATGCAGTAAAAGTCGTGATGTAAAAACAGGTAAATTATCTGGTTTTAAAGTTTATGAAGACGATTTAAACGGAATTGACTGTTTAATTGTAGATGATATTTGTGACGGCGGAGGAACTTTTGTTGGACTTGCCGAAGAATTAAAAAAGAAAAATGCCGGAAAATTATACTTAGCCGTAAGCCACGGAATTTTCAATAAAGGTTTTGAAGTTCTGGATTGCTTTGACAAAATCTTTACCACAAATTCTTTCAAAGATTTTGATGATGAAAGAGTGGAGGTTATAAAATTAGAATTATGAATAAAAATTACCGAGTAGAAATAGCAAATAAAACCTTAGAAATCGTAAAGAATGGTTTTTATGAATACAAAGGAAAAAAGATTGTTATAGAAAAAGAACTCGAAGAATCTATAGAAAATACGTTTACAATTGCACCAAATGATTGGGAAGCAATCTTGAAAACTTCAATTGAAAATACGTTTGAAACAGAAATCGTTACCAAAAATTGTTCGACAATTGAAGCACTTGATCAGGAGAAAAATGGAAAAATCTGTGTTTTGAATTTCGCTTCTGCAAAAAATCCGGGCGGTGGATTTTTAGGAGGAGCTTCTGCTCAGGAAGAAAGTCTGGCAAGGTCTTCAAACCTTTATGAAACGCAAATCAAAAACAAAGCGATGTATGATTTTAACAGAAATCAATCTTCGTTTTTATATTCAGATTACATGATTTATAGCCCGAATGTTTTGTTTTGGAACGATGATAATGGAGATTATTTTGAGAAACCACTAACAGCAGACGTAATTACGGCAGCAGCTCCAAACAAAGGCGCGATGTTGCAGCATAACAGGAAAGAAGAAATTGCCGAAATAGAAGAAGTTTTAAAAAACAGAATGGATAAAGTATTGGCAATTGCTTTAAAACAAAAAAGTGAGACAATCATTTTGGGAGCTTGGGGTTGCGGTGTTTTTAGAAATGAACCCAAAGATGTAGCACATTTGTTCAAAGAAATTATTGCAGAAAAATACACAGGTGCTTTTAAAAAGATAGTTTTTGCAATATTTGACAATTCTGAAAAGAAATCAAACTTTAAGCAGTTTGAAGATATGTTTAATTAGTTTCAAGTTTGAGAACGTGAAACTTGAAACCTGAAACAAAAAAAATGAAATACAATATAGATACCATAGCTCCGGAAAGTAAGTTTTTATTTTTCTGGGGACATCAGGCTAATAAAGACGGAAAAATTACCAAAACCTGTTTCAGTCAATGGTGGTTAAGTTCTTTTAAAGTTGAAAAAGTAACCTATAAAACAGCTGAACACTGGATGATGGCAAAAAAAGCAGAATTGTTTCAGGATGAAGAAATCTTAGAAAAAATTCTAGAAGCAGATTCTCCGGCCGAAGCCAAAAAGTTAGGAAGAGAAGTTAGAAATTATGACGAAAAACTTTGGTTAGAAAACCGATACGAGATTGTAAAACAAGGGAATTATCATAAGTTCAGTCAGAATCCAGATTTAAAAACATTTTTACTAAATACAAAAGATCGGGTTTTAGTGGAAGCAAGCCCGGTTGATCCTATTTGGGGAATTGGAATGGCAAGTGATCATACAAATGCTTCAAATCCTGAAAAATGGCAAGGATTGAATCTTTTAGGTTTTGCTTTGATGGAAGTTAGGGATGAATTAAAATAATGGGAGATTATGGAATATCAAAGATGTTCCATGGGAACATTTCATCGGTAGAATAAAGTATCCCCAATTGTATTTACGTTCCGTAGGAACGTTTGATTAAAATATATAAAAAATGAAAGACATTCAATATATAAAAGGAGATGCAACATCGCCACAAACATTAGGAAACAAAATAATTGTACATGTTTGCAATGACATAGGCGGATGGGGAAAAGGATTTGTTTTGGCTATCTCAAAAAAATGGAAAGAACCAGAAACCCAATATAGAGAATGGTTCAGATCAAAAGATAATTTTGAATTAGGAAAAGTGCAGTTTGTTCAGGTTGAAGAAGATTTATGGATAGCAAATTTAATTGGACAGCACAAAATAAATAAAGATGAAAACGGAGGCGCTCCAATACGATACAACGCCATCGAAGAAGGATTAGAAGCAGTTTCTGATTTTGCAGAAAAAAATAATGCTTCTGCTCACATGCCTAGAATTGGTTGTGGTTTGGCTGGAGGAAAGTGGGAAATGATTGAACCAATTATTCTCAAAACGCTTTCGAGTAATGATATTGAAGTCGTTGTATATGACTTCTAGAAAAAATAATAATAATGAATGAAAATATAGCAAAAACAGTAAGTAAATTTCTAAGTTTAGTACTTAGACATTCACCGGAAAAAATCGGATTAAAACTAGACGAAAATGGCTGGGCAGATGTAGAAGAATTAATTTTGAAATGTTCTCAAAAAGGAAACAAATTAGATAAAGTTCTTTTAGATTATGTGGTAGAAAACAATGATAAAAAACGCTTTGCATATAACGAAGATGAAACCAAAATCCGTGCAAGTCAGGGACATTCCATTTCGGTTGAATTGAATTTATCGGAAACAGAACCTTCGGAATATTTATATCACGGAACCGTTGGAAAGTTTATGGAAAACATCCAGAAAGAAGGTTTGAAAAAAATGAGCCGTCAGCATGTACATCTTTCCAAAGACAAAGAAACGGCAATAAAAGTAGGAAGCAGACGTGGAGTTCCTCAAATTTTAACCGTTAGAAGCGGAGCAATGCACAGAGACGGATTCAAGTTTTATTTGTCTGAAAATAATGTTTGGTTGACAGATGAAGTTCCGGCAAAGTATATCGAATTTAAATCATGAAAAGAACTTTAGTTTTTGGAGATATTCACGGCGGATTAAAAGCATTAATTCAGTTATTAGAACTAATTGATTACACAGAAGATGACAGATTTATTTTTCTTGGAGATTATGTTGACGGTTGGAGCGAATCAAAACAATTAATTGATTTTCTTATAGATTTATCCCAAAAACAAGAATGTATTTTTATAAAAGGAAATCATGATGCCTGGTGTCAGGAATGGTTAGAAAAAGATATCGTAAATGATATTTGGTTTTTGCACGGAGGAAAATCGACGATAGAAAGTTATGCCGATATTGAGTCTTCGGAAAAAGAAAAACATCGCCATTTTTTCAATGCTATGAAAGATTACTTTGTAGATGAAAATAATAATTTGTTTATTCACGCTGGTTTTTCATCCATGCACGGACCAGAAAAAGAACATTACAAAACAAACTATTCTT
The DNA here is from genome assembly GCF_024499525.1 of Flavobacterium panici. Taxonomy (NCBI): domain Bacteria; kingdom Pseudomonadati; phylum Bacteroidota; class Flavobacteriia; order Flavobacteriales; family Flavobacteriaceae; genus Flavobacterium; species Flavobacterium panici. The sequence goes on along the minus strand of NZ_CP100437.1, from coordinate 884,490 downwards.
GGGACAGAACACTTTGGGAAATGGCTTTGACAATGGACAAGAGAATCAAAAAAGATTCCCTTTCGTACCCAAAAAGATTATTACTTTATAATGAAATTTATATTGGCCATACACCAACACTTCATTATAATGTTGAAGTGCCAATGCAAGGTTGTAATGTGTGGAATATTGATACCGGAGCTGGTTTTTACGGAAAATTAACTTGTATTGATGTAGAAACAAAGAAATTTTGGCAGAGTGATGCAGTACAAACGTTTTATCCAGCTGAAAAAGGAAGAAATAAATAGCCATGAAGAAAATTTATAAAGCACCAGAAGAAATTCCTTTGCAAATTGATTTAAAAACCGTTTTCTTAGCAGGTTCTATAGAGATGGATAAAGCTATTAACTGGCAGAAAAAATGTGAAGAATTATTACAAGATCAATTCGTTATTTTTAATCCAAGAAGAAACGAGTGGGACAGCAGCGGGTCGCAAACCATAGAAAATATTCATTTTAAGGAACAGGTAAGCTGGGAACTTCAGGCACTTGAAAGGGCAGATATTATTATCATGTATTTTGCAGGAAATACAATGTCACCAATATCGTTACTGGAGTTTGGACTTTATGCACAATCGAATAAAATGAAAGTAGTCGTCGAAGAAAATTTTTGGCGTAAAGGAAATATTGATATCGTATGCGAAAGATATTCGGTAGAACAATTTAAAACTTTAGAAGAGTTAATTCAAAATTTATTAAATAAAAATATATGAACACATTATTATTAACCGACGGTTACAAAGTTGACCACAGAAGACAATATCCAGATAATACCACTTTAGTTTATTCTAACTGGACGCCACGTAAATCAAGAATTGAAGATCTTGATGAAGTTGTGTTTTTTGGATTGCAGTATTTTATTAAAAAATATATCATTCACGATTTTGAACAATATTTCTTCAAACAGCCAAAAGAAGAAGTAGTTAAGAAATATTCTAGAAGAATTAATAACTATTTAGGCGAAAACCAAGTTGGAACAAAACATATCGAAGATTTACATGATTTAGGATATATTCCGATGGTTTTTAAAGCTTTGCCAGAAGGAGCAAGCGTTCCATTGCGAGTTCCAATGTTTACGATGTATAATACAATTCCTGAGTTTTTCTGGTTGACGAATTATTTTGAAACCTTGCTTTCAGCAGTAATCTGGCTTCCTTGTAACTCAGCAACAATTGCAAAAGAATATAGAAAAGTATTGGATAAATATGCAGATGAAACTTCTTCTGTTCCAGAATTTGTAGATTGGCAGGCGCACGATTTCTCTATGCGCGGAATGGGCGGAATCGAAGCGGCAGTAACTTCTGCAGCCGGACATTTATTAAGTTTTACAGGATCAGATACAATTCCGGCAATTGATTTCTTAGAAGAATATTACAAAGCCAATTCAGATTCAGAATTAGTTGCAGGTTCAGTTGCCGCTACAGAGCATTCTGTAATGTGTATGGGAACGACAGAAGGCGAATATGAAACCTTCAAAAGGTTAATTACAGAAGTGTATCCAAAAGGAATTGTTTCTATCGTCTCTGATACCTGGGATTTATGGAAGGTTTTAACGGATTATTTACCGCGTTTAAGAGAAGATATTGTTTCTAGAGAAGGCAAAGTAGTAATTCGTCCTGACAGCGGTGATCCGGTTGATATTATCTGTGGAAATCCAAACGGAAAAACAGAACAGGAAAAGAAAGGTGTAATTGAATTGCTTTGGGATGTTTTTGGCGGTTCTGTAAACCAAAAAGGATTTAAAGAATTAGTTCCGCAAATTGGAGCAATTTATGGTGACAGTATTACCGTAGCAAGAGCGACACAAATTTGCGAAAGGTTAAAAGAAAAAGGATTTGCATCTACAAACGTAGTTTTAGGAATTGGTTCTTTTACGTATCAATATAATACCAGAGATACTTTCGGATTTGCGATGAAAGCAACTTACGGGGAAGTAAAAGGAGAGGGAAGAGCTATCTTTAAAGATCCGATTACAGATGACGGAACTAAAAAATCGGCTAAAGGATTGATGAAAATCGATTTAATCGACGGGAAGTATCATTTAACGGATAATGTTTCTTGGGAAGAAGAAAAACAAGGCGAATTGAAAGAAGTTTTCAGAGATGGAAAACTTTTAGTAGATCAATCTCTAAGTGAAATCAGAACCCGAGTAAAAAGTGAAGTTAACGTTGAAGCATAAAAATAAGAAAGCCTGAATTTAAATTCAGGCTTTTTTATTTGTCATTGCGAGGAACGAAGCAATCTCACTGCAATATACTAATTGATCTAGCAAGTGAGATTGCTTCGTTCCTCGCAATGACAGTTTTATTTCTTATAAAAATTATTATGATCTATATATTCCCAAACTTTCGGCGGTAACAAAGGCTGAATATTTTTACCTTCTTTAATGCTGTTTCGAATAAAAGTTGAAGAAATTTCTACAATTGGCGCATCGATTACATGAATTTTTGGGTGCGATTTTAATTCTATATTTTCAGGTTCATCAGAAATTCTCGGATAAACATAAATATCATGATTTTCAAGAATCACTTCATAGTTTCTCCATTTATGAAGCGTTTTCAGATTGTCTTCACCCATAATCAAAGAAAATTGATGGTTGGGATATTTCTCTTGTAAATGCACTAAAGTAATTACGGTGTAATTTGGCTGAGGTAACTTAAACTCAATATCCGAAGGTTTAATTTTCGGATAATCCTCAGTTGCCAGATAAACCATTTGCAAACGATGATGATCATCAAGCAAAGTTGCTTTCTTTTTTAAGGGATTATGAGGCGTAACGACCATCCAAATCTGATCTAAATCTGCAAACTCGGCCATATGATTGGCAATTATTAAATGACCAACATGAATGGGATTATATGTTCCGAAGTAAAGACCTATTTTCATTTTTTTAATTTTCTCAGAGATTCGCTAAGATAGCACAAAGATTCGCAAAGTTTAATTAGAACTCTGCGAATCTCTGTGATTTTTCTTTGTGAATCTCTGCGGAATAAAATTACTTATTTACAAAATCCTTAACCAATTGATGTGCTTCTTCTAAAGCAACTGGTAAATCGTAGTTTTTGATAATCACGTCAAATTGTGGCGCAGTAGCTAATTCTACAGACGCTTTTGCAATACGCATATTGATTTTATCGTCGCTTTCTGTAGAACGCTCTTTTAAGCGGCGTTTAAGTTCGTCCACACTTGGAGGTTTTACAAAAACGGCTAAAGTTTGTTCCGGAAATTTATGTTTAATACGTAAACCACCTGCAACATCAATGTCAAAAATTACATTTTTCCCTAAAGCCCAGATTCTTTCAATTTCAGATTTTAAAGTACCGTAAAAGTTATCGCGGTAAACTTCTTCCCATTCCAGAAAATCTTCAGCTTTAATGTGTTTTTTGAATTCTTCCAACGAAATAAAATAATAATCTTTTCCGTGGACTTCCTCACCGCGCGGATCACGTGATGCTGCTGAGATCGAAAATTCAAGATTTAAATCTTCTTGTCCTAATAAATGTTTTACTATAGTTGTTTTTCCTGATCCTGAAGGTGCCGAAAAAACAATTAATTTTCCTTTGTTCATTATGTATGCTTTAGGCTTTAGGCAATATGCTTTAAGCTTTAATTTGTATGTTGTTTAGCTTTTTAAGCCGTAGTTATTTATTCTATTTTTTCATAAGTTGTCGAGCATCCTTCGTCACATAGAATTGTATAATCAGCTGATACGGTTTGTAAATACATTTTCTCAGAATCGCTTTCGTCTTGATGATAGATATAGTAGATTTCTTCGTTAGGGAAAATGATATGTAATCTATTTTCTGAAATTTCATATTTCCCTTTATTTTTAAGATCATCACTTATGATATTCCCTTTTTCAAAAACAAGTTCATTTCCATCCTCAATATCTGTCCGATACATTTTGGCTCCATCACTTCCGCTTGATTCTATTGCTTTCCATTTTCCTATTAAGGTGAATTCTTTTTTTTGAAATTTGCAACTAGTAGTGAAAATTATTATGATTAAGAATAGAATTAATTTTTTCATAAACTTTAAGGAATGAATACTACAAATAAGTTGATTTTAAAATAACTTCTAAAAGTTATAACACATTTAAAACCTGTTCCTTAATTTTCTCTAATTCATCCTTCATCATCACAACCAGCTTCTGCATTTGCGCATGATTTGATTTTGAACCCATGGTATTGATTTCACGACCCATTTCCTGAGTAATAAAACCTAATTTTCTACCATTTGCTTCGCTTCCGCCTAAGGTTTCGATGAAATAATCTAAATGATTCGTTAAACGAACTTTTTCTTCTGTAATATCTAATTTTTCAAGATAATAAATCAATTCCTGCTCAAAACGGTTTTCATCAACATTAACCTGTAATTCTGCAATTGCGGTCTGTAAACGATCTTTTATTGCCTGAACGCGTTCTGGATCAAGTGCCAAAGCATCATTCATATATTGGCGAATATTACCAATTCGAAGATTAAATTCTTTTTCAAGAGATTCTCCTTCGTCTTTTCTAAAACTTAAAATGTTTTGTAAAGCTTCGTCTATAATAACCTGAATTTGCTCCCAATCGTTTTCATCGATTTCTTCGCGTTCTGTTTTTAATGTATCAGGCATACGAACCGCCATTTTCATTAATTCAGTTTCATCAGCATCAGCATAAACCTCTCTCAATTGTGCAATATAATTTTTCACAACAGGCACATTTACTTTCGTCGAAGTTTGTTCTGCAGTACTTTCTACATAGATTGCAAAATCAATTTTCCCTCTTTCCAGTCTGGTTGAGATTTGAGTTCTTAAACCTAATTCCATTTCACGGTAAACCGATGGCATTCTTACGTTTAAATCTAAACCTTTACTGTTTAAGGATTTTACTTCGACTGTGATTTTTTTTGTAGGCAATTGCAAAGAAGCTTTGCCAAACCCTGTCATAGATTGTATCATATAATTGAGTATAAAGGCGCAAAGATAAATAAAAGTTTGCAGTGTTATGATGTAAAATACTATTCTGTAAGGTATAGAGGTATTTAAAGTTTTTTTGTCGCGAATTTCACGAATTTACACTAATATAATTTCACAGTTTGAGACTTAACAAGCCTAAATAAAATTCGTATAAATTCGTGAAATTAGTGGCAGAAAAAAAAACTAACTCAAAACCTGAATAACTTCCGCTACATTTTTTTGGCTGTTGCCAATGTAAATCTTACCGTCAATAATAAAAACCGGACGGCTTAGAAAAGTATAATGTTCTAAGATGTATTTTTTAAAATCAGCTTCGGTCAATGATTTGTTTTTTAAATCCATTGATTTGTATAACTGTGCTTTTCTGCTGAATAAAGCTTCGTAACTTCCTGAAAGTTTATACATTTCTTCTAATTCAGCTTCAGTAATTGGATCTTGTTTGATATCGTGAAAAACCAAATTGTTTTTCGGAAGACTTTTGATGATTTTACGGCAAGTGTCGCAAGATGCTAAATAATATATTTTGTTCATGCTTTTTCGAATTTGTTAGAATACAAAGAAAATTCATTTGAAACTTAAAATTGTCTAATTTTAGAAAAAAAATAAAATTATGAGTTCAGTTTTTGAAACACAAAAGACTATCAGGGAAATCCTTGTAAAAATTTTAGACCATCATTCATTGGAACAATTAAATAAAATCCCGGACGGATTTAAAAATAATTTGATTTGGAACATCGGACATTGTATCGCTTCGCAGCAAATTTTAGTCTATAAATTATCAGGTCTGCCTTTGCAGGTTTCAGATGAACTTATTGCCAAATATTCAAAAGGAACAAAACCGGAAGCAGATGTTTCGCAGGAAGAAGTGAATGAAATTAGAAATTTGCTTACCCAAACTCTACTTCAAACAGAAAAGGATTATAATGATAATGTTTTTACTAATTATAATCAATACACGACCAGTATGGGTTTTGATCTCAAAAATGTAAAGGACGCATTAGATTTTGTGAGTTATCATGAAGGAATTCATACCGGAATCATAATGGGGATTAAGAAATTTATCTAAAAATGAAAATCCCGTTCTGAAATTTCAGAACGGGATTTTTTTTATTCTATTATTCTTTCGATTGTTACTTTCATCGCACCGGCACCTTTGTGCTTTGTAATTTCCATAAACGCTCGTTTTGAAAGGTCAATTTCACGGGTTTTTACAAATGGGCCGCGATCTGTTATTTTTACAATTACAAATTTTCCGTTTGCTTCATTTGTTACTTTAACTCTTGTTCCAAAGGGAAGTTTTTTGTGAGCGGCGGTGTATTTGTTGTTGTTAAATCTGCTGCCGTCAGCTGTTTTTCTACCATTAAAACGATCTGCATAGTAGGAAGCATGTGCCGTTTTTTTGTATAGTTTTAATTTTAAACCGTTGTCTGTAAATACAGAATCGGTTGGTATTGCAATAATGTTTGGTCTGGCATTTTTTACAGTGTCTTGAGGTACTTTGGGATCAATTACTGGCTTTGTTTGACTTATTACGTAGGTAAAACAACTCAAAAAAGTTATTGCAAATGCGGTAAGTATAAAGTTTTTTTTACTCATGGTTTATTTTTTTTCAGACTTGGGGAGTTTGTACAAATAATATGCCGAGATAAAAAAAGCCCTTTTTTGGAGGGCTTTAATTGGTATTTTCTAGAACCAAAGGTTCCACGGAATTCTACTTAAAATAAGTATTAATCCTAATCCGTAATAAATAGCAAAGGTTTTATGTTTCGCCTCACTATTAATTAGTTTTTTATGTTTTGACCATCCAATAGTAATTAAAACTATAGCAATTAGGTTAATAAGCGGATGTTCTAATGATGTTAATCGTAATGCGGCATTAGACATTTGACCAAAAGAATCTTTTCCTAACGGAGACACAAAATAAAGGATCAATCCAATCAATAATTGTGTATGCGTTCCAATTAAGGCAAATAAAGAAATTTTGCGGTCTTTTGCTGTAAATTCTTTTTTAGAAGTCAAGCCGATAACAGCGTTAATTACTGCAAACAATAAAAGCAGTAAAGCTAGATATGCCCAGCCCGAATGAAGCTTTTGAATAAAATGATACATAAACTGTGTTTTTTTGTTAAAAACAAATATAGCAAAATTGGTCAAAAAAAAACGGCATTAAACTTAAAAGTCAATGCCGTTTATAGTATTTATTTAGATTCTAAATATTAGAAATCGTAACGTAAAGCAAAGTTCCAAGTTCTACCGAAACCGAAGTATACTTGGTTTGTAGTAGCAATACCTTTGTATGTTGGAACAGTAGGGACATCAGCTGCAAATATATTTGTTTTAGCTTCAGCAATGTAAGTGTAATCAAAAACGTTGTTAACGTTTAATCTGAAACCTACCGAGTTGTCTTTGTTTTTACCAACTAACCATTTGTAAGATAATCCAGCATCAGCTGTACCATAAGAAGGTAATTGTAATGACCCTCTGTTAGTTGCAGAAGTAAAGTTTCCTGGAGAAATTGCAGCATATAACTTATCATTGTAGAAATAGTTTGCATCAACAGTAAAACGAGGCAGGATTTCGTAAATTGCTCCTAACGCTGCAGTTGTTTGAGCAGCATCTCCAACTCTTACACCGTCAAGGTATAATGTTATAGGAGTTCCTCCACCGATAGGATTGTTTCCTGAGTCGTAACGATTACTTGTACTTGTTCCGTCATATTTCCAATCTCCAATAGAAAACATTCCAGTAAGAGTAAGTTTGTCAAGAACTTTTGCAGTAGCGTCAAACTCTATACCTGAGTGAATTTCTGTAATTCCAGCGAAATCAAAGTAACCTCCAGGGTTGTCAGCAGCTCCGTCATTTTGTCTTTGGTATCTGTCTTTCCATGAAGTACGGTAAAAGTTTAAGTTTGCAGTAAACATTTGTGTACGTAAACCATAACCAGCCTCAATACCGAAGATTTTCTCATTTGTTAAATTACCATTTACTAATGAAGCGTTGTTTGGGTAAACAGCATTAAAGAATGGTTGTTTTGAGTAGTATCCTGAGTTAACAAAAACGTTATGGTGCTCGTTGATGTTGTAGTTAACACCACCTTTTACGTTACCACCTAAGATGTTCTCGTAATCTGTACTTGCCAACGGAGTTCCAGCTTGATATTTGAAATAATCAACTCTTTTGAATCCTTGTTGAGAAAGTGCACCTTGCACGAATGCAGTAAATTTATCTGTAGAATACTCTAATTGAGTAAATCCACCATACCATCTTACATCACCATCATTGTTGAAGTTGATTTTTTCTTCTTTGTCAGTATCTTTAAATACATTCCAAGAAGCGTATGTAGAATATGTATTTGTTAAAACTCTGTTTGGATTGTTTACATCAAAGTTATCAATGTAAGAATTAGCCCCTAATAAGTTGTTTATGTTTTGGTAGTGAAGACCTTTGTATCCTCTAACGTCAACTCCTAAATCCCAAGTTAAATGATCAGAGAATTTTTTGTTGAAGTTTACGATTGCACCGTACCAGTTATGAGAGTTAACTGATGAAATTTGAGAAATACCAGTTGTAGAGTTTGTTAAACTTCCAGTAGCAGAACTGTTTTGGAATTGTCCGCTTGTACCGTTAGTTGTACGAGTGTAATTAGTACCATTAATGTTTACTGTTTGTCCTGAGTTGTAAGCAACAATTTTGTCAAAATCAACTAAACCGTCCGCAGTTCTGAATGCGTTATTAGCATAGTTAAAACCTCTAATACCACCAGCTCCTCTAGAACCTCCTCCACGTCCGAAAGAAACGTAAGCTACAGTAGATAATTTTGAAGTTTCGTTAATGTTCCAATCATAATTTAATGAAACAACTGGCTTGTGGTAGTAGTTTCTTACCATATTAAATGATTCTCCATTTTTATAACCCCAATCAGAGTTATATTTAATGTTTGGATCAGACTCTGTACCATATTTTTGGTATTGAGCTATAGTAATAAATGTAGATCTTTGATCGTGCCATTGTGGAGCACCAGTAACTGTAAATTGGAAATCGTGCTTGTTATTTTTTGTAGTATAACCAAGAGCTATATAGTAGTTATCTCCGTTAAATTTAGTTCCATCAACGTATCCATCACCTTGTGTATGGCTATATAAAACAGAAGCAGAGAATCCGCTGTCTAATTTTCCTGTATTGTAAGAAACGTTAGATTTGAAGAAATTATCGTTACCAAAAGAAGTACCAACAGTACCGCCTTGTTTCAAATCTGAAGCTTTGGTTACGTAGTTCATAGTACCCCCAACAGAAGCAATAGCTAATTTTGAAGATCCTAAACCTCTTTGTACTTGAATGAAAGAAGTAACGTCAGATAAACCCGCCCAGTTACTCCAGTATACAGCTCCGTTTTCCATATCGTTAACCGGCATACCGTTTACCATTACGGCAACGTTATTTTGGCTAAATCCACGAACTGTAATTCTTGAATCTCCAAAACCACCACCAGATTTAGTTACGTAAACAGATGGAGTGCTTTTTAACATTTCAGGAATCTCTTGATTTCCTAATTTTGCCTGAATTTCAGCTGCTTTAATTGTAGAAACTGCCACAGGTGTTTTTCTGTCTTTCGCAATATCTACAGTAGTACTTTTTACAACGATTTCACTTAATTCGTTTGAATTAGAAGCTAAAACGATTGTTCCTAAGTTTGTAGAACCATTTACTGTGAATTTCACAGTTTGGCTTTGATAACCTAAGTAAGAGATAACGATTTCTCCCGTACTTGTTGCAGATTCGATAGTGAATTTACCATCAAAATCTGTTGAAGTCGCTGCGCTAGATCCTTTGATCACAACGTTAGCGCCTGGTAATGAACCTGTACCATCTGTAATAGTACCAGTCACTTTTCCTTGAGAAAATACGGTTGAAACTATCATAAAAAATAGTCCAGTAAGTAACCAATTTTTCATTTTCTTCATTTGTTCTTGAGTTTATTGTTTTTGGCAAAATTATAACAATTAAATCAGATAATGTTATCAAAATGTTAAGAAAAATAAGTTTTACGGTTTGTGCTGCACATTAAAATGAATATTTCTGTTTTCTTTAAACAAAATAACGATTTATTGAATTTAAGCATTCGTATTTTGTTAAAATAATAATATTTCAATGGGTGTTGTAGCGCTATACTTGCAATTATTCGTAAAAAAAAGATCATATGTGGCTAATTTATACGAAAAAACGCCTTAATTTTTATAAATCAAGGCGTTTTCAGATTGTTAAGAAAAATGTTCTTTATTATTTTTATTTATTCTTCAAAAAGTGGTTTAACAAAAATGAAGTTGAGCTATCGTGACTTTTTACTATTTTAGAGTTGATCTCGTCTAAAATTGAATTTGCCAATTGTTTTCCTAATTCAACTCCCCATTGGTCAAAACTAAAAATGTTCCAGATAACGCCCTGAACAAAAATCTTGTGTTCATATAAAGCAATTAATGAACCTAAAGATTTAGGAGTTAATTTTTGAATCAAAATTGTATTGGTTGGTTTGTTTCCAGTGAAAACTTTAAATGGTCGTAAATAAGAAGCTTTGTCTGCAGATAAACCTTGTTTGTCAAATTCTGCCTGAACTTGCGCTTCCGTTTTTCCGTTTAATAAAGCTTCTGTCTGAGCAAAAAAGTTTGACATCAATTTGTTATGATGATCTTCGTTTCCGTACAGTGGTTTTACAAATCCAATAAAATCTGTTGGGATTATTTTTGTTCCCTGATGAATTAATTGGAAAAATGCGTGCTGTGAATTTGTTCCCGGCTCTCCCCAAATAATAGTTCCGGTTTGGTAATTAACAGGTTTTCCGTCGCGGCCAACACTTTTTCCGTTACTTTCCATAGTTGCCTGCTGCAAATACGGAGCTAATTTTGATAAATATTGTGTGTACGGAATCAAAGCTTCACTTTCGGCACCAAAGAAATTGTTATACCAAACGCTTAACAAAGCTAAAATTACCGGAATGTTTTGGTCAAACTCAGCCGATTTAAAATGTTCGTCAGTTTCATTTGCTCCAACTAATAATTGGTTATAATTATCAAAACCAATTGCCAAAGCTATACTTAAACCAACAGCACTCCAAAGAGAAAATCTTCCTCCAACCCAGTCCCACATTGGGAAAACGTTGTCTGGATTAATTCCGAATTCAGTTACTTTTTGGATATTAGTTGAAACCGCCACAAAATGTTTTGCCACATCTTCCTGAGAAGCCGATTTCAAAAACCATTCTCTAATAGTTTCAGAATTTGATAAAGTTTCCTGAGTTGTAAAAGTTTTAGAAACAATTAAAAATAATGTCGTTTCAGGATTCAGTTTTTTAATAATCTCGTTTACGTGATCACCATCAACATTCGAAACGAAATGTGTGTTCAGGTGATTTTTGTAAAATTGTAAAGCTTCAACTGCCATAACCGGACCAAGGTCAGAACCTCCAATTCCAATATTTACAATATCTGTAAAAGCTTTTCCTGTAAAACCTTTTCTCTCTCCCGAAATAACTTCGCTTGTAAAGTTTTTGATTTTATTTTTTACTTCATAAACTTCTGGAATTACGTTTTCTCCATCAACTTTAATTACTGCCGATTCCGGAGCGCGCAAAGCCGTGTGAAGAACAGCTCTGTTTTCAGTTTGATTGATTAATTCTCCTCCAAAATATTGAGCAATTGCATCTTTTAATCCAATTGAATTTGCTAATTCTAATAAAAGAGAAAGTGTTTGAGGAGTAATATTGTTTTTAGAATAATCAACTAAAAAATCATTCCATTGTAAGTTGAATTTTTCAGCACGAGCATTATCCTGCTGAAATAACTCCTGTATTGTAGTTCCGTGAATTGCGTTATAGTGGTTTTGCAGATTTTTCCACGCTTCAGTCCCGGTTGGGTTTGTTGTGTTTAAAGCCATTTTTATTTTATTATTGAGATTGTTTTTTTTAGAATCACAAAAATACTGAAATAACTTTTAAAAGGGTAACGCTTCATGATTATATAACAATAAGTTGCGAAAACGTTTTTTGAATCTGCATCACAATTTTTTCCAGACAACTTCTGCCGTGACAGATTTTCCTCCCTGCGTTGTATTGGTAACAACATATTTAAGTTCGTTATTTATCAAAGTAAAAGATCGCTTTTGAATCGTTCCTTCCCAATTTGGAAATGAAGCGGTTTTTATTTTAAAAGTAATAATCTTATTTGCTTCGTCAATTTCATATTCTCCAAGGTGCGAATTACTTCCTTGAACAATTGACGCATTTTCTTCGGGAGTGCATTTATTTTTATCGCCCGAAATTATTTTTGATCTTTCGTTTTTATATATCTGAATGGCATAATTTCCTTTTTCATCAAAAAATAAAGTGCCTCTTGGATTTACATCATACGGAAGGGTTTTTGTTCCGTCAGAGTTTTTGTTTTCAACCGAAACCAAAGTCCATGAACCTAAAAAATCAGATTTCGTTTTTTGTGCAATTGCCGAATTTAAAACGAATAGTAATAATAGCAAAGTTGTGTTTTTCATCTTTAAAATTTTAATAGTTTACTTTAATAATTTCTCCATTTATTGATTGTTCAATACCTTTTGCATAAGCATTTATTAAATCTTCTACAGGAATGTCTGAAATCTTTGCCGGACTAATGGCATTTATCCTAATTCCTCTTTCTAATTCCAGCGAAGCCGAAAGCACAAAACTGTTAATTCCGCCATTTACAATTGCTTTACTAATATTATTCTTCACTGGTTTATCGCCCATTTTTCCCGAAGTCAATATAAATGATCCGTTATCGTTTAAATATTTTTGTCCAATTAAAACAAGATTTACCTGACCCAATAATTTGTTTTTAATACCAATATTTAATTTTTCTTCGTCAAGCGAATGCAAATCTCCTGTATAACAATCGCCCGCAACACAAATGCACGAATCAATATTTTTGACTTCGCCGAATAATTTTTCTATTGATTTTGAATCTGGCAAGTCGATTTTATAATCATCGCCGTTTCTTCCTGCCGAAATAATTTCATGATTTTTTGCCAGAGCCGGATTCAATATTTTACCAATTTCTCCATTTGCTCCAATTAAAAGTATTCTCATTTTTGTAGATTTTAGTTTGTTATCTGAAACAAAATTAAGAAGTTAGCTTTTGCCGAAAATTGTACTTATTGGTACTAAAATTGTATTTTAGCATAATGACAAATACGAATTTATATCTTCCTTTTGAAGTTGATTTTAAAGAATTAGAACAGTTTCCGAAAACAATTCGGAAGAACAATTTTTTTGAATTAATTTATGTTGTTGACGGAACGGGAATCCAGGTTATTAATGATAATAAATTCCAATACCGAAAAGGAAATATGTTTCTTGTAACACCGCAAGATGTTCATTCGTTTGAAATTACAACGCTAACAAAATTCTTTTTTCTTCGGTTTAATGAATATTATATCAAAGCAAATTCTCAAAACGGACAATCGGAAACGGTTTTGCGAATGGAATATATTCTTCAAAATGCAAGTCATCGTCCCGGCTGTATTCTGAAAAATAAAATTGACAAACCTTTAATTGCGTCGCTGATAGAAAATATAATTCAAGAACTAGACAATCAGCAGATTTATCATCAAAAAATTATTGAGCAGATTGTAAATACTATAATTACAATTGTTGCGAGAAATATTGCCTTAAAACTTCCGAAGAATATTAAGGAAACAACCGGAGAAATGGTTTTGGAAATACTACATTATATTCAGGAAAACATATATAATCCCAAACAGTTAAAAGCAGAAAGAGTAAGTGAGCATTTTAATATTTCTCTTAATTATTTAGGGAAATATTTTAAGAAACAAACTGGCGAAACACTGCAGGAATATATTGCAAACTATAAATTAAGATTGATTGAAGCCAGACTTTTAAACAGCGATATGCGCATTAACGAAATTGCTGATGAATTAAATTTTTCCGACGAAAGTCATTTGAATAAAGTTTTTAGAAAACATAAAGGAATGAATCCGTCTGAGTTTAGAAAGAAGTTTTGTAAATGATCTTCTTTTAATCTTTATAGATTGTTATTCTAATCTCATTAAATCAAAATACATAAATCTATGTTTTTCTTCTTCATCAGAATCGAGTAGAAAAGTAAAATCATTTTTTTGATAAGTAGAAAGCTGAACAGGTTTGTTATAAGCGTCTAATATTAATAATCTACAAGCTGGTTTGTGTTCAATAAAAGTCCAGCCTTTAATGAAATCAAGAAGTTGATGAGATAGTCCGTTGCATTTGTATTTTTTATCAATTCCTAATCGTGCTATTTTTACAGCAGGATATTGTCTGATTCTTTTCTCGTTTGGTAATTTGATTTTTCTGTGTAATTTATTCCAAATAGAGTTTTCATAACCTAAATCATTTAAGCAATCATTTGAAATAGAAAAGAAAGCAGCTACCTCGTTGTTTTCTTTAAATAAATAAGTGTTTGTGATTTTTTCGCTTTGAAAATTCTTAGAATCTTCAAGTAAGAATTCATTTATTTGGTTGTCTTCACAATCAAAATTATCTAAAACGTCGTCATTGTGTAATGATGAAAAAGCAAAATCAAATAAATTCATTCATTAAGCCTTTTTTGCCATTACCTTGCTGACTAAAGAAAATATTTCAGCTTTTTTTTCTTCAGAAATCTTGTTTGTTTTACTTGTAGATATGGCAGCATTGAATCTTTCAGATTCCTTGCCTTTTACTACCGGAGTAATTTTAATTGTAGTTGCCATTTTATAAGTTTTAATAAAAAGTAATAATTATGCTACAAATATACAAAAAAATATATTAATTTCAATTCTTATATTTCTGTAGACTTTTAAGAAATATGCTATTTTACCAAATTTTCCACCAAGGCTTTTTATTAACTTCAATAGTTTTTTTCTCGATATTGATTTCGATTCTTTTTGGTGATTCAACTTTAATTTTTGAATCGTCAAAAAATAATTCTCCATTATCATTCATTCCGAGAGGAGATTTTATTCTTTCTTTCCAGTTTTCCGTTTGTAATTCCGGAATTAAAGCTAGGTGAATTTTAGATTCAAATTTCCTTCTTGCTTTTTCTATAATCTCATCTTCCAGATTTGATGATGAATTTTTTAAAAGTAAAATTGAATTGTCTGGAATGTTTAAAAGAAAAACTTGTGTTTTATTGCCGATTTTCTGAATATCCAACACTTTAAAATAAGCAATAGTGTCTAAAAGAAAATGACCAATTTTTGCTGAGTCGGGATTGAATTTTGATAAATCTTTGGCATGAGAACTTGCAATTAAATACCTGAAATTGCCGGAAAGTCCACCGCCAATAGAAGTCATATCTGTAAAACCTTTTTCCTGAATTATTTGTCCAATTTTATAATTTGAAATTAAATTTTCAGGCAGATCAGTATCTCTGTAATATAGTTTTAAGCCTGAAAAAGTATCATTGTAAATTGCTTTAAGACGTGAATTTTTC
Organism: Flavobacterium panici; assembly: GCF_024499525.1. Lineage (NCBI taxonomy): Bacteria > Pseudomonadati > Bacteroidota > Flavobacteriia > Flavobacteriales > Flavobacteriaceae > Flavobacterium > Flavobacterium panici. Next base: position 868,999 of record NZ_CP100437.1, on the reverse strand, counting down.
ATTCGGCTTTTGATTTCAGATATTTACAAATTCCCAATACTATCTAACTCTCTTTTCAAAGGTTCGATTTGTTTAAAGAAACGGGTTTTATCATTTCCAGTTAAAGATTCTCCGGTTGGTAAATTCAATCGAAGCGCATCTACCTGAACACCATTTTTCCAGAAACGGTAACAAACGTGAGGGCCAGAAGCTAAACCTGTGCTTCCAACTAAACCAATTGTTTGTCCTTGTGTAACGCGTTGTCCGCGGCGCACTAAAATTCTGGACATATGTAAATATTGAGTAGAATAAGTTCCGTTGTGTTTTACTTTTACAAAGTTTCCGTTTCCTGCCGTATATCCGGTTGCTTCAACCACTCCAGATGCTGTTGTTGAAATTGGCGTTCCGGTTGGAGCTGCATAATCAGTTCCTTTGTGTGCTTTCCAGGTATGCTGAACCGGGTGAAACCTGTTCATAGTAAATCTGGAAGTGATTCGGCTGAATTTAATTGGAGTTTTTAAGAAAAAGTTTTTCAGTGTTTTTCCTTCATCATCATAATATTCAATTTTTCCTGAAAGAGTATCTTTTTCAAAAGGGAAAGCATAAACTATTTTTCCTTTATATTCAAAAAAGGCAGCTTCAAGATCTTCAACACCATCGTAAGTTTTTCCGTTGATGAAACGTTCTGTAAAAATTAAACCGTAACGATCGCCTTTTTTAAGTTTGAAGAAGTCAATTGACCAGGAAAACACCTTTGTAATCCTGCTTGCAAGTGCGGTTTCTACATCTTCATCTCCTAAAGTTTCAGATAATGAAGTTTTTAAAACACCGCCAATAATTTTTCTTTTTAAAGTAACCGGTTTTATTTTTTTATAGGCTTTTGCAATACTGTCACGTAAATCGATTACATAATAAGTTAAAGCATCTGGCTGATAAATAAAAACCTGAAGATTATTTGTTTTGTTTTTTGAACGAAGTAATGTAAAAGGTTTGTTGTAACGAATAGTTCTTACATCAAAAGTGTCTTTAACCTGTTCAACAATGTCGTATACTTTTTTGTCGCCAATATTTTGACTCTGCAAAATAGATCCAAAAGAATCTCCTTTGGAAATGGTATCATTAACAACATTAAAATCAGCGTAATTAAAACCAAACTCTACCTTTTTGGTTTTTGGTTTTGTAATTTTAATTTCAACTTTTTCCTCTGTTTTAGTACACGAAAATATTGAAAATAATACTATTATAATTACGAATGCTTTTTTCAAACTCTTAATTTTTTTGCAGGAAATTAAAGTAGATCTTCATTTCCCCAATTGGACAATTCTTCTTCGGTCCACAATTTAGGAAAAAAGATGCGTCTTTGGTATTTTGGATGCATATATTTTTGCCAGTCACTTCCACCAGTTGCTTCGCCGTTACCTTTTCCACTTTCTAAGATGTATTTTCTTGCAGTATTAAGATGCTGCATAACCCAGGTAATGTTCACCGTTTTGTCGTAATGACGCATTGCATGAATTAATTCTTGGTTTTGCTGGTCTTCGATAGGTAATTGTGTGAATTTCTGCCAAATATTTTTAGTCTTAAACGTAGACATTTGTCTCAAAAACTGAACTTTATATTTGTTTTCGAATTCCTGAAGTAAATATGATTTTTCACCCGTATGATAATCTTTTCCAGCGGCTTGCCAATAAAGGTGTTCAAAAGTGGTTTCTAAATCTGTATTTTCGTCAAAGTTTGCTTTGTATCTTCTGTCTGTCAAATTGATAACATCTGTCGAAGCAAATTCAATTAATCTGTATTGAGCACTTTGAAATCCGCTTGCAGGAGTAAGTGTATTTCTAAATTTCATGTATTGATCGACTTCCATTCCGTTTTCCATAATACTGAACGAATTCGTCAGCATGTCAAAATAGCGGGTAATTCTGGAAAGTCTTTCGCTGAAAAAATCAACCTGAATATTTTGTGTGTCGGCGATTTGATCGATTTCCCACAAAATCATTTTAAAAATCAATTCATTAACCTGATGATACATAATAAATACCATTTCATCAGGAAGTGTTGTGCGTTGTATTTGTAAATTTAAAAGAGCATCTGTTTGAATGTAATCCCAATATGTAATTGGTTTTGACCAAAGTAATCCTTCTAACTGAACATCAGTTTTTTGGTTTATTGCTTGAAATTTAAGGTCAATTTCTTTTAAAATTGATTCTGAATGATCATTAGGGTTCATTATTTTTTAACTTTAAATGGATTTTTCAATCCTTTATATTCATCAAGATCTGCTTTTAGAGATCCAACAGCCAAATCCGCTTTAATTCTAATCGGAACTTTGTTGTCATCATCTGTAATCCAGAGCGTTAAACTTTCTTTTTCTTTAAAAACTCTTCCTGTTTGTACAAGTGGTTTGAAAACCATCGTAGAAACCGTCCCAAATTTAGTCGTAATATCTTGACGGCCTACATATTTTAACTTAAATTTTGTGATTTCATCATCAAAAAACATATCGATCGTAATCGATTCGCCCGATTTTAATTTATCAATATTCGGATGGTTTCTTAAGTAGTAAAAAGCAGATACAATATCTTGTACATTATCAGTTATTACAATCGTTTTTTCAGTCTTTCGTTTGTAATCTTTTACCAAAACCCTGTTCTCACTCTGACTAAAAAAACCTTCCTGATTTTTAGTGTAGCCTCCTTCGTCAATTTTTCTGACAAAGCGGTAAGGATCTCCATTTTCTTTGTCAAAATAACTTTCGTATAAATCTTCAACTTTGAAGAAAAATTTTGACATTCCGGTTGTGTATCCTTTACCAACAGCATGATGAACTTTTTTATTATTTATTGTGGCATCTTTAACCTCTAGAGTTGCATAGCCGGCATTTACGATTCCGTAATGTATTCTAAATTTGAAATACTCCCCGGTATCAAAAGCATTTTCTTTTTGTGTATCGAAAGCTAAAGTAGAGAGTATTAATATAGCGAGAATGAACTTTTTCATAGTACAATTTTTACATTTCATTATAAAGGTAAATAAATGCAAATTCTATTCCAAATGTACCAAAACAAAAAAACTCAGTCAAGGATGACTGAGTTTTTATGCTATTAACTAACCAAAAAACTATAAATTATGAAATTTATATCAATTCAGAAGGAAACCACCCCTTCTTGATTTGCGAGTGCAAAGATAGATAGAAAGTTCAAAAAATAAATAGCAAAAGTCAAGTTTAACATAACATTTGCATTAAAACCAACGTTTTACAGAGAATTTTTCTGCATAATGCAAAAATAATGCGTTTTTATAGCGTTCCTCTCAATTCCTGTTCTCTCTCGATTGACTCAAAAAGGGCTTTAAAGTTACCTGCACCAAATCCTTTTGCACCCATTCTTTGAATAATTTCGAAGAAAAGGGTAGGACGGTCCTGAACCGGCTTAGTAAAAATTTGTAAAAGGTAACCATCCTCATCGGCATCAACCATGATGGCAAGCTTTTCAATTTCATTAATATCTTCTTTCATCATATCCATATGAACTCCTAATCTTTCAGGAATTGCCTGATAATAGGTATGAGGAGGAGCAGATAAAAATTCAACACCGCGTGCTCTTAATTGTGATACTGTTTTAATAATATCATCTGTAGCAATAGCGATATGCTGAATTCCCGGCCCGCCATAGAAATCTAAATATTCTTCAATTTGAGATTTTTTCTTTCCTTCAGCTGGTTCGTTGATAGGGAATTTAATTCTTCCGTTTCCGTTTGACATTACTTTACTCATCAATGCAGAATATTCTGTAGTGATTTGTTTATCGTCAAAAGATAAAAAGTTTACAAATCCCATTACGTCTTCATAAAATTTTACCCAGGTATTCATTTCATTCCAACCCACATTTCCCACCATGTGATCAATATATTTTAATCCCGTTGGTTCTGGATTGTAATCTGATTTCCATTCTTTATAACCTGGTAAGAAAACACCATTGTAGTTTTTTCTTTCTACAAAAATATGAACCGTTTCTCCGTAAGTGTAAATTCCCGAACGAATAACTTGCCCAAATTCATCTTCCTCAACAGTTGGTTCCATGAAAGAACGTGCGCCTCGTTTCATCGTTTCTTCGTAAGATTTTGTAGCATCTTCAACCCAAAGTGCTGCAACTTTTACTCCGTCGCCGTGTTTTTTTAAGTGTTCGTTAATTGGAGAATCTGCGGTTAAAGGTGTAGTCAAAACAATTCTGATTTTGTCTTGTTTCAAAACATACGATGCTCTGTCTTTTACTCCGGTTTCTAATCCGGCGTAAGCCAATGACTGATATCCGAAAGCAGTTTTATAATAATGTGCAGATTGTTTTGCATTCCCTACATAAAACTCTACATAATCTGTTCCTAATAACGGAAGGAAATCTTGTGCTCCTTCAAAGATTTTTTCTAATCCGTATTCTACTGATTTTACTTCTTTACTCATGATGTTTATTTGTTTAATCGGTTAATCGTTTAATTGAGAAAACCGAAATTTATTTTTTTAAGATTTGTTTTTTTACCGCAAAGAGCGCAAAGATTTTTTATTACTAAGATTTTATAAATTGCAAAGCACGCAAAGCTTTGTGAACTCATTTAAGTAAAACGTCATTAAAAATCTTTGCAAACTTTGCGAAAAATCCTTTGCGAACTTTGCGTTAGATTAATTACAATAATTATTCAGTCCAAGATTTATAATACTGTCCATCATCAAGACCCATAGCTTCTTCCGTAACCATAAGTGGTCTGAAAGTATCAACCATAACGGCTAATTCCTGAGTTTCTTTATGACCAATACTGCGTTCCATTGCGCCAGGTGCTGGACCATGCGGAATTCCTTTTGGATGTAAAGTGATATGACCCTGCTCAATATTATTACGACTCATAAAATCACCATCTACATAATACAGAACTTCATCAGAATCTATATTGCTGTGGTTGTACGGCGCCGGAATTGCTTTCGGATGATAATCGTAAAGTCTAGGGCAGAATGAACAAACGACAAAAGCTGCCGTTTCAAAAGTTTGGTGTACCGGAGGCGGTTGGTGAACACGTCCCGTTATAGGTTCAAAATTGTGAATCGAAAATCCGTATGGGAAATTATAACCGTCCCAACCCACAACATCAAAAGGATGCGTTGCATAAACCACTTCGTGAATCATGCCTTCTTTTTTGATTTTAATTAAAAAATCACCTTTTTCGTCGTGTGTTTCCAATTCGTTAGGCAAAATAAAATCACGCTCACAAAACGGAGAATGTTCTAAATGCTGACCTGATTGGTTTTTATATCGTTTTGGAGTATAAAATGGAGAATACGATTCTACATAAAATAGTCGGTTTTCTGTTGTTTCGAATTCGATTTGGTAAATAATCCCGCGTGGAATAATTAAATAATCACCATATTCAAACGGAATATTTCCTAACATGGTTCTTAATTTTCCTTTTCCTTTATGGATGAAAAGCATTTCATCAGCATCGGCATTTTTATAGAAATAATTTCGAAGCGATTCTTTCGGCGCAGCCAAACCAATAATACAGTCTTTATTGACTAACATGGCTTTGCGGCTGTCAAGAAAATCATTTTCCGGTTTTAATTCAAAACCTTTAAAAAGAAGTGATTTTATATTTTTTCCGATTGCAATTTTTGGTTCAACCGAATAAGAATTTAAAATTTCTTTAACCTGCGTTGGTCTGTGAACATGATAAGAAAGGGAAGAATGTCCGTGAAAACCTTCTGTTCCAAATAACTGTTCATAATAAAATCCGCCGTTTGGTTTTTCGAATTGGGTGTGTCTTTTTTGAGGGAAATCCCCAAGTTTATGGTATAGTGGCATGGCTTTTTCAATTAGATAATTTGTAAATTAGATAATTCGAAAATTTGAATTGAAGAACAGATAACCAGTTCAATTTTTTCAATTGACTAATTATCTCAATTCGATAGAGGCATTACTCTGGATTTCTCTTGATAAGAAATTGAAGATACTCTAATAAACCTGTCCAATTTGTTTTCATTATGACAAATGTCGTAATTTTTATTGATCAAAATTACATATTATATTATTTATAACATAAAATATTTCTAAAAAATCAGCTTAAAAGGCAAATCCAATACTAAACCATGTAAAGCTTTTTGAAGTTTCCGGCGACCAGGATTGTTTAACTTCGATTGGGCCAATTATAGTTTCTAATCCGTAGCCTAAAGCATAACCGGAATATTTAGGCATTGAAATCCAATCGACTGTCGTAAAAATATCATCTCCAATGTTGGCGAAATTTGCCGAAATATTGATGTGATTCTTTTTTAGGATCTCGTAATCCAAAGTAATATCTGATTTTATAAAACTATTTCCGGCAATACTTAAAAAATCATATCCGTAGAAATAATTGAAGTTGTTGATCTTGTTGTATCCAAAACCTCCAAGTATAAAATCGAAAAAAGGAACGCTGTCGCTGCCAATGTTAAATCCGGCATCGGCTCCAATTTTAATGGTCGCTTTTCTAAATACAGTTTTCACAAAAGAAACTTCTGCTTTTGCAATCGAGAATGGTTTAAATTTATTGGTATAATCAGACGAAGCCAGATAAGTCTGCAAATCTGTAGAAAAATACAATCCCGAATTTGGAAAATGTTTATCATCAAACGAATCGTATTTTAAATAAGCAAATGCGCTGATATAACTGCTTTTGTCTATTATGTTTTCTTCATTACTAAGTGTAGGCGAGTTTATTTTTAGGTATTTATATTCTAAACCGCCGCCCATTAAAAACTTTTGTACAAAAATGGTTTGAAAATAAGCCTGATTAGTCAAATCTAAAAAGTCAACATTAATCAGTTTTAAATTTGGATTTTCTGAAACCAGTCCGCTCAAACTCGTGGTTACATTTCGGTTAAACTGATTCAATCTGGAACGGAAACCAAAGCTGATATTAAAACCATTTTCGACATAATAGTTGAAATCATATCTAAAATTATCTCCCAAAATAATGTCCATCGAAGTAACATCATTTTTTAAAAATGTCTTTTTATGAGTAAGATTCAATAAAACAGCACTCTTGTAAAGTCCGTCATAATGAAGTCCAAGTTTTAAAAAAGTCTGTGTTGGATTTTCTTTCAATACCAAATCTAAATCATCCTGATTACCGTCTGGCTGTAAACAATACGAAATCGTACTAAAGTTTTGAGTGGCATTCAAATTATTTATTCCCCTTTTCAGATCATCATATGTAATTGTGCTTCCCGGTTTAAAACGAAGTTTTCCGCGAATGTATTCTTTCGTATAATTATCTAATTGTTCCGTATTTATTTTTTGAATTTCAAGAGTATCTGAAGCGATTTTCAATTTCGGTTTTTTATAAAAATTGTCTTCGTTTACGAGTGATTTAATTTTTTCGTAAACGGCAAAAGCAGCTTCTTCACCTTTCCTGATAATTTCTTCTCCTCTGTCAAATGAAATTACACCAAAGTCACGAATGTCCGGTTTTATGTAAACATCGGTATCCTTTATTTTGCTTTTCATTTTATCTATAGATTGCAAATTAGTAATCTGAACCAAGATTCTGGTAGCGTTTTTTAGGTTTTTACGCTTCATTAAATCGTCCTGAACATCAACACCAATAATAATATCGGCACCAAGATTACGAACTTCTTTAATAGGATAATTGTTTACAACACCGCCGTCGACCAATAAATTGCCGTCGATTTCAACCGGAGTAAATAGGGAAGGAAAAGCAGCACTCGCCATCATGGCCTGAACCAGGTTTCCTTTATTTAAAAGTACTTCTTCGCCCGTTTCAATATTGGTTCCGATACATAAAAACGGAGTTGGTAATTTATTGAAATCACGAAAATGACGAACGTTTCTCGTTAAACTGCTCAACAAATTATAATTGTACATTCCTTTTGAAAGTGCTTCGGGAATACCTACTCTGAAATTACTAAACGGTAAAACGATCGCATATAATTCGTCATTTTTTTTACCGTAAAAGTTTTTTGAGGAACGCGGAATATAATCGTTTATTAATTCGTCGAAATTGGTTCTTTTGAAAATAGAATCAATTTGTGAAGCGTTATAACCAGAAGCATACAATCCGCCAATTACAGAACCCATACTGGTTCCTCCAATATAATCGATTTTAATTCCGGCTTCTTCCAAAACTTTTAAAACACCAATATGCGCAAAACCTTTGGCACCGCCGCCGCTTAAAACCAAACCAATTTTAGGTCTTTTTTTTACACTGTCTTGTTTTATTTCCTGCGAAAATAAATTTTCGGGCAGCAATAAAAACACAAAAAACAACAATGCCGCACCCCAAATGGTTCCGATACTTTTCGGAACGGGAGAAAATCCTGTTGACTGAGTTTTTAAAATTAACAGCTTGTTGAGGCGCATAAAAAATAAGTAATTGGTTTTGTAAAAGTCGGTAATTTTTTCGGCTTTACACTAGATTTATCTTAATATGATTGTGTTTTTGAAAGTATTAATTTTTTGTTTTTATCGTATTTCCAAACATCGGTATGATTTCTTGCACCGCCCCTGCAGCTTGATGTAAGTGTCTTTTTGATTTTATCAATTTTCACATCACAAAACATATCGCATTTAGGGCTAAAGTTTGACGGAAAATTTAAACTGTCAAATTGTTTTGTCTTCGGATTAAAAATAAAAATTTGATAAATGGTATAAACTCCCATTCCATCATCGGTATGAAAAGAAGCAAAATCTGTAAACCCGTCAAAATTATAATCGTTAACTTCTAACCTGGATTGTTTCCCTGTTATCGAAGCTTCAACATTGTTTATGACTTGAATTTGCCCCGTTTTAGAATTTTTTATTTTCAATGTTTCAAAATCATCTTCAAAACTTACTTTAAATTCACTTTTGCCTTTTTGTATAACCGAAATTTCATTTTGACTATAGGAAATAGAAAAAACGAACAAGAAACAAATAGGTAAAAAGAGCTTTTTCAAAATGAGTTAATTTTCTTTTGGATGATAAAATTCGACAATTTTTTTGGCTTTTGATACACCGACAACTGCTGATATGTCTTTTTCAGAAGCTAATTTCAATCTCTTAACACTCTTGAAATGTTGTATTAACGTGAGCATTGTTTTTTCTCCAATTCCCGGAATACTTTCTACAGAAGAATTAAGTGCTGCTTTGCTTCGTTTATCACGGTGAAATGTAATCCCAAATCGATGTGCTTCATTTCGTAATTGCTGAATTACTTTTAAAGTTTCTGATTTTTTATCGAGATATAACGGAATCGAATCGCCGGGATAAAAAAGTTCTTCGAGACGTTTCGCAATTCCTATAATCGCAATTTTTCCTCGCAAACCTAATTCATCAATACTTTTTAAAGCGGCAGACAATTGTCCTTTTCCACCGTCTATAATTATTAATTGCGGTAAAGGTTCATTTTCATCTAATAATCTTTTGTAACGACGATACACAATTTCAGTCATCGAAGCAAAATCGTCAGGACCTTCAACCGTTTTTACATTAAAATGGCGGTAATCTTTTTTACTGGCTTTTCCATCTTTAAAAACGACGCAGGCCGCAACAGGATTTGTTCCCTGAATATTCGAGTTATCAAAACATTCTATATGTCGAGGCTCAACAGGAAGACGTAAATCTTTCTGCATCTGTGCCATAATTCTATTAACGTGACGATCAGGATCAACAATCTGCAATTGTTTCAATTGTTCAATTCGGTAGAATTTGGCATTTCGAATTGATAAATCCAAAATCTGTTTTTTATCTCCAAGCTGCGGAACGGTTACTTTTATTTTTTCGCCCAAATCAATTTCAAACGGAACAATAATTTCTTTTGATAATAATTGAAAACGCTCTCTAAGTTCTATAATCGCCAGTTCTAATAATTCTTCGTCGCTTTCGTCCAGTTTTTTCTTGATTTCTAAAGTATGCGAACGAATAATCGAACCGTGAGAAATTTGTAAAAAGTTGACATAAGCCGCACTTTCATCAGAAACAATCGAGAAAACATCAATATTGGTAATCTTTGGGTTTACAATTGTTGATCTTGATTGGTAATTTTCGAGGATTTCTATTTTTTCTTTGATTTTCTGAGCTTCTTCAAAACGTAAATCCTGTGCATATTGTGCCATTAAACGTTTGAAATCTTTCATACTTTCCTTGAAATTTCCTTTTAAAATCTCTCGGATTGCGTCGACTTGTCTTTGATAATCTTCCAGAGATTCTATGCCTTCGCACGGACCTTTGCAATTGCCAATATGATATTCCAGACAAACTTTGAATTTGCCTGATTCAATATTGGATTTGCTTAAATCGTAATTGCAGGTTCTTAACGGATACAGTTCTTTAATTAAATCGAGAATCGTATAAACCATTTTGAAATTAGTGTACGGGCCAAAATATTCAGATCCGTCTTTGACCATTCTTCTCGTTAAAAATATTCTCGAAAAAGGTTCTTTTTTTATACAAATCCAGGGATAACTTTTATCATCGCGCAGCAAAACATTATATCTTGGCTGTAATGTTTTGATTAAATTGTTTTCTAATAAAAGCGCGTCGGTTTCTGTGGGAACCACAATATGTTTTATGGTTACGATTTTTCGAACCAAAACATTTGTTTTAGCCGTATCGTGAATTTTATTGAAATAGGAAGAAACCCTTTTTTTTAAATTTTTGGCTTTGCCTACATATAAAATTTTCCCGTCTTTATCGTAATATTGATACACACCGGGATTATCCGGCAAAGTGAGAATTTGTAGATCTAAGGACGGTTTTGACATTCTGTTTTATTTCTGAAGATAGTTGAAAAGCGTTTTCAAAAACCATTCTGGTTCCTGAAAAAAGCTTAACAGTGATTTAGTTTCAAATTTACGAAATCAAAAGAATAATTTCTATATTTAGATTTTATAATTCTACATGAAAAATAGTAAGCCCCTTGTTATTTTTGGCGAATCGATTTTGCCGGGAGAACATAAAACCATAAACGTCGAAATAGCGCGATTACATACTACAACAAAACTCAATATTCCTGTAATTGTCCGTCGTTCCAAGCTTGAAGGCCCGGTTGTTTTATTTTCGGCAGGAATTCACGGCGACGAAATTAATGGAGTAGAAGTCGTTCGGCAGATCATCAGCAAAAAAATAAACCGCCCGCAAAGAGGAACAATAATTTGCATTCCCATTATCAATATGTATGGTTTTGTGAATAAATCCCGCGAGTTTCCTGACGGAAGAGATTTAAACAGGGTTTTTCCGGGAAGTAAAAAAGGTTCTCTGGCCAGCCGATTTGCGTATCATATAGTAGAACAGATTTTGCCCATTATAGATTATGCAGTCGATTTTCATGCCGGCGGTGCAAGCCGTTTTAATGTTCCGCAGATTCGAATTACCGAAAATAATATGGAATTGAAATTACTGGCTGATATTTTTAATGCTCCTTTTACTTTATATTCCAAAAATATTGGAGGTTCTTTTAGAAATACCTGTGAAAAAGCAAATATAAAAATGCTGCTTTTTGAAGGAGGAAAATCGCTTGATATAAATGATGCTGTTGCCAATGAAGGAATAAAAGGAGTAATGCGTTTACTGAATTATTTAGGTATGCTCGATCCGAAACACATTGTTGAACCAGCTTTAGAATCTTCTATTTATATAAAATATTCAGTCTGGCTTCGTGCAAAATGTTCCGGTTTGCTTCATGATTATAATATGGTTGGTAAATTTGTAACCAAAGGAACTATCCTGGCTATTATTACAGATCCGTTTGGAAAGTTTGAGCAAAAAGTAAAAGCTCCGCACGACGGATATGTTATTAATGCCAATCACTCGCCAATTGTTTATGAAGGCGATGCAATTTATCACGTTTCTAAAAATTCTCCTGTAAATGACGACGAGTAAAAAAGAATTAAGACTTGAATATAAAAATCTTCGAAAACAACTTTCTGAAACTGATATCGAAGAGAAAAGTCTGGCTATTGCCAATAATTTAATTCAGCTGCCTATTTGGGATAAAACGTATTATCATGTTTTTTTACCAATTACGGAGCAAAAAGAAGTTGATACCGAGTTTATTCTGCACTTACTTTCCGGAAAAGACAAAGAAATAGTGATCTCAAAAAGCGATTTTGAAACCAGGGAAATGATTCATTTTTTATTGACAGATAATACCAAAATCAAAAAAAATGAATATAATATTCCTGAACCTGTAAACGGACTTCCCGTTCCTGTAGAAAATATTGAGGTTGTTTTTGTACCGCTTTTAGCTTTTGATGTTTTTGGAAATAGAATTGGTTACGGAAAAGGATTCTACGATAAATTTTTAGCCAATTGTAAACCCGAAACCATAAAAATTGGTCTTTCTTTCTTTGAATCCGTAAATCAAATCGATGACGTTTTTGAATCTGATATAAAATTAGATTATTGCGTTACGCCTGAGAAAGTTTACAATTTCCAATAAACTTTTCAACATATATTTTCACAATCAAAATTGTAGAGCGCACAGCAGTGCGTCTACGCAAAGTTTGTCTACACAGAATTTTTATAAGTTTGCGCAACGTTTGCCGATATACTGGACGTAGACTCACTGCTGTGCGTCTCTACGATATACGGTGTCGATACATTTGTTATAAATAAAAATATCAATTAATTACAAACAAACTTAAATTTCCTTATATCACTTATATGGTGAAATATCTTCATGTTTAATTTTTAGGAATCTTGGCATCAAATTTGGATTGCCGGAAATTGCAGATAATTTTCTTAGTACATCCGGAATGCTAGTTATTATTTGAAAGAAAAAAATCAAATTATTAATTCCTAAAATTTATTTTAAATGAAAAATAAACCATTTTATTTGTTAGCATTCCTTTTACTTACTGTATTAAGTTGTAAAAAATACGACGCCGCAGCTGAAGAGACAATGAACATGGACACGACTGTTGTTGCAACAACTGATGAACTTCCCGAAGAGAATATTTCAGATCCTAATACTGAAAGTTACGCCGGACTCGAAGAAAATCCTTTTGAGTCTCCACAAAAATCTCCTCTTTCTACTTTTTCCATAGATGTCGATAATGCATCTTATACCAATATCCGCCGATTTATAAACGAAGGTCAGCCTGTTCCTAAAGATGCCGTTCGTATCGAAGAAATGATGAATTTCTTTAAATATAAATACCCACAGCCAGAAGGACAAAATCCGTTTTCTATCAATACCGAAGTAAGTGAAAGTCCGTGGAATAAAAATTCTTTATTGTTGAAAATAGGTTTACAGGGAAAAAATATTCCAATGACAAATCTGCCTGCTTCAAACCTTGTTTTTTTAATTGATGTTTCGGGTTCTATGGATGAGCCTAATAAACTGCCATTATTAAAAGAATCGATGAAAATTTTGGTAAAAGAACTGCGCCCGCAGGATAAAGTTTCGATTGTGGTTTATGCAGGTTCTGCCGGAGTTGTTTTATCACCGACTTCTGGTGATGAAAAAGATGAAATTATGGATGCTTTTGATAAATTAAGCGCGGGTGGAAGCACAGCCGGCGGCGAAGGAATTGAATTAGCCTACAAATTAGCTCAGGAAAATTTCATTAAAGAAGGAAACAACAGAGTTGTAATTGCAACCGACGGCGATTTTAATGTTGGCGCATCGACTGATGATGATATGGAAAAACTGATTGAAGAGAAAAGAAAATCGGGTGTTTTTCTAACCGTTTTGGGTTTCGGAATGGGGAATTATAAAGACAGTAAAATGGAAATTCTAGCCGATAAAGGAAACGGAAATTATGCTTATATCGATAATATTCAGGAAGCAAACCGTTTTTTAGGAAAAGAATTTAAAGGTTCAATGTTTGCGATTGCAAAAGATGTGAAAATCCAGATTGAGTTTAATCCAAAACATGTTCAGGCATATCGATTAATTGGCTACGAGAACCGAAGATTAAAAGACGAAGATTTTAAAAATGATGCTGTCGATGCAGGAGAATTAGGAAGCGGACACACGGTAACGGCGCTTTATGAAATTATTCCAACTGGTGTTGAAAGCGATTATGTTCCATCTGATTTAAAATACACAAAAGTAAAAACGGATGAATCTAATTACAGCGATGAACTGGCTACAATTAAATTCCGTTACAAAAAGCCAGATGGTGATAAAAGTATTGAAATCGTAAATATAATTCCAAACAGAAAAGTTTCTTTAGACAATAGTTCTTCTGATTTTAAATTTACAACCGCTGTTGCCTGGTTTGGTTTGAAATTGCGAGATTCTAAATTTATTAGTAATTCGTCAACTTCAGACATTAGAAAATTAGCAAAATCTGGTTTAGCAAATGATGATGAAGGTTACAGAGCAGAATTTGTACGATTAGTTGATGCGGTAAATTAATTTTAAATTCCAAAAAAGAAAATCCCAAATTCCAAGATAACAATTGGAATTTGGGATTTTTTTATTTGAATTTTTTGCACAATTTATTCCGTAGAGACTAACAGCAGTGCGTCTTCGCAAAGTTTGTCGACAAAGATTTTTTATATTAATTGTTTTAAGAAAAATTCGAAAAATAAACGGTGTGTTTATACAACTGTTGTCGATATGTTGGACGTATACGCACTGCTGTGCGTCTCTACAATATGCTGGGGTGGATATAGATTGTAGAGAAAAGGTTTGTAAATAAATTTTTGCCCAAGAATATTTTGACAATCAAAATCGTAGAGACGCACAGCAGTGCGTCTACGCAAAGTTTATCGACATAGATAAATCAAATTCCAAAAAAGTAAAAATCCCAAATTCCAACATAACATTGGAATTTGGGATTTTTTATTTGAAATTTTTGAAACCTTATTTTACTTCCTTAATTGTTGTGGCATCAATCCAGCCTTCAGTTCCGTCTGTTAATTCGATTTTTTTCCATTTTCCAACCGTTTCCATAACATAAACTTTTGCACCTTCATGAAGCAGAATAATAGCAGAACCTGCTTTTTGCGGCTCGCTTCGAACTTCGCTTAATTCAGAAAAAACAATTGCCGGACGGTCGTTGTCAAAATGGTCTTTTTCAGACATTCCAGCAAAAACACTTAAAATCAAAGCAACTAAAAGAATAAACATTCCAATAAAATAAATTCTTTTTGTAATGGTAAGCTGTGAAAAATAGTAACCAATAAAACTCAGCAAAAATATAAAACCAAAGGCAACAGAAATCTTTGCCCATTGATTATAATCGAAAATGCCCGTAAAATTCTGGATCAGTTTTGCAAAACCAACTTTCGGAACTTCTTTGATTTCATCAATTGTTAGCTTTTTGGCAAATTTTAAGTTGTTTAAAGTCTCAGGATCGTTTGGTTTTAGTACCAAAGCTTTTTCGTAATTGTAAATAGAAGGCGCAACTTTATTCAGTTTATAATAACTGTTTGCCAAATTAAAATACAACTCTGCCGACTGCTGTTTGTTTTCTTTAATAATATCCTCATAAACCTGAACAGCTTCCTGATATTCTCCCTTTTGGTACAAAGCATTTCCTTTTTCAAAGCTGCTTTGAGCAAAGAAAACCTGTGAGATTAGTAAAAAGAGATATAATATATTTTTCATTATTAATTTTTTAAACCCGACAGGTTTTAAAAACCTGTCGGGTTTGAATTTAAGTTAAAAATTAAACGATCTGTTTTTCTAATTCTGAAATAATCAAAACAGCTTTGTCATAATCCTGCTGAATCGAAGCGCTTGATGCTGGAGCATAACGTGCAAATTCGCAGTTTTCGGTCAGATTAATGAAATTCTGAACCGTTTCAGGATTTGAATTTCTTGATAAAAGCAGTTCCTGAATATTGTCTTTACTCATTTCTGATGTTTCAATATGGAGTTTAGCTTTTAAGAAATTATGCATCGCTTTTTCCAGAGCAATATAAAACGCCTCTTTATTATTAAGCTGTTTTTTAGCCTGCGATAAATATTTCTTCGCAAGTTTATTGTTCATTCTAATTCTGTTTCCGGTTACATCGCTGTCAATTGCTTCTTTTTTCTTTCTAACCAAAATTATAATTGGAATAATGGCAAAAGGGAAAAACAATAAAGCATAATACAAATCTGAACCGTAAAAATCATCTTTAGCAATTGATGCTAAAGTTGTTTTTGACTTAATATACTTGAATTGTTCTGTTTTAGTAATTACGTTTTTAGTCGCTGTCGAAGGATTTGCTTCCGCTAAAGTCGGGCCGTCTAAAACATCCACCATAATTTCTGGAGAAGTTATCGTTTTATAAGAACCTGTACTCAGATCAAAATAAGAGAACGTCATTGGTTTGATAGCATATTTTCCTTTGTACTGCGGAATAATAGTGTATTTATCGGATATTTTTCCAGACATTCCAGACAATGAAGTAGTTACTTTTTCATCGTGAACAGGATCGTACATTTCTAATGCATTTGGTACAACAGGTTTTGGCAGCGTAAACAATTTCATGTTTCCTGTACCTGAAGCGCTCACAAGTAAATCTAAACCTTCACCGCTTTTTAACGTTGTTCTGGATGGTGTAACTTTAAAACTAAAGTTTCCAACTGCACCGGTAAATCCTTCTGGTTTTCCTGATTCAGGAAGTGGTCTTACACTTATAGTTCGGGCTCCTGTTGTTACTACTTTATTATCTTCAGCAATAATCATCTGGCCAAACATATCGCGGCGATTTGTTGGCAATTGCACGCCAATATCTAATGAAAATGGTGCAATTGTTAATCTGCCAGATTTTTGCGGATATAAAATGGCTTTCTTTAATATTACATAATGACATCTCTGACCCTGATAACTTCCTTCTTCCATTACCAATCGTGTGATGTCAATATTCTGATTCCAGAAATCATTGTATTTTGGTTTAGCAATTTCTCTAAATCCAGTAACACCAATTTCATTAAAATACAGTTTGTAAACAACCGTTATTGGCTCATTTACATAAGGAGTTGTTTTAGAAACCTCTGCAACTAATTGTAATAACTCGTTTCCAGAACCTCCGCCTTGTTGTCTTGGATCATTCGGATCTCTTTCCTGCGCAACAGCATTGGTGACAGTAACTTTTATTGGAGCCGTTTTGTAAACCTGTCCATTATATTCAATGGCAGCCTGTTTAATAATAACAGTTCCTTTTTTTTCAGGCTGAAGAATATAAGAATATATTTTTTGAAAAGAGCTTCGGCCGTTTACCCAAGACTGGCTTATTTGCTGGCTTGGCCCGGCTACAAGTTTAAATCCTTCAAATGCAGGCTGGTCAAAATTATCGCCATCGACATTCATAATGAAGTCAACGCGGAGTCTTTCGTTAAGTCCAAGCGTGTTTTTGCTTACTCTGGCTTCAAATTGAACTTGAGCCATAAGCCCTTGAAAAGTGAGCAGTAATAGAATTAAATATCTTTTCATTAATTGTTAGTCAGTTTTTGTTTAACTGTTTAATTGTTAATTTGTTTAATCGTTTTTTTTACTGTTTTATTGCTACAGTTTTGCCGAATAACAGATTAAAAAATAAACGATTAACCTAAAATCCTACCAGTCTTTTTCTGGTTTTTTAGGATTTCCTTTTATTTTTTGAGCGTTTACTTTGTCTTGAATTTTCTTTTCTTCGTTGTTTACAGCATCTAATAAATTCTGAACACGTTCTTTTGAAATTCCTCCCAGTTGCGGTTTAGGTTCTCCTTTATTGTCAGACTTGTCGTCTTTCTTCGGATCATTTTTACCGTCATTTTTATCTTTGTCCTTATCGCCTTTGTCGTCTTTTTTATCCTTGTCCTTATCTTGGTTTTTATCCTTGTTCTTGTCTTTATCTTTATTTTTATCCTTATCTTTGTCCTTATCCTTATTTTTGTCTTTATTCTTATCGTTTTTAGGAGGATTTTCTTTTAGCTTCTGTTTAGCATAAGCATAATTGTAACGCGTTTCGTCATCGGTAGGATCATTTCTCAATGCTTCTTTATATGCTTCAACGGCCTGCGTATAATCTTTCTCTTTCATAAAAACGTTACCAAGATTATGAAAAGCTTTGTGTTTTTCAGGTCTTGTTTTGGCAATTTTTATGGCATTCGCGTAAGCGTATTTTGCTTCAGAAGCCTGATTTTGTCTGTAAATCGAGTTTCCTAAATTGTAAGAGCCAGCCGCGCGTTTTGAAAATTTTGAAGCCGAAATTCTATAATTAGCTTCGGCGTCAGTAAATTTATTCTGCTTATATTCTTCATTGGCATCAGGCAATGTCTTGTCTTTTTCCTGAGCAGAAACTGCAAAAGGAAGCGTTAGTAAAATATAAAGAAGTAAATTTTTCATTCTAATTTTTTATGTTTTTTATTTTGCCACGAATTGCACGAATTATCACTAATTATTTTTTCTTGTAAATTCCTTTAATTAGTGGCTAAACATTATTATTTCTTTTCGTTGAATAAATTCAACTCTTTAATCCAGTTTGTTTTTCTTTCTAAAAGGAAAATGTCTACAAATAATAGTAAGAGTCCAAAACCAATAAACCATTGAAACTGTGATTGAAAATCGGCCATTTGTGTCGATTCAAATTCCGTTTTCTGAATCTTGTTTAATTCGTTTTTGATGAATTCCAAAACCTCTTTCGTATTTCCGCCGTAAACATATTTTCCTTTGGTTGCCAGAGTTTTTAATCCTTCCTGATTTAGTTTTGTAATAACAGTTTGTCCGTTTTGATCTTTCTGATAATTTTTAACGATACCATTTTCTCTTAACGGAATTGTTCCTCCTCTTTCTGTTCCAACACCAATCGTAATGATTTTGATTCCAAGTTTACTGGCTTCTTCTGCCGCCGCCGAAGCACCTTCAGAATGATCTTCCCCATCAGAAATCAAAATTATAAGTTTACTTGTTTTGCTTTTTTCGTCAAAATATTTAGCTGATAATCTAATTGCTTCATCAAGAGAAGTTCCTTGTGATGAAACCATATCAGGATTCATGCTTTGAAGGAACATTTTTGCAACACTGTAATCAGATGTAATTGGCAAAACCGGGAATGCACTTCCTGCATAAGCTACAATACCAATTCGGTCGCTTCCTAATGAATTAATAATCTGCGAAACTAATTGTTTACTTTTCTCTAAACGACTTGGTGCCACATCTTCGGCAAGCATACTTTTAGAAACGTCGACAGCAAAAACGATATCAATTCCTTCACGTTTTACAGTTTCCATTTTTGTTCCAATCTTCGGATTTACTAAACCGATAATTAAACACGCCAATGACAAAAGCAAAATCGATAATTTTAAAACAGGTTTAAAAACAGATCTGTCCGGACTCAGTTTTTTTACCATGTCTAAATCTCCAAATTCACGTTGTTTTTTTCTTTTCCAATACATATTGAAAAGGAAAATACACACCACAATTGGGAGTAATAGTAAGAGATATAAATATTTTTTTTCGTCTAATTCCATAAATTTTTTAAAATTCCAATCCCATTATTGCCGGGATAAATTCCAAATTCCAAACTTGTTTTAAATTCCAATTTTATAAATTCCAAATTCCAATTTGTTATTTGGAATTTTTTGATTTTTCAAATCAAATGAAGCTTCTGTAAACTGTATTTCTTAAACCAACTTCAAGTAGTAATAAAAATGCTGCGAGTAAAACAAAAACTCTGTATTTTTCATCGTAATCATAGAATTTTAATTCCTGAATTTCAGTTGTTTCTAATTTGTTAATTGAACTGTATATTTCAGCTAATCTATCGTTGCTTGTTGCTCTAAAGTACGTTCCGTCTGTTTTGCGGGCGATATTTTTCATTAACTGCTCATCAATTTCAACTTTCTGCATTTTGAATAAAAAACCGCCGTTTGGTGCATAAGCGTATGGAGATTCTGCCATTCCGTTTGTACCAAGACCAATTGTATATACTTTTATTCCGTATTGTTTTGCAATATCAGCAGCAGTTTCCGGCTCAATAAATCCGGCATTATTAACACCGTCTGTCATTAAAATAACAACCCTGCTTTTTGCTTTACTGTCTTTCAAACGATTTACTGCCGTTGCCAAACCCATTCCAATTCCGGTACCATCTTGTAAAACCGTATCGTATTTAATTCCTTTTATAGCTTCGAGAATAATTGGTTTGTCGCTTGTAACAGGAGTTTTTGTATAAGCTTCAGAAGCGTATAAAACTAAACCAACTCTGTCATTTGGCCTTTCTTCAACGAAATCAGCAGCAACTCTTTTTAAAGCTTCCATACGGTTTGGCTTTAAATCTTTTGCAAGCATACTTCCAGAAACGTCAATTGCTATTACAATATCAATTCCTTTTGTCGTTTTAGTCTGATTACTAATGTCGACTGTTCTTGGTCTTGCTAAAGCAATAATCAGCGAACTTAAAGCGATAATCCTGAAAACATATAAACTAGGCTTTAATTTGGTCAATAACGATTCGCTGTTTTTAAAACCTGCCGTCGAACTCATTTTTAATGTAGCCGACTGCTGATTTCTTTTCCAAAAAAACCAGCCAATAGCGATTGGAATTAACAGAAACAACCAAAAGAATTCCGGATTTAAAAAAGTGATCTGATTATTCATTAGTTACTTGCTTTTTTAAGTTCAACAGAATTTAGAATTCGGGTTGTAATGTCGTTTGCATACGTATCGCCTTCCTTATGCAAAATCATAATTTGCTGTAAACCTTGATCTTGTTTAAAAAGAAGGATTTCGTAATATGATTTTGTACTTGTTTTACTGTTTGGATCGATAATGCTCATTGTTCCATATCCTTTTATTCCCTGAATACCTTGATTGGTTTGAAAATCTTCTTGCTTAACGATGATGTTTTGACCTCCTTGAAGCTCGATTACTTTTAAAGCGCCTTCTAAAGCCTTAGATAAATCGATATCAGTAGGAGTTTTAAATTTGGTAGTTGAAACTGCCACATAAAAATTGTCAATCATACTTCCGTATGCAAAAAGCTGCATTTCCTTAATCAACGCCATTGTTTCTTTTGGAAGTGCTTTTTGTACATCCATTCGTTTTAAAACTTTTGGAGTTTCAATGATAACGCCCGGATTTCCGTATTCACTTTTTACCCATTCTCCTTCTAATAATTCTTTAGTAGGATGTCCGATAATATTGTCTTTTACATAAGTAAAACCTTTTGTTGCAATAAAGAAAGTTGTAGTTGCTAATAATAAAAACAAAACAGAACCTACTGTAATGGCAATTCGTTTGTTTCTTTGTTTTTTTAACTGCAGCTGAATTTGTTTTTGTCTTTGCGCTTCGTTTAGCAATTGATCTTCTTCTTCAGCCGGAACTTCTGTTGGTATTGCATTGTCAAGCGTTAAAATTACTTTCTGAATTTTATTTCTATCATCCGTAATTTCAAATTCAAGTGGTTTTGATTTAGCAAATTTTACTAAATCGGCCTGACGTAATACGCGTTCCAGATTCTCAACTGTTTCTGGCGTTAAAGTCATTTTCTTTTTAGTCGAAGCTGTTCTAATTGCCTGAATTAACTCAGAAGTCGTGCTTTCCATCGCTGGAATATGAATCGCTTCTTCAATATAATTACGGGCAATATCCGTTAGTTCGCTATAATATTCTTTGATTTCTCCTTTTTGAACCAGTTCTTTTGACTCTAAATTGTTTAATAAGCTTGTCGCTTTTTCAATAGGAGTTTTATAAACTTCTTCTTCGATTTTCTTTTTCTGGTGTTTTTTAACGTACCAATAAATTCCGGCCCCAATTGCTAAAATAATAACCAGTGCCAAAACGTATTTCCACCAATCGCCAATTCCGCCATCTGCAGCGGTAATTTCTTTGATATCATACATTTTTTGCTGTAATGTATCGACTTTTACATTAGCGACTTCAACACGAATAGAATCTGAGAAATAAGGTTTTTTATCAATTAAAATTTGAACACTCGGAATCACGTATCTTCCTGAATCAAATTGAGTTAATCCATATTTTTTGATTAATTCGTAAGTATCGTTTTTCTTTACTGTATCGATAGGATAAGACTGGATAACCTCTAAAGGGCCAAATCTTTTTAGTTTAGGGAAAACAACTTTCGAATTAGCATTTACAACTGTTTTCAGCGTTAGCTTAAACTCAGCGCCAATTTTATTTTTGGTGGTATCAATGCTGGTTTCGACTTGTTTTTGAGCAAAAACAGCCGTAGAAAGCAAAAATAAAAATATGTAAAACTTTAATTTCATTATGATTAACGATTGAAGATTAACGATTTTTGATTTCAGATTTATTGTGAAACTTAAATATTAATCTTTGTTCTTTTTTATGAATTATTTTTTGATGTTTTAATACTTGATACAAAAATTGAGATTAATTGATTGGCCTCTGTTTTTGCTCTGATTAAACTTTCATGATCTTTTGAAAGATTTGCTTTCTCTATTATTTTTAAACAAACAAATGTTTCTCTTAACTCTTTCAGACAAATTCCCATTTTATGGATAAAATCTTTTTTACTTTCTGCACTTTGCGCTTCACCATAATTTAAAGCAGGTGATGTGCTAGAACGAGTTATTTGACCTAATAAATGATTTCCAGCGTAATTTTTTTCAAATGTAATTGTTAGTAATATTATGCTTGCAGCAAAATCAATCAATCTATTTTCTAATTCTTGTTTAGTCATTCCTTAATTCTTCCTTTAACCATAAATCATATACATCATAAATCAAAAATCGTTAATCAAAAATCTTAAATATTTACCTTGACTTGAAATAGCCTAACAGCTTAGTAACATAATTTTCGTCGACTCTTGTGTTTACAACACCGGCGCCGGATTTACTAAAAATATCTTTGAAATAATTTACGCGTTCCTGATAATGTTTTTCGTAATTCATTCTCACCGTTTTTGAGCCTGTATTTACCAATTGAATTTTTCCCGTTTCGGCGTCAAGCATGGTTACCATTCCTAAATTTGGGATTTTTTCTTCACGGATATCGTACACGCGAACACCTGTAATGTCGTGTTTTTTAGAAGCAATTTTTAAAGTCTGTTCATAATTCTCAGACATGAAATCAGAAATTACAAAAACAATCGCTTTCTTTTTCTGCGTTCCCGATAAAAATTTCAAGGCTTGTGAGATATCTGTTTTGTGACTTTTAGGTTCAAATTCGATTAATTCACGAATGATTCGCAAAACGTGTGAACGGCCTTTTTTGGGCGGAATGTATAATTCGACATTATCAGAAAATAAGATCAATCCAATCTTATCATTATTTTGTGTAGCCGAAAAAGCCATCGTTGCAGCAATTTCTGTTACGATGTCTTTTTTAAACTGACTTTTTGAACCAAAACCTTCAGAACCCGAAATATCAACCATTAAAACCATGGTTAATTCTCTTTCTTCTTCAAAAACTTTTACGTGGGCTTCGTTGTAGCGTGCGGTTACATTCCAATCGATGTTACGAATATCATCGCCATATTGGTATTGGCGCACCTCGCTGAAAGTCATCCCGCGCCCTTTAAATGAAGAATGGTATTCACCCGAAAAGATATGATTGCTCAGTCTTTTGGTTTTGATTTCTATTTTCCGTACTTTTTTTAAAAGCTCTTTTGTATCCATTTTTGTTAGTGTTCAGTGATCAGTTAGAAAGTGTTCAGTTAAAGTTCAAATTCTAAAAGTTCTTTCTATCTTTTATTAGTGTTCAAGGATAAAAGTATCAGTTTGTTGACTGAATACTAAAACCTGAACACTGAGCACTTTTTTTAAGGTACTTCAATCTCGTTTACGATTTTGTTGATAATGTCTACAGAAGTAATGTTTTCGGCTTCAGCCTCATATGTGATTCCAACTCTGTGACGTAATACATCATGCACAACTGCACGAACATCTTCTGGAATTACATAACCACGACGTTTGATGAAAGCGTAACATTTAGCAGCGTTTGCTAAGTTGATACTTCCACGTGGAGATGCTCCAAAACTGATAAGTGGTTTTAAGTCGGCTAATTTGTATTTTTCTGGGTAACGAGTAGCAAAAATGATATCCAGAATATATTTTTCAATTTTTTCATCCATATAAACTTCACGAACCGCTTCTTGCGCACGTAAAATTTTTTCTACAGAAACTACGGCATTTACTTTTTCGTAGCTTCCTTTTAAGTTTTGACGAATTACAAAACGTTCTTCATCAATTTTTGGATAATCAATTACAGTTTTCAACATGAAACGGTCAACCTGTGCTTCAGGAAGCTGGTATGTTCCTTCTTGTTCAACCGGGTTTTGAGTTGCTAAAACTAAAAAAGGACGATCTAGTTTGAAAGTGGTATCACCAATTGTAACTTGTTTTTCCTGCATCGCCTCTAAAAGCGCAGACTGAACCTTTGCCGGAGCACGGTTTATCTCATCGGCAAGTACGAAGTTGGCAAAAATTGGCCCTTTTTTAATAGAGAATTCGTTTGCTTTAATGTTGTAAATCATGGTTCCGATAACATCGGCAGGAAGTAAATCCGGCGTAAACTGGATACGGCTGAAAGAACCCTGAACCGCTTGTGACAACGTATTAATGGCCAAAGTTTTTGCTAAACCGGGAACTCCTTCAAGTAAAATATGTCCCTGACCCAAAAGACCAATTAACAGACGCTCGACCATATGTTTCTGGCCCACAATAACTTTGTTCATTTCCATTGTAAGAAGGTCTATAAAAGCACTTTCTCTCTCAATTTTTTCATTTATCGCTCTAATGTCTAAAGTCGTTGTATTTTCTTCCATATAAATATTTTTAAAACCTTGATTTTTACGCCTAATTTTTGAGAGTGCAAATTGAATATTTTTTAAGAAGTAAGATGTTAAAGAATGGTTAAAACTTCGACCAATCACCTAATTTTAAGGACGAATTGTGAATCTATTTTTATATTTTTAAGAACTTTGGTGATTATGTTTTATAAAAGCATATTTATTAGCAAAAATAACTCAATATAACCATGAGCAAAACAGCATTATCGCCTATAATTTCGGGCACTATGAATTGGGGTGTTTGGGATAAAAACCTTTCACCAAAAGAAATGGAAAACATGATACAAATTTGTATCGAAAACAAAATCACAACTTTTGATCACGCCGATATTTACGGAGATTATACCACCGAAGCCGATTTTGGTAAAGCATTTAAAGCCAGCAAAATTTCGCGCGAAAAATTACAATTAATTACAAAGTGCGGAATTCAGCTTGTAACAGAAAGCCGTAATAACAAAATCAAACATTACGATTATTCTAAAGATTACATCATTTGGTCTGTTGAAGAATCTTTAAAGAAACTGAAAACAGATTACGTTGATGTATTTTTACTGCACAGGCCAAGTCCGTTAATGCAGGCAGATGAAATTGCAGAAGCAGTTGAAAAATTAAAATCGGAAGGAAAAATTTTAGATTTTGGACTTTCTAATTTTACAAGTTCTCAAACCGAGTTAATTCGTCAAAAAACTGAAGTAAGCTATAATCAGGTACAATTTTCTGCAACTCATTTTGAACCAATGGTTGACGGAAGTCTTGATTATATGCAGACACACGGAATTCGTCCATTGTCATGGAATCCGCTTGGAACTGTTTTTAGAGAAGACACCAAAAAAACACGTCGTTTGAAAAAGTTATTTTCAACGTTGCTTGAAAAATACCACCTTGGTGCAGATACACTTTTATTGGCCTGGATTTTAAAACACCCGGCAGCAGTTATTCCAATTGCAGGAACAGTTAACGTTGCCAGAATTCAATCTTTAGTAAAAGCCGCTGAATTAGAAATGGACAAAGAAGACTGGTTTGCGATCTGGACAGAAAGTATGGGTGACGATGTCGCTTAAATAAAAATATTAGCCCACAGATTTTACAGATTTAAAAAAATTACAGTGTAAATCAGTTTAATCAGTAAAATCCGTGGGCAAAAACAAATACATAGAATGAAAAAAACAGTTTTAATTACTGGCGCTACAAGCGGAATTGGAAAAGCTACGGCTCAGATTCTAGCTAAAAATAATTATAAAATTATTCTTTGCGGAAGACGTAAAGATCGTTTAGAAGAATTAGAAAAAGAGCTTTCTGCTTTTACAGAAGTTCATTCGCTTTCTTTTGATGTACGTGATAAAAATGATGTTTTGGAAAAAATTGGTGCTTTGCCAGCTGCATTTTCAGATATTGATGTTTTAATCAATAACGCTGGAAATGCACACGGTTTAGATCCGATTCAAACAGGAGATTTAGACGATTGGGACGCGATGATTGATATTAACGTAAAAGGACTTTTATATGTTTCAAAAGCGGTGATTCCGAAAATGACAGCTAAAAATTCCGGACATATTATTAATATTGGTTCAACTGCGGCCAAAGAAGTTTATCCAAACGGAAATGTATATTGCGGAACAAAACATGCTGTTGATGCCATTACAGCCGGAATGCGAATCGATTTAAATCAATTCGGAATTAGAGTTGGAGCAATTCATCCCGGAATGGTAGCAACAGAATTCAGTGAAGTACGTTTTAAAGGAGATACAGAAAGAGCTTCAAATGTATATAAAGGATTTGATCCGCTGCAGGCAGAAGATATTGCAGATATTATTCATTTTGTAGTTTCAAGACCATATCATGTCAATATCGCTGATTTAGTCGTGATGAGTACCGCGCAGGCATCATCAACGATTGTCAAGAAAAATATTTGATAAAATTTTATTGTAAAGACGCACGGCAGTGCGTCTTTTTTACGTTTTAAAGTAATAGAATTGAAAGTAAAGTGATTACAAGTTTTAATTAGTGTAAATTAGTGCAATTAGTGGCAAAAAAACTTAGACTATGATTAATAAACGCCTTTTAATAAAGAATTTACTTGCTCACAATGACGAGAGCAGTTTTTATGACAAAAAAAGGCAGTTGAATCTACATTCGCGAGAAGGCAAAGGAAAGTTTTTAAAACACATTTGCGCACTCTCCAATTCAAATCCGGCGAATAACTCTTATATCGTTGTTGGAGTAGAAGATCAGGACAACGAAATTGTAGGCGACGATTTCTTCGATGACAGCCGAATTCAGAATCTCGTAAATGCTTTTTTGGAAAATCCACCAAAAATTCAATACGAAAACGTACCATTTCCCAATCTTCCAAAAGATAAAGTAATTGGCTTGGTTACGATAAAGCCTAAAAGCAAAATTTCCTATTTTAAAAAAGGAATTCACACCATTCTTGCCAATAGCGTTTTTATAAGGCGCGGTAGTAATTCCATTCCTGTGGAAGAACATGAAGAAGTCGAAAAAAATAATCAGAATACAGAAACCGTAATTGGGATCGAAAATAGTTCCCGAAACAGCATTCAATATACACTGGACGGCGTAATTGACTTTATGAATTTCAGACATAAAGATATGTCGCCAAAATATAATGTTTTTAAAGAATTGTTTGTTATTTGCTGGGCGGGAGTTCCAAAAAAATCAAGAGATAAAACCTTTTTATCCCGCGTAGATATTGAGTTAATTAATGAGCAGGTTAAACTTTTTTATTCGGCGCAGGATGTGGTTACGATTTTCTTTGATGATGATACTTTTACAATTACAGAATATGTTCCGCTTGGATTAAATGACAAAACAAGTTATTATCCGCTGGAAGAACAAACCATCCACTTTTTTGATAACGGCTATTATAAAATTGACCGTAAAATGCTTTTTCAACCGCCTGAATTCAATCGGAAAATGTTATACCATATTTATAACGCAAATATGGCATTGTTAAATAAACTTCAAAAAGAAATCGCATTATCTGAGCGTGAAATGAAAGATTTGGAAAATCTGCCTTCTACTTTTATGATCTGTCATTTGAATGGTTTTGAAGATGCCAAACAAAAATTAATCGATGCCAAACTGCTTTTAAAACCTTATAAACATATTTATTCTTCATTTAAAGAGGCATTGAGAATTTTGCGTAAAATGAAATATGATGTTCAGTAGAAAAGGTTCAGACAAAGGTTTTTTCTGTAGAGACGCACAGCAGTGCGTCTAACCCAATGCTTTTCTTATTGAAATTTCAAATATTTACTCACTTTATCATACGGAAATACAATTTCTTTTGGGCCATCGGCATAAGATGCAGCTTCGTATGAATTGTAATAAAGGAGTAAACCTGCAGAAGTATAGAAAATATTCTGAGGCAATTGAAATTTGTCATTTTCGAACATTAAACCTGTTGCGTTTATGTTGGCATTTTCGGGAATTTGATATTTAAGTCTGAATTCTTTTTCGGCGAAAGCCTTAAACTCTTTTTCATTTTGAAACAATTGATCGTTAAAAATGACTTTTCCGGTTTTTTGGTTAAATAATAAAGATCTAAAACCTTGGTAGCCATGCGCGCCGCCGGTAAAAGTATAATGATCTATTTTGATGTTTAAAATCTGTTCCGATTCAAATTCGACATTTCCCGTTATTTTTCCTTCCCAGCCAAAAGTATCGTGCGGGAATTTTTTATGCATTTCTTCGTAAGAAACAATAAAAGATTTTGACAATGATTTATAATCGTTGACCTTTGTTGAGTCTTCGCCGAAATAGATGATTTCTTTTATTACATTGAAAACTTTTTTATTAATACTGTCAGCGATGATATTTTTATTTTTAGCAATTGGGACTTCTATTGTGATTTTCGGGCAATCATTTTTGCACGGAATAGTAGATTTTTCTTCAAACGTTTCATTTTCAAATGAAAGCTCTTTGTTGCAACTCGTAAAAATCAAACACAAAAAGATTATAAATATGTAATTTTTCATATCAAAAAGTGTTAATTATCTACAAAGGTAAGAAGTTGTATCAGGATAAAATAAATTAAGCGGTAAATTTGTGCGACAATTATGGATTTAAAATTTATAACTATATGAAATTCAATACAAAAGTAA
Organism: Flavobacterium panici; assembly: GCF_024499525.1. Taxonomy (NCBI): domain Bacteria; kingdom Pseudomonadati; phylum Bacteroidota; class Flavobacteriia; order Flavobacteriales; family Flavobacteriaceae; genus Flavobacterium; species Flavobacterium panici. The sequence goes on along the minus strand of NZ_CP100437.1, from coordinate 840,177 downwards.
TACATGGTGGCCAGCATCATGATCCAAGCACAGGAGCGGTAATGCCGCCGGTGTATCAAACGTCAACTTTTATTCAGACAAGTCCGGGAAAACCTTTGGCAGATTATGAATACAGCCGCGCATCAAACCCAACTCGTACAGCTCTTGAAGAGGCTTTAGCAAGTATTGAAAATGGTACACGCGGACTGGCTTTTTCTTCTGGTCTTGCCGCTACAGATTGTATTTTAAGATCATTTAAAGCAGGTGACGAAGTTATTGCAATGGATGATTTATACGGCGGAACTTACCGTATGTTTTCAAGAATTTATAAAGATTCAGGAATAAAATTCCATTTTGTTGATATGACGGATATTGCAAAATTGAAATCATTAATCAATGAAAATACAAAATTGGTTTGGGTAGAAACGCCAACAAATCCGTTAATGAAATTAGCTGATATTGCAGAAGTGGCAAAAATCACTAAAGAACATAAAATTTGGTTTGCTGTAGATAATACTTTTGCAACACCATATTTACAAAAACCTCTTGATTTAGGTGCTGATATTGTTATGCATTCGGCTACAAAATATTTAGGCGGACATTCAGATGTTATTGCCGGAGCTTTAATTGTAAAAGATGCAGCTTTAGGAGAACAATTACACTTTCAGCAATTTGCTACTGGAGCAACTTTAGGGCCAATGGACAGCTTTTTAGTTTTAAGAGGAATTAAAACTTTAGCATTAAGAGTGCAGAGACATTGTGAAAATGGAGAAAAAGTAGTGGAGTATTTAACTAAGCATCCCAAAATAAATACAGTTTATTATCCTGGATTAGAAAATCATCCATTTCATGAAATTGCAAAAAAGCAAATGAAAGCTTTTGGCGGAATGGTTTCTTTTACATTCAAATCGGGTAAAAAAGAAGATTCTATTGCATTTTTAGAGAAATTGAAAGTATTTACTCTGGCTGAATCTTTAGGGGGAGTAGAATCGCTTGCAAATCATCCGGCTTTAATGACACACGCTTCAATTCCTGCTGATAAAAGAGCAGAAGTTGGTATTACTGATGACTTAGTAAGATTAAGTGTTGGAATTGAAGATGCTGAAGATTTAATTGCAGATTTAGAGCAGGCTTTAGCATAAATTAAATCCCAAATAAAAAATCCCAAATTCCAATTTTAATATTTTGGAATTTGGGATTTTTTTTATTTTGATATTTCCTCAGAATTAGAATTCTAAGTAATAAATGTATCCAACATTAAACCAAACCTGCCAGTCATTTGACTTGTTTTCTGTGTAAAGATCTTTGTTCGGGTTTAAACCATCAATCCAGTCTGAACTAAAAGCTTGAAAACGAGTTTCAAACATTACATCGCTCATTTGAGTTAATTTAAGGTGGAATCCAACACCGGCAGTTGCTGCTAAAGCTACTCCGCTTTCACTTGCAAAACCATATTGGTGGCCGTCTGAAGGAGTTAAATATTTAGGGAAAGTTGTTGAAGGAAGTCCTAATTCACCCATTGTTGAGCTTACTTTCGAAGTATAATAAGTTGCCAGGAATCCGACACTAAAATACGGGCTAAAACCGCCTGCTGTATTTTCGAAATCGTGAATTTTCATAAATGGAGAAAATTCTAACTGAGCTCCAAGATTTAATAAAGTAGATTTACCACTCATTGCTTTTAACTGCGCAACAGCCAATTTGTTTTTTGCAGTTTCAATATAACCGCCAAAATGGTTAAGAGTTGTGGTATTAAAAGATAATTCGGATCTAACTTTAAAATGTTCTGTGAAGAAACTTTCTCTGTTATTATTTGCAGAAAAGTTAATAAAGTGAACAATTCCTACACCAAAACCAGTGTTTCCCACATTGGTATCGAAATTATGTCTTTCTCCAAAATCGGACTGAAATGCTACAGGGCCGAAAATAATTCCTACTTCTTGTGCCAGATTAGACTGAGCATTGGCAATAGTGGTAATGCCAAATAGGGCGAAAATTGTGAAATATAGGTGTTTAAACATCTCTTGGGGCTTTCAAAATATTGGCAAATATAAAAAAAACATAGTCGAATCAAAATAATATATACTTCTATTAAAAATTTAATAACAAAACACTTAATTTTCTGACTTTAAAGGCGGTAAATTGCTGTAAAATCGGAGGTGTAAAATTGTATTTTTAAGATTGTTTAAAAAATACACAATTCTTCTCTAAAAACAAAAAAAAATAACAAATCATGTTGATTTTGCTATATCTTTGTATGTTATAACGAAAACGTTTTCTTAAAACGTATTTTCTTATGTAATTGATTAAGTTTAAAACTATTATTTGAATAATTTATTATAAAATGGAACAAAAAATAAATGAATTTATGGCTCTTGTGGAGTCAAAAAATCCAAACGAGCCAGAATTTCTTCAAGCCGTTAGGGAATTTGCAGAAACGGTAATTCCATTTATCGCAGAAAGAAAAAAATACGACGGGAAAAATTTACTTCTTAGAATTGCTGAACCAGAAAGATCTATAATTTTCAGAGTTCCGTGGGTTGACGACAAAGGAGAAATAATCGTAAACAGAGGTTTTAGAATTCAAATGAACTCAGCGATTGGCCCATATAAAGGCGGAATCAGATTTCATCACACTGTAAACCTATCAGTTTTAAAATTTTTGGCTTTCGAACAGGTTTTCAAAAATAGTTTAACAACACTTCCAATGGGTGGAGGTAAAGGAGGATCTGATTTTGATCCAGAAGGAAAATCAGATGCAGAAATCATGCGTTTCTGTCAATCATTTATGACTGAATTATGCCGTCATATTGGTCCTGACTTAGACGTTCCTGCAGGAGATATTGGAGTTGGTGCCAGAGAAATTGGTTATTTATTTGGTCAATATAAAAGAATCAGAAATGAATTTACCGGAGTTTTAACCGGAAAAGGACTTGCTTACGGTGGTTCATTAATCAGACCTGAAGCTACAGGATACGGAGTAGTTTACTTTACAGATCAAATGCTTCGTACAATTGGTCACGAAATTAAAGGTAAAAGAGTTGCTATTTCAGGATTCGGAAACGTTGCCTGGGGTGTAGCTTTAAAAGTGAATGAATTAGGAGGAAAAGTAGTTACGATTTCGGGACCTGATGGTTATATTTTGGATGAAGAAGGTATTTCTGGAGAAAAAATTGATTATATGGTCGAAATGAGAGCAACGGGTGATAACAGAGCTGAGAGATATTTAGAAAGATATCCAAATGCAATTTTCCATAAAGGAAAAAGCCCTTGGGAAGTTAAAGTTGATATCGCTATTCCATGTGCTACTCAAAATGAGCTAAACGGAGACGATGCTAAAAAATTAATTGACAATGGTGTTTTATGTGTGACTGAAGCGGCAAATATGCCTTCTACTTTAGATGCAATAAAACTTTTCTTAGATAATAAAGTACTTTTTGCGCCAGGAAAAGCAGCAAATGCTGGTGGAGTTGCAGCATCTGGATTAGAGATGACACAAAACTCTATTCGTTTAAACTGGACAAGTGAAGAAGTAGATTTAAGATTAAAAGATATCATGGTTGGAATTCACAACCAATGTAAAAAATACGGTGCAGAAGAAAATGGTTATGTAAACTACGTAAAAGGAGCTAACATTGCCGGATTTGTTAAAGTTGCCGATGCTATGCTTGCTCAGGGTGTAGTTTAAGATTAATTACAATTGAAGAATGCTCTCATTTGTCTTGTTAAGGATAAATAGGGAGCATTTTTTTATTTCGTTAAAGAACAAAAATCAAATACTTTCGTTTGTAGTATATTTGTCTATCCGATATTTGTAAACAATGATAAGAAAGTTTCTTTACGTTTTATTTTTAGTACTGTTTCAATCTGGCTTTGCACAAGGCCAATTGTCGTGGGAAGGCTATTTTTCGTTTAATGAAATAAAAGATATTTCAGAATCTTCTACAACGGTTTTTACTGCTTCAGAAAATGCCTTGTTTTCTAAAAACGCGGCTTCAAATACTGTAAAAACAATAACAACTGTCGACGGACTTTCGGGACAGACGATTTCTGCAGTATATCATAGCGAAAGTTTCAAAAAAACAATCGTTGGTTATGAAAATGGTTTGATGATCATCATTAATGAAACAGACGGAAGCATCATAAAAAAAGTAGATATCATTAATAAACAATTATCGGCAAGTCTTAAAAATATTAATCATTTAATGGAACATAACGGATTATTGTATGTTTCCTGCGATTTCGGGATTGTGCAGTTTAATTTAACGACATCACAATTTGGAGATACTTATTTTATTGGAGATAATGGTGCCGAAATCAGCGTAAAACAAACCACTTTTTTTAATGGATTTATTTTTGCTGCCACTTCCAGCGGAATTAGAAGAGCCGATATTACAAATCCAAATTTAATCGATTTTAGCCAGTGGACTGTAGTAAACACAGGAAATTGGGCAAGTGTTGCAGCACTGGATTCAGAACTTATCGCAATCAATTCAACCGGAAATATTCATCGATATAACTCCAATACTTTTGTTAGTTTCTCGCAGCTTCCGCAGCCTTCTGTTGATATGCGAGCGGTAAATCACAATTTGTTTGTTACAACATCAACTTCTGTTTACGTGTATAACAGTCAAATGGTTTTAACTCGTTCGATAGTTAATACACAGCTTCCGGATATTAATCTGACGTTTTCTTGCGCATCAGCAGTTGGTGATATAATCTACATTGGAACAAAAGAAAAAGGATTATTTTCTGGCGCACTTTCGGGAATTGGAACTTTCGAAAACAATACTCCGGCAGGTCCTTCACGAAATAATATTTTTTCACTAGATGTGACACCAAATGTTCTTTGGGCAGTATACGGAGATTATGATATTTATTACAATCCTTATGACTTAGATAGTTATGGTATAAGTAAATTTAATAACTCAAAATGGTTAAACATCCCATATTCAGAAGTTTATGATGCAAAGTCAATTACTCGCGTTATTATAAACCCAAGTAACGAAAAACAAGTTTATGCGAGCTCTTTTTTCTCTGGATTATTGCGAATTGAAGATGATGTTCCTAATTTTTTATTCAATGAAAAAAACAGCGGATTAGAAACTTTGACTTATGAAGGGCCAAATTATATTGATGTTCGTATTAACGGAACTGCATTTGACAGAACAGGAAATTTATGGGTAACAAACAGCCGAATTAAAAACGGATTGAAAGTTTTAAAAACCGATGGTCAATGGCAGAGTTATTCTACAAGTACAATTTTAAGTAATGCCGAAAGTACAAGTTATGCTAATATTGTTATTGATAAAAATAATGTCAAATGGATTTCTACAAGCAATGATGGTGTAATTGCATTTAACGAAAGCACAAATACTTTCAAAAAAATGACTTTTGGTACCGATGCGGGAAATTTACCAATTGCAGATGTAAGATCAGTTGCAATCGATACCAAAAATCAGCTTTGGATAGGGACTACAAAAGGATTAAGAGTTTTGTCGAATGTTGGAAATTTCCAGACCGAAGCGCAGCTAAAAGCAAATCCAATCATTATTCTGGAAGATAATCTGGCTCAGGAATTAATGTACGAGCAATTTATTACTTCAATTGTGGTTGACGGCGCGAACAATAAATGGATTGGTACAGCAGATTCAGGTATTTTTATGGTTTCACCAAATGGTCAGGAAACCAAATATCATTTTACAATTAACAATTCACCTTTGCCAAGTAATACGATAAACGATATTAAAATTAACAGCGCAACCGGAGAAGTTTTTATAGCAACTAATAAAGGAATGATTTCTTTTAAAGGAATTGCAACCGGTGCAAACGATAATTTAAACAACGTTTATGTATATCCAAATCCGGTTCGTCCAAATTATTCGGGAACCGTGAAAGTGGCTGGTTTGATTGATAAAGCGAATATTAAAATTACCGATATCGAAGGAAATTTAGTTTACGAAACCACTTCAGAAGGCGGAACGATAGAATGGGACACAACAGCCTTTGGAAAATATAAAGTAGCCTCTGGTGTATACATGGTTTTTATTTCTGCACAAGACGGCGGCGAAACAAAGGTTAAGAAAGTTATGATTATTCGTTAGTATTCAGTCGCAGTTTTCAGTCTCAATCGCAGTTTAAAATTTAGATTTCTAAAATCAGCAATCTAAAATCAACAATCTAAAATCTAAAATTTTGCTCGTCAAAACCAAAGCAATAGTAATCTCCTCTTTAAAATTTCAGGAAAAAAGCTTGATTGTAAAATGTTTTACACTTTCAAGCGGACTGAAATCTTATTTTGTGCGCGATGCTTTTTCCAATAGAAAAGCAAATCAAAAAATTGCTTATTTCCAGCCATTGTCCATTTTAGAAATCGAAGCCGTACATAAAAACAAAGGAACGCTTGAAAACTTCAAAGAGATAAAAAACGGAATCCCTTTTCAAACCATTCATACGGATATTGTAAAAAGTACGATGGTCATGTTTCTGTCTGAAATACTTCATTATTCTATTCAGGAAGAAGAAAAAAATGAATCCCTTTTTTTGTTTTTAGAAACCGCCTTGACATGGCTCGATAATCATGATGAAATTTCTAATTTTCATTTGATTTTACTTTTAGAAATCACAAAATACTTAGGTTTTTACCCCGATACTTCAGAAATAGATCTGCCACATTTTGAAATGAATGATGGTGTTTTTACACTTTTCAATAAAGGTAATGTACTTTCTGAACACGAAACAAATCTGCTCAAAAAGCTAATCGATTTAAAGTTTGATAATACCGAAAAAATCTTTCACGTAGTCGAAAGACAAATTTTATTGAAGGTATTAATTGATTACTACAGCTCTCATTTAGAAGGATTCAAGAAGCCAAAATCACTAGAAGTTTTGAAAGAAATATTTTCTTAAAACTGATTCCTATTTTTATATATTTGTGCAGCGAATTTTTATTAAAAAAATCTTAATTTTTCTTTTAATAAGTTAATTCGCGAATGATAAGCCTCAAACAAATATTAATTTTTTAACGAATCAATCACTATGAAGAAAATTACTTTTTCGATTATTTTGCTTTTATTAGTCAGCGTTTCGGCCATTTCTCAAAGGAAATACGACGAAATTGTTAACACAGAGAATGCCGTACAAGATTTGGTACAAAACGGAATTACAGGAATCGTTGTTTTTAAAGAAGGCGGAACTGTAAAAGGTTTAGATCCTGAAACTAAAAAAGTGGTTTGGACTTTGACCAAAGAGGATTTTGGAGGTAAATCTGCAGTGGATATCATAGCCGACACAGATCTTACAAAACTTTTTGATGATAAAAGCACTTTAACAAACGTTGCCGGAAGTCCTTATGTTGAAGCTTACATCAATAGTAAATACCTTATCATTAATACTGATACTGGAAAAGTGGTTTACAATTCATCAAAAGAATCTTTTTGGGTAACACAATCAGATTTTATTCCTGAAACAAATGAGTATTTGCTTACTTTGAAAAAAGATGGCGACATGGCAATTGCATTATTGGATATGACGACTGGCGAATTAAAATGGACTACTACTGTAGACAAAGCAAAATCATTATTTAGCTTTTCTTTAAAAGAATCTGTAAACACAAACGTTGCTACAGTACACGGATCAGTAATTTACTATTTACTGTACGGAAAATTATATTCTTTTGACAGAGCAACAGGAAAATTAAACTGGAAAGGAGAAGAAGATTATTCGAAATTCTTTTTAACTCAAAATGATAAAAATATTGTTGTAGTAAATAACACCGGAACTTTTTCGAATAAACAATATTTAAATGTATTGAATACAGAAACAGGAAAAAGTATCTGGAAAGAATCTATCAAAACAAAAAGAGTTGTTTACCTTGAAGATTGGGGAACAAAAATATTAGTAGCTCATTACAGCGGATTTAACTTTTTTGATTTAAAAACTGGAGAAAAAATCTGGAAAAAAGATGCTCGTGGAGACGGATTGAAAAGAGTAATCCCTATCGATCAGGATTTCTTATACGTTGCAGAAAACGAAATGATGTTGATCAACAAAGACGGAGAAAAACTTTGGAAAAAATTCATCGAAATCTCTGATGATAAAGAAGACCCAATTTATTACTTAGGAAAAGTTGGTGAGAAAGTAATGTACCTTACAGGAACTTACGGAAACATGGTAGATTATAAAACAGGTGTTAAACTTTGGAAACGTAATATCTCGTTTGACAAAGATCGTCCGGTTTTGCCTACTTATGACGAAGCTACAAATTCTTACTTAGTATATAATGACGAGAAATTATACAAATTTGATCCAAGCATTAGCGACAAACCAGAGCCATTTGCTAAAGTAAACATCAAAAAAGAAAAAGAATTAAACAGTATCGAATTATTCCCTTGGGGAGTTGTGCTTTCAGGACCACTTGAAGTTATGGGGGTTAATATGGATGGTACAGTTAAATATCACCTTACTTATTCACAGCCTGGAGAAGGAACAAGACGTCTTATTAAAAGTGCTGCTATTGTTGGAAGCATTGGTTTAGGTGTTGGTTCTGGAGTAAGTTCAGTTAAAGGTGCTGATTTGACTATGACATATCGTGATACTGACGGTAACATGAGAACTGTAGTTGCAAAAGGAGATCAGACAAATAAGGATCAGGCAAAAACTTATGCAGCTGGATCAGCGGCTTTAGGTATAGTAGCGGCTAAATTTAACTCTCGTTTTAATGCAATGAAACAAAACAGAGACTACTCTTATATTTTTGCAAAAGCAGAAACTGGAGAAAAAATCCTTGTAAAAGTGAGTAAAGTTGACGGTCTTGAAGTTGATAAAATTATTTTCAACAATAACAAACCGATTTATGAAGTAGATCCTGCAACACAAAACATTTTTTATGTTTCGGATAAATCTATTCAGATCTTTAATAAAAAATAAGAAAAATAAAAACCCAAAGCCATCAGGATTTATTTCTGGTGGCTTTTTTTTTTGCCTATGAAAAAAATAGTACTCTTAATTACTTTGCTTGTAATTGGTTCAATTCAGGCACAAGAAAAAATAAGCTCAAAAAAGAAGAAATTTTATATACCCGTAATTAAGTATTCAGAATTTCCTGTTCTGGATAATGTGTTAACGCAGACCACTTTTTATCAAATGGATAAGCAGTTTATACAGGAAGAGCCAATATTGAAGAAAAAGTTCTTTGATATAGAAGGCTTTATAAAAGATCCTGCAAACGGAAAACTAAAAATTTATTTAACCGTTGAACTGCCGCAATATAAAGCAACAAAAATTGACAGTATATTTGATAAAGAGAAGAATGGCTGGGTATTTCAGGCTTTTTCTAATTATAGTGTAAAAATAAAAGTAGAAGCGAAATGTGCAGATAAACTTCTATTAACTCAGGATTTTAATACTGTAGAATCTTATTTACTTGCCTTTGGATCTAAAAAAGACAATTTGAAAGGTGCAGTTGATATGAACAATAAAAAGCTTGCAGAAGCCGAGAAAGATGATAATTATACAGTTGCAGAATTAGGATTAGACCGGGTAATTTACAGTTCTGTTGAGGCAATACAAAGATATCTTAACTACACATTAAGGTACAAAACAGGTGAAGATAAAGTCAAGTTTGAATTTGTAACATCTAAAGGACATTCAGAATACAACCAGATGCTGGCATTTGAGAACGAAATTACCGCTCAAATGGCAAAAGTAACTTTGGAAAAAGGCTTAGACGAAAAACCGTTATTGCCGCATTTGCAATATCTGGAAAGTTTATTAGTAAAATATCCGCCTTCGCCTGCAAACGAAAACATTCGATTTATAGTAACAAACAATTTAGCTGAAACTTATTTTTTACTTGAAAATAAAGAAAAAGCATTGTTGTACGCTAATTTACTTATTGAAAATGACAAACAGGATTCCAGAGGAACTGCTATCGTTAAAAGTGTAAACAGAGGTTTTTTTGTTGATAAAAAAATAAGAAGCCACACCACACGTTTTGCCGATCTTCAAAAATTGGGTCTTAAAATTGCAGAAGAAAAAGAAGAAAAAAGATTAGCCTTTTTCGAAAAAATTCAGCAGCAAGATGCCGAATGGGAAAGTGAAAAAGCACGACGCGAAGCCTATTTAGAAAAAGCAAAAACCCAAAGATTTAATCTTTTGGATTCTATTCCATATCAGTCAAATGCAAATTTACTAGCAAAAGTAGTAGATAATTTAGGCGGAAGCCAGGCTTTGAAAAAAGTAGAAAAAGCACATTATTTTTCTAAACTTTCAATAGAAGGAAATAACATACCTCAAACAGAAGAAAAATGGGCAACAAGTACAAATTATCTTTTGAAGAAAAAAATGCCCGAAACCTATTATGAAATTGTAAATGGTGCCGAAGCCTGGAGTCATGACGATCGCGAAAGCGGTTTAAATGCCAAATGGGCAAAATCAACAACTTACGATTACAACAATTTATCTAAGAATGTTGATTTAATTAATTTCCTTACAGATTTAAGACTGGATTTGTGGAATAATTTTGAAGTTCTGCAAGATGAAATGTACGAAGGAAGATTGTGTTATCATTTGAACTATTTTGAAAAAACCTTAAGTTCAGGAAACAGAACAATTCCTAAAACAGATTATCACGTTTTTATTGATAAAGAAAATTACAATATCGTTTCGACAGAAAAAACAGAATTTGACAACGGAAATAAAAGCTTTTTTGAAAAAAGACTTTATGGCGATTACCGCCCAACGGCAGCATTAAATTCAGGAAAAATCCCGTATAAAATTAATTACGAAATCGAGGATTTTAACGGAGAAACCATTTATCAGGAAGTCCGTGAAAAAGTAGAAATAAATCCTGTTTTTGGAAATAGAATTTTCATGAAAGAAGTCTATTTCGGAGGATTTAAATAAGATTTTATTCTTCTGAAGAAAATAATTAGAATTGGTTAGTTTTTGGAATGTGGACTCAAAATTTTGAGATTACTGCCAAAAATTGACCAATTCTTTTGTTTTTGTACCCATTATCTCAACAAAAGTTTGTGAAATTTAAAGAAATTGATGGACAATAATTCAAAATTCCTTACTTTCGCACCTCGTTTAAGAAAAGGATAAAATGAGTACAAAATTTACTGAGTACAAAGGACTTGACTTGCCAACTGTAGCGTCGGAAGTTCTTGATTTTTGGAAGAAAGAAAATATATTTGAAAAGAGTGTAACTACTCGCGAAGGTGCAGAGCCTTACGTATTTTTTGAAGGTCCGCCTTCAGCAAACGGATTACCAGGAATTCACCACGTGATGGCGCGTGCGATTAAAGATATTTTTTGCAGATATAAAACTCAAAAAGGCTTTCAGGTTAAAAGAAAAGCAGGCTGGGATACTCACGGTTTACCTGTAGAATTAGGAACCGAAAAAGAATTAGGAATTACAAAAGAAGATATTGGTAAAACAATTTCTATCGAAGAATATAACGAAGCGTGTAAAAAAACCGTAATGCGTTATACCGACGTATGGAATGATTTGACCGAAAAAATGGGATATTGGGTAGATATGGAAGATCCATATGTAACCTATAAACCAAAATACATGGAATCTGTTTGGTGGCTTTTAAAACAAATCTACGATAAAGGTTTGTTGTATAAAGGATACACAATTCAGCCATACTCTCCAAAAGCAGGAACAGGATTATCTTCTCACGAAGTAAATCAGCCCGGAGCTTACAGAGATGTTACAGATACTACAATCGTAGCGCAGTTTAAAACTTTGCCGGAAACGCTTCCGAGCTTTTTACAAGGTTTTGGAGATATTCACATCTTGGCCTGGACGACAACTCCTTGGACATTGCCATCGAATACAGCTTTAACGGTTGGGCCAAAAATCGATTATGTTTTAGTAAAAACATTCAATCAATATACTTTTGAGCCAATCAATGTTGTTTTAGCTAAAAACTTAGTTGGAAAACAATTTGGGAAAGGATTTTTTAAAGTTGATGATTCTGTTAGTTCAATTGATATAGATGATTTCTACATTAATAATTGTAATAGAAATTTCGATAATGATGAAATTTTAAATGAAGAAGGTAGAAAAAAGAGAATTGAATTAATCTTAGGAAAAGAATTTACTTATGAGCAATTTGGTCTGATAATTAATATTGTTGGAGCAAATAAAAGAATGGGTGGTTTGAAAGAGGTTTTAGATGTTGAGTTTAATAATGTTTTGACTGAAGAAGATATAGATCTTTTAGTAAAGAATAAAGTTAATCAAACAAATAAAACGATTCCATATAAAATTTTGGCAGAAGCCAAAGGTGCTGATTTAGTAGAAATTCGTTACGAACAATTATTGCCTTATGTTTTACCATACGAAAATGCTGAAAATGCCTTTAGAGTAATTGCCGGAGACTTCGTAACTACAGAAGATGGAACAGGAGTTGTGCATACAGCGCCTACTTTTGGTGCAGATGATGCTAAAGTAGCAAAAGAAGCAAAACCGGAAGTTCCGCCAATGTTAGTTTTGGATGAAGAAGGAAATCCAGTTCCTTTAGTTGATTTACAAGGGAAATTCACTTCTCATTTAGGTGATTTAGCAGGTAAATATGTTAAAAACGAATATTACGATGCAGGACAAGCTCCTGAGAAATCAGTAGATGTTGAAATCGCAATTCGATTAAAAGAAGAAAATAAAGCCTTTAAGGTTGAAAAATACGTACATAGTTATCCACACAGTTGGAGAACTGATGAGCCGTTGTTATATTATCCACTAGATTCTTGGTTCATAAAAGTAACCGATGTAAAAGATAGAATGTTCGACCTGAACGAAACTATCAACTGGAAACCTAAATCTACTGGTGAAGGACGTTTTGGAAATTGGTTGAAAAATGCCAACGACTGGAACTTATCTCGTTCTAGATATTGGGGTATTCCATTGCCAATCTGGAGAACGGAAGACAAAAAAGAAGAAGTTCTGATTGGTTCTGTTGAAGAATTATACAATGCGATCGAAAAATCGATCGAAGCTGGTTTTCAAAAAGAAAACCCATTTAAAGGTTTCGAAATCGGAAACATGTCTGAGTCAAATTATGATTTAATTGATTTGCACAAAAATGTAGTTGATCAAATTACTTTAGTTTCGGCTTCTGGTAAGCCAATGAAACGCGAAAGTGATTTAATTGACGTTTGGTTTGATTCTGGAGCAATGCCGTATGCACAATGGCATTATCCTTTTGAAAACAAAGATAAAATTGACGAGAACAAAGATTTCCCTGCAAATTTCATTGCAGAAGGAGTAGATCAAACTCGCGGATGGTTTTATACCTTACACGCAATCGGAACTTTGGTTTTTGATAAAGTAGCGTATAAAAACGTAGTTTCAAATGGTTTAGTTCTGGATAAAAATGGACAAAAAATGTCTAAACGTCTGGGGAATGCAACAGATCCTTTTGAAACAATTGCAGAATACGGCCCGGATGCCACACGCTGGTATATGATTTCAAATGCAAATCCTTGGGATAACTTAAAGTTTGATATTGAAGGAATTGCTGAGGTTCGCCGTAAATTCTTCGGAACATTATACAACACGTATTCATTCTTTTCGTTATATGCTAATATCGATGGGTTTAAATATGCAGAAGCAGAAATTCCGTTAAACGAAAGACCGGAAATCGATCAATGGATCATTTCTGAATTACATTCATTAATCAAATTTGTAGATGAATGTTATGAAGATTACGAACCAACAAAAGCAACAAGAGCAATTTCTGACTTCGTTCAGGAAAACTTAAGTAACTGGTACGTTCGTTTATGTCGTCGTCGTTTCTGGAAAGGTGAATATGCCCATGATAAAATTGCAGCTTACCAAACGCTTTATACTTGCTTGTTAACAATCAGCAAATTAAGCGCTCCCGTAGCTCCTTTTTTCATGGATAAATTGTACAGAGATTTGACAGCTTCGACAGGAACTGAGGATTTTGCCAGTGTTCACTTGGCTCAATTTCCAAAATTTGTCGAAAACTTTGTTAATAAAACGTTGGAAAGCAAAATGCAGAAGGCGCAAACAATCTCATCTTTGGTTTTATCATTGCGTAAAAAAGAGATGATTAAAGTACGCCAGCCTCTGCAAAAGGTAATGATTCCGGTACTTGACGAGAATCAGAGAGCTGAAATCGAAGCGATTTCTGACTTGGTAAAAGCCGAAGTAAACGTGAAAGAAATTGCACTTTTAGACGATGATTCGGGTATTTTAGTTAAGCAGATTAAGCCTAATTTTAAGGCTCTTGGACCACGCTTTGGAAAAGATATGGGGTTGATTTCTAAGGAAATACAAGCTTTTTCTGCAGATCAGATCAACCAATTAGACAAGCAGGGAACGTTAGATATTGTTATTGCTGGAAATAATGTAACTTTATCACTAGAAGACGTCGAAATAACATCGCAGGATATCGAAGGATGGCTGGTTGCAAATTCAAACGGAATTACAGTTGCACTAGACATTACAATATCTGAAGAATTGAAAAACGAAGGTATAGCGAGAGAATTAGTAAACAGAATTCAGAATATCCGTAAAGATTCAGGATTTGAAGTTACTGATAAGATCAAAGTACAAATAAAAAGAAACGGTCCATTAGAGGAAGCAGTTTCTAAAAATGAAGACTATATTAAGTCTGAGACACTAACAGATAATTTGGTTTTTGTTGACGCTTTAGAAAACGGCACAGAAATTGAGTTTGATGATATTAAAACATTGATATTAATTTCAAAATAAGTATAATACCATGATAGATGAAATTACAAGATACTCTGACGCTGATTTGGCAGAGTTCAAAGAAATAATCCAAAGCAAAATACAAAAAGCGCAAGCAGATCTTGATTTAATTAAGAGTGCTTACATGAATGATTTGAATAACGGAACTGATGATACTTCTCCAACTTTTAAAGCTTTTGAAGAAGGAAGCGAAACAATGTCAAAAGAAGCAAACTCTCAGTTAGCTATTAGACAAGAGAAGTTTATTCGCGATTTAAAAAACGCGCTTTTCCGTGTTGAAAACAAAACATACGGTATTTGCAAAGTAACAGGTAAATTAATCAGCAAAGAAAGGCTTAAAATCGTTCCTCATGCAACAATGAGTATCGAAGCTAAGAATTTGCAGAGATAATCAAAAATACATAATACAATAAGCGCTCCTTTTAGGGGCGTTTTTTTTGTTTAATGTTTTGACTTGTTTGATTTTGCTGATAAAACAACGTAATGAAAGAAATTATTTATAATTAGTCAAAATAAATTGATTTAAAAATAAATTGATTTTGTAAGAATGTTACAAGTATAATTACCTAAGAAATTTTACAATAGTCATAAAAAAAACCGTCTTTATCTATGACGGTTTTTAAAAGTAAAATTGTTACGCTAGATTTTTTTCTAAATCTGCTTTGTGTTTTCTTAAAACCGCTCTGGTCATCCCAAGATTTGCTTTTGTTGCATCTGCAGCAAGATAAATCATGAATTTTTTGTTTGGCGAAATGTCAATAATGTGAATTTGGTTTGAAAGCGTAATCAAAATATCTTCAATATCCTGATTTAAACCTAAGGCTTTTACCGCATTCAGTTTTGCTTTTACAACTTCGAGATTATAAGCAGCGGCCAGTTCGGGATCAAAAGCTGAATCTACTGTTATGTTACCAAAGCTTAATCCTGTCTCAATTTCTGTTACAGCTACAGCAATAAAGCCGTTTACGTTAGTTTTCATTTCATTCAAAAAAACGTTTAAAAAGTCGTTACTCATAGTTCTTGGGGTTTGTGGTTAATAGATGTATGTTTATTTTAATAGAGAATTTTTGCTGAGTTCTACAGATAATTCATCAGTAGAGTGCATTAAGATACCAAGGTTGCTTCCTTCACGTGAAAATGCAATCACGAAGTTAGAACCGCTGATTTTATTTCCGACGACAACCCCATCGGAACTTTTTAAGTAAAGTTGTTTTAAAGAGCCTTTTTCCAGGTCAATTAGAAATTTTTCGCTCATAGATAAAATTCCTGCACTCATTGCAGCAATACTGTCGCTGTAATCCAGATTAAGAGAAGTGATTAGTTTTCCTTTTCCGTTTAAGATTAAAGCTGCACTGGCTTTTGTTTCGACCAAAAAGTTGTTTAGAATAGTAGTTATTTCATTCATAGTTTTGTAAGATTTGAGGAAAGAGTTAAAATTAATTCGTTTTTGGTATATATTATCAAATGTAGTTGTGAATCTTCCTAAACAATTGTTAATTCTTTTTAACAAATATAAATTAAATTATGTATTATTGTAAAACCAAATCGTTAAATATTTTATTTTTTTACTTAAAAAACTTACACTATGGCTAAAGTATTGAAATTCAAAGATGTAAATTCCGATGTTGAACACAGAATGAAGGAATTTGAAAAATTACGCGTTAAATTTAAGGCAGAAGTTAAAAAAGCAGAAGCCAAGAGAGCTGCCGCTGGAAAACCCAGTAAAGGAATTTTTAAATCTATCTCAGAATTCTTTTCAGATAGTCCGGCAAATGCTGTTGCAAAAAGATAGATCAAAAACTAATAATAGAAGCAAATTATTTTGTTTAAGTTTTATTACAAAACAATTAACGTTCCCAAGGGAGCGTTTTTTTTGATTTAATTGTTATTTTTGCGCATCAAAAAATCATAAAATGTCATTAAGAAAAGCGTATTTCCTTATATTTTTAGTTCTAATTGTCGATCAGCTCTCTAAAATCTATGTAAAAACAAACTTCGTTCTAGGTGAAGAAGTGGTGCTTTTTGACTGGTTTAGAATTCATTTTATTGAAAATGAAGGAATGGCTTGGGGAACAAAAATTCCGGGAGAATACGGAAAATTGATTTTGACTGTTTTCAGAATCTTTGCAGTATTTGGAATTGGGTACTGGCTTGCTGATGCTGTTAAGAAACGTCACTCCACTTATTTGATTGTTTCAATAGCTTTAATTTTTGCCGGAGCCGCAGGTAATATTATCGATTCTGTTTTTTACGGAGTTATTTTTGATGACAGCACACATAATCTGGCAACACTTTTCTCGCCGCATCCATATGGAACCTGGTTTCATGGTTTAGTGGTTGATATGTTTTACTTTCCTATTTGGGAAGGTGATCTTCCATCGTGGCTTCCAATTTTTGGAGGAAAACATTTTATGTTCTTTAATGCTATTTTTAATGTTGCGGATATGGCGATTTCTACAGGTGTTGGAATTTTGTTGGTTTTCAATAAAAGAGCATTTCCAAAACACTAAATAGATTATATTTAAAATTCAAAAAAGAAATTCCGAATTCCAATGTTTGAGTGTTCATTGCACGCAGATATTGGAATTTGGAATTTTTATTTTTTGGAATTTGAAAACTTTACATTATTGAGGTTTGATATTATTGTACTATTTTTACAATACAAAAAACCAAACCTATGCAAAGTCCGTCTTTTTCCATTTATGATGCTTCTGCAGGATCAGGAAAGACGTATACTTTAGTTAAAGAATATTTAAAAATTATTCTTTCATCAAAAACTCCCGATGCTTACCGTAATATATTAGCCATAACTTTTACAAATAAGGCAGTTCATGAAATGAAAAGTCGTATTGTGGGAAGTTTGTCTGAATTTGCAAAAGACGAACCTTCTGCAAAAGCAGTCGATTTAATGGAAGATTTATCCCGAGATATCGGACTTTCACTTATTCAGATTAAAGTAAAAGCGCAAAGTATCATCAAGCATTTAATTCATAATTATGCTGCTTTTGATATTTCTACCATTGATAAATTTACGCATAAAGTAATTCGGGCTTTTGCACACGATTTAAATCTTCCCATGACTTTTGAAGTCACTCTGGATACCGAAAATTTATTGGTAGAAGCCGTTGATGCCATTATAGCCCAGGCAGGTCAGGATGAAACACTGACCAAATTGCTGATCGATTTTACAATGGAAAAAACCGACGATGATAAAAGTTGGGATATTTCCAGAGAAATTCTTGAAACCGGGCGCTTGGTTTTGAATGAAAATAATCGAAATGAAATTCTTCATTTTAACGATAAAACAATCGAAGAGTTTATTGAGATTAAAAAGAAAATGCTGGCTTTGTGCAAAGATCTGGAGTCAGAAAACGAACAGTTTGCAATAGAAGCACTTTCATTAATTGATAAAAACGGAATTGATTTAAAATCATTTTCAAGGGGAACATTCCCAAATCATCTTGAAAGTATTCGAGACGGAAAATTTAATCCACGAAATAAAACTTTTCATGAATTTGATGATATTGCCATTAATAAAACAGCAAAAGACAAATCATTAATTGAAAATATAATTCCGGAATTACTTCAAATTTTGGTCAAGGTTTATAAGAATTTTGAAAAACGAGATTTCTACAAAGCCTTTTTAAAAAATATTACGCCGCTTTCTTTGCTAAATACAGTGAGCAATGAATTGGCAAAAATTCAATCAGAACAAAATGTTTTATCCATTTCAGAATTCAATGCGATAATTCATCGTGAAATTCAAAATCAGCCGGCGCCATTTATCTATGAGCGCTTAGGCGAACGATATCGTCATTTTTTTATTGATGAATTTCAGGATACTTCAGAAATGCAATGGCAGAATTTAATTCCGTTAATCCATAATTCACTTTCCGGTGAAGATGATTATGGTAATAAAGGAACTTTAATGATTGTGGGCGATCCTAAACAATCTATTTACAGATGGAGAGGAGGAAAAGCCGAGCAGTTTATTGAACTAGGGAAAGAAGAAGTTTCTTTTTTTAGTCATGAAAAAGTGCTGAAACATTTAGATACAAACTACAGAAGTTATAGCGAGGTTATTAATTTTAATAACGCCTTTTTTAAATTGATTTCTTCTGAATTTATAAATGAGGATTATAAAGATTTATATGAAAATCATAGTTTTCAAAATACAAATTCAAAAAAAGGAGGTTATGTAAATATTTCTTTTCTTCCAATAATCGAAAAAAATGATTTTGCGGATGAAGAAGAAGTCGTTGAAAAATCAGATTTATATGTTTTAGCGACTTTAAATACAATTCAAAAAGTACTTCGGGAAGGTTTTAAATATAAAGACATTGTTGTTTTAACTAGAAAAAGAGATCAGGGAATTGCAATTGCAAATTACCTGACAGAGCAAAAGATTCCGCTTTTATCATCAGAAACATTAATGATTCAAAATGCGACAGAAGTTCGTTTGATAATTAATCTTCTGAGATATTTAAACAACAATGCAGATTTAGAATCAAAAGCCTATTTTCTTCATTTTTTAGCTGAAAATAAAGAAATCGAAATGCCAATCCACGATTTTATTGCTCAGGGAATGTCGCAGAAATTTGAAGAAGATTTTGAAAAATGGCTCTTGACATTTGATGTTTCGCTTTCTTTTGAAAATGTTCGAAAAAAATCACTTTATGAAGCCGTAGAAATAATCATTTCAAAATTTGTACCTCCGTCAGAAGGAAATGCGTACGTACAGTTCTTTCTGGATATTGTTTTAGAAAGAGATATTCGAAATCAAGCCGGAATTGCTGATTTTTTGAATTACTGGGATAAAAATGCTGAGAAATTTAGCATTCCGTCTCCGGAAGGAAATAATGCAGTTCGAATTATGACGATCCATAAATCAAAAGGTTTGGAATTTCCGGTTGTAATTATGCCTTTTGCAGAAGAAGATTATAACAGAAAACCAAAAGATAAATTATGGCTCGATACCGAAGAATCTGATTTAGGCGTACCAAAAGCCTTAATTGATAATAGTAGTGCAGTTGAAGGTTTTGGTGAAAGTGCCTCGGTGGTTTTTAATTTGAAAAAGCAGGAAGAATTACTCGATAATATTAATGTTCTATACGTTGCCTTAACACGTGCCGAAGAACAATTGTATATTATTTCCCAATCTTTAAAAGAAAGAAAAGACGGTGAATTTCCAAATAATATGGCATCGTATTTCATTAAATTTTTAATGCAACAAGGAGTTTTTGATTCTGAAAAGCTGGAATATGAATTTGGAAATAAAACAAAACTTTCTAAATCTGAAGAATCTGTTGATACTCTAAAGATAATTCCAATAGTAAAAGAAGTTTTAAATCCTAAAAACATTAAAATAGCACAGCGTGAAGCCTTAATGTGGGGGACACATCAGCAGGAAGCAATTTCGTATGGAAATATTGTGCACGAAATTTTGGCTTTTATAAAAGATAAGTCAGATATAGATCTTGCAGTTGTAAAAGCACTTGAAAATGGTTTAATTACGATTGATCAATCTGAAATGGTTTTAAAAACACTAAATGAAATTGTAAATCATGACGAATTAAGTATTTGTTTTGATGGTAATTATAAAGTTTTAAATGAACAGACAATAGTTCAAAAAGAGGGGAAGATTTTAAAACCGGACCGCGTTGTATTGACTAATAATAAGGAGGCTTATTTACTGGATTATAAAACTGGTGCAATTAACTCAAAATATCAGCAACAAATTCAAGAATATCAAGATGCTATTGAAGATTTAGGATATAAAGTGTTAAAAAAGGTTTTGGTATATATAGGATCGGAAATTGAAGTGGTAAATTTGTGAAAATATTAATCAGATGTTAAAGAAATAACTACTCTTTTTACGGGTTAAGTTGTTAATATTTAACGTTTTAAATAGATAAAAATGTACGGTAAAATTAAAGAGCATCTGCAAAGTGAGCTGCAGACAATCGAAGAAAATGGAATTTTTAAAAAAGAGCGAATTATAACTTCTGCTCAAGGTGCGGAGATTACAATTTCGACAGGAGAGACAGTTTTAAATTTTTGTGCCAATAATTATTTAGGTCTTTCGTCGCATCCAGAAGTAGTTCAGGCAGCAAAAGACGCAATGGATACACATGGTTTCGGAATGTCGTCTGTACGTTTCATTTGCGGAACTCAGGATATTCATAAAACACTAGAAAAAAAGATTGCAGATTTTTATGGTACAGAAGATACCATATTATATGCGGCAGCTTTTGATGCAAACGGCGGCGTTTTTGAACCTTTATTAGGAGAAAACGATGCGATTATTTCAGACAGTTTAAATCACGCTTCTATTATAGATGGAGTTCGTTTGTGTAAAGCAGCTCGTTATCGCTATGAAAACAGCAACATGGAAGATCTGGAACAGCAATTAATTAAAGCAACCGAAGCTGGAACTCGTTTTAAACTAATTGTAACCGATGGTGTTTTCTCTATGGATGGTTTAGTTGCTCCGCTGGATAAGATTTGCGACCTGGCAGATAAATACGATGCATTAGTTATGGTTGATGAATGCCATGCTGCCGGATTTATTGGTGCAACCGGAAAAGGTACACTCGAAGCAAAAGGAGTAATGGGACGTGTTGATATTATAACAGGTACATTAGGAAAAGCATTGGGTGGAGCAATGGGCGGATACACGACTGCCAAAAAAGAAATAATAGAAATTTTACGTCAGCGTTCCAGACCTTATTTATTTTCTAATTCATTAGCACCGGCAATTGTAGGAGCTTCCATAAAAGTTTTCGAATTATTAGAAAAAGATACAACGCTTAGAGATAAATTAGAATGGAATACTAATTACTTCAAAAAAGGAATGAAAGAAGCCGGATTTGATATAATAGATGGTGATTCTGCAATAGTACCTGTAATGTTGTACGATGCGAAATTATCGCAGACTATGGCTAATGAGCTTTTAAAACAAGGAATTTATGTTATAGGATTTTTCTTTCCTGTTGTTCCCAAAGACAAAGCAAGAATAAGAGTCCAGCTTTCAGCCGCTCATACTAAAGAGCACCTGGACAAGGCGATAGAAGCATTTAAATTAACAGGTAAAATGTTAAAAGTTATATAATTACCACATTAGTGTAATTTTTGTAGGTTTTTTTTAACATTTGATTTTGTATTTAAAAAATTTGGTGTTACTTTTGCTTGTAATTAACTAAATTGTAATTAAAAAAATTAAGTATGAAACATCTTAACAAACTTTTAGTTGCTGTAATGATGGTGATGGGTTTAAGTTCTCACGCACAAGACAGTAACAATCCATGGGCTATCTCTTTCGGGGTTAATGCTGTGGATACAAGGACTAGTGCAAGTCCAGATCATGTTGACTTTTTCCCTGCGCACTTTTCTCAGCCATTCGCAGTAAAAGACAATTGGAATATTCTTCCTTCTTTATCTTACATTGGTGTGTCTAGATATGTAGGTAGCGGTTTCTCAGTTGGTTTACAAGGATCTGTAAACAAAATTGATAAATATGTTCTTTATGCTCCAACTGCTGCTGGACATGATTCAAGAGGTATGATCGTTTACAATCCTGGAGACTTAATGTACTACGGAATTGATGCTACTATTAAATACAGCTTCCAAGAATTAATCAAATCTAAAGTGATTGATCCTTCGTTATCTGTTGGTGGTGGTTACACTTTCTTCGGAGATAGCAGCTACGGAACTGTAAATCCAGGTGCTGGAATTACTTTCTGGTTTACTGATGCTATTGGTCTTGAGTTAGCTACAAAATACAAATGGTCTGTAAGCGGAAATAGAGAAGAAGCGGATGGTGTTACTCCAGATGCTCCATCTCACTTCCAACACACTGCTGGTCTTGTATTCAAATTTGGTGGTAAAGACACAGACGGTGACGGTATCTACGATAAAGATGATGCTTGTCCAGATGTTGCTGGTTTAAAACAATTCAACGGATGTCCTGATACTGACGGAGACGGAATCGTTGATGCTTCTGATGCTTGTCCAAACGAATTTGGTTTAGCTGCATTAAACGGATGTCCTGATAGAGACGGAGACGGTGTTGCTGACAAAGATGACGCTTGTCCAGATACTGCTGGTTTAGCTGCATTAAAAGGTTGTCCTGATACTGACGGAGACGGAATCGCTGATAAAGACGATAAATGTCCTACAGTTGCAGGTCCTAAAGAAAATGGTGGTTGTCCTTTCTTAGACGCTGATAAAGATGGTGTTTTAGACAAAGATGACGATTGTCCTACAGTTGCTGGTCCAGCTAGTAACAGAGGATGTCCTGAAGTATCTTCTCAAGCTTTAGAAGATCTTAAAGTTCAAGCTAGAGCAATCTACTTTAACTCAGGAAAAGCTACTTTCAAAACTGGTGACAAAGAAACTCCAGCTAGATTAGACGCTATTAAAGAAATCCTTAAAAACTATCCAAACGCGAAATTCTCTATTGAAGGACACACAGATAGTACAGGTTCTGCTAAAATCAACGACAAATTATCTCAAGACAGAGCTGATGCTGTGAAAAATGCATTAATCGAAAGAGGTGTTAACGCTGAAAACTTAGAGTCTAAAGGATTTGGATCTTCTCAACCAGTTGCAAGTAACAAAACTGCTGCAGGTAAAGCACAAAACAGAAGAACTGAAATTAAACACATAGGTTCTAAATACCAAGGTAAACTATAATTTACTTTTGTAAATAAATACTAAAAGCCATTCTTAATTGAATGGCTTTTTTTATTTTTATACAATGATAAATACATCTTTCTTAGAGAAAATTGCAGCTGTCGTAATTCAGGATTATTCAGATAAACTTGCAGAAACTACTATTGTTTTACCTAACAAAAGGGCTAAGGTTTTTTTAATTGAAGCGCTTAAAAAAGAAACTTCTAAAACAATACTTTCTCCTGAAATTATAAGCATTGAAGATTTTGTGCAGGATGTTGCTTCAATTCGGTCTGTAGATTCAATTGAACTGTTATTTGAGTTTTATGAAGTTTATTTATTAGTTACTGAAAAGCAGCATCAGCAATCTTTTGAGTTGTTTGCGAATTGGGCAAAAACACTTTTGCAGGACTTTAATGAAATTGATCGTTATCTTCTTGAACCGAATCATGTTCTGTCTTATTTAAAAGATATTGAAGACATTAAGAAATGGGGAATAGAAGTCGAAAATAAAACTAAGCTTTTAGAAAACTATATTGACTTTTGGAAATTGCTACCTCTTTATTATGATTCATTATACAATCATCTTTTAAATAAATCAATTGGTTATCAAGGTTTGATTTATAGAGAAGCCGTAAATAATCTGAATCATTTTTCAAATACTATTTCCAATCGTAATTTTATTTTTGCCGGATTCAATGCCTTAAATGCAGCAGAAGAAAAAATTGTGCAGCATCTTTTAGCGCTTGATCAGGCCAAAATTTACTGGGATGTAGATCAGGCTTTTTTAAATGATCCTTTTCATGATGCAGGACTTTTTGTTCGTCGTTTTAAAGAAAGTTGGAAACATTATAAATTTCATCCTTTTGAATGGATTGTAGACGATTTTTCTCAAACCAAAAACATTCAGGTTATTGGTACACCAAAAACAATTGGACAGGCTAAACTGGCCGGAAGTATTATTGAGAATTTAATTAATGAAAATCCAGCTGCTTCTCTAGATAAGGTTGCAATAGTGCTGGGAGAAGAAAATCTTTTAATTCCGGTTCTGTATTCGCTGCCTTCATCGGTTGGGGCTTTAAATATTACAATGGGATATTCAGGGAAGAATAACCCTTCGCAGATATTGGTAGCTAAATTTTTCAAAATGCATACCAATGCGCTTTCACGTGCTGGCGGCAGTTATGTTTTTTATTATAAAGATGTTCTGGATGTTTTGACGCATCCTTTAGTTGAACCGTATGCCAAGACAAATCATATTGTTAGAATAATCAAAGAGAATAATTATACTTTTATTACGCTGAATAAGATTTTAGAGCTTAATCAAAATCCATCTGAATTGTTTTCTTTATTGTTTCAGAAATGGGAAAACGGATCTGTAGCGGTTCTTGAAAATATTTCGGCAATATTACTTTTGATAAAACAGAATTTTAGCAATGATAATGAAGAAGAGAAAATTGCTAAAACTTTTGTGTATGCTGTTTTTAAAGTGATTAATAAACTCATAAATTATTATTCGCAGCATAAACACATTGATAATATTGATACACTTCATGCTATTTATAAGCAGATTATTGATGTAGCTGAAGTTTCTTTTGAAGGGGAACCTTTGCGTGGATTGCAGATCATGGGAGTTCTGGAAAGCCGTGTTCTTGATTTTGAAACCGTAATTGTCACTTCGATGAATGAAGGTAAATTTCCGGCGGGAAAATCTCAGAATTCATTTATTCCTTATGATGTGAAAAAAGAATTAGGTCTACCCACTTTTAAAGAAAAAGATGCTATTTATACCTATCATTTTTATCATTTATTACAGCGCGCAAAAAATATCTATCTAATTTATAATACCGAAAACGACGGATTAGATGCCGGAGAACGCAGCCGTTTTATAACCCAGCTTGAAGTCGAAAAAAAATCAAAGCATAATTTGACTTTTGATATCTATAATCCGGTATTACCAGCTACGGCATATCAGCCAATGGTTATTCCGAAATCAGAAGCGGTTATGGAGCGTTTAAGAGAAATTGCAACTGCTGGTTTTTCTCCTTCGGCATTGACGAGTTATATCCGTAATCCAATTGAATTTTATTTTCAAAAAATCCTGCGAATTCGGGAAGTCGAAGAAGTAGAGGAGAACATCGCCTTAAATACACTCGGAACAATTATTCACGAAACATTAAAAGCGCTGTACGAACCTTTTATTGGAAAATTTATTTCAGAATCTGATTTATTAAACTGTTTTAAACTGTTAGATGATGAAGTATTAAAACAATTTAAATTGGTGTATAAAGAGGGTGAAATTAAAAAAGGGCGAAATCTTTTAGCTTTTGAAGTTGCAAAGCGAAATGTCTCTAATTTTTTGAAAATGGAATTAGAATCAGTTAAAAATGGAGATGCAATTAAAATTATTGCTCTGGAAACTAGATATGAAAGATATCTGCATCATCCAAGTTTACCATTTCCTGTTTTAATTGGCGGTGAAGTCGATAGAATTGAACTTCGTAACGGAAAAATAAGAATCATTGATTATAAGACCGGAAAAGTCGAAAAAACAAACGTTATACTTAAATCGTGGAACGGATTAACACAAGAGCTTAAAAATGATAAAATTATTCAGGTTTTAGCTTATGCGTTTATGTTTGAAGAAAATGCAGGAGATACTCCAATTGAAGTTGGAATTATTTCATTTAAAAATTTAAAGTCAGGATTTTTACCTTTTGGATTTAAAGAAGAAAAAGATCTGGATATTACAGTAAGCAAAGTAATTTTGAATAGTTATATAGAAGAAATAGTTGTATTGCTAAATGAAATATTTGACAGCAATATTCCTTTTGAAGAAAAAGTGTAACTAGTTACTTACAACGTTTTTAGCGTCAAAATTAATTTATTCTCAATTACTTGATCATTCAGAAAATTTCAAATTATCCATCGCTAAACAAAATTACCCTGTTTTTAACATTTGCCGGTTTGTTGGGATAATTTGAAATCAAAAGCGAAAATAAGATTTCAGAATAAAAAACCTTTATCTCAAATTTAAAATGAGTTTTTAGATCATTTTAAATTTACTTTTTAAAAGGATTTCTCAAGTAAATTGTTTGAAGTTTAAAGATTAAATTTAAGAATCCAAAAATTAAAAAGAAAAGAATAAGTCTTGTTTAGGACAATTTTGAAAATGTAATCCTGATCAAAAAGGATTGTTTTTTGCAAACAAATGTAAGCTTCACAGCATAAAGGAAAAAGCCGCAATTATTATTTAATAATAATTGCGGCTTTTTGTAAGTAGTTTTTAACTAAATATTTTTTTGAAGAAACCTTTCTTTTCAGATTCTTTTGAATTTGGAGTATTTACTGGTCCGTTTTCAAAGCGAAATCTTCTAAACTTCATCAGTTTTACATTTAAATCAAAGCGTAATTCGTCAACTGTTTTCATTGGAATAATTTTTAGCAAATTTAAGAAAAACTTCTATTAAACTGATTATCTGTACTTATCAAACCTATGTTTTGAATTTTTTGAACTAAAATGTTTCAATTTTGAGTAAATCTCTTTTTTCTGTTAAATATTTTTGAAGATTTTCTTTTAAAGATAGAGTTAAGTTATACTATAAATAAAAGTGAGTCAGATAGTTGGGTGTTCTGTTTTTTTTAACAAGTGTTCATCAAACAATTTTATTTATTAAAAATAACTTTGACATTCTTAAACATTTTAACATTATGATTGATTTAAATACATTGGTTGAAGAAACAGGCGCAGAGTCTGGAATTACCTTTAATATAGACGGAATTTTATTAGAATCTGTTAACCTTGAATATGACGGAAATGTTGCCGCAATGATTGGAATGATTTTAAAAATGTGTTTAGAAATGTCTGAAGATGTTAACAATGGTGACTTAAAACAAGTCATGATTAAAAACAATGACGGGATCGTGGTTGCAAATAAAGATCAGGATGATAATTGTGTTGCCTTGCTGTCTAAAGATATCAGTAAAATGGGCCTGCTGCTTAGAAAAATGGATACCGTTTTCAATAATTAATTTAAACCAATATATATAAAACATGTCAGATTTTTTACAGAATTTTCAAAATGATTTAAGAGAGAATGTTAGCGGATTTATTGCAGTTTCAGTAACTGAGGTTGAGACAGGAATGTCTTATTGCTCACTTTCTATAAATCCAGATTTCGATCCGGAATTAGCCTCTGCTTATAATCTAGAAGTTGTAAAAGCAAAATTAAACGCCATTAAAGCTCTAGGATTAGATCAAAAAATAAACGATATTTTAATTACACTAACAGATCAAATACATATTATAGACGTTTCTGAAGACGGACAGTATTTTATTTACTTAGCTGTTGATGCAAAAAAAGCGAATCTTGGATTAACAAGAGCGACTTTGGGGAAATTCAAAAAAGACATCATTTCAAAACTATAAGTTTTGCTTCTAATAAAAAAAGGCCATTTCGAAATTTCGAATGGCCTTTTTTGCTTTTAATATCTCAATTATTTAGTTGAAGAAATCTAACAAGATTGGTTTTAGTTCTTCTTTATTTTCGATGTGACTCATGTGTCCATCTTCAAAAGAAACCAATTCTACAGTTGTGTCTTCAATTTGAGCAAGACTTTCCTCGTAGTTTAAAACAGGATCTTTTTTACCTAAAATCAATAAAACCGGAAATCTGTTTTCGTGTAAAAGCCATTCGCGGTCTTTTCGTATTTTCATGCCTTCAAGCGAAGCCACAATTCCCTGCAAAGGAGTTTTTAAAGCTTGTTCCTTTACTTTTTCAATTTCGTCTGCTAAGCGGGTTCTGTTACTTTCGCTGAATAAATTCGCAATCGCCAAGCTTACAAAGTTTACATAATTTTGTTTTACTGCTTTAATGGCGCGCGTTCTGTTTAATTTTTTTTCGGCACTATCTTCTTTAGAAGTCGAATTTAGTAAAACTAATTTTTTAATGTTTTCCGGGAATAATTCGGCGAAAGCCAAAGCAACATAGCCGCCCATAGAATGACCTAAAATAGTTGCTTTTTCAATTTTTAAAGATTCTAAAACTTCGTAAACAACACTTGCATTGTTTTCCATTTCATGAACGTAACCTAAAGAATCAGATTCTCCGTGACCTAATAAATCGATTGTAATGACACGATATTTTTCTGAAAACAATTCAACATATTCTGCCCACATTTTTTTGTTTTCCAAAAAGCCATGAAGCAGTACAATTGCGCTTCCTTCTCCAGAGTCAGTAAAAGATATTTTGGTGTTTTTATATAAAATGTTTTTCAAAACGATATTTTTTGTTGTGATAAGCAAAGTTAAGAAAGCTGAAGTAAAATATTGTGATGTCTTGATTTAATTGGGAAATCTTTAGAATAATTATAGATTTATTTATAACAGAGCGATATTTCTTCTCTAAAAATTTGATGACCTATTTCATTTACCTGCATAATTTCTAAATTTTTTATTTTTAAAATTAAATAAATGATACTGTAGAATACTACGGTCTTTGAGTGTACTTAAGCTGTTTTTAAGAACATTAAGTGATTTTGTTATTTTAAATTAGTCTTAATTATGTGTTTAATTACTTTTAATTCTATATTTTTGCACCGTTATTATATTTTATCAGAATGGCATTAGTTAGTGATTTGACCACCAAAGTATTATTTGAAACCGAAAAAGGATACAGTTATCAATGTGATTTGACGAATAGTATAATCATCAATTTTGTTGATACTGTTTCAAGTTATAAAATTCATGATTTTTTGATTTTTCAAAGAAAGGTTAATAGCGTTGACATTCTTAATATGCTTTATGACTTATCTGATCAGTCAGACGCGCAGCTGATTGAAACTACCAAAAGAAATTTTTCCAGAAATCTTACTATCTGTGAAATAGTGCAGTTAAGAGATTTATTAAACGGAACAAAATTTACCCTCAACTTACACTCTTTGCTTTGTAATACGGTCAACGTCGAGCTTATTTAGATTCTTACTTAGATTAAATCCAAATTTTCAGGCGTTTAGAGCTGTCTTCTTTAATTTTTGTAATTTTACATATATAAAAAATTAAAGGTTATGAAAGATTTACTAAGAACCAGTACTTCATTAGTTGAAGGAATAGAAAATATATTGAACTTACAGGCAAAAATTGAAAGCGACGCTTCTAATAAATATTTAGCTATGGCTGCATGGCTGGATAGAAACGGTTATGCACATACAGCATCGTATTTGTATAAGCAAGCTGAAGAAGAGAGAGAACATTTTCTAAAAATTTTTAAATTCATTACAGACATGGGAGGGATTGCAGTTACGCCATCTGTTCCAGAAGTGCAGCAAGAATTTGCTTCTTTTAGAGAAGTGTTTGAAATTGCTTTGCAAAACGAAATTGCAGTTACTCAGGCAATCAATAGAGTAATTGCAAAATGTAGAGCCGAAAATGATTATGCTACAGAAGATTTTATGATGTGGTATGTGGCTGAGCAAAGAGAAGAAGAGAAAAACGCAAGAAGAGCTTTAGAACTTTTCGAACTGATCAACGGAAACGAAGCTGACGGTAAATTTCAATTAGATCTTCAGATTTCAAAAATCGGATAATAAACGTTTATAAAACAAAAAAGCCCTTAATAACATTAAGGGCTTTTTTTTATGATTTTAAAAATGAATTAATATCCGAGAAGTATTTTTCTCTCGCATCAAGCCATCCGTAATGTTTAGAATGTTCTAATAAAATTAGTTTAGAATTTGGAAAAGTTTGATGTGCCAATTCTCCAATTTCATTACTGATAATATCTTCTTTTCCCTGAATAATTAAAACCGGATTTTGGAAGGTTTTTAGCTTGTCTTTGCAGTCAAAATTCATTTTCTGCATATCAGACCATAGCAAACCATTTATTGTCGAATTTCCCTGTGTTAACCTTTCGGCAATTATCGGGATAAATTTACGATCGTAAACATAAGCCGGAGCCATTGCTCTTCCGCGTCCAAGTCTTGCTTTGTGAGACGTGTCGCCTTTTTCAATTTTATCATTCCAGTAATCCAGAGAATCTTTTTCAACTTTGCTTAAACCCGCTTCAATTAAATTTGGACTTTTTAATAAAGTCAAATCAACGCCGCCAGATGATGATAAAATCAATTTGTCAATACTATTAGGATAAACCGTCGCATAATACGAACCTAACATTCCGCCAAAAGAATGCCCCAGAATATTCCATTTTTTAATTTTAAGATGTTTTCGTAACGATTCGATATCATCGGCCATTATTTTCATTGAAATGGTCTTAGTATCTAATTTTGAAAGTTTCGATTTTCCGGTTCCTCTTTGATCGTAAATAATCGTTTGCTGATTTTCGCCCAGCGTTTTCGCCATATCTTCAAAACCATTGCTGTTCATTCCCGGGCCGCCGTTTATAATTAAAAGCGGTTCACCTTTTCCAAAAGTTTTGTAATAAGTTTTACTTCCGTCAGTATTAACTGCATAGCCTTCTGTCTGGGCAAAAATGTTTCCCAAAAACAATAAAAATCCAACTAGAAAAATCTTTTTCATCGTGAACTAAGAATTCATCAACGTTTCGATTTCATCCACTTCAACAGGAATATTGCGCATTAAGTTAAAAGGTTCTCCTTTTTCCTGAACCACAACATTATCTTCCAAGCGAATTCCGAATTTCTCATCCGGAATATAAATTCCAGGTTCAACCGTAAAAACCATATTTGCTTTCATTGGTTCGTGAAGCAAACCGTAATCGTGCGTATCAAGACCTAAATGATGAGAAGTTCCGTGCATGAAATATTTTTTGTAAGCCGGCCATTCTGGGTTTTCGTTCTGAACATCGGCTTTAGAAATTAAACCTAAACCAATTAATTCTGAAGTCATAATTTTACCCACTTCAACATGATATTGTTTCCAAAGTGTTCCCGGAGTCAGCATTTTTGTAGCTTCATTTTTAACTCTTAAAACAGCATTGTAAACCGCTTTTTGACGATCAGAAAAACGTCCCGAAACTGGAATCGTTCTGGTCATATCGCTGGAATAATTCGCATATTCTGCTGCAACGTCTAATAAAATTAAATCTCCCGCTTTACATTGCTGATTGTTTTCAATATAATGTAAAACATTGGCATTGTTTCCAGAAGCAATAATTGGCGTGTAAGCAAAACCTTTAGAACGGTTACGGATAAATTCATGAGCTAGTTCAGCTTCGATTTCATATTCTGTAACATTTGGTTTTACAAACGAAAGCAATCTGCGGAAACCTTTCTCCGTAATATCACAAGCTTGCTGAATCAAATCAATTTCTTCGCTTTCTTTTACAGAACGAATTCTTTGTAAAATTGGGTTACTTTTCGCAACATTATGCGCTGGGTAACGATCTTTCCACCATTTTACAAAACGAGCTTCGCGAGTTTCTACTTCAACAGTTGCGCGATAATGTTCATTTGTATTGATGTACATCGTATCGGCATACGTCATCATTTCGTTCAAAACTTTATGAAAATCCTGTAACCAATAAACCGTTCTAATTCCCGAAACCTGAAACGCGCGTTCTTTAGTCAATTTTTCACCTTCCCAAACTGCGATATGATCATTAGTTTCTCTTAAAAAAAGAATTTCTCTTTGGTTTTCATAAGGCGCATCCGGAAACAAAAGCAAAACACTTTCTTCCTGATCTACACCGCTTAGATAAAAAATATCTCTGTGCTGTGCAAACGGCAAAGTACTGTCGGCACTAATTGGGTAAATGTCATTTGAGTTGAAAACGGCAACAGAATTAGGTTTCATTTCTGCCGTGAATTTTTTGCGGTTTTTTACAAAAAGAGCGCTGTTTATTTGATGATATTTCATAATAACTTAGTTTTTGAACTTCGAATTTCAAAATTAGTGATTTTTGAATAAGTGGCGTATAATTGATTTATTAAAGTTTTCTTATTTGTTTTTGGGTTTGCCACGAAGGCGCTAAGGCACAAAGTTTTTTCTTCAAACTGTAATGAAATAATCTCGCAAAGTCGCAAAGACGCAAAATTTATGACTTTTTTGTCTTCCTGAGCGAAGTCGAAGTATTAGCGCAAAGTTTTACACAATCTTGTCATCTCGACGAAGGAGAGATCTTCGTAAGGAACTCGACAAAGATTGAGAAACAAAAAGTCTTGTCATTTCGAGGAACAAGAAATCGCACTAGAAACTCGACAAAGATTGACGATTCTCTTTGTAGATTCCCGAGTGCGATTTCTCCTCCGTCGAAATGACAATATTGAGAAAATATCATAACCTTAATTTGGGCGTGCCCCTCCGGGTCGGGCTTTCGGCTATATCTTTTATTCCGCTCCGCTGCATAAAAGGATACCGCCTCTATCCCTCACGCGGATTTTTACGAGAAAGTTATAGTTTTGTAAGAAAGATTAGTCGGTCCGATTTGGGATTTTGTATATTGTGAACAAAATTAAAGATAGGCTCTTTGGGTGCTTTTTTATTAATGCTTAAATAATAAAATCAAAAAAATATGGAAGATAACTATGATAATTATACTCCTTTAGAAAGCAGGGGAACACAAAAAAATCTTATGCGTTTTGGCGCAATCTCATGTACAATAATTGGAATAGGGTTGACATTTTATTATATTCAGTTAGTTGCTAAATCACATTCTTTGCCAAAAGATGGCCAGGTTTTAAATTTAACTAATTTTGGTGCTTTTGGAGATTTTATTGGAGGTATTGTTGGTACTATCTTTTCTTTGGCAGGAATCTTTTTTCTTTATTTGACACTAAAAGAGCAAAGGGAAAATTTCACGAAAGAAAGATTAGAAAATAATTTTTTTGAAATGATAAAATTTCATAGAGAAAATGTAAATGAACTTGAGTTTACATATTGTGAGAATAAAAAGGAAGAGAAGGTTACAGCTGTTAAAAGAAAAGTATTTAAAGTTATTTATGGACAGTTCAAAGATTTATGGTCAGAAACAAATTTTCTTTTTGAAAATACAAATGTTAATGACATTTATTTAGAATCTTTTTTGAAGGAAGTGACAGGTAATGATAGTTTTAAGTGTTTAAAGCAATTGTCGCAAATTGATATAGTTTATTTAATCGTTTTTTTTGGGTTAAGCAAAGAGGATATTATAACAATAAAAACAATTTGTAAAAATAAATATAAAGAACAATTTCTAGAGAATGTAATTTCAGTAGCAGTATTAAAGCCCAAAAAAGAATCTGATTATTGGAAAGAATGGAATATAATTAATGAAATTAAAGATTTTGGTATAAAGGCTCATATTATTGATTCATTTTATAAAAAGAGGAATAATAGATTTATTCTAGATCCTATAAATGATTTATTTTTTAATTATCAAACAGTAAATGTTTATTATGAAGATAATTATTTTAAGTATTATGGAGGGCATCAATTTCGGTTAGGGCATTATTATCGTGGTATTTTTCAAAACATTAATTTTATAAATGATCAAATATATCTTAAATATGAAGAGAAATATTCGTATGTAAAATTATTAAGAGTTCATCTATCTAATTATGAGCAAATATTACTTTTTTTGAATAGTATTTCATCCATTGGTAGAAAATGGGAATTTGACAGAAAATCAAACGACATCAATAATAGGTTAATTACTAAATATAATTTAATAAAAAACATTCCAAGTGAGAAAGTTATTGATGTTATTTCAATAGAAGATTATTATCCTTTAGTTAATTATGAGTCAATCAAATTAGATAATCAAAAGCAAAAAAGCAAGATTGTGAAATGTTATAAATAATTAATTTGTTTAAAATAAATATTCTGGATATTTAATCCTAATAAGAAGATAAAAAAAACCGAAGCTAATCCAGCTTCGGTTTTTCATTACTTAGAGTTAAATCTTTTTGGTAATTATTTTTCTTTAAGTAATTTTTCTAAATAAGTTGCTTTATCTTTTTCGATTTGAATCAATCTTTCGTAAAGTTGTTCATTCTTTTCAATAGTTTCCAGAAGTTTATCTAGCGGATTAAAAGAGCATCCATAACTTATTACGGAAGAACCAGTATTGTTTTCTATTTCAATAGTATTTCCAATAATATTAAAAACAGCATCTTCAGAAAAATTTTTAATAGCTTCACTTGAAACTCCTAATGCATCAGCAATAGTTTTTAATTTTTCGTCGTCAACGCTTTCGCTTCCTTCAATAATAGAAATCGATTGTTGAGTTGTGCCAATTGCCAGCGCAAGCGCTTCCTGCTTCATGTCTCTCAGTTCTCTAATTCGGCTTATGTTTCGGCCAATATGTTTTGGTTTTGCTGTGCTCATAGTTCAAAGATATTCAAAATTTTTTTATCTTCTTTGGTTTGTGTAGAAAACAAGTTTGTATTTGTGAGATACATTTTTGAATTATTTACTGTTTTACAAAAGTACAATTTTTCTGATAATTATTGATTTTAAATTTAGAATTGTGTAATCTTGAATGTTGAAAATTATTTAATTAAGCGCAAGAAAATTATAAATGAAATATGTCATATTCAAAAAGAATAGCTGTTTTGTCTTTAAGAAGAGGGATTAAACCCCAAAGAGATGTAATTATTGGAGTGGCTGATTCTGCAATAATTAATTCAAGTTATTTATCTGATTTTAATTTGAGTTCGATAAATAAAATTGTAATTAAATTAGAGGAATTAGTTAGAAGTGATGGAGGAGGGTTTATCTGGGGACAAGAATATATTATGATTGATTCTTCTCCTGAAATTTCATTTTGTGAAAATGACTTAGATAAAGAAACTTTACCAGATGTCCCAACTATTTCATTATTAAAGTTAATGATTGAAATTCAGAAAATAAAAACTGAATATCAAAATCCTGATAACCTTAAAAAAATAATTGGACAGGTTTTTGCCATTATAAAATCAGATCCGGACAATCATAGAAGATGGACAGAATCAGATACAGATTTTGCAGTTACTATTAATGATGTCTATATAGTACTTGTGCTAGTGTCCGAAGATTTTGATTTGACTGTAGAGGAATATGTGAGTCAATTACAGACTACTTTTTATTAGTTTATCAAGATGTAATAAATGTCGTTGATTATAAAAAATATGAGACCAAAAATTAAAATCAGAAAAATACAAAACCAAGACCTAAACTTCGTCTACCAAGCAATCTGCGAACTCGAAAATGAAGTTTTAAATTTTAAAATTTTCGAAGAAATTTTCAATGAAAATATCTCAAACCCAAAAAATCTTTATCTAATTGCCGAAAACGAAAATGAAGGTTTAGGATTTGTTAGTTTTCACACCCAAAATCTTCTCAATCATTGCGGATTGGTTGGTGAAATACAGGAGTTTTTTATTCATCAAAATTATCGTGGTCAAGGCGTTGGAAGATTATTAATAAATGAGATTTTAAATTTTGCAGATCAAAATTATTTAAAAAGTATCGAAGTTACCACAAACAAAAAACGAGTAGAAAATGTTGCGATTTATGAAAATCTTGGTTTTGAATTAAGTCATAATAAGTTTACGATTTATAAATAATTATTCTCAAAGATTTCAATAGCCCCCAGTTTCAACTGGGGGTAATATTGGGACAAAAAGACAAGGCTTTAGCCAAAAAGGAGTATTTAGGCTAAAGCCATTTATATTAAACTTTCTTAACCTCCAGCTAAAGCTGGAGGCAATTTAATTTATGTGTGACGACCTTTGTCAAAGTTTAAAACTTTGACAAAGGTTTTTTTTGGCGCAAAGCTTGTCATCCTGAGCGAAGTCGAAGGACACGCAAGGAGCTCCGCTTGCCAAATCACCAATCTTTGTCGAATTCCGAGTGTGATTCTTCGTTCCTCAGAATGACAAACTGTGTGTAAAACAAAAAAACCGAAGCAATCAGCTTCGGTTTTTTATTGGAATTTGTGATTTCAAAAATTGGAATTTAATCTACCCATTTATAATATCTCGCTCCAATCAAAACTGGAATCTCTTTTTCAATTCGGTCTAAAACCCATTCATTTTTTGGAGTTCTTACGCTTTGTTTTAGTTCTTTTTTATGAAGACTTTCATAAGTATTGAAATCAATTTCTACGCTTTCCGCTAAATTTTCAAAAAGCTTGACATCTGCCAAAGCCGATTTCCATTCGGGTTGAATTGTTCCTTCAAAAACTTTAGATTTTGATCCGCTTCCGTAAGCCAGGAATCCGAATTTAGTTCCCGAAACGTCTTTGTTTGTATCATAAAAATGAGCCAAAGTCGATAACAATCCCATGAAAATAGAACCTGTATAAAGGTTTCCAATTAAGGAAGAAGCTAATTCTGCTGGTTGTAATTTCTCAGTTACAAAACTTTTGTAATCGTCTGATTTTGCAACTTCCTTAATTTTTGTCTGATAATCTGCAGGTGCAATATCATCGGCAATAATTTTTTCGGCGCTGTCTAAAGCATAGATTTCAGATAACATTCTTCTTCCTTGAAAAGAATATGGCAAATGCATCACAATACTATGCCAAGTGTTGTATAACGTTTCGGTTGTATTTTTTAATTTTTTAAATGAAAAGTAAGCATTTCGCGTACGATCCATATAACATTGGTTAGAATATTGACCGTCAAAAACCGGCTGATCTTTGTGGATTTCGATTTCGGCTTCTAAATTGTCAAACCAGGAATCATTGTTGGTGTTTTTTGTGATTTCTTCTTTAGAGATAGTTCTGTATGGTTTAAAGAAATCAAAAACGCCTTTTGTGCTTGTTGCCCAATTATCATCAAAAGCAATAATTTTTGGATTTGCCGTAATCAACATCGCCACAGCTCCGGCACCTTGCGTATATTCCCCGCCAGAGTTTAAATCGTATTTTGCAAAATCGGTCGTAACTACAATTGCTTTTTTGGCCGGATTTAATTTTACAAAATCAAGACAGTTTTGCAAAGCGTCAACTCCGCCAATACAGGCAAAAGTAAAATCTACAACATCGCATTCTGCCAAAGAATCTTCACCAAATTTTTGCTCCATTAAATTAATTAAATAAGAAGCAATTGGTTTTGAACTGTCGATTCCGCTTTCGGTACCGACATAAATTCGGCTTATTTCGTTTAGGTTGATTTTATTATCAGTAATAAGTTTAGTTAAAGCATTTGCTCCAAAAACAACCGCATCCTGATGAACATCCGGAAAAGTCATTTTAAGTAATCCAAGACCTTTTTCTAATTTTTCTGGTTCAATATTTCTGGCAATTGCCAAAGTTTTTATGGGTAAGTGTATGTTTGCAACATCAAAAGAGATGGCATCAATTCCTGTTTTCATTCTTATTTTTTTGAGCTGCTAAAGGTAAAACTATGTTATGGAATGACAATTTTTTGCTTACATAAAATTATGTACAGCTGGTACTTTTGAAGAAAACAAATCAAAACTTTGAATAAAATATCAATATCATAATTTTTAGGAAACTCATAAGTATTGAAATTAGGCTGAAATCACTCTAAAGCAGTTTTTTATGCTTTTTTATACTAAATTATTTATTATTAAAAATAAATTTATACGTAAAAATACGTATACGTAGTCTATTTTAAAATGATTATAAATAACAACGAAATGGTTGTAGTTCTTTGGTAATTGAGTTATTTTTGTCTAATTTTTTAAAACAAACTACTTAAACACTTATGGCACAATCTGCACAGTTGAATGCTTCCATCTTAAAGAAAGTGGCTATGGCCCTTTCGGGAATATTCTTAATCACGTTTTTAGCGCTGCATGTTACCTTAAATTTTATTTCTATTTTGAGTGAAAGCGTTTTCAACGAAGTCTCTCATTTTATGGGTTACAATCCGTTGATACAATATGTAATGCAGCCAGTTTTGGCATTCGGAGTAATTTTGCACTTCGTAATGGGATTCATTCTTACTGCTCAAAACAGCGCAGCAAGACCAATTGCATATGCGAAATACAACGGAGCTGCAAATGCTTCTTGGAGTTCTAGAAATATGATTATTTCTGGATTGGTTATTTTGGCTTTCTTAGGATTGCATTTTTATGATTTCTGGTTTCCTGAACTAGGCTATAAATATATAGCAGGAACAGCTCCAGATGCTACAAGGTATTACGGAGAGTTAGTTCATAAATTTCATAGTCCGGTACGTACAGGATTGTACTGTGTGTCTTTTATCCTGTTAGGATTTCACTTATGGCACGGATTTGCATCTTCTCTACAATCAATGGGAATGCACAACAAATATTCTCGATTTTTAAGCAAAGTTGGTTTATGGTTTGCAGTTGTGGTGCCAGCCGCTTTCGTAATTATCGCATTATTTCATCATTTCAATAATTAATATCAATTATAATGGCATTAGATTCAAAAATTCCAAGTGGTCCTATAGCGGACAAATGGACAAATTATAAAGATCATATTAATTTAGTAAACCCTGCTAACAAACGTAATTTAGATATTATAGTAGTTGGTACAGGTTTAGCCGGAGGTTCTGCTGCGGCTACTTTGGCTGAGTTAGGGTATAACGTAAAAGCATTTTGTTTTCAGGATTCACCTCGTCGTGCGCACTCTATTGCTGCACAAGGAGGTATTAATGCTGCAAAAAATTATAAAGGTGACGGTGACTCAGTTTACAGATTGTTTTACGATACTGTAAAAGGTGGTGACTACCGTGCACGTGAAGCAAACGTTCACCGTTTGGCTGAAGTTTCTGCAAATATTATTGACCAGTGTGTGGCTCAAGGGGTGCCATTGGCTCGTGAATATGGCGGACTTCTTGATAACCGTTCTTTTGGAGGAACTTTGGTTTCTCGTACATTTTATGCACAAGGGCAAACAGGACAACAATTATTGTTAGGAGCTTATTCTGCAATGAACCGTCAAATTGGTCGTGGAAAAATTAAAATGTACAATCGTCACGAAATGCTTGACATTGTAATCGTTGACGGAAAAGCGAGAGGTATTATCGCTCGTAACTTAATCACCGGAGAAATAGAAAGACATTCTGCTCACGCGGTAGTAATTGGTTCTGGAGGATACGGAAACGTATTTTTCCTTTCAACAAATGCTATGGGAAGTAACGCAACAGCAGCTTGGAAAATTCATAAAAAAGGAGCGTTTTTCGCAAATCCTTGTTACACACAAATTCACCCAACATGTATTCCGGTTTCAGGAGATCACCAGTCAAAACTGACTTTGATGTCTGAATCT
This sequence comes from Flavobacterium panici, assembly GCF_024499525.1. Classification (NCBI taxonomy): domain Bacteria; kingdom Pseudomonadati; phylum Bacteroidota; class Flavobacteriia; order Flavobacteriales; family Flavobacteriaceae; genus Flavobacterium; species Flavobacterium panici. The sequence goes on along the minus strand of NZ_CP100437.1, from coordinate 800,628 downwards.
TTACGTAATGACGGTCGTATTTGGGTTCCTGCAAAATTAGAAGATGCTCAGGCAATTCGTGAAGGAAAGAAAAAAGCAACAGATTTATCTGAAGAAGAAAGAGATTATTTCTTAGAAAGAAGATATCCTGCATTTGGTAACTTAGTTCCTCGTGACGTTGCGTCTCGTGCGGCTAAAGAAAGATGTGACGCTGGTTTTGGAGTTAACAAAACAGGCGAGGCAGTTTATTTAGATTTCGCGGCAGCAATTAAACGTTACGGAACGGAGGATGCTTATGTAAAAGGTTTAGATGATAAAGATGCTGCTTTGGTAACTAAATTAGGAGCTGCAATCGTGAAAAGTAAATACGGAAACTTATTCCAGATGTATTACAAAATCGTTGACGAAGATCCTTATACAACACCAATGATGATTTACCCAGCGGTTCACTACACAATGGGTGGAACTTGGGTTGATTATAACTTAATGACTACAATTCCTGGATGTTTCTCAATTGGAGAATCTAACTTCTCTGATCACGGAGCAAACAGACTTGGAGCTTCTGCTTTAATGCAAGGTTTAGCTGATGGATATTTTGTATTGCCATATACTATTGGAGATTATTTAGCTCCGGATATTAAAATGGGAGAAATTTCTACAGACTTACCAGAATTCGTTGAAGCTGAGAAAGCGGTTGTTGATCAAATTAATAAATTTATCAATAATAACGGAACTCATTCTGTTGATTATTTCCACAAAAAACTTGGAAAAATCATGTGGAATAAAGTAGGTATGGCTCGTAATGCTAAAGGTTTAACTGAGGCTATCGAAGAAATTGCTGCTTTACGTGAAGAGTTTTATAAAGATGTAAAAGTTCCTGGAAGCGCTTACGAATTTAATCAGGAATTAGAAAAAGCAACTCGTGTTGCCGATTTCTTAGAATTAGGAGAATTGTTCGCGAAAGATGCTTTACACCGTAATGAATCTTGTGGAGGTCACTTCCGTGAGGAGTACCAAACAGAAGAAGGAGAAGCACTTCGTGATGATGATAACTTTGCATATGTTGCAGCTTGGGAATACAAAGGAAAACCAAGTGATGCAGTATTACACAAAGAACCTCTTAATTACGAAAACATTAAATTAGTTCAAAGAAGTTATAAATAAGAATTTGGTCGAAAGCCAAAGTCTTAAAGTCAAAAGGCAAAATGTGCCAAGCGACTTTCGACTTTCGACTTTATGACTTTCAAACGAAAAAGGTATGAAACTTACATTAAAAATATGGCGTCAAAAAAACGCCCAAGATAAAGGAGGGATTGTAGAATATCCTATTGATGGAATCGAACCAGACATGTCTTTCCTTGAAATGCTTGATGTTCTTAACGAACAATTAATCAATAGAGGAGAAGAGCCTGTAGCATTTGATCACGATTGTCGTGAGGGAATCTGTGGAATGTGTTCTTTATTCATCAACGGTGAAGCGCACGGACCAGACAGAGGTGTTACAACTTGCCAGTTACACATGCGTATGTTTAAAGATGGTGATACGATTTTTATCGAACCATTTAGAGCAAAAGCTTTCCCGGTAATTAAAGATTTAGTTGTTGACAGAAGTTCTTTTGACAGAATTCAACATGCAGGAGGATTTATCTCTGTAAATACTTCAGGAAATACAATTGATGCAAATACAATTCCAATTAACAAACACGATGCAGATAAATCTTTTGATGCTGCAGCTTGTATTGGTTGTGGAGCTTGTGTTGCAACTTGTAAAAACTCATCGGCAATGTTATTCGTTTCTGCAAAAGTTTCTCAATATGCATTATTGCCGCAAGGTAAAGTTGAGGCAGTTGACCGTGTATTAAACATGGTTCACCAAATGGATTTAGAAGGTTTTGGTAACTGTACAAATACAGGAGCTTGTGAAATCGAATGTCCAAAAGGAATTTCGCTTGAAAATATCGCACGTATGAACCGTGAGTATTTAGCAGCAAGCTTGAAAGGATAATACAACAATTTAGTATATTTAAAAAACGCATTCATTAATTTGAATGCGTTTTTTTTGTACTACATTTATTCCGTAAATAATAACCAAAAACAAAATCATTTAATGAAAAGAATTTTACTATTTGTAATGCTGGTTTTCAGTGTTAAAAACTATTCTCAGGTTTCGGTTTCTCCGTCTGATAGAGGAGCAAACGAAAAATTTGAAAAAGGAGAATTAGAAAAATTTAAGGCAACAACTACCATTTTTGTACTGCCTCAAATAAATCAAAAAGAAGATTACGAAAAAATTTTAAAAGAAGTCTGGACTGTAACGCCTTACAAATTAGTTGAGTTTAAAGATTTTAATATAACAGGTTATGCTGACGATGCCTATTCATTTGCAGAGCTTTTTGGAGATATAAGAGTAACAGGAAAAGGTACTGTTTATGTTCATACTAATTTTGGAATACAGCTTTTAGATCAGGAAAAATTTGAGAAAGGTTTTGCAAAGCTAAAATCTGATGATAAAAAGTATAGCAGAAAACTGAAAAGTCTTTTTAATGAAAATTTATCTTTTGTTGCAAGAGCCCCGCTTTCTGTTAATTCTAAATTTTTGGCAGATGCAATGGTAGCAAGATCAGATGAAAAAGCAGGTCTTCTTTATGATAGAATGTATACCGAAAAATCTTTCACAAATACCAATTTAGGAATGCTGAAAAACTATTTTCAGCTAATAAATAAAATGCTTACTAAAGGAGAAAACATCGGACTTTATGACGATTTTGTTACTCCCGAAATTAAAAATCTAAAAGATAATACACTGTATATTCCGGAAGCTTATAAACTGGAGTTTAGCCCTTGGAGAATATCAGAAAAAGAGAGAGACGAAAAAGATCTTAAAGAACTTTTAGAAGATTATAAATATAAGTATGAATTTATAAAAGATGAGGATTTAGAAAAGAAGATTTTAAACAATGAAGAGATTTATTATTTAAGATATGTAAGCATGAATGCAAATAAATATTTGCAGGTTGTAAATGCTAAAACAGGAGATCCGGTATATTATTTTTATGGAGTAGCAAGTTATAATTTAAAGGATAATGACTTTGAAAAAATTAGCAAAGCCGTTAGCGGTAAATAGTTTTTTAAAATAAAAGAAGAACGCATTCATTAATTTGAATGCGTTTTTTTATTTCATTATAAATAGTGATGTGTAATTAAAGCGTTCAAAATAAATTTGATTCCATATAACAACTGTTCTTAAGCAGTAAAAAGAACAAATATGTTTACGATCAATATGCCTTTTTTTACCAATGATAATTATTTGTATTATCAATTACTGTTTACTTGTATTTTGTTTTTGCTGCTGTTTTTTATTGGCGGCTTTTCAGAATCTTTTGTAATAGAATATGGCTCTTATGTGTTTGCCCGAAGCATTATTATAAGTTTTTTGATTTCATTTTTTATAGATCATTACTGGCAGTTTTTACTGCATTGGTTTTTGTTGTCAATAGTTCAATTTCTTTTTTGGGCAGTGTTGATTTTTATTTGCGGACATTATGGAAAACCTCATAACGGAGACGGCTGGATAATCCTTTTACTTCCCGGTTATTTTTTGCCTTTTTTAATATTTGTTTCCATCTTAATAAAAGTGCTAAGAATTATAATCCAGAAATTTTAGCAGATAAAACATTTTACTTGGAAGAGATTTTAAATTATTAAATCATTAGAAATAGTGATGCAGGTTTAAATAAGAGGCGATAAATTTGATCTTATTATAATAGATTAAAAAATGTACAAAAACATCCGAATAATAGTTTCTTTATTAGTCTTAATTAGTTTGTTTTCCTGCTCTCAGGAAAATAATATAGAAAAAGAAAATGTTCAAAAAGAAAGTATCAATAAAAAATGGATCGTGCAAAATTCAACAGAATTTGAATCGGTTGAGTTTGATACAAACGGAAACTATATCATCATAAAAAACGAAACCAGTAAAACTTCAAAAAAGAACGCCGAAATTATTGTTTCTGGTACTTATGAAGTTTTAGATACAGATGTTTTATTGCTTTCTAATTTCGGTTCCATGAAAGTGGATGATAGTGATCCTGATAATATTACGTTTTCAATTAAATACGAAGGATCTGATACGTATACTTATCAGCTAAAAGTTACTAAAGCAGCTGAGTTTACCAGTACGCTCAAAACAGATTTGTTATGCGATAATACCTGGAAATTCACCAAAAAAGAAACTATTATAGATACGGTTAGTTTAGTAAATTTTTCTAAAGCCGGAACTTGTTTTACGAATTTTAGTATTACATCTCAAGAAAAAGGAAGTTACTTAGAATTTGGTAAATGGCAATGGCAGGATGCCAGCGAAACTAAAATAATAATCACCCAAATAAAATCTCCAGAATGGGTTTTGGATAAAGATGAGGAAGTAGAGTTTGAAATAAGTGGTTTAAATACTGGAAAACTTGAAATGAAAGAAGTTTTTGAAGGGAAAAGTTATGATGTTGCTTTTGATGTTTTGAAATAAAAAAAGTGAATAATTAATAAATAGAGAATATAAAGCAAAAACGCATTCATTAATTTGAATGCGTTTTTTTATCAATTTTGCTTTTTAGATTATTATGAGTCAAATTATATTGCTCATTGATTAGTAGAGTAAGAAAATAGAAATAATAATATTACATTTGATTATTAAAAATATGTCTTTATATAAATGAATCAAGAGGATATTTATTTAGAATTATCAAATAAGTTATTTGAAGTATTTTATGTGGATGATAAAAAATACGGCAGACAACAAAAGGATGGTAGTTACAAATTAGTAAAGGAAAAAATTTCTCCTGTTACTATTGAGGATATGCTTAAGAAACAGAAAAGTCTACTAACTTATCAAGAATTACATATCGTTGGTAATGCTTTGATTAAATGGATATGTATTGACTTAGATATTCAGAAAAAAGAAATAGATAAAAACGAAGTTAATTATGAAAACCTTAAGCTTGTAAAAGCTGCTGCTGATGAAGTATGTGTGTTTCTGGATTCGATTAATGTACCATATTTACTAGAATTTTCAGGAAGAAGAGGTTTTCATATTTGGGTTGTCTTTGAAAAGTTAATTTCTAAAGAAAGTGGTTTTAGATTTATAAATTTTATTGTTTCAAAAGTAAAAGCGAAATTTAATGAAATTATAATAGCTGATAAATTTCCTAAAACCGCCTTTGTAAACCCTAAAACAAAAGGAGTTGGTTTTGGCATTAAGTTGCCATTATCTCAAAATAAAGGAAATAATAAACTCTCTTTTTTTCTTGAAAAGAATACTTCTTTTGAGTTCGATCAAGATAAATGGTTATCAAAACCAAATGATAAGTTTCTTGAAAATCAGTTAGATATTTTAAGTTCGTTAAAAAGTGTGAGTTTAGAGGAAGTTCAGCCTTTTATTGATGAATATAATATTTCAATAGGGGGACAAAAAACTACAGAAAACTTTTTAAGAACAAAAAAAATAAATTCATTCTTACCTAAAGATATAAGTTTAGAAAAAATACTTGAAGACTTAAGGAAATGTGAGCATCTTTATAAGATTTTATATGACTATGAGAAAGGACTCGGTGGAAAAGAACGAGCTATTTTGGTTGGTTTATTAGGTCAATTAAAGACGAATGAAGATAGCGATTTTGGATTTAAAATATTAATGGAATTATTTTCAAATATTCAAAACTTTAATTCCGAAATCACTGAAAGAAATCTTCAAAATTTAAAATATTTTCAACCAATTACTTGCAGCAATTTTGGAAAGTGCAGTTCTTGTAACAATTGTAATTTAATTTCTCCAATTCAGCTTATTGATAGTGTTGATTTAGTAGATAAACCGTCGTATTCGATTAAATTAATTGATGAGAATTTATTTGAAAAACTTAAAAATTCAATTTACCAATATTCATTAAAAAATGACGAGGTTCCCTTATATCCTCAATTAAGAAAGTCATCAAATTTAACCTTGAATGAAGTACAAAAAGTTATAAATAACATATATGATGGCAATAATTCCATAATTTCTGAGTCATATAGTTTTAAAAGAAATGAAATAAATAAAGTAAGAACTTTATATAATCTTGATCCATTAAATAATTTTATTTCTACTTATTTCACTTTTATTTTAAACACTTTTTATTATACTGAAATTTCTAATAATTCTTATGGTTATCAATTTTCTGGTAGTTTGTATCAGAACAACATTTTTAATAATTGGTTTGCAAATTGGGCTAAATTTTCAAAAGAAATTGAAAAGGTATTGTTTAGTGAAGAGTACGAAGATTTCTATGTCATAAAGTTAGATATAAAAAGTTTTTATGATAAAATAGATTTAAAACGGCTCAAAATTAAACTTTATGAAGAATCTCCATCTAATATAAGAGAGAAACTGAACGATTTATCAGATGAAGATAAATTGAAGTATAAACACATCGTAAATTATCTGATTGATTTATCAATAAATACAATAAATAATGGAATTGGATTACCACAAGGACCTGCTTATGCAAGATATTTAGCTGAGTTGTATTTAAATGGATTAGATAATTTAATTGAAAAAACTTTTATTGTTGATCAGAGAAGAGAGTTTTATAATCGTTTTGTAGATGATATTTTCATTTTTGTCGAATCAAAGGAACGTGCATTTGATTTATATGAAAAAATAAAAGATTGGTTAACAATTAATAATTTGGAATTAAACTCTAATAAAACTGTAATAAGAAATGTTAGGGAATATGCCGAATCTCACGAATATCATAGATATAAAGACAATGTAAAATATGATATTAATTATGCAAATAAAAATAAAAATGTTTTATCTGAAGAAGAGATTCAAAATGCAATTTCAAGCTTAGATGCTTTAACTGATGATTCCAAATTTGGATTAAAAGATAATTTAAGATTCTTTTATAATCAGTTTAAGGGAGATAAAAGGCTTGATTTTATAAGGGCTAAACTTTCAAAAAAACTTCCTTTTTCAATTGACGGGAGAGGTACATTATATATGATTTTCTATGCTGATTTAATAGCAAACTTTAATGATGTTTTTTGGAACTTGGCTAATAAAATTGATGAGATTAATGGGTTGTCATTTACTCATTACTTGAATACTATTTTATTAAATGAAGATTTATTGAACGAAAATTTGTCGTCGATAAACAATCTAATAGAAAACTGTGTAAAAAAAGAAAATATTTCAGATGCAGATAAGTTACTAATAGCTTCTATTTGCGTGAAATGTAATTTAAATATAACTCCAGATTATGCTAGTGAAATTATGTACTCAGCGCTTGAAACTCCTAATATGAAATACACTATTAAATTATGGAGTATTATGTATAATAAATTGTCAGAGCTAGTTGATAAAGATGAATTTTTAAAAGAATTAGAGAGAATAATATACGATAACACTTATGAAATTGAATTTCTTAATAAGCTTTCTGATTATTCTTTTTTAAGATTTACAGAATGGAAAACTGAAGACTATCAAATTGAAAATAATGATTTTCTTAAGTCATTTTATCATTGCCTTTGTTTCCTAACATTGTTTTTTAAATCTGAAAACAGTGTTAATCTTGAGGAATCATGGAGCTTCTTGTTGAAACAATCGACAAAAACAGGTAAAATGAGTGATGATAAACATCAATTTAGTTGGGTAACAAAAATTTTAACGTTTGATTTCGAAGATTTTAGTAATGGTAGTTACTTGTTAATATTAAGTGATAAAAATGGATCAAAACTTAGTGAGATTCAATGTCAGAATAATTTTCTTGAATCTTATAAGGAAGTTTTACTTATGATATTGTTTTCTAAGGGGAAAAAAGATAATAATTTAGTTGAATTTAAGAAAGTATTATCCGCAATTGAAGAAGATGAAGATTCATTGTTTTTAAAATGGGTTAATGATTCAAGCGTTGATTTATTTCCTCATGTACATGATATAAATATTTGTTTAAAAAATATTGCTCTAAATGGATTGATAGTGTTGAAGAAATCCAATAAATTTTTCATAAAAAGTGTAAATAAGGATATAGATTTTCTAAAGTATGATTATTTAAATATTATACAAAAAGACAATAATAAAGAGGTCGAATATGAGTTTGAAATTTCCTGCTTGAGTGAAAAATTACGGGACAACTCTTTGTTAGCAGTTTTACAAAATATAAATAATATAATTTTAGAGCATAAGTTGTTCGCTGAAAAGTATAAAACAAATCATCCAGTTTTTTATTACCCTGCCTTTGATGTGAATTTTCATCCTGTAATTCCTTTTTATTCAGATTTTGATGAAGTAATTGATTTTAAAGGAAAGATAGTTAGTAATACTTTAGAGCAATATTGGGAAAATTTACATTATTTATTCACTGAAAAATTTCACACACCTAATGATATAAAATTGACTTCTGACCATAATGATTTTAATTTTAATATACTTGAATTAAATACGAGGTTCTTTCCAGATTCTAAGCTTATTGTAAATTCAATTAATGATAAAATAGAGTTTTTAAAACTATTTATTTCTTATTTAGATAAAGATGCAAACATTTCGATATTCGAATTTCAGTATTATTGGAGTTGTGTAGTTTATGAATTTATTAAAAAACTTAAAAATAACAATCAAGATTATATTAATTTTTTAAAAGTACATTTTGATTTGTTTACAAAAGAAAAAGAAAATATTGACATATTTTTCTCAATAAACGATAAGATAGAATTAAAAGATAATAATTTATATGAGTTTTTTAAAACTATAAAAAGTTCAATTAATATATTCCAATCAGAAGTATCGATTAATCGAATTGATTTTATAGAGTTATTGGATTCATATATACCTCAATTGTTTTATTCAATAGAATCAGAGAAATTATTTATTGACTTAAAATATTTCGAATTAATAAATATTGATGTTAAGTCTACTAGAAATAGGATTAATGGTACAAATAATTTTACTTTGGTGATTAATGATAATGAAATAAATGAAGAAATTAATATTTATTTGTTTAGTGATTTTAAAAGAGAATTTGAAATAAAAAAAATAGAAGAAATTGAAACTATTTTAAAGAAGGAAAAAATATTTTCATATAGATTAGATAAGAATATTTTTCTATACCATCCGGAGAATGAAATTTTGTATGCCTATAAAAGAATAAATGAAAGAAAAGAATTACATAAAGAAATTTTAGAATTAAATCTTTCAGATTCTAATTTAGGTAAATTATTCCCTGAAAATAAATATTATAAAAGTGCTTTAAACTCATTTGAAACATTTTCGGAAAAGATAAGTTTAGTTAAAAAATTAGGATTTCAATATAACAACGACTTTGAAATTAAAGAGAGAGTAGTAAATTGGTTGTCAATCTTTAATGAAAAGAGTATAGGAGGTAGTGTATTAGAAACATACATGGATGGCAAATATTCTATTGAAAATTTACATCAATCGATATTAGTGATATTAGAAAAACATATCTCAATGGATAATAATCATATATCATTTTTCCGAACTAAATTGGAAGAATTTAAATCAAAAAATCCAAATATTGAATACTTTTTAATTAAAAATGCACCAAATGACCAAAATGGATTATTTAGATTAATGGAAAAAGCAAAATTAGGTGAAGATCGAAATCTTGATTTTGAAAAAGTATTTAATCGATTATGTACAAATAAAGTTGAGTCAAAAGAACTAGTAATAATTTCAGATATTTTTATTTCAGGAAATCAATTTGAAAAAGCAATCAAGAATTACTATTTTAAAGATTTTGCTAGCAATGAAGATTTAAATTCTTATTATTTAGCTAAAATTGATGGTAAGAAGAAATCTCCTAGCGAAGAAAAATATTATAATTTTATTGATAAAGAAAAATCAGAAATCTTTAAATCTAATTTTAGAAATTTTGAAAAAATATCTTTTTTGTCGCCCATAATGACTGAGAATTTCAAAGAAGTGGTTAGAATAATTTTTAAAGAATTTAATGTAAATTCAGAATTGGAATTTATTTGTATAGAACCAAGTTTGCAGGAGGAATATTTGTTTAAAAATATTTCTTTTAACAGAGAAAGAAAAGCACTATTTGATGCTTTGCTAAATGATGTAGAATTGCTTTATAAATTATTTAAAATGAATAGCAAGTCTAAAAGATTTTATGCTAAATCTTTAAATGAAATTGATGATGTAAATTTAATTTTCAGATTAGGCTCATTAACAAAAAAACACATTCAATTATTCACTTTAGAGCCCAAAAAGGGCAAAAAGATATTAGATTATATTAAAGAATGGGAATAGTATGTAAAAAAAGCATCAGCCATGGCTGATGCTTTTTTTTTACTCGTAATACAATTGCGAATCACTTATTTCCTGTTTTTCTTTTCCTTCCTGCTGAATGAAAAAAGTTAAAGTTGTTCCTCCAATTTGGTCAAAATAACTAATATTGATTTTATGAAACCCTTTTTCAAGTTTAACAACTCCATAAGCTTCGTTGAGCCAATGAATGCCGTCGTTGTTTACAACTAGTTCATTATCTATAAAAAGCTTCGATCCGTCGTCTGAAAGGGTCGAAATGGTATAATTTGCCGTTTCCGGAATAAAGATATATCCGTCAAATTTTAAGCCTATATAGCGCTCGATTTTCGATTTCCATGTTTCACTGCTTATTTTGCCTTCAAAAATGCCGGAATTAACAGGTTTTACCAATTCTAAATCCTGAACCTGCTGAAATAATGTTCCCGTATAATAATCGAATTTTAATCCTTTCTTGGTTGGCTTTACTGCTAAAGCTGGTTTCAACTCTGGATTTCTAACCAATATTTTACTGATCGAACTTTTCCTGCTGCTAGGGCTAATCTGAACCGTTTTTATAATTCGGAATTCGCCTTTTGGAATGTTTATCGTTACAGGTTTAGTATAAAGTTCAGCTGTTTCGTCTGGATTATAACCATCAATGGTATAAAAAATCTGTCCGTTTTTAATGGTTGGTTTTAAGTCCAGAATATATTTTGATCCAATTAAAGCTGTTTCTTCGGCTCCAAAAGGAATTGGAACTTTATAGATTCTTTTTTGCGATTCCAGTTTTTCTAAATGATGCGGAATCCTATTCAAAATAAAATTGTTGTAGTTTTTATTCTGAGGTTCTGTCCAGGCAATTTCTGCTAAAGCAAAAACTCTCGGATAAATCATATAATTTAATTTCGCCGGACTTGTCAAATATTCAGACCAAAGATTCGACTGAACTCCCATAATATATTTTTGCTCTTCAACCGTTAAACTGTCTACAGGAGTTGGGTTATACTTGTATATTTTTTCAACCGTTGTTAATCTTCCAATTGTTAAAGGTTCCTGAGGAGAATAACCCTGATTATAATCTAAATATAAAACCTGTTCAGGATTCATGATTACAAAATGCTTTTGTCTTGCCGCGCTGATTCCACCAGATTCGCCTCGCCATGACATTACGGCTGCATTTGGAGCAAGTCCGCCTTCGAGCATTTCGTCCCAGCCCAGAATTTGTCTTCCGTGTGCGTTTAAGAATTTCTCGATTCGGGTTGTGAGGTAACTTTGTAATTCATGTTCGTTTTTTAAACCTAAGTCTTTAATTCTCTTTTGACAGTTTGGACATTCTTTCCATCTGGCTTTTGGGCATTCGTCTCCGCCAATATGAATATATTTACTCGGAAATAAAGCCATAACTTCGGTTAGAACATCTTCTAAAAAAGTAAAAGTTTCCTCTTTTCCGGCACAAAAAATATCTTCAAAAACACCCCATGATTCTACCACTTTATAATTTCGATCGGGAAAACAAGATAAATTTGGATAAGCAGTTACTGCTGCCGTTGCATGACCCGGCATTTCGATTTCGGGAATGATATTTACATAATGGTCTTCGGCAAATTTTACAACGTCCTTAATTTCTTCCTGAGTATAAAAACCGCCGTACGGATTTCCGTCAAAAAAATAGGGAGATCTTTCAAATTTATTGCCCACTAAAGTCTGTGCTCTTTTCGAACCTACTTCGGTCAGTTTTGGATACTTTTTTATCTCAATTCTCCAGCCCTGATCATCGGTTAAATGCCAATGGAAATTATTTAATTTATAATACGACATTTGTGCAATAAAATCTTTTATAACATCAACCGAGAAAAAATGACGGCAAACATCGAGGTGAAGCCCTCGGTAGTCGTATCTGGGCTGGTCTTCGATGGAAACGCAAGGTAATTTTACTTCTTGATTTTTGGGTTGATTCGGTAAAAGCTGCAATAAACTCTGAACAGCATAAAATAATCCTTCTTCACTTCCGGTTACGGTTATTTTTTTGGAAGAAATATTGATTTTATAAACCTCTTTTTTTGAAGCTGAAGATGGTTTTTCGGCAATAAACAAAACTTCAATATTGCTTTTTTTATTTGACGTATTCGAGTTTATAGCCGACTCAAAAATCTGCGCTGTTTTCAATTCTTTTGCGCTGTATTTATTTTTATCAAATACAATTTTAATTTTTCCGTTGATGCGAATGCTGTCTCCGGTTGATTTATAAAAATTTGGAGCGGGAATAATCGAAATATTATCTGAAGTACTTTGCGCATTTCCGAAAGAAAAACAGAAAATCAAAAAGAGAAATATACTTTTTTGCATGGTTACTTTTTTGTTTTGTGAATCAAATTTAAGGTTTGTAAAATTAGTCTGCATTTTTTTTGCAAAAGGTATTGGCGTTTAAATGTCTTTAAAATAGCGTAATTAACTTTTTAATTACGTTGTGTTATAATTTGTTTCGCAAGAATATTGCATTTATTGTTTACATTTGTCCTTACAAAAACGAATTTGCATGAATAATGATAATGAAGTGGTTAATTACACTAAAGAAGAACGTAAAAATCTTATTTTAAAAGAGATTAACTTGCATACTCGTGTAAGTTTTGAAACCCTTTCGGCTAAATTATTTGTTTCAGAAGATACTGTAAGACGTGATATAAATGAACTTGAGTCAGAATCTTTATTGATTAAAGTAAAAGGCGGCGCGATGACAAAAGCCTATCACCATTCTTCCTCTAATCAAACTTATGCGGGCGAATCCAAACAAATTATTGCGCAAAAAACATTAGGTCTTCTTCATGACGGAATGGTTTTATTAATTGGCGGTGGAACGACAATTCGCGAATTCATTCGTTTAATTCCTAATGATTTAAGTTTAACTATTTTTACGGTTACCGTTTTATCTGCGGTTGAACTTTTAGATAAACCCAACGTTAAAATTATCATGATTGGCGGCAGCATTTCATCCTACAGCCAAATGTGTGTGAGCGGCGATGTTTACAATCAGCTGGCTAATATTAAAGTTGATTTATTAATATTAGGAACCAATGCTTTAGATATCGAAGGCGGTTTCTCAGATTCTGACTGGGAAACGGTTCAGGTTAAAAAAGCAATGATTCAGGCTTCAGAAAAAACAGCGATTCTTACGATTTCTGAAAAACTAGATACAGTTTTAAAAATGAAAATTGCCAACTTATCTGAGGTTGATTACGTTGTGACGGAAGTTGATCCAAGCGACGAAAAATTACAATCGTATAAGAAGGCAGTTCCAAGTTTAGTTTTTATTTAATCCCAATTCTTCATTAAAAAGTTGATCCAGTTTTGGTGAAAGATTTTATTTAAATCTTCATCAGAATATCCGTGGTTTTTAAAAATCAGAACCAATTTTTGTAAATCAGCAATCGTATTTAAATCATACGGAGATTGTTCTGTACCAAAAGCACCATCCAAATCTGAACCTACACCAATGTGATTTGCGTTTCCGGCCAATTGGCAAATATGATCCATGTGTTTAAAAACCGTTTCTAAATCACAATTCATTTCTAATGGCATCGAAATACCTCTCTGCCAATTCGGAACTAACATCCAAGCGTCTAAAGCGCCTCCAATAACAGCTCCTCTCGAAATTAAAGCTTTTATCATTTCATCGCTGTATTGACGATTATGATCCACCAGACTTCTGCAATTGTTATGACTTGCCCAAACTGGTCCGTTATAATGATCTAAAGCCTGCCAAAAAGCATCGTCGCACAAATGCGTTGCATCCAGAATAATATTCATACGCTCCATTTCTTTTAATAAATCAATTCCGTTTTGATTCATTTTTCCAGTTGCGTCTGTTCCGTTTGCGTAACGTCCGGGGCCGTAGTGTGCGGGACCAATCGCTCTTAAACCGTAATTGTATGCTTTTTCTAAATAAGAAATATCAATTATAGAATCAGCGCCTTCTAAACTCAAAATATAACCAATAGGTTTTTTATCGTTTGGAGTGCCGTCGTTCCATAAATCAAGTTGTTTCTGGAGCGATTTTTTATCTGTAATTGGTGTTATTTCTCCGGCTTCTTCCATGGCTTTGTACCAGGTCAATTGCCCTTGCGTTTGTGCCCAGGCTTGTTCAGGAGAATTCCAACCCGGAATAATACTGCCCGGTTTTACAAATCTTGCAATCTGCGTTGCCACAACAATTCCAATATTGCCGCGTCGCAAATCAGGAAACGAAACTGTAGCGCGTTCGCGATCAAGTTTGTCCGTCATTCCTTTTTCTAAACTGCGCAAAGTGGGAACATCATTTCTTAAATCACGGTTCCATTCCATCGCATTCATGCTCAGGTCTAAATGGGCGTCTATTATAAACATATATTTTGACTTAAATTTTATATATTAATTTCTCTGCTTCGGGCGGCAACTTTCCATTGATCACAAATTTGATGTCCTTTATTTACAACCTGAACTGTATCATAAAGCGCGCAGGTAGGGCATACATGATAAGGAAGTGCGTAAATAGTGTAGCCAATTTTATACTCGTTTTTACCTCGGTTTTCTAAAATCAAATGTTCTTCAGAATGTGCTGTCGGGATTAGATTTTCATCATTTAAAATCACTAATCGCTTGTCAATTGGATTTTCTGAAGCAACCGCTTTGTAGCCAATATCAATACAAAGCGTTGCATTTGTTGGTTTTGAAATTATGGTTCCAACGATAACCAAAGCAGGTTTGAATTTTTGTTCGGGCAGATGAATCTGATAATTGGAATCCCAAAAAACAAATGTTCCCGGACTGCATTCTACATTTTCCTGCGTGGTATAAAAAGGAAATGTGTTAGAACCGCCGGCAACAATTTTTAATTCGTAACCCAATTTTTGTTCGATTGCTTCCGTTTTTTCTTTTATTTCAGAAAATGAATTTGAAGCCGTATTCGTTCGTTCTTCGACACTGCCTTTTAAATGACCGTCGTAAATATGAATACCCTCAAAATGAAGGTTTTTTAATTTAATAATTTTATCGATTAAAGCCGTCCAATCTTCTGAAATCGAAAATCCGGTTCTGTTCATTCCGGTATTTAAATCCAGATAAATGTTCAACGTTAAATTGTTTTCTTTCGCAATTTCATTTAAGGCTTTCGCCGAATCCAGATTGTCTGTAATTGTTGAAAAACGGGTATTCGGATATTTTTGAATCAGCGAAATCCATCTTTCTTTTTTAATTCCAATAGGCTGATAGGCGAGAAGAACATCCGGAATTTCGTGTATTGCTCCTAGTTCAGCTTCGGCAATTGTGGCGCATTTTATTTTTTTGATGTTGTAAATTTTAAACAACTCCAGAATTTCGCCAATTTTATGGGTTTTAATATGAGGCCTTAATTTTTGTGTGTCACCATTTACTGAACCAATAAGGCGTTCAAGATTAAACCGGATACGATCTTCGTAAGCGGCTAAAAATGGCGTATCAATGTTGATATCAGATTTAATTTTCCACCAATTTTCCTGCATAATTTAGTTTCTTGTTTTTTCTACAACTTCAATTAAATTTTGAAAAGCCTGCAATGCCTGCTCATAATTTAAATTCAAAAGCATTTCTTTCGAAAATAAATTTGAACCAATTCCCACGCAGACAACTCCAGATTTAAACCACGATTTTAAATTACTTTCTTCGAGCGTTACGCCTCCGGTTGGCATTATTTTTAAACTTGGAAAAGGCGCTCGTATCGCTTTTACATATCCGGGACCACCGATTTTATCAGCCGGAAAAAGTTTTACAACCTCGGCACCTAATTTATTGGCGTGTAATATTTCATTTAAAGTAGCAGCCCCGGGAATCCAGTAAATATTATTCTTAAGGCAGTATGCTCCAATTTCCGGATCAGTATGCGGACAAACGATGCAGTCTGCTCCTAATTGATGGTATATTGCTGCTTCATCAACAGACAAAATAGAACCAACGGCTATTTTAACATCCAGATTATTTGCTTTTTTAAAGGCTGTCATTTGAGTAAAAACTTCTTTTGCATCATTGGCGCGAGCAGCAAACTCGATAATTTTTATGCCAGCATCAGCCGCTGATTGCAATACTATTTGGGCTGTTTCAATGTTGATTTGGGTTACTAACGGAAGTACACCTTGCGTTTTTAAAATGCTGTACATATTCTTTATTTATCTATTAATTCTATTACTTGAGCCGTTTTTAATAAAATGACTTATTTCGTTGAGATTGCTTATGGCAAAATCTCCGTGAATGCTTTGTTTGATTACGCCGCAGGCTGTTGCCCATTCAATGCATTCCTGTCCGGATAATTTATTGGATAATCCGTATAATAATCCGGCATTGAAAGCGTCTCCTGAACCAATTTGGTCGGTTACAATATGTATTTTGTGTTCTGGCGTTTGATAAAAATTACCTTCATGCAGCAATAAACCTTTGTATAAATGTGCTGGCCCGTCTGATTTTCTAAAACTCATGGCGAGTGTTTTTAGAAAAGGCATTTTTACTTTTAATAATTCGAAGGTTTTTTGAAAGCGATTTTCATCGGATTCGTTTTTATCGGTTTTGATTCCGAAATAAATTTCAATCGCATCTAAATCTGCAACCGTTATTGTGCTGTATTGTAATAAATCGGGCATAATTTCCGACGGATGTTTTCCGTACTGCCATAATTTGGATCTGTAATTAAAATCAGAAGAAATCGGAAGTCCTTTTTTATGCGCTGTCAAAATTGCTTCTTTACAGGCCAAACCTGCTTCATTAGAAACTCCCGGACTTATTCCTGACCAGTGAAAATGCGTAACATCTTCTAAAACTTCATCCCAGTTAATTTGATCTTTTTGAATGGTTGCGAAAGAAGAATTGCTTCGGTCGTAAATAACCTGCGATTGTCTGATTTGATTTCCGGATTCGACAAAATACAAGCCCAAACGTTCTCCGCCATAAACACATTTTGAAGTATTTACTTTGTATTTCTGAAGTTCGTTTAAAGCCAGTTGTGCCAAATCATTTTGAGGCAATCGGGTAATATAATCGGTTTGGATTCCGAGTTGGGAAAGTAAAACACAAACATTGGCTTCGGCACCGCCCACATGAATTTTTATTTCATCTGCCTGTGTAAACCGGTTTCCATTGGCAACATTCATCCGAAGTAATAATTCTCCAAATGTTGCTATTCTTGTTTGTGGGATATTTGTATTCATGTTTTTTGTTTTTTGCCACAGATTTCACAGATTAAAATGATTTTTTTTTGGATGGTGGTTAAATCTTTTGCCACGAATTACACGAATTTGCACTAATTTTTATATGCTTTAAGTAAAAAAAGTAATTCGTGAAAATTCGTGTAATTCGTGGCGAAAAAAATAATCCCTTTAATCTGTGTAATCTGTGGCCTATATATTTTTACATAACCACAGACTTACGACTAGAGTATTTCCTTAACCAATTCAGATTGCTCTATAATCTTTATCGTCTGTGGCCTAATTTTTAGAATAATTCGAAAACAGCTTCAACTTCCACAGGAATATTGTCCGGTAAAGAACCCATTCCTACGGCACTTCTTACTCCAATTCCGTTTTCCTGTCCCCAAACTTCAGCGAATAATTCACTGCAGCCGTTTATTACATATGGATGTCTTAGGAAATCGCCATTGCAATTCACCATTCCTAAAACTTTTATAACTCGTTTTACTTTGTTCAGACTTCCAAAATTGGTTACAATTGTCGAAAGCATCGTTAAGCCAACTTGTCTTGCTGCCAGTTTTCCTTCTTCGATATCCATGTCATCGCCAATTCGGCCAATGATTAAGGATTTATCGTCGCGAACCGGACCGTGACCAGAAAGATACAAGTATTTTCCGTCGACTAAATAAGGTTTATATATACCAAGAGGTTGAGGTGCTGGCGGTAATGAAAGGCCA
This sequence comes from Flavobacterium panici, assembly GCF_024499525.1. Lineage (NCBI taxonomy): Bacteria > Pseudomonadati > Bacteroidota > Flavobacteriia > Flavobacteriales > Flavobacteriaceae > Flavobacterium > Flavobacterium panici. The sequence continues at coordinate 782,422 of NZ_CP100437.1, read as the reverse complement.
AGGGTTTCAAATTTTTCTTGTGGTAATAAATTCATGATATTAATGTATAATTGAGTTTAAAATAAATACGAAAACAATTCCTAAAACAGATACTAAAGATTCCATAACCGTCCATGATTTGAACGTGTCTTTCAGGCTGATATTAAAATATTCTTTGAACATCCAAAAACCCGGATCGTTTACATGCGAGCACATTAAGCTTCCGGCTCCAACAGATAAAACTAACAGATTGGGATCGAGACCAGTAGTTTGTAACAAAGGTAATAAAACACTTGCAGTCATTAATCCGGCTGCGGTTGCAGAACCTACACAAACGCGAATAATCGCTGCCATCATCCAGGCCAATAAATACGGATGAATGTTTATTTGTGTTAAGGCCGCAACAATAGTTTCGTTTACGCCGCTTACAATCATAACTTCTTTCAAACTTCCGGCACCGCCTACAATTAAAACAATCAAAGCGACATCTTTTATCGCAACGGCATAATCGTCCATTATAGATGGGATGCTTCGGTTCATTCTGATTCCTAAAGTATAAGTACAAAGAATTAAAGAAATAAGCATAATCATACTTGGTTCTCCTACTGTTTTGCAAACTTCAATCAGCGTTTCATTAGTTGAAATTAAAGGCAATATCGAAGTTATGGTCAAACCAAAAACCGGAAATAAAGCCGAAAATAAACTCAGGGAAAAACTCGGAAGTTTACCGTGGTTTACGACTTCTTCAACATTTAAAATTTCATGATCCGATTCGGTTTTGATGTTTTTAAGGAAATTAGAAAATAATAGTCCGGCAATAAAAATGGTCGGAATTGCAATTATAATTCCGTAAACTAAAACGAGTCCAATATCAGCATTTAAAATACTGCTCAAAGCCATTGGTGACGGATGTGGGGGCAAAAAACCATGTGCTACTGAAAGCGACGCCAGCATTGGAATTCCCAGATATACTTTTGACAGTTTGAACTGATGGGCTACTGAAAAGATTAGAGGTACTAACAAAACAAATCCAACACTATAAAATAGAGGTATCCCAACAATAAATCCGGTAATCATTAAGCCGAGTCTAACGTATTTTCTGCCCGTCCATCCCATGACTGTTTTGGCAATGACATTGGCGGCGCCTGATGAAACGGTAAGTTTACCAATACAAGTTCCGAAAACAATAATCAGCGTAATAGATCCTAACATTTCACCCAAACCTTTTTGAACGGTTTGTGACAAAGTGCTTATTGGCAGGCCTAAAAACAGACCTGCTAATAAAGCTGTTATGATAAAGGCAATAAACGGATTGATTTTAAGCCAAGCTATTTGTATGATTAAAAACGCAATGCATGCCGTAAGAATTAAAATGCTCATTTATCTTTTTGTATAATATTATTTTTATCCCTGTCTAAGGATTAAAACTCTTCAATTTGTGCCGTCAGGCACTTAATATCGGTAGAAAACATGAATTAGAATATCTCGAGCGTGCCCTAGGTACGCAATTATTGTTGTTTTGTTGCGTACCTATGGCACGCCAATGGATTTGAAACTAATTTTCTACCGATATTAAGTGCCTATGGCACATTTCAACTCTTGATTCTATTATTTATCCCACCAGATTTTTGTTGTAAAAAGGTCTTGACCTTGTCGTTTAACCGCTTCTGCTAAGTTAGTCGAATTCACTGAATATTCGCTGGTTGGATATTTGAAACGTCTTGGTATTGTGCCGTTTGTAACGTTACCCGGAAAGTTTACCGGAATTAAAACCGGATAACCTGTTCTTCTCCAGTTAGCATAAACTTCCTGCTCGTCTACAAATAAGGCAATATAAACCTGAGTATGAATTTGATTCATTTTAGCCTCAAAAGATCCTGCAGCATTGTACGGATTTGCCGTTAAATAGGGCGTTGCATCTGGAATAGTGTAGGCTACTCCATAAATTCCCATGTTTAAGAAAGAAGCCTGCACACCTTTTTCATATAAATCTTTATCAGACGCTGCGTACCAACCTCTTGCAGCGGCTTCGGCTAAATATAAATTAGTTTCGGCGTTGCTGATTAATACAAGCGGCGCATCGTATTTAAAAACCGTACTTTGGTTAGGCTCAGAATACGTTGCTTGTTCAGCAGGAGTTGGGGCAATTTTAGTTCCGTTAGGGAAACCTTTTTGAACGGCAAGGGCTGTATTTTGAGTTGTTCCCTGCCAAACTCCCGCGTAAACACTAATTCTAGGATCGGCAGTTGATTGTAATAAATCGATAAATGTTTTAGCTAATTTTCCGCCTTCCACATTTTTTGTACCGTAAGAACCTGCTGTAAAATCTTGTTTTCTCGAATCGAAACCAACCGGATTTCGGTTAAAATCATTTGGGCCATCCGTGTATTTCATGATCGCATTATCAGCGGTATTCAAAATTACTCCTCCTGCAATAGCTTTTGTTACCCAGGTTTGTGCCAATGCAGCATCAACTTTTGTTAATCTTAAACCTAAACGAAGCATTAACGAATAAGAGAACTTTTTCCATTTGGCAACATCTCCGTCATAAATGAAATCAGATTTACCGAAACTTGGTTTTGCAGGATCTAATGCGGCTGCCGCTTCGTCTAACTCCTTCAATAAATCTTTATAAATAAATTCCTGAGAGTCATATTTAGGAAGAAATATTTGAGTGCTGTTTGCTTTTGCTGCTTCAGAATAGGGAATATCTCCGTATAAATCTGTAATTCTGTGGTATAAATAAGCTTTCCAGATTCTCGCAATATTCAATTTGTTGCTTTCGTTTGGATTGTTTTTTACCTCATTTATTACAACTTCTGTTTCATTTAAAGCGGTTGGATACGCCTGATTAAAATAAGCAGAATAATAAACTTCATTACTTAAATATTTATCACCAGCTCCAGATGCTTCTTTGTAAGTTGCATAATGCTGCAGCATTCCGCCGCATTCTAAAATGTTAGTTGCAAAATAATTGTTGTTTAAACCATCAAGCTGTGCTTTACTGAAAACAAAATTCGGATCTGGTTTTTCAACTGAATTAGGGTTCGTATTGATTTCTTCAAAATCATCGGTACAAGCTGTCATACTTCCTAAAAGTGCGCCTGCGATATATAAAAGGGTTATCTTTTTCATGTCTTTTAATTTAATTATTAGAAATAAAGCAAGCTTAAAATTTGACATTTAAGTTTAAACCGAAACTTCTTGTTTTTGGTACTCCAAATTGTTCTACACCCTGAGCATTTCCTGCACTAAATACAGATTCCGGATCTACGTTTGGTGTTTTCTTGTAAAGAATGAATAAGTTTCTTGCTACAAATGAAACAGAAGCGCCCTGAAGTTTTGATAATCCTTTTATTTTTTCAATAGGTAAATCGTAACCCAGAATTACTTGTCTTAATTTGATGAAACTTGCATCATAAACAAATTCAGAAGAAATGTTTCTTAAACCGTCATAATAAGTTCTTAGGTTTTCCGGAGCAATTACCATATCAACCGGATTTCCGTTAACATCAACACCTTTAATTGGCAAACCGCTTTCACGACCTTCAAGCGTCAATTTTGTCAATCCCATACGAGTTCCGTACAAGTTAGTTCCTGAATATAAGCTTCCGCCAAATTTACCATCGATTAAAAAGCTCAATGAAATGTTTTTGTATTTGAATTCGTTGGTAATTCCCGCAGCCCAAGGATGAACACCCTGACCTAATTCTTCAAGCGGTCCCTGTGCAATAGTTGCAGATCCGCCGCTTACATTATAAACCGTATTTCCGTTAGCATCTTTACGAGGTCTGTACCCTTTTATGATACTGTACGGACGTCCAACATCACTTGTAATCGTTACATATCCGTTTACAGAAGTTGCCATTGTAATCGAGTTTAACTGATCTGTAAGTGCTTCAACTTTATTTTCGTTGTAAGATCCGTTGAAACTTGCGTCCCAGGAAAATTTATCAGAATTGATGATTTTACCGCTTACTAAAAACTCAACTCCTCTGTTTCTCATTTTTCCTAAATTCAATAAAGCAGTATTGGCTCCGGAAGCTGTTGAAATTGTAGTTTCAACAATATCATTTGTAGTCGCACGGTTGTACCACGCAAAATCAAGATTTAAACGATTGTTGAAAAAACCTAAATCAGTTCCAATCTCAAATGTTGTAGAAGTCAACGGACTTAAAGTTGCATTTGGAACTCTTGAACTTGTTGGTCCCTGAACCTGCTGGCCGTTATGTCCGCCCTGAATCATTGAGTACGATTGGTTCAATGCATAAGGATCTGGCGTTGCGCCTCCCACTTCTGCCCATGAACTTCTTAGTTTAGCAAACGAAACAAATTCCGGCAGTGTTATAATATCCGAAACAATTATACTTGTTCCAACAGAAGGATAAAATACCGTATTGTTTTCTTTTGAAAGGGTAGAAAACCAATCCTGACGGCCTGTTACATTTAAAAATACAATGTTTTTATAATCAAAATCGGCAGCGCCGTAAACCGAGTTGGTTTTAGTTTTTCCGTAAGGGTAACTATAAGCCAAAGTTGATAAATTACTTAAAGCGTAAAAATCATTTAATACAAAATTTGAACCTTCCACTCTGGTTTCGTCTCTCAAGGTCGTACGAGAGTTAACTCCAACTAAAGCATTTAAAGAGAAATCATTATAGAAATTCTTTTTGGTATAATTAAGAATTGCTTCTGAATTGATGTTTGATAATTTCATTTTTGAACCCTGCGCATATCCAACCGGATTGTTTAAAGTTGTTTTTGGAATGTATCCGAAGAAATCATAATCAGTATAATCTTGTCCAACTCTACCTTGAAGGAATAATTCTGGAGTGAAATTTACTTTTACGTTCAACATCCCGATGAAACGATTTTTAGTGTCTTTGTTTTTAATTTTATTAACAACAAAATAAGGGTTTGTTGCTACAGCAACAGGATTCCATGCTTCTTCAATTCCGTTGGCATCATAACCTGGGGCAAGATTTCGAATGTCAACCGTATTACCAATCATGTAAGTCCCCCAGTTTGGATTTGCCTCCGCATCAGAAACCGTTACTCTGTTGTTTGATTTTTCTAAATTATATTGTGCTACAACATCAAATTTTAACCAATTTGTTAAGTTCACATTACTCGCAATGTTGATGCTTTTACGGTTAAAATCAGAATTTGGAACCACACTTTGGTTATCCATATTCGAGAACGAAAGACGACCTGTAGCTTTTTCATTTCCTCCAGATAAAGCAAGAGAATTAATGAATGTCGTTCCTGTTTCGTAGAAATTTTTAATGTTATTTTTTTGCGCCACATAAGGTCTTGCAACACCGTCAAACTGAATTACGTTGCTTCCGTCAATTTTAGCACCCCAAGACCAGCGTCCGGCTGCAACAGCTTCTGCCTGCGTGGTTGGTTTTTTTCCGTTTGCTCCAGAACCATATTCATACTGCCAGTCTGGTATAATCGAAGGTGTTTCGAATGTAAATGAAGAATTATACTCCACTCCAATTCCTTTTTGAGCAGAACCTCTTTTTGTTTGAATTAAAATTACACCGTTTGCTGCATTGGCGCCATAAAGTGCGGCAGCCGTTCCACCTTTTAAAACCGTAATCGTTTTAATATCATCGGCATTAATAACAGAAGTTCCGTCACCACGATCCACATTTATTCTTGTTGAACCCGCACCGTTTCCAATTCCCGGTAAATTAAGCTGTGTATTGTCAATTGGTAAATCGTTAACCACATACATAGGCTGGTTGTTTCCGTTTAAAGATCCGTTTCCACGAATTACAACTCTCGTTGAACCATTTGCTCCGGTTGATGTACTGCTCACGTTTACTCCGGCAATTTTTCCAACTAATGCATTCGAAATATTGGTTTCTTTCGCTTTTGTAAATTCAGTTCCTTTTAATTCAGTAACAGCGTAGGCAACAGATTTACTGCTTTTTTTAACCCCCAATGCGGTAACTAAAACTTGTTCCAGAACATTTTCGGCAGGTTTTAATCGAATCGTTAAATCTGAAGTTTTAAGTAAGGCAAATGATAAAGTTTCATATCCCATATAACTTACAATAATATGAACTTCGTTTTCCGGAACCTTCAATTTGAATTTTCCGTTTTCATCAGATATTGTTGCTATTTTATTATTGCTCTCGGCATAAATTGTAGCTCCGGCAATTGGCATTCCATCATCCTGACCTAAAATCTGGCCCGAAATTTCAACTTGATTGCTTTGTTGTTCAAAAAGATGCTTTTTTATTGCAATCTCTTTGGCGTTTGTGGAGAAGATGATTCCTCCAATAAACACTAATGAAATAAGCTTTGTTTTCATAATAGTTTGGTTTTCATGTTTTTCTTTTGGTTTTTTATTGGCAAATCAAATATATAGATTAATTTCAAACATTTGCATTTTTTTTGCAATAACTGCATTTTTTTTGCAATAAAATTCATCCAAGTATTTTTTTAATCTTAAAAACATTTGATTTTTAAAGGCGTTTTGAGAAAATTTTGCAAAATGAGCTTTTTCATTAAAAAAATAATTTTGGCTGAAAATTCGTATTTTTGAAAAATGAAAATCGCACTTATTCAATCAGAATTGGTTTGGGAAGAAGCTTCTGCAAACAGAAAAAACTTTGAATCGAAAATAAAACAGATCAATCAGCACGTCAATTTGATTGTTTTACCTGAAATGTTTTCGACAGGATTTACTATGAATCCGTCGGCAGTTGCAGAAAAGATGGAAGGGGAAACAATTTCGTGGATGAAATTTATTGCGAAAGAAAAAAATAGTGCCGTTACGGGAAGTTTGGTTATTACTGAAAATGGCAATTATTATAATAGAATGTTTTTTGTTTTTCCGTCGGGAGAAATGCAGTATTATGACAAACGTCATTTATTTTCATTAGCAGGCGAAGACAAATTCTATACTGCAGGAACTCAAAAAGTAATTGTTGATTATCTGGATTGGAAAATCTGCCTGCAGGTTTGTTATGATTTGCGTTTTCCGGTTTTTGTGCGAAATGTAGAAAATTACGATTTACTTTTATATGTGGCCAACTGGCCAAAAATACGCACCAACGCCTGGGACGCTTTGCTTAAAGCGCGCGCGATTGAAAACCTAAGTTATGTTGTGGGTGTAAACAGAATTGGGCTTGACGCCAATAACTACGAACATACCGGACATTCGCAGGTTGTTGACTTTTTAGGAAATTACATTTTAGAACCACAAGAACCAGAAGGTGTTTTTGTGGTTGATTTAGATAAAAATGAAATGCTGGAAACCCGAAAAAAGCTCGATTTTTTAAGCGACAAAGATACTTTTGAGATTAAAATCTAGAAAGCTTTTCGCTGCTTTTCCTCTTTTTTCCTTTTTTTCTCGTCTTCTTTTTTCTCTATTTCGGGACTGTAAGGAATACTTAAATCCACGCTTTGATCAACGTCCCAATTGCTGCGGACATCAACTTCCTGCTGATAATAGAAAACTTCTTCGGCGTATCGTTTGTCCAGAAAACTTCCGGCATCATACATTTTGTTTTTATTATCGTCGTAAATAATCCTAACCGTAAACTGAGTTGGTACTAATAAATTGAATTCAATTTTAGTATTTCCTTCAGAATATTCGCTGGCCAAAACTTCATCGCCTTTTTTGTTCGTGATTTCAACAATGATCGGGAAACGTTTTACATTTTTCAAATTCAAAACTAAATTTCCGTAATCGGCAGCTTCTTTTGTGGATAGTTTATATGATAAAGTATCGTTTGTTTTTTCGTAAAAATCAGTCAAAGCGCCCGGGAAAAATGTAAAATTGTATTTTTCCTGAGGTTCTTTTTTGAAATCGACATACAGTTTCTGATTGAATTCGTCATATTCTGTAGTAAAATCAACAGCTGTCGAATCTTTGTTAACTAATTTAATTTTTGATTTATCGAATTTCACCAAAGGCGTTTCAGTTTCTAAAGTAAATCTTTCTCTAAAATTAATTATACCGTTTTGAACCGCTTTAATGTTCATCGTGTCCTTTTTCTGGTCTTTTACTCTAAAAGTAAACCTCTTTTTATAGGTATCACGACTAACTTCTAACGATAAAGAATCGGCTTTTAAAGGTTTATACCAAACCTGAAGCGAATCTTTTTTAGGAAACTGCGTTACAATGGTTTCAAGAACCTGATCATTGTTTTTAAGTACAATTGTTGGCTTATTGATCTTGAAATTTTGTTTTCCTTCATAAGGTAAAAGCAATCTGTTTCCTGATGCCTGAATTGGTTTTACGGCTTTTAACGGAAGTGTTTCCTTAAATAATTCCAAGTCAAAAACAGTGTCATTTGGCACCGTAATAAAATGTTTGATAAACCCAATTTTATCATCTTTTGGGTTGTATTTATTGTTACTTGATTTATCTTTTAAAGCGACTAAAAGATATTTTCCGGCTTTTAAATTTTCAAATTCAAAAGTTCTTAAACTGTCTAAAGTATTGGTAACGTAACGCGGAAAATCCTTGTAAATAACAGAATCTTTGTATTTATCATTTGCCTCATACAACATTACCGAAACAAAATTATCTACCTTTTTTTCATACGAATCCTTAATGCTTCCTCTAAGTTTCAGCGAATCAATATAAGGTCCTGTTGAAAAAACATATTTAAATTGGTTTATCGCATTTCCTTCATTATTATCCGTAATACTTTGTCCAAAATTAAAACTATAAGTAGTGTTGGGCTGTAAAGTGTCTTTAATTTTTATGTTTAAAAATTTACTAACACCAGTTGGATAAATCAACGGCTCATTTTTCATTGGAGGTGAAATAACAAGTTGTTTGTTGAGGTTTTTCAACTTTACGTATTCATCAAAAACCAATGTAATTTCGTTTCCTTTAAAATCAGTACTGAAATTTTTAGGAACACTCGAAACCAAAACAGGAGCCAAAGTATCTTTTAATCCGCCAGTTATACTGCCTCTTTTGGCGCAGCTCATCATTAATAATACCAATAAAAATGAAATGTATTTGAGTTTGCTTTTAAACATAGCGGTTTTTAAATTTGATTGCACAAAATAACAATTATATTTGCTTTAATTGAAATTTTTTGGCCATTTATTAGGATTTACAGCTTTTAGATTTACTTCTTTTTTTGAATAAGAAATAAACAATAGGCTATAATTTCTTACTTTTGAGTTCAAATATAATTTCCTTAGGTTTTGATAAAAAGAATTTTCTTGGTTTTAATGGTTGTTTTGTTTTCTGCCTGCAGTAAAAATAACAAACCTGTAATTGCTTTTTATTATTGGAAAACCAATTTGAAATTTTCTCCAACAGAAAAAGAAGTTTTAAAAGAGAATGACGTTCATAAACTCTATGTTCGTTATTTTGACATCGGACTTCATCCTGAAACGCAATCTCCAATTCCGATAAGTCCTATTCATTTTCAGGAAAATATCCAGAATTTTGAAATTGTTCCCGTGGTTTTTATTCAAAACAAAGTAATGCTGCAAACCAATCTTGATGTTGAAGATCTGGCTAAAAAGACGATTCATTTAATTGACGAAATCAATAAAAAGAATAAAATCAATTATGCTGAAATTCAAATTGACTGCGACTGGACCTTAAAAAGCAAAGACAATTATCTTAAATTTATTGAACAGATTAAAAAGCTTTCGCAGAAAAAACTCTCAGCAACAATCAGGCTTCATCAGGTAAAATATTTCAGAAAAACTAAAATCCCAAATGTAGATCACGGCGTTTTGATGTTTTACAATATGGGAAGTATTGCGCCAGATTCGTTAAATTCTATTTACAGCCAAAAAATCTCGGCAAATTATTTGAAGAGTTTGAAGAAATATCCGCTTGATCTGGATTATGCATTGCCAATATATTCATGGGCGGTTCATATCAGAAATAATAAAGTTGTTGGACTTCGTTCGAAAGTGAATTTCAGTGAACTCAAAAAGGATAAAAACTTCGTTCAGATCAATTCCATTTTTTTTAAAGCCAGACAATCAAATTATAAAAATGGTGTTTATTATGAAGAAAATGATCTGCTTAAAATAGAATCCATTTCTGCCGAAGATTTAAAAGAAATGGGAGAAGATTTAAGCGAAAATTCGGCGAAAGCCCCAAAAGAAATTATATTTTACGATTTAGACGAATTCAATTTAAAAAGTTATGAAAAGAATATTTTTGAGCAAGTTATTTCTTGTTTCTAGTGTTACGATACTTTCGGTTTACGGAATACTATATGCCTGCGGCGGCGGAGACGATTGGGATTTTTTTGGTTACAATTCTAATTTCACGCCCGAAACTTTTGCAGATAAATCATATTCGCCCTTGTTTTTGGCCGGAGATATTTTTTATGGAGTTGGTTTTGATACCAAACACAATTCGCGTTTCAATGAAAATATAAAATCAGATTGGGGAACTTATCTAAAAGGTGTTGTTGATACTACAACGGTAAATTATTTTTTAATTGGAGATGATAAGCCAAGATATTATTCTGATGAAAAAAACACTATTAAAAACAAAGAAGAAATTACAGATCTTCATGTTTTTTATAAAAACAAAAAGCAAAATGCTTCCTCTGTAAAATGGGGCAAAAAAATGCCGTTGAAAGATGCAAAAGTGAAAAGCTTTGTAGAGTTTTTGTATCTGGCTCAAAAAATTGAAACGGTTTCAATTGGCGAAGATTATTGGAGTTACGATCCTGTTGTGGCAAAAACTTTTAATGATTTGCAAATGATTCAGTCGATCGAAAATGTTTACAACACAACTGCAGATCCGTTTTTGAAAAACAGATATTGGTTTCTAACAATGAAAGCTCGTTTTTACAGCAACAGCAAACAAAAAGCAATTGACTTTTTTAATAAAACCGAAAGTTCTGTTCCTAAAAATGTATTGTATTATCGCGCACTTTCGTACGTTGCAGGAATCAATTATCAGCAGAAAAAATATGCAGTTTCTAATTATTTGTATGCACAGGTTTTTGACAAATGCCCGGAATTAAGAATTGTAACGGCGTATAGTTTTCATCCAAAAAATGAAGCGGACTGGACAAAATCGCTGGCAATGGCAAAAAATAATAAAGAGAAAGCGGCGCTTTGGGCCATTCACGGATTTTATAAAGATGAAAAACAAGCGATTGAAAAGATTTATGAATTAGATCCAAAAAGTGAACATTTAAATTATCTGGCAACGAGATTGGTAAACAAACAAGAACAGGCACTTAATAATTCATTTCAACAAAAAGCAGAAGAAAATCAGCCGGTGAAAAACCAAACGGTTGCGGAGAATAAAACTGAAAATCAATCTAAAATAGATAAAAGTGCTTTTGATTTAATTACAAAAATTTCGGCAGCAGATAATACCGCAAGACCTTATTTATGGGATTTGTCTTTGGGTTATTTACAGACTTTAAAAGGCGATTATGCCAATGCTGATAAAAGTTTTGATAAAGCAGTAAAAACACTTCCTAAAACAGAATTGGCGGGAATGCAGTTGCGTTTATTGCGCTTTGTAAATAATTTGAATAAAATTGATAAACTGACGGATAAAAACGAGAAAACAATTCTGTCAGATTTAAACTGGCTGTATTATGAACTTCCAAAAACATATAAAGAAGGAGAGTTTCGTTATCAAAATGCTTCTTCGTGGAGCAGAAGTTATTTGTCTGCACTTTATAAAGGAAAATCAGATCCGGTAATGTCGGAGATTTTTGGTGAATCGCGCTATAGTTATTGGAATGATGGAAATGCTTTTTATGACAATGAAAAAAATCTGATTGATATCAAAACATTTTTGGCAAAGCCAAATAAAACCGAAATCGAGAAAATTGGTGCCGGAATTTATAGTTTGAAATTGAAAGATATTAGCAATTTCCAAGCAGTTCAGGCGACTTTTAAAAACAAAATCCCCGAAGCGATTGCTTTTATGAAGGAAACAGATTCTGTTCAATACTATAAATTTTTAGGAAATCCGTTTAACGGAAGCATTAAAGATTGTCACGATTGCGATCATGCGGCCTACCAAAAAAGGAAATATACTTTTATTGATTTTTTAAATACGGTAAAAGAAATGCAGGATAAACTGGCTCAAAAAGAAGATGTTTACACAAATAGTTTGTTGCTAGGAAATGCATTTTATAATATTTCGCATTTTGGAAACGGAAGAACTTTTTATGAAATTAGTATTGTAGGTTACGGTTCAAGTCCATATTCGTTTAGAGATTCCATGAAAAAAATGATTACCAATTGTGATGTTTCTAAAGGGTATTATCAAAAAGCATTGCTGGCTGCAACGACAAAAGAGCAAAAAGCAAAATGTGTGTATTTGATTGCGAAATGTGAACGAAACGAATATTATAATAATAAATATAACAATGTTACAAACTGGTGGAGTATTGAAGACGATAAAATTAATTTTATTGCCTGGAATGGTTTTAAAACTTTAAAAAAGGATTATTCAGACACTCAATATTATAAGGATGTAATTGCTGAATGCGGTTATTTTAATACTTACATTAATCAATAATAGAAAGTCATGGTTAATAAAATAGAACATATTGGGATCGCGGTAAAAAATATGGATGATGCAAATGTATTGTTCGAAAAAATGCTTGGTGTTCCCTCTTATAAAATGGAAGCGGTAGAAAGCGAAGGTGTTTTGACCTCGTTTTTTCAAACCGGAAATAACAAGATTGAGCTTTTAGTGGCGACAAATCCCGAAAGTCCTATTGCAAAGTTTTTAGAAAAGAAAGGGGAAGGAATTCATCACATCGCTTTTGATGTTGATGATATTCATGCCGAAATTTCCCGTTTAAAAAATGAAGGTTTTGTGCTGATAAATGAAGTTCCGAAGAAAGGTGCCGACAATAAATTGGTAGTTTTCCTGCATCCTAAGAACACAAATGGCGTTTTGGTAGAGCTTTGTCAGGAAATTAAATAAAAAATATCACTTTTTGTTTTTAAATAAGGTCTTGAAAATCAATCTTGTTTTGAATACTGGGACTTTGAATTGAAATTAAATGCAAATCATGTCTTAAAATATTTGGAGTGAACGAAAAATAGTAGTAATATTGCATCCTCTAAACCGGTCCTATAGCTCAGCTGGTTAGAGCACCTGACTCATAATCAGGTGGTCCCTGGTTCGAGCCCAGGTGGGACCACACTTAGAATCAAGCCTTTACAGTGATGTAGGGGCTTTTGTTTTTTATACCAGTGCACACAATTTGCACACAGCTTTTAAAATTAGTCAGTTTTCGACATTTATCATGCAGTGTAATTGATTAATTTTTATGCTGATTTGTTTGTTGTTATTATTTATTTTAATAAATCTAGATAATATTATAAAACAGGTTTCACATTAATTTTAAACATACATAGATTTTTAATTATTTTATATCTTCCTCTAAGTCATTATTTCTTAAATTCACTTAATAGAACCTGAATTTTACGAAATGAAAAAAGGTAGTAGAATTTATGACCGAGAATTTAAAGTGAAGGCTGTCCAGTTAGGATACGAAATAGGTCTTACAAAAGGCGCAAGAACGCTTGGTATTGCTCCTTCATTTATGACTCGATGGAGACAAGAGTTTCTTGAATTTGGAAAAACAAGTTTTTGTGGACGTACTAAATGGAGATTAAATAAAGAACAAACAGAATTTTCCAAATTAAAAAGGAAATTAAAAAATGAGCTTAAAGAATCAGAACTTAAGCTTGAAATTTTTAAAAGTGCAAGTAAATACACTTCTCAAGGAAACCTTACCGTCTATGACTTTATAAAAAACCATTCGGACAAATACACGATTACAAAAATGTGTAAAGTTTTGGGTACAGATAAAACTACATTCGACAAATGGAAAAGTCAGGCAATTTCGCCAAGACAACATAGAGTAAATTTGTTAAAAAAAGAGATAACTTCCATATTTTATGAATATAAAGAACTATACGGTGGAGCAAAAATTGCTGCAGAATTGCAGAGCCGAGGGTTTAAAATAAAAACATGTCAAGTGTGTATTCATATGAGAAATCTAGGTCTAGTTAGTAAGATTAGAAGAAATTACAGGCTTAAAACAAATTCACTAAATATCCCTTATAAGTTTCCAAATATTTTAAATCAACAATTCATATTCGAAGAACCATGTAAGGCATGGATATCTGACATAGCTCGAATCCAAACATCCAACGGATTTTTGTTTGTAACAATTATTATGGATTTATTTGACAGAAAAATTATTGGATGGAATCTTAGTAATGGATTAACTATAAATGAAACAACAATGCCAGCATGGGCAATGGCTGTCAAAAATAGAAAACCAGAGAAGGGATTAATATTTCATTCCGATAGGGGCATTCAATATGCTAACAAAATCTTCAGTCATAAATTAGACTCATATAAGTTTATTAAAAGAAGTATGAGTCGAACAGGAAATCATTCTGACAATGCTGTGTCAGAAAGTTTTTTTAAATCCTTTAAATCTGGACTGGTTGATTTAAATAATCTTCTTACCAGAAAACAAATGCAAGAAAAAATATTAGAATATTTTGAAAATCGACTATAGAAAAACTTTCATCAAAAACTTCAGATTATGATAAAGTATGAACGTACTTTCAAAGTAAATGCAGTCAAATTAAGTTATGAGCGTGGTAAGGGACAACTTGCATGCCTTGCAAGAGAGTTAAGTATTGCTCCAGATTATTTGTACAAGTGGCGAAAAGATTTTGAAAAATTTGGAACAGGAAGTTTTTCAGGATGTGGACATCCAAATTTAACTCCAGAACAAGCTGTAATTAGAGAGCTTGAAAGAAAAATTAAAGATTCTAAAATTTCTCTTCAAATTTTAAAAAGAGGAACTAAATACGTTTCACAAGGAAAAATACAGACTAAAAATTTCATTGAAAACAACAAATCTGAATTTACAATTGCTAAAATGTTAACTGTGTTAGAAGTTTCAGAAACAACATATTATAGAACAAAAAAACAAGAACTTACAGATACAGAGTCCCGAGTAATTTTATTGAAACAAGAAATTACTTCTATATATTATGAATTTAAGAGAAGATATGGATGTTTCAAAATTACGAGAGAGCTTCAAAACAGAGGGTTCAAAATAAAAAGTTCGTCAGTAAAAAAATATATGAGAATGTTGGGGCTACGTCGAAAAATTAAAAGAAAGTTTAAGGTCACTACTGATTCATTTCATAATCACTATGTCGTACCAAATCTTTTAAACAGGGAATTTACAGTTAATGATCCCGCTGATGTCTGGGCTTCAGATATAACATACATACAAACAGTTAAAGGCTTTCTATATCTTACAATTATTATGGATTTATTTGATCGGAAAATCATAGGCTGGAATTTAAGTTCTAACATGAGTACTAAAGCAACAACTTTGCCCGCTTGGGAAATGGCAATTAATAATAGAAAAATCACTAAAGAATTAATTTTCCATTCTGATAGAGGTGTTCAATATGCTAATAAAATGTTCACTAATTTATTAGATTCGAATGAATTTGTTAAACGAAGTATGAGCCGTAGAGAAAATCATGCTGACAATGCTGTTTGTGAAAGCTTTTTTACACATTTTAAAGCTGAATTACTTGTGGGAAATAGTCTTCTAACGAGAAAAAAGATGAGAGCCGAAGTATTCGAATACATCGAAAATTGGTACAATAAAAAGAGAAGACATTCAGCTATAGGTTATATGACAATCGAAGAATTTGATAAAATTTATTTAAAATAATTATGTAAGTTTAATATTCTGGTGGACACTGAAGTATTTTTGTCTTATATGATTAAGCATTATTTTAATCGTGAAGTCAAAAAAAAAAACCACAACTAAACTTAATTAATTGTGGGTTGTCTTTTAAGCAAATTATCTTTTTTTAAATAATGCCGTATTGTTCAGTCCAATAAAAAAATGTTCCGATTCCATAACTATATTTTTTTTCTAGACAATTTGTAAAAAAACGATCACACTCATCGAAATGGTACTTAGAGTGATTTTGAGAAACTAAATGAAAAATGTCCCGTCCTTCATCACCAAACTCATTTGCCAAAGCACATCCAATTTGAAACCATTGGTCATAATTTTCAGTCATATCAATTGAGGAGTCATTTAATTTATTGACAATTCTCATAACTTTACTAAATGTCATTTTTTCTTTAATTTCATTGTCTCTGATTTTACTATTAATTCTTTTATGAGATTTTTCATGTTTATATTCAAGAATATGTTCAAAAACAGTTGCATTTTCATTAATGTAATCGTTTTCATCATAAGAGTATCCTCTTAATCTGCTTACATCTCCACAGGATTTATCGATTGTTATCTTAAATTTTAGGAATAGAATTTTAAGCGCTTCAAAATGTTCCTTGTGTTTTTCGGGAAATTTAATTGGAATTAAACAAAACACTCCCTTTCCACTAACAGATAATGCAACATAAGATATGTTCTTTATTTTTTTTAGTTGATCTCTAACATTTACGAAATCATTCAAATGCAGATTATCTGCACCATCTATGTCTATACAAATAAATCCACTATGTTGAATTAAAGCTTTTGCATTTCGTGACGTAAATTCTCCACTAGGCGTTATACAAGGAAGTTCCGATTTTAACTTCCTTATTTCGTTTTTATCTGATAATGTTCTTATATAGTAAACTAAATCTTTGTACCTGTCGTCACGAAACCAGTCGTAAAGACTGATGTTTTCGATTGGACTTGCCGACTTATAGTTTGAAAATTTTGATATTATTACGTTTTTCATTTTTAAAGGTTTCTAAAATAATTGTAAATTTTAAATTTGCTTTTTAGGCAAGAATAATTCCAAAAGATTTGAAATGTTCTCTTCTGTGGTATTGTCTAGATTATTATCGAAATTTTTCTTCCCATAATAGAGATAATAGAATCCACCTGTACTTCTACTAATTTCATATCCTGCATCTCTTAATTGGTCATTAAATTTTACTGATGAAAAAGATTGATAATTATTACGAATACAGTAATTTTGGTATATCTCAAAGAAATCGCTAATTTTTACTTTTTCAGTTTTTGATGGAATGTAATTTTCATCATCTAAAAATGTAAGTACACTATTTGAATCCCTTCTGTATTTCTTTAATTCTTCTTCGGTAATTTCAGAATATGTAAAATTGTTTTGCTCTACAAGTCTTTTCATACCTTCTATAACCATATTAAAAATACCGGGTAATTCGTTGGAAATAATTTTATTTGCTAAATTTATATCTATTTCGTCTTCAGGAATTTTCACTTTGAATGGTAAGATTATAAGACGACGATAAAAAGCATCCTTATTTTCTGTAACTCGAGGAAGTGTATTACAATTAGATATCATACGACCATAGTTTTCAATTGTATATGGATTTTGATACAACTTTTTTGCTTCTATTTTTTGATTACTAACTAATGTCTTAAAAATATCTAAATCAAATTTGCCAGTTCCAAATTCTTGTGAGCAATTAAGTAGATTATTTTCAAGTAATGGTCGAGTTTGGCTTTTTGGATCACACAAGCTTGTAACTGAAAAACTAGTAACATTTTCCTCTCCCAAAAGAGAATGTATTATCTCATTGACAACACTTTTTCCATTTCTACCATTTCCAAATAGTAACAACATTTTTTCAAGTTTCATTTTCTTAACAAAACAATAGCCTATAAACTCCAATAGAATTTTTTGAAGTTCTTTATTGGGTAATACTCTGTCTAAAAATTTTTGGAAAATGTATGCTTTAGCTTCAGGATTATACTCAAAAGGTAATTGGTATGTCGAAAAGTGTTCCATTTTAAAACCTGTCTGTTCAAATTGTCCGTTTTTAAAAATTAACGTGCCATTTTTTAGAGGTATTCTTATCTCATTTGATTTTTTATTAAAGTCAGGGATTTCTGCATCTGACTGAAATTGCTTCATCAGGTCAATTTTTACTTTTGATTGTTGTGCTTCTAACTTTCCAAGTCCCGATTTTTGAGCAAAATCTCCAAGAAAACTGTTCAAAAAAAAATGATCCTTTTGCTTCCAATATATTCTGTTATAATAATAAAAGAGATTATTAGATATACCGATCCCGATCCCAATTTGTTGTGCTAATTCTAATAACTTACGTATTATTATTACATATTTTTGAGGATTGTTCGGCGCTATTTTTTGGATTTGTTTTTCTATTCGTTCACTTTCCTTGGGATGTTTGGCATTCTTTAGTTCTTCCCTTAGCAATAAAATTATATCCCCGTTTGCCTCAAATTCAAAATCTATTATTGGCGCTTCCTCAAGCAATTCATTAATAATACTTTCCTTTTTTATGCCTAACTGCATCCATGTTTTAAAATTACCTTTTTCTATCAAACTAGTTTTTTCATCTTTACAGACTAATTTTAATGGTATATCATTAAAATCAGTTTCTTCTTCTATATAAAGTTTATTGCTTTCCATGATTAATTATTTGATTTTTTTCTGGCTGAATTTGCAATTATCATTGCGTATTCTGAATCCAATTTCATTGATGATTTTATTTCATTTGCGAACCAACTAACGAGGTTGTCTTTTTTAAAAAGGACCCTCATTCCGAATTTTTCATGAGGTATTTTTCCTTCAGATGTTAACTTGTAAAGTTTTGATTTACTGATTGGGAAGCCTTGCTCTCTAATAAACTTAATAGCTTCATTAGTTGAAAGTCTTTTAATCTCTGGATCATTTGTTGAACTGTCATTGATTAAAATCTTTTTGATTTCTTCCATCTCTTTTAAGATTAGTCCGACTGCGCTAGGAAGTGTTTCGAAACTTAATTCTTGATTTTTCATATTTGTAGATATTAATATTATAAAGTTTTTAGATTATCTAAAACTCAAAGTATTTAGCATCAGTTTTAAAAAAAAACGGTACAATTAAGCAAGAAGTAAACTATCCTGAGCTTTAATATCTTTAAAACCAGGTTTATATTTGATGAAAAATATTTCAAAAAAGAATATTTTTAACATTATTTTTGTTTTTGAATTTACTGTAATAATTTATGCCAAGGAAAATAAATGTAAAGGTTATAGAAGAAATTGTTTTTTTACAAGAAAAGCTTTCGAAGTCAAAGGGCAAGCTTGAAAGTGATAGGATAAAAACTTTGATTTATATTAAAGAAGAAAAATTCCATTTCCAAAATGAAATTGGTAATGATTTGGGAAGAAGTGAAAAAACAATTCGCACTTGGATACAGAGCTATGATATGAATGGCATTGAAAGTTTTTTAAAAGAAAAAAGAGGAGGAAATAATATTCGCACAATATCTGATAGAGCTTTAAAACTAATATCCAAAATAAACAGGAGATCTTACAGTAATCTTGGTTTTTCCTCTTTTATTGAATTAAAATTGCTGTTAGAAAAAGAATTAGATGAGAAAATAGACTACGACGCTCTGTACTCATACTTTAGAAAAAACCATAAAAAGAGGTTTGATCGATTGAAAAAAATATTTAAGGAAAAAAAAATTTCTCCTAGACTAGATAGGCAAATAAAAAAAATGTTTCCAGAGGAGAAATATAATTTGTAAATACCGTTTTTTGTATTTTATGAAGTTTTATAAAACTGAAAGACAAATCAAGAAGTGAAGTGAGTGAACTAATATCTTATAAAGATTTGGAAAAAAATATATTTAGTAAGTCACTATTGATAAAAAATAAACTTTCCTTAATTCTACTTCACTTTCTTCACTTGAATTTGAATCTTTTTTTAGTCTACTAAGACAAAATTCAAATTACAACAAATTTACGGCTATTATTGGCGGAAATTTATAAAATCACAAGATGTACTTGGACGTGTAAGTAGTTAAGTACATCATTATCAATTCGACTACTTATTTACACCGTCTCAAAAAGTTTCTGTTTTTGACACAACAGATGGCTCAATTTATAGTGAAGTACTTAAATACTCAACTTCACTACAAAAAAGCGAAAAGCGAGATCAAATATTTATAAACTGCATCAGTAATAAAGATAACTACAATTACAAAATTGGTTAGAAGGATAAATTAATTTTTGAATACTAAAATAGTTAAGCAAACATTAAGAACACTTAGAGCTTAGAGAGACTCAAAATATTTTGATACCCTTTGAGTTTCATTTTGAGTTTCAAGATTTAAAACATTAAGCAAATATTTATAATTTGTATATTTTGATTGAAACTCTTGCATTGCCAATCTTGCTGTTGGTGATTTATACAACTCCTCTTCATCTATTGTAACGATAGTCCCAAGGTCGTCAAAATAATTGAAATACATCCCTACTTGGGTTTCCCATTGTTCTCCAACAATAAAACCTAGCTTTTGGTATATTGGTACTAAATCTAAAAAACAACTGAGAGTAATCGATGCTGATCTATTTTTTAATGCATTCATCATCAATGTTAAAATGCCTTGTTTTCTGTAATTCACATTAACGATAGTACTAATAATAGAAACATCTTTAGGATTATGAGTTGAAGGCTGATATAAAATGTATCCAATTATTTTATTATTTTCTTCAGCTAGAATTAAATAAGTTGTAGACGATTGATTATTATTCAATCGCTCCAAGTACTTGCTTATTTTTAATTTTTCTCTAACACTCATAAAGCTATAAACTTCTGAGTGTTTTTTGTAAACATAAAGGCTAATATCATTAGCATTGTTATTAACCAATTCAAGAATGTCAATTTCTTGATTCTTTGAAATTTTACTTGGCTGTACTATATTTACCATAATTATTTATTGAAAGTAAATCGTATTTATTTTTAAATTATATCTGACACATTCCATCCTATGTTGGACATTTCTGCAAAATATGTCTCACATAGAAAAAGTCGAATTTCATCAGAATAATCAAACATTCCAGCATTCTCTTTCAAATAACTACTTGGCATTTCGTTTATAACATCTTGTATTACTTGTTCATCCAAGAAATATACAAGTTCATCAACATCATAAAAGGTATTTACGAATTGTGGTCCATCATCAGAATCATAATACACACATTTCTGTAAATTATCCCACTCTAGCTTATTACAATGACCTTTAATAGATAATTTTGAAATATCATCTTCATAATAATTATCAGCCCCAAAATATTCAATACCTAATGATTCAACAAAATTTGATTCAGAATTAATTATCAAATTTCGTCTATAAAAAATCATTTCATCAATTCTCTTATCAAAATATAAATCGATCACTTCCTGATCAATTAAAAATCCTTTAAAATGTTCATTATCTAAAATGTCAAAATATGACAATAAATCATTCCTTTTATTTATCAACGAATAATTAAAAGTATTTTTATTGACTGGAATAGCCATTTCTGCTTTTTTTCCCTTATTAATCAAATATTTGAATTCAAAATCTTTAAATTGGTTGTCAGTATTTTTCTCATTACTAAAGGTTAAATAATATTTAATTAGAAACAAGCCTAAACATTTCGATCGTACACTTCCATAAAGGATTTTTTCGGGAAACTCTAATGTTTTAAATCGTTGTCTTTTGTCATCATTATAGACCGAACTTGATATGTTTCCTTTAGCAAAATCTTGAAATTGCTTAAAAGCAATTCTTTGTTTACTTAAAGAATAGATTGAAAAATAATTTGCGTAAGAAGTAATCCAAAACCATTTTATCAATTCTTGTAGTTGAAAATAGGTAGGCGAAGCATTTAATCTAAAAAATTCAGTAATAAAGATTAATTGTAGGTTATAGGGCAAAATTTTACTATCAAATACATTAACTTCATTATATAGAAATTCAACAGCTTTCTCAATATTTTTAAAAGTATCTTTTACTAGCAAAGGAAAATCTTTCCTTTTTGACAAAGTTTGTAGATTTACATCAAAATAAATTTTCCCCGTTGATGTTTCGATGCAATGCAAAATAATATCTGAAGGTAGATCTTGAAAATTGTATTTTTCTAATTTTTCTTTTAACTCATTAATTTCATTATTAAATCTAAACTCATCCTCAACGTATGTCAATGCATTAAGCATCCAAATTGGCGATATGTCGCTACCTTTAGAGTTAACTCTGTGAAATATATCTACAGCATCTTCAATTTCTCCGCCAATTATTTCTACATATGGTATCTCATAGTCCAAAAGTTGATTTGCTAATCTTTTAGCGCTATTAATATATTGGGAACTAAGTTCAATATCTGAAATATTTAATCTTAAATTTTCTGAAAAACTCAAAAATTCAAAAGTATCAATAAGTTTATAAAGAGGTATCTGAAAAATTTCTTCTTTGTTTCTTAATAATACAAATTCCTCTTCTTTTAAATCATAATGAATTATGTAATCATTAAAATTATCATCAACACCTTCTCCATACGTAAAAGGATTAATAAGTGCTCCAAATAATGTTGAAATTCGCTGAAATCCATCCAGAACATATGAATAATTTGATGAGTTTGATTTAATTTCAAAAGGTCCTATTTTTGGAGTGAAATTAAATACTAAATCTTGAGGCTTCCAAAATAGCAAGCTCCCAATTGGAAACCCGCTATTTAAACTGTCAAATAAATCCAATCTCTGATTTTTTTTCCACACAAAATCTCTTTGAAAAACAGGAATTCTAATTCTTCCAGATTTAATATCTTCCAAAAGATTTATTAACCTACTTTTCTCAGGTTTGACGTATATTTTGCTCTTTAAACTCATTTTGTTAAAGTAAGTGTTCTAACTTTTTAATAATTTCAATTATTTCTTCGGGGTCATCTTGCATTGCACAATTTTCTAAGAGATTTTCTCGAGAAATACTAGAGTGCTTAAATAATAATGGGAGAACTTTTTTGGATGAAAACCCATTTTTAAAGGATTTATTAAATCCTACACGAAGATGCTGTTCATCTACTTCAGATAGTCCTGTATAAAGATTTTGTATGTTTATATCTAGTGTACTTATCTTTTTCCCATCAAACCCCTTTTCAAAATCGTAAAATGATTGCTGAATATTGTTTAAATTTAAATAACTACTTACAATTTGATGATTATGTGGAAAGTCAGCGAAAACCTGAACTGGTAAGTAGTTCTCTATTTCTCTTTTTTCAAGTACATGGTGTTTTATCTTTTTTTCATCACAGTAATCTATAATTGAAGTGTGAATATCACTTAAACTTTCGCTAGGATATTTTTTATCACTGTCAATTATTACAATTGCACGTAAATATTTTTCACTTGGTAATGCTTCATATCTAAATTTACGAAGTTCATTATTGATTTCTTTAATAAATTCATTTTTCCCTCCAACTCCTTTCAATCCAATCCATCTCTTTTTTAAGCCATTTTTAATACTATCGCATTCTGTAAAATTATTAATTATGCTTTTAAGAAATAATCCGTCACTTGTCGCATTTTCCACAAATATTATGGAATTGTTTTGTAATAAAATATAAGCATCATATACGGAATAGGTATCTTTTTCTAAATCATTTTTAGTATCAATTTTAAGATTAACTTTTGTAACAGAAGAATAAATACTATTTTTAAATTCGACCTCACAAAATTCTCTGGTAGTT
This sequence comes from Flavobacterium panici, assembly GCF_024499525.1. Lineage (NCBI taxonomy): Bacteria > Pseudomonadati > Bacteroidota > Flavobacteriia > Flavobacteriales > Flavobacteriaceae > Flavobacterium > Flavobacterium panici. The sequence continues at coordinate 758,927 of NZ_CP100437.1, read as the reverse complement.
TTGCTAGTACTTTTGGCCCAATCCGTTGCAGAAATATCTTCGTTTAGAAATAAAATATGTTTCCCATCTTCAAAAAAAGCGAACATATGATTTAATTTTTGGAAATTGCTTTCTATTCCAAACACATCAGATTTTATATGGACTATCATTTATTTTCAGTTTGAGCTTTTCTCAAGGCTTTTACTTCTTCGAAACTTTCTTTAAATATATCTTTTGGCCAATAGTCTACTTCACCGTTCTGGTCTACATTAATTCGTTTTAAAAAACTGCACTTATCTTTCAAATCATATTCGACAGAATATATTACTAAATTATTTAAATCTAATCGTTTTTCAGCAACCATTCTCCTTAGTCTTAGAATGAAATTTTCTGAATGAGTCTCAATTAAGAATCTGTTTTTTGTCTCCGTAATTGATGTAACAAGTAACTCGGCTAAATTCCCATGAGCCGCTGGATGAAGATGTAACTCAGGTTGCTCTATTATTACAAGAGATGGATTAGATTTCATGTAAGCTTTAACTATTATAGGCAAAGCTTGGCTCATACCTTGCCCAACATCAACAATATTCACTTCACTCTCGGTTCCAAAATTATCTTTTATAATTTTAACCTCGTAATATGGATCGTTTTTGGTAAGTTTTAATCTCCATCCGTCAAAATTATCAAAATACCAATCTCCAACTTCTTTTACCAAATTATCATTGTTGTTAAAACTGTTTGCTAATATCTGATATGCATTTTCTCCTTTATTACCAATTCTTTTAAATTCTGTTGCACCATGAAGATAAAAATTTCTGGGAGGGTTTAATCGAAATGGACCTAAGTAGTTAGTCTCAAATTTAAACTTAGACTTTAAATCTTCTATGTTTTTAGGTAAAATACCTTCAAAGATTGTATCCTTTATATTTGCAGTATTGATTTCGGTAATTCCACCATTACTTGCTGAGTATTTCCATCTCGTAATTACTGGAGAATTATTTAAGGGATCATTATTTATTTGAATAGCTATAGACTCATTATCTGAGTTTTCAATTTTCAATTTAAGTTCTCCTTGAATATTTCTAGCATATAATAAATCACGAAATTCAGCACCTAGTTCAATTCCTTTTATTGTATGAAGTATTGGAGTTTTACTAGTAGTTGAAAGTGACTCTTCAATAATAGTTGGTAATTTCGCAATGGCACTTTTACCAGAGCTGTTTTTTCCGATAAGAACAGTCATAGGTTTAATGTGAAGCTCATTCACATTTTTAAAACCTTTATAGCCTTGGAAGGTTATTTTTTCAATCATGAAAATAAAAATTTATCAGCTAAAATAATCAATTATTTTTTTTAAAATCAAATACTTAAATTTAAATCCTAAATTTGAAACAAATAAGTTTTATGCTACAAACTCAATCTTCTACAAATTTAAGGAACAGAGTTAACAAACTACATCTTCCTAAAACAAAACCATTACTTCCGTTATTCGAAATTATCAGTAATGCTATTCATGCTATTGAAGAAAAAAAAGAAATTGAGAAATCACTTATTGGATTAATTTCTGTTAAAGCAATAAGAAACGGAGATGAACTTACATTGAAGCAAGTTTCTGATATAGAGCAATATCCAATTAACTCTTTTGTAATAATTGATAATGGAATAGGATTAAATGATGAAAACTTTGTTTCATTTCAAGAATTTGACAGTGAAAAGAAAATAGATATTGGTGGAAAAGGCATTGGAAGATTAGTGTGCTTAAAAGCATTTAGAAAACTGACTGTTGATAGTATTTATTTACATGGTGATAAATTCCGTTATAGAAAATTTGAATACAAAAAATCTAAGGAGGGCTTTGATCAATATGAAGATGTAGAAAGTGAAAAAAGGGTGTCAGGAACTAAAATTAGTTTATGCGAATATGAAAATGAATATATAAAGCAGACCCCTAATGCTATAAGAGAAATCGGAAGGCAAATTATTACTCATTTTCAGCTATATTTTATTCAAGCCAAACAACCTGAAATCATTATTAAAAATCAAGATGAGATCGAACTAAATTTAACAAAACTATTTAATGATGAATTTGAAAAGGAGATACTCCAAAAGTTTTTTTGGATAGATGAAAATAAATTCACTGTCTTTATTTCTAAATCGTTTACTGCTAAAAGTCATAAATTACATTTCTGCGCACATGAACGGACAGTCCGAGAAGAAGGACTTTCAAAATATATCTCTGACTTTAGAAATATAATCAAGAATTCTTCCGAAGAAGGCTTTTATTATCAAGTTTTTGTTGTTGGAGACTTTTTAAACAACAATGTTAACGAAGAAAGAACTAGTTTTAATTTTTCAATTGAAGATGACAACGAAGAATTTGACACTCAAGAAATGACTTTGGCAAAAATTCGTAAAGGAACATTACAAACTATTGAAGAATTATTAAGTGTTATTTTAGCGCAGGTAAGAAAAGAAAAATTGGATATTTATCTTCCAATAATAGCTAAAGAATTTCCTAATTACAATGTTGTTGTAAACAACAATAAGGAAAAGGTTGAAAAACTCCCTGCGGGTCTAAATAAGAATGAATTAGATATTAAATTATATGAAATAGAAGCCGAATGGAGAACCAAAGTGAAAGAAGATGGTTTAGATATTGTAGAAAAAAAGAAGGATGTAACATCGTTAGAACAATATAAAAATCTTTACGGAAAATTTCTTTTAGAGTTTAATGAAATTGGTCAATCTGACTTAGCAAGATATGTAATTCACAGAAGATCCGTTATAGATCTATTAGATAATTTGTTGGGATGGGATGATAATCAAAAATTTATTGACGAAGACACGATTCACAGTTTGTTTTTCCCAATACGAGAAACGGGACAAACTGTAGTTCATGAAAAGCAAAATCTTTGGCTTTTAGATGAAAGACTTACTTTTAATTCTCTTTTGGCATCTGATAAATTGTTCAAACAGGTACCATCTTTAAACTCTGATTCACGAGAAAGAATAGATTTGATAATTAAAAAAGATGAAGTATTTGAAAAAGCGACCTTGTTTTCTGAAAATAAAAGTCCTTTTGAGTCATTTACAATAGTAGAATTTAAAAAACCAGGGAGAAATGATTATGTCTATGGTGATCCTGCAAAGGACCCAACTTTTCAGGTTAGAAGATACATTAGAGAAACAATTGACGGTCACACTAAATTAAAGGGAAGACCAATTCAAGCAAAGAATAACACTCCTTTTTATTGCTATATTGTAGCAGATATAACTGAAACACTACTTTATATTCTTTCAGAGGAAAGCTATATGCCAACAGCAGATGGGAAAGGTTACTTCAAATTTTATGATACACCAAATTATAAGGCATATGTCGAAGTTTTACCTTTTGAAAAAGTTATAAATGATGCTAAACAGAGGAATAGAATTCTTTTTGACAAGCTGAATTTGACATTATAAGCAATCAAATAATTTTTTATAATATGGAAAATGAACCTCATGGAGTAGAAAAATTGGCTTCAAATTTAAAGGTAATGGAGTGTATGCATTTTATTGAATCAATTTTAGGATATAAACTTTCTGCTGGTGACAAACAATCTTTTTTATTCTTCCACAACTACATTACTAATCCTGAGCCAGAATTTTTGATAAATTGGAAAAATGATCCTACAAGAGAAATTTGGTATCATAAATTTAGTAATAGAATTTTAGGCGATGTACAAAATGCTTTTCCATGCGTGTTATATCATTTTGATAAACTTGTGGAATTAGAGGGTAAATTATTTAGTGGAATTGAAAAATTTAATTTTAGAGATGCCATTGGCAAGAATTGTGGTGTAGGTGGCGGAAACACATTAATTTTTGATTTTGAGTATCAGGCTTACATTTTAGCTTACAGAAGATGTTTAGATTATTTAGCTAGAGCAATTGGTACTTATTTTATGCAAGATTTTAATTCTTTTAGAAAGCTTGGCTCTTTCTTAAAAAAATTAAATCGCCCAATAGTTACTGAACCTCTGATAAAATTACATGAAAAATATTCACCTTGTTTTGATTTTGTTTTGTCAGAAGGAAATAAAAAATCAGTTCGTGACATAATTTCTCATTACGAATTTGTTTCAGTTGGTACAATTAATTTAAATAATAGAGGAATTATTATTGCGAGTGGTGGTAAAAATGACTTCGTGCTATACGGCGAAAAGAATCTATTGCTTTCAGAAGTTCTTCATAATCAAGTTTCTAATTTAAAATTATGTATCAGAGAATTCATTTACATTTATGTTGATTCAATAAAAAAAGAAGAATTTACTCGAAGAGATTCGTCGATTCCATAAGCAACTTAGGTAATTTTCTAGTCTATTCTTTTTTTTAAGAGATCATTATACTCTTCCAACAGTTTTAAATATTTATTTTTCCAATAGTCAGGATTTGCTTCATCATTTTGGTAATCAAATGCAGACTCATTCAATGCTTTCTGGTACGAATTAAATTCCTTTATTTCATCCTTGAAATCATAATGAATAATTTTTCCTATTTGTAATATAATATCTAATGAAACATTAGCATTTTCAAACATAAGATAAATCCACCTTCTACTTTTTGATAATCTTTTGGCTAGTTCCGTAATCGGATAACCACTTCTATAAACTGCTTCTTTTACTATTTCACCTCTGTGTTCCATACTCCAAAGATTGATACTTTGGTGAGAAAATATTTTTACTATAAATGCACATATATGTGCATTTATAGTTATTTTTGTGGGTAATTTAAGTGTGTTGGCATTCATATCTGTGAATTATGTGTGCAAATAGACTTCTTTACAAATCTAAAACATCTAAATATGAGAAGAGCATTACTATTACTTACAATTATTTTCAATCTAGTACAACCATGTCAATCCCAAACCTTTCCATCGGAAATTAAATGGAACTATGCTGACATAACTCCAAGGACATTTGTTTTTAATAAGTTAATAACTAATTATTTTATAGAAGAAAATAAAGATTCTCCAAGAATAGCTATGGATATTTTTTCAGATTCTACCGCGACTAGTAAAGTTGGCACTATCAAACTAAGTGAAATATTGCCGACTGAAATTTTTGATATTTTAGCTTATAGTTATAAGGATCAACTTTATTTAATTAAAGCGAAAAAAGACAAGAAAGTATACTTAATACACGAAGATGTAATGTATTATCAAAATTGGAGCAAAAGTAATGGTACTAGATTAACAAAAGATTATACGGAACCCAAAATACTTGCGAAAGAAAAATTAGTCTTAGATAGTTATCGCTTAAAATTAAAAAATGCATTGTTTACAGTTAGCAAACTAGAAGCTATTAACAACAAACATTTGGTAAATATGGTCAATGCTTATGGAGTAGTTGTCGAGCAAAAATATGATCCAACTAAATTTACAAAAGACGAAAAAGTCATTTACAAACAACTAATACAAAAGTTGAAATTACAGCGTGATGAAATAAATGTTGAATTAGAGAAAAAAATTGATTCAAAAAAAACGCTGACTGAATTAATTAGCATTCATGATATAAATAAAAAAATGCAAATAGAACATGCATATAAAGATTATTCTTATCATACACTAAATTGGTAAAAATAAATTTGCGCCTTAACGATCATAAATTTGTATACCGTCACAGATTATATGCATAATCAAAGTACTATGAAGATTAGTTGCTATTGTGCAATATTGTCGTTTTAAGAAAAATGCTGAGGTTTTTGATTTTTTTTTGTAAAAGTTTATAAGTTAAAAATTAGTCAACATTTCAGCATTTTTTTGGCGTTCTTCTTTTTCAAAACTAGCTAGATAACTTTCTGTTGTTTTTAAATCATTATGACCTAAACTTTCAGAGATGTAAGCGATGTTTGCTCCGCTTCTCTTCAATACTGTAGCGAAACTATGTCTCGCAGTGTAGGTAGTGATGTTTCCAGCACCTACTTCATTACCAATAGATTTCATTCGCATGTTTATACGTTTTGTCAGATCTTTGGTAATTCTTTTGCGTTTTTCGGCATCTTCTCTTCCGTCAATATAAGGGAAAATGTAATTTTCAGGAAGTGGATTATTTCCCCATCTAACTATTATGTTTTTCAGCTCTTCGGTAACAGTTACTCGAATCTCTTTTCTTGTCTTCGTGGTTTTTTCAGTTTTTTGTCGAATAAAACAAATTTCGCCATCAACGATGTTTTTGTATTTTAATTTTACAAGGTCAGCAACATTTATTCCATTACATAAATAAATAAAAAACCAAAGATCTCGATATCGCTCAGTTGTTTCGTTTCCGTCAGAAAATTTTACTACTTGACCGATTTGTTGTAATGTTAGTGCTTTTTTTTGACCTTCAGCAGTTTTTATTTCGTATTTGTCTTTGCCAAAAGGATATTGAGTGTCTTTTATTACTCCAGCTTTTTTAGCTTCATTCATGATTGTGCGTATTTCTCGCATATGCATTCCTACTGTAGAATAACTTTTGTCAATTAATAAGTATTTTTCAAATTTTTTAAGCCATTCAACTGATATTGTTTCAAAGGAAATATTAGTCCCATTAAATTTTTCTAAATTATTTAATACTGTTCTACACATGTCCATAGAGCCGATTCGATCCTCTTTCTTTAGATTTGAAATTTTTGCTTTAAAAGCTGTGTTGACAGTGTCTCCCGTAGCTTTACTCAGCCTTAAGTTTAAAGCATCAAAAGAGAATCCGCCTTTTTCGGCTAATGTTTCAACACTTTTTTTTACAATTGCAAAACTATTTTCAATTCTTTCCTTTACTGTTCTTAATTCTTTACTTCTAGTAGTAGGTAGCAATTTCCATTCTTCTTCTGTCAATGTAACTCCTGTAGAATAGTAGCTTCTTATTCTTTTATAAGTTACACGTATTTTAATTGGATAAGAATTTTTTTGATTTTTTCTTCTGTTGTCAAGCCATGAAGCGACAGTTATCCCATCTTTAGAGTAAGTAAACATTTTTTTATTTTATTTATTTGCACACACAATTTGCACACAAATATAGGTTAAAAATGAAATTTGATGATAAGAAATAAAATTAGTTTTTGTATATTTCCTTTGTTTATGGGGATTTATAAGATGTTTGAAAATAGATGAAAAAAGAAGAAATTAGAATGATTATGACTCATAATCAGGTGGTCCCTGGTTCGAGCCCAGGTGGGACCACTTCTTTAGAAATAGAAAGCCTTTACAGAAATGTAGAGGCTTTTTTGTTTTCTTACGACAAAGGATTTATATACATCTATTCCAATTCTTTAAAAGAGAAGCTTCTTCAAAATATCGATAATATCTGACAAAAGAATGTTTTAAAGGATATTTTTCTATCTTTGAAAATCAGATTTTTAATTCGCGTGCCCTTATATTTAGGGCTTTAGAAAAATTAATATTCATTATGGAACAAAAAATACATCAGGGAAGAAACGTAAAACGTTTCAGAGAAATGCTTAATATAAAGCAAGAGGCATTGGCTTATGATTTGGGAGAAGACTGGAATCAAAAGAAAATTTCTCTACTGGAGCAAAAAGATGTAATTGAAGAAAATCTGCTGAAACAAATTTCGGCTGTATTAAAGATTCCTGTTGAAGCCTTTCAGAATTTTGATGAGGAGCAGGCAATTAATATTATTTCAAATATTTTTCACGATGAAGCATTTATCGGTAATTCTGGTGGCACTTATAATGTTAATCCATTACAAGAAATTTTAAAGCTTCACGAAGAAAAAATTAGTCTGTATGAAAGAATGCTAAAAGAGAAAGATGAAATGATGCAAAGGCTTGAAAAGCTAATCAATAAATAATTTAGGAATCAATCTTATTCAAAAAGCCTTTACAGAAATGTGAGGCTTTTTTGTTTTTAGCTGTGAAAAATGAAATTTTTACGCAAGAATAATTAAACTTCCATATTCCTTAAATGCCTAACTTTATCTGTAAGAAACAAATTTAATCTTCAGATGGATAATTTAACTCCCGAACAACGGAGAAAAAATATGCAGGCCATAAAAAGCACGGCAACTACGCAGGAAGTCAGGCTTGCCAAAGCTTTGTGGGATTTAGGTTATCGCTATCGAAAGAATAATAAAAAAATATTCGGTAAACCGGATTTGACTTTTGCAAAGTATAAAATCGCCATTTTTATAGACAGCGAATTTTTTCACGGTAAAGATTGGGAAACGCAGCAATTGCGAATCAAATCAAATCGTGATTATTGGATTCCTAAAATCGAACGAAATAGGAAACGGGATGTTGAGGTCAACGCTTTTTTAATTGCTAAAAAATGGAAAGTAATTCGGTTTTGGAGCAAAGAAGTTCAAAAAGAATTAGATACTTGTGTGGCAAAAATTCGGGAAGAAATAGAATTCTCGAAAATAAAAATAGAAGAAAAAAAGAGTTGATTTTATACTTTTTCTTTCTTCTTTTCTTTTGCTTCGACTTTTTCGATAACCTTAAAAATTTCTTCAGCTAGTCTTTGAATAACCGGCATGCTGACAGAATTTCCTGCTTGTTTATATAAGCTTGAATTTGAAATTGCAGGCAGTTTATAATCATCAGGAAAGCCCTGAAGTCTAAAACATTCTCTTGGAGTCAGTTTTCTAAAACCAAAATCGGTAGTAATGATCGGAACGTTGTGTCCGCCCGTTCCCATATTGGCCGTTAGAGTAGGGCATAAGCCAGATTTGTTTTCTCTAACATATTGTCTTCTAAATTGATAGATGTGATTCTTGTTTACAACCGCTTCCTTCAGTTTATTGTACATGTACTTCTCTTCGCCATAATAAAATTTATCAGAAACTTTTTCTGTAATAATTAAATCTTTAATAGACTTCGTTAATTGTTCTTTTTCGGGGAATTTAAACTTGAAACTTTTGTTGTTTAAGAAGTCTTTGTCAAAAGCAATCATAAAAAGCCGCTCTCTGTTGTGCGGCGTATTTCCAAAATCTTTGGTATTTAAAATAGAACTGTCAAAAGTATAATTGCGCTTTTTTATTTCGCTTTTTATAACTTTTAACGTGTTTCCTTTATCGTGCCCTTTTAGATTTTTGACATTTTCAAGAAAAACCACTTTGGGTCTAATTTCATCGATGAAATCCAGAATCTTAAAAAAATGATTTCCTCTTCTGTCATCAAAACCTTTTCGGTGACCGGCAAGTGAAAAAGGCTGACAGGGAAAACCGCCAGTTAAAATGTCTACTTTTTCAATAGTTGTTACGTCAAGATCCATAACATCGCCTTCAATAAGATTATGTTTGAAATTGTTTCTGTAGGTAACGCAGGCTTTTTTGTCAAATTCATTGGCCCATTTCAAATTAAAACCAGCTTTTTCAAAACCTAAACATATACCGCCTACGCCTGCATACAAACTTCCAACTGTATATTTATTTTTCATTTATTAATGGCTGTTTTTGACTCAAAGAAGTCTTAAGGTCTTTTTTTATAAATTTATTGAATGCAAATATATTAATTCAGAAATATTTGATTGTTCTTAGAATTTGAAAAAGAAAGAATTTAATATTTTTTCAGCGTTTTAAACTACAGTTCTTTCTGACTTATTGAAATTTAGCCAGTTTTTTAAAAAAAAATATCTGGCTGCGTTTTTTAAGAAATTTTAAAGTCTTGCTTAAAATCCCTTTTGATTTTAAAATTTGAGTTTATGTACAATAAATGTCTGAAATACAGAGTTTAATATATGTTTTGTGAGTAAGGAAAATGAAAAAGATAAATAGATTTTTAGATGTTTTTTATCTGAATTTTGTTGTTTTTAGATCTAAGTCTCTCAGTATTACGTATATTATTTTTACATCACTTTATTGATTTTAAAGTTGTTTTTTTGTAAAAATCGTATACTTTTGCCAAAGAATTTCCGTGTAGATAACATTTTTGTGATGTATCTCTATAAAAATATTTGCCCCTAGTATTATTTATTGAATTTCAGCACGTTTAACCTATGAAGATAAGGAATATATTATTAGCACTTTTTTTAATTGTATCGAGTGTGTCGGTTACTTTTGCTGACAACACGCCGCCACCGCCGCCGCAAGCAGCTAAAACATCAGGGACGTCAGGAACAGCTGATGATGATGATATAACGCCTCCAGGTTTGCCAATTAATGATCATATACCGTATCTAATTGCAGCAGGATTCGTTTTAGGAATGACAATTATATACCGAAACAAAATAAAAAAAGCTTCAATTTAAATCGAAGCTTTTTTTATGCAGTAATTTTTCTTGATTATTTGTTAATCGCGTAGAGTCTTGAAATGTATTTTCCAACAACATCAAACTCTAAATTTATTTTAGTACCTACTTTGAAATCTTTAAAATTGGTATTTTCAAAAGTATAAGGGATTATCGAAACGCTAAATTCGTTTGTTTTAGAATTTACAACAGTTAAACTGACTCCGTTTACGGTAATCGATCCTTTTTCAATTGTAATATTGTTTAAAGTTTGATCGTATTCAAAAGTATAATTCCAGCTTCCGTTTGCTTCTTCAATTTTGGTACACGTTCCCGTTTGGTCTACGTGACCCTGAACAATATGTCCGTCAAGACGGTCGCCAAGCTTCATTCCTCTTTCTAGATTTACAATGTCATTAGCTTTCCAGTCGCCAATATTGGTTTTTAAAATCGTTTCTTCAATAGCAGTAACTGTATAGTGTGAATCTTTTATAGCAACAACCGTAAGGCATATTCCGTTATGCGAAACGCTCTGGTCAATTTTTAATTCGTTAGTGATCGAAGACTCAACAGTAACATGCAGATTGTTTTTGTCTTTTTGTATTTCGTGGATTCTTCCAAGGGTTTCAATAATTCCTGTAAACATTGTAGTTTTATTTTACTAAATTTGCACATCAAAATTAGTAATAAATAAGCTGAGCTCATGAATAAAAAAGCAGAAAATATAATTGTTGGAATTTCAGTTGGAGATTTAAACGGTATTGGAAGCGAAGTTATACTAAAAACATTCGAAGATTCCCGAATGTTAGAATTGTGTACACCTGTTATTTTTGCAAATGCTAAAATCCTTTCTTTCGTTAAAAAAAGTTTTACTTCGACCGTGCAGTTTCATGGTGTTGATAAATTAGAACAGGTAATTCCGGGAAAAGTAAATGTATTGAATCTTTGGAGAGAAGGAGTAGATATTAATTTAGGTACTAATAATGAAAAAATTGGTGAGTATGCAATAAAATCTTTTGTAGCAGCTACTAAAGCTTTAAAAGAAGGTTTGATTGATGTTTTAGTTACGGCACCAATTAATAAATATAATATCCAGTCAGAAGATTTTAAATTTCCTGGACATACCGATTATCTGGATCAGGAATTAGAAGGGAATGCACTGATGATGATGGTTCAGGATAATTTAAGAGTTGGTTTGTTAACAGATCACGTTCCGTTAAATGAAGTTTCATCTCATTTAACAGAAGAATTAATTACCAGAAAAATCGAAACCATCAGAAAATCCCTTATTCAGGATTTTAGTATAGTAAAACCAAAGATTGCAGTTTTAGGATTAAATCCGCATAGCGGCGACGGCGGAGTTATTGGAAAAGAAGAAGATTTGATTTTAAAACCAGTTTTGAAGAAAATATTTGACAGCGGTACTATGGTTTTTGGGCCATTTTCTGCCGATGGATTTTTTGGAAGCGGTCAATATGAAAAATATGATGCTATTGTAGCAACGTATCACGATCAGGGATTGATTCCTTTTAAGACGCTTTCATTTGGAAAAGGAGTTAATTATACTGCCGGATTAAATAAGGTTAGAACTTCGCCGGATCACGGCACAGCATACGATATTGCTGGAAAAGATATGGCAGATTTTAATTCGTTTAAAGAAGCAGTTTACCTTGCGCTAGATATTTTTCGCTCGCGTAATCAGTATGAGGAGATTAGCGAAAAACCTCTTAAAATAAAAGAAAAACAGTTATAAACAAAAAAAGGTGAATAAGATTATTAGATTTATAATAATTTTATATCTTTGCACCCCAATTCAGATATGTAGTTTTGTATTTGAATTAAACAAATTGATGTTGAAATGAGCAAATCAAAAGAATTTTTAATTCCTTTTATAGGGTTAAAGCTGGGAAAACACCATTTTGAGTATCAAATAAATAACACGTTCTTTAAGGACTTTGACTATGAAGAGTTTCAAAGTTCAGATATTAAAGTGAATTTGGTTTTCGATAAGAAAAGCAACATGTTAGAGTTAGAATTCAAACACAAAGGGACAGTAAATGTGCCTTGTGATTTAACCGGCGAAGATTTTGATTTACCTATTAAGGGGAAAATGAAGTTAATTGTTCGTTTTGGAGATGAGTTCAATAATGATAATGAAGAATTGTTGATTTTGCCACATGGAGAACATGAATTAGATGTGTCACAATACATTTATGAAATGATTGCACTTTCGGTGCCTCAAAAAAGAATTCATCCTGGCGTTAAAGACGGAACATTACAAACCGAAGCTTTAACAAAATTGAATGAATTAAGTGTAAAAGAACAGAAGGAAGAGAGTAATAAAGAAGAAGATATTGACCCGCGTTGGGAAAAATTAAAGAAACTATTAACGGATAAATAATATAGTAAAATGGCACATCCTAAGAGAAAAACCTCGAAAACAAGAAGAGATAAGAGAAGAACACATTATAAAGCTACTGTAGCTCAAATCGCTACATGTCCTATTACAGGTGAGGCACATTTATACCACAGAGCTTACTGGCATGAAGGTAAAATGTACTACAGAGGGCAAGTTGTTATCGATAAATCTGAAGCGGTTGCTTAATACGTTTTTGTAAATTATACTGGAACTCTCACATAGTGAGAGTTTTTTTTGTTGGTTATAATTTTCGTTTTTTAAGAAAATACAGGCAAATTCGCTTCGTTTTTTTTTGTAATTTTCAAGTCTTTTAAAAATTTTTCAAATAATAATATTTGAAAGGAAATAATAGAATATAATGAATACAATCACAGCCGCAATTACCGCTGTTGGAGGCTACGTTCCAGACTTTGTACTTTCTAACAAAGTATTGGAAACAATGGTAGATACCAATGACGAATGGATTACCACTCGTACAGGAATTAAAGAAAGAAGAATTCTTAAAGATGCTGATAAAGGAACGTCGTACCTTGCCATACAAGCAGCAAAGGATTTAATAGCAAAAGCTAATATTGATCCTTTAGAAATTGATATGGTTATAATGGCAACTGCAACACCAGATATGATGGTGGCTTCTACAGGAGTTTATGTTGCTACACACATTGGAGCTACAAACGCATTCGCATACGATTTGCAGGCAGCTTGTTCAAGTTTCTTATACGGAATGTCTACTGCTGCGGCTTATGTACAATCTGGAAGATATAAAAAAGTATTATTAATTGGTGCCGATAAAATGTCATCAATTGTAGATTATACAGACAGGGCAACTTGTATTATTTTTGGTGATGGAGCTGGAGCAGTATTGTTTGAACCAAATTATGAAGGTTTAGGTTTACAGGATGAATATTTAAGAAGTGATGGTGTAGGACGCGATTTTCTTAAAATTCCTGCCGGAGGTTCTTTGATTCCACCAAGCGAAGAAACTGTAAAAAACAGACAGCACAATATTATGCAAGACGGAAAAACAGTTTTCAAATTTGCTGTTACTAATATGGCCGATGCAAGCGAATTGATTCTGAAAAGAAATAATTTAACAAATCAGGATGTTGACTGGTTAGTGCCGCATCAGGCTAATAAGCGTATTATTGATGCTACAGCCGGAAGATTAGAGTTAGAAGATTCAAAAGTATTAGTTAATATCGAAAGATATGGAAATACTACTTCTGGAACTTTACCATTAGTATTAGCTGACTTTGAAGATAAGCTTAAAAAAGGAGATAATGTTATTTTTGCTGCATTTGGTGGTGGATTCACATGGGGATCTATTTACTTAAAATGGGCTTACGATAAAAAATAAATTAAAACTAAAAACGAATCATTATGGATTTAAAAGAAATTCAAAACCTAATCAAATTTGTAGCAAATTCGGGAGTTGCAGAAGTTAAGTTAGAAATGGATGATGTAAAAATCACTATTAGAACTACTTTAGAAGGAAATGTTACTGAGACTACTTATGTACAGCAATTACCAGCTCAGGCTGCATTGCCGCAAGCTACACCGCAAGTTACAGCTCCAATAGTTGTAAATACTGCTGCTGAAACTCAGGCGCCGGCTGCTGCAGATTCTAAATATGTTACTATAAAATCTCCAATCATTGGAACATTCTATAGAAAACCATCTCCAGATAAACCAGTTTTCACAGAAGTAGGAAGCACTATCGCAAAAGGTGATGTTCTTTGTGTAATTGAAGCAATGAAATTATTCAACGAAATCGAATCAGAAGTTTCAGGTAAAATTGTAAAAATTCTTGTTGACGATATGTCTCCAGTTGAATTTGATCAACCTTTATTCTTAGTAGATCCATCATAAATAAATTTAGATTTTAGATTTTAGATTTTAGAAGGATTCAAAAAGAAAATTTTGTTAACCATCTAAAATTATCTAATTATCAAATTGTCTAATTATCTAATTAAAATAAGATGTTTAAAAAAATATTAATTGCGAATAGAGGAGAAATTGCACTTCGTGTAATTCGTACATGTAAAGAAATGGGAATCAAAACTGTAGCAGTTTACTCTACAGCCGATGCAGAAAGTCTACATGTTAAATTTGCTGACGAAGCGGTTTGTATTGGACCTCCTCCAAGTAACTTATCGTATTTAAAAATGTCAAATATTATTGCTGCTGCAGAAATTACAAATGCAGACGCAATACACCCAGGATACGGTTTCCTTTCTGAGAATGCTAAATTCTCAAAAATTTGTCAAGAGCACGGAATCAAATTTATTGGTGCGGCTCCTGAAATGATCGACAGAATGGGAGATAAAGCTTCTGCAAAAGCTACAATGAAAGCTGCAGGAGTACCTTGTGTGCCAGGTTCAGACGGATTGTTAGAATCTTTTGAACATGCACAAAAAACAGCAGCTGAAATTGGTTACCCAGTTATGATGAAAGCTACTGCTGGTGGTGGTGGAAAAGGAATGCGTGCCATCTGGAAAGAAGATGAGCTTTTAAAAGCTTGGGAAAGCGCACGTCAGGAAGCTGCTGCCGCTTTTGGAAATGACGGAATGTACATGGAGAAACTTATTGAAGAACCACGTCATATCGAAATTCAGGTTGTTGGAGATTCTTACGGAAAAGCGTGTCACCTTTCTGAAAGAGACTGCTCTGTGCAGCGTCGTCACCAAAAACTTACTGAAGAAACACCTTCGCCTTTCATGACAGATGACTTACGTACAAGAATGGGAGAAGCTGCTGTAAAAGCTGCTGAATTCATTAAATACGAAGGAGCCGGAACGGTAGAATTTCTTGTAGATAAACACAGAAACTTCTATTTCATGGAAATGAATACTCGTATTCAGGTTGAACACCCAATTACTGAACAAGTAATTGATTATGATTTAATTCGTGAGCAAATTATGGTTGCTGCCGGAATTCCTATTTCAGGAAAAAATTACTTACCAGAATTACACGCTATCGAATGTCGTATTAATGCTGAAGATCCTTATAACGATTTTCGCCCTTCACCGGGAAAAATTACTACGCTTCATATGCCAGGAGGACACGGAGTTCGTTTAGATACTCACGTTTACTCAGGATATAGCATTCCACCAAATTACGATTCAATGATTGCTAAGTTAATTACAACAGCGCAGTCTCGTGAAGAAGCGATCAGCAAAATGCGCAGAGCTCTTGACGAATTTGTAATCGAAGGTGTGAAAACTACAATCCCTTTCCACAGACAATTAATGGATGATCCAAAATATATTGCAGGAGATTATACAACTGCATTTATGGATACTTTCAAAATGAAACCTATTGAGGAATAATAAATAAAAAAGCTGTCGATTTTTCGACAGCTTTTTTTATAATCAAATTTCAACCCTACAGTTTTTTAAACCTGTCGGGTTTGTTTTTTTATATCCATACATTAAACCGGATTAAAATCCGCCAAACAATAATGCAAGCCGAAGGCTTTAAAAGTTCCGAAGGAACAAATTATTTTGTAGAGCTGGACTTCAGTCCAGTTTAAGTAAAAGGATATTATTTGTTATTGCATAAGAATATTTGATTGGTAGAAAAAAATATTAATGTATTTGAATTGTGTTTTTCAAAATGAATAGCCCGGAATAATTTAAAGCCGTCAATCGATGGCCTTTTATTTTTAGAAATTTCATCTATTAAACCGGACTGAAGCCCGGCTCTACAATATAGTTCGAGCCGAAGGCTCTTTCAAAAGTTCCGAAGGAACATATTATATTGTAGAGCTGGACTTCAGTCCGGTTTAAACAAAAACATAATAGCGAAGTATACACAAAAAGTGTATACTTTTTACACACTTCTGCCTCAAAGTATACACTTTTACACTATTTCAATTTTTGGCACATTTTAAGTAATCCCTTTATTTATAGGCTTTAAGCAGGTTTTGAGGTTGATGTTTGGTTTTCGGCACAATAGTTTCTTTATCTAAAGTGTAAAACAAACTATTAACTATTTAAAATATACACATTATGAAAAATTTATTCTTATCAGCCGCGATCGTTTTAGGAGGTTTAACATCATTTGCTTCAACTTCTCCAATAACGAATTCTATTGTAAAAGTTGTTTCAGTTGCAGACGACTATGTTGAAATTAAATTAGAAGAATTACCAGCTCCAATTACTGAAGCTTTGAAAAAAGCTTATCCTGACGCAGTAATTACTAAAGCTTACAAAAATGAAAAGTCAGAATATAAATTGGATGTAACAGTGGGCGACAAAGTAGGAAATCTTTTTGCTAATGCTGACGGAACCTGGATTAAAAAATAATCCCGTGTACCGTGAAAATCCAAATTAAAAATACTAAGATTAAATTACGAATATTAAAAAATAATTATCATGAAAAATTTATTTTTATCAGCCGCAATCGTTTTGGGAGGTTTAACATCATTTGCTTCAACTTCGCCAATTACAAATACTATCGTAGAAGCAGTATCATTTCAAGATGATTATACTGAAGTGAAATTAACAGAAGTACCGGCAGCGGTAACAGATGCTCTTAAAAAAGCATATCCAGACGCAGTTCTAAATAAAGCATACAAAAACAGTGCTTCTCAATACAAATTAGAAGTAACAGTAGGAGACAAAGTAGGTTCTCTTTATGCTAACGCCGATGGATCTTGGGTAAAAAAATAAAAAATTAACCCTAAAAAAACTATTATTATGAAAAAGCTAATATTATCGGCAGCAATCCTGTTAGGAGGGTTGTCAATGCAAGCAGGAAATACTGTTTTAACCACCACAACAGTAAATACAATAAACTACCAAGATGATTATAAAGAAGTCGACGCTGTACCGGCTGCGATTAAAAAATCTCTTGATGAAGCTTATCCAGGTGTAAAATTGGACAAAGCTTATGTGAATTCGAAAAAAGAATACAAAATTGAGGTTACAGTAAGAGGTGAAAAATCAATCGTTTATACTGATGCCGCAGGAACTATTCTTAAAAAATAATAACTCTAAATCTTAAAGCATTATGAAAAAGTTAATCTTATCAGCAGCGATTATTTTAGGAGGTTTGTCTCTTCAGGCAGCAGCTCCATTACAATCAAATTCAGTAGTTAAATCAGTAAATGTTCAGGATGAATATACTGAAGTTGCTCCAGATGCCGTACCGGCAGCTGTTAAATCTACAATTGAAAAATCGTTTGTAGGTTCTAAACTGGAAAAAGCATGGAAAAATGCTAAAGACGAGTACAAACTTGAAATTTCAAAAGAAGGTAAGAAATATACTTTTTTTACTGATGCTTCAGGAAATATCATTAAAAAATAATTAAACACAGAGCAATATGAAAAAGTTAGCCATCTCAGCAGCTATTCTTTTAGGATGCTTATCAATTCCTGCAATAGCAGAGATAACTCCAAATAAAGTAAAAACGACGGTTTCTGTACAAACAGAATACACTGAAATTAGCACAGATGTTGTTCCGGCAGCTGTAAAGACTGCTCTGCAAACCGCTTATCCAAATGCAAAACTGGAAAAAGCGTATGTTAATGATAAAAAAGAATACAAATTAGAAATATCGGTTGGTGACCAAAAGGCTACTGTGTATTCAGATGTCAATGGCAACTGGTTGAAGATATAATTAGGTGAAATTAGATTTATGTTTTTGGTGAAAAAGAGATTGCATTGTGCAATCTCTTTTTTTTTCGCATAATTTTAAGAAATTATAACTTTAATAGTATTATTTTAGCAAAAAAGTCCCTCCAGTCACATGTCAAAGATATTAGTAATAGAAGATGATATTTCATTTTGTAAATTATTAGAGAAATTTCTAGTAAAAAACCAATACGAAGTAAGCGTCGCGTTTTCTGCATCAGAAGCCAGATCGGCAATCAAAAACGAATCTTTCGATTTGATTTTGACAGATCTTCGCTTGCCTGATTCTGACGGAATTGTACTTATGTCTGAAATCAAGAATTCACATCCTGAAATTCCTGTGATTTTAATGACGGGATATTCTGATGTTAATACCGCTGTGAAAGCAATTAAAAATGGTGCGGCCGATTATATTTCGAAACCGTTTAATCCAGATGAGGTTTTATTGGTTATTACAAATGCATTGAAAACTTCTGAAATTGAAGAAGAAAATGAAGCTCCGGTTAAACAAAAAAAATCGGTAAAGAAACCAGTTTCTGCAGAAAATGAATTTGTACGCGGCATTTCTGTTGCATCCAAAAAACTTTTAGATCATATTCAATTGGTAAGCCCAACAGATATGTCGGTTTTAATCATCGGCGAAAGCGGAACGGGAAAAGAAATTATTGCTAAAAGTATTCATCAGCAAAGTAATAGAAAAAACAACAATTTTATTGCAGTCGACTGCGGAGCCATTCCAAAAGAATTGGCAGCAAGTGAATTTTTCGGACATTTAAAAGGATCTTTTACGGGAGCAATCAGTGACAAAATGGGATATTTTGAAGCCGCAAACGGCGGAACTCTTTTTCTGGATGAAATAGGAAACCTTTCATACGAAAACCAAATTCAGTTATTGCGTGCACTTCAGGAAAGAAAAATTAAACCTGTTGGAAGCAATAAAGAAATAAACGTCGATATCCGCATAATTACAGCTACAAACGAAGATTTACGTGAGGCAGTAAAAAATGGCGATTTTAGAGAAGATTTATACCATAGAATCAACGAATTCTCTATTCAGTCTCCATCTTTAAAAGACCGAGACGAGGATTTAATGGTTTTTGCCGATTATTTCCTTGAAAAAGCCAATCAGCAATTGAATAAAGATATCATTGGATTTTCTCCGGAAGTAGTTTCTATTTTCCAAAATTACAACTGGCCGGGAAATTTACGTGAATTACAAAACTGTGTAAAACGTGCCACACTTTTAACGCAGGGCGATTTTATTGAAAGCGATGTTTTGCCAATTGAATTTTTCCAATCTCAAAAACAAGCCGGTTTTAGCGGCAGTTTTTCTTTATCAGATAATGAAAAAGAAGCCATTATTCAAGCTTTGAACAGAACACAAAATAATAAATCGGAAGCGGCTAAACTGCTTAAAATTACCAGAAAAACGCTTTACAATAAATTAAAGCACTACAATATTGATTAAACGATTTCTTGTTCTAAAACGGCAAAAAGCTTGTTTGTTTTTGCTTTAAGCGCTTCAAAAATATCTTTCGAATCTGCAATTTCAAGATTATTTTGTTCCAGTGTTTTTAATAGAATGCTAATATCTCGCGATTCTATTTGTCTAAACATAGGCGCAATTCGATGCGCTATAGAATTTATTTCAGGAACATTTTTTTCATGAATCGCATTTTCCAGCAAATCTAAATTTTCATTACTGCTTATTATAAAAGCTTTTAATACATCGTTTAAAGCATTTTGATCATTCCCTAAAAATTCTTTTAGAGTATCTAAAGTATATAATTGGGAAGAAACCGTTTCTTCAACTTCATTTATTGCAGCTTTGGGCAATGTATCATGATCCAGAATATGCTGAATTGTTTCCAGTAATATTTTAGGTGAATACGGTTTATTTACAACTGTTGTAAAACCGGCTTCATCATAAACGGCAGCGTCTAAATCTGTTCTTCCGGTCAAGGCAATTACGGGCTGATTTTTATAAATACCTTTTTCAGAATTACGAAGACTTTTCAAAAACATAAATCCGTCCATTTCCGGCATTTGAATATCGGTAATCACAAAATCAAAATTAGTATTCTGGATCGCTTCTAAAGCTTTTACAGAATTGCTAAAAGATAAAACCTGATGTCCTTCCTGCCTTAAAACGCCGCTCGTTAAATTCAGCAGATTAATATCATCGTCAATTACTACAAAAGTCTGTTTTGTCGTATTACGTGCAATGTTTCTTTTTATTTCTTCAACCGTAATTTCGCTTTGATCCAGGATTAAAGGAATTTTTATTTCAAATGTACTTCCTTTACCAAAAGTGCTTTCGAGACTTATTCTTCCGCCCATAAACGAAATTATCTTTTGGCAGATAGAAAGACCTAAACCAGTTCCGCCATATTTCTTTTCGATATTTTCATTTGCCTGAGCAAACTCTTCAAAAACTAATTTTTGATTTCCTTTTTCAATACCAATTCCGGTATCTTCAATTGTAATAATAAAAAAGTTTTCATTTTCGCTCACATACGAACTGATTTTAATATGACCTTCTTCTGTAAATTTATAAGCGTTCCCAATAATATTGGTTAGAATTTGTTTCAGTCGAAACGGATCTCCAACAACTCTTGTGTGCAGTTTATCATCTACATTAATAATCAAATCAATGTTTTTTTCTTTGTAAACCGTTTGAATATTTCTTGCTGTATCTTCAATAAGTTCAGGAAGATAAAACGGAACTTTTTCTATCGTAATTTTTCCTGCTTCGATTCTGGAGAAATCCAATAAATCCTGAACTAACTGTGTAATATATTCAGATGAATTTTTGATGTTTTTAATAAAATAGGATTGTTTTGTATTAATATCAGAATTTCCTAAAAGTTCAGAATAACCCACAATCGTACTCAGAGGTGTTTTTAAATCGTGACTTACTGTTGAGATTAACTGTTCACGGCTTTTTAATAAATTCTTGGTTTTGAAATTCGCAATTTCAAGCTGTTTTTTATACAACTGCGATTTCGAATAATCACTCACAATTAAAACAGAAAAAAACAAAGTCAAAATTAAACCCGCAATAGCCGAAGCCGTTACAATCTCGTTGACCTTTTTAAGTGATTTTTCTTTTAAAGAATTGTTTTTTATCGAATTGATGATAATTTCCCTTTCAATAATTCGAAGTACTTTTCGAAGCTGTTCCGAAATGGCAATTTCATTTTTCAGCAATTTATTTTCCTCAAAATTCAGTGTTTCTTTTTTCTTTTCGGCTTTTTCTTTTACGTTGCTAAGCAGTTTTTTAGAATTGGCCAAAATAGAATCAGAAGCTTTTTTACTCAACGTGTTCGTGCTGTCATCCGGAATATTCTGGTTTAAATAATCCACATATTTCTGCAGTACATTTCGCTGATAATTTCCTAATTCATTTGGGTTTTTGGTAAAATCCTGAAGTTCCAGTTTTCGAAGATTAAACTCCATTTTGGTAATTTCGTCAATAGCATTATTGACCGAAACTTCATCTTCAGCTTTGTTTTTTATCGTTTTTAATTGTCGGATATTTTCTGTTTTTTCAGACAATAAATACGTTACACTATCCAATAAAACTTTCTGATATTCTGTAGTAACAATTTGTTTTAAAGTATCAATTCTCGCTTTTAAAGAATCGGTTTCGATAAGATAACTTTTAAAATCCGTTTCAGAATTGGTTTGAATTGTTTTTCGGGCTAAACTTTCTGTTTTATATACATTCGAAAACAATTTACTTACACGAAGAATTTTAGTTTTTTCCTGGGCAATTTTGTCTTCCAGTTTATTGTAAACGACATTTTCAGAATACAGAAACCATCCCACAGTAACCACCAAAGCAAGTAATGCAACATAGCTGAATAAAACCTTAAGTGCTGTATAACTTTTTTTGCTTTCCATAGTGTTTATTTGGCGTTTACGAAGTTTACTAAAATTACAATTCACCGCAATTTATTTAAAATTTCCATTTAAGAAAAGTAAATGCAAATCAAATATTTACATAATTCAAAGGTTTTAAAAATAAAATAACCGCAGATTATATAAATAATGCTGCGGTTAAGTTTATTTTAATTTTATGATTTAAAGCGTTTCGTTTAACCATTTAAAGAATTCTCCCTGCCAAACCTGAGCATTTTGCGGTTTTAAAACCCAGTGATTTTCATCTGGAAAATACACAAAACGGCTTTTGATTCCTCTTAACTGCGCTGCCTGAAAAGCTTCTTGTCCTTGCCCAATTGGCACACGGAAATCTTTTCCTCCCTGGAAAATCAAAATTGGTTTATTCCAGTTTTGAACCAAAGTTGCAGGATTAAAAGTAGTATAAGCTTTTTGAGCTATAGCATTATCTTTCTCCCAATAAGGCCCGCCAAAATCCCAGTTGTTAAAGAAAACTTCCTCAGTTGTTCCTAACATACTAACCGTATTGAAAACACCATCGTGAGCGATGAAAGTTTTAAAACGGTTTTTGTGAATCCCTGCTAAATAAAATACAGAATATCCACCATAACTTGCTCCAACGCAACCTAAACGGCTTTTGTCAACATAACTTTCTTTAGCAACATCATCAATTGCCGAAAGGTAATCGTCCATAACTTGTCCGCCCCAGTCTTTACTAATTTGCTCGTTCCATTCAACACCATGCCCCGGCATACCGCGACGGTTTGGTGCCACAACTACATAACCTTTTGCCGCCATTAAAGAGAAATTCCAACGGAAAGAATACGATTGTGTCAGCGCACTTTGAGGCCCGCCTTGACAGAACAATAAAGTTGGATATTTTTTAGTAGCATCAAAGTTTGGAGGTAAAATAACCCAAACCAACATTTTTTTACCGTCGGTTGCCGTAACGTAACGTTTTTCGGTTTTGCTTAATGCTAAAGTTTTATACGTTTCAGTATTTACGTTAGATAATTGTTTCCAAGTGTTTTTCTTCAAATTAAAAGAAAAAATCTCACCAGCATGATTCATATCTGTTCTCGTAACGATGATATCATCTCCAGAAAAACCAACTAAATCATTTACGTCAAAATTACCATTTGTTAACTGACGAACGTTAATCGCAATTTTAGTTAAACCCGGAAAATTAACAGAGAAAAGTTGTTTTGTTCCGTCAATTGGCGCAACAAAAAATACCGTTTTTCCGTCTTTACTCCAGATAAAATTATCTACAGTTCCGTCCCAATTTGCCGTTAAGTTCGTTTTGATTCCTTTAAACTCAACAATAATATCGTTTTTGTCCGACTCGTAACCGTCACGTTTCATTTGCAGCCAAGATAAATTTCCTGTTGGAGAAAATTGCGGTGCTGTATCGTAACCTAAATTATCTTCGGTTTTATTTGTCGTTTTTTGAGTCTCTAAATTGTACTCATAAATATTCGTGTTTGTAGAAACAGCATAAGCCGTTCCTGCTTTTTTCTTGCACACATAAAAAATACTTTTGCTGTCTGGTGACCAGATATAATCTTCGTCACCGCCAAAAGGTTTTTGCGGAGAATCAAAAGTTTCACCTTTCAAGATGTCGATTCCTTTTGCGCCGTCTTTGTTTTCTTTATAAAAAACATGATTAAATTTTCCTTCGTTCCAGGTATCCCAATGACGATAATCTAAACCATCATAAATTTGAGCATCAGATTTATCTAACTTCGGATAAAAATCTTTACCTAAAACATTGTCGATTTTTACTTCTTCATTATAAACTAAATATTTTCCGTCTGGCGAAACATTTTTATCTGCTAAAACGTCTTTAGTATCTTTAATTTCAACTGCATTTCCTCCGTTTACAGGAATGGTGTAAAATTTAGAATGCGATTTGTTTTCTTCTACAGAAGGCGTTGAAACCTTAAAAACTACATTTTTTGCATCTTTAGAAATTCCAAGCGGAGTAACTCTGCCTAATTTCCATAACAATTCCGGAGACATAACATTCTGCCCGATAGCGTTTAAACTCATCATTATTAAGGTTGTTAATAATACTTTTTTCATAATAAAAATTCTATTTTTTTGTGCGCTAAAAATACAACATTTAAATCCCAATCAGTTAAATTTCAAATTCCAATTTATTGTTAAAATTCCAATTATGAAATTCCAAATTCGAAAAACGCTGCCTTAAATTTTTATTCACCACGAATTCACGAATTATTTTTTGATAATCTTTGAAAATAAAAATACGCGGCTATTAAAAAATCAATAACAAAGTTTGGAATTTGGAATTTAAAAAATTTGTAATTTAACCCAAGATTGGAATTTGGAATTTAAATATTGGAATTTAATAAAGATATGGAACTAAGTTATTGGGAACTAAAAAACTGGTTCACAGATATTGATTATACAATTGTGGGCAGCGGTATCGTTGGCCTGCATAGTGCTTTACGCTTACGCGAAAGATTTCCTGCTGCAAAAATTTTGGTTCTCGAAAGAGGAATGCTGCCACAGGGCGCGAGTACAAAAAATGCTGGTTTTGCCTGTTTCGGAAGTCTTTCGGAAATTTTAGATGATTTAAAAACACATTCAGAAGAAGATGTTGTCGCACTTATCGAAAAACGCTGGAAAGGTTTGCAATTACTCCGAAAAAGATTAGGCGATCAGGCAATCGATTTTAAACCTCACGGCGGATATGAATTGTTTTTGAAAGAAGATGAATTTGGATTTAGCGAATGTATCTCGAAACTGCCTTTTATAAACGAAATTTTAAAACCACTTTTTAAGGCCGATGTTTTTTCTAAAGAAACCGACCGATTTGGATTTGGAAATATTCAGGATTATTTAATTTTTAATCCGTTTGAAGCCCAGATCGATACCGGAAATATGATGCAGGAATTATTGAAGCAAGCGGTTTCTGCAGATATTTTAATTCTGAATCAGCAAACTGTAACTTCTTATGCTGATGCCGGAAATCATGTTGAAGTGGTACTGAATGATTTTAGTTTTAAAACTAATAAATTACTTTTTGCCACAAATGGTTTTGCAAATACTTTGACAAATGGAGAGGTGAAACCCGCGCGTGCTCAAGTTTTAATTACAGAACCCATTAAAAATCTGGATATAAAAGGGACTTTTCATCTGGATCGTGGTTATTATTATTTCAGAAATATTGGCGATCGAATTTTATTTGGCGGAGGCCGAAACTTAGATTTTGAAACAGAAACTACAACCGAATTTGGTCAGACAGAAATTGTTCAAAATAAATTGGAAGAGTTGCTGAAAAATGTAATTTTACCAAATCAGGATTTCCAGATTGCGCACCGTTGGAGCGGCATTATGGGAATTGGAAATAGTAAGAATCCTGTTGTTTCTCAATTGTCTGAAAACGTG
Source organism: Flavobacterium panici (assembly GCF_024499525.1). Lineage (NCBI taxonomy): Bacteria > Pseudomonadati > Bacteroidota > Flavobacteriia > Flavobacteriales > Flavobacteriaceae > Flavobacterium > Flavobacterium panici. The sequence continues at coordinate 733,371 of NZ_CP100437.1, read as the reverse complement.
TTTTGTGGAGTGCGTTTAGGCGGAATGGGAGTAGCGATAGGCAGTTTAGTAGGAACAGAATTAGCAGATTTAATATAATGGCAGCAGCGAAGAAACCAGCACCAAAAAAAACAACAACCGCAAGTAAACCAAAACCAAAAACACCTGGAAAAAAATCAAACCGTTCTTTTGGAGAAAAAGTAAAATGGTTTTTGATTAAAACTATGTTGTGGTTTTTCGGAATTTCGATAGGATCGGTTATCTTTTTTAAATACGTTCCCGTGCCTTTTACGCCTTTAATGCTTATTCGTGCCATCGAAAATAAAATGGACGGAAAAGAAGTTTATTTTGATCACGATTGGGAACCAATTGATAAAATCTCGATGAATTTGCAAAAAGCCGTAATTGCGAGTGAAGACGGAACTTTTTTAACACATAATGGTTTTGATTTTAAAGCCCTTCAAAAAGCTTACAAAAGCAATGAACGCGGACGCCGAATTCGAGGTGGAAGTACAATTTCGCAGCAAACGGCAAAAAATGTGTTTTTATGGCAGGGAAAAAGTTATTTCCGCAAAGGTCTTGAAGCTTATTTTACCGTTTTAATTGAAATTATTTGGGGTAAAGAACGTATTATGGAAGTTTACCTGAATAGTATCGAAATGGGCGATGGCGTTTATGGCGCGTATGCAGCGACAGAACATTGGTATCGTCGAGATGCTTCGAGTTTAACGCCAATGCAGGCTGCGGGAATTGCGGCGATTTTACCAAATCCGAGAAAATTTAAAGCTACAGGTTCGTCAAGTTATATTAACAGGAGAAAAGAAAGAATTGTTCGTGAAATGCGTTACGTAGGGAAAATCAATTATAGCGGGGATGGGAAATAAAAAAGCATTTTTTGCTTTTCTGATTTTGACTTCAACGTTAACTTTTGGACAAGGAAAAACTAAAGAAATAGGTTTTATAACCGACAATGATTTATATACTTCGTCTAAAAACGATATGTATTATACCAATGGTTTGGAGATTTTTTATCGGTTTTTATCTAAAAATGAAAATGAAAAAATCAATAAAAAAATTACCGAATTCAGGATTGGGCAATATATTTATAATCCGAGATTCATTAATAAAGAAGCCGTTGATGTAAACGACCGCCCTTTTACGGGATATCTTTTTGCAGAAGCAGGAAGAAGTTTTTTCTACCAAAGTGAATCGGTTTTAAAAACTGATTTTCAATTGGGATATATGGGACCGAATGCTTTGGGAGAACAAACGCAGGAAGGTTTTCATAAACTTATTGGATATAAAACAGTTTACGGCTGGGACAATCAGCTGCATAATGCTTTGGCGGTTCAGGCGCATGTTATGTATTCGAAGAAATTATTTCCATCGAAACATAATGATTTTATAGATCTTCATTTTCAGTCTGAAGCAAATCTGGGAACTATTTTTACAGGAGTTTCAACGGGATTTTTAACCCGAATTGGTTTCAAGAGACTGACTCCAATTTATGATTCTAATCTTCATGATGCTTCGGTAAGTGCAAATGCACAGCCCAATATTAGAGAATTTTATTTCTATGCCATGCCAAGCGTTAATTATCAGTTTTATGATGCGACAATCGAAGGCAGTATGTTTAATGATACAAGTCCGATAACTTTCGATTTGGTTCCGCTTCGTTTCAATGCCGAGTTTGGTTTGAAATACAGACACAATAACTTCAATATGTCGTATTCTTTTATTTATCGCGGAAGGGAATTAGAAGGCGATGTTAATGATACGAATACGGGGTACTTTTTTGGGTCGATTAGAATGGGGTTTTTGTTGAGATAGGTTTTTTGCTCGCAAAGTCGCGAAGTCGCAAAGTTTTTTTAAAAATTATTAAAGACATGTTCTTCTAGTTTTTTTATTAAAAAATTTTGCGATAAAATTATTTCTTCAACATGATCGACTTGTTTTCTTATATAGGTTAAACGGAATTCTGTGGTTGTTACTGATTTCCAAGATTTAGCAGTGATTGCTCCAAATTTTTTTTCTACCGAATCAATTTTACTTTCACTGCAAGTAATTAAAACATCATTGTTTTTTTCATAAGGCTCGCCCCATACACCATGAATAAATAAGTTTCTTATACGTTTGATATTGGATATTTTATCAGCGAGATTTTTTATTAGATTAATTTCGAAATCTCTTTGCACACTAATTTTCTTTATCAAATCTATATTTTGGGCCAGTGTGTTTCTTTCAAATAAAACACTGGCTAGCACAAAATCATCTGTAATGAGTTTGCCTGTAATTATTAATAGATTTGATTCCATTTTAGCAAAAAGAGTCGATAAGAGACCTAGATAGAAATAAAATTCTTTTTTTGATTCGTCAGTATTTTTGTAGAGCTTTGTCATTAGCAATTAAAAAAAGATCATTATTAATTTTTATTATTTCAAAAATTGTGGATTGGTCAATTTGTAACTTCCTCCTTTTCCAGTAAGATTTACAAAATATTTATTTCCGAGACGATCTTCATAAATTATTTGTATTTCGTATTCGACATCTCTTAATCTTTTTTGAGAATTGTTAATTGTATATATGTATCGCCTTGTAGTATCAGCTAATAAATCATTATTGAATTTTGGTTCAAGTTCATAAGGAAGATGTTTGTTTTGTTCATCTAAAATAAGATCTCCAGAAATAATATTAAACTCTAATAATCTGCACCATTCTCTTTTATTATTGATGTCAAAAGCCATTGTGTTTTCAGCTTCTCTTGATGAGTTGCCATTACACCATAAATGAGGTTGATATTTTATTATTAGTTCTTTTTCTAATACTTCTGCAACTCTCTCTAAATTAGAAATTCTTTTACTCTTTTTGTAATCAGATATGAATAAATAAGCAAAAGATACTCCAGTTATAAGAGCTCCAAAGGATGTAGCAATTACATTTATTAAATCTAGTATGTCGCAATTGTAAACTGTCATTTAATTGATTAATTAAGGTTAGCTGTTTAAATTCTATTGATGAAATTTAAACAAAATTCAAAAGCAAATAACTAATTTGTTAATAGATTTTAGGGGAATTTTAACTGACTCATAAAAAATATATGAATATGTGAGAAATACTGAACTTCTTTACAGATTTTCAGTATAATATTATATTAGATAAAATATATGAAAGAACATTGTATTAATTCATCATTAGATGAATTGGGGAGATTAATTTTAATTCCAGAAATTATAGGACAAAAGCCAAATCAGGAAGTAATCGATAAAAAGGTAGAAGATATAATAAGAATGTGGGTTGAGGATTTAGAAAAATATATGTAGCGTTATTGTTTAATATGATAGAGGCTTTTTAGTGCGCATAATTCCTTTGTTAGAACATTAAAAAAGCCACTCCGCTTATAGGAATGGCTTTTTTTATATTATCCAAAATAAAGAGAACTATTTCCCTTTAAATAATTTTTCTAAATACTCAACTTTATCTTTCTCAGCCTGCACCAAACGCTCATAAAGTTCCACAACTTTATCAAGAGGATTAAAATTGCAAATTGCACCACTAGCAAAATTTCCAAAGTTTCCGTGGCTGTCTGTGAAAGTATTAAAATAAGTGATCATGTTTTCATCTGAAAAACTTTTTATAGCTTCTGCAGAAACACCAAGTGCTTTTGCTATTTCAATAAGTTTTTCTTCGTCAATCGTTTCGCTGTTTTCAATTGTAGATATTGATTGCTGGCTCATGCCTAAAGCTTGTGCCAAAGCTTCTTGCTTCATATCGCGAAGTTCACGAATACGACTTATTTTTCGCCCGATATGATTTGGTTTTGTTGCTGTGCTCATAATTCAAAGGTATTTAAAAAACATTTACAAAATCGATTTTCAGTAAAAAACAGACTTGTTTTGGTAAAATACGATTTAGAGTTTGAAAGAAGTAAAAATACAACTTTTCATACAATTTTATTGTTTTAATATTTTGGATTATTTCGTCAGATAATCATAATCTGCTTTTGAAAGTTTGGTAGGAACGCGGAAAAAGAATTCTACATAATTTCCATATTCTTCCAAATTAAGATTTTCTTTATTGAAATAATTGGTAAGTTCTTCCAGACTGTGTTTGCTCCAATCAGTTTCCTTTTGAGCGTGTTTACCTCTGTCTTCGGTAGCATAAACCTGCGGAAAAGAAAATTCTTTTTTTACCGTTAAGGATTTTGCCGAAATACCAGCTTGCTCAAGATTAATCCAGGTATGAATATTTACATCGCCATTTACCTGAAATTCAAACGGTTTTCCGCCTAAACCTTTTCCGGTTGTAAATAAAACTTCGTCGACTGTTACATTTCCCATTACCTGCGAAAAAGTATTGGGTCTACTTGTATAATTTATGTCGAGGTTTTTAGTGTGAAGATTTCCGGTAATCAAAACTTCTTTTATTGATGCTGTTTTGCAGCTGACATTGCCTAAGATAACCGGAATAGAAAAAAGCGGAATATTTTCTTTTTCCTCTATAAATTTATAATAAACGCCCCAGCCCACATCATCATTCGGATTTAGCGCTTCTGTTGCAATATCACCTTCGTGAACACAGATAAATTGTTCGTCAAATTTATTTTTGTCTTTTGCTTTTTCGTATAATTTTTCTAATTGATTCCCGGCAGGAAGCACAACTTTGAGTTCTTTGTACGTATATAATTTTAAATTGTCCTTGTTAATCATCAATATAAAAGCTTTAAAAATTAATCCAAATTATCTAAATCCATTTCTTTCGCCAGCTGATCCCATTTTTTGTTGAGAAAATCTTTTGTCTGTTCTACAAATTTCGGATTTACATCTTTTAAAGTCTGCGCTTTCGGACTCAATATCGCCTTTCCATCTTCAAAATAAATGTAAACATGAACGGCATCATCTCCCCAAAAGAAAGGAAAAACAATCGCTTGGTTTTCTGTACCTTCAATCACGTATTTCTCCAAGCTTATGATAAAGGCGAACATTGGTATCATTTCTGTAAAATTCTGACTGAAAAACATCATTCCCCAATGCCATTCTTCGGCAGCTTCATCATAATCTGAAAAAGCCATTGCTTCGGGATAATCAATCCAGCCGTCAATAACTTCTTCATTAATATCGTCGTTATAAGTGCGCAGTAATTCTGGAGTCAATTCCATTTTTGAATACATTTTGCGGCTGTTCCACCAATCGAGCCAGTTTTTATTTAATTCTGGTTCTTCAAGCGGACTGTTTAAAAACTTTTCAAGCTGCAGTTTTGTGATTTTTACTTTACAGTATAATGAGCTTAATTCAGACATGATTTAGATTTTGGTTTTTTACTATTTTGATTAGAAAAATTAAATTAATGGTTTAATCCCATCGACTTAAATTTCCTTCGGCACGTTCAAAAAGTTCTTCCAGAACATCTTCTAAAGTTCTTTCCTGAATTCCAGAAACGAGTAATTCAAGTAATTGATTCGCGGTATCGTCAATACTATCTTGATGGCAATATATATTGGTGAAGTTTCCGTTTTTGTCGAAAATTATATATTCGCCGCTTTCATTAATATCTTCTTCTGACATTATCCAGCCAATACACGGAAAAGCTTCGTTTATTTTTTGAGTTTGTTCTTGGGTAAGAAATTCATATTCCTGAAATTCAGGTCTGTCATTTCCCCAAAAAGCAATAATCATATCGATAATTCCTGTAGAATTATTTGCAAGATCTGATCTTTCCTGAATTTGTTCCAAAAGATTTTCTGGAGAAAAAATGCTGAATATTTCATCAGATTCAATTCCGCCAACTGTTTTATAAAACGCAATTAATTCTTCTGGTAAAGGCTGCGAAAAATATTTGCTTAAGCTTTGTATTTCTTCGTCTGAAGCTGGAGACGATTCTTTTATTTCATCATATTCAAGTTCACAGGCAGCTATGCGGTTTTTAATTTCTTTCATTGTATATATTATAATTTTTGTAGTTGGAATTTGGAATTTGGAATTTGGAATTTGGAATTTGGAATTTGGAATTTGGAATTTGGAATTTTTAGTTTTTAATGACGATTATCGCACTGCAGATAAATTTCTTCGTTTGATTTATCAATAATTGAAATTCCCGGACATCCAAATGATTCATACAAAAAGCCGAAAACAACTTGCGGTTTGTCTTTAAAAAGTTTTCCTGTCCATTGGTTTGCATCGGGACCATCTTCATAATTAAGCGGAGCAGGAGAGGTACCTTCACTTTGGCTGTAAAGTTTTTCGATAATAATATCTTGAGTTTTAGAATCGGCAACTAAAAGACGTCTGGTATAAATTATTTTATGACTATCGAGATAATCTTGTAGAAAATAATTATAACTATCTGTTTTAAATAAATAGGTATTGCCTGATACTGTGTTTTTTAATAAAGTACGGTCTTCATTTTTCAATGTTTTAGCCGGATAGTCTTTTTTGGCAATTTTTTTCCAAGCAATTGGCTTTAAACGTTCTTTTGAAAACGGATTTTCTTTACCAACATACACTATAGCATCTCTATAATATTCACTGAAACCGTTTAAATATTTTTTATTGATTTCGAAGCCAATCATATAATCATAGTTGTGATAAGGCCAATCTTCACCAGAAGAATAACCGTTTAACAACGCAGCTGTTTTTAGATTTTTTACAGCAAAAGAAGCCAGTTTGTTTTTAGCATAATCTAATACGAAAACAGAATCATTTTCGGAGATATTGGTTTTAGATAAAAATCTTTTTCTGTAAATTTTATCAAACGTAAAATATTCAGCATTGTCTTTTCCAATTTTTTCAAGATTAGGCAAAGCAAGTGTATCTTTTTCATCGCCAATTGGGTATATGTCAGAAAGCGAAACAAAAGCAATATCGCTGCTGTCTTTTGGCATAATTGTAAATAAATTGATGCTTTCTTTTCTGGGAGCTGATTCTTCTTGGATTGAGTCATTTTCTACCGCTGCTGTTTTGCCAACTGCAGGTATTTCTTTGTCTTCTATGGTTTTTTTATCGTTACAAGAAAAAAATAATAAAGCTGTCGCGGCGAGTAATGTTGGTATTTTAATATTCATAAACGTGGTATTTAAATGTGTTTTAGGTTTATAATTGATTGTAATTAACGATTATAAATGTAAAAAAAGTTTTCACAAAACAAAAAGCATTCTTTTCTGATCTAAATAGAAAAAATACCTTTTTCTAGCTTACGGGTTTAAAATGAAGTTCAAAAAATAATGCTTAACATTTTGATAATATGGAGTGTAGTTTAAATTTTTACTTTTAATTAAAATTTAAGATTATGGAAATTAATTGGGTTGTAATAGGAGTTGTAGCTGTTTTGATTATTATTTTGGTTGTGCTGACAATTAGAAAAAATCAAAAGGAAAAAAAGAAACTTACCGATTTGCTGAATAATGATTTCAAAAAAGAAGAGGAAGTAGATGTTAATGCTGAGGATTCGGCAAATGAAAAATAAATTATAGAGAGATATAGATGCAGTTTGTCATTTCGACGAAAGGAGAAATCGCACTAGAAATTCCACACAGTAAGTCGCCAATCTTTGTCGATTCTCTAATGCGATTTCTCCTTTCGTCGAAATGACAAGATTGTGCTGAAAAGTTGGAGTAGAATAAAAAAAAATAAACCCTTGTAAAACTGAATTTACAAGGGTTTTGTTTTCGTGGAGAATACCGGATTCGAACCGGTCACCCTCCCGATGAATCGGGATACTCTAGCCTTTTGTTTCTATTAAGCTTTCAATGTATTTGCGGCTCTTCATTTTTTTTATTTGCAACTCTCTTTTCATGGCATCGCTCCGAGTTTCAAAAGTTTCATGATATTTCAATTCCCAATCTTTTACCACTTTAGTAAATTTACTTCGGCTATTTAAATGATCTTGCAAACGTCTCTGAATATCCTGACAAGAACTAATATAATATTTGTTAAGAGTAGCTGAATAAAGAATATAAGTATAAAACATAATGGCTATAAATGAAAATACCCGAACATTTTTGTTCGGGTATTTTTGTTGTGATAAAATTGTAAAAAAATTGTGGAGAATATCGGATTCGAACCGATCACCTCTTGCCTGCCAGGCAAGCGCTCTAGCCAAATGAGCTAATCCCCCTTGTTTTGTGGAAAATCTCCGATTCGAACTATCACCATCCCGATTTTCCATCGGGACACTTTAGCCAAATGAGCTAATCCCTCTTGTTTTGTGGAAAATATCCGATTCGAACTATCACCATCCCGATTTTCCATCGGGACACTTTAGCCAAATGAGCTAATCCCTCTTGTTTTGTGGAAAATACCCGATTCGAACCGTCACCTTCCCGATTTTTCATCGGAACGCTCTAGCCAAATGAGCTAATCCCCCAAAGTGTTAACAAATAAAGTCAAATATTTCTCAAAAAACAAATTTCAGAACCTATCAGATAAAATATTTTTCAAAAGCGTAACTTTACGTTTAAAAATATTTTTATGAGTTCAGAAAATACAAAAGGATCTTTAGAGACTTCTTTTCAAGATACAATTGCCACAGTGCAGTTTGGGCATCCTGCAAGTAATTCTTTTCCGCGTGAATTATTGAATCAATTGACAACAGAAATTAATGAATTGAGCCGAAATGAGAATGTTTCGGTTATCATTTTAAAGAGTCAGGGCGCAAAAGCTTTTTGTTCAGGAGCGTCATTTGATGAACTTTTACAAGTCGAAAATGAAGAGCAGGGAGCAGAATTTTTCTCTGGTTTTGCACATTTGCTAAATGCAATGCGTAATTGTAATAAATTAATTATTGGCCGCGTTCAGGGAAAAGCAGTTGGAGGAGGTGTAGGGATTATTGCGGCTTGCGATTATACTTTTGCAACATTGTTAAGTGATGTGAAATTGTCAGAACTCGCTATCGGACTTGGACCTTTTGTAATTGAACCGGCTGTTTCTCGTAAAATAGGAAAAACTGCAATGGCCGAAATGACATTGGCTGCCGAGCAATGGAAAACAGCTGAATGGGCTTTTCAAAAAGGGCTATATTCTGTTTTATGTGATGCTTCTAATCTGGATAACGATGTTCAGAATTTTGCTAAAAAATTAAGTTTATACAATCCCGAAGCGCTTCAGGAAATGAAAAAGATTATTTGGGAAGGTACAGAACAATGGGAATCATTACTAATCGAAAGAGCTTCAATTACAGGAAAACTAGTTTTGTCTGATTTTAGCAGAAATGCCTTGAGACAATTTAAAAAATAAGTTTGCTTAATAATTTAAACACATAGAAACATAGTTTTTTGGCTTTTGTATAAAGGCGTTTCACTTGCATTTATGCACATAGCTATGCGTGAAAAACTGGTTTTTTTATTATTCTTTTATCAAGTATAGAAATCTATGTTTCTATGTGTTAAATAAATTCTTTGAATATGTATATTATTTCATTACTGCAAAAAGTCGATGTTGCAGAGAAAATTAAAAACGCTCCAGACAGCGGTTATCAAATTGGAGTTTTGATTGGATCTTTTATTCCGTTCCTGTTTTTAATAGGAATTGCTTACTGGATGTATATCAGAGCCAAAAAAAGAGATAAAAACGGTTATTAATTTGTAAATTTGCAACCTTAAATTAAAAATCGATGAGTAATATCAGAATTACAAAACAATTTAGTTTCGAAACCGGACATGCATTGTACGGTTACGACGGAAAATGCAAAAACGTTCACGGGCACAGTTATAAATTGTCGGTAACCGTTATTGGCTCGCCAATTACTGACAGGTCTAATGTGAAATTCGGAATGGTGATTGACTTTTCTGATCTAAAGAAAATTGTAAAAGAAGAAATCGTCGATCAGTTCGATCATGCAACTGTTTTTAACCAAACAACGCCACATGTAGAATTAGCAAATGAATTAAAAAACCGCGGGCATCATGTAATTTTGGTTGATTATCAGCCAACAAGTGAAAACATGGTGGTAGATTTCGCAGAAAGAATCATCGCAAGACTTCCATCTGGAATCTCTCTTTTCTCCCTTAAGCTTCAGGAAACAGAATCTTCATTTGCTGAATGGTACGCATCTGATAATATTTAAATTTCAAAAAAAAGAAATTCCAAATTCCAAGTTTTTCACTTATAACTCATAATCCATAACTTCACGAATGAAAAAAGTATATTTTGCTTCAGATCAACATTTTGGTGCGCCAACTCCTGAGTTGAGCCTGCCGCGTGAGCAAAAATTTGTGGCTTGGCTTGATAAAGTTAAAGAAGATGCCGAAGCGATTTTTTTATTAGGTGATTTATTTGATTTTTGGTTCGAATACAAAACTGTTGTTCCAAAAGGTTTTGTTCGTGTTTTAGGAAAACTGGCTGAAATTCGCGACAGCGGCATTCCGATTTATTTTTTCGTTGGAAATCACGATTTATGGATGAATGATTATTTTCAAACCGAATTAAATATCCCGGTTTACCACGACAATAAAGAATTTACTTTTAACGGAAAAACCTTTTTAATTGGTCACGGCGACGGAAAAGGTCCTGGCGATAAAGGTTATAAACGAATGAAAAAGGTATTTACAAATCCGTTTTCAAAATGGTTATTTCGCTGGCTTCATCCAGATGTTGGTGTAAGTTTAGCACAATATTTATCAGTAAAAAACAAACTAATTTCCGGTGACGAAGACGTAAAATTTTTAGGTGAAGAAAACGAATGGCTGGTTTTATACGCCAAACGTAAATTAGAAACCAAACATTACAATTACTTTATTTTCGGACATCGTCATTTACCAATGATAATTCCGGTAGGCGAGGATTCAAACTACGTAAATCTGGGTGACTGGATTGGATATTTTACTTATGGAGTTTTTGACGGCGAAACTTTTGAACTTCAAAAATTCGAATCGTAATTACTTTTTTTCCATTGGATAAATACCAATTTTATGTGTTCTCAGAATATATTCTGAAAGTTGTTTACTGTTTGAAAGCTGAAATTTAATTGCTCCTGATGTTTTTTTCGGCATATGACATTCTACACAATTATCGGCCATTAATTTCTCAGGCATTATTTTTAGTGTTTTTTCATTGTGTTTTAAACCTTGATGACAAGTCATACAAATTTTAGAATACGATGCCATATTCTTAGAAGCATTTTCATGCGGATTATGACATGTAATACAATCCATTTTTTCGCTGTTTATAAAACACTTGCTTTGCGCCATCAAACGAAACTGATTTCCATGAACATCAAAATTGGCTGTATCGTTAATACTTCTGGTTTCACGATAAAACTCAGATAAATTATCTCCCGGTTTAAATTCAAAACGTGATTTCATTTTCATTCCGTCATTTCCAGCGTGGCAAAGCGCACAGGCATCCAGTTTTTGCTGTCTGTTTAAAGTTTTAAAACTGGTAATGCTGTTTGCAACTTTTACATTTGGATTTTTTAAATGAAAATCAACGTGTTTTTTTGCCGGACCATGGCAGCGCTCACAATCAATTCCGTAAATAATGGTTTTTTTATCGATAATATCTTCAACATCCATCGATAGAAAATTTTTCTCCTCAGAATTTTGATTGACGCTTCTGCTGCTGGCATTTGATGCATGGCACGAATAACAATCTTTAACTACCATTCGGTCAAAATAAGGTTTATCAGCAGGAAATCCCGGACTTGTTGCCCAATTATGTATAGAATTGTAATAAGAAACAGGTAATTCGTATGTATTATTATTACGCCAGTAAACAGAAGTCTGCGCGTGTTTTACTCCAAAAACAATATCAAATGGATGCGCTTCGACTTCTTTTCCGTTTTTATATAAAACCTGATAAAGACTATCGTTACGTTTTTCCATGACTAATTTGGTGTTTTTGTAATAAATAAAAGTATGATCGCCTTTGTCAAAATCGCCTAAAACATTTTCTGAAATTGCGGGAGCAGTTGCTTTAAAGTGAGAACTCTGCAATGCCATGTTATATTGAACCTGATGACATTGAATACAGCTTTCAGAACCGGCATAGTCAGTTCCGCGCGGATCAATATATTCATCAGATTTGTTGCTGCAGTTAGTAAAGAAAACTGATAAAACAACAAGGGTAAAAAGAATGCCAATTTTTTTCATTGTTGTAAATATACTTTATTTTGAATACAATCAAAATATATTTGAATAATGAAAAAATGGTGTTAAAATATTTAGAATGTTTCTAGTTTAAGCCAACTCCGTAAACATATTCATCTAATTCAATTTTAAATAAAGAACCTTCAACTAAATCTTTAATTGATTTCAGTTCCGTCATCGAAACAGCAAGATCTATTGAATTGCAAGGCGTTTTCAATAAAAATTTATGGCAGGAATATTTCATTTCGCAAGCTTCGCAACAAGTATTTTCCATCATACTGTCTTCGATTAAATCACAAAACTGGTTCAATTCTGATAGACTGAAATAAAAGCCTGTTTCTTTAAAAACCAATTGCACCTTGTCCAAAATGGTTTGATTATTTTGTTTCCAGTAAAAGGTTATTCCAAAATTGTTATGATATATCTTCTCTATTTCTCTCATCGTAAATCCTTTTATTTCAACAAATATAAATATTATTTATATTAATTCTAAATAAAAAATCATAAAAATGAAAAAATATTGAACCATATAAGTGATATAAGTTCATTTAATAAATATTAAACATAAAACTTAAATTACCTTATATCACTTATATGGTTTAAAAAACTATTTAAGCCATTTATTTATTTTGGAAAGAAATTCAACTTGTTGATCAACAAAAAGATAATGGGAACAATTATCCAGAAATGCGAAGTGATCTTTGCCAGCCCGGTTTTTTATCGAAGTAATTTGTGCCGAAGAGAAAATACCGTCTTGTTTTCCGTAAATAGCGAAAATTGGAATTCTTTTGGCTTTAATTTTCTTTAAAAAAGGCCTGCTGTCGATGTTATTTTGCTTTTCGTTTTGATAAAAAAGCAAAGGTGCATTTTTGTTCCGAATGTTGGTTTTAAAAAATTCTCCAGCTTCATAATCAGCATATAATTTTTTTGATGCCTTGGTGGGTTTTGGCATTTTAAAATAATTTTCATCACTTGCCAAGTCAAAACAATGTTTTCTATATCCGGCAGAATTTTTATCTAGTTTTTCTATGTAAGCTATTTTATTTAGTGTTTTAGAATCGCCGTCATGAATTTTCTTTATAGAATTTAAAATATGGTCGTAAGTTTCCTGCTGAGAAAATAATGCTCCGGCCAAAACCAAAGCGCTTACATTCTGCGGATATTTATTGGTATAAAGTGTAGCAACTAAACCGCCAAAACTATGGCTAAGTAAAACCGCTTTCTTTAAATGGTATTTTTTATAGATTGAATTTAAATCCTGAAAAGCTTCTTCATAAGTAAACTTCGCATCAGGATCTGCAGATCTTCCTTCACCTCTTCGATCGTATGCAATAACATAAAAACCTTGATCAGCCAGATTTTGAGCTGTTGTTCCTTCAAATAAAGTTGCATTGCCACTTGGGCCTCCATGAATAAAAATAAGCGGTTTATTCTTTTCGTTTCCGTATGTTTTGATATAAAGATTTTGACCGCTTGCGAAAAAAGATATTACAAAAAGAAAAGTAAAGAGTATTTGTTTCATTTTTGAATTCGAATCAATTTGAATTTTTATTTCAATAAAGTATATATAGTAGTGTCTTTTGCAAAATAGTGATGATCTTTTTCGTCATAATACTTTAAAATGAGATCCATTTTTAAAGTGTCAGTTTTAATTTTAATATCTTCTTTTCTAAAATATAGATTCCTTTCAAATTGAAATTCAGATAATTTCTTTTCAAATAAATAATATTTTTCTTGAGTTACTTTATAAGTACAACATTCTTCCAATCCTCGAAACTCCTTTTTAATTTGAATTTTTTCATTTTCAAATCTTATATCATTTTGGGTGCAAAAGCAAAAAATAAAAATTGATGCTAAAGTAGTTCCCAAAGTTTTATTGATCAACCAGCTGAAAAAAATGAAAACTGGAGAGAAGATATAAATTGAAAAGTATAAAGCCCTTTTTTTAAATGGCTTCACATAATAAAAGAACAAGATGCAAGCTGAAACATAAAGTAGAATTTTAAGAACTAAACGGATATTGGCAATTAAGCTAATTTCGAAAACAACATTAATTATTAAATTAATTAAAAGTATAATTAATGTTGCAAGATGTATTCTTAAAATTATATTTTTAATTTTCGCCATTACTCCTGATTATGATGATCATCCATATCTTTTTTAAGATCTAAATTTCTAAAAGTAGGAGATATAAAACCAAAACCTAAAACCGTCAAAAGTGTGATGCTTCCTCCAAAAATAACCGATGTAACCGTTCCCATCAATTTAGCAGTTGCACCACTTTCAAAAGCACCTAATTCATTAGAAGATCCAACAAAAATTGAATTTACGGCACCAACACGTCCGCGCATGTGATCCGGAGTTTTAAGCTGTAAAATGGTCTGACGAATTACTACAGAAATTCCGTCGGCAAGTCCGCTTAAAAATAAAGCAAAAACCGAAAGCCAGAGCGACGTAGAAAGACCAAATAAGATGATTGATAATCCGAAAACAAATATGGCGACTAAAAGTTTCTTTCCTGCATTTTTGTATAAAGGCACATAAGCAGAAACGAGCATTGTAATAAAAGATCCAACTGCAGGCGCGGCTCTTAATATACCAAATCCTTCAGGACCGACTTTTAAAATATCCTGCGCAAAAACGGGTAATAAAGCAACTGCACCTCCAAAAAGTACAGCGATCATATCAAGCGATAAAGCACCTAAAACAATTTGATTTTTAAATACAAAAGTTAAACCTTCTGTAAGACTGTCTTTTATTGATTCTCCAATCTTCGGATTGATGATTGGTTTTGTATTGATTTGTGATAAAGCTGCTAATGAAAGAAGAGAAAATCCGAAAACAAGGCACATTGACCAGTGAACCCCAATCCAGTTAATTGAAAATCCAGCCAGCGCCGGGCCCATCACGGCTCCAATCTGCCAAACAGAACTACTCCAGGTAGCAGCATTTGGATATGCTTTTTTAGGAATAATAAGTGATAATAGAGAGAAAATAGTTGGCCCAAGAAAAGCTCTAACTAATCCGCCCAAAAAGACTAAAGTATAAATGGAATATAAAATAACAGTTGGAGACCAATCGCCAACTACTTTTGGCCAGGTCAGTAAAAACAGTCCAAAACTAATTACCGAAAATCCAAAAATACATTTTACGAGTAATCCTTTCTTTTCTTTTTGGTCTACAATATGTCCCGCAAACAATGCCATCGAAACAGCAGGAATAACTTCCATTAAACCAATAATTCCCAGCGAAAGTGGGTTTTTAGTTAAACTGTAAACTTCCCATTCAATCACGATAAACTGCATCGCCCAGGCAAAAACCATGCAGAAACGAAGTAATAAAAACACATTGAATTCTCTGTAGCGAAGTGCCTGATACGGATCTGGCTTGTTTGATTTAGTTGTCATTTGTTCTAATGTCTTTCAGCATAAGCTGTGTTGAAATAGTTCCGTTCCATTCGTTTTCGGCAATTGTATAAGCCAATTGAAACAGATTTTGATTTTGTGCTATATTGAGTTTTTTTCCGAGTCCGAAGCCAATAGCAGCAATTCCGTCGGAATTAGATTGTTTAACGAAAAGTCTTAAATGTTCTTCTTCAGCGCCCAGTGTTTTAGCATAACCCGTATCTTTTATATCTGAAGTCATAAAAACCGGCGTCATATTCTGCGGACCAAAAGGCTCGAATTGCTTTAAAATCCGGATGAGTTTTGGTGTAATATCTGAGAAATTTATTTCAGAATCAATTTCGATTTCCGGAGTTCGCATTTCCGGTAAAATAGTTTCCTGTACACATTTCTCAAAAGCCTCTTTAAAAAGCTGATAATTTTCTGCTTTTAAAGTCATTCCCGCGGCATACATATGACCTCCAAATTGTTCCAAATGTTGGGAACAAGCATCGAGTGCATTATAAACATCAAATCCTTTTACAGATCGGGCAGAAGCCGCATATTTGTCTCCGCTTTTAGTAAAAACCAAAGTCGGACGATAATAGGTTTCAATTAATCTCGAAGCCACAATCCCAATCACGCCTTTGTGCCAGTCTTCTTGAAAAACAACTGTAGAAAAACGTTCTTCTTCTTTATTTTCCAGAATTTGCTGAAATGCTTCTTTGGTGATTTTTTTATCTAAATCTTTTCGGTCTGCGTTGTATTGTTCAATTTCTGAAGCGAATTGCTGCGCTTGCTCAAAATCAAATTCGGTTAATAATTCAACCGCATGATTTCCATGTTTTATTCTTCCTGCCGCATTAATTCGGGGAGAAATAATAAAAACCACATCGGTAATATCTAAAACTTTCTTTTTTACCTGATGAACCAGAGCTTTAATTCCAGGTCTTGGTTCGCTATTAATTACTTTCAAACCGAAATAAGCGAGAACACGATTTTCGCCAGTTATCGGAACAATATCTGCCGCAATTGCCGTAGCAACTAAATCCAGATAGGGAACCAAATCTTCGATAGTTTCATTTCTGTTTAGACCTAAAGCCTGAATCAATTTAAAACCAACGCCGCAACCGCATAATTCGTCGTAAGGATAGGAACAGTCTTCTCTTTTTGGATCTAAAATTGCAACCGCATCCGGAAGAAATTCCCCGGGTCTGTGGTGATCGCAAATAATAAAATCTATATTTTTTGCTTTCGCATAAGCGATATGATCGATTGATTTTATTCCGCAGTCGAGCGCAATGATTAAAGAAATCCCATTATCGTCTGCATAGTCAATTCCTTTGTAGGAAATGCCATATCCTTCGTCATAGCGATCTGGAATGTAAGTGGCAATATGGGAATAATGTGATTTTAAATAGGAGGAAACTAAAGAAACAGCCGTTGTTCCGTCAACATCGTAATCGCCAAAAACTAATATGTTTTCCTGATTTTCGATTGCCTTTTCTATTCTTGCAACGGCTTTGTCCATATCCTTCATCAAGTATGGATCGTGAAGATGTTCTAAAGACGGACGAAAGAAATTCTTGGCATCTTCAAAAGTATCAATGCCACGCTGAATCAAAAGTGTTGCTACAAAATCTTCTACATTTAGGGCTTGCGCCAAATGTTTGATTTTATCTTCAGAAGGTTTTGGTTTTATGGTCCAACGCATTTTTTAATTGTAGATTTTAGACTTCAGATTTTAGATTCTCAAAACTGGCGTTTATTAAAACTATTAAATCTTCAGGATTTTTATTTTGACTTTTGAAATTGTGAAATTCATTGTTTATTGATATATCTAACGCTTTTCCATTGCTAATTTTAATTAGATATGGAAATCCTTTTCGTTTAGAAACGTTTAGTAACATATGTGAAAGATATTCCCGGTTATCTTCATTTCTAATTCGTCTACCTTCAAGAAAAATCGGTTCAATGTCATTAGTGAGATTTGGAATAATATTTTTTTCGATATAATGATGATTGTTTTTGCGATTGTTGTAACAGAAGATTTTTTTTCCTTCGATCGATAATAAATAATTGCTATATCTTTTTTTGAATCCTTTTTTTTGAAAAAATTCAAATATCAAATAAACCAGAATTACAGGAAAGAATAATATAGACAAAGGAATGCCAATTATAAGCAGAAATATTATAATTGGGATTTCTTTTAATCTTTCCTTCATTTTAAAAAAGTATTAGTATTATTTCAGTTCCAAGGCATTTCCTTCAAACTTAATTCCGTCCCAGCCTAAGTTGATGAAATTCCTAATATTTTGATGATTCGTTCCGTTTGGATCTCCTAAAACTTCTTCAAAATAGAAAGCTCCAAAACACGCTAAAGTTTCTTCTTTGCTTAAGTTTTGCAGTTTTGCAAAAGAAAATAATTTACAAGAACCTGAATTTTCTCCGGCAGCATTATGCTGTGTTCCGTTTTGAAAAGCAGTTGGCGTAAAGTTGTAATTTTCTTCGATTACTGCAATAGTTTCAGGAAATGTTATTTGAGTTGGAGTTTGTTTTACTTTTTCTAAAAAGGCTTGTATGCTCATGATGATTATATTTGATTTTTTTGCCACAGATTAAAATGATTATAATGATTTTTTATTTTTTTTGCCACGAATTTCACGAATTTCCACTAATTTAATTCGTGCTAATTCGTGAAATTGCTTCGCCTGTCGCTATCGCTCGAGTCGTGGCAAAAAATAATCCTTTTAAATCTTTTTAATCTGTGGCATGAATAAATTATTCTTCTTCGTCTTTAGAAAATTTACTTTTCTTAGCTTCTTTTGTTATTGTTTTTCCGGCAACGACCACGACAATTTCGCCACGCGGAGCTGTTTTTTCGAAATGCGCTAAAACTTCTTTCGCCGTTCCGCGTACATTTTCTTCGTGTAATTTTGATAATTCCCTTGAAACGCAGACTTGTCGGTCTTCTCCAAAATAGTGAATAAATTCAGCTAATGTTTTAACAAGTTTATGTGGAGAAACATATAAAATCATGGTTCTGGTTTCTTCGGCTAGGGCCAAAAATCGAGTCTGACGTCCTTTTTTATCAGGAAGGAAACCTTCAAAAATAAATTTATCATTTGGGAGTCCGCTGTTTACAAGTGCGGGAACAAAAGCTGTTGCGCCCGGAAGACACTCTACTTCAATTTTATTTTCGACACAAGCGCGAGTTAACAAAAATCCAGGATCTGAAATTGCCGGAGTTCCTGCGTCAGAAATTAGAGCGATCGTTTCGCCGGCTTTCAAACGTGCAATTAAATTTTCGGTTGTTTTGTGCTCGTTGTGCATATGATGGCTGTGCATGTGCGTGCCAATTTCAAAATGCTTCAGGAGTTTTCCGCTTGTTCGGGTGTCTTCCGCCAAAATCAAATCGACTTCTTTCAAAACCCGAATGGCTCTAAAAGTCATGTCTTCAAGATTGCCAATTGGCGTTGGAACGATATATAATTTTGACATATTTTTTTATATTATAACACGAATTTCACGAATTAACACAGATTATAAGTGCTTTTAAAAATTTCACAAAGAAAAAATTCGTGTTAATTCGTGAAATCTGTGTTTTATTTTTCTAAGCGAATTTTTTCTCAATAATTCCAAGAAAGCGTTCCGCGTAATCGTCTTTTCCTTCCCAATTATTATAATCCGGTTTTACCATGTTTTCGATAAAATCCTTTGCTTCTACATAAGAATCAAAAGTTAATAATTGGTTTAAAACGCGACTGTAATCTTCTGTACTGTTTCCGAAAAGATTTTTTGTAAAAGCAATTCTGTCATTTAAGTCAATATGGAAACCTTTTGCCAATTTTTCGTTTAAAGAAACTGACTTTGCTTCTTTCGGAGTTTCTAAAACTGGGATTTCAAAATTCTTTTTCTCTTTTAAATCATTGTTTGAAGAAGAAACAGGTTCGAAACTATCCACTTTTACAAATTGTGCATCGGCATAATTGATTCCGAAATCTTCAAATGCAATTGGAATTGGAGTTCCTTTTGATTCTGTTTTAGGTTCTTCTTTAATTTCCTCTTTTATTTCTTCTGTGTCTAACTCAAAAGCAGGTTTGAAATCCGGAATTGGTTTTAAATTATTTACAGTCGTAAACGAAAGTTCTTCAAGATTGTTTTTTGAATCTTCTGCCTTTTCAACTTCTTCTACAACTTCTGGCTGAGGAATTTCTGCAGCAATTGGCTCTTCTATTTTTTCTTCAACAGGTATTTCAACGGTTTCCTGAACAGGTTCAGAAATTGTCTCTTCAGGAATTTCTGCTGTTATTTCTTCGATAATCGCAGGTTCAGGAGTTTCTTCTTCTTTAATTTCTTCAACAACTGGAACTTCAGCAGTTTCTTCAGCTTTAACTTCTTCAACAATAGCCGGAGCAGCAATAGTTTCTGTCTGAATTTCTTCTTTTTCAAAAATAGTTTCAATTTCAGAACTGATTTCGCTGTGGCTGATTGTTGGTTTTACCTCGTCAAAATTTTCATCGACAAATTTTAAAATCGCTAATTTCTCGTATAATTTCTGAGTTTCAAGATATAATTGATTGATATCGGATTTATTTTTAAGTTTTAAAATTCGATGTGCAATGCTGATTAAATCGGCTTCCAATTTTTTTTTCATAACTGTTGAAATTATAGTGAATAAGGTATTTTAGTGTATTTGATGCTTGAATGTCTTTATTCTTAAGGAAAACGGACAGATATTTTAAAGATATTTTTTATTTCTGTTAATAAGCGTCTGCCAATCCCTGATTTGATAAAAATTTTCTACTTTTGAAAAAATGTAAAACAGCACATTTTTACGTCGATTTATTACCAGTACAAAGTAATAAAAACTATTCATTTTTAAAGGCAGAAAAATACAAAATGTTTCTCGAAAATACAGTAAATCACAAAGAACAATTTGGTTGGATTGAAGTTATTTGTGGATCAATGTTTTCGGGTAAAACCGAGGAATTAATCCGCAGATTAAAACGCGCCCAGTTTGCCAAACAAAGAGTCGAAATTTTTAAACCCGCTATTGATACCCGATATCATGACGAATTGGTGGTATCGCACGATGCCAACGAAATTCGTTCTACTCCAGTTCCGGCTGCAGCCAATATTGCTATTTTAGCACAAGGTTGTGACGTTATAGGTATTGACGAAGCTCAGTTTTTTGATGATGAAATTGTTACAGTTTGTAATGATCTTGCTAATCAGGGAATTCGAGTGATAGTTGCTGGACTTGATATGGATTTTAAAGGAAACCCTTTTGGGCCAATGCCGGCACTTATGGCTACTGCCGAATATGTAACGAAAGTTCACGCTGTTTGCACCAGAACCGGAAATCTTGCGAATTACAGTTTCCGTAAAACGGATAATGATAAATTGGTAATGCTTGGTGAAACTGAAGAATATGAGCCGCTGAGCCGTGCTGCCTATTTTAAAGCAATGAAAAAAAACCAGGAAAAATAAATCTAGATTCTATTTAACTTTAATAACCAATACAAGAAAAGCAAAGTATGAGAAAACAGAATATCTTACTATTAGTTGTGATTGGAATTGCGGTGGCTTTAGCTGTTTATTTTCAATTTTTTCTTTCGGAAAAAGCAGATGAGGTAAGCACTGAAATAACTGAATTAGTTGAAAAATATAATAAAAGCTGTCCGTTAAAAATTCAGGAGGGCATTCGTTTAGACAGCGTTAGTTTACATGAAGAAAGAGTTGTTCAGTATAATTTGACATTGCTGAATGTAGCAAAAGAAACTGCGGAAGTTAATGTTATACAAGACGAAATTGAGAAAAGTCTTTTAAGTACAGCAAAAGCAAATCCGGGGCTTCAGGTTTTTAGAGACAATGATTATACTTTGATTTATAGTTATAGTGATAAAAAGAAAGGATTTTTGTTTACGGTGAAGATATTACCGGATCAATATAAATAATTTGAACTTTTACAAGTTGGTAAACCCGATAGGTTTTTAAAACCTGTCGGGTTTGTTGTTTTTTAGAAGTCATTCCATTCCATACATTCCATAGGAATGTTTCATCGGTAGAAAAATATTGGATTTGTGAGGTATACGTTCCGTAGAAACGTTTGATTAATATAACAGACATCGTTTTAATATAAAAAACCAAGTGTCCCGAAGGGACACAATGCCAAACGCTAATTTTTTTTTCTACCAACCAGATATTCCTACGAAATAACAAATAATATCAATTAATGTAAACTGGACAGAAGTCCAGTTCTACAAAATAATTCGTTCCTTCGGAACTAAGAAAGAGCCAGAGGCTCGATATATATTGTAGGGCTGGACTTCTGTCCAGTTTAAGATGTAATGATGAGTAAAAGCACAACCCGATTTTTTAAAAACCTATCGGATTTGTTGTTTTTAAAAGGAAATATTCATTCCGTAGGAATTTTTCATTGGTAGAAAAATATTTGTTTGTGAGGTACGTTCAATAGGAACTTTTGATTAATCGATAATGAATAATCTCAATTGATGTAAACTGGACTGAAGTCCAGCTCTACAAAATAATTCGTTCCTTCGGAACTTTGAAAGAGCCAAGAGGCTCGATATATATTGTAGGGCCGGATTTTAATCCGGTTTGACGTGCGATGATTATGTGGAAATAATAAACCCGATAGATTTTAAATCTATCGGGTTTATTATTTTAAATGAACTTATATTTCTTATATGGTTTAAAAAAGAAAAACCTAAATTTTCTTTCTCATTCTTGCAACCGGAATATCAAGTTGTTCACGATATTTTGCAATAGTTCTTCTTGCAATTGGATACCCTTTTTCTTTTAAGATTTCGGCCAATTGATCGTCTGGAAGCGGTTTCTTTTTATCTTCTTCTTCAATTGTATTCTTAAGAATTTTTTTGATTTCTAAAGTGGAAACATCTTCACCCTGATCATTTTTCATCGCTTCAGAGAAAAATTCTTTAATCAGTTTTGTTCCGTATGGCGTTTCCACATATTTACTGTTAGCAACACGCGAAATCGTCGAAATATCCAAACCAACCATATCTGCAATATCTTTTAAGATCATTGGTTTTAGTTTGGTTTCATCGCCGTCCAGGAAAAATTCTTCCTGATAATGCATAATCGCATTCATCGTTACAAAAAGTGTTTCCTGACGTTGTCTAATCGCATCGATAAACCATTTAGCCGAATCCAGTTTTTGTTTGATAAACTGAACTGCATCTTTCTGTGCCGTCGATTTATCACGAGAATCTTTATACGTCTGCATCATTTCCTGATAATCTTTAGAAACGTGCAGGGAAGGAGCATTTCGCCCGTTTAGAGTTAGTTCCAATTCGCCATCCACAATTCTGATAGCGAAATCCGGAACCACATTTTCAGTTACTTTATTATTTCCAGTAAAAGATCCTCCCGGTTTTGGATTTAATCTTTCAATTTCGTGAATTGCTTTTTTAAGCTGTTCGTTCGAAACGCTGTATTTCTGTAATAATTTGTCGTAATGTTTCTTTGTAAAAGCATCAAACTGATTTTCAATAATATCGATTGCCAAGTCAACATATTCAGTTGGCGTTTTATGCTTTAATTGTAATAATAAACATTCCTGTAAATCACGCGCTCCAACTCCCGAAGGTTCAAGTTCATGAATGACATGCAGCATTTTTTCGACCATTGCTTCATCAGTATAAATTCCCTGAGTAAAAGCCATATCGTCTACAATATCCGGAACACTTCTGCGGATATAACCCATATCATCAATACTTCCAACAAGAAACTCCGCGATTTCGCGTTCTTCATCGTTTAAAATAAAAGTATTCAGCTGATTGATTAAATCCTGATGAAAACTAATTGGCGAAGCAAAAGGCGTTTCGCGTTCTTCATCATCACTATAATTGTTAACCTGAGTTTTGTAATCTGGAGTATCGTCGTCGCTTAAGTATTCGTCAATATTGATATCATCTGCTTCGATTCTGTCCGATTCTGCATCATCATAATCGTCGTAGTCTTCATTTGCGAATTCATCCGCTTCGTATTCTTCTTCTTTTCCTGCTTCAAGAGCCGGATTTTCGTTCATTTCTTCTAATAAACGCTGTTCAAAAGCTTGCGTAGGCAATTGAATTAACTTCATCAGCTGAATTTGCTGTGGAGATAATTTTTGGGATAATTTTAAATTTAAAAATTGCTTTAGCATTTGTTTTTGTTAAAAGTTTCAAGTTTCAAGTTTCAAGTTTCCAACTTAATGGATAAACTTAAAACCTGAAACTTGAAAACAAATTTTATAATTTTAGTTCAAGTTCCAACAACCTGAAACTTGAAACCTGAAACTTTTCAACTTTTTAGAATTCCGCGCTACCAGGAGTTCTAGGGAAAGGAATTACGTCTCTAATGTTTGTCATTCCAGTTACAAACAATACCAAACGCTCAAATCCTAAACCGAAACCTGCGTGAGTTGCAGAACCAAATCTTCTGGTGTCTAAATACCAGTATAATTCTTCTTCGTCGATTTCCAGAGCTTTCATTTTTTCAACCAAAACATCGTAACGCTCTTCTCTTTCAGAACCACCAACGATTTCTCCAATTCCAGGGAAAAGAATATCCATTGCACGAACCGTTTCTCTTCCTGGCTCCGTGTTGTCGTTCAAACGCATGTAAAACGCTTTAATGTTTGCCGGGTAATCAAATAAAATTACCGGACATTTAAAGTGTTTTTCTACTAAATAACGCTCGTGTTCAGATTGTAAATCAGCGCCCCATTCGTTGATGATATATTGGAATTTCTTCTTTTTATTTGGAGTAGAATCTCTTAAAATATCAATTGCTTCTGTATAAGAAACACGTTTGAAGTTGTTTTCTAAAACAAAGTTCAATTTCTCTAACAAAGCCATTTCGTTTCTTTCCGCTTGTGGTTTTGATTTTTCTTCTTCAAGAAGTCTTCCTTCTAAGAATTTCAAATCATCTTTACAATTGTCTAAAGCATATTTAATTACATACTGAATAAAATCTTCAGCCAAATCCATGTTGTCATCAAGATCGTTGAAAGCAACTTCCGGCTCGATC
This sequence comes from Flavobacterium panici, assembly GCF_024499525.1. Taxonomy (NCBI): domain Bacteria; kingdom Pseudomonadati; phylum Bacteroidota; class Flavobacteriia; order Flavobacteriales; family Flavobacteriaceae; genus Flavobacterium; species Flavobacterium panici. The sequence goes on along the minus strand of NZ_CP100437.1, from coordinate 708,873 downwards.
ATCCAAAACTCAGCCAAGTGACGAGAAGTGTTTGAATTCTCTGCTCTAAAAGTTGGTCCAAAAGTATAAATCTGACCCAAAGCCATAGCAAAAGTTTCACCTTCTAACTGTCCAGAAACCGTTAAGTTGGTATGTTTTCCGAAGAAATCTTTTTTGAAATCAATGTTTCCTTCTTCATTTTTTGGAAGATTGTCAAGTGGCAATGAAGTTACCTGAAACATTTCCCCAGCACCTTCAGCATCAGCTCCAGTGATAATTGGTGTGTTTACGTAAACAAAACCTTTATCCTGAAAATATTTATGAACTGCATAAGACAATACCGAACGAACACGCATAATTGCTCCAAAAGCATTAGTACGTACACGTAAATGTGCTTTTTCTCTTAAAAATTCTAAAGTATGTTTTTTAGGCTGCATTGGGAATTTTTCAGGATCAGAATCTCCAAGAATTTCCAATTTAGTAACCTGAATTTCGTATTTCTGACCCGCACCTTTACTTTCAACCAAAGTTCCAAATACAGAAACCGCAGCTCCGGTCGTGATCCTTTTTAAAGTCTCTTCCGGTGTATTTTCAAAATCAACAACACATTGTATATTATTAATGGTAGAACCGTCATTAAGCGCGATGAACTGATTATTTCTAAAAGTTCTCACCCATCCTTTTGCATTCACTTCCTGTAGCGTCGTCGTACTGTTTAATAAGTCTTTAACCTTTGTGTGTTTCATTTTAATTTTAGATTTTTAGATTTCTGATTTTAGCTTAAAATAAAATCAGTGTTTTTTATATCGAATTGCAAATATAAACGATAATAATTAATTTTTGAAGCTGTTTCCTGCTATCCGCTATATCTTTTTCTTGCTAAAGGAGCAAGAAAAAGGATGTCGCTTCTATCAGGGCTAGGGCATTCGGTTTTATGATAACCTTTTTTATTTCTTAATTTTTGTCATTGCGAGGAACGAAGCAACCTCACTACGATAAAACATAAGACTTGATCTACTAAATGAGATTGCTTCGTTCCTCGCAAAGACTTAACGTTGCGTATAAAAAGAATTCGTGCTAATTCGTGACTCGAGCGATAGCGAACAGGTGAAGCAAATTCGTGGCAAAAAAGAAAACTTCTATTTCTCCAAATTCTCCAATTCCTCTTTCTTAGTTTTTTTCTTCTCAAAAGTCAAAACCAGCGAAGGCAGTACAACTAAATTCGCAAACATTGCAAAAGCCAAAGTACAAGAAATTAATCCTCCAAGCGCAATAGTTCCGCTAAAGCTTGATAATGTAAAAGTCGCAAAACCTAAAATCAAAACTACAGAAGTGTAAAAAGTACTAATTCCAGTTTCTCTTAAAGCACTGAAAACCGATTTCTTAACTTTTCCGCCGCTTTGAAGCAAGTCATGTCTATATTTCGCCATAAACTGAATTGCATTATCAACCGAAATTCCAAAGGCGATACTAAATACCAAAATCGTTGAAGGTTTCAACGGAATCCCGAAATAACCCATTAATCCAGACGTAATACAAAGCGGTAAAACATTTGTAATTACAGATGCCATTACCATTTTGAAAGATCGGAATAAATATAAAATCAGAATTGCAATCGTTAAAATCGCGAAGATTAATGACTCAATTAAGTTTTCTACCAAATATGTAGTTCCTTTTTGGAAAACCAATGCTTTTCCGGTAACGGTAACTTCATAACGATCTTTTGGGAAAATTTCATCGATCTTGCTGTGCAATTTTTTCTCCACTTTAGCCATTTCGTCCGTTCCAATATCTTTCATGAAAGTCGTGATTCGGGCATATTGTCCAGTCGAATCAACATAAGCTTTCATTAAGTTTTCTTTACTGTTTTTGGTTGCATTTTTAGCGTAACTCAAAATAAAAGTCTGTTCCTGCGAAGTTGGCAATTGGTAATATTCTGGATTTCCGTTGTAGAAAGCCTGTTTCGAATATTTAACCAAATTCACAATGGAAACAGGTTTTGCCAATTCTGGAATTTCAGCAATTGTATTTTGCAGTTCATCCATTTTACGAATAGTCGAAGCCTTCATAACACCTTTTTTCTTTTTGGTGTCAATCATGATTTCAAGCGGCATAACTCCGTTAAACTCTTTTTCGTAAAATAAAATATCTTTAAAGAAAGAAGCGCTTTTTGGCATTTCACCAATCAAACTTCCTGAAACTTTCATTTGTGAAACTCCAATTACGCTGAAAACCAAAAATAAACCGTAAACAATATAAACGTATCGACGTTTTGTTTTAACTACATCTTCGACCACATTTAATAAAGTCGAAATGTAAGTTTTAGTCAAATGGTATAAATGTTTTTCTTTTGGCAATGGCATAAAACTGTATACAATTGGCACAATGAAAAGGGTCAATAAATAAACAGAAATTACGTTGATCGAAGTTACCAGACCAAATTCAAAAAGCAGATCATTTCCGGTAATCATAAACGTAGCAAAACCAATCGCAGTCGTTAAATTCGTCATTAAAGTCGAAACCCCAATTTTTGAAATTACACGCTGCAGCGCCTTAGCCTGATTATTATGTAATTTAATTTCCTGCTGATATTTATTGATTAGAAAAATACAGTTCGTAATTCCGATAACGATAATCAGCGGTGGAATAATTGCTGTTAAAATCGTGATTTTATAACCAAATAATCCAAGTGTTCCAAACGACCAGATTACACCGACAATTAAAATACAAATCGAAATAAAAGTCGCTCTGAATGAACGGAAAAAGAAAAAGAAAATCAACGAAACAGTCAATAAAGCAGCACCAATAAAAAGACCAATTTCGCCTTTCATATCAGCCGCATTGATCGTTCTAATGTATGGCATTCCAGAAACTTTAAGATCGATTCCGGTTGTTTTTTCGAATTTATCGATTTTCGGAACCAGGTTTTCAAGTATAAAAGTTTTTCTTTCAGCAGTATTTACCAGTTTTTTATTGATGTAAATTGCAGAGCGGACACTTCCGCTTTCTTTATTGAATAATAATCCTTCGTAAAAAGGTAAATTATGGAATAAATCGTGCTGAACGTTTTTTAAATAGGCAGGATCTAAAACTTTGGTTTGATCGATAAATGGTGTTAAAACAAATTTTTCATTAACGGTATCTTTCTCCAGTTTTTTCAAATCATTTAATGAAACAACTAAATCAACTTCTTTAGATTTTTTTAAACCCGTCATTAACTCATTCCAGGCAGCATAATTCTTTGGAGTAAAAAAGTTTTTGTCCTGAAAACCAATTACAACCAGGTTTCCTTCCTCGCCAAACTTGTCTAAGAATTTTTGATATTCTTTATTTGCGATATGATCTTTTGGAAGAAGGTTTGCTTCAGTATAAGTCATAGCAAGGTTTTTCCATTGGTAACCAAGAAAAATAGTTAAAGCAGAAAGGATGACCAGAATTGTAATTCTGTTTTTAAGTATGATTCGGGCTAATTTCTCCCAGAACCCAACTTTAATAGCGTTTTTCATAAAATCTTTAAAAATGGTTGCAAATGTAGTGAAAACTGCTCAAAATCATAAACAATCGATTGTATTTTACTTAATGTTAACACAAATGAACACCTTAAAAATTTGTGATAAATTTCTTTCTTTTCACTGTTTAGTCGTTAGCTTTTCTCATATTTGCAGTTAATTTAAAAATGAAAAGAAAATGAACTGGATTTTATTGATTATTGCCGGACTATTTGAAGTGGGATTTGCATCGTGTCTAGGAAAAGCAAAAGAAACATCAGGAATTACATCAACTTATTGGATGGCCGGATTTTTTGTATGTCTTTCAATCAGTATGATTTTATTGTATAAAGCAACGCAAACTTTACCAATTGGAACCGCTTATGCCGTTTGGACAGGAATTGGAGCAGTTGGAACTGTTTTAGTCGGGATTTTTATTTTCAAAGAACCGGCAGCTTTCTGGAGAATATTTTTCCTTACAACATTAATTGCTTCTATTATTGGGTTGAAATTCGTTTCAAGTCATTAAAAAAATATGGCCCGCTGATTTTACGGATTGAACTGGTTTACGCAGATTTTCTTTTTAAGATTTATCCGTTATATAAAAAATAAAAATTCGTGTTAACCAGTTCAATCGGTAAAATCTGTGGGCTAAAAAAAACTTTTAATCAATCTTAAACAATGCAAGAAAACAATACCACAACTTTTATTTTTTTAGCGATTCTTTTACTGTTGATTGTCATAATTTGTTTTATGATTTATCAATTAATGCAGGCAAAAAAAGCAAAAGATAATGCCGAGAAAAGTTTTTATGCACTCGAAGCAAAAGTAAACGACTTGCAGTTAGAAAATTTAGAGTCAAAACTAAATCCGCATTTGTTTAAGAATATTTTGAATTCGATTCAGTCGCACGCATATCAAACTTATTTTGCTCTGGATAAACTGGCCAATGTGCTGGATTATATTTTATACGAAAGCAAAAAGAAATTCGTAACCGCAAAAGAAGAAATAAATTTCGCATTGAATTTAATCGAAATCAATAAAATCAAAATCAGTCCGCTTTTTGAACTGAAGATCAAAACCAATATCAACGAAGATGATAAATTGTACGATCAGCCTTTGCTGGCGCCTTTGATTTCGATTGATTTAATTGAAAATGCCTTTAAACATGCTGATCTTCAAAGTGCCGATGCTTTTATTTCGGTAGTTTTTGAATTTCGTGATAATGCTTTTTCTATGACCGTTTCAAATAAGATTTCAGATAAAAAAGTATTGAAAAAAGAGCGAAGCGGTTTTGGTCACGCCACTTTAGAACATCGTCTGCGCATTATTTACAAGAATAATTTTAAACTTGATAAATTTGTAGAGAACGATGTTTATATTGCCCACCTAAAAATAGATTTACTTGAATACAAAACTGAAATGCTTGCTTCTGGACGATGAGATTCCTGGATTAACGTACTTAAAAATGCTTTGCGAACAAATTCCTGAACTGGAAATCATAAAGACATTCAATAATCCGCAGAAACTTTTGTCTGATATTCCCGAACTCGAATTTGATTTGCTAATTTCAGATATTGAAATGCCTGGAATGGACGGACTTCATCTGGCTGAAATGGTTGGTAATAAATTAGTGATTTTTTGTACCGCCTATAAAGAATATGCCGCTGATGCTTTTAATATCGATGCGGTAGATTACATCACAAAACCGGTAAAACTGGAACGTTTGCAAAAAGCAGTCTCAAAAGCTTTAGAACGTTTTGAAAAGCCGGATGCGGCCAAAAAATTCATTCAGTTAAATACCGATAAAGGAAAAACACTGCTTTATTTTAATCAGGTTCAATACATCAAAACTGCTGTAAGTGACAGTCGCGATAAAACGGTTTTACTTGCCGACGGAAGTTTTTTAAATTTGAAAAACGTAAAATTCGATACACTTTTAAAAGAATTACCTGAAACCGATTTCTGCCGAATTAACAAAAAAGAAATCATTGCCGTAAAAGCGATAAAATTCTTCAACCACAACGAAATTGTACTGCATCACATTGAAGAAAACAATAAAAATACTACTTTAATTTTAAGCGATACTTACCGATCTGATTTTTTGAAAAAGGTAAAATTATAAGCTCTTCGACTTCGCTCAGAGTGACAGCACAGAACGTTTAAGAATAAAGTTTTAGCTATTATTTGAATTTGAAATTTCAGGATTTGGAATTTTATTTTACTGTCAGGCTGAGCGAAGTCGAAGCCCTTTTTAGTTCCATAGGCTTTTGACTTTGCTCAAGATGACAATGCTTTTTCGATGTTGCTTTTAACTTATTACAAAGTTTTTCCGACTTGTTACATACATTGAAAATTAGGTGTAAATTTACTTTTCCACTTGAAGCCCACTTCTGATATTTGCGGCAATAATTAAAAGAACGAGTTATGAATAACATTAAGAACTCCTTATTCTATGTAACCATTATTGGAGGTTTTACCGCTCTGATATATTGGGTAATTTCAAAAGGCGCTGCACTAGAAGTAGGCCGTAATATCATCAAGAAAAAAATCGAAAGTAATCATTGGAATGATTTTCTTCATTCAATGGTTGAAAATTTACAGCATCCATTAGCTATTTTACTGGCGCAGATTGTGACTATTATTTTAGTGGCACGTTTGTTTGGATGGTTTTTTAGAAAAATTGGACAGCCGTCTGTAATTGGTGAAATGATCGCCGGAATTGTTCTTGGACCATCTTTAGTTGGGATGTATTTCCCTGAATTTTCTGCAGCGTTGTTTCCAAAAGAATCCTTAGGGAACTTACAATTTTTAAGTCAGATTGGTTTAATTCTTTTCATGTTCGTTATTGGAATGGAACTGGATTTGAAAGTACTAAAAAACAAAGCACACGATGCCGTTGTTATTAGTCACGCCAGTATTGTAATTCCGTTTGCATTAGGATTAAGCTTAGCATATTATATATATCATACTTTTGCGCCGGTTGGTGTGGAGTTTGCTTCTTTCGGATTGTTTATGGGAATTGCGATGAGTATTACTGCATTTCCGGTTTTGGCCAGAATTGTGCAGGAAAGAGGTATGCAGAAAACCAAACTCGGAACCATTGCCATAACGTGTGCCGCTGCAGACGACATCACGGCTTGGTGTATCCTGGCTGTTGTGATTGCTATTGTAAAAGCAGGTTCTTTCACGAGCGCATTATACGTGATTGGTTTAGCAATTTTGTATGTAATTATTATGTTGAAAATCGTTCGTCCGTTCCTAAAACGTGTTGGAGATTTAAATTCAACCAGAGAAAGTTTAAACAAACCAGTTGTTGCGATTTTCTTCATTACACTTTTAATTTCTGCATACGCTGCTGAATTAATCGGAATCCATGCTTTATTTGGAGCTTTTTTAGCGGGAGCAATTATGCCGGAAAACAATAAATTCAGAAATATATTTATTGAGAAAGTAGAAGATGTTGCGATAATTGTATTACTGCCATTATTCTTCGTATTTACAGGTTTACGTACACAAATAGGTTTGCTTAATGATCCCGGATTATGGAAAATTACCGGATTAATTATAGCGGTTGCCGTGGCCGGAAAATTCTTTGGAAGCGCATTAGCAGCAAAATTTGTGGGTCAAAACTGGAAAGATAGTCTGGCTATTGGAGCCTTGATGAACACGAGAGGTTTAATGGAACTGGTTGTTTTAAATATTGGATATGATCTTGGTGTTTTATCTACAGAGATTTTTACCATGATGGTTATTATGGCATTGGTAACTACTTTTATGACAGGTCCGGCCTTAGACTTCATCGGGTTTATTTTTAAAGATAAAATTACCGCTATTCCGCAGGAAATTGGAAACAAAAGCAAATACAAAATACTGCTTTCATTTGGAACTCCTGAAAGAGGAAAAAAACTGTTGCAAATTGCCAATAGTTTAGTTAAAAAACAGCAGGATAATTCAATTGTAACGGCAATGCATTTGTCTTTAAGTACAGAAATACATTCATTTGATATAAAAGAACACGAACGTAAAATGTTAGTTCCGGTTATTGATGAATCTCATAAGCTGAATCAAAATATGGTCAGTCTGTTTAAAGTTTCTAATGATATTGATACCGATATTATTGACGCGGCGAACCAAGGCGAATATGATTTACTATTGGTTGGTTTAGGTCAGTCTATTTTTGACGGAACTTTACTTGGAAAAATTCTTGGTTTTACAACCCGAATCGTAAATCCGGATCGTTTAATTGACAAGTTTACCGGAAAAGAAGGTTTGTTTGAAAATAATCCTTTTGACGAAAGAACACGTCACATTCTTGCAAAAACCAAAATGCCGGTTGGTATTTTTATTGATAAAGATCTTGAAGAAGTGAATCAGGTTTTCATGCCGATTTTTAGCCGTGAAGATGCTTTTTTAATTGATTTTGCTAAAAAATTAATCAATAATAATGGTTCGCAAATTACAGTTCTGGATGCCAGCGGAGAAGTAAAAAACACACGCGATATTCAGGAAACGATTCGTTCTATCGAGCAAATTGCACCAAATCATATTATGATTATGCACGACAGAACAATCAAAAAAGATTTTCTGGATAGTCAGAACTTAATGATTATAAGTTTAGACAGCTGGAAAAAGTTGATTGAATCTCAAAGTACATGGCTGAATAATACGCCTTCGGTGCTGATTTTGAAACCTAGTTAGTTTAAAATTCCAATATTTAAATTCCAAATTCCAATTTTTAAGATTGGGGTTTGGGATTTTTTTATGGTATTAATTGTCTGCAGACCTTTGTCAAAGTTTAAAACTTTGACAAAGGTTAACCGTAAAGTTTATTATAGAAATCGAAATGACAAACTTTGTGTATAATTAAACTTTGTGGAGTTACGAGACGATCCTTCGACTTCGCTCAGGAAGACAAAAATAGGAGAACTGCTTTGTGCTCTCATCAAAACATGTTTTCTTAATAAACTTTGCAAACTTTGCGAAAAAAAACTTTGTGACCTTTGCGGTTAAACTCGCTCTAATTGGAATTTGGAATTTTAAGATTTGGAATTTAAAATTTATAATCCCAAATCAAGAACATAAGAAATCTTAACCGCAATATTATCATCAAATTCAGGTAATTGATTTGGTCCATAGCGATAGAATCCGCCGAGACCAAAACCTTTGTAGATTTTATTTAATTCAATTCCCGATTCGAAGAAACCTTTATCTAATGTTTTATAAGTTGGGCCAACATGCTGTTCTGGTTTTTCCATATTTCCCCACGCCATTCTGGTAACTAAAACCAATGAAGGACGTACTTTTTTCATGATTTTAATTCTATCAAAACCATGTTTGATTTGGAAAAACACATATTGACTGGAGAAAAATTCATTAAAAAACATAGTTTCAAAACTGTTTCTTCCGGCAAAAGTTATACGCTGGATAATAGTTTCCTTAGTAAGATTATTCGGCATGGTATTATATAAATGCGTAATCGGAACATCACCTATTGCATGACCTCCCTGTAAAAGCAGACTTGTTTTTTGACCGTTTAGATATTTCTTTTCGTACTCCGTTTTGAAATCTATTTTTCCGAAACTAAAATCATTATCTAAAACATTTGGCAGCGATTGTGTATACTGAAAAGTAAATCTCGGGAATCTTTTATCAGATTCAGTTCTTCCTGTTGGAGTCTGCATAAAGTCGCTGAAAGGCGCCCAAACAATAGAAACCATTGCGGTTGTCATAATAAAACTTGAATACAACTGACCGTTGTAATTAAAAAGATAATCGAACTTAGGCTCAACATACGTTCTGGATAGTTCCAGAACAGCTTCTGTCTTCGGGATAATTTTCGTTTGCACATTTGCTTTCCAACTAGTGTATTTGTAGAAAGTACTAATGTTGATTGGTCTAGGGTCATAAATTTTAAATACACGTTTGTCAACAGCAAAAACGGTACTCGCAATTTCCCGAACATCATCTGTATATGATCCGTTTAACCAAGTGTTCGTATTTTGGTCTAATAAAACACCAGCTCCTAAATTGTATTTAACAACACCGTCTTTTGTACCGTATGCCGTATAGCCTTCAATTCTAAAATCTTTAGAAAATTTATCATTTGTAATGCCTCCAAGACCTAACCGAAAACCTTCGTAATTGTTGTAACTAATAATTTTCTTTAAATCTAAATCAACAGGGCCAATTGGAATATAGCCATTAATGATTTTTCTACCTAATCCTAAACGTTTTTCAATTCTTTTATTAACGGATAAACTATCTAATAATTGATACGTTTTCTGGCTTTTTTGGTCTAAAGCTTCTTTACGGTACTGATTCCAGAATTCTTCCGGTTTTTTGCTTGCATCGTCTTTAATTTCAATATAAAGAGATGGGTTTTTTATTGGAGTTTCGGTATTGTAATTAATATCAAAATTATTACTTTCAGAAAGTAAATAGGTGAAATCTGAAGCGGCTTTTTTTCTAGGTTCAAAATCTTCGGCAACATCTCCGTCAAACTGAATCGTTCCGCCTAAAATTTTAATATCATCGTCATTTTTACCTTTTACGATTTTAAAAGTCGTATTACTTTGAAACCATACTTTTTCATTTGGCACGTAATCAAATTCGTGAATACCGCTGATGTCCAAAACGCCTTTTATGCGCATTACCGCTTTTGCAATAGCAAAATTTTGCAAGTCGATATACAACACACCTTCTAAGCCTGATGTTCTTCGTTTGTGTTTATTTTTAAAGTAAATCATAAAAGTTTCACGTCCTTTTATGTTTACGGTATCCAGTAATTTGTAATTGTAGGTTCCAGGAGCTGTGTTCGAAATAGGATTTTCGTATTTAGTTTCAAACAGCTCGTATTTGTTATCGTAAATCGAAATAGACTGTAAATTGAAAGCGATAACTTCATAAATAGGATTTTTAAAACCGGCTATTTTGGTTCCCAGAACCGTTTCTTTAAGTTTATTATTTCCGAATTGATATTGTGAAACTTTTTCGGTTTGAAATAAATGCTGTTTGCTTATTATTTCTTTGAATTTATAATCAGAAGAATCGATGTTGATTTTCTTTTTATTAAAGTCTTTATAAACGGCAGAAGAATCTATTCTCCCGTCAATTGAATCCGGATTAGCAGTAACAATAAGTTTATTATAGGTTTTATACTCAAAACTGCTTAATTTTTTCTGCGGATTATTATTGTTTTTATTGGCAATAACTTTTTTGATAATCGTTAAAGCCGGATTTTCATTAGAAACAATAACTTCTTTTAAATCATCTGTTTTTTGAGATAATGAAACAGAATAAAACTTTTTGTTTTCTACTATGGCAATAGTTTTAGTTTGAAAACCAATATAGGAAACAATAAAATTTCCCGAGTTTATAGAAGTTTTGAATGTAAATTTCCCGTCAACATCCGTAATTGTGTTGCTATTATCAGAAGTTTTAATAGTAGCGAAAGGAAGCGGCTTGTTGTTTGAATCTGTTACAATTCCGCTTATTTGAAATTGCGCCTGAATACTAAGCGTGAAAAATAAAGTCAAAAAACAAAATAGCCTCATAGAGAATTATATAGATTCAAAAACGGAAAGAATTCAATTTTGGTATGCAAAAATAAGAATAAAAAAATCCGTCTGATAATTTTACCAGACGGATTTTTCAATTTCAGTATCAAATACTTAAACCTTCATGATTTCAGCTTCTTTTGCAGCTAATAATTCATCAATTTTTTTAATATAGGTGTTTGTTAAGTTTTGAACTTCTTCTTCTGCAGATTTACAAATGTCTTCAGAAGTTCCTTCTTTTTCTAATTTTTTGATGTCAGTATTTGCATCTTTACGAGAGTTACGAATACCAATTTTTGCATCTTCAGCTTCAGATTTAGCTTGTTTAGCCAGATCACGACGACGCTCTTCTGTTAAAGGCGGAACGCTGATAATGATAACATCTCCGTTATTCATTGGATTGAAACCAATATTAGCAATTAAAATAGCTTTTTCAATGGCTTGTAACATGTTTTTTTCGAAAGGCTGCAAAGTAATTGTTCTTGCATCAGGAACACTGATTTTTGACACTTGAGAAAGTGGCGTTGCAGATCCGTAATAATCAACAAAAACACCTCCAAGCATAGCCGGAGAAGCTTTTCCTGCACGAATGTTTAGAAATTCTTTCTCTAAGTGTGCAATAGAACCGTTCATAGATTCTTCAGTACTTTCTAATATAAAATCGATTTCTTCAGTCATTTTTTTTTAGTTTTCAGTTTTTCAGTCTCAGTTTTCAGTTTAAGCCGTTGCGACTGTAAACTGTTACTGGGGCTTATATATTTACTACAGTTCCGATGTTTTCTCCTTCGCAGATTTTTAAAAGGTTTCCAATTTTGTTCATGTCAAAAACAACAATTGGCAATTTGTTTTCCTGGCTTAAAGTAAAAGCTGTTGTATCCATTACATTTAGTCCTTTTTTAAGAACATCATCAAACGAAATAAAATCAAATTTTACAGCCGAAGCATTTTTTTCAGGATCAGAATCATAAACGCCATCAACGCGTGTTCCTTTTAAGATCACGTCAGCATTGATTTCGATTCCTCTTAAAACCGCTGCAGTATCAGTTGTAAAATATGGATTTCCTGTTCCGGCACCAAAAATAACAATTCTTCCTTTTTCTAAGTGGCGATCTGCTCTTCTTTTAATATAAGGTTCTGCAATAGATTCCATTTTTAAAGCAGTCTGCAAACGCGTTTTCATTCCCTTGTCTTCAAGTGCGCCCTGCAAAGCCATTCCGTTAATAACAGTAGCAAGCATTCCCATATAATCACCTTGTACTCGGTCCATTCCTGCGCTGGCACCGGCAACGCCTCTAAAAATATTTCCTCCTCCAATAACGATTGCAATTTCTACTCCCTTTGCATGGATCTGTTTAATTTCATCTGCATATTCGGCTAATCTTTTAGGGTCAATTCCGTATTGTAAATCACCCATTAAGGCCTCACCGCTAAGTTTTAGAAGAATTCTTTTATATTTCATATTTCGTGTTGCGTTAATTTGTGCAAATATAGACATATTCTGATTTTTAAAAATAATGTTTACAAAAAATTAATTGTACTTGAGATTTAATTTTATAACGACTTTTTTGATTTTTTCTTTTGAATGTGATAAAAGTCATTCGAGGTTGTTTTAAAATCCGTAATTTTATAGTAAGCAAAATAAACCTCTATGAAAAGTACTGTAGCCAAAGCATTATTCAACAGTCATTCCTATGCTGAATATCGAAAATTAGTTACTGATTTATTATCTGAAGGAAAATCAACAGGAAGCCAACAGTCTGAAAGTCTGACTAATTATTCCAAATTGAACGAAGCCAGAATGAATCGATTAGAAAAAACAATCAAAATCTCTGAAGATGTCATTTCAAAACTCCAGCATCTGGATAATCATTATATCTGGCTTGTAATTTCTGAAGGCTGGTGCGGAGATGCAGCACAGATTCTTCCTATTTTAGATAAAATGGCGCATGCATCTAATAAAAAAATTGATCTTCGAATTGTACTTCGTGATGAAAACGACGAATTGATGAATCAATATTTAACAAACGGCGGAAGAGCAATCCCAAAAGTTATTGTGATTTGTAAAGAAGCCGGAATTGTTCGTACCGATTGGGGACCAAGACCAAAAGGCGCAGCCGAATTAATGGCTAACCATAAAAGAGATGTTGGCCCAATTGATGAAAAAATTAAAACCGATTTACAATTATGGTATCTCGCAGATAAAGGTCTTTCTGTGCAGGAAGAGCTGGTCGAAATCATGGAAAAGATCAAATATAACCGACTTTAATTGTTGATTACTTTTGTAATACTTGTCTGAAACCCTTTGATGGTAAAGTGTTGATAGTAAATGTTATAATGTTTTTAAAAAATGTAAGAAAATAGTTTTTTTATTAGAAAATTTTGTATCTTGCTATAACCAATCCCACTTCTATTATATATTTTTTGATTTACTCTTTTTATTGGTGTCTATTTTCTACTAACAATTAAAAATGCACTATTATGAAAAAGTTATTCGAAAGGTTTTATGATTTTTTCTCCAGATATTTATTCGGAGGACAAAGAAATGTTCCTCACTATTGATTAAGCAATAAGTATGGAGTAACATTATTTTAGGAGTAGGCACATTACAATATTTATATGTAATGTGCTTCTTGTTTTTTATGAAGTAAGACTTTCTTCAAACAACGTAATATCAATCGCATTTTTTACGTCATAGTCACCAATCTTTGTTCGGCGTAAAACAGTTAAATGCGAACCGGAATTCATTGCTTTTCCAAAATCGTAAGCCAGAGAGCGAATATACGTTCCTTTACTGCAAACTACTCTAAAATCAATTTCAGGCAGCGCAATTCGTGTAATTTCAAATTCATGAATCGTAGTTTTTCTGCTTTCAATCTCTATAGATTCTCCGGCACGCGCATGTTCATATAAGCGAACACCATCTTTTTTAATAGCCGAAAAAATGGGCGGTTTCTGGTCGATTTCGCCTAAAAATTGTTTCACCGTTTCGTGAATTAAAGCTTCGTCGATATGTTCTGTTGGAAAAGTCTGATCTATTTCGGTTTCTAAATCATATGATGGAGTAGTAGCTCCAATATAAAACGTTCCCGTATATTCTTTTGCCTGACCCTGAAGTTCAGAAATTCTTTTGGTAAATTTTCCAGTACAGATTAATAAAAGACCGGATGCTAACGGATCTAAAGTTCCGGCATGACCAATTTTAAACTTTTTTGGAAGCCCAACTTTATTAATTAAAAGGTATTTTAATTTATTGACCGCTTGAAACGAACTCCATTTTAAAGGTTTGTCTATCAATAAAACCTGTCCGTTTAAATATTCTTCGGGTGTCATTATATAATGGTAAGCGGGTGAATGAAAAAGTGAATCAGCAATAAGATGATTCCGGCAAGAATTCGGTAATAACCAAAAACTTTAAAACCATTTTTAGTCAAAAATCCAATAAAGGTTTTAATAGCCAAAAGCGCTACAATAAAAGCAACTATATTTCCAATAATTAAAATATTGATCTGATCATGAGATAAGTCGAAACCTGCTTTGTAATAATCATAACATTTTTTTGCAGTTGCACCTAACATTGTTGGAACGGCAAGAAAAAACGAAAATTCGGCAGCCGTAGTTCTTGATAATTTTTGAGACATTCCGCCCACAATACTTGCGCCGCTTCGTGAAACTCCGGGAATCATCGCAATACATTGAAATAATCCAATTTTAAGAGCTTGCAAATAGGTGATTTCTTGTGAAGTTTCGGCAGTATTCGGGTTGTTGAACCATTCGTCAACTTTCAATAAAATTAATCCTCCAATTAAAAGAGAAACTGCAACTGTAACCGGATTTTCTAATAAACCATCAATAAAGTCACTTAGCAATAATCCTAAAACTACGGCCGGAATAAAAGCAACTAAAAGTTTAAAGTAAAAATCAAGCGTTTGAAAGAAACGTTTAAAGTATAAAACAACAACCGAAAGTATAGCGCCAAGCTGAATAACAATCGTGAAAAGTTTAGTGAAATCTTCGTGTGCGATTCCAAAAAAAGAAGAGGCAATAATCATGTGTCCAGTTGAAGAAACAGGTAAAAATTCTGTGATTCCCTCAATAATGGCAAGAACGATAGCTTGTAATGTGTTCATTAGAAATTTTAGATTTTAGATTTTAGATTTCAGATTCTTCCTTTCGCTGCGCTCAAAGTTTTAATTGAAATCTATAAACCTGATTTATTTAGATTTTTTGAAAATAGAATAAATCGTGATTCCAAAACCAATTAAAACAGTGGTTGGAGCTAAACGAATACGTCTAAAACTAAAAACATCCTCATTAAAAACATTCGGATTATCACTTCCACCGCCAGACATTAAAATAAATCCTAATGCAATCACACCAATACCAATTAATAAAATTTTGTAATTGATGCCGTCAAAAAGGAATTCCTGTTTTTGCTGTTGTTCTTCTTTAATATTGTTGTTCTTCATTTTTTATATTTTGTTGCCCTGAATAATCAAGGACATTTTTATTTATTTGTCAGCCTGAGCGAAGTCGAAGGTCTTTTCAAATCTAAAATCTGCAATCTAAAATTAATAAAGATCGTCAGTTCTTAAATTAAGGAAACGCTGTGTTGCAAAGTGTGTGCTTACCCAGGTAATTAAAACCCCTAATCCGAAAACGGCCAATAAAACCAGTCCAATTAAAGCTTTATCTTCTAAAATTCCTAAACCAGGGAAATTAGTTTCTACATAGAATAAAAGTCCAATTAAGGCGATAATTGCCAATAAAGCACCAAGCATTCCTAATTTTACGCTGCGTGTTACAAAAGGTTTACGAATGAACGATTTTGTAGCACCCACCATTTGCATGGTTTTAATAATAAAACGGTTGGAATGGATTGATAAACGAAGCGAACTATTGATTAATAAAACAGCAATTACAGTAAGGAAACCACTGATAATCAAAATCCACATACTTACTTTTTTAATATTGTCGTTTACAAGGTTTACTAATTGTTTGTCGTAAACAATGTCTTCAATCATGGTGTTTTGACGTAATGCACTTTCGATTTTAGAAATACTGTCCCTTTCAACATAATCAGCTTTTAAGTGAATGTCGTATGAATTCAATAATGGATTTTCGCCCAAAAATGTCAGGAAGTCTTCTCCAATAATATCAGTATGTTCTTTTGCTGCTTTTTCTTTAGTTACATAAACATAAGAAAGCGCAAAAGGAGCTCTTTTTAATTCTGAATCAAATGCTTTGATAATACTGTCATTCGCTTCGTTTTTAAAGAAAACCGTCATGGCGATTTTTTCTTTAAAATCATCTGCCAGTTTTTTAGAATTGATAATGAATAATCCCAGTACTCCCAAAAGGAATAAAACCAAGAATACACTTAATACAACCGAAAAATAAGAGGAAATTAACCTGCGTTTTTGAAATTTATCAAAATTAGAACTCATAGATACTTAAATTATGTGGTAAAAATAATAAAGAATTTCTTTATTTAAAGTTAATAACAAACTTTTATACTATAAATGTACGATTTGATATTGAATAAAAGTTTTTATTTAACCGCAAAGTGCGCAAGGTTTTCGCAAGGTTCGCAAAGTTAAAAGAGAATAGCTGCAGATTAAAGGATTAAAATGATTTCAAAATCTGTGTGAATCCTTTTAATCTGTGGTTAAAAAATAGTAACGCAAAGTTCACAATGTTATTTTAAAGGTATTGTTTTATAAAAATACAAAGTTCGCAAAGCTTTGTGTTGATAAGCTTTGTGAATAGCCACAGATTAAAAGGATTCACACAGATTAAAAAAAATCCTTTTAATCTGTGGCAAAAAAAAGCAAAGTTCGCTAAGCTTTATGAACACAAAGCTTAGCGAACTTTGCGGTTAAATATTAAATTTTGCTGGTTTCCCAAACTAAAGATAAATAATACAATCCGCCAATTGACGGCCCGCCAAGAATGGAAGTATAAGGTTTATTTAAAATATTTGTTCCTCCTAATTTTGTAGTAAGGCCAGTTTTTTTGAAATTATAATTGATTTGTGCATCCATTGACCAATAAGCAGGAACAGTCCCGCTGACTAAAAAAGAAACATAATCAAAATTGTTTTGATAACGCGCTGTAGCACTTGTACTAAGATTTTTCCAGATCTTTTGGGCTAGTAAAGTTCCGTTTACATTAAATTCCGGCGTGTTGACACCATCTTCTAAACTATCTTTATCGTCAGTTCGGTCGAGTTTTGGGTTTTATTAATCTCGCAAAGACGCAAAGGCGCAAAGTTTTTTTTCTTTTTTAAGATTAAAAATTATTCTCTTTGCGACTTAGCGTCTTTGCGAGATTAAAAATAAACTCTGCGAATTGATTTCTTTAAATTAAAATTTCAGATTTTGAGTTTCCTTTTCAGCAAAATCTTTGATGCGTTTTTCGAGTTCGTAAAAAATGGTTATCGCTCTTTCTCCGGCTTCTGTCAATCGTGCGCCGCCACCGCCTTTTCCGCCCAATAGTTTTTCAACAAGCGGACTTTCGGCACGCTGATTCATTTCTTCAACTAATTGCCAGGCTTGTCGATACGCCATTTTCATTTCTTTCGCAGCATTTGTAATCGAACCGGTTTTTCGGATATTTTCTAAAAGCCAGACTTTGCCAATACCAAGAAAGGCGCCTTCAGTTTCTTCAATCCAAACCCGAACTTCAATAGAATATTTTTTGCCGTTACTCATTCTGAACTTTAATTATTGACTTTGTAAAAATAATTGTTTTCATGTAAAAATATTCTTCTAAAATACTAATTTTTGAATGAGTAAAATATTTTGTCTACGTAATTTAAATACAAACATAAGTATTTTTACTTAATTTAAAATAAGTATTTTGTTATTTTATTTGTTTGTCAATGAAATAGCTTTGGTACAATGCGCAATAAATGTAAATTTGCGCCTAATAATTAATTTAGTGAAAAGCCTTAGAACCTTAGTAACTTAGAATCTTAGTCACTTAGAAATGAAGTACAATCCAAACGAAATTGACGCCAAATGGCAAAAATATTGGGCAGAAAATCAAACTTTTGCAGCAAAAAATAACTCTGAAAAACCTAAACATTATGTTCTCGATATGTTTCCTTATCCATCTGGAGCAGGATTACACGTTGGGCACCCACTGGGTTACATAGCTTCAGATGTGTATTCTCGTTTCAAAAGACACCAGGGCTTCAATGTTTTGCACCCAATGGGTTACGACAGTTTCGGATTGCCGGCAGAACAATATGCAATCCAGACAGGACAGCGTCCTGAAGATACAACACGCGTAAATATTGACGGTGGTGTAGATAAAGAAGGAAAGCAGATTGCCGGATACAGAAAACAATTAGATAAAATAGGATTCTCTTTTGACTGGAGCCGTGAAGTACGAACTTCAAATCCTGATTATTACAAACATACACAATGGATTTTTATCCAATTGTTCAATTCTTGGTACTGCAGAAAACAAGGACAGGCGTTTGAAATTTCAGAGCTTGTAAAAGTTTTTGAAGAAAGCGGAAATGCATTGGTTGAAGCAGTTTGCGACGATAATGTTGCGATTTTTACTTCAGAAGAATGGAATTCTTATTCTGACGATCAAAAAGAAAAAATTTTGTTGCAATACAGAATGACGTATTTGGCAGAAACAGAAGTAAACTGGTGTCCTGGTTTAGGAACTGTTTTGGCAAATGATGAAATTGTAAACGGAGTTTCGGAACGTGGAGGATTTCCTGTTATAAGAAAAAAAATGACACAATGGAGTATGAGAATTTCTGCTTATGCCGAACGTTTACTTCAAGGTTTAAATGATATTGACTGGAGTGAATCTATAAAAGAATCTCAAAGAAACTGGATCGGAAAATCGGTTGGAGCTTTGGTGACTTTTAATTTGAAAAATCACGATGAGGTAATCGAAGTTTTCACGACTCGTCCTGATACTATTTTTGGGGTAACTTTTATGACTTTGGCACCAGAACATGATTTGGTTGCTAAAATTACAACTCTGGAACAAAAAGCTGCAGTTGAAGCGTATATAGAAAAAACAGCAAAACGTTCTGAGCGTGAGCGTATGGCCGATGTAAAAACTATTTCAGGAGTATTTACAGGAGCTTATGCAGAACATCCATTTACAAAAGAAGCAATTCCGGTTTGGATTGGTGATTATGTTTTGGCAGGTTACGGAACTGGTGCTGTAATGGCGGTTCCTTGCGGAGACGAAAGAGATTATGCTTTTGCTAATTTCTTTAAAGGTCAAAACGGAATGCAGGAAATAAAAAATATCTTCGCTAATGTTGATATTTCTGAAGCGGCTTACGGGTCAAAAGACAATGTTGAAATCGCAGCTTCGGATTTCTTAAACGGATTAAATTATAAAGACGCAACAGCAAAAGCGATTTATAAACTTGAAGAAATTGGGCAGGGAACAGGAAAAACAAATTACCGTTTGCGTGATGCAGTTTTCTCTCGTCAACGTTATTGGGGTGAACCGTTCCCAGTTTATTATGTAAACGGATTGCCTAAAATGATTGATGCACAGCATTTGCCAATTATTTTACCGGAAGTTGAGAAATATTTACCAACAGAAGACGGTTTGCCTCCATTAGGAAATGCAGCAGTTTGGGCTTGGGATACAAAACAAAATAAAGTTGTCGATACTGATTTAGTTGACAATGTTTCAGTTTTTCCTCTTGAATTAAACACTATGCCGGGTTGGGCGGGAAGTTCATGGTACTGGATGCGTTATATGGATGCACACAACGAAAATGAATTTGCAAGTAAAGAAGCTCTAGCTTACTGGGAAAGTGTTGATTTATACATTGGAGGAAGTGAACACGCAACTGGACATTTATTGTATTCTCGTTTCTGGAATAAATTCTTAAAAGACAAAGGTTTCGCTCCAACCGAAGAACCATTCAAAAAACTGATTAATCAGGGAATGATTTTGGGGACTAGTGCTTTTGTTTACAGATTAGAAGGAACAAATACTTTTGTTTCTAAAAATAAAATCGGAGATCAAAAAGTACAGCCAATTCATGCTGATGTTTCAATGGTAAATTCTTCTGATGAATTAGATGTTGAAAAATTTAAAGCTTGGAGAGAAGATTATGCTGATGCAGAATTTATTTTAGACGAAAACGGAAAATACATTGTTGGTCGTGAAGTCGAAAAAATGTCGAAATCAAAATACAATGTGGTAACGCCAGATGATATTTGTGCGGAATATGGTGCTGATACATTACGTTTATACGAAATGTTCTTAGGTCCGTTAGAGCAGGCAAAACCTTGGAATACTGCTGGAATTTCGGGAGTTTTTGGTTTCTTGAAAAAATTATGGAGATTGTATTTTGATGATAACGGTTTAATTGTAAACAACGACGAACCAACAAAAGACAACTTAAAATCATTACATAAAACAATCAAAAAAGTAGCAGAAGATATCGAGAATTTCTCTTTCAATACTTCGGTTTCTCAGTTTATGATTTGTGTAAACGAATTGTCTTCTCAAAATTGTCATTCAAGAGCAATTTTAGAACCGTTAGCCATTTTGGTTTCACCTTATGCGCCGCATATCGCTGAAGAATTGTGGTCACAGTTAGGACATACAACTTCAATTTCAGAAGTTGCTTTCCCTGCTTTAGATGCAAAACATTTAATTGAAACCAATAAAGAATATCCGGTTTCTTTCAATGGAAAAATGCGTTTCACAATCGAATTACCTTTGGATTTAACTCCACAGCAAATCGAAGAAATTGTAATGAAAGACGAAAGAACGTTAAAACAATTAGACGGAAAAACTCCAAATAAAGTGATTATCGTTCCTGGAAGAGTTATTAATCTTGTAGGTTAATTTTAAAATTGCTTCGCCTATTCGCTATCGCTCGAGTCCAATATAGAAAATTCCAAATTCCAATTTTACGATTGGAGTTTGGGATTTTTTTTGTTGAGTCTTTTTTGTCAGTCTGAGCGAAGTCGAAGACCACGCACGTAACTCTATAAAGATTGGCGATTTTCTTTGCGGAGCTTCTTGCGTGGTCTTCGACTTCGCTCAGACTGACAATTCGTAAAGTTTGTCATCCTGATTTCTATGATAAAACCAAATCTTTTTGATAATGGATTTGGTTTTTTATTACCGCAAAAACCCGATGTATTATTTTGTTTCTCACAGCGTTTAAAACGCTCATTTTATTCTTTCCTTCATCAACTTTTCTGATGTAGTATTTTCTTAAATCATTGTCTAATCGAACAGCGCTCATTGCGGCCAGATGCAGAATAGTTTTTAAATTTTTATCAGCAAGCATTGATACTCCAGGCCTTCTTTTTAATGATGTTCCGGATTGAAAATCAAAAGGTACAACTCCACTATAGCATGCCATTTTTCTTGGATCGGTTATAATTGTAAATCCTTCTGTTTTTGATAATAATGTCCAGGATAAAACCTGACCCACTCCAGGAACAGATTTTATCAATTTCTGCTGGTGATTAAGAGTTTCATCGCTTCGGATAATATTTTCAATATCATTTTCTATAATCTTAATTTGTCCTTCAATGTTCTTAATAAGTTTGATATTTAGGCTTTTTAGTTCTTTATCCAACCCAATATCCTTCATTAATTTGTAATCATGCTGTTGAACCACTAGCTGTTTTTTGATTTTTATTCTTAAAGCTCTTTCTGTCAATAGTATTTTAATCTTTTTAATAGAACAGGAACTTGGCTTCCATTCTCTGCTTTCCTTATAATTTTTTTCAATGAAATTACAAATACGAAGCGCATCAATTTTATCATTTTTACCTCTGACAAGACCTATACTTTTTTTTATATGCAGAGCCGATATCACATAAACTTTAAAGTTGAATTTTTCCAATGCTTCAAACAAATTCCAATTATATCTGCCCGTATTTTCCATGGCTACAATTACATTTTCATTTGAATATCTTTTAAAAAAACGCTTTATAGCCTGAACGTTATTCTCAATAGAATAGTAATTTAATGATTGTTCTTTAATACAGATATCTAAAGTCTTACTGCTGATATCAATGCCAATAATAATGTTTTTCATAACTTTGCTTTTACGATTCAACAAATGATTTGAGAAATTCATCATAAGCTCAACTCCTTGATAACGGGTCTCTAGCCCAAATTTCTATCTGAGTCTTTGATGAAAAGGAAGCTAAAGTCTTAATCAAGATATGAGCCACAAACTCGGAGGAACGAATAGTTCACTTTTGCTTCCTTTCTCAATCATAAATTTACTTAAAAATTCAAAAAACAAATCTAAAGGAGGAACGAAGGATTACACACGAAACTCGACAAAGATTGGCGATTCAGTTTGCGGAATATCTTGTGTGATCCTTCGTCCCTCAGGATGACAAGATTGTGGAAAAGCTTTGTGACCTTCTCCGATAACTATCGGAATTACAAACAAAAAAACTTCCAAACTTTGCGAAAAACCTTAGCGCACTTTGCGTTAAAAATACACACCAACATTGGAATTTGAAATTTTTTTATTGAAAATTTAATTTGAGTTGTAACATTTTAATAGTTCACGTATCCAAACGACGGATCCGATTAAATTAACAACTTAAAACTATTAAAAATGAAAAAGTATATCATCTTAATTATCGCATTCTTATTCTCTGCATTATGTCTAAATGTTTTTGCACAAACAAAATCATATCCTTTTGAAGTTCTTAAAACCGGAAAAGGAAAACAATCGATTATATTCATTCCCGGATTTGCTTCTTCTGGCGAAGTATGGAACGAAACCAAAGCCGCATTCGAAAAAAAATTCACATGTTATACACTAACAATGGCCGGATTTGCCGGAGCAAAACCACAGCCAAATCCTTCATTCGAAAACTGGAAAACAGGAATTGCTAATTACATCAAAGACAATAAAATCGAAAAACCAATTATAATCGGTCACAGTATGGGCGGCGGACTAGCGCTTGCCATCGCTGCAGATTATCCGGAATTAATTGGTAAGATTGTCGTTGTTGATGCCTTGCCTTGTTTGGCCGCTTTAACAGATCCTTCTTTTAAATCAAAAGAAAACAACGATTGTTCAGCAACAGTAAATCAAATGACGGCAATGACCGAAATGCAGTTTTATGACATGCAGAAACAAGCGATGCCGAGACTTTTGCTGGATACTTCAAAACTTGAAATGGTTATCGGTTGGAGTGTAAAATCAGATAGAAAAACCTTTGCTCAAATGTATTGCGATTTCTTTAATACCGATTTGAGAGATAGAATCTCAGCGATAAAATGTCCAGCGCTAATTTTATTAGAATCTTATTTTATAAATTTAAAACCGGCAATCGAAGGGCAGTATAAAAACTTGAAAACGGCCAATTTTCAATATGCTGATAAAGGTTTGCATTTCATAATGTATGATGATGCAGAATGGTATTTGGCACAATTAAACACTTTTTTAAAATCTTAAAATGGAATTCGAAGAAATCTATAAAACATATTGGGACAGGATTTTCAGGCTTTGCATGGGATTTGTGAATGATTATGACGCCGCAGAGGATTTAGCTCAGGAAACGTTTATAATTGTCTGGCAAAAGCTGGAAACCTTTAGAAACGAATCTTCTATTGGAACCTGGATTTTTAGAATTGCGTCTAATAATTGTCTTCGGCAGATAGAAAAGCAAAAACGTTTTCCAAAATCAGAACTTCCAGCTCATCTTTCAGAAGAAAAACAAACTTCATTAGAACCTCAAATTCAGTTTTTATACAAATGCATTGCTGAACTGCCCGAGACGGAACGTATCATTATCTCATTAGAATTAGAAGATGTAAGGCAGGCGGAAATCGCTAAAATTATTGGGCTTTCTGAAGCCAATGTGCGAGTGAAAATTCACAGAATAAAAGAGAAACTGACTCAAAAATTTAAAGAAAATGGACAACGATAACAATATAGATTTTAAAGATTTATGGAAAAAACAATCCGTAAGTCAGCCCGATATGCAGGATTTGCTAGTAAGAGTAAATAAATTTAAAAGGGCAGGTTTAAGAAGTTTGTGGATTACCAATATCCTGCTTTTTGCAACAACTGCGTTTATTGTTTTTGTCTGGATCTATTATCAGCCGCAATTTATTTTGACTAAAATAGGAATCATTGTGACGATTTTGGCGATGATGATTTATTTATTTGTTTACAATAAGTTATTAAGCACTTATAAAAATATTGAGACAACACAAACCAATCAGGAATACCTGCAGAATTTAATTTTGATTAAAAAGAAACAACAGTTTTTACAAACCACAATGATGCGTTTTTATTTTGCGACGCTTACGTTTGGAATCTGTTTATATATGTATGAATACGCCAGCAGAATGAGTTTTTTAGGAGCAAGTCTGGCTTATGGACTAACATTATTATGGATGGCGGTTAATTGGTTTTTTATTCTTCCAAAACAAATCAAAAAACAGCAGTTCAAAATAAATAGCCTGATTGATAAATTTGAAGAAATAAATAAGCAATTGCTATAAAGATCGATTGTAGAGACGCACTGTAGTGCGTCTTTTTTTATTTAGATATGGTTTTTTGTCTGAAAAAATGCCAAAATGACATTTTGTTAAAATGGTTCATAATTTGCAGTTTGTTTTGTAAATTTAAATTCAATCAAAAAAGATAAAGATATGGGAGGTGGATATTTAATACTTGCCGGAGCGATAATGTTGTTTAGCTGGATGGTAAGTTCAAAACTTAAAAGTAAATTCGAATTGTATTCTAAACTGCAATTACGAAACGGAATGAGCGGCGCAGAAATAGCTGAAAAAATGCTTGCTGATAACGGAATTACTGATGTTCGTGTTATTTCGACTCCGGGTCAGCTAACAGATCATTATAATCCGTCAGATAAAACAGTAAACTTAAGTGAAGCTGTTTATAATCATAGAAATGCAGCGGCAGCGGCAGTTGCAGCTCACGAATGTGGACATGCTGTTCAGCATGCTATTGGTTACGAATGGTTAACAATGCGTTCTAAATTAGTGCCAATTGTAAACGTAGCCTCAAGCTATATGCAGTGGGTTTTATTAGCCGGAATTTTAATGATCAGGACTTTTCCGCAGTTGTTATTAGTTGGAATTGTAATTTTTGCAGTAACAACATTATTTTCTATCATTACATTACCGGTAGAATATGATGCGAGCAACAGGGCTTTAGCATGGCTTGAAAACAAACACATGCTGACACAAGAAGAACAGGCTGGTGCAAAAGACGCCTTAAAATGGGCTGCAAGAACATATGTGGTTGCCGCTCTTGGATCGATTGCAACGTTGTTGTACTATATTTCAATTTATTCTGGAAGCAGAAGGAATTAAATTGATAATAAGAAAATTATTCAATTAGATAATTTATAGCAAACCCGACAGGTTTTAAAAAACTTCTCGGGTTTTGTTTTTTTATCTATTTATTTTTTTTTTTAAATGATCTAGTCCATTCCGTGTAAGAGTATAAAAAATAAGGCCCACATAATTGTTAATACATAAATACAGTTTAGATATTTGGTTTCTTTAGATTCGTATAGTTTGAAGAATAAAACTATAACGCAAATTATACTTATTGGGACCGAGAGAAAAAATAAAATAGTACCAGAGCTAAGTCTTGAACGATTTCCAGAATCTAATAAAGTAAAAATGAAAGCCACTATGAAATAAACAACAAAATATAAAGCAGTTTTAATTTCAAGTCTAATTTTTGGTATCATTTTTTTGATATGAGTATGTTGGATTTTATTTTTTGGGCTAATCGTCTGTCAGGCTGAGCGAAGTCGAAGCCCTCACATGCAATTAAGCCTTCGACTTCGCTCAGGGTGACAATTGTTCTTTAAGAAACTATCTAATTATCAAATTGACACATTCTCTAATTTTACAATTGAATCTGCCTGTCTATCTGTTGATCCAGTGAAATAAAAGTTTCCGTTCTTGAAACACCTTCAATAGCCTGAATTTTAGTGTTTAAAAGCTGCATTAAATGTTCGTTGTCACGACAGATAATTTTAATTAAAACCGACCAGTTTCCAGTTGTATAATGACATTCCAAAACTTCAGGAATTTTTTTTAAATCTTTTACGGCTTCAGAATTTCGGGAAGCTTTATCAAGATAAACTCCCACAAACGCCATAGTGTTATATCCCAAAACTTTTGGGTTTACAGTAAACTTCGATCCTGAAATAACACCGGACTGTTCCAGCTTTTTTAACCGCTGATGAATTGCGGCTCCCGAAATGCCAATTTTATTGGCGATTTGTAAAATAGGTTTTCGGGCATCGTCCATAAGATATCGAAGGATTTCTTTATCAATACCATCAATTTCGATTAAAAGGGAGTTGATTTTCATAACTTATAATTTGAAACTATTTATTGTGATTTGGGTTTAGAATAGAAATCAAATGTAGTTAAAAGGCTTTAAATAATGAAATTTCAATTTTTAAATTCCAAATTCCAAACTTGAAACCTCAAGTTTCAAATATAGCCCGTGGTTTCAACCACGGGAAACGCATGAAAATCGAAGGAGATAAAGAATTGATTAAAAACAAAAATTCCAAATCCCAATATAAAAATTGGAATTTGGAATTTTAAAAATTTGAATATTTTAAAAAAGGATTATTTTCCTTTGTTTGCTTCTGCAATATATTTCTCTAAAGCCATTGTCATAGAAGGTGTTTCAGGAGTTGGAGCAAGAATATCAATTCTTAAACCATGATCTAAAGCTTCTTTTTGAGTTGTGCTTCCAAATACAGCGATTCTGGTGTTGTTTTGTTGAAAATCCGGGAAGTTTTTAAATAAAGATTTAATTCCTGTTGGACTAAAAAACGCTAAAACATCATAATAAACATCAGCAAGATCAGACAAGTCGCTCATTACAGTTCTGTAAAAAATAGCTTGAGCCCAGTCTACTTTCAGGCCGTTTAATGTTATAGGAGCATCAGCATTTAACTGGTCAGATGCAGGAAGCAAAAACTTCTCGTCTTTGTACTTTTTGATAAGAGGAGATAAATCTGCAAAATCTTTTGCTCCAACGTAAATTTTACGTTTTCTGTAAACAACATACTTTTGAAGATAAAACGCTACTGCTTCAGATTGACAAAAATATTTCAATCCTTCAGGAACTTTGTAACGCATTTCATCAGCCACTCTAAAAAAATGATCTACAGCATTTCGACTTGTTAAAATGATCGCAGTGTAATGATTAAGATCGATTTTTTGTAATCGGATCTCTTTTGCGCTAACCCCTTCCACATGAATAAATGGTCTGAAATCAATTTTTATTTTGTGTTTTTGTTGGAGCTCAAAGTAAGGAGAATTCTCCACTTTAGGTTCAGGCTGTGACACCAAAATTGTTTTCACTTTCATATTATAAACATTTTCTAAGCACTCCCTTTTGTTATCCAATAATAAAGAAAATAATAAGGCGCTATTTCAAGAGCGCAAAGATATAAAATAAAATAAAATAACTTACCGATTATTACGTTTTGATATGTTTTAATTGAAATAAAATAAGAGTATAGACTGATACACAGTGAAATGCCTATCGTTACTAGCGGTACAATCGTTGAAATATTATCATAATAAAACAAAATTGCATTGATTGGAAGGATTAAAACGCCAATATAAGTTCTGTAAGTAACTTTTTGCAAATTAAAAAGCTCCACAAAGTCGTCAATGTTGAATGCTGCAGCTACAATTTTTTCAATTAAATATTTAGCCAGAATAAAATAAAGCAGGAAAGTTGCAATCTGAATAAACAAAATATAATCCGTTTTTGAGGCTTTATTATAAATGTTCATCGTTAGCAAAATAAAAAATGCAAACGAAATAACCTGCACAAAAAATAAACCAACCGTAAAGCTGCTTTTCATGTGGCTGTTATCCCGATAAATTTTTGCATACTTATCTGAAAAAATAAGCTTACTAAATTCTGAAAAACGAGTTTCATAAGCAGATTTTGTCATGGCGACAACAGCAAACGTCAGGACAAACAAAGCTGTTGCCCAGTCTTTGTTTTCAATAATTCGTGGATGAAGGTGTTCAATCATAGCGTGACAAAATTAGTAATTTTTTGTATCAATAGTTTTATTATGTATTTATTATGAACCAAATGCTATAAAAAGTTTACTTTTGCGGTGAAATTACCGAGAAAAAAATGAGTGATAGTATTGTCATAATCCCTACTTATAACGAAATTGAAAACATAGAAAGTATAGTGAGAGCTGTACTTTCGCAGCATAAATCTTTTCACCTGCTAATAATCGACGATAATTCGCCGGACCATACCGCCGATAAAGTTATTGCATTGCAGGAAGAATATCCGGGAAGATTATTTCTTGAAAAAAGAGCTAAAAAAGCCGGTTTAGGAACCGCTTATGTTCATGGTTTTAAATGGTCATTAGAACATAAATATGATTTTATTTTTGAAATGGATGCCGATTTTTCGCATAACCCAAATGATCTTGAAAAATTATACGATGCCTGCCACTTCGGAGGTGCAGATTTAGCTATTGGATCCCGTTATGTTACAGGTGTAAATGTGGTAAACTGGCCTTTAAGCCGAGTTTTAATGTCTTATTTTGCATCAGTTTATGTGAAATTTATTACCGGAATGAAAATTCACGATGCAACTGCCGGTTTTGTTTGTTATAAAAGAGAAGTTTTAGAGAAAATTAATCTAAACAAAATAAAGTTTGTTGGATATGCGTTTCAAATCGAAATGAAGTACAGAACTTATTGTGCTAAATTTGAAATAAAAGAAGTACCTATTATTTTTACAGACAGAACAAAAGGAGTTTCAAAAATGAGTAACGCTATTATTAAGGAAGCAATTCTGGGTGTGATTTCTCTTCGCTTAAAAAAATTAGTCAATACATTATAAGATAGAAACATGAATAGGATTTTAATAAAAAATGCCAAAATTGTAAACGAAGGATCTATTTTTGACGGAGATGTTTTGATCGAAAATGATTTAATTGTTGAGGTTGCAGACAGCATCAGTTTAAAAACATCAGACTGTATTGTAATTGATGCCGAAGGAAGTTATTTAATGCCGGGTGCAATTGATGATCAGGTGCATTTTAGAGAGCCGGGATTAACGCATAAAGGTGATATCGAATCAGAATCGAGAGCTGCGATTGCGGGAGGAATTACTTCTTTCATCGAACAGCCAAATACGGTTCCAAATGCCGTTACTCAGGAAATTTTAGAAGATAAATACCAAATTGCTGCCGAGAAATCATTTGCGAATTATTCGTTTATGATGGGAGCAACGAATGATAATCTGGAAGAAGTTTTAAAAACAAATCCAAAAAATGTTGCCGGAATCAAGATTTTCTTAGGTTCTTCAACAGGAAATATGCTGGTTGACAAGGAAGAAACTTTAGAAAAAATCTTTTCAAGCACACCAATGTTAATTGCTGTGCATTGCGAAGATGAAACTACTATCCAGAACAATTTAGCAGAATTCAAAGAAAAATATGGTGAAGATATTCCGGTAACGGCGCACAATTTAATCAGAAGTGCCGAGGCTTGTTATCTTTCGTCTTCAAAAGCGGTGGCTTTGGCGAAAAAAACGGGAGCAAGGCTTCATATTTTTCACCTTTCTACAGCAAAAGAAATGGAATTGTTTACCAATAAAATTCCATTAGAAGATAAAAAAATTACGGCTGAGGTTTGTGTACATCATCTTTGGTTTACTGATGAAGATTACAAAACAAAAGGAAATTTCATCAAATGGAATCCTGCTGTAAAAACAGAACATGACAGAGCTGAACTTTGGAAAGCTTTAAATGACGGCCGAATTGATGTTATTGCAACAGATCACGCGCCGCATACTAAAGAAGAAAAATTACAATCATATTTAAAAGCACCTTCCGGAGGTCCACTTGTGCAGCATGCAGTTGTGGCAATGTTCGAAGCACATCATCAGGGAAAAATCACCGTGGAGAAAATCGTGGAGAAAATGTGCCACAATCCGGCTAAGATTTTCAAAATCGAAAAAAGAGGTTTTGTTAAAGAAGGTTATTTTGCCGATTTAGTAATTGTAAACCCAAGTTTACCGTGGAGTGTAAAGCCAGAAAATATCCTTGCAAAATGCGGATGGTCGCCTTTTGAAAATTATACTTTTAAATCTAGAATTACACATACTTTTGTAAACGGGGAATTAGTTTACAATAACTTTAAAGTAAAAGATATCCGTGCCGGAAAACGATTATTGTTTGATAGATAAAAAGCTGAAATGAAGAATTGTTTAGTAATGCTATTGGTTTTGTTTCTTTCTGTAAGTTGTAAAAAGGACGTTGTAAAACAGCCTGCAAAACTTATTGAGAAAGATAAAATGATTGATATTATGTATGATTTGTCTCTTCTGGAAGCAATGAAATACCAGCATCAGGAATTGTTAGATTCTACAGAAACCAGCCCAACGAAATTCATTTTAAAAAAATACAAAGTGGACAGTCTTCAGTTTGCTCAAAATAATATGTATTATGCCGCAGATTATGAGAACTACAAAGATATGTTTGATGAAGTGGGCAAACGATTAAAAGTAGCCGAGAGAGCTGCAGATTCTCTTGTTACTATTGAAAATAAAAAAGCAGCGAAAGAAGCTAAAAAGAAACTTAAGGAAACTTCAAAAACTCCAAAGGATTCAATCAAAAAAAGTTCAAAACAACAAATAAACCTCGATTCGATAAGACGACAAATGAAAAAACCACCTAGAAGATAAGGTTTATAGTTTTGAAATGTCTTTTATGTATTGATGTACATCTAAAAAAACCGTTCCAAGAGCGGTTTTTATTTTTTCATTAGAATACAGATTTTTAGAATAAGATGCTTTTGCAGTCGCTTTTGTAATAGTTCTTTTTTGAAAAAATAAAGTCGAAAATATTCCATCGGCAATCCAAAGCAAATTCATTAAAAAAGGTTTTGCATGAAGATGCGGTTTTTTGACTTTTAAAACATCGGCAATGGTCTCTAGGATATCTTTAAAAACAACATTATCTGTAATTAAAGTAAAGCGCTCATTTTTGATATCGCTTTTCATTAACTGATACATTGTTTTTACAACATCATCAATCGAAATAAAACCAGTGCTTCCGAGGGTATAAAAAGGAAGTCCGTTTGCGACTTTTACATACAATTCTGCACTTCCCTGCTGTTTGCTTTTTGTTTTAGGAATTGGACCTAAAATAACGCCCGGATTTACTATAATTACATCTAAACCTTCCTGATGCGCACGCCAGACTTCCATTTCGGCGCCATATTTAGAAATAGCGTAATCGCTGTGCGGTTTTTCCGGATTCCAGTCGGTTTCTTCGGTAATATAAGTTTCATGCGGGGCTAAATCGCCAAGAGCGGCAATAGAACTCACAAAACAGAATTTTTTTATTCCTCTGGCAAGAGAAAAATTAACCATATTGGCTGTTCCTTCAATATTGGTTTTTCGGAGTATTTCTTCATCTGTGGGATCAAAAGAAATAAAGGCAGCGCAATGGTAAACGTAATTAATATCATTAAAAGCAATTTCCAGAGAAGGAACGTCTAAAATATCGGCTTCAAGCCATTCTATTTTTTCAAATAAATCAGCTTTTTTATAGAATTCAAAAACCGATTTTGTTTTTTGAATATTGCTTTCGGTTCGGTAAATAGCCCGAACATTTTCTCCATTTTCAATTAAATGAAGCAATAAATGTGAACCCACTAAACCTGTTCCGCCAGTTACTAATACCATTTTGTAAATATACCGATTTTGCCACAAAGGCACAAAGACGCTAAGTTTTTTTAATGGTTACTTTTTGATTTATTGAGAAAAATAGTGTTCTCTTTGTGTCTTAGTGTCTTTGCGGCAGAAGGTTTTTTGATATTGCAGATGACAATCCTTATATTTGCGCAAAATATTTTAAAAATGAAGAATCTAGTTGAAGAATTAAAGTGGCGCGGTTTATACCATGATAGCATGCCAGGAACGGAAGAACAATTGCTAAAAGAGGTAACGGCGGCATATATTGGTTTTGATCCAACGGCAGATTCGCTGCATATTGGCAGTATGGTTCAGATTATTTTATTGGTTCATTTAAAGAATTTTGGTCATCAGCCAATCGCTCTTGTGGGTGGCGCGACAGGAATGATTGGTGATCCTTCTGGAAAATCTGACGAAAGAAATTTGTTGAACGAAGAAACTTTGGCTAAAAACGTTGCCGGAATCAAAAGTGTTCTGTCTCGTTTCTTAGACTTTAATTCAAAAGAAGCAAACGCTCCAATTATGGTTAATAACTATGACTGGATGAAAGAATTCTCGTTTATTGATTTTGCCCGTGAAGTTGGAAAACGTATTACGGTAAATTATATGATGGCGAAGGATTCTGTTAAAAAGAGAATTAACGGAGAAGGTGAAGGAATGTCTTTCACAGAGTTTACTTATCAATTAATTCAGGGATACGATTTTTATCATTTATATAAAAACAATAACTGCCTTTTGCAAATGGGAGGTTCTGACCAATGGGGAAATATTACCACGGGTACAGAATTAGTACGCAGAATGGGCGGAGAAAGTGCAAAAGCTTTTGCATTGACAACGCCATTAATCACAAAAGCAGACGGATCTAAATTTGGTAAATCTGAAGGTGGAAATGTTTGGTTAGATGCTGATAAAACTTCTGTTTACAAATTTTACCAATTTTGGGTAAATGCAACAGATGTTGATGCAGAGAAATACATTAAAATCTTTACTTTCTTAGATAAAGAAACTATTGATGGTTTAATTGCAGAACATCAGGCTGCACCGCATTTAAGAATTTTACAAAAGAAATTGGCGGAAGAAATCACGATTTTTGTTCACAGTAAAGAAGAATTAGAAAAAGCAATTCAGGCTTCGAATATTTTATTTGGAAATTCGACTGCCGAAGATTTAAAACAATTAGATGAAGCAACTTTTTTAGAAGTTTTTGACGGAGTTCCTCAAGCTGAAATTGCAAAAGCAGATTTAGAAAACGGATTAGATATTATTTCAGTTTTAAACGAAAAAACAGGTTTCTTTAAATCAAACGGAGAAGCAAGAAGAGCTTTAACAGCGAATTCTATTTCTGTAAACAGAGAAAAAATTAAAGAAGATTTTGTTTTAAGTACAAATGATTTGATTAACAATCAGTTTGTGTTATTACAAAGTGGAAAGAAAAATTATTTCGTAATTAGAGTGATTTAAGTGTTTAATCGGTTAATTGTTTAATCGATTTCTGAAAGTTAGAACATATTATATAAATCCCAATAGTTTGAAAGAGCTGTTGGGATTTTTTTATTTTAAAAATCATTCCTTAATGTTTCGTTGGTAGATAGTATTTTTTTTAAATCGAATAATATTTTTAGTATGTTTATCCTCTAAAAACAAAATTTATGATCGGTTTTATATTTATTTATTGGATTTGGAAAGCGTTTAGCAATTTGGCAATTGAATATGATAAGAACAAATGGAAGTATTTCTTTATCGGATTAGGATCATATTACGGAATTACTTTTTTGTCTGCTATTGTGTATGTAATTGCGATTGGAGTTCTAAATGGACTTGATGCGATGGATGATGAAAGTAGCTATAATTCTGGTTTAGATTTCTTTTTTGCGCTTTTAGGAGGTTTAGGCTGTTATGGTGTTTATAAATATTTAGAAAGTAAAGGCGAAAAAGAAAGAGAATTATCTAAAAAAGAAGGAATAGAAAGTATAGGTTTAATAGAAGAAAATTAATTTATTGTTAATTGATTAATCGTTGATTGGTTAACCGTTTAAACAAATCAACAATTAAACTTTTACAAAACCATTAAGTTACAACCGCGAATATCAGAATTATCAAAACGTCCCAATACTTCAAAAGAGTTGTTGGGATTTTTTTTGCCTAAATCCTGCGTTGCAATAAAAGAACAGGAATTGATATTAGCTAAGTCAATTACGTTTATTCCTCCGGTTTTTCCGTCGTTTACGTAAGTGAGAGCATCTTCGGGATCACGAACTAAAATGTGCATCCATGACGGACATTCAAAAACACCTTCGCCAAGAGAATAAGCCTGTGCTAAAAGTTCTGTCATTCCATATTCTGAATGAATAGAAGAAACACCAAAACCTTTACAAAGTATTTCGTGAAGTTCTTCACGAATCATTTCCTTGCGTTTTCCTTTCATTCCTCCGGTTTCCATAATAATGGTATTTTGAAGGTTGAATTGATGTTTTTCGATTAAATCTAATAAGGCGTATGTAACGCCAATTAAAATTACATTTTGACCTGCTTGGTCTAATTCAGTCAGCTTTTTAATTAAGTCGTCGTGATTGTGTAAATAAAAGCCGCTTTCGGGCTGATTGGATAAGTTTATCAAGTCGTCGACCATATAAATAAGCGAAGATCCCTCACGCTCTAAATAAGACGGCAAAAGGGCTAAAACAACATAATCTTCAATATTGCCGTAAAATTGTGAAAATCCCTTGCGGTAACTTTCCTCATATAGGGAAACATCGGTCACTAAATGTCGGCTGGTAATCATTCCGGTTGTACCGCTGCTGGTAAAAGTTACCTGAGCAGGATTTTCGTTAGAAACCACATCGTGGCTTTTGAAAAATTGAATGGGTAAAAAAGGAATTTGCTGTAATGATTTTACCTGCTGAGCATCTGTCTTTAAAAAATCACAAAAATCACGATATACGGCGTTATTAGCGTATTGAAAGCGAAACACTTTTAATGCTGTTTTTTCAAATTGTTTATGGCTTGAAATCGTAAATATATCGCTGGCTGTAATCAAAACTTTTTTTGTGCAAAGATATTGTTTTTCGGTTTTCAGTCGCAGTTTTCAGTCGCAGTTTTCAGCGTTTCGTAAAACTGAAAACTGCGACTGGGACTGAAAACGAAAAAAGCTCCCAAAAAGGAGCTTTTTTTATTTTATCGGATAATTAATTTTCGGGTTGAGGAGGAATTTTGCTCGCTTATTTTTATGATATAAACGCCTGGAACTAAATCTGCAACACTAAGTTCTCTGGAAGCTAAATGCGTCTGCAGTACTTTTTTTCCTAATATATCAAAAACGATTATTTCTTTCTCCAGATCATTTTTAGAAGAAATATATACTCTTCCGCTGGTAACTGGGTTAGGGTACAAGCTTAGTCCCTCAATACCCGTAGCGTCTTGAGTTTTTGGTAATTGCTTACTGTCTTGTGCCGAGACACTTACAGTAAAGAAAAAAGCCAATAAGAATGTAATATAAAAGTAGTTTTTTGCCATCGCATTTGTTTGTGTAAGTAAATATACAAAAAAAATTACAAAAACTACGCCAAAAAAAAACATCCTAATAATTTAGGATGTTTTTAACAATTTTATGCGGTATGTCTTATTTGATCAAGTTTGTTCCGTCAACTGTAGCCCAGTTTCCTGTAGTCAATGAAGCTCCAGTAGCTGTAGTACTTGTTGTAAAAGTTCCAGCTGGGAAAGAAACTGTAAATGTATCAACACCAGCAACAGGGATTACGTTTGTAGTATTGCTAATTTTAACATTTAAAACTTTGATTTTTCCAGTGTTTACCTGGTGTGTATTTGTTGCAGCATCTAAGATACTTACTACGCTACCTTTGTAAGTTGTAGTTCCAGTTGTAAAGTTTCCGTAACCATCAACAATAATGTTGCTGTATTCTCCGTTACCTTCTCTTTTGAATTGGAAAGCATCAACTTGGTTATCTCCAACTTCAGGAACGTTTCCAGCTTCTCTTTTTAAAGTAATGTTAGTAACTTTTGGTCCGAAAGCATTGTCATTTGCAGAAGCTTCGATTTCCATTCCGTAGTTTCCTTTTCCTGTTTGGTAAGCATACCAGTTTGTATTAGCAGTACCTTGCCATCCATCTTGCCAGTCGAATGCATCATCATAGTTTCCGAAAGAGATAGCGTTTGTCATACTTACAGTTCCTCCGAAGAATTCGAATCCGTCATCAGCACCTTTGTAAGCTACTAAGTGATCTAAAGTTGTTCCTGATCCTACTGAGTAAAAAGTAAAAGCATTGTTTTCTTTTTGACCATCAGCTAATTTAGATCCAGCATATTCAACTCTTACATAGTTTAATGAACCACCATTGTGAGTTGCATTAGTTCCTCCGTAAGAAATATTGTTTCCATCTTCTGAAGTTGAAGAAGTTCCTCCACCAGCAACTTTTGCAGGAGCATCACCGTACATGATGATTCCTCCCCAAGAACCTGGAAGTTTAGATTTTTCTGTAAATACAACTGGTTTGTCAGCAGTTCCGTTGATGATTAATTTTCCACCGTTTAAAACAACTAAAGCATTATCTCCAGTAGCTTTGTCTATAGTGATTGTAGATCCTGCATCAAAAGTTACAGTTACACCAGAATTAATTTTTACAATTCCTTTTAAAGTGTAGTTACCGTAAGCAAAAGTTTTGTTAGCAGATATTGGACCTGTAATTTCTCCAGTTGCAGGCGGAGTAACAGGAGTAGGATCGTCACTACTAGAGCAAGAATTTAAAAATAAACTTGTAGCAAGGGCTAAAGCAAAAAATTTAGTTTTCATAATTTGTGTGTTGTATTATTTCGTTTTTATAATGCCAAAATTAATTGGTTAATCTCTTTAAGGCGTTACCTGAACATTACATTACGGTTACCAAAAATTAATTAAAATGTGAAGGGAATGTTAAGCAGGGTTTTTGATTTGTCTTTTAAAATAAAAAGGCTCCAGATATCTGAAGCCTTTTATTTGCGATATGTTGCGTATTAAAACGTGTATCCTAATTTTACAGAAAAACCAACACCTCTTTTATAACTGTTAGCTAATAAAGATGGTTCGTCAACTTTTACAGTTCCGTTGTTTCCAAACTCTAATTTTCTTACTGGGTTTAATAAGTTATCAGCTGTGAATTTTACATCAAAGTGTTCTGAAATTTTACTTCCCCAAACAAAGTCCAATTGCGACACAGGTAATTCATAAGTATTGTCCTGACCGTTTGTACCTACTGCGTAAATTCTTTTTCCGAATACACCATAAACAAGTGACATTGTGTTTGTCCAGTCTTTAGCTAAATTGAATTCATACTTCAAATCAGAATTAATTAACCAGTCTGATGCACCTTGTAAAGATCTTGTCTGGTGTGTTTCGATTGAATTTTTAACCGTAACCAAACCGTCTTCGTCCTGAGATTCGTAAGTTTTTGCAACATTTACTTTTGTAGACATAACAGAAGCATTTAATCCAAAAGAGAAATGCTGTAAGCTTTCACTTATTCTGTTTAACCCTAATAAAAATTCAACTTCAGCTCCAAATAATGTTGCGTTATCTGAATTTAAAAATGTAGTTACAGTTCCAGATGTTGCATTAGCAATAAAAGTTCTTTCGATAGGATTGTCAATATATTTTCCGAATACTCCAAAAGTCAACATTTCTTTAGCAGTTGGGAAAACTTCGTACTTTAAATCAACATTATAGTTATCACTATTTTTCAATAAAGAGTTTCCTTGAGTCGAAGTATTATCTGCATTGATGTATGATATTGGGAAAGATTCCATTACAACCGGTTTTGTATAAGTTTTACTTGCTGCAAAACGAATGTTTGATGTATCGTTTAAAAGATACTTCAGGTTTAACGATGGTAAAACATAAAGGTTGTTGTATTTTTTTAATTTGAAAGGATCATCAAAAGAACCTAAAGTTCTGTAGTATGTTTCTTTAATAGTACTTTCAACTCTTACACCTCCATTAAGTTCAAATTTCTCTGCAAATTTCAAGAATAAGTTTGCGTATCCGGCATTTGCACTTTCATTCAATTTTACTTTGTAAGTAGTGTTCGAACTTTCGTTAAAGAAAACGGCATTGCTGTTAATGTCATTTGTAATTTTGGTATCAATATTGTTTATATCTGTTGATGTAAAAGTTCCGCCATTACTAGCAACAAATCGATAAGAAGATTCCATTTTAGAAACATTTCCGTTATAACCAACTGTCAATTTGTTTTGTTTTCCATCTTTTCCAAATTTCAAGTTGTATTCTAATAATCCAGAAACAAATACATTTCCATCTACATCTAAATACTGACGTAAGAAGTTGTTACCACCGTAAGAAGTGTTAATTTGATTTTCACTTTCCTGAGTTCCTGAGAAAAATTTTCTATCAGGTTGTCCGTATTTTGTATTTGCATAAGATACACCACCTTTTAAAGTTTGGTTTTTATCTTCTGTCAAACTATATTCTCCTAATAATTGAGCATTTAAATAATCTGTTTTATCCAATTGGTTAGTACGGATAAAGTTGTTTTTAACTCCATTGTTGCTTAAAACACCGTATTGGTCTAAAATTGAGTTTAATGTTGTTTTTAAATACAAAGTATTAAAAGCTAACTTAAATCTTTCAGTAGTATAATTTACTCCAACTAATGCAGATGTACTAGTTTTTAAACGGTATTCAGTATTAACAAAATCATTATTGTATTTATCACCAAGAGTTTGAAGCGTTCTGCTTACACCTTCTCTAACAGCATAACTATTGTCGAAATTAAGAGACAATAAGTATGAAATGTTACGATCATTGTTTAAGTCAAATTTTTCTGCATGAAGAAAATTGAAACTAGAGTTTAATGGACTTTTTGTTTTACTTACATTAAAACCTTTATCATTGCTTACAGAGTTTAATGCCTGATCTTGTGTAAAAGTTGTTCTGCCGGCAGTTTCACCTAAAAAGCTTGGCAGCTCTCTGTCTTTTCCGTTAAACCCAAAAAATCCTGCAGCAGAATCTGCATCAGCAGAAAGCAAGAAATCTTTAAAACTGTTTCCAGTAGTATATCCTGCACCAATATTTATTTTGGTAATGTTTTTAGAAACCTTTGAAGTTTGAATGTTAAAAGTTCCACCAGCAAAATCTCCATAAATATTTGGGTTAAATGTTTTGTATACATCAATAACACCTACAATGTTTGTTGGAAACAAATCAAGAGGAACAATTTTTGAAAAAGGGCTGTTTGACGGAACAGCAAGATCATTGATCAATAAGTTGTTGTAACGATCTTCCAGACCACGAACAAATATACCTCTTGATCCTACTTTTGTAATTCCTGTTACTTTTGTTAAACCTTCTTCAACGTCGCTTACACCTTTTCTGGACATTTCCTGTGCACCAATACTTTGTTTGATAACAACAGCATTTTTTTGGTCTAATAAAAGAGCAGTTTCTTTTTCTTTGTTTGCTGTAGATTTTACAACAACATCTTTAAGAGTAAAACTTCCAGAAGAAAGTATTTGATTTATAACTACAGTTTCACCTGCTTTTACAGTAACCGGAGCTTCTTTAGTTTCATATCCTACAAAACTAAAAATAATAGTGTAGTTTCCAGGATTTACATTCAACGAATATTTTCCGTCAATGTCAGTATTAACGCTAATATTTGTACCTTTAATTAAAACATTAGCAAAAGGTAACGCTGCATTGTTCGATTCTTTGTCAGTCAGAACTCCAGAAATCGTACCTTTGTTTTGCGCGATCGAAATCGTACAGATAAATAATGCAATAAATAGAAATCTTAAATTGAATTTCATTTGTGTGTTGTGTTTAATTTATTTTTGTGCAAAGAAAGAACCGCCCTGTAAAGTTCATGTTACGGACTTGTTATGTTTTTGTGTTGTTAAGATTATGAAATTGTTATGAGATTAAATTACGGTTAACACCAATTTTTAACCGTTCATTTGTTAGTATATTTACGCTGTGAAATAAAAAACATCGAATAAATAATTAAGAATATTTGATGTAAAAATCTCAATTTTTGCTATTTATGAAAAAAACACAAACTAAGATTTTATTAGTTGACGACGAACCGGACATTTTAGAAATCGTTGGCTATAACCTCGCTCAGGAAGGCTACCAGATTGTTACAGCTTCTAATGGAAAAGACGCTATAGCAAAGGCTCAGAAAGAATTGCCGGAATTAATTATCATGGACGTGATGATGGCAGAAATGGACGGGATGGAAGCTTGTGAGCACATCAGAAAAATTCCTGAGTTAAATAATGTTATCATAACATTCCTTACGGCAAGAAGCGAAGATTATTCGCAAGTAGCTGGTTTTGACGCAGGTGCTGACGACTATATTACAAAGCCAATCAAGCCAAAATTATTAGTATCTAAAGTAAAGGCTTTGTTAAGAAGGTTAAAAGAACAAGAAGTCGTTACAGATACTATAAATGTTGGCGGAATCGAGATTAACCGCGAAGAATATAAAATCATAAAAGGCAATGTCGAAATTGCTTTACCAAGAAAAGAATTCGAATTATTTTATTTATTAGCTTCAAAACCAGGAAAAGTTTTTAAAAGAGATGAAATCCTTGATAAAGTTTGGGGAAATGAAGTTGTAGTAGGAGGAAGAACAATCGATGTTCACATCAGAAAACTGCGTGAAAAAATAGGAGAAGACCTTTTTAAAACCATAAAAGGTGTTGGGTATAAATTTGAAGTTTAAAAATTCTATATAAATTTGAACCATATAAGTTATATAAGTTCATTTAAATTATAGTGTACATACTTTTGTATTAAAATTATCTTTGTCAAAGTTCTGAACTTTGGCAAAGATTTACTTTTTTACATTGTTTTGTAATCCAAACAAATAAGCTTATTTTTAAATGAACTTATATAACTTATGGTGAAAAGAATAAGCTCCTAATGGTTTTATATTTTAAATATATCAATGAAAATCAATTTTAAAAAAACATACAAATTTGCTATAAAATCGGCATTGTATATCAGTCTTTTCTCGACAGGATTTGTACTGATTTTGATGTCGTTATTGTATAAAAATCAATTAAAACACCAAATTGCATTTGGAATTATTTTCATAATATCCATTTATATATTCTCCTTTTTGGTTTTACAATATCGTGTAGAACGTTTTATTTATCGAAGAGTAAAGAAAATATACGATGAGGTTTCATTATTAGAATCCACAACTCTAATTAACCAGCCCATAACAACCGATATGGAAACGCTTTCGCGCGAAGTGAAAAAGTTTGCAACCGATAAAAAACTCGAAATCGAAATGCTCGAAATTCGTGAACAATACCGCAGGGAATTTCTGGGTAATGTTTCGCATGAATTAAAAACACCATTATTTACCGTTCAGGGATATGTTTCAACTTTGCTCGATGGTGCAATGGACGATAAACACATCAGAAAAAAATATTTAAAACGTGCTGAAAAAGGAGTAGAACGTCTTATATATATAGTTGAAGATTTAGATATGATTACCAAACTAGAGTCTGGTGATTTAGATTTGAATATGACTGATTTTGATATCGTTGAACTGATTCAGAATGTTTTTGATTTATTGGAAATGAAAGCCGATAAAAAGAAAATCAAACTGGCTTTTGAAAGTAAAAATGTACAGTCGGTAATTATTCGCGGAGATCAGGACAGAATTCAGCAGGTTTTAGAAAACCTGATTGTCAACTCCATTAAATATGGAAAAGAAGGCGGTTTGACCGAAGTGGGAGTTGTAAACCTAACCAAGAAAAAAGTCTTAATTCGTATAAGTGATAATGGAGAAGGAGTTGAAAAACAAAACATTCCAAGACTTTTTGAACGTTTTTACCGGGTTGACAAAAGCGGAACACGTTCTGAAGGGGGTTCTGGTTTAGGTTTAGCCATTGTAAAGCACATTATTGAAGCACATAAAGAGAAAGTTTATGTAGAAAGTGAGTTCGGAATTGGTTCAGAATTCTCTTTTACGCTTGAAAAAGCATTTAAAATACAAAAAGCCGACGTTAAAAAATTGTAAGTTCATTTTTGCTGAAAGCCCTAAAACAAGGGTTTTAACAATAAATAAACATACGATTTTAGTCGATAACATTAAATTTTTATTATAGTAACATCTGGTTAATGATTTCTTAACATAGGTGATCCATCTTTGCATCCTGAAATTAAGGGAATTAAAGAACTAATGATAAAAAGAAAAATATTAGCCGTTTTAATGCTGATTACTTGTGCTGCAAATGCGCAGGAAATAAACAAACAGGAAATAAACAAACAAGAAGTAAAAAATGAAGTACTTCGTATTTTAGATTCCATCAACAAAGCAAAGCTTCCGGAAACTAAATCCGGAGGAGGAGTTGAAGAACACTGGTACGACAGAATTTCTTTAAGAGGTTATGCCCAAATTAGATACAACGGACTTTTTTCTACAAATGATAAAGTTTCCTGCGAGCAATGTGATAAATCCTGGGGAACAACTTCAACCGCTCCAGACGCAAAAGCAAACAACGGACTTTTTATTCGCCGTGCCCGTTTAGTGTTTTCAGGACAAGTTCATCCAAATGTATTTTTCTATTTTCAACCCGATTTTGCCAGTTCGCCTGTAACTGGAATTCAGAATTTCGTTCAAATTAGAGATTTATATTTTGACCTTTCTTTTGATAAGAAAAAAGAATACCGCGTTCGTGTTGGACAGAGTAAAATTCCATACGGATTTGAAAACATGCAGTCAAGTTCGCAGCGTTTAACACTGGATCGTGCTGATGCTATCAACAGTTCAATAGCAAATGAGCGTGATTTAGGAATCTTCTTTTACTGGGCACCGGCCGAAATTAGAGAGCGTTTTGCCATGCTGGTTAAAGACGGATATAAAGGTTCTGGTGATTTTGGTGTATTTGCTTTAGGAGTTTATAATGGACAAATTGCTAATAAAATAGACGGAAACAGAGATTTAAATGTGGTGGCCAGAGTAACCTATCCATTCGTAATTGGAAATCAGATTATCGAAGCTGGAATTCAGGCTTACACAGGAAAATGGGCTTTTACCGGAGAAATTTCTAATGGAGTAAGTGTTGATGATCCGCAATATGTGAAAGACCAAAGACTTGGGGCAACTTTTGTTTTATATCCAAAACCATTCGGAATCCAGACAGAATATAATATAGGAAGAGGCCCGCGTTATAATACGTTAACCAATCACGTTGATGAAACCGATTTAAACGGAGGTTATGTTTTATTAAACTATAAATGGGACATCAAAAAACAGCATATTTATCCTTTTGCCAAATTTCAATATTATGACGGAGGAAAAAAATACGAAAAAGATGCCAGAAGTTATGTCGTAAGAGATTACGAATTTGGTGTCGAATGGCAGCCAATTAAAGCTTTTGAACTAACGGCAGAATACGTAATCGCCGACAGAACTTTTGAAGACAGTGCGCTTCCAATAAACAGACAACAAGGGAATGTATTGCGATTACAAGCGCAGTTCAACTTCTAAAAAATAAAATCCGTGTCAATCCGCGTTTTCACGATAGTGAATCCGTTTAATCTGCGTCGAAAATTAGACACAGATTAAACGGATTTGCTTTTGCAAAATCGCAGATTGACACAGATTTTTATTTTTTATAAAT
Source organism: Flavobacterium panici (assembly GCF_024499525.1). Classification (NCBI taxonomy): domain Bacteria; kingdom Pseudomonadati; phylum Bacteroidota; class Flavobacteriia; order Flavobacteriales; family Flavobacteriaceae; genus Flavobacterium; species Flavobacterium panici. The sequence continues at coordinate 665,446 of NZ_CP100437.1, read as the reverse complement.
GATCTTCAAAAACACTAAATAATAAGTCCCAGTCTATTTCATTTTTAAATTGAGACAAACCTTTAAACGACTTTACCTTTGATAAATCTTCAATCGTAAAGTCGTCTTGCATTGCATACGGTACAAGATTTTCTTCCTGAAGTTTTACCGCCAGATATTCCTGTTCATACTGTCCCGGCGTAGGAATAAAAAAAGCTTTCATACCTAATTTAGCCAAATCCATAACTGTGGTATAACCAGAACGGCAAAGCACAAATTCACTTTCGTTAAAAGTCTGCTCTAACTGTTTTGAGTTCATAAAATTATAATAAGTAACATTTCCTGCTTCCCATTTTTCCTGGGTTTTCTCCACAATTCCCTGTACAAAAACAACTTTGCCATTAAATTTTGCAGCTTCTTTTTGCAGTTTTTCATCCAGAAAAGTACGTTGAGGTTCAGGCCCTGATAAAATAATCATCAAGTCATAAATCTTTGGCGTTTCCTTTTTCTTCATTCTGCTCAAAGGGCCAATATATCGCAGGTTCAGTTCATCTGTTTTAAGATGTCCCAAGTCTCCCGTAAGATTCACTTTATCATTAGAATCTGGAACCCAGCATTCGGTATATTTTTTTATAAAATGCTGATGACATTTACTCGTAAACCAGGTCGTGTTTCCCGTCATCACATTCAATTGATGCGTCATAAAAACAGAAGGCACTTTTTTGCTGAAAACACCCAATCGATTATCAGAAATAATTCCGTCAATACCATGTTTTTTAATCCAGCCGTTCACCATTTTCTTTTCATCTAAAATGGCCGTAATCATTTTCGGAAGATTTTTAATCAGCTTCCATTTAAAGTTTTTACCATTCTTAGCATATTCAATATGATAAGAAGGCAGCTCCAGAGTTTGAATGTATGGAAATTCCTTTCGTAATAAAGCCAGCGCAACACCGTCAGAAGCAATAATCGGAATATAATTATTTTCTTGAAGCGCCTTAATTATAGGAATACATCTCGTTGCATGTCCAAGTCCCCAATTTAATGGAGCAACTAATATAGTTTTGTTAGCAGAATAATCAATGCTCATAGTTTTTAACGCTTTTAAAAAACGAAGATAGATAAATATGTTTTTTATGTTATTTCGCACACATTACTAAATTATTAACTCTACAGGCATCCTCAGGCTTTGTTTTTCGTTAAAAAGAAGAAGAAAATACACCAATACAAAAAACAAAGTTACTTATATGTTAAGATGCTAAGGTACTGAGATACTAAGGTTCTAAGTTTTTTCTCAGCAAATAAAAAAGCCGAACGTAAGTTCGGCTTCAAAATATTGTACTTTAATATCTCAGTACCTTAGCAACTCAGCATCTTAGTATCTTTCCTTAATCCTGAATATAAGTTTTATTTCCGTTTTTGTTAATATAGTATTTTCCGCCTTTTGGCCCAGTGTATACTTTTTTACCATTGTACTCTCCAGTAACCTTGTCCGGTGTTTTTGGAGCTTTTTCGTTGGTTTCTTTTACAGTTTTTGTAGCTGATTTTTTAGCTGCAGCGGCATCTTTCTTAGCAGATTTACTTGCTGCGTCAGCATCGGCTTTTGCTTTTTTAGCGTCAGCTTTTGCACCTTCAGCTTTATCAGAAGCTTTTTTTGCTTTAGCTGCATCAGATTTTGCACTTGCTGCTTCCTTTTTAGCTTTTGCAGCTTCTTTGTCTGCCGCTGATTTAGTTTTGGCTACAGCATCTTTTTCCGCTTTCGCAGATGCGTCACTAGCTTTTGATGCTTCTTTTTTAGCTTTAGCAGATTCTTTTTTAGCATCGGCTTTTGCTTTGTCAGCATCAGATTTTGCTTTTTTAGCTTTGGCTTCAGTTTTCGCCTTAGTGTCTTTAGTGTCTTGGGCGTAGAAATTAGTAGATAAAACTACTAAAAAACAAAGTAATAATAATTTTTTCATCTTGGTTATATTTTATAAATTCACATAAAATTAAGCAATTAATTCTTATGTTTTTGTTAAACACTAAAAATATGCGCGAAGCTGAACATTTCCTGTATGTATCGTATTTCCAGTCTCGCTTTTACGCCCCTGATAGTTTAAATTAACATCTAAAAAAGAAGTAATGTTTTTCTGCAAAAGCAATTTCCAGACTAAATTCTGCCCCGCCTGCAATCCTTCCAGCATTTGAAAACCAACAGATGAAAACTCATTTCCCGTAAACTTATTTTCATAAAAAGAAAACTCACCATTTACTGTTACCTTCTTTTCGCCCGCAAAAGAAAAAGAAGTTCCAAGTCGGTTTTGGACTAAACTCTCCTGATTTCCAATTTTGTTTTCTTTGTTCTGAAACTCATAAAAGAAATCCAGACTCGTATTTTTAGAAAACAAATAACTGATTTTTGGCGCGACCTGATAGCCTTTTAAATCATAATTCTTTTCGACAAAATCCTCCGAAATCAAATCTGTTTTTATCGTTTTGGTAAACAAATTAAACAACCAGCTTTTTTGGTACAAATGCGTATACTGCAATTGATGTGAACTGTTTTTGACATTTTGTGAACCAATAGAAAGTAAATTTTTACCATTATTAGTAAGGTAAGAATACGTAACAGAATGTTTTTGCTTACCGCGATTGTAAAATAAGCTATTTCTAAAACTGGAGTTTAAACCCAGAATATTTTCCTCAGAAGAATAAAATGGATTCAGCTCTAAACGATCGCCGTTGCTTCGCACTTTTCGATCCATAATAAACGAAGTCTGATTATAGAAATAAGAAAGCAATTTCTTCCAACCCTTTTCATTCTGCCATTGCAGCGGATTCAAAATAACCGATTGTGAAAATTTATTCTGATTTGTTTTAATATAAATCTGATTTGGCAAAAAGATTCGAATGTATTTCGCCTGATCCGGAAAAGCAGCAATTTCGAATTCTTCCAGTTCCTGAATTCCGTTTCCGTTATAATCGTTCCAGGTATAAACACCTTGTCCCGTTGGAACTTCAACATAGGTAAATTCCTGTTGCGCAATGGTTCCCGAACTCGTTTCATAAGCCGTTCCTATCTGCATAAACTGATTAAAAAATCGGTCGTTATACAAAATTCTCGAATTTAACGAAGGCTCATTTTTTCTGCTAGAATCCGTAAAATCAAGATTTCGATAACTCGCATAAACCGCTAAATCAGTTGTTTTATTCTGTATTAATTTTGACTTTAAAAAGTAGGTTTGTGAATTATTTACATGCTGTAAAAGCCCATTTTGCAAACTATCATTTCTGCGCTGTAAATAGCCCAATTCAACAAAAACCTTCGTACTGTCGCCGCGTCCAACAAAAACACCATATTCTGAAAACCTTTGGCTTAAAGCCGAAAACTGATTGGTGATTTTATCTTTTTCCTGATTGTCTTCAAGCTGTAAACTTCCGCCAATCCAGTTTTTTCCAAAATGATATTTTGCTCTGGTTTGGTTTCTGATAAATTTTGAAGTTGAAGCCGTTGCATCAGAATTTAAAAAACTGCCCTGATTTTGAATCGTCCATTTCTTCAATTTAAACAAAGCCGTTGTCGTATGTCGTGCTCCCGAATAACTTTCGGTAAAATCTAATTTCTCAAATTGATACGTAAACAAACCAATATTTGAAGTTTCTTTCTTTGCAAATAAATCAAAATTTACGCCCGTAACCAATAAACTTTGGTTTCCTAAAAGTGTCGAATTCAAATTCCAGTCGCGGTTAAACTCAATATTGTACAAACGCTCGACTGATCTAAAATCTTTCTGCACAAATTGATAATTCGCAAAACCGTCCAGAGTCCAGTCTCTGGTAAAAAGACGTTTTTTAATATTCGTTTTAAAAGCAATTCCTTCGTTGTCAGAATCGTCAATTCCAGAGAATAAATTTTTATCGTTGTTGCTCATTGCGATTTCAAAGTCAACAAGTGTTTTTTCGTCAGGATTGTATTTTCCTAAAAAAGTCGCAACCTGAATTTTCATAGGCGCAACCAGCTGCACAATTGGTTCATAATTTCCTTGCGGAATCCCGCCAACAGGCGAAACATATTCGTAAATTCTTTCGACAGAATTAGTGTTCTGAATACTATAATTCCCAAGATTATTACCCACAAGACTGAACTTTACATTGTACAAAACATCGGCAGAATTATTCGAATATTCATAAACTTCAACCCCGTTTACAATCGTTTTTTTATACAATATTTTATTGTCGGCATATTTATCTTCATAAGCAGAAGGAGCCGTCATTTTATTGGGATCGTCGCCCGCCTGACCTAAAATCTGAACTTGTTCTGTAGAAAGATTTTGCTGTAAAGGCTGATTTTTCAAATCATTTTCAGAATACAAATAACCGCCAAAACTCCAGCTTTTATTTTCGGTTGTTGCCCCGGCGTAGGTAACTAATCGGTTATAATTTCGTTCAGAATATTGATATTCAACATTAATCCTCATTTCAGAAGTAATAGGAAAAAGCGAAGTAAAAACAATTTCGCCCGCATTATAATCAATAACGTAATCATTGTTTTCGCCTCGTTTGAGCAAAACACCGTTTACATAAACACGCTCAGAACCAGAAATGACCAAAACATACAATTCGCCATTTTGACCTTTTAATTTATAAGGACCCTGATTTCCTTCCTGACCCGTAAACGTACTTTTGGCATATTGCCCTTTTACAAACGAAACCGAAGCAAAAACATTCGTTTTACTTTTTTCTGTATCAAAATCAAAACTGGCAGAAAGTCCCTGAACTTTTTTATTGAAACTCAGGAATTGCGTTTTCCGATTCTCCAGAAAAACATCTCCTGCGCGAATGTTCCAGTCATCTGTAAAAAGTTCCATAAAAATATTATCAAACTGATCGAGTTTTTGCGAATAACCGCCATCCTGAAGCGGAATATTATTATCCTGAAGCGAAGCCCGTAAACTTACTTTATCTGAGATTTTTCCCGTAATCTGCAAATCCAGATTTGAGTTTAAAACCGTACTTTGATTATTTCCAATCGTAACGCCGCGGGTAATACTTCCGGAAGTGTTTAAACCATCAAAAGGCGTCACTTTTTTAGCATTGGCATTATCAATTTTGTATAATTTTTCAGTTCCAACATCATTGCTTACCACTTGGCTGTCTTTGTAAAGTCCATATTCCTTAGTTAGAAAATCAGGATAATTGAGATAATTGACAATTAAAGTATCAGAAACAGAAGTGAATTTTTCGTTTAAAAGAAGCGTTCCTTTTTGAAAATCAATTTTGTAAAAACTCGAATCAATTGGCTCATTTTTACTGTTTAAAATTTCAAAAAAGCTAGAGTTTATGCTGAAATTTTCCAGACGAATTGTGTCTTTTACCGCAATTACTTTTTTTGTTTTGTACAGCGATTCCGTATCCTGCGCCATAAGCCCGGAATACCAAAACAGTACCGCAAAAAACAGTAATTTTTTCAACATAAACATTTTAACTCTAAAAATTCAAAAGTAGTATATATAATCAAGAAATTGAGAGGCTTTTATTTATTGGGAAACCAACTGATTTTGAACACAATTGCTTATTTTATATATGATATTTAATTATAATTTGAAGCAGAATTCTCATCACACATCAATCTTTTTTTTAGCTTTGTTCAGTATAAAACGAATTTAAAACATGGATACCGGCAAAGAACTTTTATTTTTTTTTAGTGCTTTGGGAGCTTTCAACGGAGTAATTCTCGGGATTTATTTTTTCTTTTTCACGAAGAAAAAATACCTGACCAATTATTTCCTTGGCGCACTTTTGTTTGCTTTAAGCATCCGGATTGGCAAGTCTGTATTTGTTTATTTTCATCCCGAATTGCCCAAAATGTATTTGCAGTTTGGGTTAACGGCCTGTTTTTTTATTGGCCCTTGTTTATATTATTTTCTAAAATCGGCAGTTGAAGAAATCAATGTAATGCCAAAATCATGGAAATTTATTCTGTTGTTTTGGGGAACAATAATTGTTGTAGCCGGAATTTTATATCCGTATGAATATTATCCGGAACTTTGGAGAGAGTATTTTATAAAAATCATTTACTTTCAATGGTTTGTTTATATCATTTTTTCAGCCTTTACAATTAGAAGTATTATAAAGAAAATCACGAATACAAAAGAAAAAAAGACACCATCAGAAATGTGGTTCGGAATGCTTTTTCTGGGAAATTTTTTATTATTTCTTTTTTACTTTTTAGCCATTATGGGCGCTTCAGGAGCAACTTATATAAGTGGCGCAGTTGTTTTTTCGTTTATTTTATATCTGATAATTTCTATTCTTTTATACCGAAAAAGAACCGACGATTTGTTTTTACTGAATGCCCAGAAAATTTCGGGTAAAAAAATAGAATCTGCAGAAGCGGTTATCATTGCCGAAAAACTGGAAAATATAATGAACGATAAAAGTTTGTATAAAAACCCGAATTTAAACCTGCAGGATTTATCCAAAGAAATTAATATTTCGAGTCATCAATTATCGCAGTTTTTAAACAACAATCTCGGAAAGAATTTTACCAGTTTCGTAAACGAATTCCGAATAAACGAAGCTTGCAGAATCATCACTTCAAGCGATAAACTAACTTTAGAATCTGTGGGTTACGATGTAGGTTTTAATTCAAAATCTACATTCTTCGCTGCCTTTAAAAAACATACCGGAACAACACCGCTTAATTATCAGCTTCAGGCATTACAAACTTAAATATGAGTTTAGGTAAAGAAATATTATTCTTTTTTGGCGCTTTGGGAGCTTTCAACGGATTTATTCTAAGTCTGTATTTTTTGTTTTTTACTAAGAAAAAATACTTTTCTAATCTGTTTCTCGGTGCACTTTTATTTGCATTAAGTACCAGAATCGCCGTTACCGTTTTTGTATATTTCAATAATAATCTGCACAAAACCTATTTACAAATTGGTCTTTCGGTTGGTTTGTTAATCGGACCGTTTTTATATTTTACTTTAAAATCAGGAATTCAGAATACAATTTCGGTAAGATGGAAATCGCATTTAGCCATTTGGATCTTTGCTGTTTTGATAATTGGTTTTGTATTTCCGTACCAAAATTATCCCGTTTTATGGAATGATTATTTTGTGACTTTTATTTTCCTTCAATGGTTTACTTATATTTTTATTTCAGGTTTTGAAATCAGATTATTATTGGAGAAAATAATTCAGAATTACCAAAATACATTTCCGTCAGAAAGATGGTTTGGAACAATTTTTTTGGGAATTACTTTAGTATTTATATCTTACTTTTTGGGATTTATCAGAATTCCGTTTGTTTCCTGTATTACCGGAGCGCTCGCCTTTACTTTTATTTTATATCTTATAATTTTGGTTCTTTTACACCGAACAAGAACTGATGATTTATTCCTGCTCAACATTCAAAAAGACAAAAAATTGAATGAAGAAGAAGCTCTGATTTTGTCTCAAAAACTGGAAAAAATAATGAACGAAAAAGCATTATACAAAAATCCGAATTTGAGTTTAAAAGATGTATCTCAGGAAATAAATATCCAAAGTTATCAATTATCGCAGTTTTTAAACAATAATTTAGGAAAGAATTTTACCAGTTTCGTAAATGAATTCAGAATCAATAATGCCTGCGAAATTATTACTTCAAATGATAAACTAACATTAGAATCTGTTGGTTATGATGTGGGTTTTAATTCTAAATCTACATTCTTCGCCGCCTTTAAAAAACATACCGGAACCACACCTTTAAATTACCAAATTCAGGCTTTACAGCCGTAAAACAAAGTATTGATTTATAAATCCGTACTCCTGATTTCGCTTTCTAAAACCTTATTCACAGATTTTCAGATGACTTTTGTTTCAAATAAAGTCAAACCGCTAATCTTTAAAGTTTATGAAATTTCTTATTGTTGTTGTTATTTCTATTTATTGCCTGATTTTTTCATCAATCGAAGTAAAAGCACAAGCTGTAAAAAATAATCGGGATAAATCCTATGTTGAAGAGGAAAAACTAATAGAAAAAACAACATTATCAGTGCCTGCTCCGGATTCTATACCCAAGGATCAAGATCATAATCAGTTAAATGAAGTTGTGGTAAAAAGCAATCCGTCATTATTAAAATATGGTGCAAACGGAACAATCGATGTCAATGTTAAGGGAACAGTTCTGGCAACAAGCAGTTCTGTAAACGAATTATTGAGCCGCGTTCCCAATGTTGTGGTTGCCGAAGGACAAATCAGCATTCTGGGAAAAGGCGAAGCGATTATTTACCTAAATGGAATCCTGATTAATTACGAACGTTTTGCAGCAATTCCGGTTTCACAGATTGCTAAAATTGAAGTGATTTCAAATCCGTCTTCAAAATATGATGCCGAAGGAAAAGCGGTTATCAATATTATTACCAAACAAAATATCGAAAGTGGTATAATGGGTTCGGCAAGTCAACATGTTACTGTTTCAAAATTTGCAGGAACAAGCACAAACACACTTCTTGATTTTAATTATTCAAAAGGGAAATTCTCTTTTATAACCAATTATGGTTTGCAATTAGGCAAAGGCCGAGAATTGTTATACACCACAAGAACGCGCCCAAATCCTGAAGAATACATGAAATCAGTTTTAACAACAGACTGGCGAAGGCAATTTAATAATTATTCCAATTTTGGATTTGGATTGCAGTATACTTTCTCTGAAAAAAGTTATGTTTCATTAGCTTACAGCGGAAATATTGAAGATTTGGGCGGCGAGGTCGAAAGCAGAAACTCCATTACGAATAATACCGGAAATAGTTTTTATGCTACAGATATTGCAAAAAATGATGTTTTGCTGAATCAGTTTGTAAACCTGAATTATAATGTAATAACGGACCCAAAAGGTTCATCGTTGTTTATAGGAACACAATACTCCAATTACAACGGAACGGTAAGAGATTTTATTGAAGAGAACAGTTTGGTTAATGAAAATAACATCCAGAAATATCTTAAAAACAATGTGGGAAGTACCATAAATATTGTCGCTGCTCAAGCCGATTATTCGAAGAAAATAAAAGAAAATACCAAACTCGAAATGGGGGCAAAATACAGTTACGCCACCATAAAATCAGGAACAGATTTTTTAATTGCCAATGCTGACGATATGAATTTTGAACTGGATGATGAACTTTCAAGTGATTTTAAATACAATGAAAAAATCGCAGCAGCCTATTTTACTTTTGGAAGTACATGGGGCGAAAAAGTCAATTTTTCGGTAGGAGCCAGGGCAGAAAGAACAAACTATGATTTGTATACAAATGCAAACGGAATTCAGAAATTTGGAAAGAGTTACGGTAATTTTTTTCCAAACGTACTTTTGAATTTTGATTTTTCAGAAGATTGGAAAGGACATTTTTCTTATGTTTGCAGAATAACAAGACCAAGATATCAGGCTTTGAATCCGTATGTTATTTATCAGGATCCGTTTACGACAATTGAAGGAAACCCAAATTTACTTCCTGAAAAAGTGCACGCTTTTGAAATTGGTACTATGTACAAGAAATTTGATTTTAAAATGGGTTATAATTATAAAATTGATCCTATTTCTGGCGCTGCTTTGCGAGGCGATACGCCAAACAGTTATATTTTGCGATCATTAAATTTAGAAAAAGAACACACCTTTTTTACTTCACTTTCCAGATCTTTCAATGTTAAATGGTGGAATTCTACTAATACCGTAAGTATGAATTTAACGAAAGCAATAGACGATTTTTATGAATATGCTACGGGTCCGGTTAAACCGCAAATTTATTTGTATTCAAATAATACCTTTACAATTCCGGATCTTTTTAAAGTGCAATTATTAGCCTGGTATTTAGGCAATAAAAGTTACGGATTACGAAGTGATAATTCCCGTTCAACAGTAACGTTAGGAATAGAAAGAAACTTTTTTAAAGATGCCTTAAAACTAAATTTTACGGCAAATGATATCTTTCACAAGTTTATGGTTTCGGGCGATTATGAAGTGGGGCAAACCCAAATTTATTATCACCGAACGTATACCACAAATTATTTTAAGCTGATTGTAACCTATAGTTTCGGGAATTCAAAAAAGACAAATTATAAGAAAACTGAAATTGAGCAGTCTGAGAATAATAGGGCGAGGTAAATGGCACGCAGATGGCGCAGATTAAACTGATTTACACAGATTTTTTTTATGGATATCTATTGTCATCCTGAGTGAAGTTGAAGGAACGCAAGAGGCTTGACAATCTAGAGTTAATGCTTTGTGTGACTTTGATTGTTAGAGAATAATAGGGTGAGGTAAGATTAAATGGTTTCTTTCCAATAACTACTATAGAAATTGTTTGTTTCCATTAATGTCTCATGATTCCCGGATTCTGTGATCGTTTTATTTTCTAAAATATAAATATTATCGGCTATATTTTTGAGTTTATTTAAGCGATGCGAAATAAATAAAACAGCACAATCCGGTTTTATTTTTTGAAGTAACTGCATTGTAAAGTTTTCAGTATTTCGATCCATTGCAGAAGTTGCTTCATCCAAAATTAAAAATTGTGGTTTTTTATATAAAGCTCGGGCCAAAGCAATAATTTGTTTTTGCCCGCCGCTTAAATTAATTCCTTCTTCTCCAAGAATAGTCATTAATCCTTGAGGTAATTGATTAAAGTATGTTTCAAAACCATATTCTCGAATAAAATCTAACACATTTTCAGCAGTATCACTTGTTCCTAGAAGAATATTATCAATTACGTTTCCGCTAAATATGGTGATTTCTTGGGGAATTATGCCCAACAAATTCCGATAGCTTTTAAGTTCTATTTTATGAAGTTCATGTTTCCCGTTTATAATTATACTCCCATTTTCATACTTATAAAAGCTTTGTAATATTTGCCCCAAGGTACTTTTTCCACTTCCGCTTTCTCCAATGATTGCAGTAAATTTCCCTTTTTCAATTTCTATATTTACATCATAAAAAAGCTCACTTCTTCCTGCAAATCTAAAAGAGAGATTCTGAATGGAGATATTATTAATTTCAAAAATTTCAAATCCTTCCTCATTTTCCTTTTCAATAGAGGCAAATTCATACATTCTATTAAAAGCAATTTTAGCTTCGTTTATAGGAATTGAAATTAAAGCCAGATTTGCGATGGAAGGAAGCAATGAACTAATAATTCCTAAAATCGCCATTAGTTCTCCAATTTTAATTTCGCCATTAAATACCTGTATTGAAGTATATGCCAAAATTCCAATTAAAAAAGTAACACTTGCTAAACCAGACTGCCAGGATAAAGTCATATTGATCTTGCCAAGATCAAATATTTTTTGCTGATAACTGGCAAAAATATATTGATTCAATTGATTAAATTCAACCTGTTTATTATAATTTTTAATAGTAGCAACTCCTTGAATTGAAGTAATAAAATTACTTTCGTTTGCAGCTGAACTTTGCATTATTTCTTTTTGAAAAAACATAATCTTTTTATTATGACGATATATTATGAAAAAATATGCCGGCAGGGAAAAAATGCAAAATAGACCTAGCTTCCAAGAATAAATAAGTAAAAAAACAAATGAAATTATAATCGCTAAAATATCCACAATTAAACTATTTGCTAATATTTTAATCACATTTTGTATTCTTTGAGTGTCATTAAGTCTGGATACAAGTTCTCCTGTTTTTCGAGTATCAAAAAAAGATTTTGGAAGTTTTAATAAAGAGGAAAAAAAGGTATTATTAATTCTGTTATTAAATCCTTTAGATTGTTTAATTACAAAATACTGTCTCAAAATTGATATTCCAACCCGGGCAGAAAGAAGAATGGCAAGTAGTATAATCCCTGAGATTAATTTTTTGATATTGTTTGAAGGTAGAATGTCGTCAATTAGTTTTTGAGAAAAAAGCGCCATTGCCAAGCCTAATCCTGCCACAAAAACACCCAACAAAACAGAAATCCTGATTAGTTTGTAGTCTTCTCTTAGTAAATCTATGAACCATTTTTTCTGATTGTTTCGCTGTGTTTTCTCAGTTATAAAATTATTATTTGGTTCAAGTATTAAGCAAGTTTTAGAAACCCATTTTTTTTCTAATTCGGGTATAGATAAATTATAAATTCCTTTTGCTGGATCTCCAATATAAAAACCTTCTTCTTCATTGTATTTATAGCAAACAATATAATGCTGTAATTGCTGTTCGATTACAACATGCAAAATCACAGGCTTTTTATGGTTAATCAAATCCTGAATGTCAGCTTCGCATCCATCGGCTGTAAAACCCAATTGATTTGCTGCTTGGAATAAGCCTAAAAGAGTCGTTCCTTGTTTTGTTGTGCCGCTTAATTCTCTAATCTTTTCTAAAGAATTATCACCATTATAGAATCTTATAATCGATAATAAACTAGCAGCACCACAATCTGATTGATCGAGTTGTAAGGTATGAGTTTTTTGGACGTGTTTTAAGTTCATTATTCAGTATTCAATTTTTTAATCAAGATTTCTGGTTTTGTCTGCCCTTTTATTTTTTCAATAAGTTGATAATTTTTATCATATAGAACTATGCATGGAATTGAACTCGCATCAAAAGTAGAAGCGAAAGTAACTTTACTATCATGGAGAAAATAAACGTTATCATAATTATTTAGTTGATGTTGTTGAGCAAATTTTTTAATTAATTGAGGACTTTCAAACGATACAAAAATTAATTTAGACTTTTTGAATTTTGCTATGTTTTCTTGTATCGTTTGTGCTTCAGTATTACAATACTCACAATCCGTATTAAAATAGATAAAAATAGTTGTAGCTCCTCTCTCTAAGCTTTGATTGGTAAAAACTCCTCCTTTTATATTTTGATATAAAAAATCAGGAATGGTTTTTATATTCTTTTTCACTTCATTTTTATAGGTTATTTTATTAGTAATCCTGTAACCTAAAAAAACAAAAACACTAATAAATAATAAACCAATTAATATTTTTATGGAACTTCTCATTGTTTTTGTTTGCTGTTTAGGAGTAAGAAAATTATAAAACAGGTCATTGACAGAATTGAATTTTTCTGAATATTGATATTTCAAGAATAATTAAGTGTAAAAAACATAACTGTTGTTACCCATAAAAGCAAAACAGGAACATAACTTATACCAACTATTTTTAAACCATAATCTGCATTTGTATTGGTTAGTTTGCCAATTTGAAAGGATATATAGATGATATAGAAAAATTCAAATAAATTAAGAACCTGAAAAGGATAAATAAACCAAACGTCTAAATTTCTATAGCCCGTAATGTTTAATGCGGATAAAGGGTAGAAATTTTGAACATCATTTAAGTCATAGTTTGTTTGAAAAAATAAAAACCAAAGAGTTTTAAAAATAGGTACCAGCAAAAAGATAAACTCAGCTTCTAAAACAATATTCCATATTGAATTGTATTTCGCTTCTCTATTTACCAGAAATAAACCAATGTATAAAACTGTTGCAATTATTGAAGTTTTGAATAAAATTATAAGAGGGATATATAAATAAGTTAACCAGTGCCATTGATCTTGAAATTCAAAATAACTATTCACTTGATCAGTGCTTAGAAAATTTGAGAGGAAATGATTTAGTAGATCTTTTAGGTTGATAATTTCATTTGTTATTTCTGTAATTATTGTAAAAGAAATAGAGAGCAAAAAATATTTTAGAAAAGTATTTTTCATTTTGATATACTTTTTTTGTAAAAAAGCACTACTCAGATAATGAATAATGCTTTTCTAATTTGAAGGAATCGGTTAAGAAATTTTTAAAATAAGAAGGTTACTTTTCAAAATATAATTCCTTGAAATATTTTATATTCCATAAGGGAATTATAAAAAGTAAATAATCATTTTTTTTGAGTACTTCTTTTTTTGATAATCTGTAATAGTCTGTGAAAATTCTATAGACATAATAAAAAGCCATTAGTGTACAAAAGAGTATATAATCTTTTTCTTTGGCAGCATAATACAATAGTGGAATTGGTATTAAAATTTGGAAATAATATATTACCAGGTTTTTCATTTTTAAAATATTAATAGTTTTTGAAAATAATATTAGCAACCATTTTTTGCAGCACAAGCTAATGTAAATGCTATAGCGGTTTGTGGTATAAATGCCGTTGTTAAACTTGCGGCGACAGATCCCCATCCATGATTTGAGTATACATCAGTAAAACAATCTATAACGTTTGCGCCGCTACAACCACCACTACCGCGGACATCATCTTGTGGGCCTGGAGCTTCACGATCCACTTTGCAGTTGGAATTCGGATTTTGTCCACCTTCTAGATTTTCCATTTGTTTTAATTCTAATTTTTTCATAATAAATTTGATTATTGGTTAATATTTTTTTTGCTATTGTCAAAATTAGAATGAATTAGAAAAAAGTCTTAGTCGAAAATCGGTTAATTAAAATCTGAATTCGATTAATTGTAAATTAAATCTTATGTTTATATTTGTAAAAATGTTAATTATGAATATAATTGTAGGAAATAATTTAAAAATATTACGCAAAGCAAAAAACATGTCACAAGAAGAGGTTGCAGATCATTTAAAGATTTCCCAATCTGCTTATGCAAGGATGGAGCGAGGAGAAAGTACTTCTTGGGCAACTCATTTTAATAAAATCTGTCAGGTTTTTGAGATAAGTGCAGAAGACTTAGTTAAAAAGGAATTAGGTATTGCTGCTTATGAAAGTTTGATGAATCCAGATCGTCAAACAGAAATTGCGATGATAAGCGTTTACAGAAAAATAATAAAGAAATATGAATTGGAAATAGAAGATTTAAAAACAATTATTAAATATTTGAATAAAGGCAAAAACTAAAAAGGCTTCACAATTAAGTGAAGCCTTTTTAAAAAATATCTGAATTTTAATAATTACCTTTTTTATTAAGTATTAATTTAGTTCTTTAGTTACGATCTGCATCGTTTCGCGGCTTACTTGTTTCAATAAAACCTCTTTGTTTTCTTCAACGGTTTGTGCAGCATTTTCTGTAAAGTGACGAATCGTATAAAGTGTTACATTTTCGCTGTAATCTACTTTGAATTTTTTCGAAAGAATCGCATTCAATTCATTAAAGTTTCCAAATTTATCTTCCACACAAACAGAAAAACTAATTGCAGAATTCTGAATCAGGTTTACTTTTATTTTGAATTCGTGGAATAATCCAAAAATCTCACTAATGTTTTCCTCCATAATAAAAGAGAAATCAATAGACGAAAGTGAAATTAAAAGCTGTTCTCTTTTTACAATAAAACAAGGATATTGCGGCTCCAAATCAACACCTTTAGAAACACAAGTCCCTTTTAATAATGGGTTGATAAATGATTTTACATATAACGGAATTTCTTTTTTCTGTAACGGCTGTAATGTTTTTGGGTGAATAACCGTTGCTCCGTAAAATGCTAATTCGATTGCTTCACGATATGAAATCTGGTTTAATAAACTAGCATTTTCAAAATAACGCGGGTCGGCATTCATAACTCCCGGAACGTCTTTCCAGATCGTTACACTTTCGGCATTTAAACAGTAAGCAAAAATTCCCGCAGTATAATCAGAACCTTCACGGCCTAAAGTTGTAGTGAAATTATTTTCATCGGCACCTAAAAATCCCTGTGTGATATTTAGTTGTTTTCTAGGTACATTTTTGCTGATGTTTTGCTGTGTAGCTTCCCAGTCCACTTCTGCATCTCTGTAATTTGCATTAGTTTTAATGAAATTACGAACATCAAGCCATTGCGTCTGGATTCCTCTGAAATTCATATAATGACTTAGAATATTAGTAGAAATCAATTCTCCAAAGCTTACAACCTGATCGTAAACGAAATTGTAATTTGGCGATTTATTATGTGCCAGGAAATACTCTAATTCTAAAAACTGCTCGTTAACTGCAGCAAATACAGCATGTTTTTCATCATCAAATAAATCTAATAATATTTGATTGTGGTATTTTTTTATTTCTTGTACAGATGAATTTAACTCTGCCGATTTCTCAAAATAATTCTTGATAACAACCTCAAGAGCATTTGTGGTTTTCCCCATTGCCGAAACGACCAAAATCACATCTTCATAACCCACTTGTTGTAAAACGTCGTATACGTTTTTAATTCCTTCGGCATCCTTTACCGATGCTCCACCAAATTTAAATACTCTCATTTTTAATTTTAGATTTTTAATTTTAGATTTCAGATTGAATGAAATCTGGTATTCTTTTATATTTTTTTGCCACAGATTATAAGGATTAAAATGATTTTACAATCTGTGTCGGTTTGCCACGAATTTCACGAATTAGCACGAATTAAATTAGTGGAAATTCGTGAAATTCGTGGCAAACTAATTTTTATAATTTTTCTAAGAACGAATCAATTCCTGTTTCATCCATTTGAACAACCTGCCAGCCATCAAGAATTCTCGCTCCGGAATTCTTGTAAAAATTAACAGCCGGAGTATTCCAGTCTAAAACATTCCATTCCACTCTTCTAACATTATCTCTTTTTCCCTGTTTCATTATTTCGGCATAAAGTGCAGATCCTAAACCGGTACCGCGCATTTTTTCCTTTACAATTAAATCCTCAAGATGTATTGTTTTTCCTTTCCAGGTCGAGTAACGGTAATAGAACAATGCAATTCCTACTATTTCTTTTCCTGTTTCGGTTTCGTTTGAATCAATCTCAGCTACAAAAACCTGAAAAAGTGGTTTTTCTCCAAATCCGTCACGTACTAAATCTTCCTCTGTAATGACTACAGCATCAGGTTCTTTTTCGAATATTGCCAGCTCCTGAATTAACCCCAAAACCGATTTCATGTCCTCAGGATTTCCTTTTCTAATATTCATAATTTATTTATTTGCGCTTCATAAAATTGCTTTGTATTTTAAAACTATTTAAAGCATACTTTCTTTAGAAGCAATTCATTTATTCTTATTATTAACTGCATATTAGCCAAAAAAAAATGTATTTACTGCATTCTTTTTGTCTTTAATTAACAAATATACAATTGTAGCAAACTAACGAAATAATTTTTAAATCATTCTCACAAAATAAACGATATTTGTGACTTAAAATTAAAACTACAACGATATAGTAATGGAAGAACGCAATAAAACACTGGGAGAGTTTATTATTGAGAACCAAAAAGCATTTCAGTATTCGTCGGGAGAGCTTTCCCGGATTATCAACTCAATTCGTTTGGCAGCCAAGGTTGTCAATCATAAAGTAAACCAAGCTGGATTGGTGGATATTATTGGCGCCGCAGGCGAGCAGAATATTCAGGGAGAAGACCAGCAAAAATTAGATGTCTATGCAAACGAAGTATTTATCCAGACGTTAATAAACCGTGAGATTGTCTGTGGTATTGCTTCTGAAGAAAACGACGATTTTATAACTGTTCAGGGGAGCGACAACAGTCATAATAATAAGTACGTGATCTTAATGGATCCGCTTGACGGATCTTCAAACATTGATGTAAATGTTTCAGTAGGAACTATTTTTTCTGTTTTTAGAAGAATAACTCCAATAGGAACTCCTGTAACAATCGAAGATTTTTTACAGCCGGGAGTTAATCAGGTTGCTGCAGGTTATGTAATTTACGGAACTTCGACAATGCTGGTTTATACAACGGGTTATGGCGTAAACGGATTTACATTAAATCCTGCAATTGGTACTTTTTACCTTTCGCATCCTAATATGAAATTTCCAAAAGACGGAAGTATTTATTCCGTAAACGAAGGAAATTATATCCATTTTCCGCAAGGAGTAAAAAATTATATTAAATATTGTCAGCGTGAAGAGGAAGACAGACCTTATACTTCAAGATACATTGGAAGTTTAGTGGCCGATTTTCATAGAAATATGATTAAAGGAGGAATTTATCTTTATCCAACAAGTTCAAAAGCACCAAAAGGAAAATTACGTTTGTTATATGAATGTAACCCAATGGCATTTCTGGCTGAACAAGCCGGAGGAAAAGCTACAGACGGTTTTGGAAGAATTATGGAAATCCAGCCAACAGAACTACATCAAAGAGTTCCGTTTTTCTGCGGAAGCTATAATATGGTAGAAAAAGCAGAGGAGTTTATGGCGATGGCTGAGTAAGTATTCAGTTTTCAGTTTTTTAGTGATCAGTCACAGTTTTCGGTCACAGTTAAACCCGACAGGTTTTTTAAACCTGTCGGGTTTATAATTTTTCACATTCTCACGTGTCAAACCAGATTAGAGTCCGCCCCTACAATATGGATCGAGCCAAAGGCTCATCTAAAGTTCCGAAGGAACGAATTATATTGTAGGGCTGGACTTCAGTCCAGTTGAATAAAGAAATATTTCGAAATTAAGCAAAACCAAATTTGCATTTACAGATTTGTCTAAAAAACAAAACCCGACAGATTTTGAAAAATCCGTCGGGTTTATAATTTGATATAAGCATGAAGTTTCAGCACAGCTGTAAACTGTGACTAAAAACTGCAAACTAAATATTATTTGTTCATATTCTCCATTTCGAAAAGGAAAGTATCTAAATCAACTTTTTTGTCAATTAAAGACAAAGCTTTTCTAATGATATAATTTACGTTTCCTGGAGTAAATCCTAAAGCTAATCCCATACGGGTTAACATTACTTCCTGCTGATCTCCTAAATGGTGATCAACATGAATCATCCTTCCCAAATCATACAAACGCTCTAATCGCTGCGAGTACAAGTACGGCGGATTTATTGGATATTTCAAAGGATTTTTAAGAATCTCAGTATATTCTTCTTCTGAAATCTCTAATCTTGAAGCTAATTTGTCCAAAAAGTCTTTTTCTTCTGGACTTACTTTTCCGTCAGCAAACGCTACACGCACAATTGCAGAGAAATGACCTCTGTTTCTTTGTTTGAATTCGTTATCAAATAATTCTGAAAATGGCATAATTAAAATAAGTTTTTATTGAGCAAAGATAAATCTTATTTTAATTTAACGATTTTAAATTTCTCATAAATTTAACTTATTTTTACTTATTGTTTTAAGAATCCGCATCGTAAATTCTTCAAAATAAATCGTAAGTTTACAACCCCTAATCATTTAATAGTATTACCCGTATGTCGCAATTTTGGATTTATTTTCAAATAGGATTAAAGCATGTATTAGATATCAACGCTTACGATCACGTTCTTTTTTTAATTGCATTAACTGTTCCGTATTCATTTAAAGACTGGAAACGTATATTGCTTTTGGTTTCCGTTTTTACAATTGGTCACACTTTAGCTTTAATACTTTCTGTTTTCGGAATAATTGCCATAAAAGTAAATATCGTTGAATTTTTAATCCCAATTACGATTTTAATTACGGCATTGTACCATCTTTTTACTGCAGGAAAAGCAACTAAAAATGACGGTGTAAATGTGGTATTTTTTGTGACTTTGTTCTTTGGAATTATACACGGACTTGGATTCTCAAACTATTTTAAAACAATTTTAGGAGGATCGGCAAGTTCAAAATTATTGCCTTTAGGAGAATTTGCTTTAGGAATTGAAGCCGCACAGCTGGTAGTTGTATTTGTAGTTTTGGTAATATCCTATATTGTACAAACAGTATTTCGTTTTTCAAAACGCGATTGGGCACTGGTAATGTCAGCTTTTATTATTGGAGTTGTAATTCCGATGATTATTGAAAGTCCAATTTGGAACAGATAAAATAAATGGAAGTAAAAAAATTAAATAAATACGATAAAGCTTATTTGCGAATCGCTAAAGAATGGAGTTTATTATCCTATTGCAAGCGTAAACAAGTTGGAGCGATTATCGTAAAAGACAGAATGATCATTTCTGACGGCTACAACGGAACGCCATCGGGATTTGAAAATTGCTGCGAAGATGAAGAAGGATTAACACGCTGGGATGTTTTGCACGCCGAGGCAAATGCAATCCTAAAAGTAGCCAGATCAACGCAGTCCTGTGAAGGCGCAACCTTATATATTACACTTTCGCCTTGCAAAGAATGTAGTAAATTAATACACCAATCCGGGATAAAAAGAGTGGTGTATCAAGATGGATACCGCGATGATTCGGGAATTCAGTTTTTAATAAAAGCAGGCATCGAAGTCGAACATATTCCTGTTTTAGAAGAATAATGAAATTTAATCCAAAATATCTGCCAATGATTATCGGGGCGACACTTGCCATCGGAATCGTAATCGGAAGTTTAACAAACTCTTCCGCAGATGATCAGCTTTTGGCTAAAAATTACTCCAAAACAAAGCTGAATAAACTCATTGATTTTATCAATACTGAATATGTTGACAGCGTCAACACAGATTCGATTGTAAACCTTACAGTCGATAATATACTCTCAAAATTAGATCCGCATTCTGTTTATATTCCGCCAAGCGAACAAGCCGAAGTTGCCGAAAGCATGAAAGGTGATTTCGTAGGAATCGGAATCAATTTCTATATGTACAAAGATTCTGTAGCGATTATAAAACCAGTCGAAAACGGACCTTCTGCGAAAGCAGGATTAAAATCGGGCGACAGGATTTTATATGCAGGAAAAACCAAATTGTATGGCAGAAGATTACCGTCTGACAGTTTATTTTCTAAATTAAAAGGAATCAAAGGCTCTGAAATTGAACTGACCATTTTTAGAAAATCGGAACAAAAGAAACTGAAATTTAAAATTAAAAGAGATGTTATTCCGATAAAAAGTGTCGATGCATCTTTATTAATTGGAAATAATACGGGTTACATCAAAATCAATCGTTTTGCCGAAACCACTTTTAATGAATTCAAAACAGGTTTAACACGCTTAAAACAAAAAGGAATTCAGTCGCTTGTAATAGATCTTCGCGATAACGGCGGCGGTTATATGGAAGAAGCGATTGCGATTGCCGATGAATTTTTAAAAGACAAACAGCTGATTGTTTTTACCAAAAATAAAAACGGAACAACCGAAAAAACATACGCCACTAAAGCCGGAAGTTTTGAAACCGGAAAAGTATATGTTTTAATTAATGAAAACAGTGCTTCTGCAAGTGAAATTCTGGCCGGAGCAATTCAGGACAGCGACCGCGGAACTATTGTTGGACGTCGTTCTTTCGGAAAAGGTTTAGTACAGCGAGAAATGGATTTTAACGACGGATCTGCCGTTCGTTTGACGGTTGCGAGATATTACACGCCAACCGGAAGATCCATTCAAAAACCTTATAAAAAAGGAAATGAAGAATACTTTAAAGAATCTGAATCAAGAATAAATTCTGGCGAATTGTACGCAAAAGACAGCATAAAAGTGGCTGATTCTTTAAAATTTAAAACACCAAAAGGTAAAATCGTTTACGGCGGCGGCGGAATCGTTCCGGATGTTTTTGTTCCGATGGAAGCAGAGCACGGAAACGAAAATGTGGCTTATTTGCTTCAAACCGGAATCGTGGGTCATTTTGTTTTTGAAGAATTAGATAAAAACCGAAATGCTTTTGCAGGACTTAAGTTCAATGAGTTTTTGGAAAAAATGAAAAGCTCTGATGCTTATTTCAAAAAGTTTAAAAACTATATTTTACTAACTGGTTTAGATCTTAAATTAGACAAAACCAAAGCATTGGTAAACCGATATATTACAGCTGAATTTGCCCGCCAGTTATATGGCGAAATGTATTATTATGATGTTATTTTAAAAGATGACGCCATGATTAAAACAATTTTGAACCCGAAGAAATAATCCTTAAAATTCTAATTTGATGGAAAAAGATCTAATTGTAAATGCCGAAATTGAACTTTTAACCGCAATTAAAAACGCTGATGTTTCTGTTTTAGAACAAATTCTTCACGACGATTTGCTTTTCAATTTGCCAACCGGAGAAACCATCACAAAAGAGTTTGATTTAAATTCCTATCGTTCGGGGAAAATGAAAGTTGATTCTCTCGAAGCTTCAGATCAAATTATAAATATTATAGGTGATACTGCTGTAGTTGCTGTTTCTATTTCATTAAAAGGAACTTACGATAATAATCCTATTAATGGCGTTTTGAAATATATAAGAGTCTGGAAACAATTTGATGGTAATTTAAAAGTTATTGCCGGAAGCTGCGTTCAGCTGGCATAAATTTTGAAAGGAAACTTAATAGTAACATAAAACAAAACTTAGCGAACATCACGTAAATATTAGCGTACTTCGCGGTTAAAAATCTCAAAACATGAAAAATCTAAAAAGAATAAGTTTCCTTGTCGTTTTAATGACTTTTGTAATCTCTTGTACAACTATGAAAAATGATAAAAATAGTGCAGTTTCAGGAAAAGTAGAATCAATAGAATCTGGAAAAGATGGTTACACGGCAAAAATTAATACTGACACAAAAGAAGTATATTTTGCAACAATCAGCATTGTAAATGTTGGCGGTCCGCAAAATTACAAACAATTAAAAATTGGAGATGTAGTGTCATTAAAAGGAGAAATCTGGAAAACAGACGACGAAAACCATATCAAAGTAACACAGATCGTTTCGGTAAAGTAGCCTAACATAAAATATTTTTTTAAACCATATAAGTTATATAAGTTCATTTAATTTTTATACGCAAAGTATAATATGAACTTATATAACTTATATGGTTTAATAATTTTATCGAATGCTGTCGTGCGAGTGAGTCTGTATTCCGTTATTCCATAAAGTTAGAATATCTGTGGCAACAGCAGCGCCGCTTCCAGCAGCAATCGCCAATTGACTTCTCCAGCCAGCTAAAGTTCCAATAACATAAATGCCGTCAGCAACTTTATGATCTTCGTTTTTAAGCTGAATACGCTGCTTTTCCGGAAGTGCCTTTTTATGCGGTTCAATATATTGTGTCAAACCTTCAATATCAAATGTATTGGCAGAACCAATTCCAACAACGATACTTTTTGTTTGATAAGAGTTTTTGTTCGTAATAACAGTAAACAAAGGAAAAGAACCTTCTACTTTAATTACTTTTTCATTTGCAATCTGTTCGATATGCGGATAAGATGCTGCTAAATCCTGCGTACTTTCTTCCAGTAATTCAGAACCTAATTTGCCTGGCGTAATGCCATAAGCATTGTAGAAAATCGCCTCTTGTAAAGAAGAGTTTTTCTGATGTGTAAAAATTCCGATTTTTTTGTCGGTAGCAAAAGCTTTGTTTTTAGCAGATCCCAAAACTAAGGCACAAGACATGCCTGATACACCCCCGCCGATAATTAAAACGTCAAACATATATTATCGACCGTTTGTTTTTTCTTCAATTCTTTTTGAAATTCTAAAAATCAAAAGAATCAACACGGCGCAAAATGAAGCTGCGATTCCAATAAAAGCTACCATACTGTCTCCTTGAAAAGGATTTGTAAAGTCTAATAGCGTAATATTAAACACAATTAAAGCTAATGCTAAAAGCACTAAGATTGAAGTGAAGATTTTCATATTGGTTGTTTTGTTTGTATAAAAATATCAAAGTAAAACTCTAATAAAAAATGCCTTAAAGTTGTATTTTATAAATTTAATGGGGGTAAAAGTATAAAAATAAATCTTAGACAAACAAACCTTTAACATTAGCAGCGAATAATTTAACAGCAATTGCTAAAAGTATCACTCCAAATGTCTTGCGGACCACGCCAAGTCCGTTTTCTCCTAGTAAATTTTCGATTTTTTTAGAAGATTTCAAAACAACATAAACCAATATAATATTAAGTAAAATGGCAATGATTATATTAATAGTATGAAACTGAGATCGAAGAGAAAGTAAAGTAGTCATAGTTCCCGCTCCGGCGATTAATGGAAATGCCAATGGCACAATAGAGGCAGAGCCCGGCTCTTCGTCACGATAAATACGGATTCCTAAAATCATTTCTAAAGCCAGGAAAAACAATACAAAAGAACCGGCAACAGCAAATGAGTGAACATCAATACCAATAAGGTTCAATAATCCTTCTCCAACAAAAAGAAAAACAATCATAATCATTCCCGCAACAATCGAAGCTTTCTCAGATTCAATGTGTCCAACCTTTGCTCTCAAGTTCACGATAATTGGAATTGAACCTACAATATCAATTACGGCAAAAAGTACCATGCTTACTGTAATGATTTCTTTGAAGTCTATATCTAACATATCGCTTTGATTTTAAGGGTTTAAAAAACTGCTGCAAAAGTAGTTAATAAAGTTAGGTGTTTTTTCGGTACAATTCACTTTTGTTATAAAAACATGGTTTTGTGGTTAAAAAAGTGATATTTGTAACAATTATTGTTTTTGCCGCAGAGTATCGCAAAGTTTCCTCGCAAAGATTCACAAAGCTAAAATTGCGAAAAGAGTAAAAACTGAATTATTCTTTGCGAATCTTTGTGAAAGCCTTTGTGAATCTTTGCGGTAAATTTTTTATCCGTTTTCTTTGACTATCTTTGCACTTTATAAATTTAGCGTATTTTATTATCATGTTTCAGTTAGGGAAAACTATTGTTTCAGAGGATATTCTGGAAAAAGAATTTGTATGCAACTTGTCAGCTTGTAAAGGGGCCTGTTGTGTTGATGGAGATGCGGGCGCGCCTTTGAATGAAGCAGAAACTAAAATCTTAGAAGAAATTTATCCAAAAGTGAAACCTTTTTTAAGAAAAGAAGGAATTGCTGCAATCGAAGCACAGGGAACCTGGGTTAAAGGAACCGACGGTGATCTTGAAACACCGCTTATCGATAATAAAGATTGTGCTTATGTTATTTTTGATGGAAAAACCGCGCTTTGCGGAATCGAGCAAGCTTATAATGAAGGAATAGTAAATTGGAAAAAACCGGTTTCCTGCCATTTATATCCAATTCGTGTAAAAGACTTCACAGAATTTGCAGCGGTAAATTATGACAAATGGGATATTTGTGATGATGCCTGCTCTTTAGGAAAAGAATTAGAAGTTCCCGTATATAAATTTGTGAAAGAAGCCCTGATTCGTCGTTTTGGTGAAGACTGGTATTTAGAACTTGAAAAGGTAGCTCAGGAACTTAAAAATTCTTAAAGATTAAAGTGTAAAAAATACCTTTTTGAGAAGGCTTATTTTGACTCAAAAAAATAAAGTTTTGACTCAAAAAAAACTTTTTAAAACAATTTAAAATTTCTTGCTTTTTATATTTAAAAGTCTATATTTTACGGGGCTTCAAGGTATAATTGATGTGGTTAATGTATTCATTTACAGTAATTTAATTATTGTATGAAAAATGTTTCAAATTTAGGCCGTTGTTAAAAACTACATCAAATTGTGAATAAGTTTGGCTTTCATTTTTGGCGTGAAATGACAATCTTTGTAGTCTACTGAATTAGTAAAGTTTCAGTATAAAAATTTAACAAAATTTGTCATGTCACAAGTAGAGCCAATCTTACAAGAAAATAAAAATCGTTTCGTTATTTTTCCTATCAAACATCATGATATTTGGGAATGGTATAAAAAAATGGAGGCTAGTTTCTGGACTGCTGAAGAAATCGATTTGCACCAGGACTTGACAGATTGGAACAATAAACTTAATGATGACGAAAGATATTTCATTAAACACATTTTGGCATTCTTTGCTGCTTCTGACGGAATCGTAAATGAAAACCTTGCTGAGAACTTTGTAAACGAAGTTCAATATGCTGAGGCAAAATTTTTCTACGGATTTCAAATCATGATGGAGAATATTCATAGTGAGACCTATTCTCTATTAATTGATACTTATGTAAAAGATGAAGCAGAAAAAGCAGAATTGTTTAATGCTTTAGAAGTTTTCCCTGCAATTGCTAAAAAAGCAGAATGGGCTTTAAAATGGATCGAGTCTGATTCATTTGCAGAAAGACTTATTGCTTTTGCTGCTGTTGAAGGAATCTTTTTCTCAGGCGCATTCTGTTCAATTTATTGGTTGAAAAAACGTGGTTTAATGCCAGGTTTAACTTTCTCTAATGAGTTGATTTCTCGTGACGAAGGCGTACATTGTGATTTTGCAGTTCACTTGCACAATCACCATTTGGTAAACAAAGTACCAAAAGACAGAATCAAAGAAATTATTGTTGATGCACTGGATATCGAAAGACAGTTTGTAACAGAATCTCTTCCGGTAAGTTTAATTGGAATGAATGCAGGTTTAATGACACAGTACCTGGAGTTCGTCGCAGATAGACTTTTGGTTGAATTAGGTTGCGAGCGCGTATACGGATCAGCAAATCCATTCGATTTCATGGACATGATTTCTCTTCAGGGAAAAACTAATTTCTTTGAAAAACGTGTTGCCGAGTATCAAAAATCTGGAGTTATGAACACAGACAGCGATGCTCAAAAAATTTCATTTGACGCAGATTTTTAGAACAACAGCATTTTTTTAATTCGGGATAATTTTATCTAAAGCCCGGATTAATTTTACAGAACATTTTAGGTTAAATCTCTATCACCCAAATCGGAGATTTAATAGCAATTTTAACGGCTTTTCGGTTTGATATTCAAATTGGGAAAGGACAACTATTGAGAATCCTGTAATTCTCGAAAAATAATTTAAAAACACGCAATGTTTAAGGACTGGAATTCGTTTTCTAGTTACTTTCATTTATTCAATAACTTTAAAAAGTAAGCTTATGTATGTAGTAAAAAGAGATGGACACAGAGAGCCTGTAATGTTTGACAAGATTACAGAAAGAATCAAAAAATTGTGTTACGGCCTGAATGAGCTTGTAGATCCGGTTAAGGTAGCAATGAGAGTTATCGAAGGATTGTATGATGGAGTTTCTACTTCTGAATTGGATAATCTTGCGGCAGAAACTGCGGCATCTATGACTATTGCACATCCAGATTATGCACAATTAGCAGCTCGTGTGGCGATTTCTAATTTACATTCAAATACAAAAAAATCTTTCTCAGAAACGATGAAAGATATGTATCACTACGTAAATCCAAGAAATGGTCAGGATGCACCATTAATTGCTGATGACGTATTTAAAGTGATTCAGGAAAATGCTGCTTTTTTAGATTCTCATATCATTTATACAAGAGATTTTAATTACGATTATTTTGGTTTCAAAACCTTAGAGCGTTCTTATCTTCTTAAAATAAACGGAAAAATTGTAGAGCGTCCGCAGCACATGTTAATGCGTGTTTCAGTTGGTATTCACTTAGACGATTTAAAATCGGTAATTGAAACTTACGATTTAATGTCTAAAAAGTTCTTTACACACGCAACGCCAACGTTGTTCAACGCAGGAACTCCAAAACCTCAAATGTCTTCTTGTTTCCTTTTGGCAATGCAGGATGATAGTATTGATGGTATTTATGATACATTAAAACAAACCGCAAAAATTTCGCAGTCAGCGGGAGGAATCGGGCTTTCTATTCATAACGTTCGTGCAACCGGATCTTATATTCGTGGTACAAACGGAACTTCAAACGGAATTGTTCCAATGTTGAGAGTATTTAACGATACAGCTCGTTACGTAGATCAAGGTGGTGGAAAACGTAAAGGAAGTTTTGCGATTTATATCGAAACATGGCATGCTGATATCTTTGATTTTTTAGATTTAAAGAAAAACACAGGAAAAGAAGAAATGCGTGCAAGAGATTTATTCTTCGCCATGTGGACTTCAGATTTATTCATGAAACGTGTTCAGGAAGATTCAACTTGGACTTTAATGTGTCCTAACGAATGTCCGGGATTATATGATGTTTACGGAGATGAATTCGAAGCATTATATACTGATTATGAATTTAGAGGAAAAGGAAGAAAAACAATCCGCGCTCGTGAATTATGGGAGAAAATCCTTGAATCACAAATCGAAACCGGAACACCATATATGCTGTACAAAGATGCAGCAAACCGTAAATCGAACCACAAGAATTTAGGAACAATTCGTTCTTCTAACTTGTGTACAGAGATTATGGAGTTTACTTCTAAAGATGAAATTGCAGTTTGTAACTTGGCTTCAATCTCTTTACCAATGTTTATTGAAAACGGAAAATTCGATCACGAAGCGCTTTACAATGTTACAAAACGTGTAACTCGTAACCTGAACAAAGTAATCGACAGAAACTATTACCCGGTAAAAGAAGCAGAAAACTCAAACATGCGCCACCGTCCGGTTGGTTTAGGTGTACAAGGTTTAGCAGATGCTTTTATTATGTTGCGTTTACCGTTTACAAGTGATGAAGCTAAAAAATTAAACCAGGAGATTTTCGAAACATTATACTTTGCTGCTGTAACCGCTTCTATGGAAATGGCAAAAGAAGAAGGACCATATTCTACATTTGAAGGTTCTCCAATGTCTAAAGGAGAATTTCAATACAATATGTGGGGAATGAAAGATGAAGAATTATCAGGACGTTGGGACTGGGCTTCATTAAGAAAAGAAGTGGTAGAACACGGAGTTCGTAACTCATTGTTAGTGGCGCCAATGCCAACAGCTTCGACTTCACAAATTCTAGGAAACAACGAAGCTTTTGAACCATATACATCAAACATTTACACACGTCGTGTATTGTCTGGAGAATTCATCGTGGTAAACAAGCATTTACTAGAAGATTTAGTAAAGTTAGGTTTATGGAACGAAACGTTGAAACAAGAAATTATGCGTCATAACGGATCTGTTCAAAATATAGATGTGATTCCGCAAGATTTAAAAGAACTATACAAAACAGTATGGGAAATGTCGATGAAAGATATTATCGATATGTCTCGTCAAAGAGGATATTTCATTGACCAGTCTCAATCGCTAAACTTGTTCATGCAGGATGCAAACTATTCTAAATTGACTTCAATGCACTTTTATGCTTGGCAGTCTGGTTTAAAAACAGGAATGTATTACCTAAGAACAAAAGCGGCTGTAGATGCGATTAAATTCACATTAAACAACGATAAAAAAGAAGAAACAGCTCCATCATTAGTTGCAGAAACTGAAGCAATCAGTGTTGAGGATTACAAAGCTATGCTTTTAAAAGCACAAGCTGCAGATCCTGAAGATTGTGAAATGTGTGGAAGTTAATTTTAGAGTTTAGATCTGAGATTTTAGATTTAATTTTGATATATGAAAAGCAACTATCTTTATGGATAGTTGCTTTTTTTAAATAATATAAGATATGCAATTGATAAATGACATTATAAATGAATTAATAGATACAGAGAAATCCATAAGTTCTCCACTTTTAAAAACAAAGGTTTTGGCTAGTCGACTCCAAAACGAAGTTTTATTAAATTGGGTTAGCAACGAACTGAAAGGTTATGATCGCTCAGAAGAATTACCGTATTATAGAACGTTTAAAGGGAGTATAGTTGGTACATATATTGTTGGTTACCAACAATACAATAATCAACCAGTTCCCGTTGAAGGTATTGATAAAGAGTTTCGGGATAGTTTAACTAATATGAATTTTTTCGAAAGTGTTTCAAGTTTAGAAAATCTAAAGAGAGAAGATGGAAGAGGGAAACTGGAGCATGTTTTTCCTGCTGAAGTCACTGGGATTATTGAAGAGAATTGGGTAAATATGGGGAATCCTTATTTGCGCTTGATTAATTGTAAAAGATGGATTGCGGGGAATACAGTTTCAGGAATTCTAGCATGTGTTCGTAATAATTTACTAGATTTTATGCTAAAAATTGATTCAGAGTTTGGTAATATTACAGAGATTGAAGAACTAAAAAATAAGAAAGGAGCAATAACAACAATTATGAATCAGACGATAATAAATAATAATGGTGATGGCAACGTTTTAAATACTGGAGATAAAGCTAAAATTTCAGCAAATATTAATATTGTAAAAGGAAGTAAAGATGAACTTTCCAGAAGTTTGCATGAAGGAGGAGTTAAAGAAGAAGATATTGCTGAGCTTATTGAAATAATTGATGATGAAGAACCTAATTTTGTAAATAATACATTTGGAGGAAAAGTAAATACATGGACACAAAAAATGTTAGGAAAATCTCTTGATGGTTCTTGGAATATTGGATTAGCTGTAGCGGGAAACTTAATAACAGAAGCAGTAAAAGCTTATTATGGAATGTGATTTAATCTCAGAAGAAGTTAAAAGAGAATTAGATATTCGGATTCAAAATTTGGAAGAAGAGAAGGCTGAATTGTATTCTTGGGATGAAGTTAAAGAATATTTGAGATTAATCAAATTAAAAAAATCTCAGAACCTTAGTAGCTTAGAATCTTAGCCCCTTAGAAAATCCTCATTGTAAATATCTCATTTTAAGTCCATATTTTTATATTATCATACAAATCACCCTAAATTTGTTAAGAAATCCCTTTTTGTTTCATAAAATGCAATATTTTTTTTGGTGCAGTAAAAATAATTTATACATTCGCAGAGAATTTACAAAATAACACAAACAAAATGGCAACTAACCGTTTTTATTTTAGCAACAGTTTTTATTTCTTCTTTAGTAGAAGTCAGGATTGTGCTATGGTTATTTGAGAAATATTTCTAAGACAAATAAAACTAATATACAATCCTGATGCAAATCAGGATTTTTTTTTGAATATATGACAACGAAAATTGCAATACAAGGTATTAAAGGATCTTTTCATCATCAGGTTGTGAAGGAGTATTTCTCTGAAAATGTGGATATTGATGAATGTTTGTCTTTTGAAGAATTGATCGACAGCCTTATTGCCGGAAAATCAGATCAGGCGGTTATGGCGATCGAAAATTCAATTGCAGGACCAATTATTCCGAATTATGCTTTGATTGACAAAAATAATTTACACATTATTGGAGAGCATTATTTAAACATTCAGCAAAATTTAATGGCTTTAAAAGGTCAGAAAATTGAAGATATAAGAGAGGTTCATTCACACCCAATGGCACTTTTGCAATGCATGGATTTCCTGAAACAATATCCAAATATCAAATTGATTGAGGATAAAGATACAGCCGAAACGGCAAGAAGAATTCAGGAAAAACAATTAACAGGAATTGCAGCAATTGCAAGTGTAACAGCTTCTGAAATGTACGATTTGGATATTATTGCATCATCAATTCAAACGATAAAAAACAATATGACACGTTTCGTAATCATTAAAAAGCAAAATTCATTTTTGCCTGAAAGCGAAATCAACAGAGCCTCAATCAAATTTGAATTAGATCATAAAAGAGGAAGTTTGGCAGCAGTTTTAAATGTTATGAGTGACTGCAAACTGAATTTGACAAAAATCCAGTCGCTTCCAAAAATTGAAACACCTTGGAAATATTCATTCTTCGTAGACGTGACATTTGAGAAATACGAAGATTTTGCAAAAGCAAAAACGTTATTGAACATCATGGCAGAATATTTCAAAGTATTAGGAGAATATAAAAATACAAGACCTTAAAAAGGAAATTCCAATTTTTTTAAATTCCAAATTCCAAAGGGTTGAAATAATAAATTGCCAGGCTGAGCGAAGTCGAAGCCCACAAAGTTAGAAAGTTAAAAAAAAGCCTAAAGCATACAGCTTAAAGCCTAAAGCAATAAAAAAAATGATTACAACAGCAAAAAGATTAGATACAGTTGAAGAATACTACTTCTCATCAAAATTGAGAGAAGTTCGTCAACTGATGTCTGAAGGAAAATCGATCATCAATATGGGAATCGGAAGCCCTGATTTGAGTCCGTCAAAAGCAGTAATTGAAGCAGTCGCTGGCGCAATTCAAGACGAAAACGGACATGGTTATCAAAGCTATCAGGGATTACCGGAAATGAGACAGGCGATGGCAGATTTTTATAAAGATCAGTTTGGTGTTGAAGTGAATCCGAATAATGAGATTTTACCATTAATGGGTTCAAAAGAAGGAATTATGCACATTTCGTTAGCATTTTTAAATGAAGGCGATCACGTTTTAATTCCAAATCCGGGTTATCCAACTTATACTTCGGTAACTAATTTAGTACAGGCAGTTCCGGTTTATTATGATTTGAAAGAAGAAAATGGATGGGAACCGGATTTTGAAGCTTTAGAAAAATTAGATCTTTCGAAAGTAAAAATTATGTGGCTGGGATATCCGCACATGCCAACAGGAGCGAGAGGAAGTTTAGTGTTATTTGAAAAATTGGTTGCTTTTGCTAAAAAACACAATATATTATTGATCAACGACAATCCGTATAGTTTTGTTTTGAATGATAACCCAATGAGTTTATTGCAGGTTGAAGGTGCAAAAGATGTGGCTTTAGAATTAAATTCATTAAGCAAAACCTTCAATATGGCCGGCTGGAGAGTAGGAATGGTTTTAGGAAATTCTGAAATTATCGACGCGGTCCTAAAAGTAAAAAGTAACATGGACAGCGGCATGTTCTACGGAATTCAGAAAGGTGCAATCGCCGCTTTAAATTGTGATAAATCATGGTTCGAAGATCAAAACAAAATTTACAGACGCCGTAGAGAATTAACAGAAAAACTGGCAGAGAAATTAGGCTGTGAAGTTTATAAAGAAGGAGTTGGGCTTTTTGTTTGGGCAAAACTACCGGAAGGAATTGAATCAGCAGAGAAGTTCATTGACGAAATATTATATGAGAAACATATATTCATTACACCGGGAACCATTTTTGGAAGCAATGGTGAAGGTTATATCAGATTCTCATTGTGTGTGAAAGAAGAAAAAGTACAAGAAGCGATAGATCGATTTTGAAAATTTTAGATATCAGATTTTAGATTTTAGATTGTCAGGCTGAGCGAAGTCGAAGCCCACGTTCCAATTGGAAAGCCCTTCGACTACGCTCAGGGTGACAGAAAAAATAAAAGGTCTTGAAAAAACGAGAAGCCCTAGCCCTGATAGAAGTGGAAATCCTTTTGCGCCGGGGTTCGGCGGAAAAGATTGAAACGGATAGCAGGAAACAGCTTCTAATAGAAAGAAATATGAAAGTATACGTAATAGGAATAGGATTAATAGGCGGTTCGATGGTGCTGGACATCAAAGACCAACATCCTGATTCGACGATTTTTGGAATCGACAGCAACGAAAAACATTTGCAGGAAGCCATTGATCTAGGAGTTATCGACGAAGCAGGAAGTTTTGAAAATTTGGCTGAAGCCGATTTTGTAATCGTTTCGGTTCCGGTTGATGTCGCACTCACGGTTTTGCCTAAAGTTCTGGATTCGGTTGGAGATAAAACAATTGTTTTTGAAGTAGGATCGACAAAAAAGCCAATTTGCGAAGCAGTAGCAAGTCATCCAAAAAGAAGAAATTTTATTGCAACGCATCCGATCGCAGGAACAGAGTTTTCAGGACCTTCGGCGGCGATAAAAGGTTTGTTTAAAGGAAAAACAAACATTATTTGCGAAGTGGAAAAAACCACTTTTAAATTGCAGGAAAAGGCGTTAAAGCTTTTCAGCGAAATAGGGATGAGGATTCGATATATGGACCCGACTTCGCACGACAAACACATTGCTTACGTTTCGCATTTGTCACACATTAGTTCGTTTATGCTGGGTAAAACAGTAATGAATAAGGAAAAAGACGAACAGGATATTTTTGATATGGCTGGAAGTGGATTTGAAAGCACCGTTCGTTTAGCAAAAAGTTCGCCAGCCATGTGGACACCAATTTTTAAGCAGAACAAAGAACACGTTCTGGAAACATTGGAAGAATATATTTCAAATCTCAGTCGGTTTAGGGATTTGTTGAAAGATGAAAATTACAACGCCATTTTTGAAGAAATGGAAAGCACAAATAAAATAAAAGAGATATTAAACGGATTAACAATTAAAAAGTAAACTATAAATTAAGATGGAAAATAAAAAAGAAATGAGAAAGTGGTTAGAAGATTTCAATTTAAATCACCCACTTGTGATAGCTGGACCATGTAGTGCAGAAACAGAAGATCAAGTATTGAAAATTGCTCACGAATTAAAAGATTCAAAAGTTAGTGTATTCAGAGCAGGAATCTGGAAACCAAGAACGCGTCCGGGAGGATTTGAAGGTGTTGGAGAAATTGGATTAAAATGGTTACAAAAAGCAAAAGCTGAAACTGGTTTATTAATGGGAACTGAAGTTGCAACTGCGGCTCACTGTAAACTGGCTTTAGAACATGATATTGATGTTTTATGGGTTGGTGCCCGTACAACTGCAAATCCATTCGCAGTTCAGGAAATTGCTGATACTTTGAAAGGAACTGATAAAATCGTTTTGGTTAAAAACCCTGTAAACCCGGATTTAGCTTTATGGTTAGGTGGTGTTGAGCGTTTACACATGGCTGGAATCGAGAAATTAGGAGTTATTCACAGAGGTTTTTCTACTTACGAAAAAACAAAATACAGAAACATTCCAGAATGGCAGATTGCTATCGAATTACAAAATAAATTCCCTGATTTACCATTAATCATCGATCCATCTCACATTACAGGAGATCGTAAAATGATTTTTGAAGTAACACAAGAGGCTTTAGATTTGAACTACGACGGTATGATTATCGAAACGCACTTCGATCCAGACAACGCTTGGTCTGATGCTGCGCAGCAAGTTACTCCAGATGCTTTGAAACAAATCATTAAAGATTTGACTATCAGAAAAACGGATGACACTACAGATGAGTACAGCCAAAAAATGACAAAACTAAGAGCTAACATCGACGTACTTGATGCTAACTTATTAGAGTTATTAGGAAAACGTATGAAAGTGGCTGATGAAATTGGTCAGGTGAAAAAAGATGCAAACGTAGCGATTCTTCAAAACAACCGTTGGAACGAAATCTTAGGAAAAATGATTTTAGAAGGTGAGAAAAAAGGTCTTACTGAAGAGTTTGTTTTGAGAATGTTCAAAGCAATTCACCAGGAAAGTATTGGTCACCAAGAGAAGATTTTCAACGCATAATTTTTTCTAAAACCATATAAGTTATATAAGTGGTATAAGTTTTATTTAATTTTTGTAAACTCAATTCTTAGATTTTCTTATATCACTTATATTGTAAAATTTTATAATCTCCATTGTCGCAAGGCTTTGGAGATTTTTTTTGGAAATAAGTATTACCCTCCCAACCTTTTGATGTTTTTTGTTCTCTATATCAATATACAACCTTAACTTTCACATTATGAAATCTAAAACCAATGTTTTTATGCCAGGAATGTTTCAAGTTAACTTCAAATTTTTATTTTGTTTTATACTGTTTTTAGGAACAAAAACTTTCGCACAAAGCCCTGAACTAAATGTTAAAGGTGATGATGCTGAAAAAGTGAGAATGAACAAACTTTTCGTCAATGTAAAAGTTGTTGGGAATATTGCTTACACCACTGCCGAAATGCATTTTTTTAATTCGGGAACTCGACAGATGGAAGCAGAACTTATTTTTCCACTGCCGGAAAATGTTTCGGTTTCAAGATATGCCATTGATATTAATGGAAAAATGCGTGAAGCCGTTCCGGTAAATAAAAATAAAGGAAAACAGGTTTTTGAAGCTATTGAACATCGTCGTGTTGATCCGGGATTGTTGGAGAAAGTAGAGGGAAATAATTTCAGAACCAGAATTTATCCTTTAATGCCAAACGGAGAACGAACTGTAATAATTGGTTACGAAGAAGAACTTTCGGCTTTTGATAAAGATAATCTGGCGTATCAATTGGTAAGTCGTTTTCCGAAAAAATTAGATCAGTTTGAAATTAATGTTTCCGTTTTAGGAACTTCAACAGCACCAACCGTTACTGAAAATTCAGGAAACGAAATTGTCTTTTCAAAATGGAATCAAGCTTTTCAGGCTTCTGTTAAAAAAGAAAATTACCAGCCCGCAGAAAAAATAGTGCTAAAAATTCCAATACAGCAAAGCATTCCGAGTGTTTTGATGCAGGACGTTGGCGGACAACATTACTTTTATGGAAATACTTTTATAGAAGGATATAAAACAACCAAAAAGGTACCAGCTTCAATTGGATTAATTTGGGATAATTCTTTGAGTTGCCAAAATAGAGATTTAAAGAAAGAATTGAATTTACTGGATGCTTATTTTCAGAAAATAAAAAACACAAAAGTTACGCTGTATTTTTTGAATTATACTTTTGATAAACAACAAGAATATATTGTTTCTAACGGAAATTGGGATGCTTTAAAAGTCGCTTTAGAAAAAACAAAATACGATGGTGGAACTCGTTTTTCTCAACTGAACTTTACCGGTCAGGATGAATATTTGTTTTTTACAGATGGATTATCTTCTTTGAGCGAAAATCTTCTGCCAAAGACTAAAAAAACAATTTATACCATTACTTCTTCAGTATCTGCTGATTTTGCTTTTCTGAATTATTCAGCAATGCAAACG
Source organism: Flavobacterium panici (assembly GCF_024499525.1). Taxonomy (NCBI): domain Bacteria; kingdom Pseudomonadati; phylum Bacteroidota; class Flavobacteriia; order Flavobacteriales; family Flavobacteriaceae; genus Flavobacterium; species Flavobacterium panici. The sequence continues at coordinate 629,303 of NZ_CP100437.1, read as the reverse complement.
GGTGGTAATTTTATCAATTTAAATCAGATCAATACTGAAATCGCTTTGGATAAATTGACAAATACAAATTTGAAATTTTTAGGAATAAAAGAAAATTTAACTGTGACTGATTTGTTTCCAATAGAAGGAACTTCAGTTTCAGGGAATTTTAGTTTTTCGGGAATTTCTTTAAATCCAAAAAACGAAATCACTTTATTATTCGGATATAATAATGAAGCTGTTTTAGAAAGAAAAATTACGCTTGATGGTGCGATTCAAAACACTAATGATGTAAATATTGAAAAACTTTGGGCACAGAAAAAAATAGCCAATCTTGATTTTGAATATGCTAAAAATGCTGACGAAATTGAACTTTTAGGAAAGAAATACGGCATCATTACTAAAAATACTTCATTGATTGTTTTAGAAGATATTCGCGATTATATTTCGTATGATATTATTCCGCCAGCAGAATTACGTGCTGAATTTGACAGAATTAAAAAACAGGAACATGATACTACTTTAGCGCAGGAAAAAAGTAATTGGGACAATATAGAAAGTTATTTTAACGGATTAGATAGTTGGTGGAAAAAGAATGTAAAATATAAAGGACAGAAAATCGCATCTAAGTATAAACACAAAGGACAAGTTCAAGTTCCGCCGCCACCCCCACCGCCAGGAGCAAGAGGCAGAGATGAGGATATAACAATTGGATCTGAAACTATAAAAGGAGATCCTGATGCTGTTTTGACAATAGACGAACCGGTTGGGGCAGGGTCAGCAGCAGAAATGGTTATTGAGGAAGACAATAATGTAATTCAGACATCTCCCGCATCGTCTGCGCCAAAAGCTAATCAGGTAAAATTTGTTGCGCCTACAGTTACTGAAATAAAAGATAAAAAAGTTGGAAGTGAAGTAATACAAAGAGAGACAAATGCTGCTAAATTAGAAGAAACAGTTGTAGTAGGATATGGAACACAAAAAAAATCTGATGTTGTTGGTGCTATTTCAGAAGACATCTCAAAAAATAAATATATTCCACAAGATTCAAATCTAGATCAGGGATATTTAGCCGGAGATTCAAAAAAGCCTTTAATTATAGTTGATGGTCAGTTTTATGAGGGTGAATTCACCGATTTAAAGTCAGATGATATCGATACGGTAGATGTTTTGAAAGATGCTTCGAGAATTGCTGCTTATGGCAGCAGAGGGGCAAATGGAGTTATTATAATAACAACGAAAAAGCAGTCTTCAAATAGTGGAGTTGTCCAAACAAAAAGTTGGAATCCAGATAGATTGTATTTAAAAGCTTTGGCAAAAGCTCCAAAAGAAAAACAATACGATTTGTATTTAGAATTAAGAAAAGCACAGGAAAGAAACCCAAGTTTTTATTTTGATGTGGCGCATTTTTTCTATAATCAGGGTGATATAAAAAAAGCATTGCAGATTATCAGTAATATTGCCGATTTAGGTTTAGAGAATCATCAGCTTTATAAAACACTAACTTATACTTTACGCCAATGGAAAGATTATAATGATGCAGTTTTTACCGCAAAACAAGTTGCAAAATGGAGAGAACATGAGCCACAAAGCCTTAGAGATTATGCTTTAACACTAGAAGATGCAGGAAAATATCAGGAAGCTTTTGATCAATTAATTAAAGCTTTGGAAGTAAATTATTACGGAGAAATGGACGGGCAGTATGAAGGTGTTGAAGATATTATTTTAATGGATATTAATCGATTGATGGCAGAGCATTCAGGTTTGAAAACAGGAAAACTTGATAAAAAATATACAACAAAAAAGCCAGTTGATATTCGAATTATTATGAACTGGAACCAAATGGATGTCGATTTAGACTTGCATGTTATTGAACCAACAAATGAAGAATGTTACTACAGCCATACTTCAACACAAATTGGAGGAAGATTTTCTAAAGATTTTACAGAAGGTTATGGCCCGGAACAATATATAATTCGAAATGCTGTAAAAGGTAAATATCAAATTAAAACCAATTATTTTGGAGAAACAGAATTAACTGAAAATGGCCCAGCTACAATTATGGTTGAAATTTATACAACTAAGGCAGGTAAAACATCCAGAACTTTAAAAACGATTCAGTTAGGAAAAGTGAAAGAAAATGAGGTTTTAGCCGAAATTGTTTGGTAAGAGTAAGAAATTCAAAAGATAGATTTTAATTTTAAAAGGTGAAGTTGCGTTGTTCAATTCTAAAAACGTAATTTTGCCTTTTAAAATTTTTAGTTTTAAGAGCAATCTAAAATCTAAAATCAGAAATCTAAAATTTGAATGACAGGAATCGTATATAAATCTACAGGAAGCTGGTACACCGTAAAATCTGAAAAAGGCGATTTTATTGAGTGCCGTATGAAAGGGAAATTCAGAATGAAAGGTATTAAAAGTACCAACCCAATTGCTGTAGGCGATATTGTCGATTATGAATTAGAAGAAACTTCGGATGCCTTAACGGGAACGATTCATAAAATTCACGAAAGAAAAAATTACATCGTTCGTAAATCGGTTAACTTATCCAAACAGATTCATATTATTGCATCGAATATTGATCAGGTTTTTTTACTGATTACCATTGATAATCCACCAACAACTACAAGTTTTATTGACCGTTTTCTAGTTACTGCAGAAGCATACGGAATTGAAGCAGTTTTGATTTTTAACAAAATCGATACGCTCAACGAACAGACTTTAGACGATCAGCTTTACTTACAGCATATTTATACCGAAATTGGATATAAATGCCTCCGAATTTCATCAACAGAAAATAAAGGAGTTGATAAACTTAAAGAAATGATGGTTGGAAAAGTAAGTATGTTTTCAGGACATTCGGGAGTTGGGAAATCAACTTTGGTAAATGCAATGGAACCAAGTCTGCATTTAAAAACAACTGTAATTTCAGAACAAAGTAAACAAGGACAGCATACAACTACTTTTGCCGAAATGTATGATTTATCTTTTGATGCCAGAATCATCGATACACCTGGAATTAAAGGTTTCGGAATCGTTGATATGGAACCATCAGAAATCAGCGGTTATTTTCCGGAATTTTTCAAACTGAAAGACCAATGCAAGTTTAACAATTGTCTCCATAAAGAAGAACCGCATTGTGCCATAAAAGCAGCTCTAGAAAAAGATGAAATTGCATGGTCACGTTACAATAGCTACCTTAAAATTCTTGAAGGCGATGAAGAACATTACCGTACTGATATTTATGGTGATGATCGAGCTGCGAGTGATGAAACAAGGAAATAAAAAAAGAAATTCCAATTTTTTAAATTCCAAATTCCAAAAAAAATAATGTATTGAAATGTAGAGATGCATAGCAGTGCATCTAACGCTAGAATTGAAAATCTGTTTAATCCTTTTAATCTGTGGCATAAAACCACCTTTTGTAATAATGAAAGTAGTCGTACAAAGAGTTTCCGAGGCATCAGTAACCGTTGATGGCCAAAAAACAGCAGATATAAAAAAAGGATTATTAGTTTTAGTTGGGATTGAAGATGCCGACACTCAGGAAGACATTGACTGGCTCGCCGGAAAAATAATAAAAATGAGAATTTTTGGCGACGAAAATGATGTCATGAACTGCTCGGTTCAGGATATTGACGGAGAAATTATTGTTGTTAGTCAATTTACACTTCACGCTTCTACAAAAAAAGGAAATCGTCCATCTTACATAAAAGCATCAAAACCGGAGTTTGCAATTCCTATGTATGAGAACTTTGTAAAAGCTTTAGAAAAAGAATTTGACAAAAAGATACAAACCGGAATTTTTGGTGCCGATATGAAAGTCAGTTTGTTAAATGATGGTCCTGTAACGATCTTAATCGACAGCAAAAACAGAGAGTAAAAATAAACTCAACAAATGTTAAGAATTTCTAAAAATAATATATATTTGACGAAATTACTCACTAATGAAATCTACCTGTTTTAGGCTTTTTTTTATCTTATTTTCCCTTATTTCTTCTGCTCAGAAGACTAATTATTCTACAGTTACTATTGCCGATAGTCTTAAACAAAATGCTAATGCTGTTGTTAGATTAGATCAAATGGATATTGTTATTGCTTCACAAAGAAGTATGAATATCAAAACCCAAAGAGTGGTTTCTGTTTTAAATGAAAAAGGTTTAAATGATATTGATGCCTATGCACATTATGATAAAACGACTTCAATAAAAAGTATTGAAGCTGTAGTTTATGATGCATTAGGAAATGAAATAAAAAAAATCAGGAAAAAAGAGTTTAGAGATCAAAGTGCAGTTAGCGGCAGTACGCTATTTTCAGATAATCGGGTACTTTATTTAGACTATACTCCAATCTCATATCCTTTTACAATTGTTTACACCTGTGAAACGGAAACTTCAAATACAGCTTTTATACCGCAATGGTATTTCCTGGGTGCTTATAATCTAAGCGTAGAGAAATGTGTTTTGAATGTTACTTTTCCTAAAGAATTGGGATTTAAAAAGAAAGAATTCCGATTTGATGGTTTCAATATTAAAAAAACGACAGATACAGATACTAATTTAAGTTATACAGCAACAAATATTGTGGCTCAGAAACAAGAAGATTTAAGTCCTTCTTACGGAGAGCTTTTTCCAAAAGTTATGATGGGATTAGAAAATTTTCACTTGGAAGGAGTTGACGGAAAAGCGACTACATGGGAAGCATTTGGAAAATGGTACGGAGAGAAAATCTTAGATGGAACCACTGTTTTACCCGAAGAAACAAAAGTAAAAATAAAAGCACTTGTAGGAGATGAAAAAGATCCTGTCAAGAAAGCAAAAATTATTTACGATTATGTTCAAAAAAAATCAAGATACGTAAATATTGCTGTTGGTATTGGCGGATGGAAACCTATGTTTGCCAGCGACGTAGATCGTTTAGGATATGGAGATTGTAAAGCATTATCAAATTATACAAAAGCACTTCTGGAGGTTGTCGATGTTCCATCTTATAATACCATTTTATATGGAGATCGTTATAAGTTAGATATTCAGTCAGATTTTGTTTCGATGCAGGGCAATCATATGATTCTTGCCGTTCCAAATGGCAATAATTATATCTGGTTAGAATGTACAAGTCAGGATGATCCTTTTGGATATCAAGGGATTTTTACAGATGATCGTGATGTTTTGGTAGTAAAACCTGAAGGTGGAGAAATTGTTCGTACTAAAATTTACGATGATAAAGGAAATACTCAGGAAGAAAAGGGAACTTATACAATTGATGAAAACGGAAATTTTTCTGGGGTTTTAAAAATTGCATCGCAAGGAAGTCAATATGCTTCAAAGTCAAGAGTTGAAACTATGCAGCCAAATGAAAAAGAAGAACATTATAAAGACTATTGGGATAACATCAATAATTTAAAATTGGGCAAAATAACTTTTACAAACGATAAAGAAAATGTTCGTTTTATTGAAGATGCCCAGATTAATGCTTCAAATTATGGAACAATTTCCGGTACTAAAATGATGTTTGTGGTTGATGCTTTTAATCAATATACAGGAAGTATAAAACGAATCAGAAACCGTAAAAATCCATTTCAAATTCAGCGTGGATATTTAGATACAGATGAAATCGAGATCAATCTTCCTGCTGGTTTTTCAATAGAATTTCTGCCTTCAAACTTTGAATTGAAAGGCAAATTTGGAGAATACAAAACCGAAATTATCAAAAAAGACAACAATAAACTGATTTACAAACGCTCTATGTTTGTAAACAAAGGAAAATATTCTAACAAAGAATATGATGAATACCGTCTTTTTATAGAACAGGTGTCAAGAAATGACAATGCCAAAATCATCTTAAACAAAAACTAACCAAAATCAAAAATAAAATAATGAACATCATTAAAATCTTTTGTCTGGCAATTGTCTCGCTGTTTATTTCAGAAGCAAGTGCACAAGAATTTAAATTAGGAAAAGTTTCTATTGCAGAGCTGGAACAAAAAATACACCCAAAAGATTCATCTGCCGCAGCTGCTATATTGTTTAAAAGAGGAAAAGCCAGAATTGAATATGATCAAACGGATGGTTTTGTAACAATTACTGATGTTGAGACACGTATAAAAATATATAAAAAAGAAGGCTATGATTGGGCAAACCATGAAGTCTTATATATTTATAATAGTGAGTTTAGAGAAAAAGTTATATTCAGTGATGCCGTAACCTATAATTTAGTTGGAGGCAAAGCCGAAGCTACCAAACTAAAAAGCGATGGTATATTTGATGAAGTTGTGAGTAAATACAGAAGTCGAAAAAAAATAACGATGCCAAATGTTAAAGAAGGCTCGGTTATAGAATTTAAATATACTATTAAAAGCCCTAGTGACGGTATGATTCGTGATTGGGATTTTCAAACAAGCATTACGGTAAATTACTCTGAATTTGCTACATACATACCTGAATATTATGTTTTCAGTCCAAGACAAAAAGGATATATCTTTCCTAAAATGACTGTCGAAAAAAATAATAAAGCAATTATTATAAATTCGAAAGAAAGATATAATTCAGGAGGATTTGGCGGCGGAGCTGTTAGAACAGAATTTACTCAGGATAAAATAGACTATTTAGAAACTAAAACAACATATGTAGCTGAGGATTTTCCGGCAATGAAAGAGGAAGCTTTTGTGAACAATATTGATAATTATACTTCTTCTATTTCGCATGAATTATCAATGACAAAATTTCCTAACAGACCAATGAAACCCTATTCTACAGATTGGAACTCTGTAGTGAAGACGATTTATGATTATGAGGATTTTGGGCCTGAATTAAACAAAACAGGATACTTTGAAGAGGATTTGAAAAAACTGCTGACAGGTTTAAACACTCCAGAGGAAAAAATATGGGCTGTTTTTAACCATGTCAAGTCTAGTGTAAAATGGAACAATTATACAGGGTACAGCTGTGATAATGGTGTTCGAAAAGCGTATAAAGAAAAAACAGGAAATATTGCCGATATTAATTTGATGCTTACTGCAATGTTGCGCTATTCTGGTTTAACTGCAAATCCGGTATTGGTTAGTACACGTTCAAACGGGATCGCTTTATTTCCGAACAGAACAGCATTTAATTATGTAATTGCGGCGGTAGAAACTCCAAACGGTTATATTTTATTAGATGCATCTGAGAAGCTTTCAACTCCAAATATTTTACCATTAAGAGTTCTAAATTGGTCAGGAAGATTAATACGAAAAGATGGAACATCTGAAGAAATAAATTTAATGCCTGAAAAAACATCTAATGATAATGTTTTTATGACATATACCATTGATGCTGATGGAAAAGTTACAGGAAAAGCAAGAAGACAATCTACAGACTATAATGCAATGATTACAAGAGATAACATTAGCAGTCTGAAAGAAGAAGAATATCTTGAAAAACTGGAAAACAGAAACAATAAAATCGAAATTAGCGAATACGTTAAAACAAATGAAAAAGATATTTTACTGCCTATAACAGAGACCTATTCTTTTACAGGAACAAATTTATGTGAACTTATTGGAGGTAAAATTTATGTAAGCCCAATGTTGTTTTTTACAAAAGATAAAAACCCATTTACGCAAGAAGTTAGAGAATATCCAGTAGATTTTAGCTATCCTTTTGTTGATAAATTCAACATTACAATTAAAATTCCGGAAGGTTTTGTAGTTGAAACATTACCAGCTCCGGCAGCTATATCTATGGAAGATAATTTAGGTGCTTTTAAGTTTAATATTGCTGCAAGTTCAAATGTACTTCAATTATCAATTTTGCATCAAATAAACGAGGCGATTGTATCACCTGAAAAGTATGAAATGCTAAAAGAATACTACAAAGCAATGGTAGCAAAAGAGACAGAAAAAATAGTTTTAAAAAGAATCTAAGTATGAAATTTTCAAGTTCAGTATTTATCTTATTTTTCCTTTTTATTGTAAAAGTGCAATCCCAAAACTACGAGTTAGGAAAAGTAAGTATTGCTGAACTTGAAGAAAAAGTACATCCTCTCGATTCAGGAGCGGTTGCAGCAATTTTATTTTGTAAAGGAGTTTCTAAAATTGACAACAGTGATTCACATACAACTATCCAGATACGAATAAAAATTTACAAAAAAGAAGGATATGATTGGGCTAATGCGCAGTTCGCATTTCCGACTGGAAAATCAAACACAATTAGTTTAACAGATGTTTTTACATACAATTTGGCTGACGGAAAGATTATAAAATCTAAATTAAAACCGGAAAGTGAATTCATAAACAAAAACAATAAAAATTATTGGTTGAAAAAAATCACTTTTCCAGATGTAAAAGAAGGATCTGTTATCGAATATAAAATTAAAAGCTATGGAGGAGGTATTCGAGATTGGGATTTTCAAAAAAGTATTCCGGTTAATTATTCAGAATTTAAAACAATAATTCCTGACGCATTTACTTTTAAAAGAAATATTACAGGCTTTTTTATTCCAAAAGTGACTACTCAAATAGCAAGTAATACTTATACTTATTTAGCAAAGGAAACAACCTATTGTCTTCAAAATCTGCCAGCCATGAAAGAGGAAGACTACGTTAACAATGTAAAAAATTACTGCGCTTCTATTTCCCACGAACTAGAAACCATTTCTATTCCGGGAAGTTTTTTTAAATCGTTTTCTACAGATTGGCCAACGGTTGCAAAAACAATTTATGAATACGAAGATTTTGGTCCGGAATTAAATAAAACAGGTTATTTTGAAGAAGATATTAAATTGCTTTTAGAAGGGAAAACAAAACCCGAAGATAAAATGGCAACGATTCTTAATTATGTAAAATCTAATATAAAATGGAATAATTATTTAGGATATGGGTGTGAGAAAGGGGTAAGAAAGGCTTATAAAGAGAAATCAGGAAATTGTGCGGACATTAATTTAATGCTCACCGCAATGCTTCGTTACTCAGGTTTAGAAGCAAATCCTGTTTTAATAAGTACCAGATCTAATGGAATTAATTTTTTTCCTAGTACCCAAGGCTTTAATTATGTAATAGCTGGAATAGAAACTCCAACAGGAATTGCTTTGTTAGATGCAACAGATGAATTTTCAACTGTAAATGTTCTGCCTTTAAGAGATTTAAACTGGGTAGGGAGATTAATTCGTAAAGATGGAACTTCAGAAACAGTAGATCTAATGCCTAAGAAAAACTCCAACGACCTTGTTTCTATGATTTTTGATGTTAAAGAAGATGGAAAAATAGAAGGAAAAGCAAGAAGACAATATTCAGATTATAATGCATTCAATTTTAGAACAAAAACAGCTAAAGAGAATGAAGAAAATTATATTGAGAAAATTGAAAATGAAAACGGCAAAATTGAAGTAAGTAATTACAAAAGAATAAATCAAAATGAAATTTCAGAACCAGTTTCAGAATCATTTTCTTTTACAGGATCAAATCTTTCTGAAATAATTGGAGATAAAATATATATAAACCCTATGCTTTTTTTCTTAAATGAAAAAAATCCTTTTAGACAAGAAAAAAGAGAATATCCAGTCGATTTTGGATTTCCTTTTGCAAAACGATACGCTATCATAATTAAAATTCCGGCTAATTTTACAGTCGAAAATTTGCCAAAATCATTAAACTTAGTTATGGAAGATGATTTGGGAGTTTTTAAATTTGATGTTGCAGTTGCAGGGAATACATTGCAGTTGTCAATTGTGCATCAAATCAACGAGGCTATTTTTCCGGTAGGAAAATATGAAATGCTCAAAGAATATTATAAAACTATGATTGCAAAGGAAAGTGAAAAAATAGTATTAAAAAGGATATAATATGAAGCTGCCAAAATTTTTAATTGCTATAATTTTCTTTGTTTTTATCGTAAAAGCCAATTCTCAAAACTATCAATTAGGAAAAGTAACAATTGCCGAACTTCAGGAAAAAGTACATCCCACAGACAGCAGCGCTTCAGCGGCCATATTATTTAAAAAAGGAAGAACCTATTTTAGTTACAATAAAGATGCGGGGTTTACAGCCAACCACGTTTGTGAAGTAAAAATTAAAATTTACAAAAAAGAAGGACTAAAATGGGCAGATCAAAAAGTTAGATTTTATATAGGTTATGAAAATCTAAACGAAGACCGATTAGAATTTTCAGATGCAATTACATACAATCTCGAAAATGGCGCCGTAGTAAAAACCAAGCTGGAAAATCAAGGTGCATTTAAGAAAAAAATCAATAATTACTGGAAAGAAAAAGCCATTACACTGCCCAATGTAAAAGTGGGTTCAATTATCGAATATAAATATATTTTGAAGTCTGAGAATATTGTAAAATTCCCTGACTTTGATATTCAATACGATATTCCGGTTAACTACTTTTATTATAAAACAGAAATACCGGAATTTTACATTTATAAGCCAATTTTGATAGGAGGGATTCCGCTTGAAAACGATTCTAAGTTTTCTACAGGAAGCCAGACATTCGAAAACGAACACAATCAAACCAATTCATTTTCATATCGACAAATCGAAGCCTATTATTCAGGAAAAAATGTCCCGGCTTTGTATGAAGAACCATATGTAAATAACATAGAAAATTATAAAGGAACAATTAAGCACGAGCTGGAAAGAGTAAGAATGCCGGAACAGCCCGTAAAAGATTATACGATGACTTGGGAAGGTGTGGCAAAAACAATTTTTAAAGATAACAGTTTTGGGAAAGAACTTAATGAAATGAGTTTTTTAGTCGAAGATGTAAAGCGATTAATTGGAAATGTAGAATCTCAAAATGAAAGACTGAATCTGGTTTTTACCTATGTTCAAAACAAAATGAACTGGAATGAAAACTACGGTTATTATACAGATAAAGGAATTAAAAAAGCATATACAGACCAAACAGGAAATGTAGCCGAAATTAATTTCATTTTGATCAATATGCTTCGACTGGCAGGAATAGAAGCAAGTCCGGTTTTAGTAAGTACAATCGAAAACGGACTTCCTGTTTATCCCACCAGAACCGGATTTAATTATGTCATTGCCGCTGCAGAAATTGACGGAAAACAATTTCTACTTGACGCAACACACAAATATACTTCTCCAAATATTTTGCCTTTAAATGTTTTGAATTGGAAAGGAAGACTTATAAAAAATGACGGAACTTCATTAGAGATCGATTTAGAACCTTCAAATCCTTCTAAAGAAAGTTTTAATTTGATGGCAAAAATTGCTCAGGATGGAAAGATGAGCGGACAGGTCAGAATTCTTCGAACAGATTATGATGCCTATCATTTTAGAATAGAAAACGCAGCTAAAACCCAAGATAATTATCTTGAAAAATTTGAAGCAGAATTAGGAAATTTAAGTATTTCAAATTATAAAATTGAGAACCAAAAATCAAATATTAAAGATCCTGTTTTAGAAACTTTTTCTTTCACATCAGGCAGTCAGTCGGATATAATAGGAGGTAAAATTTTCGTAAGTCCGTTATTGTTTTTTACAAGAACCAAAAACCCATTTAATCAGGAACAAAGGGTTATGCCGGTTTATTTTGGATATAAAAATCAGCAAAAATATAATGTGAATATCGAAATTCCAGAAGGCTTTCAAGTAGAGTCTCTGCCACAGCCTATTAGAATTGCTACAGAAGATAAAAATATAATCTATTTGCTAAATTTTTCTGCCGAAGGAAATAAAATTCAAATAACCTGCGCAAAAGAAATTAACAGCAGTATTTTTGCAGCGGAGCAATATACAGGCTTGAAAAATATTTTTCAAAAAGTTGTTGCCAGTCAAAATGAAAAAATTGTCCTAAAAAAAATGTAATCATGGATTTGAAAAATGCACAACTAGACGTTGATACCTGGATAAAAGAACACGGAGTTCGTTACTTTAACGAATTAACCAATATGGCCCAGCTTACAGAAGAAGTAGGTGAAGTTGCCAGAATTATTGCTCGTCGTTACGGAGAACAATCTGAAAAAGAAAGCGATAAAAATAAAGATTTAGGCGAAGAATTGGCAGATGTTGTCTTTGTAGTTTTATGCCTGGCCAATCAAACCGGAATCGATTTACAAGCCGCTTTTGATAAAAAAATGGACTTGAAATCAGTTAGAGATAAAGATCGTCACAAAAACAACGATAAATTGAAATAATTGTGAAATATTACTCATAAGTTTTGAATTATGAGTTTTGAATTTTGAATTATGAATGGGGAGTGGTAAATTGCGGGGCTGAATTATGTTTCTAATCATTCATAATTCATAATTCACAACTTACAATAAAAAAAATGAATTTAAAATTAAGAACGAATTCACAATTCACCATTGATAATTCACAATTAAATATCACAGGTTCTAAAAGCGAAACCAATCGTTTATTATTACTAAAAGCTTTATTCCCAAATATTACTTTAGCCAATACTTCAAATTCAGATGACAGCGAAGTCATGCAGAAAGCATTAATTGGTAATGACGAAATTGTAGACATTCACCACGCTGGAACAGCCATGCGTTTCTTAACCGCATATTTTGCTGTAAACGAAGGCAGAGAAGTAGTAATGACAGGTTCAAGCAGAATGCAGGAACGCCCAATAAAAATTTTGGTTGAAACATTAGGCCAGTTGGGAGTTGAGATTAGTTATGAAAAAGAAGTTGGTTATCCGCCAATTAGAATTAAAGGGAAAAAAGTTACCGCTTCAAAAGTTAGTTTAGCAGCAAATGTGAGCAGTCAGTATATTTCGGCACTTTTATTAGTCGCTTCAAAACTAGAAAATGGTTTAGAACTGACATTAGAAGGAGAAATTACTTCAGTTCCATATATCAAAATGACTTTGGCTTTGCTGAATGATTTAGATATCAAAACAAGTTTTGAAGGAAATATAATTAAAGTTTATCCTAAAGAATCTGTTGAATCAAAAGAAATGGTTGTGGAATCTGACTGGAGTTCGGCTTCGTATTTCTTTAGTTTGGTGGCTTTGGCCGATGCTGCAAAAATCACTTTAAGCAGTTATAAAGAAAACAGCCTTCAGGGAGATTCTGAATTAGTTTCTCTTTATGAAAAAATGGGCGTGAAAACCACTTTCCAAAACAACAAAATGACTTTGGAAAAAGTAGCAGGATTTAATTATCAGGATGTAAATTTTGAATTAAACAATACGCCGGATATTGCGCAGACAATCGTAGTAACATGTTTAGGTTTGGGAATTGGATGTCATTTAACAGGTCTTCATACTTTAAAAATTAAAGAAACAGACAGGTTAGAAGCTTTAAAAATTGAACTTACAAAATTGGGAGCTAATATTTCTGTAACCAATGAAAGTTTGACTTTAAAACCATCTTCAACGATTAATAACGATATTCATATTGCAACATACAACGATCACCGTATGGCAATGGCATTTGCACCGCTTGCGATAAAAGTGCCAATTATTATTGACGATGCAGAAGTAGTTTCAAAATCATACCCGGATTTCTGGAATGACTTAAAATCTTTAAACTTCCAAATCTCAGAATTGTAAAGTTTTTAACCATATAAGTTATATAAGTTCATGTAAATAAAGAGCTAAATAAAACGTAATCCTATAAGCCTCTGGTTTTAACCAGAGGCTTTTTTGTTAAAGGAATCCAAATGAAATGAACTTATATAACTTATATGGTGAAAAAAACATTTTTATGGTGTTCCAAACCACCACTAAATCAAAGACTTTTGAAAATAAACGTCAAAACACTTGACAACGCCTATCTCACAATCGTATATTTGCAGGCGATTTAAAATTTTAGATAAAAAAGTCTAAGATTGATATTTTAAAATCTAACTTCAAATATGAAATTATCACACTTCAATTTCAATTTACCGAAAGAACTTTTAGCTGAATTCCCGGCAGAAAATAGAGATGAATCTCGTTTAATGGTAATTGACCGTCAAAAACAAACAATAGAACATAAAATGTTTAAAGATGTTATCAACTATTTTGATGACGGAGACGTTTTAATTCTTAACAATACAAAAGTTTTCCCTGCACGTTTGTACGGAAACAAAGAAAAAACTGGAGCAAGAATTGAGGTTTTCTTATTAAGAGAATTAAATTCAGAGCAGCGTTTATGGGACGTTTTAGTAGATCCTGCTAGAAAAATCCGTATCGGAAACAAACTTTATTTTGGTGACGACGATTCGTTAGTTGCTGAGGTAATCGACAATACAACATCTCGTGGTAGAACATTACGTTTCTTATACGATGGTTCTTATGAAGAATTCAGAAACAAATTAACAGAACTTGGAGAAACTCCAATTCCTAAATACATCAACAGAGAAGTTACTGCTGAAGATGCTGAAAGATACCAAACAATCTACGCAAAAGAAGAAGGAGCTGTAGCGGCACCAACTGCTGGTTTACACTTCTCAAAACACCTTTTGAAAAAATTAGAAATCAAAGGAGTAAATTTTGCTGAGGTAACTTTACACGTAGGTTTAGGAACTTTCAATCCAGTTGAAGTGGAAGATTTATCTAAGCACAAAATGGATTCAGAAGAATTGATCATTAATCAACAAGCTTGTGATATCGTAAACGAAGCAAAAGCAAAGAAAAAACGTATTTGTGCAGTAGGAACAACTTCTATGCGTGCAATCGAAAGTTCTGTTTCTTCTGCTAATACTTTGAATCCTTACGAAGGATGGACAAATAAATTTATTTTCCCTCCTCACGATTTCAGTATTGCAAACTGTATGATCACAAACTTCCACACACCAAAATCAACATTATTAATGATGATTTCTGCTTTCTGTGGACATGATTTAATGAAAAAAGCATACGACGAAGCGATCAAAGAAGGATACAAATTCTATTCTTACGGAGACGCGATGTTAATTCTATAATTAGAATTGATCTTATAAAGAAACCCGACAAGTTTTTAAAACCTGTCGGGTTTTTGTTTTTTAATAGTTTCAGGTTTCAAGTTTCAAGTTTGGCGCTCGCCGCAAGATTTAACCGCAAAGTTCGCAAAGCTTTGTGTTCTTTTGCATTTGGCAAACAAACTGAGCAAAAAAATCCTTGCGAACTTTGCGTTAAATAACACCAAGCATATCAACTTGAAACCTTAAACTTAAAACAAAACAAACAAAATTTGTTATTTTAGCCGACAAAACAAAAACACAATGACTTTTCAAAATACACGCGAATTTGCACGAGAGCTAGATTCGAAAGACACACTAAATCACTATCAGGAACAATTCATTTTTCCTAAAGTCAATGACAAACGAGTTATATATTTCACCGGAAATTCATTAGGATTACAGCCAAAACGAACCAAAGCTTATATTGACGAAATAATGAATGACTGGGCAGAACTAGCTGTTGAAGGTCATTTTTATGCAGAGAAACCTTGGTGGGATTATCAGGAAAGATTTGCAGAACCGTTGAGTAAAATTGTGGGAGCACTTCCGTCAGAAGTTACGGTTATGAATACTTTGACAGTGAATCTTCATTTGTTGATGGTTTCTTTTTATCAGCCAAAAGGGAAGCGTTATAAAATTATCTGTGAAGAAAAAGCCTTTCCATCAGATCAATATATGTTTCAAAGCCAGGTTCATTTTCACGGATATAAAACAGAAGATGCAATTATAGAAATTAAACGAAGAGAAGGAGAACATAATATTCGTTTAGAAGATGTTTTAGCAAAAATTGAAGAAGTTGGTGACGAATTAGCTTTAGTTTTAATTGGCGGCGTAAATTATTATACCGGACAAGTTTTTGACATTAAAACCATTACAGCTGCAGGGCAAAAAACCGGAGCAAAAGTAGGCTGGGATTTAGCGCACGCAGCCGGAAATATCAAATTAGAACTTCACGATTGGAATGTAGATTTTGCCGCTTGGTGCAGTTATAAATATATGAATTCAGGGCCAGGAAATGCTTCTGGAGTTTTTGTTCACGAAAGACATCATAATGATCCAGATTTACCGCGATTTGCAGGTTGGTGGGGACACAACAAAGAACGTCGTTTTAAAATGGAACCAACTTTTGATCCCGTTCATGGAGCAGGAGGGTGGCAGATTAGTAACCTTCCAGTTTTATCTTTAGCGCCGTATTTGGCTTCTGTAGAAATGTTTGCTGAGGTTGGAATGGATGCCTTAATTGCAAAACGGGATCACATCACATCTTATTTAGAATTTATTCTGCACGAAATTGATAAAGAAGTTGCAGGTAATTTTGAAATTATCACACCTTCAAACCCAATCGAAAGAGCTTCACAATTATCTGTTTTCCTTCACGGAGAAGGAAGAAGTTTATTCGATTATTTAATGAAAAACGGAGTAATTACAGACTGGCGTGAACCAAACGTAATTCGTCTGGCACCAGTTCCTTTATATTGTTCTTATGAGGATATGTATGACTTTGGACAAATCCTTAAAAAAGGAATTTTAGGAAAGTAAGAATGATTGCAAATTAATCTCGCAAAGTCGCAAAGTTTTTTTTGCCACAGATTAAAAGGATTAAAAAGATTTTTTTGAATTGCCTCCAGCTTTAGCTGGAGGTATTAAAGATAAAATTTGAAAGGGCTTTAGCCAAACGCGTAGTTTGGCTAAAGCCCTTTTCATTTGATCAAATTTTCATCCAGCTAAAGCTGGACGCCATTGAACTAAGAAAGATTAATCCGATTAATCTGCAAAATCTGCGGGAAAAAATTTCAACGCATTTATTGAAATCTTTTCTAATCCTTTTAATCTGTGGCAAAAAAACTTTGCGACTCTGCGACTTTGCGAGATTAAACGATCCAGCTTCCAATAAAAATTCTGCAAGCAAATAGTAAAATCTTCTAATCATATAACGTTTCTCAAAAATCATGTAATAATTGACACGTGATATATTCCGTATTTTGTAATGTATAATTTTAAAAACCACAATCATGAAAGGCTTATATATATTATTAGCGGCAATACTTATCACTTCTTGTCAAAATCAAAGTAAAGAAGATTTAAACAAAGCCAAACAAGCCAGTATTGATTCAATGAAAGTTGAGATTAACAAACAGCGTGTTATCGATTCAATGAAGACAGAAATGGCTAAGATAAAAGAGGAGCAGAAAGCTGAATCTCAAAAAGTTGTTGTCGTACACCAACAAGCTGAAAACGGAAATACTACAACTACCACTACTACCAAAAAGAAAGGATGGAGTGCAACTGCTAAAGGTGCCGTTATTGGTGCCGGAGTTGGTGCTGCAACCGGAGCAATTGTGAGTAAGAAAAAAGGTGAAGGAGCCATTATTGGTGGTTTGGCCGGAGCTGCATTGGGTACTGGAACAGGAGCTGTTATTGACAGCAAAAACAAGAAGAAAGAATAGATTTTAATTTCTATATATTAAAAATGCCGATTTAGAATTTCTAAATCGGCGTTTTGTTTTATGCTAATTCAGGTTTCGGAATCTGGATTGCATTTAATTCTGATTTATAAAAATCGAATTGATTTTTGATTTTTTCCTCTTCCTTTTTAAAATAAAGAGTCGACGAAAACAGATTTTGATAATATTCAATTCCTTCTAAAATATTCGTTTTAAAAGAATTCCATTTTTTTAGCTGCATTGCGGTTGCTTCTCCGGAAATAGTTTCAATTTCATTTCGAAAATAATCCACATACATCTTTAATTCCTTCACAAATAAATTCGGGCGGTCTGTTCTTAAAATAGATTTTCCCTGATAA
Source organism: Flavobacterium panici (assembly GCF_024499525.1). Lineage (NCBI taxonomy): Bacteria > Pseudomonadati > Bacteroidota > Flavobacteriia > Flavobacteriales > Flavobacteriaceae > Flavobacterium > Flavobacterium panici. The sequence goes on along the minus strand of NZ_CP100437.1, from coordinate 611,643 downwards.
ATGTGCTGTACCATTTCTTTTAAAGAAACTTCCTGATCAAAATAAGCCAAATTTGGTCCCGGACAAATTACAACGCCTTGTGCCTGACCTTTTACTTTAATATCATTTTCAAGATAAGAAGCGTTTGCCAAACCTACACATAAACATGATTTTTCGGTTATTTTGATTTTGCTTTTTTCAAATGCATCGACAGATAAAGTATCTTTTATACTTTCTAATTCTCTCAGTTTAATATCCTGATATTTTTTAGAAGCTGTACAAATTCCATGCGGATCATATTCTTTACTTAATGCTAAAAATTTCTTCGGGCAGGAACTTCCGGCTTTATTTTCGTGAATTCTTTTTTGTTTTAAAAATTCATTTGTAGTTCCTTTTAAAGTATTAAACGGAACTCCTAAAGGTGAAATGTTACTTAAATAAAAATCATCTTCTTTTGCATTCATCAATAACTTTCGAGTTTCCTGATCTACAGAAGTGGCTTCAGGAACTAATAAAAATGGAGATCCCCAGCCAACAGAATCTACTTGATATTCGTCTAATAAAAATTCATGTTCTTCTGCAGTTCCAACACCGCCCTGAACGGTAATTTTTAATTCTAAAGGTTTTTCGGGAAAAGCTTCATTTTTTGACTGTAAAGCTTTAATCATTAAATCGTGGGCTGATTGTATCAGTTGTTCTTTTTTCTGCTTGAATTCTTCTAAAATAGTACCTAATAAGAGTCCATCAGTTGCAAAAGCGTGGCCGCCGCAGTTTAATCCGGATTCAATTCGGTATTCAGAAACCCAAAGGCCTTTTTTAGCCAGGAAATTTCCCTGAATCATTGCCGATCTAAAATCACTTACTTTTAAGATGATTTTCTTTTTAAGTTCGTTATTTTCATTCGGGAAAAAATCTTTGAAGTTTTCGAAGTAACCAAACAATCTCGGATTCATTCCGGCAGAAAGTACAACAGATGATTCCAGATTACTATTTGCAAAACCTCTTAAAGCAGCATGAGCGTCATTAAACTCAATTGGAAGTTGTTCGTTTTTAACGAAATTATCTTTGTCCAGTTTCGTCATAATGTTAACGTCGATTTCTCCCGGAAAAAGATTCGTTTCGATATAATTCTGAATATTTTCTTTAAAAGCAATTCCGTCATCCAATAAATTCTGAAATCCTTTTTTAATATCAGAAGTATTAGGAAGCATTGACATGAAATTTTCAAGAGAAGTTTTGCTTTCGGCTAATTCAGTTTTAAAATTCTCGAATTTTTCTTTTACAATTTTATCAACTAAATTTAAGTAAGAAGTAATTCTTTCTGCACGATAATCATGAAATTTCTGCGTGATTTCTTCATACGGAATATTGAATTTAGTGCTGTAAAAGTTACGCATCTTCTCAATCAAATCATCATCAGCGAGAGCAACAACAGACGAAATTCCATATTGCGCCACGCGAATTGGGCTGTCAATTGTATATGCAAGACCCATCACCGGAATATGAAAAGTGTGTAAAGGTATTTTTGCCATTTGTTTTCAGATTAAAATAAAGGCAAATATTGAAAAAAGGTTTTTTTTAAAAGCTGATAATTGTCAGGTTTGTGGATTAGCTTCCACGAATTACACGAATTTCCACTAATTTTTATTCGCAGGATTTTAAAAATTAATTCGTGAAAATTCGTGTAATTCGTGGCGAAAAAATAACACTAATCCATTAACTTTTTAAAACGGATAATCATTACGGATATTGATTGTGTTCCTGGGGTTGAAACCGGAGGCTATGTTTTCTTTGCGTATATTTTTTCAATATAGCCCGTGGTTTCAACCACGGGCAACGTATTATAAGAATGCGTTATGGAATTTCTTTACGGAAATATATTGTGTTCCTGCGGCTGAAACCGCAGGCTATATTGACGTAGATGCATTTATATCAAAATCTTCTTCAAAGACTCAGCAATGCTTCTCCATAAAAAGTTATAAAATGATTTTTCCTGAATTCTTTCAATTTCAACATCGGCAGTTTTAGCTTTGTCTTTTGAATCGTTTTTGACAAGCAAATTAACAATTGCCGATTTAAGTTTGGCTTCTTTTTCAGGATGCTTCTTTTTGTATAGTTTTACTTTTAAATCGTCATAATCTAAAGAAGCATTTCCTTTTGAAATATTATCATTTCCGTAGAAATTAAAACGGTATTTATTAAAAATTCCAGTGAAAGACGCATTCATATAAGGTTTGCTGAATTGCCCCATCGCACGAACATCAAAATTCGAGATCACGCCCTGAATATGAAAACCGTCATTTTTATCCAGAACATTAAAACTCCAATCGACATTAAGAGGTGAAGTTTTCATAAAAATACATTTCACTTTAATTTTGACATCGTTTGTTTTTTTCAAACCAAAACCACTTCGAAGGTTTGTTGCCTGCAAATTGAATTTGTCGAAATTTAAAACTCCGGGACCTTTCGAGAAATCAATTTCTTCTTCGTAAACCAATTTTGATTTGAGAACCTGCAAAGTATCAATTTGAAGCGGGAATTTTATATTTCGCAATAAATGATTGTACAGATATTTTTTGCTTAAATCATCTTTTGGCATTTTTCCGCGATAAATATTCGCATCAAAATGATTGATTACAAGTGAATTTGCTTTAAAGAAAAAACGATCATTTTTAAAACCCCAATCCATTTTTGAAACTTGAGCCGAGTCGAATTTCAAAGTGTAAATGTCTTTTTCTTTATCTAAACGCTTAATAAAATCGGGGCGTTTAAATTGCGGAAGATTAGAGAAATTATTGATTTTTAAAAAGTTTTTCTCGGTACTTATTTTTCCAATATTAATATGATAAAAAGCACTTGGTCTGTAAAATAAACTATCAATAACCAAGGCATAACTATTATACTGCAGCGGAATTTTTTCTTTTAAAGTGGCATCTGTAAGCAGAATTCCTTCTAATTTCAGAATGATTTTTTTAATGCTGAAAATAGGTTTTTGAGTATCTAAAGAAACAACATCGATTGTTCCGTCATTTAAGTAAATATTTGAAACGGCAACAATTTTACGGAAAGGCTCAAATATTTCGCTTTTAATGCTTTTGCTGTTATTTAACAATTTTTCACCTTTTTTATATAAAATGACTCTGGGTTTATTGATGATAATACTTTCAGCCTGAATAATATCGCGAAAAGCCAAATCCCAAATATTAAAATGTTTTATTGTAATAGATTCAATTTTAGAGAAAAGCCCATTTTTGCTGTCTTTCGGCTGATTCTTCGGACTCACTAATAATGTTTCTGCATAGATATTTCGGGAAAAAAGAGAAACTTCAATTTTTTCGTAATTGATATTATAAACGGTTTTGTTTTTTTCGTGAATAATAATCGGAAGCTGTTTTTTAATCCAGTAATTCAGGCCAATATTTGCCAAAATCACAAGCAGGAAAAGGGAAATTACACCGATTACTATTTTTTTATATATAGACATTTATAAGATTGATTTTAAATACATAAATTTAGGCTTTAAAAAAGGATGATTATTACATTATTCTTCATTTTGGTTACATCATTTTACAAACATTACGGTTTATACTTTTGCAAAATATGAGAAGATTTAAAAAAATTCTGTTGGTTTTAGTGTTGCTTATTGTTGTACTTGGAATAGGTTTATGTGCTTATATTTTTCATTTGAAACCCAAGTATGAAGGAGAATTAGAATTAAAGAATCTCGAGAAAGAAACCACGGTATATTTTGATGAATATGGAGTTCCTCATATTTATGCCGATTCTGAAAAAGATGCCATGACGGCGCTTGGGTATGTTCACGCACAGGAAAGATTATGGCAGATGGAATTGCTTCGCAGAATTGCTCCGGGAAAATTATCGGAAATCTTCGGATCTGTTGCGCTTAAAAATGATAAGTTTTTTGCCGGAATTGGTATCGAAGAGGCTTCGGCGAAAGCCATTGCCAAATTAGATAAAAACAGCGAAAGTTATAAATTGACACAAGCGTATCTGGACGGAATTAATCAATATTTAGAAGAAGGAACAACACCAATTGAGTTTACATTGGTCGGCGTAAAAAAAGAAAAATTCACGATAAAAGACGTTTATAATATTTTCGGATATATGTCTTTTAGTTTTGCAATGGCTCAAAAAACAGATCCTTTATTGACTGATATTAAAAATAAATATGGAGTCGAATATTTGAAAGATTTAGGGATTGAAGGCGAATTCAATACGACGCAGATCAAAAGTTCAAAAAAAAATATTGAAGATTATACCGCTGTTTCAAAATCAATTACTGTGTTGCTGGACAAATCGCCAATTCCTCCATTTATAGGAAGTAACAGCTGGGTTGCGGGACCGCACAAAACAAAGAGCGGAAAAGTAATTTTTGCCAATGATCCGCATATTGGCTTTTCACAGCCGGCAACTTGGTACGAAGCACATATTGTAACTCCCAAACATGAATTATATGGCTGTTATCTGGCAGGAACTCCGTTTCCGTTATTGGCGCACAATCGCGATTATGCCTATGGTTTAACAATGTTTGAAAATGATGACATCGATTTTTATCAGGAAAAAAATAAAGACGGTGATTCTAATCAATATCAAACACCAACAGGTTTTGCGAATTACGAAATCAGAAAAAAAACAATTAAAGTAAAAGATACTTCGGATGTTGTGCTGACGATTAAGTCAAGCCGACACGGACCAATTATGAATGATTTGCTGGAACGATTGGATCGTAAAAATCCAATTGCAATGTTGTGGACTTACACGCATCAGCCCATTCAAATTCTGGATGCTGCTTATGGTTTGTCGCATGCTAAAAACAAAGACGATTTAAAAAAAGCCGCGAGCTTAATTGCTGCGCCGGGATTGAATGTGATGTACGGCGATGCCAAAGGAAATGTAGGTTGGTGGGCGACAGGGAAATTATATAAACATAACAAAGGGGTAAATACACATTTAATTTTAGACGGTTCAAGTGGGAAAGATGATATTGTAGAATATTTAGATTTTTCTAAAAACCCATCGGCTGAAAATCCGAAATGGGGTTATGTATATTCTGCCAATAATCAGCCGGAACCAATCGACGGTTTTTTATATCCGGGATATTACCTGCCGGAAGATCGTGCGAAAAGAATTTCTGGTTTAATGGATGCAAAATCAGACTGGGATAAAGAAGCAATCAGCAAAATGATTTACGATAATACATCGGAAGTTGCAGTTGGAACGGTTCAAAACCTAATTTCGAATATTGATCTTAATTCGATTTCGGCATCAGAAAAAGAAGCCATAAAAGTTTTAAAATCCTGGAAGGGAACTACAAACCTGGAAGATGTTGCGCCAACGATTTATAATAAATGGGTTTATCTTTATTTGAAAAATACTTTTGAAGACGAAATGGGCGAAGACAATTTTAATATGTTTTTGGGAATTTCTGTTGGGAAACAGGTTATCGCCAATCAGGTTAAAAATGAAAATTCGGTTTGGTGGGATAATATCAAAACCAAAAATGTAAAAGAAACCAGAAAAGACATCGTTTCAAAATCTTTTCATGAAGCCATTTCAGATCTTCAAAAACAATTAGGAAATACAATTTCTGACTGGAAATGGGGCGAAGTTCATACGGTTGAACATGAACATCCGTTAGGAAAAGTGGCAGCACTTCGTGGTTTATTTAATGTTGGGCCTTTTGCTTCTCCGGGATCAAATGAAGTAATCAATAATTTATTTTTCGGTTTAACCAATGAAGGAAAGTATTATGTAAAAGGCGGACCTTCAACGAGAAGAATTGTAGATTTCTCTGATATTGAAAACAGCTGGAGTATTCTGCCAACGGGACAATCAGGAAATCCGTTCAGCAAACATTACAGCGATCAGGCAGAAATGTACAACGCCGGAAAGTTTAGAAAAATGAAATTGAATAAAGAGGAAATTATAAAAACGTCGACTAAACTGGTTTTGAAACCGAAAGGATAGTTTGTTTTGTTTCAAGTTTCAGGTTTCAAGTTTTGCGCTGCGAAATCTTTGTCAAAGTTTTAAACTTTGACAAAGATGTTGAGACTTAAAAACCTTTGAGCCTTTGTTACTTTGTCCCTTTGAGCCTAAAATCAGAACCTTTACTTCGAAATATACTTCCCCTTCACAATATCATTAGCAAAAATATTCAGGTTATTAGTAAGTACTTTACTTGTCGTCATAATATTTTGGGTTTGATAGGCAGTATCTTTCTCGTATGCTTTTAGCAAAGTTTCCAGTTCAACTTCGTCATAGACAACAAAAAGATTGTAGATCGCATCCCTGAAGTTTTTGTAATTGATACTTTCCGTAATTTCCATTGCTTTTTGTTCGTTCCAGCCTTCTTTTGCCGAAGCTTCGTTTATTTTAGAAAGGCAATAATCAATTACATAATTTTTGTAATGAGCCGCTTCGACGATTTTATCAATTATGATTTTATTTTGCTGTGAGGGCATTTTTGCAGATGGAGAATTTGTCTGCGAAATACAAATAGTTGGGATTAAAAGGCATAGAAATAAAGCCAGAAAAGCGTGCTTTTTTAGATTTTTCATAGGTTATTTTAGTTGTTTTGGGTACGGCTAAAATAATATTTTTTATGATAAATGATCAAGTTTGAATGTTACAAGTTATAACAAAAAGAACTCCGATAAAAAAGATTTTGAATCGATTTTACCGGAGTTGATTTAAGAGATTTTCTAAAAATTATTTTGCTTTATTTTTTGAAAGTTCTTCTACGACTTTTTTTCCATTTTCATTTGAAGGATCAAGTTCAACAGATTTTGAATAATTGGCTAAAGCCAGTTTTTTATCTCCATCGGCTAAATAAGCTTCGCCCAAACTATCATAAACATTTCCTGATTTTGGAAAAGCTTCTACATTAATTTTAAAAATTTCTATAGCTTCTTTCTTTTTTCCAGTTTGCAATAATTGGTAGCCAACATTATTCATGTCTCCTTCCTTAATACCATAAGTTGGATCGTTTTTCAATTTCTTATAAGTATCTACACCAGCGGTTGTTCCTTTGGTTTTAAAAACTTCTAAAAGTTCAAGAGCCATTGATCTTTTTGCCTGATTGTATGGCTGGTTGTATAGAATATTACGAATAGCTTCATTCATTTCGCCTAAAACCGTTCCTCCGGTATTGTTCAGTAAAACAACTAAATTTTTATCAGCAGGCACGCGGGAAATAATTGTGTTAAATCCGTTAATTCCTCCGCCGTGTTCTATAATTTTATATTGTTTACCACCAATTTTCTCTTCAGATAAAAACCATCCGTATCCATAACCTTCATTTCCAGACGAGATGTAAGATTTAAATAAAGATTCCATTGATTTTTCTGAAAGTATTTTATTGCCATAAAGCGCCTGATCCCAAAGATATAAATCTTCTACAGTTGAGTATAAAGATCCTGCAGCATACGGAATACTCATGTCAATAAAAGAAGCGTTAACATAGTTTTTGCCTTGTTTTTCGTAACCGGCAGCTCTGTTTTTAAGTATAACTTCGCTATGGTCAAAACCTGTATTTACCAGATTTAAAGGTGTAAGGATAGTTTCCTGTAAATATTGCTCGTATGTTTTTCCTGTAATTTTTTCGATAATATAACCCAATAAAAAGTAACCTGAGTTACTGTAACTAAATTTTTCGCCTGGCTTAAAATCCAGAGGCAGTTTATTAAACGTTTTTACAAACTCTTCAGGAGTACTTGGGTTACGGCTTTTTTCTCTAAGAAAGTTTGGTACAGAAGTATAATTCGGAATTCCGGATGTATGCGTTAACAAATGATGAATCGTGATTTTATCACCCTTTTCTTTTGGATAATCCGGTAAATAAGTTGTGATTGGAACATCAAGTTTTACTTTTCCTTCTTCAGCCAGTTTTACAATTAAAAACGCCGTAAATTGTTTGCTGATAGAACCTAACCTAAATTTAGTATCAGGTTGATTTGGAATATTCCATTCCATATTAGCTTGGCCAAAACCTTTTTTAAAGATTACTTTTCCATTTTCTGCCACTAACGCAGATCCGTTAAATTGTCCGTATTCAGTGTATTTAGCTAAAAGATCTTCGATTTGTTTTGCTTTATCTTGCGCAAAAGTAGTTATTGTAAAAAACGATAGTATTGCGCAGAGTGCGATGAGTTTGATTGATTTTTTCATAATCCTGGTTATGGGTTTAGTTAATGAATGATGCGTTTTGATTGATGATTGAAACTTCTAACAATTAGATATTCAATAAAAATGAAATCGAAAGTACGATTTTTTTTACTTGAATAAATTCGGATGCTTAAAATGTTAGACGATTGAATTAAAATTTGGTTTCAACATTCATCGATTTTTTTCATTCATTTACTAAAAAAGAATTTGAGTATTAACTAGGGGTTAGTTTTTATAAGGTCTATGCTCGTAACTCACAATTCGTTTCAATTTCCAATCTTTACCATTCCTTTCCCAAATATGAACAAATTTCCCGGTTCCTTTTGGAACGCCATCAACATAAAAAGTGTGTTCTCCTAATTGTACAGCTCCAAAATCGCCTAATTTATCAATTGTACAGGAATTTAATTTTCTGGTTAATTTTTTTGGGTTCTCGCATTTTGAAATCAACGACTTGATTTCATTTGCCTGGGAGATGTTCAATCCAGAACGGTCATCGTAAAACTCAACATCTTCTGAAATTATTTTTTTAAATAGGGCAGCATCGCATTGATTGAATGCAACATCAAAAAGTAAACTGTCCATTTTAATAATTTCAGTTTTTAAAAGATCCATTTTTAAAATCTCTGAATTGGTTTGCGCAATAGCTTCTCTTCTTAAAAATAACATAAAGAGAACTAATATATTGATCATTTTTGGCATAGCTGTAGTTTTAGAATATTGATTTTCGGGAGAATTATTTCGTTTCAATATCGATTAGTTTTTGCCCGTTTTCTCCAAGATAATGCAAGAGTAAATCTTTATATACTTTATAACCGTCATCAACATTGGTAAAAACAACAAGGCCTTGCTTTGTTTTAGGAAGTATAAAAAACAGCGTTTGAACACCTTGATCTGCGCCTCCGTGTGATAAAGCATATTCTCCGTTTCCGAAATCATAAATCTCAAAACCAAGACCAAAATATTTATCTTTTTTAGTTGTCACCTGATGCGCGTTCATATCGTCAAACACTTTTTTACTCAAGCCATCGCCGTTTAAAACACTGCAAAGAAATTTTCCGTAATCTTCAATAGTCGTTAATAAATCGTCGGCGGCGTTTGCAGTTTTGTTTTTTGTTGGTTCATATGCATTTCCCTTGTTGTCGTAGTTAACAGCATATCTCGAAAGATCTATTTTGTCATTCCAGACAAGTTGCGAATCATTCATTTTTATCGGTTCAAAAACCAATTCAGAAGCTAATTGTTCTAATGTTTTATGGAATTTTTTTTCTAACGCTTTTCGCAGATATTCAAAACCTTCGCCAGAATATTGATATTTTGTTCCGGGTTTGAATTTGAAATCCAGTTTTTTAGATTCGTTTAAAAATCGCCAGTTTGGGAAACCGGTTTGATGACTTAAAACAATTCTAGTAGTCAATAATTTTAAATTTGGATCATTTGCAATATCAGGATCAGTCCAGTATTTGTAAAGCGGCTCGTCAAGATCCCATTTTCCTGAACTTACTAATTTTAAAGTAGTAACTGCAGTAATAGGTTTTGTTAAAGAAGCGACGTTCCAAATGGTATTATATGGCGCGGTAACACCTTTTTTTAGTTCACCAAAAACTTTTACCTGTTTCAGTTTTCCATCTGTAATAATGCCGATTCCTAAAGCTGGAACTTTGTTTTCTTTCAGCCATTTTTCGGTTAAATCGTCATTATCAAAAAGGTTTGATTTCGTTGGTGCAGAACTTGTCATTTGATGATTGTAGCTCAATGATCGAGCTAATTTCCAATCTTTATTTTTTAAAAGCCAAACGTGGGTAAATTTTGCTATGCTTCCAAATTGTTCCGGCTTTCCCGCCGAAGTTTCATAAAAACGGTGCGTTCCTATTTGTATCGCACCATACAAAACACCTTTTTTGTAAAGCGGATAAATTTCTGTGCTTCCGTCAACTAATTCTCTTCGGGATTGATACGTTGTCGGCGATCCGCATAATCCGTTTTTTAGAGTTTTTAAAAATCGACCTTTGTCTGAAATACTATCTTTGTCGTGAAAAAACTCAAAATCTTCAGTTAATAAATCTTCAAATTGTTTGATGTTGCAAGTGTTGAAACCAATATTAAAAAGAAGACTGTCTTTTGACATAATGGTTTTGTACAAAGCTGAGTTTTCGGTTTCCTGGGAAAATCCAAATTGGATCTGAAAAAGTAAAATTCCAATTAAAATAAACTTTAATTGAAAAAAAGTGTGATTGATTTTCATTGTGATTGATTGATGATTAATGATTTGCAATATTACATCAATCAAAATATGAAAAATAGTATAAAAGCGAAAACTTACCTTTTTTGCGAAAGAAAATACGAATTGGGATCAAACATCTTTGGCGTTGTTTTCGTTACATCTTTAAACTTTTTTATAAAATGCGATTGATCAAAATATTTGTTGTACAATGCAACATCGGTTAGTTTTAGTTTTTCTAAATCAGAATTTACCATTTGATCAACCGATTTCCTGAACTTCAAAATCTGAATGTATTTTTTAATCGTAAGTCCGGTTGCTGTTTTAAATTTAATTTGCAGCAATCGTTGTGATGATTTTAAATCAGAACTAATTTCTGAAACCGAAATTTCTTCCTGATTTTTAATGATTTCGCAGATTTTTTCGATTATATTTTTATCTGAATGTAAATCAGACAATTCCTCAAAATAAGTATTTATGGTGTTCAATAAAGTTTCAATTTCGGCATCAGTTTGAACTTTAAAAGGCAATTCTTTAGGATTAATTTTAAGAATAGAATCTGTAAAATTACTTAAATCATATTTCGGAAACATAGAAAGCGTCCATGTATGAAGCTGTATTATAGTAACTTTGGTTTTCGGCTGAATATTCACCAAAACTTTATTGGTCATTTGCGAACAAAAGTAAACACCTTCGTTCATTTCGTATTTATTTTTACTCGTATGAACTTCTATAGCATTCCCAGTTACAATGGCAAGATTAAAACAGCCGTTTGGTAAAACGAGTTTATTTTCAATCAGGCTTTCGCCGATGCTGTTGTCTAAACACCAAATTTTATTGACGAACCTTTCAGCTTTTTGGGTTACATAATGTTCTGAGTAGAGGTTCATTTTTGATTATTAGTTTGAATTGTTTTTCTGAAAATTTATTCAAATGTTACTTTCGCGGCATTTATCTTTATTGAATTTACAAGCTCTTTAAACGAATTAAGATATTTATTAAATTCAGCATGATCTTTTGCAGCTAAAACAGCTGTAATAATAGTGGTTTTAGATTCAATAACCAATAAAGCTTCTTCTTTAAAATTAGGATATATGTAGCTTACAACTTTATAACGTCCGGTTAAAAAGTTATCTTTCTTTAAATTTTCAAAGCTGTAATTTAATTCACCAATCTTTATTTCAGGAATGTCATTTTTTAATTCCAAACTATTTCCTTCAATCCATAAATTTAAATCAGGCGGCGATTGATAATCTAATCCATAAACATACATATAAGTATCGTCGCTGCTATTTTTCTCGTCAGGCCTTATTAAAAAAGGAATTTGATCGTTCTCAGCCTGAACCCAGTTTTTAGGAATTTCCAACCTTATTAAATGTTTAGAGCCGGTTAGCATTTTTGACTGCGCATAAAAATTAAAAGAAACCAGAATAAGAAGTGCAACTAAATAAGTTTTAATTTTCATGGGTTACGAAGAAAAGATAAGTTTATATCAAGCTAATGTATTACTTTTTTTAATAAACACAGGAAGTGATTTTTATACAAATTCACCAAAATAATCCCGTTTAGTATGCTGCCATTCCTCTAAAATTATGCTATAATAAACATCGTCTTTACTGTTTCCTTCAGAATCGATATAATTATTTCTAAATAAGCCTTCTTTTAAAGCTCCCAAGTTTTCAATGGCTCTTTGTGATCTTAAGTTTTCAAGATCAGCGCTGAATTGTATTCTTTTAAATTGAATGTTTTCGAAGCCAAAATTTAGTAATTCGTATTTGCAGGCTTTATTTAAACCAGTTCCCTGAAAATCTTTTCCGTACCAGGTCCAGCCAATTTCACATTTTTGACTCGTCTGATTTAAATAACCATAACGGGTACTTCCGGCCACTCTATTTGAAGCTTTGTCTATAATAAGGAATGGATAACAAATTCCGTCAGCTTTTTGTTTTAAGGTACTTTGAATGTAATTTTCGAAATCCTGATCGTTACGAACATACATTCCCATATATTTCCAGATTTCGTCATCAAAAATAATTTCTTTGAGTTCAATGTTTCTTTCGCTCTCAAACGGAATTAATAATACTTTTTCATTTTCTAAAATGATTTCGGATTGTAAAATTTCGCTGTTCATCTTGGCTGGTTTATTAATGTCTTTTTGAATTAAGTTTTTTTAATGCTGGAGAGAGTTTCTCGCAAAGTCGCGAAGACGCAAAGGTTTTTTTCATTTTATGTCATTTCGACGAAGGAGAAATCTCCGCATGAAGCTCGACAAAGATTAGATTCTCGTTGCGGAGTTACTCGTGGAGATTTCTCCTTCGTCGAAACGACAAACAGTAGCTTATTATTGTTTTAAAAAACTTTGCCCCTTTGCGACTTTGCGAGATTTTTTCCTCATTTAAGATTTTTCTTTAAACGAAATTACTTCTTTAGAAAATCTAAATAAATCTAATAAAACAGGAATTTGTTATGAAAATGGTTGTAGATGCCCAGCTAAATATTGGTGTTTAAGGTTAAATATTTGTTGTAATTTAAAGCTTATGTACAATTATTACTTATTTTTACGATCTTATATATTAGATTTTCCCCGATGCAAACTTCACTAAAAATTGCTGTTGTAGGTTCTGGACTTGTAGGATCGCTGTTGGCAATTTATCTTAAAAAAGCAGGTCACACAGTTCATGTTTATGATCGCAGCCCTGATATTCGAAAAATAAATTTTTCCGGCCGTTCTATTAACCTTGCAATGTCTAATCGTGGTTGGAAAGCGCTAGACGGCGTTGGAATAGGAGATGCGGTTCGGGAAATTGCAATTCCTATGGATAAACGTGCCATTCATTTAGTCGATAAACTCAATTTTCAGAATTATGGACAGGAAGGCGAATCGATTTATTCAATTTCCAGAGGAAAGCTAAACCGTAAAATGATTGATTTAGCCGAAAATGCCGGAGCCGAATTTCATTTTGAACAAAAAATCTGGGATGTAACGCTGAGTGATGCAACTTTGCATATTGGCGAAAGTGAAAGAGGAGAGTGGGAAGAACGAAAATACGATATGGTTTTTGGTGCCGATGGAGCTTTTTCGAGAATCCGCCACAGAATGCAGCGTCAGAGTATGTTTAATTATTCGCAGGAATTTTTAAATATGGGTTATAAAGAATTGAATATTCCGGCAAATGCTGACGGAACACATAAATTAGATAAAAATTCTTTTCATATTTGGCCAAGAGGCGAGTACATGTTAATTGCGCTTCCTAATCTTGACGGAAGTTTTACCTGTACTTTATTTATGCCTTTTGAAGGAGCTAATTCTTTTGAGTCGCTTACAGATCGTAAAATGGTGGAAGATTTCTTTGAGAAAAATTTCCCGGATTCGATTGAAGTGATTCCCGAACTGGCAAATGATTTCTTTAAAAACCCAACAAGTACTTTGGTAACCATGAAATGTTTTCCGTGGACTTATGAAGATAAAATCGCTTTAATTGGAGATGCCTGCCATGCTATTGTTCCCTTTTACGGGCAAGGAATGAATGCTGGTTTTGAAGATATTACGGTTCTGAACGAAATGATTGAGAAATTTGGAAACGACTGGAAAAAGATTTTCGCTGAATATCAAATTTCACGCAAACCAAATGCCGATGCAATTGCGGAACTTTCGTACCGAAATTTCATGGAAATGAGTACCAAAACAGCAGATGAAAAATTCTTATTACAAAAGAAAATAGAAAAAGTATTTTCAGATAAACATCCGGATAAATGGATTCCGCTTTACAGCCGCGTTACTTTTAGTGATCGCCCATATGCCGAAGCTTTGGCAATTGGAGATTTCCAAAACGGAATTATGGAAGAAGTTTTAAAACTGGATAACATAGAAAATATCTGGAACTCACCAGAAGTGGAAAATAAAATCCTGGATTTACTGCAAAAAGCATAATTTTTTTAAACCATATAAGTGATATAAGTTAATATAAAATGCTTTACGAATAAAAATTAAACCCGACAGATTTTTAAAACCTGTCGGGTTTGATATTTAGATACTTACTGTAATTCGACATATAAATTAAATGAACTTATATAACTTATATGGTTTAATACTTTTTTACTTTTTTAAGAATTTTGATAAAACGCCAAAAACACCTCTTATAAAAGTAGCGCTTGTTACCACTTTCAGTACAGATTTTGTAACAACCTCTGTAGTGCTTGGTTCTGATTTTGAAGATTTTGTTGGAGCTTGTTCTTCTTGTTGAGCAGCAACTTCATTAGCATCAGCTATTTTTTTAGTTAAGATTTCGAAAGCACTTTCGCGGTCAATTTCCTCAGCGTATTTTTTAACCAGTTTCGATTTTCCGTTTATTTCATCAATTTCTGAAGCCGATAAAATATCCATTCTACTTTGCGGCGCACGCATCATTGTAGCCACAAGCGGCGTTGGAACTCCTTTTTCGTTTAGAGCCGTTACCAAAGCCTCTCCAATTCCTAAACTTGTCAGCAATTCATCGGTTTTATAATATTCAGAAGTTGGGTAGTTATCTGCAGTTTTTTTAATCGCCTGACGATCATTTGCTGTAAAAGCTCTAAGTGCATGCTGAATTTTTAATCCTAATTGTGCCAAAACTCCACTCGGAACATCCATTGGATTTTGAGTAACAAAATAAACTCCGACACCTTTTGAACGTATCAATTTTACAATCGTTTCAATTTGCTCTAATAACGCTTTGCTGGCTTCATTAAAAATTAAATGCGCTTCGTCTATAAAGATTACCAATTCTGGTTGTTCTGCATCTCCTTTTTCCGGCATTTTTTGATAAATCTCTGCTAAAAGACTTAACATAAAAGTGGAGAATAATTTTGGTTTATCCTGAATATCCGTCAAGCGGATGATATTTACATAACCTTTTCCGTTTTCGTCAATTCGCATTAAATCATCCGTTTCAAAAGACAATTCGCCAAAAAACAAATCTCCGCCCTGCTGCTCCAGTTCAATAATTTTTCTAAGAATCGTTCCGGTTGTAGAAGTTGAAATTTTGCCATAGCTGGCTGCGATTTCTTCTTTTCCTTCTTCGGTAATATAATTGATAACCTTTTTAATATCTTTTAAATCCAACAAAGGCATTTGTTTATCATCACAATATTTAAAAATAACAGCAACAACTCCGGCTTGCGTATCATTTAAATCTAAAATTCTCGAAAATAAAACTGGACCAAATTCAGAAACCGTTGCACGCAGACGAACTCCGTTTTGTTTAGACAGCGACATTAATTCAACCGGAAATGCAGCTACATTATAACGTATATTTATTTTAGCGTGGCGCTCTATAATAAAACCTTCCTCTTTTCCTTCTTTTGCAATACCACTAAAATCACCTTTAATATCCATCATTAAAACAGGAATTCCGGCATTTGATAACTGCTCAGAAAAAACCTGAATTGTCTTTGTTTTTCCAGTTCCGGTTGCTCCGGCAATAAGACCATGGCGGTTTAATGTTTTTAAAGGAATTTTTACGTGAGCCTCAGCAATTGCTTCACCATCTAAAATTGCACCACCCAAAATAATAGAGTCGCCCTTAGCAGAATAACCGTTGTTTATGTCCTGAATGAAATTATCTTTTTTATTCATGTTTTTATTTGTAATTTAGATGATTATAAGGGTTTTGTTTGGTTTTTTAACAAAATAACTATCTTTTTTTTAGTAGGAAAATGCTTTTTTTGATTGAAATAAACATAAAAAATAAATTCGCAGCTTTTTAAGAAGATTTCAATGGATTGTTTGAATATTCACTAAAACGTTGTAATTTTTTTATTATTCGCCTTTTTTTTTGTTTTATCATAAAAATGATGGCGACAAATTAATGAGATATTTTTTAATTTGACGTTAAATTTCCTTCAATAAAATTAAAAAAAGTTTTTTTATTTAAACTAAACGTATAAATTTGCTACCCTACAAGTTAAATATAACTAAAAAATAAAAATTATTTAAAACTATTAAAATTTAAAAAAATGGCAAACGTTAAAGTTAAAAAAGAAAGCACTTCAAATGGAGGAGGGATGATTACAGGAATCATTATTGTTGCGTGTATTTTGGTTGGGGTGTTTATTTGGAAAGTAATCATGGGAGATTCTGCTAACTTCGAAGGAGGTAACCCTGAAACTGGACATCCAATCAATACATTAGGACAAGTTTATAAAGGAGGATTTATTGTACCAGTATTATTAGGTATGTTTTTAATGGTTGTTGTTTTTTCAATTGAAAGATTCATTGTTATCGGTAAAGCTGCTGGAAAATCTAACCTTGACAAATTCATGAAAAGCGTTCAAGGAAGTATTAAAGAAGGAAACATCGAGGCTGCTATCGCTTCATGTGACAAACAACAAGGTTCAGTTGCAAACGCAATTAAATCTGCTTTGATTAAATATCAAGACGTTAAAAAAGAAGGATTCAACAGTGAAGAAGCTTCAGAAGTAATCCACAAAGAAATCGAAGAGGCAACTTCATTAGAAATGCCAATGTTAGAAAAAAATATGACTATTATCTCTACTTTAGTATCATTAGGAACTTTAGGAGGATTATTAGGAACTGTATCAGGTATGATTAAAGCGTTTGGTGCGTTAGCTTCTGCTGGAACTCCAGATCAAGCTGCTCTTGCAACTGGTATTTCTGAGGCACTTATCAACACTGCAACAGGTATCTCTACTTCTATCTTAGCAATCGTTTCTTACAACTTCTTTACTGCTAAAATTGACGATTTAACTTACTCTATCGATGAGGCTGGTACTACAATCGTGAATACTTACAGAAGATTCAGAGGAAGTTTGAAACAATAATTAATTTTTGATATTAATAATTATAATTAATTATATCAAAATAAAATAAAAGAGAATGGCTAAAATAAAAATGAAAAAAAAGTCAACATCGACAGATATGACTGCCATGTGTGATGTTGCGTTCCTTTTGCTTACGTTCTTTATTTTGACCGCTACTGCTAAGGTGCCTGAAGCACTTCCTGTAGATATGCCTGCATCTGTTGCTGAATTTAAATTACCAGATACTGATTTGGCAATTATTACAGTAGGTAAAGATAAAGATGGGAAAAGCAAAGTGTTTTTTGACCTAAAAGGAAGAGAGATTCGTAAAAGAACTCTTGAAGGAATGGGGGCAAAATTCGGTGTGACTTTTTCAGAAGATGATAAAACTAAATTTGCTTTGATGGATGACTTCGGTGTTCCTGTAACAAGTTTAAAACAAATCATTGGTATGACTTCAGCTGAAAGAGTAAAAGCGGATCAACCTGGAATTCCAATCGATTCTTTAGATAATCAATTAAAAGAATGGTTGTTAGTTTCAAGAAGAGCTGCGATTGATCTAGATGATAAAGAATTGCAGATTGCAATTAAAGGAGATGCTAAAGAAGAATATCCAAAAATTAAAAAAATTATGGATATTTTACAAGATCAGAAAATCAATTCCTTTAACTTAGTTACAGGTACGAGAGGAAAAGACTTTTAATTAAAAAAGATACACTAAAATGGCTGAATTAAATACCGGCGACGGTGGTGGCGGAAAAGGTGGCAAGGTAAGAAGTAAAAAGCAAAACTCGAAAGTCGATTTAACGGCTATGGTGGATTTGGCATTCTTATTGATCACATTCTTCATGTTAACCACATCGTTGTCAAAACCTCAATCGATGGATTTGTCTTTGCCAAATAAAGATGATGATACGACTAAAACAGTGGACACGAAAGTAGATGAAAATCGTACAATGACTGTAATACTTGGTGCGGATAATAAATTGACTTATTATATGGGATTGTTAGAAAAACCTATTGGTGGACCTAAAGATATTGCATATGGTAAAGATGGGATTCGTAGAGAACTGCTTAAAAGAAAGAAAACAGTTTTAGAATATTCTGCTGCTAAAGGGAAGCCTAAACAGGGAATTATTGTTATTATCAAACCAACTAAAAAATCAAATTACCGTAATTTGGTAGATATATTGGATGAAATGGCAATTACTAAAGTTGATACGTATGCTATTGTTCCCGAGTTTACACCAGAGGAAACAAAACTGATAGAGAAAAAATAAGGGTTTGCTTGTTTTAACATCCTAATAATCAAGAAAATGAAATTAGATATAATTAAAAACACGTGGCTTGATATCGTATTCGAAGGACGTAATAAGATATATGGTGCATACGAGTTAAGAAAATCGAACAACAAAACTACGGTAAAAGCGCTTATCATAGGTTCGATCATTTTTAGCTTTGCTGTTGCAGCGCCTCTTATTGCTAGCTTTTTACCAGAATCTGGTGAAGAAGAAGTAGATAACAATGTTAAGATTGCTACAGTGAAATTACCTCCTAAAAAAGAGGAAGTAAAGCCTAATCAACCACCACCACCACCACCGCCACCAAAAGTGGATCAGGTGAAATTTACAAAACCGGTTGTTGCTAAAGCGGAAGAAGTTACTGAAGATCCTCCAAAAATTGAGGATTTGAAAGACAAGAAAGTAGGTAATGAAACTATTAAAGGAGATCCGGATGCAGTTTTAACTGTTGATGAGCCAGTAGGTACAGGACCAGTTTCTCAAGTCGTAGAAGAAGATAACAGTGTATACAACACAGCTGGTATCGAAGTAAAACCTGATTTCCCTGGAGGGATGGATAAATTCTACAAATTCGTAGGAAATAATTACAAGACTCCGGAAGAAGAAGGCCTAAAAGGTAAAGTTTACGTTACTTTTGTAGTTGAAAAAGACGGTTCATTAACCGACATTAAAGTTTTAAGGGATATCGGTTACGGTACAGGAGCAGAAGCAATTCGTGTTCTTAAAAAATGTCCAAAATGGACTCCCGGCGAGCAAAATGGTAAAAAAGTTAGGGTTCTTTACTCTTTACCTATTACTATTCAATCTGCAGAATAATGTTAAAAGATATGCTTAATAATATTCAGAAGAAATCGCTCAAAGAGCGATTTCTTCTTGTTTTAGGAATACTGTTTTTTTTAATATATCTTGTGCTGGGTTTAATGATTATGTTTTGGGAAAAACTTCCTTTAAATATGGAGCCTAAATACAGATATGCTTTTGGTGGATTACTTATTGTATATTCTGCAATACGTTTTCTGCGATTGATAAATTCTAATACAGAGTAATTATGTTAAAATATAGTAAAGTTGTTGGTTTGGTTCTTTTTGTTTTTTTGTTTGTTATGTGCAACCAAAAAAGCAAAAATGAATCTGAAAACGAAACAATTTTAAAAGGATCAGTTGATGTTACTGTTGATGAAACTATAAAGCAAATTGTCGATGATCAGGTTGCTGTTTTTGAAGGGACATATTACGATGCTAAGATTACCGTTAAGCCAAAGTCAGAAGTGGAGCTTATTAACGACCTGTTAAATAAGAAAGCTAAAGTTGTTGTAACAGCTAGAAAATTGACTAATGAAGAATTAGGAAGATTCGAAAAAAGTAAAATTAAACCTAGAGTTACACCTTTTGCAGTTGATGGAATTGCCTTAATTGCAAAAAAGAACAATAATGATACATTAATTGCGTTGAAAACTGTAATTGATTTTTTACAGGGTAAAGGTGATTCTAAGATAAAAGGAATTGTTTTTGACAATCCAAATTCCAGCACAGTACGCTATATGAAAGAACTGGCGAAAGTAAAAGATTTCCCTTCTGCAGGTGTTTTTTCTTTCAAAACAAATGATGAAGTTATTAAATTTGTTTCAGAAAATGATGAAATGATTGGTGTCGTTGGAGTGAATTGGCTGTCACAGCCATCACCGGACATGATTGAAACAATCAAGAAAATTGATGTTTTAAGCGTTAAGGGTTTAAATGATAATGAATATTACAGCCCTAGTCAAACCAACATAGCATTAAACAAATATCCTTTGGCACGTGATTTGTTTATTATAAATTGTCAGGGTTATTCTGGACTAGGAATGGGACTTGCCTCTTTCATGGCTGGTGAGATTGGTCAAAGAATAGTTTTGAAATCTGGGTTAATGCCTGTAAAGACTCCAGGCAGGAAATTCAATATTAGAAGTCAAATTATAAACGATAAAGAATAAATTAATTACTATAAAGATGAATAAATTTAAAATTTTTAGTCTTGCTATGATTGCTACAGCTTCTGTTGCAAATGCGCAAGATATTAAAGAAGCAAAAAAGGCAATCGATGCTGAACAGTTTCAAAAAGCAAAATCATTACTTAAATCAATCATCAAAGCGAAACCTTCTGATGGTGAAGCTAATTTTGTTTTAGGTAATATTTACTTAAATCAGAGTGTTGTTGATTCTGCTAAAATATATTACTTAAACGGAATTGAAGCATCAGATAAGAAAAACTTAAACTATATTGGTTTAGGTCAAATCGATCTTGATAATAAAAACGCTGCTAGTGCACAAGCTAACTTTGCTTTGGCAACAAAAGATATTAAGCGTAAAGACGTAGATGAATTCATTTACATTGGTAAAGCTTACATGAACTCTGTAAATCCAGATTATACAAATGCAGTTGCAAGTTTGAAAAAAGCTTTATTAATCGAACCGCAAAATGCAAGTGCACTTTTGGCTATCGGAGATGCATATTATGGAGCTAACAATCAAAATGATGCTTACAAAGCTTATCGTGATGCTTTTACAGCAGACCCAACTCTTTTAAGAGCAAAAATGCAATTAGGTGTTTTATTGAAAGGAGCAAAATCTTACGATGAAGCTATTAAATCTTTCAATGAAGTTATCGCTTTGAACCCAAATTATGGTCCAGTTTACAGAGAATTAGCTGAAACATATTACAAATGGGGAAGAAACAAACCTTCTACAGCTAAAGTTAATTTGCAAAACGCAATTACTAACTACGAAAAATATCTAAGCTTAACAGATTACTCTTTAGATTCTAAAATGCGTCACGCAGATTTCTTGATCTTGGTAAAAGATTACAAAAGTTTAGAAACTGTAGCAAACAAAATGATTGCTGAAGATAAAGTAAACCCTAGAATCTTTAGATATTTAGGTTATGCTGCTTATGAAAACGGAAATGTTGATGTAGCTATCAAATCTATTGAAGATTATATCAAAACTCCAACAAATAAAGTAATTGGCAGAGATTATTTATACTTAGGTTTGTCTAAAATTAAAAAAGGAACAAATGCAGAAGGTGCTGTAGATCAGGCTTCATTTGACGCTGGTCTTGCAGATATCAAAAAAGCAATCGAATTAGAACCATTAGTAGTTGAAGAACTTAATGATTTAGGAAAAGCTTTATTTGGTAAAAAACAATTTGCTCAGGCTGCTTCTATCTTTGAATTCGGTGCAAACAATAAAGACTCTAAGAATTACTTAGATGATAACGTTTACTACGGTATTTCTGTTTACTACGCAAATGCTAATAAAACTGGCGGAGCTGTTGCAGATGCTGCTCAGTTAGCTAAAGCAGATGCTGCTTTTGACAGAATTTTAGTTGCATCTCCAACTTATGATGAAGCTTACTTATACAAAGGAAGAATCAACAACTTGTTAGAGAAAGATGATTTAATTATCAAAAACTACGAAGAGTACGTTGCTAAAACAACAGCAAAAGGTGCTGAAGAATTAGCAAAACCAGCTACAGTTAAAAAAATCGTAGAAGCTTACAACAGTATCGGAGCAAGTTATGCAAACACTGATAAAGCAAAAGCAATTGAATATTTCAATAAAACTTTAGTTTTAGATCCGGCAAATGCATACGCTTCACAATCTGTGAAAGCTTTAAAATAATATAGTTTTAAACTAATTTATTAAAACCGATAGTTCGCTTTGAACTATCGGTTTTTTTGTTCCGTAATTAATTGACTATCTTTGCACATTAAATTAAAATAATGTTACCAAAAGAAATACAATTAGAAGTAAACAAAGGAGCCATGCTGCCTTTGATGGAAGAATTTTATACCATTCAGGGCGAAGGTTTTCATACCGGAACCGCTGCTTACTTCATTAGAATTGGAGGATGTGATGTTGGGTGTCACTGGTGTGATGTGAAAGAGAGCTGGAATGCAGAACTGCATCCGCCAACAAATATCGATGTAATTGTAAATAATGCTTCAAGTTATGCCAATACGGTTGTGGTTACCGGAGGTGAACCGCTTACATGGGACATGACGCTATTGACGCAGCAATTAAAAAATAAAAACTTAAAAGTTCATATTGAAACTTCCGGAGCTTATCCGTTATCTGGAACTTGGGACTGGATTTGTCTTTCGCCAAAGAAAAACAAACTTCCAACACCAGATGTTTATGCTAACGCGCATGAATTAAAAGTAATTATTTATAATAAGCACGATTTTATCTTTGCAGAAGAACAAGCAGAATTAGTTAATGATGATGCTATTTTGTTTCTTCAGCCAGAGTGGAGTAAAAAAGAAGAAATGACTCCGCTGATTGTTGATTATGTAATGAATAATCCAAAATGGAGAGTTTCACTTCAAACACACAAGTATTTAAATATACCTTAAGTCATAAAAAAAACTCTTCTAATTTAGAAGAGGTTTTTTTATGTAATAAATACACACTGTATAAAAAAGAAATATTTTATTATTTCCAGTTTTTCTGATTTTTTAAATTGACAATCTGTGCTAAATGATGATTTCCGTGCCAGGCATACATACCAATAATTTGTTGAATTAGATACTCAGAATTATTTTCGGGATGAATAAATGACTTTTCTAAATCAACTTGCGATAAGTTTTTCATTATATATACTAATCTAAAATGCAATCCTTCTAATAAATTTAGTGTCGGAGCGATTGGCATCGTTAAATTATCCGGCATTTCAGACCACAATTTTTCATCATAAGGTTTTATAATCGGATTGTTCTCAGTTAAAGCCCACTTTAATCTAATGTAACAATTCATGTGACTTTCGGCGCAATGATGAATTACTTGTCGAACAGTCCAGCCTTCAGGTCGATACTGAGTGTCTAATTGTTCGTCATTAAGAGGGTAACTTCCTTTTTTAACCTTTCTGGAAAAGTCGAAATCTCTTCAATCCTATCTAAAATGTATTTAGAGGTGAATTCTTTAGGAACTTCAAACTTTCCTATAGGGTATTTTAATTTTTGTAAATCTAAATTTTCCATGATTAAAAAATATTTATATTGAAAGTCGGGCCAGATAATCATAATGATCACCTTCCGTAACTAATTCACATTTTAATCCATTTGCAACAGCAGCATTCTGCAGTGTATTATAATCAAGATATAACCAGTCAAAAGTATCTTCTTTTTTTCCTTTATACGATATAGTAAAAGTAAGATCGCCATAATACTCTGTTTCAGATGGAATCCATTTTCCGCCATCTTCATCTTCGTCAAACATATAAATGATATCAGAACTGTCAATTAAAATTTGCCCGCCTAAATTCAAAAGCGATTTTAGTTTTGATAAATACGTATTGCAATTTTCTAATTTCCCAAAAATACCAGTTCCGTTCATCAGCAAAATAATCGTATCAAATTTTTCTCCTTCAAAATCTAATATATTTTCAACTTTGGCATTTTTTAAACCGCGAAGCTTGCAAGTTTCAATTGCTTTTTCAGAAATGTCGATAGAAATAACGTCTAAATTGCGGTCATTTTGTAAAGACAAACTGTGGCTTCCGGCTCCACATCCAACATCTAAAGTTTTTCCTGTTGCTAATTGTAAAGCTTTTTGTTCAATTTTTGGCATTTCATCATAAGAGCGGAATAAGTATTCAACACTCATTTCATCTTCTTCAGAAATTGAAGTTTCGGTAATAATATCTTCAGGCGAATTATTAGTCTGGAAATCATACATCGCTTTCCCAAAAAGATCTTTCATCGTAATTTAGTTCAAAGTTTAAGGTTTCAAGTTTAAAGTTGTTTAATTTTGCAGCTCAACTTTAAAGATTAAACTTGAAACAGATTTTAAATAACTTAAATAAGTTAGCCAAAGATAAGCATATCGAAAACAAAAAGTATTTTGATAAGCTGAAAAAGAAACAGCCAAAGAATTTAGATTACGTTATGCAAGACTTGCATGATGCCGAATTTAAAAAAACGGATTGTTTACAATGTGCCAATTGCTGTAAAACAACTGGGCCTCTATTTACTTTGGCAGATATTGAAAGAATATCAAAATCTTTTAGACAAAAACCACAGCAGTTTATTGACCAATATCTTCGTATTGATGAAGATAAGGATTATGTTTTGAAAAGCGTTCCTTGTACATTTCTGGATAGCGAGAATTATTGTATGATTTACGACGTAAGGCCGAAAGCCTGCCGGGAGTTTCCGCATACAGATCGTAAAAAGTTCCATCAAATTGCTGATCTGACTTTAAAAAATGTTGCAATCTGTCCCGCAGCTTATAATATAGTAGAAGAAATGAAAAAGAAATTACCACTTTAAGAATTAAAATAGCATTGTTACTTTAAGATTATACATTTCGCTTTTTTAAATGTATTTTTGAATAACCTGAAATAGGATAAGAAATATAAATCATAACAGAACCCTAAATTGAATCTAGAATACTTTATAGCAAAAAGACTCATCACTGCAAAAGATTACAAAAGCAGTATATCGGCGCCAATTATTAAAATTGCCATTTCAGCAATTGCAATAGGTATTATTATGATGATGGTTTCTGTAGCAACTGGAATTGGATTGCAGCAAAAAATACGCGAAAAAGTTTCAGCTTTCAACGGTCAGATCATTATTTCAAATTACGACAATAATAATTCAGAGATAACTTTAATCCCAATTTCAAAAAAACAAGATTTTTATCCAAATTTCAAATCAGTTCCAGAAGTAAGCCATATTCAGGCAGTAGCAAGTAAAGCCGGAATAATCAGAACAGAAAATGCCTTTGAAGGAATTGTTTTTAAAGGAGTAGGAGCAGATTATAATTGGAATAATATAAAAGAGTATTTAGTAGAAGGTAAATTACCCGATTTTTCTAAAACATTAAATGAAGAAGTTATTATCTCAAGATTTCTTGCAGACCGACTGAATTTAAAATTAGGCGACAGTTTCAACACCTTCTTTATAAAAGAAGAACAAGGAAAACTACCAAACAGCCGTAGATTTAAAATCACAGGAATTTTTAGTTCAGGATTTCAGGATTTCGATGCTACATATATAATAGGAGATATTCGTCATATTCAACGAATCAACAAATGGACTCCAGATCAAGTTGGAGCTTTTGAAGTTTTTGTAAAAGACTTTACAACGATTAAAGAAACAGGAAACCAGATTTACGAACAAATCTCTTCAAATCTCGATACAAAAACAATTACCGAAAAGTACAGCTATATTTTTGACTGGCTTCAGCTTTTTGATTTCAATATAATTGTAATCCTTGTCATAATGATTCTCGTTGCTACAATTAATATGGTAGTAGCATTATTGGTTCTTATTTTAGAGCGCACACAAATGATCGGAATTCTAAAAGCATTAGGAGCAAATAACTGGACAGTTCGCAAAGTTTTTCTATATAATGCATTCTATCTAATTGTTCGAGGGCTGTTTTGGGGTAACTTAATTGGAATTACACTACTGTTAATTCAACAGCAATTCGGAATCATTCATCTAAATCCCGAAAACTACTATGTTAACCAAGCTCCCGTATATTTAAATTGGGGTTATATAGTCCTGTTGAATTTACTAACCATAACAGTATGCTTTTTAGTATTATTAATCCCGTCCTATATAATAACAAAAATCTCTCCCGTAAAAGCAATTCGCTTTGATTGATTTATTAAAACAAGATATCTCACAACCCGACAGTTTTTCAAAACCTGTCGGGTTTGTTTTTATATACATATTATATGTATAATTATACTTAAGTCCCAATTTTCTGTAGAGACACACAGCAGTGCGTCTTATGCGCAACGTTATATCTATTGTATATGTCATGTCCGGCTGAGCGAAGTCGAAGCCTTTTGGTTTGGAATTTGGAATTTAAAAAAATTGGAATTTACTTTTTATAAGGAGCTATTTCCCGCTATCCGCTTCAATCTTTTGTGCCGAACCCCGGCACAAAAGGATTTTCGCTGCTATCGGGGCTAGGAAATTCGTTTTCAAAACATAATTATTGCTTAGAAAACAGTCTTGAAATATAATAACTCTTCAAAAACGGTATTGCAGAAAGGACATAAAATAAGGAAAAGTCAAAGGACTGTAGAAAAACCTGACAATGTTTCAAAAAAAATGAATTGTAAAACTGGTGTTATCAGGAAGTTAAGAAATAAATGTAAAAAAGATGGAAAAAATATAAAAAAAAGGTTTGTAAATGTAAATAAAGGTTCTACTTTTGCACCCGCAACAACGAAAGACGTTCACTGAAAGACTGACAAGAGAAGAAATCAAAACTGAAAAATTTTTCAGAAAAAAGATTAGAAAAAGCTTGTGAGATTTGAAAAATGCTTTTACATTTGCACCCCGCAAAACACGGAAGTTCATTGAGAGACTGGAAGAAAAATTAAGAAAAAGGAAACGAAAAAAAAGTTTCAAATTTTTTTTAAATTTTTCTTGCGAGAAACAAAAAGAAGTTTTAGTTTTGCACCCGCTTTGAAACACAAGCGAAGATAAAAAGAAGACACGTTCGTAGACATATTGAATTGACAGCCGTTCCGATGCAAATCGGAACAAAAGAATAAGAGTAATAGAATCGTAAGATTTGAAAAGAACCACTAGAGTAAGCATCGAATAATAATATTAAAATATACGATGAAGAGTTTGATCCTGGCTCAGGATGAACGCTAGCGGCAGGCTTAACACATGCAAGTCGAGGGGTAGAGCACTTCGGTGCTTGAGACCGGCGCACGGGTGCGTAACGCGTATGCAATCTGCCTTTCACAGAGGGATAGCCCAGAGAAATTTGGATTAATACCTCATAGTATTATGGAGTGGCATCACTTTATAATTAAAGTCACAACGGTGAAAGATGAGCATGCGTCCCATTAGCTAGTTGGTAAGGTAACGGCTTACCAAGGCAACGATGGGTAGGGGTCCTGAGAGGGAGATCCCCCACACTGGTACTGAGACACGGACCAGACTCCTACGGGAGGCAGCAGTGAGGAATATTGGACAATGGGCGCAAGCCTGATCCAGCCATGCCGCGTGCAGGATGACGGTCCTATGGATTGTAAACTGCTTTTGTACGAGAAGAAACATCCCGACGTGTCGGGACTTGACGGTATCGTAAGAATAAGGATCGGCTAACTCCGTGCCAGCAGCCGCGGTAATACGGAGGATCCAAGCGTTATCCGGAATCATTGGGTTTAAAGGGTCCGTAGGCGGTTTAGTAAGTCAGTGGTGAAAGCCCATCGCTCAACGGTGGAACGGCCATTGATACTGCTGAACTTGAATTACTGGGAAGTAACTAGAATATGTAGTGTAGCGGTGAAATGCTTAGATATTACATGGAATACCAATTGCGAAGGCAGGTTACTACCAGTTGATTGACGCTGATGGACGAAAGCGTGGGGAGCGAACAGGATTAGATACCCTGGTAGTCCACGCCGTAAACGATGGATACTAGCTGTTGGGAGCAATTTCAGTGGCTAAGCGAAAGTGATAAGTATCCCACCTGGGGAGTACGTTCGCAAGAATGAAACTCAAAGGAATTGACGGGGGCCCGCACAAGCGGTGGAGCATGTGGTTTAATTCGATGATACGCGAGGAACCTTACCAAGGCTTAAATGTAGATTGACCGTTTTGGAAACAGAACTTTCGCAAGACAATTTACAAGGTGCTGCATGGTTGTCGTCAGCTCGTGCCGTGAGGTGTCAGGTTAAGTCCTATAACGAGCGCAACCCCTGTTGTTAGTTGCCAGCGAGTCATGTCGGGAACTCTAACAAGACTGCCAGTGCAAACTGTGAGGAAGGTGGGGATGACGTCAAATCATCACGGC
Organism: Flavobacterium panici; assembly: GCF_024499525.1. NCBI lineage: Bacteria > Pseudomonadati > Bacteroidota > Flavobacteriia > Flavobacteriales > Flavobacteriaceae > Flavobacterium > Flavobacterium panici. Next base: position 583,348 of record NZ_CP100437.1, on the reverse strand, counting down.
CCTTACGCCTTGGGCTACACACGTGCTACAATGGCCGGTACAGAGAGCAGCCACTGGGTGACCAGGAGCGAATCTATAAAACCGGTCACAGTTCGGATCGGAGTCTGCAACTCGACTCCGTGAAGCTGGAATCGCTAGTAATCGGATATCAGCCATGATCCGGTGAATACGTTCCCGGGCCTTGTACACACCGCCCGTCAAGCCATGGAAGCTGGGGGTGCCTGAAGTCGGTGACCGCAAGGAGCTGCCTAGGGTAAAACTGGTAACTAGGGCTAAGTCGTAACAAGGTAGCCGTACCGGAAGGTGCGGCTGGAACACCTCCTTTCTAGAGCCTTAGTGTTAGCTATATGCACGCTGGGGAAAAAAGATGCGAAACCTGTTGGTTTTGAATCGAGGATTATATTACTCTTGCTGTTAGTTCAAATAATAAATTTTTAAGTAAAACAGAGTCTCGTAGCTCAGCTGGTTAGAGTACTACACTGATAATGTAGGGGTCGGCAGTTCGAGTCTGCCCGGGACTACTTTTTAAGAATTGTTAATTATAAATTATGAATTGTAAATTATAAGAAACAAGAACAAATTAAAAAGACTGAAACTTAGAAAAAAGGAAATTTTAGAGGTTGAGTAACCGTTTTAAGTACTGTTAACTGAAAACTGTTAACTGACAACTAAAAAATGGGGGATTAGCTCAGCTGGCTAGAGCGCCTGCCTTGCACGCAGGAGGTCAACGGTTCGACTCCGTTATTCTCCACTGATTATCTGTAAAGATAGATAATAAAAGTTCATTGACATATTGAGATAAGAAAATAATAAGAAAGTAGAAAGCGTTTTTTACGATTTATTGTAAAAAACAAAAAAAAAGGTCTCGTTTTAAGAACGAGATTGGTACAATAAGCAAAATAAGGGCGTATGGGGGATGCCTAGGCTCTCAGAGGCGATGAAGGGCGTGATAAGCTGCGAAAAGCTGCGGGGACAAGCACACATTGATTGATCCGCAGATACCCGAATGGGGCAACCCACTATGTTGAAGACATAGTACACCGATAGGTGGGCAAACCCGCTGAACTGAAACATCTAAGTAGGCGGAGGAGAAGAAAACAAAAGTGATTCCGTAAGTAGTGGCGAGCGAACGCGGATTAGCCCAAACCAGTGTTGTTACGGCAATGCTGGGGTTGTAGGACCACGAGATTTTATGCATGCAGAACCGGAAGTTACTGGAAAGTGACACCATAGAGGGTGATAGTCCCGTATGGGTAATAAATGTAATAGATAGTGGTATCCTGAGTAGGGCGGGGCACGTGAAACCCTGTCTGAATTTGGCGGGACCATCCGCTAAGGCTAAATACTCCTGAGAGACCGATAGTGAACCAGTACCGTGAGGGAAAGGTGAAAAGAACCGTGAATAACGGAGTGAAATAGATCCTGAAACCATACGCTTACAAGCGGTCGGAGCCCTTTCGTGGGGTGACGGCGTGCCTTTTGCATAATGAGCCTACGAGTTAACGCTGCTGGCGAGGTTAAGTGGTTAAGCCACGGATCCGCAGCGAAAGCGAGTCTGAATAGGGCGCTTTAGTCAGTAGTGTTAGACGCGAAACCGTGTGATCTACCCATGGGCAGGATGAAGCTGTGGTAACACACAGTGGAGGTCCGAACCGGTTGACGTTGAAAAGTCTTCGGATGACCTGTGGGTAGGGGTGAAAGGCCAATCAAACTCGGAAATAGCTCGTACTCCCCGAAATGCATTTAGGTGCAGCGCTGAATTAAGTTATATAGAGGTAGAGCTACTGATTGGATGCGGGGGCTTCACCGCCTACCAATTCCTGACAAACTCCGAATGCTATATAATGTTTCTCAGCAGTGAGGGCTTGGGTGCTAAGGTCCAAGTCCGAGAGGGAAAGAACCCAGACCATCAGCTAAGGTCCCCAAATATACACTAAGTTGAAAGAACGAGGTTTGTCTGCCCAGACAGCTAGGATGTTGGCTTGGAAGCAGCCATTCATTTAAAGAGTGCGTAACAGCTCACTAGTCGAGCGGACGAGCATGGATAATAATCGGGCATAAGTGTATTACCGAAGCTATGGATTTACAGTTTACTGTAAGTGGTAGGGGAGCATTCTAACAGGGTTGAAGGTGTATCGTCAGGTATGCTGGACTGGTTAGAAAAGAAAATGTAGGCATAAGTAACGATAATGCGGGCGAGAAACCCGCACACCGAAAAACTAAGGTTTCCACAGCTATGCTAATCAGCTGTGGGTTAGTCTGGTCCTAAGGCGAACCCGAAAGGGACAGTCGATGGCTAACGGGTTAATATTCCCGTACTACTAATTACTGTGATGGGGTGACGGAGTGATGAAAGCGCCGCGAACTGACGGAATAGTTCGTTAAAGTACCTAGCTATAGGCTCTGCAGGCAAATCCGCAGAGACTGGTGAAATACGATAGTACTCGGAGTCTTCGGACAAAGAGATAGTGCGCCTAAGGGCTTCCAAGAAAAACCTCTAAACTTCAGGTAATTAGTACCAGTACCGTAAACCGACACAGGTAGTTGAGGAGAGAATCCTAAGGTGCTCGAGAGATTCATGGCTAAGGAATTAGGCAAAATAGACCTGTAACTTCGGGAGAAAGGTCGCCCCGAGCAATCGGGGCCGCAGTGAAGAGGTCCAGGCGACTGTTTATCAAAAACACAGGGCTCTGCAAAATCGTAAGATGAAGTATAGGGCCTGACACCTGCCCGGTGCTGGAAGGTTAAGAGGAGATGTTATCTTCGGAGAAGCATTGAATTGAAGCCCCAGTAAACGGCGGCCGTAACTATAACGGTCCTAAGGTAGCGAAATTCCTTGTCGGGTAAGTTCCGACCTGCACGAATGGTGTAACGATCTGGACACTGTCTCAGCCATGAGCTCGGTGAAATTGTAGTAACGGTGAAGATGCCGTTTACCCGCAGTGGGACGAAAAGACCCTGTGCACCTTTACTATAGCTTAGTATTGACCTTGGATAAATGATGTGTAGGATAGGTTGGAGACTGTGAAGCGGCGTCGCCAGGCGTTGTGGAGTCATTGTTGAAATACAACCCTTTGTTTATCTGAGGCCTAACCCCGCGCTGCGGGGGACATTGCTTGGTGGGTAGTTTGACTGGGGTGGTCGCCTCCAAAAGAGTAACGGAGGCTTCTAAAGGTTCCCTCAGTACGCTTGGTAACCGTGCGTAGAGTGCAATGGCATAAGGGAGCTTGACTGAGAGACATACAGGTCGATCAGGTACGAAAGTAGAGCATAGTGATCCGGTGGTTCCGCATGGAAGGGCCATCGCTCAAAGGATAAAAGGTACGCCGGGGATAACAGGCTGATCTCCCCCAAGAGCTCATATCGACGGGGGGGTTTGGCACCTCGATGTCGGCTCGTCACATCCTGGGGCTGGAGAAGGTCCCAAGGGTTGGGCTGTTCGCCCATTAAAGTGGCACGCGAGCTGGGTTCAGAACGTCGTGAGACAGTTCGGTCTCTATCTACTGTGGGCGTTAGAAATTTGAGTGGATCTGATTCTAGTACGAGAGGACCGAATTGGACAAACCTCTAGTGTATCTGTTGTCCCGCCAGGGGCACCGCAGAGTAGCTACGTTTGGAAGGGATAAGCGCTGAAAGCATATAAGCGCGAAACCCACCACAAGATGAGATTTCTTTTAAGGATCGTGGAAGATGACCACGTTGATAGGCTATAGATGTAAAGGCAGTAATGTCATAGTCGAGTAGTACTAATAATCCGTAAGCTTATGTACAACCTTTTCCCGTCCCGTTGAAAAACGGGACGGGAGGAAACTTTCTAAATACTAAAACCTTTCTTTATCTCAGTATGTTAAGATATTTGCCCGTCGCGGGCAGTCTTTAAGTCGAAAGATTAAAGTCAAAAGTCGAAAGACTTTACCACTTTATGACCTTGGACTTTAGACTAACAACCTTAAGGTGGTTATTGCGGCGGGGCTCACCTCTTCCCATCCCGAACAGAGTAGTTAAGCCCGCCTGCGCAGATGGTACTGCAGTATTGTGGGAGAGTATGTCGTCGCCTTTCTTTTGAAAAACCCTATCCAATCCGGATAGGGTTTTTTGTTTTGTAGATGTTTGGGAAACTAATTTCAAAGAAAGAAATCTAACGTTTTCAGGGTTTAAACTGCAGGATATGGCCTTATTTTTTGAACTTGCTAAATATCGAGCGATATTCCTTTCTTTTATATCGAAATTGTATTTGTGTGTGCTTTTCGATAGATAATGCCTTAAATTTTATTTTTTGCTTGTTATTTTTTAAGTTTTAAAACTATTTCATTTCTATTTTATCTTTAGATAATATCCTTCTACTTTGCTGGACTTTTAAATGTATCATTAAATCAAAAAAAAAGTTTTAATTTTAAATTGAAATCTTTCTCCTATTCTGAAAGATTATTTTTTAAAATAAATTGAGATGTCACAAATTAATGTAAACCCAAAAGTTGATTTCTTTTTTGATGAAGCCAAGAAATGGCAGGAAGAATTAATTTTAATGCGAAAAATTGCCCTTGAATGTCAATTGAGCGAAGAATTAAAATGGGGAGTTCCTTGTTATACTTATAAAGATAGTAATGTTGTTTTGATTCATGCTTTTAAAGAGTACTGTGCCTTTTTGTTTTTTAAAGGGGCTTTGTTAAAAGATACAGATAATATTTTGATTCAGCAATCTGAGAATGTACAAGCGGCAAGACAAATACGTTTTACTGCTCTTAAAGAAATAGTTGATTTAAAAGATATTTTAAAAACATATATTTATCAAGCAATAGAAATTGAAAAAGCCGGTTTGAAAGTAGAACTGAAAAAAACTTCTGAATTTGAAGTATCTGAAGAATTTCAGAAGAAATTAGATGCTATGCCTGATTTACAAAAAGCTTTTTCTGCACTTACACCTGGAAGACAAAGGGCTTATCTTTTACATTTTTCTCAACCCAAACAATCAAAAACAAGAGAGGCGAGAGTAGAAAAAAATATTCCAAATATTTTAGATGGGAAAGGGTTGAACGATTAAATCATTCTGGTAAATATGGAAAGCGCAAATAATATTCAAAATAGAATTCTTCAAAGTAAAATATTGCTTAAGGCTCACACGGATATAGTTTGGGAAATGTGGACAAATCCGGAACATATTTCAAATTGGTGGGGACCAAACGGTTTTACAAATACAATTCATAAAATGGATTTTGAAAAAGAAGGCGAGTGGAATTTAACAATGCATGGACCGGATGGAAAGAATTATCCAAACCGTAGTATCTTTAAAGAGATTATACCATTTAAAAAAATTGTCTTCGAACATTTCAATCCGCATTTTATTACAACTGTTTTATTTGAATCTGAAAATTCAGAAACACTATTAGACTGGACACTTTTATTCGATTCTGAGGAAATGTTTGATATTATTGTAAAAGCACACAAAGCAGATCAGGGACAAAAAGAGAATATAGAAAAGCTTGAAAAATATCTCTCAGAATTTATTTCCAAATAATTAATTCAAAAGCCATGAATAATCAAAAATATAAATTGTCATTAGAACAGCAAGAATCATTGTTGAGTATTTTAGAAGCTCGTTTTGAAAATAATAAGCATCGCCATAAAAATATCGAATGGGAAAAAGTAGAGTCAAAACTAAAAGCCAATCCTGAAAAACTATGGTCTCTTGACGAAATGGAAAGAACTGAAGGAGAGCCAGATGTTGTGGGCTATGATGAAAAAACAAACGAATATATTTTTTATGATTGTGCTGCGGAAAGTCCAAAAGGACGTAGAAGTATTTGTTATGATCACGAAGCACTAGAAAAAAGGAAAGAAAACAAGCCAAAAGACAGTGCAATAAACATGGCTTCAGAAATGGGAATTCAAATTTTGAATGAAGATGAATACCGCGAACTTCAAAAACTGGGGAAATTTGATACTAAAACTTCAAGCTGGATTTTAACGCCTGCTAATATCAGAAAACTGGGCGGTGCAATTTTTTCAGATTTTCGTTATGATACCGTTTTTGTGTATCACAATGGAGCTGATTCGTATTATGCTGCGAGAGGTTTTCGTGGTTCATTAAGAGTTTAAAAAGAGTAAAATAAAATATGATATTAGCCTTCGATACTTATTATTTTGATAATAAAGCAAAAACTGTCTGCCTTGAATTTGAGAATTGGAATGAAGACAAAAACTTTAAAGTTCACACAGAAATAATTGATAATGTTTCAGAATATATTCCGGGAGAATTCTATAAAAGAGAACTTCCGTGTATTATCAGTTTGTTAAATCAGATTGATTTGGAAAATATAGAAGCTATAATTGTGGACGGATTCGTATATTTAGATGATGATAAAAAGCATGGTTTAGGCGGACGTTTATATGAAAAACTTAATAAAAAAGTTCCGATTATTGGTGTAGCCAAGACTAATTTTGCCAGTATAGAAAAAGATAAAAAGCCTTTGTTAAGAGGCGACAGCGCAAAACCATTATTTGTAACATCTATTGGAATTGATTTAGAAGAAGCTTTCCAAAAAGTAGAAAGCATGTCTGGTGAATTTAGAATGCCGACTTTATTAAAAGAGTTAGATCGTTTAACGAAAGAACTTTAATTTTTTTATGGATATACAACTTTGGAATCAAATCGAAAATTTTGATCTCGACAAACCAAATGATCAATACGGATTTTCAACAAGATTAGCTTTCGAAAATAGTTGGACTATTTATTTTACTAAAACAGCGATTTTAGAATATAAAAAATTCATGTATCTGGCCGCAACTTCAAACGAAATGGTTTCGCCTTCAGAAATTGTAGATATTGTGTGGCATCAGCATTTAATTTTTACAAATTCCTATTCTGATCTCTGTACAATTTTGGCAAAAAGAATTGAGCATATTCCGTCAACACACAATAAGGCTGAACATGAGAAATTCTATAAAGCAAAAGAAGTTACTAAAAACTTGTACGAATTAAATTTTGGAAAACAGCCAGAAGAAATTTGGACTCTTGGAAATCCAATGGATTCTCTCCAATTAGACAACGCTAATTATAATCTCGGAATATTAAAAATATTTTTTTTAGGAGCATTTACACTTTTAAGTTTTCCTATTTCTCTTCTTATAAAACCAGTTTTAATTCAAATTGGTAATCCATATTTTGCATGGTATTACATATTCTTGTTCGCTTTGATAACCTTTTTATTGATGCAATTTGTTAAGAAAACTTGTGTTTCGTTGATTGAAAAAATTAAGTCGAAATTAATCATTAGCAATCTCACACCTTTAGAATTGGTCTTCTTTCAAAAAAATAATCTAGACTATGTAATTCATGGAGTCGTAAATAATTTAATTGAAAATAGAAGAATTCAGGTTACAGGCAATAAATTAAACTTAATCGATGATACGCTAACAAACAATCAATATGAAAATTGTGTTATTGAGATCATGAAAGAATATGATTTAATACCTTATCTACAGTTACATCAGTTAATTATAAACAAACCAATATTTCAACAATTAAAAAAAGGAGTCGAAAAAATTAGAGAAACGATTTTAGATTCTAAGCAATTTTTATTTATCATAAAAGTAACGCTGGTAGTTTTTGGACTTCTTTTAAGTATAGGTTTTAGCAGAATTATTACAGGAATTTCTAGAGATAAGGCTATAACTAATATTGTTATTATAACCATAATTTTAGCGGCGATCTCTTATCGTTACTTTAAGAAAGTAGTGAACTATTTATTTTTTCATACAATTCACTCCTCTTTCAAAAAAGGAAAAAGTAATACTAATGTTGAACAAGACTGGCAATGGAATTATTTTTTATACGGAGGCTTGGCAGCTTCTTTTATGCCTTTGGTTATGCCTGTAAATAACAACTTTTTGTCATCAAACAATAGTTCAGGATGTGGAAGTTCATGTGGAAGCTCATGCGGTAGTTCTTGTGGAAGTTCCTGCGGTGGCTGTGGCGGTGACTAATTTATTTCGTAATCGTCATTTTGGCTAACCAATTGTCCAAAACGACTAAAAACAACTTTAGGCTTCGGCTGATCTTTGCATTATAATTTTAAAACAATTAAAAATGCAAAAGACAATTTTTATTACAGGCGCTTCAACTGGTTTAGGAAAATCAGCAGCAAAATTATTTCAAAGTAAAGGATGGCAGGTAATTGCCACAATGAGAAATCCAGAAAAGGAAACCGAATTAACTTCATTAAAAAATGTAATCGTACTTCCGCTTGACGTTACAAATTCGGAACAAATTACGGAAACTATACAAAACATTACAGAGAAATATTCTGTAGATGTTGTGTTAAACAATGCCGGTTACGGATTAATTGGCGCATTAGAATCTTTAAGTGAAATTCAAATCGAGCGCCAGATTGTTACGAATTTATTTGGTGTTATTAGAATTTCAAAAGCTTTTACACCACATTTTCGTGAGAAAAAAAGCGGTACTTTTATAAATGTTACTTCTACTTTTGGATTAATTGGATTTCCGACTTGTTCTATTTACAGTGCAACAAAATTTGGAGTTGATGGTTTTTCAGAAAGTCTTGCCTCAGAATTAACTCAATTCGGAATTCAGGTTAAAGTTGTCGCTCCGGGCGGAATGAAAACTGATTTTGCAATCCGTTCTATGGAAGTTGGACAACACGAAGCGTATGAAAAATTAACCGCAGAAGTTAGTAAAGGCTACAGCGCAGAACAATTAGAGAATTATACAGATGCAGAAGATGTTGCTCAAATTATATACCAAGCGGCAACGGACAATAAAAATCAATTGCGATATATTGCCGGAAATGATGCTAATGCTTTATATGATGAAAGAGTGAAAAATGGCGCTGAAACTCAAGTACAGAATATAAAAGCAATGTTTACTTTTTAATTTAAAATAAGATGAAAAATCAAGCTATAGAATTAACAACTTTTAAATTAAATGGTTTTACAACACAGCAATTTATTGAAGCCAATGCAGCAATCGACGTATTTTTAAAACGTCAAAAAGGATTTCGTTCAAGAACCATTTTCGAATTGAAAAAGGGAATTGTTTACGATATGTTGGTTTGGGACAGCGCAGCAGAAGGTACAGATGCCATGCATAAATTAATGACAGAACTTAGCGATTCTGTTGTACACGATATGATTGATCAAAGCACAGTGAGCTGGAATATTGCACCAGTCGAACATTTTATAAATTTGTAAAATGAAAAATCAGCCTAAAATATTCAACAGCATTTCAGAACTGCATAAAGCTATGGGACAACCCAAGCCCATGCATCCGCTTATTAGTATTTTAAATTATGGTGAAGCGATATTTGACCCCAAAGATTTTGAAAACGGAATTATTTTAGATTTTTATAAAATCTCTTTTAAAACTGATTTTTCGGGAAAGCTTCGGTACGGACATGGTTTTTATGATTTTGAAGAAGGCGGAATGTCATTTGTTTCGCCGGGACAAATTTTAAAAATGCAGGAGGAAGAAGCTGATTACAGCGGAATGTCCTTAAATATTCATCCTGATTTTATTCGGCCTTATACATTAAACGCCAATATTAAAAAGTACGGATTCTTTTCGTATACGGCATCTGAAGCTTTGTATTTATCGGAAAATGAAAAAGAAACTATTTTAGGAGTTTTTGCCAATATTCAAAATGAACTGAAAGAACGAATTGATAATTTTAGCCAAGACGTGCTTATTTCGCAAATTGAACTTTTACTGAATTATAGTAATCGGTTTTATAACCGACAGTTTATTACCCGAAAAGCGGTTAATAATGATGTGCTTTCAAAATTAGAAATTTTACTGGAAGACTATTTTAATAATGAGAAACCTCTTGAAAATGGTTTGCCAACCGTACAGTTTGTTGCAGATGAACTGGGTTTGTCTGCCAGATATTTGAGCGATTTGCTTCGGAATCTTTCAGGACAAAATACACAGCAGTTCATTCATGATAAATTGATAGAAAAGGCAAAAGAATATATTACGAAAGGAACTTTTTCAATTTCTGAAATTGCTTATAAATTAGGTTTTGAGCATCCGCAGTCTTTTAATAAATTATTTAAAAAGAAAACGAATATTAGTCCAATCGCGTTTCAGGAACAATTCAATAAAAATTAAATTATGGCATCAATAAATTTTGAACAGCTAAAAGAACGTTCTTTAGAAATAAGAAAGCGTTATCACGAATTAGAATTATCGCATCACGGAAGTGAATGGACAATAGAAGAAGATGCACTAGCATTTTTGACAGATGCCGGCTTAGTTGGGCGTAATGTAATGTCGCAGCAAGGAAGATGGCCAAAAGGAAATACAGAACAGGAACTTAAACATAAATTAGGAGAATCAATTTGGTGGCTGACCGTTTTGGCCGAAAGAATGAATATTGATATTGAAAAAGCGACTGAAGAATTCTTATCCAGCACCGAAAATTTGCTCAGAAAATAACTTTTATGTTTTGAATCGTTTTTGCCAAATGACAAATTCCGAACAAATAACTTTGATTAACTTGCCTCTATGAAAGAATTTATAGATTATATATTGCAATTTGGAACTTTAAATCAGCATCAGCTGGATTTAATTGCGAGTAAAACAACTATATTGGAACTTAAGAAAGATGAATATTTTTCGGAAGCTGGTAAAATTGCTCAGCAAGTCGGTTTTGTTTTAGACGGAATTACTCGCGTTTGTTATTACAACAATAGAGGTGAAGAAATTACCAAATATTTTATCGACGAAAATAATCTGGTTGTTGACATGGAAAGTTTCGATAATGATATTTGTTCCAATGCTTATGTGCAGGCGATAACAGATTGTAAACTGCTGGTTTTTTCTAAAAAAGACTGGAGGGAACTTTTAGAAACTATTATTGGCTGGGATGCTATTGTGCACAGAATTATTTCAAAAGCATTGAGACAAAAAGTAGAAAGAAGAAGTCCGCTGGTTTCAGAAGATGCTACAACACGTTATTTAATGTTTTTGAAAATTTATCCAAACGTTATCAATCGCATTCCGTTATCTTATGTGGCTTCTTATTTAGGAATTACACAATCGTCATTAAGCAGAATTAGAAAAAACATCACTTAAAATTGCTTTTTGCCAAATGACAAAAGATTCCATTTTCAAAGTAACCAACTTTGTATTATAATTTTAAAACAATTTAAAAATGAAATCAGTATTAATAACAGGAGCAAACAGAAGCATAGGATTAGAAATAACAAAACAACTTTCAAAACAAGGATTGTTTGTTTATTTAGGAAGCCGCGATCTTGAAAAAGGAAATGAAGTTGTAAAACAATTAAACAAAGATGGATTTCAAAACATAAAAGCCATTGAGATTGATGTTACCAATCCGGATTCTATTTTAGCAGCAAAGAATATTGTAGAAAACGAGCAGGGAAAATTAGATATCCTGATTAACAATGCGGGAATAAGCGGCGGCCAGTTTCCTCAAACGGCTTCAGATACCAGCGTAAAAGACATTAAAGATGTATTTGAAACAAACTTTTTTGGTGTTATAAGTGTTACTCAGGCTTTTTTAGAATTACTTAAAAAATCAGACAGTCCCAGAATCAGTAATATTACTTCGGGACTTGGTTCTTTGACTTTGCATAGTGATTCGTCATGGAAATATTACGATTTTAAATCGGCAGCTTATGGAACTTCAAAATCAGCATTAAATGCATATACTATTGTACTGGCTTATGAACTAAAAGATTTGTCTTTTAAAGTAAATGCAATTGATCCGGGTTACACCGCAACAGATTTTAATCATCATAGCGGACCTGGAACTGTAGAAAGTGCAGCATCGTTTATTATTAAACATACCGTAACAGATGAAAACGGACCAAATGGGCAGTTTTTTAGTAATGATATTGAAGATGAAACAGGAGTAAGTCCTTGGTAAGACTAAAAAAAATAACTTAATGAAAAGACTCCAAATATAGATTTGGAGTCTTTTTTATTTTAATGCAAACTGAATTTATTCATATTTCAAATATTTCAAAACATCAACTTTTGTTGCCTGATAAGCCCTTGAAAGAACAACTAATAATGTTAATGAAAGTAAAGCGGTAAATCCAATTAAAAAAGGAAACATAGAAATGGTAATTCTATAGGCGAAATTCTCCAGCCATTTATTTAGTAAATAATAAACAGGAAATAAAGCAATTAAAAAACCAATTATACAGAAAAAGATATACTGTTTACAAAGTTCTATTAATAAAACATTAGTTTCTGCGCCCAGTGTTTTTCTAATAGCGATTTCTTTCATTCGTCTTTCGATCGAATAAGAAGCCAGAGCAAATAATCCGAAAAGCGCAATTGTAATTACGATAATGTTCAATAAAGAAAAAAGATTTTTTTGTTTTACATAACTGCTGTATGACTTTTTATATTCTTTATCTACAAAATCATATAGAAACGGATAATCAGAATCAACTTTTTTTGTCCACAAATTTTCTATATCGGCTATAGTCTGCGACATGGTTTTAGGATCGGCTGTTACATAAATATTGTTCAAAAGGCTCGTAAACCACGGTACGCTTTTAAAATGAAATATAGTAACAGGAGGTATGGCTTCGCCGGGATTTCCAATATTAAAATCTTTTACAACTCCTACGATAATGGCTTCTTTTCCGTCCCAGTTAATTTTTTTTCCTATTGGATCTTTCTCGTTTAATAATTTTAAAGCAGTTTCATTAATCAGCATCGAGTTAATAGTATCCTGAGAATAATCAGGACTTAAATAGCGTCCTTTAACTATTTTTATTTTCATCATTTCAAGAAGGCCAAAGTCTACCGGAATATTATTTCCGTCTATATTTATGTCTTTATGATGATATGAAATTACCGATTTTGCACCGTTTCCCAGAACAAATCCGCCGCCAGAAGCTTGTTTTACTCCCTTAATACGCAGCAATTCATTTTTAATGCCGTTGTATTTGCGCATTCTGTCTTCATTACTAATTTTTTCGCCATAAATATTTCTATAAGAGATATTCAGAATCTGGTTTCCGTTAAAACCGACATCTTTTGAGTTCATATAATTAATCTGCTGATATACTATATAAGAACCAATAATAAAGAAAGCTGCCACAGCAAATTGAAAAATCAACATTCCGTTTCGAAGCCAGATACCATTTTTACTTCGGGCAAAATTTCCTCGCAATACTTTTAAAACATCAAAGTTGGAAACATAAACCGCCGGAAAAATTCCTGCTGCAATTATCATTATAATGAATATAACGAAAAGCTGCAGATAAAACTGATTGCTTTGTAATACAAGTGTTTTTTCTAAAAAAACATTGTAATACGGCAGGGAAAGTTCTACAATAACAAGCGATATCAAAATAGAAAACAATGAAATGACTGCGGTTTCAAAAATAAATTGTTGTATAATTTCTATTTTAGAAGCTCCAACGATCTGACGAACGCCAACTTCCTTAGCTCTTTTTACGGCATTTGCAGTAGCCGAATTGACATAGTTTACAATTGACAGTATTAAGACTAAAATTGATAATCCGGCAAAAATTAATAATAGCTGATAATTTCCGTTAGATTCTATCAAACCACCGGTTTTAGTATGTAAACGAACAATCGATAAAGGCTCTAAATGAGGTTTTACTTCGCCAAATTTTTTAATAAACTCTTGCGGACTCATACCTTGAGCTTTGGCCCGCGGCATCATCATGTTCTCATAATAAACTTTAGCCAGATTTTTTGTAACGATTTCTGAATCAGTTGGTTTTTTTAATTTTAATAAAAGAATAAACTGAAAATTCCCCCATTGCTGAATGCTGTTTTTTACTCGTGTGTCCATGAAATTGACTACACACGAAGGATTAAAAACCGATTTTTTATCCAGTTTGTAAACACCTCTAACAATTAAAACCTGATTTTGTAAAATAACCTTTTTCCCTAAAGCACTCTGGTTTCCAAAAAGCTGCTGCGACAAATCTTGGGATATACTAATACTATTTACATCAGGTAATGCATTTTTTATATTTCCTTCAATAAAGGAATAAGGAAAATATTCGAAAAAGTTTTTCTGTGCTATAACAATTTTGTCAGACTGTACTTTTTTATTATTGTAATGAATAATTTCATTATCGTAATTGCCATTTAAATAACAAAAAGATTCGACTTCCGGACTTGTATTTTTTATAGCAGAGCCGATAGGTGCAGAACTTGAAGCCCAATATGTGGTTGGGTCCATTTGATTGGCAACCAAAAAAACATTGTCTTTGTTCGGGTTCCATTGATCATAACTCTGTTCGTCGTTCCAATACAAAATTGCAAAAATTAAACCCGCAATTCCAATACTTAATCCCAAAACATTCAAAACCGTAAACAGCTTATTGTTTTTTATATGATACGTAAAAACATTAATCCAATTTTTCAGCATGACCTTAGTTTTTAGAAGTTACTAAAACATCCACATTTCTCTGATTTAATTTCTCCGAAAGAATAACTCCATCTTTCATTAAAATTATTTTCTGCGAAAAAGAAGCGTCATAATCAGAATGCGTCACCATCAAAATTGTAGAACCGGCAGCATGAAGATCTGTCAATAATTCCATTACTTCATTTCCGTTTTTACTATCCAGATTTCCTGTAGGCTCATCGGCAAGAATAATTTTAGGGTCATTAATTAAAGCTCTTGCAACCGCTACACGCTGCTGTTGCCCACCCGAAAGCTGCTGCGGAAAATGTTTCAAACGATGTGAAATACCTAAAACTGTTGCAATATGTTCTATTTTTTTCTTTCTTTCAGATGAAGGAACATTGTTATAAATCAAGGGCAGTTCGATATTATCATAAACCGATAATTCATCAATTAAATTAAAATTCTGAAAAATGAACCCAATATTTTCCTTTCTCGCTTTCGATTTTAATTTCTCTTTCTGGCCAATCATTTCCTGTCCCAGCAATTCATAACTTCCTCCAGAAGCGCTGTCTAATAATCCAATAATATTTAATAAAGTCGATTTTCCGCTTCCGGATGGGCCCATAATTGAGACAAAATCACCTTCGTTTATAGTTAATGAAATTTCGCTTAAAGCATTTGTTTCTACTTCTTCAGTTCTAAAAATTTTTGAAAGTTTTTTGATCGTAATCATAATGATTTTTTAATGTTTGATTGCTATTCGTTTTCTGATTTTTTTGTCTTCTGAAGTAAAAGAAACACGCCCGAAAATTAAGATAATTAACAATGCGATTTATAGATATTTATTTTCCTATTTTTACTTCCAGAAGGCTTTAATAATTAATGATTTACAAGTAGAAAAGTGATTTTCATGCCAAAAATTTAAACCTTGTAACTGCCTTATTTTTAAAATTTTATTTTCCGAAAAAAATCTATAGTGTCCACAATTGGACACCTTTTGTCCAAAACCGAACAAAAATGAAAAAGACAAACGCATCAATATTAATCATCGACGATCAGGAAGACATTCTTTTTGCATCAAAAGTCTACCTGAAAAAGTATTTTGAGAACATTCACACACTTAATAATCCGAAAAAAATAGTCGAATTATTGTCAAAAAATGCCATTGATGTCGTTTTGCTCGATATGAATTACAGAATAGGTTTTGAAGATGGAAGAGAAGGTTTATACTTGCTGAAAGAAATAAAAACGCTTTCGCCGAAAACTGTTGTGATTTTAATGACTGCTTTTGGAAAAGTAGAAACTGCCGTTGAAGGTTTAAAATCGGGCGCTTTTGATTATATCTTAAAACCTTGGGAAAACAAAAAGCTTTTAGAATCTGTAAAACAAGCCGTTGACAAATCCCGAAAAGAACAAAAAAAGAACAAAGAGATTGAAACCCATAATGACTTTTTTATCGGCACTTCTGAAATAATAAAAAAAGCATATTTGCTGGCCGATAAAGTGGCAAAAACTGATGCCAATGTTTTGATTCTTGGAGAAAACGGAACCGGAAAATTTGTTTTGGCACATCATATTTACAGCCAGTCCGAAAGAAAAAACAATCCATTTGTAGCCGTTGATTTAGGTTCGTTGAATTCGAATATTTTCGAAAGTGAATTATTCGGCTACGCAAAAGGTGCTTTTACCGATGCAAAAACAGATACGCCCGGACGTTTTGAAATGGCGCAGAACGGAACTATTTTTTTAGATGAAATAGGAAACGTTCCACTGCATTTGCAATCTAAATTATTGCAGGTTATTCAAACCAAAACCGTAACAAGATTGGGAGAAACTAAAGCAAGACCTTTGAATGTTAGAATCATTACGGCAACCAATTTAAATCTAAAACTGGAAGTTGCAGATAAAAATTTCAGGGAAGATTTGTATTATCGCATTAATACGATGGAGATTGTACTGCCGCCGCTTCGGGAACGAAACGAAGATAAAATTCCGCTGGCAGAATATCTTCTCGATAAAATGATTGAAAAATACGGAAGAAGTGAAATTACTTTTGATAAAAAAGTTTTGGAACAAATTGAAAAACATGCATGGAACGGAAACATCCGCGAAATGGAAAATAAAATTGAACGGGCTGTTATTCTTTGTGAAAACAATACAATCACAGTTTCTGATTTAGATTTAGAAACCATAACTCCTTATGATGAAAACCCGGATGATATTCAGCTTTCTTCTGTAGAAAAGGCGACGATTGAAAAAGCGCTTCTTAAGCACAGTAATAATATCAGTAAAACTGCCGATGAATTAGGTTTGTCAAGAGGTTCTTTGTACAGACGTTTAGAGAAATATAACATCAATATTAACTAGTATGTTTAAAACACTGCAAACTTATAAACTGCTCTTTTTTCGATTGATAGCCATTGTTTTGGGAATCGAAATTTCGATTTATTTCTTTAAAATCGATTTGCTGTTTACAGGAATATTTGGCTTTTTTATTGTTTTTCTGCTCATTCGCGAAATGTATTTTTATGTTCGCAATTTTGTTTTGCTTTACGATAAAACAATTTCTTCTATTCTGCACAATGATTTTTCATCTGATTTTACCAAACATAAAGTCAATAAAAATTATGGTGATTTGTTTCAATTGTACGATACTTTAAAATGCAGACAAAACGAACAGATTTCAAAAGATATTATTTACAGCTCTATTTTAAATAATATCGAAACCGGAATTATCATTTTAGAAAAACAAGAAAATGACTGGGATATATTTTTGATGAATGATTATTTCTCGTCTCATTTTAATGTTCCCAAAGTTTCAAAATGGAAATATCTTAAAAATCAATTACCATCACTTTGTGAAATTATTGAAGAAGATGATTTTCATGAAATAAAAACGTCTGTTGAAATTAGTATAAACGAACAAGCCGCACAAACATTTGTTTTACAAGCATCCAAAACAGAAATTTATGAACGCGAATATTGTATCGTTTTGCTCGATTCTATTCAAAATGTAGTTGAGAAAAAAGAAAAAGACGCGTGGGTAAATTTGATGAAAGTGATCTCGCATGAACTTTTAAATTCGATAACGCCCATTCGTTCCATTTGTCAAAACCTGCAGGATTTAGTAGAGCAGGATTCACTTTCGGCAGAAGATTTAGAAGATATCAAAAACAGCGTCGAAACCATGTTAAGACGAAGTGATCATTTGCAGAAATTTGTTGAAGGTTACCGAAAATTAGCCATGCTTCCGTCTCCAAAAAAACAAAAAATAGAGCTGCATCCTTTGATTGAAAATTGTCTGCAAATCATGAATCCATTATTTAAAAAAGACGGAATTGAAGTTGTAAACTCAATTTCACTAAAACGCCCAATTAATGTTGACCCGCAGCAAACGGAACAGGTTATTATTAATCTTTTAACGAATTCTGTTTACGCATTAAAAAATACAACTCAAAAACAAATTCTAATTTCGGCGGAAGCCAAAGAAAACAGAACTTACATTAAAATCACCGACAACGGAAGTGGAATTGAAAAAGAAATTGAAAATAAAGTTTTCCTGCCTTTCTTCACCACGAGAAACGAAGGCGCCGGAATTGGTTTAACGCTTTCTAAAAATATTATAGAAGCGCATGGCGGTTATGTTTCGTTTAAAACTGAGAACGGGAAAACGGTTTTTGAGATTTGTTTGGTGGAGGGATGAAGTTATTGATGATAAGGTTCGGTGAAGATATTTCTTATATTAGCTCATGAAATAAGTTAAAAGTATTTAAATGAAACACATTACTAAAGATATAATACTGAATATTGCATGGATTCTGTGCTTCAGTTTATTGGCCTATTTACAAATTGGACGGCTGAAAGAACCATGGGAAAAATCACTATTCGCAACACTTAGTATAATTACAGTATTATTATTCATAAAAAATGTAAGCAGGATTAAATATTATACGCTCATTGATGATGTTTTAACTATTCGTCAAATATTCTCGAAGCCGAAACAATACAGTTTAAAAACAGTTTCAAGTTGGAGTGAAAATCAGTATGAATTATTTGGTTTTAAAACGGGACGAAATATAATTTTAAAAACAAAAGAAGGATTAAAAATCAATTTAGTCAAAAGGAATTCTAAAGATTTTGAAAAGCTTTCAGATTATTTAAATGAAAATTTTCCTGAATCGTTTGAAAAAGAGTAGATAAAAATTGATTATTATTAGTTTAGTCCCTACGGGACAAATATTTCGGTTTGATTGTTTTTTCTACCGATATTTAACTCCTAACGGAGTATTTCGTAGAAATTAAATATCGGTAGAAAAAGAAGATCCAATAAATGAATAATACTCCGTTAGGAGTTAAATATCGGTAGAATAAAAAAGGAACCCGCAAAGAATATCCCGTAAGGGATTATATATAAAACGAACCAAATGATAAAAAATATACTCGTTCTTATTTTTAGTTTTTGCTTAACTGCGGGCTTTTCACAAAATGATATAAAAGAAAATAGCGATGAGTTTATTAATTCACAAATTGAATCTAAAATACCTGATTTAAAATCCTTAGTTGAATCAAATGTAATGAATCCATTTACAAAGAAATTGTATTCAGATTTTGCAATTGACACTTTTAGAATTGGATATTATTTTAGAAATAAGAACAGGAAAGTTCCTGTAAATTATAAACAACAAGTTGATTTAGTTAAGCATGTGACAAGCAGGTATGAAAAAGTAATTAATAAATACTATCAATTATTAAAGGCGAAGTCAACTGAAACGCAGAAAAAAGCTCTGATAAAATCTCAAAATGCCTGGGAAATTTTTAAGAAAGAAGAATCTCTATGGATTTTAACCCGCTTAAGAGATGATTGGTTTGATTATAATTATTATTTAGATTATTGTAATATCATAAAACAAAGAATGATAATATTGTTTAATTGTTACATTGATTTTGAAGAACATGGGAATTATTGAAATGCATGTGTACTATATTTGTCTAGTCCCTACGGGAGGACAAATATTTCGGTTTGATTGTTTTTTTCTACCGATATTTAACTCCTAACGGAGTATTTCGTAGAAATTAAATATCGGTAGAAAAAAGAAGAACCAATAAATGAATAATACTCCGTTAGGAGTTAAATATCGGTAGGAAAGAATAAGAACCCAATAAAGAATATCCCGTAGGGATTATACTCATATCTAATAAAAAACCTCCGAAGTTATTCTTCAATAATTTTTTTTCGATGTTCTATACCCCAATCGGTCAAATTATTGATAATTGTCTGCAGTGTTTTTCCATGATCTGTAAGTACATAGTGAACACTTACAGGCTGTGTGTCTAGAACCAATCTCTTAATTAGTTTATTTATTTCCAGCTCTTTTAATTCCTTACTCAGCATTTTGTTTGAAATGCCCACAACATCATTCAGGATATCTGAGAACCTTCTTTCGTTATAATAACAAATAGAAGAAATAATAGATATTTTCCATTTTCCGCTCAACACATCCATTGAATCCTGGACAGCCATCATCTCTTTTTTGTGCTTCTCTTTTTCACGTACTACACATTCCATAAGGTTACTTTGTTACTTCAAGGTTACTGTTACTTTTAGTTACAAAGTTACTAAAATAAATTAAACTGACATAAATTTGCATCAGTAACATAATTTAAAATTATAAAAATGAGCAAATTAAAAAATAAAGTAGCAATAATTACAGGCGCTTCAAAAGGAATTGGCGCTTCTATTGCTAAATATTTTGCAGCAGAAGGTGCAAAAGTTGTAGTGAATTACGCATCAAGCAAAGAAGATGCTGACAAAGTAGTAAAAGCGATAAAAGATAACGGCGGAACAGCAATTGCAGTTCAGGGCGATGTTTCAAACGAATCTGATGTGACAAGACTTTTTGAAGAAACCAAAAATGCTTTTGGAACATTAGATATTTTGGTAAACAATGCAGGAATTTACCAATATGCACCAATTGAAGAATTGTCTGCACAATCTTTCCATTCGCAATTTAATATCAATGTTTTAGGATCATTACTTTCTATTCAGGCGGCTTTAAAATTGTTTGGAGAAAAAGGCGGTAACATTATTAATATAAGTTCAGAAGCAGGTAAATCACCACTTCCAACAGGATCTGTATATTCTGCCACTAAAGCAGCTTTAGACGCTATTACAATTTCTTTGTCTAAAGAATTTATCGGAAGAAATATCAGAATCAATTCTATTTTACCGGGAATAGTAGAAACAGAAGGTTCACATTCTGCAGGTTTTATTGGCAGTGAAGCCGAAACAAAATTTGTTGCCAGTACACCTCTTGGCCGTACCGGACAACCGGAAGATATTGCAAAAGTAGCCGTATTTCTAGCGTCTGACGATTCAGGGTGGATTACCGGAGAGAAAATTTCTGTTTCGGGAGGGATTTTCGGATTATAATTTATTTCCAATTTTTAAAAGAACAAAATGAGCAAATTAAAAAATAAAGTAGCCGTAATTACTGGAGGTAATAGCGGAATAGGTTTTGGTATTGCAGAAGCATTCAAAAATGAAGGCGCTTCTGGAACTATAACCGGAAGAAATGAAGTAACATTAAATAACGCTGTAGCAGCTTTAAAATCAGATTTTATAGGTATTGCCGGAGATGTAACCAAAAGTGATGACTTAGAAAATATATTTAAAAAGACTTCTGATAAATTCGGAAAAATAGATGTATTGGTAGTAAATGCCGGCGGTGTTGTCGACGGCCTTCCTATGGCTGATATCGAAAATATTACCGAAGAAGGTTATGACCGATATATGGATTTGAATTTGAAAAGTTCTTATTTCACCGTAAAAAAAGCACTTCCGTATTTAAATGATGGTGCATCAATAATACTAATTGGATCAAGTGCGGCACATCGGGCAGCACCGGGAATGGCAATTTATTCAGCAGCAAAAGCAGCAATTATATCATTGGCAAAAGGTTTATCATTAGATTTATTACCAAGAAAAATACGTGTAAATACACTTTCCCCCGGATCTATAGACACGCCAGTATTTGGAAAATTAGTGCCGGAGGAACACTTAGATGCTGTAAAACAAATGTGGATAGACATTACTCCTGTAGGCAGACAAGGCCTTCCATCTGACATTGGAAACGCTGCTGTATTTTTGGCATCAGATGATTCTGCTTTTATAGTGGGAACAGAAATCTTATCAGATGGCGGTTTAACCAATATCAGTTTAATGAAATAAAATAGTAACATCTTTTAAAATGAAAAACTCCAAAATCAAATGACTTTGGAGTTTTTTATTTTATCTGATTATTTTTAAATATGCGGTATAAACATCATCTTTAATAGAAGTTCGCATATAATACAAATCTTCATCTTTGGTGCTTAAATCAAATTTAATTAAACCGGCATCACAATAATAAAATATAGTATCATCAACCGGAAATTCAATATTTGAAATGGGCTGGGTTGTTAGTTTTAATTCGAATGCAATTTCGCCATTGTTTATGTCCAGCTGAAAAAGTCTTCCTTTTTTAGTATAACCCCAAATATTATCACTGTCTTCGGTTATATATTCTACATTGTCATTTTGAAAATCCCTTTTCCAAATTTGAGTTCCTGTTTTTGAATCTACCGCATATACAGAAGAAACTGTTGTGCCTTGGGCAGCAAAATATAATTTTTTGTCTTTGGTAAAAATACGTTCCTTAATATTATATTGATCTTCAGGTAATTTAAATTGCCATAAAATGTCCAGTTTATCTGGAGTTAACGCAAAAAGTATATCTTTTTCATTGGCTATAAATACATTTTCACCATCGGTTACAGGTTTGCTGTGCATACTTTGGTCAAAGCTTTTTTGAGTAAGAACTTTTCCTGTATTGGCATCAAAAACATATAAATTAGTCGCACTTGGAACAAAAACTTTGTTATTAAAAAACAATACCGGAATATCGTTAGTTGGAGTATCCAGCTTGTAAGTCCATGCTAAACTTCCATCTTTTGTATCAAGAGCATAAATATTACTGCCTCCGTTTTGGTTTTGAGCCGTTATATATAATTTTCCATTATTTACAACCGGAACCTGATCTTTAAGAACAATTTGATCTGTGATATTTCCTAATCTTGATTTCCAAAATACATCACCACTTTGATTATCTACGGCAACAATTTCACCATTTATAAATGGAATGTACACAACGCCATTAGCGATAGTTACTTTATTGGCGCACATTTCGGTAAAAGGACTTGTCGCTTTTACAGTCCAGCCAATTTGTTCAGATTCTAAATCATATGAAAAAAGAGCACCGTCGTAATCATAAATTAAAATTGACGCTTCGTCTAAAGGAACTTTTTTAAGTGCGCTTACAACTTTATTGGTGACCTGTTCAGTAGGCGGTAAAGTTTTATTATTAGTATTCGTAGTTTTTGATGCGGCTGGCGTTTGCCCAAACGTATTTATAACAGCAAATACAAATAAAAGAGTTATTAGGTTTGTTTTCATTTTTAAGATTTGGGTTGATGATTTGATTTTCTTTTCAGCAAAAAAGCTGCCAAACAAAATAATATCCAGATCAAATATAGTTAAAAATTGTTACAGGGTTTTAGAAGTTATTAAAGATGGAAACGGCTAACAACCCTAATTGAAAATCTCCAAAAAATATTACAAAAGAATCTCCAATGAATGACGAAGTTTGTTTAGTTTTATCGGATGAACAAAAAAACATTGGAATTGCTCTCCTGTTTTTTGGGAATATTATATAAAAGCCATTAAAAAACTTAAAATGAAAATCGTAAAATTATTTTTAATTGTACTTGTTTTTGCATCATGTAAAAAACAAACTGAATTTATAAAAACGCAAACTATTCAATCAGAAGTAGACAATTTAAAAACTAAATTAGAAATAGAGAAATTCATTCAAAAAAGTGATACGAATTACAAAAAATACAAATTAAAAATTCTTCAGGATTTTAATAGACATTATGAGAATGATAGTGCCAATAAAATTTTAGCAAATAAGCTTAATGTCAAAACATTTTATACAAAAGCTGATTTTGATAATAATGGTTACACAGATTTACTCGCTATTGGAGATAATCATACATGTTATGGAGAAGGAGAAAAATCATGTAGTTTCTCGCCAATTGTAGTAATGAATTTTGGAAAAAATAAAACCAAAATATTTAATATTGATTTAGAGTGGGGAAAATCAATAGTGCCAAAAGTTGAATATATAGATTCTCAGCCTTTTTTAGTTGTTTACAAGAAAAAATTAGTGGATTGGCAAAAGAAAAGTTATTCAGAATTAAGAACTGTTTTAACTTTCAAATTTGGAAATTTTATTGAATATAATGAAAATCCAAAAAAGAATAAAATTACCAAAATTGAATTTAGTACTTCGGGTTGTTTTGGTACTTGTCCGGTTTATAAATTAACATTAAACAGAGATTCCTTATCAGTATTTAATGCCCGATATTATAACTTCAATGAAAATGAAAATATTACTTATGGTAAAGAAGAAGGAACATTTTCGACAAAGATTAGTAAAACTGAATTTGATAAATTAGAAGAATATTTAAATTACTGTGATTTTGAAAATTTAAATAAGGAATATTATGTGATGCATACTGATGATGAAACAGGAGATTTAAAAATAACTTTTAATAATGGTAAAGTAAAAACTATAAGTGATTATGGAATGGTTGGGACTTACAGTTTAAAAAACCTTTATGAAAAGCTGGCGAAACTAAGATTTAGCGAAAAATGGAAGAAAAATTAATTAACCGAGCTGAGGCGAGTGTTTCACTTATTTATAAACTGTATTCACGAATGAGGCATTCGCTTCAGCAGGGTTAATTAATTTTATTACTTAACAACCGCCTTTGCGAGGAATACGTTTAAAAATTACTTTATTATCTCGTTCTACATAGCTGCCCGATATTATGGGATAGGAATACTTAGGCGCGTATGATACACCGTTGCTTTTTAAAATTATTGTGTCGTTAACTTTCAGGCTGTACAATTGCTGAAGCTGAGACTTTTCCAGCTCAAATCTAAGAATATAATCTTCACCATCAATCCTGGCCATCACTCCAAAGCCTAATAGCGATCCTGGCGGAAGAGAAAGAGACGTTATAACAGCCTCCATATTGGTATTCTTGCTTATTTTAGCAGCGCCGGCAAGCACTTTTTTACCTCGGGGAGACATTTCCCAGTTTTTGAATTTTACACCATCTGGGGTTGCTTCCCATTTTTTTAATTTGGCTTTGCTTTCAGCAATGGAGAGTATTTTTTGGATTGGTTTTTTAGGATTTTCATTTTTAGTTTCACAATTTGTAAAAACTAATCCACTTACCACAACCAGCGGTAAGATCAGCGCATAAATGATTTTTTTCATATTTTTTATAGGTTTAATTAAAATAGATCTATCTCCAGATAAATCTTGTTCATGTAAAGCATTCTTTTTATTTTTCACAATCTTTAAAGCTGTTGCAACAAAATTACTTTGATATATTTCAGCCTGAGGAATTTAGATTGTAAATAAAAATGTAAACTTTGTAAATAAAAACTTGACACGATGCATCATAGTCGAAATCTCCTGTACGGAAAAGGCAAGTACATCTTTGGATTGATACTGCTTTTGTTTATATCTGCAATTTGCACAGTTTTCAGTAAGACTGATAGTGACGAGTTTGCTATTGCAAGAAGAGAAATTTTACTTCGCAGAATTGGACATGAATTACTCTTACAATCGGGAGATAAAACATCAAGAGTTCTTCCTGTAAAAAAAATTGCTGAAAATGAGTACCAGATCAGGTTTGAAAATGAGTTTACTTTTCAAACGGACTCTTTGGTCAATATTACACAACGTTTGTTAGCCCAAGATCCACTCGCACGTGATTATGTTGTTAATGTAGTAAACTGTGAAAATACCAGTGTAGCTTATGGATATGCTATATCAAAAAATAAGAAAGATGATATTGTACCATGCAAAGGAAGAAAGCAACCCAAAGCATGTTACATGATTAACATCAAATTTAAACCACTTGGTATATATACAGCAAAGAATAAATATTTTTTGGTAGGCGGTTTGTCATTTTTAGCATTTGTTGGATTTATTTTTTTTAGATCTGCTAAACCGAAAGTAACTTTACCTAACGATTCTACTAGTTTGTTCACTTTAGGCTCGGTAGTATTTGATGCGAAAAATCGTAAGCTAATCATAAATGAAAAGACATTAGACCTCACCGGAACAGAAACCCGTTTATTACTCATTTTTGCATCATCTCCTAACGAAACCATTGAAAGAAGCCGACTGCAAAAAGAGATATGGGAAGATGAAGGTGTTATTGTCGGTCGCAGTCTGGATATGTTCATATCAAAACTTAGAAAAAAACTGGAACATGATCCGAATGTCCAAATTGTGGTTATACGCGGAAAAGGGTATAAGCTTAATATTACTTCTTAGAAAGAGATTCTTATAATAGTACCTGCTGTGCTAGCAGTGAATATTTTTTGGTTTTTCCATTATGCATATTTACAAGGGCATACAAAACGATCAATGCTCAAATCTTTATTAACGGATGCTAGGTTTAGCATTCGTTTTACCATTCTCTGGGCGAAATTAGTTCTTCTCCATCAGCATTAAATCCATAAGATTTTGCAATAATGCCAAAATCTTGTCCAATCGATTCTCTTGCACCAGTTTCAATTTCACTGTCATGTTCAAAAAATTCATCCTGCAATTCATTTATCTTTATTGTCGCAGAATGTGTTAACGTATAGAGTTCATCCAGATTTTTTGGAGACGTTTTTTCGATATCAAAACATAGGTTAATAAGTATTGTCTTTATTTTATCGACAAGAAATTTTGGGAAATATGAGTCTGCATACATATCTTTTAAAAAGACATAATCTTTCATTTTCTCATTTTTTAAATCCTTCTGGGTTATTATTTCTTGATTTTTCGAATGCTGACCATTACATGAAATTAAAATCAGGGAAACTATTGCTATTATATAACTTTTCATTTTTATAAATTTTCTATCATATTTTAAAAGGATTTTTCACTCTGCGAGACGCTCGTGCCAGCAGGGGAGAAATTCATTTTGGGAATTTTAATAAATATATAAAAAAGCTCCATTAGAAATAATGGAGCTTTTACATGTTTTGTAAAAAGTTATTTTCCTTTTACTATTTTTTCAAGATATTCGACTTTGTCTTTTTCGGCCTGAATTAAACGTTCATAAAGTTTTTCCTTTTCTTCGTAAAGTTCTACAACTTTATCAAGTGGATTAAAGCTTGGTTGAACATTAATTGAATTAATTGTTGAACTATCGTGACTAGTATTGGTAAAAGTATTGTTCATGATATTCAATACCATATCATCACAATAATTTTTAATTGCTTCTACGGTTACACCAAGTGCTTTTGCAACTTCTGCAAGTTTTGTATCATCTATAGTTTCGCTGTTTTCAATTGCTGAAACTGTTTGCTGGCTAGTGCCTAAAGCTTGTGCCAATGCTTCCTGCTTCATATCACGAAGTTCACGGATACGGCTTATGTTTCTTCCGATATGTTTTGGTCTTGATAGTGTGCTCATAATTCAAAGATAATAATTAAGTATAATAAACCGGAATTGTAAAAAACATAATTTAAAATGTAGTTTACAAGTGTTCTTTGGGAGCGGTAAACAAAAATACAATTTTTCTGATAAGTATTTTGAATTTAAACCGAAGCACTTTTACTCTGTTTTATTTCTATCAATAAGATTTGCCATATTAGAATTAAACAACGGAAGATTTTCATCTAAAGAAGAAAAGAAATCAAGATCGGCATTTTCTACTTCAATAAGAGCTTTTTGCAAAATTGTTTCGCCTGTATTTGTTAATCGAATAGTTTTTGCCCTTGTATCAGTTTCATGTTCATGTCTGGTAATAAAACCTTTTTCTTCCAGCGTTCGCAATACTTTTGAAACCATCATTCTGTCAGAATTACTCTGATTCGCAATATCAATTTGTGTTACAGAATCACTTTTTTTTGAAAGCCAGCCCAAAGCAGCCAGCAGCACAAATTGAGTCTGAGTTAAATCTAACGGATCTAAAACTTTTTTTAGTTTGCGCTGCCAAAGCATTGTTAGTTGTCCAAGTAAATACCCCGGGCTGTCTTTTGGACTTTTAAAATGAAAATTAATTTCCTTAGCCATAATAATTTTGAAGCATTTGTGTCAGTATTAAAAATCAAGTTTGTTGATTTCAAAGATAGCCATCAGAACCTTTAGTAAATTGGATAACACAATTTTTTTCTTCCTTAATCTGTTTCTAAAATTATTGATATTTACTTTTATTTTGTCTCCAAAAAAGTAAGTTTATAACCGTCAAGATCTTTTACGTGGAAAGCTTTTCCAAACGGAGTTTCTATAATTGGTCCCGCTGTTGTTATTCCGTTTTCGATAAATTTCTCTTTTAATTCGTCTACATTTTCAGTAACAGCAAACCAAAGTGCTACGCCAACTCCTAATTCTCGATCTTCTAAAGGTTCAAGCGGAGTACGAATAGCAAAACTTGCTTTTCCTTCGTTGTATTTAAAAATACAAGCCTGCGGATTAGTATTTCCAATTTCAAAACCTAATTTCTTTTCGTAGAAGTCTTTTGATGCTTCTAAATTTTTTACCTGTAGTGATGCAAATGTAAGTTCTCTCATTTTTTTTAAAATTAAATTGTTGTCGCAAATATAATATACACGACAACAATATGCAAATAAATTTGCTTTTTTGTTTTTAATTTTTAGAAGTTACACAATCTTGTCATTTCGACTGAAAGGAGAAATCGCACCAGAAATTCTACAAAGTATGTCACCAATCTTTGTCGATTCCCGAGTGCGATTTCTCCTTTCAGTCGAAATGACAATGCTTTGCGTTTATTAGATTAATGTAAAAGATGCGGAGAAAAAAAATAGACATAAAAAAACTCCTTAAGAAAATTAAGGAGCTTATTTAAGAACTTTTTTATGATGGGAAGAACTGTTCGTTAAATCGATCAAAACCTATAACCTACATTAAGTTCAATTTTATTCACAATATTATGATCTGTTTTGTTTGCATTAAATAATAAGGCTCCATAACCGATGTTTAGTTCAAAAATAAATCCACTTTTTGTGGCCCATTTTCCACCTAAACCTGCGCCAAGAGCAAAATCATAAACATCAGGATTTTCAATAAAAGTAGAATGATCTTCTGAATCATATATTTTTTTTCCATCGATGGAAGTAAACATTCCAAATCCTTCAACAAAAAAACCGGAACCGTATTTCTTTCCAAAATACCTTCTGTAGTATGGCGAGATAGAATAATTTAAATCTTCATTGTTTGTATTATCATATACCTTAAAAAAAGAAAGTCCCAATGAGGACTTATGGTTTAAATGCCTTTCGTAACCTATCTCAAAAGATCCAGTTAAAGGAGCAAGTGCATTTAATTTAACTTCATTATTTTTCTGATAAGGATTTGAATCAATTTCATTTTGAGCCTGAACAGAAAAAAATGAAAGAACCATAAAAGTTGCCAAGTAATTTTTCTTCATAAAATTAGATTTGTTTAAGTAGGGTAAACATATAATAATTTATTTCTGAAGATGTTAAAATGTGTTAAGCGGCTTGTTAAATAATATCCAAATTAAAACAACGGATTTTAGTGATTATAATTTCAGGTCGGGTTTGTAATAGTAAAACAAGGAATAATATTTCTGATGTGCTAGCGCGAGCGTCTCGCTCGTGAACACACAGATATGCACGAGCGAGACGCTCGCGCCAGCAGCAGAAATTTCAATTAAATTAATTCCTTTTTTAAGATCTGTTATTTATTATATTCGTCAAAAATAATTATGGACTAAATCATATTGATTAGGTTTTAAGATTACAATAAAATTAAACTGCAAAAAAATAAAGAAGAATGAATGAACATCATGAAGGATTTTTGAAAATTTTAGCCGAATTAACTGAAATCGAAAATAGATTAAAAGCTACAGAAACTTATAAAATTCTTGATAATATTTCTGATCTATATTTAGAGAATGGAAAGGTTAATGCCTATATCAAAATGGATGAAGTAAATAAAGAGAAAAACCTGACTACTAATAATTATAAAGATTTAATTGATATTTATTTTTATGAGAATAAATTATTAATTAAAAATGAAAAGGATAAAGCGATAATTGATCTAATCGAATTATTTAGCGGTGGATTTGAGGATGATGCCTTAGATTATCTTGAAAAATTTGCTTACAGCACTTGTGATGAGCAGCCTTATGCATTAAGCATTTTATTGTTATTAGCGAAAATTGAAAAAAGAACTGAAAAAACAATTCAAAATATAAGAATAGGATTTAATTCTTTTGATGATCAAATTAAGGATTTTGTTATCAATTATTCTTCTGCTTTATTTCCAGATAAAAAAATAAATTTTGTTTCGATTAATCAAAACGCTCAACACAATAATATTAAACATTTAGAGAACACTTTTAGAGAAGAAAGAGATCAAAAAAAGTGGTGGGAATTCTGGAAATAAAAGCAAGTCAATAAAAAACTCCTTAAGAAATTAAGGAGTTTTTTATTGAATTTGTTTATTGTGATTAGATAAAACGTTTGTAAAGTTTTTCTAGAAGAAAAATTGAGCTTTATAAAAAGTAGATCGTAAAGCTACAAATCGAACATGTTTCTTACCGATTTGTAGCTATTATGGTAAATCACTGTTAATAGTATTTTTAATTATAATACTCTGATATTGTAATAATTGTGTTTTTTTCTTTTTCTGAAATTTCTATCCCTTCAGAAATTAAATTGTCTTCTGGATCATCATCTTCAAACTCCAAAAAAAATGATGAATTACTATTATCAATTTTTTTAAATTGACCTTCAATAAGCTTGTTACAATAATTATTAAATTTAAATTTACAGGCTACATCGTTAATTTTTCTTATCAAAGTACTGTCTAATTCCTTATTTGGGTAAATATTGGTTTTAATTTCTACTGAACTGGCAAAATGGTCACAGCCGCCTTTATACACAGTTAGGGTATCACCATTGTATATTAATGTCGCTTTGTTACTTTTTGAATCCCAAACATATTTTTTGATTTCAAGTTCACTCAGCCATTCTTCTGTTATTTTTTTGTAATTGTCATCAAATACACAATCTGAATCGTTTTCTAATTCATCATCTATTTTAACAACCGAATCGGATTTAATATTTTTAATTATAGTGTTTTTTATTTGTGTCTTTTTTTCTGTACAAGAAAGACTTATAATTAATATTAATACAGAATAGAATGTTTTTTTCATAAAATTACTCTTAAATAGGATATATGTTTAATGAGGTTCGGCTTATTTACCTCAAAATTGGGTTGGTATGTCTAAAGAATGCTGGTGTTTTTTTGGTTTAAAAATAGAACTTTTATTTGATAAAACTTCAAGCGTGTCTCTTATCTGTTTAATACTTTTTCCTGCTCGCGCATAAAAAAGGAATCGCATGATTTTAAGGTTTTAGATATTTTTTGAATAAGCATAAAAAAAGTCCTAATTTTCATTAGGACTTTTTTGTGGGGAGAGCAGGATTCGAACCTGCGAAGTTCACACAGCAGATTTACAGTCTGCCCTCGTTGGCCGCTTGAGTATCTCCCCAAATATTAAGGTGGATTTATAATCCTTGAACATTCGTAAAAGCGTAAAAAAAACTCCTTAATTTCTTAAGGAGTTTCTTGGTGGGCGATGAGGGGTTCGAACCCCCGACCCCCTCGGTGTAAACGAGGTGCTCTGAACCAGCTGAGCTAATCGCCCTATTTTACTAGGTTGCTATCGTTTGTGATTGCGAGTGCAAATATACGCTAGTTTTTGAGTTCTGCAAAGAAAATCGAATAAAAAATAAAACTTTTTTAAAAATAAACTATATCTCTCTGTTTATGAATTTGTTATTAAATCGGTTTTTTTAGACTTTTTTCTAAGATTTAAGTTTTAATTGTTACAAAGGCAATTCGGCAACGACAAAAGTGCTTCCGCCAACATAAATAAAATCATTTTTTGAAGCAATTTGTTTGGCTTTCGCGAAAGCGCTTTCAACAGAATCGTATTTTTCTCCAATTAAATTAAATTTTTCTGCTGCATTTTGCAAAGTTTCAGTCGGTAAACCTCTTGCCGAATTCGGACTGCAAAAATAATATTGCGCCTCTTTTGGGAAAAGCGGTAAAATAGAATCTAAATCTTTATCATTTACAACACCCAAAACAATATGCAGTTTTTCATATTTTTCATTTTGAAGCTGATTCATTACAACAGCTAATCCGTGTTTGTTGTGTGCCGTGTCACAGATAATTTTTGGGTTTTCGCCAAGCTGCTGCCATCTTCCTTGTAAACCTGTATTTTTTACAACA
This sequence comes from Flavobacterium panici, assembly GCF_024499525.1. NCBI lineage: Bacteria > Pseudomonadati > Bacteroidota > Flavobacteriia > Flavobacteriales > Flavobacteriaceae > Flavobacterium > Flavobacterium panici. The sequence goes on along the minus strand of NZ_CP100437.1, from coordinate 551,547 downwards.
TTCAATAAACCTTCTTTTAATTGTTCTGTCGAAACTTTAAAATCGGTCTGATTGTTCAGAATCGAAATCGTCTGCTGAACCGTCTTTTTATTATGAAACTGATAATCTCCAATTAAGTCAGACAAATAAATTTGATCAATTAAATCTGAAGCAAAAGAAATCGGCGCGTTGTTTTCTTCGGCTTTAGCCAAAAATACAGGCTGAGTTTCATCTGTATATTCGCCAATAACAACCGGAACATTTGGTTTAATAATTCCGGCTTTTTCGCCCGCAATAGCTTCAAGTGTATTTCCTAAAAATTGAGTGTGATCTAAACCAATATTCGTAATTACCGAAACCAAAGGCGTAATAATATTAGTCGCGTCCAGTCTTCCGCCCAAACCAACTTCAATAATGGCAATATCTGTTTTTTCAAAAACGAAATAATCAAACGCCAAACCAACCGACATTTCGAAGAAACTCATATCATTAGCTTCAAAAAAATCTTTGTGTTTGGAGATGAACTCGCAAACAAAATCTTCTGAAATTTCCTGACCGTTTACTTTAATCCTTTCCCTGAAATCTTTTAAGTGCGGTGACGTATACAAACCCACTTTATAACCCGCTTCCTGCAAAACCGAAGCCAGCATGTGCGAAGTTGATCCTTTTCCGTTTGTTCCCGCAACGTGAATCGTTTGTAATTTCTTTTCGGGATTACCAAGATGTTCTGCCAGTAACTTGATGTTTGTCAGGTCTTCTTTGTATGCCGAAGCACCCTGAAGCTGATACATTGGTAATTGATTAAACATCCAGTTTGTTGTTTCCTGATAGTTCATTTTATTTGGATAAAATAGTTGCTGATTGAAATAATTTCCAGTTTTTTTAGTTTAATATAACAATGAAAATTATCTTTATTGCAAAATTGAAATATTTTTTAGAATTAATTATTAAAAACCAGAATTAAAATATGTTTAGCTACATTCAATTACAAGCTGATACTCTCGCAAACGCCTCAAACGTAGTGATCGAAAAAATTGCTCACCCAGAAACCGAAATTTCTGTTTTAGGATTTATCTTAAAAGGAGGTTTCTTCTTAATACCAATCGCACTTTTATTGTTTTACACGATTTACGTAATTTTTGAACGCTACTTATATATCCAAAAAGCGTCAAGAATTGATGCCAGATTAATGCAGGATGTTGGCGATAAATTACATGCCGGAAACATTGAATTAGCCAGAACAATTGTAGAAAGAAACGATACAGCTGTTGGAAATATTTTAAAAGAAGGCGTTTTAGTAATTGGAAGACCAATTGCAGAAATCGAATCCAATATGGACCGCGCTGCCGATATTGAAATTGGTGAAATGGAAAGACGTTTAGGTCATTTAGGACTTATTGCGGGTATTGCGCCAACTCTTGGTTTCATCGGAACTATTTCTGGGGTAATTAAAATTTTCTACAGTATTTCGGTTACAGAAAATATCAGTATCGGAAATATTTCCGGAGGTTTATACGAAAAAATGATCAGTTCCGGTTCTGGACTTATCGTGGGAATTATTGCCTATAGTGCTTACCACTTACTGAACGGAAAAATTGATGATTTTGCTTTAAAAATTCAGAAACAGATATTAGAATTTGTAAACATAATTCAAAGATCATAAGGTATGTCGATTAAGAGAAAAAGAAGATTTCACGCTGAGGTTGCGACTTCATCTTTAAGTGACATTATGTTTTTCCTGTTGTTGTTTTTCCTAATTATCTCAACACTGGCAAATCCGAATGTTATTAAGATGACGCTTCCAAAAGCGAAATCAAATGAAAAAACAAATAAACAATTAATCAGTTTATCGGTTACAGAAGACAAACAGTTTTATATCGACAAACAGCCCGTTGCTTTTGAAGAATTAGAAACTACTTTAATGAATAAAATTGGAGCAGATAAAGATCAAACTGTCGTAGTTAGAATTCCATTTAATTTGCAAGTTCAGGATTTAGTTGATGTATTGCAGATAGGAGTGAAGAATAACTTGAAGTTTGTAATTGCTACGAGTCCAAAGTAAAATTATAATTAGGGCGTGACCACAATAAAAAAATGGGCGAATCAACGTTATGCTGATTGGCCCATTTTTTTATTGTGGTCGTCCCGATAGCTATCGGGAGCGCTACTTCGGTAGCAAGCTTCTATCCCTCACGCGAAACAACACAATCAAAGTCCTTGCGAGGAACGAAGCAAGCTCACTTCTATAAGTAAGCGCAATTTTGTCATTTCGACCGAAGGGAGAAATCTCCGCAAGTAACTCCGCAACGTGAATCTAATCTTTGTCGAGCTTCTTGCGGAGATTTCTCCCTTCGGTCGAAATGACAAACTGGACGAAAAAAGGCTTTCAGATTCAGAAAACCTTTTTGTATAATAACAGATTTCGTGAAAATCCGTGAAATTCGTGTTTTAATTCAAGTTAAAATTATAAATAATCTTTCCAACTTGTTTTGCGGCTGCATTTTCATCGGCAGACCATTTTGTGTTTAATGCGGCTATTTTTGCTTGTTCTAATAAACAACTTGCCTTGTTTGTAGTTCCTTTTATTCCGGCAGTTGCACTCACGGTTTTCCCATTTTGATCGACCGTAACTTCGACTACAACTGTTCCTTCTTCATTACAAGTATATTTCGGTGCAGGTTTAGATAATGCTTTTCGACCATTTAAAGAATATCCTGATCCTCCGCCCGAACCACCGCCGCTTCCTGGTCCGTAACCGCTTCCTGTACCAATTCCATTTCCGGTTCCGTTACCGCCTCCGGTTCCTCCGCCTGAGCCGCCAGATCCGTAATAACCGCTGGAACCTAAGCTTCCGTTTACTTTTCCTTTATTTCCAGACGCTTTATCATCGCCGTCGCCGCCTTTTTTCGAACCTTTTAAAATGCTTGACAAAGCATCGTTTGTAGAATTTGAAACTTTAGGTTTTTCAGGAACAGGTTTTTGTATTGGTTTTTCAACCGGAACAGGTTTCTTAGGTTTTTCTTTTACAGGAATAACAACATCCGTTTCATCAGCTTTTGTATTTTCCTGAGAAATAATAGCTTCTTCTTCAACTGCTTTTGCCGGAGTTTGTTTTACTTCATTTTTCACCTCCAGAACTTCGCTTTTATAATTGGCTCCCGAACCTAAATCGCTGTCGCCAAAATTTACCGTTACGCCGCCACCGCCGCCACCGCCATCTGCAAGTGCGACGTTGTTTTCAGGATTGTATGGAGGCCAAAAACGTATAAAAAACAGCAATAGAATGATTGCCGCATATATAGCAGTTGTGAGTAGTAATGATTTCTTTTTATCTGAAGAAATAGTGAAACTCATTGTAATTCTGAATTTTGAAATTGTATTAAATAAAAACGTTTAAAAGTACTAAAAATTGTTTAGACTGAAAGAGCTGTGCGTAATTTAACCGCAAAGTTCGCTAAGGTTTTACGCAAAGTACGCAAAGTTTTATCTGTTTAGATTTGTGTAAATCTGTGGGCTGAATAGGAGGCAAAGTTCTCAAAGCTGGGATTTGTTTTAACGCAAAGTTCGCTAAGGTTTTACGCAAAGAGCGCAAAGTTTTTTCTGTTTAGATTGTGTAAGTCTTTGTGGTGAATAGAAGGCAAAGTTCTCAAAGCTGGATCTTATTTTTAACCGTAAAATTTTACCTGTTTAAATTTGTGTAAATCTGTGGGCTAAAAATTCACAAAGCAGGAATCCAAATAATCCTTTTAATCTGTGGCAAAAAAAAACGAGCCAGATTCGGCTCGTTTATATATAAAGTATAAAATAAATTATACTAACTGTTTCAATGCAATTTCGAATGCTGTTGCACTGATATTTGTTTTTGATGAATTTAAAGCGTGTGCTTTTACAATTGCATTTTTTATAATTTCAGACGTATCGTTGAAAATAGCCTCATCTGTCATTTGAACTTTTTTCTCCATGAAATAAGCAAAAACTCTCGCCATTCCGCAGTTTGAAATAAAATCAGGGATTAAACTAACTTTATGATCCACTTCTTCCATAATAGAACCAAAGAAAATTTCTTTGTCAGCAAAAGGAACATTCGCTCCGCAAGAAATAACTTCTAATCCGTTTGCGATTAAGCTGTCAATTTGGTTTTGAGTAACCAATCTTGAAGCAGCGCAAGGTGTGAAAATTTCAGCACCAATGGTCCAGATTTTAGAATTGATTTCTTCAAACGGAATCATATTATCGGCAACTAATTTATTTCCGTCTTTATTTAAAAACAACGTTCTGATTTCTTCAAAAGAAAAACCATCTTCTTTAATTAATCCGCCGTCGCGATCAATAATTCCGATCACTTTTGCGCCCATTTCAGCTAAATAAAAAGCAGCTGCAGAACCAACGTTTCCAAAACCTTGTACGATTGCTTTTTTACCTTTAATGTCTCCGCCATAAGTTGCGTAGAAATGACGAACCGCTTCAGCAACGCCATAACCCGTAATCATATCAGCAACAGTATATTTTCTTGTAACGTCTGGTGAGAATTTTGGATTTTCGATAACCTTAATTACACCCTGACGTAATTGACCAATTCTATTAATTTTATCAGCTTCTGTAGGTTTAAAATGTCCGTTGAAAACACCTTCCTGCGGATGCCAGACACCACATTCCTCTGTCATTGGGATTACTTCGTGAATTTCATCAACATTTAAATCTCCTCCAGTTCCGTAGTAACTTTTTAATAATGGAGAAACCGCTTTGTACCAACGCTGTAAAACTCCTTTTTTGCGAGGATCATTCGGGTCAAAATTTATTCCAGATTTAGCGCCGCCAATTGCCGGGCCCGAAACAGAAAATTTAACTTCCATTGTTTTGGCAAGCGACAAAACTTCGTTCATGTCTAAGCCTTTTCTCATTCTTGTTCCTCCGCCGGCAGCTCCTCCGCGCAGCGAATTAATTACAGTCCATCCTTCAGCTTCTGTTTCAGAATCTTTCCAGTTAAAAACAATTTCAGGTGCTTTATTTTCAAATTGTTGTAATAAATCTTTCATTTTGTTGTGATATGTTTATTTTGTGTAAATGTATAAAATAGAATAATGCGAATAATGTATTTTGCATCAAATTTATTAAACAAAAAAGAAAAGCCGAAAACTATTCGGTTTTCGGCTTTTTGAATATGTAAAATTTTAAGGATTATATTCCTAATAAGTGTTTTTTCAAAGTTTCGTCAACTGGTTTATCAGAAAGCCAGATTCCGAATAATGCTTTTTTGAAATCAAATCCCTGAACTTTTCCTTTCAAAACTTCATTTTTAAAAACATTGATAGTTTGATCCAGCGGATTGTAAGCTAAAACGAACACATCTTTTTCAGTAATTGCGTCGCTTAAGTATGTTTTGAATTGTTCGATTCTTGGTCGTAATTGTTCCAGATTGCTTCCTGCCGATTTTTCGAAACCAACATTCATTGCTTTGGTTAATTTATTTGAAGAAACCATAGACGATGTAATTTCAATTCGAATCGCCATTTCAGTATCGCTGTCAATAATAAACTTTGGATCCTGGCTCAATTGCGATAAATACAAAGCCTGCACATAAACTTCTAACCACATTTTAGATCTGCCGCCAGCGCCGTTAAGCTGCAAAGTTTTGTTTTGATAATCTATCTTTCTAGGAACAGTAACGCCATTTACCTCTAAATGAGTCTGGGCAGAAACTGCTGAAAATTGTAAAGTTAAAAGGAGTGTAAGTACTAGTAAAATCTTTTTCATGCTCTGTCAATTATTTAATTTTAAGGCAAAAATAATGTTAATTTATCAATATTATTGCCTTTTTTTGGAAGTTTTTTTTTGGAAGTTTTTTATTTTTTTTACTCTATCGGTTTAGTAATCAAATTAGTAGGACTAACTTTACGTAGATTTACGCGCTTTAGGAAATGTTTAATCTTTTCTGCGGAGAAAATGGCTTAAAATTTACTTTTTTGAGGTTTTTAAATTGCATTTTTTCATCTTGTATTTTACAAAAAACGCTGCAAAATTATAGTCTGTTTGAAGCAAATCATAAATTATTACGAAAACGTTATCGTTATTCTTGTCGATCTATTAAATTTATATGCATGCATTGTAAAATCCGCATTTAAAAATTATCTTTGGAAGCCTTTTAACCATAAATTGGCTTTTCAAAAAAAACAAATAAAAAACCACGAAAACTGAATTCCAAATTCAGTTTAGAAAAAACAATAAAATAAAACTATGGATTTTAATCTTACCGAAGAACATTTGATGATTCAGCAAGCTGCAAGAGATTTTGCTCAAAATGAATTATTACCCGGAGTTATTGAACGCGACGAAAAACAAATTTTTCCAACCGAGCAGGTTAAAAAAATGGGTGAACTTGGGTTCATGGGAATGATGGTTGATCCAAAATACGGCGGAAGCGGACTTGATGCAATCTCGTATGTTATTGCAATGGAAGAAATTTCTAAAGTTGATGCTTCGGCTTCTGTAGTAATGTCTGTAAATAATTCTTTGGTTTGCTGGGGATTACAAGAGTTTGGTACAGAAGAACAAAAACAAAAATATTTACCGGGATTAGCTTCAGGTCAAATTCACGGAGCTTTCTGTTTAAGTGAGCCGGAAGCAGGAAGTGATGCAACTTCGCAAAAAACAACTGCGATTGATATGGGCGACCATTATTTGGTAAACGGAACAAAAAACTGGATTACAAACGGAAACACTGCTTCTGTATATTTAGTAATTGCACAAACGCATCCTGAATTAAAACATAAAGGAATCAATGCTTTGATCATGACGAAAGATATGCCAGGTTTTTCTGTTGGTCCAAAAGAACAAAAAATGGGAATTCGTGGTTCTGATACACACTCTTTAATGTTTAGTGATGTAAAAGTTCCGAAAGAAAACAGAATAGGTGAAGACGGTTTCGGATTTAAATTTGCTATGAAAACGCTTGCCGGAGGTAGAATTGGTATTGCTTCTCAGGCATTAGGAATTGCTTCTGGAGCTTATGAACTGGCTTTGAAATATTCTAAAGAGCGTAAAGCTTTTGGAACAGAAATCTGCAATCACCAGGCAATTGCTTTTAAATTGGCAGACATGGCGGTGAATATCGAAGCGGCGCGTCATTTATGTATGAAAGCGGCTTGGGATAAAGACCAGCATAAAAATTATGATGTGAGTGGTGCCATGGCAAAACTATTTGCTTCGCAAGTTGCAATGGACACAGCGGTTGAAGCAGTACAGATTCACGGAGGAAATGGTTACGTAAAAGAATACCATGTAGAGCGTTTTATGCGTGATGCAAAAATCACTCAGATTTACGAAGGAACTTCAGAGATTCAAAAAATAGTTATTTCAAGATCTGTTATTGCAGGATAATTTTTCTCTTAAATATATTCAAAACCCTTTCAGGCTTTCTGCTTCGAAAGGGTTTTTTGTTGTCCAGCTGAACTATAATTTGAACGCTGGTGACGCGGATTCGCTTCGCGAAAACACTGATAAAAACGGATTTTTTTATGTTAGGAAAATAAAAATCTGTGTCAATCCGCGTTTTCGCGAAGCGAATCTGTGTCATCCGCGTTCCTAAAACTTATAATTAGATTTATTGTTAAATTAATTACATTTACACCAACAGATTTAATTTTTATGTACGAAGAGTTAAAATATTGGTACTTGCGGGATCATAAATTGTTTAGAACGCTGAGCTATTCACAAATCAAGCAATTGTGTATTATTACCGGTTTTAAAAAAGCAGCAAAAGGAGAAATTATTTATTTTTCTTCTTCAGATGTACCCCGTATCTTTTTACTTAAAAAAGGGAATATAAAAATTGTTGCCATTGATGATGATGGCAATGAAACGATAAAAGACATTATTCAAAAAGGAGATTTATTTGGCGAATTGACTTTAGAAACAGATAATAAAGTCGAAGAATATGCAAAAGTACTTTCTGATGATGTTGTAATCTGCAGTTTTTTAATGTCTGATTTTGAAGATTTATTACTGCGAAATCCAACATTGGCTATTTCATATACCAAATTTGTTGGTTTAAAAATGAAGCGTGTTAAAAATAGTTATGCCAATTTAATTTCTAAAGATGCCAAAACGAGATTGTACCAATTCCTAAAAGACTGGGCAGAACAAGAAGGTGTTAGAAACGGAAACACGGTAGCAATTGAAAATTATTTAACCCAAAATGATATTGCTCAAATTATCTGTACTTCAAGACAGACCGCTACACAATTACTAAATGAAATGGAAACGAACCAGCTCATAAGTTATAACAGAAAAGAAATTATCATTCAGGATATTACCAAATTATAATTATTTTAAGCGAAGTGTAAATTAGCCGACATTTTGCTTTTTCATAGTACAATAATTTTACATCATCAAAAAGATGTAAAACCACTACACTATGAAAAAAATGCTTTTAATTTTTGTGGCAGCGCTAACCTCGGCTGCTCACGCACAAAGCGAGATTCCTAAATCTGCGCTCGATATTGCTCCATTATTGATAGGAGAAAAAATCCCGGAGTTTACTTTAAAAACTGCTGAAAATGCAGATGTAAACCTTTCAGAATTACTTAAAAAGAAAAAAACAGTTCTTGTTTTTTATCGCGGTGGCTGGTGCCCGTATTGCAATTTACATTTGCAGGCATTGGCTGGAGCCGAAAAACAAATCATCGACTTAGGTTATCAAATTATAGCCGTAAGTCCGGATTCTCCAGAAAATTTAAAAATCACAGAAGAAAAGGATAAAGTAAAATATGCTTTACTCTCTGACTCAAAAGGAGAATTGATAAAAGCCGTAGGAATTGCTTATCAGGTTCCGGAAAACTACAAATCAGTAATTAACGTACATTCTAAAGGAATCAATACCAGTTTACTGCCAGTTCCTTCTGTTTTTGTTGTTAATACTGAGGCCGATATCCTTTTTGAATATATCTCGCCAGATATTAAACAGCGCATTTCCACAGAATTATTAGTGTCAGTATTAAAAAACCTTAAATAAAACAAAGATGAAAAAGATAGTATTATTGTTATTGATTTTAGTTTCAGGCAGTTCATTTGCTCAAAATGATGCCAAAAGAGTTAGCCAGTATAATTTAGAAAATAAAACAGGGATTCAGGGTTATGATCCGGTTGGCTATTTTAATCAGGGAAAAGCAGTTAAAGGGAAAAAAGAAATTTCAACTTCATATCAGGGAGTGACTTATAATTTTTCATCAGTCGAAAATAAAAATGCGTTCTTGAAAAATCCATCAAAATATGAACCTCAATATGGCGGATGGTGTGCCTATGCAATGGGAAGTGCAGGTAAAAAAGTAGAAATTAATCCGGAGACTTTTAAAATTAGCGATGGAAAACTTTATCTGTTTTACAATGCTTATTTTAATAATACCCTGAAAAGCTGGAACCCGGATGAAGCGGAGTTAAAAGTGAAGGCCGATAACAATTGGAAAAAAATATACAAATAACCTGAAGCCATGAAAAAGGAAATTTTAATATGGATTTTGAGAATAACGGCTTCGGTAATTTTATTGCAAACCTTGTTTTTTAAATTCAGCGGAGCAGAAGAAAGTATTTATATTTTCTCGACTTTAGGCGTAGAACCTTACGGAAGAATTGGTTCTGCAATTGCCGAATTGATTGCTGCAATTTTGATTTTAATGCCTAAAACAACTTGGCTTGGCGCACTTGGCGCAGCCGGAATTATGATTGGCGCTATTTTGTCACATTTATTTGTTTTAGGAATTGAGATTCAAAACGACGGCGGGTTACTTTTTGCTTTAGCTGTTATTACATTATTATGCAGTTTAGGTTTGCTTTATTTCAATAAAAACAAATTGTTTAATCTTCTAAATTAAAAGTTATGTTACTAAAATCAATACGCCGCAGTTTAGATGAGTTAACGGATTTATTAAATCAATTATCTGATAAAGATTATTCAAAATCCTGCGAGGCTTTAAGCAATGCCACAATTGGCGAACACACAAGGCATATTCTGGAAATGTTTCAATGTCTTCAAAATGGCTATGAATCGGGAATTATAAATTATGATAACCGCGAGAGAAATATCAGAATTCAAACCGAAACCGAATTTGCAAAACAATGCATTATCGAAATTAAAGCAGGTTTGAAAAGCGAGAATAAAATAATGTTTCTGGAACATTTTATTGACGGACTTAATATGAGAATTCAAAGTAATTATTATAGAGAATTGCTTTATAATCTGGAACATTGCGTGCATCATCAGGCTTTAATAAAAGTAGCTGTACTGCAATTTGAAAATATTTTAGTAGATGAGAATTTTGGCGTAGCACGCTCGACTATCGAATATAGAAAACAATGTGTACAGTAAGTTTTATAAATAATAAAGGAGTTGCCATTATTACTTCAAACCGGGACGAAAAAGTAATTCGTCCCGGTGCTGTTGTGCCAAGAAATTACTGTCACAACGGTAAAAATATAATGTATCCAAAAGATTCAAAAGCTGGAGGAACCTGGTTTGCAATGGATGAAAACGGAACTGTTTTGGTTTTATTAAATGGCGGGATTACAAAACACATTCCTGTACTTCCGTATCGAAAAAGCCGTGGATTAATTGTTCTGGATATTATCGAAAAGGATTCACCAAAGGATTTTTGGAAAGAAATTGATCTCGATAATATCGAACCTTTTACGCTGGTTTTGTATCAGGAAAAAGTTTTGTACGAATTGATTTGGGACGGAAGCAGTAAGCGAACAACAAAGCTGGATGAAACTCAAAACCACATTTGGTCATCGGTTACTTTATATCCTGAGGAAATTAGAAAAGAACGTTCCAATTGGTTCTTTGAATTTGTAAAAGATAAAAAGGAAATCTCGGCCTTAGATATGCTGGATTTTCATAAAAATACGCACAGCGACGACACACAAAACGGTTTGATTATTAACAGAGAAGATACGATGAAAACCTTAAGCGTAACGCAAGTGGTGACAGAGCAAAATAAAGGTGCAATGAAATATTACGATTTAATAAAAACAGAAGATTTTTCAACCTCTTTTATTCGAATTTAAAATGTAAACCTATGAAACTATTTTTTCACAAAGTAACCAATTGGGAATATTGGCCCTTTCAGATTTTATACATTCCTATTTATTTTCTTTGGGCTTATTATGCTCTTAAAGCAAGGTCAATTTTCTTTTTTAATGCCTCCAATCCCAAAATTAAAAATGGCGGTTTTATTATGGAAAGCAAAAAACAGATTTACGATTTACTGCCTAAAAAACATTATCCCAAAACGATTTTAATTCGGGAGAAATCGGAGTTAAAAGACATCGTTAATTTATTGGTCGAAAAACAAATCTATTTTCCCTTAATCGCAAAACCAGATATTGGCTTGCGCGGTTCTGGCGTGAAAAAAATTAAAACCGTTTCTGAATTAACAGATTATGCTGATAAAGCAAATTTTGATTTTTTACTGCAGGATCTTATTCCGTTTGAAAAAGAAGTCGGCATTTTTTATGTACGCAGTCCGCTTCAAAAAAACGGAAAAATCACAGGAATTGTTTCTAAAGAATTTTTGATTGTAACCGGAGACGGAAAATCTACAATTGAAGATTTAATCAAACAAACGCCAAGGTTTGAACTTCAGTTTGAGGTTTTAAAAGAAGAATATGGGGAAGAACTGCAGCGAATTTTACCTAAAGATGAAACATTAAATTTAGTTCCGTTTGGCAATCATGCCCGCGGCGCAAAATTTCTTGACGGCAGCGATTGGATAACACCACAATTAACAAAGACAATTAATGAAATTGCAACTCAAATTCCGGGATTTTATTTCGGACGTTTTGATATTATGTACAACACTTTTGAGGAATTAGAACGAGGAGAAAATTTTCAAATTGTAGAACTTAACGGAGCCGCGAGCGAGCCTACACACATTTACGATCCCAAACATTCGGTATGGTTTGCCTGGAAAGAACTGGCGAGACATATTACGTATATGTATGAAATAAGTGTTGAAAACCATAAAATGGGAGTTCCTTATTTAGATTACAAAGTAGGAATGCGCGAATACAAACTGCATTTGGCGCAAAACAATAAAATCATGAATTTTTAAAAATGAAAAGTTTAAAAAATAGCTTAGTTGGATTTCTCGTGAGTTTTCTGGGATCAATTCCGTTAGGATATTTAAATCTTGTTGGATTAGAAATTTATACCAAATCAGGACTTCATGATTTAGTTTTCTTTTTATTTGGAGTTATTGTAGTAGAAACTTTTGTTATTTATTTCACATTACTTTTTGCTAAACAACTCACTAACAATAAAAAATTAATGAAGATTATTGATTTTTTTGCGATAGGATTTATGTTTGTTCTGGCCTTTGCTTTTTATTTCAATTTTAATCAGGAAACAAAATCAAATGGAATTTTACAGAACTATTTAATCTATTCTCCTTTTGTAATTGGGATTATTTTAAACTGTTTCAATTTTTTACAGCTTCCTTTTTGGGCGAGCTGGAATCTATATTTGCTTAACGGAAAGTACATTACCATCGAAAGAAAGTTAAAATATTATTATATTGCAGGAACTTTGATTGGTGTTTTTTTTGGGATGTTTAGTTTGATTGTAATTTTGCAGACTTTTTTTCAAAAAACAAATCATTTTTCAAAGTACATAATGCCGATTTTTATTCCAGTATTTTTTATAATTCTGGGAAGTATTCAGGTATTTAAAGTGTATAAAAAATATTTTAAATCAGCAGCTTTAGAAGTTTAAAAGCTAAAGTGCATCAAACTTTCGTTTATGAAAAAACTATACTTTCTTCTACCATTTGTTTTTATTGCCTGTAAAACGAGCACGCCGGTTGTAAGTGAAAAAGAATCTAAACAAGAATCAACTGAGATCACTTATAAAGTGGAAGAATCTGATGTTTCAGATTTTTTAAAATACCTTTCTTCAGATGAATTAGAAGGACGTGAAACGGGAACAAAAGGAATAGAAAAAGCAGCTGTTTTTTTAGAAGATTTCTTTAAAAAGAATAACGTAAAACCGTATTTCGCTTCTTATCGAGATACTTTGACTAATTTTAAATCTCCGGCTTTTAATATTGTTGGCGTTTTAGAAGGAACAGATCCGGTTCTTAAAAACGAATATGTTGTTTTAAGTGCGCACTACGATCATATCGGAATTGAAAAAAAGAAACAAGCAGACCAAATTTTTAATGGTGCCAATGATGATGCTTCGGGCGTAACTGCTGTGGCGCAATTGGCAAAATATTTCAGTAAAACCCATTCCAATAAAAGAAGTATTCTTTTTGTGTTTTTTGCCGGAGAAGAAAAAGGTCTTTTGGGATCAAAAAGTATGGCTCCGAAACTGAAAGCAAAGAACTTTAATTTATACACACAATTAAATATCGAAATGATTGGCGTTCCTATGAAACGTGATTATTTGGCTTACATTACAGGTTTTGATAAATCGAATATGGCCGAAAAAATAAATGAATATACCGGAAAAAAGACAATTGGTTTTTTACCAAAAGAAGCCGAATATAAACTGTTTTACAGATCTGATAATTATTCGTTTTTTGAAGCTTTCGGGAAACCGTGCCAATCGATAAGTACTTTTGATTTTGAAAATTTCGATTTTTATCACCACGTTTCAGATGAATTTAAAGTAATGGATATTCCGCACATGACGGCTTTTATTCAGGAGTTTTTACCTGCTGTAACTAAAATTGCTACAACACCAACCGAAGAAATTGTAATGAATAAATAACAGTTCGTTATTTTGGTTTGCTTATTTTTGCTGCATGAAAAATATTATTGTTACCGGAACGAGTAGAGGAATTGGATATGAATTAGCATTGCAGTTTGCCAATGCCGGAAATCAGGTTTTAGCGATTTCAAGAAAAATTCCACAAACATTATTAGAACATCAAAATATTACTTGCCTTTCGATTGATTTGGCAGATGAAATAGCATTGAATGAAGTTGATCATTTTCTTTCTTCAACATGGAAAAAAGTAGATGCTGTAGTTCATAATGCCGGAGCTTTGTTATTAAAGCCTTTTGCAGAAACCACACAAGCTGATTTTGAAAGTATTTATAAAGTAAATGTTTTTGCTGTAGCAAATCTTACCAGAGTTTGTCTGCCGTATTTACAAAAAGGAAGTCACGTTGTAACCATAAGTTCAATGGGCGGCGTAAGAGGAAGTTTAAAATTTGCAGGATTAGCGGCTTACAGTTCAAGCAAAGGAGCTCTAATTACTTTAACCGAATTATTAGCAGAAGAATATAAAGAGAAAGGTATTTCGTTTAATGTTCTAGCTTTGGGTTCGGTTCAAACTGAAATGCTAAATGAAGCTTTCCCGGGTTATCAGGCGCCAATTTCTGCTGAAGGAATGGCGACTTATATTTATGATTTTACATTAAATGGAAATAAATATTTTAATGGAAAAGTTTTAGAGGTTTCGTCAACTAATCCGTAATTGAAATTCCAATTTTTAAATTCCAAATTCCAATCGGAGGAAACTTATAATTCATAACTAATAATTAATAATTGACTTGAGCGATACATTAGCAAAATATATTCCGGAACATGCAGTAAAGCCTGTTTTTGATTTGATTGTAGCCAATCAGGTCCATCTTAAGATCGTAAATGAGCGTCAGACGCGTCATGGCGATTATAGGAGAGGGCCGAGCGGTAAACATGAAATTACGGTTAATGCGAGTTTAAATAAATACCGATTTTTGATTACATTGATTCATGAGATTTCACATTTAGTTGCTTTTGAAAAATTTGGCAGAAATATAAAACCGCACGGAAATGAATGGAAATATTCTTTTCAGCGTTTAATGGTTCCTTTTATAAGACCAGAAATATTTCCGAGTCATTTGCTGCCTTTATTGGCACGTCATTTTAAAAATCCTTCGGCAAGCAGTGATACAGACACGACTTTATCTTTGGCACTAAAACAATATGATTTAACCAATGATAAGAACTATGTTTTTGAAATTCCCTATGGAAGTGTCTTCCGAATCAAAAATGGTAAAATATTCAAGAAAATAGCCGTTAGAACCAAACGTTTTGAATGTCTCGAAATAAGTTCAGGAAAGACCTATCTATTTAACCCAAATGCTGAGGTTGAACTTTTGCCGGGTAATCATTAGAATATAAAAATTCCAATATATTAAATTCCAAATTCCAATTTTATTAAGATTGGGATTTGGAATTTTTTTATTGAGATTTCCCCAATTTTATTGAATTTCAAAAACGGTTAGTTTTACGTATATATAAGATATTCGATTTGTCTATATTTAGAAAATATTTCATTCTTATAAATAGATTATGATAAAAAAACTACTTAAGATTATTTTTGTTCTAATGTTTTCCAATTCAATTTATGCACAAGAAACCAATGAAAATCAAGTAAAAGAAAAATCGAATCCCATTATTTACGGTGAGTTTTTTGGAGGTTTTGTTGGAATGAAACATTTTGGTTTTGCCGGCGGCGGCGAATTAAATTATCAGTATAAAAAAAGTCTTTTTACTTTACGGTATTCGCATGAAACGGGATACGTTAAAAAAGATAGTGTTTTTGCTTTTAAAAATGTAGAAGATAATGACGAATATGCTGTTTTATATGGCAGAAGATGGTTAACAAATAGCCATTCTTTTAGTATTTCTGCCGGAATAAGTTCTAATAATTTAAAACTGGCTCACAAAGATTCTGACGATACTTACTATTATCAATATAAAAGATTTTATGGCGTTCCTTTTGAAGCTAACTTTAAGTGGTTTAAACCTAAAAGAAAATCCAATTTAATATTGAATGCAATAACGCCTAGTGTTGGACTTAAGGTATTTGGTTCTATTTCTAAAAATACTTTTGTTGGAGTGGGATTAATACTAGGTCTTGGACTTAATAAAGAATACAAAGAATACAAAGAATAAATTTTCAATAAACTCCAATAAAAAAAATCCAAATTCCAATTTTACTAAGATTGGAATTTGGAATTTAATATATTGAAATTTAAAAAGCTTTTAACCTTTCAAATAAGCTTCACGTACTTTTTTAAACAAGTTTGAAGAGTAAACAAATTTGACAATGTCTTTGTTGTCTGTTATGAATATTTCTTCTTTAGTTCCCTGCCACGCTTTTACACCTTTTTTAAGGAAAACGATATTCTCTCCAATTTCCATTACAGAGTTCATATCGTGCGTATTAATTACAGTTGTAATATTGTATTCTTCTGTAATTTCCTTAATCAAATTATCAATCAAAGTTGAGGTATTTGGATCAAGACCAGAGTTAGGTTCATCGCAAAATAAATACTTTGGATTATTTACAATCGCACGGGCAATCGCCACACGTTTCTGCATACCTCCAGAGATTTCAGAAGGAAGTTTTTTGTGTGCATCAACTAAGTTTACTCTTTCTAAAACAAAATCAACACGTTCTTTGATTTTTGCTTTATTATCATTGGTAAACATCTTTAAAGGGAAAGCGACATTTTCTTCAACAGTCATCGAATCAAATAAAGCACTTCCCTGAAATACCATTCCAATTTCAGTTCTTAATTCTCTTTTTTCATCTGGATCTAATTCAGAATAAACTCTTCCGTCAAATTCAATTGTTCCAGAATCCGGGGTATGAATTCCTAGTAAAGTTTTTAATAAAACAGTTTTTCCAGATCCACTTTGTCCAATAATCAAGTTGGTTTTTCCAGTTTCAAAAACCGTCGAAACGCCTTTTAAAACTTTACTGTCACCAAATGATTTTTCTATGTTTTTTACTTCGATCATTATCCTAATAATAATTGAGTTAATATATAATTAAAAAGAATAATACAAACCGATGTCCAAACAAATGACACCGTACTTGCTTTACCTACTTCTAATGCTCCACCTTTCATGTAATATCCGTGAAAAGATGGAATTGTAGCTAATAACATTGCAAAAATTAAAGTTTTAATGAAGGCATATGTAATGTGAAACGGAATAAATTCCATTTGAGCACCCTGAATAAAATCCTGACTGGTCGAAAATCCGCCGTATGCGCAAGCAAGCCATCCGCCAAAAATTCCCAAAAACATACTAATCCCAATTACAAAAGGGTACATTAATAAAGCTACTATTTTAGGAAAAACAAGATAGTTTAAGGAATTAACACCCATAACTTCTAAAGCATCAATTTGCTCTGTAACACGCATTGTTCCGATACTTGAAGTAATGTAAGATCCCATTTTTCCGGCCATAATTACCGAAATAAAAGTAGGGGCAAACTCCAGGATTACAGATTGACGTGTAGCAAAACCAATTAAATATTTTGGAATTAATGGATTAGTTAAGTTTAAAGCCGTTTGAATGGCAACAACTCCTCCAATAAAAAAAGATATAAAGCAAACAATTCCAAGAGAGTCGATTATTAAGTCATCGATTTCTTTGAAAATCAAATTTTTCATAACAGGCCATTTGGTCTGTTTATTGAAAATTTCTTTAAGCATTAAAAAATATCTTCCTATTTGGGATAAATAACGAATTAGCATCATAAGTTTTACAAATATTGGCTAAATTAAGGATTAGTTTACAGTTTACCGTTTCACTTTACAGTTTTTTAAGTTTTAAAAAACTAGAAAAGCTTTTGTTTCATTTTTTGTAAACGGTAATTTCTAATAAATTTAGCTTGTTCAGAGGTAACTAATAAAGGAGTTTTAGCTTTTTTAGCTTTCAAAAATCCTTTGATATAATCTAAAAAGAGGAAAGGTTTTTTCTTCATCATTGCCAGTTTTGCCGAAGCAATTGCCGTGATCCAAAAACCATAACCTAAAGTATAAAAAGCTTCGCCTTGTTTATAACGAGCCGTTTTGTTGTAATTAGCGCCTGTTGGTTTTAAATGTTTTACGTGTAAAGATTCGTCGGTAACTATTTTCCAATCGTAGTATTTACAAAGTAATTCATCAACCGTGTCCCAGCCCATTGCAGGTTTTAAACCGCCAATTTGTTGATATGTTTCTTTTCTATATGCTTTTAAAGCACCACGTATATGATCTTTGTCGGTTAGATTTTCAAGAACCCATTCGCCGTTTTTGTCGATATAACAAAATCCGCCAACCATTCCAATTTTAGGATCAGATTCGAAATGTTTAATTATAGTTTCAAAATAATTAGGAGGAAAAATTAAATCGCCGTCTATCTTTACAATAATATCGTAATCCTGATCCAAAGTTTCAAAACCTTTTTGGAAAGCCTGAATTACTTTACTCCCCGGAAGGTGAATCGCATCTGAAGTTTTGTTAACAACAGAAATGAAAGGATTTTCCTTTGCAAAACTCAAAACAACTTCTTCTGTTTTATCAGTAGAATTGTCATTTACAACCACAACTTTTGATGGCAAAACAGTCTGTGAAACCAATGATTGTAAAGTCAGGCCAATTAAATCTTGCTCGTTGTGCGCGGGAATGACGATATAGTACTTCATGTGAAAAATTTTAGATTTTAGATTTTAGATTTTAGATTGTGTGAAAGTCATCTATAAATCAAAAATCAAAAATCGTTAATCTGCAATCTTAGTTCTTGACTTTTTCAGCAACAACAAGATAGTATCTTGGAGTGAAATATCTCAATAGAGGTCTCAACCCAAACTTTTTTACTGGGTGTGTAAACTGTAAACGGTCTGTTATTTTCCATCCCGTTTTTTCTAAAAGCCAGTCTAACTGCCAGTCTTCAAATTCATGATAATGTCTGTCCCACATATCAGTTTTTGAGCGATATGCCGGTGAAAACCATAAACGTAACGGAATTGAAATTAGCAATTTATCACATTTTACATTTTCTAAAATCGTGTATGGATTTAGCAAATGTTCGAAAATTTCAAATGCCGTGAAAACAGTATAATCTTCTGTTTGCAAAGCCGTTTGATCGTTGTCTAAATCTTCGCCTTTTGTATTTTTTACAGTATACCCATTTTCTTCCATTATTTTAGAAAACGGATTTGGAACACCAAAATCAAAAATGGTTTCTGATGTGCTAACGTGCTTTTGTAAAAACTCTAAGGTAAGTTTGAATCTTTTATTCGGAAACGTTTTTTCGTACATTTTTTATTTTTTATCAGCAAAGGCGCAAATATACTAAAAAAGTCCGCACTATTAAGATGCGGACTTTTTTAGTTTTCAGTCTCAGTCACAGTTTACAGTCTGTTAAACTGAATACTGTGACTGTAAACTGAGACTAGTGTCTATAAACAAAAGCATTGATATTCATCCCTGCTCCTACAGAAGCAAAAATGATAACATCACCTTTGTTGATTTCTTGATTTTCAATTTTTCCTTGCAGAATTAAATCGTATAAAGTTGGAACCGTTGCAACACTGCTGTTTCCTAAATCATGAATGCTCATAGGCATAATAGCTGCAGGAGCCGTTTTATCGTATAATTTGTAGAAACGTTCGATAATCGCTTCGTCCATTTTTTCGTTTGCCTGATGAATCAGGATTTTTTTCACATCGTCGATGGCAATTCCGCTTTGATCCAAACAGCTTTTCATTGCTAATGGAACATTGCTCAAAGCAAACTCGTAAATTTTACGACCGTACATTTTGATGTATTTAATATCCGGATCTAAATCTGGATTGTATGATTTTCCGAAGAAAAGATAATTTGCTTCATCATTAGCATAAGTAGCACTTTCATAAGATAAAAGACCAGATTCGTCAGTTGAAGCTTCTAAGATAGAAACTCCGGCTCCATCAGAATAAATCATCGAATCGCGATCGTGATCATCAACAACTCTTGAAAGCGTTTCTGCACCAATTACCATAACTCTTTTTGCCATTCCAGATTTGATAAAAGCATTAGCTTGTAAAACACCTTCAATCCAGCCCGGACATCCAAACAGAATATCATAAGCTACACATTTAGGATTTTTAATACCTAATTTGTTTTTAACTCGAGTCGCTAAACTTGGTAAAATATCAGTTTGATGCGTTCCGGTTTTTACATCGCCAAAGTTGTGGGCAAAAATAATGTAGTCTAAAGTTTCGGCATCGATTTTTGCATTTGCAATTGCTTTTTCAGCTGCAAAAAAAGCTAAATCTGATGCTGTATATTGAGGTTCGGCATAACGGCGATTTTCAATTCCGGTAATCCCTTTAAATTTTTTTATTACGACTTCATTCGGGTAACCAAAAGGGGTTCCATCTTCATTCAAAAAAATATGCTTGTCAAAATCTGTGTTTTTTACTTCTAAATTAGGAATATAACTCCCAATGCCAATAATTTTTATTTTCATTTTTCCCTTAATTATCCGATAAATTTCCTGCTAAAGTATAAATAAAAAGATGATAACTATCATAAAAAATACTATGCATGCATATAATTATGAAATAACTATTTTTTGAATGATATAATGGTTATTTTCTAATGATTTTTTAATTTTTCCGAGATTTCAAACGATTGAAGTGAAAGTCGTAGTAAAAGTTTTTTTTGTTTCAGGTTTCAAGTTTCAGGTTTCACGTTACGTTGGAACCTGAAACTTGAAACCTGAAACTTGAAATTTCAAATAAAAAACAAAACCCGACAGGTTTTAAAAACTTGTCGGGTTTGAATATGTATAAGAAAACTTATTTCTTAGTTTTCCATGTAAGCTTCGATAGGAGCACAGCTGCAAACTAAGTTTCTGTCACCGTAAGCATCATCTACACGACGAACTGATGGCCAGAATTTATTGTCAGCGATATATTCTAATGGATAAGCCGCTTTTTCTCTGGTATAAGGAAAATCCCAAGCATCTGTAGTTAACATTGCCAATGTGTGAGGTGCATTTTTCAATACATTGTTTTTATCATCAGCAGTTGCAGCTTCAATTTCTTTTCTAATTGAAATAAGAGCATCACAAAAACGATCTAATTCTGCTAAATCTTCAGATTCAGTTGGTTCGATCATTAAAGTTCCTGCTACAGGGAAAGAAACCGTAGGAGCGTGGAAACCATAATCCATTAAACGTTTTGCGATATCACCAACTTCAATTCCGTTTTCTTTAAACGAACGACAATCTAAAATCATTTCGTGAGCTGCTCTTCCGCATTCTCCAGTATAAAGAATTGGGTAGTGACCTTCGAAACGAGATTTCATGTAGTTAGCATTCAAGATTGCATGCTCTGTAGCACTTTTTAATCCTTCAGCTCCCATCATTGTGATGTACCCATAAGAAATTAAACATACTAAAGCAGATCCGTAAGGTGCAGATGAAATAGCTGTAATGGCTTGTTCGCCGCCTACTTTTAAGATTGGGTTTGTTGGCAAGAACGGAACTAATTTTTCGTTCACACAAATTGGTCCAACTCCAGGTCCACCGCCGCCGTGAGGAATAGCGAATGTTTTGTGTAAGTTTAAGTGACAAACGTCAGCACCAATTGTAGCAGGATTTGTTAATCCAACTTGTGCGTTCATGTTTGCACCATCCATATATACTAATCCGCCGTTGTCGTGGATTAATTTTGTGATTTCGATAATTGAAGATTCGAAAACTCCGTGAGTCGAAGGATAAGTTACCATTAAACAAGACAAATCATCTTTGTGTTCAATCGCTTTTTCTCTTAAATCTTCTACGTCAATATTTCCTTCCGGAGTAGTTTTAGTAACGATAATTTTCATTCCCGCCATCGCTGCAGAAGCAGGATTTGTTCCGTGAGCCGATGAAGGAATCAAACATACATTACGGTGACCTTCGTTTCTTGATAAATGGTAAGCACGAATCGCCATTAAACCTGCATATTCCCCCTGAGCTCCAGAGTTTGGCTGTAATGTTGTTCCGGCAAATCCGGTAATTACATTTAATTGCTGCTCAAGTTTTTTAAGCATTGTGATGTAACCTTCAGCTTGCTCAACTGGTGCAAATGGGTGAATGCTGTTCCAGTTTGGCATTGAAAGAGGCAGCATTTCTGAAGCTGCGTTTAATTTCATCGTACAAGAACCTAATGAAATCATCGAATGATTCAACGATAAATCTTTACGCTCTAATTTTTTGATATAACGCATTAACTGACTTTCTGAATGATGATTATTGAAAACATCATGTGTCAAGAAAGATGAAGTTCTTTCTAATGAAGCCGGTAATTGACTTGCTTCTGTTAATTCAGAAACAGTGAAAGTTTCTTTTCCTAAAGCCTCAGCAAAAATCGCAATAATTTGGTTGATGTCTGTAATTGAAGTTGTTTCGTTTAACGAAATCGAAACTGAGTCAGCATCAGGATAGAAGAAGTTTACTTCGTTTTTCTCAGCAACTACTTTTACTTTTTGAGCATCTGCTTTTACCAAAATAGTGTCGAAGAAAGCTGTATTGGTTTGGAAAACTCCTAATTTATTTAAAGCTTCGGCAGTTGTAACTGCAGATGCGTGAACTTTGTTTGCAATGTATTTTAACCCTTCTGGTCCGTGGTAAACTGCATACATTCCGGCCATAACTGCTAATAAAACCTGAGCTGTACAAATATTTGAAGTAGCTTTTTCACGTTTAATATGCTGCTCACGAGTTCCTAAAGCCATACGTAAAGCTCGGTTTCCGTTAACGTCGATCGAAACTCCAATGATACGACCTGGCATAGATCGTTTGTATTCGTCTTTAGTTGCAAAAAATGCAGCGTGAGGACCACCGTAACCCATTGGTACACCAAAACGTTGTGTAGTTCCAACCACTACCGCAGCTCCCATTTCTCCCGGAGAAGTTAAAGCAGCCAATGATAAAATATCAGCAGCAAATGCAACTTTGATTTCATTTTCTTTTGCTTTAGTAACAAAAGCGCTGTAATCATTTACCTGACCATATTTTCCTGGGTATTGTAAAATAGCTCCAAAAAATTCATTTGAAAAATCAAATGTTTCGTGGTTTCCAACAACTAATTCAATTCCAATAGGAGTTGAACGTGTTTGTAAAACTGATAAAGTCTGAGGTAAAATTTCTTCAGAAACGAAGAATTTATGTGTATTGTTTTTCTTTTGATCTCTCGTACGAACATCAAATAATAACGCCATAGCTTCTGCAGCAGCAGTACCTTCATCAAGTAAAGAAGCGTTTGCAATTTCCATTCCTGTTAATTCGATAACAGTAGTCTGGAAATTTAAAATAGCTTCAAGACGACCTTGAGCAATTTCTGCCTGATAAGGCGTGTAAGCTGTATACCATCCCGGGTTTTCGAAGATATTTCTTTGAATTGGCGCAGGAACGATAGTTGGATGATAACCCAAACCAATATATGATTTGAATACTTTATTTTTCTTTCCTAATTCCTGAATATGATTTGCAAATTCATACTCTGTCATTGCAGGATCCAAATTCAAAGGCGCTTTTAAACGAATATCGTCCGGAAGGGTTTCATAAACAAGTTGTTCGATCGAGTCAACACCAATGGTTTGTAACATGTGTTGAAGATCTGTTTCTCTTGGACCAATGTGTCTTAAAGCAAAAGCATCTGTTTTCATCTGTAGCAGTCTATTTTTTTAAAGATCAAAAGTAATTTGCCGAGTGTTTCTATACGATTTTACAAGGTTTATTACAATTTATAGTAAATGTGTTGTTTTTTTGTGGCGCAAAATTAAGTATTATTAATAATTTAATGGGTATTTTTAACTTCAATTTTTATCAAATTTATAACTAAAGAGTTGATTTGTTACCAATTGATTAGATTTGAGGCATGAAACTTCTAAAACAAATATTAGATTTTTATTTAAACAGCAGTATTCACGTGGCTTTATCGTGTTATGCCTTGGTTAGAATAACTTTTCATTTCTTTCATATTCAGTATGATGAGTCAATGGCATTGTTTGTTTTTTTCGGAACAATTGTAGGATATAATTTTGTAAAATATGATGCTTTGGTTCGGGTGAAGAAAAAACCAATTGGCAATCAGCTCAAAATTATCGCTGTTTTAAGTTTCATTTCGCTGATTTTAGTCGGCTATTATTTTTTCCATCTAAAACGAATTACTCAAATTGTTTCGGTTGTAATTTTTGCCATAACGGCACTTTATACTTTACCTTTTTTCCCAAACAGAAAAAATGCCCGAAACTGGGCAGGAGTAAAAATTTACATTGTAGCACTTTGCTGGGTAGGAGCGACTTTGGTTTTGCCATACATTAATGCCGAAATTCCCTTTACAGCTAACTTTTTTATAAAATGCGTCCAGCGTTTTGTATTGGTTTTTGTCCTGATTTTGGTTTTTGAAATAATAGATTTAGCTAATGATGATCCGCATTTGCAAACTGTGCCGCAAACAATTGGTGTAAAACGAACAAAGATTTTAGGATTTTCACTTTTAGTTCCGTTTTGGGTTTTAGGAATTTTGTCTTTTACACTTCATGATCTTATCATCAACCTGATAATGGTTTTGACTTTGATGTTGTTTATTTTGTTTGCCAATACAAATCGATCTAAATATTATACTTCTTTTTGGGTCGAAAGTGTGCCCATCTTTTGGTGGCTGATGATTGCGTTTCTATAAATAAAAGGCATTTAAGGTTCTAAATATTTTGGGCGTGTCCCTTCGGGGCGGGCTTTCGGCTAAATTCCCGATTAACAAAAACTACGGCTGAAAAAGCCTTGTTTTTCTAAATCGGGAGATACCGCCTCAATCCCTCACGCAAACCGTACAATGAGAAAATTCATTTTTAAGAGAAGATTTGTTGCCACAATCTTGTCATTTCGACGAAGGAGAAATCTCCGCGAGAAGCTCGACAAAGATTGGATTCTCGTTGCGGAGTTACTTGCGGAGATTTCTCCTTCGTCGAAATGACAAGATTGCGTTTAAATATTGGGCTTTGCCAAATTAATTTAAAATCTTCGAGAGCGAAAAATCTATTTCGTTTTTTGTTCAGCAAGCGCTTTATTTAATTCAACTTTAGCTTCATTTAGTTTCTTTCTTTTTTTGTCAATTTTTTCTTTGCTTTCTTTGTCTTTAATCGCTTCGTTCAAATCGGCAGTTCTTTCGTTAACTTTTTGCTGTTTCTCTTTTACCTTTTTGTCCAGATCTTTGTTCACTGTTTTAGTCGTACAGTTTTTCTTGGTCTGCGCTATAGCATCTTCAACTCCTTTAATCTGATTTTGATTTCCGGCTTTTTTAGCAGCGGTCAATTTTATATTTAGCTCACATAATTTACGTTCGCAGCCTTTTAAGTTTTTGCAATTGCTCTGCGAAAAACCAATAAAAGAAATTGCAAAAAGAAATACAGTTAATATCGTTTTTAATTTCATAAGTATGTTTTTGATTAATTTATCTGATTCATTCAGAAATGAATTACTTATAAAAGTAAGAAAATTATATTAACTAAATTTTTCCGATACTTCTTTCAAAACCTTATTTCGTTCCAAAAGAAAATTAGTCATATGTTTTTCTAAAAATAAAATATCGAAAAGTTCTCCGAAAATCCCAAACGGAGTTTCGTACTGTAATACATCTTTCATGATTGTTACGCCATTTTGTTCCTCAAAAATATGTTGATGTCTGAAAGATTTGAATTTTCCTTCTTCCATTTCATCTACAAAATAATCATAAAAATCCATTACAGGAATTCGGGTTTTGTGTGTGAGATAAAATCCGAAATGTTTGCCACGCCAGGTTACTGTTTCATTTAAATTTATTAATCCAGATGTTACGCCGGCAATTGCTTTTTCTTTTGTTGGACTTGCAGATTGCTGATGAATATCGATATTTCGTGAGGCATCAAAAACGATTTGTTTTGAGGCTTTTATTTTTGTTGTGAGGTGTATTGTTGTCATTATTTGTTAGGTTAAAGTTTGTTTTTGCACAATCTTGTCATTTCGACGAAGGACAAATCTTCGCAAGTAACTCCGCTATGTGAATCCAATCTTTGTGGAGCTTCTCGTGGAGATTTACTTCGTCTGTTCGCTATCGCTCGAGTCTCCTTCGTCGAAATGACAAAACTGTGTGAATTTGGGATCTATATTAAATCTCGAAAAGCATTATCAATATCTCCAAACTTAAATTGGAATCCATTTTCCAAAAGTCTTTTCGGAATCACATTTCGACTTTTCAAAACCAGTTCTGTTTCTGTGCGAATAAAAAATGCTCCAATTTCTAGAAAGAATTTGTTAAGCGGAATTCCAAAAGGAAAACCAACAGCTTTTCTAAGTTTCTGCATAAAATCAATATTTCGAATAGGTTTTGGAGAAACAATATTGATAACGCCCGTAATTTCTTTTTCAATAATAAAATCAACCGCATTTTCAAAATCTTCTTCATGAATCCAGCTTATAAACTGATTTCCTTTTCCTTGTTTTCCTCCAAAACCAATTTTAGCCAAAGTTTTCAACGGAATTAAAGCACCGCCATTTTTGCCTAAAACAATTGAAGTTCGCAAAGCCGTTTTTAAGGTATTGGGAGTTTCGGTTTTAAAGAATGCTTTTTCCCAAGATAAAGCGACATTTATAGAAAAATCATTTCCAATTTCACCGTCAACTTCATCCATTTGTTTGTCTAAAGAAAAACGATAAATAGTTGCTGTTGATGAATTCAGCCAATGTTTCGGCGGGTTTTTGCAATTCAAAACGGCTTTGTTTAAAATCTTGGTACTTTCAATTCTAGACCAAAGAATTTCTTTTTTATTCTCTTTGCTATAACGACAATCAACAGATTTTCCTGCGAGATTAATTAAAACCGTCGCATTCTCCAATTCATTTTCCCAGCCGGAAAAAGTTCTGGCATTCCAGTTTACATATTTTATTCCGTCAATTATCTGCGATTTTCCTCGGGTCAGAATTACAATTTCTTCAAATTTATCTTTGAAATGATTAACTAAAACTTGTCCAAGAAAACCAGTTCCGGCTGCGATTATGAGTTTTTTCATTGGGTGTAGATTTTTTTGCCACTAATTGCACGAATTTCCACTAATTTTTTTGTTGAATATTAATTCGTGAAAATTCGTGCAATTATTAGCAAACTATATTTTACAATTAAAAAGTGTTCTTTTTTTCAATATCTGGAAATACATTATCAATTCTTTTTGCCAGTTCTGGTAATTTAATTGTTGGAACTGCCGGAAATAAATGATGTTCTAAATGATAAAACATGCTGAACGTAATTTTGTTTTTCCAGCCTTCTCGTTGTGTTCTGGCAAATTCAGGAGAATCTTCTGTATCATGATGCACAGTCCAGACAGCAAAGAAAGCCATTAAAAATTCGGCGAAGACCATTATAATAAAATGATAGATCAGGAAATGAATTTGAAAATAGAAAATTATAAAGGTTACAACTGCAATTGAGACAAGCTCTAAGATTACATTTTTGACATAATTTTTATTTCCTTTCTGCAATGTTACTTTATGAATCAAGAACATGTGAACTGGTCCATAAAGAATAGCGCCGTACCAAGTCATTTTTGCTGATTTTCCTTCGTAATCTTCATCAGACAAACAATATTTATGATGTCGTATGTGATTGAATTTAACGGCATGAATTGAAACCATCAATAAAATACTGTTTGAATAAAGCGTAAACCAGGTTAAAAATTTATTTGTTCCTAATGAATTGTGAAAACCATTATGTACTTGTCTTAGTCCGGCTAGAAAGAAAAAAGCTGAAAAAGGAATCGCTGCTAAATAATATCCAAAATAAGCAAGCGTCATAGAAACTAGAAACCACGGAATTGTCAAGTTGTTTTCAATTAGCATTTCTTTAAAGCTAAGCGTTTTTAAATCTTTCCATTGCACTTTTTTGAGTATTTCCTGATGTGTCATTTTATCTAAATTTAGGTTTTATCAAACTCGACAGGTTTTTAAAACCTGTCGAGTTTGTTACAGAATGTTTATGCTTTAAAGACCAATCTTTCTTCTCTTTGAGCTTCTTTTGCTTTTCGTTTTCCTCTAAAAAAGAAATACAAATTGAAGAATAACATGATGCCAAGATAAATAGAAAAACCGCCAATTTTATAACTTAAGTTTTCAATTAATTCCTGATAACTGTCTCTATATAATTGCATTTCTAAAATCATTAAGGCAAAACCAATGTTTAAAAGATAAAATCCGGTTTCAAAAAGTTTGTTGGTTGCTTCTGCAATTTCTTCCCGGCCTTTAAAGATGTCAAGCATAAAGATTTTTCCATTTTTAAAAAGCGTTTTAGAAACGTAATAAGTTAAAAATAAAGCGACTGGTAAATAAATACTGTAACCGATTAAGATTTTTGTAGTTTCCATAATATTTAGTTTTTGTTGTTATGAATTAGTTTTTGAATGTATTTTGTTATAATTAAAATGTTGAGGTGATGCAAGAATTGAAATAATAAAAATTATGACAGCTGTTTTTATACAGATAGTTTCAATCAATTGTATTGATGAAATAATTTTCTGCCAGGAAATTAATGTCATAGCGCAATAACCAATGTTTAAAAGGTAATAAGCTAAGAGCAAAACCTGATTGACTTTTTGACAGAGGTCAGCATGATTCGGGATTAGATCTGCCACATAAATATTTCCGTTTTTGTAGCAGATTTTTCCAACTTTTAAAATGATGAAAGTCGTAATGCTGAGATATATTAAATATCCAATGATGTTGAAATTCATAATTTCTTTTTTTGATTGTAAATAATAAATGTTAGGAAGAATATTAATGAAATAGGCAATAAGAAAAGCCAGGTAAATTCTCCGTTCCAGATCAGGAAGAAAAGAATTACTAAACCAAAATAAACATAGATCAGTCTGTTTCTTGGAAATAGTATTAGAAATAAAATAGCGGCTAAAACTTGTAATCCACCTGTAATCGCTATTCCATAACCACCAAGTAATAAAAACATTAGGGCAGCTATATTTATAATTTCTAAAACTTTAAATGTTGTTTTCATCACTACTGTTTTTTTAAAATATTCAAAAAGAATTTAGTGTTGGTTAATTTTCAATTTGAAGATTGTTTTGACTGTATTCATATTCTGCCACTATTTTTCTCAGTATTGTATAAAAGTAAATTGCAATTGACATAGGAAAAATTACCATTAGAGACCATTCGATTGCGTCATTTGATGTTGGGAAATAATAATGTTGTATGTAAAATAAAGCAAGTTCAGAAAGGGTTACGATCCAATAAATAGACAAATTTCTTTTAGCATAATCTGATTTATTATATACTTTGACTGTTAAATAGATGGCTGAAATTACTTGAATAATTCCCAAAAGTATTTGTGCCAGCATTCCAAGATATATAGTGAGGAATAAAACTAAAGTTGTAATCAATGCAATTTTGTTTATTTTTTTAAGTGTTTTCATAACTATTTATTGTTTTTAAACTTTCAGAAAAAAATGAAAGTTTTGATTAAATTTTTTTACTTCATCATTTTGATAACTAATTTTCCTAACCAGTTTTCATTGAATTCAGTCATTTTATCTAACATATTATCTGCTTTTAAAACGAAATCGTATAATTTGGAAGTTTGATCCACAAAGTGTTTTTCTTCTGCAGAATCTTTTGCTTCAATCGTCGAAACTTCTTTCAAGATTTTAAGCGCAGGTTTAATTTCTCTTTTGCTTCTTTCTCTGGAGATTTTTGCCGCTAATTCATCTAAATCTTTTTCGGCAGTAAAGAATTCTCTTCTCTCGCCGGCTTTAAATTCTTTATAAACAATTCCCCAATCCATTAATCCTCTTAGATTCATGCTTGCGTTTCCGCGTGAAATCTGCAATTCTTCCATAATGTCTTCCATAGAAACAGCTTCGTTTGAGATCATTAATAAAGCGTGGATTTGCGCCATCGTTTTATTAATTCCCCATTGAGAACCTAAAGCTCCCCAGGTTTGTACAAACTTATTTTTTGCTTCTTTGAATTCCATAGATCAAATGTAAGTAAAAGTTTTTAAACTTTCAAAAATAATTGAAAGTTTATTTTTAGATCTTTTTGTTCTTTTTTAGACTAAATAAAAACGTATTTCATGTATTGATTTTAATTGATTGATAACCAATATTTTCTATTCTGCGGCAATTTTTTTATTTGACAAATGCATCTGCAATAATTTTGAAATCAGAAAAAATAAGCTAGCAATCTTTTTTTCAAAGCTTGTTTCAAGTAGAAAAGAATAAATTTTATGACATTCTCCCTGAAACAGCAAATCAAACAAAATCACTAAGTGGAGCTGTCTCGCACAGAAAAAAAGCGGCTGCGTAAACCGAAAAGCAGAAATAGAGTAGGTCATAAAATTTAAAAATTAATTATCATGGCAATTCAAACAGTAGGAAAGTTTAAATTAAATCAACAAGGCGGATATGTTTGCAGAACTGAGTTTGTATACTTAGACTCAAATGGACAATTACAAAGTTCTTCGCAAACGGGTAATGAACTTTTAGGTCAGTCGTATACAACAGATCCGGGAAGTCTGGGCGTACCGGACGGATCAACGCTTTGGATGAAAATCTGGGTTATGGCCGGACACGATAATCAGGCGCAGCAAGCGTTTATATATCAGTCGGGAAATTCGGCTGTTGCTGATTACACTTGTTCAGGAACTACTCTTTCTAATCATTTGGCTTTAGATGGCGTAAGTTCATAGTAACTTAAATAAGTTTTAAAACCACTGATATTGCAATGTAATATTGGTGGTTTTTTGTTTAATACAGGTGTTTTTACGGGTAAAGTTTTCTTGTGTCACTCTTAACCTGTTTCATGTCAAAGAAACTCCATTTCACATCATTTTTTCTGTTATGTCTACTTATCTGCTATAGTTTTGAAGTAGAAATAAACCAAAAATTGTTATTTAAGATGTTGGTTAAAAAAACAATTAAATAATAAAAACGAATCAAAATAGGTGGAGCAGACCCCACTTAAAAAAACGAGGCGGTTCCGAAAAGCCTTATGAGTAGGAAAACCAAAAAATACAAAAGTTATGGCAGATTTATTAGCAGGTGCTTATTTAGTAAGTGGTACAATAGGAAATGTAGGAACACCAGGTGCTCCAATCGTATCATTTAGTTTAGTTGTTGTACCATCACAAAATTCAGTTTCTGGTACGGCAGTTATTAAACAAGCAGTAAATGGTCCTGATTCTCATATTGTTGTTCCTGTAACAGGAAAAATATATGCAGCAGGACTTGGACAGTATACACAATTAGTTAGTTTTAAAGGACAATATGTTCAAACTTTTCCAGCTCCGGCAATTGGTGCTTTTTTAGCCGATTTTGACGCTCATTTATCTGTTGATGCAGAATGGAACGGAGTAGGAGGTTTTTCATACTACCAACATCATATTGAAAACGTACCTGTAAAAGCAGTAAAAAATTTACAACCAGAGTTGGCATAATAAGAGACCCCAAATATTAACAACTCGAATTACGAAACATATTAGGATTTAATTACGCCTGATTTGGTTACAGTTTTGATTGAAAGGGTCGTCTTTTTAGACGGCCTTTTTTATTGCCAAAAAAATAAATCACAAAAACATGAATAGAAAACCGATTATTATAATCGTATTAGTTGTCTTTATTGCTGCAGCTGTTACAATATTCTTTTTGAATAAAGAAAAAATATTTGGAAAAGCCGGAGTTTCAGGATATGCTAAAACGGAAGCAGCAGCTACACCTTGCGAATGCGAAGCAAGCTGGTTTCCGCACGAACAAACACCGCCGCCTGCAGAAGGAGACGGAAGCCCTTTTGATACTTCAAGTACCACAAATTGTATTTTCCATCAATGGTCATGGCAGAAATTCCTTTGGGTAACAAAACCACTTCCATCCGGAAATCCGTTGTTTTTAGATTCTTTGGATGTTGTTAGTCCTGAGATGGCGCCAGTTGCTCCGCAATTAGGATTAAAATTAGTTTTAAGCTCCATTAATCAGGCTGGTCCGGAAGGCGTGCTAGTTTCTAACCCAAAATTTGTTTCAGGGAAAACAGCTGGCGATACGGTATATTATTCTATACACGTAAATAAAACATTACATGATAAAGCCATTATTGCAGCTTCTGAAATTAACAGCGGAAAAGTTCCTTATTCTAATTTAGAAACATTTCCTGTTGGTTCATTGGAGTTAAAAGTTTCATGGATTAGTACCGATGCAATTCCGAAAGAAAAAATTGGAGAGTATTTCGTTACTAAAGCGGCATTCAAAAATAAGCAAGGACAATATGTAGCAAAACCTGTTGCTTTGTTAGGAATGCACGTTGTGGGAGTTGTGAAAAATCATCCTGAATTTATCTGGGCAACTTTTGAGCATAAAGAAATGGCTCCGGTTTATGACTGGAAAAATAACTCTGTTACGTCAGCTAATGAAATGTTGCTTTATCAAAGCGGAACAACTTCTGGCTTGACAGGAATAAAATGGGATAAAGTAAACAAGAAACCATTAGAGCCGTATAAAGCTTTTGTTCTTTATGAATATGGAGTTCCTAAAGTGATAAGTACAAATGCTTATATGACAACAAGCCAGGCAGAACCTGCTAATTTTGACAACATCGATACGATCAATAAATGTGTAGCCTCAAAATTAACAGACGTTTTTAAGAATTATTTCTATAACGGATCGATTTGGTTAAATACAGACGGATTAACTCCGGCACAGCAGGCACAAACTATCGTAAAAAGTGATATATCAAGTGTTCTTCCAGATTCATTGGCAAGAGGTTCTGCTAATTTAGCAAACATTACAATGGAGACTTACACGCAGACTTTTCAGGATAGTATACATAAAATTAATGCTGGTAATTTAGCAAATTGTTTTAGCTGTCATCAATCTCAAAATTTTGACACTACAAGAGGAATTGGAAAATCTCCTTTGTATTTAAGCCACGTGTTTGAGTCTTATTTGTATACTACAAAACCTCAGCCGGCAACTGCTAAAAATGTTAACTTAAAAGCTAAACGCATCGAAGAAACAAAAGCACTTAAACTTAAACAGTTTGAAGAAGTGTTTGTTCGCCGACATAAATAGTTCATTTTTTGCAAAACAAAAAATGTCTTATTTTAATTTTGCTCCAAATGAAAAGCCGAAGTATTACTTCGGCTTTTCTATTTTTATCGTTTATCTTCTTTAGAATAATTAGAAGGACCATTAATGTTAATTGGAGTTCCCAGAAAACGAGGCTCGCGATTTCTTAAAACATCAAAAAAGGATTTAAAAATGGAACCATATTCTCTAAAACAAACATATTTATATCCGTGATACTCTCCATTGTTTGCAGAATATCCAGCCGATTTTATTCCAAGTTTTTGTCCAATATAAATCGCTCGGTTCAAATGATATTCCTGAGAAATTAAAGTAGCTTTTTTAATCTTGAAAATATGTTTTGCACGATACATTGTTGAATAAGTATCGAAACCTGCATAGTCAATAAATATTTTTGTCGTGTCAACTCCATGATTAAAACAATAGTTTTTCATAACCGTTAATTCATCATATTCATCACGGCCGTTATCTCCCGAAAGTAAAATTTTATTGATTCGCTTCATCTTGTATAATAAAATTCCAGCATCAAGACGATCCTTCAAATATTTGCTTGGCTGATTTCCATTAATTCCCGCACCAAAAATAATTCCAACATCATTTTTAGGAAACTTTTTAACCGAATAATAAATCTTGTTTTTGGTAGAAGATTTTACATAGTAGTTTACAGAAACAATAGCAATCAATCCAGTAATTGCAAGATAAAGAACTATTCTAAAATATTTTTTCACGGCTTGTATTTGTAAGATTAAGATTTAAAAATACGAAGATAACTAAAATTATTTCTAAGAGAAATCAAATAAAAAAACCGAAGTTGAAATACTTCGGTTTAATCTAAAATTTACTAGAGTTTGAGATCAAAAATCTACAATCTAAAATCAAAAATCTGCAATTATAGAAGTCCCGCTCTTTTCAATAAAGCTTCTGGTTTTGGTTCCTGACCTCTAAAACGTTTGTATAAAGTCATAGGATGTTCAGTTCCTCCTTTAGAAAGAACATTATCTTTAAATTTCTTAGCTATTTCTTCATTGAAGATTCCGTTTTCCTGAAAATATTCAAAAGCATCAGCATCTAAAACTTCTGCCCATTTGTAGCTGTAATATCCAGAAGAATATCCGCCTTGAAAAATATGAGAGAAAGCTGTACTCATCGCATTTTCTTTTACATCAGGATACAATTGCGTGTTGGCAAATTGTTCTGTTTCGAAAGTTTTTAAATTGGTAATGCTTGTTGGATCTTGTCCGTGCCAAGCCATATCTAATAATCCAAAACTTAATTGACGTAACGTTGCTAAACCTTCCTGAAAACTTGCACTTTCTTTAATTTTCTGAACATACTCAATCGGAATAATTTCTCCCGTTTCATAATGATTCGCAAACAAAGCCAAAGCTTCCGGTTCGTAACACCAGTTTTCCATAATCTGACTTGGTAATTCTACAAAATCCCAGTAAACAGAAGTTCCAGATAAACTTGGATAAGTTGTATTTGCCAGCATTCCGTGTAAACCGTGCCCAAATTCGTGAAATAAAGTCGTTACTTCATTAAAAGTCAATAAAGAAGGCTTTGTTTCTGTTGGTTTTGTAAAATTACAAACGTTAGAAATATGTGGTCTTTCGTTTACGCCGTCTTTTACATATTGAGATTTGAATGAAGTCATCCAAGCACCGTTTCTTTTTCCTTTTCTTGGGAAGAAATCAGCGTAGAAAATTGAAACTAAATTGTCATTAGCATCTCTTACTTCATAAGTCGTAACTTCTTCGTGGTATTTATCAATATCAAAAACTTCCGTAAAAGTTAAACCGTATAATTTTTTGGCAACGGTGAAAGCACCATCTAATACTTTCTCTAATTGAAAATAAGGTTTGAGTTTTTCATCGTCTAAATTAAAAAGCTGTTGTTTTAATTTTTCAGAATAATAAGCACCGTCCCATTTTTCTAGCTGTTCGATTCCGTCCAGTTCTTTTGCGAAAGCAGTTAACTCCGCAAACTCTTTTTGAGCCGCCGGTTTTGCTTTTGCCAATAAATCATTTAAAAATGAAAAAACTTTCTCTGGACTTTCGGCCATTCTTTCTTCCAGAACAAAATGTGCGTGCGTTTTATATCCTAATAAATTAGCTCTTTCAAAACGCAGTTTAGCAATCTTTAAAACATTTTCCTGATTGTCAAATTCATTATTCTGAAATGCTTTTGCACCAAAAGCAATCGCCATTTTTTTACGTAATTCGCGATTATCAGCATAAGTTAAAAACGGAACATAACTTGGATGGTCTAAAGTAAAAATCCAGCCTTCTTTTTCCTGATTTTTAGCTAATAATCTTGCGGCTTCGATAGTGCCTTCCGGTAAACCAGATAAATCTTTTTCATCGGTTAAATGCAATTCGAAGTTGTTGGTTTCTGCCAAAACATTTTCACCAAACTGTAAACTCAATTTCGATAATTCTTTGTCGATTTCTCTTAATTGGTTTTTCTTGTCTTCTGGCAAATTCGCCCCGTTTCTTGAAAAGCTTTTGTATTTTTTATCTAATAAAGTCGTTTGTTCAGGATTTAAACCTAAACTTTCTTTTTGATCATAAACGGCTTTTACTTTTGCAAATAAATCAGCATTTAAGCGAATGTCATTTCCAAATTCTGAAAGTAAAGGCGAAACTTCCTGAGCAATTTTCTGCATTTCATCATTCGTTTCAGCCGAATTCAAATTGAAGAAAATACTAGAAAGACGATCTAAAATATCGCCCGAAAAATCCATCGCTACAATGGTATTTTCAAAAGTCGGCGCATCTGGATTATTTACGATTGCATCAATTTCGGCTTTAGCCAAAGCAATTCCTTCGTTGAAAGCAGGAACATAATCTTCGATTTTAATTTGCGAAAAAGGTGCGGTGTTATGTTTAGTTATAAATTTTGAAAGTAAAACACTCATTATGATATTATATTTTTTATTAATAGAAGTCGATTTTTTTGAATTTCAAAGATAGCAATTTATAAAAACCTAATCATCTAAACAAGATCGATTCTCGGCATAAAATCCTCTTAAATTGTGTTATAGATATGTTATTTATTTCTGTAGGCGTTTTTAAAAGCGTAAATTGAAAAAATAGATTTGGCATTATAAAATGCGAATCATAATTAAAATAAAAAAATGATGAATTATCAAGTTGTAATAAAGAATATTGATACGGTTAATGAAATTGAAGGATATTGGTCAGACGAAGATTTTATTACGTTATTAGAAAAATTCAATTATCCCGATGGCGCAACAGCAGAGAAAAGCAGTTTGCCGGAATTATTAGAAATGGCAATTTCAGATTATGAACCTAACGAAGCGGCTCAAATAGTTTTGAAATATAAATTGGGAGATCAATTAAGCGAAGGACAAATTGAGCAAATATCGAACAATATGTTAATTGATAAGGTTTGCGAAGAATATCCCGAAATACACATGCAAGGAACTTTATTTCAAGTCAATCAATTGCTTTTTAAAGCCTATAATGGAAAATTCCCAAATGCAAAAGCTTCTATTGTTCATTTTTCACTGAGGCCAACCGATGGAGAAGCACAAAAGCTGACAGCCGAAAACGTGTTGAAATTATTGAATAATGGCTTATCTGATAGAAATCTGATCAAAAGATTATTCGAAAATCAAATATCTCAAAATATTACGTTTCCGGAAGCTGAAAGTATTATTTGGGAATTGAAGACTGAAGACAATATAAATTACGATTTGGTGACTTCAGAAAATTGGATAAATAAGGAAGATATAAAAGAATCTGAATTTGAATCTATTTTAGAAGAAGTTGAAGATGTAATTTAATTTCAAAAAATAAATAAAAAAAGGCTTCCGTACAGGGAAGCCTTTGCATTTTTATCCTGCAAGGTTTTCAAAACCTTGTAGGTATTTTTGAAGTATTTAATTTTGATTGTGATAATCAGACCTACAAGGTTTTGAAAACCTTGCAGGAATCGGGAAAACTTATTTCTTTAAACCTTCAGCAGCTTTATTAACCGCCGCTTTTAATTCTTCTTTATAAGAAATAATAGTATCCAAAACTTTTTTATCGTGGCTTCCGATGATTTGTGCTGCTAAAATTCCCGCATTTTTTGCGCCGTTTAAAGCAACAGTTGCAACTGGAACACCGCCCGGCATTTGCAGAATCGATAAAACAGAATCCCAGCCATCAATAGAATTGCTTGATTTTACCGGAACTCCAATTACAGGAAGCGGAGACATTGAAGCCACCATTCCAGGTAAATGTGCCGCACCGCCCGCACCGGCAATAATTACAGAAATTCCGCGAATATGTGCATTTTTACTGAAATCAAATAATTTCTCCGGCGTTCTGTGTGCCGAAACGATATCTACTTCAACTTCTACATTAAATTGTTTTAATATGTCGATTGCATCCTGCATAACTGGCATGTCTGAGATGCTTCCCATTATTATGGCTACTTTGCTCATTTGTTTTTTGTTTGTTTTGTTTCAGGTTTTAGGTTTCAAGTTTGGTTGAGACTAAAAACTGCATTTTATTGGTTTATGATCGTAATTTAAGTAAAATTGTATAAATCAGAAATAAAACGAAAATTATTAATGCTAAGGAACATACGACAAGAATTATAAATAGAATGAAACTTTTTATTCTTTCGCGTTTGTATTCGTATTTATCTGTAAATTTTTCAAAATGAATTTTAAACAAATTTGATTTGTCGTCTAAATTCAAAAGGTCAATTAATATTTCTACAAAATCCATTAAACTGATAAATTCGTTTATTTTGCTTCAAATTTGTCAGCTGTGACGGTCGACTATGACTAATCACTAATTACTAAGCGCTAATCACTTTAATCGTGTTCTTAACTTCCTGTGCAATTCGTCTTGCTTCCTGCATATTTTCATTTACGATTGTCACGTGACCCATTTTTCTAAACGGACGTGTTTGTTTTTTTCCGTAAATGTGCGGCGTAACGCCATCCCATCCTAAAATGGTTTCAATGTTTTCATAAACTACGTCTCCAGAAAATCCTTCGGCACCCACTAAATTTACCATAATTCCGGCAACTTTACTGTCTGTGTTTCCTAACGGAAGATCTAAAATAGCACGTAAATGATTTTCGAATTGTGAAGTATAACTTGCTTCAATTGAATAATGTCCAGAATTATGCGGACGCGGTGCTACTTCGTTTACCAAAATCTCATCTTCATTGGTTTGAAACATTTCAACAGCCAAAAGTCCAACGTGATTGAATTTTTCTGAAACATTTAAAGCAATTGCTCTGGCCTTTTCTGCAACTTTTTCGTCGATTCTTGCCGGGCAGATTACGTATTCAACCTGATTTGCTTCTGGGTGAAATTCCATTTCTACAACCGGATACGTTTTAATTTCTCCTGATGGATTTCTTACCACGATTACCGCCAATTCATTTTTGAAAGGAACCATTGTTTCTGCAATACATTCTACATTTGGTAAATCATCCATATCAGAAATCTGACGAATTACTTTTACGCCATTTCCGTCGTAACCAAACTCGGTGCATTTCCATACAAACGGAATTGTGATTTCGTTATTTCCAACTGATTTTTGCAAATGCAATGGACTTTCAAAACGTAAATAAGATGCGGTTGGGATATTACTTTGGGTATAAAAATCTTTTTGAGTTCCTTTATTCTGAATTCCTTTTAAAGTTTTTGGAGACGGATATACTTTTACACCTTCGTTTTCTAATTGTGTTAAAGCTTCAAGGTTTACCAATTCGATTTCAAAAGTTAGAACATCGACTTGTTTTCCAAAATTGTAAACCGTTTCATAATCCATTAAATCGCCTTGAAAGAATTTATTGCAGGCAATTTTACTCGGCGCTTCATCACTCGGATCTAAAACATAAGTTTGTATGTCAAATTTTCTGGTGTCGAACAAAAGCATTTTACCCAATTGTCCGCCGCCTAATATTCCTAATTTAAAATCAGAAGAAAAATAATTCATTTTGTGTTGTGTTTTTGCAAAGATACCTTTTAATCTTTTTTTAGCCAAAATTTAGTGGTTTTCTAGTTTTTAGCTACGAATTGCACGAATTTCCACGAATTGTATTTTAAAGTTTTGCCACAGATTAAAAGGATTAAAATGATTTATCTCTGTGCGGATTTGTGGTTACCACGAATTACAAGAATTACCACTAATTTTTAGATTGAATCTAAAAAAAATAATTCGTGAAAATTAGTGTAATTCGTGGCAAACCAAAAAATCCTTCTAATCTTTTTAATCTGTGGCAAAAAACTATTCAATTTTCTTCAAAACTTCGCGGGCAACGGCTTTGTAAGCTGCGGAATGATCTCCGTAATCTTTATTTAAAATAACCTGAAGTTCAGGATGAATCCAGTTGTAATAATTTCCCAGAACGTATAAAGTTCTTATAGAATAGGCTTTTGTAGCTACTTTTACATCATTTATAAGCCAATCGAAACTCGCTTCAATACAATCCTGAAGATTTTCTTCGGATAATGAAATACTGTTTTCGTCTTTTTTAAAATGAGATTTTACTAAAAGCTGTACCACTTTTGCAATTGGTCTGAGCGAACTTTCATCTTTCAGAACTTTCAAATTAGAACAGAAAAAATCAACGTGAGGCTGAAGCCAGATTAATTCTTCATACGATACAAATTCAAGGATCCAGCAGGCTTTATGATTGTTTTTATTTTCGGGCGAAAAGCAAATAGAAACTAATTCTTCAAATAAAGAGGGGTTTTCGAGAATGTCTTGCGCACACTTTAACCGGTTTTCCCGATAGGCACTTACATAATCCAGTTTTTCTTGTAATACAGAAAGCATTTTTTTAGGTTTGGGGGTGATTTCAAGCATCTAAAATAAATAATTTAATGAGATAGTTCCGTAATAATTTATAGGAAGACCAGGATAATAATAGCGCGGCGCCGAGTTTCCAACGGCAACGGCATTTGGCAGTATCAGAGAAGCATATTTTGTATTTGTAACATTATTTACTCCAACAGCAAAATGTGAGGTTAAGCCTTGCAGGATCTCAAATCGATAACCTGTTTTTAAATTGATAAGATTATAAGAATCAGAAAAAGCAGTATTGGCATCATTCATCGGGATTTCATCTACGAATTGGTAATCGGCATTGAAATAAATTCCAAGATTGGTGTTTAAAATAATTCCGGCGTTGACTTTGTTTGCTGCAACTCCGGTTAATTTATTTCCGGAATAATCATTTCCGTTATCAACAAATTCCTTGAACTCATAATTTCCTAAAGATCCGGCTAAATAAGAATTCAGGGAAAAGAATCGATTGATTGGCCAATTGTGATTTAAAGTAATTTCGATTCCTTCATGAAATGTTTTTCCGGCATTTAAACCCACATATTGATCATCACCAACTCTTTTGGCGACCAATAAATCTTTAATTTCCATTCGGTAAACCGCAATTTCGGTGTAAAGTTTTTTATTGAAGAAATAAAACTTTCCGCCTACTTCAAAATTATAACCGTTTTCAGGTTTTATATTTGTATTAATTGTGCCTTCGCTTGTAAGAGTTTCTTCTGTCGCTGGCAATGAAAACCCTCGGCTGACCGAAAAATAAACCGTCTTTTGAGAATCTGGTTTAAATAATAAAGACAATTGCGGAGAAAAAATGCCGTCATAACTATATTCCTGATTTGAGTTTTCAGTATAATTGTCAAGGCTGAATTTGGTTTTGTTATAATTTAAACCTGCCTGAATTTCAAATTGATCTGAAAGTAAAGTTCGCAATTGCGAAAATATATTGTAGAAATGTCTTCTTTGTCCGGTTTCGGTAAGCTGGTCGCCTTGTAAACTTCCCAAACCATTATTTTGTTGATACAGGTTTTCGAACGTATTACCTTTATAAGTATCCGTAAAATATTCAATTCCGGTAATGAAGTTATTTTCTATTCTTCCAATTTTAAAATTTCCTGAGAATTGTGTTCTCACGCCCGTTGCAAAAGTATATTGACGTAAAATATCAAAAGGTCTTGGTTCGTTGCTGTCTTTATAATTGATAAAAACCGAAGTTGAGTTTTTTAGATTTTCATTAATTGAAAAATCATAAGCTAATCCGCCCAAAGTCGATTTGTATTCTTTATAACCTTTTGAAGCGACCCAGGTTGGCGCACCAGATTCGGGATTATTTTCAAAAGCATTCTTATTAATCGAACTCGGTATAAAAGCTTTTAAATAAGTATAATTTGAAAAGTAAGTCAGTTTGCTGTTTTTCTTTCGAAATAATTCTCCTGCAAGCGTAATTCCTTCCCGTTTGTATGCACTGTTTTCACGCCAGCCATCGGTTTTTAAATTGTGATAACTAATGTTTAGACTTCCGTTTTTTTCATCTAAACCAAAATTCACACTGTTTTTCAATAATCCAAAAGAACCAAAAACAGAACCTATTCGAGCACTTTGATTTCCGTTTTTAGAAAGCTGAGGTGAAATTAAAATCGCACCGCCTAAACCAGCACCGTAAACACTCGAAAGCGGACCTTTAATAATTTCAATTTGGTTGAGGTTTTCGAGGTCAATATCGTCAATTACGGTTTCGCTGTTTCCGGAAGTCAGCGGAATACTGCCGTAAAAAGCCCTGATTTTATTCGTGCCGTAAGTGGTTCGCGCACCAATGCCGCGAATCGAAATTCGGGTTGTGGTAAAATTAGAAGACTGCATAAAAACACCCGGAATTGTATTCAATACCGTTGTAATATCGGTGGTATTATTTTGCACTAAATCTTTTTTAGAAAGAACACCAATCGAAGCCGGAGTGTTTAATAAATTGTTATCAATATGAAGTGGACTGATTACAACTTCTTTCAGCTTTTCGGTTTTTAAGGAATCAATTTTTTTGCCTTCTTTTTTCTGCGCTTCAATGTTTTGGAAAACAAAAATCACAAAAAGAAAAAGACAATGTTTTTTTAAGATCATAAATGATTTGAATTAAGACGTAGTTTTTAAAACACATAGAAACATAGGATTCATGGAGGCAAAAAAGGTGTTTCGCTTTTAATAAAATATAAAATCTATGTTTCTATATGTTTAAATTATCTGTACAGAATTGGAATTTTATTTAGCTGTAACCTTCCAAATCGTATTTCCACTGTCATCATTTACTAAAAGCGATCCGTCGTTCATAACCGTAACTGCAACCGGACGTCCGTAAACTTCAGCTTTATTTTCATCTGAAACAAAACCAGTTAAAAAATCTTCCGGTTTTCCCGATGGTTTTCCATCTTTAAAAGGAACAAACAGCACTTTATAACCTGAAATTTTAGAGCGGTTCCATGAACCATGCTGCCCAACAAAAGCGCCATTTTTATATTTTGCCGGGAATGCATCTTTAGTATAAAAAGCCAATCCTAACGATGCTGTATGCGCACCAACGGCAACATCTGGAACAATTGCTTTTCCGACCAAATCTTTTCTTTCGCCTTTCATTCTCGGATCAGGAATACTTCCAAAATAAGAATAAGGCCATCCATAAAAACCATCTTTTTTTACACTCGTAATATAATCAGGAACTAAATCATCGCCCAAATCATCACGTTCATTTACAGCTGTCCAAAGCTCTTTATTAACAGGATTCCAATCCATTCCAACAGGATTTCTAAGACCCGAAGCGTAAATTTTTTCGCCGGTTCCATCAGGATTAATTTCTAGAATTCCGGCACGGCGCACTTCTTTGTCAACGCCATGTTCGGCATTATTACTTCCTGAACCTACAGAAACATAAATTTTGCTTCCGTCAGGACTGCCTAATAAATTTCGGGTCCAGTGATTGTTGTAACCTCCCGCAGGAAGTTCAAGAATTTTTTCGCCTTTTGTTTCTAATTTTAAAGGATTATTTTT
Organism: Flavobacterium panici; assembly: GCF_024499525.1. Taxonomy (NCBI): domain Bacteria; kingdom Pseudomonadati; phylum Bacteroidota; class Flavobacteriia; order Flavobacteriales; family Flavobacteriaceae; genus Flavobacterium; species Flavobacterium panici. The sequence continues at coordinate 508,803 of NZ_CP100437.1, read as the reverse complement.
ATATTGATAACGATATAATCCGTCGGTATTTGCAATGTAGAAAAAGTCCTTTAAAACCAACATTCCAAAAGGTTTATTTAAATCTTTAATGAAAACTTCACGAGTTTCAAATTTTCCATCTTTGTCTTTATCACGCAAAACCGTGATTTGATTTTTACTGGCGCGTGTTCCGCTTTCAACAACAAAAATATCACTGTTTGGCGCAATGTAAGTCCAGCGAGGGTTTTCAAAACCGTCTGCAAATTTCGTAACCGTAAATCCTTCAGGAGCTTTTGGCGTAACACCGTTTGGCCATCCAATAACTTTGCTGTTATTCGTTTTAGATTCAGTGGCATATGGCGGCGGAAGTGTAATGTCGCCAACAGCAGTTTTTACAACATTTCCCGGTTGTTTTGCAAGTGCTTCTTTTTCTTCTTTTTTAACTTGTCCGTTACAGGAAGTCATTAAAATTAACAATGATATAGAAAATAGTGGTAAGAAATTTTTCATTGATATTTGGAGTTAAATGATTATTCAACAACAATTTAGTAAATTAAAAAGTAGCTGCAAGAACGATTTTGTAATTATTAACTGATATTTAACATTCGTAAAAAAGTCATCTTTCGATTCTATTTTCATGTGGGCAGATTGGTTGTAATTCTGTATCTTTGTCCATTATTTTAAATTTAAAAATAATGATACAACTTCACGATAAACAATTTGTTCCGTTTATTTCGGCTAAGGAAATTGATTTTGCTTTAACCAAATTAGTTGCACAGGTAGAAGATGATTTTGGAGATGATACTCCAATTTTTATTGGAGTTTTGAATGGTGCCTTTATGGTGGCTGCCGATTTCCTGAAAAAATATAAAAGTCCTTGCGAGGTTTCATTTATCAAAATGGCTTCTTATGAAGGAACTGAAACAACAAATTCAGTTAAAGAATTGATTGGGATCAATCAGGATTTGTCTGGAAGAAGCGTTGTTATTATCGAAGATATTATCGATACAGGAAATACGCTTGAAGAATTAAAACATTTATTTAAAGCACAAAATGTAAAACACTTTAAAGTGGCTACTTTGTTCTTTAAACCAGAAGCTTATAAAAAAGACATTAAGATAGATTATATCGGAATCAGAATCCCGAATAAATTTATCGTTGGCTACGGATTAGATTATGATGGTTTAGGCAGAAACCTGACCGAAGTATATAAATTAGCAGAATAATATTAAACAAAACACAACTATATATTCATTTTAAACTTCTTCAAAAAATAAGAAGTCACACAACTCAAACGTACTATGATTAACATTGTTTTATTTGGAAAGCCTGGAGCAGGAAAAGGAACTCAGGCAGAATTTTTAAAAGAAAAATACAATTTAACACACCTTTCTACAGGAGATATTTTCCGTTTTAATTTAAAAAATGATACTGAACTAGGTAAAAAAGCAAGAGTTTTTATGGATAACGGAGAATTAGTTCCGTGTGAAGTAACAACAGCAATGTTAATTGACGAAGTAAATAAACACCCGGAAAGCGCAGGATTTTTGTTCGACGGATATCCAAGAACTTTAGATCAGGCCGAGGCATTAGATAAATTTTTACCAACAATTGGTTCAAGCGTAACTGCAACAATTGCATTAGAGGCTGATGACGAAATTTTAGTAGCGCGTTTACTTGAAAGAGGGAAAACAAGCGGAAGACCGGATGATCAGGACGAAGAAAAAATTCGTGTAAGATATCAGGAATACAACGAAAAAACGGCTCCATTAATTGGGTATTATAAAGAGCAGAATAAGTTTCACGCCGTAAACGGAATTGGAACTATCGAAGAAATTACAGAGCGCTTAACGTCAGTTATAGATAATTTGTAGAAGCTAATCCAGCTGTACGTTGCGAGTCCTCGCTAAAAAAACTATTTTTCCAAACCATAAAACGAGCTTCCGCTGGTCGCTGTTTTCTGGCAGGAAAAATTAGTTTTTTTAGCTCCGGGCTCTTCACTTCCATCTGGGCTAAAAAAGAACAATAAGAATTTATACCAAACAACGAACCAAACAAATAACGAATCTACTAAACATTGGAAATACTAATAATATTTTTTCTAATACTATTAAACGGAGTTTTCTCAATGTCTGAAATTGCATTGATTTCGGCACGAAAAAATAGACTGGAAACAGCAGCAAAAAAAGGGAACAAAAGTGCCAAAACAGCGCTTGATCTGGCGAATTCTCCAAACAAATTTTTATCAACGGTACAAATCGGAATTACCTTAATTGGAATTTTGACAGGTATTTATTCTGGTGATAAAATCACATTAGATGTAGAAACATTTGTGAGTGGTTTTGAAGTTTTAAAACCATATGCACATTCGGTTGCGGTGGGGATTGTGGTTGTAGTTTTGACGTTCTTCTCTTTGGTTTTAGGAGAATTACTTCCAAAACGTATCGGATTAAACTATCCGGAATCGATCGCCAAAATGGTTGCTATGCCAATGAAGGTTATTTCCATTATCACGGCACCGTTTATTTGGTTACTAACTTCTTCAACAGATTTTTTATTGAATGTTTTGCAGATAAAACCAACTGCTGACGGAAAAGTTACCGAGGAAGAAATTAAAGCCATCATTAAAGAAGGAACAGAAGTTGGTGAAGTTCAGGAAATTGAACAAGATATTGTGGAGCGTGTTTTTCACATTGGAGACCGAAAAGTAAGTTCGTTAATGACGCACCGAAAATCGGTAGATATGTTGCCGTTAAATGCTGATAAAACAAAAATAAAAGAGTTGGTTGTTCAGGATTTGCATACCGTTTATCCGGTTTACAATGAAAACTACGATGACATTGTTGGGGTTGTAACGCTGAAAAATATATTTGCCAATATCGAGAACGATAATTTTGATTTTGCTTCTATAATTTCTGATGCGCCATATTTAATGGAGCAGACAACAGCTTATAAAGCATTAGAAAATTTTAAAAAAACAGGTGTTCATTACGCTTTGGTTTCTGATGAATATGGCGTTTTTCAAGGTTTAATTACTTTGAATGATATTCTGGAAGCTTTAGTTGGCGATGCATCTGAGTTTTATAAAGATGAATTCCAGCTTATAGAAAGAGAAGATGGATCGTGGCTGGTTGACGGACATTATTCATTACACGATTTCTTAACTTATTTCGAATTAGATGAACTAACAAACGATTATGAAGTAAATACCGTAAGCGGAATGATTATGACCGAACTTTCACATATTCCAAAAGAAGGTGAAAAACTAATTTGGCAAAAATTCATCTTAGAAGTTGTCGATATGGACGGCGTAAAGATTGATAAAGTACTTGTAAAAGCGCTTAAAGAATAAAAAGGAAAATAGTATTCAGTAGCAGTTTTCAGTCGCAGTTTGTGCTGAAAAAATGGGATTGAGACTGAAAAGTAAATAAAATAGAGTTTAGATATAGAATTTAGAGCAATCTAAAATCTAAAATCTAAAATCTGAAATTCAGAAAAATGACAGAAGGAAATTTTGTAGATTACGTTAAGATATATGTTTCGTCCGGAAAAGGAGGAAAAGGATCTACGCATTTACATAGAGAGAAATTTATTGAAAAAGGCGGCCCAGATGGTGGTGATGGCGGTCGAGGCGGACATGTGTATTTAGTGGGAAATAAAGGACTCTGGACATTATTTCATTTAAAGTTTGCGCGTCATATTAAAGCCGGACACGGTGGAGACGGTGGAGGAGACCGAAGCACGGGAGCAGATGGAGATGATAAATTTATTGAAGTGCCGCTGGGAACTGTTGTAAAAGACAAGGAAACGGGAGAAGTACTTTTTGAAATTACAGAAGACGGTGAAAAAAGAATTCTTGCAAAAGGAGGAAAGGGAGGTTTAGGAAACTGGCATTTTAGAAGTTCGACAAACCAAACACCGCGTTACGCGCAGCCAGGTTTACCAGGTTTAGAAATGGACGTTATTTTGGAACTTAAAGTTCTGGCAGATGTTGGATTGGTTGGTTTTCCTAATGCAGGAAAATCTACTTTATTGTCTGTGTTAACTTCAGCAAAACCAAAAATTGCTGATTATCCTTTTACTACTTTAAAACCAAACTTAGGAATTGTAGCTTACAGAGATTATCAATCTTTTGTAATTGCAGATATTCCGGGTATTATTGAAGGTGCTGCCGAAGGAAAAGGTTTAGGACATTATTTCCTTCGCCATATTGAGCGTAATTCGACTTTGCTATTTTTAGTTCCGGTTGATACGCCGGATATTAAAGCAGAATATGATATTTTGGTAAACGAATTAACGAAGTATAATCCGGAAATGCTGGACAAAGAACGTCTTTTAGTTATTTCAAAATGTGATATGCTGGATGATGAACTGAAAGCAGAATTGAAAGCAGAATTAGACGTTTCGTTTAAAGATATTCCGTACATGTTTATTTCATCTGTTGCACAGCAGGGTTTAACAGATTTGAAGGATAAACTTTGGAAAATGCTTAATGAGTAATATCGTTTTAGTATAAAATATAAAACCCGACAATGTAAATTGTCGGGTTTTTTACTTTTTGCGCGAAAAAACAAAAAGTATAAAGGATTTTACTTTCTAACTTAAATCCTAATGTAATTATAGTCCAAAGTTTTTAGAGATTCCAAAGTTGACACTTTGCCCAAAATTAAAACCAAAACGCTGTTCTCTGGCAATTCCTTTTCCGCTAAGATTGTCGTAACCAATACCTCCAATATTGAAATTTAAACCAAATCCGTTTTTCATATTAATAAATAAGGCTGGTGTTAAACTAGCATATACACCTTTAGTTTTATCAATACTTCTTTCCTGATATCCCACTCCTAAATCAGTGTAGAAAGAAAATAAATCAGAAAGAGGCACTGAGTAACGAGTAAAAGCACCAACTCTGTATGCTTCTTCTCTTTTAGATCCAGATTCTTTGTAGTTCAGGATTGAACCTTCAACTCCTAAAGTCCATTTGTCTGTAAATTGGTATCCTACTTTTGGAGAAAATTCAAAGTTTTCATATTTGTCATCTCCAATTTTTTCGGAACCAAATCCAACATTTCCACCAAGCAAAATTGATCCTTTTTGCGCACTCATCATTGTTGTCACTAATAGTACAACTGCTACTAATAATTTTTTCATTTTTATTTTTTTAATTAGAAAGGCAAATTAAAGGAATAATTATTTGTAAGAAATAGATTAAATTAAATATTTTTAATTGAAAGTTAATTTTTACAATTTTTATTAAGATTTAAAATCATGATTTCATTAAATCTAGAATTTTATAAGTTTAATTAACTATTATCTTTTTATATTCTAATAATTTTTCTTTTTCATCAAATTATGAATTTCGCAAAATCATCTTCATATTTATTTATAATATTTTGTTTTTAGATCGAATGTTTATTTTTTTTGCGAAAATGAGTTATATTCGCAGTACTTAAACAAAATAACATGAAAAAAATAGTTTTATTCTTGACCATGTGCCTTATGGCTTTTCCTGTAAGAGCTGATGAGGGAATGTGGTTCTTGATGTTTATCGAAAGATTGAACCATAGAGATATGGAGAAAATGGGCTTGCAATTAACAGCCGAAGAAATTTACAGTATTAACCATCATAGTTTAAAAGATGCAATTGTGCAGTTTAATGGAGGTTGTACTGCTGAAATCGTTTCTAAAAGCGGATTGGTTTTAACAAACCACCATTGCGGATATAACGCGATTGCAGAACTTTCTACTGCAGAACAAAACTATTTAAAAGATGGTTTTTGGGCAAAAGAAAAAAGTGCCGAAATGAAACCTAAATCTTTATATGTTCGTTTCTTTGTTCGTATGGACGATGTTTCTAAAAGAATTTTATCAAAAGTAAATGATACTATGACCGAAACTGAAAGAAACAAAATCATTCAGCAAGAGATTAGTTTAATTGAAAAAGAAAATAGTGAAAACGGAAAGTATACAGTTTCTGTTCGTCCTTTCTTTCAAGGAAATGAATATTACTATTTCGTTTACCAGGATTACACAGATGTTCGTTTAGTGGGAACACCACCGGAAAGTGTTGGTAAATTTGGAGGAGATACTGATAACTGGGAGTGGCCTCGTCAAACTGGGGATTTCTCTATGTTTAGAGTATATGCTGATAAAGACGGAAATCCTGCAGCTTACTCAAAAGATAATGTGCCTTTACAGCCAAAACATTATTTACCTGTGAGTATTAAAGGGGTGAAAGAAAATGATTTTGCCATGATTCTAGGTTACCCAGGAAGAACAAATCGCTGGATGCCGGCGGGAGGAATTGAGCAGAATATAAAATATGCTTATCCTGCGTGGGTTGAAGGTGCTAAAACCGGAATGGACGTAATGAAAAAGTATATGGATACAGATGCAACGGTTCGTTTGAAATATGCATCTAAATATGCTTCGACAGCAAACTACTGGAAAAACCGTCAGGGTATGATCGATGCTTTAACAAAAGCTGCAACGGTAGATACTAAATCAGAGCAGGAAGATAAATTTTATGAGTGGGCAAGCAAACCGGCTAATAAAGATAAGTACGAAAATGTAATTCCTACTATTAACGATTATTACAGAGAAACAAACTTAAAAGCACGTCACGATAATTACTTAACGCAGCTTCTACGTACTTCTGCTTATGCCACAGGTCCTGCAAATTTAGGAAATGAGTTAATAGCTTACTATAAAGAAAATGAAGCAAAAAGAGCAGAGATGTTACCGAAAATCAACACAATGATTGACAATATCTACGGTAATTTTTATGCTCCGCTTGAAAAAGATATACTGACAGCACAATTGAATTTATACGCTTCTAAAGCTGCTGAATATGGACTTGCTCCGGAAATTGCTAAAATGAAAACGACTAATAATGGTGACTTTACTGCTGATGTGGCAAAAGCAACTGAAATTAGTTATTTTACAACTAAGGAAAAAGTATTAGCATTTATGGCTGATCCAAAACCTTTGGCAATTGTACACGATCCTTTGTATATTATCTCAAATGATTTATTGACTAAATATCGTGCTAAAACAGATGATCAGGCAAAAGCTGATGATGGTTTTGCAACGGCTTACCGTGAACTTGTTGAAGGTTTAAGAGAATCAAAATTAAACGCGATTCAATATCCTGATGCTAACTCTACTTTGAGATTAACTTACGGAAAAGTTCGCGCTTTACCTGCAGATCCTCGTAACGATGCTGCAATCAATAATTATACTACTATGGAAAGCATGGTGAAAAAGTATAAAGCCGGAGATCAGGAATTTGATTTACCATCTCGTTTGTTAGAATTAAACAAAGCAAAAGATTTTGGTCAATATGCTGATAAAGCAGGTTATATGCCAGTAAACTTTTTAACTGATAATGATATTACTGGAGGAAACTCAGGTTCACCAGTTTTAAACGGAAAAGGAGAATTAATTGGAATTGCTTTTGACGGAAATATCGAAGCTATGGCCGGAGACGTTATTTTTGATCCTAAATTGCAAAGAACTATTAACGTTGATATTCGTTATGTACTATGGATTATTGACAAATACGCTGGAGCTAAAAATATTATTGACGAGTTGACGATTACAAAATAATCTCAATTTCAGGATAAAAGTAAACCCGACAGATTTAAAATCTGTCGGGTTTTTTGTTTTTAAATGTGCTCACTTAACAGAAAGTAATTATGAAATTTATTGTCGCCCTGAGCGAAGTCGAAGGCTCGTATGCTAAGAAGGGCTTCGACTTCGCTCAGCCTGACATACAGGTTCAGTAAACCCGACAGGTTTTTTAGGATAGTTTTTTCCGGCATTCTTTGGAATTTGGAATTTATTCTTTGGAATTTTTTATTGAACTTTTACTCGAATTCCTTTTGTATGACTTGCAAACTCCGGAGCATACATACTTTGGATTGTTGTAATTCCGTTTGAGAATTCACCGCTGTTATTTACTCTAATATCATATTCTAAAACATAAGTTCCTTTATTGATTTCATCAAAAAAGAAATGCGTTGCTGCATCTTTTGTGCTTATATAATATTCTAAATTATCTGAGTCTTTATATTCTGAAAGAACATTTACAGGTTCGAAGCAAGAAGCGCGCATATCTTTTAAATGAACATATTCGGTATCTTCTTTTGAAGTAATAATTAAACGTACAGTAACTAAGTCTCCGGTTTTTAAAGAATTTTTTGCTGTAATTCTTTCCAATTCATCTCCTTTTAAAGTCTTTTTCTTTAGGTAAAGTTCTTTTGAAACAGATAAAACGGCTCCTGAATTATTTTTAATTTTATCTAAATCTTCAAAATACTGCCAGTAAATACCGCCAAATCCCGGAACTTTTGATTTATTCTGAATGCTGATAGAAGCCATTTCTTTCTTTACTTCATCGGCTTTCCAGTTTAATTTGACGTAACCGGTTTCAGCTTCTTTTTGATTTTCAGACAGTTTTTTAGTCATGATTTTTTCGTCACCCAATTTTATAATTGTATTGTCTTTTACAGAAAGCCAATCTGTACCTTGCAATAATAAAGCATAAATAGCTTCGGTTGTAGATTTTGTTGTTGGCCAGTTTTTGGTTTGTTTGTTTTTTAACAACCAGACTTTCATCGCATCTACAGATTTGGTGTCATTAGTTACTTCGGCGAAAGCCTCAATCAATAAAGCCTGAGTTTCAATTGGCGCCTGATACCAATACCAGCCAGATTTGTTGGCAATCCAGTACATTCCCCAATCTTCATTATTTGAAGAAGTTTCTTTTAAACTTTCGATGATTTTTTTAGCAGTTTCTTTTTCTCCAAAACGGTTTAAAGTTAAAGCCGCCAGTCCTTTTTCGTAAAGTGAATAATCAAGCCATTCTTTTTTTGCAGTCTCTAAATACAATTTAGTAACCTTTTTTAAAGTGTCAGAAATAGGATATTTTTCTAAATAAAAACTTCTGGTATAAAAATAATGAAGATCAGAATACGGATTGATCCAGATTAGTTTATCGGTTGTTTTTAAATTTTTGGTCCTGAATCTGTGGTAGTTTAAAAACTTATTGTCTAAAAACGGAATTCCTATTTTGGCGATTTCATCGATTTTTGCAATATCATTTTTACTCAATTTTGCTAAATGACCTAAACCTGCCAGAATATGTCTTGTGATATATTCGCTTTCATAACCGCCGTCAAACCAAGAGAAACCTCCAGATGATTTTTGCTTTTGTTTTAATTTATCGAATGCAGTTTCCTGAGAAGTTTTCATTTTCTCTAAATCAAATAAAAGAGCAATATTCTTTTTCTTTTCATCTTCATTTTGAGCATCATTCAGCCAAGGTGTTTCGGCCAAAATAATTGATTTCAATTCTTCGTTTTCTTCTAATTTAGAAATTGGTTTTCCATTTTTTCTCCAATCTTCAAATACAGTCGCAATTTTTGGATTACTGGAGATTATTTCTGATGCTAAAGCGTTGGCATAAAAACGTGCAAAGGTTTGTTCTGCACATTCATGTTCATATTCCATTAAATATGGCAAAGATTGAATGGCAATCCAGGTTGGGTTTGAAGTATATTCAAACGTAAACTGATGATTTTTTAATGTTGTAGAATTATTGTTTTTTAGGTTTTCGAAAGTGTATTCTTTAGTCGAGTTCTCACGAACCCAAACCGGAATACTTTCTGTAACGAGCATATTATTCGTCAAAACAGGAATGATGTTTTCTTCTCCATCTGAAAAATTACCGGATTTAGCCAAAATTTTATACTGAACACCCTGTAAACCTTCCGGAATTGTAACTGTCCAGTTTGCCGTTGTGTTTCCATAAGCAGGAATAGTGAAATTTCGAATATTATTTGTGTTTAGCAATTTTGCGTCGATTGGCTGCATTGTCACGGCGTCAAAAAATTGTAAAGAAGCAATTCCGGTTTTCGCTTCAGAGGTAACATTAGCGATTTTGGTACTAATAACAATTGTATCTTTTTCTCTAAAGAATCTTGGGAAGTTTGGTAAAACCATTAACTCTTTTTGTGTAATAACGCTTTTCTCTAAATAACCGGAAACAGCATTTTTGTTATGAGCTAAAAGACGAAGTTTCCAAGCTGTTAATGCTTCTGGAGAAGTAAAGTTAAAACTCACTTTTCCATTAGAATCTGTTTTTAAATTCGGGAAAAAGAAAGCAGTTTCAGAAAGATTTTTTCTGGCTTTTACTTGCGTTAAGGCTTCTAATGCACTTTTTGTTGTAATAATTATTACTCCGCTAGCGGCTCTGCTTCCGTAAAGAGCGGTTGCTTTTTCATCTTTTAAAACATCAATTGATAAAATGTCATTTGGGTTTAAATTTTTGATATCGCTTACTATTTGCCCATCAACTACATATAAAGGATTGGCTCCTTTAATTGTCGATGCTCCTCTAATTTGTACACCTTGTACCGTTCCGGCCAATTGTTGTGAAAATCCAGTGGAATCATAAACAGCATTATCTTCTGAAAGAACTATTTGGGAGATTGAACCTGTTATTGACTTCTTTTTTTGCGTGCCATAACCAACTACAACAACTTCTTCTAAGTGATTTGATTCTGCTGTTAATTCTAAATTGATGGTTTTGTCTTTGTAAACAATTGCAGATTGATTTTTATAACCAATATGGGCGAAAACAAGTTCTTCATTTTCTTTTGCTTCAATTTCATAATATCCGTCAAAATCAGTACTTGTGCTTCTTTGTGTACCTTTAATAGTTATGCTCACACCAGGAAGAGGTAATTGATCCCGATCAGTTACAATACCGGAAATCAATTTAGCATCTAATGGTTTTTTTATTTTTTTTGTTAACTGTCTTTGATATTCTCTTTGTAAATAAATTACATCATTGCTGGTGCGGGCAAAATCAAATCCAAACCAGATTAGCTTTATACTTTCATTTTTTAGCTCAATACGCTTAGACGGAGTATTTAAATTAAGGATTGTAGTATATGTTTTTTCGTTACCTAAAAGTGCTTTGTAACTGTGTCCAATATTGTATTGATCAAGATTTAAGCTTGGCCAATTTTTTGTGGTAAATTGATCTAATGAGCTGTCATACATTGACGCCAAAACTTCAGATTCTTTTTTTGCAGCTGTTCCGGTTAATTTAAAAGACCAGTTTTCGTTACTTCCGGGTTGTATTTTAGATCTAAAGGTTTCTACATCAAATTTAAATTCTGGTTTTTCTCTTTTTAAAATAACAAAAACATTATTGTCAAATTTTTGATTCTCGTATATACTTGTGAAATCAATAATTATCCCATTTTGAAATTCTTTTTTTATCGGGATCTTAACTAACGCTTCATGATCTTGAAGGTGATATATTTCTTCTGAATACAATTTGTTTTCATAACTGGCTGTCCCAGTAATATATAATTCTGGAAGAACAGAAGTTAGTTTTATTAAAACAAAACCGTCTTTTAAGGCATCTTGATTTATTTGTGTTACACTAAATAAACGACTTGTGTCAAATTTATCGCTGCTTTGAAAAAGCCTGAAATTTGAATTGTTTTCTATTAAATTTCCAAAACTATCTTTTGCAGAAAAGACAATTTTATAGTCACCGGATTTATAATTTGAAATGAAATCTAAAGCAAGAGTTTTGTCTTTTTGTGTATCTATATTTTTGGAATACAATAAGATTTCGGTTGTTTTTTCTTTTGAATTTTGATTGTTTTCGTATGGGAATAATTTTTCAAAATCAGAATTTGAAATAGATTCTATTTCAGGATTAGGAAATACTCTGCCCTTAAATTTTGTAGAGAATGGGTTGAGATAGTAAATTTTTATTTCTCCCTTAATTGTCATAAATTCTCCATTGAGATTAGTGCTTAAAAGTTTAATCTCATTTTTATTTTTAGTGTAGATTTCATTAGGAATTACAGCATTTAATTCTAAGTCATGGTAACCAACTTTTATAGAAGTGCCGGCATCATGAGTTTCTCCGTTGATATCAGTAACAGAAGCTTTTATTTCATAATTAAAAACAGGCAATAGTTCTTTCTTAGAATTTTTAGCAGGAAGGGCTGTAAAATCAATTGAAAATTTTCCTGAGGCATCAGTTTTAGTTTCTTCAACAGCCAAAACTTCATTTTCAACTTCCTGATTATAGAAATGTCTTAAATAAGTCGTATGTCGGGTAACGGTATAAGTTACTTTTGCATCAGAAATGTTACTTCCTGCAAAAGCTTTTGCAGTTCCTTTTACTTTAACTAGTTGATTAAGCTGAAAACTTTCTTTTTTAGGTTCAAAAGTTACCTCAAATTTTGGACGTTTGTATTCTTCAACCTGAAAATCGATTTGGGAAGTTTCAAAATCTACATTATCCCAAAATGGATGCTCATCTTTTGTTTTATCATAAACTTTATCATTTTCATAGTCATTAGGTTCATCGGCAGTAATTAAAAAACTACCTGTCAGGCCAGATTTTGGAAGAACAAATTCGCCCGAAAAAGAACCAAACTCATTTGTTGTAACATCAATTTCTTTGATTTCAGTATTATTAGGATCTTCCACAATAATTTGAAATGTTGTAAAAGGAACTACAGATGATTTGTTTTTAGTTTTTTGTGTCGCAATTCCTTTATAGTAAACAGTTTGTCCCGGACGATAAATTGCACGGTCTAAATAAAATTCTACTTTTCCTTTAAAATTATTCTGATCCTCATTTTTGTTGTTATATAGGTTATTGTAAGCAAGATATTTGTTTTCAATGTAAAGAGTATCTTTTGGTGTGTAAACAGTAATTGGCTGATAAGTATACTGGTTAATTTTCTTTTCAAAAACCGCAATTCCGTTTTTATTTGTTAGAACACTAATTGACTGAGATTTGATGTTTACATTTTCTAATGGTTTTCCGGTTTTTCGATCCAGAATCTGATAAATTTCCGCTGTATCATTTTGAGTTCCTAAAATTATAAAGTCAGAAACTGTAATAGTTTCAAAGGCATAAGCTTTCCTGTCACTTGAATCGGATTCACTTTCAAAATATACCAAATAAGAGCCTGTCTCTAGCTGTGGCAGCAAAACTTCTGTTGAATATTCAAAATAATCTTTTTTGTTGGTTAAGGTGTAAGATTGTGAAATTGCAGGTTTTGTTTTTTGAATGATTGTATCTCTAATGCCATCTGTTGTGATATAAGATTTTGTGAGATTAATAAGCTGTGTTTGTGAAATTTTGAAAAAGGAAATTTTAAGTCTTTCGACATTTTTATATTGAACAAAAGCGCGCGTGTTTTCGTTGTTGTAAACATATTTTTGAAGCTGCACATTTAAATTTTTATATAAAATGTTTTCCTTTTGCTGTATGGCAAGTTTATACGCATTTGATTTATTGTTAATTTGTAAAATGCTGTCTAAAATTGCAATTGCTTTTATATTATAATCTGGGTATGCTTTTTTTGAGGCTTTTTGAGATAAAAAAGAGGCTCTTTCTAACTGAATGTTTTGTATTAAAAGCACATTGTCAGTTTTGTTTTGAAGAGCAGCTAAAGCCTGAATGTAATCTTCATCTGCGTCCAAAATATTTTTTTTGAGAAACTGAATTCTTCCCCAAATATTTTCGGCAGTCGAATTGTTAATTTCTTGTCTTTGATAGAGTTTTAAAGTGATTTTAAGATTTTCGTTTGAAACAGAATCAAAGTTTAATTTTATAAAATCATTTGAATCTCCTAAAAGATCTTTTTTAGAAGATAAAAAATCACTTTTTTGAATTTCCCACGTGCGAATTTTTTGCGATTGAAGGTATATGTTTTCTGATATTACATGATTTAATAAATTAAGAGTTTTAAATTTCCCAATGGCTGGATAGTCAAAAATAGCTTCGTACTTAGTCAGGGAAGTGCTTTTTAAAACAGTCTCGTTTTCCATAGAATTTTTTAAAGCGAGATCAATTTGAGCATTGAAATTTTTTGCAGTCCATGTCAGGAAATCATTATCCAGCTCTTCGGTATTTGTTCTTTTTTCAATTTGATATTTATTTCGGGCGAAATAATCGGTTAAACATTTTGCGTAGACCAAATTCAAAATTGCTTTTGATGGAATAGAAACTCGGTTGATATCGGTTTTAAGATTATTTAAAATTTTGGTTTGTGAATTTTCATCCACAACCTGTAGATATTTAGATTGATAGAAAAAGCATTTTATCATTTGGACCTCGTCTTTTTGACTTATTGCTTTTTTGTAAATTTTAGAAACAATTTCGTTTGCCGATTTTACTTTGCCTTCATTTTCAAGGGCAATAACTTTGTCCCATCTTTTATCATTTTGCTGTGCAAATATTGTGGTAGAAATCAATAATAAAACAAATAGTATATTTTTCATAAAGTGCTTTTTATCTATAGAGGGCAGTTTCTCGATAAAGGTTGGGAAAGGTTTAAAAATATTTTTCGTACAAAGTACTAATTTATCTATAAAAGGAAATAACACATTTTATATTTCCTTATTTTTGAAAAATAATTATTGGAGTTTTATTAGTTATTGGCTTTTTCGATTAACCAATTAAACAGTTTAACGATTAAACATTTTAAATGAAAACACATTTCATCGCTATAGGCGGAAGCGCTATGCACAACTTAGCATTAGCATTGCACAATAAAGGATATCAGGTTACAGGAAGCGATGATGCTATTTTTGAGCCTTCAAAATCAAGATTAGAAAAAAAAGGAATTCTTCCTGCTGAACTGGGCTGGTTTCCTGAAAAAATCACTGCCGATATTGATGCCATAATTCTTGGGATGCACGCAAAAGCCGATAACCCGGAATTGTTGAAAGCGCAGGAATTGGGACTTAAAATTTATTCTTATCCAGAATTTTTATACGAACAATCTAAAAATAAAACTCGTGTTGTAATTGGCGGTTCGCACGGAAAAACTACTATTACTTCGATGATTTTGCACGTTATGCATTATCATAACATTGAAGTTGATTATATGGTTGGTGCACAATTAGAAGGTTTTGATACGATGGTGCATCTTACTGAAGAAAATGATTTTATGGTTTTAGAAGGAGATGAATATTTATCGTCGCCAATAGATCGTCGTCCGAAGTTTCATTTATACCAGCCCAATATTGCTTTGATTTCAGGAATTGCATGGGATCATATCAATGTGTTTCCGACATATGAAAATTATGTAGAGCAATTTGAAATTTTTATTTCGAAAATTACAAACGGAGGAATTTTAGTTTATAACGAAAATGACCCGGAAGTAAAACGTGTTTCTGAGGCTGCTACAAATCCTATTCGTAAATTAGCTTACCACACGCCAGAATATTCGGTTAGCGATGGGGTAACTTTATTGAAAACGCCAGAAGGCGATATGCCAATTGAAGTTTTTGGAGCGCATAATTTAAATAATCTTGCCGGAGCTAAATGGATCTGCCAAAATATGGGCGTTGATGAGGCCGATTTTTATGAAGCAATTGCCAGTTTTAAAGGTGCTTCTAAACGTTTAGAAAAAATAGCCGAAGGAAAAGGAAAAGTTGCTTACAAAGATTTTGCGCATTCGCCAAGTAAAGTTGCTGCAACGACAAAAGCTGTAAAAGAGCAATATCCAAACAGAACTTTGGTGGCATGTTTAGAATTGCATACGTATAGCAGTTTAAATGCCGAATTTTTAAAAGAGTATGAAGGAGCTTTAGAATATGCTGATGTTGCAGTTGTTTTTTATTCTCCAGATGCTGTAAAAATCAAACAGTTAGAAGAAGTAACATACGAACAAATAGCAACTTCATTTAACAGAGAAGATTTAATCATCTATACAAATCCAGCTGAATTTAAAGAATACTTATTCAACTTAAATCTTGACAATTCTGCACTTTTATTAATGAGTTCAGGAAATTATGGAGGTTTGAATTTTGATGAAGTAAAACAATTGATTAATTAGAAAATTAGTCAATTTAAAGAATTAGAAAATGTGCCAATTGCAAAAAGCGATTGGCACATTTTTATTATTATTCGAAATCTGAATTTTATTTACGAGAGATTTTTCTTATTTTTTAATATATTCGCTGTGGAGATTAAGAAAAGAGTTTCCTTTAAATAATTAAATTTTACTTTAGATGGAAACTACAAATTTTCCCATTAAAAATTGGTCAGAAGATGACAAACCAAGGGAAAAATTAATGCTTAAAGGCAAAGATGCTTTAAGCGATGCTGAGTTAATGGCTATTTTAATCGGTTCTGGAAGTCGCAATGAATCGGCAGTCGCCTTAAGTCAACGAATTTTGGCCAGTGCTGGAAATTTAAATTCTTTAGGAAAAGTATCTATTTCTCAATTAATGCAATTTAAAGGCATTGGCGAAGCAAAGGCAATTACCATTATTGCTGCTTTAGAATTAGGACGTAGAAGAAGGGCAGAGGATATAGTACAATTGGACAAAATTATTTCAAGTAAAAATGCTTTCGAAATTATGCAACCAATAATAGGTGAACTATCACATGAAGAATTTTGGGTACTTTTTCTGAATAATTCTAATAAGGTTATTTCTAAATCACAATTAAGTAAAGGAGGAATTGCAGGAACGATTGTAGATATACGTTTGGTTTTTAAATTAGCATTAGAAAATGGTGCTACAGGTTTGATTTTGTGTCATAATCATCCTTCTGGGAATTTGAATCCAAGTGATGCAGACAAACAAATTACAAAGAAAATAAAAACAGCAGGAGAGATCCTAGATGTTAAAATTTTAGATCATTTGATTATTACTGAAACAAAATATTATAGTTTTGTAGATGAAGGAATTTTTTAATCTATGAATACCAACATTACAGACATTTTTTTTGATTTAGATCACACGCTTTGGGATTTTGATAAAAATTCAGAAATGGCATTTGATCGCATTTTTAAAAATAATTTCGGACAAATTAAAATTGAAGATTTTATTCAAAAATATGTTCCCATAAATCAGGAATGCTGGAGATTGTATCAAAATGATGAAATTACACATCAGGAATTACGTTATAACCGATTAAAATTTTCTTTTGATGCGTTAAATTATTCTATTTCTGATGAAAATATAGATCAGATTGCTAATGATTATATTGAGTTTTTGACCGATAATAATCATCTTTTTGATGGAGCAATTGAAGTTTTAGAATATCTCAAACCAAAATATAAGCTGCATATTATAACAAATGGTTTTGCACACGTTCAAACTAAGAAAATTAATAATGCTTCGCTTGGAGGTTATTTCAGCACGATTACAAATTCTGAATTAGCAGGCGTTAAAAAACCAAATAGTATTATCTTTGATTATGCTGTCAATTTGGCTCAGGCATCAAAAGAAAACAGTGTCATGATTGGAGACGATTATGATGCAGATGTTAATGGCGCCCTAAACGCTGGGATGGATGCTATTTTCTTTAACATCAGAAATATTGATGTTCCTAAAAATTTAAAACAAATTAATCATTTACTAGAACTAAAAAAATACCTATAATTATGAAAATAAAAGTTTTACTGGCTTTACTATTTTGTTCGGCTATTGGATTTTCGCAATCTGTTAACGATTATAAAGCAGTTATAATTCCTCTGAAATATGATTTTATCAAAACAGACAATCAATATCGATTAGCTACTTTAACAAAATCAAATTTACTTAAAGCTGGTTTTGAGGCTTATTATACTAATGAGCAAATACCTGCAGGAATTGATAGATGTGAGCTTTTGTATATTGATGTTAAAAGAGACAATGCTTTTTTAGTAACAAAACTTTTTATTCAGTTTAAAGACTGCTATGGAAAAGTAATTTATACTTCTGAAACTGGAAAGAGCAGGGAAAAGGACTACGAAGTAGCGTATAAAGAAAGTCTTGAAGGCGCATTTGTATCTGTTATTGGACTGCACTATAAATATAATGGAAAAACGGCTTCTTCAACTTCTTCTACTGTAACGCAAGCTGCGGCTCCTGTTGCTGCTGTTGTTACTAGTACACCAGTTGAAGAGAAACCTGTAGTTAATCTTTCAGATCCAAATTTATTGTACGCACAACCAACAGAAAATGGATTTCAGTTAATTGATAAAACACCAAAAGTGGTAATGAAATTATTAAAAACTTCGCGTGCAGATTCTTTTATTGCTATTAAAGATGGAATTCAGGGATCTTTAAACGCAAAAGACAATCAATGGTATTTTGAGTATTATCAAAATGATAAATTGATTTCAGAAAAAGTTTCTGTAAAATTCTAAAATATATTATGGTTTAATAACCATATTTATCTTTCCAACGGTTCTTTAAAAATTCACGGTTGCTGTTCTCTCTAGAGTTGCTTCCAGGATTATAAAGAACCGTTTCTTTTATGGCATCGGGTAGAAATTCTTGTTCGGCAAAATTATTTGCATAGTCATGCGAGTATTTATAGTCTTCGCCATATCCTAATTCCTTCATCAATTTTGTTGGAGCATTTCGTAAATGAATTGGAACTGGTAAATCTCCAGTTTGTTTTACTAATTGCTGTGCATTTCCAATTGCCATATAAGATGCATTGCTTTTTGGAGATGTTGCAAGATATATAGCGCATTGGCTTAATATAATTCTGCTTTCCGGATAACCAATCGTTGAAACCGCCTGAAAAGTATTATTAGCCATAATAAATGCTGTTGGGTTTGCATTTCCAATATCTTCACTAGATAAAATCAGCATTCTGCGCGCAATAAATTTTACATCTTCACCGCCTTCAATCATTCTTGCCAGCCAATAAACTGCACCATTTGGATCGCTTCCTCTTATAGATTTTATAAAAGCAGAAACAATATCATAATGTTGTTCACCAGTTTTGTCATATAAAACAGTATTTTGCTGAACCAGTTCAAAAACACGATCATTAGTAATAATTACGTTGTCGCTTGGAGAAGCATTAACTACAAGCTCAAAAATATTAAGCAGTTTTCTGCCATCTCCGCCAGAAAGTCGGAGTAGTGCTTCCGTTTCTTTTAAAGTGATTTTTTTAGATGCTAATTCCACGTCAATTTTCATTGCACGATGTAATAAAGCTTCTAAATCATCTTTTGTAAAAGCATTTAATATATAGACCTGACAACGAGATAATAATGCGGGAATAACCTCAAAACTTGGGTTTTCTGTAGTTGCGCCAATAAGTGTGATCCATCCTTTTTCAACAGCAGCTAAAAGTGAATCTTGCTGCGATTTACTAAATCGGTGAATCTCATCAATAAACAAAATTGGGTTTTTGGCAGTAAATAAACCGCCACTTTGTTTTGCTTTTTCAATTACATCACGAATGTCTTTAACCCCGGAATTAATGGCGCTCAAAATATAAAACGGACGTTTAGATTCTTGTGCAATAATTTGTGCTAAAGTTGTTTTGCCTGTTCCCGGCGGACCCCAAAAAATAAGTGAAGGAATTATTCCTTTTGAAATTTGCTGCGTCAACGAACCATTTGGTCCAACCAAATGACTCTGACTAACATAATCTTCTAATTTCTGTGGGCGAATACGCTCGGCTAACGGTGCTTCCATTTTGTAAAATTACTATTTTCAAAATTAATTTTGTTACATGAGATACTATATAGCATTTCAATTTTTAAACATTTAACATATAATAGAATAGCTGACAAATTATCAGTAATTTTTATTTGGATAGTTTTTTGATGCCAGAACATCAATTAGAATCGAAACTATATGAATGATAATCAATTTAAATTTTCAACAGCAGTTGTTGGAGTTCCGGTATTTTTTGTGCTTTTTCTATGGGTTATATACTGGATTCAGATTCGATTTGATTTTGATTTTTATCAAAACGGAATTTATCCCAGAGATTTTTCCGGATTACAAGGCGTGTTGTTTAGTCCATTTATCCACGAAAATTTAGAACATCTATATAATAACTCAATTCCACTTTTGGTTTTACTGACAGCTTTGCAGTTTTTTTATCCCAAGCAGTCATTAGGCGTTATTTGTTATGGGATTCTATTTTCCGGATTGATAACCTGGATTATTGGCCGACCAAACTTTCATATTGGTGCCAGCGGATTAATTTATGTTTTGGTAAGTTTTATCTTTTTTAAAGGAATACAAACTAAATATTATCGCTTGGTAGCACTTTCCTTATCTGTTATTTTGCTTTATGGAGGAATGATTTGGTATGTTTTTCCGGATGTAGATGCTGCAATTTCCTGGGAAGGACATTTAGGCGGATTTATTACAGGATTTGGACTTTCTTTATATTATAAAACTTCTGAATATACAAAACCCATAATTTATGATTGGCAGAAACCAGATTTTGATCCTTCGCAGGATGCTTTTATGAAACATTTTGATGAAGATGGAAATTTCGTAAATACTGAAATTCCTGAAGAAGAAAATGAAAATCCTGATGCGTATTTCAATTCAAATGTTATTGTGAACTATATTGTAACCAAATCAGAATCAGTTGATAAAGGTTCTGAAGATTGATTTTTATGAATTAAAATGATTAATTTTGTTAAGGAACACTTTAATCTAATTAATCCAACTCATGAAAATTACTTTTTTCTCTGTTTTAATTTTATTGATTTTTGGAAGTACTGAATCTTTTGCTCAATGCGATGTAAAAAATAGAGTACTTGCAGACGGTTCCATGGTTTATTATTTCGACCCGGCGGCTTTTTATACTACAAAATCTAAATCTCTAAAAATAAATATTCTTACCGATAAAGAAAATTATTTTGTTGCTCTACAGCCCACACCTTTTCCGGAAAAAAAGATAGGAAAAGGAATCAAAGATGATTTAATAATACACTTAGCTGATAATAATGCATATAAATTAGCGCATTATGATACACAGTATATAAAAAATGATTCTGTTATGCAGGTTTTGTATTTAATTGACAAAAAGGATTTAACAGCGTTTTCTAAATTTGAAGCTGTTGTAGCTTCTATAAATATGAAAGGAACTGAGTTCATTCGCGATTACAATTTCAAATTGCATAAAGATGAAATTGTAAAGCAGCTGGCTTGTTTTTTAAAAGAAGAAGAAAAGTAAACTTAATCCTCACTTGTAGTTTCTGATTTATGTAAGAACTTTTTGTTTAGATTTTCAAAAAAATTATTAAATGTAAGTGTGAATGAGGCGGCGTTTACGATTTGATTTCCGTTATCTCTTGGAAGATATTCGTTAGCATAAGTTAGTTCAATTTGTATATCATCTGAAAACAGATAACCTGCACCAATATTTAATCTGTTTCTGTCAAAAAAACTAAGACCAGTAACTTTTGTTCCCGATTTGAAAAATAATTCATCAGAAGCAATAGCATAAACAACACCCTCACGTAAAACTTTACTGTTAATAGGTTGTAAGTATTTAATTTGCTGGCGATATCGAATTACGTTTTCGTAGCTATCATCTTCATTTTTCATATGACGAAGTTCCGTTCGCATCCTTGTACTTAAAGTATATCCGGTTTTATGGAAGTAATAAATACCCTGCAAAGCAAATCGCCATTCTGGAGACTCAAATTGACCTATTTCAGGAATATCTTTGTTGTTAAAATATGCTATAAATGATGATAGCTTCCATCGTGGAGACAAATAATAATGTCCCCAGAGTCTAAAAGATCTTTGTGTGTTTTGCTCAAAAATATTTGGGGATGATTCTGTACTGCTGTAACTTGTTCCTAAATTAAGTTCAGTTGACCACTTTTTATTTATAGTTCGGCTAAATTGAATCTCACCCCAAAATTGATTGTACTTTGTTGTTTGCCCATAACTTATCATTGTAATTAGAAAAATTACAATTGGAGAACAGATTTTTCTAAGTACTATATTTTGAGCAAGTTTTGAAGACATTTAATAGTTATTAAGTTGTCATTCTACTTCGGTATGCTTTGTTAACTTCTCTGGCGAACTGTTTCGTATAAAAATGCACCGCATGCAACAGATACGTTAAGTGATCCTATGGAACCAAACATTGGTAATTTTGCTTTTTCATCTACAATTTTCAAAACAGAAGGATTTATACCTCTGTCTTCAGATCCCATTATAATAGCTAAAGGTTCATTTAGAGATAAGTCATAAATGTTTTGATCGGTTTTTTCAGTAGCGGCTACGGTTTTTATTCCAGATCCCTGAAGGTAGAATATAGCATCTTTGATATGTTCAACTTTGCAAATAGGTACATTGAATACTGCACCTGCAGATGTTTTAACTGTGTCGCCATTTACCGGTGCAGAACCTGCTTTTTGAACAATAATTCCATTTACTCCTGTACATTCAGCAGTTCTGATAATAGCACCAAAATTTCTCGCATCCGAGATTTGGTCTAATATTAAAAATAAAGGTTTTGAACCCGAAGCAATAGTTGACTCTACTAAATGTTCTATATCAATAAATCCAATAGGGGAGATTGTTGCAACAGCACCTTGATGATTATTAGGTGTTAATCTATTTAGTTTTTCAACTGGAACATAAGAAAAATTAATGTTGGCACGTTTCATTACCTTCATTAAATCTTTCATTAATTCTCCAGAAATTTCTTTTTGTATAAATACTTTGTCAACTTCCTGACCAGCTTGTATCGCTTCTATAATGGCTCTAATACCAAATATTTGATGTTCTTTTTCCATGAGGCAAATATAGGTATAATGTTTATATAAAAAAAAACCACCCCGAATGAACGGGATGGCTTTTAGTATTATTAAAAAATATTATTTTGATTAATATTTTTTCTTAGTTGAAAGTAACTGTTGTAGAAATTGCATCAGTTTGAGTTCCAGCAGTTATAGTAAATCTGTAAGTGATTTTGTCACCTGCTGCAAGACCTCCATAAGTTGAGTATGGGATTGCAGCTATGTCTAAATCTTGACGTGTAGTAGGTAATGTTCCTGGTAATGCAGAAAAAGCACCGCCATTTTTAGACCACTCTCCAACAATACTGTTAACAACTGTAGTAGATTTTTTAACTGGAGCAAAAGTAATGATCACTGGTTCAGTGCCATTATAAGGTGCTGTTGTTACACCACTTGTAGCGTTAGTTACAGGGTCACCATCAGCATTGTAAATTTGCCAAACAATTCCTTTTCCAACGGTTAAAGTCCATGTAGCTCTTGTAGTTGAACCATCAGAGTATGATGAAATAATTGCTAATGCATAGCTTCCAGTTTTTCCTGTTAGAGTAGTAGTACCACCTGAAGTTACAGGAAATACATCAAAGCTTCCTAATGAAGAAGTGTTGAAAGTAGCTTTTCCATCAGTAAGAGTAGCATCTGCAACTTTGTCTCCCAATACTATAGGATCTGAAGTAGTTTTAGCAGCATTCTTATAGATTTCAACTTTAGATACCGTTACGCCTTCTTTTGTAAAAGTATTAAGAGGTAAATTATAATTGTTGTCTAAACGACTAATACTTGATGTTGTTGGAACTACGTTCCCTCCCGCGGTTGAATATTCAATATTGTCATCTGCGGCATCACAAGAAGCTAGAATTGCAATTAATGCGAACGTAGCAATTTGTTTTATATATTTTTTCATATTTGTAATATTAAATATTAATGTTTATCCCAGAAAATTTTAGTAGTTACATTATTGTTACCCAATTTTGCAACTGCAGCTTCTAGATTTGCAGCATTTAATGTTTGCTCAATTCCTGGATAAGAGTAACGTTTTGGAACTTCAGTGATATCACCAAAAGTTACTGGAGGAGCTACTAAAGCAGGGAAGTCTAATCTTCTGTAAGAAGTCCATGCTTCAAAACCTCTGTTGAAATAAGAGATCCATGCTTGTTCTCCAATTTTTTGTTGCCAAGTTCCAGCAGCAGTTGCATAAGCTACATCAGATCTTACTAAGTAAGCTGAAATGTCAGCAGAAGAAACTCCCCAATCTTGCATAGATGCAGTAATACCCGCATTATAGTGAGATGCAGCAGTTCCACCAACAGCAATTCCTCTTTCTACAGCTTCAGCTAATAAAAACTCTACTTCTGAATAAGTGAAAAGAACACCAGGATATACAGGATCTTTAATAGTTTCTGTTAAGTGAGAGAAATCTCCATAAACGTTAACAGTTCCGTATACACCACCTTTGTATTGTCCTGAACCTGCAGGGAATTCTGTAAAGTATTTTGCTCTTCTTGGATCAGAAAGAGCATTCATTTTATTTACGAATGTATTAGCTGGCAAGAAATCATCACGTCCACTAGCTACTAAATCAAGATATAACGGGTTGTTATTAGTTGTATTTGTAGTATATGGCATATATGCTCCATCAGTACTAGCTAAAATTAAACCATCAGCTTGAGCCGCTAATGCTTGTGCGCTAGCATAAGTATGATCTACATCATCCATATTGATAGCTAATCTGAAACGTAGAGAGTTAGCAAATTTAGCCCATTTAGCAGTGTTTCCACCAAAAATAAGATCAGCTTCGTCATAACTATCTGCGCTTTGATCTAATTTATGAGACGCTGCAGTTAATACAGCAATAAGATCTTTGTAGATAGTTTGTGCATCATCATATTTTGGTTGAGGGTGTCCATCGATATCTAAAGCTTCACTGTAAGGAACATCTCCAAAAGTATCAACTAAAATAGCATATGAGTAAGAAGATAAAATGTCGATAATAGCAATTTTATTGTCAAAAACTACTAAACCTTCTGGTGCTCCAGTATAATTAGCTTTTTGAGATATCAAAAGTGATTTAGCTTCTTTAAAATCTCTCAATACATCACGGTAATAAGTTGCCCAATGACGATCTGGAATTGTGCGTCCAGTAAGGTCATATTGAGTTTCTTGTGGGTACTGTACCTCTGTCCATTGTTGAGCATACAATCTGAATACGTTAAAGTTTACAGATGTACTTGTAACCTGATCCACCATAGTTTTTTCTGCATTGGTGAATAAGAACTCAGGTGAAGTAATGGTTGGGTTTTTTGTGTCTTCGTTCATTCCTCCAAAGTCATCAGAGCATGATGCAAATAAGGTTATAAACGATATTAATATTATTAGTCTATTTTTCATAGCTTAGAATTTTATTGTTAAGTTACAACCAATATTTCTAGTTGTTGGTAAAGAACCGATAGAAAGACCTTGAGATCCTACGTTAGATCCTAATCCACTTTCTGGGTCTGCATCTGGAAGATTTTTTTGGATTATCCATAAGTTAGATCCAATAAGTGAAATTTTTGCATCTACCAATTTCATTTTTTGTACTAATGAAGATGGTAAAGTATAAGTAATGTTTACCTCTCTTAGTTTAATAAAACCAGCATCGTAAACATACTGACTTCTTGGTCCGTTAGTATAAGCATTTGTTATAGCTCCACCTGTTGAGTAAACAGTTCTTGTTGTGTTTGGAGTTCCGTCAGCATAAACACCAGGAAGGATTACACCTCCACCATTAACAAGTGAGTTTCTTTTTGGAAGACCAAGATCATTATTACCAGCAGTTCCATCACCAAGTCCAGTTCCTACGCCATACCATTGGTCAGTTGAGAAAACATCTCCTCCGTGTTTAGTGTCAATTAAGAAGCTGAATGCTAAGCTTTTGTAAGAAAATTTGTTACGAATACCTCCAATCCAGTCAGGATTGATGTTTCCAATAATATTGTTTGTAGAAGTGTTAATTACATATCTACCAGTTGATGGGTTAATGATTTTTTGCCCGTCAGCAGTATAAGTGTAATCTGTTCCTTTTAACACTCCAAAAGGTTGTCCAACTACAGCATTTAAAGTTACAGTTCCAGGGAATGAAGCAATTTGTAAGTTAGAAACTCCATCAGCTAAAGCTGTTACTTTGTTTTCGTTTTTAGACCAGTTTACGTTGATATCCCAAGAAAAATTATTTGTTTTTATTGGAGTAACATTAAACTGAACCTCAATACCTTTGTTTTCAATTGTTGCAGCATTTACATACTTAGAAGTATATCCTGTAGCAGTTGAGTAAGGAACTCTTACAGCTTCACCATCATTTACGTTTTTGTATAAACTCACGTCAAATCCAACTCTTCTGTTTAAGAACTGCATCTCAAGACCAACCTCAGTAGTGTTTGTCTTAATAGGCTTTAAGTCTGGGTTATTTTTAATTGAGTTTACAGAATACATTTGATTATTGTTGAATGGATCAAATTTAGTATAAGTATCAACTAATGCTAAAGCAGGAGTTCCAAGTGGGCTTTCAGAGTAACCTCCTCTTAATTTACCAAAAGATAACCAGCTTGCGTTTAAGTTTTTAGAGAATACCCAGCTACCAGAAACTGAATAACTAGTTAAAGTATTGTCATCTGCAGGAAGATTTGAGAAAGCATCTCTACGTGCAGTTGCATCAATAAAGTAAGTGTCTACATATCCTAAAGAAGCAGAAGCATAGTAACTGTTTACAGATGTTCTTGTTTCTCTTTCATACGGATATGGACTTGCAGCACGTGAATTTGATAAGCTGTAAATTCCAGGAATAATTAAACCTCCTTGAGTAGAAGCTGTAATTTGGTTGAAATAAGTGTTTCTTATTGTACCCCCAGCTACTCCAGTTAAACTAATGTCTTCTCCAAAGTTATGTTTGAAGTTAAGAAGTAAATCATAGTTTTGTTCAGAGAAGTTACCATTATAACGTTGGTAACCTGAAGTTTCGTCAAGAGCATTGATACCAAAAGTTTTTGCTACAGAACCTACAGCAACTCTTTCTTCACGTAACTCATCATAAGTATCTGTTGAGATTTTTCCTGTTGCAGAAAGCCAGTCAGCAATTTTGTATGTCAAGTTAGCATAACCAATAAAACGATTTCTTCTATCATTTTGGTAGTTTTTGTAACGCTCAAAATATGGGTTATTCCAGTAAGCTGGAGCTCCATTTTCTGGAGATTTTCTATTCCAAGTAATATTTTGCTCACCTGAATTGTTGTAAGCCTGTTCAAGTTGTTTGATGTCAACGTTAGTTTGCCACCATTGACGGAAACCAGAAACGATATTGTCGCTGTATCCAGTCATGTTTCTACCTGTAGTTTGTTGAGCAGAGAAGTTAGCGAAAGTGCTAAGAGATAATCTGTCAGTAAACTGGTGATTTAATTTTAAACTGAAGTTGTTTTTTCTTAATTCACTGTTGATTAACGTACCAGTTTGGTTTGTATTTGTGTAATTAAAAACAACGTTTGTTTTTTCGTTACCATCTTCAAATGCGATACTGTTTACTAATGAAAGTGAATTTTGGAAGAATGAATTTGGATCATTTGCTGCAGCTTTCCAAGGTGTAGCTTTTCCATAGTTAGCATTTCCTGGGTAAGCAGAGAAAGCATCCCATTGGTAAACATTTAATGATGGGTCAAATCTATCTCCAACAGAAGCATCATCTCCCATTGCAACAACTAGATCTGGAGTACCATCACCGTCAATATCCTGCTCACCGAAAGAAGCTCCATAACCTGCCCCGTATTCTTTTTGATATTTTACGAATGTGCTTTTGTCTGGAGAACCTGTTACTACTTCAGATGAAACTGTAATTCCTAATCCTTTTTTAGCTTTACCTTTTTTAGTAGTAATCATTAAAACCCCATTACCAGCTAAATAACCGTATAATGCAGATGCAGCAGCACCTTTTAAAACGTTAACACTTTCGATGTCTTCTGGGTTGATGTCCATACCATTATTACCATAATCGTATCCTCTTGCTCCTGAAGACTGAGTAGTTAATCCATCATTTGTATTGTTTCCATTGTTGATAGGCATACCATCAATAACGATTAACATTTCATTACTTTGACCTATTGCTTTAACCCCACGAGATATTGCACTAGTAGATCCACCAAAGTTTGTGTTTCTTGTAATGTTAACACCCGCAACTTTTCCAGAAAGTTCGTTTAAGAAGTTACCACTAGATGTACCATTTCTTAAATCTCCTCCTTTAACCTCTTGTGTAGCGTAACCAAGAGATTTTTTCTCTCTTTTTACACCTAAAGCTGTTGTTACAACAACGCTTTCAAGTTCTTGCGCATCTCCAGCTAAACTTACGTTAACTGTTGATGAAGTTGCAGCTATTTCTTGGGTTTTCATCCCAATGTAGCTAAATACCAAAATTTGGCTTGATGATGCTTTGATAGAGTATTTACCATCAAAATCGGTTTGTGTTCCGGCTTTTGTTCCTTTAACTAATACACTAACACCTGGTAAAGGCATTCCTGCATTATCAGAAACTGTTCCCGAAACAGCTCTTTCTTGCGCAAAAGAAAGTTGCGCAACTAGTACTAATAAAAGTACTAAGAATCCATTGAACTTTAGTTTCATTTTTAAATATTTTGAATTAGTATCGCAAAACTCTTAATAATTTGTTAACTTTCCTAGTAAAATATTTTTTTTTTTCGTTAAAGGTCAAAATTTAACATTATAACATATGTTTATGATAGTGTTATATAATTGTAATTCCTGTGTTTTGTTTGCTCCGTTTGTGAGATTAATATTTATTAATCCGTTTGGTGTTTGTATTGAGGTTCCAATTCCAATTCCTATTAATTTTTTTATTTTGTTAGGGTCTGTAACGCTTGTCAGGTCTTGGTATATTCCATAATCCAAGATCGAATTAATGTAGAGATTTGAAGAAACAATATATCGGTACTCTGTAAGAATGGAGGCTGTGAAATTTGCCTGGAGACTATTTTCTAAAAAACCTCTTATTGACCTGATTCCGCCAAATCTGAATAATTCGTTTGAAATATAGTTTTTGCTATGCAGGTAAAAATTTTGTGAATTTATGTTAATATAGTTTTTGTTGTTAAGTTCAAAATTATATCCGGCATTTAAATTTGTGTAAAATTGTTTACTGGATCCTGCTGTTTCTAAATCATTATTTGTGTTCCTTTTTCCATAACCAGCTGCTAAATTTAAAAATGCTTTTTTGGGCATAAGGTAATTGTTGTAGTCTGTTTTTTTATATTCGTAAGTTGATGTGAAATACGAATTGTCAAAATCGCTAATGGTTGAGTTATTTGTGTTTTGGATATCGCTTGATTCTGTAGCTTGATATCCGAGATACACTTTGGAATTGTAATTAATGTAATACCCTAAATCGATAGCTGTTTTTGTGTTTTGAAAAGTACTGTCTTGTTTGAATATGTTTAATTGGGCCTTTATTCCGAGTGATGATTTGAATATATATGGAATTTCGAGTTTGGTGCTGAAAGTCTTTTGTTGGTTTCCATCGCTTTTCCAGTATAATGAAAATTGCTCTCCGGCATGCAGTGTGTTGATTAATTGAACATCAAGATATCCATTAAGCGTTACTTTTTTGTTTTCGTCATTTGAAAATCCAATAAAACCGTCAAAAGTGTTTGCTTTTCTTTTTTCTATGTAAGTATAGATTTTGGTAGATTCATTTGTAAAAAGTATTTCGGGATATTTTGTTTGAGAAACAAACTCGAAATTATTAATGTCTTCGTAAAGCTGTTTTGTGATTTCCTGATTAAATGTTTTGTTCAGGTATTTTTTATTAAGCTGCTTTAAATGGCCTTTAGGGAAAAAGTCGCCAGAATTGCTATTTGCATAATTTAAGATAATTGAATTTACATTGCGTTTTTTTTCGGATTTAAAATTTAAGTCGGCATAAATTGTCAAATTCTTTCTTCGAATATTTTCGAGTTTAATTTTGCTCAGTGCAAAACCTTCTTTTTCGGTTTGGATTATTTTGGTATTTAAATAATTTTCAATTTCAGTATAAGGGAGAATTATGGAATCATTTTGGTTTTTATGAGGGTCAAAAAAATGATTATTTATACCTATATATATATGTATACTTTTTATTTGGTTTTTTAGACTGAAAAGTACAGTATATGTGCTATCGTTTATTTTGTTGTTTTCTAGTGTTTTATTATCTAGAAAGCCTTTTTTTGAAAGTTTACCGGAAGTGTTTTTTATTTCGTTAAATAAAGATTTGATATTGGGATGGGTTTTGTTATAGTTTAAGGAGTCAATAATTTTATTTTCAACATCATTTAATCCATTTATTTTTAGATAAAAGGTTTGAGTATAGGCAGAAAAGCTTATAAGTAAAAAAAACAATGTATTAAAAAACTGTTTCAAGAGAAAATGTTTTATTTAATTAAGGTATATGCAAATATCTATTGTTTGTTTGTAAAAACATACTAATAAATAATGTTGTTGAAAATTAATAGATTAACGTTTGTATAGTGAAAATTATTTTATACATTTGCAACCCCGTAAAAAGCGGGAATTTAATAAACATAATAATTTTTAGTATTAATTATGCCAACAATTCAACAATTAGTAAGAACAGGAAGAACTCAGATAACTAAGAAGAGTAAATCGGTTGCTTTAGATTCTTGTCCTCAAAGAAGAGGGGTTTGTACGCGTGTTTACACTACTACACCAAAAAAACCAAACTCTGCAATGCGTAAAGTTGCGCGTGTACGTTTGACAAATGGTAATGAGGTGAATGCTTACATTCCTGGAGAAGGACACAATCTACAAGAGCACTCGATAGTATTAGTTAGAGGCGGAAGGGTAAAAGATTTACCAGGTGTTAGATATCATATCGTTCGTGGAGCGCTTGACACGTCAGGAGTTGCAGGAAGAACGCAAAGAAGATCTAAGTACGGTGCTAAACGCCCAAAAGAAGCAAAAAAGTAATTTAAAACTTTTAAGAAAAAGACATGAGAAAAAGAGCGGCAAAGAAAAGACCACTTTTACCGGATCCAAGGTTTAACGACCAATTGGTAACGCGTTTTGTAAACAACTTAATGTGGGATGGTAAGAAATCTACAGCTTTCAAAGTATTTTATGATGCAATTGATATCATTGAAACTAAAAAGCAAAATGATGAGAAAACTTCATTAGAGATCTGGAAAGATGCTTTAACAAACGTTATGCCTCACGTAGAAGTACGTAGCCGTAGAGTTGGTGGAGCTACATTCCAAATTCCAATGCAGATTCGTCCAGACAGAAAAATTTCTATGGCAATGAAGTGGTTAATACTTTATTCTAGAAGAAGAAACGAAAAATCTATGGCACAACGTTTAGCGTCAGAATGTTTAGCTGCTGCTAAAGAAGAAGGTGCTGCGGTTAAGAAAAGAATGGATACTCACAAAATGGCAGAGGCTAACAAAGCATTCTCTCACTTTAGATTTTAATTCGTAAGAAATGGCTAGAGATTTAAAATATACAAGAAATATCGGAATTGCTGCTCACATTGATGCTGGTAAAACAACAACTACTGAGCGTATTCTTTTTTATACTGGAAAGTCACACAAAATTGGTGAGGTACACGATGGTGCTGCAACAATGGACTGGATGGCACAAGAGCAGGAAAGAGGTATTACAATTACTTCTGCTGCTACAACTTGTACTTGGAATTTTCCAACAGAGCAAGGTAAAGCGCTTCCAGAATCATTGCCTTACCACTTTAATATTATTGATACTCCTGGACACGTTGACTTTACTGTAGAGGTAAACCGTTCTTTACGTGTACTTGATGGTTTGGTTTTCTTATTTAGTGCTGTTGATGGTGTTGAGCCTCAATCAGAAACTAACTGGAGACTTGCTGATCAATATAGGGTTCCTCGTATGGGATTCGTGAATAAAATGGACCGTCAAGGTGCTAACTTTTTAGCTGTATGCGGACAGGTTAAAGATATGTTGAAATCGAATGCGGTTGCAATTACTTTGCCTATTGGTGATGAAGCTGATTTTAAAGGTATTGTTGACTTAGTGAAAAATCAAGCTATTGTATGGCATGATGAAACTCAAGGTGCTACTTTTGATATCGTTGATATCCCAGCGGATATGATTGATGATGTTAAGCATTACCGTTCTATTCTTATCGAAGAGATTGCAACTTATGATGAAAATCTTTTAGATAAATATATGGAAGATGAAAACTCTATTACAGAGGAAGAAATCAACAATGCATTAAGAGCTGCTACTATTGATATGGCTATTATTCCAATGCTTGCTGGTTCATCTTTCAAAAACAAAGGTGTTCAGTTTATGTTGGATGCGGTTTGTAAATATTTACCATCTCCTTTAGATAAAGAAGGTATTGAAGGAATTCATCCTGATGATGCTGATTTATTAGAAGAAGATCAAACGAAAATTTTACGTAAGCCAGATGTTAAAGAGCCGTTTGCTGCTTTGGCATTTAAAATTGCTACTGACCCATTCGTTGGGCGTTTAGCTTTCTTCCGTGCATATTCTGGACGTTTAGATGCTGGTTCTTATGTTTTAAATACTCGTTCTGGTAATAAAGAAAGAATTTCTCGTATTTACCAAATGCACGCTAATAAACAAAATCCAATCGAATTTATTGAAGCTGGAGATATTGGTGCTGCTGTTGGATTTAAAGATATTAAAACAGGAGATACTCTTTGTGATGAAAAGAATCCAATTATCTTGGAATCTATGAAATTCCCTGATCCTGTAATTGGTATTGCTATTGAACCAAAAACAAAAGCTGATGTTGATAAAATGGGTATGGCTTTAGCTAAATTAGCTGAAGAAGATCCAACATTTACAGTTAGAACTGATGAGGCTTCTGGGCAGACTATTATTTCAGGTATGGGTGAGCTTCACTTAGATATCTTAGTAGATCGTATGAAACGTGAATTTAAAGTTGAAGTAAACCAAGGTGAGCCTCAAGTTGAGTATAAAGAAGCGTTTACAAGATCTGCAACACATAGAGAGACTTACAAGAAACAATCTGGAGGTCGTGGTAAATTCGGTGATATCGTATTTACAATCGAGCCTGCTGATGAAGTTGATGGTAAAGTTCCGGTTGGATTACAATTTATCAATGCTGTAAAAGGTGGTAACGTTCCTAAAGAATATATCCCTGCTGTTGAAAAAGGATTTAGAGAGGCTATGAAAACTGGTCCATTAGCAGGATATGCTGTGGATAGTTTAAAAGTAACTTTAACTGATGGATCTTTCCACCCTGTGGATTCTGATGCATTATCTTTTGAGTTAGCTGCAAGAATGGGTTATAAAGAATCAGGACGTGCTGCTGGAGCTGTTATTCTTGAGCCAATCATGAAAATCGAGGTTATTACTCCAGAAGAAAACATGGGTGATATCGTAGGTGACTTGAACCGTCGTAGAGGTCAGGTTAATGATATGGGTGATAGAAATGGTGCTAAAACTATTAAGGCTGATGTGCCTTTATCAGAAATGTTTGGATATGTAACTACATTAAGGACATTATCTTCTGGTAGAGCTACTTCAACAATGGAGTTTTCTCACTATGCAGAAACGCCTTCTAATATTTCAGAAGAGGTAATCAAAAAAGCAAAAGGTAACGCTTAATTTTAAGAAAATGAGTCAAAAAATCAGAATAAAACTAAAATCTTACGATCACATGTTGGTAGATAAATCTGCTGAAAAGATCGTAAAAACAGTAAAAACTACTGGAGCAGTTGTAACAGGTCCAATTCCGTTACCAACTCACAAAAAACTTTTCACTGTGTTGCGTTCTCCGCACGTTAACAAAAAAGCGAGAGAGCAATTTGAAGTAATGTCATACAAGAGATTGATTGATATTTATTCATCTTCATCTAAAACTATTGATGCTTTAATGAAGCTTGAATTGCCAAGTGGAGTTGAAGTAGAAATAAAAGTATAATTTTTTTTATTATATTTTATATATAAAAGCGGGACAGAAATGTCTCGCTTTTTTGTTTGTATAGAGTTTGTGTATGAGTATCATGAATTTACTAAAAGAAATGAATTGTTATGATTTTGTTTAAAATGTATGCTGTTTTATATTGGTGAAGAGGTTTTTTCTTTAGTAGACGAAGTAATTGTTAAGAATAATATATCTGTCAGTTAAGTGGAGAAAAAATATTTTTTACACATATGGCTTATTGCTAATAGTGGGTTTGATCGTTGGATTTTGATTATGAGCGATTTAATTTTTGTAACTGTTTGGTATATTCAATTTTAATGTATACTTTTGCACTCCCTGTTTGGAAATTTCTGTTATTTTCAAATTGAAGGGAATTTTAGTAATTAATAATTAATATTTATGTCTGGGTTAATTGGTAAAAAAATCGGCATGACTAGCATTTTTGATGAAAACGGGAAAAACATTCCTTGTACAGTAATCGAAGCTGGGCCGTGTGTTGTTACCCAAGTCAGAACCAAAGGTGTTGACGGGTACGAAGCGTTGCAACTTGGTTTCGATGACAAAAACGAGAAACATTCCACTAAAGCGGCTTTAGGTCACTTTAAAAAAGCTGGAACTGTTGCTAAGAAAAAAGTCGTTGAATTTCAAGATTTTGCAACTGAACAAAAATTAGGAGATCTTATCGATGTTTCTATTTTTGCTGAAGGAGAATTTGTAGATGTACAAGGTGTATCTAAAGGTAAAGGTTTTCAAGGGGTTGTTAAACGTCACGGATTTGGTGGTGTTGGACAAGCAACTCACGGTCAACACAACCGTTTAAGAGCGCCAGGTTCTGTGGGAGCTTCTTCATATCCATCTAGAGTATTCAAAGGAATGCGTATGGCTGGAAGAATGGGAGGAGATAATGTAAAAGTTCAAAACCTTAGAGTTTTAAAAGTAGTTGCTGAAAAGAACCTGCTTGTTATTAAAGGATGTGTTCCTGGACATAAAAACTCTTATGTAATCATTCAGAAGTAATGGAAGTAAAAGTATTAGATTTCAACGGAAAAGATACTGGAAGAAAAGTTCAACTTTCTGATTCAGTATTCGCAATTGAACCAAACAATCACGCTGTATACCTTGATGTTAAGCAATATCTTGCTAATCAAAGACAAGGAACTCACAAAGCTAAAGAAAGAGCTGAAGTGACAGGAAGTACACGTAAGATTAAAAAACAAAAAGGAACTGGTACAGCTCGTGCGGGAAGTATCAAAAATCCATTGTTTAAAGGTGGTGGAACAATTTTCGGACCAAGACCAAGAAGTTATTCATTCAAATTGAATAAAGGTTTAAAAAGATTGGCGAGAAAATCTGCTTTCTCAATCAAAGCAAAAGAATCAAATATTATCGTTGTTGAAGACTTTAATTTTGATGCGCCAAACACTAAAAATTTCATTAACGTTTTGAAAGCTTTAGGGTTAGAAAATAAAAAATCTCTATTTGTGTTGGGAGAGTCAAATAAAAATGTATATTTGTCGTCACGCAATTTAAAGGCTTCTAATGTCGTAACTAGCTCAGAATTAAGCACTTACGCTATTTTAAACACTAATAATTTAGTGCTTTTAGAAGGTTCTTTGGAGTTAATCGAAGAAAATTTAAGCAAATAATAGGAGTATGAGTATCATAATTAGACCTATAGTAACAGAAAAAGTAACCAAAGAAAGTGAAGTTCTAAACCGCTTCGGATTCGTTGTTGACAAAAAAGCTAACAAAGTTCAAATTAAGAAAGCTGTTGAGGCTGCTTATGGAGTAACTATCGTTTCAGTTAACACAATGAATGTGAGACCAGATAGATCTACTAAATACACTAAAAGTGGTTTAATCAGTGGAAAGACAAATGCAATTAAAAAGGCAATTGTTCAAGTACAAGAAGGAGAAACAATTGATTTTTACAACAATATCTAAGATAGAAAAATGTCAGTAAGAAAATTAAAACCTATTACCCCAGGTCAGCGATTTAGAGTTGTGAATGGTTATGACGCCATTACAACTGATAAGCCGGAACGCTCTTTGATAGCGCCGATAAAAAACTCTGGAGGTAGAAATAGTCAAGGAAAGATGACCATGCGTTACACGGGTGGTGGTCACAAGCAGAGATATCGTATTATTGATTTCAAAAGAACTAAAGATGGAATTCCAGCTACAGTGAAATCAATCGAATACGATCCAAATCGTACTGCATTTATCGCTTTATTAGCTTATGCTGATGGAGAGAAAACTTATGTAATTGCTCAAAACGGATTGAAAGTTGGACAGAAATTAGTTTCTGGTCCAGAATCTCAACCTGAAATTGGTAATACATTACCTTTAAGCAGAATTCCTCTTGGAACTGTTATATCTTGTATTGAGTTACGTCCAGGACAAGGAGCGGTTATTGCTCGTTCAGCTGGAACTTTTGCTCAGTTAATGGCAAGAGACGGGAAATACGCAACAATTAAAATGCCATCTGGTGAAACAAGATTAATCTTGTTAACTTGTTCGGCTACAATTGGAGCTGTTTCTAATTCTGACCACCAATTAGTTGTATCTGGAAAAGCAGGTAGAACAAGATGGTTAGGAAGAAGACCTAGAACTAGACCAGTAGCGATGAACCCAGTTGATCACCCTATGGGAGGTGGTGAAGGACGTTCTTCTGGAGGGCACCCACGTTCAAGAAACGGATTGCCAGCTAAAGGTTACAGAACTCGTTCTAAGAAAAACCCGAGTAACAAGTATATCGTAGAACGTAGAAAGAAATAATAAGATATGGCACGTTCATTAAAAAAAGGACCTTTCGTTCATTATAAATTAGACAAGAAAGTTCAGGAAAACGTAGAAAGTGGTAAAAATAGTGTAGTAAAGACTTGGTCTAGAGCTTCTATGATTACTCCGGATTTCGTTGGACAAACTATCGCAGTTCATAACGGTCGTCAATTTGTACCAGTTTACGTAACAGAAAACATGGTAGGTCACAAATTAGGAGAGTTTTCACCAACTAGATCTTTTAGAGGTCATGCTGGAGCAAAAAATAAAGGTAAAAAATAAGAAGCAATGGGAGTTCGTAAAAGAGAAACAGCAGATGCGAGAAAAGAGGCTAATAAGTCTATTGCTTTCGCAAAATTGAATAACTGCCCTACTTCACCTAGAAAAATGCGCTTAGTAGCGGACTTGGTAAGAGGTCAGAAGGTAGAAAGAGCACTTAACATTTTAAGATTCAGTTCTAAAGAAGCTTCAAGAAAATTAGAAAAACTATTATTATCTGCAATCAACAACTGGGAGCAAAAAAATAGTGAAGGTAATTTAGAAGAAGCTGGATTATTTGTTAAAGAGATCAGAGTAGATGGTGGAATGATGTTGAAAAGACTTCGTCCAGCTCCACAAGGTCGTGCACACAGAATAAGAAAACGTTCTAACCACGTTACAATCGTGCTTGGAGCTATCAATAACACACAAAGCAATTCTTAAGCAGCATGGGACAAAAGACAAATCCAATTGGAAATAGACTTGGTATCATCAGAGGGTGGGACTCAAACTGGTATGGTGGAAATGATTACGGAGATAAACTTGCCGAAGATCACAAAATCAGAAAGTATATCCACGCTCGTTTATCAAAAGCTAGTGTATCAAAAGTAATCATCGAGAGAACTTTGAAACTTGTAACCGTTACTATCACTACTGCTAGACCTGGTATCATTATCGGAAAAGGCGGACAAGAGGTAGACAAGTTAAAAGAAGAACTTAAGAAAGTTACTGACAAAGAGGTTCAAATTAACATCTTTGAAATTAAAAGACCTGAGTTAGATGCTTATCTTGTGGCGACAAGCATCGCTCGTCAAATCGAAAGCCGTATCTCTTACAGACGTGCAATTAAGATGGCTATTGCAGCTTCTATGCGTATGAATGCAGAAGGTATTAAAGTTTTGATTTCTGGTCGTTTGAATGGTGCTGAAATGGCACGTTCAGAAGGTTTCAAAGAAGGTAGAATTCCTCTATCAACTTTCAGAGCTGATATTGATTATGCTTTGGCTGAAGCTCACACTACTTACGGTAGAATGGGTATCAAAGTATGGATCATGAAAGGTGAAGTTTATGGAAAGAGAGATCTTTCTCCACTTGCTGGAATGGATAAAAAACAATCTGGTACTGGCGGTGGTAAAGGTGGAGATGCCCCTAGAGGTAAATCTAACTTTAATAAAGGTGGAAAACCAGACGCTCGTAAAAGAAAGTAAATTTTTAAACTAAAGAAAAATGTTACAGCCTAAAAGAACAAAATACCGTAAGGTACAAAAAGGTAAAATGAAAGGTAACTCTCAAAGAGGGCATGAACTTTCAAATGGAATGTTTGGTATTAAATCTGTACATGAAGATGGAATGTTCTTAACTTCTCGTCAAATCGAAGCTGCACGTATCGCTGCAACTCGTTACATGAAGAGAGAGGGACAATTATGGATTAAAATATTTCCAGACAAACCTATCACTAAGAAACCTCTTGAAGTACGTATGGGTAAAGGTAAAGGAGCAGTTGAGTATTGGGCTGCTGTTGTTAAACCAGGAAGAATTATGTTTGAAGTTGGAGGAGTTCCATTATCAGTTGCAAAAGAGGCTTTACGTCTTGCAGCTCAGAAACTTCCAGTAAAAACTAAATTCGTCGTTGCTAGAGATTTCGAAGCATAATTTATATTTATTATGAAACAATCAGAAATAAAAGATCTTTCTGCAGCGGAGTTGCAAGAAAAGCTTAGTCAAACTAAGAAAGTATATGCTGACCTAAAAATGGCTCACGCTATATCTCCAATTGCTAACCCACTTCAAATTAGAAGCGTTAGAAGAACAGTTGCAAGATTGGCTACAGAGTTAACTAAAAGAGAGTTACAATAATTGTATTCTGCTGAAAGATGGAAGAAAAAAGAAATTTAAGAAAAGAAAGAATAGGTGTTGTTACTTCAAATAAAATGGATAAATCTATTGTTATTGCTGAAGTAAGAAAAGTAAAACACCCATTATACGGTAAGTTCGTGTTGAAAACTAAGAAATATGTTGCACACGACGAAACAAACGACTGTAACATTGGAGATACTGTAAGAATTAGCGAAACGCGTCCTTTAAGTAAAACAAAATGTTGGAGATTAGTTGAAATCTTAGAAAGAGCTAAATAATTATGGTACAACAGGAATCAAGACTAAAAGTAGCAGATAACACGGGAGCAAAAGAAGTTTTAACTATCCGTGTTTTAGGAGGTACCAAAAGAAGGTATGCCTCTGTTGGTGACAAGATTGTAGTATCTATTAAAGATGCAACTCCAAACGGTAACGTGAAAAAAGGAGCTGTTTCAACTGCAGTTGTTGTACGTACCAAAAAAGAAGTGAGAAGAGCTGATGGTTCTTATATCCGTTTCGATGACAATGCATGTGTTCTTTTGAATGCTGCAGGGGAAATGAGAGGAACTCGTGTTTTTGGTCCGGTAGCAAGAGAACTTCGTGAAAAACAATTCATGAAAATTGTATCATTAGCACCAGAAGTGCTTTAATTCGTTTTAAGATGATAAAGCTAAAAATAAAATCAGGAGATATCGTAAGAGTTATTGCTGGAGACCATAAAGGAGCTGAAGGTAAAGTTTTACGTGTTTACCGTGAGAAAAATAAAGCGATAGTTGAAGGTGTAAACCTGGTTTCAAAACATACAAAACCAAGTGCTAAAAACCCTCAAGGTGGTATCGTTAAGAAAGAGGCTTCTATTCAAATTTCTAACATTTCTCTAATTGATCCTAAAACTAAGGAAACAACTAGAGTAGGTATTAGAGTAGAAGGAGATAAGAAAGTAAGATTTTCAAAAAAATCTAATCAAGTACTATAGTAATGGCATATACACCTAGACTAAAAGAAGAATATAAGAGTAGAGTAATCTCTGCTCTTAAAGAAGAGTTCGGATATACAAACGTTATGCAAGTTCCAAAACTTGAAAAAATCGTTTTGAGCCGTGGAGTTGGTGCAGCTGTATCTGATAAAAAACTTATTGACTATGCGGTTGATGAGTTAACAAAGATCACTGGACAAAAAGCAGTATCTACAATTTCAAAGAAAGACGTTGCGTCATTCAAATTGAGAAAAGGGATGCCTATTGGAGCAAAAGTTACTTTACGTGGTGAAAGAATGTATGAGTTTTTAGATAGACTTATTACTTCTGCTTTACCGCGCGTTAGAGATTTTAGTGGTATCAAAGCTACTGGTTTCGATGGAAGAGGTAACTACAATCTTGGAGTTTTGGAGCAAATCATTTTCCCAGAAATTGATATTGACAAAGTAAACAAAATCTCAGGAATGGATATTACATTTGTTACTACTGCAAAAACAGACAAGGAAGCAAAGTCATTATTGGCTGAATTAGGATTACCTTTTAAAAAGAATTAAGATATGGCTAAAGAATCAATGAAAGCCCGTGAGGTGAAAAGAGAAAAAACGGTAGCTAAGTATGCTGAAAAGAGAAAAGCTTTATTAGAAGCTGGAGACTATGAAGGTTTACAAAGATTACCAAAAAACGCTTCACCTGTTCGTTTGCACAACCGTTGTAAATTGACTGGAAGACCAAGAGGTTATATCCGTCAATTCGGTATTTCACGTGTAACTTTCCGTGAAATGGCTAACAATGGATTAATTCCAGGTGTTAAAAAAGCCAGCTGGTAATTTAAAAAAGTTTATAAATTGATTAAAGGTTCAGGAGGCAGAGTGCTTCCTGAAAACCATAATCGCAATCAAATACATATGTATACAGATCCTATTGCAGATTATTTGACTAGAGTTCGTAACGCTGTGGCTGCAAACCACAAAGTTGTTGAAATTCCAGCTTCTAATCTTAAAAAAGAAATAACTAAGATCTTATTTGATCAAGGTTATATCTTAAGTTACAAATTTGAAACGAACACTGTTCAAGGTTCTATCAAAATTGCTTTAAAGTACGATAAAGATACTAAAGAGCCTGTAATTAAAGATATCCAAAGAATTAGTAAACCAGGTTTACGTAAGTATGCTGGTGCTGCCAAATTACCGAGAATCCTTAACGGATTAGGAATTGCTATTGTTTCTACTTCAAAAGGTCTTATGACTGGAAAACAAGCAAAACAATTAAATGTAGGTGGTGAAGTAATTTGTTACGTATACTAATTTTAAACACTAGATAAGATGTCAAGAATAGGTAAAAGCCCAATTGTAATCCCTGCTGGTGTAACTGTAG
Source organism: Flavobacterium panici (assembly GCF_024499525.1). Lineage (NCBI taxonomy): Bacteria > Pseudomonadati > Bacteroidota > Flavobacteriia > Flavobacteriales > Flavobacteriaceae > Flavobacterium > Flavobacterium panici. The sequence goes on along the minus strand of NZ_CP100437.1, from coordinate 468,027 downwards.
AAGTTAAAGACGGTATTATTACAGTAAAAGGAAAAAAAGGTCAATTAGTTCAGGAGTTTTCGGACGTTAATGTAACTGTTGAAGGCGATCAAGTTTTAGTTGAAAGATCGTCTGATCATAAAGACCACAGAGCAAAACACGGATTATTTAGATCTTTGATCAATAATATGATTGTAGGTGTTTCTGAAGGTTTCACAAAAGAACTAGAATTAGTTGGAGTTGGTTATAGAGCTTCAAACCAAGGTCAAAAATTAGATTTAGCTCTTGGATATTCTCACAATATTGTTTTAGAAATTGCTCCAGAAGTATCTTTAGAAACAATATCTGAAAAAGGTAAGAACCCAATCGTAAAATTAACATCATTTGATAAACAACTTTTAGGACAGGTTGCTGCGAAAATCAGAGGTTTCCGTAAGCCTGAGCCATACAAAGGAAAAGGTGTTAAATTTGTGGGTGAAGTATTAAGAAGAAAAGCAGGTAAATCAGCTTAAAAAATAAGATTATGTCATTAACAAAATCTGATAGAAGACAGAGAATTAGATTCAGAATTAGAAAATCGATTAGTGGTACTGCTGCTAACCCAAGACTATCTGTATTTAGAAGTAACAAAGAAATTTACGCTCAACTTATTGATGATGTAAATGGAGTTACTATTTTAGCTGCATCTTCAAGAGAAAAAGAAATAGGAAAAGGTACTAACGTTGAAGTAGCTGCTGCTGTTGGAAAACTAGTTGCAGAGAAAGCGTTAAAAGCTGGGATCGAAACAATCACTTTTGATAGAGGTGGTTATTTGTATCACGGTCGTATTAAATCATTAGCAGAAGGCGCAAGAGCGGCTGGACTTAAATTCTAATATATTATGTCTAAATACAAAAATGTAGAATTGGTAAAACCAAGTGGTCTTGAACTTAAAGATCGTCTGGTAAGTGTTAATCGTGTTACTAAAGTTACAAAAGGTGGTAGAGCTTTCGGTTTTTCTGCTATTGTAGTTGTAGGTGATGAAAACGGAGTAGTTGGTCACGGATTAGGAAAATCTAAAGACGTTTCTGAAGCAATTGCGAAAGCAGTAGAAGATGCTAAGAAAAATTTAGTAAAAATTCCTTTGAATGGACAATCTGTTCCTCACGAACAAAAAGGTAAATTTGGTGGTGCGCGTGTATTCTTAATTCCTGCTTCTCATGGTACAGGAGTTATTGCTGGTGGAGCTGTTCGTTCAGTTCTTGAATCAGTAGGTATTCACGACGTATTATCTAAATCTCAAGGATCATCAAATCCTCATAACGTAGTTAAGGCAACTTTTGATGCTTTATTACAAATGAGAAGCGCTCACACTGTTGCAAAACAAAGAGGTGTTTCTTTAGAAAAAGTTTTTAAAGGTTAATTCAAGGAAATTATGGCTAAATTATTAGTAAAACAAGTAAGAAGCAAAATCAACTGCCCTCTTTCTCAAAAAAGAGGATTAGAAGCTTTAGGTCTACGTAAAATGGGACAAGTTGTAGAGCATGATTCAAACCCTGCTATCCTTGGTATGATAAACAAAGTTAAACACTTAGTTTCTGTTGAAGAAGCTAAATAACAAATACTGTTATGAATTTAAGTAACTTACAACCAGCTGAAGGGTCAACGCACAATCAAAATAAAAGATTAGGTAGAGGAGAAGGTTCTGGAAAAGGTGGTACTTCTGCAAGAGGTCACAAAGGAGCAAAATCTCGTTCTGGTTATTCTAAAAAGATTGGTTTTGAGGGAGGACAAATGCCACTTCAAAGACGTGTACCTAAGTTTGGTTTCACAAACATCAATCGTAAAGAATACGAAGGTGTTAATTTAGATACGCTTCAATTATTAGTAGACAATGGTGTGATTACTGATTCTGTTTCTATGACAGATTTCGTAGCAAATCGTCTAGCTACCAAAAATGAAATCGTTAAGATTTTAGGTAGAGGAGAATTGAAAGCAAAATTAAAAGTAACTGCCCACAAATTTACTGCTACTGCAAAAGCTGCTATTGAAGCTGCTGGTGGAGAAGCTGTAACTATATAACTTATCTATTAAGATGAAGAAATTTATTGAATCAATAAGTAATGTTTGGAAAATCGAAGAACTGAAAAACAGAATCTTAATTACATTAGGATTACTTTTGGTATATCGTTTTGGTGCACATGTAACGCTGCCTGGAATTGACGCAACTCAATTAACAGGTTTAGCGGGACAAACTAAAAATGGTTTAGGATCTATCCTAGACATGTTTACAGGAGGTGCTTTCTCTAAAGCTTCAGTTTTTGCTTTAGGTATTATGCCTTATATTTCTGCATCTATTGTTGTTCAGTTAATGGGAATTGCGATTCCTTATTTGCAAAAACTTCAAAACGATGGAGAGAGTGGTAGAAAAAAGATTAACCAAATCACTCGTTGGTTGACTATAGCTATTACACTGGTTCAAGGTCCAACTTATATCTATAATTTATACAGAACGTTACCTGGAAGTGCATTCTTACTAGGATTTAATTCACCTGAATTTTTGTTCTCTTCTGTTATCATCTTAGTTACTGGTACAATTTTTGCTATGTGGCTTGGGGAAAAAATTACAGATAAAGGTATTGGAAACGGAATTTCATTATTAATTATGGTTGGTATCCTAGCTCGTTTACCTCAAGCTTTTATTCAAGAGTTTACTACGAGAGTTACCAATAACAATGGAGGTCCAATGTTGTTAGTTATTGAAATTATTGTGTGGTTATTGGTAATCATTTCTTGTGTATTGCTTACAATGGCAGTACGTAGAATCCCGGTTCAATACGCTCGTCGTACTACAACTGGAGATTATGAGCAAGATTTAGCAGGTGGTAACAGACAATGGATTCCTCTTAAGCTTAATGCTTCTGGAGTTATGCCTATCATTTTTGCTCAGGCAATTATGTTTATCCCTGCAGCAGTAGCTGGATTGTCTAAATCAGACACATCACAATCTATTGTTGGTGCATTTAGTAATATGTTTGGTTTCTGGTATAATTTTGTTTTTGCAACTTTAATTATTGTATTTACATTCTTTTATACTGCGATCACTGTACCTACTAACAAAATGGCTGATGATTTAAAAAGAAGTGGTGGTTTTATTCCTGGAGTTCGTCCTGGAGCTGAAACTTCTGAATTTCTTGATAAAGTGATGTCTTTAATAACTTTCCCAGGATCTTTATTCCTTGCTTTAATTGCTGTGTTCCCAGCTATTGTTGTAAGTATTATGGATGTACAACAATCTTGGGCAATGTTTTTTGGAGGTACCTCATTAATAATTATGGTTGGAGTTGCGATAGATACTATTCAACAAATCAATTCATACTTGTTAAACAAACATTATGATGGTTTAATGAAGACTGGTAAAAATAGAAAAGCAGTAGCTTAATATATTTATGGCAAAACAATCAGCAATAGAACAAGACGGATCAATCATTGAAGCATTATCTAATGCGATGTTCCGTGTGGAGTTAGAAAATGGACATATTGTAATTGCTCATATTTCTGGAAAAATGCGTATGCATTATATCAAGTTATTACCTGGTGATAAAGTGAAACTAGAAATGAGTCCTTACGATTTGTCAAAAGCAAGAATTACTTATCGATATTAAAGGATATTCACTATGAAAGTTAGAGCATCAGTAAAAAAGAGAAGTGCCGAGTGCATTATCGTGCGTAGAAAAGGAAGATTGTACGTGATAAACAAAAAGAATCCTAGATTTAAACAAAGACAAGGATAATTATGGCAAGAATAGCAGGGGTAGATATCCCAAAAAACAAGAGAGGTGTTATAGCACTTACCTACATCTTCGGATTAGGAAAAAGTAGAGCTATTGAGATTTTAGAGAAAGCTCAAGTTAGCCAAGATAAAAAAGTTCAAGATTGGAATGATGACGAGATCGGAGCGATTCGTGATGCTGTTTCATTTTACAAAATTGAAGGAGAGTTACGTTCTGAAGTTTCTTTAAACATCAAACGTTTAATGGATATTGGTTGTTATAGAGGAATTCGTCATAGATCTGGTCTTCCATTAAGAGGTCAAAGAACTAAAAACAACTCTAGAACTAGAAAAGGAAAAAGAAAAACTGTTGCTAACAAGAAAAAAGCAACTAAATAATAAGTAATATGGCTAAAGCAACTGCAAAAAAACGTAAAGTTATCGTTGAATCAACGGGTGAAGCTCATGTTTCTTCTACTTTTAACAATATTATTATTTCTTTGACAAATAAGAAAGGTGAAGTTATTGCTTGGTCTTCAGCTGGAAAAATGGGTTTCAGAGGTTCTAAAAAGAATACTCCGTACGCAGCTCAAATGGCAGCAGAAGATTGTAGTAAAGTAGCTCTTGAGGCTGGACTTAAAAAAGTAAAAGTTTATGTAAAAGGACCAGGAAACGGACGTGAGTCTGCTATCCGTTCTATTCATAACGGTGGAATTGAAGTTACTGAGATTATCGACGTTACTCCAATGCCTCACAACGGATGTCGTCCTCCTAAAAGACGTAGAGTTTAATACTCAAAATTTATAGTATAACCTAGATTGAAAATAGATTATCGAAGGATAAGACCTGAATTCATAATCTCAATCTTAAACAATTCAAAATGGCAAGATATACTGGTCCTAGCACAAGAATCGCCCGTAAATTTGGCGAAGCAATCTTCGGAGATGATAAATCTTTCGAAAAAAGAAATTACCCACCTGGACAACACGGGATGGCTAAAAAAAGAGGAAAAAAATCTGAGTATGCTGTTCAGTTAATGGAAAAGCAAAAAGCTAAATATTCTTATGGAATTTTAGAAAAACAATTCAGAAATTTATTCGAAAAAGCATCAGCTACTAAAGGAGTTACTGGTGAAGTTTTATTACAACTATGTGAAGCAAGATTAGATAATGTTGTTTTTAGAATGGGAATTGCTCCATCTAGAAGAGGTGCTCGTCAAATAGTATCTCACAGACACATTACAGTAAACGGTGAAGTTGTTAATATTCCTTCTTACCACCTTAAGCCTGGTGATAAAGTTGCAGTTCGTGAAAAATCTAAATCTTTAGAGGCTATCGAGCGTTCTTTATCAAATTCAAGTCATGTTTATGAATGGATTACTTGGAACAATGATCTTAAAGAAGGAACTTTTGTTTCTGTACCTGCGAGACTTCAAATTCCAGAAAACATTAAAGAACAATTAATCGTAGAGTTGTACAACAAATAATAATTGACTTAGTCGAAATTTATGGCAATATTTAATTTTCAAAAGCCCGATAAAGTTATCATGATCGATTCAACCGATTTTGAAGGTAAATTCGAATTTAGACCTTTAGAACCTGGTTATGGATTGACAGTTGGTAATGCACTTAGAAGAGTTTTGCTTTCAGCGTTAGAAGGTTATGCAATTACATCTGTTCGTATCGAAGGTGTAGATCATGAGTTTTCTACTATTTCAGGTGTTGTTGAAGATGTTACCGAAATTATCCTTAATCTAAAGCAAGTACGTTTCAAACGTCAGATAGAAGATATCGATAATGAATCAGTTACTATTTCTGTTTCTGGTAAAGATCAATTAACAGCAGGTGATTTTCAAAAATTTATCTCAGGTTTTCAAGTTTTGAATCCAGACCTTGTTATCTGTAATTTAGATTCTAAAATCAAATTGAACTTCGATTTAACAATCGAAAAAGGTAGAGGATACGTTCCTGCTGAGGAGAACAAAAAACAAAATGCTGCAATTGGAACGATTTTTACAGATTCTATTTTTACTCCGGTAAAAAATGTAAAATATGCAATCGAAAATTTCCGTGTAGAGCAAAAAACAGATTACGAAAAATTAGTTTTTGAAATTAAAACTGATGGATCTATTAATCCAAAAGATGCTCTTACTGAAGCTGCTAAAGTTTTAATTCACCATTTCATGTTGTTTTCTGATGAAAGAATTACACTTGAGGCTGACGAAATTGCACAAACAGAATCGTATGATGAAGAGTCATTGCATATGAGACAATTGCTTAAAACTAAGCTTGTTGATATGGATTTATCTGTAAGAGCATTAAATTGCTTGAAAGCGGCTGAAGTTGATACACTTGGTGATTTAGTATCGTTCAATAAAAATGACCTAATGAAATTCCGTAATTTTGGTAAAAAATCTTTAACTGAACTTGATGAACTTGTTGCAGTGAAGAATTTAACTTTCGGAATGGATTTAGCTAAATACAAATTAGATAAAGAATAATTTACTTCATATTTTGCTCTCCATAGTGGATTGTAGCAAGATGAAGATAAAAAAAACACGTCATGAGACACGGAAAAAAATTCAACCACTTAAGCAGACAGACTGGACATAGAAAAGCTATGTTGGCTAATATGGCTTGTTCTCTTATCGAGCACAAACGTATTAACACTACTGTTGCTAAAGCTAAAGCGCTTAAACAATTTGTTGAGCCTTTAATCACAAAATCAAAAGAAGATACGACTCACAACCGTCGTATTGTTTTTGCTTACTTACGCAGCAAATATGCAGTAACTGACTTGTTCAGAGATGTAGCAGCTAAAGTTGGTGACCGTCCAGGTGGATACACTCGTATCATTAAAGTTGGAAATCGTTTGGGAGATAACGCTGATATGGCGATGATCGAACTTGTAGATTTCAATGAACTTTACAATGGAGGTAAAAAAGAAGTTAAAAAAGCTAAAAGCCGTCGTGGTGGTAAAGCTAAGAAAGCTGAAGGTACTGCTCCTGAAGCTCCTGCTGCTGAATCAGAATCGACTACTGAAGCTTCTGAATAATTATGAAAGTAATGATTCTATAGAAATCAAGGATAAGCTAATTTTTAGTTTATCCTTTTTTTTTGATTTTTTTTAGAAGAGTAAAATTTAACTTATTTCAGTGTCAAGGTTTTATTTTTATGAATGAAAAATTTAAAAAATCTTGGCAGCACTCTTTTAAAGAAGTAAATTTGCAAAATATCTAATTACAAATGAAACATCAAAAGTTTCATAAGACGATTAAAAACAATACAAATTAAAGAATGAAATACACAACACGACAAAGCGCCATTTTATTACTAAGTGATGGAACTATTTTTCATGGTAAATCTATCGGAATCAGCGGTAAAACTTTTGGTGAAGTTTGTTTTAATACTGGAATGACCGGATATCAGGAGATTTTTACAGACCCTTCTTATTTTGGTCAAATTATGGTTGCGACTAATCCGCATATTGGTAATTATGGTGTTAATGATTTAGAAGTTGAATCAGACAGCATCAAGATTGCTGGTTTGGTTTGTAAAAACTTTAGCTTTAATTATTCTAGAGAAGGTGCTTCTGGAAGTCTGGAAGATTACTTTACGAAACAAAATCTGATTTGTATTTCTGATGTTGATACAAGAGCTCTTGTAAGTTATATTCGTGACAATGGAGCAATGAATGCTGTTATTTGTACAGATGGAACTTCAATTGAAGATTTGAAAAAGGAATTAGAAAATGTTCCTGACATGGAAGGTTTAGAGCTGGCTTCAAAAGTATCTACAACTGAGCCTTATTTTGTTGGAGATGAAAATGCAACATATAAAATTTCGGCACTTGATCTTGGAATCAAAAAGAACATTTTAAGAAACCTAGCTAAGAGAGATTGTTATATTAAAGTTTTTCCATACAATTCAACTTATGAAGATTTGAATTCATTTAATCCAGATGGGTTTTTCTTATCAAATGGGCCTGGAGATCCAGATCCTTTATTTGGAGCGATTGAAGTTGCAAAGAAAATCCTTGCCGAGGATAAGCCTTTATTTGGAATCTGTTTAGGACATCAGGTAATTGCTTTGGCAAATGGTGTTCAGACTTATAAAATGTTTAACGGACATCGTGGGATTAATCATCCGGTAAAAAATATCATTACAGGAAAAGGTGAAATTACTTCTCAAAACCATGGGTTTGCTGTAAAGAAAGAACAATTAGATAATCACCCTGATTTAGAAATTACACATTTACATTTAAATGATGGAACTGTGGCAGGTATGAGAATGAAAAATAAGAATTGTTTTTCAGTACAATATCATCCAGAAGCAAGTCCGGGACCACATGATTCGTCATATTTATTTGATCAATTTGTTGAGAATATAAAACTGACTGTGTCTAAAACGATGTAGTTAATAAATAAAGGTGTTTAATAAAGAAAATACGTTTTTAATATTAAATATTTTTCTAATTTCGAAAAAAAATCTATAATCTATTAATAAAAAACAAAAATAATGAGTATTATAATTAAAGTTCACGCAAGACAAATTTTGGATTCCAGAGGAAATCCTACTATTGAGGTTGATGTAGTAACTGAAAACGGAGTTTTAGGAAGAGCTGCAGTTCCATCTGGAGCATCAACTGGAGAACACGAAGCTGTTGAATTACGTGATGGAGGTAAGGCTTATCTTGGAAAAGGAGTTTTGAATGCAGTGAACAATGTAAATACTGTTATTGCTGAGGAACTAGTTGGAACTTCTGTTTTTGAACAAAATACAATTGATCAATTAATGATCGATTTAGATGGAACTCCAAATAAATCTAAATTAGGAGCTAATGCAATTTTAGGTGTTTCTTTGGCTGCTGCAAAAGCTGCTGCTAACGAACTTGGGTTACCTTTATACAGATATGTAGGTGGAGTTTCTGCTAATACCTTACCTGTTCCAATGATGAATATCATCAATGGAGGTTCTCACTCTGATGCGCCTATCGCATTCCAGGAATTTATGATTTTCCCTGTAAAAGCAACTTCTTTTACACATGCTATGCAAATGGGAACTGAAATTTTCCACAGCTTGAAAAAAGTTTTACACGACAGAGGTTTAAGTACAGCTGTTGGTGATGAAGGTGGTTTTGCTCCAAATTTAGCAGGTGGTACTGAAGATGCTTTAGATACTATCAAATTAGCGGTTGAAAAAGCTGGATATACTTTTGGTGACGAAATTATGATTGCTCTTGACTGTGCTGCTTCTGAATTTTATGTAAACGGTAAATACGATTATACTAAATTTGAAGGTGAAACTGGAAAAATCAGAACATCTGAAGAGCAAGCTGATTATTTAGCTGAACTTGCGGCTAAATATCCAATTATTTCTATCGAAGATGGTATGTATGAAGATGACTGGGATGGATGGAAATATTTAACTGAAAAAATTGGAAATAAAGTACAATTAGTAGGTGATGATTTATTTGTTACTAATGTTGCTCGTTTGTCAACTGGTATTGAAAAAGGAATTGCTAATTCAATCCTTGTAAAAGTAAACCAAATTGGAACTTTGACAGAAACTATCGCTGCAGTAAATATGGCTAAAAATGCTGGTTATACTTCAGTAATGTCTCACCGTTCTGGAGAAACAGAAGATAATACAATTGCTGATTTAGCAGTAGCTTTAAACTGTGGGCAAATTAAAACAGGTTCTGCTTCTCGTTCTGATCGTATGGCAAAATACAATCAATTATTAAGAATCGAAGAAGAGCTAGGAAGTACTGCTTATTTCCCAGGATTAAACGCTTTCAAGATCAAATAATCATAAGAGTTATATGTTGAAAAGAAACCATTCGTGTTAACGAATGGTTTTTTTTTGGAGTTTTAACAAATTCATAGCAGGATTCTTTTTTTAGTTAGTCTTAAATTCCTTAGATTTGATAAATTATTATTTTATAGAATTATTTCCGATTATATTATGTCAAAAATAGCTACATTAGAAGTAGATGGTCAAAAAATTGAACTTCCGGTAATCACAGGAAGCGAAAATGAATCAGCTATCGATATTAACAAATTACGTGATTTAACAGGTATTATTACAATTGATCCGGGATATAAAAACTCTGGATCTTGTAAAAGTGAAATCACTTTCTTAGACGGAGAATTAGGAATTTTACGTTACAGAGGATATTCAATCGAAGACTTAGCTGAAAAGGCTAGTTTTTTAGAAGTTTCTTATCTTTTGATTTTCGGAGAATTACCAACAGCTCAGGAATTAGAGCAGTTTGAAAATGGTATTAAAAAACATACTTTGGTAAACGAAGAAATGAAAAATATCATTGATGGTTTTCCAAAAACAGCTCACCCAATGGGAGTTTTATCTGCTTTAACAAGTGCTTTAACAGCATTTAACCCAAAAGCAGTTAATGTAGACAATGAAAAAGAAATATACGAAGCCATTTGTAAAACAATGGGTAAATTTCTTGTAATTGCTACTTGGACTTATAGAAAATCTATGGGTTATCCATTAAATTATTACGATAACACAACAGGTTATGTAGATAATTTTATGCAGTTAATGTTTAAATTACCTACGGGGCCTTATTCAGCAAATCCTGTTGTAGTTGATGCTTTAGATAAATTATTTATTCTTCATGCAGATCACGAACAAAACTGTTCAACATCTACAGTAAGAATGGTAGGTTCGTCTCATGCTGGATTATTTGCTTCTATTTCTGCAGGAGTTTCTGCTCTTTGGGGGCCACTTCACGGAGGTGCAAACCAAGCAGTACTTGAAATGCTTGAGGAGATTAATAAAGATGGTGGAGATACGGATAAATTCTTAGCAAAAGCTAAAGATAAAAATGATCCATTCCGTTTAATGGGATTTGGTCACAGAGTTTATAAAAACTTTGATCCAAGAGCAAAAATCATCAAAAAAGCAGCTAAAGAAGTTTTGGAAACTTTAGGTGTTGAAGATCCGATTTTAGAAATTGCTAAAAAATTAGAAGCAGCAGCTCTTGAAGATGATTACTTCAAATCAAGAAATTTATATCCAAACGTTGATTTCTACTCTGGAATTATTTACAGAGCATTAGGAATTCCAACAGATATGTTTACTGTTATGTTTGCTATCGGAAGACTTCCAGGGTGGATTGCACAATGGAAAGAAATGCGTGAAAATAAAGAGCCAATAGGAAGGCCAAGACAAATTTATACTGGACATCCTTTAAGAGACTTTAAGTCTAACAAATAAAAAAACTAAAGCTTTACTTAACTGTAAAGCTTTTTTTATCTTTGTCAAAAATATAATAAAGTTATGTTGCAATTAAATGTAAAGAACGAAACTTCAAGATTGCGTGCTGTAGTTTTGGGTTCAGCCGTTCATAATGGGCCAACTCCTTCATTAGAAGAGGCCTATGATCCTAAATCATTGGAACATATTAAAGCCGGAACATATCCAATCGAAAAAGATATGGTTGCTGAAATGGACGCTTTTAATGCTGTTTTTCAGAAATACGATGTAACTGTTTATCGTCCTGAAATGATTGAAAACTACAATCAAATTTTTGCCAGAGATATAGGATTTGTAATTGATGATGTTTTCATAAAATCAAATATTTTACCAGATCGTGAACGCGAATTAGATGCAATTCAATATGTGATTGATCAAATTGATACAATAAAAGTTGTACGCCCGCCAGAAGAAGTTCATATCGAGGGCGGCGATGTCATGCTTTGGAACGATCATATTTTTATTGGTACATACAAAGGAAGCGACTACAAAGATTATATTACTGCCAGAACAAATATGTATGGCGTAAATTATATTAAAGAATTGTTTCCAAATAAAATTGTGAAAGAATTTGATTTGGTTAAATCGAAGTTAGAAGCTCGTGACAATGCCTTGCATTTAGACTGCTGTTTTCAACCTGTTGGAAAAGATAAAGGAATCATTTATAAAAGAGGTTTCCGTGAAGAAGCAGATTATTTGTATTTGGTAAATCTTTTCGGAAAAGAAAACTTATTCCATATTGAAAGAGAAGAAATGTATAATATGTTTTCGAATGTATTTTCGATTGATAAAGATGTTGTTGTTTCTGAGAAAAACTTTACCAGATTAAATAACTGGCTTCGAGCAAATGGTTTTACTGTAGAAGAAATTCCGTATGCTGAAATTGCAAAACAAGAAGGTTTATTGAGATGTTCAACTTTACCATTAATTAGAGACTAAAATAGTTGTTTCAAGTTCTAGGTTTCAGGTTTCAAGTTGTTGTAACCTGAAACTTGAAACCTGAAACAAAATAAAAATATAAAAAATGAAACAAACAACAAATGCAATCGTAATGATACGGCCTGTTGCTTTCAGAATGAATGAACAAACAGCTGTAAATAATTATTACCAAAAAGTATTAGATGGATTATTACCAAGTACAGTGAATGCAAAAGCACAGCAAGAGTTTGATACTTTTGTTGAAAAACTAAGAGCTGTTGGTGTTGACGTGACCGTAATTGAAGATAATTTGGAAACTGATACTCCAGATAGTATTTTTCCAAACAATTGGGTTTCATTTCATGAAAACGGAGATGTTGCTCTTTATCCAATGTTTGCAGAAAATCGTCGCTTAGAACGTCGTGAAGATATTTTAGATGCTTTGGAGGAAAAAGGTTTTGAGATTTCTAATATAATGGATTACACATCTGCAGAAGACGATGGTTATTTTTTAGAAGGAACCGGAAGCTTACTTTTAGATCGTGCCAATGCAAAAGCATATTGTGCATTATCGCCTCGTGCTGACGAAGAATTGTTTATTGAGTTCTGTGAAGATTTTGATTATGCTCCCGTAATTTTTGAAGCTTTTCAAACAGTTGATGGTGAACGTAAATTAATATATCATACAAATGTTATGATGTGTTTGGGTGAAACTTTTGCAGTTATTTGTGCAGATTGTATCGATGACAAAAAAGAACGTAAGATGGTTCTTGATAACCTTAAAGATGATAAAAAAGAAATTATTTTAATTACAGAAGATCAGGTTAATAATTTTGCTGGAAACATGCTGGAAGTTAGAGGGAAAAACGAAAAAAAATATATAGTTATGAGTGCATCAGCTCATCAAAGTTTGACTCCGAAACAAATTCAACAATTAGAAAAACATGCAGAGATTTTAAGTTCAAGTTTAGATACAATTGAAGCTTGCGGTGGCGGAAGCGCAAGATGTATGATGGCTGAAGTGTTTTTACCAAGAAATTAAAATTAGTCTATAAATTAAAAAAAGGGATATAAACACTAAGTTTTTATCCCTTTTTTGTTTTTGTATAAATATGGAAACATTTTAAAAATTTCCTTTTATAATATTTACGATCGAACTTACGATATATTGAATTCCGATAGAAATTACAATAAAACCAACAATTCTGGAGATTGCTACAATTCCTGATGCTCCTAAAATTCTTGCCAGATAATGTGCGCTTTTAAGAATAACAAAAATAACAACGGCTATTGCTAAAATTGCAAGACAAGAAAAAATGATTTCCTCCATTTGATGGTGTTCCTGATAAAATGCAATTAATAAAGAAATAGATCCTGGTCCAGCAAGCATTGGGATTGCTAATGGAGTTAAAGCAATATCATTTCTTTGCTGTACTTCGTTTTCAATTTTTTTATTGATCCCTCGTTTTTTATTGAATTTACCGGAAAGCAATGAAAAACCAGAATTAACAATCACGATTCCGCCTGCAATTCGAAGTGCATCAATACTTATTCCGAAAAAAGTTAAAACGTATTGGCCAATAAAAAAAGAAACCAATAAGATAATACCAACATTTATGGCAGTCCATAAAGAAATTCTAGAGCGTTCTTTTTGAGAATCATGCTGCGTTAATCCAACAAAAATGGGAACTGTCCCAATTGGGTTTAGTACTGAGAAAAGTGCAGCAAATAGGTAAATAAATAAATCCATATAATATTGGTTAGTCAAGTAAAAATAGTCAAATTTTAATACTTGCGTGTAAATTTATATTATGATATTATTTTTTACAGTCAATATTCTAAATCAATAGAATAAATTAAGCTCGTCCTTTTTGACTACTTTTGTGAAATATTCTAATATAATGAAAAATAAAAAAACATTGTTGCTTGGAGCAACCACAAAACCTGATCGTTATGCTTTTAGAGCAATAAATGCATTAACCCAAAAAGGGCATACTGTTCTTGCAATTGGACAAAACACTGGAGAAGTGGCAGGGGTAAAAATTCATACCAAAGCCGTTCCAGTTAAAAATATAGATACAGTAACTTTATATCTAAATCCTACTCGTCAGCGTGATTATTATAATTACATCGTTGAAGCACAGCCTAAAAGAGTAATCTTCAATCCCGGAACTGAAAATCCTGAATTATACCAATTATTAGAATTGAATAATATTGAGGTTGAAGTTGCATGTACTTTGGTTTTATTGGCTACGAATCAATATTAATTTTTTCGCGAGCTAATATCGACTATTCATTATATCTTTTATGGCTTCCGAAATATCGGGATCGCCATAAAAGAATATCGCTTTTATTGATGCTAAAATAAATTAAGTAATAATATATAATCTTTTGAATGCTGATTTTAGATGTGTCAAAGCCGGCTATACCATTAAAAGTATTACTTTTGTCGTCATGGAATTTTCATCAAAACTTATTGAAAAAGCGGTCAACGAGATGTCGCAATTGCCTGGAATTGGTAAGCGTACAGCATTGCGTTTAGTTCTTCATTTGTTAAAGCAGCCAAAAGAACAAACAGGATTTCTGTCACAAGCGTTATTAAATATGCGTGAAGACATTAAATTTTGTCAAAATTGCCATAATATATCCGATACTAAGATTTGTGAAATTTGTGCAAATACCAGCAGAAATCATCAAACGATTTGTGTTGTAGAAGACATACGCGATGTAATGGCGATTGAAAATACGGGGCAATACAGAGGGATTTATCATGTTTTAGGAGGCAAAATTTCTCCAATTGAGGGAGTTGGTCCAAGTCAGTTAAATATTTCTACTTTAGTTGAAAAAGTAAAATCAGGAAAAGTGGTAGAAATAATCTTCGCCTTGAGTTCTACAATGGAAGGAGATACCACAAATTTTTACATTTATAAACAAATAGCCGATTCAGAAATTGTGATTTCTACTATAGCAAGAGGAATTTCTGTTGGAGATGAATTAGAATATGCTGATGAAATTACACTTGGAAGAAGTATTTTGCATCGTGTTCCGTTCGAAAAAACTTTCAAAAGCAATTAAATGCCAGTAAATAATATATAGATTTCCTGAAAACTAAAGGAAAAACTATATTTGCGTTAAAATTTTCAAAATGACAAAAAACAGCCTCTATATATTATTGCTGATTAGTATATTATTTACCTCTTGTATTCCACTAAATGATCTTGTGTATCTGCAGGATAAAAATACTTCATCAGAGCAAAATAAGATTGCATCAGTAGAATCTAAGCCCTATAGATTACAAGCAAATGATGTTTTAAGTATTAATATAAAAGCGATTGATCCTAAATTAGTTTCTATTTTTAATGCTACAGAGACTAAAACAGAAGCAAAGTCAGAATCAAGTTTATATTTTGATGGATTTACAGTAGATGATCACGGGAATGTTAGAATTCCAATTTTAGGAGAAGTAAATGTCATTGGCTATACTCTTGAAGAAGTTCGCGTTAAAATTGAAAAAAAATTGCTTGAAGAATACTTTAAAAGCGAGGCCAATATTTTTGTTACAGTTAAATTGGCAGGTTTTAGGTATACTATAAATGGAGAAGTAGGGAGTACTGGTACAAAAACATTATTTAAGGATAATGTAAATATAATGGAGGCAATTGCGAATGCTGGTGATATTACTACTGTTGGTAATAGAAAATCAGTAACTGTTATTCGTCAAACTCCAACCGGAGTTCAAATGAATGAGATAGATCTAACGGATGTTAATGTGATGAAATCACCCTATTATTATTTACAGCCAAACGATTATATTTATGTAAAACCGTTGAAGCAAAAAACATGGGGAACTGGACAAACGGGGATTCAGTCTATAGGTACAATTATAACTTTATTGTCATTAGCTACAACAGTTTATTTGATAATCAGAAATTAAAAAATAATTTATTAAGATGTTAGATATAAAAGATTTTTCCATTTTTGAGAATCATTCAAACTTTGATTTTAAGGGATTTTTATTAAAAATCTTAAGTTATTGGAAATGGTTTTTGGCAAGTTTAATTATTGCTTTTACAATTGCATATCAGGTAAATATCCGAAAAGAAAAAATTTACGGAATGCAAACCATGATTTCTATAAAAGAAGAAAGCAATCCGTTTTTTACATCTAACACAAGTTTAGTTTTTAATTGGGGCGGAATTTCAGATCAGGTTAATGGAATTTCTACCATATTGCAATCAAGGTCACATAATGAGTTGGTTGTTGATAAGTTACAGTACTATATTGATTATCTTGAACAAGGAAAATACAATTTAATTGATTCATATGGAGCAGTTCCTTTTTATATTGATATTGATAAAACAAAAGGACAGCTTGCAAATACTTTAATTAGTATTAAATTTCTAAGTGAGAATGAATATCAAATTCAAATACCATTTGAAAGTAATTCAGTTTCGTTAATTACTTATTCTACCAATACTTATAGTAATACTTCTGTACAGCCTTTAACCTTTATTAAAAAATATAAAGTTGGAGAGCACGTTTCTCTGCCTTTTTTAAATTGGAAATTACAAATTAATGATAATCCCGGATTTTATAAAGGGAAAGAATATTTTGTAAAATTTAATGATTTTGACGGAACAGTTTCTCGTTACAAAGGAATAAGTGTAGATAGTGATAAAAATGGAGGGTCTCTTCTTACTTTAGGAATGCAGGGGACTAATAAAGCCCGTATGGTTGAATATTTAAACGCTACAGTTAAAATGCTGATAAAGATTCAATTAGATGGTAAGAATCAGTTTGCAACTAATACAATAAGATTTATAGACAGTACCCTTGTTGCTATGGAGGGGCAGTTGAAGGAGACTGGTAACGAATTGAAAACTTTTAGAAAAGATAAAAATATTTATGAAATTGAAGGAGGCGCTGCTAAGTTTTCAGATAAAATAATGGATTTTGATGTTGAAAAAGATCTAGTCACAAGAAAAATTGCATATTATAATTCTTTAAAATCTTATTTAAATAATAGCGTTGATTATTCTAGACTCCCGGCACCTTCTGTAGCAGGTATAGAAGATCCTAATATTGTCACAAATATCTCTAAGCTTATTGCCCTTTCTACACAAAGATCAGAGATGGCTTATGCCGTAAAAAGTGATAAAATTTTCAAAGATTTTGATAATCAAATGCAAGCTGTTAAAAGTGTTTTGTTAGAAAATATTATTTCTGCTAAAGCTTCCTTGCTTTATGACCTATCGCTGGTAAATGCAAAAATTGGACAGGCAGAAAGTACGGTTAAAAGACTTCCAGAAGAACAACAAGAGTTGTTGAAAATTAAAAGGAAATACGATTTAAATGATAATATTTATACCGAATTTCTTCAGAAACGAAATGAGGCAGAAATCGTAAAAGCTTCAAATTTATCAGACATTCACTTTATTGACCCTGCAAAAGATATTGGTGAAGGCTTAATTGGACCAAAAACTTCTGCTAATTATATCCTGGCTTTATTTTTGGGGATATTAATCCCGTTAATAATTGTATCTGTAATTTTCTTTATTAATAATTCAATTCAAAATACTGATGATATTAGTAAGTTGACAGAAATACCAATAATAGGAGTAGTAGGATTAAATAAAGACGCAGTAAGTTTAGCTGTGTTTGACAAGCCAAAATCTGCTCTTTCGGAAGCTTTTAGAGGTATACGATCATCATTACAATTTTTATATAAAAGACAACAGCTTTATGGTTCAAAAACTTTGATGATCACTTCATCTATAAGTGGTGAAGGAAAAACATTTTGTTCAATTAATATTGCCACAGTTTTTGCTTTAAGTGAAAAGAAAACAGTTATCGTTGGCCTGGATTTAAGAAAACCAAGATTAGCAGATGAATTCTCTTTAGTAAATCAACAATTAGGAGTTGTTAATTATTTAATTAAACAAAATACTTTGGATGAAATTACAAATTCAACACAAGTTCCAAATCTTGATGTAATACTTTCCGGACCAATTCCTCCAAATCCGTCAGAATTAATTCTAAGTGATGCAATGAAAGAGTTAATAGATGAATTAAAACAAAAATATGATTATATAATTCTTGATACTCCTCCAGTTGGTTTAGTTTCAGATGCATCAGAACTTGTTCAATATGCAGATGTTACTTTATATATTGTTAGACAGAATTATACAAAAAAAGATATGATAACGTTGCTTAATAATAAAGTAAAAAGAGGGGAATTAAGTAATACAAGTATCGTTTTTAATGGTTTCGAAAACAAAGCAAAATACGGTTCTACATATGGCTATGGATACGGTTACGGAGCTTACTCGAATGGATATCATGAAGAAGAGAAACAAAGCGGACTTTGGAACTTGATTTCTGGTAAATTTAGAAAAAAATAATTTTGAACAAATGAACATTTCAAATCAAAATACAATACTAATTACTGGCGGAGCTGGTTTTATAGGTTCGAATCTATCAGAACATTTTCTGGGATTAGGCCATAAGGTAATTTGTTT
Organism: Flavobacterium panici; assembly: GCF_024499525.1. Taxonomy (NCBI): domain Bacteria; kingdom Pseudomonadati; phylum Bacteroidota; class Flavobacteriia; order Flavobacteriales; family Flavobacteriaceae; genus Flavobacterium; species Flavobacterium panici. Next base: position 449,578 of record NZ_CP100437.1, on the reverse strand, counting down.
AGATAATTTTTCTACTGGCCATCGTCATAATTTGAAAGATATTATAGAGAATCCAAATTATAAATTAATTGAAGGCGATATAAGAAATATTGAAGATTGTATTTTGGCAGTTGAAGGTGTTGATTACGTTTTACATCAGGCGGCATTAGGATCTGTTCCAAGATCAATAAATGATCCTATAACAACCAATGGAGTAAATGTTTCAGGTTTTCTAAACATGTTAGTTGCTTCCAGAGATGCAAAAGTAAAACGTTTTGTATATGCGGCCAGTTCGTCGACTTATGGAGATTCTGAAGGATTGCCAAAAGTTGAAGATGTAATTGGGAAACCATTATCTCCTTACGCAATAACTAAATATGTAAACGAGTTATATGCTGAAATTTTCAGTAAAACTTATGATTTAGAAACAATTGGATTGCGTTATTTTAATGTTTTTGGAAGAAAACAAGATCCAGATGGAGCTTACGCTGCAGTAATTCCAAAGTTTGTTAAACAATTAATGAATCATGAAAGTCCAATTATTAATGGTGATGGTAATTATTCACGCGACTTTACATATATAGACAACGTGATTCACATGAATGAACTGGCAATAACGACTCAAAATCAATCTGCTTATAATACGGTTTATAATACTGCTTTTGGAGATCGGAACACATTAAATGACTTGGTAAAATATTTAAAAAAATATTTGTCTGAATTTGATCCAAAAATTGCTGATGTAGAGATTATATATGGCATAAATCGGGCAGGGGATATTCCGCATTCATTGGCAAGTATCGATAAGGCAAAAAGTCTTTTAGGATATAATCCGAAATATTCTCTTCAGGAAGGATTAAAAGAAGCAGTAAGCTGGTACTGGAATAATTTGAAATAAATAAAGATAATAATTATAGTAAATGGAAATTACAAAAATTTGCTGCATAGGGGCTGGTTATGTTGGAGGTCCTACAATGGCCGTAATTGCACAAAAATGTCCACATATTCAAGTTACAGTTGTAGATTTGAATGAACAAAGAATTAAGGATTGGAATGATCCAAGTACTGATAATATTCCTATTTATGAGCCGGGACTTGCAGAAATTGTTGCAGAAGCTAGAGGAAGAAATTTGTTTTTTTCAACAGAAGTAGAAAAAGCAATTGACGAAGCACAAATAATCTTTATTTCAGTTAATACCCCAACGAAAACTTATGGAAAGGGAAAAGGTATGGCAGCTGATTTAAAATATATTGAGTTATGTGCCAGACAAATTGCAAAAGTTGCGAAACAAAATAAAATTGTAGTCGAAAAATCTACTTTACCAGTTCGAACTGCAGAAGCTATAAAAAGCATATTAGATAATACTGGTAACGGTGTACAGTTTCAAATTTTATCAAATCCTGAATTTTTAGCAGAAGGAACGGCAGTTACAGATCTATTAAACCCAGATCGAATTTTAATTGGAGGAGATACAACTCCAGAAGGAGAGATTGCGATTAATGCTCTTGTAAATGTTTATGCAAATTGGGTTAATAGAGACAAGATTTTAACAACAAATGTTTGGTCATCAGAATTGTCTAAATTAACAGCTAATGCATTTTTAGCACAGCGTATTTCGTCTATCAATGCAATGTCTGAATTATGTGAAAAAACTGGAGCAGATGTAAATGAAGTTGCAAAAGCAATTGGAATGGATAGCAGAATTGGACCGAAGTTTTTAAAAGCTTCTGTTGGTTTTGGAGGGTCTTGTTTTCAGAAAGATATCTTAAATCTAGTTTATATTGCTAAAACTTATGGTTTAAATGAAGTAGCAGATTATTGGGAGCAGGTTATAATTATGAACGATCATCAAAAAAGAAGATTTTCAAATAAAATTGTTCAGACTTTATATAATACTGTTGCCGATAAAAAAATTACTTTTTTAGGTTGGGCTTTCAAAAAAGATACAAACGATACACGCGAATCTGCGGCAATTTATGTAGCAGATGATTTAATAAACGAGCAAGCGAAGATTTCTGTATATGATCCAAAAGTATCCAGAAATAAAATGTTAAGTGATTTAGATTATTTAGAAACCAGAAGCGTTCAAGAAAATATTAATTCGTTAACCATATTTAATGATGCTTATGATGCTTGTAAAGATTCACATGCTATTGCCGTATTAACTGAATGGGATGAATTTACAACTTATGATTGGCAAAAAATTTATCAATCAATGCATAAGCCTGCATTTGTTTTTGATGGAAGAAATATACTAGATGCTAAAAAGTTAGAATCAATTGGTTTTGTTTATAAAGGAATAGGTTCTTAATGGAATATTCTGTTGGGATAAGATTTAACATGAAGAGAGAAGAGAAGCGGTTGGTTTAAGATTATTTTCAATAAAAATAAAAATTATGAATTGGTATGTTATTTATACAAAACCAAAATGGGAAAAGAAAGTTGCTGAACGACTTACTGAAATAGGAATAGAATGTTATTGTCCATTAATAATTAAAATAAAGCAATGGTCAGATAGGAAAAAAAAGATTGAAATACCACTTTTTAATTCTTATGTTTTTGTGCAATTGCCAGATAGTGAAAGAAACTCTGTTTTTGAAATAGCAGGTGTTGTGAGATATTTATTTTGGCTTGGAAAACCTGCAGTGGTTCGTGATGAAGAAATTAATATAATAAAAAACAGTTTAAAAGCTCCGAATATTGCCGATGCTTCTGTTATTCCATTTCATGTTGGTGACAAAATTAAATTAGAATCAGGGGTTTTTAATAATCAAAATGCGATTGTTCAGGAAGTTTTAAATACACATTATATTTTAGTTCTTGAATCATTGGGATGTGTATTAAAAATTAAATATAAGTAAAATTAAGTCGCTTTATTTAGTTTTAGATAGCATCTTTTTATTATCTTTCTAAGTTATACAGAGAATAAAATTTCAGTTTATGAGTTTTATTCTCTGTTTTTATTTTGTAAATATTTTATTACATATTGATTGTTAAGGTGTTAGTGTTTTAAATGTCTCTAATTCTATGTTTTACTAAGTATTACGAAAAACTGTAGTGAATAAATTGACTTTTATCTTATATTTGCCGAAAATAATTTTACGTAGTCTGATCTCATTTTTTGTGACTCGGAAAGGCGAAGCCGTGAATTTAAATGACTTGAAGCTTATGTTAAAGTAAGAATATATTTAGTATTAACTGTGTTTTTATTTTCTTAACCATGACGTTTGCAACATATTAATGAGGTTGAAGTTGAGTATTATATAGGTATGTTGTCACAGGATATTTATAAGTCAATCTAAATTCAATAATGGTTATGTCAGTAATACAGTTTATTTGATTGTATTGAAGGCAAAAATTGGAAGATCTTTCTGAAATAATTTTAATATGACGACGTTTAAATGACAGTAAATGGAATTTTGCTTCGCATATTTATCAAGCTAGAATAAAAAAATCAAGTAACCTAACTAGAGTTTTTAATTTTCTGTATATCTATATGTTAGAGATAATTAAATGATGCTAAAACATAAAGATAATATTTACAATATCTGACTCTTTAAACTAGTATCAAAGAAGCCAAAAGAATATAGAAATTAGATACTAAATTCTTTGCCAGAAAAAAAATTGATGCTATAGTTTTGGAGTAACGTATGAGGAATTTTAAATTAATTTTTTTGAATTGCAAAAGAAAGCAGTATATTATATGATTTAAAAGGGAGTCTAAAGATTGCTGACCATAATGGCTGTAGTGTTTTTTGAGTCTTTAGTTAATTAAAAAAAAAAAATGAAAAAAAGTAATTCGATTATACATGTAATTTTAACAGGTGGAGTAGGAAGTAGATTATGGCCTCTTTCTCGTAAAAGCCAGCCAAAGCAATATTTAGAAATTTTTGAAAACAAATCATTGTTTGAGATGACAGTTGAGCGTAATAGCCATCTTGCAGATAAGGTAATGGTAGTTGGAAATGTAGATAATCATCATTTGAGTGGGAAAGTGATGGATAAAACTAAGACTGTATATGTAAATATTGTTGAGGCTACTCCAAGAAATACTGCAGCAGCAATTGCTTTTGCGGCATTTGCTTCAAATCCAGAAGATATCTTAATTATAACGCCATCTGATCACATTATAGATAAGATAGATGCATACAATGATGCTATTCAAGCAGCAGTTTTTAAAGCACAGGATGGTTTTATAGTTACTTTTGGAATTATTCCAACTAAGCCAGAAACGGGTTACGGCTATATAGAATCAAAAGGAGATAAAGTATTATCGTTTAGAGAAAAACCAAATGAAACTACTGCAAAAGAATTTATAGCAAGAGGTAATTTTTTATGGAATAGTGGAATGTTTTGTTTTAAAGCTGGAGTCCTATTAGAAGAATTGAAACAATTTCAGCCTGACGTTTACGACAAATCTAAAGCTGTTTGGGAATCAAGTAAAGATGGTTTTCTAGATTTAGATTTATCGTTAGAAATTCCATCCATTAGCATTGATTATGCTGTTATGGAAAGGAGTAAAAAAATTAAAGTTGTTCCGGCTTCTTTTTCGTGGTCAGATTTAGGTTCTTTTGAATCTGTTTATGAATATTTGGTGTCAAAGGGACATCCAATAGATAAAAATGGCAATATGGTTATAGGTTGTGAAAATCATACAACTTTTTTAGGTTTAAGTAATACTATATTTGTTCATACTAATACAGCTAATTTAATTTTACAAAAAGAAAATTCACAAGATGTAAAAGATGTATATAATGAACTAGAAAAGCAAAATTCAGATTTATTAAATTAATTGAAGTTTAAATGAAAAAAATTCTTATAACTGGCGGTGCTGGCTTTATTGGTTCCCATGTAGTAAGGCGTTTTGTGAATAAATATCCAAATTATCAAATTTTTAATCTGGATGTTTTAACTTATGCAGGAAATCTTGAGAATATAAAAGATATTGAAAATAAATCAAATTATACTTTCGTGAAAGGTGATATCGTTGACGAAAGATTTATTAATGATCTTTTTTCAAAACATAATTTTGATGGGGTTTTACATTTAGCAGCAGAATCACATGTTGACCGTTCTATTGAAGATCCTTTAGCTTTTGTAAAAACAAATGTAATTGGAACCATGAATCTTTTAAATGCTGCAAAAAAACAATGGAAAAATAATTTTGATGGGAAAAGATTTTACCATATAAGTACTGATGAAGTATTCGGATCTCTAGGAGCTGAAGGTTTTTTTACAGAAACTACTGCATATGATCCAAATTCGCCTTATTCTGCTTCAAAAGCTAGTTCTGATCATTTTGTTAGAGCATATGGAGAAACATATGGGTTGCCATACGTTTTAACGAATTGCTCAAATAATTATGGATCGTATCATTTTCCAGAAAAACTAATTCCTCTTTTTATTAATAATATTATTAATAATAAACCTTTGCCAGTTTATGGTGATGGAAATTATACTCGTGACTGGTTATTTGTGGAAGATCATGCTATTGCAATAGATTTAGTTTTTCATAATGGTAAAAATCATGAGACTTACAATATTGGAGGTTTTAATGAATGGAAAAATATTGATTTGGTTAGATTATTATGCCAAATTATGGATAAAAAATTAGAAAGAATTGAAGGGACTTCTCAAAAATTAATTACTTACGTTAAAGACAGACCAGGGCATGACTTAAGATATGCAATCGATGCTACAAAAATTAATAAAGAGTTAGGCTGGAAGCCAACAGTTACTTTTGAAGAGGGATTAGAAAGAACAATCAATTGGTATCTAAATAACGAAAAATGGCTAGAAAGTGTTACTTCTGGGGCATATAAAGATTATTATAAAAAACAATATTCTTAAAATATTTGAATAGTTTAGGTTTAATTAAATTAATAATTAATTTATGAAAAAAATAAGATACGTTCTTACTTTAATTTTTATTATAGTCTCATTTAGTATAAATGCACAGAATATTTTTAAATCAAAAGATTTAAGTACTATAAATGTAGATAACTTATCCCAAGATGATATTGTTAAAATTGACGCACAATTAAAGAGTAACAATATGACTGTTGATCAAGCAGAACCAATGGCTATATCAAAAGGTATGAGCCAGAATGACTTTAATAAATTACGAACTAGGTTGAACAATTTGTCAAATGGATCCATAAATAATGCTAACAACACTAATCAAGAAGTTGAAAATAAAAATAAATTTGGAAGGAATCAAGAAAAAATCTCAAATAACAAAGTAAAAGATTCCCTAAATTCATTAATTTTTGGGTCTGAACTTTTTGATAACCCTACATTAAATTTTGAACCTGATTTAAAATTGGCAACCCCAATGAACTATATATTAGGACCTGGTGATGAATTGCAAGTAAGTATTTATGGAGTGCAAGAATATAATGCAAGTATTGCAGTAAATGTTGAAGGTAAAATTACGATTCAAAATGTAGGACAAATTGCTGTTTCAGGAATGTCAATTGAGGCTGCAACTCAAAAAATTAAATCAGCTATAGCAAGAGTTTATAGTACCGTTCAATCTGGACAATCTCAAGTTAGTATTAGTTTAGGCCAAATACGTACTATTAAGATAACAGTAGTTGGTGGTAAACAACCTGGGAATTATTCAATATCATCTTTAGCTACTGTATATAATGCTTTGCATTTGGCTGGAGGTCCTGGAAAAAATGGTAGTTATAGAAATATTGAATTAATTCGAAACAATAAAATTTACAAAAATATTGATATCTATAGATTTTTAGTTAAAGGTGATCAGTCTGATAATATTAGTTTAAAAGAAAATGATGTTATTCGAATTCCGGCATATAGTCATCGAGTTATTGTTGAAGGCGAAGTGAAGCGTCCAGGAATTTTTGAAATGAAAAACAACGAAACGTTTTCTGATTTATTAAATTTTGCTTCAGGTTTTAACGAGTTTGCTTATACAGCTGCTGTCAATGTTATACAAAAAACAGGGAAAGAGTTTAAAGTTCATGATATAAATGAAAATGATTTTAATACTTATATGCCACAATCAGGAGATGTATTTAGAGTTACTAAAATTCTGAATCGATTTGAAAATCGTATTAAAATTGAAGGTGCAGTTTTTAGACCTGATTATTATTCTTTCACAGAAGGAATGAGGATTTCAGATCTTATTGCGCGTGCTGAAGGGCTTAAAGAAGATGCATATACAAAAAGAGCCAGAATAATTCGTTTGAAACCAGATTTAACAACAGAAATTGTAAATATTGATTTGAGTACAGCATTAACGGGTAATCTAGATTCAGATATTGAATTAAAGAGAGAAGATATTATAACAGTTTACTCAGTTTTAGATTTTAAAGAGGACTATAAAGTAACTATCGATGGGGAGGTGAAGAACCCTGGTGTATATGATTATTTTGAAAATCTAACATTAAATGATTTAATAGTTCAGGTCGGTGGATTAACAGGTTCTGCATCTAAACGAGTTGAAATTGCAAGAATGGTTAAGTCTGATGCAATAAAAGATTCTGATTTAAATAGAATAGAATTACTTCAATTCGAAATGACCTCTGATAGTAATGAACAAGTCAATAATTTTATTATAAAACCTTTCGATGTTATTAATATTAGAAGATTGGCTGTATATGAAAAACCTCAAATGGTAACTGTTAGTGGAGCTGTTATATATCCCGGAAAATATGTTTTGGCGAATAAAAAAGAAACAGTTTATAATATTGTAACAAGAGCTGGTGGATTAACTTCGGTAGCAAACATCGAAGGGATGAAGATTAAAAGGCCTATTAAACAAGAACAAATAGATAAGATAAAAAGTATTGATTTAAATTTATCTCAAAATGATACTTTAAGCGAGAAATTGACAAAAAAATTGGAGGAGGATTTAAAGTTTTCTACAATTCCTGTTAATTGGGAAAAAATTGTTAAAGACAAGAATCACTTTTCCAATGTTACCTTATTTCCTGGAGATGAAATTATAATATCTACTTACAGTGAAGGAGTTAAAGTTACAGGAAATGTATTGCTTACATCTGAAATTCCTTACCAAAGAGGAAAGGGGTTTAAATATTATATTAATGCTGTTGGTGGTGTTGACAGTAAAGGCTGGAAGAAAAAAGCCTATATTATATATCCTAATGGTAATGCATCTGTTACAAAATCTTTTTTATTTTTTAGAACGTATCCAAAAGTTACACCAGATTCACAAATTGTTGTTCCAGAAAAACCAGAAACCAAAAAGATGTCAACAGGTGAATGGGTTGGAATTGGCAGTGTACTAACTAGTTTAGCCTTATTAATTGTTACAGCTTTTAAATAATTTTTTATGAATAATGTAATTGATGAAAGTGACGAGATTTCGTTAAAAGAATTAATAGAAAAAATAAAGGAAGGGTTCTTTTTTTTGTTATCAAAATGGAAAATTATACTGTTGGCTGGATTTATTGGGGGTTGTTTAGGGATTACTTACTCTATTTTAAAAAAACCTATTTACACAGCTACCCTTTCTTTTGCCTTAGAAGATGAAAAAACGGGAGGAGGATTAGGTAATGCATTAGGTTTGGCTACTTCACTAGGTTTGGATGTTGGTGGTGAAGGAGGAGGTATTTTTACAGGTCCAAACTTGACAGAGTTATTTAAGTCTCGCAATATGGTCGAACAAACGTTATTGAGTCCTGTTAAAGTTGATGGAAAATTAATTTCTTTGGCTGAGATGTATATTCAAAACAATAACTGGAGAAAAAAATGGGAAGATGATAATAAATTTAAGTCATTAGAATTTTTACCTAATGGAAAAAGAGTAGGTTTTACCAGAATACAAGATAGTATTTTAGGTAAAATTTATGAAAACCTATCTAAAGGAAGTTTAAATGTAGGTCAGAAAGATAAAAAAGTTGCGATTATTACTATAGACGTTTCTTCAAAAAACGAATTATTTGCTAAATACTTTTGCGAAGCATTAGCCAAACAAGTGGGAAATTTTTATGTTGTAACCAAAAGTAAAAAAGCAAGGTTAAATATGGATATACTTGAAAGGCAAACAGATTCTGTTAGAAGAGAGCTTAATAGCGCTATTACTGGAGTAGCTATTGCAAATGATAATACTTTTAATTTAAATCCAGCTTTAAATGTAAGAAGAACCCCGTCTGCCAGAAGACAGGTTGATGTTCAGGCAAATACCGCAATACTGACAGAATTAGTAAAACAAGCCGAATTAGCCAAAGTTGCCCTACGCAAAGAAACTCCTCTTATTCAGATAATTGATTCACCTATATTACCATTAGCAAAAGAACATTTAGGAATATTAAAAGGATTGATTTTAGGAGCTTTTATTGCATCTTTTTTGACTGCTGGTTTTTTATTATTAAAAAAAACTATAAATACAATTTAATGAAAATTTTAATAACAGGAGGAGCTGGGTTTATAGGCTCAAATTTATGTGAATATTTTTTAGCAAAAGGAAACCAAGTTATTTGCCTTGATAACTTTTCAACAGGACATAGACATAATATCGAGCCTTTTTTTGCTAATAATCAATTTACTTTAATTGAAGGAGATATTAGAAATCTTGAGGACTGTACAGCGGCAGTAGAAGGTGTTGATTATGTTCTGCATGAAGCAGCTTTAGGCTCTGTCCCACGATCTATAAATGATCCGATAACAACTAATGATGTAAATGTTAGTGGGTTTTTAAATATGTTAGTTGCTTCAAGAGATGCTAAGGTGAAACGTTTTATCTATGCTGCAAGTTCATCAACTTATGGAGATTCAGAATCATTACCAAAAGTTGAAGATAAGATTGGTAATCCGCTATCTCCATATGCAATTACTAAATATGTAAATGAATTATATGCTAACATTTTTAGTAATATATATGGATTGGAAACAATAGGGTTGAGATATTTTAATGTTTTTGGTCGACGTCAAGACCCAAATGGAGCATACGCAGCTGTAATTCCGAAATTTGTTATGCAATTTATGAATTATGAAAGTCCTTTGATTAATGGAGATGGTAACTATTCTAGAGATTTTACATATATAGATAATGTAATACAAATGAATGAAAGAGCCATTTTAACTCAAAATAGTGATGCTGTTAATACAGTTTATAATACTGCATTTGGAGATAGAACAACTTTAAATGAGTTAGTATATATGTTGCGTGATAAACTTTCAGAGTTTGATTCAAATATAAAAGATGTTGAAATTCTTTATGGGCCAAACCGTGCAGGTGATATTCCCCATTCTTTAGCAAGTATTGAGAAAGCAAAAAGATTATTGGAATATAACCCGGAATATTCAATGGAAAAAGGGGTTAAAGAAGCCGTTAATTGGTATTATAAAAATCTAAGAAAATAAACTAATAGTAAAATAGTTTCATTTACTAATTTAAAAGAATAATTACAAATATGAAAAAAATTGCCATTATTGGTTTAGGTTATGTGGGCTTACCACTAGCAAGATTATTTGCCACGAAATACCAAGTAATTGGATTTGATGTTAATAAGAAAAGAGTTGACAAACTAAATGCAGGTCATGATTCTACACTTGAAGTTTCTGATGATGTTTTGAAAGCCGTTTTAGTAGACAATCCTAATAGTGAATCGGGTCTTTATTGTACTTATGATTTAGAAAATTTAAAAGAATGCAATATATTCATCGTAACTGTACCTACTCCAGTTGATAGAAATAACAGACCAGACCTGACCCCGCTTTATAAAGCAAGTGAAACGGTAGGTAAAGTTTTAAAAAAAGGGGATATTGTTATCTATGAATCTACTGTTTATCCTGGTGTTACAGAAGAAGAATGTGTTCCAGTATTGGAGAGAATTTCAGGGCTAATTTTCAATGAAGATTTTTTTGCGGGTTATTCACCAGAAAGAATCAATCCAGGAGATAAAGAACACACTGTTGAAAAAATCTTAAAAGTTACAGCAGGTTCTACTCCCGAAATAGGAATTGTAGTGGATAACTTATATAAAAGTGTAATTACAGCGGGTACACATCTAGCACCGACTATTAAAGTTGCCGAAGCGGCTAAAGTTATTGAGAATTCACAAAGAGATATCAATATTGCTTTTGTAAACGAATTAGCAAAAATATTTAACTTAATGAACATCAATACAAATGATGTATTGGAGGCAGCTGCAACAAAATGGAATTTTTTACATTTTAAACCTGGTCTAGTTGGGGGACATTGTATTGGTGTAGATCCTTATTATTTGGCACAGCGTGCACAGGAATTTGGGTATCATCCAGAAATTATTTTAGCAGGACGAAGATTAAATGATAGTATGGGAGAATATATTGCTTCTCAAATAATCAAATTGATGATTAAAAAAGGGATAGCTATCAAAGGGACAAATCTATTAATGCTGGGACTAACATTTAAGGAAAATTGTCCTGATATACGTAATACTAAAATTGTTGATGTGATAAGGGTTTTAGGTGAATACGGTATTGAAGTAGTTATATATGATCCTTTAGCAAATCCTTTAGAAGTTAAACATGAATATGATTTAGATGTCTATTCTGATATGCCAAATCAAAAATTTGATGCAATAGTTTTGGGGGTAGCACACAATGAATTTCTAAATTTAGATTTATCTAATTTTCAAAAAGAATTAAGTGTTATTTATGATGTGAAGAATTTTTTAAAATCTCATGTAGATGCTAAATTGTAAATATTTAAAAAGCAATTAATGAAGCCAGAAATTATTGATTTTCCTAAAATTCAAGATCCTAGAGGTAATCTTACATTTATGCAGTATTCTAGCCAAATTCCTTTTGAAATTCAAAGGACTTTCTGGACCTATGATGTTCCGGGAGGCGAAATAAGAGGGGGGCATGCATATCATCAGCAAGAAGAAATTTTAATTGCACTAAGCGGAAGTTTTGATGTTATAATTACAAAGGAAGACGGCACTACAGAAAAATTTTCCTTAAACAGAAGTTATTATGGGCTTTACTTGCCAGCAAAAACATGGAGACATATTGAAAATTTTTCTACAAATGCCCTTGCTTTGCATATTTCTAGTAAAAAGTATTTTAAGGAGGATTATATAAGAGATTTTGAAGATTTTAAAAATCTATTTAAATGATAAAACAAATAAGTGTTTTTGAATGTGATCTTTTGCATTTAAAACAAATAGGAGATCGTAGTGGGCATATTACTTCGATCAATAATAGCCTGGAGATACCTTTTGATATAAAACGAATTTTTTATCTATATGATATACCTGGAGGAGAATCTAGGGGGGCACATGCACATAAAGAATGCCACCAATTTTTAGTTGCTGCCAGTGGGAGTTTTGAGGTTTTATTAGATGATGGTGCAACAAAAAGGCAAGTTTTATTAAACAGACCTGATTTAGGTTTACATATACCACCAGGTATTTGGGCTTCTGAAATCAATTTCTCTAGCGGGTCTATATGCTTGGTGTTTGCTTCTCATGAATATAGTGAAGATGATTATCTAAGAGAGTATGACGATTATTTAAAATATATAGGAAATGTATAAAGTTCATCCATTAGCAGATGTTCAAACAAAGGATATTGGAGACAATACTACGGTCTGGCAGTTTTGCGTAATCTTAGGTAGTGCTTCAATTGGAAAAAACTGCAATATTAATTGTAATGTCTTTATCGAAAATGACGTTAAAATTGGAGATAATGTTACAATCAAGTCAGGTGTGCAAATTTGGGATGGAGTTTATATTGAGGATAATGTTTTTGTAGGTCCAAATGTAACGTTCACTAATGATCTGATACCCAGGTCTAAATCATATCCAATAGAGTTTTCTAAAACAATAATTGAAAAAGGAGCTTCAATTGGAGCAAATGCTACAATAGTGGCAGGGAATAACATAGGTTCGTATGCAATGATTGGTGCGGGTAGTGTAGTAACAAAATCAGTATTACCCTATCATCTTTTTTATGGTAACCCAGCAAAACATAAGGGATATATAACAGAAGAAGGTATCATTTTAGATTTAAACTTAAGAGATGCGGATGGAAATGTTTATGTTTTTTTTAAAGATAAATTATCTCTAAAAGAAAACCTTATTTAAGAGACTTAAAATAAAATATTATGATTAAATTTTTAGATTTACAAAAAATAAATCTTATACATCAACAAGAAATTGAAGAAAAATTAATTAATACTTTTCGCAGTGGATGGTATCTATTAGGAAGAGAAGTTAAAAATTTTGAAGAAAATCTTAAAAATTATATTGGCTCAAATCATGCTATAGGGGTAGCAAATGGGTTGGATGCTTTAAGATTAATTTTTAGAGCATATTTGGAGCTTGGGTTGATGAAAAAAGGAGATGAGGTTTTAGTTCCTGCTAATACGTACATAGCTTCCTTGTTGGCCTTATCAGATAATGGTTTAGTTCCAGTATTAGTTGAACCAAACTTAGATAATTATAATATTGATATTTCAAAAATAGAATCTAAGATTACTTCTAAAACTAAAGCGATTTTGATTGTACATCTATACGGGCAAATTGTTTTCTCTGAAGAGTTAAAAGAAATCGCAAAAAATAATAATTTAAAAATTGTAGAAGATAATGCACAAGCTATAGGGGCTTCATGGAATAAAATTAAAGCTGGGAATTTAGGTGATGCTGCGGGGTTTAGTTTTTATCCTGGGAAAAACCTTGGAGCTTTAGGAGATGCCGGTGCAGTTACCTGCAAAGATGATGACTTAGCCAAAGCAATTAGAGCAATTGCAAATTATGGGTCAAATTTAAAATACGTGAATATATATCAAGGATTAAATAGCAGATTAGATGAAATTCATGCTGCAGTATTGGATGTAAAATTGAAATACATAGATAACGAAAATCAAATTCGTAGAGAGATTGCGAACCGATATTTGAAAGAAATTAAAAATAATAAAGTAATTCTTCCAATAGAGCCTGTTGATAAAAAAGAACATGTATGGCATATTTTTGTAATTAGAACAAAAGAAAGAGATGCTCTGCAATCCTATTTACAAGAAAATGAAATACAAACTTTAATTCATTACCCTATCCCTCCTCATAAACAAGAGGCTTATAAAGACTTGAATCACTTAAGTTTACCTATTACTGAAGCTATTCATGAAGAAGTCCTTAGTTTGCCAATTAGTCCTGTGATGAGTGTAAATGAAGTTTCTAAAGTTATTGAGATCATTAATAAATTTATTTAGATTTGAAAGAAAAGCATTCTTCTTATCAACAGATATTTAAAGCAACCTCAATTTTAGGAAGTGTACAAGTATTTAATATCATTATATCTATTTTAAGAAGTAAAATTGTAGCAGTACTATTAGGTCCTGCCGGTATGGGAATCGTTTCCATTTTTACATCTACAATAGGATTGTTAGGACAAATAACCAATTTAGGATTAGGAACTTCTGCTGTTAAGAATATTTCCAAAGCTTCAGAGACCCATGATCAAGAGAAACTTGCAAAAACAGCAACGGTTTTTCGTAAACTCGTATGGATAACAGGTTTATTTGGCTTTATTGTTGCTTTAATATTATCTCCATTTTTAAGTGAAATTTCGTTCGGGAATAAAAAATATACATTTGCTTTCGTATTATTATCTATAACATTACTTTTTACACAGGTTAGTGCCGGACAAAATGTTATTCTGCAAGGAATGCGCAAAATACAGTATATGGCAAAGGCTAGTGCATTAGGGGCATTATTTGGATTGATAATATCAATACCTATGTATTATTATTGGAAAGAAGATGGAATTGTTCCGGCAATGATATTAAGTTCAATTAGCATTGTGGTAATTTCGTCATATTATGTTAAGAAAATTGCTATACCAAGTATTTCTGTAAATAGTTCTGATTTTAAAAATGAAGGAATGGATATGCTAAGAATGGGGTTTTTGATAAGTTTCAGTTCAATTATCTTATTAATAGTAGGGTATATAGTTCGTATATATATAAATAAAATTGGAGGAATAAAAGATGTTGGTTTATATACAGCTGGATTTGCTATTATTAATACTTATGTTGGAATGGTCTTTACTGCTATGGCATCTGATTATTATCCTAGATTAGCAAGTGTTTCTGACGATAAAATTAAAACAAAGAAAACAATAAATGAGCAAGCAGAAATTGCAATACTTATTTTGTCACCAATATTAGTCGTTTTTTTGGTGTTCATTCATTGGGCAATAATATTGTTATATTCAAATGATTTTATTGAAGTTATTCCAATGGTGCATTGGGCAACTCTTGGTGTTTTTTTTAAGGCACTAAGTTGGACAATTGCATTTTTATTCTTAGCAAAAGGCGAGTCAAAAGTTTACTTTTGGAATGAAGTAATAGTGAATGCATACATGTTGATTTTGAATATGTTGGGTTACTATTATTATGGGCTAACAGGTCTTGGGATTTCTTTTTTGATTAGCTATTTTTTATATTTCATACAAGTTTTTTTTATTTGTAAGATATTTTACGAATTTGATTTTAATAAAGAAATTATTAAAATTTTTTCAATTCAATTTACATTAGCGATATTCTCTTTTATAGCAGTTTACTTTTGTAATGTTTATGTAGCTTATTCCGTGGGTTTAGTAATTATCCTGATATCTAGTTGTTTTTCGCTAAATGAATTAGATAAGAAATTAGATATTAAAGGTATAGTTAGTAATAAATTTAAGAAGAAGGTTTAATTTTATAAATCGATTGATTAGTAGTTAAATGAATAATGAGAAGATGACAATTGCTTTCATAACTCCGTTAATGATTATTGGAGGTGCAGAAACCTATATAATTAATAAATGTGAATGGTTAATAGCTAATAATTTTAATGTAATAGTTATTTCAGAAGGTGGCGAAAATGTCTCAAATTTACCTCAAGGTACAATTCATATAACGTTGGAAGGAATAAGTTTACCTCCTTTAGTATTTACAAATGCTCAATACAACAGCTTTAAACAAAAGCTAAAGACAATTTTATTAGATAATAAAGTAAATGTTATTGAGGCTCATAATTCATACCCAATTGTTCACGTGGCTTCTTTGTATAATGAAACTGGAATTCCTTTTTGTGTAAATATATTGTCAGAGCTTTCTTATAGGCGTAATCCTTTGTTGAAAATTATCACTAAGAAAATGGATAGGTTTGGGCTATTTTATTCACTAACGCCACAAATGCATGAATATATTGAAGGAGTTACAAAATTAAAATTAAATCCCAATATAATACCCATTCCAGTTAAAGCAATTGAGACCGATAGTTCTGTTTCTACTCAAAAATATATTTTATCTGTCAGCAGGTTATCTGAAGATAAAGACTACGTAAAATATTTAATTCAGGATTTCTATGAAATATATAGAAAAAATGAAAGTTTTAAGGAATACAAATTAGTTATTGTAGGCGATGGTAATTTGTTCAATGAATTAAATCAATTAGCGCTTCATATAAATGGAGAATTGGGTCAGGAAATTATTCAATTAAAAGGAACTGTAGTTGGTAAAGATTTAGAAAAATTGTATCAGGGATGTACAATGTTTGTTGGTATGGGAACTACTCTTTTGCTAGCTGCTTCGTGTGCTAAGCCTTCAATAATTGCTGGATTTACTCCTGAAACAAATAAATCTGCTTGGGGTTTTTGGGGCGAGAATAACTTAGATAAAGATATAATAGTCATTAATTCTCCAAAGGATCGATCTCCGGTAAGCTTTCAATTAGCAATACAAAGTATAATAGAATCAGATTCACGTCGAACTAGTGCTGGTAATGCAGCTATTAAAATGTTTAATGAAAATTACGATTATAATTCTATAATGACCTTATGGAAAAGTGAATATGATAAGATTATAGATGTTTGCAAAAAAAATGAGATAATGATAGAAAAAGAACTTAAAAATTATGAATGGCCAATTCATTTTTATCGCCAAATTCGTAGAATAGTTAAGTTTTTTAAGATATAATCGTGCTTAGAATTTTCTTCAAATAAAAAGATAATATAAAGTAATTTAAATAGTTGTAAATATTATAATGAAAAAAAATTTAATTGTTTTTGGAACAAGGCCTGAGGCTATAAAAATGGCTCCTCTGGTTCAAGAGTTTAAAAAACATTCAGATATTTTTGAAACCAGAGTTTGTGTTACCGCTCAGCATCGGGAAATGTTAGATCAAGTTTTGGACTTTTTTAATATTCAGCCAGAGTACGACCTGAACTTAATGAAGGCAAATCAAAACTTATATTCACTAACAGCAGATATTATAATCGGCTTAAAAGAAGTTTTAGAGGATTTTAAACCAGATTATGTTTATGTGCATGGTGATACAACGACAACAATGGCAGCTAGTTTAGCATCATTTTACTCTGGAGCTAAAATTTGTCATGTTGAAGCAGGACTTCGTACAAATTTTAAGCGAACACCTTTCCCTGAAGAAATGAATAGACAATTGACAGGAAGAATTGCTGATTATCATTTTGCCCCAACAGAAGCATCTAAGGAAAATCTCTTAAAAGAAAATATAGCATCTGAAACAATATTGGTAACAGGTAATACGGTTATTGACGCGTTGATTGATAGTTCTAAAAGAGTAGAAGATATCTATAATTTGGAAATTGAAAACTTAAAGAAGATTGTAAAAAAGGATGTAAAAACAATTCTTGTTACCGGCCACCGTAGAGAAAATCATGGAGATGGTTTTATTCGAATTTGTGAAGCTTTAAGAGAAATAGCTTTAATTAATCAAGATGTAGAGATAATTTATCCAGTACACTTAAACCCTAATGTAAAACGACCAGTTTATGAAATACTATCTGGAATTGATAATATTAAGTTAATAGAACCTTTGGCTTACCCTGCTTTTGTATGGTTGATGGATAAATCGTATTTAATCATTACTGATAGCGGTGGAGTTCAGGAAGAAGCACCAAGTCTTGGAAAACCTGTGCTGGTTATGCGTGAATCGACAGAAAGACCTGAGGCAGTAGTTGCTGGAACAGTATTATTGGTTGGGACTAACAAAGAACTTATAGTGAATGAAGCAAATAAATTGCTGAATGATGAGGATAAATATACAAGGATGAGTGTACTACACAACCCTTATGGTGATGGAAAAGCGTGTGAAAGAATTGTAAACTATATATCAAATTTAGAATAAATGAGCAATATCTTAGTATATAATCATGACATACAAAAATACCCGCCTATTCTAACTACAGTGAAAATATTACTCTCTTTAGGTAAGAAAGTTGTTATTGTAGGTTATTGCAGTGATAAAAATACGATTTCTGATTTAGAATCCCAAGGGGTAGTTTATTTTGAAACAATTATAAACGATATCAAAGAAAATAAAATTGTAAAATTTTTTAAACTATATTCATATAAGAAAAAAGTTGAGAAAATTGTAAATGAAGAATTTAAAAAAGACTCAATTTTATGGTTATACGGAAATCAAAATATATGGCTTCTTTATAATTTAGTTTTTAAATTTAAATCAATATTGTATTTATTTGAAACTCCACAACTAAAAGTAGGATTGAGATATAAGCTTTTAAGTCCATTTCTTAATTATGCAGACACTATGCAAAAAGCATGGAAAGTGGTTTGCTGTGAATACAATAGAGCTCATATCACAAAAGCTTATTTTAATTTGGTAAAATTACCAATTGTAATTCCAAACAAACCTGATTTTGATCTTTCTAAATTAAAAAATATACTTGATGATGAGACTGAAGCTCTTTTCAAGAATAAAAAGCTGATCTTATATCAGGGAATTTTTAACTATCCTGAAAGAAGATTAGATGAGTTATGTGAGTCCATACAATATTTACCAAGCGAATATCTGATTTGCATTATGGGAGGAGACGATAATAATAAGGCTAGGCTTATCAACAAATACGAATCAGAGCGTGTTGTATTTTTGCCTTTTAAATCGGCGCCATATCATCTGGAGATTACTCAAAAAGCATATATAGGCTTTCTGTCCTATTTTTCGCAACAAGGATCAATCGAAACAGCAATAAATACGCTTTACTGTGCACCCAATAAAATTTTTGAATATTCATGCTTTAGTGTACCCATGATTTCAAATGATGTTCCTGGCTTGTCCAATTTATTTAATAAATACAACGCGGGAAAAGTAGTTGCTGAATTTGAACCTAAGGAAATGGCTAATATCATTTTAGAAATCGATAAAAATTACGATGAGTTTAGTAAAGGTTCTTTGTCTTTGTATAATTCAGTAAATATTAAATCTTTGGTGAGTAAATTAATAGAAAAATAAAAGGGCAATGAATTTTTTTAGTTTACCATATCTTGCCCTTATACTATGTTATGTTTTTTTATACTTTTATGAAAAAAGTAGTCAACAGTCAAATAATAAAAGTGTAGCTGGATTTTGGGGTGCTTTTATTTTTGTTTTATTTTTTGGATTTAGAGGTTTTATAGGAAGCGATTGGTTTAATTATGAAAATTATTATTCAGAAGCAACTTTAGATGTGTGGACAGCTTTTGACTATGAGATTGGATTTTCATTTTTGGTGAAATTATTCCATGATTTAGGCTTTGAGTATTCGTTTTTTGTGTTTTTTATAACGTTAATACAAGTCGTTTTATGGCATAGGTTCTTAAAAAAAGAATCATATAATATTTCGCTAGCCTATATTGTTCTTATAAGTTGTTTTCCGCTTTTAATTATTGATTTATTACGAAATTTTACAGCTATCCTGATAGCAGTTCAATCGATAGAATACATTAATAAAAATAAAAAAATAAAGGCCTTCCTGATTATCTTATTTTCTATGAGTTTTCATTTGACAGGTATTACCTTTCTCCTTCTTTTTTTCCTAAAGCGAAATTATTTCAATAAAAAAGTATTGGTTATTTTATTAATTTTTGGCATTATAGTTTATTTTCTTCAGATTCGCTTTATAGATAGTATTATGGCTTCCTTAGGAGCAGTACTAGGCGGTAGATTTGAATATTTGGCCGGCACTTTAACCGAATCAGATGTGTCTTATGGAATACGATTTGGAATCCTTGAAAAGATTTTCCTGTTTATATTAGTACTAAGTAATTATAAATATATAGTAAATAATAAAGTAATTTCCCCAATATACTTTAACAGTTTTTTTTGTTACTGTTTTATTCAACTATATTTTAGTACTTCAGATGCCATGATAAATAGATTTGCACTGTTGTTTTTTTGGGCATATTTAATGATATTATGTAATTTAAAAGATTTAATTAAGCATCGAGAGTTGAGAAAAACCGTTGTATTTCCAGTTATATTATTTTGTTTTTTGAAAACTTACATTACTTTTAATAACCCACTATATAGATACACGAGCGTAATTTTTGGTAAGGAATCGTATTATGATCGAGCACTAATTAGAGATGAGTTTTATGAATCAAAAGAATAGATTGAAAGATAATTTAATATCACAGCTTAAGAAAAGAAAATAAATTTACCAGGTGAAAGTATTGCAAATCATTACATCTCTATCTATTGGGGGAGCAGAAAAGTTAATTGTTGATAGTGTCCCTCTTTATCAAGCCAAAGGAATAGAGATGGATGTTCTCTCTATAAACAATAGGAAAACTCCATTTTGGGAAAAGCTAGAGAAGAATAGCAATGGAAAAGTATCAGGACTTACCTCTAAATCTATTTATAACCCTTTTTTAATATTTAAAATTATTCCCTATTTAAAGAAATATGACGTAGTACACTTACACTTATTTCCAACATTATATTGGGTAGTAATTGCAAAATGTATTTCTTTTTCGAAAGTCAAATTAGTCTATACAGAACATAGTACTAACAATAGAAGAAGGGATATGGTGCTATTTAAATTTGTTGACAAGATTATTTATAAGAAACTCCAAAAAATTGTTTGTATAACTCTAGGTGTAAAAAATAACTTGAAGGAACATCTAAAATTTAATAAAAACATGCAGGTTATTAATAATGGTATAGATACCAAAAAATTTAATAATGTGGATAATATTACAGATTTTAAGTTTTTCGAAAAAGAAGATTTTAAGTTAATACAGGTATCTAGTTTTCGTAAACAAAAAGATCAAGCGACTTTAATTCGAAGTTTGAAACTGCTTCCGGAAGTAGTTAAATTGATTTTGGTAGGAGATGGGCCTTTGATTGAGAACAATAAAGTTTTAGCAGAAGAATTAGGGATTAAAGAAAGAGTAGTGTTTTTAGGTAACAGATACGATATTCCAGAATTATTGAAGTATAGCGATGTTGTAATTTTATCTTCAGAATGGGAAGGATTTGGGCTAGCAATTGTAGAGGGAATGGCGTCTGGTAAGCCAGTTATAGCAAGTAATATTGACGGAATCAAAGAAATTGTTAAAGACCATGGTTTGCTATTTGAAAAAGGAAATGAGAAAGAACTCGAAATTTTGGTAAGGAAATTGCTAGAGGACAATGATTTTTATCAAAAAAATGCCAGACAGTGCTTACTAAGATCTAATGATTTTAGTATAAATAAAATGATAGATCAATATATTGAAATATATAAATTAGTACAATGAATAAATTAATATTATTATTAGTTTTATTGTTTTTTGTATCATGCAACTCCCAGCAAAAAAAGGAGTTAGATTTTAAATATAGAAACGTTAAAACAACTCATATTGCTACTATTCCATTAGTTGCAAAAAGCAAAATTAAATATTCAAAGCTAGAGAATTATCTGCCTAAGAATTATGTTCAGGATGGATCTGTAGATTATGGTACTTACTTACAAAAAGGAATTGATGAAAATAGTTTTGTTGAATTTCCTAATTTTCCAATCCTAATAGGAGAAAATGGTTTAACATTAAAAAGCAATTCAATACTACTATTTAAAAGTAAATCAAAATTAATTTTAAAATCAAATTCACTTTCAAATTATCACATTTTAGATCTTAAAAATATAGAAAACGTTCAGATATATAATCCTAAATTAATAGGAGAAAGATATGAACATACAGGTGTGAAGGGAGAATGGGGAATGGGTATTAATATACTTTCATCTAAAAATATTTCAATTTATAACCCAGAAATAAAAAATTGTTGGGGAGATGGTATTTATATTAGTAAAGTTTCTGATATAGAGTCAGAAAACATTATTGTTAAAGGAGGAATTATTGATAACAATCGACGCAATGGAATATCGATTATAAGTGGGAAGAAAATAGATATTTCGAATATAGTGCTTTCAAATACTAATGGAACTCTTCCGATGGCAGGAATTGATATCGAACCAAATACTAATGATGATGTTTTAGAAAGTATAAATTTAAAAAAAATAAAAACGTTCAATAACGCAGATGCTGGCGTCGCAATTATTTTATTGAATATGATTGGAAAAAATCATAAGAACGTTTCGATTAATATTGATTCTCATATTGATTACTTTTCTAAAACGAGTTTTTTAATGGGAGGTAACAGACTTTCATATCCAGAATCCATTAAAGTGCTTGGCGGGTTTATTAATGTTACAAATTCTAATTGGAATGACAGTCAGAATAAATTATTAATGGCCAGTGATTTTAAATATATACCCAAGTATAAATTTTCTAATTTGAAGATAAGTACCAACGGAAAGTTGGATACTAAAGAAACTGAACTGAGAAAAAAGCAATTGCGTGAAAGAGTAATTTCTGTGAATTAAAACATTTGATTTAAAGAAATTAAAAATAATACAAACACAAACACTTTTTAGTGCGTTAAATGTTTGATCGTGTTAAAAATATCCCTAAACTTAGAAATGAACCAAATAATTTCAGGTAAAAGTAAACAGAAGTTAATACGTATTACGACTGTTCCATTATCATTAAAAACTTTATTAAAAGGGCAAAGTAGATTTATGTCTTCTTATTATGAAGTAATCGGAATTTCATCTGCTGGAAAAGAACTGTCAGATGTTAATTTAGATGAAGGAATTCGTGTTTTGTCGGTAGAAATGACTAGAAAAATTTCGCCTGCAAAAGATTTAAAATCCCTTTATAAATTATATAGTATTTTAAAAAAAGAAAAACCTTTTATAGTCCACTCTCATACACCAAAAGCAGGTATTATTTCAATGCTTGCTGCAAAGTTTGCGGGAGTACCCTTTAGACTACATACTGTTGCAGGTTTACCATTAATGGAAGCGACGGGAAATAAAAGAAAGTTATTAAATCTTGTAGAAAAATTAACTTATCGATTTGCTACAAATGTATATCCAAACTCAAAAGGGTTGTATGATTTTATAGTAGAAAATAAATTTGTAGATAAAACAAAATTAAAAGTTTTAGGGAATGGAAGTTCAAATGGAATTAACACCAATTATTTTGATGCAAACTTAATTTCATCAGAACAAAAAACTTTATTAGCAAAACATTTAAATATTATTCCAACGGATTTTGTTTTTATTTTTGTTGGAAGACTTGTTTCTGATAAAGGTATAAATGAACTGGTTAAATCCTTTAATGAACTTAGTAAGGATTATAGTAATGCTAAATTAATTCTGGTTGGTTCTTTTGAAGAAGAATTGGATCCATTGGATGTGAATACTCTTCAGATTATTAACGAAAATTCAAGAATTCTTTCAGTTGGTTTCCAGCCAGATGTTCGTTCTTATTTTGCTATTAGCGATTGTTTAGTTTTTCCTAGCTATCGAGAGGGATTTCCAAATGTTGTAATGCAAGCAGGCGCTATGGGCTTACCATCCATTGTCTCTGATATAAATGGATGTAATGAAATTATTGAAGACGGAATTAATGGAATAATTGTGCCTGTAAAAAATGCCCAATCGATATATGATAGTATGAAAAGAATGATTAGTGATTCAGAATTGAAAAATTCTTTAAAAGAGAAATCTAGAGAAATGATCGTATCTCGCTATGATCAAAAAGTCATTTGGGATGCTATTTTAGATGAATATAAAAAATTAGAAAATTTATGTACAAAGTAGTTTTTAAACCCGCACTTGATTTTTTAGTTGCATTTATTGGTTTTCTAATTCTGAGTCCAGTTTTTTTTATAGTAACAATAGGCTTATGTTTTGCAAATCAAGGAAAACCATTTTTTTTTCAAAACCGTCCAGGGAAAAGTGGTAAGGTTTTTAAAATAATAAAGTTTAGAACCATGAACGAGAAGAAAGATTCTCAAGGAGAATTATTATCAGATGCAGAACGATTAACGAAGATTGGTCAATTTGTTAGAAAAACATCTTTAGACGAGATACCTCAATTGTTAAATGTTCTAAAAGGTGATATGAGTATTATAGGGCCTCGTCCATTACTACCGGAATATTTACCATTGTATAACGAATTTCAAAAACAACGACATGACGTCAAACCAGGTATTACAGGTTGGGCACAAGTAAATGGGAGAAATGCAATTTCATGGCAGGATAAATTTACATTTGATGTTTGGTATGTTGAAAATGTATCATTTTTGTTAGATTTAAAAATTATTCTGAAAACTTTTAAAAAAGTAATTGTAAGTGAAGGAATTAATGCAGCAAATGTTGCGACTATAGATCGTTTTAATGGAGAGTGTTAAATATTTATATGGAGCAAGCGGTCATTGCAAAGTAATTATTGAGATATTAAAAAGCATAAACAATAAAGTTGGAGCAATTTTGGATGACTATCCAAAAGATAATTTTCTTATGGATATTCCTGTAATTGAATTTTCTAAAACAGAAATCTTACCAGGAGATAATATTATTATTTCTATAGGAAATAATGGGACTAGAAAAAAAATTGCTTCAAACATTAATGCTGACTTTGCTGTTGCATTTCACAATAAAGCAATCATATCTGAAAGTGCAAAAATTGACAAAGGTTCTGTTGTTATGGCAGGAGTCGTTATAAATGCTTCTGTAAATATAGGTAAGCATTGTATCATTAATACGGGGTCAATAATTGACCATGATTGCAACATAGCAGACTATTGCCATATTTCTCCCAATGTTTCTCTGGCAGGAAACGTTATAATAGGAGAAGGAACACATGTTGGTATTGGTACTTGCGTTATACAAGGTGTTAAAATTGGAAAATGGGCAACGATAGGAGCTGGATCGGTAATAATCGATGATATTCCGGATTTTGCTGTTGTTGTTGGTAATCCAGGCAAAATAATAAAATATAATCATAAAAATGAATAATTCAAAAATATGGCTGTCATCTCCACATATGGGAGGGACAGAAGAAAAATATGTTCAAGAAGCTTTTGATACAAATTGGATAGCTCCATTAGGGCCAAATGTGAACGGTTTCGAAAAAGATTTAGAAACATATTTGGGATCAAATGTTCAAGTAGGCGCACTAAGTTCAGGAACAGCTGCTATTCATTTAGGGCTAATTCTATTAGGCATTAAAGCTGGTGATGAAGTTATTTGCCAAAGTATGACTTTTTCAGCATCTGCAAATCCAATTATGTATTTAGGGGCAACTCCTGTTTTTGTTGATAGCGAAAGTGATACATGGAATTTATGTCCAATCTCATTAGAAAATGCTATTATTGACAGAATCTCGAAAGGAAAAAAACCAAAAGCAATCATTGCAGTTCATCTTTATGGAATGCCTTATAAAGTTGATGATATTAATAATATCGCTGCAAAGTATAATATTCCTGTTCTTGAAGATAGTGCAGAAGCATTAGGGAGTTATTTTAAAAATAAGAAGTGTGGAACTTTTGGCGAAATAGGAGTTCTTTCTTTTAATGGAAATAAAATTATTACAACGTCTGGAGGTGGAGCAATTGTAACAAAAAAATCAGAGGTAAAAGAAAAAGCAGTTTTTCTTTCTACTCAGGCTAGAGATAATGCACCTCATTATCAACACAGCGAAATTGGATATAATTACAGAATGAGTAATATCTGCGCAGGGATTGGTCGTGGACAAATGGAAATTTTAGACAATCATATACAACTTCGTAGAAAGATGAATAATTTTTATGCTAATTACTTTAATAATATTGAAGGAGTTGAGGTTCTTACAGAACCAAATGATGATTATTTTTCAAATCATTGGTTGTCTGCCATTACAATAGATTCAGCAAAAACTAATGGAAAGACAAGAGAAGATTTAAGAATTGCATTTGAAGCTGCTAATATTGAAAGCAGGCCTCTTTGGAAGCCAATGCATTTGCAGCCTGTTTTTGAACAGTATCCATATTATGGTAAAAAAGTGTCTGAAAAATTATTTGAAAATGGGTTATGTCTGCCTTCTGGATCAAATTTAAGTGATGAAGATAGAAAAAGAATACAGGCAGTTTTAGACGATTTTTTTAATGTGAAATTCTAATTAAATGAAAATTGAAAAAACATTTATTGAAGGTTTACTGATCGTAGAACCTATTATATTAGGAGATGAAAGAGGTTATTTTTTTGAATCATACAGCAAAACTAAATTTCAAGACTTAGGTGTTGAAATTGATTTTATTCAGGATAATCAATCTTTTTCACGATATGGAACCTTGAGAGGTTTACATTATCAAAATCCACCGTTTGCTCAAACAAAACTAGTTCGTGTTTTACAAGGCGAAATAGTAGATATTGTAGTTGATTTGAGAAAAGGTTCGCTAACTTACGGCAAAACATTCAGTGTTTTATTATCAGCCGAAAATAAAAAGCAGCTATTAATACCAAAAGGTTTTGCACATGGTTTTTCAGTGATAAGTGAAACCGCTTCTGTAATGTATAAATGTGATCAGATTTACAATAAAGCTTCTGAAGGAGGTATTAAATTTGATGATCCGTCATTAAATATTGACTGGGTGATAGATTTAAATAAAGCCATTATTTCAGAGAAAGATCAAACTCTACCTTTCATTCAGGAATGCAATAGTTTATTTTAATGAAGAAGATACTTGTAACTGGTTCGAATGGTCAATTGGGTTCTGAATTGTATGTTTTGTCGTTACAATATTTACAGTATAATTGGGTTTTTGCAGATCGAAGCAAAGTTACACTTGATGATGTTAACGTGCTGAAAGTGCAACTAAATGAAATTAAACCTGATATTATCCTGAATTGCGCAGCATACACATTAGTAGACAAAGCAGAGACAGAAAAAGAAATAGCTTTTACAATTAATCATTTAGCAGTTGAATCAATCGCTAAATATGCTGAGGGTAATAATGTGAAATTACTACATATTTCGACAGATTATGTGTTTGACGGATCTTCATCAAGTCCTTTAAATGAAGAAGCTGTAACAAATCCTATTAATATCTATGGTGAAAGTAAAAGAGCCGGAGAAGTAGCTTGTCTTAAAGAAAATCCAAACTCAATTGTAATTAGAACTTCTTGGGTTTATAGCAAATTTGGCAATAATTTTGTTAAAACAATGCAGAGATTAATGCAAGAAAAAAATCAAATTAATGTTGTTAATGATCAAGTAGGATCTCCTACTTATGCCGCTGATTTAGCGCAGGTAATTATTGATATTGTTGAATCTGAAAAATGGATACCAGGAATTTACAATTATTCAAATGAAGGTGAAATAACATGGTATGAATTTGCGTTGGCGATAAAAGAGTTTGGAAAGTACAATTGTAAAGTTTATGGGATACCGTCATCATCTTATCCAACTCCTGCAAAACGACCAATATTTTCGTTGTTAAGTAAATTAAAGATAAAAAAAACTTATAACGTTGATATTCCTAATTATAAAGATAGTTTAGAAAAAATGTTCATATAGATTAATTTAAGATTTGTTGTTGCATTTAAGCAATAAATTTTTAAAATCTAAAAACTCAAAGATATTATGAAAGGAATAATTTTAGCTGGAGGTTCCGGGACACGTTTACATCCCTTAACACTCGCAGTCAGTAAGCAAATGATGCCTGTTTATGACAAACCAATGATTTATTACCCATTGTCTACATTGATGATGGTAGGAATTAATGAAATATTAATTATTTCTACACCACATGATCTGCCAAATTTTAAAAAATTATTAGGTGATGGTTCTAATTTAGGATGTAAATTTAGTTATGCAGAACAAGTAATTCCAAATGGTTTAGCACAAGCCTTTGTTATTGGAGAAGATTTTATTGGAACCGATGAGGTAGCATTAATTTTAGGGGATAATATATTCTTTGGAGCTACAATGCAGGAATTATTGAGATCTAACACTAAACCTAATGGGGGAGTTGTTTTTGCATATCATGTTTCAGATCCTGAACGTTACGGTGTTGTTGAATTTGATGGAAATTTAAATGCAATTAGTATTGAAGAAAAGCCAGAAAAGCCAAAATCAAATTTTGCCGTTCCTGGATTGTATTTTTATGATAATACAGTAGTTGAAATTGCTAAAAATATAAAGCCAAGTCCAAGAGGAGAATATGAAATAACAGATGTGAATAAAATCTATTTAGAAAAAGGGAATTTAAAAGTTGGCGTCTTAGGAAGAGGAACAGCTTGGCTTGATACCGGAACTTTTAACAGTTTAATGCAAGCGGGGCATTTTGTTCAGGTTCTTGAGGAAAGACAAGGTTTAAAAGTTGGATGCATTGAAGAAGTGGCATGGAGACAAGGCTTTATTAATGATGAACAATTGAAGAGTTTAGCTTTGTCATTAGTTAAATCCGGTTATGGAGAATATTTGAATGAACTTTTAAAACAAAAGAAAAATGGGGTTAAAATTTAATTTCAAAAAAATTAATAAATTTATAATCCTTTAATTCGTATTTTTGTAAAACAGACAAAGTCTGTTAAAAAATTTAATTAAATCAAAAATTGGATACAGATAAACCAACTAAAATAGCATCCTTTTTGTACAATTCTTTTTCTCCAAGGAATTTGAGAGCAAACATTAATAATCTTAGTTATTTACCAAGGTGGATTATTGTTGCTATAGATGTAATGGTGCTTATTTTCTCATTTACATTTACCTATATGCTGTTTGAAGGTACAGCCCTAGGATATATTATTATTTCTCATGATTTTTATTTTGTTACAAGTTTAATAATTGTTAATGTTTTCTTCTTTTGGCTTTTTAGGACTTATTCAGGTATTATAAGACATTCATCTTATATTGATGCGATAAAACTTTTGTTTTCTCAAATGTCAGTTTTAGTGTTTTTTTTGTTTGTCAATCTAGTTTATGAACTATATGAGGGTGAAAAAGCATTTTTAAATACGGCATTATTTATAAATTTAGTGTTGTCTTTCTGCGGTTTGTTCTTATATCGTGTAATTGTAAAGCAAACTTTCGAATTATATTTTTCAGAAAAAACAAATTCAAAACTAATAAGAACTGTAATTTATGGAACTGATGCAAACGCCATTTCTGTTGCAAATGCATTAAAGTTTGAAACTCCGTCTCGATTTAAAATTGTTGGTTTTGTAGATAAAAATAATCAAAATGCATCGAAGAGGATGCTGGATCTTCCTATTTTGATTTTAAGAAAAAAACTTCCGGCTTTAATGCGTTCTGTTGCTGCAGAAGGAGTTATTATTGCTGATAAAAGTTTGTCAAAAGATGAACAGTTAATCATTGTTGATCAATGTCTTGAATTCAACTATAGAGTTTATACAGTTCCTTTAATTTCAGATTGGGAAAATCAAAAAGAAATTTCTCAAAAAGTAAAAAATATTCAGATTGAAGATTTATTAGAAAGAAAACCTATAGTTTTAGACAGTAAGTCGATTTCTAAACAATTGAAAGATAAAACTATCCTTATTACTGGAGCTGCCGGGTCAATTGGTAGTGAGATAGTAAGACAGGTTCTGGGATTTAATCCAAAGACAGTTATTATTTTAGATCACGCAGAAACTCCTTTACATAATCTTTGCTTAGAAACATTAAGCATGGATACGACTGCAAAAATTGTGGCAGTTATCACAGATGTAAAAAGTAAAAAAGCATTAGAGAAAGTATTTAAAAATTATAATCCGCATGTTGTTTTTCACGCTGCTGCTTATAAGCATGTTCCGTTGATGGAAGAAAATCCATCACAAGCTATTTTGACTAATATCAAAGGAACCAAAAATTTAGCTGATTTAGCATGTAAATATCATGTCAAAAAATTCGTGATGGTTTCGACCGATAAAGCTGTGAATCCGAGCAATGTTATGGGAGCCAGCAAGCGAATAGCAGAGAAATATGTTCAGTCTTTATATTTGAAAAATCAAAAAGAGAATATACCTGGAGTTACAAAGTTTATTACTACACGTTTTGGTAATGTTTTAGGATCTAACGGTTCTGTTGTTCCTTTGTTTACTAAACAAATTGCAGAAGGAGGTCCAGTAACAATTACGCATCAGGATATTATTCGATATTTTATGACTATTCCAGAGGCTTGTCAATTAGTTTTAGAAGCTGGTGCAATGGGTAATGGTGGGGAGATCTATATTTTTGATATGGGTAAACCGGTAAGAATTATCGATTTAGCTAAAAAAATGATTAAACTTGCTGGATTTATACCAGACAAGGAAATCAAAATAAAAATAGTTGGATTGCGACCTGGTGAAAAATTATATGAAGAATTATTAAATGATACTTCTAAAACGTTACCAACCTATCATAATAAAATTATGATTGCTCAGGAAATACAGGATGAATATGAAAACCTGCATACAGATATAGATGAATTAATTGGAATTGCAGATTTTTATGATAACGAAGATATAGTTGCAAAAATGAAAAAAATTGTTCCTGAATTTAAAAGTATGAATTCTGCTTTTGAAGTTCTTGATAAATAATTCAGACAAATTCGATAGATATATTAAAAAGGTGTTTTTTTAAAACGCCTTTTTCCTTTTTAATTAAATAATAAAAGGCTAAAAATCTTGTTAAATTAAGAGTTGAAGAACTCTTATATGTATTATTAAAAATTGATTATATAGAATATAAATGAATAATAATCCTAATGATTGGTTGTTCGAAATAACGCCAAAAAACAAGTTCTTTTCTCTAAACTTTAAAGAGGTATGGCAATACAGAGATTTACTTTTTCTTTTTGTTAAAAGAGATGTAATTACTGTATATAAGCAAACGGTATTAGGTCCACTTTGGTACTTGATTCAGCCACTATTCACTTCAATAACCTTTACAATAATATTTAATAATGTAGCAGGCATTAACACAGGTTCGATTCCTCCATTCTTATTTAATTTAGCAGGGATAACTGTTTGGAATTATTTTACTGCTTGTTTAAATGGAACCTCTGATACATTTAAGGCTAATGCAAGTATATTTGGAAAAGTTTATTTTCCGAGAATAATAACACCTCTTTCAGTTGTAATTTCGAATTTGATTAAGTTGGGGATTCAACTCGTAATTTTTATTGTATTCTATATTTTTTATTATTTCACAGGCTCTACTTTAACTTTAAATAGTTCATTGTTTCTTTTTCCATTATTGATTGTAATTATGGGGGTTTTAGGACTAGGACTAGGTATGCTTATTTCTTCAATGGTAACAAAATACCGTGATTTTAGTTATTTAGTAGCATTTGGAATCCAATTACTGATGTACTTATCAGCAGTAATGTACCCAATGGAACTTGTTAAAGCAAAATTGCCTAATTATGGATGGATTGTAGAATATAATCCACTAGCTTATATTATCGAGTCGACACGCTATATGCTTCTAGATGTTGGAGAAATTTCAGTATTAGGATTAAGTTATACATTAACTATTACTGTTGTTATTTTTTTTCTTGGTCTTTTAATTTTTAACAAGACAGAAAAAAGCTTTATCGATACAGTTTAGATTTATATTTTCAAGCATATATATAATTTACATTATAATTTGGAAAAAGATATTATTTTAAGAGCCGAAAATATTTCTAAACAATATCGTTTAGGAGAAGTAGGAACAGGTACATTAACGCACGATTTAAATAGATGGTGGCATCAAATTCGTGGTAAAGAAAATCCATATCTGAAAATTGGTGATACAAATGACCGCACTACAAAAGGAAACTCAGAATATGTTTGGGCTTTACAAGATATTAATTTCGAAGTAAAACGTGGTGAGGTTTTAGGAATCATTGGTAAAAATGGAGCAGGAAAATCAACTTTATTAAAAATACTTTCCAAAGTAACTGCCCCAACAACCGGAAGTATAAAATCTCGAGGTAGAATTGCCTCATTACTAGAAGTAGGAACCGGTTTTAATGGTGAAATGACTGGTCGTGAAAATATCTTTTTAAACGGCGCAATCCTTGGAATGACAAAAAAAGAAATCGCTTCTAAACTTGATGCTATAATAGAGTTTTCAGGATGTGAAAGATATATAGATACTCCAGTAAAAAGATATAGTAGCGGAATGACTGTACGCCTTGCATTTGCAGTTGCTGCATTTCTTGAGCCAGAAATTTTAGTTATTGATGAGGTTTTAGCTGTTGGTGATGCCGAGTTTCAAAAAAAGGCAATTGGTAAAATGCAGGACATTTCTAAAGGAGAAGGACGAACGGTTTTATTTGTTAGTCATAATATGGCTGCAGTAAAGAGTTTGTGTACAAGAGGAATTATTTTGGAACATGGAAAAGTAGCTTTTGAAGGGGAGATAGAAAATGCTGTAAGTTATTATCTTGGAGGAAATGCTGAAACAATGAATTCGAGAACATTTGGTAATGAATATGATTTTCCGGTTTTTAAATTAATCGAAATTTCTTTAAAAAACTATGGAAGAAATTCTGATGATGTATTGCGTGAAAATGAATTAATTATTCTTAATACTAAGCTAAATATAAAAATAAACGACCCTGAAAGATATCATATAACTTATCATTTAAATAATGAAATGGGAGAAGCTATGTTTTCATTTTCTAATGCAGGATCATTTTCTTTAAAGAATGGTATAAATGATATAACTTGTAATTTTCCAATATCTTTTTTTCAATCGGGACAGTACTTTTTATCTCTTTTTATTGTTGAAGATTCAAAACAACCAATTTTTATTGAGAGTGATGTTGTCGCTTTCACAGTAGTAGATGCTGGTAGAGAATTAGGAACTTATATGGGTAGAGAACCGGGATATATAAGACCACAGTTTGAATGGAAAATACAATAATATTTAAATAGAAATACGACAATGTCAAAAAGTATAAAAGTCAGCGTATGCATGATAACTTACGGTCACGAAAAATTTATTGAAGAAGCAATAAATGGTGTCTTAATGCAAGAAGTTGACTTTCAGGTTGAATTAATTATTTCTAATGATGCCTCACCTGATAGAACACATGAGATTGTAAATTCAATTATAGAAAACCATCCTCGAGGCAATTGGATAAACTATATAAAACATGAGTCAAATATTGGCATGATGTTAAACTCTCAGTTTGTATTACAAGCCAGTAAGGGGGAGTTTATTGCAATTTGTGAAGGAGATGATTATTGGACTGATCCTTTGAAATTAAAAAAACAAATCGATTTTTTAGAAGCAAATACAGATTATGTAATGTGTTTTCATCGTTGTCAATTTCTTACACTTGAAAACGGCAGCAATAAATTTGTTGATCAAGAACTTAAAATGATTGATTATGAATATAATCTATATGGATTATTGTATCATTGGAATATTCCAACGGCATCAATTGTTTTCAGGAATGTTTTTTTTGAAGAGAATAATGTTTTTCCTCAAGAATTTTTAAATGTTAAAAGTGGAGATATTGCGCTCGCATCTTATCTATTTCAATTTGGCAAATTTTTTCTTTTTAAAGAAGTAATGAGTGTTTATAGAGTTTTTGGGTTGGGAGTTTCCATAACACACAAAGATTTTAGAATGATACACTATAGAGCAGATTTATATCATAGAATAAATGAATATTACAATTTTAAATATGAAAGAGAAATATATCAGGCATTGCATGATATAATGAATAGGTATGCTCCAGTGTTATGTGTTGAGAAAAATGCAGTAAGGAATTATTCTACAAGAAAATTGATATATATAATAGTGAGAAGATTGAAAAAGAAAATAACTAAAAAATGAATCCTCTTATTTCTGTTATCTTACCCAATTATAATCATGCAAATTTTCTTGAAAAAAGATTAGAAAGCATATTTAATCAAACATATAGTAACTTTGAAGTAATTCTTTTAGATGATTGCAGTACAGATAACAGCAAAGAAATTCTTCTAAAGTATTCAAAAAATGAATATGTAAGTCATTGTGTTTTTAATGAAATAAATTCAGGAAATACTTTTATACAATGGAAAAAGGGGATAGCACTTGCAAAAGGTGAATTTATATGGATTGCAGAATCTGATGATTTCTGTGATCCAAATTTTTTAGAATCGGTCAGTAAACCGTTATTGTTGAATAATCAGATTACTTTGTCATATTGTCAATCTAACAGAGTAGATGTACATGATGAAATTATTGGAAATTGGAAAACATATACTGATGATTTAGATACGGAACAGTTTACCCAAAATTTTGTTATGGATGGTAATTTATTTATCGAAAAATATTTGATAAATAAAAATGTAATTCCAAATGCTAGTGCTGTTCTATTTCGAAAAGAAAACTTAGAAATTTCAGATCAGTTAATTAATACACCCGCACTTAAATATTGTGGAGATTGGGTAATATATTTTCAAGCAATTATCAAACAAAAAATTTCATTTATAGCAGAATCGATTAATAATTTTAGGTATCATCATAATAGTGTCATAGCACTTGTTTCAAAATCTGAAAAAAAAGCATCACTTATCGATATAGATCTTCAAATGCGAGAAGTAATAGCTAACTATTTACAACTAAATACTTTGGCTAACAAAGAACAAATTATTAAGCAAAATCAAAAGATAAGTAAGTTACTTAAGTATGATAAAGCTTTGCTTTTGTTCAATAATAAAAAAAAGTGGAAAGCAATTTTAATTTTACTTGGAATCTTTGACTTATTTATAAAAAAATATCCCTTTCGTAAACGGTTTAAGAATATTATTAATTTTTTCTAAAATGATTTCTTTAATTATCTGCAGCCGTACAAAAGTTCTTTCTGAAGAATTTACCCAAAACATAAGTGATACAATTGGAAATCAATATGAATTAATATTGATAGACAATTCAGAATCTAGTTATTCTATTTTTGAAGCTTATAACTTAGGAATTCAAAAGAGTAAAGGAGATTTATTATGCTTTATTCATGATGACATTTTATTTCATACTAAAGAATGGGGGAAAATATTAGAATCTGAGTTTAAAGAAAACCCTAATTTTGCTCTTATCGGAATTGCCGGCGCCAAAGTTAAAACGCAATACCCAACAGGATGGTGGGATTGTGAAAACAAGTATAAAGTAGTCAATATCATTCAACATGAAAAAGGTAAAGTTGAAAAACAATTCTTTGGATTTACAAATGATAATTTGCAAGAAGTTTTAGTAATTGATGGAGTTTTCATGGCTTTAAAACGTGATAATAATTTTCTATTTGATACTGACTTGACAGGTTTTCATAATTATGATCTTAGCTTATCTTGTAATGTTAAAACAAAAGGAAAAAAAATTGGAGTAACAAAGAAAATTTTAATAGAACATTTTTCTATAGGTACATTAAATAAAGATTGGTTTTTCTCGATAATGTCATTTCATAACAAATATCAAAAGAGTTTAAGAAATAATAATTCCACTTCAGAGCAGGAAATATTTGCTGGAAAGAAATATATAGATCATTGTATATATATATTAGGCAAAAAGAAAGGTTTAATCTATCTCCTATCGGTTTTTAAATTTAGCATCTCAATAAAAGTAAATTTTATGTTAGGAAAGGATATTCTTAGTAGATTAATTTAAATTAAAAAATGAAAATAAGCTTAGTTATTGTTACTTTCAACGGTATGAAATGGATCGAAGGTTGTATAGATTCTATTCTGGAAAGTACCATATTGCCAGAAATTATAGTTGTTGATAATTGTAGTACAGATAATACAAAAGATTTTTTGAAAAGTAATTATTCTCAAAAAATCAAACTCATTGAATCTAAAGAAAATTTAGGATTTGGGCGGGCTAATAATTTAGGTATTTCGCTAGCACTTGAGTTAAATAGTGATTTCATTTTTTTATTAAATCAAGATACAGTTATAGAAAAAGATACTGTTGAAAAACTATTAGAAGTTTCAAGTAGAAATTTAAACTTTGGGATAATAAGTCCAATACATTCAGATGGGAATGGTGATTTATTAGATATGAGTTTTTTATATTATATAAATCGTCAAGGAAAAGATTTGATTTCTGATTCTATTTTAAATAAAGAAATGAAAGAGATTTATGAGGTCGAAATGATAAACGCCGCTGCGTGGTTTATGCCTAAAAAAACTTTTGAAATTGTAGGAGGATTTGATCCAATGTTCTTTCTGTATGGCGAAGATGATAATTTTTGCCAGCGGGTATTATATCATAATTTAAAAATAGGCATTACGCCTAAAACAATTATTAAGCACGATAGTGATAATAATTATACAGTTAATTTTTCTAAAGGATCTAAAAAATATTATAATAAATTCTTGAACAGAATTAGAATACAATATGGGAATGTAAATTCTGAAGATCATACAAGAATTAGTAAAATTAGAAGGTATTTTTTTAAAGAAGCAATAGTTAGTTTATTAAAATTAAATTTTAGTGAATATCAAATTAACAAAACTAAATATAAACTAATAGACAGAAAAAGTATTAAGTTAAGCGTTTTAAAAAACAGAGAAACGGGGAAGAAATATTTAGCTTAAAAGTATGGAATCAAATTTTAATTTTCTAGTATCTGTAGTTATACCTTGTTATAATGATTATAAATATATTCATGAAGCAATAAATTCAATTAATAACCAAACACATAAAAATGTTGAGATTATTATTGTAGATGATGGTTCAGATACCATTACACAAAACGTTCTGAAAGAGATAAAACAGGAAAACATAACAATTGTATATCAAGAGAATTCAGGACCTAGTGCAGCCAGAAACACAGGAATAAAGAATGCTAAAGGAGATTATATTTTAACTTTAGATGCCGACGATT
The DNA here is from genome assembly GCF_024499525.1 of Flavobacterium panici. Taxonomy (NCBI): domain Bacteria; kingdom Pseudomonadati; phylum Bacteroidota; class Flavobacteriia; order Flavobacteriales; family Flavobacteriaceae; genus Flavobacterium; species Flavobacterium panici. Next base: position 412,654 of record NZ_CP100437.1, on the reverse strand, counting down.
ATTTTGATGCTGATTTCATTTCAAAAGCGTTAAATGTTCTTAGCATTTATAATAAAGTAGGTTTAGTAAGTTGTTGGATAAAGGTTTTTACTGAAAAAGGTATTATAGAAAAATTTAAACCAGAAGGCGGAGATTTGAAAATATTAATTTTAGGAAATGGAGCTTCAGCAGGAAGTGTTCTTTTTAGAAAACAATGCTGGGCAGATGCAAAAGGTTACGATGAAAACATGAGGAAGGGTTATGAAGATTGGGAATTTAATATCTCGGTAGTAAAAGCTGGATGGGAAATTGTAATATTGGAGGAATATTTATTTAACTATAGAAAAAAGATACAATCAAGAAATTCTCAGGCTGATAAATTGCATAAATATGAATTATGGAAATATATATATACAAAACATAAAGATTTATGGAATACATATCATGAATTAATGATCGATAATCTTTTTTCGCAAATGGAAGTTTTAGAATTAAGTTCGCATAATCTTCGAAAAACAATCGACTATAAATTAGGGAAAATAATCTTAATGCCCTTGAGGTTTATTAAAAATCTTTTATTCTAATTTCAACATTAAATAGAAAAAGTGAAAAATACCAAATTAGTTTCAATTGTTATACCTTGTTATAATGACAAAGATTATATTCAAGAAAGTGTCAATTCAGCTTTAAATCAATCTTACGAAAATATTGAAGTTATTATTGTGGATGATGGTTCAAATGAAGCTACAAAAAAAGTTTTGGCTACTATCAATAACCATAAAAAAGTAAAATTAATTACTCAAGAAAATAAAGGGTTAAGCGCAGCTCGAAATACAGGAATTGTAAACGCAAATGGAGAGTATATTGCAGCTTTAGATGCAGATGATATTTTTGAAAATACTTTTATCGAAAAAGCATCATCGATTTTAAATCAGCAATCAATGGTTGGTGTTGTAGGCTGTTTTTCAAACTATTTTGTAGAGAAGGGTAAAGTAATCCATAAAACCTGTCCGGAAGGAGGCAATATCGAAAATTTTTTATTTTGTAACAATACGATGGCTAGTTCCCTATTTAGAAAACAATGCTGGCTTGATGCTAACGGCTTTGATGAAAATATGAAAAAAGGATACGAGGATTGGGAATTTTGGATCTCTGTTACGAAACAAAGCTGGCAAGTACACATAATAAAGGAATTTCTTTTTAATTATAGAAAAAAAGAAACCTCAATGCTTCAAACCACAAATCTTTTATACGAAGAAGAAAATTATCAGTATGTATTAAATAAACATAAAGATTTGTATATAAAAGATTTTGATAAAACAATAGCATTTTTGCAAAAAAGAACATTAAGATATAAAACTAATGAAATTAAAAGATTAGAATCTATCGATTATAGAATTGGAAATATAATTTTAAGGCCTTTACGACTTCTAAAAAAAGTAATTTTAAGATGAAAAAAACTATTTATAAATTGTTTACGAAATTAGGTTACAGAATTGAAAACAAAAAAAAAGACCAAAAAAGAAGACTTTTATTTTTGTCCAAATTTAATATTGAAAAAGGTTTACAATTAGCGGTAAAAGGATTTCCTTTTATTCAAAGTTTAAACGGACTTTACGATGATTTAAAACTCATAGATTATAAAGATGGAATATTATTAGAGTTCGAAAACTTAAAGATTTATGTGGAAACTTTTGAAGAAATATTGATTGTTAATGAAATATTTGTGAAAATGGATTATAACTTTTTTTTCAATGAAAAAATAGTCTTAATTGATATTGGAACTAATATCGGGATAGCATCTTTGTTCTTCTCAAGAATTAATAATATTGAGAAAATTTATGCATTTGAGCCGGTTGAGGATACTTATAAACAAGCTTTGTTAAACTTTACTTTAAATAAAGATATATTAAAAGTAAGCGATTTTAAAAATTATGGTTTAGGTAAAAATGAAAGAAAAGAAGTTTTTCTTTTTAATAAAAATGTAAAAGGTAATACGGGAGTAAGAGGAAAAATGAGTTCAAGTTTTGACTCTTCACAAGTTGTAGAGAAAGAGGTTTTAATTAAAAATGCTTCATCTGAAATCGAGAGAATAAAGAAAGAAAACCCATTTAGTAAAATTGTAGTGAAAATGGATTGTGAAGGGGCTGAATATGAAATTTTTGAGGATTTAGAGCAATCGAATTGTATTCAAAATATTGATTGTTTTCTTTTAGAATGGCATGATAAAGGAAGTAAGCCTATAAATAAAGTTTTAGAAGAAAATGGATTTGGTTATTTCTCTCAAAACTTATCTCATAATACAGGAATGATATACGCCTATAAAAACAAAATATGAATCCACCATTAATTTCGATAATTATACCGGTTTATAATCGTGAATCATTAATAAAGGAAACTTTAGATAGCATTTTAGTTCAAACATATAAAAATTGGGAATGTATTATTGTCGACGATGGGTCGGATGATAATACAGAAAATATTATTAGCGAATATATAAAAAGAGATAATCGTTTTCAATTTTATAAAAGGCCTGAGACTATGATTAAGGGAGCTAACTCCTGTAGAAATTATGGTTTTAGTCTTAGTAATGGAGAATGGGTAAAATGGCTCGATAGTGATGATTTGATGTATATCGACAGCATGGACATTGAATCAAAATTGATGAAAGGCTATTCAAATGTTATACTATCACCGCTTGTTCTTTATGATTTTGATCAAAAAAAAGAAATTAAAAAAAGTAATATTTTTTCGGCAGATTTAATTCATGACTATTTTATTGCTAAAGTTGCACTTTATGTATCAGGGCCTTTATGGGAGAGAAAATTTTTAAATAAACAAGAGTATCTCTTTGATGAAAATATATCAAATGTAGACGACTGGGATTTTAATATGAGAATGTTGTATAAAAAACCAATCATTCGTTATAATGAAAAGCCAACAATTCTTTATCGTTTACATAACGATTCATTATCGCAAGAAATAAAAAAAGGAAATAAAAAAGAAATAATTTCGGTTTTAAATGCTTTAGAAAAACATTTAAAGCTGATCAGGATAAATAAAATTACACCTTATAAACCACTACTTGGTTATGCTGTAAAGTATTATAAAACAGAAATTTATAACTCATTAAGATCTAACAAAGATTATTCTTTTTACATATACTCTCGGTTAGCTAAAATTCATTTTTTGAATTTTTACAATTTTAGAGAGTTGATTAAAGTTAGTTTAGGTTTTCTGGTTTATAAAGTTTGTAACAAAGGTTATGTGTTTTTTAAGTAAAAATAAATATGTTAACATTTAATAGTTTAGGCAGAAAAGGAAATTTAGGAAATCAATTGTTTCAAATTGCGTCTACTGTAGGTTTGGCAATAAAACATAATAAACCATTTTCATTTCCCGAGTGGGGATATTCGGATTATTTTGATTACGAATTACCAAAACAAGATAAAAGTAAAAAGCTAATTCAGATTGTTGAAAAGAATTATGAGTTTCATAACTGGGAAATAGGTAATGAAGATTATGATATAAACGGCGCTTTACAGTCAGAAAAATATTTTGATATTGAGACAACTAAAAAAATATTCAAATTCAAAGATGTTTTTGTACAAGAATTGCTTACTAAATATGACTATTTGTTTAAAAATAGACCCATTTTTATATCAGTAAGACGAGGTGATTTTGTTTGCCACCCACATTATTACCAATTGCCATATTGGTATTATATTTTAGCATTAAAAAATAATTTTGCTGATTGGGAGAAACGAGATTTGATTTTTATGAGTGATAATATTGAATACTGTAAGCGTCATTTTAAGTTTTTGAAAAACGCCTGTTTTTTAGAAAATCTTACTGCTGTAGAACAATTAATTTTAGGTTCACAAGGTCAAGATTTTATAATTAGTAACTCAACATTTTCATGGTGGGTAGCATGGTTGGGAGAGAAAAAAAATAGTAAAATTATTAGACCAGTAAAAAATTTCAGAGGCTCATTTGCTAAACTAAATAATGATAAAGATTTTTTTCCGGATAGATGGCTTTCATTTGACTACAAAAAGCATTGTTTGAAACCTAAAAACTATATATTGTTTTTTAAAGAGATCAATTTTCAGTCAAATGATGTTTTTTGCCGAGGAGTTGCAGTGATAACGAATATAATTAATAGAGTAAAAAAACGAATTTTTAGATGAAAATTATTTTTATTTCCATGCATTCTATTCACGCTGTGCGATGGATCGATAATTTAAAAGAGTCTGAGCATGATTTTTACTGGTATGATATTTTGGGAAGTGGAAAGTTAGAAACATTAGAAACGGTAAAACAATTTTTAGAAACAAGAAAAAGAAAATTCCCATATTTAAAAGGTGAATATAGCTTCTCAAAAAAAATGCCCGGATTATATAGCTTAATCCGTCCTTTTCTAGAAACTACTGAACATGAAGCTCTCGAAAGAATTATAAAAGAAATTGATCCAGATGTTATTCATAGTTTTGAAATGCAGTCTTGTTCATATCCTATAATAAAAGCAATGAATAAATTTCCAAAAATAAAATGGATTTATTCTTGTTGGGGTAATGATTTGTTCTATTTTCAGAATTTTGCAAATCATAAAAGCAAAATCAAAAATGTTTTAAAACGAGTAGATTATTTGCATACTGATTGTTTTAGAGATTATGAAATTGCCAAAGAATTAGGGTTTAGTGGCAAGCATATTGGAGTAATTCCTGGCGGGACTGGTTATAAAATAAAAGAATTTGAAATTTATAAGCTGCCAATTGAAGATAGAAAAGTAATTTTAGTTAAAGGCTATCAAAATTTATTTGGCAGAGGAATAAATGTAATTAAAGCTCTTGAAAAATTAAAAACAAAAATTGACCAATATGAGATAATTGTTTTTGGAGCACATAATGTTGTTGAAAAGTATGTTGTTGAAAATAATCTGGAATATAAGACATATGGCCGACATGATTTATCGCATCAGCAAATAATGGAATTAATGGGTAAATCGATATTATATATTGGAAATAACATTTCAGATGGTATGGCAAATACATTGTTGGAAGCAATTGTTATGGGAGCATTTCCCATTCAATCGAATCCGGGAAATGTTTCGGCTGAGATTATAAATCATGGAATAAATGGATTTCTAATCGAAGATCCTGAGAATATTGATTCAATTGCTGAATTAATCACTCAGGCAATTGAAGATAAAGAAATGTTGATTGAGGCAAACAAATTGAATACCAAAATTGCGCTTGAAAAATTAGATTACTATACTAATCAACAAAAGGTAATAGCATTATATAAAAACCTTGAAATAAATTATTAAATGCGAATAGGTTTTAATCCTGAAAAAGATAAAGTAAAAAAAACTGAGGATTTTTTCCATCAGGTTATTATTCCGGTTTATATTCCAAATCTCGAAGGATATTTTACGGATAGTTTCCAAATCTTAAAATACAGCCTTGAGTCGCTTATAAAAACAAGTCATAATAAAACATATATATCTATTGTAAATAATGGCAGTTGTAAAATAGTTGTTGATTATTTACAAAATATGTTTGATGAAAATAAAATTCAAGAGATTATCCATTTAACAAATATTGGATATATCAATGCAATTTTAAAAGGAATCGTAGGACATAAGTTTGATTTAGTCACAGCGGCTGATGCAGATGTATTATTTTTGAATAATTGGCAAGAGGAAACGTATAAGATTTTTAAAGCATTTCCCAAAGCTGGAGCTGTCTGCCCAACCCCTTCGTCAAAATCATTTAATGATAAGACGTTTAATATACTTTTTGAGAATTTTTTTTCAAAAAAAATGCAGTTTTCAAAAGTTAAAAACCCCGAAGCATTAGAAGCATTTGCGGTTAGTATTAATAATCCAAATTTTTATAAAGGCATACATCTAAAAAAATACCTAACAATTTCCAGTAATTCTTTAAAGGCAGTTGTTGGAGCAGGGCATTTTGTTGTAACTTATAGAGGAGATATTTTACGAGAAATTAAAGAAAAACATACCAAATATGTAATGGGGGGAGATAGTGATGATATTCTTGACAAACCCGTTATAGATCAGGGATTTTGGCGTTTGGCTACCGAAGATAACTATACATATCATATGGGAAATGTTAAAGAACCGTGGATGGAAGAAGTTTTTCAATCTTTAACAATTTCAGATAAAAATTCAGAATTTCTATTTGACTTTCAATCTTACAAAAGTTATAAAACTCTTTTATGGATTAAAAATGTTTTATTCAGGAAAATAATATCGAGAAAACCTGTAAGAAAATGGTTTTTAAAATATAAAGGGCTTAGTAAAGAAGAGGCAAGTATTTATTAATTAAGAGTTATTTAGTGAAAAACATGATCAAAACAATTCTAATTTCTCAAGTACCATTACCTTATTCTAAAATTGGAAGCTGGACTACATTATATAAAAATTATCTAGAGAGCGATCATAAAATAGATTATATTGTATGTCCAAAAACTCAAATTACGTTTGCAGGAATTAATTATAGTTTTGCTAATGTGACTTTCTTTCAGAAAGTTCGACATAAGTTTTTCAGGAAAAAGAATCTTCAATATTTTCAGGCTTTAAATAAAATAATCCTTCCAAATCAAAAATATATAATTCAAGTTGTTGATAATTACGGAATGATTAAACCGCTTCACGATTATCTTACTTCAATAGGAGTTATAAAGAATTGTTATATTCAGTTTTTTTACCATGGATTCTCTCCCTACATGCAGTTGAATTCGGGGTCAAATTTTTATGAATTGATTGATGAGCTAATCGTATTAACACATGATAGTTACAAGCAGTTTAAAAAATCAATCAATGTTTTGCCTTGCCATTTTTCGATTCTCCATAACGGTATCAATACTCGAAAATTTAAAACAATATCGGTCTCTGATAAAGAAAATTTAAAAAGAAAACTTGGATTTGAAGATAAAAAAGTTTTTATCTGGTGCTCCCAGGACAGACCTAAAAAAGGATTGCACATTGTTTTAGAAGCATGGAAAAAAGTATATGAAACGCAAAAAAATATTGTATTTCTGGTTATCGGATCAGAAAGAGAACAAAACATCTCTGGCGTTAAATTTCTAGGCAGGATTTCAAATGAGGATCTTCCACAATATTATCAAGCATCTGATTGTTATCTTTTTCCAACTCTTTGTCAGGAAGGTTTCGGTTTAAGTTTAATCGAAGCATTACATTGTGGTAATTATTGCATTGCATCTGCAATGGGTGGAGTGCCAGAAGTTTTGCAACATGGAAAATTAGGTAAACTAATCGAAAATCCACATTTTGTTATGGAGTGGGTAGAAGCAATAAATAGTTTTTTAAACGACAAGCCCGAAATCTCAAAGATACAAGAGGAACTATATTCAATAGAATCATGGAGAAATGGAATGAATATAATAATTGAGGAAGCAAAATCAAGATTAGAAAAAAATATATAAAAGAATGAGAATAGAGCAGCTAACTTTTACCAGATTTCTGGCAGCAATTTCAATTGTGATTTTTCATTTTGGAAAAAAGAGCTTTCTGTTTAATAATGATATTGTCAAGCCTATATTTTTTAACGCAGATGTTTGTGTTAGTTACTTCTTTTTATTGTCAGGATTTGTTATGATGATTGCTTATGTAAACAAATCAGACTTTTCATCAAAAGACTACTTTAGAAATAGGTTTGCGAGAATCTATCCGATATATTTTTTAGCGATATTGATTGTTCTGTTTCTACAAATAAAAACAAAAAGCTTTGATTCATTAGGTTTTTTCTTGAACGTGTTTATGATTCAGAGTTGGATTCCGGGACAAGCATTGTCTTATAATCCACCTGGCTGGTCGTTATCAGTTGAGCTCTTGTTCTATGCAGTTTTTCCTATTGTTTTAAATACATTTCTTAAAAATGATAATATTAAAAAAATTGCAAAATCTATTATTATCTTTTGGGTTTTTAGTCAAATTTTATTTCAAATACTTTTTTCATTATATGGAACAAATGAATTAAGTAACCTGAAAGATATATTAATGTATAATCCATTAATGCATCTTAATGAATTTTTGATCGGAAATTTAGCCGGATATCTTTTGATAAAAAACTGGCAGCATAAAACTGGTAACTATGATTTTATAATTCTATTAATTATTAGCATAATATTTTTAGCTTTAAAATTCCCATTAAATTTAAATTTTCATAATGGTTTGCTGGCAACGTTTTTTATACCATTAATAATTTTAATTTCTTTAAATAATGGGTTGATAACAAAAATGTTTAAGAAAAAGGTATTCGTTTTTTTAGGAGAAATTAGTTTTGGAATTTATATATTACAATTTCCTGTTTATTCCTTAATAAGTGCTTATAGTGTTAATAAACATTTACATATAAGTGATTCTACAGTAGTTTTTTTTCTAAGACTATTTATTTTAATAATCCTTTCTTCATTAGCTTATATCTATGTTGAAAAACCACTTCAGGATAAAATAAGAGCAAAAAAGAAAATGACTGCTATGATTGAAAATCCAGCTTAATAAAATAAAAGAAATGAAAAACATTGCTATAATCCCTGCCCGTGGAGGTTCCAAACGAATACCTGAAAAAAATATTCAGTTTTTAGGAGAATTACCTCTGCTTGCTCATTCCATATTATATGCACAGGAAAATAGTGATATAATAGAGGATATTTACGTTTCAACTGATGATGCTGAAATAAAAAAAATAGCAATGCAATTTGGAGCAAAAGTTATTGATCGCCCCGTTTCTATTTCAGGAGATTTAGAACCAACAGTTTCGGCAGTAAAAAATGTTTTAGAGTCAATTGAATCAAATGTTGAAAATGTCGTTTTATTACAAGTTACAAATCCATTACGTCCTCAAAATTTATTAAAAGAAGCTTTTGAAAAATATCAAAACGATAATTTAGACAGCATATTTACAGTTTCAAGAAATCATCAAAAATTTGGAAAAATTGTAAATAATAAATTCCAGCCTTTTAATTACACTATCGGGCAGAGAAGTCAGGATTTAGAACCGCTTTTTTTTGAAAATGGCCTGCTTTATATTACAAAAGCTTCTTTAATTATCAACGATATTATTATTTCAGAAAATGCTTTTCCATTCGAAGTAAATCATATTTTTGCACAAGTTGATATCGATACTCCGGATGATTTAGATTATGCGAGATACCTTTATCAAAAACAATAAAACCCCAAATTTTATACAAATGAATCCATACATAGAAATTGCAGGTCGTAAAATTGGACCAGATTTTCCACCATTAGTTATTGCCGAAATAGGAATCAATCACGAAGGCTCTTTAGAAGTAGCAAAAGAAATGGTTGATGCAGCATACAGAGCAGGAGTTGAGGTAGTAAAACACCAGACTCATATTGTAGAAGATGAGATGTCTGGCGCAGCAAAAAAAGTAATTCCGGGAAATGCAGATGTTTCTATTTATGAAATCATGGAAAGATGCTCGCTAAATGAATCTCAAGAGTTAGAACTGAAAAATTATGTAGAAAGCAAAGGCATGATTTTTATTTCGACACCTTTTTCAAGAGCAGCTGCCGAAAGATTAAAGAAATTTGATATTCCGGCCTATAAAATTGGTTCGGGAGAATGTAATAATTATCCGTTGTTAGAACACATTGCTTCATTTGGAAAACCTGTAATTTTAAGCACAGGAATGAATACAATAGAAAGTATTCAAAAAGCCGTTGCGATTTTTGATAAACATAATATTTCGGTTGCTTTATTGCATACAACAAATTTATACCCAACACCAATTCATTTGGTTCGTTTTGGGGCAATGGTAGAACTTCATCAAGCTTTTCCAGACAAAGTATTTGGATTGAGTGATCATACTCTTAATAATAATGCTTGTTTAGGCGCAGTCGCTCTTGGAGCAAGTGTTTTAGAAAGACATTTTACAGATCACATGCAGCGAACAGGTCCGGATATTGTTTGCAGTATGGATGAAAAAGCATGCGCAGAATTAATAGTTTCAAGTGCAGAAATTGCCTTAATGCGAGGTGGAACTAAAAAACCAGCTCTAGAAGAACAAGTTACAATTGATTTTGCTTTTGCTACTGTTTGCGCTATTAAATCAATTAAAAAAGGAGAGATTTTATCTAAAGAAAATATTTGGGTCAAACGTCCAGGAACTGGTAAAATTTTAGCAGAGCACTTTAATGATTTAATTGGTAAAACTGCTGTGAGAGATATTGAAAATGACGAACAATTAGATTTTACTGATTTTGAGTAATTCTCCAAAAAAAATATTATTTCTTACCGGAACTCGTGCTGATTTTGGGAAAATAAAATCCCTTATTCAAACCCTCGAAGAACAGCAGGATTTTGAAGCTTTTGTTTTCGTTACCGGAATGCATCTGCAGGAACTTTATGGATATACACTTCTCGAGATAGAACGCTGTAAATTTAAAAATGTTTTTACATTCGAAAATCATACGCATGAAACCACGATGGATTTGACATTGGCAAAAACCATTGAAGGTTTGTCGAATTACTGTAAAACCATAAATACGGATATGATTGTAGTTCACGGCGATAGAGTGGAAACACTTGCCGGTGCTATTGTAGGCTCTTTAAACAACATATTAGTTGCTCATATTGAAGGCGGAGAAATTTCAGGAACAGTTGATGAGCTGATTCGTCATAGCGTTAGTAAACTAAGTCATATACATTTTGTATCGAATAAAGAAGCGGCAAAGAGACTGATTCAAATGGGAGAAATAAAAGAATCGATTTTTACAATTGGCTCTCCTGACATTGATATTATGTTTTCTAATAGTTTGCCATCTCTTGAAACTGCTAAGAAATATTATGAGATTCTGTTTGATCATTATGCTATTGTCATGTTTCATCCCGTTACTACAGAGTTTAAATCAATGAAAGAGTATGCAATTACTTTTGTTGACTGCTTATTGCAGGATAATCGTAACTATATTGTTATTTTTCCAAACAATGACTTAGGAAGTCAATTTATAATAGAAGAATTTGAAAGATTAGATGCTAATGAAAGATTCCGCATTTGCCCATCTCTTAGGTTTGAGTATTTTCTAACATTATTAAAAAACAGCCAATTTATAATTGGTAACAGCAGTGCCGGAATTCGTGAAGCTCCTTATTATGGGATTCCAATAATTAATATAGGAACGCGCCAGCAAAATAGGACAATTAATGCAGATATAATCAATGTTGATTATTCAGGCAAAAACATAAAAGAAGCACTTTCTAAAATAGGTTCACATAAAGTTCAAATTTCAGATAATGACTTTGGAGAAGGAAATAGTAACGAATTGTTTTTACAATCACTAAAGAAAAACGATATTTGGCAGCTGAATCACCAAAAACAATTTAGAGATATATAATATCTCTTTCATAATACCATTGTAAATACTTATGTTTTTTAACTCCATAGCATTTGCTATCTTTTTGCCAATTGTCTTTTTCCTGTATTGGTTTGTCTTTAATAAAAACAAAAGCACCCAAAATGCTTTATTAATTATTGCCAGTTATTATTTCTATTCTTGTTGGGATTGGAGATTTCTATTTTTATTAGTTTTCTCAACTTTTCTGGATTATTACACCGGAATTCAAATCGAAAAAGGAAAATCAGAAAAAAGCCGAAAATTCTGGTTTTGGTTGAGTATTTTGGTTAATCTGGGATTTTTAGGAGTTTTCAAATATTATAATTTCTTTGCATCTTCATTTTCAGAACTATTAAATTCAGCAGGAGTAAAAGCAAGTCCATTTTTACTGAATGTTATTTTGCCTGTCGGAATTTCATTTTATACTTTCCACGGACTTTCTTATGTCATTGATATTTATTTTAAAAGAATAAAAGCCGAATATAATTTTGTAGATTATTCCTTATTTGTGAGTTATTTTCCGCTGCTGGTTGCCGGCCCCATAGAAAGAGCAACGCATTTATTACCAGAGATAAAAGTTAAGCGAGAGTTTGACTTAGAAAATGCAAAACAAGGGATTTATCAAATTATTTGGGGTTTAGTAAAAAAGGTAATTATTGCGGATACTTGTGCACCTTATGCCAATGCTGTTTTTGATAATTATACTTCAATGAATTCCTTCTCGCTTATTTTAGGAGCTATATATTTTGCTTTTCAAATTTATGGAGATTTTTCAGGATATTCAGATATTGCACTTGGAGTATCCAAATTGTTTGGTTTAGATTTATTACGAAACTTCAATTATCCTTATTTCTCAAGAGATATAGCAGAGTTTTGGCGTCGCTGGCATATTTCACTTTCTTCCTGGTTTAGAGATTATTTATATATCCCATTAGGAGGAAGTAAAGGCGGACTTTGGATGAAAATCAGAAACACATTCATCATTTTTGTTGTGAGTGGTTTTTGGCACGGTGCAAATTGGACATACTTAGCTTGGGGCTTCATAAATGCAGTTTATTTCCTGCCATTGCTTCTTTCAAACAGTAATCGAAATAACATGGACACAATTCAGCTCAAATTTAATTTTGATTCTGTAAAAGTGTTTTTAAGCATACTTTACACCTTTGCATTAACTTGTATTGCGTGGGTATTTTTTAGAGCTAAAACAATTACAGATGCGGTTTTATATTTAAAGCGAATTATTACCAGTAAAGATTTTAGTTTTCAGTATCTAGACAACGAACGCTACAGTTATGAACTGCTGCTTATGATTGGAATATTTGTTTTAATCGAATGGAATAATCGCAGTAAAGTAGAACCACTTTCTGGAAAATGGAGTACATTAAAAGTAGCTTTGGCAATCTTAGCTATTATGGCTTTCGGAACTTTTTCAGATTATAAAGAATTTATATATTTTCAGTTTTAATGAAGAAGTTTTTAATTTATATAGCTAAAATTAGTGTAGTAACAGTTTTAATAGCATTTCTATTAGATGGCTTGTATACCTATATTTTTATGCATTCTAATAATAGAGGAAAAATTGAAAAGGTTTTTAATTCAAAAGCTCAGAAATACGATGTTGTTTTTTTAGGATCTTCAAGAGCAAATAATCATTTTGTAGCACAAATGTTTGAAGACAAAGGATTGAAAGCATTCAATTACGGAATGAGCGGCGGACATTTATTTGAAGCTTCTTTGATGTTGAAATTGATGATTGAAAGAAAATACGAAATCAAAAATGTCATTCTCGAAGCCGATTTAAATCTTTCAAATGAACATCAGGCAGAAGGGATTTCTGCAAGATTCCTGCCTTATATTCATAATTCAGAAGTTATTAAAGATCACTTTTCAAATGAAGCAGATTTTAATGAACTGTATTATATTCCATTTTACAGATATATTAAATATGATGGCAAAATAGGATTTAGAGAAGCTTTTTTTATTTCAATGAATAGAAGAACAAATGCTCAGGATAATTTAGGATACTATCCGTTAGAGAAACATAAAAATGGAAATATGAAGAATAATATTGTCAATTTAAATCCATTAAAGCATAATAAATATTACGAAGAAATTAAAAACATTTGTAAAGCCAAGAAAATTAATTTCATTTCAGTCATGACACCAATATGTGAGAATACTAAAGGAATGAATTATTTTGATAAGGTAAAAAAAGCATACCCTGAAATTCATAATTATGAAAATGTTGTAATTGAAGATAAATATTTTTCATCCTGCGGGCACATGAATGATGCAGGAGCAAAAATGTTTACTGCCAGAATTATAAAAGATTTTTTTAAAAAATAATTTTTTCAATGGAGAAAAATAAAATTGTATTGCTTTTCCCAGATGGGGTTGGTATTAGAAATTATCTCTATTCTAATGTTTTTGATAATCTACAAGAAGATATAATTCTATTTCATAATTTCGATCCAGAAACGATAACGGCTATTAAGCAGAATATTTCAATTAATGAAGAAATCTTAATTCCGAATTATAAAGAGTCTGCAAAAGAAAAATTTTTAAGAGAATTGATATCTCTTTTAAGACTCTATTATAATAATTCTATAGTTAATAATCCTACTTTGCTAAGCAATTGGAATTGGAAACAAAAAGGATTCTCAAAAAAAATATTCTATAAAATAATTGAGTTATCATCTCCTTTTTTTAAAAAATATTCGAGTATTTTAAAATTAGAAAAAAGGTATCAGAAAGCGATTCGCCAGAATGCTTTTTACAATGAAGTAAAAAACATCTTGATGAATGCTCAAATTAATCATGTTTTCTGTTCACATCAAAGAGCTTTAAGCGTAGCTACAGTTTTTGCAGCAGCAACTGATTTAGGAATTAAAACAAGTACAGTAATTTATTCTTGGGATAATTTACCAAAAGCCCGATTAGCACTTCGTGCAAATAATTACTTAGTTTGGTCTAATCACATGAAAAGTGAATTGAAGCTATATTACCCTGAAATTTTATTAGAAGATATTCATGTCACAGGAACTCCACAGTTTGAGTTTTACGATGAACAAAAAAATATAATCGACAAGGAAACCTACTATAGAAAATATGACCTGGATTTTAATAAAAAAATCATCTGTTTCTCTGGTGATGACACTAAAACTTCGCCGGATGATCCAAGTTATTTGAAAGATATAGCCGAAGAAATTATAAAAGCAAATTTACAGAACGAATATCAAATTTTATTAAGAAGATGTCCCGTTGATTTTTCAGGAAGATTTGATACGATTGTAGCGCAATATAAAGATTTAATTAAAGAAGCACCACCATTATGGTATTTCAGCAAATCGAAAGAATGGAACACCGTTTATCCAACTTTTGAAGATGTAAAATTATTAGTAAGCACTGCATTTTATTCTGATATAGTAGTGAACGTTGGTTCAACAATGGCTTTTGATTTTGGAAAATTTAACAAACCATGTGTTTTTATCAATTATGATCAACAAAATCAGAATGATAAAAACTGGTCAGTAAAAAAAATTTATCAATTTCAACATTTTAAAAGCATGCCAAATACTGATGTTGTAATTTGGCTTAATAGCAAAGAAGAGATTATTGATAAAGTTATTTATAAAAAAGGCTGGAATTCGACGGATGCTTTAAAGCAATGGTATAATACAATAGTCGAAGAAAAAAGCACCGCTTCCGTTAATATTTCTAATATCGTAAAAAATAAAAACGTATGATTCTATATATTAGAAAACTATTATGGCGTATTTTAGGAATTAATTACTATAATTATTTAAAAGGTAAAAATAGTGTTTACTTAAAGGATGCAAAGTGGCCACTTGTTGGAGATAAAACTTATGATAATGGCGCCTTTGTATGGAAATGGTATAATGATTCGGGTTTAAAAATCGGTAAATATTGTTCCATTGCAAATGATGTTAATTTTATTTGCGATCCTGGTTTTCATACTGAAAGTGAAATCACTTCTTTTCCATTATTTCATGAAATTTTAGAAAAAAATGATGAGATAGTAATTGATAATATAGCCTATAAAGTTAGTGATTTAAGTAAAAAACTGCAGTCGAAGAAGGCTGGCATAGTAGTAGGAAATGATGTTTGGATTGGAATGAATGCAACAATTTTGCCCAATGTAAAAATAGGTAATGGTGTTACTATTTTGGCTGGTGCTGTTGTGTCAGATGATATCCCAGATTATGCCGTTGTGGGTGGAGTTCCGGCAAAAGTGATTAAATTTAAACATAATCAGGAAATTATAGATGCTTTGAATAAAATTAACTGGTGGGATTGGTCTGATGAAAAAATGAAATTAAACATAAACGATTTCTATTTATCAATAGAAAATTTTATTAAAAAACATTCTTAAATGCATATCTGTTTTCTAACCAATGAATTTCCTAAACAAGGATTTCCGCATGGAGGAATTGGAAGTTTTGTACAAACTCTCGCAACTGCATTGGTGAAAAAAAATATTAAAGTATCTGTTGTTGGAATTAACTATACAAATAAAGATGAAACTGAAATCATAGAGAATGTAAATGTATATCGATTAAAAAAAAGTACAATAAAAGGGCTTTCGTGGTATTTTAATTCAAAAAAAATCAACGATAAAATTATTGAAATTCATAAACAAGATCCTATACACATTATTGAATCTCCTGAACTTGGTTTAGCTTTTATAAAAAAGATATTAAACATTAAATACATTATACGTCTACACGGTGGACATCATTTTTTTGCTGAAAGCGAAAACAGGAAAATTAATAAATGGAAGGGATTTCAGGAAAAAAGATCTTTTAGCAAAGCCGATGCTTTTATTGCAGTTTCACAATATGTAAAAACACACACAGAGAAATACTTAAGCTACAATAATAAAACAGTAGCTTATATAAGCAATCCTATTGATACAGATTTTTTTAAACCAATAATTGAAAATCAATCTGAAGATAAAATTGTTTTTGCTGGAACAGTTTGTGAAAAAAAGGGAATTCGTCAGTTGATTCAGGCTTTCCCAATGGTTAAGAAAGAATTTAGAAACGTAACATTAGAAATTTACGGCAAGGATTGGTTTTTTCCAGATGATACTTCATATATAAAAATGTTGAAGGACAAAGAATTAATAAAATTAGGAGATGTCACTAAAAGTATTAATTTTCATGGATCTACTCCTTATTCTGAAATTCCGATAGCATATTCAGGTGCTTCGGTATGTGTATTTCCTTCTCATATGGAGACTCAGGGTTTAGTCGCTCCAGAAGCTATGGCTATGGAAAAACCAGTAGTTTTTACAAAATTAGGACCTGGGCCTGAGGCTATAGAAAATTATAGAACAGGTTTATTATGTGACCCATATAATCCAAAAGATATTGCTGAAAAAATTATTTGGGTTTTATCCAATAAAGAAGAAGCAAAAGAAATGGGAAAAAAAGCCAGAGAACATGTTCTTACAAAATACGGGCTTGAAAACATCGTTTGTCAAAATATTGATTTTTATAAAATGTAATCTTTTGATAAATGGTTCTTTAAAGTGTTGAGCTTAAGTAAAAAAGATTTTGGCAGTTTTAGCGAAAATATAAAAATGAAAACAATTTTAATTGCACATAATTATACCGAAAGTTCATTTGCTTTTATGAGTTATTATTTGGCTCAGAGTTTAAGTAATGATGGAAACAGGGTTATCTTTATTTCACATAAGCCTTTTTTTAGTAAGCCTTTCAAGGAAATTATTGGTAAAGGAGAGTTATTAATTTGTTCTTGGCCAACAGAAAATCGACCTGTAAAAATTTCAGATGCATTATGGTACGCAAAAATTTATCTGAAATATAAACCAAGTGTAGTGATAAGTCATTTTGTAAGTGTTAATATTACAACAATAATTTCAAAAATATTTTCTTTACGCAAGGTTAATACATTTCCTTATTATCATACATTATCAAGTCAAATTAATGAAGATGTTTTAACATCATCTTTGAAAAGAAATTTTAAAAAATATAGAAAGAAGCTACTTTACAGATGGTTTGCGGACTTGGTAATTTGCCCTTCAGATTTGGCTAAAGAAGATTTAGAGAAATACTTTGAATGTCAAAACAGTATAAAAGTTCTTAACCCAATGAAAGATAGATTCAATGGGAAAGTTGATCCAGATCCAAATTCTATAATAATCTCTTATTTAGGTCGCTTAGAACCATCCAAAGGAGTTATTGAATTAATTGATGCTTTTTTAACTTATAAAAGTAAGTTTCAAATGTCAAAAATTCGTTTAAAAATTGCTGGCAGTGGTAGTCAATATGACCAAATATTAAAATTAAGCAATACTCATAATGATATCAATTTTAAAGGAGCACTTTCTTATAATGAAATTGATCAATATTTAAATAAAAGTCATTATGCTATTGTACCATCAAAGTTTGATAATCTTCCAACAGTTGGTTTAGAATCAATGATGAATCAGACACCATTATTAATTTCAAATAATACAGGACTGGCAAAAGAACTAGAAGATGGAGTCGAGTGTTTTAAATTTGATCCAACTTTGGAGGAAATGATTTTATTATTTGAAAAGGTCGAAAATAATCTTGAAAACTACATTGAGATGGGAATCGAGGCAAGAAAAACATATTTGAAAAAATTTGGAATAGATAGTTATTGCACAACAATGAAAAAAATAATTGAAAACTGAATTAAACCTAATTGAGTAAGATCTAAAAGATTTATTCTTAAGCTATCAAGATCAACAATGTTTATAAAAACTCTTTAATCAAAAAAGAAATCTATTCTAAAATTTAATGAACTTTACAATCATCACTCACGTTACTCACTACAAAGAGAATTCACATTTATTAGGTTATGGACCTTATGTGAAAGAGATGAATATTTGGTTTAAGTATGTCGATAATGTAACTATTGTTGCGCCTTTGAGTGAAGAAAAAGCAAGTAAAATTGATCTGGCTTACCAACATTCTAAAATAAGGTTTGAGAAAATACCGACTTTAGCATTTAATACGCCATTATGCATTTTAAAAAGCACACTTAATTTGTCTTTTGTCTTTTGGAAAACTTTTAAAGCAATGCAAAACGCAGATCATATTCATTTACGTTGTCCCGGAAATGTAGGATTAATAGGGTGTTTTGTTCAGGTTCTTTTTCCAAATAAAATAAAAACTGCAAAATATGCAGGAAACTGGGATCCAAAAAGCAAACAGCCTTGGACTTATAATTTGCAAAAATATATATTAAATAATACTTTTTTAACCCGAAATATGCAGGTTTTGGTATATGGAGAATGGGAAAACCAATCAGCGAATATAAAATCTTTTTTTACAGCAACTTATTCAGATTATGAGAAAGAAGCGATAAAAAAAAGCGACTTAAATCTGGGTATAGAATTTGTTTTTGTGGGAAGTTTAGTTACAGGTAAAAATCCAATGTATGCTTTACAACTAATAAATAGTTTAGTTATAAAAGGAACTAAAGTTATACTAAATGTATTTGGAGAAGGACCGGAAAGAGATAATCTCGAAAATTATATTCAAGAAAACAAACTTAAGGATTTTGTTTTTTTGCACGGAAATCAAAATCAGGATGTTATAAAAAAAGCTTATAGAAAAAGTCATTTTGTTATTTTACCGTCTAAAAGTGAAGGTTGGCCAAAAGCTATTGCAGAGGGAATGTTTTATGGCTGTGTTCCTTTAGCTACCAATGTCTCATGTGTTCCATTTATGCTTGATAATGGAAAAAGAGGAATTTTGTTAGAAATGAATTTAGAAAATGACCTGATTCAAATTGAAAATTTACTCTTAGATCAAACAAATTATCTTAATGTTGGTAAATTAGCGACTGAATGGTCTCAAAATTATACTACTGAAGTTTTTGAAACTGAAATTGAAAAACTGGTTATAAAATGAGAATTGTTCAAATAATAGATTCTTTAGAAGCTGGAGGAGCTGAACGAATGGCCATAAATTATGCTAATACTTTGTCAAAAAAGATTGAGTTTTCAGGATTAATAGCTACTCGAAAAGAAGGCTCGCTTTTAGAGCAGATCAATAAAAATGTTGATTATTTATTTTTAGGAAAAAAAAGAAAAATTGATTTTAAATCTATACTTCTATTAAGGAAGTATATAAAAACAAACAACATAGATTGCATTCATGCTCATAGTTCCTCTTTTTTCATTGCTGCATTGATAAAAATAAATTTTCCAAAAGTTAAAATTATTTGGCACGATCATTATGGAATCTCACAAGATTTGTTGTCTAGAAAAAATTTAACTTTGAAAGTGGCATCTATTTTTTTCACAGGGATAATTTCAGTTAATTCAGCTCTAAAAGACTGGGCAAAAAGGTATCTATGGTGCAAGAACATTATTTATTTGCCCAATTTTATCGAAAACTCTTTTGATACAAATGATAAGGTTTTTTTAAAAGGAGCTGATGGGAAACGAATTGTTTGTGTGGCTAATCTTAGACCTCAAAAAAACCATGCACTTTTAATTAATGTGGCGAATATAATTCGAAATGAATTTCCTGACTGGTCCTTTCATTTAATTGGTAAAGATTTTAAAGATTCATACTCTGATTCTCTGAAAAAAAAAGTCTTAGATTTGAAATTAACAGAAACTGTTTTTTTTTATGGAACAATTAATAATGTTGCTGCAGCTTTAAAGCAATCTCAAATTGCAGTTTTACCCTCTCTTTCAGAGGGTCTTCCTTTAGCTTTGCTAGAATATGGACAACACAAATTACCTGTTGTTGCAACAAATGTAGGCGAAATCTCTAAAATAATTAGCTCTGAAAAAATAGGCTTAATTGTTCCGTCAAATGATCTGAATCAATTTAAAGAAGCAATTCAAAAATTAATAGAGAATGATATTTATAGAACATTAATGGGTGCAGAATTAAGTAAAGTAATTAAATTAAATTACAGCGATGAATCAGTTATTGAAAAATATACTGAATGGTTAATTCTTTGATTAATTTTATTATCTTAAATGTTCTTAAAATAAATGAAAAATAGCAAATTCACATATATTTCTCTTCTTCTAATTCATGCAGCGATTGCTCTAGCTATTTTCGTGTTACCCTTTTTGTCAAAAGTGTATGCATTATTAATTCCGGTAATTGGTTTTTTTATAGTTACCCGAACAAGAAATAAAAACAATGAGGTACTTCTGGTTGCCGGTTATTTAGTTGGAGTAGAAGTTTTTTTACGAATGACAGGCGGTAATTTTAACAACGAATATGTAAAAGTCATGGTCATTTTTTTCATGTTGTTAGGGATGCTGTACAGTAATTTTTCATCTAATTCATTTATCTATGTTTTGTTTGCATTATTGTTGATTCCAGGGGCTATTGTAGCGATAAATGTTGCTGATCTTGATACGGATATTAAAAAAGCATTAGTTTTCAATTTATTGGGACCAATTTGTTTGTGTTTTTGCTCGATATACATGTTTCAAAGGAAAATTACGTTTTTAAACCTGCAAAACATTGTTTTAGCAATGGGATTTCCTATTGTAACAACTACAGTTTATTTGTTTTTGTATAATCCTAGTGTTAGAGATGTAGTAACGGGTACTCAATCTAATTTTGAAACTTCAGGAGGATTTGGTCCAAATCAGGTTTCTACAATATTAGGGTTAGGAATGTTTGTTTTCTTTTCACAATTAATATTGTTTTCAAAATCAAAAATCAAAATAATCATAAACGGTGTTTTATTAATCTTTGTTAGTTATAGAGCTATAGTGACCTTTTCACGAGGAGGAGTTATAGCAGGAGTAATAATGATTATTTGTTTGTTAGTAATCTTGTATTATTTTTCAAGTAAAAAAAATAAAAGCAAAATAGGTCTAATTTTTATTTTGATGGGACTTCTGGCTCTGGGAATATGGACTTATACATCTTTCCAAACTAGGGGGATGATAGAAAAAAGGTATGCAAATAAAGATGCCAGAGGTCGAGAAAAAAAAGATCATTTAGGCGGTCGTGAAGCTATTATAGACGCAGATCTAAAACTATTTTTTGACAACCCTATTATGGGTATTGGAGCAGGAATGGGGAAAGAAATGCGTAAAGATTCCCTTGGAGAAGAAGTAGCTGCCCATAATGAAATTTCACGTATGCTTAGTGAGCATGGTTTGTTTGGAATTATTGGGTTATTATTACTGTTCTTAGTACCTATTGTCTTATATACAAACAATCAAAATCATCTTTATTTTTTATCCTTTTATATTTTTTGGCTTTTAACCATAAATCATGCAGCTTTACGAATAGCAGCCCCAGCTTTTGTTTATGCTCTTGCGCTTCTATCAATAAAGGTACAAATTCCCGAAAAAACAAGTAATAACTTAAAATAAATTACGTTTTTTATAATAAATTTGCCCCAAGTTTAAGCCCCTAAACCTGCCATAATATGCGTTCAACCTATAAAATGCATTTTGAAATTTCAGAACGAAAAGTTTTGCTTTTTGCTTTTGATGCTATTTTCCTTTTGTCTGCATTGTATTTTTTAAGTTTCTTTTTTGACTATCATTATTTTGCTTTAGAAATTGAAATTATTTACAGACCCATTATACTTATTGGTTATTTGTTCATTTTTGGAACAATTTTCGAAATGTATAATTTACAGGTCGCAAGTAATCAGTTTCAAATACTTAAAAGTGTTGTTCTCTCAGTTTCTACAACCGTTCTGGTATATTTACTTACACCAGTTTTATCTCCAGAACTTCCAAAGCAGCGATTAATAATATTGATTTTTTATTTAACAATATTACTGGTTGTGTTATTATGGCGTTCCTTTTATGCATTATTTCTGGCATCACATCGTTTTTCGCAAAATGTTGTTTTAATATGCGATCAAGGTGAAGTAGAAGAATTAGTGTTAGGATTAGAAAATGTTGACCCACATTATAAAATTATAGGGTTTGTTAATTCTGATTCACTTTCGACAACAAATTCTGATTTTCATTATGTAAAAGAAATTGATAAAAGTGAATTAGAAGATTTTGTAGTCAAAAACAGCGTTTCAGAAATTGTAATTGCTTCCCAAAAAACAGATGGAATTACTGCCGACTTATACCAGCAATTACTTCATTTACTGGAATCCGGAAATGTTATTAGAGAATATACTCAGGTTTATGAAAGTAAAACACAACGTATTCCGGTACATTATATAGCCCGTGATTTTTATCGTTTCTTTCCTTTCAGCCGCAGCAATAACAATAAATTGTACTTGTTTTTAATACGTTTTATAGAACTCTTGTTCTCTTTTGTCGGTTTAATAATCTGCACGGTTTTCATTCCCTTTATTTTTATCGCCAATCTTATTGGAAACAAAGGCCGTCTTTTTTATACGCAAGATCGTGTTGGAAAAAATGGCAATGTTTTTAAGATTTATAAATTCAGAACCATGATTGAAGCTTCTGAAACAAATGGTGCTGTTTTTGCCGTTTTTAATGATAAAAGAATTACACCCTTTGGCAAATTCATGCGTAAATCCAGAATAGATGAATTACCGCAGTTTTATAATGTTTTAAAAGGAGATATGGCTGTAATTGGTCCAAGACCTGAAAGACCATTTTTTGTGGAGGAAATAGCCAGAGTAATGCCTTTTTACGAAACTCGCCATGTAATAAAACCCGGACTTACCGGTTGGGCACAAGTAAATTACTCCTATGGAGAATCGATTGATGAGAGTTTGATAAAACTACAATACGATTTATACTACATCAAACATAGAAGTGTTTTCCTTGATTTAAGTATTACTTTTAAAACAATTACGACTGTTTTATTTTACAGAGGCCAATAAATTATTAGATTATTATTGGTATACGTTTTACGTTTCGTATCACAACTCTTACCAAGACAAAACCACTTGTAATGATCATTGGCAGTACAATTAAAAAATGTGCCTTATTGATCATAAATAAGCTGTAAACTACTAGAAAAATTAAATGTAAAACAGCAAACCTATAAGTCCATCTTTTGTTTTTTGCGATCGAAAAGAAAATCAAAAGCAGTAAAAGCGGACTAAATAGTAACACGTTATAATTCATCGCCAGTTCTTGGTGAAAAGAATAAAATCCAACCGAAACAAAAAAGATTCCCATTAAAGATAAAATCAAAAGATAGATTTTGTCTACAACTTTGTTGTGTACAACAACCACAACCCCTAAAATAAACAAATAAGTATAAATGTTATTCCACCAAGAAGTTGGAGTTTCTTTTTCAAAACTTAAAAGGGTTTTACTCTTTCCTGCTAAAAGGCGACCTTGAAAAGTCGTTTCGTCTAAACTGTTTTTTAAATCAAAAGGAAGAAAAATTCTGGTGGCTAATTGATCAACTTTAGTTCCAAAAATAATACTGGTTCCTAATTGATCATAAAAATGCCCTTTAAAATAAGGAAACAAAACAGAGCGATAAGTTTTATCAGTATCATTCTTTTTTACAATTACATTCCCGCCTAAAGTTGAATTGATAACATCAACAACCATTGATGTACAATTTTTATCAATAAACTTATAAGTGTAGTAACGTTCTTCCGATAATAAAACAGTATTTAGTTTGTCAAAAAGCTTCTGTTTTAATTCAGGGGAAAGAAGTAATTCCTGTTCAAAAACACTTCTTTTTTCATAAGTATAATCATTTAGAAAATCCGCAAATGAATGAGCAACTACAAAATACTGCAAGTCGCCTTTTGTAAATTTGGCAACAAAATTTGGCGTTCTAAAATCAAAAGCACCGTAATTGTAAACTACGTCAAGATTGTTTATTGGGTCTGCAACACGAATGGCTGTATGTCCAAAATAAGAATACGTTTCATTTCCTAATCCGCAGGTAATGACACTTATTTTAGCATATTTTGATAATGGGATATTTTGAGCAAAGCCAATGGTAAAACTTAGTAATAATAGTAAACTAAAAAGTGTTTTTTGTAAAAGGACTTTTTTCATAATTTAAAATTTTAAGAAGTTTATTATCTAAAAATACCAAGATCAACTTTTATAGAGAAAATATTCGAATACAAAGCTGCACTTTGATTTCCTAAATCAGTCAAAGCGTAATCAATCTGAATGCCTTTGTATTTAAATCCAAGACCAATGTTGGGCTGAAAACTTAATTTTTCAGTATTATCCAGCTGCATTACATTCTGAAAATTTCCCGCTCCGGCTCTTAAAAACACAATATCTGTATAGCCAAATTCAAAACCAAGTGCAGGATCAATACTCACAACTTTAGACGAAATAATATCGTTTGTCTGTTCAAAACGCATGTTTAAATTTCCTGCTGCCAAAAGACTGTAATCATCATGAAATTCGAATTTTTTAGAAACCCCCAATTGTGCTTTTGGTAAAGTAATTTCAGTACTTTCTGGTAATTCATTGTTTTCTCCCGGAATAGCATTGGCAATTTTTGCATATTCTTCTTCATCAATATTCCAAACATTATAAGTTGTTGTAATATCACGAAGCATTAATCCGAATTTCCAGTCGTTATGTTCAAACTGAAGTCCGACATCAAAACCAAAACCCCAAGAATTGGCAAATTTTCCAATCACTCTTCGAATGATTTTGGCATTTACACCATATTGAAATCCTTCAACAGGAAGTTTTCTTGCGTATGAAAAAGTAAAACCATAATCGGCAGTAGAAAATAGACGAATTCTGTTATAATCAATACTTCCCTGACTGTCGATTAATTGCGTCGTATCCATAATGTCATCGACACCAAAACGAATCATCGAAATTCCCCAGGCACTTCGATCATCAATAGGACTTGCGTACCCAATAAAGTCGTATTGCGCAATATTGGCAAAATAACTGGCATGCATTAACGAAACTTGATGATCTTCCAGATGCGTTAAACCAGCCGGATTCCAGTAAACAGCATTCACATCATTTGTAGAAGCCGTCACAGCACTAGACATTCCTAACGCTGCCGCATCGACACCAATATTCATAAACTCATTCGAATATTTTCGAACGGTTTGTGCATATTGCGAAGTAAAACTCCAAAATAATAAAAACGCAGAAAGTTTTTTCAAAAGCTGTTTTTTTGCAGACTAATGCCTGTTTTTAATTTTCATCAAAAATATAATATTTTACCCATCTAATTTCTTCCTTTTTAGAAATATTGCGAAAGTTAAAATTTCAAATAAAAAACAATTGCGAAAACACGTTTTTCATGTGCATATTATGCTAAATTTGTTCTCCAAGATTATCAAAATTTATAAAACATGAATATCAAAAAACACATTCCGAATTTAATTACATTAATTAATCTTTTTTGTGGCTGCATTGCAATAGTTTTTATTTCTGAAGCCAACTACGAAATGGCTTTTTACATGGTTTGTTTAGGAATCTTTTTTGATTTTTTTGATGGTTTTTTCGCCAGATTATTCAAAGTTTCAAGCCCGCTTGGATTGCAGTTAGATTCTTTGGCAGATATGGTAACTAGCGGAGTTGCTCCAGGTTATGTTATGTACAGTTTGTTTACAAACAGCGCACACGAATTAGGAACAAATGCTTTTATTCCGTTTTTAGGATTTATCGTGACTTTAGGTTCTTGTTATCGTTTAGCTAATTTTAATATTGATACACGTCAGACAGATTCATTTATAGGATTGCCAACTCCGGCAAATTCTCTTTTTATTTTGAGTCTTCCGTTAGTTTTAAAGTTTTCAGATTCTTTATTATTGCTTGAAATCCTGACAAACCAATACGTTTTATTAGCAATCACTTTATGCAGTGCCTATATTTTGAATGCCGAAATCCCATTGTTCTCTTTAAAAGTTAAGAAGTTTAATTTAAAAGATAATGCTTTGCAGATCGTATTTCTTTTGATTTCTTTCGTTTTACTTTTATTATTCCATTTCGGAGCCGTTCCATTAATCATCATTTTTTACGTTTTACTATCGATCGTAAATAATTTGTTTTTGAAAAAAAAGTAGTTTTATTCGAATGGCAAGAAAAACGACTTATCGTAAAACATATTCAAGAAAACCCGCAGGAAGATCATTGCTAAGCAGGCTTTTTCGATCTCTTTTATTAATTTTCTTTGCGCTTCTTTTCATTAGAATTGTTTATCATTATCGAAAAGGACTAGCTTATTATTTAGGATTTAAATCAGAAAAAGTTTTAGATGAAGATGAGGTAGACAAACATCTTTCTGATGTGAGAAATATTCGTGTTCTCGAAAATCACAAAGGAAAAGTGGTTGGAATTGATGTGTCTGAGTTTCAAGGAAAAGTCGATTGGGATGAAGTTGAAATCCTTGACGAAAAATATCCAGTACAATTTGTTTTCATTCGCGCAACTGCCGGCAACGATCGCGTTGATGGTCAGTTTAAACGTAATTGGGAAGGCGCTAAAGAAAATAAAATCATGCGCGGCGCTTATCATTATTATCGCCCAAATGAAAACTCAATAGAGCAGGCCAATCTTTTTATTAAAACCGTAAAATTGCAAAAGGGAGATTTACCTCCAGTTTTAGACATAGAGAAATTACCAAAAAATCAGCCTCTGGACAGTTTAAAAAAAGGTTTAAAGCGTTGGTTAACTAAAGTGGAAAAACATTATCAGGTACGCCCAATAATTTATTCAGGAGAAAGATATTATTCTGATTTCTTAAAAGAAGAATTTGGAGAATATTTGTTTTGGATTGCCAATTACAATTTCTACCGGGAAAAAATTGAAGATGACTGGCTGTTTTGGCAGTTTACAGAAAAAGCTTCTCTGCCGGGAATCAAACACCGAGTTGATGTTAATATTTACAATGGCGATTTAGAACAGCTGCAGTTTATTACTGTGGAGTAGTTTTCAGTCACAGTCGCAGTTTTCAGTTTGACTGATATTATCATCTGGATAATAATCCCAGTACAGCTATTGAAAGTAAGGCTAAAATAATTAAAGCAGAAAAAGGATTGGCAAAATTAATGGTGTAACCCATAGATGGTATTCTTTTAGGAGGAAATAATCTGCTGTCTTTAGGGTTATAGTAAAAACAGAACAAATACCAATTGTTTGGATCTTTTTGCCAATTGTCGTAATCTTCCTGAGTTGGTTTTTCTGAATTCATATCTTTAAAAGTTTTCAGTCACAGTTTTCAGTCGCAGTCAAAAACTGAAAACTGCGACTGAAAACTGAATACTTCTTAAAACTCCAATTTCTTTTTACGAAGTTCGAAGTTTTGCCCAAGATAAACACGGCGAACCATTTCATCTTCAACCAATTCTTCCGGAACTCCCGCTTTCAGGATTCCTCCCTCAAACATTAAGTATGTTTTATCTGTAATCGCTAAAGTTTCCTGAACGTTGTGATCCGTAATAAGGATTCCGATATTTTTATTTTTTAGCTGTGCTACAATTCTCTGGATATCCTCAACCGCAACCGGGTCAACTCCTGCGAAAGGCTCATCCAATAAAATAAATTTTGGATCTGTTGCTAAGGCACGGGCAATCTCAGTACGACGACGTTCTCCTCCAGAAAGTAAATCTCCGCGGTTAGTACGAATATGTTCTAAACTGAATTCTTCAATCAAACTTTCCATTTTAGCAATCTGCTCTTCTTTAGAAAGTTTAGTTAATTGTAAAACACTTAAAATATTATCTTCAATACTTAATTTTCTAAAAACAGAAGCTTCCTGTGCCAAATAACCAATTCCTTGCTGTGCACGTTTGTACATAGGATAATCGGTAATATTTAAATCATCAAGATAAATGTTTCCTGAATTTGGTTTTACCAATCCTACGATCATATAAAAAGAAGTTGTTTTTCCGGCACCATTTGGCCCCAAAAGTCCAACGATTTCTCCCTGATTTACTTCAACAGAAATTCCTTTTACAACACTTCGGCCTTTGTAGGTTTTGATTAAATTATCGGCTCTTAGCTTCATTTGTTTTAATTAGATAATATCTTAATTAGATAATGTGTCAATTTGATAATGAGATAATTATTATCTCTGTTGGCAAAATAAGATAAAATAAATTAATCAATTAAACGAATTAACATATTGTATGAAAATTATCTAATTGACTAATTATCTCATTCTCTAATTATTTGCCTTGTTCTTCTAAAGCTTCCCAGAATTCGTAAGCTCTTCTTAAATGCGGAATTACAATTGTTCCTCCAACAAGAGTTGCGATTCCCATTGCTTCCATCATTTCTTCTTTAGAAACACCTTCTTTATAACTCGTTTCTAAATGGTATTTTACACAGTCGTCACAACGCAAAACTGTCGATGCAACTAAACCTAAAAGTTCTTTTGTTTTTACATCAAGAGCTCCTTCTGCATAAGCATTAGTGTCAAGGTTAAAAATTCGCTTTACAATTTTGTTATTGTCAGCTAATAGTTTTTCGTTCATTTTAGAACGATAGTCGTTAAATTCTTGAATTAATTCAGACATTTTCTTTTAATTTATTTCTATAAACAATCCTTGAAATCAGGATACTTACTTCGTAGATAAGTAACATTGGTATTGCAACAATAGTCTGGCTCACCACATCTGGCGGAGTCACAATTGCAGCAATAATTAAGATAATTACAACAGCATATTTCCAATATTTTCTTAAAAAATCAGGAGTTACTAATCCTAATTTAGTTAAGAAATAAATGATAATTGGCAATTCAAAAAACAATCCACTTGCCAAAATACTCGTTTTTACCATTCCCATATAAGAGTCTAAAGTAAACTGGTTGATTACCATTTCACTAATAGAGAAAGTGGCTACGAAATTTACAGACATCGGTATTACAACATAATAACCAAATATTACTCCTAAAAAGAAAAGCAGTGAAGAAGTGAATATAAATACTTTAGCATTTTTTCTTTCTTTCTCATAAAGAGCCGGACTGATAAATTTCCAAAGTTCCCATAAAATGTAAGGAAAACTTAAAATAAAACCAGCCAAAAGACACATCCAGACAAATATATTTACTTGCCCTTCCATTTCAGTATTCTGAATGATAAAGTTTAGTTTGGTAATGCAAATGCTGTCTGCAAAGCCTAATTGATGTGATAAATCACAAAACCAGACATAAGTAAAAAAACTAGGTCTTGTAGGTCCTAAAATAATTTGATCAAATAAATAATCACTAATAAAATAAGTAACAAATGCCATAATGCATATTGCAATTG
This sequence comes from Flavobacterium panici, assembly GCF_024499525.1. Taxonomy (NCBI): domain Bacteria; kingdom Pseudomonadati; phylum Bacteroidota; class Flavobacteriia; order Flavobacteriales; family Flavobacteriaceae; genus Flavobacterium; species Flavobacterium panici. The sequence goes on along the minus strand of NZ_CP100437.1, from coordinate 383,112 downwards.
TACTTCTAACTAATAACCATCTTAGTTCTTCAAGATGATCTAAAAATGACATCTCGCCAAGGTTTTTCTTTGCCATTATACGATTCCTTCTTTTAAAATGTCATGTAAATGTAATACTCCTTTGTACTCGCCGTTGTCAGCCACGATAAGCTGTGTAATAGAAAAATCTTCTAAAATATTTAAAGCATCAACCGCCATAGTTTCAGAAGACACTAATTTAGGATTTTTAGACATAATATCTCTTGCAGTTAAGTCAGCAATAGTATCTACGTCATTTAGCATTCTTCGGATGTCTCCATCCGTAATAATTCCAACAATTTTATTGTCTTCAATAACCGCAGTCACACCAAGTCTTTTTTCAGAAATTTCGAAAATTGCTTTTTTGATTGAAGTATCTGGAGAAACAGCTGGTTTTAACGAATGCTCGATCATATCTTTTACACGAAGCAAAAGTTTTTTTCCTAGAGCACCTCCCGGATGATAAACTGCAAAATCCTCTGGTTTAAAATCGCGCATTTCCATTAAACAAACTGCCAGAGCGTCGCCCATTACAAGTTGTGCTGTTGTGCTGTTTGTTGGTGCTAAATTTATAGGACAGGCTTCTGTGTCAACTGTTGTGTTTAAAACATAATCAGAACCTTTAGCCAGAAATGAAGTTACATTTCCGGTAATAGCAATTAAGGTATTCCCAAAACGTTTTAATAACGGAACCAAAACTTTGATCTCCGGACTGTTACCGCTTTTTGAAATACAGATAATGATATCGTCATTTTGTATCATCCCTAAATCGCCATGAATTGCTTCTGCAGCATGCAAAAACATTGAAGGTGTTCCGGTGGAGTTAAAAGTAGCCACCATTTTTTGAGCAATTATGGCGCTTTTTCCTATACCGGTAACGATCAATCGGCCTTTAGTTTCGTAAATACGTTGTGTTGCTTCGAAGAAATTTTCGTCCAGAAAATCAATTAATTTTATAATTGCTTCACTTTCAGAGAGTATGGTTTTTTTGGCGATTGCCAGTATATTTTCCTTTGAGATCAAAACAGAATATTTAAAATTTGTATGTATAAAAGAAAGTTGTATCTTTATGTGTTGCAAATTTATACAAAAATATCCATTTAAATAAAGAATGAATTCAAACGAAATTGAAATACACAAGGAATTAAAGAAGTATTTCGGCTTTAGCCAATTTAAAGGCTTGCAGGAGCAAGTCATTACGAGTATTTTAGGTAAAACGAATACTTTCGTAATTATGCCTACGGGCGGCGGTAAGTCTCTTTGTTATCAATTACCCGCTTTAATTCAGGACGGAACAGCTATTGTTGTTTCTCCTTTAATTGCTTTGATGAAAAATCAGGTAGATGCGATTCGAAGCCTTTCTTCAGAAACCGGAATTGCGCATGTGCTGAATTCCTCTCTTACCAAAACAGAAATTGCACAAGTAAAAAAAGACATTAGTTCTGGTTTAACCAAACTCTTGTATGTTGCTCCCGAATCTTTAACGAAAGAAGAATATGTAGCCTTTTTGCAAAGTGTGCCTATTTCTTTTGTTGCGATTGACGAAGCACACTGTATTTCAGAATGGGGGCATGATTTTAGGCCGGAATACAGAAACCTGAGAAGTATTATTAAACAATTAGGTAAAGTGCCAATTATTGGACTTACCGCTACTGCAACCCCAAAAGTTCAGGAAGATATTCTTAAAAATCTGGACATGTCTGATGCAAATACTTTTAAAGCATCATTTAACAGACCAAATTTATATTACGAAGTACGTACGAAAACGAAAAATATCGAATCAGATATTATTCGGTTTATCAAACAACATAAAGGCAAATCTGGAATTATTTACTGCTTAAGCCGTAAAAAAGTAGAATCGATTGCCGAAGTTTTACAAGTAAACGGAATCAGCGCTGTTCCTTACCACGCAGGTTTAGATGCCAAAACGAGAGCAAAACATCAGGATATGTTCCTTATGGAAGATGTTGATGTCGTTGTAGCAACAATCGCTTTCGGAATGGGAATCGATAAACCAGACGTTCGTTTTGTAATTCACCACGATATTCCAAAATCATTAGAAAGTTACTATCAGGAAACGGGTCGTGCCGGTCGTGATGGAGGAGAAGGACATTGTTTGGCTTATTACTCTTATAAAGATGTAGAAAAGTTAGAGAAATTTATGTCCGGAAAACCAGTTGCAGAACAGGAAATTGGTTTTGCCCTTTTACAGGAAGTTGTGGCTTACGCCGAAACCTCAATGTCGCGTAGAAAATTTCTTCTGCATTATTTTGGAGAAGAATTCGACAGCGAAACCGGAGAAGGTGCAGATATGGACGATAACGTTCGTAATCCAAAAAATAAAATTGAGGCCAAAGAACAAGTGGTCAAATTACTTGAAATTGTTCGCGATACCAAACATATTTATAAATCAAAAGAAATCGTGTTTACTTTAATTGGACGAATCAATGCGGTCATTAAAGCGCACAAAACCGATATTCAGCCTTATTTTGGTTCAGGTTCAGACCACGACGAGAAATACTGGATGGCTTTATTGAGACAAGTTCTTGTAACCGGATATTTATCAAAAGATATCGAAACATACGGTGTGATCAAAATTACACAAGAAGGTTTAGATTTTATCAAAAAACCGGTTTCATTTATGATGTCTGAAGACCATGAATACAGTGAAGCCGATGACGAAGCAATAGTAGCGTCAGCAAAATCAACTGGAACTGCCGATGAACTTTTAATGGGAATGCTGCGCGAACTTCGTAAAAAAGTAGCCAAAAAATTAGGCGTTCCTCCATTTGTTGTTTTTCAGGATCCTTCTCTTGAAGACATGGCTTTAAAATATCCTATAACATTACAAGAATTATATAATATTCATGGTGTTGGTGAAGGAAAAGCTAAAAAATATGGCGGCGAATTCGTTACGCTTATCAGCAGATATGTTGAAGACAACGATATCATTCGTCCAGACGATTTAGTTGTAAAATCTACCGGAGTAAACTCTGCCAATAAATTATACATCATTCAAAATATTGATAGAAAACTGCCATTAAGTGATATCGCTTCCGCTAAAGGATTAACAATGGATGCTTTAATCAAAGAAATGGAGCAAATCGTATATTCTGGAACAAAATTAAATATCAAATACTGGATTGACGATATGCTAGACGATGATCAGCAGGAAGAAATTCACGATTACTTCATGGAATCAGAATCAGATAAAATCGAAGACGCCTTAAAAGAATTCGACGGCGATTATGATATCGATGAATTACGTTTAATGCGTATTAAATTTATTAGTGAGGTCGCTAATTAAATTCCAAATTCCAAAAATAATAGAATATTAAAAAATATAAATTCCAAATTCCAAGCAATCTAAAGCATTGGAATTTGGAATTTTTTTATTGGAATTTCTTCAAGTTTGGAATTTTACTCAGTATAAACTTCCCCACGATGCGGTTTCAAAGCATCTCTTACCTGAATCATATTTTCATCAGTTACAACCATAAAAGCGATTGCCTGCATTTCGTTTATGATTGTAAAACCCGTAATATTTAAAGGTAATTTTTCGATTGCGATATATTCTTTTAGGTGAATTTCATGATGTTCTGCAGTTTTTGCAGAAGCCGGACCACGGAAATCCCAAATCAGTTTTATTTTTCTAGACATTTTTTTTATAGGTGCAAAGGTTCAAAGGAGCAAAGGTACAAAGGTTAGTTTGAAAAAAAGGTTCTGAGGTTCTGAGTTTTTTCTGTAGAGACGCACTGCAGTGCGTCTAATCGCTGTTGATAAAAATCTTTTTAATCCAAATAATCTGTGGCTAAAAAAGAACAAAGATCACAAAAATGTTAAGTATAAAATCTGTTTATATCTGCGTAAATCTGTGGGCAAATTTTACAATTGATAAAATCTCATTTCAAAATAGTACTTTTGCATCTTCTTTTCATAGAAAGAAAAGCTAATAGAATAAAAAAGATACAATGCCAAGAGAACTTTTACTTCAGGTAACGCCGGAAATTGCAGCAAACGAATCGCTGCTTAAAGATTATTTGTCTAAACAAATAAAAGTTTCTCCGCAGGAAATTCAGCATATTACCATTTTAAAACGATCAATTGATGCGCGCCAAAAAGCGATTAAAATCAATTTGAAAGTTATTATATATTTAAAAGGAGAACCGTTTCAGGAAACTAAAATAGAACTTCCTGTTTATAAAGATGTTTCTTCTGCGCAAGAAGTCATTGTGGTTGGCGCAGGTCCGGCCGGACTTTTTGCCGCTTTACAATTAATTGAATTAGGCTTGAAACCAATTGTAATCGAACGCGGAAAAGATGTTCGCGGACGCCGACGTGATTTAAAAGCAATTAATCGTGAACATATCGTAAACGAAGATTCTAATTATTGTTTTGGAGAAGGCGGAGCCGGAACCTATTCTGACGGAAAATTATATACCCGTTCTAAAAAACGTGGCGATGTAACTAGAATTTTAGAACTTTTAGTAGCTTTTGGCGCTTCCGAAGATATTTTGGTTGAAGCGCATCCACATATTGGAACTAATAAACTTCCGAAAATTATTGAAGACATTCGAAATAAAATCATTGAGTTTGGCGGTCAGGTTTTGTTTGATACCAGAATTACTGATATTTTGGTGAAAAATAATGAAGTTGAAGGAGTCGTAACTCAAAACGGAGATAAGATTCTGGCGAACAAATTAATTTTGGCAACCGGACATTCGGCTCGTGATATTTTTGAATTATTGGATAAAAAGAAAATTTTAATCGAAGCTAAACCTTTTGCTTTGGGAGTTCGTGCAGAACATTCGCAGGAATTAATCGACAGTATTCAATACAGCTGTGATTATCGTGGCGAACATTTGCCTCCGGCACCATATTCAATTGTAAAACAAGTAAACGGACGCGGAATGTACTCGTTCTGTATGTGTCCGGGAGGTGTGATTGCGCCTTGTGCGACAAGTCCGGGTGAAGTGGTTACAAACGGCTGGTCGCCATCTAAACGTGATCAGGCAACGGCAAATTCCGGAATTGTGATTGAGTTGAAATTAGAAGATTTTAAACCTTTTGCAAAATTTGGTGCTTTGGCCGGAGTTGAATTCCAAAAAAGTATCGAACAAAAAGCGTGGCATTTGGCAGGAAGAACCCAAAAAGTTCCAGCACAACGAATGATCGATTTTACCCAAAATAAAGTTTCGGCTGATATTCCAAAAACATCTTATGTTCCGGGAACAACCTCGGTTGAAATGGGGCAGGTTTTTCCGGGATTTTTATCACAGATTTTACGTGAAGGTTTCAAGGAATTTGGTAAATCAATGCGCGGTTATTTAACTAATGAAGCCATTTTACATGCCCCGGAAAGCAGAACTTCGTCGCCAGTTAGAATTCCGAGAGACGCTTATACTTTAGAGCATTTGCAGATAAAAGGTTTATATCCGTGTGGAGAAGGAGCAGGTTACGCAGGAGGAATTATTTCTGCAGCAATTGATGGTGAAAAATGTGCTTTAATGATTGCTGAATCTTTGAAGTAACTTGTCATTTGGCTTTCTGATTATTAAAATTTGTAATATATTTAGTTTTAATAATTATATGCCCAATGAAAAACTTTTTCTCCAATCTATTTAATAGAAATAACGATCCAAAATCGATTATTTCTTTTGATGTTATAGATCCAATTTATTCTTATTTATATAATGAAAATTCCAATCTTGAATTTAAAGTAAAAGGAATTCAGGATAATGTCTCTGTTAATTTATTTTATTTTCCCGGTTCATTAGATCATGAAGAGGCCCAATTGGAAATTAAAAAAGCAGGTTTCAATAATTCTTATGAGGTTTTAAATGAACTTTATAAAAAAATGAATATTGGTGTTCTTTCTGAAGAAATGATTCAGGAAGGATTAGAGTATGATTTTATACACATTCAGTTTTATTCTGAGCCTACTTCTGATGAAAAAAAGTTCTTTAAACGTTCCATAAAAAATTTCATTATCTTTTTTTGCGGTACGAATAGTTTAGAAATCAATGATTTTAAAATTCTGTATTCAGGAACCCATTTCTTCGATTATACAAAAGGTTTGCTGGAAAGTGAGCTTTTAGATTTTAATAATCCAAAGAATGAAAGTCAGGAAATTGGAGTTAAAAATTTAAAAATAGTATTGCAGGGAATCTGCCAGTATTTAAATATAGAAATTCCGCAAAGTATTGAACTTCCTTCATCAGAAAATTTAATAGAGAATGAAGAAGTTACAATAAAAACGTTTGAAGAGTTTGTCAAATTAGTTTCAAGAGAAAATATCGAAGATAAAGAACTTAAAAAGTTATCAAAAAAACTTTTCAAAAATTACCAAAAAGATTCTAGTGAATATCACACCATTGTTGAAGGACATTTTGATTTCTTCGAAAACATAAATGCCTGGAACAGCGACTGGAAATTTGATCCCGAAGATGCTGAGTATTTCATTTCTGAAATGATTGGTGAAGATTTGAATTTTGAATATCCAGAAGAGACTTATAGCCATGATTTGTTTCCATACATTCAATCGGCATTAGAAAAGCGTGGTTTTGAATTGATGAGTTATAATACAAATGGTGATAATTATTTGTTCTTTGTTGCTAATAAAGAAGATGTTGGCAGGATTTTAGAATTATCTGAATTGACGAAAATTGAGATTGATAAGTTGTAGAACTTGATTAATTATTCGGTGATGTGATTTGTGTAGTCCCTACGGGACAAATGTGCAGTGTGTTTTCTTTTTTGTTACCGATATGAAATCTCTACGAGATATTATCCTGATAATTTATTCTTTTTAATCACAACTCCGCTAGGAGTTAAATATCGGTAGAAAAAGATATTTCAAAGGATTTCAAATGTCCCGTAGGGACTATACATTTTGTTATATACAAAACAGGTTTTCGCGTGAGGGATAGGAGCAGGCTACCGAAGTAGCGCGGATAGCCCGACAGCAATATAAAAAGGGGCGACTAAGCGATTGCATAGTCAGCCCCTTTTTATATTGATGGCACGCCCAGATTATTATTTACGGAATCAAAATAATTTTCCCGGTACTTTTTCTACTTTCCAGGAAATCATGTGCCAGTTTTCCTTCTGATAATTTAAAAGAAGTTGGTTCAGAAAGTTTAATTTTTCCTTCAGTAATCCAATTGAATAATTGAGATGCACGTTTAATTCTTTCTTCTTTAGAATTTAAATAACTCCATAAATCACCGCCGGTTAAAGTTTTAGAACCATCCATTAACATTCTTGGATCTACAGGTTCAGGATCGCCGCCCGCCATTCCGAAGAAAACAACTTGGCCGCATTCTTTTGTGACTTCAAAACTTTCCTTTAAAGTGCTTCCAATACTGTCGTAAACAGCATCAACACCATTTGAAGCAACTTTAAAAACCTGTGATTTCCAATCGTCATTATAAAGAAAAACATGATCTGCGCCCTGATTAAAACCAACTTTTGCTTTTTCGGCAGATGAGGTTAAACCAATAACCGTTGCTCCAAGAAGTTTACTGATTTGGGTTAGAATTTGCCCAACGCCGCCGGCAACTGCGTGAATTAAAACCGTTTCGCCTTTTGTAGTTTTATGACTGTCTGTAGCTAAATAATGTGCTGTTAAACCTTGTAATAAAACAGAAGCCGCGGTTTCAAACGAAATATTTTCAGGTAAAGGCAGCACGTGATTTATATTTACGGCAACCAATTCTGCATTGGCAAAAGGAGCATCGGCAAAAGCCACACGATCACCCACTTTATATTCAGGATGATTATTAGCATCTACAACAATTCCTGCGCCTTCGTAACCGGCGATAAAAGGCGGATTTCCTTTTAAATGATAATTTCCTTTTCGTCTGTAAACGTCAGCAAAATTTAATCCGATGGCTTTCATCTCGACTAAAATTTCATCGTTTTTTAATTGCGGATTAGGGATTTCGATATATTCTAAAACATTTGAATCTCCAAAAGTGGAGAAGGTAAGTGCTTTCATTTTTTAAATTTTTAGGACTACAAAAGTACGCCAAAATTCAAATTAAAAGCCTCATTTAATTTTTTAAATGAGGCTTTGGAAATGTTTTTTTAGCCACAGATTAAAAAGATTTTCACAGATTATATTTTTAAGTTTTAAACTTTCAAAAAATCCTTATAATCCTTTTAATCTGTGGCAAAAACCAAATTTATATCTTAGGAAATTTCATTTCATTAAAAGTGCTTTTTTGTTTGGCTAAAGCTTCAACATCTTGCCATTTTCTTGGAGATTCTGCAGAAAGATTTTCGTAGGAATCTTTTTTGATTAAAATATCATCTTCGATGCGAACACCAATATTCCACCATTTTTTATCACATTTGCTGTTTGCCGGAATATAAATTCCAGGTTCAACAGTTAAAATCATATTTTCTTTCAGCGTTCCGCTGTAATTTCCTTTGTCATGAACGTCTAAACCAAGAAAGTGAGAACAACCGTGCGGATAATAAATTCTGGCATCTTTAGGATCTGTAATAATGCCTAACTTAATTAATCCAGCTGCTACGACTTCTCTGGATCTTTTAGTTAAATCCTGAATTGGAGTTCCTTCTTTACAAAGTTTAAAAACTTCTTCCTGAGCATCGTAAACGATTTGATAAATTGCTTTTTGCTCTTCGGTAAATTTTCCGTTTGCGGGAATTGTTCTGGTAACATCGGCAGAATAACCGTGATATTCAGAGCCAACATCCATTAATAATAATTGATTGTCGATTTTTACTGCATTATTTTCTCCGTAATGTAAAATACATCCGTTTGCTCCGGCACCAACAATTGGCGGATAACCTTCGTCTTCAGCACCATATTTTCTGTGAATGTAAGCGTGAATTCCGTCGGCTTCGTTTTCGCTCATATCCGGACCAACTGCTTTCATAACTTCGTTATGCGCAACACATGAAAGTTTTACTGTTTTGCGCATTAATACTATTTCTTCGGGAGTTTTTATTTCGCGAAGTGAATTGGTAATGTTAGTAAACAATGTTACAGAAGCTTCATTTTCTTTTTCAATTCCGGCTTTAGTTTTGAAAGATTGTAATAGGGAATATAAGTTGTCGATATTTTTACTGCTTTCAACATCTGTTGGAATATTGTCGTAAATGATTTTGTCGAATTTTTTAAAATCAATAGCAAAATCGTTGAAATCTTTTCCGTTGTAAACGGTTGTAAAACCTAATTTAGATTTTGCACCTTCAACTCCTAAACGTCTTCCTGTCCACATTTCTCTGTTGGCATTTCGTTCTCTCACAAACAGTACTTCATTGTATTTTTCAGTTCCCTGTTCTTCTTTAAAAATCAATAAAACGGCATCTGGTTCTTTATAGCCTGCCAGATAATACATATCTGGATTTGCGTGGTAATTGTAATTAACGTCTTTTGAAAAAACTCTTTCCGGATAAGAAAAAACTACAGCTACTGAATTAGCCGGCATTAGGTTTCTAAAAGCTTCGCGGCGGCCTTTGTGAAATTCTTTCGAAAGATAATCTGTTGGAAGGTTTTCTTGTGCCTGAATTTGGAATGCACTAATTAAAAAGGCAAAGAATAAAAGAAATCGCTTCATTTTTTTGATTTTTTATTGATGATTTTTGGTTTTTTGAATGATGCAAATTACGAAAAAAATAGAATCACCTATTATAATTTAAGAGTTTGGTTAATAATGTTTTAAATAAAATGGCGTAAATTAGAGATCAGAATATTACAATTTGGCGGATAGTAAAATAAATTTTTTTTAGCCAAAGTTTCTAACAAGGCATGAATATTGAGAAAGTGATATTGCAGGATAATTTTAATCTTCAAAAAACAAAATATATTAATTTTTAAAAAGTAAATTTTATGAAAAAGTATACTATTGCAATCGTATCGGTTTTAACCTTATTAATAACTTCGTGTATGGCATCAAAAGATACAAAAGGCACTGCCAATATTTATGATACAACTTGGGAATTAGAATATATTTCGGGGCCAAGAATTGCTTTTGAGGGATTGTATCCAAATAAAAAACCGCAGCTTACTTTTGATGAAAAAGAAAAAAGGGTTTATGGAAATAACGGATGTAACGGTTACAGCGCACCATATACTTTAAACGGAAAATCTTTAACTTTTGGAGAAGCGGGACCGACTACAATGATGTTTTGTGAAGGCGGCGGAGAACAGCAATTTTTAAAACAAATTAAAAATGTTACAAGCTATTCTATTGATAAAGATGGAAAACTAAATTTAATTCAGGACAAAATTCCGGTAATGCGATTTAAAAAAGTGGCTAAACAATAGTTTTAAAATCTATAATATAAGAAAAGGGGAAATGATTCATTTCCCCTTTTTTATTAGCTGTTGTTTTGTTTCTTTTTCAGTTTGTCTTTAAAAATTTTTTCAAATTTTTCTATTTTCGGCTGAATCACCATTCTGCAATACGGCTGATTTTTATTGTTTGCATAATAATTTTGATGATAATCTTCGGCTTTATAAAAAGCTTTAAAAGGTTCGATTTTTGTCACAACCGGATTACTGTACACTTTTGCTTTGTTTAATTCGGCAATAATGCTTTCGGCAGCTTTTTTCTGTTCGGCATTTTTGTAGAAAATTACAGAACGGTACTGCGTTCCAACATCAGCGCCCTGACGGTTTAATGTTGTTGGGTCGTGAACAGTAAAAAAGACTTTAAAGATTTCATTAAGATCTGTTACGTTTTTGTCATACGTAATTTGTACAACTTCGGCGTGACCGGTTTCTCCCGTACAGACTTCCTCGTAAGATGGATTTACAGTTTTTCCTCCAGAAAATCCCGAAACAACAGATTTTACTCCGTCCAGATTTTCGTAAACAGCTTCAACGCACCAATAGCATCCTCCGCCAAGTGTAATAGTTTCGTAATCTGGTTTTTTATTTTGTGAAAAACCGCTTATTGATAAAGCAAAAAGGCAGATTAAAAGTATATTTTTCATTTGTATATTATTTATTATCAGGAATAAAATCAAGAGCAATCGAATTCATGCAGTAACGTTTTCCGGTTGGTTCCGGGCCGTCATCAAACAAGTGGCCTAAATGTCCGCCGCAGCGTCCGCAAAGCGCTTCGATTCTTTCCATTCCAAGTGAATTATCATTTTTATAAACGACGCTTTTTTTGTTGTCTTGTTCAAAAAAACTAGGCCATCCGCAGCTGCTCGAAAATTTAGCAGTCGATCTAAAAAGTAAGTTTCCGCAAGAAGCGCAGTAGTAAGTTCCTTTTTCATCCGTGTTCCAGTATTTTCCGGTAAAAGGCCTTTCGGTATCAGCCTCACGCATTACGGCATACACATCTTCGGGCAAAACCTTTTTCCATTCGGCGTTGCTTACATTTAGTTTTGTCGTATCGGTGTTTGAATAATAAGGATTTCCGGGTTTACTTATTTTGTTTTCCATAGTAACCATTTTTGCAGGTTCTTTTTTTGTGTTTTGTCCGCATGCCTGTAAAATAAAGAGCGGAATTAAAAAGCAAAGGCTAAAAATTAAGTTTTTCGATTTCATAAATTTTTGGATCATTTATCTGAATTTCAAAGATACGATGAGATTTTGCTTAGAAATGTCGCCTAAATTACAATTCAGATATATTTAAGTATGTTTTAACTTTTTATTATTTACGTAAAACAAACAGCTGTAGTTTTTATATCTTATTTTTAGTGGATTTTTGTTCTGAAATAAAGCATAGATTGTTGTAAATCAAAATATTATAAAAAGTAATCAGTAGTTAAACTTTTCACAATGTTTTCCAGGATTTTATAGCCATTTCTTTTTTCGTATTTTTGTTTTATCAATACGCCTTATGACAGAAGAAAACGTAATATTAGTTAATCAAAACGATGAACAAATTGGCTTAATGCCAAAATTAGAAGCACATGAAAAAGCAGTTTTGCACCGTGCCTTTTCGGTTTTTATTTTAAACAACAAAAATGAAATTATGCTGCAGCAGCGTGCTCATCATAAATACCATTCTCCTTTACTGTGGACAAATACTTGCTGCAGTCATCAACGCGAAGGTGAAACGAACATTGAGGCAGGAAGCCGAAGATTGTTTGAAGAAATGGGTTTTAAAGCAGAGTTAAAAGAGCTGTTTCATTTTATTTATAAAGCTCCTTTTGATAATGGTTTAACAGAGCATGAATTAGATCACGTTATGATTGGCTATTATAATGAAGAACCTAATATAAATCCGGATGAAGTAGAAGACTGGAAATGGATGAGCATTGAAGATGTTAAAGCAGATATTGAAAAACAGCCCGAAATTTATACCGTATGGTTTAAGATAATTTTTGATGAATTTGATCATTATCTCGAAGACCATAAATTATAACCAAACCAACCAAAGACCTAAATGAGAGTAACCATATCAAGAAAAGCGCATTTTAATGCTGCACATCGATTGCATAGGAAAGATTGGTCATTAGAAAAAAACAATGCCGTTTTTGGAAAATGCAATAATCCCAATTTTCATGGTCATAATTATGGTTTAACAGTAAGTGTTACAGGAAAAATTGACCCGGAAACTGGTTTTGTTTTAGATGTGAAAGTATTAGCGGATATTATACTGGAAGAAGTAGAAATTCCGTTTGATCACAAAAACCTGAATCTGGACGTTCCGGAATTTCAGGATTTGAATCCAACTGCAGAAAATATTGCGGTTGTGATATGGAATAAAATTAGAAAAAGAATTCAGCCCGATTTTGATTTAGAAATCGTGCTTTATGAAACAGACCGCAATTTTGTAACTTATAAAGGAGAATAATAAATGTCATTAAAAATAGGAGATATAGTTCCGAATTTTACTGCAAAAGATAGTCACGGAGAAGTTTTTGAGAGCAAAAGTGTTTTAGGACGAAAACCTTTAGTGATTTATTTTTACCCAAAAGATAATACACCAGGCTGTACAACAGAAGCTTGCAGCTTTAGAGATCAATACGAAGATTTTTCAGCATTAGGTGCAGAAGTAATTGGTATAAGTGCCGATAGTGTAAAATCGCATCATAAATTTGCTAATAAACATAATCTGCCATTCATTTTGCTTTCTGATCAGGATAAAAGATTGAGACAGCTTTTTGGTGTGAAAAATAATCTGTTCGGACTTTTGCCGGGAAGAGTAACTTTTATTATTGACAGAAACGGAGTGGTTATTTATATTTTTGACAGTATGAATGCCGCAAAACATATTCCGAAAGCGCTGGAAATAATAAAAGAATTAGTATTGTAGATTTAGAAAATAGTATTACATCATTGTTTAATTAATAATAATATTAGCCGAAAAACTTAAAAAATTATGAAACCAGAAAAATTATATCCGCTTCAATTTGAACCAATCCTTAAAGAAAGAATCTGGGGTGGAGAGAAATTAAAAACATTATTAAACAAACCAATCACTTCTAAAATTACCGGTGAAAGCTGGGAATTATCTACAGTCGAAGGCGATGTAAGTACTGTTGCTAACGGAGACTTAAAAGGAAAATCGTTAATGGAGCTTATTGATGAAACTCCAAATGAAATTTTAGGAACAAGAGTTTACGAGCGTTTCGGAAAACAATTTCCATTACTTTTTAAATATTTAGATGCACGCGAAGACCTTTCGATTCAGGTTCATCCTAACGATAAATTAGCAAAAGAACGTCACAATTCATTTGGTAAAACCGAAATGTGGTACGTAATGCAGGCTGATACTGATTCCAGAATTATTGTTGGTTTTAAAGAAAACTCCAGTAAAGAGGAATATTTAAAACATTTACATGATAATACTTTAGTTTCTATTTTAGATGGTGTAAAGGCAAAAGCCGGAGACGTTTTCTTTTTAGAAACAGGAACTGTTCACGCAATTGGTGCCGGTTTAGTGGTTGCAGAAATTCAGCAGACATCTGATATTACGTATCGTTTATACGATTTTGATCGTGTAGATGCTCAGGGAAATAAAAGAGAACTTCATGTAGATTTAGCACTTGATGCAATTAACTACAATAAAGTTGATACACAAAAGAAATACGATACAAAAGCAAACACATCAAACGTAGTTGTTGATTGTCCTTATTTCACTACAAACCTTATTCCGTTAGAAGATAAAGTAGAAGTTTCTAAATCTGGAGAAACATTTACGGTTTATATGTGTATTGAGGGAAGTTTTGAAATCGAATACGACGGATTCAAACATACTTATATAAAAGGAGATACTGTTTTAGTTCCAGCTGCGATAAATGCATTTAATTTAAACGGAAAAGCTTCAATTTTAGAAATTTACATTTCATAGCACTTAATCTAAAGATTATGTGTATTTTTGCAGACGCAAATTAAAATTATAATAAAAATGGCAAACGTTAAGAATTTAAAGAAAGACATCAATTTTGTATTAGGAGATATTATTGAGGCAGTTTATTTGTTTGAGATGTCTACAACAGGAAATCCTACTCCGGAAACGAATGCTTTAATCGATGAAGCTATCGCTGCATTTGATACTTTGATTACAAAAGTTAACGCTAAAAACGTTGAAAATAAAAAAGCACACTTCAAACAAATCAATGTTGAATTAGAACAAACTGCTAATCAATTGATTGAAAAAATCAACGCATTGTAAGCAAAAAAAAGTGTAAAAAAGTGCAAATTTATTTTGGGAAAACGAAAAACCGCTTTATATTTGCACCCGTAATGAGGCCGATGTAGCTCAGCTGGCTAGAGCAGCTGATTTGTAATCAGCAGGTCGTGGGTTCGAGTCCCTCTATCGGCTCAACGGAAAACCATCACAGAAATGTGATGGTTTTTTTAATTATAGAGAGAGGTGTGAAATTATTTTTGGAAATATAAAAAACAATTTTATCTTTGCACCCGTAATAAAAAAATAGGCCGATGTAGCTCAGCTGGCTAGAGCAGCTGATTTGTAATCAGCAGGTCGTGGGTTCGAGTCCCTCTATCGGCTCAAAAAAACCATCACAGATTGTGATGGTTTTTTTATGCTCAAAAAAAATTCCAATTTTTTAAATTCCAAATTCCAAACGGAGGTTTACACACGTTATATTTTTATTCATTCAGAAATAAACGCAAAGTATTGTCATTTCGACCGAAGGGAGAAATCGCACTCGGGAATCTACAAAGAGAATCGCCAATCTTTGTCGAATTTCTAGTGCGATTTCTCCCTTCGGTCGAAATGACAAAAAATGATCTTATCTGCCTAATTTTTGATGAGCGGCTGTAAATTGTCCTGAAGACATTGCTGCAAAAATTGACAGCTCACCTGTTAAACATAAAGCAATTGCAATTTCGGCAAGTTTACCGCTTTTTCCTGCGCCATAGCAGCCTAATAGTTCAAGACATTCTTTTTGGGTAGGAAATGAAGTGCCGCCGCCCACTGTGCCAACAATCATATTAGACATGGTGATGGCAAAGTAAATGTCGTTGTTTTCGATTATTTCCATTCTTGTGACAGCAACAGAAGCTTCACCTGTACAGGCAACATCTTGTCCACAGGCAATAAACAAAGCCGCAAGTCCGTTAGAAGGATGCATGCCGCTTCCTACTACGCCGGCTTTTTTTGCACCCGAAACACATATTCGCCATTGTTCATACAATAATGCCGGAGTAGTCTTTAATACTGATTTAATGATCTCTTCTTTTAACACGATTTCAGCAGTAACTTTTTTTCCGCGAACTCTTGTGTTTAAAGGACTTATTTTTTTATCACCCGAAAAATTACCTTCAATAGTCCAGAATACGGGCTTTATTGGGCAGTTTTCGAGTATAAACTGGCATATCCTGTCTGAACAGATGGTAACCATATTTTGACCCGATGCATCGCCAGAGGTATATTCTAATCTTAAAATTGAAATATTGCCTTCTATATTTACATTTACATCGTTTAAAATGGCGTAATTACTGCTTTCTCTGGTTAAGGCTGAAAATGTTTCGGTGTGATCCATAACCCATGATGAAAACTTTCCTGCCTCAAGTAAGTTTTTAAATTTAAAAGTTGGTGTTCTTTGTACACCTTCCTGAAGTGTAATAACGGTTATTGGCCCGCATTCTCTACATGCTTTTGCGCCTCTGTTGTAAGAGGCAAGAAGTGCACCCTCAGTAGTAGCAAGCGGTATGTAAAAAGCTCCCTGGGCAACGCTTCCGTTAAGTATCAATGGACCAACAATTCCGGTAGGAATCTGGCTCATTCCAATATAATTTTCAATATTGCCTTTTAGGCTTTCGTTATTATTAAATACTTTTTCACCTGATATGAAGTCCATGTCTAAATTAAGTGTACTTCGTATGAAATTCAAACGTAGTTTTTGACCATTTATAGAATATGGATCCTGATCAGGTATTCTTTCTGCTTTTGAAAGTTGATGATCGTAAGATTCCAATTTATCTAAAACAGATGAATCTATATAATCATATTTTGGACGACTGATATTACTGGTTAAGTTTTTCATAGCTTATTTTTTTAAGATTGCAGCTAAGGTATTACAAATCAACTTATTAACGATGTAAATTCTGACTTTTTAATTCATAATTGTTTAATTGTCAGATATTTATGTTAATTTTGATTAAAGCTTGAAAAAAGGCATAAAAAAATCCTGTTCTATTAAATAAAACAGGATTAAACTTTGACTTAAACCGAGTATTTTTAACTGTAAGTTATTGTTTGTTATTCACTTACGTTTGTTTTTTGTTCTTCTTTTTTGATTTCAGCTACATATTTGGTAAGCTTTTTTCCGTAAAGTGACTGTGCTACTTTTGGAGTCATTGATTTTTGAATTGTATCAAGAAACTTGATATTAATATCATATATCTCTGCTAAAGCAATATAAGGTGATACTTCGTGATCTTTGTTGTTAATGGCGAAGTTTGTAGCATACAAATATTTTCTTTTGATATTTGACTGTTGTTTAGCGTCAATGCTGTCAATCGCTTTTTGATCTTGTCTTTTAATTGCTTTAAATCTTGCTTCAACCATTGATAGATTCTCATCAATAAAACGAGAATTTACTTTTTTGTATTCTTCAAATAACTCCTGATTTTTAGATCCGGTAATTTTTGCACTCGAAATGAAATTATCTAAATTAGTATCAATGTTGATATTTCCGGGTTCAGCAAAAAATAAAATATTATTGTCTAAAGAATTCGTTACACCGCGATCAAGAAACAGATAAAGCATTTCTGGAGATTCTAATTTAATATCTCTTTCAAAAGAAGCATTTCCGTCAATTTTAACACTGTCGATAGCAACAAGCGATGTATCAACAATTCTTTGAATATATAAAGTTCCGGTTTTTAAACCTTTTATATTTCCTGTAAGGTGTAAGTTGTCTGCAGCAGATTCTTTTTTGCTACACGATGCAAGCAGTGCAAGAGTAACAAAGGCAATAATTGATTTTTTCATTAGTTTATTGGATTTTGGTGCAAAATAAAGAAAATAGTTTGAATGTAAATAAGTCACCGTTAATTTTTCTAAAAAATAAAAATCCCAATCTATTTCTAAATTGGGATCTGTATATTTTTTTAAAAATGAATTGGTTACATTACTAAAGTGTAAATCGCTCCATCTTCATGCGTATACGTATATTTGGCATCACAGTCATTGTTTCCATAATCTATAACACCATTTAAATATCCGCCCTGAATTTTTAATTTTCCTTTAGAAACATACTCGCAGGAATATTTTTTAACTAAGGTTTCCTGTACAGTTAAAGTCAAAGTTCCTCCTTTTTCTGTAGTTACAGTATGAGTTCCTTCAGGCATTTCATAAATATTATCTTCTAATACGTATGGAGTATCAACACCAGCAGTTTGTTTTATGGTGTGTATTCCTGAATTTGTAAAAACTCTTCCCAGTAAATCTGTAAATTTTCCGTTTGTTACCTTTCTGCTCCATTGCGGTACAGTTGCAACAGTAGTTGTGTTAGTATATTCTATAGTTCCTTCCAGTTTAAATCCGTTTATAGAATAATCGATTCTTTCTATCGTCATTTTACTTCCGGTTGTAATTACCGGACCAGAAAGCGTAATTTTTAGTTTTCCTTTTCTTGTAATTTGATTTATCGTACAGCCTGTACCATAATCAACAGTAAAAACTTTTGGATAAGGAGTTCCGTTTGGAGTTGTAACTGCAATATTGTAGCAAGCTTCGGGAGAAGCTTCAGATGGTTTTGCCGCAGGATTTGTATTTGACACGGTTAATCCTGTTTTAATATCCATTTCATTTATAGCGTCAATTACAACAGATGCGCTGACAGCAGTTGTGTCTGCCTGATTGACAACTTCATCGCTGCTCGAACATGAAACATAAATAAATGCCGAAGCAAACATTACAAAAAGTAAAATAGCCGTTTTTTTCATATTGGTTTTTGTTTAAGATTAGATTAAAGGCATTCAAATGTAATAAAAAAAATAATTCACAAAAAAAATCCTGAAAATTCTACTTTCAGGATTTTGGCTTTTAATTATTTGTAAATCAATTGTTTTTAGACGGTTTTGTAATATTCGCTTTTGGCTTTTCTGATTTTTTTATATTCTTCCCAATCAAATTTGTTTAAGAACTCTGCCGCTTTTTGCGCTCCGCGAATGAACAAATCAATTTTGGCATCATCAGTAAGATTAAAATTCAGCCAGTTGTGATTTCCGGTATCAATATATCCTATAAGGTTTTTAAAATCGGGATTTTTTCTTAAAAATTCTGAATCATAACCAAATCTCGCGGTGTCAAACATAGAGCTTATTACATTGGTGATTTTTTCGTTTTTGTTGATTTCATTTTTATCATATCCCAGTTTTATACCAAAAGTAGGTGATGCCGGAACATTCATATTCTCATGAAAAATATCAATAGGAAAGTTTGAAATTATCCCGCCATCCATAAACATAACTTCTGACGGAACTGAGGCGCGTAAACATGTTGCTTCGTTCCATTTATTCCAGGCTTCAATACCGCCGGGAATATTTTTAATTCTAAACGGAGTAAAGAATAGCGGAATCGACATGGAAGCTCTCACAAAATCGGCAGGATTTTGAACATCCGGATTAGAATAAAACAAGTCGATCATTTTAGGGAAAATAATTTTGCTTTCTGTAGTAATATCTGCGGTTATTATCGCTATTTCACTCCAATGATCTTTTCTGGTATAATCTTCTTTGTCATCAAGTTTTACTTTGTTAATTCTAAATAATTTATTGTCGTTTGAAACCCCTTTTTCACGCAGCGCTTTTAAATCGCCATAATTTTTAATTCCTTTCTGCGAAAGCAAATTTGTCATCCATTGATGAAAATTAGTACCGGGATTTAATCCTAAATCATCTTTAAAATTATCTACAACCTGACAGCCTTTCATAACTAATTTAAGATTTCCGGCATCACTTAATAAGGCGTCAATAAATTCGCGTGCATCATGATCGCCATCTACAAAATCGTATAAATTTTTGTTACATAAACATTCTAAAATCCATTCTGACTTTGTAATATCAATTGGTCCGGCAGCCGCCATAAGCATGGTATTAATACTTCCGGCAGAAGTTCCGGCTAAACTTAAAAACCGAATTCCTACTTGTTCCAAAACATAAACATATCCAACCAATGCAACACCAAGAACTCCGCCGCCTTCCTGAACTAAATCTACATATTCGTTACCATTTGCATCTACAATATCAGAGAATTTCTTTTTCTTCTCTTTAATTTGTTCCTTTAAATCTTTTATAATCGATAAGACTTCACCATTGTGTATAAACTTTTCTTTCTCCATGATTTCCAGAATTTAGGTTTTAGGTTTGTTTTTTGCAAAATAATTTTATTTAATTGTTTGATTTTCAGATATGTAAAATTATAAATTCGATTATCGGCATAAAAGGGGAGAATTACCCTTTTTTAAGATATTTGAAATTAGTATAGAGCAAAAAAAATCCCGCAGAAATTAATCTGCAGGATTTTGAGTTTTGTCCTTAGTGGTTTAAAAAATAGAATCTTGCTATTTTCTAATCTTTTGTAACATCAGTTGTATTAGGTCCTCCAAAGCCAAAGTTTAGAGAAAGTAGTGAAATCAATGTACCGTTTGTTGTGAATATAGGTTTAAACGAACTTCCAATTTGATACGATAGAGCAATTTGTTCTGTGAGTCTGTAGCTAAATGTACCTATGTATTGAAAATCAGATGCTGTTTCTTTTGTATACAAAGTATTACCAGAACCATCTGTACCAGCGGCCGAGAGAGAACTGCTTTTTCTGCCGGTTGCTTCAAATTCTATAGAGAATTTTTTAAACTCACCTAATATTGCTAATCCGTAATCAAAGTTGTTTTTATAAACCTGTGTGTCAGGGAAATATTTTTCGAAGTATTTTTTATTGTACCACTCATAACGTAAAACGCCAATTGCTTTTAGAAAACTAATTTTATCTGAGAATTTATAAGATGGATTTATCCAAAATGATTGTCGCGGTACTTGTGAATATTCAAAATCATTGGTAGGGAAATTTAGTGATAATGCGTAAGCAAAATCAAGATTAAATCCTTGTCGTTCTTTAATGTAAGTTTTAAATTCCTCATAACTTCCCATCATTTTAGATTCTACTAATTCTAAAAAAGAAGTAAAAAACGCATCTGTATTATTTTCGTCAAAAGAGAGGTTTTCAGCAGCATCGTAGATGTTTTTGGTTATTTCTTCGGCTTGCTTTATTGATTTTTTACCTAAAACCTCATTAATACGAATAGTTACAGAATCATGAACAGCGGTTAAATATTCTTCTTTTGTTTTATAATGAAATTTAGATTCAAGTTCAATAAGTCGAGACATGATTTTTGAACCCACGCGCTGGTTGATAGTAAGTTTATCAATATGTTGTTTGATAATTTCTTTGTCTTGCGCATTTCCAAAAAATATCGATGTGCGATACCCGAGAGCAATACTTTTTGTTTTTGTACTGTCTTGCAGTAAAAAATTTTGAGTTGAAGCTACCGAAAAAGAAGAATTTCGGAGGATTTGGTTCAGATTGATTTTTGGATAAAGATATTCCTCTATTGTAATGCCGTGATCTGTGGCCCAGTAAGGCATAAATTCTAAGCCAAAATCGTTAGGAATTATACTGTTGCCATTGTTATCGCTAAAGTTTGTAAAAAGTGCAGCTTCTAAAGCACGATATGATTTAGGCTGTATTATAGAACTTGGCTGCATGCCTAAAATTGATGCCGCAGGAGATGAAGGAGTGGTAAGTGCGTCCAGTTTTTTTTGAGCCTGTATTGTACCAAAAGAAATCAGGAAAATTAATATCCAGTTTTTCATTTTACAGAAAATTTAATTGTTAAAATGACATAAGGACGATCTGTTTCACTTTTATCATTACTATGACTTTTTAGTAATTTTTCGTTGATGTAATATTCAATAATTATTTTGTCTTCTTGTGGTATTGGATTTGCGATATCTGAAACGACAAATGTTTTTTCTGAGAGAAGGGATTCTATATTTCCTAATACTGCTTTTCCGGAATTGGCAATTTCCGGATCATTATTTCCAGGAATGTTAATTACGGTATGACCAATGTTTCCATCCGATATAAATTTGACTTTAAAAGTAATTTCTTCTTCTGCTTCGGCTGTGTACGATAATTTTTCGTAACGGTATATTTTTCTCATAGTTTTGGTTAGTTAAATGTTTTTTCTGAGGTTGTTATATTTCGAAATAAAATTACATAAAATATCATTTTTAAGGTACGTACAAATACTTGTTTTTTAAAGAATTAACTCACACTTAATAATTAACCGTTTCAGCGTAAAATAAAAAAGCCCGCAAGTAAAAACTTGCAGGCTTTTGGAGAGATTATTATTTAATCTTATTTGATCATTTCAAAACTTCTTTTTACAAAAGCAGTCAACGCTTCACCTTTTAAAAGGTTTTGAGATAACTTAGCTAAGTCTAAAGCTTGTTTTACCAAATGTTCCTGATGCGTTTTATCTTCTGTATTTAAAATACTTGAAGCTAAATCAGAATTAGTGTTTACAACCAAATTGTACATTTCCGGCATATTTCCCATTCCGAACATTCCGCCGCCGCCTGTTTGGCTCATTTCTTTCATTCTACGCATAAATTCTGGCTGCGTAATAATAAATGGAGCTGCCTGGCTGTCCATAGCTTCCAGCTGAACGCTGTATGCTTTAGGAATATAAGCTTCTAATGAAGTTTTTAATGCTGCTTTTTCTTCATCAGATAATTTAGAAATCGTGTTTTCGTCTTTTTTGATTAAGTTATCAATATGATCAGAATCTACACGAACGAAAGTCAAATCACTGTTATCGCCTTCAATTTTTTGAATTAAATGCGAGATAATTGGTGAGTCTAAAAGCAATACTTCGTATCCTTTTTCTTTTGCTGCTTCAATATAAGAGTGCTGAGCATCTTTGTTACCGGCATAAAGAATAACTAATTTACCATCTTTATCTGTTTGGTTTTCTTTTAGTTTTTCTTTTAATTCTTCTAAAGTAAAGTAAGTATCGTCAACCGTTGGGTATAAAACAAACGCACCAGCTTTTTCGTAGAATTTATCTTCAGAAAGCATTCCGTACTCTAAAACGATTTTAATATCATTCCATTTTGCTTCAAAATCAGCACGGTTTTCGTTAAATAAAGCTTTTAATTTATCAGCTACTTTACGCGTAATGTAGTTAGAGATTTTCTTAACCGCACCATCAGCTTGTAAACCAGAACGAGAAACGTTTAACGGAATATCCGGTGAATCGATAACTCCTTTTAACATTGTCAAAAATTCAGGTACAATCCCTTCTACGTTATCTGTAACGTAAACCTGGTTTTGGTACAATTGAATTTTATCTTTCTGGATTTGCATGTCTGAACCTAACTTTGGGAAATACAAAATACCAGTTAAGTTAAACGGATAATCTACGTTTAAGTGAATGTTGAACAAAGGATCTTCAAACTGCATTGGATACAATTCTCTGTAGAAGTTTTTGTAATCTTCATCAGACAATTCAGAAGGCTGTTTTGTCCAAGCCGGATTTGGGTTATTAATGATATTATCAAGTTCAATAGTTTCATTAACGTAATCTTCCGGAGCGTCTTCTGGTTTTGGAAGTGTTTCTGTTCTTGTTCCAAATTTAATTGGAATAGGCATAAACTTATTATACTTATTCAATAAACCGCTGATTTTAGAATCTTCTAAAAATTCTAAAGAATCTTCAGCAATGTGCAAAATGATTTCTGTACCACGTGAAGTTTTGTCAGCCGGCTCTAAAGTAAATTCAGGGCTTCCGTCACAAGTCCAGTGTGCAGCAGGTTCATCTTTGTATGATTTTGTAATGATTTCTACTTTTTCTGCAACCATAAAGGCAGAATAGAAACCAAGACCAAAGTGACCAATAATTCCAGAATCTTTTGCAGAATCTTTGTATTTATCTAAAAATTCTTCAGCTCCGGAAAAAGCAACCTGGTTGATGTATTTTTCAACTTCATCAGCTGTCATACCTAATCCCTGGTCGATAATATGGATTTTTTTTCCTTCCTTATCTACTTTAATTTCGATAACCGGATTTCCATATTCTACTTTTGCTTCGCCAATACTAATTAAATGTTTTAACTTTAATGTAGCATCAGTTCCGTTTGAAACCAGCTCACGTAAAAAGATTTCGTGATCGCTGTATAAGAACTTTTTGATTAAGGGAAAGATGTTTTCTACTGAAACATTAATTTTACCTGTTGTCATATTTTTTTATTTTTTGAATTTAACTTGATGATTTTCATTTAGTCAAATAAAATACCAATTTTTTTTAGGTGACAAATTGTCGTAAATGTTAATTTTGAAAGAAAATAATTAGATTTTGGAACTGTTAATATTTTAATGAATCGTATATTTGTGGTACACTAATTGTTAAAGGTGTAAGTATTAACTTAAATAAATGTACAAAATGAAGAAAATAATTTTCATTTGCATGATTGCTACAGTGTTATTCGCGTGCAAATCATCTTCGTCTACAGCTTCAACAGAAGCAACAACGCTTTCGACTAAACTTGACAGACCTACTCAAGTCGCTATTAAAGGGAACTGGGTACTTACTAATGTATCTTATGCAGGTTCTGATTATATTAAAGTAACTTCATTTGATCTTGCAGATTCTAAATGTTTTATTGGCAGTACCTGGAATTTTATTTCAAATAATAACAAAGGTACAATGAATCTAAATTCTCCAAATTGTACAGCTTTTACTTCTCCAATTGTTTGGAGTATTAACAATCAGGGACTTTTTGTTCTTAAAATTGTAGATCCGGGATTGAAATCTAAAAATGTAAAATCTGGGTATTTACTAAAAGTTGCAGGTTTAACGGATAACTCTTTTCAGTTAATCGACAATATCAATGTTGGCGGACAAACAAAAGATGTTACGTACCAATTTCAAAGAGCTAATTAATATTAAAAAGGATAAAAATGAAAAAGATAACAGTTTTAGGTTTAAGTAGTTTACTTGTATTAGTTAGTTTATTTACAAGCTGCGATTCAGTTAAAAACGCAAACAATACTCAAAAAGGTGCCGGAATTGGTGTAGTTGCCGGTGGTATTATTGGAGGTATTTTAGGAAATAATTTAGGAAAAGGCGGAAACGCTGCGTTAGGAGCTGCAATTGGAGCTGCTGTAGGTGGTGGAACCGGAGCCTTAATTGGTAACAAAATGGATAAACAAGCCCGTGAAATTGATCAGGCTTTACCAGGTGCGTCTGTAGAAAGAGTAGGTGAAGGAATTCACTTAACTTTAAATGAAAACGCTGTTCGTTTTGATACAAACAAATCAACTTTAACTCCTCAGGCAAAAGCAAACTTAGATAAATTAGTTCCTGTTTTTAATGAGTACGGAGATACTGATATTCAAATCTTTGGTTATACTGATAATACAGGTAAACCAGAATATAATTTGACACTTTCTGGACAAAGAGCTGCTTCTGTACAGTCTTATTTAGTTTCAAAAGGATTAAAATCAAGCCGTTTTAAAACTTCAGGTTTAGGTATTGTTGATCCTATTGCAACAAATGATACTCCGGAAGGAAGAGCTCAAAACCGTCGTGTAGAATTCTCTATTACAGCAAATGACAAAATGGTTAACGATGCAAAAGCTGAAGCTGGAAAGTAATTTCAGATAAAATAAAATATAAAAAAAGCTGTTTCATAATTGAAGCAGCTTTTTTTTGACTTTAGAAATTAAACATCGTAAATTTGACCTCTCTAATTACAACACATGCTTGATATTCAAAATATATCTTTTTCGTATACTGATAAACCAGTTATAAATAATGTTTCTTTTTCGATCAATAAAGGCGAAAATATTGCCATTATTGGCGAAAGCGGTTGTGGAAAAAGTACGCTGTTAAAGCTTATGTACGGTTTGTTCGATTTAGACGAAGGTAAAATATTTTATAACGAAAAACCTATTCTGGGGCCAAAATACAATTTGATTCCCGGAATGCCTTATATGAAATATCTGGCGCAGGATTTCGATTTGTCTCCATATGAAACTGTGGCAGAAAATGTTGGAAAGTTTCTTTCAAACGGTTTTGCAAACATGAAAAGACTTCGTGTTCAGGAATTGTTAGAGATGGTAGAAATGGAACAATTTTCTAATGTTAAAGCCAAGTTTTTAAGCGGAGGGCAACAGCAGAGAGTAGCTTTGGTGAGAGTTTTAGCTTTAGAGCCAGAAGTAATTTTGCTTGACGAACCTTTCAGCCAGATTGATGCTTTTCGTAAAAATGCTTTACGCAGAAACTTATTTAAATATTTAAAACAAAAAGGAATCACCTGTATTATTGCTACGCATGACAGTACAGATGCTTTATCTTTTGCAGATGAAGCGATTGTAATGCGACACGGAGAAATTATCGTAAAAGGCGATCCGGCAAAAATATACGAAGATCCACAGACTAAATATGTAGCTTCATTATTTGGAGAAGTAAATGAAGTTGCTACACATTTATTGCTTCCTTACGAAGATGAAACTCATAAAACATTAGTGTATCCGCATCAGTTTAAAATGGTTTCAGAATCTAAACTTCCGGTAAAAATTAGAAGAACTTATTTTAGGGGAGGACATTATTTAGTTGAAACCGTATACAAAAGACAGTTAATATTTTTTGAAAGTGAAATTGATTTACCGCTTGAACAGGAAATATTTCTTGGCCTGAATTATCTTTAATGAGGTAATTTGCCAATTAGATAATTAGATAATTTTTGATCTTAAAAAAAATAAACCCGACAAGTTTTTGAAACTGTCGGGTTTACTTTTTATAATCGTTTAAGAAATAAATTAGTTTTTCAAATACTTCTCTAAAAACTGATCTTGTTCCCAAAGTACGTGCAGGATATTTTCTTTGGCTACATAACCATGTGCTTCTTTTGGTAAAATCACCATTCTTGCAGGCGCTCCCAAACCTTTTAAAGCCTGAAAATAACGTTCTGTCTGCAAAGTAAAAGTCCCCGGGTTATTATCAGCTTCGCCATGAACCAATAAAATTGGCGTTTTCATTTTTTCTGCATTCATAAATGGTGACATAGTATTGTAAACTTCTGGTACTTCCCAGTAATTACGCTGTTCTGATTGAAATCCGAAAGGCGTCAGTGTTCTGTTATAAGCACCGCTTCGCGCAATTCCGCAGGCAAAAAGATTAGAATGGGTCAATAAATTTGCAGTCATAAATGCACCGTATGAATGTCCGCCAATGGCAACTTTTTTACGATTAATATATCCCAGAGCATCTACTGCATTAATTGCGGCTTCGGCATTGTCTACTAATTGAGAAATAAAATTGTCGTTTGGTTCTGTAGTTCCTTCGCCAATAATTGGGAAAGCAGCATCATCTAAAACAACATATCCTTTTGTAACCCAATACACAAACGATCCATAATACGGAAACGTAAATTCATTTGAATTTTGGGTAGACTGGCCAGCGCTGTTTCTGTCTTTATATTCTGCCGGATAAGCCCAGATTAATAAAGGCAGTTTTTCTTTTTTAGCCTTGTCATAACCTGCAGGAAGGTATAAAGTTCCCGAAAGTTCCAGCCCATCTTTGCGTTTGTATTTAATTACCTCTTTGCTGACATTTTTAATGCTTTCAAATGGGTTTTTGAAATCAGTTATTGCAGTTAAACTATTTGGTTTTTTAATGTTTCTGAAAAAGTAATTTGGATATTCTGTTTTTGATTGAATCTGAACCAGAACTTTACCTGATTTATAATCTTCAATTTCTAAAATTTCTTCTTTTTTATCCTTGTAAGGCGAAGTATAAACACGTTTTGATTTTAGTGTTTTTAAATTAAATTCATCAACAAAAGGAAACTGGCCATCTTTAGTGTAGCCATCTCCAATTCGGTATAAATTATCTTTTTCAAGAGCTAAAACATATTTGTTGTATTCATTCTTTCTGGTTTCGAAAACGCCGGGATCAGAGTAAACATCTTGTGAATTTCTATCAGTTATTAATTTTGGCTGTTGATTTGCATCTGAAGGATTTATCAAATACGTTTTCTCATTTCGGGTATCGTACCATTCATCAGAAACAACGGCAACATTGTCATTTCCCCAAGTAATGGTATTAAAACGCTGAAGTGTTTTGACTAATGATGCAGCTTCTTTATCAAAAGGTGCATCCCAAAGAAAAACTTCGTCTCTAAAATCTACTTTGTTTGCAGGATCTCCTTCATCTAAAGCTGTTACGTATGATAATGTTGCAGGTTTGTCATTTCTCCAGGCCATTTCCCTTTTTCCTTTTCGAACAGCCATAAAACCTTTTGGCATAATTTCATTCAGCGGGACTTCGTTAACCGTTTTTATTTCTTTTCCTCTAATGTCGTAAACAATCGTTTTAGAAGGAAATCTGTTTAAAGGCACAACATACGAAAATGGTTTTTGAATGGTAGTCAGCATAATATAATTGCCGTCTGGCGAAATTTTCTCGCCCGCAAACATCGCAGCTTCTTTAAATAAAACAGCATCACCATCTAATTTGACTTTGTATAATTCAGATGTAACGCTGGTTTCAAAATTAGCTTCGTCATTTTTGTTTTTCAACATATCAGGATACGTTCTGTTTTGAGATTTTTCTCCAGATGTATTAGAAATAATAGGTCCGGTTGGTAAATCTTTTTTAGAATCTAAAAGCGGCTGTCTGTTTTTTGGAAGCATTTTTACCAAAATTGTTTCATTGTCTGAAAACCAATTAAACGGATTTCCAAGATTGGCATTTACATTTGCTTCCGTAAGTTTTGTGGCCTGTGCCGATGCTACATCTAAAACCCAAAGTTCAACACCCGTATTTGTAGTGTGAGAAAACAGGATTTTTTTATCGTTTGGCGACCAAAGAATATTCGCGATTTTTGGATTTTGCGGCAAACCAGAAACCTGAATTTCGTCTTTACCATTTATTTTTCTAAGTTTTAAATTCGTAACATACGTTACTGTACTTGATATATTAGTAACGGGATTAATTCGTATTCCGGCTAAACGAATTTCGTCCTGATTCAAATCGTCGAGCGTTTTGTATGTGTTTCGGTACAATAAAAGCATATTTTCTTTTTTTGTATCCATTGAAACGGTTGGAGCTCTTTGGTAATCGGCCAGATCTAAAATAGATTTAGAAGGCTTTTGGTAAGTTAAATTCTCCTGAGCAAAAGAGAAAAAACCTATATTTAAAAATAAGAACAACGTAACCTTTAATTTCATGAGTTGAATTTTTTGGGTTTAAAAAAAATGGTATTCAAAATGTTTGTCTAAGATACTTTAGTCTTGTTACATTTTAAATCTTATTTTTCATTCTTTTCAATGAATTCCTCAATAAACTGGTTTTTCAAAAAGTAATTGTTTTTAAACAGTCTGATAATTAAAGTATATTAAATTGCTAATACCGAAAAAAATAGTATTTTGTACTCTTATGTTTTAAAGTATACGTAAATTTGCATTCTAAATTTTTAACAAATAACAATATTATATGTATCATTCAAAAATAGCAGGCTTAGGATATTATGTTCCTTCAAATGTTGTGACAAACGATGATTTGTCTAAGATAATGGATACCAATGACGAATGGATTCAGGAACGAACAGGGATTCAGGAGAGAAGACATATCATTCGAGGAGAAGATACTACGACTTCAATGGGTGTAAAAGCTGCTAAAATTGCTATAGAACGTTCTGGCGTTGCCAAAGAAGATATTGATTTTGTAGTTTTTGCTACATTAAGCCCGGATTACTATTTTCCAGGACCTGGAGTTTTGGTGCAGCGTGATTTAGGATTAAGAACCGTTGGCGCTTTAGATGTTAGAAACCAATGTTCTGGTTTTGTTTACGCAATTTCTGTTGCAGATCAATATATTAAAACCGGAATGTATAAAAATATTTTGGTTATAGGTTCTGAGGTTCATTCAACCGGATTAGATATGACAACTCGCGGACGCGGGGTTTCGGTTATTTTTGGAGATGGAGCAGGAGCCGCAGTTTTAAGCCGTGAAGAAGATTTGACAAAAGGTATTTTATCTACACATTTACATTCAGAAGGACAGCACGCCGAAGAATTGGCTTTGCAAGCACCAGGAATGGGAGCGCGCTGGGTAACTGATATTTTAGCAGATAATGACCCTAATGACGAAAGTTATTATCCTTACATGAACGGTCAGTTTGTATTTAAAAATGCAGTGGTTCGTTTTGCCGAAGTTATCAACGAAGGTTTAGAAGCAAATGGACTTCAGGTTTCAGATATCGATATGTTGATTCCGCATCAGGCTAATTTGAGAATTTCTCAGTTCATTCAGAATAAATTCAAATTAACTGATGATCAGGTTCATAACAATATCCAGAAATACGGAAACACAACTGCAGCATCTATTCCAATAGCTTTGACAGAAGCTTGGGAACAAGGTAAAATCAAATCTGGTGATACCGTTGTCTTAGCCGCTTTTGGTAGTGGATTTACCTGGGCAAGTGCAATCATCAAATGGTAAATTAATTCATCTTACAT
Source organism: Flavobacterium panici (assembly GCF_024499525.1). NCBI lineage: Bacteria > Pseudomonadati > Bacteroidota > Flavobacteriia > Flavobacteriales > Flavobacteriaceae > Flavobacterium > Flavobacterium panici. Next base: position 353,092 of record NZ_CP100437.1, on the reverse strand, counting down.
TATATTTAAAACCTGCTTCGTTTTGGAGCAGGTTTTTTTATACTTTAGTATTGTCATTGCGAGGAACGAAGCAATCTCAGGGCTAATATTACGTTACTAACTAGAAATGAGATTGCTTCGTTCCTCGCAATGACAAACGATGAGAAAATAGATTATAATTACAATGAAAAAAAATCAATTAGAAATAGCATGTTTTAATTACGAATCAGCCATAATAGCTCAGGAAAATGGTGCAGATCGAATTGAGTTATGCGAAAACATGAAACTTGGCGGAACAACTCCAAATTCAATCTTAGTCGTAAAAGTCCGCGAAAGCTTAAATATTAAAATGCATGTTATCATTAGACCTCGAGGCGGCGATTTTGTTTATTCTGATGAAGAGCTTGTAGAAATGAAACAAGACATTAAACAATATAAAAAACTGGGCGTTGACGGTTTTGTTTTTGGAATTTTAAAAGACAGCGGTAATATTAATAAAAGACAGAATAGGGAATTAGTGCATTTGGCACACCCGCTTCCGTGTACTTTTCACCGTGCTTTTGATGTTGTCAAAGATGTAGAAAAATCTCTTGAAGATATTATCGATTGCGGGTTTAAAACTATTTTAACTTCGGGACAAGCGATAAATGTAGAAGAAGGAATTTTGGCTTTGGAACGAATTCAGGATCTTGCTAAAAACAGAATCGAAATAATGCCGGGCGGCGGTTTGCGATCTTCAAATATTAAATTATTACAGGAACGATTAGATTTGACTTTTTACCATTCCTCTGCAATTACAAACAATTCAGAAACTGCAAATCCCGAAGAAATAAAAGAATTGAAAAATTTTCTATAGTATTTGCAAAAATAAAAAAGCCTGAAGCTGGCAAACTTCAGGCTTTTTTCTACAAGAAAATTATTTAAAAATATTAAAATTGATTCTAATAAAAGCAGTGATTAAAACATTCCGCCACCACCTTGATTAGTGTTTTCTTCTCTTTGTTTACGCTCTAATTTTTTGATTTTTGCTCCACCAAAGTTGTAAGTTAAACCTAAATAAACCGTTTGGCTTTCCCAGGTAAACTGACCAGTTTGAGGATAAGGATAAACACCGTCAAATGAATATTTCATTGTATTGAAAACATCATTAAAACGTACGCTGATATTCATCTTATTGTCTAACAATGTATAGCGTGAACCAATATCCATTTTGTACATTTCATTTCTATGTTGTTGAATTTCTTCAACTCCGCCTCTGTAAAATCCGAATAATAAAAAGCTTAAACGTTTTGTAGGTTTAAAGTTTGAGTTCATACGAGCATTAAATGCAGAAGTTGTTACGCTGCGTTCTAAAGGTGAACTTAATTTTGTTGCAGGATCATACTGGAAGACAACACCTTGTTGATTTATACTAGAAAAGTCAACAGAAGGCTGGATATCCCACCATTTAGTAATTTTATAGTTAGCAGAAATGTCAAAACCATAAGCGCTATTGTGATCGTAATTAGCAAAACTTAAGATTTGTTTGTAACCAGAAGCATCATTAGGATCTGGGCTTAAAGTTCTGCTTATTTGATCGTTAATACTTCTTACAAAAACTCCCGCAGTAATGCTTCCTTTTTCAAGAGTTTTAGTATAATTTACTTCAACAGAATTTGTAAACTGAGGTCTTAATTCTTGATTTCCGTATGAAGTTACTAATGGAGTAGAAAACTCACGAATAGGTTTTGTCTGCTCTAAACTTGGTCTGTCAACACGACGGCTGTAGCTTAATTGCAACACGTTTTTCTCATTTAAGTTATAAGTTAAATAAGCTGATGGATATAATGTAATATAGTCATCATCAAATTTTGTCTCACCATGATTTAAATTAGCAGCAACTTTATAACTCTCAAAACGAGTTCCTAACTGATAACTGAATTTTTTGAATTTCTGACCAAAAGTTACGTATGCAGAATAAATATCTGTATCATAAGTATAAATAGAATTACTAAATGCAGCATTGGTTGTGTTGTAAATATTGTCAGTTCTTGTAATTCTTGCCTCAGCACCTGCTTCAAGAGTAGTTTTGTCATTTAACGGATTTACGTAATCAACGTTTACTGTACCTAATTTTCTTTTATCATTAATATAATCAGAATATAAAAGAGAGTTGGCAGTATTATCCGGCTTAGTTGTTTTAGTGTCAAAACTTGCGTCCTGAGTTTCTCTGGTATTACTAAAGTTCCCTTCAAAATCTAAAGTATGACCTTCTTTTTTAAAGATATGTTTGTACGCTAAATTATAAGTTCCGGTTTCGTTTGGACCTTCGTATCTCGCTTTTTGGTAAATATTTTTAATATCCGGATCTCCGTTATTGTAATCAATATCTGTATTTACTAATCCAGTTCCTTTTGATTTATTTTGATTGGTATAAAATGATAAAGTATTGTGGTCATTGATTAAATAATCCATTCCAACTTTATACAAATAGTTATCATTGTCATTAGAAATATCTAATTTTTGAACCACATCCTGATCTAATCTTTTGATATGTCCATCGTTAAAATAAGTTCCAAAATTATTACCTGCATTTCCAAAGAAATTTACTTTTCCGGTTTTATAGTTTAAATCTAAAGACTGATTGTATTTTGCCGTTTCTCCAAAAGTAATACCACCGCTGTAACTTCCGTTAAAACCAGTATTAGCATTTTTATGTAAAATAATATTGATAATTCCAGACATTCCTTCCGGATTGTATTTTGCACTAGGATTTGTAATCAACTCAATTTTTTTGATCGAAGTTGAAGGAATTTGTTTCAATAACTGAGCAGGATCAATGTTAGAAGGTCTTCCGTCAATTAATACACGAACATTGTCATTTCCGCGAAGCGAAAGTTTTCCGTCCTGATCCACATTTACAGAAGGAATATTGCTCATAATATCTGATGCAGAAGCTCCGGCAGTTGTCAAATCTTTCCCGACAGTAATAACTTTTCGGTCAATTTTTTGTTCCATTGTCGAACGTTCAGCAACAATATTAACTCCTTTAAGCTGAGTTGCTTCTTCTTCAAGAGAAACATTTACAGTTGCAGATTTTTTATTATCGGCTAAAATTACAGAACCAATATATTTTCTAAATCCAATATATTGAATTTCGATAGTATAACTTTTTAGCGCTACGTTTTTAAAAGTAAAATCTCCGTTATCATCTGTATTAACGCCTGATACTACTTTTCCGTTTTCTTTAAGAGAAACCGTTGCGTAAGAAATTGGTGCATTGTTTGATTTTTCGGTAATTTTCCCCGTGACCGTTCCGGTATTCTGGGCTTGTGCTGTTGCAATTACCCCCAGTAATGCAAGCAGAAAGAATTTTAATTTCATAATGAGATAATGATTATTTGATTTGATTGATGATGAGGTTGTTTTTTTGTTTTTGTTTTGATTTTCTTTGCTTCAAATAAAATTTAAAGTCTCTATTAAGACTATTTTGTTGTCGATATGTTACATAAAAAGTAAAAAAAACTTTTTATTTTTTTGGGAAGTTCTGTTTTGTAGCAGGTTAGCGTTTTGATTTTTTGATAATTTTAACATTCAAAACAAAACGTTTTTTAAGAAATTCTAACAGGATTATATTATTTAATATGTTTTTCATTTTCTGTAATTGATGAATAAGCAGTATCTTTGCTCACTTTAAAAATAAGTTTACATGTCATTATCACAAATTCTTACACCTTCTATACAAAAAGCAATACAGGCATTATTTGACGTTTCTGTTGATAAAATCGAGTTTCAAACTACCAGAAAAGAGTTTGAAGGCGATATTACAATGGTAATTTTTCCTTTGTTAAAAGTGATCAAAAGCAATCCTGCCGAATTAGGAAATAAAATTGGAAACTACTTAGTTGAAAATGTTTCTGAAGTTGCTCGTTTCAATGTAGTTTCGGGGTTTTTGAATATTGTAATTTCGGATAGTTATTATCTGAATTTTTTCAATGAAATAAAAAATAATCAAAAGTTTGGATATGTAACACCAGATCCTGCCGATAAAGCAATTATGGTTGAATATTCTTCGCCAAACACCAATAAACCTTTACACTTAGGACACGTTCGTAACAATTTGTTAGGATATTCTGTTGCAGAAATTATTAAAGCATCTGGTAAAAAAGTATACAAAACACAGATTATCAACGATCGTGGAATCCATATTTGTAAATCGATGCTGGCGTGGGAGAAATTCGGAAACGGAGAAACTCCGGAAAGTTCAGATTTAAAAGGTGATAAATTAGTAGGTAAATATTATGTTGAGTTTGATAAAGCTTACAAAGCAGAAATCAACCAATTAATAGAAACCGGTAAAACCGAAGAAGAAGCAAAAAAACAAGCGCCAATTATTATTGAAGCGCAGGAAATGCTTAAGAAATGGGAAGCTGGAGATGAAGCTGTTATTGCACTTTGGAAAAAAATGAACCAATGGGTTTATGACGGTTTTGCAACTACTTACACTAATCTTGGAGTTAATTTTGATAAATATTATTACGAAAGCAATACTTATTTATTAGGTAAAGATGTTGTTCAGGTTGGTCTTGATAAAGGTGTTTTTGAAAAAGATCCGGATGGTTCTGTTTGGATTGATTTGACAGATGAAGGTCTTGATCGTAAAATTGTATTGCGTTCTGACGGAACTGCGGTTTATATGACACAGGATATTGGAACAGCAATTCAGCGTGTAAAAGATATGCCAGATGTTGGCGGAATGGTTTACACTGTTGGTAACGAGCAGGATTATCACTTTAAAGTTTTGTTTTTGATTCTGAAAAAATTGGGCTTTGACTGGGCTTCAAGTCTATATCATTTATCGTACGGAATGGTTGATTTACCTTCCGGAAAAATGAAAAGCCGTGAAGGAACAGTTGTAGATGCTGATGATTTAATGCAGGACATGACAGATACAGCCAAACAAATTTCTGAAGATCTAGGAAAATTAGACAGCTATTCTGCCGATGAAAAAGCAAAATTGTATAAAACAATTGGTCTTGGTGCTTTGAAATATTACATTTTAAAAGTGGATCCTAAAAAACGTATTCTGTTTAATCCCGAAGAATCTGTAGATTTTGCAGGAAATACAGGTCCGTTTATTCAATATACTTACGCCAGAATTCAATCCATTATCCGTAAAGCCGATTTTGATTTTTCTGAAAAAACAAATATTGAAGAGCTTCACGAAAAAGAAAAAGAACTGGTAAAACAAATCGAACTTTTCCCGGAAGTAATTCAAAATGCAGCACAAAATCATAGTCCGGCATTAATTGCAAACTATACTTATGATTTAGTAAAAGAATATAATTCGTTTTATCAATCTGTGCATATTTTAGGTGAAGTTGATTTGACAAAAAAGATTTTCAGAGTACAGCTTTCGCAGAAAGTTGCCGAAGTTATAAAATCTGCTTTTACGTTATTAGGAATTGAAGTTCCGGAAAGAATGTAAAAAATTTTTACAAGAATTTAAAAAAGCCGATAGTTTTAAACTATCGGCTTTTTGTTTTAGAATTGTTCACTAAAAGGATGAAAAATAATAAGATAAGACATATTTTAAGTTAAATATCGCTTTCGTATATGAATTAAAGATAATTCATGTTAATTTTGCGCTCGCAAATGGAGAATAATTAAATTTAATTGAATTAATTCACTGTTTATTAATTAGTTATCATCTATAAAAATAACGATTAGTTTCTCGGAATTTTATCTGCATATATGAAGATATTTTCCTTATAGCATTTTTATCTATTTTGAATTAGTACCTTTTTAGTAAGAATTATAAGGATTATCAACCGTCTAATTGAGTTTAGGCGGTTTTTTTATTTGTAAAAATTACACTACATTTTTTAATGTTAAAACGAAATAAAATCTTGTTAAAATTAATTTAATTTTATAAGTTGCGCCCCTTAATTCAAATAAACTATAATGAAAAGAAAAATTAAAGGGCTGTTAGTTCTGGTATTTGTTCTTACAACGCATTTATTTTTTGCGCAGGAAAGAACGATATCTGGGATTGTGGCGGACGCTGTTGGACCAATTCCGGGAGCAAATGTTGTTGTAAAAGGTACAAGTAATGGTGTACAATCTGATTTAGATGGAAAATATTTTATTAAAGCAAAGACTGGAGATGTTTTGGTTTTTTCTTACATGGGGATGAAGGATAATGTTGTAACAGTTGGAACAACGTCCGTAATTAATGCAAAGTTACAAGAAGATGGAAAGGAATTAGATGAAGTAGTTGTTGTGGCATATGGTACAGCTAAAAAAACTTCATATACAGGTTCAGCGACCCAAATTAAATCAGAACAATTAGAAAGCAGACCTTTAACAAACGCTCTTTCGGTTTTGGAAGGGTCTACATCAGGAGTTCAAATTCAAAGTTCAGGAGGTCAGCCGGGTTCAGCCCCGGAAATTAGAGTGCGCGGATTTAGTTCAATAAATGGTTCAAATACACCGCTATATATTGTAGATGGAGTTCCTTATGCTGGAGATATAAGCAATTTAAATTCAAGTGATATTGAAAGTTTAAGTGTTTTAAAAGATGCTTCTTCTACTTCACTTTATGGTTCCAAAGCTGCTAATGGAGTAATTATAATTACTACAAAAGCAGGAAAGTCAGCAAAAGATAAATTTACTTTAAACATGAGTACTGGTATAACTTCGCGTTCTATCAAAGACTATGATCGAGTTAATGCTTATGATTATTATCCTTTAGAATGGGAGGCAATCCGAAACAGTCGTCCTATGGCTACTCAGGCACAAATCGATGCAGCAAATACTTATGCTTCTTCTAGAGTTCCTGTTGTTTTGGTTACAAATCCTTTTAACGTGCCAAATAATAGTATAGTGGGTACAGATGGGAAATTGAACCCAGATGCGAAATTATTATATCCGCAGGATCTTGATTGGGCAAAACAATTAGAAAGAGCCGGAGTTCGTAAAAATGTTGATTTTTCCTATCAGGGAAAATCAGAAAAGTCCAATTATTTTGCTTCTCTAGGTTATCTAAATGAGGAAGGTTATATACAAAAGTCAGGTTTTGAAAGAACAACAGGACGATTAAATTTGAATACAAGTTTAAAAGAATGGTTTAAAACCGGAGTGAATATGTCTGGTGCTTTAACTAATTCTAAATTAGGAACCGATGGAGTAGAAAATAATGCTTCATTTAAAAACCCGTTTAGAACGATAAGAACAATGGGACCTATTTATCCTGTTTTTGATCATACTGAAAATGGAGATTATTTATTGGATGACAATGGTGATAAAGTTTATTCGACAGTCCGCGGTTCCGGTGCTTCTAATGGTCGAAACGTTGTATACGAAACACTAAACGATACCGATGTTGTAAAAGGACTGGCACTTTCTGCGAGAGCTTTCTTTGAAATTGATTTCACTAAAGATTTGAAATTCACAACAAATGCTTCTATTGATAAGTCGTATTCTAATAGAACTTACTCTTATAATACATTAATTGGAGATGGAGCACCTACAGGATTAATGGGAAAAGAAGATAAGATTTTAACGGGAATCACTTATAATCAATTACTGAATTATTCTAAAAAACTTGGAGCTCATTCTATTACAGCTTTATTAGGTCATGAAAGTTTTGACTACGAAAAAAACTGGACAAGCAGCAGCAAAACAGGGCAAGTCGCACCAAATATAATTGAGTTTGTTAATTATGCGACTACAACGGGTTTAACATCTTATACAAGAAATTATGCTACAGAATCTTATTTTTCAAGAATTGGCTATGATTATATGGACAAATACATATTTTCAGCATCATTGCGTAGAGATGGATCTTCAAAATTTGCCGAAAATAATCGCTGGGGTAATTTCTGGTCTTTAGGTGGAGCGTGGGTAATTTCTAAAGAAAATTTCATTAAAGATTATTCTTGGATTAATGACTTAAAATTGAGAGCTTCAATAGGAAAAGTTGGAAATGATTCTCATATAATAAGTGATACAAATGATTCTGGAACAAAAATAAAGGGATTAAACTATTACGTTAGTCAGCCTACTTATAGTTTAGGTTATGATAACGGAAGTGAAGGAGGTACTTTAATTTATGCATCTGCAGCACCTGACTTAAAATGGGAAGTTAATACTCAAAGAGATCTTGCATTAGAATTTGGATTATTTAAAAATAGACTAAAAGGAAGTGTTGAATATTACAATAGAAGCACCGACGGTCTTATTTTCGCTGTTCCAAATCCGTTATCTTCTGGTTTAGACTATAGAATGGAAAATATTGGTTCTATGGTTAACAAAGGAATTGAAGTAGCATTAGATGGAGTAATTCTTAAAACTAATGATTTCTCATGGAGTCTAAATATTAATGCATCTACAATTAATAATAAAATCACAAAACTTCCTCAGGGAGAAATTGTAGATGGAACCAAAAAACTTTCGGTAGGTCATTCAATTTATGATTATTGGCTAAGAGATTGGTATGGAGTAGACCCTGCTGACGGGTATGCATTATATGTAGTAGATCCAAAATTTGTAGCTTCTAATGATGCTACAGTAAGAGTTGTAAATGGAGTAAATGTAACTACAGATCAAAATAAAGCACTTTATCATTATGCTGGTTCAGCTATACCAGATTTGTTTGGAAGTTTTGGAAACACATTCAAATATAAAGGACTTCAGTTAGATGTTTTGTGTTCTTACCAAATTGGAGGGCAAATGTATGATAGTAATTATGCAGTATTAATGCATACTGGAAATAATTACGGTTCAGCTTTTAGTACTGATATTTTTAGAAGATGGCAGAAACCTGGAGATATTACGGATGTACCACGTTTGGATATCAACAGAAATACACAAGCAGCAGCTGTTTCTGACAGATGGCTAAAAGGTTCAGATTACTTAGCATTAAGACAAATCAATTTATCTTATAAAATGCCTTCTGAGTTTATATCAAAATTAGAAATCGACAATGCTTCTGTTTACATAAATGGAGAAAACTTAATGTTATTTACAAAACGCAAAGGAATGGATCCAACTCAAACTTTTGACGGAACTACACAAAATAGATATATACCTGCAAGAGTAATAACACTAGGTCTGAATTTAAATTTTTAACATCATGAAAACAAATTATATTAAAATGATAGCTGCCTTAATTGCAGTAACTGTTTTAGGATCTTGCTCTGACGATTTTTTAGATAAAAAGCCGACAGAATATGTAGATAATGCTGGGGCTACAACAACAACCGAAAACTTAATGACCCTGTTGAATGGAATTCACAGATCTTTATATAAAAATTACGAAGATCAAAGTCAGACTGGTTTAGGCGGTTTAATGCAGCAAACTGATATTGTTGGTGATGATGTAGTTTTTCCAATCACAAACGGTTGGTTTTTGCAAATATATAATTGGAGCTCGGTAAGTAATGAAAATTCTGTAGATCTTCGTTTTCCTTACAGGACTTATTACAGGATAATTCGAAATGCAAACACAATAATAAATGCAGCCGATTCGGCAGTTGGTACAACTGCTGATAAAAATATAGTAAAAGGTCAAGCACTATTATATCGCGCATTTTGTAACTTTCAATTAGTTCAGTTATTTGGTAAAAGATATGTAAACGGAGAAAATAATTCTCAACTAGGAGTTCCGATAGTTTTGACCGTTGGAAATGAAAAAAATCCTCGTTCGACAGTTGAAGAAGTATATGCGCAGATAAATAATGATTTAGATGAAGCCAATATTTTATTAGTTGGATATTCAAGACCAAATAATTCTCATTTAAATTTAAAAGTTGCTCAAGGATTAAAAGCTCGTGTAGCCTTGGCTCAGGGTAATTGGCAAATTGCTGCAGAATATGCTAATAAAGCTAAATCGGGGGCGACTTTAATGTCTATGGCCGATTATGTTGCCGGCTTTAATGATTATAACAATAAAGAATGGATGTGGGGAAGTCATATTAATGAAGTTCAAACGGAATATTTTGGAAATTTTGGAGCTTATATGTCTAGAAATTTCAGTTCAACAGTAATCCGTTCTTGTCCAAAAACAATTAACAGTAAGCTTTATGATATGATCCCGTCAACAGATGTTCGTTCTGCAATATTTGATAAAACTGGAAAACATACTGCATTAGCATTACCGTCAAATTTTGCCAAATTTCCATATACAAGTCAAAAATTCCTGGCTATAGATGCCGGAGATAGTAGATGTGATGTTCCTTATATGCGTGCTGCTGAAATGTATTTAATAGAAGCTGAAGCAAAAGCAAGATTGGGAGAAGCAGATGCAGCCAAGATACTTTTTGATTTTGAAGTAACAAGAAATCCTTCTTATGCTTTATCAACTAATAGCGGACAAGCTTTAATTGATGAAATATTATTACAAAGAAGAATTGAATTATGGGGTGAAGGATTTAGATTTTTTGATTTGAAACGTAATAACTTACCATTAGACAGAACAGGAGCAAATCATGATTCAGGTTTAGTAAATGGAGTTTTATATGTAGCTCCTACAGATAAAAGATGGCAGTGGCTTATTCCTAAAGATGAAATCAATGCCAATCCTTTAATTGAGCAAAATGAATTGTAATTGGTTATAGATGTAACGTCTATGTTTTTAGTGATATTATAAAAAAAGCCGGTAATCTCAAAATTACCGGCTTTTTTACAACTAACACAAACATTTTTTATTTTACAAATTTGTCGATAATTGCATCAGATTCTGCTTTTGTTGCAGTTGGTTTTAAATCAAACAAAAGAGAATAAAGCGCTTTTCTATCAACTTTAGCTTCTAAGTTTAAGTCTTTATGTCTGTCGAAAAGAGTCTGCCATTTGTCACGAACATTTTTCCAAAGAACATTATTTTCTTTCCACCATTTTTGAGCAGCAATACATTTAATATCTGGAACTTTAGTATAAACATCAAATCCTTTTTCCTGTGCTAACAAAACATCTTTTCCAGCATCGTCACGGATAAGTTTATCATTATCTTGCTCATGATTCCACCCTGTAGCAGTGATTTCGTGAATATTTCTTCTTTTTAAAACATTATAGTCATTACGTTTTGTCTGCTCTCTTCTTGGAAGCGGCGCATCAGCAACGTTTGTCCAGTAATCTTGTCCGTCAACATGTACCCAAGTTGAAGATCCTTCATATCTTGGACTGTCATCTACTTGATATACTTTTTGAGTCCACTGCCCTTTAACAGCTTTTTTGTCAAGCTTTTTATATTTCCAGGATGTTCCTTTATCAAAAGAATATAAGTCTGTGTTTTCAAATAACCAATCTTGTCTCCAGTGTTTGATAATCATATCATCACTTACGATTAATAAGTGCTGCATAACAATTTTGTTTGGAGTATCTTCTAACAATTCTACCCATTCTAAAGCAGATTCATGTTTAGTCTGTGAAGGTTTGTATGTAGCCGAATCTTTAGCATATTGAAAAGTTTCTGCAAAGTTGAACTTCACTTCATAACAACCACACATAGATTTAATTGATTTTATGTCTTGTTGTTTCTTGTCCTGACTAAAACCAAGACCACATGTCAAAGCCATAATGGCTGATAAATAAAGGCTTTTTGAAATCATAACTTATTATTTGTTTTTAATTTTTGCAAATATATAAATTTTATTTAGAACAATTAAAAATAGTTATATATTTGCATCGATTATTAAGACTGAATAAAAATAATGAAAATAAAATTATCCCTTTTTGCTGTATTAACTTTCTGTCAAATCTCATTTGCACAGCAAAAAGATACTATTGCGTCTCAAGAAAAACTATCTGAAGTGGTTGTAACTGGTCAGTTTGAACCACAATCAATAAAGAAATCAGTATTTAATGTTCGGGTGATATCAAATCAGGATATTCAAAATTTAGCTGCGAATAATTTAGGAGACGTTTTAAATCAATATTTAAATATTACAGTAAGACCGAGCAGTACAAGCGGGCGTTCTACGGTTTCTTTATTTGGATTAGACGCACAATATTTTAAAATTTTGGTAGATAACATTCCATTGGTTAATGAGGGAGGTCTGGGAAATAACACAGATTTATCGCAAATTAACCTTAATGATGTTGATCATATTGAAATTGTTGAAGGTTCAATGGGAGTAAGTTATGGAGCAAATGCTGTAAGTGGTGTTTTAAATATAATTACAAAAAAATCTTCAAAATATAAATGGAATATAAACGCAGCTGTTCAGGAAGAAACGGTTAATAATGAATATTCTCTTTTTGAAAAAGGGCGTCATATTCAATCTTTACGCGTTGCACATACATTCAGCAAAAAATGGTTTGTAAGTGCTGGGGTAAATAGAAACGATTTTCAAGGATATTTAGCAGATAAAAATGGAAAAGATTATCTTGAAAATGATACTACAAGAGGCTACAGCTGGCTGCCAAAAGATCAATTAAACGGAAGTGCGTTAATATCTTATCACAAAGATAATTTTAGATTTTTCTATAAATTCGAATATTTAGATGAAAATGTAGACTATTATAATAGTACGGTACAATCAAATTTTACTCCTGAATTAGGTTCTTATCGTTACGCTTTTGATAAAAGATATTTTACTAATAGATATTTTCACAATTTAAATGCTACTGGAACATTGTTTTCACAATTAAATTACAACATATCTGTTTCTCACCAAAAACAACAGCGTGAAGTAGAAGATTTTGAATATTATTTATATACAAAAAAAGAAGACAAAAATGTTACTATAAAAGACCAGTCTATGGAAGTTCTTTCTTCCACAGGAACCATAAATAATTTTTTCTCGGATAAAACTGTTGACCTGCAATTAGGCTATGAGTTTGTAAATAATAATGGTTTTGCACTAGTTCAAGAGCCAAATAATAATACTTCTGCAGTACATAAAAAACTTGAAAATTATGACTTTTTTGCTTCGTCGGAAATTATGGCTACTGACCGATTTTCAATTAAACCAGGATTAAGATTTTCTGCACAATCAAAATTTAAAAATCAGTATGCATCTTCTATTGGTCTTAGATATTTATTTGATAAAGGACTTGAAGTTAGAGGCTCTTATGGTACAGGTTTTAGAACACCAAATTTTGACGAATTATATTCAAAACAAATTTTTGACGGGCATTTTTTTGTTGGGAACGAAAATTTAATACCGGAAACCAGTACTTCTTATGAAGCGAGTGTTAAAAAATTTACTTCATTTTCTTCAGGAGTACAGCTTTCAAATACCATTGCCGGAAGTTACCTGGATGTAAACGACAGAATTGATATGGCGTATGTAAGAGATAATCCAGATACAGGAAGCCCGGAATATCAATATATAAACATTAGCAAATACAGAATGTGGAATTTTTCTGCGACGAACCAGTTAAAAATAGATAACTTGACAGTTAATATTGGTGCCGCATTTATAGGTGTTTCACAAAAAATAGACAATGCAAAATTTGTTTCAGATGATCAATTTCTGTATTCATTTAATCTAAATGCTAGTGCTTCTTATACAGTTCCAAAATGGAAAACAATAATTTCTGGATATTATAAATACAACGGAAAAAGCCAACAGTTTGTAGAAGGAAATTCTGCATATATCATTTCTGAAATCGATCCAAGCAGCTGGTTGGATGCATCAATCAGACAAAACTTTTTTAAAGATCACTTTGAAGTAACCCTAGGGGCAAGAAATATCTTAGATGTAACCAATGTAAATCAATCTAGAACAAATGAAGGAGCCGGACATGCCACATCATCAAATTTATTGCTTGCATACGGGCGTTCTTACTTTTTAAAATTAGCATATAACCTTAATCTTTAATATAAAACAGAAATAAAATGAAAAAATTATTATTACTATCATTCGCGTTCTTATCTCTTGCATCTTGTTCAAGTGATGATGATAATACTCCAGACGTTGAAATTCCAACAGTTGGAGCAACGTTACAGCCAGCAGTAGGTGGGGCAAATCAACCAAACCAAGTTTATCTTGATTTAAGTTCTGAAGAATCTAAATCAGTAAATAGAGCTGCTTGGGATTTTGGATTTTCTACAGGTTCAGAATTTAGAGTGGTAATCAATGGATCTCTAAAAATGGCAGTAAAAAAATTAGCAACTTCTGATATTACTTTACCACAGGAAAGCGATTCTGATGTAGCAGTTGGAGCAGGAACTACAGCAGCTTCAAATGGATATGTTGATAACCCAACTGGTGTTTTAGCAGGTGCAGGTGCAGGAATTGGAACTGCAATTGCAGAAATTTCAGCTACAGATGCTGACAATAAAGTTTATTTAGTAAATCTAGGATTTGCAGTTTCTACAACTAAACCTGCAACAGGTTCAGTTAGTGTTGATGGAGATGCAAGAGGATGGAAAAAAGTTAGAATTTTGAGAAGCGGAAATGGATATAAAATTCAATATGCTGATTTAGCTTCTGCTACTTTTACAGAAAAAGTTATTGCTAAAGATGCTGATTTTAACTTTACATTTTTCAGTTTAACAACAGGAAATACAGTTTCTGTTGAGCCTCAAAAAGCAAAATGGGATTTAAACTTTACGGTATTTACTAATTATTTAAATGCAGGAACTGAAGTTACTTACGGATATTCTGACTTTATCACAACAAATGCAAAAGCTGGAACTAAAGCTTACCAAGTTTTAGTTGCTGATGGTGTTGCTTATGCAGATTTTACAAAAGCTAAAGTTGTAGAAGCTAATTTTACAGTTTCTGCTACAGATCAAAGAATAATTGGTGCTAACTGGAGAAGTGGTGGTGGACCAAACACTTTACCAAGTATCAGAACAGATCGTTTTTATGTTGTGAAAGATGCTGCAGGAAATTATTATAAAGTTAAATTCTTAGGAATGACAAATGCTGCAGGAGAAAGAGGATATCCAACTTTGGAATACGCTATCTTGAAATAACATTATGAAAAATCTAAAGATTATAAAGATTATTTCATTCTAGGTTATGATGTTTTAACATCAAAAATTTAGTTAATCATTAGCTTTGTTTTTTTTATTTTTTTTTGATTTAGAGGTTAGATTTATCTAACCTCTTTTTTTTATTTCTTTATTATTAAAAATGAATGTTTAATTCTATCTTTGTCTACATTTATCCATTACGAATTAATAGGAATTTTACAACAATTTTAAATATTCGTAGTTATTTCTTTAAATTTAATTTATTAAGTGAATACTAAGTCATATTTCTTTCAATCTTTCGCAATCGTAGCATTAGCATTTGTTGCTTTTATTGGTTTTAAACAAATCTTACCAGATAAAATATTTTCTGATAGTAAAGTAGATTCCAAAAATGTACTTATAGACAGTCTGCTTCTGGAATCAGTAGCAAAAGATTCATTGTCACTAAAAAGTGACAGCATCGAAGAAAGCGAGCGCAGATTAGGCGAGCAGAAAATTGTTTACGATGCTTCAGAAGGAATCGAATTCCCATCTGAAACTTTCGATAATTACAAAGGATATCAATACCTGATTTCTTTTTACGAAAAATTATATCAATTAGAACAGAATCCGCAAAGGCATGTTAGAATCGCTTATTACGGAGATTCTATGACCGATGGAGATTTAATTGTTCAGGATGTGCGTAACAATTATCAGGACCGTTTTGGCGGAAACGGAGTTGGTTTCGTATCCATAACTTCAGAATCTGCAGCGTCAAGAGGTTCTGTTAAAGCCACCTATTCTAAAAACTGGAAAACACAATCATATTTAAATGTAAAAAGACCCGCAAGTCCTTTTGGTGTAAACGGACATGTGTTTTTTGCAAATGACCAGACAAACCCAACCTGGGTTCAGTATGAAGCAGGACTTCCAAAACATACAACGACTTTAGATAATCCAACCTTATTTTATGGAAGATCATCTAAAAGAGGAAACGTAAATTTCATTATAGGAAAAGATACCTTGAAAAAAAGCCTTACTCCAAACAACTTAGTAAACACTTTAAAAGTTACTTCGGGAAGTATAAAAGCATTCAAAGCAAACTTTATTCATGCCGATTCAATTCCAATTTACGGATTTAATTTTGATAACGGAATTGGTGTTCACGTTGATAATTTCTCTCAAAGAGGAAATTCAGGACTGCCAATTTCTATGTTTGATGCTAGTGTAATGCAGGCTTTTGATAACAACCTGAAATACGATTTAATTGTACTTCACTACGGAACTAACGTTTTGAATTACGGAACAAAAAACTATTTCTGGTACGAAAAAGGAATGACAAAAACGGTAAATAAAATAAAAGAATCATTTCCGGGAGTTTCTATTTTAATTGTTTCAACAGCAGATAAATCGACTAAATATGATTTAGAAATGAAAACAGATTCTGCAGTTGTTCCTTTAATGAAAGCACAGAAAAAGTATGCTTTAGAAACCGAATCAGGATTTGTGAATTTATATACCTTAATGGGCGGTGACGGATCGATGGTAAAATGGGTAGATGAATCTCCTGCAAAAGCCAATAAAGATTACACACATTTTAACCAAAGAGGCGCAAAAGCAATTGGTAATTTGTTATACAGTCAGTTAAATAACGGATACGAACAATATAAAATTTTACGTCAAAAACGTGAAACAGGCGTTAGACCTAAAGCGATTAGAAAACCCAAAGCAGATTCCGTCTCTGTAGAAAAAGATAGCGTAAATGAATAAACTTATTATTTTCTTTTGTTGTCTGTTTTTCTCAACAAATGATAAACCGCAAAATCCAGTTTCACCTCCAATAACTAAAAATATGGTTAGTAAAGTCGATTCAACAACAGTTGAATCTTTCAACGGAAATAATATTTACAATGCGAAAGCTTTAGAAAGTTTTTTTAAGAAATTAAAAGACAATGAAAGCGATAACAATCAAAAAATAAATATTGTTCATATTGGAGATTCTCACATTCAGGGAGATTTAATGACCAATGAAATCAGGAAAAATCTGCAAAGAAAATTTGGAAATGCCGGCCGGGGATTAGTTTTTCCTTACCAATTGGCTAAAACAAACGGATCTTACAACGAGCGTTTTCGCTGCAACAGAGTTTGGGAAACGTATCGAAATATTTATCCGGTTAGAAATTATCCTGTTGGTTTAAGCGGAATTGGACTTTGGAGAGATTCCGGCGGATTTGTTTTAGAACTGAATATTAAAGATCCGGTATATAAGTTCAATTCAATAAAAATAATAACACCTCAAAATGAAGACATGTTTGATTTGTCAACAGCATCTCAAACCAAATTTATTGAAACAGCAGAACCTAAAATAATCAAGCATAAAATTAAAAAAGGAGAAGCAATCTCTGTAATTGCAGATAAATACAATGTTTCGATTGCTGAAATAAAAAGAGCAAATTCGCTAAAATCAAACAACATTCGAGCAGGAAGAATATTGAGAATTCCAACAAACGAAACACAGTCAAGAAATATAAAAACATCCGAATATGTTTCTTTAAACATGGAATCTGATTCGTATTCACATTATTATAATTCAGAAAAAGCGTTAGATAAAATTTATTTGATTCCGAATAAAAAAGCTTCAAAATTTGAACTAAACGGAATTGTTTTAGAAAAAGATGCGCCGGGATTAATTTACAGCGGAATTGGAGTAAACGGAGCAAAATATTCAGATTATAATAAATATCCGTTGTTTTTTGAGCAGTTAAAAGCTTTGCATCCGGATATGTTGGTATTTTCACTCGGAACAAATGAAAGTTACGAAAAACTGGAATCGGGAAATTACATCAAACAGTTAAGAGAATTTATAAGCAACATAAAAGCGCAGAATATAAATGTTCCAATAATTGTAATGACACCGCCGCCGTCTCTGCTTAGAAAAAGACCGAATACATTCATTCAAGATTACACCAAGCAAATTATTGAAATCGCACAAACTGATGGTTTTGCCGTTTGGGATTTATATGATGAATTTGGCGGAATGGAAGGAATTCGAAATCTAAAATCGGCAAAATTAATTGGACCGGATTGGGTTCATTATTCTAAAAAAGGATACGAAAAACAAGGAAATTTGTTTTCAGAGGCATTTTTAAAAGCATACGATAATTTTAAATTAAAGAAGTAAGTTGATAACAATAGATAACATCAATAATTGGTTCATCCAAAATTTTGGTGCAATTACAATAGAACAAGTTAAAAGCTGGTTTGTTTATAATCCAGACGAAAAACTATTATTTAATACAGGTTTATTCTTAGGATTATTTCTGGTTTTTTATTTTGTGTATGGCTTTTTACGCAAAACATTTTATTTAAGATTAACGTACGTTATTCTCTTCTCGCTTTTCTTTTATTATAAGTCAAGCGGAATTTACTTTTTGCTGTTATTACTTTCTTCAGTTGTAGATTATGGCTTGAGCCAAATTATCTATAAAGAAACAAAAGTCGCTACCAAGAAAATATATTTGGTAATAAGTGTAATCCTGAATTTGGGATTATTAGGTTATTTCAAATACATGAATTTCATGATTGGAACATATAACGATATGTTCAACGGACATTTTAAATTTCATGATATTTTCCTTCCTGTCGGAATTTCATTCTACACTTTCCAATCGATGAGTTACATTATCGAGATTTACCGTGAAGAAATTAAACCAACGAAAAACTACATTGAATATTTATTTTTCGTTTCGTTTTTCCCGCAGTTAGTTGCCGGGCCAATCGTGCGCGCAAAAGATTTTCTGCCGCAGATTTATCAAAAACTAAACTTAACAAGACAAGATGTAAACAATGCCTTGTTTTTGATTATTGGTGGATTAATTAAGAAAACAGTAATATCAAATTATATCTCAATAAACTTTGTAGATCGCGTTTTTGATACGCCTTTAAATTACACTTCATTCGAAAATTTAATGGCATCTTACGGATATGCTATCCAGATTTATTGCGACTTTTCAGGATATTCAGATATGGCAATCGGTATTGCTTTATTATTAGGATTCAAATTACCAGCCAACTTTAGAACGCCATATAAATCAACTTCGATTACAGATTTCTGGAGAAGATGGCACATTTCACTTTCAACCTGGTTAAAAGATTTCTTATACATTTCTATAGGAGGAAACAGAGAAGGTTCATTCGCAGGATTTTTATTCCCAAGTTTATTCTTCTTCGGATTATTACTTTGGGGAATTACGAGTTACAATACAAGTATAATTCCGTTGATTATTGCATCCATTTCAATTGCATTATTTTGTTTGTCATTTCTGCTTTCCAGCAAAAAGAAACAAACTTTAGTAACCAATCTAAACCTTTTTACCACAATGCTTTTAGGCGGATTGTGGCACGGAGCGGGAGCACAATTTATTGTTTGGGGAGCTTTACACGGATTAGCTTTAGCGGTTCACAAAATTTTCCTTGAATTCTTCCCTTCTAAAAAAGACGGAAAAAGTAATTTCTTATGGAGATTTTTCTCGATTCTAATTACATTCCATTTTGTAGTTTTCTGCTGGATCTTTTTCCGTGCCAGAGATTTCGAAACAGCGCTACAAGTAATCAATAATATTGGTCAGTTAACTTTCGAACCGCAAAACTGGAAAGCCATAGTTTTAGGATATAAAAATGTGTTCTTATTAATGTTATTCGGATATGTTTGGCATTTTTTACCAGAAGTTATCACTGACAAAATGAAATTGGTTTTCGATAAAACACCATTACTAATAAAAGCAACAATTCTCGGCTTCGTTTACTGGATCGTTTACGCAACAGCAGTTGCCGGTTCACAGCCGTTCATATATTTCCAATTTTAAAATATAGCCACAAAGACACTAAGGCGCAAAGATTTTTATTCTTTGCGCTTTTTTATTTATAGCCACAGATTAAAAGGATTAAAAAGATTTTTAAAATCTGCATGAAATAAAAACTTTGTGCCTTAGTGTCTTTGTGGCAAAACAACACACCTTCGTGGCAAAATTGCACATAAATAAAAATTGCCTGAAATATCTAATTAGATTATCTTTGCACTTCAAATAAAGAAAATAGTATGTTTGATAATTTAAGTGATAAGTTAGATAAAGCGTTCCATATATTAAAAGGACACGGTAAAATTACAGAAGTAAACGTTGCCGATACCTTAAAAGAAGTTCGTCGTGCCTTACTTGATGCCGATGTTAACTTTAAAATTGCTAAAGATTTTACAACCAAAGTAAAAGAAAAAGCAATTGGTCAGGACGTTTTAACAACGCTTCAGCCAGGACAATTATTGGTGAAGCTGGTAAAAGATGAGCTGACAGAATTAATGGGAGGTGATGTTGCCGGAATTAATTTATCTGGAAATCCAAGCGTTATATTAATGTCTGGACTTCAAGGTTCTGGTAAAACTACTTTCTCAGGAAAATTAGCCAACTTCTTAAAAACAAAGAAAAATAAAAAACCACTTCTTGTAGCGTGTGATATCTACCGTCCGGCGGCGATCAATCAGTTACACGTTGTTGGAGATCAAATAGGTGTTGAGGTTTACTCAGAACCAGAAAATAAAAATCCTGTTGAGATTGCACAAAACGCGATCAAACACGCAAAAGCAAACGGTTTCAATGTAGTTATTGTCGATACTGCAGGACGTTTAGCAGTAGATCAGGAAATGATGGACGAAATAGCACGCGTTCACAAAGCAATTCAGCCGCAAGAAACATTGTTCGTTGTCGACTCTATGACAGGACAAGATGCTGTAAATACAGCAAAAGCTTTCAACGATATTTTAAATTTTGATGGAGTTATCTTAACGAAATTAGATGGTGATACTCGTGGTGGAGCAGCAATCTCAATTAAATCGGTTGTAAATAAACCAATCAAATTTGTAGGTACAGGCGAGAAGATGGAAGCAATTGATGTTTTCTATCCAGATCGTATGGCTGAGCGTATTTTAGGTATGGGAGACGTTGTGTCGCTTGTAGAAAGAGCTCAGGAACAATTTGATGAAGAAGAAGCAAGAAAACTTCAAAAGAAAATCGCTAAAAACGAATTCGGTTTTGACGACTTCCTAACACAGATTCAGCAAGTAAAGAAAATGGGTAATATGAAAGACTTGGTAGGAATGATACCAGGAGCTTCAAAAGCCATGAAAGATGTAGAAATAGAAGATGATGCTTTTAAACATATTGAAGCAATCATTCACTCCATGACACCGGGAGAAAGAAGCAAACCGGCCATAATCGACGTAAAAAGAAAAGCCAGAATCGCAAAAGGTTCCGGAACGAAAGTCGAGCAGGTAAATCAGTTAATGAAGCAGTTTGACCAAATGAGCAAGATGATGAAAATGATGCAAGGTCCGGGCGGAAAAAACCTGATGAAAATGATGGGAGGCATGAAAGGAATGCCAGGAGGAATGCCGAGATAATAAAACAAAAAAAGTTTCAAGTTTAAGGTTTCAAGTTAAGAAGCCAAGACTTGAAACTTTTTTGATTACATAATATTTAAGTTTCACAAGTAACGTGAAACATGAAACTTTAAACCTGAAACAATACAAATGCAACTACTAGACGGTAAAAAAACATCTAACGACATTAAAAACGAAATTGCAGTCGAAGTTCAATCCATAAAAGCAGCCGGAGGAAAAGTACCTAATTTAGCCGCAGTTTTAGTTGGAACAAACGGAGCAAGTTTAACTTACGTAGGAAGTAAAGTGAAATCATGTCAGGAAATCGGATTTGATTCAACTTTAGTAAGTCTGCCGGAAACAATTACCGAAGATGAACTGCTTGCTAAAATTAAAGAACTAAACGAAGATGATAATCTGGACGGATATATCGTACAGCTTCCTTTACCAAAACACATCGACGAGCAAAAAATATTATTGGCAATCGATCCAGATAAAGACGTAGACGGATTTCACCCGACTAACTTTGGAAGAATGGCATTGGAAATGGAAAGTTTTATTCCGGCAACACCATTCGGAATTATGGAATTGTTAGAACGCTACAAAGTAGAAACTTCAGGAAAACATACCGTAGTGATTGGAAGAAGCCATATCGTAGGCCGACCAATGAGTATCTTAATGAGCCGCAAAGGTAACCCGGGAGATTCGACAGTTACCTTAACACACAGCCGTACTAAAAACTTAGAAGAATACACTAAAAATGCTGACATTATTATTACAGCTTTAGGAGTTCCTGAATTTTTAAAAGCTGATATGGTAAAAGAAGGAGTAACGATCATCGACGTTGGAATTACTCGTGTAGATGACGCATCAAACCCAAAAGGTTACGTTATAAAAGGTGACGTTGATTTTGACGGAGTAAGCAAAAAAGCAGCATTTATTACACCAGTTCCGGGTGGAGTAGGGCCAATGACAATTGCTATGTTGTTGAAAAATACTCTTTTAGCACGCAAAATGAGAAGTGCAAAAAAATAAGCCAAAAAAGAATGAAAAATACAGAAAGTCCATCTACTAAAGATGGGCTTTTTGGTTTTACAACATGATATAAAAATATTCGGAATTTGAAATGAAAACATTTTATAAAAGTAATGACGGATTATTTGAAATTCCTGAATGGAGTTCGAATTGTTGGATTAATGTAGAATCACCAACTTTAGAAGAAAAAAAATATTTATTAGAAGAACTTCAAATTCCGGAAGCCTTTTATAATGATATTGAAGATATAGACGAAAGACCCCGTATCGAAACAGAAGATGGATGGACATTAGTAGTTTTGCGCGTTCCTATAAAAAGAAATGATATCAAATTACCATTTCAGACCATACCTTTAGGATTCGTTTTCAAAGATGATATCAAAGTAACAATTAGCTTTTTTAGAACAGAAATCATCTGTGACCTTGTTCTTTATTCACAAAAAAAACATATCCAGATCAATGATAATTTTTGTTTGGTTTTAAGGCTTTTACTCTCATCAAGCGTTTGGTATTTGAAATATCTTAAACAAATCAATCAAAAGATTAAAGTAGCAGAAGATAATTTAGAAAAATCAATTAAAAATGAAGAACTGCAAACATTGCTTCAAATTGAAAAATGTCTTGTCTTTTTTATAACGTCCTTAAAAGGAAATGATGTTTTATTTCATCGCATTAAAAACTTAAAAATACAAACACAAAACTACGACACAGATTTGGTAGAAGATGTTGAAATTGAGTTAAGCCAGGCGCAAGATACAGCAAACATTTACAGTGATATTTTGACAAGAATGGTGGATTCCTATGCTTCTGTAATTTCCAACAACATGAATAATATCATGAAACAAATGACCTCTATTTCGATTATTTTGATGATACCAACATTAATTGCCAGTTTATATGGTATGAATGTTCCAAACGGTCTCGAAGAAATCAAATACGGAATTTGGATTCTTCTTTCAATTTCAATAGTACTTTCAGCCGTTGGTGTATTCCTCTTTAAGCGAAGAAGATGGTTTTAATCAAAAATGAAAATACAAGCCTGTTCCTTACGAATAGGCTTTTTCGTTTTTATACTTTGGGCGTGACCATGTTTGCAAAAAGGCGCTCCAATCTTTTCGCTTATTGCGCGCCTTTTCGCAAACATGGTCGGGCTATCCGCGCTACTTCGGTAGCCAGCTTCTATCCCTCACGCAGCACTCAGGTATCAACAAATCCCGCTCCTGCAAGACTTCAAAAACAGTATGATTATTAAATATTAATTAAATGTGTAATCCCTACAGGACAAAAATTTGTCGTAAATGATTTTTAGCTACCGATATTTAATCTCTCCGGGATAATTGGTTAGGAGTTGTAAATAGTTGTGAATGAAAAATGAATAGCAATAATTTGTATTTAATACAATCTCTGAAGAATACTCTCTTAGGAGTTATTATCGGTAGCTAAAAAATAGATGCCTAGAAATCCCATTTAATATTTTATCTCCAGAATACTCCGTTAGGAGTTATATATCGGTAGTATAAATAGTATCCACGTGATAAAATATCCCGTAGGGATTACACATTTAATCCCTATGAATCGCAATTCATTTTTACGTCTGCAAATAATTTAAAATAAAAACACAATTTTTTATTTGTCAATTCAAAATAAATAATAACTTTGTAGTGCAAAGTACTTTAATTATGAATCAAAAGCACCAAGAAGATTTAGCACATATTCGTTCCATGATGGAACGTTCTTCAAGATTTATATCGTTAAGCGGACTTTCAGGAGTTTTCGCGGGACTTTCGGCATTAATAGGCGGATTGTATGTTTACCAGCTTTTTAAAGTAAATGGAATCGAATATTTTACTGACGAACACATAATATTATCCGGCAGCTTAGTTTCAGAATTAATATGGATAGGCGTAATAATTTTAGTTTGTGCATTTGTATTCGGAACCTTTTTTACCGTTAGAAAAAGTAAAAAATACAATTTGCCAATTTGGACTTCTGCCACAAAAAATATGTTGTTTAATCTGGCAGTTCCACTTGCAGCAGGAGGAATATTTTGCCTGGCATTAATATATCACGGATATTACGGTTTAGTAGCGCCGTCTACTTTATTATTTTACGGACTAGCTGTTATCAATGCCGAAAAATATACATTCTCAGATATAAAATATCTAGGTTTTTCTGAGCTTTTGTTAGGATGTATTTCACTTTTTTATATTGGATATGGTTTAATATTTTGGATCTTAGGATTTGGTATCCTGCATATCGCATATGGATTGGTGATGTTCAAAAAATACAAATAACCCAATGGGAATTATTGATAAACTAAATAAAGATTTTGAAAGCCGTGTCAGACTGGGTATTATGTCCGTTCTGATGGTTAACGACTGGGTAGATTTTACCGAGATGAAAACGCTTTTAAATATCACCGATGGTAATTTAGCAAGTCATTCCTCTGCATTGGAGAAATCTGAATACATCGAAGTTAAGAAAGAATTTGTTGGTAAAAAACCAAAAACATCTTATCAGGTAACGCCGCTAGGCCGCGCAGCGTTCAAAGAACACCTTTCTTATCTCGAAAAATTAATGAAATCGTAATAACTATATTTTTTTACCTAAAAACTTTGAATTACAAAGTACTTTTAAAAATTGAAATCATGAAATTGCCAATAGTGTTTTTACAATTAGCAGATAAGGCAATTACATTTTTGACCAATAACAAATAAAAATCTACAAAAATGAAAAAACATCAAATTATTTTAGCTTGTACAGCGGTTTTTATACTGCTTTTTTACAATGAATCTGTGGGAATCAACATTTCTATTTTTGGAGTGATACTTACTCTGTTAATTAGTTATTTCTTTCAGGAAAAGTTTGTAAACAGATCACATCTTGTTTTGGTAATGACTTCTATTTTATCTTGTTTTGCCTTTGCGTGGTATGGAGACGCCGCTTCGTTTTTTGCTTTAGCATTATCAATTCTGTTTTTACAATTTAAAACGCAGGATGGAGAACTTAAAATCGTTCAGATTTTTCCCTTAATATTCCTAAACGGAATCACTACAATAGGACGTATTTTTATATTTAGCCAATGGCTTCCTGAACGAAAAATTCACAACGACTTTGCTAAAAAACTAGTAGCGTTTGTAATTATTCCGGTAATATTTCTTGGATTATTTTTTATCGTTTACTCATTCGGAAGCAATCATTTCTCTTCATTGTTTACCGATTATACATTAGATATTAATCTGCCTCAATTAATAGCTATGTGCATTTTAGGATTTTATATCTCATTCAGTTTCTGGAATTATTGGGTTCCGGATATTTCTTATCAGTTCAATCCAAAACTAAACAATGAATTCACGAATATTTCTGAAGTAAAAAATCAAAGTACATTCTCATTCTTAGATTTGGATTTTGAAAGAAAGAGCGGAGTAATCACATTATTTATGTTGAATATTATGCTTCTAATTTTTATTGGAACATACAATTACGAACAGTTTTTTGAAGTAGTCGAAAAAACAAACTTAAGCGCCGATACGCACGAACGTGTAAATGCAGTTATATTTTCAATTTTGATGGCAGTTGGCGTAATCTTATTTTACTTTAAAGGCGGATTTAATTTTGATGAAAAAGCCACCACATTAAAAAAACTGGCAAAAGTATGGATTGTATTAAATGTAGTTTTGATTGTAAGTGCCATTGTTAAAAACTCAGAATATGTTTCTTTTTACGGTTTAACTTATAAACGCTTGGGGGTTTATGCTTTTTTAATTTTAGCTATTATTGGTTTAGTTTATTCTTTCTTAAAAATAACGAAACAAAAAACAAACGCCTATCTTTTCAATCAGATGATTTGGTATTTCTATGCCACAATATTGATATGCAGTTATGTAAATTGGGGAAATTTAGTAACTAATTATAATATTTCGGTAAATAAAGGAGTAGAGCCAATATTTTTAAGCGGATTAAATTTTAATGATGATGCCAGAAGAGAATATCTTTCAAAAAATAATTTAGACGGAAAATATCCAGAAGCGGTAAGAGAAGAATTAATTTCAAATTACCAAAATGCAGGTTTTTTATCTAAGGCTTTGTATTATGAGTTTTTAGATAATAAGAAATAAATTAAAAAGTCCCATTTGAAATTTCAAATGGGACTTTTGTTTAATTGTTATCACCTCTTTTTCTAAATCGGGGATCGTGCTTTGAAATAAATGTTGTTCTTCGATTTGAACTTTGAGTTGGAGTTTCAACTTTAGGAAAACTCGCTTCTTCTGTTTTGCTCGAAGGTTCAATTAACTGATTTAATTCTTTAATTTCAGCATCAGTTAAATCGCGGTAACGCCCAACCGAAACATCCAAAGAAATATTAATAATTCTGATACGTTTAAGTGCCGTAACTTCATAACCCAAATATTCAGACATTCTTCTAATCTGACGATTTAGACCCTGAGTCAGAATTATTTTAAAAGTGTATTTACTGATTTGTTCTACTTTACATTTTTTGGTAACCGTATCCAGAATCGGGACACCATTTCCCATTCGTTGAATAAAACGATCTGTAATAGGTTTGTTTACCGTAACCGTATATTCTTTTTCGTGATTGTTTCTGGCGCGTAAAATCTTGTTTACGATATCACCATCATTCGTCATAAAAATTAATCCTTCACTCGCTTTATCCAATCTTCCAATCGGGAAAATACGTTTCGGATAATTGATATAATCCACAATATTATTTCGAACTTCTAAGTTAGTGGTGCATTCGATTCCAACCGGTTTGTTGAAAGCCAGATAAATCATTTTTTCGTGCTTTTCCACGATTAACTTTCCGTCTATGCGTACTTCATCATCTGGCGAAACTTTAGTTCCCATTTCCGGCACAGCGCCATTTATTGTTACGCGTCCTTCTTCAATTAATTTATCGGCTTCACGACGAGAACAATATCCCGTTTCACCAATAAATTTATTAAGACGTTTAAGATTTTCTTCCATACTGCAAAAGTAGGCAAAAAAATGATTTTAGTTTTTAGAATTCAGATTTTAGATTTTTTGAGAAAAAACTTAGAAGCTTAGCAACTCAGAACCTCAGTACCTTTTCTAAGAATCATGAAAAATCGAACTATCTTCCGGAGTCTCTTTTCTTTCAAACATTCCGTAATCACGAACAACTGTCGCAATTCGTAAATGATAATCTTTAAAAACCTCATTTCGTCCTTTAGCCTGTGCAGCGCGATGCATTTCAAGATTTCTCCATTGCTGAATACTTTCTTCATCTCTCCAAAAAGATAAAGACAAAACCTTTGAAGGATCACTAAAACTCTGAAATCGTTCTATCGAAATAAAACCTTCAATATGGTCTAATTCAGGACGCAGACTTGCGGCGATATCAAGATATTCTTCTTTTTTTCCTTCATTCGGAATAACTTCAAAAATTACAGCTATCATTTTAATTGTAGATTTTAGAATTCAGATTAAAAAAACTTAGTGCCTTAGCGACTTAGTGGCTCAGAACCTTCAAAAAGAAACTCAATCACTTTTTGATACAATTCATCATCATGCATTCCGTGACCTAAGCCTTTGGTTTCAATAAACTGACTGTTTTTCCAGTTGCTGGCTATTTTTTTTCCTTCTTCAAAAGCAACGATTTTATCTGAAGTATCATGTGCAATGAAACCAGGAATCGTAAATTGCGATGCAAATTTTTGCCCTGAAAAATCTTCCAGTTTAAAGTTGAAGCGATTTATGAATTTATTTTCTAAAAGAGACAGCATTTTGGAATTCAGACTCAGCATCGAAATATAATTGTTAATCAAAGTTTTTAAATCTGAAGGAGCGCCAAGAATAACCATTTTATTAATGCTTGTATTCGGAAATAAATATTGATGATAAACGCAGGCCGCACCACCAATAGAATGTCCAATAATAATTTCAGGTTGATATTTTTCTACCGCTTTATTGATGAATTCGGCATAAAGCGGAACATTAAATTCTTTTCCGCTGCTTTGTCCGTGAGCGGGCGCGTCAATTGCAATAATAGTACTTCCGGATTTTTGAAGATGCGGCAGTGTTTTTTTCCAGCGAGAGGCATTGCTTTCCCAGCCGTGAACCAATAAAATTTTGGTTTCATTTCCTTTCCAGATGTAGGTTTGAAAATGATGTTCGTTATGGTGAAAAATTTCTGTTTCGGTGTTTCTTAAAACTTTTGGAAGTGTTTCTTTTTTTAATCTCCCAATTCGGGGCTGACTAAAAAGAGCATAAGAAAGTTCCATGGCTTTTTGCGGACGCACATAACTCAAAAAGTTAATATAAGATCCAACGGATTTTAATGTAATAAAACGAATTCCTTTTTTAATTCCCAAAACAAATAATTTAGTGGTAAAAATGATATTCGAGGACCGATCTAAAAAAGTTTCGCCACGAATTACACAAATTTAGCACGAATTTTTATTCCATTTAGAAACAAATTAAAAATTAGTGATAATTAGTGTAATTCGTGGCAAAAAATGTTTTATAAAAAAAAGTCCCGATTAAATCGGGACTCTTATTAGAATTTTGAGAACAATTGTTCCATTTTTTCTTTTTCTTCTTCAGCTAATTGAGTATCAACTAAAATTCTTCCAGAGTGCTCATCAGTAATGATTTTTTTTCTAGAAGCGATTTCAACCTGAGTTTGTGGTGGAATCGTAAAGAAAGATCCTGCAGAAGCTCCTCTTTCGATAGAAACTACAGCTAATCCGTTACGAACACTGCTTCTGATTCTGTTATAAGCAGCTAATAATCTTTCTTCAATTTGAGCTGAAAATTCAGCTGATTTCTCAGATAAGAAGATTTCTTCTTTTTGAGTTTCAGCCATAATAGCATCTAATTCAGATTTTTTATGTTTTAAATGAGAGCTTTTAGCATCAAGTTTTTCTTTTAAATTAGAAATAACTTCTTTTTTGTGCTCGATAGAAGCTTTCATTTCTTTGATTTGCTTTTCAGCTAATTGAATTTCTAATTCCTGAAATTCAACTTCTTTTGTCAAAGAATTAAATTCTCTGTTGTTACGAACTGATTCTTGTTGTTTTGTGTATTTCTTGATAACCTCTTTATGCTCCTCAATAGCAATTTTCTTTGCTTTGATTTGCTCCTCAATCACTTCAAGTTCACCTTTCAGTTTTTCTGAACGAGTGCTCAAACCTGCAACTTCATCTTCTAAATCTTCAACCTCTAAAGGAAGTTCTCCTCTAACGTTTCTGATTTCGTCAATTCTAGAGTCAATAAGCTGTAAATCATATATTGCTCTTAACTTGTCCTCAACACTTAATTCTTTCGTATTCGTCATATTCTATAAGTACTTAACTGGATTTGTATTTTCTTCCGATAAAATGATCGCAAAATTAAGAATTTTTTTTCGAAGATAATCAACAATATAGTTTTTTGTATAGCGTTCACTCTCAAAATGACCAATATCGGCTAAAAGTAACTTGTTTTCTGCTTCATAAAACTGATGATATTTTAAATCAGCAGTTAAAAAAGCATCGGCTCCAGCCTGAATTGCATTTTTTATGGCAAAACTTCCTGAACCTCCCAGAACAGCTACTTTTTTTACTTTTTTTCCGGTAAAGGCAGAATGACGAATTCCGCGGGCAATCATAATTTCTTTTACATGCAGAAGAAAGTCTTTTTCATCCATTTCATTCTCCAGTTCCCCAATCATTCCTAAGCCAATATTTTGATGTGAATTTTGAAGATCGTAGATTTCATAAGCCACTTCCTCATAAATATGATTCATTAAAAGTGTTTTTAAAACTTTGGATTGTAAATGTTTCTCAAAAATAACTTCGATTTTTATTTCGGTTCCGGTATGTAATTTTCCTTTTTCTCCAATTGTTGGATTGCTTTTTTCATTTCCTTTAAAAGTAAAAAAACCTTCAGAATTAAAACTGCAGTTATCATAGTTTCCAATAGTTCCGGCGCCGGCTTCGAACATTGCATTCCGAACTTTTTCAGAATTTTCGGGAACAGTATAAGTAACTAATTTTTGAAGAAATTGCTGTTTCGGAATTAAAATTTTGGTGTTTATTAAACCTAATGTATTACAGAAAATGTTATTAACTCCCTGCGGATGATTATCTAAAGCGGTATGTACGGCATAAATGGCAATATCATTTTTAATTGCTTTTAAAATGGCTCGCTCGACATAGTTTTTACCTGTGATTTTTTTAATTCCAGAAAATAAAATAGGATGGAAGCAAACTACGAGATTGCAATTTTTAGTTATGGCTTCTTCAATTACATTTTCTAAAGCATCATGACAAACTAAAACTCCGTTACTTTCGTTTTCCGGATTTCCCACTAAAAGTCCCACATTGTCAAAATCTTCTGCATAGGCGAGAGGTGCCATTTCTTCTAGTACGGTTATGATGTCTTTGATCTTCATGTAATTTTTGTTTCAGGTTTTAAGTTTCAGGTTTTCTTGTATTGTGCAGATTGAAACTTTAAAACAAATTAACGAATAAACGTATTAACCTTAAAATATTTTAGTGATATTGTGTTATGTAAAATTAGTAATGCCAATAAGACCATATTACCAGTATTACTAATTTTGTATCTTTGTCTTTAAATCAAGAACTATGAAAACGCTAACTGTAAAAATAAACGAACGCACTAAGATAGGGAAAGCTTTTATCGCCATGTTTGATAGTTTTAAAGGTTTTGAGGAAATTGAGATTATTGAAACTGATTATGGACAAGTGAATGAGGAGCGAAGCATTTATTCTTCTGAATTTGTTGAAAAAGTTAAAAAAGCAGAAGCAAATATTAAAAATGGCGAAACAACAAGGCTAAATCCAGATGATATATGGGGAAGTTTAGGGTTGAAGTAACTAAGGTCGCAAACCTGGATATTGAAAAACATAAAAAATCAGGAAATAAAATTTCTATAAAAAATATTGCTAAAATTTTAATTGATCTTACAGAGAATCCATATGAAGGTTTTGGAAATCCTGAACCATTAAAATATGAATATTCAGGATTATGGTCAAGACGAATTAATCAAAAAGATCGATTAATTTATCGTGTAGATGACGAAGTTGTAACCGTATTTGTAATTTCTGCAATGGGTCATTATTCAGATAAATAATTCTATGAACTTACTTCGAAAAATACTTTTTCCCTTCGCTATCCTATACGGATTCATTACCAGCATTCGCAATTTTCTTTTTGATAAAGGAATTCTAAAATCAACTTCTTTTGATATTCCGGTTATTGCAGTTGGAAATTTAAGTGTGGGCGGAACTGGAAAAACTCCGCAAATTGAATATTTGATTCGGTTATTAGCTGATAAATATAAAGTGGCGACTTTAAGCCGGGGTTACAAAAGGAAATCGGAAGGTTTTGTTTTGGCAGATGATAATTCTAATGCTGAAATTCTGGGTGATGAACCTTTTCAGTTTTATCAAAAATTTCCAAATGTTCAGGTTGCAGTTGATGCCAATCGCACAAACGGAATTACACAATTGCTTTCTCAAAAAAATAAACCACAAGTAATTTTATTAGATGATGCTTATCAGCACCGAAAAGTAAAAGCTGGATTTTATATCCTGCTGACTTCTTACGGAGATTTATATGCAGATGATTTTATGCTGCCAACAGGAAATTTAAGAGAAAGCCGAAGTGGTGCCAACAGAGCTAATATTGTTGTGGTTACTAAATGTCCAAATAATTTATCGGAAGAAGAACAAGAAGAAATTCGTTTGAAATTAAAACTGAATTGTTCGCAGCAAATCTTCTTTACTTTTATAGATTATGACACTGTAATTTATGGCAAAAATGAAAAGATTTCTGTTGATGAAATTAAATCAGAATCAAAAGTACTTTTAGCCGGAATTGCAAAACCAAAACCATTTTTTGATTATTTAAAAAATGAAAATGACGAATGTTTGACTTTCCCGGATCATCATCATTTTTCTGATACCGATTTAGATTCCATTCAGAATAAAGCCAACGGAAAAAAGATTATTACAACCGAGAAAGATTATGTTCGTTTAAAAAATTCGAAACTGGTTTCTCAATTGTACTATCTGCCCATAAAAAGCACCTTTATCAATCATCAGCAAAATTTTGATGTTTCGATTTTACAGTATATAAAAGAAAACTCAGAATCTTAGAATCTCAGCATCTTAGAAGCTTTTTTGCTAATCAAAAAACTTAGCAATTGTACTGTAAAATTCATCAGGAACAAAAGGTTTTGTAATTACATCGTTCATTCCAAAAGATAAAAGCATATCCCTGTTTTCGTCAAGAGAAATGGCCGTTAATGCAATAATAGGAGTTGTTTTGTCGAAATCTCTAATATGCTGCGTTGCTGTAGTTCCGTTAATTCCAGGCAAATGCACATCCATTAAAATCATATCAAAACGTTTTACTTTTAAAAGTTCAACCGCATCTTCGCCATTATCGATAATTTCACAGGTAATCATTTTGTTTTCAAGCATTTTACGCGTAATCATTTGATTGATTTTGTTGTCTTCAATCAGTAAAATAGACTTGTGTTTTAATTGTTTGTCGTTATATGGTTTTTCTTCTGTAACAGCTTCCAAAGGTTCGTTATTAATTTTAAAATTTAATTTGAAAGTAAAAGTTGATCCTTTACCAACTTCACTTTTTAGTTTGATTTCGCCTCCTAAAAGTTCGATTAATTTTTTAACAATAGTAAGACCTAATCCTGTACCGCCGTATTTTCGGTTCACTTCGATAGAACCTTGTGAAAAACTTTCAAAAACGGTTTGCAGTTTATCTTCGGGAATACCAATTCCGGTATCGACTATTTCAAAATAAACGGTTGCATTTTCATCTTCCTGTCCAAATAGTTTAGCAATTACATTTACATTTCCGTTTTGAGTGAATTTTAATGCGTTATTAATCAGGTTTAATATAATTTGAGATAATTTGGTTGGATCGCCAATTAAGTTGTCTGGAATTGCATCGTCTATTTCTAAGTTGAAATAGTTTTTATTAGCCGTTGCCAGTTCTTTTAAAGAGCTTTGAATATTAAAAAGCAATTCTTTTAAATTAAAACTAATATTTTCAACTTCAACTTTAGTCGAGTCGATTTTATTAATTTCAAGAATTTCGTTTATAAAAGTAGTAAGATAATTTCCGGAGAATTTTAGAGATTCTAAATATTTTAACTGTGTTTTTTTCGGGTTATCTTCAAGAAGTAAATGTGTGATTCCGTTAATTGCATTTAGGGGTGTCCGCAGTTCGTGACTTACAGTCGATAAAAATTCTGATCTCGCTTTTGAAGCTTTTTCGGCTTTGTTTTTTGCCAGAATAAGTTCTTTGTTTTTTTCTCTTAAAAGCAAATTATTCTGATTACGAATAATATTGTTTTTGTACAAAGCCAAACTCAAAAGAGATAAAATCGAAATTAAGGCAATCGCCAAAATACTGACTAGTTTAGAATAGCGATACGTTTTAAGCTGGATTTTTTCTTCGCTTTCCCGTTTAAGTGTATTGTTTAAGGTTTGATTTTTTTTGAATTTTTGAAATTCGTTGAAATCTATTTTGGCATTTTTTAATTTTAGAATATAATTTTCTAATTGATAATGTTCGTCTAAATAAGAATAGGCTAAATCAAAATTTTTGTTTTGTTTATAGTATTGACTTATTGCTAAAGTTATTTTTGATTTTTGAGAAAGATTATTTGTTTTCTCTGTATAATCAAGCGCTTTTTCAAAATAAATCATAGCAGAATCATTCCGTTTAAGCTGTGTTTCAATTAATCCGAGTTGATAATAAGAATCACTTTTGGTTTCTAAGATCAATGGATTATCCGGTTTTTTGATAATTTTGCGGAAGGTCTTGGTCGCTTGATAAAAGTTTTTATTTGTTTTAAATGCGATTGCTTTTTGATAGTCTAAAATTTCAGAACTATCAACAATACCAAGCTGTTTTAGAAGTTTTTGAGCTTTTGCATAATAAACATCTGCCGTTTTATAGTCGCCTTTTGCGGTATTTACAGCGCCAATATATTGTAAGGCTAAGATTTTGGTACAAGTTGGTTTTAGGCTGTCAAAAGACGAAACGCTTTTATGAAAGTTTTTTAATGCTTCGTCGTACTTCCGCTGATTGTAGTAAATTTTTCCAAGCTTAAAAGTCTGGTTGGCTAAATTTTCGGGAATGTTATTAGTCTCGCAAAAATCAATTGATTTTTTAGTGTAAAAAACAGCCTCATTGTACTCTTTACTGTTCAGTTTTTTATTGGCCAGTTTATTATAATAGGAAACACTATCTGTATTCTGTTTGATTTGAGAATACAAAAATGAATTAAAAAAACAAACAACAGATAAAAGATAGTACTTCATGTATGGCAGAGCATTTACAATGAATTCTTATGTTTTCCTTATCAGTAAAATCAAATCAATTAATCTTGATGAATAGCCAATTTCATTATCATACCAACCCACAACTTTTACCATTTTGTCAATGACAGAAGTTAATTGTGCATCGAATAAGCACGAATGCGTATTGCCAATTATATCAACAGAAACGATAGGATCTTCTGTGTAATCTAATATTCCTTTTAAATTTGTTTTTGAGGCTTTTTGAAATGCAATGTTAATTTCTTCAATCGTAACAGCACGTTTAACATTGAACGTGATGTCTGTTAATGAACCATCTGGAACCGGAACACGAATGCCGCAGCCTCCAATTTTCTCATGCAATTTAGGAAAAATTTTTGTTAATGCCTTAGCTGCACCTGTAGTTGTTGGAACAATTGACTGACTTGCGCCTCTGGCCCTGCGTAAATCCTTATGCGGCTGGTCATGAAGACTTTGGTCTGTTGTGTAAGAATGTATCGTTGTAATGTAAGCCTGCTCAATTCCGCACAATTCTTCAATGATTTTTATCATTGGAGCAGCGTTATTTGTTGTACAGCTCGCATTTGAAACAATATTTTCTGTTCCATCTAATATATTTTCATTAACTCCAAGAACTACTGTTTTAATAGTATCAACTTCTGATGGTGCAGAAAGTATCACTTTTTTTGCTCCGACTTCAATATGCGCATTTAATTCTTCATGTGTTTTATATTTTCCGGTCGATTCAATTACAAAATCTATTGAATGACTTTTCCAGTCTAAATTAGAAATGCTTTTTTCGTGAAAAAATAAAAAATGCTTTTCGTTTACAATAATTCCTGTTTCATCATAACTTACAGCAAAAGGCAGAACTCCATGTATACTGTCGTATTTTATTAAATGTGACATTGTTTTGTTATCTGCAATATCATTAATTGCAACAACTTCAATTTCAGGATGATTTATAAGAAGGCGGAATAAATTTCTTCCAATTCTTCCAAAACCATTAATAGCAATTCTTGTTTTCAATGTTTTGTTTATTTGTTGAATCGTTTAACCGTTTAATCGGTTTGACAATTAAACGATTAAACAATTAAACTTTTTATAAAATATGTTTTTGTGCTTTGTATGAAGAACGAACAAGAGGCCCGCTTTCCACATGACGAAATCCTAATTCAAGACCAAATTTTTCGTATTTGGCAAATAACTCAGGCGTGATAAATTCTTTTACAGGTAAATGTTTTTTACTTGGCTGTAAATATTGGCCAATAGTAACCACATCAACATTTGCATTGCGTAAATCTCTCATTGTTTGGTAAACTTCTTCTTCAGTTTCTCCAAGACCAAGCATGATTCCAGATTTAGTTCTGTTTATTCCTTTTTCTTTTAAATAACGTAAAACTTCTAAACTGCGATCATATTTTGCCTGAATACGAACTTCGCGTGTTAAACGACGAACGGTTTCAACGTTATGAGAAACTACTTCAGGATTTGCTTCCACAATTCTGTCAATGTTTCTTTCAATTCCCTGAAAATCCGGAATCAAAGTTTCAAGAGTAGTATTTGGGTTCATTCTACGGATTGCTTTTACAGTTTCTATCCAAATGATAGAACCTCCGTCTTTTAAATCATCTCTGTCAACACTTGTAATTACAGCGTGTTTAATATTCATGATTTTTATAGAACGAGCCACTTTTTCAGGTTCGTCCCAATCTACCGTTTCCGGGCGTCCGGTTTTAACACCGCAAAAACCGCAGGAACGGGTGCAGACATTTCCTAAAATCATGAAAGTTGCTGTTCCTTCTCCCCAGCATTCTCCCATATTAGGGCAGCTTCCAGAAGTGCAGATCGTATTTAAGCTGTATTTATCAACTAAACCGCGTAGTTCAGTATATTTTTGTCCAATTGGTAATTTTACCTTTAACCATTTCGGTTTTGCAGGCGGTATGTTTTCAATGACTGTTTCCATATATCATAAATCTGAATACAAAGATACGGAATGTTGTTTATTTGGAGATGCTAATTTACTTTTCGTTTACTTTTCATATCTCCTAATGTCATTTAGGATTATGAAGTTCAAGTATTAATAGTTTGACTATAAATACGTTTTAAGCTTATCTTTTTAATTTTTACTTAAGATTTTGATAGTAAGACTAATATTTTTAAAATTTCACATTTAACCTTAATCTGTTGCAAATTTGACTTTTTTAGACAATGAAAGATTTACGCTGTAATATTTTTGCTGTTAATTTAATAATAGTTTAGAAAAGACATGAAAAAGAAATTTATTGTATTAGGAATTTTATTTGCAGCTTTTGGTTTTACTAAAATGGATGCACAAATACTTTCAGATAAAACTATGGGAGCTTTAGGTAAAGGAGTTTCAGGATTTACTTTTAGCGATGCAGATGCTGCAGCTTTAGCAAAAGAATCGATTGCTGAAATGGATGCCAATAATCCTGTTGCCGCAGCAACAGATGGTTATTCGATTCGTTTAAATCGTTTATTTGGAAAACACACTTCGAGCGAAGGAGTTACTTTAAATTATAAAGTTTACTTAGTAAAAGATATTAATGCTTTTGCTTGTGCAGATGGAAGTGTTCGTGTATTTGCAGGTTTAATGGATATTATGGATGATAATGAATTACTTGCCGTTATTGGACATGAAATAGGTCACGTAGTGAATCATGATACAAGGGATGCTATTAAGGCTGCGTATAAAAAAGAGGCTTTGTTAGATGCCGCTTCATCACAATCAGGGAAAATTGAGACGCTTACAGGATCTCAATTAGGAAAAATAGGAAGCGCAATGATTGATAGCAAACACAGTAGAAAGCAAGAGTCTCAGGCAGATACGTTTTCATATGATTTCATGAAAAAAAATGGTTATGATGTTAACGCGGTAGAATCTGCTTTTAGAATTTTGCAAAATTTAAGTGAAAGCGCAGAGTCATCTTTTATTACCAAAATGATGAGTTCACATCCTGATTCTGGAAAAAGAGCCGATGATGCTAAAAAAAGAGCCGAAAAAGATGGTTTGTATAAAGCTTATATACAGCAGAAAATTGTAAATACTGCACCTGCAAAAACAACAACAAAAGCGCCAGCAAAAGCAACTGCTAAAAAAACAACAACAAAAAAGAAGTAATTTTTGTGTGAAAAGTAAAACCGGTAATTCTGCAGAATTTACCGGTTTTTTTTTGATCGTTATATCAGAAACACTTACAATATAGCTAAATAGCTCATTTA
Source organism: Flavobacterium panici (assembly GCF_024499525.1). Lineage (NCBI taxonomy): Bacteria > Pseudomonadati > Bacteroidota > Flavobacteriia > Flavobacteriales > Flavobacteriaceae > Flavobacterium > Flavobacterium panici. Next base: position 315,172 of record NZ_CP100437.1, on the reverse strand, counting down.
AAATTCATATCTTTAATTTGTTAAAAAAATAAACTTTGTGTGAAATGAAATAGCATTATGTTATTTACATTTGTTGTTAAATTGTAATTATAAAAACATGAAAAAAAGATTTATAATAGTAGGACTAATATTTACAGCATTTGGTTTTACAAAAATGAATGCACAGATTAATTTTGGTGAAAAAGCGATAGGAGCGGTTCAAAAAGGTGTGGCAGCTTTCACTTTAACAAATGCAGATGCAGCAGCATTATCTAAAGAAGCGGTTAGAAAATTAGACTCTACTAATCAGGTAGCGCCAGCAACTGATGGTTATACTTTGCGATTAAACAGGGTTTTTGGAAAACATACAGCAGGCGATGGTTTTACTTTAAATTATAAAGTTTATAAACTAAAAGAAGTAAATGCTTTTGCAACCGCTGACGGAAGTGTTCGTGTATATTCAGGATTAATGGATATTATGGATGATAACGAATTGTTAGCTGTAATTGGTCACGAAATTGGACACGTTGCTAATAATGATTCAAGAGATGCAATGCGTGCGGCTTACCAAAAAGAAGCTTTAATTGATGGTGCGTCATCACAATCTGCTAAAATATCTGCAGTAACAGATAGTCAGTTAGGAAAAATTGGAAGTGCTTTAATCGATAGCAAACACAGCCGTAAACAAGAAACTGAGGCTGATTTATATTCTTATAACTTTTTAAAGAAAAACGGTTATAATGTAAATGCAGAAGAATCTGCTTTTAGGATTTTAGCTAAAATGAGTGAAGGTGCAGAAGCTTCATTTATCGATCAAATGATGAGTTCACATCCTGACTCTAAGAAAAGAGCAGATGATGCAAAAGCAAGAGCTGAAAAAGATGGAGTTTATAAACCATACGTTCAGCAAAAAATCGATAATACAGTTCCTAAAAAGACAACAACGAAAAAAACGACTACTAAGAAGAAAAAATAGTTTTTGATATAAAGTAAAAACGGCAGATTTAAATCTGCCGTTTTTTTTATTTCTAAATTAACCTAAAACATGATGTGCTAAAACTTTTTGCACATCGTATACGTTTACCGATTTATTGAATTGTTTTACAATACTTGGATTTAATTCGCTTGAAACCCAGATTTTCAATTCTGCATCAAGATCAAATGTTCCCGCAGTTTCTACACTAAAACGCGTAATACTTTTGTAAGCAATAGATTTATATTCAGTTTTGCTTCCTGTTAAACCTTGTACATCAACCAGAATTAATCTTTTATTGGTGAAGATAAAAGTATCACGAATAAGTTTAAAACCCATTTCAATTTCTTCGTTATCTGTCAAAAGCTGACCGTATTTTTTAAGTAAATCTTCCTGACTTACTGTACCGGCATTGCCCATAAGAGCTGAAAATATTCCCATTTTATTGTTTTTAAAAGTTGATTAATTGTTCTTTTTTTGAATTTAATGTAAAAGTAATTGATTTTGTTAGTTTTTAACAAGTGCTTTTAGATTTAAAAAAAGAGGAGTTAATATTAAAGAAAATAAAACAGAGGAAATTATAGAAACTATTAAGTGTCCATATTGTTTTGGTTCTAATCCTATCGCAAATCGAAAGACTAAAATAATAAGCGAAAATAAAATAAGGCAAATCCAATAGTTTTTATTTACGGGTTTTGTTGAAATATTATCCTTTGGCAATTTAGAAAATGCAAATAAAATAATCAATCCTCCAATAAATGTACTTAAGTGCTGAACAACTTTAAAAATTGGGTTTTTTAGATTTAAAATAGAAATGGAATCATGTAAGAAGGGAATATGATTTACAAAATAGCCATGTTCATGTGTAAAGCTATCCCAAAAAAGATGCGAAGCAGTTCCGATTAAAATTGATAGTATTACGACAATCCAATGTTGTTTGAAATAACTGTTCCAATTAAATTGGTCGAAGATAAGAACTCGTGATCGAATTATTTCCGGCAAATTATGGAATAGTTGATTTTTAACAATATTATGGAATGTAAATGCTAGTAGAATTGCAAGCGGCAGATCAAACCAAAAAACACCATCAATATTATGACTGTAATGGCTTTCTACTCTCATTCTAATAAAGTACTCAAAATCTGGAATCAAGCTTCCGATGATAAGTCCGGTTAATGAAAACCATTTTTTAGGTAAATAATTTAGAGGCAGAACTATTGCGGGATGGGCAAATGTAAAAGGCATTTTTAACTTATAAATTGAAGATAAAGATATGTCATTAATTAAGACCATAAAAAAAGCAGAACCTAAATTCTGCTTTTCTTTTTCTATATTTTATTTTTTATTCAGTTTGTCCTGTTTGTATTGTTATTGGAAGATTGTACGCTGTACGAACTGGTTTTCCAGCTAATATTCCCGGAGCCCATTTTGTTTTTAAAGATTTTAAAACTCTAACAGCTTCTTTTCCCATTCCAAATCCTGGATCGTTTTTAACTACAATGTCTGTCATTGTGCCATCTTTTTCGATTACAAATGAAACATACACACGTAATGTTTTTTCTGCATCCAATTCTGGTTTTGTAAAGTTATTTCCAACATAGTTGTAAAACTTTTTAATTCCTCCAGGGAATTCTGGTAATTTGTCTAAAACTGATACGTTAACAATTGTAGTTCCAGTATCACCAGTATTAGCAATTGCAGGTTCTCCGCCAGTATTTCCAGGTAATACATTTGTACCAGGTCCATCTGTTCCTACTGCATTGTCTACATGAGGAGTGTTGTCCACGTTAGCAGCGATAGTTTGCGTTGCCTGATCTGTAGGTACTATAACCGGATTTGTTAATTGACTTGACGTTACTGGCGCTGTTGCTGCCGGTGGTGTTGATTTCATTGGTGGGGCAACAGGATCCTTTGTTTTTGGAACCACTATTGGATCAACATCAGTTAAAGTAAGAGGTGTAATAGGAACAGGCTCAGTTTCAACAGGCTCAATTGTTCTAAATTTATTAAGCAACATCGATACACTTCCTATGGCGGTTAGTAACAACAACGCCATAAATAATGCCGTAACTGTTGTTTTAGAATTTTCCTGGCGTAATTGGTACGCTCCGTATTCTTTGTTTTTGTTTTCGAAAACAAGGTCGATCCACTTGTTTTCATAGATGCTTAATTTAGTCATGATTTTTGGATTTTAAGGTTAAGTAACTTTAAATCATACGCGATAGTGAATTGGGTTTAAGCAAACAACGTAGAAGTTGTTGTTTTAGTGTGTGAATAAATTATCTTTTTAAGAAAAAATATGATTATATCTTATTTTTTTTCTAAAGATAATAAATTATCTATTACGTTCGATAATTTCCGCCAATAATTTTTTAGCACGAAGTAATTTTACCTTTACGTTGCTTAGAGGCTCATTAATTTTGTCAGCAATTTCCTGATAGGACATTTCCTGAAAGTAGCGAAGCTGAATTACTTCCTGATAATGGGGTTTTAATTCTTTGATGCATAAAAGCAAACGAGAGAGGTTTTGCTCCTTAATTAATGCATCTTCGGCAGATGGAGTAGTGTCGGCAATATTGTATGCCTGTTGGTCTTCAGTATCAGTGATTTCTATAAAAAGATTCGTTTTCTTTTTACGTAATAAATCAATATAAACATTTTTTGCAATCGCAATTAACCAAGTGTTAAACTGAAATTCCGGGTTATAAGAACCTATTTTATCAAAAGCTTTTGAGAAAGTTTCAATAGTAATATCTTCTGCGGTAGTTTCATTTTCTGTACGCTTAAGCATAAAGCCATAGACTTCATTCCAGAAATAATCTAATAAAAAAGTAAAGGCGACCTGGTCACCTTTTTTTGCTTTTTCTATTTTAGAATTTATTTCCAATATACAGGTTTTGAAAAAATATTAGTTATAAAGATATTAATTTGCGTTACAATAAGCACAATTTCTAATACTGGAAACCAAATTTTAATATCATTTTCTTTAAGTTTTCCTGCAGAAAAACCAATTACAGTCCAAACTACAGTATAACGAGTTGCTAAAATTGCGACAACAGCAATCCATTGAAATTGAAACGCCAGCAGAATTATAACTGATAAAAAGAAAAATAATTGTGAAAAATAGAAAAGTCCCAATTGAAATTTATCAAAAAACTTATAATGCTCAGCCGTAGAAACGTGTCTTCTTTTTTGTGTAAACCAGTCTTTAAAAGACTCTTTTGGTTTTGAATAAGTAAAACTTTCTGGCGTATACGATATTGCAGTATTTAATTTGTTTGCCGCCTGATTGATAAACAAATCATCATCGCCTGAACGAACCTGAATATGATCAATAAAACCATTTACATTAAAAAACTCCTCTTTTTTGTATGCTAAATTTCGTCCAACTCCCATATACGGAAGTCCGGCTTTTGCCCACGAAAAATATTGAACAGCAGTTAATATGGTTTCAAAACGAATAATTTTATTTAATAAAGAATTTTCTATTTTTTCATAACCTCCGTAACCTAAAACAATAGTTTTTTCTGTATCAAATTGTGAAGTCATTGATGTAATCCAGTCTTTTGAAGTTGGATAACAATCTGCATCTGTAAAAAGTAAGTAATCTTTTTTTGCTGCTTTGATTCCTAAAGTTAAAGCGTATTTTTTATTTCCCCAAAAAGCTTCATTGTTTTCAACTTTAACAAGGCGAATGTTGGGATATTTTTGCTCAAATTCTTCAAATACTTCAAGCGTTTCATCACTTGATGCATCGTCTATTAAAACAATTTCAAAATCAGGATAATTTTGCTCTGCTAATAAAGGAATAAATTTCTTTACGTTTTCTTCTTCATTTTTTGCACATACAATAACAGAAACCGGAATATTCTTTGGCGTAATATCTTGAGGTTTAGCAAAAGCAAATTTTCCAAAAATTCCTAAATAATAGAAAAGCTGAATAAAAACAATAGCAATAAAAAAGTAAAGTAAAATTATAAGCATATGGTTTTAATGTCTGTTAATGTTCCAAATTTTGCGAGAACAAAGGTAGTTATGAATTCCTAATTTTCAATGTTTAATATCAATTTACTTTCGGCACTTTGACATTTCTTTTGCAATTGCAATAGACTGAGGGTTTTCTGTTTTTTCCAGTTCCGAAATTATGTTTTTATAATTATGATCATCGCGGTTTTGAGACAATTTTTTGGTAGCCTGAATTTCATCAATTTCTATTTCAAAACCAAAAATTCCTCTGGCTTCGCGCATCGTTTTTTCAGATAAATTTTCAACTCGAACAGGATTTTCAGAATTTGCTTCGTATTTGTCAACAAGCTTTTTTAACTGTTCTACAGATGTAGTGTAATCTACAATCTTAATTCTTCCGTAAACATGTACGGCTATATAATTCCATGTTGGTACATTTTCATGATCGTACCAAGAAGAAGATATATAACTATGCGGCCCTGTAAATACGGCCAAAACCTGATCATTTTCTGCAAAACCTTCAGCTTGGGGATTCAGTTTAGAAATATGTCCCTGCAGGATCTCTTTTCCATCAGCATTAATTTCTAATTCTATCGGAATATGAGTGGCGCATAATTTTCCATTAGTCTGATTGATCAGAATCCCAAAACTATTCTCTTTTAAAAAAGTTCTGATTGATTGCGGATCTTCATCTTTATATAGCTCAGGTGTGTACATTTTGAGAATTTATTTTCAAGATTTCTTTGTGATGCATTCACTTCAGCATCAATATGGGTTCTTGAAGTTTTCAAAACGAAGATAAAGATTTGCGGATAATTCAAAGATACTTTCTGTAACTTTTTCGGTTTTTGATGTGTTAATTTATAAGGAAGATTTTTTAATCATCAATATAAAATTCAGTTCATTTTTTTTGAGTTCAAATAAATCTGAATTACACTTAGATATAAAATAGTAACTCCAATAAAAGTAAAAATTACGCCTTCGATCAGGCATTGTGTTCCAAAATCATCAGAACAAAAAGTTCTTACGGGACGGAATAATTGAGATATTATTTCTTTTCTGAAAAACTTAAGCCTTAAAAGAATGTACAATATAATTGCCACTATAATTGTATTAAGTGATGAAAGTTTACTTTTCCAGTTTATAAAAGCAAGTGTGCAAATACCTATTAAGGAACCTAAAAATATCCAAACGTATACGCTAGGCCAAAAGTTGAAAATGCCTTCATTTGTGGGTAATAATTTGTTCCAATATTGCGAATGTTGGTATTGGGAATGTGTTTCTGCCCAGATGATTTTTTCCGATACGGTGTAAAATCTAAGCTGCAGAATACCATTTATCAGGAAAATCAATCCGAATATTTGGAGCAAGATAACTTTGATATTTAATTCTTTCATTAAGGTTTGGTTGGTAAGCTGGTAAAGTCTGAGTTTTTTTAGATAACATTTACTTCAGCTTCAATTTGAATGCCAAAGATTTCGAAAACGGTTTGCTGCACTTGTTTCGAAACATCTAAAATTTCCCGACCTGTTGCGTTTCCGTAATTTACTAAAACCAAAGCCTGATTTTTATGAACTCCCGCATCGCCAAAACGTTTTCCTTTAAAGCCTGCCTGTTCAATAAGCCATCCTGCAGGAACTTTTACTTCGGTTGGTGAAACTTCATAAAACTTCATTTCAGGGAATTTTTGATGAATTTTTTCGAAATCAGATTTCAATAAAATGGGGTTTTTAAAGAAACTGCCGCTATTTCCTAATTCTTTTGGATCAGGTAATTTGCTTTGTCTGATAGCAATTACAGCGTTGCTTACATCTTTTAAAGTAGGTTCAGAAATATTGTTTTTAGCCAGTTCAGCTAAAATATCTCCGTAAGATGTATTGATTTTATGATTGCGTTTTGTCAATTTATAAATTACCGAAGTAATAATAAATTGATCTTTTACTTCGTGTTTAAAAATACTTTCGCGATAACCGAAATTACATTCAGTATTGGTAAAAGTTTTTATTTCCTGAGTTTCGATGTTTATTGCTTCACAGGAAACAAAAGTATCTTTGATTTCAGTTCCGTAAGCACCAATATTTTGAACTGGAGTTGTACCGACATTTCCCGGAATTAGGGACATATTTTCTAATCCGCCAAAATTATTGTCGATTGTCCAAAGCACGAAATCATGCCAGGTTTCGCCAGCCTGACTTTCAACCCAAACAAAATCATCATCTTCCTTAATGATTTTTTTTCCTTTTAAATCGATATGAATGACCAAAGCATCAATATCTTTTGTTAAAAGCATATTGCTCCCGCCGCCAAGAATAAATTTCTTCTCGTTTTTGTTTTCTTCTAAAATAGTTTTCAGTTCTTCAACAGAATGTACTGCGACAAATTTTTTGGCTTTGGCTTCAATACCGAAAGTATTGTAGTTTTTTAAAGAAAAATTGGATTGGATATGCATGTGTAAAAGGCTTTTTAATCTGAGGTCAAAAGTAAGGATTATAATTTATTTCAATTGAGTTTTGACATCAGAAAGTCTTTTTAAGCGAATTTACTTTATTGCCTCAATAAATTGCTGCATTTCTTTCATTGTTCCAATAGTAATTCTCGTCCATTTTCCGTTTTCTTCATAGATTTTGGTTCCCTCAATATTGTTGGCTTCTAATTGTTTAAAGAAATCCTTTTTATAATTTTCAAGAGAAAAATAAATAAAATTGGAATAAGACGGAATGCAGGTTAAGTTAAGCTGTGTAAGTTGGTCAATCGTATATTTCTTAACATCTTCATTTAAAGAATAAACTTCCTTAATAAACTTTTCGTCATTTAAGGATGCCATAGCAGCAGCTGTTGATACCACACTAACTGATAAATTTGGAGATGATTTTAAAACGCTGAGTTCGTCAATAGTTGATGAAGCCGCAATAGCATAACCGATACGTGCGCCGGCTAAACCATGCATTTTTGAAAAAGTTTTAGTGATAATTAAATTTTTGTTTTCCATTACAAGACTGCTTAATGATTGCTCTTTTGTGAAATCGATATAAGCTTCATCTACAAAAACAATGGCATTTTTAGACGCTTCTTTTACAAATGAAACCAATTGTTCGTGATCGCATATTGTACCTGTAGGATTATTTGGATTGCAGATATAAATCATTTTTGTATCTGAATCAATTGCTTTTAACATTGCCGCTAAATCATGCTTTTTGTCTGCAGTTAACGGAACCGTAATTTTTTTTATCCCTAATTTTTCAGAAGGAAATGTCCAATAGTTGAAGGTTGTTTCGGCAAGTATGTAATTTCCCTTTTTTAAAGCAGTATGTTGAAGAACTAAATCTAAAATTTCTGTTGAACCGGCACCTAATAGAATATTATTATCAGAAACATTATTCTTTTTTGCAATAAGAGAAATTAATTCTCCCGAAAGATTCCAGCCGTATCGATTACTGCTATTGATGCTTTTTTGCATGGCAGCGCGAGCGAGTGGAGAAGGTCCATAAGGATTTTCATTGGATCGTAATAATATAGGAGATTTGTCTGCATCTAAAGAAATATAGTTTTCTGGCGAAGGATTTGCAAATGTTTCAAATGAAGTTAAACCTAATCCTATTGTACCTAAACCTACTTGTTTTAACCAGTTTCTTCTATTACTCATATTATTTTAAGAATTAAATTACACAATCCGTTATAATAGTATGTCGTTGAAATTGAAGAAAAGTTACGAAGGTTTTTTAACCGCAAAGACACAAAGTTTACGCAAAGTTCGCTAAGCTTGGTTTTTATTGCGGGAATGCCTGAAAGCTTTTTTTGTTAAAAACAGGCTTCTATAAAAATTACACCATTATAATTTGCTATACCGGCTTGGAAATCTTCTATTTTTGATAAAAGAGATTCTGCATTTTGGCTGAAATAATGAATTGAATCACTGTACATTTTTGAATAATCACTATTCATGTCTTTTAAAGTCTCAAAAAATAAACATGCAGCTTCTTTTAGTTCTGTTTTTCCTTCTACATTTTCTAGCTTGTTTATTAATTCAAACTGTTCTTTTGTATTAGTTTCTGTGTTAGAAATTATAAACTTAATCATTAAGAAGGTTAAAAAATCTAATACTAAATTCATTTCTTCTGCATTTGAAAGAGTATCTAATTCTTTCCAAAAATTGTCTTTTTTAATTGTACTATAGTAGTTGTTTATACCATTGATGCCAAAAAAGAATAAATCATTTTCGAATTTAGTGTTAAATGACTCAATTTCTTCTAAGCCTAATTCAATAAGAAATTTATCAATGTCTTCATTATCATTATAATATTTATGTACCCAATCCATTATTGCCTCAAATTCAGAAGGATTAATTTTGTAAAAATCTGTTTTTACTTTAAAAATTAATTGTTCAAATGAAATTTTTGTAAAAATTGAATTTTGGGTTATTTCAATTACATAATCTCTGAAGTTGGTAATTTGTTTGTCTTTAAAATGATATAATTGTTTAGGTTGCAATTTTATATCATTCAGTTTTGATAATAATGTAACGGATGTTTTATTCTTGTCGACTTTATAATAGTTGTAATATCCACTCATTTATCTTGTGATTTTTATATAGAAATAAGATTTTATTTGTTCAGCAATTCATGATACTTATCAGCAATAACCTTCATATTAATATCATAATTAGCATTTTCTTCTACAAATTTTCTATTTCTAATAATGGCCTCATTTCGAGATTCAGGATTTTCAAAAGACCAGATTAATTCATTGGCAAGCATTTCAACATCGTCGATTGTAATTAATTGCCCGTTTTCACGATGCGTTATCCAACTTTGGTTTCCTGCAATATCAGAAACTACAGGATAACAATTACAAGCCATAGCTTCAAATAATGATGCCGAAACGCCTTCGGTAATTGGCATGCTGATATAAATATTCGATTGCTGTAATAATTTAGGAAGTTCAGTATTTGGAATTCTTCCTGTAAAAATTACTTTGTTTTCAATTTGAAGTTCTTTAGCTAAATCTTTCAAAAATTGCAATCTTGTTCCGTCGCCAACAATAGTCAGCGAAAAATCAATTCCCTTTTGGTGTAAAATGCCAAATGCTTTTAAAATAGAATCATGTCGGTATTCCGGCTGCAGCGAACGAGTGACAATTGCTTCAATTTTATTTGAATAGTTTGTTGAAGGTGTAAAAAGCGATAAATCAATCCCTTTCGGAAGAACCAAAACTTTGCTCATGTCAACGCCAATTTCTTTCATAGAAATGGTCATAACTGGTCCCCAAGCATGAATTAAATGCGCTTTTTTGAAAGCGTATTTCTGAATAAACTTTTTAAATGGATATAAAATAGAATTTTCCGGCCATAAATCAGTTCGGCCCTGCTGTGCGATTGCTATAGTTTTTGAACCGGATAAAGCGGCAAGAAATCCGTAACTGGTAGTTCTTTCGGCAATAACCATATCGGGTTTTTCATTTCTGATTATTTTTCGAATAGAAACAGGAGTGAAGAAATATTCTAAAATACGTTTGAATCGGTTGAGTTTAGAATTACTCGGAGATTGAAGTTCCCAGGTGATAATTTCAAATTCGCCAAATTCTTTCAGGCCTTTCATCCACGTTATAGCATCGGCGCGGTACGATTCCCCAAGAAAAAGTATTTTTCTTTTCATTAAAATGAGTTTTTTTTTCGCTACGAATTTCACGAATTTCCACTAATTAATTCGTGCTAATTCGTGAAATTCGTGGCAAATAAAATTTTAGAACTCTTCATCGGTTTCTAAAGCACGATTTATGAATTCGTTTAAAGGTTTTAAAGCAATCAGTTTTTTGCTCATTTTTGAAACGAAATCTTTTTGAGTCACTTCAGAAATATCATATTTTTGAGTCGCAGTAAAACTTTTCAGTTTTAGAAATTCAATTGCCGGATGATCTTTTTCATAACCTCTCGGCATACCTTTAAGAGAATTATTTTCGTTTACATCTAAACTTCCAAATTCTTTTTTGAAATTTTTATCCGCCAAAATAGCTTCTAAATCGTCATAAAAAAAGGCAATTTCCTTGCGGACTTTTTTCAAATCTTCCGCTTCAGGCGAATAAAATCCGCCCGCTATAAAACTAGCCCCTTTTTCAATATGAACATAATATCCCGAACGATTTGCGCCTTTTGCGCCAGCCGACATCCAAACACCTAAATGTGCTTTATAAGGAGATTTATCTTTAGAAAAACGAATGTCCCGGTTAATTCTAAAAGTACAATTTTTAACCTCCAATAATTCCAGCGAAGGATCAAGCGGTTTCATTACATCCAGAAAATCACTTACTAATTGATGATAGTCTTTTTTGAAGATTTCATAACGTTTTTTATTGTCCTGAAACCAATCTCTATTGTTGTTCTTTTTTAAATCGTCTAAAAATTGCAATGATTCTTTCGTAAGCATATTATGTGTTTTTATTGCAGTTGTTTTAAGTTCGCCACTAATTACACGAATTTACACTAATTTTTTAATTGCTTATCGCTCAACTTTGACAAAGTTTTGATTCGTGAGAATTCGTGAAATTAGTGGCAAAAAAACTTTACAAATTAAATATCTTATAAGTTTGATGCGTCGATTTTACAATCGCTTCGGTTCTTTCCGGATGTGTATCTGAAATAAAAAGCTGTCCAAAAGTTTCACTGTTTACCATTTCGACAATTTTGGCAACACGGATTTCGTCCAGTTTGTCAAAAATATCATCAAATAATAAAATAGGTTTTACACCGCTTTGCTTTTTTAAAAATTCAAACTGAGCCAGTTTCAACGCAATCAAAAAGGATTTTTGCTGTCCCTGCGAGCCGAATTTTTTTATGGGATGAGAATCAATTTCAAAAGATAAATCATCTTTATGAACTCCAGAAGTTGTATAATGTAAAGCTCGGTCTTTATTGATATTTTCCTGTAAAAGGGTCAATAAATCTTTTTCAAACAAATGACTTTCATAAACCAGCTGAACCGTTTCTTCAGAACCCGTTATAGTTTGATGATGTATATTAAATATAGGTATAAATTGTTCCAGGAAATCTTTTCTCTTTTCAAAAATCGATTTTCCGTATTCATTTAACTGCTCATTATATATAGATAAGGTATCATTGTCGAAAGTATGATTGAGTGCAAAATATTTCAAAAGCGCATTTCGCTGTACAATGACTTTTTGATATTGAATAAGCTGATGCAGATAAGTCGAATCTAACTGCGAAATAACACTGTCCATAAATTTACGGCGTGTTTCACTTCCTTCTACAATTAAATCTCGGTCGGCCGGAGAAATAATTACCAGCGGAATAAAACCAATATGATCGGAGAATTTATCATAAGCCTTTCCGTTTCTTTTTAAAACCTTCTTTTGTCCTTTTTTTAAACTGCAGACAATTTGTTCCGTTCTGTCGTTTTTTTCTAATTCGGCATCAATAACAAAAAACTCCTCTCCGTGTTTGATATTTTGAACCGCCAGCGGATTAAAATAACTTTTTCCGTAAGCTAAATGATAAATGGCATCCAGCACATTGGTTTTTCCAATTCCGTTTTTTCCAACAAAACAATTAATCTTGATGTCGAAATCAAAACTGGCTTCAGCGAAATTTTTATAATTGAATAAAGAAATTTTGTTTAAATGCATTTTTAAGAAACTATAAAAAGTAAAATTTGATGTTTTTTTATTAATTCGCTGTCTTTTTTCTTTCGCCACAGATTAAAATGATTAAAAAGATTTTTTGCTGAGGCTTTTTAATCTGTGAAAATCTGTGAAATCTGTGGCTAAAACTAAGTTTTAGCTCAGAAAAGTGGTATTTAAAATCATCAAAAATTTGAGGGTGCAAATTATCGAAAATTATCGATATAAAGGACTTTTGGTACGTTTCAAGTTGATTTATTTTGGTGCTGATGCGAAAGGAGTTAGCGTTATTAAAAATATTTGTTTTAAAATAGTGATAAATTTGATTTTTTATGCCACAGTTTCAAGAAAAATTTTATTTTTGCCGTTCACTAAATTAATTTTAAATGGCTACTTACAATAAAAGAGGATATAAAGCACCAAAAGAGAAGGAAGTTAAAGAAGTAAATGAAGAACAACAGGTAATCATTGACGAAAAAGACAGCACAACAGCTGGTGTTTTTTCTAAATTAGACGAAACTGCTTCAAGAACTGAGGATTGGGTTGCTAAAAATCAAAAAATCATTATTGGTTTAGTTGCTGGTATTGCAGTTGCTACTATTGGTTATTTGGCTTACCAAAAATTTATTGAAAATCCTAAACAAGACGAAGCTGCAAACGAAATGTTTGTTGCACAACAGAACTTTCAAAAAGCTGTTGATGGTGTTGCAAGTGATTCATTATATAAATTAGCATTAAACGGATCTGAAGGTAAATTTGGATTTGTGAAAATCGCTGACGAATATTCTGGAACTGACGCTGGAAATTTAGCAAATTACTATGCTGGTATGGCATATTTGAATACAGGTAAATTTGATGATGCTATTAAGTATTTAGGAGAATTTAAATCTGATGATTTAATCTTAAGTGCTTTAGCAAAAGGAGCAATTGGAGACGCTTATTCTCAAAAAAACAACCAAAAAGAAGCTTTAGACTATTATGTAAAAGCTGCTGAAGCAAACAAAAACGATTTTACAACACCTCGTTTCTTGCTAAAAGCTGCTAAAACGGCTATCGCTTTAGGTCAAAAAGAAGACGCTTTAAAATATCTAAACGATATTAAAGACAACTTCGATGCAACTCCAGAAGCCGGTGCTGTTGATGCCTTGATTGGATTAGCGCAATAATAAAATTTCTAGAGTTCAGATTTTAGATTTTAGATTTGTATTTTTACAATCTGAAATCAAAATTCTAAAATCTTAAATATAAAAGATGGCTACCGAAAATAAAAATTTATCAGAATACGATAAAAACACAATCCCAAATGCGAAAGACTTTCGATTTGGGATTGTTGTTTCTGAGTGGAACGATGTTATAACAGAAGGACTTTACAATGGCGCTTTTGACGCACTAGTTGATTGTGATGTTCCTGCGCAGCAAATTATTCGCTGGAATGTACCAGGGAGTTTTGAGCTTATTTATGGCGCAAAAAAAATGCTGCAGACACAAAATGTCGATGCAGTAATCGTAATTGGATGTGTAATTCAAGGAGAAACAAAACACTTTGATTTTGTTTGTGAAGGCGTAACGCAGGGAATTAAAGATTTGAATGTTCAAACTGATATTCCGGTTATTTTTTGTGTTTTAACAGATAATAACATGCAGCAGTCTATTGACAGAAGCGGCGGCGCTCACGGGAACAAAGGAACCGAAGCTGCAATTGCTGCTATAAAAATGGCATATATTCGCCAGCAGGCCTCTATTTCACATGCTTTCAATCAGCCTTTATTAACTTCTGGAGCGCTTCAGATAGAAGATTCTCCAAGAAAGATAGAGAACGAATAAATATCTATGGATGAATTTTTCTGTAAAACAAGAGTCTTTTGGGCAATTTCTAGAATTCTGTTAAGTGTTTTTATTTTCTGGAGTTCTTTTAATATATTAGAACGTTATCCAGATTCTTCAGATTCTCCAATAAGTATGTTTATTTGGGTTTATGCAGTTTGTATCGTAATAGTTGCTATTAATGAATTTAGAGAAGAAGATTCTAACAGATTTTTTCTCTTTATAGTTGGTATAAGCTCATTCATATTTGCTCTTTTTCTTGTTTATATGACTCTTGGTCGTCTAAAACCCGGATATGGAATATTGCTTTTTGTAACTTTTGTCTGGCTGGTTTTAGTGGGATTAAAAGATATACTAGGAAATCACTTTTATATTACAGAATAAACACATTTGTTTTAAAAATATTAAAACCTATACTGTGTCACAATAGTATAGGTTTTTTGTTTTTTTTATGATTTCACATATTCAAAAAGCCAGTAGAAATTCACTAAATTTGTGCTGCTTGGTTTAGATTTAAATCAAAAATCTTAAATCGTTAATCTACAATCTAAAATTTTCAATGTCGAGTATTATTCAATTACTTCCTGATCACGTTGCTAACCAAATTGCTGCTGGAGAAGTGGTTCAAAGACCCGCTTCAGTCGTAAAAGAGCTGTTAGAAAATGCTGTTGATGCAAAAGCAACTGATATTAAATTGATTATAAAAGACGCCGGAAAATCATTAGTTCAGGTTATTGATAATGGTGTAGGAATGACCGTTACAGATGCACGTTTGTGTTTTGAACGTCACGCTACATCAAAAATTCGTCAGGCCGAAGATTTATTTTCACTTGCTACCAAAGGTTTTCGCGGAGAAGCATTAGCTTCTATTGCGGCAATCGCGCACATGGAAATGAAAACAAAACAAGAACAAGACGAACTCGGAACGCATATTATTATCGAGGGAAGTAAATTTGTTTCGCAGGAAGTGGCAGTTCTGCCAAAAGGAACATCATTTGCGGTTAAAAACCTGTTTTTTAATATTCCGGCGCGTCGTAATTTCTTAAAATCAGATACAGTTGAATTTCGACATGTTATGGATGAATTTCAGCGTGTAGCTTTAGCGCATCCAAACATTCATTTTAGTTTTTATCATAACGGAAGCGAATTGTATAATCTTCCGGCAGCAGGATATCGCCAGCGAATTGTTGGGATTATGTCAGGTAAAACCAATGAAAAATTAGTTCCTGTAAATGAAGATACAGAAATTATAAATGTTCAGGGATTTGTGTGCAAACCCGAATTTGCCAAGAAAAATAGAGGAGAACAATTCTTTTTTGTAAACGATCGTTTCATTAAAAGCGGTTATCTGCATCATGCGGTTATGGCTGCTTACGACGGACTTTTGAAAGATGGTTCTCAGCCAAGTTATTTCTTGTATCTGCAAGTGCCGCCAAATACAATCGATATCAATATTCATCCCACAAAAACCGAAATTAAGTTTGATGATGAACAAGCATTATATGCTATTTTAAGAGCTTCGATCAAACATAGTTTGGGACAGTTTAATGTCGCTCCGGTTTTAGATTTTGACAGAGATTCAAATTTAGATACGCCTTACCATTATAAAGATGTAGAAGCAGAAGTGCCAACAATTCAGGTTGATGGAACTTTTAATCCTTTTACAGATGATAAAACTAACCAGCATTATGCAAAAGCGGGTTCAGGATCAAGTTCTGGTTATAGCTCTGGATTTTCTTCCTCTTCTAGCTCATCTTCGTCTTATTCAGGCTATTCAAAAAGAGTAGAACCAACAGTAAGCTGGGAAAGTTTGTATGTTGGATTAGATGTTGAAAATGCTGAAAGTATCGAAAGTTCACCATTTACATTCGAAAACGAAGAAGTAACGTCATCTTTATTTAATGATGATGAGGTGGAACAAGCAACTCAGAAAACGTATCAAATTCATAAAAAATATATTGTTTCGCCAATAAAATCAGGAATGATAATCGTTGACCAGCAGCGTGCGCATCAACGTATTTTATACGAACAATTTTTGTTGAATATGACTGTGAATCAAGCTTCAAGTCAGAAATTGCTTTTTCCTTTAGATTTATTTTATTCTTCTACAGAAATGAAGTTAATCGAAGAATTAAAACCTTCGTTAGAAACAACCGGATTTATTTTTGAAGAAGCCAAAACAGATCATATTGTAATTTCGGGAATTCCGGTAAATATTACCGAAAGCGAGGTTTCTCTTGTAATTGAACAATTATTAAGCGATTTGCAGGACGGAATTCCGGCAAGTAGTTACAGTCAAAATGATACTATTGCCAAATCGATGGCAAAAAGTTTAGCGGTTAAGACAGGATCTTATTTAACCGAGAAAGAACAAGATAATCTAGTAAACGGTTTGTTTGCTTGTAAAGATCCTAATATTTCACCTTTTCAAAAACCAACCTTCATCACTATGCGTGTTGAAGATATAGATAAAAAGTTTGCCTTATGATGAACATGACTCCAGTAGTTAAACAACTGCTAATTATTAACATTATATTTTTTATTGGTGCTCAGTTAGTGCCAGTTTCTTACGAATATTTCGCGCTTTTTTTTCCGGAAAACCCGGGATTTAAAGTTTGGCAGCCTATAACACATATGTTTATGCATGGCGGATTTGCTCATATTGCATTCAATATGTTTGCATTGTATTCATTTGGGTCAACATTAGAGCATTTTTGGGGAGCAAAGAAGTTTTTGTTTTTCTATATCTCTTGCGGACTGGGAGCTGCTTTAGTAAATTTTGCTGTTAATTATTATTTTTATCAGGATAGTTTAAATATTTTATTGGCAAATGGTTATCAAAAAGCTGATATTCTTAATCTATTAAATAGTGGAAGAATAGATACAAGATGGGAGCAGATTTTGACAGCTTCAGAATTTAAGCATTTCACGAATGCCTATTTGGGAACTGTTGTAGGTGCATCTGGTGCTATTTACGGTTTACTGGTAGCATTTACTTTTATGTTTCCTAATGCAGAACTTGGAATTTTGTTTATACCTATTCCGATAAAGGCGAAATATTTTGTACCAATTTATATGCTTTTATTTGATGGTTTTTTTGGGATTTTTGGAAGTTCTTTTATGGGAATAGATTCTGGAATAGCTCATTATGCTCATATTGGTGGAGCTTTGTTTGGATTTTTGATTATGTGGTACTGGAAAAAAAATCAGTTTAATAACAATCGATGGAATTAATTTTTAACTTTAATTGATTAAATTTAAAAACCAAAAGAAGACTTTATGAATATTCTTGACGATTTAAAACTTCAATATAAATTGGGCGGCATTGCGATGCAGGTTATTTATTGGAACATCGCCTGTTTTCTTATTTCCCTAATTTTTTTCTATCAGTTTTCTACCGGTCAGTTTGTTTTTCCAAATTGGCTTGCATTATCATCAGATCCTCAGGTTTTCATGTTTAAGCCCTGGACATTTTTAACGTATGCATTTTTTCATTTCGGATTTTTGCATTTGTTGTTTAATATGATGGTTTTAAACTTTGCAAGCAATTTATTCCTGACCTTCTTTACTCAAAAACAATACTTAGGATTATATATTTTAGGCGCAATTTTTTCAGGAATTGTTTTTGCTTTAAGTTTTTACGTTTTAGGAACTTCTGCTTCAATAGTTGGCGCATCGGCCGCTATTATGGCAATTTTAGTTGCTGCAACAACTTATCAACCTTTAATGAATGTTAGGTTATTTCTTTTTGGAAATGTCAAGCTTTGGCATATTACAGGTGTAATTTTACTTTTAGATTTAATGCAGCTGCGCCTTGAAAATATGGGCGGACATATTTCGCATTTAGCCGGAGCATTTTTCGGTTTCATCTTTATTAAACTGCTTCAAAGCGGTACTGACTTAAGTATTATTGTTTCCAGAATATTAGATTTCTTTGCTAATCTTTTTAGAAAATCCCCAACGACCCCATTTACAAAAGTTCATAAAAATTACAAAAAACCTACAGAAAAAGCGACATCAAGAATTGTTACAAAAGACAAAACGCAGCAGCAAATTGATGAGATTTTAGATAAAATCAGCCAGTCGGGATACGACTGCCTGACAAAAGAAGAAAAAGAGTTTTTATTTAAAGCAGGAAAATAATCCTTAGCAAGAAAATATGAAAAACCTTTCGTGGTTTAATAAAATAATGTTCTTTTTGAATATAGTACTGACTGTGCTCACATTTAGTGTCTATATTTTGCCGTTTTTAGCACCTAAGAGCTTTCCGCTTTTATCGGTGCTTACTTTGTTCATGCCGGCCTTTTTTGTAGCAAATGGACTCTTCTTTTTATATTGGGCAATTCAGTTCAAAAAACGCCTTATTTTATCTGGTTTGGTTTTGCTTACTGGAATTACCTTTATCAGCAAATTCTATAAATTCTCTGCTAAAGAATATGTAAAGGACGAAAGGGATTTCTCTGTAATGAGTTATAATGTGCGCCTTTTTAATGTTTTTAAATGGCTGGATCGCGATGATATTCCAGAAAACATTAAAACATTTATAGATGAAAAAGATCCGGATATTTTATGTGTTCAGGAATATTCAAACTCGGCGCATTTAGATTTAAAAGTGTATCCGCACCGCTATATTTTTATTGAAGGAAACCAGGTTAAGACAGGTCAGGCCATTTTTTCTAAATTTCCTATTATTGACGAAGGAAACATCATTTTTCCTAAATCAGATAATAATGTAGTTTATGCTGATATTAAACGCGGGAAAGATATTATTCGTGTTTATAATATGCATCTGCAGTCTATTAAAATTTCTCCTGACGTAAGTGAGATTTCTGATGATATTGATAAGGTAAACCAACAGAAATCACAGCGTATTTATGCCCGAATCAGTAAAGGGTTTACGCAGCAGCAGGAGCAGGCTGAAATTTTTAAGGAGCATATAAAGAAATGCAAATACCCAATTATTATTTGTGGAGACATGAATAACAGCCCGTTTTCATACGTTTACCGAAATATTAAGGGAAAACTTAAAGATGCTTTTGAAGAAGCAGGAGAAGGCTTTGGAGCGACTTATAAGTTTAAGTATTACCCAGCCCGAATTGATTATATTTTTACCGATACTAAAATGAAAGTAAAGCAGTTTGAAAGCTTTTCTGATTTCGAAAATTCCGATCATTACCCAATAATGACCAGACTTTCGATAGATCAATTTTAGATTATTTTCTGGGTTTTTAAATAATCCATTGCAAACTTACCTTCGTTAAAAAGTAAATCCAAAACACTTAAATTGTTGATAAAACCATGTTTGTCATCAAAAACCTGAGTATATTTTTCGAAAGAATTTTGATCTTTTTTTCCGTTTGCTAAATATCTGAAATCTGAAACATTTTCAACTTCATGAAAATATTCAGCTGTTTTACCAAATTCCAGTTTCATTCGTAAACACTTTGTAACGGTATCAAAAACTTCCATATTTAAATCCATCAGGAAAGTGTGTTTCTTTTCGAAAATGGGCACGATATCATCTTCAAAATACTCAAAGAACGGCGAACTTCTATAAGCTGCTTCTAAGGATTTAAAATGCTGTTTCTGCCAGTCAAATTCGTTTTCGATCAATACATCTTTTGTTTTTTGATGTGCAGATTTAGAATGCTTAACAGGAATGTTTAATAATTGAATTCCGTTGGGGCTATAGATATAAGTTCTGTTCCTATTGGTCTGCTTTTGAAAATTATCTTCCATTTCAAAAGTTATATTCTCAGATTGAGCCATAACTGCAAAATGGCTAATGGATGGAAAATATGTAGGAAGTAATAAGGAATTCATTTGATTTTTGTTTTAAAAGTTTCAGGTTTCAAGTTTCACGTTCGCAAAGAACCTGAAACCTGAAACCTGAAGCAAAAATAACATTTTTTATTTTTTATGCTTTATTCTGTTTTCTTTTTCTCCAGAAGAATTCTCCAACAAAGTATAGTGCAAGAATAATTAGGAAATATTTGAAATAAGATTGCGGTTGTCCTTCGCCGTCAACAGTAGTGAAAACTCTGCTCCAGCGAATTTTGTTGATACCTTTTCCGTTAGTATCCCAGCTCATCCAGATGAAAACCGGTTTTCCTACGATATGATTTTCAGGAACGTAACCCCAATAACGACTATCTTCAGAATTGTGACGATTGTCTCCCATCATCCAATAGTAATTTTGTTTGAAGGTATAAGTGTTAGTTTCTTTACCGTTTATGATAAATTTAGAACCACTTAATTCTAAAGTATTTCCTTCATAATTAGTGATGATTTCTTTATAAAATGGAAGAGATGTATTAGTTAAAGCAACTGTTTTACCAGCTTCAGGAATATAAATTGGACCAAAATTATCCTGATTCCATTTGTTGATATGTGGGAAAATCGCATTGTCATTTCCTTTGTCAATTTCTCTTTTTACAGCAGTAACGCCCGGAGTATTTTTCAAACGTTCAGCACTTGCTTCGGTTAAAGCTCTAAAATAAAGCGTATCCCTTTTTTCAGTTCTAAAACCTGCAGGATCTGTAATGTCTAATTCTTTAAATAAAGATTCAAAATCAATAGATGTTTTTCCATCTAAAGCTACAGAATAAGAATATTGAGGTTTTGCTCTTTCCGGTAAAATAAGTTTTTTTCCGTTAATGAAAACAAATCCGTCTTTAATTGATAAACTGTCGCCAGGAATACCAACACATCTTTTTACATAGTTTGATTTCTTATCGATTGGCTTAATAACGCCCGGTCTTCCTTTTGGCTCATAAAAATAATGTACCGTATCAACCGGCCAGTTGAATACTACAATATCATTTCTTTTTATTTGCTCAAAAGCAGGAAGTCTGAAATAAGGTAACTGAGGCCAGCTTAAATATGATTTTCTTTTTGTTAATGGAATAGAGTCATGAACCATTGGTAATGCAACCGTTGTCATAGGAACTCTGGGGCCATAATTTACTTTACTTACAAATAAGAAATCTCCAATTAATAATGATTTCTCTAAAGAAGAAGTTGGGATTGTATAAGGCTGAATAACATAAGTATGTACTAAAGTTGCAACTATAATTGCAAAAAGCAAAGAACTTACCGTATCAGCTGTTTTGTTTTCAGGAGTTAATTTTCTGTCAGCGTTATATTCTAATTTCTGTGTGTAATTTACATAGTAGATATAAAAGCCAAGAGTAAAGATCCCTAAAATAGTATCTAAAGTTGATTTTTTACCAAAGGTTCTAAGTGTTTCAACCCAAACAACCGGAAACATAATCAAGTTGATAATTGGAATGAAAAGTAATAATGTCCACCAGGTTGGTCGGCCGATAATTTTCATTAAAACAATTGAATTATATACCGGAATTGCCGCTTCCCAGCTTTTTCTTCCTGCTGCCTGATACAATTTCCAAGTACCAATGAAATGAATAATCTGAACAGCTAAGAAAAATACGAACCAAGAGTAAAGTGTCATAATATAGTATTTTAAGTTTCAAATTCGGGATTGAATATTTGTTTAATCCAGAATTTTATCAATTTATTGTAAGTTTAATACATCTTTCATAGTGAAAATTCCCTGTTTTCCGGCAAGCCATTCTGCAGCGATAACAGCGCCAAGGGCAAAACCTTCACGATTATGAGCAGTATGTTTGATTTCAATGCTGTCAATAGCAGAATCGTAGTTTACGGTATGTGTACCCGGAACTTCTCCAATTCTTTTAGCTTCAATATGAATTTCACCTTTTTTTGCTTCGTCTAAAGTCCAGTTAGAATAGTCACTGTTTTGAATAACGCCTTGTGCTAAAGAAATCGCAGTTCCGCTTGGAGCATCCAATTTGTGAATGTGGTGAATTTCTTCCATCGTAACTTTATAAGAATCAAATTGATTCATGATTTTGGCTAAATATTCATTTAATCCAAAGAAAATATTTACTCCCAAACTGAAATTTGAACTGGAGATAAAACCTCCTTTTTTCTCGTTGCAAAGAGCAATCATTTCATCGTAATGTTCCAGCCATCCTGTTGTTCCGGAAACTACAGGAACATTAGCATTAAAAGATGCAGAAATATTGTCGACTGCCGCTGACGGAACGCTAAAGTCAATCGCAACATCTGCAGTCGAAAGTCCGTCGTATGTATTGAATTCGTCTTTCTTTAAAACAATTTCATGACCTCTTTCTAAAGCAATTCGTTCGATTACTTTACCCATTTTTCCGTATCCTAAAAGCGCAATTTTCATTTTGTATGTATTTGTAAGTTTTAAATAGAGAAACTATTTAAAAACGATAATTAAAAGTTAGTCCAACGTTTGGTTTAAATGTTACATCGGCGGGATAAATTTCTGGACGAAGTGATAGTCTTTCGTTTACATTAAATTGAATCAAAGCCGCATCAACATTGGCATCGATGATATTTAAAACATAAAAACCAACAACAAATAAGGCAGATAAATCTCTGTTTCGCTGATAAAATTTCTGACCGGCAATAAGTCTGCTTTCGTCAAGAAATTGATATTTATCATCATTATAGCCTTCTAATCTTCGCTTGTAGGCATCACGATAATCATGATATTTTTTATTGTTATCAATATAAAAGTATAAACTTGTACCAATTGCTCCGTAAACAAGCGGAACTTTCCAGTATTTTTTATTGTATACCTGACCCAAACCAGGTAAAATAGCCGAATAAAAAGCTGCTTTTGCAGGTGTAAGCGGATCTATTTCTATTAATGCAGTTGTGTCTTTAACGACTAAAACCGTGTCTTTTTTTACCTGGGCAAAAAGAGAAACGGTTCCTATGAGAAAGAACAATAGACTTATGGGGACAATTTTATTCACTATCCGTTTATTAATTTTATAATTCGATTAAAGTCGGCTTCAGAATTAAAAGGAATTGTGATTTTTCCTTTTCCGTTACCAGCGACTTTTATATCAACTTTCGAACCAAAATAATCATTGAAAGTATTTTTTTGTGTTTCTCTAACCACAAACGAAGATTCAGCTTTAGGTTTTCCTTCTGCTTTTGGCTGCTGACCTTCGTGATAATTTTTAACTAAGGCTTCAGTTTCACGAACAGATAAATTTTGACTTACGATTTTTTGGTAAATATCAGTCTGAACGTCTAAATCTTCAATATTAATGATAGCACGACCGTGTCCCATACTAATGAAACCATCGCGAATACCAGTTTGAATAATTGGATCCAGTTTTAAAAGACGTAAATAATTGGCAATTGTAGAACGTTTTTTTCCAACGCGCTCGCTCATTTGCTCTTGTGTTAATTGAATTTCGTCAATTAAACGCTGGTAAGAAAGTGCGATCTCGATTGGGTCTAAGTCATGACGCTGAATGTTTTCAACCAATGCCATAACAAGGGACTCATTGTCATTGGCAATACGAATGTAAGCCGGAACATGAGTTAAGCCAACTAAAGTTGAAGCACGTAAACGACGTTCTCCGGAAATTAACTGGTATTTATTAAAGTCTAATTTTCGAACAGTAATAGGTTGAATTACACCAAGTTCTTTAATAGAAGTGGCTAATTCGCGTAATGATTCTTCATTAAAATTGCTTCTAGGCTGAAACGGATTTATTTCGATAGCACTTATTTCAAGCTCAATAATATTTCCAACAACCTTATCAGCATTTTTGTCTTCTACTGATGTAATGTCGTTTTCCGGATCTTTTAATAACGCTGATAATCCTCTTCCTAAGGCTTGTTTTTTAATTGCTTTTGTCATAAAAACTATTTACTGTTTTTCTTTATAATTTCTTGAGCTAAATTAATGTAATTAACCGCACCTTTACTTGTAGCATCATAATTAATGATACTTTCTCCAAAACTTGGTGCCTCACTTAATTTAACATTTCGCTGAATAACGGTGTCAAAAACCATATCGTTAAAGTGTTTTTGAACTTCTTCAACTACCTGATTGGATAAACGTAATCTTGAATCATACATTGTAAGTAATAATCCTTCGATGTCTAGATCAGGGTTGTGAATTTTTTGAATACTTTTAATTGTGTTCAATAATTTTCCTAATCCTTCAAGTGCAAAATATTCACATTGAATTGGAATTACTACTGAGTCGGCAGCTGTTAAAGCATTCAAGGTTAATAAACCTAATGAAGGCGCACAGTCGATAATGATAAAATCATATTCTTCTTTTGCTTCTTCTAATGCTTTTTTAAGCATATACTCACGATTTTCTTTGTCAACCAATTCGATTTCGATAGCAACAAGGTCAATGTGAGCAGGGATCACGTCAACATTTGGAGCTGAACATTTTAAAATGGCTTCTTTTGGTGTTATTGTATGTTCAAGAATTTGGTAAGTTCCAAGTTCAACAGATTCTACGTCAATTCCAAGGCCAGATGTAGCATTAGCCTGAGGATCAGCATCGATCAATAATACTTTTTTCTCTAAAACACCTAATGAGGCTGCAAGATTTACAGATGTTGTAGTTTTTCCAACGCCTCCTTTTTGATTAGCAATCGCAATGATTTTGCCCATTTATTTTCTGAATTTTGAACCGTAAAAATACAATTATTTATGGTTTTTGAAAATCTATTTTGTTAACATTTGTGAAACTTCGCTTAATCGTTGTTTCGTGCGTGTTCGGCAGAAATTAATTTAAGTTTTGAGCAGAATTACAGACCAGATTTTGGTCATGATGAAAGTTGTTTTGCAGTAAAAGTGAACGAATTTAAAATTTACTTTGTAGAAATGATCTCATTCTGTTTTTTCTTTTCTAAAATATTAATAATAAAAAATAATGAACAGGATTTTTATTTTATAATCTCAATTTTTACATAAACTAAGCCGCTTTTTATATTTGAAGCAATGTTCATAAAAGCTGTTTTGCTTAAGTCAATTTCTCTTCCTTTAATAAAAGGTCCTCTGTCTGTAACTACTACTATAACGCATTTGTTATTTTTTTCGTTTGTTACCCTAAGTTTTGTGCCAAAAGGAACTTTTTTATGCGCAGCAGTCAAATCATCATTGTTGAATCTTGCACCGCTTGCTGTTTTTCTTCCGTTAAATTTATCATGATAATAAGAAGCGTGAGCATTTTCTTTATATAAGATATACTGATCGTTTTCAGTGCCGGGATCTGTATCAGTTGAATTTTCTTGTGCTGTAACCGTTGCAGAAAAAGCTAGAGCAATATAGAGTATTATTATTTTCATTTTCTAATTTCTATTGGGCGCAAAAAAAATCTATTATGGAAAAATGAGAATATCGTATACGGTTTATTTATGTTATTAAAAGGCATATTTGGCGCCGTTGTATAGTTTTTGATAAGAAAATTGAAAGATAAAGGTTAAAGATTATGACTATTTTAGAATCCCTAAAAAACTATTAAACCAAAAACAATTTTTATGATTAAAAAGTTAACCTCAGTATTTACTGCATTTGCGTTTATGCTGATTCTATGCAGTTTTGCAACGTCTAATTCATCTGATGAAAAGCAGGGAAATAAGATAGAAGGCAAAATTGTTTACAATAAGAAAAAACATAGCATAACATTATCTTGGCCGGCATTTGGCTCTTCGGGAAATTATCTGATCTCAAGAGGAGGCAGTCGTTTAGCGTCTAATTTTGTTTCTGTGAGCTCAACTTCTAAATTAACCTTTACAGATAATAAACCAAATAAAAATAAATACGAGAACTATTATAAAATAACTCGTAACGATATAACAATCATAGTTTCGCTGGAGAACCAAATTTTTGGAAGTAATATGTATTTCTACGATAGAAAATATGAAAAAGCAGAAACGGCACGAATTGATATTAATTCGCAATTTAGTGCTATTGGTCTGGGCGGAGCAAATGGCGAGTGGACAACAAAACGTCAGGCGTATTATTTAAAAGCAAATGTTGATGGACAAACTTATGATTCAGGCGGGTCGGGATCTGCATCATCGGCAGAAGCCAATTCAATAGAATTAGGATTCTACTCTCATATTGGAGGTTTGGGCAAAGTGCCATCAGATGTTAAATTGGGTTCTATTTTTACAAGACCTCACCTTTCTGGCGGAGCAAATGCTACCTGTACATTTTGGCGTTCTGTAGAAAATGTAGAAGTAATGCGGGATTTTGCATGGACGGTTTCTCAATCCACCAGTGCACGAAGAATGCTGATTGAAAGTACTTCGAAATATATTTCAGATATTGGGAATACCAATTTTTGGGGAAGTGGTGGTTTTATTGCCGATACTCATTATACATCAAACAGACCAAACTGGGGCGGACAGCAGCAATGGTACACCAGAAATGCTATTTTTCCTTCCGGTTCGGGAGCTATGGGAGGCTCTTATAATATGGTTTGGCAAGGCTGTGTTAATCCTCCGCAAGCAGATGATACCAATTCTCCAATTCCTACTACACGTATTATAAGAGAAAAACCTTTTCTTTTTATTGATAATGATGGTGAATACAAAGTATTTGTTCCGGCATGGCAAAAAGACAGAGTAGGTGTTTCATGGTCGTCAACAGACATGGGTAAAGGAAAAGTTCAGGATTTACTTATTGATTGGTATGTTGCTAAAGAAGGTGACACCGATGTAGAAATTAATAATGCGTTAAAAGCAGGTAAAAATATATTTTTCACTCCGGGACATTATGCATTGAATGCGCCTATTCAGGTAAATAGAAAAGATGCAATTCTTCTTGGTGCTGGTATAGCTTCAGTAACATTAGAACCTACTGAGAAAAATACTTGGGGATGTATTTATGCCGATGACAAGGACGGAATTATCATTGCCGGACTTCTTACGGATTCATTTAATAGTACAACGTATCAGGTTAGAATTGGTGAAGAAGGTGCAAAAGCAGACCATTCTGCAAATCCTATATTACTATCAGATATTACTTGTAGAGTGGGCGGGGTTCAGTCAAAAAATATTCAGATACATACTGCTATGCAAATAAGCAGCAGTAATGTGGTGGGTGACCATTTCTGGTTGTGGCGTGCTGATCACGGGTCGCAGAAAGGCGGAGATTTGCGATGGACAAGAGACAGATGTAAAAACGGACTTATTGTTACAGGTAATGATGTTACACTTTATGCGCTGTTTACAGAGCATTTTCAAGAATATGAAGTCTTATGGTTAGGAGAACGCGGCAGAACTTATTTCTTCCAAAACGAACCGCCATATGATGCTCCAAATCAAGCAAGCTGGAGCAGTCAAGGAGGTAAAGTTGATGGTTATGCAGCATTTAAAATAGCCAATACTGTAAAAGATTATCATAGTATAGGAATGGGATCTTATGCAGTTTTTACAGGAACTGATGGCAAAGTGAATAAGAAAAATGGTTTTGAAGCGCCTAATAGTCCAAATGTGAAATTGGAGAAAATGTGTATTACTCGTTTTGCCGGCCCGGGAAATATTCAAAATGTTATTAATGGTATTGGCGGAAGCACAGCAACTGGTGTAAAACGTGTGGCATTATACAATAATGGTGAAGGTACGCAGCCTTTCGATGAAGAATTTAATTTGCCTAATCGTGAATCGTATCCTGCTTATATTGATATGGGAAGTAAATAAGATTACATATTAAAAAAAAACAAAACCTCTGAAGACAATCGTCATTCAGAGGTTTTTGTTTTTAACATAGCCCGCGAGGTTTCAACCACGGGGACGCATGAATAATCACGATACGTTTCCCGTGGTTGAAACCACGGGCTATGTCGCAAATGAGATAAATTTTGGAAATTTATAGTGTTGATTGATTTTATATTTCAGTTTATTGCAAAAAAAAAGTCTTTCCAAGTAAATGAAAAGACTTTTGGTCGGGGTGGCAGTCCCGAAAGCTTTCGGGAGAACCTGCGGCCTTCCCGATTTTCAATCGGGACGCGATAACTTTTCAATTTTATGATTTCAATTTTCAGTTTATTGCAAAAAAAAAAGTCTTTCCAAGTAAAATGAAAAGACTTTTGTCGGGGTGGCAGGATTCGAACCTGCGGCCTTCCCGATTTTCAATCGGGACGCGATAACTTTTCAATTTTATGATTTCAATTTTCAGTTTATTGCAAAAAAAAGTCTTTCCAAGTAAAATGAAAAGACTTTTGTCGGGGTGGCAGGATTCGAACCTGCGGCCTTCCCGATTTTCAATCGGGACGCGATAACTTTTCAATTTTATGATTTCAATTTTCAGTTTATTGCAAAAAAAAAGTCTTTCCAAGTAAAATGAAAAGACTTTTGGTCGGGGTGGCAGGATTCGAACCTGCGGCCTCCTGCTCCCAAAGCAGGCGCGATAACCGGGCTACGCTACACCCCGAAGATGTATTTATTGTAGTGCCCGAAAGCGGATGCAAAGATATAAATAAAATTCGTTTACAAAAGGAAAAAATGAAAATAAATAAAACTTATTTTAACATAGCTATTTCAGATTTATTTTCGGTGTTATTTTTTATAATAAAGTTTACATTTGCATCACAAAAAAACAATACACATTATGTCAGATACAATCGAAAAAATTAAATGCCTTATTATAGGTTCTGGCCCTGCAGGTTATACTGCAGCAATTTACGCAGCCAGAGCAAACATGAATCCGGTTTTATATCAAGGTATGCAGCCTGGAGGTCAATTGACAACGACTAATGAAGTAGAAAATTTCCCTGGTTATGTTGATGGTGTTACAGGACCAGAAATGATGGTTCAGTTACAAGAACAAGCAAAACGTTTCGGAGCTGATATCCGTGATGGCTGGGCTACAAAGGTTGATTTTTCTGGAGATATTCATAAAGTTTGGATTAACGATTCAATCGAATTGCACTGTGAAACTGTTATTATTTCTACAGGTGCTACAGCTAAATATCTAGGATTACCATCAGAGCAGCACTATTTAAATATGGGTGGC
This sequence comes from Flavobacterium panici, assembly GCF_024499525.1. NCBI lineage: Bacteria > Pseudomonadati > Bacteroidota > Flavobacteriia > Flavobacteriales > Flavobacteriaceae > Flavobacterium > Flavobacterium panici. The sequence goes on along the minus strand of NZ_CP100437.1, from coordinate 285,939 downwards.
GGAGTTTCTGCCTGCGCTGTCTGCGACGGATTTTTCTACCGTAACCAAGAAGTTGTAATTGTTGGAGCAGGAGATTCTGCTTGTGAAGAAGCACATTACTTATCTAAACTTTGTAAAAAAGTAACGATGTTGGTAAGAAGCGAGAAATTCAGAGCTTCAAAAATTATGGAAGAACGCGTTCGTAAAACAGAAAATATCGAGATTTTAATGAACCACGATACTGTTGAAGTTTTAGGAGATTCAAATGTAGTTCACGCTATTAAAGCTTTAAATAAAACAACTGGAGAAGTGATTGAAATTCCTGCAACCGGATTTTTCGTAGCAATTGGTCACAAACCAAACACAGATATCTTTAAAGATTACATCACTCTTGACGAAACAGGTTATATCATAAATACACCAGGAACTTCTAATACAAATGTAGCAGGTGTTTTCGTTGCCGGAGATGCTGCAGACCACGTTTACCGTCAGGCAATTACTGCTGCAGGTACAGGTTGTATGGCTGCACTTGACGCAGAACGTTATTTAGCTTCTAAGGAGTAAGTTAAAAGTTTCAGGTTTCATGTTTCAAGTTATTGGAACGTGTAAAACAACAATAAAAAATCCCGGTCTAAAATTTTAGACCGGGATTTTCTTTTATAATTAACGTTCCTAATTTCAACTTGAAACCTGAAACAAGAAAAACCTGAAACAAATTATTTAATCTTCTTAATCAGCTTTGCTTCTTCAGAGAAACGAGTTAATTCAATTTTTGGATTTCCGAATAAAGATAATTCTGCTTTATCTCCAACGGCAATAGAAACAGTGGTTTCGGCTAAAATGCTTCCAACAGAATTATTCTCAGCAGTTACATTAGCCTCTTTCAAAGTAAATTTTGTTCCGGTGAAAACCGAATTATTATCTAAACGAATAGTAGCTTTTTCAGCAATTCCTTCAATAGCTGCATTTGCTTTTTGGTACAAATCACATTTAAATTTAATAGCAGAAACCAAAGTTTTAATAGAAGCACTTTTACTCAATTGTAAACTTCCATCGTCGGCTTTTAAGTTCAATTCTGTTTTTGATTTGTCATCAGCAATTAAGTTGAATTTTTTTGAATTGACATTCAAAAATAATCTGGAATAATCAAAACAGCTAAAAGTGATATCATCTAACTGAACTTCCTGAATAGCATAAATTTTTGCTTCATTTTTTGCAATTACTTTCGTTAATGAGCTCGTATAAGTAATTTTTACAGAAAGCTTTTTGAAAATCGTACTTTCTTTTGATGTGTATAAACGAAGCGTTTTATCTCTTAAATCCATCCCAATGATTTCATGAAGATTATCATCGGCTTCAATTTTGATTTCGTTTTTCTCTCCTTTTTCAAGATAAACTTCAATATTATCATCGGCTTCAAGAGCATCAAAACTTCCTACGTCTTTAATAGAGGTAGTTACAATTTTAGATCCTTTCACTTTTTCTCTCTTTTGAGCAAAAGTTAATGTTGTAACCAAAAGCAGTAGGAACAGGGCTGTATTTTTTTTCATTTATTCTAGATTTGATTTTGGCAAATATAAAAAAATCATCCACTTTAGATGAATGATTTCTTTTATATTTAACAGTTTAAAAATGTTAGCTTTGACTAACGCTTCCTCCAGAACTTGCTGTTTTCTCGATAGTCTTAGGAACATTGTTATAGTTAATGTTTCCGCCGCTGCTCGCTTGTGCTTTTAATTTTAAAATAGGATGAACGTTTATTACTGCTCCGCTCGAAACATCGGCATCAACATCATTTGCTAATAATTTTCCAGCTTCGATTGAAGATCCGCTTGACGCTGAAGTCTGTACTTTTAATGCTTTTCCTTTAATGCCAATTGAGCTTCCGCTGCTTGAATTACAAGAAATATTATCAGACTCTACATCTACATGCATTGACGCTGCACTTGAAGTTTCTAACTCTATGTTTTCTCCCTGAAGTGTATTTTTACTTAACACACTCGCAGCGCTCGATGCCTCAACTCTGTTAACATGAGGCATTTTTACTGTTACTTTTTTCTGAGTTACATTACGGAAAGAAGAGAATTTGCATTCAATGATCAAAGTTCCGTTTTCAACTTTTGTAATGATTTCTTTCTGTAGATTATCATCAGCTTCAACAGTAATGTCTACCGAATCAGATTGCTGAATAACTAAATCTATTGCATTGCTTACTTCGATGTTTTTAAAATCTCCCTGAACAATTCTTTTTTCAGTGGTTACATTCCCGCTGCCTTCAATTGTGTTCAGGTTTAAGTTATTGCATGAAGCAAACAATAAAGCGGTAATTGTGGCAATAACAAATTTCGTAATATGAATGATTATTTTTATCATGGCTTAGTTAATTTTAATTATAACTCCGTTTTTATCAGTGGTTAGCTTTCCGTTAGTTTTTTTACCGTTTAAAATTTCTTTACCATTTACTTTAATAGAAACTTCGTTTACAGTATCTTTTTCAATATGATTTTCTTCGTTGTAATCTTCATTATAATCTCCGTCATGATCTTCATCGTCCATTTCATCTGCAGGACAGTTCAAACATTTAATTTTTGAACCTTCTACTTTATAGTTGTAATTCCCGCTAAAGTGTAAGTTAAAGAAATTATCATCAGTATCATCATATTCCTGTATTGATGCATCTGGTTTAAATAATTGACCTTCTGGTAAATATAAGAACACGTCTACTTCCTGGCCTCTGAATTTGTTTTTAACATCTGTCAGAAAATAATTATCCAAAATTAAACGATTTCCATTAACCTGGTATTTAAAATTGATTTTTTCTGCTCTTTTTTTAGCGTTAGTTAATGAATTTCCTCTGGCGCTTTTTTCTATCTGAATATAAGGAGAAGCTTCATCAGTACGTAAAACATGTAAACGTACATCTGTTGAATAAATTAAATCATTTCCGGCTGAATCCTGTACAAATTGAAAATCTCCGTGACGATATAAATCTTTTGCATAATAGTCATTGTATCTAAATTTTACATACAAAGTATCTTTTGGAGTAATGGCAATTATTTTCTTTTCTACCACTTTATTGTCGCGAGAGATTTCTGTAGCCTGTTTAATTCCAAAACTAATTGCGATTGCAAGAGCGATAATCCATACAGCTAATAAAGTATATTTTGTAATGTTACCAATTGATTTTAAGTTTGGAGACAACAATTTAAATCCTAATAATGTTAAGAAGAAAAACGGAATCCCAAATACAAAAAGCATTAATAAACCAAAAGACCAAATAGGATATTCTGTAAAGTTTCCGGCTTCTATAAAGTTTTGCCAAGGAAATTCAACAAAAGCATTAGTTCCTAAAGTAAATACACCAATCAACAACATGATTAAAACTGTAATACCAGACATGATTAAAACTACTCCTAAAAACTTAGCGAAGATTTTAAAAACCGTGATGATAAAGTCTCCAAATGAACTACTTATTCTCTCAGCTCCCGACTTTACCTGGTTTCCCATTTTATCATAATCTGCATTTTTAAATTTATCAGATAATGAATCTATCTCTTCACGAACTTTTTTTTCAATGTTCGAAATCGTAACCGGTTCACCTGTCATTTCTAGCTTTTCAGAAGTTGTAACAGCCTCAGGCGTTACAATCCAAAGAACGAAATAAGCTAAAATTCCAGTTCCAAAACCTGCAAAAACAAAGATTAAGAATACGATTTTGATCCATACAGCGTCAATTCCAAAATAGTGAGCCAAACCAGTTGCAACACCGCCAATCATACCATTTTCTTTGTCACGGTATAATTTTTTGTGACTTCTTCCACTATAATTATTAAAAGACTGATTTGATTTTTCTTCCTCGTCAATGATATAGTCTTCTGGTTGTCCCATCACCGCAATCACTTCGTCAACGTCTTTCAGTCCAACAACATGTTTCTCGCTTTTTTGTTTTTCTGTTAATAATTCAGAAACACGCATTTCGATATCTTTAATAATTTCATCCTGTCCAGACGAGTTGTTAAGTGATCTTTTTATAGCGTCAAAATAGCGTGTCAATTTTAAATATGCATCTTCATCGATGTGAAAAAACATACCGCCTAAGTTAATATTTACTGTTTTGTTCATGACTTATTGATTTTGATTGGTGATTAGTTTTACGGCGTCAGACAATTCAGTCCAGGTACCGCTAAGTTCGTTTAAAAATGTTTGCCCTATTTCGGTTAATCCGTAATATTTTCTAGGTGGTCCAGATGTCGATTCTTCCCATCGATAATTTAGTAAACCGTCGTTTTTCAATCTAGTTAAAAGCGGATAAACTGTTCCCTCAACAACTAGTAATTTTGCGTTTTTTAAAGTGTCTAATATTTCAGATGTATATGCGTCTTTTTCTTTTAGAACAGATAAGATGCAAAACTCAAGAACACCTTTGCGCATCTGTGCTTTTGTGTTTTCAATGTTCATAATTTCATTTTGTTTTTTTTAGATTGAACAATTCGTTTTTTGATTGATGATAATTGATTGATGATTGATTGTTTTTGTGCTATAACCTTTAATCTTTTGTCACACTGAGCGAAGTCGAAGTGTTACTTTATAAAAGAAATCGTAAGCGGATATTTGTATAATTCTCCGTTTGAAGCTTTTATAGAAGCATAAATCACTAAAAAGAATTCAACAAATTTTAAAAGTCCAAAAAGTACTACTGCCGTAGCTCCAATACTTAAAAGGCCAATGTTTCCTTCAAAATTGAAATTTCTGATGTAGAAATCTTCATTGTCATTAAAAACAGCTTCGATTGGAAGGTTCTGTAAAAAAACCGTAACAAAAACCGGAATTGCGATTAAAGCTAAGATTAACGTGTAAAGCAATAAACTTAACTGAAAGTTCAAAGCTTGTTTTCCGTGATGATCTACAAACTCCGATTTGTCTTTATAACTTGACCAAATGATGATTGGAAAAATATAATTTCCAAACGGAATAATGTATTGACTTAATGTACTTAAATGTGCGAATGCCGAAGTATTCTTTTCTGATGATTTTTCCATGATGAGTGGTTTTGATTGAATGATTAAAAGCATATAGTAATTTCTTATGCAAATATATATCTAAAAGACAGTATCTTGTTTTGCATAGTACCAAATATTAACAAAATATTAACAAATACAAAATAAGTTTTTGAATCATAAATAATTGAAAATCATTGTTAAGTATTGATTTTACTGATGGTTTTAGAAAGTAATATCAATTTATTGTGCGTGCATAGTTTTTTTGTATTTTTACATAAAAAATATATCAAATGGCAATATCTGTATCTAAACTTAACAAATTTGTATTATTCAAATTACCGTCGGCATACTTTTGCGGCGTACGTGTAAAAGCAATCGATAAAGACAGATGTGTAGTAAGTGTAAAACACCGCTGGATAAATCAAAACCCTTTTAATTCAATGTATTTCGCTGTTCAGGCAATGGCTGCTGAGTTAACAACAGGCGCTTTGGTTATTTCACAAATTCAGCAAAGCGGTAAAAAAATCTCAATGCTTGTCGCTAATAATAAAGGGAACTTCACCAAAAAAGCAACCGGAAGAATAACTTTTGTATGCAACGACGGACATTTAATTGCCGAAGCCATTCAGCAGACAATCGCAACAGGCGAGGGACAAACCTTTTGGATGAAATCTATAGGAACTAATGAAGAAGGCGTTCAGGTTTCTGAAATGGATTTTGAATGGAGCGTTAGATTGAAATAAATCTTTTGCCACAGATTAAAAGGATTAACACTGATTTTTTCTATACATAAACTTTGACAAAGTTTAAAACTTTGTCAAAGTTCATGAAACTGAAATCTTTTTAATCCTTTTAATCTGTGGCAAAAACAAACATATAGAAAGACCTCAAGCAATTGAGGTCTTTTTTTGTATTTATTTGCTAATCAGTAAGTTTTGTTGTGTTTCGTTGTTTTTTTGAACCTTTTCTTTCGTAATTTTATTCTATAGTTTCTGCTTCCGGAAATATTTAGTCTGCTAATTTTATCTTCATTTATCAACACTAGTTTTGTATCTAAATTAAACTACATTTGTAAGATAAATATTTCATAAAAGTAAAACAGAATTTTATCAAGTTGTCTAAATCTTCAGGATTTACAAATTATGTTTTGATTTATCTTTTAATAGCATTTATCTAAAAAAGTAAAGTATATGGATGATAAAAAACAAATATTTCAGACGGTTACCCAAAAACGCTGGAAAACATTTCAATGGTCAAGCAGGCTTATTTTGTTTCTTCTTATTTTAATGGTTCCCATTTTCTTTATCACTTTAAAAAGAGGATTAAAACCGCCATTGCCGCTTTTGGCCAACAATAGCCGAGCTGGACATAGTTTAGAAAATCCTATTACACCAAAAGACTTAAGTGATAAAGAACTCAAAAAGTTTAAAGGGTTTGATTATTTCTTAAGAGAAAAAAAGAAAATAGAAAAATTACGAAAACAACCTGTTGTACCTAAAACAACTGAAGAAATTCGGTCAGCTTTTTATGTAGACTGGGATCCACAGAGTTTATTTTCACTCCAAAAAAATATTGACAAACTCAATATGGTAGTTCCCGAATGGTTTTTTATTGACCCAAAAACCGATTTACTGCGAACAGAAATTGATACAGCAGCATTGAAAGTAATGAAAAAAGGAAAGGTAAAAATCCTTCCGTTAATCAACAATATCAATGAATCTTTAGGTGAAGGTGAATTTGACGGCGATCTTATTCATCGCATTCTTCATGATAAAAATAAAAGAGAAAGACTAATTAATGATATTGTAAAGGCATTAAAAAAATATGATTTACAAGGAATAAATATCGATTTTGAAGAGTTTACAGAAAATAGCGATGAACCTATAATTGCTTTTCAAAAAGCTTTATATGAAAAATTGCATCCGCTTGGATATCTTGTTTCGCAGGACATCATGGCATCAGACGATGATTTTAATGTAAAAGCATTGGCAAAATACAATGATTATATGTTTTTGATGGCTTATGATGAACATTATGCCGGCAGTGTTCCGGGAGATGTAAGCAGTCAGAAATGGATAGAACGCATCGTAGACAAAACGGCGCAGGAAATTCCGTCAGAGAAAATTATTCTTTGTTTTGCCGGTTATGGTTACGACTGGCAGGAAAAACAAGAAGGAGAAACCATAACATACGATCAGGCAATTGCCATTGCAAAGCAGCATAATGCCACGATAAAATTTGATAATAACAGCTATAGTAACTCTTTTAATTATACAGATAGTAATGGTAAAAAACACGTCGTTAATTTTGAAGATGCCGCCACTAATTTTAATACCATAAGGTTTAGTGACGAATATGGTTTGGGAGGAACAGCTTTGTGGCGTTTAGGAAGTGAAGATCAACGTTTGTGGAGTTTTTATCAGCGCAGCTTAACAGACGAAAGCATCAATAAAAAGCCTTTCGATTTTAATGTAATGAAACGTGTCGATACCCGAATTGAAAGTCCTGCTTATATTGGAGACGGCGAAATATTAAATGTGATTGCAGCTCCTGCAGCGGGAAAAATAGAATTAGAAATCAATAATGACGAAGACATTATTACAGAACAGAAATATGTAGAATTACCAACAAAATACGTCATCAGCAAATTTGGAAATGTAAACAAACAAGTTATTTTAACTTTTGATGACGGACCGGATCCGGCCTATACACCGCAGATTTTAGATATTTTAAAAAAAGAAAAAGTACCCGCAGTATTTTTTGTGATTGGTATTCAGGGAGAAAATAATATTCCGTTGCTGCAAAGAATTTATAAAGAAGGCCATGAAATAGGCAATCATACTTTTACGCATCCAAATATTGCTTTGGTAAGTCCGGAACGCGCAGCCAAAGAAATGGAAACGACCCGATTATTAATCGAAGCCGTTACCGGAAAAAGTACAGTTCTTTTTAGAGCGCCTTATAATGCAGATGCCGAGCCCACAACAGAAGCCGAACTGAAACCAATTGCATTAAGCAAAGCGCAAAATTATTATACCGTTGGTGAAAGTATCGATCCAAATGATTGGGAAAAAGGCGTAAGTGCCGATTCTGTTTACATTAGAACCATACAACAATATGAAGCAAATCCCGATAAAGGAATTATTCTGCTTCACGATGCCGGAGGAAACAGAGAAGCTACAGTTATAGCCCTGCCTCGAATTATTAAATATTTTAAAGACAGACATATTCAGTTTACAACCGTTGCTCACTTGCTTGGTAAAACCAAAGATGAGATTATGCCAGAAGCAAAAGGGCCGTTTATTTCAGTCGATAATTTTATTTTTGATTTCGGATATTGGTTCGGAAATTTTATTACGGCTACATTTTGGGTGGCCATTTTTCTGGGGTTTTTCCGAATCGCATTAATGGCAATTATGGCTTTCATAAAAAAATGGAAAGATCACAAATACCCGCCGGTTTATAAACCTTTAAACGGAGTTGTCCCAAAAGTGAGTATTATTGTTCCGGCTTATAATGAAGAAATAAATGCGGTAAAAACAATCGAAAATTTATTAGGCCAGGATTATCCTGATTTTGATATCGTTTTTGTAGATGATGGATCTAAAGACAAAACTTTTGCCATGATAAATGAAGCTTTTGGCAATAATCCAAAAGTGAAAATCAATACCAAACCAAACGGAGGAAAAGCATCTGCCTTAAATTACGGAATTAAATTAACCCAAAATGAGTATGTGGTTTGCATTGATGCCGATACGCAGTTAAAAACAGATGCCATTTCGCAATTAATGAAAGGCTTTAGGATTCAATTAAAAAACAATGAAGAAATTGGTGCGATTGCCGGAAATGTAAAAGTCGGAAACGAAAATACAATGCTTACCAAATGGCAGAGTATTGAATACACGACCGCACAAAATTTTGACCGCAGGGCTTTTGATTTAATTAACGGAATTACGGTTGTTCCAGGAGCAATTGGTGCCTTTAAGAAAGAAGCAATTGAAAAAGCAGGAGGATTTACAACCGATACACTTGCTGAAGATTGCGATTTGACGATTCGTATTTTAAGAAACAATTACCGCATTATAAATTGTATTGAAGCAGTTGCCATAACAGAAGCTCCGGAAAGTTTGAAAGAATTTATGAAACAGCGTTTCCGCTGGAGTTATGGTATTATGCAGGCGTTTTTTAAAAACAGAGATGCGTGCTTTAATCCAAGGTATAAAGGATTAGGAATGGTTGCTTTGCCCAATATTCTTCTTTTTCAAATCGTTTTACCAATCTTTGCGCCTTTGGCAGATTTAATTCTTATTTTAAGTTTAATCTGGAATTTCAATGATCCTGACAGTCTTCATAAAATATTGATTTATTATATTGCTTTTATGGTGGTAGATATGCTGGTTAGTGTTATTGCGTTTATTTTCGAAAAAGAAAAACTGACCAAATTAATATGGTTGATTCCGCAGCGATTTGTGTACCGACAATTGATGTATGTGATTTTATTTAGAGCATTAAGAAGAGCCATAAAAGGAGAAAGCCAAAGCTGGGGAGTTCTCACCAGAACAGGAAATGTTGCAACAGTGAAATAGTTTTGTTTTTTGCCACAGATTAAAAGGATTAAAAAGATTTCTTTGGGAAGAACTTTGACAAAGTTGGACGAGTTTTCGCCACGAATTACACGAATTTCCACAAATTTTTAAAGTTAAAATTAAAATGCTAAAGCATTTTATAAAAAAATAATTCGTGAAAATTCGTGTAATTCGTGGCAAAAAAAACATACAAAAAGGCCTCAAATATTTGAGGCCTTTTCAATTAATACATGTTGCGATTATTTCTTAGCGCAGCATTTTTTGTCTTTTTTTGCATCTGTTTTTTTGCAGCAAGATTCTTTTTTAGCTTTTTCTTTCTTAGCAGGCGTTGTATCCTGAGCTTGTAATCCAATTGTAAATAACGCGATGGTTAAAACGGTAAATAATTTTTGCATTTTTTGTAAATTTAATTGTTAATAATTTTCGTTTTTTGATTGAAGATGATGGTTCAAATATAATACGATTTAGTTTTGGAATTTGTCAACGATAAGTTAATATGAAAAAATGATTTTAATTACAGCATGGTAATCAGCATAATTAAACTCATTAGAATCATCAAACCATCTTCTATAATCGTTACGGTACTCATTGGTAAATTGAAAACAGCACCTAAACAAGCACACTGAATTTTCTTTTTATTTAATACCGATTGCAAAACACCAACGATACTAATGGTCATGACGATAAAGGTAATGGCATTAGTCAATAAGGGATTGAAATTTAACAAATATGAAATTCCCAAACCAAGTTCAATAAAAGCATAGACATATCCCCAGGCCGGAATTTTTTTTGCCAGAACATCATACATCATATAACTTTCGGCAAAACCTTTTAGATTTAATAATTTAAAAAACGAAAAAACCAGAAAAAATCCTGCCATAAAGTGTGGCATGGCTTGCATATAGTCAAAATGATGATTGGTATATTGTATTAATAAAGTAACTAAACTGATGTAGAAAAAAATCAATAAAATAGGTTTATAAGTAGCAAACCATGATTTTACTTCTTCGGTGTTTTCATTATGATTGACAGCTTTGATCTCGTATTTACTTTCTAATGCGTTTTGCAATTCGGCCAGCGCAATGTGCTTGTTCATCGATATTGTTGCGGTGTTGTTATCTTTAGAAACGGTAACATCGGTTACGTTATCTACAAGCTGAAGCGCTTTTTTTACTTTGTCTTCGCAGCTTGTACAAGTCATTCCGTTTAGTTGATATGTGTGGGTCATTGTTTTATTTATTATATATTACAATGCAAATTTCCGAAGTAAGATTTACAAGGGTTTGTATAATTTTGAGAATGATTTGTAAGATTTACTAAAAGTTTTTTTTTAACGCAAAGAGCGCTAAGGTTTTTTTGATATGCTGGGGTTTGTAAAAACGCAAAGTTCGCAAAGCCTTTCCTAAAAAACTTTGTTAAACTTGCGTAAACCTTTGCGGTTAAATTTTTTTGTACCTTTGTAATAATAAAATTAAGATTATGACAACTATAACTATAAATGAAAAAACAAAAGCTGGCAAAACATTGCTTGAGCTTGCGAAGTTGTTAGCTGTTACAAATAAAGGAGTGAAAATAGAAGAGAATGAAAGTCCTTATAATCCTGAATTTGTTGCTATGATAGAAAAGCGTTATGCAGATTATAAAAGTGGAAAATCTAAAACAATAACGGTTGATCCGAATGATGTATAGGGAAGTTTAGGGTTGAAGTAATTCAAGAAGCAAAAAACGATATAGCAAAGCATTTAAAATCAGGTAATCAATCTAGCATAAAAAAAATTGCAAAAATTCTTGAAGAGCTTAGCGAAACTCCATTTGAAGGGGTTGGGAAACCAGAAGCGCTAAAACATCAGTTTTCAGGATTTTGGTCGAGAGAAATAAATAAAAAAGACAGACTTATATATAGTGTTGAGGAAGAAATTGTAACGGTTGTTGTGATTTCGGCAATGGGACATTATTCAGATAAATAAAAAAACGTGCTAATAAATTTTAGCACGTTTTTTTTTTAAGACAAAGTAATTCGTCATTTTTGTCATTTCGATTTCTATGATAAAACCAAATCTTTTTCATAAAAGGTTTGGTTTTTTATTACTGCAAAAACTCGATGTATTATTTTGTTTCTCACAGCATTTAAAACACTCATTTTATTTTTTCCTTCATCAATTTTTCTAATGTAATATCTTCTCAGATCATTATCTAATCTAATTGCACTCATTGCTGCCAGATGTAGAATAGTTTTCAGGTTTTTATCGGCAAGCATTGACACTCCAGGTCTTCTTTTTAATGAGGTTCCGGATTGAAAATCGAAAGGTACAACTCCGCTGTAACATGCCATTTTTCTAGGATCAGTTATCACTGTAAAACCTTCTGTTTTTGATATTAATGTCCATGATAAAATCTGACCTACTCCAGGAACAGATTTTATCAGTTTCTGCTGACAGCTTAGGTTTTCATCATTATGGATTACTTCTTCAATATCATTTTCAATAACCTTAATTTGTCCCTCAATATTTTTAATGAGTTTTACATTTAGACTTTTTAGCTCTTTGTCCAATGCCTTTCATTAATTTGTAATCATGCTGCTGAACCATAAGCTGCTTTTTGATTTTTATTCTTAAAGCTCTTTCGGTCAATAGTATTTTTATTTTTTTAATGGAGCACGAACTTGGTTTCCATTCTCTATTTTCTTGATAATTCTTCTCAATAAAACTACAAATTCGCAGGGCATCAATTTTATCATTTTTACCTCTGACAAGACCTATACTTTTCTTGATATGCAGAGCCGATATTACATAAACTTTAAAGTTGAATTTTTCCAATACTTCAAAAAGATTCCAATTGTATCTGCCTGTATTTTCCATTGCTAAAATTACATTCTCATCTGAATATTTTTTAAAAAAGCGCTTTATAGCCGGAACGTTATTCTCAATAGAATAGTAATTTAATGATTCTTCTTTTACACAAATATCTAAAGTCTTGCTGCTGATATCAATGCCAATAATAATGTTTTTCATAACTTTGCTTTTACGATTCAACAAATGATTTGAGAAATTCATCATAAGCTCAACTCCTTAATAACGGGTCACTAGCCCAAATTTCTATCTGAGTCTTTGATGAAAAGGAAGCTAAAGTCTTAATCAAGATATGAGTCACAAACTCAGAGGAACGAATAGTTTACTTTTGCTTCCTTTCTCAATCATAAATTTACTTAAAAATTCAAAAAACAAATCTAAAGGAGGAACGAGAAATCGCACTAGAAACTCCATTCCTAAAAGCGTCAATCTTTGTCAATTTACGAGTGCGATTTCTCGTTCCTCGAAATGACAAACTAGATGCTTAATTGTTAACTTAAAAAAAACTTTGCGCTTTTGCGACTTTGCGAGAAATAGACTCTTTTACAAATTCTCGATCTGAATGCGTTTCTTATCTTTCAGCTGTTTGAAATAAGTAGGTGTGAAACCCGTAATTTTCTTAAACTGATTGCTTAAATGCGCTACGTTACTGTAATTTAAAAGATCAGCGATTTCACTTAAAGAAAGTTCATTGTAAATCAATAACTCTTTTACCTTTTCTATTTTCTGGCTGATAAAATACTTTTCAATTGTAGTATTTTCAATTTCAGAGAAAAGGTTACTTAACGAATTATAATCCTGATTGATGTTTTCGACTAAATAATCAGATAAATTGATTTTGAGTTCGTTGTTTTTATGATGAACCAAATCGACAATAAGATTTTTAATTTTCTCGATGGTTTTGGTTTTTTTATCATCCAATAAATCAAAACCTAAAGTCTGCAGGTTTTTAAGCAAAACTTCTTTTTGAGAATCGTTGATTTCATCTTGAAGTTCTACTTCGCCTAATTCGACAGAAATAGTCTGAAGTCCGAGTTTTTCAAACTCAGACTTCACAACCATTTTACAGCGGGCACACACCATGTTTTTGATGTAGAGCGTCATATTTATTTGATGGTTTCTACCACGTTTCCGCAAGTTAACATCGAAGAACCGTAATACGGATTCTTAACTGCTTTTTCTTTGCTTAACCAATCTGCGTCTGCCATAGGGCAATATTGTTTGTAAACAACATCAGTCGATTTTGAAACTTTAATTAAAGTATACGTATTTTTTGAAAGTGATTTAAAAGTCTCGCGCTGCTTTTTTAAATCTGTTGTAGTCGAAATACTTTTGGCATCGGCAGTTAATTTTTTTACCACTTTCATCCAGGCTGTATGTTCGTCAGTTTTTAATTTTTCCATTTTTATGGCGGTAATCGCATTTAATAAATCTTTGGCTTTCGCCGAAGTTGCTTTTGCATCACTTTTAATCAGCGCATCTTTTACAGTAAAATAAGCATCATAAACAGATTGCAGCTGACTTGAATCAGTAATTTCAATTCCTGTTTCTGTTGTTTTTATTGTGTTTGCCTGAATCGTATTTGCAGAAAATAATAAGGTAATTATTGCTGCTATAGTTGATATCGTGTTTTTCATTGTGTGTGAATTTTGATAGAGAATGTAATTTTCTCTAAGTTAAATAATTTAGGATGTTTTTAATCTCGCAATCCCGATAGCTATCGGGAGCAAAGTTTAATGTTTTTTCTTCGAGCCTTTGTGCCTTAGCGGCAAAACACTATTATGGCTGTCAGAAATAGAATTACTTTATTTTAGGAATTAACCAAATAGAGGTGAAACCATCAGAAATACTGGCGGTTTTATAGTAAGAAACAGATTTCTCCGAAGAAAAATTAAAGAGATTATTTTCGAATTCAAATTCGTTTGTAGTAATTAAACTAAATTGTAAAGCAGTAGTTGTACAGCTAGAATGATCACATTTTCCGCTGCAGCCGTGCTGATCTTTAGAATCATGACCTTTTTTGCAGCAATCTTCCTGACAAGAATGGGAATTCTCTTTTTTAGAAACAGCTTTCTTTTCGCATGAAGTTTTCTCAGAAGATTTTCCACACGCATAACCTGAATTGGACATCAAAAAGAAGCCAAAAGTTAAAAGGAAAAATAATATGTGAACTTTTTTCTTCAATGAAAATGCTTTGGAATTACAAATTTAGATAATTTTTTTAAGAGCCGTTACTTATTTAAGATTTCAAATTTTATGTTTTCTTAAAATCAGTCGGCTTCATGTTTTTCTTCTTTTTAAAATAATTCGAAAGATGGCTTTCATCAGTAAAACCAAATTCATAAGCAATTTGTTTTATAGAAAGTTTGTCGTTATGAATCCGTTTTTCGATTAAAGTCGTTCGCAGGTTATTGATATAATCACGATAACTGATAGAAAAAGTCCTTTTAAAATAAGCACTAAAATAAGTTTCGGCAATATTAAAATGACTGGCGATGACTTTTATCTGAACCAATTTCGGGTTATAAATATTCTGATGAATATAAGTCGCAATTTGTTCGTTATCGATATGCGTCGATTCCATTCGCAGATTCATACATTTTATAGTTTCTTTGATTACGCCAAAAATCGAAAGAATCTGATAAAAGATAATTGGTGAAGTCGAAACATCGGTTTTACAATTATAAGCCGTAATATTTTCGATTGTATTTTTAAGAATCGTTTTGCACGGATCGTCTAATTTTAAAACGGTTTCCTTTAATAATTTATCCCGCATAAAATTTTCAGGAGTGTGAATTAAGAATTCATCGCAGGTTAAATTTTGTTTAGAGTTAAAGTAATTGTCGGTGAATTTGATATAAACAAAGCGTGTTGATTTTTTAATATCAAAATAATGTTCGTCTTCTGGCGAAATCACAAATAAATCTCCGGATTTGTACGGAAGAAGATTATTGTTGAGGTGATGAACGCCGCTTCCTTTCTTTATATAGATGATTTCGTAATAGGTATGTGTATGCGGCGGAAGATGAAATTTTTCATCTTCAAACTCATGAATGACAAGAGTTTCAAATTGATTTAATTTCGGCATGTTTTATTATTACAAGTTTATGTTGTAAATGTACAACTTTTTTCTTGCTTAATGGTGTTAAATTTGCAACGTAGAAAGTCTTTCCCTTTCTCATCCAATCAAAATGAAAAAAAGTCTTATTGCACTCTCTTTTGGAGGCTTAACAATCGGTATAACCGAATTTGTAATGATGGGTCTTCTTCCTGATATCGCTTCAGATATGAAAGTTAGTATTCCCGTTGCCGGATATTTAATTTCTGCTTATGCACTTGGAGTCGTTATTGGCGCTCCTTTATTAGTAATACTTGGAAGAAATTTTCCACCTAAAAAAATGCTTTTAATTTTAGCTTTGATGTTAACGGTTTTTAACGCGCTTTCGATTATTGCACCTTCTTATAATTTTTTATTTGCTTCGCGATTTTTATCGGGATTACCGCATGGAGCGTTTTTTGGAGTGGGTGCGGTAGTTGCAAGCCGTTTAGCCGACAAAGGAAAAGAAGCACAGGCGATTGCAATTATGTTTTCGGGTTTAACCCTGGCTAATTTAATTGGTGTCCCAATCGGAACTTACATTGGCCATAATTTTATCTGGCGTTATACTTTTGTATTAATTGCCGTTGTGGGTCTGTTAACCTTTTTGCTTATTTCTTTATGGATGCCAAAGCTGGATAAGGGTGAAACAGTAAATATGAAAAAACAATTAGAATTTTTCAAAAGAACCGAAGCTTGGCTAATTATAGGAATTACTGCCATTGGTTTTGGGGGATTATTTGCCTGGATTAGTTATATCGCTCCTTTATTGATTAACGTTTCGAAATTTGGCGAAGGTGATGTTTCATATATTTTAATTCTTGCCGGACTTGGAATGGTTGTTGGAAATTTTGCCGGAGGAAAACTGGCAGATAAATATTCACCTGCGCCAACCACTTTAGCCTTGTTGTTTATCATGTCAATCGATTTGATTTTGGTTTATTTTTTCTCATCAAATCAATATATTTCATTGTTTTTGACATTCTTAACGGGAGCTATTTCTTTCTCCGTTATTGCGCCAATTCAAATGTTGATGATACGAACTGCAAAAGGTGCAGAGATGATTGCTTCGGCTTCTTTGCAGGGAAGTTTTAATATCGGAAACGCTCTTGGAGCTTTCCTTGGCGGATTACCTTTAACAGCCGGATACAGCTACGAATCTCCAAATCTTATAGGAGTTGGAATGTCGATTGTTGGAATGCTTATCACAGTGACATTAATTAAAATGCGCAAGAACGACTTGAAGCTTCAAAGCGCATAAATTTTATATTTATATAAATATCAAACCCTTAGATTATTTCTAAGGGTTTTTTTATGGCCAAAAAATATTTTAGGATTTGTTTAGGGTTTTGAGTGCTTGTTTAAAAACTGTAGTAGAAGTTTAAAAACGAGTTGTAGGTTTCTTTTTTGAAAGAAAACTTGTTAAAAATGACATCAGTTAAAAATTTTATTTGATTTTTTCAGCAATTTTAAATGTTAAAAATACACTTAAAAATTTATTAAATTGTAAGCTTGTAATCGATTGTTTTTTTAGATAAAATCGTAACAAATTATCAAATTACGATAATATATTTAATATTTATATATCGGTAAAATTACAGAAGTCGTATAAAAAAGCTGTTTTATTTTTGATATATAATTCTATTTATGAAATTTTTATGAATTTTAATTTTTTATATTAAAAAAATATCTATGTTTGTGTAATCGATTACAACTTTTTCAGGCATTGTTAATGGAAGTTTCGATTCTTACAAAAACTGAATGATTAAAATTCCAAAATAGTATAGACATATGCTTTGTTATTAATAGCAGAGACTGGACTTGCAAACAAAAAAAGAAACCACAAAAACCACTTTTAAACAATTTACTAACTTAAACAAACAACCATGAATTTTAAAGATTTATTAAACAAGGGAGCAAATCATTGCTTTGCATTTGTTTTTTTATTGTGCTTGCTGTTGAGCAATCGAGCGAATGCTCAGACAGTGACAATAGAAGGAACCGTTAAGGATGCAGCCGGACTTTCTTTGCCAGGGGTTAATGTACTGGAGAAAGGAACGAAGAACGGGACTTCTACAGATTTTGACGGCCACTATAAATTAAAATTAACCAATCCAAAAGCGGTTTTAAGCTTTTCATTTATAGGATTTAAAACTATTGAAATACCTACAGAAGGAAAAGCCAAAGTAAATGCAACTATGTCTGAAGATTCAAATAACCTAAACGAAGTTGTTGTAATTGGGTATGGAACTTCAAAAAAATCTGATTTAACGGGTGCAGTGGCGACATTTTCCGGAAATGAAATGCGTAAAATTCCTGTTCCTAACGTAGCAGAAGCCTTAACGGGACGTATAGCGGGAGTTCAGGTAACTTCTTCGGAAGGTTCACCGGATTCAAACGTTCAGATTAGAATTCGTGGAAACGGTTCTTTAACGCAGGATGCTTCACCGTTATACATTGTGGACGGATTTCCGGTAAATAATATTAATGACATTTCTTCTTCGGATATTGATACGATGACCATATTAAAAGATGCATCGTCCACCGCAATTTATGGTTCAAGAGGAGCGTATGGAGTTGTTATTGTAACGACTAAGAAAGGTAAAGATGGTAAAATCTCCGTAAACTATAATATGTTTTACGGTATGAAAAAACTAGCCAATACTATTGATGTTACAGCTCCGGAAGATTATGTGAAATGGCAGTATGAGTATGCTTTGCTTAAGGATAGTGCTAATTTAAATTCTTATGAGAAATATTTTGGTTCATGGAATGATTATGACATGTATAAAGGCATGAAAGGTAATGACTGGCAAAGACAGGTTTTTGGGCGTACAGGTGAAGTTCAAAGCCGTGACTTATCTATTCGCGGCGGTTCAGATAAAATGAACTATAATTTCAATTATGCTCATTATGATGAAAAAGCAATCATGGACGGATCAGATTTTAATAGAAATAACTTGTCGCTGGCTTTAAACAGTAAAGCTTCTGATAAAGTTGATTTGAGTTTTACAGTTCGTTATTCAGATACAGAAATTAATGGTGGTGGAATGAACGAGCAAAATGAAGTTTCATCGGCAGATTCTCGTTTAAAAAATATTGTGGGATATGCTCCAATTCCGGTTCCGGGTTTAACAACTGATGATACTGATGAAGCGGTTTCGGATAATTTAACGCATCCTTTTGTGGCTATTGCTGACACTGACCGCCAGCAGTTTAGAAAAAACTTTAATATGCTGGGAAGTTTTTCATGGAAACTTACTTCAGATTTAGTGTTTAAAACAGAATTAGGCTGGGATAATTACAATTATTTAGACTATCGTTATTTTGGACGTTCTACTTATTATGTAAAAAATAATCCGGCGGCAGAAAGACAAGGTATGCCTGCTATGATAATGGGAGACAGAAAAGATACTCGTTTTAGAAATGCTAATACGCTGAACTATGATTTGAAAAAATTCGTTGGAGAAAATCATAGTTTAAAAGTACTTTTTGGTGAGGAGTCTATTGAATACAAAAGAAACGATGTAAATACTGCCATTCATGGTTATCCATTGACTTTTGGTTTAGATCAGGCAAAAAAATTAACGACTCAGGGAACACCGGTTTCAGTGGATAATTTCTATTTTCCAGATGATAAATTACTTTCATTCTTTGGTCGTGTAAATTACGAGTATAAAGATCGTTACCTTTTTACAGCAACGTATCGTGCGGACGGTTCAAGTAAATTTTTAGGCGATAATAAATGGGGATTTTTCCCGGCGGCTGCGGCTGCGTGGAAAATTTCGGGAGAAGAATTTATGAAAAATGCTTCATGGATCAATTTGCTTAAACTTAGAGTAAGTTATGGTGAAGCAGGAAATAACAATATCCCAACAGGACAAATGGTTCAGAGTTTTACCTCTACAACATCTACTTGGATTAATGGTGTTGATAATTACTGGGCGCCTTCTAAAACAATGGCAAACCCGGATTTAAAATGGGAAACTACGGTGACGCAAAACTTAGGTTTAGATTTCGATTTGTTTAAAAACCGTGTTACAGGTTCTGTTGAGGTGTATAAAAACGTTACAAAAGATTTATTGATCAATTTCCCAATTTCAGGAGGATATGATTTCCAATACAGAAACATGGGTGAAGTTCAAAACAGCGGAGTTGAAGCTACTTTAAATCTTAACCTAATCGAAAGAGAGAAATTCGGCGTAAGCTTATCGTTTAATGCCGGATTTAACACCAATAAAATCAACTCACTTGGTGTAATGAGCAACTTTGGTGCAAGTTCCGGATGGGCTTCTACTGCGATTGGAAATGATTATTTAGTAAATGTAGGCCAGTCAATAGGTGTGATGTACGGATATAAAAGTGACGGACGTTACGAAGTATCTGATTTCAATTATAACGCAGGAGCTTACACTTTAAAAACCGGAGTACCAGATGGTACTACAATTGTTGGGCCTATGAAACCGGGTGCAATGAAATTGAAAGATATTAATGGTGATAATAAAATAGATGCAAATGATCTTACGGTGATTGGAAATGCAAATCCAAAAACGACAGGAGGTTTTGTATTGAATGCGAATGCATATGGATTTGATCTTTCTGCAGCATTTAACTACAGCATTGGGAATGATGTTTATAATGCCAACAAAATTGAATTTTCTACTTCAATTCCAAATGGACAATATAGAAATTTAAATACTGAAATGGCTGACGGAACAAGATGGACAAACTTTGATCCTGCAACGGGACAGCTAGTAACAGATCCTGCGGCGCTGGGGGCTTTAAATGCAAATACTACAATGTGGTCACCTTATATGCCGCGTTATGTTTTTAGTGACTGGGCTGTTGAAGACGGGTCTTTTTTAAGACTTAATACTTTGAGTTTAGGTTATACTACACCAAATAATTTAACTTCTGCTTTAGGCGTTTCTAAGTTAAGATTTTACTTAACTGCCAGTAACGTATTTGTCTGGACTAAATATACCGGACAAGATCCTGAAGCTTCAACAAGAAGAAATACACCGTTGACTCCTGGGGTTGATTATTCAGCTTATCCAAGAAGCAGACAGTTGATATTTGGTTTAAACCTTAATTTTTAATTCAGTAAAACTTTCACAAGATGAAACATAAAATAGTAATAGCAGGAATGTTTGTTGCAAGTCTTTTTTGTTCTTGCTCAGATGACTACTTAGATGCTCCGGCACAATCAACATTAGACGAATCAGTTATTTTTTCAAGTCCTGATTTAGCTGCGGGAGCAGTAGACGGAATTAAAATTCCGTTTGCAGAAACTAACTCTTACAGAGGTCGTTTTCTTCCTTTTTATGGATTAAACACAGATGTAGAATGGTATAATTCTTCGCAGACCGTAAGTGATGCTTCAGATTTATGCACCTATGATGCAAAGTCAAATAACTCACAAATGAACACAACCAACAATGCCTGGGCGATGATGTATTCAGGAATTGAACGTGCCAATCTTTGTGTTAGCGGTTTACGTACTTATGGAAACCCAACCCCGGGATCTGACTTAGGATATTTATTAGGTGAAGCCTTAACTTTAAGAGCTATTTATTATGCTGATTTAATAAAAGCCTGGGGAGATGTTCCGTATCGATTTGAACCACTAACAAATGAAACACTTTACATAGGAAAAACAAGCCGTGACGAAATTTACAAACAACTGCTTAAAGATTTAGGTGAAGCTGCGACATTAGTACCGTGGCCGGGTGAAACTACCGCAACAAGCAGTGTCGAAAGAATCAATAAAGCTTTCGTAAAAGGTTTCCGCGCGCGTTTAGCAATGGCTGCGAGCGGTTATCAGCAATATCCTGACGGAGTAAGAAGAAGTACAGATCCGCAGCTTTCTGTTGCCAATATGTACGCATTGGCATTAGCAGAATCCCGTTCGGTAATTGAAAGCGGATCTGCACATTTAGAATCTTCTTTTGAAACATTCTGGAGAAAATACAATCAGGAATATTTAGTTGCAGGCGGAGAATCATTGTGGGAACTTCCATTTTCAGAAGGAAGAGGACGTATGCTGTTTACATTTGCAGTACGCCATACTACAGATGATCAATTTCATGCAAACGGACCAAACCGCGGGGGAACTGCAGGGCCGCTTCCTTTCGTTTTTTACGACTACGATCAGGCAGATACACGTAGAGATGTAACCTGCGTTCCGTACAAATATGGAACAGCGGTAAACAATATTGCAAAACAAGAATTAGGAGCTTTAAACACATGGTATTTTGGAAAATACCGTTACGAATGGATGACCCGCAGAGTTACTTCAACAAACGATGATGGTGTAAACAAAATTTATATGCGTTATGCAGAAGTTCTTTTAATCGCAGCAGAAGCAGCTAACGAATTAGAAGGCCCAAGTGCCGCAGCACCTTATTTAAAAGAAATCCGCAGGAGAGCATTTCCGGCCGCAGCTCAGCCAGTAAAAGTAGATGCTTATGTAAGTGCCTTAACAAGTAAAGATGCCATGTTTAAAGCATTGGTAGAAGAAAATAAATTTGAGTTTACAGGAGAAATGGAGCGTAAACAAGCCCTAATTCGCTGGAACCTTCTTAAAACAAAACTAGACGAAGCCAAAGTCAAAATGACAAACTTATCGCAGCGTTTGGGCGAATATGCTACAGTGCCAACAACCTTATATTATAAATTTAAAGCTGATAATGTGAGCTTGGATATTTACGGATTAAACCGTGGAGAAACGGTTAATCCGGGAGCTGCTTATACTTCTTTTGAATGGACATGGACAGGCGCTGCCACCGATGCAAAAATCAATAGTTTGTATAAAGCAGGCGTGAATCCTGATAACAGACAATTCTGGCCAATCTGGCAAGTGTTTATTGACGGAAGTAACGGTAAATTAACTAATGATTAGGGTTATTAATCTCATACAATTATTTATTAATTATAAGGCATCATGTTTATGAAAACAAAATATATAATAAAAGGATTAATAGCTTCAATCGTATTGACAGCTGTTATTTCGGGCTGTGAAAATTATAACGAAGAAGTTATAGACAGCATAAATACAAGCAGGGAATTTTCTCCAATTGGTTTAACAGCAAAAGTCAGAAACCAGACTACAGTTGAGTTAAACTGGACTGTAAAACAAGAGGAAATTCCAGATCATTATGTAGTAGAATTTAGTGCAGATGATCCGGACTTTAAAACGATTTTTAAAACCATTAACGTTACAACCGAGCAATTGCCAATTCAGGTTGCATTAGAGGGTGAAACCGTTTATTCAATTAGAGTAAAAGCAGTTGGTTCAACAGGATTAGAAGACTCAAAATGGTCTGTGGTAACAGCAACTACGCTTTCAGAACAAATTTTCTTTCCGGTTCAGGATGCTGATATCGATGCTAAATTTGTTACTTTGAGATGGACACCAAATAGTAACGTTACACAAATTTCTGTTGCTCCGGGCAATATCATTCATACGATAACGCCTGCAGAAAAAACGGCAGGAGCTGCAATCGTAAACGGACTAACTGGTGAAACAGCTTATACAGCAACATTATTAAACGGAACGAAAACAAGAGGAACTGCCACTTTTACAACCGGAATCGATATTACAAATGGAATTGTAGTGAATCCGGGAGATGATTTAGCAGCAAGTATTGCAGCCGCACCTGCTGGTTCAAGATTATTATTAATGCCGGGAACTTTTAGTACAACTGGAGAAATAATCTTAAATAAATCACTTATTATAAGAGGATTTAAAACAGGTGATAAACCAAAACTGAATGTCAAGTTTACAGTCAATCCGGGAGTTACAAATCTTTCTTTAGTAGATTTAGATTTGAATGGAACAAGGTTAAACAATGCAGCTGTAATAGCAATCAGCGGAGCTGCATCAACTTATGGAGATATTTTAATCAGTAAAAGTAATGTTCATGATTATACTCGTGCTTTAATTTCTGCTAACGTAACAAATGCAAAAGTGACATCATTTACAGTTGATAACAGTATTGTTAAAAATGTAAATACAAATATTGGTGCTGATTTTATCGATTTCAGAAATACCTACATTGCAAGCATAGTGCTTAAAAACAGTACATTCGACAGTTGCTCTGCATCTCGTGATTTTATTAGAGCAGATGCGGCAGCCAATTTATCCGGAACAGGTTTAGTAACTAATAGTTTGATTGATAAATGTACCTTGTATAATGTATCAAATTTAGCAGCTCCAAAAAGAATTTTATACGTTAGATTCTTAGATAATGCTTCAACAGTAAAAAATACTTTGATAGCAGGAACAAGCGCTATTTATACTAATCAGGCCAATACTGAGCAGCCAGTATTTAGTAAAACCTATTATTACAATGCTCCAGGTTTTATGGATGCAACGATTCCTTTAAATAAAATCGATGCCTCAGGAACTACTGTAGACCCACAGTTTGTAAATGCAGCAAGTGGGGACTTTACAATAAAAAATCAAACCCTGATCGACAATCAAATTGGAGATCCACGCTGGTTGGATTAATAATTCATTTTTTTTCTTTTTTTCATTGGTTTAAAAGGGATGCAAAACAGCATCCCTTTTTTTATAAAATAAATCTATTTAGATTCGTTCAAACCTGTGAAAATCCGCGTGCCAATTACACACAAATGTAGACTGAAAACTGCGACTGAAAACTTATTCAATGAACATGATTTTATTCTAATTCGATACAATCAAAAATGCCATTGTTTTGAATTAAATTAGGAATATCAAGTTCGCTGTCGATTCTTAAAATATTATCGCAGTCCTCAAGATCAAAATTCCATAACGTATTTGGCAGTAATTCCTGAAGCAGGGCAGAAGCCGACTCAAACTTGGATCGATTGTCAACAGAAGTTTTAAAAACATAAATCATAATATGCATTTTTTTGAGATGCAAATTTCAGAAAAATGTATTGTTATTTATTAGGATGCAATAATCAATAATTAGGATTTATCAATCATTTTTCGATATTGAATAGGACTAATTCCTTCATTTTTTTTGAAAAACCGACTAAAGTACGATTGGTCTTCAAGTCCCACTTGTATTGCGATTTCACTTACAGAAAGCGTAGTTTGAAACAACAGGTATTTAGCTTCAAGCAATATGGTCTCGTCAATCCATTTTGCTGTCGATTTTCCGGTAACCGTTCGAACAGATTTATTCAAATGGTTTGGCGTGACATTTAGGAGCGAAGCATAATAATGAACAAAATGATTGGTTTTAATATGCTCGTGAATCAGTTCTTTGAACTTATTTGTAATAATCTCTGCGGCCGAAATACTTTTAGTACTCTTAACCAAATTTTTATTCATTTCATAAAACAAAGCAATCAAATAGGATTGCACAATATTCAAATTCGCACTCTCCGTTTCTGAATATTCTTTTTGCAACCGATTCAAAATAGCGGTAATATCAGGAACATCTTTGCTGGCAAAAGCAACTTTTGGATTACCCGAAATTTTCATGAAATCAAATTCATTCAGCATTTCACGGCTGCCGTATTTTCCAATTAAAATATCTGGATGAAACTGGCAGATAAAGCCTTTGTGTATACTGTTCACATTGTCAAGAGAGAAAATTTGACCAGCTGGAACCATAATCATTTCGTTATCGGTAGTAATGTATTCCTGATAACCCAATTTCATAACATGCTGACCAGAGGTAATAAAAATTAAAGTATGACAAGAATGTTTAGAAGGCGGCACCGGATATTGCATCTGCATGATTTCCTCAATCTCTAAACAGAAAAAATGATCAGAATTTGATTTGAAAAGCAAATGAATAGGATTGTCCTCTCCCAGAAACTTCTCCCGAAATTTTGAAGGATTATACGTTTTTATTTTTTCGGTTGTTTTGGCGCTCATACTTAATAATACAATCTAAAATCAAGTAATTTGCAAAGCGCATAATGTTTTTGGTACAAATCTTCTACCACTTCCGTAAGGTCATCGTTTTCCTGATACAAACTAAAAAATGCTTTATCAATCGTACTGCAGCTGGCAATTTTATTATAAGTAGATCCGTAACCCGAAATGGCACGCGCGCCGGTAATGTCCAAAAAATATTGCGCTTCTTCGTCGTTGAGGTCCAGTCTTTTTTTATTGGCAAAATGAATAATCTTTCCTTTCATTTTTCCCTCAAAAAGTTCGGCTATTTCTTCAAGGCTGTAATAATAATCATGGAGGCAGATGTTGTTTTCCTGTCCCGGCATTACAAGATAAATGATTTCATAATCCTTAAAATTATGATCGTCATAAAGCAGCGTATTCAAACTTTCTTCTAAACCTTCAATCGTATCGCAGGCTTTATAAATACTTGCAATTCCCTGGTCAATAGCAATTTCTTCGAGATTTTTAACCACATCAGTAGTCGTAACGGTATCTACGTCCTGTACGCCTTCAAGGCAGAAAATAAATTTTTCATTATCCATACAAATGTCTTTTCGGTTCTAAGGAAAACTGCTTTTGACAAATATATTTTTTTATATGGAAAAACCGCTATTTGATTGGGATTTTAACGTGTTTTTTAGAATTAGAAGAAATACATTAAATAGAAAAAGTTTTTAAACGTATTTTTGCGGACAGAAAATCCAAATTAAAAATGATACAAATTAATCAAAACCAATCTTTTTCCATTGATGATATATTATTCTCTTTTGCCCTTGAATCTGAAGCGGCAGAAGTTTTTAAGAACTATAATACATTGATTACTGGGATTGGGAAAGTTAATGCAGCGTATGAATTGTCTAAAGCAATTCAGAATAAAAAACCTGCATTAATAGTTAATTTAGGATCTGCGGGAAGCAGCTTTTTTCAAAAAGGAGACGTTATCTGCTGTACTAAATTTGTACAAAGAGACATGGATGTTCAGGGATTAGGTTATGCACAATATGAAACGCCATTATCCGGACTGCCTCCAGTTCTAGAATATGGTTTGAAAATGGATAACCTGAAAGAAGGTATTTGCGGAACAGGCGATAATTTTGAAATGGGACATTGTTCTGATGCCTACAATGTTGTAGACATGGAAAGCTATGCTTTAGCCATGATTGCGATGAAAGAGCATATTCCGTTTTTATGTCTCAAATATATTTCTGATGGTGCCGATGATAATGCTGCCGAAGACTGGTTTGTTCAGGTGCATAAAGCGGCTGTGGCCTATGGTAAGATTTTGGGATTGAATAATGAAGAGGTTTTAGTGTAGTTTTGAATTAAAGGTTATTAGTCTTTTTAAAATGAAAAGTTGTTGATTGTTTAATCTATACAAATATCTTTCGTTCTAATAAAAACTGCTTTTGACAAATGTTTTTTATATGGAAAAACTGTTATATGATTGAGGTTTTAAATATTGATTTTAATAGTGTTCATTTTCTTCTTCATCCTCCTCGTCATTATTTGTTTGAAATAGATTAAACAAATCTTCAAAATCATCTGGGAAAGTGCTTGTTGAAGTTGATGGCTGAGGTATATTAAAGTTTTTTTTGACTTGAATGTCTTCTTTGTAAAAACTGATGTTCAGATCTTTTAAAATTTTAAAAAAATGATGATCTTTGATATTATCAGAACTAAATGTTAACCAATTTTTTAACTCACATTCATAATTTATCATCCAAAATTTATTGTATAAATTTTCTGTTTTAATTTTAGAATTTAATATGCTAAAATTAAACTTTCTTTTATTTATCGAATTTTTATGAAGAATATCTAAACCAATTAATATTGATATTTGGTCTTCCGAATCAAATATTGATTGTAACAAATCTTTTCCACATTCAATATCAAATGTTTTATAAAACCATAAACCCCAGGCAACTTCGAAAGAATGATTTAACAACAAATGTTCTTTTATTAATTTATCAAGGAGGCTTTTAATTTTTTTTAGTTCATCACGACCTAGGTAAATTTGGTAATTGAAAATAATTTTAAATATTTGATCAATATTACTTGTGTCTAGATATAATGTTTTTAATAGAAGTGAGACAAAGATATTTATATGTTCTTTTTTAATTTGAACCTTTCCATATTCAAACCGAGTTAGTGAATATGATATAATCCAAGCAGAATTGCTTTTGTTTTGTTCGACAAGTTTAAGGATTAATGAAAAATAATATTCTAGTTCTTGAATATCTTGTATAATGCTATTTTTAAATTGATAATTATGGATTTCAATGTTCCATAAATCAGACTGAAAGTATGGTAATTGTTTTATTTGGACTTTATTTTCATTCATTTCCAATTTGTATTCATAAAAAACTTTTTGTACTTTTTTTAGGATTGTTTCACCATCTCCAATAGAGTTTATATAAAAATAGTAATCATCATAGTATCGAATACACTCGTAATCTATATCTTTTAAAATGTTACTTATTTCATGATCCAATCTAGAGGCTAGCATTTCTGATAATATAAATGATGAGTCAGGTCCTATTGGTAGTCCTACACTTTGTTTATCATTGCAATTTCTGACTAAGGTATCTATTGTGTCACCTATTTGATACTTTTGAGCTTCTAAATCAGTGGTCAAGAGATTTGTAAAAATATTTGGTTCTTCAGTTTTAAGTTTAAAATATGTTTTTGAATTTTCTTTAGATAGTAAACTCCAAGGTATTGAATGTGTATAAACAGTTGGATAAAAATTAGTTATATCTATTTTTAATTGAACTTTGTAGTTGTATGAAATTTCGGTTAATTTGTTTTTGAATTTACTCCATGATTTGCTTTTTGTTCTGACTGATCTTTTTAGGTCTTTTTCACTGTAAAGTTTACTTTCTGAAAAATTGCTAAGAGAATATATTTTATTAATTGAAGTCCAATTTTTAATAATTTCTTTACACAAAAACATATAAGCTTGAGGATGCGGAATTTCAATTTTTCTTCTTGAATATTGGCCTTTAGCAATATTAAATTCTATTAATTTTGAAATACTAAATTTAGATAAAATTGGCTTGTATCTCGATTTAGCTTGTCTAGTGCTTGTTTCTGTTGGCAGCAGTACTTTTAAATCATTTTCAAACTTGTCCCAACGATTTAATATATATCTAGATTTTTCGCCATATGATTGTGTTGTAAATGGTGGAGGTAATTCTTTAGGAAAATACCCCTTCTCTAAAATTCGACTTAAATTCACTTTAACTATTTTATATATTTCTAATTTTCACTTACTAACATCTTTTATAAGAATATCTCTTCCTACAAAAATCAGTTATTTAAGTAATAAACAATCGAGTATAAATACCTGATTTTAACATAAAACAAATAAAAAAGATCAAATGGTACAAGAAACAATGATAGAGAAATTGAATTATGGATGGAGTAGAAAAAACAACCACTAAGCCGCTTTCTGTACGCATACCTTTTGCTCTAAAAGCTTAATCTGATCTTCTGAACAAAGAATTTGTTCCCTAAGATCATTTCTATAGACTTCTATCAAATAATGAAATGTCATTTCTTTCATTGCAGATTTTTTGATAAGTCCTTTTTTAAAATCAATTTTTCGTTCTAATACAATAGCCCTGTAAGATCTCCCGCTTAAAGTTGTGTAGGATACATCTTGTCCTTTTTCAAAATTCATTGCTTTAGCTTTTTTTATTTCTTAAATTTTATTCGCTAATACAGTAGTCTCTATTTTATCAAAAAAAGAGTTGAAAAATAATTTTAAAGGGGGCTAAAAAAACTTTCTAAACTGTTAGCGCAATGTATAAATATTCAAAAATTTTGAACCACGTATTTATACCTGTTTTTAAACTTTAACTATTTTATCCTGAGTAAGATAATTATTAAGAAAAGCTTTGTTATTGTTGGTTTTAGCTTCAATTTTTGATACAATTTAGAACACTAATTTTCAACCCTTCTCCATACCAAATCCCTAATTTTGAATTGATAAAATTTTATTCCAAAAACAAATAAAAAAAGTCAAAATGGTACACGAAAGAGTGATGGAGAAATTGGCAATTTTAGCCGATGCAGCAAAATACGATGTTTCGTGTTCGTCCAGCGGCAGTAAACGAGAAAATAAAGGCAAAGGACTTGGTGATGCATTGGGAAAGGGAATTTGCCATGCGTATACCGAAGACGGGCGCTGTGTTTCGCTGCTTAAAATTTTACTGACTAATCATTGTATCTTCGATTGTGCGTATTGTGTGAGCAGAAAAAGCAATGATGTAAAACGCGCCGCTTTCACCGTTCAGGAAGTGGTGGATTTGACCATTGGTTTTTATAGAAGGAATTATATCGAAGGTTTATTTTTGAGTTCGGGTATTTTTGATAATCCCGATTATACGATGGAACGTTTGGTGAGAATCGTAAAGAAACTTCGATTAGAAGAAAACTTTAATGGATATATTCATTTAAAAGCGATTCCGGGTGCGAGCGACGAATTACTAAAAGAGGCAGGACTTTATGCTGATCGTTTAAGCGTAAATGTAGAAATGCCAACAGAACAAAGTCTTAAATTACTAGCCCCAGATAAAAATCATATCGATGTGATCAAGCCAATGGAATATCTGAAAAATGAAATTGTTGGTCATAAAGAAGAAAAAAAGCTAAACTACAAAGCACCGCTTTTTGCTCCGGCGGGTCAAAGTACGCAAATGGTTATTGGCGCAACCAGAGAAAATGACATGGAAATTCTAGGAATGGCTAATTATTTCTACGAACAGATGAACATGAAACGCGTTTATTATTCGGGATATGTGCCCATAAGTTATGATAATAGGCTTCCGGCAATTGGAACACCAGTTCCTATGATTCGGGAAAACCGTTTGTATCAGGCCGATTGGTTAATTCGCTTTTACGGATTTAATGTAAATGAAATTGTAGGTTTCGATCAGCCAAATCTGGATTTGGATATTGATCCGAAACTCGGCTGGGCTTTGCGAAACTTAAACCAATTTCCGGTTGATATCAATACTGCCGATTTAGAATTAATTCTTCGAATTCCCGGAATCGGAGTTAGAAGTGCTTATAAGATTGTCGCCGCCAGAAAATTTAAAAGACTGCAGCCCGAAGATTTACAGAAATTAGGAATCGCCTACAGCAGGTCAAAATATTTTTTGGCTTTTGCTTCGCCTTTTCAATTGCAGCGGGATATGACTTCCATCCAAATAAAAGATCATATTTTGAATACACAAAAAAGCAAATACAAAAATGACTTTTCGAATCAGCTTTCTTTATTTTAAACCCAATGACACAAATAATTTACGATAGTACTTTTGAAGGCTGGCTTTCGGCTGTATTTGAAATCTACGAGCTTAAACTCGAAGATGTTGTTTTTGCTAAAAGTGAAGTTTCAAATGCTTTACTTTTTTCGGATAAACATTTTGTGTCAACAGATTTAGTAAAAGCAAAACGGGTTTTAAATGGATTGAAACAAAAGCTATCAAAGGAAGGTTTTGCGAATATTTACAGAGCATTTTTATCTGAAATTGATAAAATTGACGAAACCTTATTTCAATACGTAAAATATATTTTTTCGAGTTCCATAAATGTGGAAGGTGATTTATCTAATTCACCAGTTTTGGAAGTTAGAAAAGCCGCTCATTTAACCGGAAGAGAAAGCCACCGAATGGAAGCTTTTGTAAGGTTTAAATTGACCAAAGACAATTTGTATTACGCAATCGTAGAACCCGACTGCGATGTTTTGCCTTTAATAGAACGTCATTTTAAAAACCGTTATGCCGATCAGCGTTGGTTAATTTATGATGCCAAACGCAAATACGGCATTTATTATGATCTCGAAAATACAACATCGGTACAATTAGAGTTTAATGCTGATTCCAATTCCTCTAAATTTTTAGCCGAAATATGTGATGACGACGAAGAGTTTTTTCAGAATCTCTGGCGCCGTTATTTCAGCAGCGTCAATATCGAATCGAGAAAAAATACCAAACTGCATTTACAGCACATGCCGAAACGTTATTGGAAGAATTTGACAGAGAAAATCCCGAATTTAAAAAGATAATAATTTGGGAGAATTTAATCTTCTGAAGGTAAAACTATTTTACAATCCATAAACGAGATTTCCGGATTCCATTGAATCGTCCAGTCGCACATTTGTTTTAAAACCGGAAGAAAAGATTTCCCTTTTTCGGTTAAGGAATATTCTACTCTTGGCGGAACTTCTCCAAATTTCTGTCTCAAAATAAAACCATCCTCTTCAAGTTCACGAAGCTGATCAGTTAATACTTTTCTCGAAACACCTTCCATAAAGAAAAGTAGTTTTCCAAAACGTACGCTTTTATTAGCCAGTAAATACAGGATAAGCGGCTTCCATTTAGTGCCAATTATATTAATTGTGTGAAGCATTGAACAAGAATCTTTATTCTCAAGTAGTTTCCGTGCCATAAGTTACTTTTTAGTTACCGCAATTTTTCTTAAATCAAACTGCATTAGTTGCAAATATAAACTATTGATAGTTTATTTGTAGAACTATTGGAAACAAAAGTAGTTAAGAAGTAATAACAAGCCATTTTTCTGCAGAAAAAACGACTGAAAAACATGTAAAATTATGAAGACAAATAAAGAAGAAATGGTGAAAGGATTAACAACATCCGAAATAGAATCAATTAAAACCTTTTATGCAATTTGGGGAACAAAACAACCTGAATTATTAGATGAAATCTGTACGGCGGACTGGAAAGATATGCCGCTTTTACCCAATCAGGCAGCAGGTCCAAAAGGTTTACAAGATATTATTAAAGGTTTTACAACTGATTTTCCCGATATCGAAATCAATATTTTAGAAATCTTCGGAACGCATGAACGTGCAGCGGTAAGAGCTGAAATTGTATTTACGCACAATAAAGAATTGATTGGCATACCGGCAACGGACAAAAAAGTGTCGGTCGCGATACATGAATTTCATTATTTAAAAGATGGAAAAATAACACATACCTGGCATTTAGAAGACTGGTTTGGTTTACTAATGCAAAGCGGCGGATTTAAACCCAATAATTAATTTAAGATAAAAACGAAATGAACAAATTATATAAAACAGCTGTAATAACAGGAATTAGCAGCGGAATAGGTTTAGCCTTGACAAAAAAATTATTAAACGAAAATTATAATGTAATAGGAACAACAAGATCTGGAAAGTTAGATGATTTTTCGCATTCTAATTTGCAAGTAATTTCATTAGAAGCTACCAATCAGGAAAGCAGAAATAATGCGATTAATGAAATTTTAGCGATTACAACAGATATTGATTTACTGGTAAACAATGCCGGAATTGCTCCCGATGCTTTTTCAAATCAACCCGATTTTGATTCCTTTACCGAAACCATTGATACAAATGTGACGAGTGTAATTTTCTTTACAGAATCATTATTAAAAAATATTAAAACGGGCGGAAAGATTGCTTTTATTTCAAGCAGTATGGGATTATTAAAAAATGCAGCTCCAAATGGAACAGCTTACAGAATATCAAAAAATGCGATCAATATGTATGCAGCAATGCTGGCAACAAGAGTAATTGATAAAGAAATTATTGTAACACCAATTCATCCGGGCTGGGTTCAAACTAAATTAGGCGGAAACCAAGCGCCATTTACGACAGAAGATTCTGCAGACGGAATTTATAATGCCATTCTTTTAAACACAGCATCAGGTAAATTTTGGGATATTACCATTCCTGGTTTAGATTAATTATTCTGAATTTTAAACTATAAAACCCTTAAACAAATCAATGTTTAAGGGTTTTGTTTTTTCTAGGTTAGGACTTTACAATAATTGTGATTTCTTCTCTTTTTTTCTGTCTATAAGCGAAGGCTGTTCAAAATAAGAAGTAAGTTCTAAGGAATAAATGACGCTGGTAATTTTCCATTTGCCGTCTCTTTTTATTAACGTTAAATATTTACCGCCAAAATTGGTCATTTTATTATCCGCCCAAAAACTATAATCCATTGTTACGGCGGCGACAGTTCCATCTTCAATAATATGAATGTTGTCAAACTTATCTTCAGTAGATTTGTGGCGGAATAAACTTCTAATAAAGCCTTTATAAGTCCCGGAAAAATAATTCGATCGGGCTTTTTCTTTTCCGTTTGTTTCTATTTCTTTATTTTGCGATTTATCCATAAGCGCAGCGCACCAAGTAACAGTTCCGTCATTAAATAAATCGTAAAATGCAATCGAATCTCTTTTAATCACACTTTCGCTGTACTTTTCTATAATGACATTTATTTCTTTTTTGTTATCTGTTTTTTGCTGTGCGTTTGTATTTTGGATGAAAATCAAACAACCAAAAATCAATGGTTTTATATATTTCATTTCTCTAATTTTATACGATTATGAATCAGTTTGTATTCAATAGTTAATCCTTCATAACCGTACGCATCAGCTTTCATTTCTTCAATTGCAGTATAACTTACCGGATGGATTCCGCCTAATCGAAGTGCCAATGCTTCGTGAACAGCATCGATATAATTGGCTTTATCGTTTTTTAGATTGGTAGAATCAGAAATTTTAATTGTAAGATGAAAACTTTTTGTTTGTAAATCTTCCAGCGATTCAGAATTAATAAACCAAAAATTCTCTGGGACAAATGATACCGTTACAACCGTAACTTCGGGTTTTTTATTCAGCACCTTTTTGGTAAGATTGCTGATAATTACCGCTAATTCTTTTGCTAAAGCAGCGTCTTCTTCGCCGCTGAATTTTAAATTTATAATAGGCATACTTCAAATATTTAAAAATTAATGAAGTACAAAGCTCATTATAACAACAGACTTATTTATTGATGTATGTTAAGAGTTTTATTCGGCTTAAAGATTCCGGTTTAATTCCTAAATACGAGGCAATATGATATTGAGGCACTTTCTGCTCAATTTCAGGATAAAGCTTTCTGATCATTTCTAATCTTTCGGCAGCAGAATTTTTTAGGAAAGAAGTTTCTCTTTTACATTTTCTGATGAAATAATTATCAGAAATATATTTGGCAAGTTTTAAATAATTAGTGTCTTTTTCGATTAACGAATGAAACTGCTTGTGCGTGATGTAATACAACTCAACATCGGTTAAAGCTTCTATATTACAGTTCGTTGGCATTTGCGTTAAAAAACTGGTGTAAGCACTTGCAAAACTATTTTCGAGATAAAAATCATTATTAAATTCTCCGTCATTATTTTGCACATACGATCTCAAGGTTCCCGAAATTACGATAGTAATAAAATCGCAAACAGAACCTTCCTGAATTAAATGTTCTTTTTTCTTCAGTGTTTTAAGATGCAATTCTTTTAAGAATTCTTCAAAATGATTGGAACTTAATCCTAAGGTTTCGGTAAAAATAGCGCGTAGTGATTCCATTACTAATTGATGTACAATAATCTAGGTAAAGATAATGTAATCTCACTTTAGTACTGATTGAATAAAAGATAAATTTTCTACTTACTCTTCTTCAAAGCATCCAATAATTCCACCAGATCAACAACACCATAAGTAGACGAATAATCAGAAACCGCATAAGGTAATATCAAACTGTTATTGTGAATAATTGCCCCGCAGGAATACACCACATTTGGAACATAACCTTCACGCTCGTCTTCAAGTGGAGAAAGCAACGGTTCGCTAAGTCTTCCAATTTCTTTTGACGGATCATCAAGATCAAATAACGATGCGCCAATGCAGTAACGACGCATTGTACCAACACCGTGTGTGATGACAAGCCAGCCTTCCTCGGTCCAAAGCGGAGAACCGCAATTTCCTATTTGGGTAAGTTCCCAAGTGTAACGCGGCTGCTGTAATAAAACAGGATTGTTCCATTGCGTTGCGCGGTTTGAATACATAATGTAATTGTTTACACCGTCGATTCGGGCAAGCATGGCATATTTTCCTTTTATTTTTCTTGGAAACAAAGCAAGGTTTTTATTTTGGGCGCCTTCTCCGTGTAAAGGCATTACTCTAAAAGAATAAAAATCTTCTGTAGAAATTAGTTTTGGTAAAATAGCATGACCGTTATAGGCGGTGTAAGTTGCCATTACGCGAACAGAATCATCGTCATCGGTAAAACGAACAAAACGTGCATCTTCAATTCCGCGGCTTTCAGAATCGGATATAGGGAAAATAACACGTTCCGTAATATCAGAATCATGTTTGAATTGCAAATCGTAAAACGAATTGGCCAGCCAAAGAATTTCTTCAAGAGCAACTCTTCTTTCCTGACGAATCAACGGATCACCCAATGCTGTGGTTAATAAACTTTTAAGAACAGCAAACTCAAATTCATCCGGTAAACCCTGCATAATTTGATCGATGTATTTGTCCTGCGTATGCATTTCGATCAGCTTGGTCAAAAATCGCTCTTTATTGAATAAAGTTTTATGTTCAATTTCGGCCTTATCAATATGATGACCAATTTTCATGATCTGTAAATTGTTGTCTCTGTCCAGGATTCCTCTTCTAAAAACAATAGATGAAATATGCCCTTCACCCGTGGCACGAAAAGAAATAATAACACGTTTTTCGCCAACTTCGAGACCCGACTGATCAAAATCTTCTACAATTGAGGGATTAAAAATAGCAGCAGATTCAATCGCATATTCCATAGTGCAATAAGAACCAATAAGCATTTTTCGATTCAAAGACATCGCTTCATAATCGACTTGCATGGATTCGATAATAGGTCTTATTTTTTCGCAGTGTCTAAAAAATATAGCCGAAATATTGCGATGGCGTCTGGCAAATTCACGAAGAGTCTGCTCTAAAGTTTCCAACACTTGTTTTTCATCCAATGTCATAATCCGAAGCACCATTTGCTGGGTTCGCTCATAACCATTCATAAAATATCGGGCAACAACTCTTCTGGAATCTGGGGTGAATTTTATACTTTTTCGGACTACTGATACTCGCATAGTTTTTGGTTTTTTAGCACAATGAGTAATTGTGTTTTCTAATGTTAGAATGATTACTTCGTGTATAATTTGTTTTGAAAAATTTTAGAAATAAACCTCATAAATAAGGGGGTATTAGTTCTAATTCTATAACAAGTTAATGATTTTGGTCACTAAAAAAAACTTTTTTATGAACTATTTGGCTGTATTTCCTTCTCTGTTTATTTTAAAAGGAAGTCAAGGATCAAAGTTTAAACTGCTGCAGGTTCTCTGTATTGTTCAATAAAAGCATTTAGGGCTTTAGAATGGAGCTCTTCATTTCGATAAATTAATAAAGTTGTCATTGTATTTAACTCCTTGCTTATCGGAAAAGTTTTTATATTCCTGCCGCTGTAATAGGTGTTAATTACTTCTTCCGGAAGAATGCTGATTCCTAAACCTGCTTCAACAAAATTGATAATTCCTTCAATAGAATTAAGTACGGTGCTTTTATACCGTGTGATTCCTTTTGAGCTTAACCATGTTTCTAGTCGGGATCTAAAAACACAGCCTTTTTCAAAAACTACAATTTTTAAAGGATCTTCATTAAGAATATCTTCTAATTTATTTGTTCCGGGTGGAGAAAGTATAAGAAGCTTTTCGTTGCGCACAACTACTTGTTCCAGTTCTGGAATGTTTATTGGCGCTATAACAAATGCGGCATCGAGTTTATAATTTAATACATCATGAACTAGTGTCGATAATGCTGCCGAATGAAACTCGAGTTCAACAGCCGGATAACTTTCGCTAAAACTATTAATTATATCAGGTGCTTTCAATGCCATTGTAGTTTCAATGCAACCAATGCGTACCGTTCCTCCAATTTGATCTGAGTTCTGAATATCATTTTTTGCATCATTCAGCAAATTGCCTATTTTCTTCGCATATTTTAATAATGTTTCGCCGGCTTCCGTAAGTACAACCTTTCGGGAAACTCTTTTGAAAAGTTCAGTTTCAAATTCTTCTTCCAGACTTTTTATTCGTGCCGTAACATTTGATTGTACGGTAAAAGTAGCTTCTGCAGCTTTTGTAAAGCTTCCGAGTGTGGCAGCGGCTTCAAATATTTTGAGATCATTACTATTCATAGTATCATTATTAGTGATTAATATGATCATAACATATCATATTTAGATATCAAAAATACAAAGTAAATTTGTATCAAACAATTGAAAATATGAAAAACACAATTAAATCTGCAGCGCTAATATTAACCTTAACAGCGCTATACGGAATAGATGCAAATGCACAAGAAAAATCTTCTGCAGCAAAAAGTAATACTGAAATTGAGGCAACACATTATAATACCACAAAGGTAGACGGCCTGAATATTTTTTATCGTGAAGCGGGTCCAAAAGATGCACCAGTTGTATTATTGCTTCATGGATATCCAACTTCATCACATATGTACCGAAACCTGATTCCTATTTTGAGTAAAAAATACCGTGTGATTGCTCCGGATTTACCTGGATTTGGTTATTCAGATGCGCCAGATCATACACAATTTGATTATACTTTTGATAATTTGGCAAAAACTATGCAGGGCTTTATTGATCAGCTTGGTTTAAAACGTTTTGCGATTTATGTATTTGATTACGGAGCGCCAACGGGTTTCAGGCTGGCTTTGGCTAATCCGGAAAAAATTACAGGGATTATATCCCAAAACGGAAATGCTTATGAAGAAGGTTTAAGCAGCGAATGGAATCCTATTCAAAAATATTGGAAAGAGCCGACACAAGCCAATCGTGACGCACTTAATATTTTTGTTTCTAAAGAAGTTACCCAGTTTCAATACTTTCACGGAGTAGCTGATAAAAGCCTGATTGCTCCGGAAACTTATACGCTGGATCAGCACTTTTTAGACCGTCCGGGAAATATTGAAATTCAGCTTGATCTTGTAAAAGATTACAGAACTAACGTAGCACTTTACCCAAAATTTCAGGAATATTTTAGAACTAAAAAACCAATGATACTGGCTGTTTGGGGAGATAAAGATCCTTACTTTTTACCTGCCGGAGCAAAAGCATATAAAAAGGACAGCCCAAATGCTGAGGTAAAATTTTATGATACCGGACATTTTGCGCTTGAAACACATGTAAACGAAATAGGAAATGATATTTTAAAATTTCTTGCTAAACTTCCTAAATAAGGCTAAATAACTTTTCAGTCTTAATAAAAAAACAGCCTCTAATTGGGCTGTTTTTTTATTATATAAATCTTAAAGATATCGCAGTTTTTCTTCTTCAATATCCAGATAATGCATTTGTCTGCGAATAATGGATTCGTCTAAAGTCTGATCTTCTTTATTTCTGTTGATGAGCCATTGTCTCTGCTGATTTAATAAATCGAGATAAATATGTTTAAGATCCTGACTTATCGATTCATCATCAATTCCTTTAATATGCTGTTCCCATTTTTGAATAAGATGCTGCAATGAAGTGTTATTTTCTACCTGACCTTCATAATTTGTCTTTAAATAATGTAAAGCAAATTCAGCTAATTCTTGTCGTATTTGATGATAAGCTTCTTCACGAGGTACATCGTAGATATTAGGCAGTTTAATTTTTCGAATAAAATAAGGAAGCGTTAATCCCTGAATTAATAAAGTCAAAAGAATCACAATAAAAGTGATAAACAAGATGAGATTACGCTGCGGAAATCCGTTGCCATTATTTAAATAAACGGGAATAGATAATGCTGCGGCTAATGATACAACGCCGCGCATTCCTGTCCAGCCCAGAATAAAAGGCGTTTTGTAACCGGGATGTCTTCTGTCGGCAACGGTAATAAAATTTCGGGCAATTAAGGTGACAATTACCGCACCGTAAGATGATATCATTCGGCTTACAATCAAAACAAGCGTAATTAATACGCCATATACAATTGCCGTTAAAAGGCTTACGCCTTCAAGTCCTTTTGTAATTTGGGGTAAATCTAACCCAATCAGCATAAAGACCAATCCGTTTAAAATAAAACATAAACTTTCCCAAACATTTACGCCTTGTATCCGCGATCTGCTGCTCAAAAAACGATGTCGGTTATTAGACAAAAGCAATCCGCAGCTCACAACGGCCAATACTCCTGAACTATGTACTTCTTCGGCAGCGAGATAAATAATATAAGGTGTTAATAATGACAGGACAATATCAGCATTAGCGTCTGTTGGTAAATATTTATGCGCTTTCATAAAAAGCCAGCCAATTAATAAACCAATGGCAACACCGCCAAAAATCATCCAGCTAAAACTTATTGCTGCTTTATAAAATATAAACTGCTCTGTTGCTACGGCAATCATAGCAAATCTGAAAATAATAAGGGAAGAAGCGTCATTCAATAAACTTTCGCCTTCTAATATGGACGACATGGTTTTGGGTACTTTAACAAATTTTAAAATCGCTCCGGCACTTACGGCATCCGGCGGCGAAACAATTCCCCCCAAAACAAAACCTAATGCCAATGAAAATCCGGGAATAATATAATTCGCCACTAATGCGACTGAAAGTGCGGAGATAAAAACGACAATAAAAGCAAAACTTGTAATGATGCGTCGCCAGCGCCATAACTCTTTCCATGAAATTGTCCACGCTGCTTCATATAATAAAGGCGGAAGGAAAATAAAAAAGATAAGTTCCGGCTCAATGTTTATAGTGGGAATGCCCGGAATAAAACTGATCACCAATCCTGCCAATACTAAAAGTACAGGATAAGCTACTTTTATTTTATTGCCCAGCATAATGAGCAATAAAATGATAATTAAAAGACCGAGGTAAAATGGAAAGTCGTCCAGCATTCGTTTAGTTTAGGTTTCTATATTCAATTGGTGTGTAACCGGTATTCTTTTTAAACATTCGATTAAAATGCTGCGGATATTTAAACCCTAATTCTGAGGCAATCTGACTAACTGATTTTTCTGCATCAAAAATTCGTTCTTTGGCCAGATTTATCAACTTAAGATGAATGTGTTCTTGCGCTGATTTTCCTGTTTCTTTTTTCATTAAATCTCCAAAATAATTAGGAGAAAGATGTAAATGATCTGCAAAATAGCCAACAGAAGGCAAACCGGAATCTTGTGCCATTTCTGATTGAAAATAATCGTTTAACAAATTTTCAAACTTTGATAAAATATCAGAATTGATGTTTTCACGTGTAATAAATTGTCTGTCATAAAAACGCACGCAATGATTTAAAAGCAAATCAATCGTATTACTTATAATATTTTTACTGTGTTTATCAATAGACTGGCTTAATTCATAGTCTAATTTACTGAATAAATCTTTTATGATCTGCTGT
Source organism: Flavobacterium panici (assembly GCF_024499525.1). Classification (NCBI taxonomy): domain Bacteria; kingdom Pseudomonadati; phylum Bacteroidota; class Flavobacteriia; order Flavobacteriales; family Flavobacteriaceae; genus Flavobacterium; species Flavobacterium panici. The sequence continues at coordinate 245,267 of NZ_CP100437.1, read as the reverse complement.
TCTTTTAAAGATAAATGAAGCGCTTCGTGCGAATCATAAGAAAAAAACGAATATTGATTTATATTTTTAGCCAGTGCAGTTCCTTTTATCAAATCAGGATGAAAAAGTAGTGTTAAGCCTGTCGATTTATAATTGTCTGTATTATTGACTTCGAGTACTTGTCCGGGTGCTACAAAAACCATTGTACCATCATCGTAGTCGTAATTATTACGTCCGTATTTTAATTCGCCGCAATGACCGGCTTTTAAAAATACAGCATAAAAACCAAAATGAAGGCGCGTATTGTTAGGTAATGCGTTACTATTAGAATTATCAAAAACACTGATTAAAGGATGCTGCGTTTCAACACCTTTTAACTGATTATACTGTGAAACTTGTTCTAGTTTTAATTGGTCCATGATCTATTTAAAAAAAATATCTACACAAATATACTATTCAGATTCTTAATAACTTAGCATGATTATTCAAATCAGTAAAAATGGTAATAATAGCAGTAATCTGTATTATATACGACTGGTTTTATTGAAGGAAATTTGTACTGTTAAAAATAACAATAAACTTTTATATAAATAAAATTATGGAAAAGAGAATATTAGGAACACAAGGATTAGAGGTTTCTGCATTAGGATTGGGTTGTATGGGATTAAGTTTTGCTTATGGTACAGCGTTAGATAAAGAACAAGGAATAAAATTAATTAGAGAAGCATACGAACAGGGAATTACTTTTTTTGATACTGCCGAAGCTTACGGTATTGCCAATGAAGAATTAGTAGGAGAGGCCCTGGCCCCGTTTCGAAAAGATGTTGTTATTGCAACTAAATTTGGTTTTAAAGGCGGACAGGCCTTTAACGGACAAGACAGCCGACCAGAAAATATCAGGGCTGTTGCAGAAGAATCTTTAAGACGTTTAAAAACGGATGTTATTGATTTGTTTTACCAGCATAGAGTAGATCAAAATGTGCCAATTGAAGATGTTGCCGGAACGGTTAAAGATTTGATTCAGGAAGGAAAAGTAAAATACTTTGGAATGTCTGAAGCGGGTGCAGCATCGATTAGAAAAGCACATGCGGTTCAGCCGGTATCAGCTTTACAAAGTGAATATTCTATTTGGTGGAGAGAACCGGAGTTAGAAGTTTTACCGGTATTAGAAGAATTAGGAATTGGTTTTGTTCCGTTTAGCCCGTTGGGAAGAGGATTTTTAACTGGAGCAATAACTGAAAGTACTAGTTTTGAAGCTACAGATTTTAGAAATAATTTACCTCGTTTTAGTGAAGAAAACAGAAAAGCCAATCAAAAATTAGTTGATTTATTGTCTGCAATTGCTTCTCAAAAACAAGCAACTCCTGCACAAATTGCATTAGGCTGGCTTTTGGCTCAAAAACCGTGGATTGCTCCAATTCCGGGAACAACAAAATCACACCGATTGACAGAAAACATTGGCGGCGCTTCCATTCATTTATTTGCAGAAGATGTGAAAAAAATTGACGATGCTTTTGCTCAAACTACAATTCAGGGAGATCGTTATCCTGCTCAGTTGCAGCAAACAGTAGGGAAATAATCTTTTAAAAAAGGGGCTGTTTCAACTTTTGAGACAGCTCCTTTTATTTTATATATTTCTTGTTCCGTAGGAACATTTCATAGGTAGAAGATTATGTTGTTATCATGGTTTACGTTCTGTAGAAACGTTTGAATTAGCATCATTTTTTAATAATCTAACATAAAAAGAGGCTGTCTCAACTTTTGAGACAGCCTCTTTTTATGTTACATGTTTATTTGTTCTGTAAGAACATTTCATCGGTAGAAAAATTATATTGTTTTAATGGATTACGTTTCGTAGGAACGTTTGATTTCGATATTGTTTTTTAATAATCTGATCTGTCAAACGTTCCTATGGAACGCAAATGTTGCTGATCTTTATTTTTTCTACCTACGAAACATTCCTATGGAATGATAACTGCATATAATAAATTATAGAAAAAGGGCTGACTTTTGAGACAGCCCCATAATTAACAACCATGAACTAAAAAAAAGTATTACATTTTTGTAAGCGGCAGGTTAAAATTGACTTTTATTTTATCCGCCACTTTTTTAGAAACCAGTTTTGGAATTTGAATATCAAAATCTTCTGCTTTTACTTCAAAATTTCCTGTTACGGTAATCTTGTCGTCAGACTTTGAAATTTTGGCATTTGTCGTTACTTTTTTTGTTTTTCCGTGCAGCGTTAAATCTCCCGAAATCTTAACTGTTTTAGCTGTCGCCGAAAGTTTGGATGCATCAAAATCTTCAATTTTTCCTTTAAATGAAGCTTTAGGAAATTTATCCGATTCTACATAATTTTCATTAAAATGTTCTTCCATTAAGGCCACTTTAAACCGAAATCCTTTCATAAGTGTTAACACTGCAATATCTCCCGTTCCTGAATCTAAAATGGCCGATGTGTTTTTGTTTTCTGCTGCCACTTCTTCAAAAGAATCAACAGAAGCTTCAAACTTTAAGTTTCCTGTTTTTGTTGCATATTTTTGTGCCGAAACATGAAATATTCCAGCCAATAAAAATAGCAGTACAATTCGTTTTTTCATTTTCTATCGATTTAATTTTCTAATAATCCGTCCGTACTCCATTGTATAATTGTATTGATTTTATCCTGAGACATTCTTCCTGCTTTTGGCATTTGTCCCGGAGTTCCATTTTGACGCTGAATTCGGTCTATCAAATTCGTATTTAAAGTGGCGTCTTTCACCTGAGTATACGTTTCTAAAGGGATAAGCTGGGACTCAGAATTATGGCAGGCAATACAGTTGGCATCAATGATAGATTTCACATTGGCGTTGTAGGTAACCGGGCCTGTTATAACTTCTGATTCTTCCAGACTTTCATAAGTAGTAGATTCGCAGCTGTATAAGGATAATATAATGCCAGATAAGAAGATAAATTTTTTCATATTGTATACTTTTAAAAAACTCTATATAAATTAAATCCAAAGAAAAAATCGCCTTTTCCCCAATCACCCGTTGCATTGGTCAAGTAGCCGCTCTCCGTCATAGATTGTGAATTGGTAAAAATCAACTGAAAAATATGACCGCCGGTTTCTATGTCCAATCCCACAGATAATGGATTGTTATAAAAGTCAGGTTTGTTGAAATTTTCACCATATTCAAGATTTAAAGAAAGTCTTTTGGTTAATTTTAATCTTCCGCCCGCACTTAAAGTAAATTGATTATCGTTTTCATTATCCGGATTATATAGATTTTTATGGATAAATGAAGGCGCTAATTCTAAAGATAATTTATCAGAGAATTTTCTGGAAATCAAAAGTTGATTAATATAAGTTAATCGGTCAGAGAATTCAATTTTAGGATAATCGTCTTTTTTTAATCCGCTGTTAATATCAATTGTATTGTAACCCACAATGTCAAACGGGAATTCGTCGTTTTGTCTCGCTAATCGATATTTAACCGATGTTTCGTAAATTTTCAAAAGTGTATGACGTGACGCACTTACAGAAAGCCAATCGGTTACACCATAAATTCCGCCAATTTTTGTCGTGGCATCATCAAAACCAAAAAACTCAGAGATTCCGCCTTTTACAGAACCAAATCGATGCGATATAACAATATAAAGCTCTTTTTTGGCCGCCATTTTTGTCGACTGCAATGTTATAATCTGCAGACCTTTAAAAGTGGCAGTTGCGTTTTTATCAACTACTTGTGTTGAGTCCAGACTGGAAAGTAAATCTTCTTGGGCATTTGCACATAAGCAGATTAAAAAGCTGGCTATTAAGAATATTTTTTTCATATTTAGTTTTGTTGTATACTGCATTGATCCAATTTTACAACTCCAAATAAATCATCAAAACCTATACATCTTCCTTTTATATTGATTGGTTTATTGGTGAAGTTCGTTTTTACTATTTCATTCATTTTACAAAATACTTTTCCGTCAATTACCATTGAAGAATCAGTAACTTCTGTGGCTGTTCCTTCAATTTCAATTGTTTTATTTAAGTATTTTGAATCTGCCTGCAAAGCATTTTTCGCATAGTGGTTTTCTAATTTTTTAGCAGAAATGGTAAGTATTGATTTTTCATTATTGATGTCTCTGGCATCTTTGTAAATAATGTTTTGGTAGATATAGTAAGGGCCAAAACTTACCAAAAGCAGTACGATTAAAATCGTGATTTTTCGTTTGTTCATGTCAATTTGGGATTTAAATTTTACAGCAGTTTACCAGAATTTATTATGTATTGATTTTTTATTTAACACATAGTAACATAGATTTTATACTTAAAAAGGATAAAAAAGAAACTCGTTTCTTTCACATAGTAAGCGCTGTGAATTTTAAATAAATGAAACGCCTTTTTAAGAATCTAAAATCTATGTCCCTATGTGTTGAAATTAATTTACACTCAGTAGGTAAATTATGTTATGGCGCAGCCGCAGCCACAATATCTTTTACAGGAACCGGCCAAACACCAGGAGCAGGGAAACTAATTCCTTTGTTAGCGCCTCTTACGTTTGCATCTTGTCCAAAATAGTATAAAGGCCATCCGTTGTAAACCAATTGTGATTTACCAAATACAGTAATAACTGAGAATTTAGTTTTATCAAGAGTAGAAGGAACTACAATTTTGTCTGTCTCATATATTGGCCAAACTGCATTGTTAGAAAAATCTTCTTTTGTGTAGTTGTTTTTGTTGAATTTATCGTTTTTAAAAGTGTACAGCGTAATACCTTTAGCATCTGTAAAGTACGTTGTAGCACCGTCTCCAACAGTATAATCTGATTTGTAGTTTTTACCGTCATGCCCCACAAGCTGGCTTCGAACAATCATGATAGAATAATCTGGTTTTGCGATAAACCAAATACCGCCAATTCCGTCCCCGCCTGTTTTTCCGGCAGCTTCAGGAGTATTAGTTACATTTCCATATCCATCATCTCCAGAACTTGGGGAGTAATAGTATAAAGGCCATCCTTTATAAGTAACTTGTTTTTTTGTACCAACAGTAACGGTTCCAAAATCTGAGAATGATAATCCTGCACCCAATTTATCTGCAGTTAAATTATCTAAATAAAATGGAGGCCAAACTTTTTCACAGTCACCAGTACAAGATACTTGTCCTTTTGAATCTGTTGAGAAAAAATATAAAGATCTTCCGTCTTTATCTACAAGGTAAGAACCTAATGTAGTGCTTGTAGCAAGGCTGACCTCTTTTTTAACTTCTGGAGTTGGCGGGTTATTATTTCCACCATTGTCTCCACTATCTCCACTGTCACTACTGCAGCTTAAAAAGAATGTTGTAATTACAAGGACCGCAGCGAATTTAAGTTGTTTTAATTTCATCGTTTTTTAATTTAAGTTATTTTGATATTGATAAGGGAATTGAAACTTTACAGAAAATCGTAAAGTGTTTTGTTTTAAAATTCTACATCAGGAAATCGTGCTTTAATGAGCATTTTGTTTCCTGTTTTAGTTTATGCTACGAAGAGTCATAAATAAAATAGCCTTCGTGGTATTTTTTGAAGTTTTGTAAGGCGGTCATTTTTATTTTTTTGATAGGGTTCAATAGTAAAACAGCCTTGATGTAGATTACCCTACCAAAGAATTGAAGTTTTTGTAAAAAAAAATGAAAAATTAATGTAGGATTTTTTAAATCCCGACTTGAAGAAAATTAGTAGGAAACCCTAAAGCTCACGTTTGGAGTTCTTTGCAGTGAAAAAGTCTCGACTTCTTCGATAGAATTTGTCAACGAACTTACTCTGTAATATTCGCTGATTTCGTTTCTTCTGTTTAAAATATTTAAAATAGAGATCCCTAATTTGTATTGAATGCCGTTAGCTGTTTCCCATTTATAGGTTGAAGAAAAGTTTACCTGCGAAAATATATGCAGATTATCACTGTTTGGCTTACGATAAATTAAAGTAGGATTTGAAGGATCGATTTGTGTATTATCAGGAGAAGTTTTAGGTCTGCCCGACGTCCATTTTGTGCCCAGAGCAATTTTAAAATTGTTTTTTTCATAAATACCTGCCCACGATGCTGTGTGCATTACCTCAAAATTGTTAGGGAAAATTGGGTATTCGTAATTAGAAAAATGATAATTATTATGATTATAAGTATAACTTAACCAAGTCAAAAAGTGGTTCATTTTTTTTTGAATCAGCATTTCGGTTCCCCAAACCTCATAATCGCCCGTAGTTTTAACAAACTCTAGCTGGTTTTGGAAACCTTGGCTTGAAGTTGTAATTCCTATTACTTTTTTATAAAAATTTTCGATATCAAAAAGCCAGTCATTTTTTATATAAGATAAATTTAGAGAAATCTGTCTGCTTTTTTGAATAGGAATTGTGGAGTTGTTAGAGATAATCCAGCGTCTTTTTTCAATTCCGAAATAATCCTTTTGTAAATCAATAATCTGTTGAGAATTTTGACTTTTTAGTTCGCCCAGCAATTCTGCATTTAAACTTTTGCTAATGCCGTAACTAAACTGCGCACGCGGTTCTATAATATATTTTTTAAACTTTTCGATATAATTAATTCGGCTTCCGGCCTTAAAATAGATTCTCGAAATGGTATCGTTGTATTTTACTTCTGCAATTAAAGCGTGGGTTCTTAAAACGTCTTTTACTTTACGATAGAAATCCGGATTTGTAACCTGCTCTAAATTAGTAACACCAATTTCATTAAACTGATACCCATCGTTTATGGTAAATTTAGAATTAAGGATATGATTATTTTCTAAATTAATTCCGTTATTGTTCACCGTATTTTCCTGAATTACAATTTGACCTTCGCTGGTAGATTGATTCGCGCGAAGCTCGTAAGCAGAATTGTAAATATTAATTTTAGTGGTATTAAAGCTGTTCCAGTTTCGTTTCCACGACAAATTTCCTCCATAATTTTGCTGACGTAAAATATTGTTTTCAGAACTGTTTATGTCGTAAACTTTTGCACTTTGAAAAACTTCCAGATTATCTTTTATGGTAATTAAGTCTAAAACAATTTGGTCTTTAAGTCCTATTTTTTGAGCATATTTTAGCGTCGCATCATAAAAACCAAATTTTTTGTCGCTGTGATAATCGACATTTTGTTTATCTGAAAAATCAGTTATAGTAGTGTTTTGAAATACTTTATTGAAATACTCTTTGTAAGTAGGCGTTTCAACAAAATCAGTAATTGATTTACGTGCCGAGATCTCAATATAACCCTTTGGCGAAATATTGTATTTCCCGTAAACATCAGCATTGATCATATTTAATCCTGCGCTAAACGAGTTTTTTTCAGCCATTTCTGGAGTAGAAGAAATCGCTACAACGCTCGATACACTTTCTCCGTAAAAAGCAGAACTTCCGTTTTTATAAATAGAAATAGTATGGGCCAGATTAGGATTGAAGGCCGATATTAAACCAAAAAAATGTCCCGTTTGAAACATTCGTATACCATTCCACAAAAACAAATTCTGGTCGTGTGTGCCGCCGCGAACGTTAATGCTTGAAACACTTTCGTCAATACTGTTTACACCCGGAATTTGCTGCATGGTCTGCAAAGCATCGGGCTCGATAAGTCCGGGAAGAATACCAAATTTTTTGGGTTTAATTTCAAAAGATCCGTCTTTGTTTTTTGAAATCCCCGAAGCCAGAATAGCATTTGCCTTAATTTCCTGAAGCTGCATAATTTCAGGTTCTAAAAATAGTTGGAGACAATCTTTAGAATCCGTATTTGTTGCAGTAATTTTTTTCGTTACAAATCCTACGTGACTGATTACGAATGTATTTTTGTTTTCTTTTGTAAACTCAAAATAACCGTTTGCATTTGTTGCAACCTGAGTTTTGTTAGACAGACTAATATTGGCGTTTTCAATTGGTTTTTTATCCGTATTAGAAAAAACATAACCGCAAATTAGCGGTTCCTGATTTTCTTTTTTATAAATATTAATGAATTTGTTGTCGATGTTTTCAAAAGATAAATGGGTTTTTTGAGCCAGATATTCCAGTTTTTCGACTAAAGAAAGTGATTTTTTTGGCGGAACTAATTCCAGCCCCGCAATATTATTTTCGGTATAATTAAAACTGACCTGATGCTGCTGCTCAATTTCAAGTATGATTTTTTTAAAAGGCATAAGTTTTCCTTTGTCCTGAGCAAAAGCATTCAGGACAAGGAAAAACAGAAGAAACAAAAAATGAAATTGTTTGGGGAGCAACATTTATTTTCCGTCAAAAATTATTTTATTTTTTGAGACTTGCTTGGCCTCTAAATGATAAGTTGTACTAATAATCTGCAAGGCTGTGTTTAAATCGTTAGCAGGTAATTTCCCTGTAAATAATGATGTTGTATCTTTTGTATTTAATTCAATTGTAATGTCATATTGTCTTTCAACTTCGTCAAGAATGCTTCTGATATTTTCTTTATAAAAAGCGATTTCATTGCCTATCCATTCTGGCTGCGTTAAACTTACAACCGTCTTAATTTGTTTTCCGTTTTCAAAACTAACGCTTTGTCCGTGCGTTAATAAAATTTGAGTATGTTCATAATTTACTTTTACACGTCCTTCAAAACACACTACATCAAACCTATTTTTTCTGGCTTTTACGTTAAACTGAGTTCCTAAAACGGTTACTTTTCCAAGACTGGTTTCTACTTCAAATTTTCGGCCTTTGGCAACCCTGAAATAAGCTTCTCCTTTTAGTTCCAAGTGTCTGTTGTTGTCCCAGTTCCATTTTTTATAATTTATTTCAGAACCAGAGTTTAATACCACTTCAGAATTATCAGGTAATGAAAAAGTGGTCTTTTTTCCAAAATCTGCTATTTCTGTCTGCGGTACTAAAACCTTCATCGCAAACGTAATTCCAAGTGCCAGAACAAATATAGCCGCCGCTCTAAACGCCCACTTTTTGTATAGCGGAACTACTTTTGGAGCCGCTTTTTTCTGACTCAAAATGTTCGACAGCATCGCATTTTCGTCCAAATCACCTACCTCTAAATGAGCTGTATAATCTTTTATTTTTCGGTATTTTTCAAAATCGGGACTTGCTTCAAATTCAGCCAATTCATCCGGAGATAAATCATCGTTGAGCCATTTTGCTAATAAGCGATCTTTTTTCATTGTACTGTACTATATTATTAAAACAATTAAAACTAAATTTACCCTACTTTTATAAATCAATTTCTTTACGTAAGCTTAATAAAGCGAGATGAATGCGCTTTTCTACTGCCTTTACGCTGATATTTAATTCTAAGGCAATTTCGCTGTATTTTTTTCCGTCAATTCTATGCATTAAAAAAGCTTCACGCTGCTTTTCGTTTAAATTTTCTATGGCTTTTAAAAGTTTGGCCTGAAATTGTTTTTCTTCCAGAATATATTCGGGATTTTCATTTGTTTTGTCTAAACCCGTGAAGTTTTTTTCGTATTTCAAAACCACTTTTTGGTGTGCAATTTCGTTGAGACTGCTGTTGTTGGCAATTGTATATACGTAAGATTTTGCTTTTTCCAGCGGTACAGATGCACAATTTTGCCAAAGTTTTACAAATGCTTCCTGCGCCACATCTTCAGCCTGATTGACATTGCCAAATTTGTAAAAAAGAAAATTTCGAAGTGCTTTTACATGACTTTTGAAAAAAGACGAAAAAATTATTTCATCGCAAGTATCTGATTGGTTCTTAGTTGGCATTTATATTTGTGATTGGTATGATGCAAAAGTATTTGTTTTTACTTTAAGTAGGGTAAAAGCAATGCAGATTGTTTTATAGTAGTATGAAATGAAATTTCGTATGATAATTAAAAATGAAAAAACAATTCAAACTCCTTGATCGAGAATTTATTAAAAAGCAGTTTCTTAAATTTTATTACCTTTGTAAAAATATAAATATGTTCCCTTTTAAAAAATATTTATCACTAGCAGCAGTTTTCCTGTTTTTGTTATCTTGTCAAAATGAATCGCCTGACGATCAAGGTGATAGTGGACAAGGAACAATTACAAATGCTTCTCCGCTTACTTCTTATCTGCAAAGGGTTGCTATGGTGCCAACCGTGCAGGATAATGTAATTGACGGTTCTACTTATTGTACTATAAAACTACCTTATACGGTTACTGTAAATAATACTCAAATTGCCGTTAATACTACTGCCGATTATCAAAAAGTAATAGACAATATCAATGCAAATAATTATGATGACGATATTGTGAAAATAGATTTTCCGGTAACGATGGTTTATTATAATTACATCCAAAAACTGATTCCAAATGAAGCTGATTTTGATTCTTTAATTGATTACTGGAATCAATATCCTGATCTTTTATCTAAAATTAACGGACTGAATATCAATTATCCTATAACAATAAATATTTATAACAGCGCTAATCAAATAGGAAGTTCCCAATCGATTATAAGCGATCAGACCTTTTTTAATTTTATTAAAAATTTGAATGCCAGTCAGTATATTTCTTTAAAATATCCAATTTCGATAGTTGATTATCATGGTCAAACGAAAACTATTAACAATAATCTGGATTTCGAAAATGCTATAAAATATGCGATTGATTATTGTCCTGAAAACAATATTGTAACCCTTGATTTGAATGAAGTAATTACAAAAGGTTCCTGGGATATTCCGTATTATTTTGATGATTCTGAAAAAACTTCCTCTTACAGCGGTTATTCATTTGTGTTTAAAAGTGATAACTCTGTAGTGGCTACAAAAGGCGGAACTTCAGAAACAGGTCAATGGGAGAGCAGCGTACAAAATAATGTTAGGGAATTAAAACTGACTTTTAGTTCAGCCTTATTAAGTAAATTGAATAATAACTGGAAATTGTTTGAGTTTAATAATTCACAGATTCGTTTACGCGATGTAAGCAGCAGTACCAATTATCTTTATTTTGAAAAGCTGTAAAAAAAAATGACCGCACAATTTGGTTTGAATCATGCGGTCAAATCGAGTTAACTAATCATAAATCATTATTAATTGGGCGTAAAGGTCAAATAATCTAAATTCATATTACCGTTTTCGACGATATGTAAAGTGAGCAATTGCTTTCCTTTTTCTAATTTAATTGTACCAATATTTTCAGAACTGTTCCAGTGATGCCATTGTCTCCAGGCAACAGGATCTTTATCATCGTGCGTTGAAATAATTTTCATATTTCCGGTAGCATCTTTTCCGTTTACAGCAATAGAAATTGTTCCATCGCCGTTTGCCGTATAAAGAACACCAATTTTATAAGTGCCGGATTTTTTAACTTCAACCGTATAATTTATCCATTCCGTTGGCTGCGTCCAGCCTACATAAAGCTGTTTCATCTTAATTGGAACTTTGGTATAAGGCGTATCGTCAATACTGTCTGTTTTGGTATACGAAATATCAACACCTTCTTTTAGCCGGAACTCGTTTAAAGGATTTCCGTTTACCGGATTCAGTTTTCCGCTTCCATTATTCACCTCATCCGTATCGTGATACGCAACGCCTTCGCCTCCTAGATCATAAAATTCGCATTCTATTTTTCCGGGAATTTGCTGCGTTTTAAAAGGTTTTGGCTTTTCAGCCGATGATTGAGCAAACGTTGAAAAACAATTTACCAAAACGAAAACATTCAGAAATAATAATACCTTTTTCATAATATGATTTTTAGCGTATTTCTAAAGTTGCGATTGAATGCGCAAGACTCGTAATTTTAGAAGCTTTTCCTTTTATCCATAGAAAATATTCTACGTCATTATCAGTTTGGTTCATTACCACAACTTCAAGATTATTATCCTGATTCACGAAAGCTGTAGACAACAATTTATTACTGCTCGAATTACAAGCTACACGTTTTGCGCCCGGTTTAATGAATTTAGAAAAATGTCCTAAATAATAATATCCGTTCGTATAAATCAGTTTTCCGGTTTTTAAGTCAGCGTGAATAGGAGACATGCAAAAGTTTTGAACGTGATTGGGTCCGCCTCTTTCATCCAGTAAAATATTCCAGTCTGTCCAGGCAACCGTTCCAATATTGAAATCGTTAATCATCGACATTCCGTATTTTTCACCGTAACTCCATTCCGTTAATAATTTTTGGTCAAAATCTGCCGCGCAGCCTTCCGTAAGAATAAGCGGTTTGTCCGGAAAAGCTTCTGCAACACGGCGTTCGCCTTCAAAGTTCATTCCGTTTTTCATCCAGTCTTCGTACCAGTGATATCCAACTCCCCAAACATATTTTGCAGCATCTTTATCCTCTAAAACGGTACTTACACGCTGATACATTAAATCACGATTGTGATCCCACATAATCAGTTTCTTTTTAGATAAACCTGCTTTTTGCATTGTTGGGCCAAGAAAGTTTTTTATAAAATCACGTTCTTCCTCCGCAGTAAAAATGCACGATTCCCATTTTTGAACCGCCATTGGCTCGTTTTGAACGGTATAACCCCAAATAGGAATTCCTTCTTTTTCGTATTCCTTAATGAATTTTACAAAAAAGTTTGCCCAGCTTTGGTGATATTCTGGTTTTAAAGTTCCGCCCTGCAAAACATTATTGTTGGTTTTCATCCACGCCGGCGGACTCCAAGGCGAAGCGTATAACGTTAATTTTCCTCCGGCTTTTGCAATAGCTTCTTTAATCAACGGAATTCTGTATTTTCTGTCGTGACTGATATCGAAAGTTTTTAAATCTTTGTCGCCTTCCGCAATATAACTGTAAATATCACTGGAGAAATCACAGCTTTGCATATTCGTACGTGCCAAAGTATAACCAATTCCTTTGTCCTTATCGTAATAAGCCGTCAGGATTTCTTCTTGCTTATCTTTTGGAAGCGCATAAAAAACTTCTGCGGAAGCGTCAGTAAGTGCACCGCCAATTCCTAACAAAGTTTGATAGGTTTTAGACGGATCAACAAAAACAGAAGTTTCTTTTTCTGTTGGCTGCGGTTTATCAAAAAACGATAAAGTTTCGGTTTTTGTTAATTTATTTTCGGTGTTTTTTGCCGTTACAAAAACCGTTACACTTTTATAATCGGCTGCTTTAGTCTGCTTTTTCTGCGCTGATAAACTTGCCGCCAGAAAACCGGATAACATGATGGTCAGGCATGCATTTATTTGGTATGTTTTCATAATTATGGTTAAATAGTTAGTATCGTTTTATGCCAGAATGTTATCAATTTTTTGAAGCTCATCAGCAGAAAAAGCAGTGTTTTTAAGACATCCAACAGAATCTAAAACCTGTTCTGGTTTGCTTGCGCCAATGATAACTGAACTAATTCTGTTATCTTTTAAAACCCACGACAATGCCATTTGTGCCAGACTTTGACCGCGTTCTATCGCCATTTCATTTAACAGACGAACTTTTGCAATATTTTCCGGCGTTATTGCATCTTCTTCAATAGCTCCGTTTCCGCGATGTGCGTTTGCTCTTGAATTTTCCGGAATTCCGTTTAAATATTTATTCGTAAGAAGTCCTTGTGCCAAAGGAGAAAAAGCGATTCCACCAACTCCGTTAGTTTCCAAAACATCCAGTAAACCTTTTTCAATAGTACGTTCCAGCATAGAATATTTAGGCTGATGAATTAAGCATGGTGTTCCTAATTCTTTCAAAATTTTAATAGCATTTTGAGTTTCTTCAGGGCTATAGCTCGAAATACCCACATAAAGTGCTTTTCCCTGACGTACAATTAAGTCAAGTGCTGCCATAGTTTCTTCTAATGGTGTATTTGGATCTGGCCTGTGATGATAAAAAATATCAACATAATCTAATCCGAGGCGGGAAAGACTCTGATCTAAACTCGCAACTAAATGTTTTTTTGATCCCCAATCGCCGTAAGGGCCATCCCACATAGGCCATCCAGCTTTGGTAGAAATCACAAGTTCATCACGGAAAGGTTTGAAATCTTCTTTAAATAATTGACCAAAAGTCTGCTCTGCAGATCCCGCCGGCGGACCATAATTATTGGCCAAATCAAAGTGACTTATACCATTATCAAATGCAGTGTGTAATATTTTACGGGCGTTTTCGATATTGTCAATCGCGCCAAAGTTGTGCCATAACCCAAGAGAAAGGGCAGGAAGCATTAATCCGCTTTTACCGCTGCGGCGGTATTCCATTTTTTGATATCGGTTTGAATCAGGTATGTAACTCATATTTTTATTTTAATTACTTGTTTAGTGTAGTTTTTAAACACATAGAAATATAGACTTTGTTATTGTCGAAAGGCGTTTCACTAGCATTAACAAACATAGGCTGTGTAAATGATTTGTCATTTATTTTAATCTTTTCATTTAAATAATATAAAGCTATGTTTCTATGTGTTTAAAAAAAATGTTACAGTTAAACGAATTGCTTGTTATATTTTTTTAAATGCTTTTATTACAATTTCTAAATCGCTAGTGCCTCTAAAACCGCTAAAACCAACAGAAAGTTTTGTTCCGTCAGATAAGGTTAAAGGTTGTCCGCCCTGCCAGCCAATAAGATCTGGTGCTTCAATTCCGTTAGCGTTTTCATCGACAATATTATTAAAAACCAATTTTTCATAATCTCCCGTTTTTACTCCGGTAAGCCAAACCTGACTCGCTTTTGTCCACGCAATTTTATACGATTGTCTTTTTCTGGCTTTATCATTTCCGTACATACGGCCATAAACGGTTCCTTCTTCGTCAATAATACATACGGCTACATTTCCGTTTGAAATTACTTTGTCTTCCTGAACGTCCATGTAACTGGGGATCAGATCTTCAATAGCCAATAAAGCTAAAGCAATTCTTAAGTGTAGAATTTGATCATTCATTATTTTGATTTATAAAATGTTAGGGATTTCAAAGATGAAATATTTTGTTTCCTAATTTCTTAAACTAGATCAAGAAATTATAATAAATAAAATTTTTATTAAACACATAGAAACATAGTTTTATATTCAAGTTGAAAAAGGTTAAAATAAATGACACATCATTTACACATAGCCTATGTTTGTTGATGCAAGTGAAACGCCTTTTTTAGATTCCTAAAAGCTATGTCCCTATGTGTTTAAATTAATAGATTCAATGAGTTAAATAAATCATCTTATATTTACATCTTGTAAATCAGTAAAACAATGTTTCAAAAAATACGAGAATATCTTTCAAGATCTGTCCGCCTTTCTGAAGAAGAGATTAAAATTTTTGAAAACAGTCTGGAATTGAGACTGATTCCCAAAAAAACAATCTTGTTACAGGCTGGCGAAGTATGCAATTTTGAAGCTTATATTAATAAAGGCTGTATTCGCGAATATTTTATTGATGATGCAGGAATTGAACTGACGTTGCAGTTTGCAACCGAAGATTGGTGGGTAAGTGATATTACCAGTTTTGAAGACCAGATTCCGAGTGATATGTATATTGAAACGCTTGAAGATTGCGAATTATTGGTTTTAACCCGTCAGTCTAAAGAGAATTTGATTAACGAAGTTCCGCAGTTAGAAAGAATGTTCCGATTGATGATTCAAAGGCATTTATCGAAATTGCAAAAGAGATTGTTTAAAACCGTTTCTTCAACGGCAATGGATCAGTATATTGAGTTTGTTACGCGTTATCCAACAATTTCGCAAAGGGTTTCTCAGCAGTATATTGCTTCTTATTTAGGAATTACGCCTGAATTTTTAAGCAGATTACGAGCGAAGCATTTGAAGAATGGGTGAATTTAGATTTGAAAAACAATAAAAAAGGGCTGTCTCAAAATTGAAGCAACCCTTTTTAAGTTTATATATTTCTTTGTTCCGTAGGAACATCTCGTTGGTAGAAAAATTATATTGTTATCATCGTTTACGTTCCGTAGGAACGTTTGATTTTGACATCGTTTTTTATAATCTGGCCTATGAAACGTTCCTACGGAACGTAAATGCGGTCAATCGTTATTTTTTTTCTACCAATGAAACATTCCTAACGGAATGATAACTGAATATCAAAAAGTAACAAGTTTTCTCTGTTCCGTAGGAACATCTCGTCGGTAGAAAAATTATATTGTTATCACCGTTTACGTTTCCTAGGAACGTTTGATTTTGACATTGTTTTTAATAATCTAATATATCAAACGTTCCTACGGAACGTAAAATGCGGTCAATCGTTATTTTTTTTCTACCGATGAAACATTCCTAACGGAATGATAATTGAATATCAAAAAGTACAAGTTTTCTCTGTTCCGTAGGAACATTTCGTTGGTAGAAAATTATATTATTATCATCGTTTACGTTCCGTAGGAACGTTTGATTTTGACATCGTTTTTAATAATCTAATATATCAAACGTTCCTATGAAACGTAAATGCGGTGAATCGTTATTTTTTTCTACCGATGAAACATTCCTAACGGAATGATAACTGAATATCAAAAAGTAACAAGTTTTCTCTGTTCCATAGGAACATCTCGTTGGTAGAAAAATTATATTGTTATCACCGTTTACGTTCCATAGGAACGTTTGATTTTGACATCGTTTTTTAATAACCTAATATATGAAATGTTCCTACGGAACGTAAATGCGGTCAATCGTTATTTTTTTCTACCGATGAAACATTCCTAACGGAATGAAACAGGATATCAAAAAGTAACAAGTTTTCTCTGTTCCGTAGGAACATCTCGTCGGTAGAAAAAATTATATTGTTATCATCGTTTACGTTCCGTAGGAACGTTTGATTTTGACATTGTTTTTAATAATCTAATATATCAAACGTTCCTACGGAACGTAAAATGCGGTCAATCGGTATTTTTTTTCTACCAATGAAACGTTCCTAACGGAATGAAACAGGATATCAAAATGTTATAACAAGTTTCAGAATTTTTAATTCCAAATCTCATTCATTTCTGTCAAAATAATCGGTTTTCCATCAGTAACCACAATTGTATGTTCGTGCTGCGCCATAAAACCACCTTTGTTTCCAACCATTGTCCAGCCATCTTGCAGAGTTTCGGCAATTGTAGAAGTTGTTGAAATAAAAGTTTCAATTGCCACAACAGAGTTTTTCTTAAATCTGGTTAAGTTAAATTTATCTCTGTAATTGGCGATTTCGTGCGGTGCTTCGTGCAGACCTCTTCCAATCCCGTGACCAGTTAAGTTTTTGATGACTTTGTAACCTCTTTTTTTAGCTTCAGTTTCCATTATAAAACCAATGTCAGAAATACGAACGCCGCCTTTTATATTGTAAATTGCTTTATGCAGAATTTCCTTTGAAGCTTCAATCAATTTTTGATGACGGTTTATATCTTCTCCAATAACAAACGAACCTCCATTATCTGAAAAGAAACCATTTAATTCTGCCGAAACATCAATATTGATTAAGTCGCCTTCTTTCAGTATTCTTTTATCAGAAGGAATTCCGTGGCAGAATTCTTTATTTACGCTGATGCAAGTCCAGCCGGGAAATCCATACGTTACATACGGAGCCGATTTTGCTCCGAGATCATTCAGGATTTTTCCGCCGTAATCGTCTAATTCTTTTGTTGAAATTCCGGGTTTGGCATAATTTCTCATTTCTCTTAAAGCGTAAGCTACAGCTTCGCTTGCCTTTTTCATTCCGATTAATTCTGCTTCTGTTGTTATTGACATGGTGGTATTTTTCTAATTGCTAATATAAAACTTAAATTTAAAGTATTAGTTCAATATCACTTTTTTAGAGAATAGGGTTTCTCATTGATGTTTTTCCATTAGAAGGGTTTCCTGTTTTATGGCAAAAGTTTTCAGGATAATTTACATTACCAAATTGTACCCAGCTTTTATATGCTTTATCACTAAAAGGCCTATTTGGATTATATGGGATTTTATTTCCTGTCCTGATACAGAAACCAAATCGAATAATTTCTTCATCTCTTTCTGGTCGCAATGATACTTCTGAGCCTAACTCTAATTCATCAGGAAAGTCTCCCAGTTTTTTTATTAATGTACGTTGTTTGTAATTGCGAAAATTATGGTAGAAATTATCAGTGACATCATGTAGAATGTCAGATTTGATATAATTTTTTCCAAGAAATGCACTTAGGAGTTTTTTTTCATAAAGAGGACGCTTTACAAAAACTGCTTCATTGTTATGTGCGATTTCCCAACAAGTATTCCAAGCTTCCTGATCTGCCGATTTATTAAAACTACCCAAAATATTTTGTTCTGTATAGACACCAAATTCTATATTATTTTTAAATGAAAAATCATAAAGATTAATAGATGTAATTACTCCTTTTTTTTCATTTCCATAATATTTCGCATGAAGTTTTGGAACATAAACAATAGTAACATTTAAGAATTTTTTGAAGTAATCGTAATCATCTTTGCTTAAACTTCGGCTTACTTCTCCTTCATTCTTGCCAAATACAATTAAAATGTGAACTTTAGGATTATTGGTATGTTTGTCAAACAAACGCTTAAAATAATCATCCAGCTTTATGTAAGGCGAAACAATAAGAATTGTGTTTTTTGCTTCCCAAATGATGTCATATACAACTTTCTCAAGTTCTTTTCCTGTAATGAATTTTGTCATTTGTAATTATATTTTGCTTTTGGTAATTTTAAATCATTCATTTGTTTTTGTTAGCGCTAATATAATTTAATTTGAGAAAATATTTACAAGTAAAAACCCCTAAAGATTAGCTTTAAGAGTTTCATTTATATAATATCTTTTTATTAAATGTTTTAAAATTTCTTCGCCAATTTCAAAACATCTGAAGGAGAAAACCCATATTTCTTTTTAAAAGCAAAAGAAAAATGGGAGAGATCTTCAAAACCAAGATCAAGATAAATATCAGAAGGTTTTTTGCCTTTCTTTTCCATTAAAAAATAACCTTCTTTAAGTCTGCGTTGAATGAGCCACCGGCTTGGCGTATCAGAAAAAATGGAAGCAAAATCACGTTTAAAAGCGGAAATACTTCTTCCGGTTAAATATGCAAAACGTTCCATGCTGATATTAAACTTATAATTGCGGTTCATATAAGCTTCTAAATCTATTTTTTCAGGCGGTGCAAAATCAAATAAAATATCGGTCAATTGCGGATTTTCTTTTAGCAGAATCAAAAGTAATTCTTCCCGTTTTATATTCGAAAAAGTCTCGTCAATTTCACCGCCATCATTATAATAAGGCATTAAGGAAAGAATGAAATTCGGAACGAGATTGGTTTTCTTCAAAGCAAAAAATGCCGCTTCGTCTTCACTTTTTTGAGCTTTGGTTTTATGTTTTGCGGCAAAAGTTTTTAAAAACGCAGTATCAAAAATTACCACGACTTTTTCAAATTCGCCGTCTTGTTTTTGTTTGTTGTATCGTGCCAGATGATTTTTTCGGGCAATACAATATTCGCCCGGTTTTAGGTTGTATTTGCTAACTCCGTCATAACCTTCAATAGTGCCTTTTGCGAGATACAAAAAGAAGTGTTCTGCAATAAAATGTTCCGGCGATATTTCGGGACCTATATAACAACTTTTGATTTCTGTATATTTCATAAAGCGTTTATTTTTCAGGATTAGTTTTCCACCATTGTTGGAAAATTTTAGGACTATCAAAATTAACGATTTCTCCCATAATAGGCGTAATCAGCGGAATATGATATTTTTCATTTAAACGCGTAATTTCATTTAGCGGTTCATTCCATGTATGTTTTGCCAGTGCAAATTTTGAATTATGAACCGGAACAACACTTTTAGCATTTAAATCTTTTGCTGCTTGAAGAGTTTCTTCTGGAAGCATGTGGATATAATGCCACGCTTTGTTGTATTGTCCGTTTTCCATAATGGCAACATCGATTGGGCCAAATTTCTTTCCGATTTCGGCAAAATGCGTATCGTAACCGCCGTCGCCGCTGTAGAAAACTTTCATTTTTGGAGAACTAATTAAATACGATGCCCATAAAGATTGGTTTTGTGTGAATCCGCGACCTGATTTATGTCTTGCCGGAAGCGTATGAATCGTAAAATCTTTTCCAACTGTGATGGAATCGTTCCAGTCTTCTTCTATAATTTTATTTTTAGGATATCCCCAGCGTTCAAAATGTGCGCCAACGCCTAAACCACAAATTACAGTTTTAACTTTATCTTTTAACGCCAAAACAGTTTCATAATCAAGATGATCGTAATGATCGTGAGAAATCAGCAGGTAATCAATTTCGGGTAAATCCTGAACATGATACGAATTTGTTCCTGCAAAAACGGTCACACTATTTGGAATTGGCGATGCATTATCACTAAAAACGGGATCGATTAAAATTTTCTTTCCATCAATTTGTAAAAGAGTAGAAGAATGCCCAAACCAAACCAACAAATTCTGATCTGCGGGCAAATGTTTTAAATCTCTTTTTACCGACGGAATTTTGCCTGTAGGTTCAGTTGGAACTTTTTTATCAAAAAGCTGTTTTCGTATTACACCCCAAAAAGTATAACCGGGCGCAAATGTTGGCGTGTAAGTGTTATTTTGAAATTCACCATTTTTATAATGTGATGATTTTTCAATTCGAGCCATACTTTCGTCTGAAGGTAAACTTCCAAATGTTGCTTTTTGCATGTATAACCATGTACTGAAACCAAGAATTATTATCAGGATTACGAGAACAATCAGCATTCGTTTGATGATTTTAATGATTCGTTTTTTCATTTTAGTTCGTGGCTTTTTTAATATCGATTGCTTCGAGTATTTTTTTAGAGAATCCGAATCGTGCTGTCGAAATCATGGCGCGGCCAATTTCTCTGGTTTCGCAGCCCGTATAAAATAATCCCATAATTGGGTACAAAAATTTGATGTATTTATTAAATCCTTTTAAATGAATTTGCGTTGGATCCGGTTTCATTAATCCCGGGCGGAAATTATATTGCGCTTTAAAAGACATTTTTTGCAAAGCATTTTCGGTTTTTCCTTTTACACGCGCCCACATTACTTTTCCGGTTTCAGAACTGTCTGTATGCGATCCCGAAATAAAATTGAAAACAAGATTCGGATTTTGGTTGAGTACAACTTCTGCAAAATGAATTGTTGTATCGTAAGTAATATACGTGTATTGGGCTTCATCAAGTCCTACGCTGCTAATTCCGGCGCAATAAAAACACGCATCATAACCAGAAAGCTTGGTATCATCGCTTTTTAGCGAAAGAAAATCAGGAACAAGATATTCCGTTAATTTTGGATGCAATTTTCCGCTTGGTTTTCTTCCCACATATAATACAGCTTCTATTTGTTTGTTCTCAAGACATTCTATTAAAACGCCTTCGCCAACCATTCCGGTGGCACCGGTTATAATTACTTTCATCTTTTATATTTTAAGAGATTTCCATTTTATTAAACTAATTACTGTGGCGGTTATCGCTTCTTCATTACTTCGGGGTTTCCAGCCTAATATTGTTTTTGCTTTTTCGTTGCTCGCATTTCGGTTAATTCCAACCAAAGGTAAAATCGCTTTTGCCTGATCGTTAAATAATGCGGTTATACGTATTATAAAGGTAGGCAAAGATTTTGTTGATGCCTTTTCGGTTACATACGGCATTTTTTCTTTCAGCAGTTTTACTATTTCTATTAAAGACATTGTGCCGCCGGATAATGCTAAAAATCGCTGTCCTTTTGCTTCGGGGCTTTCCATTGCCAAAATGTGTAATTCGGCAACATCTCTTACATCGACAATTCCTAATCTGATATCTGGAATTGCTTTCATCGAACCGTCGAGTAATTTTTTAAGCAGTTCAAAACCACTTGATAAATCCGGACTTAAGGAAGGTCCAAAAATTCCCATTGGGTTTATTACAGAAAGTTCTAATGTTCCGCCTTCGTTTTTCATAAAATCCCAAGCCGCTTGCTCTGCCAAAACTTTAGATTTATTATAAGTCGAAAGTCCTTTTTCGTTAGAATTTGTCCAGCTTTCTTCGGTAATAAGCGAATTTTTATCTTTATGACTGTAGCCCACAGCGCCAAAGTTGGACGTCATTACAACACGTTTTACACCTGCATCTCTTGCGGCTTTTAGTACACGCAAAGTACCGTCAACTGCGGGGCGAATCATTTCGTCTTCGTTTTTTGGTAATCTTAAAAATATAGGCGAAGCGATGTGCAAAACATAATCGCAGTCTATCATGGCTTCTGCCCAGTTAGTATCGCTGGTTAAATCAGCTTCAATAAATTCTAAATCACTAAAATCTGTAATGCCGCCATTTTCGAGCATTTCAAAAATCTTTTCTTTGCTTTTTAACGATCGAACAGTTGTTCTCACTTTGTAACCGCGGTTGAGTAATTGCAAAATACTGTGTATGGCAACAAAACCTGTTCCGCCGGTAACTAATACTTTTTGATTTGATTGTATCATCGATTGTATTTTTATAGGGCAAATTTCAGGAGAATGCAAAGAAGTTATTTTGTTGAAAAGTCCAAAGTTATTTTGTTGAGAGGTTCAGAAAGCTGAAAACGAAACAAATGGGCTTTTGTGAAAAAATCTTATATTCGCTTGAACTTACAAAGAGAAACCAATGTCTAAAGAAATAATTTTATTTAAAAACTTACACGAAACCTATAAAAGTATGGGACTTCCTGTAAATGAAATTATTGACAATGATGGTTTGACAATCAATAATCTGAAAGATCTGCATCCGGTACTGCCTTTTAAATCGATTGGATACAGACCGAGTTATTTTTCTTTTTTGTTTGTAAAAGATGCCAAAGGAAAATATACGACAGATGATGTTTCTTTTATTACAGAACCAGGAACGGTATATTTTACAAATCCGGGACATTTCAAATCTTTTGAATGGGATGAGATTACTGATGTTTATTTGATAACGGTTACAGAAAGCTTTTTAAAAGAAAATGTTCATGCGGATATCTTTAAGGAATTTCCTTTTTTATTGTCGGAAACAGTTTATCCAAGAAACCTGAATGAAACCGATTTTAAGGAGTTTGAAACAATTTATCTTCAAATGGAAAAAGAATTTGCTTCTACATCTTCCATAAAAAATAAAGTAATTGGCAGTTTTTTGGTCATTTTACTTTTGAAGATAAAAGAAGCTTTTTGGAACAATTATAACCCCATTTACGAAGGAAATAAAAGTTCTCAAATTGTAAAAAACTTCAAGAAAAACCTCGAACAGCATTTTAGAGAATTACTGGACGGAAAAACAGATAAACAGTTTCGGGTAAAAGATTATGCTTTGGCACAAAATCTGCACGAAAATTACCTCAACAATGTTATTAAAAGTAAAACCGGAAAATCAGTAAGTAATTGGATTTCGGAAAAACTGATTGCAGAAGCAAAATCGCTTTTAAAAAATTCTACACTTTCAATTAAAGAGGTCGCTTATAAATTGGGTTTTATAGAAACGTCACATTTTAGTAATTACTTCAAAAAAAACACTAAAACCTCGCCTGAGGAATATAGAAAGTCGGCAGATTTATAGTATGCTTTGAAATTTGCATTTCAATCTGTAATCTTCGCAACAACCACCTTCCAGTCTATTTGCAATTTTGTACTGTCGATAATGACATAACAAAATTTATAAATAATCATGGAAAATTTAAAAGACAAAGTAGTTTTAATTACAGGTTCATCAAGAGGAATTGGAGCTGCAATTGCATTAAAAGTATCTCAGGCAGGAGCAAAAGTTATTATTAATTATGCGGGAGGTAAAGAACCTGCCGAAAAACTGGCTCAGGAAATTAATTTTAACGGAGGTCAGGCTTTAGCCATTAAAGCTGACGTAAGTAATTCAGCAGAAGTTAAAAATCTTTTTGACGAAAGTATTGCTCATTTTGGAAAAATCGATGTGTTGATTAACAACGCTGGTATTATGATTACCAAATTAATCAAAGATACTACCGATGAAGATTTTGACCGTCACTTCAATATCAATGTAAAAGGAACTTTTAATACAATGCGTGAAGCAGCTTCAAAACTGGCCGATAACGGAAGTATTATCAACTTTTCGACTTCTGTAAATCGTATTATGCTTCCGGGTTACGCGACTTATGTAGCCACAAAATCTGCTGTGGAGCAATTGACAAGAGTTTTTTCTAAAGAAATTGGTTCAAGAGGAATTAATGTAAACTCAGTTTCGCCCGGACCAACAAACACAGAATTATTTACAAACGGAAAATCGGAAGAAGTGATCGCAAGATTAGCGTCATTGTCAGCTTTCAACAGAATTGGTGAAACAAACGATATTGCAAATGTTGTGGTATTCCTTGCTTCTGACGATGCTAAATGGATCAATGCGCAGAATATTGGTGTTAACGGCGGAATGGCTTAATCTTAAAATTAAAATTATGAAAACATACATAAACGCTATAATATTAGGATTGTTTGGCGCTGCTGCGGTTACGGTTTCCTTTATGCTGCAATGGCCAACGTGGACAATGTTTCTGGCCTGGTAAGTTATTATTTATTCGGAAAATCGATTAAAACTTCTATTCCGGTCTTCGTACAAATAATCTTCGGAATCTTGATGGGAGTTGCAATAATGGTATCGGCGAAATTTTTTGAAAGCTTTATTGGAGTTGCAGGTTTTCAACTTGCTGTATTTTTATTCATCGGTTCATTGGCTTTTTTATCCAAAATAGAAGGTTTAAACAGTATTCCGGCTTGGTTTATCGGTTTGATCATCATATTCGGAGTACATCCGGAACTTGAGTTTGTGGCTATTATCAGCTTGCTGATTCCAGTAATTGCAGGATTTACATTTGCCTGGCTCAATGATTCTTCAATTCAAATCGTATCAAAATCATTCAACAATTAAAATTTAAAAATCATGAAAATATTAAATACTAAAGTCGCAGTAATTACAGGTTCTGCAAGAGGTTTAGGAAAAGCTATTGCAGAAAGATATGCATCATTGGGTGCGAATATTGTAATCAATTATTCAAAAGACAAAGCTTCTGCAGATGAAGTAGTATCAAACATTACAGCAATGGGCGTAAAAGTAATCGCTGTTCAGGCCGACGTAAGTGTAGTTGCCGATATCGAAAGATTATTTGAGGAAGCCATTAAAGCTTTTGGAAAAATAGATATTGTTGTTGCTAATGCCGGAATCGAAATGGTAGAAACTCCGGTTGCTGAATTTACAGAATCTCAGTTTGATAAATTATTTTCTATCAATACAAAAGGGGCTTATTTCACGATGCAGCAAGCGGCGAAAAAAGTAGAAAACAACGGAAGGATAATTTATATCGCTTCGAGTACAACGGCTTTTCCAATTCCGGGAATGGCGATTTATGGCGGAAGTAAAACTACGCCAAGATATATGGTTGATGTTTTGTCTAAAGAAATTGGACATAAAGGAATTACGGTAAATACGATTATTCCGTTTGCGGTAGATCATTCTGGAATTTTTGCAGATGAAAACAGTTATCCTGAATTGAGAAAATCATTAATCGACAGCTGTCCAATGGGAAGATTGGCAGAAGTGGAAGATGTAGCTAATATTGCTGAATTTTTTGCAAGTGATTTATCTTCTTTCGTAAATGGTCAGCATTTGCTTGTAAACGGCGGGGCAAATCAATAATAAACTTTGATTGAGGAATTTTCAAAGTGTTTTAAAAAAGTCAGGTTTTTTGTTTATCAAAACCTGACTTTTTTATTTTAATTCTAATTACAGTCTTAAATTCAAAAATCTATTCTATTTTAGGAACAAATTTGGTAGAAATAAAACGAGTATAAAATTCTTACATTCGCCAAATCAAAATTCAAACTATGGAGTACTTTATACTTTTTATCTTATTTGTCTGTGTTATCGTTTTATTTAATAGTCTTTCTAAAGTAAAAGAAGAAAACGAACATCTGGATTCTCTTTATAGAAAAAGCAGAGAAGATTACAATTCTTTAAAAAATGAAATTAGTGAAATAAAAAAACAGATTACCCAATTTGGTTTTACTGCTGATTTACCGCAAAAAATTGAAATTGAAGAAATTCCTGCACCAGTAGTTGAAATTTTACCTCCAATTATTCCGGAACCTGTTAGTGGTTTTGAGGATGTTCTTCAAGATGAAAAAAATAGGATTAGTGAAGAAGCTTTAGAGAAAATTGCTTTAAGCTTTGATTCACAAGGAATTCCTGTTCGCGATACCAACAAAATTGTTGAAGAAAAAGAAACTCCTGCGCCGATAGAAAATATTGAAACGCTGTCAATTCCTGAATTTGAAATTCAACCGGAACCTCAGCATAAGGAAGAAGAAGTGTATGTAGAAAGTGCTTTTTCAATTTTCATAAAAAAACTAGAACAGCAGTTTGCCGAAAACTGGACAGGAATTTTAGGAACTGCCATAATGGTTTTAGGAATTGGTTATTTAAGCATTTATACGGCTTTGAAAGTTTCGCCAATGTTTAGGGTTTTAATTCTTTGGCTATATTCCGGAGTTTTAGTGGGTTCTTATTTCTTTTTAAAGAAAAAAGAAAAATGGTTTAAAACGGGACTTTGGCTTCGCAGTGCCGGAGCAAGTTTGTTTTTGTTTGGATGTTTTGGCGCTTCGCAAATTCCCGCGCTTACTTTTATAGAAAGTATTCCGCTTGCTTATTCACTCATAGGAGTTGGGATTGCCATAAATTTATATGTAGGGTATATCATAAAACAACAAACCTTTTTATCGCTTCATGTCATTTTAAGTATTTTGGTTTTATGCGTTATTCCAGAAAAACTTTTGATTACATTTTTGCTGGCAGCTTTAACCGCAACGGCAGGAATTATTTTATCGTATAAAGAAAAATGGGAATATCATTTATTGATCGTTATTTCGGCTTTTATAATATTTGATATTTGGTTTACACAAGGAGCACATAGTCTCAGTCCGTCACAAAATATATTTGCCATATTGGGTATTATTTTGGTTTCTGTAAGCTGTATGTACATGCAATACAGAAGTATTTATGCCAATACACGTTTCGACCGAATTGCTTTTATAACACATCTTACCAACTGGATTTTATTTGCTCTAGGTTTAATTTTACATTCAACCGGAAGTAAAATCAAAATATTTGTTTTGTTTGCTGCGGGAATTCTTTGCCTTTTTGCTGCTCTTTTTGCCCGAAAGAAAAAGATTTTCTGGCTGTATCATTTAGACGGAATGGTTTCATTTTTACTTTTCACATTAAGTATTATTATGCTTAACGACTGGAAAGTTGGTTTTGATGTTATTGCCTGCGCATTGTACTTTTTGGTTATTACTTGTTTATTTATTGTTTACAAAAGCAGGGAAACTTTACTGCATAAAATATTTTTAGGAATCAATCACATTTTAGGTTTAATCATTTTTGGGTTCTTTATTGTGCAGGTTAATGCGCCTTTTGAGCAAACGAATAATACCAGTACTTTTGTGTCGTTGATTGTTATGACTTTAATTACATTAATTATTCCTGTTTTTTGCTCGGTAAAAAAAGAGTTCTTAGAAATCGATTCTTTAATTGTTAAGAAAGATTTGAGCTTAAACGGAATTTTCTCTGTGCTGTTTTCGACATTGTTTTTTGTAAGCTGGCATCATACAATCGAAATTTCGTTTTATTATCCTCTTGTATTCCTTGCTTTATTGTGGTGTTTTTTACGATTCAAATTCAAAACCAATACTTTTGATTTAGGACGATTCCTATTTTTAAACACAACTATAATTGCAGGTTTAGTATTAATTTTCCAAAACCCTAAATCTAATTTAGATTTGGTTTTTGCTTTAGGAATTATTGCTGTGATAACCTTTAACTGGTTTGTAAAATTATTTTATGCAAATGAGCATACTATAAAAACCATCGGAATTATTGGTGTAAATGCTTTGTTGGTTTTATTTGCTTATAAATATTTAGCCGGTTACACTATTATTCAGGTTTTTGGATTATTTGCTGCTGCGCTGCTAAATCACGAATTTCTTTGGATTCAGTTTAAACGAAAAACACTTTCTAATGATAATCAAGTGTTGTTGTATCTTTTTTGCCTTGCTTTTTCAATATTCGGAAGTGCCTTGTTTTTATACAATACCCAGTTTTTAAGTTATACCGAAATTGGTTTAACTGCCATTGGGCTTTCTGTTATCGAAGTTTACATTTTGTTTGCAGATAAAATCAGAAATAAATCGAATGAAGAAATTTCAGACTGGAAAAACTTCGGCACACTCAATTCTGAATTCATTCTTTTTAATGCATTGGTTTTTGGATTCTCTTGTATTCAAATAGATTATATTCCGGTTTATTTAGGAAGTTTAGCGTTGGTCACTTTTTGGATTTTCCAAAAAACCGAAAAAGTGAAACGCTATAATATCTATTCTTTTGTACTGTTGATAGGCTGCGTACTTTTAAGTATTTATTTAGCTGTTTTTGATGCAGATAAAGCGTTGAATAAAAATATACTTTATATCACACAAATGATAAGTGTTTTAATATCTGCCGTTTATAGTTATCTGCAGATGAAGAGCCAGAAAGAACAAGGAAAAATGTTTATTGCAATTTTACCTTTAATTCAAAATTTATGGATAATTGCTTTATTATTTATTCAGGTAGAAATAGTCTATCTGCCTTTACTGTTTATGTTTTTGGCAATCCTTAATTTTGGTTTGATTTTGTACAAAAAAATAGAATTAGCTTCAGAGTCGATATTAGTTATTGGGCTTTTATCTATTTTAACTTCTGTGTATTACAGCATCAAAGTACTCAATAATTTTACTTTGCAGGATTGGGTTTTACAACTTTCGGCGATAGTATTATTGATTGTTTTAGTTTTCCTGAAGAAGAAAAAAGAGTTCATTAAATCCTTGCAGCTAGATTATCAAATAGCTATAAATATCTGGCTTTCTATTATTATGTTTTCACAGCTGGAACACAAATGGCTTCCTGTATTTTGGGCGGCGACAGCTATTGTGAATTTATTGCTTTATTATAAAAAAATAGGGAACAAAAAAGAAATCAGCATTGTTTACTATTTGCTGGCTAACTTTCATTTAGCTTTTGTAAGTTTCAATTATTTCGAAGCTAAATTTGAATTTGTTTATCTGATCATATTTGCTTTGCTTGCCTTGTATATTTTCATCATTTACAAATACATCGAAGACTTCAAACTAAGAAATAGTATTATTATTTATCCGGCTACTTTTAGCATCGGATTGTTTTTATTTCTTTCGTTTGATAAAGGAATCTTGACCTTCTTCTGGATTTTAGAATCTTTAGGATTGCTGATACTCGGAATTATTCTAAAAGAAAAATACTTCCGTTACGTTTCACTTTCCTTAGTTGGTGTTTGCGTGATTCGATTGATGTTTTTCGATTTATCAAATGCCGATTTCCTAATAAGAGCATTAGTTTTACTGGGAGTTGGAGTAGTACTTTTAGTAATGAATACTTTATTTAAAAAATACAAAGAACGATTTGATTAAAAATAATCCTAAAAAAGAAGCCCTTAAATAGAAATATTTAAGGGCTTCTTTTTTATAGTGAACTTATTTATTCTTCGTTTTCTAAATTATCAACAGCCGAAATCTGATCCAGAATATTAGTTTGATTTGGGGAAATGTAATTTTTATTTTCCGGAGGAGTTTCTTTCTTAAACAGAAGATCTAATGCATGGTATAGTTTCAATAAAACATCTTTGTCTTCTTTTGCAATATCTAAGGCAGTATTAAAATTAAAAACATAATTATTCGAATTGCGTACTTCTACTTTTATCGTTTTTGATGTAATTTTAAATTTAACTATGTCCATATTATTTCTAAGTTGCTTAATGAAATTGCAAAGTTATTGTAATTAATTGTATAAATAAAAATATGGATAATTTAAAATAACAAGTTGAGGTTCTGTTTTGCAGAAATAAAAAATCCCGATTTTCATTTTGAAGTGAAAATCGGGATTTTTTTAAGAAGTAACAATTTATTTTTTCACAAACTTAAAGTTTTGAACTTTATTATCTGCCGATGAAACTTTTACCACATAAACACCTTTAGCAAGATTGTTTACCGGAATTTCAGAACTAATCATATCTTCAGCAACAAGAGATGTTTTCGATACTTCTTTACCTGATATATCGTACACAGAAATAACAGCAGGTCCGCTAATCGTATGATCAAATTTTATCCTGAAAGTTGTTGAAGCCGGATTAGGGAAAATATAGTTTGTGGCAGCAATTCCCCAGTTAAAGTCAGGAGTGCTCAAAATTGGACCATCATAGAGAGCATACAAAGCAGCATCAGCCTGAGGAAGCTGCGCACTTAATGTACCTTGTGCCGTGCTTACTGTCCCGGAATATAGTTCTTTAACGTTGTAAGTTCCAGAACCCAAACCAATTCGGCTTAAACTAATATTATTGGTTGTTGCAGCATTACTGTAATTAAATACGGCAACGTAAGTAACATTATTATGTGTAGCATAAAAAACAGTTGCCGCACTGTTTCCTGTATTACCATCAGACGGAATAAAGCGCATATCGTTTCGGGCTGCATCCATAACATCATCATTTTGTAAAAGATTCTGTCCTGTAGCTTTCCAAGTACCGGCAACAGAGAAATCGTCACCGCTTGTAATTGCTCCTGTTACAACACTGCTTAATAATCTTGCACGATTTTGTCCAATAGAAACATTGCCAAACACAACATTATCAGCATCCAGATAATCATAAATCTGGTTTTGCCACCAGCCATAAGTAGTACTGTTTAAAGTATAATCAGTATCGCTAATACTGCTGTATGCGTCACAAGCAATACGACGTATATGCGCAAATGGGCCAGTTGCCAAATTAGGAGAAATAGCAGCCTCAACCAGCATTGTTCCGTTAATTTCATCCACTAAATATTTCATACCTTCCTGATACGCTTCCATACCCGTGTGAATCTGATAATTTGTAAAACTGTCGGCTTCAATACTTGCGTGAGTCAAAAAGTCAATTTTAACCATTTCAAATCCAGCCGCTTTAAAACGATTAACAAAATATTTTATTCTGGCTTTCGTTCCCGGACTTGTAGGGTCCATCGCATAAGCGCCATCCAGTTCAAGCGGACTTCCGTTAACCATTGTCCAGCATTGATTATAACTATAAGAACTTCCTTCAACCTGACGGTTGTATTTACCCCAATCAACAAAAGGAGCCCAATAAATTCCCGCTTTAAATCCTTTGCTTTTTGCATATGTAACAAATTGTGCAAGTTGTGCATCACTCATATTATCCCAATAGGAATCAAGATCTATAAATAAAGTATTGTCTTGCGTTTTATATGCCGGACAGTCATCATGAAAATAATCTACTACAGCCTTAACTTTAGTTAAATTGATATTAGTCTGCATGGCACCCCAGCTATTCCAGCCCATAGGTTTTGGAGCTGTCCAGTCAAAAATATATTTTGGCTGCAATGCTGCATTTGCCTGTGCAAATTCTTCAAAACCTGTTCTCCAGTCGTCACCTGCATTTAGCATTACTTTAGGCGAAGGACAGCTTGTTTGACCTACATTTACCCAGCCGTGACCACGTTTATCTCTAGTAATTTCCTGCTTTGTCCATCCTGCAATAACCGAAACATAAGCAGATGATGCACCTCCGCCACTTACCGTAATACCTGTTTTCCATTTTGTATGTTCAAGAGAACCAATAACCAAACCTTTACGATTCGTATTATTGTAGATATTCGTAACCTCAGATGCAGTAAAATCTGCCGAGTTTAAAGTGTAAGCATTATAGCGAATCCATGCATCATTGTCATAAGGAACAAATACAGCTCTTGTATCGCCCGTACCAAAATTTGGCGTTACCTGATAACTTGTTAAAGGAGACATTCTATAGCAATTCGATCCGTTTCCGGTAAGTACAACTTGTACCGCCACATATTCTTTATTGGTATACGTATAAAATATTTGCTGCATGCCCAAAGTATAATTCCCGCTTAAAGTAAAAATATGCTTTGTTCCGCTTCCAATATTATCTGTAAATGGTGCCGATGAATAAACAGCTGTAGCAAAATTACCGCTCAAATACTGCTGATCACTATTTGCGTAAGCAGATGCATTCGTAATTACCGTAGCTCCATTAAATTTTACACTATACGTTTTAGTAGCTAAATTGTAAACAATACTATTGTTTGTACCAAAAGCAATAGTTTGAAGACTCGAAGAACTAAGCGGTGTCAAAACAAACTTATCTAAATTAGGAGCCCATGAAATTGTATTATCCCAAAGCAGCGTTGTGGTTCCGCTGTTTAGGTATACACTTAAGTTTTTAGACGCAGCAGTACTCCATCCACCGCTTGGGTCACACGGAATAGATATCGTTGTCGCCGAACCAGCGGTTAAACGAATGGTACGCGGATCTCCGGTACAATAAAATAATTGAAGATTGTACCAGCCCGCAGCCGAAACCGTCACGTTTGTCGATACACTGCTGTTGCCTCCCAAATTGCCGACAATTTTGCCGGAACAGGAATCGCAGTTTTGTATGTCAGCGCTATTAGTACGTGTACCATTTTCGAACTCATAAGTCTGAGCTGAAGTATATAACGCTATAAAGAGCATTGCAGTGGTAAACAATGCCTTAATTAATAATCTTTGTTTTGTAATTTTTTCTTGCATAATAATTTTGGTTTAGACAGTTAGAATGCAGTACTATACTATACTGTGCTACAATGATAAGAAAAAATAATAATATAATGTTAAAAATTTGAGGGATTTTATTTTTGAAGCTGCCAGAATTATGTTTTTCGTTTTTAAATAATCTTTAAAATAATGATGGATAAATTGAATAATCAATTAGGCAAAAAATGAAAAAGAAACATTAAAGTTGGATTATTTTGAGCAAAGACAAGACTAATATTATAGATATTAATTGTCTTGTTTTTTGAAATTATTTGAAAAAATTGTAAAATTTACAATTATTCAGGAAATAAAAATTTCGTTTGACTGCGTTAGCTACAAATTGAATACATTAGTAGCTATATGCTTTATTTTTAAGGAGAAAACAAGATTTAAAGACTAGTTTTTTAATCGTATAAATTATTTTTTAATGCCTTTTGAATGGAAGATTTAATGAAATATTTTTTGAAGTGCTTGCGAAATAAATTTTAATTTGTATCATTGTAGTATAGAATAGTATAATAACCAAAAATAACCATTTAATGAAACCCAATTTTTTTCTATTCAAAAAAATGTTTTTGTCCATTTTGTTTGTGGCATTTTTCTTTAATTCGGCATTAGCCCAAAAAAGCATTAAAATGACTTTTGGGAAAAACGGAATCATAACTTATGATGCAAAACAAAAAACAATTGCAGTAAGCCAATCTGGAAAAACCATTTTTTCAGATGCGAAAGCTTCAGTTATTGTGAATGGTAAAACAATTTCGGTTAGTGATTATTCAGAAGCTGTTTTATCAAAAGAAATTTTGAATGATAATTTAGGAAAAGGAACAAAATATACGCTTACTTATACAGATAAAAACAATCCAACCCTAATCCAAAACTTCTATACTTATAACAATCAGTCATACTTTATAACTCAAATAGAAATTTTAGGCGCAGGACAGCAAATCGCAACCAATTATATTTCGCCGTTAGATTTAGGGAAAATTACTTTTGATAAAATAGAGAATTTACAAACCGTTTTTGTTCCTTACGATAATGATGCTTTTATCAGCTACAATTCAAAAAAACTAGATACGATTTCGCATAATACAAGTGCCGAAGTTGGAATTTTATTCAATAATACTTCCAGAAATGGTTTTATAATAGGTTCACTGGAACATACCGTTTGGAAAAGTGCTGTAAAAACAATCAATAAAAAACCGACAGTTTTATTTTCTGCATGGGCAGGATATTCTGAAAAAGAAGTTACGCGCGACAGTATCGGTCATGGTCTGGTAAAAGGCAATAAAGTTTTGTCTCCAAAATTTTTCGTGGGTTATTATTCAGATTGGCGAAATGGTATGGAAGATTATGCCAAAACCAATCGCATTGTAGAAAAGCCGTATGTATTTGAATGGGACAAACCAACTCCCGTAGGATGGAACAGCTGGGGCGTTTTGATGGAGAAAATTAATTTTGATAATACGACTAAGGTTGCAGACTTTTTTGCAAAAGAAATTCCGCAATTTAGAGTAGGAAATACGGCTTATATCGATTTGGATTCTTTTTGGGACAATATGGTAAAAGGCGGTTTTACGGGAGATTTCAGCAAACTAAAAGAATTCGCAGATTATTGTAAAAGCAAAGGTTTAGAACCGGGAGCCTATTGGGCGCCTTTTACAGATTGGGGATGGAAAGATGGACCAAATCGTAAAGCTGAAGGAAATGCTTATACTTTTGGAGAAATGTGGACGAAAACCGGAAACACGTATTTTGATTTTGACGGTGCCAGAGCGATTGACCCAACACATCCGGGAACGCTAAAACGTGTTGATTATGTCATTAATAAACTAAAAGCGTGCGGTTTTAAAATGATCAAAATTGACTTTTTAGGTCACGCTGCCGCAGAATCTACTTCGTTTTACGATAAAAATGTTACAACAGGAATGCAGGCTTACAAAGTGGGAATGGAACATTTAGTAAATGCATTAGACGGACAAATGCTTATTTATGCTGCTATTTCCCCAAACATGGCAACATCTCGTTACGCCCACGTCCGTCGTATTGCATGCGATGCCTGGAAAACAATCGAACATACTCAATATACACTAAATAGTGTAAATTATGGCTGGTGGCAGACTTATTCGTATGATTATATTGATGCAGATCATGTAGTTTTTGCAGATGTTACAGAAGGAGAAAACCACGCCAGATTAATCTCGGCAGTTATTACAGGAACTTTAATTACCGGAGACGATTATAGTAGAGACGGAATTTGGAGCGTACGCGCAAAAGAATGGCTTCAGAATAAAGAACTGCTTAAAATTGTTTCTCACGGTGTGGCTTTCCGTCCGGTTGAAGGAAATACAGGAAAACATACTACAGAAGTTTTCGAACAAAAAATAGGGAAAGATTGGTATATAGCCGTTTTAAATTATGGTAGTACACCTAAAAATTATTCACTTCCGCTGGAAAGATTGGGTATAAAAAATGGAAATTATCAACTGAAGAATCTTTTTACAAATCAAAATATTAATGTAAAAAATAATATAAATGTAAGTCTTGGTTCTAAAGATGCTCATTTGTACAAAATCATAAATCGTTAATGGAATGTATATGAAAAGACATTTTTTTAAGAAAACCATTTTAGTTGTATCGTTGCTGATACTGTCGTCAAACGCTGTGAAAGCTGCGGTAACACTGCCTTCCTTTTTTACAGATAATATGGTATTGCAGCAAAAAAGCACAGTTCCGTTTTGGGGAGAAAGCAACAAGCAATCCGTATCAGTTACAACTTCCTGGGATAAAAAAACATATAAAACCAATATCGTAAACGGCAAATGGAATGTGGTTTTAAAAACGCCTGTTTACGGCGGACCTTATTCTATTGCTATAAATGACGGAGATGTAAAAACGCTTCAAAATATTTTAATTGGTGAAGTCTGGCTGTGTTCCGGACAAAGCAATATGGAAATGCCGCTTGAAGGATGGGGAAAAATCGATAATTATAAAGAAGAAATACAAAACGCTGATTATCCGCAAATACGATTATTACAAGCCGAGCATATTGAAAGTACTTTACCGCTAAATACATTAAAAGTACAGCACGACGGGTGGAATGTGTGCAGTCCAAAAACTATAGCTGATTTTAGTGCGACAGCTTATTTTTTTGCCAGAAAAATTTATAAAGAAAAAAAGATTCCGATAGGATTAATTCATTCTTCGTGGGGAGGAACGCTTATAGAGGCGTGGACAAGCTCTGGAGCGTTAAGCACAATTCATGATTTTGATACTGAAATCGAAGCGATGAAATCTGAAACGAACAGAGAAGCTTTACAGCAGAAATATAATGCTGATTTAGCTGTTTGGGAAAAACATGTAGCAAATGCAGACAAAGGAATGCAGCAGGAAAAAGCAATTTGGTCAGCAGAAAATCTTGATGATTCATCTTGGAAAACCATGAAACTGCCTTCTTTTTTTGACAGCAACGGATTAGCCAGTTTTGATGGAATAATCTGGTTTAGAAAAAAGTTTATTATCTCTGATAATACTAAAGATTTCAGCCTGAGTTATTATGCAGATGATGATGATATACTTTGGATTAATGGAAATTATGTTGGCGAAACTAAAG
Organism: Flavobacterium panici; assembly: GCF_024499525.1. Lineage (NCBI taxonomy): Bacteria > Pseudomonadati > Bacteroidota > Flavobacteriia > Flavobacteriales > Flavobacteriaceae > Flavobacterium > Flavobacterium panici. Next base: position 209,206 of record NZ_CP100437.1, on the reverse strand, counting down.
GTTATAATGTAGAGCGTCATTATACAATTCCAGCTAAGTTTCTTAAAAAAGGAGAAAACACCATCACAATTCGAGTTTTTGACGGAGCAGGAAACGGAGGAGTTTACGCCGATGAAAAAATCACTTTAAAATCTGAAAATGAAACTCTTTCATTAGCCGGAGACTGGAAATATAATATTGGTGCAGACAGTAAAGATTTACCTGCAAAACCATATTTGGCTCAAGGTCAAAACAGACCAAGTGCGATTTATAATGCGATGATTGCGCCTTTGTTAGATTATAAAATAAAAGGGATAATCTGGTATCAGGGAGAAAGCAATGCAGAAAGAGCTTTTCAATATCAAAAATTATTACCGCTGTTGATAAACGACTGGAGAGCTAAATTTAAAGATAAAAACCTTCCGTTTTTGTATGTTCAGTTAGCTAATTATAAGCAGCAAAAACAACAGCCGGATAATTCAGATTGGGCAGAGTTAAGAGAAGCACAATTTATGGCTTTGAAGCTGCCAAATACCGGAATGGCTGTAACAACTGATATTGGAAACGGAGAAGACATTCATCCAAAAAACAAACAAGATGTAGGCGGACGTTTGGCAAATATTGCTTTGGCAAAAGTTTACAATACTAAAATTGAGTATTCGGGGCCGCTTTATAAATCGTATACCGTTAAAGCAAATGTGGTTACGATTGATTTTGATTTTAATGAAAATATAAAAGCGAAAGACAATTTTCTAAAAGGATTTTCAATAGCTGGAGCAGACCAAAAATTTCATTGGGCAGAAGCCAAAATAGTCAATGGAAAAGTAGAAGTATATGCGCAGGAAGTTCCGAATCCGGTTTCGGTGCGATACAATTGGGCAGACAATCCAAACGGAAATTTAACCAATGCTTCGGGATTGCCGGCATCCTCTTTTAGAACCGATAACTGGGCAGGAATTACACAAAAAAAGAAATAAGAAAATAACACATAATAAAATGAAAAAACAATTTACAACTTTAAGGCAGTCTTTTGCGATAGCATTTTTTATTCTCTCGAGTTATTGTTCAATAACTGCACAACAGATTATTACGGTAAAAACAAAAAGCAACGCATTGGTTTTACAAGTAACTCCGGGGAAAGAAGTAAACACTATTTACTTAGGAGAAAGACTGGCAAACGATTCAGAATACACAAAAATACAAGCTCAGTTTCGTCAGGGAACGGATTACTCTGGTATTTATAATGCGGCTTATACGGCATCGGGATCTAAAAATTTATTAGAACCTGCTATTACCGTAACGCACGCTGACGGAAATACTTCGCTTGATTTGTTATATGTAAGTCATCAAACAAACAAAATTAGTACAGGAGTTTTTCAAACTGATATTACGCTAAAAGATCCTGTTTATCCGGTTGAGGTGCATTTGTTTATTCAGTCTTATTTTGATAATGATGTAATTGAGCAGTGGACAACCATTCAACATAACGAAAAAGCAAGTATTACTTTAAATAAATATGCTTCGGCTAATTTATATCTTAAAGGATATAACAACTTTTACCTGAACCAATATCACGGAGACTGGGCAAAAGAAATGCAGCCGGAAGAAACTAAATTAACGCACGGAATCAAAGTTTTAGATTCTAAATTAGGTTCTCGTGCTAATTTATTTCAGCCATCGGTATTTATGGTTTCTTTAGATAAACCGGCTTCAGAAGATGAAGGAAAAGTTTTGTTTGCAGGTTTAGAATGGTCAGGAAATTTTAGAACCGATTTAGAATTAGATCCTTTAAATAATCTTCGTGTTATTTCGGGAATTAATAATGCCGCGGCAGCTTATAAACTGGCAAAAAGCGAAGTGTTTACAACGCCTAAATTTTGGTATACTTTTTCATCAAAAGGAAAAGGAACTGCAAGCCGTAATTTACACGACTGGTCAAGAAGTCATAAAATCCTTGACGGAAAAGGAGATCGTTTAACTTTATTGAATAACTGGGAAGCGACTTATTTTAATTTTGACGAAGAAAAACTAAAAGTGCTTATCGCCGATAGTAAAAAACTGGGTGTTGATATGTTTTTGTTAGATGACGGATGGTTCGGTAATACTTATCCACGTAACAATGATGATGCGGCTTTAGGAGATTGGGACGTGAACAAAAAGAAATTACCAAACGGAATTGGAACTTTGGTAAAAACAGCCAAAGATAATCAGGTAAAATTCGGAATTTGGATTGAACCAGAAATGGTAAATCCGGCGAGTGATTTGTATAAAAAACATCCGGAATGGGTAATCAAACAACCGGGAAGAGCAGAACATTATTTCCGTAATCAATTGGTTTTAGATTTATCAAATCCAAAAGTTCAGGATTTTGTTTATGGAGTTGTTGATAATCTTTTTACTCAAAACCCGGAATTGGCTTATATCAAATGGGATTGTAATGCAGTGATTTATAATGCGTATTCAAGTAATTTAAAAGACAATCAGAATAATTTTTATACGGATTATGTAAACGGACTTTATAAAGTTTTAGAACGTATTCGTGTTAAATATCCAAAAGTGCCTATGATGCTTTGTTCTGGCGGCGGCGGAAGAGTAGATTACGGAGCCTTGAAATACTTTACTGAATTCTGGCCAAGTGACAATACAGATCCTTTAGAGCGTGTATACATGCAATGGGAATACTCGTATTTTTATCCGGCTCTTACTATTGCAGCACACGTTACAGACTGGGGAAAACAATCTATAAAATACCGTACAGACGTTGCCATGATGGGAAGGTTAGGTTTTGATATCGTAGTGAAAGACTTAAACGAAAAAGATTTAGCATTTACACAGCAAGCCATCAAAAACTACAATGCATTAAGCGGAACAATCTGGCAGGGAGATCAATATCGTCTGCAAAATCCGTGGGGTAATGATGCAGCATCGGTAGTGTTTGTGAATAAAAACGGAAACGAAGCAGTAATGTTTAGTTATTCGGTTAATTCAAGATATGAAGCCGGAACACATCTTCCGATAAAATTAAAAGGATTACAAGCAGGACAAAACTACAAAGTAGAAGAAATCAATGTGTATCCGGATAAAAAAGCTTCTGTAGAAACAGCAGTATATTCAGGAGATTTTTTAATGCAGGTTGGAATTAATCCAAATGTAACAGTATCAAATAACAGCGTTGTTTTAAAAATCACGAAGGCCTAAAATAAATTTCAAACATTAGTATATATTTGTACTATATATTTTCTAAATAAATACCTATTAAAACGTTTATGAAGCAAATTATTCAACAGATAAAAAACCTTGAATCAATTAATTCCCTATCCAAACACGAGCAGCTGGTTCAGGGAATAATTAATGCCATTGATGAAAAGGTAGTAACAAAAGGTGATCTGCTTCCATCTGTAAATACTTTTATAAGCGAACTGGGTTTTGCAAGAGAAACTATTGCCAAAGCTTATAAAGAACTTGTTCACAGAGGAATTATCGAATCAAAAAACCGACTTGGATATTTCGTTGCTACAAACGATGTAAAACAAGAATTAAAAGTGGCACTGCTGATATTTGCATTTGATATTTTTCAGGAAACGTTTTATGAAAATTTCAGAAAAGGCCTTGGAAAAAATGTACAATTGGATATCTTTTTCCATCACAATAATTTTGATACGTTTGAAAATATTATTCAAAGTATAAAAGGAAAATACGGAATGTTTGTGATCGCTCCAATTCCGAATAAAAAAACACCGGATGTTTTAAAACAGCTGCCAACCAACAGAGTATTGCTGGTGGATCGTTTTATAGAAACAGATGAAGATTACAATTATGTTGCACAAGAATTTGGAGATTCGTCTTACAACGCTTTTGTGCAGCTTAAAGATAAAATTAAAAAGTACGATGAACTTGTTTTCTTTTTCAAGCCCTCATCTGCAGAACCTAATGAAATTTTAAATTCATTTAAAAGGTTCATGAAGGATTATGATATTAAAGGAGTTATAAAAGAAGAATACACAGCAGGTTCTCTGGAAAAAGGAAAAGTGTATTTTACGATTCACAATCTCGAACTTTGGGAAATGCTGAAAGACTCTAAAATAAAAGGACTTAAAATTGGTGCCGACATTGGTTTTATTTCGCACAACGATGATATTGTAAAAGAAATCATTTTTGACGGTGTAACCACATTTTCTACAGATTTTGCTGAAATGGGAAAAAGAGCCGCTGATTTTGTGCTGAACAGAAAAAAGACACAAGTGATTATCCCGACAATTCTTATTGATAGAAATTCGTTGTAATTTATGAATGTTTTATCCATTGTTAGTTTTTTACTGATTACAGGTTTAGTTGCTGTTATTTCAGCCATAAAAACGCGAAAAAGAAAGGTACAAACCACAAGCGGACTTTTTTTTGCAGATCATAACAATAACTTTTTTATAGTTGGAGGCGCTTTATTGCTTAGCAATATAAGCGCCAACCAGTTTATAGGCGAGAACGAATCTATCTACACCAACAACATGAGCGTTATGGCTTGGGGTGTAAGTTCTGTACTTGCCATGCTGCTTGTTGCCGAGTTTTTTCTGCCCATTTATTTTCGTACCGGAGCCATGACAATTCCGGATTATCTGGGAAAACGGTATGACGATTCGACTAAAAGGCTCGTATCGATTATATTTTTATGCAGTTATATTGTCAATTTACTTCCTGCAGTATTATATGGCGGTGCCGTTGCCCTAACCGGAATGTTCAATTTCTTGTATCCTTTAGAATTAACCTATTGGCAGAATATCTGGGTTATGGTTTGGCTGATAGGACTGACTGGATGTGCTTATTCGGTTTTAGGCGGTTTGCGAGCCATATCGATTAGCGACACAGTTTTAAGTATTGGTTTATTGACTATTGGTATCGCGTTTCCTTACTTCGGATTTAAATTTTTAGGAAACGGAGACTGGTTTAAAGGACTTCATATTTTACTTTCACAGCATAAAGAACATTTAAATTCTATTGGAGGGACAAAGGATGAAATTCCGTTAAGCACTATTTTTACAGGAATGTTTATCATGAACTTGTATTACTGGGGAATGGAGCAGTTTATTGTACAGCAGGCGCTTTCGGCAAAAAGTTTATCACACAGCCAAAAAGGAATGGGACTTGCCTGCTTAGGAAAACTATTATGTCCTTTTATCATTAATATTCCCGGATTAGTTGGAGTTCATCTTTACCAAAATCTCGAAAATACAGCTGAGGTTTTCCCGCTTGTCGTAAAAGATACATTGCCCGGAGTTATGATTGGTTTAACGGCTGCAGTTGTTTTGGGAGCAGCAATAAGTACTTTTAATGCTGGACTTAACAGCAGTAGTACATTGTTTGTACTAAATCTTTATAAACCGTGGCTAGAGAAAAAAAATAAAGTAATAACGGAGAAACATTTGGTTTACACCGGACGTAAATTCGAAATCATTGTATCGGCTTTAGCCATGTTTTCGGCTCCGTTTATATTATTCAGTAAAGCTGGCTTTTATACTTATTTACAGCAGTTGAGTGGAATGTTCTGTCTGCCTATTTTCACCATTATTCTGATTGGTTTTGTTTTCAAGAAAGTACCGCCGCAGGCCGCAAAAATGGGAATGATGTTTTTTATTTTGGGTTATATTACTTTTAATTACGTACTCGATATTAAATTACATTACCTGCACATGCTCGCACTTTTATTTGTGCTTACTTCTGTATGCATGCTGCTGGTTTCTAAGTTTTATCCGAAATATAATTATGTTGAAATAAAATTAGAATCGATTGAATTATCGCCTTGGAAAAATCGCTATTGGTATTTTACCGCTTTAATTATCGGTATGGTAAGTATTTTTGTTTTGTTTTCGAAATGGGGAATAGCTTAGAGGAAAGGTTCAAAGGCTCAGAGGTTCAAAGGGACAAAGATTTTAATGTAGAGACGCACAGCAGTGCGTCTTGCGCAACGTAACCACAATATTTAATATACTTGACGTAGACGCACTGCTGTGCGCCTCTACGGATATACGTTGTGGATATAATTAATTATAAAATTGACAATTCAAACATTCCAATTTTTTGTATAGACGCACAGCAGTGCGTCTTTTTTTGTGTTCATAGAGACCTGACAGGTTTTAAAAACCTGTCAGGTCTACGTTGCGATAAAACAAAATGATATAAATACGCAAAGATTTTAACGTAGAGACGCACAGCAGTGCGTCTTGCACAACGTAACCACAATATTTGATATACTTGACGTAGACGCACTGCTGTGCGCCTCTACGGATATACGTTGTGGATATAATTAATTATAAAATTGACAATTCAAACATTCCAATTTTTTGTATAGACGCACAGCAGTGCGTCTTTTTTTATTCGTATTTGGATTAAAATACCTGAAAATTGTCCAAAATTATTTCTTTGATTTTGCAGGTAAATTATACCTGTTTTCTTTGTTTTAGATTACAACACTCTTCAGTTTTGTCTGAGATTTCTTTAAATTAATTATTCCTTTATTTTCTTTTTCCTTTTTAAAGCTTGGTATTTCTGTTAAAGCCGAAATAAATCATCAAAAAAAATATCAAATTCTTAAAACATAAATTTGGATGTAATGAAAATATTTGTATGTTTGTAATGTTGTAGTATAGTATAGTATAAGTCAATTCGTTTTCTCGTATTTTAATGCTCAATAAAAAGAATAAAACTAACTCACTAATTTATTAACTAAAAAACCAAATTATTATGAGAATTGCAATAAGATACTTATGCTTCTTAGTAGTTATGATGTGTGCCGGTACACTTTACTCCCAAACCATAACCGGTAAAGTTACAGACAATGAAAATTTACCATTGCCAGGCGCCACAATTCTGGTAAAAGGTACACCGAACTCTACAGTAACAGACATAGATGGCAGTTATAAATTGTCAAACGTAAAATCCGGCTCAACTTTAGAGTTCAAGTTTATAGGATTTAATCCGCAGACGGTTATTGCTAATAAATCTGAAATTAATGTCTCTTTAAGTCCAAGTCCACAGGAATTAAATGAGATAGTAGTAGTAGGAGCTTCAGTAAAAAGAGGAGATCTTACCGGAGCGGTAGGAAACGTAAAAGGAGAAAAACTGCTGGAAACACCAACAGCAAACGCAGTGCAGGCATTGCAAGGACGTGCAGCGGGTGTTTATGTACAGCAAAATACAACTCCGGGTTCAAGCGGTAGTATTAAAATTAGAGGAAACAACTCGATCCAATTTGGTACAAATCCAATATTTGTAGTCGATGGTCTTATCATTGACGGCGGTTTTGAATCGATAAACCCTAATGATATTGCGAATATTGATATCTTAAAAGATGCATCTTCTACAGCTATTTATGGTGCAAGAGGAGCAAATGGAGTTGTGGTAATTACAACTAAAAAAGGATCAAAAGGTGAAGGTAAAATAAACTTTGATACCTGGGTTGGAATGTCTGAGTTTAGCAAAACGCTTCCGTTAATGAACGGACAGCAATTGTTTGATCTTAGAGTTGATGCATTTGCAAATCAATATATGGATCAAAATCCAAATGCTGATCGTGCTGCTTACATCAACCAGATTAAATCAGACGGATCTACAGTATTTGCCCCATACGAATTAGAATCTTACAGAACAGGAAAAAGCTACAACTGGTTAGATGAAGTAGCAAGAACAGGAATGCAGACCAATTACAATCTTTCCTTTTCAGGAGGAGGAGATAAAGGTTCTTATTTTGTGAGTTTCAACTACGCAGATCAGGATGGACTTTTAGAAAAGTCTTCTTTCAAAAGATATAACGGAAAAATCAATTTGACGCAGGACGTTAAAAAATGGCTTCAAATAGGTACAAGTACTACTTTTTCACGCAGTGAAGCAAGTTATATCGAAGGAAGTGCTTTCGGAAATGCATTAGGCGCTAATCCACTATTGCCTATTGATCCAGATGCTACTTATTTGAAATATGGAGACGTATTGAACGCAGATGCTTACAATCCAATTAAAAGTTTAACGATTGATAATGTAAGTTCTAAAAACCGTTTAATGTCAAGTAATTATGTAAACATTAAACCTGCAGACGGATTAAACTTAAGAACTACTTTTTCTGTTGATATTACTGATCAGGCTAACTTTTCGTACCAGCCAATGGATACAGGACAATCTATTAGAAATTCTGCAAATGGAGATGCTAATCATTACAGATACAGTGAATTGAATTACCAATGGGATAACACCATTACTTATAATAAATCAATAGGAAAACACGATTTTAGTGCACTTGGAGCTTTTTCTATGCAGAAAAATTCAAACAATTACACACAAGTTGACGCAAGAGGTTTTTCATCAGATGACTTTACTTATATGTACTTAAATGGAGCGTCTCAAAAACAAGACTTTTCATTAGGTTCAGATTTTGTTACAACAACATTAATGTCTTACACAGGAAGATTAAATTACTCGTTTGATAAAAAATACTTCGCAACAGTTACAACACGTTTAGATGGTTCTTCTCGTTTTGGGCCTAATAATAAATGGGGAACTTTTCCATCTGTAGCTTTAGGCTGGGATATTTCCAAAGAGTTTTTAGAATCTGTAGAAAGTATTAAATTATTAAAACTTCGAGGCAGTTATGGTATTGCAGGAAACCAAAATATACCAAACTACGCTTACGTAAGTAAATATAGACCAGTTTATACAAATGGAAGTGTTGTTTATAAACCAAGCGATTATTTAGGAAATCCTGACTTACAATGGGAAAGACAAAAACAATTTGATTTTGGTTTAGACTTTGCAACTTCAGATAACAGATTCTCTATGACTGTGGATTATTTTGATATCAAAAATGACAACCTGTTAATGGTAAAAAGTGTAACTAGTTTAAGTGGGTTTACGACTGGAATAGACAACGTAGGTACGATGGTAAACAAAGGAGTTGAATTTAGTGCCAATTATAAAATCTTAAAAAATAATAATCTTAACTGGGATGTTTCAGGAAACATTTCATCTGCCAAAAATAAAATTACCAAGTTATACGGAGAAACTACAGCGATCTACAATACAGGAGGTTATACCGGAGTTGAAATTCAAAGAACAGGAAATTTATTCGTAGGTAAATCTGTTAATTCTATTTATGTATTTGAGTTTGATAAAATTGCTCAGGCATCAGATATGACGGAAATAAGCAAAATCAATTTTGGAGGAAGAACAGTTAAACCGGGAGATATTGTTCCTGTAGATAGAAACAAAGACGGAAAAATTGATGATAACGACCGTTATGTAGTTGGAAACACAGATCCGGATTTTTATGGAGGTTTTGCAACTGATTTCAGCTACAAAGGTTTTGGGTTAAATGCTGTTTTTGCTTACTCTATTGGAGGAAGAAGAATTAGTTCTGCTTATGAAAGTTTTATGAGTTCTGGCGGAATGAGTGCTGCTCATACTGATTTGTTAGATCGTTGGACACCAGAGCATACGGATACAGATGTACCAAGAGCTTACTATGGTGGAGGAAGATTTAACAGTTATGAGACATCATTGGCAATTCAAAATTCTTCGTTCTTACGTTTAAATGCACTGACGTTGTCATACAACTTTCCTAACTCAATTTTGGAGAAAGCATATCTTCAAAATCTAAGACTTTATGTTACCGGATCTAATTTATTTACGATCACAAAATACAAAGGTTACGATCCAGAAGGAGGAGATAGTTATCCTAACTCAAGAATGTTTGTTTTAGGTTTAAATGTTTCACTTTAAAAATAATTTTCGATAATAATTAAAAAAATAATTATGAAAGTAAAAATTTTAACGGCAATGGCATCAATAATGCTTTTTGCTTCCTGTTCAGATTTCTTAGATCAGGACCCAAATACTGCTCTTACTGAAGAACAGACTTATTCAAAAATGGATAATATTGAACCTCTTGTTTTAGGAATGTATTCTTCATGGAGAAATGTACAAAAAGACAGAGGAGGACTAATGTTTCAATTAGGAACAGATGAAACGCAGCAAGGAGCATTTCAGGTAATGACAACTCCGGGACAAGCAGGATTAGATTATTATAATGGTTTTCTTTCTCAGGAAAATACTGCTTTGGCTGAACAATGGGATTCACGCTGGTTAGTTTTACAGAGTGCTGGTCAGGCAATATATGCCTTGAACAACAATACAGAAGCTGATACAGCCCGTAGAAACATATTACTTGGAGAAGCTAGTTTTATAAGAGCTAGTTTAATGTTTGAACTTTCACAATATTGGGGAGAAATTCCAATTTTGGATCAGGCACGTACTCAGGAATTAGGATATGGAAGACAGCCATTGCCAGATGTATATACATACATTGTCAACGACCTTAAAGTAGCCGAAGCAAATTTGCCAGCGACACAATCAAATAAAGCTCTGCCAGTAAAATATCTTGCTCAGGCATTATTAGGTAAAGTGTTTTTATACGCTCCTGTAGCTTCTGGCGCGCGTGACTACACTCAGGCAAAAGAATGGTTAGGAAAAGTTATCTCTTCAGGAAAATACAGCTTGTTATCAAATTATGCAGATGTTTTTAGCCCTGATCATGCTAACTCTACAGAGTCACTTTATGAATTTCAGTTTAACAATACCTGGCCTGATAACAACCAGATTCAATGGCAGACAGGATCGAGAGCAATCGCAAATTTAGATCAGTACGCTTATTTTGGAGGATATGATTTATTAGTTCCTACACAATATTGTTATAAAGATAAATCAGCTGGCGGTATCTGGGAACCAGGTGATAAACGTAAAGATGCAAGTATTCGTTACGATTTTACTTATAGAGGAATTACACCAACAATTCCGGCAGGTTTTGGAGGAGACGAATTAGATCCGCACGTAAAAAAATACGAAGATGTTCGTGTAGACGGAAGACAATCATTCTGGAATTCAGGGAAAAACAAACCATACATTCGTTATGCTGATGTATTGTTATGCTATGCAGAATGTTTAAATGAATTAGGAAGTACTACAGATGCTGAAGGATATGTAAACCAAGTTCGTACTCGTGCTTTTGGAGGAACACTTCCGGCGGGAATGAACTGGACTGGACTTTCTCAGGCAGATTTCAGAGACCGAATTTTAGATGAGCGTATGCGTGAATTAGCATTTGAAGGCTGGAGAAGAATGGACCTTATTCGTACAGGAAAATTGGTACAGTATGTAAAAGCTCGTAATAAATGGGCAGCTGAAAGCGGAACAATAGCCGAGTTTCATAACAGATATCCAATTTCTCTAAAAGAAATTCAGCTTAATGATGATATAAACCCGGAAGATCAAAACCCTGGTTATTAATATTATTTAGAAAAGTTTTTAAAATAGTTTTTATCGTTTGGTTATGTGATTTTTTGGTTAATAATCACAGTTTTTGATTTGTAATGCCATTTTGGGTATAGGTAATAAAACAGTCCTGAGAATTCTGTTAGAAAAACTTATTCCAAAATGGCATTCTTATTTTTAGTTACAATTTTTCATCATTCAAATAACAATATGAAATTCAATACAATTCAGGTTTATATCACTTTATTTGTTTTAAATGCCTTATCGTTCCAATTTTATGCTCAGAATAAAGTAAGTCTGAACTCTTCAGATATTGTCTGGAAACTAAAACCGCAGGCAGAATTAGGAAAAGACAGCCTTAAAATAGCTGCTGCAGATTATTCAGATAAAGACTGGGTAAAAGCAGTAGTTCCGGGTACGATTTTTAATTCTTATGTAGTAAGCGGTTTAGAAAAAGATCCCAATTTTGGCGACAATATTTATCAGGTGGATAAATCGAAATACGACCGCAGTTTTTGGTATCGTTCAGAATTTAGTATTCCCGAAAATTTCACCAAAGAAATTATCTGGCTCAACTTTGAAGGAATCAATCGCGAAGGGGATATTTATCTTAACGGAAAAAAACTAGCCACTCTTAGCGGAATGATGCAGCGCGGTAAATTTGATGTTACAAAATTGGTGCACCGTAAAGCAAAAAATGTGCTGACGATTTTAGTAAGTATTCCAAAACAGCCTTTAAACAATTACGGAAGCCCAACTTATATTTCAAGTGCCGGCTGGGACTGGATGCCGTATGTACCGGGATTAAATTCAGGAATTACAGATGATGTTTTTTTAAGCAATACAGATAAAATAACAATTGCAGATCCGTGGGTTCATACAAATCTGCCAACTAATGCCCGTGCAGATTTGGATGTAAAAGTCGACCTTAAAAATTCATCTGCACAAAATCAGGAAGGAGTTTTAACAGGCGTAATTATGCCTGGAAATATTACTTTTTCTAAAAAAATAAGTCTTGATGCCAATGCAGTTACAAGTGTAAAATTAAGCAAAGAACAATTTCCGGAACTTTCAATTCAAAACCCTAAATTATGGTGGCCAAATGGTTACGGAGATCCTAATTTATATACCTGTCAATTCACATTTAAAATTGGAGATGTAGTTTCTGATTCCCAAAAAATAACTTTCGGAATCAAAAAATATACCTACGATACAGAAGGCGGAGTTTTGCACATTTCGATTAACGGAAAACGCGTTTTTCTTAAAGGAGGAAACTGGGGAATGAGCGAATATATGCTTCGATGCAGAGGTGAAGAATACGATTTGAAAGTCAAACTTCACAAGGAAATGAATTACAATATTATTCGTAACTGGTTAGGTTCAACAACAGATGATGAATTTTACCAGGCTTGCGATAAATACGGAATTATGGTTTGGGATGATTTTTGGCTAAATGCAAATCCGAACCTTCCATTAGATATTCACGTTTTCAACAGCAATGTAATTGAGAAAATAAAACGAGTTCGAAACCATGCCAGCATAGCTATTTGGTGCGGAAATAATGAAGGTTTACCTCAACCTCCACTCAACGGATGGATTGCCGAGAACATCAAAACGTTTGACAACAACGACCGTTATTATCAGCCATGTTCTAATACAGGAAACTTAAGCGGCAGCGGACTTTGGGGCAATAAAGATCCAAGGTTTTATTTTACAAAATATCCGGAACCTTATGTTGGCACAGGAGACGGTCCAAGCTGGGGTTTAAGATCAGAAATTGGTACAGCCGTTTTTCCGAATATAGAAAGTTTCAAAAAATTTATTCCTGAAAAAGACTGGTGGCCAAGAAACGATATGTGGGACAAACATTTCTTTGGACAAAAAGCCTTTAATGCTTCTCCCGATAATTACGATAAAAGCATAACAGAACGTTACGGCAAACCAAATAATCTGGAAGAATACACCAGAAAAGCCCAATTATTAAATATCGAAACCAATAAAGCCATGTATGAAGGTTGGTTAGACCATATGTGGGAAGACGCTTCGGGAATAATGATCTGGATGAGTCAGTCGTCTTATCCAAGTATGGTTTGGCAGACTTACGATTATTACTATGATTTAACAGGAGCTTATTGGGGCGTAAAATCGGCCTGTGAGCCTATGCATATTCAATGGAGTCCTGTAAATAATTCGGTTAAAGTAATTAATACGACCGGAACTGATTTCAAGAATTTGACTGCCGAAGCAACGGTTTATAATTTGGATGGAAAATCTGTAGCGAAGTTTAACCAGAAAGCCGTTGTAGATTCTTATTCAAATACAGCGACAGAAAGTTTCGTAATTCCGTTTTACTCTAATCAGAAAGATTTAGCTTTTCAAAAAAATGTTACCGCATCCTCTACAGATGGAGGAAACACAAAAGACATTACAGACGGCGATTCAAATACCCGCTGGGCAAGTAAATCAACAGATGATGAATGGATTTACGTAGATCTTGAAAACGAATATATCATCAATCGTGTAGTTTTAAATTGGGAAAATGCATTCGGAAAAGAATATAAAATTCAAATAAGTAGAGATGCAAAAAACTGGACAGATGTAAGTACGATTAAAGATGGAAAACAAGGACTACAAAATATTTCGTTTGATGAAACCAAAGGCCGTTATGTTCGAATGTTAGGAATAAAACGTGGTTCTGGCTGGGGATATTCCTTGTATGATTTCAAAGTTTTTGGAGCAGAAACTAATGCTGATACTTCCAGTTTAAGTCCGGTGCATTTCATCCGATTAAAACTAAAAGATGCACAGAATAAAGTACTAAGTGAGAATTTTTATTGGAGAGGCTCTAATATGAAAGATTTCACAGATTTAAATAAATTGCCAAAAGCGAACGTGAATGTTTCCAGTAAAGTCGTAAAACAAAATGGAAAATATGTTATTAAATCAAAGATTTCAAGCCCTTCCGGAATTGCATTCGGAATCCAGATACAAGCCGTAAATGAAAAATCCGGAACTCAAATATTACCCGCAATTGTAAGTGACAGCTACTTTACTTTGCTAAAAGGAGAAAGCAAAGAAGTCACCATAGAATTTGAAGAATCAGCTTTAAAAAACGGAGAAAAACCAGTTATAAAAGCGATTCCTTATAATAAATAATCAATTTCAAATCCTGCAAGGTTTCCAAAACCTTGTAGGTATAATTTAAAGGCTAAAAGATTCTCATAGTAAACCTGACAGGTTTAATCGAAACGGAGAAAAAAATATACAAGTTCCCATAGATTAAAAAAATCCATTCCAATCCTTTTAATCTGTGGCAAAAAAACAAACAACATGAATATCAAAAAAATAAAAGCATTACTATTTATACTAATACCCATTTTAGGTTATTCGCAAAATAATCCGCTGGAGTTATGGTATAAAAAACCAGCCGCTCAATGGGAAGAAACATTACCCTTAGGAAACGGACGTTTAGGAATTATGCCTGACGGAGGAGTTGCAACCGAAAAATTGGTTTTAAATGATATCACCCTTTGGAGCGGATCACCTCAAGATGCCAACAATTACAAAGCATTTTCATTTCTGCCTCAAATAAGAGAATTGCTTTTAGTAGATAAAAATACTGAAGCCGAGAAATTGATCAATGAGAATTTTGTATGCACAGGCCCTGGATCAGGAAGCGGTGATGGCGCAAATGTGCAATTTGGATGTTATCAGGTTTTAGGAAACATGACCCTGAAATTTGATTACAAAACCAAATCGCAAGCCACAAATTACAGTCGAAATCTAAATATACAAACTGCAACCTCAGCAACACAATTTACCATTGACGGAGTTACTTATAAGCGTGAATATTTTACAGGTTTTGGTGATGATGCTCTTTTTGTAAAACTGACTTCAAGTAAAAAAGGAAAGCTAAATTTTACCGTACAGTTAGACCGACCAGAACATTTTAAAACGGCAAATGAAAACGACAATTCTCTTGTTATGGCAGGTCAGCTGAACAATGGAATTGACGGAAAAGGAATGAAATATAAAGCAAAAGTAAAAGCTAAAACAACAGACGGAAGCGCTTTATATACCAATAATTCAATTGAAATAAAAAACGCAACAGAAGTGGTGCTTTATATATCTGCAGGAACAGATTTTAAAGATAAAAGTTTTGAATCTTCTGTAGATAAAATTTTAGACGCAGCAATTCAAAAGAAATATCAGGATCAGAAGAAAATCCACATTCAAAACTATCAGAAATTGTTCAATCGTGTGGCTTTAAATTTTGGAAAATCAGATAAAAAAGCACTGCCTACAAATGAACGTTTAGATGCCTTTTTAAAAGAACCTGATTCAGATACTGAACTTCCGGTTTTGTTTTACCAATATGGACGTTATTTAAGTATCAGCAGCACAAGAGTAGGATTATTGCCTCCAAATTTACAAGGATTGTGGGCGCATCAGGTTCAGACGCCATGGAACGGAGATTATCATCTTGACGTAAATGTTCAGATGAATCATTGGGCACTGGAAACAGGAAATCTTTCCGAATTAAATCTTCCATTAAAAGACTTGGTGAAACAAATGGTTCCTTACGGAGAAAAAACAGCCAAAGCTTATTACAATGCCGATGGCTGGGTAGCGCACGTTATTACCAATGTCTGGGGATTTACTGAGCCAGGCGAAAGTGCTTCATGGGGAATTGCAAAAGCAGGTTCGGGTTGGTTGTGCAACAATTTATGGAATCATTATTTGTATACAAACGATAAAAATTATCTTGCCGAAATCTATCCAATTATAAAAGGAGCGGCTCAGTTTTATAACAGCATGCTGGTAAAAGATCCGGTAACGGGCTGGCTGGTAACTTCGCCGTCAGTTTCTCCTGAAAATTCCTTTTTCTTGCCTAATGGTCAGGATGCGCATGTTTGTATGGGACCGACAATTGATAACCAAATTGTTCGTGAATTATTTAATGATGTAATCACAGCTTCTCAAAAACTTGGAATCGATAAAGATTTAAGATCTGATCTTGAAAAAAGATTAAAATTATTACCGCCACCGGGAGTTATTAGTCCCGACGGAAGAATTCAGGAATGGCTAAAACCGTATAAAGAACCAGACGCACAGCATCGTCACATTTCTCATTTATACGGATTATATCCTGCTTTTTTAATAACTCCAGAAAGCACACCGGAACTTGCCGAAGCGGCGAAGAAAACTCTTGAAGTTAGAGGCGATGATGGCCCAAGCTGGTCAATTGCTTATAAAATGCTGTTTTGGTCTCGTTTGAAAGAAGGAAACAGAGCTTATAAATTATTAAAAACAATTTTGAGACCAACGCTTGCTACAAATATCAATTATGGAGCAGGAGGAGGAGTTTATCCAAACTTACTTTCGGCAGGACCGCCGTTTCAAATTGACGGAAATTTTGGAGCCACCGCAGGAATTGGCGAAATGCTGATTCAAAGCCACGCCGGATTTATAGATTTATTACCTGCTATGCCAGATGTTTGGTTAAAGGAAGGTGAAGTAAAAGGGCTTAAAGCCGAAGGAAATTTTACCATTAATATGAAATGGGAAAAAGGAAAAGTCACCAAATATGAAATATTATCTCCTATACCAACAAAAGTAAAAGTGAAAGTAAATGGAGAGTTGAAAGAGATTATATCTTCTAAACTATAGAGCACGATTCCTGCAAGGTTTTCAAAACCTTGTAGGTATTAAATTGTAAAAGGAAATAAAAAACTAAACCTACAAGGTTTTGAAAACCTTGCAGGACTCAGAAATATCAATAAAAAGATATTTAAATCAAGTTCTAAATTAATTGCCTCCTGCTTTAGCTGGAGGTTTAAAAGAGTCTATTAATAAAGGGCTTTAGCCAAAACACTATAATTTTGGCTAAAGCCCTATTTGAATCTAACTTCAATAACCTCCAGCTAAAGCAGGAGGCAATTAAAAATAAGTTTTGGCTAAAGCCTTTTTTAAATTAATTCTTCTAGCCTCCAATTAAAGCTGAAAGCAATGGTAAAACATATACTAAGGCTTTTATTCATCAATCGGATATTGAGAATGGTGGAGTTTTAGAATTTAGTATGGGATCAAAACCGAATAAAAAATGGGAATTAAATTAGAGGATAGACCAGTTAATTAGATATTATTGCCCACGGGTTTTGCGGGTTGAATGGATTATCGCAGATTTTAATTTTATTATTGCATGCATTCTTATCGCCTTCACGGAGTTCCTGCAAGGTTTCCAAAACCTTGTAGGTTTATAATATTCATTTTTTTACGTCTCTAAAATTTATACCTACAAGGTTTTGGAAACCTTGCAGGATTAAAACCACAAGCCCCGACAGGTTTTTAAAACTTGTCGGGGCTACTACTTAAACTTAAATGACCAATACTAACTTAAACAAAAACTGATTCCTCATTTTTCAATAAGGACAAATGTATCGTAACGCCTGAATGGCTTTTTTCTTCATCCAGAACTGTTTCAAAAGTTTGTTCTGCTTCTGTTTTTTTATCAAGACCCAGAAGTCCTAATCCCTGCATATACAAACAGTGAATTTTATTTCGTTTATCTAAATCATCTTCCCAAATCATAAGATCTGGAAGTGAAACTGCAAAATAATCGATCGTAATAGTATCGTTTACATGTTTTTGAGCATAAGCAACTAACTTTTCAAAACGTTTACCAGCTTCGGCAGTATTATTTAATTTTAGGAAAGCTAAACCTTGATAGAAAATTTTGTCCGGCTGTTGATCGTTATAGAAAATAGCGGCCGTTGGTTCATCTAATCCTTGGGTTGCTTTTTGCCACCAGTTTTGAGCTTCTTTCAAATCATTTTTCTTTTCGTAAGCAACACCAAGCCAGTAATGAATATCATTTTCCTGTGCGCCCGGAAGTTTTCCTTCACCTAAATTATCAGGATAAATTTGCGCCTGTTCCAAAAGCTCTATGGCTGTATCATAATTCCCTTGTGAGATTTGCTGTTTTGCAATTTCAGTTAAAGAAATAAGATATTGTCCGCTCACTTTTCCTTCGCCGCCTTCCCACGGATGGAAAATTCGGTTTTGTAATAAGGTTAAGGCTTTATCATGTTTTCCTAAAAGATTATAAATAGCGGCTCTTTCTAAATAAACATCATCACGCTGAATTACCAATTCTAAATGTTTTTCTAAGAAAGCAAGTCTGAAAACCAAATCCCTATTCAAACGTTTGTACAATTGGTCTAATTCCATTAGGATTCTGGAATCTTCTAAATCCAATGAAAAAGCTTTTTCTAAACTCGAAAGTGCTTTTTGTTCATCGCCCAATTTGTTGTAATACGCCAATGATAAATTGCGATGTACCGTAGGGAAACTATTGTCTATAGCAACAGATTGTTCCCAGCAAGAAATAGCATCATCATAAAACTTCGCAGCGTACCAAAAGTTACCTAAATAATACAACGCCTTAGCATCATTGGTTTGTTTCTCAATTACATTTTGAAGTACCAATGCAGCTTCAACCTGATTTGGGAAACAATAATCTGGTTTTGCCTCAGAGGCCATTTTGAAGCATTTTTCGGCTTGACCGAAATCATTTAATTTTTCATAAAAAGAACCTGCAAAATACCACGCCATTGGGTATGTATTTTCATCTTTCAAACCTTCATTTAATAATTCTGAAGCTTCTTCATAAAAACCTGCTGCATTATAATCTAAAGCATATTCGATATACGTATGAATGTTGTTTCGGATAAGCGAATTAAAATAGCTGAGGTCTTTTTTATCATTGCTTAAAAGATATTTCTCATAAAGCAATCCAAAATTAAATGAATCGTTTTCTAAATAAGTATTGGCAAGCTGAAGCGCTTTTTCTTTTTGATTTAATTTTCGAAGAAACGCCACTTGTAAATGCAATGCTTTATGATCTTCGGTATTTTTAGAAATTGCTTTTTTAATATGCGTTAATGCCAAATCATAATCACCTTTTATTGCGTCAAGCTGTGCTACATAAAAATAGCCCTGATTTTGCCAGGCTGCATTCCATGTCGATTTATAAAAAGCACTGTAAGCATCTTCGTTTTTATTTTGATATTTAAGACATAATCCTAAATTAAAATAAGCTTCACCTTCATACGGATTTGGATTTCGCTGTGTCAGTGTTTTTATGGCAGCCCTAAAATAAGGTTCAGCTTCTGCAAATTTTGCTCGGCGCATTAACCACAATCCCATTGCATTGTTCGAACGAATATCGCCAGAATCACGTTTTATGGCTTCTTCATAATACGGAATCGGACTGTAAGTAGCGTGTCTGTATTGTTCTAAATGCTGAGCCGTTAGAAACAATTGTTCATTGTTTACAATATCTTCCGGAGCAAGAGCAGGTTTTGCAGCTTCGGGGATTTCATCTTCGTTTTGACCTTCGTAATTCCAGTCTACCAAAACTTTATCATCGGCATCGGTTACGGCAATTGATAGACCTTCTAAACCAAAATTAAAATCAATTGTTTCTTCGAATGAATTGTATGGCGATGCATCATATTGTTTTTGAAATATAACAACATCATTATTTTTTAAAGTAACAGTAGTTTTAGGATAAACGCCCGTTGTATACGCTTTAATGACTAATTTATCATCAATGCTTTCTAAATTAACCATCGCATTTTTGGTCGCATTTTTCACAATACCCAAATCTCGATACGGCATAAAATACTGCGTAAAATCCTTTTGTTCGCCCGGCATAATCCATGTAAAATCAGGCTGATTATCGGTATAAACTCCGCACATTAATTCGATATACGGGCCATCTTCATCGGTAAGGTTACGATCCCACGCACGTCCGAAATCGCCGTGACCCCAAGTCCATTGTTTTTTTCCCGGCGAAACATGATGATTCGCTACGTGAAGTAATCCGCCTTTAGAATCATTTTCATATCCGCCCACAAAATTATATTTAGATGCAATCGCCATATAAGATGTTGGAACCGGAATGTTTTTATAACGGGAAATATCAGTTCCCGGCGAATAATCGACTTTATAATACGTTCCTTTTGCAATTGGGAAAGAAGAAACATCACGTTTTCCATGATCAAAAACAGCATTTACATCTGGTGGAAAAACCGATTGATAATCATCATTTACTTTAACTGCCGGATTTGCCCACCATAAAAATGTCTGCGGAAATGATGTTCTGTTGTACAACTGCGCTTTGATTTCCAAATAAGCTTTATCAGGATATAATCGGAATCCGGCCATACCTTTGGTTCTAAACATACGTTCTACTTCGCTGCACCAAACTGTTGCGCTTCCGTCTTCGTGTTCTTCTATCGTAAAATCAACAGGATCAAAAGTCGTTGGTCTGTGGTGCTGCGGCCAGTTAAACTCGATTCCGCCAGAAATCCACGGGCCAGTAAGTCCAACCAATGCCGGTTTTACAACCTGATTATAATACACAAAATGACGATTTTTAGTTTTATCATATGCCATATGAACTCGTCCGCCAAGTTCAGGCAAAATCATTATTTTAATAAACTCATTTTCAAGATAAACCGCCTGATATTCTTTGTTCGTTTTTTCGTCTGCTATTTTTTCAATAACCGGATACGGGTATACAGATCCGTTACTTCCCTGATACACTCGTTTCTCAATAAATACAGGATTTTTTTCAGGTTTGCCCACCTCATAAGTTGGCAGGATTATTTTTTCCTTCCAAACATTTACTTTTTGCATGATGTAATGAAATTTAGATTATTGAATATTCTTTGATTGACGATCAGAAACCATTAGTTCCTCAATCTCTTCAAGACTTTTGTTTTTAGTTTCAGGAAGTTTTCTGAAAACAAAAACAAATCCTAAGGCGCAGATAATACCGTACACCCAGAAAGTTCCTGATGTGCCCAGGTATTCATTAAAAATTGGAAATGTTTGTACCAATAAAGCAGAAGCAATCCAAAGTGCAAATGTGGCAATAGACATCGCAACACCTCTGATTCGGTTTGGGAAAATTTCAGATAAAATAACCCACGTAATAGGAGCAAGTGACATTGCGTAAATGGCAATGGCTAATAATACCAGTAATAATAAAGGGAAACCTGTAACATTAGTATAATAGAAATAGCCCAATAAAGCATAAATTATTGCCAATGCAGCAGAACCAAAAAGCATTAATTTTTTACGTCCAATTTTATCTACAGTTCCCATAGCAACCAAAGTAAAAACTAAGTTGATGCTTCCGGTAATCACGATATTCATAAATAAATCGTTGATGCTGTAACCAGCCGAAACAAAGATTTCCTGAGCGTAATTAAAAATAATATTAATACCGCACCATTGCTGAAAAGCCGCCAGAACAATACCAATTGTCAATATAGGTAAAGCCTTTTTGTCAAGCAGCATTTTGAAATCGGTTTTCTCCGCTTCGTCTGTAAAAGTTTCTTTGATTTTTGTGATAGCTTCTTTTCCGTACGCTAATCCGCCAATTTTGGTAAGCGTTGCTTCTGCTGTATCGTTTTTCCCTTTTTTAGCCAGATATCTCGGGCTTTCGGGAATTAAAAACATTAAAAGAAAGAATAAAACTGCCGGAAAAAATCCTGCCCAAAACATCCATCTCCAGCCCGTTTGTCCGTTCCATGAAGCCAGAATTTGAGCGTGCGTATAACCTGCAGGAATAACTTCTGTAATTAACATATTGGTAATTTGTGCGGCCAGAATTCCTATAACAACGGTAAGCTGGTTAATCGATACAAAAAGCCCACGGGTTTCCTGAGGTGCAATTTCTGCGATATATAAAGGTGATATTGTAGAGGCAATCCCAATTCCGATTCCTCCAATAATTCGCCAGATAATAAATATGGTAAAAGTTTCTGAAGCTCCCGTGCCAATGGCACATAAGGAGAATAATACGGCGGCAACAATTAACATAGGACGTCTTCCGTACGTATCTGCCAGTTTTCCGGCAACAGCTGCACCTGCTACACAGCCAACAAGGGCACTGCTCATCGCCCAGCCCTGAAGAGCCGGAGAATCTGAAATGCCAAAATAAATTTCGTAAAATGGTTTTGCACCACCTATTACAACCCAGTCGTAGCCAAAGAGTAAACCACCCAATGCTGCAACAAGGCTAATCGATAGTAAAAAGGTATAATTATAATTTTTCATAAAAAGGGTTTAATAGCTTTTGTAAAATTAGCGGAATAGAAACCTTTGATTTATGGATATTTTTTTTGAATAGATGGATTATAATATGATTTTTTGATGCAGCGTATTAAAATACGAAAACCATTGCGTTACTGTTTGTATTCTGTACGATATTGTATAGGTGAAGTACTCATTATTTTTTTGAACAAACGAGAGAAATACAGCGGATCATTAAAGCCTAAATTAAAACTAATTTCCTTTATGCTCATAGTAGTAAAACTTAGATATTGGCAGGCTTTCTGCATTTTTAAATAGTTGAAATAATGTATAGGAGAATAGCCCGTCTGCTTCTTGAATAAGGTAAAAAAATGTGAAGATGAATAATTAAAATAAGCAGCCACATCATTGATTTTTAACGAAAGATCGAGATGTTTTTTCATATAGTCAATTGCGGATTCAATAGTATTATCCTCTGAAAATTTTCGGTTTTTTTGAATGAAAAATTTCTCATATAAAAAAGCATTCAGCAATTGCCATAATGAAAGATTGGCAAATTCGAGATTACTGGCACTGTAACCGTCTTCCATAACATCGAGTATGTTTTCGAAAAGTTCGATGCGTCTTTCTTCAAGCGAAAGCTGCGGCGCTGAATCAGGAAACTCCGTTATGAATTTGTCATAAAAATGAGGTGCCTGCGGTCCCGTAAAATGAATCCAGAAAATACTCCACGGGTTTTGTTTTAAAGCATAATAATCATGCGCAACTTCTGGCGGTATAATATAAAAGGTATTCGCTTTGAGTGTTATGGTTTTGTTTTCTTTGCTAATAATGCCTTCTCCTTTATAACAATAAATCAAAATGTATTGCTTACTTCCGTGTTTTCGTTTCATGGAGTGATGGCTTGCATTGGGGAAAACTCCAATATCTGTAAAATACAAACTCGCAATAAGAGGATTCTTTTTGATGTTGGAAAGAATGTTTTTAGGAATCACAATCATGCGCTGTCCTAAGAAACCTTCTTTAACTTTTGTTTTTTCTTTTTGGGATGAATTTTTCATTTTCAGGATTGTCTTTTCCAAATATCGTAATTTAATCCATGCTTTTAAAAAAAATGTCCATTTTGAGACGAATAATCAAAAGTACATTTGAAACACTATTATAGCCTTAGTGTTTTCAATCTTTTTTTAAAACAATATGAATCCTTTAATTACAATTGCATATGAGCCTTTTGGCTGGTATGCAGAAAAAGAAATTTTTAAATTTACACTTACAAATGTTCACGGAAATTATGTTGAACTGCTTAATTATGGAGCCATAGTAAAATCCATAGTAGTGCCGGACAGGAACGGAAAAAAAGAAAATGTAGTTTTAGGATTTCCAACTTTAGAAGGATACATAAAAGATAAATCTTATATAGGCGCAACTGTTGGTCGTTTTGCCAACCGAATTAATAATGCTGAATTTTCTATTGAAAATAAAACCTATTATTTAGATAAAAATGATGGCAAGAACAATAACCACAGTGGTTCAGCCGGATTTAACAGCAAGGTTTTTGATTTTAGTATAAAAGAAGATGCTGTAATTTTTACTTTGGAAAATGAAGATGGAGACGGCGGTTTCCCCGGAAATTTAAAAACAAAAGTTATTTATAAATGGACGGATAAAAATGAACTGAAAATTGAATTTTTGGCTGTAGCCGATGAACCAACCCCGATAAATTTTACGAATCATTCTTATTTTAATTTATCGGCTTGTACCGAAAAAATACAAAATCATTATCTCAATATTCAGGCTGACAAAATAGTAGAAAGTACAGAAGATTATATTCCGACAGGAAGAATTATACCTGCAGAAAACTGTTCTTTTTACCATTTCAAATTAGGAGATGTTATGAAAGATGGCGGACTGAATACGTATTATATTTTTAATAGAAATAATGACGATGAAGATTCGGTTTCTGAATTATTCGAAGAAATATCGGGAAGAATAATGCGTGTGTATACTTCTTACCCTGGCTTACAATTGTATACGGGAGATTATTTAAACAGCGTCGAAATTGGGGAACATTCTAAGTTTTATGAACCTTTTGACGGACTTTGCTTGGAATGTCAATATTATCCGGATAGTCCCAATCATGCACATTTTCCTAATACAATATTCAAAGCAGAGCAGGTTTATAATGAAACGATTACTTATGCTTTTGATGTTGTGACTCTTGAAAATTAAAATAGATATGCCACAGATTATGGGGATTAAAATGGATTTTTTTTGCCACGAATTTCACGAATTAGCACGAATTAATTAGTGGAAATTTGTGTAATTCGTGGCAGAATAACCTTTACAATCTCTGCAAAAATCTCTGTTTTAAAATAACAAAATTGAACTATCACCTTTAAAAATTATATAATGAGAAAAATGTTTATTCATCGAACTTTGAGCTTACTGATACCAGCAGTATTTTTTGTATTGACAAGCGGTAAAGCTCAAAACAAAGACCTTTATCTGAAGTCTAAGGATAATTTAAATAAAATTACTTTGTCTTTAACCGAAGATGGAAAGTTGTCGTATAAAGTTACCCGCAGAGATAAAACGATAATTCTGGATTCTCCGCTCGGTTTGAATCTTGAAAATAATGATTTTACTTCTGGTTTGTCGGTTGTGAATGTATCACCTATCGAAGAAAAGCGTGAAAAATACGAACTTAAAGTCGCCAATAATAAAGTTGCCGATCATATATTTAAAACTAAAAGTATAAAGTTTAAAAACAAACAAGGCGCTTTAATCACAATCGATTTAATTGCGGGAGAAGAAGGCGTTGCTTTTAGATATAAGTTTGCTGAGAAAGAAGAGAAAACCAGAGTGGTTAAAAATGAAATTACAGGATTTCATATCGATCAAAATGCAAAAGGCTGGCTTCAGCCGTATAACAAAGCGGGAGATTATACTCCGGGTTATGAGGATTTTTATGTGAATGTAAAATCGGGAGATCCAATAAGCGGCGCGCGAAATGTTTCGGTTGGCTGGTGTATGCCGGCACTTTTTAATGTAAACGATGCTAAAAATTGGGTTTTAATTGCAGAATCGGGAGCGGAAGGTACATTTCCGGGTTGTCACTTGCAGCCGGATTCTAATGGCGGAATGTATAAAATTGCTTTTGCTGAAAAAGACGAAAAATTCACTTTGCCTTTACCGGACACAAATGCTTATCCTGAATCAAATTTACCGTGGACAATGCCTTGGAGAGTTATTTTGATTGGCGATAAAGCGGGAGATATATTATTGTCAACTTTGATTACGGATTTGGCTCCGGCCTCTAAAGTCGAAGATACTTCATGGATTGTCCCTGGAAAAGCAGCGTGGTCATGGTGGTCGCATCCTGATGATTTTACACCAGAAATGTATAAAAAGTTTACTGATGTTTCGGCTTCATTTGGTTTTAGATACACGCTTTTTGATGCGGGTTGGGAAAAAGCGAATAAAGAAGGAAAAATTATTGATCACGCTTTGTCTAAAGGAGTTCAACCATTAGTTTGGGGATATTCGGCAGAATATTTTAATCCTGAAAAAAGGAAAAAAAGATTTAAAGAATTGGCTGATATGGGCGTAAAAGGTGTTAAAATAGATTTTTGGTGTTCAGACAGACAGGAGGTTATGAGTACGCTTCAATCGGTTTTTGAAGATGCAGCCAAAGAACATTTGCTTGTAAACCTGCACGGTACAACTGTACCAAGAGGCTGGCATAGAACATGGCCAAACTTTGTAACAGCAGAAGCTATTTTAGGAACTGAAAGTTATTTTTATGAACCAAGATTTCCTGAAATGGCGGCACAGCAAAATACAGTTTTACCTTTTACAAGAAACGTTGCGGGACCTGCAGATTATACTCCGTTTGCTTTGACTTTTAGAAAATATACGCGTTTAAATACAGCAGTTCATGAATTGGCTATGGCAATGATTTATACATCGGGAATTATTCATTTTGCAGATTCAGAAGAAGTTTTTAATTCACTTCCAACTGAACTTAAGGATTTATTCAAAGAAATGCCGGCAACTTGGGATAAAACAGAATATGTAATTGCAGAACCGGGAAAAGAAATTGTTCTGTCTCGTAAAAAAGATAATCTGTCTTATATTATTGGGATAAACGGAACTAATACAGTATCACCAATTTCAATTGATTTGGCTAAATATGGTAAGGGATTTTCTAAATTCAGGGTTATTTCTGAAGGGGCAGATCCGTTAATGGAATTTAAGATTTCAAATTATCCTATAACTTCAAAATGGAATTATAATTTAGCTCCAAAAGGAGGATTTATTATTCAGTTTATAAAATAAGTTGAAGATATTAAACGTAAAAAAGCCTTTAAACGTTTCTGTTTAAAGGCTTTTTTTATTTTCTATTGGTTGAAAGTTTTTAAGCTTTAACTTTTTTATTTTTTGTTTTCTTTCCTTTTTTCCACCAAATAATAAATCCGGTTATAGGTAGTGAAGCTCCAATCAAACTTACTAAACTCCAGATTATTTTTCCTGTAAGACCAAAGAAAACTCCTGTGTGTAAATCATGATTACTGGCTTCATATACATCTGCAGCATTGTTGTCTTTGTAAAGCTTTGTGCGAAGCATTTGACCCGTTTTTCCGTCAAAGAAAAGCGTGTTTTGGTTTCTTGCCCAATCATTTGGATACGTCATTCTAACTCTCAATTCTCCCGTTTTTCTAATGGAAAATGAAACAGAAGTTGCTCCAGGATATTTTGAGTTGGCACTTTCGTAAATGTTATTGTATCGCACCGGAATTGTAGTTGAATCAATTTTTTCTTTAGATAAAACTTCATCTCCTTTTCTAAGTTTACTTCCGGTTACTATACTAACCGATTTTTTAACCGTATCAAATTTAAAGTATGTTCCAGAAAAAGCGATTAAAAGCAAAATAATAGAAGCATAAAATCCTAAAACCTGGTGCAGATCGTAATTAACTCTTTTAAAAGAACCGCTCCATTTTATTTTTAGCGACTGCTTTAGTAATCGTTTTTGATTTGGAAACCATAATACAAGTCCGGTAATCAGCATGATGATAAAAATCACTACCGACCAGCCTTGAATAAATTCGCCAACGTCTCCCAGTAATAAAGTACGGTGTATTTCAAGAACAATATTCAACCAGTCAGAACTTTGCTTGTTGATTAAGCTTCCGTCATATGGATTAAAATAATACGTCTTTTTCTTTTTGGTAGAAATCTGAACCGCTGCATTGGGTTCTTCTCTGTTTACTTTTAAAGCTGTAATTTTCTGTTTAGGTTCCAGTTTTTCATAATTTTCAATTATAGTTTTTAATCCTATAAACGATTTTTGCTGAACCGGAACATGCAGGTATTCTTTCTGTGAAAAATCACGGATATCTTCTTCAAAAACATAAAGAAAACCGGTAATGCTCACTATAAAAACAATGAGGCCCGATGCTAAACCGAGCCACAAATGTATTTGTCTTATTGTCTTTTTAAAACCTTTGGTCATAACTTATTATAAAAGCCAAATGTAAATAATATCAGTCGAAATAACGAACTGAGAATCTTAGAATTTAAAGGTAATATTCCCGGTAACTCTCGTTGGATTTTGAGCAGCTAAACGGTATGACCAGTATTTCTCGTTTGTTAAGTTATCCACTTTTAAACCTAATCTGTATTTTGGTCTGTCATAGAAAACAGAAGCATCTAACACCGTATATTCAGGAATCTGGAATTTAAAAGTTGCTGTATTAGTCTGGAAATATTTGCTTCCGTAAATTCCTCCAATACCAAATCCAAGACCAGATGCTGCCCCTTGAGTTAATCTGTAACTTGCCCAAAGATTGGCAGTTGTTGGCGAACCTGCAGTTGTAGGTCTTAATCCGTTAGTAGTCGGATTTGATTTCGATAGTCTACTGTCATTATAAGTGTAACCAGCCACAATATTTAAACCTTTAATAGGGTTTGCAATAAGTTCAGCTTCAAAACCTTTACTCAATTGTGTACCATCCTGAATTTGAAAATTAGCATGATCCGGATCATTACGGGTCATGTTAGTTACTTCAATATTATAATAACTCAAAGTAGCACTAATTTTATCAAAGTCGAATTTAAATCCTCCTTCTAACTGATTCGCATGGTTTGGTTTAAAAGTATCTCCGTTAAAATCTGAACCGCCGACATTATTAAATCCGTTCATGTAATTAGAGAATACAGAGATTTTCTCTTTAACAATTTGATAAACTACTCCAAATCTAGGAGAAAATGCGGTTTGGTTGTAATCACCTGTAGTAGTGTTAGTAGCCGGATAATACGTTCCTTTATTAAAATAACGGTCAGCTCTAATACCTCCCATTACAATTAATCGATCAGTAATATTCAATACATCAGATATATATGCACTATATGTTCTTTCGTTATTAGATACATAATTAACATAATTAACTCCCGCAAATAATGGTTTTATTTTATCAATGGTAAAGTTATTATAAGCATCTCCTGGTGTTCTAAAATTGATAGCCGGCATATTTACCGTTGCATCATTACGCGTTGCACGTAGGCTGTAGAAATCTAAACCTGCTACAACTCTGTTACGTAAATTCCCAATTTTGAAATCACCATTAAAGTTTTGCTGAATATCTGTACCGTAATAAGGATAATCCTGATTTGTAACTTGTTGTCTTAATGTTTCGTTACTCATAGCTGTTAAGGCTACAGTATATCCTTCTGATGATGATCTTGTACGCGAAACAATAGTTTGTGACGTCCATTCATCTGAAATTTGATATTTTAACTGTGCAAATATATTATACTGCTGAGCGGTGAAATTTACTGTATTGTTAGCAAATGAAAGTTTATAAGGAATTCCCATTTCTTCAATGCTGTGTGCAGTAGCTGGAGTAGTAGCATTTCCGGCAAAAGGAGCTAATCTCGTTGGTGAAACTCCTTTTGATGCACTAAACTCAGCATCAATAAGTAAAGTCATTCTTTCGTTTACCTGATAAGAAAAACTTGGTGCTATAAAAAAGCTTTTATTAAAACCTGCATCCTGAAAACTTCTCTCGCTATGCAAAGCTGTATTAATTCTGAAAAGAGCTGTTTTATCATCATTAATTGGGGTATTAATATCGGCTGTAAAACGATTTAAATCCCAATCACCTGCGGAATATGATACTTCGCCTTTAAAGAAATCAAAAGGTTTTTTTGTTACCCTGTTAAACAAACCTCCAAAAGAAGAAATCGTACTTCCAAATAATGTTGCCGATGGCCCTTTGATAACTTCAATACGCTCTAAGTTAGAAGGATCAATTGAATTATAAGTAAAACTTCCAACCCCGTTTCTTACTAACTGAGGTGTTGCAAATCCTCTCGAAATATTAGTTGATCTTCCCTGATTTCTAACCTCAGAAATACCCGCACCCGGAATGTTTTTAAAAGCACTGTTATAATCCGTGATTACCTGTTCCTTCATAAGTTCTTTACTTACAATGCTGTAAACCTGCGGATTTTCCATGTTTTTAAGTTTCATTTTAGAAACCTCTTCACTTTCTTTTCTTGCAAATCGGTTTCCTCCAGAGCTAACAATAACTTCTTCTAATTTTTGTGAAGTATAAGTAAGTTCAAAATCAAGAGTTGGATTTGCATTATTTTGATCGACTAAAACAGAAGCCGGAGTAGACTCATAACCGTTTAGTTTTATTTCAACTAAATACGTTCCAAAAGGGATGTTTTTTAGTAGATATGTACCATCAGAATCTGTTGTTGTAGTTTTATTTAATTCTGAAATTTTTACCGTCGCACCTTGTAAAGGATTTCCGTCTTTCAGGATTGCTTTACCTGAAATAGTTCCCAAAGTAGACTGAGAAAAAGCAGTTTCTGAGCACAAAAAAATAGTCAGTAACGCTAGAAACACTCTTGTTAAAACATTGTTTTTAAGTGTTTTAATTGTTGTTTTCATGTGAAATTTTGTGATTTATTCTTATTTAGACTGATTACAAATATATAAATAGAAGTATAAAATCATATAGAAGATTAAAATTTTCTTAAAATAATATTAAAGACTTTAAGCTGAAAAAATCAGAATCTTAAAATTGAAAGTCAGGATTGTGTAAAAGAAAAAACCTCATTATAAAATGAGGTTTTAATTTTCTAAAATAAAAAGTGTCGTTACTGTTTCTTATAAGATAAAGTTGCTATTGCCAAAAGTGAACTGATTCCTCCAAAGAAATAAACCGATTGATAATTATAGAAACCTGCTATAAGTCCCGCAGCAGGCCCGGCCAAAGCAAGCGAAAGATCAAAAAAAGCGGCGTAAGCGCCTAAAGCTGTTCCGCGCATTTGCGGCACTACTTTTTTAATTGCTAAAACACCCAGAGATGGAAATATTAAGGAGAATCCTATTCCGGTGAGACCACAGCCTGCCAAAGCAATCATTTTAGATGGCGCAAATCCAATTAAAAGCTGACCAATAATTTCGATAACTAAAGACACAAGTGCCACTTTATAACCACCAAACTTATCAGGAAATGAAGAAAAAAGAACTCTTGTCAATATATAGAAGAATCCAAATGCCATAAAAGCCAATGACGGATTTCCCCAGTTTTTATCTAAAAATAGCAAAGCAATAAATGACGATATACAGGCAAATCCAATCGCTGAAAATGCCAATGCCAGACCTTGTTGTGAAATAAGTCCCACTACTTTGTAAAACGGAGATCTCACAAGAGAAAGATCTACAGGTAAAGAAGGCAGTTTTAGCGTAAAAAGCCGGCTCGCAGCAGAAAGCACACAGATTAAAATAAATACTGTCGTTATGCCATAAGTACTTTTAAGCCATAAAGCCGCCGGAGCACCAATTGCGATTCCTGCATACATGGCAATTCCGTTCCATGTCATCACTTTTCCCGATTGCTGTATGCCTGCCAAACCTATTCCCCAAGATAAAGCGCCAGTTATAGCAAGACTTTCAGAAGTTCCGTGCACGATTCGGGCAATTATTAATAAAATTATAGCGGCGAGAACATTATCAGTAAATAAAGAAGCTGTTACATAAATGCCTCCTGAAATAATCATAAGCAGTATTCCCAGATGATTGCTGTTTTTTGCCCCTTTTGTATCGGTTATTTTTCCTGAATACGCCCTTGTAAACAAAGTTGCTAGAGACTGCAGTCCGATAACTACGCCCACTATAAAATTACTGAGATTTAAATTTGTTTTTATAAAACCGGGCAGAATTCCCAGAGTCATGCCAATAGTTAAGTAAATAGCAAACACCGATAGAATTATTGGTGTGATCATTTTAGTAAAATTGTTGGTTTGTACCATTGTAGATTTTTTATAATTATACAACGGCAAAGGTAGATGGGAAGGGTAGTGCAGGGGATAGCCGATTAATGGCTGTTATTGGACAATTAATGGTTTTGAATTTCTAAACTCAAGAGCAGTCATCGCGGTATTCTTTTTAAAGAAGCGTGAAAAGTATTGATAATCTTCATAACCTAACTCGTAAGCTATTTGTTTAACATCGAGTGTGGTGTAATAAAGCATGCGTTTGGCTTCCAATAAAATTTCCTGATTGATCCAGTAACTTGCCGGAAAGCCCGTGATTTGTTTTGCAATTTCGTTAAGGTAAAGTGGTGAAATATTTAAAAGTGATGCATATTCCTGAACCTGTTTTACTTTTGTTTTGTGCTCAGCTATGAGCTGTTTAAATTTTACGACAGTATTATATTTTTGTCCTTCCGGACGAATCACTGAATCTTGTGAATCTAAAATTTTTGAAGCTACCAAACCAGCGAGAGTTTCTATCATTGATCTTATGACAGAATCAAACAAGGGTTGATGCGTTTCTTCAAGCATTGATGCCAATAACGGAAGTATTTTAAAAACCGTTTCATCATTCGTTACCGATGCAGATTGTTTTGCATTTAAATAGGTAATGAAAATGTCACGATATTGAAGCGGAACTAAATCATTATCTACAAATACCAACCAGCCTTTGCATTGTTTTGCCTCAAGATAACGATGTACTTGTCCGGGTGCTACGAAACCTACAGATGGACCAATCTGGGTTATTTCTTTAAAATCAAGTTCCCAAAGAAAATTTCCATTTTGCAGGATAACAAACATATAATGATCGTCTCTGTGGGCAGTGTTCAGATATTCCTGAAGATTATCAAATGTAGCAATATCGATGCCTGGAGTGCTTAGCTCATCTTTATGTATTTCTATAGTTTCTTTTTTAGTCGGCATAATTCACCCAAAATTTTTATAAAACTACAAAATAATTCATATGCGGAAACTCAATTATATTCCTGATTCAGATTTCAATTGAAATCTGAATCAGGAAATACTATTTAAAACCCAGCTGAATTTCTTCGATAACTAAAGCTAATTTTGAGCATTAAATTTTGCAATAGCTTCTGCTGTAACTGGTGTAAATAAATTGACAAGATTACCATCTGGATCACGAAATAAAAATGATTTATTTCCCCACGGCATTGTAATAGGCTTTTGAACGATATTATTTTGAAGATAATTTTCTAATCTAATATAATCTTGTTCTACATCTTCTGATTTAAATTCTATAATGATACTGCTGTTTTGAGCTGGTTTTGCAACCTCATCTCCGCCAAAAAAGACTAAAGTTTTGGTACTTCCAATAGCTAATGTTGTGGTAGGTGTTTTAACCTCGGCAAAATCTGGAGTATATTGCATGGCGGTTATACCCGTAACCTGCTCATAAAATTTTACTAGTTCTTCTAAACGGGCAGTAATAATGCGAATCGATACTAAATTCATATCTTTATTTTTTTTAGTTATAGGACAAAAATAATTGGGCATTATGACAGCTGTTTGTCAGGAGACTTGAGTTTTTTTATTTTTTAGTTTAAGATAAAAACTAACGCAAAGAATTAAAAAAACAATCCAATTATAATAATAACGGTCAGAAAGAGTTTGTAACTGACACTTAATACGGTTGAAAGAAGAAAATAAAAAGTTATGATAAACGACTATAAAAAACACGATCTATACGGCAAAACACTAATTCAAAAAATTGAATTAACACCGCCGTTTAATTTTGATTTTCCGGTTACGGAGCAGGCTTGTTTTTTATATGTGAAAGATGGAGATGTTGAATATCAAATCGATGAGGAACAAATAAGTGTTGCCACAAATTATTCGTTATTACTAAACTGTATAAATTCCGGAAAACAAATACACAATTCAAAGTCAAACAGTAATTGTGAAATCGTGATTGTTACGTTTTATCCGGAGATATTAAAAAAAATATACGACAGAGAACTTCCGTTATTGCTTCAAAAACCTAAGAATGTAATATCAAATAAATCAAGTGAAAAAATAAACAACGATTTTCTTATTCAAAAATACATCGAAGGATTATTATTTTATTTTGAAAATCCTTCTTTGATCAACGAAGATATTTTGGTTTTGAAAGTAAAGGAGATTATACTTTTACTTTCTCAAACACAAAACTCAGAATCAATACAACTGATATTATCACAGCTTTTTTCTCCTACGACTTATACTTTCAAACAAATAATTGAAGCAAATTTATTTTCGCAACTCACAATTGAAGAACTGGCGCAGCAAAACAATTTAAGTGTTTCATCATTCAAACGAGAATTTGCAAAAATATACCACGATACGCCAGCCAATTATATCAAAGTTAAAAAGCTGGAAAAAGCTGCCGAATTACTGCAAGTCTCCGATCAGCGTATTACCGAAATAGCATTTGACTGCGGTTTTAATGACTTGGCAAATTTCACCAAAAGTTTTACCAGTAAGTATAACGTCAGCCCAACAAATTACCGCCAAAAACTGAATAACAAAGAATAATCGTAAAACTCATTTTTATACTATTTAAGCATCTTTTATTTATTTAAAGGATGCTTTTTTTGTGAACCAAATTGCCAAATAGTTGGACTAATTGACAAAACCATTCTCCTTGATCTATCGGAAGTTTGCTATGTATTTTCAAACAAATTTAAATCATAAAAAATGGGACTATCAAGCTTAGGAATTTTTCACACAATTATAGGTGTTGCCGCAATTGTAGCGGCAGTAGTAGATTTTATCAAATACGGTAAAATCAATTTGAACACATTATCCGGTAAAATATATTTTTACGGAACAGTCGTAACCTCGCTAACCTCATTAGGAATCTCCAAACATGGCGGATTTAATCCGGGACATGTCTTTGCTATTTTTATAATCATTTTGGTATTAGCTGCTTATTTTCTGAATTCAAAAAGAAAAAACAGCGGAAGAGCGCGTTATTTTGAAAATTTCTGGTTGTCTTTTAGTTTTTTTCTGTCACTGGTTCCAACCGTTAATGAAACTTTTACCAGAGTTCCGCTAGGACATCCGCTGGCTAAGGATATTAAAGATCCCGTAATTGGCAATACGCTTCTTGTTTTATTACTGCTCTTTATTGCCGGTTCAATATTCCAGTTTAGAAAACAGAAGTTTATCAACAAAACAACAGGACTTTAAATCAGGAAACATACTATTTTAAATAACAAAGCCATGAAAATAAAAGCCTTTTTCATTTATATATTACTTTTCTCGTGCGCATTGCAAGCGCAAAACATGGTCAGTATGTCATCTGTACATCCTGCGGCAGACACCACAAGTGCAGGAAAAAGAGAGCTGGCAATTCGCTATCCGGCATTGAGACAGTTTGGTGTTTCTGCCAGCAGTTTTGGTTACAGCGATTTTGATTCAAAACTGGATGATCAAGATTTTGCAAACGGAAAAATAAAGACCGAACGTATCACCACTTTTTTCAATTCTCCAGCAATTCAATGGAGTGGAAATTCTCTTTCGGCGACGGTATTTTATACGTATACCGCCATCGAACTTAAAGATATAACCAATCTTACTGATTCTCAATTAATGCCTTTAACATCGGATAGAAATACTATAGATGTGGCGGTAAATTATTCCAGATCTGACCGTATTTTTAATCATCCCATTATATATTCATTGGTAGCCAGAGGTATTTCTGATAATCTAAATTCTGTGAAACGTTTTAATTTTAATGGAAGTTTCACGTTGCCCATAAAGAAAACAGAGAACTCTTCATTTTCTGTCGGACTTTTGGTGTTGATCGATCCTTCTTCGCCAATTCCGGTAGAACCCATTATAAATTATTATCATAAGTTCCTTTCGTCAGGATTGGAACTTATTGTAGATATTCCCACAGGAATTAATCTTAAAAAAGAAGTGGCCAGAAATGCATGGGTTATTCTCGGTTCCAACCAAAGCTCGTTCAGTACTTTTTATAATCGTCGTAATAATCTGCTCGATGGTAAAGTAAGTTACAATACAATTGAACTAAAAAGCGGTGCAGCATTCGAATATCTTTTTGCTAAAAATATTATGTTAAGCGTGGGAGGCGGTATCAACAATTATTTCTCTTCCAGATTATTTAAAGATGGCGAACATTACAGCAATGCTTCTTTTACGAGTGATAATACAAGTGCGGGTTATGTAAATGCCGGAATTTCTCTATTGTCTTTCTAACAAACAAAATAGCTGATAACAAAAGCCCTAAACTGAAAAGATTTAGGGCTTTTTTTTTGGACTAAATCGCCAAATAATTGGGCTTATTGACAAAATCCTTCTCTTAAGTATAACGCAATTTTGTAGTGTCAATAATGACAATCAAATTAAACAATAATAAAGTAATGAAACGTACAGCAAAAGCACAATGGACAGGAAGTGCAAAAGAAGGAAAAGGAGAATTAACAACTCAAAGCGGAATTTTAAACCAAACAAACTACAGTTTTAGAACTCGTTTTACAGGAGATGAAAAAGGTACAAATCCCGAAGAATTATTAGCGGCGGCACACGCAGGCTGTTTTACAATGGCAGTAAGTTTTGCCTTGACAGAAAAAGGCTTAACACCAACATTATTAAATACCGAAGCGACTTTAACAATGGAAGGTTTTGCTATTTCAGGAATTCATCTTTCGATTACAGGAAGTGTACCGGGAATTAGTGAAGAAGAATTTACAGCCGTAACAAAAGCAGCAGAACAGAATTGCTTAATATCAAAAGCTTTAAGTGTTCAGATTACTTCTGATGCGCAGCTTTTCGCTTAAATAAAATAATTTTTAAGCTGAACTAAATTACCAAATAATTGACCTTAATCGCAAAAGCATACTCTTTTTTGTATTGCAATTTTACAAGGTCAATAATGACACAATTTAAAATTTAAAATCATGATAACATCAAAAAAAATGAAAGGAATTGTAATGATGATAATTGCAGTTCTTTGTCTAACAGCTTCGAATATCTACGCACAGGAAACATTAAAAAAAGGAGATAAAGCTCCGGGATTTACTCTAAAAAATCAAGATGGCAAAGATTTTAAACTGGCAGATCATCTGGGAAAACAAAAAATAGTGGTTTTTTTCTACCCAATGGATCAGAGCCCGGTTTGTACTGCCGAAGTATGCGCGTTTAGAGATGCTTACGCAAAATACAAAGATGCCAACGCTCTTGTTATCGGGATTAACCAAGGTACTGTTGAAAGCCATAAAGCATTTCAATCAAAAGAAAAACTTCCTTTTGATTTATTAAGCGATCCGGATAATAAAGTATTGAAATTGTTTGGTGTAAAAGAAGAAAATTTAGGCACTATGATCCTGAGCGGACGTGAAACGTTTGTGATTGGAAAAGATGGTGTTATTGCTTATAGCTTCAGAGATTTTATGAAAGGTGAAGATCATTCTAAAGAAGTACTTTCTTATCTAAAAAAATAATAATCAGTTCTATTTTTTAAAGTGTCCGCTATTAAGCATCGGTGCTTCAAGGTTACTGACGGCATCGGTGCGAGGAGCGGCTAATCGTAAAATTTTATTCAAATGAAAAATTTAAAAAACGGTTCTGGTCTGCTATCATTTTGTTTTCTTCTGTTTTCAATGTTTTGTTCTTTGAATGCAGAAGCTCAGAATAAAACAGGAAATGAAATAAATTTTGTTCCGAAGAATTATCAGCAGGCACTTACTATGGCTAAAGCAAGTCATAAAAATATTTTTGTAGATGCATACGCCGTATGGTGTGCTCCTTGTAAACAACTTCAAAAAACTACATTCAAAGATCAAAAGGCAGCTGCTTATTTCAATAAAAATTATATCAATTTCAGTATTGATGTAGAAAAAGGAGAAGGAACTACACTAGCTAAAACATGGGGAATTGAAGGTCTGCCGACACTTTTAATTTTGGATCAAAACGGAAAAATAATTGCCAGTCATATTGGATATGTTGATGGTGCGGGTTTGCTTGAATTTGCTAAAGAAGCCTCGGCTCAATAATATATGCTTTTGATTGAATCAGAAGATTTCAGATCTCTATCTGAATTAATAATACAAATTATGAAAAAACACGTTCTGGCAATTTATATCCTGATATTTTCCTCGCTTTCAGGATTTGCATTTCACACTTTTAAAAGTTCAGTTACTTCGACTCAGGCAGCGGTTCTTCAAACAGAAACTGCAACATTTGCAACAGGCTGTTTCTGGTGCGGAGAAGCTAAATTTTCACAGCTTAAAGGCGTATTAAAAGTTACGCCTGGTTATACAGGCGGTCTTACTGAAAATCCCAGTTATGAAGAAGTTTGTACCGGAACAACCGGACACGCTGAGGCTTTTTCTATTGTTTATGATCCGTCTTTAATTTCATATGATGAATTACTGGAAGCTTTTTTTCTTTCACATGACCCAACGCAGTTGAATCGTCAAGGCAATGATGTTGGTACACAATACCGTTCGGCGATTTTTTATCATAATGAAACTCAGAAACAAAGAGCCAAATATTGTATTGCGCAGCTTAGAGAGAAAAAAATCTACGAACGCAATATCGTGACCGAGGTAACACCTTTCACTAAATTTTACAATGCCGAAAGTTACCATCAGGAATATTATAAAAAACATCCCAATCAGGCTTATTGCCGATATGTAATTCAGCCGGAACTGGAAAAATTCAGGGAAATATTTAAAAAGAAACTCAAATAGTGATCACTATGAAAAATATAGTATTAAGCTGTATAGCAGTTCTATTGACTGCCAGCGGTTATGCTCAAAATATGAAATCAGAGAAAGGACATGAAAATAATCCTTACTATTCAACAACCGATACGTCAAAACTGACTGTTTCTGATGCTGAATGGAAAAAAGTATTATCGATTGACTTATATCTGGTGGCAAGAGAAAAAAATACCGAAAGACCTTTTACAGGGAAATACTGGAAAAGCAGCACTAAAGGAACGTATTATTGTGCAGCGTGCGGTAATATACTTTTTAAATCTGATGCCAAATTTGCAAGCAGCTGCGGATGGCCGAGTTTTTACGAACCTCTTAGAAAAAACAGTGTGCGTTATCACGAAGATAATTCACTTGGAATGAACCGTACAGAAGTTCTATGCGGACGATGCGATGCGCACTTGGGACACATTTTTGATGATGGTCCGGCGTCTACTTACAAACGATTCTGTATGAATTCTATTTCGCTGGATTTTGAACCAGAAGAATCAAAAAATAAATAATATGGATCAAAAATTTAAGGGTATTCTTGGAATACTTTTCGTTTTGTTTTTTATAAATGTAAACGCTCAGATTCAGGAAAATCCTGTAAAATGGAAATCAAGCATTGAACAAGGTTCTGGAGATACGCTGCATTTAAAATTTTCGGCTGTAATTAAAAAAGGCTGGCATATTAACAGTCAGTTTAATAAAATAAAGGATGGTCCGCTTCCTACATCTTTTCATTTTGAAGAATCAGACCAATATGTTCTTGCAGGCCGAGTAATGGAACCCAAACCTCTCAACCGAATAGAGAAGGAGTTTGAGAATCAGACTTTGTACTATTTTGAAAATGAAGTCACTTTTATACAAAAAATAATTCCTAAAGCAAAAGACAGCATAAAGATTAAAGCAACTGTCAATTATATGTCGTGCGGAAGTACAATGTGCCTTCCGCCAGAAACTGAAGAAATTAATTTAAAATACTTGCCTAAAAAAAGTGCAGTAAATGCACATTATACACCTCCTGTAAAAGAAGCTAATTTATGGTGGATATTTCTGGGAGGATTCCTTGGCGGTTTTTTGGCTATACTAACGCCATGTGTGTTTTCGATGATTCCGCTTACGGTTAGTTATTTTACAAAAAACGGAGGAATAAAGCGAGCCATAATTTATGCGGCATCCATTGTTGCCATATATGTCACACTTGGTTTAACCGTTACGCTGACTTTAGGACCAGATGCGCTGAATGCTTTGGCAAGTAATGGTATTGTAAATTTTATTTTCTTTTTGATTTTTGTTGTTTTTGCGATCTCATTTTTAGGCGCTTTTGAAATAACACTTCCAAGCAGCTGGCTTAACAAATCTGATGAAATGGCAGATAAAGGCGGATTGATCGGAATATTTTTTATGGCTTTTACACTGGCATTGGTTTCGTTTTCCTGCACAGGGCCAATTATAGGAAATCTTTTGGTAGAAGCAGCAATTAGCGGAAGTATTGTTGGACCAGCAATAGGAATGTTTGGGTTTTCATTTGCGCTGTCCATTCCGTTTCTGCTTTTTGCCGCTTTTCCGAGTATGCTTAAAAAACTGCCGAAATCAGGAAGCTGGC
This sequence comes from Flavobacterium panici, assembly GCF_024499525.1. Classification (NCBI taxonomy): domain Bacteria; kingdom Pseudomonadati; phylum Bacteroidota; class Flavobacteriia; order Flavobacteriales; family Flavobacteriaceae; genus Flavobacterium; species Flavobacterium panici. The sequence continues at coordinate 169,147 of NZ_CP100437.1, read as the reverse complement.
TTGGAAAGGTAAAAGTGATTTTAGGTTTTTTAGAACTGGCTCTTGCACTAAAATTCCTCTCAACTTTTGATCTTGTTTACGGATTGGGAATATTAAAGTGTGAACTTTTTATAGCCATTTGGATTGTTATCTTCACCTTATTTGGATTTTACATGCTGGGCAAGCTAAAGTTTGATGAATACGAAAACAATTCAACAGTTTCAATCAGCGGTTTTGTATCTTCTATTTTGATATTCAGTTTTGTGGTTTATTTGATACCGGGGCTGTGGGGCGCCCCTTTGAAACTAGCCAGCGGATTTTTACCACCGTCTTTTTACAAAGAATGGAATCAAAATAATAGTGCTTTTGTTTCATCCAATATAGAAAATGCGACAGAAAAACATTCGCAGCCATGTCCGCAAAATCTCAACTGCTTTCATGATTATGAAGAAGGACTGGCTTATGCTAAAAAAGTAAATAAACCTATCATACTTGATTTTACGGGTTGGAGTTGTGTGAATTGTCGCAAGATGGAAGACAATGTTTGGAGTGATAAAGAAGTGTGGGAAAAACTCAATAACAATTATGTACTGATTTCACTTTATGTAGATGATACAACAGTGCTTACGGAAAAGGAACAGTTTATTTCGAAAACTACCGGCAAAAAGATCAAAACAATTGGTAATAAATGGAGTAATTTTCAAACTGAAAAGTTCCAAACCAATTCGCAGCCGTATTATGCTTTGATGGATACAAACGGAAATATGCTTTCTAAACCAGCAGCATACGAACCTGATATCAAAAAATACGCAGCGTTTTTACAAAATGGAATTGAGAATTTTTAAGTTATTTTGATGATACTTAATTGAGAAATTAATATTTCAATTTAGACCAATAAAAAACCCTTAAACAGAAATGTTTAAGGGTTTTGCTTTTTAGTTTGTTCTAAAAATATCATTAATTAATTTTAACCAAATGATTTTCAATAGCAGCTCTTTGAGACTCGTATTGAGCAGGAAGTTTTAAGTTTTGACCTAATTCTTCTAAGCTTTCATCTACAGTAAATCCGGGATTATCTGTAGCAATTTCGAATAAAACACCTCCCGGTTCTCTAAAATACAGAGAATGGAAATATTGTCTGTCTATCTGCGGCGTAATTGACAATCCGTAAGCCTCGATTTTTTCACGGAAGTGCATTAAAATTTCATCATTTTTTACTCGGAAAGCAACGTGATGAACAGTTCCATTTGCGTTTAAACCGCGTTTTTCATCAGCCAATTCTACCAAGTCAACAATTGCAGCATTTTCTACAGCATCTGTTGCATAACGGTAACGATTTACATCCTGATCGATTAATTTGTAACCAAATATTTCAGTTAAAATTGCAGCAGTTGGTTTAATGTCGTTTAAAGTCAAAGTAATGTTATGAAAACCTTTTGTAGCTACATCTGCTTTTACCTCATCAGTTTCCCAGGCTTTTCTGTTATCGTCTGTTTTAGATTCGATTAATTCTAATTTTAAACCATCAGGATCTAAGAAAGTAAGATATTTTTCTCCAAATTTTTCAGCTGGTTTATTGTATATTACATTGTATTGTTCGAAACGTTTCTGCCAAAAATCCAAGCTTCCTTTTGGAACAGAATATCCAATTTCTGTAGCCATTCCAGAACCTTTTCTTCCTTGCTGAATTCCTTCTCCCCAAGGGAAAAAAGTTAGGATTGTTCCGGCACTTCCCACTTCGTCGCCAAAGTAAAAGTGATAGGTTCCCGGATCATCAAAATTTACTGTTTTTTTAATGAAACGTAATCCTAAAATATTAGAATAAAAGTTGAAGTTTCTTTTTGCGTCACCTGCTATTGCAGTTATATGGTGTAAGCCTAAAATTTTATTTTCCATGGTATTTATAATATTAAATTGTTATTGATTTCTTATACAAATTTACCTCCATTATCGTTCTGGATCGATTAACCTAGATTAAGAAATAAAAGCCTCTTTTTATTATTCGAAAACTAATAACCAAATAGTATTCCAAGCGTGTTATCTGTTTGTTTATTAGTGTTTTACTTGTGCTGTGGTTTTTTGTTTTTACGATATATCGCAATTTTATAAATGAAGCTGTTTTATTTAGAAAATCGATAAAAATATAGTGAGGTTATTTCTTAGATTTCATAAATAAAAAAGCCGACAGAATGCCGGCTGTTTATAATTTTATAAATATTGATTTTCGAAGTTTGGGTTCCATATTTTTTGTTTTGTGTCCTTTTCCTGTGGTATCTTCAACCAAGAGAATTGATCCCGTTTCAAATTTTCTTTTTTCTCCTAAAGAAGTTTCAATTTCTACACCGCCTTCTAATAAAACAATATATTGACGGTCTGGTGCATTATGAAAATCATAATCATAAGAAGGTTTGACTTCTCTAAATACTATAGATTTTACAGGCTCATCATCAGATAAAAATCCGATATCGCCATTGTTTTTCAACGGAACTTCGAAATCTTCAAAATGACTTTCGCCGTTGGCATCGCTGTAAACTCGTGTTATCGTAATCATTATTTTTTGTTGAAAATTAATGCATTTGCACAATCTACTTCGTCCTGACTTATAGTATGTCCCATATTCGGGTAGATTTTTTTAGTAACATCTGCGCCTAATTTTTGAAGAAGTGCTTCAGTTTCATTTACTCTTTCAACAGGAACATGAAAATCAGGATCACTTGTTCCGATGAAAACTGGTGTGTTTTCGAAATTTCCGGCATAATGATTTTCATATACTTTATCGCCAATAAGTCCGCCTGTAAAAGCGACAACGCCTCCGTATTTGGCAGCATTTCGGGCTGTAAATTCTAAAGCAAGACAAGCGCCCTGAGAAAATCCAAGAAAATAAATGTTTTCTTTTTCAATTCCGTTTTGCTGAATTGCCACCACAACCTGATGAATAGCTTCTAGTGATTTTGAAAAAGAAGGTTCATTTTCATTAAGTGGAGCCAAAAAAGAATACGGATACCATGTTCTGTTTTCGGCCTGTGGCGCTACTAATGCAAAGTCATCAACTTTAAGATGGTTTGCAATTGAAAGAATATCATGAGCACTTGCGCCACGTCCATGAATCATGATCAAAGCTTTTTTAGCTTCGTTTAAAGGAATACCGTCGGTTAAAATTTCTGTATTCATAATGTTATATTTTTAAAATTATGAGGCTGATTAAAGTAAATTTTTTAGCCACAGATTAAAAGGATTAAAAGGATTATTTAAAAATCTGTGTGAATCCTTTTAATCTGTGGCCTGTAAAAAAAATATTTATTTTTTCCAGATATCCTGATATTCATCCGGATGTCTTTTGAATTGCGCATGAACGTATGGACAAAGGGGTAAAACCATTAAATTATTGGCACGAACATACGATACCATTTCTTCCAAAAGTTTTTTCGCATAGCCTTTTCCTTCTGCTTCCGGTTCAACTCCTGTATGATAAACAGTCAATAAATCCGGTTTAATACTTACCGTCATTTCACCTTGTTTTTTGCCATCAACATAAAGATTAAAAGCGCCATGTTTTTTCTCGTCTAATTCTAGTTTTATCGTTTCCATATTGTTCTAGTTATAATTTGATGTTGTTAATTTCTTTTACAAACTTAGGCAATACACACAAATCTGCTGATTAACCTAGATTAAGAAAAATTTCACTTCTCAGATTTAAAATAGATTCTATTTGTGTACTATTTATATTTCACTATCGGTGAATTCTTTTAGCGAAATATAGTTATTAGAATAATTTTTTAAAGTATATTTATTTGATTATCAATAAATTAGTAAATTAGCATAGTGCTTGCTTTATCTGTTTCCATGATTAGATATAGGAAAGAAATCAGAATACTTGTAAAGTATTTGAAATCTTAATAAAATGATTAAAATCTGATCTTTAATAAGTGCTTTGCCCGGATTATACAGCTAATTTAGAAGTAAGGTACGTCATATTTTATAAACCTCAATTACTCATTAAATATTAATCTTATGACAAAATCAAAATCTATTATTCTGATACATGGAAACTTTGTAAACCAAACAAGTTGGGAAAAGTGGAAAGACCGATACGAACAAAAAGGCTATACCGTTTACACGCCGGCTAATCCCGGACATGACGGAATTCCTTCTGACTTAAGAAAACAAGTTCATCCTGATCTTACCAAAACGGGTTTTATAGATGTGGTTGGCAATATTGTTAAATTAATTGATACGCTGCCAGAAAAGCCATTAATTATAGGGCATTCAATGGCAGGAATGGCGGTGATGAAATTATTAGAATTAGGTAAAGCAGCTGCGGCAGTTAGTATTGATGGTGCTCCTCCAAAAAATGTATTTCCTCCTTTTGCAACATTAAAGTCAGTTATACCGGCATTTGGTTTCTTTTCCTCCCAAAAATATTTTATGGGCAGCCGCGAATGGTATGACAAATGTTTTTTCAACACACTTCCGGAAAGAGACAGAGCAAATGCTTTTGAGAGTTTTGCCGTTCCGGAAAGTTATAAAGTAAGCCGTGAACTGGTGTTGAATTCTTTTTCTAATATTGATTTCAGCAAACCTCATAATCCTATTTTATTTATTGGAGGCGGCAGTGATGCAATTTTCCCTTCATCACTTACAACCACTCTGGCCAGAAAATATAAAGACAGTAACAGCAAGGTTGATCTGAAGATTTTTCAGGGCAAAAGCCATTTTATATGTGGAGAACCAGGCTGGGAAGCTGTAGCAGATTATATTTTAGACTGGTACGAACAATTATAAACTTCGAAAATGCATACTAACAATTAAAACATAATACAATGAGCAAGATTACAGTAAAAGACGGAACAGAGATTTATTATAAAGATTGGGGTACTGGTACGCCTATTTTTTTTCATCATGGCTGGCCTTTATCAGCAGATGACTGGGATGCACAAATGCTATTTTTCTTAGATAAGGGATTTAGGGTAATTGCACATGACCGAAGAGGACATGGAAGATCTACACAAACGTATTCCGGTAATGAAATGGATACTTATGCTGCAGATGTTGCAGAGCTTACGGAGTTTTTAGATTTAAAAGATGCTATACATATCGGACATTCTACAGGTGGAGGTGAAGCGATTCATTATGCCGCAAAATATGGTAAAAACCGTGTGTCAAAAGTAATACTTATTAGTGCGGTGACACCGTATATGATCAAAAATGAAGGTAATCCAGACGGAGTGCCAATAGAAGTTTTTGATGATATTCGTTTTAACACAGCCAATAACAGACAGCAGTTTTATCATGATATTACTTTTCCGTTTTATGGATATAATAGAGAAGGAGCAGATATTAAAAAAGGAATTCAGGATAATTGGTGGCGTCAGGGAATGAACGGCGGAATTAAAGCACATTATGACTGTATAAAAGCATTTTCTGAAACAGATTTTACCGAAGATCTAAAAAGTGTTGACTTTCCTGTACTTATATTACACGGCGAAGACGACCAGATAGTTCCTTATCAAGTCACTGCACTAAGAGCGATTAAACTGGTAAAAAACGGAAAAATAATTACTTATCCGGGACTTTGCCACGGAATACCAACAACAGATGCTGATAAAGTGAATGCAGATATTCTTAGCTTTATTAAATCCTAAGTATTTTATTTAAAAGGTTCTATTTAAAGGGGAAAACTTTATCACTTAAACATTCAGGGATTTATAAATAAAATAAATCCCTGAATGTTTTTTTTAAATATGTTTTTCTGGTTTGTTAATTATAAATCTGTAACTATCAGTTTTCCAATGTTTTGTATTGGTTTTTTATTAAGAATTTTTACCTTTGGTGACTTCAAAAATAAAAAATCGCTTAACGCTTAGCCCCGAAACGTTTGCAGTAATAATTAAGGAATTGAGTTATTAATTAAAATTACAAACATTAAACAATAGGAGCTATGGAAAAACATCTTCAGGAAATTCGGGAACAGCAAAAAATTTCATGGAATAAATTTTCTCCGGGCTGGAAAAAATGGGATAAGGAAATGATGGATTTTCTTAAACCAATGGGAGAAAAAATGATTGATCTGCTTGATTTGAAAGCAACAGATCATGTTTTGGATATTGCATCCGGAACAGGTGAGCCTGCACTTAGTATAGCCAATTATGCTAAAAAAGTAACCATTACAGATTTATCGAATGATATGTTGATAATCGCAAATGAAAATGCTGAAAATAGAGGTATAAAAAATGTTGATTTTGTGAATTGCGACGTTTGTGAACTTCCTTTTTCAGATGAATCTTTTGATGCGGTCAGCTGCCGTTTAGGTTTTATGTTTTTTCCGGATATGGACTTAGCAGCAAAAGAAATTTTTAGGGTTCTTAAACCCGGCGGCAGAGTTGTAACTTCTGTTTGGGATATTCCCGAAAAAAACTTTTGGCTCACTGCTATTGGAGGGTCAATTAACAGAAATATGGAATTACCTCCTCCCAATCCTGGTGCCCCGGGTGTTTTTAGATGTGCAAAATCTGGATTAATTGAAGATTTATTTCATAATGCAGGTTTTAAAAATGTCAAAGGTTATGAAGTAAAAGGGAAATTAAACTATGAAACTCCGGAAAGATACTGGAGCATGATGACTGAAATTGCCGCTCCGGTAGTGGCAGCTTTAAGCAATGCAGATGATCAAATGCGTCAAAAAATTAAAACGGAAGTTTTAGAAATCGTTCAAAAAGCATATCCGGATAAAGTTATTATTGAAGGAAACTCTTTTGTGATCGTGGGAGTAAAATAATCTTTTAGAAACACTAATCATCAATTAAAGAAATACGTTCTATGCAAAAACGCTGGATTAACCCAAATAAAAAACCCTTAAACATTTCTGTTTAAGGGTTTTGCCTTTTTGTAGCGAGGACGGGAGTTGAACCCGTGACCTCAGGGTTATGAATCCTGCGCTCTAACCAACTGAGCTACCTCGCCTGGACTGCTATCATTGAATTCCTGATTGCGGGTGCAAAGATAGAAATAATATTAAAGCTTACAAGAATAAAATGAAGAAAAAAAAATATTTTTAAAAACGCATTGTTTTTGGACATATATTCTTATATTTCGAAAAAATTAAAAGTAGCACATGGATTCAAAAATACGTTACGAAATCGAGTTTCCGATCAATTCTTCGCCACAATTATTGTATCAATATATATCAACTCCGTCAGGTTTATCAGAATGGTTTGCTGACAATGTTAATTCAAGAGGTGAATTTTTTACTTTCATCTGGAATGATTCGCAGGAAAAAGCACGTCTTGCGTCTAAAAAAACAGGTGAAAAAGTAAAGTTTAAATGGGTTGATGAAAGCAGTAAGGATACTGAATACTTTTTTGAACTCCATATTTTAGTTGATGAATTAACTAAGGATGTATCATTAATGGTAGTCGATTTTGCAGAAAAAGAAGAAGTAGGAGAAGCTAAACAATTGTGGGAGAATCAAATCTCAGACCTAAAACATCTTATAGGATCTGTTTAGTAAAAGTCTATTTTATGCCTTATATTTGCCCTGAACAAAATTCAGGGTTTTTTTATGATCAATTTTAACGGAAACATTGCACAAGAAGAAAATATACTAACTCAAAATCGTGCCTTTTTATACGGAGACGGCGTTTTTGAAACAGTAAAAATAATCAATAACAAAATCTTGTTTCTCGAAGATCATTATTTCAGGTTAATGGCTTCAATGCGTGTTGTTAGAATGGAAATTCCCATGAATTTTACAATGGAATATTTTGAAGAGCAGATTTTAAATCTTGTTCAGCAAAAAAACATTGCTTCTTCGGCAAGGGCAAGAATTACCGTTTTTAGAAACGATGGAGGTTTATATCTTCCAAAAACAAATGAAGTTTCTTTTTTAATTCATGCAACGCCGCTTGATAATACTTTATATGCTTTAAATAAGGCCGAATACGAAGTTGATTTATATAAAGACTTCTATGTGACAAAACAATTATTATCGTCGATTAAAACGACTAATAAAATGATTAATGTTACGGGAAGTATTTTTGCCCATGAAAACGGATTAGCAAATTGTATTTTAGTAAACGATACTAAAAATGTTGTTGAAGCTTTGCAGGGAAATTTATTTATGGTTTCTGGCAAAAAACTAATTACGCCTCCAATCTCTGAAGGATGTTTAAACGGAATTATGCGCAAGCAGATTTTAGCTTTAGCTAAGAAAGTTGAAGGTATAGAAGTCGTGGAAGAAATAATTTCGCCGTTTGATCTTCAAAAAGCAGACGAATTATTCTTGACAAATGTAATCACAGGGATACAACCGATAAGCAAATATCGAAAAAAAGAGTTTACAAGTAATCTGGCTCATTTATTAGTACAGAAACTAAATGAATCCATATCCGAAAATTAATTCAGATATGGGTTTTCAGGTGCATTTGACCAAATAACATAATCACCGCCAAGTTCAATAATCTGCTCTTTCCAGAAATGGGTAGTAGATTTTCCAATAATTTTGTTTTTGTAATTATTGTCAGCAATGATCCAGGAGTTTCCCTGCATTTCGTTTTCAAGCTGATTTTCGTCCCAACCAGTATAACCTAAGAAAAAACGAATATTGTTCTTATTGATCGATCCGTCGTTAATTAAGTCTTTGGTTGATTCGAAATCTCCACCCCAATAAATTCCGTTAGAAATCTCGACACTATTCGGGATTAAGTCAGGAATATTATGAATGAAGTACAGATTGTCTTGTTCAACTGGGCCTCCGTTATATATTTTAAAGCTGGCTTCAATTTCAGGTATTAAATCATTAATAGTGTATTTTAATGGTTTATTAATGATAAAACCTATTGATCCTTCTTTGTTATGGTCTGCTAATAAAATTACCGATCTGTTAAAAGATAAATCTCCAATTATTGAAGGCTCGGCAATAAGCAGGTGTCCTTTTTTTAATTTTTCTGAAATCATACGGCTACAATTTTTATTAAATTTAATCATAAATTTTTTAAATTCACAAAAAAAATCGTTAAACCGCACAAAAAAACCCTCCATAAGGAGGGTCTTAATTATATTATTTAGTTTAGAGAACTTTCTTACTTAGTTCACTGCACCTTCTAATTCAGCTCCAGCTTTGAATTTTACTACATTTTTTGCAGCAATTTTGATAGTTTTTCCTGTTTGAGGATTTCTACCGTCTCTAGCAGCTCTCGCAGATACTGACCAAGATCCGAAACCTACTAATGAAATTCTTCCGCCTTTTTTCAAAGTAGTTCCTACGTTTCCTAAAAATGACTCTAAAGCTAATTTAGCCGCAGCTTTTGTAATTCCTGCATCAGCAGCGATAGCATCGATTAATTCTGATTTGTTCATAATAATTAGTTATTAATTGTTGGTTAAAAAAAATTGTTAATACACAAATTTAGTAGGAAATCCGTTGCGTGCAAGTGTTTTCTTTAATTTTAGCAACAATTGTTGATAACTTGTTTTTTTTGTTCATAAAGCGTGTTGTTCATCGATCAAAAACAGGTAGGAACCCCTGTTTTACTGACCTTAATAGACCTTTGCGCTATCAGAAAAAGTTATCCCATTTAACAATTCTGCTACTTGCATTCGTTTCTTACCAGGTAATTGCAGACTTAATAACTGAATAAAGCCCTCTTTTATTGCAATTTTGATTTCTTTTTTATTACTAATTAAAGTCCCAGCTTCATAAGAATGCACCTCTGAAAGCAGTTTGGCTTCATATATCTTTATATTTAATTCCTCATTTTTATCTTTCAAAAAACACCATGCTGCAGGATAAGGACTTAAACCGCGAATTAAGTTATTAATTTCATTTCCTGGTTTTGTCCAGTCAATTTTACAATTCTCCTTATTTAGTTTATAAGCCGTTTTGATATCGTTATTATCTTCCTGAATTGTTGTAGTAACATTTCCGTTTTCAATAATCTTTAAAGTATCAATAACAGTTGTGCTTCCTAAATGCATTAATCTGTCGTGAAGTTGTCCGGCATTTTCTGTTGGTTCAATTGCAATTTCCGAATTTAAAATCATGGCTCCGGTATCGATTTTATCATCGATAAAAAATGTTGTAACTCCGGTTTTGGTTTCTCCATTAATAATAGCCCAATTTATAGGAGCCGCTCCTCGGTAATTTGGCAGCAATGAAGCATGAAGATTAAATGTTCCTAAACCTGGCATTTCCCAAACTACTTTTGGTAACATTCTAAAAGCAACAACAATTTGTAAATTGGCATTCAAAGCTTTTAATTCAGCTAAAAAACTTTCATCTTTTAAATTGGTTGGCTGTAATAAGGTAAGATTGTTTGCTAATGCATATTCCTTAACAGCCGAATATTTTATTTTTTGTCCGCGTCCAGCCGGTTTGTCTGCAGCTGTAATAACGCCAACAACTTCGTAATTGTTTTTGATAATGGTGTCCAGAATGCCAACTGCAAACTCCGGAGTTCCCATAAATATAATTCGTAATTTTTCCATTATGATTTTAAAGCGTATTTATTATTGGCTAAAATAATGATATGATTGTTTTCCAGTAATTCCTGAAGAACCACAATAACATCTTTAGCATCTAATTTTATTTGATTCTGAATTTCGCGCGAAGTTAGTGCAGTTGCTTTTAATAAGTGAAGAATTTTATCAGCAATTGAATCCGCTTCGGTAATTTTTCCTTTTTGAGTAATACAGAAAGAACAAACGCCGCAATTCGATTTAGTTTCTTCTCCAAAATAATCCAAAACCAATCTGTTCTTACATGTTTTGTCTTCCTTTATATAATAGAGAACAGATGAAAGCTGATCGCGTTTTAGTTTGTTCTGTTTTTCCAGATATTTAGCAACTCTGTTTATAGTTAAATCATCTTCGCGGACTTCATTAAATAAAATAGTAGCGTCGTTGTTTTTCGATTTGTATTCAATGATATCTTTCTCTTTCAATTTTTCTAAAAGATCAGTAACCTGTTCTTCGGTATGATTTGATTTTTTTGCAATAAGCGAAAGATTAAGAGGTGTTTTCATTTCATGAATTCCTGGATAAGTTCTTAAAATCGCCAGAATAATTTCTTCGTCATTCGGATTCAGGCTCATGTATCGAAGTACTTCTTTTGATTCGATTAAAAACTGCATGGAAACTTTTTCTGAAAATTCCTGAGACATCGTAATAATCCCCTGTTGATTCAAAAACTGCAAAGCATTATACGTTTTCAAAGTAGGGAAGTCGTATTTATGACAAAAATGATTCATTTTAAAAGAATACGAATCGTCTAAACCTTCGCCATAAGCAATTTGAAAATAATTGCACAATTTAATGTACATCGTTTTCAGGAACGTTTTATCAGGAAGAACACTTATAAACTGCTGTTCTGTTTGATTTGCATCTGAATTATTAAATAATAAAACCGAAAATGATTTTTCGCCATTTCGTCCCGCTCTTCCGGATTCCTGATAATAATTTTCTATGTTTTCGGGCAATTGCGTATGAATAACTGTTTTAACATTATCCTTGTCAATTCCCATTCCAAACGCATTGGTGGCTACAATAACCTGCGCCTGCTCGGACATCCACAATTGCATATTTCTATCTTTTTCCTGAGCCGAAAGTCCACCGTGATAATACGTTGCTCTAAATCCCAGCGATTGCAATTGCGTTGACATGTTTAAACATGATTTTCTGTTTCGGACATATATAATACATGGCTGCGGATTTTTCTTCAAAATCTGCTCCACGCGATACAATTTGTCTTCCACTTCAAAAACCATGTACGCAATATTCTTTCTTTCAAAAGACTGCTGAAAAAGTTTGGTATCTTTTAATCCCAATTCGGTTTTAATATCTTCAACAACTCGTGGAGTTGCAGTTGCGGTTAAGGCCAAAAACGGAATTTTAGGAAAGTATTTTTTAAGTTCTGAAATTTTTAAATAAGCGGGTCTAAAATCGTGGCCCCATTGCGAAACACAATGAGCTTCGTCAATAGCAATTAAATTTATAGGAAGATTTTTGATGCGTTCTAAAATCCAGTCAGATTGTAATCGCTCCGGAGAAAGATAAAGGAATTTATAATTTCCGAATTGGCAGTTATCCAGAAGATCAATAATTTCTTCGGTATGAATTCCGCCAGTTAGCGCAATTGCTTTAATTTCTCTTTTTTGAAGATTCGCTACCTGATCTTTCATCAGTGCAATTAAAGGAGAAACTACCAGACAAATTCCTTCTTGCATCATCGCCGGAACCTGAAAACAAATCGATTTTCCGCCTCCGGTTGGCAGCAGTGCAAAAGTGTCTTGCCCTTCTAAAACCGAATCAATAATTTCTTTTTGCAACGGTCGGAAACTTTGGTGTTTCCAGTATTTTAAAAGAATTTCCTGTGCGTCCTGCATGGCCTCTGTTTTAAAGTTAAAAATGTAGAAATCAGTTTCTAGTTTTACAACTTTAAAACCGGCTGCTAAATTTTGTCTAAGATATAAAGAATTCTGTTTTCAACCGTATCTTTCGGAACCTCAATTAAATTGTAACCGTATTTTTTGTACGTTTCAATTAAGTGTTTCTGAATGGTAAGTGCCTGTTCAAAATTTTCATATCGCTCTGTGTCGCTCTGATAAATTTCTTCCCAAGGCGGTAAAATAAAAGTTTTATAATATTTATAATTCTCGCATGCTTTTATAAAATCTTCCGGATATTCATCGCCAATATAATCCATATAAGCCACAACATCAGGAATACCACGATCTATAAAAACGATAGTATCGGGTTCTTTTTGGGCATTTTCAAATTGCTGAATACGTCCTTCTAAAAGCATTTCGCTAAATAATAAAGGCTGCTCCAGAAACAATTGTTCAACGCCTCTTTTTTGGGCTTCGAGTGTAACTTCTCTGGAAATTTCAGGGTAACAACAATAGCCACGAGCGACTAATTCGTTTATAAGCGTAGATTTTCCTGTACCAGGACCGCCAATGAGAACTATGATTTGTTTTTGCACTATTCTAAAAATAAAGCGCAAATTTACCTAAACTTATTCGTATTTAAAAAGAATATTTATCAAGAGCGAATAATTTAGCATTTTTATAAAAAACGAACTCCTTTTGCAAGAGGGAAATATCGCTGTAAACTGGACTGAAGTCCAGCTCTACAATATGGATCGTTCCTTCGGAACTAAATTGTGAAAAGATTTGTGGATTTGTTAAATATTGTGGTAGCTGGATTGAAGTCCAGCTCTACAGTATGGATCGTTCCTTCGGAACTGAATTGTGAAAAGAGTTTTGGGTTTCTTAAATATTGTGGTAACTAAAGTCCAGCTCTACAATATGGGTCGTTCCTTAAGAACTAATTCGTAAGAGAGCCATAGGCTCGCCAAATATTGTAGGGCTGGACTTCAGTCCAGTTTATAATGTTGATTATTATGGTGTGATTAAATTTTTTAATCACAAAACAAATATTTCCCAGAACCTTTTCCTTTTTTAGAAGGCACAATCAAATGCGATTCAATTTTTTTTCCTTTCAAAACATCATTCACAAAATCCAGAACATATTGTTGACCGTCATGAAAAAGGTAACCGGAGAATTCATGTCCGCCGCCACAAAAAGTAATCAGTTCAACATCTTTATGTAAATCCTGCATATGATTGTAAACCGCATAGGATCCAAATAAAATTAACCAGCCTGAAGCATTTGTCGGGCAGGAGCGATGGGAGCCAGCACTATAAGGAACAGTATCGTCATTGCTGCCATGTGCCAATAACATCGGAATTGCTTTTTCTTTTGTAATCAAATTGATATCCTGAATGGCGCCCGAACCTCCAATAAATCCAGTATATTTAAAGTTTTCCGGCAAATTGCTTTTGTATAAATTCATTAATTTATAATCCCAAAACGAAGCGTGAAAACCAATTTCTGCCCCGGCACTAATTCCCGAAATAAAGATTTTAGAAGAATCGAGATTATATTTATCAGCATTTTCGATTAAAAAAGAAGTAGCCTGCCACATATCGCTCACACCAATTTGAATCGCTTTTATCTTTTCCGTTAAAGTTCCCTTGCAGCCAAAATCTTTTCCTTTCATATATAAACTGTATGAAATGCTGGCAACCGCATAACCGTTTTCGGACATAAACATTCCGAAGTTTTTTTCGCTCGTACGTTCTCCGCCAGAAAATCCGCCGCCAAAGGCAAACATAATAAGCGGAATTTTTTCGTTAGACTTTTTCTTTGGCAGATATAAATCTAAATCCAGTTTTAAAGTGTCGTTTTGGAAATAAGTTAAAGTTTTGACTTCTTGTGCCTCAATATTGTTGAATATAAGTGCTATAAAAAATAAAAGGATTTTTTTCATTATAATGGGTTTTAATCTCGCAAAGTCGCAGATTCGCAAAGTATTTCAAATATAAAGGTTTGCCACGAATTACACGAATTTTAATTTTAAAATTAATCAAAAGCCAGCAAAATTGAGGAAGATATTCACGCCAATATAATTAGTGTAAATTAGTGAAATTCGTGGCAAAAAATCTACAGCTTCTCCAATGAAAAAAATCTAAAATCTAAAATCTGAAATCTGAAATCAAAACCGTATATTTGCGTTTATTTTTAATTACGAATGGAGAACGATAAAGAAAAAAATACCGCCGAATTTTTCGAAAGATTAAAAGTCGAATTAGACAACGCAAATACTTGGCCAGCAGAATATTTGTACAAATTCATTGTGCCTTCTGTAGGCGATAATGTTGAACGTGTTGAAAAAGCTTTTGACAGAATGGGCGCGGTTATTAAAACAACAAAATCAAAAACCGGTAAATTTACCAGTGTTTCTGTAGATGTTACCATGAATAGCTCTGATGAGGTGATTGGTAAATACAAAGAAGTTTCTACAATAGAAGGTATAGTTTCATTATAAACTTATGGTCGAAAAATATAAAAAAGAAGTCGCAAATGACGTTGTGTATAATTTAGAATATAATTCTGAAAGACAACGTTTGATTATTCCGGAGTACGGTCGTCATTTACAAAAACTGATCGATCAGGCTACTGCAATCGAAGATGATGAAACACGCAACAAAGCTGCGAAATATATCATTCAGGTTATGGGAAGCTTAAATCCGCATTTGCGTGATGTGCCGGATTTTCAGCATAAATTATGGGATCAGCTTTTTATTATGTCTGATTTTAAATTGAATGTTGAGTCTCCGTACCCAATTCCTTCAAGAGATGTACTGCAGTTAAAACCAGATGTTTTACAATACCCTCAGAATTTTCCAAAATACAGATTTTACGGAAACAATATCAAATACATGATTGATGTTGCCAATAAATGGGAAGATGGCGAAATGAAAAATGCATTGGTTATGGTAATTGCCAACCACATGAAAAAATCATTTTTGAGCTGGAACAAAGACACAGTAAAAGACGATGTTATTTTTGAACACTTATATGAATTGTCTGGAGGAAAAATAAACTTGCTGCACAGTACAGAAGAACTGTTGAACACAACAGATTTAATGCGTACAAACAAACGTGTGTCAAACAAAATCGCACCTGCAGGGCAGCCTAAAATTCAAAATAACAAAAACAATAATAAAGGCGGTAAACCTAAAACTTTTCAAAAAAACAATAATCAGAAGTAAAGTCTCTAAGTTGCTAAGATACTAAGCTGCTAAGTTTTTTCTTAGAGTCTTAGAATCTCAGAATCTTAGAATCTTAAAAAGAAGAACCTAAACAAGATCTATGGGAATTTTTAAAATCGAAGGAGGAACTCCTTTAAAAGGAGAAATCACTCCGCAAGGAGCAAAAAATGAGGCATTACAAATTTTATGTGCCGTGCTTCTAACAGGAGAGAAAGTAAGAATTAATAACATTCCTGATATTATAGACATCAATAAATTAATCACTTTGCTGGGTAATTTAGGTGTTAAAATCCAACGCAATGAACCGGGTTCGATTACGTTTCAGGCCGATGAGGTTAATGTTGGATATTTAGAAACAGAAGCTTTCAAAAAAGAAGGTGGAGCGCTTCGTGGTTCTATTATGATTGTTGGACCGCTTTTGGCTCGTTTCGGAAAAGGATATATTCCAAAACCGGGAGGAGATAAAATTGGCCGTCGTAGATTAGATACTCACTTTGAAGGTTTTATTAACCTTGGAGCAAAATTCAGATACAACAGAGAAGATCACTTTTACGGAGTTGAATCTCCAGCAGAAGGACTGCAAGGAACAGATATGCTTCTTGATGAAGCTTCTGTAACCGGAACAGCAAACATTGTAATGGCTGCGGTTTTAGCAAAAGGTAAAACTACAGTTTATAACGCGGCTTGCGAACCATACTTACAGCAATTATGCAAAATGTTGAACTCTATGGGAGCTAAAATCACTGGAGTTGGTTCTAACTTATTAACTATCGAAGGTGTTGAAAGCCTTGGTGGATGTGAGCACAGAATCCTTCCTGATATGATCGAAATTGGTTCTTGGATTGGTCTTGCGGCTATGACAAAAAGCGAAATCACGATTAAAAATGTAAGCTGGGAAAATTTAGGTTTGATCCCAAATACATTTAGAAAATTAGGAATTACTATTGAAAAACGTAACGACGATATTTACATTCCGGCTCACAAAGACGGATATGAAGTAAAAACAGACATCGACGGATCTATCTTAACTATTGCCGATGCGCCTTGGCCAGGATTTACACCTGACTTGTTGAGTATCGTTTTGGTTGTGGCAACACAGGCAAAAGGCGATGTTTTAATTCACCAAAAAATGTTCGAAAGCCGTTTGTTTTTCGTGGATAAATTAATTGACATGGGAGCAAAAATCATGTTATGTGACCCGCATAGAGCTGTGGTTATGGGACATAATTTTGAATCTCAATTAAAAGCAACTACAATGTCTTCTCCTGATATTCGTGCAGGAATTTCATTATTGATTGCGGCGCTTTCTGCAAAAGGAACAAGTACAATTCAAAATATCGAACAAATTGACCGTGGATACGAGCGTATCGACGAGCGTTTAAGAGCTATTGGAGCAAAAATTGTAAGAGCATAAAAATTATTTGCCACGAATTTGATTCTTCAAAGAATATCAAAAATAATTCGTGGCGAAAAAATAATTTTCTATAATGACAGATGAAAAAAAAGCTATAAAAGCTACTATTTTTAGTATAGTCGGAAACACCTGCTTGGCCTTGATAAAAGGTTTGGCAGGTTTTTTTGGCAATTCATACGCCTTGATTGCAGATGCAATTGAGTCAACAGCAGACATATTTTCGTCCTGTTTGGTCTTATTCGGAATCAAATATTCTAATAAACCGGCAGATGAAAATCATCCTTACGGTCACGGCCGTGCAGAACCTTTAATTACCTTTTTGGTTGTTGGGTTTTTAATTACTTCGGCTACCATTATTGGGTACGAAAGTATTGCCAATATTCAATCGTCGCATGATTTACCAAAATCCTGGACATTATATGTTTTAGGGGCTATAATTCTTTGGAAAGAGTATTCGTATCGTTTAGTCATGAAACGAAGCAGGGAAACCAATAGTTCGTCTCTTGCCGCCGACGCCTGGCACCATCGTAGTGATGCTATAACTTCAGTTGCAGCATTTATCGGAATTTCGATTGCACTGATTATGGGAAAAGGTTATGAATCTGCAGATGACTGGGCAGCTCTTTTTGCTGCTTTTTTTATTCTATATAACTGTTATAAAATTTTCAGACCTGCACTTGGCGAAATCATGGATGAAAACATGAACGATGATTTAGTAGAAGAAATTCGTGTAAAATCGCTGACAGTACCCGGAATCCTCGGAACAGAAAAATGTTTCATCAGAAAAGCCGGAATGCGTTATCACGTCGATCTTCACGCCATTGTATCAGCTGAAATTTCGGTAAAAAAAGGACATGATTTATCTCATAAATTGCAAGATACTTTAAAAGAAAAAATTCCGCAGCTGGGAAATGTTCTGATTCATATTGAACCAGATGATTATCATTGAGATTTTAAGTGACTAAGGTTCTGAGATGCTAAGATTCTAAGTTTTCTTTAGGGATCTAATCTTATTTTTGTCAGGCTGAGCGAAGTCGAAGCCCGCGCAAAAATCTTCAAAACTTTGAAAAAATCCGTTTATTCTTCAAGAGAGTAAACGGATTTTTTTATGGGCGTTACCTTCGGCCGGGCTGTCCGCTGTATCTTTTTATTTTTAAAGAAAAAATAAAAAGAATGCCGCTTCCATCCCTAACGCAAACTCAGGTAATTAGAATTTTTATGGTTTAACTCAAATTATAGACACAGCTTGTCAGTTCGAGCGAAGTCGAGAACTTCGCAAAGTATTCACGCTGCACAAAACCTTTGTTCCTTTGGACCTTTGCAACTCTGCACCTTAATTCAAAATATTCAAAATCTTCAGCCCAAACACAACACCATTTTGCTGAATTCCGCCTTGGTAAGAATGTACATAATCAACCCTGAATAATTTAAATTTCCCGAAACCTAGATTATCTAAACCAACTGTAAATTCAGTATACGGTTTACGATCCGGAATTGCCAGCGAATGAAAACCAAGATTCATTGTTGATTTTAAAAGATTCAAAAGCGGAATTTTATTCGTTACAAATCCCATATCATTGTGTTCTAAATGCATTTCAAAATAACTGTCGTTTGTACTATTGTCATAATATGGCATTAAGTTGAAAACATTCAAATAACGATCGCTGGTGCCAATGTGGGTTTGGTTTCCGTTAAAATGTCTGTAATCAATAAAAGAAATATTTTCGGCATTAAAGAATTTACCTGCTCTGAAATTCATTCCTAAAAGGCCTTTGTTGTTTAATTTTAAATCATATTGAACAGAAGCGCCAATTCTTTCAAACTCGTATTTTTTTTCGCTTGCGGCAAGTGCCTTTTCAAAAGCTAAAAATACAGTTGGATATTTTTCATCTTTAAAATTATATCTTCCGTCAGGTCTTGAAATATATTTGTTTCCAAAATTAATTCTGGCCGTCAAATTAGCCTTCATTAAATGATGCTGATCAAAAGCAGGTGTGTTGAAGTCATTCGGCGCAAGCGGATTATTTGACGAATAAATATCATCCCTTTTAAAGAACGAATAATCGGTTGTATTAAAAAGAGGTTTTCTTTGTTCGTAAGCTACCCTTGCGTTTAAATTTAATCCGTTTGCAATATCTTGTGCATAGTTAATTTGAGCAAATTCCAAATTGTACAACTTCATGTAATTGTCTTTAAAAAACAACGAACTTACAGAATTGATCAATTTGCTAATAGGCTCAGCGCTATTAAATTGTTCTGTTTTTGTTCCTCCCGAAGCTGAAATTGTCGCGTAATTAATCGTATTAAATCGGTGGCTGAATTCGCCAATAACACGCAGACGTTCATCAGAAAAACCATAATTGAAATCTGTACTTATGGAAGTGCTTTTTCCTTTTTCTTCATTCCATTTTTTAAATGAAAATCCAGTTCCCAGATTAAATCCCTGAACTGTATTAAAACTTAAAGAAGTTGGACTTAGTAAACCGTCAAATTTAAAAGAGTATTTCTTAAACGTGTTTTTATAATCGTAACCACCAAGAATATCTAAAATTTTAAATTTATTCTCTTTTGCATCAATAGAATCAGTATATTTTTTAGATTTTCTGATAACTTGTAAACTGTCTTTTTTGGTGTAATCTGTACTTTCTTCGAGTGTTAACGGAATCGGACGAATTTCATTCCAAAATGAATCATCTTTTTTATTGGCATTCAAATCAAAAGCTACGATTTCGTTTCCAAAAGTTTTCTTGGCAAACGATTCCGGAAATTCATAATTAGAATAAACATAATTAAACTGACCTGAAAATTTTATTCCAAGGCCACCCGCATTAAACGAAAGCGTCTGTGCATTTTTTGACCAGATTTTGTTTTTTACATTGTAACTAAAGCTTTGTTTTAAATTCATTACTTCAGTAAATTCATTTTTCATTCGGTAGCCTTTAATGTCGAAATCAACGGCATAAATGGCAAAACTATCATCGACAATGTAAATATAACCTTCAAAAACAGGTTCTTTATCTCGTTTTGGAATTACTTTAATTTTGTAAATCTGCTGTTTATTATCATCATAAAAAGTTCCTTCCAGTTTGTATTTATAATAGCTGAAAGCGTTATTAGCAATAGGAGAGATGAGGTTTACATCAAATTCTAACGTATTGTCGTAGAAATCATAAGTTGATAAAGCGGCAGTATTATAGCTGAAACCTTTATTGTTTCCGGAAATTTTAGAGGCAATTATAGTTTCCTTTAATTTATCTGGTTTTTGATAAGAAACTTTTGAAATAGTTTCGGATAAATATAAAATTCCAGTTCCGGTTGAATCTAAATTAGAAGATAAATCCGGACCAAGATCTACTTTTTGACCTAATATTTTTTTAGGTAAATCTTTTACTTTTAAAATTCCTTTCGAATAAAAATCGGCAGTAAATCGAGCTGTTTTTTCAGAGTTTTCTTTTCTGTTTGCAATCGCATTTTTAATGATGGCGTTTGCCGGATTGTTTTTAGGATCAATAACTACTTCGTTTAATGCAAAACTTTCTTCCTGCATTTTAATATCTAAAGTTACTGTTTTTGAATCTCCCGAAACCGTTATTTTTTGAGTTTTAAATCCCAAATATTGAAAAACGATTCTGTTTTTACCAATTTCTTTTACCTGCAATTGATATTGTCCTTGTTCGTTTGAAGTAGTTCCGCGATAGGTATTCTCTTCAAAAATAGAAACAAACGGCAGCGGATTCCCTTTTTCATCGGTTATAGTTCCTTTGATCTGGGCAAAATTGGAAATCGAAAAAAATAAAAAGGCGAATAAAATATAGTTTTTCATGAAAGTAGTTTCTCTCACAAAAATAAAATAAGTTGAAAATGAGCTTATTAATAATTTGTTAAATTGTAATAGGGAAAATCAAAGTCGTTTGTCAGGTTGAGCGAAGTCGAAGCCCCTCGCACGCTATAAGCGCTTCGACTTCGCTCAAGATGATAATATCTTATAAAAAGGACTGAATCGCCAATTCGTAACTTTTTAATCCAAACCCTAAAATAACACCTTTTGCATTTCCAGATAAATACGATTGATGTCTGAAACTTTCGCGGGCATAAGTATTAGAAATATGCACTTCGATAACAGGAGTTGTAACTGCTTTCATAGCATCGCCTAAACCTATAGATGTATGAGTGTACGCTCCGGCGTTTAGAATAATTCCATCAAATGAAAAACCAACATCCTGAATTTTTCCAATCAATTCTCCTTCAATATTACTTTGGTAATACGAAAGTTCAATGTTTGGAAATTTTTGTTTCAACGTTTCAAAATAATCTTCAAAAGTCTGACTTCCGTAAACTTCGGGTTCACGTTTTCCTAAAAGATTCAAATTTGGTCCGTTGATAATGCAGATTTTCATATTTAAAATTATTTATTGAAATATTGATATTGCTATTGCAATTGAATTGTGTAAAAATAAAAAAACCGATCTAATTAATAGACCGGTTTTTGTAAAAGTATGTGATATTCTTTTTAGAACATATATCCAGCTGAAAGTTGGAATACAGAGTTTTTAAAGTCAGCTTCTTTTGAAACTTCTGTTAAACCTATTCCGTAACGAGCTTGAACAAAAAGACCTCCAACTACTTTTAATCCTAGACCTGCATTAAGAGAAAAGTCAAATGTGTTTGGATCTGCTGCATCAAATTCTTTTTTATTGCTAACAAGAAATGATGCTTGTGGTCCAAGCTCAAGGCTAAGAGATTTAGTCATATAGATTTTTGCCATTACTGGAATAGCGATATAGCCCATTTCGTTTTTAAATTCTGAAAAAGCATTTTTATAAGTTGCTCCTTGTGTAGTATACAATAGCTCTGGCTGAATTGAGAATTTTTCTAATAATTTAAGTTCTGCCACAAGACCTGCATGGTAACTTGTAATTCCTTCTTTATCAACAGAAATTCCTTCAAAGTCTGAACCTCCAGTTTGGTTAGCAAAGTTAACCCCGGCTTTAACCCCGATTTGTACAAATTGCGCTTGGATTGTAGCTGTTGTTGCAACGAACAATACAGCTGCTAAAAGTATTTTCTTCATAAAAAATGTTTTTAGTTTGGTATTTAAATGTTATTCTTTTAATTCAAAACTACATTATTTTGATTTTATTGTTTTATATACTGCATGATAAATTTATTAAAATTCTCACATTTTTTCAAATTCATATTGTTGAAATGATTGTTTTTTGTACAAATGAACTGAAAATTAATAGGTTATTTGAAAATCCATTTTGTCTTATTTTAATACTTTAATTACTTTTTGGGGTTATTTTTTGGTAAGTATAATCTTAGTTTTGGATTGTAATTAAAAAAATAAAAACATGAAAAAAGTAATTTTAACTGCTATTGCAGTATTAGGATTTGTATTTGCAAATGCGCAAACAACGGGTTTCTCGAAAGGAGATGTATTTGTTTCAGGAGCTTTCAATGTAGGTTCTCAAAAAACTGGGGATTTTAAATCAAGCGATTTTACCCTTGTCCCAAGTGCTGGTTATTTTGTGACTGAAAATATTGCCATTGGAGCAAAATTAGGTTTTAGTACATCGAAAGAAGGTGACAACAAAACTAATGATTTTACAGTAGGAGCTTTCGGTAGATACTATTTTACTCCAGCTTCTCAATTTTCAGTTTATGGTCAGGCTGGATTTGATTACATGAACTCAAAAGAAAAACCTAGTGATTTTAAATCAAACACAATTGGTGGGAACATTGGTTTAGGTATGAGCTATTTCTTGTCTAATCATTTTGCTATCGAAGCTACTTGGATTGGTTTAGGTTATTATGTTGACAACAACGGTGGTCATGGAGCAGAGAAAACTAATACTTTTGGTCTTGGAACAGATTTAAGAGATGTAAGTTTTGGAGTTGTTTACAAATTCTAAAAGAAAATATTTTTAGTTAGTTTTTTAAAAAGCTTCCTCATTTTTGAGGAAGCTTTTTTCTTTTCATTTAAAAGCAATTTCACCTTGTCTTAACAATTTGTATGCTTATTACTATTTTTTTTGTTAAAATCCAAGCAGTTATTTGTGAAGAATATTTTTATATTTGATCATTAATAACCCAAAACAACTTTTATGAAAAGAATTATTTTAGCTGCTATTGCAGTAATGGCATTTGGATTTACTAATGCACAACAAACTAGATTTGGAGTAAAAGGAGGTCTAAATATCTCTACAATTGGCAATGCAGATCGTGCTGATGCATTAATTGGTTTTCAATTAGGAGGTTTCGCTGAAATAAATATTTGGAAAAAATTATTCATTCAGCCAGAGCTTTTATATTCTACTCAAGGTGCGAAAATCGACTATGGTATCGGAAACGATTTTACAGTTAACTTAGATTATTTAAACGTTCCGGTACTTGCTAAGTATTATATTACAGATGCTTTTACTGTTGAAGCAGGTCCGCAAATTGGTTTTTTAGTTTCTAGTAAAAATATTGAAAATGAAAAATCAGTTGATTTAGGTTTTAATTTAGGAGCTGGATATAATATTACTAAAGATTTTTCTGTAGGTATTCGTTATACGATTGGGGTGTCTAACATCTATGATGATAATTATGACTATGATGAAGATGATTTTGATGTTTATTTAGATAGAAGACGCACTAATAATGTTTTAGCTTTAACTGCCGCATATAAATTCTAATTTGAATTTTTAAAATACTTAAAAACCTTCCAATCGTGGGAGGTTTTTTTATGTATAAATTGTAAGTTTTTATTTCTCATTATTTAAAGCTTATTGTTTTTTTTATAAGATTTTATTTATATATTAGTGAAATTATTAATGAATAAAAAAAATATTATGAAAAAAATTTTAAAAATGTTTTTGATTAGTGGTTTTACTGTGTTTTCTTTTTCAAGTTGTGACAATCGCGATGAGAATAATGAAGCTTTGTCAAGTGCAGAAGTTAATAAGTTAAAAGTAGATAATCTGTATGACTCAAAATCAAATTTAAAAAGAGAATTTGGTAAAGCTCTTGTCAAATCACTGAACGAAAGTAAAGCTTTACGAGATTTAATTAAAAATGAGTCTTTAAAAATGTTTGACAATGATTATGAGGTTTTGTATCAAATGATTAAAAATGAAACTCTAGAAAATAATCTTACAGTAAGAAATTTAATTCTTAAAAATTTAGAAAATGAAAATTTATTAAATGATATAGAAATAAACAACCCAACGCTTACAATCCTTGTTCCTGAATTGCCAGAAAACTCTTTTTCAGCTAAATTATGGGATACAGATAATCAAGTTCCTAAAGTAGCAGTAAGGCTTACTACAAGTAATGACGTGCCACTTATTAATCAAGATGGTACAGAGGAAGTTCTTGAAGCGAAATATATTCCTGGATTTCCAGTAATAGTTTTAAAGGATAATGAAAGAATAATTTCTAGCAATAATTCTACTAACAAAAATCTTAAGACTAATAGTATTGCCGTTATTAATGGAGTAAATTATAAATTTTTGGATGACTGTTTTGATGGTTCAAAGAAAATTAATAATCAAACTGCAAGAACAGTTCCTACTTCATCTTTAGATTCAAAATTAATTACTGCCTATAACACTTATGTTAATACTGATGGATGGCAGAGAGATTTTGTTTATTATGATATAACTCCTGGGACGCCTAAGGGACCATTTAAATATAATTTTCAAGAATCGATAAAAACATTTTCTTTACAAGGTGATCCTAGGGCGGCTTATAATAAAATTGCTGATCAAACAGGTGATCCTAAACTTGCAGAAGGTGGTCATGCTGTAAATGATGTGTATAAATTTAATACTGGTTGGACGGGAGGAAATTTTGAGTTTAAGGTTAGAATTATTGTTAATGGAAAAAACGGTGTTGGTAGCGAAATAATAAAGTATTTTAATGCGACTGGAAGTGATCTATTTGATCATAGTTTTGTAGCCATTCAAAAAAGATTTCCAGCTATTACCATTTATGAATTAAGAATTAATTCTTTGAAGCAAATGAATTTAAATATTCCAATTTTTAATTGGGATTTAGATCAATATGCTTCGTCAATTAAAATTGATATTGAGGAAATAGATTTAACGGAAACGACTATTTTGACAGAATCTAGAAATGTAGAATTTGCTTCTAATTTTGGTGTTGATGTAAGTGGAGGATATAAGGATTATGTGAAAATTGGACTTAAATATGGAACTAGCCAAAAAGTTAATTCGGTTAGTACAATCCAAAGAACTTTTACACAAGGAAATGATTTGCTAGGTGATGTTATTGTGAATTTTGGAGATAATATTATTATAGGGACTACGGGAAGTACTTACACTACTAGGGAATATAATTCTGGTTTATATTCAATTACAGTTGAACCGGCTAGGGTTCAATAGATTCAATGATAAGCAATATATTAAACCTTCCAGAAATGGAAGGTTTTTTTATGCCCAAAAATGTTTTACTTTGTAAATATGAAATGGAACAATTATATAAAAGACTATCAATCGTATCTGCGAATAGAAAGAGGTTTGTCTAAAAATACAATTGAAAACTACAGCTTTGATATTGAGCGGTTATGTCTTTTTTTAGAAACCAATCAAATTGATGTTTCGCCTATAAAAATTAAAGATGAAACCATTCAGCAGTTTATATATTCGGTTTCAAAAGAAGTAAATCCGCGTTCGCAGGCGAGGATTATTTCGGGTTTGAAAAGTTTTTTTAATTATCTGGTTTTTGAAGATTATAGAAATGACAGCCCGCTTGAATTAATTGAAAGCCCCAAAACCGGACGAAAACTTCCCGATACATTATCCATAAAAGATATTGATGCACTTATCGCAGCTATTGATTTAAGCAGTAATGAAGGAGAACGAAATCGTGCTATTTTGGAAACGTTGTATGGATGTGGACTTCGGGTTTCTGAATTGGTTTCGCTCAAAATATCAGATTTATTTTTTGACGAAGGTTTTATAAAAATTACCGGAAAAGGAAATAAAGAACGTTTTGTGCCCATTGGAAAATTAACTAAAAAATATATTGAAATCTATCAGGACGAGATTAGGGTACATCTCAATATTAAAAAAGGCTGTGAAGATACTTTGTTTCTAAACCGCAGAGGAAACCAGTTAACGCGCGCCATGATTTTTACGATTATAAAAGATTTGGCTGTAAAAATTGGTTTAAATAAAAATATAAGCCCGCATACTTTACGCCATTCCTTTGCAACGCATTTACTCGAAAATGGCGCCGATTTAAGATCTATTCAATTAATGCTGGGACATGAGTCTATTACAACAACAGAAATTTATGTACATCTGGACAGAAGTTTCCTGACAGAAGTAATGCATTCGTATCATCCGCGGAAGTAATTTTTTGGGAAGTGTCTGGTTTTTTTACGCCAAAAGTTATAACTTGGTATCACATTTGTATTCAAAGGGAAGTAAATTAAAAGGATTTTGAGGATTTTTTTAACTCAGATCCAGTAAGATATTATTTACTTAAATAGCGACATATGATTTTTGATTTGTACAGTAATGAAGACTGCATGGAAGTAAATAATTTTTACAGAAAATTATTTGCCGAAATGCCAGATTTGCTTTTTCAATTTGTTATAGATACTCATAATCATTATACTTTTCCTCTAGTGAGTAAATCAGTTGATGAAATTTTTGAACTTTCCTTCAAAGAATTTACAGACGATATTAAACACATTATTTACGAACGCGTTTTTGAACAGGACAGGGAAAAATTTTTTCAGTCCCTTGTAAAAGCACGTAAAGAAATTGTGCCTTGGGAATTAGAGTTCAGGTCTGTTTTACCCAAAAAAGGACTGCGCTGGTTTAGGGTTTCTGCGAAAACAGAACTATCTTCCGATGGAAAAGTTAGTTTTTTTGGACATATCTCTGATATTACCGATTTAAAAGACAAAGAAGAAAAACTCCGTATTTCTGAAGAACGTTTCCAGTTTGCACTTGATGCATCAACAGTGGGAATCTGGGATTGGGATATGGTTACGAATAATGTTTTTTATTCTTCACTCTCCTTAAAAATCTTAGAATTAGAATCGGCAGATATTTTTGACGACCCGGAACGCTGGGATAAAATTGTGCATCCTGACGATCTTCCAAAATATTACTCAGACATTAAAGAACATTTTGATAATAAGATTCCGTATTATGAAAATTACCATCGTGTAATGACGTCAAGCGGTAATTATAAATGGATTCTGGATAGAGGTAAAGTCATAAAACGGGATGAAAACGGTAAACCATTACGCGTTATTGGAACGCACACAGACATTTCTCTTCAAAAGGAAAAAGAACTGGAACTTTTAAAAACAATGAAATTGTACAGCGACCAAAATAGTCGGTTGTTAAACTTTTCGCATATTGTTTCGCATAATTTAAATACACAGGCAGGAAACATAAAATCGATTTTAGATTTTATTGATGAAGATGGAGATAAAGCAACTGTTGGTGAAATGCTGGAACATCTTCGTACGGTTTCAAATGATTTAAATGAAACGATTTCTAACTTAACGCAAATTGTAAAAACGCAGAGTAATATTAATATTGCTGTAGAGCCTTTAAAACTTTGTGAATATATTGAGAAAACGGTCGCGACTATAAAAGGGTATGATAAACAGAAAAAAGTTACAATTGTAAATAATGTTCCGCAATACTTGACCATTAATTTTAATCCGGCTTATCTTGAAAGTGTTTTGCTCAATTTTACCACAAATGCTATAAAATATGCACATCCGGATCGTGATCCGCTTATTGTATTTGATTTTGGAATTGAGCCAGAAGGATATAAATCTTTAAAAATTACAGATAACGGTTTAGGAATCGATTTAAAAGTCTACGGTGAATTATTATTCGGAATGTATAAAACGTTTCATAAACATGAAGAAGCACGCGGAATTGGCTTGTATATTACCAGAAACCAAATAGAAGCGATGAAAGGAACCGTTTCTGTAGAAAGTGAAGTTGGAGTAGGGACGAGCTTTAAAATCGTTTTTAATGATCTCTAAATAATTAATAAAGGCTGTCAAAGACAGCCTTTTTAATTTTATATAATAGAAAGAGAATTATTTAGCAATGTTCACTGCTCTTGTTTCTCTAATTACAGTAACTTTTACCTGACCCGGATAAGTCATTTCTGTTTGAATTTTTTGTGAAATTTCAAATGATAAATTTGCAGCATTATCATCAGAAACTTTTTCGCTTTCTACAATAACACGTAATTCTCTACCAGCCTGAATTGCATAAGCATTTTTGACACCGCTAAATCCGTAAGCAACATCTTCAAGATCTTTCAAACGTTGAATGTATGAATCTAAAACCTGACGTCTTGCACCTGGTCTTGCACCTGAAATAGCATCACAAACCTGAACGATTGGTGATAATAATGATTTCATTTCGATCTCGTCGTGGTGCGCTCCAATAGCATTACAAACTTCTTCTTTCTCACCGTATTTCTCGGCCCACTGCATACCTAATAATGCGTGTGGTAAATCACTTTCTGTATCTGGAACTTTACCAATATCGTGAAGTAAACCAGCTCTTTTTGCCAGTTTTACATTCAAGCCTAATTCAGCCGCCATGATACCGCAAAGTTTAGAAACTTCTCTAGAGTGTTGTAATAAGTTTTGTCCGTAAGAAGAACGGTATTTCATTCTACCAACAACTTTAATCAATTCAGGGTGTAAACCGTGAATCCCTAAGTCGATTACAGTACGTTTTCCAACTTCGATAATTTCATCATCGATTTGTTTAGCCGTTTTTGCAACAACCTCTTCAATTCTTGCAGGGTGAATACGTCCGTCAGTCACTAATTTGTGTAAAGACAAACGGGCAATTTCTCTACGAACCGGGTCAAAACAAGAAAGGATAATAGCTTCCGGTGTATCATCAACAATGATTTCAACTCCCGTTGCAGCTTCAAGAGCTCTAATGTTACGACCTTCACGGCCAATAATTCTACCTTTTACATCGTCAGATTCAATATTGAATACAGAAACGCAGTTTTCAACTGCTTCTTCCGTTCCAACTCTTTGAATGGTGTTGATAATGATTTTTTTAGCTTCTTGCTGAGCTGTAAGTTTAGCCTCTTCAATAGTTTCCTGAATATGAGACATAGCTTTGCTTTTAGCTTCGGCTTTTAAACCTTCAACCAATTGCTCTTTTGCTTCTTCTGCAGAAAGCCCAGAAATTACTTCAAGCTGTTGCAATTGACTTTTGTGTAGTTTGTCAACTTCCGCTTGTTTTTTGTCTAAAACTTCAATTTTGTTATTGTATTCTTCTGTTTTAGCTTCAAAATCGTCGTTTACTTTTTTAGCTTTAGAAAGCTCGTTAGAAATCTGAGATTCTTTATCACGTACACGTTTTTCTACTTCGGCTACTTTTTTATCGCGTGCCAGAATAACTTGTTCGTGTTCCGATTTTAATTCGATAAAACGTTCTTTTGCCTGAAGTATTTTATCTTTTTTTATGTTTTCAGCTTCTAAATTAGCATCTTTTAAAATGGAAGCTGCTTCTTTTTTAGCATTTTTGATTAGGTTTGAAATATTGCTTTTCTCGATGATTTTAGCTATTGCAAAACCTGCCGCAATACCTACAATACCTGAAATAATGATCGTTATGATGTCCATGTTTGTTAGGGTTTATATATAAAAAAAGCCTACATTAATTGCTTGTATAAACTCGTAAAGACAAGTTTTGAGCTAACTCACTGTTCAAGTTTCCCGGTCAAAGCTGGGCATACTATAGTAGCGACGATTTGCTCATTCTAAATTGTTAGTGTTGAGTTTACCAATTGTGAACTAATGTAGGCAGTATCTTAGTTTATGTAAAGAACGTTTAATTTTCGAGATATTGATCTAAAAGCGAATTTAATCTTTTAATTCTTTCAATGGTTTCTTCGCCATCGATTGCGTTATCAATTTGTTTTTGTTCCACCTGCGATGCAAATTGCAGTGCACACATGGCTAATACATCTTGTTTATCGCGAACTGCGTAACTTTCTTCGAATTGCTTGATCATAGCATCAATTTTTTTTGAGGCGCTTCTAAGGCCTTCTTCCTGAGCGGGTTCAACCGTTAATGGGTAAACGCGGTCGGCAATTGATATTTTAATTCTAAGCTTTCCGTCCATGTTTCTAATCTGATAATTGCGCTATACAGTAATCAATTTCGCGAATTAATGAATTTATTTTAAGCTTTGTCTCTCTCTTGTTGTTGTCGCTGCCAAGCAACGAATTGGCTATCTTAAGTGTTTCATATTGCTTTTTCAAAGCTTCCATTTCTTCAGATTGTTTCTGGATAATTTGCACCGCTTTGTCTAATTCTAATCGTAATTCCTGATTATTTTTTTCCAGGCCTTTTGATTTTTCAAAAAGCTTCTCGACTTTATATTCAAGAGTATCAATTATTTCGGCAATTACACTCATTATAAATCCTATTCATTACTTAATCATACAAAGTTAGTATTCCTTTTTATTAATGCAATTTTTTCTCGATTTTTTTGCATTAAAAATAGACAAATAAATGAATTTCAATCAATTGTGTTTTTGTGAGATTTTCTTCGGTTTTTACCTGTTAATTTTTTATCTTAGCAAAAATGTTACCCATGAAATTTTCAATATTAGCTCTTTTCTTTTGCCCTTTTCTATTCGCTCAGACACAATATCCTAAAGATTATTTTCGTCCGCCGCTGGATATCCCTATGCAGCTTTCGGGGAATTTTGGAGAGTTAAGACCCAATCATTTTCATGCTGGTTTTGACTTAAAAACGAATCAAAAAGAAGGATTAAATGTGTATGCGATTGCTGACGGTTATGTGTCAAGGATTAAAATTTCGACTTTTGGAAACGGAAAATGTATTTACATTACGCATCCAAATGGATATACTTCTGTATACGGACATTTGCAGACAACCCTTGGGCCAATTCAGGATTATGTAAAAAAAACACATTACAAAGAAAAGGCTTATGAAATTGAAATGTTACTAAAACCAGATGAACTTCCGGTTACAAAAGGACAATTAATCGCGCTTTCGGGAAATACCGGATCTTCAGAAGGGCCGCATCTTCATTTTGAAATTCGTGATACCAAAACTGAGTTTGTCATTAATCCAATATTCTTTGGCTTTGACCAAAATATTAAAGATACCAAGAAGCCGACCTTGTCGAGTTTATACGTTTATCCGTTAGATAATGCAACAGTTAACCAGTCAAAACAGCCGTTACTTGTAAACATTACGCTTCAAAAAGACGGAACTTATTTGGCAGGGAAAGTAAAAACAAACGGAAAAATTGGTTTTGGAATTAATGCCTCAGACACTGATGATGTTTCTTTTAATAAAAATGGGGTTTTTAATGTTTCAACATTTTTAAACGGAAATCAGAATTATAATTATCAGTTCAATACGTATTCATTTGATGAAATGCGTTACATAAATGCTTTTATCGATTATCCGCGATATAAAAAGACGAGCCAGCGCGTGCAGAAACTTTTCATGAAAACGCCGTTTGCATTAAGTATTATCAAAACAGATTCACTGAGAGGAATAATTTCGGCAGTGCCAAATCTGACTTCTAATTATAGAATTGAAGTTTCAGATTATTTCGGAAATCAAAACTCAATAACAGTTCCAATTGAATATGATTTGGAAACACCGCTTGTTCCAGCAGAACCTGTAACATCAAAATATTTTGTTCGTTATAATAAAGACTCCAATTTTGAGAAAGATAATATGTCTGTTTTTTTTCCTGCCGGAACTTTTTACGAAGATTTTAATTTAAATTTTGATGTAAAAAACAACAAGATTTATATTCATGATGATACCGTTCCCGTGCATTCTAATTTTACAATTACTATAAAAGATACCGTTTATCCGGAATCTTTAAAGGATAAACTTTATATAGGAAAAGGTACAAGCTATAACGGAACTCTTAGAAAAGGCGACGTTTTTACGGCCAAAGCAAAAATATTAGGAACGTATGGTTTGGTTCTCGATACGATTGCTCCGGTTATAAAAATCACAAAACCTGTTGAAGGAAAATGGATCAGCGATCAGAAAAAAATTGAGTTTACAATTGGTGATTCTCTGTCTGGAATAAAGTCGTACAATGGCTATTTAAACGGAAGCTGGGTTTTATTTGAATATGAAAATAAAAACAGAAAAATTACACATACTTTTGATGATCAATATTTGACAGAAGGAGAAAACTTTTTAAAAATGGAAGTAGTTGATAATGTAGGAAATTCTACTATCTTTGAAACTCATTTTTTTAGAAGTCAACAAAAATAAAACCCAAATCTTTGAATAAAAACAGGTTAATATTCGCTTTGCTTTTCTTGTGCTTTACTTGTATTTCATTTGCTCAAAATGCTCATGTAAAAGGTATTATTTTAGATAATGAAAATCATCCTGTTTCGAATGTCAATATAACTTCGGGCAAAAACAACACACAATCTGATGCGAATGGTTTTTTTGAAATTGATGTAATTTCGAATAAAAAAGCTTCTATCATTTTTACACACATTTCGTTAAAAATGATCAGTCTTACGGTTACTTTAAAACCAGATGAAGTTTTTGTTTTTAATCCTGTAATGAATAATTCCCAGGAACAAATGGGAGAAGTTTTTGTTTCTTCCCGAAATAAAAAACGAGTTCAGGGAATCACAACTATAGAAACTGCCACAATAAAAAAGATTCCGGGAGCAAATGCCGGTATCGAAAATATTCTAAAAACACTTCCCGGCGTAAATTCAAATAATGAACTAAGTACGCAATATGGAGTTCGTGGGGGTAATTATGACGAAAATTTAGTTTATGTAAACGAAGTCGAAGTGTACCGTCCGTTTTTAATTCGTTCAGGTCAGCAGGAAGGATTGAGTTTTACCAATACAGATTTAGTTCAGAATGTAGATTTCTCAGCCGGAGGATTTCAGGCAAAATTTGGAGATAAATTATCATCTGTTTTAGATATTACCTATAGAAAACCAACTCAGTTTGGGGCTTCACTTGAAGCAAGTTTTTTAGGCGGAAGTGCTTCTGTAGATTTAGTTTCGAAAAATAAAAAATGGTCGGCCGTGACCGGAGTTCGTTATCGCAATAATAGTTTGTTGGTAAACAGTCAGGATACGCAGACCAACTATACGCCAACTTTTGCCGATATTCAAACCAATATAAATTATGATATTTCTGAAAAATGGCAGGTTAGCTTTTTAGGAAATATTTCGCAGAATAAATATTTGTATCAGCCTTTAACCCGTGAAACCAAATTTGGAACCATTGATCAGCCAATGGCTTTGGCGGTTTATTATGAAGGTCAGGAAAAAGATCAGTATGATACTTATTTTGGAGCTTTTAAAACAACGTATAAAGTTTCGCCTTCGCTGACTTTAAAGTTTATAGGTTCGTTATTTCATACTACAGAAAAAGAACATTTTGATATTTTAGCCCAATATCGTTTAGGAAATGTTAATGCAGAAAATCCAACAGATGCATCATCAATTGATTTTACACGCGGAATTGGTTCGCAGTTGAATCATGCCCGAAATGATTTAGATGCGTTAATTGCCAATATGGAAATTAAAGGTTCTAAAGAATGGCAGGAAAGTCAGCTTGAATTTGGATTGAAATATACACGAGAATCTATTCGAGACAGAGTTGTAGAGTGGGAGATGATCGATTCGGCAGGATTTTCTATCAATCCGCCGCTGGTTATTCTGCCAGAAAATAATCAGCCGTATTCGCCTTATACAGGCCCGCTTTTACCTTATCAGGATATTCGAGCAACAAATTTTAATACGATCAATAGATTTTCCGGTTATGCACAATGGAACAAACAATCTGAATTGGGTTCAAGCCAGATTTGGTATCATGTTGGAGCTCGTTTTCAAAGCTGGAATGTTACTGGAGCTATAAAAGAAGGAAAAAATCAATTTGTAGTAAGTCCGCGTGCACAGTTTGCCATAAAACCGGATTGGGATCGTGATATGGTTTTCAGGATTTCTGGTGGATTATACCATCAGCCGCCATTTTACAGGGAGCTTCGTGATTTGGATGGCGTTGTAAATCCAAATGTAAAAGCGCAGGAAGCAGTTCATGTTGTGTTAGGAAATGATTATAATTTTAAAATGTGGAATCGCCCTTTTAAATGGGTGACAGAGCTTTATTATAAATCCCTTTCGGATGTAAATGTATATTCAATAGATAACGTCCGCATTCGATATGTGGCCAATAACAATGCGAAAGCATACGCGCAAGGTCTTGATTTTAGATTGAACGGAGAATTTGTGCCGGGAACAGAATCGTGGGTAAGTTTTGGATATTTAAAAACAGAAGAAAACTACGAAAACAAAGGTTATATCGCTCGTCCGACAGATCAGCGTTTAAAATTTGCGATGTTGTTTCAGGATTATATGCCGAATATTCCAAGTGTAAAAGTTTATCTTAATGTAGTTTATAATACTGGTTTGCCAGGCGGCGCGCCAGCATATTCTGATCCTTATTTATATCAAAACAGATTAAATGATTATAGAAGGGCTGATATTGGTTTTGCTAAAGTTTTTGTAGACAGCAGTACGCAGGGTTCAAAAACAAGCTGGTTAAAAAACTTCAAAGAATTAGCTGTTGGATTGGAAATTTTCAATCTTTTCAACAATCAAAATGCGATTACAAACACTTGGGTTCGCGATGTGTATTCTAAAAATCAATACGCGATTCCAAATTATATGACTTCAAGAGTTTTTAATATAAAACTGAATGCGAGATTATGATCGCAAAACGTGAAAAGAGAAAGAAGATTTTTTACGTTCCGGGAATGATTTCTTTGGTTTTAATTCCTTTGTTTTGTTTTTATCATTTTTATAAAGTTGATGCCTTTAAGGTTTATGGAGCAATAGATTTATCATTGCCAAATAAAGGAGATTTTGAAAAGTATAAAGTCGAGACTCTAAGGAAATATAAAGTTTATAAGTTTAGTGGTAATGAATTTGAGGATAAGAAGAAGCTTAATGAAATGAGGTTTTATCTTAGAAAATTAAGAAAAGAGAAAGATACTATAAACGGAATTAAATTGCAGTATAATTCAAAAACAAATTACGATACTTTTATTAGGACTCTTGATATTTTGACAATAGAAAAAGCTCCGGCCTGGGGAATATTTGATGATGATATATATGTAATTGCCAATAGTAATACACCAAAAAAGACCAAAAAGGATACTATTGAATATCATACAATGAATTGTGGTACAGGAGAATTAATGAGGCAGCAGGCGTATTGGGAGCAGAAAAACAGAAAAGAAGACGAAGCACGTGCTTTTCAGGTTTCCTTTTTTGCGCAAAAATGGCAGTTAATCTTCTGCGGCTATTCAGGACTTATTCTTCTTAACATCTTTACGCTAGTAAAATTCAATAAAAACAAAAATTACAATCAAAAATAGTATATTTGATAATTGAATATAATTTGTCGATGAAAAAGTACTTTAAATATATAGCCTTAGCAATTGTTGGAACATTAATTAGCTGTCGTGAAGAAGTTAAAAAGCCAAAAGTAAGTTACGATGTGTCAAATAAAGTAAGTGTTACAAAAACAGATTCGACTCAGGTTGAAGTTGCTGATCTGCCTATTCAAATGGAAGGAACAGATTATTTGATTCATCCGGTTGGAGATTTAAGAGTTTTTGAAAGAGGTTCAAAAGCACGTTATGGCTCTTCAAGCGTAAATGATGTAAGTTTTACAATCTCGAACTTAGGCGAATATGAAATTACAGGATATTTACAAAACCTTAAATTTCAAAAAACAGATTCAGATTCGATTCATGCTTTGTCAGATAAACCTGTTTTAATTTTAACGGCAACGTATTTAAAAACGGTTGCAGATAAAACTAAAAATAAAGTTATGGTGTACACCTTAACAGATTCTGATACCAACAAAGACGGAAAAATTGATACCAGCGATATTAAAACTTTATATTTAAGTGACATCAGCGGAGAAAACTTCACTAAAGTCTCGGCAGATCTTCAGGAATTAGTTGACTGGAATTTAATTGAATCTAAAAACCGTCTGTATTTCAGAACTATTGAAGATACGAACCAAAACGGTCAATTCGATAAAAACGATGTTTTACACTATAATTATATCGACTTAGCTTCTAAAAAATGGGAAGTGAAGAGCTACAAGCCTATTTAAAGGGTTTTGCCACAGATTATACGGATTAAAAGGATTTTTTTTTAATTCTAAAATATAAAAGAAAAGCATTTAAAAATTAATTTTAATTTTTAAATGCTTTTCTTTTTGAACCAATAATCCTTTTTAATCTGTATAATCTGTGGCATAAAATAAAACTTAGAATCTCAGTCCCGATAGCTATAGGGATAGCAACTTTATATCAATATGTCGCTTTCCAAATCCGATTTTTCGATTTCAAAACCAAATTCGAGGCGTTCAACCAATTCGATTACCAGTTTTTTATACCAGTTTTCAGATTTTGGGTGAATGTATATTTTTTCAATCAATTGATTGATGTCAACATTGATTTTTATTCCGTCATTTAGTTTGATGCCGCTTTTTGAAGTATCGGTAAGAATACGCACTTCACGTTCGTATTGAAAACTTTTTCTTTTGAATAAAAAAGGAAAGAACAAATCCTCAAACGGAATATATTCCTTTTTATAATCGATGTAGTTTACTTCACCAATATACTGATCAAAATTATTCTCAGGCTTTAAAGCTTTTTGCAACCTCCCAATTGTAGACTGAATCGCTAAACCTTCGCTGTTTTGAGTAAATATCTGCCACATGGCAAACGATTCATATTCGTTAATATGCCAGCTGCTTACGGCAACCTGCTCGCGGTGCGTTTTATAATAATTTAAAAAGTCAGGATTGTCAACTGCAAGTTTTTTAATCTCTTCATAAGTCGGCTCACTAAAAGTACCTTCATATTGATCTTCAAATTTATCAGATCGTGACATGAACAGTTTTTTAGAAAGCAGTAAATCAAGAAATTTAGATAAGTCAAGATATTTCCAAACAATAGTATCAGGATCTGGTAGTTTGATGTTGGGGTTGTTAAGATACATTTTCCATAAGAATTAAATGATTTTAATCTTTACTACCTAAAGTTATAAAATAAAACACAGATTAAAGAAATTAAACTGAGTTTTAATATTTCCTTAATCTGTGTAGATTATTTGGTTATGATTGTATGTCTTACGATTCGAAAGACTGCATGGTTACCAGTTTATTATAAGTTCCGTTAAGGGCAATTAATTGGTCATGAGTTCCCTGTTCAACGATTTTTCCTTTTTGCATTACTACAATAACATCCGCTTTTTGAATCGTCGAAAGTCGGTGTGCGATAACAATCGAAGTTCTGTTCTGCATCATGTTTTCAAGCGCTACCTGAACAAATTTCTCGCTTTCGGTGTCTAATGCTGATGTTGCTTCATCCAGAATCATAATCGGTGGATTTTTCAATACCGCTCTCGCAATAGATAAACGTTGTTTTTGCCCGCCTGAAAGTTTATTTCCACTGTCACCAATGTTGGTATAAATTCCTAAAGGCAGTTCTTTTACGAACTCATATGCATTGGCAATTTTAAGCGCATCGATAATTTCGTCATCTGTAGCGTCTAATTTTCCTAATGCAATATTGGCTTTGATTGTATCATTAAATAAAATACTGTCCTGTGTAACCAATCCCATTAAACTGCGAAGCGAATGCAGGTTCATATCTTTTATATTAATCCCATCAATAGAAATTGAACCTTCATTAACATCATAAAAACGGGTCAATAAATTCGCAATAGTACTTTTTCCACTTCCGGATTGTCCAACAAGAGCAACGGTTTGCCCTTTATTAATATTAAGAGAAAAATCTTTTAAGACATTTTCATCTTCATATTTAAAGTTGATATTTTGAACACTGATATTACTTTCAAAAGTTGTTTTTTCGATTGCGTTTTCTTTTGAAACAATTGTATTTTCCTGATCTAAAATTTCCAATACACGTTCTGCGGCAGCATTTCCTCTTTTTACACCATATGAAGCTTTAGAAATGGCTTTTGCCGGAGTCAGGATGTTATAAGCCAATCCCATGTAAGCAATAAATGAAGCACCTTCTAAGGTTTTATCAATTAAAACCATTTGTCCCCCGTACCAAAGCAATATAGCAATAACCGTTATTCCCATAAATTCACTGGCAGGTGAAGCCAGGTTTTGACGGTTTCCAATACTGTTTGATAAATTGAAAAAACGCTCTGTAGAATTTTTGAAAACATTGTTGAAATAGTTTTCGGCATTATATCCTTTTACCACTTTTAATCCGCCAATAGTTTCTTCAATAGTAGATAAGAAAGTACCTTGTTCTTCCTGAGCTTTTGTAGATTGTTTTTTAAGCTGTTTCCCAATTAAAGAAATGATGTAACCTGAAACCGGAATAAATATAAAAACGAACAACGTTAGCTTAGCGCTTATAATCAGCATTGCTATTATCGTAAATATAATTGTCAAAGGTTCCTTAACAATAAGCTCTAAAATTGCTAAAAAAGAGGTTTGTACTTCATTTACATCGCCGGCGATTCTGGAAATAACATCTCCTTTTCTTTTTTCAGAATAAAATGCCAAAGGCAGCTCCAGTGTTTTTTTGTATAATGCGTTTCGCATATCTCTTAAAACCCCATTTCTTAAAAAGTTAATAAAAAACATAGCCAGATAATCTGCTAAATTTTTTAATAAGAAGATCGAGATAATTATTCCAACCATTACCGAAAGTATAAAACCCGGATTGTTTGGATCGTTATTTTTTGTGATATAATAGTTTAGATAACTTTCTCCATATTCCTTTATATGTGTGATTCCTTCATAAACAGGCATGGTTGTAAGTTTCTTGCTTTTACCAAATAAAACCTGCAGCATTGGAATCAACGCCATAAATGAAAGTGTGCTGAAAAGAGCATACAAAACATTGAAAAAGATGTTTAAGAACGCATATTTTTTATACGGATATATAAAAGGAACTATTTTTTTGAAATTACTCATTTATTTTTGAATATTATTTTTTCTGCTGTGGTATTGCTCTTTCGAGTTTTAGCAATATTTTTTTTTGGTTATAATTAATTTGTTGGGGGAATTTTTACTGCACAAAATTAATCCAATTGATTTGTTTTCAATTTTTTTTTAGTTTTTTTTATTAAAAAACTCTGATTTACATTTGTTCTAAATGTAAATCAGAGTTCTAAATATCAAAATTTAATTAGCTGCGCAGAGATTTCCTGCGCAGCTATAATAGGTATTTAAAGAGCTTATCACTCGTTTTTTTATTTCAATTGCATGTCTGCAATGATATTCTGTATTTTTCCGTCTAAGAAACTTTCGGCAGCATCAAAATCCAAAACAGATTCTAATTCAGCATTAACACTGATATAGAATTTAATTTTAGGTTCAGTTCCACTTGGTCTTGCACAAATTTTAGATCCGTCTTCTGTATAATAAATCAATACATTCGATTTTGGAATATCCATTTCAGATACTTCATTTGTCAATAAATTCAATGCTGTTGATGATTGGTAATCTTCCACCATAATTACACGCTGACCGTTGATTTCTTTCAAAGGATTTTCACGTAAATCAATCATCATCTGATTAATTTCCTGTAAACCTTCCATTCCTTTTTTAGTCAGTGAAACTAAAAACTCTTTGTAGAAACCATTCTCAACATAAAGTTGTAAAAGTTCTTTATAAACAGAGCTTCCTGCAGCTTTTGCCTGAGCAGCAACTTCACATATTAATAAAGTAGCGGCAACGGCATCTTTATCTCTAACAGCATCACCAACCATAAAACCAAAACTCTCTTCACCTCCACCAATAAACTGAAGTTCAGGGAAGTCTTTGATCATTTTGGCGATCCATTTAAATCCTGTTAATCCAACTTTGCATTCAACGCCGTAACTTGTAGCAAGTTCCATCATCATTGGAGTTGACACAATAGTTGAACCTACAAATTGTTTACCGTTGATTTTTCCGGCTTTTTTCCATTGTTTTAAAAGGAAAGAAGTCATTAAAATCATCGTTTGGTTTCCGTTAAGCAAAATCATTTTACCGTCATTATTTCTAACTGCAACACCTAAACGGTCGCAATCAGGATCTGTACCCACAACGATATCAGAATTTGTTTTATCTGCCAGCGCCAAAGCCATAGTTAAAGCCTCAGGTTCTTCTGGGTTTGGAGATTTTACAGTTGGGAAATCCCCGTCCGGAACTGCCTGTTCTGGCACAATGTGAACATTTTTATAACCAGCCTGCGATAAAACGTCTGGAATAGATTTTATAGAAGTTCCGTGCAATGAAGTAAAAACAATATGCAGATTGTCTTTGGCTTCAGCCGCAGTATTAAAACTTGCGTTCTCTATAGATGATTTTATAAACGCTTTATCGATGTCAGTATCAATATATTGAATCAGGCTTTCGTTTGCGTTGAATTTAATTTTATCGTAGTCTAAATTTTCGATTACGTTAATAATTTCGCCATCTTGCGGAGGAACAATTTGTCCGCCATCTTCCCAGTATACTTTATAACCATTATACTCTGGCGGGTTATGCGAAGCCGTAAGAACAATTCCGCATTGACATCCAAGATATTTAAGTGCAAAAGACAATTCCGGAGTAGGTCTTAAATCTGAGAATAAATAAACCTGAATTCCGTTTGCCGAGAAAACATCAGCAACAACTTTTGCCAAAGTATTACTATTATGGCGACAGTCGTAAGCAATAACAACCTTTAAAGGCTGGTTTGGAAAAACCTTATGTAAATAATCAGATAACCCCTGAGTATTTTTTCCAAGTGTATATTTATTAATTCTATTGTTTCCTACGCCCATAACGCCGCGCATACCGCCGGTTCCAAATTCAAGGTTTTTATAAAAACTTTCCTCAAGTTCCTTTGGCGAAGTTGTCATTAATTCTTTTACAGCGGCTTGCGTTTCCTGATCAAAAGTTGGTGTCAGCCATTCATTTACAGCGTTTAAAATATTAGGTGCTATGTTCATGTAAATTTTCTTTTATGTTTTAAATAAAGATAGTTTTTCTTGAAAGGTTAATTTGACTCAAAAAGATTTTTTTTTCCTGATTTGTGTCAAAAATTCACTTCTCGTGCTACTTTATATCTTGCTTCGTTGCTTTTAGTTCTCAAAATGATTTCACCTAAAAATCCAGCTAAGAAAAGCTGAGTTCCCAGAATCATTGTTGTTAATGCTATATAAAACCACGGATTATTAGTTACCAGGCTGTATTTTACTCCGCTATACATATGGTATAGTTTTGAAACTCCAATATATCCGGCAGATAAAAATCCGATAATAAACATAATTGAACCCATTGCGCCAAACAAGTGCATAGGTCTTTTTCCGAATCTTGATAAAAACCAAATCGTAATTAAATCAAGGAATCCGTTAATAAAACGTTCCATACCAAATTTGGTTTCGCCGTATTTACGAGCTTGGTGAATCACTACTTTTTCTCCAATTTTTCCGAAACCTGCATTTTTTGCTAAAACAGGAATATATCGGTGCATTTCGCCCGAAACTTCGATGTTTTTTACAACAGCATTTTTATAAGCTTTTAACCCACAGTTAAAATCGTTTAACTCCACTCCAGAAGTTTTTCTGGCAGCCCAGTTAAATAATTTTGAAGGTAAATTTTTAGCCACAACAGAGTCGTAGCGTTTCTTTTTCCATCCCGAAACCAAATCGAACCGCTCTTTGGTAATCATTTCATACAATTCTGGAATCTCATCCGGACTGTCCTGCAAATCGGCATCCATAGTAATGATAACATCACCTTTTGCTTTAGCGAAACCAGCATGCAAAGCCTGTGATTTTCCAAAATTTTTCATGAAACGAATTCCTTTTACATTTGGGTTTTCGTTAGAAAAACTTTCAATAATATTCCAAGAATCATCCGTACTTCCATCATCTACAAAAATGATTTCATAAGAGTAATTATTAGACTGCATCACTTTAATAATCCATGTGTAGAGTTCTTGAAGCGATTCCTCCTCGTTTAGAAGTGGTATAAGTATAGATAGATTCATTTATAATTTTTATTCTTGTGTAGATTTGCTTTTAAAAAATGCTGCTAAAATTAATCCTAAAATTGAGTAGCCAACAATACTAAAAACCAATGCTTTTAATTGTTCCGTTGTTGAGAAAGGACTGTTTTCTTTCATTTTAGCCAAAGCTTCGTTTATGGCAGAAGCGGGAGTTCCAAATTTTTGTAACGTCTCCGCCATATACTTAATAAGTAATTGGTTTACTGTTTCTTTTGCTTCCGGATCAATTACATTAAATAATATGACGCTAAAAAGAGTAGAAATTGCAAGAGCAGTTATTGTAGCTATAAAAAATGTGGTAAAAGCATCTTTAAAAGAGAAAAAACCAATCTCTTTTTTTGTTTTTGTAAGTAATAAAATGCCAACTACTAAATAAATAACAAATGACAGACCGCCAATCCAGCCAGAAACAAATAATTTTAGATCAATAGCATATATACTTGCCGTAATTAACGCCAGAATAACACCTAAGGCAATTCCGTATGTAACTCCATTCTTTTTTATAACTTCATTAATCATATTTCTATATGTTTTAAAATTAA
This sequence comes from Flavobacterium panici, assembly GCF_024499525.1. Taxonomy (NCBI): domain Bacteria; kingdom Pseudomonadati; phylum Bacteroidota; class Flavobacteriia; order Flavobacteriales; family Flavobacteriaceae; genus Flavobacterium; species Flavobacterium panici. The sequence continues at coordinate 126,482 of NZ_CP100437.1, read as the reverse complement.
TCCACAAATATAGCAATTCCCAATATAATCAAGGAGAAAAAAAGCTTTTTGAATTTAACTAAAAAAAAGTACGCTAACTATTTGTTTATTAAAAAAGAATTGTAAATTTGCAAACTCAAAATTAATTAAAATTTTAAACAAAAAAAGAGCATAGTTTGTTTACACCTTTTTCTAACCATGAAAAAGCTTCAAAATGAAAATGTTCTAAACAATAAATAAAAAGTAAAGATGAAAAAAGGAATTCACCCAGAAAATTACAGATTAGTTGCATTTAAAGACATGTCAAATGACGAAGTTTTTATCACTAAATCTACTGCAGATACAAAAGAAACAATTGAAGTTGACGGAGTTGAGTATCCAGTTGTAAAAATGGAGATTTCTAGAACATCTCACCCTTTTTATACTGGTAAATCTAAACTTATCGATACTGCAGGACGTATTGATAAATTCAAAACTAAATATGCAAAACACGCTAAAAAATAATAGCTGTTTAAATTATATAAGAAGCCTTCCAATTTGGAAGGCTTTTTTTATGGGATTATTTTTTGTTAGCCACGATTCGACCAAAGGGACAGACGAAGTAATTCACGAATTTTCTCTTTGCAAATTATTGAAGATAAAAAATCCGAATTTAAAATATTGCCTGTGGTTTCAACCACAGGGTGCGGAGGGATGCGGATTGTGAATATATTACGTCCCGGCGGTTGAAACCGCTGGCTATGTTTTTCTTATTGAGTATATTTAGAGATCAGCTTTTGAGCTTCTTAAAAATGACCTCGATCGAATTTAAAATATTGCCTGTGGTTTCAACCACGGGGTACAAAGGGATAGGGATTGTGAACATATTGCGTTCCAGCGGTTGAAACCGCTGGCTATGTTTTTCATATTTTTAAGATTATTTAATTTTAATTGAGAATATTTGGCTAAAGCCGTCGCAATGATGATTAAGTCACCAACATCTAAAGATGTTGGCAATTGATTATTCAGGAAACATTTTTTCAATTGCCTTCAGATTTATCTGAAGGTTATAAAATCAAAATGTATCAGGCTTTAGCCAAATAACTGTAATCTAAATCAATTAAAATTAAGAGAATATAAAAATTCGTGAATTCGTGGCTATCAGAAAAAACATATATTAATGAAACACATAAATATTTGTAACTTTGTCCTCGGTAACCAAACAAATTTTAACACATTAAATTAATTTTATGAATTACATTCTTTTTGACGGTCCCGTCCGGAATGCTCTATTACCTTTTACTTTTACCAGACCCGTGGCTGATATTTTAATCGGAATTATGACGATTCGCCAAAAGTGGGAAACTCGTTTAGGATCGACTATAACAACAATTACAGAAGATTACCTTTCTACTAAATTCCCAATGGTAGAAATGGAAGAAAACGTAATGATAAATGCTGCGTATTTGCCAAATGATACGCTTGCAGAATTAGTTTCGGACTTAAAACCCAATCAGGCGATTTTTAAAGGAGAAGATGTAATTGCTTTTTTTACAACAGAAAACCAGGAAGAAGTTGATTTCGATTCGTATGAAATCATTCAATATAATGATGAATGTTTGACAGTAGAACACACTTGGGATATTTTCTCAAAAAATGACGCCGCCATTCGTGCCGATTTTGCTTATTTGACTGAAGACAGAAAATCACAGCCAATTCCTAAAAGTGTAAATACAATTGCGCCTGAAAATATTTTTATTGAAGAAGGAGCAAAATTAGAGTTTGTAACCCTAAATGCATCAAACGGACCTATATATATAGGTAAGAATTCCGAGATCATGGAAGGAACCGTTATTCGCGGCCCTTTTGCCTTGTGTGAAAATGCACAGGTAAAACTAAATGCAAAAGTTTACGGAGCAACAACCGTTGGTCCCGGATCGAGAATAGGAGGAGAAGTTAAAAATTCTGTCCTGTTTGCTAATTCAAATAAAGGGCATGATGGATTTCTTGGAGATTCTGTTTTAGGCGAATGGTGTAATATAGGTGCTGATAGTAATAATTCAAACCTAAAAAATAACTACGAGGAAGTAAAATTGTGGAGTTACGAAACGGAAGGTTTTGCTAAAACAGGACTTCAGTTTTGCGGTTTAATGATGGGCGACCACAGTAAATGCGGAATCAATACGATGTTTAATACCGGAACCGTTGTTGGAGTAAGTGCTAATATTTTTGGATCTGGTTTTCCCAGAAACTTTGTTCCGAGTTTTTCCTGGGGCGGTGCAGCAGGTTTTACAACGTATATTACTAAAAAAGCTTTCGAAACTGCAAAATTGGTAATGGGCAGAAGAAATATCGAATTTGACGAAACCGAAGCTTCGATCCTAGAACACATTTTTGAAGAAACCAAAAAATGGAGAAAAGATTAATTAGATAATTAGTCAATTTGATAATGAGATAATTTTGTAATCCGACAGGTTTTTTAAAACCTGTCGGGTTTTATTTTTCACATATTAACCAAAAAAAAGCCCAGCCCAACAATAAGAGCCAAAGGCTCTCGTATAAGTTCCGAAGGAACGAATTATATTGTAGGGCTGGACTTCAGTCCAGTTTAATATGCAAAATAAAATAATAAAACCGATAGGTTTAAAAACGTGTTCCAATATTGAATTGAAGCTTCTATTTTATCAAATTCTATATTTCTGACTCTTAACTGGACTAAAGTCCAGCCCTACAATATAATTCGTTCCTTCGGAACTTTAAAGAGCCTTCGGCTCGATCTATATTGTAAAGATGGGCTTCAGTCCAGTTGAAAAAATAATTCGTGAAAATTCGTGTAATTGCTTCGCCTGTTCGCTGTCGCTCGGGTCGTGGCAAAAAAAGAAAATTCTCTAATCACCACATTCTCAAAATTATCTAATTATCAAATTGCACATTTTCTAATTGCCTAATTATCTAATTAATCTATCTTTGCAGCACGAAAAAAATGGGGTAGTCAGATAAACGATTAACCGATAAAACAAATTCACAGAAGATAATGATTACAGTTAACGATATTTCGGTTCAGTTTGGTGGAACTACACTTTTTAGCGATGTCTCTTTTGCTATCAATGAAAATGATAAAATTGCCCTTATGGGTAAAAATGGTGCGGGAAAATCGACACTTTTAAAAATTATAGCAGGACAGAGCAAACCTTCTACCGGAAGTATTTCTACGCCAAAAGATGCCGTTGTAGCATACCTGCCTCAGCATTTATTGACAAAAGACGGTTCGACTGTAATGGAAGAAGCATCTAAAGCCTTTGGTGAGATTTTTAAAATGAAAGCCGAAATTGACGAAATCAACGAGCAGTTAACCGTTCGTACCGATTACGAAAGTGACGAATACATGAAATTGATCGAAAGAGTTTCGGACTTAAGCGAGAAATATTATGCAATTGAAGAAGTAAATTACGAAGCAGAAGTTGAGAAAATCTTAGTAGGTTTAGGTTTTGAACGTGAAGATTTTACAAGACAAACTTCTGAATTTTCAGGAGGATGGAGAATGCGTATCGAGCTGGCAAAAATCCTATTGCAAAAACCGGACTTGATTTTACTGGATGAGCCAACCAACCACATGGATATTGAAAGTATTCAATGGTTAGAAGAGTTTTTGGTGAATTCAGCAAAAGCAGTTGTAGTAATTTCGCACGATAGAGCGTTTGTAGATAACATTACAAACCGTACGATCGAAGTAACAATGGGAAGAATTTACGATTATAAAGCAAAATATTCTCATTATTTAGAACTAAGAAAAGACCGTCGTATTCACCAGCAGAAAGCATACGACGAACAGCAAAAAATGATTGCTGATAACAGAGCCTTTATCGACCGTTTTAAAGGAACATTCTCAAAAACAGATGCCGTACAGTCGCGTGTAAAAATGTTGGAGAAACTAGAAATAGTTCAGGTAGACGAAGTAGATACATCGGCATTGCGTTTAAAATTCCCGCCGGCAGCACGTTCTGGACAATATCCGGTTATTGTAAAAGAAATGGCAAAATCATACGGAGATCATGTCGTTTTTAAAGATGCTAATATCGTAATCGAACGCGGACAGAAAGTAGCTTTTGTTGGAAAAAATGGAGAAGGAAAATCGACCATGATCAAAGCGATTATGAAAGAAATTGGCGTTGACTCAGGAAGCGTTGAAATTGGACATAATGCACAAATTGGATATTTTGCACAAAACCAGGCTTCATTATTAGATGAAAATGCAACCATCTTTGAAACAATCGATGCAATTGCAGTAGGAGATATCCGTACACAGATCAAAAATATTTTGGGAGCATTTATGTTTCAGGGCGATGATATTACCAAAAAAGTAAAAGTACTTTCAGGAGGAGAAAAAACACGTTTGGCAATGATCAAATTATTGTTGGAACCCGTTAACTTATTAATTCTGGATGAGCCTTCAAATCACCTGGACATGAAAACAAAAGACATTATTAAAGATGCTTTACGTGATTTTGACGGAACATTAATTTTAGTTTCACACGACCGTGATTTCCTTGACGGATTAGCAACTAAAGTATTCGAATTTGGAAACAAACGAGTAAAAGAACACTTTGAAGATGTTGCAGGATTCCTTGCCCACAAAAAAATGGATTCAATGAGAGAAATAGAAAAATAATTTTTCCTCATAAAAATATAAAGGCCGCTAAATTTAGCGGCCTTTTTTGTTTTTTTAGCTTTTTTACCATTAAGATATTAAGTTAATTAAGTTGTTCTTTATGCAGGATAAAGCTTAATGTCTGAATCTTTTAAGCTATTAAAGATGTGAAGCTTAACGCTCTTCCTAGTTATAAAAGTAAAGTATAGACAAAGCTTAATTAACTTAATATCTTAATGGTAAAAGAAAATTACCCCTTAATGTCTTAATAGTAAAAAACTAATATAATCTGCATAATGGATTAATATTTTTCCTACTTTCGTAAGATATTTCCAGTTACATATTATTTTTAGCTGTTTTTTTAAAACAGTAAGCGAAGTCTAATTTTTTATTTTTAGGAGCGTATGAACAAACCTTTACTAATAAGAATTGCTTTTGTCTTTTTTTTAATACCGCTTTTCATGAACGCACAAACTGCCGAAACTCAAAAAGCAGTTGATTCTGAAGATGGTGTTAAGTACCCCCAATTTCAATTTAAAGGGCTTTTTCAGGCACGATATCTCGAAAGTTTTGGAGATAATGTAGACGTTATGGGCGTTCACCATTCTACAGGTGACGTTACCCAGAGTTCCTTTGATATTAAAAGAATGCGTGTTGGCTTAAACACAAAATTAAGTGAAGCCACAGAAGTCGTAATCTTAGTTAATTTAGCCGATTTTAAATCAGATACAAAAGGTAAAGTTCTCGAAAACGCCTATGCAAAATATACTTTCAATAAATACATTGCTGTTTTAGGAGGACAATTTCGGCCGGCATTTGGTATTGAAGAATTAGTTCCCGTCGATATTATAAAATCATTTGATTTCTCCAATCAATATTATGAGTTTGGAAAAAATGGCTGGACAAGCTTTCAAATCGGAGCTTCAGCAACCGGAAACTTTGATCTTGGCAAAATCCCTGTAAACTATTCTGTTTCGGTTTTAAACGGAAACGGAAAAAATCAGGAAAAAGATAACGATAACGGAAAACAATATTCTTCAAGATTAGTTTTTGAATTATCAAAAAAGCATAAAATTAATCTCGGTTTAAACGCCGGTATCGGTAAATATTCCAAAGAAAAAGTATTTGCCTTTGGCGCAGATGTTACCAGTGATTTTAGACTTACAGATCGTTTTACTTTTGATTTGCAGATAGAATACAAACGAGGAACAAATCACAACTTATATTTTTCGTTACCCGTTGATACCAGAACAGCTGATGTTGCCGATTATCAAATGCGAGGCATTTATTTCCTTCCCAATGTGCGATATCAAATCGATTATAAAAAATTAACCTCCTTAGAAGTATCCTGCCGTTATGAAAGATTTGACCCTAGTTTTAAAATAGACTCAAATGTAAGGCAGACTTATACCCCTATGATAAGCCTTGAATTTGGAAAAAACTATACAGGTCGTATAGAAATGGGATTTGAGATAGATCATTTTGACCGAAATATCCCAGATACATCAACCTATAATGATAATTTATTTTTGATTCAGTTTCAGTGCAGGCTGTAGTTTAATTTAATTCCAAAACCATGAAAGAAGTACAAATTCCTCAAACCCTGATTACACTTGCAGTTGGAGCAGCAATTTGGTTTATTCCTGCGCCAAACGGAGTTGTGCCCGAAGCCTGGCATTTGTTTGCCATATTTGTAGCGACCATTTTAGGAATTATTCTAAAAGCCGCCCCAATGGGAACCATGTGTATCGTTGCCATTGCCTTAACCGCTTTTACACAGGTTTTAGCACCGGGCGATCCGGGAAAATCAATTACGCTGGCATTAAAAGGATTTGGAGATAAAGTAATCTGGCTTATTGGAATTTCATTTTTTATAGCACGCGGATTTATAAAAACAGGATTAGGAAACCGAATTGCTTTTCTGTTTATTCGGTTATTCGGAAAAAGCTCGCTTGGATTAGCGTACGGTTTGGGTCTTGCCGATTTGGTTTTGGCACCAGCCGTACCAAGTAATACCGCTCGCGGCGGAGGAATTATTTATCCCATCATGAAATCAATGGCAATGAGTTTTGGTTCAATGCCCGAAGAACCTGAAACACATCGAAAACTAGGTTCGTATTTAACATTGAATTGTTATAATATGAATTTAATAGCATCCTCAATGTTTCTTACGGGAACAGCCAGTAACCCAATGTGCCAGAAGTTTGCGCTTAATCTCGGCATAAAAATAACCTGGATGTCGTGGGCTGCAGCTGCAATCGTACCGGGATTGTGTGCCTTTTTTGTGATTCCGTTTGTGCTGTATAAAATATATCCGCCGGAACTTAAAAAAACCGGAGACGCACCGCAAATAGCATCTCAAAAATTAAAAGAAATGGGCCCAATCACCAGAAACGAATGGATGATGCTGCTGACTTTCTTTATCTTATTATTTCTTTGGATGACAGGCGATTTATTTTCTATTGATGCCACAACAACCGCCTTTATTGGATTGGTAATTTTATTGCTTACTTCCGTTTTGACCTGGGACGATGTAAAAGCCGAAAAAGGAGCGTGGGATACCATCGTATGGTTTTCGGTATTAGTAATGATGGCAAGTTCGCTAAACGAATTAGGATTTATTAGCTGGTTTAGTAATTTGATAAAAGCAGAAATTGGCGGACTAAGCTGGCAGATGGCTTTTCCTATCATTATATTAGTATACTTTTTCAGCCATTATCTCTTTGCAAGTGCAACGGCGCACGTGGCGGCAATGTATGCAGCGCTTTTAGGAGTTGGGGTTTCACTGGGAATTCCGGGATTGCTTCTTGCTTTTATGCTTGGTTTTGTGGGATCAATTTACGGAACGTTAACGCATTACGGACATGGTCCGGCTCCCGTTTTCTTTGGGAGCGGATATGTCGATTTAAAAAGCTGGTGGGTCAAAGGTTTAATAACCGGACTTATAATGCTTTTTATTTATATGGCAATTGGCGGATTATGGCTTTGGGTAATTGGTGATTTTTAAATCCTGATTCCCGGAGGCAATAAATCTTTGTATTTTGGATTTTTTTTGAAAAAGGCCGCAATTTTTGGGTGAATGGGCACAACTCTGAATTTTTTCTCTGTACTTAATTCTAAAATGCTTTTAAGTAAATTGTCGAGTACAGGCTGGTTTTCAAAATTTTCCGGCGTATTGATTTTGGTTAAAAAAATCTTTTTTTCCTGAAAAGAATACTCAACGCTTAGTAATCCTTCAGGGACCACGGTTTCAAATTGTCTTGCAAAAGTGTTGTCTTTGATTTCCATAGTTTCGGTAGGTTCCATATTTGTCATGTTTTGGGGTAGGTTAAAAAATATTAGAAAAAGAACGAAAAATATAGTCAGCTAAAATCTTTTTAAAAGATCTTTAGCAGTGAATGATTTGGAATGCAAAGGTAATCATTTGATTCTCAATATGAAATTATTTTTTGAGGATCAGGTTCATTGCAAAATCGTTTATTTTTACAACTCAATTTGTTTTAATATGCAATTATGGTGTACGATTTGCTGTAGTTATTATTAAAAAAAGTAAATTTAGCTTGAAATTAAGAGCTGTAGTTGTAATTCCATTTTAAACAAATGAGCAAAATTCCTGTATATTTTATGCCCGGTCTGGCGGCTAGCCCTGCTATATTTGAAAGAATCAAATTAGACGAAACTGTTTTTGAAACCTGTTTATTAGAATGGGAAATACCGCATCCAAAAGAAGCCTTATCTGATTATGCACTCCGAATTTCAAAAAATATCAAGCATGAAAACCCTGTGTTAATTGGCGTTTCTTTTGGAGGAATTTTAGTGCAGGAAATTGCAAAACATGTTCAGGCAAGAAAAGTAATCATTATTTCGAGTGTAAGAAGTAATCTCGAATTTCCAAGAAGAATGAAAATAGGCAAGACTACAAAAGCCTATAAATTGATTCCTATGAAGCTGATTTTGAATATCGAAAGTCTGGCGAAATACTCTTTTGGAGAAAAAATCAACAAACGAATTAAATTATACGAGAAGTTTTTAGCCGTTCGGGATCTTAATTATTTACAATGGGCTGTAGAATCTGTCATTTTATGGAACAGAAACCAGGTCGACGAAAATGTGATTCATATTCACGGCGATCAGGACGAAGTTTTTCCTATAAAATATATCAACAGCTGTATAGTAGTAAAAGGCGGAACCCATATTATGATTCTCAATAAATACAAATGGCTCAATGAAAATTTGCCTTCTATTATATTAGAGGAGTGAATTAATAATTAAAAATTGTTTTGTCACCCTGAGCGATCCCGTCCCGAAGCATCGGGATCGGGAGAAGGGCGCAAAGTAACTCCGCAATACAACTCAGACCCGACAGGTTTTTAAAGCCTGTCGGGTCTCTTTGCGTTAAAGCTATGCGGTTATATAATCTTCACCCCAATCTTGTCATCCCGAGGAACGAGGGATCTGCGTAAGAAACTCCACAAACTAAATCGCCAATCTTTGTCGAGCCACTTGCGCAGATTTCTCCCTACGGTCGAAATGACAAACGATGTGGTTATATAATCTTCACCCCAATCTTGTCATCTCGACGAAGGAGAGATCTCCGCAAGAAACTCCACAAACTAAATCGCCAAACTTTGTCGAGCCACTTGCGCAGATTTCTCCCTACGGTCGAAATGACAAACGGTGTGGTTATACAATTTGCCGCACAATCTTGTCATCCCGAGGAACGATGGATCTGCGCAAGTAACTCCGTAAAGTATATCGCCAATCTTTGTAGAGTTACTTGCGCAGATTTCTCCCTACGGTCGAAATGACAAACGGCACGGTTAATTTTCTTTAGCCCTGTCACCCTGAGCGAAGTCGAAGGGCGCAAAGTAACTCCGCAAAGAAATTCGACAATAATCTTCACCCCAATCTTGTCATCTCGACGAAGGAGAGATCTCCGCAAGAAGCTCCATAAAGCATATCGCCAATCTTTGTCGATCAGCGAGTGCGATCCTTCGTTCCTCCTTTAGATTTGTTTTTTGAATTTTTAAGTAAATTTATGATTGAGAAAGGAAGCAAAAGTGAACTATTCGTTCCTCCGAGTTTGTGGCTCATATCTTGATTAAGACTTTAGCTTCCTTTTCATCAAAGACTCAGATAGAAATTTGGGCTAGAGACCCGTTATCAAGGAGTTGAGCTTATGATGAATTTCTCAAATCATTTGTTGAATCGTAAAAGCAAAGTTATGAAAAACATTATTATTGGCATTGATATCAGCAGTAAGACTTTAGATATCTGTATTAAAGAACAATCATTAAATTACTATTCTATTGAGAATAACGTTCAGGCTATAAAGCGTTTTTTTAAAAGATATTCAAATGAAAATGTAATTGTAGCCATGGAAAATACGGGCAGATATAATTGGAATTTGTTTGAAGCATTGGAAAAATTCAACTTTAAAGTTTATGTGATATCGGCTCTGCATATAAAAAAAAGTATAGGTCTTGTCAGAGGTAAAAATGATAAAATTGATGCGCTTCGTATTTGTAATTTCATTGAAAAAAATTATAAGGAAAGCAGAGAATGGAAGCCAAGTTCCTGTTCTATTAAAAAGATTAAAATACTATTGACAGAAAGAGCTTTAAGAATAAAAATCAAAAAACAGCTAGTGGTTCAACAGCATGATTACAAATTAATGAAGGATATTGGGTTGGATAAAGAACTAAAAAGCCTAAATATCAAACTTATTAAGAACATTGAAGGACAAATTAAGATTATAGAAAATGATATTGAAAATATTATCCGAAGCGATGAAACTCTTAATCACCAGCAGAAATTGATAAAATCTGTTCCTGGAGTGGGTCAGGTTTTATCTTGGACATTATTATCAAAAACAGAAGGATTTACAATTATAACCGATCCAAGAAAAATGGCATGCTATAGTGGAGTTGTACCTTTTGATTTTCAATCCGGAACATCATTAAAAAGAAGGCCTGGAGTATCAATGCTTGCTGATAAAAATTTAAAAACTATTCTGCATCTGGCCGCAATGAGCGCTGTTCGATTAGACAATGATTTAAGAAAATACTACATCAGTAAAGTTGATGAAGGAAAGAATAAAATGAGCGTTTTAAACGCTGTGAGAAACAAAATAATACATCGGGTTTTTGCGGTAATAAAAAACCAAATCCATTATCAAAAAGATTTGGTTTTATCATAGAAATCAGGATGACAAACGGTGCTCTTGTCATCCTGACGGAGGAAGGATCACACAAGAAACTCCGCAAAGTAATTCAACAAAGCATATCGCCAATCTTTGTCGATCATCGAGTGCGATCCTTCGTTCCTCAGGATGACAAATGGTACTCTTGTCATCCTGACGGAGGAAGGATCACACAAGAAACTCCGCAAAGTAATTCCGCAAAGCATATCGCCAATCTTTGCCGATCAGCGAGTGCGATCCTTCGTTCCTCCTTTAGATTTGTTTTTTAAAATTTAAGTAGATTTATGATTGAGAAAGGAAGCAAAAGTAAACTATTCGTTCCTCTGAGTTTGTGGCTCATATCTTGATTAAGACTTTGGCTTCCCTTTCATCAAAGACTCAGATAGAAATTTGGGCTAGTGACCCGTTATTAAGGAGTTGAGCTTATGATGAATTTCTCAAATCATTGTTGAATCGTAAAAGCAAAGTTATGAAAAACATTATTATTGGCATTGATATCAGCAGCAAGACTTTAGATATTTGTGTAAAAGAAGAATCATTAAATTACTTTTCTATTGAGAATAACGTTCCGGCTATAAAGCGCTTTTTTAAAAAATATTCAGATGAGAATGTAATTTTAGCAATGGAAAATACAGGCAGATACAATTGGAATCTTTTTGAAGTATTGGAAAAATTCAACTTTAAAGTTTATGTAATATCGGCTCTGCATATCAAGAAAAGTATAGGTCTTGTCAGAGGTAAAAATGATAAAATTGATGCCCTGCGAATTTGTAGTTTTATTGAGAAAAATTATCAAGAAAATAGAGAATGGAAACCAAGTTCGTGCTCCATTAAAAAAATAAAAATACTATTGACCGAAAGAGCTTTAAGAATAAAAATCAAAAAGCAGCTTATGGTTCAGCAGCATGATTACAAATTAATGAAAGGCATTGGATTGGACAAAGAGCTAAAAAGTCTAAATGTAAAACTCATTAAAAATATTGAGGGACAAATTAAGGTTATTGAAAATGATATTGAAGAAGTAATCCATAATGATGAAAACCTAAGCTATCAGCAGAAACTGATAAAATCTGTTCCTGGAGTAGGTCAGGTTTTATCATGGACATTAATATCAAAAACAGAAGGTTTTACAGTGATAACTGATCCTAGAAAAATGGCATGTTACAGCGGAGTTGTACCTTTCGATTTTCAATCTGGAACCTCATTAAAAAGAAGACCTGGAGTGTCAATGCTTGCCGATAAAAACCTGAAAACTATTCTGCATCTGGCCGCAATGAGCGCTGTTCGATTAGACAATGATTTAAGAAAATACTACATCAGAAAAGTTGATGAAGGAAAGAATAAAATGAGCGTTTTAAACGCTGTGAGAAACAAAATAATACATCGGGTTTTTGCGGTAATAAAAAACCAAACCTTTTATGAAAAAGATTTGGTTTTATCATAGAAATCAGGATGACAAACTGTGCGGTTACACAATCTTCACCTAATCTTGTCATCCCGAGGAACGAGGGATCTGCGCAAGTAACTCCGCAAACTAAATCGCCAATCTTTGCCGATCAGCGAGTGCGATCCTTCGTTCCTCAGGATGACAAAAAAATGCGCATAAAGCATATCGCTAATCTTTGTCGAGCTTCTTGCGCAGATTTCTCGTTCCTCGAAATGACAAACTGTGTGGTTAACACTGGTGTTCAGGATGACAAACTGTATCTGATATTTTTACAAGGAGCAAAAAATCTAAAATCTAAACTCAGAAATCTAAAATAAAAAAATCCCAAACTCTTTTTGGAATTTGGGATTTAAAATATTGGAATTTAAAAATCGTTAGATTTTCTTCATTTGTTCTTTCATCATCGAGATTTGCTCTTTCAGCATTCCTTGTTTGTCTAATTTTTTAGCTTCGGCTAATAAATTAGTTGCTTCCAGTTTTCTGCGGCGTGACATTGCTACTCCGGCAAGGTTTAATTTAGCTACAGCAAGATCCATATCCATTGATAGTCCAAGCTCGATCGCTTTTTTGAAATGTTTCTCAGCCTGAATTAAATTAGTCTGCGAAAGCATGATACCGTGAAGGTAATTAAAATATCCTTGTTGTTTTCTTACTAAAGCAGTTTCCGGATTTTTGATGTATGCTAACCATTTTTTAGCGCCTTCGAAGTCTTGTTTTCTTAATTTAAGAAAGGCTAAAAGGATAAATTCATTTTTAAAATAAAGAAAAATAGGAATTGCAGACAATAATATAAGGAAGATACCATTACCGGTTTCTTTATCTACAATTTGCCAAACGCCAGCTATTATAAGAAGTCCGGCCAAAATAAGTTTGATAATTTTATTAAACATAATTCATGTAAATTTGTGATTGCAAATATAGTAAAATGAATTAAAAATATTTTTATAAAACTACTTGCCAGAAAAAAAAGTCTTTGTATATTTGCACTCGGTTTTTGAGCAACGGAATTCAAAAACAGAAAAACAGATAATAGACACCATTTTAAAGATACAAAGCAATGAGCAAAAGAACATTTCAACCATCGAAAAGAAAAAGAAGAAATAAGCACGGATTTATGGACAGAATGGCTTCTGCGAATGGAAGAAAAGTTCTAGCGCGTAGAAGAGCAAAAGGAAGACATAAATTGACTGTTTCTAGCGAACCTAGACACAAAAAATAATGTTTGTATAAACATACATAAGGCGATTACTTTTTTAGTATCGCCTTTTTTTATACCTTGTCGGTAAAAATTTTCTCAACATTCTAGTTTTTAGTACACTAAGAATGTTTTTTAAAATACTTTTATATAACTACACAATACATACAAAATGCCTAAAGACACATCAATTAAATCAGTTTTAATAATAGGTTCGGGACCTATTGTTATTGGTCAAGCTTGCGAATTCGATTATGCAGGATCTCAATCTGCACGTTCGATTCGTGAAGAGGGAATTGAAGTTATCTTAATTAACTCCAATCCAGCGACAATTATGACCGACCCATCTATGGCCGATCATATTTATTTGAAACCATTAACTACTAAATCGATTATTGAAATTCTGAAGGAACACCCGCAAATTGATGCAGTTTTGCCAACAATGGGAGGGCAGACCGCTTTGAACTTGTGTCTGGAAGCTGAAGAAAAAGGAATCTGGCAGGATTTCGGAGTAAGATTAATAGGAGTTGATGTAAATGCGATTAATATTACCGAAGACAGAGAGCAGTTTAAACAGCTTTTAGAAAGAATAAATGTACCAACTGCACCTGCAAAAACGGCTACTTCATATTTAGAAGGAAAAGAAATTGCACAGGAATTTGGTTTCCCGCTTGTAATTCGTCCATCGTTTACACTTGGTGGAACAGGAGCAGCGGTAGTTTACAAAAAAGAAGATTTTGATGAGCTTTTAACCCGCGGACTCGAAGCATCCCCAATTCACGAAGTTTTAATTGATAAAGCTTTAATGGGATGGAAAGAGTACGAGTTAGAGCTTTTAAGAGATAAAAATGATAATGTTGTAATTATCTGTTCTATCGAAAATATGGACCCAATGGGAATCCACACCGGAGATTCGATTACCGTTGCGCCGGCAATGACATTATCAGATACCACTTTCCAAAAATTACGTGACTACGCAATTTTAATGATGAGAAGTATCGGAAATTTTGCTGGAGGATGTAACGTACAATTTGCAGTTTCGCCAGATGATAAAGAAGATATCGTAGCGATCGAGATTAACCCTCGTGTATCTCGTTCTTCTGCATTAGCATCAAAAGCAACAGGTTATCCAATTGCAAAAATTGCTTCTAAACTGGCTTTAGGATATAACTTAGATGAATTACAAAACCAAATTACAAAATCGACTTCGGCTCTTTTTGAACCAACTTTAGATTATGTAATCGTAAAAATACCACGTTGGAACTTCGATAAATTTGAAGGATCAGACAGAACTTTAGGTCTTCAGATGAAATCTGTAGGTGAAGTTATGGGAATTGGACGTTCTTTTCAGGAAGCGCTGCACAAAGCAACCCAATCTTTAGAAATTAAAAGAAATGGTTTAGGAGCTGACGGAAAAGGATATAAAGATTACGAACAAATCATCGAAAAGCTTACGTATGCAAGCTGGGACAGAGTTTTTGTAATTTATGATGCCATTGCAATGGGAATTCCGTTGAGCCGTATCCATGAAATTACAAGAATCGACATGTGGTTCTTAAAACAATACGAAGAACTTTATGTTTTAGAGAAAGAAATTTCAAACTATAAAGTTTCAAACCTTCCTAAAGAATTATTACTTGAAGCCAAACAAAAAGGTTTCGCCGACAGACAATTAGCTCACATGATGAACTGTCTGGAAAGTGAAGTGCATTCTTTACGTATGGAGAAAAACATCAACCGTGTGTTTAAACTGGTTGATACGTGTGCGGCTGAGTTTAAAGCAAAAACACCTTATTACTACTCCACTTTTGAAGCAGAAATCGAAAAAGCAAACGGAGAGCGTTTTGTGGATAATGAGAGTATCGTAACAGATAAAAAGAAAGTTATCGTTTTAGGTTCCGGACCAAACAGAATCGGGCAGGGAATTGAGTTCGATTATTCTTGTGTACACGGAGTTTTGGCAGCAAAAGAATGTGGTTACGAAACAATCATGATTAACTGTAATCCTGAAACAGTTTCGACAGATTTTGATACGGCTGATAAACTATACTTCGAACCAGTTTTCTGGGAGCATATTTATGATATTATTCAGCACGAAAAACCAGAAGGTGTAATCGTTCAGCTTGGTGGTCAAACGGCTCTTAAATTAGCTGATAAATTATCTAAATACGGTGTAAAAATCATCGGAACTAGTTTTGATGCACTTGACTTAGCAGAAGACAGAGGAAGATTCTCAGATTTATTGACAGAATTACATATTCCTTTCCCAAGATTCGGAATCGCTGAAACGGCAGACGAAGCTTCAAAATTAGCGGATAGTTTAGATTTCCCGCTGTTAATTCGTCCTTCTTATGTATTAGGAGGTCAGGGAATGAAAATTGTAATCAACAAAAAAGAGCTTGAAGAGCACGTTATCGATTTGTTGAAAACAATTCCAGGAAACAAATTACTTTTAGATCACTACTTAGCCGGAGCAATTGAAGCTGAAGCGGATGCGATTTGTGATGCTGACGGAAATGTATACATCATAGGAATTATGGAGCATATCGAACCTTGCGGAGTTCACTCTGGGGATAGTAATGCAACATTGCCTCCTTTTAACTTAGGAGAATTCGTAATGCAGCAAATTAAAGATCATACGCATAAAATTGCAAGAGCTTTAAAAACAGTTGGTTTGATCAATATTCAGTTTGCGATAAAAGATGATACGGTTTATATTATCGAAGCAAACCCAAGAGCTTCAAGAACGGTTCCGTTTATTGCAAAAGCTTACGGAGAGCCTTATGTAAACTACGCTACTAAAGTAATGTTAGGTCATAGTAAAGTAACTGACTTTGATTTTAATCCGCAATTAAAAGGATACGCAATCAAACAACCGGTTTTCTCTTTCAGCAAATTCCCGAACGTAAACAAAGCTTTAGGGCCAGAAATGAAATCAACAGGAGAAAGTATCTTGTTTATTGATGACTTAAAAGACGATCAATTCTACGAATTGTACTCTAGAAGAAAAATGTATTTGAGTAAATAAGCTCAAATTTTATTATAACAAAAAAGCTCCAATGAAAATTGGAGCTTTTTTATTTTACTTTGCGCATAAGACGCACTGCTGTGCGTCTCTACGATATGCTTTTGCGGTTATTTGTCAAAGAAAATATTCATTCCAATTTTCTGTAGAGACACACAGCAGTGCGTCTACGCCCAGTATTAAAGCTCCGTTATTTACTTTGCGCATAAGACGCACTGCTGTGCGTCTCTACGATATACTTTGTGGTTATTTGTTTGTCGAATAAAATATATATTCATCCCAATTTTCTGTAGAGACGCACAGCAGTGCGTCTACGTCCAATATTCAAGCCCCGTTATTTACTTTGCGAATAAGACGCACTGCTGTGCGTCTCTACGATATGCTTTGTGGTTATTTGTTGAATAAAATATATATTCATCCCAATTTTCCGTAGAGACGCACAGCAGTGCGTCTACGCTCAGTATTCACGATAGGATTAAAATAAAAAAAGCTCCCATTAAAGGAGCTTTTTTTATATGTAAATATATCAGAATTATTTCTCTGGTACATCATATCTGTAGCTAAAAGTACCATCAGTTACTTTTGTTGTAACAGGATTAGCAGCGCTAATTGGTTCATTATCATCATCTACACAATTAAATGAAAATGTTCCGGTTACTTTTTTAGCAGTTAAGTCAATCGCTGTAATTGATACTGAACCATTAACAGGATATTGGCTTTTTCCTTTAGTGTTAAATGAGATTTCAACTTGTGTTTTAGAGGCGTCAAAAGTGTTTTTTGTTATAGGATATGTTCCAACTTTTAGATCGCTTCTTTTAATGTAAAGTCTAATTTCATCTACAAAATTTTTGTTTCTTCCTTGTAAAAGAATATATTCTTCTGCAGGATACATATCAAATAATGTTTTTGTAGCATAATCTGATCCAAACGGATTTTGCATTTCCCACAATGTACCGTCAACTTTTGCTGTCATTGCAAATTTTGATGTTTCCGGATCTTCAGGGTTTTCGTTGTCATCGCTTGAACAGCTGTTTAATGCTAAAAGTAAAAATAGAAATAAGATTTTTGGTGTTTTCATTATTGGTATTTGTTATATTAAGAAGTAAATGTAAATGAATTTATTTTAACATTTAATTTGTAAGATTAGAAAAAATGTATATTATACATTAAAAAAGTTCCAATGAAAATTGGAGCTTTTTGTTTTTTTAGTTTGCGCATAAGACGCACTGCTGTGCGCCTCTACAATATGCTTTGTCTATATATTTTGTGAGATTGATGATCGAAAAATTTATATAATTCCATCCCAATTTTTTGTAGAGACGCACAGCAGTGCGTCTACGTCCAATATTCACGTTTGCTGTTCTTTGCGCATAAGACGCACTGCTGTGCGCCTCTACGATATGCTTTGTGGTTATTTTTTGTCGAAGAAATATTCATTTCCAATTTTGTGTAGAGGTGCACAACAGTACGACTACGTCCAATATTCACGTTTGTTATACTTTGCGCATAAGACGCACTGCTGTGCGTCTCTACGATATGCTTTGTGGTTATTTTTTGTCGAAGAAATATTCATTTCCAATTTTCTGTAGAGGCGCACAGCAGTGCGTCTACGTCCAGTATTCACGTTTGCTATACTTTGCGCATAAGACGCACTGCTGTGCGTCTCTACGATATGCATTGTGTTATCTGCTGGTTGAAAAAATATAATTCACCCAATTTTCCGTAGAGACGCACAGCAGTGCGTCTACGTCTAGTATTTACGTTTGTTATACTTTGCGCATAAGACGCACTGCTGTGCGTCTCTACGATATGCTTTGTGGTTATTTTTTGTCGAAGAAATATTCATTTCCAATTTTCTGTAGAGGCGCACAGCAGTGCGTCTACGTCCAATATTCACGTTTGCTATACTTTGCGCATAAGACGCACTGCTGTGCGCCTCTACAATATGCTTTGTGGTTATTTTTTGTCGAAGAAATATTCATTTCCAATTTTCTGTAGAGGCGCACAGCAGTGCGTCTACGTCCAGTATTCACGTTTGCTATACTTTGCACATAAGACGCACTGCTGTGCGTCTCTACGATATGCATTGTGTTATCTGCTGGTTGAAAAAAAAATATAATTCACCCCAATTTTCCGTAGAGACGCACTGCAGTGCGTCTACTTTGCGCATAAGACGCACTGCTGTGCGTCTCTACGATATGCTTTGTGGTTATTTTTTGTCGAAGAAATATTCATTTCCAATTTTCTGTAGAGACGCACTGCAGTGCGTCTACGCCCAGTATTTACAATATGATTATAAATAAAAAAAAGCTCCCATCTAAGGAGCTTTTTTCGATTAAAAGTAAGATGTTTTTATTTAACCAATTGCTGTAAAGGTTTCAATTGTTCCATGTCTATTTTTGATTCTTTCAAAACAGACATTAAAGTCATAATGCTGTTCGGGTTCATATTGTTCCCTAACACACGAACAACGGCAAAACCATTTTCTTTTCTGTTTGCAAAAACTATGAATTCTTTGATGTTGTCATCAGAGCCGACATAACTAATTGATGCGCCGTCTTTACCGGAACCAACTTTCATTAATTCCTGATATTTTGGGTCTTTTAATATGGCCTTTACCTTATTTCGTTCTGCTTCAAATTGCACCTGATTTTTATCATTTGCTTTAAAAGCTAATATGTTCATTTTGTCGAATGAATTTATGGCTTCTTTTTGCTCTGCAGACAATTTAGTATTGTCGAGATTTAAAATAGAAGGCGAAACATCGAGTGCAATAAAGTCTTTTTTGTCTGTATTTTCGACAAAATACTTTTGCAGTGAAGGCTCAGAATTACAACTTACAAAAGTTAGTAATGCTAAAATGGCTGTGGTGAAAACGTTGATTTTCATGATTATCTTTTGCTTTTAGAAGCTTTTTTCAAGTCAGTTCCGCCCGGAAGCTGCATTTTGTCTGTAAGTACTGAGATTTCATTTAAATCGAAATTACCTGTAAGTGACAATAAAACAGATTCTTCGCTTTTTGCCCCGTCAACAAACATTAGTAATTCTTTAATTTGAGTATCTGTAGTGCCAGATTTTACCATTATCCTAACATTTTTACCGCTGTCGTTGATACGCATAAGTTCTTCTAAACCAGCAGATTTTATGTATTTATCTGCAGAAGCTTTCATATCTGCTTCAACTTTAGGATTTTTTGTGGTAAACACTTTTAAGTAGTCTAATTTTTTGATCAGGTTAATGTATTGCTGTGTTTCTTTATCAGAAGCATCAACTTTTACCTTACTCATTAAATCAAACATTTTTTTGTTTACAATTACTGATGTTACATCGTCCTGACCGTCATATTTGTCAAAGGCACTTTGAGCATAAAAAGCTTGTGTAACGAATGCGAAAACTAGAGTTATGATGAAATTTTTACTCATGCTTTTTATATTGTTTTTTCTGTATTCGTGAATCGTTGATTTCATGTTTATTTTTTATTTAATTACTGTTTAAAAATTTTGTTTTTTGATTGTTCATATTCGCCAATGTATTGTACACTTTCAATACCTACATTAACATTGTTCGACAATAGGGCCAAAGCTTTTTGCGTTGCTGCAAGGGCTTCTTCCGGATCGTCGTAGGTTCCTAATTCTGACTGAGCTACAACCGGAGTTGTTTTTTCGCCTGCAAAATAATAGGTTCCAATTCCTAGTAAAACAACAACCGAAGCTGCAATTGATAACCACGCCACATTTCGTTTTTTAGTTTTTAGTGGGATCTCCTGCGTTGATTTTTGTTGTTTTACCTGAGAGAAATAACCAAAAATGGGTCTGTACTGCTCCAAATGCTGCGCAACATCTGATGAAGAAAAATAATCTTTTAATTGATTTTCTTCGGCAATAGTAGTTTCTCCCTGAAAGTATTTTTCTAATATATTTTCTATTTTACCTAATTCCATAACTGTGTGCATTTACCATTGATTCTCTTATTTTTTTTCTTGCTCTCGAAAGCGCCACCCGAATTGCGGTTTCGTTCATATTAACGATTTTTGCAATTTCTTCAAATTCATATTGTTCAACATCCCGTAACTGAATTAATATTTGAAGCTGTTCCGGCAGCTGATTTATAATTTTTCCAACCCATTCTAAACTATCAGCATCCTCTAATTTCCGGTCTAACTGCGGCTCGCGATCTGTAAAATTATTATGGACAATCTGGAGGTTTCCGGCTCTTTTAGATTTTAACTGATCTAAGCAATAATTTTTTGTCATGGTCATGGCCAGTGCTTCAACATTATTGTAAGTGTCCAGATTCTCTTTTTTATTCCACAATTTTACCATTACTTCCTGAGTAGCGTCTTCGGCTTCCTCGGTACTGGTAAGCAATCGTTTTGCCAGACGAAAAACTTTGTCTTTAAAAGGATTAACTAATTCTATAAACACATTCTGGTTCATAAATTAAAAGGTTATTCGTTAGCTTATATAGTCAAGACGAGCCACAATTATTTTTGTTACAGCAATAATGTAAAATTTTTTTAGGTAAAAAGAATACTACTTAAAACTAAAGGTAGTATTTTTACGTTAATAGAATACCAAGACACCGAAACCTAATTTCTATGAAACCAATTTTAAAGGCAATACTATTTTTGTTTGTACTAACATTTGCTTTGCAATCTTGTGAAGATGAGGATGATGTTAGAGCTCCTGCGGAGTTACAGGTAAACGATTTTATATGGAGAGGATTAAATACCTACTATTTATGGCAGGCTGATGTACCTAATTTAGCCGATGACCGCTTTGGTACAAAAAGTGAATTAAATTCTTTTTTATCTGGATATTCGCATCCAGAAGACTTATTTCAGGATTTATTAAACAAACCGGTAAGCAAATATCCAAGTAATGCTATTGATCGTTTTAGCTGGATTGTAGAAGATTATACCGTTTTAGAACAAGAACTTAACGGAATCACTAAAAATAATGGTGTTGATTTTAAACTAACCAGAGTTGCCGAAGGATCTAATGATTTAGTAGGTTATGTTCGTTATATTATCCCAAACTCTGATGCTTCTGGTAAAGATATCAAAAGAGGGGATTTATTCACAGCTGTAAACGGAACTAAACTGACAGTTTCAAATTACCAGTCATTATTATTAGGACCTGATACTTATACTCTAAATTTTGCCAGTTATAATGGCTCTTCTTTTGTTTTGAATGGAAAATCACTTTCTTTAACTAAAACCACTTTAGAAGAAAACCCAATTTTAATTCATAAAGTAATTACTTCCGGCAGTCACAAAATTGGTTATTTAATGTATAACGGTTTTTATCAGGACTATGATTCTCAATTAAATGAAGCATTTGGTGAATTAAAAGCGCAAGGTGTTACAGATTTAGTTTTAGATTTAAGATATAACGGAGGTGGTTCTGTACGTACTTCAACACGTTTGGCAAGTATGATTACGGGACAGTTTGACGGTGAAATATTTTCGAAAAGACAATATAATTTTAAATTAATGGCTGGTTTGAATGCTGAAGCATTAGAAGACTTGAATGAAAGATTTGTAAGTAATATTGATGGTGCTGCGGTAAATGGTTTAAATTTGGCTACGGTTTATATTTTAACAACTTCAAATACGGCGTCTGCAAGTGAATTGGTCATAAACGGATTAAAACCTTATATAAATGTAATTCAAATTGGTGAAACAACTATTGGTAAAAATGTAGGTTCAAGAACACTTTATGATTCTCCAAGTTTAGTAACTAAAAGTAATATAAATCTAAATCATAAATATGCAATGCAGCCTTTACTCTTTAAAATTTCTAATGCTGCAGATTTTGGAGATTATACAGGAGGATTGGTTCCAACTTATGTTCAGTATGAATACATTAATAATTATGGTGTTTTAGGTGATCCTTCAGAACCATTATTGAATTTAGCAATTTCTAAAATTACTGGTTCTGCTGCTAAGAAAATCCAAACAGATCATAACGCAGTTTTGCCATACATAAGCGATTCTAAAAAAATCAACGGACTACGAAACGAAATGTATCTGTAATGCTCTAAAAGGGTTTTAAAAATAGAATAGAAATAAAAAAAAGGCTTTCAGAAATGAAAGCCTTTTTTTACCAAAAACAAATAAAAACTAATTCTAAAGTAAATTAATCATTAAAGTAAAAACCGTTTGGCCCCACTCCAACAGTTAATTCTTTTTGTAAACTTCCAGTTAAGCTGTAAATGTATGCTTTACTATCAGCCTTATAATCACCGCTGTCAGCTATGTAAATACGGTTGTTGTTAACTGCAAATCCATATAAATTACCCAAATTAGCTGTTACTATTGCAGTTGTAGAAGCTTCGGTTGCAGTTGTAGCAATAGTATAAACTGAATTGCCTACTGTATAATAAATTTTATTCTCATAAATATCTAAAAATACAGCTCCGTCTAATGATTCTGGGAATGTAATTTTAGCAACAGATTTGTCTGCTAATTTTACTTTTACAATTTCGCTTCTGTCTCCATAAGGACCTCTTAAAATATATAAGGTTCCGTTATCTTCTTCAATAGAATCTGCGCCTGAACCAATTACTACAGGAGTTTCCAATGCTTTAGTTGCAATATTTACCACTAATAATTTATCATTATTGTAAGGTTCAGTAATATATAATTTACCATTTTCTTCTACAAGCCTGTTAGCTGTTGCGTTTAGGTTGATTTTAGACTCGTATGTATTTGTAGCTAAATTGATTACAGCAACATAGTCATCAGTATTTCCGTTTGGATTACTTGCTGAAAAATAAGTATTAGCATTAGTTACATAAGCTTTACCATCTTTTACAACACCATATCTTGGGTTTGCAAGTCCAGTATCGATTTTAGCAATCAATTTAAAGGTGTATTTGTTTACCACATTTATAACATTTGAGCCACCTGCAATAATATAAGCTCTGTCTCCGTCAAAAAAGATATTTTGAGCATATTTTCCAAGCAAATCTGATCCATTTGCAGCAGTGTAAGCATCTTTTTCAAAAACGTTGAAATCATTGCTTGAAAAAGAAACACTTCCTTGTCCTGCGCTTCCTTCGTTTAAAATAAGGAATCCGTTTTTATATTCTACCTGGTCATTATCGTCATCACTCGAACAAGAAACGAATAACGAGACGCTAAACGCCATTAAAAGTAATTTACTAAGTTTCATAATTATTAAAATTTTAGAGTTAAATACATATTGAAATTTCGACCCGGCATTGGTCTGTCTTCCAGACTTTCATAATTTTTATTGAAAACGTTTAAAACCTGAAAACCAAGTTTGAAAGAGTCTAAGAATTTAAAATCATAATCGATTCCAACATTTGAAATGTTGTAATCGTTTATAATTTCGTCCGGATTATTATCGGCTCTTGTGTACACAAAACCGTTGTATAAAAATTGGTAATAAGCAGAAATTCTGTTTCGTGAATAAGCAACAGAAGCCGTTACTTTATTGTAAGGAACAAAGAAAAGCTGTTTTTTAGTGGCTTCATCTTTTGAAGCGGTATAAGCATAAGAAGCATTTGCACTGAAGTTATTTTTACCGAATTGTTTTTTCCAGCTCAATAAAGTTTCAGCACCGTAACTATTAACGTTGTCTTTATTTATAGGACTCCAAATACCGTTTTTGCCCGGAACCCATTGCAGTAAATCTTTAATTTTCATGTAGTAGAAATTCTGCGTAAGCGAAATATTTTTGAAAGTAAACACGTTTCCAATTTCTGCCTGATACGAACTTTCTGGTTTTAAATCCGGGTTTCCGCCTTCGTCCCAATACAAATCATTATAAGTCGGAATTCTGAAGTTTCTAGATACATTCAGTTTGAAATTGTACAATTTGCTAAACTGATACGAAGATCCTAAAGAGAATAAAACCGGAGATTTGTAATTATCTGTAAACTCTTTTCGAACACCAAGTTCGTTTTTCCAGGCTTCAGAGAAATCTTGTTTGACCAATATTCCTGCTGAGCTGATTTCGCGAACGTGATCGCCAAAACTGCTTCCGTAACCTTTAGTTCTGTTATAATCTAATATTCCGTTTATTTGGGTTGATTTGAATAAAGTATAACCTAAGTCAACTTTTGTAATTAAACTTTCGGTCTTTCCGTAAGTGTAAATATTGCTCGAATTATCAGCAAAATATTGATAGTTTTCAAAGATATAGGCGGTTTTAAAATTGGTTTTAAATTTTCCAAAATCACCGTCGTATTCTAATAAACTTCGATTGAAACCATTTACATATTTGCTTTTTGTTTCCGTTTCTACAACTAAAGAAGTATTTCTGTCTGTATTTGAAAACTGACTGTAAAACTTTAAGGTGTTTTTTGAGTCGATTTTATAACCTGCATTAGCGCTCATAGTTATAATATCATACTGTCCGTTTTGGTTCCAGCGCTGTTCGCCTCGCCAGGTGTAACGGTTTAAATACTTGTAATCGTTTGTGGAGCTGTTTTTAGAAAAACCAATTTGCGCGCTCCATTTTTCGTTAGAAATATTCGTTTTATAATTTATTCCAATAGTATTAAAACTTCCGTAATCGAGTTTTAAATTATTCTCAAACCGATTATAAAATGCCAGATCGTTGTTTAAATGCACGGTTCCGCCAATGGCACCGCTTCCGTAAATAACACTTCCGCCGCCGGCTTTTACACTAATCGAATTATAATCAGAACCCGAAATTGTGTTGAAATCGGTGCTTCCGTTCATTTGCGAATTAATGTTAATTCCGTTCCAGATTACAGCTGTTTGAGAAGAGGTAGTTCCACGAAAAGAAACCGTAGAAAGCATTCCTCGTCCGTATTCTTTAAAATAAATTGTAGAATTGAAATTTAAAAGATCAGTTAGTAAAGCTTCATTTTTATTGATAATCGAATCGTTAAGCTTTAAAACGGATTGGGAATTGGAGTATTTTTTCAGATTAGCATCAGAAACTACAACTTCTTTTAACTTAATAGAATCGCTCTGCGCCGAAATCAATTGGCACAACATTACAAGTAAAAAAGCAAAACGTATTCTTAAAGTCATAATTTCTACACTCTTTTTCCCGAGAGCTCGATATTTGTTACAAAGGCAGGTCTCCTGGCTTGCGTCTTGTTGTTTACCTTCCCATTCGCCGGGGCGAGCAGTGGTTTTGTAGTTTACAACAAGCATTCTTTTTAGAACTAAGCTTACAGTTGCGGGAACAGCTCAAGATTTTACTTGATTCCCTTTTAATGTGTTTTATAAAAACACAACCTTAATTTGCTGCAAAGATAAAGTTAAAATTATTGAATATTCAAATTTGTTTTACTATTTCAATTAAATTCTAAACAAAACTAAATTAAAATGTAATTTTTATGACTTGTCCAAAATCGACTTTATTTTGAAAAGCCTCCTTTAATGGCAGTGAAGTCTGATGACATAATACGCTTCTGATAATTCCGGCATGCGCTACAATAATGATAGGCTGCTGGGTTTTCTGCGAAATTTGTTCTTCTAAAAAATTACCAACTCTTTGATGTAATTCCACAAATGATTCACCATTTAAAACTTGAATGTTTACAAAATCTTCCATCCATGGATTTAATTGTTCCGGCGGAATTTCGTTCCAGTTTTTGAGTTCCCACTCGCCAAAATTCATTTCTTTCAAACGATCGTCTTCCTGATAAGAAATCGTTTTTATATTTTGCTGAATGTGTTTTGCTAAAATAGAACAGCGTTTTAACGGACTTGAAAAAATAATAGCTTCAGTAGGTAATTCTGAAACAATTCGGTTAAAAATTTCATCAAAAGGTTCTGCAATATTTACATCAGATTGTCCGTAACAAATTCCTTTTTCGCAGATGGTTTCGGTGTGGCGAACTAAATAAATTTCCATATAAAAAGAATACTTAAATAATAAATTACTTCGCACACTTGCTGCGTTGCGCCAAGACAATCTCCCGTATAGCCGTCAATCCATTTTTGGAAATATCTTGCGAGAAAATATCTGGTTATAAAAACAGGAATTAAAACTAAGAGAACTTTATAATTGAAATAGGAGAGTGCCAATAACGGAATTAATCCAAAGAAAAAAGATCCGAAAACTTCTTTCCAACTATGTTGTTTAGCTATTGGTTTGCTTTTGCTCGAAGCGTCATCACGAGAATATTGATGCGTAAAAATAATGCTGATTGCCGCCAAACGACTTAAAGAATGTGCCGAAATAAATAAAAGGTAAATCAGTAAAATGTTATTAGTGAAAAGTAAAATAGATTCTGAAAGCAATTTGAATTTCGCCAGAAAAAGTAAAACCAATCCAATTGCGCCATAAGCACCAATCGCGCTGTCTTTCATAATCATCAGGATTTTTTCTTTGGTCCAGCCGCCGCCAAATCCATCGCAGACATCTGCAAATCCATCTTCATGAAATGCTCCGGTTGTTAAAACTGAGATTATAATAGCAAAAATTACAGCTGTTTCTGTTGAAAGAAAAAGAGAGAAAATATAAAAAGCCAAAAATGAAATTGTTCCAACAATCCAGCCAATAAAAGGAAAATATCTTGTTGCTTTATTTAAATAATCCGGATCGTGAGTAATGTTTTTTGGACATGGAATTCTGGTGTAGAACATTAAGCAGGTGAAGAAAATGTGTAGTTCTTTTTTCATTTAGATTGTGGTATTTGGCTAAAGCCCTTTTTGAGAGGCAATTATTTTTATACCAACATCTAAAGATGTTGGCAATTGATTTTTATATTATTTTATTAATAGTTCATTCTTTCAGATTTAATAAGTAATCAAAAATAAAAAAAGTTTAATTGCCTCCAGATTTATCTGGATGTTTGAGGAATGTTATGTCTAAAAGGCTTTAGCCAAATATCATTAAGATATTTTAAAATAAAAATTCTTTACAAATTTATTTGGCTAAAGCCTCTTTAGGTATCATAATTTTCACCAACATCTAAAGATGTTGGCAATTGATTTTTTTAAATGATTTCTTTATTGAAAAATATTTGAAAATAAAAAAAATATTTAATTGCCTCCAGATTTATCTGGAGGTCTCAGAATATCATATATGAAAGGCTTTAGCCAAATTCCATCAAGATATTTTAAATCCAAATTTGACTATAAATTCATCGTATTCTTCTTGAAATGTTTTCTTTTTATGATGTTCCTCTTGATTAATAATATAATCTCTCACTTTGCCAACTATAGATTCTGATACAGAAACCGCAAAATATTCATCCTGCCATTCAAATTTTTCTTTGGTCAATTGATTTTTATTAATCCAATATGAAGATTCACCTTTTAATAATTGTATTGTTTTTTGAATAGTCTGATTATTTCCTAACGAAATCAAACAATGGCAATGATCAGAATATCCATTAATATAATCAAGATATATTTCTTTTTTTAATGCATTTTCTTTTATGTGATGCCAAATTTTTTGGCGCAGATCAATCGAATTTAAAAATGGAAACCTGTTTTTTGTGCTCCAGACGCAATGAATATAAACTTTAGTAAAAGGCATGTATAATTTTTTTAATAATTTCAACTTATGGTTCAAAGATATGAACTGCAAATCAAAATTGAAAACTATTTCCTACTAACCCCAGCACTTTCAAAACTAGCCATTTCATTTAAAAAAGCCTCTGCCGACTTTAAAATAGGAAATGCAACTGCACAGCCCGTTCCTTCGCCAAGACGCAAATCTAAATTTAAAATAGGTTTAGCGCCAAGGTAATCTAATAATTTTTGATGTGCTTTTTCGGCAGAGCAATGACAGAAAACAGCATTTCTTTTAATATCAGGATTTATTTTAGAAGCAATTAAATAAGCGACAGAACAAATAAAACCATCAACCAGAATCAGCATTTTATTTTCATAAGCCGTTAACATTCCGCTTGCCATCTGCATAATTTCAAAACCGCCAAAGTAGGCGATTTGCTGTTTTAATTCGGCTTGACCGGAATAATTCCCGATTGCTTTTTTTAGAATATTTTGTTTGTTCAGCAGTTTTTGATCGTTAATTCCGGTTCCTTTTCCAACGCAGTC
This sequence comes from Flavobacterium panici, assembly GCF_024499525.1. Taxonomy (NCBI): domain Bacteria; kingdom Pseudomonadati; phylum Bacteroidota; class Flavobacteriia; order Flavobacteriales; family Flavobacteriaceae; genus Flavobacterium; species Flavobacterium panici. The sequence goes on along the minus strand of NZ_CP100437.1, from coordinate 97,985 downwards.
TTCGATAGAAAAACCAGTTAAAAGACTCATTAAAACGGATGCTGTCGAAGTATTCCCAATTCCCATTTCGCCAAAACCAATACAATTTGAACCTGTTTTAGCAATATTTTCTACAATTGATTTTCCTTTTTCAAAGCACAAATTCAATTCTGTTTCGCTCATTGCGGGAACATGCAGAAAAGATTGTGTTCTTTTTGCAATTTTGGCATTAATTAATTTTGCATTTGTTGGAAAATCATAGTTTACGCCCGAATCTACAATCGATAATTCGATATTGTTTTGTTTGCAGAAAACATTAATTGCTGCGCCGCCTTCCATAAAATTATTTACCATTTGGCGCGTAACATCTTGCGGATAATCGCTCACGCCATGATTAGCGATTCCGTGATCTGCTGCAAAAACAACAATATTCGGATTTATTATTTTAGGATTTAAAGTTTCAAAAATGCTCGCCATTTGAAAAGCCAAAGTTTCTAACGTTCCAAGTGAGCCGACGGGTTTTGTTTTTGAATCTATTTTTTCTTGTAAAAGTGTACCGAAATCAGTTTTGTTCTCAACTTTACTTGAAGGTTTTAAATCAAAATCAGAAATATTGATTTGATGAATTTCATTGATTTCTTTACAGTCTGCAGTTTCAGATTTTTGTTTCCAATGCAGTTGCTGTAACATAGGCTGATTGCCGTAATTTGTAGCGGGTTTACCAATACAGAAATAGCCAAGCGGTTCAATATCTTCTGGTAAATCAAGGATTTTTTTAAACTGATAATAATTCAAAATTGAAACCCAACCCATTCCGTAACCTTGTTCTGTGAGCGAAAGCCAAATATTCTGCGCCGCACAAACCGAACTAAATTTCACCGCTTCATTACTGCCAATAGTCCCAATCGTAAACTGATTTAAAACTGAACGATCGTAAGCAATGATAAGCCCGATTGGAGCTTCTTCAATTGCTTCGAGTTTGAGCGATCTATAAAGTTCTTTTTGTTCGGGATTATCGGTAAGTTCTTCGGCTTTTTTATTATAGTCTAAAAACAGATTTTTAATGGCACATTTAACTTCATCTGATTTAATGATATAATATCTTGTCGCATCAGTCAAACCAACAGAAGGCGCCCAATGTCCGGCCTGTAAAGCTTTTTGAATTACTTCATCAGGAACTTCATCGGTGGTAAAATGTCGGGTATCGCGACGTGATTTTAATATATCGTCTAAACTAGTCATAAATTCCAATTTTTTAAATTCCAAATTCCAATTCAGCTGAAATTTAAAATATAAGTAAAGATAAAGTATAGCCTTGGAATTTGGAATTTAAAATTTGGAATTTTCTCCTTTGATCTTTACTGGAATTCCCGAAACCATCAAAACAACTTCATCTGCATTTGAAGCCAGAAACTGATTCATCCAGCCTTGAAGTTCGGTAAATTTTCTGCCGATTTCGGTTGAAGCGTGAACGCCCATTCCAATTTCATTAGTTACAATAATTAAGGTTGCATTTTCCTGATTGGCAATTGAAAGAAATTCTTTTTTTGCTTCTTCTAAACTTAGAGTTACATCGTTTTTATTATCTACAAAAAAGTTGGTTAGCCAAAGCGTTACACAGTCGATTAAAGCAACTTTTCCGGAAAAGTCTATTTCGCTTAAATGTTTTTCTTTTTCAATATTTGTCCAGCGTTCGTCTCTTTCCAGTTGATGACGGTCAATTCGATTCTGAAAATCTGAATCCCATTTTCGGGCAGTCGCCACATATATTGGATTGTTTGAAAACTGCAAAGCCAAATTTTGGGCATAACTGCTTTTTCCTGATCGCTCGCCGCCGGTAATTAAATGTATCATTTTTTGTGTGTTTGTGTAAAATGTAAAATGCGAAATATAAAATGAATGTTTAAAATAACAACTTTTTACTTCTCACTTTTCACGAATAACTAAATTAATACGGGCAATGACGACATTTATTTCCGCAGCAGGTTCCACGTTTTAAATGAAACCAGGCTTTAAAAACCATGTTGCCATCTTCTGTATAATAGTCAATTCCCTCAATTAGTTTTTCTGTTTTGGGTAAAGATATGGCTTTATTTTTAAGGGCATTTTTAGGAGTAATAGTTTCAATATAAGCATCGATTTTATCTTCGCATGCTTCTTTAAAACAAACGGGACAAAGACAGTCTCCTCCTTCAGAAAGATTGAAAATAGGCGGGTAATCATTACACCAGCATTTATTTTCAACCGAAATGTCTCCACAGCTGAATTGAGATTCACAGCTTGAGCAAACTTTAATTTTTGTGGTATTCATGTTGCAAAGATACAAATTGTTGAATTTTGTAAGAATAAAGATAAACAAAAAAAATAGAAAATACTTTACCTTTGTTCCTTTCGAAAACGTAAAATATGAGACATTTATTCCCTAAATTGATTTTTATTTCTTCTTTTTTTATTCTCTTCGGATGTAAGAAGAACGAAACGAGCGAAGTAGCTAAAATTGAAACTGCAAAAAATAGTATCGAATATGCATCTGGACTTTCTATTGTAAAATATGATGATTATTCAGTTGTAACAGTTTCAAATCCATGGCCTAACGCAAATAAGGATTTTAAATATATTTTAAAAGAAAAAGAAGCAAAAGTTCCGGATAGTCTTCAATCTTATACTACAATTCAGGTTCCGTTAGAATCTGTTGTGGTAACATCAACAACCAATATTCCGTTTTTAGAAATGCTGGAAGTAGAAAATAAATTGGTTGGTTTTCCGCATACCGATTATATTTCATCTGAAAAAACAAGAGCCTTAATTGACAAAGGTTCTGTGAAAAACGTTGGACAAAATGAAAAATTAAATATTGAGCAATTAATAGAATTATCGCCAGATTTGATTGTAACTTTTGGAGTTGATAACAATAACCCGATGCTGGATAATTTGAAAAAAAGCGGTTTAAATGTTTTGATTCAGGGTGACTGGATGGAACAATCTCCGCTTGGAAAAGCAGAATGGATTAAACTTTACGGAGCATTATTTGGTAAAGAAGATAAAGCAAAAGAATTGTTTGATAAAATTGTTGAGAGTTATAATCAGGCCAAAAAACTGGCTGCAGAAAAAACTGCAAATTCAACCGTTTTATACGGATCAATGTATGAAGATGTTTGGTATGTTGCCAAAGGAAACAGCTGGGTTGCCGAATTTATGAAAGATGCTCACGCCAATTATTTATGGGCAGATTTAAAAGGAACAGGAAGTGAAGGTTTGTCTTTTGAAAAGGTTTTGGATAAAGCAAAAACAGCAAATGTCTGGATTGCTTCGGGTTCTTTTAAAAGTTTAGATGAATTGCAAAAAGCAAACCCGCATTATAGTGAATTTGATGCTTTTACCAATAAAAGTGTTTATAGTTTTGAAGGAAAATTGGGCGCAACCGGAGGAACGGTTTATTATGAATTAGCACCTAGCCGTCCGGATTTAGTTTTAAAAGATTACATTAAAATTTTTCATCCTGATTTAATGTCGAGCTACGAATTTACTTTTGCATCAAAACTGAATTAAATTGGCAAACAAAAAACGAAATACCATTTTATTTGTCGTTTTGGCTTTAGGTCTTTTATTGATGTTTTTTGCGAGCATTAGTTTAGGATCTGTCACGATTCCGTTAAAAGATGTTTTTACGAGTTTAACCGGAGGACATGCGACAAAATCAACCTGGGAATATATCATTATCAATTATCGTCTGCCAAAAGCCATTACCGCAGTTTTAGTGGGAACGGGACTTTCGATCAGCGGACTTTTAATGCAGACTTTATTCCGAAATCCGCTTGCAGGGCCTTATGTTTTAGGATTAAGTTCCGGAGCGAGTTTAGGTGTTGCTTTTGTGATTTTAGGTGCTGGGTTTTTACCTTCGTTTTTAAGTGTTATTGCTTTATCCTCATATGGAATTGTAATTGCTTCTACTTTTGGAAGTACGTTAGTTTTATTGTTGGTTTTAGTAGTTTCTCAAAGATTACGAGATACAATGGCCATTTTAATTGTCGGATTAATGTTCGGAAGTTTTACAACGGCAATCGTAAGTGTTTTGACTTATTTCAGTACGGCAGAACAATTGCAGAAATTTACTTTTTGGTCAATGGGAAGTCTGGGGAACCTTTCCTGGCCAACCATTGGAATTTTGACTTTCTGCGTTGGAATTGGATTGCTTTTAAGTGCTAAAAGTATAAAACCTTTAAATGCTTTATTGTTGGGAGAAAACTATGCAAAAAGTATGGGTTTGAATTTTAAAAGAGCGAGATTGATTATCATATTTGCAACGAGTATTTTATCTGGAGCGATTACAGCTTTTGCCGGACCAATTGCTTTTGTTGGATTAGCGGTTCCACATATTGCAAAGCTGACTTTTCAAACGAGTAATCATACTATTTTGTTTTGGAGTACTTTGTTTTTTGGATCGATTATAATGTTGTTTTGCGATATTGTTTCACAAATGCCGGGATTTGATGTTACGCTTCCAATAAATGCCATAACGTCTATAATTGGTGCTCCGGTTGTGATTTGGCTTTTGGTAAGAAAACGAAATTTCCAATAATTATTAGCCCACAGATTTTACTGATTAAACGGATTTTCACAGATTATTTTTAATCATTTTAATCCTTATAATCTGTGGCAAGAAAAAAACTCAGCAACTTAGTATCTTAGAACCTTAGCAACTTTAAAAAATGATAAGTATTTTAAAAACTTCAAATTTAAATATTGGATATAAATCCAAAAATGCGGTTGTGACTATTGCTGAGAATTTAAATTTGAATTTAAGTTCTGGAAAACTCATTTCTTTGATTGGAGCAAACGGAATTGGGAAATCGACTTTATTGCGCACCATTACCGGAATTCAGCATCCTTTATCTGGGAATGTATATTTGAATGATAAAAATATCTCAACATATAAACCTTTAGATTTAGCGCAGAATTTAAGTTTGGTTTTAACCGAAAAACTACCGCCAAGTAATCTTTCTGTTTTTGAGTTAGTGGCACTTGGTCGTCAGCCTTATACCAATTGGGTGGGAACTTTAACCCAAACTGATATCGATAAAGTTCAGGAAGCAATGCAGCTGACGCAAATTGAACATCTTTCTTATAAAAAGCATTATGAAATAAGCGATGGACAATTGCAAAAGGTTTTAATTGCCAGAGCTTTGGCACAAGATACGCCGCTGATTATTTTAGATGAACCAACAACACATCTTGATTTACTTCATAAAGTTTCCTTATTTAAACTTCTGAAAAAACTGACTCAGGAAACTCAAAAATGCATTTTGTTTTCAACACACGATATTGATTTGGCAATACAATTGAGCGATGAAATGATTGTCATGACGCCCGAAAATGTTGTTCAGGACGAACCCTGTAATTTAATTTCAAACGGAAGTTTTGCTGCTTTGTTCAAAGATGAGCATATTATTTTTGATGCCGAAAAAGGGAAGTTTATCGTTACCTGATTCTTTTCCTGCAAGGTTTTTCAAACCTTGTAGGTATTTGTTATTTATTGCGAGCTTTTAAAATTTATACCTACAAGGTTTGAAAAACCTTGCAGGAAGATCGAGATTACTTTTTCAATCCAATCTGTCTCTTAGCTTCTCCAACTACAAAAGCAACAGAATTCGCAATATTAAAAGAACGAATAAGCGGAGACATAGGAATCGTTAAATGATTTTCAAATCGGGCCATAAACTCTTTGCTTAAGCCAACGCTTTCTTTTCCGAAAACTAACCAATCGCCATCCTGAAATTCATTTTCTAAATACGATTTATCAGAATGAGAACTCATCAAAAATACACGGGAATGATCAGGAATTTGAGCAATCCATTCTTCAACATTTTGATATTCGGTTACATCAAGGTGAACCCAATAATCCAAGCCGGAACGTTTTAGGTTTTTATCATTAATTACAAAACCAAAAGGATGAATTAAATGCAGTCGGCTTTCAGTACCTACGCACAATCTTCCAATGTTTCCGGTATTATTTGGTATTTCTGGTTCTACAAGAACAACGTTCAGCATTTTTTTGAATTATGAGTTATAAGTTATGAGTTTTCAAAAATTATCTAATTATCAAATTGACTCATTATCTAATTTAAAATCTTTTACTTCTAAAACATCACCGGCTTTTAAGTTCTGCAAATATACATTTCCTATTCGAACGCGGACTAAACGCAATGTGGGAAAACCAATAGCCGCGGTCATTTTTCGAACCTGACGAAATTTTCCTTCGTTTACAGTAATCGAAGCCCAGGAAGTCGGCCCGTGTCGTTCGTCCCTGATTTTTTTTGCCCTTGGTCCAAAATCTGGAATTTCAGTAACAATAAAAGCAGAGCAAGGTTTTGTTTTGTATTTTCCGCCTTCAAAACCTATTTCTACACCTTTTTGCAATTGTTCAATCGCTTCGGGCGTAATTATGCCGTCAACTTGTACATAATATTCTTTGTCGACTTTTTTACTTCTTATCTGCTCGCTTACTTTACCATCGGTTGTTAGCAAAAGTAAACCTTCAGAATCTTCATCTAATCGGCCAATTGCCATTGTTCCTTCGGGAAAATCATGAAGTTCGCCCAAAAGCTTTTTCTTTCTTTTCAATTCATAAATAAATTGGCTTAAATAGCCGTAAGGTTTAAAAAGAATGAAGTGTCGGTGCATGTTTTATTTTTTGCAAAGATAGCTTTGTTCTGCAAGTATTAAAGTAAAACTGAGAACCGATTACTCGTTTTTTGCTTTCATCTTTTTCAGCCATTCATAAACAAACCAGATTACGGTGATTCCGAATACAACTAAAAGCGGTATATAATAGTTTTTGAAGAAATCATGAAAATAACTTCCAATAAAAATATAGATCGAAGCCATGCATAATTTTATCAGAATAAATTCGGCATTTGACCAGCTTGTTTTGATTTTAAGAAATTTCATAAGACTGTTTTTTAGTTCATGATTAAAGTTATGAAAAATGCTTTTTAAACTAAATGCTATGTTAAACAACTTTCTTTTAAAATTTAGAATTCGTAATATTAATATAGAAACTCAAAATAATAAGGATATGGAAACGAATAATCTAGGCTCTAAAAAGATAAATGGAGTACAAAAAGATATAGACGAAACGAAAGGAAAAAATATTTCACACGATGGAAAAGCTGATGATGCCAACCTGAAAAAAGAAGTGGTTGCAGATAAAGACGGAAACAAAGAAGTTGTAGACAGGGCGAGAAATGAAAATGAAGATATTCAAAAAGCTAAAGACGATGTAAATCCAAATAATCCAAATGCAAACCGCGGCGTTTCCTCTGATGAAGAAGCAAAAAAGACAGTCGAGAATAAAGACAGAAATTCTGATGTTGAACCAAACCGCTATCCAAATTCACATCCGGATAATCATGAAGATCGCGGCAATATGAAATTAGACGAAGATAAATAATACGGAAAATTTTCTGGAATTACGGGGTTTTAATGCCAAATAACATTTGATTATGATAAAGTCTTAATCTTATTGTAAACTCCGTTTTTGCTATGGTCAGCCGTCAATATCTTCGTAAATTACAGCTACAAAATTTAAATTTAAAGAATATGGCACTTTTAGAAAACAAAGTAGCTTTTGTCTCTGGAGGCGGTTCAGGAATTGGACGCGCAGTTGCAGAATCCTACGCTCGAGAAGGAGCAAAAGTTGTAGTTTCGGATATTAATGTTGAACACGGAGAAGAAACCGTAAAAATTATAAAAGAAAGCGGCGGAGAAGCCTTTTTTGTAAAAGGTGATTCGTCGAGTGCAAGCGATAATAAACATATGGTTGAGGTTACGGTTTCAAAATACGGCCGACTTGATATTGCCTGCAATAATGCAGGAATGGGCGGCCCGGCAAAACCAACCGGAGAATATGAACCAGATGCCTGGGATCGTGTAATTGCGCTTAATTTAAGCGGTGTTTTTTATGCCTGTCGTTATCAATTAGAGCAAATGGAAAAAGGCGGCGGCGGAAGCATTGTTAATATCGCTTCTATTCACGGACAAGTTGCCGCTCCATTAAGTCCAGCTTATACGGCTTCTAAACATGGAGTTGTAGGACTGACTAAAAATATTGCGGCAGAATATGCTCAAAAAAATATTCGTTGTAATGCCGTAGGTCCCGGTTATATTGAAACAGCATTGCTAAAAGATAATTTGAATAAGGATGTCATGAACGCCGTTGCTGCAAAAGCGCCAATGAATCGTTTAGGAACGGCTGAGGAAATTGCCGAACTGGTAACTTTTTTAAGTTCTGAAAAATCTTCTTTCACAACAGGAAGTTACATTATTGCCGATGGAGGTTATACTGCCATATAATTTTCGGCATAGATAATTTAAGAAAAAAGCTGTTCTGTTTAGAGCAGCTTTTTTATTGCAAAATAATTTAAAATAAAGTTTTTTCTTATAAAAAATAAAATACTGTTTTTGGATTTTATAATTATTAAAAATAGTGCGAAAACGCATTCTGCCTAAATCAGGAAAATTTTAGAATACCAAATTAGATTTACTGTTAATAAAATATTTATGTAAAAACTTACAATTAATTTAAGTTTTTACAATATTCCCTTAACTTTAAACAATATAACTTTGAGTTCTAAACCCCTATTTTTAAATTTATGAAAAACAGTTACTCAATTCGCCACCTCGTGGCTTTTTTAAGTTTTTTTTGTTGTTCACTTAGCCTGGTTGCGCAAACCTTTCCAACACCTCAGGATTTGCCGTATCAGCAAAATTTTTCTATTGCTCCTAGTGTTACAGCATATCCTGCTGGATTTCAAGGATGGACAGCAAGTACAGTTCCAGGATCTGCTTTTAATACAAATGCAGTATTAGTGGCAGACAGACCTTTAGTTGCAAGCAGTACTGCAGCAACTACAAGTGGTAATTTTCATAATTATGATGGTAAAATTGGTTTCTTAAATACTGGTTCATTAGACTTAACAATTGGTTTTGCTTTTGATGCAACTGGAGAAACAGCAATACAAGTGCAATATGATGCGATGACAATTCGTAATCCTTATGATGTCGCTGCAAACAGTTCACGTATAAATGAAATGGTTTTGCAATATAGAGTAGGTACAAGTGCGCCTTTTATTTCATTATTATCAACTGCTTATGTAAATAATGATGTAAAACAGACCACTGCCATTACAACGCCTCAAAACTCGAAAACCATAAAAGTAACTTTGCCTGCAGAATGTGATAATCAGCCAATAGTTCAAATTAGATGGATTTCAAGACAAGTTTCAGGATCAGGCTCGCGTCCTTCATTTGCAATTGATAATATCGATATTAAAAGCGATGTTGCAGCTCCGGTAAATGCATCAGGATATCCAAAAGCAGATAACATTTTAGCACAAAGCTTTGATTTCATTAATAAACTAGACGAACCGGCAAAAACGTATTATGTATTATTGCCGGGCGGAAGTGCAGAACCTACAATTGCTCAAATAAAAGCAGGGCAAGATGCTGCAGGAACAGCAGCTTTACAATCTGGATTTTTAGATATTACAAATGCATCTCAGGAATATGTAAAAAGTTTTACAGGATTAAGTTTAAGTACGGCATATTCTGTTTTTTCAATTTCCGAAGATCCTTATGGAAATGTTCAGTCTACAGTAAATAGAATTGATGCCGCAACTTCAAGCGTTGCGCTTCCTAATTTAGTTCCTTCGGTTGTTTCTTTAAATTTAGGTTTTTCTGAAGCAAATTTTGATTCAGATGTTTTCTCATACCAGCTTCAAGGTTTAAACCTTACTGATGATGTTGTTTTAACTTCAACAGCAAATTTTACAATTTCTAAAGATAACATCACTTTTGCATCGACATTAACATTTGCGGCTGCTGATTTTGCTTCAAATGCCACTCCAACAGTGTATGTAAAGTTTACACCAAATGCAATCAACAGTTTTACCGGCGAGATAACGCATGAATCAAATGGCGCTGCAACAAAAATTGTTACACTGACAGGAGTAGGAATTAATCCGTATATACAAGGATTTAATGATCCTAATGTTTTATCTAACAGCGGATGGACACAATATAACGTTGCCGGAACCATAAACAAATGGTCTCCAACAACGGTTGCAAGAAATGTAAATTCAGGAACTGGAGCCGTTTTAGTGAACGGATTTTCAGATACCGGAGCAAGTAAAGACTGGTTGATTTCGCCAAAATTACATTTAGATACCTTTACTCATTTTGCATTATTATCTTTTTACTCTCGTAAATTTTATGCAGGTCCGGGTTTAAAATTAATGGTTTCTACAGATTATGATGGAAAAAGCAATCCGGAAACGGCAACCTGGGCAGAAATAGATGGTAAATTCCCAACCGTAACCGGAACGTATACACAATCACAATATATTGATTTAAGCGGTTTTAAAACAAGCAGCACATATGTTGCATGGGTTTATGAAACTACAGCTGGAGGAAATAACTTCGCAGCCGAATGGTCATTAGATGATGTTGCAATTACCAATGAAACAGGTTATGTAAATGCAAATCCTGTTCTTGATTTTGGAGATGTTGCACAAAATACAATTTCGGCAAGCCAGTCTTTTATTTTTAAAGCCGAAGGTTATGGAGACATTACAATTACAGCTCCGGCAGATTATCAAGTATCATTAGATAATATTACATTCCAGTCAAGCGTAATTGTCGAAGCTACAGAAGCTGCAAATGGTAAAACAATCTATGCAAGATTTACACCTTCATCAAAACAATTAATAATTTCCGGGCCATTAACAGTAACGGGAACTGGATTAAACAAACAAATTGGTTTATTGACAGGTTCTTCTTTACCAAAAGCAGATACATTTGATGTGGTAACCTATAATTTAGAATTTTTTGGTACAGATGTAAAAGGAACTGACGGAGTAGAATTTGGTCCAACAGATGATGCCTTGCAAATTGATAATGTAGCCAAAGTAATGAACAAACTAAATGCGGACGTTTATGTAGTTCAGGAAGTTTCTGATGATCCGTCGATTGATGTTTTAATTCAAAAAATAAACATTAACGGAAAAACATTCGATAAAACAACTTCGACATCATGGTCGTATTCTTTTGACGCACCAGATCCTAATTTCCCGCCGCAAAAACTTGTTGTACTTTATAACACGCAGACAACTTCTGTAAAAAAGACTCGTGTTATGTTTAAAGAGTTTTATGACGAAGTTCGTGCCGGAACAAAAACGTTACCGAATTATCCTGGCGGAAATGGTTCAAGTTTTTTCTCATCAGGACGTTTGCCGTATTTGGTAACAATCGAAACCAATATGGGCGGATTTACAAAAGAAATCAATCTGGTAGATCTTCACGCACGTGCCAACAGCGGAAGCGATATTTCACGTTACAACATGCGTAAATACGATGCTCAGGTTTTAAAAGACAGTTTAGATGCGCATTATTCAAATTCTAATTTAATTATTTTAGGAGATTACAATGATGATGTAAAAGCATCGGTTATTACGCCAAATCCTTCTTCTTACGAAAGTTTTGTTACAGATACGAATAACTACAATGCACTTACTTTAGGAATCAGCCAGGCTGGCGCTTACAGTTTTTTAAGTTCAGGCGGATTTCTGGATCACATTATAATTTCTAATGAATTAAGTGATGAATATATTCCAAATTCCATTGCAGTTTATGACCCGCGTAATGATATCGCAAGTTATACCACAACAACATCAGATCACGGACCTGTAATTGCTCGTTTTGAATTAAAAGAAGATGTTTTATCAACTCCTGATTTTGGAACTAAAAACGGATTTTTTGTAAAAGCATATCCAAATCCTGCTGTTGATGATTTAAATTTTGCAGTAAAAACAAGCGAAAACAGAAATCTAAAACTAAGACTTTACGATATAAACGGTCGTGTGTTAGGAAATCCTATTGAAATTAAAAGCAGTCAGGAACTTTCAAACACCGTAATGTCAGTTCGTAATTTATATCCGGGACTTTACATTTATACTTTATCAGAAAACAATAAAGTGATTTATAAAGAAAAAATCCTGAAAAAATAAGCTAAAGATTAATTCATTAAAATTATTTTTGTTTTTAATAAATTAGTCTTTTACAATTTTGAAATAGATTGGCTTATCATTCCGTCGGAATGTTTCGTTGGTAGAAAAAAACAATAGCAAGTAGTGTTTACGTTCCGTAGGAACGTTTGATATGATATTGAAAAAAATGATAACAAAATGAAACGTTCCTACGGAACGTAAATTATATGGTAATAATATATTTTCTACCAATGAAATGTTCCTACGGAACAAAAACATACATAAAAAACAAAAAGGCAGTTCAATTCGAACTGCCTTTTTGTTTTTATCTATTTGCCAAGTAAAAACTTAGCACGATTTATATCTGTTTGATCAGAAATGGGTAAAAAATAATCCAATTGCCATTGTTGCGTTTTTTGAGCCTGTTTGCTTGTTGTTTCATCCCAAGGCGGATAAACTCTTGTGGCTCTTATTCCTTCTTTTACAGTTGTTGTAAAAATTCCTTTTTTGAGTAAAACCTCTTTCGGAAAAATAAACTGCCCTAAAAGATTTTCTTTTTGAACACTTACAATTACAAAATCTATTGCATCAGAATAATCAAAAGGTTCGATAATTCCGGCTTTATTTCGTTTCCATAAAGTTACAAACTGACCTGTTTTGGTTGGCGTAATTTTAGCCGATCTAAATTTAATCTGGCTTTCGCCGATTTTAAAATCGAAAGCGTCATATTCCTGACTTTCCTTTTCGGGTTGAGGTTCAGAACATTCGAAATTGCAAATATCATAAATCAGTTCTTTTGCAATTTGTAAATTCTTTGGAACAAATTTTAGATCATTCCAGTTATTTTTAAAAGTCATTAATTGTTTTGTTTTCCCTGCAAAATACAATAAATCAAACATTAATTCAATAAAAAAGGCAGTTCAAATGAACCGCCTTTTTGTTATATCTATTGAAATTAAAAACAATAAACTATAGATATTAAAAGTTAACATTCAACCCAAAATTCAATCCCCATTGAAATTGATTAAAAGATTGATTGCTTAAAGGATTTGCATAATAATTAACAGCAGGTTCAACAAAAACGTTTGTTTTTTTATAAACCCTATATTGTACCGTACTGCTCAAAGTTGTACCATAAACATAATCGTTTGCATTTACGTTTTCGCCCATAGAATTTCCATCAATGGCAACACTGTTCGAAATCAGTTTACCAATAAATCCGCCTGTGTTTAGATTTATGTTTGTTCTCTTTTTATTAAAAACAGAATACGAAACTTCTAAAGGCATTTCGATGTAACGAAGATTTTGGCTCAGATTTCCAGTTTCAATATTATCGCTTTGCAGCACATCTTTTGTAGTATTTGAAACTAAAACATAACGTGTATCACTTGCAATTTGTGGAACGCTTTCATTTTTTACAAAATAATCGCTTGAGCTGAAAAGAGCTTGGTTTCTTGTGCTTAAATAGGAAACATTTGCCACACTTTGCCCCAGTTCATTGATTTTAAAGCCAGAAGCAACGGCCCATTTTTTATTGATTTTATACTGTGTTTTTACACCGTACGAATTACTTTGTTTAGAATCGTTTACGTTTCCTAAAGTTTTATTGTTTTTATAATTTTCAGAATTGGCAACACCTGCAAAAAGCTGTAAAGCCCATTTTTCTGATTTAGATAATGTTTTGTCTTCTTTTTTCTTTTTCTCTGCTTCCGGAGTAACAGCAGCAATTCCTTTTTCTAAATTTTGAAGTTCAGCTAACTGTACAGAATCTTTTTTACTCAAAACATTTGAATTACTAAAAGCAGTACTGTTTTTTGAATTACCATTTTGAACACTTGCAATACTTTTGTCAGCAGTCGTTTTTTGAATACTTTCTTTATTCAACGAAGGACTTAAAGCATTTGGATTTCTCTTTGCTGCAGAATTTGAAGCATTAACTGCAAGTGCATTTTTATTTTTTGAAGACGAAAGATCCTCAAAAATTGAATTCGGTAATTGATTCCCTGAAACAGCATTAAAATTATTTGTTTTTGCCGGAGCAAATTTCTTCTCTGCTAAAACCTTATCAGCATTTCTTTTTTCAATGTCTGACTGACTTTTCGAACCGTAATTAAAAGAATCCGATTTGTTTGGGGCAAATGATTTTTCGGCAACAGCATTGTTTAAATTCTCTTTTTTAGTGGTCGAAAGTTGACTTTTAGATGCCGCATTAAATCCATTTTCTCCAGCTGAAACAAATGTTTTTTCGGCGACAGCGCGATTTATATTTTCTTTTTTATTGGTAGAAATTTGACTTTTAGAATCTGCATTTAACCCATTTTCTCTCGCTGGAACAAATGATTTTTCGGCTACGGCATTATTTCTTTCGACATTTACTTTTGGTTCAAAGCTGTTATTATTTGTTTTGTTTTGAGAACCTGTTTGAGCTTTAACTGTTTTTGAATTTTGATTTAATTGATTTTGGTCTGATTGATTAGTTGTTTTTTCTGATGACGAAACCCGATTATTATTCGATTCTTTTTCAAGGATATTTTCTTTATTTTCAATACTTCTGGTTTTATCTGTATCCTTATTTTCCTGATCCAGAACCACATTATTATTTTCAATAGAATTGTTCTGTATTGTTTTAATTCCCGAATTATCAGAACTAAAATGCAATACAGACGGGAGCAGTAAACCTAATAATAAGCATGCAGCCGCAGACCACCAAAGAATTGCTCTTTTCTTCTTTTTAGGTTTGTCGAGTTTTTCTTCAATCTGACCCCACAATTCAGGAGGCGGAACACTCGAGAAGTCTTCCATTGATGAAAAAATATCTTCTATTTTTTGCTTCTTCATGCTATCTTAAAATTTTTTTTTATGCTCAGTATTCTTTTTTGCAAAATATGTTTAGCTCTATTTAAATTTGATTTTGATGTTCCTTCAGAGATTTTTAGTAATTCGGCAATCTCTTTGTGTTTCATCTTTTCAAAAACATAGAGGTTAAAAACTGTTCGATATTGATCCGGTAAATCCCTAATATATTCTAACAGTTTTTCTTGTTCTATTGGGATAATGTCCAGTTCCTCTTCTTCTACAAAATCAGTATCGGGATCAAAAACATCCAGAAAGAAACTCTCTTTTTTCTTCTTATTTAAAGTCTCAATCAGCTTATTAATGAAAATTCGTTTTAGCCAGCCTTCAAAACTTCCTTCAAATTTATATTGGCTGATTTTTTGAAAAACAATAACAAATGCTTCCTGGAAAACATCCTTGGCATCGTCTTCATTTTTCATATACTTAAGGCAAATACCGTATAAAACAGGAGAGAACAACTGATATATTTTCAGTTGTCCTCCTCTGTCATTTTTCATGCAAAGCTTAATATATTTCTCTAAATCGTCTTTCAAAAAATGGATTAATTTGGTTTTGCAAAAATAGTTCTTAAAAGCTTACAAAACTACATTTTGTAAATAGTTAGAACTAGTGGTATTTTGTGTTAGTTTTTGATTATCAAGTATATCTGTATCTTTTGTTGGGTAGCAAAAGATACAGATGTTACTTAATGAGTATTATTTTAAGCTGTTGATTTTTGCCTTAAGCGCCATTCTGAAAGCTTTTATTTCACTGCTCATATCCGGAGTATCATTATTGTCAATAGTAATTTTAGTTACTGTAATTCCCTGACGAAGCTCAAAATAAACGCCGCCCTGAGCACCTGGTGTACCATAGGTTTTTGTCTGGCCTTTAATTGCTGTAATTTCTGTAGGGATAGTTTTTGACAATGTAGTATATTCACTTCTTACCGTTTTAGCATTGTATTTATATTGCTCAAACTCGTAGTTTCCGGTAGTTACACCAAGGAATTTTAAAATATTGTAATCATTGATCTGAAAAAAGTCATTTGTAGTTCCAAAACTTCCAATTACGATATTATCAGGACTTTCGTTAGTTCTGTTAAACAAAATTGCTTTTGCTGTTTTTGGGATCAAAATAAAATCTGTTGGATAAGTTGGAGTCTGCGTTAAAGTTTCTCCCGTTTGAGGTCCTTTTTCGTAGAAATTAACAATGATTTCGCAGTTATTTTGTACAATAGAAGTAATTTTTATAGCATAACCATTTGTAGGTTTTACACCTGCAAAAAGTGCAATCATATAGTTATCACTAAAATTAATGTTTGGATCGCTTGCAACTGTACAGGTATTTGCATGTTTTGTAAAATAAGCGTCCATTTTTTCCTGCGAAGTTATAATAAGGGCACTTGGATTATTAGGTAAAGTTTTTACACTATAATTACATAAAACAGGGAAGCCCGAAAAAGGTAAATCTACATTAGTTCCACAGTCAACATTCAGGTCGTCATTACTAAGAGAGCAGGCGCTAAATCCAAAAGCGATAAATAAGCTCAACATTAATTTTTTCATGATTATTTTTTAATAGGTTATATAATGTAGATGGAGCTGCTTTAAAATGGTTGCGTGAAAAATTATTTTTTTAAAGTATTTCCGTAAATCTTATTTAGATTGTTTGTTTAATTTAGACCCCATACTAATTCGTGATATTTTAATTTTTAAAACCACGAACTACGTATTATTGCGTACTTTTACTTAAAATTAACTTAGATATGTTAGAATTTCTTCCACTTTTATTGGCTTTTGTAATTGCTTTGTTTCTGGGGATATACTTAGGAAAAATGTTGTTTTCTGCTAAATTTCAGGCAGAAAAAGTAAGTTTAGAAGAAAGACTTACTGCAAATGCAAATCAGTTTCAATTACAGAAAGAACAATTTGAAACAGAAAGAAATAATTTTCAGAAGCAACTTCATTTAATTAATTCTGAAAAAGAAAGTATCCGAACAGAAAAAGACAGTCTGGCCATTCAGCTTTCTAAAAAA
This sequence comes from Flavobacterium panici, assembly GCF_024499525.1. Lineage (NCBI taxonomy): Bacteria > Pseudomonadati > Bacteroidota > Flavobacteriia > Flavobacteriales > Flavobacteriaceae > Flavobacterium > Flavobacterium panici. The sequence continues at coordinate 81,092 of NZ_CP100437.1, read as the reverse complement.
GAAGTTGATTTTGAGAATCTTTGGGAACGCCATAAAGAACAGAAAAGTGAAATAAACGAACTTCAGGAAAAATTCACCAAAGAATTTGAAAACCTCGCGAACAAAATTCTTGAAGAAAAATCGGCAAAATTTACAGAACAGAATAGTGAAAACATGAAAAATATCCTGCTGCCGCTTCAGGATAAAATTCATGTATTTGAACAAAAAGTAGATCAAACGCATAAGGAAAGTATTGATTATCACGCAGCATTGCGCCAGCAGATTATTGGTTTAAGCGAAATGAACGCTCAAATGAGCAAAGAAACCCTAAACCTGACCAAAGCGTTAAAAGGTGACAGTAAAATGCAGGGAAACTGGGGCGAACTTGTTTTAGAACGTGTTCTCGAAAAATCCGGTTTAGAAAAAGGAAGAGAATATGAAGTACAGCAAAGTTTTGTAAATGCCGAAGGAAACCGTGTTTTTCCAGATGTTGTGATCAATCTTCCGGATGGTAAGAAAATGATTGTCGATTCTAAAGTTTCTCTTGTTGCTTATGAAAAATGGGTAAACGAAGAATCTGATTTACTAAAAGCAGACTGGCTTAGAGAACATGTTTCGTCTATTAAACGCCACGTTGAACAACTTGGAAATAAAAACTATCATGATTTATATCAAATAGAAAGCCCGGATTTTGTTTTGCTTTTTATCCCGATAGAACCCGCTTTTGCGATTGCGCTCAACGAGGATTCTACGTTATACAATAAAGCCTTCGACAGAAATATTGTAATTGTTACGCCAAGTACATTATTAGCAACGCTGCGCACGATAGATAGTATGTGGGCAAATCAAAAACAGCAGGAAAATGCTTTTGAAATTGCCAGACAAGCCGGAGCTTTATACGATAAATTTGAAGGTTTTGTTACCGATTTAGTTAGAATTGGAAATAAAATAAAAGACACTAAAACTGAATACGAAAACGCCATGAATAAGCTTGTTGACGGAAAAGGAAATTTGATTTCGAGTGTAGAAAGATTAAAAAAAATGGGCGCAAAAGCCAAGAAATCACTTCCGGAAAATATCATCAACAGAGCGTTGAATACGGATGAAACCGAATTATTGAATCAAGAAAATATTTAAGCACATAGAAACATAGATTTTACTTTTGTGTGAAAGGATGAAAAAGAAACTAGTTTCTAACACATAGTCCCCATCCCGAATCGTCGGGACGGGATTTGTTAATGCAAGTGAAACGCCTTTAACGCCATTTAAAAACTATGTTTTTATGTGTTTAAAATAATAACTATAAAAATTTCCAAAAACAAAAAACATGACTACAGATTTTAAACCCGTTTCTTCCTCAAAAATCAGCATTTCAGAATTAATGCTTCCGTCGCATACTAACTTTAGCGGTAAAATTCACGGGGGCTATATTTTACAGCTTCTGGATCAAATTGCATTTGCTTCGGCTTCAAAATTTAGCGGTAACTATTGCGTGACGGCTTCTGTTGATACAGTAAACTTTCTTAAACCAATAGAAGTTGGAGAATTAGTAACCATGAAAGCCTCTGTAAATTACGTGGGAAGAAGTTCGATGATCGTGGGCATTCGCGTTGAAGCAGAAAATATCCAAACCGGAGTAATCAAACATTGTAATTCCTCTTATTTTACAATGGTTGCCAAAGATAAAGAAGGTAAAAGTGTTCCCGTTCCGGGGCTTATATTATCTAATCTGGATGAAGTTAGACGTTTTAGAAAAGCAATCAAACATATCGAAGTTAGAAAAGAAGTAGAAGAACATGAAAAAGTTGCCAATATTAACTCAATCGAAGACTTGGCAAGCTTAGATAAATACAACGTGCTTTTAGAAATCAGCTAAATTTTTCTACCGATCAGATATCTCTCTGAGATATTTCTTTCGTATTTAGTTGTAATTTTTTCATTCAATGATTATATTAGTAATATAATATCTCGGAGAGATATCTCGTTGGTAGACGAAAAAATATGTACCAACACATTTTGTCCCGTAGGGACATCTCATTTTTATTAATCATTCATTAAATAAAGAAATCATGATAAAGTTTGGATATACAATTTTATACGTTGAAGACGTAGAAAAATCAATAGAGTTTTATGAAAATGTATTCGGGTTCGCAAGAAAATTTATAAGTCCGGATAATGATTATGGAGAATTAAATACCGGGGAAACCACCATTTCGTTTGCATCAAAAAAATTAGCATCACATAATTTAAGCGAAGGTTTTATAGAAAGCAGTTTAGAAGACAAACCTTTTGCAATAGAATTAGGTTTTATTACAGAAGATGTTGGTGACCTTGTTCAAAAAGCAACTTCGTTTGGAGCCGTTTTAGTTACAGAACCAAAGAAAAAACCGTGGGGACAAGTTGTGGCGTATGTTAGAGATACTGATGGTTTTTTATTGGAAATTTGTACGCCAATGCATGGATAAAATGTCATTAATAATAGCAGTATAGTCCCTACGGGACATTTGGGTCATTCGTTATTTTTTTTTCTACCGATATGTAATCTCTACGAGATATTCCGTTAGGAATTACATATCGGTAGAAAAAATTAAAATTTTCAAAAACGAATTTTGTTCAAATAGAATATTCACAAAAGAATATCTCGTAGAGATTACATATCGGTAGAAAAATCAAAATTTCCATCTCGTTTTGTCCCGTAGGGACTATACGACATTTATTATTCCGCTGTCAAAAAAAATATCTCGTAGAGATTACATATCGGTAGAAAAAAAATAAATTGTCTATCCCGTTTTTGTCCCGTAGGGACTATACGACATTTATTATTTCGCAGTCAAAAAAAAATATCTCGTAGAGATATCTCATCGGTAGAAAAAATAAAATTTCCGACCCCAATATTTGTCCCGTAGGGACATTTGATTTCACCTCAAACAAATTTCATTTCGCATTTATATCCACCATTTCGTACACCAAAATATTCACAAATATTTAGCACTAGTTCAAGAACTCCGCATCTTGAAATTTCGTAACTTTAAGTATAAACATTATGTTACAAATTTTTTCACGGAGTACTGCCGTTCTATTTTAAATAGAATGACATAATTGTTTAATTGATGACGATTATGAAAAGAACTACATTGCTTATTTTATTTTTTACTGCATTTTCATTACTTGCCCAAGACAAATTTAAAACCACTACGGCAGTTGTAAATTTCGAAGCTTCTGTTCCTTTTTTTGAAGAAGTAAAAGCAGTAAATAAACTCGGAACTATTATTCTCGAACCAGAGACAAGTACTTTAATCTGTACTGTTGTAATCAAAGATTTTCGGTTTAAAATGGATTTAATGGAAGAACATTTTAATGAAAATTATATTGAAAGCCATCGTTATCCAAAAGCAGTTTTTAAAGGTAAAGTTCAAAAATTTGATTTAAAAAACGTCGATGAAATTGAAAAGGAATATGACGTAAAAGGAAAACTTTACCTGCACGGAAAATCGAAAATCATTGAAATGAAAGCCTTAATAAAAAGAGTTCCGGACGGAATACAAATTTCGTGTAATTATCCAATTTCAGTTTCAGATTTTAATATAGAAATACCGAGTGTGGTTGCCAGCAAAATTTCAAAAACGGCCAATACAAATTTACTTGGAGTTGTAAAAAGTGAAGATATGAAGTATCTAACTTTGAAATGATTTTAGTGAATACTTGCTATAAGAGCTTTTTCTAAATCAGTAAACTGAAATTCAAATCCGGTTTTTTGTATTTTTTCTGATGAAACCCTTTGTCCGGTTAGGACCGCTTCGCTCATTTCTCCTAAAACAATTTTAAGAATAAAAGGAGGGATTTTAGGCAGCCAGATTGTATATCCGTATAATGAAGCCAATATTTTAGAAAACCTCGAATTTGTAGTGTTATCTGTCACAGCCGCATTATACGGGCCATGCATTTGGTCATCTGAAACTGCTTTGCAATAAATTCGAGATAAATCCTCGATATGAATCCAGGGTAAATATTGTTTTCCTGATCCTAAAACGGCACCAAAACCAGCTTTAAAATTAGGATTGACTTTTTTCAAAAATCCTTCATCTTTTCCCAATACAATTGCAGTTCTGATTTTTACGGTTCGAATGCCTAATGCTTCGATTTTATCAGCTGCATTTTCCCAAATTTGGCAGGTTGTGCCTAAAAAGTCATTGGCAGCAGGCGTTTCTTCAGTACAAATTTTATGACTGGTAACAGCGCCATAAATTCCCACTCCCGAAGCCGAAATAAAAGCATTAAGCTTTTTATTGTTTTTTTCTAAAACTGAAAAAATCAAATCAATTGGTTTTATGCGACTTTCCAGAATTGCTTTTTTTCTCTTTTCTGTCCATCTTTTTTCAACGATTCCTTCACCGGCAAGATGAATTATAAAATCAGCATTGAGAACGGCATTTTCATCGATATAATTTTTGTTCAAATCCCATTTGTAATACGTGATTTCAGCAGTGTTTTCTTTATGGGAACGGCTCAAAACAGACACAGAATATCCAGCTTGAATAAGAACATTTGTTAGATGTTTTCCAATGAATCCGCTTCCTCCGGTTAATAGAACATTTTGAGCCATAATAGTTTATAATATATTTAACAGTGCTTGCCGTTTAATCATTAGTAAAGGTACTTAAACAATGTTTACCTTTATGGCAAATTCTAAATTTTAAATAAAATGACGACTAAAAAGAAGGTAATTACCAAAGATGATATCGTTTCAAAATACATGGATGAAGTTTTAGAAAAAGGCCAAAAACCAAAATCAGTTTATCATTTTGCCAAAGAAAATGATTTTACCGAAGCGGAGTTTTATTCCTTTTTTGGAACATTAGAAGGTTTAGAAAAAGAAATATTCCGACTGTTTTTTGAAAACACAGTCAGCTTACTTCACAAAAACGAAGAATATCAGGAATATGACATGAAGAATAAAATGCTGAGTTTCTATTTTACCTTCTTCGAAATCTTAACCGCAAACAGAAGTTACGTTTTGCAATCACTTAAAATTGATAGAAATCCACTTAAAAACCTGGTTCAGTTAACTACACTTAGAAATAGTTTTAAAGAATACGTTTCAGAAATTCTGACTGATGATTATAGATTAGAATTAGAAAAACTGCAGAAATATCAGGAAAAAGCCATTCAGGAATCAGCATGGCTGCAATTAATGCTTACGATTAAATTCTGGATGGAAGATGAATCTGCTGCTTTTGAAAAAACAGACATCTTTATCGAAAAATCGGTTAATGCATCATTTGAATTAATGAATGTTGCACCAATGAATCATTTAATAGATTTTGGAAAATTTCTATTCAAAGAAAAAATATACAGCAAACAATGAAAACAATCGATTATATTCCAACTTCAAAAATAGAAAGAGCCGGAAAACTAGTTCAGACCGGCGCCAAAATCGGAGTAAATTATATAAAGCATTATGCTGAAAAAGTAGTAAATCCGGATTTAAGCCGCGATAAACTTAACGAAAATAACGCCGAAGATATTTACGACGGACTTAAAAGCTTAAAAGGAAGTGCCTTGAAAGTAGCACAGATGTTAAGCATGGACAAAAACTTTTTACCTCAGGCTTATGTGGAGAAATTCTCTTTGTCACAATTTTCAGTTCCGCCGCTTTCTGCACCTTTGGTTTTAAAAACTTTCAAGACTAATTTTGGTAAAACTCCATATGAAATTTTTGATGAGTTCAATGCAAATTCAGTAAATGCCGCAAGTATTGGTCAGGTTCATTTAGCTAAGAAAGATGATAAAAAACTGGCCGTTAAAATTCAATATCCAGGTGTTGCCAACAGTATTTCTTCTGATTTAGCTTTGGTAAAACCTATTGCAATCAGAATGTTTAATCTGCAGGGAAAAGATTCAGACAAATATTTTAAAGAAGTTGAAGATAAACTTATTGAAGAAACCAATTATTTGCTGGAATTAAAACAAAGTCAGGAAGTAGTTGAAGCCTGTAATAAAATTGAAAACATCATTTTTCCAAATTATTATCCAGAGTTTTCATCAGAGAAAATTATTACAATGGATTGGATGACAGGAATTCATCTTTCTGAATTCACGGCCAAAAATACAGATCAGGAAGTTGGCGATAAAGTAGGGCAGGCGCTTTGGGACTTTTACATGTACCAAATTCATGTTTTGCGAAAAGTACACGCAGATCCGCATCCGGGAAACTTTTTGGTTAATGATGAAAACCAATTAATTGCTTTAGATTTTGGTTGCATGAAACAAATTCCAGAAGAGTTTTACACACCCTATTTTGAGTTAATCAATAAAAATGTGATTACAGACGAGAAGCTTTTTAATAAAAAATTATTTGAATTAGAAATCCTTCGTCCAGACGATACTCCGGCAGAAGTGGAGTATTTCACCGATATGTTTCATGATTTATTATCACTTTTTACGAAACCTTTTCAAAATGAGACTTTTGATTTTGCCGATGAATCTTTCTTTAATGCGATTGCAGAATTAGGCAAACGTTTTTCTGAAGATACGAATTTGAAAAAAATGAACGGAAATCGTGGTTCTAAGCACTTTATTTACATGAACCGTACTTTCTTCGGACTTTATAATTTAATGTTCGATTTGAAAGCGAAAATTGTTGTGGAGAATTATTTGAAGTATTAAGTTGTGAAATTCCAAATTTTTTAAATTCCAAATTCCAATTTTATAGATATAAACCTTTGTCAAAGTTTTAAACTTTGACAAAGGTTTTTTTGTTTAGTTTGTCATCCTGACGAAGGAAGGATCTTCGTAAGTAGCTCTACAAAGATTGTCGATTTTGATAACGGACTTTCTTGCGAAGATTCCTCGTTCCTCGGAATGACAAGATTGTGGATAACCCTAAAATATTGGAATTTGGAATTTAAAAAATTTGGAATTTTATTTAATGATCCCCTTCTTATAAGTTGCAATCGCGCGATCCCTCGCAAAGGCATGATCCACCATAGGTTCACTATAACCAAAATCAAATTCAGGAATCCATTTGCGGATGTATTCGCCTTTTTCGTCAAATTTCTTTTGTTGGATTTCAGGATTAAAAACTCTGAAATACGGTGCGGCATCGCAGCCAGTTCCCGCGGCCCACTGCCAGTTTCCTACGTTTGAAGCGAGTTCGAAATCCAGTAATTTTTCGGCAAAATAAGCTTCGCCCCACTGCCAGTTAATCAATAAATGTTTGCATAAAAAACTGGCCACAACCATACGAACGCGATTGTGCATATAACCTGTTTCATTTAGTTGCCGCATTCCGGCATCGACCATTGGATATCCCGTTGTTCCGGAACACCAGCGTTTGAAATCTTCTTCATTATTGCGCCATTGAATTCCGTCGTAAGCTGGTTTGAAATTATGATTGACGCAATTGGGAAAGCTAAACAGAATCTGGATAAAGAATTCTCTCCAAATCAATTCACTTAAAAAAGTCTGATTTTTTCGATTTGCCCAGTTTACTAATTTCCGGATACTTACGGTTCCGAAACGTAAATGCGGCGAAAGGTAAGATGTACTGTCTAAAGCCGGAAAATCTCTTGTTTCTTTATAATTGCCAATTTGTGTTAAGTTGTGAGGGAGAACTTTTATAGAACTTCTTTCAAAACCAATTGCTGCTAATTCAGGAAATGGAAATTGATTTTTTGCAAAATTTGATTGAAATGGTTTCGAATCATATTCTGGAGCTGATCCTGACAAATGATATTTTTCAAGCCATTTATTTTTATAAGGAGTATAAACCGTATACGGAAGTCCGTCGGCTTTTGTGATTTCTTTTTCTTCGAAAATAGCATGATCTTTAAAAGAGAAACATTCAATATTATTTTCTTTTAGTAAGTTGCAAATTGCAGTATCGCGTTGGATCGCAAAAGGTTCATAATCTTTATTGAAAAATACGTTTTGAATATCAAATTCTTCTAAAAGTGATTTCCAAACGTCTTTTGTTTTTCCTTTTTTGATTAAAAACGAAGACTCAAAAGTGTTTAATTCGGTATTTATTTTTTGAAGTGAATCGTAAATGAAACTTACTCGTGCATCGTTTTTTGGAAGATTATCCAGAATATCATCATCAAAAATAAATAATGGAATTACAGGGAAACTGGATTGTAAAGCATGAAATAATCCGGTATTGTCTTCTAAACGTAAATCACGTCTAAACCAGAAAAAGGAAACTTTTTGTTTTGTCATTTTATAATTTTCGCTTGACGAATATTTTGTATTATGTGTGGTTTTTTAAACACATAGAAACATAGGTTTTATTTTTCTTGTGAAAGAATATGGAAAGAAACTAGTTTCTCACACATAGCTATGTTTGTTTATGCAAGTGAAACGCCTTTTCTACGCAATATAAACTATGTTTCTATGTGTTTAAATAAGATATTTATATACTTTTTTGCTCCGCGTTAATTTGTATAATCTTTGGCTGTGATTTTGAATTAAACAATTCTTCAATTTTATTGTAACGGAAATCAAAAATGGTTTTTAATTTATTCTTTACCACCAACCAATTCATAATTCTCCCTAAAATTCCAAGTGGGAGCGCATAATGAACAACGTCGGTCATTTTGGTTCCGCCGTCGGCTGTACGTTCAAAAAAGTGTTTGTGGTGCCATAATTTATAAGGGCCAAAACGCTGAACATCGATAAAATAGTTGTTTTCTTTGCAGGCTGTGATTTCTGTAACCCATGAAATTTTGATTCCTAAAAGCGGTCGCAAAGTATAAGTTATAATTTGCCCGTGATACATTCGCTTTTCGTCAAAATCCTTGATTTCAAAATTCATATTGTCGAGTGTAATAGTCTGCAGGTTTTTTGGACTAGAGAAAAAATCCCAGCAGTCTTCGACCTTGGCGTTTACATATTGTACGGTTGCTATCTTGTATAATTTCATCTTCAAACTAAATCAATGGTTACAAATGTTTCATTTGGAACACCCAAATAAGCTACATTTTATAATATTTTAAGGGTACAAACAACATTCCGAAACATTCTCCTTTTTCTTTATTTAGGTGTTTGTGATGTATTTTATGTGCCTTTCTGAGTCCGATAAGGTATTTGTTTTTGGTGTTTTTAAACCATTTAAAACGCTGATGAATCAATACATCGTGAATTAAAAAGTAACAGGCTCCGTAAAGCGTAACGCCGCAGGCAATGAAAAACAAATAATTGAACCCGCCCTGAACTCCAAAATAAAATAGGAGAATACTTGGGATCGCAAAAATGACAAAGAAAATGTCGTTGCGCTCAAAAGTATGCTCGTATTTTGGCTGATGATGGTCAGCATGAAAATACCACATAAAACCGTGCATTACATATTTGTGCGTAAGCCAGGTCACACATTCCATAAACAGAAAAACGCCTAAAAAGATTAAAAAAGAAATCATTTTATAAATGTTGTTATTAAAATTATGATTTAAAATCGTTTGAGTTTAGCTTTAGTTTATAAAAGATTGACTCTAAAGATTATTTTTTTTGTTTGTCATTTCGACCGAAGGGAGAAATCGTACTAGAAACTCCGCAATGTAATTAACCAATCTTTGTCGAATCCCGCGTGCGATTTCTCCCTTCGGTCGAAATGACAAAACTGAACGAATATTATACCAGCTTCAATTTATACGTCACAAACGACTGCGCTAAAAGCCCGGCTTTTGTATAATTTGAAACTCTGATTCTTGAATTTCCAATTTCATGAGACGGTGTGTTTTTTAGTTTTTTAAGCAATTTGCTGTAATAAACATATGCCGTATAAACGCCAAATTTGGCTTCGATTGGCAGTTTTACAATTCCCTGATAAGCAATGTGAAAATCTTCTTCAATTTCTTTAATGATCTGCGCTTTTGAATCTTCGTTGAAATTGTTGAGGTTAACACCAGGGAAATAAGTTCGGTTTAAGATGGTATTGTCATCTTTTAAATCTCTCAAAAAATTCACTTTCTGAAAGGCCGACCCTAATCGCATGGCTTCGCTTTTTAATTGTTGATATTTATGTTCTTTTCCTGATACAAAAACCTTTAAACACATTAAACCCACAACATCTGCAGAACCATAAATATAATCCGCATATTCGGCTTGTGTGTTATAAGTTGATTTTACAAGGTCGAGTTTCATGCTTTTTAAAAAAGCCTGAACCAGATCATCAGTAATATTATATTCTTTCACCGTATGCTGAAAAGAATTTAAAATAGGATTTAGGCTGATTCCTAATTCCATTGCTTTATAATATTCTTTTTCAAAATCGTCAATCAGGGCTTCTTTATCATAATCATGAAAAGAATCTACAATTTCGTCTGCAAAACGAACAAATCCATAAATGCTGTAAATAGCATCGCGAATGCTTGGTGACAGCATTTTTACAGCAAGTGAAAAAGAGGAACTATAGTTTTTGGTAACTAGTTTGCTGCATTTAAAAGAAACGGCGTCGAATAATGATTTCATTTTTTAAGATCTTAAAGATTTTTGAATTAATTCAGCGGCTAGTTTTCCTGAAATTAATGCAGGCGGAACACCAGGGCCGGGAACGGTCAATTGTCCTGTGAAATATAAGTTACGTACTTTTTTGCTTTTTAGTTTTGGGCGCAAAAATGCAGTTTGCAATAATGTATTAGCCATTCCGTAAGCATTTCCTTTAAAAGCGTTGTAATCTGCTTCAAAATCGTTTTTACAAAATGATTCCTTAAATATAATGTTATTTCTGATTTCTTGTTGTGTAAGTAGCTCAAAACGAGTAATTATCTTTTCGAAATATGTTTCTCTTAGTGTTTCGTTATCTTCAATTCCAGGTGCAAGCGGAATTAAGAAAAATCCCGTTTCCATTCCGTCAGGAGCTGCGGTCAGATCTGTTTTAGACGGGAAGTTGGCATAAAATAACGGAGCTTCCGGCCATTTTGGATTATCATAAATATCAGCTGCATGCTGATTAAAGTCGACATCAAAAAATAAGGCATGATGCGAAATATTTTCAATTTTCTTATTGAAACCCACAAAAAACAGGAGAGAAGAGGGTGCAAAAATTCGGCTTTCCCAGTATTTTTGAGAATAAACCTGATATTTTTTTTCCAGTAAAGTTTCGGTATGCTGATAATCGGCACCACTTAAAATAATATCGGCTTTTATAATTTCGCCGTTGATAACAATTCCCGCTGCAGTTTTATTTTCAACGATTATTTTTTCAATAGGAGAATTTGTTTGGATAGTAACACCAAGTTCTATAGCTAATTTTTCGATTCCTCGAATAACATCAAACATTCCGGTTTTAGGATGCCAGGTTCCGAGTCCGAAATCGGCATAATTCATAAAATTGTAAAATGAAGGCGTTTTAGTTGGTTTTGCGCCGAGGAATAAAACAGGAAATTCGAGAATTTGAATCAGCCTTTCATTTTTAAATTTCCTGCGAATATCTGAGCTGACATTGCTAAAAAACTGATTGAGCTTTAATGCTGTTTCTTTTGTAATTAATTCAAGTGGAGAAATTCCGGGACGATAAACCAAATCTTTTATGGCAATATCATAATTACTTTTGGCTTGATTAATAAAGATTTCCAGCTGGCTGCCGCTTCCTTTTTCAATTTCTTCAAATGTGGCTTTAATCTCTTCTAAATTGTCATAAATGCTGATAAAATCATTTATTCCAAAATAAACACGATAGGCAGGATTTAGCTTTATAAGCTCGTAATAATCTGATGGTTTTTTATTGAAGTCATTAAAAAAGCGTTCAAAAACATCAGGCATCCAATACCAGCTTGGTCCCATATCAAATGTAAAACCCTCTTTTTTGAATTGTCTTGCACGACCTCCAATCGTTGGATTTTTTTCATAAATAGTGACCTTGTTTCCTTGTTTTGCCAAGTAACATGAAGCGGCTAACGAAGAAAAGCCCGAACCTATAATTGCAATAGTTTTTGTCATTTTTGTTTAACAAATATACAAAAACTTTAAACGAAAATTTTATATAGTTTCCATTGTTTCTTCCATCGAATCAAAAATACGGATTCGTTCCGGCAGGTTTTTTTGATCAATATGTTCAACCATTTTACCCATAAGCCAGATTTCATTATTTTTTTGCAGCAGTTTTTGCCCCATTGACTTGACATACTGGTTAATAACGCCGCGATCAGGCTGTATTGTCATGAAGGAAACAAAAGTGATGTTTTCAAAATGTTTGGTTAAATCCTGTAGGTTTTCAATTGGCATACTTTCGCCTAAATAAATGGTTTTGTAGCCTTTAGATAAAATTTCATATTGAAGATATAGCAATCCTATTTGATGAATTTCATTTAATGGAAGGGAAAGAACAAAGATTCGGTCTGTTTTTGTTGGTTTTTGAATCTGAAGGCTTTCAGTATAAATTAAGATTTTCTGTTTGATCAAATGACTCATAAAATGTTCATTTGCAGGTGTAATTGTTTCTGACTGCCACAATAATCCCAATTCTTTCAATAAGGGTAAAAAATGGTCTTTAAAAACTTCTTTGAATGTTTTTTCAGAAATAAGCCAGTCAAACGTGTTGAAAAACAGCTCCTGATCAAAATTCATCATCGCCATTTTGAAAGATGTAATGGCGTAGTTTTGAGAATTTTTCTTCGAAATAATTTCACGGACCAACTGCGGAATTTTTTCTTCAGGATAAGTTGCTATTTTAGAAATTTTATAGCCGTATTCGTGTAATAATGTGATGTTAAGAAGTTTCTGTAGATTTTGCAGATTATAAAGCCTGATATTGGTATCAGTACGCATTGGCTCCAAAATATTATACCTTTTTTCCCAAATGCGAATCGTGTGTGCTTTTATTCCGGATAAATTCTCAAGATCTTTTATACTGAAAACAGTTTTTATATTGTTTACCATTTGATACGATTATGTAAACAAAAGTAAAATAAAATCTCAAAAAACCTTAAAAACTAGATAAAAATGATTCTTTATGAGAAGTTTGTAGTATCAAACTGATTTAATTTGTCTAAATGTAAAATCGTTTTAGTATTATCTTTGCTTCGGTTGTACATAATTTGGAATTTTGCACCGTAAATAATTTCGTTAAAAGTATACGAAGTTCGGGCTGCCACGGTATTGCTAAACATATCATCAAAAGTGGTGATGAAAACTAAAATCTCTCCATGTGTGTTTTTAAAATCTTCTTCGGTAAAATTATACAAAGGGCTGTTCTCATCAATGGGATGAACTAATGTCCAGCTCAGCGAGAGTGCATTTATACGATCTATTTCGAGGTTAAGAGTATAGAATTTATTTACTCGCTGACCGTTTTCTTCAATGCTCATACCTAAAGTAACTTTTGCCACTGCATCTGTAAAATTGGTGTTTTTAAAAGGAACAAGCCTTATCATTAAGCCTTTGCCTTCTCCGTAAGGAGAAATTAAGGCATTGTGCGAAAATTTTAAAAAGGCAGTTGGTTTGCTGAATCTTCCAAAGAATAAACCAGTTGCAATGGCAAAACTCAGCAAACCAATTAAAGCCTCGGCTGCAGACAAAGCACTTGTCAGGAATCCGGTTGGGCTGATATGTCCGTAACCAACCGTTGTAAAAGTCTGTGCACTAAAAAAATAAGCCTGACCAAACTGCGTTAAAAGACTTCCTGATGGTGAAATTCCGTCCAGATGTTCAACACCGATGGCATAATAAATAACTGCAAAAATAAAATTGATTATAATATAGAAAGAAAATAAAATAAACATGAATTTCCAGTTGGGCATATCGATCATGGTGTGGTACCAGCTTATTCGGCGAAGCAGGTTCATACCTCTTTTTTCGATATTGGGAGTTCCGTTTTTATTTACAAATCTTCCGCCGTAGCTTCCGGCATTCGTGCCAAATCCTGAATTTTTATCTGTTTGAAGGTTATTAATTTTTCTTAAAAGTGACATGCAGTTTTTTACTGTTATTGTTTGATTACCTTTTTGGTGCTGTATCCATTTTCATTGGAAATCGAAATATAGTAAATTCCTTTTGGATACAAACTCCAATCCGCTTTTATTGTATTAGAATCTTGTTTGGATTCATACAATAAACGTCCCAGCACATCATACACTTTGTAATTTAAAATAGGTTTGCTCGCCTGAATGGTTAATGTGTTTTTTACGGGATTTGGATATAAAACCGCATTTTTCAATTCAACACTTTCAGGAACAGATAAATTATTATCTGATGCTGCAATCCAGCTTGACGCCAGCGCATTGTCAAGATCAGTGCTGGAAAGCTGTAAATAACTTCCGTTTCCATCTGCATTTGGCCACGGAGATACATTTGTATATTCTACTGAATCGATTGTGTTTCCAAAACCATCTGCTAAAATTATTTTTTGTGAGGTATTGGATAAGTTACGGGAGAACTGCCCAAAAGCGGTTACTCCATATTTAGATTCAAAAGTAGTTTTATTGCTTGTGATATAAATACCCTGATTTGCCGCTAATGTTGCATTGGCAGGAAATTGATACGATAGACCCAATTCGCTTAAATAAATACCGGTTAAATTAACGGATGTGTTTCCTGTATTTCTAATTTCTATAAACTCCAGATCATTACTGGTTGGAAAAGTTGCCGAAACGCCTGGATTGTAATTTATTTTTGTGATAACAAGCGAAGGAGTTTCGATATTGCTGCAACTGCTAAAACTTCCTAATTGTCCTGTTATCCATGAAATTCTATTGGATAAAAATGATTTTAGATTATTGATTTCAAGTGCATCGTTTGGAATTGTTCCCCATTTTTGATTTTCTCTCACTTTTGCTTCGCTGATATAATTTACAGTTTCGTCTATAAACTGAGTAAGGCTGTTGTAGTTTAAAGGTTTTCCTTGCAATGTCAATTCATTCCATCTTTTAGTGAAATAACATTTAAATGTAGTGTCAGTAAATAAATCTCTCCAAAATCTGGCGCCTTCATTGTCTCCGTTTGAAAATTGCCAAACATCGTATTTGCTTCTGTCATATCCCCAGCTAAACAAATCGTTTCCGTATGTTAGATTAAAATCCCAAATAGGACCGGCGCGCAGTTTTCCTTCTTTATCTTTATGGAAATAAGTGCTGTATTGATAACTGTCAACATTTGAAGCTAATTCGGCCAAAATCATATAATCAACAAAAGAAGGAACATCAATAATAGATGAATATCCTGCTGCTAAATCAGAATTATGTGCGCCGGCTGTAATTTCCAGATTTTTAAACTGGTTTTTTATATAATCATTTTGTTCAATAGTTGTGTTTTCCGGTTTTGGCAATTCATGAATAAAATCTACAGAAGAACCGTTGTAAGAAGACATCGTCCAGGCAACCGGATCTCCGCCAGTTGTTTTATCGGCTTTTGTAATATAACCTCCGCTTACATTTGGAAGTGTATTATCAGTATCGGCCATTTTAATAACGTTTACTCTGTTAACGTTTGATTTTACTTTTTCCTGTAAAATGTATAATCCTTTATATTCATTGTTGATTACTACTTCGCAGTAAACAGTTCGCGTAGCATAATCGCCAATTTGTCTGGATAAATTATACGAAATATAATCACGAATACAAGAAGGATCAAAAGCTAGTGAATTTAAAATCCAGTCATTTTCTACCGGCATTCCCAGTAAACTGACATTGTTATTGCTTGTATTATTTGCTTTTAAAGTGGTAAAGCCATACGGTTTTTTAGGAAGTGATTGTGAAGAGGATCCTCTCAGTTCAATGCCAATTCTTCCGTTATAATTTAAATAAGCGGCAGTATTACTATCGGTTAAATAATTTCGGGTTCCGTCTGGTCTTTTAATGATTTTCATCGTTGCCAAAACTTTTGGATCATCGGGAATTTCAATTGGCTGATTCGTGTTCGGATCTATGTCTGTATTAATAATGACAATAGGTAAATTACTGTCTGTAAAGGTTTGTGATTTTACATTGGCTGTAAACAGAAAAACCAATATGAAAAGGGTATAAGGAGTGTAAGTTTTTGAAAAGTAGTGTTTTATCATGGTTAGGTTAGTTTTGTAACAAATGTAACAACTAACCAGATTATTAAAAAACGGACACTATTTTTTTATGAATAAGGTATAAAAAGCAATCTGCAAAGGCATTATTTTGCAGATTACTTTTTGTTAACACAAATTTGATTTATTATTTACAAAAAGTGCTTTTGTTTTTTATAGCACTTTGACTTCCTAATTCGATTGCTTTTAAGAAATCTTTGCAGGATTTGGCTTTGTCTCCAATTTTATTGTAAGCTAAACCTCGTAAATTGTAAGCAACATAATCTCTTGGGTTTAAACCAAGTGATGATGTGCAGTCTTCAATGGCTTCTTTAAATTTTGACAGTTTGAAGTTTACGTTTGCACGGCCCGTAAAAGCATCGGCATTCATATTATCAAGTTCAATGGTTTTGCTAAAGTCGGTCATTGCGCCTTGTAGGTCATTCAATTGGTATTTTGCAACGCCGCGATTTTGATACGCTTCAACAAATTTAGAATTTTTGCCAATCGCTTTTGTGTAATCAGTAATTGCGCTTTTGTAATTTCCGTTTGCAGCTTTGTTAAAAGCTCTGTTAAAATAAATTTCTGCGGTTTGTGACCACGACGAAAAGCTTATCATAATAAATGATAATAATAGTAGGTTTTTCATAAAACTAATTTGGGATTAGCAGGTTAATTATTCTTCAAACGAATTTAGCAAAGTTTTGTTTTTGTGAAAGAATTCTTTTGTAAAATAATTACTAATTATGAATTGTATTTTGGATAATGTTTATTTCTTCTCAATTCCTATTAAATACAATACCACTCCAGGACCGGATTTTACCCGGTTAATCTGCCAGTTATAAGATTCTGTATTATGTAGTCCATTTACAAGATTATTCATTTCTTGGACAGAATAAGTTCTTAATGAAGAAACAATACCATCCCATAAAACAAAAAGTGGAACTATAGGAATTAAATAAGTAAAAATAATTCGGCCAATTTTAAAAGGCCTGATAAATGGGGTAGTCAATAAAACGCTAATTGGAGAAAAAATCATGGCGACAATACTGGCAAAACTTCTTTCCTGAACTTCAAAAATGGCGATTGGAGATTTAGCATCTACTGCATTTTGTAAAATCTGTTTGGCATCGTTTGGGTTAAAATGATGTAAGGAAAGAAACTGAGTTCTAAGTCCATTTAATTCTGCGGGAACATTTCGTGCATCTACAGAATGGCTTATATATTCAAAATTATCAGCTTGTTTTTTAGTGTATTCAAAAGCAGGGATATTTGGATAATAATCGGTCAGAATGATTTTTAAGTTTGGAATTTCTTTTTTTAATTCATTGTTTAACCAAATAAGTCCTCCGCCTCCGCCAGAAGCCAGATCAATAATTGTTGCTGCATTATTGGTTTTTAGAATATTTACAAGCAAAGGAACAACAGGTTTGTACATTCCGGTTTTGTTTGACAGGAATTGCAAAAAGTCGGTTATGTAATTTCTTAAAAAAACAGGAAACCATTTTTGATCTTCAAATTCAAATAAATGTATTCTTGCCATACGTTTATCTTTTTAGTCAATATTTTGGAGAAATTTAGTTTGTAATTCATGATGAATTTACAAAAAAGATTAGAAATGATATGTTTAAATTTTTGGATTTAAAGTTAAGATTAAAAAAAAGCGCAAAGATTTCTTTGCGCCTTTAATTTTAGTTTATTATTCATACCATTGAAGCCATGGTTTTGCCTGATCAAAAGTATCAATACCTACTTGTTTATCGTTTATATATACTCTAATATCGGTAATAGAACCCATAGTGCCTATGTTTTTTATATAAAAAGTTTTTAGCCTATTTATTCCCGATGGCATTTTGTAAGTTTTATTGGCCACATAGAATTGTCCGTTTTTAATATGAATTCTAATAGTTTTCTCTCTATCAAAAGTATTTGGATTATTATTATAGTCAATATAAGTATTTGCTCTATTTTTATAAGTTTCACCTGAGTTATTTGTGAATATTTCTTTATACGCTGAATTCATCGGAACAATACAGCTCATGTATTGATTTTTGCCTCCATATGCACCATTCCATAATTGCAATTCAATTCCTTTTTCTGTATCAATAGGATAAGGTACATTTTTGCTTGATTCTATTTTTACTCTTATTTCAAAAGTCAAATCTCCATCTACATCAATTCCGTCATTATTAGCAGGTACAAAATAACTCAAACTCATTGTAGGATTATTATATTGATCAAAATATGGATTTATCAAATCATTATTCCAGTTAAACTTTCCATTACTAATAAAAGGATTTACTTGACCTTTTGTAAATTTTATATTATCTCCTGAATTACTTATATCCTTAGTAAAGGTGATAAAAGGTAATGTTTCTTCTTTATAAGATAATGGATTATTTTTCTCTACTACGAATACATCAGAACTTAAAACTTCTTCTATTTTTCTGTAAGTAGCCCAAATATATCCTTTTTCACCCCATGTTGGTCCCCAAGAATTAATAAGTCTAAATGCTTGTTTTTGATTGTCATAACCAGTTAAAACAACGGCATGGCTTGCATATGAACTTGAAGTGTTTTTATCCCACAATCTTATAGATTTAGCTTTGAAATCGTTATCAATAACTAGTCCTAACATTACTGGTTTTCCATTTGCTATTTGTCTTTTTATATCTTCCAGTGAAGGTATGCCGCCTTCGGGCGATGATAATCTGTAGTAATCATTTACTCTGTTTTTGTATGCATTTTTTTCCTGTGTGAGAGTAGGAAGAATACCGCAAGGTCCATATTCCATATCAGCATAGCTAGGTGTTCCTTCTGTTTTTACAGCATCTAAAGCCTCAATAAAATATAATTGACCATCACAATTGTCTCTGGACTTATATTTTTCATATAAATAATCCCCACTTGCATAAGCATTATAATTTGGACTTCCATCAGCTAATGTTTTTGATTCATTATTTAAAATAGTAAGAGCATGTGCAATTGAATAAGCAACACATGAGCCTTTGAATCCTTGATTAAGAGCAGCAGGCAGCTCAGGAAGTACATATTGAGCAGGAAGTGCTTCCTTACCAAAGAGACTTGATGTTTTTTTTAATTCTTTAATGTTTGCCAGCTGCTCAGGAGTAGACGGAATATACCCCGTTCCTCTTTCTTCTTCAATTAAAGAACTGTCATTTTTTGCATTTAACGGAAGTTCATCTTTTTGACAAGAATTAATCAATAATAAGGCGCAAAATGATCCTGCTAATTTTAAAAATTTTGTTTTCATAAAAAGGTTTTATTTAATTTGACTAGCAGCTAATATAGTAATTACCTTGTTATTTAATTATTAAAATGTAATATTTAACTTATAAAAATATATAAATCATTAAAGAAGATATATCTTAAAAAAAACATGCTCTTTGAAATTCTGATGTAGGTTTATATTTTGAAATAATTGAAAAAAATCAAATAATAAGTGAAACCTGAGAAATAATAATTCATGTTCAGTTACTAAAAAACATATCATACATTTGTCTCACAACAAGCAAAATAAAAAATAGTGAGTCAAAAACTACGTCAAATAATTTTCTTTTTCTTCTTTCTTGCAGGACAGCTATTGAATGCTCAAAATGCTAAGATTGACAGCTTGAAAAGAGTGCTAATTTATACTAAAGTTGATACTTCAAAAGTCAATGAGTATAATAAAATAGCCGATTTATATAAAGAAATCAACCCTGATTCGACATTGTTTTATGCTCAAAAAGCAACTAATCTAAGTTTGAAATCTGACTTTACTTTTGGACTTGCTACGGCTTATGTCAATAAAGGAAATGCTTCAATTATTTTAGGAGATTACCCAAATGCTTTAAAATATTTTAAAACTGCCCAATTAGAATTTAAAAAGGTTTTAAAGGAAGATTCAGGCAAAAAAGTAAAAAGCGGTTTGGCTCGTTCTTATGCCAGCTCGGGTGTGGTTTACTCAGAACAAAGCAATCAAATTTTAGCTTTGAAAAATTACGAAGAAGCACTGCAGTTATATCAGGAAATTGATGAACAGGCTAATGTTTCTAAAGCACTAAATAATATCGGGATTATTTATAAATCTCAGTTAAATTATCCAAAAGCACTAGAATATTTAAAGAAAGCATCTAAAATTCAAACTGAAACAGGAGAAAAAAACGCTGCTGTTACGCTTACCAATATTGGTGCGATTTACTTTGAAACGGGTCAGAATAAAAATGCGATTTTGTATTATAACAAAGCTAAAAAGCTTTTTGAGAATACAGATAATATGCGAGGATATGCACTTTTGTGTAATTATTTAGGCGATTATTATAAGAAAGAAAATGATTTAAAACTGGCTAATGAATATTATACGAAGTCATTGAATTTGTATGAAGAATTACAGAATAAATTTGGTGCTTCACTTTCCTTATACAATATCGCAGGTTTGCTTCAGGATCAAAAAAAATATAAAGAAGCAATGCCTTTTGCAGAGAAATCCCTTGCTTATGCAAAAGAAATAGGAGTGCTGGACCAGACGTATCATTCTGAAAAATTATTAAGCGAATTATACGAAGCTTTAAATGATCCGAAAGCAGCGTTAGAACATTATAAAAATTATGTTCAAGCGCGAGATAGTATTATCAATGAAACAACAAGTCAGAAATTTGCTTTGGCAGAAGTGAATTACGAATACAGAAAAAAAGAAGCTTTATTATCTGAAAAAAACAAAAGACAAATTCAGTTTGTTATTTTCTCCATTTTAGGCGCTTTACTTTTAATTGCTTTGATATTGGTAATTTATAATCGAATGCAGGTTAAACGTCAGTTGACATTGAAAAAAGAAGTTGCCGAATACGAGCAAAAAGCGCTGCACTTACAAATGAATCCGCATTTTGTATTTAATTGTTTGAGTTCAATTTCTAGTTTTATTGTTCAGAACGGAACCGATTCGGCATTGAAATATTTGTCTAAATTCTCCAAATTAATGCGTCTTACACTTGAATATTCAAAAGGTTCATTAATTCCGATTGATAAAGAAATTGAAAGCCTTCAGAATTATCTGGAATTAGAAAAACTCCGTTTTCATGACAAATTTGAATTTGAAATTAAATCAAGCGAAAGAGTCGAATTTAATATGGGATTACCGCCTTTGCTGATTCAGCCTTTTGTAGAAAATGCGATTCTTCATGGAATTGTACCTAAAGATGGAACCGGAAAAATTGAAGTTGATTTTGATGTTGAAAAAGAGCAGCTAATCTGTACGATTAAAGATGACGGAATTGGTTTATCTGAATCGAAACATTTAAAAGAAAACTCGGTTACGGCGCATAAATCAATGGCTTTGGGAATTACAAAAAAACGTTTGGAAATCATGGAATCTATAACTTCCAAATCTGCACAAATAGAAATCACCGAATTACAATCAGAAAATAAAAAAACAGGAACAAAAGTCGTTTTGCGTCTGCCTGTTCAATACATACCCTAATTTTTAATAAATGATAACAGCAGTATTAATAGAGGACGACAAACATTTGAGAACAGGTCTAAAAGCGCTTTTAGAACGTTATACAAATGATATTTTAATTGTTGGCGAAGCTGAAAGTGTAAAAACCGGAATTGCCGTGATTGAAAAATTAAGGCCTCAGGTTATTTTTCTGGATATTCATTTAACCGACGGAACTGGTTTTGATATTCTCGAAAGATTAAATAAGGTAAACGGAAAACTAAATGCTCATGTTGTATTTATCACTGCGCATGAACAATACGCTGTAAAAGCATTTAAATTTAGTGCTCTTGATTTTATCTTAAAACCTGTTGATCCGGAGGAATTGCAAGATACAATGGCAAAAATTAAAGAAGCTGTTGGAAAAAACAATTCATTCGAAAACATTGATTTACTGCTGGAAAACATCCGAAAAAAAGTAGACAATTTTAAACGAATTGCACTTTCTACCAGCGATGGAATTCATTTGTTTGAAGTTTCGGATATCATTCGCTGTGAAGCAAAAATTAATTACACGCAGTTTTTTATTAAAAATCACAAACCCATATTAATTTCTAAAACGCTTAAGGAATACGAAGAGTTACTCTCAGAACATGGGTTTGAGCGCATTCATCAATCGCATTTAATCAACTTGTCTTATCTGAAATCTTATATCAAAACAGATGGAGGTTATGTGATTATGGCTGATAATTCGAATATTCCGATTGCTCAGAGCAAAAAAGAAAAATTGCAGGAATTAATAAATGCTCTTTAACGATTTCCCCAAAAACCAAAATATCACTAATTATGAGAAAAAAATTACTACTATTTTTACTGTTTTTTACAGTAATACTAAAAGCACAGATTTTAAATTTTACCGATCCAACATTTAAAAATATGCTTGTAAATGGCGGTGCGGCAAATTTTACGGCTTATTCCGGCGGCGTTGCTGTTACGAGAATCGATACTAATTTTGATAATCAGATTCAGGTTTCTGAAGCGGCTTTAATTGACAAACTTTGGATAGAAGGAACTAATGCTAATTTGGTAACCAATATTCAGGGAATTGAAGGTTTCACGAATGTAACTGAATTGGGTTTTAACGGAATCAGCACGACTTCGATCAATTTAAGCGGAATGCCGAACTTAAAAACGATTTATGTAAAAAGCCCAACTTTGACTTCTGCAACAGTTTCAGGAATGAACGGATTAACGGGAGTTACTTTTATGGAAAACCCGTTGATGACCACTTTGACAATTTCAAATTGCTTGAGTCTTACTAATATCGTAGCGCAGCAAAATCCGGTTTTTTCTGCATTGAATTTCAGCGGTCTTTCTGCTTTGAACCAATTGTATTTAGAAGATAATGTTTTAACGGAACTCGATTTAACGGGCTGCCCAAATTTAGAATATTTCAATGCGGTAAATAATAAACTAATAACATTAAATGTTTCGGGATTAAGCAAACTGACTACTTTTTTAATAACAGATAATCCAACTTTAGAAAATATAAATGCTTCGGGATGCACGCTGCTTAATTTTCCGCAGTCTACTTTTCCTTCTAATCAGGTTTTAAAAACAGCTGATTTTTCGAATTGCTCCAGTTTACAAAATCTTCTAATTCAGGATAATTTACTGACTACTTTAAATTTATCAGGCTGCAGTTCGTTACAGGGATTAAATGTGTTTAACAATGCATTGACAAATTTAAGTCTTACAGGATGTTCGGCACTTTTGACGATTGAATGTTCTAAAAATCAATTAACCGCTTTAGATTTGAGTTCATCTCCAAATCTTACTCAACTTAGAGCAAACACAAATTCTATTTCAAATTTGAATTTGACAGGTACTGTGAATTTAAAAAATGTTTTTTTGGTTTCTAATCAAATTCCTTCGGTTGACCTTTCGGGAAATACAAATTTGGAAATTTTAGAATTGGATACTAATCCAACTGCAAATCTAAATGTTTCAGGATGTACGAAGTTAAAAGTTTTAAGCATTCAGGATGTTCCGTTAGTGACCGCCGACTTTTCAAATTGCAATGCGCTTACTGTTATTAGTAATACTAGTGAAGCATTGAATTCAATAAATGTTCAGGGATGTGCTGCGC
The DNA here is from genome assembly GCF_024499525.1 of Flavobacterium panici. NCBI lineage: Bacteria > Pseudomonadati > Bacteroidota > Flavobacteriia > Flavobacteriales > Flavobacteriaceae > Flavobacterium > Flavobacterium panici. The sequence continues at coordinate 57,545 of NZ_CP100437.1, read as the reverse complement.
TTGAAACACTTGTACTTGCCGGCACAGCCGTTCAAAAAGCGCCTATAACTTCATTGAATCTATCTGGATTGACTAATTTGAAACTTTTAAACTGCAGTTATAGCAACATCAATTCAGTTGATTTAACAAATTGCAGTGCGTTGATAAATGTATTTTATTCTGATATGCCTTTAGCGACAGCTGATTTCTCTGATTCGCCAAATATTACAGTTTTAAATATTACTAAAACTGGATTGCAAAATATTGATGTTTCGAATTTTTCAGCCTTTCAATCCTTGACAGCAAATGATAATCCGAATCTTAAAACGGTATTTGCAAAAAATGGGAGAGATGAAGATTTGTTTATTAATAACGGAAACTCGAATTTAATTTTTGTTTGTCAGGATGATACAGATGTAGCTGATACAAAAAGTTATTTGGTAGGTATTGGTTTACCGACAGTTGTTGTAAACTCATATTGCAGTTTTAATCCAGGCGGAAATTATAACACCATAACCGGAACAATTGCTTTTGATGTTGATAATAATGGCTGTGATGCTGCCGATTCAAAACAAGCGAATGTAAAAGTGAATTTAAACGATGGTTCTTCTCTAAGTTCAACTTTTACAGATTTAAACGGAAAATATACTTTCTTTACCGATGCCGGAAACTTTAATATAACCACAGCGGTTGAAAATCCTGCTTTCTTTACTGTTTCGCCAACAACGCCGATTGTTTCATTTGCAGATAACAACAATAATACCGCACAGCAAAACTTCTGTGTAAGCGCATTAGGAACAAACAGCGACGCTGAAATCGTGATTGCGCCTATATATCCTGCAAAACCCGGATTTATGGCCTGGTACGAGATTTTGATACGAAATAAAGGAAATCAAACGCTAAATGGTACAGCTAACTTTACCTACAATCAAAATGTATTGCATTATGGAATAGCAACGCTGGCGCCAAATGTTCAAACTCCAGGAAATCTTGGTTGGAATTACGCTAATTTACTTCCATTTGAAACTAGGAGAATTTATCTGGGATTAAATGTAAATAGTCCGGTACAGGTTCCGCCGGCAAACATTGGGGATATTTTAAACTTCACTGCTTCAATAAATCCTATTGCAGGAGATAGTAATCCGGCAGACAATCAGTTTGTTTTTAATCAGGAAATAGTGGGTTCATTTGATCCAAATGATATTACTTGTTTAGAAGGTGAGAGCGTTTCTCCTTCAACAATTGGGAATTATTTGCATTATGGAATCAATTTTGAAAATACAGGCACGGCTGAAGCCGAAAATGTGGTTGTAAAGGTTGTTATAGATCAAAGTAAATATGATATTAATTCACTTCAGTTATTAGATGCATCGCATGCAGTACATGTTGTCATAAAAGGAAATACTGCCGAATTTGTTTTTGCAAAAATTAAATTGAGTACCTCAAAAGCGCCGCCGGTTGGAGGTCATGGAAATATTTTGTTTAAGATAAAAACACTGCCTTCGCTTCAGTCAGGGGATGAGGTTGGACAAGATGCCAGTATCTATTTTGATTATAACGAAGCAGTTGATACAAATATAGCCGAAACCATTTTTAAATCATTAGGAAATAAAGATTTTGAAAAAGACAGCACGATAAATATATATCCAAATCCAACAAAAGGCGAGGTGTTTATTAATTGTGATAATACCATAAAAAGAATTGAATTGTTTGATATTCAGGGAAGAATTCTTCAATCTGTAATTGAAAACAAAAACAGTTCAAAAATTAATTTATCCAACAAATCAAACGGATTGTATTTTATCAGAGTAACTTCTGAAAAAGGAATCTCAGTTGAGAAAATAATTAAGGAATAAATTTAGGTTACAATTTTTATTCTGATTTAAAAGCCTTTCAAAGTTTGATGACTTTGAGAGGCTTTTTTATTAAATTTTGAATTTCTCAATTCGTTTAGAATATAAATTAACACCAAAAATTATTGCTCCCATAACGAATGGAACAAAGTGAGAAATTTGCCAAAAAAGATCAGTTCCAGTTTTCAATCCTTCATTTGATACTTCAAATATGCCCAATCCTATAAAGAATAAGCAGATAACAAATAAAACAAATTGAATTTTATAGTTTATCTTAATCATAGTTTTTAATTTTATAAGAAAAATCAACTAATTTAATTTGAAATGCTTTAATAAAAAAATATTTTGGGAATTGTTTATACAAGAAATTGTAATTTGTTGTTATCAGCTTTTGTGAAGTAAAAGAAATCTTGAAATTGATAAATTTCTATTTAGCTGTCCAAATTCAAAAGAACTAATTGATTCTGAATGGTTATTAATTCTTGCATCGAATTTTTTAAATCAGCCGGCATAGCATCAATTCCCTTTTGTTTGGCATAAAACTCATTTTTATCTTTGTAATGTGTAATACTCACTAAAAGGTTCTTATCTTGAAAAACAGGTAATCTTGGGAAATCATTTTCAGCCATTTCGCTTACCCAAAGTGTTATATCTTCTATTTTTAAATTTTTAAGAAAAGGAATATACGTAGTTTCAAATAGTTCAATAACCTTTTCAAGTGTGTTGTTGCAAATATAAAAATCAACAACGCTGAATGTTTTATCCGTTTTCAGCAACCCACTATTGATTTCTTTTTTTAACGGTCGCAACAAATAAACATTATCAGAGTTTATCATCATCTCGTTTGCTGCTTTGCCATATTCTTTCCAGGTTGTGCTATTGATATAAAAATCATTCAGGAATTCTAATCTTGTTTTCATATCAGTAAAACCACGAAACCAAACAAATCGGTCGTTTATGTTTTCAATTTTGAATTCTCCCAATGTGTAACCGCCTAATTCGTTCATTGGCGTAACAAATTTCGAATGAAAATAATCGCGAAACTTATTGGTCAAATTTGGTTTTAATAAATAATTCCGAATTTCTAATACTTTTATGTTTTCTGAATTTTGTTGGGTTAGATTACTCATATTGGTTTATGTATAATTAATTGCTGCCATTTTCTTCTAAAGGTCTTAACAAATAAAGTAATTTAATATCTTTATCGCAAGTACGTACATTTTAGTTCTTTAGGTTCTAAAAGTATACTATTGTTGATTATTAGTATTTTATATAATGAAATAATAATGGAGAAAAGAAATATTAAAGTATATTGCCCGGTTGATTATGCTTTTCAAAGAATAGGCGGGAAATACAAAGGAAGAATTTTGTGGTATTTAAAAGATGGTTTGATGAGATATGGTGAATTGAAAAAAGCTGTTGAAGGCATAACGCCAAAAATGCTTACCCAAACACTCAAAGAGTTAGAAGCTGATGAGCTGATTTCAAGAAAGGTTTATCCCGAAGTTCCGCCTCGTGTTGAATATACGCTTATTGAAAATGGACAAGAATTAATTCCTTTTATCAATCAAATGAGAATTTGGGGAGAAAAGCAAATGGGTTTGAATAAATGATTCAATTGTTTTTGATTTAGTTTTACTTACTGATGCGGAAATATAAAATAGTATAAAAAACAATAAAAACGCCTTTAAATAAGGCGTTTTTATTATAAATAAGTATTTATAGTGTGTATCCTAAATCTAGAACATTGTTAATGCTTTGTCAGAACCCGCTTTTATTCCTCGATTATTCATTTTCTTTACAAGTTCATTTATTTTATTTCTTTCGTTTGTAACATTAATAGGGTTCATGTCTTTGTCTAAGATTTTCCCACCTAAACGTTTCTGGCAATATTCCGCTGCACTTAACATAACTTCAAAAACATTCTTAGGATCTGCGCTTCTTGGTACAGAGAAACCAAAAATCAAATTTTGAGGATTCATGTTACCATCTTTAATTTCTTCGGGCAAAAAATATCCAGGCTCTGTTGTTGTCCATACACTAAAATATTGGTCATGGCCATAATCTGTATTGTTACTCCAATGAAATAAGTCTCCATCACCCCAGCTTAGTCCGACACTTTGAAGAGTGTCCCAAGTTTTAAGACCATCAAACTGCTTGTTACTTTGTAATACAATTATCATATTTATATTAAATTCATTATAAATACTTACAAGCTCTTTAGCTTTTTGAATAGCACTTTCTATAGATTCACTTTGTTCAAGTCTTATTTTGGTTGGATATTTTTTAATTCTTTTTTCAAGTTCAACAATATATCGTTCAAGTTTTTTGGGTGTGTATTCTGGATTTTGCTCATTAAATATTCCCTGAACATCAATTGCTACTTGTAGTTTACTATATATTTCTGGTGTTCCTCCCGCGTTAGCAAAAGTCCACTTGTTGTCTTCAGGCGAAAAACCATAAATAGTAGATTGAAAATTAGTTCTCCAATCATAGTCAAACATTTTAGAAAAGTCTTCTTTCTTAAAATTTTCACCATTTAAAGGTATTAAATTAATGATCCAATCTTTATTTGGATCTGCTTTATATTCAATACTTCCATCTTCAACAGGTATATTGTGAAATGATAGCTTTGTTGTGTCTAATATATAAGTAGCATCTTCTGATGGCTTATCAAGATTTAAATCTTTGATTCTTTCTTTACTTTGAGATTGAGTTGACATAAAATATTTATCATGTTCCGATTCTGAATTTGACTTCAGAAAAGAATAAGCGATAAACCCCACTAATAAAAGACCTGCAATAATGTAGATTGTCATTCTGTTCATTGTTTTTTTTGTTTGAGAATCTATTTCGTAACGTTGGATGTCGAAACAAAAGATGAAGACGAAGTTAAGAATTATATTAACTCTATAGTATTAAAGTAAAAGTTAGATTTAAAAATTGAAAGATCTCGATGGAATTTAAAAAATTATCATGAATACTGATTTCGCAAAAAGAAAAAATCTCGAAAGAATTTTCGAGACATAAAAAAAGCCTGAGAATCTTTTCTCAGGCTTTTCCTTTTTTTAAAGTGACCATGGAGGGATTTGAACCCTCACGCCCTTGCGAGCACCACCCCCTCAAGATGGCGAGTCTACCGTTTCTCCACATGGCCTAAATGCAAAAAAGGTCAAGTAAATTAATACTCGACCTTTTTGTGACCCGACTGGGGCTCGAACCCAGGACCCCATCATTAAAAGTGATGTGCTCTACCGACTGAGCTATCGAGTCATTGCTTTCAAGAAACTTATTTTGTTAATCACAAATTTTGTGACCCGACTGGGGCTCGAACCCAGGACCCCATCATTAAAAGTGATGTGCTCTACCGACTGAGCTATCGAGTCATATTCGTTTCTTGAATGCGGGTGCAAATATAAGGAGTTTATTTTATTAATTGCAAGCAATTTTATTATAAATTTGTCTTTTTTTAAACAAAATTTACAATCCCCTAATTTATAGTGTTTTATTAGAATGAAAAAAATCGTCTTATTAGGTTATATGGGCTGCGGAAAGTCAACAATTGCCCAAAACCTTTCAAAAATTACAAATATTCCATTTTTAGATTTAGATAAATGTATCGAAAAAAAAGCAAATTTGTCCATAAATGAGATTTTCGAACAACATGGAGAGATTTATTTTAGAAAATTAGAACACGAAATGTTTCTAGAATTGCTGCAATCTTCAGAAAACACCATTATTGGTTTAGGCGGAGGAACTCCTTGTTATGCAAATAATCATTTATTATTGCAAAGAGAGGATATTACATCTATATATTTAAAAGCTTCAATAGAGACTTTATATAATAGATTAGTTCACAATAAAAGTAAACGTCCTTTAATTGCGAATATGGATGAGGAAGAAATGAAAGAATTTATCGCAAAGCATTTATTCGACAGAAGTTTTTATTACAATCACGCACAACACAAAGTTGTGGTAGATAATAAAACCGTCGATGAAACAGTTGATGATATTTTAGAAATCTTAGCTTAGAAAGGCGTAATTGTCTCCGTTTTCATCAAAAACAACCTGAACGTGCTCTAATAAAGATGTAGATAAAGAAATTCCTTTAAAATCGGCTTTTACAGGGTATTTTTTATGATTTCGGTCTACAAGTACTGCAGTTTTGAATTTTTTAAGCGGAACGTCCAGAAAATGACGAACAGCGTAGATTAATGTTGTTCCTGAATTTAGGACATCATCAACCAGGACTAATCCTTTATTAGAATATTCTTCTGCAGTTAAAGAAGTCTGAATAGGCAGCTGCGGATTTTGTTTGTCAACTCGTACTTCGCATAGAGAAATTTTTAGAGTAGATATGTCGCTTAACACCGAAGCAATTTTTTGAGCAAAAACAGAACCGCTGGAAGCAATTCCGGCAATTACAACTTCTTCTTCGTCTACAAACGTCTCGTAAATTTGATAAGCGATACGTTTTATTTTGTGTTCGATTTCCTGATTGTTTAAGATGATGTTTTTGCTCATGATTTATTTTTTTGCTAATATAACTAATTTAAATTCCAATATAAAAAATCCAAATTCCAATTTTTATAAAGGAAATTCCAAATTTTTTAAATCCCAAATTCCAATGTTGAGCTTTTGATTTTAGAGTGTTTGGGATTTGCAATTTGAATTTTTGTGTTTTTATAAAGTTTTGGAATTTAAAAATTGAAATTTACTCCGTTTCTTCTTCATCAATAAAATCGCTTCCATAATCGTCAATATCTCTTCGGTCTTTTTTAGTCGGTCTTCCGGTTCCGGCTTTACGATAATGTTCTTTGGAGAGTTTTAATAACTCTAAATGTTCGTAAGCTTCTGCAGGGGTTTCATTCTTACGGTAAATGTCAACAAGTTTAGCTCCCACACGACTTTCCGGAATATCGAGTACGGTTATAATTTGTGTAATTTGATCTTTTCTAAAAGTAATTCTATCAGTAGGAAAAACTTCTTTAGATGGTTTTGCAACTTGCCCATTTACCGTAACATGGTTCTTTTTACAAGCCTCAGTTACCATGTTTCTGGTCTTATAATAACGCACGCACCATAAGTATTTATCTATTCTCATAATTTTTCTAAAATCCAAGTTAAATTCTTTACAAAAATAAATCAATATTGTATCTTGCGCACCTAAAAAATTAACAATAATGAATAAATTTAAATATTATTTTATTTTATTAATTGCAGTTATAGCTGTAGTTTCTTGTAGTAAAGACCATGATGATCCGGAAACAGTTCCTTTGAGAGATTATAAAGAACAATATAAAGCTGACAACGATTCTATTGTTAAATATTTAAATACTCATTATATAAAAGAAGTAACGGCTAATTTTGATATAACGATTGAAAAAATTCCGGCAGGAGGAACACAAACTTCAATCATGAATCAAACAGTATATCCTTTACTATCCAGAGATGTTTATAATCACGATGTTACTTATAAAGTGTATTACTTATCTTTAAATAAAGGTAGTGGAGATTCTCCAACAAATACGGACAAAGTTTTTGCTTCCTATACAGGAAGTTTGCTAGACGGGACTGTATTTGATTCTTCTTATGGTGTAGGAAGAAGTTTTGAATTGTATTTGTATGCAGCACAATCTGTAATTGATGGATGGGGCGAAATTTTCCCTCAGTTTAAAACAGGTACACCTAGCGCTCCGGGTCCTGATGGTACAATAACATATACAGATTTTGGTGCGGGAGTAATGTTTTTACCTTCCGGATTAGGATATTATGGTTCAGGACAAGATGCTATTCCGGCTTATTCACCTTTAGTGTTTAGTTTTAAATTGTTCAGCCTTCAAAGATTAGATCATGATTTTGATGGTGTTTTTGATTATCAGGAAGATTTAAATGGAGATGGGTATATTTATGATTTTAGAGATACTGCAAGATATCCAACTCCGCCGGCAACAATGGTGGCAGATGATACAGACAAAGATGGTGTTCCGGATTGTGTAGATACTGATGATGATGGAGATGGTTATTCTACTTACTACGAAATTACAAAACCAACAAACCATATTGGCTGGGTAGATGGAGTATTTAATGGTTCAAGTACGTATTATCCTTTTGATCCTGTTGTAGACAATCCAAGTACGCCAAATACAGACGAAACGGAGCCAAGAGGAATTCCTAGAAGACCAACTGGTCCTCTTAAAACTGAAGGGCAGCCAGAATCAATTGATAATCCTAAAAGTTTTTTACCAGCAGATTATACAGCTGCAGGAAGATTAAGAATTCATTTGGATAAATCGTATCCTTATCAAAAGAAATAATAAAATATAAGACATAAAAAAACCTCGAAATCACTTTCGAGGTTTTTTATTTTTATAAAGTAAGAAAACTAAAAATTATTTTCTTTTAATAACTCTTTCTACAGCTTCAACAATTGCTTGATTGTTTAATTTGTATTTTTCCATTAATTGCTCTGGAGTTCCAGATTCACCAAAACTATCTTGTACTGCTACAAATTCTTGCGGAGTTGGATTGTTTAAAGCTAATACTCCAGAAACGCTTTCTCCTAAACCTCCAAGGTAGTTGTGCTCTTCAGCAGTAACCACGCATCTTGTTTTAGCAACCGATTTAAGGATAGCTTCTTCGTCAAGTGGTTTAATAGTATGAATGTTGATTACTTCAGCAGAAATTCCTTTTGCTTCAAGAGCTTCAGCAGCAATAAGAGCTTCCCAAACCAAGTGCCCTGTTGCAATAATAGTAACATCAGTTCCTTCGTTTAATAAAATTGCTTTTCCAATTACGAATGGTTCGTCAGCAGGAGTGAAGTTAGGCACAACCGGACGACCGAAACGTAAATAAGCAGGACCATGATGATCTGCTAATGCTAATGTTGCAGCTTTAGTTTGATTGTAATCGCAAGTATTGATTACAGTCATTCCCGGTAACATTTTCATTAATCCAATATCTTCTAAGATTTGGTGCGTTGCACCATCTTCTCCTAATGTTAAACCAGCGTGAGAAGCACAGATTTTTACGTTTTTGTCTGAATAAGCAACAGATTGACGAATTTGGTCGTAAACTCTTCCTGTTGAAAAGTTAGCGAAAGTTCCAGTAAATGGAATTTTTCCTCCAATTGTTAAACCTGCAGCGATACCAATCATGTTTGCTTCTGCAATACCAATTTGGAAAAAACGCTCCGGGTGATTTTTCTTGAAATCGTCAAATTTTAATGATCCAATTAAATCTGCACAAAGTGCTACTACATTTTCATTTTTTTGACCTAGTTCAGTCATTCCCGCTCCAAAACCAGAACGAGTATCTTTACTTCCTGTATTTTCGTATTTTTTCATTTTATATTTTGCTGTACGCAATAGGCTGTAGGCAATAGGCATAAAGCATACTGCTTAAAGCTTAAAGCTGGTTTTTAATAGTCTGCTAAAGTTGAGATGTTTTGACCTAAAGCACCTGCTAACTGGTCGTTGTTTGGTGCTTTACCATGCCATGCATGAGTATGCATCATAAAATCAACACCATTACCCATTTCAGTATGTAGTAAAATGCAAACTGGTTTACCTTTTCCTGTTCTTGATTTTGCATCATTTAAACCTGCAAGAATTGCATCAATGTCGTTTCCTTTTTCGATATCGAGAACATCCCAGCCAAAAGCTTCAAATTTAGCACGGATACTTCCCATTGGTAAAACTTCGTCAGTTGTACCATCAATTTGTTTTCCGTTAAGGTCAATTGTCGAAATTATGTTGTCTACTTTTTTAGCAGAAGCATACATGATAGCTTCCCAGTTTTGACCTTCTTGTAATTCTCCGTCTCCGTGTAAAGAATAAATTAAATGATTGTCTCCATTTAATTTTTTAGCTTGAGCTGCTCCAAGAGCTACAGATAAACCTTGTCCTAACGAACCAGAAGCTATACGAACTCCAGGTAACCCTTCGTGAGTTGTAGGGTGTCCTTGTAAACGTGAGTTTAATAATCTGAAAGTTGCAAGTTCTGAAACAGGGAAATAACCGCTACGTGCTAATACGCTATAAAAAACTGGAGAAATATGCCCATTAGAAAGGAAGAAAAGATCTTCTCCAATTCCGTTCATATCAAAACCTTCTTTGCGGTCCATAATATTTTGGTATAGTGTAACCAAAAATTCAGTACAACCTAGTGATCCACCTGGGTGGCCAGAGTTTACAGCATGTACCATTCTAAGAATATCTCTTCTTACTTGGATCGTTAAATCGCTTAATTGTTGTGTGTTAGGCTTCATTTTATATGTAAAAGTTAAACTGTTGCAAAAGTAATCGTTATTTTGCGGGGAGACAAATGATTTTCTGCTTTAGTTTATCACAATTGTTAAATTCTGTTTCTTTTTTTATTAATCTTAAAAAAAAAGCCAATTTGGTTTAGAATTTTTAAATTCCACATTTTAGATGTTATGATTTCCAGTAATTTGCTAAACAAAAAAAGCCCCTTAAGGAGCTTTTGGAATAATCGAACGATATAAAGCTAATTATTATCGCCCTCGCTGTAGAAATTATTTTCTTCGTCTTCTGAACCTATTTCTTCCTGATCATCATCAAGTTCAGAACCCGGAACATCAAGATCATTTCCAAGTTTATCACTATTTTGTTTCCATTCATGATTGTCCTGATTAATGATTCTTTCGCCAGAAATGCCTTCCGGGTCAATATCTTCTAATTTATCTTCCTGATTGTAAATATCTTCATTTGCCGGATAATCCAGGTTTTCCAGATTTCTTTCAATTTGTTCATCCCTGATTTGATCTAATTTTTCTTCTGAGTTTATCATGATTTCTTTATTTTAATATTTTTTATAAAGTTATGAAATCAATGATTTTTGCTTCTTATACTTTTAATAACAGGATATTGTAATATTCACATTAAAATAGAAAATTATCTCATTGTCTAAATTGACAAATCATCTAATTGTCCAATCTCTTTCCAGGTAATTAATTGAATTCCGTTTTCTTTTAATTTCGTTTTGCATTCATCGCTTGTAAAATAATCAAAATCAATTTGACGCCATTCTGAACCAAAATTGGGATGATTTACAGTAATCCCCTGCATTTCAAAATCATCAAAAGCAGGATGAAGCAGGAAAACATTAAATCCTGTAGTAATACTGTCTAAAGCTTTTTCGTAAGATTTTTTAAGTTCTCCTTTTTCGAAATCATTATAATATCCAATTAAAAGATTGTCTGCTAAAAGAGTATTCTCAAAATCATATTTTTCATCAGATAAACTAATGGATTCTACAAAATCTTTATTGATGAAAACAGGTAAATTGTATGTTTTTCCGAGTTCTTTATAAATATCTAAAATTTCTGGAGTTACGCCAACACTGCACATATGCGAGTCAAGATGTGTAGGCTGAATACCAAATTGCAAAGCTTTTTCAATTTGGGCGATTAGTTCTTTTTTGATTTCAGAAGGTTTTGCATTTTCTTTAAAATCCTTTCTGGTTTTATAAAAATAACCGTTTTGATCGACTAAACCCGGAACTTCAGAAACTGGAAGAACAGGTCCGAATTTATAATTTTCCCATTCGCAAGTTAATGTCAAATGTATTCCGCAATCATAATTTGGATTGCTTTTCGCAAATACTGCCATTTCATAAAACCACGGGCAAGGTACCATTATACTATATGAGTTTACAGATCCGTTTTGAAGTGCTTTAATCGTTGCCTGATTTTCGGAATGTGATAATCCGGCATCATCCGCATGAATGATTAATAGTTTTGAGTTTTCAGGATATCCAAGTTTTTGAGCTAAATTCATTTTATTTTGTTTGAGTTAATGGCACACGGGTTTTCATGGCTTTAAACAGGTTTTGTTTTTTGTTTGATGGCTCTGCTTTGTGAGCGCTTCGACTTTCCTCAGCCTGACAATGTTGAATTTTTTGTTCTTCAAAGAATTTTTAATACTATTCAAATTTAAAAATTTCTCGTGTAACGGTCACGTCTTTTTTGCGTTAGGGATAGAAGCGACATCCTTTTGTGACAAATGTTTGGGCTTAATTAACAATGAGTTTTTCTGGAACAAAAGATATAGCGGATAGCCCGACCGAAGGGAACGCCCAATAGAAGTTAAATGTTATACATAATGTGGTTAGAAGTTTTGTTTTTGAATTAACTCAATTTTATAATGGACAAATTATCTAATTAATTAAATTTCCCTGAAATTAACTTATCTTTGCCGACTGAAAAAAGAAACACATGAAGTTTGATTTATTACAAAAAGATCCGCAGTCTAAAGCAAGAGCGGGAAGTATAACTACTGATCACGGCGTAATCGAAACGCCTATTTTTATGCCTGTTGGAACAGTGGCTTCGGTAAAAGGAGTGCATCAGCGTGAATTAAAAGACGATATAAATCCGGATATTATTCTGGGAAATACGTACCATTTATATTTACGTCCGCAGACAGAAATTCTTGAAAAAGCAGGAGGATTGCATAAATTCATGAATTGGGATCGTAATATTTTGACAGATTCGGGTGGATATCAGGTTTATTCTCTTTCTTCAAACAGAAAAATTAAAGAAGAAGGAGTGAAGTTTAAATCGCATATTGACGGTTCTTACCACTTTTTTACTCCGGAAAATGTAATGGAAATTCAGCGTACTATTGGAGCCGATATTATTATGGCTTTTGACGAATGTACGCCTTATCCTTGCGATTACAGATACGCACAAAGATCAATGCACATGACACACCGCTGGCTGGACCGCTGTATTAATCATTTAGAAAAAGTTCCTTATAAATACGGTTACGAGCAGACCTTTTTTCCAATTGTTCAGGGAAGTACTTATAAAGATTTGCGTCGTCAGTCAGCCGAATATATTGCTAATTCTGGGCAACAGGGAAATGCAATTGGAGGATTATCAGTAGGAGAACCTGCAGAAGAAATGTATGCAATGACCGAAGTTGTCTGCGAGATTCTTCCGGAAGATAAACCTCGTTATTTAATGGGAGTAGGAACTCCTATTAATATATTAGAAAACATTGCATTAGGAATAGATATGTTTGACTGTGTTATGCCAACACGTAATGCAAGAAACGGTATGTTGTTTACGGCAAACGGAACAATCAATATCAAAAACAAAAAGTGGGAAGCTGATTTTTCTCCTATTGATGAAATGGGGCATACTTTTGTAGATACAGAATACACAAAAGCATATTTACGCCACTTATTTGCCGCTAACGAATATTTAGGAAAACAAATTGCCACAATTCATAATCTTGGTTTCTATATGTGGTTGGTTCGTGAAGCTAGAAAACATATCTTAGCAGGCGATTTTAGACCATGGAAAGAAATGATGGTTAAAAATATGAGTCAAAGACTTTAAAAAAAAAGAGTTTCAAGTTTCAGGTTTCATGTTTCACGTTCTACAGAACTTGAAACATGACCCGAGGCAACGCCGAATTGGCGAAGCAAACCTGAAACAACAAAAACAAAAACTATATGCTGTCAATAATAGATAAATACATCTTAAAAAGATATCTCGGAACTTTCTCTGTGATGCTGCTTTTGTTTGCGCCAATTGGAATCGTAATTGACGTTTCTGAAAAAGTAAATAAGATGCTCGAAAACAAGATTCCATTTATGGATATCGCGTTCTATTATTACAATTTTACGATCTATTTTATAAACTCTTTATTTCCGATATTTTTGTTTTTATCGGTAATCTGGTTTACTTCAAAACTGGCAAATAATACAGAGATTATTGCAATTTTAAGTTCAGGAATTTCATTTACGCGCTTCTTACGTCCTTATATCATAGGTGCAACAATCGTTTCGATTTTCGTTTTGCTGATGGGATTTTTTATTGTTCCGGCTGCAAGTGAAGGGTATAATAATTTTAGGTATACTTATTTGAAAGGAAATGGAAAGGAACTCATGCGGGGTGAAAACACCAATGTTTACAGACAGATCAATGATCATGATTTTATTTTTGTAAACAGTTTTAATGAAGAGTCTAAAACAGCGTTTAATTTTACGTTAGAGCATTTTGAAAAAGATAAACTAACGTATAAAATTACAGCAAGCCGTATTAAATGGGACCCGAAATTAAAAACCTATATTTTGTATGATTATACAAAAAGAACTCTAGCTGATTTAAATGATGTAATTGAAAAAGAACCTGAGAAAAAAATAAAATTTAAGTTTGAACTTGCTGATTTAACGCCTGTTGTTTATATAGCAGAAACATTGACTTTAGGCAAATTAATTGATTTTATTGAGAAAGAAAGAAAAAGAGGTTCAGGAAACATCAATACCTATTTAGTAGTTCTTTATAAAAAATACAGTATTCCGGTTTCTGCCTTTATCCTGACTATTATTGCAGTATCCGTTTCTGCAATGAAACGCCGCGGTGGTATGGGAATGAATTTAGCAATTGGAATCGCAATTGCGTTTTCATTTGTATTCTTTGATAAAATATTTGGTACTCTTGCCGAAAAATCTACTTTTTCACCTTTATTAGCTGTTTGGTTCCCCAATATTGTTTTTGGAATTTTGGCAGTTTACTTATTACGTAATGCGAAACGATAATTTAAAAAGTTACTTAAACCTTCATTTAATTGTTTTTATTTGGGGATTTACCGCTATTCTTGGAGCTTTAATTACAATTGATGCCGAAAATTTAGTGTGGTTTAGAATGTTGATTGCCGGAATTTTTCTTGGTGGATTTATTCTTTATAAAAAGCAGTCTTTTAAAATATCAGCACAATCTTTTGCTAAATTAATTTTCGTTGGGTTATTAATTGCACTCCATTGGATTTTCTTTTTTAAAGCCATTCACGTATCAAATGTTTCTATAACATTGTCGATTTTTTCGCTTGGCGCTTTTTTTGCGTCTTTATTAGAACCGCTTTTTTACGGAAGAAAGATTTTATGGTACGAAGTTTTCTTCGGATTAATCATTATTGCCGGACTAGGATTGATATTACAGGTTGAAATTAAATATCTCACAGGAGTTTATTATGCCTTAATTTCGATAATTCTTGGGGTTTTATTTACGCTGATGAATGGAAAATTAATCTCAGATCACGAACCTTCAGTTATTACATTTTATGAATTTGGTGCAGGCGTTTTCTTTATCTCCATTTATTTTTTAGTGATAGGAAAATTCAATGCAGACTTTTTTGTAATGTCATTAAATAACTGGATTTTGCTGTTAATTTTGGCTTCTGTCTGCACGGCTTATGCCTTCACCGCTTCGGTAAAAGTAATGCAGCGTTTAACCCCTTACACTGTAATGTTAACCACTAATTTAGAGCCGGTTTACGGTATTCTTTTGGCTTATTTTATCTTGGGTGGAAAGGAAAAAATGAGCACCGAATTTTACATAGGGGCTGTAATAATTGTTATTACAGTTATCTTAAATGGTGTTTTTAAACATTATAAGAATAAAGAAAAAGTGTAGTATTTGCCTTATTTTTAAATTACATTTTTACATTTTAAACACGAAATAATCACACGAATAGTATAATATTTTTATATTTGCGATTCGATTTAAAAACAAAATTCAAAAATCCATGGAATATTTAGATTTTGAGCTTCCAATAAAAGAACTTGAAGAACAGTTAGAAAAGTGTGTTATAATTGGAAAAGAATCTGACGTTGATGTTACGCCAACATGTAAAGAAATCAACAAGAAATTAGTAGAGACTAAAAAAGAAATATACAAAAACCTTACGGCTTGGCAGCGTGTACAATTGTCAAGACATCCAAATAGACCTTATACTTTAGACTATATCAGAGCAATTTGCGGTGATACATTCTTAGAACTTCATGGAGACAGAGGTTTTAAAGATGATAAAGCAATGGTTGGTGGTCTTGGTAAAGTAAACGGGCAATCGTTTATGATCGTTGGTCAGCAAAAAGGTTTTAATACAAAAACACGTCAATACCGTAATTTTGGTATGGCAAATCCGGAAGGATACCGTAAAGCTTTACGTTTGATGAAAATGGCAGAGAAATTCGGAATCCCGGTTTTAACTTTAGTAGATACTCCGGGTGCATATCCGGGACTTGAAGCGGAAGAAAGAGGACAAGGAGAAGCTATTGCAAGAAACATTTTCGAAATGGTTCGTTTACAAGTGCCAATCATTACTATTATTGTAGGTGAAGGTGCTTCTGGAGGAGCTTTAGGAATAGGTGTTGGAGATAAAGTTTATATGTTAGAGAATACTTGGTATTCTGTAATTTCTCCAGAATCATGTTCGTCTATTTTATGGAAAAGCTGGGAGTACAAAGAACGTGCTGCAGATGCTTTAAAATTGACTTCTTCTGACATGAAAAAACAAAAATTAGTTGATGATGTAATTCCTGAACCACTAGGCGGAGCGCACTACGACCGCGAAACTACTTTTAAAACAGTGGCAGAATACATTACCAAAGGATATAACGAATTGAAAGACTTATCAACAGCCGAGCTAATTGCCCAAAGAATGGACAAATACAGCAACATGGGCGAGTATAAAGAGTAAATTCATATAATATGATTAAAAATCCGAAGCCCTGCGGTTTCGGATTTTTTTTTGGTTATCAACAAATCAAGATTATTTATAAACAATTATTAGTTATAACTAGATAGCAGATTTTTTTTAAATTTTGCTACTTTCGCTATATGGAAAATTTCAAGAATGTAAATCCTGTAAAGGTAGATAAAACCACTATTATTAATCTCGAGAAAGGGAAATTGCCACCGCAAGCACTTGATCTGGAGGAAGCTGTGTTGGGAGCAATGATGATTGATAAAAAGGGGGTTGACGATGTAATTGATATTTTGCAGCCCGATGCTTTTTACAAAGATGCACACCGACATATTTTTGAAGCGATTTTACAGCTTTTTACCGAAACTCAGCCAATCGATATCTTAACAGTTTCAACTCAGTTAAAGAAAAACGGAAAGTTGGATTTAGCAGGTGGAGATTTTTATTTGATTCAGCTTACTCAAAAAATTGCTTCTTCAGCGCATATCGAATTTCACTCGCGTATTATTCTTCAAAAATTTATTCAAAGAAGTTTGATTAGAATTTCTTCAGAAATTATAGAAGAATCATATGATGAAAGTGCAGATGTTTTTGATTTATTAGATAAAGCGGAATCTAAATTATACGAAGTAACACAGGGAAATATTAAACGTAGTTCTGAAACTGCACAAAGTTTAGTTTTACAAGCTAAAAAGAAAATTGAAGAAATTTCTAAAAAAGAAGGATTAAGTGGTGTAGAAACTGGTTTTCATAATCTGGATAAGCTAACGTCTGGATGGCAGCCGAGTGATTTAATTATTATCGCGGCCAGACCAGCGATGGGAAAAACGGCATTTGTACTTTCTATGGCTAGAAATATTGCTATTCAATATGGGCATGCAGTAGCTTTATTCTCTCTGGAGATGGCATCTGTTCAGTTAATTACAAGGCTTATTTCTTCTGAAACAGGATTGTCATCAGAAAAATTACGTACAGGTAAATTAGAGGCTCATGAATGGACAATGTTGAGTACTAAAGTGAAAGATTTAGAAAAAGCGCCTTTATTTATTGATGATACACCCTCACTTTCTATTTTCGATTTAAGAGCAAAATGCCGTCGTTTAGCATCGCAGCATGGTATTAAGATTATCATTATAGATTATTTGCAATTGATGACTGCTGGAGGAAATAATAAAGGAGGAGGAAATCGTGAGCAGGAAATTTCGACAATTTCCCGAAACTTAAAAGCTTTGGCAAAAGAACTTAACGTCCCGGTTATTGCACTTTCTCAGCTGTCGCGTGCTGTAGAAACACGTGGTTCTAGTAAACGTCCGTTGCTATCAGATCTTCGTGAATCTGGAGCAATTGAACAGGATGCCGATATCGTTTCGTTTTTATACCGACCAGAATATTACAAAATTGAGGAATGGGATGATGAAGAGGCTTCGCCAACAGCTGGTCAGGCCGAAATTATGATAGCCAAACACCGTAATGGTGGTATTGAAAACATCCGTTTGAAATTTTTAGGACACTTAGGAAAATTTGATAATCTTGATGAATTTTCGGGTAGTTATGATGATTTACCATCAAAAATGAATCATGATGATAATCCGTTTATAACTAATAATCTTCCTTCGGCAAATGAAGCCTTTGGAAGCAATTTAAATGATGACGATGACGACAGTGATGTTCCATTTTAATTTAAATAAAATTCTAAATAAAAAAATCTTTATGAGCAGCCAGCTTGTAAAGATTTTTTTTTATTCAGCGATTAATCACGTCCATATATAATTTCACAAAATAATATTTCTACATAAAAATTAATTCGGTAGATTAGCAAAACCATAAACAATTCTAAAACTATTAACTAATTAAAATTCAAAAACTATGAGCGAAAAAAACTTTCCGGGGCCAATCCAAATCCCGTTGGCTACTGCAGAAGTATGGGAAAAAAGATACGAGGATGATACCACAATCGAAACCCGAGAAAACAAAGTAAAATCTTTTTTAATCCCACGAGAAAGCTTAGAAAATGTACTTGCACTAAATACAGATGCTGTTCGTGCATATATTGGTATCAATGATCAACAAGAAAAAACCTTACTTTTTGTTGGTGCACAATATGATAAAGAAACGGGTAAATATGTAGATGTTTACGGGCATTCATCATCTCAGCAAAATAGAGCAGAATCTGCTGATGATATTGTGTTCGATGGCACACGTCCTAGTCCTCCATATTAATATTCAGCATATAAAAAATGAATGAAGAATTATTAATATACTCGACGTATACCGTTTTATTAATAAACCTAATAGTCTATTCATATAGCTTTTTCCGAAAGGGAAAAGCTAATGTTTTTTTTGTCTCTTATTTAGCTTTTTGCTTTACTATGCAATTTAGTATGGAACTATGCTATCACCTTGGAATGACGAATTTAATTTTTGTCAATATGTTCTTTATTGGACAAATGATATTACTTGGAATTTTTTATAATTCACTAACTCAGATAAAGAGCCAAAAAATATTTATAAAAATTAGCCTTACCATAGCATTGTTAGTTTTAGCGATACAATTTTATATAGATTCAAGTGAGTTTTTTAAGTTTAATTTGTTTGAAATTACTTTGACTAATCTGCTTATTGTAATTTATGCCTTGTTTCATTTTTATAATATGCTGACAGAAAATAAAAGTTATTATTATACTACCGTAGGTCTTGTCTTTTACTTACTAGCAAGCACAGTGTTGTATTTAATTGGAAATTTTTCTTTAGGACTTAGCAGCGAACTTAAATATCTGACCTGGATATTAAATGCTTTTTTAATTTTAATCTATCAGTTTTTCATTTTATACGATTGGATAAAAAGTTTTTACAAAAGTTCGGTTAACTTAAAATCTTAATGTTTAATATAGAATTTTGATATGAATACCCATTCAATCCCTGAAAAAGAACTTGTTGCCATTATATTGTATATCTCTCTTTTCTTTATAATTGTAGCAGTTGTATTGATAATATTTTTCTATTTCTCCAGAAAAAAAATAATACAGAAAGAACTCGAGAAAAAAGATCTTGTATTACAGTATCAAAAAGAACAGCTTCACGCCATTATAGTGACACAAGAGGAAGAACGTAAACGTATTGCACAAGATTTGCACGATGATATAAGTTCAAAACTTAATATTGTTTCTTTAAATACGCATTTACTTTCTGCACCTAATTTAACCGAAGCAGAAACTATCGAGATCACAGATAATATTATAAACCTGACGGCAAAGGCCTTAGAGAATTCCAGAAAAATTGCTCATAATTTATTACCGCCGGTTTTTGAGAAATTCGGATTAAATGCCGGTGTTGAAGAATTATGTGAAGAATTTGAAAGCAGTAAATCAGTTAAAACCTATTATAAAAATGAAATTGATTTTGATGATAACCTTGATCGTCATTTGCACATTTTTAGAATTTTGCAGGAATTGATGAATAATTCGCTTCGACATGGAAAAGCAACAGAAATTTGGATTGCGTTTAAAGATAATAACGGAGTAAATACTTGTTATTATGAAGATAACGGAATTGGTTTTGACAGCAAAAATAGCGAAAATCAAAAAGGACTTGGAATGAAAAATATTGACAGCCGGGTTTCCTTTTTAAACGGAACTATAAAAATAGATTCAGAAATAAATAAAGGTATTGCTGTAATTTTTACCTTTTAATATAAATTTTAGTAAATAATTATGCTTTAGGATCAATAAAACAAGGTTGTGTAGTTATTATTAATTCATATTTTGTAATTTCGGGAAACCAAATGACCAAAAACAAACAAAATGAATGCCGTAATTAAAATCGCCTTAGTCGATGACGAAGTATTGTTTCGGAAAGGAATAGCTTTTTTATTGCAAAGAGAAGACAATATTGAAATTATTTTTGAAGCTTCAAACGGTGAAGAGCTGGTTAACAAATTACAAAATAATGATGTCAAGCCAGATATCATTATCATGGATTTGAAAATGCCGGTTTTAAATGGCGTCGAAGCAACAAAAATTATTCGAAAATCTTTTCCCGATATTAAAATTATAGCACTGACCAGCTATGATTCAAAATCATTTATTGCAAATATGATTCAGGTTGGGGCAGTGGCATACCTCATTAAAAACACAACTCCAAAAGATCTAATCAAAACGATTAATGAAGTTAACAGAAAAGGATTTTTTTACAACGAAAATGTATTAAAAACTATTCAGGAAACTATTGTATCTTCTAAAAACTCGAAAGGGAATCTTGAAACAAGTTTTCTTTCTCCGCGTGAAATTGAAATTTTACAGCTTATCTGTCAGCAAAAAACAACTACAGAGATAGCAGAACATCTTTTTTTAAGTCCGCGAACTGTAGAAGGACATCGTAATAATTTATTGCTAAAAACAGAATCACGAAATATTGCCGGTTTAGTTGTTTATGCTATTCAAAATGAAATTGCTGTTTTGACATTATAATTTTAACTTGTTAAAAATTGAATGGATAAAACATAATAAACAATTATTGTAAAAACGAGTACACAAATACCTATTTTTTGCATTATGCTAAATTCTTTTGGTTGATTATTTTGGTTGTAATTCATTTGGTTTGATTTTAATCGATTAATTTGGTCGATTTTAGATTCCAAATTTAGGCAGAAAAAGTTGTCATAGTTTACGTATTTTTACCTGTTTTTTACAAAATTTCAATCTTTCAACTTTTTTGTATTCTTGTTAATTAACAGTTTTATATTATTATAAAACTAGTCTTCTATTGTGATTTTATAAGCTTCCTTTATATCTTTACTTAAAATATTTTTTGATGAAAAAAAGTTTAGTTTATATTTTCATTTTATTGCTTTCCTTTAATGCAAAAGCTTCGTTTATTTTACTCCCGATGGATGAAACAACGCAGCAAAATCACTTAAAAGCTTACGGTATTACCTATTGGTGTTTGAGCAGAGATTACAAAGCTAGTTGGTTGCTTAATTACCGCGGAGGTTCCTTTTTATTGCCGGATGCTGATGAAATTCGTAAAGAATGCAAAATTCGAGGTGTTAGCTTTGAGATACTTTCAGATAGCGAAGAAGCCTCAATTTTAAATGATATTTCGAGTCCATCTCAAAATATGGAATCAGTTGTTCTTGAAAAAGCTCCAAAAATTGCAGTTTACACTCCAAAAGGAAAACAACCTTGGGACGATGCTGTAACTTTGGTTTTAACTTATGCAGAAATTCCATTTACCCCAATATATGATGAAGAAGTTTTAAGTGATCAATTATTACTGTATGATTGGCTGCATTTACATCACGAAGATTTTACCGGACAATATGGAAAGTTTTATGCTGCTTATAAAAATACACCTTGGTATATCGAGCAGAAAAAGGATGCAGAAGCTTTAGCAACTAAATTGGGTTACTCTAAAGTATCTCAGGAAAAAGGCGCAGTAGCAAAAAAAATAAGAGATTTTGTTATCGGCGGTGGATTTATGTTCGCCATGTGTTCAGCAACTGACAGTTTTGATATTGCGCTTGCAGCAGATGGTGTAGATATTTGCGAAACCATGTTTGATGGAGATCCAAGTGAATCTAATTATCAATCAAAACTAAATTATGCAAACTCTTTTGCATTCAAAGACTTTATTTTAGAGCGAAGACCAGAAGTTTATGAGTTTTCGGATATTGATATGACAGGTAAAAGAAGAGTCCCAATGGAAAAAGATTACTTCACCTTAATGGAATTTTCTGCAAAATGGGACCCAATTCCAAGTATGTTATGTCAAAATCATACCCAATTAGTAAAAGGATTTATGGGACAAACGACTTCTTTTAATGAAACTTTGGTGAAATCTAATGTATTAGTGATGGGAACTTGTGAACTAAATGGTGAAGCAAGATACATTCACGGAGAAAAGGGAAAAGGAATGTTTACCTTTTTTGGAGGCCACGATCCCGAAGATTTTCAGCATCAGGTTGGAGATCCGCCAACTGTTTTAGATTTACATCCTAATTCTCCAGGATATCGTTTAATCTTAAATAACGTTTTATTCCCTGCCGCAAAAAAGAAAAAGCTCAAAACATAATTTAATTCAGGGAAAATTCAAGCCAAATAGGAATATGATCGGATATTTTTCGGGCATCC
This sequence comes from Flavobacterium panici, assembly GCF_024499525.1. Lineage (NCBI taxonomy): Bacteria > Pseudomonadati > Bacteroidota > Flavobacteriia > Flavobacteriales > Flavobacteriaceae > Flavobacterium > Flavobacterium panici. Next base: position 35,066 of record NZ_CP100437.1, on the reverse strand, counting down.
TGCAGTGAATTGAATTTTTTATAGAATAAAATTACACCAGAATCAATGTGATTTAATCTATTTGGATTATAAAAAGTATTATCAAATTCAGAAGCAAGGCAAATATCTCCATTACATTTTTGCTTTAAAGTAGTTTTTTGCTTCTGCAGCGTCGAAGTATATCCCATTTTCTTTAACGGATTAAAAACAGTATGGGACTCTGGACAATTAAAATCTCCTGTAAATACTAAATTGAGATTGGGATATTGCTGTGGCAGAAATTTAAAATATTTAATTTCAGTTTCCGGCTGTTTGCTTTTTGTGATTGCATGAAAATTGACCAGAGTAAATGTTTTTTTATTTACTTCGAAAGTTGCAAAATAAGGTTCACGATCAATTTCTAAATTATACTTTTTTTCAAGCCATGGCTCTCCTTTTAATTTTGCTCTATTTGTTTTCCAAAGAAAAGCATAGCGCTCTTTTTTATAGCTGGTTCCACTTGTAGGATCACTAATAGTATAATCCCATTTTGCCCCTTTTTCATTTAGCAGTGCAGCAAGTTTTGCAACAGTCTGCGAACCGCCATATCCGGCAACAACTTCCTGAATGGCAACAATGTCATAATCGCGTACCGTATTAGCTATAAAATTTAAAGTAGATTGTGATTTAGATTTTCCAAAGTTTTCCAAATTCCAGGAAATAATTTTAGTCTGTGCTAAAGATTGTAAAGAAATGAATAGTAAGAGAACGTACTTTATAACGATTTTCATGAGGCTTTAAAAAATCAAATATAAGCATTTCGATATTTTTAAATCAAAATACTTAAAGCTTTTTATATCTATTTTGTAAAGCTTTTCCAATAATTATTATTTGCAGAACAAGAAGTGCAGGAATAAAAATAATCTTCCAGTCTATTTCAAGCCAGCCCGTTTTTTCAGAAACATAAGCAAAACATATAGACAAGAAAAGACAAAGCAGTAATGTTTTTATGATAATTTTATTACTGGCTGTGTTGATCTTCGATATCAGATTAAATTTATATTTAAGTTTCATAAAGTTTAATAGAATTAAATTAAGCCGAAATCTTTGGCTATAGCAATTAAGTGCACATTGTTATTAGCTTTAAAATATATTTTTAATTTATTAATTCGTTTCTCAATGCTGCTGGTTCCGTTTGGAGTTATCGATTTTGCCTTAAATTCATTTGAAATGTTTCCTAAAATATAGCCTCTTGCCATTAAGGTTAAAATAGAAATGTCATAAGATTCAATTTCAATTAAAGATTTATCATTAAAACTAAAGCTCAAATCTGAAGAAAGTATTTTCTCTTCATTTTTATAAGCCTTTTGCATAGCAATTTTTAACTCCTCAATACTGTTTCTTCCTTTAGAAACATAAGCCGTGATCTTTGATTCATTAAAAAGCTTTTTTATTCTATATGATTTATCTTCCGATGAAAATACAATTTTCTTTAATTGCGGATGTATTTTATTCACGGAGTTAATAAGCTCTTCACCGTTCAAAATGTTGGTATTTCGATGATCCATTTTAAAAGATAAATCGGTAATTAGCAAATCATATGGCTCATTATCAAGAAGACTTTTTCTGATTTTTAATAAACCATCATCATAATATTTTACATGATGAATTACCGGAATTTCTAATTCTTCAAGAACTTTTATAATTGTTGCACTAATACTGTCTATGTCCTCTGCAATTAAAACCTTTTTGAACATACAAATTTTATTTTATAGTAAATTGAAACCTATTCTTTTTTCAAAATTAATTCTCTTAGTTATAGCCTTCGTACGGATTTCCGTATTTCCCCGTACTTATAAATAACTAATGAAAAATCCGATGAAGATTTATACTTGTTATATTTTTGAGTTGTGAGTTTTTTAAATTAGAAGAATTAGAATACTCCTTCTGACATGCAAAAAAGACAAAAGAAACTGCCATAGAGTATGAATTTATTGTAGTGTATTTTGAAATCATAAATCAAAAATAGAAAACCTAAATTCCTATGAAAGAGTATAAATACCTGTTTTTGTAAAATGATTGAATTTTTATTTAACTGAGTCTCATTTACAGGTAAATACAAAGAAACCCTCTGGCAGGAGGGTTTAGAATTTTAAAAATGTTGTAAAATTTATCCTTATAAAGGAATTATACAGCTCTTAATCCTGTAGTAATTGCCAATCTGTTCCAAGAGTTAATAGTAATGATTGCAAGGATAATCTCTGCCAAATATTTTTCATCAAATAAGTTTGCTGCATTTTGATAAACTTCGTCAGTAACATGATTGTTAATTAAAGTTACCTGTTCTGTTAAAGCTAAAATAGCTTTTTCTTCTTCAGTATAAACATCAGCTTCACGCCATGCACTCGTTAAGTATATTCTCTGTTCAGAAATACCATGTTTTCTTGCATCAGCAGTGTGCATGTTGATACAATAAGCACAACCATTAATTTGAGAAGCGCGTATTTTAATTAATTCTTTATGAACTGGAGTTAATGAAGTAGTAGAGATATATTTTTCTAAGTTAATTAAAGCTTGATAAGCTTGTGGGGCAGCTTCTGGGATAAGAATTCTTGATTTCATTTTTATGTGTTTTAAAAGTTCATTACAAAGGTCAGTAATGTATTCTTTTAAAAACTTGAACTACTTCAAGAAATTGAAATCATACTTTTCCAGCCCTGATTTTACTCATAAATTCTGCAGAAAAATCTAAATAGGAGGCAAGCATGTATTGTGGTACACGCTGTACAAACTCCGGATTTTGATTATTAAAATGATGATACCTTTCTTCGGCAGACATTGTGAATAAAAATTTAATACGCATTTGGGCCGCGCCAAATGATTTTTGAGAAACAATTCTAAAATATCTTTCCAGCTTCGGAATTTCAATTAATAGAAATTCTAAAGTCCCTTTTTCAATCGCTATTAATTCACAGTTTTCAACAGTTTGAATATAGAAGTGAGATGGAGTACTGTTATGATAACTTAAATAGTCTGTTATCCACCAATTTTCAACAGCAAATTGCAATGTTTGTTCTACACCTTTCGGATTAATGATATATTGTCTCGCACAGCCTTTTAGTATAAAATATAAGGTATTACAAACTTGGCCTTCCTGTAATAGATGTTCTTTCCTTTTTACTTTCGAAATAGTTAGGCATGCTTCTAGTGTCTCAATTTCTGAAGGCTCTAATGTTATGAATTTTTGTATATGATCAAATAGTGCCGTAAACATTTTACAATTGTTTTATAAGAAGATTAAAGGTAAAGCAGATTATTGTAAAAACAAAAAACCATCCGAATTAACGAATGGTTTCTTTATGATAAGTAAGTAATCTAAATTGAGTTTATAAAACGTTTATTTTACTTTATTAAGTATTGCTTTGAAAGCTTCTGGGTGGTTCATAGCTAAATCTGCAAGAACTTTACGGTTCAATTCGATTCCGTTAGCTTTAACTTTCCCCATGAATTGAGAATAAGACATTCCTTCTAATCTAGCTCCAGCGTTAATACGTTGAATCCATAATGAACGGAAATTTCTTTTATTCTGTTTTCTGTCACGGTAAGCGTAGCTCATCGCTTTCTCTACCGCGTTCTTAGCAACTGTCCAAACGTTTTTACGTCTACCAAAGAAACCTTTGGCTTGCTTCATTATTTTTTTTCTTCTTGCTCTTTTAGCAACTGAATTTACCGATCTTGGCATAATTTTAATGTGTTTTTGTAGCAGGCGTCCTGAATTGAATCAAAGGAACTTGAAAGCCATACTCCAAGGTTATATAAATAATTTTTTAACCTAAAGAATTATTAGATAATTCTTAATTGTTGTTTGATGCTTTTCATATCTGTTGAGTGAACTAGCGCTGAGTGTGTCAAAGCTAATTTACGTTTTTTAGATTTTTTAGTCAAGATGTGACTTTTAAAAGCATGCTTTCTTTTAATCTTTCCAGAACCAGTAACTTTAAAACGTTTCTTAGCGCTAGATTTAGTTTTCATTTTAGGCATTTTTCCTAGTGTTTTAATTTATTCTTACTTACTTATTTTTTTAGTTGTCAGTCTCGGTTTTCAGTTTACAATGCGAAAACTGAAAACTGCGACTGCAAACTGTTTTACTTTTTCTTTTTCGGAGCAATGAACATAATCATTCTCTTTCCTTCAAGAACCGGCATAGCTTCCACTTTACCATGCTCTTCTAAATCTGTTGCCAAACGTAAAAGTAAAATTTGTCCTTGATCTTTATAGATGATCGAACGTCCTTTAAAGAAAACAAATGCTTTTAATTTAGCTCCCTCTTTTAAGAACTTCTCAGCATTCTTTCTTTTAAATTCATAATCATGCTCATCTGTTTGAGGACCAAAACGAATCTCTTTTACTACAACCTGCGATGATTTAGCTTTTAATGCCTTATCACGCTTCTTTTGTTCGTAAACAAATTTCTTGTAATCCATGATTTTACAAACCGGCGGCTCAGCATTTGGCGAAATTTCAACCAAGTCTAATTCAAACTGATCTGCTAGACGTAAAGCTTCTGCAAGCTTAAATACACCTGGTTCGATGTTCTCGCCTACTAACCTTACTTCCTGTACACCACGAATATTGTTATTTATTCTGTGGGCGTCTTTTTTTTCTACTCGAGGTTGAAAACCTCTGTTACTTTTTATTGCTATGACTTTCTAATTTAAGTTAAACTGTAAATACTTTTAATGTCTTTTTTATTTCTTCGTCTACAATCGAAGCAAATTCTTCGATAGAAACTGTGATATTACCTTTTCCTTCTTGCCCGTGGCGACGAATAGAAATTGTACCGTTTTTCTCCTCTTCCTCACCCACGATAAGCATAAATGGAATTTTTTGCATTTCTGCATCTCTAATTTTCTTACCGATAGTTTCATTTCGGTTGTCAATTAGGGCGCGAATTTCGTGATTTTCTAGCAAATCTAAAACTTTTTTAGCATAATTTTCGTATTTCTCGCTCAAAGACAATATAATAGCCTGCTCAGGCATTAGCCAAAGTGGGAAATTTCCTGCAGTGTGCTCCAGTAAAATTGCTATAAAACGTTCCATAGATCCAAAAGGAGCTCTGTGAATCATAACCGGGCGATGTAATTCATTATCAGCACCTTTGTATGTCAAATCAAAACGCTCAGGAAGGTTATAATCAACCTGAATTGTTCCTAACTGCCATTGTCTTCCCAAAGCATCCTTAACCATAAAGTCAAGCTTAGGTCCGTAAAATGCAGCTTCACCATATTCTACAACAGTATTCAAACCTTTGTCAGCTGCAGCATTGATAATTGCGTTTTCAGCTTTCTCCCAGTTTTCATCTGTACCAATATATTTCTCTCTATTCTCCTGATCTCTCAATGAAATTTGAGCAGTAAAGTTTTCAAAACCTAACGAACCAAATACATATAGTACAAGGTCAATTACTTTTTTGAACTCTTCATCTAATTGTTCCGGAGTACAGAAAATATGTGCATCATCCTGAGTAAAACCTCTAACACGAGTTAAACCATGTAACTCACCAGATTGCTCATATCTATATACAGTACCAAATTCAGCATAACGCTTAGGTAAATCTTTATACGACCAAGGTCTTACATTGTAAATTTCACAGTGGTGAGGACAGTTCATTGGTTTCAATAAAAACTCTTCACCTTCAGCAGGAGTATGTATCGGCTGAAAACTATCAGCACCATATTTAGCATAGTGACCAGAAGTTACGTAAAGTTCTTTTTGTCCAATATGCGGACTCACAACTTGCTCGTAACCTGCTTTCTTTTGAGCTCTCTTTAAAAATTGCTCCAAACGCTCTCTAAGCGCAGCACCTTTTGGTAACCATAAAGGTAAACCTTGGCCCACTTTCTGAGAGAAAGCAAACAATTCAAGTTCCTTTCCTAATTTACGGTGATCACGACGTTTAGCTTCTTCAAGAAGTTCAAGATACTCAGTTAAATCTTTTTGTTTAGGGAAAGAAGTTCCGTAAACACGAGTCAGCTGCTTGTTCTTTTCGTCTCCTCTCCAGTAAGCACCGGCAACACTCATAATTTTCATAGCTTTGATAATTCCGGTATTCGGAATATGTCCACCACGGCATAAATCAGTAAAAGTAGAGTGATCGCAAAAAGTAATCGTACCGTCTTCAAGATTAGAAATCAATTCAGTCTTGTAAACATTGTCTTTGTACATCTCTAATGCATCAGCCTTACTAACCGGACGCATTTTGAATTCATGTTTACCTCTTGAAATCTCAAGAACACGATCTTCGATCTTTTTAAAATCAGCCTCAGAGATCTTTTGGTCTTCAAAATCCACATCATAGTAAAACCCATTAGCAATTGCCGGCCCAAGAGTTAATTTAATTCCAGGGTACAATTCCTCTAGAGCTTGCGCCATTACGTGCGAAGTCGAATGCCAGAAAGCTTTTTTACCTTCAGCATCATTCCAAGTATATAATATAAGATTACCATCGGTCGTTAATGGAGTCTCGGTTTCAATAGTTGTACCATTAAAAGATGCAGAAATAACATTTCTTGCAAAACCTTCGCTAATGTTTTTAGCGACCTCCATTGGAGTTACGCCTTGAGCGAACTCTCTAATTGACCCATCGGGTAAAGTAATCTTGATCATTGTTTATAATTTTGTGAATGCAAATATAAGTGATTACAAAAATACATACAATATATATATGTAGAAGATTGCTTTATTATGTAAGTATATATAATTGTGGTGTCCATTTGTATAACTGGACATATTTATAAAGCCTCCAGTTTGTTTATATAAGTAGAAAGCTCTACTATAATATATATAAGAGTGAAAAACTCTAAGGTTTGAGTGAAATCGTTATGATTTGAATACCGATTGTCCGGCTGAGCGAAGTCGAAGTCCTTTTAAGTTTAAAATTTAATAAGGAGCTGTTTCCCGCTATCCGCTTCAATCTTTTGTGCCGAACCCCGGCATAAAAGGATTTCCGCTTCTATCGGGGCTAGGGCATAAGTTTCCAGAATAAAATTTAGCAAAAGACATTTCCAGAAGAAAAAAGAAGAAAAAAAGAGAAACTCTGCGCCTTTTCGCCTCTGCGAGATTAAAAAGAACAGCGAAAAACCAGACTTTGCGTTTTAGTGCCTTCGCGGCAGAATCAGGCAGAGCGAAGCCAAACCGCCAAAATCCCCAATAAAGATAAAACCACGAAAAAAACTTTACCTTGTAAAAAGCAAGATACCAGCGACTTATAAAAAAGATGGAAAAAATATAAAAAAAAGGCTTGTAAATGTAAATAAAGGTTCTACTTTTGCACCCGCAACAACGAAAGACGTTCACTGAAAGACTGACAAGAGAAGAAATCAAAACTGAAAAATTTTTCAGAAAAAAGATTAGAAAAAGCTTGTGAGATTTGAAAAATGCTTTTACATTTGCACCCCGCAAAACACGGAAGTTCATTGAGAGACTGGAAGAAAAATTAAGAAAAAGGAAACGAAAAAAAAGTTTCAAATTTTTTTTAAATTTTTCTTGCGAGAAACAAAAAGAAGTTTTAGTTTTGCACCCGCTTTGAAACACAAGCGAAGATAAAAAGAAGACACGTTCGTAGACATATTGAATTGACAGCCGTTCCGATGCAAATCGGAACAAAAGAATAAGAGTAATAGAATCGTAAGATTTGAAAAGAACCACTAGAGTAAGCATCGAATAATAATATTAAAATATACGATGAAGAGTTTGATCCTGGCTCAGGATGAACGCTAGCGGCAGGCTTAACACATGCAAGTCGAGGGGTAGAGCACTTCGGTGCTTGAGACCGGCGCACGGGTGCGTAACGCGTATGCAATCTGCCTTTCACAGAGGGATAGCCCAGAGAAATTTGGATTAATACCTCATAGTATTATGGAGTGGCATCACTTTATAATTAAAGTCACAACGGTGAAAGATGAGCATGCGTCCCATTAGCTAGTTGGTAAGGTAACGGCTTACCAAGGCAACGATGGGTAGGGGTCCTGAGAGGGAGATCCCCCACACTGGTACTGAGACACGGACCAGACTCCTACGGGAGGCAGCAGTGAGGAATATTGGACAATGGGCGCAAGCCTGATCCAGCCATGCCGCGTGCAGGATGACGGTCCTATGGATTGTAAACTGCTTTTGTACGAGAAGAAACATCCCGACGTGTCGGGACTTGACGGTATCGTAAGAATAAGGATCGGCTAACTCCGTGCCAGCAGCCGCGGTAATACGGAGGATCCAAGCGTTATCCGGAATCATTGGGTTTAAAGGGTCCGTAGGCGGTTTAGTAAGTCAGTGGTGAAAGCCCATCGCTCAACGGTGGAACGGCCATTGATACTGCTGAACTTGAATTACTGGGAAGTAACTAGAATATGTAGTGTAGCGGTGAAATGCTTAGATATTACATGGAATACCAATTGCGAAGGCAGGTTACTACCAGTTGATTGACGCTGATGGACGAAAGCGTGGGGAGCGAACAGGATTAGATACCCTGGTAGTCCACGCCGTAAACGATGGATACTAGCTGTTGGGAGCAATTTCAGTGGCTAAGCGAAAGTGATAAGTATCCCACCTGGGGAGTACGTTCGCAAGAATGAAACTCAAAGGAATTGACGGGGGCCCGCACAAGCGGTGGAGCATGTGGTTTAATTCGATGATACGCGAGGAACCTTACCAAGGCTTAAATGTAGATTGACCGTTTTGGAAACAGAACTTTCGCAAGACAATTTACAAGGTGCTGCATGGTTGTCGTCAGCTCGTGCCGTGAGGTGTCAGGTTAAGTCCTATAACGAGCGCAACCCCTGTTGTTAGTTGCCAGCGAGTCATGTCGGGAACTCTAACAAGACTGCCAGTGCAAACTGTGAGGAAGGTGGGGATGACGTCAAATCATCACGGCCCTTACGCCTTGGGCTACACACGTGCTACAATGGCCGGTACAGAGAGCAGCCACTGGGTGACCAGGAGCGAATCTATAAAACCGGTCACAGTTCGGATCGGAGTCTGCAACTCGACTCCGTGAAGCTGGAATCGCTAGTAATCGGATATCAGCCATGATCCGGTGAATACGTTCCCGGGCCTTGTACACACCGCCCGTCAAGCCATGGAAGCTGGGGGTGCCTGAAGTCGGTGACCGCAAGGAGCTGCCTAGGGTAAAACTGGTAACTAGGGCTAAGTCGTAACAAGGTAGCCGTACCGGAAGGTGCGGCTGGAACACCTCCTTTCTAGAGCCTTAGTGTTAGCTATATGCACGCTGGGGAAAAAAGATGCGAAACCTGTTGGTTTTGAATCGAGGATTATATTACTCTTGCTGTTAGTTCAAATAATAAATTTTTAAGTAAAACAGAGTCTCGTAGCTCAGCTGGTTAGAGTACTACACTGATAATGTAGGGGTCGGCAGTTCGAGTCTGCCCGGGACTACTTTTTAAGAATTGTTAATTATAAATTATGAATTGTAAATTATAAGAAACAAGAACAAATTAAAAAGACTGAAACTTAGAAAAAAGGAAATTTTAGAGGTTGAGTAACCGTTTTAAGTACTGTTAACTGAAAACTGTTAACTGACAACTAAAAAATGGGGGATTAGCTCAGCTGGCTAGAGCGCCTGCCTTGCACGCAGGAGGTCAACGGTTCGACTCCGTTATTCTCCACTGATTATCTGTAAAGATAGATAATAAAAGTTCATTGACATATTGAGATAAGAAAATAATAAGAAAGTAGAAAGCGTTTTTTACGATTTATTGTAAAAAACAAAAAAAAAGGTCTCGTTTTAAGAACGAGATTGGTACAATAAGCAAAATAAGGGCGTATGGGGGATGCCTAGGCTCTCAGAGGCGATGAAGGGCGTGATAAGCTGCGAAAAGCTGCGGGGACAAGCACACATTGATTGATCCGCAGATACCCGAATGGGGCAACCCACTATGTTGAAGACATAGTACACCGATAGGTGGGCAAACCCGCTGAACTGAAACATCTAAGTAGGCGGAGGAGAAGAAAACAAAAGTGATTCCGTAAGTAGTGGCGAGCGAACGCGGATTAGCCCAAACCAGTGTTGTTACGGCAATGCTGGGGTTGTAGGACCACGAGATTTTATGCATGCAGAACCGGAAGTTACTGGAAAGTGACACCATAGAGGGTGATAGTCCCGTATGGGTAATAAATGTAATAGATAGTGGTATCCTGAGTAGGGCGGGGCACGTGAAACCCTGTCTGAATTTGGCGGGACCATCCGCTAAGGCTAAATACTCCTGAGAGACCGATAGTGAACCAGTACCGTGAGGGAAAGGTGAAAAGAACCGTGAATAACGGAGTGAAATAGATCCTGAAACCATACGCTTACAAGCGGTCGGAGCCCTTTCGTGGGGTGACGGCGTGCCTTTTGCATAATGAGCCTACGAGTTAACGCTGCTGGCGAGGTTAAGTGGTTAAGCCACGGATCCGCAGCGAAAGCGAGTCTGAATAGGGCGCTTTAGTCAGTAGTGTTAGACGCGAAACCGTGTGATCTACCCATGGGCAGGATGAAGCTGTGGTAACACACAGTGGAGGTCCGAACCGGTTGACGTTGAAAAGTCTTCGGATGACCTGTGGGTAGGGGTGAAAGGCCAATCAAACTCGGAAATAGCTCGTACTCCCCGAAATGCATTTAGGTGCAGCGCTGAATTAAGTTATATAGAGGTAGAGCTACTGATTGGATGCGGGGGCTTCACCGCCTACCAATTCCTGACAAACTCCGAATGCTATATAATGTTTCTCAGCAGTGAGGGCTTGGGTGCTAAGGTCCAAGTCCGAGAGGGAAAGAACCCAGACCATCAGCTAAGGTCCCCAAATATACACTAAGTTGAAAGAACGAGGTTTGTCTGCCCAGACAGCTAGGATGTTGGCTTGGAAGCAGCCATTCATTTAAAGAGTGCGTAACAGCTCACTAGTCGAGCGGACGAGCATGGATAATAATCGGGCATAAGTGTATTACCGAAGCTATGGATTTACAGTTTACTGTAAGTGGTAGGGGAGCATTCTAACAGGGTTGAAGGTGTATCGTCAGGTATGCTGGACTGGTTAGAAAAGAAAATGTAGGCATAAGTAACGATAATGCGGGCGAGAAACCCGCACACCGAAAAACTAAGGTTTCCACAGCTATGCTAATCAGCTGTGGGTTAGTCTGGTCCTAAGGCGAACCCGAAAGGGACAGTCGATGGCTAACGGGTTAATATTCCCGTACTACTAATTACTGTGATGGGGTGACGGAGTGATGAAAGCGCCGCGAACTGACGGAATAGTTCGTTAAAGTACCTAGCTATAGGCTCTGCAGGCAAATCCGCAGAGACTGGTGAAATACGATAGTACTCGGAGTCTTCGGACAAAGAGATAGTGCGCCTAAGGGCTTCCAAGAAAAACCTCTAAACTTCAGGTAATTAGTACCAGTACCGTAAACCGACACAGGTAGTTGAGGAGAGAATCCTAAGGTGCTCGAGAGATTCATGGCTAAGGAATTAGGCAAAATAGACCTGTAACTTCGGGAGAAAGGTCGCCCTGAGCAATCAGGGCCGCAGTGAAGAGGTCCAGGCGACTGTTTATCAAAAACACAGGGCTCTGCAAAATCGTAAGATGAAGTATAGGGCCTGACACCTGCCCGGTGCTGGAAGGTTAAGAGGAGATGTTATCTTCGGAGAAGCATTGAATTGAAGCCCCAGTAAACGGCGGCCGTAACTATAACGGTCCTAAGGTAGCGAAATTCCTTGTCGGGTAAGTTCCGACCTGCACGAATGGTGTAACGATCTGGACACTGTCTCAGCCATGAGCTCGGTGAAATTGTAGTAACGGTGAAGATGCCGTTTACCCGCAGTGGGACGAAAAGACCCTGTGCACCTTTACTATAGCTTAGTATTGACCTTGGATAAATGATGTGTAGGATAGGTTGGAGACTGTGAAGCGGCGTCGCCAGGCGTTGTGGAGTCATTGTTGAAATACAACCCTTTGTTTATCTGAGGCCTAACCCCGCGCTGCGGGGGACATTGCTTGGTGGGTAGTTTGACTGGGGTGGTCGCCTCCAAAAGAGTAACGGAGGCTTCTAAAGGTTCCCTCAGTACGCTTGGTAACCGTGCGTAGAGTGCAATGGCATAAGGGAGCTTGACTGAGAGACATACAGGTCGATCAGGTACGAAAGTAGAGCATAGTGATCCGGTGGTTCCGCATGGAAGGGCCATCGCTCAAAGGATAAAAGGTACGCCGGGGATAACAGGCTGATCTCCCCCAAGAGCTCATATCGACGGGGGGGTTTGGCACCTCGATGTCGGCTCGTCACATCCTGGGGCTGGAGAAGGTCCCAAGGGTTGGGCTGTTCGCCCATTAAAGTGGCACGCGAGCTGGGTTCAGAACGTCGTGAGACAGTTCGGTCTCTATCTACTGTGGGCGTTAGAAATTTGAGTGGATCTGATTCTAGTACGAGAGGACCGAATTGGACAAACCTCTAGTGTATCTGTTGTCCCGCCAGGGGCACCGCAGAGTAGCTACGTTTGGAAGGGATAAGCGCTGAAAGCATATAAGCGCGAAACCCACCACAAGATGAGATTTCTTTTAAGGATCGTGGAAGATGACCACGTTGATAGGCTATAGATGTAAAGGCAGTAATGTCATAGTCGAGTAGTACTAATAATCCGTAAGCTTATGTACAACCTTTTCCCCTCTCGTCCCAGACGAGAGGGGAGGAAACTTTCTAAACAAAAACTTATTTTTCTTTATCTCAGTATGTTAAAATATTTGCCCGTCGCGGGCAGTCTTTAAGTCGAAAGATTAAAGTCAAAAGTCGAAAGACTTTACAACTTTAAGACTTGTGACTTTAGACTAACAACCTTAAGGTGGTTATTGCGGCGGGGCTCACCTCTTCCCATCCCGAACAGAGTAGTTAAGCCCGCCTGCGCAGATGGTACTGCAGTATTGTGGGAGAGTATGTCGTCGCCTTTCTTTTGAAAAACCCTATCCAATCCGGATAGGGTTTTTTGTTTTGTATAGGTTTGCTAAAAGCTACTTAGATTAAAAGATTAAACTGTTAAATTATAGTCAATTGTTTGTTCTTCATCATTCATACTTTAGAAGTTTTAAATAGGATTGAGTATTTTTGTGTTTAAATTATTTATTAAACATGAAGAAAAGTATTTTACTGTTGACACTTTTTGTTATTACAAATTTAAGTGCGCAACAACGTCCCAAATTAGTCGTAGGTATAGTAGTTGATCAAATGAAAATGGAATATTTATATCGATTTTCAGATGATTTTTCCCCAAATGGTTTTAAGAGATTAATGAATGATGGATTTGTTTTCCAGAATATGCATTATAATTATATGCCAACTTACACTGCGCCAGGACACGCTTCGATATATACTGGGACAACACCTGCTACACATGGAATTGTTGGTAACGAATGGTTTAGCAGAACTCTTGGTAAAGATATGTACTGTACAGACGATGCTGGTGTAAAAACTGTTGGAGACGGAACTGCGGAAGAAGGTGCAATGTCTCCTAAAAATCTTCAAAGTACTACAATTACTGACGAAGTTCGTATGGCTACCAATTTTAATGGGAAAGTTATTGGAATGAGTCTTAAAGACCGTGGTGCAATTCTTCCTGCTGGACATTTTGCAAATTGGGCATTTTGGTACAGTAAAACCGGATCGTTTATTTCTAGTACTTTTTACGGAGAAAAATTACCAGAATGGGTGTCAGAATTTAATAACGAAAAAAATTACCTCAAATACATTAATAAAGGTTGGGATTTATACAAACCAGCTTCTGTATACAATGAAAGTCTTCCTGACAATAACCCTTATGAAGGTAAATTATATGGAAGTGCAGCTCCAGTTTTTCCATATGATTTAAAATCAATGTATGAGAAAAATGACGCAGGAGTAATTCGTGCAACTCCATATGGAAACGATTTACTTGCTGATTTTGCTAAAAGAGCAATCGAAAAAGAAAACTTAGGTAAAGATAATATTACTGATTTTTTGACGGTTAGCTTTTCTTCTACAGATTATGTTGGTCATTTACTTGGGCCAAGATCTATGGAACTTCAGGATACTTATTTAAGATTAGATCAAACGATTGCTGATTTCTTAGCTTATTTAGATAAAACAGTTGGAAAAGGGAATTATTTACTTTTCTTAACTGCTGACCATGCAGGTGCTGAGAATATAATCTATTTAAAAGACCGTAAATATAATGTAGACAATTATCCATCAAAAGATGTTAAGAAGAGTCTACAGGATTTTTCTACGAAGACTTTTGGAGTTGATTTGATTCAAAATTATTCAAATTTTAATGTTTTCTTTAATAGACAAATTATAAAAGAAAAAGGGTTAGAATTGGCAAAAGTTAAACAAGCTTTTAAAGAGTTTTTAATTTCTCAGCCACAAGTTAAAAAAGTGTATACAGAAGAAGAAATTTTAGCCAATGCCGGAAACGATTATTCTTTAAATTTTGTGGCTAAAGGTTATGATGTAACTCAAAATGGAGATCTTGTAATTGTTGACAAACCAGGAGATATCGAATATGCTACTACTGGAACTTCACATGGTACAATATATAGCTATGATACTCATGTTCCAGCTATTTTTTACGGATGGCATATTAAAAAAGGAGAATCTTACGATAAAAAGGCTATTACAGAAATAGCACCAACAATTGCACAAAAAATTAAAGTTACTTTCCCTAATGGAACTGAAGCAAAAGTATTGCAAGAAGTTTTAGATGAAAAGAAATAAACTATAAATGGAAAAACCTGTCTTTCAAGACAGTTTTTTTTTATGCCATAAAAAAAGGCTTTTCATTACGAAAAGCCTTTTTACTTTATTGCTTAGTAAGCACTTATATAATATTGGCACTATGCGTTTGCCAATACTAATTCTTCATTAAAAGGAAGGTTCCATGCTTCAGCAACTCCTTTGTAAAGGATTTTTCCGTTAGCAATATTTAAACCTTTTTTCAATTCTTCGTTTTCTGCACACGCTTTTTCCCATCCTTTGTTTGCTAATTGTACTGCATAAGGCAAAGTAGCATTAGTCAAAGCCAAAGTAGATGTATAAGGAACAGCTCCTGGCATATTTGCAACACAATAGTGTACGATATCGTCAATAATAAAAGTTGGGTTTTCGTGAGTTGTAGGAGTACAAGTTTCGATACATCCACCTTGGTCAACTGCAACGTCAACAACAACAGTTCCCGGACGCATTAATTTAAGCATATCACGTGTAATTAAGTGAGGTGCTTTTGCTCCTGGAATTAAAACTGCTCCAACAATTAAGTCAGCATCTTTAATTGCTCTTGTAATATTATAGTGGTTAGACATTTCTGTATTTACATTTGCTGGCATAATATCATCTAATTGACGTAAACGTGGCAAACTTAAATCCATGATAGTAACCTGAGCTCCTAAACCAGCAGCCATTTTTGCTGCTTGAGTTCCAACAATTCCTCCCCCTAAAACTAATACTTTTGCTGGTGGAACACCTGGAACACCACCTAAAAGAATTCCTCTTCCTTTTAATGGTTTTTCAAGATATTTTGCTCCTTGCTGAATAGCCATACGACCAGCAACTTCAGACATTGGAACTAATAATGGTAAACTGCGGTCTGTTTTTTCAACAGTTTCATAAGCTAAACAAACTGCACCTTTTTCAAGCATTGCATGAGTTAATGGCTCAGATGAAGCAAAGTGGAAATAAGTAAATAATAATTGATCTTTTTTGATTAATTCATATTCAGATGCAATTGGTTCTTTAACTTTGATGATCATTTCTGCAATTGCATAAACTTCTTCAATAGTTGGTAAAACTACAGCACCAGCTTGCGCATATTCTTCATCCGCAAAACCACTACCTAAACCAGCAGTAGCTTGTACATAAACTGTATGTCCATGTTTTTTCATTTCAGAAACACCAGCAGGAGTTAAAGCAACTCTGTTCTCGTTGTTTTTTATTTCTTTTGGAACACCTATTATCATTTGATATATTTTTTGTTTTTTATTGAATTTGTTTTACAAAGCTACAGAGAGAGAATAAATTATGGTTTACCGATTAATAAATAAGAAAATATTATTTTATTTTTTACTTTTACAGAAAATTATTCTGTTTTGACCCGTAATTTATTCTTCAAAAAGAAAAAAAAACTAAAAAATACTACTCTAATAAAACGTTTTCGTTATGGCTTTAGATGAAATTGACAAAAAAATCTTACGTCTTTTACAGGAAGATGCGCACTATACTTTAAAAGACATCGCAAACAAAATAAATTTGTCTTTAACTCCGGTTCACGATCGGGTGAAACGTCTTGAAAAAGATGGGATTATAGAAAAATACGTTACGATTTTAGACAAGAAAAAACTCGGAAATAATTTAACAGTTTACTGCCAGGTTACGCTTACAAAACAGACTTATGATACTTCAGAAGGATTTAATCAGTCCATTTTAAATTTACCTGAGGTTGTAGAATGCAATTACGTTTCTGGAAACTTCGATTATATGCTTAAAATTATAATTCCAGATATGGAAAGCTATCACCATTTTCATCAAAAAAAATTATCTGTTTTACCTGAAGTTTCACTTATAAATACCGTCTTTGTAATATCTGAAGTAAAGAGTACAACCGTTTTACCTATTTAATAAAAAACAAAAACCACCAAGTAAACTTGATGGTTTAAGTAAGTAGTTAGATTGAATTAATAATAAGTATAACGTCTTACCTTGGCAATATATTTTGCAAGACGAATAACTTGATGACTATAACCGTATTCATTATCGTACCAAATGTAGAGTACAATGTTTTTCCCATCCTTCGAAACAATAGTGGCATTACTGTCATAGATTGAAGGAGCAGAAGTTCCCACAATATCAGATGAAACCAATTCATTGTTCAGTGAATATTTAATTTGCTCTACCAGTTCTCCTTCAAGAGCATATTTTTTCATGATTTTATTGATAGCAGTAATTGATGTTGCTTTTTTAACTTCTAAATTTAAAACCACTAAAGAACCATTAGGAACAGGAACCCGAATAGCATTTGAAGTTAATTTTCCTTCTAAAGATGGTAAAGCTTTTGAAACAGCACTTCCCGCACCAGTTTCAGTAATCACCATATTTAAAGCAGCAGCTCTTCCGCGACGGTATTTTCTATGCATATTATCAACCAAATTTTGATCGTTGGTATAAGAATGAATAGTTTCTAAATGCCCTTTTACAACACCCAAAGTATCTTCAATAACTTTTAAAACTGGCGTAATGGCATTTGTTGTGCAGGATGCCGCAGAGAAAATATTATTTTCATCTGGATTATAATCATTATGGTTAACTCCGTGAACAATATTTGGAACACCTTTTCCCGGAGCAGTCAATAAAACTTTATGAACCCCATTTGAGGTTAAATGTCTTTTTAAAGCTTCTTCAGTTGTAAATGCTCCTGTATTATCGATTACTAAAGCATCATTAATTTCATATTCGGTATAATCAATTTCTTCTGGAGAATTTGCTGAAATAATATGAACCGTAGTTCCATTAATTATTAATGCATTGTTTTTGGCATCTGCAATTACAGAACCTTGAAAATCCCCGTGAATAGAATCGTAACGCAATAAAGAAGCACGTTTCTCTAAAGTTACAGCATCATTTTTATCTCGGGTTACAATCGCTCTCAAACGCAATTGATTTCCTTTTCCGGTTTTAGACATTAATTCTCTGGCCAATAAACGCCCGATTCTTCCAAAACCATAAAGAACAACATCTTTAGGCTGAATTTCTTGTGAAGTTTTTGATTTTTTCAATTTTTCGATAACAAAATACCTCGCGTCCGGATATTTCTCATCTTCTAAATGATACTCGTAAGTTAATTTTCCAAGATCTATTTTCGCAGGCGGAAGATCTAAAGACAAAACAACTTTTGCGATTTCGACTGAATCGAAAATGGTGATAGGTTTACCCACAAATTCACCCGCATATTGATGAAGATTGATAATATCGCTGACATTTTTATCCAGTAATTGATTTTTAAATAAAACCATTTCTATGGATTTGTCATACCATAAATCACTGATCACTTTAATTAATTCGACACCAGCTCTTCTGCGGTCGACTTGTAATGATACCTCTTTTTGGTACAAAGAATTTTTGCTCATAATTGATTAAATTGAAATAATAAAACACTCACTTATTTTATAATTTGGCGCAAAAGTATCCATTTCAATCGATTTCGTAAACTATTTTAGCATTTATTTTTCAAAACAAAAAAAGCCACCTTAATTTCTTAAGATGGCTTTTTTAAAGTTTTCAGTCGCAGTCACAGTTTACAGTTTCCAAGAACTGAATACTGTGACTGTAAACTGAGACTAAATAATAATTCTAAATATTTCACCGTTTTTATTGATCATTTCGATGCGTACACTTTGTCCTTCATCTTTTTTATTTAAAAGTTTAGAAACAGTTTCAACATTTGTTGCTTTTACGTTATCGATGCTCAAAATAATGTTTCCCTGTAATTCATTTTGATACTGCATTAAATTCTCATTGGTGATGTTTTTGATTTTTACACCATAATCAATTTTGAATTTCTTTTTATCGGCAGCATCAATATTTTCTAATTCAATTCCTTTAAATTCAGTGCTGAAAAATTCATTTTTACTTAAAGTAACTGGAACAGTTTTCGTTTTTCCATCTTTAATATAAGTTACTTTTACAACGTCATTTGGGCGTTTTGTATTGATGTAACCTGAAAGATCAGCAAAAGTTGCAATGTTTTGCTCGTCCAGTTTTACAATAATATCACCTTTAGTAAGACCTGCTTTTTCGGCACCAGAATTTTTAGAAACTTTATTAATGTAGAAACCTTGTGTTTCAGTAATTCCTAATTCTTTTGAAGCTGTACTGTTTAATTCACCGCCTTCAACACCCAGGATTCCTCTTTGAACATTTCCATATTCCATAATATCCTCAATAATTTTTCGAGCGATATTTGACGGAACTGCAAAAGAATATCCAACATATGATCCTGTCATAGACGAAATCATTGTATTAATTCCAATTAATTCACCTCTTGTATTTACTAATGCACCTCCAGAATTTCCTGGATTTACAGCTGCATCAGTTTGAATGAAAGATTGAATACCGCTTTGGTCTAAATTTCTGGCTTTCGCCGAAACAATTCCGGCAGTAACTGTTGAAGTTAAATTATACGGATTTCCCACTGCCAAAACCCATTCTCCAATTTTTACAGAATCAGAGTTTGCAAAAGCAGTATAAGGTAATTTTTCATCAGCACTTATTTTTAATAAGGCAATGTCCATTTTAGAATCTGTACCAACTAATTTTGCTTTGTACGATTTTTTATTGTTCAAAGTGATTTCAATTTCAGATGCATCTTTAATAACGTGATTGTTTGTTACGATATATCCATCTTCAGAAATAATAACACCAGATCCGGTTCCTACTTGCTCTTGCTGCTGTTGTCCGCCATAACCGTAGAAAAATTCCATCATAGGATTACTGACAGTTCTTCTCGAAACATTTTTTACGTGAACAACAGTGTGAATTGTTTTATCTGCAGCTTCTGTAAAATCAACTGCTTCACCAGGTAATCCAACGGTTCTTCCGTATAAATTAGGAGCCAAGGTAACAACAGAGTTTCCTTTTCCAAAAAAAGAATCACTGCCGTCAAATAATAACTTATAAGCACCAAGTGTAGTAGCACCGCTTAGTAGTGAAACTAGAAATAAGGTTGAAAATCTTTTCATATTGCATTTATGTTTTGAGTTATTTAGGGATTTGTTTTTAACATTTATAACGTAAAATTATGCCAAAAAATTATTTGAAAAAATGGTTTAACTCTCTTTAACATTGATTAACATTTCATTAATTAATCTTCATAGATTCTTCGTACTTTTGTATTTCTTAATGAATAAAAAATGGAAGTAGAATTTTATAAATATCAAGGTACAGGCAACGATTTTGTAATGATCGACAACAGATCTAATTTCTTTCCAAAAGAAGATGTAAAGTTGATTGAACGCTTGTGCGACAGACGTTTCGGAATTGGAGCTGACGGATTAATTTTGTTAGAAAATGACTCTGAAACTGACTTTAGAATGGTTTACTATAATTCAGACGGAAACCAAAGTTCAATGTGTGGAAATGGCGGACGCTGTTTGGTAGCTTTTGCAAATCAATTGGGAGTTATCGACGATAAAACTACTTTTATTGCTACAGATGGTTTACACCATGCATCAGTAGGAGATGATGCGATTGTTTCACTTCAAATGATTGATGTTGATAAAGTGCAAAAAAATGACTCTTATACTTTTTTAGATACAGGATCACCACATCACGTACAAATTGTTGACGATTTAGAACATTATAATGTAAAAGAAAACGGAGCAGCGATTCGTTACGGAGATTTATACGGAGAAAAAGGAAGCAACGTTAATTTTGTGAAAAAAGTAGATGATGATACTTTCTCTCTTCGTACTTATGAAAGAGGAGTTGAAGACGAAACTTTAGCCTGCGGAACCGGAGCAACAGCCGTAGCAATCGCCATGAATGCAATTGGACAAACAGATAAAACTTCAATCAACTTAAATGTTGAAGGAGGAAAATTAGTTGTTTCTTTCGATAAATTAGGAGATCATTTTACCAATGTTTTCCTAACCGGCCCAGCGAAATTTGTTTTCAAAGGAACTATAGAAATATAAAATTCCAAATTCTAAAATCCAAATTCCAAGATTGACAATCTAAAATCAACAATCTAAAATCTAAAATTGCAAAATGATCACACTCAAAGGCGAAACCATTTATCTGCGTGCACTAGAACCTGAAGATTTAGGGTTTGTGCATTCGATGGAAAATGATCAAAGCATTTGGGAAGTCAGCAATACCAATACGCCATATAGTCGGTTTTTGATTCGTCAATATCTTGAAAATGCACAACAGGATATTTATGAAGCCAAACAATTACGCTTGGCAATTTGTCAGGACGAAGATTTTCCGGCGATTGGATTGATCGATTTATTTGAATTTGATCCAAGGAATAACAGGGCAGGAGTTGGTATTGTCATTCAAAAAAATAAAAACAGAAGACAAAATATTGGTTCTGAGGCATTAGAACTTCTAATTAAATATTCTTTTTTTAATTTAAATCTGCATCAGCTTTATGCAAATATTAGTACAAATAATGAAGCAAGTATAGCTCTTTTTACTAAATTTGGTTTTGAGAAAATAGGAATTAAAAAAGACTGGATTTTGCTAAATAACCACTATCAAGACGAAGCAATCTTTCAGTTAATCAATAAAAACATTTAAACTAATAGCTTTGAAATTAAAAAAAATAATCACACTAGCTGCTGTAGCCGTAATTTCTGTTTTACTGATTTACGGTTTTATTTTAATCAGCCAAATTTTTAGTGCCAATACAAAATTTGAAGAAAAAGAAGTTTACGTTTATGTTCCAACCGGGGCAAATTATACCGATGTAAAAAAAATATTAGAACCATATATCAAAAACTTTGACAATTTTGAACTGGTTGCCAGTAAAAGAAGTTATCCTGAAAATGTAAAATCAGGACGTTTTCTTTTGAAAAAAGATATGAATAACATTGACTTAGTTCGTGCAATGCGTTCAAATGTTCCGGTTAAATTAGCTTTTAACAATCAGGAACGCCTGGAAAATTTTGCAGGAAGAGTTGGTTCTGAAATCGAAGCAGACAGTTTATCTTTAATGAAAGCTTTTAAAGATCCCGAATTTTTAGCAGAAAACGGATTTAATGAAGAAAATGTTTTCGCTATGTTTATTCCAAATACATATGAAGTATATTGGAACACATCTGCAGAAAAATTCCGTGATAAAATGATCAAGGAATATCATAATTTTTGGACAGATAAAAGAATTGAAGAAGCAAAAAAACAAGGTCTAACTCCGGTTCAGGTTTCTATTTTGGCTTCTATTGTTCACAAAGAATCAGTTAAAAAAGACGAAAGACCTCGTATTGCAGGTGTTTACTTAAACCGTTTACGTTTAGAAATGCCCTTACAGGCAGATCCAACTGTAATTTATGCTTTAAAATTAAGAGACAATAATTTTGATCAGGTTATAAAACGAGTTTTTTATAATGATTTGGTTATGAAGTCTCCATACAATACTTACGTTAATATCGGCCTTCCTCCGGGACCAATTGCTATGGCAGATATTACAGCACTTGAAGCAGTTTTAAATCCAGAGAAAAACGATTACATATATTTTTGTGCAAGCGTTGATCGTTTTGGGTACCATGAATTTGCTTCAAATTATGCAGAGCACACAAAAAATGCAAAAAAATATTCAGACTGGATTGCTAGTCAAGGCGTAACAAGATAGTTTTGAATTTAAAAGAATACCTTTTATTATCGGTTTTATTTATACTAAGCTTTCAATCTTTTTCTCAAAGTAAGATTGAAAGCTTTTTAACTCCATCGGATACCTTAAATAAAAAAAGACAAAACACAGTAATAGTAACTGAGACTGCTTTGGCTTCGGCTACTTTACTGGGTTTAAATCAAATTTGGTATGCCGATTATCCAAGATCAAAGTTTCATTTTATAAATGATAACAACGAATGGCTTCAAATGGATAAAGTAGGACATATGTATTCTGCTTATCATTTAGGAAGATTTGGTGCCGAAATGCTGAACTGGAGCGGTGCAGATCAAAAAAAGCAATTAATTTACGGTGCAGGTTTAGGTTTTGCTTTCTTAACTACGGTTGAAGTTTTAGACGGATATTCATCACAATGGGGAGCTTCTCCGGGTGATATTATTGCGAATGCTACCGGAACAGGTTTATATGTTTCTCAGGAATTATTGTGGAAAGAACAGCGTATCACTCCAAAATTTTCGTTTCATACCACGCAATATGCGAGTATGCGCCCAAATCTTTTAGGGAAATCATTAAATGAGCAGATTTTAAAAGATTATAACGGACAAACTTATTGGCTTTCTGTCAATGTTTATTCTTTTGTAAAAGAGAGCAAAATTCCGAAGTGGCTGAATGTTGCTTTTGGATATGGAGCCGAAGGAATGATTTCCGGAAATGTTCAGAACGATATTCCAATTTCGGTCGAAAATCCAGAAAGATATCGTCAGTTTTTTCTTTCATTTGATGTGAATTTAGCTAAAATTGACACAAAATCGCATTTTTTGAAAACTATTTTTTCTGTTTTTAATACGATAAAAATTCCGGCGCCAACTCTCGAATACTCCGCCAATAAAGGCTTCAAAGCACATGCACTCTATTTTTAATTTCGGTTAAACTACTGAATATCAGATTTTTTTGTTTTTCATTACCTTTGCACCGTAGAAATTTCAAAAAGGTGACAGCGTTTTGAAGAAAAACAATTTATGATAAAGAAGTGGTATTTTTATGCGAGTTTAATCGTTATTATTACATTTTTAAGTTTGGGTTTTAAACCCTTTAGTGTCGAAACCAAACCGTGGTTTCTAACAGAAAAAACAGATGGATCAGAATACATTTTTCCATCTTTAGAAAAGGATGATTATCCTAAAGTAAATCTAAACGTCCCATACACTGGAAATCATCTTATCGGTTTTAAAGAAGCAGTAGCTTTCAAAGAATCACAGGGAAAATACCGAATGGTAAATTCACTGGGTTACATGGGAAAATATCAATTTGGTTCAAAAGCATTACGCGCCATTGGAGTCAGAAATGAAAAAGACTTCTTAACAGATCCGGCATTACAAGAAAAAGCTTTTGTTGCGTTATTATCCAAAAACAAATGGATTTTGCGTAATGAAATCGAAAAGTACGAAGGAAAAGTTATTAATGGTGTTGAAATTACTGAATCTGGTATTTTAGCAGCTGCACATCTAGGAGGTGCAGGATCAGTAAAAAACTTTTTTAAACATGGGGGAAACAGGCATTTTAGAGATGCTTTCGGAACTTCTTTAAAAAGTTATATGCGAGATTTTGCCGGCTATGACCTTTCTTTTATTGAAGCAGACAGTAATGCGACAATAAACGATTAAAAACTAAAAAAAATCCCGAATGATAATTCGGGATTTTTTTTTGAATATTTTAGTCAATTAAGATTTCTAAAATTTTAATAGCCGCTTCACTTATTTTAGTTCCCGGCCCAAACACAGCTGCAGCGCCTGCATCAAATAAAAATTGATAGTCCTGTGCAGGAATTACGCCGCCAACTATTACCATAATATCTTCGCGATCATGTTTTTTAAGTTCTTCAATAACTTGAGGAACCAATGTTTTATGTCCCGCAGCAAGTGATGAAACGCCTAAAATATGAACATCATTTTCTACAGCTTGTTTTGCCGCTTCGGCCGGAGTTTGAAATAATGGGCCTATATCAACATCAAAACCTACATCGGCATAACCGGTTGCTACAACTTTTGCACCGCGATCATGACCGTCTTGCCCCATTTTTGCAATCATAATTCTTGGGCGTCTTCCTTCTTGTTTTGCAAAAGCATCTGCTAACTGTTTTGCTTTTTCAAAATTCTCGTCATTTTTTATTGCTGCACTATACACACCGCTAAATGATTTAATTTGCGCTTTAAACCTTCCGAAAATAGTTTCAAGAGCATCACTTATTTCGCCTAATGTTGCTCTGTTTCTGGCAGCTTCAACAGCGATTTCTAACAAGTTTCCTTCTCCGGTTTTAGCACAATGAATTAATTTTTCCAGTGATTGATTTACTTTTTCAGTATCTCTTTTTGCTTTAATATTTTCAAGCTGCTCTATTTGCTGTTTACGAACCATTTGGTTATCAACATCTAAAATATGCAGCGGATCTTCTTTCTCTAATCTAAATTTATTTACACCAACAATAATATCCTGCCCGCTGTCAATTCGCGCTTGCTTTCTTGCTGCTGCTTCTTCAATTCGAAGTTTCGGAATTCCGGCTTCAATTGCTTTTGTCATGCCTCCCAATTCTTCAACCTCTTCAATTAATTTCCAGGTACTTTCTAAAATTTCATTGGTCAAAGATTCTACATAATAACTACCGCCCCATGGATCAACTGTTTTGGTAATTTTGGTTTCTTCCTGTAAATAAATCTGTGTATTTCGTGCAATTCTCGCCGAAAAGTCAGTTGGCAAAGCAATTGCTTCATCGAGTGCGTTGGTGTGCAAAGACTGTGTTCCGCCAAATGCTGCTGCAGTAGCTTCAATACAAGTTCGGGCTACATTATTAAACGGATCTTGTTCTGTTAAACTCCAGCCGCTGGTTTGGCAATGCGTTCTTAAGGCTAATGATTTATCACTTTTCGGATTAAACTGCTGTAATAGTTTTGCCCAAATCATTCGGCCGGCTCTCATTTTTGCAATTTCCATAAAATGATTCATTCCAATTGCCCAAAAGAAAGAAAGGCGTGGAGCAAATTCATCAATTGTCATTCCAGTCGATAATCCAGTTCGAATATATTCTAAACCATCTGCTAAAGTATAAGCCAATTCAATATCAGCCGTTGCTCCGGCTTCCTGCATATGATATCCTGAAATAGAGATAGAATTGAACTTCGGCATTTTTTTGCTCGTAAATTCAAATATATCGGCAATGATTTTCATTGACGGGGTTGGCGGATAAATATAAGTATTACGCACCATGAATTCCTTCAAAATATCATTCTGGATAGTTCCCGAAAGTTTGTTTAATTCAACACCTTGCTCTTCGGCTGCCACAATATAAAATGCCATAATGGGTAAAACGGCACCGTTCATGGTCATGGATACTGACATTTCATCAAGCGGAATCTGATCAAACAATACTTTCATATCTTCAACAGAATCGATCGCTACTCCCGCTTTCCCTACATCGCCAACAACTCTTTCATGATCTGAGTCGTAACCGCGATGCGTTGGTAAATCAAAAGCTATTGAAAGTCCTTTTTGACCTGCAGCAAGATTTCGTCTGTAAAAAGCATTACTTTCTTCTGCAGTCGAAAATCCAGCGTACTGACGAATCGTCCACGGACGACGAACATACATTGTAGCGTAAGGTCCGCGTAAATTGGGTGTAAAGCCAGCTCCGAAATCCAGAAACTCTAAATCCTCTATATCTTTTTCAGAATATGATTGTTTTATAGCAATTCCTTCAGCAGTAAGGAAGCTATTAGTTTCTTGCTTATTTTCTCTTTTTTCTGGCTTATCTATCTTAATATGTTGAATGTTCTTTCTCGACATAATTATTTTTTTACAGGCTCAGGTTTAATTTCAGATATTGGAAATGGCATTGAATACAGTACCCGTACTATTTTTCCATTTTGTTTTCCTGGAATCCATTTAGGTGAGAGCTTAAGCACACGAATACATTCCTTGCCTGTTCCGTACCCAATGTCACGAAGAATCTTTATTTCCGATAAGGTGCCATCTTTCTCTACGACGAAAGTTGCGTAAATCTTTCCTTTTAAACCTTCTTCATCAGGTATTTGGAAGTTGTTGTTGAAAAACTGATAGAATTTTTCCAATCCTCCCGGGAAGTTAGGTTTTACTTCTATACCAGCCGTATTGTAAATCAAATTGTCATCGTCAGGGATTATTGTAGTCGTAGGACTTGGTTCATCTACAGTAAGCGCACTTATACCACCTTCTTCATCAGCCCAAGGATTGTACATGCCTCTCTTCAGACGACACGGAACAGTTTTTCCTGCCAAGGTTGCCGGAGACCATTTCGGGCTTAATGCCATAACACGTAATGCCTCTTTTTCGTTTACAGTTGGTTTTGGATTAATTATCTTAATATCGGTAATTGCACCATTTTTTTGTACCGTAAACTCTACTTGAATGTGTTGGGCTCCTTTTTTTTCTGGTGCCCATTGCATGTTTTTTTGAACAAAATCAACCCATTCGTTCCATCCGCCTGGGAAAACCGGATTGTTATCAACTTCTTCCTCAGTGTAAATTTTAGCTTGGGCAAGCATTACTTGTGAGCTCACAAGCAAAATAAGTATGGCAATTTTTTTCATATCATTCTTCAGATTCTAAACGCTCTTGTTCCAATTTTTCAGCTAATCTCTTCTCTATAATTGGTGTAATTAATGTTTTTCTCGGTTTGATTTTTACAAAAGGAAACAATTCTAAATCATGTTTCATTCTGTCTTCTTTGTTTGGATATTTATTAGTGCCTAATAAAACTTCTTTTTTAGAATCGAATAATTCCTGTTCTTTAGCGGCACTTTCCTGAATTTTCTTTTTTATCGTTCCGTCGTTTAAAAGTTTAAGGAAACCTCCGTCAGCTTCAATATCTTTAAATAAGTTTAAACTTTTTTCTGCCAATTGCATCGTTAAACTTTCAATGTAATAACTTCCATCGGCAGGATTATCGACTTTGTCAAAATAACTTTCGTGTTTTAAAACTAAAAGCTGATTTCGTGCAATTCTATCTCCAAATTCGTTGTCCTTGTGATATAAAGCATCGTAAGGTAAATTCGCAACAGCATCGGCTCCGCCTAAAATTGCAGACATACATTCGGTTGTGGTACGAAGCATATTGACATTATAATCGTAAATAGTTTTATTTCGTTTGGTTGGCGTAACTAAAAAATGACAATCTAAATCAGGATTGTATTCTGCAGCAATTAATTTGAAAAGCATTCGTAAAGCACGAAGTTTTGCAATTTCAAAAAAGTAATTAGTTCCAACAGCTATTTCAAAAACGATTGGTTTTGTTGAAGTTGAGAAACGGTTTAAATATTCATTAGCATGTGCTAAACTGTAGGCAATTTGCTGGGTGATATTAGCTCCTGAATTTTGATACAAACCTAAATCTACACTAAGAAATGGAAGTTTGGTTTGGTTTGAAATTTTTTCAAGCGTTTCAAAATTATTTTTATCCGATGTTGTAAACCAGTTTCCGTCGCGTGCTAATTGTCCAATTGGATCAAGATTGCAATAAAAAGTTGCGCTTTTTTGCGTAGAAATAGCGTCCAGTTTTTTTACGAAATCGATTGAGAGAAAACTCAAATGAAAATAAACAGTTCTATTTTCTAAAGGAAGATTTTCTAATAATTTTTGAATGTCGGTATTTTCGTTCTGGATCGTAAAACGTAAACTTTCGGCACCTCTTTCAATCGTATTTATTGCTCTGCTGATAGATTTTTCAACATCATGAACAAATATGTTTTGACAGATTTTAAATTCTGAAGCCTGAGTGTGAACAGCAGCACTTTTGGTAAATTCGTCGCTGTGATAAAAAGGTTTTACCTGAATATCTTCTGGAGAACTCCAAATTACGGTTTGGTTATAATCGGCTCCATCTAATTCAAACTGAATTTTTTGTTTCCATTGTTTGGATGAAATCGGATTAAAATCGTCGAATAGGTTAGTGGCCATTTAGTATTTTTTGTGTTTATTCTTTATCTTGAATGGTATCTCCTTCAAACTGGATGATGTAAATATCTTCGCTGTCTTTTTTCATAAAGTACTTTTCGCGAGCATATTTTTCTATTTGTTCAGGATTTTTAAGTTGTTTGATCTGTTCCTGATCTTTCTTTATTTCTTCCTGATAATATTTTTTATTGTCTTGTAATTCATTGATCTGTCCGTCTAAAAAGCGATGATCAAAATAGGAGTAATTGTCTAAAAACAACATCCAGATTACAAAAAACAGCAAAACCCAGACGTATTTATTGCCTAGATATTTGAACCACTTTTTGTCTTTATATGGATTTTTTATTTTCATTTTTATAAACCTGTTATTTCTTTTGAATTTGATTGGTCTTTTTAGCCCCGATAGAAGTGAAAATCCTTTTGTGTCTCGTTTCTTTAACGAGACACAAAAGATTACTTCACTTAATTTTTATTTCAATCGGAGTTCAGTGAACTTCGTTTGAAACGTATAGCGGGATCAGCTCCTAATTATTATGGTTTAAATTTACGATAAAAATTATGAAATTCTCTGATTAATTACAGCGCGAACTACATCAATTGCTACCGTATTGTATTTATCATTTGGGATAATAATATCTGCAAATGCTTTTGAAGGCTCGATAAATTGCTCATGCATAGGTTTTAACGTGTTTTGATAACGGTTTAAAACCTCGTCGATATCACGTCCGCGTTCTGAAATATCTCTTTTTAAACGACGAATTAATCTTTCATCTGAATCTGCATGAACGAAAATTTTGATATCAAAAAGTTCACGCAATTCCGGATTTGTCAAAATTAAAATACCTTCAACAATCATTACTTTTCTTGGATGAGTTGAAACCGTATCATCAGTTCTGTTATGCTGAATAAAAGAATAAACCGGCTGATCGATAGTTTCTCCCGCTTTTAAAGCTTTAAGATGTCTTACCAATAATTCAAAATCGATTGCACGCGGATGATCAAAATTAATTAATGCTCTTTCGTCAAATGATAAATTATCGGTTTGTTTATAGTACGAATCCTGAGAAATTACACCCACTTCAGTGTCTGGTAATTCGTTCATGATTTGGTGTACTACCGTTGTTTTTCCACTTCCTGTTCCTCCTGCAATTCCAATAATGAGCATAAAATTTTTGTTTGATATTTGTTTGGCAAAAATAATAATTAAACTGAATTGCTAAACATATAATGTAATTTAACCATATAAGTAATGTAAGTAAATTTAAGCTAGCAGATGTTTAAACAAACCACTGCTTAATTGAACTTATATCACTTATATGGTGAAAAAATAAAAAATCCCGAAAGTAAACCTTCGGGATTTGGTGCAATCAGTATAGTTTTAATAAAATATTCTGAATTTAGTAAGCACTTGTAATTATTTGTTCTTCTTTGCTTTAATCATCATTTCAAGCTGATCCCAAAGTTCTTCTGGAATTGCTTCTAATAAATTGAATTGTCCGGCACCTTTTAACCATTCGCCGCCGTCAATCGTAATGACATCACCATTTACATAAGCTGAAAAATCAGACACTAAATAAGCTGCTAAATTGGCTAATTCCTGATGATCTCCCACACGTTTCAACGGCACTTTTTTTGCCATATCGAACTTTTCAGAAAGATCTCCCGGTAATAATCTGTCCCAAGCCCCTTTAGTAGGGAATGGTCCCGGAGCAATCGCATTAGAACGAATTCCGTATTTTGCCCATTCTACAGCAAGACTTCTTGTCATGGCTAAAACTCCAGCTTTTGCAGTCGCACTTGGCACCACATAAGCAGATCCTGTCCAGGCATAAGTAGTAACAATATTTAAAATCGTTGCCGATGTTTGTTTAGTATCAATCCAGTGTTTTCCAAAAGCCAGCGTACAGTTTTTAGAACCTTTAAGTACGATATCTATAACAGTATCAAATGCATTTGCAGATAAACGTTCTGTTGGAGAAATAAAATTTCCGGCTGCGTTGTTCAAAAGAACATCTACTTTTCCAAAAGCTTTTAAAGTTTCCTGAAGCATGTTTTCTACTTCTTCATAATGACGAACGTCACATTGAAGCGGTAAACATTTTCCGCCAGTTTCACTTTCAAGCTCTGCCGCAGTAGTTTTCAGCTTTTCTAAATCTCTTGAAGTTATGGCAACTTGTGCGCCTAATTCAAGAAAATATTTGGTCATTGCTTTTCCTAAACCGCTTCCGCCGCCTGTAACTACAATGACTTTTCCCTTTAAAGCGTCGTCACGTAACATTTTATCTGTATAGCTCATACTTTTCTTTTTTTACAATATTAATTAAAAAAATAGGATGCACGCATAATATTGTTATAAAATTTTGATAAACTTTATATATCACATAGTTTTTTCGCGGCAGATTCTAAAGTAAAATCGTCTTTGGCAAAGCAAAAACGTATTAATTTTTGATCTTTATGATCGGAGTAAAAAGTTGAAATAGGAATCGCAGCAACGCCATGATTGATGATTAGATTTTTGCAGAATGTAACATCATCTTCATCTGAAATATTAGCATAAGAAGCAACCTGAAAATAAGTTCCTTCGCATGGTTTTAATTGAAATTTGCTGTTTTTGAGAAGTTTTTGAAAGTAATCTCTTTTTTCCTGATAGAATTTCCCAAGTAAATTAACATCAACAACATCTAAATATTCACTTATGGCAAATTGTGAAATACTGTTGACACTGAAAACCAAGAACTGATGTACTTTTTTAATTTCCTTCATTAAATATTCGGGAGCAATGGTATAGCCAATTTTCCAGCCAGTAATATGAAATGATTTCCCGAAAGATGAAACCATAATACAACGATCTAAAAGAAAGTTTTTGGTATGTGCCGAAATATGTTTTTCTTCAAAAGTGATGTATTCATAAACTTCATCAGATAAAACAATGATATTAGGATATTTTGAAAGTATTTTTTCAAGCTGAAGAAAATCGGCTTCATTCAATATTTTTCCTGTTGGATTATGCGGATTGTTGATGATAATCATTCGGCTTTTATCCGAACAGGCTTTTTCGATTGTTTCCCAATTGGGCGTGTAATCGTCGTTTAGAGCCACACGAACTGGTTTTGCTTTGCAAAGTAAAACCGGAGATTCGTAAGAATCATAACTTGGATCGAGAATAATTACTTCGTCGTTTTCTTTTACCAAAGCTAAAATCGAAGTAAAAATTCCCTGCGTTGCGCCAGCCGTAACTAAAAGTTCTAAATCAGGATTGATTGTTCTGTTATAAGAACTCTGAGTTAATGTTGCAATTTTATTCATCAATGGAGGATAACCTGCCATTGGCGTATATTGATGTACATTTTCCTTTGCTAATCGCGCAACAATATCCGTTAATCTTTCATCAACAGGAAAATTTGGAAATCCCTGCGAAAGATTTATCGCATTGTATTCGGCTGCCATTTTTGACATTACCGTGAAGATGCTTGTGGTTACGTTTGGGAGTTTACTCATGATAAAGTTTGATTTGGGGAAAACTTGGAGTAATTATTTTGGAGAACTATTTACATACATTGGTGCAGAATAAAGAACTCTAACGTTTTTATTGTTTTGTTTTCCAGGACTCCATTTAGGAGACATTTTTAAAACACGAATTGCTTCCCTTCCTGTTTCGAAGCCAATATCTCTCAATATTCTAATATCGCTTAAAGAACCATCTTTTTCTATGACAAAAGTGACATAAACTTTTCCTTTTAATTCTGGATTACTTGCAGGAATTTTAAAATTCTTCTCAACAAATTTATTAAATTCAATCATTCCTCCTGGGAAATCAGGTTTGATATCTATTCCAGCAGTATTATAAACACTATAATCATCATTAGGAACGTCGCCTTCTGGGTAAGCTTTATCAGTAGGTTCGTCAATTGTGAGAATATCGTCAGTTTTTGTTTTTGGAGTTTGAGCAAATGTATTTTGTACAAAACAAATTAAAATTAAAAGAAGAAACTTTTTCATCATGATGGTTTTAAAGTGAGTTTACATTTTATGAATAATAAAAATCGTCGGTCGATTATGTAAATCTACTTTTAATTTTTTCCAATCCGAAATTTTCATCGTTTTAATGAATTCTGTAGGCAGTGTAATATCTGTTGCAATACATAAATGTGTAGATGGATTTACAATTTGCAGAATATCTTCAACCAATTTATTGTTTCTGTAAGGAGTTTCAATAAAAATCTGCGATTGGTTTTTATCCTGAGATAATTTCTCAAAATGTCTCAATGCTGATTTTTTCTCGTCTTTGTCAATAGGTAAATAACCATTGAAAGTAAAACTCTGACCGTTCATTCCAGAAGCCATCATAGCCAATAGGATAGAAGAAGGGCCGACTAAAGGCACAACCTGAATTCCTTTTTCATGTGCCAGTTTTACAATGACAGCACCGGGATCAGCAACGCCCGGACATCCGGCTTCGCTCATTAATCCCATGTTTTTTCCTTCTAACAAAGGTTTTATAAAATCTAAATGTTCGCTTGGTTCTGTTCTTTTATTTAGGGTAAAAAGTACCAATTCCGATTGTTTTTTTTCAGGATAAACTGCTTTTATAGATTTTCTGGCTGTTTTATCATTCTCAACAATATAGTGGTCAATAAGTTCTATTGCTCTTCTTACGGTTTGTGGTAAAACATCCATCGGATCGCTTTCGCCCATTGTGGTTGGAATTAAATATAGTTTTCCTAGGAGTTTCATTTTGAGATATTTTATAAATTAAAACAAAAAATGTATTTCAATTATATATTAAGGTATAATTGAAATACAAATTAGCTATGAATATTTTTCGATAAGTTTTTGTGCAATAATTTCAGAGACTTCGTCGAGCATTTGATATACATTGTCAAATCCGTTAACTGCTCCGTAATAAGGATCCGGAACATCTACATTTTCGTCTGGAAATAATTCGTTCAAAATAAGACGAACTTTGTTTTTATGTTCAGGAGTTTTAGCAAGATGAAGTACGTCACGCAAATTAGAACTGTCCATAACGTAGATGTAATCGAATTCGTCAAAATCTGAAGTTTTAAATTGTCTTCCTTTTTGACCGTCAATGCATAAACCGTTTTTTTGGGCAACAGCAATCGAACGTTTGTCTGGAGCGTGACCAATATGCCATGATCCTGTTCCGGCAGAATCAACAATAAATTTATCTTTAGGTAATTTTGATGCTAAAATTCCTTCTGCTAAAGGAGATCTGCAAATATTTCCTAAACAAACCATTAAAACTTTTACTGGCATGATTCGCGTTTATAGCGTTAGTTTTTTGTTGATGTCTTCGACAAATTTTTTGAACTGCTTGTCTGTAGAAACTAAATTATCAACGGTTTTACAAGCATGTAAAACGGTAGCGTGATCGCGGTCTCCAATTTGTGAACCAATGTTTGCCAAAGAAGCTTTTGTAAATTTCTTTGCAAAAAACATAGCCAATTGTCTTGCCTGAACAACGTGTCTTTTTCTGGTTTTAGATTGAAGAGTTTCAATATCCAGCTGAAAATAATCAGACACAATTTTTTGGATATAATCAATAGAGATTTCTCTCTTTACGTTTTTAACAAATTTCTCAACTACACTTTTCGCTAATTCAATCGTAACTTCTTTTTTATTGAAAGAAGACTGAGCAATTAACGAAATAATTGCACCTTCTAATTCTCTTACGTTAGACTTGATATTCCGTGCAACATACTCTAAAATGTCTTCCGGCATATCAACACCATCGCGATATAAAATGTTTTTTAAGATCGAGATACGGGTTTCATAATCAGGCTGGTGCAATTCTGCAGACAATCCCCATTTGAAACGAGATAATAAACGCTGTTCAATATCCTGCATATCTACAGGAGCTTTATCAGAAGTTAAAATTACCTGTTTTCCGTTTTGATGCAAATAGTTAAAAATGTGGAAAAATACGTCCTGAGTTCCTGATTTTCCAGATAAAAACTGAACATCATCAATAATTAAAACGTCGATTAATTGATAAAAGTGAATGAAATCGTTACGATTATTCTTTTTAACCGAATCAATATATTGTTGTGTGAAAATCTCGGCAGAAATATATAAAACCGTTTTTTCAGGATATTTGTCTTTTACTTCAACACCAATAGCATGCGCTAAGTGTGTTTTTCCTAAACCAACTCCTCCAAAAATCAATAACGGATTAAATGAAGTTCCTCCAGGTTTGTTGGCAACAGCCATACCTGCAGAACGGGCTAAACGGTTTGAATCTCCTTCAAGGAAATTATCAAAACTGTAATTAGGGTTTAACTGAGATTCAATTTTTAAATTTCTGATACCAGGAATTACAAACGGATTCTTAAGTTCAGGATTTAAGTTTTTAAACGGAGCGTCAACTTCTTGCGGTTTCATAGGAACTCTGTTAGAACTTGGCAGCTGCTCGGTAAACGGCTGTTTATTTCCATAAGTGTTCTCCATTTTAATTTTATAGAGTAACTTTGCGTTTTTTCCCAGTTCTTTGGTAAGTGCAACTTTCAATAATTTTACGTAATGCTCTTCGAGCCATTCGTAGAAAAATTTACTTGGTACTTGAATATATAACGCGTTGTCGGTTAGCTCAACTGATTTGATTGGTTCAAACCAAGTTTTGTATGCCTGATCTTGAATATTGTCCTTTATAAAAGACAAACAGTTTTCCCATACCGATTGAGCAGTTTTAGTCAT